>NZ_MVIM01000009.1 GCF_002086795.1 Mycolicibacterium tusciae | reverse complement strand
ACCCCCAACACCCCGCCTTCAACGAGGAACCCGCCGTCCCCGACGTCGACGCACCCCTGCCTGCCGACGTTCACACAGTCGAAAACGGGACGGTCCACTTTGAGGGGCTGCGGTTCGACCAGCTCTCCACACAGCGGCCCCCACGCGAATTACCCATCACTATGGAGCTTTTTACCCAGCTACGCCAGGAATACCGCTCGGTCTGCAACGCCATCACCGTACTCAAAGCCGACATCGCCGCCGGTAACGGACCATCCATGCGGGCCGCCGACCAAGACCTGGCCCGCATGCGCCAGCAGATTGATGCCGACCGCCCCTACGGCCACGCCGTCGCCACAGTGATGGCGCAATGGTCAGACGCCGATGCCGCCTACAACGACAGCATGCTGCTCCTCGAGCACGCGCGCACCCGTCTACTCGCACTCACATCCACGCCCGGCGCCGATGAGATCGACATCGCCTCCGCCCAACAAGAACTCGCCTTCTACACTGAGCTGCTCCCAGACCAGCCGCCATCAGCGCAGTACCAGCAGGCTCTCGCGCAAGCACAAGCCGCCCGCAGCGCAGCCGCCGGCGGACCCATCGTCGCCGAGCACGACATCATCGCCGCACGTGACGTCGCCGAGGCCGCCGACCGAGCCACTCTCCACGAACTCTGCACCCACCGCCAAGCCCTCCACGACCGGCTGCAGCGCGCCGAGAGCGACATCGCCGCAGCCTTCGACACCGCACACACCCGTGCCACCCAGACACTGGAACAGTTACTCGACACCGCGTACTGCGAGGTCAACCTGCTCCGATCCGCCCGCCATTTGGACACCAAGGCCGCCCCCCTGCGAATGCCCGAATCCGCACTAAGCCAACATGACCCGGCCATCGCCACACGACTGAACGCGCTCGCAGCTCAGCCCTATCGACTCGGATTTGTCCACGCCGACAGCACCGACCCCGACACCGCCGCCGCCTTGCGGACGCTTCGTGCAGCAGCCAACGACAGCAACCGAAAACTACTGTGGATCAGTGCATCTGACAACGCCGCGGCCATAGCACAAGACTCGGGCGTGGCCGACACCTACACCACCATCGGTGACGACCTCGCCGACAAACTATGGTCGCCGGGACCCGACGCGATCGTCATCATCGACAACCCCGCAACGATCGACCCCGAACAACTCGCCATCACCACCAACTACATCACCACCAACGGCGCCCGCGCCATCATTCTCAATCCCGCTGACGAACACATCGGACCCGCCACCTCCGCGCTGCGACTCCTAGCTACCACGATCCCCTGGGCGACAACTCTGACGGCCACCAAGACTGCCGTCCAAGACCGTCCCGACACCCCAACGCCCGCTATCGCGATGGCCGACCGACTCGGCCGAAGCCAACTCGACCAACGCTGGCGCGACCTACTCACCCACTACGACACAACAACCCGTGCCATCCGATCCGCGCACCGACTCCACCTCACCCTCACCTGGCACGACCACTCACACAACCGCACCCAATCAGAACACTCACTCGACACCGGCATCGACGACTGACCCGACAAGCAGTCCTGCCGGACCCCATCCCCGCACCGCACGACGAAATCCACGATGCGTAACCGCAAGCGACCGGACAAGGCCCTAGGTCGCTGACAGTCGGCATTTCGCCCCCGGGATTCCGCTCGCAAGCCAGTAGCCTCAGAGTCAAGGACTCGTCCTTCTCCCCAGCCATAAGGAGGACCGAGCAATGAGCAGAGCGATTCGACGTCGGGTAGCCACGAGGATGACACGGGTCCGCATGTGCACCGTGGAGTCCATGCCACTAGAGACCGACCCAAGCATCCTGCACGCCGTAAAGACGGTCTACACCACCGATCTCGGATTGCCCCACGACTGGACCGATGCACAGCGAGCTGAGCTTATCGAATACGAGGCCGACAAGATCACCTGGATGGTTCGGTCGCAAGCGAGCACCCTCGGCGATCAAAGCATCGAGCAATGGACTCGGCGAAACGACGGCCGTGCGCCCGACCGAATGGTTCGAAGCGCGTTGAGAACCGCGGCACGAGCCCAAGCGCTTCACATCGTTCTAAATACGGAGCTTTACGAACTCATCGCCTCAGACACCGAAGACGAAAACCCGGAACAAGTCAGGTCAGCATGATGACTGGCGAGGGTAACTCTGAATCGTCGTGACGCAAATACGCACTCATCATTCGCGAAACGACAACGAGACGGTTTAACTGCGCCTAAACACTGTGGAAGCTTGATCCGCTGACTTTAAATGGGTGGGTCCGGGTCTCGAAAACGTTGACCGTGCACGAGGAGCACGATTTGGTGCTCGCGCTACTCATTCAACTATGAGTAGGCGGGTAAATTCTAACCCTGGCCATGCTGCGAATTCATAGAAAGAAACAGCAGAAGGGGCTGCAGCACTCCGTCAGCGTTGTTCGGGGCCCCACTGAACAACAATCAGCTCTCACCGTTACGAGGAATACGTTGTCCTCATTGTCTCGATCTAGTGCGGACAAACGACGAAATCCGGGATAGCTCAAGTATTTCGAAACTATATTGCTTCTAGTAGTGGACTCGGCTCGTCGACCGTCATACTTTGGAAGAAGCTGAACGGGCCTTCCGAAACGCTCGCGAAGCCAACAGCTGAAGACCAAGGCGCCTCTCCGACTTGGTGGACCCTCAGGAGGTGAATAGCGTTGACTCTTAGTCTTTTCGATGATCTCCCCTTCCTGCTGCCGGTGCCCCGCGCCGCGGTGCTGCTGGGGATCAGCCGCGCTTCGGCGTATCGGCTCGTGGCTACCGGCGAACTGCCGTCGAGACGACTTGGCGGGCGCGTTTATGTCGTTACCGCGGAACTGCGTCAGATTGTTGCGGCATAATCAAACTGACCGCTGGCCGTGGTGCGTCACTGCTCACGTCGAGCGCGAACTTTCATACGCAGCGGCGAGCAGGTGATGGTTCGACCCGACAGCGGTGACAACAGCCGGCGAATGAGCGCCACGGGCGCGCCTGCTTGGCTAAGACAATGTGCTGCGGACAGAAGACCGGCAGCAAGAACAGGAACCGTCGCGCAGCCTAGGAGAACCCAAGTGAACGACGCGCAATCCCCACGTCCACCCCAGACGCGCGGCGAACGGACCGACAGCTCGATCAAGCGACTCTCCAACGGCGCTGGCTGGCGGGCGCGGCCGACACTCGGAACCGACCCCGTGACCGGTAAGCAGGTCAGGCCCACCAAGGTGTTCGCCACCAAGAAGGCTGCGCTCGACTGGGTGACCGAGCAGCGCCAGCAGTGGAGCTCGTCGACGTGGGCGCCGAAGTCGACGCGAACCTTCGATGAAGTCGCCGATCATTGGCTTACCGTGCGAGAAGCAAACCCATCGATCGGGCCGAATACCATTCGCGCTGACCGGGAGTCGCTGGCTTACGCTCGCCGGGCCTTCGGCGCGGTCCAAGTGCAGAAACTCACCCCCGCGACGCTTGCCGACTGGTCGGCCGCCTTGAAGGGTAAGGACGGCAATACGCTTGCGCCAGCAACCAAGCGGCGCGCCATCATCCGACTGAAATCCGTGATGGCCCACGCCCGCAAGATGCGCTGGCTCACCTACGATCCCGCGGCCGAGCTCGAGTCACCAGAACAGAAGTCGATCACCGCCGCCGACGCCGCCGATATCTGGACTCCCGATCAGATGGGCAAGTTCCTCGACCACGTCGCCGCGCACCGGCTCGGCGGCTGCTTTGCGCTGACGCTCCTCGGGCTCCGCCGCGAGGAAGTCGGCGGGCTGCGATGGTGCGACATCGACCTCGGCACCGGCGCGCTACGGATCCGTCGCGCCCGCGTTGATGTCAACGGCAAAGACACCATAGTTCCGACGAAGACCGATAGGTCGGCGCGCGAGTTGCCGCTGCCGCCGCGTGAGTTGGCGATGATTAGGACGATGCGGTCTGTGCATCTGCGAGAGCGCCTATCCGTTGGCCGACCGCTGACTGACGACGATCTGCTGCTGTCGCGCACCGACAGCACGTGGCTGCCGGTGCGCCACTACTCCCGCGAGTTCGCCGTCCAGCGACAGGCTGCCGGACTCAAGGCGATCACGCTGGGCAAGCTGCGGCACTCGAACATCTCACGGATGCGCGCGGCGGGCGTCGCCGCTGATGTCGTCGCCGCCTGGCACGGCCACACCGAGCGGATGACGCAGGCGGTCTACGGACGAGTGACTGACCAACGCCTGTCTGCCGCGTCGGCGGTGTTCGCGCGGCCAGCCGTAGGACAGAGTTAGGACAAGCAGCCCAAGCGGCGAGCTTCCAGCGAACCAGGCAAGCGGGCTACTCAAAGTTCAAAGCCATACCATGTCAAGTGGAGCTAAGGGGACTCGAACCCCTGACCCCCACACTGCCAGTGTGGTGCGCTACCAACTGCGCCATAGCCCCTCGTTGTGCTCATCGAAGTTACACCACCTGCGGTAGGCCTTCAAAATCGCAGGTCAGGGCACTTCGCCGCCGGCCTCCGGCCCGAGCGGGCGCGCCGGCGTATGCCCAGCTGGCGGTAGGCCACGCGTTTCCGGGGCGAACATCCAACCGATTGCCGCGATGAACAGGACCGCGCCGCTGACGACGAACGCCCAGCCGAACGACAGATGCTGGGCGATCAACCCCACGACCAGAGACCCGCCGATCGATCCGAAGTCGACCATCATCTGGAAGAGGGCGACCGGTCCCCCGCCACGGGACTTGTTCCCGACGATGTCGGCGACTGCCGCCTGCTGAGGCGAGATGAAGATTCCCGTCGCCGCCCCCGAGATGTACGCGGTCACCAGAAAGATCACGAGCGAGCTCGTCACCCCGAGCAGGCTCGTGGAGATCGCTGCGGCCAGCAGTCCCACGATGAGCAACTTGCGCCGACCGATCCGGTCGGACAGGTAACCGCTGGGGATCACGACGGAGACGTTGCCGATGGCGAACGTCGCCAGCGCCAGGCCCGCGATGCCGGTCCCGCGGCCCAGTCCCTCCACGATGAACAGCGGCACCAATGCGATCCGCAGCCCGAACGCCGCCCATCCCGTCGCGAAGTTGGATACCAACGCGGCGAGGTAGGCACGGTGTCGCAACACCTCTCGCAGCGTGACCGCAGGCTCGTCGGATTCCTCGGGTGCGGCCAGCGTGCTCCCCCGCAGGCTGAAGAACACCACCCCGGCCGCGACGAGCAGCGCAGCCCCGTAGATCGCGAACGGTGCCGCCAGACCCAGCCCGGCCGTGAGGCTGCCGAGCACCGGTCCCCCGACCGATCCGATGAGGAACCCTGACGAGAACAGGCCCGCGACGCGACCGCGTGCATCCTGGGGCGAGATCCGAATCATCAAGGCCAGTGACGACACCGAGAACATGGCAGACCCGAGGCCGCCGAGCGACCGGAACAACAGCAACTGCCAATACGTCTGCGCGAACGCGCACACCGCGGTCGACACGGCGACGATCAGCAGGCCGTTGATGTAGACACGTCGCTCCCCCAGCCGCTGGACCAGCCAGCCGGCCGGCGGAGCGGCGACCAACCGCATCAACGCGAACGCCGTGATGACGAAAGTTGCTGCGCTGATGCTCACACCGAAGTGGCGGGCATACTGCGGAAGAACCGGCGAGACCACTCCGTAGCCGAGCGCGACTACGACGTTCGCCGAAACCAGCAGCCAGACCTCACGCGGCAGCTTCGGCTTGCCACCAGGGCCGGAACTGTCTGTCGAACAGTCGGCCTCCGCGTCAGAACTCACGCAATGACTTTATTCACCACGTCCTTGGCCGCTTCCTGCACCTCGGCAAGATGGTCCGGCCCGCGGAACGACTCGGCGTAGATCTTGTAGACGTCCTCGGTACCCGACGGGCGCGCAGCGAACCACGCGTTCTCCGTCGTGACCTTCAGACCGCCCAGCGGCGCGCCGTTGCCCGGCGCCGTCGTCAGCTTCGCGGTGATCGCCTCGCCCGCCAGCTCGGTGGCGCTGACCTGCTCGGCCGACAGCTTGGCAAGCCGCGCCTTTTGCTCACGGTTGGCAGGCGCGTCGATGCGGGCGTACGTTGGCGCACCGTACTTTTCGGCGAGCGCGTTGTATCGCTGCGACGGCGTCGAACCAGTCTTCGCCAGGATCTCCGACGCTAGCAGCGCCAGGATGATGCCGTCCTTATCCGTCGTCCACACCGACCCGTTGCGCCGCAGGAACGACGCCCCGGCACTCTCCTCGCCACCGAAACCGATAGTGCCGCTGAGCAATCCGTCGACGAACCACTTGAAGCCCACCGGAACCTCAACCAATTTTCGGCCCAGCCCGGCGACGACCCGGTCGATGATCGACGAACTCACCGCGGTCTTACCGACGGCCGTGGATGCCGGCCACTCGGGCCTGTTGGCGCATAGGTAGTCGATCACCACAGCCAGGAAGTGGTTCGGGTTGAGCAGCCCACCATCGGGTGTGACGATGCCGTGCCGGTCGGAGTCCGCGTCGTTGCCTGTCGCGATCTGGTAGCTGTCGCGGTTGGCGATCAATGACGCCATCGCGTTGGGCGAACTGCAATCCATCCGAATCTTGCCGTCGGTGTCGAGCGTCATGAACCGCCACGTCGCATCGACGAGCGGGTTGACCACGGTGAGCTTCAGGTTGTGTCGCTCGGCGATGGCGCCCCAGTAGTCGACGCTTGCGCCACCCAGCGGGTCGGCGCCGATGCGGATTCCCTCGGCGCTGATCGCGTGCAGATCGACCACGCTGGGCAGGTCGTCGATGTACGCGTTGAGGTAGTCGTGCCGCCGTGCGTGTTCCGCCGCGCGGGCCAACGGCACACGCTTCACGCCCTCGAGGTTATTCCGCAGCAGTTCGTTGGCCCGTTTAGCGATCGCCCCGGTGGCATCGGTATCGGCGGGACCGCCATTGGGCGGGTTGTACTTGAATCCGCCGTCGCGGGGTGGGTTGTGTGACGGCGTGACGACGATCCCATCCGCCAGATCGCGATTGCGGCCGCGGTTGTACGCCAGGATGGCGTGGCTGACCGCTGGCGTCGGCGTGTAGCCGTCCGCGGCATCGATCATCGCTACCACATCATTGGCGGCCAGGACCTCCAGCGCCGACTCCCACGCCGGTTCCGAGAGCGCATGGGTATCACGGCCGATGAATAGCGGACCAGTGATGCCCTGCGCATGCCGGTACTCGACGATGGCCTGGGTCGTGGCATGGATGTGTGCCTCGTTGAACGCCGCATCGAGGCTGGAGCCCCGATGGCCTGACGTGCCGAACGCCACCTGTTGGTCGACGTTGTCGGGATCGGGTTCGACGGTGTAATAGGCCGTGACCACCTGAGCCACATCGATGAGGTCTTCGGGTTGCGCCGGTTGACCGGCGCGGGGGTTGGCCGCCATGTGTCCAGTCTGCTCTGTTTCCGCGCCGCGCACCGCCATGGCGCGGAGAATTCAGGCCGACGAGTCGGGTACCAGCAGCACCGCTCGGGCGTGTTTGCGAGTCAACTGGTGGGCGACGGACTGTCCGGCGAAGGTGTCGATGAACGAGTGCACTCCGCCCCGTGGTGCGCCGAGGACGATCATCACGGCATCGACCCGCTCGGCAAGCTCGGCGAGCACATCGGGTGGACGGCCGTGCATAGCGTGGTACGTCCAGTTCACGCCGAATTCGTCCAGCAGCTTTCGTGCGGCGACGGCGTGGGCTTCGACGCTGGCGTGGAACTGCTGTTCGTAATCCCACGCGTCCGGATCGATGGGTAGGTCGGCGACGTCGGCGATGTGCACCACGTGCAGGTGCGCGTCCAGATACCGTGCCAGCATCACCGCGTAACGCAACGCCGCGGCGCTCGCGGGTTCACGATCCCAGCCGACCACCAACTCCGCAGATGTCCGCGTCGTGGATTCGTCAAGGTCTGCCATTACGGGCCGCCTCCATCGGTCGAAAATCTCACGGGTTCAGAGCGCCCACACCACAGCCAGTCCGAGCGCGCATGCGGCGACCGATAGCACCAGGGAAACGAGCGCGTTGAGCAGCGCAAGTCCTCGCCGGCCTTGTTGGACCAGTCGCACGGTCTCGAAGCTGGCGGTGCTGAAAGTCGTGTAGCCGCCGCAGAATCCGGTGCCCAGCACGGTCTGCCAGGTGCTTGATTGGTCGTGGAACAGCACCAGTCCGGCGAGCACACCGAGGAACAGCGATCCCGTGATGTTGATGACGACAGTGGCCAAGGGAAACGGAGACTGCCAGCGCTGTTTCGTCCATGCGTCGAGCAGGAACCGCGTGACCGCGCCCGAGGCTCCCGCGAGGAAGGTGAGGATCGCAATCACTCGGGCGACCTCCTACGGTGCACCGCTGCCGTGATCACGATGCCAAGCCAGGCGGTGAACACGCCGCCCACGACGCTGAGCAGGCCGTAACTGATGGCGGTTCCGAAATCGCCGTGTCGGCCCAACAGCACGATCTCCAGTGCGAAGGTGCTGTAGGTGGTGAACGCCCCGCAGAACCCGGTGCCGGCGCAGAGGCGAGCGCGGCGGCGCCATCCCGAGTCCGCGCCGAGACGTGCGAGTCCCTCGAGCAAGCCGCCCAATAGGAAGGCGCCGCACAGGTTGATCGAAAAGGTCGCCCACGGCCACGATGCGCCATCGTGCGGTAGGGCCTTCTCCACGTAATAGCGCAGCGCTGTTCCGGCGATACCGCCGAGGAACACCCAGGCCATCGCCGATGGCCGTAGGTGCAGCGGTCGTAGCGGTCTGGCCGGGGCGTCGGGATCCGTGAGCAACTCGGCGTGGGAGTCGGCGGCCGCCGGCGACGTCCCTTCGCCAGGTACGTCTCCGTCGTCGTTCGGGGGCTTCACGCCCGGCGGTTCTGAGGTCATGTATTAGGTACCTGATCCATCGCAATGACGGCAGGAACTATCAGCCAATTGGCGGTTCGAGCGACGAGCTCGGGCGAGATCCATCACCACTTCGAAGGACTGTACCGCTCTAGCTGCGGATATCGGGGTACCAAAGCCGGCGCTTCTTCAATCGCGAGAGGTAAGGCTAGCCTCACCTTGGATTCGCGTGTACCGTCCCACGCCGTGACTTCGTCTAATCCAGAAGCCGTGAGCGCTGCACTCACCGAGATCCTGCGCGAAGACATGAACGTAGACATGCGCAGGGTCACGCGGGAATCCAGACTGATCGACGACGTCGGGCTCGACTCGGTGGCATTCGCAGTCGGACTGGTGGCCATCGAGGACAAACTCGGGGTGGCGCTGTCCGAAGAGGACCTGCTCAGCTGCGACACCGTGGGCGATCTCGAAGCGGTCATCCTTGCGAAGGTGCCCGCGGCCCACTTGAACTCGTGACCGTGCTGGCCGCGGCACTGTCGGCCGCGATGCGAGGAGCCAAAACCCAGTTGTCGGTGCTCGATACCGACAGCGACAAGTGGATTCACCATCCCTGGCCGGAGGTCCACGCCCGATCCGAGAACGTCGCCGACCGCATCGTCGACGACGGATCCACTTCGGTCGGCCTCGTCGGTGAGCCGACCATCGAGTACCTCGCCGCGATACCGGGCACCTTCTACGCGGGTGCGGGACTGTCGATCCTGCCGGGACCGATTCGGCGCGCCGATCCCGCGCGATGGGCGCAGACGACTTTGAACAGGTGGCGCAGCATCGGAGTGACGACGGTGTTCAGTCACGGCGCCGAGCTGGAACTGCTGCGCGAGCAGGCCGACGGAGTCGTCGTTCGCGATCTCGTCGACGTGGCCCACGCCCGCCGGTCCACCACCTTCGAAGCATCCCGGACAGCCGACGTCGCCATCCTGCAGGGCACTGCGGGTTCCACCGGAACTCCACGCACAGCGCAGATATCGCCCGCCGCAGCCCTGGCCAACCTTCGCGGACTGACCACGCGAATCAATATCGACGGCGACTCCCGACTGCAGAGCTGGTTACCGATCTACCACGACATGGGCCTTGCGGTCATGCTCGTGTCCACGCTCGGGCAGGCGGATCTTTGGCAGGCGTCCACAAAAGCCTTTTCCAGCAATCCATTTGGTTGGTTGAACTGGCTTCACGAGAGCAAGGCCACGATGACCGCGGCGCCCAATATGGCGTTCAACATCATCGGCAAGTACGGCAGCGGCCTCTCCGGTCTCAATCTGAGCAATCTCGGCTACACGCTCAACGGTGGCGAGCCCGTCGACTGTGACGGATACGCACGCTTCTCCGCAGAGATGGCCCGCTTCGGTTTCAACCCGAATTCACTTGCCCCGTCCTATGGGCTTGCCGAATCTACCTGTGCGGTAACCATTCCCGAGCCCTTCTCAGGTCTTCGTGTTGACGAGGTCACCGTCACCACCGATGCGGGTGAATCCACCAGGCGCTTCGCTGTCCTAGGCCACCCGATCGACGGTATGGAGATTCGGGTGAACACCGAGCAGCCTCACGCCACCGAGGTAACCGATCGTGAGGTCGGAGAGATCGAGATCCGCGGCACGTCACTCATGAACGGGTATGTCGGCGCGGCACCGATCGATTTTCGCGATTGGCTGCCCACCGGGGATCTCGGATACCTGACCGACGAGGGGGTCGTCGTCTGTGGCCGCGCGAAGGAGCTCATCACGGTGGCGGGACGCAACGTGTTCCCCAACGAGATCGAACGCATTGCCGGCCAGATCGACGGCGTGCGTGACGGTTGCGTGATCGCGATCGGCACGGGTGAGGCAACCGCCCGACCGCGACTGATCATCACCGCGGAGTTCAAAGGCGACGACGAGCCCGCAGCGCGCAGTGCCGTGGTTGCCCGCGTCGCATCCGAATGCGGTGTGGTGCCCGCCGATGTGGTGTTCGTAAAACCCGGTGCGCTGCCACGCACGTCCTCGGGCAAGCTGCGCCGGTTGGAGGTCAAGCGCAGCCTCGAAGGAGCCAGCCGATGACCGCAGATCTCCCTGCGGACGAGGACTACTGTGAGCTGCTCGACCGGGTCTTCGACGATCGGGTGACCAAGTGGACGGCCGAGGCAGAAGAGATCGAGCGCTTTCCCCGCCAGCTCATCGAATACCTTGGTGAATCAGGTATTTTCGCCGCCAAATGGCCGGAGGGCCAGCAGCATTCGGACGTCGCAAAGGTGATCGCTTTGGCACGGAAGCTCGGAACGCTGGGGTCGGCAGGCATCGGCGTCGGCGTGGGACTGCACGACTCCGCGATCGCGATTCTGCGGCGGTTCGGTAAGTCGGATTACCTGCGCAAAATCGCCGAGCAGGCGATTCGCGGCGAGGCGGTGCTGTGTATCGGTGCCTCCGAACAGTCCGGTGGATCCGACCTGCAAATCGTCGGCACCGAGGTCCGATCGGTCCGGGACGGATTCGAAGTCAAGGGCATCAAGAAGTTCGTGTCACTGTCCCCGGTCGCCGACCACGTCATGGCGGTGGCCCGCAATGTCGACCATGATCCGAACAGCAAGCACGGCAGCGTGGTCGTCATCGCCATCCCGTTGGCGCAGTGCGAAATTCAGCCACAATACCGCAAGGTCGGCGCGGGTCCGCTGGACACCGCCGCGGTGCACATCGACACCTGGGTGCCCGCCGACGCATTGGTCGCGCGGGCAGGCATCGGGCTGGCCGCGATCTCTTGGGGACTGGCGCAGGAGCGGATGTCGGTGGCGGGCCTGGTGTCGACGTCGGCTCAGCGTGTCATCGGAATCACGCTGGCGCGCATGATGACTCGCCGGCAGTTCGGCCATACCTTGTATGACCATCAGGCGCTGCGGCTGCGCATGGCCGACCTGCAGGCACGCGTCGATATGCTGCGGTATGCGCTTGACGGTATCGCGGCGACGGGCAAGCTGGATCTCCGAGCCGCTGCGGCGATGAAGGTCAACGCGGCCCGTCTGGGCGAAGAGGTGCTCAACGAATGTATGCACATCTTCGGTGGCTCGGGCTATCTGGTGGACGAGACACCGCTGGGCCGGTGGTGGCGCGACATGAAGCTGGCGCGGGTCGGCGGCGGCACCGACGAGGTGCTGTGGGAGTTGGTCGCCGCGGCGATGAAGCCTGACTACGACGGCTACGCCGAATTCAACCAGCTGCCCTAGTTCTTCGTGAGGTTCACCAGGAACTCGATCGTGCCAGTCGGTTCGACGGTCACAAAGCCGGCGAAATCCGGTGGCGTGACGTTGAAATCGGTCCAGGTGACCGGTACAGAGCCGGCGGCGACGATGGTGTCTCCCGCGCGTTGGACATCTACCTTGGCGGTGACGTCGCGCGCGATGCCCTTGACCGTCAGGCTCACCGGCACGTCCAGGGTCACCGGCGCACCGCTCTCGGGCACTGCGGCGACGTCGACCGGCTGAGTCACACGCAGCTCGGCGGTCGGGAACTTGCCGGTGTCGAGAATGTCCTCGCCGCGAAACTGGTTGTCGCGTGCGCTTTCCGGGGAGGCGATCGACGCCATGTCGACGGTGAATGTAGCCGACTCCAACTTCTCCGCGGCCACCACGGCCTCGCCGGTGACCTTTGGGGTCCGACCGTTGACGGTCAGCGGTGAGCCCCGCAGGATCTCGTCGACGCGATATCCCGCCTGCGTGCGTTTGGCTTCGTCGTCCGGTCCCGCCACCACCGTCCACGTCCCATTGACATCGGTGGTCGCCGCCTCCGTCTGTCCGGGCAACGTCAGCTCGGCGTCGGCCTCACCGGCGATGAACTCACGATAGATCCACGGTCCGGCCGTGAACCCGACAATGGCGAAGACGATCAGGATGCCGAGTCCCCACAGGACAGGCTTCTTCATGGCAGGGAACGCTAGCCGATATCGGGTACGTCCGACGGTGAACGCGGCAGCGCGTACAACGCCATTCGCCGATTCGACATGTCGTGCTCGCCGAGGAAAACGCCCCCGGCGTACTCGCAAACCGCCCGCGCTCCGGCGTTGCGGTGGTCGGGGTCGAACATGATGCGACGGCAGCGAGGTTCGAGCTCGAAAATGTTGGCGACCAAGCGAGGCAACATGATCGGCGCGATCCCACGATTGACGAAACGCATCTCCGCGATCGCCGCATGCAGACCGATGTCATGAGGATCTGCGTCATAGCGCGGCGCGATCGAGTCCTTCGCCGCTCGGTAGAGCTCGACGTAGACGAACGGCTGGCCGCGAAAACTGCCGATGAAGGGCCGCGAGTATTCGCCGTCGAGTTGGGCCTGCAGGTAGCGTTGCCACCGTTCCGGCGGCCAGTCGTATTCCCACGCCTCCACCAGATGCGGGCGGTTCATCCACTCCGACACCATGTCCGCATCGGCCGACGCGTCGGCGAGCCGGAAGCCGTAGGGGTCGCCAAGGGCAGGCGTCGGCGGCGCGCCAACGGCACGAACCTCGTCGGACACCGATGTCAGCTCACGCGGCAAGACGGGTGATGGGGCCTCGTCAATGTCGTTCATCGCCCGCCGAGCCTACCGGAGCAAATGAGGGTAGGTTTACCTACCTTCTTCTCGCCTCGGTCAACGCAGCGCAGAAGCCCAGCGTGCCGCCACGGCCGAGACCCAGCCCGCGGCGAGTTCCGCGTCTTCGGGCGGGCCTTCGACGATGACGAGTTCATCGACGCCGAGGTCGGCCAGCGCGGCGGCATCGTCGATCTGCGGATCGCGCAGCGCTACGGTCACCCGCAGCTCACCGCGGTCGCGACCGTTTTCCGCGCACTGGGCACCCAGGAATGCGATCCGTGCGGCCGCTTCGGCAACCCCGGCGAGGTTGAAGCCGTACCAGCCGTCGCCCCACGCCGCGACCCGACGCAGCGCCGCATCACTGTTGCCACCGACGACGATCGGGATAGACCGATCCGCGGGTTTCGGGTTGACGCGCACCGAATCGAACGCGACAAACTCTCCTTCGAACGTGGCGATGTCGTCGCGCCACAGTGCGCGCATCGCTGCCACATACTCCTTCGTGCGCGCGCCACGCCTTTCGAAGGAGACACCGAGTGCGTCGAACTCCTCACGCGACCAACCGATTCCGACGCCCAACGAAAGCCTGCCTGCGCTCAATCTGTCCAGCGTCGCGGCCTGTTTGGCGACGACGACCGGATTGTGCTCGGGCAGCAGCAACACCCCGGTCGCGATCCTGATCGACGAGGTCGCAGCGGCAGCGAAGCTCAATCCGATCAGCGGGTCGATCCAGTCCGCGGTCGACGGGATCGCGATCTGGCCGTCGTCGGAGTACGGATAGCGCGATGTCGAACGGTCCACCATCACGACGTGCTCGCCCGACCACAGGGTGGCGAATCCGGCGCGTTCCGCTCCGGTCGCGACCGCGTCGATCACGGCGCGATCGGCGCCGGCACCAATGCCGAGAGCGTGCAGTCCCAGGTCCATGCGGCGATGGTCCCACGCCCTGCGCGGATCACTCGAAGAGTTCGTCGATTGCCTTCTGCTCCAGGTCAATCCATTTGGCGACCCGCTCGCGGACCTGCGCGACTTCGTCCTCGTCGAAGTGCCGGGCCCCATCCGGTGTGATCCGGCAGATGTCCATCGGACCACCGATGCTCGGCGAGGACGTGTCCAACGTGTCGAGTACCCGCAGGGCTGCCACGACCCCGTAGTCGACACTGCGCTTGGACATCTGGAAATGGGCCAGCAGCGCGTAGGCCTGCTGGGCCATCGGCGAGCCACTGCCGACTGCCTGAAAGCCGGTCTCTTCGTGGTGTCCGATCAAGCCGTGCGGATCGATGTCGACGATGAACGGCTTTGCGTCGGAGTAGCCCGCAGCCAACATGTACGTCGCGGGAGTCGCACCGGGCTTCCCACCGGGAACCTCGGCGATGAAGCTGCTGTAGTGCTGTTCGAGGACGGGCACCACCCGTTGCTGGAGGGCGTGGCCGACGTCAGGAGCTTCGACGATCGCGTCCGCCTCGGCATCGAAGATTCGCTCGAGGTCGAACAGCACTGCCCGAGACCCGCTCCCGCCCCACGCGGCGTGCTTGCCGAGTGCGTGCAGCTTCTGGGCTGGATAGCTCACTGCGCGCACGGGATCGGTGATTTGCGAGTCCGACGCCATCACCAGACCATCGGCACACCGCAATGCGAGAACGACCGTCACACCTCACTTCTACCCAGATGGTGTTCGTCTCACTCCGCACCGTGGAATCGTGAAGGGATGGATGTCGACCGCGTGGCGGAACTTCAGCGCTGGCAGGACTCCGGGGCTTTGTGGGAGGTGCTCGCGCGAAAGAGCGGCTCCGTCACGGTTGCATTGTTGCGGTGCGACGGCGGTGAGGAGATGGACCGGTTCACCTCCGACGATCCGCGTCTGTTGGCGTTCATCGGCGACCGGCGCAGCAGCGACGACCAATGAAAGCCACGGAAGCCCCGCCCAAAGGACGGGGCATCCGCTGACGTGTCATCAGAACGGCGCGGTTCTGAAACCACCTTCCCACTGCACGCCCCAGGCATTCAGCTCACTGTTCCACTCCACCGGGAGCCACGGCGCCCAGTACGGCGGCGGCGGAGCAGGTGGCGCCCACACCGGCACGAAGCCACGATGCCCCGGCGGCGGAAGGCCGCGCTGCCCGGGCGGCAACGGATTGCCCGGGCCACCGACATTCACCCCCGGACCTGGACCAGGCCACGGTGGACCCGGCCACTTCGGATCGGCATTGGCGACACCTGCGCCAACCCCGAGTGCACCGGCGGCAAGAGCGCCGGCGCATATGGCCGAAACGACGCTCTTCTTAATACTCATCAGGTCGACTCCTTCAATCTGCACACCCGCGACGTGCGGAAATGCCTGTCAGTTTCGACCCCCGACGTCACCAGGCTACCCACCGGCGGCTGCGGCCTAAACGCCTGCTCGACGCACCAGATCGACGAATGCTGCCAGGGCCGCATCGACCCCATTGCGATCGTCCGTGGCGACCAGATCGAGCAACAGACCCCGCGCGACGGCCAGACCCAGACGCATCATCGCGGGATCGACCGCCCAGGCGGCGTCGTCGGTCAGCCAGTCGTTCACAGCGCCGGGCAGCATTCCGGAGAACGGCGCCTCGCCCTGTGCGCCGCGCGCGTAGCACTCGAAGAACAGGCGCTCGAAGGGGCGCAGTTCAGGCCTGCGCAGGTTGGCCCACATGGCCCCGATGGCGTCGGCTGGTTCGGTGGGCAGGTCACGCATCATCGACATCTGGCGACGTTCAACCTCCCCGACTATCGCGAGCAGCAGTTCGTTGCGGGAGCCGAAGTGGTGCAACAGCATCCGGTGGCTCGTCCCGACCGCCGCCGCAACGTCGCGCAACGACCGGTCACCGATCCCGCGCGCAGCGACTTCCGCGACCACTGCGTCAAGCAGTTCTTGGCGGCGCTCGAGGTCAGGAGGCCGGGCCATTGAGGTGGTACGACTGCTCGCTTCGCGCTTTCAGGCCTGCGGCCTCCAACTCGAGGTATCTCCGCGTCAGTCGGCGCATGAGGAGGCCGACCAAAGTCCCAATCGGTCCGCCCTGGTCGATCTGCTGACGTACTCGGGTACGGCCGTCGGCGAGCTCCTCGATGTCATGGCTCGCCTTGGTCAGCCCACCGGGCGAACGCTGGACCCACGTCCATGACCTGCCCGGTTCGACATCCGTGACCTCCCAGACGAGCTTCGGCATGCGCGGCTGCTTGATCTCGAACCGTTTGCCCACCGCAACGCCGGGTCCGTCGAGCGCAACCAGGCTGGTGACCGAGGCGGTCCATTCGGGCCAGCGTTCGACGTCGCTGAAGACATCCCAGACGACTGTGGCCGGTGCGTCGATCTCGACGCCATCGTCGGTAATCATGTACCAGACGGTACATGAATTATGGCGGGCACGGAAGCATCCGGCTTCCTGCAAACAACCGAAAGTGCATGCGGAAACGGCTGGACCGCGATTACCGTCGAGCAAACAGCTGAATCTCGATCAGCTGATGCACGAAAGGCCTTCCATGGCTACGAACTCCTTGGCAACGACGTCAACCGGCTACGGACGTTTCATCGGGAGGGTCGGCGCGCTGGCTGTCGTGCTCGGGATCGGAGTCGCCGTCGCCAACAGCCCAGCTGTGGCATGGGCACAGGACGGAACGTCGGGTGCCTCGGACTCGTCCCCCGGCGGCGCGGGAACGACGGACACCGGTTCCGCCGGAGGACAGGGCACGGGTGCGACGGGCGCGACGACGGGTACAACGAGTACGACGGGCACGACGGGCACGACGGGCACGACGATCGGCGTGAACGCCGGCAACGACGACGCGAACAATGACCGAGACGACGACGAAGACGACGACGACGATGACGAAGACGATGACGATGACGATGAGGGATCGCCCAATGACGGCGAAGGATCAATTGGGTCGAAGAAGAACGAGGACGACGACTCGAACCGCATGACCCGCAAGCTGAATACGCGTAGCAGCCGGGTCTCGCTGGACGAGCATGTCAACACCGTTCGACAGGCATTCAACGCCCTACGGACGGCAGCCACCGCGTCGACGGCCACCAACCAACCAGCAGCGCGAGACACCGTGAGTACCGCCGCGGTCGCCGATCCAGCGCCTGCCCCGGTCGAGAAGTTCTTCACCGCCATCGTCGCGCCATCGCCGAAGGAGTTGCCACGGGTGACCGCCCCCGCCGCGACGGTGTCCACCGACGTCGGCGGCGTGGTCGGTACGGTGTTGTCCGCCTTGGGTTTCAGCTCGCAAGCGGCCACCGGACCGACGGCACCGCCGCAGCCTCCAATGGCGTGGGCGATGCTGGGCTGGGTGCGCCGAGAGCTCGGAAACTTCGACTCGCGCGTCGTTTCTGCCGCCAGTGGGCCGGTCGCGGCACTGGTGACCGAGGACGTGGCGGCCGCCGCAGCCACCAGCCCGCTGGCCACACCTCAGCAATTCAGCGCCGAGGAGATCGCCGAACAAACTGCGCAGTCGTTCCCCGTGACGGCGATGAAACTTGTTCTGCGCCAGCAGTTCCTGGCCGCAGCCAACCGGCTGTACCCCGACGGTATCGACGCGGAGAACATGGCGCAGCTCGACCGGGCGGTCGACGAATACGCCAGGGCCGCCTCGTTCCAGCAGTTGCTGCTCGACTCGATGAACCCGACGGTGGTCGCCCAGGTCGCCCCGCCGCACTTCTGGGACGGCCGGTACGTGGCCGGGAGCCGGATCCTCTATGACAACCCTGACACCGTTTATCGCTTCATCGGTGTCAACGGCGCATCGACGTATGTCATCAGAGGCCAGTTCCACGATTGGGACAACGTCGAAGCACGGCCCACCAACGTCACCTTCAGTGTGCTGTCGGGCGCTTCAGGAACGACGACCACGGTCATGACCATCACCGAGGACATGGTCAACGAGGACGGCAGCTTCGAGATCATCGTCGACAGAGAGCCCGCAGACGGACGACCGAATCACCTGCAGCTGACCAACAACTCCACGATCATCGCGGTGCGCGACACCTTGGGCGACTGGAACGACGAAACGCCGATGAGCCTGACTGTCGAGCGCGTCGCGGGCCCGCCCCCCAGTTTGTTCGCTCAACTCGGCGGCTTCGCGTTCTTCGGAGAAAGCATCGTCGGCGATCCCCTGCTCGTCGACCTGGTGTCGACTGTCCCACCAGCGCCGTACATGCCTCCGGCACTGCGGGGCGCGGTCGCCACGTTCATTCTGATCGTGCGTGGCGCATCGGAGCAGGAAAAATACATGGCGCTGGCGACCACCGACCCGGAAACCGGGGAACCTCGCCCGGTCAACACCGTCAGCCAGCCGTCCAGCAATGCGGAGTTCCTCGCGAACCAGCTGCAGAGCAACGGCCACTTCCAACTCGAGGACGACCAGGCCCTCGTGCTCACCATCGATCCCGGCGACGCCGGATACTTCGTCGTGCCTACCTACAACGTGTGGACGATCACGAACGACTACCGGAACGAGCCCGCGAGCCTGAACATGGACCAGGCGAAGAGAAATCCAGACGGCACCTACACCGTGGTGATCTCGCCGACCGATCCGCTTGCGGCGAATTGGATTTCGACGAATGACTTGAATCAGGGCACCCTGGCGATCCGGTTCCAGGACATCGACCCCGACTCGCCGAATCAACCCCGCATCGTGGATCAGCGCGTCATGACCCACGACGAGCTCCGCGAGTTCCTGCCCGCAGAGGACTTCATCACCGAACAGGACCGTCTGGATCAGATCGAATCGCGCCAGGCCGGCTTCGACAGACGCTGGACGTAATCACACCGCATGGAAGACTCTTCAGCCGATGCCGTATTCAATCGGCTCAGCCGCCGTGAGGTCGCGCTCGACCTCGTCGAGGCAGTCGAGGACGAGGTCGTCGACTCCGTCGGCACTGTCGCTTTGCCGTCCGCCGAGCCGACGCTTCTCCTGCAGAAGATGGAGAACAAGCTCGTCCGACATCATCTCGCCAAACCGGAGGTGTTGAGCCCCGAAGAATTGCGCAAGCTGCGCTACATCCTCAACTTCGCCCGGCTCTCCGATTTCGAGCCCGGAGCTGCGGGCCCAAGCGGCAGCCGCGGACGCGGCGACATCTCGGTGGGCGCCGAGGTGGCACCGTGGCGCGCGAGGGTGGCCGATTCGCTGTACGGCCCGCTGCGCGAGGAACGTGACCCGACAAAGGCATTGGCGAAGGCACGCGATGTCCTGGCGGAACTGACCGGCGACCAGGACGAGCAACGTCGTCAGCTGATCGACAATCACGGGAACGATTTCTCCCCCGCCGAACTCGATGCCGAGGTCGGATACAAGAAACTCGTTACCGTACTCGGCGGCGGTGGCGGTGCGGGGTTTGTCTATATCGGCGGCATGCAACGACTGCTCGAGGCCGGTCAGGTACCGGACTACATGATCGGCTCGTCATTCGGATCGATCATGGGCAGTGTGGTCGCCCGGGCTCTGCCGGTACCCATCGAGGAGTACGTCGCGTGGGCCAAGACCGTGTCGTACGGCGCGATCCTGGGCCCCGAGCGCCTTCGCCGCAGGCACGGGTTGGCCGGTGTGTTTTCGTTGCGCTTCGACCAGTTCGCCGATGCGCTGTTCAGACGTGCCGATGGCGAGCGGATGCGGATGTCGGACTTGGCGATTCCGTTCGACGTCGTGGTCGCCGGCGTGCGCAGGCAGCCCTATGCGGCTTTGCCGTCGAGATTTCGCCGCCCGGAATTGGCGGCATTGCAGATGCGGACGCTGCCCTTCCTCCCCATCGGTATCGGGCCCCAGGTAGCGGCGCGGTTGTGGCAGGTGTCTGCATTCATCGACCTGCGGGTCGTCAAGCCGGTCGTCATCGGCGACAACGACCAGACTCGCCAGTTCGACGTCGTTGACGCGGCATCCTTTTCGTCGGCCATTCCCGGTGTGCTGCACCATGAAACGAGCGATCCACGAATGGTCCCGTTGCTCGACGCGCTGTGTGAAGACAAGGAGGTCGCCGCGTTGGTCGACGGTGGCGCCGCGAGCAACGTGCCCGTCGAGCTGGCATGGAAGCGGGTCCGCGACGGCAGGCTCGGCACCCGTAATGCCTGCTACCTCGCATTCGACTGCTTTCACCCGCAATGGGACCCCCGCCACCTGTGGCTCGTCCCGATCGCCCAGGCGGTCCAGTTGCAGATGGTGCGCAACGCGCAGTATGCCGACCATCTGGTGCGTTTCGCGCCGACGCTGTCGCCCGCGAATCTCGCACCGTCGGCGGCGTCCATCGACCGCGCCTGTACGTGGGGACGTAAGAGCCTCGACAAGGCCATCCCCGTGACGACGGCGCTCCTTCAGCCGACGTGGTGGGAGGGTGACCGGTCTGCGGTCCCGGGCGCCGAGCCCGCCCACGCGGCATCGGTGGCGTCGCCGATGAGCGCGGTGATGGCGGCGACCCACGAGCCCGCGAACCGCTTGGCGCGGTGGCGAAATCGACGCCTGACGTGATTCGAGCCGCCGTCAGATGACCGAAACCGTCGCGGTGATCGGCGCCGGGCCCGGCGGGCTCGTCACGGCACGGTGGCTGTGTTCGCAGGGGTTCGATCCGACGATCTTCGAGCAGCAGCCCCAGCTGGGCGGGCAGTGGACCGGTCTGTCCGGTTTCAGCGGTGTGTGGCCGGCCATGTACACCAACACCAGTCGCGTGTTGACGGCCTTCAGCGACCTGGAGCACGACGGCGACCAGACGTTCCTGTCCAACCGCGACGTCCTCGACTACTTGAACCGCTACGCCGACATGTTCGGTCTGCGGACCCGGATCCGGTTCGGACAACGGGTGGACCACGTCCGTCGCACCGGAACCGGATGGCAGGTGACGCTCAACGGCGCCGACGAGGCCTTCGACCGCGTCGTGGTGGCAACCGGCAGGTTCCGCTCCCCCGCCATACCCGAAGTGCCGGGCATCGAGACGTTCGTCGGCTCCGCAGGCGCGTTGTCGACGTTCGACTATCGGGGAGCGAATCCCTATGTGGGTAAGCGTGTTCTGGTGGCGGGTTGTGCGGTCAGCGCGTTGGACATCGCCACGGAACTGGCGTACCTCGGTGCGACGCGGGTGGTCGTCACCCAGCGAAAGCAACGCTACGTCCTACCCAAGTTCGCTGCGGGCATCCCATCCGACCATCGGATCTTCACGCGGTACGGAGCGCTGGCGAACGAAACACTCCCACCGGCCGAGATCGATCGCCAACTCAAAGAGATCGTGGTGGACGCCAACGGCAGCCCCGAGCAGTACGGTGCGCCGGCGCCTGATTCCTCATTGTTCGCCGCCGGTGTCACCCTCAACCAAGGGTATCTCCCATTGGTAGCCGAAGGACGAATTTCCGTGCGGCCGTGGATGACGTCGGTCGACGGGCCGAAGGTGAGCTTCGACGACGGACACGTCGAGGAATTCGACGGGATCCTGTTCGGGACCGGGTTCGCATTGAATCTGCCGTTCCTCGGCGACGAAATCCGACACGCTCTCGACGTCGATGCGGTGCACCTGGACGCCGACCGCTTCACCTTCCATCCTGATCTTCCGGGCCTGGCGATGGCGGGCATGTGGGATCAGTCGGGCGGATACTTTGTGCCGCTGGAACTTCAGGCCCGCTGGATCGCCTACACCTGGGGTGGTGCGGTACCGCTGCCCGACGAGAGCGCGCAGAGGGCAGCGATCGCGGGATACCGCGCGAGCCGCGGACTGTCGCAGAAGACCCGGATGAACTTGGTGGCGGTCGCCTTTGCGCGCGCCGCCGGTGTGGAGCCGCATCTGGAGAACTGGCCGAAAATGCGCAGAGCATTGCTGTTCGGTCCGCTGGCGCCGAGTTGTTTCCGGCTCGAAGGCCCGGACGCACTCCCCGAAGCGCCGGCGCGATTCACGCGCGACGCCGCGGCGTTTGGCGCTATCACATCCAACGAGATGACCGAACGGGAGAGCCGCTATTGGTCGCAGGTGGTGGAACGCTAGGCGTGGAGTGCGGTTTCCCCGATGACGTGCTGTGCACGCAGGTTCTCAATCTCGTCATCCGATAGACCCAGGCCACGAAGAATCTCCTCGTTGTGTTGTCCGAGTGTCGGTGAGGCGAAGCGGTGGTGGCGGTCCGGTCCCGGCGTCATCGTGAACGGCCAACCAGGATAGCGGTGCCGGCCGGTCACCGGGTTCTCGATCTCCTCGTAGTACCGACGTTCGTCCAACTGCGGGATGTCGTACATCCGATCCGCGGTCATCACTCGCTCGGCAGGCACGTGGCGTGACGCGAGTTCGTCGACGATCTGATCCGCCGTCAACGCTCGCGTCCAATCCGTGACCACGTCGTCGAAGTCGTCGTGGAATCGTTCACGGCTCGCCGAATATGCGAACCGGGCGTCGGCCGCAAGGTCTGGTCGACGCATCGCTTCCACCAACTGCGTCCAATCGCGGTCATCGCGCACCGACAATGCCACCCAGTCGTCGTCGACAGCGGTCGGATAGACACCTTGTACGAGCCCTCGGTGCCGATTACCGTTGCGCAGCTGGAGAATCCCGTTCATCGTATATTCGATGACGGGTTCGGCCGTCACACACGCCGCCACCTCGATCTGCGCCACCTCGATGAGCTGTCCCTCCCCGGTGCGGCGGCGGTGCTCCAGCGCGCCGAGTAGTGCAACGCCCGCGTGCACCCCGACGATCGGATCGGCCGGACCCTGCAGATTGCAGGGAGACCCGTCGGCGTATCCGGTGATCGCCGACATTCCCGCGGTCTGCTCGAAATTGAGCGCCCATCCGACATAGTCACGCCAGGGCCCGTGCAACCCGTATCCCGGCATCCGCACGAGGATGACATCGGGTTTGAGTTCGACGAGGGAGTCGTAGTCAAGCCCGAAGTGCTCGATCACCCGCGGCGAAAAGTTCTCGACGACGACGTCGGCCTCGCGGACTAGCCTTCGCACGATATCGCGGCCCGCGTCCGAGGTGAGATCCAAAGTGATGTCCCGCTTGTTGAGGTTGGTCGCCTGCCACATTCCACTGCGCTCGTACCAGCGGTCACCCTCGTGCGCCCATGCCCCCGAGTAGCGGAACCCGTCGGGTCGTTGGATCGATTCGACCTTGACGATCTCGGCACCGAAAGCCCCGAGGTAGCACGTCAGGTATGCGCCGGCCCAAAACGTGGACAGGTCGAGCACCTTGATGTCCTCGAACGGCATGGCGAAATTCATTTCCGCACCGCCTCGCGGCTGTTCATGTCCGCCGGCTTTGACCGCCGCAGATCCGCCGGTACCGAAAGCAGGCGCGGGCCGCGGCGGTGACACCGGCGACTTCTCCAATCGGAAGGGTGCGCCTGGCCTACGGAATGTCCAGTCGTCGCGACCAGAACCAACGAAGAAGCCGCGCTCACGGTACTGCGCAGACTCCAGCACCGTCGCCCCATCATTGACCGGTGCCGCAGGAATCCGCATCGCCTGACTCAGCTCGACGATCTCGGCCACGGTCCGTTCTGCGAGCCAGGGTTGTGCCTTTTCGAGAAACTCGCCGCGTTCGGGCCCCCCGAGCATGATCTCGATCTGTAGTTCGCCGTACTCGGACAACTCCAGCATCGCGCATGCGTCCAGCCAGTGTTGTCCGGTCAGGCAGTTGATTCCAAGCCAGCCGTCGGCGGCCCTCAGGATACCCATCATCGGGGCGGACCGGGTATTGGACGGCATACCAAGGCTCTTTATTTTCTCGGCCAGCAGCATCGGGTATGGCAGTGTCGACAACAGCGACTCGAACGCAGATAGGTCGACCTCGAGAACGCCGGTGGTATTAGCGCCCCGGATTCGTAACGCAGTGAGGGCGGCAAGAGCGCCGTAGCCGCCGGCGACGTACTCGGAGATTCGACCGCCTGCCTGCACCGGCGGCCGACCTGGTTCTCTGGTGTTGACCCATCCCGACGCCGCCTGCACAGTCAGGGGTGTGGCGTCGCGATCACGCAACGGGCCATGCTGGCCAAAGTCGGAGATGCGGACGACAACGAGGTCGGGGCTCAGGGCCGACAGCGCGTCCTTGCCGAGGCCTACTCTGTCCAGCGCTCCTGGCCGCAGACCGTCCACCAGCAGGTGCGCCTGCGAGATCAACGCCCCAACCGTAGGTGCATCGCTGTCGAGATCGACTGTGGCACCCCGCTTTCCCGCATTCAGATATTCGAACAGCCCCGACTTATTTGGATCCGACCTCCCGCCCGGGAACGGTCCCCAGCGCCGCATCGGGTCCCCGGACGGGGGTTCGACCTTCGTGACATCAGCGCCGAGGTCGACCAGCAACTTGGCGCAGTACGGCCCGGCGATCTCCTCGGCGATCTCGACGACGCGCAGACCCTCCAGCGCCGCCATCACGCCGGAATTCCGATGGCCTTCTGTTCCATATAGCTGTACAGACCGGGCAATCCGCCGCCTTCGCGGCCCAGTCCGCTCTGCTTGAAGCCGCCAAACGGCGCATCGCCTGGGATGCAACCGTTCACGGCGATCTGTCCGGTGCGGACACGGCGCGCGACGGCGACTGCACGGTCGACGTCGGCGCCCCATACCGCGCCGGACAGTCCGTACTGCGAGTTGTTGGCGATCGCGACCGCGTCGTCGTCATCCCGATAGCGCAGCACCGTCAACACCGGACCGAACACCTCTTCCTGCGCGATCGTCGAGTCCGGGGCGACGCCTGTCAGGATCGTCGGCTCGTAGTAGAAACCCTGGTCGAGGCCGGAAGGCCGTCGACCGCCGGCAACCACCGTTGCGCCGTCGTCAACCGCCGCGGCGACATGCGCTTCAACTCGTTCCAGTTGAGTTCGACTGATGAGCGGACCCATCTGCACATCGAGATCCGTTGGGTTGCCGACCTTTACGCACCTGGCCAACTCGACGAGCCTGTCGACGACGCTGTCATGGATTCGCTCCGGCAGCAGCAGGCGGCTTTGCAGGATGCACGCCTGCCCGGCATGCAGCGAGCAGCCGTCGAAGAGGAACCGTTCCAGCAGCTCGTCGGTCACGTCGACATCGTCGAGAAAGATGCCAGCCGACTTTCCGCCGCACTCGAGCAGGATACGTTTCATGGTGGCGCCCGCGGCAGCCATCACCTGCCGACCGACCAGGGAACTCCCGGTGAAGCTCACCATGTCGATACGCGGGTCGGTCGTCAGCAGCTTGCTAGCCTCGACCGAGGTCGGGGTGACCACGTTGACCACACCCGGCGGAATGTCGGTGTGCTCGTCGATGATTCGTGCGAGCGCAAGACCGGCCAGTGGGGTCAGCGGTGAGGGTTTGAGCACGATGGTGTTGCCCGCGGCCAACGCACGACTCACCTTCATCACGTTGAGGCTGTGGGGAAAGTTCCACGGGGTCAGGATCGACACCACGCCCTGCGGCTCGTGACGAAGCAACGTCGTTCCGGCCGCCCCGAAGGGACTGATCTGCTGATCGTCGAGTTGCAGTGTCAATTCGGCTGTGTTCATCGCCATGAAGGCCGGGCCGTCGATCTGGATCACGCGCTCGTTGGCGGTGCAGCCCCACTCTGCCTGCGACAGCGCAAAGAACTCGTCGGCACGTTCCATGAGTGCATTGCCCAGCTGATCGAGGCATCGTGAGCGGTCCTCCACCGAGGCGTTGGCCCACGGCCCTGAGTCGAACGCACGGTGCGCGGCCGAGATCGCCGCATCGACATCGGCAACGCTGGCGTCGGGAGCTTGGGCGATCGTCGCCTCCGTCGCCGGCGAAATATCGTCATAGCGACCGCTCCCGGGCTCCACCCACCGCCCGTCGATGTACAGCTCATATGAATCGAGGAGTGGACGTGCGTCGGCCATATCGCTTCCTCACCTGATCATTGGTCAACACTTGGTGTACACCTGTCGGACGCGCCCGTCAATCACGGTGATCCAACTCGCTTGAATTCCAACAGATCACTGGTCATTGACAGCGCCAATGCCATCAAGTAGACACATATGAATCGGACAGATTACGTATATCTGTCTGATGCCATCGAGGGAGGCCGCCTTGCGTACCGAAGTCCCTCTGCACTCCCCCGACTTCTTCGTGGGCGATCCGTATCCGGCGTACAAGGAACTGCGCGCTAACGATCCGGTCAGCTGGAATGACGTCACCCATTTCTGGGCGCTACTGAAGTACGAGGACATCAGGTACGTGTCCACGAATCCGGCCAAGTTCTCCTCGACCAAGGGGATCACCATCCCCGACCCGGAGTTTCCCAATCCGGTTCAAGAGGGCAACCTCATCTTCACCGACCCGCCGCGCCACCGGCAGCTCCGCAAGCTGATCAACACCGGATTCACACGGCGTCAGGTCGCCAACCTCGAACCGAAGGTGCGCCAGATCGTCTACGGCGTGCTGGCCGACATCAGCGCCGACTCCACGGTGGAGTTCGCGGAGACTCTCGCGGCCCCGCTGCCGACCCGGATGATCGCCGAATTGCTCGGCGCCCCGCCCGACGACTGGGAAAGTTTCCGGCGGTGGTCGGATGCGTGCACCGGGAACGCCGATCCCGAAATCGAGCTCGACTCGATGGTGGCCATCGGCGAGCTGTTCGAGTACTTCCAGCAGCTGATCGCCGCCCGGCGTTGCGAGCCGCGAAACGACATGCTCTCGGTGCTGAGTACCGCGGAGGTCGACGGCGCCCGGTTAACCGATGAGGACCTGTTGAACTTCGCGTTCCTACTGCTCGTGGCGGGCAACGAAACGACCCGCAATCTGATCGCACTGGGCACGTTGGCGCTCATCGAGCATCCCGACATCTGCGCACGGCTCGCCAGCGATCCCGCACTGATCCCTGATGCGGTGGAGGAGATGCTGCGCTGGTGCAGCCCGGTGACCCACATGGCACGGACGGCAACCGTCGACGTCGAGATCCGGGGGCAACGTATCCGGGAAGGCGACACCATCGTCATGCTCTACGGGTCGGCCAACCGCGACGAGGAGATCTTCGGATCCGACGCCGAGGAGTTCAAGCTCGGGCGTAATCCGAACCCGCACATCGCCTTCGGTTGCGGTGAGCACTCGTGCATCGGAGCGCAGCTGGCCCGACTCGAGGCACGCGTCTTCTTCGAGGTGCTACTGGGCAGCTATCCGAAGCTCGATTTGGTTGGCGACGTCGACAGAATGCGGGCGACGATGGTGCCCGGCGTCAAACGCATGCCGCTTCGGCTCGGAACGGGGCGCTGAGCCGTGCATCTGGATTTCACGCCGGAACAGAAGGAACTGCGCGCCGAGATCCGGGCGTCGCTCGAGGTCGTGATGAACCCCGAGCGCATCGCGGCGGTGGCTGGCCGTATGGAGGGTGGCGACGCCGTCAAGGAATGCGTGCGGGCGCTCGGTGCGGCGAACCTGCTCGGCGTCGGCTGGCCCAAAGAATACGGAGGACGGGGCTTTACCGCACTGGAGCAGTTCATCTTCTTCGAGGAGGCGCAACGGGTCAGTGCGCCCATTCCGCTGGTGACACTGAACACCGTGGGACCCACGCTGGCATCGTGCGGCACCGACGAGCAGAAGCAGAAATTCCTGCCAGGAATCCTCGACGGCACGGTGGAGTTCGCGATCGGCTATTCGGAGCCGTCCGCGGGCAGCGATCTGGCGTCATTGCGCACCACTGCCGTGCGCGACGGCCACGACTATGTGATCAACGGTGCGAAGATGTTCACCAGCGGTGCGGCGTACGCAGACTACATCTGGCTCGCGGCGCGCACCGATCCCACCGTCAAGAAGCACAAGGGCATCTCGATCTTCATCGTGCCGACGTCGTCACCTGGATTCTCGTGGAAGCCGTTGCACACGATGCCGGGCGTGTCCACCTTCTACACGTTCTATGACGATGTCCGTGTACCCGAAGACTCGATCGTCGCCGGTGAGAACGAAGGGTGGCGATTGATCACCACGCAGCTGAACTTCGAACGCGCAGCGCTGGGCAATATGGGTGCGCTCGAGCCGTTGTTCGAGAAGACGTTGCACTGGGCTCAGACCACCGAGGTCGACGGCGGGCGGGTGATCGACCAGCCATGGGTACGGCTGGCGCTGGCTCGCGTCGAGGCGCAGGTCGCGGCCTACAAGATCATGAATCTTCAGGTCAACGCGGCTATGACCAAGGGGGCCCTCGGCATGGGCGAGGCATCCGCCGTCAAAGTGTTCGGTACCGAGTTGACGCAGGAAGTGGCCCGCGAACTGCTCGAGGTCCTCGACGGCAATGGGATCCGTAAGGGCGAGGACGCCCCGCTGCGCGGTGCGCTTGAAACGGCGTACCGGATCGCGGTGATCAACACGTTCGGTGGTGGCGCCAACGAGCTCCAACGCGACATCATCGCCATGGCAGGACTTTTCATGCCACGCGCACCACGCGACCTTCGGGCCAACCAGAATGGGGATGCCAAATGACCGACAACCGGGAGCCGAGTGCCTCTCCTTTCCGCGAGAAGCTCGACGCGCTGATCGGGCAGCCGACCGGCGGCTCCGGAAAGCCCACACTCGCACCTGATCCGGTGAATCAGCCCATGATCCGGCACTGGGCGCATGCCCTCGATGACATGAATCCCGTATACCTCGACGCCGAGTTCGCGGCCAAGTCGAGGTTCGGTGGCATCGTGTCGCCGCCGGTCATGCTGCAGACGTGGACGATGCCGGCTCCCAAGATCGAGGGCATCGCCGAACGCGGCGGCGTTCCGATGGAAATGGGCCACAACCCGGCGGCCTTCATCGAGGAGGCCGGGTTTACCGGCATCGTCGCGACCAATTCGGAGTTCGACATCGAACGCTATCCCCGCCTCGGCGACGTCATATCCGTGACGCAGGTCTTCGAAGAGATCTCCGACGAGAAGAAGACCGCCCTGGGCGCCGGTCATTTCATCACGTGGTTATCCACCTACACAGACCAGGATGGTGAAGTGCTTGGCAGACAACGCTTCCGGGTCTTCCGATTCAAGGGCAGCGGCGCACCGGCCGGAACGGCTGGAGACTGATGGCGACACGACTCGCACCGACGATCAGTCCCGACAACCAGTTCTTCTGGGATGGGCTCCGTGATCACAAGCTGCTGATCCAGCGATGCACAGGCTGTCAGGCATTGCGCCAGCCCGCACGCCCGATGTGTCCGGGATGCAACTCATTGGAATGGGACACTGTCGAATCCTCGGGCCGCGGCACCGTTTACAGCTACGTGATGCCGCAGCATCCGCCGATGCCGCTGATGGAGTATCCGTACATCGTCGTGCTCGTCGAACTCGATGAAGGTGTGCGGCTGGTATCCAACCTGTGCGAGATCGCTCCTGACGATGTCCGAGTCGGTATGCCGATCGAAGTCATCTATCAGACGTTCGACACGCTCGGCGACAGCCAACTCGTCCTACACCAATTCCGTCCGGCACGGTAGACGGGTCGCCGGCACATGGACTTCACATTCACCGAAGAACAGGAGACGATCGCGAAGGTCGCGCGTCAATTGTTCGAACACCGTTCCACACCAACACGTCTGACTGAACTGGAAGCCGGCGACGTTCGCTACGACGCGGCACTGTGGCAAGAGCTTGCGAAAGCGGACCTGCTGGGAATTGCGTTGCCCGAGGACGTCGGAGGGACAGGGCACGGCTTCCTCGAATTGGCGCTGCTGCTCGCCGAACTGGGCGCCAGCGTCGCGCCCGTACCCCTTTACGCCACCCTGCTCCTCGGCGCTGACACCATCGCACGGTACGGCGACGCCAGCCAGCGCAGACACTACCTACGCGACGTAGTCACCGGCGAGCGCATACTGACCGCCGCAGTGGCCGAGCCTGCGCGTTCCGATCCGACCGCACCGGCAACATCCGCACGTCGCGACGGCGATGGGTGGCGGCTGGACGGCAGCAAGGAGCTGGTGCCAGCGGCTCAGCTCGCGCAAACGATCCTGATCCCGGCCACGATCGACGGAGAAAACGCCGGCGTCTTCCTACTCGACGCGAATGCCGGCGGCGTCGAGATCCGACCGGTGGATACCACCAACGGTGAGCCGTATGCGGATGTGTTTCTCGATGGTGCAAGGGTTGTGGATGATGGCTGCCTGGCCGGTGATGGCCGCGAGATCGTCGAGTCGATGCACACCCGCGGGCTGGTCGGCTTGTGCGCGATTCAACTCGGGGTGACAGAGCGCGCGTTGCGCATGGCGGCGTCCTACACCACGGAGCGCGAGCAGTTCGGCCGCCCGATCGGAAGCTTCCAGGCGGTACAACAGCGCATGGCCGACGCCTTCATCGATGTCGAGGCCATCCGCTGGACGACGTGGCAGGCGGCCTGGCTGCTTGGCGAGGGACGACAGGCGGTCCGTGAGGCGAGCATCGCGAAATTCTGGGCGGCAGAGGCGGGTGCACGGGTCGTGGCAACCGCCCAGCAGGTGCACGGTGGGATCGGCATCGACACCACTTATCCGTTGTTCCGTTACTTCCTGTGGGCCAAGCACAACGAGCTCACACTCGGTTCGGCCACCCAGCAGCTGGCGCGCCTCGGCGCTGCGTACTGACGAAGGAGATCCATGACTACGGTGAATTCTCGGCGATCCCGCACCACCTTGGACTGGCGTGACATCAACTCCGGCGACGAGGTCACACCGATGGAGGTCCCGGTCACCGCGACGGTAATCGTCGCGGGGGCGATCGCCTCTCGTGACTTCATGCCGGTGCACCACGATCCCGAGTTCGCGAAGCAGCAGGGATCGCCGAACATGTTCATGAACATCCTGACCACCAACGGGTTGTGCACGAAGTTCCTCACCGACTGGGCGGGACCCGAAGCGATGGTCAAGAAACTGTCGATCCGATTGGGCGTACCGTCGTTCCCCAACGATCCGCTTCGCTTCACCGGCACGGTGACCGGCACGTCCGCGGGCGCCGAGGGCGAGGGCTTGGTCGAGATCGCGTTCAAGGGATCGAACAGTCTCGGTGACCACGTGTCCGGAATGGCGACGCTCAGCCTGCTCGAGAATCGGGTCGGCGAGCAATGAGCCTGAGCGGGAAGGCTGCGATCGCCGGAATCGGGCAGACCGAGTTTTCGAAGGAATCCGGCCGAAGCGAACTCCAACTTGCTTGTGAGGCAGTCAAAGCCGCGATCGATGACGCTGGCCTACGGCCCAGTGGCATCGACGGCATGGTCACGTTCACGATGGACTCGAGTGACGAGATCGATATCGCTCGCAACGTCGGGATCGGCGATCTCACCTTTTTCAGCAGGGTGCATCATGGCGGCGGCGCGGCGGCAGGCACCGTCGTGCAAGCTGCGATGGCAGTGGCGACCGGTACCGCCGATGCCGTCGTATGCTATCGAGCATTCAACGAACGCTCGGGATTCCGTTTTGGTGGTGCGACTTCGAGGCCCACTGCCGAGACGCCGATGTTCATGGCGAACTACGCACCGTTCGGATTGTTGACGCCCGCGGCCTGGGTGGCTTTGCACGCCCAGCGGTATATGTCGACCTACGGGGTCACCAACGCAGACTTCGGCAGGATCTCCGTGGTCGACCGTGCCCATGCGGCGCGCAACCCCGATGCGTGGTTCTACGAGCGGCCGATCACGATCGAGGATCACCAGAGCTCGCGGTGGGTCATAGAACCCGTTCTGCGGCTTCTCGATTGTTGTCAGGAGAGTGACGGTGGCGTCGCTTTGGTCGTCACCACCGCCGAGCGGGCGCGCGACCTTCCGCGTCCACCCGCCGTGATCACCGCCGCGGTGCAAGGCGCCGCGGCGGATGGCGAAATGATGACGAGCTACTACCGCAATGACATCACCGGTCTTCCTGAGATGGGTGTCGTCGCCGAAAAGCTCTGGCGAGACTCGGGGCTCAAGCCCACCGACATACAAACGGCGTTCCTATATGACCACTTCACGCCGTTCGTATTCGCCCAACTCGAAGAACTGGGCTTCTGCGGTCGCGGCGAAGCGAAAGACTTCGTCACCGTGGATCGCCTCTCGCTCGGTGGCGAATTGCCGATCAACACCAACGGCGGGCTGCTCGGCGAGGCATACATCCACGGGATGAACGGAATTACCGAAGGTGTCCGGCAGGTGCGCGGAACCTCTCACAACCAGGTCGAAGACGTTCACAACGTCTTGGTGACATCGGGAACGGGCGTGCCCACCAGCGCGCTGATACTGTCGCCGGCCGATTGATACAGCTGCCGTGACCACCGAGACGACAGCGACCGACACGCGCGAGCTCATCATCGAGTCTGCGTTCGACTGTTTCCGTCGGCATGGCCTGGACAAGACGACCGTCGTCGACATAGCGCGCACGGCCGATGTCTCGCGAAGCACCGTCTATGAATACTTCCGCGACAAGGCCGCCATCGTCGAGGCCTGCGCAGAGGGTGCCTCACAGAAGTTCTACCGCGAGATGGCCACCGCAATGCGCAAGGGCGCGACGCTCGAGGAACAGCTGGTTCTCGCAGGAGTTTTCGTCACCAATGCCCGGCGGTTCATCGAGCCAGAGGACTATTTCGACGTCGACGAGGTGAGCCTGCTGCTGACGAAGAATGCCGCAGTCCTTCTACGTGAATGCACCGAGTTTCTTGCGCCGTATCTCGCCGCGGCAAAACTCACCGGCGAGGTGCGCAAAGATCTCGACGTTGCCGCCGCAGGCGAATGGTATGCACGGATGCTCTTCTCGTTGTTCAGCACTCCGTCGTCTACGTTGAACATGGACGACGCCAAGGTCGTCGCCGAGTTCATCCGATCGCATGCTGTACGGGGCTTCGCACCACAGCCTCGGATTCGCCGAGTGTGAAACTACTGCGAGGAGCAGCGCAAAATCTCGCGCAGTGGCTACACGTTCGGCGTAAGCACCCACGCCCCCTGGCGCAACACCCCGGTCACCGCGAGGTCGGTGTCGAGGACCACCAGATCGGCGGTGCCCCCGGCAAAGAGTCCCGTGGCAGGAAGACCAAGCGCGCGGGCCGGGTTGATCGACGCTTGACGTACCGCAGCGATCAGCGCCCCGTCGCGGTCGAGCCCGCTGTGCTTCACGGCGAATCTGAACTGGTGATCCATGGTCGCCGTACTGCCCGCGATGGTCTGTGTTCCGGCCACACGCGCCACTCGGTCCACGACCTCCACCGCGAGCGAACCGAGATGATATGTGCCGTCACTCATTCCGGCTGCTGAGATCGCATCGGTGATCAAGGACACCCGGTCTGGTCCCGTGCTTCGCGAGACATGGCGGTAAAGCGCAGGATCGACGTGCACACCGTCGGTGATCAGTTCGACCGTGACGCGGGGATCTTCCAGAAGCGCGATAACCGGGCCGGGCTCACGGGTGTTGATCGGACGCATCGCGTTGAATAGGTGCGTGGCCACCGTCGCACCCGCCGCGATCGCTGCGCGGGTCTGGTCGTAGGTCGCTTCGGTGTGCCCCACCGCGGCCACCACGCCCCTGTCGACGATCCGCTCGATCGCCGCGAGTGCCCCATGGCGTTCCGGTGCGATGGTGATCATGCGTACGGTCCCCGCGGCGGCCTCCAGCACACGGTCGATCTCGGCAGGGTCGGGGTCGCGCATCAGGGCGGGTTGATGTGCACCGCACCGCACCGTCGAGAGCCAAGGACCCTCGAGGTGAATCCCGTCGAGCAAGCCGTCACGAACATCAGCTGCCAATCCGGTTACCTGATGCAGTAAGTCATCGGGGGCGGCGGTGACCAACGACGCGACCAACGACGTGGTGCCGTGCCTACGGTGGAAGTCGACGGCCGTTGACGTATCGGTGCGCGCGGCCGTAGAGAAATTCGTCCCTCCCCCACCGTGGACGTGCGTGTCGACGAACCCCGGCACCACAGTCACGCCGCCGAGAGCGCCGTCTGCTACACGCGGTGGGGCTCCGGCACCGACCGCATCGATACGGTCACCGGATATCTCAATCCATCCGGGCCGCAACAACTCTCGTCCTGTTAACAGGGTGTCGGCCGTCAGTAGCACTCAGATGCCCTGCCATTCGGGTTTGGAACGGTATGTCTCGCGGTAGTAGTCGACGAGCTGCAGCCGTTGGGCCGCCGCCCCGTCCAACAGCACCGTGACATGCGGGTGGAGCTGCAATATCGTCGCGGGCCACATCGCGCTGACCGGGCCCTCGACGAGCTGATGCACGGCTTCTGCCTTCTGCCGGCCCGTCGCCACCAGAATCAGGTGACTGGCCTCCAATATGGTGGCCAGCCCCTGCGTGAGGCAGTGGGTCGGCACCGCGTCGACATCACCGCCGAAAAAGCGGGCATTGTCAACCCGGGTCTGTCTGGTCAGCGTCTTGATACGGGTGCGTGATCCCAACGAGGAACCGGGCTCGTTGAAGGCGATGTGCCCATCCGTGCCGATGCCGAGGATCTGCAGATCGACACCGCCGGCGTCGCGGATGGCGGCCTCGTACTCCGCGCATGCGGCGGGGATGTCGGCGGCGAGCCCATCGGGTCCTTGGACCGCACCGGGGGCGAAGTCGACTTTGCAGACGAAGACTTCGTCAATGACATTGCGATAGCGCTGCGGATGCTCGGCGGGCAGGCCGACGTACTCGTCGAGTGTGAAGCCGCGTGCTCCACGGAAGGAGACCGTTCCGCTGTCGCAGCGACGCGCGAGCTCGTCGTAGATCGCCAGCGGCGATGATCCGGTGGCCAGCCCGAGGACTGCCTCCGGTTTTCGATCGAGCAGCGCAGCCACCGCGTCGGCACCGACGGCGCCGATCTCGGCGGCATCCTGCAGGATGATGACTTCCATCTATTTGTTCGCAATGAAAAGTTTTGCGCCGGAGGGAATCTGCGCGCCCTCAAGGACCGCTTCGGCAGGAACTATATTGTCCGGTTCGCGTTCGTCCATCACGACGACGGGGACGATCGGATTGAGTCCTTTCGCCACGACCGACGCGACGTCATAGGTGATGACCACCTGGCCGGCGGTGACACTGTCACCTTGGCTCAGATGGGCCGTGAAGCCGTCACCCTTCAGCTGAACGGTGTCCAGGCCGAGGTGGACCAGCACGCCGACGTTGTCCGGGGTCATGACGACGTAGGCGTGCGGCATCAGTTTGAGCAGTCTCCCGCTGACCGGCGCGACCGCCTCGATCATCTCGTGCGGAGGGTCGACAGCTGCGCCGTGGCCCACCATGCCTGCCGAGAACACCGGATCGGGCACCTCGGTGAGCGGAACTGCACGGCCGCCGACCGGCGCGAAGACCTGAGTCGTACCCACGTCGAGACTCCTTCTGCTCGTGCGCACCAACAATACGAGCGTGCCGGAAAGAGAGGCTGGACTTCGGCGTTTCCTCTAAGCTTCCGCTGAGCTTCGACGGCTTACGCGATTGGGGCAGAGGAGGTCTGAACTAGATGAGCGACACATCGAAACCCGCCGGTACACAGGCGAAGTCGGGTCTTCGCTTCCCGGGATTTGCGCAGTTGCAGCGCCTGGGCAAGAGCCTGATGCTGCCGATCGCGGTCCTGCCCGCGGCAGGCATCCTGCTCCGGCTCGGTCAGCCCGACCTGCTGGGCCGAATCGAAACCCCCGTCATCGGCGACTTCTTCAAGGCCATGAGCGCGGCGGGCGATGCCCTCTTCAGCAACCTGCCGCTGCTGTTCGCCGTGGGTGTGGCGATCGGTTTCGCCAGGAAAGCCGACGGTTCCACTGCACTGTCGGCCGTCGTCGGCTACCTGGTGATGGAGGCGGTCTTCAAGACCATGTCACCAATCGTCCTGGCCGGTGAGCTCGACAAGGCGGGCGAGCAGGCCCAGATCAACTACAGCGTGTTCGCCGGCATCGTCATCGGCCTGGTGACGGCGTGGCTGTTCGACCGCTATCACACCATCCAGTTGCCGTCCTACCTCGGCTTCTTCGGCGGCAGGCGGTTCGTTCCGATCGTCGTGTCGCTGGCGAGCCTGTTCATCGCGTTCGCGATGAGCTACTTCTATCCGATCTTCGACGCGGGCCTTACCAGTCTCGGCGAGTTCATCGGCGGTGCGGGCGCGCTCGGCGCGTTTGTGTACGGGTTCGCCAACCGGATGCTGATCCCGTTCGGCCTGCACCACATCCCGAACTCGTATATCTGGTTCCTCTACGGCGACTACCAACCGCCCGGCGGTGAAGCCGTCACCGGCGAATTGACCCGGTTCGCCGCGGGTGATCCGAGCGCGGGGATCCTCACCTCGGGCTTCTACCCCATTCTGATGTTCGGGCTGCCCGCCGCGGCGCTGGCGATGATCCACGTCGCGAACAAGAAGCAACGCAAGCTCGCGGTCGGAATCCTGGCTGCGGCCGCACTGACCGCGTTCCTGACCGGCGTGACCGAACCGCTCGAGTTCGCGTTCATGTTCGTGGCGTTCCCGCTCTACATCATTCACGCGGTACTCACCGGGCTGTCGCTGGCCATCGCCTACCTGCTCGACATACACCTGGGCTTCTCGTTCTCAGCCGGACTGATCGACCTGCTGCTGTACGGCACCGCGCCGGCGGCGAAGAACATCCCACTGCTGATCGCCATGGGCGTGGTCTTCTTCGTCATCTACTACCTGTTGTTTCGGTTCGCGATCACGAAGTGGAACCTGGCTACACCGGGCCGCGAACCCGAGGGCGAGTTCGAGGCGGAGGAACAGGCCAACCTCGGCGAGGGTGCCGATGCGTCGACTGCGGTGTCGGCAGGTAGCGCGACCGCCACGCTCGCCGCACCCACCAGAACGGACAGCAAGGCCGAGCAGGTGATCGCGGCGTTCGGCGGACGGGAGAACCTCGTCAACGTGGACGCCTGCATCACCCGCCTGCGCGTGGACGTGTCCGACAAGGACAAGGTGGACCAAGCCCGTCTGAAGAGCCTTGGCGCGGCGGGCGTCATCGAGGTCGGCAACAGTGTCCAGGCGGTGTTCGGCACCGACGCCGAGGCGCTGAAGAATGACATCAAAGAGATTCTCTGAACCCGTCGGTCGCCTAGCGCGTCACGTCCCGGAACGCCTCGACGAGTGGGGTGAGGACCTCGACCGCCCGGTCATGGTCCACGGTCAGCGATGCCGGGAAGCGGATATCGGTGACGCCGGCTTCGACAAGTGCTGGAACTCCGGCCACCGACGCCGCGTAATCGAACGCTCCATTGTCGGCCTTCACCGCGCGGGTGACGCCCTGCACCTGCAGATCGGTGGGATCACCGCCGAACTCGACCACCTTGTCCTTCATCGCGGCGATCGCACCGGGGAGGTCGGTGTATGCCGAACCCCATGGGATCCAGCCACTTCCGAAGCGAGCGATCCTGCGCGCCACCGCGTTGTTGACGGTGCCACTGATCCATACCGGCACGCCGCCGGGTTGCACCGGCTTGGGCATCTGGTGAATGCCATTGAAGGTCAGGTCGGCGGATTCATAGGACGCCCGCTGCTGTGTCCAAAGCGTCTGACATACGTCGAGTGTGTGGTTGAGTAGCCGTCCACGGTCCTCGAAGGGCAATCCGACGGCTTCATACTCTTCACGCTGCCAACCGACTCCGACTCCCAGATCGACGCGGCCTTCAGACAACACATCGAGCGTGGCGAGTTGCTTGGCCAGGACTGCGGGCCGTCGCAATGCGGCCAGCAGGACCGCGGTGCCCAACCTGATGCGCGTGGTCGTGGCGGCGATCGCCGTCAGAACGGTCAGCGGTTCGAGCCAGGCGCCGTCGGGGCCGGTCGGCTGCCGTCCGCCTGCCTGCCCACCAATCGACGGATCTGCATACGCCTCGAGATTCTCGCCGAACACCAGGTGATCGGATACAACAAGCCGGTCTACCCCCGCCACGTCCATCGAGCGGGCCAGATTCAGCGTCGCACGCCAGTCGTGCTGCGGCGCGTCGGTGAAAGTCGTCAGATACAGCGAGAGTTCAGGCTTGCGCGTCGTCATCGTCTCTCCGATCCCTTTCCCCGTCGCTCCGCTCGCCCCGGTGGGCCATGGTGAACCCAACGGTCCCACACTGCCATCTCTGTAAGCCGCACGAGCGGACATCGCCCACGTCAGCGGAGCGTTTGAAATAGAACCACGCTTCGCGAACGCCACGAGCCCGGCTCGGACATATGCATGGGGCGCCAAGCTCGGAGCGACGATGTCGCTCATGTTCGCGGGTTGCGTAGCAGTACAGCGACAAAGTCGCTCATAGGTTGGCACCGAACGTACTTACCCTGGGACCGGCCCGAGCGCTCTAGCCCAGATCGGCGAAGCGTTTCAGGTAGGGCCACGCGATCTCCGGTGGCATCCCTCCGCACAAAGGTGAGAGGTTGATGACCTCACCGCCGGCGACGCGCGCGGCGGCCTCCTCCACCGACAGAATGATGTGTGTCCGGGACGACGCGCGCAGTTCGTCAATTGTCTTGGCGGTGGTGATGTTGGCGGACACCGTGTTGTCGGGATTCCACTCGGAATACGAGAGTGCATCGTGCAGCAGATACTTGCCGATCTCATCCCACGCCGCGTCGACGTCCTCGGCGACGAAGACATTGGTGGCGGTTTCTCGTTCGGGCAACACCATGAGCCCCGGCTCGTAACCGGATTCCCGACAAGCCTTTTCGTACGCCTCCTTCATCCCGGGGACCACACCGTTTGCCAACAGGCCGAGACCGTTGCGGCCCGCACGGCGTGCCGCCGCCAAGCTCGCACCGCCCCACATCATCATGGGTCCATCGGAGTTGCGAGGCTGGGGCGTAACCTTCATCCGTCGCCCTTCGTGGACGACTTCCTCGCCGGCGAGTAGCCGCCGCAGCTGGCCGAGCTTCTCATCCGCCAATCGCCCGCGATCGGACAACGAAAGACCGAAGTGGTCGAATTCCTCTTGCCGATAGCCGATTCCGAACACGTAACTCGCCCGGCCGCCGCTGATGTGGTCGAGTACCGATATGTCTTCAGCTAGGCGAGCGACATCGTAGAACGGCAGAATGATCACCAGGTTGAGCATCAGCTGTTCAGTGCGGGCGGCGATCGCCGACCCGAGAAGCAACGGCGAAGGCAGGTACCCGTCGTCGGCGCAGTGGTGCTCGCACAGCACCGCGGCCACACAGCCCCGCGTCTCCGCCCACTCGGACATCTCGCTGGCCGCCGCGTACAGCTTCGTCGCCGGCGCACCGAGAGACGGGGCCCGCATGTCGAAGCGAAGGGTGAACAGCGGCACTACTGATCTCCGTCCGATCCCATGGCTTGCGCCCCGGCCTGGATGACCATCTTGACGGCATCGTTTCGGCTGAGCCTCTTGAACACCTCTTCGGCCATTCGCATCATGTCCCCCACCATCAACGTGGGGCCGTTGGTCAGGTTGTCGAACGCTTCGTTGATGACGACCTCGGCCGGAATGGCGCCGGGCGGAACGTCATCGAGCGAGGCGATCTGCCCTCGGCTGTATTCGAGCTGGCGCAGTGCCGGGGTGTCGGTTTTGCCCAGCAGCAGGCACAGCACGTCGACACCCTTGTCGTGCAGCTCGGCCCACAGCCCTTCGGTGAAGACCATGTCGAACGCCTTGGTGCCACCGTAGGCGACCATGTTGGGCCCGCCGGCCAGCGCCGCACCGGAACTGAAGTTGACGATGCCGCCACGGCCGCGTTCGACCAATTTGCCGGCATAGTGATGGCACAACCGCATGAGCACCAGGCAGTTTCGTTGCAGCAGAGCCTCGGCTACAGATACCGGATTCGCCAAGAAGGGTTGGTAATTCGGGTCAGCGCCCGCGCAGTAGACGAGCATGCCGATGTCGAGATCCGCGGTCGCCTGGATGATCGTCTGCGCGGCATCGGGCTCGGTCAGGTCGACCGCGACCGTCTTGGTCGCCGAACTGGTGCGCTCGCCGATAACCGCGGCCACATCCTGCAGCACCTGCTCGCGGCGGGCGACAAGAACCACGTCCACACCCTCGCGCGCCAACCTCTCGGCGAACAGCGCGCCGCAGCCGTCGGACGCGCCCACGACAAGCGCCCACGGTCCGTATTTGTCGGCGAAATCACTCATGTCAGGCTCCTAATATGACGAGCCGCGCAGAGGTGAATTCTCGCTTGCTGAAAGGGCGGAAATCCGCTCGGCGGCAACATCTCTGCTGCGAGAATTGTGCAGCTCACTGATGGTACGGACTGAGTCATCCGACGGGGTCCGTGCGAGACATGTGCAGTGCGGCAAGGTGACTGAACAACAGTGACGCACCGATCGGATTGCCGCCGCCCGGATACGTCTCACCGGACACCGCTGCCATCGTGTTCCCCGCCGCATAGAGGCCCGGGATCGGCCGGCCATCGGCATCGAGCACACGCGCGTCGACGTCGGTGCGCAGTCCGCCCTTGGTGCCGAGGTCCGAGGTCCCGAACGCCGCCGCCCGGAACGGCGGTGTGTCAATCGGCACCAACGGTGACGCGCCTCCGGTGAAGGCCCGGTCGAACGATTCCCGGCCACGGCCGAAGTCCTCGTCTTCACCGCGCGCCGCGAGGACATTGAAACGACGGACCGTTTCGACCAAATTCACTTCCGGCACACCGATCTTGGCCGCAAGCTCCTCCATGGTGTCGGCCTGCACCCACAGCCCGGCCGACTCGTAATCGCTCGTCGGCGAGAACGAGACGTTGGTGGCCATCACCGGTGGTTGTTCACCGGCGCGGCTGTCGTAGACCATCCAGTACGGTGTGCCGACGGCGCCGTCGCGCATCGCGCTCAAGATCTCGCGGCCCAGCCTGTCGTAGGCCGCCGATTCGTTGACGAAGCGGCGGCCGGCCTTGTCGACGAAGATGCCTCCGGTGAAGCACAGCGCGAACGCCGCGCGACCATCGGGATGGATCAGCCCGGGCGACCACCACGCCTGGTCCATCAGGTCGGTGCTCGCGCCGACAGCGATCGCCGCCTTATGCGCCAAGCCCGTATTGCCGGGTGCGCCCATCGTGCCGGATGCCGTTCCGGGAACGCCATATTCGGCTCGCATGTCGGCGTTCTGCTCGAATCCACCCGCGGCCAGCAGGACACCCCGGCGCGCCCTGATCATGCGGCGCTCCCCTTCGCATTCGACGACCCCGCCGGTCACTCGGCCGTCCTCGACGATCAGCTCGACGAGGCTGGTGTTCAGATACGCCGCCACGGCGGGATTGTCGGCCATCGCGGACAGGAAGCGACCGATCACCGCTCGCCCACCAGTCAGGAAGTCGGGCTGTGGCTCGCCGAGACGTTCGTGGTCCAGCGGACCACGGACCTTACCCTGGAATCGCCCGAGGCGTTCGCCGGGCAGTCCCTTGCAGACAGTGTGGCGCATGCCGTCATTGCGCGCCCCGGGGACCGAACTGTAGTAGTCCGGCCATGGCAGGATCTTGAACGCGAAATGGTCGTCCTGCTCGAGGTATTCGATCAGTGCGGCTCCGCCGCGCACATACGTCTCCTGGAGTTCGGCGGGCGTGCGGTCGCCGACGACGCTGCGGTAGTAGCGCAGGGCTTCGTCGATGGTGTCGTCGCTGCCCGCACGGACCAACACGGGGTTGCACGGGTACCACATCCCGCCGCCCCCGGAGTAAGCGAACGTTCCGCCGAACTGATCCGTGGCTTCGACGATCGCCACCGAAAGTCCCTCGCGGGCAGCGGTGTACGCACCCGCCAGGGCACCGGCGCTGCCGGCCACCAGGACATCGACAGTTTCATCGCTATCGGAAGCAACAGAAGATGTGGTCACAAGTTCCTCGATCTGTTGACGAAGCGGCCTTCTCGTGGCGAGAAAAGCCATCCGCCACCGGCTTTGGTCCCGCCGTCGACGGGAATGTTGTGGCCGGTGACGAAAGCCGACTGATCCGATGCCAGGAACAGCGCCACGCGGGCCTGGTCCGCCGGCCATCCGACCCGGCCGACGGGCGCCCACGACGCCCATAGTTCGTCGACGTCCTCGTAGCCGGTCAGGTAGTCGACCTGCGGCGTCTGCGCGAGGTCGGTGGCGATGCCGTTGACGCGGATGCCGTGGCGACCGAGATCCACGGCCAGACATGTGGTGAAGTGCGCGGCCGCTGCCTTCATCGCCCCGTACACCGGATCCTTTGGATAGCCCCGCATGCCCTCCACCGAATGCACGGTGACGATGCTGCCGCGGTGGGCGTCGATCATCGACGGGACGAAAGCCCTTGTGACGGCGAAGACGTGGCGCAGATTGATGTCGTACTGCTGCTGCCACGACTCCGGCGTCGACCGGTGGAACGGCACCAGGGGCCGGTAATCGCCGACGTTGTTCACCAGCACGTCGATCCGGTCGTGTTCAGCGAGGACAGCCTCGGCCAGGCGGGTGACATCGTCGTCCACGGTGACATCGACGACATGGCAGCGGATTGATCCACCGGCGCCGGACACCTCGTCGCGAATTCGGTTGGCGCGTTCCCGGTCGACCTCGGCGACCTCGACGTGGGCACCGTGCTCGGCGAACAGCCGGGCGATGCCGGCGCCGATACCGTCGCCACCACCCGTGACGACCGCGACGCGGCCGTCGAGGAGCCGATTCCAATTGCCGATAGGCGGTATGCCGTCATCCGGCGAGCCGGAGACTCCCATCCCGCCACCGGTCATGGCGACGGACAATAGCCGGTATTGCCTATTGCGCGGGGGACTTTGCGGCCGTGCGCCGCGTTGCCGCGCGCGCCGAGAAATAGAGCACGACACCCGCGGCCAGCAAGATGGCCGCGAAAAGCCAGACCCTCGCGGTCTGTTGGGTGAGCAGCAGGATGCAGGACGCCACCCCGAGCACCGGCACAAAAGTCCACACCCGGAAATGCGAATGCTCGACGGTGTCACGACGCAGAACCAGCACAGCGACGTTGGTTGAGATGAAGACGATCAACAGCAGCAGCACGACGGTTTCGGCGAGTGTCGACAGGTCGCCGACCAGAGTGAGCAGCATGGCCACGGCGGTCGTCGCCACGATCGCGACCCAAGGCGTCCTCCGCTGCGGCAATACGCGGCTCAGCACGTCGGGCAGCAAACCGTGTTCAGCCATGCCATAGGCGAGCCGGCTCGACATGATCATGGTCAGCAGTGCGCCATTGGCGACGGCGACAAGCGCGATCGCGCTGAACAACCAGTTGGGTACGCCGACGCCGGCGGCCGCGACGACCGCGAGCAGAGGTCCCGAGGACTCGGACAACTCACTGGACGGCAACGCAGTCGCACTGGCGATTCCGACCAGGGCATAGATCACGCCCGCAGTGATGAGCGCGCCGAAAAGCGCCATGGGATAGACCTTGCTCGGGTCGCGAATCTCCTCGGCGACATTGGCCGACGTCTCGAAACCGACGAACGAGTAATACGCGACGATCGCGCCGGCCAGAATCGCCAGCGCGGGGGTCGTGCCGTCAGGGAGTTCCAAGGCGCGGCCGGTGTCGCCGCGACCGCCACCAACCATCACCGACACTGCGACGATGACAATGAGCAGACCGGTCAGCTCGATGACAGTCATCACGACGTTGCTCTTGACCGATTCGCTGATTCCGCGGGCGTTGAGGCATGCAACGAGAGCCAAGAATCCGACGGCGGCCGGGATCGGCGGGATATCGACGAAGGTGGCGAGATAGTCGCCGGCAAAAGCCAGTGCGAGGCCGGCGGCACTGGTGACGCCGGCAGCAAGCATGCAGAAGCCGACCAGAAACGACACGAGAGGCTGTCGGTAGGCACGCTCGGCGAAGACCGCCGCACCCCCGGCCTTGGGGTACTTGGTGACCAGTTCGGCGTAGGAGCCCGCGGTCAGCAGCGCGAGAAGAAGAGCTGCGAGCAGCGGCGCCCACAGCATCCCGCCGACGTCCTCGGACAACACACCCATCAGCGCGTAGATGCCCGCTCCCAGCACGTCGCCGAGAATGAAAATGAACAGAAGTGGTCCGGTGATCTTTCGTTTGAGTTTGCCCTCGGCGTCTGCGGTCTCCTCACCGATGTCCGCCTGTGCCGTCGATTCACTGCTCACCGCGCGTACTTTGACAGACCACGGCTGGTCCAAACGTCTAGCCGCTCTCCTCGATCCGGCGGGCGGCAGCGCGTACCGCGGTCCCAATCTTGCTGATCTCCCTGGCGTTGAGTCCGCGGAACGGCGCCGCGGTGATCGACATCGACACCACCCCGTCGGCGTCCCTGACCGGCACCGAGATCGTCGCGACCTGATGGTCGGGGGTGCCGTCGAGCTCGGCGGGTAGGTAGTCGACCAGCGCCAGATCGGCGAACGCGCCGGCCAGCCGCGCGGTGATCTCGTCGGGCTCGCCGTCGGCGGCCAGCGCGCGCAGGGCCGTGTAGACGCGGACGTATTCGCGACTGAGCCGTTCGATCACATACCCGCGCTCACGCACCTCGGCGAGCACTGCGGTCAGCCGCTTGCGCAGCTTGGTCGACGGTTCACCGATCCCGGCAAGCCACGACTTGATGGCCGCCTCCCCGGCCCAGGCCACATAGTCGCGCCCGAACGGCGCCACCAGCGGCATGCGCAGACCGGCCGTGACGCGCGGTGCGGTGAGCGAGTCCCCCACCGAATCCGTCACCACCAGCGTCGCACCCTCACGACGAGCCAGGAAGACCTGCGCGCCAACGGTTTCGGACAGGGATTCCAGCAAAGAGCGGAATTCGCGGTCGTGGGCCGGTCGCGCCAGCGCCCCGATAGCCGGACCACACGAATAGGTCGCCGACGATTCGTGCCTTACGACCCAACGGTGTTGAGCGAGGGTGGCGAGGATGGCGTGACCGGTGGCGCGGCTGATACCCAGACTGCGGCAGATGTCAGCGAGCGAGAAATCCCGCTCCGGATCACCGGCGAGCAGGTGCATCACCGCGACGACGCGTTCGGTCGGCGGGGAGGGCACTTGACGGCCTTTGCTCCCAGCGTCTACGTTCAGCGTCACAATATCGAACAGTATGTCGAATATTCGAATCATGCAATCAACAAGGACCCGCCATGGGCAGGACTGCTGAACTCAGCTTCGACGATCTGACTGCGCCGCAACTGACCGACGTCCAACGCCAGATTCTGGAACACACCGAAAGCCGGCGCGTCGACCTCGACATCGAGCAGATGGTCGGCGAGGCCGTCCTCGAAGCGGGAGCCGACGATTTCGGCGCCGACGACGAGTTCTGGGAGCGGGTCAGAGCCTACGTCGACGCGATCGAGGCCGACGATGGCCTGACGCAGCTGATCCGCGGAACGCTGCGCCAGCGCATCGTCCGACTGCTCCGCAACCGGCTGTCGTTGACGGACCTGCTCAAGCGCCACCCGGAAATCGAATCGATCGCGATCGAGAAACCCTTCATCGTGGTGGGGATGCCCCGCTCGGGGACGACACATCTGGTCAACCTGCTGGCCGCCGATCCACGGCGCCGCGCGCTGCCCTACTGGGAAAGTCAAGAGCCGCTGCCGATCCCGGGCCAGGGCCCCGATGTCAACGGCGTCGACCCGCGGTACACCCGCGCGAAGAACGAGCACGACGCGATGATGATCAGCGCTCCCGCCACCGCCGCCATGCATGACCGATTCCCCGAGGCGATCGAAGAGGAAGTCGAGATCCTCGACCTGGACTTCGCGGGGTATGTCCTGGAATGGCACGCCCGCGTCCCCGGCTGGCGGGACTTCTATCTCAGCCTCGACCAAACCCGGCACTACGGGTACATGAAAAAGGTCCTGCAGGCATTGACGTTCCTGCGCGGTCCCCGTACCTGGGTGCTGAAGTCGCCACAGCACTGCGAGCAACTCGGCCCGCTGATGTCGACGTTCCCCGATGCCACCGTGGCTTTCACCCACCGCGATCCCGTCGCGGTGATCCAGTCCGCGATCACGATGATGGCCTATTCCGACCGGCTCCGCCGCCGCAGCATCGAACCGCAGTGGCTGCTCGACTACTGGGCGGACCGGGTCGAGCGACTGTTGCGCGGCTGTGTGCGGGACCGGGGCCTGGTGCCGGCCGAGCGCAGCGTCGACATCGGGTTTCACCACCTCAACGGCCACGAGATCGATCTGCTCGACGACCTGTACGCACGCGCCGGCGTCGAGCTGACGTCCAGGGTCCGCCGGGCGTTCCAGGCATATCTGGACAGCAACGCGCGTGGCAAGCACGGATCGGTGCGCTATGAGCTGCAAAGGCACTTCGGGGTGTCGCCCGACGAACTACGCTCGCAATTCGCCTTCTACTTCGAACGATTCGACGTGCGACCCGAAGGACACTGAATGAGCGAAGAGCCGATCTACCGCAGTCGTCCTGGCGCTGATGCTCTCGCCCCGGCAGCCGCCGAACACGCCGAGGAAGTCGTACCCGGCGTCTGGTGCTCGCCCGGACTGTCGAACACCTATCTGCTGACCACCGGTGATGGCCGCGTCGTCGTCAACACCGGGATGGGATTCGAAAGCCAAGTCCACCGCACCAATTTCGACGCCGTCGATTCGTCCCCCATCCGCTACATCATCATCACGCAGGGCCACTACGACCACGTCGGTGGCCTCGACACGATGCGCGATCCGCAGACTCAGGTGGTGGCGCAGGCCAACTGGCGTCACTGGCGCGACGACAACGAGCGCCTACTGGCCTACCGCGCCAACAACAGCGCCTTCGCGTTCTCCGACAAGCTCGCCAACGGCATCGCCGCGATCCAGCAGCGGTTCGGAAAGCGGCTCCCGGCCCAGTCCGCACACTCCGCCGACATCGAAGTGGACGACTCGCTGGTACTGACCGTCGGCGGCCGCACCATCGAACTGCTGGCAACACCGGGCGGTGAGACCACCGACTCGATGGTAGCCTGGCTTCCTGAACAGCGGGTGTGCCTGTGCGGCAACACCTTCGGACCGGTTTTCGGCCATATCCCGAATTTCGTCACGATGCGCGGCGACCGGTACCGCGACCCACTGACGACCATCGCCTCGATCGAAAGGGTCCGCGAGCTTCGGCCGGAAGTCCTGATCACCGGACACTTCGAGCCGATCCGCGGCGTCGATCTCATCCACGCCGAATTGACCCGCCTGCGCGACGCGATCGCCTATCTCCACGACCAGACGGTGGAGGGCATGAACGCCGGTAAGGACGTTCACACCTTGATGCGGGAGATCACGCTGCCCGCCGAACTCGAGGTCGGCCAGGGCTACGGCAAGGTGGCCTGGGACGTGCGGGCCATCTGGGAGAACTACTCCGGGTGGTTCCATCACCGTTCGACCACAGAGCTTTACGACATCGGACCCGATGAGCTCACCGTCGACCTGGTCGACCTCGCCGGCGCCGAGCGCGTCGTGGCGCGGGCCGAAGAGCGGCTCGCGGCGGGCCATCCGGTGCATGCGATCCATCTCGCCGAGGCCGTCGTCCATGCCGACCCGACACATATTCGCGCACGCGCCGTCCTCAAGGCCGCCCATGGGGACCTGCTCGCCGCCAGCGCCAACTTCTGGGAATCCGCCTGGCTGACCAAGAAAATCGGAGACTACTCATGACCGCGCGCGCCACCTTCGACTTCACCGGGACAAAGGCACTGATCACCGGCGGCACGAGCGGGATCGGCCACGCCACGGCGACGCTGTTCCGCGACGCCGGCGCAGCAGTGTCCATCACCGGCACCAAGACCGGGCCGGGCGACTACGACACCGACCTCACCGGCATGACCTACCGCCAGCTCATCCTCACCGACGCGGACTCGATCAACGAGTTGGTCTCAGCGACAAGCACATTGGATGTGCTCGTCAACAACGCAGGCGCCAACTTTCCGGGTGGACTCAACGAAGCCGAGCCCGACGGCTTCGACGCATCCGTGGCGGTCAACCTCACGGCGCCCTACCGTCTGACCGTGGGGCTGCGTAAGGCGCTGGCAGCGTCGGGCGGTGCGAGCGTCGTCTTCCTGTCGTCGTTGTCGGCGCTGCGGGCAGTGACCATGGTGCCCGGATACGGCGCGGCCAAGGCCGGCATCGCGAGCCTCACGCACAATCTCGCCGTGAAGTGGGCGCCGCGCGGCATCCGCGTCAACGCGGTTGTGCCCGGCGTGGTCGACACCCCGATGACCGAGCTCGCCCAAACAGTGCCGGAAATCATCGATGCCGAACTCGCCCGAATCCCACTGAGCCGCTTGGGTACACCAGCCGAGATCGCCGGGACGATTGCCTTTTTGTGCACGGAGCAGAGTTCCTACACCACTGGGGCGCTGTTGGTCGTCGACGGCGGATCGACCAGCCAGTGAACGAGGCTTTCCAATGACGATGGCGATCCTACGGTTCAATTTCGCCGCGCCACAAGACGACCCGGCCGCACGCCGCGACCGGATACAGGCGGCGATGGAACTCAGTTCCTGGTCGGAAACACGCGGTGTGAGCGCCGTCAGCTTCGATGAACACCACCAGAGCGGACACGGCTGGAGCTGCAATCCCGTCATGACCGCCGCAGTCCTGCTGTCCCGCACCGAACGCATCGTCGCCAGCGTCGACTGCACGCTGGGACCCCTGTGGCACCCGGTACGGCTCGCCGAAGACATCGCCATGGCCGACACGATCGGTGGCGGACGGTTGATCGTCACAATCGGGATGGGATACCGGGCCGTCGAATACGAGTTGTTCGGAACGCCATTCGAGCAGCGCGGCCGCCTGATGGACGAGCTGTTGGACACGCTGATGTCGCTGTGGTCGTCACCGGATTTCACTCCCGGCCCGTTGACACGCCCCCACCCGACGGTGTTCGTCGGCGGCAGTGTGCGCGCGACCGCGCGGCGGGCCGCCAGACACGGCCTGCCGCTCAACCTGCCCAGCCACCTCCCCGAACTCGCCGATTACTACCGCGAACTGTGCGCCGAGGCAGGACACGCGCCGATCGTCGTCATGCCGCCGTCGCGCAGTCGCGGCATGGTTTTCCTGCACGAGGACCCGGACCGTGCGTGGGCCGAACTCGGCGAGCACTATCTATGGGAGGCGCGCGTCTACTCGGGCTGGGGTGGCGGCGAGGTGCATTCGTTCATGCATGGCGCGGAAGAGATCGAAACCCTTGACGACGTCAAAGCCGCCGGACGGTATCGCTTCATGTCGCCCGAGCAATTGGTCGCGGACGTGAAAGAGAATCCGCACGATCACGTGGTGCTTCACCCGCTCGTCGGCGCCATGCCGATCGAGGAGGCCTGGAAGTCGGTCCAACTGCTGACCGACGAGGTGCTGCCCGCCCTCAAGGGGCGTCGATAGGTCGGCAGCAGGCACAATCGCAGTCAGCATGTCCGATATCGACGAACCACCGCCCGCCTCGCGGCGGCGTCACATCGTGCGCCTTGCCATTGTGGTGGCGTTCCTGCTCGGGTTGTTCTATCTCGTGGCGATCGCCAGGGTGATCGACGTCGAAGCGGTTCGCGGCGCTGTGGCCGCCACGGGTCCGGCCGCCCCCGTCGCCTATGTCGTGGCGTCCGCTCTGCTCGGTGCCGTGTTCGTACCCGGACCGATCCTGGCGGCGGGCAGCGGCGTGCTGTTCGGACCCGTCCTCGGCCTGTTCGTGACGCTGGGCGCGACCGTGGGGACAGCGATCATCGCGAGCCTGATCGGCCGTCGCGCCGGCCGCGTGAGCGCACGCGAACTGCTCGGCACCGAACGGGCCGATCGGCTGGACAATCTGATCGAGCGGCGCGGATTGTGGGCGGTCGTCGGGCAGCGCTTTATCCCGGGGGTGTCCGACGCACTCGCATCCTACGCGTTCGGCGCGTTCGGGGTGCCGCTGTGGCAGATGGCCGTTGGCGCGTTCATCGGGTCGGTGCCGCGGGCGTTCGTGTACACCGCGCTGGGAGCCTCGATCGGCGATCTGAATTCACCATTGGCGTACGTCGCGGTCGCGGTCTGGTGCGTGACGGCCGTCGTCGGCGCGTTCGCCACCCACCATGGCTACCGCAAATGGCGGGCACGCTCCACCTCCCATTGACTGTGACAGCAGTCACACTAGAGTCGGGGCATGGACAGGAACCACTCCGATTCACTCGCCGCGGGCGGCCTCAACTGGGACAGCCTTCCCTTGAAGCTGTTCGCCGGCGGCAACGCCAAATTCTGGGACCCGGCCGACATCGACTTCTCCCGCGACCGAGCCGACTGGGAGGCGATGACCGAGCTCGAACGCGACTGGGCCACCCGACTGTGCGCACAGTTCATCGCGGGCGAAGAAGCGGTCACGCAGGACATCCAGCCGTTCATGGCGGCGATGCGTGCCGAAGGTCGCCTCGGTGACGAGATGTACCTGACGCAGTTCGCGTTCGAAGAAGCCAAACACACGCAGGTGTTCCGCATGTGGCTCGACGCCGTCGGGATGACGGGCGACCTGCAGCACTATCTCGACGATCTGCCTTCGTACCGGCAGATGTTCTACGAGGAGCTACCCAAATCGCTGGACACGCTGGCCACAGATCCCTCGCCGGCCGCGCAAGTCAGGGCCTCGGCGACGTACAACCACGTCATCGAGGGGATGATGGCGCTGACGGGATACTATGCGTGGCACCGCATTTGCGTCGACAACAACATTCTTCCCGGGATGCAGGAGCTGGTCCGCCGGATCGGGGACGACGAACGCCGCCATATGGCGTGGGGCACCTTCACCTGCCGGCGCCACGTCGCCGCCGATGACGCCAACTGGACTGTCTTCGAGAACCGGATGTCGGAGCTCATCCCGTTGGCGTTGCGCAATACCGACGATGCGTTCGCCCTCTACGACGAGATCCCCTTCAACTTCACCATGGACGAGTTCACGGCGTACGCCACCGACAAGGGGATGCGGCGGCTCGGCACCATCGGCAGCGCGCGGGGGCGACCGCTTGCCGAGATCGACATCGACTACTCGCCGGTGCAGTTGGAGGACACCTTCGCCGACGAGGACAGGAAGAGCCTGGCGGCCTCGGCCTAGACGCTGCCGCCGACTACCGTGCCAACGGTGAAGGTCGGCGTTCAGATTCATCCGCAGAACACGACGATGGCGGCTCGCTAGTCAACCCGCGGAGCGAAGACCGGCATGTAGACACTTTCGTCGCCGACGACCTGGTGTTCGAAGCGCACCTCGACGGGAAGGCCCACGTAGACCGAGTCCGGTTCACAGTCAACGATATTCGTCGCGATTCGCAGATCGTCCTGCTCCTCCAGCTCGACGATCGCGATCACGTACGGCACGGGCACACCCGGGTTGAAGGGCTGGTAGTTGACGGTGTACGTGAACACCGTCCCTCGACCCGACACCGGGCGATACTCCAGCACGCCGTCGCAATCCGGGCATTCGGCGGCCAGCGGCGTCACCCACGTACCGCAGGAAGCACAGAAGGGGATTCGGAGCGCTCCCTCGGCTCCCCCGGTCCAGAACGCCCGGTTGTGGTCATCGAGCGCGGGCAGCATCCGCGCTGAGGGTGGGGCGTGGTTGGACATAGCAAGCAACGTACATTCCTAGGGGCTGTCATTACAAAAATAGATGGATGGGTGCCGATGAGCCACTTCGAAAAGGACACGATTGTCAGTGGCCTCGGCATTTCGCGCATCGGCCGCAAGACAGGCATCCCGGGGCTGGAACTGACCATGGAAGCGGTGCGGGATGCGATCGCCGACGCCGGCCTGACGCCCGAGGACATCGACGGTATCGCGACGTTCGGCGACACGCTGCCGTCTGAAGTCGTTGCGAGCCTTGGCAATGACGCCGCCGACGTCGGCGTCGGGTTCGGTACCGGCGGCGTGCTGACTCCGTTCATGTCGGCACTGGTCGCGGTGTCGGAGAAACGGGCGCGACATGTGCTGGTCTATCGGACGGTGCAGATGCTCGGCGGGGCGATGACCGGTTCGACAGCATCACCGCTCCTCGCTCCACTTGCCGACCCGCCGCTCGAGCCTCGGTCGCCCGGGGCACGCAGGAGGCTCAAACCGTTCGAGGACATCAACGTGCTGTTGGCGGCGCACGCGTACTCGGCGGCGAACTGGGTCGCCATGCACTGCCGGCGCCATATGGAGATGTACGGAACGACACGGGAGCAGCTGGGCTGGCTCGCGATCAACAGCAGGCACAACGCCGGCCTCAACCCTCGCGCGGCGTTCCGAGATCCGATGAGCATGGACGACTACCTGACCTCACGCCCTATCTCGACACCGTTGGGCCTCTTCGATTGCGACGTCCCGATCGACGGCGCGATTGCGCTGGTGGTGTCGCATTCCGACTATGCGGCGGACTGCCCGAACCCCGCGGTGAAGGTCGAGGCGGTCGGTGGCGCCTACGGCTCGGACGGCTGGTTCCATCGCGCCGACTTTCCGAAAATGGCGTCCAGTGAGGCCGCGACGGAGATGTGGTCGCGCACCGACCTCACCCCGTCGGATGTGGACGTGGCCGAAATCTACGACGGCTTCACGTATCTCACGTTCGCGTGGCTGGAGGCACTGGGCTTCTGCGGTGACGGCGAAGCCGGGCCATTCGTCGAGGGGGCGACGCGGATAGCGCTCGACGGCGAGCTGCCGTTGAACACCTATGGGGGCCAACTGTCCGCCGGACGCATGCACGGCTACTGGCTGTTGCACGAAGCGTGTCTACAGTTGCGCGGACAGGCCGGCGACCGGCAAGTTGCGCGACGGCCCGAGGTGGCCGTCGCTGCCGCCGGGGGTGGCCCGATCGCCGGCTGCATGGTGCTGACCTGCTAAACGTCCGGACAGCCGCGAAAGTCACGGCAAACTAGATCAGCGCCGGTCAACCTTTGGCGATCACGTCGTGGATCCGTTGCGTCTTGCCCGGGTCCCAGTCCGGTGGGTCGAGAATGTCGACCCAGAGTTCTGCAGCGTCGGGGCCAAAAGCGTGTCCGTATCCGTAAGGAACGTCGGCGGAAAAGATCATGTCCAGGGTCACCTGCCAAAACGTCACGAACGGTAGCCACCTGATCCCCCGATACACGTCGGGGCCCAGGGGCTCACGCAGCCAGTCCGGCCGGTTCAGGAGGAGATCGAACGACCACCAGGTGATCGGGTCGCTGGCGTGTTGCCAGAACACGACCCGTGGAGACTCCCACCGCCCAGGTAGATCCACATCGGTGGCGCGCGAAGCGAACCGGATATTTCGGCCCTCATCGACGACCGGCAGCCTTTCCAAAGACCCGGGATCTCGATTGGCAGTGATCCGCCCCCAGGGCTGCGCGAAGTTCGGTGTACCGACCAACAATGCGCCGTCGGTGCGAGCGACGATGTCTGCTCCGGACGCAAATGCGGCCTGTCCGCCGAAGGAGCCCAGGCTTTCCCCGAACACGACGAGCTTCGGACGGCGCGCTTCGGGCCGGGCCACCCACACCCGGTACACCGCTTCGAACAACGCATGGCCGGCTAGCCGCGGTGTCTCGCGGTCGGCGACAAAGGAAAGAGCGCTGGGCAAGAACGAATACTGCATCGACGCGATCGCGGTGTCACCGCCGTTCACGTACTCGAAGGCGGCCGCCACGTTCGGGTTGACCCAGCCGCGCCCCGTCGTCGTCACCACGGCCAGCACTTTGCGGTCGAAGGCGTGAGTTCGTTGCAGCTCGCTGACCACTCGTTCGGCGATGCCCTCGACGGTGTCTGCAGATTCCCGGCCTGCGTAGACCCGGATCGGGGTGATCGCGGCCGACCCTGTCACTTCCGAGATCTGTTGGGCAGTCGGACCATCCGCGACAAAAGTGCGTCCCTCGCGGCCCAGGCTTTGCCATGACTCCCCCGACGCCGGCGAGCCGGAGCGTTCGGCTGCTTGCGGTTGCGTGACGCCCTCGGCGGTGCTCTTGTCTGCGACCGCGGCTGAACCTTGGGCCACACCGAGTAGGCCGCGCTGCAGCGCGCCGTCGAGCAAGAAGACCACCAGCACCGTGACGGTCACGACCGCGGCAAGCCGCGCGACCGGACCGGGAACGACGCGGCGGCCCCTTGTCGTCAGCCACGCTGTGACAGCCCGCAATCCGCGCGCGGCCGCGAGCAGCGCCAACGCGATGAAGAGTGCGATGAGCAATACCAGGATGTAGAAGGAGCGCTGCGCACGCGGCACACCGACCAGGTCCCGAAGGATCTGCTGCCACCAGGATCCCAGTACCAGGAAGGTGGGCACCACCAGGAGTGCGGCCACGGCCAACACCCGCCAGCCACGGGTCCGCGTCCGCTGCGTCCATTCCGGGCTGACCCCGCACCACCGCACGACCCAGGCGATCGCACAGCCCAGTCCGTAGCCGATCGCAACGCTGATACCCGCCGCGACCCCTTGCAGATACCAAGCCCGGGGCAGCAGCGACGGGCTCATGGACCAGGCGAAGAACAGCAGCGAACAAGACAACCCGACGGGATGAAAGGTGCGCATGAAGCCGCGGAGTCGCAGGACCAAACGGGATGCGCCGTCCACCGACATCGGCGATACCGTCACCCCGGGCGCCTGGACGGCGTAACCGACCAGCAGATCCTGTACATGCGCAGCACGACGTCGCCGCCCTTCATCAGTTGATTCAGGCGACTGTAGTGGATCTGCGATTCGCCGACCCTCAGTGCGGTCCGCTTGTGGTCTCGCTCCTCGGATCGGGAAGCCGAGCACTGCCCGGCGGTGGCACGAGCGCCCATGTATCGCACGCCATCGCCAGCATCGCGTACGTGCCGACGACGAAGATGAGCTCCATCGCCTGATGTGTACCGAGCTGGTCGACGAGCCGCCGCCACGTCTCGGGTGCGGCACGCCCGTCGGCGAGCAGTTCGTCAGTCGCTTCGAGAACCAACCGGTCGACGCCGTCGAATCCGTCGTTGCCTGCCGCAAGAACCGCGATGTCAGACTCCGGCAGACCGCCGGTGGTGGCGACTCTGACGTGCTCCCCCCAGAAGAACGCCGAACGTCGCGTGTGCGCCAGGCGAAGGATCGCCAGCTCGCGCAGGCGCAGCGGCAGCTCGCCACGCTGCAGCAGAAAAGCGTTGTAGCTCAAGAACTCCCGGGTCATCCCCGGGTGACGCGCAAGCACACCGAGGATGTCGAAGTTCATCGGGTCCCGTGGGTCCCCCGAACCTGCGCGCGGCACGTCATCACCCGGTATCCCGAACAGTGCGCCGACCGCGGCGTATTCGTCGTCGCCCCACTCATCCTGGGTCAACGGGGGTAGCAGCGTCACGCCGGCGCTCCGTTCAGACCGTGCAGCTCAGCCAACGCATGGAGCTGTTCGAGGTAGTGATCGAACGACTCGTGAGCGAAATAGGCGAACACCGTCGTCGTGCCGGCCTCGGCCATCTTCTCGAGCGTTTCCCTGGCCGCCTCCGGATCTCCCACCGGATCCAGCGGCTTGCCCGCAGGCAGCACGACCTCAAAGCCGTCGGGGACGTCGCGCGTGCTCAGCCATTCGGCAGCGGTGTCGATGGACACGGCGAACGGGCACCAGCCGTCGGCAAACGTGAGCGCCCGGCGCAACGAGCGTTTCGTGCGTCCGCCCACCCAGATCGGCATATGCGATTGCAGGGCACAAGGGTCGACGGTGAGGCCACCGAAGGTATAGAACTCGCCCTCGTACGCGGGTTCATTGGTCGGCAGCGCAACCCGCAGCGCCCGCAGCGCGTCGTCACCGCGCGCCCCTCGGTCGTCGAACGGCGCGCCGAGCAGGTCGAACTCCTGCTTCAGCGAACCGACCCCGACGCCGAGTATCACCCGCCCCTTGCTGACGTGATCGAGTGTTCCGTAACGCTTCACGATCTCGAGCGGATGGTGATACCCGAGAACCAGTGTCATGGTGGCGAGCCGGATTCGCTCGGTGCGAGCGGCGATGTAGCCCAAGGTGGCCAACGGATCCCAGTAGCGTGCACCGCGTCGTCCGGCCTCGGCGGCGGGTATGCCGATGTGCTCACTGCAGGTCAGAAAGTGATAGCCGAGCCGGTCCGCCGTCTCGGCGACTCGGCCGATGTCCTCGATCGTCGCATCGCGCTCCCACCCGAGGACCGCGCCGCCGACGTTGGTGACCACCGGCGTCGCAATGCCGATTTTCACTGCAGAGGCTCTTCGCCCGCGAGGATCGTGCGATGCATGAGACGTCCACTGTCGACGGGATATTCGAGCACCCGATGCATCGTACCGGTGTTGTCCCACATCAAGAGGTCACCGGGCTCCCACTGGTGACGGTAGACGTACTGCGGTTGGGTGGCCCAGTCACGCAGGCGGGCAAGGAGTCCGCGGCTCTCCTCGACGGGCATGCCGACAACGTAGTCGGCTGTCGCACCGAGCAGCAACGACTTTCGGCCGGACTGATGTGTCCACACAATGGGGCACGTCTTTGTCGGCGACTTCTGCCAGAACGTGATCTCCTCGAAGCTCATCTCGGGTCGGACGTAATACTGCGAGCGTTCCGCACTGTGGACCACGCGAAGATCCGCGATGAGTTCCTTGTCGGACTGCGGCAGGTCGTCATAGGCCGCGTAGGTATTGCAGAACTCGGTGTCGCCACCAGTTTCTGACAGCGTGATGGCCCGTAGCAGGGTCGCGAAGTTCGGATAGGGCTGCAATGATCCGTCGAAATGCCAGAACATCGAGCCCTTCAGATACTCGGCTCGCTGGTTCACGTTCTTGTCGAGCGAGATCTTGTAGATGCCGCTCTCGCCCTCGTTCGCGGGGATGGCGCCGAGGGTCCTGGCGATCGCGACTTGCTGTTCGTCGGTGATGTCGAGTCCACGGAAGAAAACGACGCCGCGCTGCTCGAGAATTGCGCGGATGTGCTGGGCTTGGGAGCCGCTGAGTAGCGTGTCCAGGTCGGTTCTGATCTCGCTACCGATCCGCGGGGTCAGGTCGACGACGTCGAGCTGTGCTGACGTGAGTCCCACGGCGATCAGCTCACTCTCGTGAGAATGGTGGTGGCCGAATGCTTTACCCGCGGCTGCTTCCACAGTTCGACCGCCAACGACACGGTGATCAGCGAGTAGAGCAGGTTGCGTAGGTTCGCGACGTCATCGGGCAACGGTTCGGAGTAGTCGAACTTGTCGACGTAGGTGACCGCTTCTTCGGCATAGGGGAACACCTGGTCATAGAACGCCTGGATCTCCTCCATCGACGAATTCACCCGCTTGACGTAGCGCTGATGCCCGTCCTCGATGGCCCACTCGTCAACCAGGTGTTCGAGTTGCGAGAACTCCGGGGGCAAAAGCGCGCTCATCGGGCCGCCGCCTCGCCCGCCGCCACGTAGTCACCGACCACCTTGTGCAGATGACGCAACAGGATCTCCTCGTCGTTCATCGTGAAATGTGTCAGGGCACCGCTGTTCAGCATCGCCTGCAGGCCCTCGGACGGGCTGGCGTCCTCCAGGATGATGTCGTTGAGGAACGTCATCGTCAGTTCCTGGCCCAACCGTTCCCGATGGGTGGTGGGTGGCTGGTAGTACGCCTCGGTTTCGAAGATGTGCGAATGCGGACCCGTCGGCCAGTGGGTGTGGACCGTGAAACCCGATGCGCCGAAGATCAACACAAAATTCGGGAAGAACTGGAAAGAATCGAATCCGTACTTCTCGGCGCGCGTCGGATTGATACCCGGCGGCATCGGCCCCCGATCGGGTTTCTTGTTCCACGGACCCGCCGCGCTGGCCTCCATCACGCATTCGATCGGCTTGGAGTAGGGCGTCTTCTGCGACGGTTCGCCTGCGAAGGAAAACATCCGGTGCGGTCCCTTCAGCTGGTAGCCCAACGCATCAGTGAACGGATTAGGTTGATCGAACGCCTCTCTGGCTTCTGCGGTGAGCGCGCCGAAGGACGAAGCGTGCAGATAGGGGCCGTGGTAGCTTTCCGCGAACCCATCGACGAAAATCTTCCAGTTGCACTGCAATTCGGCCTTGAACTGATACACCTGATGCGGCCCGTCGAAGGGATAGCCCTCCAGACCGTGTGCCAGTTCCCCGAGATACGACCGCAACGACTCGGTGTTGTGCGGGTTGAGATTGATGAAGATGAACCCTTCCCACACCTCGCACTGAATGGCGGGAACCCGGCAACTGGCGGCGTCGAAGTCGAGCAGCAGATCCTGACGCGTCGCCGAATGCAGCGAGCCATCCAGCTTGTAGCGCCAACCGTGGAATCGGCAGTACAGCAGCGGCGCGCGGCCCTGGACCTCCCGGAAGGGATCGTCCTCCCAGAGCATCTTGTTGCCGCGGTGCGGGCAGATGTTGTGCATAGCGCGGATCACGCCGTCCTTGCCCCGGACGACGATGACCGACGTGTTGAGAAACCTCAGCTCGCGGGTGAAGTAACTGCCCGACTTCGGCACCCGCTCCACCCGGCCCACATAGAGCCACGTTTTTTTGAAGACGTGTTCGCGTTCCTTCTCGTAGAACTCCTCGGAGACGCAGTCTTGCAGTGACACCGGGCCGCGGCCGAGTTCGGGATAGGCGTCGGTCCAGTGTCCGCTTTCGGGTTTGGTCACCAGGCTGTCGTGACTCATGAGGCCCTCCTCATACTTCGGCCCCGACTACAGATGCGCCGACGCTAACAGCTGCGGAAATGGTCAAAACAGATGCAGAAGCGCAACACCCTGTTGCATATTTGGAACAGCTGATGGAACAGAACCTGCCGTTCGACCTCGACGCCCTGCTGGTATTCGGCAAGGTCGTCGAGTGCCGCAGCCTGTCGAGAGCGGCCGCGCTGCTCGGCACGCCCAAGTCCACCGTGAGCCGCAAGCTGACCAAGCTGGAAGCCGACCTCGGCATCAAGCTGCTGCGGAAGAACACGCACCAGCTCACGGTCACCGACCTCGGCGAGCAGGTCTACAGCCACGCCGTGAACATTCTGACCGAGGCCAACGGCGTGCGCGCCCTGGTCGAGGGCAGCAGACAAGAACCGCAGGGCGAGCTGAAGGTTGCGATCCCGATCTTCCTCGGTATCGACTACGCGTCGCGCGTCGGTGCCGCGTTCCTGCAGCACTATCCCCAGTCGCGATTGGACATCCGACTGGTGGACAACCTCGTCGACCCCATCAGGGACGGATTCGACGTCGTGTTCGGCACCGCGCCACTCCAGGATTCGACGCTGATCGCCCGGAAGGTGTTCAGCCTCAAGCTCTTTCTCTGCGCGACGCCCGACTTCGTGCAAAAGTTGCCCGAACCGATCACCGACCCGACGCAGCTTGACGCCCTCCCATTCATCGACTTCGGCTTCGGCGGACCGCGAAAATTCACCGTCACCAAACAGAAGCGCCGTTACGAGCTGTCACCGCAGGTGCGGGCGCGCGCAAACAACTTTCAGGTGTGCAAGCAGTACATCTTGCAAGGACTCGGCATGGGACCCATGCCCACCCAGATCATCTGCACGACCGAATTGCGCGAGGGCAGCATCGTCCCCGTCCTGCCGGAGTGGCAGCTCGAGGCGATGGACGTGCACATGATCTATCCATTCGAGCTCTCGTTCTCGACTCTCATCAGCGCGTTCTACGAAACCGCCTGCGAGATCATCGTCGAGAACGAGGCACGTAGCCAAGAAGGCTGAATGTTCACTCACGTCCACACCAATCGCTTTCAACGTTATGCGGTGAAAGTACGAAGTGAACCTCTGCATTTCGTTGATAGCGATGAGGTAGTCGAGCAGACCTACGACGACTGAAGGTCGGACTCCTCGAACACGTCGATGGGCGTGACAGGAGTCATCATGACCACCGGGATGTGCCGCGTCGTCGCCCGTTGATAGCTCAGATACGGCGGATACACATGTGACATGAAGTCCCAGATCCGGTGCCGCTCTTCACCTTCTGGCTCACGCCACGTCGCCCGGAACGCCTGGGTAGCGATCTGCAGGTCGACCTCGTCATGGGCACGCAGGTTGTGGTACCAGTCCGGGTTCTCGTCGGCTCCGCCCTTGGACGCTACGATCACCACCTCACCTGCAATGTCGCCGTAGATCAACGGAACGATCTGAGTCCTACCCGACTTGCGGCCCTTGACCCTGATCAGGCAGTGCGTCGTGAACGTATGGCCGCCGACGTCGCTGATGTCCATGACGTGGCCTTGCGCGCCACCGGAACGCAGGTACGTGTCGCGGTGTTTGGCCATCCAGTCGCGGCGTTCCTGTCGAATGGCCGCCGCGGATTCGTTGCTCATTGCGCTTCTTCCTGATGGGCTGGTCTGGACATACATACCATGGCGATCATGACCGATCTGCTGAATGGCATCCCGAGGGTCGACCCCACGGCCGACCCGCCATGGACGCTGCGAATCGTCGCCCGTGTCCTCTCGACGGAGCTCGGTTCCGTTGTCCATCGTCGCGTCATGGCGCCGCTCGACGGGCCGCTGGGCCGCCTGACCCGCGGTCGTCTGCATTTCGGCAAGGGCACGATTCCGCTTGTCGTATTGCGCTCGACTGGAGCCAAATCCGGCGTAGAGCGTGATGTGCCGCTGGGATATTTCACCGACGGCGACGACGTCATTCTCATCGCCTCGAACTACGGCCAGGCCCACCACCCGAGCTGGTACTACAACTTACTGAAAAACCCGCAGTGCCAGTTGTTCCCGGAAGGCCGTACCGATCGCGGTGGTCACTTCGTGGCCCGCCTGACCGAGGGTGCAGACCGTGACCGCCTGTTCGACCTCGCGGCGGGCTATGCCGCCAACTTCGCGTCGTATGCGGTGAAGACCGACGGCGTCCGCACCATCAACGTGTTTCGCCTGTCCCCGGCGTAACCGCGTTTAGTAAACGCGATGCCGGGAGAACCTCTGCGCATGTCGCAGACCAACGATCCGCCGTCGACGCCGAAGGACGCCACCAAAGCGACCGACGACCAACGCGAGATCCAGGACCAGCTCGACCACCAGGACGACGACCCCGATGCCCCCGGCGGGCATCAGACCAAGGATCAGGTCGCCGACGAAACCTAGATCAGATCACCTGCCGTGGGTGGCGAAGAACTGGCCACTCGCGAACGACGCGTCCAGCCAGGTGTGACCACCGCCGTCGATCTGGATGAACGACACCTCGGTGCCGTCGGCGCAGCCGGCCGCGGTGAACCGGTGTACAGAGGGCGACGGGGAGTCCTCGACGGGCGCTGGGCACCCATCCAGTTCGCGCCAGCGCTGCGCCATCGCCGGCGCGGACACGATGTCGCTCGCTCCGCCGCGCCCCACCATCGGGCCGCCGTTGAACGGCACGACGTTGTCTGCGGTTCCGTGAATGCTCAGGACGGACACCGGTTGCGATGGATTGCACGGGGACGCCGAGCCGAGCGTGCCTGCGACGGGCGCGACCGCGGAGAAGACGTCCGCGCGCGAGCAGGCCAGCCGGTTGGCCATGAAGGCGCCCGCCGACATTCCGGTGGCGAATACGCGGCCGGGGTCGATGCCGAAGTCCTGCGTCAGCCGGTCGGCGAGCGCGACGAGAAAGCCCACGTCGTCGACGCCCTGCCGGTCGGGAACCGATGCGCCCCGTCCATCTGCCCAGCTGAGGTCCACGCCCTCGGGGTAGACCACGACGAACCCGTGCTGATCGGCGACGGCGTTGTAGTTCGTCATCGCCGCTTGAGCACCGGCGGTCATTCCGGCCCCGTGCAGGTTGATCACTAGCCCGGTCGGCTGCTCGAGTCCCGGGGGCACGTGGACGAGATAGTTGCGCTGCAGCCCGCCGAAGTTCAGGCCGTCGGGGAAGTCCCCGGTCGGCACCGCGGAGGCGTGAGCACCACTGAACATGAGAAGAGCCAGAAGGACGGCGGCCAGCGGTGCCGTCGTGCGCCCGATCAACCGCAATTCAGCTCTCCCTGTCGCAACATGACACCCGACAGTAGGGACCCTCATTGCGACTGCGCAAATAGCCGACATCCACGTGACGGTGAGATTCCCTGCTAGAAGGGGCGCCAGCCGCGGTCAACCGACGGCAAACAGCTCGAGCTGGATGTTGTCGGGGTCGCGGAACACCACCGTCGCAAATGGGAACGGCTGGTCCCCGGATCTGATGCCCGAGTGTTCGATGCCGAGTTCGTCCAATCGCGCCGTCCAGGATTCGAGGTCGTCGCGCGAAGCAACGTTGAGCGCCACATGGTCCAGCCCGGTGCGGGCCTCGTCAAAGGCCTGGCCGTCGTTTCCGGTGTTGGTGTGCAGCCCGATCACGACGCCCGAGCGCGGTTCGACGAGGAGTTCGCCATAGCCGGTGTCCTCGCATCCATAGTGCGGGAACTTCATCGGTACCCGCTCAGCTCCGAGCAGGCGCTGGTACCAGGCCAGGCTGGCCTCGAGGTCGGTGACGGTGATGGAGAAGTGGTGGATCCCGGTCACGCCGGGCACTGGTCGTTCACTCACGTCGGGCTCCATTCGGATGGTCTACCAGGATGACCCTTCATACCTGGGCCGATGCAGGCAATTGGAGTCGGGTGGTTTCGGCAGTCCGCCCTTTGGGTACAGCTTTCCCGCACGAGAGGTTCAGATCCGAGCCGCATCATCACAATGGCAACCGGATAGGGGCCACTTCGCGTGTCTGAACATACTTCTTCCGAGTACGCCGATCTCACCGACATGTTTCGCCGCTTGGCGACCCTCGATGAAGGTTCGGCCGCATACCGCCGTCAGCGCGACGAGATCATCGAGCGCGGACTGCCGATCGCCAATCACATCGCCCGTCGCTTCCGCAATCGGGGCGAGCCGAACGACGACCTCGTACAGGCCGCACGGGTGGGGCTGGTCAATGCCGTCAACCGATTCGACCCCGAGAACGGCGCGGACTTCCTGGCCTTCGCCGTGCCGACGATGATGGGCGAGGTCCGCCGCCACTTCCGCGACTACGGATGGGCCGTCAAGGTCCCCCGCCGCCTGAAAGACCTCCAGGGCCAAATCGTCAAGGCCCGTGGCGCGCTGTCCCAGGACCTCAATCGGGCACCGACCGCCACGGAGATCGCGAAGTACCTCGACATCGACCGCGAATCGGTGGTCGAAGCGACGATCGCGAGCAGCAACTACTCCACGCTGTCGACTGACGTGCAGGCCGGTCCGGACACCGACTTCCGGCCCATAGGGGACACGATCGGCGAGGTGGATCCCAACATCGACAAGGTGCTCGCCCTCGCGACCGTCCGTCCATTGATCGCTGCCCTGCCCGAACGCGAACAACGGGTGCTGAGCCTTCGCTTCTTCGACAACCTCACCCAGACGCAGATCGCCGAGCGGATGGGCTACTCACAGATGCACGTATCGCGGCTCATCGCCAAGGCCCTCGCCACGCTGCGTGACCAGGTTCGCGAAGCTGACGAGGCAATCACGAGCAGGGCCGCAGTACCCGCCTGAGCAGTACACATACCCGGCCGCAGCCCGCCCTTTAGAAAGTGCCAAGGGCGAAGCCGGACCCTGTCGTCATGAACGAGGTCGGGTTTCGTCCGCTGGTCGCAAAGGTAATGCAGAGTAGTTCGGCGAACGGCGGCGCGCTGACGCGGTTGGCCGCCTTCACCGTGCGCTCCCCCAAGCTGGTTCTCGCAGTCCTGGCGCTCCTGCTCGGTGTCAGCATCGTGATCGGCGGCGGCGTCTCCGACAAGCTCGCTGTGGGCGGCTACAACGCCCCGTCATCGGAGTCGACCCACGCCGCCGAGGTCATGGATCAGAACTTCGGCACCACCGCGAACCTGGTGATCCAGGTGCTTCCGCGGGAAGGCACCGTCGACAGCCCCGAGGTCGCCGACGTGGCCGACCAGGTCAACGACCTCATCAAAGCCGAGCCCGAGGCGAAAGTCCTCCGATCGTTCACCGACCCCGCGGCCACCGACCTGCGCAGCCATGACAATCGCTCCGGCTTGATGCTGGTGCATGTCAGCGGAACCGCGGATGAGGCGGCCGACACCGCCAAGCAACTGGTCGCCGACCTGCCCTCCAACCCGGACGTCGCGGTGCGCGCCGGCGGCACTCTTGGTGTCCAGCAAGAAATCCGAGCCAAAGTCAAGAAGGACCTCTTGGTCAGCGAAAGTATTGCGCTGCCGGTCTCGATGGCCGTGCTCGTCATCGTGTTCGGGGGGCTCATCGCCGCATTCCTGCCGATCGTCGTCGGCATCACGTCGATCGTCACGACGCTGCTCGTGCTGGTACTCATGACGCGCGTCACCGAAGTCTCGACGCATGCCCTCACCGTCGCGACGGCCTTCGGTCTCGGGTTGTCCATCGACTTCGGCCTGTTGATGGTGTCGAGATTCCGCGAAGAACGCGACAGCGGTAAGGAACACCAGGCGGCGATCGTCGCGACGGTGGCCACCGCGGGCCGCACGATCATCTTCAGCGCGGCGACGGTCACCCTGGCGATGTTGTCGCTGCTGGTGTTCCCCACGTATTTCCTGCGCTCGGTCGGCATCGCCGCGAGCGCCACCGTCATGCTGTCGGCGTTGAGCGCAATCATCGTGCTGCCCGCGATGCTGTCGCTGCTGGGAAAGCGCATCGACTCACTGGCCATCATTCGACGGAAGACGCCTCCGTCCGCGGACTCCGCGTTCTGGCGGCGGTTCGCCGCGGCGGTCATCCGCCGCCCGCTCCTCTACGCCTTGCCCGTCGTCGTAGTGCTGATCGGTCTCGGGGTTCCTTTCCTGAAAGTGCAGTTCACCAATCCCGATGAGCGCGCGCTGCCCACCGACTCGAACGCGCGGCTGGTGGCCGAGTCGTTACAACGGGACTATCCGCTGGACCCCTCTCAGGCGATCACCTTGGTGACGCAGAACAACGCCGACGCCCTGGAAACGCTTGCCGCCGATGTCTCCCAGATGCCCGACGTGGTACTCGTCAACGGATCCGCCGGCAAGTTCGAGCGCGGCGCGCAGGTCGGCGAGGCCCCGCCCAGTGAAAGTGACGGCGCGGCCTATGTGTTGGCATATCTTGCGGTGGACTCGGATTCCCAAGCGGCGGAACAGCTCGTGCACGACATCCGCGCGAAGATCACCGACAAGCAGGTCGAGGTGGGCGGACCGTCGGCCACGTTGATCGACAGCCGGTCGGCGATCGCACAGCGGCTGCCGTGGGCGATCGGATTGATCGCGGTATTCACCTTCATCCTGCTGTTCCTGTTCACCGGCAGCGTCGTCGTCCCGGTGAAGGCGCTGCTACTGAACCTGCTGGTGCTGTCCGGAGTCCTCGGCGTCATGACGTGGATCTTCCAGGACGGGCATCTGTCGTCGCTGCTCGGATTCACGCCTGCGCCGTTGAATTTGTCGATGGTGGTTCTGCTCTGCGCCATCGCGTTCAGCCTCTCGGTCGACTACGAGATCTTCCTGCTGAGCCGCATCAAGGAGGCCCGAGACTCGGGTATGTCGAACGACGAGGCCATCGTCGTCGGACTTGGCCGGGTTGGCCGAATCGTCACCAGCGCAGCACTTTTGCTGACCATCACACTGCTCTCGTTCGCCAACGGAATGTCGTTCATGAAGATGTTCGGTATCGGAACGGCGCTGGCTGTCGTGATCGATGCGACGATCATTCGCGGCGTCGTCGTACCGGCATTCCTGCGTCTGGCAGGAGAACTCAACTGGTGGGCGCCGAAACCGTTGCGGTGGCTGCACTCCCGCATCGGTATCAGCGAGGCGCTGTCCTTCGCCGTGGAAGAGGCGACGATCGAGGTGCCCAGGCCCGCTGTTCTATCGCTGAACTCAATGCATGCGGCGCCTCCAGTCCGCACGCCGGCCGAACTTGCCCGCCGGGTCCAGGTCGTCTCCGGTCAGCATCTGGTTGCGAACGTGAACGGCATCGTGATCGTGGTGGCCAACCGCATGTCGCTGGCGCAACAGGCGATGGCCGCTCAGCAGATGTCGCACCTCGTCGAGATCGTCCGGCGGAGCGAGCCCGCGATGTTGTCGTATGCGTTCTCGCAGCTCGCCCAGAGCGGCACGTGGAGTCGCGATCTCGCGGAGGTCGGCATCGTCATGCCCACCGAAACGGGCCTGGAGATCTTCTTGTGCGGCGGTGTCTCGGTGGCGCTCGACGACGGTACGGGGGTCACGCTGATCGAGGGGCGCAACCGCTGCCTGCACCAAACCGTGCGGACGCCCGGCGTCGCCGCGGTGGTCACGGTCGACGAACTGGGTAAGCGGCCCGCCCTTCCCGCTCCGGACCAAAACGCTGTCTACTCGATGTCCGACGGCGTAGTGCCGGGGCGTGGCGCGGTGGTGTGGACGACGGAGGCCGTGGCGACGACACGACCCGTGCGACGCGTGGTCCTCGATGACGACTCCCGGATCGAGGTCGACCGTGACTGCGTCGTCGGTCGCTATCCGCACGACTCGGATGCGGCGCGGCAGGGTCTTCGTCCGGTGTCTGTCTACGACCGCTCGGGCCTGATGTCCCGGGCGCACATGGAGATTCGGATCATCGACGGCGAGTTGTTCGTCGTGGACCGGGGCTCGACGAACGGCGTATTCATCCGTGAGCCTCGACAGGACGGGTGGATGCGTGTCGACCCGTGGCGGCCCACGGCCTTCCGGGACGGCGCCTCGGTGCGCGTCGGCGGTCGGACATTTCGGGTGCAGCCCCAGGCCAGGCCGCAAGAGCAGCGCGAGCAGCCTCGCGTGCCCGCCATGTCGGTCTAGAACGCGACGCCTGTCGTAACCCCCCTCGGATCGCCGAGTATGGGGTTGCAGGGTGTCGTCGCGATGAGTTTCACCCTCCGGTGCAGTCTGATCTCCATGGGCAAACTCATCTATGGCTTCAACGTGTCGGTGGACGGATACATCGCCGACGCACAGGGCGATATCGACTGGTCTGATCCGAGCGACGAACTCCACCAGTACTGGAACGACTTCGCACGGGAGGTCGCCCTGTCGTTCTACGGGCGTCGACTCTATGAGCTGATGTCCGCGTACTGGCCGACCGCCGACCAGGCCGTGGACGCCACCCCGTTGATCGTCGACTTCGCGCAGATCTGGCGCAACATGCCCAAGGTGGTGTTCTCACGCACTTTGGAGGCCGTCGATTGGAACTCCCGCCTGGAACGCGGCGACCCGGTCGAGGTCGTCACGAAGCTGAAGGCCGAAACCGACGGCACGCTGGAGTTGGCCGGCGCGACGCTGGCCGCGCCGATCGTGCAGGCCGGGCTGGTGGATGAGTACCGGCTCGTAATCGCGCCCACCGCCGTGGGTGGCGGCACACCTTACTTGCCGACACTGCCGTCGTGGATGTCGCTGCGGCTGCTGGAGAACCGCGCCTTCCCAGGCGGCACGGTCCTGCTGCGCTATGAGGCCAAACGCGACCGGTCGGATTGACCGCCCGTCCACGCACACCAAAGCGCACAGCGGCCGGGGGCTAAGCCGCCCGGCCGCTGTGCAGAGTGAAGCGTGTATGAAGCCCGTCAGTAGTCGGCTGCGGCTTTCTGGACGATGGCCTCGACCTCGTCCGCGAGCAGGAACCGCTCGGCAACAAGCGATTCCGCAGCGGTGCGGGCCGCGGCGACGTAGTCCTCGCGGGACGGATACCGTTCGGTGACCGACGGCCGGCCCGGGGGGAACGCCAACTTGCTGCCCACCCGCTCGTAGAGCACATCGGGCAACTCGTCGATGTGACGACGGGGATTCCAGCCCGTGTAGGAGGCGAGCGGTGCGGCGACGGCAGGCAGGCGGATGCCCGCGACCTCGTTGCCGTCCGCGTCGACCGCCGACACCAGGTCGACGTACGGCTCGCCCAGCTTGACCGGCCAGCGACCGATCCCGCGATCGGCATCGGGGCCGAGGTCGATGTACCGCGCGTGCGGTAGCGCCGACGGGTCCGGGCCGGTGGTGTGGCTGAATACCGACAGGACCTCCTTGCGCGCGACCGCAGTGCCGTCGCTGGTCCGCGGCACCTTGCTGCGCGGAGGCTCGACACCCTCGCAGACCCAGTCCTCCAGCGCGACGAGCAGCGCCCGGTTTACCGGCGTGACATCCAGGCGATGCACCGGATTGGCGACCGGCAGCGCCTCCTTGAGCTTGCTGCTGCCGAAATGGTCGGTGCTGGCCAGCAGGTAGGTGCGGACATCGGGATCCTCGGGCAGATCCACGCCGGTGACCGGGTCGACGTGCAGCAGCGCGCCTCCGCTGGTCCAGTATTCGGTTGCACTGTTGGTGAAGATCGTCTTCGGCACCCCGCCCAATTCGCGCTGACGCGCCAGCAATTCGCTAGCCCCGAATGGTGCCAGGTTCCCGAAGCCATTGACCTGAGCCACGGACGGCTGCGCGTACCGGTGGTTGAACTCTCCCGTTGCCGCGCTCGCGGACTCGCTGAATACGCCGTCGAAGACGATCATGCCCGCCTCATCGACATTCAGCCCGTCCGAAATGAACTGACGAAGGAGCCGGCCAGCCTGTGATACACCGTATGCGAACGCGTGCTCGATGCCGGCAATCAAGCCGTCGCCCCGCAGGTGCGACACGACGTCGCGGATGGCCAGCAGGCCAGCGCCGGCTACCGGCGCCCGCGACGTCCGGTACACCAACTCGTACCAGTGGAACGACTTGAAACCACCATCGAGCGTCAGATGCGTCTCATCGGTGAATCGCCAACTCTCCCTTGGGATGATGGTCGGCTCGGCATCCGGCGAGGTGCGAACACTCAGAACGGCGTCGGGGTCCTCGACATCGACCGTCGGATAGTCGGTGAACGTGAACATCGCCTCGGCGCCAGCGGGCAGCGCGTCGATCTCGGGCACGGTGAAGCTGAGTGGATGATCCACGCTGGCACTGTCGGATCGCCATTCCAGACGCATGAATCCCGGCGGCACGTCAGCCTGCGGAGCGGATATTCCGAGGATGCCGGACCCGCGCTGGGTGTCCCACTGCCAGCCGCAGGACGCGATGGTGTAGCCGCGATCCAGTAGGAAGCCGTTCTTCAGCCACGGCGCAAGGGTGGGTACGCCGCGGTTGGGTACGACGAAAAGAAGCTTGCCGTTGCCACCGTCGACGGGGCGCAGAAGTTTCAGGTCAGCGTCGAAGCGCACCATCCCGTCGGCGTCGCGGGGAGCGAGGTCGAGATCGGCAATGCGCTCGTTCGCGAACAACTCGGGGTCGACGGCGAAGTCGACGGTCGCCTCCACCCACTCGTAGCGGGTGTCGGAATGGGGGTAAACCGCGTTTACGTGCACTGACTCGACGGCCATTTCCACTCCTTCGGATCGTTGGGCTGTGAACTGTTAGATAGCAATGTGCCGGTGGGGGCTTGGAGAGTTCTTAAAGGCTCTGTGTCAAGCCGGAACTGCGTGCAGAGTGCGTCGCGCTGCGCGCACCGACGCCGGAGTCGCCTTCGTCCGGTCGGCGAAGTCACCGACGAGGCGAGCCACGAGGTCGGGGCATTGCACCTGAGGCTGATGGCCTACACCGGGAATGACGTGCAGCTCGCTGCCTGGAATCGCCTCATGTACCGAATGTGCATGCGCGACAGGGATGCAACGGTCCTCGTCACCGAAAATGATCAGCGTCGGCAGGTCTGCCCGCAGCCGATCCAATGCGCAGACCGCCTGGCCGCGGTGATCGACGACAGAGCGCAGCGTGCGGAGAAACGCCGCGCGGCTATCTCGGTCCGACAGCGCGGCCTGACCCTTCAACGTCTCGCTGTATCTGGTGACATCGCGGCCTGAGGAGAACGCGCGCTTGCGAAGCGCCTTGCCGACCTCGACCGCCGGCCGCGACGCGAGCAGGTGCAACGCGATCTCGGCGCCGGGTAGCGACAGCATGCGCAGCAGCCGGCCCAGGTCGGGGCCCAGCCCGCCACTGCTGATCAACACCAGCCGGCGGCAGTACTCCTTGTGCTGATGAGCGAACTGCAGGGCCACGCCACCGCCGAACGAATGTCCCACGACGGTGACCTCACGGATGTGCAGGGCATCGAGGAAGTCACGCAGCCACACCGCGAAGGCACCCAGCGAGTAGTCCCCTCGCGGCTTGTCGGACTGGCCGTGACCGAGGAGATCGACGGCGATGACACGATGCCGCTCGGCGAGCTTGTGCACGACGTTGCGCCAGCAGTCCGAACTGCCGCCGATGCCGTGGATCAGCAACAGCACGTCTCCGGCGCCTTCATCCAGGTACGCCACACGGTTTCCATGCAAGGTCAGCACGCGCAGGCCCGTCGTGTCGATCGGGGCCATTTCCCGGATTGCAGTCATCGTTTCCTCCTCACTGTGTTGGGAGGACTCTGTGGCGATCGCCTTGGAGGTTTCTTAACGGGTGCGTCAGAGCTCCAGAAACTCCACGGCTCGGCAATGAGAGGTGTGCAACGCTGCGACGATGACAACGGGCCCGAACACGACCGAGAGCAGGCATCGGACGCAATTGCGCAGGGTGGTCACCACCCTGGTAGCTGGCAGCACCCTGGTTTCGCTGTGGTCGGCCTCCCCCGCCGCAGGCCAGACCTGCGGTGAACGAACAGCCGCGTTCGCCGCGGCCTTCTCAGCCGCATTCGAAGCCCTCCCGAACGACCTGAGCGTCGTCCCCATCTGCCCCGCCGAGGTCGGTCCCGGCTTCGCCGACCCGAAACCTCTGGCTCAGTTCTCTACGCTCACCGCCGGCCAGGTCACCGCTACCAGCATTGCGCCGGACCTGGTCGTGCTCGATGTTCTCGTCGCCACCGAAAAGAACGGCGGTGGTGAAGCCTATGTCGACGGGTTGTTCTCACGGCTGGGCCCCGAGGCCGACGGCGGAACCGTCACCCTCGACGGAAAGGTGGTGCGGTACATCAACCTGCCCGGCGGGCCCGCGGGCTACGCGTACGGCGCCGGCCCGACGGTTGTCATCGGTTACGTCAAGGCGCCCCCGGGACCGCCGTCGAGTAATTACGGCGCGCTGGCCGCGCGGCAGGCCTTTACCCATGTGCTCGCCATTGCGACTGGCGCACCGTTGGCCGACATCCCCCCACCGGCCGATGGACTCGACCAGTGGCCACTGGCCCGGGGGCGGTTCACGACGCCATCCGATTCTGGCTGGATCTACTTCCGGACTCCGACGGAAAAGGAGGGTGTCTACTCCTACTTCTGCGGAATCGCGCCTGGCGGCACCCTGGCCGGCTGCGATTTCGTTCCGGACAGTGCGCCGGAGGGAACCAACCAGACCATCGTCGACTCGACCGGCGCCCGCTACGTCCACTCGGACACACCGACGTTCACCCGCGACGTCGACGCCCTGCCTGCAGGTGAGCGGCTCGAGAGCGGGCCTGCCGTCTGCGGTGCGACGTATCAGGGTGCGGTCACGTGCCGCATCGGCGACCACAAGTTCGGCACCAACGGCTACCTCGAGTGACGGGTTTCGCCGATGTCGACGCGGATCGGGCTGATCCACGTTAGGAAAACAGGGTGACTTCGGCACCCGAGGCGTTCACCACGGCCGGCGACGGCGGCGTTCGCATCGTCGGCGATCGCATCGGCGATCCCCTTGCCCCAGCGGTGGTGTTCCTGCACGGTGGCGGGCAGACCCGCCGGTCCTGGGGCCGCGCCGCAGGCGCCGTAGCCGAGCGTGGATGGCAGGCGGTGACCCTCGACTTCCGCGGCCATGGCGAGTCCGACTGGTCCAGCGACGGGGACTACCGCGTCGCCTCCTTCGCGCGCGACGTGCTCGAAGTGCTGCGCGATCTTCCGCCGAAGCCGGTGTTGGTGGGCGCGTCGCTCGGGGGCTTCACGTCGATGCTTCTCGAGGGTGAACTCGCGCCGGGGACGGCACGCGCGGTCGTGCTCGTCGACATCGTGCCCGATATGGACCAGTCAGGCGCATCGCGGATCCACAACTTCATGTTCGATCGGATGCAGTCTGGATTCGATTCGCTGGACGAAGTCGCCGACATGATCCAGGAGTACAACCCGCATCGTCCGCGGCCGACAGACCTGGACGGGCTGCGGGCGAACCTGCGCCACCGCGACGGCCGTTGGTACTGGCACTGGGATCCGAAATTCATCGACGGCACCTCGGCGCTGCCGCCCACCGAGGTGACCGAGGTCGACCGGATGCACGCCGCTGTCCAAACGATTGTCGACGCGGGTGTGCCCATGCTGCTGGTGCGAGGGCAGATGAGCGACCTCGTCACCCGGGAACGGGCCGACGCGTTCATCGCCAGGTTTCCCGAGGTCGATTTCGTCGACGTCGGCGGCGCCGGCCATATGGTCGCGGGCGATCGCAACGACCTTTTCGCGGATGCCGTCGTGGAGTTCCTCGGCCGGCACGCCGCGCGGTAGGAGCGCCGGTCAGGACCGCACGGCGGCGTCGCGGTCGCCGAAGACCTTCTGCATCCGGCGCTTCGACGCGGGCGTCTGCGGAACCTGGGGCCACCAGAACCACCGCCCCATCAGCGCCGCTATCGACGGTGTCATGAAAGACCGCACGATCAGCGTGTCGAAAAGCAGACCCAGCGCAATGGTGCTGCCGACCTGCGCGATGGACAGTAGGTCGCCGAACACGAACGACGCCATCGTCGCGGCGAACACCAGCCCGGCCGACGTCACCACCGAACCCGATCCGGCCATGGCCCGGATGATCGCCGTCTTCAGTCCGTGGTGCAGTTCTTCCTTGAACCGGGAGACGAGCAACAGGTTGTAGTCGGAACCGACTGCGAGCAAGAGGATTACAGACATCACCAGAACGATCCAGTGCAATCGGATGCCGAGCAGGTACTGCCAGACGAGCACCGAAAGCCCGAAAGACGTTCCCAGCGAGAGCAGAACGGTGCCCACGATCACCGCAGACGCCACCACGCTGCGAGTGATGAGCAGCATGATGATGAAAATTAGTGCCGCAGCCGACAGCCCGGCGATCAGCAGATCGTAGTTGGACCCGTCCCGCATGTCCTTGTAGGTCGCCGCGGTGCCGCCGAGGAAGATCGTCGAGCCTTCCAGCGGTGTGCCCTTGATGGCTTCCTTGGCCGCCTGCTTGAGCGCATCGATGCGCTCAATGCCCTCGGGGGTGGCCGGATCGCCGTCGTGCTCGATGATGAAGCGCACCGACTTGCCGTCAGGTGAGATGAAGTTCTTGATGCCGCGTTTGAAGTCCTCGTTCTCGAACACCTCCGGCGGAAGGTAGAACGAGTCGTCGTTCATGGAGTCGTCGAATGCGTCGCCCATCGCAGACGAATTCTCTTGCTGCGCAGCCATCTGATCCTGCATGCCCTTCTGGGTGGCATACATGGTGAGCATCATCGCCTTCATCGTCTTCATCGTCTGAATCTGCGCGGGCATCAGCGCGACCAGCTGCGGCATCAGCGTGTCGAGATGTTCTAAATCGGGCAACAGCTGCTGGATGTCGGCCGTCATGATGTCGACGCCGTCGAGGGTGTCGAACACGGACCGGATCGACCAGCAGACCGGGATGTTGTAGCAGTGCGGTTCCCAGTACAGGTAGTTTCGCATCGGCCGGAAGAAATCGTCGAAATTGGCGATGTTGTCCCGCAATTCGGCAATGTCGACGGTCATGTCCCTGGTCTTGGCGACCATGCTGTGGGTGACGGCGGCCATTTGCTCGGTGAGTGCCGACATCTTTGTGAGCGTGTCGATGGTCGTCTGCATCTCATCGGCCTGAACCAGCATGTCGGCCATACGGTCCTGGTTGTACTTCTGGTTCAGCTGGTTTGTCGTGCCCTGCATGCCGAGCAGGAACGGGATCGTGGTGTGCTCTATCGGTTTTCCGTCGGGACGGGTGATGGTCTGCACCCGCGCGATTCCCGGCACCCGGAAGAGCGCCTTGGCGATCTTGTCGATCACCAGGAAGTCCGCCGAGTTCCGCAGGTCGTGATCGCTTTCCACCATCATCAGCTCGGGGTTCATCCTGGCGCTGTCGAAATGCCGGTCAGCGACCGCATATCCGATGTTGGCCGGCGTGTCCTCGGGCATGAAGTGGCGTCCGTCGTAGTCGGTCTTGTAGCCCGGCAGGGCGAGCAGACCGATCAGCGCAAGCGCACACGTCGCCACCAGAATCGGGCCGGGCCACCGGACGACGACCACACCGATTCGGCGCCACCCGCGCGAGTTGATTGCGCGTTTGGGCTCGAAGAGCCCGAAACGGCCGCCGATCACGATCACCGCAGGGCCCAGTGTCAGCGCGGCGAGAACGGCGACGAGGATGCCGACCGCACAGGGCACCGCCATGGTCTGGAACCACGGCAGACGGGTGAATTTGAGACAGAGGAGTGCGCCGGCGATGGTGAGGCCCGAGCCGAGCACCACGTGCGCGGTCCCGCGAAACATCGTGTAGTACGCGGTTTCCCGGTCTTCGCCGTCGCCGCGCGCTTCTTGGTACCGGCCAATGAGGAAGATCGCGTAGTCGGTGCCTGCGGCAATCACGATGAGCGTCAGCAGGCTTGTCGCGAAGGTCGACAACCCCATGACGCCCGCGTTTCCGAGAAACGCGACGATGCCGCGGGAGGCGCCGAGTTCGATGAACACCATCAGCAGGATCAGGATCGTGGTGGCGATCGAGCGGTAGACGACCAGCAGCATGACGAAGATGACGACGAGGGTCACGAGCGTGGCCTTGGCGGCACCCTTGTCCCCGGCGACGCGCTGGTCGGCATTCATCGCCGCCCCGCCGGTGACGTAGGACTTCACACCTGGCGGACTGGGCGTCAGCTCGATGGTCTCGCGCACGGCGGCGATGGACTCGTTGGCCCGCGTCTCGCCCATGTTTCCGCGCAGATAGAGCTGAACGTAGGCCGACTTACCGTCGCTGCTCTGTGCACCCGCGGCCGTCAGCGGATCGCTCCAGAAGTCCGCGACGTGCTCTACATGTTCTGAGTCGGCCCGGAAAGCCTTGATCAACCCGTCGTAATAGTGATGCGCCTCGTCACCCAGCGGCTTGTCACCTTCGAGGATGACCATCGCATTGCTGTCTGAGTCGAACTCCTGGAAGTTTGCACCGATGCGCTGCATCGCGATGAAGGCCGGCGCGTCGTGTGCGTTCATCGACACGGCTTGGGCCTCGCCTACCTTCTCCAGCGAAGGCACGAAGACGTTGGTGACGACCGTCAGGACCATCCAGCCCAGCACAATCGGCACGGCGAGCACGCGAATGGCGTGCGCGATCTTCGATCGCTCCGTGGACACAGAACTCATCAGTCGGACTACCGGCCCCTCGACCCCGGCCTACAAGAAGCCGCGCGCGTTACACGTTCCGTTTCGCTTGAAACATGACTGCGCATATATGTAGCCAGTCAAACTGTCGCCTGTCAATTGCTGAGCCGCAGGTCTGACAGGGTTTTCACAGCAACTCCACAGGCGCAGCCCCGGGCGGACCGCACTTCTTGGGATCGGTAGCCGTACCCGCTCGGTGTACTTGCCGCACTGACGACGCCAACCGGCGCCGCATGACCTAAAAGGAAACCGCAATGAACATCGTGCCCGCCCGCGTCCAGGAACAGATCAGCCAGGTCGACCGCACGTACAGCCTCGTCATCGGTATCAGCGCCGGCATCGCCGCGCTGTGGTCCATCTATCGGGTGTTCTGGTTGGTCTACACCGCTGCGACCTTCTCCAGCGTCGGCTGGTCCCCCATCTCGCTGGTCTTCCCGCTGGTGCTGTGGAGTGTGTTCGCCCTCGGCACGGCATTCGTCTCGGCAGCCTTCCTGCTGCGGTACGCCAAGAACCCTGAATAGGTGGGGGTAACCGGGAGGGGCCGCAGACCTCTGCGGCCCCTCTTCGGTCGTTGATCACCGACGCAGTGCTGCTATCGAGCTACCACCGCAGTCACGTTGGTGAGACCACTGACCCTGAGGACCGGCATCAGCATCGGGTTGACGATCAGGCGGATGCGATCGGCCTGTTCGAACAACGCGCCAATGGCGGCGCTGTCCAAGTACTCGACGCGGGTCAGGTCGATCGTCAAGACACCGCCGTCGTGCGAAGCCGGGACCATCGCGTCGGCGATCGCGGTCGTGAACACGCCGACATTGCTCATATCGATTTCGCCGGCCACACTCAGCACCGCGGTGCCGTCGTCAAGACTGGTACGGACAGAAAGTGGAGTGGCCATCAGGCGATCCCCGTGTGCATGCGAACCGTCGTGCCGGCGTCACTGGGCTCAATGGTCACATCCTGCATCAATGCGCGCATCAGCATGATGCCCCGACCCCGGAATGAATTCGGGTCGGCCTGTGGTGGTCGCCACGACCCGGTATCGACCACTGTCAGGTGCAATCGGTCCGCCAAAGCCGTCGCGCGCAGACGGACCGTGCCATCGCGCTGCTCCCGGTGTCCGTGCTCGATCGAATTGGCAACCGCTTCGCCCACCGCGATGAGCACGTCCAACGTCTGCTCGGCATCCACGCCGGCACGGATCAGCCAGCTGCGCAGCGTAGCGCGAGTCGATGCAAGCTCGCCCACCTCCGGGGCGATGTCGATTTCGAGTGACGCGGGCTGCCGGTACAGCAGAACGGCGACATCGTCCTGGTAGCCGTCGCCGGGCGCCAGGCGCGACATGATCTCATCGGCGAGGCCCTCGAGCGCGGTGTCCCGATTGTCTTTGACGAGATCGGTGGCACGGCGAATCCCCAAGTCCAGTGATTCACGACGGCGCTCGATCAAACCGTCGGTGTACAACAACAGCGTCGAGCGGGCGGGCATGGTCGCGCGAGCCTCGGGTCGTGAGTGGTCGTACCGCAATCCGAGCGGAGTCGCCGCGGCGCCGTCGAGCAACTGCGTGCTGCGATCGGCCATGACGAGAATCGGCGGTGGGTGACCGGCACTGGAATACACGACTTCTCCGGTGTCCGGATCCAGCACCGCGCAGAACGCCGTCGTACACCGCGCACCTTCCAGACGGGCGGCGAACCGGTCGAGAGCCATCAGCGCTTCGGACGGGCTGGATTGTACGAGTAGCAGTGCGCGACATGCGCTTCGGAGCTGACCCATTACCGTGGCGGCCGCCAGCCCGTGCCCGACGCAGTCGCCGACGATCAGGGCGACACGGCCGTCGTCCAGATCGACGACGTCGTACCAGTCCCCGCCGACATGCAGGGGCCGGGTGGCGGGCTGGTATCGCACCGCGAATCCACCGGACACATCGGGACCGAGGATCGCGTGCTGCAACGCCAATGCGGTCTCGCGCTGCTGGTCGAGTTGGTGTACCCGCTGCAGGCCCTGTCCGAGGCGCCCGGCCAGGACGGTCAACAGCGTGTGGTCCTCCGATGTGAACGGCCGGCGCTCGTGGAGTTCGACCACCATCACGAGGACACCACCCGGATGCTGCAGCGCGATGCCGGCGATGTCGAGTTCCGTTGCGGACGAATCGAGTAGGTCACCGCCCCGCAACGCATGGATGACGTCGCGGACGCGCGGCTCCAACTGCTCGAACGTCGCGGGCTCGCCTACGCCTACGACCCCCGATGGGTCGGCCTCTGTCTCGTCGACCGGGAACGTGACTGCCAGCACACGGCGCGCCGACCAAATGCCGCAAAACTCCTGGGCCGCGGCGCGTACGGCGTCGCCAAGCGAATCGGCTTGTGTGAGCTGCTGATTGAGCGCAGCCAGCGCAGATTCTCGTTGCGCGGTGTAGTGCTCGGCGGTGACGTCGCGGAAAGTGCCGACCATGACGCGACGCCCGGTGTCGGGATCGTCGACGTGGCTGAAGGCGGCGGACACCCATACTCGGTGTCCGTCGCGATGGGAGGCGGGGGCCGTCAGCGTGCCCTGCGTTTCGTCCCGGAGGGCTTCGAACGCCTCCGCCATCTCCCTGTGGGCGTCGGGATCCGTGTCGGGCGACGGCCACCACGGGTGGGCGGGTTCGTATGGCAGGCCGTCGACGCCGAAGCCGAGGATGTCGGTGAACGCCGCGTTGATCTCGATGACGGCCCCGTGTTCGTCGCAGACGAAGAACGCTTCTTGCAGCGAGTCGACGAGCGCGGTGCGCCAGCGGGCGTGCTGACTGCGCATCCGCGCCAGCCCGACGTTGGCACGCACCCGTGCAAGCAGTTCCGCGGCCGCAAACGGTTTGGTGAGGTAGTCGTCGGCGCCGGCCTGCAGACCACCGATCGACGCCTCCTGCCCGGCGCGTGCGGACAACAGCAGCACCGGTATCGCCACGGTCCGTGGATCCGAACGCAGAGCCGCCACCAGCCCCAGCCCGTCGAGCTGGGGCATCATCACGTCGCTCACGACGATGTCCGGCAGGGTGGTACGAGCTGCGTCGAGGGCCTGCAGGCCGTCGGTGACCGCGTCGACCTCGTAGCCGTCGTTACTGAGCAGGCGCACAAGATAGTCGCGCATATCGGCGTTGTCGTCCGCGATCAGCGCGCGGATCGGCTTCCGAGTGCCCGTACCCGACGCGTCCTCACCGGGTTTCCCGGACTCCTCGGCCCTATGACGAGTCTCGGCGGGGATCCAGCGCAATGCCTCCTGCACATAGGGGTCGGCAGTCGCCGAAGATGCCCGGCCGGCATCCGCCGTCGCGACCTGGGCGGTGGGCAGATTCGCGGTGCCGAACGGTATACGAATGGTGAAGGTGGTCCCCACACCTTCGGCGCTGTCGGCCACGATGCTGCCGCGGTGGAGCTCGACCAACTCCTTGACAAGGGCTAATCCGATACCACTGCCCTCGTTGGATCGGGAGCGAACATTTTCGATGCGGTGGAAGCGCTCGAACAGCCGGGGTATCTCCGCGGCCGCTACGCCGATGCCGGTATCCGCCACGGTCACCACCGCTTCGCCGTTCTCGCCGCGGACGCCTACGGCGATGCTGCCTTCGAAGGTGAACTTCAACGCGTTCGAGAGGAGGTTGAGAATCACCTTCTCCCACATATCGCGATCGATGTAGACGACATCGTCAAGAGGTGGGCAGTCGACGGCAAAACCAAGCCCCGCCCGTTCGACGGCGGACCGAAACACGCTCGCCAGCTCTGCGGTGACGGTCGCAATGTCGACCGGCACGAAGTGGGCCTGGGTGCGGCCGGCCTCGAAACGCGAGAAATCCAGCAACGAATTGACCAGCTTGGTCAGACGTAACCCGTTGCGCCACACGGTATCCAGCTCCTGGCGGGTCGGCTCGTCGAGTTCGGGACGACCCCGCAGCTGGTCGACGGGGTCGAGGATCAACGTCAGGGGTGTGCGGAATTCGTGGCTGATGTTCGAGAAGAACGTCGTCTTGGCACGATCCAGTTCGGCCAGCTCTTCCGCCCGGCGTTGCTGGTCCCGGAAGCTTCTCGCACTGCCGATGCCGGAGGCGATGTGCCCCGCAACGAGCGTCACGAAGTCGCGGTAGGCATCGTCCAAGGGGCGGTAACGGTTCAGCGCAGCCACCAGGAATCCGCGAGGAGTGCCGCCCTGCTGCAGCAGCAACGGCACCAAAAGTGCCTCGGTGGGCGGGTCGCGCCAATCCCCCGTCGGCAGATTCAAAAACCCGTCCAGAACTACCGATAGCGTGTCGCCATGGGCAGCCTCGGCTACCGGCCACGGCCGATTCTCGCCTGCGGGTATCAGCGAAGGAGCCGCAGGATGCCCAGGGTCGATACCGCTCGAGCCGGTGAGCCGGGCGTCACCGCTGTCATCGAGCAGGTACGTCAGCGTGAACGGGAGGTCGCGCAAATTTTGTCCGAGCTGGCGATCGGCGAAAGCGAGCGACTCTTCCTCGCTGCGCACGACGCTTGGATCGGAGCCAAGGTCGCGCAGCGTCGCCATCCGCCGCTCGCCGATCACCTGTTGCGTGTCCTCGCTGACCACGCACAGCATGCCGACGATCTGATTGTCGTCGTCGCGAAGCGGACTGTAGGAGAACGTGTGATAGGTCTCCTCCTGATATCCGGAGCGCTCCAGGAAGAGCAACAGCTCCGAGTCCCAGGTGGCTTCTCCGGTGGACAAGACCCTGTCGATTCGCGGTCCGATGTCGTCCCAGATCTCTGCCCACACCTCGCGCGCCGCCCGTCCCAACGCCCACGGGTACTTCCGGCCCAGCGTGTCGCGTCGATACGCGGCATTGCAGAAGAACGTCAGATCCGGCCCCCACGCCATCCACATCGAGAAACGAGTGGACAGCAGGATGCCGACCGCCGTCTGCAGGCTCTGCGGCCACTGATGCGGCGAACCGAGTGGGGTGCCCTCCCAGTCCACCTGGGCGAGGTCGAAGCCGACTTCCTTGTCCGCGCTGAAAACGGTGGCCACGCCATCGCGCTCGCCGGCTGTACCGCTCATGTCAATGTCCATCGAGTGCGGCGGGCAGACTCGGATAGACCCGCAGGATCGCGTCGAGCTTGGTGATCTGGATCGGACGCAGCACCTCTGAGTTGGCAGCGGCTACGCGGACGGCGACCCCCAGGGCCTGTCCCTGCTCGTGGCATTCGAGGACGGCGTTGAGCCCTGCGCTGCCGAAATGCGTGACACCCGAAAGGTCGATGACCAGTAGCAAGGCCGGGTGATCGAGAGCCCTCTTCAGGGCGGTGTCGAGATGGAACTCCAGGTTGGTGAAACTCGCCGAATCGACCTCGCCCGCTGCCGATACCACGACAGCGGCGTCGCGAACATCCTGATTCACTTCCAGTAGCGCCACGCCTCTGCACCTGTTGCTAGCCGATGGTTGGATGTTCGGTACCCAATTTGCTGCTAGCGCACACGCTCATGCCTCGCCGTCGCGATCGATGCGTTCGTGCGCGGTGAGCAGCAGGTGATCGAATGAACGCCGCAGATCGCCGGGTTCGAAGTCGACGGTAGCGAGCTCGGCGACTATCTGTGTTGCCAGAGCGCGCAGTTTGGTGTTGGTGTGTTGCGAACGCCAGAGCAACAGCTCGAACGCCGCGTTGGCGTCGATGCGGTAGACCAACATGAGGGCGCCTTTGGCCCGCTCGATCGACGCCCGTGACTCCAACAGTTCCGGAAGTGAGACGTCCAGGACTTGGCGGCGCGTCTGGTCGAACGTGTCGGTCAAGTCGACGTAGTAGCCCTCGGTTCCCACGACTGTGCCGTCGTCGTCGAGCATCCGGTCGGCGAGCACGATGACCGTGTGGACCCGGCCACCGGTGTCGATGAAACGGTGACGGCTGGATAGCGACCCTCGGGAGAGCAGGGCATGGTCGAGCGCGTCCTGGACGTGCTGACGGTCGTCGGGATGCTTGTGGGAAAGCAGCAACTCGGTCGTGGGCACGACCTCGCCGGGCTGATAGCCATGCATGCGGGCGACTTCGTCGGACCATTCCCATGACTGCCCGACGAACCAGAAGCGGAAGCTACCGACGTGCAAGTCCGGCGACACCAACGCCGATCGCTCACCGCGGGCCGACACGCGGGGGTCGTACATCGTCAGATCATTGCATTAGTGAACGCGTCCCGACAGACATATGGCGTCGGCGTCGGGCGAGGCGAAGACCCTGTACCCGGCCCTTTGCGCCTAAACTCATAGCGTGCGTAATGCATTCCATCAGCAGCTCGACGACCTGATCGTCGGAATCGCCGAGATGTGCGGTGCTGCGGGTAAGGCGATGGAATCCGCGACCCAGGCCCTTCTGCAGGCCGATCTGCTGCTCGCCGAGCAGGTGATCACCGACCACGAGGCCATCCTGCAACAGGCCAGGAAGACCGAGGAGCAGGCCTTGACCGTTCTCGCGTTGCAGGCACCTGTCGCCGGTGACCTGCGCGCGGTGGTCAGCGCCTTGAAGAACATCGCCGATGTCGAACGGATGGCCGCGCTGGCCCTGCACGTCGCCAAAATCACCCGTCGACGGCATCCGCAAAAGGTGCTCCCGGAGGAAGTCAACGGCTACTTCACCGAAATGGGCCGCATCGCGGTCGATATGGGAAGCAACGTCAAGCAGGTCGTCCTTTCCATGGATACGCACCGCGCAGAACAGCTTGCGGACGATGACGACGATATGGACAACCTCCACCGTCACCTGTTCTCGGTGTTGATGGACAGGGAGTGGAAACACGGCGTGGCCCCCGCCGTCGACGTCACGCTCCTGGGCCGCTACTACGAGCGGTTCGCCGACCATGCGGTCGAGATCGGTCGCCGCGTCATCTTCTCCGCGACCGGAGAATCGGCGGTCTGACCCGGCGGGTGGGGCCTCAGACTGCGGTCTGGCTCTGCTCGGTTCGGCGTCGCATGCGCTCCCACGGCCAGGTGATCAGCGCCCACACGACGAGCACGATAGTGACCTCGATGAGCAGATACACCGGCCACGGACCAAGGAAGTCCAGTACCGATGCGGTCGGTGGCTTGCCGTTCAGGTAGCCGTAATTGGTCCCGACGATCGCGTTGAACGTGAACGTGAATGCTCCCCACACCAGGGTGGCGATGATCGCGAACCGGTAGTCACGCCAGCTCGGCCGCATCCTCCGCCCCCACGTCAGGTAAATGGCCGCCCACACGACCAGCACGTGCAGCGCGAAGAAGGTGATGAAAAGGTGATGGGGGAAATCCGGCGACCCTTCTTCTGCCGTGCCGACGTCGGGTGTGATCAGCGCTTGCGAGCTGAGCACGAGGCACCAGTAGTACGTGAGCACAAACGCCCAATGCCGTTGTGTCCAGAGGGCATAGACCGCGACGAGTTCCGCGACATCGCAGAGCTGCAGCGGTATCGACGTGTCAAGGACCGGGCTCATCAGCTTGTACGTCAACGCCACCAAGAACATCGCGAGGATGACGAGCGCGAAACCCCGGCTGAAGAGACGAGCCTGAGCTTCGGTCTGCTTACGTCCACTCCAAACGAGCAGCGCCGCGCCTATCGCGAACACCGCGAGCACGATCAGATGCGACGGCCCGTACGCCGTGAATTCCCGCTGCGCTGCCAATAGCTCCATCAGATCCCCTGTTTTGAAGAACCCTATTGCCTCGGGCCCGCGATGGCGCGTCTTGTCGGAGAACGTGTCGAGCATCGCGTCGTCGACCGCGAATGCCGTGAAGCCCACTGACCGCAGCGCTCCCTCAGCGCAGCACGCTGTCGAGAAACGCGATCTGATCGGCGATCAGATGCTGGCGAACGGCGGCGTCGTAGACGTCGAAATGGCTGACACGGTATGTGAGCAGCCGTCCTTCAGGTGCCCGCCGGGCGATCTCGGCGACCGACTCCAGCGGTGTCTCGCAGTCCTCGGTCGCGGCGCATACCAGCAACGGTGCGGTGACCGACGCCGCCGAGGCACCGGGATGGTAGCGCATCATCGCGAACAGCACGCGGGGAGCGACCCTGTTGACCCAGCCTGTGCCGTCGAGCAGTGCGACGGCGTGCTCTGCCGCCCGCGACGCCATCACGGCCGTCGATCCCGGCGCGCCGACCGCATCGATGTAGTACGGCGGGAGCCGGAGAAGGCCGCGCATCCGGTCGATGGCCATCGCCGACAGCAGCCGGACGGTCGCCGCTGCGCTTCGACCCTCCACCCTGCGGGGGAAGCCGTTGAACGGCACCTGGGCGATGACGGCCGCGATGTCCCCGCGGCGCGCCGCCACAACGGTGACGTGGCCACCACCAAGCGACGTGCCCCACAGGACGATCCGGGTGGCGTCGATCTCCGTCTGGCCTGACACGAAGTCGACCGCCGATTCGATGTCGCGGCGCTGGCCGGCCAGGTCGATCACCTGCCGCGGCCGGCCGTCGCTGTCGCCGAACCGGCGGTAGTCGAATGTCAGGACAGCGAATCCGGCCCGGCAGAACGCGTGGGCCGCTGCCCTGATGGCCGGCGTGCGCTGTGTTCCCGCGAACCCGGCGCACATCACCACGACCGGCGACCTGCCCTCGCCCGGCGGTGTGATCAGGATCCCCCTGCACACCTCGCCTGAGCTGTGAAACTCGACGCGCCGTTCGTCATAACAAACCATACGGTCTAGTATTATATAACCCATGGCGGCGTGCTCGTGAATCGAAACAACACGCGGGAGAAGTGGCTGGACGCCGGCCTTCAGGTGCTGGCCGCCGAGGGCGCGGGTGGTCTGCGTATCGACCGCATCGCGGCGCGGCTCAAGCTGTCAAAGGGGTCCTTCCACCACCACTTCAGCGGTGCCGACGGCTACAAGCGCGAGCTGCTCGCACAGATCGAGGCGATGGCCATCGACGCGTTGGAGCAACAGATCGGCGCCGCCCCGACGCCCGGTGACGCCCGGGCCGTGCTGACCCAACTCACGCAGCTCGTCGCCGGTGGACGGGCGGGCATCTACCATCCCGAGCTCGAACTGGCGGTGCGTGCGTGGGCCAGCTGGGACGACGAGGTGAACCGGGTCCAGGGTCGCATCGACAGGGCCAGGCTGATGGCGCTCCAGCGGATCTGGCGCCCCCATGTCGCGACCGACTCCGATGCGCGGGTCGCCGCTCTGCTGCCGTATCTCGTCGCGCTCGGCGCGGCGGTGTCCGTGCCGCCGGTTGGGCCCGAGGAACTCGGGCGGGTCTACGAGATGCTGCTGCCACTCGTGCCCGAGCCGGGCGCTTGAGCCAAATCATACGATACGGTACGGTTTGTTTTGCCCAGCCAACAGCGCCGGGGTGGAGAGGTAGAGCCGGATGACGTCATTGCCCGATCCGCAGTGGCCCGTCGCGGTGCTGGCGGCCATCCAGCTGGTGGATGCATTGCTGTGCATCAAGCCGGCCGCATTCATCGCGGACTGCTTCCGTGGGGTGAATTGGCCGCAACGGCTCTGGTGGCTGATGCCGCCGATCAAACTGGCCGCCGCGGCCGGGTTGGTCGCTGGGCTCTGGATCCCCTACCTGGCGGCGTTGACCTGCGCGGCGCTGGTGGCGTACTTCCTCTGTGCCATCGCCGCCCATGTCCTCGCCCGCGATTACGGCCGGAATCTGTTCCTCAACGCCACAGGCATGCTCGTCACCTGCGTCGCCGTCGGCGTCTTCTGTTTCCTCGTCTGATCCGAAGAAAGGTACGGACATGATCGAATCCGGTGCAGCGACAAAGCTGTTCAGGAGGTGGGTGGACGAAGTCTGGTCCGGCGGCACGGTGACCGCCGACCTGGTCGCCGAAGACTTCGTCGGCCACTGGCCCGGCAGGGACATCCGCGGCCCAGCGGAACTGGCGGCGATCATCGACGAGACCCGCTCCGCGTTCGACGAGCTCACCTTTCAAATCGTGCTCGGACCGCTCACTGAGGGCGGCCTGACGGCAGGCCGGTGGATCGGGCGCGGGCGCAACAGTTCCGGCGAGGCACAGTTCGTCGGTAACGACATCCTGCGCATCGCCGATGGGCGCATCGCCGAGTACTGGACGGGAACGTCGCGCGTCTGACCTACCGGCTGCCAGCCCGGCAGGGGTCCTCGACCGAGGGTTACTTCTCGCTATTTCACTTGCGGGGCAGACCCATGATCATTTGCGCGATGATGTTGAGCTGAATCTGGCGGGTGCCACCGCCGATCAGTTCCGCGGGCAGCCGCAGGTATGGTGCGACGATCGGGGGTTCAGAACGTTCGACCACGGCAAGGGGTCCCGCCAACTCGAGGGTGGCCTTGAAGGTGCGGCGCAGCATGATGCTGGTGGCCACCTTGGCGATACTCGACGCCGGTCCGGCGCTTTGTCCGTCGAGCAGCCGAATCGTCTCGCGCACACCGAGCGCCTTGATCGCGTTGCTGTAGGCGTCCAGTTCGCCGAGCGCGCGGAGCACCATGCCCTGATCGGGTCCGGCCTCGCCGGCGAGATGCCGCAGGGCACCGGCGCGGTCAATGTGCACGTACGCGCCGATCGCGACCCGTTCTTGGGCCATCGTCGAGATCGCGAGACTCCAGCCGTCGGTCGGTCCCCCGAGCAACATCTCGTCGGGTACGAAGACATCGGCGAGGAACACCTCGTTGAAATGCGGGTCACGATCCGCCGTCTTGATCGGCTGGATTTCCACACCCTCGGCGCGCATGTCGATGATGAAGTAACCGATACCCTTGTGCTTCGGGGCATCTGGGTCCGTTCTCGCCAGCAGTGCACCGTAGTCGGCGTATTGCGCCGACGACGTCCAGATCTTGTGGCCGTTGATGCGCCAGCCGCCGTCGACCTTCACTGCGCGTGTGCTCAGCGCCGCGAGGTCGGATCCGGCACCGGGTTCACTGAACAACTGGCACCAGAGCAACTCGCCGCGCTGTGTCGGCGGAATCAGTTGCTGCTGAAGTTCTTCCGATCCCGAGCCGATGAGCGACGGCAGGATCCACTCGGCGATGTTGAGCGACGGCCGGACCAGAGAGGGCCGCTTGGCGAATTCATCGTCGATGATCAGCTGCTGCAGGGGCGTCGCACCCACCCCCCACGGTGGTTGCCAATGCGGTGCCATCAGACCGGCGTCGGCGATCAGCGTGCGCTGGGGCCCGCTGGCGAGGTGGTCGTAATCCCCAAGCGGGCTCGGCGTGTCGTTACGCAGTTCGAGCGCCCGGTCCAGCACGTCGGCAATCCTCGCGCGGAATTCCGCTTCGCCGTCGCCGAGCTTCACCGACATGTCGCGAACATGCGTCCGGCCCAGCTCGCCGAGGCGCCGCGACCATCCGGTGATCGGCCCCATCGAGGCAGCCAGACTGGTGGCGCGTCGCCAATGCAAGTGCACGTCGTGCTCCCAGGTGAACCCGATCGCGCCGAACATCGTCAACGCGTCGAGCAGCAGGTCGGGAGCAGGCGCGACCGCCATGACGGCGGCGCCAGCGGCCGCCAGTTGTCGTTGCTCCGGCGCTTCGTCCACGGCGCGCACCGCGTCCCACGCTGCCGCCGCGGCCAATTCGCTGTTGACGAGCAGCATCGCCGCTTCGTGTTGAAGCGCCTGAAAGGTTCCGATGGGCTTGCCGAACTGTTCCCGGGTCCGCAGGTGCTCGGTCACGGCATCGACCGCCCACCTCAACGTTCCGGCTGCGGCGCAGGCCGATAGTGCGGCGGCGATATCCCATGCCGCGTCGTCGTCGATGCCATTGAGCACCAGCGCATCCGGCACGTCGAGGTCATCAAGGTGAAGAATGCCGACGTCGATGGTGAGGTCGGTGCCGCCGCGCGCCTGCACCGACACCGCAGCGGCAGCCGGATCGACGACGCACCACAGTGTCTCGCCGTCCGCGCACCGGGCGGCCACCAGGATCGCCGCGGCCGAGCACAGCCCGAGAACGTCGCCCGACGATCCGGTCACGCGCCATGCGCCGTCGACGACGTTCGCGCGCAAATTGCCGGACTCCGGCAGCACGACGGTGGCGGCGACCCCGGCGGCGAGGTCGCTCAACAGCTTGTCCGCTGCGGGCACATTGTCGGCCGACAGCGCGATGGCGCCGGCGATCACTGTCGGCAGCAGCGGCCCGGGTAACAGCGCGGTGGCCGCGGCCTCGATGACACAAGCCGCATCCACCAGCGAACCGCCCTGTCCGCCAGACGATTCGGGGAGGTGTACCGCGTGAAAGCCTTGTGCGACAAGGTCATCCCACCACTTGGGCAGCGTTCCTTCAGCAATCTCGTCGAACGAGCCGCGGGTCTGGTCCACGGCGGCATGCCGTGCCGCGAAGCGGTCGACCGCCTCTTCCAGTTGCCCCTGCTCCGGGGTGAGCCCGATCGGCACGTCACGCCGCCTTTCGTTAACAAGACGGACCGTCTCGTCTTGTGGCACACTACGGGGTTGTCCGACGCACCGGCAACCGAGGATGCGCACATGGTCCGCCAAGTCACAGCTCCGCGCCGCCGCAGCGAGAAGTCGCGCGTCGCGATCGTCACCGCAACGCGTGAGTTGCTGCTCGAGCGCGGCTTCGACGGGACGAGCATCGAGGCTGTGGCCGCCCGCGCAGGCGTCGGTAAGCAGACCATCTACCGTTGGTGGCCGACCCGACCTGCCCTGGTAGCCGACGTTCTGCTCGCCGACGCGGACACGATGATCGCCGCGGTACAGCACACCGATGATCTCGTCGACGACCTGGTGAGGTGGGCGGGCAGGCTGGCTGCGACGCTGACCACCGAGCGCGGATCGGCGATGTTGCGCATCCTCACGGTGGCCTGCATGGAGCACGAGGACACGGCAATCAGGCTGCGCGCGGGATTCAGCGCGCCTCTGCTGGAGAGTGTTCGTATGCGACTGCTCGCAGGTGCCGTCGACGAGGCCACCGCCGCCTCGGCGGCAGACGCGATCGTGGGGGCCGTTGTCTATCCGATTCTGTCCGAAGGGCGCGGGTACGGGCGAAAGCGGGCCGAGGCCACGACACGGCTGATCATCGCGGGTCTGGCGATCTAACAGTTCGTCCTCGCTTTGGTCACGAATGGAGACCGAGGATCGTCTTACCGCGTCCGCAGTGATTGGATCGCCTGAGCGGCCTGCATTGACGAACGGCCCCGGAGGTCACATGGTGCCGCAGGTAATCTTTCTGTTGGTGGCGGTCGCCGCCATCGCCGCGGTATGCGGCCATGCCGCGTCGGTGATCGCGCGGCGGAAGAAGCAGAGGGCGCGTCGGTATCTCACTGTCGGCTTCTTGTGCGGATTCACCGCGGGTGTCATCGTCCGTCGCAACTGGCGCGACATCGCCCACCTGGTCGGTCGCACACTCAGCTCGAGGTCTAGTCGACCGGGCCGGCAACCGCAGCGGGCCCTCCGACTTCCCTTGGCGCTGCTACCTGTTCGCCGCTAACCCGACCGATGAATTCGAGACCGGCGTTGAAAGCCGAGTGCACTGGGGGCTTAAGCTGAATTGTGGATGTTCACGCCAGGCACAACATCAATATTGTCGGCGCCGATGACGGCCCGACCCTCTTGTTAGCGCATGGCTTCGGATGTGATCAAACGCTATGGCGTCACGTAGTCGACGAACTCAGGTCGGACTTTCGTTTGATACTGATCGATCTCGTCGGCTCGGGATCGTCGGACCGGAGTGCCTGGGACGCCAACAAGTACTCCTCTCTGGCCGGCTACGCCGCCGACATTCTGGAGATCCTCGACGAGCTGGATCTGCGCGAGGTGGTATTCGTCGGCCATTCCGTGTCGGCGATGATCGGGGCTTTGGCCACGATCAGAGACCCGAGTCGATTCGCCAAACTCGTCCTGCTGACGCCCTCGCCGTGTTACCTCGATGACGACGATTACCGCGGCGGTTTCTCGGCTGCGGACATCGACGAACTCCTGGAGTCGCTGGAGCAGAACTATCTTGGGTGGTCGCAGGCCATGGCGCCGGTCATCATGGGCACCCCCGACCGTCCCGACCTGCAGGATGACCTTGCGGCGACCTTCTGCCGCACCGACCCGGAGTGCGCCCGCGTGTTCGCTCGCGCCACATTCCTCTCGGACAATCGCGCCGATCTGCCGCTGATATCGCTACCCACACTGGTGATCGAATGCGCGCAGGACGCGATCGCACCGCGCGAGGTGGGAGCGTACGTGCATGCGCACGTCCCCGGCAGTCACATCGTCACCTTGAACGCAACCGGGCACTGCCCGCATGTCAGCGCCCCGCTTGCCACCGCCGATGCGATTGCTGCTTTCGCCCGCTCGACATGACCGATTACTCCGTCGAGGATTTTTGGCAACACGCTCCAAGCGGACAGATCATCGCCGACACCGACGGACGCATGATCCAAGCGAATGCCACGCTGACGAAGTGGCTCGGATACGATCCGAATACGTTGCGCGGTAAGCTATTCACCGATCTCCTGACCGTCAGTGGACGCATCTTGTACGACACTCATTTCGGGCCTCTGCTGAACATGGGCGGCGAACTCAACGGTGTGACCGTCGACATGGTGTCCGCCGACGGGACACGGCTGCCGATGTTTCTCACCGCGAACGTGAAGAGTGACGCTTACCAGAAGCCGCAATTTCTCCGGATCAGCATCGTGGACGCGTCCGATCGCCGTGCCTACGAAGTAGATCTCCTGCAGGCCCGCCAGCAGGCCGAAAGAGAGCAGGGGCGAGTCAGGAAATTCGCCGAAACGTTGCGACGCTCTTTGCTTCCGCCAATGTTGTCACCACCTGCCGGCCTGGAAGCCGCCGAGTACTACTACACCGCTTCGGTCGACGAGGTGGGTGGCGACTTCTATGACCTCTTCCCGCTGTCGCGCACGACGTGGGGGTTCTTCCTCGGCGATGTTTCGGGCAAGGGTGTCGAAGCCGCTGTGCTGACCAGTCTGACCAGGTACACGTTGCGCGCCGCGGCGGTTTACGACGACGACCCGGTGGAAGTGCTTCACAACCTCAACACCGTCCTGAGCCAGGAACTCGGTGGCGAACTCAGCCGGTTCTGCACCCTGATCTTCGGGAAACTGACCAGGAGCGACGACGGCTTCGATGTCCATCTGGGCAGCGGCGGGCACCCGCCGCCCCTGCTGTTCGGCGCCGACGGCAGCGCTTACTACGTCGACAACATCGGCGGCCAGGCCGTCGGCATCACAACCGAGCCGCACTTCGTCGCCAGCCAATTCGTCCTCGCACCCGGCGACACGCTCGTGCTCTACACCGATGGGCTGACGGAAGCCAGCACGGGCGTCGGCCGCGAACGATACGACGACGAAGGTGCACTCCTGCGCTTCGCGAAAGCACACTCCCCGACATCCGCATCACGCATCGTCGAATCCGTTTCCGCCCTACTCGAGGGTTTCGGTGCAGGCGTCGAGGACGACACAGCCGTGTTGGCGCTCGGCGTCCCTCCGAGGCGCTGAGCACCCGGACCGGACTCCTCGCGTCGCCCGATCATGACGAAACGTTTCAGATGACTCGATTAGCGGTATCCCACCCGTTAAGGCTCATTCGGGCCGTTGTAAATAAGCGAAGGAAGACGTCATGGGTGCAGGCGACAAGGCAAGCAACAAGATCGACAACGCGGGCGGCAAGGCCAAGGAGGCCATGGGCAAGGTGACCGGTGACCGCAGCACCGAGAACGAGGGCAAGGTCGATCAGGCCAAGTCGAGCCTCAAGGACGCCGGCGAGAAGATCAAAGACGCGTTCAAGAACTAACCGACTTCAAACCGCAACTGGCCCGCCGTCCCTTATGGACGGCGGGCCAGTTGCGTGACGTTTACGCCGCAAGCAACCGCTGGAAGAACTCGCGATACCGCTGCAGGGCCAGACGTAGATCTTCGGTGGACGCCTGCTCACCTCTCGCCCACTGCGCCTCGAGTCGCGAGCGGGCCTCGGAGAATCCCGCTGTCACCTGCTCGACGACCTCGGCCACCAGGGTGTCGGCCTTTTGCACGCAATCCGCAGGGTCGTCGACGAACACCGCCTGAATGTCGTCCCAGCGCGACCGCAATCCGGAAGTGTCTGCGTTGAAAAGCAACTCGTCGGAGGGCGGCTGATCTTCAGCATTCGGTGGCACCGTCTCGGGTTGAGGTGACTCGGCGGGTGCGTTTGACGCCTCTTCATGAGCGACCGATGGGTGGTCGTGTGCGGGTGCAACGCCGGTCGGCACGTTGGATGGTACGCCGGTGTCGTCCCATATTTCTGGCGAAACACGCTGCGCTGGAACAGGTTCCCTACCGGGCTCGGAGAATTCAGGCTGCTCAGACCGCATCGGGACACTTTCGTTCTGCTGGTCGTGGGTAGTCATGCCGTCGCCTCCTTTGGCGTGTCACTCTCGATTGCGCGATCTGCGCCGAGCAATTCCTCGAAGAGCGCGCGATAGTGAACGAAGGCCTGCCGCTGCGCTTCCGTGCCGATGTCGGCCTTCTCCTGCGCCAGGTGCAGGGTGTGCGCGGCACGATAATGTTCGACCGTGCCGGGGTGATCGACCGAGATATCCGATGCACGCTGGTCGAAATCGCTTATTGGATAACCGCGTTCGCGCATGACCTCGGTCACCAGGCGGTCTGCGTAGCCGACTGCGCTCGAGGGGTCGTCAACGAACGAGCGTTGAATCTCTACCCACTGCTCCGAATATCGTCGGTGGGCCTCGGGAGTCAACGCGACGATGTCGAGCCTTTTCCGGTTTCGTTCACGCGCCACCAGCTCGTTCTCGGCGGCGCGCCGATCTCCGGCATCCTCTACGGCATGCTCATACTCCGGACCGAAATGCTGCTTTAAGCGCCTCGTTCTCCTGCGACCGGTCGCGGCTAATACCACGGCGAGTAACAATGTCAACGCGATCAGAACACCTGCTGCGATGAAGAACCAGCTCCAGACGGGCATCTTCCCACCTCCTGTGGGGCGGATACCCGGCCTTCGCCGACGGAAACGTCAATTCTTCGGCGCGTCGCCGCCACCCAGCCTGGCCTCAGCGCAATGTCGTGACGATGTGGATCTCCGAGGTCAGGGTCTGATGAATCGGACAGCGTCCGGCGATCAGGAGCAATCGTTGCCGCTGGGCATCATCGAGATCCCCGATCAACTCAACGCCAAGATCGATATGGTCGAGCATTCCGATGCGGGTTTCGCAGTCTGCACAGTCTTGTGCGTGAATACGCGAGTGCCGCAACGAGACTCGGACTTGGTCAAGGGGCCAGTCCTTGCGCTTGGCATACATCCGCACCGTCATGGAAGTGCAGGCACCGAGCGCCCCGAGTAGCAGATCGTAGGGTGTCGGACCCGCATCCTCGCCGATCGGCCGCGGCTCGTCGGCAACCAGTTGGTGCTCCCCCACGCTGATCCGCTGGGTGAGGGCTTTCGGGTTCATCCCCTCCACGACGACGGTGGTGGCTGCCGACGCCGGATCCTGGGCCGTCTCGGGTGTTGTCATGCCCGACCTTATCGCCCAGCTCAGGGCCAGGCAGGACCATTCACCGCCTTCTGAGACGCGCCTGCAACCCGGTGCGGGGCCAGGTCCAGAATGTCCGAATGCGATTCGGAAACTTCATGGCGCCGTTCCATCCCACTGGACAGAATCCGACGCTCGCTCTCGAGCGTGACCTCAAACTGATCCAAGCGATGGACGAGCTCGGATTCCACGAGGCGTGGATTGGCGAGCACCATTCCGCCGGGTTCGAGATCATCGCCTCACCCGAGGTGTTCATCGCCGTCGCCGCCGAGCGAACCAAGCACATCAAGCTCGGGACCGGGGTCAGCTCGCTGCCGTACCACAACCCCCTGATGCTCGCCGATCGCATGGTGCTGCTCGACCATCTCACCCGAGGCCGGGTCATGCTCGGCTGCGGGCCAGGCCAGCTCACCTCCGACGCGCACATGCTCGGCATCCCTGCCGATGAGCAGCGGCCCCGTATGGAGCAGTGCCTCGACGCGATCATGCGATTACTGCGCGGCGAAACCGTCACCATGGACACCGACGGATTCACCCTCCAGGACGCCCGGCTACAGCTGAAGCCCTACAGCGACCCCTGCTTCGATGTCGCTGTCGCCGCGTCCTTCTCCCCCACCGGCCCGCGCGGAGCGGGCAAGCACGGGATCGGCATGCTGTCGATAGCGGCGACCGCGAGGCAAGGCATGAACATGCTCGCCCACCATTGGTCGACGTGGGAGGAGGTCGCCGCAGACCATGGCCATGTCGCCGACCGCTCCAAATGGCGACTCGTCGGCCCGATGCACCTGGCCGAGACTCGCGAGCAGGCCGAACGCGACGTCGAATACGGAATCGCGGAATTCTCGCGCTATTTCAGCCACATCCTTCCGGCCGGGCCCGTACAGGGCGACACTCCGGCGGAGATCATCGCCAACAACCGTGAGTCCGGTTTCGCAGTCATCGGGACACCCGAGGACGCGGTCGCCAAGATCGAGGAACTCGTCGAGGCGAGCGACGGCGGATTCGGTGCATTCCTATTGTTCGATCACGACTGGGCACCCCCCGCTGCCAAGCTCAAGAGCTATGACCTCTTCGCGCAGTATGTGATTCCACATTTCACGGGCCAACTGAAGGGGCCGTCCGCTTCGGCCGACTGGGTAGCCGCAAGCGGAACCGAGTTCGTCGACCGCGCGTCGCATGCGATCGGCAAGGCCATTGAGGACCACGCGGCCGAACGGGCGGCGCGTCCCGCCACCTAGCGGGTTATCTGCCAGGCGATCGCCGTCAGACGCGACCGCATGACGCGCTGTGCTTTCACCGTCATCAACCTCATCGGCTTCGGCGAATGGCGGCAGCCTCTCCGAGGGTTTGCTCACTCCGGTCGCCCGAATTTGCAGGAGTGGGCACGCGATACGGGTTGCTCGATGCTTTGGGTCGGCGCCGGGGGTCGGACGAAGAACTTCAGCAACCCCCTCCAAGGGGAATGGCTGAGCGCGCCCCGCAAAGTGCGGTGATTACCCACACGCTGACGCACGTAGCCCCCCGCGACGTCTGACTCTGGTGTAAATTCGCGCCCTGCTGCTTCGTGATTTTGCAATCACCACGCTCTAGCTGCGATGTCGTCGCCTTTTGGACATCAATGAGGCGCCGCACCGCCCCGAAGGCGACCCTCTAATTAGTCAGACCAATCTCTTGTCTATAAGGTTAGCCTCAGCTAATCTTCAGCTGCCATAAGGCAAATTCACAGGCACAACAGGAGACAACGTGCAACTCGCAGTTCATGCCGACTCGCCGGTTTTCGATCTGTCGCCCAGCCACTCGCCGTCAACTCGCCGCAGCACCAAGTTCATGGTTGCTGGCGTCGCGATGGCAAGTGCAGGCATGATCGCGGTCAGCCCGGTGGCCCCGCCGATGCCCACCGTCCAGGACGTCCAAGAGCGCGTCACGCAGGCGGCGGTTCAGCTCACGGCGGCCACCAACCCGCTCATCGCGTGGCAGCAGAGCATCGCCAACACGTTCGCAAGCCTCGACACGCTCATCGAGGGCTCCTCGTTGGCGACGGAGAACCTGGTCGGGGCGCTGAGCACCGGCTACATCTTCCAAGAAGTCGCGAACATCCTGATTCAGAACACCCTCAACCCGGGTCCTCTGCTGGACCAGATCATCAATTTCAACTCCAACTTCGGTCCCGTGATCGATACCGCGATCACCGACACCATCGACCGACTGACGCTCGCCGCCGAGCAGTTCCCGGAGGTGCTCACCAACACGCTCACGTACCTGTCGCAGGGGCAGTTCGTCGAGTCGTTCTCCGAGATCAACGGCTGGTTCGTGCTTCGGGTGTTGGGGGGCATCCGTCCGCTGATTCCGATTCTGTCGATCCCGGCTCAGTTCGTTGGTGCCCTGCCGGGCGCGGAGAAGCTGCCCGTACTGCTCGACGTGATCTCCGAGTTCGCGCTCACCAAGGCGATCTTCGAGCCGGCCCTTGGCGGGATCCTCCAGTCGGCGGAACTCTTGGATGCCGCGCGGGCGGCGTTCGGCGAGGGGGACTACGTCGACGCCGTCACCAACCTGGCCAATATCCCGGTCCTGGCGTTCAACGCTCTGGTCAACGGAATGACACCGGCCGGCACCACCTCGGAGTGGCAGGGGCTGCTCGACCGTGGTCTTGTTTCCTACCTCACGGTCACGCTGCCCAACCAGATCGCCAACGCGATCAAGCCGCCGGTGCCGGTCGACACGCTGGCCTTCAGCGCGAACGACACTCTGGAACCGCAAGCGCCGACCGACTACAGCTTCGGCGGTAAGACCTACACCTTCGAAAACGGTTCGCTGGGCCTCGACAACTCGGGCGCAGACGCGGGTGTCAGTGCCGGCGCGGGTGACCGCACAGGCGCCGGCGTTGGCGCGGGTGACGGCACAGGCGCCGGTGCTGGCACGGGCGACGGCTCAGGCTCCGGTGCTGGCACGGGCGACGGCGCAGGTGACGGCACGGACGACGGATCCGGCGACGGCGAGGGTGACGGTGATGGCGACAACGGCTCGGGTTCGGGCACCGGGACCGGCTCGGGCAGCGGCACCGGATCGGGCAGCGGCGCGAGTGCCGGCGCGGGCTCGGGCAGTGGCTCGGGATCGGGCAGCGGCGCGAGTGCCGGCGCGGGCTCGGGCAGTGGCTCGGGATCGGGCAGCGGAGCGAGCACCGGCGCGGGTAGCGGCTCCGGGTCGGCTAGCGGCGCGGGTGCCGGCGCCGGCAGCGGCTCCGGCTCGGGCAGCAACTAAATAAGCACGACAACGACGGCCCCCTCGGCAACGAGGGGGGGGCCGTCTCTCGCTCATCCCCGGATCAGGCCAGCCTCAACGCATTTGGTGTATCGCAACAGGACCTCGGATGCGCGAACAGGTCTCTGCTTCCGGTTAACGGCGGGTTTTCGTTCGCATTCTGCGACAGAGTGCCCTTATGCGGCTGGTCACAAGGCCTGTAGACAGGTTCGTTTCTTGGGATCGGTAGCCCTTCGGGCTGTCTTTACTCAGTGACGTAGGGGCGCCACGGACGTGGCGCCATGCCTTGCAGGTAGAGCGGCACGAAAACGAAAGGAGCCAGCCGTGAACACACGCATCACTATTCACACCGTCGCCCAGGCGACGCCGCGGGAAGCACGCGCGACTGGCCTCTATGCCATGAAGCCATGGTTCACGGGTCGCTTGACCTTCGCCGTCAACGCCGCCGTCGCTCGGCAGGTGTCGCCGAACGTGTTCACCGCCGCCGGCATCGTCGCAGCCGGTGCGGCCGGAGTCGCGGTCGCGTTCGGCTGCTGGCCGCTCGCGGCGCTGTTCATGGTGCTGGGGCTTGCCGGCGCCAACCTCGACGGCGCGGTCGCCCGTGCCCGCGGCGTGAGCCGGCCTTGGGGTTTCGTCGTAAACGAGATCGGTGACCGCACCGCGGATCTGTTGGCGTTCGCCGGCCTCGCGGTATGGGCCGCGCAGCAGAGTGGTCCCGATATGAACTGGCTGTCCTGGCCGGTGCTCCTGGTCCTGGTCGCCGCGATCGCCGCGACACTACCGACGTTCGCATCCCTGGCCGCGGCCGGTGCGGGCGCAACCCGACGCAACGGAGGCCCGCTCGGAAAGACCGAACGCTGCCTCGTCGTGGTGTTGGCGACCGCCTTTCCCGGCCTCATGCCCTTCTTGCTCGGGCACCTGGTGAACGGTTCACTCATCACGGCGGTCCTGCGCCTGCGGGCCGCGCACCGCGAACTGAAAGCGCAGCAGGTCGAACCGATGGCCGACGTCGTACCGTTCGCTCGCTTGACGCGCGCCGAGGCGGCCTGACATGGCAATCGTCGAGTCGCTCATCGACCGGTACTTGTGGTTCGTTCACCTCGATCGGCGGATGCCGCTCAATTTCGACCTCGGCCCGCTGCACATCCATCTCTATTCCCGCGCCGTGTTTTTCATGTGGGTCACGGCCGCGCTCCTGGCGCTGGCCGGGATCGCGGTGATCATCTCGCGCAAGCCCGAGCTGGTCCAGAAATGGCGCACCTGGGTGCTGATCGCCCCCATCGTCGGCTTTCCCATGTGGATCGGCGAAGGCACCACCGCCGCGCTGGCCGCCGTACTGGCCGTCGTCGCCGTGGTCGAATATTCGCGACTGACGCAACTGGCGAAAGCAGACACCTGCGTCCTGGTGGCACTGGCCGTGATGTATCCGCTGGCGGCCTGGCTGCGCCCATCGCTGCTGCACCTCGCGCCTGTCGTTCTGTTGCTGTGCGCGCTGCCGTCGGTGCTCGGTGGCGACGTCGAGAACGGCGCCAAGCGCAGCGCTTTCACCGCTTTCGGTTCGGTATGGATCTGCTGGTCGTTGTCTCATCTGGTGATGGTCTGGCCCGATTCGTTCCTGCTGTGCTTCGCCGTCGCGGCCACGGACGTCGCCGCGTGGTGCGGCGGAAAGGGCTTGCGCCGCATGGCCTGGGCGCGCCGCCCACTGTCCCCGTTGAGCCCCAACAAGACGATCGGCGGTTTGGTCGGCGCCATCATCGGGGCGTTCATCATCCTCACGCTGCTGGGGACCATCTCAGTCGGCTTGCTGATCGCGGTGTCCGTCGGCGGCGTCTTCGGCGACCTTCTCGAGTCCATGTTGAAGCGGCAGGCGAAGGTCAAGGATGCCGGCGACTGGCTGCCGGGCTTCGGCGGTCTGCTCGATCGAATCGATTCGCTCTTGCTCGTCCTCCCGTTGGCGTACTTCCTAGGATGAGCGTTCAGATGATGTCTCCCCCAGCGCCCGCGATCACCATCCGCTCCGGCGGTTGGCAACGCACGTTCGCCGCGGATCACGACGTGGTCGTCGGGCGGGATATTCACGCGGACGTTCGCATCCCGCTCCCGGCGATCTCCCGCTCGCATGTGATCCTGCGCTACCTCGACGGTCGCTGGGTCGCGTTCGACGACAACAGCTTCAACGGAATGTTCGTCGCGGAGCAACGCGTGCAGTCCGTCGAGATCGACGATCAGCGGACCATCCATCTCGGAGCCCCCGACGGCCCGCCCCTGACGTTCGAGCTCGGCACCGCGCCATCGGCGGACGACAGCCCCACGCAGTCAAGGGATTCCATCACCATCGGACGCTCCGCCGACAACGACATCGTCGTACCGGATGTGCTGGCGTCCCTTCACCACGCCAAGTTGGTCACCACAGGCGTTGCCGTGCAGTTGCAGAACACCGATGGCAGCGGCACATTCGTCAACGGCGAGAACGTCACCGACGCCACACTCGGCGACGACGACGTCGTCACGATCGGCAACGTCGACTTCGTCTACACGGATGGTTCCCTGGTGCGTCGCACCCAGCCGGCGGCAACAACAGGCGGACTCGAGGTCCGCGAGGTGAGCCTCGCCGTCGGGCCCGATGCCCCTCTGCTGGACCGGATTTCGCTGGACGCCCGCCCGGGCACGTTGACGGCGGTGATCGGTCCCTCGGGTTCGGGTAAGTCCACGCTGTCCCGGGTGCTCGTCGGTGCCGCCCGCCCGACCGGCGGCGCGGTCTCATTCGACGGACGCGACCTGCACGACGGATACGCGTCACTGCGCAGTCGGATCGGCATGGTGCCCCAGGACGACGTCGTGCACGGGCGGCTCACCGTCGCACAGGCGTTGGGATTCGCCGCGGAACTGCGGATGCCCGCCGACACGACCGAGGCCGATCGGCGGCGGGTGATCGACCAGATTCTCGAGGAACTCGAGTTGAGTGCCCACGCCGCTACCCGCATCGACAAACTGTCCGGCGGGCAACGCAAACGGGTGTCGGTCGCCTTGGAGCTGTTGACCGGCCCGTCGCTCCTGGTGCTCGACGAGCCCACGACGGGTCTGGATCCGGCACTGGACCGGGCCGTGATGACGATGCTGCGCCGGCTCGCCGATGCGGGACGCGTGGTCGTGGTGGTGACGCATTCGCTGACGTTCCTCGAGGACTGTGACCAGATGCTGCTGCTGGCGCCCGGCGGTAAGACCGCTTTCTGCGGTCCCCCCGCCGAGCTCGCATCGGCCATGGGAACCATCGATTGGGCTGACATCTTCACGATGGTGAGCGCGGATCCCGACGACGCTCAGCGACGGTTCATCGAACGCTCCCGGCCGACGGTCGAGGAGGCACCGCCGGCGACGAGCGACGACGTTTCGCAAGTCGAGGCAGGCGCTGCGGCGCAGGCACCGCAACCGGCGCCTACCAGCGCGTGGCGCCAGTTCGCGACGATCGCCCGCCGCCAGGTGCGGCTCCTGATCGCCGACCGCGGCTACCTCGCGTTCCTCGCGGTGTTGCCGTTCGTCATCGGTCTGCTTCCGCTGACCGTTGTCGGTCACGCGGGTTTCGGACATCCGCCATCAGACGGCTCCGCGCCCTTCGAGCCCAAACACGTCATCGCATTGATCAGCTTCGCCGCCATCTTGATGGGAACGACGCTGACCGTACGAGACCTCGTCGGCGAGCGCGCCATCTTCCGGCGTGAACAGTCGGCCGGGTTGTCGGCCTCGGCGTATCTGCTCGCCAAGATCGCGGTGTTCGGTTCGGTCGCAGTGATCCAGTCCGCCATCCTGGTTTTGGTCGTCACAGCCCCCGGGTTCGGCAAGCCTGGACCGTCGGGGGCGGCCGCACTGGGTATCCCGGCGCTGGAATTGTTCGTCGATGTCGCGGCGACCGCCGTGGCGGCGTCGGTGCTGGGACTTGCGTTGTCGTCGCTGGCGCGAACCAACGATCAGGTCATCGTGCTGCTGGCGGTGGCACTGGTGACACAACTGGTGTTCGCGGGCGGATTCATTCCGGTGACGGGGCGACCGCTGTTGGAGACCATCGCGTGGATCATGCCGGGGCGATGGGGTTTCGCGGCCACTGCCTCGACAGCGGATCTGAGCAACCTCGTGGTCGGGATCGCGCAGGACTCACACTGGCAGCACTCGGCGACGACGTGGCTTTTCGACATCGTCATGCTGGGTGTGCTGGCAGCCGTGTGCGCCGGTGTCGCGCGGTGGAGGCTGCGCCTCCCGACCGGATGACGACTGATATACAGAACGGCGTACCCAACGCCGAGGAGCGCCGCCAGAGCATGAACGCCGATGCAGGGACGCCACCGGCTCACCGATTGTTCGAACAGCCGTGGCCCGACGGCGACTTCCGGTTCTTTCAACTCGGACATGTCGTCGACGATGTACTCGCTGCAGCGTCCAGATGGGCAAGCACGTTCGGTATCGGCCCCTTCCACGTGCTGCCGGTGCTGGAGCAGCAAGCCACCTACGGGGACGAAATGCGCTCGCTCCAAATTCAAGTCGCGGTTGCACAAGCCGGACCCCTACAGATCGAACTGATCCAGCAGCACTGCAGCACGCCGAGCATTTTCCGGGAATGGAGCAACAACGGCACCTCAGCCTTCCACCAGATTGCCACCGTCACAGATCATTACGATGAAAAGAAGGCGCACTTCGAGACGCTCGGCTACCACGTCGTCGCCGAAAGCGACGCGGGCGAGTTCCGTGTCGCGTACGTGGACACGTCGGTGGACTTCGGATTCTACACGGAGGTAGTCGAAAACCATCTCGGATTCCTGACGCGCTTGCAGGCCATCTCCGACACCTGCGCCAGCTGGAACGGCATCGACCCGGTCCGGATCATGACGCGTGACGGCTACCGCGTACCCGACGGGCCGAAGGTCCGGTGACGATGGTCGACACTGACTTGACAGGACCGCTGCGCGGCACCGGCACCCCGATGGAGAAAGCGATCCTCGGAGCTCTCGACAATCTCGAACGCGCTCTGCACCTGGAACCTCTGGGCGACACCCGGTTTCGCGTCGGCAACGAGCCCGGTCGGTTCGGTCGGGTCTTCGGCGGCCAGCTGCTCGCACAGGCCGTGCTGGGCGCCGCCGAGACCGTCAGCGACCACGTACCGCAGTCGCTGCACGCGTACTTCGTCCGATCAGGCGTTTCGGATGCCCCACTGGACATTGCGGTCGACCGGGTGCGCGACGGGCGGTCCATGGCGACCCGGCGGGTCGACGTGCTGCAGGACGGACGCAATGTCCTCACCGCGATCGCTTCGTTCCACACCAATGCCGTCGAACCCGAACTCCCCCAGCCGCCCCTCGACTCACCGCCGCCCGAAGGTCTACCGCTGCTGCAACACTGGGCTCAATACACGCCGCCGGAGATGCGCGAGAACGCATCGACGTGGATCGACGTGCCACCGCCACTGGAGATACGGATCGCGGAACCACCGACCTTTCTGGGTGGCGCCCAGACAGCCGGCCCACGATCGCATTGGATGCGGCTCCCGCGCGACATCGGCGACAGCCCCGCCGTTCATCACGCGATGCTGGCCTACGCGAGCGATTACCTGCTCGTCGACATGGCATTTCGCAACCATCCGCAGCGTGTGGGCTACGGATCTCTTGCGGCGCTGAGTCTGGACCATGCCATCTGGTTTCACCGTCCCGTGCGGTTCGACGAATGGCACCTGCACACGCAGGAGACGGTGTCGCTGACCGGGCATCGGGCGATGGTCCGCGGAACCATTCGCGATGCGGCAGGACGGATGGTCGCCAGCACGGCACAGGAAGTGCTCGTGCGGCCCCATGCCGGGCCGGCCGGCGCCCGTTGACTTCGCGCGTAAGGCAGCGGAATGTGTAGGGGCCGATAAACGAGAGGTGACAATGTCGAAAGCAGTGGGCCGGGTGGCCGGCAAGGTCGCGTTCATCACGGGCGCGGCGCGCGGTCAGGGCCGCGAGCACGCGATCCGACTGGCCGAGGAAGGCGCCGACATCATTGCCGTCGACGCCTGTACCGACATCGACGGCGCCCCTTACCCCTTGGCCACCGAAGCCGACCTGGACGAAACAGCCGCGCTGGTCGAGAAGTTGGACCGCCGCATCGTCACCGCGAAGGCCGATGTCAGGGACGTGGAGGCGCTGGGAACCGCGCTGCAGCAAGGGATCGACGAGCTCGGCCGGCCGGACATCGTCATCGCCAACGCGGGGATCAGCGGCAGCCCCGCACCCGCCGCGATGATCGAGGAAGCCGCCTGGCAGACGATGCTCGACATCAACATCACCGGGGTCTGGCACACGGTCAAGGTGGCGGTCCCGCACATGTCCGACGGTCGCGGCGGATCGATCATCCTGGTGAGTTCGATGCTGGGACTTCGCGGCGGCGGCTACATGGCTCACTACGCGTCGGCCAAGCACGCAGTCGTCGGCTTGATGAATTCGCTCGCCAATGAACTTGCCCCGCAATGGATTCGGGTGAACTCCATCCATCCGGGAAACGTCCGGACACCGATGATCGACAACGAGCAGTTCCATCGCACACTGCGGCCTGACCTCGCCGAGCCGACCATGGCCGACGCGGGCGAGATCATCGGAACTTTCCACATGCTGCCGGTGCCGTACTTCGAGGCACGTGCGGTCAGCAATGCGGTGCTGTTCCTGGCATCGGATGAGGCCAAGTACATCACCGGGGCGGCGCTCCCGATCGACGCGGGAGCGACCGCGAAGTTCTGAGGCTCAGCGCGCCCCGCGCACCAGCCGGCCCGGGCGTGCGCCGGTGTCCACGCTGTCGCGACGGGTGACGACGCCATTGACGATCGTGGCGCTGTATCCGCTGGCGCCCTGAACCAGTCGCTGGCCGCCGGCGGGCAAGTCGTACACCATCTTCGCCGGGTGCAACGCCAGCGCGTTCATGTCGATGACGTTGATGTCGGCCTTCTTGCCCTTCTGGATGACGCCGCGATCGGTCAGTCCGAACAGCTGAGCGGTGTCGTGAGATTGCTTGCGCACCAGATACTCCAGTGGCAGTTTGTCGCCACGATGTCGGTCTCGCGCCCAATGCGTCAGCAGGAACGTGGGATACGACGCGTCGCAGATCATGCCGCAATGCGCGCCGCCGTCGGACAGGCCCATCACCCCCGCCGGGTGGGTCATCATTTCGCGAATCGCATCGCAGTTGCCGTAGGAGTAGTTGAACATCGGCAGCATCAGCATCGACGTCGCATCGGACTCGAGCATCAGGTCGTACAGAGTGGCGAGCGGATCCTCGCCCCTTTCGGCGGCGATCTTCTCCACCGTGCGATCGTCGGTCGGCTCGTAGTCGGGCGGGTCGCCGATGTGATAGATACGACCGAGCGAGTGTTGCACGAGGGCGAACATGGCGTCGAACAGCTTCGTCGGGTCCGGCGCCAAGTCGTCTTCCGCCAGGATGGCCGCCTTCACCGCGGGATCAGCGAGCCGTTGAGCCATCTCTGCGCGGCCGCATTCGGCTTTGAGCTGACGGAACGTCGGACGATGGGTGAATGCGTGATGCCCGGGGAAGCCGAACAGCATGCCGAATGGCCGAGCGGCGACCTGTGGGAACAGTCGACTGCCCGATTGGTAAGCCTCCGCGGAGATGTCCATCAGTTCACGCCACAGGTCTGGAGCGGCATCGACCTGGATCATGGCGAACGACACCGGCCGGTCGATCTCGGCGCTGAGCCGTTTCATCCATTCGAGCTCTTTCTTGGGGGCGACGATGTCCTCGCCCGCCGCACCTTGGGGCGCGAGCTCGAAGACCGCCTGGCCGCCCGCTGCCATCGCACGACCGAGACCGAACAGTTCGTCTTCCGCGGCGAACGTCCCTGGGACCGGCTCACCGTCCATCGCGCGGTGACCCAGCGTCCTCGAGGTCGAAAGGCCAAGTGCGCCGGCCTCGATCGCCTCTTGCACCAGCCGGGCCATCGCGTCGATGTCCTCAGGCGTAGCGGGCTCGTTTTTGGCGCCGCGCTCGCCCATCGCGTAGGCGCGTACCGCGCCATGGGCGACCTGACTTCCGACGTCGATCGCGAGTTCGTGTTTGTCGACCGTGTCGAGGTATTCGGGGTAGCTCTCCCAGCCCCAGGTCAGCCCCTCGGTAAGGGCGGTACCCGGAATGTCCTCGACGCCTTCCATCAGCTCGATCAGCCATTCTTCGGAGCCCGGGCGTACGGGGGCGAAGCCGACGCCGCAGTTCCCCATGACGACGGTCGTCACGCCGTGCCCGCTCGAGGGCTCGAGCGAGCTGTCCCAACTCACCTGGCCGTCGTAATGCGTGTGGATGTCGACGAATCCCGGAGCGACGACCTTGCCCGTCGCGTCGATCGTCTCGGTCGCGTTGCCGTCCAGTGGCGCATCACCGGGACCACGGCGATGAATCTCGATGATCCGACCGTCCTTGATGCCCACATCGGCCTGGAATCGGTCTCCGCCCGTGCCGTCTACCACGGTTCCGCCAGTGATCTTCAGGTCGAACACGATTTACTCCCTCAACGTCCGGGCCGCCGTTATGGTGGCCAATGTAACACCGTTACAGACGGCGGCAGCCGGAATCGGAGGGGAATCATGACGCGAACGGCACCGGCCGGCCGCACCGTCGGCAACCCGGCCTCAACTCGGCGCGAAGATGCCATCGGCACGCCACCGCAGCGCCCCACGCTCGTGCCCGCCGATCGCTATTACTCGGCCGATTTCGCCCGTCTCGAGGTGGAGCGGATGTGGCCCAAGGTGTGGCAGCTCGCCTGCACCGTCGACCACGTCGCCGAACCGGGTGACTATTTCGAGTATCGCTGCGGCCTCAACTCCGTCCTGATCGTGCACGGCGACGACGGCGAACTACGCGCCTTTCAGAACGTATGCCGGCATCGAGGCAATTCGTTGTGCGCCGGATCCGGCTCCGACTTGCGTGAACTGCGATGCGGCTATCACGGGTGGACCTGGGATCTGACCGGCGAACTGCGGCGCGTCCCCAACCGGAAGGGCTTCGGCGCACTCCGTCTGTCCGACTTTCCCCTGCTGCCAGTCCGCATCGACACGTGGGAGCGGCTCGTCTTCGTCAACCTGGACTCCGATGCGAACCCGTTGCGTGACTACCTCGAGGCGATGCCCGAAGACATCGGTTGGAACCGGCTCGGCGACTTCCGGTGCTACGCCACCATGACCATCGAGGTCGAGGCGAACTGGAAGACGATCGCAGACGGGTTCAGCGAGACCTACCACATTCAGACCCTGCATCCGGAACTCCACAGGTGCATGGACGACGTGTATGCGCCACAAGTCATCTGGGGTCACACCGGTAAGTCCGAACAGCTCTACGGTGTACCAAGTCCGGCCATCAAGGAGTCGGTGACCGACGCCGAGGTATGGGACGCCTACGTCACCACGCAGGGCGCGCTCATGGGTGTCGAGGACGGCACCCCCTTCCCCTCCGATCAGCAAGGCCAGTCGGCGGCCGACGTAATCGCGGCGCGAACAAGGGCTTTCGCGGACGGGCGCGGGGTCGACCTGAGTTGGGCGAGCACCGATCACGTGATGCGGCTGCACCAGTACAACGTGTTCCCGAACATGTCGTTGCTGACCAACGCCGATCACCTGACCGTGTTGGTGGCACGCCCCGGACCCGATCCCGATCGCGGTGAACTGGTCATGATCGTGTGGATGCGGATGCCGCCGGACGCGCCACGAATCAAGCCGACCGATGTCCGGATGACGGCAGCCGACGCGCACCCCGGTTTGGTGCTCACACAGGACATCGAGGTGTTGGCGGGCCTGCAGCGCGGCCTTCACCAGCCAGGACTGACCCACGTCGTGCTGTCCAACGAGGAACGCCGCGTGATCAACATGCACCGCAACCTCGAACGCTATCTAGACCTGCCCGAAGCAGATCGCATCACCGGAGGTGAGACGGTTGACGCAGCCAGGCGGTAAGGGCAGCGACCCCGTCACAGCCGACCAGATACTCCAGACCGCGGCGGAGTTGATCGACGTCGACGGTGTGGACGCATTCAGCATGCGTCGGCTAGCAGATCAGCTGGGTGTCGCGGTCACCTCCATTTACTGGCACATCGGCGGCCGGGACAAACTCTTCGACGCTTTGGTCGAACGCCTGCTCGCCCAAATGGCCGATCTGCCGAGCGACGGCGACAATCCGGTCGATCACATTGCCTCCCTTGCGCGTTCGCAACGCAAGATGCTCATCGACAAGCAGCACCTGCTGGCGATCGCCCATGAACGCGACCGTACGCCGCAGCTGTTCCTGCCGATCCAGCAGCGACTGGCGGCGCAGCTCTCCGAACTGGGCATCACCGGAAGCGATGCCGCGCTGGTGTTGCGAGCGGTGCAGGTACACGTGATTTCGTCTGCTGTGATGCAATTCTCGGCGGTACGGGGGGCCAAGCATGACGAAGAGGATCCGACCCTGTGGGCGGACGCCTGGCCCGACCGGGCCCTCGTCGAAGCGCTGCAATCCCCCACCGACTACGACGCCGTCTTCGAGTACGGACTGAACGCGCTGCTGGCACCACTGCGCGACAGCGTGACCGAGTTCCGTGGGTGATATTTCGCCTGCGGCGGTCATCGCCGCGGCGCAGGAAAGCACCGGGCTCTCCGACTTCGGGGGTGACGATTGGCGTATGGCCCTCGACACGCTGACCGACGCATTGGCCGCCGAGGCTGGCCTGACGGAGTTCGGAAACGTCGTCGCACAGGGCGACCTCGTCGGATCCCTCACGAGGCGACTGCAGGTCGTCGATTACCGGCGGGCGCACCCCGAGGTTGCCGAAATGCGGATCGAGCGGCCCATTTTCATCGTCGGTCAAGTGCGCACGGGGACCACGATCCTGTACGAACTATTGGCGCAGGATCCCGACGCCCGCGCACCGTTGACGTGGGAAGTCGACGCGCCCTGTCCGCCACCGGAGGCGGCCACGTACGACATCGATCCGCGCATCGAGGACAGTCGTCAGATTCAGGAGATGATGACGTCGATCATCCCCGACCTCAAGGCAATGCATCCGATCGGACCACTGCTGGCCCAGGAGTGCGTCCGCATCACGGGGATGGATTACAAGAGCTTCATCTTTCCCACGATGTACCGCGTCCCGTCCTACGCGCAGTGGCTGCTGCGCGCCGACATGGCGTCGGCATACCAATGGCACCGTCGCTTCCTGCAACATCTGCAGTCGCGAATCCCGGTGAATCGCTGGGTGGTCAAGTCCCCCGGACATATCTGGGCCCTGGACGCGATGATGAAGGAGTACCCCGACGCCCGGGTGATACAGACACACCGGGATCCGCTGCGGACCATCGCGTCAGTGTCGTCGCTGGCGTGCACGCTGCGCACGTTCGCTGCCGAACCGACGGCCATCGAGGAGGTCGCCCGCGAGTGGGCCGACTACGTCATCGACGGCCTCGACAGATCCATCGACGCGCGGGAGTCCGGAATCATCCCGGCCTCCCAGGTGGTCGACGTGCAGTACCAATCGTTCGCGGCTGACCCGATCGGTGCGGTGGCGGCGGCTTATGACCGACTCGGACTGCCTTTCACCGCCGAAGCCGATACCAGGATGCGCGAGTTCTTGGCTGCCCAACCTGCCCACGAACACGGCGGACATCACTACACGTTCGCTCAAACGGGGTTGGACGAGAACGAGCTTCGCGAGCGGACGGCGCGCTACCAGGAATACTTCGGTGTCCCCGACGAACAACTAGGGTGACCGCGATGGACCCGATAATGCAGGAAATGCTCGACGAGTTCGCGTTGCGCAAGCTCGTCCATGCGTACTGCCGCGCGGTGGACCGAGGTGATATCGACGCGCTTCGGGACCTCTATCATCACGACGCCGTCGATGATCACGGTGCGTTTTCAACTGGGTCGGTCGAGGAGTTCTTCGAGCAGCTCGTCGCCTCCCGTCCCTACCTACGGGCAATGCAGCACCACATCACCACGGCGAACTTCGCCATCCGCGGAGACGAGGCTGAGGGCGAGAGCTACAACATCGCGGTCCACACCTTGGCCGGCAAGGGCCGAGACGTCGATCTCGTGATTGGCGGGCGCTACCTCGACAAGTACGAGAAGCGCGATGGCATTTGGAAGCTACTCGAGCGGACCATCGTCACGGACTGGGCGCGCGTGACGGATCCGTCCTCGATGGACATGAGTCACCCGATCACGGCGGACACCCTCAAGGGCGCCCTCGACGAGACGGACCCCTCGTATCAGTTCTTCTCGCTGCTGGCCGGCCCCCAATCAAAGTCGGACGGCTAGTGTGCACACAGATCGCAAATCGAGCCGATTTCACGGGATTTCGCGATCTGAACGCACACTAGACGGCCGCGCTCGCCGCTTTCAGCTGCGTTTGGGCGAAGCGACCGGGTCGTCGTCGTCCCACAGCAGAAGCTGACGCACCGCTGGGCGGGAACCATAGGGCTGCAGCATGGTGCTGGCCGGCCGCGGACGGACTCGTAGCGGCCACCAGAACCACCGTCCGAGAAGCACGGCGATGGAGGGCGTCATGAACGACCGCACGATCAAGGTGTCGAACAACAGCCCGAGGGCGATGGTTGTGCCGAGCTGCCCCAGCACAAGTAGATCGCTATACACGAAGGACGCCATCGTGAATGCGAACACCAGCCCGGCGGCGGTGACCACACCACCGGTACCCGCCATGGCCCGGATGATGCCGGTGTTCAATCCGGCCCCGATCTCTTCTTTGAAGCGAGAAATCAACAGCAAGTTGTAGTCCGAACCCACGGCGAGCAGCAGGATGACCGCGAGCGGAATGATGACCCAGTACAACTGCAGGCCCAGGATGTGCTGCCATACCAAGATCGACAGCCCCAGCGAGGCCCCGAGTGATAGCGCGACGGTGCCCACGATGACGATCGCGGCCACCAGGCTTCGGGTGATGAACATCATGATGAGCAGAATGAGGCAGAGCGAGGCGATGATGACGATCATCAGGTCGTACTTGGCGCCTTCCTGGATGTCCTTGTATGTCGCTGCCGTGCCGCCGATATAGATATGAGAGCCCGCCAACGGCGTGCCCTTGACGGCCTCCTCCGCTGAGTGCCTGATCGCATCGATATGCGAAATTCCCTGCGGTGTCGCGGGATCGACGTCGTGGGTGATGATCATCCGTGCAGCTTTGCCGTTGGGAGAGAGAAAAAGTTTAAGACCGCGCTGGAACTCGGCATTCTGGAACACCTCCGGCGGCACGTAAAACGAGTCGTCGGTTTTCGATGCGTCGAACGCAGCTCCCATAGCTGTCGAGTTCTCGAGGGCCGCCGCATTCTGGTCGTAGATTCCCGACAGGGTGGCGTAGTTGGTCATGACCAGGTCACGATTGATCTGCTGACTGGCCAGCTGGGGCGGGATGAGCTCGAGCAGCTTTGGCTGGATCGAATCCAGCTTGTCCAGACTCGCGGTGACATTCGCCAGCTGGTCGGTGAGCGCGTTTATGCCGTCGAGCGCATCGAAGAGCGACCGAATCGCAAAACAGATCGGGATGTTGTAACAGTGTGGCTCCCAATAAAAATAGTTGCGCAACGGGCGGAACATGTCGTCGAAGTTCGCGATCTTGTCCCGCAGGTCCTTCGCCACCTCGACGGTTTCGTGGAATGCCGCAACTTGTTCGTGCGTGGCATCGTTGGCCTGCTGCTGCAGCGTGGCCTGTTGTCGCAGGATGCCGATCGTCTTGTCGATTTCATCCACCTGCTTGAGCAGGTCCTTGGCCCGGTCCTGCTGATAGCCGAGGTTCTGTATCTGGCCGGCGCTCTGCGCACTGATCTGGAAAGGAATCGAGGTGTGGTCCAGCGGCGTGCCCAGTGGTCGCGTAATCGATTGCACCTGAGCGATACCCGTCGTGTGGAACACGGCCTTGGCCACGCGCTCCAAAAGAATCATGTCGGTGGGATTGCGCAGGTCGTGATCGGCCTCGATCATCAGGAGTTCGGGGTTGAGCCGAGCCTTCGAGAAATGACGCTCGGCAGCGGCATACCCGATATTGGAGGGTGCGCGGTCGGGCAGGTAGACGCCGGTGTCGTAGCTCGTCTTGTAACCGGGCAGCGCCAGCAGGCCTACGGCGGCCACCGCCATCGTCGCGACCAGGATCGGTCCGGGCCATCGAACGATCGCTGTGCCGATCCGACGCCATCCTCTGGTACGCGCTTTCCGTTTTGGATCCAGCAGCCCGAAGCGGGCGCCGATGACCATCACAGCGGGCGCAAGCGTGAGCGCCGCCGCCAAGGCCACGAAGACACCGAGCGCGGCGGGTACGCCAAGACTCTCGAAATACGGCAGTCGGGTGAAGGTCAGGCATAGAACTGCGCCTGCGACGGTCAGACCTGACCCCAAAATGACATGCGCCGTGCCCCGATACATGTTGTAGTAAGCGGTTTCTCGGTCAATTCCGTTGCTGCGATCCTCGTGGTAGCGGCCCAACAGGAAGATTGCGTAATCCGTGCCGGCCGCGATGACCAGCAGCGTGAGGAGATTGGTCGAGTATGTCGACAGTCCGATGATTCCGGAGTTGCCGAGGAAGGCCACGATGCCACGGGCTGCAGACATTTCGATGAGGACGGTGATCAGCACCAACAGCATGGTGACAATCGACCGATAGACCAACAGCAGCATCACCGCGATCACCAGCACCGTCAGCACGGTGACCTTCGTGGTGCCTTCGTTGCCCACTTCGAACTGGTCGGTGACTTGAGGCGCCGGGCCGGCGACATAGGCCTTGATGCCGGGCGGCGCGGGCGTGCTGTTCACGATGTCGCGGATCGCGTCAACGGACTCGATGGACTCAGGTTCGCCGAGGTTGCCGGTGAGGAACACCTGGACATAGGCAGCCTTGCCGTCGGAGCTCTGAGATCCCGCCGCCGTCAACGGGTCTCCCCAGAAGTCCTGAACGTGCTGAACGTGCTTGCGATCCTGCTCAAAGCGGTCGATCAGGGCGTCGTAGTACCGATGCGCTTCGGCTCCGAGCGGCTCGTCGCCTTCCAGCACAACCATGGCCGCACCGTCGGAATCGAATTCTTGAAAAACGGCGCCGATCTTCTTGAAGGCCTGCTGCGATGGTGAATCGGGTGAGCTCATTGCGACGTTGTGTGCTTCGCCGACAACCTCCAGTTGCGGGACGAGGGCGTTGGTGAGCCCGGCGACAACCAACCAGAACAGCACGATGGGGACCGATAGGACGCGAATCGACTTCGCGATGCGGTCCGTCAGCGGAGTGCGCGATTCCTGATGGGTGGTCATCCCGACTTGTCCAGGCAGAAGGTGTAGGCGTTCATGGTGTCGACCTGTCTCTCGTCCTTGACCACGTCGTCGATGACGATGCGGCAGCCGAGGGAGTCGCTGTTGCCCTGCGCCATGACATTGACAAGCACTGCCGTCTGTGTCGTCGTGATGTCGTACCTCCACGGCAAAGACACATCTTCGGCGCGCTGGGGTTGGGCGTTGACGTCCAGATAATTGATCGTTGCCACGGTGCCCGGCGGCCCGAAGACCTCGAGGACCACATGCTTGGGATTGAACGGGATGATCTCATCTGAGAGGGCTTCGGCTGTCCCGGTGTCGTGGTCTGAGCCGAAGATGCCATGTAGGCGGAATACGGCGTAGCCGGCCACAGCCACAACCACGATGGCGACGATGAACATCCAGCCGCGACCCAGAAGGCGACTCATCGAAAACCCCTGCACCCGCCAGCCTTTCGATCCCGCGACACGAGGCGTGACTGAACCCTATCGCAGTCCGGCGACATATCAACCTCGTTGACAGTACGGTACGGTACCGGACATCACAAGCCGTACGGCTGCGTCGACAACGCAGGCACTTACCTGTTCAGGCGCGTCAGACTTGGAAGCATCACGTCATCGACGAGGGATTGCACCGTGCGGCGACTCGGCGGCCGCAACGAAAAAATGGATCGGAAGATGAGGTAGCCGGGCATCACGTCCCAGAGGTCCTCGGTGATGGCGGCCGGATCGATTTCACCGCGATCAGCGGCCTGCCCCAGTATCTGCTTGAACAAAGCCTTCCGTTGGTCGAGGAACTGGTGCTGCATGACATCGTTGAGCGCGGGATTACGCGATACCTCGACCAACACCGCACGCATCGTGCCGGCGTGCGTCCGTGCCTGATCGCAGATCACCTCGCCCAACTGCACCAGGTCGCCGCGCAAGCTGCCGGTCTCGGGTGCGACGGCGACCTGCCGCACGCCCTCGATGAACGCAGCCAGCACCAACTCCGCCTTGGTCGGCCACCGCCGGTAGACGGTCGCCTTGCTGGCGCGCGCAGTGGCGGCGACCGCGTCCACGGTCAACCCGTCATAACCCTCTTCCTGCAGGAGCTGCAACGTCACGGCAAGGAGTTCGGCCTCCCGCGGCGACCACGGCGAGGACTCTGCAGCGTGAGCGGCACTCCGGGTCATGGCCCCACCATAGATCGGCCACGCATGCGGACCGCCTCGGTATGACGCGTTTCGGCCGTAACAGAGGTCGGGCCATGCAGAATTCTTGCCACGATGACATTGGCCAAATGGGTACCGGGCGTCGCGCAGTTTCGGGGATATCGGCGGGGCTGGTTGCGCGGGGACCTCCTGGCGGGCCTGACTGTTGCGGCCTATTTGGTACCGCAGGTGATGGCCTATGCGACTGTCGCCGGCCTTCCGCCGGTGGCCGGGCTGTGGGCGGCGATCGCGCCACTTGCCCTCTACGCACTACTCGGCTCGTCGCGGCAACTCTCCGTCGGACCTGAATCCACAACCGCTTTGATGACTGCCGTCGTTCTCGCCCCGATCGTCATCGGCGATCCAGCACGCTACGCAGCTCTCGCCGCGGTCCTCGCGTTGCTCGTCGGGGCGATCTGCCTCGTGGGCGGCATCGCACGGCTGGGCTTCCTCGCCAACCTGCTGTCGCGGCCGGTACTCGTCGGATACATGACGGGCATTGCCATCGTCATGATCGCCAGCCAACTGGGCAAGACCACCGGCGTTGCGGTCCAGGGAGACGAGTTCATCGACCAGATAAGGACTTTCGCTGCCGGAATCGGACAGGTGCACTGGCCGACGGTGGCGCTGGCCGCTTTGGTGCTGCTGCTTCTGCTATCTCTCGCGCACTGGCTGCCCCGCGCGCCAGGGCCAGTGATCGCTGTCCTGGTGGCCACGGCATCCGTCGGCGCCCTGTCCTTGGATACGCGCGGAATCGCCGTCGTGGGCGATGTTCCTTCCGGCCTACCGACGCCGGGAGTACCGCCGGTCTCGTTGAGCGATCTGGCAACGCTGGCCGTTCCGGCAATCGGCATCGCGATCGTCGCGTTCTCCGACAACGTGTTGTCCGCGCGCGCGTTCGCCACCCGTAGAAGCGAAGAGATCGACGCGAACGCGGAACTGCGCGCCGTCGGGATGTGCAACCTCGCCGCCGGGGTGACACACGGTTTTCCGGTCAGCTCGAGCGGGAGCCGCACGGCCGTCGGCGACATCGTCGGCAGCCGCACGCAGCTCTACTCACTGATCGCGCTCGGATGTGTCATCGTCGTGCTCCTCTTCGCAGGCGGGGTGCTGGCGATGTTCCCGACTGCGGCGCTTGGGGCGCTGGTGGTATTTGCCGCACTGCACTTGATCGACATCGCGGAGTTTCGTCGCCTGGCGCGGTTTCGCCGCAGCGAACTGGTCCTCGCATTGGCCACGACAGCCGCTGTGTTGGCCTTCGGCGTGCTCTACGGCGTTGTCGTCGCCGTTGTTCTGTCGATTCTGGAATTGCTACGGCGACTGGCACACGCACACGACAGCGTCCTCGGCTTCGTCCCGGGCATCGCCGGCATGCACGATATCGATGATTACCCAGGGGCTACCCGAGTGCCCGGCCTGGTGGTGTACCGCTACGACGCACCGCTGTGCTTCGCCAACGCGGAGGATTTCCGGACGCGCGCACTGGCCGCGGTGGACGACAATCCGGAACCCGTCGAATGGTTTTTGCTCAACGCGGAATCCAACGTGGAGGTCGACTTGACGGCGCTCGATGCCCTGGAGCAACTGCGCGCCGAATTAGCGCGCCGTGGAATCGTTTTCGCGATGGCCCGGGTCAAGCAGGACTTGCGCGAGTCGTTGCACGCTGCCGGGATTCTGGACGAGATCGGCGAAGATCGCGTGTTCATGACGTTGCCCACCGCTGTGGACGAATTCAAGCGCCGCAGGTCCTGATCAACCACTTTCACGGTAAGGGCGCGGACCATCTCAATTTGGTGCCCCCCGCTGGCACCGCCTCGATGGCGAACGACCCGCCGGCCTCGTCGGCGCGCTTGCGCAGATTGGTCAATCCGCTGCCGGTGATGTCACCTTCGATACCGCAGCCGTTGTCGACGACCTCGATGGTCAGCTCGTCCTCGACCACGACGCTGATCGCAAGCGAGGCCGCTTGCGCGTGACGCACGGCGTTGCTCACCGCTTCTCGGACAACAGCTTCGGCGTGGTCGGCGAGCGTCGCATCGACGACCGAGAGCGGTCCCACGTATTGCACGCTGGTGCGCAGATTCGCGTTGGCGAATTGAGCCACGGCCTCGTCGAGGCGCTGGCGTAGCCGGGTCACACCCGAGGACGAACCGTGCAGGTCGAAAATCGCGGTCCGGATCTCCTGAATCACTTGTTGAAGATCGTCGACACAATCGGTCAGCCGTTGTTGCACTTCGGGTACTCGTGCCCTCGGTATCGTTCCCTGCAGGGCAAGACCAACGGCAAACAGCCGCTGGATGACGTGATCATGCAGGTCACGGGCTATGCGATCGCGGTCGGTGAGGATGCTGAGCTCGCGCATCCGCCGCTGCGTGCTGGCCAGCTGCCACGCCAGCCCGGCCTGGTCGGCGAAGGCGGTCATCATGTCCAACTGCTCGGAACTGAACTGCGACGCGCCAACGGGCCGCAATGCGACCAGCACACCGGCGACTTCGTCGCTGGCCCGCAGCGGCAGCACCAGCGCAGGACCAGTTGCCGTCGAGTCCAGTTCGATTTGGGGGAACCGCCCGGGTGTGCGCTCGACGAACGCCTCTCCGATCAGCGTTCCCTCGACCGGGATGCTTCGAAGCGAAGTGACTGGACCGTCACCGGCGGTGGCCGCGACGACGAGATCGGTCGTTTCGCCCACCGGTAGGTCCGCGTCGGGCGGCACGGCCACCAGCGTCAGCTCGGCGCCGCTGAGATGCCGCGACTGGTCGGCGACGAGCCGGAACACCGTGGCGGGATCAGTCCCGGCCAACAGTTCGGTTCCGATATCGCGGGTCGCCTCGATCCACGACTGCCGGGTCCTGGACTGCTCGTACAACCGGGCGTTGTCGATCGCGATACCGGCAGCCGCCGCCAGGGCCTGGACCAGCACCTCGTCGTCCTCGCTGAATCGCTGTCCGCCCGCTTTCTCCGTCAGATACAGATTGCCGAAGACCTCGTCGCGGATGCGCACCGGCACTCCGAGAAACGTCTTCATCGGAGGGTGGTTCGGCGGAAAGCCGACTGATGCTACGTGGTGGGAGATGTTATCCAAGCGAATCGGTTTGGGATCGTCGATCAAGACCCCGAGCACACCGCGTCCCTCCGGGAGATGCCCGATTTTCTCACGCATCTCCTCGTCGATGCCCTCGTAGATGAACTCGACCAGTTCGTGATCGTGGCCACGCACGCCGAGCGCCCCGTAGCCCGCGTCGACCAGTTCGATGGCCGTGTGGACGATCGTCTTGAGCGTCTCATCGAGTTCCAGGCCCGAGGTGACCACCAGCATGGCCTCGACCAGACCGTCGAGACGGTCGCGACCCTCGACGATCTGCTCGACTCGGTCCTGCACTTCCATGAGCAATTCCCGCAGACGCAGCCCCGAAAGGGTCGCGCGCACGTGTGGTGGACCACCGTTCGACCTGTCGGTCACCGCCTTATCGTCTCACCGAGCCCCCCGAATAGTGAAGATTCCGGGACTTAACCGACGAGGCGGACGGTTTCCATGTCAGGCCGAGGGTCGGCTGCCGGCCGCGATTCTGCCTCGGTCGCATCGGTGATGCGTCATATGGTCCACGACGTCGTCTCGACGTTGGCGCTCCGCACGGTCACGTAGTCCGCGCATCATCTTCTGCTCCATGACGAAATGCACGACATCGAAGGCCGCGTGTCCAATGGCTCCCCCAGTGCCCCGAACCAGCAGACGGGTCCATGCATTTTGGCGCCGAAGGCAGAACGCCCAGGCGCCCGAGGCCTTTTCGCCGCGCTGCACGCGCTCGAAGTCGACGGGTGACACCAGTACCAGGTGTGACTCCGACTCGACGGCGGCCACGACTTGGCGGGCGCGTTCGCCGTATCGACGGGCGAGCCAAACGGTGTCGCCGACGTGCAGGTCCTGCCACTCGGGGTGGACGGTATTCGCGTTGTGAATCTGTGCGCCGACCATCCGTTCGAGCAGCGAGTAGCTGTAAAAGCCGCCGCGGCTCTCGCCAATCTGCACAAGCCATGGCCATACAAAGCGAACCGGGGCATCGATGGTCAGTGCGCGGGTCGTCCGCGCCGTTCCGGCCGCAACCAATTCGTCTCCCGGCAGTGTTGCCGTGATTTCACCGTCGTCGGCACCCCAGGCATACATCCAGGGTCGCAGTTCGCGTCGGTACAGTGCGATGACGCCGACGGCGGCCATCGGTCCGGCTAGCCATGGTCGTCGTTTGCCCATGCGCCCAACGCTAAAAACAGCGTCGGCGCACGCTAAGGGCCGAAGGTCCTGAGCATCGATGCCAAAAGCGCTCTACTGGCCACACCAACTCGGAGGCCGAGACAACCCGCGATGCCTGATCAGTCGCCAGGTGGCTGCTGGTCAGCTGTTATGTCGGTGGTCCTCGGCGTAGGCCTTGATGACAGCGTCGGTATCCCCACCGAGCCTCAGGAATTCCTCGTCGAGTAGCCCGGCGAGGCTGTCGACGGAGGCTGAGATCATGGCGCCGGTTAGCCGTGTCTGTGGCTGTTCGCTGGTGGCGGCTTCGTTAGCGAGCTGGGTGGCGTATTCGAGTGAAACCGCCAGCGAAGCGTCCGCTTCCAGGTCGCGGAAGTAGTACGTCGCACCGTACTGCGTGAAGTCGTTTCGCGCCTCGACGACCGCGCCGGCGATTCCAGCGAGAACGTCGGTAGGAATGTCGTCGATGCCCACCTCCGGGTTGGCGCGGCGTGCGTCCCGCAGGGTCGAGAGTTGCAGCGCCAGAACGCGTCTGCGGTGAAGAGCCGGATAAATCTGGAGAACCCAGGAAACGGCTGCAGTGAGCAACATGAATCCGAACAGCGCTTCGAGTGGGACTATCAGACGAAGAGCCGGAGACGTGGGCACAATGTCGCCGAATCCGAGGGTGCCGATCGTCACCAGCGATAGATAGAGCGAATCGAACACTTCGTTGCGGGCGGCGGGATTCAGCTCGGAACTATAGGCGAAGCCGGTTGGCATTTGAGCGAAGTACAGCATCGCCCATCCGAGGATCGCAATCGCTCCCCAGGTCAGGACGACCAATGCGATCCCCAGAGGCCCGGTCAATGATGCGATCCGACGATCGGACAGGAACAACCGAAGTAGCCACCACACGAACTTCATCACTTGCGGGGCAATGCTGCCGTGGCCGATCGGATGGAACAGTGTGTGGAACACGTCGCGAACCACCACTGCGACGAGTAGGGCCCCGACTACCGCGATCACCCAGTCCGTCACGCGTCTCCTCGCTAGCAGGCATCCAGAGCTCGGCTCATGAAATCGGACCACCAGCTTATGGCTTAGGGTCGAAGGTCCTCGGCCACGATGCCCAAAGCGCCCTACCCTCTCATCGTCTGGCGTCACATGATCGATTGATGACACACACGGACTGGCTGGTCAAAGAGCCCTCAGCGGGGACTCCTGACGCGCCGTTCCGAGCACGGTTGGCGGGCGCCGGGCGGCACCTGCCGACGACGCACCTGGGCACCGATGAGCTGATGTCGACGACACGGCATCGCACGCACATCGACCTGGAACGACTGACCGGCATCAGGGAACGCCGCGTCTCGGTAGGAGATGAGGACTCCTACAGCCTCGCCACGGCGGCGGCAATGGACTGCCTGGACAAGGCGCAGGTCGACCCGGCATCAGTCGACGTGGTGATCAGCTGCAGCATCACGAAGTTCCGGGATGGCCTCACGCAGTGGCTCGAGCCGACAATGAGTGCTGGAGTCGCACACGCCATCGGGGCGCCCAATGCCATGACGTTCGATCTATCCAACGCATGCGCAGGAATGCTGAGCGGCGTCACGGTCGCCAACAACTGGATTCGGCAGGGCTCGGTCGAACGGGTGCTGGTGGTCAGCGGCGAATACATTTCGCAGTTGAGCCAGAATGCCGCCAGACACATCCGCACCATCATGAGCAAGGAGCTCGCCTCCTTGACCCTCGGCGACGCAGGTGCCGCGCTTCTACTCGAAAGGGCCGCACCTGGATCCGCGGGGATCGAGCTTGCGGGCTTCACCACCGTCGCCCAATACAGCCGACTCTGTCTGGCGTATCCCAAGGGCGGTGAACCTGCTGCGCGAATGTTCACCGATGCACGCGGAATCCACCAGGCCGCGATGTCGAACACTCCGGTGCTACTGCACGAAGTTCTTGATGCGGTGGGCATCTCGATACACGACATCGATCACGTGATCACCCACCAGACCTCTGCACGCGCTATTCGCAAAGGGATGGCGCGGGTTTCCGCTGCCTTCGGCGACAGTCCTCGACACGATGCGGTGATCACTGTCGACCGCTACGGCAACACCGCATCGACCACCCACACGGTCGCCCTTGTCGAGGAACTCGAGGCGGGAAACATCCGGCCCGGTGAAACGGTCGCATTGATCGCGCTGGCGTCCGGCCTGGAGATCGGAGTCGTCCTCTTGACGCTGGACGAGAAAATGGTGGATCGCTATGGGCACTGTGATTGACGCCGTCGGCTCCGCCGATGGACGCTGGCGCACACGACACAGCGCCCTTCATCTCGCGGTCGAGTCGGCCGAGGATTGCCTGCGTCATGCCGGACGCGCCGCACGGGAGATCGATCTGTTGATCAATGCCGGGATCTATCGCGACCGCAATCTGGCCGAACCGGCGCTGGCCGCACTGATACAGCAGGATGTCGGCGCGAACCCCGAAGAACCACACGAAAACGGCCATGGCACATTCTCGTTCGACGTCGCGAACGGATCTTGCGGTCTCCTCACGGCGCTACAAATCGCCGACGGCTTCCTGAAGTCACGCGTGATCAGGTGTGCCATGGTGGTGACCAGCGATGCCGACCCAGGACACGGAATGAGCGAAAGATTCCCATTCGCGGCGGCCGGCGCATCACTCTTGTGCACGTGGTCGGACGACGACCGCGGTCTCGGACGAACGTACTGGCAGAATCTCCTTGACCAAGGAGAATCCCTCTCCGCCACAGTCGGGCTAGTGGATCACCGAAATGTACTGCGGTTTCACGAATCATCCTCAGTTGACCAGAAATTCGCTGACGCTGCATCACAAGCCGTTGACCGGTGCCTTCGCGATGCATCGCTGACGATCGACGACGTCGACGCAATCGTGGCAACTCCGCCCCGACCCCAGTACCGCGCCGCACTCGCGGTCCACCTCGGTGTGTCACCGGAACGAATCACGATGGCTGAGGACGAAAGGATGCACACCGCCTCCTTGGCCTCTGCATTCCACCGGGCGGCCGCCGCCGTTGGGGCGCCCGGCTTGATTCTCATCGTCGCAGCCGGCGCTGGAGTGACAGCCGGCGCCGCACTGTACCGGTTGTGAGTGTGGTGACCACAGACCAAAGTCCCTCAACGCGAAGCAGTTTGAACGAAATTTGTCAATGTCGGACATCTAGACTGTAGGGGTAGTGTCGATGACACAAGCGATACCGAGTTTCGTGGTGATCCAAGACGCCGTACGGTTAGCCTGCCGTGCGCCGTCGCTGCACAATAGCCAGCCATGGCGCTGGGTGGCTGAAACTTCGACACTCCATCTTTTTGCCGATTTCACGCGAGTGATGAACGCCGCTGACCCCGAAGGCCGCGAGATCTACCTCAGTTGTGGCGCCGCACTCGATCATCTGACGGTCGCGATGGCCGCCTTCGGATGGGAAGCGGCCGTGCAACGTTTTCCCGATCCTGACGATCCTCTTCACGTGGCGGCGATCACCTTCGATTCGGCGCCGCCGGGAATGGCCGCAGACAGTCGAGCGCACGCGCTGGCGATTGGCCGGCGCTACACCGACCGGCGACCCTATGAGGCTCCTGCTGATTGGGCGAGATTCGAAGTGCTGCTTCGTCAGACCGTGATCCCACACCACGTGATGTTTGACACCGTGCTCGACAACGCGCGGTCCACCTTGGCGACCGTCTCCCGACTCACCGCGACGATCCGGACGAATGACCCTTCTTATAAAGCGGAACTGAACTGGTGGACCTCACCTTTCGCATCCGGGGATGGTGTGCCGCAATCGGCGTTGTTGTCAGTCGAAGCAGCTGGACATATCGATGTCGGTCGACGTTTTCCCAGCCCGTACGCCGCTCCCCGCGCTGAAGACGTCGAAGTTGACCGGTCCAAAATCGTGGTCCTGTCCACTCACCACGAAGACGCCCGGCTGGACGTATTGCGTTGCGGAGAGGCGCTATCGGCGGTACTGCTCCGATGCACGGCGAGCGGGCTGGCCACGTGCACTCTCACCCATATGACCGAACTGGCTCAGAGCCGGGAGATTGTCCGTGAATTGACTGGTCAACGCGGGATGCCTCAGTTGCTGATCAGGATCGGATATCCCCGGCATGCGGATGCGGCATTGGCCGCTACACCGCGCAGGCCGCTGGCCGATGTGCTTGAACGACCTGGTTAACCGCAGGGTGCCGAGCACAAGCCCGTTCGGCACTACAACCCCGTAGGATATGTCTCAGGCGTTTCGCCCGCGGTCCACAGACTTGTGACCTCAAGCGGCTCGAGTGCTCGCGTGCTGTCGATGTGGATGATCGCATCGAACTGCTCGCCGGGGCGAACATGGTAATAGTGACTCTGTCGTTCCGTCGCGGGCTGATAGATGACGCCGATAGCACGCCCCAGTCGCACGACATCCAGAGGATCGGCCGCGGCGCGGCTGATGGACGGCGAAACCAAGAATTCAAAACGCTCCGTCTCATGGAACAGTTCCTCGACACTACCGTTCAGGGCAGGTCTGACGAACTTGCGTTCGGCGATGCCACCCCATTCGCTGGCGGCAGTGACGGTGCCCGAATATGTTGTGAACCCGATCAAGCGGGAGTCCTGCCCATATCGCTCACGCACAAGCTGTCCGAGCGTGAGCTGCCCGTCGCTGCCCGCTTCGGTGGCTCTGGCATCGCCGACATGCGAATTATGCGCCCACACGACGATTCGAGTGGGCTGGTGGTCGTGATGGCGGTCCAGATGAGCCACCAGAGCGTTCAGGGTATGGGCCATATGCCGATCCCGAAGATTCCAGGACGTGACTCTGCCGCTGAACATCGCTCGGTAGTAGACCTCTGCGTCCCTCACGGTACGCGCGTTCTGCTGGGCGTAGAACGCCTCATCCTCGGCTACCAGTCCGTCACGTTGTGCATATTCCAACGCGGTCCGCTGCATCTCGACCAGTTGCTCGACCGCTTCGCGCTCACACGACAGACCGGCGCCGAACGCCGCCGCGAATCCATACGCCTGACCGTCATCCGCCGATGTGTGGTCGAAGCAGGCGTACCTGGCCCTCGCTCGCGCCGCTGCCTGCGGGTCAACAGTGTCGAGATAGGCGATCACTTCCTGCATAGACCGATGCAGGCTGTAGAGGTCGAGGCCGTAGAAACCCGCCTCCGGTCCACGGAGAGTCCGAGCTCTCTGGTTGTGGTCGTGCAGCCAATCGACGAAGTCACGCACCACGACATTTCGCCACATCCACGCAGGGAATCGTTCAAACCCGCGCAACGCGTCGTCGGCGGTTCGGTCTTCGCCCGATCCACGTACGTAACGGTTGACTCTGTACGCGTCCGGCCAGTCCGCCTCCGCCGCAACGGCACTGAAGCCCTTCTCTTCGATCAACCACTTGGTGATCTCTGCACGCGCCCGGTAGAACTCGTGTGTGCCGTGCGAGCTTTCACCGATCAGTACGATCCGGGCGTCTCCGATGATTTCGTCGAGCACTTCGAACGGCGGAACGCCGCCGGGCGCGTCAATCGCAACGCGGTCGATCACTTCCGCGGCGGTCTCCTCGATGCGTATACCGACAGTAGCGAAACCCGTTGTCGGAGTGGCGAGCAGGTCACGCACCTCTTGGTCGCTCACCTGCCGGAAATCCCAGAACGACTCCCCGACTGCAAGAAATGGTGTCGGCATCGACGCACAGACAACATCGTCGACGATCGCTGAAAACTCGCGGCAGGTCGATTCGGGGGCCGCCGGAACCGCGATCACGATTTCGGCAGGTTCCATCTCCCGCAGGGCCTGCACGGCGGCTAACATACTGGCGCCGGTCGCAAGACCATCGTCGACGAGAATCACGGTCTTGTTCGCCAGATCCAACGGCGGCCGACCGCCACGGTAGGCGGTCTCACGCCGGATGAGCTCTCGGCCCTCGCGTTCGGCGACGTCCCGCAGCTGTTGCGGCGTGACTCGTAGCGCCCGCAGTACGTCGTCATTGACGACGACACGCCCGCCGCTGGCCAAGGCGCCGACGGCGAACTCCTCATGACCGGGCGCACCGAGCTTCCGCACGACGAAGGCATCAAGGGGCGCAGCCAAAGCGGCCGCCACTTCCCACGCGACGGGAATGCCGCCGCGAGGCAAGCCGAGCACCACGACACCTTCGCGTCCACGGTATGCGCCGAGCATGCCGGCCAGCACACGACCAGCTTCGCGACGATCGCGAAAGACGCGCCTGGCTTTGCTCTTCAACACCCCTGAGGCACGAGTCATTTCGGCCCTCCGTCTTCAATGATTGTCAGTACTGCAATTTCGCCGGTCGATGGGTGACGGACTCGATGTCGTGTGCAGACACCGCCATCAACCGTCTCCCCAGATCCGACAAGGCACGACCGACGGCGAGTTCGTCACCGATCTCCGCGATATCCCGATCATCGGGATTGAGCCTCGCCGTGCCGATACCCACCTCTTCTTTTTCGCGCCAACGCAGCCGCGCCTTGGCTCTGGTGAGTCCCATGTGCTCGTCGATCGACACGTCAACTGTCCAGTTCTTCTCCACGACATCCGATCGTTCGCCAGTCATCGCAGTCATCTCCTTCACGTCGTCACTCCCAACATGCATCCGACCACCCACAGCGGCCGCCCGGTAGGGCCCGAAGACCCCGCCCCGTCGGGCCGTTCGGAGGCCGGTCGGCGGAGTGACCTGCGTGTCTCGACGGCCGGCGCCGTGGTCGCCGCCATGCGAGAAGGCCACGGCGGCGAAACGTCGATCAGATCAGGGACTAGGGACCCTAGCCAGGTGTACCCGGCCAGCGCACTGTTGGTTCATGATCAAGAACGGACTCCGGCTCGCCGGGGCAACGGCGTTCCTGTACGCAGCGCGGCGGTACTACCGCAACTGGGGCACCACAAAGGAAGAGTGCCAGATGTTCCTCGACGGCGATGAGCTCATCGCCGGGCCCGTCGTACGAAGCACCGAAGCGGTGTCAATCGATGGCCCACCCGGCGCGGTCTGGCCATGGCTGATTCAGATGGGCCAAGATCGCGGCGGGCTGTACACCTTTGAGAAGTTGGAGAACTTTGCCGGGTTGCGGTACGTCAACGCGGACCGCATTCATCCCGAATGGCAACACCTCGCGCCGGGTGACACCATCAGGCTTGTTCCCAAGGGCTGGATGGGATTACGTGACGGATTCGTGCTCGAGGTGGAGGAAGTCGTCGATCAGCAATCCATCGTGCTGAGCGCTTCGGTTCGCAAGGAATGGAACCGAGAATGGAACGTAGTGTGGTCGTTCCACGTCATTCCTCACTGGGATGATCGCTGCCGGCTTCTCGTTCGCATTCGGACACCGTTGCGCCGTCCAGGCCAGGCGCTGGTCACCGAGCTCGCGGGACCGGCAACGGCGTTTGTGACGCGGGGGATCTTGCTCGGCATCAAACGCAGGGTGCAACAACAGGTCCAGGCCGAGGCGGCGGCTGCCAAAGCGAGCGACAACCTCCACCGCGTCATCTAGGTAGGCGTCGACGCGCCGACTCACGCGATCGTGAAGTCGCGGTCCGGCTCGGATCCGAAGGTGAAGCGCCGGCCGCTGACGCTCAGCGGGCGGATACGCACGTAGTGCTGCTTGACCGTGGCGGTCCACGGCAGCAGCTGCGCCCGCTCGGCCTCGTCGATCTCGGCATCGGTACGCATCGACCGTGCTATCCCCTTGACGATGACGCTCCAGCCCTCGACCGCATTGTGGTCGTCGACTTCGAACAGCACGTTGTTGTTGATGGCCGAGCTGACCAATTTGGTGCCCTCCGCTGTGCGAAACAACACCGTCTTGTGCTGCACGACGAAGTTGACGGGAAAAATGTCCGGCTGACCGTCGACGCTCGTGACAAGCCGTCCCAGCGAGGCACTAGACATGAGGCTCCAGCATTCCGTCTCCGGCAGGATGGAGATCGGTTGAGTCGGTGTGGTCATGGCCGCAACGCTACCGAACGCCTGTGCCCGAGAATGCGGCCAAAAGTCCCACAAATTCAGGACCCGAAGGACGTGGACATTCTGCCAGCGCCGGAGGGCGGCCGATCCCTCGAGCGTGTGGCAGCTGCGGCAGCAAGGTCTCGAGTCACCCGATGACGGGCAGCCGACGCTTGCGCGCCAATCCGACCAGGGCGTGCTGCATCACCGCGCGCACGTGGGCGTCGACCCTCCGCACATCGGGGTCGTCGCCGAACTCTGCGGCGATGTCGATCGCCGGCAACACTTGCGTGACGATCTTCGTAGGCAGCGGCATGTTGATCGGCAACACCACACTGACGCCGAACGGGAAGCCGATGGTTATCGGAAGGATGTTGGTCCGAAAGAGATTGCGCTCGAGGGCAGTCAGACCCAGCGCCCGCGCCAGCCACGTGCCTCTGGTCAGGTAAAACTGGTTTTCCTGGCCGCCGATCGACACCGCGGGAACGATGGGCACGCCGGCCTCGATCGCCGTCGTCACGTACCCGGTACGCCCGCCGAAATCAATGACGTTCTCCCGCCGGGTGGGCCGGTAGACGTCGTAATCCCCGCCAGGGAAGACGAGCACCAGGCCACCCGTCGCTAGGGCCTCGGCGGCGTGCTCGGGGGTGGCTCGGATGACACCCGTGCGCTCGAGAAACCCGGCCACCGGTCCGCGAAACATGTTGTCGTGGGCCAGCGCGTAGAGCGGCCGCTCGTATCCGAAGGTCTTGTAGTAGTCGACGGCCAGTACCGACATGTCGACGGTGATGAGCCCACCCGAGTGATTTGCCACCATCAGCGCCGGACCATGCGGAATGTTCTCCAAGCCCAGTACCTGAGAACGGAAGTAGCTCTTCACAATCGGGCGGTGCAGGTCCACGACCCGTCGCGTGAGACCCCGATCCCATTTCGCGACTACCGAAGGTTGGTCGGCCATTCGTCCCACTCCGCCGACGGCGCTGATTTCTGTACCGCGTCCGACGGCTCGCCTGGCGCGGACCGCTCTGCAACAACGCGCAACGCCAGCACGCCGAGGCCGAGCACCGACACAGCAGGAGTGAGGAACAGCAGTATCGCCCAGGCGAGCCCGACGCCCGCCCCGCTCAGCGCCCTCACCAACGTGAATACCGCGACGAGCCAGCTGATGCCGCCTGCAAGGACCGAGACGACGGCCGCGACGGCCACCGCGCGTCCAAGCCCATAGTGCCGGAATCCCGTAGCGGCCAACAGCGCCGCCGTGGGAGCGAGAATGACCAAAGCACCCAACCACGGCGCGTCCGCACCGAGGCGCAACCCCGGCACGAGCACGAGCGTCGCGAGGCCGGCCGCGCCGACGATGCCGACGACCGCGATGCCTCGACCATTCGTCCTAGACATGGCCCAAGCCAAGCGCCAACACCTCGTCGAAACCGGCGACGAGGCTGTCCATGAATACGTCGTGGTCGGGAATCGCGCCGGTGTCCACGTCGATGCCGAGCGTGCACACGTCCACGTATGTCAGCAGCGTGACGTTGACCGCCGAGCCGATTGTCGGGCCGAATCCGTACTGCGTCAACACCTTGGCGCCGCCAAGGAACACGGGCACCGGTATTCCCGGCACGTCGCTGCACAGGAAGTCGACATTGCGCAGGATCGAGCCGATGTACCAGCGCGGCATCATGTTCAGAGCGCCGGCGATCCACTGCGTGTACGGCAGCGACTTCTCGTGACGCACCTTGGCGGTCCTGTCGTGGATCTGGCGGATTCGCTCCTCGGGATCGGCGGTGCCGACCGGCACGTCGAACCGCATTATGGTGATGCGGTTGCCGCCCATGTCGTCGCCCTCTTCGCGCAGGCTCATCGGCATCGTCAGGTGAAGGTCGCCGACCGCGACGCCGTGCTTTTCGTGGTAGAGGCGCAGCCCTCCGGCGACGCCGGCGACGAACGCGTCGTTCAACGCACCGCCGCCCTGGTGCGCGGCGGCCCTCAGCTGTCCGAACGGGACTTCGAGCACGCCGAGCCTGCGGACAAGGCTGCGCTTGTTCATCAGCGACGAACCGGTCCGGCTGACCGGGCGCATGGTGCGGTAGACCGAGGCGGCCAACTCGGCTGCCGACGAAGCGGTTTCCACCGGGTTCAGAATGCCGTTGGCAATCAGCTTCGGAACCGTCCTCAGAGCGCCCGTCACCGCGTCCGTCACCAAGCCGGCGCCGTATCGCGCGGTGTCGCGGTAGCCGCGTAGCCAGGGCGGCGGGGGCTCCTCGGGCAGTGCCGCCACCGAACCGTGCTTATCGGGGACCTCGGACAGATCGAAGAGGATCATCCCGATCTGGATGCCTCCGACTCCGTCGGTCAGCGCATGGTGGAATTTGAGAAGCATTGCTGCGCCGTCGTTTTCGAGTCCGTCGATCAGCGTGGCCTCCCACAGGGGGCGGGCCCGGTCGAAGTCCTCCATGGCCGCGACCCGCGCCATCTCCAGCACCGTGTCGATGGTGCCGGGCGAGGGTGCCGTCACTCGGCGCATGTGGAAGTCGAGGTCGAAGTCTGGGGCGTGCTCCCACCTCGGCGGTGCGGGCGGCGGCGAAGGAACGACACGCTGGCGCACCATCGGCACCATGCGCGAAATGACGTCGAAGCGATCGCGCACTTCGTTCCAGTCCGGCGATCGGTCGAGCATGATCACCGTGACCACCGTGGATCGCAACCGAGGATCGCTTTCCATAGCCCAGGTGAAAGCATCACTGCTTCGCATGAATTCGGTCATCTGTGGTCACCTGCCGCTCGTGTCTGTCGTCGCGAGCCGCCGAGGGTCGCCAGGTGTTGTACGGCGTCCTCGATCCCACGGGCGAGCGCGTCGACGTCGGGTGCGTTGTCAAAATCTGCGGTGATGCCGAAGAAGAAGCGGTCGGCGTAGCTGAGCATCGCGATACCGGTGCGCAGGTGAAGGGCGATCGGCGGCACCGGCAGGATCTCCAACACGTCCCGACCCATCAGCCGCTGCCGGGTGCGGGGCCCCGGCACATTCGTCGCCAACGCGGATACCGACTTCTGCGGCAGGCGGGTCAGCAGTCGAATCGCCCACGCCGAGAATGCAAATGGAATGCTGCCTGTCACGGCGAGAACGGCGCTGCCGCCTTCCCGTTGACCGCTTCCCTTGGCCTCGGCCAGTCGCTGGTGGACGATCTCCAACTGCTTGACGGGATCGGGTTCATCGACCGGCAAGAGCGGCAACATCGCCGACACCCGGTTGTCAGTCACATCGAAGTCGTCCACCGAACGCATCGAGACGGGGACCAGCGTGCGCAGTGCATGGGGTCCCGGCGTTTCGCCGCGGTCGAGCAAGATCATCCGGTAACCGCTGGTGATTGCCGCCAACGCCACGTCGTTGAGCGTGACGTCGAAATCCCGGCACACCTGCTTCATCACGGCCAGGTCGACGCGCGCGGCGCTGTAGCGACGCATCTTGGTGATGGGTCCGTTCAGTGAAGACTCCTGCGCGGTGGTGAGCACACGAGCCGTCAGTTCGGCGGCCCCGACCACGGCGTGTTCGGCGGCGCTGGTCGCAGCGAGCGTCGCCTGCCAAATGCCGCCCATCCAGTTCAGCGGGTTCAGCCTGGGCCGCAGCAGATCGAGGATAGATTCGCCGGACTCCCGCGCAGCGCGGATACTGGTCGCGAAAGTCTCCTGAGCGCCGCCGTCGCTGAGCTTTGCCAGCATCTGCGTGGTGGCGATGCCGTCGGCTATGCAGTGGTGGATTTTCATCAACAGCGCCCACCTATCGTCGGTGAGTCCCTCGATGATCCAGCACTCCCACAGCGGGCGATCGCGGTCCAGCCGTTGTTCCATGATGCCGGCGATCGCCCCGAACAGCGCGGAGTCGTCTCCCGGATGAGGCAACGCGATGCGGTGGAGGTGGTGCGCAACATCGAAGTTGGGGTCGTGCACCCATTCCGGTGCGCCGAGGTCGAACGGGTGCGTGCGCAGCACCTGGGTGCAGCGCGGGATGGCCTGCGCTCGGTCGGCGAACGCCGACACCAGATCGCCGTAATCGGGCGTCGGTCCTGCCACGATCGACACGCCGCCGACCGCCAGGCTCACGTGGGAATCGGAATCCTCGGCCTGCAGGAAGCTCGCATCGAGCGTCGTGAGGTGCTCCATGCAATGACCTTGCGCGGTGCGACGGTTGTCGCGGCAGGGTCGCAAGTCCTCAACCCGTGGGGACAACGTCGTTCCGACTCGCGGTCCTCAAAGATCCTCAGAGAGTTGAGGCGACCAGGTCGGTCAGATCGACGAGGCGGTTCGAGTAGCCCCACTCGTTGTCATACCAGCCGACAATCTTCACCAGGTCACCGCTGACCTTCGTGAGCCCGGAGTCGAAGATGCACGACGACGGGTCGGTCACGATGTCGGAGGAGACGATGGGGTCATCGGTGTAGGTGAGGTAGCGCCCGAGTTCGCCTGCGGCCGCGGCCGCGAAGGCGGCGTTGACGGTTTCAACCGTCGCCGGTTCGCGGACCGTTACGGTGAGGTCGGTCGCCGAGCCGGTGGGCACCGGCACACGAAGTGCGTAACCGTCGAGGCGGCCCTCGAGTTGCGGCAGCACCACGCTGATCGCCCGAGCGGCACCAGTGGACGTCGGCACCACGTTGAGAGCCGCGGCCCTGGCGCGGCGCAGGTCCCGGTGCGGGGCGTCCTGCAGGTTCTGATCCGGGGTGTAGGCGTGAATGGTGGTCATCAGTCCGCGTTCGATGCCGAACACCTCGTCGAGCACCTTCGCCATCGGCGCCAGGCAATTGGTGGTGCAGGACGCGTTCGACACCACGGTCTGGGTACCGTCGTAGTCGCGGTGGTTGACGCCCATCACGACCGTGAGGTCGGCACCCTTCGAGGTGGCGGACACCACCACCTTCTTCGCACCTCCGTGGAGGTGACCCCTGGCCTGCTCGGCGGCGGTGTACCGGCCGGTCGACTCGATGACGACGTCGACACCAAGGTCTCCCCACGGCACTGCCGCAGGCCCGTCGGCGACCGACCAAACCTTGATCCGTCGACTTCCCACTAGCAGGTCATCGCCATCCGCCGACACCTCGTGCGGTAGCCGTCCCAGGACGGAGTCGTACTTGAGGAGATGCGCCAGCGTCGTGATGTCGGTGAGGTCGTTGACCGCCACGATCTCGATGTCGGTGCTGCCGACGGCCCTTTGCACGTCGACCGCACGGAAGAAGTTCCGGCCCACTCGGCCGAAGCCGTTGACGCCAACCCTGATTGCCATGATTGAGTCTCCCTTTTGCATCAGTCGTCCCGGTGCCGCATCAGGCGCCGTGCCGAGTCTGACGACACCCGCCGCCGCGCAATAGAGCACGAGGTCACCGGTTCGTGGATCACGCGATACCGGTCGCAACGCGCTCTGTGACAATCGGACTCGATCCAGACCGCTGATCGGCGGTCGGACCTTTGGGGGTCGCGTGACGTCGTAGCGTCACCCATTCGAGTGACCTTCGGCCCTGTGTACCCACCTACCGAAGTGGGAGGTTGGGCACGTGGGCGGCAGTGGTGCCGTGCGACGAGAGGACACGTCATGGGTACACCTGAATACGTTCGCTTCTTCGAAGACATGGCCATCGATGATGTGCCGCTCGTTGGCGGTAAGAACGCCTCACTCGGCGAGATGTTCCAGAAGCTCTCCGCGCAGGGCGTGCGCGTTCCGCACGGATTCGCCATCACCGCTGCCGCCTATCGCCACATGCTGGACGAGGCCGGGGCGTGGGGCCGCCTGCACGCCGAACTAGACGACATCGACCCTGCCGACGTCGCCGCGCTGGCGCGTAAAGCCAAGCGCGCCCGCGAGATCGTCTACGGCGCCGGACTACCCGACGATCTGGCCGCCGCGATTCTTGACGGATACCGCGCTCTGCAGCGGGAATACGGCGAAGAGGTCAGCCTTGCGGTGCGCAGTTCGGCGACTGCCGAGGACCTGCCGACCGCCAGCTTCGCTGGACAGCAGGATTCGTATCTCAACATCAAGGGCGAACAAAGTCTCCTTGACACCTGCCGACGGTGCTTCGCCAGCCTGTTCACCGACCGGGCGATTCACTACCGAATCGACCAGGGCTTTGACCATTTCAAGGTTTCGCTGTCGATCGGCGTGATGAAGATGGTGCGCTCCGACATCGCGTCATCCGGTGTGATGTTCTCGCTGGACACCGAATCGGGCTTCCGCGACACCGTCTTCATCACCGGCGCCTACGGCCTCGGCGAGAACGTGGTTCAGGGCGCCGTCGACCCGGACGAGTTCTACGTTCACAAGCCGACGTATCTCGCCGGCTGCCGCACCGTCCTCCGGCGCCTGCGCGGCGATAAGGCCGTGAAGATGATCCTCGTCGATGGCGAGACCAAGAACACCACGAGGAACATCCCGACCCCGAAGGCCGACCGCACCCGGTTCTGCCTCACCGATACCGACGTGTTGGAGCTGGCCGGCTATGCCTGCTCGATCGAGGCGCACTACGGCAGGCCGATGGACATCGAGTGGGCCAAGGACGGTCTCGACGGAAAGCTCTACATCGTCCAGGCCCGACCTGAGACGGTGGCCTCCCAGCACAGCGTGACCGCACTGGAAACCTATGTGCTCGAGGGCAAGGGCGAGATCATCACCGAGGGCCGCTCGGTGGGTGAAAGGATCGCCTCGGGTGCGGCAAGAAGGGTCGAGAACCTAACGCAGCTAGCGGCGTTCAAGCCCGGCGAGGTGCTGATTGCCGACACCACCACACCCGATTGGGAGCCGGTCATGAAGACCGCCGCGGCGATCGTCACCAACCGCGGCGGCCGCACCTGCCACGCATCGATCATCGCCCGCGAACTCGGCATCCCCGCTGTGGTGGGCACCGGTGACGCGACCACCTCCGTACCCGACGGCCAGGTGGTGACGGTGTCCTGCGCGGAGGGCGATACCGGCCGGGTATACGAGGGCGCTGTGGGTTTCCACGTGGACCACACCGAAGTCGGCGACCTGGCGCGGCCCCGGACGCAGATCATGCTCAACCTCGGCAACCCCGACCTCGCGTTCAAAACGTCGTTCCTACCGAACGACGGCGTGGGACTGGCCCGCATGGAATTCATCATCAGCGAGTACATCCGGGTGCACCCGCTCGCCCTACTGCACCCGGAGAAGGTGGACGACCCGGACGCACGCCAGACCATCGATCAACTCACTCAGGGTTACACCAATGGCAGTGCGTTCTTCGTCGAGCGGCTCTCCGAGGGAATCGGCACCATCGCCGCCGCCTTCTGGCCCAAGCCCGTCGTGGTGCGGATGTCGGACTTCAAGTCCAACGAGTACGCCAGCCTGATCGGCGGGCAGAGCTTCGAGCCGTCCGAAAGTAACCCGATGATCGGATTCCGCGGCGCCTCCCGCTATGCGCATCCGGCCTACGCCGAGGGCTTCGCGCTGGAATGCCGTGCAATGCAACGGGTTCGCGATGACATGGGCTTGACCAATGTCATCCTCATGCTCCCGTTTGTCCGTCGCATCGCCGAGGCCGACCTGGTCCTGCAGACGATGGCGGAACTGGGCCTGCGGCGAGGCGAGAACGGGCTCAAGGTGTACGCGATGTGCGAGATCCCGAACAACGTGATCCTGATCGACGAATTCGCCAAGCGCTTCGACGGCTTCTCCATCGGCTCCAACGACCTGACCCAGTTGACGCTCGGCGTCGACCGGGACAGCGAGATCGTCGCCTTCGACTACGACGAACGCGACGAGGGCGTCAAGGAGATGATCCGGTTGGCCGTCGATGGTTGCCGCCGCAACGGGATTCACTCCGGGCTGTGCGGACAGGCCCCGTCAGACTATCCGGACATGGCCGATTTCCTGGTCCGGATCGGCATCGACTCGATGAGCCTTAATCCCGACACCGTGGTGAAGACCACCCGCCAGGTCCTGGAGTTGGAACGGCAGCTGGTCCCCGCGCCATGAAGCTGCCGATCACCATCGACCCGCGTCGTCACGACGCGGTGCTCTTCGACCTCGACGGTGCGCTGACCACCGACTCGCCGCTCTACGGGGCGACGGTGGACCTGGCGCGCAAATTGCAGGGCATCGGCATGGCCGCGGCGGCCTATTCGTCGAGCCCGCAATGCCAGCAGGCCCTGAAGGCCGCCGGGATCGACGATCTGTTCCAGGTCTGCGTCGACGGCGTCGCAGGCGAACGCGGGACGGCGGAGAACCCCGATCCCACGGTTCTTTTGGAGTCTGCGCGTCGACTCGGTGTGCGACCTCAGCGGTGTGTCGTCGTCGAGAGTTCCGCCGAAGGCGTGGCCGCAGGACGCGACGGGGGCTTCGGGCTCGTCATCGGTATCCACGGCACCGGACGCGCCGACGAATTGTCCCGCCGCGGCGCCGACGTCGTGCTCGCCGACCTCGACGACGTCGCCGTACGAACCGGCGACAAGCGGATCTCCGAACTCCCGAATGCGCTGGCGTCCTACGGTCAGTTGATCGGCATCACCAGCGCACGCGAGTCGATGCTGTTCCTGGACTACGACGGCACGCTGTCCCCCATCGTCTCGGATCCCGCTGCGGCCAGGCTCGTCGACGGCGCCGCCGAGGCCTTGGAGCTCGTCGCCAAGGTGTGTCCCGTGGCCATCCTGAGCGGTCGCGACCTCGCGGACGTCCGCAGCCGGGTAGGCGTTCCCGGCGTCTGGTACGCAGGCAGCCACGGCTTCGAGTTGACGTCGCCCGACGGCGCCTACCATTGCAACGAGGCTGCTGCCGAGTTCGTCCCTCTCCTCGAGCGCGCCGCCGCGGAACTGAGCCAGAACCTGGAAAAGATTCCGGGAGTACGCGTCGAGCACAAGCGTTTTGCCGTCGCGGTGCACTACCGGGAGGTGGAGCAGGATCGAGTCGGTGAGATCGTCTCTGCCGCACATCAAGTCGGGGCAAAGGCGGGCCTGCGGGTGACCGGTGGGCGGATGCTCGTGGAGTTGCGGCCCGACCTCGACTGGGACAAGGGCACCACCTTGGCGTGGATCCGCGACCAGATCGACGCCGCCGGCTCGCTGCTGCCGATCTACATCGGCGATGACCTGACCGACGAGGACGCCTTCGACGCGGTCAAGTTCGACGGCATCGGGATCGTCGTCGGACACGATGAGGACGGCGACCGCAAGACGGCTGCCCACTTCACCCTGCAGAGTCCGGATCAGGTGCGCGAGTTCATGCAGCGCGGGTCGCAGTGGCTGGCCTACAAGCACCAGGTCTCAGGTGAGGCGTGGGATTACGTCTTCGACGGCTACGACCCGACGAACGAAAAGCTCCGTGAGGCGTTGTGCACGTTGGGAAACGGCTACTTCGCCACCCGGGGAGCAGCGCCCGAGTCGAAGGCCGGGCAGGTGCACTACCCGGGCACCTACGCGGCCGGGGTGTTCAACCGGCTCGTCGACAACGTGGCGGGAACCGAGATCGACAACGAGAGCCTGGTCAATCTTCCCAACTGGCTGTCGTTGACCTTCCGCATCGACGGCGGCAGTTGGTTCGACATCGATGCGGTCACCGTGCTGTCGTACCGGCAGAGGCTGGATCTTCGCGGGGCGGTGCTGCATCGGGAGGTACGCTTCCGCGACGACGCAGGCCGGACGAGCTCCCTGAGGCAACGACGGTTCGTGGCGATGCACCTGCCCCACGTCGGCGCCCTCGAGACGAGGATCTTCGCCGAGGACTGGTCGGGGACAATCGAATTCCGGTCGACGGTGGACGGCAATGTGACGAACTCCCTCGTCGAGCGTTATCGGGACCTGGCCAGCGAGCATCTCGGGTCGCCGGTCACCCGCGAAATCTCGAACAACTCAGTCCTGCTGACCGTCCAGACCAACCAGTCCCACATCCCCGTCGCCATGGCCGCGCGTAACGCCGCGCTGCGCGACGGTGAACCCGTCCCCGCGACATTTCAGCTGTTCAATCTCGACGCCGAGATCGGTCACGACATCGCTGTTCAGCTGTCGGCCGGAGAGTCGGTGACGATCGAGAAGGTCGTGACCGTCTACACAGGCCGGGACGTGGCTACCTCCGAACCCGGCGTCGACGCGCAGCGTTGGGTCGGCAGGCTCGCCGGGTTCGCCGAACTGCTCGACGGGCATCGAACCGCCTGGACGCATCTGTGGGAGCGGTTGTCCATCGAGTTCGACGACTTCACCGACGAAGTGCGGATTCTGCGGTTGCATCTGCTGCACCTGCTGCAGACGGTCTCACCGAACACCGCCGACCTCGACGCCGGGGTGCCGGCCCGCGGACTGCATGGTGAGGCGTATCGCGGCCACATCTTCTGGGACGAGTTGTTCATCTTCCCGGTACTCAACCTGCGAATTCCGACGGTCACCCGGTCCCTGCTCGGCTACCGCTACCGGCGCTTGCCGGAAGCCAGGAACGCCGCCCGCGCGGCAGGCCATACCGGGGCGATGTTTCCCTGGCAGTCCGGCAGCGACGGTCGCGAGGAAAGTCAACGGCTGCACCTGAATCCACGCAGCGGCCACTGGAACCCGGATGCCAGCGCTCGCGCGCACCACATCGGTATCGCGGTCGCCTACAACGCGTGGAAGTTCTATCAGGTCACCGGTGACCTCGCCTACCTGATCGACTACGGTGCCGAACTGCTGACCGAGATCGCGCGGTTCTTCGTCAGCTTGGCCACCTACGACGACGAGCGCGCACGCTTCAGCATCAAGGGCGTCATCGGCCCCGACGAGTTCCATTCCGGCTATCCCGACGCTCCCTACGACGGCATCGACAACAACGCGTACACCAACGTCATGGCGGTCTGGGTCATCATGCGCGCCATCGACGCACTGAACCTGCTGCCGCTGCCGAACCGCCTGGATCTGATGGAGACCCTAGGCCTCAGCAGTGCCGAGCTCGCGCACTGGAACGACGTCAGCCGACGGATGTTCGTCCCGTTTCACGACGGTGTGATCAGCCAATTCGAGGGCTATGGCGACTTGGCGGATCTGGATTGGGACCGCCTGCGCAGCCAATACGGCAACATCCAACGGCTGGACCGCATCCTGGAGGCCGAGCACGACGACGTGAACCGCTATAAAGCGTCCAAACAAGCCGACGCGCTGATGTTGCTGTACCTGCTGTCGGCGGACGAGCTGCGTGAGCTGCTCACCCGGCTCGGTTATCGCTTCACCCCGGAACAGGTACCGAAGATGGTGGACTACTACCTGGCCCGCACCTCGCACGGATCGACGCTCAGTGGTGTCGTGCACACTTGGGTGCTGGCCAGAGCCAACCGCGACCGGGCCATGGAGTTCTTCACCCAGGCGTTGAAGGCCGACGTCTCCGACATCCAGGGCGGCACCACATCCGAAGGCATTCATCTGGCGGCCATGGCTGGAACCGTCGACCTGATGCAGCGGTGTTTCACCGGGCTGGAAACCCGGTCCAACCGCATCATCCTCTCGCCACACTGGCCGGAAAGCCTCGGCGTGCTGGCGATACCGATCCTCTACCGCGGCCTGCACCTGCACCTGCGGGTCAGCGGGAAGGGCGTGATCATCAGCGTTGATCCGCGCAACGCCGCCGGGGTCGAAGTGGAGTGCCACGGCAAGGTCGTCGAGCTGATGCCCGGCACCACCGTCCGATTCCCCGGCTGATGGCTGATTTCAGAGACTTAACCCCGCTCCCTGACCTCAGCCAGGGGCATGCCCGGGCAGGTCCCGTGCGCGAACACCGGCCCGTCTACCTCGATCTGATGCCGCCGTGCAATGCCGGTTGCCCGGCCGGCGAGAACATCCAGGCCTGGCTGGCGCATGCCACTGCCGGTCGGCACGAAGCCGCGTGGCGTCAACTCGTCACCGACAACCCGTTCGCCGCAATCCACGGTCGGGTGTGCTACCACCCGTGTGAAACCGTCTGCAACCGTGCCTATCTCGACACCTCGGTGTCGATCCATTCGGTGGAACGATTCCTCGGCGACCTGGCCTGGGAGCGGGGCTGGATGTTCGAACCACCGCCCACCCGAACCGGTAAGCGGGTCCTGGTCATCGGCGCGGGGCCGAGCGGTCTGTCCGCCGCCTACCAATTGGCGCGCATGGGCCACGAAGTCGAGATCCGCGATGCAGGTGCCGCGCCCGGCGGGATGATGCGGTACGGCATCCCGAGCTACCGACTCCCCCGGGACGTGCTGGACGACGAACTGAACCGGGTCGCGGAGATGGGCGTGCGGCTGACCTGTAACCATCGGGTCGATGACCTCGCGGCCGAGCGAGACGAGGGCGGCTTCGATGCGGTGTTCGTAGCCATCGGCGCACATCTGGCCAAACGAGTCGACATCCCGGCCCGCGATGCAGGCACGATGGTCGATGCGGTGTCATTCCTACGCACCGTCGCCTCAGGCCAGAAGCCGGCCATCGGACGGCATGTCGCGGTCTACGGCGGCGGCAACACCGCGATGGACGCAGCCCGCGTGGCCCGGCGCCTCGGTGCCGAGGACGCGGTGATCGTCTACCGACGCACCCGCGACCAGATGCCCGCCCACCCCGAGGAAGCCGAGGATGCCGAACGCGAGGGCATCCGGATCAACTGGCTGCGGACGATAACGGCATTCGACGGCCCCGAATTGCAGGTTGAGGTCATGGAACTCGACGATTCGGGCCACCCGCGGCCGACCGGGCGTTTCGAGACACTGTCCGCCGACACGCTGATCATGGCGATCGGCCAGGAAACGGAATCGGCCTTTATGCGGACCCTTCCCGGCGTGGAGTTCGAGACCGACGGCAGCGTGCGTGTCTCGCCGTCATTGATGACCGGTTGTCCCGGCGTGTTCGCCGGTGGCGACATGGTGCCCAGTGAGCGCACCGTCACTGTCGGTGTCGGTCACGGCAAGAAGGCGGCCCATCACATCGACGCCTGGCTGCGGGGGACGCAGGTCGAAAGACCCCCGAAACACCCGACCGCCACCTTCGACACGCTGAACCTGTGGTACTTCGGGGACACCGCTCAACGTCAGCAGCCCGAACTCGAACCGCTTGTGCGCATCGAGAATTTCGACGAAGTCGTCGGCGGGCTGTCCCCCGACGAGGCGGTCTACGAGGCGGGGCGATGTCTGTCGTGCGGGAACTGCTTCGAATGCGACGGCTGCCTGGGCGCCTGCCCCGAAGACGCGGTGATCAAACTCGGAGTCGGACACCGCTATGAGTTCGACTACGACAAGTGCACGGGGTGTGGCATCTGCTTCGATCAGTGCCCCGTACACGCCATCGAGATGTTCCCGGAGCCAACATGACCCGCGCAACGGTGGACGGCAACGAGGCAACCGTCTCGGTCGCCTACCGGCTCAACGAAGTGTGCTGCATCTACCCGATCACACCGTCGTCACCGATGGCCGAATTCGCCGACGAATGGTCCAGCGCACAGCGAGCCAACGTGTGGGGGAACGTCCCCACCGTGGTCGAAATGCAAAGCGAGGGCGGTGCGGCGGGCGCCCTGCACGGGTCGCTGCAGAGCGGTGCGTTGACGACGACATTCACCTCGTCACAAGGCCTGCTGCTGATGATTCCGAACATGTACAAAATCGCCGGCGAACTGACCTCGGCCGTCATCAATGTGGCCGCGCGATCCATTGCAGCCCAGGGCTTGTCGATCTTCGGCGACCATTCCGACGTGATGGCGGTGCGCCAGACGGGATTCGCGTTGCTAGGTTCGGCATCAGTTCAGGAAGCTCACGACCTGGCACTCGTCGCGCAGGCGGCGACGCTGACGACACGGATACCCTTCGTCCACTTCTTCGACGGATTCCGAACCTCCCACGAGATCAACACCATTGAGACGCTGACCGACGACGATCTGCGGGCGTTGGTACCCGAAGAACTGGTGCACGCGCATCGCGGACGGGCGCTGACCCCCGACCGGCCCTTCATCCGCGGAACCGCCCAGAACCCGGACGTCTACTTCCAGGCCCGCGAAACGGTAAACCCGTTCTACGCGCGGGTCCCGGATGTGGTCGAGAGCCTGATGGCCCGCCTCGGCGAGCGCACCGGCCGGACGATGCACATCGTCGACTACGAGGGCCACCCCGAGGCGGAACGCGTTCTGGTGCTGATGGGTTCGGGTGCCGAGACAGTCAAGCAGACCGTGGGTGCACTCGTCGAACGCGGCGAACGGGTCGGCGTGGTACAGGTGCGGTTGTACCGGCCGTTCCCCACGCGAGCACTCCTAGACACATTGCCGACGTCGGTGCGCACTATTGGGGTGCTGGACCGCACCAAGGAGCCCGGCTCGATCGGCGAGCCCTTGTATCTGGACGTCGTCGCGGCGCTCGCGGAGGAATGCGCCGACGGCGAACGACCGGTGATGCCACGGGTGACGGGGGGACGTTACGGCCTGTCCTCCAAGGAGTTCACCCCCGCCATGGTTGCCGGCGTGTTCGCCGAACTCGCCCGCGAGCAGCCGCGGCGGCGGTTCACCATCGGCATCGACGACGACGTCTCCGGGTCCAGCATCGATTACGACCCGTCGTTCGATATCGAGTCGCCGGATACCGTCGGCGCGATCTTCTTCGGGCTGGGTTCGGACGGTACCGTCAGCGCGAACAAGAACACCATCAAGATCCTCGGAGCCGAAGATGATCTGCACGCGCAGGCCTACTTCGTCTACGACTCCAAGAAGTCGGGATCGCAGACCGAATCGCACCTGCGCTTCGGGCCGCATCCCATCCGGGCCCCCTACCTGGTGACCGCGGCCAATTTCGTCGGCTGCCATCAATTCCGGTTCCTCGACAAGGTCGATGTGCTGGGTCGGGCCGCCCCCGGCGCGACGCTGCTGCTCAACTGCAGGCTGCGTGCTACCAAGGTCTGGGACGCGCTGCCGCGGCGATTACAGGAACAGATCCTGGACAAGCGGATCACGCTCTACACCGTCGACGCCGACCGGATCGCGCGCGAGGCCGGGCTGGCCGGCCGCATCAACATCGTGCTGCAAACCTGTTTCTTCGCGATCTCGGAGGTGCTGCCGCGCGAGCGGGCCATCGCGAGGATCAAGGAATCGGTTGAGAAGACGTACGGTAACCGCGGCGCCGACGTGGTGGCCAAGGAGCTGGCGGCGATGGACGGCGCCGTGGCCGGGTTGCAGCGGATCGAGATACCCGCCTTCGTCACCTCCACCCGCATACCGGCACCGTTGGTGCCCGAGTCGGCGCCGGAGTTCGTCCGCACCGTTACCGCGGAGATGATGGCCGGACGCGGAAATCTACTGCCGGTCAGCGCACTTCCGGTGGACGGCACCTACCCGAGCGGCACGACGGCCTACGAGAAGCGCAATATCTCCGACCTGGTGGCGGTGTGGGATCCAGACAGCTGCATCCAGTGCGGCAACTGCGCGTTCGTGTGCCCGCACAGTGTGATCCGGTCCAAGTTCTATGACAAGTCACAACTGACCGGGGCGCCGGAGGAGTTCGACTCCGCGCCGCTGGACGCCGTCGGCCTGCCCAACGCCCGGTTCTCGCTGCAGGTGTACGTCGAGGACTGTACGGGCTGCGGCTTGTGCGTCGAGGCCTGCCCGGTCGTCATTCCCGGCCCCGCCGTCACCAAGGCGATCAACCTCGGTCCCGCCGAGCCGCGGGTGGCCGCCGAGCGCAAGAACATCGATTTCTTCGAATCGCTGCCGACCAACGACCGCTCGCGGGTGGACTTCGGCACCGTGCGTGGAACGCAATTCCTCGAGCCGCTTTTCGAGTTCTCAGGTGCATGCGCGGGTTGCGGCGAGACTCCGTACCTCAAACTGCTCTCCCAGCTGTTCGGAGACCGGCTCATGGTCGCCAACGCGACCGGCTGCTCGTCCATCTACGGCGGCAGCCTGCCCACCACTCCCTGGACCACCGACGCCGACGGGCGGGGCCCAGCCTGGTCGAACTCACTGTTCGAGGACAACGCTGAGTTCGGGCTCGGACTGCGCTTGGCCAGCGACGCACATGTCCAGCTGGCCCGGCGACGGCTGGCCGAACTGCGCGACCCGCTCGGCGCCGATCTCGTCGACGACATCCTGGCGGCGCCCCAGCTGCGGGAGTCGGAGTTGGCTGCGCAACGAGAGCGGGTGACCGAGCTGAAACACCGCCTCGGGGGCCTTGATCCGGCTGTCACCGCTGACCTGCTCAGCGTGGTGGACCAGCTCGTCCGGCGCAGCGTGTGGATCGTGGGCGGCGACGGGTGGGCGTACGACATCGGTTCCGGCGGGCTCGACCACGTGTTGGCGACCGGGCACAACGTCAACGTGTTGGTTCTCGACACCGAGGTCTACTCGAACACCGGCGGCCAGATGTCCAAAGCGACGCCACTCGGTGCGGTTGCCAAGTTTGCTTCCGCGGGCAAGACGGTGCCGACGAAAGACCTTGCGCTGCAGGCGATCGCCTACGGACACGTCTACGTCGCCAAGGTCGCCATGGGCGCCGACCCGCAGCACACGCTGCAGGCCTTCCGTGAGGCGGAGGCGTACGACGGACCGTCGCTGGTCATCGCCTACAGCCAGTGCATCGCGCATGGCATCGACATGCGTCTCGGGATGGACCAGCAGTACCGCGCGGTCGCCAGCGGGCATTGGCCGTTGCTGCGCTATGACCCGGTGCTGCATGGCGCAGGAAGGAACCCTTTTTTGCTCGACTCCCACCGTCCGCGAATTTCACTCGACGATTACCGCAAGCGGGAATTGCGATACCGCTCACTCGCGAACGCCGATCCGGTCGAGTACGAACGGTTGCTCGGTATGGCCGAGCAGGCGAACGCACAGCGCTGGAATGTCTACGAGGAGATGGCTTCCCAGCCCGACGAACCGGGTCCTGAACACTTCCACCCCGACGCCCGAAGGGAGCCCTGATGGAACTGACGACCCGCTACCTGGGCCTGGACTTGCGTAACCCCCTGGTCGCGTCGGCGTCTCCGCTGTCGAACACCGTCGACGGCGTCAGGCGCCTTGCCGACGCGGGAGTCGGTGCGGTGGTGCTCTATTCATTGTTCGAGGAGCAACTACGCCGCCAGGCCGACGAGAATACGCGCCTCACCGTCGCAGGCACGGAGAGCTTCGCCGAATCGCTGTCTTACTTCCCGGAAGCCGCAGGAGCGGACCACGGCGAACGTCCATATCTGAGCCTGCTCGAACGCTCAGCGGCAGCCGTCTCGATTCCCGTGATCGGCAGCATCAACGGAAGCACCGCCGGCAGTTGGGCCGCCTACGCCCGGTCGATGCAAGAATGTGGCGCGGCCGCCATCGAATTGAACATCTACACCCTGCCTGGCGATGCGCACATCTCCGGCACTGAAGTCGAACAGCGTCACCTCGACATCCTGGCACGGGTCAAGGACGTGGTGACCGTGCCGGTGGCGGTGAAACTCAGCCCGTACTTCAGCGCGACCGCCGACATGGCCCGGCGCCTGGACCTCGCCGGCGCGGACGGGTTGGTGCTGTTCAACCGATTCCTGCAGCCCGACATCGATCCCGAAACCCTGGCGGTGGCGCCCGGGATCTCGTTGTCACGAGCGTCGGAGACTCTCCTACCCTTGACGTGGATTGCCCTGCTGCACGGCCGGATCGATGCTTCGCTGGCCGCGACCACCGGCGTCGAGGGTTCGGAGGAGCTGATCAAGTACCTCTTGGCCGGCGCGGATGTGGTGATGACCGCGTCAGCACTGCTGCGGCACGGTCCCGACTACGCCGCCGTGATGCTCGACGGGTTGTCCCGCTGGATGGGGCGCAAGGAATACACCGCGGTGGACGACTTCCGCGGCCTGCTGGCCGTCCCCGTCGGTGCCGACGAAGTCGCGCGTGAACGCGGGGACTACGTCAGCGCGCTGCGGCGGGCCAACGGTGCCGACTCCGGGCCCTGGTGACCGGTCACAACCGATGCTCCCCACGAAGATGGGCTTTCGCACCGTCCAAGTTGCGCTGCGCCGCGGGAGTCAACCCCATTGCGAGTTCGAACTCGTATCCCCTGATCGCGAGGACGTACACCTCCGGCAGGCGCTGAAAACACTGCTGGCAGGTCGCCATGATGGCGGGGATCGAGATGGCGTGCGACGTGAAGCTGAAGTCCATGCGGGGCATTGGGCGACCCAAGGTGAATGATTCCACCGAAGCCTCTTTGGTGGCATCGACGAACAACACCCGTTTCTTGTTGCTGATCAGTTCGGCGTCCTCCAGCAGAAGCTGATAGCCCCGCTGCATCTCCGCGCTCGAGCAAAGACCCTGCGCCTGAAGCCAATCGACGAACGCCCAGCCCAAGCCGTCATCCTGGCGACCTACGTTGCCAATACCATAGATCAGACAGGAGTCGTTGTCGAAATCGTCGAGTCTCATGAACCTGATGCCGAGCGGACACGTTCGTTGATCACTAATCCCGCCGGATCGCGGACAGTCACGATCAGCGGCATCTGGCCGAAGGCGTGCGTCGCACAACTCAGGCAGGGATCGAAGGCACGGATTCCGACTTCGATCGCGTTCATCATCCCTTCGGTGATCTCGGCGCGACCCACCAGGTAGTCCTCGGCCACCGAGCGCACCGTACGGTTTAGAACCTGATTGTTGTGTGTCGTGGCCACAATGAGATTGGCGAAGGTGATGTCCCCGTCCGGACCGGCGCGGTAGTGATGAAGCAACGTGCCGCGAGGCGCTTCGACGACACCGACACCCTCGCCGACCCAAGCGCCCGCCGCGGGCGTGACGATGAGGTCCTCGTTCTGCAGATCGGGGTCGCGCAGCAATTGTTCGATCAGTTCCGCGGCGTGGAGCACCTCGATGGTCCTCGCCCAGTTGGTGTGCAGCGTCATGTTGTTGGGTGCGCCGCCGGTGTAGGCGTGGAACCGCTCCAGCGCGTCCTGAGCGCGCGGAGTCGACAGCGTCTTGGTCACGTTCATCCGCGCGAGCGGGCCCACCCGGACCGAGCCCTTCTCCCTGCCGAGCTCCTTGAGGAAGGGGAACTTCATGTAGCTCCACTCTTCGACGGCTTCCGAAAAGTGATCGAGGTAGTCGTGATAATCGAATTCACTGACGATGCGCTTGTTCTCGTCGACGATGCGCAGGGCCCCGTGGTAGTAGTCCACGTTGCCGTCGGCGTCGACCAGGGACATGTTGAGCGCGGGAACGGTGGCGAACCCGTCCACCGCGCTTCGGTTCTTTTCATGGAAGTCGTAGAACAGGCGAAGCCCGTCCTGTGCGTAGTCGATGATCTCGTCGACCGACGGGAGTCCCTCCTCACCGTTGAGCAGACGGTCGCATTCGGCGCGGCTCAAGTTCTTGTCGACGCCTCCGGGCACCGAGTTGATGCCGTGCATCCTTCTGCCGAAGACGGTCTTGATGACCTCCTGGCCCCACTTGCGCAGCATGATCACTCTTCGCATCAGCGCCGGGTCGGCCTCGATGAGGCCGAGAAGATTGCGCTGCTCGGGCGCGGCATCCATCCCGAACATCATCTCGGGGACCACTAAGTAGAAGTATGCGGTCGCATGAGACTGCAGCATCTGCGCGTAATGGCCGAGCCGACGGATCTTCTCCGCTGTCCGTGTTATTGCGACTTCTGAGTTCACGCCGGCGCCGATCATGTCGTCGAGCACTTTGGCGCCAGACAGGTGGTGACTGACGAAGCAGATTCCGCAGATGCGCTGCATCAGCATCGGCGCCTCCCAGAACGGGTGGCCCTGAACGAACTTTTCGAATCCGCGGAACTCGACGACATGCAGCCTGGCGTCGACGACGTTGCCGTCGTCGTCGAGGTTCACGGTTACCTTGCCGTGGCCCTCGATGCGGGTAACGGGGTCGATGACGAGCTTTCTGCTCACGCGAAGCCTCCGAGTCAGTCGTAGTGATTGAGCGAGCGGGGCAGCGCAACTGGACGACCATGTATCAGATCCTCGAGCACGGTGAAGATGGCATCGGCATCCGGTGGACAGCCGGGGATGAAGTAGTCCATCTTGACCACTTCGTGGCAGGGGTGGACCTTGGTGGTGATTCGGGGGATGTCCGGGTGGCAGGGGATGACGGGTTCGGCACCGGGAACGGCGGTCGGCGAGTTGACATACGCCTCAGCCAAGCAATCCTTCAGCTCGAAGACATTACGCATCGCCGGGACGCCGCCCCAGACGGCGCAGGCTCCGACGGAGATCAGGATGTCGCAGTTGTTCCGGAAATGTCGCAGCGTTTCGATGTTCTCCTCATTCGCGACACCACCTTCGATGAAGCCGATTGCGCAACGCTCGGTGATTCTCTTGATATCAGTGAGCGAGGACCGGTGGATGGTGACCTTCGTCAAGAGTGGAACGATCCGCTCATCCATGTCCAGAAAGGACAACGTGCATCCCCAGCAGCCGCACAAGCCGATCATTGCCACGTTGATCTTGCCCTCGCGAGCCGCCGATAACGCCGGATCTGCTGGCGCCGAGGGGAGTTCGTCCGATCTGGTCTCGTCCGTCACGGCGCGTCCGATCCGTCTGCCTGGTCGAGTGCCCGATCGCGGACGGATTTCACTTCGTACTTGCGTCGGCCGATCGGGACGTCGAATCCGACCCGTTTCTCGAGGATGGCGCCGACGGGACAAATCTCGACGGCATAGCGGACCTGCTCGGCCGGCATCGCGTTGGCACGGTCGGCATCGACTTCGATCCGGGACTCGGCGCCGCGGTGGCTGATGCTGAAGATCTTCTGGCCGGTTGCTTCGTCGCGGACGAATTCGACGCAGCGCTGGCAGAAGATGCAACGGTCGCGCTCCAGCCAGATCCGTTCGGCCGCGTGTTCGCGCTCTCGGACCGGGAACCGGTACGGGAAGCGTGACACCAGCATGTCCAGCTCGTAACCGACCGCCTGCAGCGTGCAGCGCCCGCTCTTCTCACAACTGGGACAGTTGTGGTTGCCTTCGGTGAACAGCAGTTCTACCAGAGCTTTTCGCATATCGGCTGTTTCCGGTTCGTCGACCTCGACCGTCATCCCGTCCGAGACGGCGACCGTACACGCCGTGACCACAGCGCCGTTCACCTTCACCGAGCACACCCGGCATGTCCCAAGGCACGGCTTGTCTCTGAGATAGCACAGTGTCGGGATGTACACACCGGCGTCGGCGGCGACATCGACCAGGGTTGCGCCCTCCTCGGTCGACACCGATACTCCATCGATCTCGATTCGGATGGTCATGTCGTCTCACCCGACTGCAGTTCGATCCGTGCCTTCTCGTGCCCGGCCAGCGCGGCATCGAGGTCGAACGATGCCAGCAGGGTGTGTTCCTTGGTGCGCAACCTTTGCCGATAGATCTCGGGGAACTTCTCGAGTGTGGTCAGGATGGGATTGGCCGCAGTCGCCCCGAGGCCGCACCGACTGGTCGCCTGCACCAGGGCACCCCACCGGGCCACCTCGTCGAGATCCTTTGGTACCGCGTCTCCTGCGATGACGAGTTCGACCTTGTCGTGCAGATCCACGGTGCCCGCCCGGCAGGGCACACAGATGCCGCAGGATTCGTCGGCGAAGAACTTGGAGTAGTCCTTGACGCAGTCCAGCAGGTCACGGGTCGAATTGAAGATGGTGACCGCCCCGTTGCACGGGATGTCCTCGTACGCAATGCGGCGTCGGCCGTCAGCCGCTACCGACACGCACTCCCCCGATGGCCCGCTGATCTGGACCGCGCGGGCGTCGGCCGCACCGACCATGGTCAGCACCTCATCGAGGGTGATGCCCCACTCGACCTCATACACTCCCGGACGATTGCAGTCCCCGGCGACGCTCAACAGGCGGGCGCCCGCGGAGTCGGGGGTACCCATGCGGCGGAACCATTCGGCGCCTTCTTCCATGACGCGGGTTGCGGCAGCCAAGGTCTCGACGTTGTTGACGCTGGTCGGTTTGCCGAGGTAGCCCTCTCGAACGGGGAAGGGCGGTTTCAGCCGGGGGGTGCCCCGATTGCCTTCGCAGGACTCGATCAGCGCAGACTCTTCACCACAGACGTAGGAACCGGCACCCATCTGGATGCGGATGTCGAAGTCGAATCCCGATCGCCCGCCGACGCTGTGTCCGAGTAACCCGTCGTCCCGAAGTTGCTGAAGCTGGCCTTCCAAATAGCGCCTCAGATAGACGTATTCAGCACGGAGATAGACGATTCCGCGAGAACTGCCGATCGCGTAGGCCGCGATGACCATCCCCATGAAGACGTCTTTCGGCGATCGGGTCAGGAGCGCGCGGTCTTTGAACGTGCCCGGTTCCCCCTCATCTGCGTTGCAGATGATGTACTTCTCGTCGCCAGGCGCGTCCCTGCACAACTGCCACTTCAATCCCGTTCGAAACCCTGCACCGCCGTAGCCCCGCAGCCCGGACTCGGTGACAACGCCGATGGCCTGCTCGGGCGTACCGGCGAGGCAGTTCTTGAGCAACGTTTGGTAATCCGGCTCGCCGCGGAAGAACACGGGGCCCCGCGTGTGGACATTGGACTCCACCAGAGCCTCGACGTAGGCGATGCCATCGTCGGGCAGCCCCTCAGGGTTGGCGATATCGGCGGCGGCTTTACCCGTTTTCAACTGCGCGATGATGTCTGCGACGGTGTCGGGCGTCAGTCGGGTGAACACCACGCTGTCGACCATCATCGCCGGTTCCTGATCGCTGAGCCCGATACACGGCGTTTCGAACAGACCGAATATCCCATCCGCGTCGGTCTCCCCGAAGCGCGCCCCGGTCTGGCGCTCGAGCGCATCGTAGACCGCTTGAAATCCGTTCATCTTGGCAATCACGGTGTTGCTCAAGTAAATCCGGTGGCGTCCGGCCGGCGTGCTGTGGAAGAAGTGATAGAAGGAAGCCGTCTCCACGATGTCCAACGGAGTCCGATTCAACGCAACCGCCATCTGCGGCAGATGCTCGGCGGGGATGTAGCCGTACAAGTGCTGGACATCCCACAGGATATCGATCAGCCGCGTTCCGTCGTAGCGGTAGCGCCGCAGGACGGTGTCGATATCTGCGTTCATCTAGCAGCGTTCGCCCGTGCGGATCCGATTGACGCGATCGCCATCTGAAACTCCTCTCGGCCATCGACCGATGTCCCGGGGCGGACCCGCCGCGCTACGTCAGCCGTCAGCTTGGCTACACCAAAGAAACAGCGGTGCCGCTGATATCGGCGCCAATCCGCTGTCCCGACTGCCGGCGCAGCGTCCACCATTCACGATAGTGGCCACGGCGCGGAGCGGCGGGCTTGCGAGCGATCTACTTCTTGTCGCCGTCGGACTTGGTCAGGGCCCGTTCGGCGCTGTGGATCAGGTCGCGGTTGAGTTGAAACTGGGCGGCGACGAGCTTGTCAGCCAGTTCGACCGCGGCATCAACGATCTTCGTGCGTAGCGGTTCGACGGCCTGCGGTACCGCCTCGTCGACCGTTTGACGGAATGCCCGCAAGGCCTCGGCCGCAGCGTGCTGGCCGACCTTGGCCGCATCGCGAACATCGTCGAGCAAGTCGATCGAATGGGATGTCGCTTGCTGCGACTCAACTGCCTGAACCATGTGGAACCTCTCATCGTGGGATCGTTACCGCTGTCGACGCTATTGATCGCCGAGGCCGGCCACTACCGACGAAGGTCCCCCCGCGAGTGACGATGGTCCCTTCGTGGCTGTCCGGCTCCACGTGCGTTTTCGGCACCAACGTCACGTTGCCTGCTGGGCGGGGACCATGGACCCTAGGTCTGTCCGGCCTGCCCGTCGACCATGGACCTCATGACCACCTCTGATTACGGGCCACTTCTCATCGACTCGGCGATGCCCGCCTACGACGCCGTGATTGCCGAGCACATGGTGGTAGCGGCCGGTCCGGCTGCAACATTCGCCGCGGCACGCGAACTCGACCTACTCACCGTTCACTCGCCGCTGCTGGACGCGTCGATGTGGATACGAGGGCTGCCGGCCCGACTCACGGGCCACGCTGTGCCGACCGCGCCCAAGATCATCATCGCCACGGACATGGGACTGCCGGGCTGGACGTTCCTCGGCGAACGCTCGAACCGCGAGATCGCCTTCGGCGCCATCGGCAGATTCTGGAAGCCCACCATCGAGTGGCTCGATGTGCCGGTCGCTGACTTCCGTGGTTTCAACGAACCTGGTTGGGGAAAGATCGCCGCGAACTTCTCCGTGCTGCCCTACGGCACCTCTGCGACGCTGCTCACTTACGAATGTCGCACGGTGACAACAGATCCCGACTCCCGTCGCCGGTTTCTGCGCTACTGGCGCCTGATCCGGCCGTTCGTCGGCCACGTCCTGCGGGCCACCCTTCGACAGATCGCGGCCAATGCCGAAGGGTCCTCAGCACCCGACACCTCCGCGTTGGGCGTGGGACTTAAGGCTGATGATCAGGGACCAAAGCCTCCTCAGCGCCGTGAGTCACATCCATAGCCTCAGTCACGAGAGGCGATTTCACGCCCCCGGTACCCGGCGCTTGGAGCGAAAAATGTCAGAAGACCTCATGCACAAGGCCCCCGAGGCCGATCCGGGTGGCGTCAAACCCGGTCTGAGCATGGCTGCGCTGACGGCCATTGTGGTCGGATCCATGATCGGGAGCGGCATCTTTGCGCTGCCATCGCAGATGGCGGGCAGCGCCGCACCTGGTCCGCTACTCATCGGGTGGGTGATCACGGGCGTCGGGATGCTGATGCTCGCATTCGTCTTCCAGACTTTGGCCGCCCGCAAGCCGGAGGTCGACGGCGGCGTCTACGGCTACGCCCGTGCGGGTTTCGGCAACTACATCGGCTTCACGTCGGCGTTCGGATACTGGGTCTCGGCGTGGGTGGGCAACGTCGCTTACCTCGTGCTGCTGTTCTCGACGCTGGGCTACTTCTTCCCGGCGTTCGAAGGTGGCGCAACGCTGCCCGCGATCATCGGCGCGTCGATCCTGCTCTGGATCGTGCACGCCATGACGCTGCGCGGCATCCAGACCGCAGCGTTTGTCAACGTCGTGGTGACCATCGCCAAGGTGATCCCGATTCTGACTTTCATCGCGATCGCGGCTGTCGGGTTCAAGGCTGGACTTTTCACTGCGGACTTCTGGGGTCGCACCACGGACATCGACGGTGTGCCGCTGGGCGACACGATGTCTCAGGTCAAGAACATGATGCTGGTGACCGTCTGGGTGTTCATCGGCATCGAAGGTGCCGCCGTCTACTCGCAGCGGGCCGCCAAGCGCCGCGACGTCGGCCGCGCCACAGTGCTCGGATTCGCCGGCGTGCTCGCGCTGCTGCTTCTGGTCAACCTGCTCTCGTACGGCCTGATGACCCAGGCGGAGCTCGCCGGTGTGCCCGACCCGTCGATGGCGGGTCTGCTCGAACAACAGGTCGGCGGCTGGGGGGCGGCCTTCATCTCCATCGGACTGATCGTCTCGCTCCTCGGCGCGCTGATCGCGTGGGTGATGCTGTGCGTCGAAATCCTGCGCCTGCCCGCCATCGAAAACGTGATGCCCAAAGCCCTGGCCAAAGAGAACGCGCACGGTGCTCCCGCCAACGCGTTGTGGCTGACCAATCTGTGCGTCCAGGCAATGCTGCTGTGGACGCTGGCGAACGAGAGCACCTATCTCAACCTGATCCTGCTCGCGACATCGCTGATCCTGCTCCCCTACCTGTGGTCTGCCGCGTATCAGCTCTTGTTGGCCGTGCGCGGTGAGACGTACGAATCGGGACAGGGGCGGACCCGCGACCTTGTCGTCGGGCTGATCGGGTTGGTGTACGCCGTCTGGTTGGTCTACGCAGGCGGCCTCGAGTACCTGCTGATCGCGGCATTGTTCTACCTCGTCGGCACCGCGCTGTTCGTCTGGGCCCGCAGGGAGGACCGCCTGCAGGTCTTCACGAAGCCTGAACGAATTGTCGTCGGCGTGGTGGCGCTGACGTCGGTTGCGGCCGTCGTGATGATGGCCACCGGCAACCTCGCGGTCCTGTGAGCACCAACGGGTCCCGGCTGGGCGTGTGGTCGGAAGCGGGCCGGCTACGGCGAGTGATGGTGTGTGCACCCGGCCTTGCTCATCAGCGGCTTACCCCCGACAACTGCCACGAGTTGCTGTTCGACGACGTCATTTGGCTGCAGCAGGCCCGCCGCGACCACTTCGACTTCGTCGCCAAGATGGTCGACCGCGGCGTCGAGGTCCTGGAATTGCAGGACTTGCTCGCCGAGGTGGTGGCGAAACCCGATGCCCGCGACTGGGTGTTGGATCGAAAGCTCACCGACGACCTGGTGGGCCCGGGACTCACTCACGACATCCGGGACTGGCTCACGGCACTGGCCCCGGATCGGCTGGCGGAGTTGCTGATTGGCGGAGTCGCCTATCAAGACGTTGTCGACGAGTTGGACTGCGGGTTCCTCTCGTTGTTCAACGAGTTGGACCCCGCGGGCTTCGTCATCCGGCCACTGCCCAACACACAGTTCATGCGTGACAACTCGGCGTGGATATTCGGCGGCGTGACACTGAACCCGATGTACTGGCCGGCGCGACGTCAGGAGACGCTGCTGACCACCGCGGTCTACAAGTTCCATCCGGCGTTCGCGGGCGAGGAGTATGACGTGTGGCTGGGCGATCCCGACGGATTACCCACCGACCACGGCATGGCAAGCCTCGAGGGCGGCGACGTGATGCCGATCGGCAAGGGACTCGTGGTGATCGGCATGGGCGAGCGATCATCGCATCAGGCGATCACCCAGGTGGCGCGCAACCTCTTCGCGGCCGGGGCGGCGGAACGAGTGATCATCGCCAGCCTGCCGAAGACCCGCTCGGCGATGCACCTGGACACGGTCTTCACGTTCTGCGACCGTGACCTGGTGACGGCCTACGCGCCGGTCGTCGACGGCATCGTACCGATCAGCCTACGGCCCGACGAGAAGTCGCCATCGGGCCTGGATGTCCGTCGCGAACCGAAAGACCTGATCGCCACCATCGGCGAAGCGGTCGGAGTGGACTTCCGAGTCGTCACGACTGCCGGCGACGTCTACGGCATCCAGCGTGAGCAGTGGGACGACGGCAACAACGTGGTGGCACTCGAGCCCGGTGTCGTCATCGGCTACGACCGCAACACGCTGACCAACACAGCGCTGCGCAAGGCGGGCGTGGAGGTCGTCACCATCGACGCCAGCGAGTTGGGCCGCGGCCGCGGCGGTGGTCGATGCATGACCTGCCCGATCCTGCGCGACCCCCTGTATACGTGACCGCACCCGGAGGAACCCACCATGGCTTTCAACACCCGCAACCGCAGTCTGCTCAGCCTCGTCCATCACACCGAACGCGATCTACTCTATCTGCTGGACCTGTCCCGAGATCTCAAGCGAGCCAAGTACTCCGGTGCCCGTCGGACCAGCCTGGCAGGTAAGAACATCGCCTTGATCTTCGAGAAGAGTTCGACGCGGACTCGGTGCGCGTTCGAGGTGGCGGCATACGACGAGGGCGCCCACGTGACGTACATCGACCCCGCATCGTCGCAGATCGGGCACAAGGAGTCGATGAAGGACACTGCCCGCGTACTGGGACGGATGTACGACGCGATCGAGTACCGGGGCGCGGGACAGAAGATCGTCGAGGAGCTGGCGGAGTACGCGGGGGTGCCGGTGTTCAACGGGCTCACCGATGAGTTCCATCCCACCCAGATGCTCGCCGACGTCCTCACGATGACCGAGCACTGCCCAAAACCGTTGACCGACATCGCTTTCGCGTTCGTCGGAGACGGTCGCAACAACGTCGCCAATTCGTTGCTGCTGGTGGCAGCCAAGCTCGGTATGGACGTGCGCATCGGTGCGCCACAGGACCTGTGGCCGAACGATGACCTGGTAACGCAGTGTCGGGAGTTCGGCGCCGCATCCGGCGCTCGGATCATGGTCACCGACGATCCGTTCAAGGCGGTGAGCGGTGTGGACTTCATCTACACAGATGTGTGGGTGTCCATGGGCGAGCCGGTGGAGACGTGGGGAGATCGGATAGAGCTACTGCTGCCCTTCCAGGTCAACGCGAAGTTGATGACTGCGGCGGCCAATCCGCGGGTGAAGTTCATGCACTGCCTGCCCGCCTTCCATAACTCGGAGACCACGGTAGGTGCGCAAATCGCTTCGCAGTATCCGCATCTGGCCGACGGCATCGAGGTGACCGAGGACGTCTTCGAGTCTGCGGCGAACATCGCCTTCGAGCAGGCCGAAAACCGGATGCACACGATCAAGGCGGTCCTCGTGTCCGCGCTGGCCTGAGCGAAAAGGGAGCCGCAGTGCGAATCGTGATCGCCCTGGGTGGCAACGCGCTGCTGCGACGGGGACAGCCGATGACCGCGGAGAATCAGCGTGCCAACATCCGTGTCGCGGCGGAGTCGATCGCCAAAGTGGTGCCGGGGAACGAGATCGTCGTCGCGCATGGCAACGGCCCGCAGGTGGGGTTGCTGGCGCTGCAGGCGGCGGCCTATCACGAGGTCGCGCCGTATCCCCTCGATGTGCTCGGGGCGCAGACCGAGGCGATGATCGGCTACGTCATCGAACAGGAACTGGGCAACCTACTGCCGGCCGACCAGTCGCTCGCCACGCTGTTGACGATGATCGAGGTCGACCGCAACGATCCGGCGTTCGCCCATCCCACCAAACCAATCGGCCCGATCTATGACCAGGAGACAGCAAAGCGCCTCGAAGCCGCCAGCGGCTGGGCCATCGCAGCCGATGGCGACAACTTCCGGAGAGTCGTCGCGAGCCCAAAACCAAAGAGAATCTTCGAGATTCGGGCGATCCGCAGCCTGGTGGAGCAGGGCACCATCGTCATCTGTGCCGGCGGGGGTGGAATTCCGACGATGTACGACGAAGCCGGCTTACTGCACGGCGTCGAGGCGGTCATCGACAAGGACCTCGCCTCGGCCCTGCTGGCCGAACAACTCGACGCCAACCTGCTCGTGATCGCCACCGACGTGGACGGTGTCTACACCGACTGGGGGACACCGCGACAGGGGCGCCTCGGGCGAGTAACCCCCGAAGAGCTCGCCGTTCTCGACCTCCCGCCGGGATCGATGGGCCCCAAGGTTCACGCTGCGTGCGGCTTCGCGCAATCCACCGGCAATGAGGCGGTCATCGGGTCGCTGACCGACATCGCCGAAATAGTCGCCGGGGACGCCGGCACCCGCGTGAGGTCCTGACCACCGGTACCGCATGATATGACCTTCGACCGTCGACAGGGGCCCTTAGGCCCTCCGATCGGATACGCCGACGGTGCGATAGTTGGTGGTGCCGGGCAAACCGGCGATCTGCCCGAAGGACGGAAGCCGTGGCTGAGTGGGGGACTCAGGACCTGGCCTCCGCCTTCGGGCAGTTCTGTGAGAACGCAGGCTAATTCGCGACTGCGAGCACGTCGTCGAAGCCGGCGCCAGCGCGGCATCAGATTGAGGAATTCGGCGATGGCTACGCGGTGCCGGTCACGTCGACAGACAGGATTTCAGCGATGGCGTGGGCAGCAGTCCAATCGCCTGTGCGCAGCGTAGTGGCAAGGTCGTCGACCAACGGGCTGCTGGTGTCCAACTCGGCCAACCACGCCGATACTGTGGGCACGATGTCATCAGCGGTTACGCGGGCAGTCCGACCCGCGTGCAGACGGTCGGTGAGCTGATAGGTTTTCACCCTCTCTGGGTTCACGGGTGGCCTCCTCGTTGGCTGCGACCTTCTGATCAGACCACCCGGCGAGTTTGCTGGCAGAGGGGCAAAGGCACAGTCCCCGCGGTGCTTTGGGCCTGGGCTCCTGGCGTGGGGCGGGGCCCTTTGGCCGAACGGGTGGGGACTAAAGACTCACGCCTGGACCGGTACTGCTGCCTTAACGTGCCGTATGTCTTCGATTGCACCTCCGGAAATCGTGGTTGGCGTCGACGGGTCACCCGCGGCGAAGGTTGCCGTCGATTGGGCGGCACGCGACGCCGTGCAACGCGGCGCGACCCTCACCCTGGTCCATGTCGTCAGCAGTGTTCTCGGCTCCTTGTCCCACGCTCCCCTGCCGGCCGGCATCGGCACATGGCAACAGCGCAGGGCCCACGAAGCCGTTGACGAGGCAATGGGTGTCGTCGCGTCGGTACAGCGGGACGCCGGCCCGCTGGAAGTACGCACCGAGATCTACTACTCGTCCGCTGTTCCCACGCTGGTCGACATGTCGAAGGGAGCGGGCATGGTCGTAGTGGGTAGTCGCGGCCACGGTGCAATCGGCAATCTGCTTGGTTCGGTCAGCGCGGGCGTCGTACAGCACGCACACTGCCCGGTGGCGGTCATTCACGACGAAGATCCGTTGATGCCACATCCGGCGCAAGCACCGGTCCTGGTCGGGATCGACGGCTCCCCCGCGTCCGAGCTGGCCACCGCGATCGCGTTCGATGAGGCGTCACGCAGAGGCGTTGACCTCATCGCCCTGCACGCATGGACCGAATTCGGCGTGGGCGATTTTCTCGGCATGAACTGGCTGGAGATGAAGTCGTCGGAGGATGCAGCGCTCGCTGAGCGACTGGCTGGATGGCAGGAGAGCTACCCGGACGTGACTGTCCGACGGGTTGTGGTCTGCGATCACCCCGCTCGTACCCTCGTCGAGCACTCGGAACAGGCCCAGCTGGTTGTCGTCGGAAGCCACGGCCGTGGCGGCTTTGCCGGCATGCTCCTCGGCTCGGTCAGCGCCGCGGTGGTTCAGTCAGCGCGCATGCCGGTGATCGTCGCGCGGCAACCGTAGCCCGCAGTCGTTCTCAAGGATCGACAGATTCATCCGCAAACGACAGCGACGTCTACCGGCTCTTCAGCGATTTCGAAGAGCCGCTCGGTGTCGGCGCGCGTGCACGGGGCGGTACCGGGGGTCATCAGCATCGCGGCGCCGGCGGCCATGCCGAAACGAACCGCCGTGCTCAACGGCCATCCGCGAGTCAGACCCACGGTGATGCCGGCGACCATCGCGTCCCCCGCGCCAACGCCGCTTACCGCGCGCATCGGAATGGCGGTGAATCGGCAGCTTTCGGTCCGGGTAGCGAGCAATGCGCCCTGAGCTCCTAGCGACACCACAACGGCCTCGGCGCGGCCGGAATCGACAAGTTCGTGCGCGGCGTCCAGCTGTTCGGCTTCCGTCGTCAAGTCACGTCCCACGCATTCACGGAGTTCGCGCTCGCTTGCCTTGAGCACAGACACACCACGATTGACGTGTTGTAGACCAGCGCCCGAGGTGTCCAATACGAATCTGACCCCGACCTCACCGCACACGTCCGCGATTCGCTGGTAGAAGTCCGTGGGCACACCCGGCGGCAAACTCCCGCTGGCGACAACGAATTGTGCCGACGCCGCCTCAACACGAAGCTGATTCACGCACGCAGCCTGTTCGGCCGTGGTCAGCCGAGGGCCCGGAAGCACGAACCGGTACTGCAGACCAGTGGCGGTCTCATCGACGGTGAGGCTCTCCCGCGTGGGCTCGGCGATGTCGATCCGTCGAAATGGCACACCCGCATCGGCGACGAGCTGGCTGACGAGGTCGCCGCTGGCACCTCCCGCAGGGAAAACGGCCGATACCGGCGCGCCCAGGACGTGTGCGGTCTTTGCCACGTTGATCCCCCCACCGCCGGCGTCGTAGCGCGCGCGTGAGCAGCGGATCTTGCTGGTGGGACGCACGGCCTCGGCGGCCACGGTGATGTCGAGCGCCGGGTTCATCGTCAGAGTGACGATCGAATCCATGGCACAGCCTCCTCGCTTCATGAGCCGACTCTGATCCGACTACATCGCGGATCATGACGGTAGGGACCGAAGTCCCGCGGCGGGGAGGCGTTGGCCTCTGACGCGATGCCAATGCCGACTCCAGATATGGTCAACCGAGCAAAACGGTGACCGCACCGAGATAGATCGCGATCGACAACAGATCCTGGATCACGGTCGCCAGCGGACCCGAACCGAACGCGGGATCTTTGTCCAGCGCCTGGAGCAACCAAGGCAGTATCAAGGCCACCACCGTGGCGATCGTGCTCGCCGCCAGCACCGCGATCGCGACCGCCGCCGCGAGCCTCCAGTCGTTCGTCATGAGTGCCACCACCGGCAACATGAGCAGGCCGAGCAATATGCCGACGATCAGCCCCGTCAGACTTTCCGAGGCCAGGATTCGGCGAATGCCGACACCGACCGACAGACCGCGGATCGCGACCGTTTCCGTTTGCGTACCAACGGCATCAGCCAGATAGACGATCCCGGGCACGAAATACGCAACCGCCAGCACGGCGTTGAGTTGGTCTTCGAAGGCCGCCATCATGCCCGCCGACAACATTGCACCGATCAACCCGACCACCAGCCATGGCAGACGGTGCCACAGCCGCCTGGTGACAGTTTCGAGTGTCGTCCTTCTGGTCGACTCGACCGTGTGCAGAAACCCGCCCAGTCGCGCCATGTCTTCGTCGTGTTCATGTAGTAGGACAGCGAGCAGCTGCTGCGGGGCGATCAGCCCGTAGAACCGTCCCTGCTCGTCGACAACCGCGAGACCGGGCTCGTTATCCTGCACCACCCGCCAGGCGGCGCGCTCCTGGTCGGTGTCCGGCGTCACCACGGGTGGCTGCCGGTCCATGACATCGCGCATGACCGCGTCGCTGTCCGCCGCAAACATCTGCTCAATGGTCGCGACACCCACGAGACGATCCCCGTCAAGAACCGCCACGGCGGCAGCACTGTCGAAGCGCCTGCCCCGCATTCGTTCCAGGGTCGTGCCGACCAGATCGTCCGGCGACGCCTTCGGTATCTCCGTATAGGCGTGCGACAACGCCGTCTCCGGCGGACCGCCGAAATGGGTTGTGACATCAGTGACCATGGCCAGTGACGCTACAGACCTGTTCTGGCGACGGCCGGCCCGAGAGCCGTGTTGAGGACCAATGTCCAACACTGAGGGACCTAGTGCCCCACCGGTCGGGTGACCGAACTCAATAGCGTCGACATATCGACTGCAAATAGGAGTGCACGATGACTGAAAGCGACTCCCCCAAGCCGGTTGTCGCCGCGATCGACGGCTCGGGCACAGCGATCAACGCCGCGCTGTGGGCGGTTGACGAAGCGATCGACCGAAGTGTGCCATTGCGCCTCGTGTGCGTGATGAAGGCTAAGCACCCGTCTGCGGACGATTACTACGCGGACAAGCACCATGCCGAAGCCTCGATTCGTGCGGCGCAGGATGCCGTCGAGGCCACGGGTCGGCCCGTCAAGATAGAGACCGCAATCCTCTCAGGGTTAACGACTTTCAACCTGATCGAGGAGTCACAGTCTGCTGACATGGTCTGTGTCGGCTCGGTCGGCATCGGCCGGTCGGCGCGGGCGATACTAGGGTCAATCGCCGCAGAACTCGCCGAGAAGGCGCACTGCCCGGTCGCGATCATCCGTCCTCAGGACGAGATACCGCGCGACGAGGTCGACATTCGCTGGATAGTCGTCGCGGTGACCGACGAGATCGACAACGAGTCGGTGATCGAGAGTGCGATGAACGAAGCGCGGCTGCGTCAGACGCCGGTTCTGATGCTCGGTGGTCGGGACGGTCTGGACGGCTTGGACGACATTGTCAAGCAGTGGAAGGGACGCTATCCCGACGTCCACGTCTACCCCGTATCCGACGGGGCCGATGTCGCGCGGTTCATCAAGAAGCATGACGAATGGGTTCAACTCGCCGTGATCGGCGGTTCACGCGCGGATGAGGTGACGCAGATTCTCGGTCCCCGGGGGCATCCTCTGCTTCACCGGAGGGCCGCTTCGGTGCTGATTGTGCGGCACTGACGATCGCGGCGGCTACGGTGCTCCGACCAGCGCCTGGCGCACCAGCTCCTGCGCTGCTAGGAGGTGCTCCTCTGCCTGCTCGACGTCGACGGGGAACTCGCCGTCATAACTGTTCGTAGATCTGGCCAACACCGACAGGCACATGTGGGCGGCCGCATGGGCGTCCTCGGTCGCGGCCTCCAGTTCGCTGGCCAGGTCTGGGGTTGGCGCCGGCAGATGTGCCCGAAGGTCGACCGCCGCAGTGTCATGCATCTGCCGACATGCCTCATCCATCGCCGTGCGGTCGACAGTAGCCAGCGCACGTCGCGCATCGGTAAGCGACCGCTGTAGATCGGCGAAGGGTGCACGTGCCTGCGACCACCATTCCAGAATGGTCGCCTTATCGGCTGATGCCTCAGCTGGAGGACCGGCTTGCCGATCGCCACCCGTGGCCATGAAAGCGATGATCGCAGCCGAGATCGCAATGACTGCAAGAACACTGGCTCCTGCGATCGCCCATTTGGCCCGATACCAGACGTCACGGGAAGGATCCGGCGTCACCTCGATCGGGCTACCGCATTCTCCGCACAACTGCCACCCGGCCGGGTTGGGGTGACCCTGAGGACATTCGACCACGATGTCAGCTCCTGTCGGTTTTCAGTTTGACGAATTTCTTGACGCCGAAGGCCTGGAAGACTCGTTGACGGCCCGGCGACAGTTGAGGACATGCCGTTGCCGAGTCGATGATTTCGGGTTCGACGACGTCATAGGTGTGGCCGCCTACTGAGACGGCGGCCGCCCCGGAGGCCTGCACATTGCGCAACCAGTCGACATCTGTTCCGTATGGCAGAGGCACGATGAATCCATTCGCCACCCGGTCGGCCACCACCGGTGTCGCGTAGTGCCGCCCCGACCGACGCCCGGTGTGCCGCATGACCGCGGCATACCAATGCCTGCGGCCTGCCAGGTACATCATCGCTGGATTCAGCACGTGCTTGTTGAAGCGGCGCACTACGCCCCTGATGGCCGGCGTTTCGGTAAGCATGTCTCGATATTCGTCTCCCACCTCACCTGGCTGAAAGGGCCGATCGGACCAATAGCGCGAGGACTTATGACATATGAACTGCCGCTCGCGCGTGCGGAACGGTCCGTCGGCAGGCGAAACCGACGCGGCGTTGGTGACTTTCGTCTCTAGTGCCGCCAAGGCGGCTCGAAAAAGATGAGGACGCGCAACATGACCGGAGGATGCACATGACGCCGACCGAGCCCGCCGAGCGGACTTCCGAGAATCTCGACGCCGTCGCTCGTCGGTTCCTGCGATCCGAGTTCGCCAGTCAGATCTATTCCGACTGGCCGATCGACCGACGGATCGAAGCCTATCTTCGGCATTACGAGGCCTCTGCGTTCCTCACCGACGGCTACTCCTACAACCTCCTGCTGGAACGCGTGATGGCCAACATCGGACCGGCCGTCCGCGACGGTGTCCTTCCGGCACCGGGCTCATCGGACCTGCCGTGACGATCATTCGCAAGGCTGCCGAGGACTGGAAAGTCGCCCCGAACTTCGCCGACTACGCGCAGACGCGCGCGACGTTCGATTGGTCGATGGTCCCGGACCCGTGCGCCGGTATGCCCTCCGGCGGCTGCAACATCGCGTATGCGGCGGTGGACCGGCACGCCGACGGTCCCGACGCGGATCGCACCGCGCTGCGGTTCATCACCGACACCGGGTCGGATGGCGAGTTGGTCACCAATGACCTGAGCTACGCCGAACTGGGCCGCCGCACCCGCCGCTTCACCAATGTGCTGCGCGGGCTTGGCGTGGGCAAGGGCGACCGGGTCTTTCTGATCATGGGACGTATCCCCGAGCTGTATGTCGCGATGCTGGGTGCGCTGCGCAACGGCAGTGTGGTGTCGCCGCTGTTTTCGGCGTTCGGTCCCGAACCCATCGCCACCCGCGTCGCCATCGGCGAGGCGACCGTACTGGTGACGACGAAGGCGCTGTACAAGCGCAAGATCGCCAAGGTGCGCGACGAGCTGACATCGGTACGCCACGTGTTACTTGTCGATGGCGACGAGCCCGGCACGCTGAACCTGGCGCAGCTGATGGCCGAGGCCTCCGAAGACGCTCCGATCGAGGCGACCACCGCTGATGACCCGTCGCTGCTGCACTTCACCAGCGGCACCACCGGCACGCCCAAGGGCGCACGGCACGTGCACGGCGCAGTCACCATGCATTACCTCACCGGCCTCTACGCGTTGGATATTCATCCCAACGACATCTACTGGTGTACCGCCGATCCCGGCTGGGTCACCGGCACGTCCTACGGCATCATCGCCCCACTTCTGCACGGGATCACCTCGATCATCGACGAAGCCGAGTTCGACGCCGAACGCTGGTACCGGATCCTGCAGGACGAAGGCGTCACGGTGTGGTACACCGCCCCCACCGCGATCAGGATGCTGATCAAGGCTGGGCCGGAAGTGGCGCAACGGTACCGCTTTCCGCACCTGCGGTTCATCGCCAGCGTCGGCGAGCCGCTCAACGCCGAGGCGGTCTGGTGGGGAAAACGCGTACTGGGCTTACCGATTCACGACAACTGGTGGCAGACCGAGACGGGCGGCATCATGATCGCCAACACCCCGGCCTTCGACATCAAACCGGGCTCGATGGGGCGGCCATTGCCAGGCGTCGACGCATACGTGGTCAGTCACGACGACGACGGCACTGTCTCGGTGATCGAGGAGCCCGACGTCGAGGGCGAGTTAGCGCTCAAACCGGGATGGCCTTCGATGTTCCGTGCCTACCTCAATCAGGAAGAGCGCTACCGCAAGTGCTTTGTCGGTGACCTTTACCTGAGCGGGGATCTGGTCAAGCGCGACGCCGACGGCTACTTCTGGTTCGTGGGCCGCGCCGACGACGTGATCAAGTCCGCCGGACACCTGATCGGGCCGTTCGAGGTGGAGAACGCGCTGACCGATCACCCCGCGGTGGCCGAGGCCGCTGTGATCGGGAAGCCCGACCCGACAGTCGGCGAGCTGGTGAAGGCGTTCGTCACCCTCAAGGACGGGTTCACCGCAGACGAGACGCTACGGCTCGAAGTGTTGGGCCACGCGCGCAAGCGGCTGGGAGCAGCGGTGGCGCCCAAGGAGATTGAGTTCGTCGACGCATTGCCGCATACCCGTAGCGGCAAGATCATGCGGCGCCTACTCAAAGCCCGCGAACTCGGGCTGCCCGAAGGTGACACATCGACCGTCGAAGCACCGGTCGTACAACGTCAGGAGGTGTCATCGTGATCGACCATGACACGGCGACAGCGCTGCTGTCGGACATGGTGCGGGTGCGCCTGATGGAAGAGAAGTGCGCTGAGCTCTACAGCGCGGCCAAGATCCGCGGATTCCTCCACCTTTACGTCGGTGAGGAGGCAGTGGCCGCCGGGTCGCTGCGGATGCTGGAAGCCGAGGATGCGGTGGTGGCCACCTACCGCGATCATGCGCACGCCCTGCTCCGGGGGGTCCCGATGACCAGAATCATGGCCGAGATGTTCGGCAAGCAGGAGGGATGCTCCCGCGGTCGCGGCGGCTCGATGCACCTGTTCGACGCGCGTACCCGCTTCTACGGCGGCAACGCGATTGTCGGCAGCGGCCTCCCGCTGGCGGTAGGTCTCGCGCTGGCCGATAAGCAGCTGGGCAAGCCACGGGTTACCGCCTGCTACTTCGGCGAAGGTGCGGTCGCCGAAGGCGCCTTTCACGAGTCGCTGAACCTCGCCGAACTCTGGCAGTTGCCGGTGCTGTTCTGCTGCGAGAACAACTTCTATGCGATGGGGACGGCCATCGCGGTGGAGCAGTCGCAGACGGACATGACCGCGAAGGCGTCGTCCTACCGGATACCGGCGCTGGCGGTCGACGGCATGGACGTGCTGGCTTGCCATACCGCCGCCCAGGAGGCCGTGTACCACGTCCGCAACGGTGGCGGTCCGTTCTTCCTGGAGTTCCGCACCTATCGGTTCCGCCCGCATTCGATGTTCGACCCCGAGTTGTACCGGGGCAAGGCCGAAGTCGAACACTGGAAGGAGCGTGACCCGATCCGCACCTTCACCGAGCGGTGCCTGGCCGACGGTGCGCTCACCGACGATGACATCGCCGCGATCCGCCGCTCCGCCGAAGAGGAAGTGGGCGAGGCGGTGGCCTACGCCGAGGCCGGAACCTGGGAGCCCGTGAAGGATCTCAGCCGTGACGTGATGACACCTGCGACGGCGGAGGCGCTCCGATGAGCAAAACGGCATACCGCACCGCTGTGCACGATTCGATTCGTGACGCGATGCTCGCCGATCCGCGGGTGGTGCTGATGGGCGAGGATGTCGGCGCCTACGGAGGCACCTACGCGGTGTCCAAGGGCCTGTTGGAGGAGTTCGGGCCGGAGCGGGTGCGAGACACCCCGCTGTCGGAGCTCGGCTTCGTGGGTATCGGAATCGGTGCCGCACTGGGCGGATTGCGCCCGATCGTCGAGGTGATGACGGTCAACTTCAGTCTGCTGGCCCTGGATCAGATCGTGAATACCGCTGCGGCGCTGCGGCATATGTCCGGCGGCCAGTTCTCGGTACCGCTGGTGGTCCGGATGGCGACAGGAGCGGGACGCCAGCTGGCCGCGCAGCACTCCCACAGCCTGGAGGGCTGGTACGCCCACATCCCCGGAATCAAGGTGGTAGCCCCGGCGACGGTGGCCGACGCGTACGGAATGCTGCCCACCGCGCTGGCCGACCCCGACCCCGTGATCATCTTCGAGCACGTGCAGTTGTACAACACCTCGATAGACATCGACGCCCTTACGCCGACCGACATCGACCGGGCCGTGGTTCGGCGGGCCGGTAAAGACGTCACGGTGATCGCGTACGGCGGCTGCCTGCCGAAGGCGCTCGACGCCGCCGACGAACTGTCCCTCGCCGGAATCGACTGTGAAGTGATCGATTTGCGGGTGCTGCGCCCGCTCGACGACGACACCATCCTCACCTCGGTACGCGGGACTCACAAAGTCGTCGTGGTCGACGAAGCGTGGCGCACCGGGAGCCTGGCCGGTGAGATCAGCGCACGCATCGTGGAGAACGCGTTCTACGACCTCGACGCGCCGATCACTCGCGTATGTACCGAGGAAGTGCCCATTCCCTACCCCAAGCATCTCGAAGAGGCAGCGTTGCCGCAGAAGGACAAGATCGTCTCGGCAGTGAAATCTCTGTTCGGCCAGTCCTCATGATCGAGTTCACGATGCCGGCCCTCGGCTCGGACATGGACGAGGGGACTCTCAACGAGTGGCTCGTCAAACCGGGCGACTCCATCACCCGTGGCCAGGTGGTCGCAGTGGTCGAGACCACCAAAGCCGCGGTCGAGGTGGAGTGCTGGCAGGAGGGCACCGTCGCAGAGCTGCTGGTGCCCATCGGCCAAACCGTCCAGGTCGGAACACCGTTGGCGCGGTTGGTGGCCCCTGGCGATTCCGTGGAACAGACACCGCCCCCTGCTGTGACAACGGTTGCCGAACCAGTCACGCCGACAGCGCCCGTCGAACCCATCCTCGAGCCGGTCGCCCCGGTGGCTCCCGTGCCCTCGCCGGCGCCACCCTTCGAGCATCGTCGCCGCTGGGTCTCGCCCGCGGCCCATCGCCTCGCGGCATCGCTAGGCGTCGACGTCGATCACGTAACCGGCACCGGCCCGCAAGGGGCCGTCACCATCAACGACGTCGAACACGCCGCAGCCCACATCGAGTCAGCCAGACCCGAAGCGCCGAAGCCCGTCGTGACACCGACGGCATCGCTGTCGCCGAAAGAGCTTGCAGCCAAACGCGGCACCGAGATGCGCAGGTCCATCGCGGCGGCGATGAGCCGGTCTAAACGGGAGATTCCGCATTATTACCTTGCCGACGAAATCCTGATGGACCCGGCGTTGGACTGGCTGGCTGACCGAAACGCGCAGCGCCCCATCACCGAGCGGGTGCTGCCTGCCGTGCTGCAGCTCAAGGCAGTCGCGCTGGCAGCGCAACGGTTCGGCGAATTCAGCGGATTCTGGCGAGATGAGACTTTCGAATCCGCGCCGAATGTTCATGTCGGTGTGGCGATTTCGCTGCGGGGCGGTGGTCTGGTGGCCCCGGCGATCCACGACGTCGCCGACCGTAAGGTCGACGAGCTGATGGCCGACCTCACAGATCTGGTGGCCCGCGCCAGGACGTTCTCGTTGCGCAGTTCGGAGATGTCCGATCCGACCATCACCGTGACCAACCTCGGCGACCAGGGAGTCGCGGCGGTATTCGGGGTGATCTACCCGCCGCAGGTCGCGCTGGTGGGATTCGGCAAGCCGGCGCAACGGGTGGTGGCGATCGACGGCGGCATCCGCATCGCCACGACCGTGCACGTCACCTTGGCGGCTGATCACCGAGCCAGTGATGGGCACCGCGGGGCGCTGTTCCTCGCCGCGATCAACGAATTACTGCAACAGCCGGACTTATTGGAGAGGTGAGCACCCATGACTATCGACAATGATGTTCGCGGGGAGATCCTGTCGGTGTTGACGACGATCGCCCCCGAGGTCGAGGCCGACGACATCACGGACGATGCGCTGCTGCGCGACCAGGTCGATCTCGACTCGATGGACTGGCTGAACTTCCTTGTCGGCGTGCACAAACGACTGAATGTAGACGTCGCGGAGAGTGACTATGCGTCACTTCGCACCCTGTCAGACGTGGTGCGTTACGTCGAAGCCCGCACGTTCCAGCAGAGCTGAACGCGGGCCGTGTCGCGGAGGCACTCCGGCACTCGGCGAGGGGACCAACGACCCTGCTGACGCGAGCACGCCGGACGTAGCGTCAAGCACTACACGTCCGAACATTGAGGAGGGATCACATGGACTGGCCGACCGCACTGGTCCTGATCGCCGTCATCATCGCCGTGATGGCGATCGTGACCACATACATCACCAGTCGCTCCTCCAAGAAATAGACGGGACTTCAAATGTCGCAGGGCAAAGCGAAATACGGGATCTTGGTAGGCGTTGACGGATCGCCGGAGTCCGAGGCCGCCATACGCTGGGCCACCGAAGAAGCCGTCTTGCACGACCAACCTCTCACCCTGATGCATGCCATCCCGCCCGTGCGCGTCAGCTGGCCGGTGGCTTATCTGGAGACGAGTTTCGTCGAATCTCAAGAGGCAAGCGCCCGTGAGGTGATTGAGAAGGCGCAGAAGATTGTTCAGGCGAGCGCGCGCGAGTCGCAGCCACCACCTGTCCTCACCGAGACGAGACATACGGACGCCCCTTCGGCACTTGTCATCGGGTCGCGCGACGCATACATGACCGTCGTCGGCAGCCGGGGTATGGGCGCTCTCGGCCGCGCCTTCCTGGGTTCAGTCAGCAGCGGTCTGGTTCACCACGGGCATGGTCCGGTCGCGATCATCCATGCCGACGACGGCAAGGGGTCCGACGGCAACTCGCCTGTCTTGCTCGGCATCGACGGATCGCCCAGTTCGGAAGATGCCACGGCACTGGCATTCGACGAGGCATCACGGCGAGGCGTGGATCTTGTGGCGCTGCACGCATGGAGTGACGTGGGTGTGCTTCCCATCCTCGGAATGGACTGGCGCCGGTACGAAGATGAAGGACACGAGATACTGGGCGAACGCCTCGCCGGTTGGCAGGAGCAGTATCCAGACGTCCGTATCCAGCGCCGAATCGTTTGCGATCAACCTGCGCGTTGGCTGGTAGACGAATCGCAGAAGGCTCAGCTCGTCGTGATCGGTAGCCACGGGCGCGGTGGCTTCAGCGGCATGATGCTGGGCTCCGTCGGCGCGAAGGTGGCCCAGGCCTCCCACGCTCCGGTGATCGTCGTCCGGTCCCGGTGACGTCCGAGATGCCCACCGACACAGAGTCCGTCGTCGTCGGTGTGGACGGCACGACTGCATCGAGAGGGGCAGCGCGCTGGGCAGCCGCGGTGGCCGAGAAGTTCGGCGCGCCTCTCGAGATCGTCAACGGGCGCCACGCCACGGGCCGTCCACTGACCGACGCCGCGGCAGCGCTGTTGGCAGCGGCGGTCACCGCCCAGCGCGAGTCCGCTGAAACAATGCTCAAATCCGTCGAGGAGGAGATTCGCGGCGAATTCAATTCGCTCAACATCACCACGATTCTTTCCGACGAACCCACGGACGTTCTCCTGACGGAGCGGAGCCATCACGCGCGGTTGGTGGTTCTCGGGTCCGAGGATGTGACTCCAGCGGCGGCACTCATGATCGGATCGACAACGCTGGCCGTCTCGGCACATTCAGCCTGTCCTGTGATCGCGTGGCGCGGGAGCAATGCGGTGCCAACCGACCAGCCCATCGTGCTCGGCGTCGACTGTGAGCACACCGGGGCGAACGCATTCAGGGCCGCCTTCGAGTTCGCAGACCGATTCGGGTTGGGGCTCAACGCCGTCCACGCATGGTCCACGTTCCGCCCCCCGGTGGACGCTATCACCCCGTACGGTGTCGACTGGGATGCTCTGGAAGCCCTACGGTGGCAGAGCCTCTTGAACGTGCTCGACCCATGGACCGAGCTGTATCCGAACGTCGTGGTGACCCTCAACGTCGAGACCGAGAGTGCCGGCAAGGCCCTGATGCACCACGTGCAGGATTCACAACTCGTCGTGGTCGGCAACCGAGGTCGCAATGCCCTGGCGGGTGCACTCCTTGGCTCCACCAGCCTCAACCTGCTGCACCACTGTCCGGTACCGGTGATGGTGTGCCACAACGCACCTGAGGAACACTGACATCGTGGCAGCAGTCGGGTTGTGTGGGTGTCCGCACCACAACGGTGTGCCGGACATATCTTCGCCTCAGCGCTGACGGGCGACCAGGACCGGGGTCGGTGCATCCTTCGCCAAGGCGGAGCTGACCGAACCGAGCAACATCTCGGCGATCGCACCACGCCCGCGGTTGCCGACCACGGCAAGTTGCGCTGTTTCAGACTGCTCGAGCAGACGGCGCGCCGGGTCCTCGAATTCGACCACTACGCGCACGTTGACCTCCGGGTACCGGCATTTCCATGCGGCAAGGGTTTCGGCGAGGGTCTTCTCAGCCACACGTCGGAGATCCGACCGTTCCATCCTCAATGGGGAAACGTCGGCATTCCACAGGACGCGCAGTGCGACCAGATCCACTGCCCTCCAGGAAGCTTCGTCGAACGCAATCGCCAAGGCCGACTCCGAAGCCTGCGAACCGTCGACGCCCACCAGAACCGGTAGTCGGGCCGAGGACGGTGACAACGACGAACCCTCGTCGTTGATGACCGCGACGGGACAGTGGGCGTGGTGGATCAACCCAGAACTGACCGACCCGAGCAGGCGCTGATGTCGTCCGGTGCGTCCGCGGCGGCCGACCACCACCATCTGGGCGTCCTTCGAGAGATCGACGAGAGACGGCACAGGCTTTCCGAAAAGCAGCTCGCTGTCAATGTCGGGACGTTCGCCGGGAGCGGCACCCTGCGCGGCGCAGATTGCTTCTGCGATGACGTTTCGGGCGTCGCTCTCCTGAATCTCGAGCACTTCGTCAGGGACGCGGCCGCCTGGCCACGCCAACGTCGATGCCGGGACCGAGATGGAGTCGGCGATATGAACGATCGTCAGGCAGGTATGGCGCATCACTGCCTCACGCGCGGCCCAGCGGACCGCCCCCTGGGAGGACCCAGACCCGTCAGCGCCTACGACCACACCGTGATGCACGATCCGCGTGGACATTCGTCCTCCCTAGCGATCGGCGAACATAGATGACGCTACGAACATCGCGTGCCCCCGGCAGGAGGCGTTGGTCCCGGAGAATCGGCCATTTGGCCCTCGAAGCAGGAATCGGATCCCCACCCAGGCGCTAACCGGCCGGAGTGATCAACCCGTAATGCCCGTCGCAGCGGACGTAGAGCACGGCCGCACGGCCTTGGCGAGCCTCGATGAAGAACAGAAATGGCAGTCCGAGGAGTCCGAGACGCTCGGCGGCCTGCTCGACGGTGATGCACGGAGCCGGATGCGGACTGATCGTCAGAGGCAGCTCGTAAGGGGTCAGTCCGTCTGGTGAGGCTGGCGCCACCTGCGCCAGGCGATACCCGGTCGGGCCAGCGCGGTAGAGGACACCGGCGATCCCGGAACCCTTCTCGTTGAACAGATGAAAGTCGTAGTCCAGCAGGTCCATTTCAAGGGCCGCCTCGTCTACCGTGCAAGGCGCCATGGCGAATGACTTGCGTCGGATGACGCGACGTTCGTCCGCCGGGCGGGGAAAGTGGCTCGGCCGACGAGTCGGCCGTGAGCCGTGCTGCCATGGATAGGCGGCCGTCGGCCGAATCGCGCCCCGAGTCGCTTTCCAGTGTTCGGCGGCGTGCCCGAGTTGGTGACGCAGCCTCGCCGCCAGTCGATCGATCGCTTCACGCGCGGTGACCCCCTCGGCCTGCGCGCGGACGAGCCGACCCTGCACGTCGAGATTCGCCTGCGCGACAACCGGGCGGAAGATCGCAGGATCGCGGTGCCGTGTCAGCTTCACGTGGGCGTGCAACACGGGTTGATGCGCGAACTTGCCCAGCCCTCCGATCTTGCTCCGCGCGTAATCGGCTGCGCCTGGAAGCAGGCCGTGCGTCGTCACGTCGACGTCGACAGATGGCGAATCAACTTCGTGCGTCATGTCCTCGTTGATACGCCGCAAGCCGGTGCGGATACGAGGGTCTTCGGTCACGCATAAGGCGACGTTGGTCCCGCTGTCGACAGAGTCTCCTCGCGCAGTCTGGTTGTCACACAAGCTGGCTTCCCAAGTGGTATTGGAGGAACGCCAGCTGGTCGGCGGCCACCTGGTCCCGTACAGAGCCGTGGTACATGTCGAAATGCGTCACCGGATATTCACGGATCTCATGGCGCCGGGCCCTCGAAGCCTTCTCCACGACGAAGGCAGTCGAAATCACTTCGTCATCGCGGGCCACCGTGACCATCAGGGGCGCGGTGATGCGCTCGATTGTGCCGTCCCGGTAGCGGGGTGCATGGAAGAAGAACCGCGGCGTCACCTCGTTGCGCCACGACGGCGCGTTCAGTTCGACGTCTCGGAAGAGTGGGGCCAAGGCCGGATTGCTGAAAACCGCTCGTCCGGCGCGTCCATAGACGGCGATGTAGTGGGGTGCCCGTCCGACAGCGCCGCGGACCGCATCGAGGATGGCTGCCGCCAGCAAGCTTCCTGTGGCTAGCACGATCTGCCACGGGCTCGATCGCGCATCCGGGCGAATATGGCGCCCGCGGAGTCCGGTGAACAGGTCCAAACCCGGCACATTCGCGACGACAGCCGCAATTCGCGAGTCCTCCGCAGCCACTTGAACCACATGACCCCCACCAAGCGATGTTCCCCACAATGCAATTCGGTTTGCATCGATGTCCCTGTGTGAGCGCACGAACTCGAGGGCGTGTCGCAGGTCGTCCCGTTGGCGACCGACGTCGATCCACTGTCGTGGTTCTCCTTCACTCTCGCCCAAGCATCGGTAGTCAAAGATCAAGACCGCCAATCCGCCTTCAGCGAACCTGTCGGCGAATTCAGGCACAATCCAATCCATGGTTCCAGAAAATCCGTGTGCCATCACCACACACGGCCATTTCGCGGTATCCCCGTCTGGCAGGTACAGCACACCCGCAATGGCAGACCCATCCGAATCGAACGAGACTCGTTGCTTGACGAAACTTTTCGTCATAAATCACCTTCTTGGCCGAACGTCAGCGCAACGCGGCATCTGAATCGTGACCTGCAAGTAGGACGTCCAAACTGAGCTACGACCGCGCGACGATCACCGGGATCTGGGCTGCTTGCACCACCGCGGTGCTCACCGATCCCAGAAGGGTGCTGGCGAAACCTCCTGTACCGCGGCTGCCGACCACGATCAACTGGGCGGAGCTCGAGTGGTCGACGAGTCGGTGTGCCGGCTGATCCCGGACGACAATTTGTCGGACAGGTACGTGTGGATAGCGTTCTTGCCATCCCGCCAACTGCTTCGCCACGGATTCCTCCACTTCGGAGCGCAGATCATCCCAGTCCAGCGAGAATTCGAACGCCCCCGAACCCCACCAGGCATGCAGCGCCACCAGCTCGACACCACGTCGGGAGGCTTCGTCGAAGGCGAGCGCGGTCGCTGATTCCGTAGCGCGAGAGCCGTCGAATCCCAACAGAATTGGCTGATCGCCAGCGGGTTGCTCTGTGCCGTGGATGACCGCTACGGGGCTGCGGGCATGATGCACCAACCCCATGCTCACGGAGCCGAGCACGGTTCGTGCGAGCATGCCTTTTCCTCGACTGCCCACGACCACCAGCTGTGCATCTCGTGACAGCTGGACCAGCGCCGGAACTACCCCGGAGACCAATACTTCCGTCGATACCGAGAGGCTGTCGCCCGCAGCCGCTTTCGCCGTAGCCGTTGCCTCGTCGAGGAGTTGTCGACCGCTCTCATGCTCCCACTCCAAGACACCCGGCGGCACCGGCGTGGCGAGCCACGTTCCTACGACAGGGGGCATCGCATGGACGATGGTCAGGTGAGCGTTGCGGATCGCGGCATCCTCGGCGGCCCAGCGGATTGCCGCGTCTGCCGTCGGTGACCCGTCGGTGCCGACGACGATCCCCGAATCGGTCACTATTCGCTCTCGGCGTGGCGATCGATGCCGGCCTGAACCGCCGTGATGCGCCGCTCGGCGCGCTCGTCGGCCGCCCGCTGCTCCGCGGCCGTCACCACCAACGCGTCAGGGCCCGGAAACACGGTCGCCACATGGTCGTTATCCAGCCAATGGACCACGTAAGGGGGTGAGCCGTCAGTGGAATGCACCTCCGTGATCAGTCCGCGCTGTTCGTGTTGGTCGATGGTGAGGCCTTTCATCACCAACCAATCGCCGACCTCTGCCTTCATCACACCGTCTCCTTTCGTACATCACCACCAAATCGTGCATCGGCAACGAGCCTCAGCACAGCGTCATCAACTCGGCGACCGCCCGCTCGGTACCTCTGGTCATCTCGTCCACGTCCGGATTCGCCTCGCCGGTCAGCGCAGAACCAGTACAGAACAGTTGGTGTGCCGAAGCGCTTTTCGCGCCTCGGCACCCACGGCTTCGGATGTCAGTACAGAATCGTTCGCATCCACGATGACCAGTTGGTCGATGTTGGCGCTCTGCGCCAGCACACCTGCGATGTGATCCGAGATCGGCAGCGCATGAATTTGGACGTCTGCGTCGTCGTCTTCCCTCGCCTCAGCGAGGTACTGGGCAAGCCGCGTACGCACGTCGCGCTTGTCGTCAGGCTCGGTTGTCACCGCCGATCTCCATCGCGTCAGCGCCAACACCGGTGCTTTTCGCAGAGTCGCTTCGTTTATCGCCGTTTGCAGCACCGCGCTGCCTCCCGGTGATTCGTCCACCGCGGCGACAATCCAGAGAGGGTCGGTCAACGGTTTGTGGGGGTGGCGGCGGCGGACAATCGCCACGGGGGTGGAGGCGACCTGCGCCAGTGCCGCCGCGGTCGATCCGCGCGCATCGTGTGATGAGTCGTCCGTCCCTCGCGACCCGACACAGATTAGCTGTCCCAATCGCGATGCCTCCCTGAGTTGTTCGACCGCATCGCCCTGCAATATCGTCGACTCGAGTTTGACAGGCTCCCCGGTGGCCTCAACGGCGATCCACGCCTCGTGTATGGCGTGCCTGGCATAGGCGTATTCGCGCTCGACGTCTTTGGCGTCTGGGTTCACCACGCAGGCCAGCAGCATCGGTACTTCGCGGTCAACCGCTTCGTCGACAGCCCAGAGTGCCGCGTGGACAGCATGTTTCGAGCCATCGATCCCGACAACCACCGGTAATTTCGCCGCATTGTTCATCCTTGAGCTCTTTCTCTGGATTGACGCTCGAATGGGATGTCACCGCGTGCGCGCATTGATTGACAGATCATCGTCGGGATCGAGGAGTGGTGGAGGAGGTTGAGCCCGGTCGAACCCAACACCGCACCCGCCAACGGACCGCGCCCACGGCTGCCGATGACCACCAGTTGCGCCCCTTCGGAGTGATGCAGCAGAGCACGACTCGGCTTGTCCTGATCAACTACGTACTGCACGTCGACTTCTGGGTATTGCAGTGTCCACGGCGCCAATGCGTTCACGAGGTGCTCGCGCTGGTCAGCGTGGACCGCATTCCAGTCGATCATGAAAGGCAGAGTGACATCGCCGACCGATCGGCGCGTCGACCACGCATGGACGGCGACGATGTTCACCGCGAATCGGTCGGCGAGCTCGAAGGCTGACGTGATCGCCACCCGGCTCGGGTCGTCATCGTTGACGCCTACGACGATCGGCTGCCCAGTGGGCGCCGTCGCCTCTCCACGCCAGGCGACCACCGGGCACATCGAGTTCGCCGCCACCGCAACGGTGGTCGAGCCGATCAGGACAGCCTCGGCGACCGAGAGATCGTCACAGCCCAAGACGACCAACCTCGCATGCTGGCTCAAATCGACCAGCAATCGATCGACAGCTTCAGACACATGCGCGGTGGTGATACGCAGGTCGGGGTGATCATCGTGGACGGCTCGGCCGGCAGCGTCGAGAATGGCCGAGGCCCTTTCCTGTTGTGCGGACATCTCGCAGGCCCGCACAGCGGCAATGACATCTGACGGATTGTGACCCGGGAAAGGCCTGGCATGCACGATGTGCAGTGGGGCTCCCAGTTTGTGCGCGACGCCCGCCGCCCAACGGGCCGCGCGCATCGCATTGTCCGTGCCGTCGACTCCGACGACGACAGGATTCACACTGTCTTCCATAGAATCTCCGCCTCTCTCCGGTCAGCGTCGTCAAATCGCGAGACAGCAGATTTGGCGGGCCTCGGCGACCGAGTCGGCGAGCGGACGTGAGGTGTCGATGGGATGTCCGTCGCTCGAAGCGCCGGTGAGCTCTGCCATCGCGGTGGCGATCTCCGGCGTTGCATCGGAGGACGTCACAGCCCTGTTCTCGATTCTCTCCGAGGCCTCGTCGAGGGGTACGGTGCAGGTGAGTTCCACGATCGGCGATTGCGTCTGGCGGGCTAATCGGCGGGCCCGGGCACGATGCACGGGATCGCGCCAAGTCCCGTCCAAGATCACGGACACGCCACGGCCCAACAACATTCGCGTCCGCCGAAGAACCTCGTCGTACACGACATTCACGTTTTCGGGTGTGTACAGACCGGAGTCCAGAACACCGATCGCTCCGGCGATGACGCCGGTCTGCTCGAGCTCACGGCGCACCTCATCGGTCGAAATAACCTCTGCCCCACACTGTTCAGCCAGGCCACGTGACAGAGTTGTCTTCCCGGTACCGGGACCTCCCCCAACGACGATGAGTTGAACCGTACCGGCCCGCAGATGGTGTAGTGCGATGTCGATATGCCGACGCGCATCGGTGGAAGCCTCCGCATGCCCCTGGGCAAAGCGAACACAATCGACCTTGGCGCGGACCAGTGCGCGGTATGCGATATAGACGTGCTTGAGTGCCTCCGGCGCGGGGTCGCGAGCAGATCGACAGTACGCTTCGAGAAAGAATTCGCCGAGGTCATGGCGACCGAGAAATTCAAGGTCCATCGCGAGAAACGCTGCGTCGTCGATGGAATCCACATATCGCAGTTTGTCGTCGAACTCGAGGCAGTCGAGGATGGCCGTTTCTCCTGGTGTGCAGAAGATGTCGTCGGCCAACAGATCCGCGTGCCCGTCGACGATTCGGCGGCTGCTGAGGCGCTCGGCGAACAGGTCGCCGCGGCCCGCGATGAATTGCGCTGACAACCGTTCGACCTCGTTGAGCGACTCGCCTGGAATCACGGCGTCCGCATACCGCTGCAGTTCGACCAGATTTTGCCGCCATCGCGCTGAGACTGCGCCGGCTGTCCCGCAGCTGTCGATCGCGGCGCTTCTCAGCGCCTCGGCGTGGAAACGCGCCAGCTTGTCCGCGATCTCTTCGAGGTGATCGTGGACCGGGCGACCATTCCTGGCCAGCGATGCCAGGCGCGTCGAGTCGGCGTAGCGCCGCATCACGACCACCGGTTCCGCAGGGCCACCACCCGGGCCGGCGAAGTGCGCAACCCCCAGGTAGCTGTCCGGGGCGAGCCTGCTGTTGAGTGTGACCTCGTGCGCGCAGGCGACCTCCCGCTGTTTCGCGGTGGTGAAGTCGAGGAAGTCGGTGGCGATCGGCTTCTTCGCCTTGTACGCCTTGTCACCAAGAAGGACGACCACGCCCGTATGCGTCTCGCGCACCTGGGCGTCCAGATTGCCCGCGATCGTCCACGGAGCTTCGACGCTGCTCATTTCGGCAGTCATGCCATCCATACCCAGATGGTTCATCCCGCTGTGGCCAGTCAGCCAGGGTCCTAAGGCCCGGGCTTGAGGACCATTGACCCTGGTTGTGGGCGGAACCAAATCCAAAGCTGAGAGCATGCGTGACACCATGGTCGACACCCAAGTGATCAAGGATGCAGTGCAATTGGCATGCCGCGCCCCATCGCTGCACAACAGCCAACCGTGGCATTGGGTCGCTGCAGGCAAAGCGGTCCATCTGTTCCTCGACCAGAAACGCGTCCTGCACTCGACCGACCACACCGGCCGTGATGCCGTCATCGGCTGTGGCGCCGTACTCGACCATTTTCGCGTCGCCATGGCTGCGGCGGGGTGGGCTTCCCACGTCGACCGATATCCCAATCCCAACAACTCTTTGCATTTGGCGTCGATCGATTTCAGCCCGATCGAGTTCGTCACCGAGGGGCACATCCGCCGTGCCGACGCGATACTGCTGCGACGGTCGGATCGCCTCCCCTACGCCGAGCCGCCAGACTGGGCCACGGCCGAACCACAGTTGCGCCGTAGCGTCACCTCCGATGCCGTCCGCCTCGATGTGATCGCCGACGAATCACGCGCCGAGCTGGCGAACGCGGCTCGGCTCACCGAATCGCTGCGTCTCTACGATTCGTCCTACCACTCTGAATTATCCTGGTGGACAGGACCATTTGAAGCGACCGACGGGATACCCCACAGCTCGCTGGTGTCGCCTTCTGAGGGCGACCGGGTCGGTGTCGGACGCACCTTCCCAGCCACCCACGACACAGCTCGCCGCGTCGAGGTCGGCCGGGACCGTGCCAAGATTCTCGTGCTATCGACCTACGACGTTGACCGCACGTCGGTACTCCAGTGCGGCGAAATGCTCTCCGCCGTATTGCTGGAGGCCACGATGGCTGCTCTCGCCACGTGCACGCTGACAAATATCACCGAGCTCTATCCGGGCCGGGACATAGTCGCATCGTTGATCGACCAGCCGACCACCCCCCAGGTGTTGATCCGTGTGGGATCAGCTCCGGAGATCGACGACAAGCCACCGCCGACGCCGCGGCGTCCGATCGACGAGGTCTTCGACGTTCAAGCGAAGGATCTGTGACCCGATAGCGGCTTCTGCCTCTGAATCTCCCGCCGTACGCCAAGCGAAAGGAGCCACCATGCGAGACCTGACTCTTTCGCCTGCCTCGGTCGTAGTCGGCCTGGACGGTTCGCGCTCAGCACTCGATGCCGCCCTGTGGGCCGTTGACGAAGCCGTGAGTCGCGATATCCCGTTACGCCTCGTCTATGCGATCGACCCCGACCAATCCTCCGCCTCTGAGCCGAATGATGCGGCGGGGGACCTTGCCGCCGCAGAGACAGCGGTTCGCGATGCGGTCGCAGCCGTCGAATCGACCGAGAAGCCCGTCAAGATCGAGATGGAGATCCTGCGGGCCCGGCCGGCCCGGGCGCTGATCGATGCGTCCGCGTCGGCCGCAATGCTGTGCCTGGGAGACACGGGCTCGAGGCACCGCGCACAGGGCCGAATCGGTTCCACGGCCGCGGAAGTCACGGCCTCCGCCCATTGCCCCGTAGCCATTGTCCGCGACCATGACGCGCGCCCCCGGCGAGGCGACTGGGTGGTTGCCGAGATCGAGGGGTCACCCGTCGGCAACCGCATCCTGCAGCATGCGTCCGAGGAAGCACGGCTACGCGAGGCGCCGCTGCGGGTGTTGACCAGCTGGCAGACTCGGTTCACCGACGTCTACAACAATCGCCCCGTGGCCGAGGGCAACAGGAGCGCCAAGGCGCAGCTCGACCGTCAACTGGCGAAGTGGAAGAAGCGCTACCCCGACCTCGACGTCGAGCCCATCGTGGTGCACGGGAACACCCTCAACTACCTGACGGAACATGCCGACTCAGTCCGGTTACTGGTCGTCGGTCGTGAGCGCGCACGCGGAATCAGGGATCTGGTCGGGCCACCCGGCTACGCGTCATTGCACGAAGCAGGCTGTTCGGTCCTGATCTGTCAACCACACGCCGTATTGTGATTCTTTCGTCGTGCTGCCATTCCGGAGAGGGGACTTCACATGGTGAAAGTCTTTCTCGTCGATGACCACGAAGTCGTCCGGCGCGGCCTGATCGACCTGTTGAGCGCCGATCCGGAGCTGGAGGTGATCGGTGAAGCCGGATCTGCGGCCCAGGCACTGGCACGTATTCCCGCCCTCCAGCCTGATGTCGCAGTCCTCGACGTGCGGCTCCCCGATGGCAACGGCATCGAACTGTGCCGCGATCTGCTGTCTCGGCTACCGGATCTACGCTGTCTGATGCTCACGTCGTTCACGTCTGACGAGGCGATGTTGGACGCGATATTGGCCGGTGCGAGCGGGTACGTCGTCAAGGACATCAAGGGCATGGAGCTCGCTCAGGCGATCAAAGAGGTCGGGGCCGGCCGTTCACTTCTGGACAACCGGGCTGCGGCAGCGCTGATGGCCAAACTTCGTGGAGCTGCGGAGAAGTCCGATCCGTTGGCGGGCCTCAGCGACCAAGAGCGGGTGCTGCTCGATTTGCTCGGCGAAGGTCTGACCAACAAGCAGATCGCTGCCCGGATGTTCCTGGCGGAGAAGACGGTCAAGAACTACGTATCGCGGCTACTGGCCAAGCTGGGCATGGAACGCCGCACCCAGGCGGCGGTGTTCGTGTCCAAACTCGATCAATCCCAACGCCGCCCCGAGGAATAGGCCACCGCCTCAACGATCTCAGGTCGGGCGTACCACCAGAACCGGCATACGCGCCGACTCCGCAACGGCCAGACTGACAGAACCCAGCAGCATGCCTGCGAACCCACCTCGGCCGTGGCTGCCGACGACGGTCAGCTGCGCTGCCTCGGACCTCTCGAGCAACTGGTGCACGGGACGGTTGAGGGCGACGACGGGCCGCACGTGCACGTCGGGATAACGCTCCCGCCAGCCGGCCAGGCGCTCAGAGAGTGTCTCCTCCGCGCGCCGCTGCAGAGCCGGCAACTCGGTTTCGGGCACGTCGTACAGCGCGAAGTCGCTCCAAACGTGCAAGGCAATGAGGTCGACGCCACGGCGAGAGGCTTCTTCGAGTGCGACCGCGGTAGCCGCCTCGGATACCGGCGAACCGTCGATGCCGACAAGGACAGGCGCCTTGGCGGGGGACGCCATCAACGGGTCCTCATCATGAATGACCGCGACTGGGGCATGAGCGTGCTGAATGAGACCTCTGCTGACCGACCCGAGCAGTCGCCGGTTGATCGGCCCGGTACCGCGGCAACCCGCGACGATCATTTCCGCATCCTTGGACAGATCGATCAGTGTGGGCAGGACACCGCCCGCGATGGTTTCCGTCTCGATATGGATCTGACGCGTTTCCGCGGTCGCCTCTTTGGCGATTCTGCTTGCGTCACTGAGTATCTCTTCGCTGTCTCTCTCCATGCGCGCGAGGACATCGCGGGGCATGGGGACCTCGGGCCACATTCGGACAGCGGGTGACTGAATGACGTGGATGATCGACAGCGGCACCCCGCGCATCGCGGCTTCCCGCGCTGCCCAGTCAACGGCCACCTTCGACGGGGGCGAACCGTCAACGCCGACCAGGATGCCGTGATGTGTTGGGGAGGTTGACATTTGCAGACTCCTTCTATCCACGGCCTGACGTCGTCGGCCACGATATGTGCGACGCTACGTTCATCGATGGGTCCAGTCGGGGGGCAACGGTCACCAACTTGGTAGGTCAAAGGTCCTCTGTTCAATCAGGATTGGTACTTGAGCGCCTCCAGCTCGCGATCCCACTGGATGCCTCGGCGGTGAATTATTCGCAGCCGGGTCAGATAAGCCGTACTGGCGGCGATTGCCATCACGGCGAACCAAACGGACAACGCAACGCCCACGGCATCGCCGACTGCACGACTCGGCTTTGCAGGCGCGTCGACGGGTTCGCCGGTGAAGTCGTCAACCCAGATTTCGGCTTGATCTCCGACCGTCGCCTCGTCAGCCCACTTGACGACGTCGATGTGATCGCCACCCGCAGCAGTCCAGGAGGCCCGGACAAAGAAGGAGACATCTGCGGGGCCTGGTCCCACCTCGACGGTGCTGTTCTCGAGCGCAGTGGCGGTCACCGCGGGTCGGTGCTTGGCCTCTTCCGCATACGACCGGCTACGGGCGTCGTATACGGCCGTCCCGATGGCAGCAGCGACAGGCAATACCAGAACTGTGACGAGGGCAGCGAGAAGGATAAGCCAAGCTTGAATTCGGTCGTCGCCCCGGACCAGTGGATTGCGCCCCGCGATCCTGCTGAACCAGTACCTACCCCACGTGATCGTGAACTGTTGCATGACGTATCTCCTTCAGGCTCACGGCACACTGCTCAGTCGGGTCGTGAATTGTGCAACCTGGCAACCACTTCTGCCAGTTCGCGGCGCGGTGTGGCGGGCAACGGATCACTGTTGACCGGAGCCCAGCCGACGCGCAACAGCATCTGCGGATAGCCCTCCTCGCCGAACACGTCCGCCCTGACCGCTTCCCGGGTCTCGGGGATCTCGAGCGGCTCGGTGATCGGGCAAGTGGCGAGGCCCAGCGCAGTCGCCGTGAGGAGTACCACGCTCGTCGCTTCACCGGCGCGCAACCTCGACAGGTCGTCGTCACTCGACGTGCCTAGGGCGACGACCGTGGCGTTGTCCTCGGCTGCATCCAGGTCGGGTGGTTGAGCGAGCGCTGGACCAGCGAACCACCGCGCAGGAATCATCGCCGCCGAATCCGGCACCGGCGTGCTCCGAGCAGGAACTCCGGCCTCCGCCGCGTACCTGCCGCTCCACGCTGCCAATTCCGTCGTATATGCGAAGTCGGTCGAATGGCGCGAAACAGCCTCGGCCACGATCAGCTTCAGCTGTGAGAGGTCGTCGATTCGGCGCATGGTCACGCCCGCGCGTGCAGCACGAGCGCCCACCAAAGCAAGATCGCCTTTCGCGACCGGCCAGTGACTGTAATTTCGGCGGTCGGTGCGTCGGCGTGGAATCGCCGCCGCCAGGGCGATGTCAAGATCGGCCGGCGTCTGCCGGCGAAGCTCAATCGAAGCCAGGTGGTCAGCATCGGCGGGGTCGGGGAACCGGTGGATCCTGGCCGCCCACCCTAGTGCAGCAAAGGCTGTCGCGCAGTGATTAAGCGCGGCACCACAACTCAGCAACAGGTCCCGGCCGTCGGGGTCGGTGTTGGGCAGTTGCCGACCGCGGTCCGCGTAGAGATGCAGACTTCGATCGCCGATCGCCCAACGCCACGGCTGCGAATTGTGCACTGACGGCGCCCGAAGAGCCAGCAGCAACGCCGACCTGATGGTCTCGGCATCTGGAAAATGCGCGCTCATCTCGTCCCCATCTCGATAGGAGAAGTTCTTGTCTTCTTTCCAGAGTGCCGCTGTCTGGGTCAAAATCGAGAGGGTCTAAAGACCCGGACACATATGACTTGCGGAGTCGAAATCCTAGTCTTAGGACCGGCGTGCCACGATGACCGGGATGCGTGCGGCCTGCGCGACAGCCGAACTCACCGAACCCAGGAGAAGACCCGCGAATCCTCCGTGTCCATGGCTGCCTACCACCAGTAGTTGTGCACGTTCGGACTCCTTGAGCAGACGGTGGACCGGGTTGTCCTGACCGATGACGCGCCGGACGGCGACATCCGGATAACGCTCGCCCCAGCCTGCAAGCCGTTGCGCGAGTTCCTCATCGGCTTGCTCGGCCACACCTTCGGGGGGCACATCGAGGGGGAAATCCGCGTTGTTCATCCAAGTGTGGACCGCCACCAGTCCTACGCCACGCCGCGACGCCTCGTCGAAGGCGATGCCCGTCGCCTCCTCGGAGGCCGGCGACCCGTCGATACCGACGAGCACAGGCGCCGCGACGGAGTAGTCAGTGACCGGCTCCTCGTCGTGGATCACCGCTACCGGACAGTGCGCATGGTGCAGCAGACCCGAGCTGACCGAGCCCAGCAGAAGCCTCTCCACGCCGCCGAGACCGCGGCGCCCGACCACTACCATCTCCGCGTCTTTCGACATGTCCACGAGAGTCGGCACCGCAGATCCGGAAACCACGCGACGCGCCGTGGCGAGGTCCGGTGCGCCGGAGGTGGCCTCGGCGACCACCTGCATCGCGTCATCAATTATCTGGTCGGCACGTCGGTCGCACTGGGACCAATAGTCCGCCGATATGGGCATGTCCACCCACGGCCCGACAGACGTCGCCGGAAGGATGTGAACGATCGTCAACGGCACGTTGCGAAGTGCCGCGTCCCGAGCGGCCCACTCCGTCGCCACGTCTGAGGCAGGCGAGCCGTCAACACCGACGATGATGCCGTGATATTTCGCCTCTGAAGAACCTGCGGCAGAGTTCATTTCGCGTTCCTTTCATTTGCCGGAAGGGTTCTTCCGGTGTTCGCCTCGATCAACATCGGTTCAGACGAATCCAGATCCGAAGTCTCTCTTGGCCCGGAGCTCAAGAGGCGTCGACTTCGATTGAGTGTCAACGGGATCAAATGGGCGGTGACAGTCGCTCCGGCGGCCAACTCGGCGTACACCGCTGCCACCACCGCCTCGACTTCGCTTCGCGTACGGCCGGGGAGTCGAGTGCACAGTGTCGACACGACGCTGTCAAGTTCGTCGCGCACCAACGGTGCCGCGAAAGTGGTCATTGCCAGAGTCTGCGTCGACGGAGGGCCAAGCATCTACGGACCAAAGTCCCGAAACCGGCGGCTAGGGTCACTTCGATGCTTGCCCGAACGAATGCACGACGAGGTTGCGCAATGCTGTGCACCACCGGTCAGCGCCTCAGGCAGCGCTGGGAGAATCGATACTGATGTGGAGATTCGAATCCTGCTGATCTCTTCGGACTGGTTTCCACCCCACATACGTCAGATACAGACCGATCGCCGCAAACCCAAGGTATGCCACCTGCCACACGACGGCCGCCCCGATGACACGATTGGCCACCCAGGCGAAAGTGTCGGGGAAGGCGAGAAGAAAAACTCCGCGCGCCACGAGCAGCCATCCGAGGACGGACACGATGATCGCGGCCGGGCCGCGCCAGAGTTGATGAAACGCAACGATCGCGACGCCACCCATGAGGATGAAGGCCCCTGTCACCCAGGGCCACACATCACTCGCGGTGAACTCGGACAGTAGCTGCCGCATGTCCGGGGCGCGCACCGCGACGATGATGACAATGATCGTAAAGAATGGACCCAGCACGCGGGCGAACATCCGGGTGCGGTGTTGCACTTGCACACTCATGATCTCCTCGATTCGACGATGATTCACCAGATCTGTCGATCTCGAAGCCAATCCCACCCCTCACGTAATCCACCTCCCAGGGCCGAAGGTCCCATTTGGAGGCGGTTTATGTCACTGACTCTCACCGCGGACCGTCGACGCCGGCGTCACTGCAGGTCATGGCGTCACTCTCGATCGATTCACCTCCCATCGGCCATGGCCCGTGCGACCGCACATGTGAAATTCCTATGAGGACGGTGACGGCCGGCTGTGAGACCGCGAGAATGGTCGGGTGACGTCTGCGCCAGTCGGAAAGCGGGAGCCTCGTCGCGCTGTCCTCGGCCAACTGCCCCGGATGTACCGCGCCGACGGGTCAGCTATTCGTGTGCTCCTGGTCGACGATGAATGTGCGCTGACCAACCTTGTGCGGATGGCCCTGCAATACGAGGGCTGGGCGATCGACGTCGCACACAATGCCGCCGAAGCGGTCGACAAGTATCACACCAACACGCCAGACGTGATCGTCCTCGACATCATGTTGCCGGACATGGACGGCCTAGGTGTGCTGGCGCAGATACGTGACTCCGACACCTACACACCCATCCTGTTCCTGACCGCACGCGATTCGGTCGCCGACCGCGTCAGCGGTTTGACCGCCGGCGGCGACGACTACATGACCAAGCCGTTCTCACTCGAGGAACTCGTCGCGCGGCTGCGCGGACTAGTGCGCCGATCTGCCTATCTCACCCCCACCGATGACGAGACGCTGACGGTGGGCGACCTCAAACTCGACGTAGCCAGCCGCGACGTGACCCGCGGCGGACGGCCGATCTCCCTGACCTCGACCGAGTTCGAGCTGTTGCGGTTCCTCATGCGAAATCCGCGACGAGCGGTGACTCGTCAAGAGATTCTGCGACGAGTGTGGAACTACGACTTCGGCGGGCGATCGAGCATCGTCGATCTGTACGTGTCGTATCTGAGAAAGAAGATCGACGCTGCCCACGAACCCATGCTGCACACCGTACGCGGCGTGGGATACATGCTGCGGCAACCGGAATGAAGCAAGCGTGGCGGCAGTGGAGCCTGCTGCGACAACTGGTCATCGGTGTTTCCGCGGTGGTCGTGATCGTACTGGTGACCGTGGGAACCATGTCGGTGGTGACGCTGCGATCCTCGGTACTGGGCATCATCGACAGCCAACTATCCGGCGCCGCAGACGGTTTCAGCCAATCGGTCACGAAATACCGCGTTACGCCGCTGCAAACAGGTGATGTTCCACCGCCAGGGGCGATGAAGCCGCTCACGCAACTCATCGGGCAGGCGGAGGGCAATGTCGTCGCTTTGATTCAGGATGGCAAGGTCGTCGATTCGGCTTACTTCGTCGACGGCGAGGGACGACCCGCACCGGAGATAGCCATCGGGGCGATCGCCGAGACATCCGCGGCCGGACTGGGACCACACACCGTCCAACTGCCCGGGCTGGGTTGGTACCGGATGGTCAGCCGCCCCGGTGACGGCGACGAGATCCTGGTGACCGGAGTATCGCGCACGCCGGCGTGGAACGCGATGGTGCGTGAGACCGTGACCGTGTCCGCGATGACCGCACTCGCGTTGCTGGTCACGGCGCTGAGCACGGTGGCCATCGTGCGGTACGCGCTGCGCCCATTGCGGCGTGTGTCGTCGACAGCAGCCGAAGTGGCGACCCTTCCGCTCGACCGCGACAACTACGCCATCACACCGCGCGTTCCAACCCGTGACACGGATCCCCGCACCGAGGTCGGGCTCGTCGGCGACACGCTCAACCGTCTGCTCGATCATGTCGAACGCGCCCTCGCCGATGTCGCCGCGTCGGATCGGCGCATGCGTCAGTTCATCACCGACGCCAGTCACGAACTGCGCACGCCGCTAGCTGCGATCCATGGCTATGCCGAGTTGACCCGGCAGGACAGTTCGGTATTGCCCGAGACCACTGAGTATTCGCTGGCACGAATCGAGGCCGAAGCGAATCGAATGAGTTCCTTGGTTTCCGACCTACTGCTATTGGCACGTCTGGACGAGGGCCACGATCTTGACAACGCCGACGTGGATCTCAGCGAGTTGGTGACTGACGCAGTCAACGATGCGAGGGTTTCGGCACCGACCCACCAGTGGCGGATCAAGGTCCCCGACGGTGCGGTGTGGGTTCGTGGCGACCGAGCCCGACTGCATCAGATGCTGGCAGCGCTGTTGTCCAACGCGCGGGTGCACACGCCCGAAGGAACGACGGTGATAACCATCGTCGCGACCGGTCGAGCCGATGACGGCAAGGCCTACGCCGGAGTCGCAGTGTCAGACGACGGGCCGGGGATTGATTCCGAACTCCTCCCCCATCTGTTCGAGCGGTTCGTGCGCGCCGACAAGTCGAGATCCTGGGAAGGCGGCAGTTTCGGATTGGGCCTGTCGATCGCCGCCTCGATCGTGGAGGCACATGGCGGGACGATACAGGCCCAATCCGATTCAGGAACAACCACTTTCAGCGTGCGGATGCCGGCCGTCGCGGCGTTGGCTCAGCACGTCACATCGACATAGACCGTATCCGAGATGATCAGCGGCTCGATGTCGCTGCCTCGGACGTCAGTCGTCTGGTGAAGAACCCCGGGACGGACTGATGTGACAGAGCACCCCGACAGCGGCGCGGCGCCGGTCCGATTGATGATCACCGTGTAACCACTTGCCTCGAGCGACCGTACGGTCTCGTCGACATCGGACGGACCTGTCGGCGCGGCCGAGGCAGCGCCGACGACGGCGAGCGCCGAAGTCGCTAGAGCACTAGCTGTAATGCCGATCAAGATGACATGCTTCATGGCACAACCTCCAAAGTTGTTGTTCTGCTTGTGCATCCAATGTTAGTTCGCAACGGAACGGCACCAGATGCTCATACCGAACACACAAGTTTTGAATCGTCTATGAGTGCAGTGACATCGGTGTGCGCCTCACGCACGATGACGTCATGATCTCGACGTCAACCCGCAATACCAAGGTGAAATCACTTCAAGTCCCCAGCCGCGCTGGGCGCCTGGCCGATGTGGTGGGCAGCCGCGCTCGAGGTCGTGCTCGGAGGACTCATCGCGCTGGGCCTTTTCACCCGGGCCGCAGCTTTCGTCGGATCTGGCATGATGGCGGTCGCCTATTTCTGGATGCACTTCCCAGATAGCTTCTGGCCCATCATCAACGGCGGTGAGACCGCGGTCCTGTACTGCTTCGTCTTCCTACTTCTGACGTTCATCGGACCGGGAGCACTCGCGGTCTCACGCCGCTAGCGGGAAACGTACTTGTTGATGGCTGGCCGTGAGCACAATGCCACTGCCAATGAGGGCCAATCGGCCCTACAGGACAGCGTTGTCGGCGCACATTCTGACGGTAATCAATCGTTGAGGAGCGCACGATCATGACAGACAGCATGAAATCGCAAGACGTCGTTGAACCACTGACGGAATACTGCCGTACCTGTGGCCACGCGAAAGAGAGTCACAACCTCGACTTTCGGGGCGCTCCGGAAGAGGCTCACCAACTCTACGGTGAAGGCAAATACGTGTGCCAACACATGACCGGCCTCAATTCGGCCGTTCACTGCATCTGCGTGGGGTGGAATAGTTGGGTCTAAGGACTCTCGCAACTTCGTCGGCAGTCGACCGACGTCGTCTCGGCTCAAATCGACAAGGCGACCTTGACGCAGTCGGCGGTCCGTGCCGCCACTGCGGCATATGCCGCCGACGCGTCGGACAGCGGCATGGTGTCGGTGAAGATGCCGCTGACGTCCAGACGTCCCGACTGGAGCAGCGGAACCAGTTCGGGCCAGGTGCGCTGGACGGGCGCGGTCGTCATCCTCAGCGTGATGCTGCGAATGAGGCTGATCGTGGCGGGGAACGGGAACGGATCGAGGTTGTGCACGCCGACCACCGAGACAGTGCCGCCGGCGCGGACCAAGTTGAGCGCGTCTGACATCGATCCGTCACTGCCGACAGCGTCGATGACGGCGGCCGCGCCACGTCCGCCGGTTGCCTCCAGCACTGCCTGTAGCAGGTGGTTCCAGCGGGGTGGCGCCGAGCCGTTCGGCACGAAGTCGTCGGCCTTCGACCGGGTCGACGGCGAAGACGGTGCCCGCGCCGAGGGTAAGCGCGCTCAGCACCGCGCACAGGCCGACAGCACCGAGTCCGAGAACGACGATCGTTCCGCCGGGCGGGAAGTCGGCGCGCTGTGCGCCCGCCCACCCGGTGGCGAGGTTGTCCGTCAGAAGGAGCGCCTCCTCGGTGTCGATGTCGTGGGGCAGGCGCATTAGCTGGAAGTCCGCTGCGGGCACCGCCAACAGCTCCGATTGAGCCCCGCCGAGTGCGCCGGCGCCGAAGATTCGTGGACCCCCAACGCACGTCACCGGATCACGGGTTTCGCATCCCGCGCAGGATCCGCAGCCGGCGACAGACGAGACGAGCACGTCATCACCGATCGCGAACGTGCGCACATCGGGGCCGATCTCGACGATCGTGCCGACAGCCTCGTGCCCAAGTGCAACCGGTTCGCCCAACGGGTAATCGCCTTCGTAGAAATGGAGATCTGAGCCGCAGATGGCGGCAGATCTCACCTCGATGACGGCACCGTCGGGGCCGGGTAGAGCTGGGTCGGGCAGCGTCTCCACCCGCACTTGTCCCGGCGTATCGATCACGACGCTCTTCACCGATGTTCGACCTTTCGGTAGCTTGGCCAGCACCCGTTTACAGACGCAGGGCCCGGGCGGCCAGCGTAGCGAGTTCGCCCTGCAGGTTCGTGAGGGGCGCGCTGCCGCGCAGATGGATCACGTTCGTCAGAAGAACGACGTAGGTGTCTGAGGCCGGATCGATCCACAGCGAGGTTCCGGTGAACCCCACATGACCGAAGCTGCCGATGGGAAACACCATTCCCCGTGGCTTGGAATGGCCGGTATCGATATCCCAGCCGAAACCGCGCAGATTCTGGCCCGGGATCGCCGGATAGTGCGGCGCGAGCAACGGATGTTCGGTGTTCGGCTTTGTCGCGATGGCTTCCTGAGTCGCGGCGTTCGCCGCCTCGAGTTGTTCGGGCGTGTGCCCTGGCTGCTCGGGACTCGTCATCAGTTGCAAAGTCGCCTGTGTGAGCGGGAACTTGCTCGGCCGGCCTGCCAACCGATCCAGCAGCGCCTGCGCATAGATGCTGACGTCGTGCGCCGTCGAGAACACCCCGGCGCTGCCGGCTACTCCACCCATACGGCGCGCGGTCGGATCGTGCACGGTGCCTCGCAGCAGAAAGTCGAGATCGGGGTTGGCGCCCGGATCCACGCGACCTTCCTCATCGCGTGCGGTCGGCGCTACCCGCGGCAGGACCCCTGCACTCCATTCCCCCGCAGCACACGTCTCCGGCGGTCCAGGAACCCACACGATCGCAGATCCCCTGATCTGGTGCGGCCCACACGCTTTGGCAGGCGGGAGAAAGCGGGTGTCCCCCATACCAAGCGGCCCGAAGACGTGCTGCTGAACATAAGCGTCTTCCGGCTGGCCGGTGATCGTCTCGACCATCAACCCGAGCAGGATGAAGTTGACGTCGGAGTAGCGGAAGCTTGCGCCGGGCGCCCCCTCCAGCGGCTTGGTGAGTGCACGGCGGATGCCCTCCCCCTTGTCTGGACCATTCAGCCCCCACGGATCGCGCAGATCCAGTTCGCCCACCAAACCCGAAGTGTGCGTGAGCAACATCCGGACCGTCACTTCCGCACGCTGAGGATCATGCGCGGGGTTGAAGTCGGGCAGATACTTTTCGACGGCGTCGTCGAACTGGACCTTGCCTTGTTCGTGGAGCTGCATGACGGCGGTCGCCGTGGCGAGCGACTTCGTCAACGACGCCAAATCGAAGATCGTGTCTTCGGTCATCGGCTCTTCGGGCGTTGGCGCACCATCCGGCCCCGGTTCGCCAGCGAGTTTGCGCAGGCCGAACGCCTTCTCGAAGACGGTCGCGCCGCCGTGCCCCACCACGACCACGGCCCCCGGCAACTCGTGTGCCGCAATCGCGTCGCTGATGAGCGTGGAGACGGTGTCGAATTCTCTGTCAGGGAGCGGTTTTGGCGGCATCGACGATGTAGCGGACCCGGTGGTCTGCGAAGTCTGCCTACTGTCAGCAACTTCCGGCCTGGACGTTTCGCTGCACGATGTCGTCGCAGTCAGCGCCAGCAGGACAGCAGCGACAGCGCGGGCCGTACCTGAAGCCGTCATCGCCACCTCGTCGGGTCAACCCTCAGCATATGTAGACAGCACCTTGTTACCATCGCGGCGTGGTCGACTCGAGTGCGCCACCACCCGATCGCGGCGGAGCGCCGACACGTCGCGAGGTACTGAAATATGCCCTCTCGGCATCTGGTCTCCTGGTTGTCGGGTCCGCCGCGGCCACCACGGGCGCCCCAAGCGCCTCAGCCGCCCCGGCAAAGCTCATCGATTTCACGCACCGGCAGGTCGCGCCAGATCTGATCAAGTCGGCGGGCTTCGACGGCGCACTTGTCTATGTGTCCGAGTTACGGCCGGGCGCAGACTTCGACTTCAAACCCGTCTCCCGCGAATACGCGGACGGCCTACAAGCGGCGGGCCTCGAGGTCGTCAGCTGCTATCAGTACGGAAAACCAAATTGGCCGAATGCGCCGTCGGATTACACCCGGGGGTTCGACGGCGGCGTGGCCGACGCGCAGACGGCCATGCGGCTGCACACCGCGGCAGGTGGACCCGATGGCGCGCCGATCTTCTTCAGCGTCGACGAGGACATCGACCTTGATACCTGGAACAGCGTTGCGGTGCAATGGTATCGAGGAATCAACTCGGTACTGGGCCTGAACCGCACCGGCATGTACGGCCACGCGAACGCGTGTGCGTGGGCGATCCAAGACGGTGTCATCGGACCTTCGACCAGTCCTGGCCACGCGTGGGCATGGCAGACGAGAGCGTGGTCCGACGGTGCGCGCGAGCCGGCGGCAGTGCTGTATCAGGACGTCATCGTCACACCCACCGACCCGGGCGTCATCCTGGGCGGGACCAGCGTGGACGTGGACCTTGTCCTCGCGCCGGACTTCGGGCAGTGGTCACTGGCGCGGTAGACGTTCTCGCGACCGATCCAAGAAACCCCCAAGTCCTCTGCACCACTCTGCTGTTAGCAAGTGCGGGGGCCCCACCCGACGAGGTCCCCGCACTTGCCGTATTCAGCAAGTTCGGGTCAGTAGTTGTTGCAGGTGTTGGCGATCGACGCCATGGCGCCGAAGTACTTCTGTCCCCACGGCGTGGCCTGGTATTCCTGAACGAGCTGCACCCGTTCACCGGGGGGCGCGGACAAGAAAGTACTCAGCATGACGCCCGCAAGCGGGTTCGCGTTGAACTTCTCTGCCAGCGCGGGATTCTCGCTACTCAGCGCGGCCATGACCTGCGGGTAGCTGCAGGTCGTATCGATGATGGGGTCGGCGGAAGCCACCCCGAGTCCAGCGGTCAATGACAGGGCAGCACCACCGATAGCGGTGATCACCAGGGTTTTCAACGGAGATGTGAGCATGATCCGGGGACCTTCCAACTTATGCAGTGGCCCCCGACTGGCCCTGACTTCAACAGTGTCACCATCGTAGCTTGCGTTTGCCGAAGAGTCACTAAAGCGGCGAAACCTTGCCATTCGCACCTACGCCCTCGGCGAGCATCGCGGGCCGCACGCTGGAGGAATCCACGCCCAACGAGTTGTGCCACGACGTTTGCCCGAAGACGCCGGGTTGGCCCGCCCACCACGTTCGGTGGCGAGGTGTACGGACCGACACCATGGACCGGATGTGTGTGAAGGCTTGTCCTACAACAGGTTTCACACCACTGCGATGTGCTCACCCACCCGCGCTTCGCTGTTGACCGGCCGCAACCACCACGAGTCGGCAACGGGCAGATCGCCGAATCGGGACACCGGACTGAGTCGGGGCAGGTGACAACATCGCTGTGTGTCCCCGTCGATTCCGGACAGCTGTCCGGCATCGAGGGAAGCGAAAACAAGCTATGGCGCAACATCCTTGATCTGGATCAATCGGCGGACAGACATGACGCCCATCCCTAGACTGGACAGGTGTCCAGCCTCGCTGTGGTGACGTGCCCCCTCTGCGAGGCGATGTGCGGGCTCCAGGTGCGCATCGACGGCGACGCCGTCACCGATATCCGCGGCAACCGCGACGACGTGTGGTCGCGCGGACACATCTGCCCGAAGGGCACCTCGCTGGCCCAGCTGCACACCGACCCCGATCGACTGCGCGAACCTTTGGTGCGGACACCGAGCGGTCATGTCCCGGTGTCATGGGACGACGCCTATGCCGAAGTCGAACGCGTGCTACGACCGGTGCTCGACCGTCACGGCGCGTCCGCGGTCACCGTCTATGTGGGCAACCCGGTCGCCCACAACCTCGGATTGAGCACCCACATCGGCGCGCTCATCGGTATGGCTCAAGCCGCGGGAATGTCGGCGTATTACTCGCCAGGCACTGTCGACCAGTGGCCGCTGAACCTCGTCAGCGCGCTGCTGTTCGGCCACATGTGGAACGCCCCCATACCCGACGTCGATCGCTCCGATCATCTGATGATGTTCGGCGCGAATCCCGCTGCGTCGCAGGGCTCGATGTTGTCCGCCCCTGACCTGATGGGCCGACTCGCTGCGATCCGCCGTCGCGGCGGCACCGTGACCGTCGTCGATCCGCGCCGCACGCTGACCGCGCAACGCGCCTCGCAGTGGGTGCCGATCCGGCCCGGCACCGATGCGCTGCTCCTGTTCGCGATCCTGCGCACGCTCGAGGAGAACAACTGGGTGCGGCGCCCCGCTCATCTCGACGGCCGTATCACCGGGCTGGACGAGGTCATCGCATTGGCCAGCGACTTCGCCCCGGAGACCGTCGCTGCGGCGTGCGGTATCGAGGCGTCGACCATCCGCCGACTCGCGCACGACCTCGCCCACGCCGAAACTCCGGTGCTGTACAGCCGCATCGGCGCATGCACTCAGGAGTTCGGCACGTTGGCGACCTGGTTGGTGTTCGTCGTCAACGTCGCGCTCGGCTCACTGGATCGCGCGGGCGGCGCGGTGTTCCCCAAGCCGGCCGTGTGGTCCCCGATGTTCATGAAGCCGCCGGACCACACCGGTCCGGGCTGGCAGTTCGGTCGGTTCCACAGCAGGGTGCGGGGTGCGCCGGAAGTGTTCAACCAGTTTCCGGTCAGCTGCCTCGCCGAGGAGATCGATACTCCCGGCGACGGTCAGCTGCGCGGATTGATCACCGTCGCGGGAAACCCGGTGGTGTCGGCTCCGGGTGCGCGCCGGCTCGACGCGGCGCTGGCGACGCTCGACGCGATGATCTCGGTGGACAACTACCTCAACGAGACGACCCGGCACGCCCACGTCATCCTGCCGGGGCTCTCGCCGCTGGAGCGGCCGCACGCCGACGACCTCTACTGGATCTACGCGGTGTCGTCCTGCCTGAAATGGTCGGACCCGGTGTTCAAGCCCCCGTCGGGCCAACCACCGGAGTGGGAGATCCTGCTGCGGCTCGCCGGTGCGATGCTCGGCATGTCCGTGTCCGGCGTGGACCTCTACGCGATGGACGACCTTTATGTGGCCGGCTTGGTCGCCACCGCATGCGCGACGCCGGGGACGCCGTTAAGTGGACGGGATCCGCAGGAGGCGACGGCGGCGCTGGTCGGACGCGGCCCGGAACGCCTCGTGGACATGGGGATTCGACTCGGTCCGTGGGGTGACGACCTCGGCGGGCGGCCCGGCGGGCTCACGCTGGCGCAGGTGCGCAAACACATCAACGGCCTGCACCTCGAGGACCTGGACGGCGGCCGCCTGGATGACGTGGTGTGCACACCGTCGGGCACCGTCGAGCTGGTCCATCAGCGGTTGGTCGACGACGTGCCCCGGCTGCGCGCGCGACTGCAGCGGACCGACGGTGAGCTGCTCCTCACCAGCCGTCGGCACCTGCGTTCGAACAACTCGTGGATGCACAACGTGCCCGCAGTGATGCGCGGCAAGGACCGCTGCACGCTGCTGATCCATCCCGACGATGCGCATCGGGCGGGCCTCGGGTCCGGTGACATTGCCGAGATATCCACCGACGAAGGCTCACTGACGGTGCCCGTCGAAGTGTCCGACGAGATGATGCCCGGTGTGGTGTCGTTGCCGCACGGCTGGGGCCACGGGCTCGACCGCACCCAGCTGCGGGTTGCCAACGGCCACCCCGGAGTCAACTCGAATCTGCTGAACCCCGCCCACCTGATCGACGTGCCCAGCAATACTCAGGTGGTCAATGGTGTGCCGTGCCGAGTCCGAACATCTTGAGGAGTACTCATGGCCGCTCCGAATCTGCCTGCCGGTTTCGATTTCACCGATCCCGACATCTACGCCGCCCGCCTGCCGACGGAGGAGCTCGCCGAGGTTCGTCGCGCAGCGCCGATCTGGTGGAACGAACAGGCACCCGACGTCGGGGGTTACCGCGACGGCGGCTTCTGGGTGGTCAGCAAGCACCGCGACGTCCGCGAAGTGTCGCTGCGCAGCGACGTGTTCTCGGCGGCCGCGAAGACCGTCGTCCCGCACTTCAAGCCGTCGGTCGACGTCGAAGGACAGATTGCGGCATCCAAGCTGTCGATGCTCATGATGGATGACCCGGAGCATGCCCGTCTGCGCAAGATCGTCTCCCGCGGTTTCACACCGCGCGCCGTCGAGCGGCTGCGAGCGGAACTCAACGAGCGGGCGCAGCGCATCGCGGCCGACGCCGCGACTCAGTCCTCGGGTGACTTTGTTCTTCAGGTCGCGCGTGAGCTACCGCTGCAGGCGATCGCGGGCCTGCTCGGTGTCCCGCTGGAGGACCGCGAGAAGTTGTTCGACTGGTCCAACCAGATGATCGGCGGAGACGACCCCGAGTTCGAGGAACACAACTCGCTGGCGGCGGTCGTCGAATTGATCGGCTACGCCATGGAACTGGCGAAGCTGAGGGAGAAGGAGCCGGGGGACGACATCGTCAGCACGCTGATCGACTCCGAGGCCGACGGGCAGCTCACCGAGGCGGAGTTCGGAATGTTCGTCGTCACGCTCGCGGTGGCCGGTAACGAGACCAGCCGCAACTCGATCACCCAGGGCATGATGGCGTTCACCGAGTTCCCCGACCAATGGGAGTTGTTCAAACGCGAGCGGCCGAAGACCGCGGCCGACGAGATCATCCGCTGGGCGACGCCCATCACAGCTTTTCAGCGGACCGCGCTCGCCGACACCGAACTGTCGGGCGTACCGATCAAGAAAGGCCAACGGCTGGTGCTGTTCTACCGGTCGGCGAACTTCGACGAGGACGTGTTCGACGACCCGTACACGTTCAACATTCTGCGAGACCCCAACCCGCATCAGGGATTCGGCGGCACCGGCGCGCACTACTGCGTCGGCGCCAACCTCGCTCGCATGACGATCGATCTGATGTTCAACGCGATCGCCGACCATCTGCCCGATCTTCAGCCGGTGTCGACGCCGGAGCGGCTACGGTCGAGCTTCATCAACGGCATCAAGCACTGGCAGGTGGAATATGTGAATCCGGCGCGCTAATCGACCGCCGCGGTTGATATGCGCGCCGAATTCGCAGAGTAACGCCGCCCGCGGGCCTCGCGCTCCCACAGCACACCGTCACCGGCGGTGACACCTTCCTGGATCAACGCCCGCTTGAGGATCTTGTTGGTCGCGGTCTGCGGCAGCTCGTCGTTGATCCGCACGTAACGCGGCCACGCCTTCGGTGACAGATCCTGCTGTGCGGCAAGGAAATCCTCGAAGCGCTGCGGTGTGAGCTCTTGGTTGCAGACGACGGCGGCCATCACCTGATCACCGACGTGCTCATCGGGCACGGCGTACACCGCGACCAGGCTGACCTCCGGCATGCGTTGCAAAATCCGCTCGATGGGGCCCGCCGCGAGATTCTCACCGTCTACCCGCATCCAGTCCGCGGTGCGGCCCGCCAGAAAGATCCAGCCATCGGCATCGCGGTAAGCGAGATCGCCCGACCAGTACATGCCGTGCCGCATCCGGTCATCGGTGGCCGACTGGTCGTTGTAGTAGCCGGTGAACCCACCCGAACCATAGGTGTTCACCAGCTCCCCCACGGCGTCGTCGAAATTGATCAGCGCGCCGTGCTCGTCGAATTCCGCAGTCGCACATTCGGTCACGGTATCGGCGTGATAGACGCTGACTCCCGGATATCCCTTGCCGATCGACCCCGGTGGGCACCCGTCCTCGCGCATCACCACGACCGCGAACTCGCTGGACCCGAAGCTGTCCACGACCCGGCATCCGAAACGTTTGGCGAACAACTCGATATCGCGTTCGGTCGCTTCGTTGCCGAACGCTGCGCGCAGTGTGTTGTCGGCGTCGTCGGCGTGCTCCGGCGTCGCCAGTATCAGTGCGAGCGGCTTGCCGACGTAGTTCATGTACGTCGCGCCGTACTGCCTTATGTCGGACAGAAACCGCGACGGCGAGAACTTCGCAGGCACCATCGTCGCTCCACACGCGATCGCCACCGCCCACCCCGCCGCCACGCCGTTCGAGTGGAACAGCGGCATCGACAGGTAGGCCACGTCGTCGGCGGTCAGCTCGAAGCGGTCCACCAGGCTCGCGCCGCACAACACCGCCATCGCGTGCGCGAACCGCACCGCCTTCGGGTCACCACTCGTTCCCGAGGTGAAGATCATCAGCGCAGTGTCCTGGCCCGAGACCTCACGATGCGGGACAAGCGGTTTCGCGGCCTGTGTGGCCGCGCGGTAGCCGGCACTGTCGACGTCGACGACGGTGGCGCCGCCCAGATCCAGGCCGTCGAGCAGCGGCAGGTGGTCGGTGTCGACGAGCACCAGCCGGCAGTCGGCGCGTCGGATGTCCGTCGCCAACCCCCCGCCGCGCCGTGTCGTGTTGATCCCGCACAGCACATAGCCGCCGAGCGCCGCCGCGGCCATCGACCGCAGCATCGCCGGCGTATTCCCCAGCAGCGCGCCGACATGCAGCGGCTCATCCGTCCCGGCCATGTCAATCAGAGCGGCAGCTTCGGCGGACGCCTCGGCGAGGTGCTCGCGCCACGTCCACGTCCGGTCGCCGTGCGCCATCGCGAGGCCCTGGTCGTCCATGCGGGTGCGCAGCAGCTGCTGCACCGTCTCAACCACCGGCGGGCCGATAGCGGAGCAGTGTCATCCCGTCCTCGTCGCAGAACACCGGCACGACGCGCATGCCGATCCGGATGTCCTCGGGCGCCACGTCGACCAGTTCCGTGCTCACGCGGGGGCCGGCATCCCATTCGACGACGGCCAGCAGCTGTGGCTGCTTCTCGGCCCACGGCGGCCCGGTGGGTCGGCGCGCGACGGTGTAGGTGTACAGCGTTCCCGCGCCGTCGATCTCACGCCATTCGAGATCGTCGGCAAGAGTGCCGGGCGCCAGGGTGCGCGGGTAGAACACGTACCGATCCGAAGACGGTGAGTACTGGATCAGTATTCGGTGTTCGCGCAACCCATCCCAGTACAGCTGGGACACCGGAGTCGGTTTAGGCACAGGTGCGGTCATGTCAGTCACCGCCCAGGATCAAGGCGACCTGCTCGCTCATGATGCCGCCGGTGCCGTTGACGAACGCCGTGTTGCAGTCGGCAACCTGGGCGTCGGCCGCACGGCCCATCACCTGCCGGGCACCGTCGACGACGTGGTGCATGCCGCCCGCCATCCCGGGCTGCCCGTAGGACAGTTGCCCGCCCGCGGTGTTGAGCGGAAAGTCGCCGCGGAAGGTCAGATCGCGGTCCGTCAGCCACGTCATCCCCTCACCCTTGCCGCAGAAGCCCGCGTCCTCGAGCGTCATCAGCACGGTGATCGTGTAGCAGTCGTACACCGAGGCCAGGTCGATGTCGGACCGCTGCAACCCCGCCATACTGAAGGCCTGTTCCGCGGAGCGTGCGATCGGCGTGGTGAGCAGATCGTCGGCGTAGGTCGGTGTCTTGAAGCGGATGTGTTCCCCGAATCCCTTGAGCCACACCGGGCGATGGCGGCCTTGGCGCGCCACATCGGCGTTGGCGATCAACACACCCGAGCCGCCCTGTACGCGCATCACGGTCTCGAGCATGTGGATCGGGTCGGCGATCACCGGGCTGTTCAGCACGTCGTCGACGGTGATCGGCCGGCCGTGGAAGACCGCGCCGGGGTGGGCGCACGCGTTGGTCCGCTGATCCACCGCGATCTTCGCCAACGCCGCGGCGTCGTAACCGAATTCATGCGCATAACGTTGTGCGACCTGAGCGTAAGGACCATTCTGGCCGACGTTGCCGTACGGAATCTCGTATTCGGCCTGCGGTGAGCCGTAGTTGTTGCTCGACGCGCCGTACCAGCTGAGCGTGCGCGCGGGCTTGGACTCCGAGCGTGGCACCTCGGTCGACCCCGGTACGACAGCGAGCACGGCATCACACAGACCGAGTTCGACGGCGGCGGCGGCACGCCACACCATGCCCGCCGCCGTCGCCCCACCGAGGTCGACGCGGTCACCAAAGTTCAGTGGCAGACCCAGGTACTCCGACAGCGTGGCCGGGGCGAACATATCGGACTCCGCGATGCCGTGTGTCGAAAGACCGTTCACCACAGCGGGATCCACCCCGGCATCCTCGATCACCATTTTGGCGAGCCGCGCGTACTGATCCAGGGTGAAGGACGGTGGGGCGCTCTGACGCTTCTCGGCGGGCAACTCCGCGATTCCGACGATCGCCGCCTCGCCCCGCAGACCCGTCACGGCCCGACCTTCGACGGCAGCGCGACGGTCGCGGTTCCCGGCATCAGCACCTCGTCACCACGTTTGCAGTAGATGTCAAGGTCGACAAGTCCACCCTCCCGTTTCCCGGTGATCACCCCGCCGAACGTCAACTGCTGCCCCGGATATGCGATCGCCCGGTTCTGGACCGAGAACGCCACCAGCCGGCCGGCGCCACCGATCCAGTCCGTCAGCGCCCGCGACAGCAGGGCCGCCTGCAGCGGACCTTGAACGAGAACGTTGTCATAGCCTTCGGTGTCGCGAGCCCAGTCCTTGTCGTAGTGGATGCGATGGCCGTTGTATGTCGCGGCGCTGAAGAAGAACATCTGCGTCTCGTCGACGGTTACCGTCAGAGCCGGGATCTCGTCACCGCTGTCGACGTCCTCGTACAACGGGCTCATGCGGGGCGCGCGATCATCGATGTGGACGCCTCGGCGAGAAGCTCACGATGCTGGTTGCGGTATTCGGCGCGCCAGGTCACCACAACGAATCTGCCTGACCTGCCTTCCTTCTCGACGATCGATTCGACGGTGCGCACCATCTCGATCTCGTCGCCGTGGTAGGCGGGCAGATGGAAGGTCGTGCTCTCACCCCCTGCCATTCGTCGCGGGGCCTTCGGGAAGGCCATACTGCCCGTCACCGCGCCTGACGACCCATCGAGCCGTAACTCACCGAGTGCGGCGACCCCGAGAATCGCGTACTGGAGATACAGCGGCGGACAGGTGATGTCGCGATAGCCGTGCCGACGCGCGTAGTCCGCGTCGAACCACAGCGGGTTGTGGTCACCGACCGCGGCGGCCCATCGCTGCCAGTCCCGTCGGTACACCTCGCCGGTGGCGACAGCGACAACGGTGCCGACCTTGGCGGCCGACTCCGAGTCGACGAGGCTCACCGCGCACCTGCCCAGGTCGACTTGCCGTCAAGCCATTTCGCCGCGACGTCCGCGCCGCCACCCAATGTCGAAAGCACTCGAGCGCGTTCGGAGAACAGGTGCAGACCGGTGTCGACGACATACCCCATCCCACCGTGCAGTTGGTGCGCGTCGAGGGTGATCTTCTTGACGTCGGCGGCCCGCATCCGCGCGATCGCGGTTTCGCGGGTCGCCGTGCTGCCGCGCCCGATCCAGAACGTCGCCGACAGCGCCGCCAGTCGTGCCGCGGACAGCGCGATGTGCATATCTGCGACTACGTGTTGCGCGGCCTGAAAGGAGGCGATCGGCCTGCCGAACTGCTCGCGCATCGTCGTGTAGGCGACGGTGCGGTCGATCACCGCATCGCCGACTCCGACGAGATCCAGACAGTCCAGCGCCACCATGGCATTGACCGTCCGCCGCAGCGCATCTGCGTCGACCGGTGTGGGTTCGTTGACCAGGACGTCGTTGAGCCGGACTGTGAACACTCCGAAGCCGCCCATGATGGGCAGCGGCTCGACCTCGACCCCGTTCGCCGTCGCGTCGACGGCAACGATGCCTGCATCCGTGCTCGCGACGATCACATCGGCCCGGTCCGCATCCGCGACGTAGTCCGCGCTGCCGTTCACCCGCCACGCGTCACCATCTCGCCGCACATTCAGTCTCGGCGTCACGTCGGAGGCGTCGCGCGGATTGAACAACACATACGTGCCACGCGCCTCACCCGACGTCAGCCTGGGCAGCCAGGCGGAGCCGACGCCGAGCCAGTCGACCGCCAGCGCAGCGTACAGCGTGCTCTGAACGCCCCTGGGGCACAGCGCTCGCCCCGCCTCGACGCAGAAGACACCGATGTCGTTGAGGCTGCCGTCGACCACCAAGCCGAGGACACCCGCCGACGCCAGCGCCTTCCACTTCCCGTCCGGCTCGAGGTCGGCCGCCAGCACGCTGCGGCACATCGCTGCCAGATCGCGTTCGTCCTGCGAAGAGATCACCCGCATCCCATCACCTCCCGTACGACGGCATCTTGTGACCGCGCTGGGCGATCACGTCGCGAAGGACCTCGTTGGTGCCGCCGCCGAACCGCATGAGAGGCGACACCCGGTAGAGGCGCTCGAAGAAGCCGTCCGCGGGTGCGCCCGCGCTGCGATGGGCGCGCAGGCCTTCGGGGCCGAGCAGGTCGAGCGCGAGGTCGGCGATCCGCTGCCGGAGCTCGCTCGTGAAGATCTTCTCGACGCTGACCTCCACGGACGGGATGCGGCCACTGTCGAGCATCGATGCGGCTTCCAGACCCATCAATCTGGCGACCTCGACGTCGGCCTCGGCCTGCGCGAGCCGACGCCGGAACGCTGGATCGGGATCCCCGGCCAGCGCGGTCAGCTCGTCGAGCGCGCGACGTAGGTCGCCCACGTTGATCAGGGCGCCACGCTCTAGATCCAGCGCGCCGGTGATGTAGGTCCAGCCCATGTTTAGCTCACCGATCAGGTTGGTGACAGGCACCCGGACATCGCGGAAGAAGGTCTCGTTGGTGCGGTAACCCGACCACGCATACAGCGGGTGGATCTCGATGCCGGGGGTGTCGATCGGGACAGCGATCACCGAGATTCCGCGGTGCCGCGGCGCGTCGGGATCGGTGCGCACGCACAGCCACTCGTGGGTGGACCGCTGAGCGCCGCTATTCCAGATCTTCGAGCCGTTGATCACCCATTCATCGCCGTCGCGTACAGCGCGGGTGCGCAGGCTGGCCAGGTCGGTGCCTGCGTTGGGTTCGGAGTAGCCCAGCGCGAAGACGATCTCGCCCCTGGCGACTCCGGGGAGGAACTCCTTCTTGTTCTGCTCGGTGCCGTGCCGCATGATCATCGGCGCCACCGAGGTCACAGTGAGATCGGGCCCGGGCACGCCGACGTACTCGAACTCGCTCATCAGCAGGTGCTGGTGCATGGCGGTGAGGCCGAGCCCCCCGTACTCCTTGGGCCAGTTCAGGCCGAACCAGCCCTTCTCGCCGATCTTGCGGCGAAACGCTGTCAGCTCACCGCCCTGGTGTTCGAGTCCGTGCTCGGCCATCTCCGCCCGCAGCGCGGCGGTGACGTGCTCGTCGAGGAACTGCCGCACTTCGGCCACCCAGGCTCGCTGCTCGTCGTCGAGCTCGAAGTCCACGCAGGCGACACTATCGAGAAAGTGTTCACAGGGCGGGCGAACGCCGGAGTGTGGCGCGCTTTGTCCGGTCCGAAAATGCTTGTCATCGGCATAGTTCGTCGCCCGGGCATGCGGGTTTGTAGTCTTCGGGGATGCCGTTCGACAACGGCGAGGTCTTCGCCGGCTACGTGATCCAGCGATTGCTGGGCACCGGTGGCTCGGGAGAGGTCTACCTTGCCCAGCACCCGCGCCTGCCTCGTCAGGACGCACTGAAGGTGCTGTCGCTGGACTCGACGGCCGATGACGAGTTTCGGGCGCGATTCAACCGCGAGGCCGAATTGGCGGCGACGTTGTGGCACCCCCACATCGTCGGTGTGCTCGATCGTGGTGAATTCAACGATCGGCTCTGGATCTCGATGGACTACGTGGACGGCACCGACGCGGGCCGACTGCTTCGAGAGAACTACGTCGGCGGTATGCCGGAACACGACGTCTTCGAGATCGTGACGGCAGTGGCCGATGCGCTCGACTTCGGTCACGAACGCCGTCTGCTTCATCGCGACGTCAAACCGGAGAACATCCTCGTGACGGCATCCGATGGTCACCGGCGACGGGTGCTGCTGACGGACTTCGGGATCGCCCGCAGGATCGACGACGCCAGCAACCTCACCAACACCAACATCGCGTTGGGGACGATCAACTATGTGGCGCCCGAACAGCTACTCGGCAAGCCGCTCGACGGCCGGGCGGATCAGTACGCGTTGGCCGCCACGACCTTTCATCTCTTGACGGGCTCACCGGTCTTTGAGGACCCGAACCCCGCCGTCATCATCAGCCACCATCTGGGCACGACGGCGCCGCGAATTTCGGAGCGTCGACCCGATCTCGCGCACTTCGACGACGTGCTCGCGCGGGCGCTGTCCAAAGATCCCAACCAGCGCTACGCGACGTGTATGGAGTTCGCCCGCGCGCTGACTCGACAAGGTCGAGGCTCCCACACCGCCCCGCGGGCCACCGAGACTTCGGATGAGCGTCCCACCACGCAACGTCTCGAGCGTCTCGTCATTCATGGCACCGCGCGAGGGGTGCAGCGCCGCGCGATCGGCGCCCAGGCCGAAATCGGCCTGCTGTCTTTTCATTTGGTGCCATTCGAACCCGTTGCCGGTCGTCAGGCTCCGGTCCCAGTGGAGATACAAACGGCGCTCGTCCCCGATCAGCTCACCGACGGAGACGAGGTCGAGGTCAGCGGAATATGGGACGGCGATGGACTCGATGCGGACACGATCGTCAACATCTCCGCCGGCCCCAAGCGGCGGCGGCCGCAGGTCCCGGCCAAACCAGCCGGCGGCAAACCACCGACCAAGGTGCGCAAACGCAGATGGATCCCGATCGCGGCACTTCTCGCAGTGATCGTGGTGGTCGCGGGGGCGGTGCTGTACTTCACCACCGCCAGGTCGAGCGGACCCGGGCCGATCGTCAAGCCGGAGAGCGCGACCGTCTTCGCCCCCGGCGGCTCACCCGACAACCCCCAAGACGCGGGCAAGGCGATCGACGGCGATCCCGACACCGCGTGGAAAACGGTCACCTATCGCGACGCCGTACCCTTCCCGACCTTTATCGAGGGTCAGGGATTGATGCTGCACCTGTCCGAACCGACTGCACTGAGCGCGGTCACCATCGACATCTCCAGCACTGGAACCGAAGTGCAGATCCGCTCGTCGCCGACCGAGAAGCCCGCCGCGTTGTCCGACACCACCGAGCTGACCCCCACTACGACTCTGCAGCCGGGGCAGAACCGCATCGAAGTGCGCGACGAAACGAAGACATCCAATGTGCTCGTATGGATCTCCAAACTGGGCACGACGGACGGCCAGAGTCGCACGGAAATCTCGGAGGTCACGCTGCAGGCCGCAGGTTGAGTCACGCGATGCCGAACGATGATGTCGACCGCAGACTGAGTCCGCTGCCGTCAGCCGGCTACATCTACCGCACGTCGTGGCCGGTGCCGACCGGAGACATCGGCAGTCAGCTGCAGCTGCGCCTGGACGGGGTGGCTCGGTACATCCAGGAAGTCGGTGCGGAGAATCTGCTCGATGCGGGCGAAGCCGAGGAACATCCGCACTGGCTGGTGCAACGCACGGTGATCGACGTCATCGAGCCGATCGAATGGCCCAACGAGGTGTCCTTCAGCCGCTGGTGCTCTGCGCTGTCGACACGGTGGTGCACCATGCGCGTCGACCTGGTCGGGGGCGAAGGCGGCCGCATCGAGACCGAGGGGTTCTGGATCGCGATCAACGAGCGCACCCTCACACCGCAGCGGGTTTCCGACAGCTTGATCGAGAAGTTCGCGAGCACCACGCAGGAGCACCGCCTCAAGTGGCGACCGTGGTTGACCAACCCCGACGATGTCGACGTCGTCGCACCGTTCGCGTTGCGTCGCACCGACATCGACGTCTTCGAGCACGTCACCAACACCGCGTACTGGCACGCCATTCATGAAGTGATGGCCGAAGTGCCCGACGTGTGTCGCGCCCCGTACCGCGCCGTGATCGAGTATCGCCGGCCGATCCAGTACGGCGAAGACGTCAGCCTGCGCTGGGCCCGTCGCGATGACGACGTGAACATCGCGATCGCCGTGGACGACGAGGTGCGCGCCGCGGCACTGCTGCGCCGCCTCTGAGCGGGTTACGGCAGCGCACGCAGGGTCGGCCGTTTGGAGCTCGCACCCTTCAGCGCGACGAGGGTCTCCTCGGAGGGCGTCGCCCCGAGCAGGGCGACGAAGCCGTCGAGAAGTGAACTGACATGCACGGCGTACGAGGGCACGGGCGAACCGACCAGACGCGCGCGATGGCGGTCGGCACAGGCGTGTACGCACATCGAGGAGACATCGTGAATGCGATTGTCGCGCAGCGGTTGCGGCACGTGCTCGATCAGTGCGCCGACTCTGTCGACGTAGTTCTGGTGTGAGTTCCGATGCGTATCAGGCAACGACGTCAGTGGATTGACCGAATAGTCGTAGCGCAGGAGCTGCTCGAGGAACGGTAGATAGAAACATGTTTCGTCCTCGGCCAGCTCGATCAACGGGAGTTGGTGCGCCTCGACGATGGCCCGCAGATCATCAGATGGCGTACGGGCTTCCAAGAGCTGTCGACGACGGGTCAGGTGCTCGAGTCGGTTGAGCAGGATCGCCTGGACGAGGCCTTCCTTGGACCCGAAGTGATACTGCACGGCCGACTTGTTCGCCATGCCCGCCTCGGTGCCGATCTGGCGGAGCGGAACACCGTCGAGACCGCGCTGTGCAAACAACCGCTCCGCGGTGAGCACGAGCTGCTGTTTGGCCGACGGCTCCACCGGCACGGGTACGGACGTGGACATGGGCCCAGAATTTCACACTGGACGGATTAAGTCCAACGCCTTAGAGTTCAGGCCACAGACTTGCAACAGAGAGTGGGGCACGTGGAGACCTATCAAGACGTGATGGTCGCCGACCCGGTCTTCGGGCCGGTGTGGGCGCGGCCCGGTCTGAGCAGGCGCGACCGCCGATTCGTGACGCTGACGTGCGTGTGCGCGTCGGAGAGTGTGGCTGACATGAACGACCACGCATACGCCGCGTTGGCGAGCGGTGACATCACCTATGACGAGCTACTGGAGTTCGTCCTGCACTTCGCGGTGTACTGCGGGTGGCCACGCGGGTCGGAGGCAGAGGGGGCGGTGCGGTCGCAGTTCGCCCGACTCGCGGCCGAACGGGGCGAGGACGTCCCACCGCGTTCGGATCTCCCGCCGGAATCCTTGGGACCGACGGATCACGGGCGTCGTCTCGACGAAGGCGAGAAGTGCTTCGTGGACGTGAATCTGCTACCTGCACCGCCGCGGGATTCGCCGTACTTCCAGGCAGGCATTCTGGCGTTCGTTTTCGGCCACCTCTGGCAGCGCCCCGACCTCGGCCGCCGAGAGCGCCGATTGATCACGGTGGCCGCCGTCGGCGTGTCCGGGGCACTCGGTCCGATCTATTCGCATGTGGGATCGGCACTGGAGTCGGGTGACATCAGTCGGTCGGAGATGGACGAGGTGATCTTGCAATTCTCCGCGTACGCGGGGTTCCCCAAAGGCCGTGTTCTGCAAAAGGCTGCCAGCGATTCGTGGCGGCGGATATCAGCGTCCAACCAAGAAGGGCAGTGAGCAGTGTCGAGATCACTCGAGCAGAAAGTCGCTTTCATCACCGGGGTAGCGCGCGGCCAGGGTCGCAGCCACGCAGTGCGACTGGCGCGGGAGGGCGCCAACATCATTGGCATCGACATATGCGGCGACATCGCCGCCAACCACTACCCGATGGCATCGCGCGAAGAACTGGACGCGGCGGTGGATCTCGTCGAGCAAGCCGGTGGGAAAATGCTCGGGACAGTGGCAGACGTGCGCGATTTCCACGCCGTCAAGGCAGCCGTCGACGCGGGAGTGGAGTTCTTCGGACGCCTCGACATCGTGTTGGCCAACGCGGGCATTTCTCCCCTGGCGTTCCGCGAGCTGAGCATCGAAGAAGAACTCGAGCAGTGGCGAGCGGTGACCGCCGTCAATCTGGACGGTTCCTACCACGCCGCGTTCGCATGTATCCCGCACCTCATCGCCGGTAACCGGGGTGGCGTGATCATCTTCACCAGTTCCACCGCCGGACTGAGGGGTTTCGGCGGCGTCCAGGGGGGTGGTCTCGGTTATGCAGCATCCAAGCACGGAATCGTCGGACTCATGCGCACACTCGCCAACGGATTGGCGCCGTTGAGCATTCGTGTGAACACTGTGCATCCGACTGCGGTCAACACGATGATGGCGACAAACCCGGTGATGACCGAGTTCTTGGAGAACTATCCAGGCGGCGGTCCACACCTGCAAAACCCGATGCCTGTCGAGATGCTCGAGCCTGAAGACATCAGCGCCGCTATCGCCTATCTGGTATCCGACGAAGCCAAATACGTGACCGGGGTGACCTTCCCGGTTGACGCCGGCTTCTGCAACAAGCTCTGACCATGGCGGGCGATGAACCGGCCGGACGCGTGGCCGGCAAACGGATCGTGGTCACCGGCGCGGCCCGCGGTATGGGCCGCAGCCATGCCGTTCGGCTCGCCGAAGAAGGCGCGGACCTCGTACTGGTCGACATCTGTGCTCCCATAGACGAATTGGACTATCCGCTGTCGAACGAGGCCGATTTGGAGGAGACGGCGCGCCTGGTTCGTGAACACGGCCGCACAGCGATCGCATGCGTGGCGGATGTGCGTGACGAGGCGGCGACGAAAGCCGCCGTCGACGCGGCGGCCGAAGAACTTGGCGGTCTGGACGCCGCCGTCGCCAACGCCGGCGTCCTCACGGTCGGCACCTGGGATGTCACGACGGCAGAACAGTGGCGCGTCGTGGTCGACGTGAACCTCATCGGGGTCTGGAACACCTGCGCCGCGGTGATCCCGTATCTGGTCGAACAGGGCGGCGGCAGTCTGGTGAACATCAGCTCGTCAGCGGGCGTCAAGGGCACACCGTTACATGTGCCCTACACAGCCTCCAAACACGGCATCGTGGGCATGTCCCGCGCCTTGGCCAATGAGCTTGCCGCGCAGAGCATTCGGGTCAACACAGTTCATCCGACCGGGGTGATGACCGGGATGGCTCCGCCATCGATGCACGACCAGATGACCGCACGGACCGACCTTGTCCCCCTCTTCCTCAACGCGCTGCCCGCCGCACTCATCGAAGCCGCCGATGTGAGCAACGCGGTGCTGTTCCTCGTCTCCGATGAGTCTCGCTACGTGACCGGTTTGGAGTTCAAGGTCGACGCAGGCGTGTCAATCAGATAGGTACACATGGACTTGAATCAACACATGACCGCCGACGACACCGCGATACCGGACCGACTTCGTAGCGGACCGCTATTGATCGGCGGAGACCACGTCACCAACGCCTCGGGCGGCACCTACCAACACGTCTATCCCGGCACCGGACAGGTGAACTTCAGCACCGAGATAGCCGGGGAGCAAGAAATCGAGCTCGCGGTGAGCATTGGCGTTGAAGCACAACGCGCATGGGCATCTTTGACGGTCGATAAACGCCGCGCCATCCTGATGGATCTGGCCGACGCCATTGGTGATCACCAGGACGAACTCAGCCTGCTGAATGTGCACGACTACGGCGTCCCGCGCCTGATGTCCGCCAACGGGGTTCTGACTGAGCGGTTCTTGCGCTACTACGCCGGCTATATCGACAAGCCACTAGGCACCACCTCCCACGTCGAAGCCAGCTCGGCGCTGAACATCACTGAGCACGAGCCCTTCGGCGTGGTGGGCGTGATCACGCCGTGGAATGGCCCGCTGGTGGTGATCGGCCTGGCCGTCGCTCCTGCTTTGGCGGCTGGTAATGCCGTGGTGCTCAAACCATCCGAACTGGCACCGCTGGCACCCCTGCGCTTCGGCGAGATTTGTCTGGAGGCCGGCCTGCCTGCCGGTCTGGTCAACGTCGTCACTGCCGGCGCTGCCGGCGGTCAAGCGTTGGTCCGTCACCCCGGGGTGCGCAAGATTCACTTCACCGGCGGCGAGAAGACCGCGCGTTCAGTCATCGGTGCGGCGTCGCAGAATCTGACCCCGGTCACCGCTGAGCTCGGAGGCAACGCCGCCATGGTGGTGTTTGACGATGCGGACATCGATTCTGCCGCCTCGATTGCTGCGTTCCAGGGCCCCCTTGGGCAGTCGGGTCAGAGTTGCGCGTGCGCGAGCCGGATTCTGATCCAAGACGACGTATACGAAGAATTCGTCGAGAAGTTCCTCGCCACGATCAGCTCGGTGACCATCGGTGACCCGCTGCGACCGGACGTGATGTTCGGGCCGGTTGTCAGTCAATCTGCTGCTGAACGAATAATCGGCGTCATCGACGATGCTGTAAATCACGGATGGGGCAAGCTGTTATCCGGTGGGCACCGGATGGAAGGTGAACTCGCCGAGGGGTTTTTCGTAGCACCGACCGTGTTCTCCGACGTAGACGACCTATCCCCCTTGGCGCAGCAGGAGACGTTCGGTCCGGTCGTCTCGCTGTCGCGCTTCACCCACGAAGCGGAGGCGGTCCGAACGGCCAATGACACCGTTTACGGACTGAACGCTTACGTATTCACGTCAAATCTCAATCGTGCCCACCGCGTGGCACGCCAGCTGGAAGCGGGTTCTGTATGGGTCAACTCGCACAGCGATATCGAGCCGCAAAGTCCCTACGGTGGATACAAGCGGAGCGGATTCGGCCGCTCCGGCGGGATTGAAGGTCTTCACGAGTTCCTCCAGGTGAAGAACATTCGCATCGCCGCGAACTGAGGCTGACGCTGCCCGCTACCAATTGCTCGGCGAGTAGTCCTTGAGGAAACAGCCGTTCAGGTCGTGGCCGAGTTCCCCGCGCACGATGGGGTCGTATACGCGGGCGGCCCCGTCGACGAGGTCGAGCGGGGCGTGGAAACCCTCGTCGGCGAGCCGCAGCTTGGTCGGATGCGGCCGTTCGTCGGTGATCCAGCCCGTATCGACCGCGGTCATGAGAATGCCGTCACGCTCGAGCATTTCGGCGGCGCTGGTGCGGGTGAGCATGTTCAGTGCGGCCTTGGCCATGTTGGTGTGCGGGTGTCCTGGGCCTTTGTACGCGCGGCTGAACTGCCCCTCCATCGCCGACACGTTCACGACGTACTTGCGTCGGGCCGGCGACGCGGCCATCGCCGGGCGTAGGCGACTCACCAGAATGAACGGCGCGGTCTGGTTGCACAGCTGAACTTCGAGCAGTTCCATCGCGTCCACCTCGTCCACGCGTTGGGTCCAGCTGTTGATCGACGCGGTGTCGGGCAGCAGTCCACCCGCGTCGATGGCGGTGCCGGCGGCGATCCGCGCCGGGGATGCACTGCGCGCAGTCAGCGCCAGTTCGGTTATCGCGTGCGGTGTCTGATGCTCGGCGAGGCTTCCCGCGAGTGCGGCCGGGTGGGCATCACTGACGTGGTCGAACGTGATGACGTCGACGAGCTGCGGCGGCGGGGTCCGCTCGCCCTCGACGAGGGCCGAATACGACCCCGGTGAGCGTCGGACGGTCTGGGCCGCGTTGTTGATCAGGATGTCCAACGGACCACGCTCGGCGACGGTGTCCGCAAGCGCGACCACCTGAGCGGGATCGCGCAGATCGATGCCGACGATGCGCAGCCGGTGCAGCCAGTCGGAACTGTCGGGCATCGACGCGAAACGTCGCACGGCGTCGTTGGGAAAGCGCGTGGTGATCGTCGTGTGGGCCCCGTCGCGGAGCAGTCGCAGCGCGATGTACATGCCGATCTTGGCCCGGCCGCCGGTGAGCAGGGCGCTGCGGCCTTCGAGATCGGTGCGGGCATCGCGCTTGGCGCGATTGAACGCGGCGCACTCCGGGCAGAGCTGGTGGTAGAAGGCGTCCACGACCGTGTAGCGGTTCTTGCACATGTAGCACGCGCGTGGCCGCCGCAACGTGCCCGCAGTGGCGCCCACCGCGGCGGACACCAACGGAAGACCCTGGGTCTCGTCGTCGATGCGGCCGGGTGCGCCGGTCGCGGTAGCGGCGGTGACGGCGTGGTCGGCGGCGGCCACTGCCTCGCGCTTCGCGTCCCGGCGGGCCTTCTTCACCGCCTTGAACACCTTGGCTGTGGCCAGGCGTACCGCGACGGCATCCGGGTGCTCAGGCGGCAAGGACTCGACGTCGGCCAGCACCTGGAGGCAGACGTTGAGCTTGTCGGGGTCGATCGCGTTCACGCAGGAAGACTAGGCCAAATACCGTCGAATCCCGAATACACCGGCCCGCAGGTTCGATCTCTACAGGACCGGCCTGCCGCCCGGATGTAGGACGGTCGGCGATTCACGTTTGTGTGGCATCGCCACGGGTATGACTGATGCGCCGCTCGCTTCCAGCCTCGTGGAGCACCGTTCGGTGGAGCAAATCAAAGGCAACTCAATGCCAGCACCGCATCCTGCAAACACACCCTAAGCAAGCATGTTCAGCACGCGTGCCCAGAAGGCAGGGCTTTCGCGTCGGTGGTGAAACCGCCGGGGAGCCCTGGCCGCTGACTCCTTCGATACACGTCCATCAGCCGGTTTTCGGCACACCCATCAGCGATTCGAGGAAAACATGTATCTACACACCCAACAACTGATCAACGAGATCGTCGTCGACGAGCCGGATCCCGCTGCGGCCAATGCACTCCAAGAAGGCCTCGGCGGCCAGTTCGGCGAAATGCGCACGATGATGCAGTACCTGTTCCAGAGCATCAACTTTCGAGGAGACGCGGCTTCCAAGCCCTACAAGGATCTCCTGCAGGGAGTCGGCACCGAAGAGATCAGCCATGTCGAATTGATTGGAACGACCATCAGCCGTCTCCTCGACGGATCCCCCGAGTACCGAGGCAAGAAAACCGACCCAGTCGATCAGCCGGGCGCCAAAGGCGCGACACCCCTGAAGATCGCGTTGGACACCAGCAACATTCATCACTATCTGGTGGGAGCTCAGGGCGCTCTTCCTGTCGATGCGGCAGGCAACCCGTGGAGTGGCTCTTACGTCTACAACAGCGGGAACCTTGTACTCGACCTGCTGTACAACCTGATGCTGGAGTCGACAGGACGGCTGCAGAAATGCCGGATCTACGAGATGACAGAAAACAAGACAGCACGTTCCACGATCGCTTACCTCATCGTTCGCGATCAGGCTCATGAGAATGCCTTCGCCAAGGCGTTGGAGAGCCTGGGCGTCAATTGGGGTGCGGCGCTGCCTATTCCGAAGACCAATGCCGAGCAGTTCCCCGAGGTGAAAAAGCTGATCGACCTGGGACTCCAGAGCATCCAGTACACCTTCAGCGCCGACGACGAAAGCCAAGCGGCGAAGCTGTACCGGGGCGCATCACCTTCCAACGACGGGACCGAGCTCAGTACCGCCGTAATGCCAGAAGGGTTCCCCATGACAATTGCGCCCGAACGACGGGAAGAGTTCGCCCCCGGTCTGGACAAGGAACTGTTGGCGTTGATCCAAGCCACAGCGGAGGTCGAGATTGCACACCAAGGGTGAGCAAGCAGGGTGGGCGCCAAGGCCGGGATCACGACGGGCTGACCGGGTTCAGTCCGCGTCCGGCCCCGCCAACCGGTGGATCTGATCGCGGGTCGCCGGGTACAGCTCTCGCCACGTCGCGTAGAGCTCGTCGTAGCGCTCCCGGTGATCGGGATTGGGAGTGATTTCGCGCTGGATCTTGGCCCAGTCGGTCTCGGCGGGCACGAGCCCGACACCGATCGCGGCGAGCATCGCGTCTCCGTAGCTCGCACCGATCGCCTCCTCGGGAACCAACTGAGTACGCCCGGTGATGTCGCTCAACGCCTGCGCCCACACCGGACTGCGCAACCCACCGCCGACCGCGACGGTCCTTGATCCGGCATGCGCATCGTCGAAGAGTTCGAGGATCTGCCGGATACCAAACGAAATTCCTTCGTAGGCCGCGCGAAACAGGTGTCCGCGACCGTGGCGCAAAGTCAGGCCCGCCACCACACCGCGGGCCTGCGGATCGAACACCGGCGTTCGCTCCCCGGCGAGGTACGGCAGCACCAGAAGCCCCTCGCTTCCCGCAGGCACCGCCGCGGCCTCGGCCATCAGTTCGTCGAACGGGGCACCCCCGGTGACAGCCTGTAGCCAATTGATGAGGCTGCCCGCGGTCGACGTCCCCGCGGCGAGCGCCAGGCTGTCCTTTTCCACGCCGGCGGTCGTCCACAGTGTGGGGTCGCTGTAGTACTCGTCGATGATCTGTACCAGAAACATCGTCGAGCCGTACATCAACATCTGATCACCGGGATGGCGCACACCGACCGAGAAGGCTTCGGAGTAGGCGTCCACCGTGCCCGCCACGACGGGCGTACCTGCCGGCACCCCTGTTTTTTCGGCGGCCGCGGCCGTCACCTCACCGACGACGTCACAGGGCCAGACCAGCCGTGGCAAAGGCAGGTGTCGGCAGATGCGTTGCGCCCAAGCATGATTCCAGTCGAACTCGCGGGTGGCGTAGAGCGGATCGCACTGACTTGCGGTGTGATGATCCATCACGTATTCGCCGGTGAGCTTCGCGCTGATATAGGAGTTGGACCCGTACCAGCCGGCCGCTTTGGCGAACACCTCCGGCTCGTGCCGGTACACCCACTCCAGCTTGGGGCCCACGGCCTGGCTCGACAAGGTCGTGCCCGCCTGGTCGAGGATCGCGTCGGACCCCAATTCCTCGGTCAGCAGTTCGATTTCGGCCGTTGCCCGCGTATCGATGCCGTACAGGATGGCGGGCCGCAACGGGTTCAGATCGGTGTCGCACAGCACCAGGCACGGCCCGACGCCGCTGACGCACATCGCGCCGACCCTGCCTCCGCTCGGGATGCGAGCGGTGAGTGTGCGGCTGACTTCGCACACCTCGCGCCACCACAACCCCTCGGCATCCACCTCGACCCATCCGGGGCGAGGAAGGTTCACGTCATGGGAGACGGTCTCGGTGGCGAGCACCGAGCCGGCGGCGTCGACGAGGACGCCCTTGGTGCTACCTGTGCCCATGTCGATGCCGAGCAGCAGATCCACGTCGCCAACCCTACGGCTCGCGAGGTCATGGAATGCGGGCGATCGCTGAGACGTCACCTGTCGAAGTTGATGACTTCTCCCCGATTGATCGACACCCAATCGCGAGCCTCGAGATACGGGCGGAAGGTGTCGACGATCAACTTCTCGTCGTCGGCGGTCTTGGGCCGCTGAAGCTCATAGAGATGAGGGAACTCGGTCCAGGCGACGACGGCATCCCAAAGCCGCAGCGCCGCCTCGCCGGTGGGCGGATCGACGAGAACGGGTCCGAAAAGGCACTGCCCGTCTCCGAAGAACATCGTCGGCACCCCGTATCCGCCGGCATCGACCACCCGCTGATGCTCGGCCAGCACCTCGTCGCCGGTCGTCGGGTCCGCGATCGCCTGGTCGACCAGTTCCGGATCGAGACCGATCTCTGCGACCAGGTGACGTGCGACGGCCTTCTCGTGCGGCTTGTGCCCGTCGACGTGCAGCGCCCGGCCTGCCCGTGCGTACCACGCGTCGAGGTCCGCCATCGACCGACGTCTCAGCAACGCACCGATGCGCATCATCGACCAGCCGTAGGACCACTCGCGTTCCCACGGGTGCTTCTTGCCTTCTTGGCGGTTGATCTCCTCAAGGCTGAAAAAGCGCCAGTTCACTTCGAGGCCGGTGCGGTCTCGTACCTCGCGGATCCACAGCGACGTCTGGTACGCGTAGGGACACATGACGTCGAAGTGGAAGTCGACGGAGGCCGGACGACTCATCACAACTGCACCCTAGGTTGCGGTAGCGAGCATCTCAACGGTGGAATCGGAGACTGGCGATCGTCACGAAAGGACTCTCAATGAAGAAGTCAAGCAGCCGTCGTCGTGGTGACGGGGGGTGAATCAGGTTGCCAGGTGCGGTTG
>NZ_MVIM01000008.1 GCF_002086795.1 Mycolicibacterium tusciae | reverse complement strand
GACGCACCACCACCCGCGCACAGAACCGCACCCAAGCCATCAACGACGAACGCCGACACAACCAAACCCTCATCCACGCCGAAGCCGACGGCTATTTCCCCACCCGGCCACCGCCGCCAAGCCACGAAGACCCAGCACCGTTCTGAGCCGATCAGCGGCGGGACAGTTCGATTCTGATGCGCTCCACGAACGCATCGACCTCGTCCTCGTTGTACCCCCGCTTACCAATGGGCGGTTTGGAGAACGCGACAGCGTGGACCTGTTCCGGGGTCAGGCGATCGTCCTGCGACACCCGCCCGTGGTCGCATAGCACTCAGCGTCAGAGCGCAGCGTCCAATCTTTCGACGTAGGCGTCGATGTCGCCGATCGCCGACTCGGCCGCGTGCACGCTCAGGGAGATCGTGTCGCCGACGCCGCACACGGCATGCGTCAGCCCCATCATCGGTGACAGGCCGGGGAACGCGCACGCCACAGTGACCGGTGCGCCACCGAAATGGAGATCCATCGCGCCGCAATTCACGCTGGACACCACGGTGTTACCCGTGACGTTCGAGACACGGACACCGGGATCGAATCGATCCATGCCCCAACGCAACAGCGGCGCCGGCGTCGCGGAGAACGCGCGGTCTGCCATCCGTATGGCCGGGTGCGCCGCTCGGCGACGGCGCGCCTCGAGATCGGCGGCGATGCGCACACCGCGCTCCGGCTCGGCCAGCCCAGGGTACAAACCCACTCCCACGTTCCCGAAGTGGTTGTACGCCAACCGCGGTGGCGGCTTCACCATCGGCACCTCAGCTCCCAGGAACGACGGGTCCTCACCCAGGCTCCGCAACTGCGCGGCTAGCGCCACCGACACCGCAGACAGCGCCGCGACCGTCACCGTCGGGCCGTTCAGATCCGCACGCCGCCGCGCCAGGGTCCGCAAGTACCGCGATCCCACAGGCCGATCGTTGGTCCGCAGCGCCGGTCGCAGATCTGCCGGCGCCGGAACCCTTCCCGCTTTGGTGTCTTCGACCAACTGGCGGTGCGCACGGGCCGCGCGAAATCCCGCGAGCGGTAGCAGCAGAGGCCCGGTGCGTGCAGCATCGATCCCCGGCACGACGCCATCGCGTCGGCCGAAGATGATCGCCGCAGGCGCCGACGTTCGTCCGCCGCCGCCGAGCGCGTGCGAGATGTGTAGCACCGCAACCGTACCCGGGCCCGCCGCCCCCGGCACACCCTCGATGCCGGCGAAGACATGCATGCGCCACGCTGCCACCCGCGCATCCAATCGCTCGGCCGTCAGAACGCGCGCCTCGTCCAGACAGGCTTGAAAGCTGCAGTCCCCCATGTCGTGCACCACAAACTGCGTTCGGTCGACCTCGTGATGCACCCACGCCGGGTAGCTGAAGCGTCCGCCGTCCTCGACACGGACCGTCAGATCGGGACAACGGCGGGCGCGCTGGGCGATCTCTTCGATCGCCGCGTCCAAATCGGCAGGCACGCCATCGAATCCGTACAACAGAACCGTGTCATTCGGGATCTTCGCCGACATCCAATACGTCTGCGCGTCCACAGCGGACAGTCGACGGACCGTCATCGACTAGCCGACGAAGTCGAGAATCTGCTTCGCGACCACGTCAGGCTGATCGAGCTGGAGGAAATGTCCGCCGTTCTCGACGATCACCACCTCACTGCCGTCCGGCAGGATCTTCTCAACCCACTGCGCGTAATCGGGTGTGGCACAACCATCGTCGCGGCCGTGCAGATAAAGTGTGGGAATCTTCGGCGCTTCAAGCCAGTGCTGGTGCAGCTCGGCGTACTGGGGCGGCACTTTGGTATTGCGTATGACTGCGCGGTAGTAGCCCAGTGCAGCGCGCCAACGATCGGGAGCGCCGATGGCCGCGTCGACGTGCCGCACGTCCTCGTCGGCTCGATATCCGGGCGACCACTTCCGCCACAGCCGCGGCACGATCCATTTGGTGGAACGTTCTGGTAGCCAAGGTAACTGGAAGAACAGGATGTACCAGCTCTTCAGCAGCTGCGCCGGTAACGTCGCGACGAGTCGGCCGGCGTCGGACACCCTCCCGCCGCCGGGCGGCCGAAACGACGCGCTCGGAGGCACCGACATGATCACGGCCTTCTTGAACGGACTGTCCGGCATTGCGGCCAACCCCGCGCCGGCCATGGCGCCCCAGTCGTGTCCAACGATCACATCGCGGCCCGTCGGCCCGACCGCGTCGAGCACCCGCAGCGCGTCGTCCATCAGTGCACCGATGTGAAAGCTGCCGTCGGAGGGCAGCGACGACGGTGCATAGCCACGATTGAACGGGGCGATCACCCGCCATCCCGCATTGACCAGCAATGGCGCCACCTTGCGCCAGCCATGCGCGGTGTCGGGAAAACCATGCAGACACAACGCGATCGGCGCGCCCTCAGGACCCCACGACAGCACACGCAGCTGCACCACAGGCGTCGCGACGTCGATCGTCTCGGGTTCGAGCATCAGACGGGTTCGAACTCCGATATCAGCCAGCGGCCATCGACCTTGTCCAGTGTCACCCGCACGCTGGATGCGGTGTCGGTCGGAAGCTCCTGGCCGACGACCACCGTTTGGTTGACGAAGACCAGCACCACGGCATGGGTCGGATCGGCCGACACCGACGCAGCGGCCGGAACAGACGCGACGGCCGAAATCTGCTTCTGCGTCGCCCCCGGGATCACCACATCGTTGATCAGCGACGTGTACGAATCCCGGAACTCACCCGTCAACAGATCGCGAGCGTCGTTGAGTTGCTGCTCGACGGTATCCGGCTTGTACGACAGCATCTTGATGGTGCTGTCCTTGGCCGCATTCACCGAATCGAATGCCGGAGAAGGATTCTGCTCCGACGCAGCCGGTGGTACGGCACCGTATTCGCTGGTGTTGAGCTCCCACCGCGCGTACCCTGCTGCCAGCGCGAGCAACAGGGCAATCGCCGGGAGCACGCCGAATGCGAAAACGCGTGCCCAATTGGTCTTCTTCTTCGTGGCCGCGGGGGGGTCTGCGGATTCCGTTGACTCCTCGGCGGCGTCCGTTGCCTCTGTTGCCGACGACTCCGTGTCGGTAACCTCGGCATCCGTTGTCTCGGCGTCGGTTACCTCGGCATCCGTTGTCTCGGCGTCGGTTACCTCGGCGACAGCCGTGTCCTCCGTGGGCTGTTCAGGTTTCTCGACGGATTCTTTGCCGCTTCCCGCCGGCATCCGGTGTCTGCTGCTCACGGCACGAACTCCACGTTGGACACCTTTGCGTCGTCACCTACCTTTTGAACCGTCAGCCGCATCCGCCACGCACGCGGCTCTTGCTCGGGCGCACCAACATTCGAGGTGGTGACGGTCACCGCGACAAGCACCTGCGCCTCGTTGTCGGATGCCGACTCGAGCCCCGCCTCGGCGATCGTCCCGACCGACTTCGACTGCGCCTGCTTCACCACCTGTACAAACGGGGCCGAGCGGTTCTGGAAATCGTCGTAGAACGTTCCGGTCGCCGAATCGAGCACGCGTTGCACGTCGGCCTCGGCGTTCTGCCAGTCGATCGTGGTCAGATTGATCGCACCCTGCCTCCCTACTTGCAGGAAGAGTTGCCGTTCCTTCTCGCCCTGATACGCCTGGTAACCGCGGTAGCCCGTCCAGCCGGCCAGCCCGGCGAGCAGAACCACCACGACGAGTCCTGCGATCGTCGCGAGCCGAACAGACGACATCGGCGCCTTCGGGGACTTCACGTCTGAAGCAGTCGCAGCCGCTGCCTCTTCGTCGTAGGACGCCGCGTCCTCGTCATCCGGCGATGGCTTGTCACCCGACGATGCGGTGCTGTCCTCCTCAGCGGCTGACTCTGGCTCGACGGCGCCGGATTCCTCCTCGGACGCCGCGCTCTTGGTCAGTTCCCCCTCGGGGGCATCAGCATCGTCTGCCATGTTTGCTCCTCTGCGGCGCTTCGGGCCAGGTTGGACTGCGTGTACACACGTCCGTCCGGACCAACATACGTGCCTGTTGCCGGATCATATTCAGCGGCCGCGATCGGCGGCGGCGCCGGAGCCGGCGGAGGAGCTACTTCTCCGGGAGGCAGCTGGGGAATCGGCTGACCGGACAGGGTCGCGTTGGGGTCGCCCTTCCAGTTGTAGCCGTCGTTGAGCGGAACGTAGGTCTCCCCGCTCTCGCACATCTTCACCGTGGGTGCGCGTTTGCCCGGCACCGTGACACACGGCAGGTTGCGCGCACCGCGCACGTTGAACGGAGCGTCCTGCGGGATGCGGCAGTACACGTCGCCGGCGGGCCGGTCCGGATAGTCCTGCAGGGCGGGCACCCGCTGCTGCTGGGTCGGCAGGAATCCGGTGGTGCACGGCGGCGGCAGGTTCAAGTTGAGGTTCAGCGTCAGATAGTCGCCCATGTAGTCCTGCTTGGTGTTCGCCTTGGCGACGCCGATCGCCTGAGTCGTCGCGGTGCCCTGCGGGAACAGCACCAACAACTGCTCGAGGCTCGGTTGATACGCGACGGCGACCTCGCCGATGTTCGCCAGGTTGGCCAACACGATCGGCAGCGTGGGCTGCAATCGGTCGAACAGCGCGCGCACCTCTTCGGCTGCGCCGGGCCCCTTCTCGAGAATGCCTGCCACCGCGGGGTCCTGTGACTGCAGCTGTTCGGTGACCGACGCGAGGTTCGACGCCCACGCCTGAATCTCGCCGCCGGTGTCGGTCTGGGAATCGAGGATCGGTTGCGACTGATCGATCAGAGTCGTCAACGGGTCGAGGTTCTCGCGCGCGTCGATGGCCAGGTTTGTCCCGCCGTCGACCAATCGGGACAGCTCGGGTCCGAGGCCGCCGAACGCCGTGTACGCCTCATCGACTGCGGTGCGCAGGTTGTCGCGCGGAATCGCGGCAAGACCGCGGTTGGTGGCATCCAGGACAGTGTTCACATCGATGGGGACCCGCGCGCGATCCTGCGGGATGACATCGCCGTCCCGGAGTATCGGGCCGTCGCCGCTGCGCGGAATCAACTGAACGTACAACTCACCCACCGCGGACACGCTGTGTACCTCGGCCTCGAGGTCGGCGGGGATCGGCACGTCGGAATCAAGCGAAAGATCTGCCGCGACACCGTTATCGGTGAGTTTGACACTCTTCACGATGCCGACCTGAGTTCCGCGGTAGGTGACGTTCCCGCGCGTATACAGCCCACCGGCTTCCGGCAGTTCCAGGGTGACGCGATACTCCCCGATGCCCATGAGCGCGGGCAGGCGCATGTACGAGATGACCATGATGCCCAGTGCCACCACGGCCAGCACGCTGAAGATCATCAGCTGAATGACGATCTGTCGAGTCAGTCGCATGTCACGGCCCCTGATCCCAGCGATACGCCTCGAGCAACGGGTTGCCGCCAGGGGGCGGAACGTTGTGGTTACAGGGGCTGGGCATCTGACCGACCGTGCGGCCCCAGAACAACTCCATCCACGTCAGGTTGCACTCGAATCGCGTTCCGGTGAAGAAACCTTGGTCGATGCGGCTGAGCGTCATGTCCACGATCAACGACAGGTTCGCGTAGTCGCCCCGGATCCAGTTGGTCAGCGTCTCTTTCGGGAACGGGAACGTCGGCAGGAAGCTCAGTGCCCGCGTCAGCGCCGGACCCGCATTGGCAAGCTGTTCCAGCGTCGGCCCCAGGTCCCTGAGCTCCTGGACGAGCGCTTCCTTGGTCTGGTCGACCGAATCGGCGGCCAGCGCGCTGAACCTGCCCAGCTGTACGAGCGCCTCGGAAAGGTTGTCCCGTTGATCCTTCAGCACCTCGAGCGCATCGGGGATCGTGCGCAATGCCCTGTCCACCACCGGCTTCTGCTCGGCGATCTGGCCGACCAGATTGTTGATGCCCTCGTTGGCGGCGATGATGTCGCCCTTTTGGTCGTTCACGTAGCCGATGAAGATGTCGAGCTGCTCGATGAGACTGCGCAGGTCGGCTTCGCGGCCCGTCCACGCGGTGCTGAACGCCTCGGTGATGTCCTGAACATGCCCGATCCCACCACCATTGAGCAACAGCGCGACCGACGCCAGCGTCTGCTCGGTGCTCGGGTAATTGCTCGCCGACTTCAGCGGAATCAGCGAACCTTCGCGCAGCCTGCCCTCCGGCGCCACATCGGTCGGGGGCGCGAGTTCGATGTGCAGCGAACCCAACAGGCTGGTCTGCCCCAGCTTGGCCGTGGCGTTGGCGGGCAGCTGGACATTCTCGTTGAGCTCCATCGTGACCAGGGCGTTCCAACCCTGCCGCTCGATCTTGGTCACGTTGCCGACCGTCACATCTGCGACCCGGACCCGGGAATTCGGCTCGATGTTGTCGACGTCGGGCATCTGCGCCTGAATGGTGAACGCGCCGGGCCCGCGGCCCTGCACCCCCGGCAGCGGAATCGAGTTCAGTCCCTGCCAATCACCGCAACCGGAAACCACAGCGGCGACGGCCAGCAGTACCGCGCTGGTGCGCAATCGAATTCGTCGCGTCGTCATCGTGGCCCCGTTCCATGCGGCACCATCATGCCCTGCAGACCGTCAATTGGGTTCGTGGCCACGACGGCCTCGGCAGGAAGCGGGGGTCCCGGCGGCGGGGGCGGCGCAGCGCCGTCCGGCGACGGCGACGGCGCAGCGGGCGGTTGCGGCGGAATGTAGTTGGGCCGCATCCACTCCTCGCTGTAGGTGATCTCGTTCGGCCGCGCCTGCGCACCGATGAAGAGGTTCTGGCCGATCGGCGGGAAGTTGTACTGACGGTTCTTGATGATCGGCGCCAGATACTGCACACACAGCTTCGCCGACTGCTCGGCATTCAGCCGCGAGGCCGCCTGCACCGCGCCGCACAGGAAGCTGATCGGGTTGGCGAAGTTGTTGACCGCGAGGATCGCGCTCGCGCCACCCTGCGCCGGTTGATACACGTTGACGTAGTTCTGGAATGAATTGGGCGCCACGTGCAGGAACTGTTTGACGTCGTCAAGGCTGTCGTTCAGCGCCTGGGTCACTCCGGCCAGCTTGTCCGATGTGGTGCCCAGGGATTCTCGGTTGTCCGCGACGAACGTCTGGACGTCACCGATGACGGCGTTGAAATCCCTTACGGCGTCGGCAACCTCATTGGGGTTGTCGGCAAGCAGGCCGGTGACCGACGCCAGGTTCTGGTTGAGCTGACGCATCAGGTTCGTGCTGTCCTGCAGCGCCGACACCAGGATCGACAGGTTCTTGATGGTAGAGAAGATGTCGGTGCTCTTGTCGCCGAGAGCCGAAAAGGCTTGCGACAGCTTGATCACCGTGTCGCGGATGTTCGCACCCTGGCCACGCAGGTTGTCGGCGGCGGTGTTGATCACCGAGCCGAGCGGGCTCACCCCGCCGGGCTCCGTGGGCTGCAGCTCCTGGGCCAGTCGTTCGAGCTGAGAACGCAACGTGTCCCATTCGACCGGCACCACCGTGCGCTCACGCGGAATCACCGTGTTGTCGGCCATCGTGGGCCCGCCCGTGTACACCGGCGTCAGCTGGATCGCGCGCGAGGTCACCAGCGTCGGCGACAGGACCGCGGCGTTGGCGTCCGCGGGCACCTTGTACTTGCTGTTGTACCAGAAGGAGATCTTGACGCGGTCGGGCTCAGGCTCGATCTTGCTGATCGAGCCGACGTTCACCCCGAGTATCCGCACGTCGTCACCCTCGTAGATGCCGTTGCTGTTCTCGAAGTACGCAACGACATTCGTGCGGTTGATGGTGTCGCTGGTGCGCAGTAGCGCGACCACACCCGCGACCAGCAGCACGACCAGCGCTAGGGCCACCCAGCTCTTGCGAATACGGTTCACTGGCCCGCCTCCCCGGTCAGCGGCGGCGCCTCACCGGGTGCGGGAACCATCACCGGGCTCGGCGTCGGCACCGGGATGGACCCCAGCCCCGCCGGCGCCTCCGCGGGCGGTCCCGGCGGCGGTCCCCCTGGCGGCGGTGCGGGAAGCGGCGGGCGGTAGGGGTAGCAGCCGGTCGGGCCGGGCAGCGGCAGCCCTGGCGGACCACACCCTTGATCACCCGGATTGCCCGTGATGGCATCGGGCAGCTGAAGATTCGGATCCCCGCCCTGGCCGGTACGTGGGTACGGCACCGGCATCGCCGGGACCGCGGGTGTGCCGATCTGCGGGTCGGTGCGCTCGGACGGCAACAGCACGTTGGGATCCAGACCGAGGTCGGAGAACGCCACGTCGATGAACGGCTGCAGGAACTGGCCGGGCAGCAGGTTGGCGATGTAGTTCTTGAAGAACGGCCCCGACGAGACCGACTCACCGAGCGACATCGCATAGCCGGTCAGCAGTTTCAGCCCCTTCTGCAGCCGCTCCTTGCGGTTGTCGAGGACCGTCAGCACGCCGTTGAGCTTGTCGATCGCGGGCCTCATCGTGTCGCGGTTCTCGGAGATGAAACCCTCCAACTGCTGGCTCAACGCCGAGATGCTGCCCGAGATCTGGTCGATTGCGGCGCTCTGGTTCTGCAGCTCCGCCAGAAGCGCATTGGTGTCGGCAATCAGGCTGACAACCTGGTCGCTGCGCTCGGCCAGCACCGCCGTCGACTTGTTGGCGTTGGTGAGCAGTTCCCGCAGCTCCGCGTCGCGTTCGTTGAGGGTCTCGGAGAACCGGGCAACGCCCTCGACCGCGACCCGAAGCTGGGGCGGGGTCTCGGAGAACGTATCCGCAACCACCCGCAGGGAATCGGAAAGCTGAGTGGTGTCCAGACCGCTGATGGTCGTCGCGAGCTCACCCAGCGCGTCGGGCAGCTGGTACGGCGACGTCGTGCGGTCACGCGGAATCGTGCCCTCCTGGCGGCCGTCGCCGCGCGACATGACCTCGAGGATCTTCGCGCCCAGCAGACCCTTGGTCTTGATCGCGGCCTCGGTGCGGTCCCCGAGCGCGATGTCGTCGTCGATGGTGAACTTGACCAGAACCTGCGGCCCATCCAGGTCGATCGACCGGACCTGGCCCACCTGGAAGCCCGAAACCTGCACGCCCGCACCGGTTGTCAGTCCGCCGGCCTCGTCGAAGTACGCCGAGTACTCCTTCGTCTGGTTGATGAACGGGATCTTGTCGTATTGCAGCGCGACGAGCACGATCGCGGCGGTCAGGCCGAGGCCGATGGCCCCCATGACGAGCGGACTACGTTCAGAGAACGGCTTCATCGCGGCGCGCACCTCCCCGTCTGCTGTCCGGCGATCTTCACGTAGACCGGCTGGCCACCCTTGCCGTTGAGCTTGAGGACGATGTCGCACAGATAGAACGAGAAGAAGTCACCGTAGATGCCCTGCCGGCTCAACGCCTGATAGGCGTCGGGGAGGGTGTTGATCAGGTTGTCGAAGTAGTCGATGTCGGCCACCACGATGCCTGCCGCCCGGTCCGTTTCCTGGATGGTCTTCGCGAACGGCGGACGTGCCTGCGACAGCAGATCCGCGACACTACCTGCTGCGGCGTTCGCATACGCAACACCGTTGGCGATATCGGTCCTGCGCTCCGCGAGTCCCTGCACCAGCTCCGAAAGCGAGTCGACCGCCTTTGCGAACTGGTCACTTTGGCCGCCGAGCGACCCGAGCACGATGTTCAGGTTGACGATGACCTCTCCGATCAACTGATCCCGGTCGGCCAGGGTGTTGGTCAATGCCGCGGTCTGCGTCAGGAATGAGCCGATCGTCGCGCCCTGGCCCTCGAACGCCGCAATCAGCTGTCCGGACAAGGCATTCACCTGGTCGGGGTCCAACGCCGAGAAAAGCGGCCGGAAGCCACCGATCAACGCATCGAGATCCAGTGCGGGCGATGTGCGGGCCAGCGGAATCGTTTCCCCCGGCTTGACTTTCGTGGTGCCACCCGCACCCTCCACCACCGACAGGTAACGGCCACCGATGAGGTCGTCGTACCGGATGACCGCCCGGTTGCCGTCGGTGAGCACGACCGAATCGTCGGCGGTGAACTCGACGAGTGCGGTCGTGTCCCCCTGGATCGAGATGTTCTCGACCTTGCCGACCTCCACGCCCGCGATGCGGACGAAGTCGTTCTTCTCCAGGCCGGTCACGTTCAGGAACTCGGCCTTGTATGTGTTGGCCTTCTCTCCGAAGCGCAACTGCCCGAACACCGCGTACAGCGCGAACACCCCGAGCAGACACACGGCCAGGAAGACGCCGAGACGCACGGCTGCGCTTTTCCAGTTGGCGGTCACTGCGGCATTCCTTTCCGGTCGAAGTGTCGGTCGAAGTGTCGGGGGGTCACGGTCCTGGTGCCGCGAAGTGCGGCAACGGAACCGGCGGCAACGGTGTCGGCTGCTGGAACGCGGGCGCCTGCACCACGAAGGGCTCCGACCCCGGCCGCGGACCCGGATCCTTCGGCGCTCCCGGTGGCGGGGCCGGCGGCAGACCCGGCCACAGCGGCGTTCCGTCCGGCGCGTACAGCGGCGCGCCGTATGCCGGGGCACCCGGATACGGGACCGGCCCGATCGCGGGGCCGCCGAACAGGTTTCGGATACTCGGCGGCTCGGGCACCGCACGGGTGGTCGGCAGGTAGTTGACGTAGCCGGGGAAACCGATGCCGGGGTTGGGTCGCCAGTCGACGCCGGTTCCGAAGCCGGTGTTCGTCACGAGCTGGCGGACGGGCCAGTTCTCCTTGACGTCCGGCAGTGACCCGCAACCCGGCTTGCCACCTGGACCGCCCTTGGCACCGACGATCGGCAGGTGCCGCGGGAAGCTGTACGGGTCATCCCCGAGGGCCAGGCCGGCGTCGAGGACGATCGATCGCCCGTTGCCGCCCGGCGCTTCGTACCCGCCGTGGTCCAGTAGATGCTTGGCGCCCAACAGCAAGCAGGTGTAGGACGGGTCGTACTTGGACAGCAGGTTGGTCGTCGGCTCGAGCACGTTGATGGCCCTGATCAGATTCGCCTGACTCGGCGCGAGCAGCGCGATGCCACTGTTGGAGAGCCCGATTGTGCTGAGCAGCAACGCATCCAGGGCGTCCGCACGCCTGACGATGGTCTCGCTGGTGGTGCTTGCCGCGTTGAGCGTCGCGAGAATGTCTTGTGCCGCAACGCTATAGGTGTCGCTGAAGTTCTTGAGCGACTGCCAGTCAGCGCGGATGGTCTCGCTGCGCGGGTTCAGCGCGAGAAGGACCTGATTGGCGTCGGTGGTCGCCTCTCCGATCCGCTCGCCCTTGCCGCGGACACCTTCGGCGAGCGCCGACAGCACGCTGTTGAGCTTGGCCGGGTCGATCTGGTCGAGCACGCCGACGACGTTCTCGAACACCGTGTTGACCTCGACGCTGACGTTGCGCGACACCAGCACCTGGCCGGCCCTCAGCCGTTCCGAGCTGGGATCGCTCGGATAGACGAGGTCGACGAACTTGGCGCCGAACACCGTGGTGGCGCGGATCTGCGCCTCGACGTTGGCCGGGATGTACTGGAGTTGATCCGGGTAGATCTCGAGCTTGAGCTTGACCGGTTCGCTGCCGCCCTCGATTGCAGCGACCCGCCCGACCTGAACGCCACGCAGCTTGACCTTGGCGTCGGTTTCCATCACCAGACCGGACCGCTCGGACGTCAGCGTGACCGGCACGAACTTCTCCAGCGAGCCCGTGAACAACGCCGCCGTCAGCCAGATGGCGCCGATCACCAACAGAACCAGGAACAGCGTCCACCAACCCGGGTGCAGCCCCTCGTCGTCCCTCGCGTCAGCCATCGCGTCATCCAGCCAGATTGAAGTTGCCGGTTTGCCCGTACACCGCGAGCGAGATCATCATCACGACGAAGGCCGCGACGATCAGCGAGGTCCGCACCGCACGTCCCACAGCCTCCCCCACGCCCGCCGGTCCGCCGCTTGCCGAGAAGCCGTAATAGGTGTGAATCAGCATGATCACCACGGCCATCGCGATGCTCTGAACGAACGACCACACCAGGTCCGTGGGATTTAGGAATGTGTAAAAGTAGTGGTCATACACACCGGTCGACTGGCCGTAGATCACGGTGGTGCCGAATCGTGCGGCCCAGAACGACGCGAGCACGCCGACGCAGTACAGCGGGATCACGACGACGAGGCCCGCCATAACGCGGGTGGACGCGAGGTACGCGATGCTGCGGATGCCCATCACCTCGAGCGCGTCGATCTCCTCGTTGATCCGCATGGCGCCCAGTTGCGCCGTGGCGCCGGCGCCGATGGTGGCCGCCAGTGCGATCGCCGTGGTCGCCGGCGCGATGAGGCGAACATTGAAGAACGCCGACGCGAACCCCGTCAACGCCTCGACGCCGATCTCGGAGAAGTCGGTATAGCCCTGCACCGCCACCAGGGCGCCGGTGGTCACCGTGAGAAAGCCGACGATCGCGACCGTTCCGCCGATCACCACCAGAGCGCCTGTGCCCAGGCCCATCTGAGCGATGATGCGCATCAGTTCGATCCGGTAGTTCGTGAACACGTACGGGATGCTGCGCAGCGTCTTGCCGTAGAACTTCGTCTGCGTGCCAACGTGATTCCAGGCTGCGGTATAACCGTCGAGCCGCTTCGCCAAGCGTGGGAACCGCCGGTCGATCGGCCGGCGGGTCCGCTCCAAAGGTGCGCTACTCACATCGTCACCCGCACTGCCACCGCGGTCGCGACGACGTTGATCGCGAACAGCGCCATGAACGTGAAGACGACGGTCTCGTTGACCGCGTTGCCGACGCCTGCCGGGCCGCCGCCGACGGAGATGCCTTTGTAGCAGGCAATCAGACCTGCCGAGAGCCCGAACAACGCCGCCTTGACCAGCGCGATCGTAACGTCGAGCGCGCCGATGATCAGGGTGAGCCCGGCCGCGAACGCACCGGGTGACACGTTCTGGATGTAGATACAGAAGAAGTAGGCGCCCGCGAGTCCGACGAGGATCACCGTCGCGGACAGTGCCAGCGATACCAGGGTCGCGGCCAGCACGCGGGGCACCACGAGGGCCTGGATCGGATCGACGCCCATCACTCGCAGCGCGTCGAGTTCCTCACGAATGGTCCTGGCGCCGAGGTCGGCGCACATGGCCGTGGCACCGGCGCCCGCGACAACCAGCACCGTCACGATCGGACCGATCTGCCGCACCGTACCGAGCGCGGCACCGGTTCCGGAGAAGTCGGCCGCACCGAACTCCCTGAGCAGAATGTTGAAGGTGAACGTCAGCAGCACGGTGTAGGGGATCGTCAACATCAAGGTCGGCACGATCGACACCCGCGCGACGAACCACGCCTGGGTGATGAATTCGCGCCATGCGAACGGCGGCCTGACCATGGCGACGAACGTGTCGAGCGCCATCCCGTAGAAACCGCCGACTGCGCGGACCGGCTTGACGAGGACGTCGGAAGCGACCACCTGCTACTTCCTTCCGCCTGAACAGATCCCCTGCCCCCAGAAGTGCTGTGAAGCTGGGCACCGCGATGGGACGCCGGTGACCGTAACATCACGGGTTCCAGGACGCGCGATAGGACCGTGGCTGCGGCGTGGTCTCCGCCCGAAAGGCATACGAAAGGCTACTTCCGGGACGCTAATTAGATGCCGTAACCGTCAAAAACGGACAGCTTCTTCCAATTCGGCGATGATGATCTTGCGCATTCCGAGCATCGCCTTGTTCGCCGCAGCGGCGCGTGCGGGGTCGGGGTCGGCAAGCAGTTCATACAGCCGGTCGGGCACAACCTGCCAGCTCAGGCCGAATCGATCCTTGAGCCAGCCGCACTGCGACTCCTCGCCCCCGTCGAGCAACCGCTCCCAGTAATAGTCGACCTCCGCCTGGTCCTTGCAGCGGATTTCGAAAGACACCGCCTCGGAAAACGGGAACTGCGGACCACCGTTGATGCCGATGAACCGTTGGCCGTCCAGCGAGAAATTGCCCCACGCCACCTCACCGGGCGTACCCGGTCCGGCGTCGGTGTAGCGCTCGAACCCCTCGATCGAGGAGTTGGGGAAGATCGCGGTATAGAACGCCGCGGCTTCCTCGAGATTGTTGTCGAACCACAGGCTTGGCGTAATGGAAGGCATGCCAGAACGGACTTCCAGGGCGACCGAAACTCATCGCGATTTGGCGCCCAGGGCGCGTAACGCGAAATCCAGGACCCGGTTCTGCGCCCGCTGGATACCGTCTCCGTCCTGGTAGTGCTGGGAAAGCAGCACCCTGCTGATCAGTGCACCGATCGCGATCGCATCTTCTTCGGGATGGGCCAGCGGAAATGTGCCGTCGTCGCGGCCGCGACGCAGGATCCCGACCAGCGAGCGCTCGCGATCGGCGTGGGCCTTCTCGCGCGTCTCCCGGTATCCCTTGGCGGCGCGCACTTCGTCCGAATCGATGACCGTGAAATGCTTTCGGGTCCGGTCGTCGTGAATCAATCCGAACATGCCGGAGATCCAGGCTTTGAGCTGATCGACCGGACCACCCGGTACCTCGGCGCAGATGCGGTCCAGGCGCTCAGCCAACAAGTCGGTTTCCTGACGCAGCATCGCCAGGAACAGTTCGTCCTTGGACTCGAAATGGCGGTAGAACGCCCGCGTAGACACTCCCGCACGCTGCAGGATCGCCGCGACCGGGATCGCGCCGGAATGGGGCTCTGACAGGCAGGTATAGGCGGCATCGATGATGCAACCACGGTCATCATCCTCGGCAGTCTCTGGCTGCACGTCGCAAATCATAGGGACGCCGTTCGCCAGCCGGGCCGAAGTCACGCGCAAATTCTTCCTCGGTAACGTGAGGCTCCGGATCGGCGGAGAGGAAGTCGGTTGGATACCACACGCAGCGAGCCGCAGACGGTGAAGTTCCGGGTAGCCGGCATCGACGCTGACATCACCCTGGTCGCCGACGAGTGGAACCGCGGGGCACCGTCCGCACAGGACCGGCCGACGGTGCTGATGCTCCACGGCGGCGGCCAGAACCGCTTCTCGTGGAACGGCACCGGGCAGATCCTGGCCGATCACGGGCTGCACGTCGTCGCTCTGGACAGCCGTGGACACGGCGACAGTGACCGCGCACCTGATGCCAATTACACGGTGGATGCGCTGTGTAACGACACCCTGGCCGTCATCGACCAGATCGGCCGTCCGGTGATCCTGATCGGCGCAAGCATGGGCGGAATGACCGGAATGGTGGTCGCACACGCCGCCGGACCGCAGCGGGTGACCAAACTCGTACTCGTCGACGTGGTCCCGCGCTACGAGAAGGACGGCAGCGCTCGCATTCGCGAGTTCATGGCGAGCGGCATCGAGGGCTTCGCGTCGCTCGACGAGGCGGCCGACGCAGTCGCCGCATATCTCCCCTACCGGACGAAGCCGCGCAGCCCCGAAGGTTTGAAGAAGAATCTGCGTATGCGTGACGGACGGTGGTACTGGCACTGGGATCCGGCGTTTCTCACCGCACCGATGGACGACCCGTTCGTCCGGGTGGAGAAGCTCGAACGGGCAGTCGTCGAATCGACGATCCCGATCCTGCTCATCCGGGGCAAACTTTCCGACGTGGTCAGTTCCGAAGGTGTCAAAGACTTTCTGGAGAAGGTACCCCGCGCCGAGTTCGTCGAGTTATCCGAAGCCGGGCACACCGCAGCCGGGGACGATAACGACGCCTTCTCCGAAGTCGTAGTTCAGTTCGTCTGCAAGTGACCGTCGACCGCCGCACCGTCGGCTTCAATTTCCTCGAAGAACCGGAGTTGCCCGCGCCGCAGGTGAGCGAGGAGCAGGCCGAGCAGATCCTGCGTGAGCACTACGGACTGTCGGCCAGCGCCAAACCTCTTGGCAGCCAGCAAGACCGGAACTTCACAGTGATTTCTGAAGACGGGACGATCGCCGGTGTGCTGAAGGTCGCCAACCCGGCCTTCAACGCCACCGAGCTGCAGGCTCAGGACCTCGCCGCCGATCTGATCGCCTCGGCCGAACCCGGTTTGCGCATCGCGGTTCCACTGCCGAACCTCACCGGCGAGAAGTGCACGACCATAATGGGTTTGGTCGACGGCCCCGCCTACGTCCGGTTGCTGCAGTACCTTCCCGGCGGCACCCTGCTGCAGTCGGGTTACTTGTCGCCGGCAGCGGTCGCCGGTCTCGGCGAGGTCGCGGGCCGGGTGAGCCGTGCGCTCGCCGGTTTCACCCATCCCGGCCTGGACCGAATCCTGCAATGGGATCTACGGCATGGCGCCGACGTTGTCGCCGAACTGATTTCGCACGTATCGGACCCCGGACACCGGACCGCGCTCGAGACGGCGACGCGTCAGGCGTGGTCGCGCCTCGCGCCACTGGCCGATGACCTGCCGCGGCAGGCGGTCCACCTGGATCTCACCGATGCCAACGTGGTGGTGTCCGGCGCCCTCGCCGACGGAGTCATCGACTTCGGCGACCTGACCGACACCTGGGCGGTCGCCGAACTCGCGATCACGGCGTCGTGTGTGCTGGGGCATGCCGGCAGCGATCCGACGTCGGTGCTGCCGGCGATCAGGGCGTTCAACGACATTCGTCCACTCACCGCGACGGAAGCGAACGCGCTGTGGCCGCTGTTGGTGTTGCGCACCGCGGTGTTGATCGTCAGCGGTGCGCAGCAGGCGGCGCTCGACCCCGACAACGACTACGTCACCGAGCAGTCCGACGGTGAATGGCGCATGTTCGAACAGGCCATCTCGGTACCGATGGACGTCATGACCGAGATCGTCAAGGCCGACCTGGGGCTGAGCCGGGCACCTGCGGCGCTCGAGGTGACGACACCGATCGTCGACGCCGCAGCGGTGACGCTCGACCTGTCTACGACGGCGGATATCTACGACGACGGTGGCTGGCTCACAGCAGATCTCGAGGACTCGCAGGCGCGCGCCGCCGTGCGAGACGGCGCTGAACTGGTGGTGACCGTTTACGGTCAGCCAAGGCTGAACCGGGCGCCCAAGTTGAGCCAGGACAGCCCGGCTGTCGTACCGACCGGCGTCGGTATGTGGCCGGCGACCGACATCGCGCTGCGCGCCCCGTGGGACGGCGAGGTCGCCGCCGCATCCGCCGATGGCATCACCTTTCAGGGCCCCGGTTACGAGCTGATGCTCGCCGGGGTGCGTCCGGTGGCGTCGGGCAGCCTGCGCGCCGGCGCGGCCTTGGCGGAGGCGTCGGCGCAAAGCTGGGTGCAGGTATCGGTGCGGCCGATAGGTGCACCTGCGGCGCCGCCATTCGCGACCGCGGAGCTGGCGCCGGGATGGCTTGCGCTGACGCGGGATCCACGTCCCCTGCTCGGGCTGGGCCCGACAGAGGTGGCCACGGCGCCGGATTTGCTGACGCGCCGCGACGCCAGTTTCGCGCAAGTGCAGGAGCACTACTACCGCACGCCGCCGCAGATCGAGCGCGGATGGCGCAACTACCTGCTGTCGACGCGGGGCCGCTGCTATCTCGACATGGTCAACAACGTGACCGTGCTCGGCCACGCACACCCCCGCGTCGCCGCCACCGCCGCCCGTCAGCTGCGGAAGCTGAACACGAACTCACGGTTCAACTACGAGGCGGTGGTCGAGTTCAGTGAGCGGCTGGCCGCGACCCTGCCCGACCCGCTGGACACGGTGTTCCTGGTCAACTCCGGTTCGGAGGCAAGCGATCTGGCGATCAGGCTGGCGACGGCGGCGACCGGCCGCCGCGATGTGGTCGCGGTAAGGGAGGCCTACCACGGCTGGACGTACGGCACCGATGCGGTGTCGACCTCGATCGCCGACAACCCGAACGCGCTCGCGACCCGGCCGGAGTGGGTGCACACGGTCGAGTCGCCCAACAGCTTCCGTGGCAAGTATCGCGGGGCCGATGCGGTGCACTACGCCGATGAGGCGGTGCGACAGATCGACGAACTGATCGCCGCCGGCCATGCGCCCGCAGGGTTCATCTGCGAAAGCGTGTACGGCAATGCGGGCGGTATGGCACTGCCCGACGGCTACCTGCAGCAGGTGTATGCGGCCGTGCGGGCAGGCGGTGGGCTCGCCATCTCCGACGAGGTGCAGGTCGGATATGGCCGTCTCGGCGAATGGTTTTGGGGTTTTCAGCAGCAGCAGGCCGTGCCCGACATCGTGTCGATCGCCAAGTCGACGGGCAACGGCTACCCGCTCGGTGCGGTGATCACCAGCCGCGAGGTCGCGGACAGGTTTGCGTCGCAGGGCTACTTCTTCTCGTCGACCGGCGGTAGCCCCCTGTCGTGTGCGATCGGCATCACGGTGCTCGACGTACTGGAGGAAGAGGCGCTGCAGCAGAACGCCTCTCACGTCGGCGCACATCTCAAGTCCGGGCTGCAGGCGCTGCAGCAGCGGCATCCCATCATCGGCACCGTGCACGGGATCGGGCTGTACCTCGGCGTCGAGATGGTCCGTGATGCGCAGACCCTCGAGCCCGCGACCGAAGAGACCGCCGCGATCTGCGACCGCATGCTCGAACTCGGCGTGATCATCCAGCCGACGGGTGATCACCTGAACATCCTGAAGACCAAGCCGCCGTTGTGCATTGACATCGAGGGCGCGGACTTCTACGTCGAAACACTGGATCGGGTGCTGACCGAAGGCTTCTAGCCGCCGCGCTTGTGAAACCACTGCGAGAATCCGCATGGAAACTCGCAGTGGCTTCACAACCGACGCGCTCGAGCGGCAGCGATACGACGGATGACACCAGCCTCGGTGTCCCGTCTCGTCACTCGGATGTCGATCCAGCCCGATTCGCTGATGTCTTCGAAGCGCCGGATGTCATGGTCGATCTGAGTGCGGCTGTTCCAGTGGTGCGCCCCTTCGTAGTCGGCACCTACCTTGACGTCCTCCCAGCCCAAGTCCAACATCGCCACCAGCACTCCGTACTCGTTGTACACCGGTACCTGGGTTTGGGGCCGGGGAAATCCTGCCCGGATGAGCAACAACCGCAGCCACGTTTCGCGTGGGGATTCGGCTCCCGCGTCGACGAGATCCAATGCAATGCGTGCATTCTTGAGTCCGTGGCGACCGCGATACCGATCAACGAGCAGTTCGACATCGGGCAGCTTAAGTTTGGTCGCACGGGCGAGCGCATCGATCTTTGCGACGGCGGAGTCCACGTCGTACCGGCAGGCAAGGTCCAATGCGGTGCGCGCAGGCGTCGTCACGAACATGCCGTTCAGCAGTTGAACCTCGTCATCGTCAAAGCGGTCGGCCCACGTGCGGATACCGCGTGGAGGATGTCGATTGTCGTAAATCAACTGAGCAGGAGCGCGAGCGTCGACCCACTTCGCCCCGTGCAGCGCAGCGGCTGACTGTCCCGCGATCACTGCTCTACGCCGAGACCACAGCCACGCCGCTTTGGCGCGGATGACCGCCGTGACTTCTGCATCCTTCGGCATGTAGACGTCGGGATGCATCGAGGCGAACCGACTTCTCAGTGCATAAGGCGTCAAACGTCCTGTTGCGACCGCCTCGCTGCCGATGAAAGGCAACTCCCCCATGGCGTGAGTGTGCCGACTCACCCCGACAAGCCCGCGCGTGTGAAACCACTGCGAGAATCCGCTTGGAAATTCGCAGTGGTTTCACAACCGCGGAGGCGACGGTGACGAAGGGGTTCGCCTAAGCCAGCAATGGCACCGCGTCATGACGGGTGTCGGTGAGGATCTCGAACATCGCACGCCGGGAGGCGACGAGTTCCGCTCGCGAAAATGCCCTGCCCGCCACCTGGATTCGACACGTCGCGATGGCCGAGTTGTAGCAGTACTTCTGCCCGCCGTCGGTATCGGTGTACGTCAGCCCGATGACTTCTTCGGGCTCGGCGACGATCTCCCCCTCGATCATGTGGTCCCCGATCCGGCCACCGAAGGTCCACGTGAACGGTCGATAACGCGCGTGCGTTTGCAGGCTGTGCAGGATCGAGCGGACCGCGAACTCCTCACCCTCGTGCCGGAATACGACCAGCGTGGCGGCCGGCGTCAGGAAACGGCCGATCGCCGCTCGCGCCGTCACGATCTCCAGGGTTGAGTCCGGCGCATTGTCGAACCCGCACACCTGACCGAAGGCATACGCCGGCGTGTGTTTGGTTCCCCAGTTGTGGTTCACGCTGCCGGTCCAGTCGTCGACGACGACGCGGGCGTCGTCGAGCTCGAGTGCTCCGTTGAACCGCGCGAGCGGATGTCGCACCGTGGTCTTCGCCGTGGGGATCCGCGCCCGGTACGCGCGCTCGGTGAGGAGCTTGACCGGTGCGTCCAGTCCGGGGGTGATCCGCAGATCCCAGCGCGCGGAGCGGTTGCCGCCGGTGACGACGCCCCGCGCGGACCGATCATCAAGGGTGGTGGCGCCGATCCGTGCAGTCCAATCTTCGTACTCGTAGGAGGCCGCGTCGATGGCGTAGGGCTCCTTGAGCGCGCGATTGCCCGACCCGTCGGGGTCGAACACCATCACCCAGACGTCCGCGACGGGATCCCCCGCCGTCGGCATCAACAGCGTCTCGCGCAACCACAGCGCTTGCGGCCGGTCAGGGTGGTTGGCCCGGATATACCGACTCTCGTAATAGGGGGCTTGCGCCGACATCCCAGACTTCCCAGACATCACGGCTTCAGCATCCAATACTTGAGCGGTGATGGGTGCACAGATCGCGGCCTACGTGCTCGGTGCGATCGCTATGGCAGAGGCCGTCGCGCTCGTCGTGCTCTACGTACAGCGCAACCGCGACCGTGAGGAACTCGAAGCGCTGCGCAGCCGCGTCGACACCAGAAACATGCTGCTCACCGGTGGTCGCGAAGCCGTCAAGACGGTGTGGCAGACGGCCAACATCCTGCGCAAGGACGGATTCGGCGCCGCGGTGCGGTCCTCGATCGAGGACCTCGCCGACTGGGCCGAGGTCGAACGTCCAGACCTGGCCCGGCTGGCGCCCAGCGGTCGCGTCGCGATCCTGTTCTCCGACATCGAAGAGTCGACGGCACTCAACGAACGCATCGGGGATCGCGCGTGGGTCAGGTTGATCGGCAGACACGACAAAATGGTGCGCAGGCACGTCACGAAGCATTCGGGCCACGTGGTGAAGAGCCAGGGCGACGGTTTCATGGTCGCGTTCGCCCAGCCGGATCAGGCGGTGCGATGCAGCCTCGATATCCAGCGCTCGCTTCGCAGGGAGTCCGAGAACATTCGGGTGCGAATCGGAATCCACGTGGGCAAGTCCGTGCGGCGTGGCGACGACCTGTTCGGGCGTAACGTCGCGATGGCCGCCCGCGTGGCGGGCGAGGCCGAAGGCGGTGAGGTGCTGGTCAGCAAGGAGGTGCGCGACACACTCGTTGACGGGTTCGAGTTCGACGATGGCCGCGACGCCAACCTCAAGGGTTTCAGCGGGACGTACCGCCTGTACGCCGTGGCGGCCTAGCTTCCGGCCTTGTCGGCTTCGGCCACGCGCTGGTGCAATCGTTCGCGAATGTCCTCGGGTGTGTACGCATTGCGCCGCCGTTGATCGCGCGCGACCAGCGCCCCGCCCGCCACGACACCGGCGACCCCGGCCAGTCCGACCCACTTCCAAATGCCACGCATACCGAGAGTCTGCCTAAGCTGCTCTCGTGAATCCAAGCTCCGTGTCGCTGGCCAAGGCGCTCGAAGAGACCCGGACCGGCGATCTCTGGCTGTTTCGGGGCACGTCGGGACCCGATCGCGCCATTCAGACGATGAGCAACAGCCCGGTCAACCACGTCGGCATGACGATCGCCGTTGAGGATTTGCCGCCGCTGATCTGGCACGCCGAACTCGGCGACAAACTCACCGACATGTGGACCGGCGGCAATCACCGCGGAGTTCAGCTCAACGATGCGCGCCAGGTGGTCGAACGTTGGGTGCACAACTATCACCAGCGCTGCTGGATTCGTCAGATCACGCCGTACGCCACCCGCGAGCAGGAGGACCGCGCGCTGAAAGTGGTTGCCCGCATGGACGGCACACCCTTTCCCAGCACGGCGAGGCTCACCGGCCGGTGGTTCCGTGGCCGGGTGAACACCGCCGACTTCACGCGCGGACTTCCGTTCCTGCACCGGAAAATCAGTGAAGCCACCCAGAAGAAGAAGCAGGCGAAGCTGCAAGGCGGTCTGGAGACCGCATACTGCGCCGAGACCGTCGCGATCACCTATGAGGAGATGGGATTGATGTCGACGGAGAAGAGCTACAACTGGTTCGACCCCGGGGTGTTCTGGAGCGGCGACGAGCTACCGCTGATGCCGGGATACCAACTGGGCAAGGAAATCTCGGTCGTCGTCGACCCTGCGCGCGAGGGCTAGAGGCGCGCGAAGCAGGGGTTGGCGTCCTCGTTGGGGATCGATGCGTTGTGGCTGGAGAACTTTCCGACGACTCCGGTGTCGGTCACGTCGACGCTGTCGGCATGGATCCCCAGCGGGTAGTTGTCGTTCAGCTTCTTCGTCAATCCGTCCAGTGCGTCCTGCACGCCATCCTTCGGCAGCGGCCCTGTCACCTCGAGAACTTCCAGGTTCAAGTCACCGTCGGCGACGACGGGCTTGGCGGTGACGTGGTTGTCGCCGGCGTCCAGGATCACCGTCCCCGCCGCGGGGTCGGTGCGCACGCCTGTGACGAGATTGCCTACGCCAGGTAAGTTTTCGGCCACGGTGTCCTTGATTCCGGCCGACGTCCAGCTGAGCGTCGCGTTGAGCGAGCCGATCGTTCCTTTGGCATCTCCCGATTCGTGCAACCGCACGTCCGCGAGAGTTACTTCGGCCGTCATTCCCTTGGCGCTCTGCACGCGGTTGCCGTCGGTGGCGACCGAGATGTTGGTGTAGTCGCCGGTGATGTACTGCCACAGGAAAGGTGGGTTCACGCCGAACGAGACGCTGGCGGCGTCCTCGACGACGCATTCGGCGACCTCGACCAGGATCGTGTCCGCGCGGTGCCGGGCGTAGAGCTCGGCAGCCGCGAGTCCGCCGGCAATCAGAGCCAGCACGATGACGGAGGTCAGGATCACTGTCTGAGGGTGGCGGCGGCGCGGACCCCGGGGGCGGTCGGTGAACGCCGGTGGCGCCGCCGCCACGGGCGGAATCACCTGCGTCGGCCTCGCATCGGCAGGCGACGGTGCCCGCCGGATCCTCCGGATCGGCCCGGTGAAGGACCGGCGCGACTTCGGGAGCCTTTCGGTCGGCGGCTCCGGACGCCCGGCCGACGGGAGCCTTTCGGTCGGCGGCTCCGGACGTGGGAGCCGCTGCGTCGCCGGATCGGGCGGCGGCGTACGCCTGTCGCGCCAGTCGGGCTGACCGGGACGTTGCGGCGGTGTCATTTGCGCGATTGTGCCCTAACCGGGCCAGCTCAGGGGAAGCGCCGGGCGCGACCTACGCCTGGCCCAGGATGACCTCGGCGGTCTGATCCGCGCCGGACCTGTCGACGTAGCTGAGGGTGACAGTGTCACCGGGCGCCTTCGACCGCACCGCCGCGATCAGGGCCTCGGGGCCGTCGATCACCCGATCGTCGAGCTTGGTCACCACCACGCCGTCGGGCAGTCCAGCCTCGGCGGCGGGTCCCCCGTCGACGACCCGTGCGATGGCCGCGCCGGGACCGCCGGCGTCGCTGCTGAGCTGCACCCCCAGCGAGCCATGACTGGCCGTACCGTTCGATATCAGTTCTTCGGCGATGCGCTTGGCTTGATCCGAGGGGATCGCGAAGCCGAGGCCAATGGAACCGTTCGGCGGCCCGGACCCCTCTTGGCCGCCGCCGAGAGTCGCGATCGCGGAGTTCACCCCGATCAGTTCACCGTTCATGTTCACCAGCGCGCCACCCGAGTTGCCCGGGTTGATGGCCGCGTCGGTCTGGATCGCGTCGAGCACCGTCGGCTGTTCGCCTCCACCTCCCGCGGAGACCGGCCGGTGCAGCGCGCTCACGATGCCCGTCGTCACTGTTCCCTGCAGACCCAGCGGCGAGCCGATGGCGACGACATTCTGGCCGACCTGGACGTCGGCGGATGATCCGATCGTGATCGGTGTGAGCCCGGAAACCCCTTGGGCGCGAACCACGGCGATGTCGCCTGCCGGGTCTGTGCCGACGACCTCAAAGGGCACGGTCTGACCATTGGAGAAGGAGACGGTGGCACGGGCGCCGCGACCGTAGCCCGACGCAGCCTCGGAGACCACGTGATTGTTGGTCAGGATCAGCCCGTCCGAGGTGAGGACGATGCCCGAACCTTCACCACTCGAGCTGCCCGTGTCGATCTGCAACTTGACGACACTCGGCATCACCTTGGCGGCGACCTCTTCGACCGAGCCTGCAGGCGCGCTCGCCGCGGGCCTGGTGGACGGCTCTTGAGTCAGCGCGGACTGTGCGACGGGCGCGGGGTCCGACTGACCCGCCACTACCGCCGCACCGATCCCACCGCTCACCACGGCCACGGCGACGGCTCCACCGATCATCTTCACCCGACCATGCGAGCGACCTTTGCGCTGGACTCGGATGGGGCCCGTAATCTCCTCACGCGCACTGTGATACGAATCATAGGGCTGCGTGATAACCGCTTGACCAGCGTAGCGCCAGTCATAGGGAGAGCGATTCGATCCTGTCGTGACGTCAGTCGGGTGCCCTTGTCCCCTAGCATGATCCGCATACGGCGGACGGTAGGGATGTCGCGGGGCGCGCGGCGGGGTGTTGGTCATGACGTCTTAGTCGCTCCTGAATCTTGGTATTGCACAGTTGATTAGACCAGCATGCCGCCGCCATCTGAGAGTGAACTGAGAGTTACCTATGGAGAGTCGACGACTTTTCCTGTCCTGCAGCGATGATCGGGTGACGTCGCTCACCGGGCTGCGCGCGGTCGCGGCGCTGCTCATCGTGGGCACCCACGCGGCGTATGGCACCGGGCAGTTATCGAATAGTTATCTCGGGACACTTTATGCGCGTTTGGAAGTCGGCGTCCCGATCTTCTTCGCGCTTTCGGGTTTCCTGCTGTTCCGACCGTGGGCGCGGGCGGCCGCCGACCGAGCACCGCCACCGTCGCTGCGCCGCTATGCATCTCGGCGCATCCGTCGCATTGTGCCGCCCTATCTCGTCGTGGTCCTCCTCGCGTACGCGCTGTACCACTTCCGAGATGCCGGGCCCAATCCCGGGCACACCTGGAAGGGTCTGCTGGAGCACCTCACCCTGACTCAGATCTACGAACCGGTCTACTTCTACGTGATGCATCAGGGTCTGACTCAAACCTGGAGTCTGGCAGTCGAATTCGCCTTTTATGCGGTGCTGCCGCTGCTGGCGGGGCTGCTGCTGAGGGTGCTTTGCAAGGGGGTATGGCGGCCTGGACTACTACTCGCGGGACTGGGTTGTCTGGCCGCGATCACACCGGCATGGCTGTCGCTCCAACACGGGACCGACTGGCTGCCCACCTCGGCAGGCATGTGGCTGCCCGCGCATCTTCTCTACTTCGTGGGCGGAATGACACTGGCGGTGCTGCAGGTCATCGGAGCGCGCGTGCCACTGCTCATCGCGGGTGCGGTCGCGGTATTCAGTTATCTGATCGTGTCCACGCCGATCGCCGGCGACGTCACCACCGGGGAGGCCGCGCTGTGGCAGACCCTGGTGAAAGTCGCCCTTTACGCCGCCATCGCGTGCGCGGCCGTCGCGGCACTGGTGCTCGGCGAAGGCGACGGATACGACCGACTATTGAATTCCGCTCCCCTGGTCTGGCTCGGCGAGATCTCCTACGAGGTCTTCCTGCTGCACGTGATCGTGATGGAGATCGTGATGGCGTCGGTACTGGACTGGCCGGTCTTCACAGGATCGTGGGCCGTCGTCTTCGCGGTCACCGTGGCGATGACGGCTCCGCCGGCCTGGCTACTGCATCGGTGGACGCGGCCGGCCTGGGCTGGCCATAGCCGGGCCGCGAACACACCGCAGTCGATCGGCCGCGAATCTGTCCGCGCTTGATAGCGTCCGTGGCGATGGGCAGGGCGAACGCGTGACGATCGTGGTGATGGATGGCCCGACGGCATCCGCGCTGGCGCAGATCCTGCCGTTGCTGCTGCTGACCCTGATCATCGAACTGCGGCGTACCGCGTTGCACCGCAAGGTATCCCGTACCACCCTGGTGGCGTTCTTCGTGTTGTTCGGCGTCATCGAGACAGTCTTGGTGCTGTCCATCGACGGTGAGCTCTACCCGTTCCAGTGGGGCGATCTACTGTCCGCGATCACCATCTTCGGGCTGCTCGCCGCGATCCTCGGGATCTCCGTCATGGAACCGCGCGAGTTCTAATTAGTCGAGCCCATCCCAGAACTCGTTGAGTACCGCCGCGCCGCGGGCGGGATCCTCGACCATCCACCAGTGCCCCAATCCGTCGAGGATCTCGGTGCGCGCGCCGGCACGGTCGGCTGCGCGCCGGCGGATTTCGGCGGAGCCAACGTAGGTGTCCTCGGTGGCGAGAATGGACAGGCCCGGTCGGGCTGCCGCGTTCTCCAGCTCACGACCGGCGTGCGCCAACGCCGGCTGCGCCGCCGAGCGGTACACCAGCAGCATGGCCCGGCCGAGGTCCGGATCCTGGCCCGCAGCGATCTCAATTCCCACCTCGATCGGCATACCGCCCAGGGCGTAGGCGGCGGCCCGACCCTCAGCAGTGCCGCCGAGGAAGGCCTCGACCATCTCCTCGCCCTCGCCGGGCGTCTGCCACACCTGTGCCAGGTCGTGCCACACGTAGTCGGGGTCGAACATCCCGACCACGTCGCTGACCCAGCTGCGGACGAGATCGGGCCGATGCATCATCGCGTTGACCACGTGGATACCGCCGAAGTCGTGGCCGACGAGGTCGATCGGCCCGTCGATGCCTTCGAGCTGCTTTTCGAGCCAGTCGCGGTAAGCGAGGTAGGTCGCCGAGAATCCGTCGGGCAGCGGGACGCCGAACCCCGGCGGTGACAACCGCACCACGTCGTCGCGACCCAGGGCTGAGACGAGCGGGCCCCAAAGCGCTTCGGTCTCCGGATTGCCGTGCACCAGAACAAACGTCATGGGCGGCATCCTCGCACGCGTAGCGAGGCGTCCAACGCCGACATGAGCTGCGCCGAGCGACTCTTGCCGGTGCGCGCCACGGGATACCTGCGCAGAACGGCGATCAGCGTCGGCGTCGCCCTGTCGCGGGCCTGGTCGATGAACCTGGCGCCGACATCAGGATCGTCGCCGGCCTCGATCTCGGCGATGCGGGCAGCGTTGGCCGCGGCACGAAGGATGTGCCCGACCTGGTGGTACTGCGCAATCGGATGTAGGTAGGCGGCGGCGGCCGCGTCACCGGCCGCCTGCGCGGCCAAGCGCGCAGTCTCTGTGGGGGCGGCACGCGCCGCGCGGTGGGCGTCCATGGCGGTCACGCGCTGCAACCGGCTTCTGGGCGTCCCGTTGACGAACTCCCGAGCCGCCTCGATGGCCGCACGCGCACGATCGTCGTCGGGCACGACACGCTCGAAATAGCGCAACACACCTTCTGCCGACTCGGCAACGTAGCGCGCGACCTCACGCAGCTCGTCGTCCGTCAGCTCGAAATCGCCTGCCACACAACCGCCTGAGATGTCGGAGCTGTCGGTCGTGGGCTCCCACTTCAAAATATGACAGACCCGGGGGCTTGCGGCAAGACCCCCTCAGTGCTGCAAACTCGTCCGACCAAGCATCGGACGGACGGAGAATTTCGTGACAAACAGCCCGAAACCTTTTGAGCCACATGAGTCGGGCGCATTCCTGCACGGCACCAAAGCCGACCTTGCGGCCGGAGATCTGCTGGTCCCCGGGCGTCGGATGAACTACGACGCGGGACGCAGCGCCAACCATGTCTATGTGACCCAGACACTCGACGCCGCCACATGGGGAGCCGAGCTGGCGGTCGGCGAGGGCCGGGGCCGCATATACCTCGTGGAACCGACGGGCCCCGTCGAGGACGATCCGAACGTCACGGACAAGCGACTCCCGGGAAACCCGACTCGCTCGTATCGCACCAGGGAGCCCGTCAGAATCGTCGGCGAGATCACGGACTGGGTGGGTCATTCGCCGGAACAGATTCAAGCCATGCGCGACACACTGGCCGACCTGGCGCGGCGCGGACTGGACGTGATCTACGACTGAGGCGGATCCTGCAGATAGAGCAGCGTGTTGGACGAATCGTCGTGGACACTGCGACTACGGCGGGGACACGCCGAGGCGCGGCGGCCTCACCGCAGAGTCAACGCAAATGACTCACGCGTTTACGATCGACCCATTTCGTCCAAGGCGACGCGCAGAGAAGTACTGGGGATCTTGACCAGCCCGCCATAAGGCTGATCCATTTCGAGCATCATGAAGATCGGCCCGGCCAGTGCAATCGCGGCGACCAGCAATGCCGCGATCACGCTTGCATTCCGCGGTGCGAACAGCCCGAAACTGGCAAAGATCACCGTGAGCCACCCTACGACGACAACGAAAAACGCCCATGGGAATCGGCTTCCGATTTGTTCGAAGGTCGTCCACCGCGACTGCGCAATCGTGTTGGTGCTCTCGAGCGCGTGGGAGCGCAGCCACTTCTGTCGTTCCGTCTGCGGTGAGAGTTCAAAGAGGTCCCGCTGAACCAAAATGATGCCAGCCCCACTGCCGAGCGGCGTGAGCGACACTGCACCGCCTTCCTCCGGCCAAATCTGACTTATGCGTTGTGCAAGCAGGTCCTTGGCCAACGCTCGGATTGGGGCGGTCTCCGGCCCGTACTCGGCCAGGGTCCGATCAAGCAGTATGAATTGCACTCCCGCACTTCGCAATTCACTTTCTTTCTCGGCGAGCGAGCTGATGGATGAGCCGGTGAGGAGCCCGAGAACCACCGCCGATAGCGTCCCGAGCGTGGCCATTATGGTCCTGACGGCGTCTCGTGACTCGCTGCTCATATGCGGGTCGGGAAGGATCTTTCCGAGGAACATCCCCAACAATGAGCCGCCGAAGATGATCGCGAAGACAACGATGCCGATCAAGATGTCTTTCACTGAGCCCCTCAACTCCCCGCCGCGAGAACTCGAAGATCGTCTGCGGCCGCATTCAACGTACTGCGTGGCGTCCGGCGTATATCGACGATCGATGAGGTTGCCTTCTATGGCCTGGGAATGTCAGCCCTATTGCGTTGCGCTCAAGCGCCCGGGAGGTCTGCCCGGCGGACTTGCTTAGTGCTTGCCGCTAGACGTTGAAGCGGAACTCGACCACGTCGCCGTCGGCCATCACGTAGTCCTTGCCCTCCATCCGGACCTTGCCGGCAGCCTTCGCGGCGGCCATCGATCCGGCCTCGATCAGGTCGTCGTACGAGACGATCTCGGCCTTGATGAAGCCTTTCTCGAAATCGGTGTGAATGACCCCGGCCGCCTTCGGCGCGGTGTCACCCTGGTGAATTGTCCACGCGCGCGCCTCTTTCGGGCCTGCCGTCAGATACGTTTGCAGCTTCAGTGTGTGAAAACCCGCCCGCGCCAACGCATCCAGACCGCGCTCGGTCTGGCCGATCGATTCCAACAACTCAGCGGCCGACTCCTCGTCGAGCTCCTGCAGTTCGGCTTCGATCTTGGCGTCGAGGAACACCGCATCCGCGGGCGCCACCATCTCCCGCAACTCCGCAACCCGCGCTTCGTCGGTGAGCACACCCTCGTCGGCGTTGAACACGTAGAGAAACGGCTTCGTGGTCAACAGGTTCAGCTCGCGCAGCAGCGCTGAATCAAAACTTGCGCCGAACAACGTTGTGCCGCCGTTGAGAATCTCCTGCGCCGCCACCGCCGCGTCGTACACCGGACGGCGGTCCTTGTGGGTCCGCGCTTCCTTCTCCAGGCGCGGCAGCGCGCGCTCCAGCGTCTGCATATCGGCGAGGATCAGCTCGGTCTCGATCACCTCGATGTCGGACTTCGGGTCGATGCGGCCGTCGACGTGCGCCACATCGTCGTCGGTGAAGACCCGGACCACCTGGCAGATCGCGTCGCTCTCGCGAATGTTGGCCAGGAACTTGTTTCCCAGACCCGCGCCCTCGGACGCGCCTTTGACTATTCCGGCGATATCGACGAACGTGACCGGCGCATGGACGATCTTTTCCGAGTCAAACATCTTCGCGAGCTCCGAGAGTCGCGGATCGGGCAACGGGACGACACCCTCGTTCGGCTCGATCGTCGCGAACGGGTAGTTCGCCGCCAGCACGTCGTTTCGCGTCAACGCGTTGAACAGCGTCGACTTGCCGACGTTCGGCAGTCCTACGATTCCGAGATTCAGGCTCACAGGAACGACAGTCTAGGAGACTGTGACGCGCTCGCCAGCAGCGCGCTCACAGCCTCGCTAAGCAATAGCCGGTACGGTCTACGTGTGTCAGCACAGCGCGCGAGGTCGGCCGTCGCGGCCGACCATCGTTCCGTGCACCCCAACATCCCGGGTGTTCCCTGGTGGGGCGCCGTGCTCATCGCCGCGACATTGATGGCGGTCGGGTTCGCCTACGACGCCGGTTCGGGCGCCAAAGAGTTGACGTCGGTGTTTGCCGGCACCTATGTGGTCGGCTGCATCTTCGCGGTGCTCGCGGTGCGACAGTCCGGCGTCTTCACCGCCGTCATACAGCCGCCGCTACTGCTGTTCGGTGCCGTCCCCAGCGCGTACTTCGTCTTCACCGACAGCACGCTCTCGAATTTCAAAGACACACTGATCAACTGCGCCTACCCGCTGATCGAACGCTTCCCGCTGATGTTCTTCACATCTGCTGTGGTGTTGCTCATAGGCATGGCCCGTTGGTACACCGGAATGTCCGCACGCCGGGGCGCGCCTGCCGCGACGGATAAGGACGAGACCAGCAAGGGTGGTTTGGGAGCCGCGGTGAGCGCCAAGGTGTCCGCGCTGCTGGCCGGCCTCGGTTCCACGACCAAAGCTGAGGACGCCGACGAACCGCCTCGCCGCCGAACCGGCGCGGAGCGCCCCAGCCGAGCGTCGGGCCGCTCCGGCAGACCCGCAAGCCGCACCGCCCCACCGCGTTCCCGGCACGCCCGCCCCCCCGAGTCGGACTACGAACCCGGAGACCGGCGGCGGCGCCCGCGCCCCAGCAGACAGGCCGAGCCGCCCATGGAGCCGCCGCGCCGCAAGCCCCGGTCAGGGTCGAGCCAGCGCAGGGCGACGCCGCCGCCGGAACGACGCAGCGGATACGAGCGGCCCGCGCGTCGACGCCGCTACGACGACGACCCGCCGCTGCACGGCAGCAACGGCAGCGGCACGCATCACCCGGTGTCGCGGGTGCGCTACCGGGGATCAGAAGACGGCGATGACTATGCGCAGTACCGGCGGCCGCCGCGTTCGCGCGACCGAGCCGTCGAAAGTTGGGAGTACGACATCTGACCCAGCTAGACGCGCGCCGGCCGGATCTCTCTGGGCAGGGCGAAAACCAGCGTCTCGTTGGCTGTGGTGACCGGCTGCACCGTGTCGTAGCCATACTCGGCGAGACGCTCGAGCACACCCCGCACTAGCAGTTCCGGCACCGACGCACCCGATGTGATGCCGACGGTCGTCACCCCTTCGAGCCACGCCGGGTCGATGTCCTCGGCGTAGTCGACCAGATAGCCGGCATCGGAACCCGCGTTGAGCGCGACCTCCACCAACCGCACGGAGTTCGACGAGTTGCGCGACCCCACAACGATCACCAGCTGGCATTCCGGCGCCATCGCCTTGACCGCGACCTGGCGGTTCTGGGTGGCGTAGCAGATGTCGTCGCTGGGCGGATCCTGCAGCGTCGGGAAGCGTTCCCGCAGTCGGCGCACGGTCTCCATCGTCTCGTCCACGCTCAGCGTGGTCTGCGACAGCCAGATGATCTTGTTCTCGTCGCGGATCGTGACGTTGTCCACGGAATCGGGCCCGTCGACCAACTGCACGTGATCGGGCGCCTCACCGGCGGTGCCCACCACCTCTTCGTGGCCTTCGTGACCGATCAGCAGAATGTCGTAGTCGTCCCGGGCGAAACGTTTGGCCTCGTTGTGCACCTTGGTGACCAGCGGGCACGTCGCGTCGATGACCTTCAGATTGCGCTCGGCGGCGGTCTGATGCACCGTCGGGGCCACGCCGTGGGCGGAGAACACCACGATGGCCCCCTCGGGCACCTCGTCGGTTTCCTCGACGAAGATCGCGCCCGCCTTGGCCAGCGTCTCCACGACGTGCACGTTGTGAACGATCTCGTGGCGTACGTATACCGGCGCGCCGTGCTTCTCGAGTGCGCGCTCCACGGTCTCGACGGCGCGGTCGACCCCGGCGCAGTAGCCGCGCGGCTCGGCCAGCAGCACCCGTTTGCCTGCGACGCCACCGGTGACCGAGCTCGAAGCGCCCGGAATCCCCATATTGATAGTCGGTGGCATGTTTCCAGGGTACTGACCCGCGGGGTAATCAGGCCAACCGTAGGGTGGAGGCCATGGCAACCGCACCATATGGGGTCCGTCTGCTCATAGGGGCGGCAGTGACCGCCATCGAGGAAACCCGCAAGATTCCGCAGACCATACTCACGTACCCGATGACCGTGGCCAGTCAGCTCGCGCACCTCGTCATGAAAATGCAGCAGGACGTCGCTGACCTGGTGATCAAGGGCGACGAGACCCTCGAGTCGCTCTTTCCGCCGAAGGACGAGCAGCCCGAATGGGCCACCTTTGACGAGGACCTCGAGGACGCCCCTGCGACGCCGGTGGCCGACGGGGAACGCCTCACCGAGGGGCGATTCGCGCTCTTCACCGGCGGCGAACCCGCCACCGACAAGAAGTCCGAGCCCGAGCCGATCGTGCGGACGACGTCAGAAAGCGTGCCCGAGATCGTCGAGGAGCTCGAATACGAGACGCTCACCCTGGCACAGCTGCGGGCGCGTCTGACGACGCTGCGGGTCGCGGACTTGGAGGCCCTGCTCGCGTACGAGGAAGCCTCCAAGGCTCGCGCACCCTTCCAGACGCTGCTTTCCAACAGGATCACTCGCGCGACCGCGAAGTGACGACCCCAGCCGCGCGGGAATATGACGGACGCCGAGCCGGGTAAGTCCCCCGACAACCCTTGGCCGGTTCGCGCGGTTTCCACCCGCGTCGCCAAGTACATCGACAAACTGGGCACCATTTGGGTCGAGGGCCAGATTGCCCAGCTGAACCTACGGCCCACCGTCGCGTTCATCATGCTCCGTGACCCGGCCGCCGACATGTCGCTGTCCGTGGTGTGCCCACGGGACCTGGTAGAGAACGCGCCGGTCGAACTGGCCGAGGGCGTGCAGGTCATCATGTTCGGCAAGCTGGCGTTTCACACCGCACGGGGCACAGTCTCTTTGCGCGTCAGCGAGATTCGCGCTGTCGGCCTCGGCGAGCTGCTCGAGCGTATCGAACGATTACGCAAACTGCTGGAGGCCGAGGGCCTGTTCGATCCGCGTCTCAAGCGGCCGCTGCCCTTTCTGCCGCACACCATCGGACTGATCACCGGACGCGCCTCAGCCGCCGAACGCGACGTCGTCTTCATCGCGCAAAGTCGTTGGCCCGCAGCGCAGTTCGAGATCCGCAACACGGCGGTCCAGGGCCCCAACACGGTGTCGCAGGTCGTCGACGCGCTGCGTGAGCTCGACGCGGACCCCGACGTCGACGTCATCGTGATCGCCCGCGGCGGTGGTGACATCGACGCGCTGCTGCCCTTCTACGACGAGACTCTGTGCCGTGAGATCGCCAGGTGCACAACGCCGATCGTGAGCGCCATCGGTCACGAACCCGACAATCCGCTGTGCGATCTGGTCGCGGACGTACGCGCCGCCACGCCGACCGACGCGGCCAAGCGCATCGTTCCCGACGCCGCCGCCGAACAGGCCGGCATCCGGGATCTGTGCCGTCGCGGCGGTCGTGCACTGCGGAACTGGGTGCACCGTGAACAACACCACTTGGACCAGTTGCGCAGCCGGCCGGTGCTCGCCGCACCGCTGGCCGCAATCACCGCCCGCTCCGACGAGGTGCATCGCGCACGAGCGGCGGCCCGTCGCGACATCGCCCGTCTGGTGGCCGCCGAAGCCGACCGGGTCGAGCATCTGTCGGCGCGGCTGGGCACACTGGGGCCCGCGGCGACGCTCGCCCGCGGCTACGCGGTGGTGCAGACTCTGCCGGATGCCTTCAGCACTGGGAGGGTGCTGCGGACCACCGCCGACGCGCCGTCAGGCGTCCGGCTTCGGGTCCGGGTGGCCGACGGCGCGATCACGGCTGTCAGCGACGGCCCAGAAGGGGACATTGAATGAAGCCCATTAGTCAGCTGGGGTACGAAGAAGCCCGCGATGAGCTGATCGCCGTGGTGCAGCAGTTGGAGCAGGGCGGACTGGACCTGGACACCTCGCTGAAGTTGTGGGAACGGGGCGAGGAGCTGGCCAAACGATGCGAGGAACACCTCGCCGGAGCGCGTAAGCGGGTGGAGGATGCGCTGGCCGCCAAGGACGCGGGAGAAAGTTGAGATCGGAACGATTTCCGGCATTGAGGGTCGAAACTGTAACACGTTTCAGTTATTCTGCTCGGCATGGGTGATTCAACGTTGACCACCGAACTCGGCCGCGTCCTCGTCACCGGTGGCTCCGGATTCGTCGGCGCCAACCTGGTGACCGAACTACTGGAGCGCGGACACGACGTTCGCTCGTTCGATCGCGCGCCCTCGCCGCTCGCGGCACATCCGCGGCTCGAGGTCCTCGAGGGCGACATCTGCGACGAAGAGACCGTCGCCGCCGCCGTCGCCGGCGTCGACACCGTGTTCCACACCGCCGCGATCATCGACCTGATGGGTGGCGCGTCGGTCACCGAGGAATACCGCAGGCGCAGCTTCTCGGTCAACGTCACGGGCACCGAGAACCTGGTGCACGCCGCGCAGGCGGCCGGGGTGAAGCGCTTCGTCTACACCGCGTCCAACAGCGTCGTCATGGGCGGCAAGAAGATCTCCGGCGGAGACGAAACCCTGCCCTACACCGAGCGGTTCAACGACCTCTACACCGAGACGAAGGTGGTCGCGGAGAAGTTCGTCCTGTCGCAGAACGGTCAGGGCGGCCTGCTCACCTGCTCGATCCGGCCGAGTGGCATCTGGGGCCGAGGCGATCAGACGATGTTCCGCAAGGTGTTCGAGAGCGTGCTCGCCGGACACGTCAAGGTGTTGGTCGGCGGCAAGAACGTCAAGCTCGACAACTCCTACGTGCACAATCTGATTCATGGTTTCATCCTCGCCGCGCAGCATCTGGTGCCCGGCGGGAGCGCACCGGGCCAGGCATATTTCATCAACGACGGCGACCCGATCAACATGTTCGAGTTCTCCCGGCCCGTGGTGGAGGCGTGCGGCCAGCGTTACCCCAAGATCCGCGTGCCCGGCCGGCTGGTGTGGTTCGCGATGACGGTGTGGCAGTGGTTCCATTTCAAGTTCGGCATCCCCAAGCCGATGATCGAACCCCTCGGCGTCGAACGGCTGTACCTCGACAACTACTTCTCGATCGCGAAAGCGAAGCGCGACCTCGGGTACGAGCCGCTGTTCACCACCGAGCAGGCAATGAAAGAGTGCTTGCCCTACTACGTCGACCTTTTCCACAAGATCAAGAACGAAGGCGATGCGCCGGCCGTCAGCATCGCCGGCACCGCACCGCCCGAAGGCTGATCCCTTTCGCCGTACCGCGTCAGCTGACGAGGTGAACGGGGTGTCGGGTGACAGCCTCGATCCGCGACCCGGCCCGGTGTAAGAGTTCGGTACCGAGGGCGATCAGCCCACGCGCCGCGGCGATCTCCTCACCGATCATGGGCTGGCTGGGGTCCCTGGGATTGCGGCGGGCGTCGCCAACGGCGGTCATGCTGTCGTCGTCGTCGATGTCGACACGGACGGTCGCATGCGTATGCGTCTCGTCCTCATCGAACCGGATCTCGATGCGCCACGTGTTGGTCAGATCTCTGTCGTACATGTTTGGGTCTCCGCCCTCTGCCTGGTACGTACAGACTGCTCCTCTCCAGTCGTTCATGGGCCCGAAAACGCGCACGTAAGTTTCTGCTGAGAGCCTCTCCTTTCCGCCGACGACTTCTGTTGACGCCGCATAGCGTTCGTTCAACGACCTACTAGGAGATGGCGATGCCCGACGGAAAACCGAACATTCTGGTGATCTGGGGCGACGACATCGGCATCTCAAACCTCAGCTGTTACAGCGACGGCATGATGGGTTACCGCACGCCGAACATCGACCGCATAGCCGCCGAGGGCATGCGCTTCACCGACTCTTACGGCGAGCAAAGCTGCACCGCGGGCCGTGCGGCCTTCATCAGTGGACAAAGCGTCTACCGCACCGGGATGAGCAAGGTCGGCGTGCCTGGTGTGGACATCGGCTGGTCCGCCGAGGACCCCACCATCGCCGAGTTGCTCAAGCCGCTTGGCTATGCGACCGGGCAGTTCGGCAAGAACCACTTCGGCGATCTCAACAAGTATCTGCCGACCGTCCACGGGTTCGACGAGTTCTTCGGCAACCTGTACCACCTGAACGCCGAGGAGGAGCCCGAGCAGTTCGACTACCCGCACAAGGACCAGTTCCCGCGGCTGTACGACACGGCGCTGCCCCGCGGTGTCCTGAAGTGCAAGGCCCTCGATGAGGTGTCGACGGAACCCGACGACGAGAAGTTCGGCCCGGTTGGCAAGCAGACCATCGAAGACACCGGCCCGCTGACCGGCAAGCGCATGGAGACCATCGACGACGACATCGCCGACGCCACCGTCGACTACATCAAGCGGCAGCACGACGCAGGCAACCCGTTCTTCGTCTGGTGCAACTTCACCCACATGCACCTGTACACACACCTGAAGCCCGGCAGCAAGGGCCAGGCAGGTTTGTGGCAATCCGAGTACCACGACGCGATGATCGACCACGACAAGAACGTCGGCACCGTCCTCGATGTGCTGGACGACCTCGGCATCGCGGACGACACCATCGTCATCTATTCGACCGACAACGGCCCGCACCGCAACTCATGGCCGGACGCAGGCACCACGCCGTTCCGCAGCGAGAAGAACACGAACTGGGAAGGTGCGTATCGAGTTCCGGAGTTGATCCGCTGGCCAGGGAAGATCACGGCGGGCACGGTATCCAACGACATCATCCAGCACCACGACTGGCTGCCGACGCTGCTGGCCGCCGCAGGCGACCCCGATGTCAGCGAAAAGCTAAAGAAGGGCTTGAAGATCGGGTCCGCCGGGAATGAGCGAGAGTACAAAGTTCATATCGACGGGTTCAACCTGATGCATTACCTGATGGGTGAGGTCGAGCACAGCCCGCGACGAGGCTTCTTCTACTTCAACGACGATGCGGAACTGGTAGGGATGCGCTTCGAGAACTGGAAGATCGTCTTCGCCGAGCAGCGCTGCCAGGGCACTCTTCGGACCTGGGCGGAGCCATTCACGCCTCTGCGGGTGCCGAAGCTGTTCAACCTTCGCACCGACCCGTTCGAGTACGCCGACATCACATCGAACACGTACTACGAGTGGTTCCTGCGCCGCGACTTCTTCGTCTTCTACGCGACCGCGATGGCGGCGCAGTTCCTCGACACGTTCAAAGAGTTCCCGCCACGACACGAGCCCGCCAGCTTCAGCGTCGACCAGATTGTCAAGAAGCTCGAGGATTTCTTGGCGTCCGATTAGGTCCTGCCCGCCACCGATGGCCAACACAATTCAAGAAGGGAACTGCGCATGCCCGATTCCAAGCCGAACATTCTCGTCATCTGGGGTGACGACATCGGAATCTCCAACCTCAGTTGTTACAGCCGCGGAATGATGGGCTACTTCACCCCCAACATCGACCGGATCGCCGACGAGGGAATGCTTTTCACCGATTCCTACGGCGAGCAGAGTTGCACAGCGGGCCGGTCGTCGTTCATCACCGGGCAGAGCGTCTACCGCACCGGCATGAGCAAGGTCGGTATGCCAGGTGTGGACATCGGCCTGCAAAAGGAGGACCCGACAATCGCCGAACTCCTCAAACCGATGGGTTACGCCACCGGACAGTTCGGCAAGAACCACCTCGGCGACCTGAACAAGTTTCTGCCGACCGCGCACGGATTCGACGAGTTCTTCGGCAACCTGTACCACCTCAACGCCGAGGAAGAACCCGAGCATGAGGACTATCCGACGGCCGAGGAGGCACCGCTGCTCCGCAAGGCGTTGCTCCCCCGTGGGGTCATCCACTCGTGGGCGACCGAGGAGGATTCCGGCGAGGTCGACGACCGGTACGGCCCCGTGGGCAAGCAGCGAATCGAGGACACGGGACCGCTGACGAAGGAGCGAATGGAGACCATCGACGACGAGACGACTTCAGCGTGTGTGGATTTCATCCGGCGTCAGCACGAGGCGGATACTCCGTTCTTCGTGTGGATGAACATGACGCATATGCACTTCCGGACCCACACGAAGCCCGAGAGCCGCGGGCAGGCGGGACGCTGGCAGTCGCCGTACCACGACACGATGATCGACCACGACCGCAATGTCGGCACGCTGCTGGATCTCGTTGACGAACTCGGGATCGCTGAGGACACCATCGTCATCTACTCAACCGACAACGGGCCGCACGCCAACAGCTGGCCTGACGGTGCGACGACCCCGTTCCGCAGTGAGAAGGCCACCAACTGGGAGGGCGCCTTCCGGATACCCGAGATGATCCGCTGGACCGGGAAGATCAAGCCGCGCAGCGTCTCTAACGAGATTGTCCAGCATCATGATTGGCTGCCGACATTCCTGGCCGCCGCGGGTGACCCCGACATCGTCGAGAAACTCAAGAAGGGCCACCAGGCCGGCGACACAACCTACAAGGTGCACATCGACGGCTTCAACCTGCTGCCGTATCTGACCGGTGAGGTCGATAAGAGTCCGCGGCGAGGAATGATCTACTTCTCCGACGACTGCGATGTCCTGGGCATCCGCGCCGAGAATTGGAAGGTCGTGTTCCAGGAGCAGCGCTGCCAGGGCACCCTGCAGATCTGGTTCGAGCCATTCACCCCGTTGCGTGCGCCGAAGTTGTTCAATCTGCGGACCGACCCGTTCGAACGCGCGGACATCACGTCAAACACATACTGGGACTGGGTGATAGACCGCATCTTCCTGGTGCTCTACGGCTCGGCGATCGCGACACAGTTCCTGGAGACCTTCAAGGAGTTTCCGCCGCGCCAAGAGCCGGCGACGTTCACGATCAACCACGCGGTCGAGGAGCTCGACAAGTTCCTGGCCACCCGGGGCGGCTGATGCTCGAATCGTGGACCGACGGTCCCACGAAGTCGGCGATCCTCGACTTCGTGGGACGGGTCACCGCCGACGGCCCGGATTTCGTTTCGCCCGAAGCGCGCGTCGCAGTCTTCGACAACGACGGCACGCTGTGGTGTGAGAAGCCGATGTACATCCAATTGGATTTTCTGCTCCGGCGTTTCAAGGAGCAGGCCGAGGCTGACCCGTCGCTGCGCGATCACCAGCCGTACAAGGCTGCTTATTCCGGCGACCTCCAATGGCTGGGCGACGCGGTCACGAAGCACTACCAGGGCGACGACACCGATCTGAAACCGTTGATGGGCGCGATACTGCGAGCCCATCACGAGATCACCGTCGAGCAGCATGCTGGCCGGGTCAACACGTTCTTCGCCGAGGCGAAGCACCCGACACTGGGCCGGGCATACACGTCATGCGGCTATCAGCCGATGGTGGATCTGCTCCGCTATCTCGAGGCCAATGGCTTCACCAACTACATCGTCTCCGGTGGTGGCCGCGACTTCATGCGTCCGATTACCAGCGCGCTGTATGGCATTCCGCCCGAACGGGTGGTGGGCAGTTCGGTAGGCCTGGTCTATCGGGGCGGCCATCTCTACACGACAGACCAACCGGAGTTTCTCGATGACGGGCCCATGAAACCCGTTCGGCTGTGGAGCCGAATCGGACGCCGCCCGATCCTCGCTGCAGGCAACTCCAACGGTGACATCGAGATGCTCGAGTTCACCGACGGCTTCCGCCTCTTGATCTTGCATGACGACGCGGACCGCGAATTCGATTACACCGCAGGCGCGGAGAAGTCATTGAAACAGGCGGTGACCGATGGCTGGACAGTCGTCAGCATGAAGAATGACTGGACGACCGTCTTCAGTGACTGACGACCTCGTCTGGATCCCGTCGCAGACCGCGACGCTTGGATCGGATCGCCATTACCCCGAGGAGGCGCCGGCGCGGGCGGCCGACGTCGAGGGGTTCTGGATGATGGCCAGGGCCGTGACAAACAGTCAATTCGCCGAATTCGTCAAAGCCACAGCATATCTCACGGTCGCCGAGCGGCCATTGGATGCCACCGACTATCCGGACGCGCCACCGGAGAATCTGCAACCGGGGTCGATGGTGTTCACTCGCACACCGGGGCCGGTGGACCTTCGGCATCTCAACCTGTGGTGGACGTGGACGCCCGGGGCGTCGTGGCGGCATCCTGTCGGTCCGCTGTCGTCGATCGACAAACGCGCCGAACACCCGGTCGTGCACGTCGCATACGAAGACGCCGAAGCGTATTCGGCGTGGGCAGGCATGTCCCTGCCCACCGAGGCGGAATGGGAAACCGCGGCCCGGGGAGGACTGGACCACGCGGAATACACCTGGGGTGAAGAGCCGGAATCGTCGGACCGACCGCTGGCCAACTACTGGCACGGCGACTTCCCGTGGCGGCCGGAAAAGGGTTACGGGCGCACGGCCCCGGTCGGCAGCTACCCGCCCAACGGCTACGGCCTGTTCGATATGGCCGGAAATGTCTGGGAGTGGACCACGGACTGGTACGGCGAAACCCGTGACGACCCATCCTGTTGCGGTTCAGACAGTTACGATTCGCGACAACCGCAGTTTCAGGTGCCGCGCAAGGTGGTCAAGGGCGGTTCGTTTCTCTGCGCAGACGTCTACTGCCTGCGATACCGCCCCGCCGCGCGCCGCCCCCAGCCGGTCGATACCGGCATGAGCCACATCGGCTTTCGCTGCGTCAAGCGCTGATGTGCTAGCCCTTCTCAGCGGCCCTCTTGATCGCGGCGAGCGTGGCAGGTATGCCGCTCTCGGCCGCCGCCCGACGCTTCTCGATCTCGGCGTCAGCCTGATCACCGAACCGTTCGCGGAAACCCGCGATACCTGCGGGAAGGAAAATCCAGGACTCGGTGAGCAGGGCGCCTTCGCCGTCGGGTGCGAAGGTGAATCCCCAATACACCCAGCCGTTGTTGACCTCCCACGCGAACCGGCGGCCGGGCTCGGCGGCCACCACCTGACTGCGGGTCTCCCAGGTCCGTTCCGGAGTCTCGTTGCGGCCCGTGAACCATGCGCCTTCGCGCGGACCTGCGCCCTCGTCCCACCAGCAGTCCCGGCAGACGGGACTCCACTCGCCCATCCGCGTCACATCGGACACCATCTCGTAGAGGTCCTCGGGAGTGGCCGCCACGTGGACCGTCTGCGACATATTCAGATCGCTCATGAGTCGAGTGTGTCAAAGCGCTAAGTTGGAACGCGTTCCACTGCGTCGAAAGGGCAACTGTATGAGCAACGGGCGAGTGGCAGTCGTGATCGGTGGTGCGTCCGGCATCGGCTGGGCCAGCGCGCAGGCGCTCGCCGCCGACGGCTGCCGCGTCACGATCGCCGACCTCAACGCCGACGGCGCGCGAGAACGGGCCGCCGAACTCGGCGAGCCCCATACCGCTGCACAGGTCAACGTCACCGACGAGGCCTCGGTGCAACGCCTCTTCGACGAGATCGGTCCGCTCGACGTCGTGGTGAACTGCGCGGGGTTCGGCAGCCTCGGCCTGATCACCGACCTGTCGGTCGACGAGTTTCGCGGAGTCGTCGATGTGTGCCTGAACGGCTCCTTCATCGTCGCCAAGTACGCCGGACAGAAGCTGCGAGCGGGCGGCTCGCTCGTGTCGATCAGCTCCCTCAACGGTCGCCAGCCTGCCGTCGGGATGAGCGCCTACTGCTCGGCCAAGGCCGGGCTGTCGATGCTGACCCAGGTCGCGGCGTTGGAGTGGGGGCCGCGCGGCATCCGGGTCAACGCGGTGGCGCCCGGTTTCGTCGACACGCCGCTGACGGCGGGCTCGTCGCTCATCCCCGGCCTCGTCGAGGACTACACCGAGAACACCGCGCTAGGGCGTGCGGGTAAGCCGGAGGAGATCGCGAACGCCGTGGTGTTCCTGTGTTCGCCGCAGAACTCGTGGCTCACCGGTGAAGTCCTCGATCTCAACGGCGGCGCACACCTGAAGAAGTACCCGGATGTGCTGGGACATGTGATGAAACTGGCGGAGGCGCAGTGAGTTTCGCCGGCAAGCAGGCCATCGTCACCGGCGCCGGGTCGGGCATCGGCGCAGCGTTGTGCCGCGCGCTCGTCGGCGCGGGCGCGCATGTGGTCTGCACCGACATCGACGGTGAGGCCGCTGAGCGGACCGCCGCTGCACTGGGTGGCGGGGCACGCGCCGCACGACTCGACGTCACCGACGCGGGGGCGGTGCAGGCCGTCGTCAACGACGTGGTCGACCGCGCCGGCCGACTCGACCTGATGTTCAACAACGCGGGAATCTGTTGGGGCGGTGATACCGAGTTGCTGACGCTGGACCAGTGGAACGCGATCATCGACATCAACCTGCGCGGCGTCGTCCATGGCGTCGCGGCGGCCTATCCGCTGATGCTGCGCCAGGGCCACGGCCACATCGTCAACACCGCGTCGATGGCAGGCCTTGCCGCGGCGGGCCAGATAACCAGTTACGTGACGACCAAACATGCTGTCGTCGGGTTGTCGATGGCGTTGCGCTCCGAAGCGGTCCCGCGCGGCGTCGGCGTGCTCGTGGTGTGCCCGGCCGCCGTCGAGACGCCGATCCTCGACAAGGGCGCCATCGGCGGATTCGTCGGCCGTGACTACTTTTTGCAAACGCAGGGCGGCAAGCCGTACGACGCCGACCGGTTGGCGCAGGACATCCTGCGCGCGGTCGAGAAGAACAAGGCGATCCTGGTGAAGCCACGGATCGCGCGCGTTCAATGGTTGTTCGCCAGGATGGCCCCCACTCTGCTGAATCGCATGTCGATGCGGTTCATCGAGGGTCAACGCGCCAAACAGGTCGAGGCCCGAGCGAAAGTTCTGTAGAAATAGCGCGTGAACACCGAATTCACGCTGACACAAAAACGTGCGCTTGCCGTCGCGACCGTCGTCGCGATCGCCTTCGGCGCGTACTTCCTGCGTGGGTATTTCATTCTGATCGTGGTCGCCGCGGTGGCGGCCTATCTGTTCCAGCCGCTCTACTCACGGCTCAACAAGAAACTCGGCGCGGGATTGTCGGCGACGCTGACGCTGCTGGCCGCCTTCGCCGCGGTGATCGTGCCGTTGAGCCTGTTCGTGTTCCTTGCGGTCATCCAGATCACCACCATGGTCGAGCGGGTCGCCGTCTGGGTCGAGAACACCGATCTGTCGGCCCTCGGCGACCGGTCGTTGGCGTTGGCCAACGAACTGCTGCACCGCGTGCCGTTTGTCGACTACACGATCACCCCTGAGTCACTACAGGATTCGATGACGACCGTCGCTCAGGAAGTCGGCAAGTGGTTGCTCGGCCTACTCCAGGGCGCGGCCGGCGGCGCGTTCGGTGCGATCACGTCGGCCATCCTGTTCCTGTATGTGTTCCTGTCGCTGCTGACCAACCGGGACAAGGTGCTGCTGCTCATCCGGCGACTGAATCCGCTGGGCGAGGAGATCACCGACCTCTACATGTCGAAGATGGGCGCGATGGTCAAGGGCACCGTCATGGGCCAGTTCGTCATCGCCGTCTGCCAGGGTGTCGCAGGCGCCGGGTCGATCTACATCGCCGGATTCCACCAGGGCTTCTTCCTGCTCGCCGTTCTATTGTCCGCGCTGTCGGTCATTCCGCTCGGAAGCGGCATCATCACGATCCCGTTCGGTGTCGGAATGATCCTGTTCGGCAATATCTACGGCGGCATATTCGTGATCCTGTTCCACCTCATCGTGGTGACGAACATCGACAACTTCCTGCGCCCCATACTGGTTCCCCGCGCTGCCCGCCTGGACTCGGCACTGATGCTGCTGGCGGTGTTCGCCGGAATCGCGATGTTCGGCGCGTGGGGCATCGTGATCGGCCCGGTGCTGATGATCGTCATCGTCACCACGATCAGCGTGTATCTGGCCGTTTACAAGGGTGTGCCGATGGACCAGCCCGACGAGAAAGACACCAAACCCAAGAAGCGAAACCCGTTGTGGCGGTTGGGCCGCCGCATCAAGCAGAAGCGTGAACAGGCCAAAGAAGAAGCCGAGAGCGAGGGCGAGCCCGAGATGGACGAAAAGTCGCCCGCCGCTACCTCAAGCGCTGATTGAAGAACTCGATGACGCGCTTCATCACGTCGTCGGTGGGGTGGCCTTCCTGCTCGCGGCGCTCAAGGGTCAGCACGGAGTGCGCCATCTTGCCGAAGCCGTGCTCGTTGCCCTTCTTCGAGTTGATCTCGATGACCTCGAACGCATCGCCGAGCCGGTCTTTGAGAGTCTTGAATCGTTCGGCAGGCACCAGCGGGTCCTCGCTGAAGCGCAATCCCAGCGCGCACAGTCCCTCGTTGGCCGCGCGCCGTTCGACGATCTTCAGCTCGGCTTCCGACAGTCCCGGGTCGCGCCGCTGTTTCGGCGTCAGCGGAAACGGCAGCGATGGCTGGCTGAGAACGGGCGCGAGCACGCTGTCGTCGACCGCAGCCGCCAGCGCGAAGCCGCCGGTGAAGCACTGCCCGATCACACCGACGCCCTTACCCGGTGTGTTCTCATTGAGATCGCGGGCCAGCGCACGCAAGTAGTGCGCGACCGGACGGTCGGCGTTGGTCGCAAAACCCGCGAATTCCTTTGCCACACAACCGCGCAACATGACCGGGACCGCGCCGGGACGCATCGCCGGCGCCCCGGGAGTGCCGAACAGCGACGGTATTGCCACCGTGAACCCGTTGTCCACCAGATGATTTCCCAGCGCGAACACACCAGGATGGGCGCCGGGCATCTCCGGGATCAGCACCACTCCGGGACCCTCACCTCTGCGATACACGTCATGGGTGAAGCCCGCAGCGGCGAACGGCGAAACGGTCCAGCCGGTGAGGTCTGCTTCCGGAGCCGCCTGGCCGGCGACATCGGGATCGGGCGCGGTCATGACGTCTCCTACTTGGCAGTCGGCTATTTGGTGGGCAGTGGAGCGGCGGTCTGCGTCGCCGCAGCCAGCGTACGGAATTCGTCGGTCGTAACGGCCCCGGTCAGCGCAACCTGCGCCGGCCCCGTCGGGCCGTTCAGCCGCGTCGTCCACAGCGGCTCGGCAGGCCGCCCCTCCTGATCTCCGCCCTCGTAGACCACCCACGTCACGCCGTCGACGTCCTCGGCGCCCGTCGGGCGCATGTCGGGTCTCATCGAAGCAACGAGCTTGTCCTCGTCGGCGTTGCTCTGCGTCAGGCTCACGTACATGCCGCTCGGCGCCAGAAAGCCGACGGTCGAGCTGACCGCTCGCAGGCTCTCCCCCGACGTCGGGTCGGTGCGGCCCCCATCGATGCCGTTCCTGCTGCCGGAGTTCGGTTGCCAGCCCTCGGGCAGCTGCGGCACCCTGATCGGGATCTTGAGGGCGTCCGCGTCGGCTTGAAGCGCGCCCGGTGCGTCGTAGGTGGGCACGGGACCCTCGGCGGGCCCGCTGGCCTGAAACGAGCACATACCCAGCACCCCGGCCAGCACGATGCAGGCCACTATCAGCGGTGCGATCGACCAGAACATATCCCGGCCGTCCTGCAGTAGCCGCGACTTCGCTGGCTTCGGAGCCGGCTGCGGCTGGGTGGTCATGGTCGCCAGTATCCCAGGTCCCAAAGGGAGGGGGGCTAATGGGACAATCTGCCCATGACACCCGCGCGCGGTGAAGCACCCGACCGTAACCTCGCCCTTGAACTCGTGAGAGTCACCGAAGCCGGTGCGATGGCAGCAGGACGCTGGGTAGGCCGAGGTGACAAGGAGGGCGGCGACGGGGCCGCCGTCGACGCAATGCGCGAGCTGGTCAACTCCGTATCGATGCGCGGCGTCGTCGTGATCGGCGAGGGCGAGAAGGACAACGCGCCCATGCTCTACAACGGCGAAGAGGTCGGCAACGGTGACGGACCGGAGTGCGACTTCGCGGTCGACCCGGTCGACGGCACCACCCTGATGAGCAAGGGCATGCCCAACGCCATCTCGGTGCTCGCGGTCGCCGAGCGCGGCGCCATGTTCGATCCGTCGGCGGTCTTCTACATGAACAAGATCGCCGTCGGTCCCGACGCGGTGAGCGCGATCGACATCACCGCGCCGATCGGCGAGAACGTCCGCGCCGTCGCCAAGGTGAAGGGGTTGTCGGTGCGGGACGTCACCGTGTGCATCCTGGACCGGCCGCGCCACGAACAACTCATCGCCGACGTCCGCGAGGCGGGCGCCCGTATCCGGTTGATCTCCGACGGCGACGTGGCAGGCGCCATCTCCGCGTGCCGACCCAATTCGGGTACCGACATGCTGGCCGGCATCGGTGGCACTCCCGAGGGCATCATCGCCGCCGCCGCGATCCGCTGTATGGGCGGCGCCATCCAGGCAGTGCTGGCACCCACCGACGACGATGAGAAGCAGAAGGCCATCGACGCGGGCCACGACGTCGACCGGGTGCTGACCACGGAAGACCTGGTGTCCGGGGAGAACGTGTTCTTCTGCGCCACCGGTGTCACCGACGGGGACCTGCTGCAGGGCGTGCGCTACTCCGGCGGCGGCTGCACCACCCAGTCCATCGTGATGCGCAGCAAGTCCGGCACCGTGCGCATGATCGAGGCCTACCACCGCCTCTCGAAACTCAACGAGTACTCCGCGATCGATTTCATCGGCGACAGCAATGCGGTCTACCCGCTGCCATAACCACAAACACACCGAAGAACAGGGAGCACAAATGCCCGACAGCGCTGCGGAAAGCACCGAATACCGCATCGAGCACGACACCATGGGCGAGGTCCGGGTGCCGATCAACGCGCTCTGGCGGGCACAGACCCAGCGTGCGGTGGAGAACTTCCCGATCTCCGGCCGTGGGCTCGAGCGGACCCAGATCCGTGCACTCGGCCTGCTGAAAGGCGCTTGCGCACAGGTCAACAAGGATCTCGGTCTGCTGGCGCCCGACAAGGCCGACGCGATCATCGCCGCCGCCGGCGAGATCGCCGACGGTCTGCACGACGACCAGTTCCCCATCGACGTGTTCCAAACCGGTTCGGGCACAAGCTCGAACATGAACACCAACGAGGTCATCGCAAGCGTCGCCGAGCGCAACGGCGTGAAGGTGCATCCCAATGACGACGTCAACATGTCGCAGTCGTCCAACGACACGTTTCCCACCGCGACGCACATCGCGGCCACCGAAGCCGCTGTACGCCACCTGATCCCGGCGCTCGAGATCCTGCACGAGTCGCTCGACTCCAAGGCCCACCAGTGGCGCACGGTCGTCAAGTCCGGCCGTACCCACCTGATGGACGCCGTCCCGGTCACGCTGGGCCAGGAGTTCAGCGGCTACGCCCGCCAGGTGGAGGCCTCGATCGAACGGGTGAAGTCCACGTTGCCGCGGCTGGGTGAACTGGCCATCGGCGGGACCGCCGTGGGCACTGGCCTCAATGCCCCCGATGATTTCGACGAGCGTGTCGTCGCCGTCCTCACGGAGCTGACCGGTCTGGCCGAACTGCGCGTCTGCGCAAACCATTTCGAGGCCCAGGCCGCCCGCGACGGACTGGTCGAGGCGTCCGGAGCGCTACGCACCATCGCGGTGTCGCTGACCAAGATCGCCAATGACGTCCGGTGGATGGGCTCGGGCCCGCTGACCGGCCTCGGCGAGATCCAGCTTCCCGACCTGCAACCAGGCAGTTCGATCATGCCGGGCAAGGTCAATCCGGTGATTCCGGAGGCGATCACCCAGGTCGCCGCGCAGGTCATCGGGAATGATGCCGCGATCGCTTTTGGAGGCGCATCGGGTGCTTTTGAACTCAACGTCTACATCCCGATGATGGCGCGCAACCTGCTCGAATCGTTCAAGATCCTGACCAACTCGTCCAAGCTGTTCGCTGAGCGCTGCATCGACGGCCTGGTCGCCAACGAAGAGCGCCTGCGCGAGCTGGCCGAGTCCTCGCCGTCGATCGTGACGCCGCTGAACTCGGCGATCGGCTACGAGGAGGCCGCCGCGGTCGCCAAGCAGGCGCTCAAGGAGAAGAAGACCATCCGTCAGACCGTGATCGACCGCGGGCTGATCGGCGACAAGCTGTCCCTCGAAGAACTCGACAAGCGTCTCGACGTGCTGGCGATGGCGAAGGTCAAGGACGGCGAGCGATGAGCGCTCGCGCGAAGAGCATCCCATTGCGCTGAGCAGTTGCTTAGATCCGCCGCGTAGCGGGTACAGGCACACTGCCACCGCGTGATCCCGGTCCCGTCCGGGGCGTCGTGCGGTGCAGGGGTTGTGTCAGTTGTCTACGTGCCGGGAATTGTGGATGCCGGAGGCTGGTCTACGAGGCCGCCCGACGGAGGATCGTTCGGTCAAGACGTTCTTGACCTCGACGACCGTCGGGCCATCCGCGCTGCTGATCGAAGGCGAGCCGGGAATCGGCAAGACCACGCTGTGGTTGGCCGCCATCGAGGAGGCAACGGCGCGAGGGTTCCGGGTGCTGTCCACGCGTGCCGCGGCCGCTGAATCCGTTCTTGCCTACACCGCCCTGGCGGACATGCTCGACGACGTCGACCCCCACACGTGGGCGGACCTGCCCGCCCCCCAGCTGCTCGCGGTGGACCAGGTGCTGTTGCGCGCAGGCACGGGTGAGGTGACCGACCAACGCGCCGTCGCGGCCGCGTTCCTCGCCGTCATCGAGCGCCACGCCGAAATCGGCCCGGTGTTGCTGGCCATCGACGATCTGCAGTGGCTCGACCCTTCCAGCGTGCACGTGATCGCATTCGTCGCGCGGCGCCTCACCGGGCCGGTCGGCATACTCGGCAGCGTGCGCACCGAGGTCCACGACGGCGCGAGCGCGGCATGGCTGCAGTTGCCGCGACCCGAAGCCCTGACCCGTATTCGCCTCAGTCCGTTGAATGTTCGCGAACTGCACTCCGCGGTTTCGTCGCGCCTGCAGCGGCCCTTCTCACGGCCCGCAATGGGACGTATCCATCAGGTGTCCGGCGGAAATCCTTTCTATGCCATCGAATTGGCCAGGGCGCTGGACGACGGGACGCTCAGCACCACGGTGGCATCGTTACCGCGAACGCTCAACGATGTCGTCCGCAGCCGCCTCGGCAGCCTCGACCCCGATGTGCACGAAGCGCTGCTCGCGGCGTCGTGCATGGCCACGCCCACAGTCGAGACGGTGGCGATGGCGACGATCGGCGACGGTGACCAGCTGGTGGACCTTCTCGAGATCGCCGAGGGCAAAGGCATCATCTCCATCGACGGCAACCGGATCCATTTCACGCACCCGCTGCTGGCAAGGGGCGTCTACACCGAGGCGCGTCCCGCAACCCGCCGAGCGATGCACCGTAGGCTCGCCGAGCTCGTTGACGAGACCGAGCTGCGCGCAAGGCATCTCGCTCTGGCCGCTACCAGAGGCGACGATGTGACGCTGCGCGCGCTCGACAAGGCTGCCGACTCGGCGCGGGCGCGTGGGGCACCCGAGGCCGCTGCCGAACTCATGGACCTGGCCATCGGCCTCGGCGGTGACGCGCCAGAACGTCGGCTCCGCTCGGCGCTGAATCACTTCGATGCCGGCGACCATGAGCGGGCGACCACAATGCTCGAGGAGACGGTGGACCGGCTGCCGCCGGGAGATCTGCGGGCAGAGGCGTTGTGCCGCTTGGCCGTTGTACGCCTCTACACCGAGGGCTTTTTCGAGGCGACGACCGTGCTGCAGCAGGCACTCAACGATGCGGATGACAACAGTCCGCTGCGCGTGCAGGTGCTGATCACGCTGGCCTATTCGCTCATGCACGCCAACCAGGTTCGCGAGGGCAAGGACGTCGCACGGCAGGCAGTCGAAGATGCCGAGCGACTCGGCCAGCCACACCTGCTCAGCCTGGCGCTGGGCATGCGGGTCATGTTGGACTTCGTGGCCGGCGAAGGTTTCGATAGCGCAAGCCTGCAACGTGCGCTCGAACTCGAGGATGAGGACACCTTCACACCGCTGGTGTTCCGGCCAAGAATGCAGCACGCACTCCTGCTGGAGTGGACCGGCGAACTGGCGGCAGCGCGGCAGAAACTCGAAGCGATCCGGCTGCGCTGCATGGAGAAGGGCGAGGAAGGCGAATACGTCTTCATCGCTCAGCACGTCGTGATGAGCTCGGTATGGGCGGGCGACTTCATCAACGCCAACCTGGTGGCAGAAGACGCCATGGAACGCGCCCGTCAGCTCAGCGGCGGCACGCCACTGTTCCTGGCGCACAGCATGCGCGCACCCTTGGCCGTGTTTGCCGGCCAGGAGGATGAAGCTCGTCGCACTATCGCAGCAGGACTCGAGATCGGCAGGCAGACAGGAACTTTCCGGCTCGGGGAGCGGCTGCTTGCCACCCTCGCTTTCCTCGAGGTATCGCTGGGCAACTACCCGGAAGCGCTCGCCGCGGTCGCTCCGCTGCTGTCGGGCTTCGATCCCGCGTCCACGCCGACCGAACTGCCCGGTGCCGCGTTCCTGCCCGATGCCATCGAGTCCCTGGTGCAGTTGGGCAGGCTCGCCGAAGCCGCGCCGCTCATCGAGGCACTGGAACGCAACGGCCGTACCTTCGACCGGGCCTGGATGTCGGCCGTCGGCGCGCGTGGCCGCGCCATGACGCTCGCGGCGACGGGTGACCTCGCCGGCGCTCACGCCGCGGCGCAGCAGGCGATGACCGAACACGAGCGGGTGGACATGCCGTTCGACCGGGCGCGGACCCTGCTGCTGCTCGGCCAGCTCGAACGTCGCATGCGCAAGAAGGAGGCGGCGTCGAGAAGCCTGCAGATGGCGCTCGAGGTCTTCGAGCGGCACAACGTACCGCTTTGGGCCAACCGCACGCGCGCCGAGCTGGCGCGGGCCAACGTCGGCCCGCAGGGATCCAGCCAACTGACCCCGTCTGAGCAGCGCGTCGCCGAGCTCGCCGCGTCGGGCATGAAGAACCGTGACGTCGCCAATGCGCTGTTCATCAGTCCCAAGACCGTCGAGGCGAACCTGGCCAGGATCTACCGCAAGCTCGGCATCCGGTCACGTGCGGAGCTGGGCCGCCACATAGGTCGGGTCTAGAGCGACTCGACGATAGGGAAACACCCTATTTCCCAGCGCCGTCCGACGAATTAGCGTCAAGTCGCCCGGACCGAACAGGCTTCCCCAGGAGGACTAGGTGAGCGTTGACCAAACTGGCTCAATCCCGACTCCCGTGGTCTCCGAGAGCAGCACCGCTCTGGTGACGACCGCGACCAGTACACCGGCACTGCGGACAGGCTTCGCGGTGCTGGGGTTGGTGTCGCTGCTCGATCTGCCGAGGGCGGACCGGGGCGACCGAGTCGTGGCGTTGAGCGCTGCGGCGGCCGCGGGATGGTTCCTGGTCCGGGGTTCCATGTCGCCGGCCAGGCGGCTCAGGGGCCGCCGCCGCGCCTAGTCGATCAGGGCAGGGCGCCCGGGCTGATTTCCTCGAGCATCTCGGTGACGAGGGCCGCGATCGGCGAACGCTCGCTGCGAAGCAGGGTGATGTGGGCGAATAGCGGGTGGCCCTTTAGCTTTTCGATCACAGCGGCTACGCCGTCGTGACGGCCCACGCGCAGATTGTCCCGCTGGGCGACGTCGTGGGTGAGCACCACCCGAGATCCCGCACCCAACCGCGACAGCACCGTCAGCAGCACGTTGCGTTCCAACGACTGCGCCTCGTCGACGATGACGAACGAGTCGTGTAGGGACCGGCCGCGAATGTGTGTCAACGGAAGCACTTCGAGCATGCCGCGCGACAGCACCTCCTCCAGCACCGCGGGGCTGGCCAGCCCCTCGAGCGTGTCGAAAACCGCCTGCGCCCAGGGGCCCATCTTCTCGCTCTCGCTGCCGGGTAGGTAACCGAGATCCTGTCCGCCGACCGCATACAACGGCCGGAACACCACGACCTTTCGTTGGGTCCGGCGCTCGAGCACTGCCTCGAGGCCTGCGCACAACGCGAGTGCGGACTTACCGGTACCCGCCTTGCCGCCCAGCGACACGATGCCCACCGATTCGTCGAGCAGGAGATCCAGTGCCACGCGTTGCTCGGCCGACCTTCCCCGTAGGCCGAACACTTCGCGGTCGCCACGAACCAACTGCACTCGCTTCTCGGCGTTCACCCGTCCCAGCGCGGACGAGCTGCCACCGAGGAGCCGGATTCCGGTGTGGCACGGCATGTTCCGTGCCGATTCGAGGTCGATTTCACCATCGGCGAAAAGCGTGTCGATCTCGTCGGGTGTGACGTCGACCTCGTCCATCCCGGTCCAGCCCGACGTGACGACGTCCTGCGCGTGGTACTCGTCGGCAGTCAGGCCGACCGCGCCCGCCTTCACCCGCAGGGGGATGTCCTTGCTGACGAGTGTGACCAGTTTGCCCTCCGCAGCGAGGTTGGCCGCGACCGTCAGGATGCGCGCATCGTTGCTGTCGTTGCGGAATCCCGCAGGTAACACCGTCGGATCGCTGTGGTTGAGCTCGACATGCAACGTTCCACCTTGCGTCCCAACGGGTATCGGCTGGTCCAGCCGGCCGTGTTCGAGTCGCAGATCGTCGAACATCCGCAGTGCCTGCCGCGCGAACCAGCCGAGCTCATGATGATGCCGCTTGGCTTCCAGTTCGCTGATGACCACGAGCGGGACCACGACGTCATGCTCGGCGAACCGGGTGCAAGCCCACGGATCGGAAAGCAGGACAGAGGTGTCGAGAACATAGGTCCGCAAGGGCGAATCAGTCACGTAGCGCTCCTCGAGCCCGCGCGGCCCCACGCGAACCGTTCGGCGGACGCTGCGGTACTAGGACCGGGGCCGGTCCTCTCGTGATCAAACGATCGGTACCGCCCGGATAGCAGAGCATGTCGCTAGCCATCGAAAACGACGCTACTCCCGTGGCGCCATATGCGCCGCGCAGGCGCGCCGTGGCTACGAGTTAGCGCTGTGTGAACTGCTGGAGCGCGGGCTCGTCGGCCACACCCCACGCGGTGATGCGATCGGCGATGACCTGGCGCAGTTGCTCGGGCCCGAAGATGCCGGCCTCGGCCAGGTGCTGCACCTTGTCGGCGTAGGCGTCGATGTCACCACCCACGACGTCGAGCTCGGCGGCGCGCTTGGCGATGGCATCGACGGTCTCGTCGCGATTCGTCGTCAGCAGGTGCGCGACGAGGTTGGCGAAGAACTCCTCGTGCCGTTCTTCGTCTTTGGCGATGCGGCCGAGGAGCGCCTTCAGCGTGCACTCGGTGATCTGCGCTTCGAGGTTGCGGCAGAAGACCGCGTGCTCGCGCTCGAAGAAGGCCATGAACGCCAGGCGCTCGATCTGGCTGTAGGTGTCGGCGCGGTAGCCCTTCATCACGTGCTCGACGCGGACATCCTCGTTGGCGGCCGGATCGATCTCACGGGTGACGACCAGATAGTTGCGCAGCGCGATCGCGTGCAGATGCTCCTCAGCGGTCCAACGGCCGATCCAGCGCCCGAACTTCTCTTCGAGGATGAAGCTGAAGACGAGCTCGCGGTGATAGCCGGCGAGATTGTCCTTGTTGATCAGCAGGATCTCCAGCGCATCGGTGACCACCTTGGGCAGCGTCACCTGGGCCGGATCCCAGTCTTTTCCGCCAAGGAAGGCGAAGTTCTCGCCCTGCTCGAACGGGACGTAGTCGTGGGCGTACCACAGGTCTTCCGAGTCGATATGACGACGCAGCTCCCGCTGCACGACCGGCTCGAGTTCGAGGATCAGCGCATTAGCGACAGGTCTCTGTGCCATGAAAGTAACTGTAACCCGAATTCACAGGTTTCCAAAAATCGCGCGGGGCGTGTCTTACAGCGTGAGCCCCGGATACAGCGGGTTGGCCGCCAGCAGTTCGCCGGCGGCGGCGTGCACGCGGTCCGCGGTGCCGTCGGCCAGCTTGTACTTGGCCTTCGAAGTGCCCTCAGCCTCGGTGTTCGACAGCACCTCGACGATCAGCTCGGCGACGCGATCGAAGTCGTCGGCGCCGAATCCCCTGGTGGTCAGCGCGGGTGTGCCCAGCCGGACGCCGCTGGTGTACCAGGCGCCATTCGGGTCAGCCGGAATCGCATTGCGATTGGTCACGATGCCGGAGTCAAGCAGCGCCGACTCCGCCTGCCGTCCGGTCAAGCCGAAGGACGTCACATCGAGCAGCACGAGGTGGTTGTCGGTGCCGCCGGTGACCAGCGCCGCGTCGCGTTTGGTGAATCCGTCGGCCAGCGCCTGCGCGTTGTCGGCGATGGACTGCGCATACGTCTGGAACGCCGGCTGGCGGGCCTCGGCCAGCGCAACGGCCTTCGCGGCCATCACATGCGACAGCGGTCCGCCGAGCACCATCGGGCACCCCTTGTCGACTGCGGGTGCGTACTCCTCGGTGGCCAGGATCAGTCCGCCGCGCGGTCCGCGCAACGACTTGTGCGTGGTCGTGGTGGTGATGTGGGCGTGCGGGATCGGATCCTCGTCGCCGGTGAACACCTTGCCCGCAACCAGGCCGGCGAAGTGCGCCATGTCGACCATCAGCGTCGCACCGACCTCGTCGGCGATCTCGCGCATCTTGGCGAAGTTGACCCGCCGCGGATAGGCGGAGTAGCCGGCGACGAGTACCAGCGGCTTGAACTCGCGGGCGAGAGCGGCGACGGCGTCGTAGTCGATGAAACCCGTCTCTGGGTTGGTGCCGTACTGGCGCTGGTGGAACATCTTGCCGGAGATGTTGGGCCGGAAGCCGTGGGTCAGGTGGCCGCCGGTGTCCAGCGACATGCCCAGCAGCCGCTGGTTGCCGAGCTTGCCGCGCAGGGTCTCCCAGTCGGCTTCGGAGAGGTCGTTGACGTGCTTGGCGCCGAGTTCGGCCAGACCCGGAGCCTCGACCCGGGTGGCCAGGATCGCCCAGTACGCGACCAGGTTCGCGTCGATACCCGAGTGCGGTTGGGCGTAGGCATACGGCGCGCCGAACAGTTCGCGTGCGTGCTCGGCGGCCAGCGCCTCCACGGTGTCGACGTTCTGGCAGGCGGCGTAGAACCGGTGACCGATGGTGCCTTCGGCGTACTTGTCGGAGAACCAGGTGCCCATCGTCAGCAGCACCGCGGGCGAGGCGTAGTTCTCGCTGGCGATCAGCTTGAGCGAATCCCGTTGATCGGCAAGCTCTTTGCGGGTGGCATCGGCGATTCGGGGCTCGACGGACTCGATCACCCGCAGGGCGGCGCGGTAGGCCTCGCTGGCGGTGTCGGCGTATTCGGCGCCCAGACCATTGGACTCTGCAGTCATGCAGCTCAGCCTAGTCGGGCGAGATTTCAGGCGGTCCGCAGCGTCGACGGGATCAGTGGCTCGTCGAGTAGCCGGCCGAACCGCTGGGTCAGCGAAACATCCGCAGGTCGCGCCTCCAGCCATGCGCGCAGCAGCCGATAGCCCTCGACGTAGGTGCTGGTGTAGGCCCGCCACAGCGGCGACGACAGAAACCGCAGCATCTGGCGGGCCCGCTCGTCGTTGACCAGCAGCCAGCGCTTGAGGAACTCGACGACCTCGTCGACGTCACGGTGCTCGTCGTGCAGCATCAGCGCGGCATCCTGGCGCACGTCGGCCAGCGTTGCTGCCGCCTCGGAGACGGCCTGCGCACGATCGCCGTCGAAACTCAGGCCCAGATCGGCGTAGATCTCGGCGGCCCAGGTCCCCCAGTTCGGGCCGATCGCGGCGTGCAGCGCGAGGTCGGCCAGCCCCTCGGCCATCAGGCATTGCGGGGTGTTGACGAGGAAGATCGTCTGCTCGGCCTGACCCTTGCCCTCGACCAGTCCGGCCTCTTTGCGGCAGTGCTCGGTGTGGTGGCCGGGATAGGACTCGTGCGCCACCAGTCGCGGCAGGTTGGACATCTGCTGCTTGAGGTCGGCGTTGACAGCCACCGTCGAGGTGTAGTTGCCGAGGTAGTAGTTGAAGCCCGACCAGGGCTTGTCGGTGACCACCTCGTAGGTGATGGTCTCGGCGTCCGGCAGCGGATATTCGGCGCGCACCCTGTCGCGAAGTGCGCTGGAGAACGCATGGATGCACTCCTCCAGGCGGTCGGGCGGCACCTCCTCACCGGCCCGGTAGGCGGTCATCCGCTCGGCGAGCGGCCCGGTGCCGCTCAGTGCCTCATCGAGCTTGGCGTGCGCCTGCCGGTACTGCTCCGGGTCGCCCTTCGCGATGCGCACGTCGAAATATGCGTCGACCTCGTCGACGAAACCGACGTTCTGGCCCGAGAACTTGCGGCCGGCGCACGCCAGCGCCCGCAGGTGGGCGGCGATGAACTCGGCGCGGCTCTGCTCCAGGTCGGTGCCCGCGTCCAGTTCGACCAGCAGGCGTTCGGCCTGGTGCGTGAGATCGGCGGGCTCCGGGGGCGGTTCGTTGGCGACGATGCGGCGCAGTTCGGGATCTCCGGTGAAGGAGTCGACGTAACCATCCTCGACCCGGTCGAAGCGCAGTCCGAGCATCAGATATTCACGGATCAAAGTGGTATTCGACAAGCCCGAGTTCATGCGTCCAACGTTAACTGCAAGACTGGGGCGTATGCCGCGGCTGAGCGAGCCGAGCCCCTACGTGGAGTTCGACCGGACCGAGTGGCGTTCGTTGCGCATGTCGACCCCGTTGAAGTTGAGCGAGGACGAGCTGCAACGGCTGCGCGGCCTCGGCGAGAAGCTCGACCTGCTCGAGGTCGAAGAGGTCTACCTGCCGCTGGCCCGGCTGATTCACCTCCAGGTCGCTGCCCGCCAGGCGCTGTTTGCGACGACCGCGCAGTTCCTCGGCGAGCCGCAGCAGAATCCGGACCGCCCGGTGCCGTTCATCATCGGCGTGGCGGGCAGCGTCGCCGTCGGTAAGTCCACCACCGCGCGTGTGCTGCAGGCGCTGTTGGCGCGCTGGGAACATCACCCCCGCGTCGACCTGGTCACCACCGACGGCTTCCTGTACCCCAACGCCGAGTTGGCCCGGCGAAACCTGATGCATCGCAAAGGCTTTCCGGAGAGCTACGACCGCAGGGCGCTGATGCGGTTTGTCACGACGGTGAAGTCGGGCTCCGACGCGACCTGCGTGCCGGTGTATTCGCACCTGCTCTACGACATCGTGCCCGGCGAGAAGCAGATGATCCGGCATCCGGACATCCTCATCCTCGAGGGCCTCAACGTCTTGCAAACCGGTCCGGCACTGATGGTTTCGGACCTGTTCGACTTCTCGGTCTACGTCGACGCCCGCATCGAGGATATCGAGCAGTGGTACATCTCGCGGTTCCTGTCGATGCGGGCCGGCGCGTTCGCCGACCCGGCCTCACACTTCCACCACTACTCGACCTTGACCGACGATCAGGCCGTGTTCGCCGCGCGCGACATCTGGCATTCGATCAACCGGCCCAACCTGATCGAGAACATTCTGCCGACCCGTCCGCGGGCCACGCTGGTGCTGCGCAAGGATGCCGACCACGCGATCAACCGGCTGCGACTCAGGAAGCTCTAGGAGTCCGACAACAATGTCGGCCTGACAGCGTCACGGCGTATATATAGCCGCGAAGACGCTCTCGGCGCGACATTGTGTTCCGCTACCTATTGAGACGACGTACGCCCTGGTACTGCAGCTCGGCCATGACGAGGGTGTAGACGCCGGTGGCCAGCGTCGCCACCACACCGAAGGTGGTCAGCGGGAACACGTCGGCAAGGACGAAGACGACGGAAGCAACGGTGTAAAGGACGTTGCCTGCGGCGATCACGATGCCGGTCAGTTTCACCGAAGGCCGGGCGGCGAAAACGAAAACCCCGGTCGCGAAGGCGATGAAGAAGGCACCGACCCCGTACTCGAAGGCGGTTGTCGTACCCGACATCTCGGCGATCCAGCCGGCAAGGGCGATGCCGACGATCCCCATGACGGCGCTGCAGGTCGCGTCGAGTCGCAGCGCGAAGCGCAGAAACGAGTCGTTGGAGGCCCGCAGTTTGGGTGTGGTGGTGGCGGTCATGCGATTTCCTTTCTCGGGGTGGGTGGTGGACCGTTCCGGAGCCGACGACGCAACCTCTTACGGCGGCGGCTCCGGACCAGTCATGTGGGGGTCACGCCAATCGGCGCACCCCGAGGTACTGCACGTAGGCGAAGGCCAACGTGACGACGGTGAAGGCGATGGTCGCGGCGACACCGAATTCGGTCAGGGGCAGCCAACCCGCCACGAGAACGACGGTCACCAGGATCGCGAAAACGACGTTTCCGGCCAGCACACCGGCACCGACGCGACGGACGTCGGGCAGACCGGCGAGCAGGTACAGCGTCGCGCCGTAGACGACGAGCGCCGCACCCGCGATCCACTCGGAAGTGGACGACAGGCCCGACAACCGCGACAGCGGATCGGCGGCCATGGCGATCAGCAGACCGAGGCCGGCGCACAGGGTCGCGTCGGCGCGGAGGGCGAACCGCAGCAGTGAGTCATCGGATCGGGCTTCCCGGACGGGCCGGGTGGTGATGGCGGTCATGGCTTCGATGCTGCGCAGATGCCACTGCCAGATCGACGCCAGCCGCTGCCAGCTACTGCCAGCCGCAGGTCAGAGGTCCTGTGCCGCCACCAGGTTTCCGCGCAGATCGGCGGCGATCACGCGGGCCGCCGAGTTCTGCCAGTTGTGCAGCGACCGTTGCGGCACCTCGGTGACGAACCACTGCCATGCCTGACGCGCGACGGGATCGAGCCCTGCGGCGGTCGCGTTCTGCGCGTATGCCCGCACACCGACGACATAGGGGAAGTACAGCGAGTTGTAGTAACGCCATTCTTCGGTCGTGCCGAACTCGCCGCCGTCACGCGGCTTGAGACGGGCGATGCGATCGGCGAGCAGAGCCTTGAGCTCGTTGGCCCGCTCCAGCGGCTGGTCGGGGGCGCCACGCGCGGCGAGCCGCTCCTCGATAACCGGCAGTGCGGTGAGCGGGCTGGCGACCAGCTTGGACAGGTCGCCGTAGTGGCCGAGGGCTCGGCGGGTGAGCCGGACGAAGGTGTCGTCGTCGATGTGGTCTAGCGGGCCGGCCTTTCGCAGCGGCAGCGCCGCACCGGTGCTGCGCAGCGCGGCACGGTCGGCGCGCAACCCGGGTGAGCGGAAAAACGCCAACCGGTCCAGCAGGCCGGCCAGCGGATCGGCCAGCACGTTGATCGAGATCGCGATGGCCAGGCTGGTGAACAGCATCACCGTCAACGCGGTCTGCGGGCCGGTGACCGACAGGCCGATCAGCGCCTGCCCGCCGAACAGCACGACGACGACGCCCGTTGCGACGAAGGAACGCAACATGTCGGCGCGCAGAGCCTGACCTTCATCGAAGGCGTCCCACATCGCGACCGCGACACCGAGCAGCACGACGTCGAATCCCGTCGACGCCAACGCCAACCAGCTCGGGACCAGCCCGAGCGGGATGACGATGATCGCGTTGCCGAGTGCGAAGAACAACGTCGCGACGATGATGTAGGGCACCACCGGCCTGGGTTGCCACGATCCGAACACCGCGCGCAGCATCGCGCCGAGCGATGACAGCGAGATGACGCCGAACATCACCCAGTGACCGAGACGCACCGGGCCGTCGACGTTGCCTGCCATCGCCGCACCCATGAAGGCGCCCACCGCGACCGCGGTGACCGCCACCAGTTCGGTCGCCCTGCTTCGCCACGTGTCGCGGGGCCGCGACAGTTCGAGAAGTACGGCGAACCAGGCGATGCCCGGCACGGTGACGAGGTAGACCTCGACGCTGCTCAGCACGGTCGAGCCACTTTGGGTACGAACGGCGTCCAGCGCCACGACCGTCGCGAAGCTCGTCAGGCCGACGGCGGCCAACACCAGGACGGGCTTACGCGGGTCACGGGCCAACAGATATAGCCCCAGCCACCAGCTGAGTGAGAAGACGAGCGCCGACAGCGCAGCCATAGGTCCCAGTGTCGCAGGGATGAGCGCTTGCGCGAAGACCAGATCGCCCTAGATGCCGTAGCGGCGATGCCGCGCGGTGTAGTCGCGGAGCGCACGCAGGAAGTCCACCCGGCGGAACTCGGGCCAGTACGCCTCGGTGAACCACATCTCGGAGTAGGCGCTCTGCCACAGCAGAAAACCTGACAGTCGCTGCTCCCCCGAGGTGCGGATCACCAGATCGGGATCTGGCTGCCCCGACGTGTAGAGGTTCTCCGAGATGTTTTCCGCTGTCACGGCCTCGATCAGCTGCTCGCCGGTACGTCCGTTCGCGAGTTCCTTGGCGAGCAGCTGCCGCACCGCGTCGACGATCTCCTGGCGGCCCCCGTAGCCGACGGCGACGTTGACGTGGAAGGACCCGGCGCCGGCTTGCGATCGCGTCGACTCCACGGCGTCGCGCAACCGCTTAGCCGGCTCCTCCCCGATCAGTTCCAGGTCGCCGACGGTGCGCACGCTCCACCGGTTGGCGGGCGCACAGATCTCTTCGACGACGTCGGTGATGATTCCGATCAGCGTCGCCAACTCAGCGGGTTCGCGTTGCAGGTTCTCGGTGGACAGCAGGTACACCGTGGCCATCTCGACGCCCGCTTCCTGGCACCAGCGCAGCATCTCGGCGATCTTGTGGGCACCCATCCGGTACCCGTAACTGACGTCGTCGTGACCAGCGTCACGAGCCCACCGCCGGTTTCCGTCACACAACACCGCGATGTGGCGTGGGAGCTCGGATTTCGAGGAAGCCAGGCCTTGGCGCAACCGCATCTCGTAGAGGCGGTACATCGGTTCCTTGAGTCGCGAAGGAATGATGGCCACCGAGTCAGACTACTGTGGCAGTCGAATCCCCCATGGCGTAAGCGGAGGTGAACATGGTGCAGGTAGATGCCGACGAGGCTCAGCAGCCGCCGGTGCGCGTCTACGCGGAGGATTTGCCCGAAGCGGTTGTCGACGGTGTCGCCAACTTCTTCCACAAACCACGGTTGCGCGGCTGGATCCACGTCTACGCCGCGGTCGTCGCGTTCATCGCCGGGGCGGCGTTGGTGGCGGTGTCGTGGTCAGCGGTCTCCACCCGCGCCGGCCTCGCCACCCTGGTCTACACGCTGACGATCGTCGCGATGTTCGCTGTGAGCGGCGCGTACCACCGGATCGAGTGGAAGTCGGCGACGACCCGGAAATGGATGAAGCGCCTCGATCACTCGATGATCTTCATCTTCATCGCCGGCAGCTACACGCCGTTCGCGGTGCTGGCACTGCCGGAGTCCGACGGCCTGGTCCTGTTGGGCATCGTCTGGGCAGGCGCGCTCGCGGGCGTGCTGCTCAAGATGTTCTGGCCGTCGGCCCCGCGCTGGGTCGGAGTGCCGCTCTACCTGTTGTTGGGCTGGGTGGCGGTGTGGTTCATCGGGCCGATCATGGACGGCGCGGGCGTCGCCGCGGTGGTGCTGCTGATCGTCGGCGGCGCGCTCTACAGCATCGGCGGCGTGCTCTACGGCCTCAAGTGGCCGAACCCGTGGCCGACGACGTTCGGCCACCACGAGTTCTTCCACGCGTGCACAGCGGTCGCCGCGATCTGCCACTACATCGCGATGTGGTTCGCCGTCTTCTGATCCCCGATCAGAGCTGGGTCATGTTCTCCGGGGTCCAGTAGGCCTTCATCGACGCGATCTTGCCATCGGAGTTGAACGTCATGACGCTGATGATGTCGATACTCATCTTGGCGTCGCCCATGCTGATCGTCAGCACCCAATGGAACGCCACCTCGTTGCCAAGGGCGCGGAGGGTGATGACGTCGGTCCCGTTGTCGCCCTGGGGAATGGCCGAGTAGAAGCCCCGGATCGCCTGACTCCCGATGTGCACCTCGCTGCCGACGGGATCCTCGACGGTGGCATCGTCAGCGTAGAGGTCGACGATGTCGTCGACCTTCCCCGCCGCGGCGTATTCGAGGTAGCGGTTGACGGTCGCGGCGTTGTCCTCAGGCGATGCCATGCGCCGAAGGCTACACGGACACACCGAGCGCGACGACGAGATCCCCGGCGGAGGTGACCGGCAGGTCACAGGTCCTGCCACGGCATACATACGCGGCGTCGGCCCCGGCCACCCGGTCGCGGTCGGCCAGCAGTTCCGAAGAGTTCACTGCACCGCCGACGACGATCGCCCCACCGGGGGCCAGCATGCGCGCGGCGGCCAGCAGCTCCGAGCCGACGGGATCGCAGGCGACGGCGATCTGAATGGGCCCGCGCACAGCGGCTTCGGCGACGGCCAGCCAGTGGCCGCCAGAGCGTGGCAGGCGCGCCAGGATGGGCGCCGCACCCGTCAGCGTCGACTCGGCCGCCGATGCATATCTGTCAGCGCTGTGCGCAGGAGCCAGATGAGCCGCCAACTGCAACGCCTCGGCGATCAGGGACGCACCGGACGGCGTCGCACCGTCCAGCGGATCGGCGGGCCGAACCATGAGGGTCTCAGCGTCATCCGCCGTGTCGTACCAGCGCCCCGCGGTCTCCGTATCGGCGAAATGCCGCAGTGCGATGTCGATCAACAGCATCGCCGAACTCAGCCATGACGTCGCGCCGGTCAGCTGATACAGCGTCAGCAGGCCGGTGGCCAGCGCGGCGTGGTCCTCCAGAATGGCGGCACTGTCGCCGACACGGCCGCCGAGGCTGGCCCGGCGCAGTCTGCCGTCCACGATGTGCAGGCCGACGATCGCGCTCGCGCATTGCGTTGCGGCGATCAGGAATTCAGGTTCATCGAGCGCCACCGACGCCTCGGCGAGAGCGGTGATCGCCAGTCCGTTCCACCCGGTGACGACCTTGTCGTCGCGGTCGGGCTGGGGGCGCGTCGACCTGGCGGCCCGCAGCGCCGTGCGTACCCGATCGAACCGATCGGCATCGTCGGGGTCACCCGGCAATTGCAGCACCGAGCTGCCGTCTTCAAAGGTGCCGGCTTCGGTGACACCGAAAACCTCTGCGGCCCAACGGCCATCATCCGGCCCCAACGACTCGGTCAGTTGGGCCGGCGTCCACACGTACGTCAAGCCCTCGTGTCCGTCGGCGTCGGCATCCAGCGACGAGGTGAACATGTCGTCGGCGCCGAGATCGTCGATGAGGAACCGAGCCGTTTCACCGGCCACTCTGCGCGCCAGCGGGTCTGAGGTGCGGCGAGCCCAGTGCGCGTACGCCCGCAGGAGCAGAGCGTTGTCGTAGAGCATCTTCTCGAAGTGCGGCACCACCCACGCGGCGTCGACGCTGTAGCGCGCGAACCCTCCGGCCAGCTGGTCGTAAATGCCGCCGCGCGCCATCGCCGTACAGGTTCGCTCGACCGCCTCGAGGGACATCAGGTCACCGGTGCGTTCGTGGCTGCGCAGCAGCGCCTCCAGCATCGCTGACGGCGGAAACTTCGGTGCCCCAGACTGATTGGTGATGAAACCACCATTGACGGGATCCTCGTGCGCAAGCACGTCGGCGACGGCGTGATCACACAGCGACGGCTGAATCGGCGGTCCGCCCCGAGGTAGATCCGACACCATCGACCGCAACTCGCCGCTGATGTGGTCGGAGGTCTCCTCGACGTCGGCACGGCGGGTTCGCCACGTGTCGGCGACGGCGGCGAGCAACTGCAGGAAGTTGGCCTTGGGGTAATACGTACCGCAGAAGAACGGGCGGCCATCGGGCGTCAGGAAGCACGTCATCGGCCAGCCGCCCTGACCGGTCAGCGCGACAGTGGCGTTCATGTACACCGCGTCGATGTCAGGCCGTTCCTCGCGATCGACCTTGATGCAGACGAACCCCTCGTTCATCGCGGCCGCGACCTGCTCGTCCTCGAACGACTCGTGGGCCATCACATGACACCAGTGGCAGGCCGCGTATCCGACCGACAGCAGGATCGGCACGTCCCGTGTCGCCGCCTCCGCCAGTGCCTGCGGTGACCACTCGAGCCAGTGCACCGGGTTGTCGGCGTGCTGGCGCAGGTAGGGACTGGTGGCGCCGCCCAAGGTGTTTCGGCCGGCGAACTCAGCCGGACTCACGCTTGCTCTCGCCGTCGTCGCCCGGCTCGTCGGACCCCCCGCCGGCCTGTTCGTCGGGCTCGTCGAAGGACTTCGGCAGCTTACGCAGATGACGGTTCATGGACCACACCAAGCCGAACGTGCCGATCAACAACAGCACGAGGACCAGGAGGCCGAAGGGGCTGGCCTTACCGAAGTCCGGACCGGTCTGGCGGGGTGGATCCTGTGCCAGCAGGGTGATGATGGTCAGTGCGATGTCGTTCATTCGTCGATCTCGATCCCTGCGAACAAGTCCGTCTCGGGCAGCGACACCCGGACGCGTGACCGTGCCAACTCGAATTCCTCTGTCGGCCAAAGCCGTTGCTGCCATTCGATCGGTGCGCGGAAGAAGTCGCCGTTGGGGTCGATCTGGGTGGCGTGCGCACGAAGCGCGTCGTCTCGCTGGGCGAAGTACTTCGCGCACTCGACCCTGGTGGTCACCCGGCTCTCGAAGATGTCGTGATCGGCTTCCCAGTGCTTGAGCCATTTCTCGAAGGGGCCCACCTCGCCGTGCTTGGCGAACTCGTCCTGAATCAGCTGCATGCGCTTTCGCAGGAAGCCGTGGTTGTAGTACAGCTTCAGCACGTTCCAGGGCTCCCCAGCATCGGGGAACAGCATATGATCGCCCGCGGCCTCATACGCGGCGACCGACACCTGGTGGCACCGGATGTGATCGGGATGCGGATAGCCGCCGTTCTCGTCATACGTCGTCATCACGTGGGGCCGGAACTTGCGGATGACGCGCACCAGCGATTCGGTGGGCTCCTCGAGGGGCACCAGGGCGAAGCAACCGTCGGGCAGCGGTGGCGGCGGGTCGCCCTCGGGCAGGCCCGAGTCGACGAAACCGAGCCAGTGGTGCTCGACGCCCAGGATCTCGGCGGCCTTGGCCATCTCGTCGCGCCGGATCTCGGTCATCCGGCCGTGCACCTCGGGCAGGTCCATGGCCGGGTTGAGGATGTCGCCGCGCTCGCCCCCGGTCAGCGTCACCACCATGACGCGCACGCCCTCGTCCGCGTACCGTGCCGTGGCGGCCGCACCCTTGCTGGACTCGTCGTCCGGGTGGGCGTGTACCGCCATCAACCGCAGTTCACTCAACCTGTTCTGCCTCATCTATGTCCCGAAGATGTCGCCACTCGGCCCTTACCGATCACGTCGATCGATTTCAACCATTCCGAGTAGCCCTATAGTTCCAGTTCTGTAGATCCATCCGACCGACGGGCATGAAAACTAGATGATCGAGCGTCCCTCCGCGCGTTATGGGCGCCAGCGTCTGACCCGGCGCCAGCGGCGGTTGATCGCCGGTGGGCTGACCGCGCTGGTCCTGGTGGTCGGGGTGACGATCGCGGTCATCGCGTCGGGGCGGTTCAGCAATGCGGTCAAGGGTGAACTGGGCGGTTACCGCCTGGTCGACGACGAAACCGTCGACGTCACGATCAGCGTGACGCGGGAGGATCCGTCCCAGCCGGTGGTGTGCATCATCCGGGCCCGTGCGATCGACGGCAGCGAAACCGGTCGCCGCGAGGTCCTGGTCCCGCCGGCCACCCAGCAGACCGTGCAGGTGACGGCCGTCGTCAAGTCCAGCAAGCCGCCGGTCGTCGGCGACGTCTACGGATGCGGAGCCGACGTGCCGTCCTACCTGGTGGCCCCTTAGATCCCCGCACGAGACGACGCAACAAACGCCGAACTGCGAATACGTGAAAATCCGCTGTCCCCGCGGTGCTAAGATGGATCGATACACGGTTCCCCGTTGGGACCGTGTATTGCTGCATTTAGTGCGCTGATTAGGCGTCGACGACGGTGGCAATACACGAAGAGCTCCCGGCGGCGCGACAAGAAACCTACTTACGCGAACAGCGCGAGAGCAACGAACGACAGGAGCGCGACATCATGACCGACACGCAGGTCACGTGGCTGACTGAGGAAGCACACGATCGGCTGAAGGCCGAGCTCGATCAGCTGATCGCCAACCGACCGGTCATCGCCGCCGAGATCAACGATCGACGCGAAGAGGGCGACCTGCGCGAGAACGGTGGCTACCACGCCGCACGCGAGCAGCAGGGCCAGGAAGAGGCCCGCATTCGCCAGTTGCAGGAGCTGCTGAACAACGCCAAGGTCGGCGAGGCTCCCAAACAGTCCGGCGTGGCGCTGCCCGGCTCGGTGGTGAAAGTGCAATACGGCGACGACAAGAGCGATACCGAGACGTTCTTGATCGCCACCCGCCAGGAGGGTGTCAGCGACGGGAAGCTCGAGGTCTATTCGCCGAAGTCACCGCTCGGCGAGGCGCTCATCGACGCGAAGGTCGGCGACGTCAAGACCTACACGATCCCCAACGGCAACACCGTCAAGGTGACGCTCCTCAGCGCTGAGCCCTATCACTCCTGAGGCAGCCGCCTCGGCGCCCCGCGCTACAGTCCGCACCATGGCGCAGATTGCCGAGGATCTCCTTCTGCTTCTGCTCGACAACGCGTCGGCGCAGCCGGCACTCGAGCGTCACCGGCGTGAGCGGGTTCTGGCGGCCGCAGTACTGCTGGATCTCGCGTACGCCTGCAGGATCCGGCCTGCGATGGCCGAAGACGCAGTCGAACCCGGTCGGCTGATCGCGCTGTCCGCGCCGGGCGTGATGGATCCGATTGGCGAGTCGGCGTTCCAGTTACTACAGCAGCGGCCGCTGCGGCCGGCGGCTGCCGTGAAAAAGCTATCCAAGCACACCGCGGCCGATCTCACCCACCATCTGGAGCAGACCGGCCAGATTCGGCGTATTCGGTTGCAGTCCAACCGATTGACCCATCCCTACGCGTGGCCGCTGACGAACCGGCAGCGGGTGGATCAGGCGCGTTCGGCGCTGTTGGCCGCGCTGTTCGACCGACGGCCACCGGCACCGGCGACAGCGGCGATCATCACGCTGCTTCACGCTGTCGACGGGCTGGGCGCAATTCTGTCGCTCAATGATCGCGGATGGCGGTGGGTGCACGCCCGGGCTGGCGAAATCGCAAGCGGCAGTTGGATCGACGAGTACCCGACGTCGATACGCGAAGTGAATCTCGCAGTCACCGCGTCGGCGTTGCGGCCCGCGCTAACCTAGCGCCTGCTCCAGATCGGCGATCAGGTCCGCCGAGTCCTCGATGCCGACCGACAGACGCACGAGATCGTCGGGCACCTCCAGTTGGGATCCCGCCGTCGAGGCATGTGTCATCGCGCCGGGGTGCTCGATCAGCGATTCCACTCCGCCCAGCGACTCGGCGAGGATGAAGATCTCCGTACTCGCGCACAGCTTGCGGGCGGCGTCCGCCCCGCCCCGCATACGCACCGAGACCATGCCGCCGAAGCCGCTCATCTGCTTCGCGGCGACCTCGTGGCCCGGGTGACTCGGCAATCCCGGATACAGCACCGTCTCGATCTCCGGGTGGTCCGCCAGGAACTCGGCGACCAGCGTCGCATTTTCACTGTGCTGGCGCATGCGCAGCACCAGGGTCTTGAGTCCGCGCATCGTGAGGTAGGCGTCGAACGGGCCCGCGACCGCGCCCGCGCCGTTCTGGAGGAACGCGAATGCGGTGTCGAGTTCTTCATCGCTGGTCAGCAGCGCACCCCCGACCACGTCCGAGTGCCCACCGATGTACTTTGTCGTCGAATGTAGGACGATGTCCGCCCCCAGCGTCAGGGGCTGCTGCAGCGCAGGCGAAGCAAACGTGTTGTCCACCAACACTTTCACCTTCGACGACGACGCGATACCGGCGATGCCTGCGATATCGGCAATCGACAGCAGCGGATTGGTCGGCGTCTCCACCCAGATCAACTTGGTCTGCGGTGTGACCGCGGCACCGATGGCGTCGAGGTCGGACAGTGACACCGCGGTGTAGTCGATGCCCCACTGCGTGAACACCTTGTCGATCAAACGGAAGGTGCCGCCGTAGGCGTCGTCAGGCATGACGACGTGGTCGCCGGGCCGCAATACCGCGCGCAGCGCGCAATCGGTGGCCGCCATCCCCGACGCGAACGCCCGCCCGTACTGGGCCTCCTCGACGGCGGCAAGCGATGCTTCCAGTGCGGTACGGGTCGGATTGCCGGTGCGGGCGTACTCGTATCCGCCGCGCAGGCCGCCGACACCGTCCTGGGCGAAGGTGGAGCTCGCATAGATCGGGGCGTTGACGGCGCCGGTCGCCGGGTCGGGCCGAAACCCTGCGTGGATGGCCTTGGTGGCAAGCCCCCTCGACCTGTGCTGTTCAGTCATCACCGATCAGGGTAGCGACGGGCCCGGCGGCTCGATCCACTGCGGGGGTGGCGTCGGCCCAGCACCCAGCGGGAGGCAGACGGTACCCACGATCTTGTCGGCCAGCGTCTGCCGCTTCTTGTCCCACAACGGCCACAGATATCCGACGCAGCAGAGGATTTGGTCCACATAGTGGGCGATCTGCCGGATGAGCGACATCCAGAAGCCGATGGGCTGCCGGGTCTCCGCGCTGACGACGTAGAACTTCATCACCGACTTGCCGATGCTCTGGCCCGTTGCGCCCTGCCGATAGCAGAAGTTCCAGATGAAATAAACCACGCCCGGCAGCACCGCGATGAACTGGACCGACGTCCAGAAGTCAGACACCGCCGTGGAGCAGTAACTCTGGCCGCTGCCATAGATGCTGTCGAGGCACTCCGCATCCCCCGCGACCACCAGACCGACGAGGGGAATCAGGAAGATCACCCAAATGGGGGTCCAGTCGATGAGGGCCGCGACCACCCGGGTTCTCCAACGCGTGTACGCCTGCTTCGGCAGCGCCGCGGCCGGCCGCGCGTGGTACGGCTGCGGAGATGGTGAGGAAGCCGTCACGCACGCCGATCTACAGCGGTACGCATACGGTCTTGAGGAGCTTGTCGGCGATCGTCTGCCGTTTGGCATCCCATAGTGGGAACAGGAATCCGATGTAGCAGATGAGAGCGTCGACGCCGTGGGCGATCTGGCGCAGAAGCGACTTGCCGACTCCGATCGGCTGCTGCGTCTGCTCGCCGACGACCTTGAAGTCCATTATCTGCTTACCGATGCTAGAGCCGGTATTACCCTGCCGTACAACGAAATTCCACAACGTGAACGCCACGGCGACCAACACACAGAGCGAGAAGATGATCCACGCCGTCGTCGACGGTCCGTTTCTTCCGGTGGCGCAGAACGCCTCGGCCACACACAATGTTTCGGTCGGCTGGAAGGTGTAGAGGACGACGCCACCGATGGCGGTGAGCAGGTACACCGGAATGCTGTCGATCACGTAGGCGAGCACGCGGGTGAACCACGGCGTGTAGTCGATTCCACTGACGACGGGCGCAACCGAAGGAACACCCTGGGCGAAGTCACCCGCGGGTGACGGTGGCGGCTGAGTGGTCACGTTCGCCCTCACTGTCAATCCATCGCGACTGGTGGCAGCTTACAAATCTGACCGCGATGGCGCAGAGAGACGCGAAGACCCGGTCTGTGCAGATACGCGCAGACCGGGTCGTTCACGATTACGGCGTCAGCGGAGCAATCTGGCCGTTGGTGAGCTTGCGGTAGGTGTACACCAGGAAAAGCGCGGCGACCGGGATGGCAACGATCAGCCCGATCAAGCAGGCCAACGTCCCGACGATCGTGATGGCGTAGATGACGAGTAGTGCGAGGATCACCGGAACAAAGTTGTTCTTGGTGATCTCGAAACTCTGTTTGATCGCGTCAATGGGAGAGGCATTGCGTTCGACGATGATCACAGTCGCAAAGAGCGTGAACAGTGACACCGCGATCCCACCGATGAAGCAGAAGGACAGGATTCCCGCCGCTATCCCGATGATCAGGGTCGCGACGATCACACTGCCGACGTTTCTCGGCTTGAAGAACGACCCGATCGTCACCGGCTGTCCGTTCGCGATATCCAATAGGCCACCCAGATAAGCCGATTGCATCGCCGCGGCGACCACCATCAGGATGAGGTATCCGACGATCAGCGCCAGGAAGCTCGCGAAGCCGAAGCTCGCTTCGTAGCTGTAACTGCTGCCGTAGGACTCGTAGGTCTGCGTCGGCGCAAGAGCGAACGCCAGCCCGTAGACGGCACCGAGGAGAATGCCGACGATAACCGAGTACACGAGCGCCGGGACGATCAGCGCGGCAGCGTTCTTGCTGAACTTGTTCCACGCCCAAGAGAACGCCTCGCCTACGTTAAGCTCTTGTGCGCCAGGGAAACCCGGGTCCGCAGCCGGGGGATAACCGCCGGGCGCGCCCGGTTGCGGGAAGCCCCCCTGCGGGCCGTAGCCGCCCTGTCCGGGTGGCGGCGGCGGTGCGTAGCCACCACCGGGAGGCGGGGGTGGTGCGTAACCACCACCTGGCGGCGGGTAGTTACCACCCGGCGGTGGTGGTGGGTAGTTGCCCCCCGGCGGGGGCGGCGGGTAGTTGCCCCCCGGCGGGGGCGGTGGATAGTTACCACCCGGCGGTTGCGGAGGAGGCGGTTGATCACTCATGGTTTGCCGTTCCTTTCAATGACTTCCATGACTGCCACGACTGCCGGACTTCACGATCCGGTTTCAATCCAAATCCCCACTGGCACCGTCGAAGTGGCAACCGCGGCCCAGAGCGACGACGCGGAGCAAGAGCTCCGTGCACGCTAGGAGTAACTAGTTGTCGCGCCGATGCCGACGACGACGTTGATGATGATGACGATCACGAAGACGATGACGCCGGCGATCGCACCCCACACCGCGTACTTCTTCGCGTCGTCAGCCGCCTGCTGCGCTTCTGCTGCGCGCCCCTGCGCCCACAGACCGGAGACCTGAGTGGACTTCACGATCGACACGATTCCGAGTGGTAGACAGCACAACACCGTCACCAAGATGCCCCAGATCAGATTGTTGTTCGGCTGTGCCGCGGGAGCAGGAGGCGGCATGCCGCCGCTCGGTGGTGGCGGCGGAGGGTAGTTCCCGGGGGGCGGTGGGGGTTGTTCGGTCATGGGACCTTCCAGTCATTGTCTTAGCTGGTAACAAGCGTGCTTACCCTACCTGAGAAGTGGGTTGCCGCAGAGGTTTCTGCGCGGAAGTTGATCATGTGGCGGAGAAGCGAAACCCGCTGGTAACCGCCGGATCGGGAGCCCGCGACCCCAATCGTTTGCCAGTCTCTGTAAATCCGACTACCGGACCCGACGGCTGCTTCCGTCGGACAGGAAGCCCAATAGGTCATGGCGGGTGAGGACGCCCACCGGCTTGCCCTCTTCCACGACCATCACGGCGTCGCACTCGCGCAATGTCTTCGCCGCGGTGCTGACGAGCTCTCCCGCACCGATCAGCGGCAGTGGCGGACTCATGTGCTGCGACACCGCATCTGCCAGATTGGCCCGGCCCTCGAACACCGCGGACAGCAGTTCGCGCTCCGCGACGCTCCCCGCCACCTCACCCGCCATCACCGGCGGCTCGGCGCCCACCACAGGCATCTGGGAGACGCCGTACTCGCGCAGGATGCCGATCGCGTCGCGCACGGTCTCCGACGGGTGGGTGTGCACCAGGTCGGGCAGCGCACCCGACTTGCCGCGCAGCACCTCTCCGACGGTCGTCTCCTCGACAGAACCGTCGAGCCGGCTCCGGAGGAAGCCGTAGGACGACATCCATCCGTCATTGAAAACCTTTGACAGATAACCTCTTCCGCCATCCGGCAGGAGGACGACCACAACCGAATCCGGACCCGCTTTCTCGGCGACCTTGATGGCGGCGACGACAGCCATGCCGCACGACCCACCGACGAGGAGGGCCTCTTCGCGGGCCAGCCTGCGCGTCATCTCGAATGAGTCCGCGTCGGACACGGCGATGATCTCGTCCGGCACGGTCGGGTCGTAGGCTGACGGCCAGAAGTCCTCGCCCACGCCTTCGACCAAGTACGGCCTGCCGGTGCCGCCGGAGTACACCGACCCCTCGGGGTCGACGCCGATGATCCTGACCTGGCCTTCTGGACGCCGTCCAGAAACCTCCTTGAGATACCGCCCGGCCCCCGTGATCGTGCCGCCGGTGCCGACGCCTGCGACGAAATGGGTGACCTTGCCGTCGGTGTCCGCCCACACCTCGGGGCCAGTGGTCTCGTAGTGGCTGGCGGGCCCCATGGGGTTGGAGTACTGGTCGGGCTTCCACGCGCCGTCGATCTCCTCGACGAGCCGATTCGAGACGCTGTAATAGCTGTCCGGATTGTCGGGCGCCACGGCCGTCGGGCAGACCACGACATCAGCGCCGTACGCGCGCAACACGTTCTGTTTGTCCTCGCTGACCTTATCGGGGCAGACGAAGATGCATTTGTAGCCGCGCTGCTGCGCCACGAGCGCCAGCCCCACACCGGTATTGCCGGAGGTCGGCTCGACGATGGTGCCGCCGGGCTTGAGTTCGCCGCTGGCTTCGGCCGCGTCGATCATCTTGATCGCGATGCGGTCCTTGGAGCTGCCGCCGGGATTCAGGTACTCGATCTTGGCGGCGACGGTGCCCGCGCCGTCGGGTACGACGGAGTTCAGCTGTACCAGAGGGGTATTGCCGATGAGCTCACTGATGTGCCGTGCGATCCGCATGACTCCATCGTGTCAGGCGGGGCAGCGGGGTACCAGCTCAGGGTTTACCAGGTGGCTTCGCGGATGTAGTCGCCGATCTGGCGCAGCGACCGCTTCGCCTCGGGAACTGCGGGCGATGCCAGCTGGAACACGTGCATTTGCCCCGGCCAGACGCGGACCTCGACGGGTATACCTGCGGCCGCCAGCCGTCGGGCCGCCTTGCGCGCGTCGCTCACCAGAACTTCGGACCCCGACACATGGATCAGCGTGCGCGGCAGCCCCGGCTCGATGTGGTCGAGCGGCTCGTAGACCTCTTCTGGCTTTCCGTCGACCATGTGCCGACCCGCCGCCTCCTTGACCAAGTCCACCAACGCGTAGAAGGCGCGCGGCGGGAACATCGCGTCGCTGTGGATGTTCGGGTGGTTGGCGCGGCCTTCGTTGTCGATCTCGAAGAGCGGCGACATCGTCACCATCGCCGCGGGGATTTCGCCTTCCAAGCCCTCGCGTTGCAGTTTCTCGGCGAGCGCCAGGGCCAGGTACCCGCCGGCGGAGTCGCCCGCCAGCACAATCTGATTCGGCTCATAACCCTTGAGTCGCAACCACTTATAGGCGTCGTAACAGTCGTCGAGCGCCTGACCGACGGAGTGCTTGGGGATCATCCGGTAGTTGACGACCAGCACCGGGCAGTCGGCGTACCCCGACAGCGCGGTCACCAGCCGGCCGTGGGAATTCACACCGCACGTCAGGAACGCCCCGCCGTGCATGTACAGAATCACTCCGCGCTTGCCGTCCGCTGGCAGCACGCCGCCCGCCCGCACGAGCTGGGCGGTGCACTTCGGCAAAGAAATCGTCGCGCGCACCGTCCCAGGCGGCGGACGCATCACCCGCGACGCAAAATCCACCAAACCCCAGGGCCAGGGCAGGCGCGGAGCGTAGCTTCCGATAGCTAGTGTCGGTCGAATTGTTAGCAGAGCCGCAAGAGAAGTCAGCCGTCCCGCGAGGCTCGGGCCGTCCTCGACGACCTCTAAGGGTGCGCCGTCACTGACCGGGAACTTGCGCGGTTTACGTGCCCTAGCAGGCATTTCGCCAACACGAGACGCCCTGGCCACTTTACTTGGTGCCGTCATCGCCACCACTCCCTACGACTTTGTAGAGCCACGGGCCGCCGTTTGCTTCAGCGCTACCGATACCTTAGCTTGACAGGCTTTGTTCATTTCAACAATCAACGAGTCGATTTCGATACCGGACTTGATACCGCACTGTGATCCGTTGTCGTTGGTCGCCACGCGGATATCCCAGAAAATCCCAATTAAACTTGTCGCGTGGGCATACATGTTCCGCGTAGGACAACGACCGTCGCCGTTGCGGCCGCGGCCACGCTCGCATCGACGGGCTCCGCATACGTGGGAGCCCGCAATCTGCTGAGCGGCCAGGCAGACAAGGCTCGCCGCGTCATACCCAAGGCGTGGAGCGTGCCCCCACGCGCCGACGGCGTCTATGCGCCCGGTGGTGGACCCGTGGAGAAGTGGCACCGCGGCGTCCCATTCGACCTGCATCTGATGGTCTTCGGCGACTCCACGGCCACCGGTTACGGCTGTGATGACGCCGAGGAGGTGCCTGGTGTGCTCATTGCACGCGGGCTCGCCGAAGTGTCGGGCGAACGAATCAGGCTGAGCACAAAAGCCATCATGGGCGCTACGTCGAAGGGGCTGTCCGGGCAGATCGACGCGATGTTCGTCGCCGGCCCGCCCCCAGACGCCGCGGTGATCATGATCGGCGCGAACGACATCACCCGGCCCAACGGCATCGGTCCGTCGGCGCGACGGCTGGGCAGGGCGGTCCGGCGGTTACGGGCCAGCGGCGCCGTCGTCGTGGTGGGAACCTGCCCGGATTTCGGCGTGATCACCGCGATCCCCCAGCCGCTGCGGTGGGTGGCACGCAGCCGCGGGTTGCGCCTGGCGCGCGCCCAGGCGTCGGCCGTGCGCGCCTCGGGTGGTGTGCCCGTGCCGTTCTCCGATCTGCTCACACCCGAGTTCAGAAAGGCGCCCGAAGAGTTCTTCAGCCAGGACATGTTCCACCCGTCGGGCGCCGGTTACGCGCTGGCGGCACAGCAGTTGCTCCCCGCTCTGTGTAATGCGTTGGGCGAGTACATCGATGGTGAACAGCCCGAAGATGCGCTGGAGCCACGAAACGCCGAGGGCAGCTCGCTGCTGGCGCGGGTCGGCAACATCAGCCGGCTGTGGCGCCGCTCAACTGGGGTCCCCGCGCCCATCGTGGTGCCCGCAAGTTAGGTTTTCTCTATCCGTAGATAGAGGAGAATTCTCATGGCTGAAGCCGTCATCGTCGCCACCGCACGCTCGCCGATCGGCCGCGCCGTCAAGGGGTCGCTCGCCACGATGCGCCCCGATGACCTCGCGGCGCAGATGGTTCGGGGGGTGTTGGACAAGGTCCCGTCGCTGGACCCGAAGGACATCGACGACCTGATGATGGGCTGCGCGCAGCCCGCCGGTGAGGCCGGCTACAACATCGCCAGGGCGGTGGCCGTCGAACTCGGCTACGACTTCCTGCCGGGCACCACGGTCAACCGGTACTGCTCGTCGTCGCTGCAGACCACGCGGATGGCTTTCCACGCCATCAAGGCCGGTGAAGGCGACGTGTTCATCTCCGCGGGTGTCGAGACGGTGTCGCGGTTCGGCGTGGGTGCGGCCGATGGCGCGCCGAACTCGAAGAACGCGATGTTCGAGGAGGCCCAGGCGCGGACGGCGAAGCAGGCCGAGGGGGCCGACGAATGGCACGACCCGCGCGCGGACGGCCTGGTGCCCGATGTGTACATCGCGATGGGCCAGACCGCGGAGAACGTATCGCTGCACACCGGCATCAGCCGCGAGGACCAGGATCACTGGGGCGTGCGGTCGCAGAACCGCGCCGAGGATGCGATCAAGAGCGGCTTCTTCGAGCGCGAGATCGTGCCGGTGAAGCTGCCCGACGGTACGACGGTCACGACCGACGACGGCCCGCGTGCGGGCACCACATACGAGAAGATCAGCCAGCTGAAGCCGGTGTTCCGTCCCAACGGCACCATCACCGCGGGCAATGCGTGTCCGCTCAACGACGGTGCGGCCGCGGTTGTCATCATGAGCGACACCAAGGCCAAGGAATTGGGTCTGACGCCGCTGGCGCGCATCGTGTCCACGGGTGTGTCGGGGCTGTCGCCGGAGATCATGGGCCTTGGCCCGATCGAGGCGATCAAGAAGGCGCTTGCCAAGGCGGGCAAGACGATCTCGGACATCGACCTGGTCGAGATCAACGAGGCGTTCGCGGTGCAGGTGCTCGGGTCGGCGCGCGAACTCGGCATCGACGAGGACAAGCTGAACGTGTCGGGCGGCGCGATCGCGCTGGGTCATCCGTTCGGTATGACCGGTGCGCGTATCACGGCCACGCTGCTGAACAACCTGGCAACGCACGACAAGACGTTCGGCATCGAGTCGATGTGTGTGGGTGGCGGCCAGGGCATGGCGATGGTGGTGGAGCGCCTCAGCTAGCTAAGGTTCGTTGACTCTGCGTCCAGGGCGCAAAAAATCGATCAATCGGCGCCCTCAGCGCAGAGTCAACGCATCGCACTTTCCCAAGCACGTCCTAGTCGGCTCAAGACGTCGGTTGTTCGGTGCTCTTTCATGACGCGTACTGTCTTCCAACCGATGTCGTGTAGATGTTCGGAACGCCTGATGTCGTACGCGATGCGCTTCGGGTTGTCCCAGTGCTGTCCGCCGTCATACTCGAGCGCCAACATGATTTCCTCCCAACCCATGTCGAGGTAGTAGAAACCCAATCCGTCGGGCCTGGGCACTGGTATCTGCGTTCGCGGCCGTGGGTATCGCGCGCCAATTGCCAACAGCCGAACCACGTTTCCTTCGGCGATTCGGCACCGGCGTCCATTAGATCCAGAGCCTGTTCCAGCTGACGAAGGCCGCGGCTATGACGGTGCCTGGCGGCGAGATCGAGGACGTCGCACGGTGTGAAACGGGTCGCCGCCGCCAACGCGTCCAGCCTGGCCACCGCCATCCCGATCCGACCGCGCCTACCGAGATCGAACACCGTCCGGACTACGGTGGTGACCGGTAGGCCGCCTCGATGTTCGAATTCGTCGGCGAGCAGCAGGTCGTCGCGGGTCAATACGCCTTTCGGCGCTCGCGCGTTCTTCCAGACAAGCTCGATAGTCGTATCGTCATCGACCCACTTCGAGCCGTGCGCCGCCGCGGCGGCAAGGCCTGCAACGACGGCTTGGCGTCCAGACCAGAGATACGCGGCAGCTGCCCGTTGGTGAAGCGACGGGTCGACACGGTTGTCCAGGTACACGTTCGGCATGATCGCCCGGTAGTAGCGACGCAATTGGAATCGCGTCAGCGCACCCGACTCGAGTGCGTCACTTCCGAGAAACGGCCCATCCATACGGCGGACAATCCCGGCACCAGCCGACGCTTTCGCCAGTCATCCTGCGTCCACGGCGCGATCCTGTGGATGAATTGATGCTTGTGCGCAGGGTCAACGAAAAGACGCACGAAAAAAGCCCGGCACATTTCGTGCCGGGCCTTTCGCGGTGACTGCTAGTCGCTGTTGAAATACGACAGCAGCCGCAGGATCTCGAGGTACAGCCACACCAGCGTGACGGTCAGGCCGAGGGCGACGCCCCACGCGGCCTTCTCCGGCGCACCGGCGCGAATCAACTGGTCGGCCTGGTCGAAGTCGATCAGGAACATGAAGGCCGCCAGACCGATGCAGACCAGCGAGAAGATGATCGCCAGTGGACCACCGCTACGCAGGCCGAAGCCCTCGCCGCCGCCGACACCGAAGATCGCGAGCACGAAGTTGAGCAGCGCGATGGCCACCACGCCGAACAGGGCCGCGACCATCATCCGCGTGAACTTCGGCGTCACCCGAATGGCGCCCGTCTTGTAGACGACGAGCATGCCGACGAACACACCAACGGTTCCGAAGATCGCCTGCGCGATCATTCCGGGGCCACCGGTGGAGACGAGGTTCGCGAACAAGAACGACGCGGCACCCAGGAACAGGCCCTCGAGTGCGGCGTAGCTCAGCACAATGCCGGGGTTGTCCTGCTTGCGCCCAAAGGTCGCGATCAGGACCATCACCAGGCCGCCGAGCGCGCCGATGAGCACGAACGGCATCATCAGCGCGAGGTTCTGCGACACCAGGAAGTAGGACGCGACGCCGACCGCGGTCACCACCGCAAGGGTGATGCCCGTCTTGGTGACGACATCGTCGATGGTCAGCGGCCGGGAGACACCCGTCTGCTGCTGGTCGGGGTACTGCGTGACATATGGCTCGGCCTGTACCGCCTGCGCACCGTAGCCGGCGGCTCCGGTACCAAACTGCGCATAGCCACCCTGGCCCTTGGGCAGGGAACGAAATACCGGGTTGCTGGACTCCCGCACCGTCGGTTCCTCTCTGATGCTTGGTTCGACTCGTTGACGAACACTCGATCAACGACTGACGATCCCGGACGGTTCCCGAAAGAACCTCCCAGGGTCTTCACAGGAAACCCTACCCGGCGATGCTCCACGCAGGTTGACGAACTCCGACAGCTAAAGTTGCATTCCGTGGACGAAAACGAGGATGTCCTAGTAAACGTGGTTCAGGGCGTCGGCCTCATCACCCTCAATCGGCCCAAGGCCATCAATTCGCTCACCCACCCGATGGTCAACGCGATCTCACCCGTGCTGACCGATTGGGCAGCCGACGACGATGTTCAGACCGTCGTCATCGATGGTGCAGGCGAACGTGGGCTGTGCGCGGGCGGCGACCTCGTCGCGCTCTATCACAGTGCCCGCGCCGATGGATCCGTCGCCAGAAGCTTCTGGTACGACGAGTACCGCCTCAACGCCCAGATCGGCCGCTTCCCCAAGCCTTACGTAGCGCTGATGGACGGCATCGTGATGGGCGGTGGAGTCGGCATCGCCGTGCACGGCAGCGTCCGCGTCGTCACCGATACCACCAAGATGGCGATGCCCGAGGTCGGTATCGGCTTCATCCCCGACGTCGGCGGCACGCTCATCCTGTCGCGCGCCCCGGGCCTGCTCGGTCTGCACGCCGCCCTCACCGGTGCGACGTTCGGCGCCGGTGACGCTATCGCCATGGGCTTCGCCGATCATTTCGTGCCGCACGCCTCGATCGCCGCGTTCAAGGAGGCGGTGATCGCCGACGGCGTCGACGCCGCCCTTGCCGCCTACGCGGCCGAGGCGCCCGCCAGTCAGTTTCTGGCGCAACGGGAATGGATCGACCGGTGCTATGCCGGGGCGACCCCGCTCGATATCGTCGCCGCACTGCGCGCCGAAGACGCCGGCCCCGCCACCGAAGCCGCCGACCTGATCGAAGCCAAGTCCCCCAGCTCGGTGTCCGTTGCGCTGGAAGCCGTGCGACGAGCCGCCAAGCTCGACACACTGGAAGACGTGCTGCGCCAGGAATACCGGACCACGTGCGGGGCGCTACGCAGTCACGATTTCGAAGAGGGCATCCGCGCTCAGGTCATCGACAAGGACCGCAATCCCAAATGGTCGCCCGCCTCACTGGCGGCCGTCACCACCGCCGACGTCGAGGCCTACTTCGCGCCGGCCGACCGCGAACTGGAGTTCTCATGAGCTACGAGACCATTTTGGTCACGCGCGACGACCGCGTCGGCACCATCACGCTGAACCGCCCGAAGGCGCTCAACGCGCTCAACAGTCAGGTGATGAACGAAGTCGTCGCGGCCGCAGCGGAATTCGACAGCGATCCGGGCATCGGCGCGATCATCGTCACCGGCAGCGGCGAGAAGGCCTTCGCCGCCGGCGCCGACATCAAGGAGATGGCCGAACTGTCGTTCGCCGACGTGTTCTCCTCCGACTTCTTCGCGGCGTGGGGCAAGTTCGCCGCGACGCGGACGCCGACCATCGCCGCGGTCAACGGCTACGCGCTCGGCGGCGGTTGTGAGCTCGCGATGATGTGCGATCTGCTGATCGCCGCCGACACCGCGAAATTCGGTCAGCCCGAGATCAAGCTCGGCGTGCTCCCCGGTATGGGCGGCTCGCAGCGTTTGACCCGCGCCATCGGCAAGGCCAAGGCGATGGACCTGATCCTCACCGGGCGCAACATGGACGCCGAGGAAGCCGAGCGCGCCGGCCTGGTGTCCCGCGTCGTGCCCGCGGACACGCTGCTCGACGAGGCCAACAAGGTCGCCAAGACCATCGCCGGGATGTCGCTTTCGGCGTCGCGGATGGCCAAAGAGGCCGTCAACCGCGCCTTCGAGTCGACGCTGGCCGAGGGTCTGCTCTACGAGCGCAGGCTCTTCCACTCCGCGTTCGCCACCGACGACCAGACCGAGGGCATGAAAGCGTTCACGGAGAAGCGCCCACCGAACTTCCGCCACCGTTAATCTGCGTGGGTGACAGACACCGCTGAGGCTGTTGACGACGCACCGCCGCAGGAGGAGTCGCCCCCCAAGCCGGATTGGTGGGTCCGCCGTTACACGTTCTTCGGAACGGCCCTCGGGCTTGTCTTCATCTGGTTCTCCTTGACGCCGTCGCTGCTGCCGCGCGGGCCCCTTTTCCAAGGCATCGTCAGCGGCGCCGCGGGTGCGATCGGATACGGCCTCGGGGTGTTCGGGGTTTGGCTGGTGCGCTACATGGCATCGAGGGACTCCAGCCCACCGGCGCCGCGGTGGGCCTGGCTCACACTCGTGGGCATCGGGGTCGTCGGCCAGATCCTGATGATCTTCTACTTCCACCGGTGGCAGGACGAGGTCCGCGACCTCAACGGTGTACCACGCCTGGAATTCTGGGATTACCCCTGGTGCGCATTCCTGTCCATCGTGGTGTTGTTCATCTTCGTCGAGATCGGCCAGCTCATCGGCAGGTTGGTGCGCTTCTTGGTCCGCCAGCTGGAACGCGTTGCGCCGCCGCGTGTTTCGGCCGTGGTGGTGGTGGTTCTGCTGCTCGCGCTGAGTATCGCGCTGCTCAATGGCATCGTCGTGCGTTTCGGTATGAGCGCCTTGAACAAGACGTTCGCGGCGGCCAATGACGAGACCGATCCCGAGTTCGCGGCGCCGACGTCTCCGTTGCGTTCAGGCGGCCCAGGCTCGGAGATGTCCTGGGAATCGTTGGGTCACCAGGGACGCGTCTTCGTCTCGGCAGGACCCACCGTCGACGACCTGACCGAGTTCAACGGCCGGCCCGCCATCGAACCCATCCGCGCCTATGCCGGACTGCATTCGGCGGACGGCATCAAGGCGACGGCGGCGCTGGCCGCCGAGGAGTTGCAGCGCAAGGGCGGGCTCGATCGTGCGGTGGTCGCCGTCGCGACGACGACCGGTACCGGCTGGATCAACGAGGCCGAGGCCTCGGCGCTCGAGTACATGTACAACGGCGACACGGCCATCGTGTCCATGCAGTACTCGTTCCTGCCGAGCTGGCTGTCGTTTCTGGTCGACAAGGAGAACGCGCGACAGGCCGGGCAGGCGCTGTTCGAGGCCGTCGACGCGCTGGTTCGCGAGATGCCGGAGGCTCAGCGGCCACGGCTGGTGGTGTTCGGTGAGAGCCTTGGCTCGTTCGGCGGTGAGGCACCGTTCCTGGCGCTGAACAATCTCATCGCCCGCACCGACGGTGCACTGTTCTCCGGCCCGACGTTCAACAACACCATCTGGACTCAACTCACCCGTGATCGCGACGCGGGTTCGCCGGAGTGGTTGCCCATCTTCGACAGGGGCGAGAACGTCCGCTTCGCCGCGCGCTCGGACAATCTGAACCGGCCGGAAGGGGCCGAGTGGGGCAAACCCCGAGTGGTGTACCTACAGCACGCGTCGGACCCGATCGCCTGGTGGAACCCGGATCTGTTGTTCGCCGAACCGGATTGGCTCAGAGAGCCGCGCGGCTACGACGTGTCGGGGCGCATGCAGTGGATACCGATCGTCACCTTCCTACAGGTATCCGCGGACATGGCGGTGGCAGTCGACGTGCCCGACGGTCACGGCCACGTCTACGTCAAAGACGTCGCCAACGCCTGGGCAGCGATTCTGGAGCCGCCGGGCTGGACGTCGCAAAAGACGGAGAAGCTGCGCCCGCTACTGTCCAACGATGAAAACGCTTAGACGAGAACACCTTCGGCCTTCAGCGCGTGGAAGCCGCCGATGACGTCGGTGGAACGGTGCAGCCCGAGGTCGAGCAGGGCCGCAGCGGCCAGGCTCGACGTGTAACCCTCCGAGCACAGCACCACCCATTCGACGTCGTCGTCGGTGGCCTGCGGAAGACGGGCATCACTGGTGGGGTCGCAACGCCATTCGAGCACGTTGCGTTCGACGACCAGCGCCGCCGGAACGTCGCCCTCACGGTCGCGCTGGGCCTGAGGACGGATGTCGACCAGCACCGCGCCACGGGCCAGCGCCGCGGGCACGTCCTGCGCGCTCATCCTGGTCAGCCTGCTGCGGGCGTCGTCGAGGATGCGGTCGATGCGGCTACCCAAGATCGCTGTCATCCTTCCGGCTCATCCGTGAGTTCGGTGCGCTTGCGGCGCAGCGTATTCCGGTGCGTGACCTCGTAGTACGACATCGCGGTCAACGGTGGCGAGTATGCGTGAACACTCAGCGTCGGCACAACCTGAGCGGTGGGCGCGATAGGTGCGGCGGTGTGGTGATCGGGCGCCCACACCACGTCGTGCACCCAGCCCAGCGGAAACGCAGCCTGATCACCCGCCGTCAGCCGCCGGCGCTTGAATGCCCGACCGTCCCAGCGGGTTTCCTTCAGCGCGCCGGACACCACGGTCAGCGCTCCGAGCGAACCGCCGTGGTCGTGCAGCTCGGTCGAGCGGTCCGGGACCCAGCTGATCAACCAGACGTCGAGTTCTTCGTCGCCGTGCAGACGGGCGAACCAGCGGTTGTTCGCCGGCAGGCCGCCGGCAGGCACGAGATTGTCGTAGCGGCCGGACAGCACGTCGTCGGCGTACCGGTCAGTGGTGTACAGCAGATCGGGTGGGCGCAGCCGAGTGGGCAGCGACAGGGTGGAAACCATCAAGACTCCAGCAATGACGAGCGGAAAGGGATCGGGGCACGCGCGTCAGGCGCGACAGTCCCGGTCGCACATCAGCAGGTATCCGGTCGTCACAGGGGCAAGTCTGGCATGTCGAACCGGCCAGAACGGCTCCGCTGATTCCTGTCGCGTCAACATCGCGGTCAACAACCTGGTCAGGCGGCCACGTGCACGGCGGCCCGCAAGATTCACGGTGATCCGAAGTAGACGGGTGCCGATCGCGGCAACGCGGCCATTGCATAGATTGGCTGTATGCGCAGGCATTTCCGTCGGGCCGCCCATGCGGTGGCACTCGTGATCGTCGGCACCGCAATAGCCACCGGGTGCTCATCCGGAGGCGACAGTGAACCGGCCACCTCGACGCCGGAGACGACGTCTGCCGCGGAACCCTCCGACACCCCCACCCCAGCACCCGGCGACGTCGCGGTCTCCCCCGGCGGCGTCACGACCGCCATCGGGGCACCTGCGGACTCCACCGAAGACGAGTACTTCAAGGCGTGCCAGGCGGCGCGCGACTGGATGGGCAGGCAGGGCGGAGACCCCAAGTCCCAAATCGAGCCCTATCTGAAGAGCGTGCAAAGTGCCGACGCCGCTCCCGGCCCGGGAACGTTCGGCACGCCGTGGTCTGCGCTCCCACCGGAGCGGCAGGCCGCGGTGATCGTGGCTGCCCAGGCCGCCGCAGATGCCCTGTGCGGATGAGCGCAGAATGACCTCATGGCCGGCAAGCGAGTGGCCCTCGCCCTCGGCAGCGGAGGAGCGCGCGGTTACGCCCACATCGGGGTGATCGACGAGCTGCAAGAACGTGGCTTCGAGATCGTGGGCATCGCGGGGTCGTCGATGGGCGCACTCGTGGGTGGGCTGCAGGCCGCCGGCAAGCTCGACGATTTCGCCGAATGGGCCAGGGCGCTCACCCAGCGGGCGATCCTGCGCCTACTCGACCCGAAGATCACCGCCGCCGGGGTCCTGCGCGCCGAGAAGATCCTCGACGCGGTCCGCGACATCCTCGGTGAAGTGACAATCGAAGAGCTGCCGATGCCGTACACGGCGGTCAGCACCGATCTGCTGTCGGGAAAATCGGTGTGGCTGCAACGCGGGCCCGTCGATGCCGCGATACGGGCGTCGATCGCCATTCCGGGAGTGATCGTGCCGCACGTGCTCGACGGCCGGCTGCTGGCCGACGGCGGCATCCTCGATCCGCTGCCCATGGCGCCGATATCGGCCGTCAACGCCGACCTGACGATCGCGGTGAGCCTGGCCGGCAGCGAGGCGGGCGGCGACGAGCCCCAGGGCGAAGGGCCAAGGGCGACGACGGAGTGGCTGGGCCGGATGTGGCGGAGCACGACGGCGCTGTTCGACACCGGCCAAGCCGAAGAGAGCGACGACAAACTCGTCGACGCCTCCAAAGAGGTAACCGCCAAAGACATATCGGTTCCCCGGCTCGGCAGCTTCGAGGTGATGAACCGGACGATCGACATCGCGCAGGCCGCACTGGCGCGCCACACGTTGGCGGCCTATCCCCCCGACGTGTTGATCGAGGTGCCGCGAACCGCGTGCCGCAGCCTCGAATTCCACCGTGCCGCAGAGGTCATCGCCATCGGCCGCGAACTCACCGCCGCTGTGCTTGATGGGCTGGAGAAACCCGAAACCGTTTCCGCCGAAGCCTGATTCAGCGGTCCAGGAAGGCTGCGACCTCGGCCGCCACCCGCCTGCCCTGCTCACGTCCCGCCTCGGCGGACGGTGCGCGACAGGCCGGATCCAGCGGATTGGGACCGAAGGCTGTCAGCGACTCGTCGTCGGCGAACACCGCGAACACCGAGCCGGAGAAGTTGTCGATCTCCTCAACCGCTCCGCTGCCGAACGGTGATGGGGACGTCCGGCCTTGTGGCAGTAGCGCCACCACGACATCGCAGTCGGCGGCGAGTTCGAGGTTGACGGTGCTGCCGACACCGCCGTCCATGAATCGTCTACCGCCGATCGTGACGGGCGGCCAGACGCCGGGCACCGCACAGCTGGCGGCCACAGCGTCAACGAGATTCACCCCGGAGTCGCGATCGAGGGTCACCAATTCACCTGTGGCGGTGTCGATTGCGCTGATTCGCAGTACTTGTTCCGGCCACTCGTGCTCGGGTAACCGGTGTTCGATCACCTGACGCCGGACGATCTCCGGCACGGTCTTCGTCGACAGGGCGACGCCACCGATCCTCTGCAGCTTCTCCTCTTTGGAGCCGGGCTGTGTCACTGCCGCGAGGAACAGTTCGGTGATCTCCTCGATGCCGACGTCAGGATTGCGCTCTGTCGTCGATGTCTCCAGTTGCCGCTCGAACAGCGCGTCGAGACCGAGGCCACTGATCAGCTGGGCGGCCACCGTCGACCCCGCGGACGTGCCGACCAACACGTCGCTGTTGAGCAGGGCCTCGGCCGTCTCCGGCGCTTCGTCGGCGATGCCGCGCAGGATGCCCGTCTCCCACGCGATTCCCGCCAGACCGCCACCTGCCAGCACCAGTGCCCGTTTCGTCACGGGAACTGAGTCTGCCAGGCTGCCGAAAAGATGCGGCGGCTAAGGTCTGACCAAGCCTTTTTACGCACCCCCTAGGAGTGACATGGCCGACACGATGAGGGCGCAACGCTTCTACGCTGACACCAAAAAGTTTGCGGTAGAGGATGTTCCGATATCCGAGCCCGGACCGGGAGAGGTGTTGGTCAAGGTCGCGTTCTGCGGCATCTGCCATTCCGACCTCAGCCTGATCAACGGCACGTTCCCGGCCATGCGCCCGGTGGTCACCCAGGGCCACGAGGCGGCGGGAACGATCGCCAAGCTGGGCCCGGACGTCACCGGGTGGGCCGAAGGCGACCGGGTGGTCGTGGCCGCGGGCAGGCCGTGCACCCAATGCGCGAACTGCCGCCGCGGCGACGTCACGAACTGTCTGGCCATCCAGCTGATGGCGTTCGCCTACGACGGGGCGTGGGCCGAGTACACCGTCGCGCAGGCCGCCGGCCTGACGCGGGTGCCCGACAACGTCCCGCTGGAGCAGGCCGCGATCCTGGCCGACGCGGTGTCGACGCCGTTCGGCGCCGTCGTGCGCACCGGCAAGGTCGGCATCGGCGAATCGGTCGGCGTCTGGGGTGTCGGCGGGGTCGGAACCCACATTGTGCAGCTGGCCCGACTGGTCGGTGCCGCCCCGGTGATCGCCGTCGACGTCAAGGCAGCGGTGCTCGAGCGCGCCGTCGAACTCGGTGCGGACCATGCGTTCGACGCCCGCGACGAACGACTCTCGGAGAAGATCGCCGAGCTCACCGGCGGGCGCAAGCTCGACGTCGCGTTCGACGCGGTGGGCCTCGCGTCGACGTTCGAGCAGGCGCTCGACAACCTGACGGTCGGCGGCCGCCTCGTCGCGGTCGGAATGAGCGCCGAGCCCGCGTGCGTCGGTCCCACCAGCATGTTCGCACTCACGCAGAAGCAGGTCCTTGGCCACCTGGGCTACCAGAACGTCGACATCGAAACGCTGGCCACGCTGGTTTCCCGGGGCCGGCTGGACATCTCGCGTTCGATCAGCGAGGTGGTCTCTCTCGAGGACATCGCGGTCGGCATCGAAAGGCTGGATCGCCAGGAAGGCAACCCGATCCGCATTCTGGTCCAGCCGTGACGGGTGACCTGCGGGGCCGGGTCGCGCTGCTGACCGGCGCGTCGGGCGGTATCGGCAAGGCGATCGCGCGACGGCTCGCCGACGAGGGCGCTGACCTGTGCCTGTCCTACGGCAGACACGCCGACGATGCCGAAGAGGCCGCGGCCTACGCGCGAGACCAGGGGCGGCGGGTCACCGTCGCCGCCGCCGATCTGTCCGATCCCGAGGCACCGGCCGCTCTCGTCGCGCATGCGGTCCACGAACTCGGCCCGGTCGACCTGCTCGTCCCCAATGCGGGCACGGCCGACATCAAGGGGTGGCAGAAGATCGATCTGGCGTCGTGGAACGCGACGATTGCGGTCAACCTGACCGCTCCGTGGTTGTTGGCGCAGCAGGTTCTGCCCGCGATGATCGAGCGGAAGTACGGGCGCATCCTGTTCATCTCGTCGGTCGCCGCCCTCACCGGCGGCGTGGTCGGGGCCCACTACGCGGCCAGCAAGGCGGGACTGCACGGCCTCATGCACCACCTCGCATCGCGCGTCGCTGCCGACGGAGTGACGGTCAACAGTCTGGCGCCCGCGCTGGTGGGCGAGACGAAGATGTTTCCGGCAGACCTGGAGACCGGCACTCCCCCGATCCCGATCCCCGTCGGACGCATCGGCCGGCCCGACGAGGTGGCCGACATGGCAATCGCCATGCTGCGCAACGGTTATCTGACCAACAAGGTCGTCACGCTCGACGGCGGCATTCTGCCGCGCGACTAGCTCAGCCGGGGCGCCGCCTTGCCGCTGATCAGTGGCAGATCGAGATAGGTGGCGACGCCCGGTTCGGCGGCGCACACCGCGGGCACCGAGTTCACGCAGTGCGCGGCGGTGCCGACGATCCCGTACTCCGGACCCTCGCCGCCCACCGCCGACTGGAACCCCTTCACCGAGATCGAGATGTCGGGATTGCCGCGAACCTCCATCTCGTACCGCTGTCCTTCGGGGCCGAATGTCCATGGGGGATCGAGCTTTTCCTCGCCCATGAGCCAGTTCACGGTGACGCGCACGACGACCTCGTCGCCGACCAGCGCCTCCCAATGGAACTTTCGGCCGGCGACCTGGCCGGGCTCGATCACGCCGATCGGCGACTCGATGGGTGCTGTGGCGACGGCGATCTCCTGCGACGAACGCACCTTCGGGTCGGCGTTGAAGCCCGCCTTGTCGACGATCATCCGCACCGCCTGGATGAAGCCGCCGTCGAGCAGCTTCTGCATCGGTCCGCTCAGGGCCTTGTCGGGCACCTCTCCAAACCCCATCACATGGCGGACGACGTCGGGTGCCTCGTAGGTGCGCAAGTCGGAAAACTCCTCGGCGCGAACAAAAGTCACACCCGTGGAGAAGGCCGAGAACAGCAACGGGAACTTCTCGCTGATGCCGCCTGGTGCCATGCCGGTGCCGTGCAGCGTCGAGTTGCCCTCGACCGCGGCCTCACGAAGGGCCGCCGACTGCCGCTCGCTCGGATACACCCAGCCGACCGGAGTCACCACGTTTTTCCCCGACCGCAGCAACGCGGCGACCTCATCGGGATTGGGCAGCAGCGGCGAATAGATGACGGCGTCGGCGTCGAGCGCCAGGATCTCGTCGACGTTGTCGGTCGCGGTGATGCCAAGTGGCTCTTCGCCGATGAGTTCGCCGACGTCCTTGCCCGCTTTGTCGGCCGAGTGCACCCAGCAGCCGGCGAGCTCGAGCTCGGGATGCTCCAGCACGCCCTTGATGGCGGCGACTCCGACGCCGCCCGTCGCCCACTGCACGACCTTGAGCGCCATACCGCCTCCTCGTAACTAGAACACGTTCTACTTAGGTCTACACGACGGAGACTTCGTGCGCGGCGATCTGCTCGAGGAAGGCGCGAGCGGTCTGGGGCCCTCCCGATTTCGCGTCATGAGTGCGTGTCGCGCCGGTTCGCGATAGAACTTCGGTAATGGGTGCGATCAAGATCGGCTTTGGCGTACTGGGGCCACTCCAGATGACGGCCAACGCTGCGCCGGTGACGCTGGGCACGCCGAAGTTGCGTGCCGTGCTCGCGATGCTGGTCATGAATCGGAACCGCCCGGTGTCCACCGATTCCCTGATCACCGCCGCATGGGAAGAGGGACCGCCAGCGGAGGCCAGGGCCAGCCTGCACTCCTACATCTCGAATTTGCGCAAGCTCGTCGGCACGGCGGGCGCGGACCCGAAGCAGGTGTTGGTCAACGCACCGCCGGGATATCGGCTGAACGCTGCCGACTCAGACTGTGACATCGGCCGATTCGTGGTCGAGAAGGCGGCCGGGGTGCACGCCGCGGCGGCCGGCCGTTTCGAGGAAGCCAGCAGGCACCTGACCGATGCCCTGGCCGAATGGCGCGGACCCGTGCTCGACGACCTGCGCACCTTCCAGTTCGTCGACGTGTTCGCGACCGCGCTCACCGAGGACAAGGTCGAGGCGCACACCGCGCGGGCTGGAGCCGAAATCGCTTGCGGGCGTGCCTATGCCGTCATCTCCGAGCTGGAGAGCCTCACGGTCGAGTATCCGTACCGCGAACCGCTGTGGGCGCAGCTGATCACCGCCTTCTACGCGGCCGAACGCCAGTCCGAGGCGCTGGACGCCTACCAGCGGCTGAAAACCACCCTGGCCGAAGACCTGGGTATCGACCCCGGGCCGACGGTGCGTGCGCTGCACGAGAAGATCCTCCGGCAGGAGCCGCTGGACGTGAAGCAGGCCGCGAAGACGACCGCCGTGCACCAGGTCAACGACATCGACATGCGGACGGCGGTCAGTGCGACGGCGGCGCTGGCGACCTTGCGTTCCGCGGCCGGGCGCGCGTATCGCCTGACGGCGACGGCGACCAGGATCGGGCGGCTATCGGACAACGACATAGTGCTCGACGACACCAATGTCAGCCGCCACCATGCGGTGATCATCGACACCGGAACCAGCTTCGTGATCACCGATATGCGCTCGGCAAACGGCATCGACGTGCGGGGAGAGCGAATCCGGGGCACCGCGACATTGGGCGACGGCGACACGATCCGCATCTGCGATCACGAGTTCACGTTCGAGATCGAGCCGCGCCCGGCCTAGCGAGGAATTAGGGTGTCTTTGCCAGCAATTCATATCTGAGGAGAAACCGATGAGCGATTCCGAGCAGGGGTCTCGCGTTGGTTCCCAGATCGGCCCCTACAAGCTGCGCCGTCTGCTCGGCAAGGGCGGCATGGGCGAGGTCTACGAGGCCGAGGACACCGTCAAGGACCGCATTGTCGCGCTGAAGCTGTTGCCGGAATCGGCGTCGACCGACCCCGTGTTCCGCAAGCGGCTGCAGCGCGAGGCACACGCCGCGGGCCGGCTGCAGGAGCCGCACGTCGTGCCGATTCACGATTACGGTGAGGTCGACGGCTTCCTGTTCGTCGACATGCGCATGATCGACGGCACAGATCTGCGCAAGGTGTTGAAGGGCTACGGGCCCATGACGCCGGCACGGTCGGTGGCGATCGTGCGCCAGATCGCCTCGGCGCTCGATGCCGCCCACGAAGCGGGGATCACCCACCGCGACGTGAAGCCCGAGAACATCATCCTCAACCGTGAGGACTTCGCGTACCTGGTCGATTTCGGCATCGCCAACGCCGTCACCGACGAGAAGCTGACCCAGTTGGGCACCGCGGTCGGCACCTACGCGTACATGGCACCCGAGCGGTTCACCAGCGACGACGTCACCTACCGCGCCGACGTGTACGCGCTCGCGTGCGTCTTGCACGAATGCCTGACCGGGGCGCAACCTTATTCCGGCGACAGCGTGGGCACCATCATCACCGCGCACCTGATGAACCCGACGCCGCGCCCAAGCGTGCAGCGCCCAGGGATTCCGCCGAAGTTCGACGAGGTGATCGGCCGCGGGATGGCGAAGAAACCCGAGGATCGCTACGCCAGCGCCGGTGACCTGGCGACGGCGGCGACCGATGCGCTCACCCACCGGGAGCAGGATCAGGCCGCCACGATTCTGCAGCGCAGCGAGGCCGCGACCCGGCCGGTGCCGCCACCGCCGCCGTCCCAACCGCGGATGTACTCGTCGCAACCACCACATCAGCCGCCACCGCCGCCCTACTCGACGCAGCCCCCGCCGCCGCAGTCCGGCCCGCAGCCCGCGGCGTTCCACTCCGGTCCCCCGCCGACGGGCGGGCCGCCAAGCGGGCCGATGTGGGCGACGTCCCCACCGCCACCACCGTCCGGTCCGCTTCAGCAGACGCCGGGCCCGCAGCCGCCACCGTCGGGTGGCTCGAAGATTCCGTGGATTCCGATTGCGGCCGCTGGCGCGGTGTTGGTGCTGGTCCTCGGAGCAGTGGGCATCTATCTGGGCACACGGCCCGACGACGACAAGCCGATCGCCACCGACGACACGACGACGACCACGGCCGAAACCTCCGAGCGGACCAGGACGTCGCGGACACCGACGCCGACGCAGGATCCCGACTCGTTCGAATCGAAGCTGATGGCGGTATTGCCGCGGGGTTACGACGCCGGTGCGTGCGAAGCGGTGAGCCCGCCTGCGACGGGCGCGCTGGCCACGGTGGACTGCGGGAAGGCCTCCCCGCAGGGTGGCCCCGAGAACGCCCGGTATTCGTTGTTCGCCGACCAGGCGGGGCTCGACAGGGCGTTCGACGACTCGGTCGCGGCGAATTCTGAGCTGATGCCATGCCCGAACAGCAATGCCGATTCGCCGACGACGTGGCATTTCACCGAGACGCCGGACAAGGTCGAAGGCCGGATCGCCTGCGGCGTCTTCAACGGCAATCAGGACATCACCTGGACCTTCAACACGAACCTTCTGATCGGCGATGCGCAGGGCCCCAACATGCCCGATTTGCACGACTGGTGGCTGAAGTTCGCCTGACCCGCTGATTCGCGAGCGATTCTTCGCGCTCCAAGAATCCGGCAAGAATCCGTCAAGGCGGCTGTCCGACTCTGATGTCGACCCGGAGACAACCGGAACGAATCGACATCAGGAGTCCCCATGTTCACTCGCAACGGAGTCACCAAGTTCGCAGGCACCGCGATCGTCGCGGGCGCGTTGGGGCTGGCCGCATTCGCCTCCGCGGGCACCGCCGCCGCGTTGAGTTCGGCCGACGACAACTTCCTGGCCGATATCACCGCCGAGGGCATCGCCTATGACAGCGCGCGGGGCGCGATCGCTGCCGGACACGATGTCTGCGTCGCCCTCGACGACGGCGCCGACCCCGTCGACCTCGGCATGGAGATCATGGGCGCGACCGACCTGACCACCGATCAGGTCGCGACCTTCGTCGTCTCCGCCGTTGACAACTTCTGCCCCGAGTACGGCGACCTCTTCGCCTAGACCCCCGCTTCCGATAGGCGGGCTAGACAGTTTCCCCGCCGTATGTTTCTGTCGTCGCATGCCAAACAAAGTTTTCGTCGTCGGCGTCGGAATGACGAAGTTCGAAAAGCCAGGTCGTCGCGAAGGCTGGGACTATCCGGACATGGCCCGCGAGTCCGGCACCAAGGCGCTCGAAGACGCCGGCATCGACTTCGCCGAGGTGCAGCAAGGCTTCGTCGGCTACTGCTCGGGCGACTCGACGTCGGGCAACCGGGCGCTCTACGAACTCGGCATGACGGGCATCCCGATCGTCAACGTGAACAACAACTGCTCGACGGGTTCAACCGCGCTGTTCCTTGCCGCGCAGACGATTCGCGGTGGTCTCGCCGACTGCACCATCGCGCTGGGGTTCGAGAAGATGCAGCCCGGGTCGTTGCAGGGCGGCGCCGAGGATCGCGAGTCACCGCTCGGCCGTCACATCAAGGCGCTGGCCGAGATCGACGAGTTCGCGTTCCCGGTCGCGCCGTGGATGTTCGCCGCCGCGGGCCGTGAGCACATGCGCCAATACGGCACCACCGCAGAGCATTTCGCGAAGATCGGGTACAAGAACCACAAGCACTCGGTCAACAATCCGTATGCGCAGTTCCAGGAGGAATACACCCTCGACGACATCCTGGCCTCGAAGATGATCTCCGATCCGGTGACCAAGCTGCAGTGCTCGCCCACCTCCGACGGCTCGGGTGCGGCGATCCTCGCCAGCGAGGCGTTCGTCGACAAGCACGGGCTGGCTGCGCAAGCCGTGGAGATCGTCGGCCAGGCCATGACCACCGACTTCGACTCCACGTTCGATGGCAGCGCCCGCAACGTCATCGGCTACGACATGAATGTGCAAGCCGCACGGCAGGTTTACGACCAGTCCGGCCTCGGCGCCGAAGACTTCCAGGTGATCGAGCTGCACGACTGCTTCTCGGCCAACGAGCTGCTGCTGTATGAGGCGCTGGGACTGTGCGGTGAGGGCGAGGCGCCCAAGCTGATCGACAACAACGACACCACCTACGGCGGGCGCTGGGTCGTCAACCCGTCGGGCGGCCTGATCTCCAAGGGGCATCCGCTCGGTGCGACGGGTCTGGCGCAGTGCGCCGAGCTCACGTGGCAGCTGCGCGGTACCGCCGACAAGCGGCAGGTGGACAACGTCACCGCCGCTCTGCAACACAACATCGGCCTGGGCGGCGCAGCCGTTGTGACCGCATACCAGCGCGCCGAGCGCTGAGATGACGGATACTTGGCGGGTGCGGACAACATTGATCCTCGCCGCGGGTGCCCTTGGTGTGTGCGCGCTGGCCTCAGCCGGCATCGCGTCGGCCGATGAGGGCAAATCAGCGCAGGAGACGATCCAGGACCTGCAGGACAAGGGCTACAACGTGACGATCGACAAGATCGGGACGGCCCCCCTGTCGGATTGTGTGGTCACGAGCGTCCGCAATCCCCAACAGTTCACCCAGTTGGTGCCGCTCCTCGGCGGCAACACCGACGGCGTGCTGTTCCCGCAGGTGATCAGCCAGCCGATCTCGGTGTCGCTGGACTGCTCACGCTGACGACGAACGGGGCGATTTCGGTGCGCGAACATTCGCTCAGCGAACGTTCGCGCACCGAAATCACTAGTCAGCGACGCGAGCAATCGGCGGTGACGGTGATGTTGCGTTCGGCGACCACCTCGATCAGGTCATCGCCCCGGCGCACCAATTCGGTTCGATTCCTTGCATTTCGGATGTCGGTCACGACGCACTGGTTGAGCGGCGCGCTGCCGATCCGGTTGATCTTCACGTCGAATCCCTGCGCTTCGAGATTCGCGATCGTGAGCTGAGCCGACTCCTGAGCCGACGAGATGGCTGCAGGCGCGAGGATGATTCCGCACGCCGCCGCGGCGATTCCGGTCATTATCAATAGTGTTGAGCGCATGTCTGCGCCTCCCTTCGTCGTTGTGTAGGCCCGGTGGCCTTCACGCGGTACGACGGGACACCCGCGAATGAGGTTCAACGCAATCTCGAAAAAGTTTCGGCGACAGCGAAAGACCCGGCCGCGGGATTCGGCCGGGTCTTTCAGTCAGTTACTCAGGCGGGGGCGGGAACGCGCTCCTCGCGGGTGGAATGGTCGTCGTCGACCATCGTCAACTCGTCGAACGGATCCTCGCCACGCAGGACCGAATTCACCCGGTCCTTGTCGATGGTCTTGGTCCACGAGCCGACGAGAACCGTCGCGACGGCGTTGCCGGAGAAGTTGGTCACCGCGCGGGCCTCGGACATGAACCGGTCGATGCCGACGATCAGACCGACGCCGTCGAGTAGGTCGGGGCGGTGGCTCTGCAGGCCGCCGGCGAGGGTGGCCAGGCCGGCACCGGTGACACCGGCGGCCCCCTTGGACGCGACGATCATGAACACCAGCAGGCCGATCTGTTCGGGCAGCGACAGCGGGTCGCCGAGCGCACCCGCGATGAACAGCGACGCCATCGTCAGGTAGATCGCGGTGCCGTCCAAATTGAACGAGTAGCCGGTGGGTACGACGACGCCGACGGTGCTGCGGTCGACACCCAGGTGCTCCATCTTGGCGATGAGGCGCGGCAATGCGGATTCCGACGACGAGGTCGACACGATCAGCAGGTATTCCCGTGCCAGGTAGCGCACCAGCTTGAAGATCGACACCCCGGAGACGACCCGCAGGATGGTGCCCAGCACACCGAAGACGAACACCAGGCAGGTCACGTAGAAGCCGAGCATCAGGCCGAGCAGTTGGGTCACCGCAGTCCACCCGGTCTGGCCGACGACGTTGGCGATCGCGCCGAACGCGCCGATCGGCGCGAGCCACAGGATCATCACGAGGACCTTGAACACCAGCTTCTGCAGCGATTCGATGCCGCGCAGGATCGGCTCACCGGTCGTACCCATGGCCTGCAGCGCGAACCCGACGAGCAATGCGACGAACAGCGCCTGCAGGACGCTGCCCGCGGTCAGCGACGAGAACAGCGTCTCCGGGATGATGCCCTTGACGAAGTCCATGAGACCGCCTGCCTCGTGGGCGGTTTCGGCGAGCTCGGCGCCCTTGCCCGAGGCACTTTCGGTGAGGTTCATGCCGGTGCCGGGATGCAGGAGATTGCCGACCACCAGGCCGATGGCGAGTGCGCAGGTGGACATGACGAGGAAGTAGATGAACGCCAGACCGCCGACCTTGCCGACGGTCGCGGCCTTGCGCACCGAGCCGATACCCAAAACGATCGTGCAGAAGATGACCGGCGCGATCATCATTTTGATGAGGTCGACGAACATGGTCCCCAAGACGCCGACGCTCTTGCCTACGCCTGGCGCCAGGATGCCGACGGCGACACCGGCGAATACCGCGACGATGACGGCGATGTACAACCAGTGGGTCCGGTCGCGGCGTGGTTTGTCCGGCGGTTCGGCTGCCGATGACGGACGGTCAAGGATGGCCACTGCTACCTCCAAGTCGATGAATGTGATCTGCAGTCAGACTCGAGGAGGACGTGAGCCGGGTCACGCTTTAGTTCATTTAGTTCGGTATGTTCACGAACGTGGCCGACGAAACCGCTGCTCACGTCACGACCGCGGACGGTCGGCGGCTCACGTATCTCGAAGTCGGCGAGCCCGCAGGGCCACTCGTCATTCATAACCACGGCGGACCCAGCAGCCGGCTTGAGGTCCTGATGCTCGCGGAGTCGGCAACCAAGAACCGGATCCGGTTGGTGGGTGTCGATCGGCCCGGCCAGGGTCAGTCCAGCCGCCAGAAGACCCGCACCTACTCCGGTTGGGCCGACGACTTGGTCACCGTTGCCGACGCGTTGGGATACCGGGAATTCGGCGTGACCGGTTGGTCGGAGGGCGGACCGTGGGCACTCGCCGCGGCCGCCTACATCGACCCCGACCGGCTACTGCACGTCAGCAGTATCGCGCCCGGGAGCTACGGTGCATTCGGCGACAACTCAGCGGCGCAATACCTTTCGAAGATCGATGCGCTCGGCGGAACACTGGCCCTGCGCTTCACGCCCGGCTTCCGGTTGATGTACGCCGCACTCGGTTTCACCGCCAAACGCTTCCCGTCCTCATTCGTCAAACAGGTCCGCGGCACGCTCAACGACTACGACCAACAGCTCCTCCTCCGTCCCGATGTCGGCAAGGCCTTCGGCGAAACCTGCGCGGAATGCTTCGCGCACGGCTCCGACGGACTTGTCCGCGATGCCGAACTGCTCTACCGCCATTGGGCTTTCGATGTCGCCGCAATCGAACGGCCCGTTCACATGTGGCAGGGGCTCGACGACACGCTGGTTCCCGATCCCATCAACAGGGCTGTCGCCGATGCGATGCCGGGTTCGGTGTGGCATCCCGTCGACGGCGCCGGACACTTCATCGCCGTCGGTGAGGGCGACGACATACTCGCGGTTGCGGCAGAGGAACTCGGCGCTTGACCCGCCCGTGGCCCCGCTCGCTGGCCGGTCAGGCGATCGCATTGCAGATCATCGTGGTCGCGGTGGTGGTACTCGCAGGGAGCGCGCTGGCGGTGCTCGACGCCCGCAATGACGCGGACGAAGCCGCCCGCCAGCAGGTCCTCGGTATCGCCACCTCCCTCGCCGACTCCCCGTCGACGGCGGCTGCCATCGAATCCGGCAGGGCCACTGAGATTCTCCAGCCGGTCACCGAAGCCGTCCGCAGGCACACCGACATCGCATTCATCACGATCATGTCGCCGGAGCGGATCAGGTTCACCCACACCGACCCGACCCAGATCGGTGGCGAGTACATCGGCACGATCGAACCCGCGCTGCGCGGCGAAACGCTCAGCGAGGTGTACACCGGCACATTGGGTCCTTCGATTCGCGCCGTCGCACCGGTGCGCAACCAATCGGGCGAGATCGTCGGCCTGGTGTCAGCGGGGATCCTACAGACAAGTCTGGCCGATCGATGGCGCTCGACGTGGCCGACCATCGCGGCGGTGAGCATTGCCGCACTGGCTATTTCAATGGCGGGCGTCTGGTTCATCCGGCAACGGTTGTTGCGGCAGACCCACGGCCTGCGACCTGACGAACTGCGGTTGATGTACGAGCACCATGACGCGATCCTGCATTCGGTCTCGGAGGGGTTGATCGTGATGGATCGCAGCGGCGTCTTGCTGGTCAACGACGAGGCGCGCCGCCTCCTCGCGCTTCCACCCGGACCGGTCGACCGCACCGAGCTGCCGGAGTTTCTGCGGACCTACAACCCGGGAGCCCGCGACGAGGTGCAAGTCACCGACGACCGCGTCCTCGTCGTGAACCGCTCCCCCGTCGACGACGCGCACACCTCGGAGGTGGTCACGATCCGCGACCGCACCGAATTGCAGGGCGCACTGGGCGAACTCGGCTCGCTGAAGATACTCACCGACAGCCTCCGGTCCCAAGCGCACGAAGCCGCCAACAAGCTGCACACCATCGTCACGATGGTCGAGATGGGCCGGCCCGAAGACGCGGTGCAGTTCGCCACCGAGGAGCTCGCGCTCTCCCAACAGCTCGTCGACAGATTGTCCAGTGCCGTCGGCGAACCCGCGCTGGTGGCCCTGCTCCTGGGCAAGGCCGCACAGGCTGACGAGCGCGGTATCGAGCTGACGATCACCGAAGACACTCACTTGCCGTCGAATACGGACGAAGTGCCGTTGACTGGCCAGGAGATGGTCACCGTCGTCGGCAACCTCATCGACAACGCGATGGACGCCTGCGACCGCGACGATCCGTGGGTCGAAGTCACCGTGCTCATGGCGGATGACGCGCTCACGCTGCGCGTCGCCGACAGCGGACCGGGGATGGATCCGGACACCTTCGAAAAGGCCATGCAGCGCGGATATTCCACGAAGGGGGACTCAGACCATCAAGGCCTTGGCCTGGCTTTGGTCAGGCAGATCGTCAAGCGCCACAACGGCACGCTGAGTACCGACATCACCTATGGGTCGGTCGTGACGGTGACGGTCTCATGATCAGCGTGCTGATCGTCGAGGACGAACCGCTGATCGCCGAGGCCCACCAGGCGTACCTCGGCCGACTCGAGGGGTTCGCGGTGGCCGGTATCGCGCACACCGCCCGCGATGCGATGCGCATGGCGTCGGAGGCGTCGGCCACCGACTCACCGATCGACCTGGTGTTGTTGGACCTCGGCCTGCCCGACGCCAGCGGGATCGCCCTGGCATCGGGATTGTCCGGGCTGCGACCGATCCCCGACATCATCGCGATCACCTCGGAGCGCGACCTGGAGATGGTTCGCGCGGCGGTCGGCCAGGGCGCTCTGGCGTACCTGTTGAAGCCGTTCACGTTCGCAGCGTTTCGCGACCGGCTGGATCGCTACCGCCGCTACCGCGAGGCCCTGCCCGCCGGCACCGATGCCGCCAGCCAGGCCGAGGTCGACCGCGCACTCGCCGAGCTACGGGTGAGCGATCGAGCAGTGTCGCCGAAGGGCGCCGCCCCGGGGACCAATGACGACATCGCCCGTGCCGTAAGGGATTCCGCCGACGGCATCACGGCGGACGCAGTGGCCAAGCAGGTCGGTGTTTCGCGGGTGACCGCCTGGCGCTACCTCGAGAGGTTGGCGGACGAGGGCACCGTCACCCGGCAGACCGATTATGGCAAGGCCGGTCGCCCCAAGACCCGCTACCAGTGGCGCTGATCCCCGGCTTCGCGTGGGCCCAGCGCCGATCAGGCGGTGACAGGCTCCAGCTCGACAGCCTGAGGCACGTAGATGGGATCGGTCGCCACGAACTGTGAGTACAGCAGCGGCTTGGCCGCCTCGACGGACAACCCGGTCACTGCGCCCGCATAGTCGGCCACGTACAGCCGGCCCGCGTCGGAATCCACTGCGACACAAGATGGCCGAGCATCGAGCTTCACCTTGTTGACGATCTTGAGCGTAAGGGTGCACAGCACCGTGACGTTGTCGTAGTCGACGATGTAGGCACGGGTCTTGTCCGCGCTGACGGTCATCTGCGTCGGAGCACCGATACCCAGTTCGGCAGTGCCGGTGATGCGACCGTTGGTCAGGTCGACCACCTTGACCGTCCCGCCGCTGAGGCGGTCGGAGGTCAGGACATAGGCGACACGGTCGGCGATGGCGATGTCGCGGATCGGCGAACCGATCGACACCGTGCCCCGAACCCGCGCGGTTTCGGTGTCCACGACGACGACCGCGCTGCCGCGATCATCGGTGGTGGCGACGTACAGGCGCTTACCGTCCGGGTCGACCTGAAGAGCGTCGATGCCGATACCGGCGCCGGCCGCGATGTCGATGGTGCTCACTCGCTCGGCTGTCGTGTCGACGACCACAACGTCCGCGGCGCCGTCACCGGTACGGGCCGCGTACACGCGCTTGCCGTCCGGGCTGGCGGCGAGAGCCGTGACACTGAAGGCCATGGCGTACGTGGCGACCACGGTTCGCGTGACGGTGTCGACCACCGTGATGGCGTCGCAGCTCGACGACGAGGTGCTGACGTAGGCCCGACCGTCGGCGACGACGACCGCGAATGGCTCACCGGGGACCTCGACGACGCCGGCCACGGCCAGGGTGCCCGCCCGCAGCAGCGACACCGTGTCGTCGGCGTGGTGGGTGACCACGATGGTGCCGTCGTCCGTCGCGGCGATGTCAGCGATGGCGCCACGCTGGACGTCGACCGCACTCACCCGGGTGACGTCCGCGCTCAGGTGCGTCCCGTCAGTCACATCTGCCACAGGAGCACTCTTGGGCATCAAAAAGTTAGCCATAAATATCGGTACCTCCACCGGTTTGACGAGCACCGGCTGTCGTTTCACGTCGTCATGCGTCCCATTGGGGCGCGATCTGTGTTGAGTCTAGCGACCAAAATCAGTGCTTCGGAGCGGTGCAAATGGCGGTCGATGACAATGCACGGCAACCTCTCAGACACTGCTTAGAAAACTATTTGTTATCCACTCGTTATATCTCCTCAGCAATCTGATTTATGGCTTTAAACTGCAAAAATGCCTGTTTGGCAACTTTCATCAGCCAATCTGGATAGTTTGCAGCGGTAACGACTTCTTAGTTTTCAGACCGAAATTGAGCGGTAAATCACAGCGGGACACGACAGCAAACTCGGCCGAGATCGCGGCGGCAACCCCATTGGCTCCGAAATGGCACTCTGTCGCGGGGCGGAAAGCCCGAGAACAGTGTTCGCTGGACCAGCGCCTTCAAGCCTGCGCGTAGACCTGCGGAGCGACGCCCGCGGCGCAATCGCCGAACTGCATATGCACGTGGGTGCCTTCCGGCAGCGGGGAAATCGTGGTTTGGTCGGACAGGGCGCGCATCAACGGGATGCCGCGACCCCTGGTGTTCGGCTGGCTTTCGGGATCCACGTGCCGCCAGGTCCCCCGATCCGAGATGTCAACAAGCAATGTGCCCCGGGCGCCGTCGAAGCGGACCCGCAGCGTCATCGAGCCCTGCTGCCCTCGGTAGGCGAATTCGGCCGCGTTGGTCAACGCCTCGTTCACCGCAAGCAAGACATCGTTGAGCCGGTCTGGGTCCAGCGTGAGATGAATCCGCAGCCACTGCGACAACTCGCGCCGCATCCTGGCCACGGTGAGCGCATCGGCGTTGTCGACTCGGACGAACTCAGCGTCCGCAGCGCTCGTAGCAAAAGTCTGATCGGTCATGGTGTCCAACGAATACCCCGCTGGACGCTCAGTCATTCAGTGAAGTTCTCCACAGCATCGTCCAGCGAGGAAAACAGATCGATCAGGTCGGCGATGCCGGTGATCTTCAGCGGCCGGCTCGTCGCTGATCCGTCGGCGACCACGGCGAATCGCATCTCCGTTCCGCCCGTCTGGTTATGTGCCTCCATCAGCACCTGCATGCCCGCCGAGCCGAGGAAGTCGACGTTGGTGAGGTCGACGATCAATCCGGCGGGGTTCTGCGCCAGCGCGGATTGGACAGCGTCCCTCAGCTGGGGTGCCGTGAGCATGTCGAGTTCTCCCGAGGCGGCGACAATCGCCACCCGGTCGACCCACTTCTCAGTGCAAAGCTGCTCTTCCAAGCCTCACCTCTTGTTACGCGACCGGCAGATGCGGTCGGAGCTTATCTCGCGAGGCTGCAGTCTGAACCCGCGCCGCAGGTAGCGAGTAAATCACACCGAAGCATCGGCGGACATTGCTTGTCCTGGTCAGGGCACAGGATATAGGACGTGGGGTCGGGACCTGCAACTTGCCTGCTCTCGGCGTGCTTGTAGCGACGCGACGACGGCGTCACCACACCCTGGGGGACGCGGAAAATTGACTGGCTCGTCGATTCACGGTTGCGAGCGCGGCGCGCCGGACACGCGGCGGTCGCCACCGTTGCGGTGTTGCCAGAGCCGGTAGACGTCGACGGCATCCTCCCGCGGCTCGTAGCGCATCGGAAGACGACGCTGCTCCCACGACTTGGCGAACTCCGGATAGAACGTGTCGAGCTCGAAGTATTTGCGGTCGTCGACGTAGTGCGGTTCGTAGGCGTCGCGGGTGGTCAGAAAGACGACTTCGTCGGGCGAGCAGTAATACAGCGCGCCGAGGCACATCGGGCACGGATGCGCCAAGACGTAGATGGTGGCTCCGACCAAGTGCTCAGTACCGAGACGGACACATGCCTCACGGATGGCCAGGATCTCGGCATGGGCGGTGGGGTCATGGCTCTGCGCGACGAGATTCGGGCTCTCGGCCAGGATCTCGCCATCCCTGACGATCACGGTGGCAAACGGTCTGCCGCCGGCGGTGACGTTGTTTCGAGCGATGTCGATCGTGCGCTGAACGTAGTCGGCCACGGTCTCCGAATATAGCCCTCTGATTGGCCGGATCAGCGGCGCAAATCGGGCGACATCCGCTCTCGCAGCGAGTCGTATATCGGTGGCGAATTCGTCAGCTCCGCGACGAGTACCGCAGCGGCGGTAGCCGCCAGCATCGGGATGCCCACGGCCGTCGTCGCCGTCATTTCCATGACGAGCACGACAGCCGTGACCGGGGCACGCACCGTCGCGCCGAAAAACGCTGCCATGCCGACCAGCGCCATCGGGACGGCCAGGACGCTCGCGTCCCCGGGCCACACGGCGCCGAAGACGCCGACGAACAGCAGTCCCCACAGCGCACCGACCGCCAGCAGCGGCGCGAACAGGCCGCCCGGCACGGCTGCCGAATACGACAGCGGGCCGGCGACGAAACGCACCAGCAGCAGTCCGAGTACGACCGGGAAGACAATGCTCTGCCCGCTCAGAATCAACTGCGTCAGGCTGTCACCGCCACCCACCGACTCCGGATAGATGAACATCGCCAGCCCGATGACGGCACCGATCAGGGCAGCCTTGGCGACCGCCGGAATGCGCCGGACGCCCCCGACGCGGTCGAGGAACCACAGCAAAAGCCGGTTGTACACGGCGCCCAGACATCCCGTGAGCAGACCGAAAACCACGAACAGCGGCAGCCACGCCAGGGCCGGTGCCGCGAGCGCCTCGACATGGAAGTCCGGCTCGTTCCCCAGCATCAAGCGCATGCATCCGACTGCTGAGGCGGCCGCGAACAAAGTGGCCAGCACCGTCTGCAGCCGGAACGATTTCGTGACCTCTTCGAGCGCGAACATCGTGCCTCCGATCGGCGCGTTGAACGCGACGGCGAGGCCGGCACCGCCCACGGCGGTCTGCATCATCCGGACGTCGGCGTCCGAAAGCCGTGCCCGCCGCGCCGATTCCGCGCCAATCGCCGCCCCCATATGGACCGTCGGACCTTCGCGGCCAAGCACCAGGCCGGCCCCCATCGACAGCACGCCGCCGATGAACTTCGCGGGAAGAAGCAGAATCAGCGGCGGCTCGGCCTCACCCCGATAGACCGCTTCCACGTGCTGAATCCCGCTGCCGGCGGCCAGAGGCACCCACCGCACGATCAGCGCGGCGAGCGTCGCACCGAGCGCCGCGAACGCGATGGGCACCAGCCATCCCGGACCCGGCAGCCCATGTGCCCAATCGACGAGTTCGACGCGTGACCGGTCCGCGGTCTCCAAGCACCAGCGGAAGGCTCCGCCGATGAAGCCGATGGCCACACCCGCCACGACAGCGGTCAGACAGACGAGGATCGATCCGCGCCGTTGCACGCCCGCACATCCTCCTTCTGCGAACAAAACCCGTCGATGGAAGGTCAGTTTCGCAGATCGGGACGCGCATCGTTGCGGCGCCGCGGAGGTCGAGTGCGACCTATGGTGATGCTCGGCCGACGCGAATTTCGACGGATGGGACCAAGGAATGGCGGCAATGGTGTTTCGACGGTGCGGTGTTCTCGTGTTGACTGCCGCGCTGATGTTCATCTCCGGATGTGGCAACGACTCGGCGTCGCAGGACGGGACGACCACCGAGACGCCGGGTGCACCCGACGCCAAGGAGGTGGACGCCGCTGTGGCACAGCGGCTCGATGAGGCCATCACCAAGGCAATGGACCAGACCGGCGTGCCGGGTTCGCTCGTCGGAATTTGGGGCCCTGACGGGGAGTACATCCGCGCGTTCGGCGTCGCCGACCAGGCCGGCGGCGCACCGATGCAGACGGACTTCTATCACCGAATCGGTAGCCAGACAAAGACATTCACCGTCACCGGCGTCCTACAGCTGGCCGATCAAGGCAAGCTCGGGCTCGACGATCCCATCGCCGAGTTCGTCGACGGAGTGCCCGAGGGCGACAAGATCACGCTGCGGCAACTGGCGCGGATGCAGAGCGGCTTGGCGAACTTCTCCGATTCAGTCGACTTCCAGCAGGCGCTGTTCGCCGACCCGTACCGGAACTTCACGCCGCAGGAACTTCTCGACTACGCGTTCGCCGAACCCGTGAAATTCGCACCCGGCGAGGGCTTTCTGTACTGCAACACCAACACCGTCCTTTTGGGTCTGGTCGTGGAGAAGGTCAGCGGACAGACTCTGCCGGACTACATCCGCGACCACATCACGACCCCATTGGGCATGAGCCACACCAGCTTTCCGACGACCAACGCGTTTCCTGATCCGCACGCACAGGGTTACACCACTCAGGACGCCGACAATTCGGAAATGGTGGCCACCGACTGGAACCCGTCCTGGGCGTGGGCCGCGGGCGCGATGATCTCGACCCTCGAGGACATGCACATCTGGGCGCCCGCACTGGCGACCGGAAAGCTGTTGACGCCGGACATGCAGGCGCAGCGGTTGCAGACCGTCACCACGCCTGGGATGCCCGCGCAAGACGGATACGGCGTCGGGCTTTTCAAGCTGGGCGGCTGGATCGGCCACAACGGCAGCCTGCCCGGCTATCAGACCGTCTCGGTCTACCTGCCGGAAAAGCAGACGTCGTTGGTGATCTTCACCAACACCGATATCGCGTCGAACGGCCAGGAGCCGAGCACGCTGGTGGCCAAAGCCATCACCGAGATCATCAGCCCGGAGAACGTCTACACGATGGGCGACGCGGTGCAGCCTCCCGACATCACCTCACCGCCGGCACCGACGGCACCGCCTGCCCCGACGACCAGCAAACCGCGGTAGTCCTGGAGCTTCCAAGAAACTTCCAAGAACCGGCCCGCAATCTTTCATCAGCAAGTGCGGGGACCTAACCCGACGAGGCCCCCGCACTTGCCACATCCGCCGGCATCGGCGCGGTGAGCGCCGCAGCCAGCATGGCGATGATCTCCTCAGGACTGCCCGCATCGGCTCCCGCCTCAGCCAACCTCTCACGCTCCGCCAGCAGCGCGAACATCGTGGTCGCGATCGCCGAGACCCGGCGGCTGCGGGCGTACCGATCGTCCGTCGGAATGGCAAGCGCCAGCCGTTCGAGGACCTTCGGCCACACCGGCCCCTGCGACTCGTCGACGTCGGCGCGCAGGTGCATCGATGCCGCCTGCAGAAACCTGGCGTAGTACGGGCTGCCGACGCCGGCGAACGGAAGCACCATGATCCGCAACCACGCCCGGACGTCATCGCGGGCGTCACCCTCCAAGTCATCGACCATCTGCGCGCGTTCCCGCTCCATCGGCTCGAGCCGGCGCCGAACGATCGCATCGATGAGGTCCTGGCGATTTCGGAAGTGATAGTTGACCGCGGAGTTGTTTCGCTGACCTGCCGCCACCGCGATGTCTCGCAACGGCACCTGGATGCCACGCTCGGCGATCAGCCGTTCGGCCGCGTCCAGAATGTCGGCCCTGGCGCGTTCACCACGGTTCATACGAAGAATGATAAGAACTGGACCGCGATTAAGCGAATATGCTTAAATTGGTGTCGGCCGACAGTTCCGGAGAGGTGACTCCATGACCCCGACGCATGAGATTCGTGAGATCGACGCGGGCACGCCCATGCAGCGGTTCGCCCGCGGCTGGCACTGCGTCGGGTTGGCCGAGGACTTCCGCGACGGAAAACCTCACGGCATCAACGCATTCGGCACTCGGCTCGTCGTCTTCGCCGACTCGCAAGGTGACCTCAAAGTTCTTGATGGCTACTGCAGGCACATGGGCGGCGACCTCTCGCAGGGAACCGTCAAGGGCGATGAGGTGGCGTGCCCGTTCCACGACTGGCGCTGGGGCGGCGACGGAAAATGCAAGCTGGTGCCGTACGCGAAACGCACGCCACGGCTGGCCCGGACCAGGCGCTGGCTGACGGGCGAGGTCAACGGCCAGCTCCTGGTCTGGCATGACCCCGAGGGTTCGACGCCGCCGTCGGAGCTCTTTCCGCCCACGATCGACGGCTACGACGACGGATTGTGGTCGCCGTGGTCGTGGAATTCGATTCACATCGAAGGGTCGCACTGCCGCGAGATCGTCGACAACAACGTCGACATGGCCCACTTCTTCTACATTCACCACGCCTACCCCACGTACTTCAAGAACGTCATCGAGGGACACACGGCGTCGCAGTTCATGGAATCCAAAGCTCGCCCGGACTACACCAAGAACTACGAGAATCTCTGGGAGGGAACCAAACTCCGTTCCGAGGCGACGTACTTCGGCCCGGCGTACATGATCAACTGGCTGCACAACGACGTTGCGCCGGACTTCACCATCGAAGTGGCGTTGATCAATTGCCACTATCCGGTGACGCACAACTCGTTCGTGCTGCAGTGGGGTGTCGCCGTGCAGGCGGTGCCGGGACTTCCCGCCGACAAAGCGACCAAACTGGCTGCGGCGATGAGCCGTTCGTTCGGTGAGGGGTTTCTCGATGATGTCGAAATCTGGAAGCACAAGACGCGCATCGAGAACCCGCTGCTGACCGAAGAGGACGGCGCGGTGTACCAGCACCGGCGGTGGTACGAGCAGTTCTATGTCGACACGGCCGATGTGACGCCCGACATGACCGACCGCTTCGAGATCGAGGTGGACACCACGCACGCCAACGAAATTTGGCAAAGCGAGGTAGCTCAGAACCTCACCGCTTTGACGCCGAGCTGATCACTCGACGATGAAAACCGGGATCTGCCGCGACGTCTTGGTCTGGTATTCGGCGTACGGCGGGTAGGCCTCCACCGCCAGCTTCCACCAATGCTCGCGTTCGGTGCCCTCGACCTCGCGGGCGGTCATGGTGGAAACCTTGTCGCCGTCTTGGACCGTCACCTCCGGGTGCGCCTTGACGTTGAAGTACCAGAACGGGTGTTTCGGATCGCCACCCTTCGACGCGACCATGGCGTACTTGCCACCCTCTTCGACCCGCATCAGCGGCACATAGCGCTTAGCGCCGGTCTTCGCTCCAGTCGTGGTGAACAGAACGACCGGGCGGTCGAGGATTTCGACGCCATCGGTGGTGCCCTGCTCCAAAATGCGTTCGGTCTGTTCGCGCACCCAATCGGTGGGGCTCAGCTTCGCTTCCTCGGTCACGAGGCGTTCAACGTCATGGCGGCTTCGATATTCCCTCCCGACACGCAACGGACCTGCCCCGTAATCGAAATTGTCGTGTTGATGCGCGGTAATGTCGTGATCAGGGATGAATTCACATAACCACTGAAAGCGGGGAGAACCATGGGCGCCACCCACCGATTCACGCGACGACTGACCATTTCAGGCGGCCTCGCGGCAGTCGCGGCGGCACCGCTGGTCGCGGCGGTCCTCGTCGCACCCGCCAGCCAATCCACGTACCTCGGCCAATGTTCGAGCGGCGAAGAGGGAGACGCCTACACCGGGCAGTGCGTTCCTTATCTCGTCCCCAACTCCCCAGGCGGCAATCCCGCCGCCGCCCCTGCCGGCAACGCAGCTTCGAGCGCCTGCCCGGCCGGAGTGAGCGGCTCGGAGTGCGCGATCCAGCCCCCGGCGAATTCAGGACCCAACATGCCCGCGAACCCTCCGCCACAACAGCCTGAGCAGGAGCTCGCTGACGTGGTCACACCTGGCTACTGACCTTCCGATCCGGACAGCGCCCGCTACGTCGTCGGACTACAACTGTTGCGGCGGAGTGAGTTTCAACGCCGCGTGGAGATACTTCTAAGGCGCCAGATGGGACTGGTCCGGTGATACCGATACCGCCGGAGCGGGTCCGGGCAGCGGTCCGATAGACCCGGGCGTCGAGACTGCGGCATGAGCCGGCGGCATTTCATCTGCGATGGGCGCCGACAACTGCTCGGGCGATTCGGGTTCAGCCGGATCAGCGGTAGCCGCCGCTTCTGTCGCGGCATCGGCCGCCCAATGCGCCTGGAGCTTGTTGGCGACCAATGTCGCTCCCTCGGTGGCCATACCCACGTCGGCGTAGCGGCTGTGGATGCCAAAGCTCCTGCCGTCGGGGTCGCACACGAGGTCGTCCTCGACGCACAGGTCGATGGTCTTGTCGACGTAGTTGGGACCGATGACGATCTGCGGGTCGTTGATCGCCCGCATGAAGCGCGCCGAGGGCTTTCCGAACAGCGCGACCGCCGCGACGTGGTCGGCTACGTCGAGCGGCATCGGCGTAGGCACCGTCTCAGCCGAAACCCCGTCGGGCACAACGTTCGCGGTGACAAAACCCATCACGGCCGCCCCTTGGGAAAAGCCGCCGAGCACCATCTTGGTGTCCGGACACGTCGCGGCCGTGGCGAGGATGTTTGCGCGGGCATCGCTGATACCGTCGATAGCAGTTCGAAAGTCAGTCGTGGCCGGGTAATTCACCGGATACACCTCGACCGACTTTCCCGCGACTTGGGATTGCAAGGAGTTGACGAATGCATCCCCGGTCGGGCCGACGCCGGGCTGCTCCGTGGTGCCGCGGGCGAATATCACCTTCGCGTCGGGACATGCCGCCGCCTGCGCGAACGGTATCGGAGCGCTGTGCAGCAATGCTGCCGCAGCCGCCACCGCACCAACTACCCCAACAGTCTCAACTGCCCCCATAGGCTAATGCTGACACGGGGCAAAGCAATTGACACCTCGAGCAAACAAATACACAGATAATCGCCAATATTTAATGGGCTGCTAAGAAATGCACAAAGCATCGCTGAGCGCGTCACCGTCAAGCAAGTCCGCCTTCGGCAGCGAAGAGCTCCAGCGCGGCGAACGCACCCGATCAGAGCTGACCTGGAATTAGCGGAGCCATGTTCTGCGGTCTACGTCACCGCTTTATGTCGACCCATTGTGGAGACGAACAGCAATTTTCGCCGAACGCGCCGTCCACGCGTCATCCGCATGTCGATGCAGTACAGCATGCTAGTCCCGCAAATGGGACACTACTCCTATAGATGACAGCTATCTATGTAAGCCGTCTTATCGACGCGTGGGTTCAGAGTCTTACGATAGGCCGCAAAAGTTCGCCAACAGCACTTCTGGCTGTTACGTTCCGAGCACTTTGCAGCGAAGCATCTGACGCGAGGAACACTGGCCATGGCTAAGCACAGATCGAAGCGGGCCTATCCGTTTGGCAAAAAAGCGTCGATGGTGGGTGGCGCCGCCGTTACTGCGACCGCGATGACACTGGGCGTCGCGACGCCAGCGTCCGCAGCATTGCTCGACACGCCTTCGCCAACTGACTCGATCCCGGAGATCCCGGGGATCAACGTCATTACGACCGGATCGCCATTCGGTCTGTTGAGCATCTTCGGCGACGACCCGTTCTGGGTCCCGGCACTGCCGTCGCGAATCGCCGACGCGATCAACGGCACGTCCTATCTCGCTGGTGGCGATTTGGACATCCCCGTCACGGTCCCCAACCCCGCGTACGACCCGAAATGCACAGACACCAGAATCTGTCCGCCGGAGACGATCACGGGCAGCCTTGACCTCGATCTGGTCAGCCTCCGCATTCCCGTGGTCCTCGCGTTCGGCCTCGGTGCGCTCGCCACCGGAATGGCCTATCCGCACGTCGAGGCAGACCTACCGAATCAACCGGGCGGGACGGGCCCCAACGCCGAGCCGGGATCGAGCGTCACGATCGTGCCCATGCTGCTCGTGCTGAACCCGGGTCGCAACGATGGTGGCGTTGCCGCACGGTTCGCGTTTCTATTCGAGAGGTTCGGAATCGACACCGCAACAAACGATTTCGATGTTCAAACAGACGGTGACGCAGTGTTGGTGCCCGTCAAGGTCGACGTCGGTTTGCAGAACGACCCGCTGTCCGACTTCGCGGCGTGGCCGAATCCAGTCACCCTGCTCAACAACGCGGCGGCGTTCGCCTTCCCGACCTATATCCTGCGCGGCTCCGATCTCGAAGGCGTCGGGCTGCAAACTCTGAATCCGTTGGTAGCCAATCTGGTCGGGAACTTCGGGTCCGCGATCATCGGCGAAGGTCTGACCGTCGATCTTCCCGGCGCACTGCCGAACATCGACCTGTCGAGGGAGGAATCCATCCTCACGCTCGACCCCGTTCTCACCAGCTTGCTGGGTGACACATTCCCGGGCATCGATATCGAAATCCCCAACGGCCCCGAGCTCGGCGATCAGTACGAGTCGCTCAACCAGTACTACACAATCGAGAACGGCGCGCAGCCCATGCTCGAGCCATTCCGTTACCCGACTGACCTTTTGAGCGTCCTCACCGGCCTGACCATCACCAACCCGTTCGCGGACGCCGTCGAGCCCGCGATCACCATGCTGGGAAATCTGGGGTACACCAACGTCGTTCAGTACGGCGACGATCCAACCGACTTCCGCGACGACTACCAGCGCGACTTCAGTGACAACTTCGGTGGCAACGGCGGCGAAGCGATGCCGTTCTTCAGCTTCCCGGAGAACATCCGGTGGGAATCAGTGCCTGCGGACGTCGCACGCGCCCTGGGCGGCGGAGTCCAGGACGCGTTCTTCTACGGTGGGATCCCAGGTCTCAACAATCCGCCATCGTCGCAGCGCGCAAATCCCGCGGCTCTGCTTGTCGATCTCCTCGAACAACTCATAGGGCCGATCAGCCTGAGCAGTCTCACCGATGTGAGTTCGTTGAACGACGCGGGCGATGTGCTTGTCGCGATCGACGCGGTCGGAGGGAGCGTCGGCCTACGCAATCTGGCTACCCCGCTCGCCGCGAACGCGCTGCCCGATCAGAACGCGGAAAAGTCGGCTGTCGACGCTGCCGAGGGGACAGCGCCGACCACGCCCCCACCGGCTGTCACCTCCGGGGATGATGCATCGGCCACCCCACCGGCGACCGCGGACATCCCGCGGACGCAGCGCCCACGCTTCAACATCTGGCGGGGCACCATGAACCCGTCGACCGGCAGTGGCGGATCCACCACAAGCGACGGATCGTCACGCACGAGCTCGATACGAGACGCGATCAGCGACACCCGGCAGCAGATCCGCAGCTCCGTTCGGTCCTTCGCCGGCGACGTCAGAGATGTCACGAGGGATATCGCCAAGGTGGCGACGGGCGGCAGGCCCGGCGGCGCCGCGGACAACACTGGGGACACGGAGTAGATGCACGAGCCCCACTGAGGAGCGCGCGAAGTTGCGCACCGCCATCCAAAGCGTGCGATACTCGCCGGATAGCTAACGACTGGCGGGCAACGCCACCTCAACTCAGTGGAGAAACCGTGCTCCAAGCCACGTCCGAGCAACTGGCTCCGCTGTCCCGCATGGAGCGCTTCGCCTTCCGCTTCGCGGACATCTTCAACCGTCGATTCGCACTGCTCGCGCGTTTCTGGAACCGAACGTTCATGGTGGTGGTGCTGCAAATTACGGCGGCGCGTCGTATCCGCGCGTATGGCCTCGAGCGCATCGCGGGCCTCAATGGTGCCGATCGACTGGTGATGGTGGCGAACCACCGGTCTTTCTTCGACTACTTCACCGTCATGCACATCATCTTCCAGTCGACTCAGCTGTCCAGTCGCATCCTGTTCCCGGTCCGGTCGGCGTTCTTCTACGACAATCCCGCCGGCGTCGCCGTCAACTTCCTGATGAGTGGCATGGCGATGTTTCCGCCTGTCCTGCGCGATCCCGCGAAGCGCACGTTCAACCAGTACGCCGTCGCGCGCATCGTCTCAGAACTCCAGGTGCCCGGCCGGCTGGTCGGCTTTCATCCCGAGGGCACGAGGCAACGTGGCGGCGATCCGTACCAGTTCCTGCCCGTGCGCCCCGGCGTCGGCGAGGTCATCCAACGCGCGGGGCCGGGAGTGAAGGTGTTGCCGATCTTCGTCCTCGGCATCGACAACGATCTGCTGCGAGAGACGTACCGGAATTGGTTCCGCCGCGACGAGTACCCCGTCGATGTCGTGTTCGGCGATCCCGTGGATGCTGCCGACCTACGCTGGGAGTCAGACGATCCCGAGGCACACCTCGCGATTGCGAACCGGTGCGCAGACATGGTCGCGGCGCTGGGCGAGTACCAGCGCACACACGGTCGAGCGGTCTATCGCCCGGCTTGACCAGCGCGAAGCACGGCGATCAACACACTGACTCCAACAGACAGCGCGAAGATCGCAAGTACCAGATGGCGCACTCCGTAGTCAGAGACGACGAACGCGACCAACTGAAGTACACCTGCGATGACGGCGATCGCCGCGAAGAGCACGGCAGCGATCCGCAACAACTTGGTCGACACCCACCAGCATATGCAATTAACAAACGACCGCCGCGAGTCCTTTCTCCGCGCAAGCTGTTTCCGGCGACTGTGCTCGCGGAGGTGGTCTACTCCTCCTCGGGCAAGGGGTGGCGGGTGCGGTCGTCGCGCGTCGGCACTCCGTTGCGCCCGCCTTCGTCTTGGGCGTACAGACCAACGGCATGGGCGATCACCCCGCCGCTGAGCGCCAGCACGTCACGGTCGATGTTCTCGATCGTGTCCTCGGCGGTGTGATAATTCGGGTCGCACTGCTGATCGGCGGTGCCGCCCCACAGTTCGACCTGCTCCGGCGTCTTGATCGTGTCGGAGCCGGTGTCGAAGTTCCCCGCCGGAATCCCCGCCAGCGTGAAGCCGTCGTAATCGCTGCGGCCGTCGAACGGCAGATCCTGCGGCGTCTTACCTGCGCGCTCGATGATGTCGTCCAGCGTGCGTTCTATCCCGGCTGAGCCTTCGGGGATCAGCTGGTCGTAGCCGAGCTCGAGGTCCGGCGGTAGGGACTGGTCGGCATCGGAGGTGAAGTAGCACGTGTTGGGTGAGGCCATCATGTCGAAGTTCAGGTACAGCGCAATGTCTTTCAGCGCTTCAACGTCTAGTGATCCGACATAGTCGTACGACCCGAACAGCCCTTGTTCCTCGCCTCCCCAGAACCCGAATCGCACCCCGTTCGCCACTTCCGGCGACGGGCCCATCTGCAGCGCCGTCTCCAGCACCGTGGCCACACCTGTTCCGTTGTCGTTGATGCCCGGGCCCGTTTTGACGCTGTCCAGGTGTGCGCCGACCATGACGACGTTGTCCGTGGCTCCGGTCTTGGTCTGGGCGATTACGTTGCGTGTCTTGATCTGCTCGACTTTGGCGTCGGCGACGGCGGTCGCCGTGCCGGTCTGGGATCGGAGTATGTCGCCGTCGGCTTTGTTCACGCTCAGCACCGGAATCATGATCTCGTCGCTCTCGTCCATGCCGCCGCTGAACTCCTTCTCTTCGACGTCGTTCGCGACGACGAGTGCGACGGCCCCACGCTCGGTCGCTACGCCGACCTTGTCGACCAGATCGCAGTCGCCCCTGTCCACCATCACGACCGCACCCGTGACGTCCAGGTCGTTGTAGTCCCTGGCTTCACATCCCAGGCGTCCGTCCCCAGAGACCACCACAAATCGTCCCGTAGCGCCCCCTGCAGGACTGGCGCCGCTGTATTCGATGGCGTGCGCCTCGAAAGGTTTGCCGTTGACGCTCAACGATTCCTCGTCTACGGAGAAGAGTCCCATCGTGAATTCGGGCGTCTCGACATCGAACCCCTTGTCGCGCAGCGTCTTAGCCACGTACTCGACGCTGGCATCATAACCGGGAGATCCGGCGACGCGGGTTCCGCCGTTGGCATCGGCGATGCTCTGGAGTTCTTGCAGATGCGCCATCGTGGCATCCAGGGTGACCTTCGACTGGAGATCTTGGGCGTACTCGGCCGCGTTACTCGCCGGCGCCACTTCCCCTTGACCGCGTCCGCAGCCACCGGCGCCAACCAGTGCCACGATTGCCGCCCCCGCTACGATCGCGCGCCGTCCAGTGTTGACCATGATCGAACAGTAGGGGCGAGAGGTGACCCACCGCAGTCGCTTCGACAGCTGGGGTCAGTCCTCGTTTGTCGGGGGTTGGATCCGGCCCACCCCGAGCAACGCGACAGCGGCACCGAAATACCACACCGTCGTGGCGAACCCGGGCAACCAAACGACAACGTTGCCCACGACCGAGAGCGCACCGTAGGGCACGAAGACACAAAGTGTCCCAGCGAAATTCATCACCGCCGCCACGATCGCCAGCCAGGCCGTCCACCGCGGGAGGCCGGCACCGCGGAACACGCAAAGCCCGTATGCCAACGCCGCGGACGCAACGATGAACCCGCACAACAAATATTGGGCGAGGACGAAGTCGAATCCGACAACGCGCACCGCCTCGGGTGTCAACCGCGATGCGGCCTTCGCCATGACGATCTGTATTGCCATCGCCACCAGTGACAGTCCCGCCGCCACCGCGGTACCTACGAAGAACACATCGCCGAGCTTCCTGCCGCCTGGCACAGCGCGCAGAACGCCGCGCAACGTGACCGCGAACCACAGCAGGAGGGCAGCGCCAAGGGCAATCAACCACCCCTGTGCTGTCAGCGAGGCGTGCTTCTCGACGAAAAACTCCCGAACTTCCTCGGAACTGGCTGCAGGCGGCGGGTGGAATCCGGTGAGAACCATGGCGATAGCTGCGGCCACGACATACCCGATGCCGGCGATACCGCCGAGCTGATACCACCGGCCAGTCGTCATCGATTACCCCCACGGTAATGAATCGATTCCCGCACACTACGACGCAATCTTGGCGCCGTGGCGCAGTATTCGCAGAAAGGCAGCAGCTGGCCTTCTGCACGGGCGAGGTCAGGCCTCGATATCCATCTCGACCAACACCCTGCGCAGCAGCTTTCCGGTGGCGTTTCGGGGAAGCTCGTCGATGAAGACCACATCGCGGGGAACCTTGTGCCGCGCGAGGTTGTCCTTCACGTACTGCTTGACCTCCGTGCCGTCCAGCTCGGCGCCGGGCTCGGAAACAACGAAGGCGCGCAACCGCTTTCCGAACTCGACGTCATCGACCCCGACCACGGCCACCTCAGCGATGTCGTCGCGCCCTTCCAGCAGATTCTCGACTTCCTGCGGGAAGACGTTCTCACCACCGGACACGATCATGTCGTCGTCGCGGCCGTCGACGAACAGCAGTCCGCTCTCGGTGAAATGGCCCATGTCGCCGCTCGACATGTAACCGTCGAGGATCTGCTTGTTGCGACCGTCGGTGTATCCGGAGAACGGTGCACCGTTGCGGATGAAGATCCGGCCGCGGCGATTCGCACCCTCGACCCGTTGGTCGCGCTCGTCGTACAGCACCACCTCGCAGGTCACCGGAGCGCGGCCCGCGGTGCCGGGCGCCGCGCGCAGCTCGGCGGGGGTCGCGACGGTGGCGATGGCACATTCGGTGGAGCCGTACATGTTGTACAGCACGTCGCCGAAGGTGTCCTGGACACGGTTGGACAGGTCGGGGCTCAACGCCGACCCGGCGATCAGGATCACCTTCAACGACGACGTGTCGTACTTGGCGATGACGTCGGGTGGGAGCTCGACCATCCGGTGCAGCATCGTCGGGACCGCGACGAGCATGTCGGCCTGGTGGTCGGCGATGAGCTTCAACGTGTGCTCCGCCTTGAAGCGTCGGGCTGTCACGACTTTGTTGCCCAAGGCTGCGCCGACGGTGTAGGTGGCCCACCCGGTGCTGTGGAAGATGGGCGACACGATGACCATGGTTCCCTTGCGCGGAAACGGGATTCGGTCGACGATCTGCGCGGTGGCGAGCGGGGAGACCGCCTCTCGGGGCGCACCCTTGGGAAGGCCGGTCGTCCCGCTGGTGAGGATCACCGACCCGCCCGCCTTACTCGGCGGGGGCAGCGGGGCCGTGGAGTTCGTCGCGATGATGTCGTCGAGGATCTGCGCCCCGGCAGGCACGTCTGCACCGTCGTCCACCCACGTCAGCACGCGCGGCAGATCGGGGGGAAGCGCGTCGAGCAGACCGAGGAACTCACTGTCGTGCAGCACGACCGTCACATGTTCGCGTTCGCACACCTCGGCGAATTGGGGCTTGGCGAAACCGGTGTTCATCAACACCATCCGGGCGCCGACCTTGCCGCACGCGGCCATGGTGATGACGAGTCCTCGGTGGTCGCGGCACAGCACGCCGACGACAGAGCCCGCGGAGACGCCGAGTTTCTGCAAGCCATGCGCCAGGGCCCAGGACTGGTCGTCGACCTGCTTATAGGTCAGCGTCCCGCGCTCGTCGACGACCGCCGGCAGATCCGCGTACTTGCGTCCACCCTGGATCGCCATCGTGGCCTGCGGGCCGTAGACGCGCGCGAGCTTGGCGGTCGTGGCGCCGCCACGAAGGTCCTTGAGGTCGATGATTCCGGTGTCGATGAGCCGTTTGGCCGCCCTTCCCGCTTCGGACGCGTGCTGCAACTTCTGCCGAATGCCGGTCAGCACATCAGCCATCGGGCCTCCTCATCACGTGTTTTGCGAGCACAGTAGCAGTCACAAGTTAATGTCGAATCTGTACCTGGACCGCAAACCGCCGGCGCCGAGTCAGAGGTGCGGCACGCTCTCACGTCCGGCGACCAGGCCCATCGACTCCGCGTTGGCGATGACACGCTCCCAACCGATGACGGCGGCGCCGATGACAGCGACCGCGGTCGCGACGGCGGCTATTGAAGCCACCGAATGCACCATCTCGTTACTGATGAGGAGGACGCCGGTCAATATGGCGCCGAAAGCTACGGCGAGTGCCGTGCGCCGCACTGCCATCGAGTTGGTCATAGGACCACTGTGCGTTCGCCACCTGAGTAAATCCGAAGCGTTTTGTAGGGAAATGCTCTGAAACTTTCCAGGTTGGCCGCCCGTGCCGCCCTCGACGCCGACGACACCGCGACCGACACCGCCGCGCGAATTGAGCTAACTGCGGCCGCACGAAACCAACCCATCAGCGCAATTCTGGCAAATACGGTTCAGCAGTGTGATTGGCTGGCCGTTGCTATGGTTGGCCAGTCCCGCAACCTGGGGGTTCACGTGGAGCGACCGAGAGTTCGGCTGATCGCGTGGATTGGCGCGATCTACCTTCTCGGTTACGCGTCGTGGCTAATGTTCGGGTGGGGTGGCCCAGGCGTGGTCACCGTTGTCAGCGATGTGGGCTCTCTGGTGGCCGAGGCCCTGGCCGTCGCCTGCGTCATGCTGGCCATCGCGTCCACCTCGGGCCGGCAGCGCATCGCATGGATAGCGCTGGCAGCTGCGTTGGCCAGCTGGTTTTTCGGTGACGCGATCTGGACGGTCTATGAGTTGGGCCTCGACGCGGAGGTGCCGTTCCCGTCGCTGGCTGACCTGGGCTATCTGTCGTTTTACGTCTGCACGCTCTTTGTGCTGGTGGTGTTGCCGACCGGCAACACCGGCGTCACGGTAGCCCGCTTGTTCCTCGACGGGCTCCTATTGGCGGTGTCGTTCTTCGCGCTGGCGTGGGTGTCGGGTCTGGACGACGTCGTGGCGGCGGGCGGAACCGATCCGTTGTCGTTCGCGCTGTCGCTGTTCTACCCGCTGGCTGACGCCGCGTTGTTCACGATGGCGGCGCTCATGGTGTCGCGGGCCGGGCCGGACCAGCGGGTCACGATCAGTCTGCTGGCTGCCGGCATCGCGGTGGTGGCCATCGCCGACAGCGTGTACGTGTACCTCAGCATCGACGGCACGTACCTGAGCGGGAACTACATCGACATCCTGTGGACGGCCGGGGTGATGCTGATGGCCGTGGCCGCGCTGGTGGCGGCTCGGGCGCGGTGGCATGTCGTGGATTCACACGACACAACGCGGGTGGCGGTGTGGGTGCCGTACGTGCCGCTGCTGGTCGCGGTCATCCCCAGCGTGTGGTACGTGTTCGGCGGCAAGGACACCGGCCCGGTATTGGCCGCGCTGCTGCTGTTGACGGCGACAGTCTTGGTGCGGCAGGTGCTGTTCGTGGCCGAAAATCGGCGGCTCTTGGACACAGTCACCGATCAGGCACTGCGCGACCCACTGACGTCGTTGGCGAACCGAGTGCTGTTCGGAGATCGACTGGCGCACGCGGTGGCCATGCACGCCCGCGACGGTCGCGACGTTGCCGTGCTGTCACTGGATCTGGACGACTTCAAACTCATCAACGACAGCCTGGGTCATCCCGTAGGCGACGCAGTGTTGATCGAGGCCGCGGAGCGTCTGCAGCGCAGCGTGCGTACCGGCGACACGGTGGCGCGACTCGGCGGCGACCAGTTCGCGGTACTGCTCGAAGGTGGCGTCGAGCCGGCCGTGACTGCGGCCGAACGCATCCTGGAGGCATTCGACACCGAATTCTCGGTCGAAGAACAGTCGATCGACGTGCGGCCGAGCGCAGGACTGGCGGAGCTGAACCGGACCGTCACGACAGGCTTGACGTCAGAGGAGCTGCTCAAGCGGGCCAACGTGGCGCTGTATTCGGCCAAGCGCACCCGCACCGGTGGAATCGCGACGTTCAACGAGGACATGAAGCTGGTCGACACCGACGAGGTTGAGCCGCTGTGCAGCTCCGGCGCTCACGACGCACGGGTGGGCGGCATGCGGCTGTTGAGCGAATTGCGCACTGCCATAAGCGAGGGTGCGCTGTCCACCGAGTACCAGCCGAAGTACCACATGGCCACCGGGCGGATCATCGGAGTGGAGGCTTTGGTGCGCTGGCCACATCCACGGTTGGGCACGCTGCTGCCGGACCAGTTCCTCCCTATCGCACGACAGAACGGGTTGATGGGAGCACTGACCGAGCTGGTACTGCACCGAGCGGCCGACGACGCCGTCGCATGGCACGCCATGGGATTCCCAATTCCGTTCGCCATCAACCTTTTTCCGCCGTCGCTGAACGACCTCAGCCTGGCGTCGACGGTCGCTGGGGTGATGGTCGACCACCATCTTCCCTTCGATCACGTAATCGTGGAGATCACCGAGGACCTTGTGCTGAGCGATCCCGAGCGCGCGCGTGAGGTCCTGATCCGGTTGCATGAATTCGGCATTCGAGTCGCCCTCGATGACTTCGGAAGTGGCTATTCAGCTTTGAACTACCTGATCCAGTTGCCCATCGACGAGCTCAAACTCGACAAGAACCTGGTCGCACCGATCGCGGAGGATCCGCCCGCGGCGATCATCGTGCGCAAAGTCATCGAGTTGACAAGGGAACTGGGCATGGTGTGCGTGGCCGAGGGCGTCGAGAACTCGGCAACCGCGGACCTGCTCATCAGCTACGGCTGCGAGGTCGCACAGGGCTACTACTACAGCCCGCCCGTGACGGCCGACGCGTTGCAACGCATGTTGTCGGCGCAGCGCACGCCGATAGCCGAGCGGACGGCAACTCTGGCCGCGCACGCACAATTGGACGAGCCTTTGGCATCGCCGTGACTGCTCGGGTTGCCTAGTTGGCCACGGGTGCGTGGGAGCTATCGGAGATTTCCAGCGACGTCATCCGTGGATAGAGGATCGCTGGGCCGAGCCACCGTGCAACAAAGCGGCGTAGTGCGTCTCCGTCGCGCTGCCGCTGCCCGGGATCGGTCAACAGGGACTGCACGGTACGCAAGGTCATCTCGGCAAGATCACGGAGCGCGGCGGTGTCGAAACCGTGCAGCGTCCAGTCAACGTCCAGGCGCTGAAACACGGACAAGCAGAACGCGATTGCGGTGTCGGAGGTCAGCGAGGTGACGGCTTCACCCTCATCTCGCCGGGTCAGCAGCCTTTCCAGCTGCGGATCACCGGAGAGGTTCTCGACTCCGAATGAAATGGCCTCGACCACTGCAGTGACCGGGTCGTTGACGCCGCTGACATGGTCTGCGACTTGGTCGATGAATCCGTTGACGGCACGCATCGCGCTAGCGATGAGAAGTGCGTCGGCGTTGGGAAAATAGCGGTACACCGTCTGGCGAGTGACTCCCAGCCTCCGGGCGACGTCGGCAAGGCGTATCGCCGCTCCGTGTTCGGCGACCTCTTCGTCTACCGCACTCAGAATGCGCGAAATCGCTTCCTCGTCCGAGGAGGGCGTCGAACCCGCCCAGCCACGACTACGCATCCGTCGTCACCAGCCTTTCGGCCTCGAATTCGATCGGAAGAGTTGTCGGACCGGTCATGCCGAGAAGGGATTTCCACGGGGCAGGGCCCGCGCGATGGGGTGCAGGGAGGCGGCGGGTGAGGACTACGAGTGCTTCCGCCAGTTCCCGGCGTGCGAGGTTCGCCCCCAGGCAGTAGTGCGCTCCACCGCCGAAGGTCAGAATCGGCGGAACGTCCTTGCGTGCGATGTCGAAGCGGTCAGCATCGTGGTAGATCGCTGGATCTCGGTTGGCTGCAAAGGTGTTCGCGAAGACGAAGGTTCCTGCCGGGAACAGGTAACCACCGAACTCGACATCATCGACGGCGGCACGCGGCACGATGCAGGCGGCCGGTGAGTGGCGCATGCTCTCCTCGACCGCCTGCATCGCAAGTTCGGGGCGTTCGCGCAGCTTCACCCATTGGTCCGGATGCTCGCAGAGCACCTGGATCGACGCCGCCAATTGGTTTCGCGTCGTATCCGTTCCCGCCATCAGGAAGCCGGCCACCAGCATGCGGAGTTCGTCGAGATTCAGTCGGTCGCCGTCGCTTTCGGCGCGAATGAGCTCCGAAAGCAGATCGTCGGTCAGGTGGTCTCGACGGTCTGCGACCATGCCGTCGACATAGGCGTCGAGCTCGCTCCATGCGCGCATGATCGCGGCCTCATCGAAGTTGGCATCCGGCTGAAAGTTGAGGGCTTTGAAGACCTCCTCAGTCCAGTCCGCGAACAACTGCCAATCCTCGCGAGGCGCACCGAGCAGTGCACACATGATCGGTGTGGGGTAAGGACGCGCGATGTCGGTCACGACGTCGCACCGCCCGGCGTCGGCTACCTGGTCGATCAGACCGTTGACCACCTCGTGGATCGTGTCTTGGAGACGCGACGTCGCGCGGGGCGTGAAGGCCCTCGAAACCAGTTTGCGCAATCGCACATGCGGCGCACCGTCGAGGCCCAGCAGACTGGTCGCCATCTTGTCGTACAGCGGACCGGACGTGATGCCCTGCGCCGCCAGGGTGATGCCGGGCGGCAAGCGGAATCTGTTGTCGCGCAATATCTCGCGGGCAAGTTCGTAGGAAAGGATCTCCGGGCCGAGGGGGCCGATGGCGATAGGCGCCCGCGATTGCGCAACTCGGACATCGTCGAGGATGTCGTGCGGAGTGGCGTTGAGGCCGTACTCGAACGTGGGGAGACCAGCCTCAAAGACGTTGGGAGTGGCGCTATGCGCGTTCATCGATTTTCAACTTCCGCTGGTGGCTGGACAGACGATGGACATTGATGTCCAAAGTGTATGACCAAAGCCCCAAGCTGGTCAACGCGTCGACACATATTCCCATTTCAGGCGACGCGTCGGTCGCTTTGGTCATACGCCTTGTGCGCTAGCGTCTGCGACGAAGCCGAATTCACACCTTCGGCACCAGGACAGGATTCTGCACCGGCGGCGGTGGCGGAGCAGACGACGGCGCAAGGTCCGGATTCGACACTTGCGGCGGCGTCGGTATCACCGGTTTGGACTCGTGGAGCGTGTTGATCCACTCGCCGTCGACGTAGACGTCGATTTCTGTCCCGTGGGAATACTTAATTACACATTCCGAGACTCGGCCCTTTGGACTTGAAGTAGTTGTGTACCTACCACCCGCTTCCTTGCACCCTGCCTTGATTTCCGCCTCAGTCTGCGGCTCGGCGCTGGCCATGCCGGCTGACGCGAGCGCGATACCGAGACCGATGCCGGCGGCGGCGATGGCTCGGGCGGTGCGTCCGAGCCGTTGGGTTGCAGTGCGATTCTCGTTCTTCATTCTCTGCTCCTCTTGCTTCCTTTGGCGGCTAGGTGCCGCTTCACAAGAGGAATTCTTCTGATCACGCAGCGCGCGCGTAATCGCCGGAAGGCCAGGTTCCGCTCCCGAACAGGAAGGCTTTCCTATTCGTCGGGTAAGCAATGCGGCAGATGGCGATGCTTACGTCCGCCAAGGCGCGGAGGGCGTGCACCGGTTGGACGCGAACGCATGTGCGCGCAACAGAGAGCGCGGGTCCGCGCCACACGCCGGGCCACCGTCGAAGGGCAACATTCGGACCGGCAGGCTAGCGCACACTTCCCGTTAACGATGCTTATCCAGTGCCCCCAGTCGGACTCGAACCGTCTCACCAGTCCTGGTCGGAGGTTGAAATCGAGCGTGACCTGCGCGACGACTACACGGGCCATCACGGCACATATCGGAAACTGTGGCCAAGTTGTGGCCACGACAGGGCCACGACTAGCGCTTCTCGTTATCTTCTCCGTCGCCTAGGCCCGCTAACAGGACATCAGCCCACGACGTGACATCCGCCAGTCCCCTGGGGGGATGCCCCCATGGCGTCTTCGGCGCTGGCGCGGATGAACGCGGCGCTCTCCGTAGGCTCGGAACGCCAATTTCGTTTACACCGTTCTCGCGGCGCTTGTGCAGGGCCGATCCGCGGGGCTCGAGGGGATAGCGCGCCCATAACAACAAATTACATGCCACTGCCGCGGATACTAAAGGATCGCGGAGGGACCTCGCGCCAGGGCCGGTTCGCTTCACAGCGCGGGACTCGTCGAGAGCATTTCGACGCGCGAAAGCCCGGCTCACCTTCGTCGCGTGGGTTGGGTAGCTGGCTGGCTCGTTCAGATGGAGTGTTGCACTATATGGCTGACATTGAGCGGTTCTGGTACTTGCGAGGTAACCAGTTCTACCTTGATAGTGACGGCTTCCTCGCAGATCCGGATGACCTAATCCTAGGACGGATCAGCGGTAATCCCGACGCTATCCCGACGTCAGAGTTACGGGACTCACGCGCTCTCGTGATGCTCGGAGAGATGGGTACTGGCAAGTCGAAAGTCCTTGAATTGCCGGATCGTCTGGTCCCGCCCGGTGTCGAAGTACTCGCGATCGATCTAGCGCCGTATGGCTCCGAAGATCGTCTTGTCAACGAAGTTCTACGGCATCCGTCCATCGAGAGGTGGAAAGCAAACTCCACTGAGCTGGCGCTCGTGCTAGACGGCTTCGATGAGGCTCAAGAACGGATCCCGCAGTTAGGTCAAATTGTCGCTAATGCAATCCGCAGTTGGCCAACCAACCGCATGATCATACGGATCGCCTGCCGGAGTTTGGTCTGGTCGCATGTACTCGAAGGCATGCTCGAAGCTTCTTTTGACGATTTGAGAGTGGTGGGGTTGCTGCCCCTTCGGCGCGAGGATGCGCGTGCGATTGCGGCGGAGCTGTGCGATGATCCCGACTCCTTCTTGCAGGAGGTGGACGGCGCAAGGGCCTCCGCCTTCGCATCGCGTCCACAAACGCTTCGCATGCTGGCAAGGTCATTCCAGAGAGACGGTACGTTGCCGGAACGTGCGGCGGAGTTATATGACCGAGGTATGCGGTCGCTTGCGGAAGAGACCAACGAAGGCCGCCTCGAGTCTGGACTTGCTGGTTCGCTCACCATCGACGAGCGGATTGCTGTAGCGCGCAGAATTGCCGCAGGGCTCACATTCGGCCGGTCGGCTGCTGTTTGGACTGGCCGACAAGACCAGGTTGGGTCAGGTGATTTGCTGATTACCGAAATCGCCGAAGGAACAGAGCCGACGCTTAGCGGTTCCGTCGCTGTTACCGAAGATGCCGTTAGAGATATTCTCTCGACTGGGCTATTTGCCTCGATGGGACCCCGTCGGCTCGGCTTCGCCCATGCATCCTTCGCCGAATATCTAACCGCCGCATGGATTGTCGCCAACGGCTTGAGCGACAATAAAGTTCGGGCCCTGCTAGTCGGCCCGGATGGCCGAGCGCGGCCGCAGCTACGCGTAACCGCAGCATGGCTTGTCGCAATCGCCCCCGGCCGATTCGGCTGGCTCACCGCCGTAGATCCTGAATGCTTCTTAGGCCAAGTGGATCTGCCAACGGATGAGCTTCGTGCTGCGGTGATCGACGGCCTGTTCATGGACGCAGACCGCAGACAGTGGGGCTTTAGCGAGCGATTGGACGGACTAAACCATTCAGCAATCGCTGATCAGATCAGGCCGAAACTCGCCGGCGGTTCTCCCGATCAGCGACGTCTCGCCGTGAAACTCGCACGCGATTGCAAGATCGTCGAACTTCTTCCGGAACTTACCGGTCTCGCTCTAGATCCAGCACAAGACGATGGACTGCGAACGAGAGCCGGTTACGCTGCGATCTCAATCGGTTCCGGCGCGCCGTTCACCGACCTTGTACCGTTGGTGCGGGACGACTCTGTGCGCGGTGCAGATGTAACGGATGAGCTCCTCGCGGTGGGCCTTGCAGCCTCCTGGCCGCACGCGATTGAGACTGCTGAGGTCTTCTCAATGCTCGGGACGCCGAAGCAGAGAAACTTCTATGGCGGGTATCTCCGATTTGTAGGAGAATTTGCCAAAGGACTACAGCACCAAGATCTTCCAGTGGCGATCTACTGGTTGGAAGCGCATCTTGAGGAGATCGATTCGGGTGATTTCGAGGAGTTGGCTAACGCCATAATCGGGCTCGTAGCCGCCGCGGACATTGATGACGACATAGGCGCGGTGCTGGTCCGTATAGCCACCGCGCGGGCCGAGAATTACGAGGGACTCATGTTCCATCGCCGTTCCAGGCAGCGTGCCAGCGAGCTCTTGATGCCGGAGTCACGCCATAAACTTGTGAACGCCATCATCGATCGCACCACCGATGACACTGTCGTGCTTTATCTCTCGGATAGACCTGCTAGTGGGTCTGGGTTGCTGACAGCGGATGACTTGAATTGGATCATTGCGGAAGCAGCCACCGCGTCCGGGCGCCGACTGGATGCACTTAACCGAGTATTCGACCTGACCTTTGCTGCAGACCGCCGCGATCACGTGGATCTGTTTCTGGACCTCGACGACGAGCACCCGATCCGCCTATCCCGTCAAGATTGGGTGCAGGTCGAACTTGAATCCGACACAGCCGCACAGATGAGGCGCATGCACGAGCTCATTAATGCGCACCGGCGACAACACGCGCCTCAGCCTGAAGACGACGATGAAAGCGTTGCCGAACTTCTTGAGAGGATTGAGAACGGCGATCATCAGGCATTCATCGAGTTGGGTCGAACTCTCGCGATGCGGGAACCGACGCAGGAGCCGAAGGTCGACCTCACCACAATGCCTGGATGGCTCGTGCTGGATCCGGCCGACAGAGAGCGCGTCACTTCTGCAGCTCAAACTTACTTGAGCACCAGACTTTGTGAGCCCGACGCCTGGTTGGATGATACTTCGATCTTGCACTTCGCAGCTTACGCTGGATACAGAGCGCTCACGCTGCTACTTCGCACCAGGCCAACGGCTTTGGACGAGTTATCGCCCGAGAACTGGACAGAATGGGCGCCTATCATTGCAGCCATAAAACGCACAATCGACGGGCCGCTGTGGGAGGACAAGGCTGAGCTGCTCAAGCGTGCTGATGCGCATGCACACCCAGTGCTTGTGGAGGCGTTAACGCGTAGTATTCGCGCAGCCGCGGCTGCCGGCCTTCATTTGTTTTGGATGGATGAGGTCGACTTCTTGTTTGATGACGATCTTCTGGACCTGGCGCTCGACGTCATCAATAGCACTCCGGGCCCACTCGCTAGCGGGCTGCTGGCAGTCTTGACCCGCAAACGTCCCGAGGCAGCATTTCCATTACTCCGATCACAGTTCGCCGCACGAGATCCGAGCCGTCGAGCTGACCGGATCGCAGCCGGAACCTTGCTGGTTGATCACGATCTAGTGGGCTCATGGGACTTGCTACAGTCCGAGTTTGATCAAGATCACCCTTTGGCTCTCGAAGTGCTCGGCAATGCGACGACCGTGCGATACCGGCAATCCGATAACTTGTTGCCAGAGAACGTGATAGCTGACATCTATCTATGGATGCGGCAGGCATTTGATCCAGACGACGACCCGCCGCAGCCCGCAGGTGTCCACGTTGTTTCGCCGCGTGAAGAGATTGGGCTTTGGCGCGATCACTTGCTCGCAACGTTGCGCGACAGGGGAACGGCCGCTGCGATAGATGCACTTGCTAGCGTCGCCAACGCTCTGCCAACGGACGCGTCGCTACTGCAGATTCAAGCGACGGCAATGACGGTCTTCTCTCAAAAAGCTTGGGAAAGCTACAGCATTCGTGATCTCGTGCTGCTTGCTCAACAGGGATGGTCCGCCCTGGTCAACACCGAGGCCGATCTGCAGACAGTGGTCGTTGACGCGTTCGCGGAGGTCCAAAGGGAGCTGACAGGGGCGAATCCACAATCGCATTTGCTTTGGGACACCCACTCACGTCGGCCCAAGTCCGAGGATGAAATCTCCGATCACATCCGCAACCGGCTTGTGGAGTTAACAGGGGGCAACAGACTTGTGGTTAATCGCGAGGTTCAGGTGCGCCGTAACCGGCCAAGCGGCGCCGCTGAGCGAGCCGACGTGCAGGTCGACGCCGCGACCGACAAACCCGGACCATTCGCCACCATATCGTTGCCGATCGAGGTCAAGGGCGCCTGGCACCGTGACCTTTTAACCGCGATGGAATCACAGCTTGTGGCAATGTACATGGAGGATCTGCACGTAGCGCACGGCTGTTACGTCGTGTTGTGGCCCGACGTAGAATCCTGGGACGGCAGTGACTCGAGGCGTCGTGTTGTCGCATCGCTCGACCGTGATGAGGTGATCGAAACCTTGGCCGCCCAAGCCCAACGGCTGCGGGACCAAGGATTCTTTGTGGAGGTTGTGCATCTTGGTATCGAGTACGGACGCCCGAAGGGTTCGTGAAGGCGGCGAATCGCTTCAAAACCGTTGCGCATTATTACATCTCGCGGCCGATGACTTTCGGCGCGAGTTCGTAAGCATAAACTCTGCCGTGGCAAGCAGTTCGTGGGTGGCGTAGACGGCGCGTAAACCCCCAGCGGCTGATGATCTCGGGATAAGCGGATCGTTCATCGCGTCACCTTCCGCGTCAAGGTGCAGTCGGCGCGGTGCACTCGTCGCCCCTAGCCACTCCCGCGGAAGCCTCGCCCAGCTCAGCCTGGTAACACTTTCCCGCAAGATCGGCGTAACCCTAATGGTTATCCCACTGGCCTCGAAGCTGAGGCTCTACTGGGTTAAGGTCGCGGCTCGAGGCGCTACGAGGACTAAGCCGGGCGCACTTCGTAACGGCCCTCATGTTCATCGAAATACAGGGCACCGTCCTCGAAATCGTCCGGTTCGCAGACGAAGAACGCTACGACTTTCTGGAACATAGCTTCGTATTCATCAATCCCGTGGTCTGGATTGGCTTTGAACACTAGTCGGCGAGCACCTAGTTCTTTTGCCTCTTCTTTAGTTCTGGTCAGCACCGTCTTCCAGGTGCGTGTCTTCGCTGCGTCGGCCCGGACAACAAATGTCGCGTGCTCGCCCTTCCACGGACTAATCGCCACGGCATCCTCGCCGTACCCCTCGTAAAAGATGACGAGGATCAAGTACCCGTTGTCTTTGCCGCTAGTGGGAAATGCGCCTTCATACAGGGTGCAGGTTCCAGATTCACTCAGGTGGGTCCAAAGCTGCATGAGCACTCCTAGTCGCCCCTCATCGATCTCCCCACCGCGAAATCGCCCAGATCGCCTAATGCCCGCGACGAAGGGGTGAATTCGCTCGCCAGGCGGGAGGATGACCAAGGGCAGGCGACTGGCCGGTGGCACTGCGGCTTTCTCAGGCTCGGGCTTGAGGACGAAGTCGAATGCACCACTGCTTAAGTCACGCAGTTGATCAAGCCCATTCTCATAGGAATTGCCCCCTTGAGCATCGATAGTGGACAAGAACTGATCCACGTGGGTCACCATCCGCCTCAGGTTGTTGATTGAGGCATAGACGTGTGTCGGCAGACGCAGATTGCTGTACTCAGTAACTGGCGGCGGAAGCAGACGCGCCAGCATGGGAGATAAGTGGCTGCTGTAATCCTGGCTGGCGAAGGTGAGCGGGACGGCCCGTCGCAGGAATGCTAGGGTGCCGCGGGCGCGGCGCAGCGCACTTGGTCCGGAACTCCAAGTTAAGCCGAGCTGGGTCTTTCGAAACTCTGCATCCAAGGCCCGCCTCGGACGCTCTGGGCGGTCTCCAAGAACGTTCCCATGATCCTGCCGCAAGCGCGCGATGAGTGCCTTGTCTTCGCTTACGATCAGCGACATCCTTGCGCGAAGGTCGTCTGCTGAGTGTTCACTAGAACCTGGGCGCGTGGATATCTCACGAAACCGCCACGCAAGATAGCCGTAGTGGTCATCCGGGGATTCGGTGAATGTCCTTAATCGTTCTCGGATCCTGTCTATCTCTGCATCGGTCGCATTCCGGGGCGCGCATCTCTCGGCTATCTCGGTCAGCATCGACTTCTTGACGGCCGGTGGTGCGCGGTCGCTAGGGGGTGGCGGCGGTACTCGCCCATATTCGACCGCAGCGTCCTTGCGGCGCTTGCGCGTTCGATCCTTTTGCATGCGGCGGCGGGCTTCTTTCATCGTCTTGTAGACCACCGGATGATTGCGTCGGTCCTCCTGGATGGCCGCCCTCAGTACATCGCGAGAGACACCGTAGGCCTCTTCGTACTTGTTGTAGAGGTCAGTCAGCGCGTCGCCTGGTGCGATGTACGCATTCCGATACTCCGCAGAGAAGGCGGCGATCTGCTCTCCGGATAGCGCCGTGGAGCCCTGGTGTGTGGTGCTAGTGCGCGGAGACGTGGGGGGACTAGGCGCTGGTTCTTCGGTCCCTCGCTGGCCTGGAGTTCGAGCCTTATTGCGGCACTCGTCTACCAGGGGCTGAAGCGTCTCCTGACGTATGCCGTACATCTCTTGGTAGTTCTTGCAAGCCTCGCGAAGTGCGCCGTCCGAGCGTTCGCTGGCGTCTCGAATGCCCCTCTTGATAGACGACCGCTGAGAGGCTGTCAGCATCGCCCATTCGTCGTCCCCGGCCCGGGTCCGCATAAAACGCAGTTTAACGATTCTGCGGAGCATCGACTTGTCGTCGCGCAAGACCCCTGCGAATCCGAATGCGGTGGCCGCCCCGATGTCGCGAGCTGCGGGTGAGGGAAAGGCATTATGGTGTGTGCCTGCCCGGAATAGCGGTGGCGCAGATCAGTGCTGCTGTCCGGAATGCTGACCATCGCAACAAAATTGATCAAGTTGCTCGATGACTTGACCGGCGTCGGTTACGACACCATCCTCGAAGAGGCTTGGAGCCAGCGGAATAGCTCCGATGCCGACGCGGATACTCGGTCAGGTGATCGAGAAACCCGCCGGAGGTGCGAAGGACCGGTCGGTGAACTGCTGCCCTTTTACAGCGCTTGGCCCGTGCTGGACGCGGCGATCGGGACGACGTCGACACAGCGACTCTGCTTGCAGCAGGAAGGCGATCTCATTCTGCACACCTGGCTAGCGGAGTTGAACCCCAAGCCAAAGCTCTGTATCAGACCGGCAGGGCTCAGAGACGTATCAAGTTTCTGTCAGAACCTGGCGCCTCTGGCATGCCCGGGCGAACGTGCACCTTGCAGTTCGCAATGCTGCCGGGCCTTCACGGCTCTATCCGCACTATTGCCTGAAGGCCACCGAACTACGTACAACGCTGGCGACGATTTCCCATGGGTCGGCGCACACCCGCGTCAGGAGCTTCGATCGAGCCTGTAGCCCTGGCTTCGGAGCGGCCAGTACGCCTAATCACACGAACATTCGGCATCGAAATTACTTCTACCAGCACATATGTCGCCGATGCTCTTGTGCCCCCAGTCGGACTCGAACCGACACTGTGCGGATTTTAAGTCCGCTGCCTCTGCCAATTGGGCTATGGGGGCCCGGCCCGTCACAGGCCGCGCCTGAGTTTACGGCCGGGCATCACGACGTCCCATCGACGGACGCCCGCTGTCTCCCGGCAGCGGGCGTCCTCGTTAAGAACTCTCCAAGTCCCCCCGCCCAGTCTCCCTATCAACACCACCACCGATAGGGAGTACAACCATGAACCGTCCCAACATCTTCAAGCTCACGCTCATCAGCGCCGCCTTCGGCGCGATGGCCGTCGCCGGTGCCGGCACCGCACTCGCCGACGCGCCCCAGGTCCACGCCGCGCCTGCGCCCGCGGTCTTCCCCTTCGTCGACTTCGACGACGTCATCGAGCAGCCGTTCGAAAACGCGGAACGCAACTTCGAGAACTTCGGCGATCGCGTCGAGCGCCGGTTCGAGGTCTTCGACTGACCACCGCGACCAGGCTGCGCCCGCTGTCCCCCGGCAGCGGGCGCTCCGGCGGTCGATCCTGACGGTCCACCTCGAAGGACGCCGGATCGGGACCATCTCATCGCGTTGTCAACTATGTTCGCTATGTGGAGCCACCCCACACCTACATACGGGAGGCATCCGCTTCGGTGGCACACCACGCGGACTACCTCGACCGGCGCGACACCCACGCGCTCTGCGGAGCGGCGATCGACGATGTGACCACGCTGACCGACCCCGACACGGTCTGTCCGGAATGCGAACAAAAGCTGATCCAGTACCACCTCGCATGGTGGCGGGAGACGGCGCTGGCGGCCACGGCCGAGGTCGAGGCACTGCGCGCGAAGTACGGCGAGGCGGTGGAAAGTGACGCCACGACCGCCGAACCGGAGGAGACGGAGCCGACGACCCTCCTGGACCACGCGCGACGAGAACTCACGAAACTCTGCCGGGAGTTCGACGACGCCGTCCCCTACTTCCGCCTGAAGAATGCGATGCAAGCATTCAGCGACGGGTTGGAAAGCGACCAGCGGGTTCTCCTGGCGCAAGAAATCGGCGGCGACGGCACGCTAATACGTTGGTCGACAATGGAAGTCGAGACCCTCGGCTGGCATGTCAGCAACAGCCCCGTCCAAGGGGACTCCGGAGCGAACTGGGACGCCTGGGTTCAGGATTCCTACCAGTCGCCGAAGAAGTCGAAGCGGCGCTTCGGACGCGCCCGCTAGACGTCGCGCGCTCGCCGAGTGTGGGGTTGATGCACGCCCGAGGCCATCGAAGCGTGCGGGTAACCCACGTTCGGCGAGGGAAACCGTTAAGGACCGCGACGGGCCCGTCAAGAAACCGTTAAGGCCGGTATTGACCTCCTGACCTGGCGCGATCCTTCTATGGGTCGCCGAAATCCGGCGGCCTGTAAACGTCGGAGAGTGTCATGTCCGTCCTGGTGTACATCGCGTTGACGGTGGCGGTTTTCGCCGTCTTCGGCCTGATTCAGAAGTGGGCCGAGGGACTGTGATCGAAAACGTCATCGGACTCGTGCTGGCGGTTCTCATCGCGGTGTTCCTCTTCGCCGCCCTGCTCTTCCCCGAGCGGTTCTAAGTGAGCACCACCACCGCGGGGATACTCTTCCTCGTCTCGCTCATCATCGGCCTCGCGGTCGTCCACGTGCCGCTGGGCGACTACATGTACCGGGTCTACTCCTCGGAACGCCACCTGCGCGGCGAGCGCGTCGTCTACCGATTGATCGGCGCCGACCCCAAGGCCGAACAGACCTGGGGTTCCTATGCCCGCAGCGTGCTCGCGTTCTCGGCGATCAGCGTGCTGTTCCTGTTCATTCTCCAGTTGGTGCAGGGCAAGCTGCCCTTGCATCTCAACGACCCGGGCACCGAGATGACCCCGGCGCTGGCGTGGAACACCGCGGTCAGCTTCGTCACCAACACCAATTGGCAGGCCTATTCGGGAGAGTCGACCCAGGGCCACCTGGTTCAGATGGCCGGTCTCGCCGTGCAGAACTTCGTCTCCGCAGCGGTCGGTGTGGCCGTGGCGATGGCGTTCGTGCGCGCACTGGCCCGTCGCGACACCACCGAGCTGGGCAACTTCTGGGTCGACCTCATCCGCGGAGTCATTCGGATCCTGTTGCCGCTCTCCATCATCGGCGCGATCATCCTCATCGTCGGCGGTGTGGTGCAGAACTTCGACCTGCACACCCAGATCGCCTCGACGCTCGCCGGCGGTCAGCAGACCATTCCCGGTGGCCCGGTCGCCAGCCAGGAGGTCATCAAGGAGCTCGGCACCAACGGGGGCGGGTTCTTCAACGTCAACTCCGCGCATCCGTTCAAAAACCCCACCACGTGGACGAACTGGTTCGAAATATTCTTGTTGCTGATCATCCCATTCTCGTTGCCCAGAACATTCGGCAGGATGGTCGACAGCAAGAAGCAGGGCTATGCCATCGTCGCCGTGATGGGCATCATCGCGACCATCAGCTGGACCTCGACGTTGCTGTTCCAGCTGCAGGCCCACGGCACGGTTCCCACCGCGGTCGGCGCCGCGATGGAAGGCGTGGAACAGCGCTTCGGCGTTGCGAATTCGGCCATATTTGCGGCTTCGACCACGTTGACGTCCACCGGTGCCGTCGACTCGTTCCACGACTCCTACACCAGCCTCGGCGGCATGATGTTGTTGTTCAACATGCAGCTCGGCGAAGTCGCACCCGGCGGCGTGGGCTCGGGTCTGTACGGCATGCTCGTATTGGCGATCATCACGGTGTTCGTCGCGGGCCTCATGGTCGGCCGCACGCCGGAGTATCTGGGCAAAAAGATCACACCGCGGGAGATCAAGCTCGCGGCAACGTATTTCCTCATCACCCCGCTGATCGTGCTGACCGGCACGGCGGTGGCGATGGCGATGCCCGGTCAACGCGCGGGCATGCTCAATACCGGCCCGCATGGCCTCTCGGAAGTGCTGTACGCCTTCACCTCGGCGGGCAACAACAACGGATCGGCGTTCGCCGGCATCTCGGTCAACACCGAGTGGTACAACACCGCACTCGGACTGGCCATGCTGTTCGGCCGGTTCCTGCCGATCATCTTCGTGCTGGCGCTGGCCGGATCGCTGGCCAGGCAGGGCAAGACGCCAGACTCCGTCGGCACGCTGCCCACCCATCGTCCGCAGTTCGTCGGCATGGTCGCCGGCGTGACGTTGATCCTGGTCGCCTTGACCTTCCTTCCCATGCTCGCGCTGGGACCCCTTGCTGAAGGAATCCACTGATGTCCGTGCCCACCATCGATTCCGCTGTGCCCGCACCGTCGAAACAGCACGCGCCCAACCGGGTTCAGGGCGGGTTGCTCGACCCGAGGATGCTGTGGAAGTCGATGCCCGACGCGCTGCGCAAGCTCGACCCGCGCACCCTGTGGCGCAATCCCGTCATGTTCATCGTCGAGATCGGTGCCGTCTGGAGCACGGTGCTCGCCGTGATGGAGCCGTCCTGGTTCGCGTGGCTGATCGTGGTGTGGCTCTGGCTCACGGTGCTTTTCGCCAACCTCGCCGAGGCCGTCGCCGAAGGACGCGGCAAGGCGCAGGCCGAGTCACTGCGTAAGACCAAGACGGCCACGATGGCGCGTCGCCTCGTCGGCTGGGCGCCGGGTACACCGGGCCGTGAAGAAGAGGTCGCCGCACCGCTGTTGCAGCAGGGCGACATCGTGGTGGTCGAGGCGGGCCAGCCCATCCCGGGCGACGGCGACGTCGTCGAAGGCATTGCCTCGGTGGACGAATCGGCGATCACCGGTGAATCCGCACCCGTCATCCGCGAGTCGGGCGGCGACCGCTCGGCGGTAACCGGCGGCACCACCGTGCTGTCGGACCGCATCGTCGTGAAGATCACGCAGAAGCAGGGTGAGAGCTTCATCGACCGCATGATCGCGCTCGTCGAAGGCGCCAACCGGCAGAAGACGCCCAACGAGATCGCGCTGAACATCCTGCTGGCCTCGCTGACGATGATCTTCGTATTCGCCGTCGCGACGCTGCAACCGCTGGCGATCTACTCCAAGGCCAACAATCCGGGTGTCGCGGACTCGTTGGCACTCAACGGTAACGGCGTCAGCGGCATCGTGATGGTGGCGCTGCTGGTGTGTCTCATCCCGACCACGATCGGCGCCTTGCTGTCGGCGATCGGCATCGCCGGAATGGACCGCCTGGTGCAGCGAAATGTGCTCGCCATGTCCGGACGCGCCGTGGAGGCGGCCGGTGACGTGAACACCCTGCTGCTCGACAAGACCGGAACCATCACGCTCGGCAACCGGCAGGCCGCGGCCTTCGTCCCTCTCGACGGGGTGACAGCCGAAGCACTTGCCGACGCCGCGCAGTTGTCCAGCCTCGCCGACGAAACGCCGGAAGGACGGTCGATCGTCGTGTTCGCGAAGCGGGAGTACGGTCTGCGGGCCCGCACACATGGCGAATTGGCGCACGCGACCTGGATCGAGTTCAGCGCGACGACACGGATGTCGGGTGTCGACCTGGACGGCCACAAGTTGCGCAAGGGCGCGGCGAGCACGGTCGCTGAATGGGTGCGCTCCGAAGGGGGCGCGGTGCCGAACCAGCTCGGCGACATCGTCGACGGCATCTCCGCCGACGGCGGCACTCCTCTGGTCGTCGGACAAGTGCAGGGTGGCCGAGCCGAGGTACTCGGGGTCATCCACCTCAAGGACGTCGTCAAGCACGGCATGCGGGAACGCTTCGACGAGATGCGCCGCATGGGCATCCGCACCGTGATGATCACCGGCGACAACCCGTTGACCGCCAAGGCTATTGCCGACGAGGCCGGTGTCGACGACTTCCTCGCCGAGGCCACGCCGGAAGACAAGATGGCGCTGATCAAGAAGGAGCAGGCCGGCGGCAAGCTCGTCGCGATGACCGGTGACGGCACCAACGACGCACCCGCGCTTGCACAGGCCGACGTCGGCGTCGCGATGAACACCGGCACGTCGGCGGCCAAGGAGGCCGGCAACATGGTCGACCTGGATTCCGATCCGACCAAGCTCATCGAGATCGTCGAGATCGGCAAGCAGTTGCTCATCACGCGCGGTGCACTGACGACGTTCTCGATCTCCAACGACATCGCCAAGTACTTCGCGATCATCCCCGCGCTCTTCGTGGCGCTGTTCCCAGGCCTGGACCTGCTGAACATCATGCGGCTGCACAGCCCGCAGTCGGCGATCCTGTCGGCGGTGATCTTCAACGCCTTGGTCATCATCGCGCTGATCCCGTTGTCACTGCGCGGCGTGCGGTACACACCGGCCAGCGCGTCAAAACTGTTGAGCCGCAACCTCTACATCTACGGGCTCGGCGGCATCATCGCCCCGTTCATCGGCATCAAACTGATCGACCTCGTCGTACAACTCTTCCCCGGGATGTGACATGAATTTTTCCAATCTCGTTCGTCAACACTGGGCGGCGTTGCGTGCGCTGCTGGTGCTCACCGTCATCCTCGGCATCGCCTACCCGGTGTTCATCTGGCTGGTGGCGCAGCTGCCCGGCCTGAACGACAAGGCCAACGGATCGCTGATCGAGATCGACGGAAAACTGTTGGGCAGCAGCCTGATCGGACAGTCCTTCACCGACGCCGACGGCAACGTGCTGGTGCAGTACTTCCAGGGCCGACCGTCGGCGGCCGGCGACGGGTATGACCCGCTGGCCACCAGCGCAAGCAACCTCGGCCCCGAGAGCATCGTGGATGCACCCGACAAGCCGAGCCTGCTCACGCAGGTCTGCGAGCGCAGCGCCACCGTCGGTGAGACCGAAGGTGTCGACGGCGCGCGGCCGTTCTGCACCGGTGACGGTGTCGGGGCCGTGCTGTCGGTGGTCGGCCCGCGCGATGCGCGGGGCAAGGTCGTGAAGCCGACCCGGGTAATCAGCGTCAACGAGCCGTGCGCCACTACGCAGAAGCCGTTCCTCGACACGTACGAAGGTGTGCGCGTCGAATGTAGGCAGCCCGGCCCGGAAGGAGATGCCTACAGCATCGGCCAGCTCGTGCCGATCCGCGGCAGCGCGCCGGCCGATTTCGTCGTGCCCGCCGACGCGGTGACCGCAAGCGGAAGCGGCCTGGACCCACACATCTCGATCCCGTACGCCGACCTTCAGGTAAAGCGAGTGGCGGCCGCACGTGACGTCAGCGCCGAACAAGTCCGCGATCTCGTGGCCGCCCACACCGACGGCAGGTTCCTCGGGTTCTTCGGCGAGCCGACGGTCAACGTGCTGCAGCTCAACCTGGCCCTTGACCAGAAGTATCCGGCAAAAAGCTGACGTGACCGGTGGATGATGGGGTGGTGACCGACCGGCCGGGCTCCCAGAAAAAGCGTGGTGAGCTGCGCATTTATCTGGGTGCCGCGCCCGGTGTCGGGAAGACCTTCGCGATGCTCGGCGAGGCGCATCGACGGCTGGAGCGCGGCACCGATGTGGTCGCCGCGGTGGTGGAGACGCACGGCCGCAAGAAGACCGCCGACCTGATCGAGGGCATCGAGACCGTCGCGCCGAAGCTCATCGACTACCGCGGCAAGCAGTTCGCCGAACTCGACGTCGAGGCGGTGCTGCGGCGCGCGCCGCAGGTCGTCCTCGTCGACGAGCTGGCGCACACCAACACCCCGGGCAGTAAGAATGCCAAGCGGTGGCAGGACGTGGAGGAGCTGCTCGAGGCCGGCATCACCGTCATCTCCACGGTCAACGTTCAGCACCTCGAGAGCCTCAACGACGTCGTCACCCAGATCACCGGCATCGAGCAACAGGAGAAGGTGCCCGACGAGATCGTGCGCGCCGCAGACCAGATCGAGCTCGTCGACATCACACCGGAAGCCCTGCGGCGCAGGCTCGCTCACGGCAACGTGTATGCCCCCGAACGGGTGGACGCGGCGCTGTCCAATTACTTCCGCAGAGGCAACCTGACAGCGTTGCGCGAACTCGCCCTGCTCTGGCTGGCCGACCAGGTCGACGCCGCGCTGGAGAAGTACCGCGAAGAGAACCAGATCACCGCGACCTGGGAGGCCCGCGAACGCGTCGTCGTCGCAGTCACCGGAGGTGCGGAGTCGGAAACGCTGGTGCGCAGGGCATCTCGCATCGCCTCGAAGTCCAGCGCCGAGCTGATGATCGTGCACGTGGCCCGCGGTGATGGACTGTCCGGTGTGTCGGCACCCCAGATGGGCACCGTGCGGGAACTGGCGGCCAGCCTCGGTGCGACCCTGCACACCGTCGTCGGCGACGACGTGCCGAGTGCGCTACTGGATTTCGCCCGTGACGAGAACGCGACACAGCTGGTCCTCGGCACGTCGAGGCGGTCGCGCTGGGCCCGGATGTTCGACGAGGGTATCGGCGCGAGCGTGGTGCAGCAGTCAGGCCCCATCGATGTCCACATGGTCACCCACCCCGAAGCACGTAAGGAGTCGTTGTGGTCGCGGATCGCGCCGCGCCAGCGCCACCTCACGTCGTGGCTCGCAGCTGTCGTGGTGCCGTCCGCGGTCTGCGCGCTCCTGGTCTTCCTGCTCGACCCATTCCTGGGCGTGGGCGGCGAGAGTGCGCTGTTCTTCATCGGTGTTCTCGTCGTAGCCCTCCTCGGCGGCGTCGCACCCGCAGCGCTGTCGGCCGTGCTGTCCGGCGTGCTGCTCAACTTCTTCCTGATCGAACCCCGCCACACATTCACGATCGCTGAACCTGACAACGCGATCACCATGGTGGTCCTGCTGTTCGTCGCCGTCGCTGTCGCTGCACTGGTCGACAATGCCGCCAAACGCGCTCGTGAGGCTCGCCGAGCGTCCCAGGACGCCGAACTGCTGGCGTTGTTCTCGGGGTCGGTGCTGCGTGGCGCCGATCTCGACACGCTGCTGGAGCGAGTCCGTGAGACGTATTCGCAACGGGCCGTGAGCTTGCTGCGCGCTAACGCGGGAATCGTCGCGTGTGTCGGCGACAACCCGTGTGTGGATGTCGAATCGGCAGACACCGCAATCGAAGTCGGCGACGACGAATTCTGGTTGTTGATGGCCGGACGCAAGCTGGCCGCCCACGATCGCCGAGTGCTCACCGCCGTTGCGATGCAAGCGGCGGGGCTGGTGCGACAGCGCGAACTCAGTGCGGAAGCGGGCAAAGCCGAAGCCATCGCCAGGGCCGACGAACTGCGGCGCTCACTGTTGTCCGCCGTCAGTCACGACCTTCGCACTCCCCTGGCCGCAGCCAAGGCCGCCGTCTCGAGCCTGCGCAGCGACGACGTTGACTTTTCCGCCGAGGACACCGCCGAACTGCTGGCAACCATCGAGGAGTCGATCGATCAGCTGACCGCGCTGGTCGGCAACCTGTTGGACTCGTCGCGGCTGGCCGCCGGTGTGCTGAAGCCCGAACTGGGACCGGTGTATCTGGAAGAGACCGTGCAGCGGGCGATTCTCGGAATCCGCAAGGGAAATACTGGTTTCCGGCGTCGCGGCCTGGACCGAGTCAAGGTCGACGTCGCCAGCAGCGGGGCGGGTGCCGTCGCCATGGCCGACGCCGGCCTGCTGGAACGGGTGCTGGCCAACTTGATCGACAACGCGCTACGGTACGCCCCGGACAGCCCAGTGCGCGTGACCGCGGGGCAGGTCGGCAACCGGGTGCTGATCGCCGTAGTCGACGAAGGTCCCGGCATCCCGCGCGGCACCGAGGAACAGCTGTTCGCCCCGTTCCAGCGCCTCGGTGACCACGACACCAGCATCGGTGTCGGCCTTGGCCTTTCGGTCGCCCGGGGGTTCGTAAAGGCCATGGGTGGCACGATCTCGGCAACCGACACCCCCGGCGGTGGACTCACGGTCGAAATCGATTTGGCGGCGGTATGACGACCAAAACCCGCGTGCTTGTCATCGACGATGAACCGCAGATCCTGCGGGCACTACGGATCAACCTGTCGGTGCGCGGTTATGAGGTGTTCACCGCCGCCAGCGGCTCAGAGGCGCTGAAGCAGGCCGCCGATCACAAACCCGACGTCATCGTGCTGGACCTCGGACTGCCCGACATGTCGGGCATCGACGTGCTCGCCGGGCTGCGCGGCTGGCTGACCGCGCCGGTGATCGTGCTGTCGGCCAGGACCGACTCGTCGGACAAAGTCGAGGCGCTGGACGCGGGCGCCGACGACTACGTCACCAAACCCTTTGGGATGGACGAGTTCCTGGCCCGGCTGCGCGCGGCAGTGCGGCGAGCCACGGCGTCGTCGGAAATCGACGAACCCGTGATCGAGACGTCGTCGTTCACGGTCGACCTGGCCGCCAAGAAGGTGACCAAGAACGGCACCGAGGTGCATCTCACCCCGACCGAGTGGGGCATGCTCGAGATGCTGGTGCGCAATCGCGGCAAACTCGTCGGCCGCGAAGAACTGCTCAAGGAAGTGTGGGGTCCGGCCTACGCGAAGGAAACGCATTATCTGCGTGTGTATTTGGCGGCGCTACGGCGCAAGCTCGAGGACGATCCGTCGCATCCCGTGCACCTGCTGACCGAAGCCGGGATGGGCTACCGCTTCCAGCAATAGCTGCCGACCGCGGACCCCGTCGGGCGTTAGGTTGCCGTCAAGATGTCGAATATGGGCGTAAAAATGGCGCATGCCTTGATGATTCGCCGCCACTGACGGAGTACAGCTGGAGGTATGCAAATTTGTACTGGCTGGTCGGATCGCCGAGGTGGGACACTGTGAGTGACATGATGCAAGTGATCTCGATGATGGGCACGGTGGCGGCTTTCTTCGCGACGATCCGATACCTCAATATTCGCGACATGCGGTCACCGTCCTCCATGGATCCGGCCGAGAAGGATCGCGGGTCGCGCCGCCCCGCGGCTCGAATCGGCGAATAACCGACCGACATGCGCGAGGGACCGCCTTTCGCGGGCCCTGCGTTACCAAGGACCTATGGATTTGGTACGTGTGCGCAGTCGCTCTCCCAGGTGTTCGGCATCGATGTCCATGTTCGCCCGAAGGTCACTATGAGGGTCCGGGCGTAGCCGATACGCCCGTCGGCTGTGCCGACAATCCGGCCGAAGATAAGCCGAGCCTGCTCACCCTGATCAGCGTCAACGCTCCATGCGAGACGACCCAGACGCCGTTCCTGGAGACCTACGAAGACGTGCGGGTCGAGTGCGCGGCAGCCGGTGAGGGACTGCAGCATCGGTAGATCGTGCCGATCGCGGCAGCGCGCGCCAATCCCGCGGTGACCGCCGACGCGGTGACCGCGAGTGGGAGCGGTCTCGACGCGCACATCTCGATTGCCTACAGGTTCGCTGGCCTCACCGTGGATGATGGAGGGGTGAGCATCCTCGGTCGCAAACGAGGTGACCTGCGCGTCTACCTGGGTGCCGCCCCCGGGGTCGGCAAGACCTACTCGATGCTGGCCGAGGCACACCGGCGGATGGAACGCGGAACCGACGTGGTGGCCGCGGTGATCGAAACCCACGGACGCCGCAGGACGACCCAGCAGCTGGCCGGCATCGAGGTGATTCCGCCTCAATTCGTCGAGTACCAGGGCGACCGCTATCCAGAGCTCGACGTCGAGGCGGTACTGGCCCGCCGGCCCCAGGTGATACTCGTCGACGACTTCGCCCACACCAACACACCCGGCAGCAGGAACGCCACTCGATGGCAGGACGTCGATGAGTTTCTCAACGCGGGTATCACGGTCATCACCACCGTGAACGTGCAGCACCTGGAGAGCCTCAATGACGTCGTCACCCAGATCACGGGAGTCGAACAGAAGGAGCGGATCCCCGACGAGATCGTCCGCGCCGCCGACCAGATCGAGCTGGTCGACATCACGCCGGAGGCCCTGCGGCGCAGGCTCGCTCACGGCAACGTGTATCCGCCCGAGCGTGTCGATGCCGCACTGTCCAACTATTTCCGACCCGGAAACCTCACCGCACTGCGGCAATTGGCGCTGCTGTGGCTTGCCGACCAGGTGGACGCCGCGCTGGCCAAATACCGCGCCGACAAGAACATCACCGACACCTGGGAGACCCGTGAGAGGGTGGTCGTAGGCGTCACCGGTGGCGATGAGTCGGAGACGCTGGTGCGCAGGGCGTCGCGGATCGCGTCGAGGTCCGGTGCCGAACTCAAGGTCGTCCACGTCATCCAGGGCGACGGGCTAACCAGCATCTCGTCGCAACAGAAGAGCGCGGTCCGCGCCGTCGCCACCAGTCTGGGCGCGACGATGCACACCGTCGTCGGTGACGACGTGGCCACAACGTTGCTCGATTTCGCCCGTGCCGCCAACGCCACGCAGCTGGTGCTCGGCACGTCACGACGCTCCAAGTGGGCGCGAATCTTCGACGAAGGAATCGGCGCCAATGTCGTCCAACAGTCGGGCTCGATCGACGTGCACATGGTGACGCATCCCGAGGCGCGCAGGGGCATTCGCCTGCCGACGCTGTCACGTGGACGGCGTCGCGTGGTGTCCTGGCTGGCCGCACTGGCGATTCCGATCGCGATTCTCGCGGTAACGATGTCCCTACCTTTAGAGACGTTGGGCATCGGCGGTCAGAGCACCCTGTTCTTCACCGGCGTACTGGTCGTCGCACTCCTCGGTGGCGTTGCGCCGGCCGTGTTGTCCGCGGTGCTCTCCGGCCTGCTGCTCAACTACTTCCTGGTGACACCGCCGTTCACATTGACGATCGAGGATCCGGACAGCGCGGTCACGATCGTTGTCCTGCTTCTGGTCGCGGTGGCGGTGGCGGTACTGGTCGACCGTGTGGCCTACCGCGCCGCCGAGGCGCGACGGTCATCTCAGGAAGCCGAGCTGCTCGCCTTATTCGCCGATTCAGTGCTGCGCGACGCCGATCTCGACACGCTGCTCGAGCGGATTCGGGAAGCATATTCCCAGCGCGCCGTGAGCATGTTGGCGGTGCGCAGCGACGAGCGGACCGGTGAAGTCGTCGCGTCGGTCGGTAAGGATCCCTGCACCAGCGTCGACTGTGCCGACACCGCGATCGATGTCGGTGACGACGGGTTCTGGATGTTGTTGGCAGGCAGGACATTGACCGCCCGCGAGCGGCGCGTCTTGGGCTCAGTCGCCGAACAAGCGGTCAACATGGTCAAACAGCGACGCTGACCTTTCACCGCGCGATGTTGGTCCGCGTCTTCGTTGCCGTCGACTACGTAGTTCTTGTCAGTCGTGGCCGCAATCGGTCGGCGTCGATGCCGATGTCACGCTCGAGATCACCGATTACGGCCCGGGCATACGTGCTCAGCCCGTCGACATCGATATCGTGACGCGCGGGGCGGTCTACCTCGTCGAGGTGGCCCGCGGCCCGGCTCAAGACGCCCGCCGCACCGGCCGTGTTGCCTCGCTGTATGTGCGTGATGCCCACGGCGAGCTGAGCCAGCCCCTGCCACATCCCCCGCTCGTCGTCGGGTCCGTTCTTCCATGCCGCCTCGAGCACCTCGTGCGCGTGAAACGCCATTCCCTGATCCAGCAGTTCCTGGGCGTAGGTCAACGAATCGCCCGGGGAGAGATCCAGATCGTCGGGTATCCGCGCGACGCCCTGGCTGCCGTGCGGTAACGGACGGCCGAGCGCGTCACGCGGTCGGCGGTTGCGGGCCTTGCCGTCCTCGTCGCGGTCGCGGTCCACCACACACCCATCCTGACAGCCCGAGGCTCAGGCAGGTTGTGTCCGACGTTCGGCGAGCGATGCCAACCGCCACGTGCATTCGCGATTACGGGGAAACGCCGCGGCCAACGCCAGCCGACGCGGAATCAGGTTGAGGGGGCCACCGACCGGCACCTCGGCCATCTCGATGCGGCATCCGTCGGAGGTGTCGTGGAGGCGCAGCGTGATCCGCGCCATCCCGAACGGGCGGGTGCGGGCCAGCAGCACGAGTTCCTCCAGCGGCGTGCAGGATTCGACCTCGGTCTCGTCGTTGATGACGACCGGCCATATCCCGATGGTGTGGTGGATCTTGCTGCCGACCGCCGGCCAGTTCGGCTCGACAGCACGCATGCGGCTGTTGCCGACCACCCATTGCGAGTAGGTCCAGCCGTCGGCCACCACATCCCATACCTGCTGGCGGGTGGCGGTGGTGTCGCGTTTGACTGTCAGCGAGCTGTCGACTGCGGCGGGTCCGGTCATGGTGACGGGCTACCCGGCCACGGCGACGTCAAACGCCAGCCGTCTCCTCCGCCAGGGCGATCAGCTTCTTGCGGACCAGGTCGGGACGCTCGTCGGCGACGAAGTGGGTGGCATCGACCGTTTCCAGCGTGTAGTCGTCGGCATTCGCGGTGTCCGGCGACACCATGGACGAGGCGACCGCACGGTCGCGGGTTCCGAACAGCACGCGGATCGGCACGCTCGCCCGTCGAGTCTCGGGATTCCTTGCATTGTGCGGTATTTCACGGGTCAGAAACGTGCGGTAGGTGTCTCTGGCCGCCCGCGCGCACACCGGGTCGCGGAACCGATCGGCGAACAGCCGCTTCGTCTCGGGATCCATATCGGACCCGATCCCGAGGATCACCTTCTCCACGTATTTCGTGCGTTGTTGCACGAAGACGCCGAAGGCCGCCAGCGGTATCTGGTAGTCGAACCGCCAGATGTGCGGCAACACCGTCTTCGGCGATTGCCAGGGATGGGCCATATTCATCGCGAAGAACCCGTCGAAGCGATCCGGTTCCCGCAGGATCATGCGGTAACCGACATAGGCCCCCCAGTCGTGGGCGACCAGCAGGACGCGGGGCAAACCCAGCGCATCGAGCAGGGCAAGCACGTCGGTGGCGACGTCCTCCTTGGCCCAGCGGTGCGGCGGCGGACCGGACCAGCCGTATCCGGGCAGGTCGGGCGCGATGATCCGCAGGCCGGGCGGCGGATCGGCCAGCAGGTCGCGCCATTCGTAGTGGTGCTGCGGCCATCCGTGCAACGCGACGACGGGACGGCCGTCCGGCGGACCAGCCTCGGTGACGTGAAAGTTCACTCCGTTTGCGTCGACGAACGACCTGCGCACACCTTCGATCCTCGGCGGTTCGGCAGTCATGAATCCGACTCTAGAGAACCCGTCGCGCGCTACGGTGCGGGATATGGCCGGGTATCGCGAACTCTTCGAAGCCAGCATCTCTGATCCTGCGACCTTTTGGGCGGACGCTGCCAAAGCCGTCACCTGGACCCGCGAGCCCCAGCAGATCCTCGACGACTCCAATCCGCCGTTCTACCGGTGGTTTCCCGATGCCGAGATGAATACATGCGCCAATGCGTTGGACCGTCACGTCGAGGGCGGCCGCGCCGACCAGCCGGCGCTGATCTACGACTCCCCGGTGACAGGGGCGAAGCGCGTCTATACCTACGGCGAGCTACTCGACAAGACGGCGCGGTTCGCCGGTGCGCTGCGTGCACTCGGGGTGGGCAAGGGCGACCGCGTGGTGATCTACATGCCGATGATCCCTGAAGCGGTGGTCGCGATGCTGGCGTGCGCTCGCCTCGGCGCGGTGCACTCGGTGGTGTTCGGCGGGTTCGCTTCCCATGAGCTGGCCACCCGCATCGACGACGCGCGACCGACCGTCGTAGTATCCGCTTCCTGCGGCATCGAACCGACCCGGACAGTCGAGTACAAACCCATGCTCGATGCCGCACTGGAAATGTCGGAGCACCCACCCCGCAACTGCGTGATCGTGCAGCGCGACGGTCACCGCTGCGAGCTGACACCGGACCGCGACATCGACTGGCAGGACCTCACCGGCGCAGATCCCGTCGATCCGGTGCCGGTCGCCGCCACCGATCCGCTGTACGTGCTTTATACGTCGGGTACGACGGGCAAGCCCAAGGGCATCGTCCGTGACAACGGCGGTCACGCGGTGGCCCTGTTGTGGAGCATGCGCAATATCTACGACATCGCGCCGGGGGAGGTCTTCTGGGCGGCGTCCGACGTCGGCTGGGTGGTGGGCCACTCCTACATCGTGTACGGGCCGCTCATGCTCGGCGCGACGACCGTGCTCTACGAGGGTAAGCCGATCGGCACGCCCGACCCGGGCGCGTTCTGGCGGGTCGCGTCGGAACACGGTGTGAAGGCGCTGTTTTCGGCGCCGACCGCGCTCCGGGCCATCCGCAAAGAGGATCCCGACGGCGCACACATCGACCGCTACGACCTGTCCGCTATGAAATATCTGTTCCAGGCCGGCGAGCGTCTCGATCCTGATACGTATGCATGGGCATCGGAGAAGCTGGGCATGCCCGTCGTCGACCATTGGTGGCAGACCGAGACCGGGTGGGCGATCGCCGCCAACCCGATGGGCCTGGAATCCATGCCGATCAAGCCAGGCTCGCCGACGGTTCCGATGCCGGGCTACAACGTGCGCATCCTTCACGTCGACGGCTCCCCTTGCGACCCCGGCGAGGAGGGTGCGATCTGCATCGGATTGCCGCTGCCGCCGGGCACCCTGCCGACACTGTGGGGCGATGACGACCGCTACGAAGCGTCCTATCTCTGTGAGCACCCCGGCTACTACCTCACCGGCGACGGCGGCTATCTCGACGAGGATGGCTACCTGTTTGTCATGGGGCGAATCGACGATGTGATCAACGTTGCCGGACACCGTTTGTCGACGGGTTCGATCGAAGCCGTGCTGGCCACGCACCCTGCGGTCGCGGAGTGCGCGGTGATCGGCGTTGCCGACGAGATCAAGGGGCAGGTGCCTCGCGGATTCGTCGTTCTCAAGGCCGGTGCGTCGGCCGACCGGCTGGCCGAGGAGCTCATCGATGCGGTGCGTGAAAACATCGGCGCGGTAGCCTGTTTCAAGCTCGTCGATGTCGTCACGGCGCTGCCCAAGACCCGCTCCGGCAAGATTCTTCGCAAGACGATGCGCGGCATCGCCGACGGCCGCGACGAGCCGGTGCCGTCGACCATCGAGGATCCGGCGGTGCTCGAGGCGTTGAAACCCGTTCTGAAGGACTGACACTTCTCGCGAGAAGACGTCAAACCCCCTCTTTTGCAACAATTTGGGGGGTTTGGACGTCTGCTCGGCAACAATCTCACCGCCGAGCGGATGGTGCGCCTAGCGCCGGCCCGCGAGGTGACGCTTGAACATCTCGTCGAACTGGCGGTACGTGCTGCGCAATTCGTGGCCCGGCCAGTCCTCGGCTTCCAGCTCGGCGGGCAGCAGCGGGTCGAGTTGCAGATGCCGGACGACGGTGATGGACAGCGCGAACTGATGGATGAAGTCCTCGGTTTGGACCGCGTCGACGTCGAGCTCGTCGTGCAAGGCCACCGTCAGCCGTCGCGCGTCGGCTGCCCAATCATCAAGGTTGAAGAGGGATCTCACGGTCTCAGCCGGGATATCGGTGGCAGCACCGTGAAAGTGCACACACTGGCGGTCCAGCACATCACGCAACGTCGGCAACCGCTTTGGATCCAGGTTGTCCGGGCGGATCCAGACACCTTCGCGCAACTCGGCGAGGTGCAGCCCGGTCGCGGATTTGCGCAGCGCGAGACGGTCAGCCGCCGAACGGCGGTCCAGCGATACCACCGCCAATTCCCAGGTGCCGTCCCACAGCAACGCGGTGTTGTCGTAGCGGGCGGCTTCGTCGACCCGTTGCCGACGCTCGAGCAACGGCCCGGCCAGCGCGTAGATCCCGTCGTCACCGGTGAGCTCACCGTTGGACACCATGCGCCACAGACAGGTGCGGGTGGCGCCGTCGCTGATACCGAACAGCGAAGCGATCCCGACCAGCTCGCCCACCGTCAGGTGCGGTTCGTCGGCGCCGAGGAGCGCCGTCGCCAGGACGGACCGGGCGCTCAGGCTGCGGTCACCGATCAGGTCGGCGACTTGAGCGCGAGAGGCTGACGGCACCTAGGACTCCAGCCAGGGCTCGCGCCAACTGGGGTATCCCGCAACGAGTTTGGACACCGACGGCGGACCCCACGATCCGACTACATAGGTCTGCAGTTCGGGGGGCGACTCGATCAGCGGCTGAACGATGCGCCAGGTCTCCTCGACGCCGTCTTCACGGGCGAATTGGGCGGAGTCCCCGCGCATGGCATCGGACAGCAGCCGCTCGTAGGGTTCGGGCGCCTCGCCCAGTTCCTTGGCGAACGTCAACGACAGATCGACGCATCGGGTGGTGTTCGCACCGGGCTCCTTGGCCTGGATGATCAGGTCGGTACCCGGGTTCGGATCGATCCGCAGCACCAGCTGGTTGGGGTCGGGCCGCTCCGGCATGACTGCGAGCTTGGGCGGACGCTTGAAGAACACCCGAATCTCGGTGGCCCGCACCGGAAGTGCCTTGCCGGCGCGGATGAAGAACGGCACTCCGGCCCATCGCCAGTTGTCGATCTCGAGCTTCAGCGCGGCGAACGTCTCGGTTTGGGAGTCCGGCCGCACCCCTTTGATGGACCGGTATCCGTCGTACTGGCCCCGGATGTAGTGCGCCGGATCGATCGACGGGATCGCACGAAACACCTCCGCCCGCTTGTCGCGAAGACCGTCGGCACCCGCGCAACTCGGCGGCTCGGAGGCGAACAGGCCGATCAGCTGAAGCAGGTGGTTCTGCACCACGTCACGCAGGGCGCCGACCGGATCGTAGAAGCTGCCACGATCCTCCACGCCGAAGTTCTCGGCCATGGTGATCTGCACGCATTGGATGCGGTCGCGATTCCACAGCGGCTCGAACACCGAATTGGCGAACCGCAGGAACATGATGTCCATCGCCGGTTCCTTGCCGAGGAAGTGATCGATGCGAAAGATCTGCCACTCCTCGAGCACGCTGCGCAGTTGGGCGTTCAGGGCACGGGCCGACTCCAGGTCGTGGCCGAACGGCTTCTCCACCACCACCCGGGCCCGATCGGTGAGGTTGGCGTGTGCCAGGCCTTCGACGACCATGCCGAACAGCGACGGCGGGATCTCGAGATAGAACACCGGCGTGTGCTTGCCCTTGATGGCCCGAGCCACCTTTTCATAGGTGTTCGCGTCGGCGAAGTCACCCGACACCATCGAAAGGCGTTGTGCGAAACGGGCGAACACCTCCTCGTCGATGGTCTCGCCCGCGGTCTCGATCGAACTTCGCGCATGATCACGCAGCGTCGCCTCGGACCATTCGTCAAGCGCGACACCGACGATCGGGCAGTTCAACAACTTGCGCCGTTCGAGCCGGTACAGCGACCGGAAGGTCATCTTTCTGGCGAGGTCTCCGGTGATGCCGAAGATCACCAGTACGTCCGCGGGGGTGGTCGCCGGTGACGTCATGATGTCTAGTTCTTCTTCTCGGCGTGGCCGCCGAATTCACTGCGCATGGCCGACAAAAGCTTGTCGGTGAACTCGCCGAGGTCACGCGAGGAGAACCGTTCGAACAACGACGTGGTGATCACGGGGGCGGGGACCCCCTCGTCCACCGCGGCCAGCACCGTCCAGCGGCCCTCGCCGGAATCCGAGACGCGGCCGGTGAAGTCGTCGAGTTCGGGTGAACGAGCGAGCGCATCGGCGGTGAGATCGACCAGCCACGATCCGACCACCGACCCGCGGCGCCAGACTTCGGCGACCTCACCGACGTCGATCGAGTACTGGTAGGCCCACGGATCGCGCAGTGGGGTGGTTTCCGCGTCGACCGTGCGGTCGACCTTGCCCGCATCGGCGTGCTTGATGATGCTCAGGCCCTCGGCGATGGCGGCCATCATCCCGTACTCCACCCCGTTGTGCACCATCTTCACGAAATGCCCTGCGCCGCTTGGCCCGCAATGCAGATAGCCGTCTTGAGCGGTGCCGTCGGTGCGGGTACGGCTGGGAGTCGGCTCGGCACAGCCCTCCCCCGGCGCGATGGTCTTGAAGATCGGATCGAGCCGCGACACCACTTCCTTTTCGCCGCCGATCATCAGGCTGTAGCCACGCTCGAGACCCCACACCCCCCCGCTGGTTCCGCAGTCGACGTAGTGGATGTTCTTGGTCAGCAGGCTCTTGGCGCGGGTGATGTCGTCTCGGTAGTAGGAGTTGCCGCCGTCGATCACCGCGTCGCCGGCTTCCAGGAGATCCACCAGCTGCTCCAGGGTGGAGTCCACCACCGCGGCGGGCAACATCAGCCACACCGCGCGCGGGGTCTGGAGCTTCTGTACGAAATCGCTCAGCGAGTCCGTCCCCGTGGCGCCCTCACCGGCAAGCTGGGACACCGCATCGGCGTTCATGTCGTAGACCACGCACCGGTGCCCGTCGCGCATGAGCCGTCGTACCAAATTGGCACCCATCCGGCCGAGCCCGATCATTCCCAGCTGCATTGGCGAATCCGTGGCCATGTTTCTCCTAGTGATCGTGGTCTCCGACGATGTTAACGCTATCTCACGATCTGATTGACACGTAGCAGTATGAGTGTGATACTCCCGTGGTATGGCCACCCCGACACGGGCGTCGGTCGCCGACGATGTCACCGTCGTCCGCCGCATCCTGGCGCACATCGACGCAGGCACGACCGACGAGGGTGACGCGTGGCGCGAGCCCGTCGAAAATTATGTGAACCCAACCCGATTCGCCGAAGAGCTCGAGATGCTGCGCTCCTACCCGAGCGTCTATCTGCCGTCGGCAGCGCTACCCAAACCGGGCGACCACGTCGAGCGGGTCAGCTTCGGCGTACCGCTGTTCGCGGTGCGCGGCCGTGACGGCACGGCGCGGGTGTTCCGCAACTCGTGCCGGCACCGGGGCATGGCGCTCGTCGAAGGGCCTGGCTGTGCGCAGGCACTGATGTGCCGCTATCACGGCTGGACCTACCGTCTCGACGGCGCGCTGTCGCACGTGCCCCACGCCGATGCCTTTCCCGGCCTGGACATGTCCGCCCGGGGGCTGGTCGAGGTCGAGAGCCGAGAGGTCGACGGATTGATCGTGATCGGCCCGCTGGGGACCCCGCACCCGCAGGCGGACGCCGCGATGGCGGCCTTGGCCGACGGCAGCCCGTGGCGGGACAAGTTGGTGCACTCGACGCGGCTCGTCGCGGTGCGGCCGGCGTTGCGCGCGATGAACTGGAAGGTCCTCGTCGAGCAGTTCCTCGAGGGCTACCACATTCGCACCACCCACAAGAACACCTTCTACCCGATCCAGTACGACGACCTCAACGTCGTCGAATCGTTCGGGCCGAACACCCGAGTCACGTTCCCCTACAAGAACATCGAACGCCTGCGTGACCGTCCCGAGTCGGCGTGGGAAGTCGGGCATCGTGTGACGTACGTATACCACCTGTTCCCCAACGTCATGGTGGCGACGTTCCCGAACCAGGTGCTGGTGATCACGGTCGACCCGATCGACATCGACCACACCACGGTCACGATCTACGCCATGGTCACCCCGGAAGTGATGCAGCGGGCCTCGAAAGACCCCGTGGCCTCCCAGGACGCGCGAAACCTGCTGAACGACGGCGGCATCGAGGACAACGACATGTCGGAAGGCGTACAACGGGGCCTGCACGCCGGGGCCAACACCTTCGTCGAGTTCGGCACCCACGAAAGCGCGATCGGCCTCTTCCACGCCACGCTCGACGACCGGTTGGCGAGAATGCGATGACCACCTACGAGCACCTGCTCTACGAACAACGCGGACCGGTCACCGTCATCACCATCAACCGGCCCGAGCGCATGAATGCCATTGGTCCCCAGACTCATCGCGAGCTCGTCGACGCGTGGGAGCGCTTTCGCACAGACGACGACGCCCTCGTCGGCGTCCTCACCGGCGCGGGCGACACCGCGTTCTGCGCGGGCGGTGACCTCAAGGCCGCGCAGGCCGGTGAGCTGCCGGTCGACGCGAGCCCCGACGACGGGGTCCTCGGCCCGTCGCGCTGGACCCACATCTACAAACCCACGATCGCCGCGGTCAACGGCGTCGCCTATGCCGGCGGTCTGGAATGGGCGTGCTGGACGGACCTCGCGATCGCCGACGAACACGCCACCTTCGGAGTCACCTGCCGCCGCTGGAACATCGGGCTGGCCGACGGCGGCACCCAGCGCCTTACCCGCATCCTGGGCTACCGACGCGCGATCGACCTCATCATCACCGGCCGCGTCGTCGACGCCATCGAGGCCGAACGCATCGGCCTCGTCAACCGGGTCGTGCCGAGCGGCACCTGCGTGCAGCACGCTCTCGAACTCGCCGACACGATCGCGGCGCTCCCCCAACCCGCGCTGCGTACCGACCTCGAGGCCGCGCGCACCGGACAGGGCCGGCCGCTGGATGAGGGCTTGCGGATCGAAGCAGAGTGCTTCGGCCGGTCCATCTACGCCGCCGAAACCCTCGAAGGGTTGCGACGGTTCAACGAGCGCGACCATCCCGACCTCGCGCCGTCCCGGTGACGATATTTGCAGCCGACCGCGGCGACGTCGGTCACTTATTTGCCCGGGAAGTAGGCCAGCGAACCTAAGCTCGGTTACGGTTTTGACGTGGCAACTCCGACTGTGCCTTTCGACTACGCCGCGAAGCAGGCGTCCGATTCGCTACAGGCGAGGTACTTCCGCGGCGCGCTGGTCGATCAGCGGGCGCTGATCGCCGCCGAACTCGTGCGACAGACCCGGAAACTGAATGGCATGTCCATCCGGTCAGATGCGTTGGCCATCAGCCAGCTGCGTCGAGACATCCGCGCCAACGAGACCGAACTCCGCGACCTGGACCGCATGATCGCCGCGCTCGACCACCGCTTCGCCGCGATCTGGTCTGCCCGGTAGCGCCGATCCGATTGACGAGTGCCTAAGGTCCGCGTCGGTGTTCATCGGCCGGTAACCCGTGGCCGATAGCGTGCGTTCATGTCGTTACATGAGCCCGGTCTGCTGGCCCGTGACGACCCGACCGACCGCGAACTGGTCCGTTTGCTTGCACGGCTTGACGACCTGCTAGCGAGACTCGAGACGGCGGAACAAGAGTGGTCGGACTGGCTGCCCGCCGTGGCACCAGAGTTTCGCGCCAGTGCGCGAAACATCGTGCACTACTGGGCGATTCGGCAACACGACCTGCGCGACTTGCAGGCGCGGCTGGGCGCCTTCGGCTTGTCGTCGTTAGGCCGCAGCGAACCACATGTCGAGGCCACGCTGCGGCTTGTCCGATCTGCGGTCATCGCCATGATGGGAGACACCTGGCGTCCCCCCGAACCTGCCGCGGTCAGCGCAGAAGAGGGTCGCGAACTATTGCGGCAACGAGTTGTCAAGCTTCTCGGGCCGGCCCCACCCGGTCGTGAGACCCGCATCATGGTCACGCTGCCGTCGGAGGCAGCGACGGACCCTGACCTCGTCCGCGGACTGGTCGAGTGCGGCATGAACGTCGCCCGCATCAACTGCGCGCATGACGACGCCGACGCGTGGCGGGCCATGGCCCGCCATGTGCGACACGCCAGCACAATGACCGGCCGATGCTGCCTCGTCGCGATGGACCTCGCCGGCCCGAAGCTGCGCACCGGACCGATCCAGTCCGGGCCCCGCGTCGTCAAGCTCCGGCCTCACCGCGACGCCCTCGGCCACGTCATCGCACCGGCGCGAGCCTGGCTGACCGCCGCCGACGGCCCGACCGACCCACCCGAGCCCGGCATGCAGATACTGCCTGTACCTGCACAGTGGCTTAGCCGCAGAGGAGACGGTGACGTCGTCGCCCTTTACGACACCCGAGGCGCGAAGCGGCACCTTGTGCTGACGAGATCCGATGACAATGCTGCGGGACTCATCGCGACCACGCGCAAGACCACGTATCTGGCCGCCCACACCCTCCTGCACGTCGAGCACTCTGACGATGCGGTCGAGCTGGGGCTCTTGCCTGCCCGGGAGCAATATCTGCAGCTGCGCCGGGGCGACATTCTGCAACTGACCCGTGACTGCTCGCCGACGGCCGTCGACACCGAGGGCGTACCGAGAATCGGCTGCACGCTTCCCGAGGTATTCGACAACGCTCTAGTCGGCGAGAAGATCCATTTCGACGACGGCCGCATCGGCGGTGAGATCGTGTCGGTCAACCGCGACGTGCTCGGGGTACGCATCGATCACGCCGCGCCGGACGGTTCCCGGCTCCGCGCGGCCAAGGGCATAAATTTGCCGGACACCCGGCTGCCGGTACCGGCGTTGACCGAGAAGGACATCGCTGACCTGGCCACGGTGGTGGATATCGCCGATGTCGTCGACGTGTCGTTCCTGCGAGATACGTCCGATGTTGTTCAGCTGAACGACGCGCTGCGCCGGCTTGGCGGCGACCACCTCGGCATCGTGCTGAAGATCGAGACACGGCAAGCGTTCGAGCGCCTACCGCGATTGCTGCTGACCGCGATGCGCCGGCCGCGCATCGGGGTGATGATCGCGCGCGGTGACCTCGCGGTCGAGGTGGGCTACGAACGGCTGGCCGAATTGCAGGAAGAGATTCTGTGGCTATGCGAAGCGGCGCACCTGCCGGTGATCTGGGCCACCCAGGTGCTTGAACAACTCGCGAAGAACGGACTGCCATCCCGCGCCGAAATCAGCGATGCCGCGATGGGTGAGCGCGCCGAGTGCGTGATGCTCAACAAGGGCACACACATCGATGACGCGGTTGTTGTGCTCGACGACATCCTGCGCAGGATGGCCGAGCACCATTACAAGAAAAACGCGTTGCTGCCGCAGCTGCACTCCTGGCGCCCCCAACGGGCGCCGTAACCGACGCAAAACGTCGCACGAAGCTAGGCGATCGACAGCGCGATGCCGTCGAGAATGTCGTGCTCGCTGACCACCAGTTCGTCGATGCCGGCCCGCTGACCCAGCGCATACGCCAGCTCCTCGACGATGATCGCGCCACCGCCGATGACATCCACCCTGCCCTCGTGCATCGGACCCAACGCGGCGCGTTGGGCCCGCGTCATCGCGATCAGCTCATCGCACACAGGCAACAAATCGTTGAAACCGACGCGGGACAAGTGAATCGCCTCGGAATCGTAGGTCGCCATCTTGTGCGCCAGCGCCGACACGGTCGTCATGGTGCCGGCCACCCCGACCCATGTGCGCGCGCGTTCGACGGGCACCACGCCGAACGCCTGCCCCAACCCATCACGGACGACCTCCCGTGCCGCGGCGACCTCCGCAGGGGCCGGCGGGTCGGAATGCAGGCACCGCTCGGTGAGCCGCACACAGCCGATGTCGGCGGAGAAGCCGGCCTCCACATCGCGCACTCCGAGCACCACTTCGGTGGATCCGCCGCCGAGGTCGACGACGACGAAAGGTCCGTCGGCCGTGTCCAATTCGTTGACCGCACCGCGGAACGACAGCTCGGCCTCCTCGGTCCCGGTGATCACCTCGGCGACAGCACCCGGCACCACAGCGCCGAGAACCTCCGCGGTCATCGCGAAGAACACGTCGCGGTTCGACGCATCGCGCGTCGCGGAGGTGGCGACCATCCGCACCGTCGGCACGTCATACGTACGCAGCAGCTCGGCGTAGTCCGTGAGCGCTACCCTGGTGCGGTCCAGTGCCTCGGAAGCGAATTGCCCTGTGGCGTCGACGCCTTGACCCAGCCTGACGATCCGCATCTCTCGATGCACATCTACCAGCTTGCCCCCGTCGGTGTCGGCGATCAGTAGCCGAATCGAATTCGTGCCGCAGTCGATGGCGCCGACCCTGCTCATGCGCTCATACGCTCCACGTCTCCCGTTCCAGAATTCCCGCCATCGCCGGTTCGCCGGCCAGCACCGCCAACGCCTCGTCACCGAACGGGTTGACACCCGGCCCCTTGGCCAGCGCGTGGGCGATCACCACGTGTAGGCACTTCACCCGATCGGGCATGCCGCCGCCGGAAAACGTTGTGCCCAAAGGTTCTATCGCATCCCGCTCGGCGAGGTACGACTCGTGCGCCCTGCGATACGCGGCGGCGAGTTCCGGGTCCTCCTGCATACGCTCCGTCATCTCCCGCATCAGACCCGACGATTCGAGCCGGCTGGCCGCGGCGGTCAGCGCCGGGTGGGTCAGGTAGTAGAGCGTCGGAAAAGGTGTGCCGTCGGGCAGCTTCGGCGCCGTCTTGACGACGCCGGGCTCGCCATTGGGACACCGGTAGACGATCTCGAGGACACCGCGGGGTTCCCGACCCAGCTGCGCCGCGACCGCCTCCAGATCCGCCGGGTCAACCACCGGGAGGGGGCGCATTGTTCGGCGGTGCGGGCGCAGGAGGCGCGGGCGTCGGTGCCGGCGCGACACCGTAGGGCTTCTCGGCGATGGTGCTCCACAGCGCGGTGTACCAGGGCTGGTCGGGGTCGACGGTGGCCGGTTCCACGCCGGGCATCGTCGGCACCGCGCTGCCTGGCGGAAGCTGCACCTGGTACGGAATCTCGCCGGGCATCACGAATCCGAGGCGTTCACGCGCCTGCGCGGCGACGAACACCGGGTCGGCCAGCTTGACCTTCTGCTGTTCCAGGTCGGCGATCTGTGCGCGCAGTTGTTCCTCGGTCGCTTTCAGTTGTTTCATCTCGGTGCGCTGCCCGAAATAGGTGCGCACCGGCCCCGCGATGGTCAGCGTCAGCACGCAGATCACCGCCGCCAGGATGGCGGCACGCCGCGCCGCGGACCCGAACCGTTGCTCGGACTGCTGCTCGGCGGCCACCACGATGGATTTACGGATCGAGTCGGCGGCGTCTTTCGGTTCGGCGGCTTGCGCCTCCGGCGCCGGCCGCGGCTCGGTGATTCGCTGCTCGCGACGTACGGGCGACGTGCTCCGCGGACGGCCCCGCGTTGCCTCGGACTTACCCGACTTCCCAGGTCGAGAAGTCGGGGATCGCCGCTTGGGGTCGGGCCGCTTCGCTTCTGGCACGGGCTATTTGGTCTCCACCGAATAGCGCGGGAACGCCAGATCGCCCGCATACCGGGCGGCGTCGCCGAGGGTCTCCTCGATGCGCAGCAGCTGGTTGTACTTGGCGACGCGCTCGCTGCGCGCCGGTGCGCCGGTCTTGATCTGACCACTGCCCACCGCGACCGCGAGGTCGGCGATCGTGGTGTCCTCGGTTTCGCCGCTGCGGTGGCTCATCATCGTGCGGTAGCCGCTGTTGTGTGCGAGCGCGACGGCGTCCAGCGTCTCGGTGAGCGTGCCGATCTGGTTGACCTTCACCAGAAGTGCGTTGGCCGCACCCCGTTCGATGCCGTCCTCCAGACGCTCGGGGTTGGTGACGAACAGATCGTCGCCGACGAGCTGGATGCGGTCACCGATCGCGGCGGTCAGCGCCACCCAGCCGTCCCAGTCGTCCTCCGACAGCGGGTCCTCGATCGACACCAGCGGATACGAATCGAGCAGCCCCGCATAGAACTCGATCATCTGCATGTCGGTCCGGGTTTCTTTCTCGAACTGGTAACCCGTTCCCTCGGTGAAGAATTCGGTTGCGGCGACGTCGAGCGCCAGCGCCACGTCGGATCCGGCCTTGTAGCCGGCACCCTCGATGGCCGTCAAGATCAGGTCCAGCGCGGCCTTGGTCCCCGCGACGTCGGGAGCGAATCCGCCCTCGTCGCCGAGTCCGGTGGACAGACCCTGCTTCTTGAGCACCGACTTGAGCGAGTGGTACACCTCGGTGCCCCACCGCAGCGCTTCCTTGAAGCTGGCTGCGCCGATCGGGGCCACCATGAACTCCTGGACGTCGACGCCGGTGTCGGCATGCGCGCCGCCGTTGAGGATGTTCATCATCGGCACCGGCAGGATGTGGGCGTTCGGCCCCCCCAGGTACCGAAAAAGGGGTAGAGCGGCACTGTCTGCCGCGGCCTTCGACACGGCCAGCGACACGCCGAGGATCGCGTTGGCACCGAGACGGGACTTGTCGGGGGTGCCGTCCAGATCCAGCAGGGCCTGGTCGACGAGCCGCTGATCGTCGGCGCTGAGCCCGATGACGGCGGGAGCGATCTCGTCCAGCACCGCCTCGACGGCCTTTTCGACGCCCTTGCCGCCGTAGCGGGAGCCGCCGTCGCGCAGCTCGACCGCCTCGTGTTCACCGGTGGAGGCACCCGACGGCACCGCCGCCCTCGCGAAGGTGCCGTCCAGCAGGGCCACCTCGACCTCGACCGTCGGGTTGCCGCGGGAGTCGAGGATCTCGCGGGCTCCGACCTGCTCGATGATGGGCACTTGCGCCTCCGTGGTCTTGAGAATGGGTTCCTGACGTGGATGAGCCTAGAGGTTGCGCCGAGAACCGGCGTGTTTAGAGGGGGTGTCCGTCGGCGTAGGCCGTCGCCCAGTCGCGCACGGTGCGCGCGTACTGGTCGGAATGGTTGTAGGCCCGCAGGGCATCCATCCAGCCCCGGGGTGTGGCCAAGTCCTTGCCCCGCCAGCACAGGTAACCGGCCGCCGACAGCGCGGCATCGTCGAAGTTGTCCGGGCTGATGACCCCGTCGTTGTTGGCGTCGACGCCGTAGAGCTTCCAGGTGTCAGGAATGAACTGCATCGGGCCCATCGCGCGGGCGTGGACGGACTCCGCGTCCTGTTGCTCGTCGTGGCTGACGCCCTCGCTGTCGAAGATCTCGAGGTTGCCGTTGGTGCCGTCCAGGCGGACACCACGGATCGGCGGGGTGACGTCACCGTTCTCGGCGATCGTCGCGCCGCGGAACGTGCCGTGGTGGCTTTCCACCTCCCCGATACCTGCCAGCGTTGTCCACTCCAGGTGGCAGTCGGGGTTCTCCACCTCGGCAACCCGGGCCGCATAGGCGTAGGCCTCCAGCGCCGCAATGGGCATCCCCAGCGCAGGGGCACGTTCGGCCGCCCACTGGCGCAGCTGATCGGCGGGACGCCCGTCGGCGTGGGTGTCGATTTTTGGCACAGCGTCGCCCGCTGGCGGTGGCACCCCCTCCGGAATCGGGGTGCCCACCTGCCATGAACAGCTCGAAGCCATGATCAGCGCTGTCGCTCCCAATACCGCGACCGCTCGCAGCCAACGCACGCGCGACACCAAACTCCCTCAAACCAACCTCGGTCATGCCATCGTCCCACGCGCTCAAGGCATGGTGGGAAGGCGCGGCCGACGCCTCCTACGCCGAATCCCGGTTCAGCGGGATCATTACTTGATCTTCCAGTTCACCGTCATTCTCGTTACTAGGGACCTCGGCCGGGGCGTGGGCGGGACCGGGCCAGTGTGCTCGCCACTCCTGCTCGGTGACGTCGCCGAGCGACGCGACGTCGAGTTCTTCGGGCACGTCCGCCCCGCGCCGGTCCGCGGCGACCGCGAATTCGGTCGTGCGGACGGTGTCCATGAACTCCAGCACCGACGAACGCAATGCGCTCTCGGTGTCGACGTGTGGGGCCACGCTGACCGATGTCATGGATTTCGGAATCAGGTCGGCGGGTACACCGGCCGCGGTCGCCCGCTCGAGCACCTTCTGCGCCAAGGCCAGTGCGGGTTGGCCGGTCGGCACGTTGTCCATCGCGGAGCGGACGCCCTTTTTCGACCGCTCCAAGGCTTTGCGCTCTTCCCACTGCGCGAGCTGATCTTCCAGTGAGATCTCTTCACCGGCGAGCACCGCGGGCACGCGATTGACGAGCTTGCGGATCAGCGAGTCCGCCACGTCGTCGATCGAGAACGGGCGCTCAGGCGCGTCCTCCGCAATGCGGGCGTGAAAAAGCACCTGCAGCAACACATCTCCGAGTTCGTCGCGCAACTCGTCGGCATTGCCGCTGCGCACCGCGTCGAAGACCTCGTAGGTCTCCTCGAGTAGATAGCGGCGCAGCGAATCGTGGGTCTGCTGCGATTCCCAGGGTCCCGACGTGCGCAACTTGTCCATCATTGCCACGGCATCCACCAACCGCTCACCAGCCGAGGCGCCGGGCGCCTCGATGAGTCGGTCACCGGCCGCCAGTCGCGCCTTGACCGCGGGGTGCTCCGGGTCTGACGACAGCAGCACCGGCGCATCCTCGCCGCCGTACGCGGGCCTGGCCGCGGGCAGCGACCACGGCACCCGAACCGGCATCTCTTCGGTGTACTGGACGTCTCCGGCAAGCAGATCGATCGCCTCGACCGGCACCAATGAGGGGCGGCGCGGATCGACCAAAACGACGGTCATCGGCTCGACCCCCTCACGCGTTCTGTGAGACCGTTGATCTCGGTTATACCAACACTGCCAGACTGGACCCGCCTGGTGAGAACCGGTAGCGCTGCACTCCGCGGTCCTGATGCGGGGATGGCCGCCCCGCCCGGAGGCGGAGCGGCCATCGAGTCACGTCGGGCGACTCAGGACTCCGGCGGGAACACGTCATCCGGCAGCGTCCAGTGGCCCGGGGCCTCATCGAAGAACGGGTTGACGATCCCGTTCACCGTCGACATCTTCTTCAGCTGCCCCGGCGGGATGTTGAAGAAGGGATTCGCCACCCCGTTGATGAACGGCGAGTTCTTCAGCTGTCCTGGCGGAATGTGTCCGACCGGCAGCCGGAAGTAGTTGTCCACCTCAGGGAACTGCACGCTCGGCACATTCACATCGGGAACGTTGACCGCGGGCACGTTGACCGCAGGCACGTTCACATCGGGAACGTTGACCGCAGGCACGTTCACATCAGGAACGTTGACCGCAGGCACGTTCACATCAGGAATGTGCGGAATACCCGGGACGGGAATCGGCGGCTGCGGCACAGCCTGCGCGAGCCCTGCGCCAAGGCCGAGCGCGCCGAGTCCGAGTGCACCGGTCATCGTGGTGGTTATTGCCATCTTCTTGAAGTTCATATCGACTCCTTCGCCTTGCGATCACACGACCGCACCAACCAGCTCGGTGGTAATCGCGTGATGTATCGGTTTAGGAAATTGCGCGACCGCCTCTGTCCAGCGATCTCGCCGCCCTCGGTATAGACGACAATGCAACACCTTGACCCCCCGACTCGTATGTCGGATCGGCACCCCCGTGCGTTAACAGGGACTGCCGATCCAAAGCCGCTGTGCAGCAACGAAACGCCGCGGCGACCAGGGGTTTAGACCGTCGAAACCAAGCCAGAAATAATGTCGACGCTCCCCTGGGGCTTTCCGTCCAAGGCCAGGAGCAGGTCGGCGGCCATCTGTAGCAGTTCGAGGTCGCGGATCCGCGGCGCGGCGACACCGCCACCCGCACGGGGTATGGGTACCTGCACCGTCGACGTCGTCGCGCGGTACGCCGCACTCGGGTAGAGCCGCTTGAGCCGCAGCTGCTGCGAATCCACCAACTGCAACGGCGACAGCTTCAGTGTGGCTTCCGACACTGTGCTCATCTCGGTCACGCCATAGTGCTTACACAGCAATCGCAGGCGCGCCACCGCGACCAACCGACGCGCGGGTTCGGGCAGCGGGCCGTACCGGTCGACGAGCTCTTCAATGACGGAGCTCACCGCGCCCTCATCCGCCGCCGCCGCCAGCCTGCGGTAGGCCTCCAACCGCAATCGGTCGCTGCCGATGTAGTCCGGCGGCAGATGCGCGTCGACCGGCAGATCGATGCGCACATCCTTCGGTTCTTCAGGCGCCAGAACCGTTTTCCCGTCCGCCGCGGCGCGGTAGGCCTCGACGGCCTCACCGACCAGCCGCACGTACAGGTCGAAACCGACGCCGGCGACGTGACCGGACTGCTCGGCACCGAGAACGTTTCCGGCACCGCGGATTTCGAGGTCCTTCAGCGCCACCGCCATCCCGGCGCCCAGTTCATTGTTCTGCGCGATCGTGGCCAGCCGGTCATACGCGGTTTCGGTGAGCGGAACCTCCGGCGGATAAAGGAAATACGCGTAACCGCGTTCGCGGCTGCGGCCCACCCGTCCTCGCAGCTGATGCAATTGCGACAGGCCGAATGTGTCGGCCCGCTCGACGATCAGTGTGTTGGCGTTGGAGATGTCCAGGCCGGTCTCGACGATCGTGGTGCACACGAGGATGTCGAACTCGCGGTTCCAGAAGCCCTCGACGGTCCTCTCCAGCTGCTCCTCGGGCATCTGCCCGTGCGCGACGGCGACCCGGGCCTCGGGCACCAGCGCGCTCACCTTCGCGGCGGCCTGGTCGATCGAGCGCACCCGGTTGTGGATGTAAAAAGCCTGCCCGTCGCGCAGCATCTCGCGGCGCAGCGCCGCGGCGACCTGCTTGTCGTCCTGCGGGCCGACGTATGTCAGCACCGGATAGCGCTCCTCGGGCGGGGTGAGGATCGTCGACATCTCCCTGATGCCGGCCAGGCTCATCTCCAGCGTGCGCGGAATCGGGGTGGCGCTCATGGTCAGCACGTCGACATGAGTGCGCATCGACTTGATGTGCTCCTTGTGCTCGACGCCGAACCGCTGCTCCTCGTCGACCACGACCAGGCCCAGGTCCTTCCACATCACGCCCGTCTGTAACAGTCGGTGGGTGCCGATCACGATGTCGACCGAGCCGTCCTTCATGCCGTCGAGCACCGCACGGGACTCGGCGGGGTGGGTGAACCGGGACAGACCCTTCACGGTGACCGGGAAGCCGGCCATGCGCTGGGTGAACGTCTGCAGATGCTGGTCGGCCAGCAGCGTCGTCGGCACCAGCACCGCGACCTGCTTGCCGTCCTGGACCGCCTTGAACGCCGCCCGCACCGCGATCTCGGTCTTGCCGTAGCCGACGTCACCGCAGATCACCCGGTCCATCGGAACGGGCTTCTCCATATCGCCCTTGACCTCGGTGATGGCCGTGAGCTGGTCGACGGTCTCGGTGAACCCGAACGCGTCCTCCATCTCGGCCTGCCACGGGGTGTCGGGTCCGAACGCGTGTCCGGCCGACGCTTGGCGCTTGGCGTACAGCGAGACCAGCTCGGCCGCGATCTCGCGGACCGCGCGGCGGGCTTTCGTCTTGGTGTTCGTCCAGTCGCTGCCGCCGAGCTTGCTCAGGGTCGGTGATTCACCGCCGACGTAGCGCGACAGCTGATCCAGCGAGTCCATCGGCACGTACAGCCGATCCGACCCACCGCCCCGCTTCGACGACGCGTATTCGAGCACCAGATACTCGCGTCGGGCGCCGCCGACCACCCGCTCGGTCATCTCGACGAACCGGCCGATGCCGTGCTGGTCGTGCACCACCAGATCGCCCGCGGTCAGCGCCAGCGGATCGACGACGTTGCGTCGCTTGGCGGCCAACCGCTTGCCCTCGGTGGCAGCGACCCGGTTGCCCGTCAGATCGGTCTCGGTGATCACCACCAGATTGGCGCCCGGGATCACGACACCGTCGTGCAACGGCCCCTTGAGCACGTTGACGATCCCGTCCTTCAGGTCCTCGCCCGGCTCCAAACAGACTGCCGCCGTGTCGGATTCGCGCAATTGCTCGACGATGCGGTGCGCGGTGCCGGTGCCGGGCGCGACGACGGCGGCATGCCCGCCGGTGAGGACGTGGGCGCGCAGCATCGCGAAGATCTCGATGACATTGCTCTGCTGTCCTCGCGCCGACGGCGCCGGGCGGATGTCGATCTCGAGTGCGGACTCGTCGGACAGCTGGCTCAGCGTCCACCACGGGTGGCCGCTGTCGCGGGCCGCGGAGCGCGCGTCATCCAACTCGATGAAGCCCGACGCGCCCATCGCCTCGAGGTCGATCGGTGCATCACCGCCGACCGCCGCCGTCGACCACGAGGCCTCCAGGAATTCGCGGCCCGTCTTGATCAAGTCGGCCGCGCGGGTGCGGACCTTCTCCGGGTCGCAGATCAGCACAGGGGTGTTGTCCGGTAGGTGCGCGGTCAGTGTCGTGAGGTCGGCGGGCCGCAGCAGCGGCAGCAGCGCCTCCATCCCGTCGACGGGGATGCCCTCGGCCAGCTTGGCGAGCATGTCGGGGATGCTGCCGGTGACGCTGTTCTCCAGTGGCGGGTGCTCGGCGGCCAGCTTGGCGGCACGGTCGCGGACGTCGTCGGTCAACAGCACTTCACGGCAGGGCACGGCGATGAGCACGTCGACGTCGATTTCGGGGATGGACCGCTGGTCGGCGACGGCGAACATCCGCATCTCCGAGACCTCGTCGCCCCAGAACTCGATGCGCACCGGGTGCTCGGCGGTCGGCGGGAACACGTCGAGGATGCCGCCGCGCACCGCGAACTCACCGCGCTTGCCGACCATGTCGACGCGGGTGTACGCCAGATCGACCAGCCGGGCGATCACTTGGTCGAATGTCGCCTCGGCGCCGACCGTCAGCGTCACCGGCTCGATCTCGGCCAGGTCCGGGGCCATCGGCTGCAGCAGCGACCGGGTGGTCGTGACGACGACGCGCAGCGGTGGGCCGAGGCGTTCGTCGTCCGGGTGGGCCAGCCGGCGCAGCAGCATCAGGCGCGCACCGATGGTGTCGACGCCCGGGGACAGCCGCTCGTGCGGCAGCGTTTCCCAGGACGGGAAGAGTGCGACGGCGTCGCCGAATACGCCCTGCAGTTCGGCGGTCAGGTCGTCGGCTTCGCGCCCGGTCGCGGTGACGACCAGCAGCGGGCCCGCCGAGGCAAGTGCGCTCGCGACATACACCCGCGCGCTGGCGGGTCCGACCATGGTGAGATCGGCGGGTTTGTCGGCGGCGCGGTCGGCGACCTTCTGAAGCGAAGGATCCCGTAGCGCCAGGTAGACAACTCCGGCGATCGGGGTCTGGACATGGTTGATCCCCGATGCGGTCATGATGCCTCCATCGTAGGTCGACGAAGGCGTCTGATTTCGGTGTCGCTGGTCACGCTCGCCGCGACTCGATACACCGAAATCGCTACTCGTCGAGCAGTGGCGGGTCCTTCTCGAGATGCATCAACCCGTTCCAGCAGAGGTTGACCAGATGTGCGGCCACGACCTCTTTCTTGGGCTCCCTTACATCCAGCCACCACTGCGCCGTCATCGAAACGGAGCCGACCAGGGCCTGCGCGTACAGCGGCGCCATCTCGGCGTCCAGGCCGCGGCGGGAGAAGTCACCCGCCAGGATGGAGGACACCTGGTTGACGGCCTCGTTCAGCAGCGTCGAGTAGGTGCTGCCCGACGTGATCGACGCCGGGGAGTCGCGAATGAGGATGCGGAAGCCGTCGGTGCGCTCGTCCACGTAGGTCAGCAGTGCCAGCGCCACCCGCTCGATGCGCAGCCGGGACCGGTTATTGGTCATCTTCGTGAGCGACGACGTGATGCGGTCCAGCAGCGCGGACATCTCGCGGTCGACCACCACCGCGTACAGCCCCTCCTTGCCGCCGAAGTGCTCGTAGACGACCGGTTTGGAGACGTTGGCGCGCTGCGCGATCTCTTCGATCGAGGTGCCCTCGTACCCGCGCTCGGCGAACAACGATCTCGCGATGTCGATGAGCTGATGCCGCCGCTCCGCACCGGTCATCCTGGCGCGGGGCGTGCGCATGTTGCTATCGGGGCCGTCGGGTTTAGCTGGCACTGCCACGGCTTTCAGGGTATGCCCTTCGACTAACATCACGGGTTGATCGATCCGTCGTGGTGTAATCGGCAGCACCTCTGATTTTGGTTCAGATAGTTCAGGTTCGAGTCCTGGCGACGGAGCACTTTGCGCGGCGTGGGCCCACACGAAGTAGGGGAAATGCGCAAACTGGCCAAGGAAGACGGCGTGTCACCCGCAGACACGCACGTTCGCGGGGAAGGGAAACCCTATGACCCAGGGGCCCACTAATTCGGCCGTCGTCGTCTTGGCGGCAGGCGCAGGCACCCGGATGCGCTCCGCAACCCCGAAGATGCTGCATGAGATCGCCGGCCGCAGCATGCTGTCGCACGCTCTGCACGCCGTGGCCGACGCGACGCCGCAGCACCTCGTCGTCGTCGTCGGCAAGGACCGCGACCAGGTGGTGCCCGCGGTCGACGAGCTCGCAGCCGAACTCGGCCGCGGCATCGACATCGCGGTGCAGGAGGAGCAGCTGGGCACCGGGCACGCCGTCGCGTGCGGCCTGACCGCGCTGCCCGCCGGCTTCACCGGCACTGTCGTCGTCACCTTGAGCGACGTACCGCTGCTGGACGCCGGCACGCTCGCCGACCTGATCGACGTGCACAGTGCCGAATCCGCCGCCGCGACGGTGGTGACGACGACGCTGCCCGACCCGAAGGGTTACGGCCGCATCCTGCGCACCCAGGACGGAGAGGTCATCGGCATCGTCGAACAGGCCGATGCCACCCCGTCGCAGCTGGCCATCACCGAGGTCAACGCCGGCGTCTACGCCTTCGACACCACCGCGTTGAGGTCGGCGCTCGGGCGTCTGCGGTCGGACAACGCGCAGCATGAGCAGTACCTGACCGACGTCATCTCGATCCTGCGGTCCGACGGCCACGTGGTGCGGGCCAAGCACGTCGAGGACGCAATGCTGGTCGCCGGTGTAAACGACCGGGTGCAGCTGGCCACACTGGGCGCCGAACTGAACCGGCGCATCGTGACCGCGCACCAGCGCGCCGGGGTGACGATCACCGATCCGGCCACCACCTGGATCGACGTCGACGTGACCATCGGGCCCGACACCGTCGTCTACCCCGGCAGTCAACTGCTCGGGTCAACCCACATCGGCGCGAACTGCCAGATCGGCCCGGACACCACGCTGACCGACGTCACCGTCGGCGACGAGGCGATGGTGGTCCGCACCCACGGCAGTCAATCGGCGATCGGCGGCGGGGCAGCCGTCGGCCCGTTCGCGTACCTGCGGCCCGGCACCGTGTTGGGCGCCGACGGCAAGCTCGGCGCGTTCGTCGAGACGAAGAACTCCACCATCGGGGCGGGTACCAAGGTGCCGCACCTGACCTACGTCGGAGACGCCGACATCGGCGAGCACAGCAATATCGGCGCATCGAGTGTGTTTGTCAACTACGACGGCGAGACCAAGAGCCGCACGACGATCGGCTCCTACGTGCGCACCGGATCCGACACGATGTTCGTCGCGCCGGTCACCATCGGCGACGGCGCCTACACCGGCGCGGGCACCGTGGTGCGCGAGGACGTGCCGCCGGGCGCACTTGCGGTGTCGGCGGGGCCGCAGCGAAACGTGGAGGGCTGGGTGGCACGTAAGCGACCCGGATCGGCTTCGGCCGCCGCAGCGGCGGCGGCATTGGGCTCAGACAAGGCCGCGTCCAGTCCATCTGGCGAACAGCCCAGCCAGGACGACGCCACAAAGCCGTGAGCCGGTTGCCAGGTGTTCGAGATTTGGCAACCCGTACGATTGAGCCGATATCGTCCCCGAGCAATGAGGGCACTGTGGGCACCGAGTGGACCGACAACCGCAAAAATCTGATGCTGTTCTCGGGTCGCGCGCACCCCGAACTGGCTGAACAGGTCGCTAAAGAGCTCGACGTCCACGTGACGGCGCAGACCGCCCGCGATTTCGCGAACGGCGAGATCTTCGTCCGCTTCGACGAGTCGGTTCGCGGCTGCGACGCCTTCGTACTGCAGTCGCACCCAGCGCCGCTGAACCAATGGCTGATGGAACAGCTGCTGATGATCGACGCGCTCAAGCGGGGCAGCGCCAAGCGCATCACCGCGATCCTGCCGTTCTACCCCTACGCCCGCCAGGACAAGAAGCATCGCGGCCGCGAGCCGATCTCCGCAAGGTTGGTCGCCGACCTGCTCAAGACCGCGGGTGCGAACCGGATCCTCACGGTCGACCTGCACACCGATCAGATCCAGGGCTTCTTCGACGGCCCGGTCGACCACATGCGGGCGCAGAAGCTGCTGACCGGCTACATCGCCGAGAACTACTCCGATCACGACATGGTCGTGGTCTCCCCCGACTCAGGCCGCGTGCGCGTCGCCGAGAAGTGGGCCGACTCACTGGGCGGCGTTCCCCTCGCCTTTATTCACAAGACCCGCGACCCGCTGGTGCCCAACCAGGTGAAGTCCAACCGCGTCGTCGGCGATGTGAAGGGCAAGACCTGCATCCTCACCGACGACATGATCGACACCGGTGGCACCATCGCCGGCGCGGTGAACCTGCTGCGTGCCGACGGTGCCAGCGACGTCATCATCGCCGCGACGCACGGTGTGCTGAGCGATCCCGCCGCGCAACGGCTCGCGGACTGCGGTGCACGCGAGGTCATCGTCACCAACACGCTGCCGATCGAGGAGCAGAAGCGCTTCCCGCAGCTGACCGTGCTGTCGATCGCACCGCTGCTGGCCAACACCATTCGCGCGGTGTTCGACAACGGTTCCGTCACCAGCCTTTTCGACGGGTCCGCGTAGTGCCAGAGGGAACCATCTATCACAACCCGAAGTGCAGCACGTCGCGTAAGACGCTGGAGTTGTTGCGGGACAACGGCATCGAGCCGACGGTGGTGCAGTACCTCAAGACCCCGCCGACGCGCGCCGAGCTCGCGAAGATGATCAAGGATGCCGGCATCGACGTGCGCACCGCGGTGCGTAAGCGTGAATCACTCTACGGCGAGCTGAATCTCGCCGACGCCAGCGACGACGAACTGCTCGACGCCATGGCCGAGCACCCGATCCTCATCGAGCGGCCGTTCGTCGTCACCACGAAGGGCACTCGGCTCGCCCGGCCGATCGACGCGGTGCGCGAGATTCTGTGAGGGTTCGCCACCGCGTGGTCGCCGCCGCGCTGGCGGTGCTCGCCGCGTCGGGTTGCGCCCCCAAACCGCCTGACTACCAGTCGCTTTTGTCGACGACGCCGACGACCGCGACCACGTCGTCGGGCGACGAAGCGCAGGTGCCCATCGCGACCTACCTGGAGCAGAAGGGCGTCGTCGGCGAGCCCATTCCGGCGGACAAACTCACCGACCTCACGGTGACGTATCCGACGCCGCCGGGGTGGAAGCCGTTCTTCAACTCGAACCTGTCGCCGGGCACGCGGGTGATCGCCAAAGGCACCACCTATCCGACGGCGATGGTGATCGTGTTCAAACTCAACGGTGACTTCGATGTCAACGAGGCCATCGGGCACGGCTACGTCGACGCCGAGATGTCGGAGAACTTCAAGCGCCTCAACGCGTCCATGGACAACTTCAAGGGTTTCCCGTCGGCCATGATCGAGGGCAGCTACGACCTCAACGGCGCGCGGATGCACACCTACAACCGGATCGTCATCGCGACCGGGGCACCGCCGGCCAACAATCGGTACCTCATCCAGTTCACGGTGACGGGCTACGCGGACAAGGCCGTCGAAGAGGCACCCGATATCGAGGCGATCATCCGGGGTTTCAACGTCGCAGTGCCGAAGGCGCCCCCGCCCAGGTGACTGTGCGCGAAATTGGGCCCACACGAAGTAGGGGACATTCCAGCAGCGGAAGTTCGAGTAGACGCCTGCTGGAATTCCATTTCGACTGATCACGGTCGCCAACCGCGCGATACCAGCGCTGCCCGCGCCGCGCGAACCACGTCGCGGCGACGATCTTCTTTGATGACGCGCAGGACGATCCAGCCGAGACTTTCGATCTTCGGGATCACGCGCATGTCCTTCACATACTGCTGCCGGTCGGTTCGGTGCTGATCCCCGTCGTATTCGGATAGGACCTTGAACTCCTCCCACCCCATGTCGACGGTGCGGAGCAGTTTCCCGCTCTCATCGAAAATTGGTATCTGCGTGGTCGGAAGCGGAAGGCCCGCATCGATATAGACGAGTCGCAGCCAGGTTTCTCTCGGCGAGGCGGCGCCGCCGTCGACAAATGGGAGTGCGTCCTTGAGGAGTTGGACGCCGCGCGCGCCGCGGTACCGCTTGGCCAGGAATAGCACGTCCTCCGTCGAAAACGGCCGCGCATGCATAAGTGAATCCATGCGCGCCATGGCCTTTCGGCGTTCGTGATAGCGCCCCAAATCGAACGCGGTGCGGGCCGGAGTAGCGACGGGCAATCCGCCGACGCAGGTGATTTCATCGTGCAGGATCCGCTCGTTGCGCGTGACGATGCCCTTCGGCGGGCGGGCGGAGTTGTGCACCAGTTCGATCGGAACATCGGCGTCGACCCAATCAGCACCGTGCAACGCCGATGCCGCGACACCGGTGACGATGCCATTGCGCTTCGACCACAGCCACGCGCCCTTCGCGCGATCGGCGAGCGATACGTCGTGCCACCTGGGCGCGTGCACGTTCGGATACAACCGCCGATACCACCGCGCGAGCTCATGTCGCGTCACCGTGCCGCGCGCAACCGCTTCGGTGCCGATCAATACGTCCCCCATGACGAGATATTGCAGACCCGCACCGACATCACCCGCGAAATTGCGTTCCAGCAGGCGTCTACTCGAACTTTCCCTGCTGGAATTCCATTTCGGCGAATCGTCACTAGGGTGGGCGCCATGAGTCAATGGACCGCCGCCGACCTGCCGTCCTTCGCCGGACGGACCGTCATCGTGACCGGAGCCAACAGTGGCCTGGGCCTGATCACCGCGCGTGAACTGGCCCGCGTCGGGGCCAAGACGATCCTCGCCGTGCGCAATACGGCCAAGGGCGACGATGCCGCGAAATCCATCACCGGCGACGTCGAGGTGCGCAAGCTCGACCTGCAGGATCTCGCGTCGGTGCGCGCCTTCGCCGAAGGGGTCGACAAGGTCGACGTTCTCGTGAACAACGCGGGCATCATGGCGGTCCCCTACGCGCTGACCGTCGACGGGTTCGAGAGCCAGATCGGCACCAACCACCTCGGCCACTTCGCCCTGACGAACCTGTTGCTGCCCAAGATCACCGACCGCGTGGTGACCGTGTCCTCCGGCATGCATCTGATCGGCCAGATCAACCTCAAGGATCTGAACTGGAAGGCGCGGCCCTACTCGCCGTGGCGGGCCTACGGGCAGTCCAAGCTGGCCAACCTCCTGTTCACCAGCGAGTTGCAAAAGCGACTCGACACCGCGGGGGCGACGCTGAAAGCGCACGCCGCCCACCCCGGCTATTCGGCGACCAACCTGCAGGGCCACACCGGCCGCAAGTTGGGCGACGCGTTGATGACGTTAGGCAACAAGTTGGCCACCGACGCCGACTTCGGCGCCCGTCAGACGCTGTACGCGGTGGCCGAAGACCTGCCGGGCAATACGTTCGTCGGGCCGCAGTTCGCGATGTGGGGTCCGACCGGTCCCACCCCGCTGCGCAGCCCGCTGGCCCGCGACGCCGAGAAGGCCGCCGGCTTGTGGGAGCTGTCCGAGCAACTCACGGACACCAAGTTCGGGCTCTGATTTGGGGTTGAGCTGCGGCTGCGGCTACCCTGGCTGCTAATCACGGCGAGGGTGGGCAGCCACCGTTATCGACGCGAACCATCTTCAGAGGTTCCCTGGCCGTGCTCGACACGACACAGGAGTTGAACCCGAATGGCCAAGAACGCGCCGAACAACATCGCAGCAGCGGTCCGCACCGAGACCGGCAAAGGCGCCTCGCGGCGCGCCCGCCGCAACGGCAAGGTACCCACCGTCCTCTACGGCCACGGCAGCGATCCGCAGCACCTCGAGCTGGATGCTCATGACTTCTCGGCCGTGCTGCGTCACGCCGGCACCAACGCGGTGCTTACCCTCGACATCGAGGGTAAGGAGCAGCTGGCGCTCACCAAGTCACTCGTCATCCATCCGATCCGCCGCAACATCACCCACGCCGACCTGCTGGTCGTGCGTCGCGGCGAGAAGGTCACCGTCGAGGTCAACGTCATTGTCGAGGGCGAAGCGACTCCCGGCACGCTGGTCACCCAGGACAGCAACAGCATCGAGATCGAGGCCGACGTGCAGTCGATCCCGGAAAACCTCACCGTCTCGGTCGAGGGCGCCGAGATCGGCACCCAGTTCACCGCGAGCGCGATTCCGTTGCCCGACGGTGTTTCGCTGATCTCCGATCCCGAGCTGCTCGTCGTCAACGTCGTCGCCGCCCCGACCGAACAAGACCTCGAGGCCGAGGGTGCCGGCGAGGCCGGCGGCGAAGAGGCCGAAGGCGAAGCCACCGAGGGCGAAGCAGCCGAGGGCGAGGGCGAGGGCGAAGCCGGCGAGACACCCGCCGCGGACTCCGAGTAGTACGCGATGGCCGAACCCCAACTCGTGGTCGGCCTCGGCAACCCCGGTCCGCAGTACGCCACCACGCGGCATAACGTCGGCTTCCTCGTCGCCGACATCCTGGCCGATCGCATCGGCTCGGGTTTCAAGGTGCATAAGAAGTCGGGGGCCGAGGTGGTCACCGGTCAGCTTGCCGGCCGTCCGGTGGTGCTCGCCAAACCGCGCTGCTACATGAACGAGTCCGGGCGTCAGGTGGCGCCGCTGGCCAAGTTCTACTCGGTGGCGCCCGCCGACATCATCGTCATCCACGACGAGCTCGACATCGACTTCGGCCGCATCCGGCTGAAGTTCGGTGGCGGGGTCGCCGGGCACAATGGCCTGCGATCGGTGGGATCGTCCCTGGGCTCCAACGACTTTCAGCGGGTTCGCATCGGAATCGGTCGCCCGCCCGGCCGGATGGAGGGCGCGGCGTTCGTGCTCGGCACGTTCACCTCGGCGGAGTGGAAAGAGGTGCCGACGATCTGCGAGCAGGCCGCCGACGCCACCGAACTGCTGATCTCCCAGGGGTTGGAGCCGGCTCAGAACACCGTGCACGCCTGGGGCTAGCGCTGACGCGAACGTGGCACCGGCAGGCCAGGTTTGGCGCGCGCGGCCCGCGTCTCGGCTCCGAATCGGCGACGACACTGGCGCACAACCGACTTGCGGAGGAGCGATGCACATCACCGTCGATTACGAACTGTGCGAAGGCCACGGTCAATGCATCCTGGCCGCGCCCGAGGTTTTCGACCTACCCGACGACAGCGAGCAGGTGGTGCTCCTCGACCCCGATCCATCGCCGGTCGCACATGCCGCCGTCATTCAGGCCGCGGCGATGTGCCCCGCCCAGGCGCTCCGCATCGAGGACTGACGCCTCAGGGCGGCTGGCCGTCGGCCGTGTCGTCGAGCAGTCCGCACCGCCCGGCCAGCCCCGCCGCGGCGATCCGGCTGGTCACTCCGAGCTTGTTGAGCAAGGAGGCCACCATGCGCTTGGCGGTGCGCTCCGACACCAGCATCCGGTTGGCGATGTCGACGGTCTCCATGCCCGTCGACAACAGCACCCACAGCTTGAGGTCGGCCGGGCTCAACGCGGCGAGCAGAGCCTCTGGCGGCTTGCGGATGTTGCTGAGCAGGCCTTCGAGCACCTTGGTGTCGACGACGCGCATGCCCGCCGCGATCGTGTACAGCGGTCCGGCCAGCGCTTCTGGCCGAACCGCTTTGGAGAGGAATCCGTCGGCCCCCGACCGCAGTGCCTCCTCGGCCAGCTGCGGGTCGTCGGTGCCCGATAAGGCCAGGACGCGGGTCCGCGGATGGCGTTTCTTGATGTGCCGGATGGCGGCGACGCCGCCAAGGGGTGGCATCGTCAGGTCGACGATCGCGACGTCTGCATCGCACGATGCGACCAGGTCGGCGGCCTCTTCGACGAAGGTCGTCCGCCCGCCGATGACGAACTGATCGCCCCAGTCGCGGGTCAGCAACAGCTCGAGCCCCTCGGCGAAGAGTTCGTGGTCGTCGACGATGACCACCACGTAAGGCCGCTGGCTCATGGGCCGGATGCTAGATGCTGCGTCGAATCCGCGTCTATGGTCGGCGCGTGAACCGGTTCCAGTCGCTGGCCTCCAGCGAGGATGGCTATGGCCTGGCACGCTTGGTCGTCGCGGTCCGGGTCGCCGTGGTGATCTCGATCATCGTCCTCGTGGCGGTCGGGCCGGACTGGCTGCGGCAGCACCTCGCCGGGGTGGCCGTCGTGCTGGGTGTGGCGCTGGGCTACGCGGCGATTCTGATGACCCGCCCTCGCGTCGAGATAAGGCGAACGCGCTACTCGTGGCTGGTGACCGCCTCCGATGCGACGCTGACGCTGGCGGTGATCGCCTTGACGGGCGGGCCGTCGAGCCCCGTGGTGGCGGTGTTGGTGATGGTCGTCATCGCGTCGGCGGCCCGGTTGTCGTTCCCGCAAACCGTGCTGGTGGCAGCGGTGGCCGGGCTCGGTTACATCGGCGTCGCGCTGTGGGCCGGCCCAGATGCCGTAGCGACCGTGCCCCGCCCGCTGCAGGGGGTGTGGTGGGCGTTGCTCCTGGTGTTCGTCGCGCTTCTCGGAGGCGGTCTGTCGTTGCTCGTCGAGCGTGAGCACCGGTCACGGATGCGGCTGCTGGTGGAAGCCGAGGCCGAGCATGCCGCGGCCGAGGAGGAACGCGATCTGCGCGCCCGGCTGCTGCAGTCCTACGAGTCGCAGCAAGAGGGCCTGCAGGTGCTACTGCACGAGTTCCGTACGCCGGTGGCCTCGTTGGAGGCCCTCGCCGGTGCACTGACCGACGGCGCCTCACCGATGGCGTCGGCCGATCGTGACGCGGCGATCGCCCTGGCCGGCCGGCACGCCCGCCACCTCAACGACATGCTCGACGCGCTCGCCGACGTGGCGCTCGCCAGACGTCCGACGTTCTCGCCCGGTCGGTTACGACGCGTCGACGTCGCGGCGCTGATCGGCGAGGCGGCCGACGCGGCCGGGCTGACGAGCGCGCGCCTCGAGGTCGCGGTCACCGGGGATGTGTCGGCGATCGACATCGATGCGCAAGGACTGCGCCGAGTGCTGACCAACCTGCTGGAGAACGCCGCGCGACATGGCCGTGGCCGGCCGATCGACGTCACGTGCGCGCGCACCGACACGAATCTCACCATCTCGGTGGCCGACCGCGGCCCCGGCGTGCCTGCGGAGAGCCTGGGCGACCTGACCGCGAAATTCGTCAGCCTCGGCGGCCAGCGCGGGACCGCCGGCCTCGGACTGTGGATCGTCCAGCAGATCGTCGAGGCGCTCGGCGGCGCACTGCGGTTCTCGGCCCGAGCAGGGGGCGGGCTGGTCGCGACCTTCACGCTGCCGCTGACCTGAACGGCCCGCACGGTCCACGCATTGGGCCCGCGGGGGCCGCGAATGGCACGGCCGCCGGGTCCGCTCGGCGCTCTCGGCGTTCAGCATGACCACATGACCACTGCGGCGACGACGACGCACAAAGACATCGACCTGAGCGCCCGTGCGTTCTGGGCCAAACCCCCGGAAGAACGTGATCGGGCGTTCGAGGTGCTGCGCAGAGAGAACCCGGTGCCGTGGAGCCGGCCGGCCGAATCGGACCTGCTACCACCCGAGCTCAATACCAGGGGCTTCTGGTCCCTGACCAAACAGGAGGACATCCGGATGGCCAGCCGCCATCCGGAGATCTTCTCCTCCGCCCAGGGCATCACGATGGAGGACTTCGCACCTGAGGCGGTCGAGATCGCCCAGTCATTCATTGCGATGGATGCACCCCGGCACACCCAGCTGCGGGGCATCACGACCGAGGCCTTCAAGCCGAAAAACGTCCGGCGGCTCGAAGACTGGATCCGCGGCCACGCCCGCGATCTGGTCACCGAGATGGCCCACCTCGGCGAGGGTGACTTCGTCGAGCTGGTGTCGGTGAAACTGCCCGGACGCATCTTCGGCAGCTTCTTCGGGTTGCCGGAAGGCGACTTGCGTGACAAGGCGGTCCGCGCGGCGCAGCGCCTGGTGGGCTGGACCGACCCGAACATCCGCGGCGAGCAGAGCGAACTCGAGCTGTTCATGGGGGCCGTGATGGACCTCCACGAGGTCGCTTCAGTGTTGATCCCACAGCGGCGGACCAACCCCGGCGACGACCTGCTGACGTGGATGGTGCAGGCCGAGTTCGACGGCAAGAAAATGACCGACGACGAACTGAAGGCGTTCTTCGTCCTGCTGGGCGTCGCCGCCAACGACACCACCCGGCACGCCTCGGCGCACGCCATCTACACGCTCTCGAAGTTCCCCGACCAGCGCGCGTTGCTCGTCGAGGATGTCGAGGGTCGGGCCGGCACCGCCGTCGAGGAGGTGCTGCGTTGGTCCTCGCCGCTGTTGCATATGCGACGCACCGCCACGCAAGACATCACCGTCCGAGGATCGGACATCAAGGCGGGCGACAAGGTGGTGCTGTGGTACTACTCGGGCAACCGCGACGAGGATGTCTTCGAGGATCCGCACACCTTCAACATTTTGCGAAATCCCAACCCACACATTGCCTTCGGCGGTGGCGGCCCGCACTTCTGCCTCGGCGCCGCGCTCGCGCGCACCATGCTCAAGTCGCTGCTCACCGAGGTGTACACGCGGATCCCCGACATCTCGGCTCCCGAGCCCGACTTCGCGCTGGCCAACTTCATCAACGGCATCAACCGCCTGCCCGCCATCTGGACCCCCGAGAAGCGCTGAGGAGACGAGTCCCAATGAAGACCAAAGCCGCGGTGCTATGGGGCCTGCACCAGAAGTGGGAGGTGGAGGAGGTCGAGCTCGACGGCCCGAAGGAAGCCGAAGTCCTCGTCAAGCTGACGGCCAGTGGGCTGTGCCATTCTGACGACCACCTGGTCACCGGCGACATGCCGATGCAGTTGCCGGTGGTCGGCGGACATGAGGGCGCGGGCGTCGTCGTCGACGTCGGCCCCGGCGTCACCGACGTCGCCGCGGGTGATTCCGTCGTGTTGAGCTTCATCCCGGCGTGCGGTCGCTGCGATCCCTGCTCGCGCGGGATGAGCAACCTGTGTGTGCTGGGTGCGGCGATCATCGCGGGCCCGCAACTCGACGGCACCTTCCGGTTTCATGCGATCGGACAAGGGCTGGGCCAGATGTGCGTGCTCGGCACGTTCTCCGAGTACACGGTCGTTCCGGTCGCGTCGGTGATCAAGGTGGATCCCGGCACCGCCCTGGACACCGCTGCGCTCGTCGGCTGTGGCGTCACCACTGGGTACGGCAGCGCTGTACGCACCGGCGAGGTCCGCGACGGTGACACGGCCGTCGTGATGGGGGTCGGCGGCATCGGCATCAATGCCGTGCAGGGTGCCCGGATCGCCGGTGCGCGCGCCGTCGTCGCACTCGACCCGATCGAGTACAAGCGCACCCGGTCGCTGGAGTTCGGCGCTACGCACACCGCAGCCACGGTCGAGGAGGCGCAGGCATTGGTGTCCGATCTGACCCACGGGGCGATGGCCGACGTGTGCGTCGTCAGCACGGATTCAGCCGAAGGCGAGTACGTCGCCCAGGCACTGAGCTTGGTCGGCAAGCGGGGACGCGTGGTGATGACGGCGATCCCCCACCCGACCGACACCTCGGTCGATATGTCGCTGTTCGACCTGACGCTCTATGAAAAGCAGGTCCGCGGTTCGCTGTTCGGCTCGTCGAATCCGCGCCACGACATTCCCCGGATGCTCGAGCTGTACCAGGCGGGCAAGCTGAAACTCAACGAGCTGATCACCCGTGAGTACACCCTCGAGGAGATCAACCAGGGGTACGCCGATATGCATGCCGGGGTGAACCTGCGCGGTCTGATCCGCTACTAGCGTCAGCCGTGCGTCTGGCCCGCCAGCGTCGTGATCGGCGCCTCGGAGGTGAGTCGGCTGGCCACGAATTGTGCTGCCTGCGTCGTCAATCCGGCCTGCACGTACAGGCTGTGCGCGGGCCTGTCGTCGCCGCCGGAGCACACCGGATCGGCCCCGTTGCACAGATCGATGGTCTTGTATCCGTACTGCGGGCTCAGCGAGGTGAGCGGGCCGCCGAGCAACCGGATGGACGGGTTGCCGAACACCGCCACCGCGGCGACGTGATCGGCGGCGGCCGGCGGCAACAGGTTGGTGAAGCCGAGCGTCGGCTGGTTGGCGATCGCAAGCGCATCGATCACCGCGGCACCCTGCGAGAAGCCGCCGAGGACGATTTTGGTGTCGGGGCAGGTCGCGACAGTGTTCTGAACGAATGCGCTGGCGTCGTTGGCACCGTCGGCAGCGCGAAGGAAGTCGTACGAGGCCGGGTAGTTGACCGCGTACACGTCCACCGACTGCCCCGGCACCAGCGGTCGCAGCGCGTCGACGAACGCGTCGCCGACGCGTCCAATGCCCGCCGGCTCGCCGGTGCCGCGTGCGAACACGACCTGAACGTCGGCGCACTCGGCGGGCTGCGCCGAGGCGACACCCGTCGGGCCCGACGGAAGCAATGCCGGTGCGACGAGCGTCACACCCGAAACCATCAGTGCAGCAACACCCATCAGCAAACCGCGCGTGACCCCTCGGCTGATCTTCATACCGGGCCAAACGCCGTCGAGCGGCGAATCTATTCCGTCTAGCGAAATCAGCGCCCATCGATGCCGCTGTCGACCACCTTGATCTGCTTGTGCGGGAACCGTCGCTCGGCGTACTCCTTCGCCACCGAGTTCGGCAGGACGTAGAGGGTCTCCTTCTTCTCCTGCAGCGGCTTGAGGACCAGATCCATGAAGCCCTTGCGGTCGTCGAGGTACGGCTCGATGACGTCCTCTCCGGCCGGACACACCGCCAGGCAGTAGGCCGCCTTGTAGTTGGCCTTGAAGGACAGGCTCTGCCACATCGAGGCGTTCTCGGAATCGCTGACTCTCGAACGGAAATCAGCCGCGTCTTCACTGTCGGCTATGGTCTGCACCCAGTCGGTGAATCCGCCCATGAACTCGCGGTAGTTGTGGGTGGAGCATGCGAAGAAGTCGAACTCCCCGTCCTTCTTGATGGCACCAACCGGGCAGGCCGCTACGCAGAGTTTGCATTCCAGGCACGGCGAATAGTCAAGCGGCTCACCGTAACTGCTGATCGGCGCGGCCACGAGCACCGTGCCGAGAAGGATGAAGTTGCCGAACTTCGGGTGAATCACGTTGCGGTGGATGCCCATCACACCGAGGCCGGAGGCGACCGCAACAGGTTTGTGCGCCACCACCCAGATCCGACCGGGGAACCGGTCCATCTCCATGGGAAACGACATCGACGGATTGATCGCGCGGTAGCCGGCATCTTGCAGCGCGCGGGTGATCCGGTGCGCGGCCTCGTTCATGATCTCGCCGCTGCGGTGGAACTCCTGATTGGCGACGCTGCGCGCGGTGGAGCGGACGTTGTCGCGGTTCATCTTGACGACCAGGGAGATGTAGCTTGCGACGCCGGGCAAGGCCTCGTCGACGTGCTCGCGTTCGGAGGCGAGGTCGGGATTGTCGACGCTGGCGAACGCGACGTCGTCGACGCCGGCGTCGAGACAGACCTGACGCAGCCAGTCGGCGTCGATGACGCCGGGTTTCTCGGTTTTGCGTGCCCGCACCTTGCGGACTGTCGGGTGGTCGGCGAGCCGAGCGGGGACTCTGTCGGTCATGCTAGGTATAGTACACAATACTCAGCGGTTCGGCGGCCGTCAGAATGCTGAACCGCCGCGTAAAGAACCCGTTCAGACGACGCTTTCGCAGTGCGAACGGGCGTACACCGGAAGCATGTCCGAGAGCCGCCGCCTCCGTGTGGCCCGGGCCTGGCCGCTGTGGGGTGTGGCGGCCTGGCCATCGCCGAGATCTATCTGGCTGATGCCCTCAATCCCTGGATTGCGCTGGCGCTTTCGATCGGTGTTGCGATCGGTCTGGGTCGCATCGCTTGGGCGCTGGCCGGCGACTGCGCACCCAGGTCCGCACCATGACCGCCGCGGTCATGTTCGGCCGACCCGATGTGGGATCGCTATACCGCGTGGACGGTCGACGCGATCCGCTCCTAGTCGCCCGTGCGGCGCGCGTACGCCCGCAACGCGAACGGCGCGATCACCGCGGTGATCGCCAGCGACCACAGGATCGTCGCGAGTATCGGGTGATGGAGTGGGAGTTGCGCCTCCGGCGGGGCGGGCGGGCCGTTGCCCCACAGCTCCCGCACCGCCTGGGTCAGCGACGACACCGGGTTCCACTCGGCCATCACCCGGAGCCAGCGCGGCATGGGCTCGGTCGGCGCGAAGGTGTTGGCCAGGAACGTGATCGGAAAAAGAACGGTGAACATCACGCCGTTGACCGCTTCGACCGAGCGCATCAGCGATCCGATCAGGATGCCGAACCAGATCATCCCGAAGCCGAACACGAGGATCAGCACGAAGGCGAGCACCGCGTCGACGAAGCCGCCGCGGATCCGCCATCCGATGCACAGCCCGGTCACCGCCATCACCACGACACCGATCGACGAGTGCAGCAGGCTGGCGATGCTCCGTCCGATCAACACCGCCGACCGTCGGATCGGCAGCGATCGGAACCGGTCGATGATGCCCTTCTCGACATCGGCGGTGATACCGGTGGACACCACGAACGCGGTGAACACGATGGTCTGCGCCTGGATGCCGGGAAGCAGGAACTCGCGGTAGGACGCGCTGCCCGCGGTGGCGATCGAGGCACCGAACACGAACGCGAACAGCAGCACGAACATGATGGGCTGCACCGTGACGTCGCTCAACATCTCGGGCATCCGCTTGGTGTGGATCATGTTGCGCTTGACCATGATCCATGACTGCTCGGCGATGTTCGTCTGGCGGATCCGGGGCCGCTCCAGCGTGTCGCGCTTCTCGCTCTCGGTGGTGGTCATGCGCTGACCTCCTCGGTCTCGTCGCCCTCGACGCGATGGCCGGTCAGGGAAAGGAACACGTCGTCCAGGCTGGGCCGGGACAGGCCGATGTCGTCGACCTCGATCGCGCGCTCCTGCAGCCAGCCGGCGACACGGGTCAGGTCGGCGATGCCGTCGGCGGCCGCGGTGAGTTGCCGTGCACCGACGTCGAGATGAACCTCGGCGCCGGTACGCGCGATCAGCTCCCGCGCCGCGGGCAGGTCGGTGGCGTGCGAAACGGTGACGACCAGGCTGGCGTTGCCCGCCTGCTGTTTGAGTTGCAGCGGCGTGCCCTGCGCGATGATCCGGCCGTGATTGACGACGACGATGTCGTCGGCGAGTTGGTCGGCCTCCTCGAGGTACTGCGTGGTGAGCAGCAGTGTCGTGCCCTCGGCGACGAGGCCGCGCAGCATCTCCCACAGCTCGCTGCGGCTACGCGGATCCAGACCGGTGGTCGGCTCGTCGAGGAACAGCACCGGCGGTGACGCGATCAGGCTGACCGCGAGATCGAGCCGTCGCCGCATGCCGCCGGAGTACCCGCGGACCGGACGGTCGGCGGCATCGGCAATCGAAAACTGTTCCAACAGTTGATTACCCAGGCGTTCGAGGTCGCGCCGACCGATGCCGTAGAGACCGCCGATCATCCGGATGTTCTCCCGGCCGGTCAGCAGCTCGTCGACGGTGGCGACCTGTCCGGTGAGGCCCATGTTGCGGCGCACCATGTCCGGTTGCTCGCGGACGTCGTATCCCGCCACCCGCGCGGTGCCGCTGGTGGGGACCGTCAGCGTCGTCATCATCCGGACCGTGGTGGTCTTACCCGCACCGTTGGGACCGAGCAGGCCCAGCACCGTGCCGGGCGGCACCACGAAGCTGACCCCGTCGACAGCTGGTCGTTCGGAGGCGTTGTCACCGAATTTCTTGACGAGGTCGATCGCCTCGATGGCCGGAGAGGTCATGGGCCAACCGTAGCGACGAACTCCGACGCGCAGCCAATGGATTACCGCGCGTGGGCCCACGCGCGCCGAGCGAGAACCTAGGTGACCAGCGAGACCGAGTTGGAGCGGCGCAGCTTGCCCGACGGGGTCTTCGGGATGCTGCCCGGCCCCAGCACGACGACGTTGCGCGGCCGCACGTCGACCTCGGCCACCACTTCATGGGCGACCTGACGTTCGATGCGGTGCACCTCGTCGGGGTCCTGCCAGGCGTTGGACTCCACCGCGACGGCGAAGGTCTCCCGCGAATGACCGGCGTCGAGTCGCACCGCGACGGCGCAGCCAGGCCGGACGCCCTCGACGCGGCCGGCGGCACGCTCGATGTCGGTCGGGTAGATGTTGCGGCCCGCCATGATGATGACGTCCTTCACACGGCCGCACACGATGATGTTGCCGTCCTCGGTGATGTAGCCGAGGTCACCGGTGTCGTACCAGCCGTGCTCGTCCTGGGCGGGGATGAAGCCGCCCATGGTGATGTAGCCGGGAGTCAGCGACTCGCCACGGAGTTCGATGACGCCGACGCCGCGCGGCGGCATCACGTTGCCGTGCTCGTCGATGACGCGTGCCTCCAGGTCCGTCAGCAGCGGGCCAAGCGAGGCCAGCCTGCGGGTGTTGCCCTTGGTCGCGGGAACGGCGCGACGCAGCGCGGCCATCAGGTCGGCGTCGACCTCGTCGACGACCAGACCGGCACCACATGGGGAGAACGACACCGCCAGGGTGGTCTCGGCCATGCCGTATGCGGGCAGGATCGCGTCGGGCTTCAGACCGAACGGCTTACCCGCGTCCAAGAGGTCCTCGACGTCGGCGGGCTCGACGGGTTCGGCGCCCGAGAGCGCGAACCGCAGCGTCGACAGGTCGAACTCGCCGGGCTTGGCCTGGCGGCGCAGCCGCTTGGCGAACAACGCGTACGCGAAGTTCGGCGCCGCGGTCATGGTGCCCTTGTACTTGTCGATGAGCTTGGCCCACAGCAGGGTGTCGCGCAGGAAGTCCATCGGCGTGACCTTGACCAGCTCCGCGCCGAAGTACATCGGGATGGTGAGGAAGCCGACCATGCCCATGTCGTGGAAGCAGGGCAGCCAGCTGACCATGACGTCCTTGTCGACGTCGTACTCGGCGCCGATGAACATGGCCTCGGCGTTGGAGTGGATGTTGCGGTGCGTGATCTGCACCGCCTTGGGAGACCCAGTCGATCCGGACGTCAGCTGCATCAGCGCCAGGTCGTCCTCGCCGACCTCGATGGGGTCGATCGGGTCCGACGCCAGCAGGTCGGCGACGGTCAGAACGGTGATGCCCTTTTCCCTGAGCACCGGGATCGCGACCAGGAACGGTTCGGAGACGATGACGGCCTTGGCCTCGATCATGCCGATGACGTTCATGGTGTCCTCGGCCCAGATCACGAGGTCGGTACGGGGCGTGGGCTGGTGCAGCATGGTCAGGCAGGCGCCGCGCATCCACAGGCCCTGCGCTACCGGCGCGATTTCCACGGGGAAGCCTGCGAGCACGCCGACCGAATCGCCGAGTCCGATTCCGGCCTCCGCCAGACCACCGGCGACGGCGCGGGCCCGCTCGTGAACGTCGCCCCAGGTATGCCGAACTGGCTCGTGCGGTTCACCGGTGACCATGCCCGTTGTCACGGTGCGGGCGTTTCGGTACATCTTCTCGGTGAAACGGCTCACGACAACCTCCTCGGTTTCCGAACAGGAAATGCCCGGATGTAATGCTCCGCCTGATCAGAGGCGCTTTCCAGGAGGCGCGCACACAATTGGGGAGCGGTTGAGTCTCGAATTGGTGATGCCTCTGGTGAGCGGTCGGCTATGACAAGTCGCCCACCGATGTTGTCGGCGGGCGCGAATGCCGCGTCCAATTCATGACCGCTAGTTTTCACCGTCGATCATCTTAAACATTTCTTAAGGACCTGCCAAAATCTGGCGGTCATTGAGGCCTGAGTCACACCGTGCGCGGTCAGACCGAGGCCGACGGCGCGGGCACCACCCGCGCTCCCTGCACGGGTCCACTGGCGACGCGCACGGTCCGGCAGACACCGGCACCGGCCATCTCGGTCGCGACGTCGACGGCCGAGGACGCCGACGAGCAGAGGAAGGCACACGTCGGTCCCGAGCCGGAGACGATGCCGGCCAGCGCCCCGGCCTCGGTCCCCGCGCGCAGGGTGCGACGCAGCTCGGGATCCAAAGACAGCGCAGCCGCCTGCAGATCGTTGCCGAGAAGCGGCGCCAGCTGCGCCGGATCGCCGGACGCCAGGGCGGCAAGCAGCGGCTCGGGATCGTCGAGGCGGGGCGCATCGCGCTCCGTCTCACGTAGGCGGTCGATCTCGGCGAACACCGACGGAGTCGACAGTCCGCCCTTGGCGAAGGCCAGCACCCAGTGAAAAGTGTTGCGGGCCAGTACCGTTGCCAGTTCCTCACCGCGACCGGTGCCTAGCGCGGTGCCGCCGTGCAGCGCAAAGGGGACGTCGCTGCCCAATTGCGCGGCGAGCACGTGGAGGTCGCGCCGCGGCACTCCCAGCTCCCACAGCGTGTTCATCGCGACGAGCACGGCCGCGGCATTGGCACTGCCGCCTGCCATGCCGCCGGCGACGGGGATCGACTTCTCGACGGTGATCGCGACGTCGGGCGCGCGCCCGACATGTTCGGCGAGCAGTTCGGCGGCGCGCCACGCGAGGTTGCGTTCGTCGGTCGGCAGCGTGTCCGCGCCTTCGCCCGCCAACTCCAGCGACAGCACGTCGGCGTTGCGGACGGTGATCTCGTCGAGCAACGAAACCGCGTGAAACACAGTGGTCAGCTCGTGATAGCCGTCGTCGCGGCGATCTCCGACCTCGAGGTACAAATTGACCTTGCCCGGCACCCGCACCGTCACCGATCCGGTCGGAACCCATTCGGATGCGGTGTTGCCGTTGGACACCAGACGACACTATCGGAGGAGACAGCACCCAGGAGCCGTCTGAGCAGGTCGATCTCGCCGATCAAACCCCTAGTCTGAGGGGCGTGCTCTCCGCTGGCGAAGAGTTTGAAGGTCACATCGTCGACGACGTGCTGGGCCGCGGCGGCTATGCGACGGTGTACCGGGCGCGCGCCCGGGATCGGGATGTGGCGCTGAAAGTCCTCGACCAGGATCACCGCGATCTCGCCCACATTGCGCGACTGCGCCGCGAGTTCGAATTCGCCCGTCGCCTAGCCCATCCCCACATCGTGACGGTGTACGAACGCGGCACCGGGTGGCTGTCGATGGAACTCGTCACCGGCGGCGGGATCGTCGCCGTGGGCACCATGCCCAAGCGTCTCGCCGCACTGGAACAGATCGCCGACGCGCTGGACTACACACACAACCGCGCGATCGTGCACTGCGACGTGAAACCCGCGAACATCCTTGTCCGCCAGGATCTTTCCAGTGCTGTCCTGATCGACTTCGGAGTCGCACACGCGGTCACCGACGATATACGCCACCGTTCCTCGCAGATCGAGGCGTCGCTCCCCTATGCGGCGCCGGAGTTGATCACCGGCCACGCGCCGACGGGAGCCACCGACGAATACGCGCTGGCATGCACCGCCGTCGAACTGATCACCGGATCGCCACCGTTCACTGCCTCGTCGGGACTCGGCCTCATCGACGCACATTTGCACACGCCGCCACCACGTCGGTCACGTGAAATTGCCTGGCTGCCACGCGTATTCGACGCAGTCGTGACGAAAGCCCTGGCGAAGGCACCGGAGGACCGTTACGCGTCCTGCCGTGAATTCGTCGCGCTGATCATCCGGGCGCTGCAGTAGGCGGCCGGATCAGACGTGCAGGGAACCGTCGCGCGGATGCCGATGGTGAACGACGGGCTTCGGCTCGACCGGTACCGACTCCTGACTTTCCTCCGACCGCTGCAGCAGTCGGACGAAGTCCGCTATCGAGAGCGTCTCGCCGCGGCGGGAGGGGTCGATGCTCGCCGCCAGCAACCTGCTGGCCGATTCGTTGCCAGATCCCGCCCATTCGGCGAAGGCGTTGCGCGAGGTCTTGCGTCGCTGACCGAACCCGATGTCGATCAGGTTGAAAACGCGTTCGCGGAAGCCTTCGTCGGTAGGCCACGGCGACTTCTCATACCGGTCGATGCGCACCAGGCCGGAATAGACCCGCGGGATCGGCCAGAACACCGTCGGCGAGACCATCCCGTAGCGCCGGACGTTGCCGAAGTACCGGACCTTCACGCTCGGCACGCCGTAGTCCTTGCCGCCGGGTTCGGCCGCGAGACGTTCGGCGACCTCGGCCTGCACCATCACCATCACGGTGCGGATCGAGGGAAACTCGGCCAGCAGGTGCAGCAGCGCGGGCACTGCGACGTTGTACGGAAGGTTGGCAACCAAAGCCGTGGGCTCGTCGGCGATTTCGGCGCGACGCAGGTTCAGGATGTCGCGGTTGAGCACCGTCAGCCGATTGATCTCGCTGTGCGAATGATCGGCGACAGTGATGGGCAGCTGTCGGGCCAGCACCGGATCGATCTCCACCGCCGTCACCCGTGCGCCCCGGTCCAGCAGGGCAAGCGTCAGTGAGCCCAGCCCTGGGCCGACCTCGAGAACATGATCGTGCCGATTGACGCTGGACGCCGAAACGATTCGACGAACGGTATTGGCGTCATGGACGAAGTTCTGGCCAAACGATTTGCGTGGCCGGAAATCAATCTCTCTCGCCAGGTGTCGTATCTCGGTCCGCCCGAGTAATCGAATGGTCAGCGCGCACCAATCCTCCCGCTACACGTCGGCCACGCACCCCACCCTTGTCGTGCCCGAGTGACCTCAGCAATCGCGATCTGCTCTTCTCTCGTTGCCAAATCAGCCCTGTCAGCATACCTCAGACCACCGCTGCGCTCCCAGGTGTTCTGGTCGAATTGAACGCCACCGTAATATCCGTTGCCGGTGTTGATGGCCCAATTACCTCCTGCTTCGCACCGAGCAAGCGCGTCCCAGGTAGATCCGTTGTTGACTTCCGGGACCTCGGTACCGGGCTTGGCGCCGACTCGAAGGACACCGTCGCGGGCCGGACTGACGACGACATTGGCTACTGGCATCCTGCCTGTTTCGACGCCATTAACCTTTGCGATGGCAAACGTCACGTCCTGCGTTCCGGGCGTACCGGGATCCTCCACGATCTGACGGCTCATGTTGAGTTCAGGGTCTTCGATGCGGTGATTCACCGGTGGCAGCGGCGCGCGTTCGGTGACCTTTTCGATCCGAATCCGCTTCACCTCGATCTGCATTCCGTCGACGATCGGCGAGGACGCGGCAGGCACCACCTCGTCACTTTGCAGCAGCGGCACGCCCGCCGCCTCGAGCAGGGCGGCGACGTTCGGCGCGGCCAGATGCACCGTGCGGACCACGCCGGCGTCGGACAGTTGAACGGTCTTGGGGCTCACCACAGGTAGCGACATGCCTGCTAGCGGCACTCGGCTGCCGCGCGACGCCGCCGCGGGCGCCTTGTCGGTCATCTGCAGCTGGCTCAGCGCCTCATCGACTGTCGACGCCGTCGTCCACACCTCACGACTGTCCCGGCCGTCCGTGGAGATCTGCAGCGGGCGGCTACGGCGCAACACGATCGTGTCGGACTGATGCACCGGCTGATCGGCCGCCGGGTAAAGGTCGTCACGTTCGCCGACGTCGAAACCGTTCTCCGCCACGACGTCGATGACGCGCGACTTCATGGTGCTGACGGTGATGGAAGAGCCGTCCACGGCCAGGGTTACTGTTTTATGCGTAGCAACTGCGAATCCACCCGCGAACGTCAACGCAAGCAACGTCACCCCGACCACGAGGCGCAATAACGGCGACCGCTCCTGGTGGATCTTATTCAAGATGTTCAAAACGTCGTCTATCCCGACTATCGGTCGATGGGTCTACCTGCAGAAGCCCACCGAGTTTGATCACAAGACGGTAACGAAAACGCTCACGCGCAGCAACTCGCCAGCCCGTAGGCACGGACAGCCGTCGAAGTGGTTTCTTGCGCAACGTCCTCGGCGGCTCTGCTGAGGAGTTCGGCGAGCGCACGAACAGTGTAGGGCAGGCAATAGGGCTCATTCGGCGCACCGCGGTACGGGTGCGGAGTCAGGAACGGCGCGTCGGTCTCGACGAGGAGTTGCTCGGAGGGGATCAGCGACGCCGCTTCCCGCAGCGCGGTGGCATTGCGGAAGCTCACGGTTCCGGACAAGCTGAGCAGCCAGCCGTTGGCCACACACGTCCTGGCCATCGCGGCATCCGACGAGAAACAGTGGAAGATCACGGTCTCGGGAGCACCCTCGGCGGCCAGGACGTCGAGGACGTCGGCGTCGGCGTCACGGTTGTGGATCATCAGCGGCTTGCCGATGCGCTTGGCGAGGTCGATGTGCCAGGCGAACGCGTCACGCTGGGTCGCGGGGTCGGCGCAGCCCTCGAGTTTGCCCGGCCAGTACATGTCCATGCCGGTCTCGCCGACCGCGACGACGCGCGGATGCCCGGCCAGCCCCTCGATGACGGCCTTGGCCTCGTCGGTGAGCGCGTTGGCGCGGGTGGGGTGCAGCGCCACCGCACCGTAGACGCGCGGGTCGGCGTCGACGGCGTCGGTGACCCAACGCGCGGAGTCGAGATCGTCGGCGATCGTCACGACGGCCTGCACGCCGACGGCTTCGGCCCGGTCGACGATCGTGCGGATGCTCTCGGCATCGGTCGCACCGCAGGCATCGAGGTGGGTGTGCGCGTCGATCAGGGGTGCCAGCCGTTCCGGGGCCGGGGGCTTCTCCCGTCTGGCTGAAGGCTTGTCACTCACCGCCACACAATAAGCTGACCCCCAAATGAGTGAGCCTTACTACATCACTACGGCCATCGCCTATCCCAACGGCGACCCGCACATCGGGCATGCCTACGAGTACATCGCGACCGATTCGATAGCGCGGTTCAAGCGTCTGGACGGCTACGACGTGCGCTACCTGACCGGCACCGACGTCCATGGCCAGAAGATGGCGGAGACGGCGGCCGCCCTTGGGATTCCGACCGCGGAGTTGGCGCGGCGCAACTCCGATGTCTTCCAGCGGATGCAGGAGAAGCTCAACATCTCGTTCGACCGGTTCATCCGGACGTCGGACGCCGACCACTACGCGGCGTCGGTCGAGATCTGGAAGCGGATGAACGAGGCCGGCGACATTTACCTCGACACGTACTCGGGGTGGTACTCGGTACGCGACGAAGGCTTTGTCACCGAGGGTGAAACGAGCGTCAACGCCGACGGTGTGCGGATCGCCACCGAGACCGGCGCCCCGGTGACGTGGACCGAAGAGCAGACGTACTTCTTCCGACTGTCGGCCTATGCCGAGAAGCTGCTGGCGCACTATGACGCGCACCCGGAGTTCATCGAGCCCGGCGTGCGGCGCAACGAGGTGGTCAGCTTCGTCTCGGGCGGGCTGCGCGATCTTTCGATCTCCCGCACGACGTTCGACTGGGGCGTACCGGTTCCCGACCACCCCGACCATGTGATGTACGTATGGGTCGACGCGCTGACCAACTATCTGACGGGCGTCGGATTCCCCGACACGTCGTCGGAGATGTTCCAGCGGTTCTGGCCGGCCGATCTGCACATGATCGGCAAGGACATCATCCGGTTCCACACCGTGTACTGGCCCGCCTTCCTGCTGTCGGCGGGAATCGAGTTGCCGCGCAAGGTGTTTGTGCATGGCTTCGTTCTCAACCGCGGCGAGAAGATGAGCAAGTCGGTCGGCAACGTCGTCGATCCGAACGCGTTGGTCGACGCCTTCGGTGTTGACCAGGTGCGGTACTTCTTCCTGCGGGAGGTGCCGTTCGGCCAGGACGGCAGCTACAGCGAGGAAGCGATCATCGGCCGCATCAACGCCGACCTTGCCAACGAGCTGGGCAATCTGGCGCAGCGCTCGCTGTCGATGGTGGCCAAGAACCTCGACGGAATCGTGCCTGAGCCAGGCGAATTCACCGCCGATGATCGCCAGCTTCTGGATGCCGCCGACGGGTTGCTCGAGCGGGTGCGCGCGCATTTCGACGCCACCGCAATGCATCTGGCCCTGGAGGCCATCTGGTCGGCGCTCGGAGCGGCGAACAAGTACTTCTCCGCGCAGGAGCCGTGGGTGCTGCGCAAATCCGACGAGGCGAGATTCCGCACCGTGCTGTACACGACGCTCGAGACAGTTCGGATCGCGGCGCTGCTGACTCAGCCGGTGATGCCCGAGTCGATGGCCAAACTGCTCGATCTGCTGGGCCAGACCGACGATCAGCGGACGTTCGCATCGGTCGGCAGGCGGATCGCACCCGGGACTCAACTGCCGGCCCCGGTAGGCGTGTTCCCGCGCTATCAGGCTGAGTGACGCGACGGCAGTGACGCACGTCACTTTTTGTCACGTTCGGCGGGTGGGAGGTGTCTTAAGGCCATGACCCGACACATCACCACAACTGATTCGCCCAAGGTCGTCGTCATCGGCGGCGGCTACTCAGGAACACTGGCAGCCAACCATCTGCGGATGCGTGGCACCTGGCAGATGCCAGACATCACGCTGGTCAATCCCCGCCCGAAGTTCGTCGAGCGGATCCGGTTGCACCAGCACGCGGCGGGCAATTACGACGCGGCAGTCGACTACGGCACATTGCTCGGCCAAGGCATAGATCTCGTCGTCGACACCGCGACGCGCGTCGACGCCGCCAACCGCACCGTTGAACTGGCATCGGGCCGCGCACTGCGGTACGACTACATCATCTACGCGGTCGGCAGCACCGGCGCAGTGCCCGCATCGGTACCTGGCGCTACTGAATTCGCCTATCCGATAGCGGAATTCGAGCAGGCGCAGCGTCTGCGTACCGCCATCACTACCCTGCATTCGGACGCGCCGGTCACGGTCGTCGGCGCCGGGTTGACCGGCGTCGAGACCGCCGCCGAGCTGGCCGAACAGGGCCGCAAAGTCACGCTCGTCTGCGGTGGCCAGCTGGCGCCGTCGCTGTCGGAGCCGGGGCGGAGGTCAGCCGCCAAGGTGCTGCGCAAGCTGGGTGTGAAGGTGCTCGAGTCCGACATCGTGACGGAGGTCCGGTCCGACGCGGTCGTCTTCGCCGACGGGGCCGTGCGCCCGAGCGCGTTGACGATCTGGACGGCGGGCTTCGGCGTGCCGGAACTGGCCGCGGCGAGCGGCCTCCACACCGATCAGCTGGGCCGACTGCTCACCGATGAGACGCTGACCAGCATCGACGACGATCGCATCGTCGCCGCCGGTGACTGCGCCTCCCCGTCGGGGGTGCCGCTGCGGATGTGCTGCGCCTCTGCCTCGCAGTTGGGCCCCCAGGCGGCCAATACCGTGCTGAACCGCATCGCCGGCATCTCCCCGACACCGTTTGCCTACGGGATTCCGGGATCGTGCACCAGCCTCGGTAGGCGCGCCGGGATCCTGCAGTTGGGTCGCCAGGACGACACCCCGGTGAATCTCTTCATCGGTGGCCGCGTGGGCGCTCGACTCAAGGAGGCGATCTGCAAGGGCACGCTGTGGGGCCTGCGTCGCGAGGGCCGCAAGCCCGGCTCCACATTCTGGTTCAAGGGCGGTCCGCGTCCCGAGCGGCCGGTGTTCGCTCCAGAGGTGGTCAAGGAAGCATGACAATCTCCCCGGACGACCACGCCGAGCGGTTCACCCTCCTGCGTCCGCTGCTGTTCACCATCGCCTACGAAATCCTCGGCTCGGCAACCGAAGCCGACGATGTGCTGCAGGACAGCTATTTGCGGTGGGCCGACGTGGACCTTGCGACGGTGCGGGACACTAAGTCGTATCTGGCACAACTCGTGACCCGCCAGGCGCTCAACGCGTTACGGGAGGGCGCACGCCGCCGGGAGGATTACGTCGGGCCGTGGCTACCCGAGCCGCTGCTGGTGGACACGGATGATGCCTCCTCCGATGTCGTTCTCGCCGAATCGGTTTCGATGGCGATGCTGGTGCTGCTCGAAACGCTCACGCCCGATGAGCGGGCAGTGTTCGTGCTGCGCGAGGTGTTCGGCTTCGAGTACGAGGAAATCGCAGGGGCCGTTGATAAATCCGCGGGGACGGTGCGTCAAATGGCGCACCGCGCCCGCGAACACGTGCATGCGCGACGCAAGCGGTTCGGACCTGTCGACGCCAAGCGGACCACACAGATCACCGAGCAGTTCCTGACGGCGGCGGCCACCGGCGACATGGAGGGGTTGCTGACAATGCTGGCGCCGGGGGCGACCTGGACCGCCGACCACGGCGGCAAGGTGACCGGCATTCGCCGTCCGGTTTCGGGCGCGCGAAGGGTGGCCGCGCTCATGGCCGAGCTGTTCCGGGTGGCCAAGACCATGCCGGACCTTCGGTTCCAGTCGGCGGTGTACAACGGCGCCCCGGCGACGGTGATCTACGACGGCGACCACTTGGAGGGCGTCTTCGTATTCGAAATCGTCGACGACAGGATCACGAATCTCTACGCGATGCGTAATCCCGACAAGCTGACCGGGGTCACGACCCCACGGGTGATCAGTCGATAGTGACGTCGGCCACATCGGGCGCGGACTGTCACAGTCTGAATTGCCGCGGTGTCTAGAGGACAGACCAGCTCAAAGCTGAACGGCCACATTCGGGGCCGGCGGAGAGCGAGGATGACCCCGAGGAGATTGACATGACCGAACAGAAGACCCGCGTCATCGTGATCGGCGGCGGATACGCCGGTGTGCTCGCGGCCAACCATCTGCGGCTCAATGAGAACGTCGACATCACGCTGGTCAACCCGCGGCCGAAGTTCGTCGAGCGGATCCGGCTGCATCAGTTGGTGACCGGCACCGATGATGCGGTGGTCGACTACCCGGAGATCCTCGGTGAGGGAATCCAGCTGGTCGTCGACTCCGTGACACGCATCGACGCACCGCAACGGCGGATCGAGCTCTCAGGCGGTGGTGAGTTGGCCTATGACTATCTGATCTACGCCATCGGTAGTCACGGGGCGACCCCGGTCGTTCCCGGAGCCGCTGAATACGCCTATCCCATCTCGGAACTCGAGCATGCCGAGCAGTTGAAGGCGGCATATCACGCTGCAGGCGACGATGCGCCGATCACGGTGATCGGCGCGGGTCCGACGGGTCTCGAGGTGGCCGCCGAGTTCGCCGAGGAAGGGCGACGGGTGACGTTGGTGTGCGGCGGAGTTCTCGGCCCTTACCTACACGCCCGTGGTCGCCGCGCGGCCGCCAAGCGGCTGAACCGGCTCGGCGTCACCATCATCGACGGTCCCGGATCCACCGCGGCCGAGGTGCGCCCCGACTCGGTGATCCTGGCCGACGGACGCACGATCGCCAGCGCGGTCACGATCTGGACCGCCGGTTTCGGTGTGCCCGATCTGGCCACGAGCAGCGGCCTGAGCACCGATGCGACCGGTCGCCTTCTCACCGACGAGACCCTCACCAGCGTTGACGATCCCCGCATCATCGCCGCGGGCGATGCGGCGGCGCCGTCGAACCTACCGTTGCGGATGAGCTGCCAGGCCGCGATCCCGCTGGGCGCACAAGCCGCGAATACTGTGCTCAGCCGCATCGCGGGCACCGAGCCCAAACGGCTGAACCAGGCGTTCACCGGGCAGTGCATCAGCCTCGGGCGCAAAGGCGGTCTGGTCCAGCTCGCCCACCTGGACGACACCGTGATGCCGCTGCATATCGGCGGCCGCACCGCAGCCACGATCAAGGAGGCCGTCTGCAAGGGCACGGTCAGCTTCCTGCAGCGGGAGGCGCGCAAACCGGGAAGCTACTTCTGGCTCAAGGGCGGTAAGCGGCAGCAGCAGTTGGAGTCAGCCGGTCAGCCGGTGCGACCGTGACCGAGGAACACGCCGAACGATTCACTCAACTGCGGCCGCTGCTGTTCACCGTCGCCTACGAGATTCTCGGCAGGGCAACCGAATCCGACGACGTGCTCCAGGAAAGCTACCTGCGCTGGGCCGAGGTAGACCTCTCGACGGTGCAAGACACCAAGGCCTACCTCGCCCAGCTCGTCACCCGGCAGTCCCTCAACGCCCTGCGGGCGCAGTCGCGCAGGCGGGAGGAGTACATCGGCCCGTGGTTACCGGAGCCGCTGCTGCTGGAGACCGGCAGCAACACAGACGCGTCGTCCGACGTGATCCTGGCCGAATCGGTTTCGATGGCGATGCTTGTCGTTTTGGAGACCCTGAGTCCGGACGAACGTGCCGTATTCGTGCTGCGCGAGGTCTTCGGCTTCAGCCACGACGAGATCGCCGCCACGATCGGCAAATCCGCGGCCGCCGTCCGTCAAATGGCCCACCGCGCCCGCGAGCACGTTCAGTCGCGGCGCAAGCGTTTCGAGCCCGTCGACCCCAAACTCTCCATGGAGATCACCGCGCGTTTCTTCGCCGCGGCCTCGACCGGCGACCTCGAAGCGCTCCTCGAGATGCTGACAGAAGACGTCGAGTGGACCGCCGACAGCGACGGCAAGGTCAGCGCCGCACGCAGGCCCGTGGTCGGCGCTGACAAGGTCGCCCGGGTGATCATCGGCCTGGTGCGCGTCGCCGGTGAGACCGGTCGCGTCGAGCCGGCGATGTACAACAACGCTCCTGCACTCAAGCTCTACATGGGCGACAGCTTCGAAGGCATCATCACCGTCGAGATCACCGACGGCCGGATCAGCCACTTCTATGCGATGCGCAACCCGGACAAACTGACCGGCGTCGACATCCCGCGGGAGATCAGCCGGTAGCTTCTGACACGCTTGAGGTGTGCGGATCGATCGACTCGGCGAGCTGGGCAGCGCCCCTGCGGTGCTGCGCGCGCTGGCCGACGGGACTCGACGGCGCGGTCTGCCGCCGCCGGCCGCCCTGATCGGCGAGTGGTTCGGTTCCAGCGCGGTCATCGCGCCGTCGGTGGAGGTGACGCCCGTCGGCGTATCCGAGGTGTTCGACGTATCCCCCGGCATGTCCGGTGATGCCGTCGGCGGAGGATGGTTCGGTTACCTGTCATACCCCGACGCCGGCGCCGACGGGCGCGGGCCACGCATACCCGAGGCCGCGGGCGGCTGGTCGGATTGCGTGCTGCGCCAGGACAACGGTGGGCAGTGGTGGCACGAAAACCTCTCCGGCGCAAAGCTTCCCGGCTGGGTGTCCGAAGTGCTGCGCGAACCGGTGGCGCCGGCCTCGAGCACGATCACCTGGGGCGGGGCCGATCGTGAGGCGCACCGGCGCGGCGTGTTGTCGTGCCTTGAGGCGATCGCGGCGGGCGAGGTTTACCAGGCGTGTGTGTGCACGCAGTTCGCAGGCCGAATCGCCGCCGGAGCCGCTCCGGCGGCGACCTCGGACGCAGCCGCTCCGGCGGCGACATCGGACACAGCCGCAATCGATTTCTTCGCCGACGCCGTCGCGCGAACCTCGCCGGCGCGCGCCGCCTTTGTGGCCGGCGAGTGGGGCGCGGTTGCATCGCTGTCGCCTGAACTGTTTTTGCGCAGACGCGGCGAGGCGGTGGCGTCGAGCCCGATCAAGGGCACGCTGCCGCGGCACGCTGATCCGGCGGAACTGCGGGCGTCGGTCAAGGACGTCGCCGAGAACATCATGATCGTCGACCTGGTCCGCAACGATCTGGGCCGGGTCGCGGTGACCGGCAGTGTGTCCGTTCCCGAGCTGCTGGCCGTACGTCCGGCGCCGGGGGTGTGGCACCTGGTATCCACCGTGACGGCGCGCGTCGACGTCGAGATGCCGATGGCTGTGGTGCTCGACGCGACCTTCCCGCCCGCTTCGGTCACGGGTACGCCCAAGCTGCGGGCCCGCCAGCTGCTCACTGGCTGGGAGCAGAATCGCCGCGGAATATACTGTGGGACAGTCGGCTTGGCCTCACCGATCGCCGGGTGCGAGCTGAACGTAGCGATCCGCACCGTCGAGTTCGACGCCGACGGTAACGCGGTACTCGGCGTCGGCGGCGGCATCACCGCGGATTCCGATCCCGACCGGGAGTGGGATGAGTGCCTGCACAAGGCAGCGCCGTTCATCGACGTCGACGCTCAGCGGCGGATGCCCGCGCACAGCTGATCTCATTGCCCGAAGCGTCATGCGCGCGCAGTGGCGCGGTTAACACTTGGACGCCGCCTCGCTGACCATGAGGGGCATCGTTCCGCCAGCGTCACATCCGCTGGCCGGGTACCAACTCCGTAATCGCCGCGGTCCAGTCGGCGATGCCGGCGAAGACGTAGAAACCGATCTCACCCGCGGATGTCTGGACGATCAGATGCGTCTGTCCGCCGACGACCGAACCCTTGAAGACCGCGGCCTCTCGCACTCCGGTGATCGACTCGACCGGAACTTCGATCAAATGACCGGTAAGAGTTCGAAAGACCAGCCGCCGCTGGGTGAGCGCAATCAGCCCGGTGTTCTTCACCGCGGGGAATCCCGGCGCAGTCGACCCGCGGTAGGAGCCCTTCTCCGGTGCGCGGAGAACCGATTCGCCTTCGATCTCTGCGCTCAGCTGCTCGGCAGTGGCGCCGCTGCGACGGCGCAACCACACCAGGATCGGAATCCAGATCAGCACCAACAGGGCCACAATGCCGACTACCAAGAGGACTACGAACAGCGCGGTGTTCATCTATCGACTCCTTCAGTCACGCGAGCGCAGAACCGCATCGTAGAGTTCGCGTCGCGACGGCGAGCCCGGATTCGTTGCGATCACCTGCGCGCATGCATCCTTGACCCGCATGCCCTGCTCGACGAGGTCCTGCACCTGCGACACCAGCGACTCCACATCCGCCTTCAGAGTCGCGCCCGCCAGCACGACGGTGATCTCGCCGAGCACACCCTCCTTCGCCCACTCGGCCAGCTCCGCCAGCGAGCCGCGAAGGATCTCCTCATGCGTCTTCGTCAACTCGCGGCACACGACGACTTCGCGGTCTGGGCCCAGCGCCTCGACGGCGTCCTTGAGCGTCTCGGCCAGCCGTCGGGGCGACTCGAAGAACACGCACGTGCGCGACTCGGCAGCGAGGGTGGCGAGCCAGGTCATCCGCGCCGAGTGCCTGCGCGGTGCGAAGCCCTCGAAGCAGAATCGCTCCGACGGTAGACCCGACACGGCCAGCGCCGTCGTCACCGCCGAAGGGCCCGGCAAGCACGAGATCGGTAACCCACTGTCGATACAGGCGGACACCAACCGGTATCCCGGATCGCTGATCAGGGGCATGCCGGCGTCACTGACCAGCAGAACCGTCGCGCCGGCCGCGATCTCGGCGACCAGCGCCGGAACCCGCGCCGCCTCGTTCTGGTCGTACAGGCTGACAATCCTGCCCGCGGGTTTGACCTCGAGGGCCTGGGCCAGGGTCCGGATCCGCCGGGTGTCCTCGGCGGCGATCACGTCGGCCCTGGCCAGGGCGCTGACCAACCGCGCAGACGCATCCGAGGGCTGACCCAGCGGCGTGGCGCCGATAAGCAGTCGGCCGGGGTTCATGCGGGACAGCCTACGATCGCTTGCGTGACCGCCCCCGCAACCGAAGCCTCGCGCGCGGTCCCTGTCATCAGCCCCGCGCCGCTGGTGCCGGTCGCCGACTTCGGCCCGATGGACCGTCTCCAAGGCTGGGCGATGACCGCCGTCGTCACTGCGCAGGCGGCGGTGACGCGCTTCCTGAACCTCGGCTCGCCGACCGATGCGGGAACGCCGATCTTCGACGAGAAGCACTACGCGCCGCAGGCGTGGCAGGTGCTGAACAACAACGGCCTCGAGGACAACCCCGGCTACGGCTTGGTGGTGCATCCGCCGGTGGGCAAGCAGCTGATCGCGCTCGGCGAATGGTTGTTCGGTTACAACGGCCTGGGCTGGCGTTTCTCCGGAGCCGTCTGCGGGGTCATCACCGTGCTGCTCGTCGTGCGGATCGCGCGGCGGATCAGCCGGTCCACGGTCGTCGGCGGAATCGCGGGGCTCCTGCTGGTCGCCGACGGGGTCAGCTTCGTCGCCGCGCGCACCGCGCTGCTCGACGGGTTCCTGGTCTTCTTCGTGGTGGCAGCGTTCGGTTGTTTGATGGTCGACCGCGACCAGGTGCGTGAGCGGATGCATGTGGCGCTGCTCGAGGGCCGCATCGGTGAAACGCAATGGGGGCCGCGACTAGGCGTGCGGTGGTGGCGGTTCGGCGCCGGGGTGCTACTCGGATTGGCTTGTGCGACAAAGTGGTCCGGGCTGTACTTTGTGGCGTTCTTCGGGGTGATGACGCTGGCGTTCGACATCGCAGCGCGCAAGCAGTATCGCGTCCCGCGGCCGTGGCTCGGTGCGTTCCGGCGCGATCTGGGCCCGTCGCTGTATGCGCTGGTACTGATTCCGTTCGGGGTCTACCTGGCGTCCTATACGCCGTGGTTTGCGTCCGAAACCGGCGTGGACCGGCACGCGGTCGGCAGAGACATCGGAGAGGACAGCATCCTGCCGCTGCCCGACGCGGTTCGCTCGCTGTGGCATTACACCTACGGGGCCTACAAGTTCCATTCCGGCCTGACCAATGCCGACGGTAATCACCACCCGTGGGAATCCAAGCCGTGGACGTGGCCGATGTCGCTGCGGCCGGTGCTCTACGCGATCGACAACCAGAACGTGCCCGGCTGCGGGGATCAGTCGTGCGTGAAGGCCGTGATGCTGGTCGGCACGCCAGCGATGTGGTTCATCGCGGTGCCGGTGCTCGCGTGGGCGGTGTGGCGGACCTTCGTCAAGCGCGACTGGCGCTTCGCGGTGGTCCTGGTGGGCTACAGCGCCGGGTTCTTGCCGTGGTTCGCCGACATCGATCGGCAGATGTACTTCTTCTACGCGGCGACGATGGCGCCGTTCCTCGTGCTGATGATCGCGTTTATTCTCGGCGACATTCTGTACAAACCAAATCAGAACTCCGAGCGAAGAACGCTCGGGCTGATAGTGGTGAGCTGCTACATCGCGCTCGTGCTGACGAACTTCGCGTGGATGTACCCGATCCTGACGGGGATCCCGATTTCGCAGGCCACCTGGAACATGCAGATCTGGCTGCCGTCCTGGAGTTAGTGCATCGGTCACGCCTGTTCGCAATGCCTTGCGCCGGTTTCGCTCGCGAGACGTACACCACGGCCGCACTTTCCGAGTTATCCACAACCCTGGTGTGGAGCTCGCGATTTGAGAGAAGAATTGTCATGGCTGCGGGCCAGCATCCACGACCATGGAGCGAGCATTCGTCGGCGCAGAACTGCTGGAGGCGGGCCTTACTCGAAGCCAGTTGCGTTGGAGGTACAGGGCCGTCCACCCCCGGATTTACGTGCCACGCGGCGCTCCGTCGTCGGTTGAATTAAGCGCGCATGCCGCCTGGTTGTGGACGGATCGCCGCGGCATCGTGGGCGGAAGGGCCGCGGCTGCACTGCTTGGAGCCGAATGGGTGAACCCTGAAACGCCGATCGACATGATCGCTCCGCGAGAGCGGCCACAACGGGGTGTGATCATCCGGAATGAGCGGATCGACTGGGACGAAATCTGCGCGGTCGGCGAAGTCGCGGTCACCACGCCAGCACGCACGGCGTTGGATCTTGCTCGACACCTAGAGCGCGACTTGGCCGTAAGGCACCTTGACGCACTGGCGGCGGCGACCGGCCTGACAGCCGACGATGTGGAACCGCTTGTCGAGCGGTACCGGGGCTCGAGAGGGATGAAGCGTGCCCGCATCGCACTGGATTTGATGGACGGCGGCGCCAAGTCGCCCATGGAGACGTGGCTGCGACTTCTCGCCATCGACGCCAGATATCCACGGCCACGCACGCAAATTCGAGTCCACGACGGCGTCAGCGAAGCGTTTCTGGACATGGGTTGGGATGAGCCGATGATCGGCCTGGACTACGACGGTGAACAACATCAGAAGGATCGATCTCGATTCGTTCACGACATCGGACGCAACGCGCTGGTGGAGAGTCAAGGCTGGCTCGATATCCATGTGGTCAAGGAGCACAGCCGCGGATTCATTTTGCACCGACTGCGACAGGCCGCCGAGCGTCGACGGTGGTTTCCGCTCGCGAGAACTACTCCAGGGTCGTGATCCCGGGGAATCGACGACCCTGGTGTGCGCCTCGCGAAGGTTCGTCGATAGCGATGACGCAGCAGCGAGCGTCAGAGCGGGTCTCGCGCCGCGGGACACGACATACAGCGCGGGCCGCCGCGGCCGGTGCCCAGTTCCGACGCCTCGATCGGCAACACCTCGATACCCGAATCTGCCAGCCGCGCATTGGTTTCGGCGTTGCGTTCGTATGCGATCACCACTCCCGGCGCCACCGCCAGCGTGTTGTTGCCGTCGTCCCACTGTTCGCGCTCCGCGGTGACGGGATCCAGCCCGGTCGCGATGACGCGCAGCTTCTCGATGCCCATCGCTTCGGCCGCGGCGACCAGAAACGGTCGCGCGTCGTCGATCCGCACACCACCGGCACCGTCGCGATGAATCGTGAACGCCGACAACGACTCCACGATGTTCGGATACATCACCACCGCGTCGATGTCGACCATCGTGCACACCGTGTCGAGGTGCATCTGCGCCCGCTCCTGGGCGATCGGCACGGCGAGGACGGTATTTGCCAGGTCATCGTCGAACAGGCTGCGCGCCAGCGCCTCTGCCCCCGCAGGCGTGGTCCGCTCCCCCACCCCCACCGCGACCACTCCCGGCGCCAGCAGCAACACGTCGCCGCCCTCGACGGGCGCGGAGCGCGACTCGTACGCCCGCCGTACACCCAGGAATCGCGGGTGGTGCGCATAGATCACATCGGTCAGCGACGTCTCGCGAACGCGCGCGGGCAGGGCCAGCGACGTGATCGCCACCCGCGGACCGATCCAGAATGACGAGTCCCTCGTGAAAAGCAGATTCGGCAGCGGATCGATGACGAAATCTCCACCGTGATGCATGCGCCGCACCAACGACAGTTCACCGCCGCTGAACGGCAACTCGTTGAAGGTCATCCCGGCCATCAGCACCGACGCCAGCGGCGCAGCATCCAGCGTGCGCAGGTAGGCCGAAAGCTCCTGTGCCAACGGCAGTCCCAGCCGTCGCGGATCGACAGCAGCCGCGATGCCGTGCATCCGCGCCGCACCACTTTTGGCCAGCGCCTCGGTCACCAGATCGGCAAGCAACAGCACCTCGACACCACGCGAAGCCAGCAGGGCGGCGAACGCATCGTGTTCGCGCTGCGCCTTGGCCACCCATGGCAGCCCGTCGAAAAGCAGCTTGTCGTTGTTGCGGGGAGTCAGCCGCTGCAGTTCGGCGCCGGGCCGGTGCAGGATTACCGCCCGTAGCCTGCCGACCTCGGAGTCACAGCCCAGCGTGGTCACATCTAGCACCGTATCGCGCATGGCGCGCGCGGCTACCTCAACTAGGGTTGAGGTCATGGAGTTGGTACACGAACTCACGCCCTCGGACATGTCCGTTCGAAGTGGCGTCGCCATCTCGGCGCTGCACTTCTACGAACGCGAAGGGCTCATCACCAGCAAGCGAACCGGCGGCAATCAACGGCGCTATGCCCGTGAAACGCTGCGTCGTGTCGCGTTCATCCGAATGAGCCAGCGCCTCGGCATTCCACTCGCCCGCATCCGGGAGGCACTGGCCACCCTGCCCACCGACCGCGTCCCGACGAGCAAGGACTGGGCCAAGCTGTCCGCCGGCTGGCGCCAGGACCTCGACGACCGCATCCTGCACCTGCAGCGGCTACGCGACAATCTCACCGGCTGCATCGGCTGCGGTTGCCTGAGCCTGAAGACCTGCGCGCTGTCCAATCCGGGCGATGTCCTGGCCGGTGAGGGACCGGGAGCCGTGCGCCTCTGAAACTTCGAACGCTTGTGCGATAAACTCGCCGGCATGGAGCTGGCTCTACAGAGCTCGCTGTTCGAGCACGCCGAACGGCGCCATCTCGGCGACGGCGCCTGGATCGACTATCGGTCCGGGTGGCTGGAGGACGCCGACTCGCTGTTCACCGAGCTGCATGACGTCATCCCGTGGCGCGCCGAGCGACGGCAGATGTACGACCGCGTGCTCGATGTGCCCCGCCTCGTCAGCTTCCACCAGCTGGTCGACGACCCGGTTCCGCACCCGCGGCTGAAACAGATCCGGCGCCGTCTCAACGATGCCTACGCGGGCGAACTCGGCGAACCGTTCACCACCGCCGGGTTGTGCCTCTACCGCGACGGCGACGACAGCGTGGCCTGGCACGGCGACACGATCGGCCGCAGCAGCACCGAGGACACCATGGTCGCCATCGTCAGCCTCGGCGCCACAAGGGTTTTCGCGCTGCGGCCGCGTGGCGGCGGCAAGTCGCTGCGCCTCAAACACTGCCACGGCGACCTGTTGGTGATGGGTGGCTCGTGCCAGCGCACCTGGGAACACGCGATCCCGAAGACGTCTCGACCGACCGGCCCACGGATCAGCATCCAGTTCCGCCCGCACGACGTCCGCTAACCCTTGACCGCCCCCACGGCCGACAGGAGGAGGTCGCGCGCGCGCTGCGTGTCGACTGGCGCGACGGGCTTGTCCGGCGGCACCAACGGGTTCGCGGTGACGATGACGAGGAATGTTCCGAAGCTCGCGATGTAGTTGTAGATCTCCCCGGCGCCCGGCTTGCCGTTGACGATCGTCTGCAGCACTCGATGGGTCCCCATCGTCTCGGCGCCCTCGATCTGCGGCGAATCCACGACCTCGACCAGACCGCGCATGCCGCCACCGGCGAAACCCACCCGCTTGCAGTTGTCGGCGGGACGGTTGACCGGAACGGGTTCGGAGGTTTCCACCGCGATGACGATGAACCGGTTACCGTCACCCTCGGCGGTGGTGGCGGCCATGTTGCCCTTCACCCCGTCGGGCAGCACCTGTGCGGTGGCGAAGGATCCGCAGTCGGCCGGATCGAACTTCATCCCCTCGGGCAGCGCCGGCCGTCCGAGCAGTCGCGGATCAATTCCCGTCGGCGCGACCTCGGTCACCTTGAACTGCGGACCGAAACTCGAGCGCACGTCCTTGACGCGGGCGATGTCGGCGCTGGAGAGATCCGCCGACTCCGAAGATCCACATGCAGCCAGTAGCCCCGCGCAAACCAGGGCCAACTGGCTGCCGAGCCTTGCGCTCTTGAACATCGCCGCCAACTTACCCGCAGCCCCTTCGTCAACCCCGCAATGCCGCCGCCGTTTTCACCATCAGTTCATTCGCGAAAGCCGCGTCGAGTTGCGGATGCGGCGATCCGGGATCGGTCACCACAGAGACGAACGCCACGTGACCGTCCAAGTAGGCGGTGACGGTATCGGCGTGCGAGTGAGTTTCGGTGCCGCCCTCGACGACGGTCGTTGTTACGGTCGCCATGGCGACGGTCTCGGCGTTCTCGATCGCCGGCGCGGCGGTCATCGTGACGGTGCCGTCCGCCTGCCCGGCCGAGAGGGTCCACTGCCCGCATGACGCTGCGGCCCCCGGGTCCAGACCTGCCGTCGACTCCGCGACGACGACGTAGACGATGCCTCCCGTTCCCGACCCCGACCACCCTTTGGTCGAGGCGGGGTCGACGGCGGGATCCGCGAGCAGACCGCATTGCGGCGGTTCTGCCGACCATTGCGTACCGAACCCCCATAACGCCGGCGGCCGCACCTGGCCCGTCAGTGTAGCGACCTCATAGCCGTCGGGCAGATCATGGCGAACCCGATCGATCCTGGCCGGGTCGATCCGCGGCGTTGCGCCCGGCGACATGGTCACTTCCGGCTGCGGATCCTCGCCCGAGCCACAAGCCGCCGCGAGCAGAGCCGCCGTCGCACCCATGGCCCATACCGGGCGCCAATACCTCAGAGAATCCTTACAGCTATACATGCAACGAAATATGTCCGTTCGCCGATGCATAAGTACCAGGCAAATTAAGAACGGAGGCCCTCATGCGCAAATGGGGTCTATTAGCAACGATAGCGTTGATAGGAGTTGTCCTCGCTCCCGCGGGCGTGGCGGCGGCGGAGCCCAACAGGGGCGGCAACGCGTACCAGACGATCGGCGAGTTGGAGTCCGTCGGATACAACGTCGTGATCGATCGGGTGGGTAGCGCGCCGTTGGGCGAGTGCTTCGTCACCAACGTGCGCAATCCGCAGGAGGTCACCCGGACGTATTCCGTCGGCAAGGGTGAGGACCGCGAGTTCATCACCGTCGTCGTCAGCCGGTCGATCACCGTTTCGCTCAACTGCGACGTCTGATTCGGCCGTCAGGCGGCTGCGGGGCTTGCCGCCTCGGCCGGGGTGGAATCCGGCGCGTCGGGGGCAGTGTTGTTATCGCCGGGCGTTGCGGGTGAAGACGGTGTGGTGTCGCGCTGCGAGTCGAACCTGATCGGGCCTCTGATCTTCGGCAGGCGGATGGAGTCCAGAGTGTTGCGGATCTGCTCGCCGACTCTGGTCACCGGCCTGGGGCCGACGCGGGGCGTGGTCGCGTCGAGGTTGTCGGCGCCCTCTTCCTCCAGCGCGCCGGCTTCGATGACCTGTCCCTCGTCGACCTGCTCCTCACCGCTCTCCCCTTCGAGGGCCCCGTGTCCGGGGTCGTCACCCAGTCGTGAGGAGACCATCGAGTTCTCGTCGCCGTCGGCCGATGCTGGATCGGGCAGCTCGGAACCGCCCACCCCGAACGGGCTGGTCACCGGATCGGTGCCGAGGGGCCGATTGTTTTCGTCTCCGGATGCTTCGGCGATCGCGTCGTCGATACCCACCGGGATCGCCTTGACGATGTTCACGATGGCCTGCACCGGATCCCGAAACGGAAGCAGCCCCACCTTGGTGGCCACGCCCGGATTGACGTCGCGCGCATAGCCGGCCTCGATCGCCGCTTTCAACGGAGCCTCGAGCAGCGTGAGGATCGGCGACGGCACGAAGGCCTCGAACGGCATCAGGATGGGCAGGCGTTGGGCGCGAACAAGGTAGTAATCGGTGTCACCGTGGGAGCCTTGGTACTCGGCGTCCTCGAGACTCGCGTTCTGCATATCACCGTGAAAGTAGTAGTACCCGGCCACGGCGTTCGCGATGGCCAACAAGTTGGTGAGGCTGGCCGGTGCGTCGCCGCCGAGAATGTCGTATTGCGCTGCGACGTCGGCGGTGTCGTAGCACTCACCAGACGCATTACAGCTGTCGGTCGGAGTGGCTCCGTGGAAGGTGATTCCGATGATCGGGATCGTCAGGCCCTCGGGCCCCCTGGCCAGGACGCCGCCGTTGGGACGCATCGGATTGGATAACAGAAAGAAGGAGACGTCGCCCGGCTCGAGATCGGGATAGCCGCCCGGATTCTCGATGATGTCCTTCTTGAGAAGTGAGGCGACCACCGCGCTCTGCGAGTAGCCGAAGACGGCGAATTCGTCCGTGGCGTCGGGTGTGCCGGCCGGGGCACCCGGGACGGCGGGGTTGTAGGCGCAGTCGGTCGACCCACGGATACACCTGCTGACGTTCGCGAGGCCCGCGGTCACGGAGGCATCGAACGTCATCGATCCGGACACCGGGAAGAACTGCTCGGGGGTGACGACGGCGTAGCGGTCGTCACCGGGCCCCACCTCGTCGATCGGGATGCCCCCTGGGCCGGTCGATGCGAAGGCGGGGTTGATGAACCCGTCGATCGCATTGGACATATACGGGTTGATGTAACCCACCGGATCATCTTCAGGCGAGCTCAGCGGATGACCGGTACCGCCCATGATGAGCGCGGTCGCCGCCAGCTGGACGACTGTCGTCGCGGTCCATGCCACTACCAGACCGACAACGCTCAGCAACGCCATGCCCACCACGCCCAGCGAACGAATCAACCCCCGCATGCCAAAACCCTCCTCGGCAGAACACAGCCGCCGATCAAAGAACACATCTGGATCCGACCCGAGGAATGTTCAGCGGGCCAGCAAACTTTCCGCGAGTGTAGAGCAACACTGGGGCATGGCGCCAGAGGTAGGCCGACCGTAGGCTACGGCGAGACTTTGAAAGGAGACCGAATGAGCATGTCAGTGAGGGCCGGCGTCATCGCCATCGTGACCGTCGCACTCGGATTGAGCCTGGCCGGTTGCGGCTCGGACACCAAGACCGACGAGTCCGCGACGGAAAGTGCGTCTTCCAGCGAAGCGGCCGCGACCACCAGCGCAGCGGCCGCACCCACCAGCGAGGGCCAGGCCGCGGGACCGAACAAGACGATCGTCGACTACATCCGTGAGAACGGCATCACCGAAATTCCGGTCAAGCGCGGGGATCCCGGCGCGCCCACCATCGACCTGCCCATGCCGGAAGGCTGGGAGGATGCCGGCCCCCGCACCCCCGATTGGGCTTACGGCGCAATCCTTTCCACTGATCCGGCCTTCAGCAGCGATCCGCCGTCCATCATGGCGCTGGTCTCCAAGCTGACCGGTAACGTCGACCCGGCGAAGATTCTCGAGTTCGCGCCCGGCGAGATAAACAACCTGCCCGGTTTCGAGGGCTCGAACACCGGAACCCCCGGCAAGCTGAGCGGTTTCGACGCCATGCAGGTCGGCGGCACCTATGAGAAGAACGGCGTCACCCGCGCCATCGCGCAGAAAACCGTCGTGATCCCGGGCCAGGACGGGCTTTACGTCCTGCAGCTCAACGCCGATGGTCGCGAGGATCAGATCGGCGTCCTGGGGCCTGCCACCGTCACCATCGACGAGCAGACCACGATCACTCCCTGAGACCGGGCACATGACCACACCACAGCCGCCCTCGGGCGAAGCGCCGCCCTTCGAGTCGGAGACCAAACCGTCAGCGGCGCAGAAGTATCTCAGTGCGATGAGCCCACGGACGTTGTGGTCCATGGCCGATGGTTATCAGGTGGTGCTCAAGCAGTTCATCCAGTTCTGCCTGATCATCATCTATCCCGCGTGGGTGTTCGCCGTATTGTTCGGTGCTGCAATGCATCTGCTCTTCTACGTCACCGTTTACCCGGTGCTGTGGGTGCTCTTCTGGCCGCTGCGCGCGTACCAGAAAAGACACCACCCCGAGGAATACGCCGCGTCGCAGCGGGAGAAGTAGCCACTAAGCCCGTGACACTGCGGAGGCCGCCGCAATCTGTTCGGTGGTCGGCCGGACGCCGGTGTACCGTTCGAACTGTTCCGCGGCCTGCAGCGCGATCACTTCGGCCCCGGTGATGACGGCGATGCCCGCGGCGCGAGCCGCGGTGATCAACGGGGTCTCGGACGGCAACGCCACCACATCGAACACGGTGTGCGCGGCGTCGATAGTCGTCGCGTCGAAGGCGAGGTCGTGCTCCTCGGGGCCGCCCGCCATCCCCACCGGCGTGATGTTGACGATGACGTCGGCGGTGCGGTCGCCCACTTCGGCCGCGTACTCGTAGTCGAGCCGCTCAGCCAGCGCCCGCCCGGTGTCGGGGTTGCGGGCGACGAGCGTGCCCCGGTGAAAGCCGTTGTCCCGGAAGGCTGCCGTGACGGCGCTCGCCATTCCGCCGCTGCCCCGGAACAGCACCGACTGCGACGGCTGCAGGCCGTGTTCGGCGATGAGCCGCGCCACAGCCAGGTAGTCGGTGTTCGACGCGGTCAGATGGCCGCCGGGAACCGCTGTGTCGTTGACGATCGTGTTGACTGCGTTGATGGACGCCGCGGACTGCTCGACGTCGTCGACGAGTTCGATGACGTCCTGCTTGAACGGCATCGATACCGAGCACCCGCGGATCCCCAGCGCACGAACACCGCCGATCGCCGCGGCGATGTCGGTCGTCGTGAACGCCTTGTAGATGAAGTCGAGGCCGAGCAGGTCGTACAGGTAGTTGTGGAATCTGGTACCGATGTTGCTCGGCCGCGCCGCCAGCGAGATACACAGACGGGTGTCCTTGTTCAATGTCGGCCTCCGGCCTCCGGCGTTCAATGTCGGCCTCCGGCCTCCGGCGTTCATGTCGGCCTCCGGCCTCCGGCGTTCACCCCGTTCTCCATCACCCGACCGCCTTGATCACCTGCGACGTCACACCGCGGACTTTCTTGACCAGCGACGCGGGCAGCCGTAGCGAGCCCGGGTTCGGGACGTCGACGACGGTGGTGACGACCCCGAGGTCGTCGCGGTGCCAGCTGGCGCCGAAGCGGTCCATGATCGCCCGCATGGCGTGGTTGTCGCTGAGCACCCGCGCGGTAAAGCGCTCGACCCCAACGTAATCCGCGGTGACGACCAGCGCGTCCATCAGGAACGTACCGATGCCGCGGCCCTGGTAGTCGTCGCCGACGATGAACGCCACCTCCGCGACCGCCAGGTCGTCCTCGTCACGCACGAACCGCGCGTCCGCCACCACGGGCCCCTCGGCGCCCTCGGTCATCACCCAGACGAAGTGGTGCACGTAGTCGACCTCGAACAGGTATGTCATCAAAGACTTCGTCGGCGTGCGCGGCGACTGGAACCGCCGATACAGCGTCTCGCTCGAGAACTCGACCGGGCCGTTCGTCGTGCGTTCGCTGTCTCCCGGCAGGACCGGGCGCAGGTAGAAGACGGACCCGTCGCGCAGTTTCACCGGGATCGGGGTGATGAACGCGGCGAGCCGCTGCCGCGCCGTACGCACCAGCTTCTCGACCATGCCCGGGATCTCGAGCATGGTCGCGAACGCTTCCCGGTCACCGACCCATCCCGAGAGTTGATCGAGCGCCACCACGGTGGCACTGCGCGGCGTGTCGCGCAGCAACGCGATCTCGCCGACGATGAGGCCGGGCTGAAGTTCGGCCACGGTGTCGTGCCCGTCATCGCCGGCATGGGTGACTTCGGCGCGGCCGGATCCGATCAGCAAAAAAGACACCGCGAGCTCGCCCTGTTGCATGAGCACCTGTCCGGGCGTCGCATTCAGCGGCTGCAACTGCGCCGCGAGCGGCCCCAGAGCTGCGGTCGAACAGCCGGCGAAAACTTCTAGTTCGACGAGTTCGTCGGCTCGGACGACGGTCGGGCCGGCCACCTCACGAGGCTACGGGGTGCTCGACTCGACGAGCAAGGAGCGCCGACAACGCTTGCGCGACAACGCCGCGGTGAAGCTGTGTCGGATGCCGAAGCCGATAGGGCACTATTCGAGGATGAGCAATGATCAGTTCAGCACTCATGCCCAGCTCTTCGATCTGAGCGGAAAGCGCGCCCTCGTCACGGGCGGATCGCGAGGTATCGGCCTGATGATGGCCCGCGGCCTCGTACAGGCCGGCGCCCGCGTGGTGATCAGCTCGCGCAAGGCCGACGCCTGCGAAGCGGCCCGCGAGCAGTTGTCGGGCCTCGGCGACGTCCAGGCGATCCCGGCCGATCTGTCCCGGCACGAGGAGTGCCTGCGGCTGGCCGAAGAGGTCACCGCGGGCGGCGAGCAGCTCGACATCCTGGTCAACAACGCCGGCGCCACGTGGGGTGAGCCGTTGGAGAGCTTCCCCGATTCGGCCTGGGACAAAGTTCTCGATCTCAACGTCAAGTCGCCGTTCTGGATGGTGCAGGCGCTGGTCCCCGCGCTTCGCGAGGCTGGGACGGCGGAAGATCCCGCGCGCGTCATCAACGTCGGCAGCATCGACGGCATTCGCCCGAGCCGGCTCCCGGTGTATTCCTACGTCAGCAGCAAGGCGGCGCTGCACAATCTGACGCGCATGCTGGCGTATGAGCTGGGACCGCAGCACATCACCGTGAATGCCGTCGCTCCCGGGCCCTTCCCGTCCAAGATGATGGCCGCGACGCTCGAGTCCTTCGGCGACTCGATCGCGGCGTCGGCGCCGCTGCGCCGGATCGGCCGCGACGACGACATGGCGGGCATCGCGGTGTTTCTCGCCAGCCGTGCCGGGGCCTACCTCACCGGAGCGGTGATCCCCGTCGACGGCGGACTCGCGACGACCGCCGCCGGGTGACGTGGCCGCCAAGGAACATCGCGACGGCGTCGACCTTTCCAATCTCGACGAGCCGCTGACCCCCGATGCCGGGGCCACCAAACGCGACCTCGTCGACTATCTGGCGGCGGTCGCCGGTCGGATGCTGCCAGGACTCGTCGATCGGCCGCTGACCGTTTTGCGGGTCCTACGCGGGCGCGAACCGTTCATGCAAAAGAACGTGCCCAAGTACACCCCCGACTGGGTGCGGACGGTGCCGATGTGGGCGGAGGCCTCACACCGCGAGGTGCGCTACGCGCTGTGCAACGACTGGCGCACGCTGCTGTGGCTGGCCAACCAGCGGGCGGTGGAGTACCACCCGACGCTCGGGCTGGCGGACAACATCTACCGCCCAACACATCTCGTGCTCGACCTCGACCCGCCCGACGACGACTTCACGAAGGTGGCGGCCGTCGCGCATCTGGTGCATCAGGCACTGGCCGACACCGGTCTCGACGGCGCGGTCAAGACCAGCGGGGCCAAGGGGGTGCATGTCTTCGTCCCGATCGACGACTCGGCACCGGTCGACGACGTCGCCGCGGCGACCCGCGCGCTCGCGGCCCGTGCGGAAGCTCTCGATCCGGACATCGCAACGACAGCGTTCATCGTCGAGGACCGCGGCGGCAAGGTGTTCGTCGACGCCACCCGCGCGGGCGGCGCCACCGTCGCGGCGGCGTACAGCCCGCGGCTGCGCCCCGGCACGCCGGTGTCGTTTCCGCTCCAATGGTCCGAACTCGACTCGGTCTCCCCCGCCGACTTCACCGTCCATACCGCGATCGACGCACTCGACGGCCGGCCATCGTGGCTGGAGTCGATGCCGGCACCGCAGCGGCTGCCCGCCGACCTGATCGAACAGGGCCGCACCATTCCCGTCGCAAGAGTGGCGGCGATGCACGAAGGCAAGCGCCGGGCGAAGGCGCGCCGCGAACGTGGCGAGGACACCGACACACGTTGAACCAGAACTTGATTCCGCGCCGGCCGGCCGACATCGACGTGACGATGTTCCGGGCGCTGGCGGCACGCGACGATGTGACGGCCGTGCGCGTCCACGATGTCGACCATGGGACGGCCACGCGGGCCCGACTGGATATCACCGGTGATGCGCAACTGCCGAGCACGGCGTTCGTCAAACTGGCCCCCACCCGGCCCGCCGAGCGCCTCTTCAACCGGTTCATGGCGCTGGCCCACAACGAAGCCGAGGTATACCGACGACTGCACGCCGACCTGTCCGAGGTGATGCCGGCACTGTACGGCGCGGCATCCAACGGCCGTGGCCGCGCGGTGGTCATCCTGGAGGATCTCGCTGTGCGCGGCGCGGATTTCCCGCCGCTGGCGACCGGGGCCAGCGCTCAGCAGGCGTTCGCCGTCGCCGGCGCGCTCGCGGCTGTGCACCAAAAGTTCTGGCAGTCATCGCGTTTCGATGGCGATCTCGCGTTTCTCGGTCCGGTCCGATCGAGGAACACCAGGCTCGGTCCGCACTCGTGGCATCTGCTGCACACGATCCCTAAGGACTTCGACGACATCGTGCCCCCGCAGTTCCGTGACGACGCCAGGATGCTCATCAAGCGCCGTTGGGAAATCGCGGCGCTGATGCGCACCTACCCGAACTCGCTCCTGCACGGTGACACCCATCTGGGCAACATCGGCTTCGTCGGCGACCGGCCCGTCCTATTCGACTGGCAGGTCAGCTCGTGCGGACCGGCGATCAAGGACCTGGCATATTTCGCCGCCACGTCCGTCGACTCCGACATCCGGCGCGCCATCGACACCGAGCTCGTGCGCACCTACGTCGACACGCTGAATGCCGACGGCGCCATCCGGCTCAGTTTCGACGACGCATGGGACTCGTATCGACTGTTCGCCTTTACCGGCTACATCGCCGCCGGTGTCACGGCGGCGTTCGGCCGGCGTCTCCAGGGTGAAGCGCCGACCCGGGCGGGCCTCGGCCGGGCGGTACGAGCGGTCCGCGACTTCGGGTCGCTGGACCTGCTACGCGCTGCGCTCGATGGGACGCGCTGACGGCCGGGAATCGTCATGGGTAGGCTCGACCCGCGTCGTCGCACTCCGCGATGGCCAGCCATCCGGCTCGGCGAACCTGGGAGAGGCGTTGAACACGCTAATCGACGATGAACACCACCTGACGTGCGGTCGAAGAGATCCGTTGGCATCTGCCGAGATCAGCGGGCCGCGCGCGCCGGTCGTTGACGACCTTCCCCAGGGCCTGGCCGACACGGTCGCAGACCTCATCGGACGGCCACGTGCCCGCGGCTGGATCCATCTGTGCACCGCGATCATCGCCACTGCGGGCGGCCTGGCGCTCGTGTCCGTAGCCGTCATCGAGTCATTGCCGAGGGCGATTCTCGCGACGCTGATCTACACCGTCACCGTCGTCGCGATGTTCAGCATCAGCGCCGTTTATCACCGCAATCACTGGCACAACCCGGCAGCTCTCAAATGGATGAAGCGTCTCGACCATTCGGCGATCTTCATCTTCATCGCCGGTAGCTATACGCCGTTCGCGCTGTTGGCGATGCCGCCGAGCACCGGCAACCTCGTGCTGACCATTGTGTGGACCGGTGCCGCCGCCGGCGTGGCACTCAAGATGTGGTGGCCATCGGCACCGCGGTGGGTGGGAGTGCCGCTCTACCTTCTGCTCGGCTGGGTCGCCATCTGGTTCGCAGGCAGCCTGCTCGACGGTGGTGGTCCGATCGTCGTCGGCCTGCTCGTCCTCGGCGGAGTCCTCTACAACGTGGGAGCCATCCTGTACGCCATTCGTTGGCCGAACCCGTGGCCACATACGTTCGGCTATCACGAGTTCTTTCACGCCTTCACTGCGGCCGCAGCCGTAAGTCATTATGCCGCAGTCTGGTTCGTCGTCCTCTAGTCGCGCTTCGTGGGTCCGGACGTGCGGTCGAAGCCGCTAGGCGGGGTCGGCGAAAACCGGCCGTTCCCCTGACATGCCCGCCATCACCGCGGCGATCTGATTGGGCTTGCCGATCAGGTCGGACTGCAGCTCGGATTCGCGCCCGAGCGCCGCCGCGACGTCGTTGCTGACCCAGGTCTCGTCGTAAAGCCTCTTCGCCGCGCGCACCGCATCGGGAGACTTCTGCGCAATCTCGTCGGCGAGCGCCAGCGCCGCCGCCAGCGGATCGTCGGCGGTCCTGGTGACCAATCCTATTGCGGCGGCATCGGAACCAGCCAGGATGCGGCCGGTGAAGGTCAGCTCCTTGGCGACATCGATCGGCAGCAGCCTCGGCAGCGTCTGCGTGATTCCCATGTCGGGCACTAGGCCCCACTTGATCTCCATGATCGACAGCTTTGCGTCCGGCGCGGCGATCCGGATGTCGGCACCGAGCGCGATCTGCAGACCACCGCCGAAGCAGTTGCCGTGGATCGCGGCGATCACCGGCGCCGGGACCAACGACCAGTCGTAGGTGACGCGCTGGGCGAAGTTGGCCACCCGATCGGCGTCGCGCGCCAGTAGACCGCCGGTGCCGTTGCCGCCTCCTGACATGAAGCTGGCCACGTCCAGGCCCGAGCAGAAGCTCTTGCCGTCGCCGTGCAGGACCACCGCACGAATCGATGGGTCGGCCGCCACCTGCTCGGCGGCCCGGATCAGGGCATCGAACATGGCTTGGTCAAGTGCATTGTGCTTGTCCGCGCGCACCATGGTCACCGTGGCCACACCCTCGGCCGCCGTCCGCACCAGCACTCTGTCTTCGCCCATGCGTGCAATCTACCAACCGGTCGGGTTGGAGAATCTGCCCGCCGCCGCCACCACCGAAATGCTTCAGACGTGCATTGCACGGTGCGTCCCCGCGCTACTCTTTGCCGATGATCGCAGGCGACAAGGCGCCTGACTTCACGCTGCTGGATCACACCGGCCGACCACGGACGCTGTCCGGACTCCTTTCCGAAGGGCCGGTCGTGCTGTTCTTCTACCCCTTGGCGTCCTCCCCGATGTGTACGGCCCAGGCGTGTCACTTTCGGGACCTGAGCAACGAATTCGCTGCGGTAAGCGCCCACCGGGTGGGCATCAGCACCGACACCGTCGACAAGCAGGCCCACTTCGCCCAACAGCGCTCGTTCGACTATCCGCTGCTGTCCGACGTGGACGGCGTGGTGTCCGAAATGTTCGGGGTGCGCCGAGGCAGGCTCGCCAAGCTGCAGAAGACGTTGTCGACACGCGAGGCGCCCCGACGCGGCAGGCACACTCGGCGTCGTGGCCTGCTGGCCCGGCTGCTGCCGGTCAGGCGGACGACGTTCGTCATCGGCACCGATCGCACCGTGCTCAAGGTGGTGTCCACCGAGCTGCGCGCATCGGTGCATGCCGACCAGGCCTTGTGGTTCCTGCAGAACCTCGACCTGCCGCATGCCAGAGGCACGCACACCGCCGCACAACAGCCGCCGCCGGAAGCCAGGCCGATCGGCGATCGTTTCATCGAATCGAAGGCCGCCGCGCGCGAGCCGAGTCTGGTCCGGCCATACGCGCTGACGGCCGGCCGCACCGATGCCGATGTCGAGCTGCCCCTCGAGGCTCCGGTCCAAGCGGTCGCCGCAACAGCAAAGCCGCCGCGCTGGCCGAAAAGCGATGTGCGGGGCCAGATCCTGACCTACTGCGCGCGCAGCCGCTCGGTCGCCGAGATCGCCGCTGCGCTCTCGTTACCGCTCGGTGCGACGCGGTTTCTGGCCGGCGATCTGGTGACACAGGGCTATTTGCGGGTGAACGCCACCCCCGGCGACTCGATGACGCTCGAGGAACGGCGCGAACTGTTGACGAGGACGCTGCGCGGCCTACGCGCACTCTGAGCGGGTCGATCCGTTCACACCGGTGAGACGACTGACCGCGGCGCAGCCGTCGTCGCTGCCAGGCCAGTGGGCCCGGCAGCCGCTAAGGATGTGTCAGGCCTGGCAAGCAGTTGATGAACGGTATGCACGGCGGAGGCGGTGGCGCCGGCGGGCCGGGCGGTTGCCCCTGGATGATCACTGGTTCGGTCAGCGGCGCCGCGGGGTCGAAGTAGAAGGTGTGGCAGACGTTCATGTCCCAGTTCGGTATCGGCTCCATACCCGAGCCTGGACACCACAGCTGACCACAGACGCCGTTCGCGTCGCAGGTGCCCGGCGGGCCCTCGGGCGGCGCACACGGCGGAGTATTCGCGTTCGACGGTGAACAGAACGGTACTGCGTTCGCCGCAGGCGCCAGCACGGCTGCGACGTTCATGCCGACGGAGGCAAACGTGGCCGTCGCACACGCTGCGATGAGGGCTTTGTGCATGTGGCCAGTAAATCGCGCCACGTCGCCTACCGATCCCAATATCTGCGTCCGGCGCATGAGTACTAACGTCGATGCCACCGACGATGGAGGTGCGCGTGGCCGGACAGATTCCCTTGGTCGACTACCTGGTGCTGGACGGCGACAAGCCGCATCTGATCGCGCAGCAATGCGCGAACTGCGGCGCCCGGTTCTTCGACCGGCGCAACGCGTGCGCCGGGTGCTTCGGCACCGACTTCACCACGGTGCCGGTGCCGACCGAGGGCATGGTGCGGGCATTCACGATCGTCGCCTTCGCCGCGCCGGGTATCCCCGTTCCGTTCGTCGCCGCGGTCGTCGATTGCGGGGGCACGCAGGTTCGCGCCAACCTCATCAACGTCGAGCCCGACGCCCAGCACGTCCGCGACGGCATGAACGTGCGACTCGCCACCCATTCGATCGGCACCGATTCCGAGGGCACCGAGGCCATCGGCTTCGGCTTCGAGCCCGTCGACTGACCCGACCCCATCCATCTGGCGAAGGAGCTTCAACGATGAGCGCAAGCGACGAGGTATGGATCGTCGGCATTCAGATGACCAAGTTCGGCAAGCACCCCGACCTGGACACCGTCGACCTGGCGGCCGAGGCAGCGACGGGAGCGCTCGCCGACGCCGGGGTCACGATGGCGGACATCGGCGTGATCGCCGCGGGCAACCTGATGAACGCGAGTGCCGGTATCGGACAACAACTTCAGAAGCAGATCGGTCAGACCGGCATCCCCGTCTACAACGTCGCCAACGCGTGCGCGACCGGCGCGACGGCGCTGCGGACCGCCATCATGGCAGTGAAGGCCGGCGAAGTCGACTACGGTCTGGCAGTCGGCGTCGAAAAGCTCTCCGGCGCAGGCCTGCTCGGCGGGGGCGGTTCGAAGAAGAAGGACGCCGACACCTGGACGCCGGCCGGCCGGTACGGCGCGGTCGCGCCGATCGACGGTCGGATCGGCACCGAGACCATGCCGGGCGTATTCGCGCAGATCGGCATGGAGTACGGCCACAAGTACGGCGGCACCAGCTTCGAGTTGTTCGCCAAGATCAGCGAGAAGAATCACGCGCACTCGACACTGAATCCGCTTGCGTCCTACCAGAAGAGGTTCACGCTGGAACAGATCATGAACGACGTCATGATCGCGTACCCCAACACCCGCCCGATGTGCTCGGCCAACTGTGACGGCGCGGCTGCCGCGGTCGTGTGCAACGGCGAGACGCTGGCTTCGCTGTCACTCGAACAGCGGCGCCGAGCGGTGAAGGTGGCGGCCTCGGTGCTGACCACCGACCCCTATGAGGAGGGTTGCCAGGTCCTGCCCAACGTCAACACCTTGACGCGCAAGGCCGCCGCCATCGCCTACGAGCAGGCCGGCGTCGGGCCGAAGGATCTCGATCTGGTCGAGCTACACGACTGCTTCGCCACTGCGGAACTGGTGCACTACGACAACCTGATGCTCTGTGAAGAGGGCGGGGCCGCTGACTTCTTCAATTCCGGCGCCACCTGGCGCGACGGCTCGACCCCGGTGAACGTGTCGGGCGGGCTGGAGTCGAAGGGGCATCCCATTGCCGCGACCGGTATCGCCAACGTCTGGGAGATCTGCCACCATCTGCGCGGCGAGGCGGGTGACCGGCAGATCGAGAACGCAAAGGTGGGCCTGGCCCACGTGATCGGACTGGGTTCGGCCTGCGGCGTCCACATTATGGAGAAGTCGGCTGCGTAAGCCAGCTGCTGATACAAAGCCGCGTTCACCGCCTGACTGGCCGGCCCACCACGCAACCCTCGGCTCATGTTGTCGGTGCGCGGCATGGCTTGTCATCAGGCCCGGGGCCCGTCACTGTCCATCCGGCGGGGACATGGGTGGCGACCAGCGTCGAGGGCGTCTGCAATCGCAGGTCAACGACGTCGCCACAACCGTCGCAGGCGAATGATGCGAACACTCCCACTCATGCCCCCGAAACGCGGTCGCGCCGCGCATTGCATGCACCGCCGCTCGTCAACGAACGTCGGCACGCGACATTTTTCGCAGACATTGATGCTGCGCATTTACTGACCCCACGCGGCGGGCTGGCTGTCTAACCCGGCCAATCACGATGTTCTCCCCCACGATCCTCACTGGGCGGCGGCGGCGCGGATGCACTGCGGTCGGTCCTCAGAGGATTTCCAATCTCGGTGACCGATCGTAGCGAATCTGGTGGCGAACGTCAGCCGTTGACCTTCCACTGTTCGGCTCGCAGGCGCGCACGGCGCCCCACAGGTACAGCGGTTAGTCGTCGTCGCTGCGCCGGCAGACGAGTCTTTTCCGACGATCACCCCACACGATCTGCGACACACAGCGGCATCGCTGGCCATCAGCGCGGGCGCGAATGTCAAAGCGGTGCAACGGATGCTCGGACACGCCAAGGCGTCGATGACGCTGGACACCTACACCGACCTGTTCGACCCAACTGGACGCGGTGGCGGTCGAGCTGGACATGGCCATCAAAGCTGCTGCCGCACAAGCTGATCGAAGCTCGAAATTGAAAGCTGTTGCGGGCCCACTGCCTGTCCGACCGGCTGACAGCGGCGAGTCGGCTAACTAAAGAAACCCCCTCTGATGGCAGTTCAGATGGGGTTTCCCTGTTGTGGAGCTAAGGGGATTCGAACCCCTGACCTTCTCGATGCGAACGAGACGCGCTACCAACTGCGCCATAGCCCCTGGTACCGGTAGCACACGCTACCAGTCGCAGCCCGCGGGTCGAAAACCGCAGGGCTACTGGCCCGCGGCGCGCGGAAGGTCGTAGTGACGTGCGAACGGGGCGTAGTCGAGGTGCTCGAAGGCCGGGTCCTCGTCGTCGATCTCCAGCACCACCGAGCCGGGCCGCCGCAGCCGTGACGGCACGACGTCGAACTCTCTGTCGTCGGTGTTCTCCACCCCGAGCCGCGACCGGGCCATGCGCTGCGCGCGACGGCGCCGCAACTTCTCCTCGATCCGGGTCTGGCGTCGCAGGTACCCCAGGTAGAACAGTGTCACCGCGCTGACGACGGCGCTGACCCACCACATCATCGGCGAGACGGTGTACGCCGTGACGACCGCCGCGATCACCAGCACCGCCATGACGGTCAGCATCCGCTTGCGGAACTTGTACTTGCGCGCGCTCACCGCGGCAGCTGTCTTCGATTCGTAGCGGCGCTTGCGTGCGGCGCTCAGCGAGTCGGCCAGCTCGAGGTCGTTGTCCGACGGCGCCTCCAAACCGGCGGAATCGGCGACGTACTCGTATTCGTCGTCGGATCCGTCGGCTTCGGGTTCGCGCTCGGCCTGCGGTTCGCCGGCATCTTCGGCAACGGGCTCCGCTTCGGCAACGTCATCGAAATCCAGTGTCAGCTCGTCGGTTTCAGCGCGCGCGGACTCACCGGCCGGTAGCGCGGTGGCGTCCTCGTCGATCACGTCGACATCGAGGTAGCCGGGATCCTCGTCCTTTTCATCGACGGCGGCGACCCGCACGACCGTCCGGCGGGCCGGGGCCTCTTCTGCCTCGTCGTCGCGGTCTTCATCGAGGTCGTCATCGAGGTCTTCCTCGGACGGCCGCCAGTCCGGATCGCTGGCATGGCCGGCCGCGGGCGCCTTACGCCGTAGGAGCCGGGCTCGGCTGTCGTTGAGAACCCGCGTCGCCAACGCGACGTCGCTGGTGCGGCGCACTGCGTCTCGCTTGCTGATCAGCATCGGGACGAGCACGAACAGCCAAAGGACGACGAGAGAGATCCACAGGAGGGATTGGGGGATGCTTGGCATGTCGCCGGCTCCTTTCCCCGTTAAGGCTAGGTCTTCTGACCTGCGCATCCGTGGATGGCGCGCCGAGACAATTACACACCTGTAATTCGCTGCTGACAAGCACCAACAGTCACACGTGTCACTTTTGCAACAGTTTGGCCTGGGTTCGGCATCACGAGATCTACGCCAGGGTCGCAATTTGCCCGCGGAGCACAGCCTTCACGTAGCACTCGCGCGATCAACGCCAGAAATTCACGTCCAGCTCGCGTGGCCCTCGCGCACCAGAGCCGACGCCGCCGAGCCGTTGAGCTCCTCGATGGTGATCGCCACCAACAGATGGTCCCGCCATGCGCCGTCCACCTCGAGATAACGGCGCAGCAGACCCTCCTCGCGAAAGCCGACCTTTGCCAGCACAGCGCGGCTCGCGGCGTTCTCGGGGCGCACCGTCGCCTCCACACGGTGCAACCGCACCGCGTTGAAACAATGGTCCAGCCCCAACGCCAGCGCGGCCGTCGCGACACCACCGCCCGTCGACGAGCTGGCCACCCAGTACCCGATCCACGCCGAACGCAGCGCCCCATGCGTCACGTTTCCGATCGTCAATTGGCCGGCGAAGTCCCCGTCCAGTTCGATCACAAACGCCAGCATCCGACCCTTGCGCGCCTCTGACCGCAGCCCCGAGCACACCGAAGGCCATGCCGTAATGGCGTGCCGCACTTCCCAATCCTGACCGGTGGTCGGCTCCCACGGCTCGAGATGAGCCCGGTCGGCCAACCGAATACGGCTCCACTGCGGACCGTCGCGCAGCCGTACCGGACGCAGCCTCACTACGCCGCCGGGCACCCGCAGCGGGCCGGCCGGCTGCGGCCACCCCGGATGTATGGAACTGGAACGCCACAGGTTCATGACGGTGTGCCCGGCGTCGATCAGCCGCGCTGGGCCAAGAACGCGACGTCGACGATCTCGCCCGTGCGGATCTGTTCGGCCTCACTGGGAACGACGACCAGACAGTTTGCCTCGGCGAGCGTCGCGAGCAGATGCGACGGCGCGCCTGGCACACCGCCGAGCGCCTGCACCAGATACTCGCCGGTGTCCTGATCGCGCATCAGCTGTCCACGCAGATAACCCTTGCGACCCGCTACCGAGGTGATCGGCGACAGGGTGCGCGCCTGCACGATCCGCCGATGCGCCTGGCGCTTACCCAGCGACAGCCGGATCAGCGGGCGCACCATGACCTCGAAGACGACGAGCGCGCTGACGGGGTTGGCGGGCAACAGGAACACCGGCACGCCGTCGCGTCCGAGCTGACCGAAGCCCTGCACCGAGCCCGGATGCATGGCGATACGCACGACTTCCATCTCACCGAGTTCCGCGAGGACCGTCCGCACTCCTTCGGCGGCGGCCCCGCCGACCGCGCCCGCGATCACCACCACCTCGGCCCGGTTGATCTGACCCTCGATGACGTCGCGCAGAGCCTTGGGGTCGGTGTCCACGATGCCGACGCGGTTCACCTCCGCGCCCGCGTCCCGTCCCGCGGCGGCCAGCGCGTAGGAGTTGACGTCGTAGACCTGCCCGTTGCCCGGCGTGCGGGAGATGTCGACGAGTTCGCCTCCCACACACAGCACCGACAGCCGCGGCTTCGGATGCACGAGCACGCGTTCCCGCCCGACCGCGGCCAACAACCCCACCTGCGCCGGTCCGATGATCGCTCCGGCGCGCACGGCCACGTCACCTGGCTGAACGTCGTCTCCCGTCCTGCGGACGTAGGCGCCGGAGCGCACACCGCGCAGCACGGTCACGCGCGAGTCGCCGCCGTCGGTCCAGCGCAGCGGGAGTACCGCGTCGGCGAGGGTCGGCATCGGCGCACCCGTTTGGACCCGGGCGGCCTGGCGCGGCTGCAGGCGGCTGGGGGTGCGCGCCCCGGCCTCGATCGAACCGATGACCGGCAGGCTCACCTCACCGTCGGAGCCAGTCGGCGCGTCATCGCCGTCTTCCTCATCCCCGGTGCCGACGCCGAGCACGTCGACGCTTCGGACCGCGTAGCCGTCGATGGCGGCCTGATCGAAACCCGGCAGCGGACGCTCGGTGACCACCTCTTCGGCGCACATCAGACCCTGTGCCTCGGCGATCGCCACCCGTACCGGTCTGGGGGCCACCGCGGCGGCGGCTACTCGGGCCTGCTGCTCCTCAACCGACCGCACAACACGCCTTTCTAGATGTCAGGGCGATCGCCGCGGGTCAGCAATCGATCAGCCCCAAGCGCTCCACCAACCAGCGCCGTAGCTCGGGCCCGTAGTCGTCGCGCTCCAACGCAAAGTCAACCCCAGCCTTGAGGTAGCCGCCGGGATTTCCGAGGTCGTGTCGAGAACCGCGATGCACGACCACGTGGACCGGATGCCCTTCGTTGATCAGCAGGGCAATCGCGTCGGTCAGCTGGATCTCACCGCCGGCGCCTCGGGGAACCCGTTTGAGCGCATCGAAGATCGCACGGTCCAGCACGTAACGGCCGGCCGCGGCATACGGCGACGGCGCGTCCTCGGCCTTGGGCTTCTCGAGCATGCCCTTGACGCGCATCACGTTCGGGTTGTTGGTGTCGGTGACGGGTTCGACGTCGAAAACGCCGTAGGCGCTGATCTCGTCGCGAGGCACCTCGATCGCACACAACACCGAACCACCGCGCTTGGCGCGGACTTTCGACATCGTCTCCAATACGCCGGTGGGCAGCACCAGGTCGTCGGGCAGCAAGACCGCGATCGCGTCGTCGTCGTCGGTCAGGACACTCTCCACACACCCGACGGCGTGGCCGAGACCCAGCGGTTCGGCCTGGACCACCGACTCCACCTTGATGAGCGCGGTGGCACGGCGCACCTTCTCGAGCATCACATGCTTGCCGCGCGCCTCCAGCGTGCCCTCGAGCACGAGGTCCTGGACGAAGTGGGCGACCACGCCATCCTTACCTTCCGAGGTGACGATGACGAGTCGCCGGGCACCGGCCTCGGCAGCCTCTGCGGCCACCAGTTCGATGCCCGGGGTGTCCACGACGGGCAACAGTTCTTTCGGCACAGTCTTGGTCGCGGGCAAGAATCGCGTACCCAAACCTGCCGCCGGAACGACCGCGGTGTGCGGAATCGGTACCTCGGGCCGTGTCATCGTTCACACACTAATGTCCTTAGGTCGGTTGAACCTCCCAAGACCCAGGTTTGGAGGCGGCGCGTGCAGCCAACGAAAGCTGAACTGCGCACGGCGATCTTGATGGCTCGCCGCGCAGTGTCGCCACGCGAGCACGCCGTCGAGGCGCAGGCTCTCGCTCGCCATCTGGCGGCACTCATCACCGATGCCGCAACCGTGTGCGCCTACGTGCCGGTCGGGTCCGAGCCAGGATCCATGGACCTGGTCGACACACTGCACGGCCGGGGCGTGCGGGTGCTGCTGCCGGTCGCCCGCCGCGATATCGCGGGGTTGCAGTGGGGTGAGTACCGCCCCGGCGAGCTCGTCGAGGCACCGTTCGGACTGCGCGAACCCGCTGCACCGTGGCAGGGGGCCGACGCGATCGCACAGGCATCGGCGATCCTGGTGCCCGCGCTGGCGGTCGATCGCAGCGGCGTCCGGCTGGGCCGCGGCGCGGGTTTCTACGACCGCGCCCTGCCGCTGGCCGATCCCGCCGCGCGCCGGATCGCCGTCGTGCGCGACGACGAACTCGTCGAGGCCCTCCCCGCCGAACCACACGATGTGCGTATGACCCACGCACTGACCCCGACCCACGGACCAGTGCCGGTCGGCTAGCCGGTACCGGGAATGCCGATGGCCACGTAGCGGTTCTAGCACTTGAGCCGGTAGAGTGCTAAGAAGTTTGACGATCTCGGAGGTTTTCGTGCCCACGTATTCCTATGCGTGCACCGAATGCGGCAATCGCTTCGATGAGGTGCAGGCCTTCAGCGACGATGCCCTGACCACCTGCCCCCAGTGCAGCGGCCGCCTGCGCAAGCTGTTCGGCAATGTGGGAGTGGTGTTCAAGGGCAGCGGCTTCTACCGCAACGACAGCCGCGAGACGTCGAAGAGCGCCGCGTCGACATCCTCGTCTTCGGCGCCGTCCTCGAACGGTTCGTCCGGCGGCTCGGAGTCTTCGTCAGCGGACAAGTCCACCTCGAAGTCGTCCAGCGACTCGAGCTCCGGCTCGTCGAGTTCGGCGCCCGCCGCGGCGGCATCGAGCTAGTTATCCACAGGCGCGTCGTCAGACCGCGCCATCACCCTCCTCGGCTGCCTAGTTTGGCGGTATGGGGGAATCGCTCAACCCGACGGCGCTGAGCCGACTCGTCGATCGTCTGCGCCCCGACTGGTCACGCACCGCGGCGGCCCGGCGGGTCGCCGCCGGCGCTCTCGTGATCCTGGCTGCCGTCGCGGCGCTTCGGCCCGACCCGGCGCACGAGCGCACCGACATCGTCGTTGCCGCCCGGGATCTGGCGCCGGGCATCGAACTCAGCGCGGACGATGTCCGCGTCGAAACCCGTTTGGCGACAACGGTTCCCGATGGATTCCAGACAGATCTCACGGTCGTGGTCGGCGCGACGCTGGCCGGCCCGGCGCGCCGCGGCGAGGCGCTGACCGACGTGCGGTTGCTGGGACCGCGGCTGGCCGAATCGGCGGCGGGCCCCAATGCGCGCATCGTTCCGCTCCACCTTGACGACACAGCCCTACTCGACCTGATCCGGCCGGGGGACGTGGTTGATGTACTTGGCGCCGGAGCCGATGCGGGCGTTGGCGCCGACGCCGAGCCCGCGGTCGTGGCAACCGACGCCGTCGTGGTCCTGGTATCCCCGAAATCGACAGGGGCGGGCGGCGGAGGTGATCGTGTGGTGCTTGTCGCCCTGCCGGCTCACGACGCGAACAAGGCGGCGGGCGCGGCGCTGGTGCAGACCGTCACCGTTACTTTTCACTGAGCTACCTTCCACTGAGCGCGTCAGGGTTGCGGCACCGGCGTGGTGCTCGGGGCCGCGGCCGAATCGTGCTCGATCGCATCCAGGACCATGTCGGCCAACTCCTCGGTGCTCGACGAGCCGGGTTGCGTGGGCGGTGGCGGGGGCGGAACCGGTTGCGCGCTGGCCGGACTCGTCGCGATCGCCGACATGCCGATCAGCACTCCCGCTGCCACCGCAAACAGCCACCGCATTGCAAGGCCTCCCCCAATTTCGGGCACAGCCGAACTGGCCGCTGCACGCAAGCTAGCATCGGACCCCGCGTGCCGCAGGACCATCAGGACTAACGTCGAGTGTCTGTCATATGGCCGGGCTCAAGGGGAAGGAAATCGCGCGCATGTTAAAGGGGTTCAAGGAGTTTCTCGCCCGAGGCAACATCGTCGATCTATCGGTCGCGGTGGTCATCGGCACCGCGTTCACGGCGCTGGTCACCAAGTTCACCGAAAGCGTCATCCAGCCGCTCATCAACCGGATCGGCGCGGGCGGCGACTCCGACTACGGCATTCTGCGAATCGGCATCGGCGGCGACCAGACCATCGACCTGAACGTCCTGGTCTCGGCGGCCATCAACTTCATCCTCGTCGCTGCCGTCGTCTACTTCCTGGTCGTATTGCCCTACAACAGGTTGCGCAAGAAGGGCGAAGTCGAGCAGGCACAGGACACCGAGCTGACACTGCTCACCGAGATTCGCAACCTTCTGGCCGACACCCCGGGGCGCGACACCGACACCGCGGAGACCACAAGCAACGACAAGACCTGAGCGACATACGAAAACAGCCCCCCGGATGATCCGGGGGGCTGTTTCGCTTAACGCCTGGGAGAGGTGTTAGTTCATGTTCCAGGGCTCGCCGTAGGTGGTGACGCTGTCACCAGCCGACGAGATGAGCCGAGCGAACGGACGCAACAGCACACCACCGGCAGCACCGGTCACCGTGCCGTGCGCGTTGGACACCGCCACACCACCGGAAGGTCCGGCGACATCCACCGAGAAGGTGGCGACTTCCTGGATACCGGGGCCGTTGCCGAGGTCAGCGCTGATCGACACACCGGGGAACAGGTTCGGCGTGGTGAACGCCGGTCCCAGCGGCTCTGCCGGCGAGAACTGGTCCAGCAGGATGTTGGGGGTGGTGTAGCTGAAGTTGATGCCCACACCCAGCGACCACGGGAAGCCGATCTGGTAACCCAGCTCCAAGGTGCCCTCGAACTCATCGGCTCCCGCGCCGGCGACGATGTACTTCGCGCGACCGCTGTGGAACCACTCGCGGGTCAGCCGGTTGCGGTCCAACGGGAACACACCATTGAGGAAGGTGTCCCACTGCTGGACGGTCAGCGTCCGGTCTTGGCCGTCAACGAGGCTCAGCTCGTTGTCCAGCCCGGCGTGAGAGGTGCCAGTGCTCACGAACAAAGACGCGACGGCTCCGGCGATTGCCAAAACCAACGCCATCAGCACCCGACTGAATACCTTCATGTTCTCCCTAGCTATGTCGACAGTGACCCCTGAGTGGACCACCGTGTTTTGTTGTTCGTGCCTGGCACTCATATGAGAGGCCTCACAGGCGGGTCTTACGTCTTACTCATCGTTGACACGAGGAACATAACGGTCGGGCACCACCCCCGCAACGCGAGGAAGAAATTGGTCTGCCGGCCTGACCGGTTCTGGCAAGACAAGACCAGAGTCACGCAAAAAAGGGGTCCCCCGGATTTCTCCGGGGGACCCCAATTTGCCTGGGAGAGGTGTTAGTTCATGTTCCAAGGCTCGCCGTAGGTGGTGACGCTGTCACCAGCCGACGAGATGAGCCGAGCGAACGGACGCAACAGCACACCACCGGCAGCACCGGTCACCGTGCCGTGCGCGTTGGACACCGCCACACCACCGGACGGACCGGCGACATCCACCGAGAAGGTGGCGACTTCCTGGATACCGGGGCCGTTGCCGAGGTCAGCGCTGATCGACACACCGGGGAACAGGTTCGGCGTGGTGAACGCCGGGCCCAGCGGAGCCGTTGGCGAGAACTGGTCCAGCAGGACGTTGGGGGTGGTGTAGCTGAAGTTGATGCCCACACCCAGCGACCACGGGAAGCCGATCTGGTAACCCAGCTCCAGGGTGCCCTCGAACTCCTCGGCTCCCGCGCCGGCGACGATGTACTTCGCGCGACCGCTGTGGAACCACTCGCGGGTCAGCCGGTTGCGGTCCAACGGGAACACACCATTGAGAAAGGTGTCCCACTGCTGGACGGTCAGCGTCCGGTCTTGGCCGTCAACGAGGCTCAGCTCGTTGTCCAGCCCGGCGTGAGAGGTGCCAGTGCTCACGAACAAAGACGCGATGGCGGCAACCATCGCAATCAGCACCCGACTGAATACCTTCATGTTCTCCCTAGCTATGTCGACAGTGACCCCCGAGTGGACCACTGTGTTTTGTTGTTCGTGCCTGGCACTGCTGCGGACACCACACACGACGCAGGAGTCGCATGTGACTCAAATGAGAAACTTCACATACTGCTCTTACGTCTTACTCATCGTTGACACGAGGAACATAACGGTCGGGCATCACCCCGGCAACGTGAGATCGCAAATAGCTGGGAGGGCGTTACCAGATCTACCACTTTGCTCACTCCAGTAACGCCGATACTTGCGTCATGGGGGCCGTGACGCGGCCCGTCGGGTCCGGCAATTCGCCCCGGCGGCCAGGCACGGGGGTCAAGATCAAGGCAACGTGCGCGACATTCCTCTACGAGGCATATCCGCAGCTCACTGATGGTGCGGAGGCGTGTTCTCCTGCAACCACTCATCGTGCCGATTTTCGTCGGCAAATGAATTCTCACGATCGTCAATAGACTTCGGACGTAGCTCGTCGCCGAAAATCTCGTCCATCGCGTCACGCGGGCGCTCCGACCGGTCAGCCATGGCCCTCCTCAGCTGTGACAAAGATCACACTTTCGCGCGATCGCTCACAGATAACTCTTAGATCTCGAGACTCGACAGCTGTCCAATGATCTGAACAGCCAGCGGAGTAAGGGTCGCCATACCATCGCGCACCGCGGCGCGAGATCCGGCCAGATTCACGACCAGCGTGCTCCCGGAGATTCCTGCCAGGCCGCGTGACAGTCCGGCATCGGCGACGCCGGCAGACAACCCGGACGCCCGTAGTGCCTCCGCGATACCCAGCAGCTCGCGATCGAGCAGATCGACCGTCGCCTCGGGGGTGACGTCACGCGGCGTGACACCGGTCCCGCCGACCGACACCACCAGGTCCACTCCACCGATGACCGCGGTGTTCAGCGCGTTACGGATCTCGACCTCATCGGCGGCCACCACGACCACGCCGTCCACGACGAAGCCCGCTTCACCTAACAGTTCGGTGACCAGCGGACCGCTGTGGTCCTCCTCGTCGCCATGCGCAGTGCGGTCGTCCACCACGACGACCAAAGCTCGGCCCACCAACTCCCCTGGCTGTTCCATGACGCCAACCGTATATCCGGGCAGCGACAGCGGCGCAGCCACTCTCAGGGTCGTCGGTCCGGAGGTCACAGTGGGCCTCACTGCTGGGCCTTGCCGAGTGTGACTTCCACGGTCTGCGCCTTGCCGGCGGTATCGAGGTACGTGAGCGTCAGCTTGTCGCCGGGCGCCCTGGATCGCACCGCCGCGACCAGCGCATCGGCGCTGTTGATCACCCGGTCGTCGACCTTGGTCACGACGACACCACTGGGTAGGCCCGCGGCGGCGGCGGCACCGCCGCCGGTCACCTCGACGATGCGGGCACCGTCGACCGTCGCGTCGTTACCGACCTGGACACCCAGCGAGGCGTGCGAGGCGGTGCCGTTCTCGATCAGCTCGTCGGCGATGCGCTTGGCCTGGTCGACCGGGATGGCGAACCCGAGCCCGATCGAACCGCCCTGCGCCGCGCCATCGGCGTCGCCGCCCAATGTGGCGATGGCCGAGTTGACGCCGACCAACTCGCCATTCATGTTGACCAGCGCACCCCCGGAGTTACCGGGGTTGATGGCGGCGTCGGTCTGCACCGCATCCAGCACCGTGTTCTGGTTGCGGATGTCGCCACCGGCGGCAACAGGCCGGTTCAGCGCGCTGATGATGCCGGTGGTCACCGTGCCCTCGAGCCCGAGCGGCGAACCGATCGCCACGACGTCCTGGCCGACACGCAGGTTGGCCGACGAGCCGACGGTGATCGGCGTCAGACCCGTCACTCCCTGGGCGCGCACCACGGCGATGTCGCTGCTGGGGTCGGTTCCGACCACCGTGAACGGGGCGCTGCGGCCGTCGGCGAACGTCACCTTGGTCTGCGCGCCGCCGCCACCAGTGGGTGCCGGCGGACCGCCCGGGCCGCCGGGCCCGTCTTTTGACGCCGCGGTGACGACGTGGTTGTTGGTCAGGATGAGGCCGTCCTGCGACAGGATGATCCCGGAGCCCTCCTCGGATTGCCTGCCGAGATCCACCTCGAGCTTCACCACGCTGGGCACCACCTTGGCCGCGACCTGTTCGACCGAGCCGGCGGGCAGGCTGGCGACGGGCTGACCGGGAGCGGCGCCGTTGATGGTCGACGACGCCGCGGGCCGCTCGGACTGCACGAGCAGCGCCACTCCACCGCCCACACCGGCGGACACGACCGCGACTGCGATGGCGCCGGCGATCAAAGAGCCTGCGCGAGAACGCTTCTGGGCCTGCTGCAGCGGAAGGGGCGCGTGGGGAAACCGCGCCGTGGCCGGCTGCGGCGCACCACTATACGGATCGTAGGGGGCACGAAAAGGCTGCTGTTGCGTCTGGTACCGCCAGTCATACGGCTGCTGCTGGTACGGATCGGGCCGCTGCGCACCGGGGTATCCGGCGGCCGCGGGCTCGGGGCGACGACCCGGTGGCGGTGGCGGCGAATACCTCGGATGGTTGGTCATGTCGCTGCGGTGCTCTTTTCCTGTTGTGGGTCCGACATCCAGAACAACGGCGTTCGCACTGTCAAAGTTGCCTAAGCGGGCTGAGAATCCACTTAGAGAACGTTCGGGACATGCACAGAGTTGCTTCCCCAGAGCGCGCCTAGGCTAATCATTGTCGACGCTGACCACGGGCAAGTCCACGCCTGTGACCGCGTGTCGCGCGGACTCACCGGGTATCGGTCTGCCCGGCAGCACCATGTGTATCGCGGTGCCGGGCGGCTGCCCGCCCGGCACGGCGTACTCGACGCGCAACGAGCCGCCATGCTTGAGCACAACCTGTTTCACGATCGCCAGACCCAGACCCGATCCCGGCATCGCACGTGCGGAGGTCGAGCGGAAGAAGCGCTCGAACACGAACCGCCGTTCCTGCGGCGGGATACCGGGGCCCTGATCGGTGATCACCAATTCGGCGTGCATCGAATCGACCTGTGACAACCGCACACCGACCCGTCCGCCGGGCGGGCTCCACTTGGCGGCGTTGTCGAGCACGTTGAGCACCGCGCGGCCCAGGCCGACGCCGTCACCGTAGACCTGCCACGGCACCAGGTTCACATCGAACTCAATGTCGTTGCGGCGACGGCGAACTCGCTCCAGCGAGCGGTCGACGATCTCGGTCATGTCGACGGGCTCGTGAATGACGACGCCGGCTTCGTCGCGGGTCAGGTCGACCAGATCGCCGACGAGGGTGGACAGCTCTTCGATCTGAGCGATGACGTCTTCGCGCAGGCCCGCCATCTCCTCCTCGGGCAGCCGCGGTGCGCCAGGGGCCATCGATGCCATCAGCAGTTCGACGTTGGTGCGCAACGACGTCAGCGGGGTGCGCAGTTCGTGGCCGGCGTCGGTGACCAGCCGTGCTTGCCGCTCACGCGATTCGGCCAAGGCACGCAGCATCATGTTGAAAGCCTCGGTGAGACGGGCGAGTTCGTCGCTGCCGTATACCGGAATCGGCCTCAGATCGTCGGTGCGCGCAACGCGCTCCGCCGCCGATGTGAGCCGCGCCACCGGCCTCAGCCCCGCGCGGGCGACGGCACCGCCTGCCATCGCGGCCACCACCACGCCGACCCCACCGACGATGAGCAGCACGGTGCCCAACCGCTTGAGCAGCTTGTCGGTCGGCACCAGGCTCTTGGAGATCAGCAACGTACTGCCGTTGGACAGATGCAGGGCCAGCACCCGCTGTTGGTCGACAGATCGCTTCGACATCCACAGGTCGCCACGGATGACGGCTTTCTCGGGATCACCCAGTGGCAGCGTCTGCCCCTGCTGGTTCGCGGTGAAAATCGAGCGGCCGGGATTGACCAGCATCGCGTTCACGTCGGAGTACGCGGTGCCCTCGATCGCCTTACCGGGATCGGTGGTCAGCGAGCCACTTTCGATCAGCAGGCTGGCACGGCTGTGCAGCTGGTTGTCCATATCGTCGTAGAGCGCGCGCGAGACGACGGCGTACACGGCGACGGCCATCAAGACCACCACCATCGCCACCATCGACATCGCGAGCAGCATCACCCGCCAGCGCAGCGACAACGAACTGGCCGTCGACTGCGCCGCCTGTGGATATGGCCCGGGCCGAGGCGAGGATTTCCGAGCTGACATCAGGGAGGTGTCTCGCGCAGCACATAACCCACCCCGCGCACGGTGTGGATCAGTCTCGGCTCTCCTTCGGCCTCGGTCTTACGGCGGAGGTAGCCGACGTACACCTCGAGGGCGTTGCCCGAGGTCGGGAAGTCGAAACCCCACACCTCTTCGAGGATGCGGCTGCGGGTGAGCACCCGCCGCGGGTTCGCGATGAGCATCTCGAGCAGCGCGAACTCGGTGCGCGTCAGGCTGATCGAACGTTGACCGCGGGTGACCTCGCGAGTGACCGGGTCCAGCGACAAGTCGGAGAACGTCATCGCCGGTGTATCCGTGCCCTCATCGGGCGACGTGCGCCGCAGCAGGGCGCGCATGCGGGCGAGCAGTTCCTCCAGCGCGAACGGCTTCGGGAGATAGTCGTCGGCGCCTGCGTCCAGGCCGGCGACGCGTTCGGAGACCGAGTCGCGCGCGGTCAGCACGAGTATCGGCAGGTCGTCACCGGTGCTGCGGAGCTGACGGCACACCTCGAGGCCGTCCAGCCGCGGCATCATGACGTCCAGCACGACGGCATCCGGCCGATCGCTGGCGATCAGATCGAGAGCTTCGAGTCCGTCCTGCGCCAGCTCGACGGAGTAACCATTGAAGGAGAGCGATCGACGCAGCGATTCGCGCACAGCGCGGTCATCGTCGACGACAAGTATTCGCACAGCCACAGTGTCAACCCGCTGTCTGAGAGCGGCCTGAGAGGCGCGCCGATCTGGGCTTGCGCGAAAGTATCAGCGGCGGTCGAGATCGATCAGGCCGAGCCGGGCCGCCTTGAGCAGACGGCGCGGCACCTTGTGCTGCTGACCAGCAACCGTCACGCCGACGAGCTCGGTGCGCTTGGCCTTCCACTGCGAACGCCGGCTACGGGTATTCGCGCGCGACATCCTCCGCTTGGGAACAGCCATGATTGAAAATCTCCTAGTCGAGGGTCTATCTCTGATGAAGTATGTGCCGCGCAACGACTCAGGCATCGGCAATTGCTCTTCAGGATAGCCGGTGACCTGCGTAGCCTCCAAAACAGCGGAGTGGCTTGGCGCGATACCACCGGTACCCGCTAACCTACCGGTTGGTTGATACGTCGCAAGGAGGCGCGTGGCTACTAGTTCTGCAGCGGTCCGCATCGGCAACTACTCGGGCTTCTATGGTGACCGTCTCGCGGCCATGCGGGAGATGCTCACCGGCGGTGAGCTGGACTATCTCACCGGTGACTACCTCGCCGAACTCACGATGCTGATCCTGGCCCGCGACCGCGTCAAGTCGCCCGACCGCGGCTACGCGAAGACCTTTCTGATCCAGCTCGAGGAGTGCCTCGGCACCGCGCTGGATCGCGGCGTGCGGATCGTCGCGAACGCCGGCGGCCTCAACCCCGCCGGGTTGGCGCAGGCGGTGCGCGATCTGGCGGACCGCCTCGGGCTGAGCGTGCGGGTGGCCCACGTCGAGGGCGACGATCTGCTGCCGCGAGCCGAAGAGTTGGGCTTCGGAGCCGCTACGGCGCTGGCGGCCAACGCGTACCTCGGGGCGTGGGGCATCGTCGACTGCCTGAACTCCGGCGCGGACGTCGTCGTCACCGGTCGCGTCACCGACGCGTCGGTCATCGTCGGGCCGGCCGCCGCGCACCACGGATGGGGTCGCACCGACCACGACCGGCTCGCGGGCGCGATCGCCGCCGGCCACGTCATCGAGTGTGGCGCGCAGGCCACCGGCGGCAACTACTCGTTCTTCACCGAGATAGCCGACCTCACCCATCCGGGCTTTCCACTCGCCGAAATCCACTCCGACGGATCGTCGGTCATCACCAAACACCCGGGTACCGGCGGAGCGGTCACCATCGACACCGTCACCGCACAACTGCTCTACGAGATCACCGGTGCGCGATACGCCAATCCCGATGCGACACTGCGCGTCGACACCATCGAACTCAGCGACGACGGGCCGGACCGCGTTCGCATCAGCGGGGTGACGGGCGAAGCACCGCCTCCGACGTTGAAGGTCTCGCTCAACAGCATCGGTGGATACCGCAACGAGATGACCTTGGTACTCACCGGATTGGACATCGAGGCCAAGGCCTCGCTGGTACGCAGACAGCTCGAGAGCGCCCTGGCGGACAAGCCCGCCGAGATGCAGTGGACACTGGCGCGCACCGATCACGCCGACGCCGACACCGAGGAAGCCGCCAGCGCGCTGCTGCGATGCGTGGTGCGCGACCCCGATCCGGCCAACGTCGGACGTCAATTCTCCTCGGCGGCTGTCGAACTCGCGTTGGCCAGCTATCCCGGTTTCACCAGCACCGCGCCGCCGGGTGACGGTCAGATCTACGGCGTATTCCACCCCGCATTCGTGCCCGCCACCGAGGTCGCCCATGTCGCCGTGCACGCCGACGGCAGCCGCACCGACATCGCCCCGGCCTCCGAGACACTGGACCTGGCGGATGCCCCGCCGCCGGCATTGCCCGAACCACTCCCCGACGGCGCCACCCGACGCGTGCCGCTGGGACGGATTGCGGGCGCGCGCAGCGGCGACAAGGGCGGTAGTGCCAACGTCGGGTTGTGGGTCCGCCGCGACGACCACTGGCAGTGGCTGGCGCACACCCTGACCGTCGACAAGCTTCGCGAGTTACTGCCTGAGACAGCGGATCTGGAAGTCACCCGCCACCTGCTGCCTCGGCTGCGGGCGGTCAACTTCTTGATCGAGGGCATCCTCGGTCAAGGGGTGGCCTATCAGGCCCGCTTCGATCCGCAGGCCAAAGGTCTTGGTGAATGGCTACGCAGCCGCCATGTCGACATCCCTGAGGAGTTCTTGTCTTGAGCATCTGGCACACCCCGGAACGGGAACAACTTCGAAAGACGGTGCGGGCGTTCGCAGAACGCGAGATCCTGCCCAACGTCGACGAGTGGGAGCGCAGCGGCGACCTGCCCCGCGATCTGCACCGCAAGGCGGGCGATGCGGGCCTGCTGGGGGCAGGCATGCCCGAAGCCGTCGGCGGGGGTGGTGGCGACGGTGCGGACGCGGTGGTCATCTGCGAGGAGATGCACTACTCCGGCGCACCCGGCGGCGTCTTCGCCTCGCTGTTCACCTGCGGGATCTCGGTGCCGCACATGATCGCCTCCGGCGACGAGCGGTTGATCGACACCTATGTGCGGCCGACACTGCGCGGCGACCTGATCGGCAGCCTGGCCATCACCGAACCGGGCGGCGGTTCGGACGTCGGGCACCTGACCACGCGCGCCGTCCGCGATGGCGACGATTACGTCATCAACGGCGCGAAGACCTACATCACCTCCGGCGTGCGGGCGGACTATGTGGTGACCGCGGCCCGCACGGGAGGCGACGGCGCTGCGGGTGTCTCGCTGATCGTCGTCGACAAGAACACACCCGGATTCGAGGTCAGCCGCAAACTGGACAAAATGGGGTGGCGGTCCAGTGACACCGCTGAGCTCTCCTACACGGATGCGCGGGTGCCCGCCGCCAACCTCATCGGCGGAGAGAACACCGGATTCATCCAAATCGCAGGCGCATTCGTCTCCGAACGCGTCGGGCTGGCCGCGCAGGCATACGCGAGTGCGCAACGGTGCCTCGACCTGACCGTCGAATGGTGCCGCAACCGTGAAACGTTCGGCAGGCCGTTGATCACACGGCAATCCGTGCAGAACACGCTGGCCGAAATGGCGCGGCGCATCGATGTGGCCCGCGTCTACACCCGCAACGTGGTGGAACGACAGCTCGCGGGTGAGACCAACCTGATCACGGAGGTGTGCTTCGCGAAGAACACCGCCGTCGAGGCCGGCGAGTGGGTGGCCAATCAGGCCGTGCAGTTGTTCGGCGGGATGGGATACATGAGCGAATCCGAAGTGGAGCGGCAGTACCGGGATATGCGCATCCTCGGCATCGGCGGCGGCACGACGGAGATCCTCACCGGCCTCGCGGCGAAAACCCTTGGGTTCCAGTCATGACCGCGCTGAAGTCGACCATCGACAAGAGGTCCTCGGCGTTCTCCGAGGCCGCGGACGTGATGACCGCCAAACTCGCCGAACTCGAGATCGAACACGCCAAGGCGTTGGCCGGCGGCGGTGAAAAGTACGTCAAACGCCATCACGACCGCGGAAAGATGACCGCGCGCGAGCGCATCGAGATGCTGCTCGACCCCGATTCGCCGTTCCTGGAACTCAGTCCGCTGGCCGCATGGGGTAGCGACTTCGCCGTCGGGGCCAGCGTCGTGACGGGAATCGGCGCGATCGAGGGCGTGGAGTGCCTCATCGTGTCCAACGACCCAACGGTCAAGGGCGGCACCAGCAATCCGTGGACACTGAAGAAGATCCTGCGCGCCAACCAGATCGCGCTGCAGAACCGGCTGCCGGTGGTGTCACTGGTGGAATCCGGCGGCGCCGATCTGCCGACGCAGAAGGAGATCTTCATACCCGGCGGTCAGATGTTCCGCGACCTCACCCGGCTCTCGGCAGCGGGGATCCCGACCATCGCGCTGGTGTTCGGCAACTCGACGGCCGGCGGCGCCTATATCCCCGGAATGTCCGACCACGTGGTGATGATCAAGGAGCGTTCCAAGGTCTTCCTGGCCGGGCCGCCGCTGGTGAAGATGGCGACCGGCGAGGAATCCGACGACGAATCGCTTGGCGGCGCCGAGATGCACGCCCGCACTTCGGGACTCGGCGACTACTTCGCAGTCGACGAGCTCGACGCGATCCGCATCGGTCGTCGCATCGTGGCCAGGTTGAACTGGCGCAAGCAGGGCCCAGCGCCGAGCCCGGTCACCGAGCCGCTGTTCGATCCGGAGGAGCTGGTCGGCATCGTCCCCGCCGATCTGCGCATCCCGTTCGATCCACGCGACGTCATCGCCCGCATCGTCGACGGCTCCGACTTCGACGAGTTCAAACCCCTCTACGGTTGCTCCCTGGTGACCGGCTGGGCCACCCTCTACGGCTATCCGATCGGCATCCTGGCCAACCACCGCGGGGTGTTGTTCTCCGAGGAGTCGCAGAAGGCCACCCAGTTCATCCAGCTGGCCAACCGCGCCGACACGCCACTGTTGTTCCTGCACAACACGACCGGCTACATGGTCGGCCGCAAGTACGAGGAGGGCGGGATGATCAAGCACGGCTCGATGATGATCAACGCCGTCTCCAATTCCACCGTGCCGCACATCTCCCTGCTGATCGGCGCCTCGTACGGCGCGGGCCACTACGGGATGTGCGGCCGCGCCTACGATCCCCGGTTTCTGTTCGCGTGGCCCAGCTCCAAGTCCGCTGTCATGGGTGGCACGCAGCTGGCGGGCGTCCTGTCGATCGTCAGCCGCGCCGCCGCCGAGGCCCGCGGCCAGCAGGTCGACGAGGACGCCGACGCCGCCCTGCGCGCCGCTGTGGAAGCGCAGATCGAGGCCGAGTCGCTGCCGATGTTCCTGTCCGGCCGGCTCTATGACGACGGGGTGATCGACCCGCGAGACACCCGCACCGTGCTGGGAATGTGCCTGTCCGCCATCGCGAATGGCCCGATCAAGGGGACGTCGAACTTCGGCGTTTTCAGGATGTGAGCGCCGCGCGATGATCACTCGAGTACTGGTTGCCAATCGCGGCGAGATCGCTCGCCGGGTGTTCGACACCTGCCGCAAGCTCGGCATCGGCACCGTCGCCGTCTACACCGATCCCGACGCGGCGTCTCCCCACGTCGCCGAGGCGGACGCCCGGGTGCGGCTGGAAGGTACCAAGGGCTACCTCGACGCGGCGCAGCTGATCGCCGCCGCACAGGCGGCCGGGGCCGACGCGATCCACCCCGGATACGGATTCCTCTCGGAGAACGCTGAGTTCGCCGCCGCGGTAATCGATGCCGGGCTTACGTGGATAGGTCCACCGGTGGCCGCGGTTGCCGCAATGGGCTCCAAGATCGAGGCGAAGAAGATGCTGGCGGCCGCGGGTGTGCCGGTGCTCGAGGAACTCGATCCCGACACCGTCACCGCCGACCAGTTGCCGGTGCTGATCAAGGCCTCTGCCGGTGGCGGCGGCCGCGGTATGCGGATCGTCGACGAGTTGTCGTCGCTGCCGGACCAGGTGGAGGCCGCACGCCGCGAAGCGCAGTCGGCCTTCGGCGATCCGACCGTGTTCTGCGAGCGCTACCTCGCCACCGGTCATCACGTCGAGGTCCAGGTGATGGCGGACCAGCACGGCACCGTGTGGGCGGTCGGCGAACGCGAATGTTCGATCCAGCGGCGCCATCAGAAGATCATCGAAGAGGCGCCCTCGCCGCTCGTCGAGCGGACGGAAGGCATGCGCGCCAAGCTGTTCGACGCCGCGCGGCTGGCGGCGGAGGCGATCGGCTACGCCGGTGCGGGCACCGTCGAGTTCATGGCGGGCCCAGATGGTCCAGGGGCGGGCGATTTCTACTTCCTCGAGATGAACACCCGACTGCAGGTCGAACATCCCGTCACCGAGGCGACCACCGGGCTGGACCTCGTCGAGTTGCAGCTGCACGTCGCCGATGGCGGACAACTCGATCCCGAACCGCCACCGTCGCGTGGATCGTCCATCGAGGCACGGCTGTACGCCGAAGACCCGGCGAAGAACTGGCAGCCGCAGGCGGGCACCGTTCACCGGTTCGAGGTACCGCAGACGGTGCGAGTCGACACCGGCATCCAGGACGGCTCGGAGGTGTCGATCTTCTACGACCCGATGCTCGCCAAGGTCATCTCCTACGCACCGACGCGACGTCAAGCCGCGGCCGTCCTCGCCGATGCGCTGACCCGCACCCGGCTGCACGGCATCAGGACCAACCGCGATTTGTTGGTCAACGTGCTGCGGCACCCGGCGTTCCTCGACGGCGCCACCGATACGGCCTTCTTCGACACCCACGGCCTCGACCGGTTGTCCACCCCGCTGGGCGACGACCGGGCCGCCGCACTCTCCGCGGTCGCCGCGGCACTCGCCGACGCCGCGCAGAACCGCGACAGTGCAACGGTGTTCGCCGCCGCACCGAGCGGCTGGCGCAACCTGGCGTCCGGATTCCAGACCAAGTCCTACGGCGACGCTTCCGGCGGAGAGCACGTGGTGCGCTACCGCTGTACCCGCGACAGCGTGCACCTTCCCGACCTTGACGGCGTCGGTCTCGTGTCCTCCGCCGCCGATCGCGTCGTGCTGTCCATCGCCGGTGTGGAGCGTGCCTTCGATGTCGCGCGATACGGCGCCGACGTGTACGTCGACTCATCCCTGGGGCCCGTGCATCTCGTGGCGCTACCTCGCTTCGGCGACCCCGATACCGCTGTTGCGCAGGGGTCGCTCTTGGCGCCCATGCCCGGATCGGTGTTGCGCATCGGCGCCGCCGTGGGCGACTCGGTGGCCGCCGGGCAGCCACTGGTGTGGCTGGAGGCGATGAAGATGGAGCACACCGTGACCTCGCCCGGCGACGGAGTGCTCGCCGAACTCAACGTCGAGGTCGGCCAGCAGGTCGACGTCGGGGCCGTACTCGCCCGAGTGGACAACCCTTAAGGAAACACATGAGCAGCTTCGTCGAGACCGAAGAACAGCAGGCGCTGCGCAAGGCTGTCGCCGCGATGGCCGCCAACTATGGCGAGAAGTACTACCTGGAGAAGGCCCGCGCTGGTGAACACACCACCGAGTTGTGGAGCGAGGCAGGCAAACTCGGCTTCATCGGGGTGAACCTGCCCGAAGAGTACGGCGGCGGCGGGGCCGGGATGTACGAGCTGTCGCTGGTCATGGAGGAGATGTCCGCCGCCGGCTGCGCCCTGCTCTTGATGGTGGTCTCCCCCGCCATCAACGGCACCATCATCGCCAAGTTCGGCACCGAGGAGCAGAAGAAGCGCTGGATCCCGGGAATCGCCGACGGATCGATCACCATGGCGTTCGCGATCACCGAACCCGACGCGGGGTCGAACAGTCACAAGATCACCACCACCGCCCGCCGTGACGGCAGCGACTGGATTCTGTCGGGTCAGAAGGTGTACATCTCGGGCGTCGACCAGGCCCAGGCGATTCTCGTCGTCGGCCGGACCGAAGATCACAAGACCGGCAACCTCAAGCCGGCACTGTTCGTCGTGCCCACCGACACCCCTGGCATGACGTGGACCAAGATCGACATGGAGATCGTCAGCCCCGAGAACCAGTTCCAGCTGTTCTTGGACGAGGTGCGACTTCCCGCCGACGCGCTCGTCGGGTCCGAAGACGCGGCCATCGCGCAGCTGTTCGCCGGACTCAACCCGGAGCGCATCATGGGCGCCGCCAGCGCGGTCGGAATGGGCCGGTTCGCGATCAACAAGGCCACCGAGTACGTCAAGACGCGCCAGGTGTGGAAGACGCCGATCGGCGCGCATCAGGGACTGTCACACCCGTTGGCGCAGAACCACATCGAGATCGAGCTGGCGAAGCTGATGATGCAGAAGGCCGCATCGCTGTACGACCTCGGCGACGACGTCGGCGCGGCCGAGGCCGCCAACATGGCCAAGTATGCGGCGGGTGAAGCGTCGGTGCGCGCGGTCGATCAGGCGGTGCAGTGCCTCGGCGGCAACGGCCTGACGAAGGAGTACGGTATCGCCTCGGTGCTGGTGGCGTCGCGGTTGGCCCGCATCGCACCCGTGAGCCGAGAGATGATCCTCAACTTCGTCGCGCAGACGTCACTGGGTCTGCCCAGGTCGTACTGATGAGCGCGCTTGTCGGCTACTCCGTCGAGGGCAGCGTCGCGCGCCTGACGCTGGACTCGCCGGAGAACCGCAACGCGTTGTCGACCGCGCTGGTCGACCAGCTACACCAGGGTCTGACCGACGCCACCACGGACGGTGGAGTCCGTGCGGTGGTGCTCGGCCACACCGGCGGAACCTTCTGCGCAGGAGCCGATCTCGCCCAAGCCTCAGGTGGTGACCCCGCCGATATCGACGTCGAACGGGCCCGCGAACTGACCCGGCTGCTGCGCAGGATCCTCGAACTGCCGATCCCGGTGATCGGCGCGATCGACGGACACGTCCGCGCCGGTGGGCTGGGACTGGTGGGCGCATGCGACATCGCGGTGGCGGGCCAGGCGAGTACGTTCGCGTTGACCGAAGCGCGCATTGGCGTTGCGCCGTCGATCATCTCGCTCGCCCTGCTGCCGAAGATGACGGCCCGCGCCGCGGGCCGCTACTTCCTGACCGGCGAGAAGTTCGGCGCCGCCGAGGCCGCCGACATCGGCCTGATCACCGTCGCCACCGACGACGTCGAGGCGACGGTGGCGGCCCTGGGCGCGGAGATCGGCAAAGCCTCGCCGCAGGGGTTGGCCGCCTCCAAGGCCCTGACGACCGCGCCGCTGCTGGCGGCGTTCGACCGGGACGCCGAGGCGTTGACGCGGCAGTCCGCCGAATTGTTTGTCTCCGAAGAGGCCAGAGAGGGCATGATGGCGTTTCTGCAGAAGCGCCCGCCGAACTGGGCGACCTAGGGACCGCGAAGCTGCGGGACCCCAGCGCGACGAGACAGGTTGGGGTCCAGCCGGTTTCCCTCTGATGAATTTTGAGTACGGCAAACGTGCGGGAACCCTTGGCAAAGCACGCTCGTCGCGACACGACGAGCAACAGCGCCTATCATTTCGGCTAATCAGCGAGTCCGGATTTTGATGGTTGTGTACCCGCTTTGCACTACGTAACAGGCGAACTGTCCATCTTGAACGGAGTGGTCATGAAAAGAGTCATTGTCGTTGCTGGATTCATCGGCGGGGCCGCCCTGGCTACCGCCGCCCCGGCGTCAGCAGAGCCCATCGACCCCGACTGGTTGGTGGGCTGCGCACCCGCGGTTACCTGCAAGATCGCGGCGGTTCCGCAGCAGACGGTGAATAGTCTCGTTGCTCTCCCTGGACAATTCGTGGGCGGCGTCACCTCGTTGCCCGAAGATGCCGCCAACAGCTTCGCGAGGCTGGGGGACGCTCCGGGAAAGATCGCCAGCCTGCCAAGCGATTTCGCGACGAGCATCGCGAACTTGCCGGGCAATTTCGTCGGCAAGATCGCAAGTCTGCCTTCTGATGCGGCCGCAAGCCTGGCCAAACCTTTTGGCCCAGTCCCTGCGCCCGACTAATACGAGTGAAGAACTGACTTCGGCTCCCGCCATGATGCGGGCGGGGAGGATCGACGGGCGCATCTTAGGGTGAGGGCGTGACCTCGGCCCGACGCGACGGACTGGTGCTGGCGGTCATACTTCTGATCGCCGCAGCCGTCCGACTGATCGGGCTGGCGGGGCGCGGCGAGTGGGACGACGATCAGGGCACCGAAATGCTCACGCTGCTGCATTGGGTGCGCGACGGACAGATGCCCTTGGTGGGTCCGCAGGCCTCGTTCGCCACCGGACATCACGGCGTTGCCTATTACTGGCTCCTTGCGCCCAGTGCGTTCCTGAGTGATGTCGATCCGGCGGTGGTGTTGACGACCGTGGCGCTCATCGGCATCGCCGGCGTTGCAGCGACGTGGTGGCTGGGCCGCACGGTAGGCGGCCCGCTGGCCGGACACGTCGCGGCGCTGTTGATGGCGGTGAGCCCGTCGGCGATCGGAGCGTCGACATTTCTGTGGAACGCGAACATCGTCGGCCCCGTGGCCGCGCTGGCAGTGGCCGCGGCCTGGCAGGCATGGCGCACACGCGAGCTCGGCTGGTGGGTGCTGGCTTCTGCGGCAACGGTTCTCTTGGTCCACGCTCACCTGCTGGCGGTGCTGGCGGTGCCACCGTTCATCGCCTTGTTCATCGCCGACGTGTTTCGGCGGCCGCGACGGTCGGTGCGTGGCGTATTGGCGGCGACCGCATTGATCATGGTCGCTGGGCTCGTCCCGGTTCTCGTCTACGAACTGCACACCGATTTCGCCGAGACACGCGGAATCTCGGATCATGTCTTCGCGGCGAACCTGGGCATAGATGAGTCGGTAGGCCAACGCCTCGCAGCCATCCCCGTCATCGGATGGCGAATCCTGGCCGGGCCGGTCGCCGGTGATTCCGCATCTGCCCCGCTGTCGGCATGGCCGGCGTCCGTCACCACCGTGGCGGCACTCATCATCGCCGCGGTCGCGACGACAGGCATCGCACGGCGGTTCGGCGGCTGGGCGATCCTCACCACGGCATGGGCGATCGTCGCGCTGGCCCTCATCGCACCGACGCTGGCTGTCAGTTATCCAGGGCTGCCGACGGATCAGTACTACTCCTGGCTTCATCCGATTGTGTTCACCGCCATCGGAATAGGTGTCTCCTGGATGTGGTCGGCGCGACCGGTCCTAGTGCGATGCGCCGCCGCCGCTGCGGTCATCGTGTGCATCGTTTCGGCGATCGTGGTGATGCCGTCGTTCACACCCTCGGCAAAGGGCTGGCCGCATGCGGTGCACGCAGCCGAGAAGGTGAGGGCGACACTAGGGGACGTGCCGATCGCGGTCACCGGGGTCAACAAGTCCGGAGGAGCGATCGAATTCCCGTTGCGTCGCAGTGGCGTTCCGATCGTTGAGCCGTCGGAGGCGACGTTTCTCGTAATGACATGCGACCCGCTGTTCGAGCGCTCGATCGGGCTCGCCTGTGGCGGACCGGCCGAAATCGCAGAGGCGGCACTGGTCGGTTTCCCGGCGAAGGAGGGCTCGTGTTTCTACAACACTCCGCGACGCTACGTGTGCATCCTTACCCGGCAGTGACCGCGGCATAGGATCACCGACATGGCGAAACGGGTCTTGGTCACCGGGGCGACCGGCACGCTCGGTCACCAAGTGTTGCCCGCGGCCATCGCGGCCGGCTACGACGTCTACGCGCTGAGTCGGCGCAACCAACCTGACAGCGGCGAATTACATTGGCGGCGAGCCGATCTGCTGGCAGGTGAGGGAATCGACGCGGCGGTCGACGGGGTGGACGTGATCGTCAACTGCGCCACGCAGGCGACCGGCGACAAGGATGTCACCTCGATGCGGCACCTGACGTCGGCGATGCGACGCGCCGGCGTCGGCCACCTCGTGCACGTATCGATCGTCGGTATCGACCGAATCCCGTTGCCCTACTACCGGACCAAGGTCAGAGTCGAGCAAGCACTGGACGCCTCCGGCGTCGCCCATACGGTACTGCGCGCCACCCAGTTCCACGACCTGATCGCCACCAGCTTCGCGGTCCAGCGGTACTCACCCGTGCTGTGGGCGCTGCGCGGCGTCAGCTTCCAGCCGATCGACAGCCGCGACGTCGCGCGTCGGCTCGTCGAGCTGATCGATTCCGACCCGTCGGGCCGGGTGCCCGACATCGGCGGACCGACGGTGCACACGCACGCCGAGTTGGGGCGGATGTACCTGACCGCGGGTGGGGGCCGCCGCAAAGTGGTGGCCGTCCCCATCCCGGGACGCATCGTTGCCGCGTACCGATCGGGCGCGCACCTCGCACCCCAGAACCCCGTCGGCACCATCGAGTTTGCCGACTACTTGGCCGGCGCGGAATAAAGTTTGCTTGTCTATCTGATTCGCCGGCATCGAAGGATGCACAGTTTGGACATCGGCCTTGCATGTGCCAGCGTTCGTCGTAGGCTCGTCGGTGATGAGCGCCTGCGCAAAGAACAGATGGTAGTGATGAGCGGTTCCGCGAAGAACAGATGGTTGTGATGAGCGCCTGCGCAAAGAACAGATGGCCGGGATGAGCACTCCAGCGTCGCGGAACGGCTCAAGGCGCGCTGCAGACACCGATCGTATCCACATGGCGCAGCTCCTCACCGATGCCGCTGCTCAGGGCCGACTGCCACTGAACGAATACGAAGAACGCCTGACCAGGGCGTACGCCGCGCAGACATATGACGAACTCGATCGGCTTTCCGCGGACCTGCCCGGTTCTGTCTCGGCCGGTCCCAGCGGCGGGCCGGTGCGGCCTGCACCGTCGACGATGCTGCTGGCAATCATGAGTGGGTTCGAGCGTCGCGGCCGCTGGAACGTGCCGAAGCGGATGACCACCTTTGCTCTCTTCGGCGGAGGCGTGGTGGATTTGCGGTACGCCGACTTCACCTCACCAGAAGTCGAGATCCACTCCTACTCGATCTTCGGCGGCCAAACCATCTTGGTGCCGCCCGAGGTGAACGTGGACCTGCGCGGTGTCGGGGTGATGGGATCCTTCGACCAAAGCGTGAGCGGGGAAGGTTCGCCGGGAGCGCCGTGCGTGCGCATCCGCGGCTTCTCGCTGTGGGGCAGCGTCGGCGTCAAGCGCAGGAAGCGCAAGCCGGTCTAGCGGCACGCGGGCCGCGAGTGCTCAACGCCGACGGCGCGACCGCAGGTAGTCGCCGACGACGGCGGCACCCAGCCCGTCGAGATCGGGCACCACGACGCGTCCCTCGACACGACGCGCCACCTGATCGATGAATTTGGCCAGCCCCGGATCACTGCCCAACCGGAAGATCGTCACCTGCGCACCCAGCCCCGCCATATCGTCGAAACCCTTGACCGTGTGGGCGATGGTGCGGGGATGTGGCGGATAGTCGAAGAACACCGAGGGCGGCTGAGCCGCCGATTCAGCTCCAGCCCCGTTTCCGTATGCCTCCAGGTGTGCGGTGGGTTCACCGTCGGTCACGACGAGCAGCACCGGCTGCGCGTTGGGATGGCGGCGCAGGTGCCGACCCGCCAGCGCGAGCGCATGGTGCAGGTTGGTGCCCTGCTCGTACACGCCTTCCAGCCCGGTCAGTTCCGCGGTGGAAACGGTGCGCGCATATCGGCCGAAAGCGATGATCTGCAACGCATCCGAGCGAAACCGCGTGCTGACGAGGTGGCTCAGCGCCAGCGCCGTGCGCTTCATCGGCAGCCACCGGTTCTCCATCACCATCGAGAATGACGTGTCGACCAGCAGTGCTACCGCGGCCTGGGTGCGAGTCTCGGTCTCGGAGATCTCCACATCGTCGACGGCGAACCTCAACGGCATGTGGACGCCGCCGGTGCCGGCCTGGCGTAGCACCGTGTTCGTCAATGTGCGGGTGACGTTCCAGGGTTCGGTGTCACCGAATGCCCACGGTCGCGTCGCGCCGGTGAGCTCTCCGGCCGCACCCGCGCGACGGGTCTCGCGCTCGCCGTGTCGCCCTGAAAGTTGCTGTGCCACATCGCGAAGCGCGGCCTGTCCGAGCTGTCGCATCGCCTTGGGAGACAGCCGCCACTGCCCGTCCGAGCCGCGGTCCAGAAATCCCTGGTCCATCAGCGCCCGCTCGAGTTCGGCCAGCGTCTTGGCGTCGACCGCGGCTTCGTCGCCCAGTTGGCGAGCGAGCATATCGAGGTCGACGTCCTCCATCGTGGCGCCCGCGTAACTCTGCGAAAGCGACTCTGCGAGCTCCTCCAGTTCGGCGATGTCGGCCATTGCCTGGGTGCCCTCACCCATGCCCATCGGGTTGTCACCGGAGAACCGCGACGAACCATCCCAGTCTTCGCCCGGCCGGGCCGCCTGTAGGTGGCTGTCGAGCCGGTTGAGCGCATTCATCAGCGACGGTGATCCAAATGCCTGCTGCGCCAACGCATCAAGCTCGGCGCGTTGATCAGCCGACAGGCTGTTACGGAAGCGCTGTGCGGCGGCGGCACGCTTGGCCAAAGAGTCCAGCAGCTCCTCGACGTTGCGCGGGTTCTCCGGGAAGAACTCGCCGTGCTTGTCCATGAAGTTTTGAAAATCCTCCTGCGTGTCATTGCCCTGCGCATGCTTGTCCAGCAGGTCGTTGAGATCGTCGAGCATCTCGTTGACACGTTGGCGGTCTTCGTCGGTGGCGTTCTCCATCGCCTGCTTCATGCCCGCGAAGCGCTGGTCGAGCATTTCGCGGCCGAGGAGATCCTTTATCTGGTCGTACTTTTCGCGCGCCTCTGCACTGCGCCAGTCATAGTCGGAGAGCTCCTGCACGGCCTTTGCCGGCGAGGGCGGCAACGACTCGATGCGCATCTCGTTGAACCGCGCGTCGTCGTCCAGCGCGCGCGCCAGCTCCTTGCGCTCGGCGAGCACCGCCTCGTCCAGCAGCTTCTTGACCTCCTGCAGGGTGCCGTCGAGGTTGTTGCGCTGCAACAGTTCCCGGCGCCGACGGTTGGCCTCGGCGGCGAGCTTGTCGGCTCCGCGCATGTTCTGCGTGCCGCGCCGCATGAGCTCCGACAGCGCGCGCCGAGGTGAGCTGCCCTCCATGACGTCCTGGCCGATCTGCTCGAGCGCCTCGCTCAGGTCGATCGGCGGCGCCAGCGGATCAGGCCCGCCGGTGTATCGCGAATACCGCGTGAGGCGCCTGGCCCCGGAATCAGCCATAGACGGTTTCACCTTCTGAAGACACCTTGTCGATCCGTTTGGCCAGATACAGCGCCTCGAGCGCCATCTCGACGGCCGCCGCGCGCTGTCCGTCCGTCGTCGCCTCGAGCCGCTGCTGGATCTCGGCGATCGCCGGGACCTCGGGGACCGCTGCCAGCACGTCACGGGAGGACACGCGCTCACCGGTGGTCACCGCGGAACCGTTCTCGATCGCCATCACCAGCGGCCCGACATCGATGCCGCCGAGCAGCCGCTGCGCGGTGTCCGCGGTGGCACGGCGCAGCAGATGTTCGAGCACGGCCTGTTCGCGGCCTTCCTCGCCGGACTCGAACTCCAGCTTGCCGCGCAGCACATCGATCACCGTCGAGAGATCGACGACGCGCGCCACCGGATCCTGTTCGCCGAGGATGGCCGCACGGTGCCGCGCCGAGGCGGCGACCGTCTCCGCGGCCGCGATCGCGAAGCGCGCCGACACACCGGACCGCTGGTCGATGGACCGCGACTCGCGCAGGTAGCGCGCAAACCGGGCGAGCACGTGCACCAGGTACTCGGGCACCTCGGAGGCGAGGTTGGCCTCCTGCTTGATGACGCCGACCTCGGCCTCGAGTTCGTACGGGTAGTGGGTGCGGATCTCGGCGCCGAAGCGATCCTTCAGCGGCGTGATGATGCGGCCGCGGTTGGTGTAGTCCTCGGGGTTGGCGCTGGCGACGACGAGGACGTCGAGCGGCAGCCGCAGCGTGTAGCCGCGCACCTGGATGTCGCGTTCCTCCATCACGTTGAGCATCGACACCTGGATGCGCTCCGCGAGGTCGGGCAACTCGTTGATCGCGACGATGCCTCGGTGCGCCCGCGGGATGAGGCCGTATGCGATGGTCTCGGGGTCACCGAGGCTGCGGCCCTCGGCCACCTTGATCGGATCGATGTCGCCGACCAGGTCGGCCACGCTGGTATCCGGAGTCGCCAGCTTCTCGGTGTAGCGCTCGTTGCGATGTCGCCATTCGACGGGCAGGTCGTCACCGGAGTCGGCGGCCCGACGGATGGACTCGGGGGTGATCGGCGAGTACGGATGCTCGTTCAGTTCCGAACCGGCGATGACGGGGGTCCACTCGTCGAGCAGGCCGGTCAGTGCGCGCAGCAGGCGCGTCTTACCCTGCCCGCGTTCGCCGAGCAGCACCACGTCGTGCTCGGCGATCAGGGCCCGTTCCAGCTGCGGGAGCACAGTGTCCTCGAAGCCCAGGATGCCCGGCCACGCGTCGCGACCCTCGCCAAGCGCGGCCAGCAGGTTCTCGCGAATTTCGGCCTTGACGCCCCGCTCGACGTGACCGGAGGCCCTCAGCTCGGCAACGGTCCGGGGCAAATCGTTAGGTGATGTCACAACTCCACGCTACGACTTGTGTCCCGAACGTGCGTGTCCCCGGTGGACACGCCGCCAATCCGTCACATTCTGCGCACGCTCAGCACCGTTGCTCTGCATAAAAGGGTCGCCAATGGGCACCCTTCGGGGAGTAGTCGATCAAGGAGCGTCCACCATGCCGAACCCGTCCATCAAGAACGAGAAGCTGTACGAGGACCTGCGCGAACAGGGCAACTCGAAGCAGAAGTCCGCCAGGATCGCCAACGCCGCCGCGGCGCGCGGAAAGTCGGCCGTCGGGCGCAAGGGTGGGAAATCCGGGTCGTACGACGACTGGACGGTCTCGGACCTGAAGAAGCGCGCCAAGGAGATCGGTATCTCCGGTTACTCATCGCTGACCAAGTCGAAGCTGATCGACAAGATCCGCAACTCCTGAACCCCCGCGAGTGTGGGGCTTTCGCACGCTTGCGAGCCCTAAGGCGTGCGGGTAACCCACGTTCGTCGGGAAAGTCAGTGCGCGAAGTGACGCGCCCCGGTGAGGTACAGCGTGATCCCCGCCTCGGCGGCCGCCGCGGTGACCTCGTCGTCGCGCACGGAACCGCCAGGGTGCACGATCGCCTTCACGCCGGCCTCGGTGAGCACCTCGAGCCCGTCGGGGAACGGGAAGAACGCGTCGGACGCCGCGACGGCACCCCGCACCCGATCGCCTGCCCGCTGCACCGCCAGCTTGGCCGCGTCGACCCGATTGACCTGACCCATGCCGACCCCGACGGTGGCGCCGTCGGCGGCGACCACGATCGCGTTCGACTTCACCGCGCGGCACGCCAACCACGCGAACTTCAGGTCGGCCAGCGTCGCCGGGTCGGCGGGTGAGCCGGTGGCCAGTTCCCAGTTGGCCGAATCGTCCCCGGGAGCGGTGAACTCGTCGCGTTGCTGGATCAGCAGGCCGCCGCTGATCTGACGGAACTCGGTGCCGCCCTGCTGCGGTTCGGACGCCAGCAGCACGCGGATGTTCTTCTTGCGCGCAAGCACGTCCACGGCACCCGACTCGTAGGCGGGCGCGATGATCACCTCGGTGAAGATGTCGGCGACCGTCTCCGCCATCTCGACCGTCACTTCGGTGTTGGCCGCGATCACCCCACCGAACGCCGACAGCGGATCGCATTCGTGGGCCTTGCGATGCGCATCGGCCACCGACACCGACGAGATCGCGATCCCGCATGGGTTGGCGTGCTTGATGATCGCCACGCAGATCTCCTCGTGGTCGAACGCCGCGCGCCAGGCGGCATCGGCGTCGGTGTAGTTGTTGTACGACATCTCTTTGCCATGCAACTGCTGCGCCTGCGCCAGGCCCGGCCAGCCCGAGTCATAGCGATACAGCGCGGCCTGCTGGTGCGGGTTCTCGCCGTAGCGCAACACCGCCTCGCGTCGCCACGTCGCGCCCGTCCACAGCGGCAGCGACGGCGGCGCCGCATCGCCTTCGGACGCGAGCACCGACGACATCCACGCCGCGACCGCGACGTCGTATTCGGCGGTGTGCCGGAATGCCAAGGAGGCCAGCTTCTTCCGCTCCTCCAGCGTGAAGCCACCGGAGCGTACCGCGGCGAGCACACCGTCGTAGCCCAGCGGATCGACCACCACCGCGACGCTCGGATGGTTCTTCGCGGCGGCACGCACCATCGAGGGGCCACCGATGTCGATCTGCTCGACGCATTCGTCTTCGCCCGCGCCGGAGTCGACGGTCTGGGTGAACGGGTAGAGGTTGACGACCACCAGCTCGAACGGCGCGACGCCGAGTTCGGCGAGTGCCGAAACATGTTCGGGCTTGCGCTGATCGGCGAGCAGTCCCGCGTGGACATGCGGGTGCAGGGTTTTGACCCTGCCGTCGAGCACCTCGGGGAACCCGGTGACCTGCTCGACGGAAGTGACCGGAATACCGGCGTCAGCAATGGTTTTCGCGGTCGACCCGGTGGACACGAGTTCGACACCCGCCTCGTGGAGACCACGCGCGAGGTCGGTGAGCCCGGTCTTGTCGTACACGCTTATCAACGCACGCCGGATAGCCCTGCGGTCAGTCATCCCAATGTCGCCTTTCGTCCGGTCCAGGTCACGCCGCGGGTAGCCACCGCGGCCAGCACGTCCACCAGCAGTCGCCGTTCGACGACTTTGATCCGCTCGTGCAGGGAGGCTTCGTCATCGTCGTCGAGCACCGGCACGGCTTCTTGGGCCAGCAACGGTCCGGTGTCGGTGCCGGCATCGACGAGGTGCACGCTGCACCCCGTCACCTTGACTCCGTACTCCAGCGCTTCGGGTACCGCGTGTGCCCCGGGAAACGAGGGCAGCAGCGCCGGGTGGGTGTTGATGATCCGGCCCATGAAGCGGGAAAGGAAATGGGGCCCAAGTATTTTCATGAATCCGGCAGCCACGATCAAATCAGGTTCCTGCGCTGCGGTCGCGTCGGTGATCGCAGCATCCCAGGCCCCGCGGTCAGGGTGGTCGCGCAGCCGCACCGTATAGCTGGGTACCGATGCCGACGCGGCGATGTCGACGGCCGGGCAGTCGCGATCCACGCCGACGGCGATGATGTCGGCTGGGTAATCGCCGCCGGTGGCGTCGAGGAGGGATCGCAGCAGCGAACCGGTACCAGATGCGAGCACCACAACACGTGCGGGCACCTTCGGGGGCACTCGAAGCGGTTGCTGCACGCCTGGCAGCCTAATCGTCGCGATCGGGCGCTCGGTCCGTGGTCGCGCCTGGCGTGGCTTGGTCGTCGGGGACGTCGTCGACGACGAAGTGGTCCTCGGGATCTCCGAAGGCGTCCCGGTGTTCGCTTCGAGGCCGCGCAGCGGCGGCCGGTGGCTCGTCGAACGGTTCGTCGGCGGCCTGCGTTGCGAGGTCGTCGATGGCTGTTTCCGCCTCGGGCTCGAACGCGGGCTCGAAGTCGGCCTCTGACTCGTCATCGAACGCAGGCTCGAAGTCCGAGTCGGCCTCGAGCTCGGTCTCGGATTCGAGCTCAGCTTCGGATTCCAGCTCGGCTTCAGCTTCGGGCTCGGGTTCGGTTTCCGGCTTGGGGACCCTGACCCGCCGCGCGATGCCGCCCGTCATCGCCACGGTCAGCGCCCCGATACCGGCGAACCACAGGAAGACCGCCGGCCCGAACGTGGCCTGATCGACGCCGACATCGCCGAAATTGCCCAGCCGCCCGCCGCCTGCGTAACCGAGCACGGCCATGATCAGTGCCGCGAGCGCGGCCGCGACGAGCAGCTTGCCGATCGCGGGCAGCAGGGGCAGCGGTCGTCGCGCCGCCTGCTGCCCCAACGCGACACCCGAGACCGCGCCGACGATCAACAGCGCCACCCAGACCGGGCCGAGCGGTGGAGTCGGCACGGCGGCCAGCACCGGCAGCGCGGGGATGTCGCCACCGAAGACCGTGAACGAGCTGAACGTCGCCAACCCGATGTGCGCGCTGGACCCGACAGCGACCGCAGCCGTTCCGACGAGCACGTTGGGGATGTACAGAATCGACAACAGCGTCAGGCTGAACTGCCCGAACGCCGAGTCGGTGATCCCGTAGAGATCATGCATCGTCGCCCAGTGCACGATCATCGAGCCGGTCATCACGACGCCGGACAGTCCCAGCAGCGCCAGGACGCCTGCATTGGCAGCCCGAATCGCGTCGGGCAGCCACTCGGGAAGCCGCGATTCCGACAGGACGCGCCGTCCGACGCGCGACCCGACCCCGATCACCGCGCCGGCCACGTGCACGGCCAAGACGCTGCCGAATGCGCGCAGCGCGTCCGGCGTCTGAAGCTGGGTGAACACCGACGCCGCGTCGTGGACGATCGCCAGGGAGATCGCCGCGATCAGCAGCGGGCCGCCGACGGCCGATGCGACGACCCACCGCGTCACGAACCAGGAACCCTGCGGCGATGTCGCACCGGCGGTCGCGCGTGCGGTGCCCCACACCATCGCGAGCATGGGTAGCAACGGCATCACGCCCAGCTCGCTACCGCCGATCGAGATCGGCACCATGTGTACGCCGAGCCACATGCTGGTGATCGCGCCGAGCGCGCCGGTCATGTCGCTGTTGGCGATCAGCAGCTGCAGCAACACCACGGCCGCGATGACGCCCAGCGCCACGATGGACGGCCCGAACGCGACCCGAAGCAGCTCACGCGCCTGGCGTGTGCCGACTGGCCGGTTTTCCACTAAGGCCGCTCCTCGCACAAGCTCACACGCGCGCGAAGTTGACGCACGCGCGGCTCAGACTACGACGGTGGGGGGCCCGACTGCGTGGAAGACGCTCCCGATTGCGACGGCATCTGCGCCTGGGCCGTCTGGGCGGAGCCCGACGGCGGCTGTCCGAAGGTCGGGAAACCGGTCGGAGGGGTCGGGGGCCCGCTCTGCTGACCGCTGGGTTGGCTGCCGGAATATCCGCCGGCCGACTGGCCGCCACCCTGGTAACCGCCGTACTGGGACGGATAACCGGGACGTTGCGACAGCCCCTGCTGGTGCTGCGGCGGGCCGCCGTGCTGGGGCTGCTGACCGTAGTACGACGCGCTGGGCCCGCCGTATTGGCCGTACTGCTGGTCGTACCGGGGCTGCTGCGGCGCGGGCGGGGTGATGACGCCCGCATCGAACAGCAGCACCGCCACGGCGACGATCGCCTGGAACATGGTGAACGCGATGATCAGGTAGAGGCCCCAGTCGATGGACACCCCCTCTGGCGCCGTCAGCACGATGGCAATCACCAGGAGGAACGCCAGCACCGACAGCACCGCGACAGCCGCAGGCAGGAGCTTCTGCTTCGGCAGCAGCGATACGCCGGCGATCAGCGCGGCGGCGAGGGCCGCGACGACGCCGAGATCCAGCAGCGTCGGAGTGAAGTAGTCCGCGCCTGCGGTGAACAGCGGCCCGAAGCTGGACAGGTACACGCCGAGGCCAAGGACCACGACCGCGATGGTCAGGTACTTCGGCAGTTGGCTCGGACCCGCGGCTGGACCGGGCTCGGGCGCCCTACCGAACTGTTGCGTCGGCGCCGCGAACTGCGTGGTCGGCTGCTGGGCGGGCGGGTATCCGGGATTGCCGGGCGGACCTTGGGGGTACGACATGACCTCTCCTGTGCTGGACGGCTTCGAACCCACGCTAGCGCACTCCCGGTTACCGCGACGCCAGCAAGGGTTCCACTGTCGAATGTTGCTCGGATTCCTCGATTTCGCGAACCAACGGCAGCACGGGCGAACCGACGTGTTCGATCTCCTCCTGGAAGTGCAGGAAGCCGCCGAGAATAAGAGCGACGCCGCGTTTGCGTTATGCCGCAATGCGTTCCGCGATCTGTTCGCGCGTGCCGATCGACTGCGTGCGGGAGCCGTCGTTGTACTGAACCAGGTCCTCGAACGTCGAGTCCGCCCACATACCACGGCGGGCCGATTCGCTTTTACATGATCTGTCGCAGGACTTCTTGGCTTCCCTTTCGGTGTCCCGCGCGGGCACGTTTTGGGCCCCCGACGTTGCCCTTCGGACTAGAACACGTTCTAATCCTGATATGGACTACGGGCTCGTACTTTTCACCAGCGACCGGGGCATCGACCCCGCATCGGCCGCCAAACTCGCCGACGAACACGGCTTCACCACGTTCTACGTGCCCGAACACACGCACATCCCCATCAAGCGCGAGGCTGCCCACCCCACCACCGGCGACGAGTCACTGCCCGACGACCGCTACATGCGCACCCTGGACCCCTGGGTTTCGTTGGGCGCCGCCTGTGCGGTGACCTCGCGGGTGCGGTTGTCCACGGCCGTGGCGCTGCCGGTCGAACACGACCCGATCACGCTGGCGAAGTCGATCGCGACCCTGGACCACCTGTCCGGCGGCCGCGTCTCCCTCGGTGTCGGATTCGGCTGGAACACAGACGAATTGGCCGACCACAAGGTGCCTCCGGGCCGGCGGCGCACGATGTTGCGCGAGTACCTGGAGGCCATGCGCGCGCTGTGGACCGAGCAGGAAGCGTCCTACGAGGGCGAGTTCGTCAACTTCGGCCCCAGCTGGGCCTGGCCCAAGCCGGTTCAGGCGCACATCCCCGTGCTGGTCGGCGCGGCGGGCACCGAGAAGAACTTCAAGTGGATCGCACGTTCGGCCGACGGCTGGATCACGACGCCGCGTGACTTCGACATCGACGCACCGGTCAAGCTGCTGCAGGACACCTGGGCCGCGGCCGGTCGTGACGGAGCGCCGCAGATCGTCGCCCTGGACTTCAAGCCCGACCCCGACAAGCTCGCGAAGTGGGCCGACCTCGGGGTCACCGAGGTGCTGTTCGGCCTGCCCGACAAGTCCGGGGCCGAGGTGGCGTCCTATGTCGAACGGCTAGCCGGAAAGCTCGCCGCACTCGTGTAGGGGAGGCTAGGCCAGCGTGGCGGTGTTCTTCTTACCGTCCGAGGTCACCGCGATCGCCGCGCCCAGCGGGTCACCCGTGGTCATCAGCTTCACCAGATCTTCGTCGTCGGTAAGCGCCATGAACCGGCTGTCGTCGGCGTCGAGTCGGCCGATGATGACACCCGTGGTGACGGGCCAGTCGTAGCGCACCGAATAGGTCTCGATCCTGCCCCGACCCTCGGCATTCCGGGTGACCGCCACCTTGGGCAGCGCGGCGATGTCCGCCTGCAGCGCCTCACTACGGTCGGCTGCCCAGTCGGCGGGCTCCGTCGAGTAGACGCCCACCGAGTACTTGCTCATGACGCCGCCATTCGCGCCGACGAGACCGAATGTGCCTGGGTGGTCTCGCATTTGGCTCACCGTCTCGGCGATACCGTGCAGCGAGTAGCTGTTACCCGGGCCGCCGAAGTACGGCAGACCGCCGGTGAGCGTGAGGCCCCGCGGATCGTCGGCCGCCAGCCCGAACTCGTCGCACACGGTGAAGACCGGGAACGGGAAGCAACTGTAGAGGTCGAACGTCGCCACGTCGTCAATGCCGATTCCCGCGACCCGAAGTGCTTCTGCGACAGACTGTCTGGCCGATACGCTGATGCTGACATCGACGCGGTCCAGCAGATCCTGTTCGGTCTGGTCGGCATGACCACGCAGGTACACCCAGTTGTCCTCGGACACGCCGAGCCGTTGCGCGGCGGCGACCGACATCAGCAGTGCGGCCGCACCTTGGTTCACCTGATCGCGGGCCACCATCAAACGCGGATACGGATCGCAGATCATCCGGTTGTCGTCGGTGACCGTGATCAGCTCATCCACCGAACGTTCGACCGGGGATGACGAAAACGGGTTCTTGGCAGCCACTTTGGAGAACGGCGCGAAGAGTTCGGCCATCTGTACGCGGTAGTCGGCGACACTGAGACCTAGTCGACCACGGCGCGCGTTGTCCAGCAGGCCGTACTGCACCGGCGCACCGGTCAGCCCATGCGTCGCGGTGTACTCGCTCATGTACTGCTCGAAGCCGTAGCCCCGGTCCTCGAGCTGGCCGCCGACGCGCTCACCGTGATCTGGCTTGTCCCGCCCTTCTTGTACGGGCGCGCTCCAGAACCGCAACGTGGAGCCGTTCTCGGAGCCCAGGATGAGCGCGACCTCGATATCGCCTGCCGCGATCGCTGCGGCGAACTCGGTCACCAGCTTCTGCGGTCCGTTGCCGCCGATGGGCTCCAGCACGGCGCGGGCCGGATCCGCGCCGACGCGCCTGGCCACTGACCGCAGGTAGTTGTCCGAGCAACCCAGCGGCGGCTTCTCGAACGGCGTGCAGATCTCGAACTGCCGCAGTCCGACGAATACCTCGATGGCCTTCGCCACGGTGCCGGCGTCGACACCGGTGTCGGTCAGGGCGGCTTGTACCGCAGCCGTCGCCAGGTCCACCGATGACATGCCCCGATAGGAGGGATCGTCGATGCGCTCGGTGAATTGGCCGACACCGACCAACACCGGCGTGCGCGGATCGACCGCCATTACAGACCTCCCGACGTGTGTTACTTCGTCAGGCTAATCGATAACTAGAACGTGTTCCTAATTCTGCGGCGCATCTCACGCACCGAGTCAGAGGCTCTGCAGGATCTCCCGCGCCAGGCGTGCCGTCTCCGACGGGGTTTTGCCCACCTTCACACCGGCGGCCTCGAGGGCTTCCTTCTTGGCCTGTGCGGTGCCCGACGAGCCCGACACGATGGCGCCGGCGTGGCCCATGGTCTTGCCTTCGGGCGCGGTGAAGCCCGCGACGTAGCCGACGACCGGCTTGCTGACGTTGGCCTTGATGTAGTCGGCAGCCCGCTCCTCGGCGTCGCCACCGATCTCACCGATCATCACGATGACCTTGGTCGCCGGATCCTTCTCGAACGCCTCGATGGCGTCGATGTGGGTGGTGCCGATGACGGGGTCACCACCGATGCCGATGGCGGTCGAAAAGCCGAAGTCACGCAGCTCGAACATCATCTGGTAGGTCAGCGTGCCCGACTTCGACACCAGGCCGACCGGGCCCGAGTCGGTGATGTTGGCGGGCGTGATGCCCGCCAACGCCTCACCCGGCGTGATGATGCCCGGGCAGTTGGGTCCGATGATGCGGGTCTTCTGCCCCTTGTCGACGTTATACGCCCACGCATAAGCACTGTCCTGCACCGGGATTCCCTCGGTGATGACGACCAGCAGCGGGATCTCGGCGTCGATGGCCTCGATGATCGCGTCCTTGGCGAACTTCGGCGGTACGAAGACGACGGACACGTCGGCGCCCGTCTCCTTCATCGCCTCGGAGACCGAGCCGAACACCGGTAGTTCGACGTCGTTGCCGTCTTTGTCCTTGTGCGACACCGTCGTTCCCGCTTTACGGGCGTTGACGCCGCCGACCAGCTGGGTGCCCGCCTTGAGCATCAGCGCGGTGTGCTTGGTGCCCTCGCCGCCGGTGATGCCCTGGACGATGACCTTGGAATTCGCGTTCAGAAAGATCGACATAGCGTGCGTCCCTTACTTGTTCGCCAGCTCGGCGGCTTTGTCGGCACCGGCGTCCATGGTGTCGGCCTGGATGACGAGCGGGTGGTTGGCCTCGGCCAGGATCCGGCGGCCCTCTTCGACGTTGTTTCCGTCGAGACGGACGACCAGCGGCTTGTTGGCCTCGTCACCGAGAATCTTCAGCGCGTTGACGATGCCGGTCGCGACCGCGTCGCAGGAGGTGATGCCGCCGAACACGTTCACGAAGACGCTCTTGACCTGAGCGTCGTTGAGAATGACGTCCAAACCCGCGGCCATGACCTCGGCCGACGCGCCGCCACCGATGTCGAGGAAGTTGGCCGGCTTCACTCCGCCGTGCTTCTCCCCCGCGTAGGCGGTGACGTCCAGCGTCGACATGACGAGCCCGGCGCCGTTACCGATGATGCCCACCTGGCCGTCGAGCTTGACGTAGTTGAGGTCGTGCTCCTTGGCCTTGAGCTCCAGCGGGTCGGTCGCGTCCTTGTCCTCGAACTCCGCATGACCGGGCTGGCGGAAGTCGGCGTTCGCGTCGAGGGTGACCTTGCCGTCGAGGGCGAGGATCTGACCTGGGTCGTTCTCCCCGCGGGAGGGAGTGCGCACCAGCGGGTTGACCTCGACCAGCGTGGCGTCCTCGGCGACGAACACCTCCCAGAGCTTCTGGATGGTCACCGCGGCCGCGTCGAGCACCTCGGCAGGCAGGTGGCCCTGCTCGGCGATCGAACGGGCGGTGGCCAGGTCGACACCCTTGACGGCGTTGACCGGCACCTTGGCGAGCCGCTCGGGCTTGGTCGCCGCGACCTCTTCGATCTCCATGCCGCCCTCGACCGAGCACATCGCGAGATAGGTGCGGTTGGCACGATCGAGCAGGAACGAGATGTAGTACTCCTCGGCGATGTCGCTGGCCTCGGCGACCAGCAGCTTCTTGACGACGTGGCCCTTGATGTCGAGGCCGAGGATGTTCTGCGCGTGCGTGAACGCGTCGTCGGGAGTCGCGGCGTACTTCACGCCGCCCGCCTTACCGCGTCCGCCGACCTTCACCTGCGCCTTGACCATGACCGGCTTGCCGATCTCCTCGGCGATCGCCTTGGCGTCCTCGGCGGATTCGGTGACGCGGCCAGGTGTGGTCGGCACGTGGTGTTTCGCGAACAGCTCTTTGGCTTGGTATTCGAAAAGGTCCATGGGCTCTGAAACATCCCTGTCTGTCGAGCGTCGAAGTCGAAGGTTTGGGCCTCACAGGCTCGGGGGAACTTTATCCACACGAGGTTGAGACCTCTGAACCGCCTACCTGTCATGTGGTGGATCTCACCGCCGGGTATCAGTGATACACGTCACAATCACCGGCGGAATACTCTCTCGGGTTGCCACCAACATTGGGATTTGGTTAACGTGCCTTTGGTCCGCGTTGGTAACGAATAGATCACGAGCAAAGGGACTTTCAGGTTGGCTCAGCACCGTGCGTCACGATCTCCGTCTGGAGTGTCGACCACTCGGCTAACCATCCGTCGCCCCGCTGAACAACCCGCGGAAATCACCGACATCATTCCGTTCAATGAGTTCGGCGACCTGCCTGATCTCGGGGCTGAGCTGGACTTCAATCAGAACAGTGCCTTCGATCGCGAAGCGCAGGTCATCCACGCTCCCGAGCTCGACGACCTGCACGACACCGACGATCAGCTACCGCAGCGACTGGCCGTGCCGTCCGAATTCCGCCGCGATCCGCGCGACGAACGGCGTTCATCTCACGCCTACCGAGACAGCCACACCGACGTCAGCGACGGCGCGGCCGCGACCGACATCTTCGCGATCACCCGCGGCGGCGCGCACCGTAAGCAGGAAGTGCCCGTCAAGGGCCGGTTGATGGTCGCCGCGATGGCGGTCGGCGCCACCGCTGCCGGCGCGTACACGATGGCCAGCGCGTCCAAGGAGGTCCCCGCGACCGTCCTGGCAGCGGACCAGGACGTCCTCGCCGGCGGTGCGATCACCGGTTCGACCGACGGCATGCAGGTGGTGACCGTCTCCTCGACGTTCGATGCGGCTGTGCACGCCGAGGAGGTCACCAAGGCCGCCGCATTCGCCAGTGAGCGCGCAGAACGCGAGGCCCGTCTGCAGCGCCCCATGTTCGTGATGCCCACCAAGGGCGCGTGGACGTCTGGCTTCGGCTACCGCTGGGGCGTACTACACGGCGGCATCGACATCGCCAACGCGATCGGCACCCCGATCCTGGCGGCTTCGGACGGCATCGTCATCGACGCCGGGCCCCAGGGCGGTTACGGCAACTGGGTCAAGCTGCGGCACGCCGACGGCACCGTCACGCTCTACGGACATCTCAGCGCCTGGAACGTCGATATCGGCCAGCGCGTGTGGGCGGGCGACCAGATCGCCAAGATGGGCAACACCGGCAACTCGACGGGCCCGCATCTGCACTTCGAGGTGCTGCTCAACGGCACCGACCGCGTCGACCCCGTCGGCTGGCTCTCCAAACGGGGACTCGCGTTGTCCAATTACTCTGGCTGAGTGGCCAGTGACGACGACGAACCCAGCTCCACCCGCATAATCCGCCGACACCCCACGGGCGAAATCCCCGTCGGAGCGGATCCGCAGACGTCGATCATTCGCCGCCACCCGACCGGCGAGTTTCCCGCCGCGGAAGATCCGCAGACCTCGTACATCCCGCGTGCCAGGCCGACCCCGGTGACGCCCAAGAATCCGTGGCCCGATCCGCGGTCGGCGATCGCGACGGCCATCCTCAGCATCCTGAGCGGCTGGGCGACGGCGGTCATCGCCACCGACCTGATCACCGGTTGGTGGGAAACCGACCTGCTGTTCTGCGTGGCCGTCGCGTTTTTGACGGCCATCTCCGCGGCGGCGCTCATCGCCGGGCTGATCGGTCTACTGCTGCGCCGTCGGGTGAGCCGCCTGCTGATCGTCGTCGGCGCCGTCGTCGCGCTGCTGATCTTCTCCAGCCTGTTCGTCGCCGGCGCCAGACTGCCGACGATCGTCTACGCGATCCCGGTGCTTCCGCTGGCCACGATCGTGTGCGCGCTGCTGCCCGCAACGGCGCAGTGGGGCCGCAGCAGCGGTTAGAGCTTCGATACCGGGGCGTGGTTGTGCATCAGCTTGACCCGCCCCGAGCTGCCGAAGTCGATGAGCGACATCGCCGATTCGCCGACGCCGGACACTTCCTCCACCCGACCGAGGCCGTACTTGTCGTGGTTGACCCGATCGCCGGGCTCGAGCACGAGCAGCGGCCGTTTGCCTGCGCCGGAACGTGTCGGCGAAGGGCGAGGTGTCCCGAACCTGCCTGCCCCACTCACCGGGGCGGGCATTGACGGGCCGGGGTCGGTACGCCGCCAGTCGATCAGATGCTGCGGGATCTCTTTGAGGAAGCGCGATTCCGGATTGAGCATCGGCTGGCCCCACGACGAGCGGATCTTGGCGCGGCTGACGTAGAGCCGCTGTCGGGCACGGGTGATGCCGACGTAGGCCAGGCGTCGCTCCTCGGACAGCTCCGTCGGATCGCCGAGCGCCCGCATGTGCGGGAACATGCCGTCCTCCCAGCCCGTCACGAACACGACCGGGAATTCGAGCCCCTTGGCGGTGTGCAACGTCATCATCGTCACCACACCCGCGCCGTGCTCGGGCAGCTCGTCGGCATCGGCGACCAGCGACACCCGTTCCAGGAACTTGGCGAGCACCCCGGTGTCGGGGATGTCTTCGTCCTCGGGTTCGCCAAGGGCCTCCGCATTCGCCAGGTCGGTGCTGAATTCGTGTGCGACGCTGACCAATTCGTTGAGGTTGTCGAGGCGTGCGAGATCCTGCGGGTCGCTCGAATTCTCGAGCTCGGTGCGATAGCCGGTGCGATCGAGGACCGCCTCGACCAGTTCGCCGAGTTCACCGTCGAGACGCCCGCGCAGTTCGTCGAGCATCTCGACGAAGCTGGCGATGCACTTCTCCGAACGGGTGTTCAACATCGGCACCCTGCCCTCGGCGGCGGCCTGCAACGCGTCGTTGAAACTGCCGCCGGTGTTCTCGGCGTACACCGCCACGCACGCCTCGGCGCGATCGCCGATCCCGCGCCGGGGCGTGTTCAGGATGCGCCGCATGCTCACCGAGTCGCCGGGATTGTCCAGCACGCGCAGGTAGGCGACGATGTCGCGGATCTCCCTGCGCTCGTAAAAGCGAACGCCGCCAACGACTTTGTACGGAATACCGGCCCGGATGAACACCTCTTCCAGGGCACGCGAGGAGTTGTTGGTGCGGTAGAACACCGCGACGTCGTTGTAGTTGATGTCGCCACGGTCCGCCAGCGCGTCGATCTCCCCGGCGACGAACCGCGCCTCGTCGTGCTCGTTGTCGGCGACGTAGCCGACGATCAGCTCACCCTCGCCGGAGTCGGTCCACAACCGCTTCTCGCGGCGGCCGGCGTTGCGTGAGATGACGGAGTTGGCCGCGGACAGGATGTTCTGCGTCGAGCGGTAGTTCTGTTCCAGCAGAATCGTTGTGGCGTTGGGGAAGTCGCGCTCGAAGTCCTCGATGTTGCGGATGGTCGCACCGCGGAAGGCGTAGATCGACTGGTCGGCGTCGCCGACGACACACAGCTCGGCCGGCGCCACCCCGTCTTCGGTTTCGCGGCCCACGAGCTCACGCACCAGGACGTACTGCGCGTGATTGGTGTCCTGATACTCGTCGACCAGGATGTGCCGGAAACGCCGCCGGTAGTACTGCGCGATCTGCGGAAAGGCTTGCAGCACAGCGACTGTCTCACCGATGAGGTCGTCGAAGTCCAGTGCGTTGGCCGCGCGCAGGCGCCGCTGGTACTCGCCGTAGGCCTCGGCGATGATGCGGGGCAGCTCCTCGCCGGCCTCCGACGCCTCCGCCGCCGCCTGCTCGGGGCCGATCAGCTCGTTCTTGTGATTCGAGATGCCGTTGGCCAACAGCCGCGGCGAGTACCGCTTGGTGTCCAGGCCCATGTCCTTGCCGATCATCATCAGCAACCGGCGAGAGTCGTCGGAGTCGTAGATCGAGAAGTTCGAGTTGAGCCCGGGCAGCAGCGATGCCTGGTTACGCAGGATTCGCACACACGTCGAGTGGAATGTCGAGACCCACATCGACCGAGCACGCGGTCCAATCAGGTTGACCACCCGCTCACGCATCTCGGCGGCTGCCTTGTTGGTGAACGTGATGGCCAGCACCTGGCCGACACCGACCTCTCGGGCGGCGAGCAGGTAGGCGATCCGGCGAGTCAGCACAGCGGTCTTACCCGAACCCGCTCCCGCGACGATCAGCAGTGGCGAGCCCTCGTGCAGCACGGCCTGGCGCTGCTGCGGGTTGAGGCCGTCGAGGAGTTCGTCGGTCTCGGTGGCTATGGAAGGTGAAGCAGCTGGGCTAGAGGATGGAGGCATATCACCCCCGAACTTACCGCTGTCCAGCGACATCTTTGCATCGGCGCGGCCCTAGATGGCACACTCCATACGTGCTCATGCAGCAAGGACGATTTTTCTACGGGTACCGCCCAGAGGTGCCCGTGGTCTAGCTGCTTCCCAGAGCCCCGCGGTCCGCTTCCGGATCCGGGGCTCGTCTCTTGTGTGAGGCCCGAAACCGGACGGATCAGTCCCCACACAACGAGAGAGCGGAGAACACTCCCATGACAATTCAGCCGATCGAAGCCGAACAGTTGCCAGACATAGACGACCTGCGCCAGGAAATCGACAAGTTGGACGCGACGATCCTGGAAGCCGTGAAACGCCGCACCGAGGTGTCCAAGCTCATCGGCCAGGCCCGGATGGCGTCCGGTGGCACCCGTCTGGTGCACAGCCGTGAGATGAAGGTCATCGAGCGCTACAGCGAACTCGGACCCGACGGCAAGGACCTGGCGATGCTGCTGCTGCGACTGGGCCGCGGCCGCCTCGGTCACTAGTCGAATTCGGCGCGCCCGGGCACCGCGACGGTCGGTTTGCGCGCCCGATTCACTTGCGCAGCGCGTCGGTCAGCCAGGGCGTCAACCACTCCACCGCTTCCGGTGTCGGGTGCACTCCGTCGCTGCGCACTCGGATGCCGTTGACCCAGTTGGTGTAGACGCCGTTGGGCCCGAGCTTGTCATTCAGATCGAGCAATTCGACGTTTTTGCGCGTCTTGACGACGCTGCGCAGCAATGCATTCCAGTCGTCGACGCGATCGGGATCGTCTTCGGGATACACGCTGCCGTCCGGCTTTTCGGCGCGCCGGTTGTAGGGCTCGGTGGTGACCACGATCTGCGCGCCGGTCGAGCCGAGAATGTCGAGCGCGCGGTTGAGTTCGCCACGCAGATAGTCCTCGTAACCGTCCTCGCCGATATTGGTCCAGACGCCTTCGTTCATCCGGTCGACCACCTCCCAGCGGCCGACCATCAGCAGCACCACGTCCGGGCGGTCATGGTTGATGCGCTGCGACCACCGGCTGGGCCAGGCGTCGCATTCGGGTTTCTGGTTCAGTGTCTGCCCGACGTACCGATAGGGGCCGCCGCGGGCGATACCGCACCCGATCGTCGTGTAGTTCGTGAACGCCAGCCCTGGTGTCGGCGGCAGATACCGCATCATCGTCCACGCGATCGAGTCGCCGAACACGGCAACGGTGCGGGTGCCGGGATCGTGCGCGGTCGGTTGGCGGACCTCGACGGGCACTTCCGGCCCGACGAGCGCCAGCGCGGCGGAGTCGATCGCCGGACCCAGCGGCGGCTGCTCGGTTTTCACGTCGACGGGTACCACCATCATCGTCACCACGGCGGCGGTCGCGGCCGTCGCACCCGCCAACGGCAGCAGCGGCACATGCATCGGCCGCCAGCGACGGATCGGCTGCTCCAGCAGCCACCACGACGCCGCGGCCAGGCCCACTGTGATTACGCAGCGCACGACGAACAGCGGCCAGCCGGACAGCCCCGTTCGTTCACCGTTGAGCGCCAGAAAGATGGGCCAATGCCACAGGTACACGCCGTAGGAGATCGCGCCGAGCCACACCAGGGGCCGCCACGCCAGGGCGCGGGCGACGGGCCCCTCCTGCTCCAGTGCCACCGGTGCGACGACGAGGACGGCCGCGATCGCCACCACAATCAGCAGGCCGCTGCGGAAGTCGCTGACGCTGCCGGTCGCATAGTGTGCCGCCGCACCGAGCACAGCCAGACCGATGAACGGCAGGATGCGCGCGACGATGTGGCCCGACCGCGTCCGGATCAGCGTTCCGCCGTCGTTGAGCACCGACCAGTCCCGCACCAGCAGTGCGGCCGCGGCAGCGCCGACCAACAACGCCTGGGCTCGGCTGTCGGTGCCGAAGTAGACGCGGTTCAGCGTCGAGTCCGTGGTGAGCACGATCGTCGCGGTCGCCGAAGCGATGACGCCGACGGTCGACAGCACGAAAACGGCAAGTCGTAGCCGGGACCAGAACAGCGCCGCGACGGCGATGAGCAGCAGCGGCCATAGCAGGTAGTACTGCTCCTCCACCCCGAGCGACCACGTGTGCTGCAGCGGCGACGGCGGCGCGCCCTGGGAGAAGTAGTCGGCACGTTGGCCGACGAAGGCCCAATTGGATATCCAGAAGAACGAGGCGACCGCGTCCTCGCGCAGCGACGCCGTGGATTCGGGCGAGAACAGATCGCGGGCCGCGACCACGGCGAGCACCATCGCCAGCAGCGCGGGCAGCAGTCGGCGGGCGCGCCGAATCCAGAAGTCGCCGAGCCGAATCTGCGCAGTCCGCCGGTGCTCGTCGAGCAGCAGGGACGTGATCAGGAATCCGCTGAGCACGAAGAACACGTCGACGCCGAGGAATCCGCCCGACAGGCCCGGGATACCGCCGTGATCGGCCAGGACCAGCGCGACCGCCACCGCACGGATGCCGTCCAACGCGGGAATTCCCCGACGGCTCTCAGCGGTGCGCACTGCCGAAATCTTTCCCGCGCGAGCAGACGCGAAAGTGCCCGACACGCCGTGCCGGACGGACCTTTTACGCACGCCCCCGAAACGGGTGTTACTTCGTCAGCGCCACGTACTTCACGTCGAGGTATTCGTCGATGCCCTCGGATCCGCCCTCACGGCCGAAACCGGATTCCTTCACTCCGCCGAACGGTGCGGCCGGGTCGGAAATCACCCCGCGGTTGATGCCCACCATGCCGGCCTGGATGCCTTCGGCGACGCGCAGCGCGCGGTCCAGTGACTGCGTGTAGACATAGGCGGCCAGCCCGTACTCGGTGTCGTTGGCAGCGGCGATGCCCTCCTCCTCGGTATCGAAGCCGGTGATCGGCGCGACGGGTCCGAACACCTCCTCTTTGAGGATGCGCGCGTCGGCGGGCACATCGGCCAGCACTGTCGCCGGGTAGAAGTTGCCCGGGCCACCGGGGGCGACGCCGCCGACCGCGACCGTCGCGCCGCGCGACACCGCGTCGGACACCAGGTCCTCGACGGTGGCGACCTGCTTGGCGTTGATCAGCGGGCCCAGCGTCGACGACTCGTCGGTGCCCTTGCCGAGCGTGAACTCGCTCATCCGCTTGACCAGCTTGTCGGTGAACTCCTCCCGCACCGAGTTCGCGACGTGGAAACGGTTGGCCGCCGTGCACGCCTCACCGCCGTTGCGCATCTTGGCCAGGATCGCGCCGTCGACAGCGGCGTCCACATCGGCGTCGTCGAACACGATGAACGGCGCGTTGCCGCCGAGCTCCATCGAGGTGCGCAGCAGTTTGTCGGCCGACTGCTTCACCAACGCCTTCCCGACGCCGGTCGATCCGGTGAAGGTCAGCTTGCGAAGCCGGCCGTCGTTGATCAGAGCCTCGGTGACCGGCCCGGGGCTGCTCGTCGGCAGCACTGACAGCACGCCCTTCGGCAGGCCGGCCTCGTCCATCAGCTTGGCCAGCAGCAGCATCGTCAGCGGCGTCTCCTGGGCGGGCTTGACGATCATGGTGCAGCCGGCCGCGAACGCCGGGCCGATCTTGCGGGTCCCCATGGCCAGCGGGAAGTTCCACGGCGTGATGGCGTAGCAGGGCCCGACCGGCTGCTTGGTGACGAGGATGCGGCCAGTGCCCGCCGGGCTCGGCGTGAAGCGACCCGCGATGCGCACGGCCTCCTCGGCGAACCAGCGGAAGAACTCCGAGCCGTACTTGACCTCGCCCATGCTCTCGGGCAGCACCTTGCCCATCTCCAACGTCATCAAGGTGGCCAGGTCTTCGGCACGTTCGGTGATCTTCTCGAACACCGACCGCAGAATTTCACCGCGCTCGCGGGGCGGGGTGGCGGCCCAGTCGGCCTGTACGGCGCACGCGGCGTCGAGGGCGGCGACGGCGTCCTCGGGCGTCGCGTTGGCAACAGAGATCAGAACTTTGTCGTCGGACGGGTCGAGCACGTCGAACGTCGAGGAACCCTTGCGTTCCTCGCCCCCGATCCACAGGCCGGTGGGCACAGACGACAGGAGCTTCGCGGTATCCATAACTCTCTCTTACACCTTTGGACATTTGGCCGCATTAATGTCGGTTACATGACCGCCAACACTCAGCAGATATCCGACATCACCACGACTGATGCCTGGCAGGCGCTGCAGCGGCACCACGACGAGATCGGCAAGGAGCACCTGCGCACGTTCTTCGACGACGACCCGGCGCGCGGGAGCGAACTGGTGCTGACGGTCGGCGATCTCTACATCGACTACAGCAAGCACCGGGTCACCCGCGAGACCCTCAAACTGCTCGTCGATCTGGCCCGCGCGGCGGGACTGGAGCAGCGCCGCGACGCGATGTTCGCCGGCGTGCATATCAATACTTCGGAGGATCGTGCGGTGCTGCACACCGCGCTGCGGTTGCCGCGCGGCGCCCAGTTGTCCGTGGACGGTCAGAACGTCGTCGCCGACGTCCATGAGGTGCTCGACAAGATGGGCGACTTCACCGACCGGCTGCGCAGCGGAGAATGGACCGGCGCGACGGGCGAGCGCATCACGACGGTAGTCAACATCGGCATCGGCGGTTCGGACCTCGGCCCCGCGATGGTCACCCTCGGCCTGCGCCACTACGCCGACGCCGGTATCTCGGCCCGGTTCGTATCCAACGTCGACCCCGCCGACCTGGTGGCCAAGCTCGACGGACTCGACCCGGCCACAACGCTTTTCATCGTCGCCTCCAAGACGTTCTCGACCCTGGAGACGCTCACCAACGCGACTGCCGCGCGTCGCTGGCTCACCGATGCGCTCGGCGACGCCGCGGTGGCCAAGCACTTCGTGGCGGTGTCGACGAACAAGAAGCTGGTCGACGACTTCGGTATCAACACCGACAACATGTTCGGCTTCTGGGATTGGGTCGGCGGACGCTACTCCGTCGACAGCGCGATCGGTTTGTCGGTGATGGCGGTCATCGGCCGAGAAAGGTTCGCGGAGTTCCTATCCGGCTTCCACATCGTCGACGAGCACTTCCGCACGGCGCCGCTGGAGGCCAACGCGCCGGTGCTGCTGGGCCTGATCGGGCTCTGGTACAACGAGTTCTTCGGCGCGGAAACCCGTGCGGTGCTGCCGTATTCGAATGATCTATCGCGGTTCGCCGCCTACCTGCAGCAGCTCACCATGGAATCGAACGGCAAGTCGGTGCGCGCCGACGGCTCACCGGTGACGACCAGCACCGGCGAGATCTTCTGGGGCGAACCGGGAACCAACGGCCAGCACGCCTTCTACCAACTGCTGCATCAGGGCACCCGGTTGGTGCCCGCCGATTTCCTCGGGTTCTCACAGCCGACCGACGACCTGGCGACCGCCGACGGCACGGGCAGCATGCACGACCTGTTGATGAGTAACTTCTTCGCCCAGACGCAGGTGCTGGCGTTCGGCAAAACCGCCGAAGAGATTGCCGCGGAAGGGACTCCCCCGGGCGTCGTCCCACACAAGGTGATGCCGGGTAACCGGCCGAGCACGTCGATCCTGGCCACCAAACTCACGCCGTCGGTACTGGGCCAGTTGATCGCCCTCTATGAGCATCAGGTGTTCACCGAGGGTGTCGTCTGGGGTATCGACTCGTTCGACCAGTGGGGTGTGGAGTTGGGCAAGACGCAGGCCAAGGCGCTACTGCCGGTGATCACCGCCGACGACTCGCCCGCCGAACAGTCGGACTCCTCGACCGACGCGCTGGTGCGCCACTACCGCGCCGAACGCGGCCGCTCGGCCTGAGCCGCGCGGAGCGCAATAGAACGGCCTGAGCGATTTCGGTGCGCAAACGTTCGCGCAGCGATGGCCAGCGCACCGAATCACACCTACGCGTCGGGGTTTGGGCGGATCCAGCCCAGGATCATCGCGGGCAGGCACCCGCCGATCAGCAAGACCGTCATCGCCATCAGTCCCCCGGCGTAGGCCATATCGACGTCGGCGCCGCCGGTGATCACCGATCCGAAGATCAGGTAGAAGATCGGCAACAACATCAGGTTCTGTGTGACGGTCAGCCCGATCGAGCGCGCACTGTTACGCTGCTGCATCTCGTATTCGTCGAGCGCGCCCTCCGGGGCGTCGCCCTGCCTGCCGGACACGATCTGCAACACGATCCACAGCGGGAAGAAGATCACGCACGCCGGAAGCCATAGCAACGGCGCCCATCGAATCCCGAACGCGCACATCACACTTACCACTGCCATGAACGTGAACGTGGCCGCCAATCCGATCACCAAGGCGCGACGGCGCTGTTGCGTACGCCACCGCGGAAGCGAATGCGCGTAGGTGCTCTCGTGCTTGAGGAATCGCCGGATGCGGAAGTTCTGATACCTGTCGATCAGCGTCGGGTCAGTCTGCTTGATCGAGCTGGACATCGGCCTCGCCTCCTTGTCGTGTGGACTTGCGGTAGAGCTCGGTGGACAGCGGCGCGAACGGTTCACGGGAGAACACCGCGTCCACGGGCAGCCCGAAGACATCGCAGATCCGCAAAGCCAGATCGAGGCTGGGAAAGTGGTCGCGCCGTTCCAGCGCGCCGACGGTCTGCGGATTGACGTCCACCAACGCCGCGAGCTGTGCGCGGGACATCCGCCGTTCCGCGCGTAGAACGCCGATGCGGTTGTGGATGGGGAGGGCCGCGCCGCGCCTCACCGGACTCATACAACACACTGTTGTGAAAACCCAACAGAATGTCAAGTCCCTACAACAAAAGCAACGCGACGCCCGCCCACGAGGGGCGTGCGCCGCGCTGCGGTCGACTTATGCCGGTCAGGGCGCGGGGATGTTGATGCACCCGACGTTCGGGAGACATCCGCTGGCACCGCCGGGACCTGCCGAACCACCCGGTCCGACCGGCGACAGTGAGCCACTGGCGCCGCCCAAGTCCGCGGAACCGCCCGGACCGTTGGGGATCACGCCGGAGGCCCCGCCACCATCGGCGGTACCGACCGGACCATTGGGAATGGCGACGTTCGCTCCACCGCCCGGCCCGGCTGTGACGTTGCCGATGGCCCCGCAGGGCGTGCCGTCAGCGTTCACGCACGGCGGCGGCGCCGGCTGAGCAACGGAGATGGGCGCAGCAGCGATCGCGGCGGCCGCCGCACCCGCGAATAGGAAAGGCGTCAACTTCATCATCTTCGCGTTCATGAAATTGGGCTACCCGCGGCTGCGCGGCCATTAAACATGAAGCTTTTCTAAGCAAAATATTTTGTAAGTCGTGGCGGAAGCATTCGCATCACCTGTACCAGCGGTCCCCACGGCCACCACGGAACGGCTGCCCGGCCGGTCTCACGCTCCATCGCGTCGACCATCGCCTTGACCCCGGTCTCGTTGTCCACCATCAACAACGTCGACGCGGACTTAGCGGTCATCTCGGATTCGATGTAGCCGGGCTCGAGCGTGGTCACCTTGATCGGACCGCTCACGTATTCGGCGCGCAGCGACTCTCCGAGCGACGTCACACCGGCCTTGCTCGCCGCATACGCGGCCTTCACGCCCGGGACGCCCTTGTTGCCGAGCACCGAGGAGATCAGCACCAGATGTCCACCCCCGGCGGCCTTGAACATCTCGAGCGCAGTCTCGATCTGGACAAGTGCGGCAATGAGATTCGTCTCGAGGGTGGCCTTGTTCGCCCACAGCTTGCCCGACCCAAGCGGTGCGCCCTTACCGATACCCGCGTTGACGATGACGCGGTCGATACCGCCCAGCTCGTCGGAGAGCTCGGCGAACACCTTGGGCACCTGATCGTGGTCGTTGACGTCGAGCGCGGCGACGGCCACCGTGATGCCTGGATGCCGCTGCAGGAGTTCTGCCTTCAGTTCGTCGAGCCGCTCGACGCGGCGGGCGCACAAGGCGAGGTCGCGCCCCTTGGCGGCGAACGCCCTGGCCATGCCTTCTCCGAGCCCCGAGCTGGCGCCGGTGATCAAGATTTTCTGCCGAGTCACGCGGTCAGCTTATGCATGATGATGGGGTGATCCCGAATCGAAGTTCACTTCTGTTGGCCTCTGCCCTGCTCGCGGGCCAGGTGGTCCTGACGCCGGTCGCCGCGGCCCAGCCCGTCTACCCCTTTTATCAACTGGTCGACGCGGCAGCCCAGCGCTTGGCGACCGCCGATCCGGTAGCGGCCACCAAGTGGATCAACGGCGGGCCCATCACCGACCCCGCGAGAGCGAACCAGGTACTGGACTCGGCGGCAGCCGATGCGACGGCCCACGGTATCGACCCGGCCTACGTGCGTAGCGTCTTCACCGATCAGATAGCCGCGAACGAAGGAGTCCAATACACCCGATTCGGCCAGTGGAAGTTCGATCCCGGGATCGCACCGACAACCGCGCCGGATCTCGCCGAATCACGAACGCAGATCAACGGATTGAACAAGACCCTGGTCGACGAGATTGCGCTGCACTGGAATTCGCTACATAGTCAGGGCTGCGGGACAGACCTGGCGGATGCGACGGCCGCGGTGGTCGCCGCACGAAGACTCGACGGCCTCTACCAGCAGGCGTTGACGTCGGCCACCCGCTCGTACTGCCAACCTATTTGAGCAGCCGCGACATTCGCCGGTCCGCCAGAACCTTGCCACCCGTCTGACACGTCGCGCAGTATTGGAACGACTTGTCGGCGAAGGACACCTCGCGCACGGTGTCACCGCACACCGGACATGGCAGGCCGGTACGGGCGTGCACGCGCAGCCCGGATCGCTTCTCCCCCTTCAGCGTTGCGGCCCCCTGACCCACGGATCGGCTCACGGCATCGGTGAGGACGGAGATCATCGCGTCGTGCAATGCGGCGAGCTGCGCTTCGGTGAGCTTGCCCGCCGTCGCGAACGGTGAGATCTTCGCAACGTGCAGGATCTCGTCGCTGTAGGCGTTGCCGATGCCGGCGATCACCTTCTGGTCGGTGATCACGGTCTTTATCCGGCCGCTGTTCCCGGCGAGAACGGCGGCCAGATCTTCCGGTCGCAGCGACAGCGCGTCGGGTCCGAGCGCGGCGATGCCCGGCACCTTGGCCGGATCGTCGACCAGCCACACCGCCAGCCGCTTCTGCGTCCCGGCCTCGGTGAGGTCGAAACCTGCCGCTTCCCCCGGTGTGCCGAGGTGGACGCGCAGCGCGATCGGACCCTTGCCAGGTTTCAGGGGCGCCGCCGCGAGCTTGTCCGACCACCGCAGCCAGCCGGCCCGCGACAGGTGCGTGATCAGGTGCAGATCGCCGGACTGAAGTCCGAGGTACTTGCCCCAACGATTGGCGCCGCTGACGGCCTGGCCGTGCAGTACCGCGATCGCGGGGTCGAACGTCTTGAGCACCGAGAACGCCGACACGTCGATGCGTCCGATGGTCAACCCGACGGCGTTGCGGCGCAGATGATCGGCGAGCGCTTCGACCTCGGGCAGTTCGGGCATGTCTCCAGTGTGCCGCTAGCGGTCCGCTGCGCGTTCACTCGAGCCGACAACGAGCGACAACAACCAGGTCACGATCGACAGCACGATCGCCGCCCAGATCGCCGTCCACCAGAAGTCGTCGATGAACAGGCCCCAGTGCGTCGTGTGCTCGGTGATCCACGATGTGATCCACAGCATCAGCGCATTGATCACGATGTGAATCAGGCCGAGGGTCAGAATGTAGAGCGGGATCGAGATGAATTGCACGATCGGTTTGATGATCGCGTTCACCAGACCGAAGATGACGCCGACGACGAAGACGATGCCGACTCTCTGCAGCGTCGATTCCCCGCCGATGAAGCTGATCCCGGGAACGATCAGTGTGACAACCCACAGCGCAAATCCGGTCAGTGCCGCACGCAGCAGGAAAGATCCCATGCGGCTGATCTTCCCACGATGCGGGTCATTCCGGGCTGCGCAGCAGATAGGTGTCCATGATCCAGCCGTGTTCGGCGCGGGCTGCGGCGCGCGCCGTCACGATGTGCGCACCGACGTCGCCGACCGTTCCGGAGAACAGCAGTTCGTCGGCCGTGCCGAGGTAGGCACCCCACCAGATCCGGGTGTCGGGCGGGCACCCCTGGAACGAGCAGTCGGCGTCGAGCATGACGACCGCGCTGCCCACCAAACCGGTGGCGCGCAACTGCCGCCCGGTGGTGATGAGCACGGGCTCGCCAACGTCGTTGAGCGGTATGCGGTGTCGGGCCGTCAGCGCCTGGATCGCGGTGATCCCGGGGATGACGTCGTAGTCGATGTCGACGTGTTCGGCCACGCGGTCCAGGATCCGCAGCGTGCTGTCGTAGAGCGACGGATCACCCCATGCGAGAAACGCACCCACGTCGCCGGGGCCGAGTTCTGAGGTGATCGCATCGGCCCACAGGCGGGCGCGTTCGGCGTGCCAGTCGGAGACGGCCCGTCGGTAATCGCCGCCCTCGGCGCGTGGCGGATCGGGCATCTCGTGGAACCGGTACCCGGGTTCGCGGATGAATCGCTCGCAGACCAGGCGGCGCAGCGCGACCAGGTCGTCCTTGGTGTCGCCCTTGTCCATCGCGAAGAACACCCGGGTGTCGTTGAGCGCGGTGACTGCCTGCGCCGTCACATAGTCGGGGTCGCCCGCGCCGATGCCGATGACGTGGATCCGACGAGTCACGCGCCGAGAATACGGCACGAGCTGGGGATACCGTGGGTACCCGATACCCGGGGTATTGACATGCTGGCGCCCGGCTCCGTACCTTTCAAACAATCGACAGCGCAGTCGGAGGGAGTCGTTGATGACCGCACCCACTCGTGAAGAGTTCGCCGAACGTCTGCTGAAGGGCTCCGTCAAGAAGTCCTACGCGCCGGTCGTCGATATCGACTGGGATGCGCCGCTGGACCCCGACAAGTTCTTCCTTCCGCCGAAATGCGTCTCGCTCTACGGCACGCCGATGTGGGACGCGATGACCCGCGAGCAGCAGATCGAACTTTCACGGCAGGAGCTCGTCAACACCCTGTCGGCCGGCATCTGGTTCGAGAACATCCTGAACCAGGCGCTGCTGCGCAAGATGATGCACCAGGACCCCACCGCCAGCGCCACGCACTACGAACTCACCGAGCTCGGTGACGAGACCCGCCACATGGTGATGTTCGGCAAAGCGATCGAACGTGTCGGCGCAAACCCGGTGCGGCCCAAGTACTACCAGCGTTTCATCATCAACCTGCTGCCCTTCGCCTTTCAGGGACCGATGCTGTGGGTCGCCGCGCTGGTGGGCGAGGAGATCTTCGACTCGCTTCAACGGCAGATGATGGACGACGACGACCTGCAGCCGATCATCCAGCGCCTCATGCGTATCCACGTCACCGAGGAAGCCCGCCACATCCAATTCGCCCGCGACGGGCTGCGTAAGCGCACCCCGACCATGCGGCGGCTGCCGAAGTTCTTCGTGGCCAACATCAACGGCGTCGGTGGGTACTTTTTCCGCTTCCTGTTCACCAACAAGGTGCAGTACCGCCGCGTCGGCCTGGACGCGCGCGAGGCCCGCCGCGCAGCGCGCAGCAGCGCGCACCGGCACGAAACCCACGTCCTCGGGTTCGCGCCGCTTGCGGCGTTTCTGGACGAGGTCGGGCTGATGGGGCCGATCGCGCGCCGCATGTGGCGGAGAAGCGGGTTCCTACCCCGGTGAGCGACATCTACGACGGCCCCGCCACCGTGCGTATCGGCGAGGACGAACGCACCGTGCGCGTGCGACTGGCCGGCCGAGTCGAGCCGATAGACGGCCGATATCACTGGCAGGGAACGGTTTTCGACGACCTGCTCGGCGACACCAGGTTGCCGCGGCAGGTCACCATGTCGGTGGGCCGACACCAGGCGCAGGCACGCATCGTCGAGCGGCCGCCGCAGGGCGGCTATTCGGTGGCCGGTGTCGGCGCCCCGCCCTTCGCGCTGGAGGCCGTCGAGGTTCGGTGACGTCCGCAGATCGCGATCACCAGCACCACAACGGCGACCACCCCGCCCGCGACACCCGAAATCAACAGCGGCAGACGACCGTCGGCGCCCCAGAGCAATCCAGCCCAGATCCCGGCCGCCAGCACCGCAAAACCGCTGAGGCCCTGGAAGACTCCCTGCGCGCTGCCCTGTACGTCGTCGGCGACAAGCGACGAGATCCACGCCTTGCCGACGCCGTCGGTGCATCCGGTGAACAGACCGTAGACGCCGATCAACAGCCACGCCGTCAGCGCGTCGGTCGTCATGCCGAGCCCTGTGTAGCCGACGGCGAAGAACACCAGTCCGATGCCGAACACCACCGGTTTGCCCACCCGATCGGCGACCATCCCGGCCGGATAGCTCGCTGCCGCGTACACCGCGTTGTAGGTCACGTAGGCGAGAATCACTTCGGGCACCGAGAACCCGATCTCGTTGAGCCGCAACAACAGCAACGCGTCGGGAAAGTTCACCAAGCCGAACGCGACCACGACCGCGGTCACCCGCCAATAGCTGCGCGGCAGATCCTTCACCCGGGAGAACACCGCGCGGCGAGTCGCCTTACTCGGCAGCGGCGCCCGTTCGCGCACCAGGAACACCAGCGCGACGCTCAGCACGGCGGGGACGACCGCGACCCACAACAGTGGTGCGATCTGCTGGTCCAGCAGCTGATAGCCCACCAGACCCAGCAGCGGCCCGACCACGGCGCCGAAGGTGTCCATCGCACGGTGGAATCCGAACACCCGGCCGCGCGCGGCCGCGTCGATGTCGACGACCAGAAGCGCGTCGCGAGGCGCGCCACGGATGCCCTTGCCCAGCCGGTCCACCACCCGGCCCGCGAGTACGCCCGTCCACCCCGAGGCGGCGGCCACCATCACCTTGCCCAGGGCCGCCATCCCGTAGCCGGTGGCGATCAGCGGCCGGCGCGAGAAGCGGTCACCGAGCGGCCCGGCCGCCAGCTTCGTCAGCGACGCCGCACCCTCGGCGGCCCCTTCAACGGCGCCGACCACCGCGGCGGGCGCACCGAGGACCGACGTCAGGTAGATCGGTAGGAGCGGATAGAGCAGCTCGCTGGCGGTGTCCTGGAGGAACGACACGGCCGAAAGCACCCGCACATTGCGGGTCAGCCAGCTGCGCACCTACGCCATGATGCCGTGTCGGGCCGGCTAGCTCAGGTCCTCGTCGGTGATCGCCGCGAATCCTTTGGCTTGCCCACGGGCCAGCGCCGCGCGAACCACGCCGACGATCAGCCCCTGGACCGCGGCGGCAATCATGACCTCCCGCAACGAGCGACTCAAGTCCTTCGGATCCGGTTCCTCGTCGTCGGGGTTTACGCGCTGCCAGATTTCGGTGAAGATCTTGCCCGCGATTATGCCGCCCATCACGCTGCTGACGATCGATAGAGGTTTGAATAAAGACTTCGCCGCACTCATGGCCAACAACGTTCCCGCCGTCCCGTTCCTCAAACCTGAGACTAGAACACGTTCTAATATCGGTTCGTGCGCTTCACCTATGCGGAATCATTGACTCATCCGAAGTACTACATCCCGCTCGCCAAGGCGGCCGAGGCCGCGGGCTTCGACGCGATGACGATCGCCGACAGCGTCGCCTACCCGTACGAGTCGGACTCGAAGTACCCGTACACCCCCGACGGGAACCGCGAATTCCTCGATGGCAAGGAGATCGTCGAGACGTTCGTCCTCGCCAGCGCACTCGCCGCCGTCACCACGACGCTGCGGTTCGACGTCTACGTCCTCAAGCTCCCGATCCGCCCGCCTGCGTTGACGGCCAAGCAGGCCGGCTCGCTCGCCGCGCTGTCCGACAACCGGCTCGCCCTCGGCGTCGGAACCAGCCCGTGGCCCGAGGACTACGAATTGATGGGCGTGCCGTTCGCGCGGCGCGGCAAACGGATGGACGAGTGCATCGACATCGTCAAGGGCCTGACGACCGGTGACTACTTCGAATACCACGGCGAGTTCTACGACATCCCGAAGACCAAGATGTCACCGGCGCCCACCCGGCCGATCCCGATTCTCATCGGTGGGCACGCCGAGGCCGCGCTGCGGCGTGCGGCCCGCAACGACGGCTGGATGCACGGCGGGGGTGACCTCGGCGACCCCGAGTCCCTCGACCGATATATCCAGCGGCTCAACGAACTTCGCCAGGAAGTGGGCCGCACGGGACCGTTCGAGATTCACGCCCAGTCGCTCGATGCCTACAAACCCGACGGCATCAAGCGGCTCGAGGACCGCGGCGTCACGAACATCATGGTCGGCTTCCGGATGCCCTACGCCGTAGGGCCCGACCCCGAACCGCTGGAGAACAAGCTGCGCGCCATCGAGAAATACGGCGAGAAGGTCATCTCGAAGGTGTAGACCGACACCGGTCCTGGTCTGCCGCGGCCAGTGGTCACCCGCCTATCGCCTGCGTCACCACCCCGGCCATCTTGCTGCGGAATGCCTCGGGCGAGAACTGTTCTGCGTGCGCGCGGATGGCCACCGGGTCGAACGCGCGACTGTCGAACGACGCGAACCTCTCCGCGAAGCCACTGACGACCGCGGCATCGCTCGCCCCGGTGACCAACGTCCCGGTGTTCCCTTCGACCACGCTGTCGAGCGCTCCGCCGACTCCGAGGGCGATCACCGGCGTTCCACATGCCATGGCCTCGACGGGCGTGATGCCGAAATCCTCCTCCCCGGGCATGACCATCGCCTTCGCGCGGCGATACAAGCTGCGCAACTCTTCGTCAGAGACCCGGCCGAGGAATTCGATTTCACTGTTCGCGGCGAGTTTTCGACATCTGGCGGCTTCGCGGCCGTCTCCGGCGACGACCAGCTTCACCCCGGCCTCCGCTGCGGCCCTGACAGCGACATCGGGTCGCTTGTAGGACACCAGTCGCCCCGCGAGGAGGAAAAAGTCGCCACGCGCCTCGCTCGCGTCCGGTGTGTAGAAGTGAACGTTGACCGGCGGATGTACGACCTGCGCCTCGCGCCGCCAGTGGCGTTTGATGCGCGCCGCCACGGCAGTGCTGTTGGCCACGACGGACGTAATGTTCGGGGCCGCCGCCAATTCGGTCCTGATCGCCAACTTGGCCAGCAGGTCGAGGGCTATGCGGCCGGGCCACGACGTCGCCTCTTCGGCCCTCATCTTCTCGTCCCACGCCCACCTCGCCGGCGAATGCACGTAGCCGACGGTCGGGATCGGGCCCGCGGCGCTGACAGCGGCCAGCGCGAACGCGTGATGGCTGATCACCACGGCTTCTGCCGAACCAAAATCTCGGCGTTTCAGCCAGCTCGGCACCAGCGGAAGCAACGGTGCGTAGCTGCGGTAACCGGACAACCGGTAGGCGGTCGACAGACCACCGGTGGTTACGCGTGACGAAAACGGTGCGTTAGTCCGCGCGTCGACGATGGGAACACTGACCGGCGCATCCGGCCACTCTCGGGACAGCTCAGTGACCACGTGTTCCGAACCCGCGATCTCGGTCAGCCGTTCGTGAACGATCGCAATCTTCATCTCAGGTCCCCACCCTCACCGTAGCGTCACGTGTCCTGGCGCCCCCGCACGCTTGAAAAATGAACTCTCATCCGTCTCGAAAGGTCTAGAACGGCACCGGCTGCGGTTCGAACCTGGATGTGACGTCGCCGACCAGAGTGGTGTCGTACGGGTTGATCTCCAACGGCTGACCGTCGAGCTTCAGCGCGTCGAAATCGATCCAGATCACGTTCGGACTGGTCGACAGTTCGAAGAAATACAGCTTCTCCGTCAGGTCGATGACAGTCCGGTATTCGGTGTTGTAGACGCCGAAGTCGTGGTAGGGCGCACCGAACGGCACCGAGACGTTGCGCATGATCGCCATCACGCTCGCCACCGCCTGCCGCCGATCGACGGGCGGCGTCAACAGGGCCGAATAATAGGCCGCACGCTGGAACCGATCCCTCGGGTTCACGTTTCCGGGTAATGGGGTGTCACTGCTCGGATTCGAAAAATCCTGCTGTGCAAGCAAATCCAGCTGCTCGTCATAGGTGGGGTCGTTGGTCATGATGGTGAACTGACGACCGTGGTGAATGACGGGTTCCCCTTCGGCGAACTCGATGATCGCCGAGTCCCCGCCGACGTCTTCCAGCGCGAAATGGATGGTGGCCTGGCGGCCGTGCGCCTCCACCATCACCGGCTGGAACGTGCCGATCATGTCGAGGGCTTCGGCGACGCTGCCTGCCTGGTCGAGCAGGTACTGGCCGAACAGCCCCATCTGCAGACCCGGCCGGCCCGGATCACGTGCTCCGACGTTCGTGGACTTGAGGAACAGGGCGTGCATTCCGAGGCCCGCCTCGTTGAACCCGTCGACGGTGCCGATCCCGTACACCGTGGTGACCAGGTTCGCGTGGCGACTCGTCCACCGCAGGGGGTTGTCGGGCACCGCGACGATGTCGCCGACCTTGCCGCCGTCGCGCTGCCGCCCCCGCGGAAAGGCGACGATCGTCGGCTGCGTTGACTCCGGCCAGTCCATCGTGCGCCCCGACATGACGTATCTGCCGTCGGTGTTCCACAGCACCCGCGTGCACATCTACCGCGTCACCTCCCCCTGAGGATCGATGCTCACCCTGCCATGTTCGGTCGCGGATTCGTGGCGAGACTTGCCTGGCGGATAGGAAAACCTATCCGCTGCGGCCGAAAAACTGACTTCGCGGCGGTTACCCGTAGTCACCTCGGAAAACCATCATGAATGTCGTCCAGAACGACTGAAAACGATCGCAAAGGTCGTAACCACCACGAAATAGGAAAATCCGATGTCCACGACAGCACCGATCGGCCGGACCGCACGAGCTCCTGAAGAAACTGTGCGGCTGCGTCCCGGCGACCTGCCGACCAGGCCGACACCGCAAGCCACCACTCCCCGCAGAGCCTCAGTCCTCGGCGAGCCGATGACCGTGCGGCTGAAGGCACTTCCGAAGGCCGTCGGCGGAGTCGACAGCGAGACCGTCCGGCTGCGTCCACTCGTCGACATCCCCGTCGTCGGAAAGGTCACCAACACCATCCGGCAGCGCTACCTCGACCTGAGCAAGGCGGCGGTCACGCCGCCGACCAGGTGGGAGTACGCGCGCATCGCCCTGGTGCTGTTGCTGGCGTCGATGCCGATCCTCGCGATCTCGGTCGAGGTGTTCGGTCTGCTGCCCCAGAGCGGCATCACCCTGGTGACCATTTCGCTGGTTGCGTTGCTCGCAACGCTCATCGCGTTCGCGCCGCACCGGATCGACATGATCGTCGGGCGTGGCCTGATCGCGGGCATGGTGGCCTGCATCGTGTACGACGCCGCCAGGCTGTTCGCCGTGCACGTGCTGGGATTGATGGGCGACTTCATCCCCGTGATGGGGTCGTTCGTCACCGGCGAGCCGGACACGGCGGGTAGTGCGGCGGTCGGTTACGTGTACCGGTACCTCGGCGATGCCGGCGGGCTGGGGGTGGCCTTCTTCGTCGTCGCGTATGCCATCGGCATCGACAGGTGGAAGAACGTCTACGCGGTGCTGGCTGCGATTGCCTTCGGGGTGTTTCCCACCTGGGCCGGCCTGATGGCAACCGTCGCGCTGTCACCGAACGGCGAGGAGCGGATGTTCCCGCTGAACACGGCCACGGTGATCATCACGCTCCTGGGGCATGTCATCTTCGGGCTGTTCCTCGGGCTGGCGTTCTTGAAGGCGCCGCGCGGGGACCAGAGCGGATGGCCGTGGCCGCCGCTGTCGGAATCGGCGCTGGCGAAGCGGGCCATCCGGTTCAGGAAGAAGATCACCAATTCGCCGCACTAGGCGTGCGCGCCGCGGGTCGTCGGGGGAGCTCTCCGGCGACCCGCGGCCCCATGCACGGCCGTTCGCAGACCACGGACCCGTGTTGTGGGTGAAAATTGCCCCCTATAGGAGGTCTGCATGTCTTCCCACTTGGAAGTCTTCAAGCCGACGGGACGCGAGCTGGTCCCGTTGACCGGCACCCGGGTGACGCTCGGCAAGGCTTCGACCAATGTGGTGGCACTCGAACACGACCCCACCGTCTCTCGCCTGCACGCGATCCTGGAGAACCACGGGTCGGCGTGGTCGATCCGCGATGTGGGCAGTCGCAACGGCACGTTCGTCAACGGCGAGAAGATCGCCTACGAACAGGTGCTGCGACCCGGGGACGAGGTGCGCATCGGCAAGTCCAGGTTGGTGTACCTGCAGGCACGGCAGTCCGGCGAGCCGGTCGAAGAGGCGACGATCGTGCCCGACGCCGCACAGCTCCCGCCACGGCTGACCCGGCGGGAGGTCGACGTGCTCATGGTGTTGTGCCGTCCGCTGGTGTCCGAGGACCCGTTTCCCGAACCGGCGTCGGTCCGGCGGATGGCAGGCGAGCTGTACGTCACCGAGGCCGCCGTCAAACAGCACCTGCAGAACCTCTACGACAAGTTCGCCATCCCCACCGAGGGCGACCGCCGCGTGCGGCTGGCCAACGAGGCGCTCCGGCGCGGGGCCGTCACGATCGCGCAGCTGCGCGACAGCGGGAGCTAGTTGAAGTCGAGTGCCTCGACGACCGCCACCGGACCTTCGTGGCTGGGCCGGTCGGCGCCGCCGATGCAGAACAGCGTCGTGTCGACGGCGGCCACCACCTGACCGTGCACCGGCGTGTTGATCGGCGCCTGCGTCGTCCACTTCCCGGTGGAGATGTCGTACATCTCGACCGTGGCGAGCACCCGTGTCGGCTCTTCCCCACCGACGGAGATGATCCGGCCGTCGATGAGCGCGGCGCCGTAGCTGCCGCGCGGAGTCGGCATGTCCGTGAGCTTCTCCCAGCTTCCGGATTCTGGATCGAAGCGCTCGAAGGCGGCGGAGTTCTCGTCGGCGCTCAGCGACCGGCCACCGACGGCGTACACGTAGACGCCGTCCGATACCGCGGCCAAATGCTCACGCGGCGTCGGCATATCGGCAGCCGTCGTCCAGGAGTTGCCATCGAAGATCTCGGTCTGCGTGACGAGCTTCTTGTCGTCCTGTCCGCCGACCACCACGATCGTGTCGTCGACCACCGCCGCCGACGGCGCGGCCCGCGCATGCTGCAGGCTCGCCAGCTCCTCCCACTTTCCGTTGCGGAAGGCGAACACCTTGTTCGATGCCTCGGTGACGGTTTCGCTGGCCCCTCCGATGACGACGACCTCGCCGCGATACGCGGTCGCGGTCGCGTGGTGCAGCGGAACGGGCAACGAAGGGAGCGTCTCCCAATCGCCGGTTTCGGGGTCGTAGCTCTCGAACGTGTCAAGCGTTTCGGCGTGACCCAACATGCCGCCCGCAACGAAGATCTTTCCGTCGAGCACGGTTGACGCCATCATCAGTCGCGCAGTCGGCGCATCCGGCAACAACCGCCACTCCGCTGCCGGTTGAGGTTTGCGTGGTGCGAGTCTCAGCGACTCGGCCGACGCGACCATCTGGTCGGCCGCACCCGTCGACCCGCCGATCGCGTAAACGGTCTTGCCCACGGCGGCAACCGCAGCCCCGTGCCGCGCGGTCCCCAGATCCGGCAGCGCGGTCCAGGTCGCCGTGGTGAGGTCGAGCGCGGCCACACTCTTGAGGGCTTCACCATCCGACATTCCGCCGACGGCCACCAGCCGGGCGTCGGCGATCGCCACGCCAAAGTCGCTGCGCCCCTGCGGAAGTGCGGGCATGGTTGCCCACTTGTCCGCGACGGGGTCATAGGCTTCGACGGCGGTCAGGTCTGTGGTGTCGTTGGAGCCGCCGGCCACGTAGACGAGCTTGCCGTCCGACGCCGCACCGGACATCTGGCGTGGCGTCGGAATGGGGGCGCCGAGCCGCCAGCCGGTGCCGTCGTAGATCTCGGTGGTGTTCAGCAGCTTCCCGTCGGCGTCCACACCGCCGGTCACGACGAGTAGGTCTCCGACGACGCCGGCCGCTGCCGCCGCGCGGGGCTGCAGCAGTGGCGGCAACTCGACCCAGCGACTGTTGACGACCCGCCACACCTTGTCGGTCGCCACCTCCTGATTGGTGCCGTCGGTACCCAGCCGCCGAGCACGACCGGGGTGTCCTCCCACGTCACCGCCATCGCGCGCTGGACGGGAACGGGTAGATTCTCGCCACCCTTCCAGCTGTCGAGCGCAGGATCGAAGCCCTCGTGCGCTCCGCTCACCTGGTTGCCTGCTCCCAGACCGCCGAACACCCAGATCGTGCCGTCGGCTTCGGTGGCGGCCACCGCATCGCGGGCGACGCGCGCGTCCGCGATCGGTGCCCATTCAGGTTGCGCTTCGACGGTGGGCCGGGTTGGGGCCGCCTGCTGTTCCTCGCCCTTGTCGCGCGACGTGAACATCACGATGCCGCTGATGACGAGGAGCAGCGCGACGGCGGCTGCGCCGACAGTGATCAGGAGACGCTTCGGATCTTTCTTCTCCGGCGTCGGCTCGGGACCGGGCTGCGACGCCGTCTCGGCAGGTGGGGCGGGCGGACCGGGCGGGGTCGGCGGAACCTGCCAGGGCATACTGCCCTGGCTGACTGACGCGGTGTGCGCGAACATGTTCGGGTCCAGCTGCGGTGCCGAGCTTTCCGGGCTCACCGGCAGGTTGGGTGCGGATTCCGGAACCTCGGTTTTGGATTGAGACGGCTCGGGCTCGCGAGGCGCTCCCGTGAGCGGCAACGCCTGGGTGCCGCCCGTCGGCTCGGGCTCACCGCCGGGCTCACTGAGCGCCATCGGATCCGCCGTCAAGCCGTTGTGACGCTGCGCCAATTGCAGTTCGTGGCCGAACTCGGCGACCGATACCTGCCGATCGCTTGGCTCGCGGGACATCGCCTTCTCGATCGCCGCACAGACATCGGTGGGGATTCCGTGCGGTCGCAGGTCCGGCACGGGAGTGGAGGTGATGCGCAGGTAGTGCGCGATCAGATCCTCGTCGGCCTTGCGCTCGTGCGGCGGCCCACCGGCGATCAGCGCGTAAATCGTGGCGCCCAGGGAGTACACGTCGGCCGCGACCGTCGGCGGATTGCCGGCGAGCACCTCGGGGGCGGTGTAGGACAGGGTGCCGGTGAAGAATCCGGTCACCGTCTTGTATCCACCGGCGATTCGCGCGGTCCCGAAGTCACTGAGTTGCGGTTCGCCGTAGTCGTTGAAGAGGACGTTCGCGGGTTTGATGTCGCGATGCAAGGTACCCGCGCGGTGGGCGGTCTCGAGGGCGCCGCACAATTTCACCGCCATGCGCAGTGCCTCGGGCCAGGCGATGCGGCCCTCGCGGCGCAGCCGCTCCGCGAGCGAACCCACTGAGTGATAAGGCATTACGATGAACGGCCGGCCGCTCTCGGTGACGCCGACCTGAAGGATGTTCACGATGTTCGGGTGCCCAGAGAGCCTGCCCATCGCGAAACCCTCGCGCAGGAAACGCTCGCGATCGGATTCGTCGAGATCAGACGCCAGCACCTTGACGGCAACACTTCGCCCGAGCGACTTCTGGGAGCAGCGGAAGACGACACCGCTGCCGCCCCGGCCCACTTCGACAGCGTCTTCGAACCCGGCGGCCGCCAGTTCAGACGCTATCCCGCTCATCGTGTTCTCGACTTCCGTGAAATGCGAATACTTCGCTAAAGGTACCGAGCGAAGATCCCGCAAGCGCCGCATTCGCGCTTTCGTTGCGGCTACGACTCCCAGACGACTTCAGACGGTTCCTTGTCGGTACGCAGCCCCCGCCAGCTCGGTTGACGCAGTCTGTCGTCGGAGGTCCGCTCGCTGTAGCGCACCTCGCCGACCAGTTCCGGCCGAACGAAGGTGACGCCGCGGGCGTCGATCTTGGAAAGGCGTGCGTTGAAGGGTGATTCGTCGGTCTCGAGCGGCGTGAGCAGGTCCTTGAGGTTCTTCAGCGCCTTGTCGGTGAACCCTGTACCGACCCGGCCGACGAACTGCAGGCCACCGTCGGCCGGGATGCCCAGCATCAGCGCGCCGATGCCGCTGGAGCGTCCGCCCTCGCCCTTGCGCCAGCCGCCGATCACCACTTCCTGCGTGTTCCAGATCTTGTCCTTGATCCACGACGACGACCGTCGTCCCGGTTGATAGGTTGCGTCGCGCTTCTTGGCGACCACACCCTCCCAACGCTTCTTGCGCGCGAACTCCAGCGCCTCGGGGCCGTCGCCGGGCAACAGATCCGGCACGATCAGACCGCCGCCCTCGGCGAGCGCTTCCAGCACGCGGCGGCGGTCGGAGTACTTGGCCTTGAGCAGCGAGCGGCCGTCGAGGTAGAGGATGTCGAACGCCCAGTACTCGACCCGCGTCGAACGCGCGCGGTTCTGCATTTCGCCGAAACTCGGCACGCCCGAGTCGTCGAGAGCCACGGCTTCACCATCGAGGATCACGTGGTGATCGGCGAGATCGGCTGCGAGCGCGGCGAATTGCGGATACTCGTCGGTGACGTCACGCCCTCGGCGCGACCGCACGTTGAGCTTGCCGTGGTTGGCGTCAACCAGGACGCGGTAGCCGTCCCATTTGCCCTCGAAAGCCCATTGCGCCGACGTCATCTTCGCGATCGAGCCTTCTGTCGCGAGCATTGGGGCCAAATCGCTGGCCTGCGGGTTGGCCTGCTCCTTCATGCGATGCGCCAGCCAGTTCTTGCCGTTTGTCTGGATCAGCGCGTAGCGGCCGTCGATCTTTTTGCCGTGCAACGTGATGATGACTTCGCCGCCCGTTTCAGGGCCGTCCGGCGAGTGGTCGCGGAATTTCTCGGTCTCGTAAGTACCGGTGTCCCAGATGATCACCTTGCCGCCGCCGTATTCACCCTTCGGGATTTCACCCTCGAAGCTGCCGTATTCGAACGGATGATCCTCAGTGTGCACGGCGAGGTGGTTGACCGCGGGGCTGTCCGGCAGGTTCTTCGGCACTGCCCAGCTGACGAGGACGCCGTTGCGCTCCAGCCGGAAGTCGTAGTGCAGTCGGCGGGCGTGGTGTTCCTGGATGACGAAGAAGTCGTCGTTGCCCGGCGTGGGCGCGATGTTGGGTACCGGCTCGGGTGTCTTGCCGGCGTCGCGCATGCTGCGATAGGTGCTGAGCGCGTCGGCCACCGGTGCGTCGGCGTCCATCTCGGCCAACAGGTCACCGTCACGTTCCAACCGCTCGAGCACCTCGTCGAAGCGGAGGTGCCGCAGATCGGGATCCTCGATCTCATCCCAGGTGCGCGGGGCGGCGACGGTCGGCTCGTCGCGACCGCGCAGTGAATACGGCGCGATGGTCGTCTTGTTGCCGTTGTTCTGGCTCCAGTCGACGAACACCTTGCCGCTGCGTTGACTCTTGGTCATGGTGGCCGTCACGCGCTGGGGCATCGTCTTCTCGAGCTGCACCGCGATGCGACGGGCCAGCACCGAAGCGCCGTGTGAGCTGATCGGCTTTTCCAGCGGCACGTACAGATGCAACCCCTTGCTGCCGCTGGTCAACGGGAACGTTGTGAGCCCGATGCCGGTGATGAGCTCACGCACCTCGTGCGCCACCTCGCACAGCTGCCGGAACGTGACACCTTCGCCCGGATCCAGGTCGAAAACCACCCGGGTGGCCAGACCCGGCGTCTGCTCGGCTCCCTCCTCTCGAGTCCAGGTGCTGACGAATCGCCATTGCGGCACGTGCACTTCCAGCGACGCCTGCTGCGCGATCCACGCCAGCCCCTCGGCGCTGTTGATGATCGGGTACGTCGTGGTGCCCGACTTGTGGGTGATCGATCCCCGTTCGAGCCAGTCCGGCGCCGAGGAGGCGAGCTGCTTTTCGAAGAATGCCGGCTCGTCGACGCCGTTGGGCCAGCGCTTACGGGTGACGGCGCGGCCGGCGATATGCGGGAGCATCGCCTCGGCCACGTTGACGTAGTAGTCGAAGACCTCGGCTTTAGTAGTGCCCGTGGCGGGATACAGCACTTTGTCCGGGTTGGTCAGTTTCACCCGACCGAACTGATCCACCACACCACGGTATTACCCCGGGTAGCGTGCGACTATGACGAGAATCTTCGCGGCGTGCCTGCTCGCGGGCGCAGCCATCGTCTTCTCGGCGCCGCAGGCGGGAGCCGACCCTGAGGATCTGCTGCCCTATTGCTCCGGCGATCAGACGCCGATGGACAACAACTGCCGGCCGATGGCTCACCAGGAAGCCACCCACGGAAGCGGAAGCGGTCTGAGCCCGAACCTGCCGACCGGCCTCGACCCGGGGAACCCGGCCGTCGTCGGCTGACCGACGTCAGGCGGCGTTGGGTTCTGGTCCGCCGGGTTCGTGTGGGTTGAGGATTGGTTGGTAATCGGGTGGTCCGATGAGCCATTCGTCGTCGAACGGTGGGATATCGGTTGGTTGTTCTTCGTCGGTGGGCGTGATGGGTTCGTCGTGGGGTGGACGCAGGCGTTCGGGGCGGTGGTAGTCGTTGACCCGGGCCTGGCCGGTATCCAAGTGTGATGGGGGAATCCATTCCACCTCGTGGTCCTCGTTCATCTGAGTGGTCCAGCCGCCCGGGCCGACCATCCGGTTATCCGGACCGCACGCCAACCCCAGCTCATCGACATTGGTCAACCCGTCATCAGCCCAATCGCGGGCCGCGTGATGAACCTGACTGCCGTAGGCCGGCACGGTGCAACCGGGTTTGGTGCAGCCGCCATCGCGGGCGATGAGCATGATCCGCTGCGCCGGTGAGGCGACACGGCGGGCGCGGAACAGATCAAGAGCAGAACCCGTGGCCTTGTCGAAAACCGCCAAGTAGTGGTTGGCGTGGGCGGCCATTCGGATCACATCGCTGATCGGTATCAGCGAGCCGCCACCGCTGACGCCCACCCCGGCGCGACTCTCCAAGTCCTGCAGTGTGGTGCGGACGATGATCGAGGTCGGTAACCCCTTGTGCTGACCGAGCTCACCGCTTTCCAAAACACTGCGACCGACCGCCAGCATTGCGTCGTGCTGGCGCTGCGCCAGACTGCGGTGATCATTGTCGATCTGGGCCTGCGTCGGAGTTCCCGAGACACAGGGGTTCTCGTCGGCAGGGTTGCACATTCCCGGTGCGGCCCACTTGGCGAAGATCGCCTCATAGATCGCCCACGCTTCCGGGGTGAGATTCCCTTTGAACGGGATCATCTTGTCCGAGCCCTGCGGCCCCTTCGACACGCCGCGGCGGCGCTCACGTTCGGCGTCGTCGGGTTCGGGGCCGTCCTGATCCAGCAAAAACAGCGTCCGCTCGGCCTTGTCCTTGAGTTCCTTGGGGCCCAACCCGATAGCGTGTCGGACGAGATCAAGTTCGATCTGCGCGCGAGTCAGAGTGTCGACCGCGGGCGGGATACGGTCCATCGTGTCGCGCAACACCTTGACGTGCTCACCGTTGATCATGCCGCCGGCCTGCGCCAGCGCAGAGCACGGCAACACCGGATCGAGCGGTTCCCCGATCAGCGAGCGGCGCGGCCCCAATGCCGCCGCCTCATCCAAGCGACGACCGGCCTCAGATGTCGAGATTCGCCACCTGAGTGCCAACACCTGACGCCAGGACTTGGTGCCCATTTCCTTGGCCGTCGTCTCGGTCTGCAGACGTGCCAGCAGGCGATGACTCTGGGCAGGCAACTGACACGACAGCGTCTCCAGCTCATCGAGCGCATTGAGCAACTCGGACTTGGTGAGCAAATCGATGGGCAGCCCGGCTAATTCGTCGTGCGCGGCGCGCATCGCCGCCACCGCTGCCTGCACCGCCTCCGCACTGTCTTGAGTCAAGAAGTTGGCAGGTTTTCTTGGGTAATTGGGTTCAGGTATGCCTGCTGTGGGGTGCGGTCCTGGA
>NZ_MVIM01000007.1 GCF_002086795.1 Mycolicibacterium tusciae | reverse complement strand
GGGAGCGGGTGCGCCCGGGGGTGGGGTGGCGCCGGGGACGCTGACCTTGAAGCCCCGCACGATCGCGTCGGTGGCGTCGGCCGCGGCGACGACCTGGTCGACGCTGGTGGTCACCGCCAGCGACACCAGGTACTTGTCCGGACCCGCGGTGGCGATGATGTGCCGGCGCGACGTGTCCAGCGTCATGGAGTTCTCGCGATAGGTGCCTTCGATGGTCGATGTCGGCAGCCCGGCGACCTCGGCGATCGACCCGTTGGTGGCCCGCCAGGCGGGAAGCTGCTGGCTGTCGACGAAGCCGTGGCTGATCGCCTCGCGCGGGTCGAAGTCGCCGACCAGCTTGTACACCACGACCTGGGCGTTCGAGGAGTACAGGCCGTTGCCGCCCACGCGATCGGCGATCACGGCGAACGCGTCGGGCACATTCGGGTCGGGCACGTGTGCCCAGCCCCTCGGCATCGGCAGCACGATGTTGAGGGCCTTGAAGTTCTGGCTGACCTGAGGCTCCATCGCCACGCCCTTGGACTGGAAGAAGTCCGACAGCGTGCCCGCGTTGGCGGGGATGATCGGCACCGCCGCCGGGGCGGCGACCTGCGGCGGCGTGACTCCACCGGGCGCGGCCGCGGCGGCGGCCGGCGTCGCCGGGGTCAGGGCGGGGTTGGCCATCGCAGGCGCGACCGCGGCACTCGGTGTCGACGGGACGGCCAGCGCGGCGTTGGGAGCGGCGGGGGTGAGGGCGGCGTTGGGTGTCGCCGCGGTCTGCGCCACCACGGCGGGACTGGGCTGCGGCGCGACCGGCTGCAGTGGCTGGGCCGAGGCGGGGACGCCGGCGAAGAAGAGGACGCCGACGGTAGCCGCAGCCACACTGATAGCTGGAGTCCTCCAGCGTCGGGCGTTGTCGTTCATCGCCGTCGGTCCTTTCACTATCGGGCTCGTCAGCCATGTGGTCAGGCGCCGACTGTATCCACGGCGAAGCGAAGGTCACCAGGGCCGGAACCGACCTGGGATCAAGCTCTGACCGACCGGTGACTCAACCGAGACCAACCTGTGGCCGGCGAGAGCACGATCGGCGGGCTTATACCCTGTTCACGTGACTGAATCGCCCGACGCCGGCACCGATGCCCCGCAGCACCGCTATACCGCGGAGCTGGCCGGGCAGATCGAGCGTGCCTGGCAGCAGCGCTGGGCGGACTCCGGGACGTTCAACGTGCCCAACCCGGTCGGCTCGCTGGCCGAGCCCGACCGCGGCCCGGTGCCGGCCGACAAGATGTTCGTGCAGGACATGTTTCCGTACCCGTCGGGGGAGGGCCTGCACGTCGGACATCCGCTCGGCTACATCGCCACCGACGTCTACGCGCGCTACTACCGGATGACCGGACGTAATGTGTTGCACGCGTTGGGTTTCGACGCGTTCGGCCTGCCCGCCGAGCAGTACGCGATCCAGACCGGAACGCATCCGCGCACCCGAACCGAGGCCAACATCGTCAACTTCCGTCGCCAGCTGGGCAGGCTGGGGCTGGGGCACGATGCACGGCGCAGCTTCTCGACCACCGACGTCGACTTCTACAAGTGGACGCAGTGGATCTTCCTGCAGATCTACAACGCCTGGTTCGACCCGTCGGTGGACAAAGCGCGGCCGATCGCTGAGCTGATCGCCGAATTCGACTCGGGTAGCCGGACGTTGGATGATGGCCGGTTTTGGTCGGAGTTGAGCGCCGGCGAGCGTGCTGATGTTGTCGACTCGTACCGACTGGTGTACCGGGCGGACTCGCTGGTCAACTGGTGCCCGGGTCTGGGGACGGTGCTGGCCAACGAGGAGGTCACCTCCGACGGGCGCAGTGACCGCGGCAACTTCCCGGTGTTCCGGAAACGCCTGCGGCAGTGGATGATGCGCATCACCGCCTACTCCGACCGGCTGCTCGACGATCTCGAACTGCTGGACTGGCCGGACAAGGTCAAGACCATGCAGCGCAACTGGATCGGCCGGTCCACCGGCGCGGCGGTCCAGTTCGCGACCGACGCCGGTGACATCGAGGTGTTCACCACCAGGCCCGACACGTTGTTCGGCGCGACGTACCTGGTGCTGGCACCTGAACACGAACTCGTCGACAGGCTCGTGGCCGGCCAGTGGCCCGACGACGCCGACCCACGCTGGACGTTCGGTGCGGCGACCCCCGCGGAGGCGGTCGCGGCCTACCGCGCGACCGTCGCGGCCAAGTCGGATCTGGAGCGTCAGGAGAACAGGACCAAGACCGGCGTGTTCCTCGGTGCGTATGCGACGAATCCGGCCAACGGCCAACAAATTCCGGTGTTCATCGCCGATTACGTGCTGGTGGGATACGGCACCGGGGCCATCATGGCGGTGCCCGGTCACGATCAGCGCGACTGGGAGTTCGCCACGACGTTCGGCCTGCCGATCACCGAAGTGATTGCCGGCGGAGACATTTCGCTTCAGGCCTACTCCGGCGATGGTGAGCTGGTCAACTCGGACCATCTGAATGGCCTGTCCGTCGCATCGGCGAAGGAGGCCATCACCAATCGGCTGGTCGCCGACGGGCGCGGGCAGGCCCGCGTCGAGTACAAGCTGCGCGACTGGTTGTTCGCGCGGCAACGGTACTGGGGCGAGCCGTTCCCGATCGTCTACGACGCCGACGGCCGGGCCCATCCGTTGCCCGAATCCGCGCTGCCCGTGGAGCTGCCCGACATTCCGGATTACGCCCCGGTGCAGTTCGATCCCGACGACGCCGACAGCGAGCCGTCGCCGCCGCTGGGCAAGGCGACCGAATGGGTACACGTCGAATTGGATCTCGGCGACGGCCTCAAGCCCTACACCCGCGACACCAACGTCATGCCGCAGTGGGCCGCCAGTTCCTGGTACGAGTTGCGCTACACCGACCCGTACAACAAAGAAGAGCTGTGCGCCAAGGAGAACGAGGCGTACTGGATGGGACCTCGGCCGGCCGAGCACGGGCCGGACGATCCTGGTGGCGTCGACCTGTACGTGGGCGGCGTCGAGCACGCGGTACTGCATCTGCTCTACTGCCGCTTCTGGCACAAGGTGCTCTACGATCTCGGCCACGTGTCGTCGCGGGAGCCCTACCGCCGACTGGTCAACCAGGGCTATATCCAGGCGTTCGCCTATACGGACGCGCGCGGTTCGTATGTGCCTGCCGCCGAGGTCGTCGAACGCGACGGAAAGTTCTACTGGCGCGCACCTGATGGTGAGATCGAGGTCTTCCAGGAGTTCGGCAAGATCGGGAAGAGCCTGAAGAACTCGGTGTCGCCCGACGAGATCTGCGACGAATACGGCGCGGACACACTGCGGGTCTACGAGATGTCGATGGGCCCGTTGGAGGCGTCGCGGCCATGGGCGACAAAGGATGTCGTCGGCGCGTACCGGTTCCTGCAGCGGGTGTGGCGGTTGGTGGTCGACGAGCAGTCCGGCGCCGGGCGGTCGGCTGCCCACGAGGCGTTGGACGATGACACCCTGCGGGTGTTGCACCGCACGATCGCCGGGGTGTCCGATGACTACTCGAACCTGCGCAACAACACCGCCGCGGCCAAGCTGATCGAGTACACCAACCACTTGACCAAGCAGGGGGTGACGGCGCGGGCGGCGTTGGAGCCGCTGGTGCTGATGGTCGCGCCGTTGGCGCCGCATCTCGCCGAAGAACTGTGGCGGCGGCTGGGCCGCGACACCTCACTGGCGCACGGGCCGTTCCCGGTGGCCGACCCGCAGTACCTCGTCGAGGACAGCGTCGAACTGCCGGTACAGGTCAACGGCAAGGTCCGCGGACGCATCACCGTGCCCGCCGACGCCGATGCGGACGCGTTGGAGGCCGCTGCGCTCGCCGACGCGAAGGTGCAGGAGTTCCTCGCCGGCGCCACGCCGAAGAAGGTGATCGTGGTGGCGGGCCGACTGGTCAACATCGTCGCCTAGCCAGCCGGCGATTTCGGTGCGCGTACGGTCGCTGGGCGATCGCTAGCGCACCGAAATCGCGAAGAGTGGAACCGATGAGGCGTCGGCCAACGTCCATTGGGGATGCTGAAGGATTTACTTCGAGAACAAGACGGCGTCATCACGCTCGAACAGGCGACCAAATCGGGCCTGAGTGTGCAGGCGGTGCAGCGTCGAGTGCAGTCAGGCGACTGGATGCGGTGTTCGCGCGGCGTCTACTTCGTCGACGATCGACCGTTCACCAGTGCCGCCCGAGTTCGAGCGGCGGTATGGGGCTATGGCGAACGAGCAATCGCCAGCGGGTTGACGGCCGCATGGTGGCACGGGCTGACGCGGTTTGCGCCCGACATCGTCGAGGTGACGATGCCGCGCACGGGTCATGGCCGTTGTCATGAAAAGACTCGGTTGAGGCGACGTGATCTTGAACCGTCGGACGTCACGAGTATTCGAGGATTACGCGTAACTGCAAGACCGCTAACGGTTCTCGAAGCATCGATTAATCGACGCGCTGGCATGCCGCTGATGGACAGAGCCCTCCAAAAGGACATCGAACTCCGCGAACTCTGGCGCGCGCAATTGCGCAATAAGGGAAGGTACGGGTCGCCGGCTGCCCGGATTCTGCTCCAAGCTGCTGGCGACGGTGCACGGTCGGCTGCCGAACGTCTGCTGGTCAAACTTCTCAAGGAAGCAGGTATTACCGGTTGGCGCACCAACCTTCCCGTGGCTGGGTACAAGGTCGATGTCGGATTTCCGGCGGAACGACTCGCGATCGAGACGGACGGTTGGGCGTTCCACTCGGACTCGGATGCGTTTCAGGTCGATCGAAAACGACAGAACGACATCTCGGTGCTTGGCTGGCAGGTGCTGCGGTTCACGTGGCTGGACCTGACCGAGTATCCCCAGCGAGTCATCGCGATCATCCGAAGGGCGATTTCGGTGCGCGAACAGTCGCCGGGCGATCGTCAGAGCACCGAAATCACGACCGAGGGCGGACGATCACCTCGTGGACGTGCGCGTCGGGCGGCGCGTTGACCGCGTCGGCGATGACTTTGGCGACAGTCTCGGGGCTCAGGTAGTGCGACGGGTCGTAGTCGCGACCCTCGTAGGCGACCAGACCTTCCTGCATCTCGGTCGCGATCCGGCCCGGGTGCACCGAGGTCACCCGCAGCGACGGCTCGTCGTTGCGTAGGGAGTCGGCGAACCCGCGTAGGGCGAACTTGCTCGCGGAGTAGGACGCCAGGCCGGGAGAGGCGTTGATGCCCGCACCGGAGTTCACGAAGACGACGTGGCCTCTGGCGGCGCGCAGTGCAGGCAGCAGCGGCAGCGTAAGTGCCACCGGGCCAACGACATTCACGATCATGGTGGAGCGCCACTCGTCGACTGTCGACTCGGGAACGGTGGCCGGGTACGCGACGCCCGCGTTGTGGATCAGGACGTCCAGCTCGACGATCGGTTCGACGGCGACCTCGATGGCGTCGAGATCGCCGAAATCGACCGGCCACGTGGTGGCCCCGTACTCGGCGGCGACGGCGTCGAGTTCCGCCGACGGCCGCCCCGCGAGGAACAACGTATGGGTGGGTGCGAGCGCACCGGCGATGGCCGCACCGAGCCCGCGCGAGGCCCCGGTGATCATCGCCGTCGGCATTCGGGCCGCGTCGGCGGCGACATTCGACACGAAGTCACCCTACCGACCTGCAACTCGTGCCCGGCCGTCGCATCATTGACACGATGGCCCACGATTCCGGCTTCGCGCCGACGCAACTGGCGGCCCGCGCCGCGTACCTTTTGCGTGGCAACGACCTGGGCACCATGACCACGGCGGCGCCGCTGCTGTATCCGCATATGTGGAGCTGGGACGCTGCTTTCGTGGCGATCGGGCTGGCTCCGCTGAGCGTCGAGCGCGCCGTGGTCGAGCTCGACACCCTGCTGTCGGCGCAGTGGGCCAACGGCATGATCCCGCACATCGTCTTCGCCAACGGCGTGGACGGATACTTCCCGGGACCGGCGCGGTGGGCCACGTCAGCGCTTGCCGTCAACGCCCCGCGCAACCGCCACACCTCGGGCATCACCCAGCCGCCGGTGCACGCGATCGCGGTGCAGCGCATCCTCGATCACGCCCGCAGTCGTGGCCGGTCGACCCGCGCCGTCGCCGAGGCGTTCCTCGACCGCCGGTGGGACGACCTGGTCCGGTGGCACCGCTGGCTCGCTGAGGCCCGCGACCCCAGATCGCGCGGCCGGGTCACGATGTACCACGGCTGGGAGTCCGGCATGGACAATTCGCCGCGGTGGGACAGCGCGTACGCCAACGTCGTTCCCGGCCGGCTGCCCGAATACCAGCGCGCGGACAACGCGATCGTCACCGACGCCAGCCAGCGGCCGTCGGACATCGAGTACGACCGCTATCTGTGGTTGCTCGAGGAGATGAAGTCGGCTCGTTACGACGACGAGTTGCTCCCCAAGGTGATGAGCTTCGCCGTCGAGGACGTGTTCGTATCGGCGATCCTCGCCGTGGCGTGCGATGTGCTGGCCGAGATCGGCGAGGACTACAAGCGGCCCCGCTCCGACGTGCGGGACCTGTACGCCTGGGCCGAGCGGTTCCGCAGGGGCGTCGTCGAAACCGCCGACGAACGTAACGGCGCGGCAAGGGATTACGACGTGCGGGCCGAGAAGTGGGTGGCCACCGAAACCGTCGCGCAGTTCGCGCCGCTGCTGTGTGGCGGGCTGCCGCACGAGAAAGAGCGTGCCTTGCTGCGGTTGTTGGAGGGGCCGCGCTTCTGCGGGCATCCGGACCTGAAGTTCGCGCTGATTCCGACGACGTCGCCGGTGTCGCGGGACTTCCGCTCGCGCGAGTACTGGCGTGGGCCGGTCTGGCCGGTGACGACGTGGCTGTTCTCGTGGTGCTTCGCGCGCCGTGGCTGGGCCGAACGGTCGTTGATCCTTCGGCGCGAAGGGCTGCGACAGGTCAGCGACGGCACCTTCGCCGAGTACTACGAACCTTTCACCGGCGAACCGTTGGGCAGCATGCAGCAGTCATGGACCGCCGCGGCGGTGCTGGATTGGTTGGGCTGAGAGGTTATTCGGCGATGCGCTCGAGCGGGACCAGCGCCTTGCTCAGCGTTTCGAGGTCTTCGGGTCCGAGCTTTTCGAGCAGCTTGGCCAGAAAGGCCCGCCGATTGGCCAACGCTTCCTGATGCTGGGCCAGGCCCTCGGGGGTGATGTCGACCAGTACCGCCCGTAGGTCGGAGGGATCCCGCGAGCGCTTCACCAGCCCGAGTTTTTCCAGCCGGCGGATCGCGACCGTCGTCGTCGGGGTGCGCACCCGTTCGTGCGCGGCGAGTTCGGTCATCCTGATCGGCCCCTGCTCCAGCAGGGTCAGCAGAATCGACAACTGGGCAAGAGTCAGATCATTGGTGGCGGCGTCCCGACTGGGATCGCTGCGGCGGAGCACGGAGAACAACCGGGAGAGGACGCGCTGCAGCTCTCCGGCCAGCTCAGCGACCTGCGGTTCGGTCTCCACCATAATTTCGGCAGTCTAACCTGTCTGAGCCTGCCAAGTTGTGTGACGAGCACGTAAAGCTCAGAGAACTTGCGAAAGGAAGCGCCGAAGCCGGTCCGTCTCGGCCGCCCCGAACACCTGGTCGGGTGAACCGGACTCGACGACCTTCCCATGGTCCATGAACACCACGGAGTCCGACGCGGACTGGGCGAAGCCCATTTCGTGGGTGACGACGATCATCGTCATGCCGTCGGCGCCGAGCTCGGCGATGAGCGCCAGCACGCCTTTCACCAATTCGGGGTCCAACGCGGAGGTGGCCTCGTCGAAGAACATCACCTCCGGCGCCATCGCCAGCGCCCGCGCGATCGCCACCCGTTGTTGTTGCCCGCCGGACAGGGTCGACGGGCGGACCGCGGCCTTGAGCCTCAGTCCGACGCGGTCCAGTTGGGCCAACCCGAGTTCGCGCGCCTGCTCGGCGTCGAGCCGCTTGAGCTTGCGCGGCGCGAGCGTCACGTTGTCCAGCACGCTGCGGTGCGGGAAGAGGTTGAACTGTTGGAAGACCATTCCGATGCGCTGCCGCAACTGGTCTGGATTGTCGGCCAGCACCGAGCGGCCGTCCAGCAGGATGTCGCCGCGATCAGGCTCGTACAACCGGTTCAGCGTCCGCAACAACGTCGACTTTCCCGACCCCGACGGCCCGATGACCGCCGTGGTGGTGCCCGCGGGTACGTCGATGTCCACACCGCGCAGCACCGCGTTCGGACCGAATGAAAGGTGAATGTCGTTGGCGCTCAACGAGACCGGCTCAGCAGGACTGGTCATCAGATCATCTCCTGCGTCCGCGACAGCTCGAGCGGGTCTTCCGCGGCGGGTTTGTTGCCGCGGCGCAACCGGCCGTCGATGTAGTTGACCAAGTGTGTCAGCGGGACCGTGAGCAGCAGGTAGAAGATTCCGGCGGCGACCAATGGTGACAGGTTGCCGGTCTGCGCGTTGAGGTCGCGGCCGACCTGGAACAGCTCGCGCTGGGTGGCGATCAGCCCGAGGAAGTACACCAGCGAAGACGCCTTCAGCAGCGAGATGAATTGGTTCATCAAGGCGGGCAGCACCCTGCGGATGCCCTGCGGGATCACCACCAGCCGCATCGACGACGAGTACGAGAAGCCCAGCGCGCGCGATGCTTCCATCTGCCCGGACTCGACGCTCTGGATGCCTGACCGGAAGATCTCCCCAACGTACGCGGCGGCCATCAGACCAAGTGCGGCGATGCCGAGCGGATACGGATTGTTTCCCGTGAGCCCGCCGACCACCGGGCCGAGCCCGAGTCCGATCAGCAGAATGATCACCACTTCGGGCAGTCCGCGGAAGATGTCGGTGTACACCCGCGCCGGCCAACGGAGCCAGCGATGCCGGGAGATGCCCGCCACCGCCAGTGCCATGCCGAGCGTCAAACCGATCACGGCCGCGCTGACTGTCAGAATCAAGGTGTTCGGCAGGCCGGTCTTGAACAGGTCGGGGACGGCCTGTTTGTACAACTCCCAGTTGCCGAACGCCGCTGCCAATTGGGACAGGGTCGACTTGGGCGCGGCCGCCGCCGAAGGCGCCTCCTGGTTCTCGGCCGCGATCGCGTCGAAGTCGGGAAGCTGCGGTGCGGGCGCAGCCTTCGAGCCCGGTTTCCATCCGGGCGGCAGCGCGCGCGGCACCCAATCGGTGTAGAGCCGCGACCACGTGCCGTCGGCGATGATCGCGTCGAGCCCGGAATTCAGCGCGTTGATGAGCGGCGGGTTGTCGTTCGCGACCGCCCAAGCGACGAAATTGTCCAAGCTGAAGGTGTTTTCGATGATCTCGGCGGGATCGCCCGGTTGCACTGTGCCAGACGCCTGCTGTGACGGCGCCACCCAGGCGTCGATCTGCCGGGTTTTAAGGCTGGCGTAGACGGTGTTGTAGTCCGGGAACTTGACGGGATCCAGGCCGAGCGTGTCGATGACGTACGCCTCCTGGACGGTGCCCTGCACAACGCCGATGCGCTGTCCCGCGGCGAGCTTCTCGAATCCGGTGATCGGCGACCCTGTTGGCACGACGAGCGAGAAGTAGCCGAAGTCGTAGCCGTTGGTGAAACCGACTGTGCGGCGACGCGCGTCGGTGGTGGTGATCGACGACGACCCGACATCGAAGCGGCGCGACGCCACCTGTGCCAGCAGACCGGAGAACTCGGTGCCGACGAAATTGATTCTCAGGCCCAGCTTTTCGGCGATAGCCCGCAGTAGCTCGTTGTCGAATCCAGTGAACTGGCCCGCCGAGTCGATGCAGATGCTCGGCGGTGCGTCCGACAGCGTGCCGACGGTGAGCGTGCCCGGCTCGCTCAGTCCGAGCGCCGTGACGTCGATGGATTCCAGCGGCTGCACGGTCGCGGTGGTGTACCGGTCCTCCTCGGGTCCGGTGGCGGCGGTCGCGAGGTTGGTCGGTAGCGCGCTGGCGCTCTTGATGCCGGGCGGTGCGCACTGGTCGACCTGGGCCGCCGCGGGCCCAGCCATCCCGATGCTGCCGACCAGCAGTGCGATGAGCGCCACGGCGAGTGTCCTACAGAAGCTCATCCCTGCAAGGTATCGACCTCTGGCGCGGACGGACCGCCTTCGGCTCGTTCAGAACCCAACCTGCGCCGCGCCCTGGGGTGGCAGAACCCCGCGCCGCACCAGTTCGGTGAGCATGATCTGCGCCATGAGCGCGGCCCGCCCGTTGTTGGCGGCACGCGCGGCCGGGCCGTCGCCGGCGCGTATGGCGTCGTAGTCCGCCTCGAGAAACCGCAGCAGATCTCGGTGATTGTCTTGGTAAACCGGCCAGAATGCCCGCGGCATGAACGACTGCGACCCGCGGATGACGGCGAGTAGCCGTGGGCCCGAGTACTCCTCGTTGATCAGGACGCGGAATTGAAACGCCGCGTCCTGGAAGGCGCGCGAGTCGATGTTGGCGCGCATCGTATCCAGAAAGGTACTGAGCTGGTGGAGGTGCGCCGGGTTCCGGACGTCGGCTGCGCGCGCCGACGCGACACCGCTGAGCATTCCGTAGATCTCGTGGTGCTCGCGGACGACGGATTCGTCGAACGTCTCCACGTAAGCGCCCCGGTGATATTGCGTCGACAGGATGCCGTCGTGCTCGAGTTGTACGACGGCTTCCTGAATGGGCACCCGCGAAACCCCGAGTTCGTGCGCAATCTCGTTGCGGTCCACTCGATCTCCGGACCGGAGTTTGCCGGTCAGAATCAGGTTGACCACGTGCGCCACCACGAGGTCCTTCTCTTTGAATCCATACTTCTTGGGCATGGCGGTACAAGCCTCTCACGGCATATACCCGACCCGGAGCAGTTACGCAGCTTCAGTAATTAGCCGGTGCGACCCGCGCGCCAGCGACACAAAGCCTCTGCTCGCGTCAGATCGTAGTCGGGGCCGTTGACGCCGACGGTCAGCAGGGTCACTCCGAGCCCCGCCAATGCGTCGGCCTCCTTGAGCAGCGCGTCCTCGTCGTCGCCGGCGACACCCGCTGACCTCTCGATTTCAGCGGGATCGCGCCCGACCTCGGCGCAATGGCCGTCGAGCACTTCGGCCTTGCGCGGGTACTCGGCACTGTCGGCGAAGCTGTGCCAGATGTCGCCGTACTGGGCGACCAGGCGCAATGTCTTCTTCTCACCACCACCACCGATGAGGATCGGAATGTCCCGCGTCGGTGCCGGATTGAGCTTGGCGAGCCGCGACGTGATCCGCGGCAGCGCGCCCGCCAGGTCGTCGAGGCGGCTACCCGCAGTACCGAACTCGTAGCCGTATTCGTCGTAGTCCTTCTGCTTCCAGCCTGAACCGATACCCAGGATCAGCCGGCCGTCGCTGATGTTGTCGACGGTGCGCGCCATATCGGCGAGCAACTCGGGATTGCGGTACGAGTTGCAGGTAACCAGCGCGCCGATTTCCAGCCGGGTCGTCTGCTCGGCCCACGCGCCGAGCATCGTCCAGCATTCGTAGTGCGCACCATCGGGGTCGCCGTACAGCGGGAAGAAGTGATCCCAGTTGAACGCGACGTCGACACCGATGTCTTCACAGCGCCGCACCGCGTCGCGGAGGTGGCTGTATTGCGGGGCGTGTTGGGGTTGCAGCTGAACGCCGACACGAATTGGATTGCTCACGATTTATCTGTAACCGCGATCACGTTCCAATATTCCCGTCGGTCCTCCACACCGCGACCACCGACGGCCGTGCCGTCCCGTTGCCGCCTTCGGGCCAGCGTGACACCGGGTTGTCGATGCTGTTGTCGTCGTACTCGCCGGGATGCTGCACGCACACCGTCACGAGATCGTCGGTGACGATCGGGCCGCATGCCTCCGCACCGAGTGGCACTGTGAGGAACTGCTTGGTCTCGCCGCGGCCGGGACCTTCCAACGCGACGGCGAACAGCCCGTCGTTGGAGTCGAGTGCGTTGCCGTCGGTCGATATCCACAGGTTGCCGTGGCTGTCGAACGCCAGGTTGTCCGGGCAGGAAATAGGGCTGACCTTCGTCTTGTCGAACCCGCCGAAGTAGGTGTCGGCCGCGGCGGGGTCGCCGCACACCAGCAGCAGATCCCAGGTGAAGTCGGTACCCGCGTGGTTGTCGGTGATCTCGAGGACCTGACCGCTCTTGTTGTCGTTGCGCGGGTTGGCCGCATCCGGTGGGGCCTCCCCGGCGGCGCCGCGCTCGTTGTTGTTGGTCAGCGCGACGTAGACCTTGCCGGTCTTCGGGTTGGCCTCGAAGTCCTCGGGCCGGTCCATTTTGGTGGCGCCTGCCTTGTCGGCGGCCATCCGGGTGAAGATCGCGGCCTCCTGCGGTGAGATGCCGTCGACCAGCGACTCGGCCTGCCCGTCGGGGCCCGAGCGCAGCAACGGCAGCCAGGTGCCCGTGCCGCTGAACGAGCCCTTCGACGGCAGCTTGCCCGAGCCGTCGATCTCGTTGGCCGGGATGTCGCTGGAGAGCTTCGCGACGTAGAGCGTGCCCTCATCGAGCAGCGTCATGTTGTAGGCGATGGCGGCCGGATCGGTGCCGGGGCGCATCTTCTTGCTCGAGACGAATTTGTACATGTAGTCGAAGCGTTCGTCGTCGCCGGTGTACGCGACCACGGTGCCGTCGTCGGTGACGTAGATGTTGGCGCCCTCGTGCTTGAGCCGGCCCATCGCCGAGTGCTTCACCGGCGCCGAGGCCGGATCCCACGGGTTGAGCTCGACGATGTAGCCGAAGCGGTTGGGCTCGTTGGGCGTGGTCACCAGGTCGAAGCGTTGGTCGAACGTCTCCCAGAGCAGTTCCGACGGTTCGGCGGAGATGCCGTAGCGGTCGAGGCGGTCGGCGTCCACCGGGGCAGGCGCGGGCGATCCCTCGGCGGCACCGAAATAGTCCTGAAAGTTCTCTTCGCCGGAAAGCACTGTGCCCCAGGGGGTTACGCCGCCCGCGCAGTTGGCGAAGGTGCCTGCGACGGTGCGCCCGGCCGGGTCGGCGGCGGTCTTGACGAAGTCGGTGCCCGCGGCGGGACCGGTGAGCGTCATCGGGGTGTCGGCGGTGATGCGCCGGTTGTAGCGGCCCATCACGGGTTTGAGGCCCTGCGGCGTGCGTTCGACCTCGACGACACCCATGCCGACGGCGGCGATTTCGACGTCGAACTGCTCGCGGGTCGGCTTGTCCTTGTCGTAGCCGGGGAACATGAAGATCGGGTCGACGTACTCGAAGTTGGTCACCAGCAGGAAGCGGTTCTGCTGACCCGGGATCGGCAGCAGACCGGCGAAGTCGTTGTTGAAGCCGAATTGTGCCCGCTGGGCGGCACCGGTCTGCCGGGCGACGTCGAACTTCGGGGCACCGGGCAGCACGGGGTCGCCCCAGCTGATCACGACCGCCTGCTGGTAGCCGTCGGGGATGACGACGACGTCCTCGCTGTTGGGCGCGACCGAGCTGAACTTCATGCCCGGGGGCGGCTCGGCGGGAGCCGCGGACGACGAGGTCGGTGTGGCGGCCGGCTGTTCGGCGGTTCCGCAGGCGGCCAATGCGGAACCGGCACCCACGGCCAGCACCGCGATGCCGCCGGCCCGCAGCATCGAGCGGCGCGACACCGCTTTGACGATGTCGCCGAAATACTCGTTGTCGCTGGTGTTGGGGACGGGCTTGGAGCATGCGTCGCCGCACTTGTAGACGCAGGTGATGTGCTGACGCTTGGACTTGCCGTTGTGGGTGACGAGCAGATTGAGAGGCACGAGCGTCATGGCTGCGGTTCCTTCTGTTGGGCTGCCCGGCCAGGGCTGCGGCCAGACGCGCGAAAACCTACGACAACAGGTGTAGTAGTCGGCAAGCAACAGATGAACGGAAATCAAACGATCGAGCGCGGCGAAAAGCTAGTCGAGCAACCCGCGCAAGATCTCGACGAGCCGCACCGGCTGATCGCTCTGCACCGAGTGTCCGGAGTCCTCGACGATGTGTACGGTCTGGAATCCCGGTGCGATTCGGGCGAATTCGGCGGCGTCGTCGTCATTGACGAAGAACGAGTTCGCGCCCCGCACCAACGTCGTCGGTGTCGTGAGTTTGGGGACGTCGTCCCACAACCCGTCGAAGCCCTCACCCTTGCGGATCGAGTCGTAGCGCCATGTCCAGGTGCCGTCGTCGAGCCGTTTGGCGTTGTGGAAAACCCCGCGCCGCAACGACTCCCGGTCCCGATGGGGTGCGGCGGCGACGGTGACTTCGAGCATCGCGTCGAAGCTCGGGAACGACTTCTCGCCCTGAACCAGCGCGACGGTGCCCTTCTGTTCGTCAGTCATCTCGGTGTGCCGCTCGGGCGCCGACGGCGTCACGTCGACGAGGACCAGCTTGCGCACGAGGTCGGGTGCGGTGACCGCCAGTCGCAGTGCGGTGAGCCCACCCAGCGACATTCCGACGACCAGGTCGGCGCCCGGCGCGAACGCGCGCACGACGGGTTCGACGGCGGTGGCATTCAGCTTGGGCCCGTAGTCGCCGTCCTCGCGCCATGCCGAGCGCCCGTGCCCCGGCAGATCGATCGACAGGGCCGGCTCGCCGAGGCCGATGATCACGGTGTCCCAGGTGTGCGCGTTCTGTCCGCCGCCATGCAGGAACACGACCCGTGGCGCGGCGGCGCCGAACTTCAGCGCGCTGATGGCCGCGGAATTGATGCGGTCGACAGTCGGTAGCGGACCCGTCGCTCCGGCCTGCTTGGCGTTCTCCCGCAGGAAGGTGAACTCGGAAAGGGAGGCGAGCTCGTCATCAGCGCTGATGTCGGTCATTAGCTGACCCTAACTGACGGCGATTTGTGCACGTTCAGGAGCGCTCACCGCTCCAAAACGCACACAAATCGCCGGTATGAATCAGCCCTCGATGAACTCCTCGAGCTGGGTGCGAGCAATGTCGTCGGGCAGCTGCTGCGGCGGGCTCTTCATGAGATACGCCGACGCCGCGACGACGGGCCCGCCGATGCCGCGGTCCTTGGCGATCTTGGCGGCGCGCACCGCGTCGATGATGACCCCAGCCGAGTTCGGCGAGTCCCACACCTCGAGCTTGTACTCCAGGTTCAGCGGCACGTCACCGAACGCGCGACCCTCCAGCCGCACGTAGGCCCACTTGCGGTCGTCGAGCCAGCCGACGTGATCGGACGGGCCGATGTGTACGTCCTTGGTCTTGAACTCGCGCTGCAGGTTCGAGGTGACCGCCTGAGTCTTCGAGATCTTCTTCGACTCGAGGCGCTCGCGCTCGAGCATGTTGAGAAAGTCCATGTTGCCGCCGACGTTGAGCTGCATCGTGCGGTCCAACTGCACGCCGCGGTCCTCGAACAACTTGGCCATTACGCGGTGGGTGATCGTCGCGCCGACCTGGCTCTTGATGTCGTCACCGACGATCGGCACGCCCGCGTCCTCGAACTTCTTGGCCCACACCGGGTCGGAGGCGATGAAGACGGGCAGCGCGTTGACGAACGCCACCCCGGCGTCGATGCAGCACTGCGCGTAGAACTTGTCGGCCTGTTCCGAGCCGACGGGCAGGTAGGACACCAGCACGTCGACGGCGTTGTCCTTGAGGATCTTCACGACGTCGGCCGGCTCGGTGTCGGACAGCTCGATGGTGTCGGCGTAGTACTTGCCGATGCCGTCGAGCGTCGGACCGCGCTGCACGACCACATTGGTGGGCGGTACGTCGGCGATCTTGATGGTGTTGTTCTCCGACGCGAAGATGGCTTCGGAGAGGTCGAAGCCGACCTTCTTGGCGTCGACGTCGAACGCGGCGACGAACTTCACGTCGCGCACGTGATACGGGCCGAGCCGCACATGCATCAGGCCGGGAACCGTGGTGTTCTCGTCGGCGTCCTTGTAGTACTGCACGCCCTGTACCAGTGACGACGCGCAGTTGCCCACGCCGACGATCGCGACGCGCACGTCATTGTTTTTAGTCATGACGACTATCTCCCTCTCCTACTAACCCGGTCGTACTTACGGCTGTTCAGCCCGTTGCTGCGCGGTCCGTTCCGCCGCAATCAGTTCGTTGAGCCATTTCACTTCGCGCTCGCTGGACTCCAACCCGAGCTGGTGAAGCTGCCGGGTGTAGCGGTCGATCGAGCTGCTGGCCCGCGCCACTGCTTCGCGCAGGCCCTCGCGGCGTTCCTCCACCTGACGACGGCGGCCCTCCAGAATCCGCATCCGCGCTTCGGCGGGCGTGCGGTTGAAGAAGGCGAGGTGAACGCCGAATCCGTCGTCGGAAAAGTTCTGGGGGCCGGTGTCGGCAACCAGCTCGGTGAATCGTTGGACGCCTGCTTCGCTGAGCCGGTAGACGCGTCGCGCACGGCGCATCTTCGGGATGCCCTCCGGCGCGGCGTCCTCCACGATCAGTCCGTCGGCCTGCATGCGCCGCAGCGCGGGATACAGCGAGCCGTAGGAGAACGCCCGAAAAGCACCCAGTAGGCCCGTCAAACGTTTACGCAGCTCGTAGCCGTGCATGGGGGATTCGAGCAGAAGGCCCAGGATGGCGAGCTCCAACATCAGATCGCCCCCTTTGCTTTTCGTTACGGCGGTCCAACACCTCCAGCAATAGTATCGCGCCGATATATTCAGCGCCAACGGAGGGTTACGCCGCGGTGCCTCGCCGCGAACCCCGGGGTCAGGTGACGTCGTCGATGCGTTTGACCGTGCCGTCGCCGGCGAAGGTGACCGAACCGCTGCCGAAGTCACTCGACACGTTCGCGCGCAGCGTCAGCTCGCCGGGCGCCGTCGGATCCTTCGCCGGGTCGATGGTCAGGTAGGTGCTGTCCTTTTTCACGTCGGCGGGGTTCAGGCCGACGGTCTCGGCGGCGCCGCGCATGATGCCGACCGCGGACTCGACGTCGAACGCACTCAGGTCCACCAGGACGTCATCCTCGCTCTTGGCCGACGTGGTCGGATCGTCGAACCCGCCGCGATAGGTGTAGCTCAGCTTGCGGCGCTCATCGCTGGGGTCGGGCCGGTACAGCACGGCGTATTCCGGATAGATCACCATGTCGTATCCCATGGTGTCGCCGAACCGCTGGCGCATCTGCTCCAGCAGGCCGTTGAGACCACCGAGGGACTGCAGCTGCTTCGGTGGGGTCAGGACCTTGCCGGGGATGCCGTCTGACTTCGCACCCGGGTCGGAGGTGAAGCTCAGCGGCGAGGTGGTGTTCCCGTACAGGCCCCAGCCGATGCCGATGCCGAGCGCGACCAGCACGCCGGCCACGGCGAGGCGGATTCCCCATCCACCGCCGCCGGACGGCATCCTGGATTGCCGCTTGAGGTCGGGCAACTGAACGGGTGCGTTGCCGGTCTGCAGGTCGGAGATCAGCGACTGCAGGTCGCCGAGCGTCTCCGACTGCGTCGCCAGTGCGACTCGGGTGCGGTGCTCCTCCATCGACAGCTGCCCGTCGGCGAGCGCACTGTCGAGGATCTGGCAGGTGTCGTTGCGGTCGCTGTCTTTGGCCCGCGTTCCTGCTGTCTGCCGGTTCGCCACGACGATGATCGTAAATGTCAGGCGTCCAGGTCACCGCCTACGGGGAGTAAGCCACGGCGCCGTCGCGCCTCCGCCGCCGCGCGGCCGACGTACTCTGGTCTCCGTGCGATTGCAGCGACAGGTGGTGGACTATGCCCTTCGGCGACGGTCCCTGCTGGCGGAGGTCTATTCGGGACGCACCGGCGTCTCTGAGGTCTGTGACGCCAATCCCTATCTGCTGCGAGCCGCGAAGTTCCACGGGAAGCCCAGTTCGGTGATGTGCCCGATCTGCCGCAAGGAGCAGCTCACCCTGGTGTCCTGGGTGTTCGGCGACCATCTGGGCGCCGTGTCCGGCTCGGCGCGCACCGCCGAGGAGTTGGTCCTGCTGGCGACCCGTTTCGACGAGTTCTCCGTACACGTGGTGGAGGTATGCCGCACCTGCAGCTGGAATCACTTGGTCAAGTCGTACGTCCTCGGCGCCATCCCGCCACCGAAGGGATCGCGCACACCGAGGCGGACCCAGACGGCGCGCAGTCGTGCGCGCACGGCCAGTGAATAGCGAAGGGCGCCACGACCGGTCAGCCAACGACGCCCATGCCGGGCGGGTGGCTGACGGCGTGAGCGACCCGGCACCGAAGCATTCAGAGGGTGCGGGACGGCACTCTAGGGACGCCGCACGCCAACGTCCGCCGGGTGAGGCACCACCGCCGCCGCGGACACGCAGCCTTCCGCCCGACGACAGGCGCACCGCGATCCTGCCCCCGGTGCGTGACGTTGCGCCGCCGCAGTGGCGCGATCCCATCGACGTGGTGAAGGCCGCGCTCGATGGCTCACCGGCGCCCAAGCAGCCGCCTCCGCTACCGCCGCGCCGTCCACCCGGCGGCGGGGGACCTCCGGAAGGTCCGGGGGGCCGGCCGCCGCGTCAGCGTCCCCAGATCAACTGGAAGTGGGTCCGGCGCGGAGCCCTCGTCGCGGTGGTCGCGATGATCGTGTTGCCGATCATCACCTTCGCGATGGCGTACATGATCGTCGAGGTGCCGAACCCGGGCGACATCCGCACCAATCAGGTGTCGACGATCCTCGCCAGTGACGGCAGCGAGCTGGCGAAAATCGTTCCGCCGGAAGGCAACCGCGTCGACGTCAACATCGACCAGATACCCGTGCAGGTCCGCAACGCGGTGATGGCCGCCGAGGACCGCGACTTCTACTCCAACCCGGGTTTCTCGTTCACCGGCTTCATCAGGGCCATGAAGAACAACCTGTTCGGTGGCGACCTGCAGGGTGGTTCGACCATCACCCAGCAGTACGTGAAGAACGCGTTGGTCGGCGACGAGCGCTCGGGTGTCGGCGGCCTGATCCGCAAGGCCAAAGAGGTGGTCATCTCGACGAAGATGGCCGGCGAGTGGTCCAAAGACCAAGTGCTGCAGTCATATCTGAACATCATCTATTTCGGCCGCGGCTCGTACGGCATCGCCGCGGCGTCGAGGGCGTACTTCGACAAACCCGTCGAACAGCTCTCGGTCGCCGAGGGCGCGCTGTTGGCCGCGCTCATCCAGCAGCCATCCGGCCTCGATCCCGCTGTCAACCCCGAGGGTGCGGTGGAGCGCTGGAACTGGGTGCTCGACGGCATGGTGACCATCGGTGCGCTGTCACCGCAAGAGCGTGCGGAGCAGGTATTTCCGGTGACCGTGCCACCTGAGCAGGCGCGATCGCAGAACCAGACGACGGGCCCCAACGGGCTCATCGAACGGCAGGTGCAGCGCGAACTGCTCGAGCTGTTCGACATCGACGAGCAGACCCTGAACACCGAGGGCCTGCAGATCACCACGACGATCAACCCGCAGGCGCAGCGGGCCGCCGAAGAAGCCGCGGCCGAGTACCTCGAAGGCCAGGATCCCGACATGCGCACCGCGGTCGTGTCGATCAACCCGAAGACGGGCGGGGTCGAGGCGTACTACGGCGGCACCGACGCCAACGGATTCGACTTCGCCCAGGCCGGTCTGCCGACGGGCTCGTCGTTCAAGGTATTCGCGTTGGTCGCCGCACTGCAGCAGGGCATGGGCCTCGGCACGCAGGTCGACAGTTCCCCGGTGTCGATGAACGGCATCACGATCAACAACGTCGAAGGCGGCGGGTGCGGTACCTGCAACATCGCCGAAGCCCTGAAGCGCTCGCTGAACACCAGCTACTACCGGCTGATGCTCAAGTTGGAGAACGGGCCCGCCGACGTCGCGAAGGCTGCCCACGAGGCGGGTATCGCCGAGAGCTTCCCCGGCGTCGACCACACGCTGTCCGAGGACGGTCAGGGCGGACCGCCCAACAACGGCATTGTGTTGGGCCAGTACCAGAGCCGGGTTCTCGATATGGCGTCGGCGTACGCGACCATCGCGGCGTCCGGCGTGTACCACAAACCGCACTTCGTGCAGAAGGTCGTCAACGCCGCGGGCGAGGTGTTGTTCGATGCGTCCCAGCAGGACAACGAGGGCGAGCAGCGCATCGACAAGAAGGTCGCCGAAAACGTCATCTCGGCCATGCAGCCGATCGCCGCGTACTCCAATGGCCACGCGCTGGCCGGCGGACGTCCGTCGGCCGCGAAGACGGGTACGAACCAGCTGGGGGACACCGGCGCCAACCGTGACGCGTGGATGGTCGGCTTCACGCCGTCGTTGTCGACGGCGGTCTGGGTCGGCACCACCGAAGGCACCAAACCACTGGAGAACAGTTACGGCTCGCCGGTCTACGGTTCGGGTCTGCCGTCGGACATCTGGAAAGCGACGATGGACGGCGCGCTGGACGGAACGGACAACGAGACGTTCCCCAAGCCCGAGGAGATCGGCGGCTACGCCGGAGTGCCGCAAGCCCCGGCGCCGCCGTCGACCCCGCCGCCGGACGTCCCGCCCGTGCCGCAGACCACCGTGATCCAGCCGACGATCGAGTTGGCGCCCGGGGTCACGATCCCGTGGGGCCCACCCACGACTGTGCCCGTCGGCCCGCCTGCGCCAGGGGCGCCAGGGGCGCCAGGGGCGCCCGGCGTGCCCGGGGCGCCCGCGGCGCCCGGCGTGCCCGTAGCGCCCGGTGCGCCTCCGCCACCGCCGCCCCCCGGCGTGCCGGGTGCACCGCCTCCGCCTCCGTGACCGACGTGCCAGACCGCGACGACGGCGAGCCATCGACGGCATCGCCGGCCCCGCTTGCAGAAGACCGGCGGAGCCTCGACAACCGGGACATGCCAAGCCGCACAGACACAATGGGCGCCGCCCTGTCCGGAGTGATCGGCGGCCCGGTCGGCAGGCACGCGCTCATCGGCCGTCAACGGTTTTTCACGCCGCTGCGCGCCATGCTGCTCATCGCGCTGGTGTTGCTCGCGCTCGGGTACTCGACCAAGGCGGCGTGCCTGCAGACCACCGGCACCGGCCCGCCTGACCAACGCGTAGCCAACTGGGACAACCAGCGGGCGTACTACCAGCTCTGCTACTCCGACACCGTCCCGCTCTACACCGCCGAACTGTTGAACCTCGGCAAGTTCCCGTACAAGTCCAGCTGGACCGAAAAGGACGGTGAGGGCAAGCCGAAGATCAGGTACGACGGCGATGTCGCGGTGCGGTACATGGAATACCCGGTGTTGACCGGGCTGTATCAATACGGCTCGATGGCGCTGGCGAAGTCCTACACCGCGTTGGCGAAGCTGGTGTCGTTGCCGATCCTGGCCGAGGTGGTGATGTTCTTCAACATCGCGGCCTTCGGGCTGGCGCTGGCGTGGCTGGCGACGGTGTGGGCGACGTCGCGCCTATCCGGCCCGCGCAGGGTGTGGGATGCGGCCCTGGTGGCGGCCTCGCCGATCGTGATCTTCCAGATGTTCACCAACTTCGACGCGCTCGCAACGGCTTTCGCGACGGGGGCGATGCTTGCGTGGGCGCGGCGAAAGCCGGTGCTGGCGGGCGTGCTGATCGGCCTCGGCGTGGCGGCGAAGCTGTATCCGTTGCTGCTGCTCGCACCGCTGCTGGTATTGGCGGTGCGCACCGGCAAGGGACGTGAGGTCGGTAAGACGGCGCTCGCCGCCGCGGTCACCTGGGTGCTGGTGAACCTGCCGATCATGGTGCTGTTCCCGAGGGGATGGTCAGAGTTCTTCCGGCTCAACAGCCGTCGCGGCGACGACATGGATTCGATCTACAACGTGATCCGGTCGTTCACCGGCTGGGGTGGTTTCGATCCGGATCTGGGGGTGTGGGAGCCGCCGACGGTGCTGAACACCGTCTCGGCGCTGCTGTTCGTATCATGTTGCGTCGCCATCGCTTACATCGCTTTGACGGCCAAGCAGCGGCCGCGGGTGGCGCAGATCGCGTTCCTGGTCGTCGCGGCGTTCCTGTTGACGAACAAGGTGTGGAGCCCGCAGTTCTCGCTGTGGCTGGTACCGCTGGCGGTGCTCGCCGTGCCGCACAGGCGCATTCTGCTTGCGTGGATGACGGTAGACGCGCTGGTGTGGATTCCGCGGATGCTGTACCTCTACGGCCAGCAGAACAAGGGCCTACCAGAGCAACCGTTCACCGTCGTGGTGGTGATCCGGGATCTCGCAGTGATCGGCTTGTGCGCGTTGGTGATTCATCAGATCTATCGACCCGACAAGGATCTGGTGCGCTTCGGCGGTGAGGTCGACGACCCGGCCGGGGGAATCTTCGACCGCGCACCCGACGCCCCGCCCCGATGGCTGCCCGACTGGCTACGGCCGGATCGGGACAGGGTGCGGGTGGGCGCGCCGCAGCCCGATCCCGATCCCGATCAGCTGGTGGGCAGTTCGTCGCGCTGAGTGCGCTCGTTGAGTTCGGTAACTGGCTCTCCGCGCGTGCTCAGTATGAGTGGTCGGAACGGTGGCCTACTCACCATGTTGGCGGTGCCGAAATCGACGGCGGCGAGCGCGTCGATGCCAGCCGTGAGGGCGGCGCCGGCGGTCGCACTCCAATCCGATCGGTAGGGCAGGTACGGTAGCGTCTTCGCGTTGGCGGCCAGTTCGGCGTAGGCGAAGTTGTTCGCGAGCGGTCCTTGTTGGGACACAGCGGGTTTCGCCCAGCCGGACTCGACGTCGTCGGAATAGCGACCCGCGCCGAGTGCCGTCGAGCGGAGCCGCGTCCACCGGTGTCTGGTCCATTGCGTTGCGGCCTCGTCGGTTTGATCGACGGGATCTACGTGCTCCGGGAGGGTGCCTCGCACCATCCATCCCAGGTTTTCCCCGGCTGCCCGCCCGCGCGGAGCCAGGCCCGTGATCGTCGTACTCGGCATGTCGAGGTTCATGCCGCCCTCTTTCGAGCTCAGCCGAATGGTGCAGACGCGATCACGTACGCCGAGCGATCTGGTCGCCGAGTAGTCCGACCAGTTCTGCATCGTGGTGAGTACCGCACCCAGCAGCTGTGTGGTGGAGTCGATATCGGAAATGGGAGCTCCTGCACCGGATCCGGTCCGGATCGGGCGCCACACGTTGCGGTGTGCTCGGGCCATCACCGAATGGTCATCGCCGGGTTCCGCGTCGCTGTCTGTCGCACCGGAGCCGAGGTTGATGGCGTAGGTCGGACGCGACGGCAGTGGATGGTCGAATAGGTGGACGGGCATGTTCGAGCAGATGCCACCGTCGGACAGCCACACCTCGCGGTACTCGGTGACCCACTTGCCCCCGCGCCGAACCGGCGTCAATCGCCATAGCGGAATCGCCGAGATCACGACGGGGAACGACAAGCTGATCCGCGCACCGAGGATCACCGGCAGCTCCGGTGCGGGCGGCAGCTGCAGCAGTCCCGCCTTTTCGAGTGTCGCGCGCTGCTCCGAGGATTCGGTCGCCACCCGGCCCCGAGCTTCGAGATGGGAAGCGACCTGCTCGGGGAACAGCGTGCGGATGTCGGCGGGCCGGAACGCCCATGTCAGGTCCGAGAAGGGAAAGGTCTCGCTCGAGGTCTGCGAAAGGTTGGTCGTCAGCGTGACGAGGCCGATGTCGTGTCGCGCGAGGTCGCCGTAGGTCAGCGGTGATTGACGATCGCCACCCGCCAGTCGCTCGATTCGTTCGTGCAGCCAATCGGTGAGTCCCATCTGGTCGCCGACCGAGCGCCCGTTGACCAGGCCGTGCATGTTGGCGGCGACGGCCTGCTGCGCGTTACGGACCATGTCGATGACGCCCGCGACCACGCGAGCGACCAGGTAGATGACCACGCCGACGAGCACTGCGAGCACGGCGAAGGCGATCGTTCCCGGTGAGCACGCGAGCGCCGCCCATACGATCGCCGCCAGCGGAAGGCCGAAGGCAAAGAGATTGGCCAGCTTGAACTTTGGAATGGTCGGACTGTGCCGGAGGAGGGTCGGGAGCACAGCCTTGGCGCGCGTGAAGAGCCCGCCTTCCAGCCTCTTCTGCTGCCAGAACAGGTCGAAGTACTCGCGGGTTTCGGTTTGCGCCACGAAAAGGCGCTGCAGCAGCGTCTGGTGTGACGACGCGTCCTCGTGCGCCAATTCGTCGGGAATCGCGTTCAGTTCGTCGAACCCGCCGCCGCCGGTCTGGCGCCCGTATTCGGCTGCCGCCGCGGCGACGGCGGCGATCGCCCCTGCCGACGCGCCGCCGATGTTGTGGAAGCGGTGGTCGCGGGCAAGTTCGACGATGGCGGTGGGGTAGACGACACCGCTGGTGATTCCGCCCTTCAAGACGAGGTCGCAGTCGAATGGCAGATCGGACATGGTCACATCTCCAATCAGGGTTGGCCGACGGAGAACAGGCCGAGTGTAAGCCGAGCGGGGCCGGCGCAAGGGCACTCGACGCTATTCTCGACGGGTGACCCGGCGGACGCGACGCCTGCTTGCGGTGGCCTGCATGGTCGCCGCGCTGGTCGGCTGTGGCAAGCCCGAGAGCCCGGCACCATCGTCGCCGACGGCGCAGCAGCCGGACGGTGGCACGACATCCGTCGTACCGAACGACGGCACCGTGCGTTATCTCGCGTTGGGCGATTCGCTGAGCCAGGGTGTCGGCGCGCCGGACGAGCAGACGGGTGCTTTCCCAGCGCTGCTGGCCGAGCGGTGGCGCGGAGAAGGCTGCCAGGTAGAGCTGCAGAATGCGGGCATCAGCGGCTACACGGCCGAGCAGGTGCTGACCGACGAGGTGCCCCAGATCGACTCTTTCGCACCGACGTTGGTCACTTTCCAGGCCGGCGCCAACGACATCGTCAACGGTGTGACGATCGAGGACTACCGGAAGAACGTGAAGTCGGTACTCGATGCGGCGACGGCCAGTGGTGCTCGCGTGATCGTGCTGGCGCAGAACGAATGGTTTCGGTCGCCCGAGGGGCAGACCTACGGCGACGATCTCGCGGCGCAGCGCGAGGCGTTCGACAGCGTGTTGATCGAAGAGGCCAACGCGGCGGGCGCCGAATTCGTTGACATGCGACCGCTTTACACGCAACAGGCCGATGAGAACCAGTGGGTCGAGGACGGGATTCACCCGACCCCGGAAGCCTACGAGGCGTGGGCGACGGAATTGTCCAGCGCAGTGCCGGCGCCGTGTCAGTGAGCCAGGGAAAAGACAACGTCGCGCGACGCAGACGCCGTAGCCTTGGGCGATGAAGGTTGGTCTGTCACCCGCGGCCATGCGTCCCGGCGTCCGCGTCCTCTGTCGCTGGCTGTTTTCGCCGACCGCGTCGTGGTTGACGATTCGCAAGCGCATGACGCTCGCGCTCGCCTATCCGCCACCCCCGAAGGGGACGATGGTGACGCCAACGACCATCGGCGGTGTTCCGGCAGAGGACATCCGGCCGCCGGGGGTCACCGAATCGCGCGTGCTGCTCTACGCGCACGGCGGCGGCTACGTAGTCGGAAGCGCACGCTCGCATCGCGCGCTCGTCGCGGCGATCGGCACCGCAGCGGACGCGCGGGTGATCTCGCTCGACTACCGGATGGGGCCGGAACACCCGTACCCCGCCGCGGTCGACGACGGGCTCGCTGCTTACCGCGACCTCGTCGCGCAGGGCACCGATCCAAGCCGCATCGCGATCGTCGGTGACTCCGCCGGTGCCGGACTGTCGCTCGCCGTTGCGCTGCGTCTACGCGAAAACGGCGAGGCTCTGCCGGCCGTGCTCGGCCTCATCTGCCCTTGGCCCGACCTCACCCCGGGCGCCCATGCGCGACGTGGTCCGGCGCCGCGGGACGCTGCGCTGACCGCCGACCTCTTGATCCGGTTCGCGGACGCTTATCTGCCTTCGGGTCAGGATCCGGCCGAGCCGGCGATCTCGCCGATGTTCGCTGACCTCGCCGGGCTGCCGCCGATGGTCATGCACTCGGGCGGCGACGACATCCTCGCCTCGGACGCACGCGAACTCGAGAAGCGGGCACGCGCGGCAGGAGTCGACATCGAGCACCAGGTCTACGAAGGTCTTTGGCACGACTTCCATCTGTTCTCGCCGTTTCTCTTGGGGCCCAGCGGCGACGCTCCACAGAAGTTGGGTCGGGCGCTCGGCCGTAGGCTCGGATCCGGCTGAGTTCACGTACGCGTCACGTTGACGCGACGGCGAACAGCCGCCATTCACCGGGTACGCCCTTGAGTTGGTGTGCGCCGCGGTCGTCGAATTCGAGCCCCGAGCCGATCACGAGGTCGCGCAGTGTGCTGGAGACGAGGACGTCGTTGGGTCCGGCGAGGGCGCTGATGCGCGCGCCGATGTGTACGGCGATGCCGCCGATGTCGTCGCCGCGGATCTCGACTTCGCCGGTGTGCAGTCCGGCGCGGACTTCGATGCCGAGGGAGCGCACGGCGTCGCGAATTGCCATGGCGCAGCGGATCGCTCGTTGTGGGCCGTCGAAGGTGGCGAGGAATCCGTCGCCGGAGGTGTTGACTTCGCGGCCGCGGAACCGGGTGAGTTGAGCGCGGATGATGGCGTCGTGTGCGTCGAGCAGGGCACGCCAGTTGCGGTCGCCCATTTCGGCCGCGCGTCGTGTCGAGTCCACGATGTCGGTGAATAGCACAGTGGCGAGCACGCGGTCGTCTGCCACTTCTGGCTGGTGACCGGTCAGAAACTCGGCGATCACCTGGAAGGAGTCGCGCCAAGGTTCGACGAAGTGGTACATGTTGCGCCCAGGCAGCTCAACATATTTCGCGCCGGGAATGTTCTCGGCCACCTGCCTACCCCTTGTGGGCTCCACGATCGGGTCGTCGACGTGATGGACGACGAGCGTAGGCACGCGAATTGCCGGCAGAACTGCCCGCACGTCAACATCGCCCACCAGCGGCCACATGAGCACAACCGTCCGTGGACTGGCCGAGAGCCGTTCCACTCGAGCCCACGCAGACCGGATCTCTTCGTTCCATGGCATGTCTGGATTGACCAGGTGCTGGTACTCACCCGTGCCCCACATAGCGACGAAGGCGGCGCGGAATTCCTCGCGCGTGGTCCCGTCGGCCGTCTTTGCAATGGGATCCGCGAAACCCTCGAGGACGACGAGCGACGTTATGCGGGAGGGATGGGCCGCGGCACACAGTGCTGCGGGCGCGAGGGTGCCGGCGACTGCGATGAGCACCGCTTCATCGCTGCCGAGATCGTCGAGTACCGCAGTGATGCTGTCGGCAAATTTCTCCAACGTCGGCATCGCATCCGGAGCGATGGGATCGGATGCGCCGGTGCCGGGCTGATCGATGAGGATCAGTCGGCCGACCGACGTCATTGCCTCGAGCCAGCCCTGGACCGAGGCCACTTCCGGCCACACCTCGCAATTGGTGAACCATGTGGGGACGAAGACCATGTCGCGTTCTCCCTCGCGCGACGCGCGGTACGCCACGCGCAGATCCCCGTTGAGCGCATACCGCGTCTCGGAGAACACAGCAGAAGCGTAAGCCCGTCAGCAGTGCGATTTCGCAGATCAGCGGGCATTCCTGTAGCCTGGGCCGGTTGCCGACGCAGGTAACCCTCCTGTCACGGAACGACCGTGGCCGAACAAGACCGTAGGAGGTGGTGTGGTTCTCATGCGTCCATACGAAATCATGGTCATTCTCGACCCCACTCTCGACGAGCGCACTGTAGCTCCGTCGCTGGAAACGTTCCTCAACGTCATCCGCAAGGACGGCGGCACCGTCGACAAAGTCGACATCTGGGGCAAGCGCCGGCTGGCATACGAGATCGCCAAGCACGCCGAGGGCATCTATGCCGTCGTCGATGTGAAGGCCGAGTCCGCAACGGTGTCCGAACTGGACCGCCAGCTCAACCTCAACGAGTCCGTCCTGCGGACCAAGGTCATGCGGACCGACAAGCACTAAAGGCTGCCGTACGTCGGAGCGGCTACGTAGGCTCGCCTGCGACTGACTTCGCGCCGACAACCCAATCCAGGAGGAACTCGTGGCTGGTGACACCATCATCACGGTCATCGGAAACCTGACGGCAGACCCCGAGCTTCGGTTCACACCGTCAGGCGCAGCCGTCGCCAACTTCACCGTGGCGTCGACGCCACGCATCTTCGACCGTCAGACCAACGAATGGAAAGACGGCGAGGCGCTGTTCCTGCGCTGCAACATCTGGCGTGAGGCGGCCGAGAACGTGGCCGAAAGCCTGACTCGCGGTTCACGGGTGATCGTCAGCGGACGGCTCAAGCAGCGTTCGTTCGAAACCCGTGAGGGTGAGAAGCGCACCGTGGTGGAGCTCGAGGTCGACGAGATCGGCCCGTCACTGAAGTACGCCACGGCCAAGGTCAACAAGGCCAGCCGCAGCGGCGGCGGTGGCGGCGGTGGGTTCGGCAGCGGTGGCGGGGGATCCCGTGGTGCGGCTCCGGCCGGTGGATCCGAGGCCAAGCAGGACGATCCGTGGGGCAGCGCGCCCGCGTCGGGCTCGTTCAGCGGCAGCGACGACGAACCCCCCTTCTGACTCATTACTGATCAGCAATTCCAGAAAGAGATAGACATATGGCCAAGTCCTCGACCAAGAGGCGTCCGGCTCCCGAGAAGCCGGTCAAGACTCGCAAGTGCGTGTTCTGCTCGAAGAAGGGCAAGAACCAGATCATCGATTACAAGGACACCGCACTGCTGCGGACCTACATCAGCGAGCGCGGCAAGATCCGTGCCCGCCGCGTGACAGGCAACTGTGTTCAGCACCAGCGCGACATCGCCATCGCGGTGAAGAACGCCCGCGAGGTGGCGCTGCTGCCGTTCAGCTCGTCGACGCGATAGAGGCGAGGAACAACAATGAAACTCATTCTGACTACTGAGGTGGATCACCTGGGCACCTCGGGTGACATCGTCGAGGTCAAGGACGGCTACGGCCGCAACTTCCTGCTGCCCCGCGGCATGGCCGTCGTGGCATCGCGTGGCGCCGAGCGCCAGGCCGAGGAGATCCGCCGGGCCCGCGAGGCCAAGGCCGTACAGGGGCTTGAGCACGCGCGCGAATTGAAGACGGCGCTCGAGGGTCTGGGCGCGGTCGAGCTGGCGGTGAAGGCCGCCGGCGACAGCGGCAAGCTGTTCGGTTCGGTGACGGGCTCCGACGTGGTCGCTGCCATCAAGAAGGCCGGTGGCCCGAATCTGGACAAGCGCACGGTGCAGTTGCCCAAGGCGCATATCAAGTCCACCGGCACGCATCCGATCACGGTGCGGCTACATCCCGAGGTCGACGCCTCGGTGTCGTTGAGCGTCGTCGCCGGATAATAACGTCAGCGCAAATACGGCCGGGTGAGGATCGAATAGACCTTCACCCGGCCGTTGCTGTGCGCGCAGGCTTGTGCTGGCGAACTTGTCAAGGTAATTAGGTCACAGCGAAGCTAACCGGCTGTTAACCTGCATGGCCCCGATCGGAAACACAACACGCCCGAGACCGCAACCGATAGCGACACGCCGTGCGAATTCCCATCCACAGAATTCCATGGGGTTTATGGTGCGGCTATCTGCACGGATGCTCTGAAAAAAGCAAGTTATACACAGGTTCTCCCCAACGGCTCAACATGGCTGTCCTGACCTATCCACAGGCCATCCACAGGTCCATGAACAGGGTGCCCTTGCATCGCTCCCAGCAACGTCTAGCGTTGGCCGTCGCGAGTCCATTAGGGCGACCGATTGGGGGCGGATGTCCGACGCTTGTCACTGTGCCACGGTAGCGTTTTATCGAACGTCAGTTCGACCTAGTTCAGGGGAGGTGTAGCTCCGTGGCTGTCGTGGACGACCTTGGCCATTCGGCCATGGACACTCCTCCACCCAGTGAGGATTTCGGACGTCAGCCTCCGCAGGACGCTGCGGCCGAGCAGGCCGTTTTGGGCGGCATGCTGCTGAGCAAGGACGCGATCGCCGATGTGCTGGAGAAGCTGCGGCCGGGCGACTTCTATCGGCCCGCGCACCAGAACGTGTACGACGCGATCCTGGACCTGTACGGCCGTGGTGAGCCGGCCGACGCGGTGACGGTGGCGGCGGAGCTGGACCGCCGCGGGTTACTGCGCCGGATCGGCGGAGCACCGTATCTGCACACCCTGATCTCGACGGTGCCGACGGCCGCGAACGCGGGGTTCTATGCGGGCATTGTCGCGGAGAAGGCGCTGCTGCGCCGCCTTGTGGAGGCGGGCACGCGCGTCGTGCAGTACGGCTATGCCGGCGCCGATGGTGCCGATGTGGCGGACATTGTGGACCGCGCGCAGGCCGAGATCTACGACGTGACCGAGGGTCGTAATACCTCAGAGGACTTCGTTCCGCTGGAGCAGTTGCTGCAGCCGACGATGGACGAGATCGACGCGATCGCCTCGCAGGGCGGGATGTCGCGAGGGGTGCCGACGGGCTTCGTGGAACTCGACGATCTGACGAATGGCTTGCATCCCGGACAGATGATCGTCATCGCGGCCCGTCCCGGTATGGGGAAGGCGCTCAAGCTCGATACGCCGCTGCCTACTCCGACGGGCTGGACGACGATGGGTGAGGTCGCGGTAGGCGATCACCTGATTGGTGCCGACGGGGCGCCGACTCGAGTGGTGGCGGCGACCGAGGTCATGCACGGGCGGCCGTGCTTCGAGGTCGAGTTCTCGGATGGAACGGTGATCGTCGCGGACGCCGAGCACCAATGGCCGACGGCGCGCGGCATCCAGGTCACCGAGTCATTGCGCGCAGGCGTGGATGTCATTACCGCGGCACGGGTTCCGGCTCTCGCCACGGTCGGCGGGGGCGGACGGTCGGCCTGGGGCATTGAAGCCGTTCGCCGAGTCGACAGCGTTCCGGTGCGGTGCGTCGAGGTGAGCGCTGCGGATCATTTGTATCTGGCGGGCGAGGGAATGATCCCGACGCACAACTCGACTCTGGGTTTGGATTTCTTGCGGTCGTGCTCCATCAAGCACCACATGGCGAGCGTCATTTTCTCGCTGGAGATGAGTAAGTCCGAGATTGTGATGCGTCTGCTGTCGGCCGAGGCGAAGATCAAGCTGGCAGACATGCGCTTGGGTCGGATGAATGACGACGACTGGACGAGGCTCGCACGGCGGATGAGCGAAATCAGTGAAGCCCCTTTGTATATCGACGACTCGCCGAACCTGACGATGATGGAGATCAGGGCCAAAGCGCGTCGACTCAAGCAGAAGGCGGACCTGAAGCTCATCGTTCTCGACTACCTGCAGCTGATGACGTCGGGCAAGAAGGTCGAGTCACGGCAGCAGGAAGTGTCCGAATTCTCGCGCCAGATCAAGCTTTTGGCCAAGGAGCTCGAAGTTCCCGTGGTCGCGATGAGTCAGCTGAACCGTGGTCCGGAACAGCGCACCGACAAGAAGCCGATGCTGGCCGATCTACGCGAGAGCGGTTCAATTGAGCAAGATGCGGACATGGTGATCCTGCTGCATCGTCCCGACGCGTTCGAGCGCGACGACCCGCGCGGCGGCGAGGCGGACTTGATCATCGCCAAGCACCGCAGCGGTCCGACGAAGACGATTACCGTTGCGCACCAACTACATCTGTCGCGTTTCGCGAACATGGCGAAGGCTTAGGCAGCGCGACGACAGTCAACGCGCTGCCTTCCGAAGGGAGGTGCGTGTGCTAGGAAGCTCGCGAATTCTCCGGGCGGACATCGGCGCCGAAGCTACGATCGAAGAGTTGGTCCGTCTGGGTCGTCCGCCCCTAGTGTGGACGCTCGATGGCCGCAGGCGGATCGCTTTCCGGACAGTCACGGACATCGTGCCCGGGGGCAAGAAGGAAGCTTTTTCGCTGCGTCTGGCGTCGGGACGGCAATTAACAATTGATGCTCAGCAAGCGCTGATGACGCTGGCCGGATGGACTCCGCTGAGTCGGGTGGCCGTGGGTGACCGCGTAGCGGTACCGCGGCGTGTGCCGGAACCGATCGGGACACAACCAATGGTCGACGCGGAGTTGATTCTGCTCGCGCACATGATCGGCGACGGGTCATGCGTCAGGAATCAACCCATCAGGTACGCGAGTATCGACGAGGAGAATCTCCGTGCGGTCGCCAGTGCGGCCCAGCACTTCGGCGTCAGTGCGAAACGAGACGACTACGCAGCGGCGAGGGTCACGACCTTACGACTGCCTGCGCCGTATCGTTTGACGCACGGCGTCCGCAATCCCATTGCCGCCTGGCTCGACAAGCTGGGGCTTTTCGGAAAACGCAGTTACGAGAAATTCGTCCCGCCCGACGTTTTCTCCACTCCGAACGATCAAGTCGCGTTGTTCCTGCGTCATCTGTGGGCGACCGACGGGTGCATCACATGGGACTCTCGGTACGGACTTGCCAACATTTACTACGCGTCGACTAGTAGACGTCTCGTCGACGACGTTCGACAGTTGCTGGCGCGCCTTAGTATTTCGACGCGGCTTTACCGTGTTGGTCAGGGCGAGTACCGCGACGCATGGCATCTACGCATATTTGGAGTCGATAATCAACGACGATTTCTTCACGTTGTCGGCGCGCAAGGACTGAAGTACTTCGCAGCTCGCGAGGTGTTGTGCAACCTGGGAAGTGTAAAGGGCAATGAGAACGTCGACACGGTGCCACGCGAAGTGTGGCATCAGGTGCGGAAAGCATTGTCAGATAAACGGATGACGCACCGCGCATTCGCCGAAGCAATGGGAACCAAGTTCAGCGGGTCAGCGATGTGGAAGCGGTCGCCGAGCCGTGGCCGACTCCACCGCGCCGCGGCCATCCTCGATGACGCGGCACTGCACGACCTCACGAACAACGACGTGTTCTGGGACAGGGTCGTCGAGCTCACTCCCGAGGGTGAGCAGGACGTGTACGCCATGACGGTATCGGGAGCGGAATGTGTAGTGGTACAGGGAGTTTTTGTCGGAACTGCACAGGGCGACGGTGCGACGCGGTCGACAACCCGCGTCGAGCCAACACAAACTAACAAATCGCTGTCGCGTACCAGTTCCGCTTGTCGCGATTCTCGTTGACCGAATCTGGTGTATCGGCGGCTCATTATTACGAAGGCTGGTGTCGCGAAGGTTCCATTGCTCCGGCGCAGAAGTCATGCAGGACCTATCCGGCCTTCTCTGTCATCAAGTACGCCTTGGCCCCTGAGTTGGGAGCGGCGGGCGCGCGGTGTTCCATAACGTCTGGTCGGATGCCGCCGTGTGCCGACTTCAGCAAAAGCAGGACCGGAGAGTAATGGCCGGCGGTACTTATCCTGGTGCGGTGACCTTCACTCCGCTGCACCGCGCCCTCGGTCTGCCGCCGAGCACCCTGACCGACGAGATCCTTGAGGCGGCTGTCGCAGCGGGCGTGGCCGAGGCCGACGACCTCGACTGGAAGTCGGAACTCCCTCCGGCGAAAGGCCTTCCACAGACCGACTTTCCGAAAGACATCGCCGCGATGGCGAACAGCGGCGGCGGCATGATCGTGTACGGGGTCGAAGAGAACCAGAAAGCGCCGACCGGTCGCACGGATACGGGCGAGTTCACCGAAGTTCACGAGCGGGCTCTCCATAGCGCCGCGATCACAGCGATCACACCGCCGGTGTTCGGGCTGGAAGTTCACCGGCTCGGGGTCAACCCTCGCGCAGTCGCGGTGATCGTGCCTGCGAGCGTGGACGGTCCGCACCTCATCTACCGGGGCGAGTACTTCGGCGCCCCGATCCGCAACAACGCCGACACCGTGTGGATGAAGGAAAGGCAGATCGAAGCCATGTACCGGGCGCGGTTTGATGAACGCCGCCGGGCTACCGAGGCGGTGGACACGCTGTACGCCGAGGCCGCGGCTGGTCGCGACTCCGCCAACCGGGCCTGGCTGATCGCTGTTGCGCACCCGCGTATACCGGGGACGCTCGTTCGCCCCTGCCATGAAAAAGCACAAGCAATCTTCGCGCGGGCAGAAACGATCGCGCTCAGCTACTCGAACCGCAACGGCATGCACCCGCTCCAGAATGTCGACCGCTACCCCAGGCCCGGTCTGCGACGGTGGGTCGCACCCAGCGCCGCTACCGGTGACGGGTCGCGGTGGCGCGAGGCGTGGGCGAGTGTGCACCACGAGGGCTCGGTCACGCTCACGGCAGCTGTCGGAGGGCACCGAAAGAGCGGTGACGGTAATTTCGAGGGTTGGGAGGTAGAGGCTCGGGCGATCGAGGCCGCCATTGCAGACTTCACCGCATTGATCCGCGCGACCGCAACGGCGCTGCACCACGGGGAGTACGACGTGTGCGTGGGAGTCGTATGGGCAGGCGAGCAGCCCCTCTGTGTGTTGACGGTGGACGGCATGGGTTACACGTACGACGGGGCTTCGACCCCGCTATCGACCTTCACTCCAGCGCGATCGACCATCAACGCTGCCGCCGCTGACACCGAGTTCCATCGCCAAGTGCACCAGTTAGCCCAGGACTGCGTGAACCAGGGCGGGATCACCTACCTTCACGTAATCACGGATCCTGATCAGACCGAGACCTAAGAGCCGGGGTCCCGGCGATCGATCCCAGTCCCCCCGTCGCGACGCTGAAGACGAAGTCCACGCCGTCCTTCAACGACATCCCAACGCAACGCTGCGTGGTCCATCACATCCTGCAGACCAGGCCCTAGCTACGCCGCCGATCAACGCCTCGCACGCGAGCGCCTCTTCCTGCGCCGACACCTACGTCATTTTCGGACGGCGGCAGCGTTGACCCGTACTCTGCGCGACGGCGTCGCTGCAAGATCAACTGGAGCCCTTGTGTATCCCAGGATCTCGTCGAGATGCGCGTGGCGGCCGCGGCACGAACCGCGGTATCCGGCTGACTACGTCGGCGTAGTTCGGTCGCCGCTCTAAGCTGCGCTCTTCCATCATGGGGATGCTCGCGCCGAGGAACATGGCGAGCATTGCCACCGCGCCGATGCCTAGCCACCACCAGTCCGCGGGGGCGGCGGCGACGCCGAACAGGGCCAGCGACAGCCAGAAACTGAACTCCCCGAAATAGTTTGGATGCCGCGACCAGCTCCACAATCCGCGGTCCATTACCTCGCCGGGCCGGGCCGCCGCGACAAATCGGTGCATCTGCAGGTCCGCGACGAACTCGAGCGCCACCGCCGCTATGCCCACGACGAAGGCTAACCAGGCCAGCCACTGCAGACCGGGTCCTGGGCGGGTCACCGCGACGTAGACCGGGATCATGCCCAGGAATACCTGGACCGTGGGAATGAGATGGATGGCGAACAGGTCGACGAGAAACTCCCAACGGCCCGCACTCGCCTTGAACTTCGGGTAGCGCCAATCCTCATGGTGCAAGCCGGGAAAGGCGTAGAGCCAGTTGCCGGTGAGCCGAATCGCCCACAGCACAACGACGATCGCGATCAGCAGGGATCGCAGGGTGTCGGGGTTTGGGGCGACCAGCCACCAGTAGAGCAGCAACAGCGGCGGTATCACGCTCCAATAGGCATCGTAGAAGCTGGAATTCTTGAAGGCCCGGCTGAACACGAAGATCACGCCGGTGGCGAGCACATCGGCGATGAATGCGTCCAACCAGGCCCTGCCGGTGGCAGGGCCTGCGACCAACCATGCCGCCCCGGCTGCGATCGCAATCACGTAGGCGACGGCGACGATGGTCAGCGACCGCGCTTTGGACGAGCGCCCGGTGCTCATTGAACGCTCACGCAGTCCTGTGCGGCGCGGATCAGAACCTCGACGTTGACTCGCCGCTTCGCCTCTTGCATGGTCGACACCGCAGCGAGCTTAGTCTCGGTTGCGGTGCGCCCCGCGCGACGGACCCCACGGCATCGCCGGTGAAGTTGACGCGGGGTTGGCGAACCCGACGGCGTTTTCGATGACGTAACGGCCGTTGTTGAGGACGATGGGGCGTACCCAGAGCACGGAGCGTACTTCGGCGGCGGCCGCTCTCCGGCGCGCACGGCGCCGTCCATGTATCCCCGATGGTCATCCAGGGACGCCTCGGTTCCGGCCCAGTGGTCACGGTGCTCACTGCAGCCGATGAAAAAGGTCCATAGCCGCACCCGCGGCTGGGGTAGTGCACTGCGCCGACGCGTGAAGGTGGGGTAATGCGCTACCCCAGCTACCGGGTGGTGCACATTCTAGAGTCCGCTTGAGGAACAAAAATCGAGCGTAGAAGCGGTTGTGATGGTCAGCGCGCCAGGCCCTTTCAGCCGTGGCAATCGATGACGGCCTCGACCCGGGATCGGTAAACGCCCATAGGGGACAGAGACTGTCGTTGACGGCTCTGACCGAGCCGCGACAGGGACAGACGACAGCAAGACAAGGGGCCTGTCATGAAGAAAGTCGTAATCGAAATACTCGCCGCACTGCTGTTTTTCGGCGGCCTGCAACTCGCATTCAGCACGGGCACAGGCCTGCTGTTTGTCGTCGCGATAATCATGGTGACAATCGGGATCGCTGTCTTTGTGCTCGGTTTCTTCGTAGGGGACGGGCTCCGGTCCGCGCTCTCGGGGCAGAACAGCCGAGCGTTTCGGGATGCCGCGCTCGGCATGGCGACCGTCCAGGGTGTCAGCCAGACGGGCACGTACATCAACGAACAGCCGCAGGTCAGAATTGACCTCAACGTGGAGACCATCGATGGCAAGACCTTTCAATCACAGGCGAAGCTCGTCGTCCCGCTGACCGAACTCGCGTTGCTCCGTCCCGGCATTGTGCTCCCAGTCCGCTACCTGCCCGACCGTCTGGACCGGGTGGAAATCGATCGCTCGGACGATCAGGCCGCGGCGCAGGAGGTCTACGACCAGTCGATGATCCGAAAGGGTCTCACCACGCCGGAGATGCTCGCGGTTGCCCGCCAGGGCGTGCGGGCGCAGGGCGTCGTGCGCAACGTGACTGTGTCGGGAGATGTGCGCCACGATTGGACGCGGGTGGTGCTCGACGTGGCGGTCACGCGCCCAGATGGGTCGATGTTCACCACCGAAACGACCAAATTCATTGCCCCGCACGAGATCGGAAATATGCAGGTCGGCAAGGTGCTGGATGTCCGCTACATGCCGGACAACGAGTCGGTGATCGCGTTCTCGAGGCAGGCCAACCAGACCTCGGACGGCGCTTCCCACACGCTGTGACCGAACTGGCGCGGGTAGCCTGGGGACATTCCCATTCAAGACGACCCCGGCGGCCCGATCCGAGTTGCCGTGCTGGCGCCGATCGCCTGGCGGACACCGCCGCGGGGCTACGGGCCATGGGAGCAGTTCGCCTCGTTGCTCACCGAAGGGCTGGTGGCGGCCGGCCATCGCGTCACGCTGTTCGCCACGGCTGACTCGATCACCTCAGCTGCCTTGCATGCGACCGCGGCGGTCGGCTGGTCTGAGGATTCGACGATCGACGCGAAGGTCGCAGAATGCCTGCACATCGCTTCGGTGTTCGAGCGCGCCGGCGATTTCGACATCATCCACAACGGGTTCGACTTCCTGCCACTGACATACAGCGACCTCGTCACCATCCCGGTGGTCACCACGATCCACGGGTTCTCCTCGAACAGGATCGTTCCTGTCTACGAGCGCTACGACAGCACCACCGCGTACGTGTCGATCAGCGACGCCGATCGGCACCCGAACCTGCACTACGCCGCGACGATTCACCACGGCATCGACGTCGACCGGTTCGCGACCCATCCCAACCCGGGCGGGCATCTGCTCTTCTTCGGTCGGATCCACCCCGACAAAGGCACCGCCCACGCGATCGAGGTCGCCCGCCGATGCGGCCGCAGGCTCGACATCGCGGGAATCATCCAGGACGAGCAGTACTTCCGCGACGAAGTCGCGCCACACGTCGACGGCGAACAGGTGCGCTATCGCGGCCCGGTCGATGCCGGCACGCGCACCGATGTGTTGGGAAGTGCGCACGCGCTGCTCCACTTGATCGACTTCGATGAGCCGTTCGGCTACAGCGTGGTCGAGGCGATGGCCTGTGGGACTCCGGTGATCGCCAATGCGAGAGGCTCGATGGGAGAGTTGATCTCGGATGGGACCACGGGATTTCTCGTCGACGACATCGACTCGGCGGTGGCCGCCGTCGCTGCAGCCGGTCAGCTCGACCGAGACGCCATCGCCGACCTCGCCGCCGAACGGTTCTCGGTCTCGGACATGATCGACAGATATGTCGCGGTGTACCGCAACGTAATCGCAGAGTGGCGATGACCGAACCGCGCGACGTTGCCTGGTGGAAATCCGCCGTCGTCTACCAGATCTATCCGCGCAGCTTCGCGGACTCCGACGGTGACGGCGTCGGCGACCTGAGAGGAATCATCGGGCGCCTCGACCATTTGCAGGCGCTCGGGATCGACGTCATCTGGTTGTCGCCGGTCTATCGTTCGCCACATGTCGACAACGGCTATGACATCAGCGATTACCGCGATATCGATCCGCTTTTCGGCACACTCGCCGACTTCGACACGCTACTGGCCAGGGTGCACGAACTCGGTATGAAGTTGGTCATGGACCTGGTGGTCAACCACACCTCCGACGAGCACCCGTGGTTCGTCGAGTCGCGTTCTTCGCAGAACAACGCGAAGCGGGATTGGTACATCTGGCGCGACGGCCGTGACGGCGCCGAACCGAACAACTGGGGCTCGTTGTTCTCCGGCTCGGCGTGGGAATGGGATCAGACCACTGGCCAGTACTACCTGCACCTGTTCGACCGAAAGCAACCCGACCTGAACTGGAATAATCCGCAGTTGCGAAAAGCAGTCCAGGACACCATGATCTGGTGGGTCGAACGCGGTGTCGACGGTTTCCGGATGGATGTCATCAACTTCATCTCCAAGGCTGAAGGGTTGCCCGACGCAGCGGCGGCTGAAGGGCAGCGATACGTCGTCGCCTTCTCCGAATTCGCGGATGGACCGCACGTGCACGAGTACCTCGCCGAAATGACCCGCGAGGTCTTCGGTGGCCGTGACGGCGAGTTCATCAAGATCGGCGAAATGCCAGGTGTCACACCGGAACAAGCGCGGCTCTACACGGATCCGGACCGGGCCGAGTTGGACATGGTCTTTCAATTCGAGCACGTATCCGTCGACCACGGCCCAGCGGGCAAATTCGACTACGTCGGTCTCGATCTGGTTGCTCTGAAGAAAGCCCTGCATCGGTGGCAGGTCGCGTTGGCTGACACCGGATGGAACAGCTTGTATTGGAACAACCACGATCAGCCCCGGGTCGTGTCCCGGTTCGGCGACGATGACCCGCGGTACTGGGCAGCTTCGGCGAAGGCGCTCGGGACCGTTCTGCACGGCATGCGCGGTACCCCGTTCCTCTATCAGGGCGAGGAACTGGGAATGACCAACTATCCGTTTCGAACGGTGCATGACCACAGGGACCTAGAGGCGGTGAACTTCCACAAGAGCGTCCTCGAACTCGGCGGCGACGAAGCCGCGGCGCTGTCCGGTCTGGCGAAGATCGGCCGCGACAACGCCCGCACCCCCATGCAATGGGACGCGGGGCCGAATGCCGGTTTCAGCACCGGCGATCCGTGGCTGGCGGTCAACCCCAACCACACCTGGTTGAACGCCGCGGCCCAGATCAGTTCGGCGGACTCGGTTTTCACCCACTATCAGACACTGATTCGTCTACGACACGAACTGCCGATCTTCGTCGACGGTGACTTCACACCACTCATGGAAGATGACCCGCAGATCTGGGCCTACACCAGAATGACGTCGACGGCGAAACTGCTCATGATCGCGAACTGCGGGCGCGATTCCCGGACCGTCGATGTCGGCCCTCAGTGGATCGCGGCCGACCTACTGCTCGCCAATTTGCCTGAAACCCCTGTCACCGTGACGTCGAGGTGGCTCGACCTGGCCGGCTGGGACGCACGCTTCTATTTGTCCGCGCGGATGCGATGGCGTTAATTAGCGTATAAGAGAATCGTTTCCGGTAGCTTCAACAGCCTGAGCGTCGTACGAACGGGCCGTTGTGATCGCGGAGAGACCAGGCATCTGCGCTCGCGGCAAAGGAGTTTCGAGCATGCGCATAGCGAAGGTCGGCTCCGGCGGTCCGCCCTTGGTTTTCGTGCATGGGCTTGCTTGCGATGCAACTGACTGGCGGGCGCAGGTCGATTCGTTCAAGACAAGGACGACCGTGGTCGTATGCGATCTTCCCGGGCACGGTGCCAGCCCGGGCACACCGACGGACTGCACTATCGAGGCGTACGGGGGTGCGCTAAGCCGAGCGCTGAGGGAATTGGCGCTGCCGCCGGCGATTCTCGTGGGCCACAGTATGGGCTGTCGCGTAGTCCTAGAGGCTTGCCGCCGAGCACCGCCCGGCGTAGTGGCAGGGCTGATACTCGTCGACGGCAGCCGTATCGGTGATGGAGATCCCGCAGCCGCCGAGCAGGCCATGGCCGATGAACTCACCGGCGACGGCTACTCGCGATTCATGCGGCAGTTCTTCGAATCGATGTTCGTCCCGTCAAGCGACCCCATCCTCGCTCATGCAATCGTCCAGCGTGCGCTCGGCTTTCCTGCGATCATCGGCAGGCACCTGCTGACCAACCTGGCCGGATGGGATGCCCGCGAGGTGGAGAGCGCACTCGACTCGGTCCGCGTCCCGCTGCTGGCGATCCAGAGCACGACAATGGACACCGCGCGTGAGCGCGTGTCGCTCGAACCTGGGCAGGGTTCCCCCTGGACCGAACTCGTGCGCGCCCACGTGCCGCAAGCCACAGTCGTGACGTTGCCTGGGGCTGGCCATTACCCGCAGATCGAACTGGCCGAGAAGGTCACCGCGCTAATCGCCGACTTCTGCAAGTTGCCGTCCTCATTCGCGAGTCGCTAGGAGGATCTGTCTCGGTGCCATGAGGAGCGCGTGACTGAACGCGATCGCGATCAAGCGGGCCAGCCGCAAATCCGCCGTCCCCGCGACGCGCTCGGTCGCCCGCTTCCACCCGCCGACGTCAAGCGGCTAGTACCCCCCGACGCGGGGTAGCGGATAGCCTTCGGCGAATTCGGGTTTGGAGAGTCTGTCCGCGAGTTGGTTGAGCTCAGCCTGCAGTCTCTGTCTCTCGCCGGCTTCATCAGCGGTGACATCGCTGACGACTGGCCGCCGGGAATGTGTGACCTTTTCGACGTAGTTGTTGGCTTTCTCGATAGCGAAGTCGATCTTGTTCAGGACGTCTTCGACATCGGCGGGATGTGCGATGGCTTCGATTTTGTCGGGGTGGGTTTCGGTACCGGTGATGTTGACTTGGAGCCCTCTAGCGGACTGTAGGAAGCAATCCGTCCAGGCGACGGGGGGCAGCGGCAGGATCTGAAGTCGAATGATGCAGTCCTGCAGCGTTTCTCCTACTACGGCCTCCAGCTTGCCGACTCTGGTGATTCCCCAATGTTCTGACATCCTGGTCTCCTTCTTTCGACGTTCTAGTGCATCAACGATCCTGCGGGTGAGCCAGATCGGTCTCGCGTGATCCGCTCGCGAAAGCCAAGCGGGCCTTCAGTTCGTGTGCGTTGCTCAGTGCGTCGCCAGCTATGAGCCGTGGCGGCGGTTAAAGCAACCTCCGCAGTTGAATCCAGGAGAGTCATCAACGAGATTCCTCCGCCGACCTGTTGGATGAAGTGGGTGGCGTGCGTCTAACCCGGAGTCGGAGCAACTGGGGACACGGATCGCTGTCGGAATCGAGAGCTGCCCACCTAGTGTGCGCCTATATCAGCATCCGCACCACCCTCGCGGATCAGGCCGACGGCCTCAACAGCGCAGCTACAGGAGCTGGCCCGCTAGACGCGAGCGGGCAGGGCGACAGTGTCGCCTGCCACGTCGATCGCGACCTTGCCGTGCAGTGCGTACGACCGTCTGTTCTCCAAGAGCTCATGAGCCTCACCCATTCGCGCGAGCGGCAGGGTCGCGCCGATGACCGGCTTCACGAGGCCGCGCTCGATCAGGTTGGTGAGTGCGTCCAGCTTGCCGCGATTCTGCCGAGTGAAGACGAAGTGATAGGCGGCGTTCTTGCCCCACGCCTCGATGAGGTTCTGCGGTTGCGCGATGTCGACGATACTGACCACGCGACCGGAGTCTGCAAGCGTCAGTGGACTTCTGGTGAGCGCGTCGCCGCCGATCGTATCGAAGACGACGTCGACTCCCTGGCCTCGCGTCAACTCGGAAACGGCATCCACGTAGTCGGTGGACGTGAAGTCGATCGCCGCATCCGCTCCGAGCGAGCGCACCAACTCATGGTCGGCTGCTTTCGCGGTGGTGATCACCCGTGCTCCCATCGCCTTCGCGACCTGGATCGCGATCGAGCCGACGCCCCCGGCGCCGCCGTGGATGAGGACGGTCTCACCCACGGTGAGCTGAGCTCGCGTCACAAGGGACTCCCACACCGTCCCGCCGACGAGTGTCAGGCTTGCCGCCTCGAGGTGGCTGAGATTCTCCGGCTTCCGGCCGACCAGGTCGACGTCGGCGACGTGCTGCTCGGCATACGAACCGGCACCGCCAAAGATCTTGGGTGTGTAGTAGACCTCGTCGCCTGTGCGGAACTCGGTCACGTGGGATCCGACTTCTTCGATCACACCGGAGATGTCGTGTCCGATGATCGCCGGGAGAGGGACGTAGTCTGCGTAGTCTCCGCGACGGATCTGAAAGTCGAGCGGGTTGACGGCGGTCGCATGGACGCGCACCCGCACCTGGCGGGGTTGGACCTTCGGTCCGGGGACGGTGCGCAATTCGAAAGCGTCCGCACCGCCGAATTGGGCAAGGACGACGGCCTTCATGGTGTCGGCAATGATCGGAATTCCTCATCTGGAGTGTCGGCGCGACCGCGCCGAATGGACGTCATATCAGTGTTCGGTATCAGCCAGGTCCGCTCCAGTGGCAAGATTGCCAATATGCGCGAGGATAGTGACAGCTCGGCGGTGCTTTGATGGACCGACCCCATCAGGTGGTGGTCCTCGTGCTCGACGGTGCTCTCCCCCTGGACGTCGGCATCCCGGCGGAGGTGTTCCACCCTGAGACGGGGTTCCCCTATGACGTTTCGCTCTGCGGGGTTCATGCCGGAACGGTGCCGGCTCATGGGGGCTTCGGGTACGCCGTCTTTCGTGGGCTGGAGGCGCTGGCTGGAGCCGACACGATCATCGTCCCCGGTTACGCACCGGCGGGTCGACAGGTGCCGACAACGGTGCACGAAGCACTTCGCAGTGCAGCATCGCGCGGCGTGCGGATCGCGTCGATCTGCTACGGCGCCTTCGCCCTCGCCGATGCCGGCCTGCTCGACGGTCTCCGTGCGACGACGCACTGGGACGCAGCCGAGCAGCTGGCGGAGCGATACCCGGAGATCACAGTCGAGCCGAATGTGCTCTTCGTCGACGAAGGACCCATCCTCACGTCGGCGGGTGCCGCCGCCGGTCTCGACCTGTGCCTGCACATCGTGCGACGCGACCTCGGGGTCGCCGCGGCGAACGAGATTGCCCGCGGCCTCGTGACTGCGCCCCATCGGAGCGGAGGTCAAGCCCAGTATCTGCCGAAGAACAGCTTGGTATCCCGCGGTGAGAATCTCGCCGCGACCCGCGAATGGGTCATGGCGCGGCTCGACCGGCCGCTCACCATCGATGATCTCGCGGCGCATGCGCGGATGTCGCCGCGTACGTTCCTGCGCCGCTTCGCCGAAGAGACCGGCAGTACACCGTTGCAGTGGATCTTGCGCGCTCGGGTCGACGCCGCCCGAGAGCTCCTGGAGAGCACGAGGCTGTCCGTCGACCAGATCGCGGACCGGGTCGGCCTCGGAACCGGATCGAACCTGCGGCTGCACTTCCGCAGGATCGTGGATGTGTCCCCTTCCGAGTATCGGGCCACCTTTTCGGGCGGAGCCCTCAGGCGAGGGGCGTGACGCGGAATCTGTTGCGGGAGTGGTTCTCAGGCTGTGGCGCCGATCGCGCTGATATTGAGTTCGAAGGGGCCCTGCTGTTTGTCGAGAATGTAGACCGACACCTGGCTGATGATTGAGGGGTCCAGAGTCTGCGGCGCATCGGGTGCGGGATCGAGTCGCATGCCAACCGGCTCGAAGCCCTCGATGGGCAGTTCGTAGATCCGCCCGACGGCGGCCTCGGTGTCGAAACGCTGGATGTAGGACCATGGTTGCCCCGCAGTGCCCACCTTCAACAGGTAGGTCTTACCATCGCCCACAGCGTGCACGCGCAGCGACTTCGCGCCTGTTGCTCTTCGCCCGATATCGGGGTCCTGCGGACTGCGGGCCGAGGCGAACCCGCCGTTGTTTTGCAGCGAGATGTCACCGGAGAACACGAGGCCACCATCGCCGAACGTGACTCTCGAGGTGGACATGCCGCCCATCACGGGGTCGTTGACCGTCGTCCAGGTACCCACCTCGCTGGCGTCGTCGAGGTCGACGAGACCGACGCCTGACCCCTCTGGCCTGGGCGCTTGCGCGGATGATTGAGAAGTCTCCGGGACGTCCGTCGTCTCGTCGGCGCTGACGGTTCGCCCGGTGCTTCCGCATGACACAACCAGAAGCGCCGAGGATGCGACCACGATGCCGACGAGCCCACGTCGGTACCACCGCCGCGCTGACATCAACACCGACCTGGGTTGGCACTCATCTCGCGGCTTCGCATGGGCATGCCATCAATCAGGTCGTAGATTGCAGACAGGTCCGGCACCTCGTTGACGCGCAGCTTCTCGCCGCCGTCTTTTCCGATCAGCAATACGCTGAACGCGTTCTCGCCGATCGCATATCGGTCTCTAAGCCGTTGTGGCTCATCGGCGTTCATGGCTTGGCCATCCAGCGTGCTGTTGCCCTCGGTCACCACCAGGCCAAGCACCATGTCACGGCCGACGAAGTCGCAGCGACTGGCCTCGATTCGGCCCAGCGTCTCAACGAGCCGCGGATCGCTGTCCCTCGGTGCGAACACCAGCAGAGGGCGACGTTCCCAGCGATAGTCACCGAGTTCGTCGGCCACGGCGGTTGCCGATCCGAGGGCGATGCTCGTCAAAAACACCATTAGCACGAGCGCCAAAGGCCGAACACTGCGCTTCGCGACCATAGTCATTTCGACTTTACCGACTAATGCTCGGTGGTCGAATAGACCAAATGACACGACCCCCGGGTCTTATCGAACTCTCCCGATGGTGGGTGTCGAGGTGACGGCAGCGAGTAGTTCGCGTCACTCGGGCGTCGCGTCGAATTCGTGCTGCACCGATGCACTGCCCGAAAGGATCTGACACGTGAGTCCACAGGCCGAAGACCACACTGCACCGATATCGCACTGGTCCCAGATCCACGGCTGGTTCGGCTGGCGTGACCTGCAGGAGGAGGCGGTGACCACCTTCGCGGACGGCAGCACGTTCGTCGAGGTCGGCTCCTACCTGGGTCGCAGTCTGTGCTCGCTGGCCGAGGTGGTGCGCGAGTCCAATCGTGACTTCACCGTGGTCGGCGTCGACTACTGCCGCGGCAGTGGGCGCGAGGGCACCGCGGCCAAAGACTCTCATGCCGCCGCCGTCGCCGATGGCGGCGGCACCCTGGCCGGGCAGTTGCACCGCAACGTCATCGCGTGCGGTTTCGCCGACCGGGTACACCTGTTGGTCAGTCCGTCGCCGGCGGCCGCCGCGCTCTTCACCGACGGGTCCCTGGCCTGGGTACACCTCGACGCCCGCCACGAGTACGACAGCGTGCTCGCCGACATTGACGGCTGGCTGCCGAAGGTGGCACCGGGCGGCTGGCTATCCGGCGACGACTACGACGAGCAGTGGTGGCCGGGTGTGGTTGCGGCAGTGCGAGATCGCGTTCCCGACGCCCAGGAATGCTCCACCCGACAGTGGCGCTGGGTGAATCCGCAGACCTCGTCTCGCTGACAGCCGGCTGAAATCGCCCGGTAACACGGCTGGTCGAGACCAAAGGCCACGCATTCCCATCGCCCTGCTCCTTGCGCCGTTTCGCAATCGACGTGGACCGACAATCGGCTAGCTTGAGTTCAGCCCTTAGCGGTAGCCAAGACGAGCACCTGAAAGGTGTGTTCTCAATGGAGAGAAACGCAGTCGATAAACCCGAAGACGCCTCTCTGCTGAAGGTCCTCGGCAATTGGGATGTATTAGCCCTCGGCTTTGGCGCCATGATCGGCTTCGGCTGGGTGGTGCTCACCGGAGACTGGATCGGCTCTGCGGGAACGCTCGGGGCCGTGCTGGCGATGACCGCGGGCGGTGTGATCATGGGCGTGGTCGGCCTGACGTACGCCGAGCTCACGGCAGCCATGCCCAAGGCCGGAGGAGAGCACAACTTCTTGCTTCGCGGCATGGGCCCGCGGTGGTCGTTCATCGGCTCCTGGGGCATCGTCGGCGGTTACGTGACCATCGTGATGTTCGAGGCGGTGGCTCTGCCCAGAACCGCGCTGTACCTCTTTCCCGGCCTCAACCAGGTTCCGTTGTGGGAGGTCGCGGGCAGCCAGGTCTATCTCACCTGGGCGCTGGTCGGCGCGATCGCCGCGGTCGTCATCACCACGATCAACATCCTCGGCGTCAAGTTCGCGAGTGTGGCACAGACGTTCGTCGTGGTGCTGTTGCTGGTCATCGGCCTGATGCTGGTCGTCGGATCCTTCACCGGCGGCTCGACGAACAACATGGAACCGCTCTTCACCGGCGGCACCACAGGGTTCTTCGCCGTGCTCGTGGTGGTGCCGTTCCTGTTCGTCGGATTCGACGTCATCCCGCAGTCCGCGGAGGAAGTGAACATCCCTGCCCGTCAGATCGGACGCCTGGTCGTCATCGCCGTGCTCCTGGCCTCCATCTGGTACGTCATGACCATTCTGACCACCTCGTCGGCGATGAGCGCCGCCGAACTCGGGGAGGCGGACATCGCCACCGCGGACGCGTTCGGCGCGATGTTCAGCAGCGACTTCATGTCGAAGCTCCTGATCGCGGGCGGCATCGCCGGCATCCTCACGTCGTGGAACTCGCTGCTCCTCGGCGCCTCGCGTCTGATGTACTCGATGGCGCGCTCGGGCATGCTGCCCGCATGGTTCGGCAAGCTGCACCCGAAGTTCCGCACCCCGATCAACGCGCTTCTGTTTATCGGTGGCCTGTCCGTCGTCGCCCCGTTCCTCGGCGAGGCGATGCTCGGCTGGCTCGTCGACTCCGGCTCTCCCAGCATCGTCATTGCCTACCTGCTGGTGGCTGTCGTCTTCGTCGTGCTGCGCCGCCGGGAGCCGCTGATGGATCGGCCGCTCCGGGTCGGGGGCAAGGGCAACGGCGGCCTGCTGATCGGCGGCGCCGCCGTCGTGCTGTGCATCGGGCTGCTGAGCCTCTACCTGCCGGGCATGCCGGCGTTCCTCGACGTGCCGCCGTGGATCCTGTTCGGTGTCTGGTGGGCGCTTGGCGCGTTCTTCCTGCTTCGCATCCCAACGCGTATCACGCCGGGCGAAGACGCTGAACATCGGTTGCTGGACGCGCTCAAGGAGCGTCGAGCGCTGGCGACGGGCTCGAGTAGCCGGTAGAGCGCCCGCCGATTAGTCGTCCTCTTGGCCGCGGGATTCCCGTAGGGCCCGGCCGCGCTCGACGTCCTGTTCTTCTTTCGCCTGATTCTTGAGGGCGACCCGGTTGTCGCGAGGCGGCAATTGCAGATCACGTTCGGCACGGATGCCTGCCTGCAGTTGGCGGCCGCGTTCGAGTTCGGCGTCCAGTTCAGCTCCGAAGAGCAGTGCCAAGTTGGTGATCCACAACCAGAGTAGGAACACGATGACTCCGGCCAGCGCACCGTAGGTCTTGTTGTAGCTGCCGAAGTTCGCGACGTAGAAGCCGAACCCAACCGACGCCAGAACCCAAACCAGTATCGCCACCCCGGCCCCGATGCTGATCCACCGGAACTTTGGTTGCTTGACGTTGGGGGAGGAGTAATACAAGACGGCGACCGCCAGGATCACGAAGATCAGGACGATCGGCCAGCGCCCGATGTTCCAAGCCGTCAGCGCGACCTCGCCCGCTCCGATGGCGTCGCCGACCGCTTGGGCGAGCGGTCCGCTGACCGCCAGCATGAACGCCACCGCGGCCACGGCGACGAGCCCGACCAGGGTCACCGCCAACTGAATCGGCCGCAACTTCCAGACCGGTCGGCCTTCTTCCACTTCATATATCCGGTTCATGGCGCGACCGAAGGCGCCGATGTAACCCGACGCCGACCACAACGCACCGGCGATACCGACGATCAGCGCGACACCGGCCGACGGGGACTCGACCAATTGCTGAATCGGTGCGCGCAACGTGTCAACCGCCGAGGCCGGGCCGAGATCGTCCACGATTTGCAAGACCGCCTCGGTGGTGCGCTGCCCCTGACCGAACACGCCGAGCAACGAGACCACGACCACCAAGGCGGGGAACAGCGAAAGCACGGCGTAATACGTCAGCGCTGCGGCCAGGTCGGTGCACTGATCGGTGCTGAACTCCCGCGCTGTTTTGCGGAGCACGAACAACACCGAACGCTTCTTGAGATCGGTGGGTGAATCCGGCTTGGAGGGGTCTTCTGGGTCAGGGGCATCCTGGGTGTCTTCATTGGCGTCGGGTTCGGGAAGATCACGGTCGGCTGCGGGGCGGACGGACGCTGCCGAGGTGGTCTCGACAGACGTCGCGTCCCACGCGGTGACCGAGTCCCCGGGCGACCGATTCCGCCATCGACTCACCAACAGGCCGGCCAGCAGCCCACCAATCGCCCCCATCCACCACTTGAGCCACGACGGCCCAAGGGTCGTTTCGCCACGGTGACTCATCGGCGACGGCGCCCCGCCAACACGCCGGGTCCAGTCACAGCCTCACGTCCTCACGCCTTGTCGATCACCCAGCGCGCTGGGCCTCGCCACGCAGATGCCCGGAAGGAAGGTCGACGAAACTGCCTCGCGCGTAAATGTGTTGGCCGGAGATCGCGATCGCATGACAAACGAGGCGTCGCGGTGAGTCGCCGGATTCAGCCGGCGAGAACGAAAGACAGGAAGAATCCGCCCGCAGTGGCGAACGCGTTGAGCGGCCGGCCATGTTCGAACGCTTCCGGCATCAGCGTGTCGGCGAGCGACGCCAACACCGCGCCGCCCGCGAATGCGAGCGCCACCGCCAACACGGGATCGCTCAATTGTCCGGCGGTAACCCTGCCTACGACCACCGCTGCCGCCAGCAGCGCCGCGCATGCCATCCAGACACCGATCGCAGCTCGAGCGCCCATCCCGGAATGGCGCATCGACATCGCACCAACTAGCGACTCGGGCAAGTTGGAGAAGAAGATCGCCACCAACAGCGAAATCGACGCCCCGCCCACCAACGAGACACCCAACGCCAGATTCTCGGGCACACCGTCCAACGTCACCGCGGCCAACAGCGCCAGGCCGACACCTCGGCGAGCCCCCTCGGTGACCACTTCACGTTGCTCCGGGCCGGAATGTCCACTGACATAACGATCGAGCAGACTGTCCGCGATGACGAACGCAGCCGCTCCGGCCAGCAGGCCCAGGCCAGAGTGCAGCGCTCCGCCCAGATGGAAGGCCTCTTCGAACAGCTCGAAGGCCAGCGCGGAGATGAGGGCGCCACTGGCAAAAGCCAGCAGCACACCGGTCACCTTCTTGGGTAGATCCCAGCGCGCGCCAATGGCCGCACCGATCACCAACGCGCTAGACGCCGCCAGTCCGAACAGCACAGCTGTGAGCATGGGCGTCCCTTCTGCCGACCTCGTGCAGTACTGCATTCCCCCGGTGAGCCCCGGATAACTTGCCTTAGCCGCCACTCGACTTCTCCAGAGTGTTTGAATGGACCCATCGATGGCTTCTGGCCTCCTCGAGGTCTCCCGCTGCCGCGGCTTCCGAAGGTGCCCGCGTTGGCACCGGTCGGCCGGATTCCGGAAGGGCGGGTCATCGATCTGCCCAACCGGGGCAGCACGTATGTCTATGACTCGGGCCCCTCGGACGGCCCGGCGTACCTGCTGCTGCACTCACTGGCCTGCACCGGGCTCATGACGTGGTATCCCGCCTTGGACGTGGTACGCGAATTCGGCCGCGTCGTGGTGTTCGACCAGCGCTGCCACGGGCAAGGCATCTCGGCGCCCCGCGTCCTGCTGGAGGACTGTGCTGACGACGTGGCGGCACTCGCCGATGCCCTGGGCATCCCCAGCTTCGTGCCGGTCGGCTATTCGATGGGGTCGCTCGTCGCGCAACTGGTGTGGAAACGGCATCGCGAACGGGTCGACGGCCTCGTGCTGTGCGCCGCTGCGGCAGCCGTTAGCCGCGCTCGCTACGAAAGGTTGGCCACCGGCGTGTTCGCCTCGCTGATCGAGGCGCTCGGCCCCTCGCCCCGCCGCTGCGGGCCCTCGGCACCGGTGACAGGTGGATTGCTCCCCGACCACCAGTGGGTGTTGAGTCAGTTCCGCGCCACCTCGCCGGGGGGCATCACCCGCGCGATCGCCGAGGTGGTCCGGTTTGATTCGACGACATGGGTCGGCGAGATCGACGTCCCAACATCGGTCCTGGTGACTGCCAAAGATCGTGCCTTCGGCGTCCAGCGGCAGAAGTGGCTGGCAAGTCGCATACCTGACGCCGAGATGGTGACGGTCGAGGCCGGCCACGCGGGGTGCACCCTGCAGCCGGCTGTTTTCGTCCCCGGGCTTCGGCGGGCGATCGAATCGGTACACCGCCGACTTCCATCGCCGAGCGTGGCCGAGCGCACCGCCAAGTAGTTGCGCGAGGGCCTCCGGGCGAGGGGAGGAGCGGCGGTGAAGCGACTCAGCGGGTGGGACTTGCTCTTGTTGAGCAGCGAGACGCCGAACGTGCACCAGCACACCCTGAAGGTGGCCATCGTCGACACCACGGGCTTCGAAGGCGAGGCGACATTCGACGCGTTCTGCGATGTCTTCCGCGCCAGCCTCGACGTTCTGGAGCCGTTGCACTATCAGATGGTTAAGACCCCCTGGCGTCTGCATCGCCCGATCTGGCGAGAGGACGCCGAACTCGACCTCGAGTATCACCTGCAGCGAGTGCAGGTCCCAGCGCCCGGCGGCCGATACGAACTCGACGCCGTGATCGGCACCATCGCCGGGACACCCCTCGACCGCAGCCGTCCGCTGTGGCAGTTCTTCTACGCCGAAGGCCTGGCAGATCAGCGGGTCGCGGTCATCGGCAAGGTGCACCACGTGCTCGCCGACGGCGTCGCCTCCGCCAATCTCATGGCGCGGACAGTGAAGGGATTCGACACTGGATCGGGGCAGAGCCGCACCAGCGCGACCTCGGCTCCGCCGACGTCAGTCGAAGTGGTGCGATTCGCGGTGCGAGATCACTTCGCGCGGCTACGGGCGCTGCCTTCGGCGGTGCGGGCAGGACTGATCGGCGCCTACCGGCTGCAGTCTCGAGCCAGGAAGCGTGACCGGCACCCGGAACTGGCCGGAAAGTTCAAGCCGCCGCCCACCTTCTTCAATCAAAAGCTCTCGGCCACAAGGGTTTTTGCGAGCGCCAGCGTCCCGCTGAACGAAGTGGTGGCTCTCAGCAAGGGGCTGGACGTCACGATCAACGACCTGGTGTTGACGACGACGGCCGGCGCATTGAGGCGCGTGTTACTTGACCACGGCGAACCCGCCGACCAGCCGCTCATCGCGTCGGTTCCCACCGCCACGGACACGTCGCCGGACAGGATCAGTGGCAACGCGTTGGCCACGATGTTGGTCTCGCTTCCTGTTCAGGCCCGCGACCCGATGGAGCGGCTGCGGCTCATCCGTACTTCCACACACATCGCCAAGGAGGACCACCAGCTGCTTGGCCCCACTCTGGTGGGTCAGTGGCTGGAGTTCGTGCCGCCGGCCATCACACGGGCGACGTTTCGCTGGATGTCACGGCGCGAGGCCCCCAACCAGCTGTTCAATCTGATCGTGTCCAACGTCCCCGGACCTCGCGAACGTGTCACGGTCGCCGGCGCCGTGGTGACCGAGTTCTACTCCGTGGGGCCGCTGGCTGCCGGCGCTGCGCTCAACATGACGGTTTGGAGCTATGCCGACCAGTTGAGCGTCGCGGTGTTGGCCGACCAGAACATCTTCCGGGACGCCCACGAACTCACCGAAGCGTTCGTCGGCGCGTTCACCGAACTGCTGAGAGCCGCCGGCCTATACCGCTGAACCGACGGTTCTGCTCGCCTAGTTTGTGACCATCCTTGGGACCGTACGGTGGTGTTGTGTTGTTCTTCATCTTCGGTTTTGGCACCAAGCAGAAGTATCTTGGCGCCGGCCAGGTTCGCACGTGTCCGCGCTGTCATAACACCTCGCAGTGGACGCGGATGCGCGAGTTCAAACAGTTCACGTTGTTCTTCGTTCCGGTCGCCCGGTGGAAGCGCCGGCAGTTCGAGGTCTGCGGTGTCTGCGGTACCGCCGTCGCAGTATGAGCGCGCGACAGTTCGGGCAGTGCCATGATGCCGGCGTTGTTGATCAACATGTGCACCGGTTCTTCGTTCAATCGCGCGGTGAAGTCTCGGACAGCCGCGAGATCAGCGACGTCGAGAAGCTCCGCTGTGACTGCACGGTTTCCAGTGGAGTCAGTGATCTGGGCTGCGATGTGGTGACCGGCGTCGAGTCGACGAACACCGAGCACGACGGCAGCGCCCGCAGCCGCCAGTGCGCGCGCGGTCTCGACTCCGATACCGGAGGTGGCGCCAGTGACAATGGCGCGTCGCCCGGAAAGGTCGACATCGGCAAGGACCTCTGCAGCAGTGGAGGTGAACCCGAAGGGGGTGAGCTGTCGTGTCACAAAACTCCCTATCGCTGTCCATGGGAGCGACTCTGCACGTGCGGCAGCACGATCACTTTCCCTGTGGCGGTGCCATTCTCGACGATCGCCTGAGCATCGTTGACCTCGTCCAGCGTGAAGGTCCTCGAGTTCAACCGGGGGACCAGCCGACCACTGTCAGCGAGTTCGGCGGCTTGGGACATGATGTGGCCGTGGTGTTCACGCCCGCGGCCTGTCAGCAGTGGCATCAGGGTGAACACGCCCGAGTAGGTGGTTCCGCGGAAAGACAGGGGCGCCAGGCTGTGAGTGCCCCATCCCAATGCGCTGACGACGTGGCCGGTGTAGGCCTTGACGGCGGTGAAGGACGCGTCGAGGGTGGCGCCGCCGACGTTGTCGACCACTATGTCGAAGCCTTCCCCGCCGGTGTACTCGTCAACGTAATCGTCGACGGTTCGCGCGGTGTAATCGATGGGTGTCGCCCCCACCCGGCGGATCGTTTCCTGGCTCGAGGGGCTTCCCGTGGCGAACACCCGTGAACCCCGAGCGAGGGCCAGCTGCACCGCGAGGAACCCGACTCCGCCTGCGCCGCCATGGATGAGCACGTTGTGGTCCGCGGCCACGCCGGCGCGGTCGACGAGTCCCTCCCAGGACGTGATGAAACCCAGCGGAAGGGCTGCGGTCTGCTCCATGGACAGTGCCCTGGGTTTGTGAGCGATCAACCGCTCATCGACCGCGGCCAATTCGGCCAGCGACCCGGCCACGCTCCCGACTCCGCCGGTCATGCCGAACACTTCGTCGCCCACACGGAATCGATGGACGTGTGCACCCACCGCCTCCACTACCCCGGCCATGTCGATGCCGAGAACTGCCCGCGGCGCCATCTTCGCGTGGGCGGCCTCGCCCCGGCGGATCTTGATGTCGAGCGGGTTGACGCCGCTTGCCATAACTCGAACGAGGACTTGGCCGGGGCCGGGTGTGGGATCGGGAATCTCGCAGATCTGCAGCGGAGCGTTGTAGGCGGTCAGGACTGCAGCGCGCATGATGTCTCCTCGGAATCAACTGCCATCTTCGCCCCTGCAGCGGATGCACCTCTGGCGATGCGGTCCACCAACCGGTGTAACCGGACCGCATCACCGAATGACGGGGCGACCGTGGTGCCTTCGCTGAGATCCCGAGCAAAGGCCGTGTAGAGCGCGGCCACATTACGGGCCGGGACGGACAGCCCAGCGCCCGAGAAGTCGGCGGGCGCGAGGATGGGTTCGATGTGGGCGTCTGACCCGCGCCCACCGGCGAGCGCCAACTCGGTGGCCTGCACGTTGCCGTTGGGGGCAGGGCTGGTGATGAGTAGGTCGCCGTCGGTTCCGTTGATCTCCCACCGGAGGTCACCCGCGCGAGACAGGCCACCACGGTAGAAGATCGAGGCCACGGCGCCGCTGTCCAGAGCGCCGGTCACCGCCACCTGGTCAGGCGTGGTGGATCGAATGGGGGCGCTGCCCAGCACGTTGATCTCCCGGTGGCCGACACCGAGTGTCGCGGTGACCGTGTCGACATCGCCGAGGACGAACGTCAGCGCGTCGAGGGCGTGACCGACGGACACCGTCAGCGGTGTGACACCGTTGCGATGGTCGTAGGCGTAGACGTGCGCCGGATCGGTGGCCGGTCCCCAGGCCTGGCCTGAGCCAACAAGATTCGTCGCCAATACCCGACCGAGATAGCCCTGGCGGACCAGATCCCGTAGGTGCGCGATCACCGGGTCGAACCGCGCCTGCAGGCCGATCGCGGTCGCAACGCCCGCAGCGGCCGCCTTCGCGGTCAGGTCTTCGGCTTGCGCGAGATCGACACCAAGGGGCCACTCACTGAAGACCATCTTCCCGGCGGCAAGTGCCTGAGTCAGGAGGTCCTGATGGTCGGGGACTTTCACCGCCACGACGACGAGATCGACGCCGGGATGGGTGATCAGCTGCCGCGGATCGTCGAAGCCATCGACGCTCCACTCTGCTGCAGCGCGGCGGGCCGATTCGACGCGGCTGGTCGCGACCGCACGAAGGTCATACTGGGGCAAGGCCTGCAACGCCGGAACATGTGTTGCGGCGGCCCAGCCGGTTCCCGGACTGGCGCCGATGATGCCGACTCCGATGGGTTTCATGGTGATGGTCTCTCTTTCTTGTTAGACGGCGGGCTCATCGAAAGTGAGGACGAGGCGGCCGCGGACACCGCCACGCTCGAGGGCACGGTGCGCAGCAGCGGCATCCGCTGCGGGAAATGTCTCTGCCACTCGCAAAGTCACCTTGCCCTGCTCGGCCAGCGCTCGAAGGTTGCGGAGCTTGTCGGTCGCGTGGGTGTAATCGGGCACCCAGACATCGCGGACCGTGATGCCGCGTTCAGGATGGATCGTCGAGGTGCCGCGCTCGCCGGGACGACGAACGATGGCGATCTGTCCGCCGTCGCGCAGTGCGGGGAGTACCTCGTCGCCTTGAAGTGCTGCGTCGACGACCGCCGCGACACCGTCGGGGTGCAGCCGTCGAACCCGTTGTCCCACTCCATGTCCGCGCGAGACGATTTGGTGGGCGCCGAGGGCGGATACGAGTTGCTCGTCGGAGGGCGCGGCATCGGCGACCACCCGGAGTCCGTCGGTCTTCGCCAGTTGAACGACGTAGCCGCCGACCGCGCCCGCGGCGCCGGTGACGGCGACGGTCTGACCCGGCGCCAGGCCCAACACGTCGAGCGCCCGTCGAGCGGTCAGTCCGTTCATCGGCAGCGTGGCCGCCTCGGCGTGACTGCTTCCGGCCGGGGCGGCGGCGACCTGGTCGGCGTCGACGACGACGTACTCGGCGTAGGCGCCGCCGGACGCATCGATCGGCATCATGATCGCCATGACCCGGTCACCGATGCCGAGGTCGGTGAGGGTGTCCGGGCCGATCTCGTCGACGAGCCCGGCGACCTCCATGCCCGGTCGGTAGGGCGGCGACAACGTGCTGGCGCGCAACGCGTCGTCGATGTCACCCATCCGCAGCAGCACGTCGGCGGGGTTCACCGTGGCGGCATGCACCCTGATGCGGAGTTGGCCCGGGCCCGCGTGCGGCTCGTCGATGTCCATCTGTGCAAGGACCTCCGGGCCGCCGTATTCGGTGACCACGACTGCTCTCATTGACGGCACCTCCTATTCGGGGAATGATCCCCATTTAAGTGAACATATGACTAAACGGGGAAACATCCCCAGATATTTCACTGCCGGCCGAGGAGGGTCCGCTGGTGCGTGCTGATGCCCAACGCAACCGGATGGCGGTATTGGCCGCCGCCGAGGCGGTGTACGCCGAACAGGGCGTGGACGTGTCGCTGAACGAGATCGCCCGACGCGCCAACACTGGCAACGCCACGTTGTACCGACACTTTCCGACCCGCGAGGCGCTGCTCGCCGAGGTCTACACCGGCCAACTCGAGCGCTACTGTGCGCTCGCCGAAGGCGCCGCTCAGGCGGACGACCCGGTGATCGCGTTGTTCGACTGCATCGTCGCCACCTGCGCGCTACAGGCCACCAACCGAGGACTGGCGGATCTGCTGGCGTCGCTGCGGCCGCTGTCGCCCCGGGTCGAAGAGTTGCGGGCTCGCCATTACCGCGCGATCGCCGCGCTGTTCAAGCGCGCGGTGCGCAGCGGCAAGGTGCGCGCCGACGCGTCGCCCGCCGATCTGGCGGTGCTCTTGATCGCCAACGCCGGGCTGATCCACCGCACCGCCGAGGATGCTCCCCGGTCCAGCGCCAGGCTGGTCGCGCTATGGCTGGCCGGACTCATTCACCCCGAGATCCCTGTTGAGGTGCCTCCGGCCCCCACCGATCGTCAGATCCGTCGAGCGTTGCAGAACTGAGCGCAACGCGGCGACGGCGATCAACTTGACGGATGAGTGGACATCGTGGGCGCCAGTTCATACCCTGTCCGAGACGTGTGTAGCTGGGGGGCTTGCAACGAAGGATCGTGACTGTCCGAATGAGCCGGGTGCGCCACTCTTTTCGGCGAGCGATCGGCGGTTTCGCGGCTGCGGTTTTGGTGCTTGCCATGTCGATAGCGGGCGACGTGCAGGCGGACCCGGAATCTGACGCGCTGGACAAGCTGAATGAGCTGTCGCGCGAGGCGGTGCAAAGTCGCGAAGGCGTCACGTCCGCTCAGCGCGATCTCGAGGACAAGTTGGCTGTTCAGAAGGCAGCCGAAGAGCGCCATCGCGCCGATCTGGCGGCCTTCGACGCCGCGAACTCCCAGCTCGCCACCCGTCAAGCGGCCGCCGACAACATCGCTGCCATGACGTATATGAGTGGACGCACCGGTCAAATGTCGGCGTTGCTGACCGCGGAATCTCCGCAACAGCTGATCGACCAGCTGTCGCTGCAGCGCGGGATCGCCGCTGAGACGGCTGCCCAATTGAAGGCTTTCCAAGCAGCGCGTGAGAAAGCCGCCGCCGCCGCCAAGGCCTCTGAGGCATCGGCCGCCGAGGCCCGTGCCGCGGCCGAGCAGTCCGCGGCCGTGCGCGCCGAACTACAGACGAACTCGACTGACCTGCAGCGTCGGATCGCGGCCGCCGAGGCACAGTACGCGGCGCTGACACCCGCCCAGCAGGCGGTGATCGACAACGCGCCGCCGCCGCAGGCAGTGCCCCCGCCGGCAGACCCCATGCTCAACGTGATGGCTCCACCTCCCGCCGCCGCCCCGGTACCTCCTCCCGCCGCGGCTCTTCCCGCGGACATCATCCCGGAGGCACTGCCGGTCGGCGTCGCGTTTGAGGCCGGGCTGCAGCCGAACACCGTCTTGGCTGCCCGCGCCGTCAGCCAGCGATTCCCCCAGATCGCCGAGATCGGCGGTGTCCGGCCGGACTCGAAGCCGTGGCATCCGAGCGGCCTGGCGATCGACATCATGATTCCCAACGCCGAAAGCCCTGAGGGCATCGCGCTCGGGGACGAGATCATGGCGTTCGCGATGGCCAATGCCGGCCGGTTCGGGCTCCAGGATGTGATCTGGCGCGGCACGTATTACACGCCGTCCGGGCCGGCGGGATCGGGCTACGGGCACTACGACCACGTGCACATCACCACGACGCCACGCCGCTAACCGGCGAATCGGCAGACGGCACGCCGCGCCGAGCCCCTCAGGAATACCGCGTACACACTTCGTGAACGCCGAAACCCTAGACCTGTCCCGAGAACCCAACCGGCACTTGTCTTTTGGCAAGGGTGCCCATTACTTCCTGGGTGCGTGGCGGTAACCCGCAACGCTGGCGTGGCGGGGCGGACTGGTGCTGCGCGGGCTCGAAACGCTGCCGATCGAATTCCGCTGAAAGGCAAGCGTTCCCGTCACGCCTCGCCCCGAACGTGGTTGCGCGACGGCCCATCGTGGGTGACACCAGGGACACAAACGCCGCTGAAGCCTCGCCGAGTGTGAGACCATACAGGCCCGCACCGGACGTCACGATGGAGACGGGGTTGCCAAGCGATTTTCCCGACACCGCCACGCTGCAACGAGTACTCGAACTCGCCGCGTGGGCGCCGTCGGCGCGCAACTCGCAGCCCTGGCGTTGGGAGGTCGACGGCTCAGGATTACACCTGGACGCCGATTGGGACCGTGCGGGTGCCGACACCGAGGCCGACCGGCGCGACGTCCTGCTGGGGTGTGGCTCGATTCTGAATCATTGTGCGGTGAGCTTGGCCGCAGCGGGATGGCAGGCGCGCATCCGCCGGTTTCCCGACGACGGGCATGTGGCCTCGTTCGAGCTGATCGACCGCGCCCCGACCGACGGTGTCGTCGAACTCGCGACCGCGATCCCGCGCCGCAGGTCGGACCGCCGCGATTACGCGGCGTCCCCCCTACCGCCGTCAACACTGGAGCTGCTGCTCATCCGGGCCGCCCGATACGGCGTGCAGATGAGCGTGGTGCCCAAACTGCACTGGATGCGGTTGCCGGAGGGCGCAATTCGCCTGCGATACGGAGGCGACGTCGACGACGGCCCACGCCCCGGTGCCGCCGACGGTACCCTGCTGGTCCTTGCCACCGAGACCGACGACGACACGATGCGGTTGCGCGCGGGCGAGGCGCTCAGCCATCTTCTGCTGTCAGCCACGGTGCTGGGGCTGGCCTCGTGCGCTTTGACCGAACCCATCCGTGACATGCGTGAACGGTTGGCGCTCGCGTGCGAACTGTTCGACGCCGGAGCCCATCCCCAGACGCTCATCCGGCTCGGCCCCACACCGGCGAACGCCGTCGAGTGTCCCGTTCCTTCGCGACGGTCGGTTGCGGAGACAACGGTGTGGACGGTCTGACGGCTCGGCCTGGCATGCTGCTGGTGACCGGGTCGACGGGCAACGTCGGCCGCGAACTGGTCGACGTGCTCGACGCGCGCTACGACCGAGCGTGGCGGGTCGGCAGCCGACATCCCGAGCACCTTCCTCGCGGACACGGCGTGGCGCCGGCATGAACGCGCATGGACATCGCCGCATCGACGGCGCCGACTTCTTGGGATCGGTAGCCAGGTGGCGCTGCTCTACTCGCGACAGGACAGAAACGCGGTAGGGGAGGCACGACATGAACTCCAACAACAATTCGGGCGCGGCGCGGCAGTTCGTCGCGCAGCCGCCCTTTTGGGGGTCCAAGGTCGCCTCCTTCACCACCCCCACCTGGCAGAGCAACCCCGCCAAGGCATATCTGTTCACGATCGTCGGGGTCTTCGCCTTCACAGGAGCGCTCTGGGCCCTGTTCTTGGGCATGCAGTCGCTCACCAAGGGTGGGTCCGAGTGGGCCCAACGAGCGTCAACGCACGGACTGCAGCTGGGCCTGCTTGTTCTCCTCTTCGGCGGTGTCTACGGCTGGACCCGCTGGTCTCGAAACAAGAAGATCGTGGTATCCGCCACGAGTGACGCCCTGACGGTCACCACCCGGCCTGGCGACGTCTATCCCTTCACCGATGCGCAACTGGGGACCTGGGGTGTGACCGGTGGCCACACGATGGGCATGGCGCTGCATTTGCACTGCGGTGCAAAGCGATTCGTTCTCGGCGGACGTGACCGTCGTGTCGCTGCCGGCACTCGGCTCGACGCGCCCGACGCAGGCTATGGCTTGCCGATCGACGTCGACGCCTGGTTGCCGGCCGCGGACTTCGACGAGCTGCTCGCCATCGTCAGCAGCCGCAGCGGACTGGATGTCCGACGGCCAAGCGCTGACGAACCGACCCGCTGCCTGCTGTTCACGAACTCGCTGAAACTTCAGGAGATCAGCTCGTTCTCGATCCGTAAGCAGTGGCAGTTCACCCGTTCCCTCAGCACAGCCCGCCTTGCCATCGACATAGGCGCCAGCTCGATCCGAGTGATCGACCCGACCACCGAAGCGGTCATCGCCTCGGTCTCGCCCCGGCAGGTGAGCGCACAGCCAGTGGTGTTCCGCCCCATGCAGGCACGTCATTGGTTCCCCACCCTCGGTAATGCGATGAGCGATACGGCGACCGACTACTGGTCGACGTCCCCGGGTATGCGCATCACCATTGCCGGTATGGAACCGCTGACAGTTGGATGCCGTGATACGGCAATGGGTTTGGACTTCCGGTTCGCCTGGCCCGGTGACGTGCCCACCGTCGCCGCGCGCGCCGACTACGAGGTCTCGGGAACCGATTGGCTGACCCTTGTCGAGACATTCGGCTTGGCATCACATCTGCAACACCGCGGCGACAGGAGTTCACAATGAATCGAGTAAGTGCTGTTCTGACAACAACTTTCGCAGCGCTCGCGGCCTTCGGGCTGAGCGCGGCTCCCGCCCTGGCGGCCCCGCCGTCAGAACCACGCACGTGGTGCCCCGGCGATGACCCAGGTGGAGGACCGGGTGGTCCGTTCAATTCTCCCGGTCCGCCAAACTGGGACTGGAACATCTGCCACACCTTCTACATCGTCAACTGGGGCCAGGGCAACGTGGGCCCGATGATCTGGGACGGACCGAATCCACCGCCGGACAACCGCGGTCCCGTCGGCCCGTGCTCGCTCCTCGACACCAGGGGTTGCAGGTAGCTCCCGTCATCCGTGCCGGTCGCGAGTGTGCCGGGTCTGTTCGCGCAGCCTGGTGTTCTCCGACCGAAGATGCCCGTTGTCGTTTTCCAGCACCGAATTTCGGTGCTCCAGATCCAGAATCTGGGCAACGCCGGCGAGGTTGACACCCTCCTCGACGAGCAGACTGATGCGCTCCAGTCGGACCACATCGTCGTCGCTGTACCGTCGCGTCCCGCCGTCGGTGCGTGAGGGCGTGAGCAGTCCGCGGCGCTCGTAGAGTCGCAGCGTCTGCGGGTCGATTCCGGTCAATTCCGCGGCCACCGAGATGCCGTACACGCCGCGCGCCGATCGGGCCGCCGAATCCTCACGCATCAATACTCCGTCCAGAAATCTCCTCAGACATCCTTGCACACCGCTGCATCCAGTGTTATAAGAAATCTATGGCGTAAGCCACAGATCTAGCGGCCGAGGAGGGCAGACATGTTGATGCGCACCGATCCATTCCGCGACGTCGATCGCCTCGCTCAGCAGGTGCTGGGCACCGCCGCCCGCCCGGCGGTGATGCCGATGGACGCATGGCGCGAGGGTGACGCGTTCATCGTTGAACTGGACCTTCCCGGTGTCGACCCGGATTCGCTTGATCTGGACGTCGAACGCAACGTGCTCACCGTGCACGCCAAGCGCCCCGCTGTCGACAGCGAGCGCGAAATGGTGGCGGCCGAACGCCCGCGAGGGGTGTTCAGCAGGCAGCTGTTTCTCGGCGAAACGCTCGACACCGAACGGATCAAGGCCGATTACAGCGGCGGTGTTCTCCGGCTGACCATCCCGGTGGCGGAGAGGGCCAAGCCGCGCAGGATCCAGATCTCCACCCGCGACGAGAAGAAGCCCGTCAACGCGTGACACCGGGTGGTGAACGACGTGGCAACGAGCATTGCATGGACAGTCGAGCCACTCGCGGAAGCCGAAGCGGTCGTCGAGGCTGAGTGGATACGCATTCTCGAGGAGCAGATCGCGGGCCCGAGCCACGCGACCACCCGGGAGAGGCTCGCGCTCCGGCGAGTTTCCCTACGCACCGCGGTGGCGGCGGTTACCGACCCACGTCCGGGTGTCGGTCCCGCGGCCGGCGAGCGCGAAGGGACACCGATACACCGATGGCACACAGACGTGTGGCCCACCCAGAGGTCGCCTCCGCGCCCTGGTGCGACGGTGATTTCTCGAGGTGTCAGGACAACAGGGAGGTGATGCTTTTTCGAAGTCGACCGAACAAGTTCAGCCATGCCGCCCACGTCTCATGAACGTCGAATCGCGCCGACCGACAGACACCGGTGGTAGCGACCCGCCATCGACATGGCGTTGAGAATGCGCGGCGGCTACGACAACAAACGCCCGATTCTGAGCGGCGGGGCCGGGGGTGACCCGGCCCCGCTTCAGGCGCTTGATGACGCAGGAGCACGCGGTGAACAGCAGTGAAGATCCGTACGCCGTGCTGGGGGTGTCGCCCGGCGCCACGCAGGCCGAAATCGTCCGCGCGTTTCGTGCCCGAGTGCTCGCGACTCACCCCGACACGCGCGACCCCATGTCGGCACAGGGAGCCGACACCCGTTTGCAGCAGTTGCTGGCCGCCTACTCGAAGCTACGGACCCACGCGCAGCCTGCCGCGTCGCAACAATCTTCGCCCGGCCCAGTCAACATCACTGTCAGACATCATGATTCCGGTGCGGTCCCAACGCGCGACTCGACACCGCCACTACGGGCCGGGCCGGTACGTCGGCACCGGTGACCCGTGAGATCGCCGGCCCGGTCAGTTGACGCCAGTGCGTGCGCTCCACTCATGCGTACGTTCCCGGGTCGCCTCGGCGAGTGCCTTGCGGGTGTCGTCAGCATTGAAGTCTTTGCCGTACACCGGTGTTCCCGGTTGCTGACGCCACGACTCCGATATCGGGCCGGCGTTGACAGGCTCGAAGCCCAGGCGATCGACGATGCCGTGAATCAACTCGCGGCCGGGGCCGTCCTCGCCCGCGATGGGCAGTGCGATTCGGTCAGGTGAGCCGCTCGCACGGCCGCTCTCGAGCAGGTGCTTCCACCAGATCCCATTGAACACCTTGTACACCGGTGCGCCGATTTGCTCTGCAACCCAGGCGCTTTCGAGCTGCCCATCTTCGATCGCCGCAATCTCGCCGTCGCGCTCCCGGGGGTAGTAATTGTTGGTTTCGATCACCGGGGCACCTGGTTTGCGCGCGTCAACGATTCCGTCGGCAAGGTCGGGAACGTTCTTCTGCGGAATGCTGATGACGACGAGGTCGGCGTCGGCCGCCGCGTCCTTGGCCCACACTGCCGTCGCGCCGGTCTCCTTCTCGAGGTCGGCGAGGGTTTCCGGAGAGCGTGAATTCGCCACGGTCACGTCGAAACCGAGTTCCCGAAACCGTCGCACCAACGTGCCGCCAATATGGCCTGCCCCGATGATTCCGATCTGCATGTCAACCTCCGCGTGTTTGAGACTCTTGTCCGCGCAACGGAGGGGACGCGGCCGCTATTCCGCATCCCGCTGGCGATCAGGCGTCGGGGTCGTCGCGCAAGGACTCCGCAACGCTACGCAGCGCCGTTGCGGCGTCGGAAAGCGAGCGGACGGTCGAGACGGCCTGCGGCGCCAGCCTGGTCAGCGGCCACAGCGCCGCTCCGGTGACCAAGCTGAAGACGCCTTGAGCTATCGACTCTGGCACGCTTGGGGGGTCCATGAGATCGTTCTCGCCGAAGGGACCGGCGTCGGCGGACGTCATGGTGGGGGTGAACTTGCGTAGCGACCGGCCAACGGTGCGCAACGAATCCACAGCGGCGAGAAGTGAGCCGCTACTGGCGATTTCGGCACGGAGATCTTCGACGGAGACCCCGAGATGTTCTGCCAGCAGATCGTCTCTCGCGTAAGTGATCTCACTGGCGATCACCTTGTGGCCGCTGGCACCGGGCACCGCTTCCAGAGCCACGTCACATTCGCTGTCGAAGCCCAACGACCGGTTGTTGAGATTCGACGATCCGATCCGCAGCAGCCGGTCATCGATCACCATCACCTTGGAGTGGATGTAGACCGGAACTCCGCCGGCGGCCACCGGCCAGTACACACCGAGGCGACCGTGAGTGTCCGCGTCCCACAGCAGCCGAAGGAGGCGCTGCCTCGCGCTGTCCATCGACTGCTGCTCCAGCCTGCTCTCAGAGCTTCGCGGCAGGACGATGATGATCTCCGGCCCGTCGGGCTCCGCCAATTGCGCGGCGAGCGCCTGGGCCAATGTGCGCGCGGCCAGATACTGGTTCTCCAGATAGATGACGTCCTTGGCAGCAGCGACAGCGGCCAGGTTGAGTGCCTCGACCTCTCTGACCTCCGCACGTTCCGCTAACGCGGGCAGCGTTCGCGCAATGCCGACGTCGACGTCACGCAACAGCCCCACGACAGCGGGCGGCCAGATTTTGCGCCGCGTCGCGATCGGCTCGAGGAGCTCGCCGGTGGCGGCGTGCCAACGGTCGCGCGCCTGCTCGGCGAGAGCGCGCGCCGCGTCACCGTCACAGACTGTCGCGACTTCGTGTCGCGGTCCGTAGGGTTGCCCCGCTCCTTTCCTGCGCGGGTCGTCGCCCAGGTGCATCCGCGTATCCCAGCGTCCAAGGGTGAGGTCGATGCCGCCGCAGAATGCGATCGCATCATCGGCGACCACGATCTTCTGATGGTGGACCGCTCCGGGCGGGTGTGCACCGTCGACCGCAAAGTGCATGCGGGGCGGGGTGATGACATTGAGCAGGCCGACCGGTGCGATACCGAACCAGAATCCGTCGAAGGCGGGCAGCAACCGCAGATTCGACTTGAGCAGATAGACCCGCAGGTCGGGCCGCCGCCATACCAGCCAGTGCAGGAAAGTCCCGAGGTGATTGGGGCCGGGCAGCGATTTCTTGTCGGCTTCAAAGGCAGTCCGGTAGTCGAAATCCCAGCCGATCAGCATGATGCGGCGCTCGGCGCGCAGCATTGCCGCCTTCACATCTGCGAGGTAGTCGGCACCGTCGACGATACGGCTGAAGCGATCCGAGTGGGCGGTGCGCCAGCAGGTTTCACCTGGCCTCAAAATGCGATCTGGTGGTTCAGACCGTTCGTCGCCCATGGCACGTCCTCACGCTGCAGTTCATTCCTTCGGCTCAGAATCGCCGCTCGGCACGCCGGACCGCGTCGACGACCTCGGCATCGCCGGCGAACTCGACGCGGGTTTCGTTGCGGCCGAAGGCGAATAGCAGCAACTCGCCGGGGGGACCGGTGACCGAGACCTCGACGCCTGCCCCGAACCGCGCTAGCACGGCGCCGTCCGACTCATGGAGTGTGACCCGCGCCGGCACACCTGGAATGAGGGCTGGCGCGAAAAACCGCGTCAGACGCCGGAGCGCTCCGAGGGTGCGGTCATCGAGCGCTCGGGGTGTCCAGCCACCGGCGGCGCGACGAACGTCTTCGTGATGCACGAACAACTCGTGGACGTTGGCGACGCGGTCGAGCCAGCGCAGCGGCGCGTAGGCGGGCGGGCCGGACGCCAGTCGATCGACCAGCTCAGGCCAGCTGTAGCCAGCGGCGATCTGCGTTTCGATGCGATGTCGTCGCTCGGCGAACCGCGGCACGCCGATCCCCAGCAGAGCGTCCGGTCGCCGCTCGCGGGCGACGAGGTGCGCGACGAGCTGCCGAGTCGTCCACCCTGGGCACAGGGTCGGTGCGTCGGGGCCGACCGTCCGCAGGGTGCGGACCAGCGCGGCGCGCTCCTCGCTGGCGACCGACATGGTCCGACCTTAACCGCTGGCCGCGGACCTGTCGGTGACCGCGTTGCCGCACCGTCGACGGAACTAAGCCAGTTGAGGGAACTCATCACCCCAGCCGGCGTTCGTCACCACCTCCGCGAACGTGAGTCGGGGCGCGTCGTTGACGAGCTGGTCGACATGGGCGGGGAACGAAAACGGGGGCGCCTTCATCGGATTGGCTTGAGTGTCGCGGGCGATAGCCTCGGTGATCGCGAAACCAAGGTTGTGTCTGGGCCACGCAGCGTGGACGCGAGCAGCGAAACCCTCGGGCAGGCGGTCCTGTTGCGCTCCTGCGACATCCGTATCGATCCCGCTATGGCAGACGGCTTGTTCGGTACCGAACCGATGCCCGAGGCCGATGCTGGTGTGCAGCGCGATCGACTGCCACACCGTCGCCACTCGGTCGTGGGTGAGGCCCTGCTCACGAAGGAACCGCGCTGCGGCGTCGGCGCCTTCGACTTCGAATCGTTGATCGCCGGCACCGTACTCGGTGAGGCCGAGGTCGTGCAGGACGGACGCGAGAAACACGACTTCTTCGTCATAGTCGACCCCGCCGCGCAGCCCGTCAGCAGCCGCCAACTCCCGAGCGAACAGATAGCTGCGCACGCAATGGTTGTGCAGGAAAACCGGCGAGACACCTCTGGCCAGTTCAACCGCCGCAGTGCACACTGCCGAGTCCGGCAAGCCCCACTGGGCCGTGTCGCTGGTTTCGTGATTGGTCATACCGCCACGGTGCCCACACCGAAACACCGCCGCCAGTACTTATCTGGCCAACGAGCGCTGAATTTCGGACATCGTGCGCGCGCTCCGCGCGAAGGCCTAAGCGAAGAATCGCCGCAACTGATCAGCGATGACTCGGGGGTTGCCGCCCGTATCTTGTGCCCCAACGTGATTGAGCCCCGGAAGTTCGATGCGCGTCGCCGCCGGCAAGACGCTCTGCAACGCGTCAAGGGTCCCTGTGAATAGCGTGGGAGCGCCTGTGCCGCAAAGCAGTAGAACTTCGGCAGTCACGTTCTTGTAATCGTCGAGGGTGCCTTCGGTCGACTTGACGACGTTCAACTCCTCTTTCCAGGCGATAATCAAGTCGCGCAGCGAGGCGTCGTCGCCGGTGACCCTCTTGGCGTCGGCCCACAGGATTGTCCGGCGCATCAGCGGCTGCGTCATGATCTTGCCCAACAGCCGAAACGGCGCGGCGATCTGCTGAACCCGGGGGTCGCCGTCGGCCGCGTCCCTGGCCAGACCCGCCATCGCGCCGGCGATGTCGCCGCTGTCGACAAGACGTTGCCCGCGGTCGATGGTGGCCTTGAACTCGTCGAGGTCCGGCTGACCGACGAACAGGACCGGTTCGAACACAGCGACTTTGCGTATCGCCGTGATGGACATCGAGGCATGTAGTGCGAACAGGCCGCCGTCAGCCGCGCCGAAGACATTCTGCGCGCCGGTGGCGGCGATGATGGCTGAGAGGTCTTCGTCCTCACGCTCGATGCAGTAGTGCGGACCGTACGGTCCGCTCATCCCGCGGCCGCGCCGGTCGGGCAGGTAGACGGTGAACTCCTCAGCCAGAGCGCCTGCCAGTTTCATGTAGTGCTGAGAGCCCAGTGCTCCGCCATGCTGCAGCACTACGCCAGGTCCGTGACCGAGCTGGCGAAAGCCCAATTTCGTACCGTCTTTCGATGCCACAACGTGTTTCTCGTAAGCACCCGCCATTGCGAAACCTCCCGCTCCCCTGGGACAATTCGAGGCGATATGTAGCGCCGGTACTGCGTTGATCCTATTACCGGCAGCGTCCCCTGCTATGTTCCGAATTGCGAGTGTGGGGAGGCTTTCGCGGTTTGAGGAGGGGGCGGCTCATGGTGATTCAGCAGCGGGTGGAGGTTTCAGAACCCTTCCGCCGGGCGCCGGCTCAACTCTGGCAGCCGGGTGAGGGCGAGATGGTCGAGAGACCGGAGGGCCTGGCCGCGCCGCCACCGTTGACCCCGCCGTCGGAGGCGGATCGCTATGTGACCGTTGATGAGCGGGTCGAGAACACCATCGGGGTCGTCTTCGCTACGTGGCCTGTTGTCGATGAGTTCGGGCTCCGGTTTCCAGACCAGCCCGAAGCCGCCTGGTTCGACGCTGATGATCTCCAGACGGCGGTCGACAGACTGCGCTCGCAGGCCGGAGATATGTTGCGGCCCTTACGGATCGGGGACACATTCTGGGTGCGGGGCTTCTCTGCGGAGTCGCCGAGCGACTGGGAAGCTCTGCGAGACATCACCGCGCAGGCGCGGACGATGGCCAAGGTTGCCGTAGCTGTGGCAGCACTGGGCGAGGTTCGGCCGCCGGTGGATGACGCGACCCTCGCCGCCGAGGACGAATATCCGGGTGCGGGAGAACCGGTCAGCCAAATGCCAGGGGGGCCGGCGACGGCCCGTCCGACCATCTGAGCGAGCATCGATGAAACCGCTGCCGCTGGACGACGACCGACTGACCGCGGGCGACTTCGTCGATGCGGTCCGAGACGACGACCTCGTCTACTTCTGCCTGAGCGTCGGAGACGCCGACGCTCAAGTGATTGTGTTGCCCGTGGGACCCGACGGCATCCGCCGGGTGATCGTCGTCGATGCCGGTGTCACCGACAAGGTCATCGATCTTCTCGACACGCTGGAACAGGCGGGCCTCATTTCATTCGCCAACCCGGCGGACGCGACGATCGCGCTCGTGGTCGCGACCCATCCACATCACGATCACATCGCAGGTATGGCCCAACTCTTTCAGGCCCGCGGAGAGCACGTGGCCGAGGTGTGGGAACCCGGGTTCTTCCACACCGCCGCGTCCTATCAGAACATGCTTCGGGAGATCGGCACCCTCACGAACATCGTCTACACCCAGCCGACCAGCGGAATGCACCGCTTCTTCGGGCAGGTCGCGGTGACAGTGCTGAGCCCCTCCATTCACCTGCGGAACCGTTTCGACACGTACGGAGTCGAGATCAACGACTCCTCGATCTCGTTGCGGATCGAGCATCCCGCCCGCGCACTGGCCGACCTCGCCTCGCTCGGCGGCCAGTCCAACTGGGCGGCCAACCCGGCCTCGGCAACGCTGATCCTCGGCGGCGACGCCCAAACGTTGTCCTGGTCGTTCGTGGCGACCGACTTTCCGTTCCTGGCGGCATCGGGCAGCCCGCAGGCCCGGGCGATCGCGGCCGCGACCGGGAATAGAGATCTGCTGTCGGCGAGCGTCTTCAAAGTTTCGCACCATGCGTCGAAGCACGGCGTCAACTTGGAACTCGTCGAACGCATCCGTCCCGCGATCACCCTGGTGTCGTCGACTGCCAGCGGCACGAAATACGGCTTTCCCCACACCGTGTCTCAGGAAGCCATTCGGGAGGCGCTGGATCCCGTCGCGAGCAAGCTGAACCCTGCCACCGGGCTACCCAAAGATCACAAGTCCGATGCCGAGTTGCGTATTTTCTACACCAGCGATACCACCACCGCATCGGGCAGTCCCGACGCCGGATCCTTCGGCCTGCTGCTGCGAGGACGGCGTCGGGAGCTGTGGCGCTTCGGCGACCGTCCGACCCAATCGGTGGACTTCAGCCGCGCCAAACTATGGATCTAGATTTTCGACCCTGCGAGGCTGCTGGATAACGATTTGAAACCTGTTGCGTTGCAACATGAAACCTGACAGCAAACATTTCGATCCGTGACATTATGGTCGTCTGGTGCACCGGCGAACGGCTCTCAAGCTCCCGTTGTACCTGGCAGCGGCCGCGGCGCTGACCAAGCTTCCCGGCGCCTCCGCTGCGGCGAGTCGATGGTCGGCAGATCGCGCGAACGCCTGGTACGCCCAGCAAGGCTGGTTGCTTGGCGCGAACTATGTCACGTCGACCGCGGTGAACCAGCTGGAGATGTTCCAGGCGGGCACCTACGACGCGCGCCGCATCGCGGGCGAGTTGAGCGTGGCCCGGCGCATCGGGATGAACACCATGCGGGTGTTCCTGCACGACCAGTTGTGGGCGACCGACCGGGCGGGGTTCAGCAGCCGGCTTTCCGAATTCGTGGCCATCGCAGCGCGTCACCAGATCAAACCGCTTTTCGTATTGTTCGACTCGTGCTGGGATCCCTTACCGAAGGCGGGCCGCCAACGTGCACCCATCAAGGGGGTGCACAACTCCGGCTGGGTGCAGAGCCCGGGCGCCCACCGTCTTCGGGACCCGGCCTACACCCGCGTGCTGCAGAGCTATGTCACCGGCGTCGTGGGTATGTTCGCGAACGATCCTCGCGTGCTCGGCTGGGACGTCTGGAACGAGCCGGACAACCCGTCGAAGGACTACAGCGATGTCGAGCACCAGGACAAGATGGAACTGGTCGCCGCCTTCCTCCCGCATGTCTTCCAATGGGTGCGCGCCGTCAACCCGATTCAGCCATTGACCAGTGGCGTGTGGCAGGGCCACTGGAAGGATCCGGGAAGCCGCAGCAAGATAGCCGGCCTGCAGCTCGAGCACTCTGACATCATCAGCTTTCACAGCTACGCCGAACCCGCTGAATTCGACTCCCGCATCGACGAACTCACCCCGCTGGGGCGGCCGATCATCTGCACCGAGTATTTGGCGCGAAACTTGGGAAGCACGGTCGAAGGAATTCTCCCGGTCGCCAAGCGGCGCAACGTCGGTGCCTACAACTGGGGGTTCGTCGCCGGACGCACGCAGACGTATCTGCCGTGGGATTCGTGGCAGCAGCCGTACACCGAGCTCCCTGACACGTGGTTCAGCGATCTGATTCACCCCGATGGACGAGCCCACAACGACGACGAGATTCGCGTCATCCAGAAGCTCGCGGGTGTCGGTCAAATCGCTACGGCCGGCAGCGCACCACCCGCCATTCGTTAGGGGGCGCGTTTACGCAGTGCGGCCGAGCGGGGTGGCCGTTCACGCATGTGGTCGCGGACGCGACTCATGAGGTCACCGAGTATGTGCACATCGCCGTCGGACAGTGCGCCGTACAGCAGAGTGCGGACCACCTCGATGTGTCCGGGGAGAACCTTGGCGACGCGGGCGCGGCCCGCCTTGGTGATGTCGACGACGGTGGCGCGCTTGTCGTCGGTACTGGCCTTGCGCACGATCAGGCCTGCGCTCTCCAACAGTCGGGCCTGGTGCGTCAGCCCGCTGCGGCTGTAGACCACACCGTCGGCGAGCTCCGTCATCGTGAGCGGTCGCCCGGCGTCGACCAATTTGGCCAAGACCTCGAACTGCACATAGCTGAGGCCGCCTTCGGCCTGCAACTGTTCCTGCACGGCGTGCTGAAGCAAGCTGACCGCCTCGGTCAGGGCGAAGTAAGTACGCATTTGCGCAGGCTTCAGGCCGCTAGCCACGGCGCCATCCTAGTGTTTCAACATCGAAGCAATAACTAGGCCACGCGGTCGCCTGTCAGCGGCGGGTGAACTGCGTGACGAGTAGATGCAGCCGTTCTGATTCGCTGCCCGGGCGTAGTCGTCCGGTACGGCCGAGGGTGACCAGCCCGTGCAACGTCGCCCAAAAAACCTCGGTGAGCGCGTCGGCATCGTGGTCGTCGATGACGAGGCTGACCGCCTGACGCAGCTCGGCAAAGGCTGCCTCCAGCTGGGGAGCTGTGTCGTCGGCGGCGAAGCGTAGCGCGGTGTTGCGGGTGAACATCGCGTCGTAAACAGCGGGGTTGTCGCGGGCGAAGTCGAGGTAGGCGCGGGCAATGGCGTGCAACGCCTCGCCGGCCGCGCCTGCACCGCAGCGGGCGACCCTGATCACCTCGGCGAGCTCGTCGAACCCGTCGACGGCGATGGCATCGGCGATCTGTTGCATGCCGGTGAAGTGCTTGTAGAGGACAGGCTGGCTGTATTCGATTTCGGTCGATAGCCGACGTGTCGTCACGGCATCCCAGCCTTCGTCCTCGGCCAGCTTGCGGGCCGTTGTGACGATCAGCCGCCGCCGGGCGGCGCGTTCACGTTCGCGGCGGTCATCGATGGCCATGCCGAACTCTAGCATCGCTAGAACAAATAGCACTGCTATTGACAGCCATCGCACCACGGGTTAGCGTTGCTAGCACCTACTGCCGAAGGGTGCTGTGACATGGCTTTGGAACTCGCCAGGATCGCCGCACTGCTCGCGGTGCTCGGGACCGCAGTCGTATACGGCACCGACGTGTTCTGTGCGATTGTGCTTCGACCGGCCCTGGCGTCGCTCGACGACGGTGCGTTGGTCGCGATCATGGGACGAGTGCATCGATATGGAGACCGGCGCATGCGTGTGCCCGGAGTGCTCGGTGTCGTGGCCTCCGCGACGAGCGCGACGCTGGCCGCCGTCACCGGACATTGGGCGCAGGCGATCGCAGCGGGCACCGCTCTGGTGCTGCTCTTGGTCTGGATGGTGCTCTACACACAGGTGAGCGCGCCGATCAATCGAGAACTGACGGCGGCCGTCGATACCGGCGCAACGTTGCCGAATGGACGTGTGCTGCAAGCAAAGTGGGATCGCGTCATCGATGCCCGTGCAGCGCTGCAGGGCCTGGCGGTGGCCGCCCTCTGTGTGATGTTGATGAGCCCATGACCGCCACCGCCATTGGCTACGTACTCGCCGGCCTCATCGCAGCGGCCATCATCTTCATCGGCGCACGGTTCATCGTCGCGCCGCGCGTTGCCGCCGCCGGCTACGGTGTGCTGCCCGATTCAGACCAGTCGTCGGTTGACGCCTACTCGAGCGCCAAGGGCGTGCGCGACATTGCATCGGGTCTGTTCGTCATCGTCCTGATGGTCAGCGGTGCGACCCACCTGGTCGGCTGGCTGATATTGGCAGCGACCATCATTCCGCTCGCCGACGCGACCATCGTGCTCCGCAACGGCGGCGCCAAATCGATCGCGTTGGGAGTCCACGGCGGCACCGCCGTCGTCATGCTCATCACTTCTGCGCTCCTACTCCTTTCCTAGGCGCGGCGCTGAATCACCCGAAACCGGCGGCACAGCGCAGGCGGGGAATTACTGCGATATCGAAGTAAGTTACTCCATTCGAGATTGCTTCGAAATCGAAGCACTTAACGGAGGAGGAGAACATGAAGGCTGTGCGATTCCACCGCTACGGCGGTAGCGAGGTGCTGCGGTACGAGGAGGCCCCGCGGCCGGTTCCGGGGCCGGGGCAGGTTCTGGTGAAGGTGGCGGCGACCTCGTTCAACCCGGTGGACGCCGGTATCCGCGGTGGCTACCTGTCCGACGTGTACGAGATCAGCTTCCCGCATATCCCGGGTGTGGACGTTGTGGGCACCATCGCGGAACTCGGCGACGGAGTCCAGGGATGGAAGGTCGGTGACGCGGTGATCGCGTTTCTGCCGCTGGACGCCGACGGCGCGGCCGCGGAGAACACCCTCGTGCCGGCCGAGTCGCTGGCGACCGCGCCGCGTTCGGTGGACCTGACCGATGCGGCAGCGTTGCCCGTGGCTGCGTTAACAGCGTGGCAGGCCCTCTTCGAAATCGCCGGTTTGACGGCCGGGCAGACGATTCTGATCAATGGCGCGGCCGGCGCGGTGGGTGGCTACGCGATCCAGTTGGCCAAGCGGGCCGGCGCCGTCGTGACCGCAACCGCCAAAGCACGTGACGCCGCGCGGCTGCGCGGTTTGGGTGCCGACCGAACGATCGACTACATCGACTACAGCTCCTCGCCAGTCGAGATCGAGGGAGGACCGTTCGACGTGGTGCTCAACCTCGTCAGCACAACCGACGAACAGACCGAAGCCTTGATCGACGCAACGACCGACGGCGGCTTCCACGTGGGCACCATGGTTTTCGGGCCGCAGAACCCCGGCCGCGGAGTCCGCTCGCAGCGAGTCTTCGTCCGCAGTGACGCCGCGCAGTTGGCGGGGCTGGTCGGTCGCGTTGACGAAGGACAGCTGCGCATCGAGGTCGCGGACCGCCGGCCACTGGAGCAGGCCGCGGCTGTGCATGAGGACTCCGACACCGGCCGTCTGCGGGGAAAGACCATTCTCCTGGCGAATGCAGGGCACCGTGTCTGAATATTGACGCAGGCGACGAAAAAGCAAGAGCCCAAGCATATTTCGCGCCTTTCAGTCCGTTTCGGTACCCGATCACCCCCGAAGCGCGACAATCACGTCCAGTCCACGACAAGGAGCGACAGATGAGTTGGTTGACCGGAGCGGCGGTCGCGGTAGCGGTTGTCGGTGCAGCAGTCACGGGCGCCGTCGCAGCACCCGCACCGGTGGTTCAGGCAGATCCGGGATGCGACGCCTTCGGCTGGCGCCACCCACTCTGCGGCGGTGGCGCGTGGGGACCCGTGGCGGACGACGGGATACCGGGAGACAACGCGGCGGAAGGCGGGATACCGGCGCCGGCATCGGTGCCGAACGTCGACGGCTCGCTCAGTCCCCCAGGTATGCCCGGGGACGTATAGCCGACGTCACTGCTTGTCGCGCCACCGGAGCGGATCGACCTCGAGCGCGGCTCGGTCCCAATCGCCCAGATCAGCGGCCGCCCGATAGGTCGCATGCAGGAACTCCAACAGGGTGCTGTCCGGGTCGGCGGCGGTTCGCACCGCCTCGAATGGCAACAGAAACTGCTTGTAGTCCGTGCTGTAGAAGGCCTGCTCGGGTTTCACGGGATAGTCGGCGAAACCCTCAGGCTCGGGATAGGCGTATGCGTAGAAAGCGCCCTCTTCACCGCCGCCCGCCCAGAAGCCGCAGCTGCTCAGCTCGTGCGAATAGCCCTCCACCATCACCCAGTCGCCGCAGTTCGGCGCGCCGCCCGGATGCTCGGGCGCGGTGCGACCGGAGAACCGGGTGCACGCCAGATCCATGGCGCCCCAGAAGAAGTGCACGGGGCTGACTTTCCCGAGATAGTGCGAGCGGAACTCGTGCAGCACGCGGTCCGCGGACACGAGTTGACGCCAGAACAGGTGCGCCGCCTGGGCGTCATAGGAGGCGTGTGTGTGGTCGTCGGCGAACGGGATCGCGGGATCGACTTCGTTGGGGCTCGCCCGAAGCTGCACCGCGATGCCGAGTTCGTCGAGCGCAGCCATCGTTTCGGCATAGAAGGTGGCCACCGACTTTGGTTCGAGCGCGATCTGACGGAGGCCGCCGTCACTGCACCGGATGTGCAGCCGGTGCTCGATGAAGTCGAACTCGATGTCGAAGACGCCGGCTTCGTAGGGGATCGCCGAGGTCGTCAGGCCCCGGGGACTCACGTAGAGGGTGACGTTCCACCAGTGGTTGACCAGCGGCGCCTGCGCAAGGCGAATCTTGCCGACGATCTGTGTCCACATGTGGAGCGTCTCCCGCGTGGCAGTCCAGTCATCGACCCGCAACGACGGCCAGTTCTGCGATGCCGCAGCCCTTTTCGTGGTGGTATCAGCCATCTACGCACTCTAGCGTTCGGGCCGCTAGTCTGCCGAACGTTGTCCTTGGTGTACGGGCGACTCCCAGGTGTAGGGCTCCTCCGGATGGCCGGATCCGCCGAGGATGAACGAGCGGTCGCTGCGGTTGGCGCGCGCAATCGTCGCCATCCACGTGGCGACGGTGCTGAAACGGTTGCGCACGCCGGTGAGAAACGCGATGTGGATGAAGCCCCAGCCGAGCCAACCCAACATGCCCGCGAACTTGACCGGTCCTGCCTGCACCACCGCATGACCCCGGCTGATGTACGCCGCGGAACCAAGGTCGCGATAGCGGAAATCCTTGCGCTTGCGTTGAGCGACATCGCGCCGAATGCAGGCCGCGGCATGCCAGCCACCCTGCATCGCATTCTCCGCCACCCCCGGCAACCCGTCGCGACCCGCCAGATCACCGATGACGAACACCTCGGGATGCCCAGGCACCGACAGGTCGGCGTCAACTTTGATGCGGCCCGACCGATCGGTGGCGGCACCCAGCATTTCGGCTGCGTGCCGCGCGAACGGTACCCCCTCCACCCCGGCCGTCCACAGCACCGTGCGGGTTGCGTATTCCTGCTCGGCACTACCGTCTTTCGGGCTGACCGTCACACCGTCGCGCCGCACATCGGAGACGTGCACACCGAAGTGCAGCTCGACGCCCAAGTCCTCGAGTATGTGCGACGCCCGTTCAGACAGCGCGGGTGCGAAGCTTTTGAGCACCCGGTCACCGCCGTCGAACAACAGCACCCTGGCATCCTCCGGCTCGATCTTGTGGAATTCGTTGGCCAGTGAACGCGTTGCGAGTTCCCGTATCTGCCCGGCCAATTCGACGCCGGTGGGGCCGGCGCCGGTGACCGCGAACGTGAGCCACTGGTCCCGCTCGGGGCCCGGCGGCAAGGTCTCGGCGATCTCGAACGCCGCGAAGACTCGACGCCGGATGCTGAGCGCATCATCGAGCGTCTTCATGCCGGGCGCCCATGCGGCGAACTCCTCGTTGCCGAAGTACGACTGGCGCATCCCCGCCGCGATCACCAGGTAGTCGTAGTCGACGTCGAACTTAGTTTCGTCGGGCCGACGGGCCGTGACTCGCCGGGAGTCGGGGTCGAGCTGGACGGCCTCGCCGAGCAGCGTCGTGACGTTGCGGTGGCGCGACAGTTCCTCACGCAGCGATCGGCTGATCTGCCCGATGCTCAACGTGCCCGTCGCGCACTGGTAGAGCAACGGCTGGAACACGTGGCACGCCGCGCGATCCAGCAGTGTGACGTCCACGCCGACCCGGCCGAGGCGGCGGGCGCAAAACAACCCGCCGAACCCGCCGCCGATGATGAGAACTCGAGGTCGCCCGCTGCTCATGTAGCAATCCGTACCCGTTTCGGCGGGTGTTACCCACCGCCTTCCAGGCTCGCTTGATACGACGCGATGTGCCAGTCCTTGCTGGTGCGGGTGACGACGACTCCGATGTTGAGGTGCACGGTGTCCCGGTCCCGGAAAGCGAACTCCGCGGCGAGGTAGCCGAGCGCCACATCGACGCCGAGCCGACGAGACTCCAGGATCTGGTACTGCACCGTCATGCCGGGCGGCTGCGCGTCGTAGTACTCGAACACCCCCTGCGGCCCGACGCTGTATGGCCGCAGCCCCTGAAAGATGGCGTCATCGGTGAAGACGCCGGCCACTCGGACCGGATCATGCGCGTCGATCCCGTCCCTCCACTGGTCCAGTACCGCGCGCAGGATCTCCTCAGTGCCCTGCACTTTGACCACCATCGACATGCAGGATCTCGCCGGTGACGAAGCATGCCGTCTCCAGGTAGAGAACGGCGTCGACGACGTCGTCGACGTCACCCAGCCGGCCCATCGGATTCAGTGCGGCAAGGGCCTCGTGGGTGGACGGGTCGTGCATCGGTGTGTCGATGATGCCGAGCGCGACCGCATTGGACCGGATGCCACGACCGGCGTATTCGACGGCCAGCGCCTTGGTGGCGGCGTTGAGCCCGCCCTTGGTCAGCGAGGCCAGCGCTGACGGGGCTTGCGAGTTGGCCTGATCGACCAGGCTGGTGGAGATGTTGACGATGTGGCCGCCGGTCGGCAGCACCGTCAGCGCGGCGCGAGTGATCTCGAAGAAGCCGCGCAGATTCACGCCGGTGATGGCGTCGAAGTCACTGTCGGTGTATTCGGTGAACGGCTTGGGAATGAAGATGCCCGCGTTGTTGACGACGGTGTCGACCCGGCCGAATCGCTGCACCGCAGCATCGATCACGCGCTGGCCGACACCGGGCTCAGAAACGTCACCGGCGACTGTGAGCACCATGGGATCGTCACTTGGGCCGATGGTCCGCGAGTTGGCGACGACCGCGTAGCCCAGTTTCCGGTAGCCCTGAACCAGTCCGGCGCCGATCCCCTGGGAGGCGCCGGTGATGACGGCCACCCGTGTCGAAGTGTTCATCGCTGTTCCTTTCCTTGTCATGTCGGCTCAACATGCCGAGATTGGGTGGCGATGCCAGGCGGACGAGACCAATCACCTCCCTGCTGGGAGGCTGGGGCTATTAGGCTGACCCGATGGAGCTGCGGCAGCTGCGCTACTTCGTCGCCGTCGCCGAGGAACTGAACTTTGGCCGGGCGGCCGGCCGTCTGCGCATCGCGGGTCCGTCGCTGTCTCAACAGATCAAGGCCCTGGAAAAAGATCTCAAGGTGACCCTCTTCGAAAGGGACCGGAGATCGGTCGTTCTCACACCGGCGGGCGCGGCATTGCTTCCGGATGCGCGGGCGTTGGTCAGCGATGCCGACGAATTGCGCAGGCGAGCAATGGGTCTCGGAGTGTCGCAGCCCGTCCGCGTCGGCTACGTGAACTGGTGCCCGGTCGACTGGGCGCAGCGTGCGGCAGGAGTGGCCGAGCTGCGGGTGGACACCTGGGTGATGCCGTCGCACGCCCAGGCGGCACGGGTCGCGGAGGGCAGCCTCGACCTCGCGATCTGTTGGGTCCAGAACAGCGACCTCGAAAAGCTGTCGCTCGACGCGCGACTCCTCGGGGTCGACCGGCTCTATGCGCTCGCCGCCGGTTCCGACGAGTCGCCCGTCGAAGCCGGTGACACCGTGGTGCTCGTCGACTCCGATGCCGCCAGCTGGTCGTCGTGGAATCGCTATGGAGAACAGTTCGCCTCCGCGACCGGCGCCCGTGTCATGCGCACCGACGACGGCGGCGTCACCGGGCCGACGCTCTTCGAGCATGTGCGAGGGTTGCGCCGCGCCGTCCTGAACAATCCCAAAGGCCAGGACGAAACACTGCCAAAAGATCTGGTGCGTCGACCGGTGGTTAACCCGTCACCGTTGTGGACGTGGTCACTGGTGTGGCGGCGGGGTGAGGACAATCCCGCGATTCACGCACTGATCGACGAATTCACCAGGGGCGTTGGCGACTTCGGACTCGGTGACGCATCCGTGTGGTTGCCTGCCGACGATCCGCATCAGGCCCTCGACGAGAGCAGCGGCTGACACCACCACCGCGAACACCGCGAGCCAGTGATCAGCCTCGGTGCGGCACGAACTCCTGTGCCTTGGTTTTCAGACCCTGGGCCATCAGATGCCATCGCGCCGGGTCACCCTTGAGGATCGACTCGACGAGGTCCCTGGCCTGTTCGTAGGTGGCGTGGGGCGGAATGGGAGGCATCTCGGGATCGCAACGGATGTCGAGAACAGTCGGTTCGTCCGCTGCCAACGCTTCATCCCATGCTGGACCGATCGCGTCGTCGGTGTCGACCGCGATGGCTTTCAGCCCCATGCTGCGGGCCACGTCGGCGTAGGACAGATCAGGAAGTGACTGTGACTCTTCGAATTTCGGCGCACCGCCCATGGCGCGCAACTCCCACGTGACCTGGTTGAGGTCGTTGTTGTGGAAGACGCAGACGATCAGGCGCTGATCCGACCACAGTTCGCGATACCGCCGAATCGTCAACAGTTCGGCCAGCCCGTTCATCTGCATCGCGCCGTCGCCGACCATCGCGATCACCGGTCGATCCGGATGGGCGAACTTGGCGCCGATCGCGTACGGCACTCCGGGGCCCATGGTGGCCAGCGTGCCGGACAGCGAACCGCGCATACCGTCGCGGAACTTCAGGCAGCGCGCATACCAGTTCGTCGACGAACCCGAATCGGCGGTGACGATGGCGTTCGACGGCAGGCGCTCGGACAGCTCCCACGCGATGCGCATCGGATTCGTCGGTTTGGCAGACAGATTCGCCTGCCGCTGCACGGTTTCCCACCACCGCGACACGTTCTTCTCGATCGTCTCGCGCCACGAGCGGTCCTCTGTGCGGGCGAGCAACGGAACCAGCTTGTCCAGTGCGGTCGCGGCATCCGCGACGATATTCAACTCGGTGGGGTAGCGCATGCCGATCAAAGAGCCATCGATGTCGATCTGTACCGCCCTGGCCTGCCCGTACTCCGGCAGGAACTGGCTGTAGGGGAAGTTGGAGCCGACGATGAGGAGAGTGTCGCAGTCCCGCATCATTTCATAGCTCGGTCGGGTGCCCAGCAGACCGATGGATCCGGTCACATACGGCAGGTCGTCGGGCAGAACATCCTTGCCCAGAAGGGCTTTGGCGACACCGGCACCGGTGAGCTCGGCAACCTGACGAACCTGCGCCGCGGCCGCGCGGGCCCCCTGCCCGATGAGGATGGCAACCTTGTTGCCCGAATTGATGATGTCGGCGGCCTGGCGAATCTGCTCGTCGGTCGGCGCCAGTGCGGGATGGGCGTACCCCGGATCGCTCGACGGCACGTGTTTGAACGCGTGTCCGGGAGCTTCGTACGGTTCTTCCTGGAGGTCGGAGGGGATGATCAGCGCCGTGGGCGCCCGGCGGGTCAGTGCGGTGCGGATTGCTCGGTCCAGCGCGTTCGGCAGTTGGCTCGCGACGTTGACCTCGACCAGATAGTCGCTGGCGACGTCCTTGAAGACCGCCTGCAGGTCGACCTCCTGCTGATAACTGCCGCCCATGGCGCTGCGTGCGGTCTGGCCGACGATCGCCACCACCGGGACGTGGTCGAGTTTGGCGTCGTACAGGCCGTTGAGCAGGTGGATCGCTCCAGGACCGGAGGTTGCCATGCAAATCCCCACCCGCCCAGAGAATTTCGCGTATCCCGTCGCCTCGAATGCGGCCATCTCCTCGTGCCGGGCCTGAACGAAACGCGGGTTGTTGTCGGCCCGCCCGAAGGCGGCGACGAGGCCGTTGATCCCGTCCCCCGGATAGGCGAACACCTGCTCGACGCCCCATTCGCGCAGCCGCTTCAGTACGAAATCCGAGACTTCCTCAGCCATGTGCGGCGCTTACCCGACGCGATCCGGGCGAAACGTGGGAAGACGCTGTGAACGCCGATCAGCGGAAGCGGACGTCCATGGTCGCCATACCGAAGATCTTTTTACCGTCCGACTTCGCCGCAACGATCACCACACCACTGCGCGTCGCCGGATCCAACGACTTGACGCGTCCGCTGAATTCGATGTCGGTACCCCCGGTGGCCGACACGACGGCCGGCGCAGACAGCCGAACCGTGTAGCGCGTCACCGCGCCGGGATCTCCCGACCACGCGGAATGGAAGCCGGCACCCAAACCCATGGTCAGCATTCCGTGGGCGATCACGTCGGGCAGGCCGGCCAGCTTCGCGATGGTCTCGTCCCAGTGGATCGGATTGGCGTCGCCCGCCACGCCGGCATAGTTCACCAAGTCACCGCGTGACAGCCGGGTGTGATGCACCGGCAGCTGGTCGCCGACCTTCACGTCGTCGAACGACGGCGTTCCCGGCGTGCGGGTGAAGCCTCCGTCGGCGATCCGGATCTCGCCCTCGGGGCGCAGCTCTTTCTCGTACTCGCCATCCGCACTGGGGATGTCCAGGATGTTCATGTCGTGCATCATCGCGTTCTGCACAGCCGTCTTGACGCCCACGTCGATGTCCTCGGCGGTGACCCCGACGACGGTGGTGTGCAGCGTGTGCACGCGCTCGCCTGCGGTATCGGTGAACGTGTTGGTGACGGTGATGAAATCCCGGCCCGCCGTCCTGCGCACCGACGTCAGCTCGACGTCAATGGTCAATTCGTCACCGGCCACGATCGGGCGGTGTTGCTCGAAGACCTCTTCGGTCTGCAGGTACGTGTCGTATCCGACGACGATCGACTCGAACATGCGTCGGTTGCACTTCATACCGGGGGTCGACGTGAACGTCACCGGCGCGACGACATCCGAATAACCAAGCTCAGCGGCGGCGGCGACGTCCCAGTGCGCGGGGTGATAGTCCTGCACCGCGCGGGCGTATTCGCGGACCTTCTCGCGGCCCACCAGGTAGGTGCCGTCCATCTGGTAGTAGTGGCCGACCCGCGCTTCCATGGGCGACGTGTCTGCTGGTGCAGTCATGAATCAGCTCAACTCTTCCGTCGGCTGGTTCGGAGCCGACCACAGCACACTAACGCGCGGGCACTCTGATCCCGGAATCCTGCGATGGCGCCCCGCGATCTGCCTAAGCTGATCACGCACATGACTGTCGACAGGCGAATCAGGGTCGACGGCGAGCCCGCATCCATCGCGCCCGCCGAATTCCTCGACGTCACGCTGCCCCGCCTGTTCGCCGCGGCGACAGATCGGCTGGGTCCGTCGCTGCAGGAGATGCAGCCCCGGCCACTCACCGTCACCGTCGAGGGGCAATCCTGGACGCTGCGCGCCGACGATGCTCGCGTCGCCGTCACACGGGGTCCTGGCACCGGCTCCGCCATCCGGGTCGACGCCGGACAGTTTGATGCACTCGTCGCCGACAAAGTCACGCCGATGGGCTGGTTGGCCAGCGGCTCCCTCGATATGACGGGGCACCTCTCCGACATCCTGAATTGGTGGCTCCTGGTCCGGGCCACACTCGACGGCACGACACCCCATCGCACCGGCGCGATCGAATTCGAGGATCGCGACGGCGGACCGCTCGACCTCAGCCGTTCGTTCACTGCCGCCGATTCCGCCGACGACATGGCGTGGTTCCTCGAACAAGCCGGCTTCCTCCACGTCAAGGGTCTGTATCGCGAAGACGAGATGGCCGCCGTGTCTACCGAAATGGACGTCGCGGCAACGCGTTACGCCGATGGTGACGGCCGGTCATGGTGGGCTGGCCTCGAGGACGGATCCCGTGCGCTGGTGCGGATGCAGCGGTTCGACAAGGAATCCCCGCTCGCCGCCGAACTGGTCGCCGACGAACGCCTGACCCGCATCGCCGCGTTGACGGGCGACGGCCACGTCGCCAGCGGTTGGGACGGCAACCGACTCGAAGCGCTCTTCAAACCGATCGGCGTCGTCCAAGGGATTTCGGACATCCCGTGGCACAAGGACTGCTCGCTCGGCAGGCACAGCTACGACTGCTGCGGACTCACCGTCGGCATCTCGGTCACCGGCGCCGACGCGATGTCGGGTCAGCTCCGCGTCGTCGCCGGTTCACATCGAGCCCTCGTCTGGCCCGCGCCCAGCCTGCAACCAGGCCTCGATCTTCCGGTGGTCAACCTCGCGACCGAGACCGGCGACGTCACCGTGCACTGTTCGTGCACGTTGCACATGGCTGCGCCGCCGGTGCAGCGCGAACGACGCGTGATGTACACCAGCTTCAGCCTGCCCTCGCTCGGCGGCGCCGACGCCGACCGCAAGGAGCTGCGCAGGATGGCCGACGCGGCACCGTTGAACACCAGCCAGTAGCAATGGATTTCAGCGTGACAGTGCCGACTCGAAGAAGGCCACCTCGAGGGTCATCGCGCGCCGGTAGGCCTGCCTGACGGCGGCGTGGTCGTCGGCGTGCTGGTCGAGGAGCCCTTCCAGTTGGGACGCCAAGCTCTCGAAGCCGGGATCGGAATAGGTCTGCACCCATTCCGCGTACGGTCCCGCCACCTCCGCATCCAACGACGTCCCCAGCCAGGCGTAGAGGCGCATGCATGGCGTCATCGCCGAAAGCGTCACGCCCAGTCCGCCCGTCGCGGCGCTGGCGAGCAGAAAGTCGGTGTACGCCAGCGTCGCGGGCGACGGTTCGACGCCGGCCATGTCGATGCCCCAGCGCGCGGCGTACGAGTTGTGCAGGCCCAACTCGTCGGCTACTCCGGAGATCAAGCCGGCCAAGGCGATAAGCGTGGGGGTATCGGTGCTGCGAGCCAGCGCCAAAGCGTAGGCGCGTGCGAAGGATTCGAGGAAGAACGCATCCTGCGCGACGTAACCCGCGAAGACCTCGCGATCCAGCGAGCCGTCGCCCAGTCCGCGGACGAACGGATGCGCCAGCGCGGCAGCGGCCAGATCGCCGTTGGCGGACCACAGCTGATTGGAGAGGCTCATGCCAGTGCCATATCCCAGAACGCCACCTCACGCGTCAGCACCTCGGCGACCACATCTTCGGCGCCCTCGGGGGTTGCCAGTTCCCCGAGCGCGTCCACGTATGCGGTGAAGCCGGGCGCGGTCCAATGCTCCACGAATTCACGAAGGGGTGAAGTGCTCGAGATCGCCGACGACCACGCGAGTAGGTACACCCGCTCGATGACCCAGAGCGCCGTCAGCGCCGCGTCAACAGGCATCGTGTCGAGTCGCTGCAGCAGTTCGCGATAGGCGGCCGTCGCCGCCAGCGCGGGCTGCTCCAGGTCGACGCCCCGCTCGGCCGACTTCGACTCGAACCAATCCAGCTCGTCGACCAGGGCCACACATCCCCCCGCGAGCACCCCCTGAGCCGGGCGCGGCGCCCGCGCGAGCAGCCGCGCCTGAAAGGTGAGCAGGTCGGCGACAAACAGTGCATCCTGCGCCAGCCACCGGTCGAAGTCCGCGTCGCCGATGGTGCCGTCGCGCACCGCGTCGAGGAACGGATGCCGGGTCGCGGCGGTCCAGAGGGCATCGAGCACGCCCGAAAGACTAGTCCAGAGTCGAGAAGTGTTACGCCCAGGCAACGCGTGCGAATCGGATGCGGGAATGCCTGACGAATGAACAACAGTGATGCCGAATCAGCCGCCGAAACGATCATGCGAGGGATGGGGCGCCGACGGTTCAGGCGGTGGCCGCATTGAGCGCAGGAGGTCAACGATGCAGCAATTCAGGGATTTCGGCGCGGTAGCGGCGCTGTTGGGCAGGGTTGCAGATGGCGGCGCTGTCGACGCGTTCTGGGGCCAACGTCTCGCCATGATGTGTGAACATCCGGGCGGCGGGGTACCGGGTGTACATGTGTTCACTGAATGGACAGTTCCGCTCGGCCGGAGGTGACGACAGATGCCCCTGACCACACGCCGAATCGCGCGGTGGGCCGTCAAACCGGCAAAAAACGTCGAAACCGCGGTCACTCCGAAAGTGAATGTTCTGCGCGGCCTCGCCGCTCGCGCCACCACACCGTTGCTTCCGGACGACTACCTCAAATTGCTCAATCCGCTGTGGACGGCTCGCGAGCTTCGGGGTGAGGTCGTCGACGTGCGCAGGGAAACACAGGACTCTGCGACCGTCACGATAAAACCGGGGTGGGGCTTCACCGCCGAGTACCGCCCTGGGCAATACGTGGGCATCGGCTTGCGCGTCGACGGGCGGTGGCACTGGCGCTCGTACTCGTTGACGTCGGTTCCGCTCAGGGATTCCAAGCACATCACGATCACGGTAAAGGCCACCCCCGAGGGTTTCTTGTCTTCGCATCTGGTCAACGGCGTCGAACCCGGCACGATCGTGCGGCTGGCGAAACCCAAAGGTGACTTCGCACTGCCAAACCCGCCACCGGAAAAGGTTCTCTTCATCAGTGCCGGAAGCGGCATCACGCCGGTGATGGCGATGTTGCGGACCCTGACCGCGCGCGGACAGTCCCCGGACATCGTGCACGTGCACTCCGCGCCCACGGCGGACGACGTGATCTTCCACGACGAGCTGCGGATGCTGGAGGACGACCATGCGAGCTACCGGCTGCAACTGCAGCTGACCGAGACCGATGGGCACCTCGAGTTCGAGGACATCGGTGATGTAGTTCCCGATTGGGCGGAGCGGCCGACCTGGGCCTGCGGGCCCGCCCAGATGCTTGATGACATCGAGAAAGTGTGGGACGCCGCCGACCGCGCCGAGCACCTCCACATCGAGAGGTTCACGATCGCGCGCACCGATAAGGGTGGCGAAGGCGGCACCGTCACATTCGCCATCTCTGACAAGAGTCTCGAGATCGACGGTGCCACATCGCTTCTGGAGGCGGGGGAGAAGGTGGGCATTCAAATGCCCTTCGGTTGCCGTATGGGTATCTGTCAAACCTGTGTGCTGCCACTGGAGTCGGGCCATGTGCGTGATTTCCGCTCCGGCGAGGAGCACGGCGCAGGCGACCGAATCAACACCTGCGTCTCCACCGCATCCGGCGACTGCACGCTCAAGATCTAGACAGAGAGGGAGGGATCATGGCCATCACCGACATCAAGGAGTACGCGCACCTCACACCCGAGGACGTCGAGGCGCTCGCCGATGAACTCGACGCCATCCGCGCCGACATCGAGGACTCGAGGGGTGAACGCGATGCGCGCTATATCCGACGGGCCATCCAGCTGCAACGCAGCCTGGCCGCGGGCGGGCGCGTCGCGTTGTTCGCGAGTCACAACAGGGCGGCCCGCCTCGCGGGAATCGGCATGCTGGCGGCCGCCAAGATCATCGAGAATATGGAGCTGGGGCACAACATCATCCATGGCCAGTGGGATTGGATGAACGATCCGGAGATTCACTCGACCGAGTGGGAGTGGGATACCACTTCCCCAAGCGTGCACTGGAAGAAGTCCCACAACTTCATTCACCACAAGTACACGAACGTCGTCGGCCTCGACGACGACATCGGCTACGGAATCATGCGCCTGACCCGCGACCAACGATGGGAGCGGTGGATGATCGGCAATCCGATCTACAACATTTTGCTCGGCACCCTTTTCGAGTGGGGGGTGGCCGCCCACGGCTTGGAGACCACGAAGTACCGCAAAGGTGAGAAGTCCATCGCAGAGGTGCGCAAAGATCTGCGGGTTATCGGCAAGAAGGTCGGCAAACAGGTGGGCAAGGACTACATCGTCTTTCCGGCCTTGGCGGGGCGCAACTGGAAATCGACGCTGAAGGCCAACGCGATTGCCAATCTGATCCGAAATTACTGGGCGTACGCAGTCATCTTCTGCGGCCACTTTCCCGATGGTGCGGAAAAGTTCACACAGCAAGAGTTTGACAACGAGACCAACGGGGAGTGGTATCTGCGGCAAATGTTGGCCTCGGCCAATTTTCACGCAGGTCCTGTAATGGCGTTCATGAGCGGAAATCTCTGTTATCAGATCGAGCATCACTTGTTTCCCGACCTTCCAAGCAACCGGTACGCTGAGATCGCCGAGCGGGTCAGGGCGCTTTGCGAGAAGTACGATCTGCCTTACACCACGGGATCGCTTCCCCGCCAATACTTTCAGTCGTTCTGGACGATTCTGAAACTGGCACTCCCCGACAAGTTGCTCAGGGCGTCATCCGACGACGCCCCGGAAACCCACTCGGAGCTGAAGTTCCGGATCCGCAACGGGATCCGCGAGAGCTTCGGGGTCGACCCGTCTACGGGAAGACGCCGTGGTTTGCGTACTGCGGTACGTGAGCTCGAGACGGGGGCGATGGCCACCAGTTAGCCGTCGGCCGCCGTCCACGCGTAGGGCAGGAATTTCCCGTCGAACGTAACCACAACACGGTCTCCCTCAGGATGGGCCTTGCGCTGAACCTCGAGACTGAAGTTGATGGCGCTCATGATCCCGTCGCCGAACTGTTCGTGGATGAGTTCCTTGATGGCGCCGCCGTACACCTGAAGGGCCTCATGGAAACGGTAGATCGTCGGATCGGTGGGCACCGCGGCGGGCGACCCGCCGCGCATCGGAACCTCCGCCAAGATCGGTACCGCTGACTCGTCCAAACCGAGCAGCTGGACGAGTACCTTGCCGGCTTCGGCCGGAATCGGGTGCTGGCCTTGCAGCGCCGAAATCGTCCACACCACCGGTTTGTCGATGGCCTCGGCGAGCTGCTGCCAGGTCAACGCCCTGGCGATTCGCGCGGCGCTGATCTGCTCAGTGATCTCAGCGCGGTTCATGCGTTGGCCTCGGCGGGCAGCTTGAAGTCGGTGGGATCGGCGGGACGGTTCCACTCGATGCCGGTGCGGGCGTGCGTCGCATAGAGCGTGAGCCCGACAAAGGCCAGTCCGCCGACAAGATTGCCCACGACTGTCGGGATCTCATTCCAAATGAAGTAGTCCGCGACGGAGAAGTCGCCACCGAGCATCAGCCCGGACGGGAACAGGAACATGTTCACCACCGAGTGCTCGAAGCCCATGTAGAAAAACAGCATGATGGGCATCCACATGGTGATTACCTTGCCCGTCACCGAAGTTGACATCATCGCTGCGACGACGCCGGTGGAGACCATCCAGTTGCAGAGCACGCCTCGGATGAAAAGGGTCAGCATCCCGGCGGCACCGTGGTCGGCGTATCCGACGGTGCGGCTGGTGCCGATCTCCCCGAGCTTCTGGCCGACCTCGTTCGGATCCACCGTGAATGCGTAGGTCACGGTGATGGCGATCATCAGCGCCACGGTCAGCGCTCCAAGGAAATTGCCGACGAAGACCAGGCCCCAATTGCGCAGAATCGACCGGATTGTGACGCCACGCCGTTTGTCGAGTAACGCCAGCGGAACCAGCGTGAAGACTCCGGTGAGCAAGTCGAAGCCCATCAAATACAGCAGACAGAAGCCCACCGGAAACAGCACTGCTCCGACAAGGGCGTTGCCCGTCTGCACGGTGATCGTGACCGCGAACGCGGCGGCCAAGGCGAGGATGGCACCGGCCATATAGGCGCGGATGACGGTGTCCCGGGTGGACATGAACACCTTGGTTTCACCGGCGTCGATCATCTTCGTTACGAATTGAGGGGGTTCCACGTAGGACACTTCGTCGCTTCTTCCGTCGTTGACGTTCGTTGAGCACCCGGTCGTCGATGGCCTGGCGGGAGTGGATGTCGACGCTAGGGTTCCCGCGCGCCGTGTCATCGATGTGAACCGATGAAAGGATCACGTCACGTTCTTTTCACCGTCACCGTCTCCGGATTGTGAGGCGGACGGCGAGCCCGCAAATCCATCGGTAACGTCGTCGGTGATGACGGACAATCCCGCTGAGGTAGTCGAAACGATCGACGACCCGCCACGGCGGTCACGCAAGCTCGGCCGGCTGGCGGTGGTTTCGACCATCGTGTTGCTGCTGTTCGCCGTGCCGTGGTGGACGCTGCTGGGGGCGGGGACGACGTGGCCTCCCGCCGTCTTCGTGGCTGGCACGCTGCTGCTCGTCACCGCCGCCGGCGCACTGCCGACGCTGATGGTGCTCGGCCACGGCCGCCGGCATTCCGACCGGGCTGCCGTCGCAGGCGATGCGCTGCTGGGTGCGGCGTGGGTGCTGTTCGTGTGGTCCGTGCTGGGCCAGGTGGCGGGCCTGCTGCTGCTCGCCGGGGGAGTCGGGGATCCGGCACGGTCGAGGTGGGTCGCGGGCGGTGTACTCGTCGCAACGGTGGTCCTGCTGGCGTGGGGCTACGCCGAGGCGATGCGAGTGCCTCGGGTGCGAGAGGTGGACGTTGCCATCGCGCGGCTGGGCGCAGGTCTGGACGGACTACGTGTCGCGCTGATCACCGACACCCACTACGGGCCGATCGACCGGGGGCGCTGGTCGGCTGCCGTGGTCGCGCGGGTCAATGAACTCGGCGCCGACGTCGTATGCCACGTCGGTGACATCGCCGACGGAACCGTCGAGCTACGCGAAAACCAGGCGAGCCCGCTGGCGGCGGTGGACGCCGCCTCGGCGCGGGTCTATGTCACCGGCAACCATGAGTACTTCAGCGAGGCGCAGGGCTGGCTGGACTACATGGAGCGCATCGGGTGGGACGCGTTGCACAATCGGCACATCGTCGTCGAAGGCGGTGGTGATCACCTGGTCGTCGCCGGGGTGGACGACGCCACCGCGAAAGCCTCCGGTGTCGACGGGCACGGCGCAAATCTGGATGCCGCATTGGCGGGGGCCGACCCGACGCTGCCGGTCCTCCTTCTCGCCCATCAACCCAAGCAGGTCGGGCGCGCCGCGCGTGCGGGCGTCGACCTGCAGGTGTCGGGACACACCCATGGCGGCCAGATCTGGCCGTTCAACTACCTTGTCCGACTGGATCAACCGGTGGTGCAGGGCCTGAGTCGGCACGGTGAGCGGACACAGCTGTACACGAGTCGCGGGACGGGTTTCTGGGGTCCGCCGTTTCGGGTATTCGCGCCGAGTGAGATCACCCTGCTGACGCTGCACGCCACTGCGGCCTGATCAGCGGCCCCGCCGCTTTTGCATGATCAGCGGCCCCGCCACTGTGGCCTTCGTTTCTGCTGCCACGCCCGAATCCCCTCGGCGACATCCTCGGTCGCAGCGGCGACCTTGCGCATCGTCTCGCCGAAGCGGACCGACTCGATCCACCCCATGTTCGCGGTGCGCCACGCCACCTCCTTGGTGGCGCGCTGCGCCAGCGGCGCGGCCTTCGTCAGCGTCTGCGCCCAGGCTCGTGCCTGTGCCTGCAACTCGTCGGGCTCGACCAGCTTCCACACCAGGCCGACTTCTTTGGCACGCTCGGCCGACATCGGCGCACCCGTCAGCAGCAACTCCATGGCATCGGCCCAGCGCAGCCGCTCAGGCAGGCGGATCGCGCCGACGATGGTGGGCGTTCCCAGCGTCACCTCGGGGAACGAGAACGTGGCCGTCGTCGAGGCGATGACGAAGTCGCAGAACAGAATTCCGGTCACCCCGTAACCGACGCATGGGCCGTTGACGGCCGCGATGGTCGGCTTGAACAGTTCCATCCCGCTCTCGAATGAGTTGATCGTCGGCTTCTCCCAGAACGTGCCGCCGAAGGTGCCCACCGATCCCTCGCCGTCCTTGAGGTCGCCGCCGGCGCAGAACACGCTGCCGTTGGCGGTCAGGATGCCCACCCACGCGTCCTCGTCATCGCGGAACCGGTCCCAGGCGGCGTTCAGTTCTTGGCGCAGCGCACCGTTGATGGCGTTGCGTGCTTCCGGGCGGTTGAGCGTGATCGTGGCGATGTGATCGTCCAACTCGTAGGTGACGAGGCTCATGGCTGCACGATAACCACGCGACATACGGTCAGAGAATGAACTTCGAGGAGTACCGGACGTATGACGCCACCGGGCTGGCGAAACTGGTCGCCGACAAGCAGGTGTCCGCGGCCGAACTGCTGGCGCTGGCGCGGGAGCGGGCCGCGGCGGTGAACCCGCGGATCAACGCGATCGTGCGCGACGTGCCCGCTGCGCCGACCGCGGATCTCACCGGGCCGTTCGCCGGCGTCCCGTTTCTGATCAAGGACCTCGGGCAGGACTACGCCGGTCTGCCGACCTCGGCTGGTTCACGCGCGCTGATGTCCGTGCCCGCCGCCGAGCACGCCACCGTCGTCCAACGCTGGATCGACGCGGGCCTGGTGATCTTCGGTAAGACCAACACCCCCGAGTTCGGCGCGAAGGGGATCACCGAACCGGCCGCGTGGGGGCCCACCAGCAATCCGTGGGATCTGCAGCGCTCGCCGGGTGGCTCGTCGGGCGGGGCGGCGGCCGCGGTGGCGGCGGGCATCGTGCCGTGTGCCGGTGCGAGCGACGGCGGCGGATCGATCCGGATCCCGGCCGCGTGCTGCGGGCTCGTCGGATTGAAGCCTGGCCGAGGTCTGACGCCGTTCGGTCCGGCGACGGGCGAGGCCATGCACGGCGCGGCGGTGCAGGGCGTCGTCTCGCGCACCGTGCGCGACACCGCCGCGATGCTCGACGTGATCCTCGGCGGCGAACCGGGCGGACCTTTCGTGCCCGGATTGCCGGATTCGCCCCTCGCGTCGAATGTCGGCGCGGAGCCTCCGAAGCTGCGCGTCGGTGTGCGGGTGCCGTGTGCCATCACGCCGTCGCCGCATCCCGAGGCGTACGCGGCCGTCGAGGCCACCGTCGCCGCGTTGACCGCGCTGGGCCACCACGTCGAGGAGCTGCCTGAGGCGCCCTTCGACGATGCCGCGCTCGCCAGGGAGTTCCTGCTCGCGTGGTTCGTCAACACCGCGTGGGAACTCGCCGAGGCCAAACGCGTGTCGGGCGCGGGCGACGACGCGTTCGAGCGCGACACCCTGATCCTGGCGGCCATCGGCCGTGCGACCAGCAGCGTGGACTATGTCGATGCGGTCCAGAAGCGCCACGAACACACCCGCCGGCTGACGACCTTCTTCGAGTCGTACGACCTGCTGATGACGCCCTCGCTGGCGACCCCGCCCCCGAAGACCGGCGAATTCGACCTCCCGGCCGCGCTGCAGAAGGGTGCCGACCTGCTGCTCAAGACCCGCACCGCCAGCATGCTGCGGTTCACCGGAATCGTCGACGACATGGTGGACAAGAATCTCGGCTGGGTGCCGTACACGCAGCTGGCGAACATCACCGGGCGACCCGCGATCTCGCTGCCGCTGCACTGGACCGCGGCCGGTCTGCCGCTGGGTGTTCAGTTCGTCGCCCCGCTGGCGGGTGAGGCGCTGCTCATCCGGTTGGCGAGCCAACTCGAGCAGGCGCTGCCGTGGGCGCAGCGCATCGCACCGGTTTAGTGGCCTGCGCCACGCCGGGTTTCAGCGACGTCGCAGGCGGAAACGGAATCACCATGCATCCGCTTCCGCTAGTGCTGGTCAGCGCCGCGGCGTTGACGGCGTGCTCGGCCTTCGCCAACCAGGCCGCCACTGAGTCCTCGACGGCCGGCGAGACCCCGAGCACGGTGGCCGCACCGAGAACCGACGCGACCGCTACACCGACTCCGATCCCATCGACCGACCAGATCCCGCCGATCGGCGACGTCTCGCTGGAGATCGACGACAGGGGCGACCTCGGCCAGATCATCGTCGACGGCTCGGGCCGCACCGTGTACGCGTTCACAACGGACCCGCTGAACAACCCCACCTGCTACGACGCCTGCGCGGACACGTGGCTGCCGATGCTCGCCAAAGGCAACCCGGCGGGCGGCATCGGCATCGACGTCGCTGCCGCGTCGACCACCCCGCGTCGCGACGGAACCAACCAGGTGACCTACAAGGGCCACCCGCTGTACCGCTACGCCGGCGACCAGAACGACCGGGACGCCGGTGGGCAGGGCCTGGACCTGTTCGGCGGCGAATGGCACGTGCTGACCAAGGACGGGCAGCCGCTCGCCTGACGGGTCAGTACGTGTAGCGGCTGACCCGCTCCGGATGGATGACGAACCGAACCTGATCCTCGGCCAGGATCTCGGCGAGGTCCTTCGCCCGCACCGGGTCGCCGAGATCCCAGTAGCGTTGCGCCAGCCGGGCGGCCAGGTCGCGTCCTCCGTCGGTCTCCACGGTGGCGCGGCCGGCGACAGACACCCATCGCTCGCGTTCACCAACGGGGGCGGCGACAACGATCGAGGCGCGTGGGTCGTCGCGCACCCGCCGTACCTTCAAAGTGTCTGGCCCCGTGAACAATTGGATCGTCCCCTCGGCGGTGGCCTCGAACCACACCGGTCGGGGCTGCGGCGGAACCGGGCCTTTGGCGACGGATAGAAAGCCGTGCAGCGGGCGCCGCAGAAACTCGAGGTCCTCGGCGGTCAGCGACGCGTCAGAACTCATTCCTGCGTGGACTCGTCGTTTTCGTCAGCCTCCGTCGGCAGCGCCGCCGCTCCCGGAGTGGCGGGCGTGGTGAGGACCTCGTCGGTTTCGTTCTCAGGCTCCGGAGATGTCATGACGGACCCTTACCCGCGATCCGACCGGCGAAAACGGCTGCGGCATGATGCGCAGGTGACCTACCGACCGCCGACCCTGGCCGACGTTGTCGCCACGCTTGAAGTCGAACGGGTCGACGAACACCACTTCCTCGCGACGCAGCTCGATAATCCGGCTCACCACATCGTCGGTGGTCACATAGCGGGTCAGGCGCTCATGGCGGCGAGCCGCACCGCTCCCGGCCGAACCCCGCACAGCGTGCACGTCTACTACATCCGGGCCGGCGACGCACGTTCGCCCGTCGACATCCACGTCGACGTGGCGCGTGACGGCGGCGCGCTGTCGACCCGCCAGATCACGGCGCGCCAGAACGGACAGATCCTGCTGGAAGCGCTCGCGTCGTTCAGCGAGCCGATCGAATCACTCGACTATCACCAGCCGATGCCCGACGTCGCCGACCCTGAATCGCTGCCACCCATTCAGGAGCAGCTGGCGGACTACGCCGACGAGCTGGGCGGCCATTGGGTCCGGCCGCATCCGTTCGATCTGCGCTACGTCGACGCCCCACCGCGGCTGGCGATCGAGTTGCCTGAGCTGCCACCGCGTATGCGAATGTGGTGGCGGCCCAACGGTTCTGTGCCCGCCGATCCGGTGCTGGGCAGCTGTCTGTTGACGTACCTGTCGGGTACCACGATGGTCGAGGTGGCGCTTACCCAGCGGCGGCAGACGCCACTGAGTGCCTTCAACGCGCTCATCGACCATGCGTTGTGGTTTCACCGGCCGGTCGACCTGTCGGATTGGGTGCTGTCCGACCAGTTTTCGCCGAGCGGTGTCGCGGGCCGGGGACTGTCGACGTCGACGATGTACAACCGCGCGGGACAACTGGTCTGCATCGCGACCCAGGAGCTGTACTTCGGCAGGAAATGACCCGCGATCAGCAAGCACGTAGGCTGACCCGATGTCTGACCCGATCGAAACCCTGATGCTGGCCAACCTGCTCGCGGTGTTCAACGAACGCGACGAGAAAACGCGGCGCCCCGCGATCGAGCGCACCTACGCACCGGACGTCCGATGGACCGATGCCGAGGGGGTGTCCACCGGACATGACGCTTTGGAAGCGAAATGCGTTGCGCTACAGAACCAATTGGGAGACCAACAGTTTGCGGCGGCCGGCCCGGTGCACGTGCTGCCCGACTTCGGATATCTGGCCTGGAACCTCGTCGACCCGACCACCGGACAAACCGGCATGTCCGGCTTCGATGCCGCCGTGATCAAGGACGGCAGGATTGCCGAGCTCTACACGGTGCTGATTCCGCCGTCCTAGCAAGCATGAGATGGCGGTGGCTGGGTACCCCTAGCGGGACTTGTTGCATTACGAAAGGTACCTATGACCGCGCCACCACCGCGGCTTGACCAGCGCGATCTCGCCGACGCCGAACACGTCGTCGCGGCGGTGTCCTCGGCCTTCTCGGCCAAGGTGGTCGGCCAGCACGACCTGCGGGAATCGTTGCTGATCACACTGCTGGCCGGCGGGCATCTGCTGATCGAGAGCGTGCCCGGCCTGGCCAAGACCACCGCCGCCCGCGTCATCGCCGAGTCGATCCAGGGTGGGTTCCGGCGTATCCAGTGCACGCCCGACCTGCTGCCCAGTGACATCATCGGCACCCAGATCTACGAGGCGGCCACCAACTCCTTCGCCACCCAACTGGGCCCCGTGCACGCCAACATCGTCCTGCTCGACGAGATCAACCGATCCAGCGCGAAGACCCAGAGCGCGATGCTCGAGGCGATGGAAGAACGCCAGACCACCATCGCCGGTGTGGAATACCTGATCCCCGAACCATTTCTGGTGATCGCCACCCAGAACCCGGTCGAACAGGAAGGCACCTACCCACTCTCGGAGGCGCAGACCGATCGATTCATGTTGAAGGAACTCATCCGGTATCCCTCCGTCGACGACGAGGTCGAGGTTGTGTCGCGGATGGACGCCGGCCTGTACGAGAAGAACTACCGAACGCCTCCGGTCGTCGGGATCGACGACATCCGGCGTGTGCAGGCCCTCGTCCGCACCGTGTACATGGACCGTGACCTGATCGCCTACGCGAGCCGGCTCGTGAACGTGACGCGGGAGCCGGAGCAGTATCTGTCGGCGCACATCGCCCGGTTGATCGAATACGGAGCGAGCCCCAGAGCGACGATCGCGTTCTGCCGTACCGCGCGCGCCCTCGCCGTGGTCCGCGGCCGCACCCACGTCGTGCCCGATGACGTCGCCGCGTTGGCGCACCGAGTCCTACGCCACCGCCTGATCCTCGGCTTCGAGGCGGCCAGCCTGCAGATCACACCCGACGTAGTGGTCGACGCGGTGCTGGCAGCGGTGCGGGTGCCGTGAGGCATGGGCAAGCATCTCGACCGTGCCAAGCAGTTCTTCGGGCGTGATACGACCGGACTCTTGGACGGTGGACGGTACGCACTGGTGCACACCCGCAGCCTCGAATTCGACGACCTGCGACCCTATGTGCCGGGCGACGACGTCCGCGATATCGATTGGAAGGCCACCGCACGGTCGGGCCACGTCCTGATCAAACGCTTCGTCTCCGAGAAGCACCACAAGATTCTCGTGGTCGCCGACGCCGGCCGAAACAGCGTCGCCCAGGCGCCATCCGGCGAACGTAAGCGTGACATCGCAGCCCATGTCATTGGTGCCATCGGGCTGATCACGCTGCGCCGATCCGACGAGATCGGCATGGTGTTCGGCGACGTTCGTGGATGCGTCGACATCCGACTGCGACGCGGTGAGACGCACATCGAGAGCATGCTGCACCGGTTTCATCATCACACCAGGACCGGACCAGCGCCCAGCAACGTTGTGACACAGCTGAATTGGGTGGCGAAGCACTATCGGCACCCGTTGTTGATCTTCGTCGTATCCGACGAGCCGGAGATCAGCGACGGTCTCGGCGAGACACTGACCCGACTGACGGCGCGACATGACGTGCTGTGGGCCATGGTCGCCGACATGGCGGCGGTCGGGTCCGTCGACGACGAGGACGACGGTTACGACGTTGCCGGCGGTCGGGTCGTCATGGGCGGCGCCGTGCTCGGACCGGAAGTCGTCGACGCGTACCGCAAAGCCGAATTCGCACGACGGGAACACCTTTCGGCTTTCCTGACGATGCACGGCGTGTCACACGCGAGATTCACCGGCAGTACGCGCATCAGGGCCGGACTGACAGCGATGACCGGAGCGTTCGCCCGTGTCAGATGAGCTGGTCCGGTTCATCAGCGGACCCACGCCCTATTCGTCGTGGTGGTTGTGGCTGGCGATCCTCTTGTCGTTGGTCCTGATCGGCTGGTACGCCGCGGTGTTCGTGTTCACGATGCCGGGGCGTCGGTTGCGCAGCCTGCCCGTCATCGGAACGGCGCGCAGTGAGCTGGTCAAACGACGGTCCGCCCAAGCCGTGCGCGCCATCGCTGAGCGCTATCGCGGGGGTGAACTGGCGTCGGCCCCCGCGGCTGCGGCGGTCAGCCGGGAGCTGCGGGCGTTTCTGCACGCGGCCACCGGTGTGCGTGCTGAATACATGCAAGTCGAAGCCATCGCTGCTGGCGAGTTGGCCGTGGCAGCACCGGTTTTGGCGGATCTGATCGACGCTCAGTTCAACGCCGATTCGAGCGTGGACGTCGCATTCGTGAGTGACTCCGCCGAGGAGTTGATCCGCACATGGAGCTGACGTGGTGGGTCGTGGCGATCGCCGGATGTCTCGGATTGGCGAGCTGTATCGCGGCGGTGCTGTTGCAGCCGATGCGTGCCGAGCGGCGACGGCTACGTCTGCTGGCGAACGTCGACCGGCTGACCGGCCTGCCGGAGTATCGACGCGCGGCGCGGCTGCGCACGCTGTCGGCCGTCGTCGCCATCACTCTGCTGACGGTGATCTTCGGAGCGGCTGTGGTCGCTGCCGCCCGCCCGATTGGATTGCCCTCGGCTGCAAGGCAATCCCAGGAAGCCCAGCCCGAGGACATCATGCTGTGCATGGGCGGTCCGCCGAGCGACCCCGAGGTCCGGGCAACGCTGCGGCACTTCGCGACCGAAGTCGGGAACTTCAGTACGCAGCGTATCGGGTTGACCACCGCCGACCGGCGAATCGTGCCGATGACGCGCGACTATCAGTACGCGGCAGGCCGATTCAATGCGTACGCCGGCGGCTCGGACGATGCCGGTACGTGGGCTCCCGCCCTGGACTACGTGAACTACGCCGGCGGTGTCGAGGATGTGTTGGCGATGTGTCTGACGGGCTTTCCGTCGGTTGACCAGTCGAATGCACCGCGGCGTTCGCTCATCTACGTCGGACCCGGGTCGCTACGCACCCCCGGTGACTCCCGCCCCGCGCTGTTCACCCCCGACGGGGTCCGCGATCTGGCGCGGGAAGCCGACGTGCAGGTCAATCTTCTGTTCACCGAGACGGACAACGGAGCGCTGGACGCACTGGCCCGCGAGAGCGGGGGCCGCTCGTTCCCGGTGAACTCCGATGCGAACGCCGACCTGGCCGAGATCAGGGATCACCCTCCGCCGTCGACTGAGTCCCAGAATGCTGCCGTCAGCGCTGTCGAAACGCCCGACATACCACTGGTATTGGCGCTGACGGCGCTCATCGCGCTGGTGCTGTGGCCGCTGGTGGTGCGACGATGACGCTGCATCCGGTCCTGCCGGCACTGCTCTTGGTCGCCATGGCGGTGCTGCTGATCGTCGCGCAGATTCTCACGTTGCGGCGGTGGCGAGCCTCCGGGCGCAACCGAACGGCGCTATGGCGGTGGCTCCTCATCAGCGCCGCGGCGCTGCTTCTCGTCTTGGCAGCGAGTCGTGTGGTGATCCTCGCCGACGACGAGAGCACGACGCGCAGCGCGGGAGATCTGGAACCGAGCGTGTTCCTCGTCGTCGACCGATCACCGGACATGGCGGTTCGCGACCTCGACGGCCGAGCCCGGATGGACGTCGCGCGCGACGACCTCGAGGTCTTGGTCGACCGCTATCCACGCGTACGCTTCGCGGTCATCGGGTTCGCGTCGGCTCCGTCGCTGGACTGGCCGCTGTCGGCTGATACCTGGAGCCTGCGGCCGGTCCTGGACACCTTGGTCCCGTATGCGTCGGGGCCCGACACCGCCACCCAGACCAACGCCGGGGCGGCGGGCACCGTGTTGCGGTACCAGTTGATCAGCGCGGTTCAGCAATATCCGCGGGCCAAGACGCTCGTCTTCTATCTGGGCGCGGGCGCACCTGAGTCAGAGCTCCCGCCAAGGGAATTCGCGCCGCCTGCGGGATCGGTCGACGGCGGCGCTGTGCTCGGCTACGGCACTTCCGCAGACGAGGCCACGCTACGGGGCGTCGCCGATCAACTCGGTGTTCCCTACGTCGCGCGGCCCGATGCCGCACCTCTGTCCGCCGAGCTGCCGGACGGCGCAACGGATGCGCCGACGACCGCCGTCGCCTCAATCGAAACAGGCACCGAGACGTACTGGTTGCCGGCCGTCGGCGCCGCGATCCTCATCCTGATCGAGCTCTACCTCGTGCTGCGCGACCTCCGGCGCAACCGAGTCGTCAGCGTGGAGATGGCCACGTGAGCTGGTGGCGAAGCGGCTCCGCGCGGCTGCGGCTGCGGCGGCGATTGCTGGTGTTCTCCGCACCGATCGCGCTGCTTTTCGTCGTGGTGATCGTCAAGTCGGTGTCGGTGGTGATCGCGGGGGAGTCGGCCGTCACGGCGTTCACCGAGCGGGACAACGCAGGGTTACGCCGGGCGGTCGACTCGCTGACCGTGCTCAATGTCATCGAACCGGCCAAGGCGTATTTTGCCGCAGGCAGCCTCGCGGTGCTCGACAACAGGCTGGAGGAGGCGGACCGCCAGTTCAGCGAAAGTCTGTCGCGCACCCAGACCGGTGAATCCTGTTCGGTGCGAGTCAATCTCGAACTCGTCCGTGAGACGTTGGGCGACCGGGCGGCTGCCGTGCTCGACGGCCGCACCGCGGCCGCGTACTTCATCGGTGCGCGAACCGTGGTTCAGAAAGCTCCGCAGGGGTGCTTCGCGGGCAACACCGATCCGGATCCGCAACGGCAGGCGTTACGCAACGAGGCACTGCCCCGTCTGAATCAGAAGATCGGCGCCGCCGAGGTGGCACCACCGCCGCCAATGACGTCTGGCGGCGCCCAGGCGGAGGACGATTCACAATTGCGCCTCGAGCCCGGAACCCCGACGGAGCGCTTGCAGCAGATACTTCGCGACGCCGCGGAGCGCGACGGGGGGTGAGTGGTTAGCCGCCGCCGGTGACGATGTTCGACGACAGCGTGAGCATCTGGCCGTTCTTGCACACGCCCCAGCGGCCGCCCCAGCCGGACGTCCATACCACGGGCTCGCCAAGCCAGACCTGGGTCGGCTTCGGCGGGGCGTGGGGTGGCGGTATCTCGCCCTGGGGAATGGAGCACGGAGGCGGCTGGGCAATCGCGAGCCCGGCACCAAAGCCGAGGCTCGCCGCAGCGAGCCCGCCTGCGAAGGAAATCGCGGCGACAGTGGTCTTGATCGAAGGCATCTGCATCACTCCAACATCGCGACTCATCCGGCTAATTAGTAGACGTAACCACCTTACGTGATGGCTAAACGCGTCGCGTTACTCTGTGACACCCGACCACGGGAATGTAACGCCGTCGCACGCGGTATACGGTTCGGAACATGACTCGAGTCTCGGTGATCACAGGCGGTGCGGGCGGCATGGGGCTGGCCACGGCGAAGATCGTCGGGCGCGACCACACCGTCGTGCTCTGCGACGTCCGGAAGGAGCGCCTCGACGCCGCGGCGAAAGCGCTGAAGGATCTCGGCGTCACGACCACCGCCGTCAACGGCGACGTCACCGACCGCGCGGCGGTGGCCGAGCTATTCGAAACGGCAACCAGCCTCGGGACGCTCGCATCTGTCATACACACGGCGGGAGTCAGCCCGAGCATGGGCGACGTCGACTACGTCATGCGCACCAACGCCCTGGGCACGGTCAACGTCAACGAGGTGTTCTACGAGGCGGCGGCCGAGGGCGCGGCGATCGTCAACGTCGCGTCGATGGCGGCCCACATGCTGCCCGACGAGTTGATTCCGGCCGCGCAGTTTCCGACCGCCACGACCGATGAGGCCGCGTTCATGACCGCGATGCTGGCGGCCTGCGACATCGCCGGGGACGAGGCGCGATCCGGCATCGCCTACGCGATCAGCAAGAGCTTCGTCCGCTGGTACAGCACCGCGCAGTGCGAGCGGTTCAACGGCAAGGGCCTGCGCATCGTGTCGGTGTCGCCAGGGTCCATCGACACCGAGATGGGCAGGCTCGAGGAGCAGGCCGGCGCTGGGGCGATGGTCGCCGACGCCGCGGTCCCGCGCTGGGGCAAGCCGGAGGAGATGGGCGCGCTGCTCGCGTTCTGCGCGAGCGACGCCGCCGGCTATCTCACGGGCACCGACATCCTCAACGACGGCGGAGTGATCGCCTCGATGCAGGAGCGCGCCAGGGTCGCCGCCCAAAACGGTTGAGCCGCAAGACCGTCAGCTGCGGTACTGCGCGACCTTCTCGGCCAACTCGTCGAGAATCCGCATTGACTCTGCACGCGGCTTGGTGGGCAGCAGCAGTCCGACCTGTCCGAACCCGAGCTCTTCCACCGCGCGCCAGTAGTCGGGATCGGCGGGTGTACCGAACTGGGACAACGGCACATCGTGGCCGGCGCCGTCGCGCAGTTGTCCGACGCGCTTGGCCAGGTGCTCCACCGGGAGCGGGTTGGAGATCCAGCCCGCTTCATGCCGGATCACGCGTTTGACGGTGGCATCGGAATCGCCACCGATGTAGATCGGCGGATGCGGCTTCCTGGACCGGCTTGGGGCGCAGGTAGGACGAATCGAAGTCGACGTACTTGCCGTGGTACTCGGCGGGCTCGTTGGTCCACAGCGTCGTGATGGCCTCGATCCGTTCGTCGAGCAGCGCCCCGCGCGTCTTCGGATCCGTGCCGTGGTGCCGCAGCTCCTCGATGTTCCAGCCCGCGCCGACCCCGAACACGAACCGACCGCCGGAGATCAGGTCGATGCTCGCGGCTTCCTTCGCGGTGATGATCGGATCGCGCTGAATGAGCAGAGCAATCCCGGTGACCAGCTCGATTCTGGAGGTCACGGCCGCGGCGGCGGCCAGCGTCACGAACGGGTCGAGCGTCCGGTAATAGATCGACGGCAGCTCGCCGCCCATCGGATACGCCGACTCCCGGCTCGCCGGAATATGCGTGTGCTCGGCGATGACGAGCGAGTCGAAACCGCGCTCCTCGATGGCCTGCGCGAGCGACACGGGGTCGATGCCATCGTCGGTCACGAATGTGGAGATCCCGAATTTCATGAAGCACTCCCGTCGTCTCAGTGCTCAAGGCCGCTACTACGCCGAGTATTCCCCGTCGGCAACCGGGACAAGCGTTTTGTTCAAGACCGGGCAGTGAGCGGCCATCGACACTGTGCACATGAGCGAACAGACCTTCACGCCGGCCGCCGGGCGCTTCGCCCCGACGCGGTTCTACGACCCCGTCGTCGCACTGACACGTGAACGACTGTGGCGGTCGCTGGCCGCGATGTACGTCGCGCCACGGCCTGGCGGTGTCATCGCCGACGTAGGTTGCGGCACTGGGTCGTTGGCCGTGCTGCTCGGTCGGGTGGAACCGCACGCACAGATCATCGGGCTGGACCCCGACCGCGAAGTGCTTGCCCTGGCACGCAACAAGGCCGAAGCGGCCGGAATCACGGTGGACTGGCGCGTGAGCATGGGCGACGCGCTGGTGGACGCGGTTGGCGCGAACACGGTGGACACGGTGGTATCCAGCCTGGTGCTCCACCAGTGCCCGCTCCCGATGAAGCGGGCCGTGCTCGCGTCGATACACGAGGTGTTGAAGCCCGGCGGGAAAGTGGTGATCGCCGACTTCGGCCTGCAGCGTACGGCGCTGATGCGCATGGCATTCCGCATTGTTCAGCTCGCCGACGGAAAAGAGGACACCCAGCCGAACGCCGACGGCGTACTGCCGAAACTGTTGTCCGAGTGCGGTTTCAAAGGCATCCGCGAGGCGGAGGTCGTACCGACGGTGAGCGGTTCGATCTCCGTCTATGTCGCAGGCAAGGCCTGACTTCGCACAATGGGAAGCAGGCCTGCGGGCGTGAGTCCCATCATCTCGCGCATCTGGCGGGTGAGATGGGCCTGGTCCGCGAAGCCCGCCTCGGTCGCCGCGTCAGCCAATGACCGACCCTGTTGCAGCGCCTCGGCGGCACGTCGCAGCCGCGTCCACACCCGCCCGCGGGCCAACGGCATTCCCAACTGCTGTCGCGCGAGCGCGCGTAGCCGCTGTGGTGAGAGGCCGATCTGCGTCGCCAGATCGGGTAGCGCAATGTCGCTGCCCGCCAGGGCATTCAGTGCGCGGACCAGCCGCGGATCCAGGTCGTCGGATCCGCGGTTACCCGCCGGACGGACGTCGTCCTCGCTCAGGTTCTGCAGTTCGGATGCCGCGCAGATGCCGTTGCCGTAGCGCTCACGCAGCCCGTCGGCGAACGCGCAGTGTGGTTCGACGAAGTAGGTGAGTACGTCCGCTGTCGCGAGCAGACAGTGCCGCTGCATGGGCGAGACCACGAGCGCGGCACCACGGTGGGTGACGTCGGCTCCGTCCACCACGCCGACGTCGTGGCGCATCCCGATCATGATCTGGAATGCGGCGTGACGATGCAGGGTTCCAGCGGTCGTCGGGCCTCGGTACACCGCGTAACCCTCGCCGATAGCGAAGCGAGGAATCACGCTGACGCGCAATGGTTTTCCGGATGGACTTCCGGTCCGGCTTACCAGACCCTGACCCAGTCGACGAGCATCTCCGCGGGGTAGGTGCCGCCGCTGGGATCCCCGCCGCCGGACCCGGCGACGGCGAGACCCAAGATCGGGAACAGCGTGTATCCGGGCGTGTTGAACTGGTAATTGGGCAAGCTGTCGGGCGTGACGGTGAAGTACGGTGCCGCACCGGGGGTGTGGTCCAGCCAGAAGCTGATGCCCGATTCCGTCCACTGTGCCCGCCATCGGTGCCACGCGCTGTCCGGTGCGATGGTGTGGCTGACGTGCTCACCGCCGTTGAGGTTGGCGTGGACGGTGGTCCCGGGAGCCCAGCTGCCGTTGCCGTACCACTCGATGATGTCGACTTCGCCGCCGTTCTGCGGACTGTTGTTGGCCAGGTACCAGGCCGGCCAGCATCCCGGGGTCAGGCAGTCGAACTTGACCCTGGCCTCCCAGGTGGTGTTGATGGGCCCGCGGTACCTGCCGAACAGTTTGCCGCTGTAATACGTGTCGCCGTCCTTGGCCGCACGGAGCACGAGATTGGAGTTGCCGTCGACAAAGAGGTTGCGCCGGTCGTCGCGGTACTGGCCGACGTTCTCAGGCAACTCCCAGAAGGTGGGGTCCTCCATGGTCTCGCGTTCGTACGCGGGCTCCCATTTCGAGAAGTCAGGGGCAGAACCGGCCTCTCCGTCGAAATTGTCCTCGAAGAGGTACTTGGCGGCTGGCGGGTCAGCGTGTGCGGCGGGCACGGACACGGTGGCCGCAAGCGCGCCGATGCCGGCGATCTGCATGACGCGGCGACGATTCAGTTCAGGAACCACAGGAATAGGTAAGCGCTTATGCCGCCGAAGCGCAAACCCCTTCCGATCTTGACGGCCGTCGGGCTAGCGTCCCCGGCATGAGTACGGTGTCCACCCAGACCGGCCCGACACGCACCCCCACCAGCACTCGAAGGGCAGTTCTCAACACCATCAAGGGCTCGGCGGGCAACCTCGTCGAGTGGTATGACGTCTACGTCTACACGGTGTTCGCGTCCTATTTCGAGGCCCAGTTCTTCGACAAGGCCGACACCAACTCGACGGTGTACATCTACGCCATCTTTGCGGTGACGTTCGTGATGCGCCCGGTGGGATCGTGGTTCTTCGGCCGCTTCGCCGACCGTCGCGGCCGCAAGGCAGCACTGATGTTCAGCATCACCGTGACGTCGATGTGCTCGTTCGTCGTGGCGATCATGCCGACGCGCGAGAGCATCGGGTACTGGGCGGCGGTGATTTTGGTGCTGGCCCGGCTGGTGCAGGGGTTCGCGACCGGCGGTGAGTACGGGACGTCGGCGACCTACATGTCGGAGGCGGCGACTGCCAACCGGCGCGGCTTCCTGTCGTCGTTCCAGTACGTGACCCTCGTCGGTGGGCATGTGCTGGCGCAGTTCACCTTGCTGATCGCGTTGCAGTTCCTCGACGACGATGCGATGCACGACTGGGGTTGGCGCATCGGATTCTTCATCGGTGGCATTGCGGCGTTGGTGGTGCTGTGGATCCGCCGCTCGATGGACGAATCCCTGAGTGACACGCACCTTGAGGCCATCCGCGAGGGCAAGGATCGTGACGCCGGCTCGCTGAAGACGTTGTTCACCACGCATTGGCGACCGTTGCTGCTCGTCTTTCTCATCACCGCGGGCGGGACGGTCGCGTTTTATACGTACAGCGTCAATGCGCCTGCAATCGTCAAGTCCACCTTCGGATCTGACCGCGCGTTGACGGCGACGTGGGTCAACCTGCTTGGTCTGATTTTCCTGATGCTGTTGCAGCCGCTCGGTGGACTGCTCAGCGACCGGGTCGGGCGTAAACCCCTGCTTATCTTCTTCGGGGTGTCCGGCGTCATCTACACCTACTTCTTGCTGACGTTCCTGCCGGATACGACGTCGGCGGTCATGGCGTTCCTCATCCTGGCCGTCGGCTACATCATCATCACCGGTTACACGTCGGTGAACGCGATCGTGAAGGCCGAGCTTTTCCCCGCCGAGATCCGTGCGCTGGGAGTGGGTTTGGGCTACGCGCTGGCGAACTCCGCGTTCGGGGGAACGGCGCCGATGTTGTACCAGGCGTCCAAACCCGATCACACCACCTTGTTCATCATCTACGTGACGGTGATCATCGGCGTGAGCCTGTTGGTTTACATCTTCGGGCTGAAGAACAAGAGCGAGACGGTGCTGGATCGCGAGCAGGGCAGCGCGTGGGCGGTGCCGCCAGCGGTGACTCACAAGTGACGACGCCGCAGATTCTCCACAACTCAGCCCTGGCTGAGGAGATCCTCGAGTCGCATCGCCATTTCGCGCATGGTGATGACGCCGGTTACGACAGTTACAGGGCGCATGTGTACCGCGTGATCAACTTCGCGCGTGCGCTCACGCCGGACAATCGTGACCGCGACGACAAGCTGGCCATCGCGTCAGCTTTCCACGACCTGGCGGCATTCGACACGATCGATTACCTCGTCCCGTCGATCGAGGCGCAGGACGCGTGGCTGAAGGAGACCGGCCGCGAAAGCTGGTCAGATGAGTTGGCGCTCATCGTTGCCGAGCATCATCGGCTGTTCGGCTATGGATCCAACCGTCCCCACGCGGCACTGGTGGAGGCGGTCCGTCGGGCCGACCTCGTCGAGGTCAGCCAGGGCCGGATCCGGTTCGGCCTCCCGCGTCCCTACGTCGACGATGTGCGCGCGGCCTTCGACGCCGACGAGTTCTTCAATCGAGTAGTGCCCTCTGGGGCTGTGCGTGCAATCCGGAAGCTGCAGCAGCCCGGGTTCCTACGACCTCGCAACGCATTGGTCCGTTCAGGCCACAAGGGAATCGACCGGTAGCCTGACACAGGCGTTAATAGCTTGCAGTGCAATACTTGTCGGATCCCCCTGCTTTGATGGGGTCATGTCCCCGATCGCAGCATCCGATGTGGCGATCGTGCGTCCCAAAGACCGCCTGGAGGTGTTGTTCGGCGAGCTCGGCGAGTTGATGGGTCAGCGCAACGCCATTGATGCGCGCATCGTCGACATCGTCGCGGAGATCGATCGCGGCAATATGTTGGGTATCACCGGGTGCCGCTCGATCTCCGCGCTGGTGGCGTGGAAGACCGGTTCAACGAGCGCCAACGCCAACACCATCGCCGCGATCACGCACCGGTTGGCCGAGTTTCCGCGCTGCGCCCAAGGGATGCGCGAGGGCCGACTGTCGTTGGATCAGGTCGGGACCATCGCCAAGAAGGCCGCCGACGGATCTGATGAGCACTACGCCGCGCTGGCCGAAGTGGCCACCGTCAGCCAGCTCAACACCGCCCTCAAACTCGAACCACCCCTGCCATCAGAACCCGACCCCTACAGCGAACCCGACCCCGACCCGGCACCCACACCCGAGCCTGAACTGCCGCCCGAGCTGACCAAGACCCACAGCGACGACCAGTACACCTACTGGAAGCTCAAACTTTCGCACCTTGACGCCGCGACGTTCGACGCTGCTGTTGCCTCACATCTGGATGCCGCGATCGCCCAGTACAAACGCGACCACGACGACAACAGCCTCAAGCCACAGCACCGCCCGCCGTTTCCCACCAAGGGTGCGGCGTTCATGAGTCTGGTCGAATCCGGCGCCGACGCTGACGCGGCGCGCCGCCCGCATAGCCAGCGCACGACCGTCGTGGTGCACCTCGATGTCAAAGAGCAGATCGCCGCGCTGCACCTGGGGCCGCTGCTGTCGCCGTGCGACCGTCAATACCTGACCTGTGATGCGACGTGTGAGGTGTGGTTCGAACGCGACGGTCAACCCCTCGGCGCCGGGCGCACCACCCGCACGATCGGCCGGCGGCTGCGCCGCGCGCTGGAATACCGCCACCCCATGTGTGCGGTGCCGGGTTGTTCGGCCACCCGTGGTCTGCACGCTCACCACATTCGACACTGGGAAGACGGCGGGCCCACCGAGATGGACAACCTCGTCCTGGTCTGCCCGTACCACCACCGCGCGCATCACCGCGGCGAGATCACCATCACCGGACCCGCACCCACCATCACCGTCACCGACAGCGACGGGCAGACGCTGACCTCCACATCGCTTGCCCGACCACCGAACAGACCCCCACCCGACGTACCGCCCTGCCCCGGGCCTACCGGCGAACGCGCCCAATGGTGGTGGTACGACCCCTTCGAACCCCAACCACCACAAACCAACTAGGTGTGGTCCGCTGAATCCGCATGGCCTCCGGCTCGGCCATCGAGCACGGCAACGTCCACGGGTACCGAGCGAAGTCGGGATCCAACCACCGCAACAAGCGGCACCTCACCCTGACACTGCGCCGAGCGGATCCCTAGTCCATCCGCCCCGCGTCGATCACGCGAAGAACGGCGGCGCCCTCCTCGTCGGACGCCTCCAGGTCCACCTCCGCCGAGAAGCCCCAATCGTGGTCGCCTGCAGGGTCGTCGAGGATCTGCCGCACCCGCCACACGGCGGGCTCACGATCGACGATCAACAGCGCGGGACCGCGCGCGTCAGCTCCGGTGAAGACCTCGTCGTGCTCGCCGAAGTACTCATCGCCCACGTCCTGCCAGCGGTCCGACGTCCATCCCGAGCCGGAGTCCAACTCGCCGAGCTCATCCCACCGCCGCCGCGCGAACAACTCGACCCGTCGGAACAGCGCATTGCGCACCATCGCGGTGAACGCCCGCTCGTTCCCCGTCAGCGGGCGCGGCCGGGCCGGCACCGCGACCATCGCCTCCAGCGGCTGGTCGGGGTTGGTGAGCTCCTCCCATTCGTCCAGCAGACTCGAATCGACTTGGCGTACAAGCTCGCCGAGCCACTCGACGATGTCGGTGAGCTCCTCGGTCCGCGCCGAAGCAGGCACACCCGACCGCAGCGCCTTGAACGCATCCGACAGGTAGCGCAGTACCGCGCCCTCCGCGCGGGTCAGTCCGTACACGCTGACGTACTCACGGAACGTGAACGCCCGCTCCCACATCTCGCGCACGACGGACTTCGGCGACAGCTGACCATCGGCGGCCCACGGGTTGGTCCGCAGATACACCTCGAAGGTGTACCCGAGCAGTTCCTCCAGCGGCCGCGGATAGGTGACGTCGTCGAGCAGTTCCATCCGCTCGTCGTACTCGATGCCCTCGGCCTTCATCGCCGCGATGGCCTCACCCCGTGCCTTCTTCAACTGGGCGGCCATGATCTGACGCGGGTCCTCCAGCGTCGCCTCGATGACCGAAACCACATCCAGTGCATATGTTTCCGACTCCGCATCGAGCACTTCGACCGCCGCCAGCGCGAACGTCGACAGCGGCTGGTTCAATGCGAAGTCCGGAGGCAGATCCACGGTCAGCCGGTAGCGACGCCCATCGGCCTCCGGTTCGTCGAGCCGCTCCACGACACCCGCCTGCAGCAGCGACCGGGCGATACCCACCGCCTCGCGGATGTGCCGCAGCTGACGCTTGCGCGGTTCGTGGTTCTCGGTGAGCAACCTGCGCATCGCGGCGAACGGGTCACCTGGGCGATCGACGACATCGAGGATCATCGCCGTCGACACCCGCATGTTGCTGGTAAGCGGCTCGGGGGTGGCGTCCACCAACTTCGCCATCGTCTTCTCGCTCCACGGCACCATGCCCTCGGGCACCTTGCGGCGCACCAGCTTTCGCCGCTTCTTCGGATCGTCGGCCACCTTCGCGAACTGTTTGAGGTTCTCCACCTCATGGTCGGGTGCCTGGACGACGACGGTGCCCGCGGTGTCGTAGCCCGCCCGTCCGGCCCGCCCCGCGATCTGATGAAACTCGCGGGCGTTGAGCAGACGCGTGCGGGTACCGTCGTACTTCGACAACGCGGAGAACACCACGGTCCGGATCGGGACGTTTATCCCGACACCGAGAGTGTCTGTGCCGCAGATGACTTTGAGCAGGCCGGCCTGTGCCAGCTGCTCGACAAGGCGTCGGTACTTGGGCAGCATCCCGGCGTGGTGTACGCCGATTCCGTGCCGGACCAACCGCGACAAAGTGGTCCCGAACGCGGACGAGAACCGAAAGCCGCCGATCAATTCGGCGATCGCCTTCTTCTCCTCCTTGGTGCACACGTTGACGCTCATCAGTGCCTGTGCGCGCTCCAGCGCCGATGCCTGGGTGAAATGCACGACGTAGATCGGCGCCTGCTTCGTCTGCAGGAGGTCGCCGATCGTCTCGTGCATCGGCGTGGTGGCGTAGTAGTGGTGCAGCGGGACCGGCCGGACCGCGTTGGCCACCAGCGCCGTCGGCCTGCCGGTGCGCCGGGTCAGATCCTCGCGTAGGAACGTGACATCGCCGAGTGTGGCTGACATCAGCAGGAATTGGGCCTTCGGCAACTCGAGCAGCGGAACCTGCCAGGCCCAACCCCGGTCGGGGTCGCCGTAGAAGTGGAACTCGTCCATCACCACCAAGCCGATGTCGGCAGAAGCGCCTTCGCGCAAGGAGATGTTGGCCAGCACTTCCGCGGTGCAGGTGATGATCGGTGCGCCCGCGTTGACGGCCGCATCGCCGGTGAGCATGCCGACGTTCTCCGCACCGAACACGTCGCACAGCGCGAAGAACTTCTCGCTCACCAACGCCTTGATCGGCGCGGTGTAGTAGCTGCGACGCGTTGCCGCCAGCGCCGCGTACAGCGCGCCCGTCGCCACCAATGACTTGCCCGAACCGGTCGGCGTTGCGAGCACGACGTTCGCGCCGCTGACCAATTCGATCAGCGCTTCCTCCTGTGCGGGGTAGAGCACGGTGCCTTGCGCCTCGGCCCACGCCGCGAACGTGGTGAACAGCTCGTCGGGGTCGTCGAGGCGCGGGGCAGTCAGGATCATCTCGAGGACCAGCCTGCCCTACGGCTGTCGGTCAGCCGAATTCGAGCAGCGTGTAGGCGCCGCGGTGCTGTTTGGTCGGCTTCCACTGCCAGAAGGCCGGGAACAACTTCTCGAACACGAAGCCTCGCCCCTTGGGCATCGGCAGGTCGTGGACGGCTTGGATACCCGGCACCGTGTTGGCCAGATCGGCCAGCTGATTGGGCGACAGGCTGAACGGCATCGGGGGGACGCGATAGCGGCGTGACGAGCGCATGCCCTTCGGCGCCAGGCGCTTCACCATCACCGGCGGGAGATCGAAGATCATCTGACCGCCGGGAAAGCGGCGGGCGCACTCGGTGATCAGGGACATGGCCTCGGCCGGTTGCAGATACATCAGCAGGCCCTCGGCGGTGATGAAGACACCGTTGCTCGAGTCCACGGTGTCCATCCAGGTGTAGTCCAGCGCGGACTGCGCAAGGGTGGTGATCCGCTCAGACGCCGGCAGCAGCCGCCGACGGAGGTCGATGATCGGCTGGAAATCGACTGTGATCCAACGGAATCCGTAGTCAGGTAAGGCACTGCTGAGGCGCCAGAAACTCGTCTGCAGGCCTTCGGCGAGGGCGACCACGGTGGCGTTCGGATGTCGAGAAAGGTAGCGCGTCGCGGCTCGGTCGAACGCGAGAGACCGCAGAGCCATCTCCTGACCCTTGCGTCGACCGAACTTGTCGAAGTCGAAGTCGATCGCATCGACGAGCCGGATCGCCATCGGGTCGTCGATGATGGCGTCCGGATGGCGGGCTTGAAATGCCCTACCGTTCAGCGTCAGCAGTGCCGTCTCCGAGACTCCGGTGAGCATGCTGGCGTCGGCGCGGTCGCCGGATATGGGTGCCACGCGGCATCAAGCCCGGACGGGCAGCGGGCCGGCGATGTTCGAGGGTCGGCACCACAGCGCCACCAGCAGGCACAGCACGGCGGCGACGGCGAACGCCGCGTGCACGCTGAACGCGTCGGCGGTTCCGCCGAGCAGCGCGGCGGCGAGCGGTCGTGATCCCAGGAAGCCGACGAGCCAGAGCGCCATGATCCGGCCACGCAACTCCTCGGGGGCGCGCTCCTGCACCACGGTGCTCAGCCCGGTCATCGCCCAGCCGAAGCCCAGACCCGCCAGCGCGAACCCGCCGATCGCGAGCGCAGGTTCCGTCGCGGCCACGAGCACGGCGCAGCCCGCACCCAGCCCCGCCAATCCGATCGCCGACACGTTCGCCGACGCCATCCGGCCGCCCATGATCGCCAGCACCGCCATCCCCAGTGCCGCGCCGATACCGAAGCTCGCCGACAGCACCCCGATCAGACGTGCGTCGCCGCCCAGTTCGTCGGCCATCGATGGGGCCAGCGTGATCGACGAGTCGGATGCGAAGCCGACCGCACCCACGGCGATCAACGCCAGCAGCAGCGGGCGGTCGCGCCACACGTATTTGAGGGCGACCCGGACGCGGTAGTCCGTGCCGTCCACCCGCACTGGCGGGGCCGGAAACCGCACGACGAGTAGGCAGACCGCAAACACCAGGTGTAGAGCGGCGCTGACGCCGAAGCCGGCCGCCGCCCCCAGATGCGCAGCGAGATAGGCGCCGGAGGCGGGACCGAGGATGCGTCCGATCGTCATGGGAATGCTGTTGAGCGCCATGGCTGTTGAGAGCTCACCGTCGCGAATCAGATCCGGCACGATCGACTGCATCGCCGGACCGCCGACGACGAACCCGAAGCCGACCAGCAGGGTCCCGAGGAGAACGGGGGCGGCCGCGGACATGCCCTGTTGGGAGGGCTCGACGAACAGCCATGCTGCGGTGAAACCGGAACCGGCGACACACAGCACCCGGCCGAGCAGGATCTGCCGAGCGGGGTTTCCGGTGTCGGCCCATTTGCCGCTGGTCGGGCTGAGGATCAGTTGCGGCGCGAACTGGACGACGCCGACGAGACCCACCATGAGTGCGGATCGCGTCGCGTCGTACATCACGATCGCCGCGACGATGCCGTGCGTCCACACGGCGACGACCGAGATCATCTTGCCCCAGAACAGCGCGCCGAAGACCGGGTCGAACATCAGCCGCAGCGCGCTGCGGGGCCCGGTCGGGGCGGTGGTGGTTTCCGCGGTCATCGGACCGCCGAGCTTTCGAAGCGTTCGGTCAGTCGCTCCAACAGGGCGACGAGGGTGTCGACGTCGGCGTCGGGCCAGTCCGCAATGGTCTCGGCGACCAGCTCGCGTCGCCGCTCGGTCACCGTCGCCAGCGCGTTGCGGCCGAGTTCGGTGAGCACCAGCACGCAGCGGCGTTGGTCGTCGGTGGCGAACGCCTTTGTCAGCAGTCCGGCGGCGACGACGGCGCCGACAGTCCGGCTGGCGGTCGAATGCTCGACGGCCATGTACTCGGCGACGTCGCTGACCGAGGCCCCATCGCCGGAGTTCTCGACGGCCCGCAGCACGCGCAGCGTCGACACGTTCGCGACCGGATCTCCCTCGAGGAGCCGCCGACGCCAACTCGGCCGCTGACGTGCGACATGAAGGCGTGTCAGCAGCTCGTCGAGATGGTCGTATCGCGAATGCGCCACGCATATATGCATAGCACATACATATTTACTATGGTCGAGCGGTGACCGTGACCTACGACGACGCGCTCCACGACCAGGTGCGGGCCCGACTTGCGGGCCATGAGCGCCGCGCCGTGACCGATCCGACCAAGCGGCACGCCGCCGTCGCCGTGGTCCTTGTCGACTCCGAGCTCGGCGAGGACCGGGTGGATCCGGCGCCCGTCGACGAGTGGATCGGGGGCCGGCCGATGCCCGAAGAGGGTCTCGACGGCCGCATGGTCGACGTCTCCGGCGGCGCCGCGTTTCTGCTCTGCCGAAGGACGTCGCGGCTGAGGTCACACCCGGCCCAGTGGGCGCTGCCCGGTGGCCGCCTGGACCCCGGCGAGGATGCCGTCGACGCGGCGTTACGCGAGCTGGACGAGGAGGTCGGTGTCACGCTGCCCCACTCGTCGGTGCTGGGTCTGCTCGACGACTATCCGACGCGATCCGGTTACGTGATCACCCCCGTGGTCATCTGGGGTGGCGGCCGGCTGGACCTGCGTCCCGCACCCGACGAGGTCGTGGCCGTTTACCGCGTCGGGCTGCATCAGTTGCAGCGCGACGATTCGCCGCGGTTCATCACCATCCCCGAGAGTCCGCGCCCCGTCGTGCAGATTCCGTTGGGCAACGACCTGATCCACGCACCCACCGGCGCGGTCCTGCTGCAGCTGCGCTGGCTCTGCCTCGAGGGCCGCACCGATCCGGTCGACGACCTCGAACAACCCGTGTTCGCCTGGAAATAGCGTCAGGCGAGTCCGCTCAGCGCCGTCGGCAGCGCCGCGCGGTGCAGCACACCGAGCCGCTGGGTGGCTCGGGTCAGCGCGACATACAGCTCGGCCGCGCCGCGCGGTCCCGCGGCGAGGATCCGGTCCGGGTCGACCACCAGCACGGCGTCGAACTCCAGACCCTTGGTCTCCGACGGCGGTACCGCACCGGGTACATCCGGTGGCCCGATCACGATGCTGGTGCCCTCCCGCTGCGCTTCGTCGTCGACGAATTCCTGTATGGCGTTGGCTAATTCGTCATCGGATACCTGTCGCGACCACGGCAGCACTCCGGATGCGCGGACCGAGTCCGGTGGCCGGATGTCGGGCGCGAACTCCGCGAGCAGCGCGGCGGCGACGGCCATGATCTCTGCGGGTGTGCGGTAGTTGACCGAAAGGGAACGGTAGACCCACCGGCCGGGCACATACGTCTCGAGCATCGTGTCCCACGCCGTCGCGCCGGCCGCCGATCGTCGCTGGGCCAGATCGCCGACCACGGTGAACGACCGGTTCGGACAGCGCCGCATCAGCACCCGCCAGTCCATCGCGGACAGTTCCTGCGCCTCGTCGACCACGACGTGCCCGTAGGTCCAATCTCGGTCTGCGGCAGCGCGTTCGGTGAGGTCGCGGGTGTCGCGTTCAGTGAAGCGTTCCGCCAGATCCTCGGCGTAGAGCAGATCCTGGGCGAGCAGATGGTCCTCGTCGTCCATCAGATCCTCGCGGCTGATCATGTTGTCCAGCACGCCGGCCGCGAACGCGGTCTCCGCTTTCCGTTCCCGCTCGGCGGCGTCGTCGGCCACCGTGTCACGGCCCAGCAGGTCGACGAGTTCGTCGAGCAGCGGTACATCAGAGACGGTCCACGCGTTTCCATCGACGCGATACAGCACCTCGTCGGCCTGTGCGGCGCGCAGCCGTTCGCGCGAGGAGTACAACTCGGCCAGCAGGGTCTGCGGTGTCAGGATCGGCCAGAGCTCATCGAGCGCGGCGGTGAACACTTTGTGGTCTGCAAGCTCATCGATCAGCGTCGTCCGGAGTTGTTCCCACGCATTGCGGTCGTCGCGGGTCAGCCAGCCCTTGCCGATGCGCGCGATGGCGCGCTCGGTGAGGACGTAGGTGATGATCTCCGTGAATACGTGGCGAGCGTCGTTGTGTGGCTTGCCGCTCGCGCGGGCCTCCTCGCGGGCCCACTCCGCGGTGTCGGCGTCGATGCGCACCGTGACGTCCGCCAGCTCGATCGGCAGCGGATCCTTCGGTAGCCGTTGCCGATTCGCGACAGCGGCGGCCAGCACGTCGAGCATCTTCAAGGAGCCCTTGGCCCGCGCGACCTCGTCGGCGTCCTCGGCGGTGACGCGCATTCCGGGGACGAGACCGCCGACTGTCATGAACACGACGTCGGACTCGCCAAGCGAGGGGAGCACGCGGCCGATGTGGTCGAGGAACGCCGGGTTGGGACCGATGACGAGGACACCGTGGCGTTCCATCCGCTTGCGCTGGGTGTAGAGCAGGTACGCGACGCGGTGCAGCGCCACCACGGTCTTGCCGGTGCCCGGTCCGCCCTCGATCACCATCACGCCGAGATGATCGCTTCGGATGATCTCGTCCTGTTCGGCCTGGATCGTGGCGACGATGTCGCGCATACCGTCGCCGCGCGGTGCGTTGACCGCGGCCAGCAGCGCGGCATCCCCACGTTCGTCACCGGTGGGACGGCCGAGCACCTCGTCGGTGAAGTCGACGAGCCGCCGGCCGCGGGTGTGGAACTGGCGGCGCAGGCGCATCTCCTCGGGGCTGGCGGCGGTCGCGATGTAGAAAGCGCGAGCCGCGGGCGCCCGCCAGTCGAGCAGCAGCGGCTCCTTGTCCTCGTCGAGAATGCCGATGCGGCCGATGTACGAAACTTCGCCGGTGACGCTGTCGAGCCGGCCGAAGCACAGACCGCTGTCGGCAACCTGGAGGCGAGCGGCCTGTTTGGCCAGCGCTCGCACTTCGACGTCGCGTGCCACGAGCGTGCCGCCGTCCATGCGGTCCACCGGGGCTCCGAGCGCGTCGCTGTACTTGCCCTTCACTCGCGCGCGTTCGGCGTCCAGCCGCGCGTACAACCCGTCGACGTAGGTCTGCTCGTAGCGCAGCTCGTCGTCATAGTCCTGCTTGGACACATGCCCCCAAAAAGTCGTCAGCTGACCCAAGTTCTACGCGAGCCTCTCTGAGCAGGCGCAATGCAGCTTATGCCTAAGCTGGCGGCCAATGTTCATCGTGGTGCTCAGCGCGGTCCTGGCGCTCATGAACGTCTACGTGTGGATGCGTTTCGTCAAGGCCACCACGCGGCCCGGCCGCACCCGACGGACCCTGACGGCGGTGCTCGTCGGGCTGGGGGTGCTGCTGCTGGCGGCGCTCGTCGTGCCGCGGTTCACCGATGTCTCCAAGGCCGGCTGGTACGCCTGGCCGGGCTACCTGTGGTTCGGGGTGCTCGTCTACCTGTTCCTGACGTTGCTCGCCCTCGAGCCGGTGCGGCTGGCGTTGCGCGGCTGGGCCAAGCGACAACGGCAAGCACCAACCGCACCCGAAGACCCTGCCGAGCCTGATCGCCACGCGCTGAACCGCCGGATGTTCCTCGCGCGAGCGAGTGCGGTCGCCGCCGGGGCGGCGTCGGTCGGCCTGGTCGGCGTCGGCACGGCCACCGCGCTGGGACCGCCCGACCTGCTGCGGGTTCCGGTGCGACTGCGGCGGTTGGATCCCGCGTTGGGCGGGTTCCGCATCGCGTTGGTGTCCGATATCCATCTCGGGCCGCTGGTGGGGCGGGCGCACACCGAGCGCCTCGTCGACATCATCAACGCCGCGGAGGTCGACCTGGTCGCGATCGTCGGGGATCTGGTGGACGGCACCGTCGCCGAACTCGGGCCCGCCGCCGAACCGTTTCAGGATCTGGCCGCACCGGAGGGGACGTTCTTCGTCACCGGCAACCACGAGTACTTCGTCGAGGACACCGACGAATGGCTGAACGAGCTGGAGCGGTTCGGGGTCCGGTCGCTGCGCAACGAGAACACCGCGATCCGCCGCGGCGGCGCCGCCTTCGACCTCGCCGGCATCAACGACATCGCGGGCGAGCAACGCGACGATCCGCCCGACTTCGACCGCGCCCTGGCCGGCGTCGACGACTCACGACCGACGATCCTGCTCGCGCACCAACCGGTCATGGTGTCCGAGGCCGCCGCCCGCGGAGTCGACCTGCAACTGTCCGGGCACACCCACGGCGGGCAGATGTGGCCTTTTCACTATGTGGTCGAAATGGTGCAGCCGTCACTGGCAGGCCTGTCGGCCGTGGACGACACCCAGTTGTACGTCACCCGCGGGGCGGGGTTCTGGGGACCGCCCGTCCGGATCGGCGCGCCGCCCGACATCACGGTGCTGACGTTGGAAGGCGAGTCCTAACACCCGGTCATTGACATGTTGACACAAATAGCTAGTCTTTGTGTCAACCGATACATCGGAGGGCGCCATGACCGCAGCTGCCGAGACTTCCGCCACGTACGACACCGGATCGGTACGGCCCAAAGTTCTGGTCGAGTTCCGTAAGCACAGCGGGAGCACGCTCGGGGGCTTCTTCGGCGCTGCCGCATTCGACGAGGTTGCCCTGGTGCCGGTGGCGGCGGCGGTCGACAAGACCGGGCGTTTTGCCGCCAACTTCGCCGATCGCGGTGTGCGCAGCGGATTTTCGGCACTGCTCGCCATCTGGGGTGACGCCACCGACAAGGTCGCCGAGGCCGAACGGCTCAAAACGATGCATCGCGAGGTGCGAGGTAAGGGCACCGGGAATTTCGCCGACGTGCGCTACAGCGCGCTCGACCCCAAACTGTGGAACTGGATCGCGGTCAGCGGAATGTTCGTGGTGCTCAACTCCTTCACGCCGTGTACCGGAATCGTGCTGTCCGACGCCGAACGTGAACTTGCCTACGCCCAACTGCTCGACGCCTTCTCGGCGCTCGAGTTGCCCGGCAAGAACTCGAAGTTGCCCGCGACCTATGCCGAGGCTGAGGAATACTACGAGTCGATGGTGCGGGATGAACTGCAGGCCAACGCATTCCTGCAAAAGGTCACGCTCGATCTGACCCGGCTGCCCCTGCCGACCCTGGTGCTCCCCGCGCCGCTGCGCCGGCTTCTGACACCGCCGTGGCTGGTGCTGCGACCGGTCGCGGGCCACGTGCTCAAGGTGTGTTCCTTCGGCATCCTGCATCCGGGGATCCGCGACCTGACCGGCTTCCGGTGGGAGTCGCGCCATGACCTCGAGTTCGCGTTGTACACCCGTGTGCTGCAACTGGCGTGGCGGGTACTCCCCGACAAGCTGCTGCTGATCCCATTGGCGCGCAATCGAATCGAGTACGAGAAACTGGTCCATGTGCATCGGTCGGTTGCGCTGAATTCGTTCGCGCCGCCGACCGGCTGCCCCGTTCGCTGACTAGGCTGACCGGATGCGCCGCACCAACGCCAGCCCCACCGAGCAGGAGGCTGCGATTCTGAAGGCCGCCGCCGAGGAGGTGGCGCTCGTCGGTGTCGGCCGGCTGAGCATGGAAGTCATCGCTCGGCAAGCGGGTGTCAGCCGCAGCACGCTGTACCGGCGCTTCCCCAGCCGGGAGGCGTTGGTCACCGAACTGGGCAGGCAGACCTTCGATTTCGCGATGGCGCGGCTGCAGACCGTGGCGATCGACAGCGGACCCGCCGAAGCCGCGGTTGCGGCATTCCGCGAAGGGGTCCGGCTACTCACCGGTGAACCGGTGATGCGCCGCTTCCTGCAGTTGGACGGCGACTTCACCGCGGTGACGGGAATGTTCGACGAGGCGAGAGCCTTCCTGAGCAGTGCGGCCACCTCGATGGCCAAGGCGCTGCGCACGGCGGGCGCGACGATGCCGGACGACGACCTGCTCGCCGTTTCCGAACTGCACATCCGGTTGGCCGTCTCGCTGGTTCAGGTCAGCACCGGAGTGCTCGACGTGACCGACGACGATGCGGTCGCCCGTTACGCCAGAACCCACCTCGCGCCGCTCGTGCGCTGAGCCATCTGTCACAGAATCCACGCCTGGGCGGTCATACCTGGCGACAGGAACGACCCAACAGGAAGGCGCATCATGAGAATCGTCGTCATCGGAGGCACCGGATTCGTCGGCTCCAAGCTGGTGCACACGCTGGAGGAGCACGGTCACGACGCCGTCGCCGCCGCCCCGTCGACCGGTGTGAACACACTCACCGGTGAGGGTCTGGCAGCGGTCCTCACGGGCGCCGACGTCGTCGTCGACGTCTCGAACTCACCGACGCTCGATGACGCGGCCCTGGAGTTCTTCCGCGCGGCGACCACCAACCTGCTCACCGCAGAGAAGGCCGCCGGGGTGAGGCATCACGTCGCGCTGTCGGTGGTCGGCACCGATCGGTTAGCCCCGCAGAGCGGGTACTTCCAGGCAAAGCTGTTGCAGGAGAAGCTCATCAGCGAGGGCCCCACCCCGTTCTCCATCGTCCGCGCGACGCAGTTCTTCGAGTTCATCAAGACGCTCGCCGACTCCGCAACCGAAGGTGACGTGGTGCGGGTGCCGCCCGCCCTGTTCCAGCCGATGGCCGGCGTCGACGTCGGCGAGGGTGTCGCGATCACCGCGGTCAACGAGCCGGTGAACGGCATCGTCGAAATCGGTGGGCCGGAGGCATTCCCGCTTTCCGACGCCATCAGCACCTCGCTGACCGCACGCGGCGACAGCCGCACGGTCATCGCCGACCCCGAGGCGCGCTATTGGGGCATCGCCCTCGAAGAACGCACCCTGATCCCCGCTGACCGGGCCACGCTGTTCGACACCCGGTTGCAGGAGTGGATTCTCGAAGCGGCCGCGAAGGCCTAGCGATGGACGTCTACGAGGCGGTCAAGACTCGGCGGGCGGTGCGCGGCTTCACCGACCAGGCCGTCGAGCGTGAGGTGATCGAACGCGTGCTGTCGGCGGCCGCGAGATCGCCATCCGGATCGAACATCCAGCCGTGGAACATCTACGTGGTGACCGGAGAGCCGCTGGCGCAGCTCAAGAAGGTCGCCACCGAGCGGGTGGCCGCAGGCGACCCCTGGGACGAGCGCGAGTACGTGATGTATCCGCCCCAATTGAAGTCGCCGTACGGGGAGCGTCGGGCGGCGTTCGGCAGGGACCGCTACACCGCACTCGGCGTCGCGCGCGATGACTGGGAGGCGCGGGCGCGGGCCGCGATTGGGAACTGGGAGTGCTTCGGCGCTCCGGTGGCGCTGTTCTGCTACATCGACCGCGATCTCGGGATGCCGCAATGGTCCGACCTCGGCATGTATCTGCAGACCGTGATGCTGCTGCTGCGCGCCGAAGGGTTGCACAGCTGCCCGCAGATGGCGTGGTCGCAAGTGCGCAAGTCGGTCGACGCGGTGACCCAGCCGCCGCCGGAACTCATGCTGTTCTGCGGAATGTCGATCGGGTACGAGGACCCGTCGGTCGATTTCGTCGACAACGGGCGGGCGTCGCTGGACGACACGGTGACGTTCATCGAGGGTTAGGCGCAAGGCCTTCGTGAAGCCGGCCAGCCGAAGACTACGGATTTTCCAGGGTCCGTTTTCGCGCTCCGGTTGCCAGGCTGGATGTCATGACTCAACGAATCAATTACGCAGAAGTTGCTCCCCGTGGTGTGAAAGTGCTTGCCGGCACACATGCCTACGTCAGTCAGTCAGGTCTTGCCCCGGAACTGTTGACCGCGGTGAACCTGAGGGTCTCGCTGATCAACGGCTGCGCCTACTGCATCGATTTGCATTCCCGCGAGTTGCGCGAACTCGGGGTTTCCAGCGAGAAGATCGCGCTGGTGCCGGTGTGGCACGAGGCGGGACACCTGTTCGACGAACGCGAGAAGGCTGCCCTGGCCTGGGCGGAGACGGTGACCCGTGTGTCGACGACGGGTGTACCCGACAGCGACTACGAAGCCGTCTCGGCGCATTTCGGCGACAAGGAACTGGTGGACTTGACGATCGCGATCAGTCTGATGAATGCCTACAACCGGCTGGCAATCAGCTTCCGCAACGTGCCCGCCGGTGCGGCGGGGTAGGGCCCGCACTACGGACTACGGGTTCGTCGACTACGGGTTTGCAAGGGTCCGCTACGGAGTCCCAGGCGCGAGGGTCATTAGCAGAGTCCAAGCCGTGCACCTGGAGGGTCATCATGAAGGTAGTCACCACCACGCCCGAGTCAGACACCGATCTCGCCGCACGCTTCACCACCGAAGTCCAGCCGTTGCACGACATGCTGTCCCGGGGCGCGCGCCGGCTGGCCCGCTCCGACGCCGATGCCGAGGATCTGCTGCAGGACACCCTGTTACACGCGTACGCGGGGTTCGACACCTTCGCGGGCGGAACCAACTTCAAGGCCTGGCTGTTCCGGATCCTGTACAACCGCTGGGTCAGCGGGTACCGGTACAAGCAGCGCCGGCCCTTTGAGATCTGCATCGACGACGTGACCGAGGGCCAGGTGTTTGACGGGGTCCGGCGGCTGGCCGAGGCTCCGCGATCTGCCGAGGCGCAGTTCCTGGATGCGTTGCCGGACAACGACATCAAGGCGGCTCTGGCGACGTTGCCCGAGGGATCCCGCACGGCGATCTACTATGCCGACGTCCTGGACTACACCTACGCCGAGACTGCGGTGCTGATGGAGGTGCCGATCGGAACGGTCATGTCCAGGGTGTCGCGCGCCAGGAAGCGGCTGCGCTTCGCACTTGCCCACCTGGCCGTCGACGGTCGCGACGACGCAGCGCTGGAACCCGACATCGCGTAGGTCACGTCCCGCAGAAGGTTCGGTACTTACCGAAGTCCTCGGGTGCGGGTTCGGCGTAGCGCTCCAGGCCGGCACGTTCGTCGTACGGTGCGCTCACCGCCTCCAGGAGGCGCTCCATCGGAGTGAGGTCGCCGTCGGTCGCCGCAGCCAGCGCCTCCTCGACGAGGTGATTGCGCGGAATGTAGATCGGGTTGACCCGATCCATCAGCTCGGCGTCCGGGTTCAACGCTCGCCACCGCGTGAGCCATTCGTCAAATCCGGCGAGGTTCATGAACATGCCGCGCGCCGGCTCGGTGTCGCCGCGGGCCGCTTGGCCGAGGTTGCGGAAGAACGAGGTGAAGTCGACGTGGCTTTCCGCGAGTAGCGCGAGTACGTCGTTCATCAACGGCGTCGCGACCTCTTCATCCGAGCCGTCGTTCAGCCCGAGCTTGGCGCGCATCCCGGTCGCCAGCGCCGCCTGGAGTTGCGCCCCGAAGCCGGTGAGGCTCTCCTGGGCGAGTTCCACCGCCCGGTTCTGATCGGTGTCGATCAGCGGCAGCAGCGTCTCGGCGAACCGGGCAAGGTTCCATCCCGCGATCGACGGCTGATTTCCGTAGGCGTAGCGGCCCCAGGAGTCGATCGAGCTGAACACCGCCTCTGGGTCGTAGGCCTCCATGAACGCGCACGGCCCGTAGTCGATGGTCTCGCCGGAGATCGTCATGTTGTCCGTGTTCATCACGCCGTGCACGAAGCCGACGAGCATCCACTGCACGATCAGCGCCGCTTGGGCTGCGCCCACGGCACCGAACAGCGCGAGGTAGGGATTGTCGGCGTTGGCCGCATCCGGATAGTGACGGGCGATGGCGTAGTCGGCCAATCGTCGCAGCAGGCCTTCGTCACCGCCGGCCGCCACGTACTGGAAGGTGCCTACGCGCAGGTGGCTGCTCGCGACGCGGGCCAGCACCGCGCCGGGCAGCGGGGTCTCGCGTTGCACCGAGCGACCCGTCGCGACCACCGCCAGCGAACGGGTGGTCGGGATACCGAGGGCGTGCATCCCCTCGCTGATGAGGTATTCGCGCAGCATCGGTCCGACCGCCGCGAGACCGTCTCCACCCCGGGCGAACGGCGTTCTGCCCGAACCTTTGAGGTGGAGGTCGCGGTAGCCGCCGTCGACGGCGGCGAGTTCGCCCAGCAATAGTGCGCGGCCGTCGCCGAGGCGGGGAACATAGCCGCCGAACTGATGTCCGGAGTAGGCCTGGGCCACCGGCGCGGCGCTGTCGGGGACCAGGTTGCCGGTGAGGAACCGCACCCCGTCGGGGCCCCGCAGCCAGCGGGCGTCAAGGCCGAGCTGGGTGGCCAGCTGCTCGTTGAGAACGAGTAGACGAGGCTCGGGGGCGGCTTCGGCCTGCCAGCGGACGGCCAGCTCGGGCAACTCGCGCGCGAAACGGTCGGCCAGCGCGATCGGCGTATCGGAGCCCGTGTCGGGTGCAACGCTCACGCCACCAGCCTACGGACGGTGACAGGCCCGGTCTGTAAGGTGAGGTCCCCGGCAAATGCGTGCGGTCATCGGGGACCCGCCGCGCCGAGGGACGTTGGAGATTTCGATCAGGGAGCAGTTCGGTGACGCTGAATACCATCGCGCTCGAGCTCGTCCCGCCAAACGTCGAAAACGGGCATGAGCGGGCGCTCGAGGAAGCGCAGAAGGTGCTGAGGTGCGCTGAGGAGACCGGCCTGCAGGGCCGGATCCGGCACGTGATGATTCCCGGAATGATCGAAGAGGACGATGACCGGCCGATCGAGATGAAGCCGAAGATGGACGTCCTCGACTTCTGGAACGAGATCAGGCCCGAGCTGAGCGCGATGAACGGCCTGTGCACCCAGGTGACCGCGTTCCTGGACAAAGCGTCGTTGCGTCAGCGGCTGACCAAGCTGAGTTCGGCGGGATTCGACGGCATCGCCTTCGTCGGTGTGCCGCGCACCATGAACGACGGCGAAGGGTCCGGCGTTGCGCCGACGGACGCCCTGTCGATCTACGACGACCTGGTGCCCAACCGCGGTGTCATCCTGATCCCGACCCGCGAGGGCGAACACGGTCGCTTCAACTTCAAGTGCGATCAGGGCGCGACGTACGGCATGACCCAGCTGCTGTACTCCGACGCGATCGTCGGGTTCCTGCGCAACTTCGCGAAGGAGACCGACCATCGGCCCGAGATCCTGCTGTCGTTCGGCTTCGTCCCGAAGGTGGAGACCAACGTCGGCCTCATCAACTGGTTGATCCAGGACCAGGGCAACGCCGCCGTCGCCGCCGAACAGGAGTTCGTCAAGCAGCTGGCCGCCACCGAGCCGTCGGCGAAGCGGGTGCTGATGGTCGATCTGTACAAGCGGGTGGTCGACGGGGTCGGCGAGCTGGGGTTCCCGATCAGCGTGCACTTCGAGGCGACCTACGGGGTGTCCACGCCGGCGTTTCAGACGTTCGCCGAGATGCTCGCCTACTGGTCACCCGACTCCTGATCCATGTCTGAGCTGTCAGCCGCTGAGCTTCGCCAGCGCCTCGACGGCCTGACGATCCGCGACGCGGCACGCCTTGGCAGGCGTCTCAAGAACCTTCGCGGCGCCGGGCCCGACAAACTGCGGCCGATCGCCGACCAGGTCGCCGCGGGCGAAGGTCTGATCGCGACCCGGCTGGCCGCGGTGCCTGCGATCACCTATCCCGACCTTCCGGTCAGCGAGCGCCGCGACGAGATCGCCAAGGCGATCACCGACCACCAGGTCGTCATCGTCGCCGGGGAGACGGGCTCGGGGAAGACGACGCAGCTGCCGAAGATCTGCCTCGAACTCGGCCGCGGCATCCGAGGCACGATCGGCCACACGCAACCGCGCCGCCTCGCCGCGCGCACGGTCGGACAACGCATCGCCGACGAGTTGGGCACCGCGCTGGGTGATGCCGTCGGTTACACCGTGCGGTTCACCGATCAGGCCAGCGACCGCACCCTGGTGAAGCTGATGACAGACGGCATCCTGCTTGCCGAGATCCAGCGCGATCGCCGACTTCTGCGCTACGACACGCTCATCCTCGACGAGGCGCACGAGCGCAGCCTCAACATCGACTTTCTGCTCGGCTATCTGCGTGAGCTCCTGCCGCGACGGCCTGACCTCAAGGTGATCGTCACCTCCGCGACGATCGAGCCGGAGCGCTTCGCCGCGCACTTCGGCGGAGCGCCTATTGTCGAGGTGTCGGGTCGGACGTATCCGGTCGAGATCCGGTACCGGCCGCTCGAAGTGCCCGTTCTGGTCGACGATTCCGATGATCCCGACGATCCCGACCACGAGGTGGTGCGCACCGAATTGCGCGACCAGACCGAGGCCATCGTCCACGCCGTCGACGAACTGTCCGCCGAACCGCCAGGCGACGTCCTGGTGTTCCTTTCCGGTGAGCGTGAGATCCGCGACACCGCAGAGGCTTTACGTCCTCTGAAGAACACCGAGGTGCTGCCGCTCTACGCCCGCCTGCCCACCGCCGAACAGCAGCGGGTCTTCCAGACAAGCCGGAGCGGACGCCGAATCGTGTTGGCCACCAACGTCGCCGAGACATCGCTGACGGTGCCCGGTATCCGCTACGTCGTCGACCCCGGCACCGCCCGCATCTCGCGGTACAGCCGCCGGACCAAGGTGCAACGGTTGCCGATCGAGCCGATCTCGCAGGCGTCCGCCGCCCAACGCGCGGGCCGCTCGGGCCGTACCGCGCCCGGTGTGTGCATCCGCCTCTATTCCGAAGACGACTTCGAATCGCGGCCGCGCTACACCGACCCGGAGATCCTGCGCACCAATCTCGCCGCGGTCATCCTGCAGATGGCGGCGCTGAATCTCGGTGATATAGAGACGTTTCCGTTCCTCGATCCGCCCGATCGCCGCAGCATTCGCGACGGCGTCGTGCTGCTGCAGGAACTCGGTGCCTTCGATGCCAACGGCGTCATCACCGATATCGGGCGGCGGTTGGCGCAGTTGCCCGTCGACCCGCGCCTGGGGCGAATGATCCTGCAGGCCGACGAGGAAGACTGCGTGCGCGAAATTCTCGTGCTCGCCGCGGCGCTCGCGATCCCCGATCCGCGTGAGCGGCCGGCCGACCGCGAAGAGGCGGCACGTCAGAAGCACGCCAGGTTCGCCGATGAGAACTCCGATTTCATCTCCTATCTGAACCTGTGGCGCTATCTCGGTGAGCAGCGAAAGGAACGTTCGGGCAATGCGTTTCGACGGATGTGCCGCGAAGAGTTCCTGCACTATCTGCGGATCCGCGAATGGCAGGACCTGAGGGGGCAGCTGCGCAGCATCGCCAGGGACCTCGGCATCAGGGAGTCCGACGATCCCGAACCTGCTGACCCCGCGCGGGTGCACGCGGCGCTGCTGGCCGGTCTGCTGTCGCATATCGGATTGCGCGAGGGCGAGTCTCGCGATTTTCAGGGTGCACGCAACGTCAAGTTCGTCCTCGCTCCCGGTTCGGTGCTGACGAAGCGTCCGCCACGGTGGATCGTCGTCGCCGACCTCGTCGAGACCAGCCGGCTGTACGGCCGAATCGCAGCACGGATCCAGCCGGAGACCATCGAAAAGGTCGGTACGAATCTCCTTATACGCACTTACAGTGAGCCGCACTGGGACGCACAGCGCGGCGCCGTGATGGCCTACGAACGCGTGACGCTGTTCGGACTGCCGCTGGTGCCACGTCGGCGGGTCGGCTACGCGACGGTGGAGCCTGAGGTCGCCCGTGAACTGTTCATCCGCCATGCCCTGGTCGAGGGCGACTGGCAGACACGGCACCACTTTTTCCGCGATAATGCGCGGCTGCGCGAGGAATTGGAGGAACTCGAGGAGAAGGCGCGCAGGCGCGACCTGCTGGTCGGCGACGACGAGGTCTATGCGTTCTACGACGCACGTGTGCCCGCAAACGCCGTGTCGGCGAAGCACTTCGACGCGTGGTGGAAAAAACAGCGGCACAAGACACCTGAGCTGCTCACGCTGACCCGCGACGACCTGCTGCGCAAGGATGACGCGGCCGCAGAGGGGCCGGACACCTGGCAGGCCGACGAGCTGTCGCTGCCGCTGACGTATCGATTCGAACCGGGCGCCGAGGACGACGGGGTGACCGTGCACGTGCCCGTCGAGGTGCTGGCGCGGCTCGGCGGTGACGAATTCAGCTGGCAGGTGCCGGCCTTGCGCGAGGAGCTCATCACCGCACTGATCAAGTCACTGCCAAAGGACCTGCGCCGCAACTTCGTTCCCGCACCGGACACCGCGCGCGCCGTGCTCGCCTCGATCGAACCGGACGGCGAACCGATTCTGCAGGCCCTGCAGCGTGAACTGCACCGGCTGACTCGAGTGCTCGTGCCGATCGACGCGTTCGACCTCGACAAGCTGCCGCCGCACCTTCGGGTCACGTTCGCCGTCGAGTCCGACGGCAAGGAGGTCGCGCGCGGCAAGGACCTCGAGACCCTGCAGACCCAGCTGGCCGCGCCGATTCGCCGTGCCGTCGCCGAAGCGGTTGCAGGAGAGCTGGAACGGACCGGACTGCGCACGTGGCCCGACGATCTCGACGAGCTACCCCGCACCGTCGAACGCGCCAGCGGCGGGCACGCCGTGCGCGGCTTCCCCGCCCTGGTCGACGCCGGAGCCGCGGTCGACATCCGCGTGTTCCCGACCGAAGCCGAGCAGGCGGCGGCGATGGTGCCGGGTATCCGAAGGCTGCTGCGACTGGCCGTGCCCTCGCCGGTGAAGAACCTCGAGCGCCAACTGGATCCACGCGCCCGGCTGGCACTTGGCGCGAACCCCGACGGATCGCTCGCGGCGCTGCTCGACGACTGCGCCGACGCGGCGACCGACCGGCTTGCGCCGGCACCGGTGTGGACCCGCGCCGAGTTCACTGCGCTGCGCGACCGCGTCGCCGATCAACTGGTACCCACCACGCAGGCGATCCTCGGCCAGGTCGAGAAGGTGCTCGCCGCGGCCCACGACGTCGACCTCGCGCTGCCCGCCGCGCCGCCGCCGACGCAGGCCGACGCGATCGCCGACATTCGCGATCAGCTCGCCAGGCTCATGCCGAAGGGCTTCGTCACCGCCACCGGGGCCACGCGGCTCATCGACCTCACCCGCTATCTGACCGCCATCAACCGGCGACTCGAGCGGCTGCCGCACGCCGTCGGCGCGGACCGCGAACGGATGCAGCGCGTGCACGATGTCCAGGACGCACTCGACGACCTGATTGGTGCGCTGTCGCCGACCCGCGCGGGCGCCGACGACATTGGTGACATCGCCCGGCAGATCGAGGAGCTGCGGGTCAGCCTGTGGGCACAGCAGCTCGGCACCCCGCGGCCGGTCAGCGAGAAGCGGATCTACCGGGCGATCGACGCCGTCACACCGTGAGGACGGGTATCTATAGGTATGCGCAACAGCATCATCTGGGCTGCCGTGGTGAGCGTGCTGGTCGCCGGCTGCGGAGGCGGACCGACACCCGGCGAGACCACCACGGCGAAGGGTCCGGTGCCGACGATCAAGCCCGAGGTGCTCGCCGAGATGCCCCACGACACGACCGCCTGGACTCAGGGCTTGGAGTTCGACGGTCCCAGGCTCTACGAGGGCACGGGTGTCGCGGGCGCCTCGCAGGTGCGCGAACTCGACCCGGAAACGGGGGCGGTCCTGCGCGCTGCCGCGGCGCCCAACAACTACTACGGCGAGGGCATCACCGTCGTCGGCGACCGGATCTGGGAACTCACCTGGCAGAACAAGGTGGCCGTCGAGTGGGACAAGAACACCATGACCCCGCTGCGCGAGGTACCGGTCAACGGCGAGGGCTGGGGGCTATGTGCCGACGGGGATCGACTGGTCCGCAGCGACGGGTCAGACCGGCTGTTCTTCCATGATCCGGAGACGTTCGCCGAGACGGGTTCGGTTGCGGTCACGCGCGACGGCGACCCGCTGACAAACCTCAATGAGCTCGAATGCGTCGATGGTCAGGTGTGGGCCAACGTCTGGACGTCCGACACGATCGTGCGGATCGACCCCGGGAGCGGCGAGGTGAACACCGTCGTGGATGCCAGTGAGCTGGCAGGAAACGCAGGCCGCGACCGTCAGAAGGTGTTGAACGGCATTGCCCACATTGACGGCGACGAATACCTGATCACCGGCAAGTACTGGCCGAAGATGTACCGGGTCCGCATCGACGCCCCATCGGAATAGTCGCCGCGCCGGATCGGGTTGCGCCACACATGACCTTTGACCCCCGCACGCTGCTCGCCGAGAGCCGACTCGGAGTACTGGCCACGATCAAGGCCAACGGCCTCCCGCAGCTGTCCCCGGTGACACCGTTCTACGACCGCGACGCCGACGTCATCTACGTGTCGATGACCGAGGGTCGCGCCAAGACCGCCAATCTGCGCCGGGATCCGCGCGCCGCGATCGAGGTCACGAGTTCCGACGGCTGGGCCTGGGCCACCGCCGAGGGATCGGTGACGCTGACCGGGCCCGGCGCCGACCCGAACGGCCCCGAGGTGCAGGCGCTCGTCGACTACTACCGCAATGCCGCCGGAGAGCATCCGGACTGGGAGGAGTACCGGTCGGTGATGGTGTCCGACCGCCGGGTCCTGATGACGATGAGCGTGGAGCGCGTCTACGGCGAAAAGCTCCGCTGACGCCCTGTCGCACGGAAATACCTAGCCCGGCTATGGTGACCGGATGCGACGCGTGGTCATCGCCGGCCTCGGCGACAGCGGAGTGCTGACCGCGATCAAACTTGCCAAGCACGCCGAGGTCGTCGGCATTTCGTCCAAGCCGGGCCTGGTCAGCGGGCAGGAGCTGGGTTGGCGGCTGTCCCGGCCCGCAGAGTGGGCACGGCATAACTGGATCCCGTTCGACCGGTTCCGCGGTCTCGACCGGGTGCGCACCGTCCAGGGGACGCTCACCGGCGTCGACCTCGATGCGGGCAAGGTCTTTCTGAACCGTCCCGACGGTATCGCCGCCGCCGAACCGTATGACGCGCTGGTGATCTCGACGGGAGTCTCGAACGGTTTCTGGCGTAGGCCCGATCTGCAGACAGCCGATGAGATCGTCGGCGGGCTGCGCTCCGCACACGACCGCATGGCCGCGGCCGAATCGGTGATCGTCATCGGCGGCGGTGCGGCCGCGGTGAGCAGTGCGTACAACGTGGCCAGAACGTGGCCGGGAAAGTCGGTCGCGCTGTACTTCCCCGGCGAGCGGGCGCTGGAACACCACCACGACCGGGCTTGGGAGCAGGTGCGCAAGAGGCTGGTCGAGGCCGGGGTGCAGTTGCATTCCGGCCACCGCGCGGTCATTCCCGAGGGCTTCGAGTTCGACGACATCACGAGTGCACCAGTCGAATTCAGCACCGGACAACCGTCTGCATCCGCGGACGCCGTGCTGTGGGCGATCGGCCGGGTTCGGCCCAACACGGACTGGCTGCCCGCGGAGTTGCTCGACGAGCACGGGTTCGTTCGTGTCACCCCTGAGCTCCGGGTGCCCGGTCACCGCGGCGTGTTCGCCATCGGCGACGTCGCCGCCACTGATCCCCTGCGGAGTTCGGCGCGCAACCGCGCCGATGGTCTGCTCGCGCGAAACATCATGGCCGAGTTCGCCGATCAGCCGCTGCGCTCGTTCCATCCTGCGAGCAGGCGGTGGGGTTCGATCCTCGGTATCCAGTCCGACGGCCTCGAGGTGTTTGCGCCGAACGGAAAGCCGTTCCGGTTCCCCGCATGGTCGTTCGAGCGGATCCTGATGTCGTTGATTGTGCGGCGCGGGATCTACCGCGGGGTGCGGGACAACCAGCCCACCGTCTGATCAGCCGCGCGGCAGTTCGAAGGCGATGAGGTCCATCAGCGCCGGGTATCGGTTGGCCTCCCGATGCGCACCGGGCTTGCCGCTGCTGATGAGACCAGCTGCCAGCCGGCGTTCGGGATCGGCCCACACCGCGATATTGCTCAGGCCGAGGTTGCCGAAGGCGGCGGGCGCGTTGCGGCCGAACGGACCGAACCTGTTGGAGCCCAACAGGTATCCGGTTCCCCAGCGTGCCGGCACCAGACCGGTTGCGACATCTGGGCGTAGCCGCCTGCACTCCGTTGTCGCGGCTTTGAGGGTCTCCGGCCGCAGCACCCGCACTCCATCGAGTTCGCCGCCGCGGCGCAGGATCTCGGCGAACCTCGATAGCTCGTTGGCCGTCGACACGGTATTGGAGGACGGCAGCACGCTGGTGAGATAGCGCTCTGAGTTGGAGAACGGGATGATCTTGTGTATCGATCCGCCGACGGCGAGCTTGAACACCCTTTCCATTGGTGCGGGCATGGGTTTCCCGGTGGCGTGGCTGGGTGCCACCAGCGGAACATCCTGGGGTGCAACGCCGTAATTGGTCCAGCGGAACCCGAGTGGGTCGAGGATTTCGGTGGCGAGGATCTCGCGGATGTTCCTGCCGGTGGCAGCCGAGACGATCTCGCGCACCAGCGGACCCCAGGTGAGCCCGTGGTAGATGTGCACGAGCCCGGGCCGGTGCAGCGGTTTCAGCGCGCCGAGCTGTTCGCGGGTGTAGGCGCTGTCGTCTATGCGCTTGAGGTCTACGCGTGGTCCTCGGTAGATCGGAACACCCGCGCTGTGCGTCATCACGTGCCGGATGGTGGTGCGGTCCTTGCCGTGGCTGGTGTAGGTCGGCAGGTAGTCGCAGACGCGGTCGTCGAGCGCGAACTCGCCGCGCTCCACCAGCATGTGCACGACAGTCGTCGTCATGGCCTTCGCCGCCGAGTACGCGCAGAACGGCGTATCCGTCGTGACGGGAACCTTTTCGGCGTCGGGTGGGTCCGACGGCCCGTTTCCCCAGCCGTGCCCGATGGCGCGGTTCAGTACGACTTTGCCGTTGTGCCGCAGACACAGCTGGATCGCGGGGTGCATGCCCGCTTGATACCAGTACCGTGCCGCCGCCCAGATCCGTTCGATCGATGCCGGGTCGACGTCCGAGTGGTCTTCGTCGCCGATCGCGGTGACGGCGTCGAGGTCCGCCGGTACGCGGATTCGGCCGTCGGCGGTCACCCCGGTCCGGGCGCCGCGCCCGTCCCGGGTATGTGCTCGGTCGGAGTCTCTGTTACGGGTGCCTCTGCAGCCGGTGCCTCTGCAGCCGGTGGCGATCCGGCTGCGGGCGGACCCGACCGGCCGCCGTTCATGATGCCGGACCCGATGAGCGGGGCGAGTTGACTCAGCAGGTCGCCGGGGCCGGCCTGTCGCGGCAGGGGGGCGTTGGGGGTCAGTGCCCAGGTCTGGCAGTCGTTGGTCGTGAACGTCGAGTCGTTCGCGAGGATCTGCACCACCGCCGGCTTCTTGGTGAGCGCGTTGTCGAGTAGTTCGTCGCCGGCGGCACGCTTCCAGTAGCACGCCGTGCCGTTGGGACTTGGGCCCGCCGACGAGTAGACGCCCGGCACGATGTCTGATCCGACCGCGTAGGTGCCGTCGGCGTCGATGGTGGTCTTCGGGCCGGGCGGGGCCGCCTCCGCGGAAGGCTGCCCATCCGGTGCGGGCGTTTCGGACGGGGCGGGCGCCGGAGCCGGCTCCGTGCTGGGTTGCGCATTAGCGTAAGCAGCGGAAACGCCGGCGGCAACCAGCAGCGCCGCCGCGAGCGCTGAAGTTCTCGTCGGCCTCATAACAAGTCAGTCTAAGCGTGCGTCGAAATTGTTACTTCCGGCGCGAAAACCCGCCGCCACAGCGGGGCTGTGACGGCGGGTTTTCGTTACGCGATTGCTGGATTTAGCCGGCCATGAACTGGCTGTATGCCGATGCGAGGTCCGGCGGCAGCACCGCGACGTTGCACTGGCTCTGCTTGTCGCCGATCGGCGACAGGATTCCACGCAGGTCCTGGTACTCACCCGGGTTGGCGGTGAAGTAGGCGCGCAGAGTAGATGCGGCCTGGTCACGCGGCTGGCTGAACGCCGTTGTCACCGCCGCGTTGGCGCCCGGATGGCTGGCCAGGTACGCCTGTGCTGAACCCGTCGCGGAGCTGACGGTGCCCGACAGCTCGCTGGCGCTGCAACCGGCAGGAGTGGCCATGGCCGACGGTGCGGCGATGGTCGCCACCGCCAGGCCCCCGAGCAGCGAGCCCGCTGCACATGCGCCGACGATTCGAGCATTGATATCAGATAACTTCATATGCCTTTCTTCCTTTTATTGCGAATGGTCTCGGTGTCTCCCCCGTTCCCGAGATCCACGGTAGCGAAACAAATGATGCGTCATCTGACGGCTCTGTAGCACCTCTGCCTGCGCCGACAGCGTTACACCGCGAGGACGTGATTTATGCCGCAATTTCGGTGAAATTCGATAAGTCCGCGACCAGATGGCCGTACAGATCTTGAAATTCCTCAGGTTTCGGCGGGCATTCTTAATTGATCGTGATTTCGATAGAGACCGAATCGTTACGCGGTTGGGCAGTAGGTTCGTGCGCATGCCGGATGCAAGCGACGACGTGTGGGAAGTGATGGCCACGGCCAGGACGATTCGGCCCGCGGCTGAGCTGGGCCTCCTACGGAGGCGTGCCGGAGGATTGGATGATGGCCGGGTCGTCGGTTGGCCCAAGGGCGGCCACGGTCCGGTCCGGCGGCGACCGCTCGAAGCGGTCGTCAGCATCGATCACTGGGACCAGCCTCCAGCAGACCTGCTGGGGACAACACTTCTCGAGAAGCGAGGCGCACGTGAAACTGGATCTGCTCTCACCGGGCATCGAGGTCGGTCTGGTGACGACGAATCTCGAGGCGATGGTCGCCTTCTATGAGGGTTTCCTCGAGCTCGAATTCCAGGGTGAGATCGAGTTTCCCGGCGGTTCGCAGCGCCGCTACTCGCTGGGTGGCAGCGTCCTGAAGCTGGTGACGTTCACGACGCCGCCGCCGTTACCCGTGACGCCCGGTGGTGGGCGCGCGGCGGCCGGGGTCCGTTACTTCACGATCGGGGTCAAGGATCTGACCGGGCTGTCGAAGACGTTCGCCGAGTCGCCGTATGAGGTGGTGGAGTCGCTCACAGAGTTCGAGCCGGTCCCGGGCATGGGCTGGATGTTCGTCGCCGATCCCGATGGCAACTGGATCGAATTGTTCGGCACGCTGTAGGCATGACCACCCCGCCGCAGGCGCCAACCTGCTATCGGCATCCTGACCGCGCGACGTATGTGCGGTGCACCCGCTGCAACCGCTACATCTGCCCCGAGTGCATGCGCGACGCATCCGTCGGGCACCAGTGCGCCGAATGCGTCGGCGAGGGCGTCAGAAGCGTTCGGCAGACCCGCACTCAGTTCGGCGGTGTGCCGGTGAACACTCCGCTCGTCACGTATGTGCTGATCGGTATCAACGTCGTGATGTTCGTGCTGCAGACGATGTCGTCCGAACTGGAGCGCGCGCTGGTGCTGTTTGCGCCGGCGGTGGCCGACGGGGAGTGGTATCGGCTGTTGACGTCGGCGTTCCTGCACTACGGCCCGATGCACATCGTCTTCAACATGTGGGCGCTATATGTGATCGGACCGCCGCTGGAGATCGCGCTTGGCCGGTTACGGTTCAGTTCGCTCTACCTGATGAGCGCGCTCGGTGGGTCGGTCGTGGTGTATCTGCTGTCGACGCTCGGCGGCCAGACCGCAGGCGCTTCCGGTGCGGTCTTCGGCCTCTTCGGCGCCACGTTCGTGGTCGGCAGAAGGCTGAACATGGACACCCGATGGGTTATCGGGCTCATCGCGATCAACCTGGTCATCACCTTCGTGGTGCCGAACATCAGTTGGCAGGGCCATCTCGGCGGGCTCGTAACGGGTGCGGCGATCGCCGCGGCCTATGCCTATGCACCGCGGAAGCACCGCACCGCGATCCAGATCGCCGCCACCGTGGGACTGCTGCTGATGTTCATCCTGCTGATCTGGTGGCGCACAGCCAATCTCCTCGCCATGGCCGGGCTCGCCTGACACGCGTCCCGAGAATTTGCCCGCTGCTCAATTGCCGGTCACTCATGCATGTCAGCGTGGACATGTGACGGTCGAGTCGTCGACTCCTGCCAGGACGGGAGCGGTCGAACGGTTCCACCGGTTCTGTGACAGGGTGGTCGCCGTCCTGCCGTTCGGGCTGAGTTCCCTTGTTGCGCCGACGTTTCTCGGGTTCTGTCTGATCAACAGCTTCACGTTCGGCGTCGACCTGGTGCTGCTCTACCTGCTGCACGGCGTGTTGGCGCTGCCGGTGCCGATTGCGGTGACAGTGGCTTACGCGTGCGCGTTCGCGTTGAGTTACGTCCTCAACCGGATCTTCAACTTCTCCTCGCACGCTCCCGTCGGGCCGCAGTTCGCCATCTACGTCGTCGTGGTGGTGGTCAACTACCTGGCGTTCATCCTCGGAGTGTCCAGCCTGCTGACAGCGCTGGGTGTGGATTACCGCATCGCACGCCTCGGTGCGGGCGCCTGCGAGGCGGTGTACATGTACACCATGATGCGCTGGGTGGTCTTCCGGAAATAGTTGCGACGAGCGGTTGCCGTTAGAACGGTGCTGGGTCGTGGTCGCTCGGGGGTGGTGGTCGGGTGGGGAAATAGCTGTCGCCACAATCGTTTCCGGCATCCTCTTGCTGTTGATTGCGGGTGCGCTCTTCGGCTTCGGTGTGGATGAGGGTTTGGTTGTATCGGCGTTCGTCGTTGATGGCTTGGGTGCGGTTCTGTGCGCGGGTGGCGGTGCGTCGGGGCATGGCCAGCCCGCGCGCGGCCGGCTCGGTGGTCGTCGCGGGTGTCTTGCGGATGACGGTGGGGGCGGTGGGTCGGCACAGGGTGGGGAACAGCAGTCGGCTGCCGGGATAGGTGGTGTAGGTCTGGCCCTGCGGGCACGTCCAGATGACGGTGCCGTCGGGGTGCTGTTCGTCGTGCCAGCCCCAGAACGTTTTGAGTAAGTGGTGTTGTCGGCATAGACATTTGAGGTTGGATGCCTGGGTCGGGCCGTGCGGGTAGGCGATGGTGTGGTCGATATCGCAGCTGTCGGCGGGGTGGTCGCAACCCGGGAACCGGCACGTCATATCCCGACACCGCACAAACGTCGCGAGGACAGCACTGGGGAGGTAGCGCGGTTCGGGCGGCGCATCACCGGGATGGCGGATCGGGACGATCTTCGCCGAGCCGGCGACCTTGGCGGCCAACAAGGGGGCGGGCAGCATCCCACCACCGAGCAGCACCGCCGGCGGCGTGGCAGCGATCACCTCGGGTTCGGGTGGGCGGGGGGCCAGCAATTCGCGCCAGGTCATCTCCTGCCACGGTTTGCGATCCGGATCCACCGGTTCTTCGCCGTCCAACGACACCGGGGTGTCATCGGTCAGCGACTCCTCGTGGGCAATGACATGCACCACCACCGCGCTGGCTTGGACGGTGGCGGCGTCGCAGTCGGGGTTCCCGCATTGGCAGGCCAGCCGGTCGGCGCGATGAGCCAACGCCCCCAGGGCCGCGGCGCGGCGCTGATCGTGGGTGCGCGGATCGCGGTCGCACACCGTGCGCGCCATGGCGTCCAACCGCTGGTCCAGCGCTTCGCCGTCGGTGATGATCAGCCGGCCCTCGATGAACACCACACCTGATCCGTCGTCGGGGTCGCCGACATCGACATGGCAGTGGCGGGCGGAGTATTCGGTGCGCCGCACCGCCGCGGGGTCATAGCGATCGACCCAGTAGTCGATCTCGGTCTCGGTCTTGTGCGCCGACAGCGATCCCCAGTCTTCGACCCGGGCGGCGATCTCGGTGTCGACTTTGGCCATGGCGTCGGGATCGCTGATCAGCCGGGTGCGGGCCACGATCGCCGACACCAGCCGGTAGTTGATCGCGCCGGCGGCGAACACCTCACCCACCCGCGGGAGCCGTTCGCGCAACCCGATGGCGATCAGCAGTTGATGCGAGGCCACCCCCAGCGACACGTTCTGCGCGGCGGCCACCGACGCCGCGACCGCACCCCAGTTGTCCAGACACCACTGCTCACGCTCATCAGACCCATCGGCGGCCAGCATCCGCTCAAGCTCGTCAGCGGTCGCGAAAAGCCTTCGCGCACAGGCGGCGTTCTCCACCCGCGCCCACGCCCCAACCGCCGCACCACCCCGGCTGCAATGGGCCTCGGCTACCAATCGATCGAACATAAGTTCGACACTACCTGCGGCACCGGCGCGAAACCGCAGCTCAAACCAACCTGTGGATAAAACCGCCATTGGGGATAACTGCCCGAGCACGGCCGCTCGGCTCGCGCTCGAAACTAAACCCAGTACGCGACGCGCGACCGGTATTGCCGCATCGCGAACGCGGCGAGCGTCCATCCGATGACGGTCAGCACAATGACCACGACCCAGTGGTGCACCTCTTGATCCGCGCCGAGCAGAGGCGCCCGCACGATGTCCAGATAGTGCAGCAGCGGATTCAGTTCGACGATCCGCGCGTAGTCACCCGCACCCTGCTGCTGCAGCGTCGACTCGTTCCAGATGATCGGCGTCATGAAGAACAACAACTGAACCAGGCTGACCAGTAGCGGGCTGATGTCGCGGTACCGGGTCGCCAGAATGCCGAAGCACAGCGATACCCACACGCAGTTCAAGACGATGAGGAACAAGGCAGGAATGACCGCCAGGTCGGGCCAAGTCCACGGTTTCGGATAGATGAACGCGATGATCACGAAGATGATCATGTTGTGGCCGAACAGGATGATCTGCCGCCACACCAATCGGTACACGTGAACGGACAGCGGCGTCGGAAGCTGTTTGATGAGGCCCTCATTCGCGATGAAGACCTCCGCGCCCTCGAGAATCGACGCGTTGATGAGGTTCCAGACGATAAGGCCCAGCGTCACATAGGGCAGATGCTCTTCGAGCGGAAGCTTGAACAACTTGGAGTACAACAGACCCATAGCGACCGCCGTGGCGCCGGTTGCAATCGTGATCCAGAACGGCCCGAGCACCGACCTGCGGTAGCGCTGCTTGATGTCCTGCCAGCCCAGGTGAAACCACAGCTCGCGTTTGCCGAAGCCCGCCACCAGGTCGCCCCAGGCGCGGCCAAACGTCTTCGACTGTGCGGCAGCGTCGGTGAACGTCACTGTGCGGGCCTCCCGAACCTTTCCTTACGGCCCATGCGCCGCAACCGAATCCATTCCATCAGACCTGCGGGGTCGCGCCGCGACACCAGGAAGTACCAGCCGAACCGAACCCACTCCTGGAACACCAGCTTCCGAAGGCCCGGCTGCGACTGCAGGTATCCACGGTTGCGATACGTGAAGAACCGCTTGGTTTTGTCGTCGGGGTACTGCGTGTGCATCCGTCCGCCCAGGATCGGCTTGAACTCGTCGCCGCCCTGCGGGTGTAGATAGACCGCGTCCAGGCAGGTGCCGAACGGCAGCCCCGTCCGTACCAGGCGACGGTGCAGTTCTGTCTCGTCGCCGCGCACGAACAGCCGCAGATCCGGTACGCCGGTGGCCTCCAGCGTCGACGCGCGGAACAGTGCGCCGTTGAACAACGACGCGATGCCTGCAAGCAGATCGGTAGACGTCTCGGTGCGCAACTCTGAGGCCCGGCGTCGCCACACCAACCCGCGACGCAATGGAAACGCCAGGCGCCCAGGGTCATTCATATCGCACACCATTGGCGAGACGGCTGCCAGCCGATGTTTCTCCGCGCACGCGAGAAGAGTGCCGAGCACTTCGGAGTCGGCGGGCCGCCCGTCGTCGTCAGCCAGCCACACCCAGTCGCTACCGAGCGTCAGCGCGTGCAGCATCCCCAGCGCGAAACCTCCAGCGCCGCCCAGGTTCCGCCGGGAGCCAATGTAAGTAGTCGGAAGCGGTTGTCCGGCAACGAGTTCGGCGACGCGCGGATCGTTGTCGTTGTCGACGACGACCAAGTGGTCCGGCGTGCGGGTCTGGGCCGCCACCGCTTCCAGCGACTTGGCGAGTTCGTCGGGACGCCGGTGCGTGACCACGACGGCGCACACCGTGTCACTCATCGGGGACCGTAGCCGGCCAATCCGAGCGGTGTTCGTCGAGGACTTCGCGCACATGACGGGCGGCGTCCTCGCCCTCGTACGCGCGCACGACCTCCTCGATGCCGCCGGTCATCTTGATGGTGCCGTGGTCGATCCACATCGCGGTCTTGCACAGGCGGGCCAGGAATTCGTTCGAGTGGCTCGCGAACACCAGGATGCCGGACCGCTCGACAAGGCTCTGCAGCCGCGACTGCGCCTTCTTCAGAAAATCGGCGTCCACCGCTCCGATGCCCTCGTCGAGCAACAGGATCTCGGGGTCGATGCTCGTCACCACACCCATCGCCAGGCGTACCCGCATACCGGTCGAGTACGTACGCAACGGCATGGACAGGTAGTCGCCCAGCTCGGTGAAGTCCGCGATCTCGTCGACCTTGGCCAACATCTGCTTACGCGTCTGCCCGAGGAACAGTCCGCGGATGATGATGTTCTCGAACCCGGTGATCTCGGGATCCATGCCGACCCCGAGATCGAACACCGGCGCCACCCGGCCGGTCACCGTCGCGACGCCGCGGGTGGGTTCATAGATGCCGGACAGCAGCCGCAGCAGCGTCGACTTGCCTGCGCCGTTGTGTCCGACGAGCCCGACGCGATCGCCGAGTTCCAGCGACATCGTGATGTCGCGCAGCGCCTCGATGACGACGACGTTGGACTCGTTGCGGCCGATCGCTCCGCCGGCCTTCCCGAGGAACGCCTTCTTCAACGACCGCGACTTGGCGTCGAAGATCGGGAACTCCACCCAGGCGTTGCGCGTCGAGATGTGTGGGGCCACGTGCAGGGCTCCTAGAGGTACTGGCCGGTCCCGGCGCCGCCGCGCGGTCCAGCCATTCCTGGTGGCAGCGCACCCTGGCCCCGCATCTGCTCCAGCTGCTGGCGCGCCGCCATCTGCTGGGCGAACAATGCCGTCTGGATGCCGTGGAACAGGCCTTCCAGCCAGCCCACCAACTGAGCCTGCGCGATGCGAAGCTCGGCATCGGACGGGACCCCGTCCTCGGTGAACGGCAGCGTCAGGCGCTCCAGCTCTTCGCGCAGCTCGGGCGCCAGGCCTTCCTCGAGCTCGGCGATGCTGGTCCGGTGGATCTCGCGCAGCCTGTTGCGGCTCGCGTCGTCCAGCGGTGCCGCACGCACCTCCTCCAGCAGCTGCTTGATCATCGTGCCGATCCGCATCACCTTCGCGGGCTGCTCGACCAGGTCGGTCAGCGACTTCCCGTCATCGTCCTGAGGCGCTTCGCGCGGCTCCCCGCCGATGATCTCGATGCCGTCGTCGTCGTTGTTGGCTGTCATGTTCCTCTCCGCGCCAGTGGTCGCTGCGGTTTCTCGTCGTCGTCGCAGACCTATCGCCACGGTCTGACGTACGTAGCGACACTAGCCCGTCAGTCTTGGCGAACCCGCAGTCCGGGCCCCGTGAATGGATTCATTCCGTGCTTGCGCGCCCTCAGCCACGAAAGTGCTATGAGCACTCCGGACCCGGATGCCGCTGCACTAGTATGGCTCGCCAGGTGACCCGTTTCGGGCCCGGCTGGGTAGCAACGGGTGGCAAGCCGGGCATCGTGCGAGATCGTGTCCGGTAGTGCAATTCAAGGACGCTTAAGGTGGGCTGGCATGGCATACGACGTCGCCCGGGTGCGTGGACTGCACCCGTCTCTGGGCGACGGTTGGGTGCACTTCGACGCGCAGCACGGCATGCTCCTTCCCGATGCCGTCGCGAGGGCTGTATCCACCGCCTTCCGGGGTTCGATGCCGACCTCGACCGGACCACATCCGTCAGCTCAACGCAGTGCCGCGGTGCTCACAGCGGCCCGCCAGGCGGTGGCCGATCTCGTCGGCGCGAACCCCGAAGGGGTGGTGCTCGGCTCGGACCGTGCCGTGCTGCTCACCAACCTGGCTGACGCCTCCGCCGCTCGCGTCGGTCTCGGCTACGAAATGGTGGTCACCCGGCTGGATGACGAAGCCAACATCGCCCCGTGGCTACGAGCCGCCAATCGCTATGGCGCCAAGGTCAAGTGGGGGGAGGTCGACATCGAGACCGGCGAACTGCCGAGCTGGCAGTGGGAGGGCCTCATCACGGCGCCCACCCGGCTGGTCGCCATCACGTCGGCCTCGTCGACGTTGGGCACCGTCACCGATTTGCGGCCGGTCACCAAGCTGGTGCACGACAACGGCGGCCTGGTGGTGGTCGACCACTCCGCCGCCGCGCCCTACCGCCTGATCGACATCGACGAGATCGATGCGGACGTGGTCGCCGTGAACGCCCTCGCCTGGGGTGGCCCCCCGATCGGTGCCCTGGTGTTCCGCGATCCGTCGATCATCGATTCGTTCGCCTCGGTCTCGCTGAACCCGTTTGCCCGTGGGCCGGCCCGGCTGGAGGTCGGGTCGCATCAGTTCGGCCTGCTCGCCGGCGTCGTCGCCAGCGTCGAATACCTGGCGTCCCTCGACGAGTCGGCGCAGGGTACCCGTCGTGAAAGACTCGCGACGTCAATGCAATCGGCGTCGTCCTACATGAGCCGGCTGTTCGACTACCTGCAAATGTCGTTGCGGTCGCTGCCCGCGGTCATGGTGATCGGGCGGCCCGAAATACGGATCCCTGTCCTCAGTTTCGCGGTCAGCGACGTGCCGGCCGAGCGGGTGGTGCAGCGGCTGGCCGACAACGGCATCCTGGCTATCGCGAACGCGGGCTCGCGGGTGCTCGACGTGATCGGCGTCAACGACATCGGCGGTGCCGTCACCGTCGGCCTGGCCCATTACACGACGACCGCCGAAGTGGACCAGCTCGTTCGCGCACTGGCATCGCTGGGCTAACCGTAGCCAACGTCAATCTGCCACGCGCAGAAGGATTTTCCCCGACACGTCGCCGGACTCCAGCAACTCGTGCGCTTCACCGGCCTGCTCGATTCCGAACTCGGCGCCGATGATCGGACGTACCTCACCGGCGGCGACCATCGGCCACACGTTGGCGACGACCTCGGTGACGATCTCGCCCTTGCTGGCGGGACCGCTCACCGGACGCGACCGTAGCGCGGTCGCGATCACCCCGGCACGCTTGCCGAGGAGTTTTCCGATGTTCAGTTCGCCTTTGACTCCGCCCTGCATACCGATGATCACCAGGCGGCCGTCGGGGGCGAGCGCGTCGACATTGCGGTCGAGATAGGCGGCCCCCATGATGTCGAGAATCACGTCGGCGCCGGCGCCGCCGGTCTCCGCGCGCACGCGTTCGACGAAGTCCTCGTCGCGGTATCCGATGACGATCTCGGCGCCGAGCTCGGCGCACAGATCCTGCTTGTTCTTCGCTCCGGCCGTCACCGCAACCCGGCAACCGAGGGCAACGCCGACCTGGATCGCGTGGGTGCCGATACCGCTGGCGCCGCCATGCACGAGTACTAGCTGACCCGCCGACAGGCCGGCGGTCATCACGAGGTTCGACCACACCGTGCACGCGACCTCGGGCAGGGCAGCGGCGTGCTGCAGTGGCACCGACTCCGGTACGGGCATCACCTGCGGCGCGGGGACCGCGACGTATTCGGCGTAGCCTCCGCCCGCCAGCAGGGCACAAACCGGCTGTCCGACGTCCCAGCCGGTGACCCCTTCGCCCAGCGCGGCGATGGTCCCTGACACCTCCAGCCCGAGGGTCTGGCTGGCTCCCGGAGGCGGCGGATACTTGCCCGCGGCCTGCAACAGGTCGGCTCGGTTGACCCCCGCGGCGCTGATCTTGATCAAGATTTCGTCTTCGCCGGGGGCAATGTCAGTAACTTCTTGCCAGGTCAACTGACCTTTGCTGGCTACCACGATGGAATGCATTCAAATAAGCCTACTAGCCTGCGAAAACGCGTCTTTATGTTCCTGCCCCAGCAACGCATTGGGGATTTACCATTGCCGGATGGAGAGGATCATAGGGGGGCGTACGGCCAGTGACATGCCGGGATTGGACATCGCCGAACAGAGGTCGTGGCAACACTTCCTCGACTCGGCGCTGCGGATGTACGCGACCCTCAACAGGTCGCTTTTGGACGAGCATCAACTGACCCTCAACGATGTGCGGTTGCTCGACATCTTGGACAAGTCGACAACGGGGTCATCGCGGATGGGAGATTTGGCAGACGCTCTCATGTCGTTGCCCAGTCGCGTCACGCGGCAGATCCGCCGCCTGGAATTGCAGGGTCTGGTGCGGCGCGGTGCGAGTCCCGAGGACGGTCGCGGCGTGCTCGCCACCATCACCGACGAGGGCAGGACCGCGGTACGCGAGGCGATGGCGACCTACGGCGAGGGCGTGCGAGTGCACTTCCTCGGCCGATTGTCGCGTCCGCAGATCGCGGCGATGGGGGAGAACTGCAGGCGCATCAGCGTCGCGCTCAAGACTGCGGCGCCGCCGGCGAAGCTCGGCCGCGTCTGAGCCGTAACCACCCACCAGTACGCTTGTCGACGGTGGCGTGGCAGAGCGGCCTAATGCACTCGCCTTGAAAGCGAGAGACGGCTAAAACCGTCCGGGGGTTCAAATCCCTCCGCCACCGCCAGCTGGCCGCGATGACTTTCGGCCCGCCCCAACTTACGCACGCGTCGCAAGTTACGAATTTGCGCTACCGAGTCGAGTCGAGACCTTAACAATCCCATAGCGATTCCACACTGGGCGAGTAACGACCACGGCAGTAATCTTCGTCCATGAGCGCAACGGTGGGGGCCGTGATCGGAATCTCGGTGCTGGCCTTGTTATGTGTGGTGGTGGTGGGTTGGCTGATGTGGGGTAGCCGCATCAGCCAGCGCGGTTCGGCCGAGGAAAGATATCGCCGAAGCTATCTGGAACTGCACAGCCCGCGTAACCGTAAGGCGATGAGAGCCAGGCAGCGCCGCAATATGTGGGCGGCCGGGTCGGCCGGCGCCGCCGGAACCGGCTATGTCGGCACCGGTGGCTCCGACAACGGCGGTTGTGGCGGTGCCGGATGTGGTGGCGGTGGCTGCGGCGGCGGTGGCGGCTGCGGCGGTGGCGGCAGCTAACGAAGCGCCCGAGCCAATTCCCGGACGCCCCGCTCGATTTGCGACTCTGTGAGATTGGCGTAGCCGAGCAGCAATCCTGGTGGCGCCGTGTCGGGTTCGGCGTAACACCGGGCCACCGGCTCGACCCTGACGCGGACCTTCTTGGCGTGCGCGACCAGGTCGTCGAGGGGAAAGGCGTCGGGAAACCGGACGGTGAGATGGACGCCGGCCGCGGCACCCAGCACCGTCGCGTCGGGCAGGTGCCGTGCGAGCGCGTCCAGCAGCGCGGCCCGACGGGTCTGATAACGCCTGCGCATCTGCCGCAGATGCCGGTCGTACTCACCCGATGTCAGAAACTGGGCGAAGGCCACCTGATCCATCACCGAACCTCCGGTGTCGGCAAGCCATTTCGACGAGATGACCGCCTTGGCGAGGTGCGGGGGCAACACCATCCATCCGATGCGCAGGCCGGGAGCCAGCGTCTTGCTCGTCGAACCCACGTAAACCACGCGATCGGGCGCCATGCCCTGTAATGACCCGACAGGCTCACGGTCGTAACGGTATTCGGCGTCGTAGTCATCCTCGATGACCAGATGACCGGCGCGGGCCCACTCCATCAGCGCGGTCCGCCGTGGTGCCGACAGCACGACGCCCGTCGGTGACTGGTGCGCCGGAGTCGTCAGCACCACTTCCGCACCGCTGCTCGTGAGGGCATCGACAACAATTCCCTCGTCATCGATGGGTACTGGAATCGGCTCGACACCGTTGTGCTGCAGTATCGTTCGGTGTTGCCAGAATCCGGGATCCTCCATCGCCAGCGGCGTGGTCCGCAGCGGTTGGCCCAGCAGCGCGATGGCCTGTGTCACGCCGGAGGAGATGACGATGTGTTGCGGATCGGCCAGCACCCCGCGGGTGCGGCGCAGATAGTCCGCGATCGCGACGCGTGTCTCGAGCAGACCCTGGGGTGTGACGTAGCCGAAGGCATCGGACTCGAGACCGGCCAGGCCCTGCCGGAGCGCCCGTAGCCACGAGTGCCGTGGAAAGCTGGACAGGTCAGGCGATCCGGGAAAGAAGTCGACGTCGAAGCGCGGCGGTTCCGCGGTTCTGTCTGCGGGGGTCGTCGCGACGTCGACGGTGGCGACACGGGTGCCCGAACCGTGCCTGCTGAGCAGGAAGCCCTCCGCGACCAGTTGGCTGTAGGCATCCACGACGAGCCGTCGCGACACCCCGAGGTCGGCGGCGAGCACGCGGCTCGACGGCAGCCGGGTGTGCGGTGTCAGGCGGCCGGTGCGGATCGCGTCGCGCAGGCCGCTGGCGAGCTGGTGATGCAGTGACGCCGGTGCTGTCCTGTCGAGTTCGACCAGGAGCTCCGGACCAAAAGTGGTACCCGAATTAGTCATCAAAGTGGCACCCCTCTTGAGGCCAGTCGCGTATTAGCGTGACGGTATGACGACGACTCCCACCCGCACAAGAGGCGGCTTCGTCGAGGTGACGCTGATCGTCTTCGGGATTTATGCCCTGGGTATCGGGCTGTTCATGCTGTTCTTCCCGGGTATGTTCTTCGACACCCTCGGCACCTTCGGCGTGCGCAACGATCACTTCATCTTCGACAACGCGACGTTCGAGATCCCCCAGGGCCTGCTGCTGCTCGCCGCGGTGCGACGGGTGTCGTGGCGGGTACCGGCCCTTGCCTTCGCGACGCTGCACTGGGCGCTGCACTCGCTGAGCCACATCATCGACCCCCACCACGGCGCCGGCGACCTGATCGGCTGGATGGAGGCGGGGGGCCTGGTGTTCACGACGGTGATACTCGCCATCGCGTTGCGCGCCGCCATCGCCACGGAGAAGGGCGTGCGCTGATGCGGGTACTGGTTGCCGGTGCGACGAGCGTGCCCGGTCTTCCGTTGTTGCGGGAGTTGAACTCTCGCGGACACGAGGTGATCGGTGTGACCCGGACGTCGTCGAAGACGTCGCAGATCGCAGCGACGGGCGGCAAGCCTGTGGTGGCCGACGTGCTCGACGCCGACGAGATCGACAAGGTCGTCGCAGACATCGGACCCGAGGTGGTGATCTCGCTGCTGACCACCCTGCCGAAGTGGGGTCCCAAGCGCGCCAAGGACTTCGAACCCGCACGGGAACTCTGGGGTGTCGGCGCCCCGAACCTCGTGCGAGCCGCGCAGCGGGCAGGCGTACGTCGCGTCGTCGCCGAGTCGGTGGTGTTCGCCTACGGCTATCCGCGGTCCGGACCTCCGGTGGTGGACGAAGCCGACCTCTATCCGGGTCCGCCACCGCCGGGTGGTGACGCCATGCTGGCCGCGCTGCGCGGTATGGAGCAGACGGTGCTGACCTCCGGCGAACACAGCGACACCGAGGGAATTGTGTTGCGCTACGGCATCTTCTACGGGCCAGATGTGCCCCACGACGAACTCTTCGTCAAGCTGGCCAAGTGGTGGGCGATGCCGGCGATGACGGGCGACGGCGTCGTCTCGTGGATACACATCGACGACGTCGCGAAGACCACCGCAGACGCCGTCACGAAGGGCCGTGGCGGTCAGGTCTACAACATCGTCGACGACCGGCCGCAGTCGTTCGGTGATTACGTGCGGGAGTTGTCGGCGAAACTGGGCCGGCCGCGGCCGCTGCCGATCTCGCACAAACTGGTGGGTCTCGTCGCGTCGTATCCGGCGACGGCATTCGGCACGACGTGGCTGCCGCTGTCGAATGCAAAGGCGAAGGCGGAGTTCGGCTGGACCCCTATTCCCCGGTGAAGTTGGGCGGCCGCTTCTCGAACGTGGCCGTGATCCTTTCGCCTAGATCCTTCGACGGCAGAAACGCCGAGTTCCACACCGCGACATAGCGCAGGCTCTCCGAAACCCTGGCAATGCGCTGCTGATCGAGCACGTCCTTGACACCACTGACGACAAGCGGCGGATTCGCGGCGATCTCGGCGGCGGTCGCATGCGCGGCGGCCAGCGAGGCCTCGGCGTCCTCAAAGACGTCGTTGACGAGGCCGATCTTCTCGGCACGTGCGGCATCGATGTCCTTGCCCGTGAGCGCCAGCTCGCGCAGGTGGCCGTCGGACAGGATCAGCGGTAGGCGAGCCAGGCTGCCGACGTCGGCGACGATCGCGATCTTGACCTCACGCACCGAGAACTTGGCGTCGGCGCTCGCATAGCGCATGTCGACGGCCGAGATCAGGTCGACGCCGCCGCCGATGCACCAGCCGTGCACCGACGCGATGGTCGGGGTGCGGCAGTCGGCGACGGCGTTGATGGCGCCCTGCATGCGCAGGATCGTGGCGTGCAGTTCCGCGCGCGGACGAGCCGTCGCCCCGTCGGACATGACGCCGGACAGCGTGCCGCCCATCGCCATCAGATCGAGCCCGTAGCTGAAGTTCTTGCCTGAACCCGTCAGCACGATCACGCGCACATCGCGGTCGGCGTCGAGCTTGGCGAACACCTCGGGCATCTCGGCCCAGAAGGCCGGGCCCATGGCGTTGCCCTTGCCGGGACCGACCAGCGTCACCTGTGCGACGTGGTCCTTGATGTCGACGGTGACGGATTCGTAGGTGTCGCCCATGGGTGCAGACTAGCCACTCACGGCGGGCCCGACACCACCTCACTGACCGTGAGGTCCGGCATGAACTGGCACATCGCGCCGGCCATGAGCATCGCCGTCAGCTCCGCCGCTTCGTCGGTCACGCCGTCCTCGTTGAGGATGGCTTTGACGACGGCCTTCTGGGTGGCCTCGTCGAGGCCGGTGTACTCCTCGCACGTCATCGTCTGCGCGTTCGCCGGTGCCGGGACGTCGGGCACATCGTTACCCGGGAATCCGGGCAGGCCCGGTATGTCGGGTAGCTCGAAGTCCGGCAGGCCCGGAATCGTTGGCTGGCCCGTCTCGGTGTCTCCTGACGAGATCGGGGGCCCAGGCTCGGTCGTCATGGCGACGGAGCCCTCGGTGGTGCGTGAGCACCCGGCGGCCAGGCCCACCACGATCAGGGCCGATGCCCCCACCCGCACATACGTCTTCATCTGGGCAACGATAGGCGCAAGCGCGACGTAGCGTGGGACCCATGACGGACGACCTGCGTGCCGGACCGGATTCCCCGCCGGCGGACGAACTGGAGAGTGCAGAGGCGACGTTCGCCGTGTTGCAGCACGTGCTGCACGGCATCGCCGACGACGACCTCGAAAAGCAGACGCCGTGCCGCGAGTTCGACGTGGCCGGCCTCACGGATCACCTGATGAACTCGATCACGGTGCTCGGCGGTGCGGCGGGTGCTCAGTTCCCCGAGCGGGACCGGACGGACTCGGTGGAGCGGCAGGTGGTCCTCGCCGGACGGCCCGCGCTAGACGCGTGGAAACGGCGCGGCCTCGACGGCACGGTGCCCTTCGGGGACGGCGAGGCGCCCGCGACGATGATGGCAGGCATTCTGTCGCTCGAATTTCTGGTCCACGCTTGGGATTACGCTGCGGCGGTCGGCCGCGAGGTGAATGCGCCCGATTCGCTGACCGACTACGTCATGGGGCTGGCGACCTACGTCATCACCCCGCAGGGTCGCACCCGCGCGGGCTTCGACGATCCGGTCGACATTCCCGCCGACGCGGGGTCGTTGGACAGGCTGCTGGCGTTCACCGGCCGCCGGCCGGGCTAGACACGCTCCAGGTAGAAGTACAAATACTTGTCTCCGTCAAGGGCGACCTTGCCGTTCATGATCCCCATGACGGCGTTGTCGTCGACGACCTTGAAGTGGTCGTGCACCGGCCTGCCGTCGTAAACCATCGAGGCGACGATTTCGCCGCGGAACTCCTCCATCCAGAGGCTGGCCTCGCCGTTCATCGCCTCGGTGTTGGAGAACTTGTTTCCGTCGGCGTCCAGGCACACCAGCGGCTTGGCGTCGGTCGCCGACACGAACGTCTTGCCGAACCAGTTCAGGCGCTTCATGAACCCGTTGGCGCGGTGACCGGTGTCGAACTCTCCGCCCGCCCACTCGCCGATCATGAAGTCGATGGTCGCCGGTGCCAGCGTGGCCCAAAACTCGTCGAGTTCGGCATCGGAGATCCGATCCGTGCGTTCGGTGAACTCGGTGAACTTCTTACGTGCCGCGCTCATGCTTCTCCGATCCAGCTGCGGGCGAACTCCAGGAACATGTCGTTCTCGTGCTGTGCGGCGACGGTGACACGCACGCCGTCGTCACCGTAGGGCCGCACGATGATCCGGCTGTCGGCGGCGGCGCGGGCGTACTCCTGTGCGCGGCCGGGCAGCGGCAGCCAGACGAAGTTGGCCTGCGACGGCGGCACGGTGTAGCCGGCGTCGCACAGCGCTGCCGTCACGCGGATGCGTTCGGCGACGACGGTATCGGTGCGGGCCAGCAGCTCGTCGGCGGCGTCCAGACATGCGATGGCCGCGGCCTGCGAGACGCTGGTCGCGGTGAACGGGACGTAGACCTTGCCGAGCGCGGTGATGACGTCGGGGTCGGCGACGGCATAGCCGATGCGCAACCCGGCCAGCCCGTAGGCCTTCGAGAACGTCCGCAGCACAACGACATTGCGGTGGGCGCGCACCAGCCCCAAGCTGTCCGGCAGCAGACCGTCGCGGATGTATTCGACGTAGGCCTCGTCGATGGCGATGAGAATGTCCGACGGCACGGCTTCGACAAACCTGGCCAGTTTCTCGGGGTCGACGACGGTGCTGGTGGGGTTGTTCGGGTTGCACACGAAGATCAGCCGGGTGCGGTCGGTGATCGCGGCCAGCATCGCGTCGAGGTCGTAGGTGTGGTCGGTCAGCGGCACCTGCACGGCGGTGGCGCCGGCCGTGCGGACCTGCAGCGGGTAGATCTCGAAGCTGCGCCAGCCGAACAGCACTTCGTCGCCCACGGTGGAGGTGATCTGGATCAGCTGCTGGCACAGGCTCACAGACCCGCAGCCGACGGAGATGTGTTCCGGCGAGAAGTTGACGTGCTTGGCCAGGTGCTCGCGGAGCTCGACGTAGCCGTTGTCGGGGTACCGGTTGATGTTGTCGGTCGCCTTCTCGATCGCGGCCCGCACGCTGGGCAGGGGGCCGTGCGCCGTCTCGTTGCTCGCGATCTTGATCGCGCCCGGGACGGTCTTACCAGGGGTATAGGCCGGTAGATCGGCAAGCTCGGGTCGCAGACGGGCGGTCACGCGATCAGTTTATGGGGACGCCCAGTGCGCCCTTGATCTGCTTTGCTTGGTGCCGTCGGGCCTGTGTACTCTGTCGGATCGGCGGTAAACGTCGGGAGGCGTGCCAGAGCGGCCGAATGGGACTCACTGCTAATGAGTTGCCCGGCTTAAACCGGGCCGGAGGTTCAAATCCTCTCGCCTCCGCCAACAACTGAATATGCATGCGCCCGTAGCTCAACGGATAGAGCATCTGACTACGGATCAGAAGGTTGGGAGTTCGAATCTCTTCGGGCGCACTTCAGAGGGTATGACGTCGGGTGATGCTTGACGTTATGGCTTCGGCTGATGGGCGACAGTGTTTCGGCTGATGGTTTACATCTACTTCGGCTGATCCTTGACACTCCCTGGCTGAGGGAGTTGAGCGTGGCTGAGCAGCGGTATCAGGCCGTGTTGGCGGTTCAGTGATGGGTTGTCGATTTCGCAGGTCGCTTCGAAGGTAGGGGTGTCGCGTCAGACGCTGCACTCGTGGTTGGCCCGCTATGAGGCCGAGGGTCTTGAGGGGCTGTTGGATCGGTCGCATCGGCTGGTGAGTTGTCCGCATCGAATGCCAGCCCAGGTGGAAGCCGGCCTGCTGGAGTTGCGGCGCTCGCGCCCGTATTGGGGCCCACGTCGGTTGGTGTTCAAACTGGCTAGACGCGGAGTGTGCCCGGAGCCCTCGGATTCGGCGGCCTATCGTGCGTTGGTGCGTGCGCAGTTGATTGATCCGCATCGGCGGGATCGGCGCTCGCGCAAGTGGAAACGGTGGGAACGCGCCGCGCCGATGGAGCTGTGGCAGATGGATGTGGTGGGCGGGTTCGCGCTGGCCGATGGCACCAGTGCCAGGGCCTTGACCGGGATCGATGACCACTCCCGGATGTGTGTGTGCGCCCGGCTGATGAGCCGGGAACGTACCCGGGCGGTCTGCGAGGGGCTGCGCGCCGCGATAGCCCGCTACGGTGCCCCTGAGCAGACCTTGACCGAAACGGCAAGGTGTTCACCGGCCGGTTTTTCGATCCCCCGGTGGAGGTGTTGTTCGACGCGATCCGCCGAGAGCACGGCATCGAGCACCTGCTGACCGTGCCCAGAAGTCCGACCACGACGGGCAAGATCGAGCCGTTTCACCGCAGCTTGCGTGCGGAGTTCCTCGCCGGCGCAGCACCTTTCGTGTCGTTGAAACCCCACGTCGCCGAAAATCTCCGGCTAGTTTCACCGTGACTGCAACTGCGATGTCCGCGATATCAGTCAGTTAGGGAGCAGTCGCCATGTGGGATACGTTTTGGCATTTTCTGTGGTCTGCGATCATCATTTTCGCTTTCATCGCGTACCTTGGGGGTGGCCGATTTATTCACGCATTCGTCATTTTTGTGACGGTGCCGCGGAACGTCCTTGAATTCCAGCAGTGTTGGGTTAGAGTCCTGGCCATCGTGTGCCAAGCTCGCCTGTCGCGTGCCCGCGGTGAGGTAGCTCTCACTCGAGCGCACTTGGTGTGGTGCCATCACCATGGATCGGAGGCGCCGTGAAGATAGTGAACTCCCTCTCCGAAGACGAGTATGTCCTGGTGCGCGAGACCAGAAAGTCAGAGACGGCGGACCTCGACGAGGACCAACTGATCGCACTGCACACCCGGATTCGACGCGCCCGCAACAAGTATGTGAAGTTGTACCGCCGGGCCGGCGCAGTGAAGGTCGGGCAGAAGCGAGGCCGCGGATCTGGCAAAGCGGCGAACACTCGAAACGCAGCCAAGGCCGAACTGTTCGAGGACGCTCTCAGTAGAGTGAGCCGTCAGTTAGCGTCAGCGGCGCGCCAAAGTGCACGCGAGCTCAAACAACAACGATTGGCCCTCGCTCGCACCGTTGCACCCTCCTTGAGTGAGAGCGCTCATAGTAGTAGTGAGCTGGGCTCCAATGGGCGCCGCGTCGATACCACCCGGAGGAATCCCGGCAGGAAAAAGCGCGAAGCGTCCACCCTTGCAGCAGGCGCGCGGCGCCAAGCCAAGAGGGACCGACGGTAGCCGGCCACGCCTCGGTACGAAGCTGCATCGGTATGAGATTACGACGTGAAAATCATTGGACTGACCTAGCGCAAGAACCGGTAGCTCAATTTGATCGGCTGCTGGCCAAGCTCGACCGCGGGTGCATTTCGGCTGGCTGCCGACGGTAGTCAAGGGACTTTAGCGCTTTCGCAGCAGAAAGTTCCAATAGAGCACCTTTTCACCGGCATCCTCGAAACCCAACGTCTTTCGGCAGCGCTCGATTTTGAAGCCTGACTTTAACAACACCGGCGCGATTTCTCGCTTGAAATATGATTTGAGCCCTGCTGCCGTACAAGCCTTATTCTTGTTGGGTACCGTCACGCCCATCAACCCACCTTGGACAAGTTTTCTGTGTGCCTGACGAAAGACTCTGTCAGGGCGGGTAAGGTATTCCATTACGCCGATCATGACGATCGCGTCAAACGAGTTATCCGCAACCCGCCAGGATGACTCTAAATCCTGCTGAATAATTGTCGTAAAAGGCAATCTTCGCGCCTTGCGAGCCATTTCTCCGGTGCCTTCAATGCCGGTGACGCGCCAACCCTTGTCCAAAAAGAGCCTCGAACTGAGGCCGGTACCGCAGCCCAGATCTAGAACGTTGCCTTGTCTAGGCCCGACCGCGTCGATGACCATTTGTGGGACTTCTAAATAGGCCGTGTATTTCATGTCATCGCGCAGTTCGCGGTCATAGACTTTCGCATAGCGCAAATATATTTCTTGCACGGCTTTCAGCTTCATCACCTCGGATAGTATCTTATTAAGATCCGTGTCGTTCGCATAGCGTGAGATGCGAAACGAAGCGTTTCCGACGACACGTCGCACAATATGCGAAAGGTCGCAAATGCGGGTGCGCACAGAGCGCCCCAGCATTACGACTTTTCGCTGCGCAGATCGTTACAAAGCGTCGGAAATGGGGCGCGCGGGGCGAGCTGGGCCAGACCATATGCGATTAAAGGCAAGTTGTTCCACCTTGCTTGGTCGCTGGAGGCGGTACGTCCGCTGGATGGCTACTACGCTGGTCCGGATGGTCGTTCGTGCGGGCCTCTATCGACGAGATTAAGGTTGATCACTGCGCGGCGTCTTCAATCGAGGTCAAGTCCAGGGACGTGGTTTACGAAGTCGTCGTGTGATTCTTCGAGGTGATGGCTCAGGCGGTCGGTGGCGCCGGCACGTCCTCCTGTTCGGTTGGCCGATGCCGCCCGGATGGCAGCCGCGGTCGGGCCGCTAGATTGGGGCGGTGCGGCTTCTGCTCATCGCCGATACCCACGTTCCCAAGCGCGCCCGCGACCTACCCGTGCGGGTGTGGGACGAAGTCGCGCAAGCCGACGTGGTGATGCACGCCGGTGACTGGGTGGAGCCGTCCCTGCTCGACACACTCGAAGCTCGCTCCCAGCGGTTGATCGCCTGTTGGGGCAACAACGACGGCGCCGAGTTGCGGATCCGGCTTCCCGAACGTGCGGATGTCACGCTCGAAGGTGTGCGCTTCACCGTCACACATGAGACCGGGGCGGCCAGCGGCCGCGAGGCGCGGATGGCCAAGCTGTATCCCGACACCGATGTGCTGGTCTTCGGGCACAGCCACATCCCGTGGGACGCGACTGCGAAAACCGGCCTGCGACTGCTCAATCCGGGCTCGCCGACCGATCGCAGGCGCCAGGAATTCTGCACGTACATGACCGCGACCGCGCGCGACGGCACCCTCTCCGATGTCGTGCTGCACCGGCTGGAGCGCCATGCGTGACCGCCCCGCACGCGTCGCCGACGTGCACGAGATCGCCGCCTCGATGCCGCACACAAATCGCCTCGAAGGCCCCAAAGGCAACCCGATCTACCAGGTGGGCGGCAAGTCGTTCGTGTTCTTCCGCACGCCTCAGCCCGACGCCGAAGATCCCGACACCGGTGAGCGGTATACCGACGTCGTGATGATCTGGGTCGAGTCGGAAGCCGACAAGCTGGCGCTCATCCAGGACCCGGACTCACCGTTCTTCACCACGGACCGTTTCGACGGCCATCTTTCGGTTCTGGTGCGCGCCAGCAGGTTATCGTCGATCGGCAGGGCTGAACTCACCGAGCTGATCCAGGATGCCTGGCTGTCGCGGGCATCGAAACGGCGCCGCGAACGGTGGCTGGCCGAACAGGACAGCTGACTCAGCCCGCTTCGGCGGCGCAGATCAGCTTGATGTGCTTGGTGGCCCAATCGCCAAGCGGTCCAAGTGCTTCCAGCAATTCCTCGCCGGCCGGGGTCATCGAGTACTCCACTCGGGGCGGCACTTCGTGATAGCTCTCGCGGTGCACGACGCCGTGGCGCTGCAACTCCTTGAGGTGTTGGGTCAGCATCTTCTGGGAGATGCCGGGCAGGCTTCGATGCAGCGCATTGAACCGTTTGGGCCCCTCCTGGAGTTCCCACAGGATCAGCGGCTTCCACTTTCCGTCGACCACCGCCATCGCGGCGTCCAGCCCGCAGGTGAACTTGCCTAGCGAAGCCACAGGTCACCCCCAATGGTTTCAAAATGGTAAGTATCCCACTTTTTAGTGGGTACTTGTCGGAAAGTGTGCGTCACGGCAACGATGATGCCATGACAACCGTGAGCTTTCTGGGTCTAGGGGAGATGGGCTCGGCACTGGCCGGCGCCGTCCTCCGCACGGGCCATCCGACGATCGTGTGGAATCGCACCGCCACCAGGACCGCGCCACTGGTCGACGCCGGCGCCGTCGCCGCGGACACACCAGCTGCCGCCACCGACGCCGACCTGATCGTGGTGTGCCTTTTCGACCACGCGTCGGTGCACGAGGTGCTCGATCCGCTTGCCGATCGACTCACCGGAAAAGCCATCCTCAACCTGACCACCACGTCCCCCGACGGCGCCCGCGAACTCGCCCGATGGTCCGCCGCGATCGGCGCCGACTACCTCGACGGCGGCGTCATGGCCACCCCCGAGATGATCGGCACGCCCGTGGCCGGAGTTCTCTACAGCGGCTCGCGACGGCTTTACCAGGAATACCGCGCGATCTTCGAATCCTGGGGTACCGCCGAATATTTCGGCGACGACGCGGGGACGGCGTCGCTGTACGACCTGGCTCTGCTGTCGTCGATGTACGCCATGTTCGCGGGGTTCTTTCACGGCGCGGCGATGGTCGGCGCAGCGGGTGTGCCGGCCAAGGAGTTCGCGGCCAGGGCCGTGGACTGGCTGCACGCGGTGGTGCCTGCGATCGCCGAGTACGCCGACGTCATCGATGGCGGGGACTATTCGGTGCCCGGCCAGCAGAGCCTCGAGTTCTCTGACATCAGCGACATCGTGGCAGCCAGCCGTGCACAGGGCATCAGCACCGAACTGGTCGATGTGGTGCAGCGCCTCATTCATCGGCAGATCGATGCGGGTCACGGCAGCGACGGCTTCGCGCGTGTCGTCGAGAGCATCAAGGATCCGGAGGTGGCGGCATGACATCGGTCACCGTGTTGGGGCTCGGCCCGATGGGACAGGCGCTTTCGGGTGCCCTGCTTGACGCGAACCACCGCACCACGGTCTGGAATCGCACCGAGTCCAAGGCCGACGCTGTGCGTGCCCGTGGTGCGGTCTGGGCGACGACGCCGGGCGAGGCCGTGGCCGCCGGCGCGGTTACGTTGATCAACGTCGTCGACCATGACGTGGTCGACGACCTGGTGGCGCAGGCGGGCGGCGCGGTCAATGGACGCGTGATCGTCGGCCTGAGCTCGGACACTCCGGACCGGGCGCGCCACACCGCCAAACTCGTCGCCGACCTCGGCGGCCGCTACCTCGACGGCGCCATCATGACGCCAACCCCGACGATCGGAACGCCCAGCGGCAGCATACTTTTGGCCGGACCGGAGCAGATATTCGCCGAGTGTCGGGAGGTTCTCGACGCGCTTGGCACGCCGACGTGGCTGGGGGAGGACTACGGCCGCGCGGCGGCGTTCGACATGTCGCTGCTGGATGTGTTCTGGACGTCGGTCGGCGGGTTCCTCCACGCGTTGACGGTGGCGAGGGCCAACGGCATCGCGCCCGGCGAGTTTCTTCCGCACGCACAAGGCATCGTCGAGATCCTCGGCCCCATCTTCGACGAGCTCGCCGAACGCGTCGCCGGCGATCGTCACGGCGACAGCAGCGCACCGGTGTCATCGGTGGCGGCGTCGCTGCGCCATCTCGTCGGAGCTTCGCACGACGCCGGTGTCGATGCCGGTGTGCTCGAGGTGTTTCAGCGCTGCGTGGACGCCGCCGTCGCCGACGGCCACGGCGCGGATGAGGTCAGCAGAGTGGCCTCGGCGATGACGCGGTGAGGGTTAGTCTGCGCTTCTCGGTCGGAGAGGGACAGCCATGGCGAAAGCATCCGCAACCAACGGCAAAGTCAAGGGGAAAGTCGTCGTCGTCACCGGCGGAGCGCGCGGTATCGGTCTGGCCACCGCGACGATGCTGCATCGGCTCGGCGCCAAAGTGGCCATCGGTGACGTCGACGAGGCGGCGGTCAAGGAGAGCGGAGCCGACGTCGACCTCGGGTTCTACGCACGACTCGATGTCACCGATCGGCAGTCGTTCACCACGTTCCTCGACGACGTCGAGCGCGAACTCGGTCCTGTCGACGTCCTGGTGAACAACGCGGGAATCTGTCCGGCGGGCGGCTTCCTCGACGAACCCGATCAAGTCACGCAGCGCACCATCGACATCAACATCTTCGGCGTCATCCTCGGCACCAAGCTGGCCGCCGAGCGAATGGTGAGGCGGGGCAACGGGCACATCATCAACATCGCTTCCGTCGGCGCGGTGAATCCGGTGCCCGGCATCGCGACCTACTGCGCCACCAAATTCGCGGTACTCGGCTATACCGACACGGCGCGACTGGAACTGCGCGGAACCGGGGTGACCGCTTCCGTGGTGATGCCGACGCTGACCAACACGGCGATGATCGACGGCGTCGCCAGCGCGACGGGACTCAAGAACGCCGAACCCGAGGACATCGCGGAAGGCATCGTGTCGCTGATCGCCAAACCGAAGCCTCACTTGACGGTGACCCGCGCGGCGGCGGTGTTGATCGGTCTGACACGGCGGTTGCCGCTACGCGTCTACGAAGCCATGAACCGCGCGATGAACGCCGATCAAATTTTCGCCCAAGCTGCGGGCACCGCGGCGCGGCGCGACTATGAAGATCGCGCCCGCCACTCCTGACGGATGCATATCGTGGCGGCATGGAGCAGAAGCCACCCACCGCCGTCATCGAGTCCGCGCATCGCAAGCACCTGAACGACCTGCCGTTCGACGACACCGCCGACTTCGAAGCCGCCGACCGCGGATTCATCGGCGCCCTCGAACCCTGTGTCATCAAGGCCGCCGACGGAAGAACGGTGTGGGACAACGACGTCTACGCGTTCCTGAACGGTGACGCGCCGGCCACGGTGCACCCCAGTCTCTGGCGGCAGAGCCAGCTGGTCGCCAAACAGGGCCTCTACGAGGTGGTCGAGGGCATCTATCAGGTTCGCGGGCTGGACCTGTCGAACATCAGCTTCATCGAGGGCGACACCGGAATCATCGTCATCGACCCACTGGTGTCCACCGAGACCGCAGCGGCGGCGCTGGCGTTGTATCGCCGGCATCGCGGGGACCGGCAAGTGGTCGCGGTGATCTACACCCACAGCCACGTCGACCACTTCGGCGGTGTGCTGGGTGTGACGTCGCAGGCCGACGTGGATGCCGGCAAGGTTGCGGTGCTGGCGCCGGAGGGGTTCACCGAACACGCCGTGCAGGAGAACGTGTACGCGGGCACCGCGATGGCACGCCGCGCCGGGTACATGTACGGGGCGGCACTCGACCGCGGCCCGCAGGGGCAGGTGGGCTGCGGTCTGGGGCAGACGCCCTCGACCGGTGAGGTCGCGATCATCGTGCCCACCGTCGATATCACCACCACCGGCGAAACCCACACGATCGACGGCGTCGAGATCGAGTTCCAGATGGCGCCGGGGACCGAGGCGCCTGCCGAAATGCACTTCTATTTCCCGAAATTCCGCGCGCTGTGCATGGCCGAGAATGCCACCCACAACCTGCACAACCTGCTGACGCTGCGCGGCGCGCTGGTGCGTGACCCGCACGGATGGGCGGGATACCTGACCGAAGCCATCGATACGTTCGCCGACCGCACCGACGTCGTGTTCGCCTCGCACCACTGGCCGACATGGGGTCGCGAAGCGATTGTCGAATTCCTTGCGTTGCAACGGGACATGTATGCCTACCTGCATGACCAGACGTTGCGGCAACTGAACCAGGGCTACACCGGCATCGAGATCGCCGAAACCTTCGAGATGCCTCCCGCACTGCAAAAGGCCTGGCATACCCACGGCTACTACGGGTCGGTCAGCCATAACGTCAAGGCCGTCTACCAGCGCTACATGGGTTGGTTCGACGGCAACCCCGGTCGGCTGTGGGCACATCCGCCGGAGGCCATCGGTCCGCGCTACGTCGAAGCCATGGGCGGCACGGACAACGTGGTGAAGATCGCGCAGCAGGCATTCGATGAGGGCGACTTCCGCTGGGCGGCAACCCTATTGGATCACGCGATGTTCACCGACGAGAAACACGCGGACGCGCGCCAGCTGTACGTCGAGACGCTGCAGCAGCTGGCCTACGGCTCCGAGAACGGTCCGTGGCGCAACTTCTTCCTGGCCGGTGCCACCGAGTTGGCCGACGGCAACTTCGGTACTCCGACCCAGGTCGCGCCGGCGACATTGATGGCGCAGCTGTCGCCGGAGCAGATCTTCGATGCTTTGGCGATCAGCGTCAACGGACCGAGAGCTTGGGACCTCGACCTCGCACTGGATGTGACGTTCCTGGATTCGGACACCAACTACCGGCTGACGCTGCGCAACGGAGTTCTGGTGTACCGCAAGGTGAATGCCGAGCAGGCCACTGCGGGTGCCATGGTGAAGGTGGCGAACAAGATCCGGTTGCTCGCACTGGCTGCAGGTGACCTGACCTCACCAGGTTTCGAGCTCGTCGGCGACGCTACGGTGCTGCAGAAGCTCACCGAATCCCTGGACCGACCCGATCCGGGGTTCAACATCGTCACGCCGTAACTCCTCTCCCGCCGAGTGTGGAGTTAATGCACACTTTTCGCTAGATAGTGTGCGGGTAACCCACGTTCGGCGCACTGAAACGAGGCTCTACGGCATCCCGCCATCGGCGCGGATGATCGACCCGCTCGTATAGCTCGACGCGTCGGACGCCAGAAACAGTGCAGCGCCGATGATCTCGGCGGGCTGACCGAGGCGCTTGAGGGCGAAATGCTGCGCACCCTTCTCCGTCGCCGGAATGTCCCAGGCCTTGCTGACATCGGTGAGGAACGGTCCGGGCATCAACGTGTTGACGCGCACGGTCGGCCCGAACGCCAGCGCCAACCCCTCGGTCAGCGCGTTGAGTCCCGCCTTGGCCGCGGAGTAGGGCAACTGTTCGGGCCGCGGCCTGCGCGACCCGCTGGAGCTGACGTTGATGATCGAGCCACCACCGGCGGCGACCATGCGCTCGCCGACGAGCGTCGACAAGCGGAACGGGCCCTTGAGGTTGAGGTTGACGACCGAGTCGAACAGCTTCTCGGTCACCGAACCCAGCGACTCGTACAGCGGCGACATACCGGCGTTGTTGATCAGCACGTCGACCTTGCCGAAGCGGTCGTACGCCGCGTCGACCAGCCCGTCGAGCTCATCCCAGCGCCCGACGTGCACTTGATAAGCCAGTGCGGCGCGACCCGTGGCGGCGGTGATCTCCTCCGCCGTGGCTGCGCACGCGTCGAACTTGCGGCTCGCGATCACGACGTCGGCCCCGCACCGGGCGGCGGCGAACGCCATCTCCCGGCCCAGCCCGCGGCTGCCGCCGGTGACCAATACCACCCGGTCAGTGAGGTCGAATAGTTCGGCTACATAGTTGCTGTCGGAGCCCATGCACTTATGGTGACACGGTGCAGTTGCTACTCATCCGGCACGCGTTGCCGCACCGCAGCGAGCCGGGACAAGGCTCCGACCCTGAACTGTCCGAAGAGGGCATCGAGCAGGCCAAGCGGCTGCCCGATGCGCTCGGCCGCTTCCCGATCAGCCGCATCGTCAGCAGCCCGCAGATCCGGGCCAGGCAGACCGCACAGCCCGTCGCCGACGCGCTGGGATTGACCATCGATCTCGACGACCGGCTCGCCGAATACGACCGCGACCTTTCGCACTACACCCCTGTCGAGCAGATCTCCGAAGCCGACATGAAGCGCCTGGCCAGCGGAAACCTGCCCAGCGGGGTGGATCAGCCTGCGTTCATCGAGCGGGTACAAGCCGGCGTCGGCGACATCGTCGCGGCCGCCGATCACGAGGACACGGTTGCGGTCTTCACCCACGGCGGCGTCATCAACGCACTGGCCCATACCGTGATGAAGACCGATCGGCTGCTGTGCGTCCAAGTCGACTACGCGGGCGTCACGCGGCTGCTGTGGTCGTCGCGGCAGCAGGCGTTCTTCGTGGCCGGGCTCAACTCGACCGAGCATGTATGGGACCTGCTGCCCCGAAACCAGCAGTGGTAGACAAGTCCGGTGACCATATCGCTGGAGGGGCTTGATCTCGACGCCCTGGACCGTCACCTGCGCTCGGAGAACATCCCCCGCGAAGGCGACCTGCGCGGCGAGTTCATCTCGGGCGGACGGTCCAACCTGACCTTCCTGGTATACGACGACGCGTCGAAGTGGGTGCTGCGACGACCGCCGCTGCACGGGCTCACGCCGTCAGCGCACGACATGGCCCGCGAATACCGGGTGGTGGCCGCGTTGGCCGACACCCCGGTCCCGGTGGCCCGCGCCGTCACGATGCGCAACGACGACTCGGTGCTGGGTGCCCCGTTCCAGATGGTCGAGTACGTGGACGGCCGCGTCGTTCGGCACACCAAACAACTTGAGGCGCTCGGCGACGAGAACACCATCAACGGTTGTGTCGACGCACTGATCAAGGTGCTCGCCGATCTACATTCGGTCGACCCTGAGGCCGTTGGCCTCGGCGACTTCGGCAAGGCAAGCGGCTATCTCGAACGTCAGGTGCGACGCTGGGGCGGGCAGTGGGATCTTGTGCGGACCGAAGACGATCCGTGCGATGCCGACGTCCAACGCTTGCATTCTGCTCTGGCAGAAGCGATTCCGTCACAGAGCCGCAGCGCGATCGTGCACGGCGACTACCGCATCGACAACACGATGCTCGACGCGCACGACGCCACCAAAGTGCTCGCCGTGCTCGACTGGGAGATGTCGACGCTCGGCGATCCGATCAGCGATGCCGCGCTCATGTGTGTGTACCGCCACCCGATGTTCAACCTGGTGCATGCGGACGCGGCATGGTCATCGCCGCTGATCCCGTCGGCCGATGAACTCGCGCAGCGCTACTCCGTGGCGGCCGGGGTCGCGTTGGACCACTGGGAGTTCTACATGGCGCTGGCCTACTTCAAGCTGGCGATCATCTCCGCGGGTATCGCCTATCGCGGCCGGGAAGGCGGCGGCGTCGCCGACGATACCGATCAAGTGGCAGAGGCCGTCGGCCCGCTGATCAGCGCGGGTCTGGAGACGCTGGCGCGCTGACTCAGAAGGGTTGCGACTTGAGGTTCTTTTTGGCCGCACGGCGCAGCTGAACGATTCTGGCGGTGCCGACCGCGACCGTCAGCAGGCCACCGCACACCGCGGCCAACAGAATCGCCACGCCCACAGGCAGATTCCATTCCCAGCCGAAGAAGTTGATGGTCGTCGAGTTCGTGTTCTGCATGATGAACACCAGCAGCACGATCAGAATCACGAACCCGGTGATCAACGCCGACCACAACGCGGCGGCGCGGGTGAATTTCACCGCGGATTCGGGTTTCACCAGGTATTCGCCGGGCGTGCCCACCGGATCCGGAGGCATTCCCTTTCCAGACGCCGGCGGCGGCGGCAGGTCGGGCGGAACGGACGGGTCGGTCGTCATCTGTCCATCTTGCCCTTTCCCGCGTCGAATGAAACCAGTATGGGTACTCACGCTGAGCTAAAGCGCGGCGTTGCCGTGTGCATGCCGATAGTGTCCGAAGATGCCTAATGGCCGAAAGGGCTGTGAAATGTCGGTGCCTGGGTCGCGCCCACGCAGATGGAATCTGGCAATTCTGGCGGCACTACTTGCGCTGATCGCAGCCATGTCCTCGGCGTGTGGCAGCTCCAATCCGCTGGGCGGCGGGGAGGTATCCGGAGATCTGAAGTCCATCGCCGTCGGGTCGGCTGACTTCACCGAGAGCAAAATCATCGCGGAGATCTACGCCCAGGCGTTGGAGGCCAACGGCTTCAACATCCGCCGCCAGTTCGGCATCGGCAGCCGTGAAACCTATATCCCTGCGGTGCAAGACCATTCCATCGATCTGATTCCGGAGTACACCGGCAATCTCCTCCAATATTTCGATGCGGAGGCGACGGCGACGACACCCGATGCGGTGCTGCTGGCTCTTCTGAAGGCGTTACCCGGCGAGCTGTCGATCCTGTATCCGTCACCCGCCGAGGACAAAGACACCCTCGCGGTCACCGAGGCGACCGCGCAAGAGTGGAATCTCAAGACCATCGCCGACCTCGCGAAGCGCTCACCCGAGGTGAAAGTCGGCGCACCGTCGGAATTTCAGACCCGCGTCACCGGGCTGGTGGGTTTGAAGGACAAATACGGTTTGGACATCGCGCCGGCCAACTTCGTGTCGATCAGCGACGGCGGCGGTCCGGCGACGGTGAAGGCCTTGACCGGCGGCACGATCACCGCGGCCAACATCTTCAGCACCTCGCCGTCGATCGAGCAGAACAAGCTGGTGGTGCTCGAAGATCCCGAAAACGTGTTCCTGGCGGCGAACGTCGTGCCGCTGGTCGCGTCGCAGAAGATGTCGAACGAACTCAAGACCGTGCTGGATGCGGTGAGCGCCAAACTGACCACCGAAGCACTGATCGAGCTCAACACCTCGGTGGAGGGCAACCAGGGCGTCGACCCCGACGAGGCGGCGGAGAAGTGGATCAAGGACAACGGCTTCGACCAGCCAGTGCCGGAAGCCGGGCGATGAGCGCTCGCGCGAAGAGAAGAAGGCGCGGATGATCACCTTCACCAACGTCACCAAGAAGTATCCCGACGGCACCGTCGCGGTCGACGACCTGACGCTCGAGGTGCCCGAAGGGACGCTCACGGTTTTCGTCGGACCCTCCGGCTGCGGCAAGACGACCTCGATGCGGATGATCAACCGGATGATCGACCCGACCTCGGGCACGCTGACCGTCGACGGTAAGGACGTCGCCACGGTCGATCCGGTCCAGCTGAGGCTCGGCATCGGCTACGTCATCCAGAGCGCCGGTCTGATGCCGCATCTTCGCGTCGTCGACAACGTCGCCACGGTACCCGTGCTGAGAGGTGAATCCCGCCGCAGCGCACGGAAATCCGCGTTGGAAGTAATGGAACGCGTCGGACTCGATCCCAAGCTCGCCGACCGGTATCCCGCGCAGCTGTCGGGTGGTCAGCAGCAGCGCGTCGGGGTGGCACGGGCGCTGGCCGCCGATCCACCGATCCTGTTGATGGACGAGCCGTTCAGCGCCGTCGACCCGGTGGTTCGCGACGATCTACAGACCGAAATCCTGCGGCTGCAAAGCGAATTGCACAAGACGATCGTGTTCGTCACCCACGACATCGACGAGGCGGTCAAGCTCGGGGACAAGGTCGCGGTGTTCGGACGCGGTGGCGTGCTGCTGCAGTACGCCGACCCCGCGTTCGTCTTGTCCAACCCCGCCAATGAAGATGTCTCGGCATTCGTCGGAGCCGATCGCGGATACCGGGCGCTGCAGTTCTTCCACGCCACAGGGCTGCCGCTGCACGAGATCACGCATGTGGCCGAAACCGACATCGACAGCACGTCGTTGGGGCAGGGCGAGTGGGCCCTGGTGATCAAGGGCGGCAAGCCCTACGCGTGGATCAACGCAGAGGGTGTTGAGTTGCACCGCAACGGCAAAGAGCTCTACGACAGCACCGTCGGCGGCGGCTCGTTCTTTCGGCCGGACCACACTTTGCGACAGGCGCTCGACGCCGCGCTGTCGTCGCCGAGCGGGCTGGGTGTCGCGGTCGACGAGGAGGGCAAGCTGATCGGTGGTGTACGCGCCGACGACGTGCTCGAGGCGCTCTCCGAGCAGCGCCGCGTTCCGGAGTTGGGCTAGATGCGCTATCTGCTCACCCACCTCGACGACCTGTGGACGTTGACGCTGATCCACCTGCGGTTGTCCTTGGTCCCGATCCTGCTGGGGTTGATCATCGCCGTGCCGCTCGGCGCATTCGTGCAACGGACCACCGCGTTACGACGGATCACCACGCTGACCGCCAGCATCATCTTCACCATCCCGTCGCTGGCGTTGTTCGTCGTGCTGCCCTTGATCATCCCGACGCGCATCCTCGACGAGGCGAACGTCATCGTCGCGCTGACGCTCTACACCGTCGCGCTGTTGGTGCGTGCAGTACCGGAGGCGTTGGACGCGGTGTCACCGGCGGTGCTCGACGCCGCCACCGCCGTCGGCTACAAGCCGCTGGTGCGGATGCTGAAAGTCGAGCTGCCACTGGCTGTTCCAGTGCTCATCGCCAGCCTGCGCGTCGTCGCCGTCACCAATATCTCGATGGTGTCGGTCGGTTCGGTGATCGGCATCGGCGGCCTCGGCACCTGGTTCACGGAGGGGTATCAGGCGAACAAGAGCGACCAGATCGTCGCGGGCATCATCGCGATCTTCGTGCTGGCGGTTGTCGTCGACACGCTGATCATGCTGGCCGGAAAGGCGTTGACGCCCTGGACACGTGCTGGGCGCCCGAGCCGGGTCAAGGCGGTGACCGGATGAGCCCGATGACGTTCCTGCAGGAGGCGTTGGCCTTCATCTTCACCGCGGCCAACTGGGGCGGGCCGGCCGGGCTGACCGCGCGCATCCTCGAGCATCTGCAGTACACGTTCGTCGCGGTCTTCTTCTCGGCGCTCATCGCCGTCCCGCTCGGCATGCTCATCGGGCACACCGGGCGCGGCACCTTCCTCGTCGTCACGGGGGTCAATGCGCTGCGCGCACTGCCGACGCTCGGCGTGCTCCTGTTGGGAGTTCTGCTCTGGGGTCTCGGTCTGATTCCGCCGACCGTCGCGCTCATGCTGCTGGGAATCCCGCCCCTGCTCGCCGGGACCTACTCGGGCATTGCCAACGTCGACCCGCAGGTGGTCGACGCCGCGCGGTCGATGGGCATGACCGAGAAACGAATCCTGCTGCGCGTCGAAACACCCAATGCGTTGCCGCTCATCCTCGGCGGTCTGCGGACGGCGACGTTGCAGATCGTCGCGACCGCGACGGTGGCGGCCTACGCCAGCCTGGGCGGTCTCGGACGGTATCTGATCGACGGGATCAAGGTGCGCGAGTTCTACCTGGCGCTGGTAGGCGCATTGCTGGTGACGGCGCTCGCGCTGATTCTCGATGCCCTGCTGGCGTTCTCGGTGTGGGTTTCGGTGCCGGGCGCGGGCCGACTGCGCCGCATGCCACAGCCGTTGCTCGGCGACGAGGTGGCGCTGGAGCTACGGTCCCCGGCCAAACACTCAACCGCTGTTCGTGCCGAACGGTAGTCGATTACGGTAGATGAGTGAGTGATGCAGTCCGCTCGGAGCAGCACGGGGCTTGGCCGACAATTCTGACCTGGCGAGCGCACGACGTTCCGCGGATGGAGTCGGTCCGTGTGCAGCTCACCGGCAACCGCATCAAGGCGTACGGTCGCATCGTCGCCGCCGCCACCGGCTCGCACCCGGCGTTCTCCGCCTCCTACGACTTGGTGACCGACGAAATGGGCGCCACGAAGCGACTCTCGCTGACCGTCACCCTCGCCGAGCGAGAGCGGCAGCTGTCCATCGCGCGGGACGAGGAGAACATGTGGCTCGTCCAGCATCACACCGGTGAGACGAATCGCTCCGCGTACGACGGTGCGCTGGACGTCGACCTGATCTTCAGCCCGTTCTTCAACGCGCTGCCCATCCGGCGTACGGGGCTGTACGAACGCAGCGAGTCCGTCGCATTGCCGGTGGTGTACGTGCGGCTGCCGGAATTGTCGGTCGAGGCCGCGACCATCAGCTACAGCAGCGCGGCAGGAGACGGCATAAAGCTGCACTCGCCGGTCGCCGAGACCACGGTCACCGTCGACTCAACCGGTTTCATCCTCGACTATCCGGGCCTGGCAGAGCGGATCTGATCACCCCGCCGGCGCGACCCTCGGCGGCGAGTTCCTCGCGCCAGCGGTCCTCGCCGATGACGACGGTGACGATCTCGGGCCGGCCGAAGCTGTCGTAGCGCACGCGCGCGGCGTGACCCGCCTCGACGAGTTCGGTCAGGGGCTTCTTCGCGGCGAGCGTGCCGCGGGCCCGGTTGAGCAGGTCGAGAGTCCGGTCGAGCGCAGGCAGCAGCTCGTCGGCGTTGGCCTCGCACATGGCCCGGACGAGATCGGGTGCGGTCGCCGCCACCCGCGTCCCGTCGCGGAAGGAGCCTGCGGCCAGCGCGAAGGCCAGCGGCACTTCGCCCGCCGTCGTCGCGAGCGCCTCGGCAAGCAGGTGCGGCAGGTGCGAGATCGTCGCGGCGGCGGCGTCGTGCTCGTCGGATCGGGCAGGCACGACGACAGCGCCGCAATCCAGGGCCAGGTTCATCACCATGGCCCAGATGGTGGGGTCGACGTGATCGTCGACGCCGACAACCCACGGCGCCCCGGCGAACAGCTTGGCGTCGCCCGCGGCCCAACCGGACTGCGCGGTGCCCGTCATCGGATGTCCGCCGACGAAACGGTCGAGCAGACCGACGTTGCGGACCTCATCGAGGACGCACGACTTGACGCTGGTGACGTCGGTGAGGGGGCAGCCCGGCGCCAGATCGCGGATGCGGCTCAGCATCTGTGACAGTGCCGGCACGGGCACGGCGAGCACGACGAGGGCGTTGCGGTCGGCGGCGCGGGTCAGCGCTTCGTCGAGGTTCTCGGTGGCGTCAAAGCCGTCGGCGGTAGCGGCCGAGACGGCTTCGATCGATCGGTTGTAGCCGAAAACCTCGCGCCCGGCGGCCGCGGCGGCACGCATCACGGATCCGCCGATCAGGCCGAGACCAACCACGCAGACGGGCGTTTTCGTCACCCCATCAGCCTAGGCATCCTCCGATGGCCACAGGCGTCGGCCTGGCTGCCGGTTCCTGGTCAAGTCCCTGGTCGGGGACTAGCGTATGGCCCCATGGGAGCACAGCGCGCCGCGTCGCCGAAGCAGGCCGCCGATCGACCGGACGGCTTCGGTGTGGCTGTGGTCCGCGAGGACGGTAAGTGGCGCTGCGCCGCGATGCGTTCGGCCGCGTTGAACAGCTTGTCCGCGGCCGAAACCGAGCTTCGTGAAATCCGCAGCGCAGGGGCTGTTTTCGGGTTGATCGACGTCGACGATGAGTTCTTCGTGATCGTGCGGCCGGCGCCGGCGGGGACGCGGTTGCTGCTGTCGGATGCGACGGCCGCGCTGGACTACGACATCGCTGCAGAGGTCCTCGAGAAGTTGGACAACGACATCAGCGAGGACGATCTGGACCCCGAGGAGCCGTTCGAGGAGGGCGATTTGGGGCTGCTCGCCGACGTCGGTCTGCCCGAGGCCGTTCTTGGTGTGATTCTCGACGAGTCCGACCTGTACGCCGACGAGCAGCTGGGGCGGATCGCGCGGGAGATGGGCTTCGCGGACGAGCTTTCGGCGGTGCTCGAGCGTTTAGGCCGGTGACGGACGAGGACCTCGTCCGGGCGGCGTTGGAGGCGGCGGCTGCGGCCGGGCCCCGCGATGTTCCGATCGGCGCGGTCGTTTTCGCGGCCGACGGCACCGAACTGGCCCGGTCGGCGAATGCTCGCGAGGAGACCGGTGATCCGACCGCGCACGCGGAAATCCTGGCGTTACGCGCTGCGGCGGCGGTGGTGGGCGACGGCTGGCGGCTGGAGGGGACGACGCTGGCGGTGACCGTCGAGCCGTGCACGATGTGCGCGGGGGCGCTGGTGATGGCGCGGGTCGCGCGGCTGGTGTTCGGGGCGTGGGAGCCGAAGACGGGGGCGGTCGGCTCACTGTGGGACGTGGTGCGCGATCGTCGGCTGACGCATCGGCCCGACGTTCGCGGTGGCGTGCTGGCCGCCGAGTGTGCGGCGCCGCTGGAGGCGTTCTTCGCCCGGCAGCGGTGACTCAGCTATTGCCGGCGTACTTCGGGCAGAAGTACAGCGGAGCCCCGGCCATGATGTAGTTCGACAAACCTTCGTTCTTGGTCGTGACGTCCAGGCGCTGCACGATGGTGTCCAAATCAAGGCCGCGATCGTATTGAGCGCAGACATCCTTCGCGAGGCTGGTCAAGGTCGCGCAATCGCCCGGATATCCCGCACGGGCGAGGCTTTGGCAGTAGTCGGACTCAGGGCCGGCGATCGCGCTCGGCGCGTGGACGAGCGACACGATTGCCCCGGAAATCGCCACGGCTGCGAGTGCAATGGTTTTCATCGCCACCTTTCTAGCTCCTGCATACCCGGTTGGGCGCCGACCACGCGTAGCCGCCGCGCGTCGATTCGGTCTCGAAAGCTCGACTTCTCCGATTCGATGCCGTGTTCGGGCAGCGATTTCGGTGACGCGGCGGGCTCCCGGTAAGCTGCCACACGGTGGCGTGTCCGAGCGGCCTAAGGAGCACGCCTCGAAAGCGTGTGACGGGTAACCCCCGTCCGAGGGTTCAAATCCCTCCGCCACCGCCATAAGTTCTCCCGCCCATTTACGCTGGTGAATGGCTTTTCTTTGTGTCCGTCGCGCTGCCGTCACCCCGTTGGCCACACTCACGATCCTCGGCGCGATGCGGACTGCACAGAGGTTTGTGGCGGCGGCGGCCGAGCGCTGATCAGGTGGAGTTCGTCGCGGTCGGCTGGCGGTGGGCGAGGAATCGTCTCCCGCAAGGGATGATGGCTGCTGCTGATCAGTCGCTCGTTGGGCCACCGCAGCCGTTCGAGGGAGCGGCGGTGGCGAGCCGGTCGGAATTCCCCCGGTCCTCGGTCGGGGCTAGCAACCTCCTTGGGCGAGCCTACGAACCTCGGCGTGTCTCTCTGCTCAGCAAAGCTCGGGGAAAATAGGATCCGGACTTATGCGAGTGGCTCTCTGGCGTCTGCTTGCGGTCGTGCTGGCGGCCGCCGGCTTGTTCGGAGCTACGGGAGTTACTGCACCGACTGCCGGAGCCTTAGGGTGGGGAGCGATCGCGATCTCACCGGCTACCGGCAGGGTGGGCTACTCGAAGGGCCAAAACTCCGCTGTCGAGGCCGAACTGGCGGCCGTCGGTCTGTGCAAAGCAAGCGATTGCCGGGCAGTCGTGAACTTCACCAAAGCGTGCGGCGCGGTCGCCCAAGCACCAAACGCGTCTTGGGCGTGGGGCTGGGACCACAGCGACACCGGCGCCCAGAAGAGGGCGCTAGTCTCATGCAGTCAATACGGCGCCGGCTGCCGGGTCGTCGGCTGGATATGTAGCTGAACGCATACGGCGCCGGGACACATGACCCACTTGACACGGCGACCGCGACGGATTTTTCATCAGTTGGTCGCAGCGCTCGTGGTTAACGTGGCGGCTGCCGCAGAGCACCGAACCAGCAGCTAATGCGGTCGGCTGACGGATCACGCCACCGCTAAGTCATGGACCTGTATTCCCTTGCCATAGAAGCACACTGATCTCGGAGGGCGCTTTGACAACCCGGGAATCACGAGAAGCGGGGCCTTCTGGCTGCTGCGTCTGTGCACACAGCGAATGCGACGGCGGCCAGTCTGATGCTGACTGCTTAACACCACAGTTGCACCAACGGCCATCTAACGGCGGAACAACGAACGCAACCGGCTCTGCACTCCATCGTTGCCCTTCAACGTACCCGTCCCGTCAAGGACCAAACAGCCAAACGGCCGGGCATCGCCGTCGGTCGCTACATCCTTGTGTCGCCGAGTCCACCTCGGACGGCCGCTTGTTCGTGCTCCGGGCAGCACTACCGGCGGCTGCCCGCGCGGCCGACCCTAGGCTGCTACGGTCCGACCGTGCATCGGGTCATTCAGTGGGGGACCGGCACGGTGGGCAGCGAGATGATCACCGCGATCCTCGACCACCGAGACGATCTCTGCCTCGTCGGCGCGCTGGTCTACTCCGATGAGAAGAACGGCGTCGACATCGGCACTCTCGTCGGCCGTGAACCGATCGGCGTGACCGCGACGACCGACGTCGAACAGATCCTCACGCTGGATGCCGACTGCGTGCTCTACACGCCGCGCACCGCGCACCTCGACGACGTCTGCCGGCTCCTGGAAACCGGGAAAAACGTTGTGACCACGGCATTTCTGTTTCACCCCGCGCGGATTGACGCCGCCGATCGCGACCGCGTCCGTGCTGCCTGCGAGAAGGGCGGCACGTCCGTGCACGGCAGCGGCATCAACCCGGGCAACCTCTCCGGTGTCCTGCCGCTGGCGCTTTCGGGTATGAGCCGAACGATCGACAGGATCACCCTGCAGGAGCGCGCCGACTGGTCGGTGTACGAAAGCACCGGAATCACGTTCGACAACATGGCATTTGGTCAGCCGGTCGAGTCGATAAGCCCGACTGCGACCGACTTCCTGGCCTTCAACAGCTCGATCTTCACCGAGCAGGTCTGGTTTCTGGCCGACGCGCTGAACGCCGACATCGACGATGTCTCGGCCACCGTGGAGGCCATTCCCGCCGCACAGGATCACCAGATCTTCGACCACCTGCTGGCCGCGGGGACGACGGCCGGGCAGCGCTGGAATTGGTCCGGTCACCGCGACGGCGAAACGCTCATCGAGATCGAAACACTGTGGACAGTGGGCGGCGAGTACCCCTCGCACTGGCCCAAACCCCAGCACGGCTGGACGCTGACCATCGAGGGCGACCCGTCGATGCGCACCCACTTCATGTCGCTGGCGAGTTTCACCCGCAACGCCACCATCGAAGAGCATGTACGGTCGGCCAGCGTCGCCACCGGCATGCAGGTCCTCAATGCGGTCACCGCCGTCTGCCAGGCGCCGCCCGGATTCGCCACCTCCGCCACGCTGCCGTTGATTCGCAGCCAAACGGGGTTCAGGCGGGGACCCCGGACTGGGTAGCGTCTATTCTTTCCGATGTCACTAAAGAAGCGGTCACAGCGGCCACGGTGACACGTGTGGGAAACGTGGTTGCCAGTGAGTTCGATATATAACCCTGTGAGGGGCACGTCCGCTGATCAGGCCGCCGATGAGCGGCCGTTCTCGGTGCTGCTCGTCGAGGACGACCGGGGTGACGCCATTCTGGTCGAGGAGCTCATCGCCGATGCGGGCGCCGATATCCAGGTGGTGTGGGCCCCCTCGATCGAGGAAGCCGAGCGTCAACTGGCCGCATCCCGCCCGGACTGCATACTGCTGGACCTCAACCTCCCCGATGCGAACGGAATCAAGGCGCTGGATCAGGTCGCCAAACAAGACGCCACGATGCCCATCGTCGTGCTCACCGGCCTGAACGACGAACACTTCGGCGTCTCCGCCGTTGCCGCGGGAGCGCAGGACTACCTGGTCAAGGGCCGGGTTGAACCCGACACGCTGCACCGCGCGCTGTTGTACGCGGTCGAACGTAAGCGCGCCGAGCTGACCGCGCACGAATTGCACGCCAGCGAGCTGCGCGCGACGGAGAACGCGCGCCTCGAACGCGGGCTGCTGCCGTCACCGCTGTTACTCGACGATCCGGGTGTGGACATCGTCGCGCGATACCGGCCGAGTAGGCAGTTCGCGCTTCTCGGTGGCGACTTCTACGACTTCGTCCAAACCCCCGACCGCACCGTGCACGTCATGGTCGGCGATGTGGCCGGGCACGGTCCGAACGAGGCCGCGCTCGGGGTCGCGCTGCGCATCGGCTGGCGCGCACTGACATTCGCGGGACTGCGCGGCAACGAACGGATGCGTCAGCTGGAGCGGATCCTGAGCACCGAGCGCCCCGGCGCCAGCATTTTCGCGACGGTTCTTTCGGTGGCGATATCCCCCGACGATCTGAGCTTCAACGCGGTGTCCGCCGGCCACCCCGCCATGCTGTTGCACGGCCCGGATTCGGTGGAGTGGCTGGAGCCTTCGGTGGGTCCCGCACTGGGCCTCAACGGATACGAGTGGCCGCTGAACATCATGGAACTGCCGCAGGGACACGGCCTCGTACTCCTCACCGACGGCTTGATCGAGGGCCGATCCGGACGGGGTACCGAACGCCTCATGGAGTCGGGTCTCTTGGACGTGGCGCGGTCGTATGCACATCTGCCCGGCGCCCAATTCGTCGAAGCGCTGATCGACGATGTCGAGCGTCGCGCGCAGTCCGTCGGCGGTATCAGCGACGACATCGCCGTCGTGCGGGTCGAGCGGACGGCGACCGGATGAAGTGGCAGCCCACGGTCCAGGGCTGGCAGAACCTCGTGCTGGCCGTCATGGGCGCGGTCGTACTCGCCGGCGCCGTCGCGGGTGCGCTGCTGGTGAATCGGACGGACGCCGTGTCGCAGGAGATCACCGGAGACATCGGACCGATGCGGCTCGGCGCCTACAAGCTGCAGGCCGCTATACGTGACCAGGAGACGTCGTTGCGCGGGTATGCGATCTCCGCCAACCCTCAGTTCCTCGAGCCCTACGTTGCCGGGCAGAAGGCCGAAACTGCTGCGGCGCAACAGATCCGGGCTGAAGCCGGGGATCGCAAGAAGGTGCTCGACGACCTGGACGCCATCGAGAGCACAGCGGCGGCGTGGCGTACCTCCTATGCCGAACCGCTCATCGCCGACGTCAAGCCCGGTGTGCCGTCGGTGATGGACGGCCCGACGGTCGCCCGCGGCAAGACCTCGTTCGACGCCCTGCGCCAGCTCTTCGACACCCAGCTGCAACGGCTCCAACAAGAGCGTGACGCCGCCGACGCCGAGCTCGCGAACGTGAAAGCGTGGCGCAACGCCGTGCTGATCTCGGTCGTCGGGGCGATCGTCGTCGCCGCCATCCTGTCCGCGCTGGTGATCAGGACGGCGGTCACCCGGCCGCTTGAAGCTTTGGCCGCTGCCTGCCGAAGGATCACCCAGGGCGACTTCAGCAGTCACATCGTGCCGGAAGGCCCCAGGGACATTCGCGCCATCGCCGCCGACGTCGAGGACATGCGCCAGCGAATCGTCGACGAGCTGGAAGATGCCACCGAGGCACGAACCATGCTGGCCGAGCAGGCGGTCGAGCTGCAGCGGTCCAACGCCGAACTCGAGCAGTTCGCCTATGTCGCCTCGCACGACCTCCAGGAGCCGCTGCGCAAGGTGGCTTCGTTCTGCCAGCTCATCGAGAAGCGCTACGGCGACAAGCTCGACGAACGCGGTACCGAATACATCGCGTTCGCCGTCGACGGCGCCAAGCGGATGCAGATCCTGATCAATGACCTGCTCACGTTCTCCCGGGTGGGCCGGCTCAACGCGACGAGCGACGACGTCGACCTCGGTGCCACGCTCGATGACGCGATCGCCAACCTCGACACCGCGATCTCCGAGTCCGGGGCGCAGGTCGCCCGCGAGGGGCAGCCGCTGCCCCGGATCATGGGCGATCCGACGCTGCTGACGATGGTGTGGCAGAACCTGATTGGCAATGCGGTGAAGTTCCGGCGGGATGGCGTCGCGCCACGCATCGTCATCAACTGTGAGCGCAGCGCCGACGATCCCGACGCCCCGTGGATGCTGACCGTGACCGACAACGGCATCGGCATCCCCGAAGAATTCTCCGACAAGGTCTTCGTGATCTTCCAGCGCCTACACGGACGCGACGTCTACACCGGCACCGGTATCGGCCTCGCGCTGTGCAAGAAGATCATCGAACATCACGGCGGCACCATCTGGATCGACAACTCCTTCGCCGGGGGAACCAGATTCCGCTTCACCATTCCCGTCACCGCTGACAACCAGGTGGCAGCCGATCTGGAAGGATCACCCTCATGACACCGGCCGAGCGCGCTATCGATGTCCTCCTCATCGAGGACGATCCCGGAGACGAGCTGATCACTCGGGAAGCCTTTGAACACAACAAGATCAAAAACAATCTTCACGTCGCGCACGACGGCGAGGAGGGGCTGGACTTCTTGTATCGGCGTGGTGCCTACCAAGACGCACCCCGACCCGACCTGGTGCTGCTCGACCTGAACCTGCCCAAGTACGACGGCCGCCAATTGCTCGAGCAGATCAAGAACGATCCCGAACTCAGCCACATCCCGGTGGTGGTATTGACGACGTCCTCGGCGGAGGAGGACATCCTGCGCAGCTACAAGTTGCACGCCAATGCCTACGTCACCAAGCCGGTCGACCTCGACGCGTTCATGACCGCGGTGCGCCAGATCGACGAGTTCTTCGTTCAGGTGGTCCGGCTGCCGCAGTTCTAGCTAGTTCTGCGCGGCGGGATCGAACGTCAGACGTACCGTTGTGCCCTCTGACGATGATTTGACGTCCATGCCTGCGCTCATCGCGCGCATGATCGGCAGCCCGTGCCCGCGGGTGCTCGGCTGGTTGGGTGGATTCTTCCAGGCTCCGTGATCGATGACGTCGATGATGATCTGGTCGTACTCGTGACTCGCATCGACGAGGATCGCCCCGGCATCGACGTCGCGGTAAGCGTGTTCGATGCAGTTCGTACAGGCCTCGTTGACCACGAGCACGATGTCCGCGACGCCGGCAGCGGAGATCCCGATCGGCTCCAGCCAGTCGGTCAGCCGACGACGGATCTCGGCCAGTTGCTCCGCGACTGCCGGCACTTCGATGCGGAGCGAACCAACCGGTCGCGAACACGCATCGATTGCCACGCGAGTCGTTGTACCCCGAAAAGGCTCAGATCTCACGCACGCAACCGGGGCGTTATCGGGAAGTGACCTTTACTTGTAGAAGGTCCAGCTGTAGTCGGCGCTCCAGGCACCGCCCATACAGCTCAGCGGAACCCCGTCGGGTGACTGCGCGACGCCCGTCTGGTCCCCGCAGGGCAGCCGCAATGTGCGGACTCCAACCAGTGGCGGCGCCTCGATCCAGACGCGGCGCGAACTGCAGGCCAACGTATTGCCCGAGGCGTCGAGGCCCCAGTTGTAGCGAGTGTTCTGGTTGCAGTGCTCGCCGGCGACCACGCTACGGGTGAGGTACGGCACGCAGTCCGCGCCATCGCAGTATCCGGGGGAGGCCGACGTGATGGGCGCCATCACCATGGGAGCCGCCGCGAACCCGCACGCCAGTGCAACTGCAGCCACGATCTTCATGAGCTTCAGCGTAGGTTTTCCTGCGCGCCGCGCGTAGGGTTTCCGTTCATGAAGCTGGTCTCGAAGCGTGTGGCTGCCACTATGGCCGTGTCATTCGCCACTGCGGCAGCCACCGTCGCGTTGGCGCCGCCGGCCGGCGCAGACACTGTCGCGTACCTCGTCAACGTGCATGTGCGGCCCGGCTACAACTTCCCCAACGCCGACGCCGCCATCGGCTACGGAAACACCATCTGCGACCGGGTCGCGGGAAAGATGAGCTACGCACAGCTCGTCGACCAGGTGAAGGCCGACTTCCGCACGACCGACTACTACCAGGGCGCCTACCTGATCAACCAGGCGGTCAACGAGCTCTGCCCCGCGCAGATCTGGCAGCTGCGCCAGTCTGCCGGCGGCTATACCCTTCCGGCCTAGTCGTCGCGACATGACAACGGCGGCGCCCCTTCCAGGACGCCGCCGCTGAACGCTCTTGGTATGCCTCGACTACGGGCAGCTGACCTCGATCTCGAATGGCTTGTTCACCGGCTGCAACGGGTTGGCCATGTCGACACCGGTGGCGGTGCCGGAAATCTTGTAGGTGCTGCCGTCCTTCTCGGCCTTGGCCTCTCCCTGGCCCGATCCACTCTGGTAGCCCAGGGTCACGCCGTTGACGTTGCCGAGGCCGACCGACTGCACCGTGGGCTCATCGCCCTCGCTGACGACCGCGGCAATTCCGGTGGCGGCATCACCGATCGCGATGTTCATGTTGCCGCCCATGCTGGTGCAAACGACCGTGCCCTGGACAGCCTGGTCCGTTCCATCGATCGTGACGGTGGACTTACCCTCCGCTGAAGCGGCAGACGAGGTCTCGCCGGACGTCTCGGACTTCTTGTCTTCCGATGAACACCCGGACAGACCGGCGACGAGGATGGCCATGCTGCCTACGGCGACCACGAACCCACGCTTCACCACTGTTCTCCTTCTTGTCGGCGCGACCCGTCAAGATCGGCGGATCATCTCGGCCAGTATGGTGCGCGGCACCCCTGCGGTCACCGGATTGAACGAAAACGTGGCCTGTTCGGAATGTGCAGCGTGGGGGCAGCTAACAAGACACTTTGAGCGAAAAAGTGCCCGGCTTGCGGAAGCTGGGGTTGTCGGTCTCGAAGCCGTCGGCGGTCCCGGAGATGTCGTAGGTACGGCCGGTCATCGTGACCTCCGCGGTGTCGCCGAGCCCGGCGTTGTAGCTGCCGGTGAAGCCGCCGAGGTCGCGGATGGCCACCGATTCGGCGGTGAGCTGGTCTTTGTTGGAGATCATCGCGGTGACGCCGCTGGCGTCGTCGCCGGTCGTGATGGTGGTGAGTGTCCCGGTCGAGTTGCACTGCACCGCGTCTGTGGTGCCCGCGTCCTCGCCGTTGACGGTTACCTGGGCCGTGCCCGCGACGAGCATGCCTGGCCCCGGTTGGAACTCCGGAGGGTCTGACGAGCAACCCGCTAGGGCCAGTGCGGTAGCGGCGGTAGCCAGCACGTGAGTCCTCACAGTGCAGAATCTACGGCGTGACCGCGCCGAATACTCCTCGTCCGAGAGACTCGTCGGTGCCGTTTTTCAGCGTGGACGCCGAACTGCCCGGCCGAGCCGGTCGCGCGGGGGTGATCCGAACTCCACACGGAGACATTCACACTCCGGCCTTCATCCCCGTCGGAACCCAGGCGACTGTCAAGGCGGTGCTGCCCGAGACCATGAGAAGTCTTGGTGCACAAGCGATTCTGGCCAACGCCTACCACCTTTACCTGCAACCGGGGTCCGATATCGTCGCGGAGGCCGGCGGTCTTGGCGAATTCATGAACTGGCCGGGCCCCACATTCACCGACAGCGGTGGATTCCAGGTGCTCTCGCTGGGGGCGGGTTTCCGCAAGGTGCTGGCGATGGACACCGAGCGCGTCCAAGCCGACGACATCATTGCCGAAGGCAAGGAACGGCTGGCCAACGTCGACGACGACGGGGTGACGTTCCGATCACATCTGGATGGGTCCACCCACCGCTTCACTCCCGAGGTGTCGATCCAGATCCAGCACCAGCTCGGGGCGGACATCATCTTCGCGTTCGACGAGCTGACAACTCTGGTGAACACCCGCGGTTATCAGGAGCGGTCGGTGCAGCGCACCCACGAGTGGGCGATCCGGTGCGTGGTCGAGCATCGTCGGCGCAGTGCCGCGAACCCGGACAAACCGCCGCAGGCGTTGTTCGGCGTTGTGCAGGGCGCTCAATATGAGGACCTGCGACGTCAGGCGACGCGCGGGCTGACTCAGATCGTCGGCGACGACGGCATCGGTTTCGACGGCTACGGCATCGGCGGGGCGCTGGAGAAGCAGAACCTGGCCACCATCGTCGGCTGGGTGACCAGCGAGCTGCCCGACGACAAACCGCGACACCTGCTGGGCATCAGCGAGCCCGACGACTTGTTCGACGCCGTCGCCGCGGGCGCGGACACCTTCGACTGCGTGTCGCCGTCGCGGGTGGCGCGCAACGCCGCGGTGTATTCGAGTGGCGGGCGTTTCAACGTCACCAATGCGCGCTACCGTCGCGACTTCACGCCGATCGACGCCGAATGCGACTGCTATACCTGCGCAAACTACACCCGGGCCTACCTGCATCATCTGTTCAAGGCCAAGGAGATCCTGTCCGCGACGCTGTGCACGATCCACAACGAGCGGTTTGTCGTCCGGATGGTCGACCAGATTCGCGCGGCGATCAGGACGGGTGAGTTCGACGAGTTGCGCGCCGACGTGCTTGGCCGGTATTACTCGTCGTAACCTTGCGAATTCGGCGCGCAAACCGACCGCCAGGGTACGTCAGCGCGCCGAATTCGCTAGGAGAGTTCGGCGATGACGGCCGCCGCCGCGCGTTCGCCGGCGTCGACCGCGCCCTCCATGTAGGCGCTCCAATATGTTGCGGTATCGGTTGACGCCCAATGGATGACGCCGATCGGCGTCGTGAGTGCCGGGCCGTAGGTGGTCCACACGTGTGGCCCGTGGTTGGCGTTGTAACAACCGCGCGTCCACTGTCGCTCCGACCATTCACCGTCGACGTAGAACTCGGGCTTGGCTGCCCTGTCGCCATAGTGGCGCACGAGTTCGGCGGTCAGCGCTTCGCGGCGTTCATTCTCTGGCAGCCGACCGCACGTGCGGGCCTGGTCGCCCTCGAGGAACAGCAGGATCACCCCGTGATCGTCACCGGGCAGGCACGTGTCGTTGGACATGCGGGCCGGACCGATATCGGAGATGAGCTGACCGTTGAATCCGTCCTTGCGCCAGAACGGTTCGTCGTAGATGAAGAACGCCTTCATCGCCGAGCCGTTGGGTAGCCGCTGCGTGAGCTGATCCCGAATGCCGGGCAGCGGCGGGTCGTACATGATGCGTCCGGCCAACGTCGGCGAGATCGCGACGATCACGCGTCGGCCGCGGGCGATCACCCCGCCGCGGCAGTGCACGGTGACGCTGTCGGCGGTGTGCTCGATCAGCTGGACGGGCACGTCGAGCACGATGTGATCAGAGATCAGCGCCGCCAGCCGATTCGGGATCTCACTGGTGCCGCCGATGAAACGAGTCGTCTGCGCGCCGCCCTCGGATTCGGCGAACAACTCCGACGTCACACCACAGGTCTTGATCGTGAACAGCAGATGCAGGAAGGACACCTCGGCGGTGGGGACCGCAAGGATGCCGACGGTACAGATCTCCAGCAGATTGCGAGCCACCGGTGAAAGACCCTGCGCGTCATACCAAGCGCCGGCGGTGAAGGCGTCCCACTCCAGCGCTCGCGGCGCCGTCCAGGGCGCTTCGACGGGAACATCCGCGGCCAGCACGTCGAGTCGTTTCAGTACCAGGGCCAGCTCCTGCAGCTCCGACTCGAAGCGGGAGTGAAACTCGTTCTCGCGCAACACCCCGGAGTTGACGAGTTCGTAGGACGTCTCGCCCTGGTCGTATTGCGGGTAGGTCTCGACTCCGAGTTCGGCGGCCAGCCGGAACATCCGTTCGTGCGTGTCGCCGATCCATTGGGCGCCGAGTTCGACCGGCACCCCGGGCATCACCTCTTGAGTGAGGATCCGCCCACCGACCCGTTCGTCGGCCTCAAGGACAAGCGGCACGAGTCCCGCCCCGAGCAGCTTTCGTGCCGCGATCATGCCGGAGAGTCCCGCTCCGACGACGATGACGTCCGCTTCCATGGTCGATGGCTGCACCATCGGCCAACCTTCTCACAGTGCTTCGCTTTGAGTTGAGATAGACAAGATCTGCTGCGGAATCCTCGCCTGTACGGTCTAGCGCATGCGGATTCTCCTGGTGGGTGCCGGTGGTGTCGGGGCAGCGTTCTGCGCGATCGCGGTGCGCCGGGACTTCTTCGAACTGCTCGTTGTCAGCGACTACGACGAAGCGCGGGCACAGCATGCGGCCCAGGCTGCGGGGGACGCCCGTTTCACCGCGGCACAGGTTGATGCGTCGTCGGCCGACGCCGTCGCCGAACTGGTGCGCCGCCACCAGATCACCCACGTGATGAACGCCGTCGACCCGCGGTTCGTGATGCCGATCTTCAACGGCGCGCTCGCCGGTGGCGCCGACTATCTCGACATGGCGATGAGCCTGTCGCAGCGCCATTCGGGAGATCCGTACCGCAAGACCGGTGTGAAACTCGGCGACGAGCAGTTCGCCGCCGAGCAGCAGTGGACGGATGCGGGACGTCTGGCGCTGGTCGGTATCGGTGTCGAGCCCGGGCTGTCCGATGTGTTCGCGCGTTACGCGGCCGATCATCTGTTCTCCGAGATCGACGAGCTGGGCACCCGCGACGGCTCGAATCTGACGGTCGACGGCTACGAGTTCGCGCCGTCGTTCTCGATCTGGACCACCATCGAGGAGTGCCTCAATCCGCCCGTCGTCTGGGAGGCCGACCGCGGCTGGTTCACCACCGAACCCTTCAGCGAGCCAGAGATTTTCGACTTCCCAGACGGTATCGGCCCGGTCGAGTGTGTCAACGTCGAGCATGAAGAGGTGCTGTTGATGCCGCGCTGGGTGAAGTGCAAACGCGCGACGTTCAAGTACGGCCTCGGTGAGGAGTTCATCGACGTGCTCAAGACCCTGCACAAACTGGGACTCGACCGCACCGACAGGGTGTCCGTCGGGTCCGCCAATGGCCCAGTACAGGTGAGTCCGCGGGACGTGGTGGCGGCCTGTCTGCCCGATCCGGCGACGCTCGGGCCGGTGATGCGGGGAAAGACGTGCGCGGGCCTATGGGTGACCGGCACCGGCAAGGACGGCAACCCGCGGTCGACCTACCTGTATCACGTCGTCGACAACGAGTGGTCGATGGCGGAGTACGGGCACCAATGTGTGGTATGGCAGACCGCTGTCAATCCCGTTGTGGCGCTGGAGCTTCTGTCCACCGGCACCTGGTCGGGCAGCGGCGTGCGCGGTCCCGAAGCGTTCGATGCGGCGCCGTTTCTGGAGCTGTTGACGGCCTACGGCTCACCCTGGGGCGTGCAGGAACTGGAGAACTAGAGCGGGTTCAGGATCCGGTCCAGGAACTGGCGGGTGCGATCTTCCTTCGGATTGCCGATCACCTCTGACGGCGGCCCCTTTTCGAGGATGACGCCGCGGTCGGTGAACAGCACTTGATCGGAAACCTGCCTGGCGAACTGGATTTCGTGGGTGACGATCACCAGCGTCCAGCCTTCGACGGCCAGATCCTTGATCACCGACAGCACCTCGCCGACCAGTTCGGGGTCGAGCGCCGACGTCGGCTCGTCGAACAGCACGACCTTCGGCTTGAGCGCCAGGGCGCGTGCGATCCCGACCCGCTGCTGCTGGCCGCCGGACAACTGAAACGGGTACTGGTCCTTCTTCTCGGCGAGGCCCACCTGATCGAGCAGCGCGGCGGCCTCGGCCTCGGCCTGGTCCTTCGGCCGCTTCTGCACGACGATCGGGCCCTCGGTGACGTTCTGCAGCACCGTCTTGTGGGGAAAAAGGTTGTGGGACTGGAATACAAAGCCGCTCTGTGCCCGGTAGCGGCGTAGTTGATCCTTGGCCACCGGCTTGGCGAAGTCGATCTCGATCTCGCCGACACGGATCAGACCGGCATCGGGGACGTCCAGCGCGTTGAGCGCTCGTAGCAGGGTCGTCTTCCCTGAGCCGGACGGGCCGATGATGGCCGTGACCGAGCCTTGGGCCACATCGAAAGACACATCGGTGAGAACCTTGTTGTCTCCGAAGGCTTTCTGTACGCCTTCCGCCTTCACGCGGTATTCGGTCATCGTGCGACATACCTTTCCAGCCGGCGCTCATATCGGTTCTGGGCGAAGGACAGCACCAGGCAGATGATCCAGTAGTACAACGCCGCGGTGCCGTACAGCGCGAAGAACTCGAAGGTTGGTGCGGCGACGTTCTGCGCGGTCCTGAACAGTTCGGTCACCAGGATCGTCGATGCCAACGACGTGTCCTTGACCAGTGAGATCAGGGTGTTCGACAGCGGCGGCACCGCAACCCGGGTGGCCTGCGGCAGGATGATCCGCCGAAGCGCGCCAACGTAATCGAGACCGATGGTCTCGGCGGCCTCCCACTGTCCCTTCGGAATACTCAGGATCGCCGAACGGATGATCTCGGCGGCATACCCACCGACGTTCAGCGAGAACGCGATGACCGCCGCGAGGAACGGGTCGATCTTCACCCCGATCTGCGGCAGCGCATAGAACACGATGAACAACTGCACGAGCAGAGGCGTGCCGCGGATGATCGAGATGTAGAACCGCGCCAGTCCCGAGACGGCGACGTTCGACGACAGTCGCGCCAGCGCTACGACGAGTGCGATCGCCAGGCCGACCACAAAGCTGATGATTGTCAGCGGAATCGTCTTCTCGATCGCGGCCCGCGCCAGCGGCCAGAGGTTGTCTCCGATGAGCTGCCAGGTGCTCGTCGGCCCCGCCTTGGACAGATCGACGTCGAGGTAGCGCTCCGAGATCTTGGTCAAGGTGCCGTCGGCGCGCAGCTCGCCGAGTGCGGTGTTCAGCTCTGGCAGCAGCCCACTGTCCTTGCGGGCCGCGAACGCCTGCTCGCCGCGTTCGTCGGGAATGGTGGTCACCTTGAGCGGCGCGTCGGGATGTTCGGCCTGATAGGCGAGCACCGTGATGCTGTCGTTGACCACGGCGTCTACCCGACCGTCGTTGAGTACGGTGATGGCCTCGGAGAACCCGTTGACGGACACGACCTCCGCACCGGCGTTGCGCGCGATTTCGGCCCAGTTGCTGGTGGGGTTCTGGGCGGACCGCTTGCCCTTCAGGTCTGCCACTGAGTTGATCGAGTTGTCGTCCTTGCGGGTGACAATCACGCCCTGAGAGATCGAGTACGGCTCGGAGAGGTCGTACTTCTGTTTTCGTTCCTCGCTGATCGTCACCTCGTTGGCGACGATGTCGAAGCGGTCGGCCTCCAGGGCCGCGAACATGGCGTCCCACGGCGTTTCGACGAATTCGACCTCTACGCCCAACTTTTCGGCGACCGCCCGCGCGACGTCGACGTCATAGCCCGCGAGCTGTCCGCCCTGTTTCGGGTCGTGGAACGAGTACGGGGGATAGACACCTTCGGTGCCCACGCGCAGTACGCCTGCCGAGTTGATGGGGTCGCTGCTATCGCTACCCGACGAGCCGCATGCCGTCAGCAGCAGCGCCGTCAGTACGAGTACCGCGAGGAACGATCTTGATAGACGGTGCACTTCCGGACGTTAGCAACCGCGCGCCGGTCGACCAATAGTTCGGCTCAGGCTGAGGCCGGTGTGGTTGGCTAGCGCCATGCCCGAGGAGCTCAGCGCCGAGCAGGCCGCCGCGCGTATCCAGACCGCCGACACGTTGGGGATCCCACTGGGGCCCGGCCAGCCGCCCGCGTTCCTGCGCGCTCTCGGTGTACGTGACGACTGGACCGACCTGCGCGTCTACGGGGCATTGATCGGGGTACTCACCGAACTGTTCTCGCGCAAGGGCGTTCGCTATCTGTCGGGATTCTTCGGCCCGCTCGAGCGGGCGCTGCGCGACGGCGGCGCCGACATCGCCTTCACCCCCGCGGACTTTCGGCGGTTCGGGCCACTGCTCGAACGCCAGTGCCCGCGCGTGATGACCACGGTCGCGGCGCCACCCGATGCCGACGGCTGGTGCTCGCTGTCACTGCACGCCGGCGGCACGGTCGACGAATTGCACCGCGCCGGAGCCGATTCCGACCGGCTACTCGTCGTCGAGGTGTCGGATGCCTACCCGCGCACGTTCGGGCTGGGTGACGAGCATCGGCACGCGCTGCGCGTCGACGAGATCGACATCCTTGTGCACTCGACCGACGCGCCGCTCGCGCTGCCCGGCGGTGACGTGCCGCCCACCGAGGCGGACAAGGCGATCGCCCGGCACGCCGTCGAGTTCGTCCCGTCCGGTGCGACGCTGCAGACGGGCATCGGTTCGATTCCCAATCAGATCGCCACGCTGCTGGCCGAGGGTGACGGCGGCGACTACGGGCTGCACAGCGAGATGTTCACCGACGGCTGCATGCATTTGCACCAGGCGGGAAAGATCTCCAACGCGCGCAAAGGCCTTTACAAGGGGGTGAGCGTGACGACGTTCGCGTTCGGCTCTGCAGAGCTCTACACCTGGCTGGACGGCAACTCCGACGTCGCGTTCCTCCCCGTCGAGATCGTCAACTCGCCGGAGGTGATCGCGGCCAACACCCACATGATCTCGGTCAATGGGGGGCTGGCCGTCGACATTCAGGGTCAGGTCGTCGCGGACACGATCAACGGCGACCAGTTCAGCGGGATAGGCGGCGCCGAGGACTTCGTCGCGGGTACGGGGCTCGAGCTGTCGGACCGGTCGCTGATCTGCCTGCCGTCGACGTACGAGAAGGACGGGAACCTGCAGTCGCGGATCGTTCCCTGGTTCGGTCCAGGAGCGGTGATCACCACGCCGCGCCATCATGTCGACGTGATCATCACCGAGTACGGGGCGGCTGAGTTGGAGGGCAGGACGGTCGCGGAGCGCGGCGAGGCACTGGCCGCGATCGCACATCCGCAGTTCCGCGACGAGTTGATCGCCGCCGCGAAGCGGGCGTCGAACGGCCGCTCACCCGTCGAGTGACTAGCGCGAACGTGGGTTACCCGCACACTTGAGGCACTCAAAGCGTGCGGGTAACCCACGTTCGGCAGCTAGGGGCGGTAGATCCAGGGCCGGCGGGGCAGCTTCGACGGGTCGAACTGCGGCAGCATCTCCTCGACGGTGCTCGCTTGGTAGCCAAGGGAATCGGCGATCTGCTTGATTGCCCGTTCGACGCCGATCTCGGCGAGCGTGATGGCGCCGTCGCGCTTGGCCAGCCGCGCGCCGTCGGAGTTCAGGACCAAGGCCACGTGCGCGTACGTCGGCTCCGGATACCCGAGCAGTGCGGCAAGATACGCCTGACGGGGTGACGACGGCAGCAGGTCGTCACCGCGCACCACCTGGTCGATGCCCTGCGCCGCATCGTCGACCACGACGGCCAGGTTGTATGCCGCGACACCGTCGCCGCGGCGCACCACGAAGTCGTCGACGATCCCGGTGTAGTCACCGTGCAGCAGGTCGTGCACGGTGTGTGAGATGGCGTCGGTGCGCAGCCGTAACGCGGGCGGCCGTCCCAGTCGCCCGCGTCTCTCGGAGCGTTCGGCATCGGTGAGGTCCCGGCACGTTCCCGGATATGCGCCCTGCGGTGCGTGCGGCGCGCGCGGTGCCTGAGCGATATCCTTTCGGCTGCAATAGCATTCGTAGAGCAATCCGCGGTCGAAGAGCACAGCTATGGCGCCGTCGTAGCGAGCGGAGTGCTGGGTCTGCCACTCCGCAGGCTCATCCCAGGTGAGGCCGATGGCGGTCAGGTCGTCGAGTTGGCGGTTGGCGACATCGGTGAACGTGCGGTCGTCGAGATCATCGACGCGCATGAGGAATCGGCGCCCCGTCGAGCGGGCGAACAGCCACGCGAGCACCGCGGTGCGCAGGTTGCCGATGTGCAGATCGGCAGATGGGCTCGGGGCGAACCTGCCTGCGCTCACCCACGCAATCTAGCTAGCCGCGCTCCCATGGCGGGTCTTCGCCCATCTTCTTGTAGTACTTGGCGAGGTGACTCTTGACGCGGTCGACGTCGTCCTTGGGCAGGTCGACGCCGCCGCGGGCACCGTTCATGATGCCGCCGGCGGCCATCACACCGCGCGGCACGGCCACCAGCTTGCCGCCCACCACGTCGGCGATCAGCAGCTTGTAGGCGGTGAAGTTGTCCTTGTTGTCGCTGTCGTACCAGACATGCGCATCGCGATACTTCCCGTTCGGCCCGTCCTCCGCGTCCGCCCACTTGCGCACCCGCTTCTCGGCGGCCGAACCATCCCACTCACGATCGCGGTCGGCCAGCGGGAGATCCTGAAAACTCGTTACAGACATGCGTTATGCGTGCCCTGGTCGCGTCGGTTCAAACCGTCCGAGCCGCAACCAGAAGACAATTGCCAGGTACGGAAGCATCAGCAGCGCGAAAGCGCCGGGGTGGCCGCTGAGATCGACCAACGCGGCGTAGCTGCCATAGACGGCGAGCGTCGCGACGTCGGTCGACATGCCCGCCAGCGAGGTGACGGTCGCCCTGGCCGGTCCAGTGATGCTGTTCTGTAGGCGGGTATCGGCGACGATGGTGGCGCATTGGAACACTCCGAACGCGGCCGCGAGGGCGAGCACGCCAGCGGGATGTCTCGACAGCGCACCCGCCGCCATCAGCACCGCGCCCCCAGCAACAAGCGCCGCGAACGCCGTCGATCCCCAGCGCGCCACCCGTCCCGCGGCCAGACCGCCCGCCGATGCACCCGCCCAAACGACGACCATCAGCAGCGAGACGTCGGCCGCCGTGACGCCGCCGCTTTCGATCAGCAACGGGGTGTACTCATCGAGCGCACCCCACACCGATCCGACGACCGCGACGAGGATCACCGCGGCGCGGACGGATGCTGACCGCCTGGCTTCTCGCGTCCCAGCCGCCAACGTGTCCGCCCAGCCGAGCTCGGGCTCGTCGGCTCCGCGAATCCGGTGCTCCGGGAACAACATTGCAACGCCAGACGCCAGCACGGACGCGGCGACGCTGGCCGCGCCGACCGCCGCGAAGCCGCCGGCCGAGATGATAGGTGCCGCGACTGCACCAGAACACGTCGCGGCCAGGACACCGGCGACCTGTCCGCGTCCCATCAAGGTGGCGTATTTGTCCGTCGCCTGCAGTCGCTGCAATTCCTCGTAGACGAGTGCCTCCAACGCGCCGGACGTCAGCGCCGACTTCAGGCCCCAGAGCACAAAACCGAGCGCGAACACCCAGTAGCCGGGAGCCGCCACCCACAACGTGAACGCGACCGCCGTCAGCAGTGGACCCGCGATCACCAGCCTGCGGCGTGAGGTCGCGTCCGCCCACGCGCCCGAAGGCACTTCGAGCACCAGGCTGGACACCGACCACATGACGAACAGCGACGAAATCTGCCATACCGACAGTCCGGTGTCGCTGAACAGCAGCGTGTACACCGGGTACAGCAGCACGAAATCGTCGAGAAACAGGTACGCGTACAAAACGCCGGCCAAGCGGCGATGACTTCCGTGGCCCGCGAACGGTCTAAATCAACATCGCCAATTCATAGAAGAAGACTAAGGGAGTGATTGGGATGGCAACACCGAATATCGTCGACCGCGACGTCTGGCAGGCCGAACTCGACGAGCTGCTCGTGCGGGAGAAGGCACACACCCGTGAGGGCGACGCGATCGCGGCCGCGCGGCGGCGGCTGTCGATGGTCGAGGTGGATGCGGAGGCGCCGCTCGTAGGAGCGACGGGCACCGTGCCGCTGATCGACGCGTTCGAGGGACGCACACAGTTGCTGACCTATTTCCACATGTGGCACGACGGCAAGCCCGCGCCGGAGCAGTGCGAGGGGTGCACATTCTTCACCGGACATGCGCTGGAGCTGTCGTATCTGCACAGCCGCGACGTCACGTACGCCACGTTCTGTCAGGGCACGTACGACGAGAGCGTGCGGTACCGGGACTTCATGGGGTGGGAGATGCCGTGGTACTCGGCACGTGACTCTGATGCGCTACTGCAAGGCCGCCACTTCGGCATGTACGTCTGCTACCTGCGCGACGGCGACCGGGTCTTCGAGACGTACTGGAACACCGGCCGCGGCACTGAGGCCGGCGCCAACAGTTACCACCTGATGGATCTCACGGTGTTCGGACGCCAAGAGCAGTGGGAGGACTCGCCGAAAGGTTGGCCGCAGCCTTACGACCCCTCGGCAGGGGCACAGTTCCGCACAGGCGAACGGCCGACGTCACAATGGTCGCGGATCGACGCGGGCCGGTCGGACGACCTGTCGACTACACCTTCACAAGGCTGATCGGGTTCTGGCCGCTGGTCCAGTCCGGGTCGCCGCACACACCGGGCTCGGAGCGGAAGCTGATGGCGCCCACAAGGGTCGCAGGATCGAACGAATACATCAGATCCGCCGGACCGGTGCTGCCGTTGGGGCAGATCCGGCCGTTCGGGACGTCAGTGCGCTCGATCGTCCACGGACCGCCGGCCACCCGGGTGATCTGCTCGAGCAGTCCGGTGGACGTCGAGATCGTCCCGCCGCAGGTCACCTCGGCATTGCATTGCGTGGTGATGCTCCACGTGTTCGACGTCGGACCGTTGATGAAGGTGTACTCACCGTCGAGCCGATCGTCGGCCGACGCGGGGCTGGCCATCCCGACCGCCGCCGCGACCATGGCGGTCGCCGCCGCCGTCATGCGGATCATCACCGTGCGAGCATCACACGAATCGGGCTTCTGGGTCACCGTTTCTCGGCCACAGGCAGCGGGGGTCCGGCGATGCCGGCGCCGGAGATGACCGCGTGCGGAGTCATGAGGAAACTATCCGCCCGGCTGCGGACACGCCTAGACGCCGGGGCCCACTCCCAGCCCGGGGACGATATCGCCGAGGCTGAAGGTGACCGGCTGTTCGAGTTGTTCGTAGGTGCACGATCGCGGGTCGCGGTCGGGCCGCCAGCGGTTGAACTGCGCGGTGTGTCGGAACCGCTCGCCCTCCATGTGGTCGTAGCGCACCTCGACGACCCGCTCGGGTCGCAGCGGTACGAACGAAAGGTCCTTGCCCGCGTTCCACCGCGATCCCTCGTTGCGGCGCGGGGTGCGTTCCCCGGACATGTGGGCGGCCCAATTCCACGGATGCTCGTCGAATGTTGTGACCAGCGACTGCAATTCGGTGAACAGTTCGCGTCGCCTGGCCATCGGGAATGCACCGATCACGCCCACCGAGGCCAGCGTGTCGTCGTCCTTGTACAGGCCGAGCAGCAGCGAGCCGATCGCTTCGTCACTCGACTTGTGCACCCGGTAGCCGGCGACGACGCAGTCGGCGGTGCGGTCGGGCTTGATCTTGAACATGACGCGTTTGTCGGGCTGATAGGTGACGGTCAGCGGTTTGGCGATCAGGCCGTCGAGACCCGCACCCTCGAAATCGGTGAATCAGCGGCGCGCAGTCGGCAGGTCGGTGGTTGCGGGCGTGACGTGGATGGACGGGCCCGCGCCCGCCAAGGCGTCGACCAGTGCGGCGCGGCGCTCGCTGAACGGACTCGACGTGTAGTCCACGTCGTCGAGAGCCAGCAGGTCGAATGCGATGAACGACGCGGGAGTCTTCTTGGCCAGCATCAGTACACGCGACTCGGCCGGGTGGATGCGCTGCTGCAGCGCCTCGAAATCCAGGCCGTCATCGGTGGCGATGACAATTTCACCGTCGACGACGCAGCGCATCGGGAGCTCCGCGCGGACGGCGGCGACGAGCTCAGGGAAATACCTGGTCAGCGGGCGCTCGTTGCGGCTGCCGAGCTCGACGTCGAAGTCGTCGCGAAAGCAGATCGACCGGAACCCGTCCCACTTCGGCTCGTAGGAGGCGTCCGGCGGAATCGCTTTGACCGCCTTGGCCAGCATCGGTGACACCGGCGGCATCACGGGCAGTCGCATCACTCCATTGTCACAGCGATGAGGGTGCGCGCGGCAACTGGGTTTAGTGCGCCAGCGACATCCGGCCAGCGTCCGGATCGCCGCAGTAGGAGCCGGCTTCGACAGTGATGTCGCCGTCGTCGAGCACGAAGCCGTCGGCCGTCCAGCGCTGCAGGGGCCGCGTCGAGCAATGGACTGTGACGGACGTACTCGCACCGCCCGACACCGCGACCGAGCTGAAGCCGACGAGATGGCGCACCGGCCGCCCGTCGACCGGGCGCACCGCATACACCTGGACCACATGACGACCGTCGCGATCACCGGTGTTGGTCACCGTCACCCTCGCTTCGAAGCCCTCGTCATGGACGGGCTCGAGCGTCAGGCCCGTTGTGGTGAACGCGGTGTAGCCCAGGCCGAAGCCCAGCGGGTACGCCGCCTGCACGCCGTCGTGGTCGAGCTTGCGCTGACCCCACCAACGGTCGTAGGTCACCGCGCACGCCCGCCAATCCACTTGCGGCAGTTGTGATTGCTGTCTTGGGATGGTGACAGGCATCCGCCCTGTGGGCTCGGCATCTCCGAGGAGGACGTCGGCAAGCGCGCGACCGCCCTCCATGCCGGGGTACCACGCCATGAGGAGGGCGGCGACGTCGCGGTCCCACGGGTCGACGACGACGGTGCCTCCCCCGATGACGATCACCACCGTCCGCGGATTGGCGGTGGCGACGGCGCGGATCAGCGCTACGTCCTCGTCGTGCAGACGCAGATCGGACCGATCGCCACCGAAGGTCCACCAACGTTGCGAGAAGTTGAAGACCGCGCTGACGATTTTGGCGACCCGTGGCCGACTCATGATCCCGCCGAACAACTGCATCGTGTCGGGCCCGAGAGCGATCAACGCCTCGCCTTCGTCCTTCGGCGTCAGGCCGACGACGACCACCGCGACATCCGCATCGCCCGGACCTGTCGTGACGACGCGGTGACTGCCGAGCCGTTCGCGCAGTCCCTGCAGTACCGAAACGGTGTTGCGCGGCCTGACATTCGACGATCCGGTGTCACCCAGGTTGGGTCGATCGGCGAGCCGGCCCAGCACGGCGACGCGTCGAAGATGCTGTTCGTCGAGTGGTAAGAGCGGTGTGCCATCAACACTTTCGTTGCGCAGCAGGACCGTCGCGCGGTGGGCCACCTCACGGGCCAGCGCGCGATGTTCGGCGCCGGTCACCGCGGAGCGCGGGGGAGTCGGGCGGGCTCGCGCGGCGAACTCGATCTGGGTGCGCAGGATTCGGCCGCAGGCCCGCAGCACGTCGTCGCGCTTCAACTCGCCGGAACGCAGCGCCGCCGGCAGCGCATGGGCGCGCTGCTGCCGGAACGGCATTTCGACATCTTGGCCGGCAGCGACCGATTCGACCGGATGGCGCAGACCCCAGACCCAGTCGGTGTGCACGAAACCGGTGAAACCCCATTGATCGCGCAGGATTTCGGTCAGCAGGTGTCGATTCTCGCCGGCCCACTGTCCATTGACCGAGTTGTAGGCAGACATCACGGAGTCGACACCGGCCTCGACGGTGCGCCGAAAGTGCGGCAGGTATCGCTCGTGGAGGATGTCCTCGGGCACACGGACGTCGACCTGAAACCGCGCTTCCTCCATGGAGTTGAGGGCGAAATGCTTCACGCTGGTGATCACCCATGGCCGGGCGCCTTCGATTGCCGCCGAACCCATTTCGCCGAGCAGGAACGGATCTTCACCGTAGGACTCCTGGGCGCGACCCCAGCCGGGAAAGGGCGCGACGTTGATGCAGAGACCACCCCAGAAGTTGGCGCCGAGAACACGCGCCTCGGCACCGATCGCAGCGCCGACGCGTCGTTCGACGTCGATGTCCCAGGTGGCCGCGCGCGCGATGGCGACCGGAAAGCTGGTGGACGGGGCGATGCCGACACCGCGCGGGCCGTCGGTGAAACGGAGCCCGGGGATTCCGACGCGGTCGATGCGGCCCGCCGTCACCGCGAGGAAGTTCGTCCGCGTCCGCGCACCGTCGACAACGGACTCGAGCAGCGCCTTATCGCCGTCGAGCAGCCACAGCAACTCCTTGTCCGTCAGCATGGCCAACAGTTCGGCGGCAGCGACGTCGGAGGTCTTGTCGCCACGACGGACCGCGGCCACGGCGTCGGCGAAGGGGGTGCCCGTCATCGGCTTGTTTTCCGGCGTGCGAACTCTTCGGCGACGATCGAGACGAAGCGGTCGACGTCCTCGGATGTGGTGTCCCACGAGGTCATCCAGCGGACCTCGCCCCGCGCGCGGTCCCAGTCGTAAAAGCGCGCCTGCTCGCGGATCCGGTCGGCGACGTCGTTGGGCACGGTCGCAAAGACGGCGTTCGCCTGGGTGTCCTGTGTGAAAGCCAGCTCGTCCAATGTGCCGTCGGCCTCGAGCGCGGTGCGCAACCGCTGTGCCATCGCGTTGGCGTGGGCCGCGCTGCGCACGCCCAAATCGTCATCGAAGAGAGCAAGCAGCTGCGCGGACGCGAACCGCATCTTGCTCGACAGTTGCATGGTGAGCTTGCGCAGGTAGATCAGCCCGGTGGCGCGGTCCGGGTCGAGCACGATGATCGCCTCCGCGCCGAGGAGTCCGTTCTTGGTGCCGCCCAGGCTCAGGATGTCCACGCCCGCGTCGCTCGTGAACTCCCGAAACGGCACGCCGAGTGCCGCGGCGGCATTCCACAGTCGGGCGCCGTCCATATGGACCGCCATGCCGTGCTGGTGTGCGTAGTCGGCGATCGCCCGCACCTCGTCCGGCGTGTAGAGGGTGCCCAGTTCGGTGGTCTGCGTGATGCTGACGGCCAACGGCTGCGCGCGGTGTTCGTCGCCCCAGCCCCACGCCTCGCGCGCGACCAGCTCGGGTGTGAGCTTGCCGTCCGGTGTGGGGACGGTGAGCAGTTTGAGCCCGGTCATCCGCTCGGGGGCGCCGGCCTCGTCGGTGTGGATGTGCGCAGTTGTCGCTGTCACGACCGCGCCCCAGCGCGGCAACATGCTGGTGAGGGCGACGACGTTGGCGCCGGTGCCGTTGAAGACCGGGAACGTCTCGGCACGCTCACCGAAGTGGGTGCGGATCACCTCGGCCAGTCTGGCGGTGTATTTGTCTTCGCCGTAGGCGACCTGGTGACCGCCGTTGGCCGCGGCGATCGCGGCGAGAACCTCGGGATGCGCGCCTGCGTAGTTGTCGCTGGCAAAGGCGCGCCAGTCGGGATCGTGGAGCGGGGATATCGACACACGTCGATCCTGCACCCGATGACTATGACGCGGCTGGGAGGTCTGCCCATGTATGACCGACAACGCGAAGCAGGAAGGTCCCGGTATCCCGTCACCGTCGATGCAGCAGGAGCAGATCGCGCTGCCTGAGGTCGTCTCGCGTGACGAATGGCAGGCGGCCCGCGACGACCTGTTGACCGAAGAGAAGGCGTTGATGAAGGCGCGCGATGGCCTCGCGGCCAAGCGTCGTCGATTGCCGATGACCCCGGTGCGCAGCGACTACCGCTTTGTCGGCCCCGACGGTGAGGTAAACCTGCTCGACCTATTCGGCGGACGGCGCCAGCTGATTGTCTATCGCTTCTTCTATGCGCCTGATGTCGAGAACTGGCCGGATGGATCCTGCTCTGGCTGCGCGTTTTTCGCAGACACGGTGACCCATCCGGCGCACCTGGCGGCTCGCGACACGACTCTGGTGTTCGTCACGGCCGCCCCGCAGGAGAATGTCGCGAAGTTCAAAAAGCGGATGGGGTGGGAGCACCTGTCCTTCCTCACCCTGGTCGGTGACGACTTCTCCCAGGATTTCGGCGTCGAAGAGATGTTCGGTGTCATCGTCTTCATTCGCGACGGCGATCGCGTCTACCAGACATATTTCCTCAACGGGCGCGGTATCGAGGAGGTCGGCCCGGCGTGGTCGTTCCTGGATATGACTCCGTTGGGCAGGCAGGAGGAGTGGCAGGACGTCCCCGAAGGCCGACCGCAAGGCGCGCCCTATGAATGGTGGCGCCTGCACGACAACTACGGCGATGTCGTAGCGCGCGGGCGATGACATTGCCGTGTGTCGGCGGTCTACGTGAGTATGGACGTTGTGGACCTCCCCGTGCAGCCACCGCTGGAACCGATGCTCGCGAAAGCACAGGCCAAGGTGCCGACCGATGCCGGGGTGTGGTCCTACGAGCCGAAGTGGGACGGCTTTCGGGCGCTGGTGTTCCGCGACGGCGATGAGGTCGTTCTGCTGTCGCGCAGCGGCAAGGACCTGGGGCGGTACTTCCCGGAAATGGTGGCGGCACTTCGCGACGAATTGGCGCCGCGCTGTGTGCTCGACGGCGAGGTCGTCGTCCCCCGGGAGATCGACGGCCGAATGCGGCTGGACTGGGAATCGCTGTCGCAACGCATCCATCCGGCCGCCAGCCGCATCAAAATGCTGTCCGAACAGACACCCGCGCACTTCATCGGCTTCGACGCACTTGCCACCGGTGACGCATCGCTGCTCAAGGAGCCCTTCCGGGTGCGCCGCAAGGCGCTGGCCGAGGCGGTGAAGGAAAAGCGGTGGTGTCACGTCACGCGAACCACCGAGGATCCGGAGCAGGGCGCGCAGTGGCTCGAGACCTTCGAAGGTGCGGGTCTCGACGGAATCATCGCCAAACGGCTCGACGGCCCGTATCTGCCCGGGAAACGGGAGATGGTGAAGGTCAAGCACGCCCGCGACGCCGACTGCGTGGCCATCGGATACCGGGTCCACAAGAGCGGCGAAGGTCTGGGTTCGATCCTGCTCGGTCTCTACCGTGACGACGGTGAGCTCCAGATGGTCGGTGGCGCAGCGTCGTTCAGTGTCAAAGACCGGATCAAGTTGCTCGCCGACCTCGAGCCGCTACGCGAGGGCGACGAAGTGCGTGAAGGTGACCCCAGCCGCTGGAATTCCGCGGCGGACAAGCGCTGGATCCCGGTGCGGCCGGAGAAGGTCTGCGAGGTCGCCTATGACCAGATGGAGGGAAACACTGTGCACGGCAGGAGGTTTCGACATGCCGTCAAGTTCGTCCGGTGGCGGCCCGACCGCGAGCCGGCGAGCTGCACCTTCGACCAGCTCGACGTGCCGCTGAACTATGATCTCTACGACGTGTTGGAGTCGACGTAATGGCAACGCCTGCAGAAGAAATCGACGTCGACGGCGTCAAGGTCCGGTTGACCAACCGGGACAAGCCGTACTTCCCGAAGTTGGGAAAGAACGGCACCAAGGGCAAGCTCTTCGACTACTACCTGGCCGTCGCCTCGGGCCCGATGCTCGCGGCGCTGCGAGACCGGGCCACGCATCTGCAGCGCTTTCCCGACGGCATCGACGGCGAGGAGATCTATCAGAAGCGGGTGCCGCAGAAGCACCCCGATTATCTGGAAACGTGCACCGTGACCTTCCCGTCGGGGCGAACGGCCGACGCGCTCAAGGTGACTCACCCGTCGGCGATTGCATGGGCCGCACAGATGGGCACCGTCACGTTACATCCGTGGCAGGTGCGCTGCCCCGACACCGAACATCCGGACGAGTTGCGCGTCGACCTCGATCCGCAGCCGGGCACCGCGTTCAAGGAGGCCCGTGAGGTCGCGGTGGACGTGTTGAAGCCGCTGCTCGACGAACTCGGGCTGGTGGGCTACCCGAAGACCTCGGGCGGCCGCGGCGTGCACATCTTCCTGCGGATCAAACCGGACTGGGATTTCATCGCGGTGCGACGCGCGGGGATCGCGTTGGCCAGGGAGGTGGAGCGGCGGGCACCGAAGGCGGTGACGACGTCGTGGTGGAAAGAAGAACGCGGGAAGCGGATCTTCATCGACTACAACCAGAACGCCCGCGACCGCACCTTCGCGTCGGCGTACTCGGCGCGCAAGACTCCGATCGCGACGGTGTCGACGCCGCTGACGTGGGACGAACTGCGCGACGCCGACCCCGACGATTACACCATCTCGACGGTCCCCGATTTCGTTGCGGGACGGCCCGATCCGTGGGCGGACATCGATTCGAAGGCACAGTCGCTCGAGCCGCTGCTCGAGATGGTCAAGGCCGACGAGGAGGAGCGGGGGCTCGGCGACATGCCGTACCCGCCGAGCTACCCGAAGATGCCGGGCGAGCCGCCCAGGGTGCAGCCCAGCAAGAAGGTGGCGGCGAACTGGGACGAGAACGGCAACCCGGTGAAGGGTGACTGATCCGGTTCCCCGTGACGTGGCAGCGGTCGTCTAGGCCGATTTATCCGCGCGCTCTGAATTGCCTGTCTACCATCGGCAGATGGCAAACGACGCGGCACAACCGCGCAAAGTCTCTGTCCGGCTACTAGCCGCCGTGTTAGCCGTCGTCGCTATGTCGTTCGCGCCCAACGGAATTCCGGCTGCAGCGGCCCAGGGGTGTCCCGATATCGAGGTTATCTTCGCCCGCGGCACCAACGATCCGCCGGGGATCGGGCTTGTCGGCCAGGGATTCGTCGACGCACTACGTGCCAAGGTCGCGCCCAGAACCGTCGGCGTGTACGCCGTGAACTACGCCGCCACGTTCAACTTCCTGCGCGCCGCTGACGGGGCCACCGACGCGAACAACCACGCCCAGTTCATGGCCAATACCTGCCCGAACACGAAGTTGGTCCTCGGCGGTTTCTCACAGGGCGCGGCCGTCGTCGACCTCATGTTGGGCGTCGCACCGAACGTTTCGGCCATGTCCGGCATGGGTGCAATTCCTGGACTGAATGCCATACCCGGTCTGGACCTCAACGCTCTCGCGAGGCCGATGCCGCCCGACGTGGCGAACCGCGTCGCCGCTGTCGCGGTATTCGGCAACCCGCTGGGCAGGGTGATGGGCCCGCTGAACGTCCTCAGTCCCGCGTTCGGCGCCAGGACCATCGACCTGTGCAACCCCCAGGATCCGATCTGCGACACCGGCGACCTGAGCAACCGGGCCCCGCACCACCAGTACGTCCCCGGAATGACCGACCAGGCAGCGAGCTTCGTCGCCGGACTCGTCTAATCCCCGGTGCGCTCGACCCGGGAGTCGAAGTCGCTGTCGAAGGGGCACGCGCCGGTGACCGTGTAATGACCATTTCCGGTAAGCAGGGTGATCGGATCCTGCGCGGGCGTTGGCAGGGGGTACTGCAGGGTGATCTCGCGGCGGGCGGCACCACCCTTCTCACACGTTGAATCCGAGACCCTGTTTGCCAAGACGAACTGATTCTTGGCGAAGGTGAGGATCTTGGCGCTGTCCGGGTTGGCCCAGTAGCTCAGGCAGCGGTCGCCGGTCCGAAGGCAGTACGTCGTGATGTCGAAACTCACGTCGGCGCTGCGGTTGCCGTCCTTGTAGGTGTCGATCTCCTGATAGCGCCCGTACAGCGCCTCTGCGGGCGAGGCCACCCGGGCGGGCAGGGTTGCGGGATCGACGACCGAAACACCGCTCTGCGGATCTCCCGTGCGCGTGAACGTCACCGGTCGGTTGCTGGCGCAGTTGGGGTCCGTCGACCGGACGATGAACTCGCCCTCGAGCGACCCATCGGGCTGTGACTGCAGCGACATCGTCTCCCAGACCTCCGTCGACGCGGCACTGCCGCACTTGCCCTCTTTCGTGTTCACCGCCTCCCAGCGACCGTCCACCTCGTCGAGCACCAATGCCGTTGCGGCCGTGACAGATCCATCCACCTTGGTCGCGCTCGCCACGCACGTCTCACTGCCGTCTTCGCACGCCGACTTGATCACCCACGTCTCATTGCCGCCCGAAGCATTCTGAAACGGTTGACCATTGGGCTGGGTTGGCGCGCCGAACGTGGCGCCGAACGTACCGTTGGGTCCCGCGCCCGGTGGTGGTGCGCTGCTGCCGGGCGCGGATTCCTCGTCACCGCCGAGCACGACGAGGATCGTGCCGACGGCCGCGAAGATCATCACGAGGGCAATGGGAACGACGATCGCCGTGCGCTTGTACCAGGGCCACGGCGCATCGTCGTCGGCCCGCCGCCGGCCGGCATCGGACTGCGCCGGGGGAGCCTGCACCGGTTGAGCCTGGGTGGGAGCGGCCGCACTTTCGTCCTGCGGCGCCGGTGCGCCAAGGTGGGTGGGTGCCCACGCCTGGACGACATGGTCGGGCGTCCCGGCCTGGGTCGGCGCCCATCCGGGTTGGGCCGGTTGCGCTGTCGTCGGCGCCCAGGCCTTCTCGCCCTGCTCGGCCGGGCGTGCCTGGGTCGCATCCGCGGCCGGCGTCGGATCGGCCGCCGGTCGGGCCTGTGTCGCATCGGCGGCCGGTTCCACCTGTTCGGTCCGCGGGGGCTTCTCCTTGTGCCAGTGCTTCTCGGTGTCTTCGTCTTGGAACCCCTTGGTCGGAGCCAGTGGCGCTGTCCCGGGTGTCGTCTGACGCGAACCGGGCTTCGTCCGCTGGGTTCGGCCGCCGTTGGCGATCGCCGCCTGTGCCGCGCGGGCCATCTCCGTCGTCGTGGGGTAGCGGTCCTCGGGGTCCTTGGCCATCCCGGCGGCGATCACCGCGTCCAGTTCGGGTGACACGTCCTTCCGCTTGATCGACGGACGCGGTGGTGGGGATGTGAGGTGGCCGGCGATCTGCTGCTCCACGCTCTCACCAGGGAACGGCCGGCTGGACGTCAGACATTCGTAAAGCACACAGGTCAATGCGTAGATGTCGGAACGCGTATCGCTTTGCCCGGTGGTGAACCGTTCGGGTGCCATGTACGGCCACGTGCCGACCACGTTGCCGGTGGCCGTCAGCTTTGTCTCTCCGGCGGCGCGCGCGATGCCGAAATCGATCAGATAGGAGAAGTCGTCCTCGCCGACGAGGATGTTGGACGGCTTCACGTCACGGTGCACGAGCCCGATTTTGTGGGCGGCGTTGAGCGCCGACGCGATCTGCTCGATGATCTTCACCGCCCGCACGGGCTCCATCGGTCCAGCGGCGAGGACGTGCTCGAGGTCCTGGCCCTCGATCAGCCGCATGTCCACATAGAGCCGGCCCTCGATCTCACCGAAGTTGTGAATGGGAACGACGTGCGGGTTGTTCAGACCCGCCGCGGCGAAGGCCTCGTGCCGGAACCGCTCCTCGAAGACGGGGTCGGCGGCCAGCTGCGCCGGCAGCACCTTCACGGCCACGACGCGGCGGGTCGCGGTGTCAAACGCCTTCCACACCTCACCCATGCCGCCGCGGCCGATCAACTCAACGAGCCGGTACCTGCCGAAGGGCGTGCCCTCCACTACGCCTCCTGGAAACTGCGGAAAACCAGCACGTTCACACTCTTCACGATCGGGCAGTCGCCCGGTCCCGTATTAGAGATTGAAGCGGCAGCGGGTATACCGCAACCCGCTGGACGTGATCGGTTCCGCACGTGTCTATCCTCCGCCGCTGCGCGGGCCTGGTACGTAGGTGAACTATCCCTTGAGAACGCAAACCAACCACATGTGTGGGCTTGTGTCCCGGGTAAGGATGCCATCCGCCTTCAAAATTTGCTGTTTTCGCTGAATGTGTGGCGTTGCGGGCCGCCGACTGCGAGAATTCTCCGATCTGACGCTTTCGGGGGAAACGCCAGCTTGAAGGGGGTGCTCGATGATGAGGATTCGCCGGTCCAGCGCAGGGCTTTCGATGGTCGTCGCACTGCCCGCCTTTGTTGCCGATACCGCTGTCCGGCACGCTCCGCCGGCCATCTGATTGAGGAACGACTATGCAAGATCCGACTGGACTCACAGGTGTCCAAGAAAGATCCAAGAACAACGACCGAGGCTCATGCCATTCAGCAAGCCACCCGAGCAGGAGCACATCGTCATGAGCATCAAGAACTTCGCGGCCAAACCCAGAGCCGTCCGCGGCCTGGCTGTCACCCTGGCGTCTGTCGTTACCGTCTCGTCGGCGGCTTTGAGCCTGGGTGCGGTCCCCGCGCTCGCGCAGCCGACGGACGAGACCACCGTGGTGGATACCCCGGTGTACGAAGAAACCCCGTTCTACGCCCCGCCGGTTGTTGAGGCCCCGCCGGTCGTTGAGGCCCCGCCGGTTGTTGAGGCCCCGCCGGTTGTCGAAGCCCCGCCGGTTGTTGAGGCCCCGCCCGTCGTCGAAGCCCCGCCGGTTGTTGAGGCGCCCGCGGAAGACCCGGCTCCGGTCGTGACAGAGGAGGCGCCGCCGGTGGTCACGGAGGAGGCACCTCCGGTGAACACCCCGGACTCCGGGACCGAAGGGTCCACGCCCGACACTAAGACACCGCCGCCCGGCTCCACAGAGGGAACCGGTAGCACCGGTAGCACTGAGGGCACTGGTGGAACTGAGGGAACTGGTGGCACCGAGGGAACCGGTGGAACGGGTAGCACCGGAGGCACCGGTGGCACTGAGGGAACTGGTGGCACTGAGGGAACCGGTGGAACTGAGGGAACTGGTGGCACCGAAGGAACCGGTGGAACGGGTAGCACCGGAGGCACCGGTGGCACTGAGGGAACCGGTGGAACTGAGGGAACCGGTGGCACCGAGGGAACCGAAGGAACCGGTGGCCCCGAGGGAACCGAAGGAACCGGTGGCACCGAGGGAACTGGTGGCACCGAAGGAACCGGTGGAACGGGTAGCACCGGAGGCACCGGTGGCACTGAGGGAACCGGTGGAACTGAAGGAACCGAAGGAACCGGTGGCACTGAGGGAACCGGTGGCACTGAGGGAACCGACCCGGAGACCAATCCCGCAGGTGGAACGGTCGTGTCGAATGGCGAGGCGGCGGAAGCCAACACGCCTGCCGAGCCAGTGCAGACGCAAGCGTCCCCGGAGGACATCGAGGCCGCCAAGAACGCAAAGCCGGTCGACGTCGATCCTGCGCCCGCTCCGACGGCCGAGGTCGACGAGTTGCGCAACCTCGTGCTGACCGGCGAAGTGACGACTAGTGGCCCACTTAGTCCGGAGGCGACTATCAAGGTCGAGGCCAAGGTCGCGCAATGGCAGCCCGACTGGGTGCAGTACGACAAGTACTTCCGGCCGACGATCTTCAATCCCAATTCCGAGCCCCTGAAGGTGGTTTACGAAGTCGGCGGCCAGCCGCGGATCGTGATCATCGAACCGTTCGGACGGATCGTCACCGAGGTGCGTGAAGCGGGTTCGTACAACTTCACGGCAATCCGCCTGAACGCATTAGGAGTCCCCATCGAACTCGCCGTCGGCAACTTCTTCGGCGGCGGATATGTCCCCGGACCGGGACAGCCGCCACCGCCGCCGCCGCCGCCGGTGCGGACCCTCACCGACGTCCCGGTTCAGGTCCAGTACACCAACGCGACCTATGCACCGATGGTGGTCAAGCGGGTCGTCGACGTGGGTCCCGATCCGACCAACAACAACCTCCACAAGGTTCTTCTCGATGGCGTGACGCCTGCGTGGGGTGAGTGGAAGAACAACGAGGCGGGCGTGCCGCAGTTCGTGGTCAACGAGACGCAGAGCTTCCCCGGTATGGAAGCCCCTGGGGAAGGACCGCTGCCCGGAAACTACGACCTGAAACTGGTGAGCGACGAGAAGCCCACCGGGTTGGGCGGCACCGACTTCCTGCTCATCGCAGGGGCTGCCCTGGTTGCGGTCGTCGCGATCGGCGCAATTGTCATGACGGTCTTCGGCAAGCGACGACGGGCGGGGCTCTGACGCGGTGCCGGCGCGCGGCCGAGATGCCGCGCGCACACGCGCCAGGTTGAGTAGGCGCATGCAGGTTTCATCGACAGTGCGGAAGTGGTCCGCGGGGCTGGCGTTGTTCGCGATCGTCGCGAGCGGCGTCGGCCTCGCGGTCGTTTTGATCGTCGGCAGTATGTCCGCGCCCAAGCCGTCGGAGCGGGCGGTGGCACCGCGCACGACGCTTGCACCACCGCAGCCGAAGGTGCCGACTCCCGTCGAGTTCGCCCTGAGGGTGATCGTCACCGATCAGACCTGTGTGCCCGACGCCGCGTGTAGTTACAAGTACACGATCGAGCCGAAATACATTGGCCTGCATCCGTTGCCGGAGACCCCGTTCACGGTGTTCTACGAAGTTCTCGGAGGGAACGCGCCGCAGAAGGGTGAGTTCACCGTGCACAAGGACCAGGCACAGATCCGCAAGGACGTGATCCTCGAGGGGCCACCGGGCGCGCAGCTGAAGGCACACGTCATGAGCGTGGCCGGCTGAATATTGCGGTTCTGCGCCCACGGCGACGGCGACGGACGCATTGTTAGCGCTATGACTAAGGCGTCAACGCTGCGGGCCGGGGAGGGTTTGCCAAGCAGCGTCCAGGGCGCCGCAGATCCGCGCTTCGCAAACGTCATGCGGATCTTCGCCGGACTGTTCCCGGGTCGCCGCTTCGGCGGCGGTGCGCTGGCGGTCTACATCGACGGCAAGCCGGTTGTCGACGTGTGGACAGGTTGGGCGGACAGACTAGGTCAAGTGGCCTGGACGGCCGATACGGGGGCGATGGTGTTCTCCGCGACCAAAGGGGTCGCGGCGATGGTCATCCACCGTCTCGTCGATCGTGGGCTGCTGTCCTACGACGAGCCCGTTGCGAATTACTGGCCCGAATTCGGCGCTAGCGGAAAAGAAGACATCACCGTGCGCGACGTTCTACGCCACCGCGCCGGGCTGGCACACCTCAAGGGCGTGACCAAGGACGAAGTGCTCGATCACCTGCTGATGGAGGAGCGGCTCGCCGCCGCTCCGTCCGATCGACAGCGGGGCTGGCCCGCCTACCACGCGCTCACGTACGGCTGGATTCTCTCGGGTCTGGCCAGGGCGGTGACGGGTAAGGGCATGCGTGAGCTCATCCGTGTGGAAGTCGCGCAACCACTCAACACCGACGGTTTGCATCTCGGTCGCCCGCCGGCGGGCTCGCCCACCAAGGTGGCGCAGATCCTGGCGCCGCAGGGCAGCCGCGCTAATCCGCTGCTCGATTTCGTCGCGCCGAAGGTGGCCGGACTACCGCTGTCGGGCGCGCTGGGCGCGATGTATTTCCCCGGCATCAAATCCCTTGTGCAGGGCGATATCCCGTTCCTGGATTGCGAGGTTCCTGCGGCCAACGGTGTGGTGACGGCACGTGGCCTAGCCAGGATGTATGCCGCGGTCGCCAACGGCGGCAGCATCGACGGCGTCGAACTCCTGTCACCCGAGCTGACGCAGGGACTCATCGGAAACCCGAAGCCGTGGCCGGATCTGAACGTCGGCGTGCCGATGCCGTTCCATCTCGGCTATCACGAATCGCCGGTCCCCGGTCTGCTCAAGGGTTTCGGCCACTTCGGTCTCGGTGGGACGCTCGGCTGGGCCGATCCGGGGTCCGGTAGCGCGTTCGCGTTCGTCCACGATCGGCTGCTTACCCCGATGCTCTTCGATATGGGAGCGTTCGCTGGACTGGCCCGGCCCTTGCGCAACGCCATCACCGCCGCCCGGCACAACCGTCCCATGGTCGTGCCCAAATACGGTGCGCGCTATAGGGAGTCGCCTCCGCAAAAGAAAGTCGCGGGCCGCCGCTAGGTCGTCGGAACGACGCCGCGTGCCTGCGGCAGCGGCAGATCGTTGTAGGTGGCGATGCCCGGTGCTGCCGCGACGACTGCGCCGATGGCGTGGATCGGCGGCATCGCCGTCATGATGTGTCCGAGCACGAAGAAGTCCTCAAGAGTCTTCGCGTTCTCGATCATGTCGGGCGGTGGAAGGAAACCGACCTGCATATTGACCGTCGGCCGCCCGTCGATGGTGATCTTCCATCCATCGCCGTCGAGCTGCCAGTCCGGATCCAGCGTCTGCCCCTTTTTCCACCGAACGTTGATGTCGATCACGGTCTTGCCGTTGGCAATTCCCTGCCAGCTGGCGTAGACCCCGGCGACGTGCCCGGCTTTGATGGTCCACGAGGCCATCGGGAGATCCTCTGTCGTCTGGGCGTATTCGGATACACATTTGATCTCGTCCAACTCGATGCCGACGGCATCGGCGACCAACTGCGCGGCTTCGGCGAACACCGCCGTGCCCTTCTCGGCCATCGGCAGTAGATCGGGATCGTCGATCTTTTTGTCGAAGCCGACGGGCCGCTCGGTGTCAGGCGAGTCGTAGAGGGTGGTGTCGGCGGACTCGGCGATGGTGATCTTGTCCACCCGGTCGCAGGCTGTGGTGGCCACTATGGCCAGCAACTCGGCGAACCCGGGGCTGACGCCCGACCCGAACAGCGTGGATCCGCCTCGCTGGCATGCATCTTCGAGTCTGGCGCGGCCGTCGCCGAGGTTGTGGCCGGTGATGAAGGACGCGGAGGCGACGACATTCACCCCGGCCTCGAGGATGCGGACGAGTTCGTCGACGTCGATCCACATCGGGTTGTACACCACGACGTCGGGCTTCAGCGCCAGCAGCTCGTCCACGTCATTGGTGGCCTTGACCCCCAACGGTTCGATGCCGGCCAGTTCGCCGGCGTCGCGCCCCGCCTTGTCCTTCGACCACGCGTAAAGTCCGACGAGTTCGTAGTTCGGGTTCTTTGCGATCGCCTCGACCGAGCTCTTTCCGACATTTCCCGTCGTCCACTGGACGACCCGGTATGGGGTGTTTGGCACCCGCTCAGCATAGGGCCGACCGGCGCGGCGGAAAAGGCTTTTTTACCGACCGGCGAAAAATAATCTAGGGTGACCGCCATGAGCGGGCGAACCAGGGGACGTCCACCGCGGATCAGCCGGGATCAGATCGTCGCTGCGGCCCGAAGCGTCGCGGCCGGCGACCTGACCATGCAGGCGGTCGCCAATGCGCTCGGAGTGAGCCGCAAGGCGCTGCACTACTACGTCGGCGACCGTGCGGGCCTGCTGACCCTGATGGTGCTCGACCAGTTCGAGCGGGAACTCGCGTCCGTCGAGCTGCCCACAGACGACGACTGGCCGGCCACGCTGCGGACGTACGCCATGGCCTTTCGTGACGGACTCATCCGGGTGGGCATCCAGGATTCCGTGACCGACTTCGCGCAGCTCGGCGGCCTCAGCACGGCGGCGGCGCTGGCGCTGGCCGACCGCGTCCTCGACGCGCTGCTGTCGGCGGGACTGGACCCCGACAGCGCGCGGCACGGTCTCACCGCCGCGTCGAACATCGCGCAATCGGCCGCGCAGACCGTCCTCGCACAGACCGGGTCCGGCGCCCACCGTCACCGTGCGGAAACAACAGCGGCGCTGCTGCGGGAACCGCAGGACACCTACCCGGCGCTGCGTCGAGTACTCGAATCGGCACCGGCCACCGAACACGACGCGCAAACCCAGTTCGACTTCGAACTCGGCGTGGTGATCGCCGGTCTGGAGCGGATTCTGAAACGGTTGTGAGGCAACGCCTTACAGCGGAGTGAGCGCGACCTTCCCGGTACGCTGCTGGCCGCTGCCGTCGATCCACGTGAGATCGATGACGTCACCGGGGTAGTGGCGGTCCAGCACGTACGTCAACGTGGTGGCCGAGTCCAGCGGCGTGCCGTCCAGTGTCGTGAGGATGTCGCCCCCGACCAAGCCGGCCTGGTCGGCGGGGCCGCCGCGCAGAACGTCGGCGACGAGCACACCGGGTCTATCGGTCGGAGCGGTACGCACGCCGACACCGAGCAGCACCGGCGGGCCGATGTGCACCGAGTCGGACGCCGCCCCCGCGCGGATCTGGTTGGCGATGGCCATTGCGTCGTTGATGGGAATGGCGAAGCCCTTTCCGCCCGGGCCCATCCGGAAGTTCACCGACGCCGCCGTCGTGACGCCGACGACCTGGCCGGCTCCGTTCACGACGGGGCCGCCGGAATCCCCGGCGACCACCGGCGCCGCGAACTCGATCAGCCCGGTCAATTCGTCCTTGCTGCCGGTGAGTGCGTCTTCAGCGTTGACCGTGCGGCCGAATCCGGTGACGGTGCCCACTTCCTGGGTCAGCGGTGCGTTGCTGCCCTGCGCGTTGCCGAGGGCGACGACAGGCTCCCCTTCGACCAGCACACCGGAGTCGCCGATCGGTGCGACTGGCAACCCATTGGCACCCAGCAGTTGGAGGACCGCGATGTCGCGACGACGGTCGTAGCCGACGAGTTCGGCGGGAAACGCGCGGCCGGCGACGCCGACGGTGATGCGGTCGGCCCCGCCGACCACATGGAAATTGGTCAGCACCTGACCGTTCGGATCGAGCACGATGCCCGCACCGTTTCCGATCGCGCTCTGGTAGTAGATCTCGGTGTCGATTCGTGCCACCGCCGGCTCGACGACGCGCGCCGCGGCGACCGGATCCCCGGGGGCGGCCCCTGACATAGCCGGGTGCACTGGTGCCACCAGCGCCAAGACCGCGACAAGTGCGGTCAACAGGGTCGCGCAGGAGCGACGCGTACGGATTATGCGCATCAGCACATTCTGCCCGAAAACGAAATCTTTAATCTTCGACCGCGACGCCGCCACGCAGGCGCCTACGGCGACGCCGCGTCGGCTCCGTCTTCTCGGACGTGCCGTTAGCAGGGGATTTGCCATTTGCCTTCCCGGTATCCGACGCGTTCTCGTCGGCTTTGTCAGCTTCGTCTCCCGGCGACTCGGGCGCTGTTGCGGTCGACTCGGGCTCCTCGGCCTCAGCGGTGACCTCAGCAGGCTTGTCTTCGGAGTCCTCTTCGGACGTCTCAGGCGTCTCGTCTGCTGTCGCCTCGTCCGCGGGCTCCGTGTCCTCAGCGTCCTTCTTGCGGCTGCGGCGCTGCTTCGGCGTCTTGGGCTTCAGCGGTTTCGGCGGCGGTGGTGGCAGCTCGGCGACATCGGCCAGGTAGAACGAGAAAATTCCCAGCAGCGCGATCGCGGCGGCGGCACCGTAGATCCCGAACAGCCACTGACCCGCGTCGTCCAGCGAGAGCCAGATCTCGCTGATCGCCGCACCGAGGATCAGCACACCGGCCAGGACGTGCAGCACGATCGACGCCGTCCGCAGCCGCAGGGCCAGCAGCGGCGTGCGGAACTCCGGCCGTCGCGTGCGCAGCAGCGTGAAGACCACCGGCAGCGCGGCCAAGCCGATCAGCACCCCGGTGACGATGCGCATCACGGTGCCGAGCGTGTGCGACGTCGTGCCCATCAGTTCCCACCAGCGTGGCAGGACGAAGGCGAAGAAAAGGGCCGCGGCAACACACGAGAACGAGGCGTGCCACAAGACCGCGACCCAGCGCCGCATACTCCTCCTTGAGGTTGGTTGGCCCGGGGTGCGACCAGGTCGTTTCCTATGTGGTCGCACCCCGGCCAAAGCGCGGAGGATAGGGGATTTGAACCCCTGAGGGCTATTAACCCAACCCGCGTTCCAGGCGAGCGCCATAGGCCACTAGGCGAATCCTCCGCCGGTCATGGTAGCCGACCGCGCTGATGTGCCCGTCGAGTCACATGCGCGCCGGGTATTAGACTCCGTGCTGGACCCCGCGCGGCGTCCATCCTGTGAACTCCCCCAGGGCCGGAAGGCAGCAAGGGTCAATGGGCTCTGGCGGGTGCGCGGGGTCCCCCTCTTTTCCCGGGGTTCACCCGCTCCCAGTGAAAGGCGCCTCGTGTCGTTTCAGTCGCTCGGCCCTGCGGAACTTCGCGCGCAGCACGAGTTGCAAACGCGCAATTACGCCGACCTCAAGGCCAAGGGTCTCAAGTTGGATCTGACCAGGGGTAAGCCTTCGGCCGCCCAGCTCGACCTGTCCAACGGCCTGCTGGACCTTCCCGGTAAGGACGACTTCAAGGACGGCGACGGCACCGACACGCGCAACTACGGCGGCCTGCACGGGCTGCCGGAGCTGCGGGCCATCTTCGGCGAGATCCTCGGGATCGGGGTGCCGAACCTGATCGCCGGCAACAACGCGAGCCTCGAGTTCATGCACGACGTCGTGACGTTCACGATGCTGCACGGCGGCGTCGATTCGCCGCGGCCCTGGAAGGACGAGCCGCACGTCAAATTCCTCTGCCCGGCGCCCGGCTACGACCGGCACTTCGCGATCACCGAGACCCTGGGCATCGAGATGATCACCGTGCCCATGCACGAGGACGGCCCCGACGTCGACCTGATCGAGGAGCTGGTCGCTGTCGACCCGGCCATCAAGGGCATGTGGTGTGTTCCGGTGTACTCGAACCCGACCGGCGTGACCTTTTCGTGGGAGAAGGTGCGGCGGCTGGTTCAAATGCGCACCGCTGCCAACGATTTCCGGCTGATGTGGGACAACGCCTACGCGGTGCACACGTTGACTCACGATTTCGCGCAGAACATCGACGTCCTGGGGCTGGCCGAGGCGGCGGGGAATCCGAACCGGCCGCTGGTCTTCGCGTCGACGTCGAAGATCACGTTCGCCGGTGCCGGGGTGAGCTTCTTCGGGGGCTCGCTGGGCAACATCGCGTGGTATCTGCAGTACGCGGGCAAGAAGTCGATCGGGCCGGACAAGGTGAACCAGCTGCGGCATCTGCGGTTCTTCGGCGACGCCGACGGCGTGCGGCTGCAGATGCGGCGTCATCAGGAGCTGCTGGCGCCCAAGTTCGCCACCGTGCTGGAGATCCTGGCCGACCGGCTCGGCGAGTCCAAGATCGCGTCGTGGACCGAGCCGAAGGGCGGCTACTTCGTGAGCCTGGATGTGCTGCCGGGCACCGCGCGCCGCACCATCGCGCTTGCCAAGGATGCAGGTATCGCGGTCACCGAGGCCGGCGCCACCTTTCCGTACCGAAAAGATCCGGAGGACAAGAACATTCGGATCGCGCCGTCGTTCCCGCCGCTGCCCGAGTTGCGCGAGGCGATGGATGGCCTGGCGACCTGTGCGATGCTCTCGGCCACCGAAGCGTTGCTGAAGGGCTGAGGTGTTCATCCGTCGGACAGCCTCGGTAGCCTGCTGAGCGTGGCGCTCTACCGCAAGTACAGACCCGCAACCTTCGCTGACGTGGTCGGCCAGGAGCACGTCACCGAACCGCTGTCCACGGCGCTGACAGCGGGCCGCATCAACCACGCCTATCTGTTCTCCGGGCCGCGCGGGTGCGGCAAGACGTCGTCGGCGCGAATCCTGGCCCGGTCGTTGAACTGTGAGCAGGGTCCGACGGCCACACCGTGTGGGGTCTGCGCGTCCTGCGTGGCGCTCGCGCCCAACGGGGGCGGCAGCGTCGACGTCACCGAACTGGACGCCGCCAGCCACGGCGGTGTGGACGACACCCGAGAGCTACGCGATCGCGCGTTCTACGCTCCGGCGCAGTCGAGGTACCGCATCTTCATCATCGACGAAGCGCACATGGTCACCACGGCGGGCTTCAACGCGCTGCTGAAGATCGTCGAGGAGCCGCCGGAACATCTGATCTTCGTGTTCGCCACGACCGAGCCGGAGAAGGTGCTGCCGACCATCCGCTCGCGGACCCATCACTACCCGTTCCGGTTGTTGGCGCCGCGGACCATGCGGTCGCTGCTGGAGCGCATCTGCGCGCAGGAGACGGTGACGGTCGATGACGCGGTGTACCCGCTCGTCATCCGTGCCGGCGCCGGATCGCCCCGTGACACGCTCTCGGTGCTCGACCAGCTGCTGGCGGGTGCGGACGGTAACCAGGTCAGTTACCCACGGGCCCTGGCGCTGCTGGGTGCCACTGATGTGGCGCTGATCGACGATGCGATCGATGCGCTCGCGGCCGGTGATGCCGCCGCGTTGTTCGGGGCGGTCGAGGGCGTGATCGACGCCGGCCACGACCCGCGCAGGTTCGCCACCGATCTGCTCGAACGTTTCCGCGATTTGATCGTGCTGCAGGCGGTTCCCGACGCGGTTGCCCGCGGTGTGGTCGACGGGCCCGAGGATGTGCTGGAGCGGATGCGCGATCAGGCGACCCGGGTCGGCACCGCCACGCTGACACGCTACGCGGAGGTGGTGCACGCCGGGCTGGGCGAGATGCGCGGTGCGACGGCGCCCAGGCTGCTGCTCGAGGTCGTGTGCGCGCGGCTGCTGTTGCCGTCGGCCAGCGATACCGAGTCGGCGCTGTTGCAGCGCGTCGAGCGCATCGAGACCCGGCTGGACATGTCGATCCCGGCGGGGGAGCAGCCCGGTGGCGCGCCGAAGTACAGCCGCAAGAGCCAGGCCGCACCGGAATCCGCCGCCGAAGCACCCGGCGACCCCAAACCCGTCGACCCCAAGCCCGCACCTGAGCTGAAGCCGGCGCTCGAGCCGACGGTCGTCGTCGAGCCCAAGCCGATGCCGGAGCCGACCCCCGCGCCGCCCAAGGCGCCCGAGCCGGTTTCCGCTCCGAAACCGGAGCCGGCGTCGCCTCCGCCGGTGCGCCAGCCCGCCGACCCCGTCGTAGCGGCGCCGCCACCCGCGGCCGTCACCGGTGAACCGAACGCCGCTGCGGTGCGCAGCATGTGGACGACGGTGCGCGAGAAGGTCCGTCAGCGCAGCCGCACCACCGAAGTGATGCTGGCCGGCGCGATCGTCCGCTCCGTCGAGGGCGACACCCTGGTGCTCAGCCACGAGTCCGCGCCGCTGGCCAAACGGCTGACCGAACAGCGCAACTCCGATGTCATCCGCGAGGCGCTGAAGGACGCACTGGGTGTCGACTGGAAGATCCGATGCGAGGTAGGCCCGCCCGGTCCGCCGCCCGCCGCCGAGCCGGAGAAGAAGCCTGCCGCCGCGCCTGGGCCGCCGCCACCGAGCGATGTCGACGACGAGGAGAGCATGCTCGCCGAAGCGGGCAACGACACGTCCGACACACCACGGCGCGACCCGGAAGAGGTGGCGCTGGAGCTTCTTCAGAACGAACTCGGCGCCCGCCGCATCGACGGCGGCTAGGCCCTAGGGCGTCCACCACGGGCGCAACGGCAGCCCGCCGTCGTTCCCGCGCGCGTCCAGCTTGACGGCCAGAACCTGGTGCAGCTGAACGACATTCGTCTCGAAGCCCACTCGCGAACCGGCCATGTACAGGCCCCACACCTTCGCGGTGGGGAGTCCGACCTCTTCGACGGCCTCGTCCCAGTGCTCTTCGAGGTTGCGGCACCAATCGCGCAGCGTCAGCGCGTAGTGGTGGCGCAGGTTCTCCTCGTGCACCACCTCGAGGCCGACGTCCTGCGCCTCGGTGATGATGCGGCCCGAACCGGTGAGCTCCCCGTCGGGGAAGACGTAGCGGTCGATGAAACCGCCTGCGTTGGCGCCGGTTCGGTTGTCATGGCGGGTGATGCAATGGTTGAGCAGCAGCGCGCCGACACGCATCTTCGACTGGAGGAACCGGAAGTACGCCGGATAGTTCTGCACGCCGATGTGCTCGGTAAGCCCGATCGACGAAACCGCGTCAAACCCGGATTCCCGGATATCGCGGTAGTCGCCGTGGCGCACCTCGGCGAGATCCGACAGGCCCTGCTCGTCGATCGCGTTCCGTGCCCACTCCGCCTGCTCCTTGGAGAGCGTGACGCCGATCGCTTTGACGCCGTGGCGCGCGGCGTATCGGACCATGCCGCCCCATCCGCAGCCCACGTCGAGCAGTCGATCACCGGGCTGCAGCCGCAGCTTCTCGAACACCAGCCGGTACTTGTACTCCTGTGCCTCTTCCAAAGTGGCGTCGGCATCCGGGTAGCAGGCGCAGGTGTAGGTCATCGACGGACCGAGCACCCACTCGTAGAACTTGTTCGAGACGTCGTAGTGGTGATGAATGGCCTCGGCGTCGCGAGTCTTGCTGTGCCGCAACCCTTCCATGACACGACGCCAGCGCGGCAGCGCTTCCTGGGGCGGCGGGGCGATCGGTTTCAGATGCTCGATGCCGATAGTGCGGACGATGTTGGCAAGCACCCGCGGTGGCGGAAGCCTGAAATCGAGCTTGTCGGCCAGCGCCATGAGCAGGTCGTAGGGATCGGCCGGATGGACGCCGAGCGGTCTGAGGTCACCCGCTACGTATGCGCGCGCGAGCCCGAGCTCACCGGGAGCGGTCGCGAGATACGTGGTGCCGCGCGGAGTCAACAGGTCGAGGCCCAGCGTGGCGTCCTCGGGTCCGGCTGAACTGCCGTCGTAAGCGGTGAATTTCAGCGGAATCTGACCCGCGGCGAAGATCTCCAGGATCTCTGCCAGCGTGAGTCTTCCGGCTGGCGCTTGTGTCGAGTGTTCCTTGAACGTGGTCATCGTCGTTGCACCGCCTTTGCATACAGGTCGAGGAGTCTCGAGTCGGGGTCGTAGGTCTTTTTGACGGTCTTGTAGGTTTCTCCACCATAGAGTTCGTCGAACTCTTCCGGGCTGTAGTACGCATCGGAATACAGCGATTTGTGACCATCCAGCTCGCTGACCTTGCGTTCGATCAATCTATTCGTATGTCCTTCGGTCGGACCCACCGGTACCGACGACCAGAATCCGATGTTGACGTAGGTGCTTTGGGCGCGGATCGGGTACAGCGGCCAGGTGGTGTCGCCGCGGAGCCGCAACGGGCACAACCAGATCGGCTCGATCGGCACGTTGGTCAGGAACCAGTCGACGAACTCCTCTGCGCGGGACAATGGGACCTCGATGTCCTGCACGACGCGTTCCAATGGTGGTCGGCCGTTACGCTTTTCGATCCTGTCGGCGATGTTGAAACGCTGATCGTAGCCGATCAGCTTCCAGTAGACGCTGCTGCGCCGGTAGCGCCGCGGCCAGAACCGGCGGATGAGCGGATCCTGGGCGCCGAATGCCCTTGAGCACCAGAACCAGTCGGTGTCCCAGCGCCACAGGTAGTCGTGGATCGTCAGGCGGTCGTGTTTTTCGCCCTCGGGGTGCTGGATGGACCGGTAGTAGATCTGCTGGCCGGTGTAGTCGCTCACGGGCCCCGGAGTGCCGGTCTGGTATCCGAGCACCAGGTAGCTCTCGTCGGCCGAAAACACGACACCGTCGAGGTAGTCGACGGGCTTGCCGGCCGCGATGTCGGGGTGGCCTCCGGTTTCGACGATGCGGTCCATTGCCGCAAACAGGTCTGTCAACGCGTTGAACCGCAGATGGCGCAGCTCGACGAATGGCTTGACCGGCTCCAGCTCGATCTTGATGCGGACCGAATATCCCAGCGTGCCATAGGAATTCGGGAATGTCCGGAACAGATCCTGATGCTCGGTGGCCGAGGCGGTCACGAGGTCGCCAGTGCCGGTGAGGATGTCCATCTCCAGCACCGATTCGTGCGGCAGGCCGTTGCGGAACGACGTCGACTCGATACCGAGGCCGGTGACCGCCCCGCCGAGCGTGATCGTCTTGAGCTGTGGCACCACGAGGGGCGCCAGCCCGTAGGGCAGCGTTGCCGCCACCAGGTCCTCGTACGTGCACATGCCCGCGACGTCCGCGGTCCGGTTCTCGGGATCGACCGCGATGACACCGCCGAGGCCAGAGACGTCCAGACCCTTGGTCGACGTCTTGGCCCGGGCCCGGAAGAGGTTCGACGTGGGTTTGGCCAGTCGGACCGTCGCGTTCGGGGGAATCACCCGGTAGCTGGCCAGTAGCCGCTCCACCCCTGCGGAGTGAGCAGAACGCGCGTCGGTATCCACCACTGACACAGATATACGCTAGTCCGCGGTCGCAGGTGATGCGACCGCACCGACTGTGATCACCCCTACCTAGGAGTTGCACCGATGGGACAGGTCAGCGCGTCCAGCACCGTCGAGATCGCCGCCGCGCCGGAGACCGTACTGGCGGCCGTTGCCGACTATGCGACCGTGCGCCCGAAGATTCTCTCGCCGCACTACAGCGAATACCGGGTGCTCGAGGGCGGGCAGGGCGCGGGCACCGTGGCGTCGTGGAAGCTGCAGGCCACGAAATCACGGGTGCGTGACGTGAAGGCCAGCATCGACGTCGCAGGTCACACGGTGATCGAGAAAGACGCCAACTCGACGATGATCACGAATTGGACGGTCTCCCCGGCAGGGGAAGGCTCGTCGGTGACCGTCAAGACCTCGTGGAAGGGCGCCGGTGGCATCGGCGGCTTCTTCGAGAAGACGTTCGCCCCGCTGGGGCTGCGCAAAATCCAGGCTGAGGTGCTGGAGAACCTCAAGAAGCAGGTGGAGGGCTCGAAAGCTTAGGAAGAGCCGAGGAAGCCGGCGATCCCGCGCACCACGGCGTCGGCGTACTTCTGCCGACCCTCGGGTGTCTTCATCAGCGCCGAATCGGCCGGGTTCTTCATGTTGCCGAGCTCGACCAGGACCGACGGGAACTGCGCAAGGTTGAGCCCCGCGATGTCCGACCGCGGATTCAAGCCCCCGGTCCCGATGTAGGTGGACGGCACCAGGCCCGATGCCTGCAACTGGTCCTTCATGATCGTGGCCAGTCGCACCGAAGGCCCGGCCTGCACGTCGTTGAGCGGTGGGGACGAGTACAGGACGTGGAAGCCGCGACCGCTGGCCGGCCCGCCGTCGGCGTGGATGCTGATGACCGCGTCGGGGCGCATGGAGTTGGCCATTGCCGCGCGTTCGTCGACGCAGGGACCCGCGCTGGCGTCGTCGCCGCGTGACATCGCGGTGCGCACGCCGAGCGCGGTCAGTGCCTGGCGGATGCGCAGTGTGGTCTCCCACGCGAAGGCATGCTCGGCATAGCCGTCGTCGGTGGATGTACCGCTGGCCTGGCAATCCTTGGTGCCACCTCGGCCGGTCGGTACCTGGCGGCTGATGGACGAGTCGTTGACGGCGTTGTGACCGGGGTCGAGGAAGACGATCTTGCCGGCGATGTTGGCCGGCGCGGCGGATGCGGGGCTGACAAGCGTCGATGCGGCGATGAGGAGTCCGGTCGCCACCGCGGCGCAGGAGCGCAAAGTTCTGGTGGCACCGACACGCAGGCGGGGATGCACGGGCGCCACCGTAGCGCTGTCCCCGACTAGGCTGAAACCCCAACGCGACGACGCAACCGAGTCGAGACCAATACGCAAGGGGATCGTCATGCAACCCGGCAGTGGTGGCCAGCCCGATATGTCCGCTCTTCTGGCTCAGGCGCAGCAGGTGCAGCAGCAGTTGATGGAGGCGCAGGCGGCGCTGGCCGCGGCCGAGGTCAACGGTCAAGCGGGTGGCGGCCTGGTGCAGGTCACCATGAAGGGCAGTGGCGAGGTGATCGCGGTCCGGATCGACCCCAAGGTCGTGGACCCGCAGGACATCGAGACGCTGCAGGACCTCGTCGTCGGCGCGATCGCCGATGCGTCCAAACAGGTCACCATCCTGGCGCACGACCGTCTCGGTCCGCTCGCCGGCGGAATGGGCGACATGGGCCTGCCAGGACTCTGACTTGTTCGAGGGACCGGTCCAGGATCTGATCGACGAGCTCGGCAAGCTGCCGGGCATCGGGCCGAAGAGCGCGCAGCGGATCGCATTCCACCTGCTGTCCGTCGAGCCGCCGCAGATCGACCGGATGACCGCGGTCTTGAACCGTATCCGCGACGGGGTCACGTTCTGCGCGGTGTGCGGCAATGTGTCCGACGACGAGCGATGCCGGATATGTTCTGACTCGCGACGTGATGGCTCAATAGTGTGCGTCGTCGAGGAACCCAAGGATGTGCAGGCCGTCGAGCGCACCCGCGAGTTCCGCGGCCGCTATCACGTGCTCGGCGGTGCGCTTGACCCGTTGTCCGGAATCGGGCCGGAACAGCTGCGAATTCGCGAGCTGCTGAACAGGATTGGCGAACGCGTCGACGGCGTGGACATCACCGAGGTGATCATCGCGACGGATCCGAACACCGAAGGCGAGGCCACGGCGACGTATCTCGTCCGGATGTTGCGCGACATCCCGGATCTCACGGTGACGCGCATCGCCTCCGGGCTCCCCATGGGTGGTGACCTGGAGTTCGCGGATGAGCTGACGCTGGGCCGCGCGCTCGCGGGTCGCCGCGCAATGGCCTGAGTTCGCTTTCGAGGGCATCGCTTTCAACAAAATGCAGAGCTTGTCTCGCACTTTCGCTGCAAATCGTTGAAAGCGATGAGGTGTCGGTGGCTCGCGGCAGTATGCGGTCATGGCTGAGGTCTTCATTGGTAGTGAGGCGATGGCGGCAGGGCGGGTCACTCGTTACGAGTTGAGCCGTTGGTATCGAGCGGTTCATCACGGCGTCTACGCATCGAAGGATGCCGAGCTGTCGTTGCGGGACCGTGCGATTGCAGCGTGGCTGGCGTCACGTCGCAAGGGTGTGATCGCGGGAGTGGCCGCCTCGGCTCTACACGGTGCGCCGTATGTAGATCCGAATCATCCCATCGAGCTTGCTGGCATCAGGATTCGTGCACAGCGGGGAATGGTGCCGAGGGCGGAGCAGTTGGCCGACAACGAGATCACACGTGTCGCCGGTTTACCTGTGACAACCCGGGTGCGCACCGCATTCGATCTCGGTCGGCATCTGGAACGTGGCGACGCACTCGCGCGGCTTGATGCGTTGATGTGGAACCAGCGCTTTCAGATCAATGACGTGCTGGCGCTGAGTGAAAGGTACCCGCGCAGCCGTGGGACGCGGCAGCTCCGAGAGTTGCTCCCGCTCGTCGACGGCGGCGCGGCCTCGCCGCGGGAGTCGCAGGTCCGATTGTTGTTGTTGGACGCGGGCTTTCCTCGGCCCGAAACGCAAATACCCGTCGTGCGTGGCGTCACTCCGGTGGCGTGGCTCGACATGGGCTGGCGCGAATACCACGTGGCGGTCGAGTACGACGGCGATCATCACCGGAAGGACCGCCGCCAGTACGTGAAAGACATCGGGAGGCTGCGCATGCTCGAGGCTCTCGGCTGGATCGTGATCCGGGTGATCGCCGAGGACAAGCCGCAGGATGTGATCAGACGGGTCGAGGCGGCGCTCGCCGCGCGCGGCTGCTTCGTGGACACCAACGGCGTCGCCGCCTAGACCCGGCGCGGGGCCGCCAGTCGCTCCTTACGCAACTGCGCGATCTCGCCGATCTCCAGCGGCGGCAGCTCGCCGCCCACGCGCGACAGCAGATGGTCCGCGAGCTGAGGATTGCGGGCCAGGCACGGCCCGTGCAGATAGGTCGCGACGACGCTGCCCTGCACCGCGCCGTCGATGCCATCGCCGGCACGGTTGCCCGCCCCGCTGACCACCCGAGCCAACGGGCGCGCTGCGGATCCTAAAACCGTTCCGCCGCGGTGATTCTCGAACCCCGTCAACCGCTCCGTCAGTTCGGGCAGCAGGGGCTGCGACACCACCTCGCCGATCGTCCGGCTGTCCTGCGGCGACGTCGTGACGTCGAGCATCCCCACCCCGTCGACGCGCTCACCCGACGACGTCTCATACCAGTGGCCAAGCACCTGGATCGCCGCGCAGATCGCCAGCACCGGTGCGCCTCGCTCCGCGGCCTGCTGCAAACCGGGGTAACGGATCAAGTGCTTAGTAGCCAGCCGCTGCGCGTAATCCTCTGCTCCGCCGAGGGTGTACAGATCCAGCTCGGCAGGCACCGGGTCCGCGAGGGTGATCTCGACGATCTCCGCATCGAAGCCCCGTAAGCGCAGGCGTTGGCGCAACACCACCGAATTGCCGCCGTCACCATACGTTCCCATCACATCGGGCAGCACCAACCCGATCCGCACCGTCGACTCACGCACGGCCGGCCCTCCCGAACGTCCGGTTCAGCGCCAGGAACGCGGTGTAGTTGGCGACCACCTCGACATGTCCCGGTGGGCACGACGTGATCGCCTCAACAGCGTTGTGCACCAACGTGTGTTCGACGCCCGCATAGCCAAGTCGCACCGCCAGATCGGTACCGCGCTCTCCTGCGGCCACCACCGGATGGTTCACGAAATGCTCGAAGTTGACGTCCCACAGCCACGACAGGTCCTCCCCGTCGGGCACCTGACCGTTCACCGAGATCACGACTGAGCCGGCGTCGGTGTCGACCATCGACAACGCCTCCTGCCAGCCCGCGGGGTTCTTCGCCAGCAGCATGCGCACTGAATGCTGACCCAGCTGCACCGTGCTGTACCGCCCGGCGACCTCGTCGACACACGAGACCGCCGCGACGGCGGCCTCTGGATCCGCGCCCACCGTCACCGCGGCGGCGACCGCCTGAGTGGCGTTGCCGCGGTTGATGTTTCCTGGGAGTGCCAGCTGCATCGGCAACGACAAGCCGTCGGGTCCGTAGATGTGCGTGTTGTCGTACCACCACTGCGGGGACGGCCGCTTGAAATCAGTCCCCGTTGAATACCAGTGTGCGCCGTCGCGCACGATGATCTCGCCCGAGCGTGGGCAGCTCACCGAATCGTTGGCCCACCCACCGCCTGCGGCCACCCACACCACATTCGGGCTGTCGTATGCGGCCGACGTCATCAACACGTCGTCGCAATTCGCAACGACGACCGTCGACGGATGACGCGCCAGACCGGCCCGCAATGTGCGTTCGATGTGATTGATCTCACCGACGCGATCGAGCTGATCTCGCGACAGATTCAGCAGCACGATCACCGCGGGATCAAGCGCGTCGGCCACATGCGGGACGTGCATCTCGTCGACTTCGAGTGCGGCCAGCGACGCGTCCCGCGTGCCCGCGAGTGCTGCGACCAGGCCGGCGTCCATGTTCGCGCCCTCGGCGTTGGTCGCGACGGGCCCCAGCGTTCCCAGCGCAGCTGCGGTCATTCGCGTGGTCGTGGACTTGCCATTGGTGCCGGTGACGATCGTGGTGCGACGGCCCTCGCCGAGCTGGCGCAGGATTGATCTGTCCAGCGTCATCGCGACCAGGCCGCCGATCATCGCCCCTGCACCGCGGCCGGTGACGCGCGACGCCCAGCGCGCGCCGGCGCCCGCCGTCAGCGCTGCACGTCCGCGAATCGTGACCATCCCCGGCAGTCTAAGAGCCGACACGCTGAGCGAGCGGTGTGCGTGCCTAGAAGGGATTGTCACCCGTCCGTGCCATCCTCGAATTTGTGAGTCAGTGCTGGGGCCGCCCCGCGACCGACGATGGCGCGGGCTGGGCCGTCGTCGACGTGGAGACCTCGGGTTTCCATCCGGGACACGCTCGGGTCATCAGCATCGCGGCGCTGGCTCTCGGTGACGACGGCAACGTCGAACAGAGCCTCTACACGCTTCTCAATCCGAGGGTCGATCCCGGCCCGACCCATGTCCACGGCTTGACCGCCGAGATGCTCGAAGGCCAGCCGTGCTTCGGCGACATCGTCGGCGATCTGATCGAGCTGCTGCGTGGCCGCACCCTGGTGGCGCACAACGTGGGGTTCGACTACTCGTTCCTGACCGCCGAGGCCGAGATGGTCGACGCGGTACTGCCCATCGACACCGCGATGTGCACCGTCGAACTCACCCGTCGCCTCGAGTTGGGCACCGAGAACCTGCGGCTGGAAACCCTTGCCGCACACTGGGGTATCACGCAGCTGAAACCCCACGATGCGCTCGACGACGCGATGGTGCTCGCGCAGATCCTCAAGCCGGTCCTGGTGCGTGCGCGGGAACGCAAGGTGTGGCTGCCCGTTCGCCCGCTGTCGCGGCGCGAGTGGCCCAACGGCCAGGTGACACACGAGGAGCTGCGGCCGCTGAAGATGATGGCCGCACGGCTGCCATGCCCGTACGTCAATCCCGGCCGGTTCGTCGAGGGCAGGCCGCTGGTTCAGGGGATGCGGGTTGCACTGGCGGCCGAGGTCGAGCGCACCCATGAGGAGCTCGTCGAGCGGATTGTGCATGCCGGGCTGTCCTATACGGACAACGTCGACTCCGAGACCTCCCTCATCATCTGCAACGAGACCCGACCCGAGCAGGGCAAGGGCTTCCAGGCCCGTGAGCTGGGCGTTCCGTTCATCCCAGACACCGATTTCATGAACCGGCTCGACGCGGTGGTCGGCGGCAGCACCGTCGAGGAATTCACCGACGTCACGCTGGCCGGCGACCAGTTCGCGCTCTTCTAGATCGCCCCGACTAGAGCGCCCGGCACGAAGAGCTCAGCGAGTCGCGCGGTTGACCGCCGACACCACTGCGCGCAGCGACGCGGTCGTGATGGACGTCGCGATGCCGACACCCCACACGGTCTTGCCGCCGATCGAAGCCTCAACGTATGCCGCGGCCTGGGCTTCCTCACCCGCCGAGAGAGCGTGCTCGGAATAGTCCAGTACGGATACGTCGAAACCGATGGCGCCCAACGCATCCACGAACGCGGCGAGCGGACCGTTGCCCGCGCCGACGATCTCGCGTTCCACACCGTCGACCTTCACCACCGCCTCGATGGTGTCGGTGCCACCGTCGAGCTCGGAGGCGATGACCTTCTGCCGGATGCGTTCGAGCGGGTTGCGCGGGCTCAGGTATTCCTCGGCGAAGACGTCCCACATCTCCTTCGGCGAGACCTCGCCGCCCTCGCCGTCGGTGATCTTCTGAATCGCCTGGGAGAACTCGATCTGCAGTCGCCGGGGCAGGGCCAGACCGTGGTCGGCCTTCATGATGTAGGCCACGCCGCCCTTGCCGGACTGCGAATTCACCCGGATCACAGCCTCATAGGTGCGGCCGACATCGCGCGGATCGATCGGCAGATAGGGAACCTGCCACAGGATGTCATCGACATCGGCGTCCTGCTCGTCGGCCGCCACCTTCATGGCATCCAGACCCTTGTTGATCGCGTCCTGATGGCTGCCGGAGAAGGCGGTGTACACGAGATCGCCGCCATAGGGGTGGCGCTCGTGCACCGGCAGCTGGTTGCAGTACTCGACCGTGCGGCGGATCTCGTCGATGTTCGAGAAGTCGATCTGCGGGTCGATGCCACGGGAGAACAGGTTCAGGCCCAGCGTGACGAGGCAGACGTTGCCGGTGCGCTCACCGTTGCCGAACAGGCAACCCTCGATCCGGTCGGCGCCGGCTTGGTACCCCAATTCGGCTGCGGCGACGGCGGTTCCGCGGTCGTTGTGCGGGTGGAGGCTCAGGATGATGGAGTCGCGCGGGGACAGGTGCCTGTTCATCCACTCGATCGAGTCGGCGTACACGTTCGGGGTGGCCATCTCGACGGTCGCGGGCAGGTTCACGATCAGCGGCACGTCGGGGGTGGGCTTGATGATGTCGGCGACGGCGTTGCACACGTCGACGGCGTACTCCAGCTCGGTACCGGTGTAGGACTCCGGGCTGTACTCGTAACGCCAGAGAGTGCCGGGGTACTTCTTGGCCTCCTCGACGCACAGTCGTGGGCCGTCGGTCGCGATCGACTTGACCGCTTCCCGGTCGGCGCGGAACACGACGCGTCGCTGCAGGATCGACGTCGAGTTGTAGAAGTGCACGATCGCCCTGGGCGCACCCTCGCACGCCTCGAAGGTCCGCGTGATCAGCTCCGGCCGGCACTGGGTGAGGACCTGGATGGTGACGTCGTCCGGGATCGCCCCCTCAGCGATGATCTCGCGGACGAAGTCGAAGTCGGTCTGACTGGCCGACGGGAATCCGACCTCGATCTCCTTGTAGCCCATCCGCACCAGCAGGTCGAACATGCGGCGCTTGCGCTGCGGGCTCATCGGATCGATCAGGGCCTGGTTGCCGTCCCGCAGGTCGACGGCACACCACATCGGTGCGCGGTCGACGATCTTGTCGGGCCAGGTGCGATCGAACGGAACCGACGCTGTACCCCCGGTCGGGACTCCGCCGGGCACTTCTTCAGCGAAGGGGCGGTACCGGCCGACGGGCATCGACGAGCCACGCTGGGTGTTCCAGGCGGGCTGGCCGGGGTTCGGTGGGCCCGACGGCGTGGTCAGGGCACGTACGGACGCGAAGGCGTCAGGAGAATCTGGTGCGGGTCTTGAGAAAGTGGTCACGATATGGCTCCGGGTTGTCGATGGACTCACGACCGGCGCATCGCGAACACCCGCGACGGGAAGCCGGTCTGATCAGACCCCGTCGCGGCTGCCGAGAAGGAGCACCCGCTGCACGTTGGTCACCATACTCCCCACCCAGCCACGCCACAAAATGCAGGTCGCCGGCGACTAAACCTGGGAATCGGGGAACGCGATCACCGAGAGGAAACGGATCGGCAACTCGACCAGATCCACCGGGCCGTGTGCACCTTCGCCGTCGAACTGCAGCGAGTCGCCCGGGTTCAGCCGGTACACCGTGCGGCTGTGGCTGTAATCCATCACCCCTTCGAGCACGAAGATGAACTCCGTGCCGGGGTGCTGAAACAGGGGATAGGTCTGACTTTTCGCCGACAGGGTGACGTGCAGACACTCGAGGCGCTTGTGTTCACCGCGTAGCGAGCCCAACAGCTGGTACTCGTGGCCTTCCTTGGTGCCGTTGCGAACGATGCGTGCTCCCGTGCCCGCGCTGACGAATGAGGCAGGACGCTCGACGTCCGCGCCCCGGAACAGACTGGTGACGGGTATGTCGAAACCATTGGCCAGCAGCGCCAGGGTGCTCAGGCTGCACGACGTCTGGGCATTCTCGATCTTCGACATCATCGCCTTCGAAATGCCGACTTGAGTGGCCATTTCGGCCACCGTGAGGCCCTGCTGCAGGCGGAGTTGGCGGACGTTGCGCCCGATGGCGGCCTCCAGCTCGAGCTCTGCCACCGGCGCGTGCGGGTCGCGGTCGCGAGCCGTGCCGGACCTGTTGCGGAGCAGCGGGATGTCAGACATGTTCAGCCAGGAGTCAACGCATCTGTCCGGCACCGGAATACGGATACGGGCTCGTGAGTAGGTCGGCCTCGCCGAACCGGGACAGCCGGAAGTCGCTGTCGGGAATGCGGGGATCGGCGCTGCGGCCGTCAACGACGAGATCGGCGATCAACCGTCCCACCGCTGGTGCGATCTTGAACCCGTGACCGCTGAACCCTGCGGCGACGACGAGCCCTTCCACCCCCGTCTTGCTGATGACCGGGTTCCAATCCGGGGTCACGTCGTAGCAGCCGGCGTAGCTGCCGGTGATCGCCGCATCGGTGAAGCCGGGGAATCTGGTTTGAACGCGCTCGACGGTGTCCTCGACGAAGGCCTCGGTGGCGCGGTTGAGGTAGTCGTCGGGGTTCGCGTCCTCGACGTCGGACAGATCACTGTTGCCGAACAGCAGCTCACCGCCGAGTTCCGGGCGAATGTACTGCAGTGACACCAGATCGGAGAACACGGGCACGCTGCCGATCTCGACGCCGGGCGCGATGGTCACGAGCTGTTCGCGGACGACGCGAATGGGCACGTCGATGCCGTGCGGCGACAGAAGGGCCGGCGTCCAGACGCCGGTGGCCACCACGACGGCGTCCGTAGAGATCTCCGATCCGTCGGCCAACCGAACACCCGTGACTCTGTCACCGGCGGTCAGCAATCCGGTGACGTTGGCGCCTTGGAGAATCCGCACCCCGGCCGCGCGCGCCGACGCCGCGAACGCCTGCGCTGTCTGGTACGCGTCGCCGTAGCCACCGCGTGCCTCCCACGCGAATGCCCCGAACGGCGTCAGATCCGCGTGTGGCCACAGCCGGGCGACATCGGCTGCGCCGATCTCCTCGGTCTGAACGCCCACTGCTCGCTGCGCGGCAAGGCTCTTGCGCAGCGAGTCGGTGTCTGGATCGCCGACGCCGACGACGTAGCCGGTCTGCCGGAATCCGATGTCGGTGCCGAAGATCTCGTGCGACTTCTCGAAGACCTCCAGCCCGACGGAGGCCATCGCCGCCAGCGAGCTGACGCCATAGTGGCAGCGCACGATGCCGCTGGACTTGCCGGTCATCCCGGCGCCGACGGTACTGCGTTCGGCCACAACGACATTGGTGACGCCACGCTGTGACAGCGCCCAGGCCGCTGCGGCACCCTCGATGCCGCCGCCGACGATCACCACATCCGCGGTGCTCATTGGCCGGGAATCCATTCGGTACCGGCCAAGGGAACGCGGGCCATCGCCGCCGCCTCGATGGTGACGGCGACGAGGTCCTCGGGTTCGAGGTGGCAGACGTGGGACTTTCCGCACGCACGCGCAATGGTCTGGGCCTCCATGGTCAGCACGCGCAGGTAGTTGGCCAGCCGTCGGCCACCCTCGACAGGGTCGAACCTGGATGCCAGCTCTGGATCCTGCGTGCTGATACCCGCGGGGTCGGTGCCGTCCTGGAAGTCGTCGAAGAATCCCGCTGCGCTGCCGAGCTTTTCGTAATCGGCGGCGTAGCGGGGGTGGTTGTCACCGAGTGCGATCAGTGCCGCGGTGCCGATAGCGACGGCGTCGGCCCCCAGCGCAAGCGCTTTGGCCACGTCGGCGCCGGTGCGGATACCGCCAGACACGATCAACTGCACTTTGCGATGCACCCCGAGCTCCTGCAGCGCCTGCACCGCCTGCGGAACAGCCGCCAGCGTCGGGATGCCGACGTGTTCGATGAACACGTCCTGGGTCGCCGCCGTGCCGCCCTGCATACCGTCGACAACGATGACGTCGGCGCCCGCGTGCACCGCCAGCTTCACGTCGTAGTACACGCGGGTGGCGCCGACCTTCACGTAAATCGGCTTCTCCCAGTCGGTGATCTCCCGTAGCTCGTTGATTTTGATCGTCAGGTCGTCGGGACCGGTCCAGTCGGGATGGCGGCACGCCGAGCGCTGGTCGATGCCCTCGGGCAGGGTGCGCATGGCCGCGACGCGCGGCGAGATCTTCTGTCCGAGCAGCATGCCACCGCCACCAGGCTTGGCGCCCTGACCGAGAACGACCTCGATCGCATCGGCCTTGCGAAGGTCGTCGGGGTTCATGCCGTATCGGGACGGAAGATATTGGTAAACAAGGGATTTGCTCTGCGTCCGCTCCTCGGGCGTCATCCCGCCGTCGCCGGTCGTGGTGGAGGTGCCGACCTCGCTGGCACCGCGCCCGAGCGCCTCCTTCGCCGGACCGGACAGTGCTCCGAAGGACATGCCCGCGATGGTGGTCGGAATGTCGAGGTGCAGTGGGAACTTGGCGCAGCCGTCACCGAGCACAACGTCGGTGTCACACCGTTCGCGGTAGCCCTCCAGCGGGTAGCGGGACATCGACGCCCCGAGGAACAGCAGGTCGTCGAAATGCGGCAGCCGACGTTTGGCGCCCCAACCGCGGATGTCGTAGATGCCGGTCTCGGCGGCACGGTGGATGGCGGCGATCGTCGACCGGTCGAAGGTCGCGGACTCGCGCAGGCCCAGCCTGGCGCGGTCATCGGCGGTGTGGCTCATCAGTAGGCCGTGGCGTTGTCGACGTGGAAGTGGTATAGCGACCGCGCCGAACCGTAGCGCGTGTAGGCGGCGGTATCGTCTGTGAAACCTGCCGCTGACAAGAGCGATTCAAGCTCTGAATGGTGTTCGGGACCCATCTCTTTGACGACGCAATCCGCGCCCAGCGATGCGACGTCGCCGCGGACGTAGATGCGTGCCTCATAGATCGAGTCCCCGAGTGCCTCACCGGCGTCGCCGCGCACCACGAGCCTGCCCGCCTGCGCCATGAAGGCGCTCATATGCCCGACGTCGCCGCCAACCACGATGTCAACACCTTTCATCGAAATGCCGCACCGGGCAGCCGCTTTGCCCTCGATGACCAGGAGGCCACCGTGCGCAGTGGCACCGGCGGACTGGGATGCACTGCCCTTGACCCAGACGGTGCCGCTCATCATGTTCTCGGCGACGCCGGTGCCGGCGTTGCCGTCGATCGTGACGTGGGCCTGCTGGTTCATGCCCGCGGCGTAGTAGCCGACGTGACCCGCGATGGTCACCCGTATCGGCGCGTTCAAGCCGACCGCGACGTTGTGTGCGCCGTCGGGGTGGGCGATGACATAGTCACCCGACAAGCCGGGGGCGTGCAGAGCGGCGTTGACTTCGCGCAGTCCGGTGGTGGCCAGGTCATACGCGATCACCGTCTCCATGCGTAGACCACTTCCGGCTCGGGCTCCCAGATCTTCGCCGTCTCCACACCGGGAAGGCCTGCCAGAGCGCGGTATTCGCTGCCCATGGCGACCCAGTCATCGGTTTCGGCGATGACAGCGGGCTTACAGGCGATGGCGTCGCGGACCACGGCGAACGAGTCCCTGTTGGACACCAGCAGTGTGTAGAAGCCGTCGAACACCGCGCAGAGATCCTTCAACGCCCCCTCGACGTCCCGGCCGTTGGCCAGCTGATCGGCGATGAAGCGCGCACCCACCTCGGTGTCGTTGTCGCTGTCGAATGACACTCCGGCTGCACGTAACTCGCGGCGAATGGTGGCGTGGTTGGCGAATGATCCGTTGTGCACCATGCACTGTTCGGGGCCCACCGCGTACGGATGGCACCCTGCGGGCGTCACCGCCGACTCGGTCGCCATTCTGGTGTGCCCGACGCCCTGCCAGCCCTGCGCCTTGGCGAGCCCCCAGCGTTCGGTCAGTACCCGCGGATGGCCGACGCCTTTGAGCACCGCGAGGTCGGCGCCGAATCCGGCGACGAGAGCGTCGGGATACGCCGACTTGGCGGCGGCCAAGATGTCCTCCGACGAGGTCTGTGCGGTGAGGAGATACGTCTCGTCGAGCTGTGTGACCGAAACGCCGAGCGTCTCGGCGACCTCGTCCGGGCTCGCGTCGACCTCGAGCAGTGACACGCAGCCGTGACCGGGCGGAGACCACGTCGGATCTCCGTACACCGCGACGCCGGCCGAGTCGCTACCGCGATCGCCCATCTCGCACAACATGCCGGTCACCAGTTCGCCGAGTTGGGGATGCAGGTCGGGGTTGCGCAAGTGCAGGCCCACAATGCCGCACATCGGAAATCCTTTCGCTCAGAAGGCGGTGAGGTAGTGGTCGATTTCCCACGGTGTCACGGCGCTGTGGTAGGCGAAGAACTCGTCACGCTTGATGCTCGCGAAGTAGGAGGCCACCCCGTCACCGGCAGCATCGAGCACACCGGTGATCACCGGGTCGCCCTCGAGTTCGTCGACAGCGTGCAACAGCGTCGGCGGCAGCGCCGAACGACCCTGGGAGCCAACACCACCGGGATCGGTACTGCGCTTGATGCCGTCGATACCCGCACCGAGGGCGGCCGCGATGGCCAGGTATGGGTTCGCCGACCCGTCGCCACCGCGCAGCTCGACGCGCTGGTCGTCGGGCACGCGGATGTAATGCGTCCGGTCGTTGCCGCCGTAGCTGGGGGTGTTGGGTGACCACGCAGCGCCGGATGCCGTCGACGTCGCCCGGGTCCGCTTGTAAGAGTTGACTGTTGGCGCGACGACGGCCTGCAGCGCGCAGGCGTGTTCGAGGATGCCGCCGATGAACGAATAGGCGGTATCCGACAGGCCGAGCCCTCGCTCGTCGGGCAAGCCCGTACCGGCGGGGAATACCGGAGTGCCGCCGGTGGTCAGCGAAAGGTGAAGGTGTAGACCACTTCCCGTGCGGTCGGCGAATGGTTTGGGCATGAAGGTGGCCACCATGCCCCGCTCGGCGGCGATCATCGACAGCAGATAGCGCAGCGTGACGACACGGTCAGCAGTGGTCAGCGCGTCGGCGAACTGGAAGTTCTGCTCGAACTGGCCGTTGCCGTCCTCGTGGTCGTTGGCGTAGTTGAACCAGCCGAGGCTGTTCATCGCCGTCGAGATCGCGGTGAGGTGGTCGTACATCCGGGTGACGCCGCGTGCGTCGTAACAGGGTTGGGCGGCGGTGTCGTCGGTGTCGGCGGTGGACAGTGCGCCGTCGGCGCCGCGACGCAACAGGAAGTATTCGACTTCCGCGCCGACCCACGGCTCGAAGCCCGCGTCGGATGCCTGCGCGATCATCGCCTTGAGAATGACGCGCGGCGCGAAGGGCCACGGTTCGCCGTTGACATGCGGGTCGCAGTGCACGATCGCCAGTCCCGCCTTGAGGAACGGGATCGGCGTGAACGAGTCAGGATCTGGAATGGCCATCAGGTCAGGGTCTTTGGGCTCTTGGCCGATGGCGCCGACGGCATATCCGGCGAATCCGACGCCCTCGGTGGCGAGCAGATCGACCGCCTCGACCGGCACCAGCTTTGCGCACGGCTTACCTCGCAAGTCGACGAACAGCGCGAGGATGAACTTTGTCCCGGATGCCTCGGCCAGAGACGCCAGATCGTTGGACATTGTGAGGAAACCTCGTCTCTTGTCAGGAAACACGATGCCGAAAGTCAACCGGCGCGGGCGTGTGCCCGCGCCGGTCGGCTTACAGGTCAGACCGGTTGCATGTCGTACGAGGACTCGCGGTGGAACTTCGTGTCGATGCCCTCTTCTTCTTCGTCGGGCGAGATGCGAATGCCCATCGTCTTCTTGATGGCAAAAGCGATCGCGAACGCGACGGCGAAGGAGTAGACCATCACCGCTCCCGCCGCGACGGCCTGCTTCCACAGCTGGTCGAAGCCGCCGCCGTAGAACAGGCCGTTCGTCGCATTGGGCATGGACTCGCTGGCGAGCAGGCCGATCAGCAACGTGCCGATCACACCGCCGACGAGGTGCACGCCGACGACGTCGAGGCTGTCGTCGTAGCCGAACTTCGACTTCAGGCCGACGGCGTAGACACAGATGGCACCCGCGATCGCGCCGAGGATGATCGCGCCGACCGGCGTCACGGCCCCGCAAGCGGGGGTGATCGCCACGAGTCCGGTGATGGCGCCGGAGGCGGCGCCGACGCCGGTGACGTGGCCGTCCTTGAACTTCTCCACGGCGATCCAGGCCAGGGTGGACGCGCAGGTGGCGACGAATGTGGTCACCATGACGATGGCGGCCGAGTTGCCCGCGGCCAGTGCGGAGCCGCCGTTGAACGCGTACCAACCGGCCCACAGCAGGCCGGCGCCGAGCAGGGTCAGCGGGACGTTGTGCGGCTTGCGCAGCTGACCGAACATCGCGGACTTCCCGAGCACGATGGCAACTGCCAGCGCCGCCGCGCCGGCATTGATGTGGACGGCGGTACCGCCGGCGAAGTCAATCGCCTTGAGTTGGTTGGCGATCCACCCGCCGACCGAATCCTCGGTCACGACGCCGTCGAACGCGAATACCCAGTGCGCGACCGGGAAGTACACCAGCACGGCCCAGACGGACGCGAAGAGCATCCAGGCGCCGAACTTCATCCGGTCGGCCACCGCACCGGAGATCAGTGCCACGGTGATGGCAGCGAACAGCGCTTGGAACAGGGCGAACAAACTGATCGGCAGACCGGAGATGGTCGTCTGCGATTCCAGCAGGTCCTTCATTCCGGCGAACTCGGTGATGCTGCCGAGGAATCCGCCGTAGGAGGTGCCGAAAACCATCGAGAAGCCGAAGAGAACCCAGAGGACACCGACGATGGCGACCGCGCCGAAGGTCATCATCATCATGTTCGTCGAGCTCTTGACCGACACCATGCCGCCGTAGAACAGCGCCAGGCCTGGAATCATCAGCGTCAAGCCGATGATGCAACACAGCATGAATGCTGTGGTGCCCGTGTCCACTACGTCCATTTAGATCTCCTGAAGTGATGCGGCCCGCCACCGGGCCGTTCACTGCCAGTAACCGATGTTTCTGTTACGTGGATCAGCTCGTGATGTTGCCTGCGCGTTAATAGTCGGCGGGTCGCTAGAGTTTCAGCAATGAGACTCGACCGACGCTGGTGGCTCGCCATAGTCGTCGTCGTCATTGCCGCGATCGCGTTCGTGGTTTCGAATATCTTCTTCTCGGGACCGTCCGAGGAGTGCAAGCCCGTGCAGGCCTTCCTCGACTACAACAAGTCACAGGGCGAGCTGATCGCCTCGAAGGAATCCGACAGCGACCCGGCTGTACCGACGGTGGCCGAGGACGCCGCGTACCAACAGTGGGCCGACGGCCTGGCTCAGCGCGCGCAGGAGATCAACGATCCCAACCTCGCGACCACGGCCGTGCAGGTCGCCGATGCGGCCTCCAAATTCGTCGCCATGCTGCCGCGGGCGCGGGCCGAGGTGGAGAATCACGCTCCCGGCACACCCCCACCGTCCTCGTTCTTCGAGATGACGCTTCTGAACAAGCGCATCGGGGACGGACTCGGCCAACTGGCGGACGCCTGCAGCTGACCGGCGGACAAAATGGGGTGCGTCAAACCCTTATCCTTGTTGGGATTGTGCTGGACCCATGACCGCGGTCCCAACCACCTGAAAGGCATACCCAGTGGCGCTCGTCGTACAGAAGTACGGCGGATCCTCGGTATCGGACGCCGAGCGGATCCGCCGCGTCGCCGAGCGCATCGTCGAGACCAAGAAGGCAGGTCACGACGTCGTCGTCGTGGTGTCGGCGATGGGCGACACCACCGACGACCTGCTTGATCTGGCCCGTCAGGTCTCACCTGCCCCGCCGGCGCGCGAGATGGACATGCTGCTGACCTCGGGTGAGCGGATCTCGAACGCCCTGGTCGCGATGGCCATCGACTCGCTCGGTGCGCAGGCGCGGTCGTTCACCGGATCGCAGGCCGGCGTGATCACCACCGGCACTCACGGCAACGCCAAGATCATCGACGTCACCCCCGGCCGTCTCCGGGAAGCGCTCGACCAGGGTCTGATCGTCCTGGTCGCCGGATTCCAGGGGGTCAGCCAGGACAGCAAGGACGTCACCACCCTCGGCCGCGGTGGATCGGACACCACCGCCGTCGCGCTCGCCGCGGCGCTGAACGCCGACGTGTGCGAGATCTACACCGACGTCGACGGCATCTTCACCGCGGACCCACGTATCGTGCCCAACGCCAGGCACCTCGATACCGTGAGCTTCGAGGAGATGCTCGAGATGGCCGCCTGCGGCGCCAAGGTGCTGATGCTGCGATGCGTGGAATACGCGCGTCGCTACGACGTTCCGATTCACGTCCGCTCGTCGTACACGGACAAGCCGGGCACTCTCGTCAAAGGATCGATGGAGGACATCCCGATGGAAGACGCCATCCTGACCGGAGTCGCGCATGACCGCAGCGAGGCCAAGGTCACCGTCGTGGCCCTGCCCGACGTTCCCGGCTACGCCGCCAAGGTGTTCCGCGCGGTCGCCGACGCCGACGTGAACATCGACATGGTGCTGCAGAACATCTCCAAGGTGGAGGACGGTAAGACCGACATCACGTTCACCTGCTCGCGTGAGAGTGGGCCGGGGGCGGTGGAAAAGCTGACGGCCCTGCAGGACGAGATCGGGTTCTCCAAGGTGCTCTACGACGACCACATCGGCAAGGTGTCGCTCGTCGGCGCGGGCATGCGCAGCCACCCGGGCGTCACCGCGAAGTTCTGCGAGGCGCTCGCCGAGGTCGGGGTGAACATCGACCTCATCTCCACCTCCGAGATTCGAATCTCGGTGCTGGTCAAGGACACTGAGCTGGACAAGGCGGTCCTTGCGCTGCACGAGGCGTTCGGGCTCGGTGGCGACACCGAAGCCGTCGTCTACGCGGGAACGGGACGTTAGATGGTCAACGTAGGTGTAGTCGGCGCGACCGGCCAGGTCGGCCAGGTGATGCGCACGCTGCTGGAGGAGCGCGACTTTCCCGCCGCCAGCGTGCGGTTCTTCGCGTCGTCGCGTTCCCGGGGCAAGAAGCTGCCGTTCCGCGGCCAGGAGATCGAGGTCGAGGACGCCGAGACCGCAGATCCCGCCGGGCTGGACATCGCGCTGTTCTCGGCGGGCGCGACGATGTCGCGGGTGCAGGCCCCGCGGTTCGCGGAGGCGGGCGCCGTCGTCATCGACAACTCCTCGGCATGGCGCAAGGACCCCGACGTCCCGCTGGTCGTCAGCGAGGTCAACTTCAAGCGCGATGCGGGTAACCGTCCGAAGGGCATCATCGCCAACCCGAACTGCACGACGATGGCCGCGATGCCGGTGCTGAAGGTGCTGCACGACGAGGCTTCTCTGGTGCGCATGATCGCGTCGACGTACCAGGCGGTGTCGGGCAGCGGGATCGCGGGCGTGGACGAATTGCACTCGCAGGCGAGCGCGGTCGTCGCCAACAGCAGGGAGCTGGTGGCCGATGGCGGCGCGCTCGACTTCCCGGCGCCGGCGAAGTACGTCGCGCCGATCGCGTTCAACGTAGTGCCGCTGGCCGGCTCCTACGTCGACGACGGCTCCGGTGAGACCGACGAGGATCAGAAGCTGCGCAACGAGAGCCGCAAGATCCTCGGCATCCCGGACCTGTTGGTGAGCGGTACGTGTGTGCGGGTTCCGGTGTACACGGGCCATTCGCTGTCGATCAACGCCGAGTTCGCCGAGCCGCTTTCCGTCGCGCGCGCCACCGAACTGCTGGCCTCCGCCGCCGGTGTGAAGCTGGTGGATGTGCCCACCCCACTGGCGGCCGCCGGCATCGACGAGACGTTGGTCGGCCGTATCCGCCAGGATCCCGGTGTGCCGGAGGGCCGCGGGTTGGCCTTGTTCCTGTCGGGTGACAACCTGCGAAAAGGTGCGGCGCTGAACACCATTCAGATCGCCGAGCTACTGGCCGCCGAGCTCTGATTTGCGCCGAAATTGCATTCCAGCAGGCCTCCTCTCGGCATTTCTCTGCTGGAATGCCATTTCGGCGCTTCCGGCCCATGCCGATCCACCTGCACCCGTACCCGACCCCATCCTGCATCCCCTGGCGCCCGGTCAGGTGATCCGGATCGCCCCGACGGCCGGGACGGGCACGCCGACAAGGGATTACGGTATCGGCGCCACCGACCTCTGCGAGTTCATGGAGTTTCCCAGCGGCATCCTCCAGGTCTGCGGTGACAGTTTCGCCGGCCAGGCGGTCGGCTTCGGCGGGTGGTATTCGCCGATCGCACTGCACGTCGAATCCGATTCGATCGACGACCCCAACGGCGTGCGCTACGACGCGGTGAGGGGTATCGACAAGCCGCTGCTGGGCGATCCCACCGAGCCGGGGACCTCGCAGCTACCCGCCGGGGTGGTGCAGATCAACCGCGAGAACTACCTGTTGGTGACCACCGTGCGCGATCTCAACCCGCTGACTTCGCGGCTGGTGAAAGCCGATGCCGCACAGAGTAACTGGCGGACAGTTCCGGGTTCGGTCCGCGACGCCACCTATGAGAACTCGTGGCAGTCACAGATCAGCGGCTATTACGACCCGATCCCTCGGCCGGACTCCGAGAGCGGCTGGGTGTACATCGTCGCCAACAACTTCGACCGCACCGGACCGTTGGTGTTGTATCGCGCGCAACCCAAGACCTTCACCGATCGATCCAGCTGGCAGGGCTGGTCGGCGGAACTGGGCTGGGGGCATCCGCCAACTCCGTTGTGGCCGGACATGGTCGGTGAGATGAGCATCCGCCAGATCGACGGCCAGACGGTGCTGTCGTACTTCAACGCGACCACCGGGAACATGGAGGTGCGGGTCGCCCATGACCCGACCGGTTTGGGGACAGCCCCGGTGACGACGGTCGTCGTGGCCACGGAATGGCCGGATCCGGTGGAACACCTTGGGCCGCCGGAGAACAACCGACTGGCACAACCCTACGGCGGATACATTTCACCCGGTTCCACCCTGGACGAACTGAGGGTGTTCGTCAGCCAGTGGAACACCACCGCCCGCGGCGGGACGCCGTACCGGGTCATCCAATTCGCGGTGAACCCGTTCAAGCCCTAATCGAGCCGTGACAAGCCCTCCTCGTGCTCGGAGACCAGCCAGCGGGCCACGTCTGCGAGCTTCATGTTGGTCTCCTGTGAGGCGCGGGTCAGCATGGCGAAGGCCTGCACCCCGGTGAGGTTGTCGCGCTGCATGAGCAGCCCCTTGGCCTGCCCGATGATGTCGCGGCTGGCAAGTCCGGTCTGGAATTGGACCGCGGCCGCCGAGCCCGCCATCGCGACGGCGGCGTGCTGAGCCAGGATCATTCCGGTCTCCACCGAATCGTCGCCGAACACACCGGCCTCAGTGCCGTACATGTTGAGGGCGCCGAGCTTGCCGCGCCGCACGAACAGCTGAAAGGACAGCACGCTTCGCACGCCCAGTTCCACTGCCTGATCTGCGAATTGAGGCCATCGGGTATCGGATTTTGTATCTTCGATGCGCACGGTCTGCTGATCTCTCAGGGCCGTGAGGCAGGGGCCGTCGCCCAACTCCACTTGCAGATCTTCCAGCTTGGCGACGATCGGATCGGTCGGCACTTTGACGACCACGCGCTCGCCGTCGAGGAGGGAGATGCCCGCCCACCGCGCGCCCGGAACGATGTCCGCGGCCGCGTTGACAATGGTCTGCAGAGTGTCTTGGCTGTCCGCCTTGGCCTGCATCTCGACGGCCAGGTCTCCCAGCGTCTGCGCCAAGACGTGGCTGGATTCTCGGTGCATGGATTTTCTGTACCCCGGTTCGAGGCTATCCATTCCACGAAATTTGTCACACTCGCGCGACGAATTCGACCACTACGTCGACAAGTGCCGGGATGGCGTCGCGTGCGATGACTTCGTAACCGTGGGTACTCAAAGTCGGCACACACAGCAGCCCGGCTTTCGGTGACAGCCCGGTCGCCTTCGCATGAGACGCGTCGGACTCGAATGCTCCGAGCACCGCAGGCTGCGGTGAGAGTCCGAGTCCCGCAGCGATGTTCATCAGTTCGTCGGCGAGGCCCTTGTCGTAGACACACTCGGCGTCGCTGTAGGCCACAATGGGTCCACCGCTGACGGTCGTGCGGTATTCCGCTTCGGTCGGACCCACTTCGAGCGCCACGGTGACGCCACCGGGGAGCGAGTGGCTGGCATACGATCCGCCAACGCCGCCGATCTCCTCGCTCGACGTGAAGACCAGGTAGACGTCTTCGGCCGGTTGTCGGCCGTCCGCTCGAAGCGCTCGCGCCGCCTGCAACAACGCGGTGGCCGGCGCGCGATCGTCCATGAAGTACGAACCGAGATAGTCGGCGCCGACTTCTACCAACGTCCGCTTGCTGCTTTCGATGCACACCCGCGTTCCAGGTTGTACGCCCGCTGCCGACAACTCGTCGGTTGTGTGTCCTGTGAAGACGTAGACGTGAGACCAATCCAGCGCTTTGTCGCCCTGGTCGGGTTTGGTCTCCCAGATGCCTGGGCTCTCTTTTGTGGTGTGCTCAGAACCCACCGACAAGACACCACACAACGTCTGGTGATTGCCCAAGATCGCGACCGGACCGAGTCCGAAGTTGGCGGGGTACATCGTGCCCAGTTGCGACATATGCAGCGAACCATCGGGGTTAACGCGTTTCACGAGCATCGACAGCTCGTCCATATGCGCCATCACCCGCAAAGCCGAGTTGCTCTCGGCGGCGACGCTCCCGCGGATGAGGCCGACGACGTTGCCGGCCGCGTCGACCCACGACTTGTCGACACATGGAGCCAGTTCACGCAGACAAATGTCGCGTACCGCGTCCTCCTGACCCGAGGGGCCGTACGCCCACAGCAGCTCTTGTAACAGCTCCCGGTCCAGGTTCACTAGCTGGACTTCTTGCCACCTTTGCGGCCTGCAGCTTTCTTCTGTGAGTGGTTTCCGCCGCTGCCACTACCACTGCTGCGGCTGCTTTGGCTGCTCCCCGAGCTCTTGCCGCCCTTGCTCGACGCGCCCGGCGAGTTCGAGATCGCCGCCGCGCGTCCCTTGCTCATGCCCTTCTTCCGTAGGCCCTCGTACTGCTTGTCGTTCTTGACGCTGGGTCCGTGGTCCTTCGCCATGGTCGTACTCCTTTCACAGCTGGGGAACGGGTACCCCTGTTGCGACGGCGAAACACGCGACGAGCTCAGGGGTGACGGGTAAGCGACCTGGTCGCGGGGCCCTCGAGCAGGCTGCCGTCGGGAGCGAAACGTGAGCCGTGCAGCGGGCACTCCCAGGTGCAATCCGCGTCGTTCCAGCTCACGATTCCGCCGAGGTGCGGACACACCGGGGAGACAACGTGCGTCTCACCGTTGACCTTGCTCTGTGCGCGCAGGTGCCAAGGAGGTCCGGTCACCACGCCGTCGCCCTCGCTCGGCGTGGCCGTCGAGGCCACTATCGGCGTCACCCAGCCCTTGGCCAAGTTGAATCCCACCTCGAGGTTCGCCATCAGCGCGGTGGCGAGGCCGGCGGCTTCATGTGGGCTCCAACTCGCGAACGCGCGGCGCCAGTCCATCCGGCCGCCGAGCATCTGCGACGAGAGCGCCAGCGCCGCCGCGACGCCGTTGGACATGCCCCACTTGTCGAAACCTGTAGCGACGAAGAGCGTTTCGGACTTAGGTAGCAGCGGGCCGACGTACGGAAGCTCGTCAGCCGGATGGTAGTCCTGGGCGGACCAGAAGTGGCTCCGAACGGCGCCCGGATAGTGCAGGACGGCCCATTTCGTCAGCTCTTCGATACCGGCCGCTGCTGAATCGGCACGGCCGACGGTATGCCCAGCGCCTCCGACGACGAGCTTTTCTCCCCCGGCCGTCGGCGCGTAACGCACTGACCGAGTGGGCGAGTCGACGGAGATGAACATGGACCGGGTGATGTCGCCGGGTACGTCGAACGCCAGGCAGTAGGAGCGCTGGGGCTTCACCCTGGCGAAGAATCCGCCGCGGTCCAAGATCGGGATGCCGGTCGCGAGCACAACCTGCTGTGCCGTCAGAGAAACCTGCTGCTGCTCGGAGGCTTCCGGTAGCTGCACGGAAACCCGCAGCGGACCCCTGCCGGAGATCGAAGTGACCCGAACACCCTGCAGCAAGGTGCCGCCATGGGTTTCGAGCTCGGTCACCAGGCTGTCGAGGAACGGCATGGGATCGATCTGCGCCTGGTCCGGCAGTCGAACTCCGCCGCGGAATGGGAACGGAACATCCGCCTGCTCGACCCACTCGGCACTGTCGAGTCCGGCTGTCCTGGCGGCTGACAGGACTGACCTTGCGGTGTAGACGCCGTCGGCCGCCTGGGCGTAGGCGAAGTCGTCTTCGCGCTGAACATCGAGACCGTGTTCCTCGCAATACCGAAGTAGCCAGTCGCGGCCCTCGGTGTTTCCGGTGACGTAGTCCCGCAGCACCTCTTGGCCGTGCTTCTTGGCGATGCGGGAGAGTTTGGTGCCCTGCAGCAGGCTCACCTTCCCGGTGGTGTTACCGGTCGCCCCAGCCCCGACGTACTGGGCTTCGACGACGGTGACGCGTTTACCCGCCCTGGCCAGCAGCACCGCTGTGGTGAGTCCGGTGATCCCGGCGCCGACGACCACTACGTCGATCACATCCCGGAGAATCTCGTTGTCGCGGGGCGTACCGGCGGATTCGGCCCTGTCGGCCAGCCATAGCGAGGTCATGGCGCCAGAACTACCCGGCCCGGGGGCCATCAAACGTCGAGACCTTGCCTGACGGATGGCAAAACCTTCCTTCCCACAAGCGAACTCTGGCCCGTGGGCGATTACCTGTGCCCGGCATTCTCGGGACTATTTCTCCAGCGATGACGCACCCCTGACCGAACTCCCGAGAGGAACACCAATGATCAAGTCCAAGAACAACTTCAAGTACGCCGCAACTCTGCTTGGCGCCCTTGCCATCCTGTCCATTGCTCCGGCGACAGCCTTCGCCGAGGACAACGACCCGTCCGGCCCCGGCGGGTGCAACTACACGGACGCCGACGGTTACAACATCCCCATCCACAATGGTGAGGACGTCTACGTCGACGGAAAGATCGTCTCGTGCCGCAACGGTTCGGTCGTCGTCACCACGCCTCCCGCGCGTGGAAACGACGTTCGGGGCCCCCTCGCCGGCGGCGGCAACGCGCCGGTGCTGACCGAGGTGACCCCCGCGCCGCAGCCGACGAAGAATCCGAAGCTCCCGGTTCTCAACCAGCCCGTCTTGACAACCGACGCTCGCTAGAGCCACCACGACCGATCGGCCCGCCACGTACTCCCCTCGGTGGCGGGCCGATCCCTGTCGGCGCACAGCTGATTCATAGGTGATACATGACGGGCACATCAGTAGGGTGTGCATGATCGTGCCCATGAGCGAAACATCGGCGTCCCCAGAACCCGCCACCGGCCCGGTCGTCACCCCGCCCCCCGCAGAGCCCGTTGTGCGCGAGGAACCTCGGCGCTCCAAGGCGACCCTCATCGCCGCGTGGGTCGGCATCGTCGCGGGGGTCGTGTTCATCGTCGCGGTCATCTTCTTCTCCGGGTTCATCCTCGGCGCTCACAGCGGAGGCCACCGCGGCGGACACGATGGCCCACGGGGTGACGGCGGTATGGCGTTCATCCACCGCGGACCGCCTCCGCCAGGCATGTTCCCGATGATGCCGCGCGGCGAGTTCGGTCCAGGTCCGGGTTTCGGCCCCGGTGGTCCCCGTTCCGAGCCGCCGCAGCCTCCCCAGTCCCCGGGCGCGACGACGCCGCCGTCGCGCCCCTAGCTCCCAACGAAATCCGCTGTTTGCAGAGAAAGTTCGGGTAACCGTCTGCAAATAGCGGATTTCGATGTCCCGCGATGTTTGGAATCGATCCATTCAGGGGGAATCAACGCGACGAGGCACAGCCCACAGCCTCCTCGAGGAGATGACACCTGATGACAGAGAAGTTCACGACCACAGATTCCGGGGCCCCAGCCCCTAGCGTCGAACATTCACTGACCGTCGGCCCCGACGGCCCGATCCTGCTCCAGGACCACTACCTGATCGAGCAGATGGCCAACTTCAACCGGGAACGTATCCCGGAGCGGCAGCCCCATGCCAAGGGCGGCGGTGCGTTCGGTCAGTTCGAGGTCACCAACGACGTCAGCCAGTGGACCAAGGCCGCGTTCTTGCAGCCCGGCGCCAAGACCGAGATGGTCGCCAGGTTCTCTACCGTCGCCGGAGAGCGCGGGAGCCCGGACACCTGGCGTGACCCGCGCGGGTTCGCGCTGAAGTTCTACACGTCCGACGGCAACTTCGACATGGTCGGCAACAACACCCCGGTCTTCTTCGTGCGTGACCCGATGAAGTTCCAGAACTTCATCCGCTCGCAGAAGCGGATGGCCGCCAACAATCTTCGCGACCACCACATGCAGTGGGACTTCTGGACGCTATCCCCAGAGTCTGCGCACCAGGTCACCTGGCTGATGGGTGATCGTGGCATCCCCAAGACGTGGCGGCACATGAACGGCTACTCCAGCCACACCTACAGCTGGCTCAACGCCAACGATGAGCTGTTCTGGGTGAAGTACCACTTCAAGACCGACCAGGGCATCGACTTCCTGACCCAGGAGGACGCCGATCGGCTGGCCGGCGAGGACGGCGACTACCACCAGCGCGATCTGTTCAGTTCCATCGAGGACGGCAACTTCCCGAGCTGGACCTTGCACGTGCAGATCATGCCGTTCGAGGAAGCCAAGACCTACCGGTTCAATCCCTTCGACCTGACCAAGGTGTGGCCGCACGGCGACTACCCCCTGCACGAGGTCGGGAAGATGACCCTGAACCGCAACGTCGAGGACTACCACGCGCAGATAGAGCAGGCCGCCTTCGAGCCGAACAACATCGTGCCGGGCACCGGATTGAGCCCGGACAAGATGCTGTTGGCCCGCGGGTTCTCCTACTCCGATGCCCACCGCGCCCGGCTCGGCGTCAACTACAAGCAGATTCCGGTCAACGAGCCCCACACCGAGGTGCGCGCGTACTCCAAGGACGGCGCGATGCGGATCCGCAATACGACCGATCCCGTATACACGCCGAACTCGATGGGCGGCCCGGAGGTCGACCCGAAGCGCGCTGCCGAGGTGCACTGGGCGTCCGATGGGGACATGGTCCGCACGGCCTACGCGCTGCGCGCCGAGGACGACGACTGGGGACAGGCGGGCACAATGGTCCGCGAAGTCCTCGATGACGCTGCACGGGATCGATTGGCGCACAACATCATCGGGCACGTCCTTGATGGTGTGCGCGAGCCGGTGCTGTCGCGGGTGTTCCAGTACTGGACGAACGTTGACCCCGATCTCGGTAAGAAGGTCGAGGAAGGCGTGCGCGCCAAACAGAGCGGCGCCGGCGGCTAGCTGGCAGACGGCCGCCTTGCCGTCTGCAACAGGGCTGGCATGATCAGGACTATGAGCATCGAAGTTCTTTTCACGTCAGAATCCACCGCAACCGCGGGCGGCCGCGAAGGCCATGTGAAGTCCTCGACCGGCCGTATCGACCTGGACACCAACCATCCGAAGGAGATGGGTGGCAGCGGCGTGGGCACCAACCCCGAGGAGTTGTTCTCGGCCGGTTACGCCGCGTGCTTCCTCGGCGCGCTTCGTGCGGTCGCCGGCAAGGAGAAGATCGACGTCGACGATGCCAGCGCGATCACGGCGCAGGTCGGATTCGGTAGGGACCCCGACGGCGGGTTCGCCATCAACGCCCACCTGATCGGCTACCTGCCCGGCTTCGAGCAGACCGCCGCGGAGGAGCTGATGGAGAAGGCGCATCAGTTCTGCCCGTACTCCAAAGCCACTCGCGGCAACATCGACGTCAAGCTGTCGGCGAAGGTCTAGTTCGTGATGCCTCGGCGGCTCGCCGTCCTCGCCGGTGTCGGTGTTGCCGCCGGCCTGTCGTTGACGGCGCCGCCCGGGGAGGCTTCGGCGCGACCGTCCGATCCGGGCGTCGTGAATTACGCGGTGATGGCGAAAGGCTCGGTGGGCAACATCGTCGGGGCGCCGATGCGATTCGAGTGGACGTTCACGGCGCCGTTCCAGTCGTTCTATGTCGACAACGCCGCGTGCAACAACTGGGCCGACGTCGGCCTGCCCGACGTCTACGCGGATCCGGACCTGGCGTCCTTCAACGGGGCGGTGACGCAAACGGGGCCCGGCGACCAGACCCATTTCGTCAAGCAGGCCGTCGGCGTCTTCGCCACCAATGATGCCGCCGACCGGGCCTTCCGCCGCGTTGTCGACCGCACTTTGGGGTGCAACGGCCAGACCACCGCGATGCACTTGGACAACATGACCACCCAGGTGTGGACCTTCACCGGCGGGCCGGCCGGCGCCACCGACGCGGACTGGGTCAAGCAGGAGGCCGGTAGCGATCGCCGCTGCTTCAACACGACCCGTAAGCGCGAGAACGTTCTGCTACAGGCGAAAGTCTGTCAGTCCGGTAACGGAGGTCCAGCGGTGAACGTGCTGGCCGGCGCCATGCAGAACACCTTGGGTCAGTAACCGCGCGAACATCTGGGTACACCAACCAACGACGTCACAGAAAATTTCGTGGGACTTTGTCGGTGCGGTCTGGAAGATGTACTGAAGGACACGATCGTTCCCTACCCGGAAGGGGCCGGAAGACATGACCTTCGCCATGACGTCCGAGGTGGACGACGCACATCCGATCGAACCCCCGAATGGCGAACTGACCAGCGCCAACGACGCACACCGCTACGTCAGTGACCACTGTCTGAACGACGGCCCCGTCGGCCAGGTGGGCCTGGAGGTCGAGGCGCACTGCTTCGACCTGGCGGACCCCATGCGCCGGCCCGGCTGGGATGAACTCACCGAGATAATCAGTGGCATTTCGGCGTTGCCCGGGGGTAGCGCGGTGACGGTCGAACCCGGCGGTGCCGTCGAGTTGTCGGGTCCGCCGATGGTCGGTCCGCTGGCGGCCATCGCCGCGATGCAGGCCGACCGCGCCGCGCTGCGTGCGACATTCGCACAGGCAGGTCTGGGGCTGGTGCTGCTCGGCGCCGATCCGCTGCGGCCGGCCAAACGCGTCAACCCCGGGCCTCGCTACCAAGCGATGGAGACGTTCTTCAAGGCCAGCGACACCGGAGCCGCCGGCGCCGCCATGATGACGTCGACGGCCTCGATTCAAATCAACCTCGACGCGGGTCCACGCGCGGGCTGGGCCCACCGGGTGCGGCTCGCGCATGCACTCGGGCCGACCATGATCGCGATCGCCGCCAACTCACCCCTGCTGGGCGGCAAGTTCGCGGGATGGCGGTCGGCACGTCAACACGTATGGAGTCAGTTGGACTCGGCGCGCTGCGGACCCGTGCTCGGCGCCAATGGTGACGACCCGGCCCGCGACTGGGCCCGGTACGCGCTGAAGGCGCCGGTCATGCTCGTGAAGAGTCCCGAAGTGATCCCGCTGACCACGTGGGTGCCGTTCGCCGACTGGGCTGACGGCCGCGTGCAACTCGGCGACCGTAGGCCGACGCACAGCGACTTGGATTACCACTTGACCACGCTGTTCCCGCCAGTCCGGCCGCGGCGCTGGCTGGAGATCCGCTACCTCGACAGCGTTCCGGACGCGGTGTGGCCCGCCGTGGTGTTCACGCTCGTCACGCTGCTGGACGACCCGGCGGCGGCCGATATCGCTGCGGAGGCCACCGAATCCGTCGCGACGGCGTGGGACCGCGCCGCGCAGATCGGCCTCGGTGACCGCAGGCTCGCCGACGCCGCCGCGATATGTGTGCAGGCGGCCGCCGAACGTGCGCCCGCCGAACTCGAGGAATCGATGCAGCAGTTGGTGCGTTCGGTGGAACAGGGACGGTGCCCGGCCGACGATTTCTCTGACCGGGTCGTGAAGTACGGGATCGCACCGGCGGTCACTCATCTGGCGCAAGGGGAGTTGTGACGGTACGCGAGAGGCTCGCCCGCGAACTCACGACGGCCCGTGACCGGACTCTGCGGTTGGTCGACTTCGACGACGCCGAACTTCACCGCCAGTACGACCCGCTGATGAGCCCGCTGGTGTGGGACCTCGCCCACATCGGCTGGCAAGAAGAGTTGTGGCTGCTGCGGGGCAACGACCCCGGCCGGCCCGGACTTCTCGATCCTGCGGTGGAGCGGTGCTACGACGCGTTCCTCACCTCCCGCGCGAGCCGCGTCGACCTGCCGTTGCTGTCGCCGGCCGAAGCCAGGTCCTACTGCTCGACCGTGCGCAACAAGGCGCTTGACCGCCTCGACGCGTTGCCCGAAGGCCGTGCGGATTCTGAGGCCGAGTTCAATTTCGGTCTGGTTATCAGCCATGAGAACCAACACGACGAGACGATGCTGCAGGCGCTGAACCTGCGGAGCGGGCCCGCGCTGCTGGACCGAGGAACGCCGCTGCCGTCGGGCGGGGGCGGCGTCGAGGGCACGTCGGTGCTCGTCCCCGCCGGTGAGTTCGTCCTCGGCGTGGACGCGGTCACCGAACCGCACTCGCTGGACAACGAGCGTTGCGCGCACATGGTCGACCTGCCCGCCTTCCGCATCGGCACGGTGCCCGTCACCAACGGCGAGTGGCGCGACTTCGTCGACGACGGCGGCTACGACCAACGGCGATGGTGGTCCGAACGCGGTTGGGCGCACCGGCAGGACGCCGATCTGCGGGCGCCGCAGTTCTGGAACCCCGACGGCACCCGCACCCGCTTCGGACATGTCGAGGCCATCCCCGCCGACGAACCCGTCCAGCACGTCACCTTCTTCGAAGCCGAGGCATACGCCGCATGGGCGGGTGCGCGGCTACCCACCGAGCAGGAGTGGGAGAAGGCCTGTGCGTGGGATCCCACGGTGCAGGCGCGGCGCCGCTATCCGTGGGGTTCGTCGGAACCGACGGCGCATCTGGCGAACCTCGGCGGCGACGCGCTGCGGCCCGCGCCGGTTGGCGCTTATCCGGCGGGTGCGTCGGCGTACGGCGCCGAACAGATGCTGGGCGACGTGTGGGAGTGGACCACGTCGCCGCTGCGGCCGTGGCCGGGCTTCACCCCGATGCTTTACGAGCAGTACTCCGCCCCGTTCTTCGAGGGTTCTGGAGCCGGCGACTACAAGGTGCTGCGCGGCGGGTCGTGGGCGGTCGCGCCGAGCATCCTGCGGCCCAGCTTCCGCAACTGGGACCATCCGATTCGCAGACAGATCTTCGCCGGCGTGCGCCTGGCGTGGGATGCCGACTGATGTGCCGTCACCTTGGCTGGCTGGGCAAGTCGGTGTCCGTCGCGTCGCTGCTGCTCGAGCCGGCAAACGGCCTTCTGGTGCAATCGTATTCACCGCGTCGACAGAAACACGGGCTGATGAATGCCGACGGCTGGGGGGTCGGGTTCTACTCGCCTCACTCGCCGGGCGGCGACCCCTGTCGCTGGCGCAGCGCCGCGCCGCTGTGGGGAGACGCATCGTTCGCGTCGGTGGCGCCCGCGTTGTACAGCGGGTGCATCGTCGCGGCCGTACGGTCTGCGAGCGTCGGCATGCCTATCGAGCCGTCGGCGTCCGCGCCTTTCACCGACGGTCACTGGCTGCTGTCGCACAACGGCCTCGTCGACCGCGCGGTGCTGCCGTTGTCGGCGAACGCCGAATCGACCTGCGATAGCGCGGTGTTGGCTGCGCTGATCTTCGAGCGCGGGCTGGATGCGCTCGGGGACACCATCGTCGAGGTCGCCGCCGCGGACCCCAACGCCCGCCTGAACATACTGGCGGGCAACGGGTCTCGCTTGCTGGCCACCACGTGGGGTGACACCCTTTCGACGCTGCGGCGCGACGACGGCGTCGTGTTGGCCAGCGAGCCCTACGATGACAACCCCGACTGGCGGGAAGTTCCCGATCGCCACCTGGTCTCGGTTCTCGGCCGGGACATCGAACTGATCCCGCTGAAAGGATCGTGATGACGTTCGCCCTCTCGAATTACTTGTCCGCCGACTCGGCCGGACAAGCGCTGCGCCGCGATGTGCGCGACGGTTTGACGCAGACCCCGAAATCATTGCCGCCCAAGTGGTTCTATGACTCCGCGGGAAGCGATCTGTTCGACCAGATCACCCGCTTGCCCGAGTACTATCCCACGCGCACCGAGGCGCAGATCCTGCGCGAGCGGTCGGCCGAGATCGTCGCCGCCTCGGGCGCGGACACGCTGGTCGAGCTGGGCAGCGGCACATCGGAGAAGACCCGGATGTTGCTGGATGCCCTGCGCGACAACGGATCCCTGCGGCGGTTCATCCCCTTCGACGTCGACGCGTCGGTACTCAAGGCCGCCGGATCCGCCATCGAAGAGGAATACCCGGGCATCGAGATCGACGCGGTGTGCGGCGACTTCGAGGAGCATCTCGGCAAGATCCCCCGGGTTGGCCGCCGGTTGGTCGTCTTCCTCGGATCGACGATCGGAAACCTCACGCCCGGGCCGCGCGCCGAGTTCCTCACCGCCTTGGCGGAGACGCTGCAGCCCGGCGACAGTCTGCTGCTGGGTACCGACCTGGTGAAGGACGCCGATCGACTGGTGCGCGCGTACGACGACAGCGCGGGCGTCACCGCACAGTTCAACCGCAACGTGCTGGCCGTGGTCAACCGTGAGCTGGACGCGGATTTCGACCTCGACGCGTTCGAGCACGTCGCGAAGTGGAACACCGACGAGGAGCGCATCGAGATGTGGCTGCGCGCCGGTCACGCCCAGCGGGTGCAGGTGAAGGCTCTCGACCTCGCGATCGACTTCACCGACGGTGAGGAGATGCTCACCGAGGTGTCCTGCAAGTTCCGCCCCGACGGCGTCGCCGCCGAGTTGGCCGACTCAGGTCTGCGCCGGACACACTGGTGGACCGACAGCGCGGGTGACTTCGGCCTGTCCCTGTCGGAGCGGTGATGTCCGAGAGCCTCGCCGAGCAGTGGCGCGCGGCCCGGCCGCCCGTTGCCGGTGTGCATCTGGACAGTGCGGCGTGCTCGCGGCAGACGTTCGCGGTCATCGACGCCGCGGCGCAGCATGCCCGTCACGAAGCAGAGGTCGGCGGATATGTCGCCGCCGCGGCCGCCGCCCCGGTGCTGGATGCCGGTCGTGCCGCCCTGGGCGCACTGACCGGTCTCGAGGGCGCCGACATCGCCTACACCACCGGCGCCAACAACGCGCTCGACATCCTGCTGTCCAGCTGGCCAGGTGAGCGCACCCTGGCCTGTCTGCCCGGTGAGTACGGACCGAACCTGGCGATCATGGCCGCCAACGGTTTTGACGTACGTCCGTTGCCCGTGGATGGCGACGGCCGGCTCGACGTCGAGGCCGCCGCCGACACACTGAGGGCCGACCGGCCGCCGCTGGTGCACCTGACGGCCTTGGCCAGCCACCGCGGCACGGCCCAGCCGATGGCGGCGCTGGCGGACGTGTGCCGAGACCTGGACGTTCCGCTGGTGATCGACGCGGCGCAGGCGCTGGGTCATCTCCACTGCGCCGTCACGCCTTCGGCGATCTACAGTTCGTCACGCAAGTGGGTGGCCGGTCCGCGCGGTGTCGGCTTTTTGGGGGTGCGCGCGGATCTGGCGCAGCGACTCACGCCTCGGCTGCCCCCGCCGGAGTGGGGTATGTCGCTCACCGTCATGGAACGGCTCGAACACGGTGAAGCCAATGTGGCTGCCCGCGTTGGCTATTCGGTGGCGCTGGGCGAGTACCTGGCGGCCGGACCCGAACGGGTCGGTGAACGGCTAGCCGAAGTGGGTGCGATGACGCGCGAGGCGCTCGCCGATGTGGGGGGCTGGCGGGTGGTCGAGGCGGCGGACGAACCAACGGCGATCACGACACTGGAACCCGTCGACGGGGCCGACCCGCAGCAGGTGCGGGCGCAGCTGATCGCCGAGCACGGCATCGTCACCACCTACGCCGAAACGTTGCGGGCCCCCTTCGAGATGGCGGCGCCCGTGCTGCGGGCGTCACCGCACGTCGACGTCACCGCTGAAGAACTGGAGCAGTTCGCCAAGGCGCTGGCGTCTGTGACCTAGCCGGATGTCGCCGGCTGCGCGGCTCCGGCGTCGCCCTTGTGCGCGGTGAGCAGAAACGCGGGCATCTTCTGCCTGCCCTTGTCGTCGTTCTCGAAGGGCGGCAACGTGAACGGTGCGTCGGCGGGCATGGCTGAGGACATGTTGGCGTGGATGAACGCGGGCCGGATCTCGTCGACGGTCCAGTACTTCGAGACGGCTTGGCGCAGCTCCTCCTCGCTGACGGTGTTCGGGCCGAATTCCGCTCCCGGCGGGAACGCGCCGTTGGCGAACACCAGGATGTAGAACACCGCTCCCGGGGCTGCCGCCCGGTGCGCCGAATGCAGGTATCCATCGCGGCCGTCGACCGGCAGCGAATGAAACAGGGTGCTGTCCACAATGGTGTCGAACCGTCCGTCGTATCCGGTGAACGACGTGATGTCGCCCTGGACGAACGTCGCACTGGTCAAACCGCGCTCCTCGGCGGCCTTGGTGGCGGCGGCGACGGCCGTCGGCGTCAGGTCGATCCCGACGACCGTGTGGCCCTCGGCGGCCAACGCCAGTGACAATTCCGCGACTCCACACCCGGCGTCGAGCACGTCGCCGCGGATCTTCCCGCTCTTGATCAACGCAGCGAGCTCCGGCTGCGGCTCACCGATGTTCCACGGCGGGGGCCCCTGGAACTGGCCACTTTCCTGGTAGGCGTCGTCCCATTCCATTACGTCGTCTGATGCCATGGCATCCAACGTAGTTCACGCGATCTTTCGCATTACCAGCGTTGCGCTGAGCGCAGCTCGATGGCATAGCCGCCGACGTCGTTCGTCAGCGTGCCCTGCCCGGGCGCGGGATTGGTGTTGAACTCCAGCGACGCCGGCGCGTTCTGATCGGGCTCAGCGTCGACGGTGATGCGCGCCTGCCCCGTCCAGAAACATTCGACGTCCGTCGGGCAGCGCGAATTCTCCACGTCGGTGAAGTGCAAGCGCAGACCAGCGCCGCGATCACGGGCCGTCCCAGGTATGTACGGGCTCGTTGCTGTGCATGTGTTCGCAGTAGAGCCGCAGCATCTCGGCCAACGCGTCCGGCCGCGACATCCCGCCCTCCTGCAGCGCGTGCACCGTCGCGATCTGCCAGACGGACCCGTTGACACCGGTCTTCGCGCGGCCCTCGATCACACCGAGGTAGCGGTCGCGCACGTCGGCGGACACCTCCCAACGTTGCAGCCCTTCGTCGGCCATCGGCAGCAGCTGCCGCAGCACCAGCTCGTCGGGTGTCACCTCACCGAGGCCGGGCCAATACAGCCGCGCGTTCATGCCGTTCTGCGCGGATTCGACGAAGTTATGTTGGGCCGCAGCGAAACTCATCTTCGTCCAGATCGGCCTGTCGTCCTCGGCCATCGTCCGGAGCACACCGTAGTAGAACGCGGCGTTGGCCATCATGTCGACCACCGTGGGCCCGGCGGGCAGCACCCGGTTCTCCACCCGCAGGTGGGGCCTACCGCCAACGACGTCGTACACCGGTCGGTTCCACCGGTAGATCGTGCCGTTGTGCAGCCGTAGCTCGGCCAGCTTGGGGGTGCGGCCCTCGGCCAGCTCGTGGGTCGGGTCCTCGTCGGACATCTCGGGCAGCAGCGACGGGAAGTAGCGGACGTTCTCCTCGAACAGGTCGAAGATCGAGGTGATCCAGCGTTCGCCGAACCACACGCGGGGCCGCACACCCTGGGTCTTGAGTTCGTCGGGCCGGGTGTCGGTGGCCTGCGCGAACAGCTCGATGCGCGTCTCGGCCCACAGCTGGTGCCCGAAGAAGAACGGTGAGTTGGCACCGAGCGCCAGCTGCGGGCCGGCCAGCACCTGCGCCGCGTTCCAGTTGTGCGCGAAATCGGCCGGCGAGACCTGCAGGTGCAGTTGCATGCTGGTGCACGCGGACTCCGGCGCGATCGACTCGGTCTGCAGGCTGAGCCGTTCCGGCCCGTGGATGTCGATCAGGATGTCCTCGCCGCGCGCGGTGAAGATCGAGTCATTGAGCGCCTGGTAGCGCACCGACTCGCTCATCCACCGCCCCGTGAGGTGCTCGGGCATCAGGGTGGGCAGGATGCCGACCATGACGATGTGCGCGTCATGCCCATTGGCCTTGGCTTCGGCAGCGTTGAGGCTGGCCCGCACATCGGCTTCGAGCTCGAGTGCGGCGCGGCCGGGCAGCCGGCGCGGCGGAACATTGAATTCGATGTTGTAGGCGCCCAATTCGGTCTGATACGCCGGATCGGCGATCGCCTGCAGCACTTCGTGATTCGTCATGGCGGGCTGGTATGCGGAGTCGACGAGGTTGCACTCGATCTCCATGCCGGTCAGCGGCCGTTCGAACTCGAAACTGGACTCCTTGAGCATGGTTTCGAAGACGTCTAGGCACTGCTGCACCTTGCGCCGGTACTCGCGGCGGTGCGCGAGGGAGTACTCGGTGTCCTGCACTTCTTCGCCCACGATCCGAGCCTATCGGCGGGTGGCCACCACAACCTGCGGATTCATCAGCCCGCCGCGCAGTTCCACGTCGATCGCCGGATCGGCATGTTCGGCCAGCGCCCGCAGCGCCGACGGACTGTACGTGCGCAGCGAGCTGATGAAGCCGTCGTGCAGAAAGGGGACGAACGGCGTGAACGGCAACATCGTCGCCAGCCGCAGGAGGTGCAGCGGGGCCGGCGGCCGGGGCAGATCGATGATCACCAGCTTGTCGGCGGCGCGCGTGCCCTCGGCGAACACCCGGGAAGCAGCCGAGGGCGGCAGGTGGTGGAACGACAGCGCGAACACCGCGAGGTCGAAGTGTCCGTCGGGCGCGTCGATGGCGGTGGCGTCCATTTCGCGAACCGTCGCGCGCGGGTTGTCGCCGAGGTCGCTCGCCGCCATTTTCGCGACGGACGCGGGCTCGACGTCGGTAACGGTGAGTTCGGCGGTGGGATGCCAATCCAGCAGTTTTCGCGACAGCCCGCCGTGGCCGGCGCCCAGCTCGAGGATCTTGGGATCGGCAACGTCAGCGACTTCCTCGAGCGCGATGCGCGCGAAGTTCTCGGTGTTCCCGAAGCGTTCCCCGGTCCATTCGAGGGCGCGGACCACGCTGCGTTTGACGTCCTCGTCCACGTCATCGCGGTCGAGGTACTCCTGGCGGTCGGTCTCGAGCAGCCGGTCCAGGCACGACGCGTCGGGCCCGCCGCGGGGCATGCGGTCAATGTCGGCGATCGGGCTGGCCACGTAGACCATGATGGTCGATTGAAGTCGCCGTTACGAGGGGAGAATGAGTTGGCCGATTTCGTCGCCGCCATCGACCAGGGCACCACCAGCACCCGGTGCATGATCTTCGACCACGACGGCGCCGAGGTGGGCCGCCATCAACTCGAGCACGAGCAGATCCTGCCCAAGGCCGGCTGGGTCGAGCACAACCCCGTCGAGATCACCGAGCGCACCGCGGCGGTCATCCAGTCGGCGCTGAACAAAACCAAATTATCTGCCACCGACCTCGCGGCGCTGGGTATCACCAACCAGCGGGAGACCTCGCTGGTGTGGAACCGCAAAACTGGACGACCGTACTACAACGCGATCGTGTGGCAGGACACCCGTACCGACCGCATCGCCACCGCGTTGGACCGCGACGGGCGCGGTGACGTGATTCGGCGCAAGGCAGGACTGCCGCCAGCGACCTACTTCTCCGGCGGCAAGCTGCAGTGGATCCTGGAGAACGTCGACGGGGTGCGCCGCGACGCCGAGAGCGGCGACGCGATCTTCGGAACCACGGACTCGTGGGTGCTGTGGAACCTCACCGGCGGCGCCCGCGGCGGTGTGCACGCCACCGACGTGACCAATGCCAGTCGCACGATGCTGATGAACCTCGAAACGCTCGACTGGGACGACGAACTGTTGTCGTTCTTCGACATTCCGCGTCAGATGCTGCCCGAGATCAAGCCGTCGTCGTACCCGGACTCCTACGGCAGCACCCTGGAGGGTGGGCCGGTCGGCGGCGCAGTGCCGATCACCGGCATCCTGGGTGACCAGCAGGCCGCCATGGTCGGTCAGGTCTGCCTCGATGCGGGTGAAGCCAAAAACACCTACGGCACAGGCAATTTCCTGCTGCTCAATACTGGCGAGAAGATCGTCCGCTCCGAGAACGGGCTGCTGACCACGGTGTGCTATCAGTTTGCGTCCAAAGATGGTCCAGCGAAGCCCGTCTACGCACTGGAGGGTTCGATCGCCGTCACCGGCTCTGCGGTGCAGTGGCTACGCGACCAGCTCGGCATCATCAGCGGTGCATCAGAGAGCGAGTCGCTGGCCCGTCAGGTGGAGGACAACGGTGGCGTCTACTTCGTGCCTGCGTTCTCGGGACTCTTTGCGCCGTACTGGCGTTCGGATGCGCGCGGCGCGATCGTCGGCCTGTCGCGGTTCAACACCAACGCACATCTGGCGCGCGCGACGCTCGAGGCGATCTGCTATCAGAGCCGCGACGTCGTCGACGCGATGGAGGCCGACTCCGGCGTGCACATGGAGGTACTCAAGGTCGACGGCGGTATCACCGCCAACGATCTGTGCATGCAGATCCAGGCCGACGTCCTCGGCGTCGAGGTGGTCAAGCCCGTCGTCGCCGAGACGACCGCGCTGGGTGCCGCCTACGCGGCCGGTCTCGCGGTCGGCTTCTGGGAGAATCCCGATGACCTGCGGGCCAATTGGCAGGAAGGCAGCCGCTGGTCCCCGGCGTGGAGCGACGAGCAGCGCGCCGACGGATACGCCGGCTGGCGCAAAGCCGTGCAGCGCACGCTCGATTGGGTCGACGTCGAGTGAATCTGGCGCGCTAACCAACCCTCACGGTGCGTCAGCGCGCCCGATTCGCAATTAGGCGGCGACGTCTAGCTGTCGTCTGGTTTCGTCGTCGAGCGTGATGTCGCGGACGGCGGTGTTCTCCTCGAGATGCGCCACCGACGATGTGCCCGGTATCAGCAGCACGTTCGGCGCGACGGACAGCGTCCACGCGAGCGCGATCTGCGCGGGCGTGCGACCCAGTTTCTCCGCCTCGCTCTTGACGGCTGGATGGCCGAGCACCGGATTGTCGGGGCTGAACGCCGAGCCGAGCGGGAAGAACGGCACGAACGAGATGCCGTGCTCGATACACGCCTCGAGCACCGGCTGCGAGGTGCGATCGACGAGGTTGTATGCGTTCTGCACGGTGACGATCTCGGTGCGGTCCAACGCGATTCGCAGATGCTGGGGACCGATGCTGGATAGGCCGATGCCTCCGATGAGCCCTTCATCACGGGCCTTGATCATGGCCGTGAGCTGACGGTCGAACAACTCGCGATCGACAGGGCCGACCGAACTCGGATCGCCGGCATGAATGCGAAGGTTGACCGCGGCCAGGCGATCGGTCCCCAGCGTCTGCAGATTCTCCTCGATGTCGGCGCGCAGTTGGTCGGGTTCCTGCGCCGCCAGCCACGCCCCGGTGTCGTCACGTCGGGCGCCGACCTTGCTCACCAGTGCGAGATCGGCGGGGTAGGGGTGCAGCGCTTCGCGGATCAGCTGATTGGACACGTTGGGCCCGTAGAACTGCGACGTGTCGATGTGGTTGATACCCAACTCGATTACGCGGCGCAGGACCGCGATCGCCTCGTCGTGGTCACGCGGCGGACCGAAGACTCCCGGGCCGGGTAGTTGCATGGCGCCGTAGCCGACGCGCCCGACATTGAAAGAGCCCAGGGAGTAGGAGTCCATGGCGCCACGCTATACGCGAGTTGTGCACGTTTAGGAGCGGTGGGCGCTCCCAAACGTGCACAGATCGCTACTATTCGGCTTCGCCCAAGATGCCGTAGATCTCGCGGCGGGCATTGTTGACAATGTCGACAATGCGCTGCTGCTGTTCGGCGGATGCGGCGTGCGCCGACTGTGCGACCGCGCCCATCAGCTGGCCAACGGCGGCGCGCAGGCTGACTGCGCCCGGATCGGCACCTTCGGTGATCTCGTCCCACGGAGCCGTCTCGATCTTCTCTGCGGCGGCCCGGCCTTGATCGGTCAGCTCGAAGAGCTTCTTGCTGCCCTCGGTCTCCGTCGCGACGAGCAGGCCCTCGTCGACCAGCAGTTGCAGCGTCGGGTACACCGAGCCGGGGCTGGGCTTCCATAGCTGCTGACTGCGTTCGTTGATCTCCTGGATCATCTCGTAGCCGTGCATCGGCCGATCGGTGAGCAGCTTCAGGATTGCGGCGCGCACGTCACCGCGCCTGCCGCGGCCGCCGCCACGGGGTCCTCCGCGCCGACCGCCACGACCGGGGCCGAAGCCGAAGCCGGGACCGAAGCTGCCGGGGCCGAAGCCGCCGAAACCGGGACCGAATCCTGCGTCGCCGCGGTGTTCACGGACGTGCTCGCGGAACCCGCGACGGGCTTGCCGACGCTGTTCGTGCAGCGTACGACGGTCTTCAGGACTGACGGCAGGGCCGAAGCCGAAGCCGAGTCCGCGGCCCGCGAAGGGACCTTGAGGGGGTGTGAATGGGGTGTTCATGTCTGTGTCTCTCTTTCGGACAGAAAGCACGATCTGCGCTTCCGATACGTTGACGATATATCGGAAACTATCGCGATGCAACGTCCGAGGTCAGGGCGACATCGACACGTCGACCGCCAAGTACTCACCGATGGCCCGCGCCGTCGGCCAGTCACCTGCGTTTACGGCCTTTTGGAGATCGCCGGCCAACGGACTGTCGGCTCCGAGTTCGGCCAGCCAGCCCGACACCGTCGTCGCAATCGCGTCCGCCGGTACCTCGACGGTGAGCCCACCATTCAAGCGTTGAGTAACGCGATAGCGGCGCTGCATACTCGTGATTCGGAGCTACCGGACCCACGGATGGCCTTAGAGCGCCGAGGAGTCCAGGTCGTCCGCCGACGGTGCAGCGGTGGAGCGGTGGGTGTTCGGGCTGACCCCGTAGGCCCGCTTGAACGCACTGCTCAACGCGAACGGGGTGCTGTAACCGACCTGGCGGGCGACCGCACCGATCGTCACCTGACTCGACCGCAACAGGTCGGCGGCCAACGCCAGCCGCCAGCTCGTCAGAAACGCGATCGGCGGCTCTCCCACCTGATCGGTGAACCGGCGTGCGAACACCGCACGCGAACAGCCAACGGCCGCAGCCAAATTGGCCACGGTCCATGGGTGCGCCGGATTGTTGTAGATGAGTTTCAGCGCCGGGCCCACCACCGGATCCTGCTCGGCGTCCCACCATGTCGGTGCGTTGCCATCGCGGCCGAACCAGACCCGCAGCACAGCGATCAGCAGCACATCGAGCATCCGGTCCAGATACGCTTCCTGGCCGGCGCCGTCATCTCCCGCCTCGCGAGACAGCAGATCCACCAGCGGCGAGTCCCATTCGCCGGACCGCACCACCAGCACGGTGGGGAGCACGTCGAGCAACCGGGCGCTCACCTCACTGCGACCCTCGTAGGCGCAGACAACCGATCGTGTCGTGCCCGACGCGCTGTTGCCCCACGTCCGCACGCCAAGCGACATCTCGAACTTCAGCGTCTCGCCCGACAGCGTCGTGCAGCGGTTGCCCGGATGGATCACCGCCATCGGTTCGGTGCCCGGATCGTCGGCGAAGACGTAGTGCTCGGTGCCACGGACCAGGGCGACGTCACCGGGATGCAACCAGGTGGTCCCGTTGCTCGCGCCGACGATGACTGAGTCCCCATGCGTCTGGCAGATCAAGGTCAGCGGTGCGTCATCGCGGATGCTCAGCGACCACGGTGGATCCATCATCATCCGCAGAACGAACGCGCCGCGCGCGCGTACCCCGTCGAGCAGGCCGACTACGGCGTCCACCGTGCGAGCCTATCGCTCCGTAATGCCGTGGCGAGGCAGGTAACCGGCGAGAAACAGCGCGACCCCGGCGCGGACGTGGCGGTCGACATCCAAGCCCGCGAGAACCTGCGGCCCGCCGCAGAACAGCGCCTGGTCTATGCACCGACCCACGACAAGGAACGCGAAATGCTCTGCCGCAACGGCAGGTTCAGACACCGACAGGAGACCCCGATCGTCTAGACGTTCCATGCAATCGGCGAACGCGGCCAGCGCCCGCGAGGGGGCCTGCTCGTAGTAGAGCTGCGCCAGGGCGGGCACCCGGTTGGCTTCGCCGACCACGAGTCTGCGCAACTGCACCACCGGTTCCGTGAGCACCGCGCGCAGGTACTCGCCCGCCAGCGCGGTGAGGTTGGCCTCCAGATCGTCGGTATCGGCCAGCTTCGCGATGCGGTCCAGAAACGGCGTCACTGTGCTGTCCAGTGCCTCGTTCACGATCGCCAACAGCAATTCCTGTTTGTCGCCGAAGTGCTTGTAGACCGTCTGTTTGGACACCTCGGCCGACGCGGCGATCTGGTCGACGCTGGTGCCCTGATAGCCGTGGCTCAGGAAGAGTTCGCGCCCTGCCGCCAGGATGGTCGCGCGTTTCCGCGCCGAGCGCCCCGGCACCGCCCCGGTCATACCGCCTCCTCAGCCAGTACTGGACAGTCTAGTTCGACAGTGATAGTACTAGACGGTCTAGTTTGATTAGACCACGAGGAGTCTGATGACCAGCACTGATTGCCCGCCGTTGTCGGTGCGAATAACCAAATCGTTGCTCGGCTACGGCGTCATCGCAGGCCCCATCTACGTCGTCGTCGCGGCGGCGCAGATGTTCACCCGCGACGGCTACGACCCCACCAGACACGCGGTGAGCCAGTTGTCCAACGGCGACCTGGGCTGGATCCAGATCCTCAACTTCCTGGTGACCGGGGCGATGACGATCGCGGCCGCCGTCGGCGTGCGACGTGCACTCGGGCCGGGCCGGCAGTCGGTCTGGGCGTCCGGACTGCTCGGGGCGTACGGGCTCGGTGTCTTCTGCGCAGGCATCTTCCGGGCCGACCCGTCGGACGGCTTCCCTCCCGGTACGCCGCCCGGGATGGGCGAGGTCAGCTGGCACGGACTGACCCACTTCGCGGTCGCGGGCCTCGGGTTCGCCTGCCTGGTGGCGGCGTGCATGGTGATGGGCGCGCGGTTCGTCCGGACCAATGAGACGGGCTGGGCCTGGTATTCGCGTATCACCGGAGGCGTGTTCGCGCTGAGCTTCATTGCGTTGTCCTCCGGATCAGGTGCACCCACAACGGTTTTGGTATTCACTGCCGCAGTCGTCGCCGCGTGGGCATGGTTGGCCGCGGTGTCGGTGAAGCTGTACCGGACCGTCGAATAGGCGCAGACGCACGCGTATGCGGCCGGGACGTCTGACGATGGACCGTGAACGCCGGCCCTTGTTCACTCAAGGCATGAACATGAGCCCCTTCGTCGTCGTCACCTCACTGGCCGCGCTGACCGCTGCCGCCGCCTGCGGGATGATGTACGTCTTCTCGACATTCGTGATGAAGGGACTCGACCGCACCGGCCCGGTCGAGGCGATCACTGCCATGCGCGGCATCAACGTCGTCGCGAATTCGAGTCCGGGGTTCCTGCTGGCCTATTTCGGCGCATCGCTGCTGGCGCTGGTCGCCGGAATCATGGCCGTGACGCGGATCGGGGAGCCGGGCAGCGGATGGATCCTCGTGGGAGCGGTCCTCGGAATTCTCGCGGCGATCATCACGATGGTGTTCAACGTGCCACTCAACAACCACCTCGAAACCGTCGACCCGGTCGGGCTCCCGGTCGCCGACGCGGCGCGGGAGTGGCAGGCGTACCTGTCAACGTGGACGGCGTGGAACCACGTGCGCGCGGCCACCAGCATCATCGCGGCTGTGCTGATGCTCGTCGGGCTCCGATACCGCTGACGGAGAATACCTTTCGATCACCGAAACCGCGTCGTCGCTAGCTCGGCGGCGCGAAACCGTCGGGGTCGGACGACGGTGGCGGAGCCTGTCGCGGTGGAACCTGCTGCGGCGGAGCTGGATACCCGATGACGGGGGGTGGGCTCGGCGGCCATTGGGGTGGAGGCCCAACGGGCGCGGGCTGCAGCCGGGCGAGTTCGCGGCGGTGGCGCTCGGCTAGCACAGCGGCCAGCACGTACTGCGGTGGTGTGCCGAGCGGTGGTGGCGGCGAGATCTGGGCGACGACGTCGCTGGTGATGCGGTAGGCCATCTGGTCGCGCAGCTGTGGATCCAATTGCGATATGCGGGAAAGGAACTGGCGTGCCAGCTCGGCCTGCTCGGGATGCAGCCCGGACAACTGCAACGTGGACGCCCACCACGCGAGCTGCGGCGGCATCAGCGGAGGCGGCGACATTCTTGGTGCACGTTCACTGATGACCACGGTTCCGGCGAAGATGTCGCCGATCCGCTTGCCCTTCGACGACGCCAGGCTGCAGATCACCGCAGGCCCGCCGGTGAGCATCCAGATTTCGATCACGCCTGCCAGCGCACGAAACAAGGCCTGCCGAAAGCGTTCCGGGCTGCCATCGTCGGACACCACCCGCAGTCCCATCGCGAGCTTGCCCAACGAACGGCCACGGGTTGTCGTCTCGAATATCGTCGGATACCCCACGATCGCCAGGACGGTGAAAATGATCAGCACCGCAGCCGAGAAGGCCGGATCGAACTGGGTGAGTGTGTTGGCCCACAACACGACGCCGGTGATGTAGAGGATGAACACCACGGCGACGTCGATGATCGCCGACAGCGCGCGGACCGGTAGCTGGGCGATCTGAACATCCAGAACCACCGCGTCCCCGGTCACCACGGGTTCTTGCTGGCCGACCATGGCGATCACGCTACTAGGATTCGTGGGGTGGATGTCGACGCGTTCGTGGTGGCGCATCGTCCGACGTGGGAGCGGCTGGAGCAGCTGACCAGGCGTCGGCGGAAGCTCACGGGCGCCGAAGTCGACGAATTGGTCGATCTCTACCAGCGGGTGTCCACCCACCTGTCGATCGTGCGCAGCTCGTCCACCGACTCGGTCCTCATCGGGCGGCTGTCGGGGTTGGTCGCCCGCGCACGGTCGGTGGTGACGGGTGCGCATGCGCCGCTGTGGCGCGAGTTCGCGAGGTTCTGGACGGTGTCGTTCCCGGTGGTCGCCTATCGCTCATGGCGATGGTGGCTCGCAACGGCCTTCGCGTTCTTCTTCGTCACCGCGCTGATCGCGCTGTGGGTGTCGGGCAACCAGGAGGTGCAGTCGGCCCTCAAAACCCCAAGCGAGATCGAACAATTGGTGAACGAGGATTTCGCCAACTATTACAGCGAGAACCCAGCCGCATCGTTCGGCCTGCAGGTGTGGATCAACAACTCATGGGTTGCCGCGCAGTGCATCGGCTTCGCGATCCTGCTCGGCATCCCCATCCCGTACATCCTGTTCCAGAACGCTCTCAACCTCGGAGTGATCGCCGGCTTCATGTTCGACGCGGACAAGGGCGACGTCTTCCTCGGCCTGCTGACCCCGCATGGGCTCATCGAACTGACAGCGGTCTTCCTCGCCGGGGCCGTGGGAATGCGACTCGGGTGGTCGGTCGTGTCGCCGGGCCATCGGCCGCGGACGCAGGTGCTGGCCGAGCAGGGCCGCGCGGTGGTTGCGGTCGCCGGCGGCCTGATCGTCGTCTTGCTGGTGGCCGGGCTGATCGAGTCGTTGGTGACACCGTCGCCGCTGCCGACGTTCGTGCGCATCGCCATCGGGGTGGCAGCCGAAGTCGCTTTCCTCTGCTACGTAATCTATTTCGGCCGCCGGGGTGTCGCTGCGGGGGAGAGCGGCGACATCGCCGACGCACCGGATGTGGTGCCGACGCGCTAGAGCCTGCCGGTGGCCTTCATGGCGAGGTAGTGGTCCGCGAGCGCGGGTGCCAGTTCGTCGGGTGGTGCGTCCACGACATCGACCCCGGCCGCCCGCAATCGCGAGGCCATCGAACGCCGGTCGTTGCGCGAACGTTCGGCCGCCGCAGCGTCGTACACCGCGGGGGCGTCCGCCCGCCCCGCGGCCATCGCGTCCACCCGCGGGTCGGCGACAGCGGCCAGCAGAACCTGATGTTTGGCGGACAATTGCGGCAGCACGCCCATCAGACCCTCGTCGAGCGCGGAGGCGTTCAGGTCGGTGAGCAACACGACCAGCGCTCGGCGCCGAACGCGTCGCTGTATCGCGGCCACCATGGCCCTGGCATCGGACTCGATCAGTGCGGGTTCCAGCGGCGCCATGGCGCCGACCAGTTGCGCGAGCAGTTCCGTGCGCGAGGCGTTGAACAGGCCGGCCCGGGTGACCCGGTCGTGAGCGAGGAAGTCGACGTGATCGCCCGCGCGCGCTGCGAGCGCGGCCAGCAGCAGCGCGGCATCCATGGACCAGTCCAGTCGCGGCCAGCCACTGGGATCGTCGGCGGTGGGGTCAACGCCGACACGGCCCGCCGATGTGCGTCCGGTGTCCAGCACGATGACCACCCGCCGATCACGCTCGGGTCGCCACGTCCGCACCACGACGTCGGCTCGCCGGGCGGTGGCGCGCCAGTCGATTGATCTGACATCGTCACCGATGACGTACTCACGCAACGAATCGAACTCGGTGCCCTGACCGCGGATCAGGACCGCGGTGTTCCCTTCCAGCTCGCGAAGTCTGGCCAGCCGCGAGGGCAGGTGCTTGCGGGACAGGAACGGTGGCAGGATCCGGATCTGCCATGGCACCCGATGCGAGTGCTGCCTTCCGGCCATTCCCAACGGCCCGATCGACCGGGCCGTCACCAAAGCTGATCTCTGGTCGCCCCTGCGAACCGACCGCAGCGTCGTAACGAGTCGAACCCGTTGTCCTGGAGCAATATTCACACTGTGCATCCGGGGCTCGGCCCTGGCGCTGGGCGCCCACGCATCGCGGACCTGTCCGCGCAAGCGTCGCGGACCCGGGTTCTCCACTTCGAGAACCGCGTCGACGGGTTGCCCCAGTCTCGCCGTGGTGTCACCGGATCGCGCGAAGACCAGCCGGCGAGTGCTGGCGGCCAGAAGGATGTCAAGTACGATCGCTGCCGCAAGCGCACCGGCTAGAACGGCGAACGCCGTTGCCGGCCATGGTGACAACGCGACCGGAAGCACGCAGACCAGTGCCACCAAGCCGGCGCGACCGGTCAGAACCACTACCGTGGCACCGGGACGGCTGCGAGAATCCCGTCCAGCACGCCGTCGGGATGAGCGCCTTCGAGCTCGGCCTCCGGACGCAACTGGATACGATGCCGCAACGTCGGCCGCGCCATCGCCTTGACGTCATCGGGGGTGACGTAGTTGCGGCCCGACAGCCATGCCCAGGAGCGGGCCGTGCCCAGCAGGGCGGTCGCCCCGCGCGGCGACACCCCTAGCTGCAGTGACGGGGAATGCCGTGTAGCGCCCGCGATATCGACGATGTAGCCGAGCACCTCGTCGGCGACGAGCACCTGTTGTACGGCGGCACGGCCGGCCGCCAGTTCGGCGGGCCCCGCGACGGGTCGCACGGCGGACAGGTCGCGAGGGTCGAAGCCGCGCGCATGCCGATCGAGGACCGTGATCTCCTGGTCCCGCGGCGGCAGGGGAACGTTGAGCTTCAAGAGGAACCGGTCCAGCTGTGCTTCGGGCAGCTGATAGGTGCCCTCGTACTCGATCGGGTTCTGCGTCGCCGCCACGATGAACGGGTCGGGCAACGGACGCGGTTCACCGTCCACGCTGACCTGGCGCTCCTCCATGGCCTCAAGCAGCGCGGCCTGAGTCTTGGGCGGAGTCCTGTTGATCTCGTCGGCCAGCAGCAGGTTGGTGAACACCGGGCCGGCGCGGAACTCGAATTCGGCCGTGCGGGCGTCATATACGAGCGAACCGGTGACGTCACCTGGCATCAGGTCGGGCGTGAACTGCACCCGCTTGAACTCGAGTTGCAGCGCGGCCGCCAGCGTGCGGACCAGCAGGGTCTTGGCAACGCCCGGCACTCCCTCGAGCAGCACATGACCGCGGCACAGTAGTGCGATCACCAAGCCGCTGACCACCGCCTCCTGGCCGACGACTGCCTTGGCGATCTCAGTGCGCAGAGCCAGCAGCGCATTTCGCGCCGCATCACCTGCGGCGCCGGGATTCTGACCTGAAGGTGGCTGAGTCACGATTGTGCGACCTGCCTTTCGATGTTGTCGAGTTCACGGGCGAGCTGGACCAAGTCGTCGTCGGTCTGCGGTGGCGGACCGAACAGTGTGTGCGCCACTGTCTGTGCGTGGTGTCCCGACCGCTGCGCCACTGCCTGGACGACGGCGGGCGGCTCGGCGTTGGTGGACAGGCCGAGGCGCGGCAGCATCCGTTGCAAGGTGGCGGTGCGCAGGGCCGTCGCTGCGCGGTCGCGAGCGCGACGGGAGCGATACAGCCTGCCGCGCCCCTCGACCGTCTCGGATGCGCGCACGACAACGGGCATACGTTCTGCAACAAGCGGACCGAGGCGTCGGCCCCGCCACACCGCGACGAGCGCGATCGCGAGCCACAGCTGGATCACTATCCATCCGACCGCGGGAGGAACGAGGTCGGAGATTTCCGCGCCCGCATCGGATTCGCCTTGACGCTTCTGCGGCGCATACCAGATCACCCGCGGGTTCGTTCCGGCAAGGTTCATCGCGAGCGCGGCGTTCCCGTCGGCCAGCAGTCCACCGTTCATCATGAATTCGCCGCTGCCGACGACCGTGACGGTGCGTCCGTCCTCGGTGTAGCGGACCAGGGCTCCGCCGTAGCAGCGGGTGATCGGAAAGTCTTCCACCGCTTCGTATTCGTCGCTCACGCCGAGCTGAACCGCGCCGGCTCGGGTTGCCTCCCGCAGGTCGCAACCGGGTTCGGAACCGCCGAAGGGAACCGACCCGGCAACGGTGATATGGGGAGCCAGCGCTTCACGGGTACGCGTCGACGGAGCCACCAGGAGCCGGTCACCGGGCAAGTTGCTCAGCCGCCACAGGACGTCGTCGTCGAGACGCTGCAGTGTCTGCAACACGACGATGAGTGTGCCGGGGCGCGCGGCACTTTCGGCGGCCGAGATATCCGGTGCCTCGACGACATCGATGCCCTGCTCGCGCAGCAGGGTCACCAGTGCATGGGCGCCGTCAGGCGACGTGGACGTCGGATCCATCGGGCCGCCGAGTCGGGGCGCGGTCAGATAGGTGATCAGGGTGGCGACTGCGATGACGACGACGAGCGACAACAGCATCCATCGGGAGGCACTCCAGCGCTGCTTCAACGTGTGCCCGACCGCCGTGTCCGTCATCGCACCTCCGCCCAGCCGGTGGACGGTGCTGCGGCGGGGACGGCCCCGGAACTCGTCGCAGTGTTGAAACGCACGTGATCGTCGAGTTGGGCGATCATCCGGTACGCGGCTTCGGTACCCGGTCGCTCCCCGTAGGTGACGTCGTTGAATGAGGTTGCAGCCATGGATAATTCAGCAGCCAACGCGGGCATCGCTTTACCCGCGTCGCGCGCGAGCTCGGTGGCCGTCCGGCCGGGGATGGCATCCAGCACCCTGGCGTCCTCGAGCTCACGGGCCACTGCTCTCAGGCGGTGACGGATGGCCGCCGCCCAGTCACCCGCTGCTGCATACTGCTCGGCCGTGGCCCGATGCTCGCCAGCGCTGAGTTCCTGTTCACCGAACAGCGCGAAGCGGCCGCCACGGTCGGTCCGCATGGTGCGCCGTGCGATCCGTATCGCGACGATGATCCCGGCGACGAGCAGGATCAGCAGGATAGAGATGGTGAACCAACCACCGGGTAGGCGAGATCCGTTGTCGGCCAATCGGTAGAGCAGCTCGTTGATCCACTCGAGGAGACGTTCGGTCAGGCCTGGCTTGGGGTAGATCGGTCTTTGCAGTTCGCGTTGCGCGGCGTCGTGGGCGGCATCGCCGTCGATGTCTATCGTCGGCACGTCAGGCTTGACGGGTCAGCCACAGATGGTCAGTGGAATCGGACGGCGAGGACGGACCGAATGCCGCGCCGGTCCGCAATACGAGGTCGAAGGCTTCGGCGCGGATCCGGCGATCGGTGTAGAGCAGCACGACGACGCCTGCCAGGAACGGGGCGGTGATGATCTGGGCGACGATGCCGCCCACCGACAGCAGGAGGAACGACAGCATCGTCATCGCTGTGGACTCGGCCGCCATCAGAAGGAGCTGACCGCCCACGCTGAACGGAATCGTGACCGCGCCGGCGATGAACTGCACCGCGATCGTGGCGAGCAGCCGGATGCCGAACACCCGCCAGAAGTCGTTCTTCACCAACCTGAACGACCGCTCGATGGCGGCGAAGATGCCGAGGCGTTCCAGCACGATGAGCGGCGGCGCGAAGCTGAGAACCACCCAGACATAGACCAAGGCGACGATCAAGAGCAGACCGAGAGGCAGGCCGACGATGATCGCGGCGGTCACGCTGGACGCTATCCCGATCCAGAAGATCAGGCCCAAGACGATGGCGACCAGAATCGCGACGCCAAACCCTTCGATGATCGTGAACCCGATCAGTGCCGACAGTCGACCCTTGAGCCGCTGCCACGCGTCACCAATCGTGATGCCGGCCCCGAAAACGGACCGGCCGACGACGACGGTGAGCAGCCCACTCAGCAGGATCGCCGTCAACCAGGTCGCCGCGGCGCCGACGAGGCTGGACAGTGTCGAGCCCAGCAATGCGCCGGTGGACACCTCGTCACTGTTGAACGACCCCGCGAGCTGCCCGGTCGCGGCGAGCGGTCCCACCGAGAGCAGGAGTGCCAAGAGCTGAGTGGTGACGACGACGATGGTGGTGAATCCCAACGTCGCCTTCGGATTGGCGCGAATGTAGGCGACCGCGCCGTTGAAGATGTCTGACAGGCTCAGCGGTCGCAGCGGGATGATGCCTGGTTTGAGGAGGGGCGGCATCGGCGGTCCGGTGCCCGGAGGTGGTCCGTACCCGGGTGGGGGACCGTAGCCCGGAGGTGGTCCGTACCCGGGTGGGGGTCCGTAGCCCGGAGGCGGTCCGTAGGCAGGCGGCGGTGCGTAGCCCGGAGGCGGTCCGTAGGCAGGCGGCGGTGCGTAGCCCGGTGGCGGTCCGTAGGCAGGCGGCGGTGCGTAGCCCGGTGGCGGCTGTCCGGCGATCCCCGAATTGCCGGCCTCGGTGCTCATGGCAACCATCCTGTCGATCATGATGCGAATTGACAAACGTCTCTGACCGCCGTGTCAGTGCGCTGACCGAGGCTACGGTGGCCGTGTCGACCGAGATCACGGTGCGCGACGGTGCGGCGTAGGTTTGCGGCATGGCAGAACTCAAAGAGCAACTGCGTGCAGACCTCACCGCGGCGATGAAGTCGCAGGACAAACTGCGGACGGCGACGCTGCGGATGCTGCTCGCGGCGATCCAGACCGAGGAAGTGGCGGGCAAGGATGCGCGCGAGCTGTCCGACGCGGACGTGCTGAAGGTGCTGTCCAAGGAATCCAAGAAGCGCGCGGAGGCCGCCGAGATCTACACCCAGAACGGCCGCGGTGAGCTGGCCGCCAACGAGCATGCCGAAGCACGCGTCATCGACGAATACCTGCCCACTCCGCTGACCGAGGCTGAAGTGGCCGATGTGGTCGACACCGCGATCGCGCAGGTCGCCGAGGAGATCGGTGAGCGGCCGGGCATGAAGCAGATGGGCCAGGTGATGAAGGCCGCTACCGCGATCGCCGCGGGTAAGGCCGACGGCTCACGACTCTCGGCTGCCGTGAAGGCCAGGCTGTAGTCGTTTCGTCGTCATTCGCAGGGGTACCCGAATGCCATGACTCGTTTCGGCTACACCCTCATGACCGAACAGAGCGGACCTAAAGATCTTGTCCGTTATGCCGTTTCGGCAGAACGGGTTGGGTTCGACTTCGAGGTCTCCTCGGACCACTACTTTCCGTGGCTCTCGTCACAGGGGCACGCACCGTATGCGTGGTCGGTGCTCGGCGCCGTCGCGCATGCGACCGATCAGGTCGAGTTGTTCACCTACGTCACGTGCCCGACGATGCGCTACCACCCGGCGGTCGTCGCACAGAAAGCCGCCACGTTGCAGATCCTCGCCGACGGCCGGTTCACCCTCGGGCTGGGCAGCGGCGAGAACCTCAACGAACACGTCGTCGGCAAGCGTTGGCCGACCGTGACCCGGCGCCAAGAGATGCTGCGCGAGGCCATTCAGATCATCCGCGAGTTGTTCACCGGCGAGCTCGTCGATTGGAAAGGCGAGCACTTCGAGGTGGATTCCGCGCGACTCTGGGACATTCCGGAGACACCGGTCGCCATCGCGACTGCGGTGTCCGGTGAACGGTCGGTGGAAACCTTCGCGCCGCTGTCCGACCATCTGATCGCTGTCGAACCGAACAAGGATTTCGTGGACGCTTGGCATGACGCCAGGCGCGCCACCGGGCTGCCCGGAGATGTGCGGGTCATCGGACAGATTCCGATCTGCTGGGATCCCGACCGCGACAAGGCAATTCGCCGGGCTCACGACCAGTTCCGCTGGTTCGGGGGCGGTTGGGCGGTCAACGCCGACCTGCCGACCACGGCCGGTTTCGACGGCGCCACCCAGTACGTGCGGCCGGAGGACGTCGCCGAATCCATCCCGTGCGGACCGGATCTCGACGCGATCGTCGATGCGGTGAGCAAGTACTGGGAGGCGGGTTTCACCGATATCGCCCTCGTGCAAATCGGTGATGAGGGCCAGGACCTGTTCCTCAAGGAAGCGGCAGGATCTCTGCTGGAAAAACTCAGAAGCGCATCGGACTGAAAGGCAAACATGCCCAAGGGCAAGGGAATTTACGAGGACCACACGGTCGACGAGTCGCAGAAGAAGGGCGGACGCCCAGGGCCGACCGACGAGGGCGGCGAAGGAGGTATGGCCACCCGGGAGGAAGCGCCCGATGTCGCCGATACCCGTGGCGAGCCCACCGCTTGACAGCTACTGCGGGTCGCGTCCCTGGCGGCTGCGGCGATAGGCCGCGCGCCGGAATCTGGTCAACCAGCGGGGCAGCAGCTCGACGTCGCAGTCGCTGTGCAACGCGGGATCGAACGCGATGTCGTCACAACTCGGGTCGACGTTGCGCAGGGTGAGCCGGGCCAACGGGCTGAACTCCCCCTTTGCCGGAGCCTGCTCGATGTCGAACTCGACGCCTCCCGAACTGATTTGGGCCTCGATCGTGTCGAGGGCAAGACCTCGGTGGCTGAGCTCGGTGACCAGCCGTGCCCGTAACCACCACACGCGGTCGCGGTAGCGCAACGGCATCAGGCTGGAGAAGGCGGCACCGGACCATGAGGTGACCGGCGCCAGACCGAAACGGCTGCCGGCCGCGGTCGATGCCAGCAGCACATCCCAGGGACCGCAGGAACGCAGATCCTGCGGCGGCGGAATCCGGAACGCCAACCCCGCGATGTCGGGCGCCGCTCCTGGCAGTCCGACACCCTTGGATACGCGACCGATGACGTCGCAAGACCGCATGGGCAGTCCCTCACTGCCGGGGGCCGTCCGCTCCAAAGTGCCTTCCGCGAGCACACCGACGGGATGGAACAGCCGGCGACCGCGAGCGGCCGCTCCGAACTTGATGGGCAACGAGGCGAGATCGGAGATTTGCACGCTTGAGGGTGCCCGTACTGCCGGGCCGCAAAACCGGGCGACCCGGTTTAACAGCCCCGATACCGGGCATTAACCCAGCGCACTGCTGCGACGCCGCAGCGAAAACTGTTCGAAAGGCCCTTGCGTGACAACCGCTTACTCCGACTCGCCGGATACTCTATTCGCGCCGGCGGGCGTCTACACCCCGCAGGAAGACTCGCAATTTCTCATCGACGTGATGGAGAAATCTGGCCTCGCGCGCGGTCGCCGAGTAGCCGACCTGTGCACCGGCAGCGGTGTGGTGGGTATTGCCGCAGGCGAGCAGGGGGCATCGCAGGTCATGGCGTTCGATGTGTGTTCGCGTGCCGTTCGGCATGCACGGATGAATGCGTTGAGCGCGGGCATTGATGTCGATGTTCATCTGGGATCGTGGGCGCGCGCCGCGGAGTTCGGCCCGTTCGACGTGGTGGTCTGTAATCCGCCGTACGTGCCACATGATCCCGACGTCACGTACGCGCCGATACCGCCGGATACCGGCCCGGCGCGCGCGTGGGATGCCGGCCTCGACGGTCGCCTCGTTCTGGATCCGCTTTGCGAAGCGGTGCCGGATCTGCTTGCCGCGGGCGGCACTTTCCTCCTGGTGCAATCCGAGTTCGCGGTCCCGCGTCAGACGCTGGCGGCGCTGGCGTCAGCCGGACTTGACGCGGAAGTCGTTGCCTATCAGTGGATTCCGTTCGGACCCGTGCTGAAGTCGCGTGCCGCGTGGCTGGAGGAAACCGGCAGGCTCGAGCCCGGCCGACGCGAGGAAGAACTCGTCGTGATCAGGGCCGAGAAGCCGTGACTGAAACCCGCACGGTGCGCATTGTTCCCTCCGGCCCGGTGATGGTCGAGGGACCGGTGCGAATCGAGTTGCCCGACGGCAGCGTCGTGGAGTCCGATCGCTTCATGGTCGCGATCTGCACATGCCGTCGCAGCAAGGACTATCCGATGTGCGACACCAGCCATCGGTGCCGTCCGCGCGCAGGCAAGCGGTCAGCTCAGCGGACGTCGTAGCGACGGACGACCCGCCTTCCAGCACTCCATCAGGTGATCGGCGAGGCGGTTTTCGACGAGGTCGCGCGCCCTGATCCCGAACACCACGTCAGCCTCCAGATGCGGTTCGCGCGCAAGCAGACCACCGACGACGTCGGTACGCACCACTTGTTCGTGAACCGCGTCGGCCACCACGTGTTCGGAATAGAACGTCACGCATGCTTGGGGTGCGTTCATCCGCCGGAGCGCGTCGACCAGCCGCCGTGACCCGGGCGACGAGGTGATCTCGGTGGACGCGAAGTGCCCCACCGTTGCGCCGCGCAATTCGCGGTGCAGCCCGAACAGCGACATCAGGTTGATCGATGCCAGCGCCTCGGCGGGCACATTGTTGAGATAGGCGAGGTAGGTGGCATCGAGACCGGCGGCGTCCATCAACTCGGCGTACAGATGCTGGTGGACACGCTCTTCGCGGCCGGCGCCGTACTCGTCGAATTCGACTGCGACGAAGGCTGCTTTCGCCCGGCCGGTGAGGCGGGGGATCACCCACGCGTGGGGGTCACCCTCCTTGAGGTGGTAGATGGAGCGGTGCACGAAGTACTCCTGCATCTGCTCCCAGGTGCCCTCGTCACGCAGGTAATAGGACGGGCCACGGCCCTCGACGGGTTCGAGCGAGATCGCATCCATCTCCGCTTCGGCGGTGTCGTCGGGCGTGATGTCCCCGACGTCGCGCCGAACGGCCTCCAGAAACGCCTCCTCGAGGCGGCCGCGCAAGTGGAGCAGAGCGGGATTCCACTCCCAGCGTGGATTGACCGAACGAAAGCCGCGGTAGTGCAACTCGTAGCAGACGCACAGCGCGAGTTGCAGGTCGAGTCCATACGGATCCGCCTCGTAGACGGGAACCTCGAGCGGGCGCACGGGCAGGGCCGGGCGCTGACGCGCAAGCATGTCGACGATCGCCGCCGAGACGGGCCCGGCAGCGCGGGGGAGAGCAGGTTCGACCAGAGTGGATGGCAACGTCACAGCCGTGTGATTCCCGGCTGGCCACCGGTCAAACCTCGGCAGCCTGGTCCTCTGGAGAAGACAGCGCTACTATCCGACAGTCGGTTGCCACTTCTGTTGGTCAGGTTCTCCGATGAGGGGGTCTCATGCGGATGCCTCGCGCAGTCGCAAACTTCAATCGCCGGGTCACCAATCCCGCGGCTCGCGCCATAACTCCGTGGCTGCCCGGTCAAGGCACGCTCGAGCACGTCGGCCGAAAGTCGGGTAAGCGGTACCGCACACCGCTGCTGGTTTTTCCCACTGCGGACGGGTTCGTCGTTCTGATCGGCTACGGGCCCGAAACGGACTGGGTGAAGAACGTGTTGGCCGGTGGACCGGCGGTGCTGCACAAGCGCGGCGAGCATGTTGCGCTGACCAACCCGCGGCTGATGAGCAAGGCCGAGGCGGCACCCCTCGTCGTTGGGCCGGGCCGCACTTTCTATCGCCTGTTCCCCTACAACGAGGCGGCGCTGGTCCTGACCAGAAGCACCTAGCGACGCAAACGCCCCGACCGGCTGAGCCGAGTCAGGGCGTCTACCCGAAAATCACATGAGTCGGGGTGGCGGGATTTGAACCCACGACCTCTTCGTCCCGAACGAAGCACGCTACCAAGCTGCGCCACACCCCGAGTGAAGCCACGACAGCGTATCGCACCCCGACGGTGTGACACCAAACGCGCCCGGCCGCACTGAGGTGCACGTCACGACACGCCGGTGGATGCATTTGGGTTGTCGGTGGCGTTATGCAAACTGACGGTAGAAAACGACTAAGTGAGGCGAGAAATGACCGGGCTCGGTGCTTCGATCTATCTGGGATTCTTCGTCCTGGCCGCCTTGTGGCTGTTCCTGACTTCCGACGGTCCCCTCATGGGCCGGTCCGAGGATCAGGCCCAGCGGCCCGAGCGTTCGAACTCGATGAGGACCTCGGCCCACGCCGAGGGGTCCAGCCCGTGGCTGGTAAGCCACTCGTCGCAGAAGTAGGTGTCCGCGTAGCGGTCGCCGCTGTCGGCGAGCAGGGTCACCACTGACCCGCTGCGTCCGTTCGCGACCATTTCCGCAAGTAGCCCGAAGGCGCCCCACAGGTTCGTGCCGGTGGACGGACCCACGCGTCGCCCCAGCACCGCGCTCGCATGCCGCGCGGCAGCGACCGACGCCGCATCGGGCACGACGACCATCCGATCCACGACGTCGGGCAGAAACGACGGCTCCACCCGTGGACGGCCGATGCCCTCGATCCGCGACGACATCCCCGTCACGATGTCGCCGCGCCCCTGCGCATAGGAGGGGAAGAACGCCGAGTTCTCCGGGTCGACCACACACAAGCGCGTCTCGTAGCGGCGGTACCGGATGAACCGGCCGATCGTCGCGCTGGTGCCACCGGTGCCCGCGCCCACCACGATCCAGTCGGGCACGGGGTGGGCCTCGTCGCGCATCTGATCGAAGATCGACTCGGCGATGTTGTTGTTGCCGCGCCAGTCGGTAGCGCGTTCGGCGTTGGTGAACTGGTCGAGATAATGGCCACCGGTCTCCGCGGCCAGCCGCTCGGCCTCGGCATATACCTGGGACGACTCGGCGACGAAATGGCAACGGCCGCCTTGTGATTCGATCAGGGCGATCTTGGTGGCGCTCGTCGAGCTCGGCATCACCGCGATGAACGGCAAACCCAGCAGCGCCGCGAAATACGCCTCCGACACCGCCGTCGACCCCGACGAGGCCTCGATGACGGTGGTGTTCTCGTCGATCCAGCCGTTGCACAGCGCATACAGGAACAACGACCGCGCCAACCGGTGCTTGAGGCTGCCGGTGATGTGGGTGGTCTCGTCCTTGAGGTAGAGCGCGACATCAACCGTGTCGCACCACGCGGTCGGCAGCGGATAGCGCAGCAGGTGTGTGTCGGCGCTACGGCGCGCGTCGGCCTCGATCAACCGAACCGCATTGTCGACCCACTTGCGTGGCCGGCCCCGGCTGGCGCTCGCTGCCGCGCTCAAGGCGCTCAGCGCACCGAGACGCTCGGGTGGGACTGGCCCTCTTGAATGCCGGTGAAGGACCCGCCGATCGGTGCGGCGACCAGAGTCAGCAACGTGGCTTCGGGGCGGCAGCAGAACCGCACCGGCGCATACGGTGAGGTGCCGATGCCCGCGGACACGTGCAGTTGCGTGTGGGCGCCCCACTGGGAGGCACCCTTGGCGCGCGACCGGTCGAGATCGCAGTTGGTGACGACCGCGCCGTAGAACGGCAGGCACAGCTGGCCGCCGTGGGTGTGGCCGGCCATGATCAGCTGATAGCCGTCGGCGGCGAAACGGTCGAGGACCCGCGGCTCCGGCGAATGGGTCAGGCCCAGCCGCAGGTTCACCGCCGGGTTGGCGGGTCCGGCGATCGTCTCGTAGCGGTCGCGCTTGAGGTGCGGATCGTCGACGCCCGCGGCCGCGACCAGCAGGCCGCTCACCTCGAACTCGCGCCGGGTGTGCGTCATGTCCAGCCAGCCGCGCTCGGTGAACGCAGCGCGAAGGTCCTGCCAGGGCAGCGGCTCGCCGTGCAGGCGGCGGGTCGGATTGGTCAGGTAGTTCAGCGGGTTCTTCGGCTTCGGACCGAAGTAGTCGTTGCTGCCGAACACGAAAACCCCGGGCACGGCGAGCAGGTCGCCGAGTGCCTGCACGACGGCGGGCACGGCCTTCGGGTGGGCGAGGTTGTCGCCGGTGTTGACGATGAGGTCCGGCTCCAGCCGCGCCAGTTCCCGCAGCCAGTCCTGCTTGCGGCGCTGCTGCGGACGCATGTGGATGTCGCTGATGTGCAGCACCTTCAGCGGTGACGATCCGGGAGAGAGTACTGGCATCGTCACTTCACGCACGGCGAATGCATTGCGCTCGATGAGCGACGCATAGCCGATCCCCGCAGCCAGCGAACCGGCGGCGGCGACTGCGGAATTCTTCAAAATCGAAGACGCGGGCATGAAGCAGAGCTTACTGCCAGCCCACCGTTCACTGCGATTTCACCGCGGTCAGCGTGGGCCAGACCACAAGGCCGTCACGGCGGTGGCGGCGGGGCCCCCGGAGGTGGTGGCGGCGGTGGTGGCGGACCCAGCACCGGCACCGTGATCGGCGGCAGTCCAGGAATCTGGACCACCGTCTGCCCGACCGGCGGTGGCAGACCCGGTATCGCTCCCGGCGGTGGGGGAGGCGGTGGCGGCGCGATGCCGTTGGAGATCTGGATCGTGATGATCGATCCGGGCACCGTCTGACCGGCCGGGGACGTGCCCACCACAGCTCCGTAGGATGCGGTGCTGTTCACCGGCGTCGACTCGTTGGCGACCTGGAATCCCGCGTCGCGCAGCCGCTCCCGCGCGGTGCTCTCGCTCATCCCGGAGACACTGGGCACCCGCGAGCCCGGCGCGCCATCGACGTAGCGGGGGTCGGTCGGGGGCAGCGTGACGGGCCCGAAGTTGTTGGCGATAGGCATCATCGCGGTGAACCACGTCCGCGCGGGTTCATTGCCGCCGAACAGGTTGCCGTCACCGCCGCACTGGCGCAGCGGGTAGGAGCACAACGCGCCCGGCGCCGGCGAGTCGTCGTAGATGTAATTGGCGGCCGCGTACTGGTTCGTGAAACCGAGGAAGCCCGCCGAGCGGCTGGCCTCGGTGGTGCCGGTCTTGCCCGACATCGGAAGATTCCAGCCGACCGAGCCGGCGGCACCGGCGGCGGTGCCCGCTCCCGTGTCGTCCTTGCTCATCGCATTGGCGAGAGTGTTGGCCAGCCCCTCGGGCACGACCTGTTCACACGTCTCGGTGGTCACCGACACCTGCTTGCCGTCGCGGTCGATCACCTCGGCGATCGGATTCGGCGGGCACCACATCCCACCGGACGCGAGCGTGGCCGCGACGTTCGACAACTCCAGCGCGTTGACCTCGATCGGGCCCAGCGTGAACGAGCCGAGATTCTGCCGTTTGACGAAGTCGGCCAGGCTTTCGTTGCTCTCCGGGTCGTAGTCACGGGCGGTGCCAGGCAACGCGTAGGAACGCAGACCGAGCTTGACCGCCATGTCGACCGTGCGCTGCACACCCACCTGCGAGATCAGCTTGGCGAACGCCGTGTTCGGCGACGTGGCCAGCGCATCGGTGACGCTCATGGTGCCGCGGTAGTTGCCGCCGTTCTGCACACACCACGTCGCGGGTGGGCAGCCCCGGGCACCACCGCTGCCCAGACCCTTGGCCTGGAACCGGGCCGGCGCGTCGAGCTGAGCGTTGATGCCCATGCCCATGTCCATCGCGGCGGCTGTGGTGAAGATCTTGAAGACCGACCCCGCGCCGTCGCCGACCAGCGAGAAGGGCTGGGGCTGCATGGTTTCCCCGGCCTCGAGGTTCAGGCCGTAGGTACGGTTGCTCGCCATCGCCACGACCGGGTGGGACTCCTTGCCCGGCCTGATCACGCTCATCACGCTCGCGACGCCGTCGAGGTCGGGACTGGCGATCTCGTTGACCGCCGCCTTCACCGGGATCTGCACATCGGGATCGAGGGTGGTCTTGATCAGGTAGCCGCCCCTGGCGACCTGATCCTTGCTTATGCCCGCGCGCGCGAGATATTCGAGGGCGTAATCGCAGAAGAACGCGCGATCACCCGCGGCAATACAGCCGCGCGGCAACTCCTTGGGCACCGGCAGGACGCCCAGCGGCTTCTCCTTCGCCGCCCGCAGCGCCGCGCCCTCCTCGGGGATGTTCTCGATCATGGTGTCCAGCACCACGTTGCGACGGGCCAGGGCACCCTCGGGATTCGTGTACGGATTGAGGGTGCTGGTCGACTGCACCATGCCGGCCAGCAGTGCGGCCTGTTCCCAGTTCAGCTCGGAGGCGTTGATGCCGAAGTACGTCTGCGCGGCATCCTGCACACCGAACGCGCCGTTGCCGAACGAGACGAGATTCAGATAGCGGGTCAGGATCTCAGGCTTGGTGAAGGTCTTGTCCAGCGTCAGGGCCATCCGGATCTCACGCAACTTGCGCGCCGGAGTGGTCTCGATGGCCGCCCGCTTCTCCGCGTCGGTCTGCGCGATCACCAGCAATTGGTAGTTCTTCACGTACTGCTGCTCGATCGTGGAGCCGCCGCGGGTGTCGAGATTTCCGGACAGGTAACCGGAAAGACCGGTGAGCGTGCCCTGCACGTCCACGCCGTTGTGCTCGGCGAACCGCTTGTCCTCGATGGACACGATCGCCAGTTTCATGGTGTTGGCGATCTGGTCGCTTTGCACCTCGAACCGACGCTGGCTGTACAGCCATGCGATGACGTTGCCCTTGGCGTCGACCATCGTCGACACCTGCGGCACCTCACCCTCCACCAGTTGCGCCGAACCGTTGGCCACTACGTCCGAGGCCCGGTTCGAGACCAGTCCGAACCCTCCGACCACGGGAAACATCAGTGCCGCGAGGACGACGCTGGCCAACACACAGCACCACGCGAGCTTGATCACCGTGACCGCGGTTGGCGGTGGGGACGGCGGGGTCTCCGGCATGGGTACAGAGTAGCTAGCGGATTCCGCCAGCAAAATTCGCAGATTTCCCGGGTTATCGCCTCACTTTGTTAGCTCTCCGACCTGCGCGCGCGTCAATTTCCGCCAAGGACTGCACGGTTGTCCCAAAAAAGTGGCCTTCTACGTATTGCGCAGAAGCGTCCTGACCACTTAAGTTGTGCTGACAGTGCGATGCAGGTCACACTAGACCGTCGCAACGTGACGTAGAACGCACTAACGCGCTCTGCACCAGGAGAGTAAGCCGTCGTCGGGGGGCGGCCGGAACGAAGGGGAACGCTGGTGTCCGGTACGAGGCCCGCAGTGCGGAGGACAAGCATGACAATTTCTGCCCCCAGTGTCGTCCAAGGCGCCGAGGCTGAGGCACGCATCGCCTGGGTTTCCCAGGCACGCTGCCGTCAGGCCGACCCCGATGAGCTTTTCGTCCGCGGAGCCGCGCAGCGTAAAGCGGCCGTGATCTGCAGGCATTGCCCGGTGATCCTGGAATGCGGCGCCGATGCGCTCGACAACCGGGTGGAGTTCGGTGTGTGGGGAGGCATGACTGAACGCCAGCGCCGTGCCCTGCTCAAGCAGCACCCCGAGGTGATTTCCTGGGCCGAGTTCTTCGCCGCCCAGCGCAAACACCGCAGCGCTGTCTAAGCCGCAGGTGTCTCGCCGGTGATCTGATCGGCGATCGCCCGCAACGCCTCCAGGTCGGAGACGTCGAATGGCAACGACGGCACACCTACGATCGCCACATGTGGATTGGCGCCCGTGAAGCGCGACAGCAGCCTGATCTCCCGCTTGGACCGTCCCGCGCGGTCGGAGTGGATCCGCAGCGCCGCCGCGGTCACCGAGTCGGGATCGGTGGCTTCGATGGCATCCGCGGCCTCGTCGGCCTTGTCGGCATGCAACGACGACAACATCGGGTGGGTGCGGTTGAGGATGAGCCCCGACAGCGGCATGTGCTCCTGTGAGAGCCGGTCGATGAAGAACGACGCCTCACGCAGCGCGTCGGGCTCGGCGGCGGAGACCACGACGAACTGGGTGCCCCGGCGCTTCAACAATTCGTAAGTGCGGTCGGCCTTCTCCCGGAACCCGCCGAACGTGGCGTCCAGCGACTGCACGAAAGCCGCCGCATCGCCGAGCATCTGAGAACCGAGCACTGTCGAGAGTGCTCGCATTGCCAGCCCCATCGCGCCCGTCACCAACTTGCCGATACCGCGGCCCGGTCCCAGCAGCAGCTTCCACAGTCGACTATCCATGAAGCCGCCCAACCGTTTTGGCGCATCGAGGAAATCGAGCGCGTTACGCGACGGGGGAGTGTCGACGACGACGAGGTCCCAGCGGTCCTCGGAGAGCAGCTGGCCCAGCTTCTCCATCGCCATGTATTCCTGCGTGCCCGCCAGCGACGTCGCGACCGTTTGATAAAACTGGTTGTCCAGAATCTCTTGTGCGCGTTCTTTTCCGGAGTACTGGATCACCATTTCGTCGAACGTGCGACGCATGTCGAGCATCATCGCGTACAGCTGTCCCGACACCTCGGGGGCCAACGGCACCCGCTGTGGCGTATTGCCCAGATCCTTGATGCCCAGCGCCTGCGCCAGCCGCTTGGCCGGGTCGATGGTCAGCACCACGACCGTGCGGCCGTATTCGGCGGCACGCAACGCCATCGCCGCAGCGGTGGTGGTCTTGCCGACACCGCCTGCGCCGCAACACACCACGACGCGGTTGGACGTGTCGGCCAGGATCGAGGCCATGTCAAGTGCGGGTGGTGTCGTACTCATCTGACCCCCTGGTGAGCGAGCGCTTCGGCGAGTTCGTAGAGGCTACCGAGATCTACGCCGTCGGAGATCTGCGGCAACTCCAGACGGGCCACGTCGAGCGCGTCGAGTTGCTCGGCGCTCTCGGCACGCGCCTGGATCCGGGTGGCGTGCTGGATGGTCTCGGTCAGCAGCCCCGCGAAGTCGTTGTCGGACAACGTGATTCCCGCGTCGTTGAGTCCTGCGCGTATGGCGTCGGCGTCGATCACACCCTCGGCGGCCTTGGTCAGGTCATCTGGAGACAGGTAGGAGGGGATGTTGCGGTTGACGATGACACTGCCGATCGGCAGGCCCAACTCCTTGAGCTCGTCGATGGCCTCCAGCGTCTCCTGGATCGGTAACGCTTCGAGCAGCGTCACCAGATGGATGGCGGTGAGGTCGGAGTGCAATACCTTCACGACGCTCTCGGCCTGCGAGTGCACAGGGCCGCCCTTGGCGAGTTGCGAAACGGCCTTGGTGACGTCGAGGAAGCGGGAGATACGGCCCGTCGGCGGCGAGTCGACGACGACGGCGTCGTAAACCGGCTGTTTTCCCTTCTCGGCACGGGTGACGATTTCGCGGATCTTGCCGGTGAGCAGCACGTCACGCAGGCCGGGTGCGATGGTCGTGGCGAACTCGACCGCCCCGATCCGTCGCATCGCGCGGCCGGCGATGCCCAGGTTGTAGAACATGTCGAGGTACTCGAGGAACGCCGCCTCGGTGTCGATTGCCAGCGCGTTGACGGTGCCGCCACCGTCCGCCGTGGCGATCTTGACTTCTTCGTAGGGCAGCGGCGGCACGTCGAACAGCTGCGCAATGCCTTGTCGCCCTTCGACTTCCACCAGCAGCACCTTGCGCCCGCCCGCGGCGAGCGCCAGCGCTAATGCGGCGGCGATGGTCGACTTACCGGTTCCGCCCTTGCCGGTGACGAAGTGCAGCCGCGCCTTGGTCAGGCGCGACGGCCATCCGACCCCGCTGCGATCCTCAGAGGTGGTGCCCACCCGTGCATGCTAACCAAGTGCACTTGGCTGCCCGATAAGCTCAGCAACATGAGCGAACCGACCCGCTGGGAGTACGCCACCGTTCCGCTGCTCACGCACGCGACCAAACAGATCCTCGATCAGTGGGGAGAAGACGGCTGGGAGCTGGTGTCGGTACTCCAAGGACCGACGGGTGAGCAGCACGTCGCGTATCTCAAGCGACCAAAATGAGCCCGTCGGCCAGGCTCGCCGAGCTGGGCATAACGCTGCCCGACGTGGTGCCGCCGCTGGCTGCCTACGTGCCCGCGGCGCGGACGGGGAACCTGGTCTACACCGCCGGTCAGCTGCCCATGGAGGCGGGAAGCCTGCTTCAGGCCGGCAAGGTGGGCGCCCAGGTCACACCGGAGGACGGCAAGGCGCTGGCGCGGGTGTGCGCGCTCAATGCGCTCGCGGCCGCGCACTCGCTGGTCGGCATCGATTCGGTCACCCGCGTGGTCAAGGTGGTGGGCTTCGTCGCCTCCGCGCCCGGCTTCAACGGCCAGCCCGGGGTCATCAACGGGGCGTCGCAGCTGTTCGGTGAGGTTTTCGGCGACGCCGGGGCACACGCCCGGTCGGCCGTCGGCGTCTCGGAGCTGCCGCTGGACGCCCCGGTCGAGGTCGAAGTGATCTTCGAGGTCGCGTGAGCGCGTGACCCTCGAGCACCCCGCGTACAAGAAACTCCGTCCGGTGACGGAAACCGCGGCGGTGCTGCTGTGCGACAACCCCGGTCTCCTGACCCTCGAGGGCACCAACACGTGGGTGCTGCAGGGGCCGGGCAGCGACGAGATGGTCATCGTCGACCCCGGACCCGAGGACGACGAGCACATCGAGCTGATCGTGGGCCTGGGCAGGATCCCACTGGTGCTCATCAGCCACAAGCACGAGGACCACACCGGGGCCATCGACAAGATCGTCGACCGTACCGGCGCGGTGGTGCGCTCGGTCGGCAGCGGCTTCCTGAGGGGCCTCGGTGGACCGTTGACCGATGGTGAGGTCATCGACGCGGCCGGCCTGCGCATCACGGTGGTGGCCACGCCTGGGCACACGGCGGATTCAGTGTCATTTCTGCTCGACGATGCGGTACTGACCGCCGATACCGTGCTGGGCCGCGGCACGACCGTTATCGACAAGGAAGACGGCAGCCTGCGGGACTACCTGGAATCGCTTCGGCGGCTGCGTGGCATCGGCCACCGGACGGTGCTGCCGGGCCACGGCCCTGAGCTCGCCGACCTGGAAGCGGTCAGCGATATGTACCTGGCGCATCGCGAGGAGCGACTCGACCAGGTGCGGGCGGCGCTACGCGAGCTCGGCGACGACGTCACCGCGCGACAGATCGTCGAGCATGTGTACACCGACGTCGACGAAAAACTGTGGGACGCAGCGGAATGGAGCGTCCAAGCCCAGGTTGACTATCTGCGTTCCTAGGCCTCAGCGCGCGCGACGGGCCAGGCGCTCGCTGTCGGAGATCAGAACGCTCTTGCCTTCCAGACGAATCCAGCCGCGATGAGCGAAGTCGGCGAGCGCCTTGTTGACGGTCTCGCGCGATGCGCCGACGAGCTGAGCGATCTCTTCCTGCGTCAGGTCGTGGGTGACGCGCAGCGCGCCGCCTTCTTGGGTGCCGAAGCGCTGGGCCAGCTGCAGCAGCTGCTTGGCCACGCGGCCGGGCACGTCGGTGAAGATCAGGTCGGCGAGGTTGTTGTTGGTGCGACGCAGCCGGCGGGCCAGCACGCGCAACAACTGCTCGGCGATCTCCGGGCGGTCGGCGATCCACGCACGCAGGGCGTCGCGGTCCATCGAGACGGCGCGTACGTCGGTGATCGTCGTGGCGCTGGACGTCCGCGGACCGGGGTCGAAGATCGACAGCTCGCCGAACATGTCCGACGGGCCCATGATCGTGAGCAGATTCTCACGGCCATCGGGCGAGCGGCGGCCGATCTTCACCTTGCCGGAAACGATGATGTACAGCCGGTCGCCGGGTTCCCCCTCTGCGAACACGGTGTGCCCACGTGGGAAGTCGACGGGCTGCAGTTGCTTGGTCAGCGCTGAAACGGCGCTGGGTTCGACTCCCTGGAAGATTCCGGCCCGCGCCAGGATCTCGTCCACGTTGCCCCTCTTAAGCTGTTGGCTGATATGACATGCGCAAGCCGACCTCAAATTGGTTAGCGAGATCAGTCTAGAGGTGGGCCCCGCCGACGTTGTCGGCATTGCGCCTCCAGCGTGAGCCCACGCTACACACGATTGGGTTGTCGAGTCCGCTGAAATTCAGGATTCATCCCGCTGTGGATATACACCCGCGTCGGCAAACCAGCATTGTCCCCGGCCGGTATTCGGTCATTCTGTTTGGCTGCTTCCCCGTGCAATCGCCGATGTTGGCTGTCGATGGCGCGGCTCATACCGTCTCGCGCAAGTGTGTTGACGTCGTCGGCCTCGGCTTGTTCGAGAAACGCTGCCACGTCGCTGGACGACACCGTGTCGCGGGACAGGCTCGTCTCGAGCCGTTCCAGCGCGAAAGTCGCCATCATCAGCAGCCCCGGAATTAGGGCCACGAGCAACCAAGACACAGGGCAGAAGTAAACACGCCCAAGGTCTCAGCGGGATTACGAATTGTCACCGGTCCGCGCAGTGTTCGGGCACGGCCTGTCGGTGCCGATCAGTAGGCTGTTTTCGTGACTGTGCCCAAGCGTGCCCGCAAAAGAGACGGTGAGACCCGCCTTGGTCTCGTCCGTCGGGCGCGGCGAATGAATCGTGAGCTGGCACAGGCATTTCCACATGTGTACTGCGAATTGGACTTCACCAATCCGCTCGAGTTGGCCGTCGCCACGATTCTGTCGGCACAAAGCACCGATAAGGGCGTCAACCTCGCGACCCCCGCGCTGTTCAAGAAGTACCGGACCGCGCTCGACTATGCGCAGGCCGACCGCACCGAGCTGGAGGAACTGATCCGGCGTACCGGCTTTTACCGCAACAAGGCCAACTCCCTGATGCGGTTGGGCCAAGAACTCGTCGAGCGGTTCGACGGACAGGTGCCCGCGACGCTCGAAGAGCTCGTCACGTTGCCCGGCATCGGTCGCAAGACCGCCAACGTCATCCTCGGAAACGCCTTCGGCATTCCCGGCATCACCGTCGACACCCATTTCGGCAGGCTCGTCCGGCGCTGGGGATGGACCACGGAAGAGGATCCGGTGAAGGTCGAGCATGCGGTCGGTGAGCTCATCGAGCGCAGTGAGTGGACCGACCTGAGCCACCGCGTGATCTTCCACGGCCGCCGCGTCTGCCATGCCCGCAAGCCCGCCTGCGGCGTCTGTGTCCTCGCCAAGGACTGCCCGTCCTTCGGCGCCGGCCCCACCGACCCGCTGATCGCCGCGCCTCTGGTCAAGGGCCCCGAAACCGAGCACCTGCTGGCACTGGCCGGTCTCTAGCCGCCGTCCCGACGCACCGATGACCACCTCGACCCGTTGGACCGTGGCCGTGATGGTCGTGGTGGTCGCCCTCGGTGCCGCGCTGTGGACCCAGCTCGGCGGCGACGAATCCCAGTCGGGTTCGACGGGTCCGGGCACCTCCCGCGACCGGCGCGACGCCGACACCGCGGAGGCGCTGACCGAACCTCGCGCCCGCGCCGACCTGGCGCCATGCCCGACGACGGGTGCCGGGGAAGGTCCGGAGGCATTGCGCGGCATCATCCTGGAATGCGCCGGTGACGGGTCCAGCGTCGACGTCGCGAAGGCGGTCGCGGGCCGCACGGTTGTGCTCAACCTGTGGGCCTACTGGTGCGCGCCGTGCGCCGAGGAACTGCCCGCGATGGCCGAGTACCAGCGCCGGGTCGGTTCGGAGGTGACGGTGCTGACGGTGCATCAGGACGAGAACGAGACAGCGGCCCTGCTGCGACTCGCTGAGCTGGGCGTACACCTGCCAACGCTGCAGGACGGCCGCAGGCGAATTGCGGCCGCGCTGAAGGTTCCGAACGTCATGCCCGCGACGGTTGTGCTGCGTGCGGACGGTAGCGTTGCCGCAATCCTGCCGCGGTCCTTCGCCGACGCCGACGAGATTGCGGCCGCCATCGACCCACAGTTAGGAGAGCCGGGGTGAGTTGGGCCAGCGAAGGGAGCGAACTCGTTCCCGATGCGGCCCCATCGTGGCTCAAACCGCTGGTCGACAACGCCAAAGACATCAAGCATGCCTACCGCAGGCGGGTGCCTCCCGAGGTGCTGGCGATGGTCACCGCCGCGAACACGAAGGCCGCCGTCACCGGGGCGCGACGTGACGCCGCGGTGCTGGTGCTGTTCTCCGGCCCGACCGATTCACCCTCCGGTGGCCTTCCCGACGAGGCCGATCTGCTGGTGACCGTGCGTGCGTCCACCCTGCGTCACCACGCCGGACAAGCCGCATTCCCAGGTGGGGCCGCCGATCAAGGCGACACCGGACCGGTGTTCACCGCGCTGCGCGAGGCCACCGAGGAGACCGGCATCGACCAGGCCCGGTTGCAGCCGCTGGCCACCCTCGAGCGGATGTTCATCCCGCCGTCGGGCTTTCACGTGGTGCCGGTGCTCGCCTATTCGCCCGATCCGGGGCCGGTGGCGGTGATCGACGAGTCCGAAACGGCGGTCGTGGCGCGAGTCCCGGTCCGGGCGTTCGTCAATCCCGAGAACCGAATCATGGTCTATCGCAAGGAGAACACGCGCCGCGCCGCCGGCCCGGCGTTCCTGCTGAACGAGATGCTGGTCTGGGGATTCACTGGGCAGGTGGTCTCGGCGATGCTCGACGTCGCAGGCTGGGCGCGGTCGTGGAACACCGACGACATCCGCGAACTAGAGGATGCAATGGCGCTAGTCGGACGGGACGACGACTACGGTAAGGCGCAACCATGACATCGTCGCAATGGCTCGACCTCGCCGTGCTCGCGGTGGCGTTCATCGCCGCCGTGTCGGGATGGCGCTCCGGCGCGCTCGGATCGCTGCTGTCCTTCGTGGGCGTGGTGCTCGGCGCGGTGGCCGGTGTCCTGCTGGCCCCGCACGTCGTCGCCAACCTCGAGGGTCCGCGCACCAAGCTCTTCGTGACGCTGTTCCTGATCCTCGCACTGGTGGTCGTCGGTGAGATCGCGGGCGTGGTGCTCGGCCGGGCCGTGCGGGGCGCCATTCGCAACCCCGGGGTGCGGACGCTGGACTCCACCATCGGGGTGGCGCTGCAAATCGTCGCCGTGCTGGTCGCCGCGTGGATGCTCACCTACCCGCTGCAAACCTCCGACCAGCCGAACCTGGCCGCCGCCGTACGCGGCTCGGTGGTGCTCAAGGAAGTGGACGACGTCGCGCCGAGCTGGCTGAGGTCCGTGCCGACGCGGCTGTCGGCGCTGCTGGACACCTCCGGCCTGCCCGACGTGTTGCAGCCGTTCGGCCGCACCCCGATCGTCGCCGTCGACGCTCCTGACGCCGCGCTTGCGGGCGACCCCGTCGTCACGGCGACGCGGCCCAGCGTGGTCAAGATCCGCGGTGTCGCGCCCGGATGCCAGAAGGTGCTCGAGGGCACCGGATTCGTCGTGGCGCCGAATCGGGTGATGTCCAACGCGCACGTCGTCGCCGGTGCGGAAAGTGCCACCGTCGAGGTCGACGGCCGGACATACGACGCGTACGTCGTCTCGTACGATCCGCAGGCCGACATCTCGATCCTCGACGTTCCCGACTTGACCGCCACACCGCTGGAATTCACCCAGGGCGAGGCCGCCACCGGGACGGACGCCGTCGTGATGGGTTATCCGGGTGGTGGCGACTTCGTCGCGACGCCTGCCCGCATCCGTGAGACCATCGAGCTCAACGGTCCCGACATCTACCGCAACACCACCGTCACGCGTCAGGTGTACACCGTCAGAGGCAGTGTGCGACAAGGTAATTCGGGTGGACCAATGATCGACCGCACCGGCAAGGTGCTCGGTGTGGTCTTCGGTGCGGCAGTAGACGACGCCGACACCGGCTTCGTGCTGACGGCCGAGGAGGTCGGGCGCCAGTTCGACAAGATCAACAACACCCAGCGCGTCGCCACGGGATCCTGCGTCACCTAGTCAGGCGCCGTACACCTGCGCCACGAAGCGCGACAGCTGATCGTTGACCGCTTCTGGCGCTTCCTCGTGAGCGAAATGCCCTGCGCCGGCGATTGATACGTAGCGGCCATGCGGTGCGTAGTGCTGGGTTCGATACACCGGGTCGGCGAGAACGTACGGGTCGGCGTCGCCGCGCAGGTGCAGCACCGGTACGTTGATGGGCCGCCGCATCGAGCGCATGAACCGCCGCCCTTCACCGCGGAACTGGCTGCGCACCGCCCAGCGCTGATATTCCAACGCCGAATGCGCGGCCGAGGGAATCTGAATCGCACACCGCATGTGCGAGATCGTCTCGGAGAAGTCGTCGGAGGCAAGCCATTTCTCGCTTGCGCGGCTGCGGACCAGGCGCTCGAGTTCCTCGCCGTTGTGGCGTGTCAAGGAGTGCTCGGGCCATGCCGGAATCTGGTAGCGCAGCATCCACGGCAGCAGCGCCCGCCCCTGGTCTCGTCGCGTCAGCGCCGAAGCGCGCAGTGCGACCGGATGTGGCGAGCTGACAACCGCGATCGACCGGACCATGCGCGGATGCAGCACCGCGGTCGCCCAGCAGACCAGGCCGCCGTCGGCATGGCCGACCAGCGTCGCGGCCTTGTGGCCGAGCGCGCGGACCAGCCCGGCGGTGTCGCCGGCCAGCGTCCAACCGTCGTAACCGCGTGGCGGTTTGTCACTGCCGCCGTAGCCGCGCAGGTCGACGGCCACCACCCGCGCACCCGTCAACCCGCGGAGTTGGTGACGCCATGACCACCAGAATGATCCGAACCCGTGCAGCAGGATGACCAGCGGGCGCTCCGTGACCGGTATGGACGATGAGTCCGGGGATCGCGCCTCGACCACATGGAAGCGAATTCCATTGGCGTGCACCTGGAGATGGTTCCAGGGACCGTCGATCCGAACGACCGACGGATCGGGTGGCATTACCAGCCTGACGGGTCAGAGGTCGACGCCGGCTTGCCGGACTTTCCTTCGCCGTTCGACTCGATCGCCACGGCGCCGGCCCTGTCGTGGCCCGGTGTCAGTGCCTCGGGCAGTTCCTTGACCGATTCGATCGTCTTCTGCGGTCCCCTGATGCGACGGACCTTGAGATAGCCGAGGAGCGCGAAGATCGCGGTTACCAGGACCATCACCCCGAACACGATCAGGAAGGCCGCCCATCGCCACAGCCAGGTATCGAGCAGCTCGGCGGCGAAGAAGAAGAAAAAGAAGGTGGAGTAGAACAGCACCACGAGCGCGAGGATGAAGAAAACGCTGCCCGTGAGGCCCTTCTTGACGTCGCGGGTGATCTCGGCCTTGGCGAGCTCCACCTCGGCGCGTACCAGCGTGGACACCTGTGCGGTGGCGTCTTTGACGAGGTCGCCGATCGACGGGTCGGGCTTGGGAGCATGCGGGTCGACCAGTGGTATCGAGGTCACGGTGGTCGGCACGCCATTCCTGCGATCGCTCACGACAATTCCTCCCGCATTCATGTCGGTCTGCGGTTCATGTTGCCATGCGGCGCGCAGTCAAACGATTCCGGCCGACGTTAGACTTGGACGACGAATGGGATCGCAGGTCGGGCGAGTCGAGGAGGTTCTTCAGTTGAGGAGCAGCGGCCGCTGCCTGCGGATCCCAGTGGGTGTCGCCACCCTGATCGCGTTGTTCATGCCGACCCCCGCGATCGCGCACGCCCAAGATCCCGTCACGCTGGGCGGTGGCTCGGGTCTGGTGGTCAACGGCGAGACGTTCTGCACGCTCACCGCGATCGGCAACGACAACCGGGGCAGCCTGATCGGATTCACCTCCGCGCACTGCGGTGGTCCGGGCGCGCAGGTCGCCGCCGAGGGCCACGAGGATGCCGGCGTGCTCGGCACGATGGTGGCGGGCAACGACCTTCTCGACTACGCGGTCATCGAGTTCGACCCGCAGAAGGTGCGTCCGGTCAACAACATCGACGGTTTCCAGATCGACGGCCTAGGCCCGGACCCCCTCGTCGGCGACATCGCCTGCAAGCTCGGCCGCACCACCGGGTACTCGTGCGGCATCACCTGGGGGCCGGGCGACGAGCCGGGCACCTTCATCAACCAGGTGTGCGGTCAGCCCGGCGACTCCGGCGCACCAGTGACCGTCCACAACCGGCTGGTCGGCATGATCCACGGCGCGTTCTCCGAAGAGCTTCCGACGTGCATCATCAAATACATCCCACTGCACACGCCCGCGGTGAACATGTCGTTCAACACGCAATTGGCCGACATCGTGGCCAAGAACCGCCCCGGCTCCGGCTTCGTTCCCGTCGGTGCGGCACCGGCCGCCTGAGTCCGGGCCGTGCCGGGATCGCCTACCGGTAGTCGATGACGATGCGACCGTCGATCTGGCCGCGCTCCATCCGCTCGAACACCTCATTGACGTCGTCGAGGGCCGCGCTCGTGACGGTGGGGTGAATGAGCCCGCGGGCGTAGAAGTCGAGCGCCTCGGCCATGTCCTGGCGGGTGCCGACGATCGAGCCGCGAATGGTGAGCCCCTTGAGGACGATGTCGAAGATGGGTGCCGGGAAGTCGCCTGGCGGAAGACCGTTGAAGACGATGGTGCCGCCGCGCCGCGTCAGGCCGATCGCCTGCCCGAACGCCTGGGGATGCACCGCGGTGACGAGCACGCCGTGCACGCCGCCGGTCGCCTTCTGCACTTCGGCAATCGCATCCTGGGTCTTGGCGTTCACTGTGACCTCGGCACCGAGTCGTTCGGCAAGTGCCAGCTTCGCGTCGTCGATGTCCACGGCCACCACGCGAAGACCCATCGCTCGGGCATACTGCACCGCGATATGACCGAGACCGCCGATGCCCGAGATCGCGACCCACTGGCCGGGTCGGGTGTCGGTGACCTTGAGGCCCTTGTACACGGTCACACCGGCACACAGGATCGGCGCAACCTCCAGCGGATCGGCGCCCTCCGGGATGCGCGCCGCGTAGGCGGCGTTCACCACCATGTAGGTGCCGAAGCTGCCGTCGACTGAATATCCGCCGTTACGTTGGCTCTCGCACAGCGTCTCCCAGCCGGTGCGGCAGAATTCGCAGCTGCCGCACGCCGACCACAGCCACGCATTGCCGACCTTGTCGCCGACGGCGAGATCCTGCACTCCCTCGCCGAGTGCCACCACGGTGCCGTATCCCTCGTGCCCGGGCACGAAAGGCGGAGCCGGCTTCACCGGCCAGTCACCGTGTGCCGCATGCAGATCGGTGTGGCAAACGCCCGATGTCTCCAGCTTGACGAGGGCTTCGCCGTATCCGGGCACAGGTAGTTCCACATCGGTGATGTCCAGTGGCGCACCGAATTCTGTGACCACCGCGGCGCGCATCGTGGCGACGGAGGTGTTGCCGGTGACGTTGTTGTCGAGTGTCTGTGTCATGTTCGTACTCCTTGTTGGTTGGCGGGACGATCGTTGTTTCGTTGGGAATCAGAAGAATCCGAGAGCCTTGTCGCTGTAGGACACGAGCAGGTTCTTCGTCTGCTGGTAGTGGTCGAGCATCATCAGGTGGTTTTCCCGGCCGATACCCGACTGCTTGTAGCCGCCGAAGGCCGCATGCGCGGGGTACTGGTGGTAGCAGTTGGTCCACACCCGGCCGGCCTTGATGTCGCGCCCGGCCCGATACGCGGTGTTCCCGTCGCGCGACCAGACCCCGGCGCCGAGTCCGTAGAGGGTGTCGTTGGCGATGCCGATCGCCTCGTCGTAGTCCTTGAACGACGTGACCGCGACGACGGGGCCGAAAATCTCCTCCTGGAAGATGCGCATCTTGTTGTTGCCCTCGAAGATCGTCGGCTGCACGTAGTAACCACCGTTGAGATCGCCGCCGAGGTCAGCACGTTCGCCACCCGTAAGGACATGCGCGCCTTCGCTTTTGCCGATCTCGATGTAGGACAGGATCTTCTCGAGCTGATCGTTGGATGCCTGCGCCCCGATCATCGTCTCGGTGTCCAGGGGATCGCCTTGGCGAACGGCCTTGGTACGAACGGCCGCCATCGCGAGGAAGTCGTCGTAGATGTCGGCCTGGATCAGGCCGCGCGACGGGCAGGTACACACCTCGCCCTGGTTGAGGGCGAACATCGTGAACCCTTCCAGCGCCTTGTCCTGGTAGTCGTCGTTGGCCGCGAGGACATCGGCGAAGAAGATGTTCGGGCTCTTGCCGCCGAGCTCCAACGTCACCGGGATCAGGTTCTGCGATGCGTACTGCATGATCAGTCTGCCGGTGGTGGTTTCGCCGGTGAACGCGATCTTGGCGATGCGGTTGCTCGAGGCCAATGGCTTGCCCGCCTCGACGCCGAAGCCGTTGACGACGTTCAAGACGCCGGCGGGCAGCAGGTCGCCGATCAACGACATCAGGTAGAGGATCGACGCCGGGGTCTGCTCGGCAGGCTTGAGGACCACCGCGTTTCCCGCCGCCAGCGCGGGAGCCAGCTTCCACACCGCCATCAGGATCGGAAAGTTCCACGGGATGATCTGGCCGACGACACCGAGCGGTTCATGGAAGTGATACGCCACGGTGTCTACGTCGATCTCCGACAGCGAGCCTTCCTGCGCGCGGATGGCGCCCGCGTAGTACCGGAAGTGATCGACCGCCAGCGGCAGGTCGGCGTTCAGGGTTTCTCGCACCGGCTTGCCGTTGTCCCACGATTCGGCGACAGCGATCGATTCGAGGTTCTCCTCGATGCGGTCGGCGATCCGGTTGAGAATGATGGCGCGTTCAGTCGCCGAGGTCTTGCCCCAACCGGGTGCGGCGGCGTGGGCGGCGTCGAGCGCCTTGTCGATGTCGGATTCGTCTGAGCGGGCGACCTCGCAGAACACTTCTCCCGTCACGGGGGAACGGTTCTCGAAGTATCGGCCGGCGACGGGCGGCACCCACTGCCCTCCGATGAAGTTGTCGTACCGCGACTCGAATGACATCACGGCGTCCGTGTTTCCCGGTCGTGAATAGACGGTCATGGGTTTCCTTCCCTGTCCGGTGTCGCCGACACCAGCTGTGGCGCACGTCACTGAAGGTAGGAAAGAAAGGGTTGCAGCACGGTTGCACGCTGTCGTGCAGCGGTTGGGCGACGGCGACTAACCCAGTTCGAGATCGAGGCCGGCAAGGTGCCCACTGGCCCGTGCACGCGCCGCTGGTCCCGTTCCAGCGACATCGTGAAGCATCTGCCATCCGTCGCGGTCATCGCGGCCTTCCGGCGTCTCCAGCCAGCGGCGAAGCAGTGCGGGTCGTCCAGCGGTCAGCACCGCGCCGCGAACACTCATGGAAAGTTCGGTGCGTACGCGCGCGATCGCCGGTGACACCGATTGCGGCAGAAGCGGACCGGCATAGCAGCGGAGCGCTTCCTCGACATCGTCGGCGGCCAGTGCGTCGAACACCTCGCTGACGTCGCTGCTGACCAACCCGGTCAGTCGATAGGGACGCGAATCCAGGTGGTGTGGACCGATCACACGGCGCAGTCGCGACATCTCCGCGCGCACGGTGACGACGTCGAGATCCTTCTCGTCGAGCAGCAATGCGAGGTGGTCGGCGCTGAGCCCCTCGGGGTGGCGGGTCAGCAGAACAAGGATGTCGGCGTGACGGCCGGTCAACGACAACGATTGGACCCGGCCGTCGTCGTCGGGCGCGATCCAGCGCGGACGATCACTGCCCAGAACGGCCAGTCGTGGCTGTGCCGTTGCCGGCGTCGTCTTCGAGGCCGTCAGATGCATCAGCGCCAACTGGCCTTCGACCGCCGCCACCGTTGCGCGGACCAGCCCGAGTGCCTGGGGTGAGGCGACCTGGCCGTCACCGGTCAGGTCGACGGCGCCGATGAGGGCCCCGGTTGCCGGGTCGTGGACGGGGACTGCTGTGCACGTCCAGGGTTGGACGATTCGGGAGAAGTGCTCGGATTCGCGGATCTGGATTTCGCGGTCCAGCGCCAGCGCCGTCCCCGGGGCGTTGGTCCCCGCACCGCGTTCACTCCAGTCGGCACCGGGAACGAAGTTCATCGATTCGGCCCGGCGGCATGCTGCGGCGTCACCCTCGACCCACAGCAGAGTGCCATTAGCCGCCGAGACCGCCACGACCACACCGGAATCGGCGGCGTCGTTGACGAGCAACCGACGGATTATCGGCAACGTCGCTGCCAACGGGTGGCCGGCACGCATGTCGGCGAGGGTGGTCTCGTTGCGGCACAACGCCTCCGCCGCTGGTGAACCGCTCAGGTCGGGATCCACACCGGTGGCGATGCTGCGCTGCCAGCTCTCGACCACCACGCGGCGAATGGCCGCGGCGGCCAGGTAGGACGCGTCGACCTGACCTGCGACGAACAACTCATGCGCCCGGCGCAGTGCGGCAGGGAGCGACGGGGCGATCGTCCTGTCGACTGCGGATCCGGTTGTGTCCATCGCCCTCCTCGTGCGCTGCCTAGGTCTCGGCCTTACTGGCCCGGATCGCCTCGAACACGTTGGGATCCACCAGAGTTGAGGTATCGCCGAGCTCACGTCCCTCGGCGACATCGCGCAGCAGTCGGCGCATGATCTTGCCGCTTCGGGTCTTCGGAAGCTCGGGTACGACGTGGATCTCCCGCGGCCTCGCAATCTTGCCGATGTCCTTGGCGACATGCTCACGAAGTTCGTGGACCATGTCATCGTCGTCGCGGTGCTTGGCATGCGACTCGAGGATGACGAACGCGCAGATGCCCTGACCGGTGGTCTCGTCGTTGGCGCCGACCACGGCCGCCTCGGCCACCCCGGAGTGGCCGACCAGTGCCGACTCCACCTCGGTGGTCGAAATCCGGTGTCCCGAAACGTTCATCACGTCATCGATGCGGCCCAGCAGCCAGATCGAACCGTCGGAGTCGACCCGCGCGCCGTCGCCCGCGAAGTACCAGCCCTGCTTTCCGTAGCGCGACCAGTAGGTCTCCTTGTACCTTTCCGGGTCGCCCCAGATGCCGCGCAGCATCGCCGGCCACGGCTTGTCCAGCACGAGGTAACCCGTGACGTGCTCGGCCTCGTCGGCCCCGGGCACCAACTCGCGTCCCTCCTCGTCGACGATGATCGCCGAGATGCCGGGCAGCGGCTTCATCGCCGAGCCGGGTTTGGTTTCGGTGATGCCCGGCAGCGGCGAGATCATGATCGCGCCGGTCTCGGTCTGCCACCAGGTGTCGACGATCGGAGTCTTGTTGCCGCCGAACGCATCCCGATACCACCGCCATGCCTCCGGGTTGATCGGCTCACCAACCGACCCCAGCAACCGAAGACTCGACAGGTCGTGGGCATCCGGGAATTCGCGACCCCACTTCATGAACATGCGGACCAGCGTGGGCGCCGTGTAATAGATGGTGACGCCGTACTTCTCGATGATTTCGAAGTGCCGGTGTTCGTCCGGAGAATTCGGTGTGCCCTCGTAGACCACCTGCGTTGCGCCGTTCGACAAGGGCCCGTAGACAATGTAGCTGTGGCCGGTGACCCAGCCGATGTCGGCGGTGCACCAGAACACATCCGTCTCGGGCTTGATGTCGAAGACGTAGTGGTGCGTGTACGAGGTCTGGGTCAGATAGCCGCCCGTCGTGTGCATGATGCCCTTGGGCTTGCCGGTGGTTCCCGAGGTGTAGAGCAGGAACAGCGGGTGTTCGGAATCGAAGGCCTCCGGGGTGTGCTCCGGTGATGCCGGCTCGACGGTGTCGTGCCACCAGACGTCGCGGCCCTCGGTCCACGGCGTGTCGATTCCGGTGCGGCGCACCACAAGCACGTGCTCGACGGATTCTTGTCCCTTGCACGCCTCGTCGACGGACTCCTTCAGCGACACCGCCTGACCGCGCCGGAACTGCCCGTCGCTGGTGATGACGAGCTTGGCTTCGGCGTCCTCGATGCGGGCCGCGAGCGCGGTCGACGAGAAGCCGGCGAAGACGACGGAGTGCATGACGCCGAGGCGCGCGCACGCCAGCATCGAGACGATGGCCTCAGGAATCATCGGCATGTAGATGGCGACCCGGTCGCCTGAGACGAGGCCCAGCTCGGTGAGCGCATTGGCGGCCTTGCACACGTCGGACTGCAACTGCGCGTAGGTGATCGTGCGGGTGTCATCGGCCGGTTCGCCCTGCCAGTGGATCGCCACCCGGTCGCCGTTGCCCGCCTCGACGTGGCGGTCCACGCAGTTGTAGGCGACGTTGAGCTTGCCGCCGACGAACCACTTCGCGAACGGCGCCTCCGACCAGTCCAGTACCTCCTCGAACGGCGTCTTCCACGCCAGCCGCTCAGCCTGTTTGGCCCAGAACGCAAGACGGTCGGCGTCGGCTTCGCGGTACATCTCCTCGGTCGCGTTGGCTTGCGCGGCGAATTCGTCGGAGGGGGCGTAGGAGGACGGAACGTCGGTGTGCTTCGTCGAGGTGCCTGTCATATGTGTGAGCGTAGTCACCCACGTCGATGATCAGGCCTGCAAGTCACAGCTCGCTCCGCGGGCGGCGCGTGGCGAGCGCCGAACGTCGCGACAGACGGGCCCAACGGTCGGCTAGCGTGTGCTGCCGTGACCACCGCCGACCCATTGGCCCCCCTGGCAGAGCTGCCAGGGGTGGCTGAAGCGTGCGCCGAAGCCAGCGACGCCCTGGGGCGGGCGCACCGGCACCGTGCCAACCTTCGCGGGTGGCCGGCGAACGCAGCCGAGGCGGGACTGCGGGCGGCGCGGGCGTCGTCGGTTCTGGACGGCGGCTCGCTGCAGTTGTCGGAGGAGGGCCCAGACCCGATCCTCGCCGGCGCCCTGCGCGTATCCGAATCGTTGGAGGGCGGAGCGACCTCCTTGGTCGGGGTGTGGCAACGCGCCCCGATGCAGGCCATCGCGAAATTGCACGCGCTGGCCGCCGCCGATATCGCCGACGACGACCACCTGGGCCGCCCGCGTGCGGACACCGACGTCGGTCGTCGTCTGGAGCTGTTGGCCGCCATCGTGACCGGCGGGACGAACGTGCCCGCGCCGGTGCTCGCCGCCGTCGTGCACGGTGAACTGCTGACGCTGGCCCCGTTCGGTAGCGCCGACGGAGTGGTGGCGCGGGCGGTTTCGCGGTTGGTGACGATCTCGACTGGGCTGGACCCGCACGGGCTGGGCGTGCCCGAGGTGTATTGGATGCGCCAGTCCGGCGACTATCGCGCTGCCGCGCGCGGGTTCGCGTCCGGCACCCCCGACGGTCTCACCGCCTGGGTGCTGATGAGTTGTCGGGCATTGCAGGCCGGTGCGCGGGAGGCGTTGTCGATCGCGCAGGGGAGCGTCGGCGAGGGTCCCTCAGCAAAGTAAAGCGGGCGGCGTTCCGAACTGATTCGGCTCGCCGCCCGCTAGCACGGATTCCGGTTACCATGCGTGCTCTTTTGGGTTGCGTGGGTGGCCTCGGCGTCTTGTCGATGCGCTCCGACTGCAACCCCACCCAAGGGGCCGTCGTGGCCGTCCGCTATCGCAATTACGCAGGCCCGCAACACTTTTGCCTATTCCGCGGCATGTGCTCCGCGTGGGTGCCGGGATCCGTGCTGGGTAGCCTGATTCGGGAGATCCGAGCCTTCTCTTCCGGCTCGGCCTTGGCCTCACCAAGCTTCCGTGATTCCTTTGTACTCCGTGACCGCGGTCACATCAAGGGGCAAATGGCCGCGTCTCCATATCGTTACGCCTTGGCTGCGCGGAAAACGCAGGGTCAGCCGTCGGGAGGGATCAGAAGGCGAAACGGCGCAACAACGAGTACGTCAGCGCGCCGGCCGCCAGTGCGCTGACGCCGACCGCGGCGGTGGTTGCCATGGCCGCTCCCGACGGTGCTGGGATGCGGTCCCGCAACGACACCGGCTTGGAGAACGTCAGCACCGGCCAGCCACGCGCCGATGCTTCTTTGCGCAATGTGCGATCCGGGTTTACCACCGTGGGGTGGCCGACCGTCTCGAGCATCGGCACATCGGTGACCGAGTCGGAGTAGGCGTAGCAATGTTCGAGCGCGTATCCCTCGCGGGCGGCAAGCTCGCGGATCGCCTCCACCTTGCCTTCGCCGAAGCAGTAGAAGGCGATGTCACCGGTGTACTTGCCGTCCTCGACGACCATGCGGGTCGCCATAGCATGGGTGGCCCCGAGCGCGCGGGCGATCGGAGCAACAATCTCCTCGCCAGAGGCGGAAACGACCACCACATCCCGACCGCACAGTTTGTGGTCGGCGATGAGTTCGGCGGCCTCGGCGAACACCAGAGGGTTGACGATCTCGTGCAGCGTCTCCCCGACGATCGACTTCACCTGCTCGACGTCCCACCCGGTGCACATGTTGGTCAGATAGGAGCGCATCCGGTCCATCTGATCGTGGTCGGCGCCCGACATCAGGAAGAGGAACTGGGCGTACGCGGACTTCAAAACGGTCCGCCGATTGATTAGCCCCTGATCGAAGAAAGGTTTGCTGAACGCTAGCGTGCTCGACTTCGCGATGACCGTCTTATCAAGATCGAAGAAGGCGGCGGTGCGGACCGGTTCGCTAGCCGGGCGCATCGTTTGCGCCTCATTTGGCCCTTCTATGCTGGGGCGGGATGCGGCCACCGATCCAGCATAGGGGCGGGCGGTGCGCCCAAGGAAAGAGAGTCTATGAAATGACAGTCTCCGACAGGTGCCGGTGACTGCATTTTTCCTGCTACACCCGTGCTTTTTAATCAGGCGCGACACTTGCGCCCATCCATGTTGCCGTGTGTATAGTGAGTGTTACTCGGCTTATGCCGGGTGTGCATCAGCCCGACCCCCCGGGGCTGATACACGACGACCTCCGCCTCCTCCCCCCCTGGCGGGGGTCGTCCCTTTTTCGGGGGTGTCCTTTTCGCGTCGCCCAGCCGCTCCGTTTGCGGGCAACATCCTCATTGTCGCAAGGTTCGTCTTTCGGACAGATGGGCCGACGGTCCGTGGTTGCGGAATATGGTTTTCGCCGTCAATTTTTGCCGGTTGTCCCCAATTTGCGGTTCATCCACAGAGTCCGGGTTGACGGTGGCGCGGCGTTAGCGACAGCCCGCATCGTGGGCTCATGGGAACCACCGCCGGGATTCTCGCTCTGACGGTCGACGCTGAGCTGCGCGACGATGTTGATCGCGTCGCCGCCGCGGCCGGTGTCCACGTGGTTCACGCCAGCGAACCGTCCGGTCGCAAGGTCTGGACGGGCGCGGTGGCGGTCCTGCTCGACCGCGGGGCGGCCCACCGCTGCGCGCAGCGGCTGTTACCGAGGCGCGGTGGCGTCATCCTGATCACGCGGTCGGAGCCCGGCCCTGCCGATTTCCAGGCCGCCATCGCAGTCGGGGCGCAGCGCGTCGTGGCCCTGCCCGCCCAGGACGGCGAGCTGATGGCCGAGCTGTCCGATGCCGCCGAAGCCGCCGTGGCCGACGTCGCGCGCGGGGCGGTGGTCGCAGTCATCGCGGGACGGGGCGGAGCGGGCGCATCGGTGTTCGCGGCTGCGCTGGCGCAGACGGCGGCTCAGGTGACCGACGCGCTGCTCATCGACACCGATCCGTGGAGCGGCGGCATCGACCTCCTGCTGGGGATCGAGGCGGACGCTGGACTGCGCTGGCCGGATCTGACACTGCAGGGCGGACGGCTGAACTACGCAGCGCTACGCGATGCGCTGCCACGGCAACGCGGCGTATGTGTGCTCTCGGGCGGTCGCGGAGGCGGTGACGTCGACGCCGTGCCCCTCGGCGCCGTCGTGGATGCGGGCAGCCGGGGCGGCGCGACGGTGATCTGCGACGTACCGAGGCGATCGACCGCGGCCGCCGAGACCGCACTCGAATCCGCGGATCTCGTCATTCTCGTCGCCCCGGCCGATGTGCGGTCCTGCGCCGCAGCCGAACGCGTCGCACGCTGGGTTTCCACGGTGAACCCGAACGCGGGCCTGGTCGTGCGCGGGCCTGCACCGGGTGGGCTGCGATCCTCCGACGTCGCCGAGATCGTCGGCCTGCCACTCCTTGCCGCGATGCGACCGCAAGCCGGCATCGCCGAGACCCTGGAACACGGTGGCCTTCGGTTGCGCCGCCGCTCCCCGCTCGCCGGTGCCGCGCGCCGGGTGATGGCGGTACTGCAGCAGCATTCGGTGGTGAGCGCGGCATGAGTGCCTCGCTGATCGAGCGCGTCCGCGAGCGGCTGGCCGCGGAGTCCGGACCCCTGCGGCCGAACGCGGTCGCGGCCGCCATCCGCGCGGAGTCCGGCGGGCTGCTCGGGGACGCCGAGGTGCTCAGCGGCCTGCACGTATTGCAGACCGAACTCACCGGGGCGGGTGTGCTCGACCCGCTGCTGCGTGCGGAGGGGACCACCGATGTTCTGGTCACCGCGCCCGACGCGGTCTGGGTCGACGACGGTGACGGCCTGCGGCGCACGTCGATTCGGTTCGCCGACGACGATGCCGTGCGGCGGTTGGCGCAACGGCTTGCGTTGTCGGCCGGACGTCGGCTCGACGAGGCGCAACCCTGGGTGGACGGCCAGCTGACCGGACTGGGCAGCGGGCAGTGCAGCGTGCGTCTGCACGCGGTGCTGTCGCCGATCGCCCCCGCGGGAACGTGTCTGTCCCTGCGGGTGCTCCGACCCGCTACGCAGGACCTCGCCGCCCTGACGCGGACGGGAGCCATCGAGCCGTCGGCCGCTGCGCTGTTGAACGAGGTGATCGCCGCACGCCTTGCCCTGCTGGTGTCCGGGGGCACTGGCGCGGGCAAGACCACGATGCTGGCCGCCATCCTCGGCGCGGTTCCCGCGCACGAGCGCGTCGTCTGCGTCGAGGACGCCCCCGAACTGGAGCCGGCACATCCGCATCTGGTGAAACTCGTTGCACGACCGGCAAACGTCGAGGGCGTCGGTGAAGTGACCGTGCGCGACCTGGTCAAGCAGGCGCTGCGGATGAGACCTGACCGAATCGTCGTCGGCGAGGTTCGCGGCGCCGAGGTGGTCGACTTGCTCGCCGCCCTCAACACCGGTCACGACGGCGGAGCGGGGACCGTACACGCCAACAGTCCGGCCGAGGTGCCGGCGCGACTCGAAGCGCTTGCTGCGGTCGGCGGACTGGACCGGGGGGCGCTACACAGTCAGCTCGCGGCGGCCGTGCAGGTGCTCGTCCACGTCAGCCGCGATCGCAACGGGCGACGCCGGCTCAGCGAGATCGCGGTGCTCACCCCCGCCGCCGACGGCCGCGTCCGTGCAGTGACCGCCTGGCGTACGGGCATCGGTTTCGACCGTGGCGCCGAGCAACTGCGAACGCTGGTGCATGAGCGGCGGCAGGCATGAGCGGTGCAGCCCTGGCGCTGGCACTCGCGCTGCTGACGGCGCCGAGACCAGCGCAGCACCGACTCCGTTCGCGCGTCCCCGCCGGCTCGCCGACACCGAGAATCGCGACGTGGGTTCTCGTTCCCTGCGGTGTGGCGTTGACACTCGCACTGGGTGCGGCCACGTCGACCGGAGCTGTTCTCGCCGCAGCCATTGTGGGCGCGACCGTCGAGAAGCGCCGGCGGAACCGGCGGCGGCGCTGGACCCGCGACGCCGAAGCCGCCGCGCTCAGGGGTGCGCTGGACGTCCTCATCGGCGAATTGCGGGTCGGCGCCCACCCCGTCACCGCCTTCGATATTGCCGCCGATGACACCGAGGGCGAGGTCGCGTCAGCGCTGAGGACGATCGCGGCGCGCGCACGCTTGGGCGCCGATGTCGTCGCGGGCATTCTCAGCGTGGCGCGGCGGTCGTCGCTGCCGGCGCACTGGGAGCGGCTCGCGGTGTGTTGGCAGCTGGCTCAGGCGCACGGCCTGGCGATCGGCACGCTCATGCAGACCGCGCAGCGGGATCTGGTTGAGCGGCAACGGTTCTCCTCCCGTGTCGACGCCGGTATGGCCGGCGCGCGCACCACCGCCGCCGTGCTTGCGGGCCTGCCCGCCGTCGGCATCGCAATGGGACAGCTGATCGGAGCCGACCCGCTGCGCTTCCTCCTGGCGGGAGGATTCGGCGAATGGCTGTTGATTCTGGGAGTGCTGCTGGCCTGCGCCGGTCTGCTGTGGTGCGACCGGATCACCGGTGCAGTGGTGAAATGACCTACGCTGCAATGCTATTGGCCGTCGCGATACTGCTCAGCGGCGAGAGCTCGCGGACTCGCATCCAGGTGCGAGGTCTGGGGGCAGAAAGGCCGGGGCGCCGCACCACGGCCCCCGCGGACGATCCGCTGGCCACGGCGTCGGCTCTGGAAGTGCTGGCCGCGTGTCTGCGGTCGGGAATGGCGGTGTCGGCAGCCGCGGCGGCGACGGCGCCGTCCGCGCCGCCGCCTCTCGGCCAAATCCTGAGTCGCGCTGCAGACCTGCTAGCGCTCGGGGCCGATCCGGCGACGGCGTGGTCGGATCCTGCGGACACTGACGGTCAGACCGACGCGTTCGTGCGTCTCGCCCGTCGGTCGGCCGCCTCGGGCGCCGCGTTGGCGCAGGGCGTCGCCGCGTTGGCCGCGCAGTCGCGTGACGGTGCCGCCGACGCCGCCCGCGCAGCGGCCGAACGGGCGTCGGTGCTTATCGCGGGGCCGCTGGGCCTGTGTTATCTGCCGGCGTTCCTGTGTCTGGGCGTCGTGCCCGTCGTGGCGGGGCTGGCAGGGGATGTGTTGCGTTCCGGTGTGTTGTAGGGGTTTCGAGTGATGGGGAGGAAATCAATTGATACGCAGATGGGCTCGTTCGGTGCAGGCGCGAATGACCGTGATGATCGTGGACGAAAGCGGCATGTCCACGGTCGAGTACGCCATCGGCACCATCGCGGCGGCGGCGTTCGGCGCGATTCTGTACACCGTCGTGACGGGAGACTCGATCGTCAGCGCGTTGACCAACATCATCAACCGCGCGCTGAACACCAACGTCTAGGCGGTGAGGTCGGCGGTGCCACGGTCGAAGCGGCGCTCGGCATTGCGGGCCTGGTCGCGGTGCTGCTGCTGTGCGCAGCGGGCCTCAACGCAGTGTCTATGCACGTCCGGTGCGTCGACGCGGCCCGGGAGGCCGCACGCCTGGCAGCGCGTGGTGACGACGGCTCGAATGCCGCCCGAGCCATCGCGCCCGAGGGCGCTTCGGTGCACCTTCGTCGTGACGGCGCCCACGTCGTCGCGACCGTCTCGGCGAAATCGGTTCTCCTGCCGGGGATCATCGTCGCGGGCCGCGCCGTCGCCGCGGTGGAACCTGGTCAGCGCTGAGTCGGGCTCGGTCACGTTGGTCGCCGTCGCGATGATGGCGGTGCTCCTGGCGATCACCGTCGCCTGCGTGTGTCTCGGGTCGGCCGTCGTCGCGCGCCATCGTGCGCAGGCAGCGGCCGATCTCGCTGCGCTGGCGGCCGCGGGTGGACTCGTACACGGCGCCGAGACGGCGTGCGGACATGCGGCCGCAGTGGCCGAGGCGATGGGCTCGTCGGTCGCGGGCTGCACGGTGAGCGGTCTCGACGTCGTGGTCGCCGTCGAAGTGCCTGCCGTGCTGGGCCGGTTTGGCGTAGGCACCGCACGTGCGGTCGCCCGGGCGGGTCCGGTCGACTCAGGCCTGACGTAGCGTCGCCAGTCCGGCGAACACGTCGTCCTCGAGCTCGACACGGTTGATCGTTACGTGCACAGCCGTCCACCCGCCGTCGTTGGCGGCCAGCCGCAGCGTGGCCGACGTACTTCCGTTGGCGAATTCCTCTGTCATTCTTGCGATCTGGGCGCGATCGTCGGGATGCACGAGGTGATCGCCGGCCAGGCTCGCCCGCCAGTTGAAGAACGGCGCGGGATCGTCGAGCCACTTCAGCAGCGTCCAGTTCGTCAGGTCGACGAGCGCACGATGAGCGCCGGGCTGCGCCAGCCCCTTGAGGATGCGCTGTGCGAGGTAGTCGGGTGTATCCGCGTCGCTGTCGCGTTCGCCGCGCCAGTTCATCGCCCGCAGGATCAGTCGGGTGCTCCCGTCGTCCTCCTCCTCGGCGAGCACACGCGCGACGAAGCCGATGGTGATCGGTTCGCCGCGATAGTCCGTGACGTCCCAGGAGTTGCAGATCGTCTGGCCCGGTTCACGCGTGATCGTCATCGAGAGGACCTTTGCCTCGCTCGGATTGAGGTCACGCTTGGGCAGGTCTTCGGCGAACGCCCTGCCGTGCAGCACCTGGCTATCCGGCGCCCATCCGCTGTTGTGCAGAGACTCCGTGGTGTCGGTCGCGGTCCCGCTGGTGAGGTCCCAGACCAGCGGGCCGGGGACCGGGCGCGCGGGCGGTTCCATGTCGGGCGGGCCGATCCATACGTGCACCCCGTGGATCCGCCCGTCGGTCATCTGGACGACCTCGGTGCGGATTACGCGGTCATTTTTGGGCGTGATGCTGCTCAAGCCCTGTCGCGCCCGGACGGTCTCACCGATAGCGGTCTGGATCGCCATCAAATTCGGATTGCGCCTCAGGAACGCGCTGACCGGGACCAGGTTCTTGGTCCGGCGACCCTGGGCAACCACGGCGGGTTCGCTGCCCAGAGTTTCCACGAGCAGCCAGTCGTGGTTCATTAGGGCAGTTTAGGGCCGAGCGCCCGATCCCCTGCAGCCAGCTGTCACCTACGAAATCCGTGGCAACGTGACAGTTATGCAGGGCAATTCGTCGGATCCGGCGGCGCCAATTCCCCCAAACAGAGTTGCAACACCCGCTCCGACAAGGTAATTTGCGATTGCACCCGGTCTACCCGGACTAGGGAACGGATCGCGTTGTCCGACTGTTCTCCGCAAATGAATTGCCAGGCGTTTCCACGCGTATGGTGCTCCATCCGCGTTACCGCGGGGGCGACTGTTCGAGGGGTCGGTCGCCCCTGTGGCGGTATCACAGGCCCGCGCCCCCGAGTTCGGCCAGGACCAGCCGCAGCACGGTGATTGCCCCGTGTTTGTCGAGTGGATCGTTTCCGTTCCCGCATTTTGGTGACTGCACGCACGACGGGCACCCCGTTGCGCACTCGCAGGCCTCGATGGCCGCCGCAGTCGCCGCCCACCAGGTGCCCATCTTCTCGAACCCGCGGTCGGCGAATCCCGCGCCGCCGGGGTAGCCGTCGTAGACGAATATCGTCGGCAATCCGTCGACCGGGCCGATCGCGGTCGACACCCCGCCGATGTCGCCGCGATCGCAGCTGGCGACCAACGGCAGCAATCCGATCGCCGCGTGTTCGGCCGCGTGCAGTGAGCCGGGCACCCGCAGCGCCTCGATCCCGTTGCGCTGCAACGTCTCAGGCGTGATGGTGCACATCACCGCCATGGTCTCCAGAATACGCGTCGGCATATCGAGTTCGACGAAGTCGATGACTTCACCGGTCAGCCGGCGACGGAGGTACCCGATGACGGTGTTCGTCACCGACACGGGGACCAGCCCGACTGTGACCGGCCCGTACGCCTTTCGCTCGCCCTCGCCGGTGACGGCGATGTCGGTCAGTTCGCGCGCGAACGTGGTGTAGCCGGGATCCTCGGCGTGGACGAAGGCCACACCGTCCTCGAAATCGAGCGAGTCGACGACGTAGCTCTCACCCTGATGCAGGTAGACGGCCCCCGGATGGACCGACGCCGGCGCCTGGCCGGCCCCCGCACTGCCCAGCATCCGACCCGTGCCGGCTTCCAATATCGCGATCTGACCGCCCGACGATCCGCGGATGTCGACCGCCGGGTGTGGATCGACACCGGGAGTGGCGAAGTAGCCGGTGGGCCGCTTACGCAGCAGGCCGTCGTCGACGAGCGCGGCCGCGACCGCCTCGGCGTTCCACATCCGCACCTCCGCTTCGGTCAGCGGCAGTTCGGTGGCGGCGCAGAGGAGTTGCGGCCCAAGTACATACGGGTTGGACGGGTCGATGACCACCCGCTCGATCGGCTTGTCCAGCAGCGCCGCCGGATGATGAACCAGGTACGTGTCGAGTGGATCGTCGCGGGCGATCAACACGATCAGGGCACTTTGACCCCGGCGACCGGCGCGGCCGGCCTGCTGCCAGAACGACGTCACCGTGCCGGGGAATCCGGCCAGCACGACGGCATCGAGGCCCGCGATGTCGACGCCGAGTTCCAGGGCGTTGGTGGTCGCCAACCCCCGCAATTCGCCATCGGCGAGTGCGCGTTCCAGCGCGCGACGGTCTTCGGCCAGATAGCCCGCGCGGTATGACGCCACCCGGTCGGCGAGGTCCGGTGCGAGTTCTTCCAGGCGTGCGCGTGCACCGAGTGCGGTGAGTTCCGCGCCGCGCCGCGAGCGCACGAACGTCAGTGTGCGGGCACCCTCGGCAATCAGATTGCCCATCACCTGGGCCGCGTCGGCACCTGCCGAACGTCGTACCGGAGCACCGTTTTCACCGACGATGTCGTCGAGCAGTGCCGGCTCCCACAGCGCGACGGTGCGCGCGCCCTGCGGAGAACCGTCCTGGGTGACCTCTGCGACCGTCTCGCCGATCAGCTCCGACGCGGTGATGGCGGGGGAGGCGGTGGTGGCGCTGGCGAAGATCACCGTGGGCCCCGACCCGGTCGCCGAATCGCGCGCGCACAAGCGCAGCAGTCGCCGTAGCACCATGGCTACGTTGGAACCGAAAACGCCACGGTAGTAATGACATTCGTCGACGACGACGTATCGCAGGTTCCGCAGGAAGACCGCCCAACGGGCATGGTTGCGTAGCAGCGAAAGGTGGATCATGTCGGGATTGGAGAAGATCCACCGCGACCGTTCGCGCGCGAACCGTCGCACATCGGTTGGGCTGTCGCCGTCGTACGAGCTCGGGGCGACATCGCGCAGCGCGGGTATCGCCTCGGTGAGTGCCACCGCGGCGCGCAACTGATCGTGGCCGAGTGCCTTGGTGGGCGACAGATACAGAACCCGGGAGCGCGAATCACTCTTCAGCGCCGTCAATATCGGTAGTTGGTAGGCCACCGACTTGCCCGAGGCCGTACCCGTGCTGAGCACGACGTGGCGGCCGGTGTGCGCGAGGTCGGCAGCGGTGAGCTGATGCGACCACGGCGCCTCTATACCGCGATCAACAAACGCCCGCACCACATCTGGGTCGGCCCACTGGGGCCAGCTCTGTTGGTGTCCCTGTCGCGGGGGCAGATCGGCGACATGACGCAACGGGTTGTGCCCCCCGGTAACGGCACCGTCGACCGCGCAAGCGAGCAGCTCGCGGCCGAAATCTGCCATTACATGCCCTCCTGAAACCTCTGGTATGTGAATTGTTCCCCAATCGATCGCTTCTCCACTGTCGCCGCAGCCCAGAACGTGATTGACTTACGGCGGTCGCAGCTTCTGTGTTCGTGTATTCGCACTCGCAGGATCGACGTTGCGATCGCGGTTCCTGCGAGGGTTGTAGGTCGGGTCGTTCCGAGCACTCCACGAAGGTATGGCGGTCGGAACGGGCCCGGTGCACCGGAAGTCGGTGGACCGCTCCCGGTAAGAAGAGAAGGAAATCACGAGAGATGCCACAGGGAACTGTGAAGTGGTTCAACGCGGAAAAGGGCTTCGGGTTCATCGCTCCCGAGGACGGTTCTGCTGATGTGTTCGTCCACTACACGGAAATTCAAGGAAGCGGCTTCCGCACCCTTGAGGAGAACCAGAAGGTCGAGTTCGAGGTTGGCCAGAGCCCCAAGGGCCCGCAGGCCACAGGCGTTCGCGCCGTCTAACCGACACACTTGAAGGAAACCCCCCGCACGGCTCCGACAACGAGCGCCGCGGGGGTGTTTTCGTTTGTGGGGCGCCCGGCCCGGCGATCCGCCGGTGAGGCGGTCCCTGGCTTAGTGTCGAAGCGTGAGCCAGCTGTCCTTCTTCTCTGCCGAGTCGGTGCCGCCCGCCGTGGCCGACTTGACCGGGATACTCGCCGCACCGGGTCAGGTGGTGCTGGTGGGTGCGGGCGCGCGCCTGTCGGTCGTGGTCGACCAGGTGTGGCGTGCCCAGGCGCTGGCCGAGATGATCGTCGAGGCCGGCCTGGAGCCCGAGATCGCCCGCACCGACGAGAACAACCCGCTGGTGCGCACCGCTGTCGATGCTCGCCTGGTCGGTATTGCGGCGGATTGGACACGTGGCGCCGTCAAGACCGTGCCGCCGCAGTGGTTACCCGGGCCTAGGGAATTGCGGGCCTGGACGCTCGCCGCAGGCACCACAGAGGCCGACCGCTATCTCCTCGGTCTGGATCCGCACGCTCCTGACACGCATTCACCACTCGCGTCGGCGATGATGCGAATCGGGATAGCCCCGACTCTGATCGGAACCAGAGGGTCCCGTCCAGCGCTGCGGATCAGCGGCCGCCGCCGACTATCGCGCCTGGTAGAGAACGTGGGGGAACCACCTGGGAACGTCGACGCGTTTGCCCAGTGGCCCAGGATCTGAGGCTGCGCAACCGGGGGGTCAGTTTGCGTCGGCCCTCGCAGAATGCGAAATTGTCAGTTGCCGACGAGGCCGTGGCGCATATTGAGCGCGTAACCGGGCGTTGTAGGCGATAGAAAGAGTGGAGCGAAGGCACTGGTGGCAGACGGGGACGGCAGTAGCGGCCGCAACGGTAATGTGCGGCGACTCGTCATAGTCGAGTCGCCCACCAAGGCTCGTAAAATAGCGGGTTACCTGGGCTCCAATTACATCGTCGAGTCGTCGCGCGGGCACATCCGCGACCTGCCGAGGGCGGCCGCCGACGTACCCGCGAAGTACAAGTCGGAGGCGTGGGCCCGCCTCGGAGTCAACGTCGACGCCGACTTCGAGCCGCTCTACATCATCAGCCCGGAGAAGAAGAGCACTGTCGCGGAGCTGAAAGACCTGCTCAAGGACGTCGACGAGCTCTATCTGGCCACTGACGGCGACCGCGAGGGCGAGGCCATCGCGTGGCACCTGCTGGAAACGCTGAAACCGCGCATCCCGGTCAAACGGATGGTGTTCCACGAGATCACCGAACCGGCCATCCGCGCCGCCGCCGAGGACCCGCGCGACCTGGACAACGACCTGGTCGACGCGCAGGAGACCCGGCGCATTCTGGACCGGCTGTACGGCTACGAGGTCAGCCCGGTGCTGTGGAAGAAGGTCGCGCCGAAGCTGTCGGCCGGCCGCGTGCAGTCGGTCGCGACCCGCATCATCGTCTCGCGCGAGCGGGAACGGATGGCGTTCCGCAGTGCGGGCTATTGGGATGTGACTGCCGAACTCGACGCCAGCGTGTCGAACGCGGAGGCCTCACCGCCCACGTTCACGGCCAAGCTGAACTCCGTCGACGGTCGTCGCATCGCCACCGGCCGCGACTTCGACTCCCTTGGCGGGCTCAAGAAGCCCGACGAGGTGCTCGTACTCGACGAGTCCGGGGCCGGCGCGCTGGCCACCGGACTGCGTGGCGCCCAACTCGAGGTGTCGTCCGTCGAGCAGAAGCCTTACACCCGTAAGCCGTACGCGCCGTTCATGACGTCGACGCTGCAGCAGGAGGCCGGCCGGAAGCTGCGGTTCTCCTCGGAGCGCACGATGAGCATCGCGCAGCGGCTCTACGAGAACGGCTACATCACCTATATGCGTACCGACTCGACGACGCTGTCGCAGTCGGCCATCAACGCCGCACGGAATCAGGCCACCCAGCTGTACGGCCAGGAGTACGTGCACCCGTCGCCGCGGCAGTACACCCGCAAGGTCAAGAACGCCCAGGAGGCGCACGAGGCCATCCGTCCCGCGGGTGACGTGTTCCAGACCCCCGGACAGCTGCACGCACAACTGGACACCGATGAGTTCCGGCTCTACGAGCTGATCTGGCAGCGCACCGTCGCGTCACAGATGGCCGACGCCAGAGGCACGACGCTGTCGCTGCGCATTTCCGGACAGTCCAGGGACGGCCAGGACGTCGTGTTCAGCGCCAGCGGCCGCACCATCACGTTCGCGGGCTTCCTGAAGGCCTACGTCGAGAGCATCGACGATCAGGCCGGCGGCGAGGCCGACGACGCCGAGAGCCGGCTGCCGAATCTGGAGCAGGGCCAGCGCGTCGACGCCAAGGAGCTCACCGCCGACGGTCACACTACGTCGCCGCCCGCTCGCTACACCGAGGCGTCGCTGATCAAGGCGCTGGAAGACCTCGGCATCGGCAGGCCGTCGACGTACTCCTCGATCATCAAGACGATCCAGGACCGCGGCTACGTGCACAAGAAGGGCAGCGCCCTGGTGCCGTCGTGGGTGGCGTTCGCCGTCACCGGCCTGCTCGAACAGCACTTCGGACGGTTGGTCGACTACGGCTTCACCGCGGCTATGGAGGATGAGCTCGACGAGATCGCCGCGGGCAACGAGCAGCGGACCAACTGGCTGTCGAACTTCTACTTCGGCGGCGAGCATGGAGTGGCCGACTCGATCGCGCGCTCCGGCGGACTCAAGAAGCTCGTCGGTGTGAACCTCGAGGGTATTGATGCCCGAGAAGTCAACTCCATCAAGCTGTTTGACGACGACCAGGGCCGCCCGATCTATGTCCGGGTCGGCAAGAACGGGCCGTATCTCGAGCGTATGGTGGCCGACGAGGAGGGCGAGGCTGGGGAGCTCAAGCCCCAGCGCGCCAACCTCAAGGACGAGCTGACGCCCGACGAGCTGACGCTCGAACTTGCCGAAAAGCTCTTCTCCACACCGCAAGAGGGCCGTTCGCTGGGTGTCGACCCGGCGACCGGACACGAGATCGTCGCGAAGGACGGTCGCTACGGTCCATACGTCACCGAGGTGCTGCCCGCGCCTCCGGAGACTCCCGACGACGGCGCAGGGTCGGGTGCGAAGAAGCCCAAGAAGCCGACGGGTCCGAAGCCGCGCACCGGCTCGCTGCTGCGCACGATGGATCTGGAGACGGTGACGTTGGAGGATGCGCTGCGGCTGCTGTCGTTGCCGCGTGTGGTCGGTGTGGACCCGAACACGAACGAGGAGATCACTGCGCAGAACGGTCGCTATGGGCCATATCTCAAGCGCGGCACCGACTCTCGGTCGCTGACTACCGAAGAGCAGATGTTCGACATCACGCTCGACGAGGCGCTGAAGATCTACTCGGAGCCGAAACGCCGTGGTGGACAACGGGCTTCGGCGCCGCCGCTGCGCGAGCTCGGTAATGATCCCGCCAGCGGCAGCCCGATGGTGATCAAGGACGGCCGATTTGGGCCCTACGTCACCGACGGTGAGACCAACGCCAGCCTGCGCAAGGGTGACGACGTGATGTCGCTGACCGACGAGCGGGCCGCGGAGTTGCTCGCCGACCGCAGGGCCCGGGGACCGGTCAAGAAGAAAGCGACCAAGAAGGCCGCGAAGAAAAAAGCACCCGCGAAGAAGGCGGCCAAGAAGGCCTAACCGGGCCGGGATTCCTCGACGACGTTCTCGCGTTCGGCGGCGGCCTCCTCCGGGGTCACCAGGTTCAGCGGCCGGGCCAGCTGAGTCGGGGCCACCCGCCCGCGCAGTTCGACGATCTCGCCGACGTCCCAGCACAGGGCTTCGGCATCGAGTGCACCGCTGACCGCGATGGCCGACGCGAGCACATGACCCGCCTCGAGCTTGGCCAATTCGGTCAGCCGCGCCGCCTCGTTGACCGGGTCGCCGATCACGGTGTACTCGAAACGCGCCTGCGCGCCGATGTGCCCGGCGATGGCGCGGCCGGCCGACACCCCGATGCCGAACTCGGTCTGGCCCAGCACCTTGATGACTTCGTCGTGCAGCTCGCGCGACGCCGCCAGCGCTGCGCCACACGCGTCGGGATGCTCGATCGGGGCGCCGAAGATGGCCAGTGCCGCGTCGCCCTGGAACTTGTTGACGAACCCGCCGTGACGGTTGACGGTGTCGACGACCACCCGGAAGAAGTCGTTGAGGAGGTTCACCACTTCGCCGGCCGGGATGGTCGCCGCCAGCTGTGTCGAGCCGACGAGGTCGACGAACAGCACCGCGACGTCGCGCTCCTGGCCGCCGAGTTCGGTTCCGCGCTCCAGCGCCCGCCGGGCGACGTCCTCGCCGACGTAGCGGCCGAACAGGTCGCGCAGCCGCTGCCGCTCGGCGAGGTCACGGACCATGTCGTTGAAGCCCGCCTGCAGCAGGCCCAGCTCGCTGGCGTCGTAGATCTGCATGTGGGCGTTGTAGTTGCCGCGCTGCACCTCGCCCAGTGCCCAGCGCAGCTGGCGCAGCGGGTCGGCGATCGACATGGCCACCAGCACGGTGCCGAACAGGCCGATGATCAGCGCGGCGATGGCCAGCAGCAGGATCGGCGTGGTCAGCTTGTCGGCGGAAGCGGTGAGCACCTCGAACTTGCTGGCCACCAGAGCCAACACGATCGCGAGGATCGGCACTCCGGTCGACAGCACCCACGTCATGACCTGGCGCTGGATCACGCCCGGCGCGCGAAAGTTCTCGGGGACGCCGCCGCGCAGGGCGGCCACGGCGACCGGCCGCAACACCCGCTCCGACTGCAGATACCCGATGATCGCCGTCGCGGTGGCGCCGAGGCCGCTGGCGACGGCCACGACCGGCGCCGACTTGCTTGCCACCGGCCAGCTGGCGACGATGAACACCACCGACCCGAGCATCCAGTTCGCGACGTTGATCATCGTGCGGTAGTAGGGCATCTTCAGCGCGCGAACGCGGGCCAGCTCGGTGACGGCCGGGTCGCTGTCGGTCAGCAGCGTGTCCCGGCGTTGCCAGCGGATCACCGGGATGAGCAGCCGCAGGCTCAGGTACGACGCGGTCGTGAACGAGACGAACAGGAAGCCCAGGAACACCGCCAGGTTGAACGCCGGCAGGTCCTGCAGCTGGATGCGGTCCTCGGGCGGCAAGCCGAACCGCAGGAAGCTCAGGACCAGCAGGGCGCCGATGATGTCGGCCTGCAGCATCCCGAGGGTGAACACCGGCCACGGTGTGCGCGCGACCCAGCGGACGAATGCGCCGATTCGCCTGACGGGTATGGCCCCAGTGGTCACTGATCAACCGTATCGGTCGACGGGGACGGGAAAAGGCCCAAACGAGCCCTGTGGGGCGGACGTGTCGCTTCGCAGCACTACTGTTATCTGCGATGACGGGTGTCTTTTCGCGTCTGGTGGGCCAGCACGCCGTGGAAGCGGAGTTGATCGCCGCCGCACAGGCCGCGCGCGGTGATTCGGCTCACAGCGCAGCCGCGACGGGGACGATGACACACGCGTGGCTGATCACCGGGCCGCCCGGGTCGGGCCGATCGATCGCCGCGCTGTGCTTTGCCGCCGCCCTGCAATGCACCAGCGACGGCGTTCCGGGCTGCGGGCAGTGCCGCGCCTGTTCGACGGCGATGGCCGGCACCCACGCCGATGTGCGGCGGATCGTGCCCGAGGGCTTGTCCATCGGCGTGGACGAGATGCGCGCCATCGTGCAGATCGCGTCGCGGCGGCCGGGGACGGGACGCTGGCAGGTGGTGCTGATCGAGGACGCCGACCGGCTGACGGAGGGTGCGGCGAACGCGCTGCTCAAGGTCGTCGAGGAACCGCCGCCGTCGACGGTGTTCCTGCTGTGCGCACCGTCGGTGGACCCCGAGGACATCGCGATCACGCTGAGGTCCCGGTGCAGGCATGTGGCACTGGTGACGCCGCCGGTCGACGCCATCGCGCAGGTGCTGATCGAGAACGATGGTCTGGCCGAGGATGACGCCCGGTGGGCGGCGTCGGTCAGCGGTGGACATGTCGGCAGGGCGCGGCGGCTGGCCGTCGACCAGGAGGCGCGTGACCGCCGTCAGCGGGCGCTGGGACTGGCGCGCGACGCCGCGACGCCGTCGCGGGCCTATGCCGCCGCGGAGGAACTGGTCGCCGCGGCCGAGGCGGAAGCGGTGTCGCTGACCGTCGACCGCAACGAGACCGAGGCCGAGGAGTTGCGCACTGCACTGGGTGCCGGTGGCACCGGCAAGGGCACCGCCGGCACGATGCGGGGTGCGACCGGTGCGCTCAAAGATCTTGAGCGACGGCAGAAGTCGCGTAAGACACGGGCGTCGCGCGACGCGCTCGACCGGGCATTGATCGACCTGGCCACCTATTTCCGCGATGCGCTGCTGGTGTCCGCGGGCGCGGGCGCTGTCCAACCGAACCACCCCGATATGGGTGAGCGGGTGGCCGCGATGGCCGCCCACGCGCCGCCGGACAAGCTGTTGCGCTGCATCGAGGCGGTGCTGGAGTGCCGAGAGGCCCTGGACATGAACGTGAAGCCGAAGTTCGCGGTCGACGCGATGGTGGCCACGGTGGGGCAGGCGCTGCGTGACTGACTTGGGCGCTCGGTATGCCCTGTCGTAGACTCGTCCCGCCCGTGTCGATGCTCTTCGCGCAAGCGCTCATCGGCCAGGGGCACGCCACCTTAGCTCAGTCGGTAGAGCGATTCACTCGTAATGAATAGGTCAGGAGTTCGATTCTCCTAGGTGGCTCAAGAACTCAGGCCTTTCAAGAAGCCGGAGACCAGCGGGACCACGTCGCCGAGATGTGTCTGCAACAGCCAGTGCCCGCCACCGAGTAGGTGCAGCCGGGCGTCGGGCAGGTCGCGGTGGTAGGCACGCGCCGACTCTTCGGGCATGTAGCCGTCGTGCGGACCCCAGACAATCAGGGCAGGCGGCTGGTGCTCGCGCAGATAGGCCTGCTCACGCGGAAACCAGTCGAGCGTCGACGGCTGGTCTTCCAGCAGGTGGATCAGGTTGGCCAGACGTTCCGGGGTGTTCATCAATTGCCAGTGCAGCGTCCAGAGGTCGGGGCTGATGCGGTCGGCGACATCGTCGGGCAGTTCGCCGCGGAACTCGCTCTCGAACCCCGCGAGCGTGACGTGATCGGCGATGCGGCGCCGTGCGGCCGGGCCCGGGTTGTCCCAAAGCTTCTTCAGAAAGGCGTACTTCGGCCCAAAGGCGTCGGCGTAGATGTCGCCGTTCTGGATCACCAGACCCGTGATCCGCTCGGGCCGCGACAGCGCCAGCCGAAACCCGAACTGCGAGCCGTAGTCGTGCAGCCAGACGATGAAGCGCTCCAAGCCGATCGCGTCGGTGAACCGCTGCAGGAAGTCGGCATAGGCGTCGAAGCTGTATCCGAACATCTCAGCGGACGGCGTTGCGCTGTAACCGAACCCGGGCAGATCGGGTGCGACGGTCCGCCACTGTCCGCCGAGGGCGGCCATCAGGTCGCGATAGACGAACGACGAGGCGGGATACCCGTGTGGGAGTAACAACACAGGCGCATCGGCGGGGCCCGCTTCGCGATAGAACGTGTCGATCCCGTCGACGGTGATTCGGCGATGACGAACCGGCGCAAGTGACATACCCGCTGCCTTCCCCGTCAGGTCTCGGCGTCAAACTCCTCCCGGGAAATCCGGCATAGCCGGTCGAATGACAAATCACATCGGCGATCCAGCTTTGCTGAGCCCGTTGCGGGCGATCGGGAACTTTCAGCCCGTCGGTCGTCCGCAGCAGCGGGCGGCCACAGTGTTCATAATCGCTTCATGAGTGCCGGCGTGCATGATGTCGCGGAGTACAGGTGACCGCGAATCGGCGCGTCTTCATGGCAACGTGGCGACAACGTGACTGGAGCTCGTATGCGCGTGGTCAAGGGTCGAGGGCGAAGGCGGACGTCCGAAGCAGTGAGCACGTCGGAGGTGGTGCTGATCACTGGCGGCGGTTCCGGCATCGGCGCCGGTCTCGCCGGCGCCTTTCATGCACGGGGAGCCCAAGTGATCGTCGCCGGACACCGTCGCGAACGCGTTGAGGCGGTGGCCGCGCGCCATCCCGGCATGCACGCCGAAGTGGTTGATGTCGCCGACCCCCAACAGGTCGCGGAGCTTGCCGTGCGAGTTCGTGATCGGTGGCCCCGGTTGACCACGGTCATCAACAGCGCCGGCATCCAGCACCTGTTCGACTTCGCCGAGCCGGGCCCGGTTGATCCGGCCGAGCTGGGGCGCGAGGTCGACGTCAACCTCAAGGGCACGATCTACGTGGTGAACGCCTTGCTGCCGTTGCTCCAGGCCCAGCCGCGCTCTCGACTCGTCAACGTCGGCTCCGGTTTGGGCTACGTACCGTTGGCCGCTGCGCCGATCTATTCGGCAACCAAGGCCGCCGTGCACAGTTACACCATCGCCCTGCGGCGGCAACTCAGGGATTCCAGTGTCCAGGTCGTCGAACTGATCCCTCCCGTCGTCGCGACCGATCTGCATCGAAACCTCGACCAAACTCCCCCGCGCGCGATGGAACTCGACGCGTTCGTCGACGCGGCGATGGCCGGCTTGGACGCCGGCCGCGACGAGATTGTCGTCGGGCTGGCCAAAGCACTGCAGATACTCAGCCGTGCAGCGCCGTCGTTGGGGCTCAAGATCGTCAATCAATGAAAGTCGTTGGGCGACAATGCCAGCCAAACCCAGCGATTAGCGGAGGTCGCCTATTCGGGTGCGACGAATCCGACCGGTCCCGCCGCGATGCACACCGACAACGCCGCGGTGTTCGCGCTGACTTCGATCGCGTCGCCCGCGCCGGGCAGGCGGACGAACACCCGGTTCAGCCCGGGGTGGACCGGCACCTTCACGTCGATACCCTCGGTCAACGACATCGTCAGCGATCCATCACTGTTGGCCAGGTAGTTGATCTCAGCGGTCCAATCGGAGGGCAACAGCGGACCGTCCAGCGGCATGCGCACGGGAAAATCCGGCTGAACGAGATAGCCGCACTGCGGGGCCGGACCCTCGAGGATGCTGCGCACCCACGTGACTTTCGCGTCGACCAGCCGCCCTGAGTTGTCCAGCATGCGTAAGTCGGTTGTCGCCGAGGCGAATTCGGGCCTGTCCCGCAGCAGCGCGAACATGTGGCTGGCCCGGTTCTCGGGGCCGACCACCCGCTGCAGCACCATCGGGTCGACCTCCTGATCGAGCATCGCCGCGCTGGACCTTTGCGCGGCCGCGGCCAGGCCCGCCTCGGCATTCTGCAGATACGGCTGTGCCGGGTTGTCGCGCCAGCTGATCAGGAACGTCGCCGTCGAGTACAGGCTGCTGGCCATGAATGCGGTTGTCGCAACGACAATCACACCTGTCCGGGCCCGGGAGGCGTCCAGCCACTCGGTTCCCTCGCGGTTCGGCGCGCACAACCCGACGGCCGCCAGCAGGGCCAGCACCACGACGAGATCGGGTAGGTATCGCAGCGTCTGCGCCAACTCGAGTGCGGTGAACTGCGACGACCGCATCAGGTAAATCGGTATCTGGCAGGCCACCGCGTACCCGACCGCGACCAGCCACACCGCACCGATGCGCCGCTTGCGAACGACGGTCAGCGCGATCACGGCCGCCAGGGCCATCCAGCCCAGCACCATCACGATCACCGGCGGCGTGCCCCACGGGGATGCGGGCGCCCATCGCTGCCAATCCCACGGACCACCAACGAGTCCGGGCACGATGCCGTGCGTCACCGACCGGGCCAGCAGCTCCCACGTCATCGACCAGTCGAGGGTCCACCGCTTCTGGTCGACGACGGCGAGGTACACCGCGATCCACCCGGCCGTCACCGCCAGCGAGGAGACCCAGAGCCGAATACCGCGGCGCCACACAGTCATCGGCGATCCCGTGCCGGTGACATAGGCCAGCAGCGCCGCCACCGCGAACGCGACGAACGGGATGACCGCCACCTTCTCGAAGAACAGCAGGCCGCCGACGAACACCAGCAGACCCGTCACGGCATAGCGCTGATTGCCCGTGCGCACCAGCAGCACGGCGTCGCCGCACACCCACGCCAGCGCCGCCAGCATGGGAAGGGAGTTCAACGCCGCCGCCCACCACGCGAAGCCGGGGACGGCCATCGGGGTGAACAGTGCGAACGTCAACGGCACCAACAGGACCGGGCGCCAGCCGAGAATCACGTGCAGTGCCCGTAGCAGCGCCAGCGACGCCAGCAGCTGCAGCACGATCAGGCTGAGCGCCGGCAGGAACCATTGCAGCGGTGCCAGGCGAGTGATCCCGCCTGCGACCAGGAACGCCGCGGGCATGACATGGCCGTCGTGGTCGTCGAACAGGTAGCCCGGCGAGAGCAGGTTCTGGGTGCCCGCCCGGCCGATGAGGATCAGGTCGTCCCAGTAGAAGTAGCCGCTGAACGCGAGCACCGCCCGAATGACCAGTTGCGCCGCGACCAGCGCGACAGCGGCGCGGAAGACCCAGTTGCCTTGCTCGGTAAACCTTTTCACGCCGGATAGGTGTCGCCGGCTTGGCTGCGCGCCGCCCACGCGGAAGCCACCATCTCGCCGAGCGAATGCCGCATCTTCCAGTCCAGGTCCCGGGCGGCCAGATCGCCTGCCGCGACGATGCGGGCCGGATCGCCGGGGCGCCGGGGTTTGATGATTGGTTCGAACTCGATTCCGGTCGCTTCCCGAATCGCTGTCATGATCTCGCGCACGGATGTTCCGTCGCCGCTGCCGAGGTTGTAGACGGGTTCGACCGGCTGGCCGGCCGTCAGCCGTTTCGCGGCGGCAACGTGAGCCAGCGCCAGATCGGCGACGTGGATGTAGTCGCGCACACACGTGCCGTCCGGCGTGGGATAGTCGTCGCCGTTGATCTGTGGGGTCTCGCCCCGGTAGAGCATGTTGAAGACCAACGGGAACAGGTTGTGCGGACTCACGTCGAACAGATCCGTCGAACCCGAGCCCACCACGTTGAAATAACGCAGGCTGGTGTGCTCGAGGCCGGAGGCCCGCCCGGCGTCGCGGAGCAGCCATTCGCCGATCAGCTTGGTCTCGCCGTAGGGCGACTCCGGCCGGGTCGGGGTGTTCTCGGTGACGATGTCGACGTCCGGCGTGCCGAAGGTAGCCGCACTCGACGAGAACACCATCTTGTTGACGCCCTCGGCGTCCATCGCCTTGAGCAGCGTCACCATTGCCGACACGTTCTGCTCGTAGGTGTGCAGCGGGCGGCGGACGGATACGCCCGCGTACTTGTAGCCGGCGATGTGGATGACGCCCTCGACGCCGTGGTCTCGCAGCGTCTGCGTGACGAGGTCACCGTCCAGCAGGGTGCCGCGCACGAACGGCACGGATTCGGGTACGAACTGCTCCAGCCCGGAGGACAGGTCGTCGAGCACCACCACCGGAATGTCGGCGTCTTGGAGGGCGCGGACCACGTGTGACCCGATGTAGCCCGCCCCGCCCGTCACCATCCACGTCATGTTGGAGCCGAGTCTAGAGAGCGGCTCCCACCGTCAACAAAGTCGACTCACCAGAAAAGATTGTGAGTACTCACTTTCTGTTGTACGCTCGCCGGCATGACCTTCGACGTGATCGTTCGCAACGGCCTCTGGTTCGACGGGACCGGCGCGGTCCCGCAGGTGCGATCGCTGGGTATCCGCGACGGGATCGTCGCGACGGTGTCCGCCGCGCCCCTCGACGAGACGGGCTGCCCCGACGTCATCGACGCCGCGGGCAAGTGGATCGTTCCCGGCTTCATCGACGTGCATACGCACTACGACGCCGAGGTATTGCTCGATCCGGGCCTGCGCGAGTCGGTACGCCACGGCGTCACCACGGTGCTGCTCGGGAACTGCTCACTGTCGACGGTCTACGCCGACACCGATGACGCCGCCGATCTGTTCAGTCGCGTGGAAGCGGTGCCCCGCAGCTTCGTCCACGGCGCGCTCGAAGCCAAGAAGACGTGGTCCGACCCGGCCTCCTACGTCCGTGCCATTGACGATCTGCCGCTCGGCCCGAACATCGGCTCGATGCTGGGGCATTCGGACCTGCGCACCAGCGTGCTCGGCCTGGACCGCGCGACGACCGAGGGCGTGAAGCCCACTCCGGCCGAACTCGACCGCATGATGGTGATGCTCGAAAAGGCGCTCGACGCAGGCCTTCTCGGACTGTCCGGCATGGACGCCCCCATCGACAAACTCGACGGCGACCGGTTCCGTTCGCGGGCACTGCCCTCGACCTTCGCCACCTGGCACGAGCGCCGCAAACTGATCTCGGTCCTGCGCAAGCGCAACCGCATCCTGCAGAGCGCGCCCAACACCAAGAGCCCGGTATCGGCGCTGATGTTCTTCCTGACGAGCAGCAAGTGGTTCGGCCGTCGGCCCGGCGTCCGGATGAGCCTGCTGGTTTCGGCGGATGCGAAGTCCGCCACCGGAGCAGTGCACGTATTCGGGCCCGGCGTCAGGCTGCTCAACAAGGTGCTCGACTCGCTGGTGCGGTTCCAGCATCTGCCGGTGCCGTTCGAGTTGTACTCCGACGGCATCGACCTGCCGGTCTTCGAAGAGTTCGGAGCGGGCACCGCGGCGCTGCATCTACGGGACCAGATCGAACGTAACGAGCTGCTGGCCGACACCGACTACCGCCGCCGGTTCCGCAAGTCGTTCGACCGCAAGAAGCTCGGACCGTCGTTGTGGCACCGCGACTTCCACGACGCCACGATCGTCGAGTGCCCCGATGAGACGCTGATCGGCAAGAGCTTCGGCCAGATCGCCGACGAGCGCGGGCTGCATCCGCTCGACGCCTTCCTCGACGTGCTCGTCGAGAACGGCGAGCGCAACGTGCGGTGGACGACGATCGTCGCGAATCACCGGCCCAGGTACCTCGACAAGCTCGCCGCCGAACCGGCCATCCACATGGGGTTCTCCGATGCCGGCGCCCACCTGCGCAACATGGCGTTCTACAACTTCTCGCTGCGGTTGCTCAAGCGGGTCCGCGACGCCGAGCGGGCGGGTCGCCCCTTCCTGTCCACGCAGCGGGCGGTGCACCGGCTCACCGCCGAGGTCGCCGAATGGTTCGGCCTCGACGCGGGCACCCTGCGCGAGGGTGAGCGTGCCGACTTCGTCGTCATCAATCCTGAGCACCTCGACGAATCGGTGAACGCGTACCACGAGGCGACGGTCCCGTTCTACGGCGGACTGAGCCGCATGGTGAACCGCAACGATGCCACGGTGGTGGCGACGGCGGTCAACGGGACGGTCGTGTTCCGCGACGGCGACTTCTGTGAGGGCTACGGAACGACGGTCAAGTCCGGGCGCTTCCTGCGGGCCGGTGCGGCCGAGCCCGCGAAAGCGCTTGTCTGATATGGCAAGGACGCAACAGCAGCGTCGTGAGGAAACGATCGCCCGACTGCTCGACGCCAGCATCGACACCATCGTCGAGGTGGGGTACGCGCGGGCGTCGGCGGCCGTGATCGCCAGGCGTGCCGGTGTTTCCGACGGCGCGCTGTTCCGCCACTTTCCCACCATGGGCGACTTCATGGCGGCCACTGCGCGGGAGGTGATGCGGCGCCAACTCGGCCTGTTCTCGAAGCGCGTCGCCGAGATACCGTCGACCGAGCCGGCTCTCGAGGCCGCGCTGACGGTCCTGCGCGATGTCACAGGCAACGCCACCAACACCGTGATGTACGAGCTGCTGGTTGCCGCGCGCACCGACGAAAAGCTCAGGGAAACACTGCAAGACGTGCTGACCGAGTATGCCGCGAACATCTACGAGGCCGCGCGGGCACTGCCCGGTGCCGATCAGTTTCCCGAGGATACGTTCGCCGCGCTGACGGCGATTCTGACCAACACTTTCGACGGTGCGGCGATCGTGCGTGCGGTGCTGCCGCAGCCCGAGCTCGAGGACAAGCGGATCGAGCTGCTGACGACGCTGCTCACCGGCGCATCACCCATCCGGCAGGACTGACGCGCGAGCACGCGCCAGCGCACTCAGGTGCACCGCGATGCCCACCAGCGGCCCACACATCAGCGCGATCACGGTGCGGGTCTCGATGTCCGACGGCAGCATCAGCAATGCCGTCGATGCGACCGTCGCCGAGACCCATCCCAGTGAATACGCCCGGTGCAGCGCCGCCGCCACCGTCGCGGCACCGGTCAGGGTGAGCAACGCGATCGCGATCGCCGCCGCGGTCAGCCACGCCAGCAGCGCGCCGTCGGCGCGGTACTCGGCGCCGAATGCGTTGCGCAACAGCCATGGTCCGAAGACTCCGGCGCCCACCACGCCGAGCAGGCCCAGCCCGATCACCGCTGCCGCCGGTTTCATCAGCGCCTGCATGCGCTCGGTGCGCTGGTCGACGAAATGTGCGATCAGATTGCCCTGCATTGCGGTCAGGGGTACCAACAACGGCGCACGGGTGAGCGTCACGGCCAGAATGACGACGCCACCCGTCGCACCCAGGTCACCCGACGTCGCCTTGAGCAGCACCGGAAAGCCCATCACCAGAACCGCACTCGCCCCCGCGGCAGCGATCGAATGTGACGCGCCACGCAGGAACGTAACCGTGCCGCCCGGCGTCAGTAGCCGGGCCGCATCGCGCGTGGCGGGGGAGACGACCAACATGATCAGCCAGGCGATCGCCCCGGCCACCGTGGCCCACAGATATCCGACCAGGCCCCAGCCCACCAGAAACGTCGCGACCGCCACGATCACCCGCAGTACCGCGTCGGTCACCATCAACGACCCGTATGCCGTCCAGCGGTCCAGCCCCGCCAGCATGCCGAGCAGCGTGGCATGCAGGCAGAAACCGGCAAGGCCGACGGCCAGCAGCGCAACCGAAAGCCAGCGCGCATCGGCGAACACATGCGCCGACCACAGCGGCGAACTGGCCGCGATCAGCGCGCCCGCCGCCACGCCGACTATCGCCGCCACCCTCATCGCGTGGGTCCGCGGTCCTTCGGCGATATCGGTGTAGCCGGCCGAGCGCACCTCCCTCGTCGTCTCCTGCAACAGGCCGAACGCTGCGCCGGTCACCAGTCCGAAGGCTCCCCAGAAGACTCCGAACACGGCGAACCCGATCGGCTCGAGGTCGCGGGCGGCCAGATACAGCACCGTGTAGCCGCACAGCGCGGACAGCGCCGTTGCCACGCCGACCCGTGCGACGCTCGCGCGCGCGACGGGACCCGGTGTGCCGGCATCCGTCACGGGGAGAAGTCCAGGGAAGGCAGTTCCGTGGAGTAGAGCCACGCAGCCCACAACGGCCGCAGGGAGTCGTTGGTGTAATTCGAGGCGAGCCCGGTGAAGTCGTCGGTGACGGCTGTGCTGTGCCTGTGCCGTTCCGTCCAGTCACGAAGCAGCGCAAAGAAATTGTCGTCACCGATGTGCCTGCGCAGCACGTGAAGCGTGATGGCGCCTCGCTTGTAGACGCGATCGTCGAACATGTCGCGCGGGCCGGGGTCGGCCAGCAGCAGGTCCTGCGGCGAATCCGCCAACCGCTGGTAGTAGTGGTGTGCCCACTCGTCGGCGGTGCGGCCGCCCGAGTGTTCCGACCACAACCACTCCGCGTAGCAGGCGAAGCCCTCGTGCAGCCAGATGTGCCGCCAACGTTGGGCGGTGACCGAATTGCCGAACCACTGGTGGGCCAGTTCGTGCGCAATCAGCCGTTCGGAGCTGCCCCGGCCTTCGCAGTGATTGGCGCCGAAGATCGAGATACCTTGCGCCTCAAGCGGTATCTCGAGGTCGTCATCGGTGATGACCACGGTGTATCCGGTCGCCAGCGGGTATGGGCCGAAAAGCTTGACGAACAGTTTCATCATCTTCGGCTGGTCGGCGAAGTCCTGATCGAAGTTGCGCCGCAACCGGTCCGGCAGAAGGGCGTGCATCGGGACACCGTTCTTGGCCATTCGGTGTCTGCCGTACAGGCCGATCTGCAGCGTCATGAGATACGTCGACGTCGGCTCCGCCTGCTCATAGGTCCAGGTCGTCATCCCGGCCCGCGCCCGCTTGGACACCAGCTCGCCGTTGGCCAGCGCGTAGTACGGACTCTCGGTGCTGATCCGGATGGAGAAGCTCGCCTTCGCGCTGGGGTGGTCGTCGCAGGGAAACCAGGAGGCGGCGCCGTTCGGTTGACCGGCCACCAGCACGCCTTCGGTGAGTTCCTCGAAACCCACCTCGCCCCAATGGGAGCGAATCGGCCGCGGAGAACCGCCGTAACGCACGACGATCGACATCGCCGCGCCGGCGGGCACGGCGTCGGCCAACCCGATGTGCAGCTTGTTCTGAGACGACCGGAACTGCGCGGGCCGCCGACCGTTCACGGTCACCTTCGTCACCGAAAGCGCATGCGACATGTCGAGGGTGAAACTGCGCAAGGCGGCGAGCGTCACGGCGGTGATGGTGGCCGTGCCCGCCAGCCGATTGATCGCCACCTTGTATTCCAGATCGAGTTCGTAGCGCGATACCCGGTAGCCGAAATTGCCGTTGGCCGGAATGTAAGGATCGATGACGGGGAGGGTTCCCTTCTTCTTGCTCCGCGTCACGCTGCGGCGTCTTCTGGCTTCTCGGGCGCCGGGTCAGGGCTGCCACCGCGCTTCTTACGGAACAGGTTCCACGGTGCGATCGGATTGCCCAGCCAGCGGGTCGACGGCGGCACCTCGTCGCCGCGCATCACCAGCGAGGCCGGGCCGACCGTCGCGCCCGCGCCGATCTTGGCGGCCGGCAGCGCGACACAGTGTGGGCCCAGCGTCGCACCCTCCTCCAGCACAACGGTGTCCATCCGCATGATGCGGTCGTGGAAGAGGTGCGTCTGGACCACGCAGCCGCGGTTGACCGTCGAACCCCTGCCGAGGGCGACCAGATCGGCCTCGGGCAACCAGTACGTCTCACACCACACGCCGCGTCCGATCGACGCGCCGAGCGCCCGCAGCCACAGGTTCATCACCGGGGTGCCGGTGGCGGCACGCGCGAACCACGGCGCCGCCACGGTTTCGACGAAGGTGTCCGATACCTCGTTGCGCCACACGAACGGGGACCACAACGGATGTTCGATGGCCCGGATACGGCCTACCACAACCCATTTCGCGACCACGGCGATACCGCCCGCGATTGCCCCCGCGGTCAGCATGACGACGCCGCCTGCCAGCGCCGCCCACAACCAACCGAAGGTGACCGCCAGCCACTGCAGCGTCAGCAGCACAGCGACGCCGATTGCGAACGTCACGATCAGCGGTACGATCCGGCACGTCTCCACCAGGGAGCGCAGGATCTTCAGCCGCACCGACGGGTGGAACGTGCGCAGCGTGTCGGCCGCTGTCGGCTTGCGCCGCAACCGAACCGGCGGACTGCCCAACCACGACGATCCGGCCTTTGCCTTGTGCGGTGCGGCGGACAGCACCGCGACCAACCCGTCGTCGGGCACCTTGCGGCCGGGCTGGGTGATTCCGGAGTTGCCGAGGAACGCCCGTTTACCGATGGTCGCCTTCGCGACGTGTATCCAGCCGCCACCGAGTTCGTACGACGCGACCATGGTGTCGTCGGCCAGGAACGCACCGTCTTCGACCACGGTGAACTTCGGGGTCAGCAGCGCGGTCGAGATCTCGGTGCCACGCCCCACTTTCGCACCGAGTATCCGCAGCCACCACGGCGTCAGCAGGCTGGCATACAAGGGGAAGAGATAGTTGCGTGCGGCATCCATCAGCCGTTCGGTGGCCCAAATCTGCCACCCGACGCGACTGCGCACCGGGTGATAACCCTCGCTGAGCCACAGAGAGAGCAGGCGCACCCCGACGATCGTCAGCAGCGCATAGGTCAGCACAGCGGCCAGGGTCGCGGCCGGAGTCCACACTGCGGCGGGGGCGATGGCCGCCGTCACGGTGTCGGCGCCGCGGACACCCCAGCCGACCACGGCGAGACCGACAGCGAGCGCCAGCAGCGGAACCGCGCCGAGCAGCACCGACGTCGCCCCGTAAACCGCCACCCACAGCGGTGCCCTGTGCGGCCGGTGATCCGGCCACGGATGGCGGGCCTTCCCGGACTTGACCGCGGGTGAGCCCTTCCAGTACTGACCGTTCTTGACCTTGCCGGCGACACCCGAGCCCGGTGCGACATCGGCGTTCTTGCCGACGACCGCGCCCGGGTGCAGCGTCGTGCGGGCGCCGATCGTCGCGTCGTTGCCGATGCTGATCCGGCCGACGTGGAATTGGTCGCCGTCGATCCAGTGACCCGTCAGGTCGACTTCGGGTTCGACCGAGCTGCGGTGACCGAGCTTGAGCATGCCGGTCACCGGTGGAGCCGAGTGCAGGTCGACCCCCTTGCCAACCTTGTTTCCGAGCGCGCGCGCGTAGTACACCAGCCATGGCGCACCCGCCAGGTTCTCCGCACCGCTGGCTTCCGCGAGACGCTCGGCGAACCACACCCGCAGATGCTCCGGCCCACCTCGACGGTATGTGCCGGGTTCCAGCCCCGACAGCAGCATCCGGGCGAACAGCACTGCGATGCCCATCCGGCCGAGCGGTGTGACGAAAAGCAGGAAGCCTGCGAGGATCCACCACCAGCCGATTGGCGCCGACCACGGCACCAGGTTCAGCTCCGCGGCGATGTTGTTGGCCAGTGCCAGCCAGACCACCCACTGCAGCGCCGTAAGCGTGGCCAGCGGGAGCGTCAGCGCAACCTGAACTGCTTGTGAAAGCCACGGCGTCGGTTCGACCACACGGGTTTCTACCCGCGGTGGCGGTTTCAACTCATCGAGGTACCCGGTCAGCGATCCGAGCCGCGGATGGTCGTAGAGGTCGGCCACGGTCACCTGCGGATAGCGCTGACGTAGGGCGGTCACCAGCTGGGCGGCCGACAAAGATCCGCCGCCGAGCGCGAAGAAGTCCGCCTCGGGCCCTTCGATGGGGGCGGCCAGGACATCGCGCCACAGACCGGCCACCCAGCCCATCGTGCCGCCGAGGTCGGGTGCGTCCGCGTCCTCGGGTTCACCGGGTGGTGGCCATGGCAGCGCGTCGCGGTCGACCTTGCCGGACGTCCGCGTCGGCAGTTCGTCGACGAGCACCAGACGCGGCACCAGCGCGGCAGGCAACGCCTCGGCGAGCGTGGCCCGCGCGTTAGCGAGATCGAAGGTGGGATCGGTGCTGGCGATGTAGCCGACCAGTAACGGGGTTCCGCTGGCGGTGCGGCGCACCGCGGCCGCGCCGCCGCTGACGCCGGGGAGGTGGACCAGCGCGGAGTCGACCTCGCCCAGCTCGATCCGCCGGCCGCCCACCTTGACCTGATCGTCGGCGCGCCCCTGGAAGTAGAGGCCGTCGTCTTCGAGGCGAACCAGGTCGCCGCTGCGGTACGCGCGGCTCCATCCAAGGGTGGGCATCGGTGCGTACTTCTCGGCGTCCTTCTCCGGGTCCAGATACCGGGCCAGCCCAACGCCACCGATCACGAGTTCGCCGACCTCGCCGAGAGCCACCGGAACACCCGACTTGTCGACCACCGCCAGGTCCCAGCCCGGGAGCGGCCGCCCGATGCTCACCGGTGCCCAACCGCGTAGCCGCGCCGCGCACGCGACGACGGTCGCCTCGGTGGGTCCGTAGGTGTTCCACACCTCGCGCCCCTCAACGGCGAGCCGCTCGGCCAACTCCGGCGGGCAGGCCTCGCCACCGAAGATCAACAGGCGCACCGCCTCGAGCGCCTCGGCGGGCCACAGAGCCGCCAGCGTCGGCACCGTGGAGACGACGGTGATGTCTCGCGACACCAGCCACGGGCCCAGGTCCATGCCGCTGCGCACCAGCGAACGTGGCGCAGGCACCAGGCATGCCCCGTGCCGCCAGGCCAACCACATCTCCTCACACGACGCATCGAAGGCCACCGAGAGCCCGGCGAGCACCCGGTCGTGCGGCCCGATTGGGCTGTCCTGCAGGAACATTCGTGCTTCTGCGTCGACGAACGCGGCCGCGCTTCGGTGTGTGACGGCTACGCCCTTGGGGGTGCCGGTGGACCCGGACGTGAAGATGATCCAGGCGTCGTCGCGGCCGAGCGGCGCCGCGGCGCGCCACCCCCGCGACGAACCCTGCGCACGGATCAACCCGGCCTCGGTGATGATCGCGACGACGTTGGCCTCGGTGAACACCAGGCCCGCGCGTTCGTCGGGATCGTCGGCGTCGACCGGAACGTAGGCGGCGCCGCTGGCCAGCGTCGCGAGTATCGCCACGTACAGCGCGTAGCTGCCCGACGGCATCCGGATCCCGACGCGGTCACCGCGCCCGATCCCGCGGGCGGCCAGCCACTCGACACTGTCTTCGATGTCGGAGATCAGCTCGGCATACGTGAGCTGCACCTCGCCGTCGTCGATGGCCGGCGAATCGGGATGACGGCCGGCAGTCTCATAGAGAATGTCGATGAGCGTTCTGGGCTCGGTAGCATGCCGCGACAGCAAATACTGCCGAGGTACCTCGGGCCCAACATCCCCAGTCACGGCTATAAAACTACTAAGCGGCGCGGTCGGCGCACGCGCGCCGCACGCGGTGGGTTTGGTTTCCTCGATTTCGGTCAATCGCGGTTACCTGGCAGAATCATGTACGGAGGGGAGTATTCCTTCGCCGCAGCGTCGTCATCACGTCGACCTACATGGGACGACCGGTGCTGCGGACCGCTTACGACATGCGGTGGAAGAGACCTCCGGCGTTATTCGGGCTGCATTCGCTGTCCGCCGCGGCGACCGGAGGTTTTGTGAACGTTTCTCAACTCGAGTGGATCATCACGCTGGGCGTGACGGTCGCGATTCTGCTGTTCGACGTCATCGTCATCGGGCGCCGGCCGCACGAACCGTCGAGGCGCGAAACCGCGACTTACCTCACCATCTACATCACCCTGGCGGTGGGCTTCGGTATCTGGGTGTGGTTCTTCCACGGCAGCCAGTTCGGCCTGGAGTTCTTCACGGGCTGGCTCACCGAGTACAGCCTGTCGGTGGACAACCTGTTCATCTTCTTGATCATCATGGCGAGCTTCAACGTGCCGAGGAAGTACCAGCAGCAGGCACTGCTGGTGGGCATCATTCTGGCGCTGATCTTCCGCGGCATCTTCATCGCGCTCGGTGCGGTGGCCATCAACCAGTTCTCGTGGATCTTCTACGCATTCGGCGCTTTCCTGGTCTACACCGCGATCACGCTCGTCCGCGACACCGACCACGACGACGACGCCGAGAACTTCGTGGTGCGCTTCGCGCGCAAGCATCTGAGCCTGACCGACGAGTGGCACGGCCTGAAGATGTGGATCAAGGACAACGGCAAGCGACTGATGACGCCGATGTTCCTGGTGATCGTTGCTCTCGGCACCACCGACCTGCTCTTCGCGCTGGATTCGATCCCCGCGATCTACGGCCTGACGCGCGAGCCGTACCTGGTGTTCACAGCGAACGTGTTCGCGCTGATGGGTCTGCGTCAGTTGTACTTCCTACTCGGTGACCTGTTGAAGCGGCTGGTCTACCTGTCGCAGGGCCTGGCCATCATCCTCGCGTTCATCGGTGTGAAGCTGATCCTGCACGCGCTTCACGAAAACGAGCTGCCGTTCATCAACGGTGGTGAGCATGTGCCGGTGCCCGAGATCCCGACGTTGGCCAGCCTCGGCGTGATCATCGTGACGCTGCTCATCACGACGGTCGCCAGCCTGTACAAGACGCGCGTCCACGACGTGAAGAACGGGACCGACGGCGGGGCCGAGACCGGCGATACCGGGAAGGGCACCGCGCCGGACGCAACCGAGAAATCGTTGGATACGCACTGATCGCCAGGCTCGACTGGCCGGCGATCCGAGGTCAGGCCAACGCCTCGTAGAAGAGGCGCGCGTACCGGTTCGTTCGGTCGGTACCGACTGTGCCGGGACCCATCTTGTTCATCACATAGGCGAACGTGGCCCGATGTTCGGGGTTCATCACGATCGCCGAACCACCCCACCCGCCCCACCAACAGATCTTGCCGTCGGGAACGGCGGGAACGCTCTGCGGAGTGGGCAGTCCGAAGCCGATGCCAAACCGTAGTGGCGTGAAGAGGACCTGGTCGACGCCGTTGGATTGCTCCTCGAAGATCAAGTCGATGGTTGCCGGGCTGAGTAGCTGAACGCCGTTCGCCTTACCGCCCAACGAGATCGGCGACAATGCGCGGGCCAGTGCCCGGGCGTTGCCATGCCCGTTCGCGCCCCCGATATCCGCCCGCCGCCACGCGGTGGTCTCGGCTATCGCTGCGAAGTCCGGGGCAGCCCGAAACGCCGCGAATGTCTTCAGCATCGGGTGGTCTGCGGGCTACGCGTCGTACGGCAGATCAAGAGGCGGCGGCGGAATCAGCTCAGCGATGCGCGGGTCGTCCTCAGCGCGGGCGCCGATCTGGACGTCCGCGTCGAGTGGACCGGCGATCTCGTCGCGAACGAAAGCCTTGAGCGTCTTGCCGCTGATTCGCCGGATCACCTCACCGATCAGATGGCCATAGTTGATCGCGTGGTAGCCCGAAGCCGTACCCGGTTCCCACCACGGCGCTTGCCCAGCGAGGAGGTTGGTCGATTTCTCCCAGTCGTAGACGTCGTCGACGTCGAAGGGCATATCCCATCCAGACACCCCCGACGTGTGGGCCAAGAGGTGACGTATCTCGATGTCCTGCTTGCCGTTCTGGGCGAACTCCGGCCAGTAGTCGGCGACGGGAGCGTAGGGATCGAGCAGGTGGCGGTCGATGAGGATCAACGCCGAAAGCGCTGTGAGTGTCTTCGTGCATGACCAGAAGTTGACGATGGTGTTCTCGGACCACGGCACGGTCTTGGCGCGGTCCGCATGGCCGCCCCAAATGTCGACGACGTACTCGCCGTCGATGTCCACGGCGATCGATGCGCCGAGTTCCTCACCCCGGGTGATCTCGTCGGCTAGCGCCTCGGCGACCTGGTCGAAGCGTGGATCACAGTAGCCCTGCAGTACTTCATGCATCGGATCATCATGCGGGGTCAGCCCCTGATTTGTTCCGGCAATTGCGAAGTGGCCACCGCGTGGGAGGGGTACCTTCGGCTTACCCGAGTGTCAACGTCGAGGGGAGCAGAGATGCACAGACTCACGATGGCGGTCGCTGTGGCCGCGCTCGCTTCCGCACCGATCCTGACGGCAACACCAGTAGCCGCAGCGGCATCGGTCAACAACACCACGACCCACACTCAGCCTGCCGTGCCCGCGGGCCCGCGCGTCCAGGCGCTGGACTGCTACGGAACCACCGGCAGCATGGGTTGCGGGCCCGGCTGGTTCTGGCGCGATGGATGGCGCGGATGGGCGTGCTACCCATGCTGAGGCGGAACATGTGCGCGAAGGTCGGGGGAGCTTTCGCTGCCGTGGCGGTGGCGGCCACCGTCGGCGGATTGGGTTCTGCCGCAGCGCAACCCAACGACTACAGCCAGCTACCGGTCGACCCGAACCTCATCACGGATTCGCAGGCATACAGTGCTGACCCCTTCGACATCGATCCGAACGGACAGCGCGGCGTCTCGGCCAGGTACGTCCACCGCGAAGGTGGCACCCGGCAGATCACGACGACCATCCTGATCTTCCCCAGCGCAGGGGAAGCGACGGGATCACTTGCCGGCGCTGCGGCCGACGTGGCCAATCCGGTGTCGGCACCCGTGCCGGTGGGCACTGGCGGCACGATGGTCTCCGGGACGTCCATGGGCGGGCCGGGGTCGGTGACGGTGCTGTCGTTCACCGAGGGCAACGTCGCCACCACCATCGAGTTCGACGGTCCGCCAAACGATCCGGCGCCACCGGACTTCGTGACCGAGCTCGCGCAGAAACAGGACACGGCCATCAAGGACTGGCAGGGGGTCTAGCGCCCCGCGTCAATTAGCCTGCCCAGCAACGCTTTTTGAGTTGTCGAGCCTCACCAGTTGTCGTAGCCGCCCTCTGGGCCCAGCATGCGCTCGAGACGAGTGCGGTTGATGCGGGCGAGCTCGTTGCGCACGACCTTGCGTTCGGTCTCGACGTCGTTGTGCAGCCGGTCCGACATCGTCGACAGCCTGTCCTGCGCGGTGTATCCGTTGACGAACATGACGAAGCCGAAGCCGAAGTGCGCCAGGTAGCGTTCCGAGGCCTCTCCGAGCTGGGCCATCACCTCGGGCTGATCGCACCAGATGGCGCACTGCTCGGCGGCTGACTTCTCGCTGCCCGGCCTGCGCCCGATGTCGGGGTAGGCCTGCAGGATCGTGTCGATCGATTCCTCGGAAAGCCCGAACAGCAGCGCGTCGGCCGATCGGAAGAGTTCGTCGTGGTTGGCAAATGGCCGACCACGGCACAAATCCGCTGCCAGCGGCACGCTGTAGCAGCACTCGTAGATGGCATGCACCGCGCGCCGCATCGGCATGGCGTTGAACGCCTCCAGGCCGATCCCCTGATGCATGAACACAGCGTCATCATCGGAGGCGCAGGGTACGCCCGGGTTACCGCGTGTTACGGCGGTGAAAACTCAGTGTCCGGCGGTCTTGAACCGATCGACCGACGCCTTCAGTTCGGCCTCGGCCTTTTCGCGCCCCACCCAGTCGGCGGCCTTGACGAACTTGCCCGGCTCGAGGTCCTTGTAGTGCACGAAGAAGTGCTTGATCGCGTCGAGTTCGTACGCGGGCACGTCTTCGAGATCCTGGATGTGGTCCCAGCGGCCGTCGCCGGCGGGCACGCACAGCAGCTTGTCGTCGCCGCCGGCCTCGTCGGTCATCTGGAACATCGCGACCGGCCGCGCCTCGACAATGCAGCCGGGAAACACCGACTCCGGCAGCAACACCAGCGCGTCCAGCGGATCGCCGTCCTCGCCGAGCGTGTTCTCGAAGAAGCCGTAATCGGCCGGGTAGGCCATCGAGGTGTACAGGTAGCGGTCGAGCTTCACCCGCCCGGAGTCGTGGTCCACTTCGTACTTGTTGCGCGAACCCTTCGGGATCTCGATGACTACGTCGAACTCCACGGCGGCGCCTTCCTGCCCTGTGCTGCGGTATTGGGGACGGCATCACCCTAATCTGCCCAGGACTATCGCCACCTACTCGGGGAGGTGCGCCGGACGCCGTCACGCGGCCGGCGGGCTTGATCGGGGCCAGCGGATACCCTGAGCTATGCGGCCAACCACGTGGAGGCGATCCACCCACGCGCTGATCGCGGTGGCGGTGCTGGTGTCGGTGGCCATCGTCGTCGCGGTGTCGGCCCTGCTGAGCGGCGGGGGTTCACCCGACGCGGCGGCTGTCAAGCCGACGCCGGCCCCGGCGACCGCGAACCCGGGCATCGTGCCCGTCGCCGACTCCGCCCCCAAGCCGACCCCCGACCGGCTGGCCGCGCTGCTCGCGCCCGCGCTGGCAGATCCGAACCTGGGCAAGTTCACCGGCCGCATCACCGATGCGATCACCGGGGCCGAATTGTGGGCACAGGGCGCCGACGTGCCGATGCAGCCCGCCTCGACCAACAAGACGCTGACGGCCGCGGCGGCGCTGCTCGCCCTCGACCGCGACGACCGGCTGATCACCCGCGTCTTCAGTACCGACAAGGTCGGCGTCGTGGTTCTGAAAGGCGGCGGTGACCAGACGTTGTCCGCCGCCGCTCCGGACGAGGAGACCTGGTACCGCGATGCCGCGCGCATCAGCGATCTGGCCGAACAGGTGGAGGACGCAGGAATCGAGCCCACCTCGGTGCAGGTGGACGTGAGCGCCTACACCGGCCCGACGATGGCGCCGGGCTGGGATCCGTTGGACATCGACGGCGGAGACATCGCGCCGATGGAGTCGGTGATGCTCGACGGTGGCCGCACCCAGCCGGTGAGCGTCGATTCCACCCGCTCCAGGACGCCGGCGCTGGATGCCGGTCGCGCGTTGGCGGTGGCGCTGGACGTCGACCCCAGGAAGGTGACGGTGGTGCCGGGCGCCGCACGCGGTGGCCAGGAGATCGGGTCGGTACAGTCGCCGCCGCTCATCGATCGCCTGCGCGACATGATGAACGCGTCGGACAACGTGATGGCCGAGTCGATCGGCCGCGAGGTCGCCGCCGAGGTCGGGCTTCCGCAGAGTTTCGCCGGTGCGGTGCAGGCGGTGCTCGGTGAACTCGACGACGCCAAGATCGACACCACCAACGCCAGGCTCTTCGACTCCAGCGGGCTGTCCGTCGACGACCGGCTCACCGCGGAGACGCTCGACGAGGTCGTGAACGCGGCTGCGGGCAGCGCCGAACCCAGGCTGCGGCCGCTGGTCGAAATGCTGCCGATCGCGGGAGGCAGCGGCACATTGTCCAACCGCTATCTCGACACCGATGCGGGCCGGTCGGCCGCAGGTTTCCTGCGGGCCAAGACGGGATCGCTTACGGGCACCAACTCGTTGGCGGGCATCATCACCGACGCCAGCGGACGGGTGCTCACCTTCGCCTTCATCTCCAACGACGCCGGGCCGACGGGCCGCGTCGCCCTGGACACGCTGGCCGCGGCCATGCGGAAGTGCGGGTGCAGCGCATGAGTACCTCCACATCGCTCAGCGTCGGCCACGCCGTCGACTGGAAGTTCGCCGCCGACGTCGGCCAGAAGCTGGTGCGGCCGGGTCCGGACGCCTCGGACTACACCCGACGCCAGGTCATCGACCAACTCGCCGAGTCATCCCGCAACGCCGAGGTGCCGGTGCGTGAGGTCACCGGGCTCATCGAGGGCGGCGCCATCCCCGAAGCTCGCATCGTCGACCGTCCTCAGTGGATCAAGGCGGCAACGCACTCGATGCGGGTGATGACCGGCGGCACAGAGGAACCGAAGAGTTTCATCAGCGGCCGGATCACCGGTGTGCAGACCGGGGCGGTGCTCGCCTATGTGTCGCAGGGCATCCTCGGTCAGTACGACCCATTCGGTGGCGACGGTGGCAAGCTCCTGCTGGTGTATCCCAACGTCATCGGTGTCGAACGCCAACTGCGCGTTGACCCAAGCGATTTCAGGTTGTGGGTATGTCTGCACGAAGTCACCCACCGGGTGCAGTTCCGGGCCAACCCGTGGCTGGCCGACCATATGTCGCAGTCGCTGGCGGTACTCACCCAGGACGCCGGCGACGACATCGGACAGATGGTGGGCAGGCTGGCCGGCTATCTGCGCAGCCGGCGCGACTACGTGGTTGACGCTGAGACGGAACCGAATTCGTCCGGCATGATCGGTCTGATGCGGGCCGTGCAGGCCGAACCGCAGCGCAAAGCGCTGGACCAACTGCTGGTGCTCGGCACGCTGCTGGAGGGCCACGCCGATCACGTGATGGACGCGGTCGGGCCCAAAGTGGTGCCGTCCGTGGCGACGATCCGGCGGCGCTTCGACGAACGGCGCCAACGCAAACAGCCGCCGCTGCAGCGAATCATGCGGGCGCTGCTCGGATTCGACGCCAAGCTCAGCCAGTACACCCGCGGTAAGGCGTTCGTCGACCACGTGGTGTCCCGGGTCGGGATGACGCGGTTCAACGCGGTCTGGTCCAGTCCTGAAACCTTGCCGCTGCCTCTGGAAATCGACAAGCCACAACGGTGGATCGACAGAGTGCTGTAGCCGCGCTGCATGCGGCCCTCACGGCGTTCTCCCGCGGTTACGCGACCGCCGATCCGCGTTGGTGTGTGGCGCTGTCCGGGGGCGCCGATTCCCTGGCGTTGACGGCTGCGGCGGTGACTGTCAAACCGACGACGGCGCTGATCGTCGATCATCGACTGCAGGCCGGTTCCGACGAGGTGGCGGCAACGGCGCGCGAACAAGCCCTGTCGCTGGGATGTGTTGATGCTCAGGTTCTTTGCGTAGACGTCGGGACGACCGGTGGGCCCGAAGCCGCCGCGCGCACCGCACGTTATGAGGCGTTGGACGCCGCGCGGGGAGACGCGCCGGTACTGCTCGCGCACACGCTCGACGATCAAGCCGAGACCGTGCTGCTCGGCCTTGGCCGCGGATCAGGTGCCCGTTCCATCGCCGGTATGCGTCCGCACGACCCACCGTGGTACCGCCCGCTGCTCGGTGTGCGGCGCGAGGTGACGCACGCGGCGTGCGATGAGCTGAAACTGACGCCGTGGCAGGACCCGCACAACACCGATCGGCGGTACACCCGGGTGCGGTTGCGTGCCGAGGTGCTCCCCTTGCTGGAAGACGTGCTCGGCGGCGGCGTCGCCCAGGCGCTGGCCCGCACCGCGGCGGCGCTGCGCGAGGACAGCGACACGCTCGACACGCTCGCCGACCGCGAGCTGTCCGAGTTGTCGACCGCAGGCGGCCTCGACACCGCTCGTCTGGTGAACCTGCCGGAGGCCGTTCGGCGCAGGGTGATTCGGGGCTGGTTGCTGGCCGGCGGCGCCAGCGGTCTGACCGACAAGCAGATTCGTGGGGTCGACACGCTGGTCACGGCATGGCGCGGACAGGGCGGCGTGGCGGTGGGGTCACCGTTACGCAGCAGGCGGCTGATCGCGGGCCGCCGCGACGGGATGCTGACCCTGCACACCGAGCCCGTGTGAAACATGGCACGCTGTGCACGTGGCGGAAACCACCGAGTCATACCCGGGCGACATCAAGTCGGTGCTGCTGTCATCGGAGGAGATCCAGGCGAAGGTCGCTGAGCTCGGAGGGCAACTCGGCGATGACTACCGCGACACCCTCGCCGAGAACGGTCAGGATCTTCTGCTCATCACCGTGCTCAAAGGTGCCGTCTTCTTCGTCACCGACCTGGCCAGGGCGATCCCGCTGCCGACCCAGCTGGAGTTCATGGCCGTCAGCTCCTACGGGTCGTCGACGTCCTCGTCGGGTGTGGTGCGGATCCTCAAGGACCTCGACCGCGACATCAACGACCGCGACGTGCTGATCGTCGAGGACATCGTCGACTCCGGTCTGACGCTGTCCTGGCTGCTGCGCAACCTCGCGACCCGCCATCCGCGTTCGCTGCGGGTGTGCACGCTGATGCGCAAGCCCGACGCCGTGCGCGCCGACGTCGACATCGCCTACGTCGGCTTCGACATCCCCAACGAATTCGTCGTGGGGTACGGCCTCGACTACGCCGAGCGCTACCGCGACCTGCCCTACATCGGCACGCTGGACCCCAGGGTGTACGAAGACCTGTAGTCGGCGCAAGATGATCGGCATGACCGAAACAGCTCTTCGGATCTGCCCGTTGTGCGAGGCCACCTGCGGACTGACCCTGACGATCGACGACGGCAAGCTCGTCGGCGCCCGCGGTGACCGTGAGGACGTCTTCAGCCACGGCTTCATCTGCCCCAAAGGGGCGAGTTTCGCCGAACTCGACAACGACCCCGACCGCTTGGCGCGGCCACTGGTCCGGCGCGACGGCGTGCTGACCGAAGCCACCTGGGACGAGGCGTTCGCCGCGGTCGCCGACGGCCTCGGCGCGGTCATCCGTGAGCACGGCGGCACATCGGTCGGGGTGTACCTCGGTAACCCCAGCGCGCACACGATCGCGGGCTCGTTGTACCCGCCGGTGATCATCCGCGCGCTCGGCACCCGCCAGGTGTTTTCCGCCAGCACGCTGGACCAGATGCCCAAGCACGTCGCACTCGGTCTGATGTTCGGCAGCCCTGTCGCATTCACCGTTCCCGATCTCGACCGCACCGACTACCTCGTCGTCATCGGCGCGAATCCCCTTGTGTCCAACGGCAGTCTGGCCACCGCCGCCGACTTTCCCGGCAAGCTGCGGGCGCTACGTAAGCGCAAGGGCAAACTCGTCGTCATCGATCCCGCCCGTACCCGCACCGCCGAACTCGCCGACCGCCACATCGCGCCCCGCCCCGGTACCGACCCCGCACTGATGCTCGCCGTCGTACACGTGCTGTTCGATGAGGGCCTGGTCGATCTCGGCACGGTGGCCGACCATGTCAACGGCGTCGACGATGTCAGCGCCGTGGCGGCCGATTTCGCTCCGGACACCGTCGCCGAATACTGCGGTGTCACCGCGGACGAGATCCGCGCGCTGGCCCGTGAACTCGCGGCCGCCCCGACCGCCGCCGTCTACGGCCGCATCGGCACCTCCACGGTCGAATTCGGAACGCTCGGCAGCTGGCTGGTCGATGTCATCAACGTCCTGACGGGCAACCTGGACCGTCCCGGTGGGGCGATGTTCCCGCTGGGTCCGACCGCGCCGGCGCCGCGCCCGCCGAAGGCCGGCCGCGGCTTCGCGATCGGCCGCTGGCACAGCCGGGTGTCGGGCCATCCCGAGGCGCTGTCCGAATTCCCGGCCGCGGCGCTCGCCGAGGAAATCGACACCCCCGGCGATGGACAGATCAAGGCGATGATCACGATCGCGGGCAACCCGGTGCTGTCGGCCCCCGACGGCGATCGCCTCGACCGCGCGCTGGAGCGCGTCGGCTTCATGGTGAGCATCGATCCGTACCTCAACGAGACGACGCGCCACGCCGACGTCATCCTGCCGCCACCGCCGCCGTCGCAGACCGCTCATTTCGACTTCGCGCTCAACAACCTCGCGGTCCGCAACAACGCGCGCTACTCACCGCCCGTGCTGCCCGCCGACGGTCGACCCGACGAGCCCGAGATCCTGTCGCGGATCGCGCTCGCGCTGTTCGGCGCAGGCGTCGACGCCGATCCCGGCGCCGTCGACGATCAGGTCATTGCAACGACATTGGCCAAGGAGACCGCCGACCCGACCTCACCGGTCGCCGGTCGCGATGTGGCTGAACTGACCGCGATGCTCGCGCCCGGACCGGGATACGAACGCCGCCTCGACATGATGCTGCGGCTCGGGGCCTACGGCGACGCGTTCGGCGCCAACCCGGACGGTCTGACGCTTCAGCGGCTGAGGGCGAACCCGCACGGGGTCGACCTGGGACCGCTGCAGCCGCGCCTGACCCAGGTGCTGCGAACACCAACGGGGAGAATCGAACTCGCTCCACCGCTGCTCGTCGAGGAGGCGGCGCGGCTGCGGGAGGCACTCGACCGCCGCGCCGACCGGTTCGTGCTCATCGGGCGACGGCATCTGCGCTCCAACAACAGCTGGATGCACAACGTGCCCGCACTCGCGGGCGGCAGCAATCGGTGCACGCTGAGGATCCATCCCGACGACGCCGCCGAACTCGGCCTCACCGACACCGCGGTGGTGAAGGGTCCCGGTGGGGAACTGCTGGCCCCGATCGAGCTCACCGACGGTATGCGGCGCGGTGTGGTGTCGTTACCGCACGGGTGGGGTCACGACCGCGGCGGCACCGGCCTCCACGTCGCGTCCCGCGACCCCGGCGTCAACGTCAATCAGCTCAACGCGGGCAACCAGCTCGACCCGCTGTCGGGCACCGCGGTGTTGAACGGGATCCCGGTCGACATCGCTCCCGCGGGTTAGGTGAGCTCCCAGATCACCGTCACGCTGAATCCGACGGTCTGCTGACCCGGCTCGACCGGAACGGGTGCGGCCATGGCCATCTCGGCGTCGCGCTGCATCGGGACGGGCGGCGGCGTTCCCGCCACCTCCGAAATCGAAATCACGTTGCCCAGGGTGAGACCGGACAGCTGTGCGTACTGCTCGGCCCGGTCCTTGGCGTCATTGAAAGCGCGGCTGCGGGCGTCGCGGATCAGTTGGGAGTCGTCGTCGATCGAGTAGTTCACCGAGTTGATCCGGGTGGCGTTGCCGCCGGTGCTGACGATCAGCGCCAGCGCCTGGGATGCGGCGTCGAGCTGGCGGATCTTGACGTCGATCGTATTGCTCGCCCGGTAACCGGAGATGGTGGTGCTGTCGGTGGTCGGTGCGAACTGCGGCTGCAGGCTCACCTGGCTGGTGCTGATGTCGTTGCGGTCGACCCCCGCGTCGACCAGTGCGTTGATCACCGCCTGCTGACGATCGCTGGTCTGGTTCATCGCACCGGTGACGTCGGGTGCGATGGCCTCGATCGACGCGTTGACGTTCAAGGTGTCCGGCGTGCCCTTGACCTCGCCGGACCCCGCGACGGTGACCTGGCGGACCTCAGAATCCGCAGTCGGCGCAGCCGTCGGGCCCGACGTCGCATCGCAACCAGCCAGTGTCACAACCAGTCCCGCCGCGGCGAGGACGAGCAGTCGGATGGGCAACTTCGCGCTCGCGGCGATCGGCATGACGAGCACCCTACCGTCAGGCTCGACGCACCTATGGCTGCTCCACGTCACGCAGGAACGCCAACAGGATTCGGTTGATGTCCTCGGGTCGCTCCTGCTGAACCCAATGGCCGGCACCCTCGATCCACTCCTCGGTGTACGGCCCGGCGACGACCTCACGGGCGCGCGCGGGGTTCATGGTCGGGCCGACCGGATCGGCTGTACCGCCGACGAACAACGCGGGCGCGGTGGTCTGCGCGCCGGCCAGCTGCGGTGTTGTCTCCCAGTTGCGGTCGTAATTGCGGTACCAGTTCAGCGCGCCGGTGAACCCGGTCCTGCTGAACTCCGTCACGTAGTGCTCGAACTCGCCGGCGCTGATCCAGTCGGGCAGCGCAGCGTCGTCCCCGGAGATCAGTCCGGCGAACATTCCCCGCATGGTGGCGGCCACGTCGGCCTCCATCTCGGCGTCGGCGACGCCTGGCTCCTGGAAGCGCAGCATGTAGAAGTCCTCGCCGAACTTCTCGCGCCAGCGCTGCGTCGGGCGGGAGCGGGCGCGGGGGATGGGTGGCACGCTCAGCCCGGCGACCGCGGCGACGCGGTCGGGGTGCAGCAGCGCGGTGTGCCAGACGACCATGGCGCCCCAGTCGTGGCCGATGAACACCGCCCGCTCCACGCCCACGTCGTCGACCAGGGCGACCAGGTCGCCGGTCAGCGCGTGGATGTCGTAGTCCTCGACGGCGTCGGGCCTGGTCGAACCTCCGTAGCCCCGCTGGTCGGGTGCCAGCACGTGGTAGCCGGCCTGCGCGAGGACAGGAATCTGATGCCGCCACGAATACGCCAGCTCAGGGAACCCGTGGGCGAGAACGACCAGCGGCGCACCGCGCTCGCCCGCTTCGAGAACGCGAAGCGTCACACCGTTGATCTCAACCAGCCGTTGAGTCGCGGTCGGCACCTGATCAGCCAAGCACACCGGCGGGAACCTTGGTTCGTTGGTGTAGCGGTAGCCTTGAGGTTTCTGACTGCGCTTAGAGGAAGTCGACGACGGACATTCGATGAACCGGAAAAATGTGATCCGCACGCTCACCGTGGTTGCGGTGGTGCTGTTGCTGGGTTGGTCTTTCTACTACTTCAGTGACGACACTCGCGGCTACAAGCCCGTCGACACCTCGGTGGCGATGTCCCAGATCAGCAGTGACAACGTCAAGAGCGCGCAGATCGACGACCGCGAGCAGCAGCTTCGGCTGGAGTTGAAGAGCGGGAACAACGACACCGAGAACAGCGACAAGATCATCACGAAGTACCCCACCGGTTACGGGGTGCAGTTGTTCGACGCGTTGAGCGCCAAGAACGCCAAGATCAACACGGTGGTGAACCAGGGCAGCATGCTCGGCTCACTACTGATCTACCTGCTGCCGCTGCTGCTGCTCGTCGGCCTGTTCGTCATGTTCTCCCGCATGCAGAGCGGCGGCCGGATGGGGTTCGGCTTCGGCAAGTCCAAGGCCAAGCAGCTGTCCAAGGACATGCCCAAGACCACCTTCGCCGACGTGGCGGGTGTCGACGAGGCCGTCGAAGAGCTCTACGAGATCAAGGACTTCCTGCAGAACCCGACGCGGTATCAGGCCCTCGGCGCCAAGATCCCCAAGGGCGTGCTGCTCTACGGCCCACCGGGCACCGGTAAGACGCTGCTTGCGCGCGCGGTAGCGGGCGAGGCCGGGGTTCCCTTCTTCACGATTTCGGGTTCGGACTTCGTCGAGATGTTCGTCGGGGTCGGCGCGTCCCGCGTGCGTGACCTGTTCGAGCAGGCCAAACAGAACAGCCCGTGCATCATCTTCGTCGACGAGATCGACGCCGTCGGACGCCAGCGCGGCGCGGGCCTCGGCGGCGGTCACGACGAACGCGAACAGACGCTGAACCAGCTGCTCGTCGAGATGGACGGGTTCGGCGAGCGGCAGGGCGTCATCCTGATCGCGGCCACCAACCGGCCCGACATCCTGGATCCTGCGCTGCTGCGTCCCGGCCGTTTCGACCGCCAGATTCCGGTGTCCAATCCGGACCTGGCCGGCCGTCGCGCCGTATTCAAGGTGCACTCGCAGGGCAAGCCGATCGCCGAGGACGCCGACCTGGACGGGCTGGCGAAGCGCACCGTCGGTATGTCGGGCGCCGACCTGGCCAACGTCATCAACGAGGCCGCACTGCTCACCGCCCGCGAGAACGGCACGGTCATCACCGGCCCCGCGCTCGAGGAGGCCGTCGACCGCGTCGTCGGCGGGCCCCGCCGCAAGAGCCGCATCATCAGCGAGCACGAGAAGAAGATCACCGCTTACCACGAGGGCGGTCACACTCTGGCGGCGTGGGCGATGCCCGACATCGACCCGATCTACAAGGTGACCATCTTGGCGCGCGGCCGCACCGGCGGGCACGCGATGTCCGTGCCCGAGGACGACAAGGGCCTGATGACCCGCTCCGAGATGATCGCCCGGCTGGTGTTCGCGATGGGCGGCCGCGCCGCGGAGGAGCTGGTGTTCCGCGAGCCGACCACCGGCGCGGTGTCCGACATCGAGCAGGCCACGAAGATCGCCCGCGCGATGGTCACCGAGTACGGCATGAGCTCCAAACTCGGTGCCGTCCGCTACGGCACCGAACACGGCGACCCGTTCCTCGGTCGCACCATGGGCACGCAGGCCGACTACAGCCACGAGGTCGCGCAGATCATCGACGACGAGGTGCGCAAGCTGATCGAGGCCGCGCACACCGAAGCGTGGGAGATCCTCACCGAGTACCGTGACGTGCTCGACATCCTCGCCGGCGAGCTGCTCGAGAAGGAGACATTGCACCGCGCCGAGCTGCAGGCCATCTTCGAGGACGTCAAGAAGCGGCCGCGCCTGACCATGTTCGACGACTTCGGTGGCCGTGTCCCCTCCGACAAGCCGCCCATCAAGACCCCGGGCGAGCTGGCGATCGAACGCGGCGAGCCGTGGCCGAAGCCGGTGCCCGAGCCCGCGTTCAAGACCGCGATCGCTCAGGCAAGCCAGGCCGCCGAAGCCACCAAACTTGCCGAAGCGGGTAACAACGGCGCGAATGGCAATGGCGCCAACGGAACCGGCGCGCCGACGCAACCCGACTATGGCGCTCCCGCGGGATGGCACGCTCCTGGCTGGCCCCCGCCGCCGAACCAGCAGCCGCCGAACCAGCAACCGCACCCGCACCAGCAGCCGCATGGTTACTGGTATCCGCCGCCACCCAATCCGTCCGGCTGGCACAACCCCTATCCGCCGTATCAGCAGCCCTACCCGCAGCCCGGCCACCCCCCTCAGGGCGGCCAACCGAACCCCAATGATGAGTCGGGGCAGGAGAACGGCAGGCATAACCCGCAGGGCTGAGCGCCCCACGGGCTCATAGGAGGCTTCAATGACGCAGTCCCAGAACAACTCTGTCAAATTCAAACCAGTTGAATTCGACCAACCGCGCGCCGAGGCGGCCGTGCGGGAGTTGCTGATCGCGGTGGGCGAGGATCCTGACCGCCACGGTCTCGAAGACACCCCGGCCCGGGTGGCGCGCGCCTACAGGGAGTTGTTCGCCGGTCTGTACACCGACCCGGACACAGTGCTGGACACCACCTTTGACGAACAGCACGACGAAATGGTGCTCGTCAAGCAGATACCGATGTACTCGACGTGCGAGCACCATCTGGTGTCATTTCACGGCGTGGCCCACGTGGGATACATTCCCGGCGAGGACGGCCGGGTCACCGGGCTATCGAAAATCGCACGGCTGGTTGACCTTTACGCCAAGCGGCCGCAGGTACAGGAACGGTTGACCGCGCAGATCGCCGACGCGCTGATGCGCAAGCTGAACCCGCGCGGAGCCATCGTCGTCGTCGAGGCCGAACACCTCTGCATGGCGATGCGCGGCGTCCGCAAGCCCGGCGCCATCACCACCACGTCGGCGGTGCGCGGACAGTTCAAGACCGACAGCGCATCCAGGTCCGAAGCACTGGATCTCATCCTGCGGAAGTGAATCCACCGGTGCGGGTCATGGGGGTCGTGAACGTCACCGACGACTCCTTCTCCGATGGCGGGTTGTTCCTCGACCGGGACCGGGCCGTCGCCCACGGTCTTGCGCTCGCGGCCGACGGTGCAGCGATCGTCGACGTCGGCGGTGAGTCGACGCGTCCGGGGGCTACCCGTATCGATCCAGAGGTCGAAACGGCGCGCGTGGTACCTGTGATCAAAGAGCTTGCCGGACAAGGCCTTACCGTCAGTATCGACACCATGCACGCAGCGGTGGCGCAGGCCGCGCTGGAGAACGGCGCGCAGATCGTCAACGACGTGTCCGGGGGCCGGGCCGACCCGGGCATGGCCCCCCTGCTGGCCGACGCGAAAGTTCCGTGGGTGCTGATGCATTGGCGCTCGGTCGGATCTGCCCGACCGCATGACGTACCCGCCTACGGCGATGTCGTCGCCGAGGTTCGTGACGAACTGATGGCCAGTGTCGACGCCGCGGTGGCCGCGGGGGTGGATCCCGGGAACGTGATCATCGATCCCGGACTCGGTTTCGCCAAGACCGCAGAACACAATTGGGCGCTGCTGCGAGCGCTGCCCGAGTTCGTCGGTACCGGGGTGCCCGTGCTGGTCGGCGCATCCCGCAAGCGCTTCCTCGGCTCGTTGCTCGCCGGTCCGGACGGTGCGCCACGCCCACCCGACGGCAGGGAAACCGCGACGGCTGTCATCTCCGCGCTCGCCGGTCTGTATGGCGCATGGGGGGTGCGGGTGCACGACGTGCGGGCGTCCGTCGACGCGGTCAAGGTACTGGAGGCCTGGCGTGGCTGATCGAATCGAGCTGCGCGGGTTGACCGTTCGTGGTCACCACGGGGTGTTCGAGCACGAGCGCCGCGACGGCCAGGACTTCATTGTCGACATCATCGTCTGGGTGGACCTCGCTGCCGCGGCAGTGAGCGACGATCTTGCCGACACCCTCGACTACGGGGAGCTGGCGCAGCGCGCAGCCGACATCGTCGCCGGGCCGCCGCGCAACCTGATCGAGACGGTCGCCGGGGAGATCGCCGATGGCGTGATGTCCGACGAACGGGTACACGCCGTCGAGGTGGTCGTGCACAAGCCGGCCGCACCGATCCCGCTGAACTTCGCCGATGTGGCGGTGGTGGCCCGCCGGTCGCGGCGCGGCGGGCGGGGCAACCCGGGAGTCGAGGCATGACACAAGTCGTGTTGTCCATCGGGTCGAACCTGGGTGACAGGCTCGCGCAACTGCAGTCGGTGGTCGACGGCCTCGGCGGCGCGGTGCGCGCGGTGTCACCGGTTTACGAGACCGATCCTTGGGGCGGCGTCGAACAGGGCGCGTTCCTCAACGCGGTGGTGATCGCGGACGACCCCGCCCTGGACGCCCGCGGGTGGCTGCGTCGCGCGCAGGAATTCGAACGCGCCGCCGGCCGCGTCCGCGACGAACGGTGGGGCCCCCGCACTCTCGACGTCGACCTCGTCATGTGCAGCGACGGCGGTCGCGAGATCACGTCGGCGGATGACGAGCTGACGTTGCCGCACCCGCTGGCGCACGAGCGAGCGTTTGTGCTCGTACCGTGGCTCGCCGTCGATCCCGCAGCCGTCCTGACCGTTGCGGGCGAGCGGCGGTCCGTCGAGAAATTGATCACCGAACTCGACCGCGCCGACCGCGACGGGGTGCGGTTGACCGACTCGGCGCTGAGCTGATGGGTCCCACCCGCAAGCGCGACCTCACCGCCGCGACCGCGGCAGCTGCGGTGGCGGCCTATCTGCTCGTGCTCCTGCTGTACCGGTTCTTTCCGCCTATCACCCTGCTGTCCGGGGTGTCGTTGCTGCTGGTCGCAGCCGCAGAGGCGGGCTGGGCCTGGTACGTGAGGTCCAAGATCAACGAGGGGCACATCGGAGACGGCCCCGGCTGGCTGCATCCCCTTGCGGTCGCCCGATCCGTGTCCATCGCCAAGGCCTCGGCGTGGGTGGGCGCGGTGGTGCTCGGCTGGTGGCTGGGCGTGCTCGCGTACCTGTTGCCAAGGCGCTCGACTTTGCGAGTCGCGGGCGAGGACACCGCGGGCGCGGTGGTCGCCGCTGTGTGTGCCCTCGCGCTGGTGGCTGCCGCGCTGTGGTTGCAGCATTGCTGCAAGTCTCCGCCGGAACCGCCCGACAACCCTGACGGCGCAACGGAGTAACCGGTTTCGAGGCGTACCAGCCGAATCGCCGGAGAGGTCGACACGCTGAGTGACCTGTGGCGGTACAGTCGCCCCATGACCGAACCGGCACGCAGCGCCAGGCCTCGGCGCAGCGCGCGCCGACCGGGTTGGGTGCTGCTGACGGTGTTGCTGGTGCTCGCGATCGGGTCCAGTTCGGCCCTTGTCTTCACCGATCGGGTGGAGTTGCTGAAACTCGCGGTCATTCTGGCGCTCTGGGCCGCGGTGGTGGCGGCCTTCGTATCGGTCATCTATCGCAGACAGAGCGATATCGACCAGGCGAAGGTCCGTGACCTCAAGCTCGTCTACGACTTGCAGCTCGATCGTGAGATCTCCGCACGCCGGGAGTACGAGCTGTCGGTGGAGACGCAACTGCGCCGTGAGCTGGTCTCCGAAATTCGCGCGCAGGCCGCCGACGAGGTGGCGGGCCTCCGGGCCGAGCTGGCCGCGCTGCGCGCCAACCTCGAGATCCTGTTCGACGCCGACCTGTCACATCGGCCCGCGCTCGAGCACGACCGATCCACCGCCCGGTCCTTCGACTGGTCGCCCACCCCCGAGACCGCGGGCCGGGTCACCGCCAGCCGCATCGACACCGAGGATCGCGACGACGCCGACTTCCACACCGATGAGAGCCCGATCATCGACGTGCCGGAGGAACCGCATCCGCCCCAGGACGAGTGGGTGGCGCCCGCGAGTTCGGGCGGAGCACATCGCCGGGGTGTGGAAGCTGACCGGGAGAACCGCCGGCACGCGCCGGCGTCACCGGTGCCGCCGCCCACGGACAACGAACGCACCACCCAATTCACTTGGCCGACAGCCCAGGAGCCCCCGAAGCCGCCGGAGCCTGTGCAAGCGCCGCCACCGCCACAGCCACCACCACCGCCACCGCCCCCGGCCCCCGAACCCGCGCCCGTATCCGAATGGCGGCCCGCGCCGGCCGAGGGTCGGTGGAGTCCGCCGGGGACACCGGGCAGCAACTGGGTGTCGCCGACACCTCCACCGACGCCTCCACCGCCGCCGCCGACCGAGCAGGGGCCCGCCGATAACGGCTCCCCCGGCGAGTACGTCGGCCGACGGCGCGCACCCGCACCCGACGCTGCGCATTCGCAGCCCGCAATGTCGACACCGCCGCCCGAGTCGCCGCGGCGCGGCAAGCATTCGGCTCCGCCGGAGGCCGTCGACCCCGGCAGGCCAGCACCGTCGCCGGCCCTGGCCACCGAACCCTCTGAGCCGCCGCCCCAGGCCGAGCCCGAGCCGCCCACGTCGCGGCGTCACCGCAGTTCCGACGACGAAGCGACCGGCGGCCAGTCGGTGGCCGACCTGCTCGCGCGGTTGCAAGCGACCCCGTCCGGGGGCGGCCGTCGCCGGCGCCGCGACGAGTGAGTTAGGCTTTCTTGACCGTCCGGTACCCGCATCGCAGGACCGGAACGAAGAACTCTCTACATTCAGCGAGGTCGACTTCATGGACTTCATGGGGACCCCCTCTGACGGATTCCGCCCTGCGCGGCTCACGATCGGCGTCATTTCCGCTGGTCGAGTGGGTACCGCGCTCGGCGTCGCCTTGGAACGGGCTGAGCATGTCGTCGTCGCGTGCAGCGCCATATCGCACGCGTCACGCGAGCGGGCGCAGCGTCGGCTACCTGACACCGCAGTGCTGCCGGTCGATGAGGTCGCCGGCCGAGCCGAACTCCTGCTGCTGGCGGTGCCCGACGCGGCACTGCCGGGACTGGTCTCCGGGCTCGCCGCCACGGGTGCGGTACGTCCGGGCACGATCGTCGCGCATACGTCGGGGGCCAACGGCATCGGCGTGCTGGCGCCACTGACCGCACAGGATTGCATACCGCTGGCCATTCACCCGGCCATGACGTTCACCGGAGGGGACGAGGACATCGCGCGCCTGTCCGAGGCGTGCTTCGGGGTCACCGCCGCCGACGAGATCGGCTACGCGATCGCCCAGTCGCTCGTGTTGGAGATCGGCGGCGAACCGTTCCGCATCCGTGAAGACGCCCGGACGCTGTACCACGCAGCGCTGGCGCATGTGAGCAACCACCTTGTCACCGTGGTGCTCGACGCGGTCGAGGCGCTGCGCTCCGCACTGTGGGGTCAGGAACTGCTCGGGCAGGAGATCGTCGGCGAGGCACCCGGCGGTATCGCCGAGCGGGTCGTCGGTCCGCTGGCGCGTGCGTCGCTGGAGAACGCGTTGGTGCGCGGCCAGGGCGCCCTGACCGGTCCGGTGGCGCGGGGTGACGCCGAAGCGGTCGCCCGTCATCTGGAGGCGCTGACAGAAGTGGATCCTCAACTCGCACAGGCATATCGGGCTAACTCCCTGCGTACCGCGCAGCGTGCTCATGCCCCCGACGAGGTGTTCGCCGTGCTTGGAGATGTCCGATGATCACCACCGGAAAGCCGCAATTCAACACGGGCGAACTCAACATCTACTCATCGCCGCGGGACGTCTCCGACGTCACCAGGGCGCTTCGGGCGACCGGCCGCAGGATCATGCTGGTTCCGACGATGGGTGCGCTGCACGAGGGCCACCTCACGCTGATCCGTTCGGCGAAACGAGTCCAGGGCGCGGTCGTGGTGGTGTCGATCTTCGTGAACCCGTTGCAGTTCGGCGCGAATGAGGACCTCGACGCGTACCCGCGCACAGTCGAAACCGACCTCGCCGCGCTGCGCGACGAACGCGTCGACATCGTCTTCACGCCGACGGCAACGGACATGTACCCCGACGGCATGCGCACCACCGTTCACCCCGGCCCGCTCGGCGCCGAACTCGAAGGTGCAGCGCGCCCAACACATTTCGCCGGTGTGCTCACCGTCGTACTCAAGCTTCTCAACATCGTCCACCCGGACCGCGCCTTCTTCGGTGAGAAGGACTACCAGCAGCTGACACTGATCCGGCAGATGGTGCTGGACCTGGACGTTGGCACACAAATCGTCGGTGTACCGATCGTTCGCGAACCCGACGGTCTGGCGATGTCGTCACGCAACCGCTACCTCGACGACGTCGAACGCGAACAGGCAGGGGCACTTTCGGCGGCCCTGCTCGCGGGCATGTACGCGGCCGGTGAGGGGGCGACCGCCGCACTGGACGCGGCCCGCGCCGTGCTCGACGAGGTGCCCGCCATCGACCTGGACTACCTGGAGGTGCGCGACCCGATGCTGGGACCGGCACCGTCAGTGGGTATGGCACGCATGCTGGTCGCGGGCCGGCTCGGACGAACCCGACTTCTGGACAACATCGCCATCGACATCGGACTGCCGTCCGGCCCCGGTCCGAACGTCGAGTACGACGAACACGAATTACCCTGGAGGAATTGATGTTACGGACAATGCTGAAATCCAAGATCCACCGGGCGACGGTGACCCAAGCCGATCTGCACTACGTCGGCTCGGTCACCATCGACGCCGACCTGATGGATGCCGCCGACCTGCTCGAAGGCGAGCAGGTGACGATCGTGGACATCGACAACGGAGCGCGCCTGGTGACCTATGCGATCACCGGTGAGCGCGGCAGCGGAGTGATCGGGATCAACGGCGCAGCAGCCCATCTGGTGCATCCGGGCGATCTGGTGATCCTGATCGCATACGGCACGATGGAGGACTCCGAAGCGCGCAGTTATCAGCCGCGGGTGGTCTTCGTCGACGCCGACAACAAGCAGATCGATCTCGGTCATGACGCCGCCTACGTGCCGGCCGATGCGGCCGAACTGATGTCGCCGCGGTAATCTCGTGCTGCTCGCTATCGACGTTCGCAACACCCACACCGTCGTCGGACTGGTGTCGGGTTCTGGCGATCACGCAAAAGTGTTGCACCACTGGCGGATACGCACCGAATCCGAGGTGACCGCCGACGAATTGGCGCTGACGATCGACGGGCTGATCGGCGACGACGCCGAGCAGCTCACCGGCGCCGCCGGATTGTCCACGGTGCCCTCGGTCCTGCACGAGGTGCGCCTGATGCTCGAGCAGTACTGGCCCTCGGTGCCGCACGTGCTCATCGAGCCGGGTGTGCGCACCGGCGTCCCGCTGCTGGTGGACAACCCCAAGGAGGTCGGCGCCGACCGTATCGTCAACTGCCTGGCCGCCTTCCACAAGTACGGCACCGCGGCGATCGTCGTCGACTTCGGCTCCTCGATCTGCGTGGACGTCGTTTCGGCCAAGGGAGAGTTCCTCGGCGGCGCCATCGCGCCCGGCGTGCAGGTGTCATCCGATGCGGCGGCGGAACGCTCGGCGGCGCTCCGGCGCGTCGAGCTGACCCGGCCGCGGTCGGTCGTCGGCAAGAACACCGTCGAGTGCATGCAGGCCGGCGCGGTGTTCGGATTCGCGGGCCTGGTGGACGGATTGGTCAACCGCATCCGCGCCGATGTCGACGGGTTCGGCGGCGACGACGTCACCGTGGTGGCCACCGGGCACGGGGCACCCCTGGTGCTGCCGGACCTGCACACCGTCGAGCATTACGACCAGTACCTGACCCTCGACGGACTGCGGCTGGTGTTCGAGCGCAACCGCGACAGTCAGCGGGGCCGCCTCAAGCAGGCGCGGTAGCGACCCGCTTTAGAAGAACGTACGGATCAGGTCGACGACGCGACCGCCCTCGTCGAGCACGGGGATCATCGGCCATTTGTCGAAAACCGTGCACGGATGGCTGATTCCGAACTCCACCCAATCGCCGACCTCCACGCCGTCGTCGCCGAGGCGCAGGTACGCGTGCTGGTCGTTGAGTTTGACCACGCGTGCCGTCGTCAAACCGTAGGGCACGGGTAGATCCTGGTCGAAGGACACGTCGCGGCGGCCCATCGTCAGCACCGCGAGATCCGGTTCTGGCCGCGACATCACCTGAGACCACACTCGCAACGCCGGTCGCAGCCCCTCCCGCAGCGGAGACGTGCGGCGGTACAGGCCGTCGTCGTGCGTCAGATAGCACCCGCTACGCAGGACCGTGCGCACGCTCATATCCGCGGGCCATTCGGTGAGCGCGTCGGCGACCGCGTCGAAGTACGTGCTGCCGCCCGCCGTCGCGAAGATTCGATCGGTTTCGAAGATCGGCGCCAGCCGCAGCACCGCCGCACGGACGTCGGCCAGATACGAACGGACCGCCGCCACGGCCTCGGGCGCCACGTCATGTCCGAGCGCCGCCTCGTAGCCGGCCACGCCGATCAGCCGCAGCCGAGGCGATGCGGCGACGGCACGGGCCACCGTATCGACGCCGTCCGCGTCCCGGCACCCGGTGCGTCCGCCCGGCATGCCGACCTCGACGCAGACATCCACCGGCCGTACCGCGCCCGCCGCCGTCAGCGCCGAGGTCATCAGCTCGACGCCGCGCACCGAGTCGACCCAGCACACCAGGCCGAAGTCGGCATCGGCGTCGAGTTCGGCGGCCAGCCACCGCAGCGCGGCCGCGTCGACCACCTCATTGGCGAGCACGACGTCGCGCACGCCGAACGCACGGAAGATCCGGACCTGGCTGACGGTGGCGGCCGTGACCGCGCACGCACCCGCCTCGAACTGGCGTGCCAGCAGCTGAGGAGCCATGTGCGTCTTCCCGTGCGGCGCCAACTCGACCCCGCGCTCCCTGCACCACTGCGCCATCGTGGCGAGGTTCGCCGAAAGCGCGTCCGCGAGCAGCACGCAGACCGGGCCGACGGCGTCGTCGCCGAACAGACGAGGTGACGCTGCGCACACGTCGGCGGGCGTGCGACCCCACCACGACGCAGGCAGGCCCTTGAACCGCCAGTCCAGTGGCTCCAGGGCCAGAGCCGCGACGGCCGCTGCGTTGATGGGCGCGCTCATGAGTTGATTTAAGCTGGCCAGTCGTGACCGCACCTGATCCGCCCGAAGCCGACATCCCTGAGCAGTACCGGATCCGCCAGGGCAAGCGGGAACGTCTGCTGGCCGAAGGGCGCGAGCCGTACCCGGTCGAGGTCGACCGCACCCACACGCTCGCCGAGATCCGCGAGACCTACCCCGACCTGGAGGCCAACGCCGAGACTGGCCTCGTCGTCGGTGTCGCGGGTCGGGTCATGTTCGCCCGTAATTCCGGAAAGCTGTGTTTCGCCTCGTTGCAGGAGGGCGACGGCACGCAACTGCAGGTCATGATCAGCCTCGACAAGGTCGGGCAGGAGTTGCTGGATGCGTGGAAGTCCGACGTCGACCTCGGCGACATCGTTTTCGTTCACGGCGAGGTGATCAGCTCGCGGCGCGGAGAACTATCCGTGCTCGCCGATTCTTGGCAAATTGTCTCCAAGGCATTGCGTCCACTTCCTGTTGCGCACAAAGAGATGAGCGAAGAGTCCCGAGTGCGGCAGCGCTATGTGGATTTGATCGTGCGCCCAGAGGCCCGCACCATCGCGCGTCAGCGGGTCGCCGTAGTCCGAGCGGTGCGGTCGGCGCTGGAACGACGCGGTTTTCTCGAGGTCGAGACGCCGATCCTGCAGACGTTGGCAGGCGGCGCGGCGGCCCGGCCGTTCGTGACCCACTCCAATGCACTCGATGCGGATCTCTACCTCCGTATCGCACCGGAGCTTTTCCTGAAGCGCTGCCTCGTCGGTGGATTCGAGCGGGTCTTCGAGTTGAATCGGGTGTTCCGAAACGAAGGCGCGGATTGGACGCATTCACCGGAATTCGCAATGCTCGAGACATATCAGGCGTACGGCACGTACGACGATTCCGCAGTCGTCACCAGGGAGATAATTCAGGAGGTCGCCGACGAGGCGATCGGCACCAGAAAGGTCCCATTGCCTGATGGCAGTGTCTACGATCTCGACGGCGAATGGCAGTCAATACAAATGTATCCGTCGCTCTCGGAAGCACTTGGTGAAGAGATCACTCCGGATACACCTGCCGAACACTTATGGGCCATCGCCGATCGACTCGATGTCGAGATTCCACGCGACCGCGGTTACGGCCACGGAAAATTGGTCGAGGAGTTGTGGGAGCACACCGTGGGAAACACCCTGTGGGCGCCTACTTTTGTCAGGGACTTTCCCGTCGAGACGACGCCGCTGACGCGCGCGCATCGCAGCATTGACGGAGTCACCGAGAAATGGGATCTGTACGTGCGGCGCATCGAGCTGGCGACCGGCTACTCCGAACTCATCGACCCGGTTATCCAACGCGAAAGGTTCGAAGCCCAAGCGCGTGCAGCCGCCGCCGGTGACGACGAGGCAATGGTGCTGGACGAGGATTTCCTTGCGGCCCTGGAGTACGCGATGCCACCCTCGACTGGCACTGGAATGGGCATCGATAGATTGTTGATGGCTTTGACGGGACTGTCGATTCGGGAGACAGTTCTGTTCCCGATAGTTCGACGTCACGGCGGCTGATCTAAGCCGAACTTGCCGGATTTCCGACCATGTTGAATGGGGTGTCTTAATATGGCACATTGGGTCGGGGGATCAAGACTTATCAATTCATGAAGGTTGCTCCCGAGAAGGGCAGAGTGGGCTAATGGCGAAAAAAGTGACCGTCACGCTGGTCGATGATTTCGACGGCGAGGGCGGAGCCGATGAGACAGTTGAATTCGGGCTCGACGGCGTCAGCTACGAGATCGACCTTTCTTCGAAGAATGCCACCAAGCTGCGCAATGACCTCAAGCAATGGGTCGAGGCCGGACGCCGGGTCGGCGGCCGTCGCCGCGGACGTTCGGCGGGGTCGGGCCGCGGACGGGCGGCGATCGACCGGGAGCAGAGCGCCGCGATTCGGGACTGGGCCCGCCGCAATGGACACAATGTGTCCACGCGTGGGCGAATTCCAGCAGACGTCATCGACGCATTCCATGCGGCAACGTAAATAACTCGCGCCTTCGCAATATCTCGCCCGTTCGCTGGCCGCGAACCCCGCAGGAGAGCCCTGCGGAAACAATCAGGCGGCCCGGACGTTGACACCAATGGCACCACAGACCAGCCGCCTCGCCGAATGACGGCGCCCCTGTTCCGCTAAGAGCAGACCGGGAGGCGGGGCGGGCTGGTCCGCCGCCCATTAGAGTGGACGGCAGGTGCGGTGCACTTCTTCAAGTGCAGGGCGCCGAGTCAATGATGGAGAGCAGGTAACCACCGATGTTCGAGAGATTCACCGACCGCGCCCGCAGGGTCGTCGTCCTGGCTCAAGAAGAAGCCCGGATGCTCAACCACAACTACATCGGAACCGAGCACATCCTCCTTGGGCTCATTCATGAGGGGGAAGGCGTAGCCGCCAAGTCGCTGGAGTCGCTGGGGATTTCGCTCGAGGGCGTGCGCAGCCAGGTCGAGGAGATCATCGGCCAGGGCCAGCAGGCGCCGTCCGGCCACATTCCGTTCACCCCCCGCGCCAAGAAGGTGCTGGAACTGTCGCTGCGCGAGGCGCTGCAGCTCGGTCACAACTACATCGGCACCGAGCACATCCTGCTCGGCCTGATTCGTGAGGGCGAGGGCGTCGCCGCCCAGGTGCTCGTGAAACTCGGCGCCGAGCTGACCCGGGTACGCCAGCAGGTGATCCAGTTGCTGAGCGGTTACCAGGGCAAGGAGACCGCGGAAGCCGGTACCGGCGGGCGTGGCGGCGAGGCGGGCAACCCGTCGACGTCGCTGGTGCTCGACCAGTTCGGCCGCAACCTCACCGCCGCCGCGATGGAAGGCAAGCTCGATCCGGTCATCGGCCGTGAGAAGGAAATCGAGCGGGTCATGCAGGTGCTGAGCCGCCGCACCAAGAACAACCCGGTGCTGATCGGCGAGCCCGGCGTCGGCAAGACCGCCGTCGTCGAGGGGCTGGCGCAGGCGATCGTGCACGGTGAGGTTCCCGAGACGCTGAAGGACAAGCAGCTGTACACGCTTGACCTGGGCTCGCTGGTCGCAGGCAGCCGTTACCGCGGTGACTTCGAGGAACGCCTCAAGAAGGTGCTCAAGGAGATCAACACCCGCGGCGACATCATCCTGTTCATCGACGAGCTGCACACGCTCGTGGGTGCGGGTGCCGCCGAGGGCGCCATCGACGCCGCATCGATCCTGAAGCCGAAACTGGCCCGCGGGGAGCTGCAGACCATCGGCGCGACCACCCTCGACGAGTACCGCAAGTACATCGAGAAGGACGCCGCCCTGGAGCGCCGCTTCCAGCCGGTCCAGGTGGGCGAGCCGACGGTCGAGCACACCATCGAGATCCTCAAGGGACTGCGCGATCGCTACGAGGCGCACCACCGGGTTTCGATCACCGATCCCGCGATCGTGGCCGCGGCCACCCTGGCCGACCGCTACATCAACGACCGGTTCCTGCCGGACAAGGCGATCGACCTGATCGACGAGGCAGGCGCGCGCATGCGCATCCGCCGGATGACCGCTCCGCCGGACCTTCGCGAGTTCGACGAGAAGATCGCCGAGGCGCGCCGCGAGAAGGAATCAGCGATCGACGCGCAGGACTTCGAGAAGGCCGCCAGCCTGCGCGACAAAGAGAAGCAACTCGTCGCACAGCGTGCCGAGCGTGAAAAGCAGTGGCGCTCAGGTGATCTCGATGTCGTCGCCGAGGTCGACGACGAGCAGATCGCCGAGGTGCTGGGCAACTGGACCGGCATCCCCGTGTTCAAGCTGACCGAGGAGGAGACCACTCGGCTGCTGCGCATGGAAGAGGAGATCCACAAGCGGATCATCGGCCAGGAGGACGCCGTCAAGGCTGTCTCCAAGGCGATCCGGCGTACCCGCGCGGGTCTCAAGGATCCCAAGCGGCCGTCGGGCTCGTTCATCTTCGCCGGCCCGTCCGGTGTGGGTAAGACCGAGCTGTCCAAGGCACTGGCCAACTTCCTGTTCGGCGACGACGACGCGCTCATCCAGATCGACATGGGCGAGTTCCACGACCGGTTCACCGCCTCGCGGCTGTTCGGCGCCCCTCCGGGATACGTCGGCTACGAGGAGGGCGGCCAGCTCACCGAGAAGGTGCGCCGCAAACCGTTCTCCGTGGTGCTGTTCGACGAGATCGAGAAGGCCCACCAGGAGATCTACAACAGCCTGTTGCAGGTCCTCGAGGACGGCCGTCTCACCGACGGTCAGGGACGCACGGTGGACTTCAAGAACACCGTGTTGATCTTCACCTCGAACCTCGGCACGTCCGACATCAGCAAGGCCGTCGGGCTCGGCTTCACCCAGGGTGGCGGTGAGAACAACTACGAGCGGATGAAGCAGAAGGTCAACGACGAGCTGAAGAAGCACTTCCGCCCGGAGTTCCTCAACCGCATCGACGACATCATCGTCTTCCATCAGTTGACTCGCGACGAGATCATCCAGATGGTCGACCTGATGATCGGCCGGGTGGAGAAGCAGCTCAAGGGCAAGGACATGGCCATGGAGCTGACGGACAAGGCCAAGTCCCTGCTTGCCAAGCGCGGCTTCGACCCCGTGCTCGGGGCCCGGCCGCTGCGCCGGACCATCCAGCGCGAGATCGAGGACCAGCTGTCCGAGAAGATCCTCTTCGAGGAGGTCGGTCCCGGCCAGCTCGTCAAGGTCGATGTCGACAACTGGGACGGCGAAGGCGCGGGCGAGGACGCGGTCTTCACGTTCGTCGGCACCAAGAAGCCGGCCAAGGTCGAGGAGCCGGACCTGGCTCAGGCCGGCGCCGCGGGCGCGACGAGCGTCGAGTAATCGCCAACGACACGAAGGCCCCGAAACCATGCGGTTTCGGGGCTTTTGTGTTGCGAATGGATGACCGGACGCCCGAACGCTGGACCGTTTGCTTAGGATGCTGATGTAATCGACGGGCGAAGGAATCTGGTGAGAATCCAGAACGGTCGCGCCACTGTGAAGTCAGACCCGACGTCCGTCGTCAACACCTGAAGCTGGGACGCGAAATCCCGGGAAGGACCTGACAATGACATCTCCTGAGGCCCGCAAGAGTATTGCGACGCCCCTCGACTTCTCCGCCACCAAGGCGGCAGTCTGGCTGACCCTCACGGCATTCTTCGCGCTGCTGGTCATCTATTTCATCGGGATGGACCAGGGCGCCACGTCGGTGTTCGGAAACAACACCATGGTTCACGAGTTCGTGCATGACGCGCGACATCTGCTCGGCTTCCCCTGCCACTGATCGCGCAGAGGAACCCCCACAGACAATGGAAAAGCAGATCATTTGGCGTGGCTTACTTGCCGGCGCCGCCGCGGGAGTGCTGTCGTTCATCTTCTCCCGAATTTTCATCGAGCCCGTGATCGACCAGGCCATCGGATACGAGGACGGCATCGGTGCCGCCCACGAGGCGCTCAGCGGTGCCACGGGCGGACATGACCATGGCGGCGGCGGCGGTTTCGAAGGCTTCACCCGCGCCGTTCAGATGAACATCGGCATGGGGCTGGGAGTGCTGCTCTACAGCATCGCCATCGGCGCCTTGTTCGCCGTCGTCTTCGCGGTCGCCTACGGCCGGGTCGGCAACATCTCGGCCCGGCTGCTGTCGCTGTACGTCGCGGGCGGCATGTTGCTGAGCGTCTTCATCGTGCCCGCGCTGAAGTACCCGCCGAGCCCGCCCGCGCTCAGCCTCGACGAGACGCTTCGTCAGCGCACGCTGCTGTACCTGCTGATGGTGGCGTTGTCCGCGGCACTGCTGGTTGCGGCGGTCTACCTCGGCCGACGGCTCAACGCGAAGCTCGGTGTCTGGAACGCGATGCTGGCGGCCGCCGGTGCGTATATCGCGGCGACCGCGATCGTGATGCTCGTGCTGCCGACCATCGACGAGACCCCGGGTCCGCTGCTCGATGACGCGGGCAACATCGTCTACGAAGGCTTCCCCGCCGACCTCCTCTACGACTTCCGGTTGTTCTCGTTCGGGAACCAGCTGGTCATCTACTTGACGATCGGTCTGGTCTTCGGTGCGATGGCGGCGAAGATGCTCGGCGATAAGCGACGGGACACTGTTTCGGTGTGAGTGAGGTCGTCCGGCTGACCCTCGTATCGCACGCCATGACCGATGCGATGGCAGCCGGACGGTTCGCCACCGACGAGCCACTGAACGCTGTCGGTCATCGCCAGGTCGACTCCTCGATCGAACTCGGCGTCTCCGAGCGGGCCTACTGCGGACCCGAGAAGCGGACGCGGCAAACCGCGGAATTGCTTGGCCTGCAGGCAGGTATCGACACCCGGCTGGCGGATCTGGACTGCGGCCGCTGGCGTGGTGACGTCCTCGGCAGGGTCGATGCGGCGGATCTCGCGATCTGGCTGACGGACCCGACACGCGCACCGCACGGTGGCGAGTCCGTCGTCGACCTGATCGACCGCGTCAAGGGCTGGATGGACTCACTGACGGCCGATCGGGCCCGGCTGGTCGCCGTCACGCATCCATCCGTGATCCGCGCAGCCATCGTGATCGCTCTGGACGCGCCGCCGAAGTCGTTCTGGCGCATCGATATTGCACCGGCGAGCCGGACGGTCCTGCATTTCCGCGGACACGCCTGGACACTGCGGTCGAACCGCTAGTGTCGTGCGTCATCGGATCACAATGTCGGCCTGAGAGCGTGGCCGTGCATATATAGCCGCGGCGGGGCTGTCAGCGCGACATTGCGTCGGCGTCTGAGGCGCGGCTGACAACCATTGCAATTCCATTCGTGTGGATCTAGCTCACTGGAATCAAGCCGAATGTCTTGTGCGCTACCGACAACAGCCAGCCCGCGGCGGTCTGACTGCGAAAGCGGGGCCAGTTCAGCTGGAAGCTGACCACCCACGGCTGGCCGGTGCGGTCGACGGCGTACCAGCTGAATGTCAGATCCCCGGGCAGGTTTCCGCCTTTGGCGCCGATATAGGGAAACTTCGACTCGTCCAGCGAAATCCCGGGAACTGCGGAGAGGATTTCTCGTACCGGGGCGGCTTCACCGACCGCGGCGGCCTGTAGAGCGGCATGTACGCGGCAGATGTCGGACGCACTGCCGTACCACTCGGCGCCGTATTCGGATGCCGGAGTGCCGGTACGGACTGGGTCTGGTTGGAACGGGCGGGAATTCGTCTGCTCGAGCAGCTGCGCGCGAACCTGTGGAGAGGCCTGCTTCCATTGCTCACGAAGGTCGGGCTGACCCCAGCCGATCGAGAACAGCTCGTGCATGGTCGGAAACGGTGTCATGCTCGCCGGGTCGTGATGGCCCGCGGTGACGAGCGCACGCTCGACCGCACCGGGGCCGAGGCGCGCGATCAGCAGGTCGGTCGCCATGTTGTCGCTCGCCGAGATCATCTCCTGCGCGGCCTTGCGCACCGACACCTGCGCACCGGGCGCGAGCTCCTGAAGCCCAGCGGATCCGACGGCCTTGGCCTCTTTGGTGATCGTGAGCGGGTCCGTCCATTCGAGCGTGCCCGCCTTCACCGCTTCCGCAACCGCAAGCAGCACATACAGTTTGAAGATCGACGCCAGCGGCAGCGAGAGATCGACGTTCGTGCCCGCGACCGTCGTGCATCTCCCGTCGTTGACCTTCGAGACCTGGTAGGAATACCGCGCGCCCGTCTTCGACAGTTCGGTGTCGACGTCCTGCCACGTGTTGATCTGGGGTTCTTCCAGTGACACCTCGAACCGGTCGACGAGTCCTGCATCGTTGGTGCGCAGCGAAATGTCTTGTGCGACACCGTATGACGTCAGCACGTGCAGGGTCGCCTGCCCGGCTCCGATGTCGATCCCCGCGACCGTGATCGGGCGGTCCAACCACAGGTTGCCCATGGCGGATGTCACCTCGTTGACCTGTTCAGGGGCAGCCAGTGTGCGCACCCCGACCGTGCCGATGGGCCACTCGGAGTTGAGCATGTCGATGGTCTGTTTGGCGCGCAGACCCTGGGGGGTGTTGATCTCGATGGGCACGCCATAGGTCGCGTCGGCCGTGGGGACCGGCGCCGCGGTGTTGGTACAGCCGCATGCCAGCGCGACGACCAGCGCGACGGCCGACAGCGGACCGGTCGCGCGGCGCGCCCTACTTACTGCCAGCAACGTCCAGGACAACCTCGAACTCCAGCAGCGAAGCGCCGGTGGCCACGGGGTTGGCGGCCTGTCCCTTGTGTGCCTCGATGGCCGGGCCCGTCGCCCATGCCTGAAACGCCTCTTCGGACTCCCACTGAGTCACCACGAAATAGCGGTCCTCGCCCTTGATCGGGCGCAGCAGCTGAAACCCGAGGAAGCCGGGCTGGTTGTCGACGGCGTGCGCGCGGTGCGCGAATCGCTTCTCCAGCTCGGGGCCGGCGTCGGGCGGTACCTCGATTGCGTTGATCTTCACCACGGTGTTTGGGGCGGACATGCAGATCAGGTTACCGTGCGCTCCCATGGCCCCCGACCTGCTGACGCCCCGAGGAGGAGTCGGCGAGCCGCTGGTCCTCGTACACGGCTTGATGGGCCGAGGCAGCACGTGGTCGCGGCAGCTGCCGTGGCTGACCCGGCTGGGTCAGGTGTACACCTATGACGCGCCGTGGCACCGCGGTCGTGATGTCGACGATCCGTATCCGATCAGCACCGAGCGGTTCGTCGCCGACCTTGGTGACGCCATCGCGACGCTGGGCGCCCCGGCCGTCATGGTCGGACATTCGATGGGCGCGCTGCACTCGTGGTGTCTGGCGGCGAGCCGGTCCGAACTGGTACGCGCGCTCGTCGTGGAGGACATGGCTCCGGACTTCCGGGGCCGCACGACTGGCCCGTGGGAACCGTGGCTGCATGCGTTGCCGGTCGAATTCAACACGGCGCAAAGGGTTTACGACGAGTTCGGACCCGTCGCCGGACAGTACTTCCTCGAGGCGTTCGACAAGACCGACACCGGTTGGCGGCTGCACGGGCACACGAAGACGTGGATCGAGATCGCCGCCGAGTGGGGCACCCGCGACTACTGGCAGCAGTGGTCGACGGTGCGGGTGCCCTCGCTGCTGTTGGAGGCGGGTAACTCCGTCACGCCGCCGGGACAGATGCGCACAATGGCGGAAACAGGCCACCGGACGACGTATCTGCACGTGCCCGGCGCCGGCCACCTGATTCACGACGATGCGCCGCAGATCTATCGAGACGCGGTCGAGTCGTTTCTAGCGACCCTCGCTCAGCGACCCTGACGAGGGCCAGAACGGGTGCTGCTCGAAGCGCGTGCGCACGGCGTCGGCGTCATGGTCGATGCGGAAGGCGTCGCGGTCGTCCTCGAAGTACCGACCCGTCATGGGGCCGGCCATCCGGAACTGGTCGAGTCGCAGCCGCAGCGATCCGGAGCGATGAGCGGCCCAGCTGAGGGCCACTGCCACCGCCAGGGGGGCGATCAGGATGAGGAAGGTGAGTGCAGTGGTCATGGCAGTAATGCTCCGCTCACAAATATTCCGCCAACAGTGGCAGGAAGGACACCTTAGGATAAAATGCTGCCATGGCAATAAAGAGCGTATCGGCGCTGGTGCTGGACGGTCTAGCGATTTTTGAGTTCGGCGTCATCTGCGAGGTTTTCGGCATCGACCGCTCGGCGGAGGGCGTGCCCAATTTCGATTTCAAGGTCTGTGGGCCGGAACCCGGCAAGCCGCTGCGGACCTCTGTCGGCGCGACGATCACCCCCGACCACGGCCTTGACGACCTTGTCGGAGCGGACCTGGTGGCCATTCCCGCGATCGGCGGATCGGACTACCTACCTGCGGCGCTTGAGGCGGTGAAAGCTGCCGCCGACTCCGGGTCGATCATCCTGACGGTGTGCTCGGGCGCGTTCGTCGCGGGCGCCGCGGGGCTGCTCGACGGCAGGCCTTGCACCACGCACTGGATGCACGCCGACGACCTGGCCCGCCAGTATCCGACCGCGAAGGTCGATCGCAATGTGCTGTTCGTTGATGACGGCAATCTGATCACCAGCGCGGGGACCGCGGCGGGTATTGACGCGTGCCTGCATCTGGTTCGCCGCGAACTCGGCAGTGAGGTCACGAACAAGATCGCGCGCCGGATGGTGGTGCCACCGCAGCGCGACGGCGGTCAACGGCAGTACATCGATCAACCGATCCCGGTGCGATGCTCGGAACGCTTTGCGCCCCAACTCGACTGGATCCTGGGCAACCTCGACCAGCCGCACACGGTCGCCAGCCTTGCCGCCCGTGCGCACATGTCGGCGCGCACATTCGCGCGCAGGTTCGTCGAGGAAACCGGCCGCACGCCGATGCAGTGGGTCACCGATCAGCGCGTGCTCTACGCCCGCAGCCTGCTCGAAGAGTCCGATCTCGACATCGACCGGATCGCCGAGCGATCCGGCTTCGGCACCGCGACGCTCCTGCGGCACCACTTCCGCCGGATCATCGGCGTCACACCGTCGGACTACCGGCGCAGGTTCTGCTGCACCGACAGCGATTCCGGCGACGAGGAAGCGGCCACCGCCTGACGCTATTCGCGCACCAGCGCATAGACCCGCCATCGGCCGGGCACACCCTTGAGGTCATGCTCGCCTCGGTCGTCGAAAGCCAGTCGTGATCCCGTCACGATCTCGCGCACCGTCGAGGACACCAGCACCTCGCTCGCGCCCGCCAGCCCCGCCACCCGCGCCCCGATGTGCACCGCCATCCCGGCGATGTCGTCACCGCGCACCTCGACCTCCCCCGCATGGATGCCCACCCGCACCTCGATGCCGAGTTGGCGCACCGCGTCGACGACCGCGGACGCGCACTGGATGGCCGCGCTGGGGCTGGGGAACATGGCGACGAAGCCGTCGCCGACGGTGTTGACCTCGATGCCCCGGAACCGCTCGAGCTCGCGACGGACGACGGTGTCGTGGTTGTCGAGCAGCGCGTGCCACCGGTCGTCGCCGAGGGCGGCCGCGCGCTGAGTCGACCCGACGATGTCGGTGAACACGATGGTGGTCAGGACGCGTTCGAATTCGGCGCCGCGGCGCGAACCTGTGACGAACTCTTCGATCTCGTCGAGGATCGGCGAGCTGTCGCCGACCCAGTACAGCGAGTCCGCGCCCGGCAACTCGACATAGCGGGCGTCCGCAATGTGCTCGGCCAGATATCGGCCGTGGCCGACCGGAACAAAGGCGGTATCCCTGCGATGCAGCACCAGCGTCGGCGCCGTGATGTGTGGCAGCTTCTCCCGCACGTCGCCTTCCGCCAGCGCCTGGCTCGACCTGCGGGCCATGCTGGGTGAGGCCGCCCGGTTGCCCGCGGCGTCCCACCAGGTCCGGAACGCGATGTCGTCGGAGACCGACGGCGCCACTAGGGCCAAGACGTCGAATCCCCGCTCGACGGCATCGGGTTCGACCGCAACGGTGGTGAACGGGCTCGCCGCAGTCGCGCGCGATCCCGGCTCGTAATCGGGTGCCCACAGCGCTCGCGCGGCACCGTTGGCGATGACCAACTTCGATACCCGCTCCGGGCGATCACCGGCCAGAAAAAGTGCACTCATCGCGGAGAACCCGGTCGCGAACACGGTGGCGTGCTCCGAGCCGACGGCATCCATCACGGCGACGACGTCCTCTGCCCAGCAGGCCGGGGTGATCTTGTCGGCTCCGATCCGCGACGACATGCCCATGCCTCGGTGGTCGAACCTGATCAGTCTGCAGAACGACGCCAGTCGCCGGTGAAACCGGTACATCGAGGGTTCGGCGTCGATGGAGTCGATCGGGACGAACGGGCCGGGCATGACGACGACGTCGACGGGACCATCGCCGAGTACCTGGTACGCGATGTCCAAGTCGCCGCGCGATGCGTAGCGAGTCCGCGGCGCCCCCGAACCGGTCACAGCCACAGCACCAGGCTAACTAGTCGCCTTCACCGGCAAGTGCGAAACGCCCGTCTGCGGTCTGCTCGACCAGCCCGTCGACCAACAGCGAATCCAGCGCACGATCCCGCTGCGCGGTGTCGTTCAGCCACGCCATGTCGAGCTGGGCCCTGGGGACGGGAGAGTCGTTGCCGCGCAACACATCCAGTAGCCTGCCGCGCACCTGGCGGTCGGTCCCGGCGTAACGCTGAACCCGGCGCACCGGCGCTGCCGCCTCCGGATAACCTCTCGAGCGCCACGCGCAGACACTCAACGGGCACAGCCCGCACCGGGGTGTGCGCGCCGTGCACACCGTCGCTCCGAGTTCCATCAACGCCACCGAAAACGTTGGCGCGTCGGCACTATCGGGCAGCAGCGCCGCGACGTCGTCGAGATCGCGAACCGAAGACGGGGAGTCTGCGCGTCCGTGCACCACCCTGGCCACCACCCGGCGCACGTTGGTGTCCACGACGGGCACCCGCTTGCGGTAGGCGAAGCAGGCAACGGCCCTTGCGGTGTACGTGCCGACGCCGGGAAGGGTCAGCAACGTCTCGATGTCCGACGGCACGACGTCGTCGTGCTCGGTGGCGATCACCGTCGCGCACTCGTGCAGCCGCTTGGCGCGGCGCGGGTAGCCGAGCTTTCCCCACGCGCGCAGCACATCGGCCGCGCTCGCGGCCGCGGTCGCCGACGGGGTCGGCCAGCGCTCGATCCACGCCAGCCAGATCGGCTCGACCCGCGCGACCGGTGTCTGCTGAAGCATGAATTCGCTGACCAGAATCTGCCACGGCGAGACGGCGGTTCGCCGCCACGGCAGATCGCGCTGCTCGGTGCGGTACCAATCGAGCAGCTGGGGCACAATGTCGGTCATGCCCAACACCAGCCCCGTGACCGCGTGGAAAGCACTCAAAGAGGGTAACGAGCGGTTCGTCGCGGGTAAGCCTGAGCACCCAAGCCAGGGAATCGAATACCGAGCGAGCCTGACCGCCGCGCAGAAGCCGATCGCCGCCTTGTTCGGCTGCGGCGACAGCCGAGTGGCCGCCGAGATCATCTTCGACCAGGGCCTCGGAGACATGTTCGTCGTCCGCACCGCCGGTCATGTCATCGACTCTGCGGTGCTCGGCTCGATCGAATTCGCGGTCACGGTGCTCAATGTGCCGCTGATCGTCGTCCTCGGTCACGACAGCTGCGGTGCGGTGAAGGCGACACTTTCGGCGCTCGACGACGGTGTGGTGCCCGGCGGCTACGTGCGTGACATAGTCGAACGGGTGATGCCGTCGATCCTGGCGGGCCGCCGCGAGGGACTGAGCAGGGTGGACGAGTTCGAGGCCCGGCACGTCACGGAGACCGGCGCGCAGCTGATGTCCCGATCGACCGCCATCGCCCAACGTGTCGCGGCGGGCAGCTTGGCGATCGTCGGCCTGACCTACCAACTGGCCGACGGCCGCGTGGTTTTGCGGGACCATCTCGGCGACATCGGCGAAAGCTGAGTCCAGGCTCACTCGCGACACGCCGGGCGACCTCGGACGAACAGGCATAACCCGGCCTTACCGTGTGAATTGTGCTGGATCTAGAACCGCAGGGCCCACTACCCCAACAGATTTACTGGCGCCGCAGGGCACTGGCGCTGGGCGTTGCGGCGATCGTCATCGGCGTGATCGCAGCCCTCTCTGTCGTGATCATCAAGTCCACGGGCGGCACCGAGAACACCGCCGCCGAACAGCCAGCCCCGCCTGCTGCGACGCCATTGCCTGGGGAGAACCCCGAGGTCAAGACCCCGGTCGTGCCGCCGGCGCAGAATGCCCCACCGCCGACCCCCACCC
>NZ_MVIM01000069.1 GCF_002086795.1 Mycolicibacterium tusciae | reverse complement strand
GATGACGGTGGGGGCGGTGGGTCGGCACAGGGTGGGGAACAGCAGTCGGCTGCCGGGATAGGTGGTGTAGGTCTGGCGCTGTGGGCACGTCCAGATGACGGTGCCGTCGGGGAGTTGTTGGTCGTGCCAGCCCCAGAAGGTTTTGAGGAGGTGGTGTTGTCGGCAGAGAACTTTGAGGTTGGAGGCCTGGGTCGGGCCGTGGGGGTAGGCGATGGTGTGGTCGATAT
>NZ_MVIM01000006.1 GCF_002086795.1 Mycolicibacterium tusciae | reverse complement strand
GTTGGGGGTCGGGTGGGAAGAAGTCCTCTTCGTCCGGACTTGGTGGGGCGTCGTGGGGTTCAGCAAAGTTGTGCAGGGCCGCGGCGGGCGGCTGGTGGGTGTAGGTATCGACGGTGTAGGTGATCAGGCGGGCGTAGTCGCCGGGCGGGATCGGATCAGCCTCGTTGGTAATGTCGGCGAGGTGCTCGGCGGCCAGATACAGCAGATCGCGCGGCGTCCAAGTGTTGGGGTCGGCGGCATTGATGGCAGCCACCAGGCCGGGCCAGTGCAGGTCGGCGGCAATGGTTTCGGCGAGGATGGCGCCGAAGACGCCGTCGAGGTCGGTGATCCAGGCGGGCCGTAGCCGTGAATGGGTGGTGGCCAGGGTGGCGGTGGACGAGACTGCGCCGAAGATGCGCCACCACAGGGCGGCGGCGGGCAGCTCATCGGGGAGTGGCTTCTGGTGGGCGGCGGTGGTGATGATCTGACGAAGGTCTGGTGTGGTGCGGGTGGCCTGGGCGAGGTGGGCGGCCAGTTTTGGCCAGTAGGCGTCTGCGCGTAGTCGTGGGTCGATGGTGTCGATGAGGTCGTTCCAGCGGGTGGTGGTGTCGGCGCTGCGCCGCCCGATGCCCGCGGCGGCATGGCGCTGCAGGGTGGCTTGCACGGCGCGGGTGCGCACGGGGTACTGGCGGGCGCCAGTGAGACGGGTGTCGTTCTCCTGCACGCCGATGGCGGCGCGAAAGACGGCGATTTCGGCTGTCAGTGCCGTGTTCACGGTGATCAGCGGGCGCGCCCACCCGGGGGCGGTCGCGTGGGTCCAGCCGCGTGCGCGGTCGCGGATCTCCTCGGCCAAGGTTTCGACCAGGTGCTCGCGGCGGGCCAGGTAGGCACCCCACTGTGGGTCGCCGGCCAGGGCCGGCGGGATGGCGGGGAGCCAGCGCAGGACCCCGATGCCGGCGGAGTGGGTGCCGGCGGGGTCGATGCGGTGATCCAGGACGGCGGCGTGGTCCGCGGCGTCGTCGATGCTGCCCACGGCCAGCGCCTGAGCCAGCAGCTCGCGGGGATCAGCACCACCGAGTGCCAGGACGCACAGGTTGCGTCGCAGTACCGGCCAGGCCTCACGTTGGCTGAGCTGGGGGATCATCTCGTCGGCGATGGCGTCGAGCCGGTCCCGGGCACCGGCTCCCAGCCGGTTCTCGGCCGCCACACCCAGTGCGTCGTAATACATGTCGGCCGCGGCCTGCAGCCGGGCGGCCGGGTCGGCGGCGTGGCGGGCGGCGGTGGTGGCCGAGACTTGGGCGCCGTCGCGGGCCAAGATCCGGGTCAGGACGTCTACGGCGGTGTCGGGGTGGGTGGCTTTGGGGGACAGCAGCCGGTGCGGATCGCCCTCGGCGGTCGACAGGTACAGGTGGTTTTCGTCGGTGGCGCGGGTCATGGCGACGTAGAGGTGCTGGCGGGTCATCATGTCCGAGCCGACGATGTGGCAGGTGCCTTTTGTCTCGCGCCAACCTGCGGTCAGGCCCTGGGCGGAGTCGATGGTGGCCGCATAGCCCAGCGTCACGTGGGTGGCGAGGTAGTCCGCCGGCAGGGTGACGATGCGTCCGCTGCGCAGATGGCGGGCTTTCACCGCGCCGTCGGCGCGGACTTCGGTAATGAGGTAGCGGTAGCCGTTGCGCACGAAGTCGTTGCGCCCGATGGTGATTCGACGGTTGTTTTTGCGGGTGCGGATGGTGTCACCGACGCTGGCGTGCAGCTGGTCGGCGAGTACCACGGTGAGCGCGTTCGCTGCCGCAGGCTCGGCGGCAAGCCGGTCGGTGCGGGCGCGGGCGTTGAGCTCGTTGATGACGTCGTTGGTCGGTGCGAGCAGGATGGAGTCCGCGCCGTCGCCCAGGTCGGCCCGCCACGCCCGATAGGCCATGTCGGCGGCGGTCTCGTCGGTGCCGACGTGGATGCGGTGGTGGTCGATGTAGAAGCCGATGCCGGCCGGGTCGGCGTCATGCAGCGCCAGGCCCGCGGCGGCTTCAGCCGGTGACTTGAACCGGACGACTTCAGACAGGGTGAGGGCGTCGGTGGCCTCGGCGATGTCGCGCAGAACACCGCCGGCCGAGATGGACGACAGCTGGCCGTCGTCACCGACCAGGCGCACGCTCGCACCCTTGCGCAGCGCGTCGGTAATCATCGCGTCCAGCCCCGCGGTGGCTGCCTTTCCGGCCTCATCGACGACGATCAGGGTGTCGGGCCCAACGCGGTGAAACCAGTCTGGTCGCGCGGCAGGGGAGGAGGGGTCGGTGGACCATACGTACTTGTCGAGGGTGTCGGTGACCGCGCCGAGGTCGTCGCCGAGCAGGATCGCGGCGTCGGCGGTGGGGGCGAGTCCGATCACGTGTCCGCCCGAGTTGCGCCACGCATGCGACAGGGCGGCCATCGCTGTGGTTTTGCCCGTTCCCGCCGGCGCGAGCGCGAGTGCGACACGGCGCCCACTGGTGGCCAGCTCTGCCACGAGTGCGGCCTGCCCGGCGTTGAGTGTGCGTCCGCATGCCGTCGAGTTGGCCAGTGCCAGCTCGACATCGCGGTCGCTGGCGCACCGCCCGTCCACGCGTGCCACAGCGACCAGGATGCGGCGTTCTGCGGCCAGCATGTCGCGACTGGTGTAGACCTGCATACCGTGGCGGCTGTAGACGCTGGCGCCGTCGCGGCGACGCAACGCGACAGGCTCGCCCAACTCACCGTCGCAGATCCGGGCGTGCGGCACCGAAAACATCTCAGACAGCGCGTAATCGGTGAGGTGTTCGACCAATGCGACATCGTGCGACATGTTGTGGCGCCGCACCATGCGTAGGGCTTCGGCGCGCACGTGGTGACGCTGCCAGATCGAACGTGTCTGGCTGACGGTGGCGATCAGTTCGCCAGCACGCGCCAGTATCCACCGGTCATCGATTCTGGGTGCGTAGGGTGTGCGATCGGAGGGGCCCAAGGTGTCGGCCAGCATCCGCTGCACACCGCTACGGCCGAGCACCTGAGAGGCTTGGGTGCGCCACATCTGGCGCAGCTGCGCCAGTGAGCGCGGCTCGTGCTTGGCTTCGCGCGATTCCAACGTCGCCTGCTGCGCCAGCGCGATGATTTCCACGTTGCTGGGTTCGCGGCCGTGATCGGCTTGAAACTGCTTGGCCAGCTCGGCAGTGCGCGCCTTAATTGCGGCCCGCCGACTCGACCACCGCGCCATCAATTCCACCGACATTCCGGCGATCTCGCGGACCGGTCGTTTTCCGCGTCCGCGGGACTGCTCGACGAACGACACCGCGAGTCTGTCGATCAAGTGCGCTTCGAGACGGGTGTTGTACAACTCCGAAGCCGCGACCGTCACCCGGTGCAGCGGTTGACCGTCCAGGGCGAGCCATCGGCGCACGCCGTTGGCGTCCACGTGGGACACCTTGTTAGAGATCGCGACGTGGGTGTGTAAGTCGGGGTCGCCGGCGCGAGAGTCCCGGTGGGTGAACGCTGCGGCGATAAGTCCTTCGGTGTCGACCTGGGCGACACCGCCGGCGCCGGTGCGCGTGAAGGTGGCTTGATCCTGCAGCCACTCGAGCACGTCGGCGACGGCCGCATCATGGGCCGCTTCAATCTGCTCGGCCACCGATAGCGGGGCGATGGCCCACAGCGCCGACACTGATTTCACCGGCGAGAACGCCAGGTCGTATCCGGCCACGGCGGTCGTGCGGGCGCGGGTGTTGCGGGCGATGAATCCGGACAATTCGCGGTCATCGGCGGGTGGCCGGCCGTACTCCTCGGCGAACAACCCCACAGCCACGCGGGTGCGGATCTGTGCGCGGATCTCCGGGGCGATGGTGGCGTGCCAGTGTGCGCCGTTCTCGGCGTTGTGGTCGCGGAAGGCCACCGCCAAACGCCGCGCATACTCCGGTTCGCCGTCGCGTACCAGGAACCCACGACCGAGTCGGCTGGCCACCCGTCCCGAGCCCATGCTGCGGCCGATGACATAGGTCTCGATGCGCTCGGCGTTGGGGTGCAGACCCAATCCGTAAAGGGCGCGCATCTGCGCCTCACTGACGCCCGATCCCTCATCGACGGTCCAAATCTCCTCGCGGGCTTGCGGGCTCGCATCGCAGCGGCCGGTATCAGAGAGAGCGGCCAAGCCCCGACCCATCCACCGACCGGGCGATTCACCTTTGGCCGAGTAGTAGTCGGCCAGCGTGGATCGGCCGCGCTCGGTGCTGTCGGCGGCAGCGACCTGCCGCACCAGGTACAGGTATCCGTCCCCGGCGGTCAGCTTGTGCAGCGTCATCACCATGACGCGCACGCAGGCGTCCGCATGCGCCGCACGCTACGAACTCAGCGATTGGCGAAGCCACCACCAAACCAGAGGTTCTTAGAAAAGTCTTAGACGGCCAATTCTCCTGAGTGCAAGAGGTGTGTGGTCTGTCGTCGGGCTACGAAAGGGGTCGTGGGGCAGGGAGCTGGGCGAGCTGAGCGGGGGTGGTAGGGGAGTGGGCAGCGGTGTGGTGCCGGGTAGGGACGGTGATGCGGCAGGAGCGACGGGGAAAATTGGTGAACGACGAATGTGGCTGTGGTGGTGGCCCGGTCGGCCAGCAGGCTCCTAAGGTTCCGACCATGACAACACCACGGATATCGAAGGTTGAGGCCCGCAAGCGCGCCCATGAAGCGTCCCGCCGGGCCAACGAGGCCCGCGCCGCGAAGGAGAAGGCGAACATCGACGATGCCGCGGAGATCCTCGTCGCGGTCGGCAAGATCGCCGAAATCGAAACCTGGAAGAAGGAACGCTTGGCCCAGCTGCGCCAGCAGCTCGACATGGAAGTCGCCAAGAGGGTAGATGCCCAGCGCGCCAGGGGCGGCGCGGCGGTCGTGCGTATGCAGGGCCGTGGCGAGACGCTGACGACGATCGCCACGCGCACCGATCTGGGAATCGGAATAGTTTGCACCATGCTGCGGCACGGACCGAAGCCTGAGAAGCCCACGGCCAGTGATGATTCGCATGCACTAGGTGCGGGTGGCGTGGCCGGTGGGCCGATGGGAGTTGTTGACCCTTACATCAGTGAGCCGCCGGCCGATGCGGCGTCGGCGTGATGTGCGGCCGGCGTTGAGCGTGGTCGTCGGTGTGCGGGATCAGTGGCGCCGGGCGGCGTTGGTCGGCCCGTGCGTGCTGTGTCATGCCAGCCCGCCTCTACGCAGGTCGGGACGCGGACGTACAAGCCGGTTCAGCATCGTGCCGGTGAGAAGCGCTCGACGGGCGCGCCTGCAAGGCGTCTGGCCAGCTTTACTAGTGTGCTCGGTGTGGCGGCGGGTGCAGGACCACACAGGGGGCTCGGGAGTGCGATTCACAACGCCGGTGGAAGCTGGCCGCGCTGGGCGCTCTGAATGTCAGTTCTGACGGTTAGGTTCAACGGCGATGAGAAGCGCCGAGCGGCTGATCGCTGAACGGCGTGTGCACGCCGCGGAGATCGCCCGTTTTCACAGCCATGTCGTCTGCGGGCCAACGGCTTCGGACTGCAACATCTGGGCCGGCGCGACGGTGCCGATGGCTACGGCCGTTTCTACCTCACCCGAGAAGGGGCGGGGTTGTGCGTTCGCCCGCACCGCTACGCGTTGGCGATCGTGTCCGGTGTGGTGGCCGCTGGGGTGCTCGGAGTACACGAGTGCGACAACCCGGTGTGCATCAAGGTCGCAGCGGCGACAGATCCCCACCAGCACGTCGTTTCGGGCGCGCAGGGCGACAACATGGATCGCATGGTGCGGATGCGCCGTGGCGGCGGCCGATATACGGTGCGATGCTTCGACAGTCGGGGCCTGCGGCGCGCACGGTCGGTGGCGTTGCGCGAAGCGGTGCGCCACGGTTGGGATGACGCTGCGGTGCAGGCGGCGCTGCTGGGTGATCAGCCCACATTGTGGTGAGATTCGTCAGTACCCGTTGAGATTCGGTGAGCATGTGGCCGGGCGTGGCGAGCTGGGCGGTGTGGGGCGCGGTGTCGCAGCGGCGAGCTGGAGGCGTTGAGAAGGGATGCGGCAGTGGCGGTTGCGCGCGCGCTTAGCCGCGATTCAGGAGCATTGCGTCGCGCGGCGGAGGCACAGTTCTGGCGTCGAACCACACAGGCACCGCAGAGACGTTGGCTGCGCGGCCCAGCAGATGCGGTGCTGGCCGATCGTTTCGTGACGTCCCTGACAGCTGATGTAGACGCGCAGCGGGTCGCTCTAGCTCAGGAGCTTGCAACAGCGCCGCGAAAAACGTGATCGACGATTTACGGCTGGGATTGGAGGACCAGAAGGACTCTTTTCACCGGCGGTCTTCATGGATAACGAATGTTATCCATCAACTCAGGTGGTCCATTTCGCGCCGTTTCAGCGAGTATTGCGCCAAAGCATGCTGCAAGATGGGCTTGAGCCCGTTCGGCGGACACGCGGACACAGGGTCAGCGGCTTGCGCCGTCTGAGTGATTCGGTTCTCCTAGTCGACCGGGCTGATGTTCACCCCCCTCGCGGAGTGGCGTCTTCGTCGCCGTTGTACGCACGTTCGATCCAGTCGCCGACGGCGAGCCGTTGCTTTCGTGGGCCACAAGCAGCGGTCATAACTCAGACCGATGTCGGCCCTTCAGTCCCAACATTGTTGGCGACGAGATCTGCGGCGGTGAAGTTGCCGATCGTGTCTATCGGAGTAGACGCAGCAACGCTTAAGCCTTGACGGATAGGCCTAAACCTTGGGCCGGATCGATCTGCCCAGGTTCGCAGCGCGTCCTCACGCGGGGGGGAAGGGAAAGTGCATTCCGTCGAGCAGGTAAGACTCGGCGACGCGGGCTAAAGCTCTTCGGTTTGCGTTAGCAAGCCAAAGAGTCCCCTCGCGTTGTCGCGCTCCCCGCGTTGCGCGACACGCCACTTCCACGCGCTGCGACTGTGGCGGGACGGTTCTTCGGGTTGGCGCGGTGGTCGCGCACCCCGCGAGTTACATCCTCGAGGTGCAACCTATCGATCCCGGCCACGGCGCGGTGTTCCCATCCTCCGACGAGGGGGCGGAAGTCGCGGACCTAGTGACCTTCAGATGTGTCACACACAATCTGATAACTCAGTATTATCGATTTATTACGTACGTTTTAACTCCGTAGAAAAGGTGGTCGAACCATGAAGCGCCAGAAAGCGTCCCATACTGGACCGTCAACTACTGGGCGTGAGCACTGGCTTCGGCTTGCCTTGGCCGGTGGAGTCCTCGCAGCGATCGCGGCGGTGCCGGCATTCGCCGTTCCAAGCAGTGATCTGATCACACCGGCGGCTCCCTGCCCTAACGGAGAAGAAGTCGACGTGTTCAGCCTGTCATGCACACCGCACCTTGCACCGCGCTCGCCGTTGCAGCCCATCCCGGGCAATCCGGATGTCCCCGCAATACGGGGGGTGCCATGCACCACCGAGCCAGAGTGCACCCGTCTGGGCCGAAAGCCCGGTATCTTGGCCCCGCAGCCTGTACCGCATGCCAAGTTTGGACACGAGGGCACCGCCGAATCTCATCCATAGCGGGGACAGCCTGCTGACGCCGAACCGTGTCGGATGACCCTTCGCGCAAGAACCTGATCGCAAGAACTGATGATGAAGTGTCGAGCCTTTCGCACGGATCTTTCCTCGGATCAACACGTCGGCAATGCCGCCGGTCAGCGCGCGACGCCGCTCAGCTCAGACCGCGCCAGCTTCCAGATAGATATTGCCTGCGCCATCGGTTCGTGTGATGGTCAGCTCGAACGGATGGTCATCCCCGCCACACCGGCGCTGCCGAAGAACAGGGAGGCAGCGGCTGCCACGGCACCCACCGGTGATGTGGTCGCTGTGGACCCCTCGGCCACCATGCGTGATATGGCCGCGGCCAGATGCGCTGCGCTTATCCGTGACGGCCGCGTCGAGGTTCGGGACGGCACCGCCGAAGCGACCGGATGTGCCCACGGCACTGTCGATGTGGCGATCTCGGTCAACAACGTGATGTTATGGAATCGTCCCGCGGGGTTTGCAGAGTTGTTCCGTGTCCTGCGTCCGGGCGGACGGCTCTTGCTCAGTGTTCACCGGCACGTCCTTGATGTCGATCCCGTTCAACTCGTCGATGACGCGCAGTCGGCGGGGTTCACCGATGTGAAGCTTTCCGTGCGTGCAAGGCGCTTTAACAGCCCCGCCGTCGAATTGATCGCGCGCCAGCCCGAACGTTGACGGGTTCGGGACGGCACCGCCGAAGCGACCGGATGTGCCCACGGCACTGTCGATGTGGCGATCTCGGTCAACAACGTGATGTTATGGAATCGTCCCGCGGGGTTTGCAGAGTTGTTCCGTGTCCTGCGTCCGGGCGGACGGCTCTTGCTCAGTGTTCACCGGCACGTCCTTGATGTCGATCCCGTTCAACTCGTCGATGACGCGCAGTCGGCGGGGTTCACCGATGGGAAGCTTTCCGTGCGTGCAAGGCGCTTTAACAGCCCCGCCGTCGAATTGATCGCGCGCCGGCCCGAACGTTGACGGATCAGCTTAGGTTCATGCCGCATGGCTTATGGAAGCCATGGGCGGTGACCTGGCACCGGCTGACTCGGGACGGTGAAGGCGGCGAGTAACGTGGCCACGATCACATTGTCGGCGGCACGTTCATTCAACCGGCCGGCGGTGAGCTCCTCGGCGGCGCCATGAAGGACGTTGGGAAAGGTCGCCATTAGCCACATGGTTGGTAGATCGTCCCGGAAGACGCCCGCGCGACGGCCCCGTGATCCGCCCCTGCACCCGCCGGTGCGGAATCTCGTGCTGGTTGTGAATCCCAACCGGGCCTGATGGTGCGCTGCGCGGCCTGAAGAAGTGCACGATGCCGATTCATGATCTGGCATGAAGAGGTCACCAGCCGAGCAAAGTGCCGCTCGGGGGTAACCAGGTGAGGTCGACTGTGTCGAGGGTCTGTTGCGCCTCCGCCAGCGTGCGGACGAATACCGCGTCGACGAGGTCCGCACGGGTGGGGAAGTGACCGTACGGGCCACGCACTGGCATAGATCCTACTGTGTACGTACGTTGACAGCAGAACCCCTCGGATCCATTGCTGTTCGCTTGGTGTACCGCGCCTTTGTTGCCGTTTGCAGCGTCGTCAACGTCGCAGCGGGGTTGCGAGTAAGCCCGTTCATGGTGCGTCGAAGGTGTAGAACGTCTCGAAGGTGGTTGCACTGTCGGTCGAGCGGTGGATGCCCTTCTCGGTCGCAACGAACACCAGGCCTCGCCCCGCTGCCAACACAGCCTGCGGGCGCTCACCCAGATCGCGTTGCGCTTGCCACGTTGCCCCCGAATCTTGGCTGGCATACACCATCCCGGTCGGGGTAACCCCGATCAAGGGTCCTTCGTCGGGCCAACTCAGCAAGATCAGAGGGGGTGTGCCGACGACAGGTGTGAAGGTCTTAGCCTGGTCGACGCTGCGCAACATGCCCGTGCCGGTCGTGGCGAGGACGCCGTTGGGGTCGGTGGGTGACACCGCGATGTCGACGGCGCTGATCTCCGCACGTCGATCCCAGGTCTTTTTGTCTGCGGTTACCATCACCGATCGGGTTCCGCTGTCGAGTCCAAAGAGCAGTCCATGCCGGTAGTCGAGGGAATGGAAATCGGCCTCGCCGGTCATCGACAGTGTGTGCCAGGTTTGGCCGCCGTCGGTGCTTTCGATCAAACCAAGGTTCGGTGGAGCGTCGCGGCTGTCTGCGCCGGGATGCCCACTGCCCAGGAAATGATTCGGTCCTACGACAATGAATCCCATGAAGTCCTGCACGAGGTCGCCGACGAGTTCGGGGTCGCGCTCCCCGGCGAGTCGGTACACGCCGTAGTGCGTGCCGGCATACAACACGCCGTCGGAATCCACGCCCATGGCGTGGATGTGCGAAAAACCGCTGGGGTTGGATCGGCCAGAGGGGCTGTCAGCACTTGAGCATGCTCCGCTCAGCAATGCGGTAACCGTAGAGATAGTGATCAGGGCCGAGCGCATGCGTGCCTGCCATCTCAAGGGCGTTGTCACGACAGCCGTCTGTGATGATTGCAGCGTGATCGGTGCTTTTCGGCGGGCTCAGAGGTTCGCATTTCCTGCTCGCCACTGCTCCCACGGGATATTCCAATCACCGAGGCCGTCGGTACCGGACAGTGTTTGCCCTACGGTGTTGACGACTTCGACGATGTCGCCGCGCTTGGTGTTCTCGTAGAACCAGATGGCATTCGCGGGGCTGACGTTGAGGCAGCCGTGGCTTACGTTGGCACGCCCCTGACTGCTGACCGACCATGGTGCTGAATGCACATATATGCCGCTGTAAGACATCTGGGTCGCCCAATCGACATCGAGCCGGTAACCGTCTGGTGAATTGACCGGCACGCCGTAGGTCGACGAGTCCATGATCAGATTCGGGTACTTGTCGCCGATGATGTAGGCGCCGTTGTCAGTTGGTGTGCTGTCCTTTCCCATGGACAGCGGCATGGTCTTGATCAGTTCGCCGTTACGCCTGACGCTCAGCGTCTTGGTGCTGTCGTCGGCGGTGGCGATGACGTGATCACCGATGGTGAACCGGGTGCTGACGTCGTCCTGGCCGAACAAGCCGTTCCCGAGGTCGACACCATACGTTTTGACCGAAACCTCAACGGTAGTACCGGGTTTCCAATATTCGGCCGGGCGCCAGCGGACCTCGCGGCTGCTGAGCCAGTAGAACGCTCCGTCTACCGGGGGAGTAGTGACGACCGTAATCGCGTTCTGGGCAGCCAGACGGTTCGGGATGTCCTCGTCGAAGCGGACGGCGATGGGTTGGCCGACTCCGACGACTTCGCCGTTGTTCGGCATGACGTAAGGCATCGTCAGGTTCTCCGGCGACTGCGTTTGGAATGTCATGCTGTTGCGAGTGACGCCGCCCAGTCCGAATGCTTCCGCGTGCAACGTGTACTGCTTGTTGTAGCCCAGTGGTTCGGTCGTCGTCCACGTCACTCCATCTGGGCTGAGGTGCCCGTCGACTGAAATGCCGTCTGCATTGACCATGGTTACCGGACCGAGGACGCCGTCGCCGGCGGTCATCGTGACAGGAGAGTCCACCGCGACGCCGACGGCGCCGTCTGCCACTGAGGATTGCAGCGTCGGTACCAGTAATTCGCTATACGGGTCGCCCTTGTCTGCAATCACCTGAGGGGCCGGCGCGGCCGCGTTGCTGCTGCATCCCATGAGCAGCACCGTCAACGCCACCACGGCCGCGGCGATGAGCCCGAGCCGAGTGTTCCGTCGACCGATCCGTGAAGTCCGCCGCCGCAGCAGCATGGCTACTCCTTCTCTGCCGTCGTCTCAACGCGGATGCGACGGCTGCAAGCATTGCTGTCCCGGCACAGTCGCGCCACGCTGCGCATGTGACCACCCTCCATGGTCACCGCTCGGTGTTTTGCTTACCTAGCCCTTCGTCGAAGGTTCGGTAAAGGTTCGGACGTCGCCATTGACCTACCAACACGAGCGTGCGTGCTACCGAAGCTACTACTGCATCGGTACGTACATCGTAGCCACCCGTCAGCGCACATGTCGGTTGACTCCCTGGCGCGAGCGGGCCGAGGGCACCTGTCACACTTCACACTCGGCGATGGGAGGGTCTGGCGCGTCAGAGAGAAATCCTCAGCTGCTACTGGGTACGCGCAGTTGCTACGTATGTAATGAGCTCAGCCGGCAATCGTGCCTTTGCAAACCGCCGCCGCCGCGGCGTGCGGGCACAGACTGACGCCCGCAGAGTCGCTTCGGTACCTGGTTGCGGCGAGCGCTGAGCCCGGTGGTCGCCGCCGATCGTCGCGACGTTTGGCTGTTATGCAGTGTGGGAGCCTTGAGGTCGTGGTCGGGGATGCTGCGGTGATCCTACTTCCGCTGCTTGAACACGCCGGAGCCGCTGAAAGTCCAGTCGTTCGAGTGGTGGCCTTCGGCGCAGTGCACGCCACTCACCGGATGGCTATGCCGGTCGACATGATCGTTGAAGCCTTCGTCCGTCGTTGTGTCACTACGTTGGAGGCGTTCGATACACCATGAAGCCACCTGGCTCGATTCGTTCTCGATCAGAGGGTCGGCCGAGTGCTGGACAGGGGTTTACGTTTGCCTCCGGATACATGGCAGGCCATCACGACTAAGGGGATGGGCGACCGACACGAGGTCCGGCGGTCAGGGTCTTTACCGATTCTTCATCGAATACGGAAGCGACCCTTTAGGTTCTGCCTGCAGGCTAGCTAGCTGCGCAACGAAAGGAATTCGCGTGCACCTGAACCGGTTAATTGGCATCGCCGCCGCTGCAGCACTCGCATTGAGCGCCTGCAGTAACAGCCCACAAAGCGAACAAGACATGTCGTCAATGACTACTTCGGCGGTGGCCACCCCGTCGTCATCCGCTTCTCCAAGCGAGCGCGCGCCGGGGACTCAAGCGCACAACGACGCCGATGTGACCTTCGCCCAAGGGATGATCCCGCACCATCAGCAGGCAATCGAGATGAGCGACATGCTGCTGGCAAAGCAGGGCATCGACCCGCGCGTGGTGTCGTTGGCCAACGAGATCAAGGCGGCACAGGGCCCGGAAATCCAGCAATTGCAAGGTTGGCTATCAGAATGGGGCGTGTCTCCCACTACGTCCCCGGGCGCTGGTATGCCGGGCATGCCCGGCCATGACATGGGCAATATGGGCGGCGGCATGATGACCGAGGAAGACTTGACCGCGCTTCGTAACGCGCAGGGTGTCGAGGCGAGCAGGCTGTTCTTGACGCAGATGATCGAGCATCACCGAGGTGCCGTCGCGATGGCGCAGACTGAGGTCGACAACGGCCAGTTCGCGCCGGCGATCGAGATGGCACGTACGATCATCGCCTCGCAACAAAAAGAGATCCAGACCATGGAGCAGATCCTCGGCTCGCTGTAGGGATGTCAGAACGCTAGGAGCGTCGAGCTCTCCTCGATGTCCCCGTGCCGGTGATTTCCGCCGGCACGGGGACCCTTGCAGCGATCCGCGGATCAAGACCTTGGAGGACTTGAACCTCGACGCTCGTCTTCTCTGCGGCGAGATGTGTTTGGCCCACTGGCCAACGCCCGGCCCGCCGTCGCCAGTCGCCGCCGCAACCCAACGGAGACAGACCGATCTGACCGGACTCGCCGCTAACTACGTAGTCCGGCCGCGGACGTGGATAGATCGTCCAATTACGGTCGGACGTGCAGGTCTTGAGACTCTGGCCTCGGCAAGTCTGGTCGGCGGCGCTCCGACGTGGCGACCGGAAGTGTGATGATGAACGTGGCCCCGGTGCCCGGTCCTTGGCTGCGTGCTGTGATGGAGCCCCCGTGTGCCTCGACGAGTGCTTTTGCGATTGCTAAACCGATGCCGGCTCCGCTCTTGTCGTGGATGCGTTCTGCTTCCACGCGGTAGAACCGCTCGAATACGTGCGGAAGGTGTTGGGCGGGAATGCCTTCGCCGGTGTCGGAGATGCTGACTTCGAGCTGGTGACGGTCTATGTGGACGCGGACGTCGACGTGGCCGTGCGGCGGTGTGTGCCGCAATGCGTTGTCAAGCAGGTTGGCCATTACCTGAGCGAGTCGCTGCGGGTCGCCTGAAACTGCGGGAACGCGGGGTGGCAGGTGGGTGGCCAGGGTTACCTGTTTGGCTCGGTAGCGTTTGGCTGCGGCGCTGACCGCGGTCCTGACCAGCTCGGCGATGTCGGTGTCAGTCGTCGTCATCGATGCGGAGCTTTCCTCAGCTTGAGAGAGAGCGGCGGCATCTTGGGCGAAACGCACCAGTCGGCGCGTCTGATCACGCAGCATGGCAGTGGTGGTCGGAGTCAGTTTCTCGACACCGTCTTCGACCGCTTCCATGTAGGCTTCCAAAACCGCGACCGGAGTGCGGATTTCGTGGGCCAGGTCAGCGAAGAGGTGGCGGCGGGTGGCGTCCACGGCCTGCAGGCGACCGGCCATCTGATTGAACGCAGCCGCCAGCGCGTCGAAGTCCTGCCCGAGGTGCGGTGGAGCTACCCGCACGGTGTAGCGGCCGTCGGCGACCGCGGTCGCCGCTGAGGCTACTTCTGTGACGGAGCGCTGCAGGCGCCGGCTGATGTACCAGCTGACCGCGAAGGCCGCCAGTGCCGAGACCGCCAATGCGCCGCCCACCGCGGCGACCATGGCGTACTGGTAGGCCTCCTCGGCATGATGTTGCTCGGCCGAATGTGGCGCGACGCCGGCCTGGCGCAGGTGGTCACGAAACAATGGTGGCCCTACGATGGCGGCGACGATCCAGGTGGTGACCGCACCGGCCAGTAACACCATGGTTTGAGCTACCAGTAGTCGCATGCCGATCCCCGGGCGCCACCAGGCGCGCACCGGCGCTCGTTGGGCGTTCGCAGGCGTGCTCATTGTCCGCCTCCCATCCGGTATCCCACGCCGCGCACGGTCAGCACGTAGCGCGGGGTGCTCGCGTTGTCGCCCAGCTTGCGTCTCAAATGACCGATGTGCACGTCGACGACGTGCTCGTCGCCGACCCACGGTCCCTCCCGCACCGTTTCGAGTAGCTGGCGGCGGGTCAAGACCACGCCCGGGCGTGCAGACAACGCGCTCAGCAAGTCGAACTCGGTGCGCGTCAACCGGATCGGCTCACCATCGAGGTGCACCTCTCGGGCGGCGATGTCGACTTGCAGCTTCCCGAAGCGCCGCGGCGGTGCAGCCTGGTCGCCGCCGGTCACCGTGCGTGGCCGGCGCAGCAGAGCGCGGATACGGGCTACCAACTCGCGTGGACTGAACGGCTTGGTGATGTAGTCGTCGGCGCCGACGGTCAGCCCTACGATGGTGTCCATTTCCGTGTCACGGGCGGTAAGCATCACCACGTAGGCATCGGAGAAGCTGCGCAGCTGCCGGCACACCTCCAACCCGTCGGCGCCGGGCAACCCCAGGTCGAGCACCACCACGTCGGGATCAAACTCGCGGGCCAGAGCCACCGCTTGCGAGCCGTCAACGGCGGTGCGGGTTTCAAACTGTTCGCGCTGGAGATAACTGGCCACCACTTCGGCGAGCGCCGCCTCATCGTCGACGATCAAGGCTCGGTAGCCCGGCGCGCCCAGACCTCCCTGAGTTGACGTGCCATCCATAGCGTCCATAGTGCCCGTGAACAGCTACCAGTTACACCGACACTGGGCTCGCCCGCGGCACACTGGTGCCAGCCGATCGGGTCTTGAGCAAATCTTCACAAAACCTCCACTGAATCAGCGGACGTCGACGGGCACCTTGGAGTCCGGAAGGAGGCCGAGTCGATTCATGTTGCCGTACTGGGGTTGGGAGAGCTGGCTGGCGGCCGGCGCACTAGCCGCATCCTGGACCGCTGTCGTCGCAACGGCGGTCGCGTGGTTTGGTGCCTTTTCCAGCGACCGGGATACCCGCGGCGAGGGTGTGGCGACGGGCGACATGTCGATTGACTCGGCCGATACGACCCGAGCGGACGGGCCCCCAGGCTCGTCCCCGATCGATGGAGAAGCGACGATCACATGAGTCATCCCTTGTCTATCCATGCGCCCGAACTGCACGCGATGCGGTACCGCGGATTAGGCCGCTACGAACGACCCGAGAACCTAGTGGGTCGCACGCCGGTGCTGCGGGTTTCTGAGCCCTTCAGCAGCGCGGACCGCGGATTTTGGGCCAAGCTCGAAGGCATCAATCCCGGTGGCTTGAAAGACCGCCCCGCAATGCACATGGTGGAGTGCGCCCGAGCACGCGGGAACCTGCGTCCGGGGGCGCGCATCGTCGAATCCACAAGTGGCACACTGGGCTTAGGGTTGGCGTTGGCCGGCATCGTGTATCACCATCCGGTGACCGTGGTGACCGATCCGGGTATGGAGCCCATCATCGTGTCGATGCTGCGGGCCTACGGCGCCGACGTCGACATGGTCACCGAGCCGCACCCGACGGGCGGATGGCAGCAGGCGCGCAAAGACCGCGTCGCTGAACTGCTGGCCGAAGACCTCGAGGCGTGGTGTCCCGACCAGTACAACAACCCCGACAACGTCGACGCATACCGGCCGCTGGCCCTGGAGCTCCAAGCTCAGCTGGGCACGGTCGACGTGCTGGTGTGCTCGGTCGGAACCGGAGGCCATTCCGCTGGCATCGCGCGGGTACTGCGTCAGTTCAATCCGCACTTACACCTGATCGGCGTGGACACCATCGGCTCAACGATTTTCGGTCAACCCGCCGCGAACCGGCTGATGCGAGGGCTGGGCTCGAGTATCTATCCACGCAACGTGGACTACGCCGCATTCGACGAGGTGCACTGGGTGGCGCCGGCGGAGGCGGTGTGGGCCTGCCGTACCTTGGCGGCCACCCATTACGCAACGGGCGGTTGGAGTGTAGGCGCGGTCGCGCTGGTCGCGGGTTGGGCGGCACGCACCTTCTCAAGTGACACGACGATCGCCGCGGTTTTCCCCGATGGGCCACAACGCTATTTCGACACTGTCTACAACGACGACTACTGCCGTCGCCATGACTTGTTGCTAGCACAGCCGCCCGAGCAGCCGAACGTGATCGACGATCCCACCCAGGAGGTCGTCACGTCATGGACCCGCTGCGCCACGGTGATCGATCCGATGCCGACACGGGACTAATCGGCATGGTGGGAGACTACGCGAGGTTCGGTCGCGACTCTGACGCGCTGGTGTCGCGGCATCGTTGACGCTGATGACGCGGCACCTTTCTGCGAACCCCTGCTCCGCTTGATGCGCATTTCCCTTCTTGAGTAGGTGCCTTGCGAAAAGATCCCTGGACCCGCAGCCGGGCGCGGCTGCTGTCAGGTATGGCAACGCCGTGATGACGAGGCGAGTGAGTGGGCGGCCTATTACGGCAGTGTCCAAGCGGGTGAGGTTTCGCCGTTGAGACGATTGCGGAGTCGAACTGACCGACCGGCCGGCTCACCAACCCGAGAGCGCATGAAAGCCGCGGTCTTCATGGTCTCGTTGAACTCAGACATATTGGTACCTCCGGCAGCATTGGGGCGGTTAGCAGCCCTGTCGACAGCATTGACCAGCCATCGCGTCGCGTAGGGACTTTCGGCCCTAATTCGTCAGCCAGTGGGGCTACTGTCGATTCTGCTGGAGCGGCGACGATTCGTCGCTGGCCGCCGTCGTGCGACGAAGAACAAGTAGTTGAGTCGAGGCAGCATCGGAATTCCTTCCGCTCTTCGGAGTGCTAGTCCTTACGGCAGCGGTCACGCTCCGCCGGCTTTGGCTTCCCACGCACCAGTGCACTTCGCCCGAACATGCACACAGATTCACCTTCCCCCTCGTGCGCCAGGCGGCCCTAATGTTCAAACCGGTCCTGGGGGCGGGCCACCACATCTTCCCTGAATCGGCCAGTCGAGGGTTCGGCCCCCGAATCGCCACTGGTCGTAGTCCTCGCATGGATGGGCCGAAAAGTCGGGCATGCCAATGACATCATGAAGCGAGCTGCGCGCTGGTTGAGTGGCTGGCCGGCCTGCCTTCTCAGGGAGATTGCCGCGCCGGCCAGTGCGTCGGCGGGGCGCAGCTTGCGCCTGTGTCCTGCGCGGATTGCCGCTTCGCCCGCCGCAAGTCTGGGTCGTCCATTCCGGCGTGGCTTGGTGCCAAGGATTTTGAAGCAGGTGGACCTCATTCAATGTGAAGTGTCAGCGCGCGTCTGGTGATGCTGTTCGCCAACGTGGTCACCCGGGATACTGATGTCGCCGCGCCTCGGGACCGTGTATTAATTATCCGCCTGGCATCCGACGAGGGGAAACCATTCAGGGTGCTCTTTTTCTGCCTGCTTGCACCACTGCTGACCTTTGGCGGTACGTCTCCATTCCTGGACTTCCTGCTCTCTCTTGGCTTCCCGGCCCTCAGGGCTTGCCGCCGAGTTTCCCGGGGTGTTCGCGGTAGCAACGGCGGCATTGCAGTTCAAGCTGAGCCGGTATTCGTTGGTAACCATTCGGTAGCGGACTCCTTGACGTGCGTACCGCCCATCACGGCCAGGGACAGCCTGGACGAACGGAGGTCTCACGAATGTCGATTGAGAAACGCCAGTGACGATGCACTTGCTGAGGGGAAGCTTGGCGCCGACCCGTGACGCGATGATTGCCGTGCCACCCTGCTGCGCGATGGCGTTCGTGGCCTCGGCGTAGGTTTGGCCCACCAGGTCAGGCGCAGCCGATGCAATACCCGGCAACGAGAACAGGGCAATTGCCGCAACGGTAGCGGCGATGGCGCCTGCCGTGACGATGATCTTGGTCATGGTGGGCGGATCCTGTCGATGATCGTTGGCTAGCGTTCCAGCCATCTGGTGCAAGCGAGCCCCTTCCAGTACCCCCTCGATGTCGGGTTCGATTTCCTCTACCCGACTTCAACCGTGCGCCGCGATATGCACCGAATCGATTGAGATCCTGCGAAGATTGGTTGAAGACCTGATCGGTGGTGCAGGCTCAATCAGATAGTGGAGGTCGAGCGCCTCTGCGCCGGAGCCCGATATGTGCTTGGCGCGCAGCCGATCATCAACGGCTGGGTAGGCCGTGCCAGCGGCCTGGTGCGGGTGGTCGGGTGGGGCGTTCGACTCGGTGGTCGCCGGCAGCCTCCCAACGCTGCTACGAGTGTTCCCGACATTTTAGGATGCCGGTGAGTTGTGCACAGTGGCCTGCACGCTCGCGGATAACCGGATCGTGCGCCAGCACACCATCGTTGGTTTGCGGCGCCAAACGCGTGCCACATGGTCCGCATCGAACAGCGCATTGGCAGCTTGGCGCCAGGTCCGGGGTGCTGGCGCCAAGAGGCTAGACATCGTGGCATCGGTGGCAGCGGCGCTCTACTTCCATCATTCAGCGGTGTATTGAACCGATGGCGTCTTTAACGAATCTTCATATCCCCTTCATCAATTCGGTGGGTACCCGAGCGCACGGTGAAGACGGGAAGGAGACCGGATAGACATGATGTGGTACCGGTGGGCGGGCGGTGGACGCCCAAATGAGTGTGAACCCGGGCTCCGGGAAGCCAGCGTGTGATGAGCGAGTTCGTGGCGTCGGGCGGCGGTTTGAGCAGACGGCGGTTTCTGGGGGTCACCGCCGCGGCCGGGATGGTGTTGGCGGGTTGCACGCGCTCAGCCAACCAGACGCCGCAACCGGATCCGGTCGCGGTCGCGGAGTCGCGTCGCCCGCACAGCGGACGCACGGTCAGCGCAACACTGACCGCCCAGCGCACCCGCGCCGACATCGGCGGGGTGATTGCCGAGACGCTGTCCTACAACGACACCGTGCCGGGGCCGCTGCTGCGGGCCAGCGTCGGCGACGAGTTGGCGGTCACCGTTCGGAACCGATTGAGCGAGCCGACGTCGGTTCACTGGCATGGCATCGCGCTACGCAACGATATGGACGGTGCCGCTCCGGCGACGCCCAACATCGATGCCGGACGCGACTTCATCTACCGATTCTCGGTGCCGCACCCGGGAACCTATTGGGCGCATCCCCATACCGGGTTGCAGGCCGACACCGGCCTGTACCTTCCGGTGATCGTCGACGACCCGACCGAGCCCGGCGATTATGACGCCGAATGGGTGGTGATGCTGGACGACTGGACCGACGGTGTGGGTTCGAGCCCTCAACAGCTCTATGAGGGGCTTCGCGCCATGGGCCCGCCTGCGCACGATATGCCGGGGATGGGAGACATGGGCGATATGCCCGGATCAGCGACGGTGCCCGGGGTGGGCGGCACGGGCGGCAGCGAACTGCTCGGTGGCGACGCCGGAGATATCACCTACCCGTACTACCTGATGAACGGCCGAATCCCGCAAGCCCCGAGCACGTTTCGCGCAATACCTGGCCAACGAGTTCGTATCCGGCTCATCAACGCCGGCTCGGATACCGCGTTTCGGGTGGCGCTGGCCGGCCACTCGATGATGGTCACACATACCGACGGCTTCCCGGTGGTTCCGACTGAGTTTGACGCTGTGTTGGTCGGGATGGGGGAGCGTTATGACGTGGTGATCACCGCCGGTGACGGGGTCTTTCCGCTCGTCGCCGCCGCTGAAGGTAAGAACGCCGTGGCGCGAGCGCTGCTGTTCACCGGAGCCGGTGCGCCTGCTGCGCCGGATTTCCGGCCACCGGAGTTGTCTGGCCGCGTCGGCACGGTAGAGCAGGTGAGCGCGGCGCCCAGCGTGACGCTGCCGAGCCGCACCGCCGACGTGGCACTGCCCGCCGACCTCGCAGGATCAATGGCTAGCTACGATTGGACGATCAATGGTCGGCCGTTCGCCGCTACCGAACCGCTGAACGTGCAGCAGGGCCAGCGCGTCGCGGTGACGTTCAACAACATGTCCATGATGTGGCACCCGATGCACCTGCACGGCCACACCTTCGAAGTAGTGACAGCCGACCAGCGGCGGCCAGGCCCCCGCAAGGACACCGTCAATGTGCTTCCGATGCAGAAACTCACGGTGGTCTTCGATGCCGATAACCCGGGGATATGGATGCTGCACTGCCATAACACCTATCACCAGGAGGCCGGCATGATGACCAGCCTGAACTACAGGACCTGAGGGCCGTGCGTCGGCCTTCGCCAGAATGACTCAGTGATATCCGTAACATCTCCTGCGTCGGTAACTTGTTCATGCACGCCTTAGGTTCCGAGCAGTTCGACGAGCGCTGACGCGTAGAAGACCAATGGGTGCCCAATGCTGCCAAACTGTGTACGTAAGCAAATAGTACGTATATGCAGGAACGATTCCTCAAGAAGTGGCCGGGTGGGTGGCGCCGGATGAAGAGATCCGGTGGCGGGCAGGAAGATTGCAAACTCTGATGGCGGTACGCCGGGCGGGGGCCTGGTCGGGCGAACTAAAGAATCGCGACCCGGTAACAACACGGAATCAACTTCGAGCCTGGGCCGTGGCCTGCGTGCGCGCTGTTACTGTGGGCAACATTGTGAAACACGAGGGCTCGCGAACCACGACACCGCTGCGCCGACTGATCGGACTGGCAGTGATCTCGTGGATGCTGGTCGCTGTCACCGGGTCGGCAGCCACCTGCCTGGATCCTCCGGCGCCGCACGGGCCCCATGCTGTGGTATCGGCACTCGGGTCTCAGTTCGCTGAAGTCGTCGATCACCCACACTGTCTGGACGGGTCCATCATCGACCTGCACCACGGTATTGCCGCGGCTGTGCTGCCCCGAGTCACGACCCTGCCCCTCGCACTTGGATTGGTCACCGCCGTGGCTTTGGCGCTGGGCTGGTGGGGCGCCACGGTCGGCACATCCATGCGTGGCCCACCGCGGGCGGCCCGGGCTGTGCTCTGGGGTCGTGATCGGCTCACCCGGTTCTGTATCACACGCTGCTGAGTGGGCGGCGCATCACCTCTCCGCGCTGAGCGGACTCGGGTCGATGTCTGCTGCCCACCATCCATAGCCGCGTCCTCTTCAGCGCTGCGGCTCCGACGCAGAAGCGTGGAAACCCCATGAACCATGTCCTATCCGTACACACGCCCGACCTGTCCGCCTCACGTCGCCGCGCCGTCGGCCGGTATCACCGCCGGCCTGCCACGCTGGTCGGCCGCACTCCAGTGCTGTGGATCGGTGCTCCATTCAGCTCTGAAGAGCGGGGCTTTTGGGCCAAACTCGAGGGCTTCAACCCCGGCGGGATGAAGGACCGTCCAGCCATGCACATGGTGGAGCGAGCCCTCGCCCGTGGCGATCTTCGGCCGGGTGGCCGGATCGTCGAATCCACCAGCGGCACACTCGGGCTGGGGCTTACGCTGGCGGGCACAGTATACGGGCATCCGGTGACGCTGGTCGCTGATCCCGGTATGGAACCGATTGTTCAACGAATGCTTTCGGCATACGGTGGGCAGGTGGATCTGGTGACCGAGCCACACCCGCAGGGCGGTTGGCAGCAGGCGCGGCGCGATCGGGTGGCCGAGATTTTGGCCGGTGATCCGACCGCCTGGTATCCGGATCAGTACAACAATCCCGACAATGTCGAGGCGTATCGGGGCTTAGCGCTGGAGTTGCAGAATCAGCTGGGGTCCATCGACGTCTTGGTGTGCTCCGTGGGCACCGGCGGGCATTCAGCCGGCGTGGCGCGAGTGTTGCGCGAGTTTAATCCCGACTTGCAGCTGATCGGCGTGGACACCGTTGGTTCGACGATTTTTGGCCAGCCGGCAAGCACGCGGCTGATGCGCGGCCTGGGCTCGAGCATCTACCCCCGCAATGTGGATTACCGCGCATTCCACGAGGTGCACTGGGTGGCGCCCGCGGAGGCGGTGTGGGCGTGCCGAACCTTGGCAGCCACCCACTACGCCAGCGGCGGGTGGAGTGTGGGGGCGGTCGCGCTGGTGGCCGGTTGGGCGGCGCGCACCTACCCGCAGGGTACAAGGATCGCCGCGGTGTTTCCCGACGGCCCGCAACGCTACTTCGACACCGTCTACAACGACGACTACTGCCGGGCACACGGAATCCTGGCAGGCCCCCCGGGTGCAGAGCCCGCGGTCGTCGCGGAGCCGACAGAGTGCGTCGTGCAGTCGTGGACGCGGTGCGCGCGGGTGGTTGACCCCGTGGCGGTGGTGCCGTGAGGGCACTGGCCGCACAGTTCAGGAGTTTTGGTTGGCCGAGCCGGCTGCTGATGATCAACCAGTTCGGCATCAACCTGGGCTTCTACATGCTGATGCCCTACTTGGCGGGATATCTGGCCGGCCCGTTGGGGCTCGCAGCATGGGCGGTCGGTCTCGTGCTGGGCGTGCGTAATTTCTCACAGCAGGGCATGTTCATCATCGGAGGCACGCTCGCTGACCGGTTGGGCTACAAACCGCTCATCGTGGCGGGATGCCTACTGCGTACCGCCGGGTTCGGGTTGCTTGTCGTGGCCGAGTCACTGCCGATGGTGTTAATCGCCTCGGCGGCCACGGGCTTCGCCGGGGCATTGTTCAACCCGGCGGTACGTGCTTACCTGGCAGCCGATTCCGGTGATCGGCGCGTCGAAGCGTTCGCAGTGTTCAACATCTTCTACCAGGCGGGCATTCTGGCCGGTCCGCTGGCGGGACTGGCACTGATGGCGCTCGACTTCCGCGTCACCGCGGCAGCGGCGGCGACAGTGTTCGCGCTACTGACCGTTGCCCAGTTGTTCGCCCTTCCCCAGCACAGCGCCACACTCAACGCCGAGAAGGCGTCCGTACTCGATGACTGGCGCGCCGTGCTGGCCAACCGATCCTTTCTGCTGTTCGCGGCGGCCATGATCGGCTCCTACGTGTTGTCCTTCCAGGTATATCTCGCACTGCCGCTGCACGCAGCGATTCTGGCGCCAGACGCCGAAACGCTCTTGGTTGCAGCGGTGTTCGTGGTTTCTGGACTGGTCGCCGTGGGCGGACAACTGCGCATCACTCGCGTGTTCGGTGCACGATGGGGCGCGGGACGCTCACTAATCATTGGAACACTCATCTTGGCGGTCGCGTTCGTCCCGGTGGCCGTCGTTCCCGATAGCGGCCGGTTCGGCCTGGCGGCATCCGCAATCGCCTTGCTGTCTGCCGCTGCACTGCTCGCAGTCGGATCAGCAGCGGTATTTCCCTTCGAAATGGACACCGTGGTATCACTCGCCCACAACCGGTTGGTCGCAACACATTACGGCTTCTATAACACCATCATCGGTGTCGGGATACTCGCCGGCAACTTGGGTACCGGTGCGCTGATGCAAGCCGCGCGCGATGCCGGAGCACCAGAGCTGATCTGGGCAGCGCTGAGCCTAATTGGCGGGCTGACGGCATCAGCGCTCTTCTACCTTAATCGCAGCGGGCGACTGCAGCCGGTGCCGGTCAAAGCAGCCGTGGATCCGGGTTGAGCGCCCTAGCTGGACCGCCCTCCTGCGCAGTGACTGACCGGGCGTCACGGTGCGGGCCCTTGCATGAACTTCCGAAAAGCGGCCATCGGATCTTTCGAAAGGCCGAAAGTGGCTATTTTAGAGGCGTTCTCATCGTTATCCAACCGTGCCCGCAAGACCGGTAATGCTGTCAGTGCTTTGAGGTACCTTTAACTAATAGCTACTGAGCTACTACGTACTAACCAGGGCGATGAATGGTTGGTCCAGCGGCGAATTGGGAGTGGACATGGCTACATTGGCAAAGATGGCGACGATAGTCGCCGGTATCACCACTGCGGCCGTGTTGGTCGCTGCGTCGGCATCTGCTGCCCCAACGGGCCCTGGCTCTGCGCAGGATACGGTGAAAAGCCTTGAGGACAGCGGATATACGGTCATCGTGAGCAAGACCGGATCCGCGCCCCTTACGAAGTGCGCCGTGAGCTCGATTCGACCAGGACGCGACGTCACCGAGATGCGCAGAGACATGCGCGACCGCACCGTGGAGCGGGTAGTGTACAGGACAATGTACGTCGACGTCACCTGCTAGGAGAGGCCGCGCTGCGGCGACGTGGCTAGCGGCCGATCGACCAATGCACACAAGGGTGTCGTGGCCGGGCTGACCCGTGAGATCAACGCAAGGATGTATGACGTTCGAGCGCGTAGTCCAACCGTGTGGCAGGGGAGGTTCGTCGCGGACCGTTTAGAGCTACTATACGTAGTAAGTACGTAGAGTACCGTTTGTGGCGCACGCCGCGGTTGAACGAAGGTGGTGGAGGTTAGTTGCGATGGCTCCTGGCCACGGTAGCCGTGGTGGCTGCTTTCCTGACGCCGTCGGCGGGCACGCCAGCCGCCGAAGCTGCGGCCACCGAGACTTTCGGCGCGATTCGCGTCCTTCCGGGTCCCGGTGAGGTGGTCGGGGTCGCCCACCCAGTGGTGGTGGAGTACATTGCGCCCGTCGTCAATAGGAAGGCCGCCGAACGCACGGTTGCAATCACCACTTCGCAGTCGACGACCGGTGAGTTCACATGGCTCGACGATGCAACGTTGGAGTGGAAGCCGACCGGCTATTGGCCGGCCCACGATAGGATCGAAGTGCGAGCTGGCGGGTTGAAGACCGAGTTCAGCACCGGTGCTGCGGTGGTCAGTGTCGCTGACATCGATGCGCACACATTCACCCTCGAAGTCGACGGCGAGGTGGTCCGTGAAATGCCGGCATCACTGGGTAAACCCGGTTTCGAAACACCTGTCGGTGACTTCACGGTGTTGGAGAAGCAGCGCAACGTCGTGTTCGACTCACGCACCATCGGTATTCCCCTTGACGACCCGGAGGGCTACCTTATCGACGGCGAATTCGGCGTGCGTGTGACATGGGGAGGTGTCTACGTGCACTCGGCCCCCTGGTCAGTCGACGCGCAGGGATCGGCCAATGTCAGTCACGGCTGCATCAACCTCAGCCCGGAAAACGCCGAGTGGTATTTCGACATGGTGCGAGTAGGGGATCCCGTCACCGTTCAGGCATAGCGGCTCGCGCCGATCCAGCGTGAGTTGACGCCGTTTCGGCGACAGCGGCCAACCCTGCGCATTTCTGTGCGCCCTGCTTCAGCGCTTGTTGAATCGCGCGTATGCCATGGTGGCCGGTAAGCTCATCGTCGAACAGTGGAGGTTCAACGGTGCGGGTGCGCGGTTTCGGCGAGTTGGAAGCGGTCATCATGGAACGCGTGTGGGACTACGGTCCTGAGGCGTCGATGACGGTTCGCGAGATTTTCGAGCAACTGGCCGCCGAACGGCAAATCGCCTACACCACGGTAATGTCCACCATGGACAATCTGCATACCAAAGGCTGGCTGGCCCGCGAACGCGACGGTAGGGCGTATCGCTACTGGGCAACACTGTCGCGCGAGCAGCACACGGCACGATTGATGCGCGATGCCCTCAAGGGCGGGGGGCGGTCTGACCTGGTGCTGAGCCACTTCATCGAGCAGATCGGTCCCCGGGAATCTGAGCGGCTGCGCACGGCGTTGCGGCGGCTGCCGAAGAAGCGGACAGGTAAACGGTGAGCGTCGCTGCGTGCCTGCTGCTCTACAGCTTCGTGGTGTGCGTGGTCGGCCCGCCGATTTTGCGTCGGCTCACCCGTGAAGGGCATGCTCCTCGCTACGGTGTGGCGGCATGGCTGACTGCCATCGGCAGTGTGCTTATCAGCTGGTTGATGGCCGCAGTGCTCATCGTCGGGGACCTTGTCACCGGCGGCGAACACAGCAACGGTGTGGTGGCGTCGTGTCTTGCCGTGTTGTGCGACGTGCTGACTGGGTATGCCGGTCGCATCCCTCAAGTACTGTTGCTCGCCGCCGCAGCCGCCGGTGTCATCGCCGCGTCGCTCGCCGGTGCCCGAATTGCCCGCGCTCTTGCTCGCCTGCGGGCAGGGGCGCTCGAGCACGCTGACGGGGTGCGGTTGGTAGGTCGGCCGGTTGGCCAGGACGTGTTCGTGATCGATGCTTCCGAGCGTGCCGCCTATTGCGTATCGGGTCGCCCACCGGTCATTGTGGTGACGACCGGTGCGCTGGCGGCCCTGGACGACGATCAGCTGGGCGCCGTGCTCGCACACGAGCGCGCTCATCTGGCGGGACGCCATCATCAAGTGATAGCCGCCCTCCGCAGTCTGGCGGTGGTCTTCCCGAAACTCTCGCTGATGACACAGGGTGCCACTGAGGTCTCGCGGATACTGGAGATGTGTGCCGACGACGCGGCGGCCCGTCGATTCGGTCACCGCGCGCTGCTGTTGGGATTGATGTCACTGGCCGGAGCAGCGCCGGCAGGGTCACTGGGGGCGGCCGATGTGGCGGTGCTCAGCAGGGCCGAACGTCTGGCGGTTCCTGCAACACCGCCGACGCAGATACGCGCCCGGGCAGCGTTGACCAGCGCATCGACGCTGATGGCCGGCGGACCGTTGCTTATTCTTGCGTTGATGGCATCGGGCACGCTGATGTGCGGTTAGCTCCAGGAATGTCGCGCAAGCATGAGACCAGAGGATCGGTGTGGCCGCCGACCGCGCGCTGGCCTGGTAGTAGGGCAAACCGCGTGGCCGGTGGCTGCTCCGGCGAACATGTGCGGCCCGTCCGACGCAGGCCCGCAACCGATTTTAGCTCTGTCAAGCGTTGTTCAGCCGACATCATCGCCAACTCGGATGCAGACAAGTTAGAACTCTGCGGAGTCCGACATTGTCCTACTAAGACGGCCAGTAGAAGATCACGGTATCCGATTCGACCGCCGGACACGCGACCGCGAACGGGCTGGCGACAGCGCCACCGGCCACACGGCGGCCCACAGAAGGAGTTGTGATCTCTCGCCCGGAGCACGGACATGCTGACCGACACCTCGAACGGCTCGGACACCACGGCCCCTCAGATACAGAGTCCTATCCCGAGCGAACACGACCCCCAGGCCGGACACGGCGAACACTTGGCCTACGTCGCTTAAGATAGCCCGGGCTCGGGCCATGACCGCCATGGCGGGCACGGGGACGTCCGGGGATGTGTTGCGCGGCAGGTTCTCTGGGGCAGCCTGATTTTGTCCGTACCGGTGGTGCTGTTCAGCCACATGGTCGCCGAACTGTTCGGCTACCTCGGATGGCGGGCAGCGTGGTGTCGCGTGGATCGCACCGAATCTGTGGCACGCTTATCCGTCTCCGGCGGTATGCCTTTATCTCACCGGCGGGTGGGCCCGAGCTGAAGTCCGTCGCCCGGGGATGATGCTGCTGATCGGTATCGCGTCAGCGTCGCGTTCATCGCGTCGGTGTGGTGCAGGCTAACTGGCGTATCGCGTCCCGGTATCCAAGCCGCCGGCGTTCGATGCAGGCCGCTGCGGCGCGCGGGGTACTTGTCGACGGCACGCCCTTGCCCTACGCTTGGCCTACGGAGTTTCACCGTAGATGTGTGGGGTATGCGCCTGTCGTCCATGAGTTGTGGCTGTGCCGTCAGGCTGGCCGCGGTCACACGGATAGCCGCGTCTTGATGAAACCTCGCGGCACAACACCTGACAACAGTGATGGAGTGAGGCAAATGAGCACCGCGGCTGAAATGCTGGAAACCTACCCGCAGGATCTCGGCGGCATCGACCGTGCGGCATTGACGGCGTGCATCGAGGCGTGTATCGAATGCGCACAGGCATGTACCGCATGCGCAGATGCCTGTCTGAGTGAACAATCGGTCCAAGAGCTGACCACCTGCATTCGCACCAACCTCGATTGTGCAGATCTGTGTGAGACGACGGGTCGGGTGCTTTCGCGCCACACCGGCTACGATGCCAATCTGACCCGTCCGGTGTTGCAGGCCTGCGCCACGGCGTGTCAGTCCTGTGGCGATGAATGCGCTAGGCATGCCGAGCACCACGAACACTGCCGAATCTGCTCCGAGGTGTGTCGGCGTTGCGGGCAGGCGTGCGAACAGCTGCTCTCATCGCTGGGCTGATCGCTGCGAAGCCTCCCGAGGGTAGCCAGCAGGCCGATGGCATCGATGGCATCGTTGGCTTCTGTGATTCAGTATGGGCCCGGCCCGCTTCTGCGGCATGACACGCAGAGCCTGACCTGCCCCGGTTTCCTAAACGGAGTGAGCTGGCCGATCGTCCCCATGAGGAGGAATACACCAATGGCCACAGCGGAATACGCGTCTCCGGGATGACATGCGGTCACTGTGAGATGTCGGTCCGCGAGGAAGTCAGATCCCTCGGCGGCGTCAAGCATGTCGAGGTGAGCGCTGCCACCGGCGAACTGGTCGTCACCAGTGAGGAGCCCATCGCCGATGCGGCCATAATGGCGGCCGTAGAACGAGTCCGGATATACCGCCGTGCGGATGACATGAGTACCGTCCAGGTAGTGTCCACAGTGGCGGCACGCCACGATGCCACACTCAGCCGAAACCAGCCCAGGTGCTGACGCGGGTGGCGCTTACTTATTGACAAGCGTCGAGAACGGCAGCTCTCTGGCACGGCTCCCCATGGCGATTCAGGGAGGCTGCAACCGCTCGAATGGCGCCGGGGGCGGGTGACGCTCCGGACGCTTCCAGCGCCCTTCGAAAGCCGCCTCGGTATCTGCACCCGTGGCAGTTTGCCACGAACGACACGGCTATACGCGAACTTTCGGTATCTGTCTCAGGAAGTACTTTCGCTATCTACTATTTAGGTTAGTATGTGTCGGGGCGGCTGGGGCGCCGGTCCGATCTCCCTAGCTCGGGTGGCGCCTCAGTCGTTCCTTACATGCCAGCCGGCGCTGATGCGAGACCGGCTGTGTTCCGATGGACTCACTATGTGCCGCATCGGCTGAAGCCAATTTCAACCATGAGTAAAAGGGGAGTTCCGCTACATCCGATAGCCCTAGTCGTGATGCTGGCAATGGCATTGACGGGTTGCTCGGGCGAAGCGGATGGACCCGCGAGACAGGAAGGCGCATCGCCCGAGCCAGCTGGCAGCGTAACCGGCTCGGTATGGGTAGCAGATGAGGACGGCGACAGCATCACGGTCATCGACGCGTCGACGAACGCCGTGATCGCCACGCTCGACGGGATCGAGGAGCCGCACAACGTTCAAATGGGCCCTGGCGGGGACACCGTATACGCGGTCAGCGGTAGCGAAAATCTGTTGGTGGCGATCGACGCGGCGACATTTGCGGTCAAGGCAACCGCCCCAACCGGTGCAGAGCCTGCGCACGTCATCGAAGCCAACGGCAAAGTCTACGTGACCAATGCGGCAGATGGCACCGTGTCGGTGTACCGGGCCCCTGAACTGCAGCCGACCGGCCGCATCACGCTTGGCGGGATGCCGCACGGTCTGCGACCCGCCGGCGACGGCTCAATCATCGTCGTGGCCAACACCATGGCCGGCGCGCTCGATGTGATCGACCCCGCCACTGACACGCTGTTGGGCGCGGTTCCCGTGGGCGCGGGCCCGGCTCAGGTGGCCGTCACCGCCGATGGCCGCTACGCCTACACAGGAATCAGTGATCCGTCGTCGGTGGCGAAGGTGGATCTGGCTACTCGGACGGTGGTCGGTACCGTATCCGTGCCGACCCCGCCAGTCCAGGTCTTTCTGGCTCCCGATGGAGAAACCGTCGTGTCCGCAGACCAGGGCACACGCGACCAGCCGGGAAACACCGCGTCGGTGATCGACACCCATTCAATGACCGTGCGCAGCAGAGTAAACACCGGTTCCGGACCCCACGGTGTCGTTATCGATGACACAAGCACACGGGCATGGGTGACCAACAGCTACAGCGACACAGTCTCGGTTATCGAATTAGCCACGTCCTCGGTGGCGGCAACGGTTCCAACCGGCGCCGAACCCACCGGCATCAGCTATTCAATCCGCCGCCCCGCACCGGGCGCGTCCACAACCACGACATTGAAGTTGCCAGAACCGGCTACCAGCAGTCAAGAAGAGTCGCCCGACGACCATGGGCATTAGCCACAGACCACACCGACTGCAGTTTGACAGGCCTTCAAATCGGTCGCGGCCAGCGACGGTCTTGCACGCATCGCATGACCACACCGCTCGCCACAGGTGGACCGACCGGAAGTCATACTAACGAGGTATCAGCAGCACCGGGCATTACACCACTGCAGCACTCATCATGTGATCAAGACTCTTCATCCCCGGGCTCGAAGGCTGGACTGATCACCAGCTCCCCGACGGCACCAAAGTGCTGCGCGCTCTCCGCGGGCACCTGTACGAGGACAGCCCTCCCACGGGCCGTGGCATTCCGTCTGTGTAAGGCCGGGGTAGTCCATCAGCGGAGCGCCGTTCGGGCAGACAGTAAGGATGTTTTGCGGGCAAGACCACGTCAGGTGGCGGGTACGGCGGAACGCGCCTCGGCGATTGGCGGAGACGTTTACCGCTGAGACGTCTACCGCCGAGTTGGATTCGCTGATCAAGGATGCGGTCAAAGAGGGAACCACGATCGACGGCGCTGATGGTTTGCGAAACGAGTTGACCAAGGCCGTGCTGGAACGCGCGCTGAACTCGGAGCTGACCCATATCTTCGGGTATGAGGCGGTCCGGCAGGGCCTGGCTCGGGTATTCTCGCGAACGGCACGACGCCGAAAACGGTGACCACGTTCAATGGTCGCGTCAAGATTGACTCGCCCCGCGACCGCACGGGTCGTTTGATCCGGCGATTTGCGGCGAAGAAAGACCGCCGGTTCAACAGCATCAATTCCATTGTGCTGTCACTGTATCCGCGCGGCATAGCTACCCCCGATATCATGATGCGCCTGGCCGAGGTGTACGCGTGTCGGTGTCGCGGGGAGCGGATCTCCAATATTTACCGAGGTCGCGGTCGATGAAATCAAGGCTTTGCACTCGACACAGCGAGGGCACGATGTTCCTGCAGGACGTCGTCATCGAGCTGGGTAACCGCGGGGTTCGCTCGCCGTCTTCATCCTCGTCGGGTCGTCATTGCCTACTGAGCGCGAGCCACATCGCAAGTTCACGCCGCGGGGCGACACGCCGGAACGTTCGTTTTCTAGATGTCCGACTCGTCCCGGATCGCAGGGGTGTGGTCGTCTTCGGAAACTGCGGCCGACGCGCTGTGGCTATGGGTGACTGCTTGCATTACCGTCGTGGCCGGTCTTGGAATGCGGAACCGGTTGGGGGGGCAGAGTCCCCGGATCCCGCCCCAGGCGGGCGCATTCCGCGGGTGTAGTGCAGGGCCGCCCCAGCACCGCTGGTACGTCGGGGTTCCCGGGGATGGCGCCTTGCGGTGTTCTGGGAACGAGGTGGGGCACACACGTCCCGGTCAACGGATCTGGTTCCTCGCCGGATACACACGGTTGCGCTGACGCGGTCGGCTCGCTGTTCACAGCCGGGACCGGGGCCAACAGGAGGAGCCCAGCAGCGGCTGCAATCCACACCCTCACAAAAAGCCGCCGCACGGGATTGTCGATAGCCATCACGATGCTCTCTGCCGTTAAGGCCCGCTGGAAGTTTCCATTGGGTGACCTAGTACTAACAATGTCCATATTAGCGATGGTGGCGTCCCGCGCAAGGCCGTCAACGACGTCTGCGAGGCGGCCCCTCACCGGTTGCGCCCTGCTCAGACATGACGGCTTAGTCTTAGGCCTGCCAACGGCTCCGAAATGCGCCGGAACAAACTGAGCGCATCGCACCACGTCCCGATCTCCGTACGTGTCCGTGCGCACCCTTGAGGTACTATTTGCATCATCAGTACGTGACATATCAGTACTATCTGTACCAGTACTAGAGCCGGGGAACCTTAATAGCCGCGCCAGCCCGGCACCTGCGCATCGACGTCCCCGACGGCGGTTGAGTTGTTGCAAAACGGGGCCGCTACGCGGGGCATTGCGATCGAGGAGACTATGCCAACACCGCACTGCGATCCGGTAAGTGCGTCGTCTCTATGAGGACAACCAGCGAAGCGTTTTGCGAGATCTAACATGATGTGAGCAGGTACCTTGGGACTGGCGGTCGGTCGGTCGCCACGAGTCGAAGTTGGGCTCGCCAGTGGCCGGGCGGTTGAAGCAATGAGAACTTTCGGCGCCGCGTGGTGATCAGAAGTCCTTTTGCGGGTGTCGCACTTTTTGAGTCACAGTCGTTGTTCATACACACAGAATGCATACATCGAGGGGACGTCAGGTGGTTAACAAGAGGTTGAGCATCACGCGCGTGAGCTCAGCATTGGCGGTGTTCGGCGTCATCACCTACGTGCTCTGCTTCATCTGGCGGGCTCTGGCGCACTCGACGTTTACCGACAGTGCCTTTGCCGCCGCATTTCCCGGCTTCAGCTGGAGTGTCGTCGGATTCTTGACCGGCATGGGCTGGAGCATCGTCTACAGCGTGTACGCCGGGGTGGTGTTCGTCTGGGCATATAACCTGTGCTGCCGCGTCACGGTCGACCGTCGTTCGCGTGCCGAACACCAGAGCGTCCGTTAAAAGCGGCACTGTCCGGCGCAAAGCTGTTGGCTCCGCAACCATGGTAAGCGAACCAGCAAACCACGGCGCAAGCACTAGCAATAGTCGTCGATCAGCCCGACTCATGTAGACTTCCAACGAAATTGGAGAAGTTCTGCGCGGCCTGGCATCGTCGGATACTTCAGTACTACCGGAATCCGATCGGCACATGTAGTCCACACCCGTGGCTGGTCATTGTCGCGTGTTCGACCGCGCAAGGCTCGGGCACCGTCTTTCATTCTCGGTCGACGGCGGATTTGCTGCCCGGATACGGCTGGACCAAAATCCTCTTCGACCCTGGGCCCACCGCCCACTCTGACTGAACCGGGCAGCTGAGGGCGCGGATTGGCCTGGCTTGGTGGGAGGCTCACCGTGCCACATTGGTGCTCGTCGGCTGCGGCACCTCGAAGTAATCGCCATATCGCCTCCGCTGCCCTCAACCGAGACGACGCCGAACAATTGTGCGGTGAAACAGGCAACACCACAGTCCCGCTCAACTCACGATCCAGACGATCGGTAGGTCTGCAACTGACGATGGCGGCAACGATCGACAATCTCGCCGATCTCGTCAGGATCGTCGGCGAGCACAAGTAGCTCAACGTCATCGGCCGCAACCATTCCCGGCTTGAGCAGCCGTTCGCGGATCCATCGCTGCAGTCCACTCCAGTGCGCCGATCCCGCGAGCACGACCGGAAAGTGGCGGATCTTTTCGGTTTGTATCAGAGTCAAGGCCTCGAAGAGCTCATCGAGCGTTCCGAAGCCTCCCGGAAGGACTACGAACCCGTTCGCGTAGCGGACGAACATCAGTTTGCGGACAAAGAAATACTGGAAGTGAAGCTCGAGATCGACGAAGGGATTGATGCCCTGTTCTTGGGCGAGCTCTATGCCAAGGCCGATCGAACGCACGCCAGCCTCGCGTGCGCCGCGGTTGGCGGCCTCCATAATCCCGGGTCCTCCACCCGTGATGATGTCGAAACCCAGCGCGCCCAGCCGTGCAGCCAGTGCGTGCGCCAGCTTGTAGTGCGGGTGATCCGGCGGCGTGCGCGCGGAGCCGAAAAATGACACGGCGTTCGTGACCTTCGCCAAGGCTGTAAATCCGGACGCCACTTCGTCCCGAATCCGAGTCACCCGGTCGGGGTCACCGCCGGCGAGTAGAGCGAAGTCCGGTCCCAACCAACGCAGCAGTTCCTCGTCGCAAGTCGCTGGAGGGTGCTCTGTTGACTCTGGCATCGCCATGATGGTCCCACGCGCGGCGGACATACATCTCATCAATCGACGGAGTCCTCCGCGCCCAGATCAAGCGCGCGCTCTCGATATCGTTGGCGCCGCACGTGAGGGCTGATCGCGATGAGCGTGGCCGCCAAAGATGGCGGTGATGGCCGAGATGTTTGAGGCCGAGATCGCCGAGGCCTATCGGCCGAAGGGTAAGCAAAACGGTGGCCGGGCCGCGGTGCGTCACGTCGCCGGGAAGGGGATCGGTGACCCCGGCCGCGAGCCCGGACTCGACAGTCAGGAGGTGTCGTTGACGAGCTACGCGCACTTCGTCGCCGACGACCTGCTGGCCCAGGTGGTGATGGAGCGAATACTGGCTGGGGTGGCCACCCGCCGGCACACCCGCCGAGCCGGGTTGACAAGGAGAAGAAATCGACCAGCCGCTCGGCGATTTCGCGCCGGTTCGTGCGCCGGACCGAGACCGCGCTGGCCGAGCTGATGTCCACGGCCTGACGGGCCGCGACTCGAGGTCCTCATGCTCGATGGCTAGCACATGGCTGAGCGGTGCGCGGTGGTGGCGCTGGCGATCACCGCCGACGGAACAAAGAAATCGGTCGGCTGGGGAGGACTCCAACGGAGAACAAGACCGGGATGGGCTCGCTGCTGGCAGGCCTGGTCGGGCATGGATTGACGTTCGATGACGGGCTGCTGGTGGTCATCGACGGGGCAAAGGCGCTCACCGCGGCGAGTGCGCGAGGTGTTGGAGAACACGCCAATGCCTTCGCCGTCATGTTCGCCGGCTTCCGTGGGAGCTACATCGCATTCTCGTCAGGCCTGGGCTGGAGTAGCGTTTACAGTGTCTACCTCGCCACCTCGTGTTTTGTTCTACAACCTCTGCTGTCAGATGATTTTGGACCGTGGCTTCGCACCGCACTCGAAATCCGTGCACGAGGACCGCCATGCTCGGTCACCGGGGCATCTTTGAACCGATGCGGGCACGCCAAGATATTCACTTTGCGACGCGAAACCCAACAAACCGCCTGATTCGGCTGAGGCCGGCCGAACGAAGAACATTTAGAACGGAGCACCTGTGAGCGCGCAGTCGGCAAAGATCCGCGTTGCGGTGAACGGATATGACGTCATCGGCAAGCGGGTCGCCGATGCGGTGGCAAATCAGGAAGATTTGGAACTGGTCGGTATCGCAGATATCGACGCCGGATGGCGAATGAGAATTGCCGAGCAAAAAGGGTTCCGAATCTTCTCCTCCGTTGACGACCGTACCGAGGTCATGCGCGGTGGGGGTCTGCAAGTAGCAGGTAATCTCGAGGATCTACTCAACGATGCCGAGGTGGTGGTCGATTGCACGCCAAAACCGTTGGGCGCGCAGAACGCTGAGTACTACCGTGCGCATGGGGTGAAATTCATCGTGCAAGGTGGCGAGAATCACGAGGTTACCGGGCACTCCTTTGTGGCCGAGGCGAACTACGATGCGCCGGGCGACTGACCCATGGGAGAGTCATGAGGGCGGCATTATGAACACCCTGGTGCCGGAGGCCACGATTCCCAGCCACCAGGGGCCGGATGCCCAGACCGTCGATGCTGAGCTGGACGTGGTGACGATCGCGGTCAAGGTGCCGCAGACGCTGGCTCACCTGCACAGCTGGTCGGTTCAGCTCACCCGAGACGCCAGCGCCGAAGAAGTCATCGACGCCTTCCGGCAGTCGTCGCGAATCGCGATGATCCGCATGGATGATGGCTTGACAGCGCTCAACACCGTCAAGGAATTGATGGCAGACCTCGGGCGCCCGCGCGACGATCTCTACGAGGTCGCGTTGTGGGAAGACATGGTGGCCGTCAGCGAGGGCGAAGCCTTCTATGCCTATATGGTGGACAACCAGGCCATCGTCATTCCGGATACGATTGATGCCATACGGGCGCTGACAAGTCGCGACCAGGACCCCGAGGCGTCGATGGCGAAAACTGATGCAGCCCTCGGGATTGGCTTAAAGCTGGTATGACGGTGCGCCGCGCCGTCAATTGCCGGCCACATGGATGACCATCCCGATGACTAAACCCTTCTACCGGTCGTCTCGAAGCGCCGCTCTCGGCGAGCCAGGAATGCGCCAGCACAAGACCACTCCGGTCGATCCGGTGGTGATTCTAGCTATAGCTAGTCTCTATGCAACATCGGATGGCTGGTGACACCGGTGGGCTCGTGACCCACTTTCGCATGCGTGACGGGTCGCGGACCCAACACCGCCTCCGACTCGGCCAAGCCGACACAGCGTAGGCGTGGCGCACGGCACCGCGCGGACCGAAGCAAAGTCCGGGTTGGCGGGTGGCGGCCAATGGTGATCGAGGCATGAGGTGGGGGACACAAGTACCGGTGACGGGGCCAATGTCGTCACTGTCGGGCACGGGCCCGCCGCCGTGGTGACCGTTCGTCGTGCTGTCGGCGGATAGCCGGAACTGCAACCCCTCCAAATACCGGCGCGGCAGCTGCCCAGCGTTCGCAGCGGCCAGCCGAAGCCGTCCTGCGGGACAGGCAAGACTCACCATCATCGTCCTCTCGGCCGCTAGCGAGAAGTTCCGGGCCGCTACCAGCCCCTGCTCTCGCACATATCCAGTAGCTGGCCGCATACGTGGGTAGTAAGAGTGCTATGGCGTTGCGTGTTGATGTTGCAGATGGCGATGCTCTCCTGAGCGTTGACGGGTTCTGGTCCCATGCGTGTTGTCTAGCCGGTGGTATTCGCCTCGGACAGTGCCATTTCCCAGCGTTGGCCTGGGATCAGTGTTCGTGTGACATCTTCGAGGCAAATCCGGATCGGGCCGGTCGCCCACGGATGAAGGTCCAGCACCACACGGTTGCTGCTGAGTTTGACGTCGATCGGTTGGCCGCGGTAGCGCATTTGGAAGCTGACGGCGCCGAGCTGGCGGGGCAGCAGTGGGTGAAGGCGCAGGACATCGTCACGGGTTTCGACTCCGGCGTAGCATCTGATCACCATGTCCGCGGTGCCGGCCATCGCACCCAAATGGATACCCGTGCGTGTTGTCCCGCCCTGGATGTCGGCGAGGTCGCTGTCCAATGCCTCGGTGAACAGGGACCATGAATGCGCACGGTCTGACCGGGCAAGCACCCAACTGTGCACCAGTCGGCTCAGGGTGGACCCATGGCTGGTGCGGGAAAGGTAGTAGTGCACGGTGCGGGGGATGAGTTCTGGTGGCAGCTGGTAGCCGAGGCGGGTGAAGACGGCCCGTAGTTCTTCGGCGGAGAACAAGTAGAACAGCATGAGCACATCGGCCTGTTTGGACAGTCGGTAGCAGTTGGTGCTGTCACCTTCGGCTTGCAAAATCAGGTCGAGGCGCCCGATGTTGCCATAACGTTGGCGGTAGCGGTCCCAGTCGAATTCGGCGAGGTCCTCATAGCCTTCGAACTGGCTGATGACGCTGTCATGAAACGGAATCCGCAGCCGCCGGCTGGTCCGGTCCCATCGGTTCAGTTCCTCGGCGTTGACTGCGAGTCGAGACAGCGATGGGCCGCAGTCGCGCTGGTGTAGCAGGTCAATTATGTCGCGCGCTCGTGTCAGTACCCAGGATGCGAGCACGTTGGTGTAGGTGTTGTTGCGTAGTCCCTCGCCGGGGGCGTTGGGGTAGCCGTCATGGAATTCGTCAGGGCCCATCACGCCGGTGATGTCGAAGCGGTCATCAGTTGCGTCGTGGGTGGCAAGGTCGGCGAAGAACCGGGCGACCTCCACCACGATCTCGGCACCGTGATGGACGAGGAAATCGATATCGGCGGTGGCTTGGTAGTACTGCCATACGCTGTAAGCCAGGGCAAGGCCGACGTGACGTTGCTGGTGGGAATTGTCGGGCATCCATTGCTGGTTGCGCAGATTGAACAATTCGGTGGGCGTCTCCTCGCGGCCGTCGCTTCCGCTCTGCCATGGAAACATCGCCCCTGCCAGCCCAACAGTGCGCGCGGCGGTTTGCGCCTTCGCGAGTCGGCGGTAGCGGTAGAGCAGCAGCGAGCGGGTTAGTTCGGGTCGGCGCAATGTGAGCATCGGGTAGATGAACAGTTCGTCCCAGAAGATGTGTCCGCGATAGCCCTCGCCGTGCAGGCCGCGTGCGGGTACGCCGGCGTCGAGTTCGGGGCTGGCCGCTGCCACGGTTTGCAGAGTGTGGAAGATGTGCAGGTTCAGCGCGAGCCGCTGGCGCGCTCCGGTCAGCATGCCGATGCCGAACCGGGACCACCACTGTTGCCATGCGTTGACGTGCTCGGCGAGCAGCTGGTCGAAGTGGGGTGCTTGTCGGATTCGGTCGGTGGCAGCTAACGGTGCTGTTGAGATGCCCCGGTCGCGTGAGGTGGCAACCGCGACGACCTTTTCTAGGATCACCTCAGCATCGGGTTCGACGTCGAGCACGAAATCATGGCCGGCCAGCGCGGTTTCGGTGAAGGCCTTTCCGTCCACCGCCGGGTCCTGGCCCTGACGTAGCCGGGTTCGCGCTGCGGTGACCAGGCTGATCCCCGACTGGTTGGTGACGGCTTCGACGACCACCGTCTCTGCGTCTGGCTGAGTCACATCGACAATCGTCAGGTGGTGATGATTCAACGGCGCGTCGTCGGCGGCGTTGCTGTTGCTCACGTCACCGTTGACCGCTGAACGCACGTGGATCCGTCCGGCCCAGGTTTCCGCCTTGATTGCAATCTCGAGAGCGGCCAGGTGTGGCGTTGCCAGCGAGTGCAGCTGTCGGCTGGTGATTCGGGTGACGCGGCCGTGGCTGTCGCGGTAACGAGTGGTGCGGGTCAACACTCCACGGCGCAAATCGAGGCGTTGGTCATGACTGATCATCTCGGTGCTTCCGGGACACATGGGTTGGCCGTCGGCTACCTGGATTCTGACGTAAGTCCAATCGGGTGCATTGACCATATGTTCGGACTCGACGAGCCGGTCACCGATATCGCTGATCACCCTGTTGTATACGCCTGCGAAATAGGTTCCGGGATAGTGAGTTTCGCCGAGAGTACTGCTCGGTGCTGACCCGCGGGTGGCCCAATAGCCGTTTCCCAACGTGCACAGCGTTTCCCGGGTTCCCTCGTGGTCGGGATCAAAACCATCGTAGCTGAGAAGCCAGCCACTGACTGCCGGGTCCGCTCCGCCGCACCATCGGTCGTCGGCGCCGTCCGACGGGCTGGCTGCACGCTCGGGGTCGGTACCGCTGAGCAGACCGGTCAGGTTGGCCTGGGCCACGTCGGTCACCACCACGTCCGCGCCCGATGAAATCAGTTGAGAACGGTCGCCCGTTGTGTCCACCCCGACAATCAAGCCGATCCCCGCCGCCGCCGCACTGCGCACACCCGCCGCATCGCGCGTCACCACGACCGCTTCCACCGGCGCGGTGCGCAGGCGACGTGCGGCTTGTACAAACACTGCGCGGTCGGAGTTGTTACTGCGCAAAACCGGTGGGCCGTCGCTGCCCTCAAGGCTTTCGTCGGCGGGGAGCTCTTTGAGGACAACCGCGGTGGGTACGCCGGCCGAGTGCAAAGTGTGCACCAGCTTCGCCACTGATTCGTCCGCCCGGACCGCGCCGGCATCGATGATGACCGCGTGTAAGCCGCTGGCGGAGCGATTCTCATGATCCATTTCGCCCACCTATGTGTCGTGTGACTACGGCCGAGCCGGCGTTACCGCGAGGAAGACGGTGCATACGTCGATAGGGAGGAACTCTCAATCCGGCTTCCAAGAAGTCACGCGCTGCTGCTGATGGGGGCAGCCGTCGCGATGGTCTGTGAGTTGTCAGCCAACTGACGACTGGTGTCGCCCAGCCCGTCTTTGGTTAGTACTATCTTCGATAGTAGGAGATCTTCTCGGCGCCCGACGTGTCAACTGCGCGTTATTCGCACGCAGTGGAAGGCGAGCCTGTGAGCGATGTCGGCCGCGGTGGTGTCTCGAAGGGAGGGGTGCGGCCGTGGCGGATGGTGGTGATCGCCATAGCGTGGGGCTCCTGCTTCCCGTTGCTGGACTGGGGTCTCGACGGTGTATCGACGCTGTGGTTCGTCACCTGGCGCGCCATCGTGGCCGGGTTGGTGTTGTGGGCCCTAGGTGCAGCGGTCAACTGGACTCCTGGGGCGCCATCGCCGCAGATGAGGCTGGGTACGTGGGCGTTGATCGGCGTACTGGCACTGATGAATGTCACGGTGTCGTTTGCGGCGATGGCCGCCAGCTCCACCGGCATCGCCACAGGTATGGCCACGGTGCTGGCGAATTCACAGGCGCTCCTGGTGGTATTGCCGGCGTGGGCGCTGTTCGGCGAGCGGCCCCGAACCGCCGAAATCGCCGCGGTGGTGTTCGGGGTGGGAGGCCTGCTTCTCATTGCGGTGCCCTCGGGCGGTGGCCGGGGTTACGGGTTGGCGCTGCTGGCGGCGGTAGGGGTCACGGCGGGTGCTCTGCTGGCTCGCCGGCTGGCCGACGTCGATGTGCTGAAGTTGGGTTACAGGCAGTTTCTGGTCGGCGGTGCCGCTCTGGCCGTCCTCGCAGCAGTGATCGATGGGCCACCGACCGTGGGAATGTCGGCGCACAGCTGGGTGGCGTTGTTTGTGCTGGCTGTTGGGGGCACCGCGCTGCCCTACCTGTTGTGGTTTGTCGAGCTGCGGCGCGCGTCGATCACTGCGGTGACGTCGTGGACGTTGCTGGTGCCTGTGGTGGGTTTGGCGCTGGGCGTCGTCGTGGTCGGCGAAAGGCTGGCTTTGGCCGAACTGCTGGGTGCAGCAACCGTGGTCACCGCCCTGGCGATCGTCGCCGTTGCCGGGCGCATCACGACCCGGCCGCAGCACATCAGGGGTGATGGCTGAGCCGACATCGCAAACAACCTCAGACTTGATCATGGCAACGAAGAAAGGCACGGTAGATGGCGCAGTTAGCGAGTATGGGAGGGGACACGTCGGCCGACGACGTGGACACGAGCACCGGGGAATCCATCGCACCGCAGCCTTACACCCTGGGGGATGCTGGCGGGCCGCTGAGTCGCGATGAGCTGAACCTTGTCGATGCCTGGTGGCGCGCGGCGAACTACCTGTCGGTCGGGCAGATCTATCTGTTGGACAACCCTGTGGCGCGTGAGCCGCTGCAGCCCGAACACATCAAGCCACGTCTGCTCGGCCACTTCGGCACCGTACCCGGGCTGAACTTGGTGTGGGCACACGCCAATAGACAGATAATTCGCCGCGAGCTGAGCGCCTTGTTTGTTGCCGGGCCCGGGCATGGTGGACCGGGCCCCAACGCGTGCGCCTGGTTGGAAGGCACCTATTCCGAGCTTTACAGCCACATCCCGCAGGATCTCGCCGGGATGAAGGCGTTCTTCACCCAATTCTCTTATCCAGGGGGTGTTCCGAGCCATTGCGCGCCGGAGACGCCGGGTTCGATCCACGAGGGCGGTGAGTTGGGTTATTCGTTGTTCCATGCGTTCGGGGCAGCGCTGGATAATCCTGACTTGACGGTCTTTTGCGTCGTCGGTGATGGTGAATCCGAAACCGCGCCGCTGGCGACCAGTTGGCACGCGCACACATTCTTGAATCCGGTCCGCGACGGCACGGTAATACCGATTCTCGCGCTGAACGAGTACAAAATCGCCAACCCCACCATCTTCGCCCGTATGCCCGAATCTCGCCTGTTGGAATTGTTGCGCGGATACGGCTATGACCCGCATGTGGTCAGCGGTGATGACCCCGCGACCGTGCATCAAGCGATGGCCGCCGCTCTGGATGTCTGTCTTAACCAGGTCGAACAGATCAAGGAGGCGGCCCTGTTGAATACCGACCGGCCCTCCGACCGGCGCTGGCCCATGATTGTGTTACGCACGCCGAAGGGCTGGACATGTCCGCCCATCGTCGACGGGCAGCAGGTCGAGGGTACGTTTCGTTCCCACCAGGTGCCCCTGCCCGCCGCGCGGACCGATACGCGACACCGCGAGGTCCTCCAAGAGTGGTTGCAGTCCTACCGTCCGGAGGACCTTTTCGACGAAGCTGGGCGACCGGTGGCCGCGCTGTCGAAGCTGGTGCCTGACGGCGATCGACGAATGAGCGCCAACCCGGTGAGCAACGGCGGAACCCAGTTGCGCGATCTGCGGCTGCCCGACTGGCGCGAGTACAGCGTCAAGGTTTCGGCTCCGGGGGCCACCTCGCACGCGGCCACCCGGATGTTGGGCCGGTGGCTTCGCGACGTGACCGACTGGAATCGGACGAATTTTTTGACCTTCGCGCCTGATGAACTTGCCAGCAACCGGCTGCAGGACATTCTGGAGGTCACCGGCCGCAAATGGCAGGCCGACATCGGCGAGTTCGACGAAGGACTCGATCCGCACGGCCGAGTGATCGAAGTGCTGTCCGAACACATGTGCCAAGGGCTGCTGGAAGGATACCTGCTGACCGGCCGACACGGCGTCTTCACCTGCTATGAGGCGTTCATCCACATCGTCGACTCCATGTACAACCAGCACGCCAAGTGGCTGCAAGCCAGCATGGCGGTGCCCTGGCGCCGCCCCATCCCCAGCCTCAACTACCTACTGTCATCACATGTCTGGCGGCAGGACCACAACGGTTTCACCCACCAGGACCCAGGCTTCCTGGACGTGGTGATGAACAAAAGACCCGAGATCGTGCGGGTTTACCTGCCCCCGGATACCAACACCTTGCTCTCGACCTATGACCACTGCCTGCGCTCGCGGCACTACGTCAACGTGGTGGTCGCGGGCAAACAACCACAAGCCGATTGGCTGTCGGCGACCGATGCGGCCCTGCACTGCGCGCGTGGGGTGGGAACCTGGCCCTGGGCCGGCAACAACGATGTTGTGGGAACCGTGCCCGATGTCGTACTGGCATGCGCTGGCGACATCCCAACACTGGAAACCCTGGCCGCTGCATCGATTTTGCGGGATCGCCTCCCAGACTTACGGGTTCGTGTGGTCAATGTGGTGGACCTGATGCGACTGCTGCCCGAAGACAAACATCCCCACGGGCTGCCCGATTACGAATTTGACAGTCTGTTCACCGAAAGCAGTCCGGTGATCTTCGCCTTCCACGGCTATCCGTGGCTGGTGCACCGGCTCACCTACAACCGAACCAACCACCAGAACCTCCACGTCCGCGGATACAAGGAAAGAGGCACCACCACAACCCCCTTCGACATGGTGATGCTCAACGACCTGGACCGGTACCACCTGGTCATCGATGTCATCGACCGTGTTTGCGCACTAGGCACCCGGGCCGCCGGGCTGCGTCAGGAAATGGTCGATGCCCGTCTTCGGGCGAGGGCCTGGACCCGACAGTACGGCGCCGACATTCCCGAAGTCGCCGAATGGACCTGGCCGGGGTAAGCGGTTGGGAACACCCGTCGGTGGGGCCGGGGCCACACTCACCTAAAGCCGGGCCTCACGTGGCTGTCACGGCGCGGCGTTGGTAGCTGTCGCGTAGACGTGGTGGCTATGGGCAACCTGAGGGTGAACGTGGCGCCGGCGCCTGGACCTGGCTGGTTGCGGGGGTAAGTCTCCTGGGGTGGTGGGATTTCGAGGCCGAGACCGAATGGGCTCGGACGCTATCAAGCTCTTGCGCCGTGGTACCCCGTGGTGTGCCGATTGCGCATGAAATGCACCCGGCAGCGCTGCCATGATGAGTCGGTAACTGTTGGGCCACAGCGGTTTTCAGTCCGGCGTAGCATTGCAGATGACCAGATGCACCCCGGCCAGGCCGCGGGCGCGCAGCGAGGCCAAAAACACGCGCCAGAACTCGTAGGACTCACTGTCACCCACCGCGGTACCCGAACACTTCACACGTGCCCTCGGGGCAGCGACGTCGACGGGGTCGGTGTAGGCGAAAAACCGTATTGACCGCCGCGGTCACCGCCGGGGCGTGTTTGGCCGATACCGCTAACCATGCGACATTGAATGCTCGATGTGCGGTCATAATTACTCGGCCATCCAACGCACTCCGAACAAGCGGCCGGCGTCGTCGACGCCGGTGATCAGGAGTGCACATACAACCCGGGGGACGGCCTGCGCCGAAGTCCGTGCAACGGTCAACTGCAGCTTTGTGTTCCGTTGGTTGCGATCACTTCGGCGCGGTGGACCCCAGGCGGTCGATCATGGCGGTTGCGGCTGCGGCGATAGCCTCGCCGAAAACAACCAGTGGTGACCGCACACGTTTGCGCCAACTCCGGTCAGTTGTGTCTGTCACCGACAGTGTCGGCTGTCGTCGCTGCCACATCTCTGGTGTCGTCGACGGATTCACGTTGGGCAGAATGTCAGGTTGTCTCTGCGGCTGTGGTCGACAACCGAATCGAGCCAATGATTTTCGTCCTGGAGGGCATGCGGACACGGAGGCGGCTTTCGCCGTTACGGCGCGGAGGGTCGGGTAGGACGGGGGAGGACGCGAATTCACCGCCACCACGGCAGGCCACCGCCGGATCCGGGACGAACGTCCAAAGCCCTATGCTTCGGCCTGCGCCGCCCACCAGGGGCACGGGCGCTGCCCGGATACGATTGGACGAAGGTGGTCTTCGATACCGGCCTCACCGCACAATTCGACCAGATCGGCCCGCTGTTGATTGGCCTAACCTGGCTCGCCGGGTTAGTCATTGCCGCAGCGGTCATCCTCGCCCGCCGCAGCACGTCGCCGTAAGACGACAGAACAGTCGCTGCAGTCGCTTGAGCATAAGTGCGAGAAACCCGTTCAGCGATGATCTCTGGGGGCGCGATATCTCTTTCGGTGATGTCGCATGGATGCCGCGCTCATCATCGCCTGCGAACGGCCCAGCGAGAAGGCGTGGGATGTTATCGAGCCGCCTCGGCGGCACCGCCTGGGGAGCGAAGTACCGCGTACACCTCGCAGTGGCCTCACCCACCGCATGTATCGTTGCCGGCGCTTCGGTGTCGCCATCGTCTGCCAATTCAAACAGTATTAGGCGAGGGGCGAACGTCGCTGGCCGGCATGCGCCGGCATTGCGCCCCGTCGGGCACAGCCGGGGACTTTGGTCGGTTGCGATAGAGCCCAATTGGCCCGCCGCTAGTGGACGTTGTGCTGTTGGCGCGTCCCGGTGGGTAGTGCAAAATCGGCACTGTAGCACCGATGAAAGGATCCCCGATGAAGACTCAGCGCGCTCTTTGGTATGGCGCAGCGGTCGTCGCCGTCGCGTTGGCCGCGATGGTCTTGGGCGCCCCGGCGTCGCTTGTCCTGCTGGCCCTGCTCTTGCTGGCATGCCCGGTGATGATGATGTTCATGATGGGCGGAATGGGCGGCGGCCATGGCCATGGCCATGGTTCCGATCGTGAGTCCACCGACACCCACGATCATCGCGACTCCGCCGGGCGGCCATAACCACCAAAGACACCGCGGATCGGACGGCAGCGCGATGGCCGATGCAACCGGCAAGTCAGAAGACATGGTGATCAACCGTGACGAGCGAAGCATGGTTGTCGCCGTTTTCGGCGCGCATGGACGCTACCGCGGGATCGCCTGGTGCACGCGCCAGCCACGCCACTGACGGTAAGGGCGTTGTGGACCCAATCCGTCGCCGCAAAAAGCCGATGCGTCAAACGTTCGGCGCCGCGCACCGAACCGCCATCGGGGCGCACCGTCGCAACCGAACGCGGTGAGGCCCTGTTCGAAGCGGTCTCCGCGCGGGTGCGCACGCTGCCCGACGGGCAGCAACCCAATCTCGTGGTGTTCGGGGAAAGCCTGGGGTCCTTCGGCGCCGAGGCGGCGTTCTCGTCGCTGAACAACCTCATCGCCCGCACGGATGGGGCGATATTTTCCGGCCCGACGTTCACCAACACGATGTGGACAGGGCTGACCGAGGACCGCGACGCGGATTCACCGCAGTGGCTGCCGGTCTACCAGCGCGGCCAGAACGTGCGGTTCGCTGCCCGCGCAGCAGATCTCTCCCGGCCCGACGCTGGGTGGGATCACCTGCGCATCGTCTATCTGCAGCACCCCTGCGATCCCATCGCCTGGTGGGATCCCGATCTGGCGTTGCGCAAACCGGATTGGCTCAAAGAGGACCGCGGCAATGACGCGTTGGCGAGCATGAATTACAGTGGATTCCGGTGGTGACATTCCTGCAGATCGCCGCGGACATGGCCGTGGCGACCGGAGTCCCCGAGGGCCACGGCCACCGCTACGTCAAAGACCTTGTGACGCCTGGGCGTTGGCCTTGCAGACCACCGGCATGGACCGCCGACAAAACCGAGCGCCTGCCCGCGATGATCCAGACGCCCCAATAGCCCAGCCGACGTGGCACCGTCGGGGCCCAGCGGTTTTGACGAACTCCCCGCGGATTGAAAAGGGGCCTTCTGCCCTCGATTTCGTGTCCTAGTACCGCTGCATTGACGCCCCAGCGGCCTCCAGTCTTGAGTGTGGGGGACAGGCGCGAAGGATTCGGGAGTGGCCGTGAACGAACACATGGTGGCGTTGGACGTGATCCAGGATGCGCTGGAGTTGGCGGTGCGGGCGCCGTCGCTGCATAACAGTCAACCCTGGCGATGGGTGCTACACGACGGGGTGCTTGATCTGCATGCGGATCCCACCCGTATCGGTCACGGCAGCGACCACACCGGGAAGGAGGTGCTGCTCAGTTGTGGTGCCGTGTTGGATCATTTACGGGTGGCCATGGCCGCGGCGGGCTGGGACAGCCTCACCGAGCGCTTCCCCAACCCGAACGATCGCGATCACCTGGCAACAGTTGAGTTCGCGCGTGCGGTGTTCGTCACCGATGCCCAACGCGGCCGCGCGGTGGCCATCGCCCACCGGCGTACCGATCGGCTTGCGTTCGCGGTCCCCGCGAGCTGGGAGGCGTTTGAAACCGTGTTGCGCGCAACGGTCATCGGCAACGGCACGTATCTGGATGTCCTCGACGCGGATGCCCGTTCCCAATTGGCACACGCGTCGCGGCTCACCGAGCAGTTGCGACGCTACGATGCGTCCTACCACGCCGAATTAGCATGGTGGACAACACAACCGCCATCCACACAGGGCATCCCGCCGACCGCGTTGGCCTCCGGCGCTGAATCGGCTCGGGTGGATGTGGGGCGGGCCTTTCCTGTCCGCGGCGAGACCAACCGGCGCGCCGACATCGATCGCGATGACGCCAAGATTCTGGTGTTGTCCACCTACGATGACAGCCGCGACTCCGTGCTGGTCTGCGGCGAAGTGCTCTCCGCCGTGCTGCTGGAGGCCACCATGGCCGATCTGGGCACCTGCACCCTGACACACATGATCGAAGCGGCCGCCAGCCGCGAAATCGTGCGCCGCCTCACCAGACGAACCGCCGAGCCGCAGGTGTTGATCCGAATCGGCACCGCGCCGCCAACCGATCCGCCGCCACCTCCCACACCGCGGCGGCCGCTAACCGACGTGCTCGAAATCGGCCCCTAGCCTCCCTAGCCTCGATCTTTGGTGAAGGGCTCAGTTTGCTGGGGGGTGGGGTCGGTTGTGTCGGGTGCGGTGGACTGGGCGTTGGTGGTCCTCGGCGCGGTGTCGCTGATTCTCCTGTGTCCTTGGTGGTGGGTTGCCGGTGGTGAATTCAGTTGAGTACGGCGAGGTTTCGTAGTCCGTTGATCAGCAGGCCATCGTCGGCTCAGGCGCAGGATGTGGCGGCGGCCGGTGATGATGATCCACCCGGCCACGCTCAGCAGCCGCAAGCGTAATCGTTTGGGTTCCCAGCTGCGGGGGGCGGGCCAGGCCAGCAATTGGGTCCAGGTCAGCAGCTCGTAGGCCAGGGCGGCGAGATCGAGCCAGATCTCGTTCTTGCCGAAGGCCGGTAGTGTTATCTAGAGCTGGTTATCGGTTGTCCACTACGTGCATGACGGAACCCGGATTCCGCGTCCATGAAACGCCAATGCCGGCGAACATGATCGGCTCTACACGGATTGCGTGCGCCTTGATTTTTCGAGCGCCGGCGCGGACCATTACGCCATCGACTTGGGCTTGTGCCGATGATGCCACAACCGGACGCAATTCGGCGACGTCCCGAAAGATTCGAGTAATGGGACGCTGTCGTACTATGGCGGTCAGTAGACGTTGAGAGTGCCGATTCAACCAAGCGCGCAGGGTTGACCGGTGAATACCTGCATTGGTTTCATCCCACCTACTTGCTGTCAGGAGCTGTGATGTCCAACCCAGAGAAGGGACGCGTCGGCCCACATCCGGGATCCGCCAGACACGAGCACGCCCCCCAGGCGCAGAGCCCAGCGCCCAGCGCCGAAGATCCCCACGCTGGGCACGGAGAGCATCTGGCTTACATCGGACAGGATCCCCAGGCCGGACATGACGGTCATGATCGACATGCCGGCCATGGCGCGCACGGGGAGATGTTTCGCCGCCGGTTCTGGTTCAGCCTGGTTCTGTCGGTACCGGTGGTGGTGTTCAGCCACATGATCGCCGAACTGTTCGGCTACACCCGGCCGGACTTTCCGGGCATGACATGGATCGCCCCGATTCTGGGCACGGTGATCTTTGTCTATGGTGGCATGCCGTTTCTCACCGGCGGCTGGGCCGAGGTGAAATCGCGCCGTCCCGGGATGATGCTGCTGATCGCGATGGCGATCAGCGTCGCGTTCGTCGCCTCGTGGGTCACCACTCTGGGGATCGGGGGTTTCAACCTGGATTTCTGGTGGGAACTGGCGTTGCTGATCGTCATCATGCTGCTGGGGCATTGGCTGGAGATGCGGGCCCTGGGTTCAGCATCGGGGGCACTGGACGCACTGGCGGCGATGTTGCCCGACACCGCCGAGAAGGTCACCGACGACGGAGTCCGCGAGGTCCCTCTCTCAGAGCTGGAGCTAGGCGATGTGGTGCTGGTGCGTGCCGGCGCCCGGGTGCCAGCCGACGGCGCAGTCACCGACGGCCGCGCCGAGGTTGACGAGTCGATGATCACCGGCGAGTCCAAGCCGGTGACCCGCCAGGTCGGCGATACCGTGGTGGCCGGCACCGTGGCCACCGACAGCGCTCTGCGGGTGCAGATCACCGCGGTCGGCGATGACACCGCCCTGGCCGGTATCCAGCGTATGGTCGCCGCCGCGCAGGCTTCCTCTTCGCGGGCGCAGGCACTCGCCGACAAGGCCGCCGCGTTTCTGTTCTATTTCGCCGCCGTCACCGGTGTGATCACCTTCGCGGTGTGGACGTTGTTGGGCAACCTCGACTATGCGGTGACCCGCACGGTCACCGTCCTGGTCATCGCGTGTCCACATGCCCTCGGGCTGGCGATTCCGCTAGTCATCGCAATCTCCACTGAACGCGCCGCACGCGCCGGGGTGCTGGTCAAGGATCGGCTGGCGCTGGAACGGATGCGCACGGTGGATGTGGTGCTTTTCGACAAGACCGGCACCTTGACCGAGGGGCGACATCAGGTCACCGGCACCGTTGCCACCGCCGGGATCAGTGAAGAGCAGCTGCTCGCGCTGGCCGCCGCGGTCGAGTCCGACAGTGAGCATCCGGTCGCCCGGGCCATCGTGGCCGCGGCCCAATCACGGATGCCGTCCAGTGAGCGGGTTGTCGCTAACGACTTCCGGTCCCTGCCCGGCCGGGGGGTGCGCGCCAGCGTCGACGGCACCGACGTTTCGGTCGGTGGCCCGGCCATGCTGGCCGACCTGCGACTGTCGGTCCCCGATGATGTCAGCGCAGTGACCCGCGGTTGGGTGCAGCGCGGTGCCTCGGTGCTGCATATCGTCCGCGATAACCAGGTGCTGGGCGCGGTGGCACTCGAAGACGCCGTCCGGGAGGAATCGCGTCAGGCGATCGACGCGTTGCACGCCCGAAACGTCAAGGTGGCGCTGATCACCGGCGATGCCCAACAGGTCGCCGATGCGGTTGCCACGGATCTGGGCATCGATGAGGTGTTCGCCGAGGTGCTGCCCGAACACAAGGACGCCAAGGTCGCCGAACTGCAAAAGCGTGGGCACCGGGTGGCGATGGTCGGCGACGGCGTCAACGACGCACCGGCGTTGGCCCGCGCCGACGTCGGCGTGGCCATCGGCGCCGGTACCGATGTCGCAATCGAATCCGCGGGGGTGGTGCTGGCAGCCAACGACCCGCGCGCAGTGCTGTCGATCATCGAACTGTCCCACGCCAGCTACCGCAAGATGTGGCAGAACCTGGTGTGGGCGACCGGATACAACATCATCGCCGTACCGTTGGCCGCCGGTGTACTCGCCCCGATCGGGGTGGTGCTGCCGCCTGCCGCGGCGGCGGTGCTCATGTCGGTCTCGACGATCGTCGTCGCGCTCAACGCCCAGCTGTTGCGCCGCCTTGATCTGGACCCCGCCCACTTGGCCCGGATCCGACAAGCCACTCGCCACATCCGCGCCAACAGAGGTGCATCAGTCAGTATCGATGCCTAGAAGATCCTTTCGTGGCCGAACGCGGCGCTGTCGTCGCTGTCGCGGTGTTGATGCTGGCGGCCTGCGGAACCGCCCCGCCGCCGCGGGCACCGATTGCGATGCCCGACATCGATCGCGGTCGCGTCGGCCCGCGTACAGCATTGGCGCCGCCGCTGCTGCACGTCGACGCGGGGTGAACGGTGTTGGCCGGCACCCACACCGGAACGTGCTGCATCGCAGGCAGGGCGGGCACCGGACTCTGCAAGCGTGGCCTACCAGCGAACCTGCCCTACTTCCCACGCCGTCTGGTAAGGCAGATTCTCACTTCTAGTTTCGTCAGCACAAGCACCGTTGTCGCGCATCCAATTCGGCGGTCGACTTCGCTGAGCCATTCGAGCGCCTGCCCATCGGCGGCCCTGCGGACGGAATGCTGTGCCGACTTGCGGAGACGGTCACCGCGACGGTGCTTCAATTATGGGCGGCTCGCTTGCCCAACTTTGGGTGTTTGTGCGTGACGAGTCGCTACTGCAGTGTGCACAGTCCGCACACGGATCATCTTAGTATTGACCAACTACATATAGCTTGCAACGTCTATCTAGTGGCAGTGATGCGCTGAGCGGAATGTTCAGTTGAGATTGAGCATGGCAACGTCGGGACGCACTTCCTCCAGGATGGGTCGAGGTGGAGAAGCTGACCGACTGGGCAAGGACGTTGGCCTACAAGGAAATTGCGGCCGCTTTGCTCGCTTTCGGCGTGCGGTGTGCGTCGCCGCAAAGAGAGCTAACTGTTACTGTGGCAAGCTCCTCGAGCGACCGTGTAGAGCTTTACCGAGCCAAGGGAGGGAGTATCAGCCGCGAACGAAGATGCTCGAATCACCTCTTTCGCAGAACCTTGACAGCGTCACACGCTATCGTCAATTCTCATATAGCAGAGTCACTTCGGTAGTGCAGGGAGTGAAGTAACAGGCTCGACAAGGAGAGGCTGATGAAGCTAGCGCAGAGCCGGCGAGTCACCGGTCCGAGCCCTCCGGCGGCAGATGCCGCGTCCAGCCTATATGTCCGTCGGCGATTAATACGTGACTGCACTTCGGAGCAATGGCTAGTGCGAACTCCTTTGGTTCGGTTCGTGCACGGGCATAGCACACACGCGCGTTTGCGCGGCAACGGGCGGTAGTCGGGGAGTAGCAATCGAGAGGAGACATGAAATGAATGAGGTTCTGCAATACAGATGGGTAAGACGGCGTCTGGGTGGGGCGACTACCGCTGTTGCGGCGTCGTGCATCGTAGCGTCGGTAGCAGCCGGAGCTGCGGTTGCGCAGCCACCGCCGCCGGATCCGTGTTCTCCGGCCGCCGTGATGCGCGCGCACGCTGCAGCGATGACTCGAATGGCTGACTATCTCGACTCCCGCCCCGACGTTCAACAGGTGTTTGTCGATGCCAGAAGCAAGGCCACACCCCAGGAGCGGCACGGCGTGATTCAAGCGTTCACCGAGAATCACCCAGACGTGGCTGCTGCCTTTCAGAACATCCATCAACCGGTTAAGGATCTGAGTGCGAGATGCGGCTTGCCCATGGGCCCAGGGATGATGCCCGACGGCATGGGGCCCGGTGGTATGGCGCCCGGACAGATGGGTCCCGGCGGCATGGGGCCCGGGCAGATGGCGCCTGGAGCGATGCCTGGGCAGTGAGTCTTGGCGCTCGTCGCTTAATGACTACGCGGGAAATGACAGTGGTGCGACGTGGCGTCACAACCTCTGAGCGCAACTCGTCTTCGGTGGGTGGCTCTCTGCTCACCGGCGAGTATGGGCGAGCGCGGGCATACTTGAGCCGCTAGCGCGTCGCCGGCTGCGCCTGACGACCGGCGCTAGTTTTAGTGCGGTCAGCACCGCGGTCGCTCATGGCAGAAGCATCGCTTCCTCAGGGCCGGCGACCAGCAACGGCATGAATACGGCATTGCCCGATCGCGGCCGTAGAAGGCGTCGCTGTTGAACCCGGAGTGCTCGGCACCCGGCCTTTACCAAAGGGCCGACAATTCTACTAAGCGACTCAGTAGACGCTCCGCATACTACTAAGCTATTTAGTAGTATGCGGAGACGGACAGCGTGTGGACAGTTTGTCGGCCGACGCGGCGCCGGGCCGGTTAGCCAGGGCTGACCCGTCGGCATCTGGCGGCGAATCTCGATGCCAACCGGCCTCACCATAGGAGCACCATGGACACATCTTCCGATCAACCATTCACCGGCACGACCAGCGGGGCTGCCGCTAGCTCCGAGTACCGGGTGATAGCCAGCTACCGCGACTACGCGCAAGCTCAGCGCGCAGTCGACTTCATGTCCGATTCAGAATTCCCGGTGGAGAACCTCCGAATCCTCGGTCACGATGTGACCACCGTGGAAGCCGTCATCGGCCGCCTGACCAAGGGCCGCGCCGCGCTCACGGGCGCGTCGAGCGGAGCCTGGTGGGGCCTGTTGATTGGGCTGCTGTTGGGAATGTTCGCCGTTGGCACCGCCTGGTTCGGCGTTATGGTGGCTGGCTTGCTCATCGGCACCGTCTGGGGAGCGATCTTCGGGTTCGTCGAGCACTGGGCGACCGGTGGCCGGCGAGATTTCACGTCGATGTCGACGCTGGCCGCTGAGCGTTACGACGTGGTGTGCACGCCGGCGTTCGCCGAGCAGGCCGCTCAGCTGCTGGCCACCATGCGAGGCTGACGACGCTGGCGGCGCTCGGGCTCGCGCAGCCACCTTCGCGGTGTGGTGGGCCCTCGGCGCCAGCGTGCAAACCGCGATGCTGTTCGCCATTACCGTGGTGGTGATCACGTGCCTGACGCGTTCGGCTTGGCCACGCCAGTAATCATGGTCGGAACAGGACTTGGCGCCAAGCGCGGTGTCCTGTTCAAAAACGCTGCTGCACTGGAGACCTCAGCACGCATCGACACCGTCGTCACGGACAACACCGGCACCTTGACTAAGGGTGAACCCGAGGTCACCGACGCCGTCGTCGAAGGCATCGCCGAGGACGAACTCCCGGCGCTGGTGGCGGCGGTGGAGACGGAATCTGAACATTTTACTGGCAGCGGCGATCGCGCGCTATGCCACCGAGCAAGGCGCTACGTCACTGCCGCTCAACAATTTTCGAAGCGTGCCCGGACATGAAGCCACCGCTGACGTGGCCGGACACGTGGTCGCCGTCGGCAATCGCAAGCTCATGATCGAGCAAGGCGCCGAGATAATGGACCGACGTGACGAACTGGCATCCAGCGGCCGCACCGCCGTACTGGTCGCAGTGGACGGTCGCGGTGTCGGGGTAATCGCGCTAGCAGACGCGGCCCGACCAACATCAGCTGCGCGGTCGCCGCTCTCCACGACATCGGAGCACAGGTCGTCATGCTCAGCGGTGACAACGAGGCGACCGCCAGACGGATCGCTTCGCAACTGGGTATCGACACGGTCATCGCCGACGTGCTGCCTGAGGACAAAGCCGCCCAAATCGCCGAACTACAGCGAGACGGTCGAAAGGTCGCCATGGTCGGTGACGGAGTCAACGACGCACCTGCCCTGGCTCAAGCCGATCTCGGTGTGGCGATTGGTGCCGGCACCGATGTCGCCATCGAGACTGCCGACCTGGTGCTCATGCGCTCCGATCCGCTCGATGTACCCATCGCCCTTCGTATCGGCCGCGGGCACTCTGCGAAAGATGCGACAAAACCTTGGGTAGGCAGTCGGCTACAACCTCATCGCGATCCCTATTGCCGCGGGAGCGTTTCAGCCTGCATTCGGGCTCGTCTTGCGCCCAGAGATCGCCGCTTTGTCCAGCTTGATCGTCGCTGTCAACGCCCTCTTGGTAGCGGCTGAGCCTGCCCGCGCCAGCACCGGATCCCGCGCACGCACGCATGACGAGCGCGTTGGAACGGACTTCTGGCGAGGGTCCAAAGGCCCTCGAACCGATTGCATACGCCTCTGTCAGCGTCTCTGCGTCTCAACCATCGTAGTAAGGCGCTGCAGGAGCAGCCGACGTTCACGAGGAGGTATTGCCGTGATGATTTGGTACGGCGACGGCATGGGATGGTGGGGATACGCCGCCATGGGCATCGGAATGGTGCTGTTCTGGGCGTTGCTGGTCGGCGGGATCGTACTACTGATCAAACTCGCCGCCGGCGACGCGACCCAGCCAATCCGACCTCCACTCTCCGCCGAACAACTTCTTGCCGCACGATTCGCCGGCGGCGAGATCACCGAAGCGGAGTACCACGACCGCCTGCAGGTTCTGCGGGGCGCCCCTCGAACAACACCATAGTGATCATCAAAGACAGCGGCTTCGACGAAATCGACCGGGCCGTCCGACGACGCACCTTCGGCACGTTATCGACAATGGACCGACGGGGAGCACCTCACGCCACCGCCGTGATCTACGCCGTGTCACCGCCCGATCAGCCGTTGACGCTCTTCGTCACCACCAGAAGCACCACAGCCAAAGTGCACCACATCCGCAAGCATCCGGAAGTGGCGTTCGTCATCCCAGTGCCTCACCGGCTACCCGTGTTCCCACCGAGCGCCGTCCAATTTCAGGGTTTAGCAACGATATTGGAGGCTAACGACACCGCTGCAATCGGCGCCTTTCAAAAATCATGGTTCCATCGTCGGATCCTTGCTGCAGAACAGCGCATAGTCAGCCAGGGCGGTCAAATGTGTTTCATCGCGATCCAGCCGAACAAAACGATATTCAGTTACGGCATTGGGCTGTCAGCCCTCGACATACTGCGACAACCGCGCCAAGCGGCCGGACAGACACAGCTACCCGCAGGTCGATAGGCGGACAACGTTGCTTGTACCGCGACCGAGTCTTCCAATACTGGCGCGTCATCGAGATGCAAGTGCCAAAAGGGCTGCTAGTTGTCGTCGCGGATCGCGGCCAGGGCTTACACGTGTGCGCCGCCGGGCGTGCGCTCGTGGTCGTCACGGTGGAGACCTTGCCCTCGCTCGGGTCATCGATGCGTCGATTACTCCGTCGAGCCCTGGCGTGCAGCTTCGCACGCGAGTCGACGAACCTAAGTACCACCAGCGGCTAGGATGTCCTGCGGCGCGCAGCCGCTATGCACTCACGACCGCTGGCAGGACCGGCCTTCACCGAATCTTCAAGAAACCGCTAGCCGAGCCAGAGCGAAGACGTCGAGACTTGTGATGACCAACGACAGGTATGACGACGACCGGTGCGCTGGACAGGAAAAGGAGCTTTTAAAATGAAATCGATCCACACAGTGGTGGCGGGGGTGGCCGCCGTGGGTGCACTTTTCGCTGTCGGGGCCTGTAGCAACACCGCCACTGAACAATCGGGGCCTTCGACGCCCGCAGCCTCCACCTCGATGCCCGCCGGGGCTCAAGCACACAACAACGCCGATGCGATGTTCGCCCAGCACATGATTCCGCATCATCAGCAGGCCATCGAGATGAGCGACATAATCCTCGGCAAGCAAGGCATTGACCCGCGGGTCACCGACCTTGCCAAGCAAATCAAGGACGCTCAAATGCCCGAAATCGAACAACTCAAGGGCTGGCTTAGTGCCTGGGGGATGCCCACCACGATGCCCCGGATGGACATGCCTGGCTCCAGCAACATGCCTGGGATGCCAAGTCATTCGATGCCCAGCGCTAGCGGGACGCCCGGTGACGGCGGTGGAGCCCATCACGGTGACATGCCCGGTTCCAGCAGCATGCCCGACAACTCGATGATGCCTGGCGGGTCGATGTCGCCCGGCGCAAACAGCATGCCGGGTATGGGAATGATGTCGCAGGCCGATATGGACCGCCTGAAGAACGCGCAAGGCGTAGAAGCCAGCAAATTGTTTCTCACACAAATGATCGCCCATCACCAGGGCGCGATCGATATGGCGCAGAACGAGGTCGAGAACGGCCAGTACCAGGCGGCGGTGGAGATGGCCAAGTCGATCACTAGCAGCCAGCAGAAGGAGATCGACACGATGAAGTCGATTCTGTCCTCGCTGTAGACAGAGTCGGACTGCATGGCCGCTCAGAGAAGGACACGCGTGCTGCTTCTTGCAGCCGCTGCGATATGTGGTGCAACCCTGGTTGTGATCGCCATAAGCACGCGGGGTTTCGGACTCATCAACTCGACAGTCGCGAACGCGTCCGCGCGTGCGGCACAGGAGCGGTGCGAGCGTGATGTCGTCGCGAGGCTAGCGTCACCATCGACAGCGAGACTTTCCGACATCACCGTGACGAGCACGCAACTTGATCCGGAGGTGAAAGACTTGTTCTCGTCGTTGGAAGGGGGGCCCCTCTACGGCGTCGACCACTCTCGCATCACCGTTCGGAATGTGGAAGGCATTGTCGAGGCCCCGAGCGAGGTCGGCGGAACCCTGCACGACCCCTTCGTGTGCCGGGCGTATTTTATCGACGGCAATCTGGCCGACACTCTTGTCGTGTTCGACCATGACCACTGACACCGGTCTGGCTACCCTTCGCGTGCCGACGGCCGAACCCAGTTCGCGCATTAATGCCCTTTGCAACCGCCTGGTGACCGAACACGGCCGCTGCGCGAGTTGACAACCCCGCCAAATGGAGATCACGCAGTTCGCTGCGCGGACGGACGATTCTGACGCCGAGGGTCTCGAATCCGTTTCCCATCCTCTTGACACTTGCATACCCCCGAGGGGTATAGTACGCAAATACCCCCATGGGGTAAGTGAGAGGAGTCCTAGTCGTGGACACGACGGCGCCCGGTTACCTGCAGTCCAAAGACGGCTATTTGCAGCGGTTGCGCCGCATAGAGGGTCAGGTGCGCGGTGTGGCGAGGATGATCGAGGAAGACGCCTACTGCGTTGACATACTCACCCAGATCTCGGCTGCCACCAAGGCGCTGCAATCGGTGGCGTTGATGCTGCTCGACGAACATCTGAACCACTGCGTCAGCCACGCCGTCCAGGAAGGCGGCGATGCGGCCCAGCAGCGGCTCACCGACGCTTCCGCGGCCATCGCCCGTCTCGTGCGCTCATGAACAGACCCCACCTACTGAACGACCCCTATTACCGACGAAATGAGCCGATGAAACCGAATCTCACCTCCTCGGTGCCACTGGCCGAGCCCGCAACCGCCGGATGCGGTTGCTGCGGGCGGCAACAGACTGCTCTATCCATCCCAACCACACCCGTGCAGGAGAACGACATGAGTACCACCACCGCCAGCTACCCCGTCACCGGGATGACCTGCGGTCACTGCGTCGGCGCGGTCACCGACGAACTCACCGCATTGCCCGGCGTCACCGGTGTGAGCGTGGAGCTGGTGCCCGCAGGCACCTCGACAGTCACCATCACCAGCGACACCCCGCTCGACACCGATGAGGTGCACGCCGCGCTGCACGAGGCCGGCGACTACCACCTGGCCACTTCCTAACCAACACCGCACCGCGCTCCGCAAGCGGGTCGGCTGTAGGAGACAACAGCACGTGAGCACCACCGATCACGCGGCCGCGCTCGATGAGCCGCTCAGCGTCGAGTTGTCGATCGGCGGGATGACCTGCGCTTCGTGTGCCGCCCGGATCGAGAAGAAGCTGAACAAGCTCGACGGGATCAGCGCCAGCGTCAACTACGCCACCGAAAAGGCCAAAGTCACCTATCGCGGATCGATCGACACCGCACAACTGATCGCCGCTGTGGCGGCCGCCGGCTACACCGCCGCCGCACCGCCACCCTCGGTGGCCGCCGGCGGTGAAGACGTCGAAACCACGGCAGCAGAATCCGACGAGGCCGCCTCGTTGCGGACCCGACTGCTGATCTCGCTGGTGTTGACCGTGCCGGTCGTGGTCCTGTCGATGATTCCGCCGCTGCAGTTCACGAACTGGCAATGGCTCGCTCTGACCTTGGCCTCGCCCGTCGTGGTCTGGGGAGCGTTACCGTTTCATCAGGCGGCCTGGGTCAACGCCCGCCACGGCGGGGCCACCATGGACACGCTGATCTCACTGGGTGTCACTGCAGCCTATCTGTGGTCGCTGTGGGCACTGTTCCTGGGACATGCCGGCATGCCCGGCATGCGGATGACGTTCAGCCTGTTCCCGGCCACGGGCGGGGGCGCCGACCACATCTACCTTGAGGTCGCCTCCGCGCTCACCGTGTTCATCTTGGCCGGGCGTTATTTCGAGGCACGCGCGAAGACGCGTTCGGGTGCGGCGCTGCGGGCGCTGATGGACATGGGGGCCAAGGATGTCGCGGTGTTGCGAGGCGGCGCCGAGACCCGGATCCCCACTGCCCAGTTGGCCTTGGGGGATATCTTCGTCGTGCGTCCGGGGGAGAAGGTTGCGACCGACGGTGTTGTCACCGAGGGCGCTTCGGCGGTGGACGCCTCGATGCTCACCGGGGAATCGGTGCCAATCGAGGTGCGACCGGGAGATCGGGTCATCGGGGCGACCGTCAACGTCGGCGGACGATTGTTGGTGCGCGCCACCCGGATCGGCGCCGACACCCAGCTGGCGCGGATGGCGCGACTGGTCGCCGACGCCCAGAACGGAAAGGCCCCTGTGCAGCGCTTGGCTGACCGGGTCTCGGCGATCTTCGTCCCGATCGTCATAGCGTTGTCCCTGATCACCATGGGTGTGTGGCTGCTGGCCGGGCACACGGCGGCGGCGTTTACCGCCGCCGTCGCCGTCCTGATCATCGCCTGCCCGTGCGCCCTGGGGCTGGCCACCCCCACCGCGCTGCTGGTCGGCACCGGCCGAGGCGCCCAGCTCGGTATTTTGATCAAGGGACCGCAGGTCCTCGAGTCGACTCGCCGCGTCGACACCATCGTGCTGGACAAGACCGGCACCGTCACCACCGGCCGGATGAGCCTGATCGCCGTGTACCCGGGTGTCGGCGAGGACGCCGCGCAGGTGCTGACACTTGCCGGGGCCTTGGAGAACGCTTCGCAACACCCGATCGCCCAAGCGATCGTTGCGAGTGCCGCTGCCAACGGTGACGCGCTGCCGTCTGTCGACGGGTTCACCAACCACGACGGATTGGGTGTCAGTGGCGTCGTCGCTGGGCACGCCATGTTGGTCGGGCGCCGCGGCTGCCTTACGGAACAGTGGTCGCTGACCGCCCCCGACATCCTCGTCGACGCCGCGGAGCAAGCCGAAACACTGGGCCAGACCCCGGTCTGGGTGGGCTGGGACGGGGCGATCCGCGGAGTGATTGTCGTCGCCGACACAATAAAGTCCACCTCGGCTGCCGCGGTCGGCCAGTTCCGCCGGCTTGGTTTGCGCCCGGTTCTGTTGACCGGGGACAACCGGCGCGCCGCACACGCGGTGGCCGCGCGGGTCGGCATCGACCCGCGAGATGTGATCGCCGAGGTGCTACCAGCCGACAAGCTCGATGCGGTGAAAGACCTGCAAGCGCAGGGGCGCACTGTCGCCATGGTCGGCGACGGAGTCAACGACGCCGCCGCACTGGTGCAGGCCGATCTGGGCCTAGCCATGGGCACAGGCACCGACGTCGCCATCGAGGCCTCTGACCTGACATTGGTCGGCGGTGATCTTCGCGCCGGCGCAGATGCCATCCGGCTGTCCCGCTCGACGCTCAAGACGATCAAGGGGAATCTGTTCTGGGCGTTCGCCTACAACATCGCCGCCCTGCCGCTGGCCGCACTCGGGTTGCTCAACCCGCTCATCGCCGGCGCCGCAATGGCGTTCAGCTCCGTTTTCGTGGTCAGCAACAGTCTGCGCCTGCGCCGCTTCGCCAGCCACGCCTCCCATCAACCCTCATCCGCAGTGAACACCGAGGCAACAGCACCAGGGGCCCCGAACCAAGCTGTCATTTGAAGTAGCAGAAACGGTTCATGGATACCAGACATTGGTCCACAGTTTTGGGCTGACTAATCCCGTTGGTACACCGCATAACAGCGATATCGGAAAAGTGCGATGGGAGCTTGCTTGCGCACTTCACCGGCTTCGATGTCAGGCAACCGTGACATCGACGAGCTTGTTTACGGTACCGCGACATCAGTGTCGTGCTGCCCGCTGCACGTGCCGTGAAACGGTGATCACTCCGGATCCGCGCAGCGGCGAGGACACCTACGACCCTCATCGACGACGCCGTCGCCGCGCTGGCCGATCGCCGGGGAGTCTGGCTCGGCGATGACCTGGCCAGCATCGCGCTGATCGCCAGTCTCATCGAGCAAGCCGAAAGATGGTTGCCCCACCTGGTCCACGACGCCCGCGCCAACGGCCACGGCTGGACCGAGATCGTTCGAGCACTGGGCACCAACCCCGACGAGGCTCGCTTTCGATTTGACCCCCAATCCCCAATCGCCGACGGCAGATGGCCCTACGATCACTAACCGCGGCGCGACGCCCCTCAGGCCCGCCAGCACCCAAATGCGTTGAGCAGCAAGTTTCTTCGCAAAGCCGCATCGAAGCGGGCAACGCTACAGCCGCCGATCTTCGGGCCCGCGCGTGTGTTGAGTTGGTGCTGCGGCGAATCGCTGGGCGCATTCGGGCGAGCAGAACCACCATCGCCGTTGTTGTGGCGCAGTCGGCTCGGCGCCGCGCTGGCATCAACGCGCACGTGGCAGACGGGAGGGCGACGTTATCGGCGCGGTGCGGAACTTATCGATCACGAGTTCGCCGCCAACCGCACGAGCCGCATTTGATGGATAATAGAGATTATCCATGAGAGCCGGAAGATCCTTGTAAGCAACAGGATTCGACCAGAAGTACAAGTTTGAGAATGGCACACGAATCGAATTCATAACCCCTCGCTTAGCCCAGGGTCGCCGATAGCATTCCGACGGAGGCGGTCACGCTCGTCGTCTAGCTTGACCGGGGAGACATGGTAAACGGACTGCCTTGCCTTTCATTGGCGGCTTGCCGACCCACTGATATAGGCGAGGGGGACCGCCCAGATTGGTGGATATTAGCGGTTATTCATGCGGATGCACCGTGGCCAATGCGGCAGCTGGTTCAATCCCATTATCGCGCAACACGTTCTATGCAGGGCAAAAGTTGTATCGAGTACGAAATCGGTACTCGTGACCTCAATATGACTTGAGCAGTCTGGCAGCCAGCTAGCTACAGAAAGGTTCGCTAGCCGATGTCCAACGCCAAACCGCCCGCAGTCGACGGCCCCGCCGACGCGCCAGGACTCACCGAGTGGGTCGACCCACTCGACGAGGGCCACCCCGTGCGCTACTTCGGAGGGACGGAGCGTCGCGCCGCTGGCATCCGTATTCAGCTCGCGGGACGGCAGCAGTCCGACGGCACCCTTGCGACAGGCCGCAATCATCGACGAGGGTCGGCGCCAGCCGGTGCAGTCGAGCGAGCTGCGGGCGCTCGCATCGGCCGCACTCGCCGCCGCCGACGAACTCGACGGCTTGAGCCGCACGGATTGAGCCCGCGTAGGCGTTGACCAACGGCAGGGCGCCCCGGCCATCACCGTGCATGTGGTGACCGGGGGCGTTTTGTTGTCTATCACGTCTTCGTCCAGCGGCCTTCCACTCCGCTTGGTTGTCCGGTCCCGGCGGTAGAATATCGAACATGTGTTCCGGTACGAGAAACCGCGCGAAGCGCGCCCGCGACGAGTAGCGGACAGACCATGCCTACCGGAACAGACGCCGGGCTGCTCGAAAGCCCTCGGCCGCAGTCGGTATACAAGCATGCGATTCTTGAGCAATACGTCATCAGGTTCGCGACTATGACGGCGAGCACGCTCAAGCCGAAGCGTGCTGTGCTGTTTGATGGATTCGCTGGCCGCGGGCGCTTCGACACTGGTGAAGCAGGTTCCGCCGAGCACATGATGCTCGCCGCTCAGAAGGTCAAGGCAACCACCCAGATCGATCTTCTCTTGGTCGAGAAGAACCCTAAGGACTTCGGGTCCCTCGACGCAGTGGCCGACGAGTACCGCTCCCGAGATATTCACATCGACAGCTACCAGGGCGACTGCGGGGGTCACATCGGAGACGCACTCCAGTTAGCAAATGGTGCAAGTTTTTTCGTCTTCCTTGACCCCTGCGGTGCCGTGCTACCGATGGATTCCATCAAGGACATCCTCCGCACGCGGGGCTCCTGGCCGCGGACCGAGGTCTTGCTGAACTTCAACGCCGATCTGATCCGGCGAGCCGGTGGCCAATTCAAAAAGGGCCTGCTCGACCTCGGCGGAGTCGCGAAGGCTGACGCTGTGTGCGGAGGCGAGTGGTGGCGCGACGTGGCGTTGCAATCCCACCTGGCTTCTGGTGGGCAGGACTGGGAGTCGGCGGCCCACGATGTGGCCGTTGAATACGCCAGGCGCCTCACCAAAGGAACCGCATACGGACTTGTCGTCGCGCCGGTCCGTCGGCAAGTCCACCACCAGCCTGTCTACTTCCTGATATTCCTTACACAGGCGACCTACGGCTTTTGGGTCTTCGGCGCTGCCGGCGCTAAGGCCCGCGAGAAGTGGATCGAGTTCCTCGGCCCGGACCCCGACGAGCTAGAAGGCATGTTGTTCGACTCCGTGGCAGACCAACTCCAGCACGAGCACTCCCAAGCAATCGCTCACATCACCGACAACCTGCGTCGGCTGACCGCTGACGGCCAACCGAAAAAGGTGGTCGATCACGTGACGGACGTGTTCGGCGACCTATATGGAGAGGCCAAAGAGACCGCATATACCGCCGCGGTTCGCGCGCTAGTGAAGGCGGGCGAGATCGAACACGTAACCAAGACGGCCAAGCCACATCAGCACATCCTCCGAAGGGCAGTGACTTAGACCGTTGCGGCTAAGGGCATCTCGTCCCAGAGTTGACCGTCGAGTTCTCGGCCAAGCGCCTTCGGTGTGCGGCCGCCCCACTGCTTGAAGAAGAACGCGACATCTGCCTCCGCACAGGCGTTGCGAATGCCCCGTGCCCAATTGATGTCCATTGGGCGGTATTTGGGTCCTGATTCACCACCCGCGATCACCCAGTGGATGCCGTCGAGCGTGATGCCGTCGAGTGGGCCGATGAGCGGCTCGCAGGATAGGAACCGCACTGCGGCTGGAACTTCGCGTAGATGGTCTACGCGAGGCAGCGCGACGGCATTCTCGACGGAGACGCCCATCCAGAGATTGCTTGGCCAGTCCAGCTTTTCGGCCACTCTGCGCAGTCGCAAACTCCGTTTAGTTAAGACTTGATACGTGTGACGCGGCGTGTCGCGGCACACGTCGAAGACATCGCGGATGAAGCTGGTTGGCACGCGGGCGTGAAAGAGGTCCGACATCGAGTTCACGAACACCACGCGGGATTGGCGCCACCGATAAGGTTCGTCGAGGGCCTGCGGGTGGGTCGTCACACCGAAGCCGGGGCCAGATGTCCGAGGATCACCGTCATTCTGGTACTTGGCTGAACCCATGGCTTTTAGCCGTTTGGCGAGCGTCATCGCATAGCAATGGTCGCAGCCCGCGGATACGCGGTCGCAGCCGGTGACCGGATTCCACGTCGCCTCGGTCCATTCGATTGCAGATCGATCAGCCATCGTTCACACCCTAATCTCACAACATATCGAACACGTGTTCGATTATCCTAGTTTGCACACCATAACCGAGCCGAACGACACGCGGAAATTACCTGGTCGCAGATGAAGAAAACCAGGTCAGCGGGATCATTCCTCGCCGAGCGGGCGTAGGATCGGCGCGGGCGTCATTGTTGACGGATGGCAGTACCTGGATGGACGGGTCGAGCGCCACGTCTCGCTGTATGGCACCGGTTGCAAAGAACTCACCGCAGCCGATGCCCGCCAGCTCGCGAATGCGCTGCTTGAGGCCGCCGGCGCTATGGACGCACTGCGATGAGCACCTACACCGTTCCCGAGTCCTCCGCTGACCCCGAAGCCGGCGCGCTCGAGCTGATCGTGTGCGCACGCCGCCCGAAGTCATCGGCCGCGGTGAGCCGCCCCGCGAAGTTCTGCAGAAATTCACGATGGTTCTGTCCGCTGAGGACACCTTTGCGGGAATGTCATGGCACGACGCCAAGCACGCCGCGACCGCCATTATCTGTGATGCGATCAGCCGCGAGGATGCCGCTTCATTCCTGCTGCGCCGCGCCGATCGAGCGCTCAATGGCGCCGACAACATGAAGTGGTACGACCCGGCCGCGATGGCGCGGGCGATGACGATCGGCGCGAAGGTGCTTGGAGTCCGGACCGATTGAGTTGGCAACTGGTTCGGCCGTCTATTTCACCCGGCGCGGGCGGCCAGTGGGTGGATGTGCTCGAGCTCGTCGTTCTTGTCGATACGAACCATGTCGGCGTCATAGCGCGCCTGGAGGTTGATCCAGAACATGTCACTGAGCCCAAGTGCCCGCGACAGCCGCAGTCCTGTGTCCGCAGTGATGCCACGCCGGCCGCTAATAATCTGACTCAGGCGCGTCTGCGGAACGCCGATCTCCTTGGCCAGACGGTAGGGGGTAATCCCTAACGGCTCCAGGAACTCCTCGGCAAGAATCTCGCCGGGGTGGGTAGGTGCGAAATCAGCCATTGTCTGCTCCTTTGTCAGTGGTAGTCGGTCAGTTCAACGTCGTCGGCGCCGCCATTGCTCCATGCGAAGCAGATTCGGTACTGGTCATTGACGCGGATACTGTGTTGCCCTTCACGGCCGCCTTTGGCAGTGAGCTTTTCCAAGCGGTTGCCTGGTGGCACCCTCAGATCGTTGATGTTCTCCGCGGCGTCGAGGAGTTGCAGCTTCCGGCGAGCCGCTTTCGCCAGTTCCTGGCTGATCCCCCTCGGGCAGCGCAGCTCCCAGATTTTCTGGGTGTCGCCGTCGCTGAACGACCGGATCACGTGCTAATACTAACGGTTCGCGTTAGTAACGTCAAACGTTAGTACACCACCCGCGCCAGCGCGGGTGGATTACGCGGGTGGGCTGGCCGACGTTGTTGCGTTTGTGTTTGGTCCAATCGAATTGGGCGACGAGTGCACGATCGTCTGACAGGCACGAACTGAGGTAACGACGTAAACCCGGCGATATCAGAAGGCGAGCGTCAGCGCCTCCCGACGGGGCGACAGGATCGCTGGACTCACTCGCTTCGCCATAGCCTCTGAACGCTAACTGGTCGGACGGCGTCCTCCGCATACCTGTGCGGCGAGCCTTCTCGAGCCCGCATCGCTTACCCAAGCCCTCATCGCGCAGCCCCGGCGCGAACGTTGTTCGGCGTGTCCTAGCGGTGTCCTAAGACGCTCGATCACCGGCAAATACGCACGGGACGCATGAGTACGCACACCAGCAGTTGAGCTGCACAGATCGGGACGTCGTGGACGTAGCGATACAGGACAGCACATCACAGTCCACACTGGCAGTGTGGGGGTCAGGGGTTCGAATCCCCTTAGCTCCACTCCTTGATGAGTCGCGTCATTGCGGCTCGGACTCCGGAAATCCCAGACTCCAACCGCGGTAGGTGTAGTTGTCGTCCCCCACACTGGGACTGGGCAGGATTTGGATGTTGCTCCCGTCGCCGTATCCCGGTGAGAGCCCCTGGACGCCGCCGGATATATAGGTCCCGTCCCCGCGGGCGATGTCGATATGGGCACCGACGAATCCTCTGCTGAAGACGAGTGCCCCACGGGGCGGGTCCCTGTCGGTGTGGATCTCCCCTTGTTCGAGGAGGGTTTGGTACATGGTCTCGGCAGCGCCGTCCCAACCGTATTGCTCCTGGGGCACGCCGAATGCGTAGGCCACCAGCGCTTCACATCCGTAGATGCCGAATTGGTCTGTCCCGAGGATGCTTTCGGCCTTGGCGATAGCGGCATCGGCTCCAGGGATTGTGGGTCGTGGCTCAGCTGAAGCACTCGGTGCGAATAGAAGTGCCGCGGCTAGGCAAGCGGCTACGAGAGACAGACATTTTCGGACGTTCAACTCGTGCTCCGGTTCTTGGCCTGCGCGGTGCGCTATGTGCGGCAGTGCTTGGGTCGTCGCTGACCGTCAAGCCATGCCCCTTCCTGCGCCGAATAAACGCGATCAGCAAAGTTGATCACATTCGTGGGGGACCGACCGATCAATTGTGGCGATGCGCATCGCGCGCATATGCAGTCGAGCCACGAGCACTGCTTCGAATTTCCGTTACTGCGCATGTCCACACGGTGCGAGACTGACTGGGTGGAGCATGTACCCCTGGTAGGCATTATCGGAGATCTTCCTGCGCGGGACTTCGTGGTCTCGCCTGGCTTTGCCGGCCTAGCGGCAGTGTTGGCAGCGGCCATCGCGGCGTGCGCGGTGCTCTATGCGTCGAGACGGGCCCGTCAGCGGTTTGAGCAGCAGCGAGATCGAGACGAAAGCCGTCAGCAACAGGCTCGTCACGACGCGGAGAACGCTCTGGCGTGGGAGCGCTGGCAGTGGGTGGTCGACACCGCCGGTATCGAGCCCGCCGCGAGCGAGGGGGCGACTCTGGGGCTTGGGCCCGCGGTGACCCTGGAGTTGTTGAGTGGGTTGCTTCGTGATGCCGAGCGACTCGGCGATGAGACGCTCGCCAAGGCTGTGGCGGTGTACCAGGAGCAGCTCTTGTTGGTTCTGGCACAACAGGCCGGTCCGGTTTCCGACATCGCGGGGGCAACGACCACGCGCCCGTCCGATGAGACTCGCGACAACAAGCCTGCATCGGCGCACCGGAAACCAAGCATGCCGACACCGACCGTCGCCGCTGAAAAGTCTTCCACCGAAACGCCTTCCGCCACGGTGGCGGAGACCAGCGGAGGGCGGCGTCGCCGATGACGACGACTCGCCAACACATCGAGGACCTCGACGTCGACAGATGGGCTGCGTTGACACGACGCGCGGCGGCGGAGTCGGTCGCCGCCGCGCAGCGGTTGGGGTTACAACCGCGGGCTGAAGCCGTCGCGTTGGCGGGGATGAGCGAGCGCGAACTCGCCCACCATCGCGAACGCAATGGGCCCCGGGTGCCACGCCGATCGCTGGCGATGCAACTCGTCGAGGCCGACCATCTGCGCCGGGTGGCCGAGGAGCAGGCGCGCGCGGCGCATCAGGGCAGGCTCGACGCTGAGGCGGCGGCCTCGCTCGCGCGGGCCGAAGCCGAGGAGTCAGCACGCGTTGCCACGGCGGCGGGTGAGCGAGTCCGCGCGGTGGAGGCCGAGGCCGAGCGCAAGGACGCCGAAAGAAGGGCCGAACGGGCAGCCGATCAACAGGCGGTGCAGCAGGCGCAGGCCGAGATCGAGCGGGTGCGAGCTGGTGCCGCAGCTGAGGTCGCGGCAGCAGAAGAGGGGGTTCGGGCGGCCGAGGCGCGTGCCCGTGAGCGGAGCGCCGAACGGACGACCGAGCGCGCAGCCGGCGAGCAGGCGATGCAGCAACTGCAGGCCGAGATCGAACGGGTTCGCGCCGATGCGGCGGCTGAGGTGGCGGCGGCCCAAGAGACGGTTCGCGCCGCGGAGGCGCGTGCCGTCGAACGGAGCACCGAGCGGACAACCGAGCGGGCGACGGGCGAGGAAGCCCTGCAGCGGGTGCGCCGCGAGTTGGAAAAGGTGCGCTCTGACGCTGCCGCTGAGGTGGCGGCGGCGCGTGGGCAGGCGAGTGGCGACGTGGCCGCCGCGCGGGAGGCCGCCGAGGCCGAGATCGCCGCCGCGCGTGAAGCCGCCGACGCGGAAGTCGCTCGCTGGGAGGCCCACGCCCTGAATATGGAGCGATGGGCGCGGGGCGAAGTGTCGACCCAACTGTTGACGATTCCCGTTCCGCCGCCGGAGCTTCGTGCCCAGATCTGGTCTGTCGAAACCACGATCGACATGCTCTACCAGATCTGTCATGTGCTGGAGGTGGTACTGGTTGAGGACGTCGAGTCGCCGTTCGTGCCCGATCTCGACTTCACGCGCAACCTGACGGCGAAGGTGCAAGAGCAGGCAAAGGATCTAACCCAAGAATTGGCCACGCTAGCCACGCGGTACTCCGATCAATCTCAGGCGCAGGCCGCCGCCGGCTACGCCGAGGCCGCCGGTGACGCCTATCGCGCGCTTCTCCAGCGCATAGACGCTGGTGTTCAGCGGCTGGGACGGCGCTTCCACAGCCCAGATGCTGAGATCCTCGCGACGATCACGGCCATGCTCGCTGACCTTCGAGCGCAAGGTCTGCACTAGAGCGACGTTTGCCGGACGCGCGGCGCGGAATCGTTGTCGGCGCGACGTCGGGGTAAGTTGCGACGTGTGAGCGAAGACAGAGCTCGGGTGCAGATTCTCGCCGTCGCAATTGCCGGGATGTTCGGAGCGAAACCAGTTTTCGTCGACCCGGTCAACGAGACGGTGAGCTGACGGTATGGGTGTGCTGGACGGCCGTGTCGCTCTGATCACCGGCGGCGCGCGTGGGCAGGGGCGCGCGCACGCGTTGGCATTGGCCGCCGAAGGGGCGACCGTCGTAGTCGCCGATGCGCCCCGGCCGATGAACTTGACCTATCCACTAGGCACCGGAGACGACCTCCGTGACACGGCCAATCTGGTCGGGGAGCTCGGCTCCGCCTGTCTTCCGATCGTGATGGACGTGCGGGATCCCGCCGCAGTGAGCGCCGCCGTCGAAGAAACCGTGAGCAGCTTCGGAAGTCTCGACATCGTGGTGGCGAACGCCGGCGTCGTGAGCACCGGACCGCTGCAAGACGTGACCGACGAGATCTGGCACCAACTCGTGGACACCAACCTGACGGGCGTGTTCCACACGCTGCGGGCCGCCATTCCGGTGATGCGACGGCAGCGGTTCGGCCGGATCGTCGTCACCTCATCGATGGGTGGCCGAATGGGCATCCCGGAACTGGCGCCGTACAACGCCACCAAATGGGGAGTCATCGGGCTCGCGAAGTCATTGGCGTTGGAAGTCGCCAAGGAGGGCATCACCGTCAATGTCATCTGCCCCACCACGGTGCACACGCCGATGGTGCAGCCAGTCGGCGCGGACGATGTTCCCGACGAATTGGTCCAACGGATGATGAGGGCGAATCCGATACCGCAGCCCTGGATTGAACCGGAGGACGTGAGTCACGGATTGCTCTATCTGGTCACAGATCCGGGCGTCGTCACCGGCAGCGTGCTCGAAATCGGCCTCGGCGGCAGCGCTCGAATTCACTGACGTGCGTTGTCCGTTATCCAATGGGCAGGCGCGTGCAGCACGTCGATGACGAGATCGCGACGGGGCAGACGGCACTGGACGTGAGATTCTGGGGCCAGAGGACGGCAATACCGCACGGCGCGGACTGCATTGGCGACGGGGCGGCGACCGATGCAGGTGTGAGCGCCGCGATCAGCATCGCCAATCCGAGTGCGATGCTGAGGCAAATCGATACCAGCAGCAACACGATCACGCGCATCCCCGTCGCTGTCGGCGGCATGCCGCGGTCGTTGTTGACTTCCATGGGTGAACCTCCGGTTGGGGGGCCAGGGCATCATCGCCGACGGCCTTCACCAGTTAAGACACCACCGGCAGCGCGTTCGTGACCGTGATTCAGGACACGCTTCCGGCGTGGTCTCGATTGCAGCGCGCGAGTTCACTGACGACGTTGGGTCAGTTCCTCGGCCCACGCGACATGTCCGTCGAAGCCAAGCGATTCCGCCATCGCGCCATACCTGCCTACCAACTCGCGGTAGGCAGGTTCGTCGCCGTCTGAGCGGGCCATCAGCGCGCGTAACCGCAGCAGTATGAGGTCCAGCATCACCGAACCGCCATCGGCCGCCAGGTTCGACACCCAGTCGACCAACTCGAGCGCTTCGGCCCGGTCGCCGTCGTCGCCACGCTCCAGCAGGGTCTCCACGAGAACACCGGTGCCCCATACGCGATAGAACAGGTAGCCCTCGCGCATGTCGTCGACGGCTTGGCGCATCTCCTGTATCGCGGTGTCATGGTCGCCGTGCGTGGCTGTTTCACGCGCGGCCCAGATATCGGTGACCGGAAGGAGGAATTTGACATGCTTGCGCGACCATAATTCACGGGCCCGCATCATCCACTCCAGTCCGCGGCGACGGTCGGCCGCGTCGTCCCGGTTCAACAGCCCCACAGCCAACGCGTACGCGGCCAACCCCAACGCGCGATAGTTGCTGGCCCCGAGGGCCCGCTGTACCGCGTCCTCACCGGCGCGCACCACGGGATCGTCGGCCCGCAGCACCCCGTACTGCACCGCGAAACCGTAAGTCCAGGCGATCGCCTCGGAGTGGGTTTCCGGGTTGCTGCGTTGTGCCATCGCGACGGCGTCGTGCAGGTCGTCGCGCCATCCGGGAAGGCCGCGCCACCACCGGGCAGCGCCGCGCCACGCCAACCCGATCGCCAGCGGCGATCCCAGGCCGTAGCCGGCACCCTTGACTGGATCGCCGGCCGCCAGGTCCACGATGGTCTGCGACCACCGCGCGATCTCGCCGAATTGCAAGACACCGAGCCAGTTGCAGAAGGCGATGGGCGCCAATCCCATCGCGGGGGTGGGGTCGTCCAACGGCTCGAGCATCGCCATCTGCTCAGATGACAGTTGCGCCGCCTCTCGCAGGCGTCCGGCGTAGAGCAGCTCGGTGGCCAGACCCGTCATCGCGATGGCGAGCGAGATCTTGTCCCCTGCGGCGGCGCACAAATCCTGCAGCTCCGCAAAGCGGCTCCGACTGTCCTGGACTTCCCGGGCTTGCCAGTCGGTCGCGCAGAGCATCGTGCGCGGCGCGATACGCATCGACAGCAGCTCGCTGTCGTCGGGCAGCGCATCGGCTATGCGGCACGCTCGCTCCCAACTCAGCCGTGCGGCGACCAGATCGCGATTGGTCGACCAGGCACCGGCACGCATCTGCCAGTCATAGGACGCCGCCAGGTCGCCTGCGGATTCCAGATGTTCTGCGATCAGCGCTGCGTTCTCCTCCAACGACTCCGGCGCACGCTCGCCAATCGCGGCGGCCAGGCGCCGATGCCACTGAGCGCGATCGGAATTCAGCTGTGATTCATAGGCCACCGCGCGGATGAGGGGATGCCGGTACGTGTACTCGACGCTCGGGTTCAGCCGCGCCTGATCGATCAGCTCGGCACCGAGTAGTTCGTCGAACACCGCGTCGATCCCAAGCGCGGCAAGCAGTTCCGCTTCGAAGCGGACTCCGATCACGGCCGCTGCGTGTAACGTCCGCCTGGCCGGGATGCTCAGCCGGTCGATGCGCGCGGCGATCGCCGCCTGCACGGTGTCCGGAACCGTTACCTCGGCGACATCCGCCCGACAGACATAGTCACCCGCTTCACCGGTCAGCGTCCCCCGCTGCACCAGCTCCCGCACCATCTCCTCGGCGAAGAACGGATTGCCCGCCGCGCGTTCCGCGATGACCGCCGTCAGCCCGCCGACCGAAGGGTCTGTCCCCAGCAGCTCGTTCAAGAGTGTGGTGATATCCGAATTTCCCAGTGGGGCAAGCGTGATTGTTTGCGCGCCCAATATGCTCAGCAGCGCGCCCTGGTAGTCGGGGCGTGCGGTGATCAGCACCACCGATGCCGTGCGCGGGATCACGGCCAGAAAGTCGACCAACATGGCCTCACTGACCGCATCAATCCAGTGCACATCTTCGATGATGAACAGCGTCGGTTTGCCGCGAGCGAGCGCGCGATCATTGATCAGCGCAGTCAACCGGCGTCGCCGCACATCCGGTTCTGTCTGGGGGACAGTTACATTCGGGTCGGCGATGCCTAGCAGGTCATCGAGCAGGAGAAGATCGTGCGGGTCAGCATCGGGACTCTGCTGTCGAACTCTGGCGCGGGCGGCTCGGTCGTCGAGGTCGGCCACGCCGCTGCTCGCCCGTAGCAGCCTGGTGACGGCGTGGAACGGGACGTCGCGAGCGTGTGACTCGCAGAACCCCCACACCACCTCCGCGCCGCGAGCGGTCGCCAACACCCCCGCCTCTCGGGCCAGCCGGCTCTTGCCGATACCCGGTGGTCCAACCACATTCACCACGCCGCCCTGCCGGCCACCCGCACGCTCGAGCATCGCGTCGAGCGCAGCCATTTCCGGGTGCCGCCCGACCAGGCCCGCCTCGGTGCGGCCGACGATGCCATCTCGCGTGCCTATCGAAAGCAGACGGCGGCCGCGCACCGGGGCATCGGAGCCTTTGATGTCCAGCCATTCCGGGTCGGCCAGCATCACGGCGTGTTCCACCAAACGCGCGGTCGCCTCTGAAAGCATCACCGCGCCAGCAGGCGCCGCCGACTCCATCCTGTGCGCGAACCCCACGGTCTCACCTGTCGCGGCGTATCGCGATGTCCCCGAACCGATCTCACCCGCAATCACCCGGCCCGAGTTCAGCCCCACGCGTACCTGCAATGTCACGCCGTCGCGGCGCTGCACCTCTGCGGCAAGTCCGTTGGCTTCTTCCTGGATCGCCAGGGCCGCAAGACACGCGCGAAAGGCGTGGTCTTCCAACGCAACCGGAGCGCCGAAGAGGACCATCAAGCCGTCGCCGGCGTGCTCCACGGTCCCGCCGCCGTACCGGCGTGCCACGTCCGCCGAACGTTCCATCAGTGCGGTCATGACCTCACGCAAACGCTCTATGTCCAACGCGGCCGCGATATCCATCGAACGCACCACATCAGCGAAGAGCACGGTGACCTGCTTGTACTCGGCGGACGCGGCAACGGGCAGTAGTCGCGTTCCGCACTCGGTGCAGAACTTGCCCATGGAATGCGCGCCACAGGAACCGCAGATGACCTTCGTGGCGGTTGGTCCACCGCTGCCATCCGGGCTGGCGTCCACATCAGTAATCGTGTCACCGCTGGTCAGCGATGTCTGCCAATACGTCTAAACCCAAGGGAGAGCGCACTGATGGGACTAGCGTGAGTTGGACCGGAGGTCGTCTCCGCCCTCCCCGAAGGTGATTGGTGGGTGGTGCGGTTGGACGCCGAACCGGACGCTGCACCAGGTGCCGAACACTTCGACGTCCTGACGCGGCATCGCCGCGATCGCGCGGTGATGGCAGTGGTCTTTCTGTTGCTGTTCGGCTTTTCCTACAGCGAGGACTACGTCTTCGCCGTTCTGGAGGCGGCCGGCCGCGACGACGTCGTGTCTTGGCTAGTGGGGTTGGTCGGATTCGATGTGGCGGTGCTGAGCCTCGTGGGTCTGTTGAAGGGTGCCATCGGGCGTGCGGAAGGCGACTCGCCGCGTTTGTGGCGGTGGTGGTGGACGGCGTTTTCCGCCGTCGTGTGTATCGACGTCTTGTTGGTTCTGCTGCCCGACGAACACCCGCTGTGGATCGACCTGGCGTCTTCGGTGGGATTGGCGATCCTCATGGGGCTGCTCATGATGGTGGCGCTCAACGGAGATCCGCTCACATTGTTAAGCGCGGGCAGACGTGCCGCGGCGCCGACGGATTGGGCGCGCGTACGCGCCGTGGTTCCGCTCGTGCTCGGGACCATCGCCGGCTATGTCGCAGCCACGGCGTTCGACGACTTCTTCGACCTGGACACGGTGCGTGTCCTGGACGCGGAGATGGAGGCCGAAGTCGCCGCCATGCCATTGGCCGAGCAGCTTGGAGCGTTCGCGACGCTGTGTGAGGGCGCCGTCAGTCCCGCGTTCTTCCAGCAGGTCGTCGCCGTTATCCCCTTGCTAATGCTCACCATTGGCGTGGAGTTCAACTTCTTCCGGCGCGCTCTCGACGAGCCCGCCCAGCGCGCAGCCGCGGCGGCGACGGTCGCCGTGATGGCGATTGGGCTGCTGTTGGCAGTGTCGACGCTGCCGTGGGCGGGCAGTGGCTGTGGCGGCGTGCTCGGGTACTGGCACGAGTATCTGACGTTTGTCGTCGCGGTTCAGGGCATCGCTACGGGGTTGGCGACGCTGCTGTGGCTACTCGTGGTCAGCGCTCCCGATCAACGCATCCCGTCGGAGGCCAATCGTGTCTGAGCTCGCCACGCGCCAGCGGCGCGACCGCGCGGTGTTCGGGGTCGTCTTCCTCATGTTGTTCGCGTTCTCCTACAGCGAGCAGGTCGTGTCGGGGCTGTTTCCCGTCATCGGCGGCGGTGGGCAGACAGGATGGCGAGTCGCGGTGATCGCCGTCGATGCCGCGGTGTTGGGTTCGGTCGGACTGATGAAGCGCGTGATCGCCAGCGGCGACGGCGACGGGTCGCGGCTTTGGGGCTGGTGGTGGACCGGTGTCGTCGTGCTGCTGGGTGTCGACGTGTTTCGTCTATTCCCGCTGCATTCGATTCAGGTCGACGTGGTGACCGCGACCCTGTATGCGGTAGCGATGGGCTGGACGACGGCGGCCTCGCTGAACTCCGATCCGCTCACGCTGTTCAGCACGGCGCGCCGGGTGGCCCTGCCCACGGATTGGCAGCGGGTCCGCGCGATCGTCCCATTGGTGCTGGGTACCTACCTCTGCTACCTCGCCGCGAGCGCGTACGTCGACTACTTCAACGTCGCCACCGTGCGAACACTTGATGCCGCGACCGCAGAACTCGTCGCGGAAATGGACGTCTCGCAACAGATGGCGGTGCTGTCTCAGCTGTGCGAGGGCGCGATCAGTCCGGTGTTTTTCCAGCAGATCGTCGGCGTCCTGCCGGTGCTCCTCCTGACCCTCGGAATCGAGTTCAACTACTTCCGCCGGACGCTGACCGACGCCGGCCCGCGCGCGGCGACTGCGGCCACGGTGACGGTGTTGGCCGTCGGCCTCATCGGGGCGCTGTCGACGCTGCCCTGGGACGGCCAAGGTTGTGATGACGTGCTCTCCACCTGGCACGAGTACGTGGCCTTCCTGATCGCGGTGCAGGCCATCTTCACCGGATTGGCCACTCTCGTATGGTTACTCGTCTCCAGTACGCCCGACACCGCAGCCGAAACGACACCCGCGTCGCAGTGATCGAGACGGATGTTTGTCCGCCCCCGCGCCGGGTATTGCGTGTGACTGCACGGCCCGACACAGCGGGCGCAGTGCTGAGGAGGTGGACGTGGCGAGGCGGAACGACTACACAGGCGACCAATGCGACCGCGGGCACCCGACGTACTTTCGGGTGGTCACCGTCGGGTCCGGCGCGGAGTCACGTCGCGGACCGTCATGTTGGTTCGACGACTGCCCGGTTCATCGCGCGTGGCAAGAGGCCGCCGGACGGCGCAACGCCCGCGCGTGACCCTGACCTAACGACCTGCGTTACTGGCTAGCTCGATGACGTACGAGTTCACGAACGTGCCCGCAGGCGGATCGCCCTTGTCGCAGCTGCCGTCGGATTCCCCGGGACGCTTGATCCACAGGTAGGCGTCGGCGTGCGGACCGGCGGTCGCGGTGGTGGGCGGCACTCCGAGTGCGCGGCCGCTGGGGTTGCACCAGTGCAGCGGCGAGTCCGGCGCGGCTCCGTTGCCGTTGCGCGACGTGTCGATGACGTAATTCTTGCCTCCGGTGAGGCCTGAAATGGCTTCGCCGTAACCGATTTCCTCCTCGGTGGTGAAGAAGTTCGCGACGTTCAGGCTGAAGCCCCGGGCCCGTTCGACACCGGCCTGGCCGAGCCGCGACGCCATCTCTTCCGGACTGTGCCAACGTAAGTGGCCCGCATCGACGTACACGGCTGCGGCCGGATTGCGTGTCAGTGAGTCGACCGCATACCGAATCAAGTCGTAGCGTTCCTGGCGCTGATCGTCCGACAGGCAGTCGGCCATCGCGAGCGCATCGGGTTCGAGGACGATCGCCGCCCGCGCCCCGCCGATCTGGGCTGCGATCCCGTCGATCCACCCACGGTAGGCATCGCCCGACCCCATGCCGCCGGCAGCGAAGCTGCCGCAGTCGCGGTGGGGGATTCCGTAAATCGCGAACACCGGGATGGCGCCGGCAGCCGCCGCGTCACCGGTGTACTTGGCGACCGTCGATGCCGACGAGCCCGGGACGAGCCAGTACGCCTGTGGCGTGTCGGCGACGGCTCTCAGCTGCGGGTCCGGGGGTTCGGCCGCGTTCGCCGCGCGCATCGCCGCCGAATTCGGGTTCACGTAGAACGGCGCCCCGACCAATGGGTTCGCGTCACTGGTCAGCCGCACCGACGGGGTCTGACTGACCGGATCAGCGAGAAGACCGATGCCGGCAACGGCGGCAACCGCCAGCAAGAACAACCGTGCGACTGCGTGCGCAGCTGAGGACATCACGCGAGGAAATTAGCAGACCACGCTCCGGGTCATCGCCTCGTGCATCCCCCGAGCGGCCAGCTGGTCGGCCAGTTCGTTGTCGGCGACACCGGCATGCCCCTTCACCCAGAACCACTCGACGCGGTGCCGCGCGCACGCTGTCTGCAGCCGTTGCCAGAGATCGACGTTCTTCACCGGCTGCTTCGCCGCGGTCATCCAGCCGTTCCGTTCCCAGCCGAGGACCCATTTGGTGATGCCGTTCCGGACGTAGGTGCTGTCGGTGTAGAGGTGCACGATCACGGGTCGGGTGAGTGCCTCCAGCGCCATGATCGGCGCGGTCAGTTCCATTCGGTTGTTACTCGTGACGTTGGGCTCACCGCCACACATCTCCCGGACGTGCTGACGGTGGCGCAGCACCGCCCCCCAGCCGCCGGGGCCCGGATTGGGCCGGCACCCACCATCGGTGTGGATGACCACCGGGTCGTTGATGGAGTCGGTCGAGTCGTACATGTCAGCGCGCCCGTGCCTGGCGGAGCAGACGCACAGCTTTCGGTCCGACGCCATGGAGGGCCAGCAGGTCGTCGAGATCGGCAGGCAGATCCGCCACCGTGCGGTAACCGGCGTCGATCAGGGCGCCGGTCGCAGGCCGGCCGAGGTTCAGACCGTCGAACACCGGTCCGCGATCCGATGCGTCGACCATGCGCCGAGGATATGCACTCCGTGAGGCGATTTCACTGCGCGACGCGCGGCGTCAGCCTGCCTGGGGAACGACGTAGGTCGGCTGGTACGGGTTGAGCCCCTGCTTGATGGCCTCGGCCCGCAGGTAGTCATCGACCGACGGGTAGCCCTTGACCTCGGCGGCGCGCTTCAGCGCCTCCTGTTCGGCCACTTTGGTCTCTGCCACGGCGGCGGCCAGATCCGCTTCCGCCTTGGCCTTTTTCGCGTTGGCTTCGGCGACACCCTGCGCCTGAGTGGCCTGCGCGTTCTGAATCGCGGCTTGCTCGCGTTCGATCGCCGCCTTCAGCTCCGGGTTGACCGGCGTCGGCTTGAGCACAGTCACCTGGAAGTTGGTGAAGAAGTCGACGCCGTTGGTGCGGGCTTTACTGGCGTTCGGCAGCGATTTGAGGAGTGCATTGCGAAATTCGGTTCGCGCTTGCTCGTCGTTCCATATCTGCTGCCATGTGTACTTCTGCGCCACCCCATTGAGCGTGTCCTGCAACGGTTGTCCAATCACGTAGTTCAGCAGTTCGACCCAGCCGTCGCTGACCGTGCCGTCGTCGTTGAGCCAGCCGTTGTATTTGGTGCCGAAGTCGCGGTGGAACTGCTTGAGTTTTTCGCAGTCCGAGGTCAGATCGAACGTCACCACCACCGGGACGTTCATGTCCGCCGGCGCTTTGGCGTTGGACACCACGACATAAGGTCCCCGCTCGGAGCCGGGATCGCCCGTCGCGTCCCAGGAGATCTGGCGTGCCGGGTAGCGGTAGACGTGGTTGGTGATCTCGTTCTGCGAGTTTTCTGGTTCGATGCATCCCTTCACCACCGGGTCGGTAGGGATCATCCAGTAGCCATCGACGACGACGGCCTGCTCGCCGGCTCCTACGCTGGCGTACGAGCAGCCGGACAGCAGAGCCATGGAAATCCCAAGGGCCACAGCAGATTTCTTCACGGTGTTCACCTTTCGTTCATGGCTGTAGGTGCGGCGCCGGTACGCGCGCTGGCACTGCTGCCTGACAAGACTCGTCAGAACTGTACTGGCGCGATCAAGCTGTCTCAGCGTGATCTTCGATATCGTGGCGACATGAGTAGCCAGCGGGTGCCCGGCGGGGTGGTGCACAAGCTGCCCTCCGATCTGCGCCAGGCGCTGATCACCAACGACACGGCGCTGGCGGCGTGGAAGGACATCACGCCGTTGGCGCGCAATGAGTTCATCTGCTGGGTCGAGGACGCCAAGCAGGAGAAGACCCGGGACCGCCGCATTCGTCGCACCCAGGAGGAACTCGAAGAGGGGCAGCGCAGACCGTGCTGCTGGCCGGGGTGCAAGCATCGCGAGCGCAACGGCAAGTAGCGGACGTCAATCGCCGTAGGCTGGGGCCCCCTGCAACGCCGGCGCGGCCGCGGCGAGGAGTGCGGCGCGGTCGCCGGTAAGCGGGGGGTAGATGCGTTCACCGTTGATCACCTGCTTGGTCGCCTTGGCTTCCGCGCCGGTGCTGACGACTTTGCGATCCCAGCCCTCGGTGTATACCGCGCCGGCCGGACCGAGGTCGAGAACGGTTACGTACCAAGGGATTCGCAGCGACAGCATCGGCGCACCGAGCAGATTGCCGATCACGTTGTAACCTGCGTATCGTCCCATCGGTCGCCCGTGCTGACACGACATCACCGACATGTGTTCGTCGTCCATGCGCGCCGCGGCCACATCGCCTGCCGCGAACACCCCGTCGACACCCTTGACCCTCAGGTAGTCGTCGACCGGAAGTCGCCCCAGCCGGTCGCATTCCACCCCGAATTGCGCCGTCAACGGATTGGCCCGCATGCCCGCGCACCACACGACCGTCGCCGCGGGGAGCACCTCCCCGGACGACAAGGTGACACTCCGCTCGTCGACGGCGGTGACGCCGACCCGCGTCAATGTGTCGACATGGTTGGCGGCCAACGCGTCCTCGATCACCGGGCGAGCCGACTCACCCATGTCCGATCCGACATGAGGGTTGCGATCGATGAGGATCACCCGGGGTGTGGCCTCGGGGCCGAGCGCGTGCGAGAGCATCCGGGGCAGTTCACACGCGGTCTCGATACCTGTGAGTCCGGCGCCGACGACAACCGCGGTGGCGCTCGCGGGGTCCGCTGCGCGGTCGGTGAGACCACGGATGTGAGCCTGCAGCCTCATCGCACCGTCATAGGTGTCGACGTCGTAGCCGAATTCGTCCAGGCCGGGCAAGCCGGGCTTGGCTACTCTGCTGCCAAGCGCGAACACCAGACGGTCGTAGCTCAACGTCGTGCCATCTGCGGTACTCACGGTGGCCCGGGCCGGGTCGATTCCGGTCACCTCGGCGGTGAGGTAGCCGATGCCGACCGGATCAAGCAAGTCCTGCAACGGGATTCGGCATGCGCTGAGATCGGCCTCGTAGTTGCGGACCCGGATGTCGTGGAACGGTTGCGAACTGACGACCGTGACTTCGGCCGCTTCCCGCGAAGCGCCGAGCTCGTCGAGTCGTCGAGCCGCTCCGAGCGCGGCCCACAGCCCGGCGAACCCGGACCCGAGAACGAGAACGCGTGAAGTTCGCGGCACCGCACAATCGTCTAGGCCCAGCGACGGCCTGACAAGTGCGGGAGTTTGCTCGCCGGGCGCAATTCTTGAGCGGGGAATGGCGCCGACGCCTGCCCAATCATTATCGATCTTGAATTGCGGGCCGCACCTCTGGGTATGTACGGCTGCCTGCCGAAACCGCAGGTGGCCGATTTGCGAAATATTCGACGGAAGCGGCGCTGCCATTCGAGCGTTCGCGTGCGTCGTCTGGCGAAGATCCGACGGGTGATCTTGACGGCTGCCGATTGCCTGGTCAAACGGAAAAACCGCTGGTTGTGGGGTCGGGCAGTACGGGCCGACTTTTCGGATTGCACGGCGACGCCCGACGACCGCGACGCTGGGCGCTGATACAGCGCCCATACGCAGGCGCGATGCGCCGAGACGGGGCCACTTTCCCGGCGCCAGATTTCTAGTTCACATAGGCATCTATGTGCGACAATGTCCTGCGGAATCAGCATGCGGTTTTGCTGAACGGAGGTCATCATCGTCACCACTCATCTGCGCAATGCAGCGGGTGCCTGCGCGCTTTCGATCGGCCTCCTCGTCTGCAGCAGTGGCGGGGCAATCGCCTTCGCCGATCAGACTGACACGGGTGGTGCTGCCGCCGGCAACCCCGGTACCACCACAGGTGACGCCACGACCACAGCCACCTCCACAGGTCCAACCAGCACCGTCGGCAGTCAGCCCACCGAGACCGACGCGGTCGAGAACAAGGTCACCACCGTCGGCACGGGAACGACGACCACGAGCGTGACCAACGGAAACGGACCCACCTCGACGGTCCAAGCACAGACGAACACATCCACCAAGACCGAAGAAGATCCGGACCCCGTCACCATCGCTGTGTTGGATCTCGACGAGGTCGGCATCACCCCGGGCGCAATCGTGCAAGGGCTGACGCAAGTGCTGACACCGTCCGGTGTTGAGCACAGCCCATCGTCGGGATCGAACTCCGCCGCCGAGTCGGCGAAAATGACCGAAAACGATGAGTACGCGCCCGCAACCTCTGGCGCGGAGAAGGAGAAGACCTTCGCTGTCGGGCTGACGGACCGCGAGCTGGATCCGATCTCGAATGCCGTCGCTGTGCCCTTTACGAACGCGGCGGTCACCCTTGCGCGGGGACTTGGGCAGGGCATTTTCACGCTCGCACAAGTGCCGACGTCCGAGACACCGCTCCTCGACGTCATCGAGGGGCTTTCACTGATGGCCGGCGGCGTGGTCGGAGCCATCGTCGAGGTCGCCAAGGTGCCCGGAAACCTGGTCACGTTGCTCGGGGTTGATCCTGGCGATGTCCAGCCGCCGATGATCGGTGCGAGCGGCACTGTCGTGACGACCGTGCGCACACCTGTTGACGTCCCGCTCCTCGGGCCTGTGTCGCAGGCCCAACTCCCGGTCGCAACCGTCGGCGCACCGCTCTTCGGCCCCGCGATTCGTGCGGCCAACCTCGGAAGCGCTCCCGCGGCCGGCCTGAAGAACGATCTGACGCTGTCCGGCCTGGCCCCGGCCCCGTCGGGCGTCACCCCCGCGACCACATCGTTCCTCGATCACGTGGTCAGCTCGGTTCTGGTGCCTGCGTCGTTGACGGCGCTCGCCGCCATCGCCGTACCGGGTCTCGGTGGTCTGCTGATCGTGTGCGCCGCGGGTATCCGCGTCGGCTATCGGCAGGCGAAGGCCGGTCTGGCGTTGCGGACATCGGGGATCGCACGGTTTGCAGGCCCGGGTCCGATGGGAATCGTCCGGTCGGGTTCGCTGATCGCGCTTCACACTCGGACGACGCGGGGCGACGCGGCGCGCACGACACCGGCTGTCCGCGCGACGGCGGCAACCGGACCGCGCCTCCTCGAGAGCGTCGCCTAGCCGACGCGGGATCGCGCCGCGTCAAACACCTTTTCGATCTCGACCCACGTCTGGCGGACGATGTCGGCCACCGGAAGAAGATCGGCGATGCGCGAAGACACCTGACCGGTGTTCGCGACGCTGGCTTCCATATCGCCGCCGAAGTAGAGTTCGGTCACCTTGCCGAGCAGCTTGGCGTTCGGATCATGCTCGGCCACACGTGCGGCCAGGCCCGTGCGGAGGACACGCATCGTCGGGTTGCCCGGAATGTCGAGCAATACTGTGCCCGCGTCATTGGCGGCCACGATCGCATCCTTGAAGTTCATGTGCACCAACGATTCCCGGCTCGCCAGCATCCGCGTGCCCATCTGAACGCCTTCCGCGCCCAGGACCAACGACGCCGCGGCGGACTGCGAGTCGCACATCCCGCCCGCGGCGATGATCGGCAAATCGACATGGGCCGCGACCAGGGGGAGCAGCACCATCGTCGAGGCTCCCAGCGCGGATTTGAAGCCGCCGCCCTCGACACCCTCGACGACCAAGGCGTCGACTCCGGCGTCGACCGCCTTGCGAGCCGCGCGCAGCGATCCGACGACGTGCACCACCGTCATGCCGGCGTCGTGCAGTCTCGCCGTGAACAACGCGGGATCACCCGCGGAGGTGAACACGTGCCGCACACCCGCCGCGGTGAGCGTTTCGACGATCGAGGGGTCACCCTTCCAGCCCTGGATCATCAGGTTGGCCGCGACGGGCCGGTCCGTCAGCGTGCGCACCCTCATGAGGTCCGCACGGCCCTCTGGAGTCAAGGTCTCGATCATCCCCAACCCGCCGGCCTCTGAGACCGCTGCGGCCAATTCCGCGCGCGCGATGTAAGTCATGGGGGCCTGAACGACGGGATAGTCAACGCCGAGAAGGGTCTGCACTCGATTGGGCACGGACCATTTAACCGCGCTGAGCGGGCAGGCAGCCGCTGTCGCCTTTTTACATTGAGTGCTTTATGATTTTTCGCATGGCCAAGCCACCCCTGTCGATGAAACCGACCGGCTGGTTCCAAGTTGCGTGGTCTGACGAGATCAAGATCGGCGACGTGCACCGGATGACGTACTTCGGCACCGAGATGGTCGCGTGGCGAGCCGAGTCCGGCCAGCTCACCGTGATGGACGCATACTGCGAGCACCTCGGCGCGCACCTCGGTCACGGTGGTCACGTCGAGGGCGAGGTCATCCAATGCCCGTTCCACGGCTGGCAGTGGAACCACGAGGGCCGCAACGTGTGCATCCCCTACGAGGACCGGCCCAACCGGGGGCGCCGCATCCGCACCTATCCGTCCGTGGAGCGTAACGAGGCCGTCTACATCTGGCACGACGTCGAACGCCGCGACCCGTTCTTCGAGGCTCCCGACGTTTTCGAGAGTTTCAACGACGGCAGCAGTGCTGACGGCTACTACCCGCAGCAGCGGTTGTACCGCGAAGCCCTGGAGATGCATCCGCAGTACGTGCTGGAGAACGGTGTCGACTTCGCGCATTTCAAGTTCGTGCACGAGACTCCGATCGTGCCGATCTTCACCCGGCATGATTTCGACGACGCGGTGTCCTACGTCGATTTCACGATCACCTTTGAAGGCGACGAGCAGCAGCGCATCGAAGACATCGAAAGCAGGGTCGAGGCGATCAACGGTGGTCTTGGCATCGCGGTGACGAAAAGCTTTGGGATGATCGACAATAGGACCATCTCAGCCGTTACACCTGTCGACGACCGGACATCCGACGTCCGGTTCATGGTGTACATCGGTCGGCAACCGACACGAAATCCGGAACGCGCCGAGATGAAGGCTCGCGAATTCGGACAGGAAGTGATCCGGCAGTTCGCCCAGGACATCGATATCTGGAAGCACCAACGCTATTCGGACCCGCCGGCGCTGGCCGGGTCGGAGCAGCAGGGCTTCACGGCCATTCGCAATTGGGCCAAACAGTTCTATCCCGACGGTATAGGTGGCAGCGCCGCCGAAGTTTACGCAGCGAAGAGAGGGCATGAGAATTGAGCGCAAATCGCAAGCCGATCCGCGTGTTTCAGGTCGCGACGGGCAACGTCGGCAGCGAGATGATCAAGCGGATCGCCGACCGGCCCGACCTCGAACTGATCGGTGTGCACTGCTACTCACCGGAAAAGGTCGGGAAGGACGCCGGCGAGCTCGCCGGGCTGGCGCCCAACGGGGTGACGGCGACGGGGTCGATCGAGGAGATCGTCGCCGCCAAGCCCGATGTCCTGACCTTCCACGGCGTCTTCCCCGACGAGGATCTCTACGTCAAGATCCTCGAGGCCGGCATCAACATCGTCACCACCGCGGACTGGATCACCGGCTGGCACCGCGACACCAACCATCCGCATCCGTCGGGTAAGCCTGTCTCGCAACTGCTTCGGGAGGCATGCGAGAAGGGCGGTTCTACCTTCTACGGCACCGGGATGAATCCGGGCCTGAACCAGATCCTGGGAGTCGTGTGCTCGGCCGACGTCGCCGAGATCGAGAACGTCACGACGATCGAGTCGGTCGACGTGTCGTGTCACCACTCGAAGGACACCTGGATCGAGGTCGGCTACGGCCTGCCCGTGGACGATCCGAGCATTCCGGGCAAGTTGGAGAGGTACACCCGCGTATTCGCGGACAGTGTCCTGATGATGGCCGACTGCTTCGGTCTGACACTTGACGGGGTCGAGTTCAGCTTCGAGCTCGGGGCGTGCACCAAGGATGTCGATCTGGGCTGGTACGTGCTGCCGAAGGGTTCGCTCGGCGGCAACTACATCAAGTATCAGGGCATGGTCGACGGCGTGCCCAGAGTCGAGACGCATCTGGAGTGGCAGATGACTCCGCACACGGACCCGAGCTGGGATATCAAGGGCTGCTACATCACACAGATCAAGGGCGATCCGTGTGTGTACAACAAGCACATGATCTTCCCGAAGCCCGGAGTGGACCTGTCCGATCCGGCGAACTTCGCGTCGATCGGTATGACGGTGACCGGAATGCCCGCCTTGAGTGCGATCACGTCCGTGGTCGATGCGCCGCCTGGGCTGGTGACGAGCGCCGATCTCCCGTTGCGCGGGTTCGCGGGCCGCTTCAAGTTGTAACCGTCTCAAGCCACGCTGAGTTTCAGCCTGTCCAGACGACGCACCAGAAGGCTCGGTAACCACCGGCCCGTATCGGCGGCCACGATGTGCGAGGTGCGTTCGAGAAGCTGACCGATGACGATTCTGGCTTCGAGTCGGGCGAGCGCGGCCCCGACGCAGAAGTGGGCGCCCTTCCCGAACGCGATGTGGCCCTTGCCCCCCGGGCGGTCGAGCCGAAAGGTGTTGGGATCGTCGAAATGTGCCGGGTCCCTGTTGGCTGCGCCCCATAACAACACGAGGCGTGACCCCGCGGCCAGGTCGACGCCGGCCAGCGTCGTGTCGTTGACCACGTGGCGGTAGTGACCCCTGAATGGGGGCTCGTAGCGCAGCACTTCCTCGAGGAATGCGGCCATCAGGTCGGGATTGTCGCGCACCTGCTCCTGGATGTCGGGCCGGGTGGCGAGCACGTAGGCAGCAGAGCCGATCAACGACGCGGTTGATTCGCCGCCGGCGCTGAAGAGGGTGGCCATGATGTTCAGCGCTGTGAGGTCGCTCAATTCGCCTGTCGCGCGAGCGGTTGCGAGATCACCGAGCAGGTTGTCCCGTGGGTCGTTCGCCGCCCGCTGAAAGTGTTCGTTGATATAGCCGGCGAGTTCCATCACGGCGACACCCGCCGCGGCGAGCTCCTCCTGGTCGACAAGCCCCTCAACCACTTTCGTGCTCGCGTACCCTAACCGCATCAGCTGTTCGGTGTCGAGATCCGGCACGCCGATGAGGCGCGTCACGATCATCATCGGCAGCCTGTTCGCCATCGCAGACATCCATTCGATGCCGCCGCTCTGCACGCCCTCGTGCCACAGGTGATCTTCGGTTTCGGCGACGAATGCTTCCAGTGCCCTGATTCGCCTCCCCGCCAACTGCGGCAACAACAGCTTCCGGTGCGCGGCATGAGAGGGGTCGTCCGCCGTGGCCAACGCTTGGATGTCGCCCCCGAGTTCGCCCATGGGGAACATGCCGACCTCGCCGTTCTGGTACGTCATGGTTGCGGTGAGGTTCGACGAGAAGTCCTCGGGTCGGCCGATGGCTTCGCTGACCGCATCCCAGGTGCACACCGCGTGAAACCCGGATGCGCCGATCTGATGCACCGGGCCGTCGGCATGCATACGGGCGTACAGCGGATAGGGATCCTGGATGAACTCGTCATCGAACAACGCGAGCCCCAGGTCTTGCACCGTCATTCCTCAAGGCTGTACGGGGACGTGGTCAGCGTCAACGGGCCCAAGCGAAGTCGAAACGTGCAGTTCGGACCGTATTGCGGAGGCTGTCTCACATCTAGGCGCCGACCAGTGCAAATCGTGAGAAATATTCTCCTCTTCGTCTCAGGGTGAGATCATCGGGCTTATGACTCGCAGCGACTGGCTGGTCGGCGGTGATCGCGGAACCTTGGCTGCCGAGCGCATCTACGACGCCGCCACCGAGTTGATCGCGCATCACGGCATGGAGGCGCTCGACATCGACGCTTTGGCCGCGCGGGTTCACTGCTCCCGCGCGACGATCTATCGCCACGCGGGCGGCAAGGCCGAGATTCGTGAGGCCGTACTCATCCGCGTCGCACACCGGATCATCACCACGGTCCGCGAGTCCGTCGACCACCTCACCGGCTCCGACCGAATCGTCACGGCGATCTCGGTGGCCCTGAAAGAGATTCGGTCGGATCCACTCGGACGCCTGATGATGTCCTCGGTGAAGGCTCAGGAGATCAGGTTGTTCACTGACTCTCCCGTGGTCGCGCGGTTCGCCCGTGACATCAACGGCCTGACCGAGGACGATCCGCAAGCCGCGCAGTGGATCGTCCGCATCGTGCTGGCGCTGATGTACTGGCCCGTGGACGACGCCGTGGTCGAACGCCAGATGGTGCAGCGCTTTGTCTCGCCGGCCTTCGATTCGGCCGCCGTAACATCTGGACAACCATGACCTCCAACGTCACGCCGCGTCGTCCCGCCAACGGCAAGCAGGTTCGCGCGGACCGCACGCGGGCGATGGTCATCGACGAGACCGTGCACTGCGTCCTCGAGGAGGGATTCGGCGCTGCGAGTGCCAAACACATCACCGAGCGCGCCGGTGTCACGTGGGGAGTGATTCAGTACCACTTCGGTGACCGCGACGGTCTGCTGATGGCCGTCGTCGACAGTGGCTTCAGCGAGTTGCTGGCGAAATTGCGAGAGGTCGAGCCGAAACTGGGCTCACACATCGGACGCGCGAGGACCGAACTTCTGGTCAACACCGTCGCGGACGCATTCTTGAGTCCGACATCGATTGCGGCACTGGAGATTCTGATCGCGACGAGGGCCAGCCGGGCGGATGTCGATCAACGTCATCTGCTGGATCTGTTCGCGACGCTCACCGGCCTCGGTCGTTATGTCGCCGAGGGACTCGAGCCCGAGCGCGCAGATGCGGTCGGCAATCTCGTGTGGACCACGTTGATGGGCACCATGGTGGCCACCATGGCGGTGCCGGACCCTGTCGACGTCAGCCGTGAACTACGTGCGTTGACCGATGCGATCACGGCGTACGTCGACGAGGCACGCAGAGGTTAGCGCGGTGCGGCCTGTGTCGGCTCGGTCGCGGCACCGGCCGGCGCTGCCGCGCGGCGGTGGGTGGCGAGCACGCAACCGACGAGGATGAGCACCAGGGCAGCGACGTTCCACGGCGTGAGCGGTTCGTTCAGCACGATCACCCCGGCCGCCAAGGCCACTGCCGGATTGATGTAGGTGAATACCAGCGCCCGAGCCGCCCCAACCTCGCGGATCAGGGCGAAGAACACCATGAACGCCAACGCCGTGCAGATCACGGCGAGCCCGGCGAGTGCCAAAAGCACTTGAGTGGACGGCATTTCAGATGGCCAGGTGACTGCGGCCGGCACCGCATACACCAGTGCCGCGAAGCCGAGACACACTGCAGTCATCGGCAGTGCCGGCACGTCGGCCAGGTGGCGCGCGGCGATCAGCGGTGCGATCGCGTAACACGTCGCCACCAATAGCACCTCGATGATCGGCCACGTGCTCCCGCCGATGTGCGGCCCCGCGAGAACCGCGACACCGACAATGCCGACGGCGAGGCCGAGGATGCGTTTGGCGCCGAGTCGCTCGCCGCCGGTGAGACGGTCCAGCACCGCGGCGATGATCGGAGCCGCGGCGATGAGAAGACCGGTCATCGAACTGGTGAGGTGACGTTCGGCGTCCGACAGCAGCCACCACGCGGCGATGATTTCAAAGAAAGCGAATCCCAGCAGCGCCTTCCAATGGTCGCGCACGATGGTCACCGTCCGTCGCGACATGGCCAGCGGAAGCAGGACCGCGGCGCCGACGGCGACGCGGGTGAACACCAGTACCGGTACCGACACGCCATCGACCGCGATCTTGATCAGCAGGTAGGGGATACCCCAGATGATGCTCATCGCGAGGAACAGGATCCATCCGCGCGAGCTCACGCAGCCACCCTACGTTGCGGATTCGGCGCGCATACCGACCGTGAGGGTTGATGCGCGCGCCGAATTCGCAGGGTCAGGCCCGCGTCAGCTCCGCATACCGGCCGACGTGATAGTCCGTCGAACCGAACTCGAACTGGACCGCGGTCAACCGCTTGAAGTAGTGGCCGATCGCCAGTTCCTCCGTCATACCCATACCGCCGTGGAGCTGCACCGCCTGTTGACCGATGAAGCGAGCGGCGCGCCCGATTGTGGCCTTGGCCGCCGATACCGCTCGGGCACGGACGTCGGGTTCGGAATCGAGCTTGAGGACCGCGAGGTAGACGGCAGCGACGGCCTGCTCGAGTTCCATGTACATGTCGACCATCCGATGCTGCAGCGCCTGAAAGCTGCCGATCGGCTGTCCGAACTGATGGCGCTGCTTGGCGTATTCGACGGTATCGGCCAACACCTTTCGCATGCAGCCGACCGCTTCTGAGCAGACCGCCACGGCGCCTTCGTCACGCGATGTGGCGATCGACGGCCAGGCCTGACCTTCCTCGCCGAGCAACGCGTCGCCGGGCAGCGCCAGCCCGTCGAAGACGATGTCGGCGGCGCGGCGATCGTCTACGGTGCGATACGGGTGCGTCTCGATACCGGTGGTCGCCCCGTCCAGATCGACGACGAACAACGACAAGCCGTCATCGGTACGGGCGGTCACGAGCAGGTGGGTCGCCAACGGCGCGCTCATCGCGACGATCTTCGACCCTCGAAGAACCCACCCGTCGCCGTCGCGCTCTGCGATCGTGGACACGTCCTGCCAGTTCTCGCCCGACGATGCTTCGGCCGCTGCCAGCGCGACGACCGCATTGCCTTCCACGATCTTCTCGAGCAGCGACGTCGCGACGGGACCGCCCGCGCGCTGCAGCAATCCGCCCGCGACCACTACGGTGTCCACATAGGGCTCCACCACCAGCGCGTGCCCGAGCGCCTCAGCGATCACCATGATCTCGACCGGGCCGCCGCCGATGCCGCCGACATCCTCGGGCAGTGCGGCGCCTAGGATGCCGAGTTCATTGGCGAAGCCACTCCAGATGTCGGGCTGCCAGCCGGGGCCCGTCTTCGCCGCGGCGCGGCTCTTCTCGAGGTCGTATCGCGTCGCCAGGAACTTGCCGAGACCGTCGCGCAGCAGTTCCTGTTCCTTGCTCAGGTTGAAGTCCATGTGATGCCGCCTATCAAAGTCCGAGAGCCGCTTTGGCCAGGATGTTGCGCTGAATCTCGTTGCTGCCCGCGTAGATCGAGCCGGCGCGATCGTTGAGATAGCGCAGCGGCGCGACCGCCTGCCACTCGTCGCCGCTGATGTAATCGTCGGCGGGGGCCTCGTATTCGGTCACCGGGCCGCCGGGACAGGTCGCGTGTGGTTGGTACACCCGTCCGCGTGGGCCGGCCGCTTCCATCGCGAGCTCGGTCAGCGCCTGACTCAACTCGGTGGCGATCACCTTGAGCATCGACGACGCCACGCCCGGATTCCTGCCCTCGGCGACCGCGGCGAGCACCCGGTACTCGAGAATCTCCAGAACTTCGGTACGGATTCGGGCGTCGGCGAGCTTCCGCGCGAAGGCGGGGTCGTCCAACAGGTGCCCGCCGGCGGGACCGGGCTGATCGGCGGCGACGGAGGCGATCTCGTCGGCCATCACCTGCAGCGCCGGCGATGACGCTCCGCCACCGCGCTCGAACTCCAGCAGGTACTTCGCGACGGTCCAGCCGTCGTCGATCTTGCCGAGCACATTGGCCTTGGGCACCCGAACCTCGTCGAAGAAGACCTGGTTCTGCACCTCCTCGCCGGAGGTCATGACGAGAGGGCGGATCTGGATGCCCGGCGTCGTCATGTCGATGAGGACGAACGTGATGCCCTGCTGTTTCTTCTGGGCCTTCGAGGTCCGCACCAACGCGAACATCCAGTTCGCCTCGCGGGCGTGGGTCGTCCAGATCTTGCTTCCCGTGCATATGAGGTCGCCGGCCGATTCATCCATGACGGCGGCCATCGACAGCGCCGCCAGATCGGAGCCGGCTTCGGGTTCGGAATAGCCCTGGCAGAAGAACACCTCGCCGGTCAGGATGCGGGGCAAAAAGAAGTCCTTCTGCTTCTCCGTGCCGAACTTGACCAGCGCGTGCGCGACCATGCGGATGCCCATCGGAGACAGCGACGGCGCTCCGGCCAGCTGGGATTCTCTGCTGAAGATGTAGTGCTGGGTCAGGGTCCAGTCGCACCCGCCATGCTCGACGGGCCACGCGGGTGCCGCCCAACCACGTTCGTGGAGAATGCTCTGCCACTCCATGCTCGCTTCGTGATCGGCGTAGACGCTCGTCATCAGGCGACCGGCGCGGCGCAGTTCCGGTGTCAGCTTGTCGTCGAGAAATTCGCGTACTTCGTCGCGAAAAGCCACATCGGCCGACGACCACGTGAGGTCCATGGTTGATCCCCTGTCTGCAGATCGTTGCGCGAACGTGGGTTACCCGCACGCCTATCACCTCGGGGCGTGCGGGTAACCCACGTTCGCCCGTGAGACAGAGTAAACCTAGTTAGTTAAGTGGGATGCAAGTGGTGGTGCGCTTCAGGGCGACATGAAGTGCGTGGTGGCGCGGTAGACCTTGGCCTTGTACATCGCGGCGTCGGCGTCGCGCAGAATCTCTGCCGCGTCACGCGAATCCTCAGGAGCCACCTGGGTCACGCCGATACTCGCGGTGAGGCTGCACGCGATGCCGGCGACATCCAACGGTGCGGCAAGGGCGGCATGCAGTCGCTCGGCAAGGCGTTCCAGCGCTGAGTAGTCGGGGTTGCCGAAAAGCAGTGCGACGAACTCGTCTCCACCGTGGCGGGCGATCAAGTCCTCGGAGCGCAGGGTGGCTCGCAACCGCTGCGCCGCAGTCTTGATCACGGCGTCGCCCGCGTAATGGCCGAACGCATCGTTGACGGTTTTGATGTTGTCGAGATCGATGAACATCACCGCCGCCAGCGTGGGTGGGTCGGCCTGCAGCGCCTGGGTCGCCTGCGCCTCGGCATATGCGCGGTTCGGGAGCCCGGTGAGGGAGTCGTGATGAGCTTGGTGTTTGAGCTGAAGTTGCGCATCGCGCTGGTCGGTGACATCTGTGAACGACGCGAGCAGCGCCTGCTGGCCGGTCTCGGCCGGGTCGAGCAGGCGGGAGCTGACGGAAAGCCAGCGACGCGCGCCGTCCGGCCGGTCGAAGCCGACGACTACGTGCCGAGGCACGACACCGGTGGTCAGTGACCTCACGAAGAACGGATGCCAATCCTCGAGCTCGTGGCCTTCGGCGTCATACAGCGGGAATGCCTCCGAGAGGTCTGCGTAGTGGGGCAACTTGCCGCTGAACGGCAAGCCGAGGATGCGGCGCGCGGCGGGGTTGATCCACTCCGGCTGGCCGTCCGCGTCGAGCACCACCACGCCTTCGACGAGTGAGTCCACGACGGTCTGAAATCTGCGCTCGGCTCGTCGCAGGGCCGTCTGGTCAGAGCAGACGAGGACGTAACCGTCGTCCATCGCCGCGGCTGCGACCCGAACGATGAGCGCCGTGCCGTCCGCAGAGTAGTGAATCGAGTGCTGGACGCCGCCGTCGGCGACGATTGCGGCCGGATCGACGGCGGCGCCGACCGCCTCGTTGATCGGGAGGTCCAGGGCGTCCGCCGCTGACCTGCCGTAAATGGCTTCGGCCGCCGGATTCCAGGTGGTGATCGCCCCAGCTAACGTCGTCGCGATGATTGCGTCCGTGGCGTGAGTTACGAGTGCGGCCTGATATCGCAGGGTGGCCTCGGCGGCCTTCTCGATCGTCAGGTCGCGGAAGATCACTTGGTAGGCAGGTTTGCCGTCCCAGCTCGTCAGCACCGACACCACCTCGGCGTCCACCGGGCTGCCGTCCAGGCGCAGCATCACCGCTTCCGCGGCGGGCGTGCTGTCACCCTCCCGGTGCAGTGAGGCAATGCGGCCGAGCATCGGTGCGATGGAGTCGGGATGGACGAAATCCGTGATCATGCGCCCCACGAGGTCATCAGCGCTCTTGGCGGCGATCCCCCTGAGGCCGGCGGGATTCACGTAGACCACACGCCCTTCGGCGTGGACGCACATGGGGTCGGGGCTGTGTTCCAACAGCCGTCGGAAGCGCTCTTCGACCGGATCGAGCGGTAGAGACGACGCGTCGGTTGTGCCCGCGTCGTCGTCACCGGCCGTCATCGACGGCTCCTCGATCCGAAGTTAGCTGGTGGTTCGCGCAGCTCAACCGTGTGCGTCGTCACTGCTCCCACTGTCCCATGCGTGACATTTTGCCTGGTCAACTCCGGCGGAATAGGCGTTAATTGTAAGGGGAACTTTCTCAGCAATGGCCAAACAGAAGGGCGATAAATCATGGTAGGACCGATGAACATCACCGGGATCGGTGCAGTAACGGGCTATGGCTGGGGCGCGGAGCCGCTGTGGACCGGCCTGCTCAGCGGCAAGCCTGCCGCGAAATTGGTCGGTGGGTTCGGCTCGAGTGGCGATGAGGACGCCTGGGTGGCGCAGATCGCCGACGAGGGTGATCCGCTCGACGGGCTCAGCAGGTTTTCCCGGGCCATGCGAGGGGCCGCTCGCGAAGCCGTGACCGACGCATTCGAGCGGGGCTGGGTGCCCGGGCGCAGGGTTGGGCTGCTGCACGCCGTCGTGATCTCCGAGGTCGAGGGGTGGCGCGATTTCTACCTCAAGGACGCGGCCCATCGCAGAATTCGCGACTACCTCACCCTGATGCCGTCCACGCCGGTGTCGATGTTGATGCAGGAATACGACTTCCACGGGCCCGCGATGAACGTCTCGGCGATGTGCTCGTCGGGCAACGCCGGGTTGATCACCGCGAAGATGTGGCTGGACAGCGGCTTCGTCGACGATGTGGTGTTCGTATCCACGGACCTGTCGCTGACGCCGGAGAACGTGGAACATTTCGTACGCCTCGGCGTCGGCGTCGTTGACGTCGAACCGCTCGAAGCGTGCCGCCCGTTCCAGGAGGGCAGCCGAGGTTTTCCGGCGGGCGAAGCCGCGATTTCGTTCGTCCTGTCCAGAGGCGCCGACCGACCCTATGCACAAATGCTCGGTGGCGACATGTCCCACGACGCTCACCACCTGACGTCGGTCGACCCTGCTCGGACGTACATCGACCAGTGTGTCCGCAACGCGTTGAGTGCGGCGAACACGTCGACCGACGAGATCTCCTATCTGAACGCTCACGGACCCGGCACCCAGCAATGCGACACCGCAGAGGCCGGAATCGTCGATGAGGTGCTGCACGGCACGCCGGGCATCTACTCGATCAAGCAGATGGTCGGGCACTGCCAGGGCGCTGCGGCGGCCGTCGAGCTCGCCGCGGCCGCACTCGGCTATGAGCACGGAACCGTTCCTGCGCCGCCGACCGTGGCTCCCGGTCACCCGCGACTGCTGGATGGGCCCACCCCTCTGAAACCCGGTGCGCTGACACTGAAAACGTCGCTGGGCATGGGCGGACACAACTCGGCGGTGGTACTCGCACCGGCCGCCTGATTAGTTTCCGAATCAACATTGTGGACCCCCTGATTGCCCGTAGGCTGCGGCCTGCCCGGCTTCGGTGTACGGGCGATCCGGGGCAGGCGAGTTCAGTCGCCCGATGGGTGTTGATGTCTGGGTACCTGCGCCGCCGGCCGACAGGGAGAACATGAGTCATCGAGTTTCCGGCCGTCGCGATGAGTGGCGCCCGCCTCGGGGCGCGGCTGATCAGGCGGCCGCGTCGGCTCCGACTCGGCGGTGGTCGGTGTTGGGCGTCATCGGGGTGGCGCAGCTGATGGTCGTCCTCGACATCACCATCGTGAACATCGCTCTGCCGTCGGCTCAAGACGAACTCGGATTCGACGTCGCGAGCCGGCAGTGGGTGATCACGGCTTACTCGCTGGCCTTCGGCAGTCTGCTGTTGCTCGGGGGCCGGTTGTCCGACCGGGTGGGCGTTCGCCGCACGCTGATCATCGGACTGCTCGGATTCGCGGCGGCGTCTGCTGTCGGCGGCGCCGCCGGCGGGTTCGCGATGCTGATTGCAGCGCGCGCGGGCCAGGGAGTCTTCGCTGCCATCCTTGCCCCGGCGGCACTGTCCACCCTCAACATCACGTTCACCGAACCCGAAGACCGCGCAAGGGCGTTCGCCGTCTTCTCCGCGATCGCGGCCAGCGGCGCTGTCGTCGGACTGCTTCTCGGCGGCGCCGTGACGGAGTGGCTGTCCTGGCGGTGGTGCCTGTACATCAATCTGGCGTTGGCGTTGCCTGCCGCGGTCGGCGCGTTCTTCATCGTGCGAGCCGCCCCGCGGTCGCGCCGGGCCGGGCTCGACTGGCCGGGCGCGGTGTCCGCGAGCGGCGGGCTCTTCTGTCTGGTGTACGGGTTGTCGACGGCTGAGTCGGACGGCTGGACCGCACCGCTCACCGTCGTCCTGCTCACCTCGTCGGCGGTGCTGATCGTGGCCTTCGTCGTCATCGAAACGCGGGTGCAAGCGCCGCTGCTACCTCTTCAGATCGTCGCGGATCGCAACCGGGGTGGGGCCTACCTGACGATTGCGCTCACGTTTTGCGCGATGTTCGCGGCGTTCCTGTTCCTCACCTATTTCATGCAGCGCGACTTGATGTACAGCCCACTCGCCACCGGTGTCGCCTTCCTGCCGATGGCCGCCGGCATCGGGCTCGCCGCCGCATTGGCGAATACGGTGTTGATGCGCCGCGTCGGGCCGCGTCCGATCATCCCGACGGGCATGGTCGTGGCAGCGGCAGGCATGGCCTGGCTCGGCCGGCTCGCGGTCGATGCGACGTACACCCGCGACATCCTCGGCCCGATCATCCTGCTCGGTCTCGGCATGGGGATGGCGTTCTCACCGGCGGTGGCTACCGCGACGAGCGGTGTCGCCGCCGAGGACGCCGGCGTCGCCTCGGCGATGGTCAACACCAGTCAGCAAATCGGCGGAACGGTCGGTACCGCCGCCCTGTCGACGATCTTCACCACGGTGCTGGATCGCTACATCCACCACCACCAACCGCCCACCCCCGCTGTCGCGACAACCGGCGCCATCCACGGGTACACCGTGGCCTTTCACATAGCGAGCGTGCTGTTCCTCGTCGGCGCGATTCTGACGGGGATCATCTTGCGGAGCGGACGATTGATCAACAAATGACCCAATGCATATCTGAGCGCCCTTCTGGCAAGCGGCTGATCGTGCCACCTCTCGGTCGGTGGACTGGCACTTTCACGGTGCTCGAACAATCAAGCAACGAGATGACTTTGTGCCAAGTCAGGATGAAGGTGACATGCCCGTTAACTTCGTCAGCTACTACTCCCGCGACCATTTGCCAGGCGTTAACATTGGTCAATGCCGAGGTCCGCGTGCCATCCATGAGGGGTGACCGGCGATGACCGCTGGCGGGCGCAAAGAACGCAGCCGCGATCATTACTATTGGCTGACAGCGTTTCTCGCGGCGCGCGGAGCGCAAACGACGACGTGTCGGGCAATCGCGGCGTTCATAGCTTTCTGCGGGGTCATTCCGTTGGCGTTGGCCTTTGGTTCTCCCGGCGCGCCCGGCACGTGGGACCGATGGGTGGCGGTGGTCGGCGGGGTGGCCGCTTTCGCTATGGCCGCATCCTGGCTGCGGAGTCGTTGGCCCGCTCGGATCACATCGGAAGTGTGTGTCGTCGTCGGATCCCTTTACACTGCGATCGCCACGCTGATTCAAGGCGATCCTGTTGTCGGACTTTTGGGATCGACAGCGTTCGCAATCGTGGGCGGATTCACCGCACTCTTCCATTCGATGCGGTTGCTGATGTTCCTGTGGTTGGTCGGCGGCGCGACAATCGTGATTCTGGCGGCGCGGATAGCCGAGACCTATCCTGCGTTGGCGGTCTGCGGCGCCCTTCTTGTCGCACTGGTGAATGCCTTCGTGGTGTTCGCGTGTCGGACGCTGCTGCGGTTTATCAACAGTGAGTCGATGTTCGACGACGTCGAACCACTGACCAGCCTGCTGACCCGGGATGCCTTCGCCGAGAAGGTCGCAACACTCATGAGTTCGCGAGCCCGCGGCGATGACCGGTACCTCGCGGTGGCCGTGGTGAATCTCGACAGCTTCTCGCTCCTACAGGACATGGCCGGCGTCGTGGCGGCCAACCGGGCGCGAGTGGCCATCGGCCAGCAGTTGCGCGAAACGGTCCGCCGCGTCGCCGTGCTCGCCCACGTAGCCGATGCGGAGTTCTTCATCGCCGACATCCTCACCAGCGATGATCCATCCCCCTTCGTGGAGCGGGTGCGGGCGACGATCGCAACGTCGCCCAGCCGACTGACCGCCAGCATCGGCGTGGTGAGCACTCCGCTGAGCCCGCTGGCGGGGCACCCTCCGTACGACGTCCTCGACGAACTCCTCGCTATCGCCACCACGGCGATGCGTCAAGCCCGTCGTGAAGGCGGAAATCGGGTAAAAGAGGTCCTTTCGCCCGCGCTGGCCGTCCTGGATCGCCCCTCCGGTGGCGCCTGGGAATCCGAAGAATCGGCCTGACAGCTCTTCCCGTCGCCCATGGCAATTTCTCGACGAGGTCGGATCGAATGTGGAACGCCTCGTCTTGTCGCCGCCGGTGTTGTGGCACTGTGAGGACCGGATCATCCGATACGGCAACCAGACAGTGGTTTTTCAAAAGGAGCGGCAGTGAAAACCTTCAGTGGGCTCGATGAGTTGATCGCGGCGCAAGGCAGCCAGCTCGGTCCGACGGAGTGGCTCGAGGTCACGCAGGACCGCGTCAACACATTCGCGGACGCCACCGATGATCATCAGTGGATCCATATCAACCCCGAACGCGCGGCCAACGGCCCGTTCGGCGGAACGATCGCTCATGGATTGCTGACGCTGTCACTGATTCCGCACTTTTCCCACCAGCTGTACACGGTCGAGAACATCACGATGGCAATCAACTACGGCTACAACAAGGTTCGCTTCATCACGCCGGTCAAGGTGGGCGCCAAGATCCGGGCGCGCGCAGAGCTCACGAAGGTCGATCAGCTCGACGGGGGTGCGCAGGCGACGATGACGACGACCGTGGAGATCGAGGGCTCGGACAAGCCTGCCGCTGTGGCGGAATCGATCGTCCGATTCCTGGCGTAGTCCCTGGGCTTCGCGTCGGCCCCAGATCGCCACGCGTCAGAACTGCGTCGAACCCTGGTCGACCGATATCGCCTGGGCTGTAATCATTTTCGACTCGTCGCTGGCCAACCAGCAGACGGCGTCGGCAATGTCTTCGGGCTGAGCCACCCAGGTTGGCAGGAACGGCGTCAGCACGTTCAACAGCGCGTGGTTGCCGACGACTTCCGCCGCCTTGGCGATCGCCTCGACCATCTCAGGGGAACCCATCTCCGTGACGACGGGGCCCGGGTGCACGCTGTTGACGCGGATCGAATGCGTGCCGAGTTCGGCGGCAAATGCCCGGGCCATCCCGGTGACAGCGTGCTTGCTCGCGGTGTAGTGAATCATGAACGGCTGGAACTTGACTCCGGCAGCAGAGCTGATCAGGATGATCGACCCGCCGCGGCCACCGTCGACGATGTGCTGCGCGCCGGCCATCACGGTGTTCCAGGTGCCGGTGAGGTTGATGTCGATGACGTCTCGCCACTCCTCGGGGGTGATGGCGTTCCAGGCGTGCGGCGCGGTGATGCCGGCGTTGGCGACGATGATGTCGAGCCTGCCGAACTCGGCGACACCGTCGTCGACGACCTTGCGCAGCCCGTCATGGTCGCGAGTGTCGACCGCGGCCGATAGAACGCGGCCCCCGGCGGCCTCGGCCAGCCGCACCGTTTCCTTGAGGTCCTCCGGTGTCGCCGACGGGTAGGGCGCACATGCGGGCAGCGGCCCGGCGATGTCGACGGCGATGACGTCGGCGCCTTCCCTGGCCATCCGGACCGCATGTGCGCGGCCCTGGCCCCGCGCTGCTCCGGTGATGAATGCCACCCTGCCGGTGAGTCTTCCGCTCATTTGCCGTCCCCTTGTGCCGCTTTGACGAGGTTCGCCCCGATGATGAGCCGCTGGATCTCGCTGGTGCCCTCGTAGAGCCGCAGCAGGCGGACGTCGCGGTAGATGCGTTCGACGGGCACTTCGCGCATGTAGCCGCTTCCGCCGTGGATCTGGACCGCGAGATCGGCTACCTGGCCGACCATTTCGGTGCAGAACAGCTTCGCCGCGGACGGCGCGATCCGACGATCTTCTCCGCTGACCCACGCCCGTGCGGTCTCCCGCACCAAGGCTCGGCCGGCCAGCACGCCGGTTTGTTGATCGGCGATCATTGCCTGCACGAGCTGGAAGTTGCCGATCGGTGTGCCGCCCTGGGTGGCCGTCGCCGCGTAGGCGACGGACTCGTCGAGGGCGCGCTGCGCGGTGCCCACGGCCAGCGCGGCGATGTGGACGCGGCCACGGGCCAACGAGATCATGGCGGCCCGGTATCCGATGTCCTCACTGCCGCCGATGAGCGCGGAGGCGGACACGCGAACGTCGTCGAAGCTGACGTCCGACGTCCATGCGCCTTCCTGGCCCATTTTGGCGTCTTTGGTGCCGACGACCACGCCAGGCGCGTCGGCGGGCACGAGGAACACCGCGATGCCCGCGCCGTCGTCGTCGGCCGGGCGGGTGCGCGCAAACACGATGAACAGGTTCGCGGTCGGTGCGTTGGTGATGAAACGCTTCTGGCCGTTGATGATCCAGTCGTCTCCTGAGCCATCGCGGACCGCCTTCGTCCGCAGGCCGGACGGATTCGACCCGGCGCCCGGCTCGGTCAGCGCGAAGGAGGCGACGACGTCGCCGGTGGCCATCGGCTCGAGCCAGCACGCCTTCTGTTCATCGGTGCCGAACCCGACGAGAACCTGCCCGGCGATACCGTTGTTGGTGCCGAACATCGACCGCAGCGCCAGCGAGGTGTAGCCCAGCTCCATCGCCAACTCGACGTCCTGCGCGAGGTTCAGGCCGAGCCCGCCCCACTCCTGCGGAATCGCATAGCCGAACAATCCCATCTTCTTGGCGTGCTCGCGCAAATCGTCGGGCACGCGGTCGTCGGTCAGGATCTCCTGCTCGCGTGGGACGACGGCAGTGCGGACGAAGGTGCGTGTCTGCGCCAGGATCTCCTGAAAGTCCTCGTCGCTGACTTCGGACGTCGTCATCGGCAGTCTCCTCTTCGGCGAGTGGCCCCGGCGGCCGCCGAAATCATATATGAAATATGATGTCGGTCTGAGGGGGCCCCTGCGGGGCTCCACCAGCCAAGAGGGGTGATCAGGTGTCGTTGCTGACCGGTCAGACCGCGGTCGTCACCGGAGGCGCGCAGGGCCTCGGGTACGCGATCGCGGAGCTGTTCATCGCCGAGGGTGCGCGTGTCGTGCTCGGTGATCTGGACCTCGGCGCCACCGAGGCGGCGGCGAAACAACTCGGGGGAGAACAACATGCGCTCGCCGTCCGCTGCGATGTGACGAAGGCCGATGAGGTGGATGCGCTCGTCGCCGCCGCGACCGAACGGTTCGGTGGCCTGGACATCATGGTCAACAACGCCGGGATCACGCGCGATGCGACGCTCCGCAAAATGACCGAGGAGCAGTTCGACCAGGTGATCGCCGTCCACCTGAAGGGCACGTGGAACGGCACCAAGGCGGCGGCGGCGATCATGCGCGAGAACAACCGCGGCGCGATCGTCAACATGTCGTCGATCTCGGGCAAGGTCGGTTTGATCGGCCAGACCAACTACTCGGCGGCCAAGGCGGGCATCGTCGGTATGACGAAAGCGGCCGCCAAGGAGCTGGCCCATCTCGGGGTGCGGGTCAACGCGATCCAGCCGGGGCTCATCAGGTCCGCGATGACCGAGGCCATGCCCCAACATATTTGGGACCAGAAGCTGGCGGAGGTACCGATGGGCCGCGCCGGTGAACCGGCTGAAGTGGCCAAGGTCGCGCTGTTTCTCGCCAGCGATCTGTCCTCGTACATGACCGGCACCGTCCTCGAGGTCACAGGTGGGAGGCACGTATGAGTCGAGACGCTGTCATCTGCGAACCAGTCCGTACGCCGATCGGCCGCTACGGCGGCATGTTCAAATCGCTGACCGCGGTGGACCTCGGTGTCACGGCGCTCACCGGGTTGCTCGAACGCACCGGGATAGATCCCGCCGCAGTGCAAGACGTCATCCTCGGGCACTGCTATCCGAGCAGCGAGGCGCCCGCGATCGGCCGCGTGGTCGCGCTCGATGCCGGTCTGCCGGTGACGGTGCCGGGCATGCAGGTCGACCGCCGATGCGGCTCGGGTTTGCAGGCGGTGATCCAGGCGTGCCTGCAGGTTGCCAACGGCGACAACGACCTCGTCGTCGCGGGCGGTGCCGAGAGCATGAGCAATGTCAGCTTCTATTCCACCGACATGCGTTGGGGCGGAGCCCGATCCGGGGTTCAGGTGCACGACGCGCTGGCGCGCGGACGCACCACCGCGGGCGGAAAGCACTACCCGGTGCCCGGCGGCATGCTCGAGACCGCCGAGAACCTGCGCAAGCAGTACTCGATCTCGAGGCAGGAGCAGGACGAACTCGCCGTGACGTCGCATCAGCGGGCGGTCGCCGCGCAGAAGGACGGGATCCTCGCCGAGGAGATCATCCCCGTCACCGTGTCGAGCCGCCAGGGTGAGGAACTGATTGACACCGACGAACACCCCCGCGCCGACACCACTGTGGAGTCGCTGGCGAAGCTGAAACCTGTTCTGCTGAAAAATGATCCCGATGCGACCGTCACAGCGGGCAATGCCAGCGGACAGAACGACGCGGCATCGATGTGCATTGTGACCACGCCCGAGAGGGCCGCCGAGCTCGGACTGTCACCGCTGGTGCGGCTGGTGTCGTGGGGATCGGCGGGAGTGGCGCCCAACATCATGGGCATCGGGCCCGTACCCGCGACCGAAGCGGCGCTCGCCAAGGCGGGACTGGCGCTCAGCGATATCGACCTGATCGAACTCAACGAGGCGTTCGCTGCACAGGCGCTCGCGGTGATGCGGGCGTGGGAATTCACCGCCGCTGATCAGGACCGGACCAACGTGCACGGTTCGGGCATCTCGTTGGGCCACCCCGTCGGTGCGACCGGCGGACGAATGCTGGCGACACTCGCACGCGAGTTGAACCGCCGCGGTGCCCGGTACGGGTTGGAGACGATGTGCATCGGCGGCGGGCAGGGCCTGGCCGCGGTCTTCGAAAGGGTGGGCGCATGACCAAGCTTGCCCAGACGCTGGGCCTGACCGAGTTCCAGACTGAGATCGTCGCCAACGTACGGCAATTCGTCGACAAGGAGATCATTCCCGCCGCGCAGGAACTCGAGCACGCAGACACCTACCCGCAGGCCATTGTGGATCAGATGCGGGAGATGGGTCTGTTCGGCTTGATGATTCCCGAGGAGTACGGCGGGCTCGGTGAGTCGCTGCTGACCTACGCGTTGTGCGTCGAGGAGCTTGCCCGCGGCTGGATGAGTGTCTCCGGCGTGATCAACACCCACTTCATCGTGGCGTACATGATCCGTCAGCACGGCACCGATGCGCAGAAGCAGCACTACCTACCGCGGATGGCCACCGGCGAAACCCGCGGCGCGTTCTCGATGTCCGAACCCGAGCTCGGGTCCGACGTCGCAGCGATCCGCACCCGGGGCAAGCGCAACGACGACGGCACGTACACGATCGACGGTCAGAAGATGTGGCTGACCAACGGCGGTAGCTCCACTCTCGTGGCGGCGCTGGTGCGCACCGACGAGGGAGCGGACAAACCACACCGCAACCTGACCGCGTTCCTGGTCGAAAAGCCAACGGGCTTCGGCGAAGTCGCTCCGGGTCTGACCATTCCCGGGAAGATCGACAAGTTGGGCTACAAGGGGATCGACACCACCGAGCTGATCTTCGACGGGTACGTCGCGCAGGCGGGCGACATCCTCGGTGAAGCCCCTGGTCAGGGATTCTTCCAGATGATGGACGGTATCGAGGTCGGTCGTGTCAACGTGTCGGCCAGGGCGTGCGGGGTCGGAATCCGCGCGTTCGAGCTCGCCGTGAAGTACGCGCAGCAGCGGCAGACGTTCGGCAAGCCGATCGCAGAACACCAGGCCATTGCGTTCCAGTTGGCCGAGATGGCGACCAAGGTCGAGGCGGCGCATTTGATGATGGTCAACGCCGCGAGGCTGAAGGATTCGGGCGAACGCAACGACGTCGCGGCGGGAATGGCGAAATACCTTGCCAGCGAGTTCTGCTCGGAGGTCACCCAGCAGAGCTTCCGGATCCACGGCGGCTATGGCTACTCCAAGGAGTACGAGATCGAGCGCCTGATGCGCGACGCGCCATTTCTGCTGATCGGTGAGGGCACCAGCGAAATCCAGAAGAACATCATCAGCAAGCGACTGCTCGCCGACTATCGGATCTGATCCGTGTCCGTTCCCGAGCTTCCCCACGCGCTGGCCAGGACGCAACTGGCCGAAGACGTCGCGCGCATCGTGCGTAAGCGCATCTTCGACGGCGCCTATGCCGCAGGCACCTACGTGCGGCTGGACCAACTCGCGGCGGATCTCGGCGTCAGTGTCACCCCGGTGCGCGAGGCGTTGTTCGAACTGAAGGCCGAGGGCCTGCTGGCCCAACAGCCGCACCGCGGCTTCGTGGTGCTGCCGGTGACCGGTCGCGACCTCACCGACGTATCCGACGTGCAGGCCTATATCGGAGGTGAACTGGCCGCGCGCGCAGCAACCAACATCACCGACGACCAACTACGTGAACTCCAGCAGATCCAGTCCGATCTGGAAGACGCCTACGCCGCCGATGACGACGAACGCGCCGTGCGACTCAACCACGAGTTCCATCGCGCGATCAACGTCGCCTCGGATTCACCGAAACTCGCCCAGCTGATGTCGCAGATCACCCGCTACGCGCCCGAATCGGTGTTCCCGATCATCGCGGGCTGGCCGGAGAAGTCGAACAAGCACCATCGCCGGTTGCTGGTCGCGTTGCAGAAGCGCGACGAGAACCTCGCTCGCACAGCGATGTCCGAGCATCTGGCGGCCGGGGCCAAGCCGTTGATCGAGCACCTCACGTCTCGCGGTGTGGTCCAGTAACCTCGCGCAGTAGCTCGCGCAGTTCGGCCACATCGACCTTGCCCGTCGCCTTGCGGGGAACCGCGTCGTCGGAGTCGACGGCCAGCCACACCGAGGGCACCTTGAAGGCGCTCAGCCGCCGGCGCGCTGCGTCCCGGAGGTCTTCGGCAGCCAGTCGGGAGATCACGACCGCGCCGACGGCGCCGTCCACCTCCGTGACGAAGGCTCCGCCAACCCCGGCGATCGTGCGCAGCGCATCCTCGACCTCGCTGGGGTACACGGTCGCGCCGCTGACCTTGAACATGTCGTCGGAGCGACCGTGGTAGAACATGAAACCGTCGTCATCGAGGTGGCCGAGATCGCCTGTGGGGTAGAAGCCGTCAGCGGTGAACAGCTCATGGTGACTGCGGCGACAGATGCCCCGCATCATGTGGGGACCGCGGAGCTGGATCATCCCGACAGTGCCGCGGGGGACGGGCGTGCCGTCGTCCGCGTCTACGATCCGAACCTCCATGCCGGCGAACGGTTTTCCGCAGCTGCCCCACGCCGACCGCGGCATGTCGGTATCGGCGGGATAGCCGCAGTATGGGCCGAACGATTCGGTCATCCCGAAAAGCTTCGCCCTGGCGCCGGGTTCGGCTCGCTGATCGGCGGGTAGCAACGCCTCGAGGCTTCCGGAACGCAGCGACGACAGATCGGCTGCCACCGCATCAGTTTGGCGTGCCAGCGCCGCTGCTTGATCCGGCCACCCGCGGAACAAGGTGACACGTTCGCGCTCGAGCAGTCGCAATGTCGTCTCGGGCCGAGGGATCTGCTCGGTCACCAGCGTGGCACCGGCGAGCAGTGCCGACAGCACACCACTGCCGAATCCGCCGACCCAGAAGAAGGGCATCGGGAGATACAGCCTGGTGTCGGCATCGATGCAGCGGGCCGCCAGGCCTGATCGCACCGCGCCCAGCGCGTTGCCGTGCGAGTGGATGACACCTTTGGGTGGGCCACTGCTGCCTGATGTGAACATGATCGCGAGTGTGTCGCTGGGCGTGACGGTTTCGGCGACCGCATCGACGGGCGCATTGTCGGTGGGGCGTGGAAGCCGGTCGGCCGTCCATACCTTGCGGAGTGCGGGGAGATCCACCCGATAGGGCTCGAGGTCGTCGAGGTAACGGTGGCCGCGGAATTCCTCGACGGTGATCAGGCACTGGACGGAGGCCGCGCGCAGCGCGGCGGCGAGCTCGGGCGGTTGCATCAGCGTGCTCAGCGGCACCAGCACCGCGCCGACGCGAGTGAGCGCCACAGCGATCTGCACCCACTGCGCACAGTTCGGCATGATCAGCCCCACCCGCGTGCCCTTGGCAACACCGGTGGCGATGAACGCGGCGGCCAGGTCGCGGCTTGTCGCGTCGAGTTCGGCGTACGTGAGCCGGGCATCGGGATCGATGACCATCGGCTTGCCCGCGTCGTCGGCGGCTCGAAGTCGCACCAGCTGATCGATCGTGTCAGGCATCGAAGACCTTTGTGAGACGCCGCATGTCGACTTTTCCGCTGGACATCAGCGGAATCTCTGCGGCGGGCACCGCGGCGAAGCGCCTCGGAATCTTGTATGACGACAGCTCGCTCTTCAGGCCTTCACGCAGTGCGTCCTCGTCGAATTCGGCACCTTCGTCCAGCGCAACGACCGCAGCCACGACCTGTCCGCGTTCGGGATCGGGTAGTCCGACGACGTGCGCCGCGAATCCGGCGACCTTGGCGATCGCCTTTTCCACCTCGGCGGGCGCAACGTTGGCGCCCGCGGTCTTGATCATTGCGCCCCGTCGGCCGATGAAGTACACGAAGCCGTCGGCATCGGTGCGGACGAGATCGCCTGTGTGAAACCAGCCGTCGGCGTCGAAGCACTCTTCACGGCTGAGCCTGTAATAGCGTTGCATCAGAAATGGCCCGCGGACGCACAGTTCGCCCATCTCCCCGGAATCGACGCGTTCGCCGGTGTCGTCGACGACCTTGGTGTCGAATCCGGGTGCCGGCCGGCCGAACGACCCTCGCCGATGTTCGGGCTGGTCGGATTCGTCCTCGCTGATCGTGATGACGCTTCCGGTCTCGGTCATCCCGAGCATCGTGTGCCGCAGTTCGGGGTCCGCCGGCCGCACATCGGGGGCCATGATCGGGTACAGGTTACCGCGGCGCATGGAGGACAGATCTCGCGTCGGGAGGCTGGGATGGCTGGCCAGCGAGGTGATTCCGCCCACGAAACCATTGGTCATGGTGGGTTTTTCGGCTTCCAGCAGGTCGAGGGTTTCGCTCGGGTCGACGGCGTTGGAGCACACGAGCGTGGCGCCGGCGAGCATCACGGCCAGAATCGAGAATGCGATACCACCTATCCAGAAGAACGGTGAGTTGCAGAACAATTTATCGGTCGGGCCCAGCCCGCGGATCTCGTTGAGTACCCGTTGATGGTCGAGCAGCGACGCATGTGTGTGCATGACACCCTTCGGTGCGCTCGTCGAACCCGACGTGTACACGATCGCCAGCGTGTCCGACGCGTCGACGTCGTCCTCCATCGCCTCCAGCAGTTCCGAGTCGACGGCGACCGGCGGCGCGGAATCGAAGAAGGTCTGCTGTAGCAGCGGGATACCGGCCCGATCGATCTGGGCGAATCTCTCGCGGTAGTCGTGGCCGCGGTAGGAAGCAGTGGCGAGCAGGATCTCGACGTCGGCGTGGGCGAGCTGCGTCGCCATCTCGGGAGCGGTCGCGAACGTCGAGAAGGGGATCACGACGGCGCCTATGCGAGCGGCGGCCAGCATTGCCACGATGAAGTCCGGCCCGTTCGGGTACAGCACTCCGACGTGCGTGCCCTTACCTGCGCCGAGCGTGATCAGCCCGCATGCCAACTTTGTCGAGCGTTGTTGGGCCTCGGCGTAGCTGAGGCGGTCGCTGTCGCATATCAGCAGCGGATGGTCGCCCCGGCGGCGCACGTGTTCGCGCAGCACTGCGGTGACGGTGTTGTCAGGCATGGTCGACGGCGTCGAAGTGTCCGCGGACGGCGGTCAGGTCGGCCTTGCCCGACGGTGTTCTGGGGATCTGTTCGACGATCGCGATGTCGGTGGGAATCTCGTAGCCTGCGAGCCGTGTTCGCAGGTGGTCCAGCAGCGTCGCCACCTCGACAGTCTCGCGCAGTTCGACCATCGCCACCGGTGTCTCGCCGAGCCGATGATCGGGTCGTCCGACCACCGCCGCACCCTGCACGGCCGGATGACTTTCCAACGCGGTACGCACATCGTCGGGCATCACCTTGAAGCCGCCACGGATGATCGCCTGATCCGCGCGGCCGAGGATCCACAGAAATCCGTCCGCGTCGATGCGCGCCACGTCCGTGGTCCGCATCCAGTCTGCGGTCGGCCCGAGCTGACCCGGCCGCACCTCGAGCAGCCCTGGCTGGTTGGCGGTGACAGGCGTGCCGTTGTCGTCGACGACACGTAGTTGCGCGCCGAGCGTGGCCCTGCCGACGCTGCCACGCTTGGTGTCCCAGTACTTCTGGTAGTCACGCAGTGACCAGCCGGCGACCCCTCCGCCGAACTCCGTTGCGGCGTAGGACGTCAGGACCGGAATACCGAACTTGTCGGTGAATGCGTCGGCATCCTCTGCGGACAACGGCGCGGTACCCGAGGTGACCGCGCGGATGCTGTGCAGGTCGTCGCGGGTCAGGTCGGAATGCAGCACGGTGCGCAGGGCCGCGGGAACCAGCGATACCGCCTGCGGGCGGTGTCGGCGGACCGCATCGGCCCACCGGTCGAGCTCGAAGCGATCCAGCAGTGCGAATGACCGTGCTTCGCAAACGCATTGGAGTACACGGAACACGCCCCCGATGTGCACCAGCGGGGCATTGACGATAGCCACGCCACGCCGTGGTCCGGTCGGTGACGGTGCGGCGTCGAACTCGGTGCCGATCACGCTGCGGGCCAGCATGTCGTAGGTGAGATCGATGCGCTTGGGCGGACCCGTCGTACCACTGGTCAACATCCGTACCGCGACTCCGGCGCGGCCGGCATCACCGGTTGGCTCGTCCGCCGCGGTCACGGCAGGGGCGTCCGTGAGCCCGGCGATCGCCACGGCCGCGGTGTGCGTCGCCGGTGCGACCAGCGTCGACAGATCTTTGTCCGTGCCGATGATCAATGGGAGGCGCAGTGATTCGACGTCGGCTCGGATGCGATCGTCGCCGCGCGCCGGGTTGATGACGACGACGGTCCCGCCGCCCATCAGCACGCCGAGGAACGCGGCCACGTGAGATGGCGTGTTACGCAACAGGATTCCGACTTGACGCCCTTCGTCATCGAGCGCCTCGATGCGACGCGTCAACGTGGCGACCTCACCCCACGTCAGCCATTCGGCGTCGTACTCGATCGCGGGGCCTTCAGGCCGCAGATCCAGTACATCGCTGATGCGCCGGCTGAGCGGATGTGCGGCCATCAGCGCAGCCTCGGTGTGAATGTTTCGTCGGGAGAGCGGTCGGCGAGTTCGGCCTGCCCGAGGGGGTTTCCCAACCTCGTGTAAATCAGGTTCTGCTCCATGGCCGCGCGGTAGGGCTTGTCCAGAGATTCCCATATCGCTTTCACAGTGCCCTGGGTTGCTGTCGGAGGTTTCTCCGCGATCGCGGACGCGATCTGGTGGGCGCGGGCCCACAGCCGGTCGGTAGAGACGACCTCGGACACCAGACCGATCCGCAGCGCGGTGCCGGCGCCAACGCGTTCGTCGTTGCCCATCAGCGCGATTCGCAGTGCTTCACCCAAGCCGACGCGGCGCATCAGGCCGATCGGTTCCAGAGCGCACACCAGACCCGCGCTGACATGCGAATCGAAGAACGTCGCGTCGTCACTGCAGATGACGACGTCGGATTCGTTGACGAAATAGAACGCGCCCGCGGTGCACATGCCTTGCACCGCGCATACCACGGGCTTCCACATCTTCTGCCACTTGGGGCTGAGGTATTCGCCCGGATCTTCGTGATTCCACACGTTCTCGGGCTGACCATAGGGGGATTTGATGTCCAGACCGGCGGAGAACGCCCGATCGCCCGCGGCACGTACGACCACGGCATGGACCGTGTCATCGAGCTTGACGATCCGCCATGCCTCGGCCATTTCCTGGCACATAGCCCTGTTGAACGCGTTGAGCGAGTCCGGCCGGTTCAGCGTGATCGTCGCGACGTGCGCTTTGGCGTCCACGTCGAGCAGGATCGTCTCGAAGCTGTTGGAGATCATCGGCATTGCCAGATCGGCGCGCGTTTCTCCATGAATGCCCTGGGTCCCTCCAGCGAATCCGCTGTGTGCAGATTGCGCTCTCGAAAGGCTTCCGCCAGAATCTCCGCCTCGTTGAGTGGCAGGTCCAACGTCTTGTGAATGGCCAACCGAGTGCCCCGCACAGCCAACGGGGCATTCGAGTTCACCATGTCGGCGATCTCGTGTGCGCGTTCGAGAAGACGGTCGTGGTCGACGATTTCGGAGATCATTCCGAGGTCGTACGCGCGCTGGGCATCCATCCGTTCGTGCTTACCTGTCAGTGCCATGCGCAGCGCGATGTTGCGGGGCAGTACGCGGGCAAGCCGCACCATCTCACGGCCTGCCACCAGGCCGATGCTGACGTGCGGGTCGAAGAATGTCGCTGTGTCCGAGGCGATGACAATGTCGCCCGTCGTGACCCAGTCCAGGCCTGCGCCGCAGCAGATGCCGTTGATCGCAGCCAGAACGGGTTTGGCCATGCGGCGAAAGGGCGGTGTGCCCTCTTGGGGTGCCTCCCACTGGTCGTAGGTCGACAGGTAGGCCCGTTCGTTGATGACCTTGCCGTCCTCCGGGATCTGCTTCGCGTCGGCCCCGGTGCAGAATGCGCGGCCGGTGCCGGTCACGACGAGTATCCAGATGTTGTCGTCTGATTCGGCCTCGTCGTACGCGGAGCGCAGTTCAGTGATCATGTGCGGGCTCAGTGCGTTGAGCGCTTGTGGCCGGTTCAGTGTGATCGTGGCTTTGTGTCCGTCGACCTCGTAGGTGATGTCCTCGAAAATGGAGGATGACATGGCTTTTCCTTCCGTCTGGGTCACCGGCCACCGAACTCCGGTGTGCGCTTCTCGCGGAACGCCGCGAGGCCTTCCTTGAAATCCTTGGTCCGACAGGACAGTTCCAGGTTGAAGAGCTCCTGGTTCATCGTCTGCGGGAGCGTCGCGTTCAGTCCGTAATGGATGGCCTGTTTGGCGAGCCCGATCGCGACGGTGGGGCCGGAGGCCAATCGTGCCAACAGTTCCGCGGCGACGTCGTCGAGTTCGGATTCGTCGGTGCAACGGTGAATGAGCCCCCATTCCGCGGCGTCTGCTCCGCTGACCTTCTCACCGAGCAGCAGCATGCTCTTCGCGCGCGCCAACCCGACCAACCGGGGGAGCAGCCACGTCGACCCCGAATCCGGGCTGAAGCCGCGCTCGAGGAACGGTTCCCAGAACACGGCGTCGGTGCTGGCGACGGTGAAATCGGCTGCCAGTGCGAGGTTGCAGCCCAGGCCGGCGGCCCAGCCGCGCACGCTGCACACGACGGGCAGTTGGATGGAGTGGACCAGTTCGATCACGCGATGCGCACCGTGTGGGACGCGGCGCACGAGGTCACCGGTGCGGGGACGCTCACCGGTGTTGGCCGAAATCCAGTCGACCCCTGCGCAGAAATCGGTTCCGCCGCCGCGAATGTGGACGACGCGAAGCGAGTCATCGGTCGCGGCATGGGTCAGTGCGTCGACGAATGCGTTCACCATTGGCGGGCTCAATGAGTTGCGCCGTGACGGGCGCTCGAGCGTGACGTGCAGGACGTCGTCTACGCGGGAAGTTGTCACCGCCCCGTCGTCGGTCACCGTTGCCTCCGCCCTTCCCTCGTTATACGGTTAGGCATACAGTATTGCTATCTTGTACAAGTTAGCAAGGAAAGCGTGCTGACGGAACAGGCGGCAGGCGAAAGGCGGCTGATGGCCAAGGGCACCCCCCGGTTCGGTGAGCAACCGTTGCCACAGACGGTGGCGGCCGCCGCGGCGCTGCGTCGGCTGACCGGGCTGCTGCTGTCGTTGGAACACGAGCACCCGACCGTCGACGCCTTGGTCACCCAGATCGCCGAGTGGGAACGTGAACTCGCTCCCGCAGTACCCTCCGATCCGACCCCGCGCATCGGGCCGCAGAGCACCGAGGATCAACGGGTTTACCTGGATCACGCTTTCGACGTCGGTGCGTACAACCCGTGCTTCCCCGAGTACAGCTTCGATCACCTGGACGCCGACACTGCATCCGGCCGCGTCACCTTCCCCGTGGTCTACGAAGGGCCGCCGGGTCTGGTCAACGGCGGCTTCCTGGCGGTGTTCTTCGACTGCGTCACCCAACATCAGAGTTGCGCTTCTGGGCGCACCGGCAAGACACGCTCGCTGACGGTCACGTTTCGCCGGCCGACCCCCGTCCTCGTCGAGCTCGGGTTCGACGTCGTTCGCGCGGAAGCCGACGGCCGGGTCACGAGTACGGCACGCCTGCGGTACGGCGACGAGGTTCTGTGCACCGGCGAATTCAGCACGGCGGCGTCGTCACCCGACAAATTGAGCGTCTTCGACTTCGGTCACCGGCGGGCGACGAACCGATGACCAGCGTGCAGCGGATTCGTCAGCCGCGGGTCGCCGAGATCGTCGCATCGCGACTGCGCGACGAGATCCTGTCCGGGCGCATCAAAGAAGGCGACGTACTCCCGTCGCAGGACACTCTGCTCGCGGAGTTCGGCGTCAGCCCGCCTGCGCTGCGCGAGGCCATTCACATCCTGGAGACCGACGGGTTGATCTCCGTGCGACGCGGAAACATGGGCGGCGCCGTCGTTCATCCGCCCTCGGCCGAGCGCACGGCGCACATGATCAGCATGGTGTTACAGACACGATCGGCCACACCTGCCGACGTGAGCGGTGCATTGATGCATATCGAGCCGATCTGCGCGGGTTTGTGTGCCGCCCGTGAAGATCGCATGACGGAGGTCGTCCCGTATCTGGAGGCGGAGATTAAAACGCAGACAGAGCAATTCGACAACCTGTCGCGCTATGTCCCGAACGCGCGCCGATTCCATGAGGCGCTGGTGTCGCGATGTGGCAACGAGCCGATGATTCTGTTGATCGGCTCATTGGAGCTGATCTGGTCGGCCCACGAGTCATCGGTGTGGAGCGACGAGGGTGACCCGTTGCAGCACAAGACCATGCGGGCCGCTCTTCGCGATCACCAGCGGCTGCTGGACGCGATCCGCGACGGAAACGAGGCGCGCGCGGTGAAGCTCGCGCAGGACCATCTGTTCGTCGCCCGGCGCAACACGCTTGCGGTTGGTGCGGACAAAACCATTGAGGCCAAATTGATTTCGAATGCAGAGTGAAGGACTTCCGATGACCGACGACCGGGTGATCTTCGACGTCGACCGTGACAGGCGCATCGCGACGATTACGTTCAACAACCCGACCCAGCGCAACTCCTACGATGCGGCGATGCGCGAGACGGTCGGCAGATATCTCGACCAGGTGGCCGAGGACGACGATCTGACCGTCGTGTTGTTACGTGGCGCCGAGGGGGTGTTCAGCACCGGCGCGGACATGAACAACGCCTACGGCTGGTATGGCGATGAGGACGCGCCCGAAGCCAAGCGCCGTCCGAGCCAGCGGCGGCGCCTGACCGTCGACCGCAAGTCGTTCGGCTTCTATCACAACCTGATGGGCTTCCCGAAGGTCACGGTGGGAGAGATCAGCGGCTACGCCCTCGGTGGCGGCTTCGAGATGGCGTTGATGACCGATATCTCCGTGATCGGTCGCACCACAAGAATCGGCATGCCCGCCACTCGGTTCCTCGGTCCCGCGCTGGGCAGCCTGCATATGTTCTTCCACCGCCTCGGCCCCGTGCTGGCGCGGCGACTCCTGCTCACCGGCGACATCATCGAGGCCGGCGCCGTCGAACACCTCGGCGTGTTCACCGAGACCTGCGATCCGGCGTCGGTCACCGCTCGGGCGCGGTACTGGGCCGAGAAGGCGGCGAAGATGCCCGCCGACGGGGTCGTCATCGCCAAGGAGGCGTTCCGCCTCGTCGAACAGAGCCAGGCCTATCAGGGCGAGGAGGTGGCCAGCTATCTGTTCCACGCATACGGGACAAACCTGCAGTTCGCGCCCGGTGAGTTCAACTTCGTCAAGACCCGTGCGCAGCACGGCACCAAGGAGGCGTTCCGGCTGCGCGACGAGCACTTCCACGTACCCGAGCCGGAGTGAGCCCCCTCACCTATTGGGAAAGCAACACTCTCTGCTACTTTTGTAAAGTTACCTACGCCGAAACCCGAGGTTGAAAACATGTCCACACCCGTCATCGTCGGTGCAGCCAGGACGGCAATCGGCCGCTCCTTCAAGGGGACGCTGGTCAATACCCCGCCCGAGACTCTGATCACCACCGTGCTGCCCGAGGTGGTCCGTCGGTCGGGTGTGGATCCCGCGGATATCGACGACATCATCTTCGCCGAGTCGCATTACGGTGGCGGCGATTTGGCGCGCTACGCCGCCGACGCGACTGGGCTACAGCACGTTCCGGGCCAGTCGGTGAACCGACACTGCGCAGGCAGCCTCACCGCGATCGGCAACGCAGCCGCACAGATCGGCTCGGGCATGGAGCGCGTGCTGATCGCAGGCGGCGTTCAATCGCTGTCGATGACCCCGCTGACCAACTGGCGGATCCCCGGACCCGAGCTGAAGTTCGAGGAACGGTGGATGCCCCCCACACACGTCGAGACGCCCGATGCGCCGGCGAAGGACATGTCCATCACGGTGGGTTGGAACACCGCGCAGTCGGTCGGCATCACCCGTGAGGAGATGGACGCCTGGGCGGCCCGGTCGCACGAACGGGCCGTCGCCGCGCAGGATGCCGGCAAGTTCAGTGACGAGATCATCCCGATGAAGATTCAGCAGTTCGACGGATCGGTCGTCGACTTCAGCGTCGACGAGCATCCCCGTCGCGACACCACCGTCGAAAAGCTCGCCGGGCTCAAGGTGCTGCACCCGGAGATCGAGGGCTTCTCGATCACCGCGGGCAACAGCAGCGGCACCAACGATGCCGCCGCTGGCGTCGCGCTGGTCGAGCGCGGCTATGCCGAGGCCAACAACCTGTCGGTGATGGCCACCGTGAGGGCTTGGGGCGCAGCGGGTGTCCCCGCGCGCGACTGCGGTTTGGGTGCGGTGAAGGTGATCGGCAAGGTGCTCGGCCGTGCCGGGCTGAAGCCGTCGGACATCACGCTGTGGGAGATCAACGAGGCGTTCGCATCCGTGCCGATCGCCGCATGCCGCGAATACGGCATCGACGAGGAACTGGTCAACTTCTCCGGAAGCGGTTGCAGCCTCGGCCATCCCATCGCCGCCTCCGGTGCGCGGATGGTGACGACGCTCGTCTACGAACTGCAGCGGCGTGGCGGTGGCATCGGTATGGCCGCAATGTGCGCAGGCGGCGGCCAGGGCGGCGCGGTCATCGTCGAGGTGTAACCCCTTGCGATTTCGGTGCGCAAACGTTCGCTGAGCGACCGTACGCGCACCGAAATCGCAAATCGCTAGCGTTTGCGCGCGGGCTTCTTGGCCTCGTCGATCAGCCGACCGGCGTGGTCGAGGATGCATTCGAGACCGAACTCGAAGTTCTTCTCGTCGGCCGCGCCGAGGTGGTGGCCCTTTTCGGTGACCAGCGCAAGCAGCGGTGTGGATTCGCTGTCGATCGCCATGGCCTCGTCGATATCGGCGGGACCGTCATCCGCCGCGCGGTTCTTCTCGCGCAGGCGCTGCAGCACCACCGAACCGCGGACGTGCACCGACACCGCGGAATACGTATCGAAGGCGTCATCGGCCGACAGGCCCGCCTCCGTCAGGCTGGCGATCGCCTTCTCGACCTCCTGCACGCCGAGCCGTGCAGTACGCGGGCTCAGGGCGGATCGGATGAGGATCAGATCGCTGAGAATCGGGTTGCCCAGGAACGTCTTTCGCATCGAGCGGGCGTGATTACGCAGTGTTTCGCGCCAGTCCTTCGCCTCGACGTACGGCGTGGCGAAGACATATTGGCGTAGCGCCCGGTCGGTCATCGCGTTGAGTAGGTCGTCCTTCTTGCGGAAGTACCAGTAGATGCTGGTCACGCCGACCCCGAGGTGCTTACCGAGCAGCGGCATGGACAGGTTGTCGATGCCCACTTCCTCGGCGAGTTCGAACGCACCCTTGATGATGTCGTCCGGATTGATCGACCCGCGCTCGCGCCGTGGACGCTTCTCGGCGGTCGCCTGCCTTGCCACGAACGGCACCTCCATTTCGACTGGTGGACTGAATGTACCGGCAATTGCCCTCTGATCTGCGTCTACGCAGGTGTGTCGGCCCTCCGCCCTTGCCGTCAACCGTACCGTTCCACCGTTCCGCTTCTTTACTGTAAGCCCTATAGTAAGTGTTTCCAGCGTGGCAGCGAAAGGCGAAGGGTGTCGGACGAAATCCTGACGGAGCGCCGGGGACGCATTCTCGTCATCACGATCAATCGACCGGAAGCGCGAAATGCGGTGAATCTCGCCGTCAGTCAGGGCCTGGCCGACGCGGTCGACGAACTCGACGCGGACAAGGATCTGTCGGTCGCCGTGTTGACCGGGGCGGGCGGCAACTTCTGTTCGGGCATGGATCTGAAGGCCTTCGCCGCAGGTGAGATGGTCGCGATTCCCGGTCGCGGCATCGGCTTCACCGAGCGGCCGCCGCGCAAACCGCTGATTTCGGCTGTCGAAGGCTACGCGCTGGCCGGTGGCACCGAAGTGGTGCTCGCCACCGATCTGGTGGTCGCATCGAGGACGGCTAAGTTCGGCATCCCCGAGGTCAAGCGCGGCCTCGTGGCTGCCGGTGGCGGACTGCTACGCCTACACAAGCGGATCCCGTACCAGAAGGCACTTCAGTTGGCGCTCACCGGTGAGAGCTTCACCGCCGAGCAGGCAGAAGGGTGGGGGTTCGTCAACGTGCTGACCGAACCGGGCGATGCGCTCGCCGGCGCAATCGAATTGGCCGAACAGATCACGGCCAACGGTCCGCTGGCGGTCGCCACCACCAAGGAGGTCTTCGTCAAGTCCGTCGGCTGGAGCGAGGACGAGATGTGGAAGAAGCAACGCGACTACATCGTTCCGATCTTCGCGTCGAACGACGCGAAAGAAGGGGCTATCGCGTTTGCGGAGAAGCGCACACCCAACTGGACCGGCACCTGACGGCGCGCACGACATGGATCTCGGGTTGGCCGATTCGGCCGCAGTCGTCGGCAGGACGCAGCAGGTAATCCACGCCGCTGCAACGGATTTGACCGAGCGGGGGAGTCCCGACGAAATCGGTCCCGTCGTAGCGCTTCTCGCCTCGCGGCGAAACTCGTACATGACCGGTGCCAATGTCAATGTCGACGGAGGCAGCGACTTCACCTGAGGAGGCAGCATGGCGACGGCCAAAGAGGCGCGTGAATGGGCCCGCGGCAATCTGCGGGGTATCGGCAACTCCCTTTACACGCCGTTCTGCGGCGAGGACGGCGACGACATCGACTGGGACGCCTACCGAACACTGGTTCGTCACTGCGTCGGCGAGCTGGGCCACCCGATGCTGTGGTGCACCAGCGGTATCGCGGAGTTCTGGTCGTTGACGTCCGATGAGCGAAAACGCTTGCTGGAGGTGGCGATCGAGGAGGGGCGGGCGGCTAATCCCGATGTCGTCGTGCAGGCATGCACCGCTGCCACATCGGCGAAGGACTGTCTGGACCTGACGCTGCACGCCCAGCAGTCCGGGGCCGACATCGTCTACATCCAGACGCCGATGATGGAGGCGCATGGCGGCGAGGGAGTGCTGAATTTCTTCCGGTACATCGCCGACCGCAGTGACATCGCGCTGGGCATGTTCAACTCGCCGTCGTCGGGATACGTGCTGACACCTGCTGAGGGTGCGCGGATCTACGACGAGATCCCGGCGGTGTGCGCGACCAAGGAAGGCGCCTTCCGGCCCACGGCCAGCCGGCAGCTACACAACCTCGCTCCCGACCTGACGATCTGGGAATGCGAAACTATGGTCTACCGCGCCGGCTGGCTACGGGCCGGGATCGTCGGGCCCGCTCAACTGGGCACGTCCGGTTATCTCTACGAAACCCCGCAACATCGGGTGTTCTCCGAATACTGGGAACTCGTGTGGAGCGACAAGCTGTCCGAGGCGATCGACTACGCGGAGAAGTCGGGTATCGACCAGTTCACCGTCGACATCGGTGGGTGCTTTACGTGCTATCCGGGGCGACCGGACTACTTCACGCACTGGGGCGGGGCGTTCAAGTACGCCGCGTCAGTCCTTGGGCTGCCCATCGGGTCGTATCCCCACTCGCGGCCGCCGCAGGCCGTTCTGCCAGCGGATGCCAAGGCCCGGATCGACTCGGCATATCAGCGGTTTGGGCTGGTCGGCGGCTGAGATTGTCTTCCGTGAACCTGTTGCGGAAGGTGCTACCGATAGGTGTACAGTAAGTGCAAACATCCAGTTCGACACGCCTGAGGAGGGCTGACGGGTGAGCGTTGGAGACCGCATCGCTGACCCCGTCGTCTCCGACCAGAGCGAACCGGTGCTTTACGAGGTCCTCGACACCGGCGTCGCGGTCCTGACGCTCAACCGGCCAGAGCGAATGAACGGCTGGGGTGGCGGCCTGGCCACGACGTTCTACCTCCGTCTCGACGACGCCGAGGCCGATCCTGATGTTCGTGCCATCGTCGTCACCGGCCAGGGCCGCGCCTTCTGCGCAGGCGCGGACATGGGTGATCTCAACTCGATCAGCGCCGCCACCGTCGACGCCGCAGCGGACACCGACGTCGGCAAGTTGGTCGGTGCACGTCACCCTCACTTCACGACCACGATGCGCAAGCCGATCATCGCGGCAATCAACGGCGCCTGCGCAGGCATGGGTATGACGATGGCATTGATGTGCGACGTGCGGTTTGCTGCAGACGGTGCGAAATTCACCACGTCCTTCGCCCGACGGGGTCTGATCGCGGAGTACGGGATCTCCTGGATCCTGCCGCGCATCGTCGGCCAGGGTGTCGCGCTCGACCTGCTGCTGTCGGGCCGGGTTTTTCTTGCCGACGAAGCGCAGCGACTGGGTCTGGTCAAAGAGGTCGTGGCACCCGACGAGCTGCTGCCGCGTGCGATCGCCTACGCCGAGGACATCGCCGCCAACTGCGCGCCGAGCTCACTGGCGGTGATCAAGCGACAGGTGTACGCAGACACCATGCGCGATGTCTTCGATGCCAGTGACATTGCCGAAAAGCTGATGCACGAATCCATGCAGCGACCCGACTTCATCGAAGGCATCACCAGCTTCTTCGAGAAGCGTCAGCCCAACTTTCCGCCGGCCCAAGGACCAGCCCAAGGATCTTCGAAAGGACAGGAATCGTGAAAACCCTGGACTACATGGCCATCGACGTCGACAACCACTATTACGAGACGATCGACTCGTGCACCCGCCACCTGCCCAAGGAGTTCAAGCGCCGCGGCGTGCAGATGCTGACCGAGGGCAAGCGCACGTTCGCCGTCATGGGAGGTGTGGTCAATCACTTCATCCCGAATCCGACCTTTGATCCGATCATCGAACCGGGCTGCCTGGATCTGTTGTTCCGCGGGGAAATCCCCGAAGGCGTTGATCCGGCATCACTGATGAAGGTCGATCGGTTGCCGGATCATCCCGAGTACCAGAATCGCGACGCCCGGGTGAAGATTCTGGACAAGCAGAACCTCGAAACCGTATTCATGCTGCCGACTTTCGCGTGCGGCGTGGAAGAAGCCCTCAAGCACGATATCGACGCGACCATGGCGACGGTGCACGCGTTCAATCTGTGGCTGGACGAAGACTGGGGCTTCGATCGCCCCGATCACCGGTTCCTGTCGGCGCCGATCATCTCGCTGGCCGATCCGGACAAGGCTGTGGAAGAGGTCGAATTCGTCCTGTCCCGCGGCGCCAAGAACGTCTGTGTGCGGCCCGCCCCGGTCCCGGGCCGGGTCAAGCCACGCTCACTGGGTGACCCATTGCACGATCCAGTGTGGGCCCGGCTGGCCGAGGCCGGCGTTCCGGTGATCTTCCACCTGTCCGACAGCGGCTATCTCGCGATCGCGGCATTGTGGGGCGGTAAGGCCACTTTCGAGGGATTCGGCAAGAAGGATCCGTTGGACCAGGTGTTGCTCGACGACCGCGCCATCCACGACGCGATGGCCTCGATGATCGTGCATCAGGTCTTCACCCGGCACCCGAAGCTCAAGGTGGCGAGCATCGAGAACGGCTCGTATTTTGTCTACCGGTTGATCAAACGGCTCAAGAAGGCCGCCAACACGGCGCCGTACCACTTCAAAGAAGATCCGGTGGAACAGCTGAAGAACAACGTCTGGATCGCGCCGTACTACGAGGACGACGTCAAGGAACTCGCCGCGACGATCGGTGTCGACAAGATCCTGTTCGGCTCGGACTGGCCGCACGGCGAGGGTTTGGCCGATCCGATGAACTTCACCGCCGATATCCCGCAGTTCCCCGAGTTCAGCTACGAGGACACTCGGAAGGTCATGCGCGACAACGCACTCGAGCTGCTTGGTGCGAACGTGACGGCCTCCGCCTAGCCATGGGCGAATGGACCATCGGGGCGGTGCTCGACGCGATCGCCGAGGCCGCACCCGACCGACTGATGACCGTCTGTGGCAGCCGTCGCAGCACGTTCGGCGAGTCGGCGGACCGGACCCGTCGACTGGCCAATTTTCTGGCCGCCCAGGGCTTGGGCGCACACCGGGAACGGGACGAGCTGCAGAACTGGGAGTGCGGACAGGATCGCGTCGCACTCGTCATGCACAACGATCTCTACCCCGACGCGGTCATCGGCTCGCTGAAGGCGCGTACCGTGCCGGTCAATGTGAACTACAACTACGCCCCACGCGAGGTCGCCGAACTCCTCGAATACCTTCGCCCCCGCGCAGTCATTTATCACCGCTCGTTCGGGCCCAAGTTCGCCGACGTGCTCCCGCCTGCCGCGGCGGACGTGATGATCGCAGTCGACGACGACAGCACCGTCCCGCTCCTGCCCGGGGCCATCAGCTTCGAAGATGCTCTGGCGCAGGGCGATACGGACCACGATCTCGCGCCTTCACCGGACGACGTGATGATGGTGTGCACCGGCGGGACGACCGGCCGCCCGAAGGGTGTCATGTGGCGGCAGAGCGACACCTACGTGGTGTCCATGAACGGTGCCGACCATGAGACCGTCGACGAGATTCACGCCAAGCTCGGATTCGAAGGTCAGCCGTGGTTCGCGGTGTCCCCGCTGATGCATGCGGCGGGTATGTGGACGGCTTTCGCGGGACTGCTCAACGGGTTGCCGATCGTCCTCTACGACAAAACACGCTTCGACCCGCGTGCGGTACTCGAGACCGCCGAGCGTGAGAAGGTCGGGATGATGACGATGGTCGGTGACGCCTACGCGGGTCCGCTGGTGGAGGAACTGCGCGCCGGTTCCTACGATCTGTCGTCGATGTATGCGATCGGCACCGGCGGAGCGGCGACAAATCCGAAACACCAAGAGGCTCTTCTGGAATTGCTGCCGCAGATCACCCTGATCAACGGATACGGCTCGTCGGAGACCGGGAACGTGGGCTTCGGGCGCAGCCAGCAGGGCGACCAGAAGGACACTTTCGTGCTCAGGGAGGGCGCGCTGGTCCTGTCTGAGAACTACAGGCGCTTCCTGCAACCGGGGGAGCTGGAAGTCGGCTTCGTCGCGCGCGCCGGGCGTATCCCGCTCGGGTATTTCGACGACGAGACCGCCACCCGGAAGACGTTCCCCGTCGTCGAGGGGCGGCGGGTGGTGATTTCCGGGGACCGTGGCTCGCTGGCTGCCGATGGCTCGCTGCAGTTGTTCGGCCGAGATTCCCTTGTCGTCAACACCGGAGGCGAGAAGGTCTTCGTCGAAGAAGTCGAGGAAGTGCTGCGCGCGTATTCGGGCGTGGCCGACGCGTTGGTGGTCGGGCGTCCGAGCGAGCGTTGGGGTGAAGAACTCGTCGCCCTCGTGGCCCTGAAGGAGGGCGTCGATGTCACCCCGGAACAGCTTCATCGTCAGTGCACGTCGCGTCTCGCGCGGTTCAAGGCGCCGAAGGAGTTCATCATCGTCGATCAGGTCCGTCGGCTCGGAAACGGTAAACCGGACTACCGCTGGGCGAAAGCCACTGCCGTCCAAGAGGCCTCGCTGACATGAGCCACAAAGCGATTGATTGTCTGGTCAACGTCCACTTTGGCGAGACCGAGAAGCAGCCCGAGTTCATGCTCAAGGTGCGCGACGACTACTTCAAGGGACCGCAATCCCTCTACGACCAGGTCGAGCTCGAGCAGCTGCTCGAGGAGATGGACGAGCGCGGCGTGGAGAAGGCCATCCTGATGGACAACCTGACGAAGCCGTCGGTGACCGCCCGGAAGTTCGTCGACCAGCGGCCCGACAAATTCGCCCTCGCCATGGGCGGGGTGAACCTGCTGCGGCCCATGCCGTCGCTGCGAGAACTCACCGCCGTCCTGCGGGATATGCCGGTGGCGTATACCGCAGTGGGGCCCAGCTTTTGGGGCGACGGCCAATATCCGCCGAGCGACGCCGTGTATTACCCGCTCTACACCAAATGCGCTGAGCTGGGGCTGCCGCTGTGCGTCAACACCGGGCTGCCGGGGCCGCCGATCCCGGGGGAGGCGCAGAACCCGATTCACCTCGACCGGGTCTGTGTGCGGTTCCCCGAGTTGAAACTCTGCATGATTCACGGGGCCGACCCGTGGTGGGATGTCGCGATCCGACTCCTGATCAAGTACAAGAACCTGCGACTGATGACGTCGGCGTGGTCGCCGAAGCGGCTGCCGGACAGCCTGCTGCACTACATGCGCACCCGCGGGCCTGACAAGGTGATCTTTGCTTCGGACTGGCCGGTGCTGAGAATGCATCGGGTGGTGCCCGAGGCGCTGGCGCTGGACCTGCCTGCCGAGGTGCTGGACAACTACCTCTACAACAACGCACAGGATTTCTTTTTCGGGCCCCGAGAGGAGCAGTGACGATGGACCGTTACGAACTGCGGAGGCTGGACTACAGCCTGTCGGACGACCACGAGGCGATACAGTCCGCGTATCGGGAATTCTTCAACACGCACTGCCCGATCGAAACCGTCCGCGCCGCCGAGGAATCCGGATTCGACAAGAGTCTGTGGGAACGCCTGTGCGCCATGGGTGCAACCAGTATGGCGCTGCCCGAATCCAGCGGAGGAGACGGCGCCACACTCGTCGACCTGACGCTGGTTGCCGAGGAACTCGGCCGGGTGCTGGCCCCGGTTCCGTGGATCGATCACATCTGTGCGGCGCGCCTGCACGCACGGCTCGGCACGGTAGAACCCGACGTGGTCAACGGTAAGCAGCTGGTCGCGTTCGATCCCCGACACGACAACGCGTCGGGAGTCCGCCTGATCCCGACCGGCTCGATCGCGGATCACATCATCGTCCGCGACGGCGACGACGTGGTGCGCCTGACGTTCGGAAGCCGTCCGGCCAAGGTCGACAACATCGGCAAGATGCCAATGGCATGGGTCGATCCCAGCGCGGCTGATGACCGTTGCGTCCTGGGCAGCGGCGCGGAGGCGTTGACCGAATATCAACGTGCACTCGACGAATGGCGGGTGCTCATGGCTGCAGCGCTTGTCGGACTCGTCGAGGAGACGATGACCATCGCCGCCGAGTTCGCCAAGTCCCGCTACACACTCGGTGTCCCGATCTCGACGCTCCAGGGTATCTCGCATCCGCTCGCCAACATCGCCATCACGGTGCAGGGCGGACGTAACCTGGCGCGCCGCGCCGCGTGGTTCCTCGACAACGAGCCCGACGAGCGCCCTGAGCTGGCGCCGTCGGCATTCGTGTTCATGGCCGAAGAGGCCTCGAAAGCGGCGACGATGGCGGTCCATGTTCAAGGCGGTCTTGGTGTTTCGGCTGAAGCGGCCGCCACCGCCTATCTGGTGCGGGCGCGCGGATGGTCGCTGGCCGGTGGCGACCCCGGCGTCACCGCCAAATACATCGCCGAGATTGTGTCCGCACGGGAAAGCAGGTAGGGCCGCAATGGATTTCTCACGGGTCGAACTCTCCGACGACGATCAGGCCTTCCTGGACGAGGCGCGCGCCTTTCTGCGCACCCACGTCACGGACGAGGTGATCCGCCGCGATCGCGAGACCGGCGACAATTTCGACGAGGGCGTGCATTTGGCGCTCGGTGAAGCGGGCTACCTAGAGAAGGAATGGAAGCCGGAATCGGAGGGCGGTTTCGATCGCCTCCGGGCCCGAATCTGGGCACTGGAAAAGCGCCGCGCCCACGTGCCTTGGGTCACCTCGGGCACCACCGCCATGATCGCGCGCTCAGTGGAGAAGTTCGGCTCGCCCGAACTCAAAGCCGAGGTGATGCCGCAGGTCTACAGCGGCCACGCTCGACTCTGCCTTGGATACACCGAACCCGAGGGCGGGTCCGACGTCGCAACCTGCAAGACCCGCGCGGTGCGTGACGGCGACGGGTGGGTGATCAACGGATCGAAGATGTTCACCACCGGCGCACACAACTGCCAGTACGTCTTCCTGATCACCAACACCGACCCGACGGCACCGAAACACAAGAGCCTGACCATGTTTCTCGTTCCGCTGGACTCACCGGGTATCGAGATCCAGGGTGTGCGGACCGTCGACGGCGACCGCACGAACATCGTCTACTACAGCGACGTCCGGGTGGACGACAAGTATCGGCTTGGCGAGGTGAATGACGGTTGGACCGTAGTCCGCGAACCGCTCAACGTCGAGCACGGTGCGGTGGAAGCCGCGCGGGACGGTCTGCAGGACGTGTCGATCATGATGCACCAGGCCGGATTCATGGCGACCGCCGTCGACAGGGCGGCCGCCAAGGTCGTCGAGACGGGACCCGACGGCCGTCGCCCGATCGACGACGGCGCGGTCTCCTACCGGTTGGGCCGAAGCGTCGCCCGGATGGAGGCCGCCCTGAGCGCGCCGAGCATCTTCGGACGTGTCGCGCTCGCCCAGACGATGCGCGACATCTCACCGGATCTGATGGACCTCCTGGGCACGGCGGCGTCGCTGCCGATCGGCACCGACGGGGCGGCCGACGACGGTGCCGCCGAGTACGTCTACCGGTTCGCGCCGCTGGTCGGCATCTACGGTGGCACCCTCGAGGTATTCCGAAACATGATCGCGCAGTATGCGCTTGGTCTCGGTAAACCGGCGTACGCTCCGGTCACCAAGAAGGCGTCGTAGTATGACCCCGCCGCGTAGGGCTCTCGTGATGGGGGCGAGCGGGTTCGTCGGCTCCCACGTCACTCGAAGGCTCGTCGAGCGCGGCGACGATGTGCGGGCGTACCTCCGCAAGTCCAGCAAAACCCTCGGAATCGACGACCTCGACATCGAACGGTGCTACGGCGACCTGTACGACGAGGAGGCGTTGCGGGCTGCGATGGCCAACCGCGACGTCGTGTACTACTGCGTGGTGGACACGCGATTCCACTTGCGCGACCCGGCACCGCTCTTCGAAACCAACGTCAACTGCCTGCAGCGGGTGCTCGATATCGCCGCCGACGCCGATCTGTATCGGTTCGTGTTCTGCAGCACGATCGGCACCATCGCCCTCGGAGAAGGCCGGCCGGCGACGGAAGACGATGCGTTCAACTGGCCGGGGGTCGGCGGGCCCTATATCGAGTCGCGCCGCAAGGCGGAGGAATTGGTCCTGCGCTATGCGCGCGAACGGGCACTGCCCGCCGTCGCGTTGAATGTGTCCAACCCGTACGGACCGCTGGACTACCAGCCGAATCAAGGGCTGATGGTGAAACTGGCTGCGCATGGCCAGCTTCCGGTGTGGGTCAACGGAGTGTCCACCGAGGTGGTGGGTATCGAGGACGTCGCAGACGCGTTCCTGCTCGCCGCCGAACATGGCCGGGTCGGCGAGCGCTACATCATTTCCGAGACCTACATGCCGATGCGGGAGCTGCTGACGACGGCGGCGGATGGGGTCGGTGCGCGCCCACCGCGTTTCGGTATCCCGCTCGCGGTGATGTACGCCGCGGGCTTCATCAGCGGAGCGGTGGCCCGATTGCTGCGACGTGATCCCGTCATCGATGTGACGGGCGTGCGACTCCTACACACCACATCGCCTGCGGACCACGGTAAGGCGACGCGGGAACTCGGCTGGAAGCCGCGCCCTGCCGCCGAGTCGATTCGCAAGGCGGCACGGTTTCACGTCGACCATGCCAAGGATGTAGCCCGCCGGGGCTGAGTGGGCCGGCATGCCGCGAGCCAGCGATGGTCACCTCGTGAGGATCGTCGCCGCGGCGGTGCCGGGCGCCCCGTACAGTTGGGCGAAGCCGACCTTCGGCTCGCCGGGCACCTGCCGATCTCCAGCCTCGCCCCGCAGTTGGCGCACCAACTCGTGGATCTGACGCAGGCCCGATGCCCCGATGGGTTCGCCGTTGGCGATCAGTCCGCCGTCGGTGTTGACCGGCAACGAGCCACCGATCTCGGTGGCGCCGTCGGCCAGCAGCTTCTCCTGATCGCCGTCGGCGCAGAATCCGCACTCGGCCATGTGGATGATCTCAGCGCCTGCGTCGGTGTCCTGCAGCTGGATCACATCGACGTCCTCTGGTGCGACCCCGGCCTTTTCAAATGCGGACCTGGCCGCGTACACCGTGGGGGCCACATCTTCGGCGACCGGCGCGAACGTGGTGTTGACCTCATAGGCGCCGTATCGCCGGGTCCTCACCTCGACCGCCTTCAGGTACACCGGCTTCGTGCTGTATTTGTGCGCAATGTCGGCGCGACACATGACCACGGCCGCTGCTCCTTCGTCGGGTGCGCAGAACATGTACTGGGTCAGCGGGTAGTTCAGCATCGTCGAATTGAGGATGTCCTCCACAGCGATGGGCTTGCGGCGGAACGCGTTCGGGTTCAGCGCACCATTGCGGAAGTTCTTGTTGGCGACCCGGGCGAGCGTCTCCTGCGAGATGCCGTGGTCGTGCAGATACTTGTTGGCCTTCATCCCGAAGTACTGCGTGGTGAGGTACTGGCCGTTCTCGGCGTACCACCTCGGCATGCCCACCAGCGCCGGATCTTCGGTGAACGCGCCGCGAGGATGTTTGTCCAGTCCGACCGCGATGCCGATGTCATAGTCGCCCAATCGGATTCCGTCGGCGCAGGCCTTGGCGGCGCTTGCGGCCGTGGCGCACGCGTTGAAGACGTTGGTGAACGGGATCCCGGACAATCCGACCATGCCGACGATGGCGTCGGGATTGGCGACAGTCCAGCTGCCACCTGTGGCGGCTTGGATGTCCTTCCACTCGACACCCGCGTCGGCGACCGCGGCGAAGATCGCGTCCACCCCCATCTCCATGGCTGACTTGCCTTCGAAGCGGCCGAACGGGTGCAGCCCGACACCGATGATCGCGACGTCGTTGGTCATAGCTCGAAGCCTTTCATGCCTAGTCGGGCCGATGGCCTATCGCAACTGTAACTATTACAGTAGCGTAGTCGGCGTGGTACCGGTGATCGAACACAAGCCCACGTTCTGCCGGATTTGTGAGCCGCTGTGCGGCATGATCGCGACCGTCGAGGACGGCCGCCTCGTCGCCTTGCGCCCCGACAAGGAACATCCGCTCTCCGCCGGGTTCGCGTGCCAGAAGGGCATCGCGTTCACGGAGGTGCAGAACGACCCGGACCGTGTGACGACTCCGCTGCGCCGCGGGCCGAACGGATTCGAACCGGTCACGTGGGACCAGGCGATGTCCGACATCGCGGCACGGTTGTCGGGCGTGCTGCGCACGCACGGTTCCGGTGGCGTCGGTTGGTACATGGGTAACCCGGGCGCGTTCAGCTACGCCCACACGTTCGCGGCGCTGCTGTTCATGAAGGGTCTGGGTCGCCACGGCCACTACTTCACCGCGTCGTCGCAGGACACCAACAGCAGGCTGATCGCGAGCCAGCTGCTCTATGGCGTGCCGACGTCGGTGCCGATCCCCGACCTGACGCGTACCGATCTGCTGGTGTTGATGGGTGCCAATCCAGTTGTCTCCCATGGCAGTTTTCTTACCGCGCCCCGGATCAAAGACCGCATGCAGGACATCGTCAAGCGGGGTGGTCGCGTCCTCGTGATTGATCCACGGCGGACCGAGACTGCCGTCGCATTCGAATGGATGGGCATCGTCCCCGACTCGGATTCGTACCTGCTCCTCTCGCTGTTACAGGTGATGTTCTCCGAACGCCTGGTCGATGTCGACAGGGTGAATCGGGTGGCCGACGGTGTGGACTGGCTGCGCTCGCTCAGCGCACCGTTCACCCCGGAAACTACGGCCGCCCAGACCGGTATCGATCCCGATAGCGTCAAGGCGCTCGCCCGAGACCTGGTCAGCACACCGCGCGCCGCGGTCTACGGACGGCTCGGCACCTGTGTCGGCCGGTACGGCACGCTCACCACCTACCTGATTGACGCGGTCAACCTGGTCGCCGGAAACCTGGACGCGCCAGGCGGTTCGGTCTTCAGCACGATGCAGACCGTTGGATGGCGGTGGCAGAACACCTTGATGGGTGCCGTGATGCGGCGGTCGCGGCGGCGGAAACTCTCGCGTGTCAGTGGGATTCGCAGCGCGATCGGCTCCGAGCCGGCAGCAATGATGGCCAAGGAGATCACGACACCCGGCGACCGGCAGATCAAAGCGATGTTCGTATCGGCGGGCAATCCCGTGCTGTCGGTGCCGAACGGGGACGAACTCGAGGCCGCGTTCGAAACCCTGGACCTGTCGGTGGCGCTCGACTTCTATGTCACCGAGACCACCGCGCGATGCGACTACATCCTGCCCGTCACCACCATGTACGAGCGCGACGACTTCCCATACACTTTCCAAGGTTTTCAGGCGACGCCGTTCCGTCAGGCCACCGAGGCCGTGGTAGCGCCGGCGGGTGAATCGCGCCCCGAGTGGGATATCGTCGCCGACCTCGCAACACGACTAGGACGGCAGATTCCGGCATTCGCGGTGTTCGGCGCCGCACGAAAAGCATTGAGCGTCTTCGGGACCACTCTGACACCGCGCATCGTGATGGATGCCCTGGTCCGGATGTCGCAGGGTGGCGACCGGTTCGGCCTTCGCCGCGGTGGTTTGTCGTTGCGCCGCTTGACCGAGCAACACCCGCACGGCGTCGTATTGGAACCGCACATCCGGACCGGAGTTCTGCGCGATGTAGTCGGCTATCTGTCCCGTCGCGTGCGATTGGTCCATTCCGATATCTCCGACGAGGTCGACAAGCTGTCGGACCGCGGACATCCCGAGGGCTACCCGCTGCGGATGATCGGCATGCGAGAGCCGCGCTCGGAGAACTCGTGGATGCACAACTCGCCGTTGTTGATGCGCGGCGAACGCCGCCATCACGCGCTGATGCACGTCGACGACGCTGCCGAGTTGCAGATCGCCGACGGCGATGTCGTGCGGATCAGCTCGCCCTACGGCGAGATCACCGTGCCGGTCACCTCCACGAAGGACCTTGTCGTCGGCGTGGTCGCGATACCGCACGGCTGGGGTCACAAGGGCACCGGCGGATGGCAGCTGGCCAACCGCGCGGGCGGCGCGAACGTCAACCGGTTGACCTCCAGTGAGCCCGGCGATGTCGAGTCCGTATCCGGGATGGCCTGGCTCACAGGTGTTCCCGTGCGCGTCGATCGAATTGACTCTGCGTCCACGACGCAATAAGTCGAGTAAAGGCGCCCTGAGCGCTGGGCCCACGCGCAGCTGGGGAAGTCAGCCCAAGATGATCGGATTGACGGCGTCGCTGGCGCGGACCCGGCGTAGTCATGAAACCGCCATACAGCGGTCGATGGCGTCGTAAGTTGAAGCCAAGCCGATCGGAGGGCTCGAAGTGGCGATCACGTCTGAACAAGTCGAACTGGTGGCGCGTCGGGTGACTGATGCGCACCTGAAGCCGCCCAACAAGTCGGACCGTGACGTAGACGACCGAATGGCGCGAGAAGCGGCCGCTCCCGCGGTGTACGAAGCCAGCCGTGAGTTGATGGGCGCCATCGCGCACCATGTCGCCACCGATGAGGCGCTCGTCGACGTGAAGCACGCATCCGGTTACTCCACTGTGGGATTCAGCGGTACCAAGGCCAAGGTGCGCCTGCTTGTCGCAACCAACCGCCGGGTCTGGTTCAGCCGGCATGAGGACGGAACCGTTCAGGATTTGCAGGCCGTCGAGTACCCGATGATGAACATCGAAAAGAAACGAATCTCGCTTGGGTGGCCGAAGCTGGAGGGCACCACCATCACGTGCGGTGGATCGACCGCAGAGTGGCTGACGGAATTGAAGTCGGGTCGTCACCAACCGGCACCTTGGCTGCAACCGGCGGCCTCATCGCAAGCGTCCCAAGGCGCACCCGCCCCGAACTGGTACCCCGATCCGTATCGGCGTCACCAGCTACGGTACTGGGACGGAGCCCGCTGGACCCCCCATGTCTCTACGAACGGGGTCAGCGGCCAGGACCCCGTCAGCCAATAGCCCGAACCCTCCACCGACTCAGGCGATGGCGCCGGAGTCCTTGAGCGCCTCGATGCGATCCCAGTCCAGCCCCAGTTCCATCAGTACGATCTCGGTGTGCTCCGAGGCCTGCGGGGCGCGCGTCGTCTCCAGCGGCTCGTGGTTGAACTGCACAGGGCCGCGCACGACCTTGAACGGGGCGCCGCCGTCGCTGGCCTCCACCTCGACGATCATGTCGTTGTCGATCGCCTGCTCGTCGGAGGCGAGGTCGATGAGGCTCTGGAACGGCGCCCACTGGCCCTTCATGGTCTTGAGGTGCTGACGCCAGTATTCGAAGGGCTTGCTGCGGATCGCCTCGGCGATGAGTTGTACACCCGCTTCGGCGTTTTGGATCAGTGGCATGACGTCGCAGAAGCGTGGATCGTCCGCCAATTCGGGCAGTCCGAGGTGCTCGAACGCGTCCCGGATGTATCCGGTTGGGCTGACGATGCACAGGTTTATCGTGCCGCCGTCCGACGTCAGGTAGTTCGCCATGAAGGGGTTGACCGACGCGGTCGTTCCCGGCATCAGCGAACGCATCGTCTCGCCGGTCTCCATACCCTGGGTGACGCTGGCGCCGGCGGCCCACCACGCGGTGCTCAGTAGGGACACGTCGAGTTCCACGGCTTCGCCTGTGCGCTCCCGGTGGAACAGCGCCGCGGAGATCCCGCCCGCGATGTTCATCCCGCCGATCGAATCACCGAACGCCGGAATGCCCTGTGGCAGTGCCCCGCCGATCTCCTCGGGCGTCAGCGCGTGGCCCACACCGCTGCGCGTCCAGAATGCGGTGCCGTCGAAACCGCCCGTGTCACGCTCGGCCCCCTTGTCGCCATAAGCGCTGCCGCGCGCGTAGATGATGTTCGGATTGACGGCGCGGATGTGCTCGATGTCGAACTTGTTCTTCTGCCGTTGGGCTGGCATGTAATTGGTGAGGAAGACGTCCGCGGTCTTGGCGATCTCGTACAGGACTTCCTGACCACCGGGGGTGGAGACGTCGATACCGACGCTGCGCTTGCCGCGGTTGGGATGCTCGATCAGCGGGTGGCGGTTGGGGTCGAGCTGGAAGCCGCCCATGTTGATGAAGCCGCGCTGGGTGTCACCGCGCACCGGGTGCTCGACTTTGATCACGTCCGCGCCCCAGTCGGCGAGGATCGCCCCGGCGGCGGGGACGAACGTGAATTGTGCAACCTCGAGAACGCGAACGCCCTCCATCACCTTGATCAAATCGACCCTCTCCCTGCCCACACGTCGTTGTATTCGCCTACTGTAATCGTTACAGTTGAGCGTCCAGCATTGATCTGATTGTACGAGGTTGCAGGGTGAGCGCCACCGAGGATTCTGTAGACCTGACCGAAACGAGCGTCGACGTCGGCAGGCGGGCGGCAGCGCGTGCCGAATCCCGCATGCTCGTCGACGGTGAGCTGGTGGAATCGACCTCGGGTGCGACCTTCGACAATGTCAGCCCCGCGACCGGCCTGCTGTTGGGCACCACGGCCGCCGCCGACGCCGTTGACATGAGCCGAGCGATCGCGGCCGCGCGGCGCGCCTTCGACGAGTCCGACTGGTCGACCCACCGTGAGCTACGCAAGCGGTGCCTGGCGCAATTGCAGTCGGCGATCGAGGCCGAGAAGGAAGACCTGCGCGAGGAACTGATCGCCGAGGTCGGCTGTCCCGCGATGACAACGCTGTCCGCACAATTGGATTGGCCGCTCGCCGAAGCGCTGCGTTATCCGGCCGGCCTGATCGACGACTTCGAATGGGAGCGCACGCTCGACGGCGGCGGCCTGTTCGGCGACCGCAACGTGCGCACCGTGGTCAAGGAACCGGTCGGCGTGGTTGCGGCGATCACCCCGTCGAACTTCCCGATCGAGGTCATCCTCAACAAGCTGGGACCCGCGCTGGCGACGGGCAACACGGTGCTGCTGAAGCCCGATCCGAACACCCCGTGGAACGCCACGCGGCTGGGCAGGCTCGTCGCCGAGCACACCGACATTCCGCCGGGCGTGCTGAACGTCGTCACCACCCGATCGAACGACGTTGCGGGCGTGCTGGGCACCGATCCGCGCGTGGACATGATCTCGTTCACCGGATCAACGGCCGTCGGCAAGCTGTTGATGCGGCAGGGCGCCGACACGATGAAGCGGATGTTCCTGGAGCTCGGCGGCAAGTCTGTCGCGATCGTGCTCGACGACGCCAACCCCGCTGCGATCCTGGGCGCCGCGATCGGCGTGTGCGTGCATGCCGGGCAGGCGTGCGCGGCGACCACCCGCATGCTGGTGCATCGGTCCCTGTACGACGAGACTGTCGCCACCGTCACCGCCGCGTTCCAGGGGGTGCCGGTCGGCGATCCGGTGCGGCCGGAAACCCTTGTCGGGCCGGTGATCAGCGCCGCGCAGAAGGACCGCGTGCTCACGGCTGTCGAGCGGGCGCGAGCGGACGGCGCCGAGATCACCGCCGGGGGAGGTGTGGTCGAGGGGCTGCCCGAACACCTTGCGGCCGGGCACTATGTACAACCCACGGTGATCGTCGGTGTCGACAACAACGCCGCGATCGCACAGGAAGAGGTTTTCGGCCCGGTACTGATCATGATGCCGTTCGATGACGACGACCACGCCGTCCGCATTGCGAACGACAGCGCGTATGGCCTTGCCGGCGCGGTCATTTCGCGTTCGACGGAACGCGGCATGAACATCGCTCGCCGTATCCGCACCGGCTCGTTCGGCGTCAACGGCGGGATGTTCTACGGCGCAGACGCTCCGTTCGGCGGCTACAAGAACAGCGGCGTGGGGCGGCAGTGCGGAATCGAGGGATTTCAGCAGTACCTCGAGACCAAGACGATCGGATGCCGGATACCTCGGCAGAAGTAACGCGATTTGGGTGCGCAAACATTCGCTGGGCGATCGTACGCGCACCGAAATCGTTGATCAGGAGGCGTCGATGAGTGTTTGCGCGTGGTCGAGAATGCTCTCCAGGATGTAGTCGTAGTCGATGTCGTCGGCGAAGCCGATGTAGCGCTTGCCTTTCGAGCGAGGATCGGGGAATCCTTCGGTCTTGTCCTGGATACGCTCCAGCACCGCCGACCCGCGGGTGTGCACGGAGATCGCGCCATAAACGGCGATGGCCTGGCTCGCATCGAGTCCCGCCTCGATCAGCGCCCCGACGGGCTGCTCGATCTTCTGCAATGCTCCACGTACGGCGCTGCCGCCGAACTGACTGCGAATGAGGACCAGGTCGCACAGGATCGGATTGTCGCGGAAGTGCTTGCGCATCGTATGTGCGTGGTCACGAAGCGACGCACGCCAATTGGAGGCGTCGATGGTCGGCACGGTGAACTCGAACCGCTCCAGCGCGCAATCTGTCATCGCGTCGAGTAGATCGTCCTTGCGCCGGAAATACCAGTAGATGCTGGTGACTCCGACGTCCAGATGCTTGGCCAGTACCGGCATGCTGAGGTTGTCGATCGACACCTGTGCGGCTACGTCGAAGGCGCCCCGCAGGATCTCGTCGGCACTGATCGAGCCGCGGTCCCGTCGCTTGCGGGGGTCGACCTTCGCATTGGCGCCCACAGCTCAACCAGCAGGGTTGAACGTCACGGGAATGGCGGTCGGGGAGCGGAAGGGCTGCCCGTGAATGGTGGGGTTGTCGTCAGTGACCAGTTGAATGTCGGTCAGCCGATCGAGTAGGCATTCGACGGCGACGCGGGTCTCCATGCGGGCCAGATGCAGCCCCATGCAGGTGTGCTCGCCGGCCGCAAACGATATGTGCGGCACGCGTTTGCGGTGGATGTCGAACTCCTCCGACCGTTCCCAGCGTTGCTCGTCGCGGTTCGCCGACCCGATGCACACGTCGATCACCGCGCCGGGTGGAATGGTGACGCCCTCGAGTTCGGTCTCCTCGGTGGCGTAGCGCTGCACCGTGGTGAGCGGCGTCTCGTACCGCAACCCCTCTTCGATCGCGGGCCCGATGAGATCGCGGTCGGCCTGCACCGCACGGAACTGGTCGGGATGGGTCAGCAGAAGGAACAGCAGGTTGCCCGACGACCGGTAGGTGGTCTCGAGCCCGGCGGGCAGCAGCAGACGCAGGAAGGAATAAATGGCTTCGTCGGTGAGCTTTTCGCCGTCGATCTCGGCGGTCACCAGGTCGCCGATGATGTCGGGCGTTGGCTTGCGCCTGCGTAACTCGATCTGTTGTAGGAAATAGTCTTTCAGCGCTGCCGACGCTTCGAAGGCCCGCTTCCACTTGACGGTGTAGCTGATCAGCTCGACGGCGCGCTTGCGGAACCAGGGCAAGTCTTCTTCGGGAAGCCCCAACAGCTTGGAGATCACCCGGGTGGGGAACTCGAGGGTGAATTGCTTGACCAGGTCGGCGTGTCCGACGTCGATGAACTCGTCGATCAGCCCCTCGACGACCGGGCGGACGATCTCGGGTTCCCACCGCGACAGCGATCTCGTCTTGAAGGCTGCCGAGACCAGATTGCGGTGCTCCCAGTGCTTCTTGCCTTCCATCGCCAGGATCGTCGGCCCGATGAACAGGCCGATGGTGCTGTCGTAGATGTGCGAGTTGAAGACCCTGCCGTCCCGGAACACGCGGTTGACCGCATCGAAAGAGACCGCGGCGTAGAGGTTCTCGGGAAGCATCGATTCGGGTGTCGTGGACCAGTCCATGACGCTGCCCTTGAAGACACCGAACTCTTGCCTCCGCCGCGCGAACAGGGGATAGGGGTCACGGACGAGGTCAGCCGCCTCGTCGACCGTGATGTTGTGCACTGAGCTCTCCACGAATGCTCCAGCATCTCCGGGTCCGGCTTGGTCCTGCGAACGGTACTGTAAATCTTACAGTAGACTATATCAGCTGGACAGGGACTGCAGCCGCTGATGGGCGGGACCAGACTTATGACACGTTTGCCGGCTATTTGTACCGGAACCTGATTTCGCGGCTCCGGCGCGCATGCGCACCCGCCGTCGGCTCATGCGCTCCCGCTGATCGCCTGCTCACGGGCCCAGCGGTAGTCGGCCTTGCCTGCGGGACTGCGCTCGATGACGGGCCGGAACACCACCGCCTTGGGCAGCTTATAGCGCGCAATGGAATTCGACGCGTGGTCGATCAGTTCCTGGGCGTCTGCACTGGCGCCGTCAAGCAGGGCCACGATCGCGACGACCTCCTGGCCCCACCGCTCGCTCGGGCGGCCTGAGACCACGACGTCGGCTACCGCGGGGTGCGATAGCAGCGCCGTCTCGACCTCTTCGACGAAGATCTTCTCCCCACCGGAGTTGATGGTCTGGGACTCGCGGCCGAGCAGTTCGATTCCACCGTCGGCGAGATGGCGTGCGCGATCGCCGGGAATCGAGAACCGTACGCCGTCGATGACGGGAAATGTCTTGGCGGTCTTGGCTTCATCGCCCTTGTAACCCAGCGGCACAAAGCCCCGCTGGGCCAGCCAACCTATGCCCTCGTGGCCCGGCTCCAGAATCGAGTCGAGTTCCTCGGACGCCACGAAGGTGTCCGGTCCCGCGTTGAACTTGCCCGTCGACACTGCGCCGGGTGCCGACATGTGACTCATCTGGATGCCGGTCTCCGAGGATCCGACGCCGTCCATCACGATCAGGCCGGGTTTGACGTCGATCAGGCGCTGTTTGGCGGTGGGGGTCAGCAGCGCGCCGCCGTTGGCCACCACCGCCATCGACGACAGGTCTCCCGAGGAGCGCCCGATGGCGTCGGCCAGCGGGCGCGCCATCGCGTCGCCGACCACTTGCACCGCCAGCACCTTTTCCTTCTCGACGGTCTGCACGACCTCATCGGCGTCGAACCGGCTCGGATTCTCGGAGAACACGACGGTCTGTCCGGTGGTCAGAGCGGTCATCACGCTCCACTGTGCGGCGCCGTGCATCAGCGGTGGGAGCGTGAAGATCTTTGTGCCCGGATTCTCCTGGACGCGTTTGGCGATCTCGTCGTAGGACTGGGTGAGCTCGCCGGTGGCCATGTTGCGACCGCCGAACGACGTCATGAAGATGTCGTGCTGACGCCACAGCACGCCCTTGGGCATGCCGGTCGTGCCGCCGGTGTAGAGGACGTAGAGATCGTCGGGGGACGGCTCGACCGGCGGCGGCTCCGACGAGCCCGACCTGACGATCGACTCGTAATCGACCGCACCGTGGACCAGGTCGTTGCCCGAGTCGTCGGCGATCTGGATGAGGACGCGCAGGCGTGGGAGCGCGCGCTTGACGTCAGCGACGCGTGGCGCGAACGTCGCGTGGTAGATCAGCGCGGTCGCACCGGAATCTTGGAGCAGGTACTGAAGCTCGTTCTTCACGTAGCGATAGTTCACATTGAACGGCGCGACCCTGGCCCGCCATGAACCGAGCATCGCCTCGACGTACTCGGGACCGTTGTAGGCGTAGATGCCCAGCAGGTCCTGGCCCACCTCATGCCCCGCCAGCTCGGACCGTTCGGTCTTGGCTCCCAATCCGCGGGTGTGCAAATACCTGGCCAGCCGGTTGGACCGTTCCAGGATCTGGGAGTAGGTGTACCGGCGGTTGCCCTGGACGACGAATTCCCGGTCACCGATCACCGCGGCGACGGCATCTGCGGCGGCCGGAACGGTGAACTGCGGTGCGGAGTCGGACATCGGGCCTCTCATGGCTGGTGTGGGAGCAGGCGGAGCATCAGGCCGTTGGCTTCACTGAGGACATTGCCATCAGAGTCTGTCATCGTCGCGGTGACGAAGGCCTTCCGCCCTTCGATCGAATCTATCCGACCGTGAGACACAAGCGGTTGGTCAATCGGCGTGATCTTGCGGTAGTCGACGTGCAAATACGCGGTGCGACTGTTGGCCCGGTCCGCCGCGGAGACGATCATCCCGAAATGCCAGTCGTAGAACAGCGGTATGACGCCACCGTGCACGGCGTTGTTACCGCCGACGTGGAAGCGGCTGAAGTGGCCCTCCATGACGACCCCGTCGGGTCCGAACTCGGTCATCGTCCACGGCGGCATCAACGGATGCCCGAGGCCCGGGAGATGGGGCCCGCGACCGGCGGGGGCGACACCCTGCGGTGCGCGGTGGACTTCCAGGCGCGCGCACAGTTCTTCGATCTGGCCGGCGGCGTCGGCCCACAGATCCTGGTCCGGATCGGTCGATACGACGATGTCCTGCAGTCGCCGCATGGCGGTCATGAAACGGCCCAACTCTGGACCTGTGTCGACGGGTTTGATCTCGGGGAAGGCCGTGCTCTGGTGGTCGGTGTCGGTCACAGCTGCTTCCATACCTCGATCAGTTTGTCGGTGGTGGTGAGGGTCGCGAGCAGGGACAGCATGTTGTCGATGACCGTGTTCGCGTAGTCGGTGGGGATGCCGGCGACGGCGTCGCGTGGCAGGACGACGCGATAGGCCTTGTTCACGGCGTCCATACAGAGATTGGTGATGGCCAGGTTCACCGAGACGCCGACGGCGACGATCGTCGTGACACCCAGGTTTCGCAGCACGGCGTCGAGGTCGGTGCCGCCCATCGGACCGATACCGTGCCACCGGCGCAACACGAGATCGGTTGATGCCGGGCCGAGTTCGGGCAGCAGCTCGGCACCCGGCGTGCCCGGGGTGATGGCGATCTCGCCGCCCGAGCCGTCGCCGATCGCGAAGATCTTCGCGTTGTGATTGCCGCCGAGACCGTCGGGCCGGCGTTGCACGAGACAATGCACGACCTTGACGCCGGCGTCCCGCGCTGCGGGCAGCAGCCGTTCGATGTTCGGCAGCGCCTCACGACGGGCTTCGTGTGCGAGGGCGGCCAGTCCGGCGTTCGGTCCGACGACCGCGCCCTGGCATTCCTGGGTGACGATCGCCGTATGCGCGGGCGCGGCGAGTTCGGCGAGGTCGATTCTCATACAGATGCAGGCACCTCGTAAAACTGCTGTGCCCACTTCCTCAGCGCCATATAGGGTTTCGCGTCGATTCTCGCCAGCGGCGGATTCTCGATGTACTCCTGGTAGCGCCAGATGTCCAGGTCCTCCCAGACCGTGCCCATGAACTGCTTCTCGACGCGCTCGCGCACCTCGGCGGGCGGGATGTCGGAGGTCTCACCGTTCAGCTTCGGCCACCAGACCGAGTAGAACATCGTCGACAGCCCGTCCTCCACGGGGGTGACCGCGAAGATCAGCCGGTGATTCGACTGTCCCTCGAACACGCTGATCGCGCCTCCCAGCCCGAACATATGGCTATGGATGTGCAGCGCCATCTTGTTCGGGTCGTCGCTGCGGGCATCCGGCCAGCCGGTGAGGAACTGCCACTGCTCGCCGACGATCTTCCACTCCAGGTTCACCGGTGTCACCGTCGCGCCGTGCACGTAGTGGAAGTGTGAGCTGTCCGGGCCGTTCTCGGCCACAATCTGCGGGTGGACCGGCTCGTTCTCGGCACGGCGTGAAAACTCCGGGTAGGGGCGGTAATACGCCGACGGGTCGGTCTCGAACTGCGGGAACGAAGCGAAGATGTCCGGCATCGCCCACTGCGGCTCCTTGCCCTGAGGTTGATGCCAGACGAAGACGCAGCCGTGCTGCTCGTTGACGGGGTACACGCGAAGCTTGAGCGCGCGGTTGGGTCGGTCCGGTTGATAGGGGATGTAGCGGTTGGTCCCGTCGGGACCCCATCGCCAGCCATGAAACGGGCACTCCACGCAGTCGCCGACGACCTTGCCGCCGTGGCCGATGTGCGCGCCGAGGTGTCTGCAGTGCGCCTGCATCACATGGAGTTCGCCGAAGTGGTCGCGATAAGCGACAAGATCCTCGCCGAAGTATCGGAGGGGACGGACCTCGCCCTGCGGGAATTCGGCCGACCAGCCCACCATGAACCAGCCGGTGACCTTCCAGGTGAACGGGACCTTCACGTCGCCTCCTCTGACGGCAAAGCGTAGCCAACGGAAGATATTACAGTAGAGGTTTCGACAGTTCGCGGCGTGGAATGCGCTGGGGGCGTGCGCCGTGTGTAACGGCACGGCGAGATCTCGGTCTTGTTCGCGCCGCGCGGTTACACGCGGCCCGAAACAAGCTGTCGGCTAGGGGATTTGAACTCACGCCGCGCTGTCTGGGTATCGGGGGTCCCCGCCGATGCCCGGCACTTGCATTTCCGTCGACCTACGGTAGCGTAGGTTACGCAGCCGTAGGTATTGGAGAGTCTTGATGACGACAACCCAAAGTGCACTTCTCACCGAGTTGGAACCAGTGGTGGAGAGCAACCTGAACCGCCACCTGGCCTCGGCGAAGCCATGGAATCCGCACGACTACGTGCCGTGGAGCCGTGGTCGTGACTTCGCGTTTCTGGGCGGTGAGGACTGGGTCCCGGAGGATTCACCACTCGACGACGTCGCCAAGGCGGCCATGGTCGTCAATCTGCTCACCGAGGACAACCTGCCGTCGTATCACCGCGAGATCGCGGTGCGCTTCGGGCCCGACGGGGCGTGGGGGCAGTGGGTGGGCCAGTGGACCGCTGAGGAAGCGCGGCACAGCATCGCGATCCGCGACTACCTCATCGTCACCCGCGGCGTCGATCCGGTGGCGCTCGAGGAAGGCCGCATGATCCATATGAAGGCCGGTTACGACTCGGGTGACAAGTCGATGCTGGAGGCCTTGGCCTACGTGTCGTTCCAGGAACTCGCGACGCGGATCAGCCATCGCAACACCGGCAAGGCCTCGGGCTGCCCTCTGGCAGAACAACTCCTAACCCGAGTGGCTACCGATGAGAACCTGCACATGGTCTTCTACCGAAACCTGGTCGACGCCGCCTTCGACATCGCGCCCAACGAGACGATGAAGGCGATCGCCCACGAGGTCATCCACTTCCAGATGCCCGGCAGCGCCATGCCCGGATTCGCGGACAACGCACTGGTGATCGCCAAGGCGGGCATCTACGACCTGCGTTCACATCTGGACGACGTCGTACGGCCGGGCTTGCGGTTCTGGCGCGTGTTCGAACGCGACGATATCGACGGCGAAGGGGCGCGTGCACGGGATGAGATGGCGGCCTTCCTGGATCTCGTCGAGGACAGGGCCAGTCACTACGAGCGGCGGCGCCAGGAGCGGCTCGCGGGCGCAGGAGCGCCTGCCGGCGGCTGACCTCACGCGCTAGTCGCCAGCATCTGCGTCACCGACGCTGCTCGCGCCTGATACTGTAATCGTTACAGTATCTCCCGTCGGAGCGAACACGAGGTGCCGACACGTGACCAAGCCCAGCCCTTCCCGATTCGATGTGATCGTCATCGGCGCCGGATTCTCCGGCTTGTACGCACTGCATCGGTTGCGCGAACTCGGCGTGCGGACGCGCGTGCTCGAGGCCGCCGAGGACGTCGGTGGGACGTGGCTGTTCAACCGGTATCCCGGTGCTCGATGCGACATCGAGAGCATCGAGTATTCCTACAGCTTTTCCGACGAGATCCAGCAGGAGTGGGTGTGGTCGGAGACCATGCCTGCCCAGCCGGAAATCGAGGCCTACCTCCACTTCGTGGCCGACAAACTCGACCTGCGCCGCGATATCCGCTTCAACACCAAGGTCGTCGCGATGACCTTCGACGAGGCGGCGGCCGAATGGCTGGTCGAAACCGAGGCCGGTGAATCGTTGGTCGCCGCGTTCGTGGTGGCCGCATCGGGCATCCTGTCGGTGCCGCTGGACCCCGACTTTCCGGGAATGGACACGTTCACCGGGGCGTCGTTGTTCACCGGTCACTGGCCGAAGGGCGGCTTCGACTTATCGGGTAAGCGGGTCGGCGTCATCGGCACCGGCTCGACGGGCGTTCAGCTGATCCCCGTGGTCGCCAAGCAGGCCGAACACCTCACGGTGTTTCAGCGCTCACCGGCCTACACGCTGCCGTGGGAAGTGCGTCCGTTCGACGACGGGGAGCTCGACGAGCTGAAGGCCAACTACGCCGAGATCCGTGCCGCACAAAGGGAACACGCGGTCGGGGCAGCTCGGCTGAGCGCGTTCTCGGTGTTGTTCGACATGATGGCCAAGCCGCCGTTGAAGTCGGCCTCGCGGCAGGACCAGCTGCGTGCCATCGAGGAAAGCGGCGTGATGGGCGCGCTCAGTTGGGGTGACGTCTTCTTCGACATCGAGGCCAACCGGACGGCCGCGAAGCTCTACGGCGAGGCGGTCGCCCGCATCGTCAAGGATCCCGAGACCGCTGCCTCGCTGACGCCGAGCCACCCCTTCGGGTGCAAGCGACCGATCATCGACCAGGGCTACTACGAGACATTCAACCGCGGCAACGTGACGCTGGTCGACCTGCGCAAGGGGCCGATCGTGGAGATCACGCCGACGGGTATCCGCACCGAGCAGGGACACCGCGACCTCGATGTCATCGTCTACGCCACCGGGTTCGACGCGATGACGGGAGCGCTCACCCGGATCAATGTCCGGGGCCGCGACAGGTTGTCGCTGGCGGACTTCTGGGCGTGCGAGGGACCGTACACCTATCTCGGCATCGCCGTCGCGGGTTTCCCGAACCTGTTCATCGTGCAGGCGCCCGGAAGTCCCTCGGCGGCAACCAATTTCGTCGCGGCACTCGAGCAGCACGTCGAGTGGATCGGCGACTGCATCGGATATCTGCGTGACAACGGCTACCGCACGATCGAGGCATTGCCGGACGCGCAGCGTGAATGGATCGAGCACACCACAGCGCTCGTAGCGCCGACGGTCCTGGTCGATCCGTCGTGCAACTCCTGGTACAACGGCGGCAACGTCCCCGGGAAGAAGCGGATGTACATGGGCTACACCGCCGGAATCCCGGAGTACCGGAGGCGGTGCGACGAGATCGCGGATGCGGGCTACTCGGGTTTCAAGCTCGCATGAGGGCATCCGAGCGCGCCCGGCTCATCGGCCGCGATTTCGCCGGCGTGGTGCCCAGGGCACACGCGGCGGTTTCGAGCTCGACGGACTGGAAGCCGTTGTCGCAGCGTGGAGCCCGTCAACTCGGTGAGGTGGTGCTGGACGAACTCGCGCTGTCCGGCATGACCTTGACCGCTCCGCCGCCCAAACTGGAACGCACGATCGGCGCCTGTGCCGCCGCGGCGCAGGAGTTGTCCGGACGCAGCGTGGCAGAGGCCAACGCGGATCCGGAACCGTTGCAGGTCAAGTCGGTTCGCCGGCGCCGAATCGGACGGCTGATCTACGAACAGATGAGGTTCGACCACGATCCGCAGCTTGCGCAGGCGCTGCTGTCCGAGGGGTTCGGAGGTCCCGCTACCGCTGTGGTTCATCTTTGTCGGACCGGCGACGACAAGCGTCCCTGGCTCGTGTGGGTGCACGGTGCGGGTCAGGGGCAGCCGATCGACATGTTGTTCTCGCGCGCGCGTCGACTCCAGGAGAAGTTGGGCTTCAACATCGCGCTACCGGTGCAGCCCGGCCACGGTGCCCGCCGTGACGCGTGGCCGACCTATCCCGACATGGATCCGCTGAACAATGTCGCGGGCATGATGCGGGTGGTATCCGAGGTCCGCGCGCTGGTCCGGTGGTTGGGCCCCCGATCCAGTGCGATCGCGGTGTCCGGGGTGTCCATGGGAAGTCCAGTAGCTGCGCTGGTCGCACATCTCGAAAAGGTTGACGGGGTAGCGGTTTACACGCCGATCTCCGGGCTCAACGGAATGATCGCTGCGCACCTCGGCCGGTGGGGGCCGTCGGTGCGCGACACGATCGAGCTGCTGCAGTCCGATAACGTGGCCGCGGCCGCCTCCGTCGTCGACCACCTGGATGTCGAGCCGACTCCGCCCCCGTCGCGCAGGCTCATCGTGGGCGCCTGGCACGACCGGATGGCGATGCGCGAACCCGCTCAGCAGCTGCACGCGCGGTGGGGTGGCGAGTTGTACTGGCACCCGGGAAGCCACGTCGGACATCTGTTCGCAGGTGGAGTCCAGCAGGCCTCGGAGCGGTTTCTCCGCGGAGTCAGCGAGTCGAGCCGTACTCGCGAATGAACCGGTCGCGGACGTACGCCAACTCGCGATCGAGATCGTAACCATCGCCAAGCAGGGTCCACAGGTACGCGGCGCCGAAAATTGCTGCGCTGAGATCGCTTGTCGCACGGTTGATGTCGACGTCATCACGAACCGACCCGTCGTCGACCCCGCGTCGCAACCCGGCCTCGACTTTATCGACGCCACGCTGGAGCCAACGCTGGACGCGCTCGCGCAATGGCGAAGTGCTCTTGACGCCCTCGAACGTGGCGACAAACATTGCGCGCAAGAACGCCTGATCTTCGGAGAACAGTCGTCGAACCCGGTCGAAGTGGCCGACCGCCTCCTGCAGGCCCGTGGCATCGGGGTCGGCGTCCGGACTGAGCTGCTTGACGTAGTCGTGCAGAAAGAAGGCGTCGAGAATCGCGTCCTTACTGCCGTACCTAGCGTGGACCATGGCCCTGCTGTAACCCGCTCGGCGGCCAATTTCAGCGGCGGTCGTTGCCTCCCAGCCCTTTTCGACGATCAACTCGGCGGCTGCCTCGACCAGCCGCCGACTGGAGATCTCGACTCGTTCCGGCTGTGTCAGGCCACGAGTGGGAGACGGCACGCATTGCATATTAGACGATCGACAACTATGTTAGTTGCGTCTCGTCAAGTAAGTGACAGAGGAACTCAGTGAAGAGTGCGGGTGCGACCGACGTCCCATTGGGAATCGACGCCGTGACACCGCAGTGGTTGACCAATGCGCTCGGCTCCGACGTGACGGGCGTTCGGGCCGAACAGATCGCGATGGACAGCGGTTTCTCGTCACTGCTTTACCGCCTGACCCTGACCGGAGACAACGTCCCGCCGACGTTGATCGCGAAACTCCCCGCGCTCTCCGAAGCCCGTGGTGCGATGGATCTGATGGGTGGTTACCGCAGGGAGGTCGCCTTCTACCGGGACATCGCCGGTCGGGCGCCGATGAGAACCCCCGACATGCACGTCGCGCGGATCGCCGACAATGGTGTCGACTTCGTGCTGTTGCTCGAGGATCTCGCCTGCTGGGACAACGCGGACCATCTGGCAGGGCTGTCGATGGACCGAGCGCGAACGTGTCTCGAGTCTTTGGCGGGATTGCACGCGTGGTCCTCGCACCGGGACAACAGAGATGTGCTGCAGCAGTTTCCGAGTATGGACAATCCGATGATCCGCGAAGCTATGGTGCCGGCCTTCGGCTACGGATGGCAGTTGTACCTCGAGAAGCGCGATAGTGCTGTGCCGCCAGGGCTCGCCGAGTTCTTCGAGACCTTTTCGGATCGCGCCCCGGCAGCGCTTTCCGCGTTGACCGAACACGACATGCTGATACATGGTGACATCCGAGCCGACAATCTGTTCTTCGACGGTGACGCACTCAAAGTGGTGGACTTCCAATTCGCGGCCCGCGGGTCCGGTGTCGCCGACGTGGCCTACCTGCTCACCCAGGGATTGCCGATTCAGGAGCGTACCGGTCAGGACGAGGCCCTGCTCCGTGAGTATCTGGGCCATCTGGCCGACAGGGGAGTCGACTACGGATACGACGCCGCGTGGCGCGACTACCGGACCGCTGCGGTGTACCTGACATTGATGCCCGTCGTCGCACTACTGACCTGGGATATCGTGCCGGAACGGTCGCGCCGCCTCTGCCTCACACTCACCGATCGTGCGGTCGCCGCCATCGACGAAATCGACGCACTGGAGGTGTTCAAGTGACTCGTACGGCGCGCGAAGTAGTGGAGTTGTACAACCTCGTCGTCTGGAACGAACGCAGGTTCGACCTTGCTGAGGAACTAATGGGGGACAGCGTGATTCGCCATGATGTCGGAGAGTCGACAACTCTGACTCACGAGCAGGCGGTTGCGCGCATCGTGGACCACTGGGCCATGTTCGAGACGATTCGTTTCGACCTCAACCTGGTGGTGGCGGGCGACGACGGCGAGCACGTCGCCATCGTCTACCAGTCGCCGATGGAACTGAAGGACGGCACCAAGACCGACGTCGGCAGTATGGAGATATTCCGGGTGGTCGACGGTCGGATCGTCGAAGTGTGGAATTGCGGCTACAAGCAAGGAGTTTGGCAGTGACTGGATTACCGGCCGAGCCGGCGGCGAGCGAACGCGTGCTCGATGAGCTGGGTTACTACCTTCTCGCCGGCGCGGGCGGTGAGGGACCGGCGGGGCTGATGGACGAAGCGCGCCGTGGTGAGGAACTGGGCTTCGGCACGGGGTTCATCTCCGAGCGGTGGAACGTCAAGGAAGCCTCGTCATTGACCGGCGCCGCCCTTGCGGTCACCGACCGGATGCAGATCGCCACCGCCGCGACGAATCACAACACCCGCCACCCGCTGATCACCGGTTCATACGCGACCACCATGCACCGGCTGTCGAAAGGCCGCTTCACACTGGGGATCGGCCGCGGTATCGCAGCGATGTACGGCGCCTTCGGAGTGCCGGCTGTCACGACCGCGCAGATGGAGGACTTCGCTCAGGTCATGCGCAGGCTCTGGCACGGTGAGCTCATCTTCAACCATGACGGGCCGATCGGGAAGTATCAGTTGCTGTTCCTGGACCCGGACTTCAACGAGGACATCCGGCTGGCGATCGTCGCGTTCGGCCCCAAGACGTTGGCGCTGGGCGGGCGCGAGTTCGACGACGTCATCCTGCACACTTACTTCACACCCGAAACCCTGCAGCGCGCGGTGAAGACCGTCAAAGACGCCGCGGAGCAGGCGGGCCGCAACCCCGACGACGTAAGGGTGTGGTCGTGCTTCGCGACCGTCGGTGACCATCTGCCCGAGGAACTCCGGCTGAAGAAGACGGTGGCGCGGCTGGCGACGTATCTACAGGGGTACGGCGAACTTCTGCTCAACACGAACGGCTGGGATCTCTCAGTGCTGCAACGCTTCAGGGACGACGAGGTGGTGCAGTCCATCGGCGGCGGCATCGACCACAAGGCGACTGCCGAGCAGATCGAGCACATCGCCACGCTCATCCCCGACGAGTGGCTCGAGCCCTCGGCGACGGGCTCGGCGGCACAGTGTGTGGACCGCATACGGAAAGAGTTCGATTACGGCGCCGACGCGGTGATCATGCACGGAGCGACACCCGACGAACTCGAGCCCATCGTCGACGAATACCGCGCACAAATCGCCGTAACTTAGGGCGTGATGACGGTGCGGCTCACCGGTTCTGCCGCCGCCTGCCTGCTGTAGAGCCCGCGCCGCAGCGCCGACAGCAACGCATTGCGCGTCTCCTCCGGGCTGATGAGGTCGTCGAACCCGAGGTGGCCGGCCGAGCGGAACGACGCCTCGACCTCCGCCTTGCGCAGCTTGGCTTCCATATCCTCGGCGGCGTGGGAGGCCTTGCTGAGGGCGGCCGCGCTCATTGCGCCCATCGTCGCACCCGGATAGGCGAACGTGGCGCTCTGGTGGTCGAAGCCCAGCAGCGACATCACCATCGACCCGAATCCGTATGCCTTGCGCAGGGTTACATGTAGCTTCAGCGTGGTGGCCGCGGTCTGGGCGGCGAACATCCGGGCACCGCTGCGCAGCACGCCGCTCTTCTCCGATCGGCTGCCCGGCAACATTCCCGGATTGTCCGCGAGGAACACGATGGGCAGGTGGAAAGAGTCGGCGACATTGATGAAATGCGCTGCCTTGTCGGCGGCGTCGGCGTCGATCGATCCGGCGATCACCTTGGGCTGATTGGCCACGACGGCGACGGGATGACCGCCGAGATGGGCCAACGCACATATCATCGCCTGCCCGAATTTCGGCTGCACCTCGAACCAGCCGCGGTCGTCGAACACCACGTCGAGGACGGCACGCATGTCGTAGACGCGCCGGTTGCCGCGCGGGACGATGTCGAGCAGTTCCGGCGTCGAGCGCGGTTCGCTCGCCTCATCCTCGGGCAGAGACGCCGGATACGACCACGCGCTCGACGGGAAGTACGACAGATAACGACGAATATCGTCGAGGACCGCCTCATCGTCCTCGGCAAGGTTGTGGATCACCCCGCTGGCGAGCGCCACCGACGGCCCTCCCAGATCTTCTTTCGAAATGTCCTCGCCCGTCGACTCTTTCACGACCGGCGGGCCCGCGGTGAAGATCGCGCCCTGGTTGCTCATGATGGTCCAGTCGCACACCGGCGCCACCAGCGCACCATGGCCCGCCGACGGGCCCAGCAGCCCTCCGACCATCGGCACCTTGCCGGAACATTGCGCCTGCGCGAGCAGATCGGTTGGGGTGCGGCCATAGTGCTCGCCGCTGGGCCGGAAGCCCGCGCCCTCCAGAAGCATCACCAACGGGATCCGATCCCGCAGCGCCAACTCCGCAAGTCGATAGCGCTTCGCATTACCGCCGGGGCCGATGCTGCCCGCCAACGTGGTGAAGTCCTCCGCGCCGACCATCACCGGCGAGCCATTGATGAGGCCCGAACCGGCCACAATCCCGTCGGCCGCGATCTCACCGCCCACCAGCGTGCCGAACTCCCGGAAGCTGCCTTTGTCGAGAAGATGGTCCAGTCGCGCACGGGCGTCGAGCTTGCCCTTGCCGTGATGTTTGGCCAACCGCTCCGGGCCACCCATCGCGCGCGAGCGCTCACGCCGAAGATCGAGGTCTTCGAGCGTCTCCTTCCAACCCTGCTCGTTCGTCATGCGCTCTTCCTGTCGTTGAAAGGCGATCGTCGCACCGGCATGTTCACGTTGACCATACTGAATTGCTTACTGTAGCGTCTGCGGGCATGGGTAGCGGCGCCGGCCTCAAGGTCGACGGCGGCGTGTTCAGCCAGCTCCATGCCGTGGTCGACGCGGCGGTGACCCTGGAACGGCGGGGCTATGACGGCTGCTGGACCGCCGAGGTCAACCATGACCCGTTCCTGCCGCTGACGCTCGCCGCCGAGCACACCGAGACGATCGAACTGGGCACCAGCATCGCTGTCGCGTTCGCGCGGAACCCGATGACCGTCGCCAACGTCGGCTGGGATCTGCAGGAGTACTCCAGGGGCCGGCTCAACCTCGGTCTCGGCTCGCAGATCCAGCCGCACATCGAGAAGCGCTTTTCCATGCCGTGGAGTCGGCCGGTGCCGCGGATGCGGGAGTTCGTGCTGGCGTTGCGCGAGATCTGGGCGTGCTGGCACGACGGCTCGAAGTTGCGGTTCGAGGGCGACTTCTACACACACAAGATCATGACGCCGATGTTCGTGCCGGAGCCGCACCAGTACGGCGTCCCGAAGGTGTTCATCGCCGCAGTGGGTGAGGCGATGACGGAGATGACGGGCGAAGTCGCCGACGGGATTCTCGCGCACGCCTTTACGACCAAGCGGTACTTCGAAGAGGTGACCACTCCCGCGCTGATGCGGGGGATGGCCAAGTCTGGCCGGGCGCGTGACGACTTCCAGGTGTCGGCTCCGCTGTTCGTCGTCACCGGTTCCGACGAGTCCGAGTTGGACGACGCCGCCGCGGGCACCCGCAAGCAGATAGCCTTCTACGGTTCGACACCCGCGTACAAGAAGGTGCTCGATCTGCACGGCTGGGGAGCGTTGCACGACGAGTTGCACGGCCTTTCGCTGGAGGGCGACTGGGACGGTATGGGTGCCCTGATCGACGACGAGATTCTCGATACGTTCGCGGTCGTGGCGCCAATCGACAAGCTGGCGGCTAAGATTCGCGACCGCTGCGACGGCCTGATCGACCGCGTCATGGTGGGCTTTCCCCGTACGACTTCGGAATCAACAATCTCGGCGGTATTGACAGAGCTGCGCGCGCCGACTGCACAGTGAGGAACCGGCTATGGCCACCCGGATCATGGATGAAGCCGCGAAGGTGTTCGCGACCCCGCAGGCGTACACCGATGAGACCAAGCTGCACGCCGCACTGACGCACCTGCGCGCGAACGCTCCTGTGTCGTGGGTGGACGTACCGGACTACCGGCCGTTCTGGGCGATCACCAAGCACGCCGACATCATGGCGATCGAGCGGGCGAACATGTTGTTCACCAACTCGCCGCGTCCGGTGCTGACGACCGCCGCCGGCGATGATCAGCAGGCTGCAATCGGTGTCAAAACCCTGATTCACCAAGATGATCCGGAGCACCGCGCCATTCGAGCCATCGGAGCCGACTGGTTCCGGCCGAAAGCCATGCGTGGGCTGAAGGTGCGCATCGACGAGCTGGCCAAACGCTACGTCGACCAGATGGTTGCGGCGGGACCGGAATGCGATTTCGTCCAAGAGGTCGCGGTGAACTATCCGCTCTACGTGATCATGTCGATGCTCGGCATTCCCGAATCCGACTTTCCGCAGATGCTGAAGTACACACAGGAGCTGTTCGGAACCGACGACGAGGAGATGCAGCGTAGTTCGTCCATCGAGGAATCCATGGGCGTGCTGCTCGAGATGTTTGCCTACTTCAACGAATTGACCGCGGCGCGGCGCGCGACGCCAACCGAGGATCTGGCCTCGGCGATCGCGAACGCCACGATCGACGGTGAACCGCTGTCCGACATCGACACCGTGTCCTACTACCTGATCATCGCGACCGCGGGACACGACACCACCAGCGCAGTGATCTCAGGCGGACTTCACGCGCTGATCGACCATCCAGATCAGTTGCAGCGCCTACGCGCCAACATGGATCTCATGCCGTTGGCCACCGAGGAAATGATCCGCTGGGTTACGCCCGTCAAGGAGTTCATGCGCACCGCGCAGCAAGACACCGAGGTGCGGGGCGTTCCGATCGCGGCGGGGGAGTCGGTACTGCTGTCATATGTCTCGTCGAATCGCGACGAAGACGTGTTCGACGAACCGTTCACATTCGACGTGGGACGTGAGCCGAACAAGCACAACGCATTCGGCTACGGCGTGCACTTCTGTCTGGGCGCGGCGCTGGCCCGAATGGAGGTCAACAGCTTCTTCTCCGAGCTGGTACCCCGGCTGGACTCGATCGAACTGACCGGCGATCCGGCGTACACCGCGACGGTCTTCGTCGGCGGTCCCAAACACCTGCCGATCCGCTACTCGCTCAAATGATCTGAGCGCTCACTTCTGCTGCGCGGTCGCCCGGTCCAGCTGGTCCTGCAACGTCGTCGCGCCCAGGCTCGAGTCCTTCTTGTGGTGCGACAGTGCCTGGATGGAGACATCGTGGCCTTCCGCCGCCTTGCGCAGGGCGCCGACCGTCGCCTGCTCCTTGGAGATGTGACTGAACGGGTCGAAGTTGTACCAGCGCATGGCATTCTCGTAGGTCATCTTGTTGATCTCGACGTCGGTGGCGTGATGCTCCTTGAGGACCTCGTCGAGTTGCTCCGGAGCACCGGGCCACATCGAGTCGCTGTGCGGGTAGTCGGCTTCCCAGCAGATGTTGTCGATACCGATCTGGTTGCGCAATGCCACGCCGACCGGATCGGAGATGAAGCAGGTCAAGAAGTGGTCGCGGAACACCTCGGAAGGCTTCTGCTTGCCGAAGTCCTGGCCCGTCCAGGTGGAGTGCATCTCATAGGTACGATCGGCGCGGTCCAGGAAGTAGGGGATCCACCCGGTGCCGCCCTCGCTCAGAGCGATCTTGAGACCGGGATATTTCTTGATCGGCTTGGACCACAGAAGGTCCGCAGCGGCCTGCACGATGTTCATGGGCTGAAGTGTGATCATCACGTCCATCGGGGCATCGGCCGCGGTGATGGCGAGCTTCCCCGATGAGCCGATGTGCACGTTCATCACGGTGTCGGTGTCGACAAGGGCCTCCCACATCGGCGTCCAGTAGTCGTCGTGGAACGACGGATAGCCCATCGCGGCGGGGTTTTCACTGAAGGTGAGTGCGTGGACGCCGCGCTCGGCGTTGCGGCGGATTTCTGTGGCACAGGCTTCGGCGTCCCAGATGACCGGCAGCGTCATCGGGATGAACCGGGCCGGATAGGCGCCGCACCACTCGTCGACGTGCCAGTCGTTGTATGCCTGTACCAGCGCCAGGCTGAACTCGGGATCCTCGGTGGCGAACAATCGGCCGGCGAAACCACAGAAGGTGGGGAAGCAGATGGAACCGAGGATGCCGCCGGCGTTCATGTCCTTGACCCGCTCGTCGACCTGCCAGCAGCCGGGCCTTATCTCGTCGAGACCCTGCGGCTCGAGCCCGTACTCCTCCTTGGGCCGGCCCGCCACCGCGTTGAGCGCGACGTTGGGGATGACCACATCGCGGAACTGCCAGGTGTCTGACCCGTCGGGGTTGTGCACCAGCCGTGGCGCCTCGTCGAGGTATTTCTTGGCCAGGTGATTTTTGAACATGTCCGGTGGTTCGACGATGTGATCGTCGACGCTGATCAGGATCATGTCGTCCTTGTTCACGGCGGCGGCCCCTCTGTAGTTGCTTACCGTATGACCAACAGTTTAGCTGTCCCGGTCGACGCGTTACGGTGTTTCCCAGCGCTAACCTACGGCAGATGTGAGGTGATTCAGAGTGTCAAAGTCCCGAATTGCCCCTTCCGCGGCATTCGCTGCGATCCCGGTGGACGACCTCGGTCAGGGCGACCGCATCAACATCGGAGTCGCGTCGATCCTCGGGCATCGGCCGGAGGTGGCGGGTGCGCTCGGATCGCTGAAGGCGGCGCTCACCTCGACCGGGACGCTGCCCCCGCGGCTCGTCGAACTGGTGCGGCTGCGCATCGCGTTCCACAACCAGTGCCGCAGCTGTATGTCGGTGCGCTATCAGAGTGCGATCGACGACGGTCTCACCGAGGACCTGGTGTGCTCGCTCGAGCGGCCGGCCGACGCCGACGACCTCACTGACGCCGAGCGCAGCGCGCTGCGCTACGCAGACCTGTTCGCCACCAACCATCTGGCGATCGACGAGACGGCCTACGACGATCTGCGCAGGCACTTCACCGAAGATGAACTCGTCGAACTCGGCGTGCACTGCGCCTATATGGTCGGAATGGGCCGGCTGGCGGCGACGTGGAGCGTCACCGATGATGTGCCCGATGCTTTCCGTGAAACATCGGATTCGCCTCTGGCGCCGTGGGATTCCGACGGCGTCGTCGCGTCCGGCTAGTTGCCGCAGGTCAGCGGCTTGCGAACCTATCTAGGCGTACGGCCCGCAAAGTATGATCGGCGCTGGCATGATGTGCCTTTGCTATGGCAGAGAGGCGCGAGATGAACTCAGGGAGCGCAGACACAGATCTGGTCGGCGGAGTTCCGCGTCGCCGGATCGTGATCGCCTCGATGGTGGGTACCACGATCGAGTTCTACGACTTCTATATCTATGCCACCGCCGCGGTCTCGGTGTTCCCGCATCTGTTCTTTCCCAAGGGTGATTCGACGACGGCGCTGCTGGCTTCGCTGGCCACCTTCGGTCTCGCCTTCGTGGCCCGCCCGGTGGGCTCGGTCCTGTTCGGCCATTTCGGCGACCGGGTGGGCCGCAAGGCCACCCTCGTCGCCTCCCTGCTGGTGATGGGGATCGCGACCTTTGTCATCGGGTTGCTACCGACCTACTCCCAGGTGGGCGTCATCGCTCCGGCGCTGCTGGCAATCATGCGCTTCTCGCAGGGTTTGGCCCTCGGCGGTGAGTGGAGCGGGGCGGCGCTACTCGCCACCGAGACCGCAGAACCCGGTAGGCGGGGATGGGCGGCGATGTGGCCACAGCTCGGAGCCCCGTTCGGATTCCTGTTGGCCAACAGCCTTTTCGTAGGACTGCTGCTGTGGCTCGGACACAGTAATCTGAACCCCGATCCCGACGGGGCGTTCCTCACCTGGGGCTGGCGAGTTCCGTTCCTGCTGAGCGCGGTGATGGTGGCCATCGGTCTGTATGTGCGGTTGCGCCTCATCGAGACGCCGGTGTTCACCCGCGCCGTCGCGCGCGGTGAAAAGGTGAAAACGCCGCTGACCGAAGTGTTTCGGACCAGCTGGCGTCAGCTGATCATCGGCACCTTTGTGATGTTGGCGACGTACACGATCTTCTACATCGTGACGACGTGGGCGCTGAGCTTCGGTACCGGAAAGCGGCCACCCGACGGTAAGGGACTCGGGTTCGCCTACGTCGACTTCCTGCAACTGCAACTGATCGCGGTGCTGTTCTTCGCGGCGACGCTGCCACTTTCGGGACTGGTCTCCGACCGGTTCGGCCGCAGGCGCTCGCTGCTGGTCGTCACGATCGGCATCATGGCGTACGGTGCGCTGTTCGCCCCGATGCTCGGATCGGGTAACACCTCCGAAAACACCATGCTGATCTTCTTGATCATCGGAATGACGTTGATGGGGTTCACTTTCGGGCCGATGAGCGCGGTTCTGCCAGAGTTGTTCCCGACGAACGTCCGCTACACGGGTTCGGGAATCTCCTACAACGTCGCCAGCATCCTCGGTGCCGCGGTGGCACCGTTCATCGCCACCTGGCTGGCGACGTCCTACGGTGTCGGCTGGGTGGGCCTGTATCTGTTCGTCGCGGCATGCCTGAGCTTCATTGCGATTCTCGTCATGCACGAGACCAAGGACACCTCGCTGGATTCGGCCCAACCAGATCCCGGAACGGTCATCACTCCCTGATGCCGGCACGGCCCGACATACCAGCAAAATGGTCAGGGTCACCTAACTCGCTGGGGTGAACGCCTGTGGGCGGTTTGCGTGCGGCGGCCGTGACTCCGCTTTTACCGCAATCGTTTCCGCGAAAGCCACACTCCATTCGCGGCCGGGTGGTTGTCTGGGGATGTGAATACGGCGGCCACGCCGGACACCGGCACCGGCAGAACTGTCAACCTGGTCCTGGCTACGTGGGTCTCGGCGATCAACTTCTGGGCCTGGAACATGATCGGGCCCCTTTCCACCACCTACGCGGGCGACCTGTCGTTGAGCAGTACTGAGGCGTCGATGCTCGTTGCGACACCGATCCTCGTCGGGTCGCTGGGCCGCATCGTCATCGGATCGCTCACCGACAGGTTCGGCGGCCGCACGATGTTCATCGCCGTGTCCGTCGCATCGATCGTCCCCGTGCTCGCGGTCGGTGCCGCCGGGGCGGCGGGGTCCTACCCTTTGTTACTCGTCTGTGGCTTCTTCCTGGGGATCGCCGGAACGATATTCGCCGTCGGCATCCCGTTCGCGAACAGTTGGTTCGAGGCTTCGCGACGCGGCTTCGCCACCGGCGTCTTTGGGATGGGAATGGTCGGCACCGCGCTTTCGGCGTTCTTCACACCGCGATTCGTACGGTGGTTCGGTCTGCTCACCACCCATGTGATCGTCGCGGTCGCGCTCGCGTTGACCGCGGCAGCCTGTGTCCTGGTCATGCGGAACTCGCCGATGTTCACCCCCAACACCGGGCCTGTGGTGCCCAAGCTGGTTGCCGCTGCGAAGTTACCCGTCACGTGGGAGATGTCGTTCCTCTATGCGGTGGTGTTCGGCGGCTTCGTCGCATTCAGCAATTACCTGCCCACCTACATCAAGACGATCTACGGGTTCACAGCGGTCGACGCAGGCGCGCGTACGGCAGGTTTCGCGCTGGCCGCCGTGCTGGCCCGACCGGTCGGCGGAGCGCTGGCCGACCGGATCCCACCGAAGTACGTGGTGCTGACGTCTTTCGCGGGGACGGCGGCGATGGCGTTCGTCGCGGTTTTCCAGCCGCCTGCGGACGTGTGGTCCGCGGCGACGTTCATCACCCTGGCGATCTTCCTCGGGATCGGCACCGGCGGCGTCTTCGCATGGGTGGCACGCCGGGCGCCCGCCCAGTCGGTGGGTGCAGTCACAGGAATCGTCGCCGCGGCAGGCGGTCTCGGCGGCTATTTCCCGCCGCTGGTGATGGGTGCAACCTACGACGCGACCGACAACGACTACAGCGTCGGCCTGCTGCTCTTGGTGGCCACCGCCCTGTTCGCCCTCGCCTATACCGCGCTGCGACTGCACGCGCACGAACCGGAGGCTCAACCCAGCAAGGGCGGGACATGACGACTACACCGCGCACCGGCGGCCCGATCGAGGAACTGCTCGAACGCAGCGGGCGCTTCTTCACGCCAGGCGAGTTCTCCGACGACCTGCGCTCCGTCACGCGTCGCGGAGGACGCGAGGGCGACGCTTTCTACCGCGACCGCTGGAGTCACGACAAGGTGGTGCGCTCCACGCACGGAGTGAACTGCACCGGTTCGTGTTCGTGGAAGATCTACGTCAAGGACGGCATCATCACCTGGGAGACCCAGGAAACCGACTACCCCTCGGTGGGGTCCGACCGTCCCGAGTACGAACCCCGTGGCTGTCCGCGCGGTGCGGCTTTCTCCTGGTACACCTATTCGCCGACGCGGGTGCGCTACCCCTATGCCCGCGGCGTCCTCGTCGAGATGTACCGCGAAGCCAAAGCGCGACTTCATGACCCGGTTCTGGCGTGGGCGGACATCCAGGCCGACCCCGAGCGACGCCGCCGATACCAGCGGGCCCGCGGTAAAGGCGGGCTGGTGCGGGTGACGTGGACCGAGGCGACAGAGATGATCGCCGCCGCCCACGTGCACACGATCAAGACCTACGGCCCCGACCGGGTCGCCGGCTTCTCGCCCATCCCGGCCATGTCGATGGTGAGCCACGCCGCGGGGTCCCGGTTCGTCGAGCTGATCGGCGGAGCAATGACCTCCTTCTACGACTGGTACGCCGATCTGCCGGTGGCCTCACCGCAGGTGTTCGGCGATCAGACCGACGTACCGGAGTCCGGCGATTGGTGGGACGCCGCCTATTTGATGATGTGGGGTTCCAACGTCCCCGTCACCCGAACCCCGGACGCGCACTGGATGGCCGAGGTGCGCTATCGCGGCACCAAGGTCGTCAGCGTCAGCCCGGACTACGCCGACAACACCAAGTTCGCCGACGAGTGGATGCCGTGTGCGGCAGGCACCGACGGCGCCCTCGCGATGGCGATGGGCCACGTGATCCTGTCCGAATGCTTTGTCCGCCGACGTGTTCCGTACTTTGTCGACTATGCGCGTAAGTTCACCGATCTGCCGTTCCTGATCAAGCTGGAGGAACGAAACGGGACGCTGGTGCCCGGAAAGAACCTCACCGCCGCCGATCTCGGACAAGACGTCGAGAACTCAGCGTTCAAACCGGCCCTGCTGGACGGCGCGACCGGAACGGTAGCGGTGCCGCAAGGGTCGCTGGGGTTCCGTTTCGGGGACGGGGGAGTGGGCCAGTGGAATCTCGATCTCGAGGCCCTGGTACCTGCGCTGACGGTGGCGACCGACGACGGTGAGGTCGCCGCCATCAAGTTGCCTTGCTTCGACACCGTCGACGGTCACGGCGCGACGCTGGAGCGCGGAGTTCCGGTGCGCCGCGTCGGGGACCACCTGGTATGCACTGTGTTCGACTTGATGCTCGCGCAGTACGGGGTAGCCCGGGTCGGGCTGCCCGGAGACTGGCCCACCGGCTACGACGACGCCGAGCATCCCTACACGCCGGCTTGGCAGGAACCGATCACCGGAGTCGCTGCCGCCCAAGCTATCCGGGTGGCCAAGGAGTTCGCACGCAACGCCGAGGACACCAACGGCCGGTCGATGATCATCATGGGGGCCGGCATCTGCCAGTGGTTCCACGGCGACGCCACCTACCGCGCCGTGCTGGCGCTACTGTTGCTCACCGGGTCGATGGGCCGCAACGGCGGCGGCTGGGCGCATTACGTCGGGCAGGAGAAATGTCGGCCGATCACCGGGTGGGCAACACTGGCGATGGGCACCGACTGGTCGCGTCCGCCGCGGCAGATGACCGGCACGTCGTACTGGTATGCCCACACCGATCAGTGGCGCTATGACGGATATCGCGCTGACGCGCTGGCCAGCCCGCTCGGCAGGGGCCGGTTCGCGGGCAAGCACACCATGGAAGTGCTGGCCTCGGCCACCGCAATGGGGTGGAGTCCGTTCTTCCCGCAGTTCGACCGGTCCAGCCTGGATGTCGCCGATGATGCGCTGGCCGCCGGGCGCACCACCTCGGACATCCCGAACTATGTCGCAGAACAACTGGCAAGCGGCGCACTGAAATTGGCCGTCACAGATCCGGATAATCCGGCGAACTGGCCACGGGTGCTGAACGTCTGGCGGGCCAACCTGCTCGGTTCGTCGAGCAAGGGCAACGAATACTTCCTGCGCCATCTGCTCGGCACCACTTCTAACCTGCAGGGCCAGCCGGCCGACGTGCGCGCGCGCGACATCGTGTACACCGACGAGATTCCGGAAGGCAAGCTCGACCTGTTGATGTCGATCGACTTCCGGATGACGTCGACGACTCTGCTGTCCGATGTCGTGCTGCCGGCCGCCACCTGGTACGAGAAGGCGGACCTGTCCAGCACCGACATGCATCCGTATATCCACGCTTTCAGCCCGGCCATTGACCCGCCGTGGGAAACGCGTTCGGACTACGAGGCGTTCGGTGCGATCGCCAGGACGTTCAGCGCACTGGCCGCCAACCACCTCGGCACACGCACTGACGTGGTGCTGGGCACGTTGCAGCACGACACACCCGGGGCGATGGCGTATCCGGCTGGCGTGGAACATGACTGGCGCGTCAGCGGCGAGACACCGGTTCCCGGCAAGACCATGGGTCCGATTGCCGTGGTGGAACGCGATTACGCCGCGATCGGTGAGAAGTGGGTGACGCTGGGTCCCCTCGTCGACACCCTCGGCGTCACCACCAAGGGCATCACCACCCGCCCGACCATCGAAGTCGGCGAACTGGCGGCCAAATTCGGTGTGATGGATTCGGGTGCGGCCCAGGGTCGTCCGGCCATGACGTCGGCCGAGCGGATGGCCGACGTGATCCTCGCCTTGTCGGGCACGTCCAACGGCAGGCTCGCGGTCGAGGGGTTCCGGCAGCTGGAGCACCGGACCGGTCGCAAAATGGTGCATTTGGCCGAGGGCAGCGAAGAACGCCGTATCACCTACGCCGACACACAGGCCCGACCGGTGCCGGTCATCACCAGCCCGGAGTGGTCAGGCAGCGAGACAGGTGGCCGCCGCTACGCACCGTTTACGGTGAACATCGAAGAGCTCAAACCGTTTCACACCCTGACCGGCCGGATGCACTTCTACGTCGACCATGACTGGCTCGAGGAGTTGGGCGAGCAACTACCGACGTATCGGCCGCCGCTGGACATGTCGCGGTTATTCGGTGAACCCGCGGTGGGCACCGGTGACGGTGTGGGGCTGACAGTGCGCTACCTGACCCCTCATTCGAAGTGGTCCATCCACTCCGAATACCAGGACAACCTGTTCATGTTGTCGTTATCCCGGGGTGGGCCGGTGATGTGGATGAGTCCGGCCGATGCGGCAAAAATCCAAGTCCGCGACAATGATTGGGTCGAGGCCGTCAACCGCAACGGCGTGGTGGTCTGCCGCGCGGCCGTCAGCCACCGGATGCCAGATGGCGTGGTCTTCGTGTACCACGCGATGGAGCGCACGATCGACGTGCCGCTGACCGAAACCACCGGAACGCGCGGCGGGATCCACAATTCTCTGACCCGGCTGCTGATCAAACCGAGCCATCTCGCCGGAGGCTACGCGCAGCATTCGTTTGCGTTCAACTACCTCGGTCCGACCGGAAACCAGCGTGACGAAGTGACGGTAGTGCGCCGTCGCTCCCAGGAGGTGAGCTACCAGTGAAAGTCATGGCGCAGATGGCGATGGTGATGAACCTCGACAAATGCATCGGTTGCCATACCTGCTCGGTGACCTGCAAACAGGCGTGGACGAACCGGTCCGGCACCGAGTACGTGTGGTTCAACAATGTCGAAACCCGTCCCGGCCAAGGCTATCCACGCACCTACGAGGATCAGGAACGTTGGCGCGGGGGCTGGCGGCGCGACCGTCGGGGCAGGCTGAGACTGCGCGACGGCGGCCGGCTGGCCAAGTTGGCCCGGATTTTCGCCAACCCCAAGCTGCCCTCCATCGACGACTACTACGAGCCATGGACCTACGACTACGAGAATCTGATTTCCGCGCCGCTCGGCGAGCAGATGCCGGTCGCGCCCCCGCGCAGCCTGATCAGTGGCAAGCCGATGAAGGTGTCGTGGTCGGCCAACTGGGACGACGACCTCGCCGGGTCACCCGAAATCGTTCCGGGCGACCCGATTCTCGCGAAGGTGAGCGAGGAGGTGAAGCTGCAGCTGGAACAGACGTTCATGTTCTACCTGCCCCGGATCTGTGAGCACTGCCTGAACCCGTCGTGCGTGGCGTCGTGCCCGTCGGGCGCGATGTACAAGCGCAGCGAGGACGGCATTGTGCTGGTCGACCAGGACCGCTGCCGCGGCTGGCGGATGTGCGTGTCGGGCTGCCCATACAAGAAGGTGTATTTCAACCACAAGACGGGCAAGGCCGAGAAGTGCACGATGTGCTATCCGCGTATCGAGGTCGGCCTGCCGACCGTGTGCTCCGAAACCTGTGTGGGCCGGTTGCGCTATCTGGGCCTGGTGCTCTACGACGTCGACCGAGTATTGGAGGCCGCATCGGTCGAGGATGAGAAAGATCTTTACGAGGCTCATCGGCGGATTCTGCTGGACCCCACCGATCCCACAGTGATCGCGGGTGCTCGCGCTGAGGGGATCTCCGACGAGTGGATCGAGGCTGCGCAACGCTCTCCAGTCTATGCGCTGATCAACACGTTTCAGGTTGCGCTGCCGTTGCATCCGGAATTCCGCACGGTGCCGATGGTGTGGTACATCCCGCCGCTCTCGCCGATCGTCGACGCGGTCAGCCGCGACGGGCACGACGGTGAAGACGTCGGCAACCTGTTCGGCGCGCTGGAGGCGCTGCGCATCCCGGTTGAGTATCTGGCCGGACTGTTCACCGCCGGGGACACCGCCGTCGTGGACGCGGTGCTGCGGCGGTTGGCGGCGATGCGGTCCTACATGCGTGACATCAACCTCGGCCGCGAAACCCAGCCCCACATTCCGGAGGCGGTGGGGATGACCGAAAAGCAGATGTATGACATGTACCGGCTGCTGGCGCTGGCGAAATACGAAGAGCGCTATGTGATTCCGACGGCGTACGTCGCGACGGGTCCGCAACTGGAGGAAACCGGCTGTTCGTTGTCATTCGAGGGTGGGCCGGGGATGTACGAATCAGGGCCGTTCGGGGAGGCCAGCGGCGGGCCGGTGCCGGTTGCCGTGGAGACGTTTCACGCGCTGCAACAACGCCAGACGCATGAGGGCATGGGTGCTAACGCCGAGCGTCCGTCGCGCGTGAACCTGCTCAATTGGGACGGTAGGGGAGTGCCGTCGGACATGTTCCCCGGCGGCAAGTCATGAAACGGCGAAACCAGCCCCTGCAGGACCGCCTGGTGTGGCAAGCGGCGTCACTGCTGCTGGCATACCCCGATGAACAACAGGTCCGTAGGCTGGACACCGTCGACCGATTGCTCGAGTACATCACCGGTCCGGCGGCGACCTTACTGGGAAAGACCGTAACGGCACTGCGAATGCGCGACACGATGCACGCGGCCGCCGACTACGTCGAAACCTTCGATCTGCGGCGACGTTCCACGATGCTGCTGACCTACTGGACCGCCGGGGACACCCGCAACCGCGGCGCGCAGATGCTGGCTTTCGCACAGTCCTACCGCAACGCCGGTGTCCAGCCGCCGAAAGGTGAAGCGCCAGATTACCTTCCGGTTGTCCTGGAATTCGCCGCCACCGTCGATCCGGAAGCCGGACGACGTCTACTCGCCGATCACCGCGTCCCGATCGACGTCGTACGGCAGGCACTGGTCGATGCCGACTCGCCATACGCGCCCACCGTTGCCGCGGTGGCTGCGACGCTGCCCGCCGCCGGGGAACGGGATGCTCGCCGGCTGCTGCGCTCCGGACCGCCTGCCGAAGCGGTTGGCCTGCAGCCATTTCAGTTGACCGTACCGCCGCGGCGGTCGGAAGGAGGCCGGTGACGATGTCCGGTTGGGAAATCTTCTGGGATGTGGTGCCTTACGTGACGCTCGCGATCGTCATCGTCGGCACGTGGTGGCGATACCGCTACGACAAGTTCGGTTGGACCACCCGCTCGTCGCAGCTCTACGAATCGAGGTTGCTGCGGATCGGCAGCCCGCTGTTCCACTTCGGCATGCTGGTCGTCATCGTCGGGCACATCATCGGGTTGGTGATCCCGGAATCCTGGACCAAGGCGATCATGACGGACCACGTGTATCACCTACAGGCGGGAATTCTCGGGGCGATCGCCGGCTTCGCCACACTGACCGGTATCGCATTGCTGATCTATCGCCGCCGGACCACGGGGCCGGTGTTCATGGCGACCACCGTCAACGACAAGCTGATGTATCTGGTGCTGGTGCTGGCCATCGTCGCCGGGCTCAGCTGCACTCTGATCGGTGCCACACCAGGGGGCGCCGAGCACGATTACCGGGAAACGGTCTCACCGTGGTTCCGCTCGATCTGGGTGCTGCAGCCGCGGGGCGATCTGATGGTGCAGGCGCCGCTGTACTTCCACATCCACGTGATGATCGCGCTCGTGCTGTTCTGCATCTGGCCGTTCACCCGGTTGGTGCACGTGTTCAGCGCGCCGATCGGCTACCTGTTCCGGCCCTACATCGTGTACCGCAGCCGTGAGGTGTCGGCCGGCAAGGAGTTGGTGGGGTCGCATCGGCCTCGCCGTGGTTGGTGAATTCTGCTCAGCCGGCTGTCAATGCGTCGAGTTCGCGCGCGTCGGTACCTCTGAGCCTGCGGTGCATCGCCCTCGCGATCCTGCCTGCTTGGATCTTCGCACGATCTGCCGCCGGCCCGTCGTACATGAGGTCGACCGTCGCCTCCCACAGCGCGAGCCAGCGCGCGAAGTGCTTGGCGTGCAAGGGATGCCGCAGGTCAAGTTGGCGATGAACCACCAGGGCGCTACCGCGATAGAGTCCGGCGCGAAACAGCACGGTTTCCCAGAAGTCACACATCACCGGCAGGTGTGATTCGAGTCCTTGTGCACGTAGCTCACTGAAGGGTTCGGCGAGGACATCGTCGGCAAAGACCTGGCCGTAGAAGCGCCGCAACAGCACCTCGACGTCGTCGCGGTTGGTCAGATCACTCATCGGGACCTCTGCTGGTTTTTACAAGAGCATTTGTATAAACTCTAGCGTATGTCGAGGCCGCGGACAGTGAGCTCCATGTCACAGCCATCCGGCCGTCGCGAAGACGTGCTGGCGGCGCTGAGGGGTGCGGCCGACGCGATGACGATTGCGAACATCGCGGAACAGCTTGAGGTGCATCCGAATACCGTGCGCTTCCACCTCGAGGCCCTGGTCGCGGACGGCAGGGCCGAGCGGGTCGAACCGGATCGCAAGGGCCAAGGCCGGCCGCCGCAGTTGTATCGTGCGGTCGCAGGGATGGATCCCGGTGGGACGCGGCGGTACCGAATGTTGGCTGAAATCCTCACCTTGGCGCTGGCGGGCGACTCCAACGCCAGCGCCAAGGCGCTCGAGGCGGGCCGCGCATGGGCTGGCAGGCTGAGCCATCCGCCCCGCACCAGGCCTGGCGTCCGGGCGTCGGTCAATCGGCTGGTCAGCCTGCTCGACGATCTCGGGTTTGCCCCACAGCGGCGGGAGAGCGAGGGCGAAGTCGAAGTCGGACTCCGTCATTGCCCCTTTCTCGAACTGGTCGACGAAGCACGGTCCGTCGTCTGCCCGATTCACCTCGGTCTGATGCAGGGTGCGATGGCGACGTGGCGCGCGCCCGTCACCGTCGATCGCCTGGAACCCTTCGTCGAGCCGGGCCTCTGTCTGGCTCACCTCACCCTCGATGAGGAGGCGTCATGAGCACGGGTCCCGCGGTCGCTACCGCGTTGACGTTCGTCTGGCTCGGCATGGTGCTGGCCATCTCGTTTCTCGAGGCGCCGCTGAAGTTCCGGGCACCCGGCGTCACGCTGCAAATCGGACTGGGCATCGGCCGGCTGGTCTTCCGCGCGCTCAACAGTGCCGAAGTGCTGATCGCCGTCGGTATCGCTGTCGGGCTGGCGCTGAACCACCCACGCACCGGCATCGTCGTGGCGTTTGCCATCGCTTTCGGCGCGCTGATTATTCAACTTGCCGGTGTGCGACCGCGATTGACACGCCGCTCCGACGCGGTGCTGGCCGGCGAGAATGCCCCACGCTCCCGCGCCCACTACGTCTACGTGGCATTGGAGGCGGTGAAGGTCATCGCGTTGATCGTGGGCGGAATTCTGCTGCTGTCCAGCTGAACGCGGTCCCTACACTGCATTCATGGCCGATGAACCGATGGACGTCCTTTCGGCAGAAGAGAGCTGGAACCTGTTGTCGAGCCGGTCGTTGGGCCGCCTGGTCACGTGTGTCGACGGCCACCCCGAGATCTTTCCCGTCAACTACGTAGTCCAGCGCAGGACCGTCCTGTTTCGCACCGCGGACTTCGCCACCAAACTGTTCACCGTCGTGATGAACGCCCACGTGGTATTCGAAGCCGACGACCACAACGTGGCGGAAGGCTGGAGCGTGATCGTCAAGGGCATCGCGCAGGTGCTCAACTCCAGCGACGAGATCGAGGAAGCCGAACGGGCGCAATTGCTGCCGTGGACGGCCGGGATGAAACCCCGATACGTGCGGGTGGAGCCGACCGACATCAGCGGCCGCCGCTTCCGATTCGGATCTGCGGCCGTCACCGACTGACGGCCCGTCGACTAGGGACCTTTGGCCCCTTCGGCTGCGGTCCGGAACAGCCGACAGTGGACGTATGGAGCAATTGAGCACGTTTGATGCGGGATTCCTCCACGCCGAAGACTCCGACCGCCATGTCAGCCTGGCGATCGGTGCCGTGGCCGTCCTGGCCGGACCGATGCCCAGCTTCGATGCGCTGACCGCGACCATCGGTGAGCGCGTGCTTTCGCTGCCGCGGTTAGGCCAAGTGCTGCACACCCAGCCCCTGGACCTCGGTGCTCCGCACTGGGCCGACGACACCGACCTCGACATCTCCCATCACATCCGGCTGGCGGCGCTGCCCCGTCCCGGAGACGATGCAGCCCTGTCCCGCTGGGTGGCCGAGGTCATGGAACGGCGCCTCGACCGCGACCGTCCGCTGTGGGAATGCTGGATCGTCGACGGCTTGGCGCACAACCGGTGGGCGATCCTGATCAAGGTCCACCACTGCATCGCCGACGGAATCGCTGCCACGCACATGCTTTCCCGAATCTGCGACGACGGTGCCGGTGACACCTTCGCGACCGAAATCTGCGCCGCGCACGAGTCGACACGTGGTCTGCGGCTGCCCGCGCTCACCCTCAACCCGGTCGACTGGATCGCCGGGGCGTGGCGTACCTCGGTCGGCATCACCAGCGCCGCGGCGCACGTCCTGCACGGGGCGGCCGAGATCGCGGGCGGTCTGCTGCGGCCCGCGGCGACGTCGTCACTGACCGGACCGCTGAGCAGCATGCGGCGTTACGCCTCGGTCGAGGTGTCGATGGAACAGGTGACAAAGATCTGCAATGGGTTCGACGTGACCATCAACGATGTTGCGCTGGCGGCGATTACGGACAGTTACCGCATGATGCTGCTCCGTCGGGGCGAGCGCCCCCTGCCCGATTCGCTCCGAACCCTCGTTCCGGTTTCGGTGCGCGCTGCCGATGCGGCCGACAAAGCGGACAACCGCGTCTCGGTCATGCTGCCCTGGCTACCCGTGGAGGAGGCCGATCCCGTCGCGCAGCTGCAGACCGTGCACGAACGACTCACGCGGACGAAGGCCAGTGGCCAACGCCAGGCCGGGAACATCTTCGTCTCCGCCGCGAAGGCAATCCCTTTCGCGCTCACGGCGTGGACCGTTCGGACCTTGACCCGGCTGCCTCAGCGCGGCGTCGTCACACTGGCGACGAACGTGCCTGGACCGCGAAAGCGCTTGCGCATCATGGGCCGAGAAGTCATCCGCCTGCTGCCGATTCCGCCGCTGGCACTGAACCTGCGCACGGGCATCGCGATCATGAGCTACGCGGACCACCTCGCGTTCGGCATCATCGGCGACTACGACGCCGCACCTGATGTCGATGAGCTGGCGAGCGGCATCGAGCGTGCGGTCGAACGTTTGACGGCCGTCAGCGCCGGCCACTGGCGCTCCACACCCGTGGGGACGCTCTCACTCGTACAAGGGGGCTGAACACGATGCCGAACACCCAAGAACTCGACGTCCTCAACCGCAGACAGTGCCTGGACCTCCTTCAGGATGTTCGGGTGGGACGCCTCATCTTCACTGAGGACGCACTGCCGGCAGTTCAGCCGGTCAACTTCCGGATATGGCGCGACGACGTGGTGATTCGTGTCGCCGGCGGGGCCAAGCTGGCCGCCGCGAGCGATAACCTCGTCGTCGCCTTCGAGGCCGACGAGTTGGACCCAGACCTGCGCAGCGGATGGAGCGTGACCGTCGTCGGGCACGCGCAGCCGATCACGGCCGTCGACGATCTGGTCGAGATCGCGGGCACCTTTGTGCAGCCGTGGGTCCAAGGTCGACGCGACCACTTCATCCGCATTCGGACCGAGAAGATCACGGGACGTCGCTTCCGCGAACGCGGCTTACCGCAGTACCACGCCGCCGCGAGCGGCTAGCTCGCTGCTGTCTCGGAAGGATCCGGCGTGATGGGACCTTCGACGGATCAGTCGGCGCGCTGGTAAAGGGCGCGAACGGTGTCGATGGTGTCGGCCTCAGCGGGGTTCTTGTCGTCGCGGTAACGCAGGACCCGCGCGAAACGCAGTGCCATACCGCCGGGATACCGCGACGAGGTCTGCACGCCGTCCAGCGCGATTTCGACGACCTGTTCGGGGCGCACCTTGACGACATAGCCGTCGGTCGGGCCGTCGGCGAGTTCGAGGAAGCGGGCGGTCTGCCACGCCAGCATCGCGTCCGTCATACCCTTGAAAGTCTTTCCGAGCATGACGAATTCGCCGGTCTGGGTGTCCCTCGCACCGAGATGGATGTTCGACAGCTTGCCGGTGCGCCGGCCCGACCCCCACTCGACTCCGAGGACCACCAGATCCAGCGTGTGCACCGGCTTGACCTTCAGCCAGCCCGCCCCGCGACGGCCGGCCTCGTACGGCGTCGACAGCGATTTCGCCATGACGCCTTCGTGGCCCGCCGCCAGCGTGACGTCGAGGAAATTCTGCGCCTGCTCGGCGTCGTCGGTGATCAACCGGTCGACGCGCTGGGCCTTCGGCACGATTGCGTCCAGCGCAGCGATGCGTTCACTGGTCGGCAAATCCAGCAGGTCGGTGCCGTCGAGGTGCAGCAGATCGAAAACGAACACCGACAGGGGTTGTGCCGTACGGGCCGCCGCGATGTCGACCGAGCGCCCGAACCTTGACGCGGTGACCTGAAACCGATGGGGACGACCGTCGGGACGCAGCGCAATCGCCTCGGCGTCGGCGATCAGATCGGTGACCGACAGCGCCAACGTCGCATCCACCACCTCGGGCAGCCGTGCGGTGACGTCGTCGAGGCTGCGGGTATAGATCCGGACGTCGTCACCCGCGCGGTGAATCTGCACCCGCGCGCCGTCCAGCTTGGCCTCGAAAACCGCTGTGCCACCAATGCGTTCAAGAGCGTCGGCGACACCGGTGGCGGTTTGGGCGAGCATCGGACCGACGGGCTGGCCGACCTTTGGCCTGAACTCCTGCAGCGCAACCTCGCCCGCCGTCAGCGCGGCGGCCGCGACGGCGGGCAGATCGCCGCCGAGCATGGCCGCGCGGCGCACCGCGGCGACGGGAACATCGGCCGCCTTAGCGACCGCGTCGGCCATCACTCCCACCAGGGCTCCCTGGCGGAGTTCACCGCCGAGCAGGCGGCGCAGAAATGTCTGCTCGGCGCCGGTGGCCTGACCGAACAGTCCCGCGACCAACTCGGCGCGCCGCGCCTGGGAGCCCTTGCCTGCGACCGTCCCGATCTCGCTGAACCGGGCATCGACATCAAGGACGGTCAGCGACGCCTCGGCCGCCGCTGGTGGCAACGATCGAAGCGCCGCCCAGCCGACGCCGATCTGGCGCTGCGGCAGTTCGCCGGACAACCACGACACGACCACCGCGACCAGCCCGGCATCGCCCTCGTCGCCAGCACGGCGCAGCAGGTCGGCGATCCTGGCGATCTTCTTCAGACGGGCCGAAGAGGCGCCGACTTCGGCGGAGGCGGTGACGACGTCACGAAGCAGCACGATTCCAGCCTGGCACGGGTGTCAGACATCTCCGAGTAGGCCGGTGAGCACCGCGGCTTCTGCGCGTAGGGCGGCGGCGCGTTCGGTGTGCCCGCCGCTGCTCACCTGCCCGGCCGCGGCCAGCCGCTCGTCGGCCTCGGCCCGCAGCAGATCGCGAATCTCGTCGTCGGACAACTCCCGGCGCGCCACCTCGGCAGCACCGAGCCCGACCACCCCGCCGGCGATGGCTCCACTCTCCGGTGCGTCGATGTCCACGGCGTCGGGAGTTTCCGCGTTGTCGATGGCACTCAAGGCCGAGCGCAGCGCGGACACCCGGGGGGCGGCGCGCTCCTTGCGGGCGGCGAGCAGCGCATCGCGCAGGGATTCTCTCCAGACCTGTGCAGCAGTCACGGCGCGCCAAACTAGGCGTCCGAGGCCGCGACCGCAGCTCATTATTTGACCGCGAAGGAGACGGTGTGCCAGCCGGTGGCGCCGTCGGGAATCGGGTCGGCCAGGTCGGCCGTCTGGACGGCACCGGTGTTGTCGGTCGCGCGGACGGAGATCGTGTGCAGGCCCGGCTCTGTGGCCTGCCACGGAAAGCTCCACAGCCGCCATGTGTCGTTGGCGTAGCTCGCGCCGAGCTCGGTTTGCTCCCAGTCGCCCTCATCGATGCGCACCTCGACGTCGCGCACACCGCGGTCCTGAGCCCACGCCACCCCGCCGAACCTCACCGCCCCCTGTGCCACGTCCTGGCCGCTGCGCGGCACGTCGATGCGCGACTGTGTCTTGATCGGTCCGCGCGCGGACCAGCCAAGCGGTGTCCAGTACCCCTGTGCGCGGTCGAACCGGGTGAGTTCGAGGTCGACGACCCACTTGGTGGCCGACACATAGCCGTAGAGGCCGGGTACGACGAGGCGCGCGGGGTAGCCGTGTTCGGTGGGCAGCGGCTGACCGTTCATGCCGACGGCGAGCAGCGAATCACGGTCGTCGGTTAGTGCTTCCACGGGGGTGCCCGCGGTGAACCCGTCGATCGACATCGACAGCACCATGTCCGCGTCGGAGTGAATACCGGCCTCCGCCAACAGGTCCCGTATTCGATAGCCGGTCCATGCCGCGTTACCGATGAGGTCTCCTCCGACGGGGTTGGACACACACGTCAGCGTCACCAGCTTCTCGACGACCTCGAACCGTTCGAGATCCTCGAAGCGGTAGGTGATTTCGCGGTCGACCATGCCGTGGATCCTCAATTGCCAGTCGGCCCGACTCAGCTGCGGCACCGACAGCGCGGTATCGATCCGGTAGAAGTCCTCGTTGGCGGTGACGAAGGACGGCAGCGCGACACCTTCCGGCTGCACGGTCGGCGGGACTTCCGGTGCGGCGACGTCGATCTTCGGGAGTGCGAAGGCGTTGCGGTCGCCCGCGACGGACGTCGTCAGCCGCGACAGCACAGCACCCCCGACCCCGGTGAGCGCTCCCACCCCGAGGAATCCGAGCGTGACGAGCGACAGCCGTCGGCCGCGATCGGGGGAGTCCGTCGCGGGATCGCCTTCCGGTTCGTCGACAAACCGGCCGGACGTCAGCAGCCGAAGCACGGCGACACCGCAGACGGTGCCGATGATCGTCGGGACGATGTCGGCCCAGCCCGCCCCCGCACGCGACAGCACGGCCGCACAACCCGCGACCCCGGCGGCGACGATTGCGGCGCTGCCTATGGGAACGCGGCGCGTCTCGTATTGCGCCGTCACCGCCGCGATCGCCACGATGACGGCGATCACCGCGATCGACAGGAACAGTTTGTCGGCCGTGCCGAACGTCTGGATGGCCCATTCCTTGACCGGGCCAGGCGTGAGATCGATGACGGCTGATCCGACGGCGGTGCGCGCGTCGGCTTCAGGCCCGAAGAATACGACGAGCAGTTGGGTCAGGCCGAGGGCGACCGCGGCCGCCGCCACGCCCGCCATCGCCTTGGCGCCGCGCTCCGTCATGAGGCCAAGCTACCCACGCACCGACCCGAAAGCCTTAACGAAAAGTGACGTCAGCTAAGTTGCTTTACAGTCTGACCTCATTTTGGAAAGGGAACTAAATGGAGATCTCGGGCAAGAAGGCCATCATCGTCGGCGGGGCTTCGGGCTTCGGTAAGGCCACCGCTGAGTTGCTGGCCAAGCGCGGCGCGAGCGTGGCAGTGCTGGACCGCCCGCAATCGAAGGGCAAGGAAGTCGCTGACGAGATCGGTGGCACCTTCTATGAGGTCGACGTCACCGACTTCGAGGGCACCGAGAAGGTCCTGCAGCAGGCCATCGACCAGCTGGGCGGCCTGCACATCATCGTCACGACCGCCGGCGGTGGCGTCGCAGAACGCACCGTGAAAAAGGACGGGCCGCATAGCCTGGAGTCCTTTCGCAAGTGCGTCGACCTCAACCTCATCGGCACCTTCAACATCAGCCGGCTGGCCGGCTGGCAGATGAGCAAGCAGGACCTCGTCGACGACGAACAGGAGGAGCGCGGCGTCATCATCAACACCGCGTCGATCGCTGCCTTCGAGGGCCAGATCGGACAGGTCGCCTACACCGCGTCCAAGGCCGCGATCGCCGGTATGTGCCTCACCATGGCTCGCGACATGGGCAGCCTGGGCATCCGTGCCCTCGCGATCGCCCCGAGCCTGTTCGCCACCGGCCTGACCGAAGGCATTCCCGACGAGTTCGCCAAGGCGCTCACCAAGGATGCGGCGTTCCCGAAGCGGTTGGGCAAGCCGGAGGAGTACGCGAAGCTGGTGGCCGCGATCGTCGAGAACCCGATGCTCAACGGGCAGTGCCTGCGCCTGGACGCCGGCCAGCGTTTCGCCCCCAAGTAATTCGGTGATTTCGGTGCGCTAATCACCGCTGAGCGACTGTTAGCGCACCGAAATCGCATAGTGTGGCGGGGTGGCGACTGTTGCTGATCACGTCATCGAGGCCCTGCGGATCAGCGGCGTACGCCGCGTCTACGGCCTGCCCGGCGACAGCCTCAACGGCTTCACCGACGCGATCCGCCGCTCCGGCGAAATCAGTTGGGAGCACGTCCGTCACGAGGAGACCGCCGGATTCGCGGCCGCGGCGGATGCGGCGCTCTCCGGCGGCCTGGCCGTTTGCGCGGGCAGCTGCGGCCCCGGCAACCTGCATCTGATCAACGGTTTGTTCGACGCGCACCGCAGCCGCGTTCCCGTGCTCGCGATCGCCGCGCACATCCCACGCACCGAAATCGGATCGGAATACTTCCAGGAGACGCACCCGCAGGAGCTGTTCCGCGAGTGCAGCGTCTACTGCGAACTCGTCAGCACCCCCGAGATGGCGCCGCGCATCCTCGAGATGGCGATGCGCGCGGCCGTCGAGGAGAACGGCGTTGCCGTCGTCGTAGTCCCCGGCGAGATCTTCCTGCAGCGCGCCGGCTCCTCCGGGTGGAACGCGCGGCCGGTCGTTGCGACACGGTCGGTGGTGCGCCCCGACGACGAGTCGCTGCAGCGGGCGGCCACCATCCTCAACGACGCCGAGGCGGTGACGATTCTGGGCGGCGCCGGCGTCGCCGGTTCACACGACGTCCTGATCGCCGCGGCGGCGACGCTCAATGCGCCGATCGTGCATGCGCTGCGCGGCAAGGAATTCATCGAGTACGAAAACCCCTACGACGTCGGCATGACGGGACTACTCGGCTTCGCGTCGGGCTACAAGGCGATCAACGAATGCGACGCGCTGTTGATGCTGGGCACCGACTTCCCGTATCAGCAGTTCTATCCCGACAACGCCAAGGTCGTCCAGGTCGACATACGCGGCCGCAACCTCGGCCGCCGCACCCCGATCGAGCTTGGGCTGGTGGGCTCGGTCAAAGACACCCTCGCCGCGCTGCAGCCGATGCTCAGCCAGAAGAGCCGGCGCGAGCACCTGGACCGGTCGCTGCGCCATTACTCCAAGACCCGTAAGCGGATGGACGACCTTGCGGTCAACGATCGCGATCGCACCCCCATTCGACCTGAATACGTTGCCGGACTTGCCAATCGGCTGGCAACCGACGACGCGGTGTTCACCGCCGACGTGGGTTCGCCGGTGGTATGGGCCGCTCGGTACCTCACGATGAACGGCCGTCGCCGGCTCATCGGCTCGTTCAACCACGGCACCATGGCGTGCGCGCTGCCACTGGCAATCGGTGCGCAAACCGCTTACCGCGACCGGCAAGTCGTGGCGCTGGCCGGCGACGGCGGGCTGACGATGATGTTCGGTGAGTTGCTCACGCTGATCCAGAATCGGCTGCCAGTCAAGGTGATCGTGTTCAACAACTCCTCGTTGAATTTCGTCGAACTGGAGATGAAGGCCGCGGGCATCGTCAACTTCGGAACCGATCTGGTGAACCCTGACTTTGCCGCCATTGCTGAGGCGATGGGAATCTTCGGCCGGCGCGTCGAAGCGCCGTCCGGTCTGGAGGCCGCCTTGGTCGAGGCATTTGAATTCGACGGACCCGCCATCATCGATGTGGTGACTGCACGGCAGGAGCTGTCGATTCCACCCGCGATTACAGTTGAGCAGGCAAAAGGCTTCTCGCTTTACGCGATCCGGACGATTCTCGCCGGCCGGGCCGACGAGTTGCTCGACTTGGCGACGACCAACGTGGCGCGACGTATTCTCGACTGAACACCCACTTGCTGCCCACATTTTGATCTTGACCGCTAATGTTTGCCCATGCGCATTGGTGTGGCCGCGTTGGCGGCTGTTGTATTGCTCGTGGCCGGCTGCGGCGGAGGTAGCAAATCGGAGCCGTCGTCGCAGGCTCAGAAGACCGCGGGCGGTGCGCCCGACATCAGCGACGTCAAGATCGACGGTGACGCCTCGGCGCCGGTGAACAAAATCGCAATGCAGGCCATCGCGGATCTGGAGCAGTACTGGGCCGAGCAGTTCCCGAAGCTCTACGACAAGGAGTTCGAGCAGATCTCCGGTGGCTACTATGCCGTCACCGCGGACAGCCCCGCTCCGCCGTGCACCACGTCACCCGAGGAGGTCGCGGGAAACGCGTTCTACTGCTCGACCGAGGACGTCGTAGCGTGGGACGCCCAACAGCTGCTCCCCGAAATGCAGGACAAGTTCGGGCCTTTCACCATCGCGGTCGTGATGGCCCACGAATGGGGCCATGCGGTTCAGACGCGGTCGAACTTCACCGGCCGCACCGTCACACAGGAGCTGCAGGCCGACTGCTTCGCAGGTGCTTGGTCACGACACGCGCAGGAAGACAAGGTGTTCGAGGTCAACGCCGCCGACCTGGACAGCGCGCTTGCCGGTGTTCTCGACCTGCGAGACACGCCTGGCACATCGAAGATCGACCCCAACGCGCACGGCAGCGGGTTCGATCGGGTCAGCGCTTTCCAGGACGGCTATGACAACGGGCTGGACAGTTGCAAGGACTACCGCGACGACGAACCGATGGTGCTCGCACTGCCGTTCAACGATGAAGCGGACGCCTCGCGCGGCGGCGACTCTCCGTACGACTCGATCATCAACGGGGTGCCGTACGACATCGAGGATTACTTCACGCAGCTGTATCCGGAGATCGCCAACGGCGAGGAGTGGCGTCCGCTGGCGCGCATCGAGCCGTTCGATCCCGCCAACCCGCCGATGTGTGCCGACCAGTCAGCCGAGGGATACGCGTTGTTCTATTGCGTCCCAGAGGATTACGTCGGCTGGGACAACGTCGACGCGATGCCCGAGGTCTACCAGCAGGGCGGCGACTATGCGGTGGTCACGCTGCTCGCCACCCAGTGGGGTCTGGCGGCGTTGACCAGGCTCGGTGACGATTCCGACGAGAAGACGTCGACATTGCGCGGAGATTGCCTGGCAGGTGGCTATACGGCGAGCGTGATCCTCTACAACCGTCCCGAGACCAGTACGTACCGCATCTCACCCGGCGATCTCGACGAAGGTATCAAGGCGCTACTGGTGTTTCGCGGTGACGGTGACGTCGAACGCCAGGGTGCAGGCTGGGCCAGGGTGGAGGCGTTCCGTAAGGGCGTGATCGACGGCGCCGAGTCGTGCCTGACCTATCAGGCATAGCAACAGCTTCACGGAATCCGCCGTACGGCGGACAATCGCGCAACATTCTTGTCCATTACCGGATATTCGCGCTCCTCAGGGCGTTGAGTGAGTGGTGCATACGGAACCGGCGCCGGCCAGATCTGTTACCACAACGTCAATTTCGGCACCGGTCGATGTTTGCACTCGACAAGGAGGACCGCGTCATGACAGATCCCACGGCTACTCTCGACGTACAGCAGGTCGCTGCCAAACATCGCGCGATGTGGGCGTCCGGCAACTATCCCAAACTCGCCGTCGAACTCGTCACTCCGCTCGGCCCCGTTTTGGTGGAAGCTACCGGCATCGGCCCGGGGGATCGAGTCTTGGACGTGGCCGCCGGTACGGGGAACGCGTCGATACCTGCTGCCGAAACAGGCGCGACGGTCGTGGCCAGCGACCTGGTCCCGGATCTGTTGGAGCACGGCGGGCGACTGGCCGCCGAGCGAGGCGTCGAGCTGGAATGGCGTGAGGCCAACGCCCATGAATTGCCCTTCGGGGACAACGAATTCGATGTGGTGATGTCGTGTATCGGCGTGATGTTCGCGCCGTTTCATCAGCTCGCCGCGGGGGAGCTGCTCCGCGTGTGCAAACCCGGTGGCAGGATCGGGCTGATCAGCTGGACACCTGAAGGCCATATCGGGCAGCTGTGGGCCACGATGAAGCCATACGCGCCGCCCCCACCGACCGGTGCTCTACCGCCGCCGCTGTGGGGAGATGAGGACCACGTCCGCGCGCTGCTGGGCGACGGCGTGACCGATGTCGTCATGGAGCGACGGATGCTGACGGTCGACGCATTCGCCGACGGCGCGCAGTTCCGCGACTACTTCAAGAATCTCTACGGGCCGACCATCGCGGTGTACCGCAACATCGAGGGCGATGCGGCTCGCGTCGCCGAACTCGACGCGGCGATCGCGCATGTCGGCGACAGCGTTCTGACCGGCTCGGCGACGATGGAATGGGAGTACCTGCTGCTGACGGCGCGTAAGACCTGACAACATGTCTTCATGCCCGATGACGCGCAGCAGCTGCCGACACTGAGCGACGACGACCAGGCTGCGCTGCAGCGCTGGGCGCGACAGCAGGGGCTCGGCTCGACGGTGAGCGATGTGCAGCCGCTCACCGGCGGCACCCAGAACATCGTGGTGCGGGTGCATATCGACGGTCGCCCAATGGTGCTGCGCCGCCCGCCCCTTCATCCGCGGCCGACGAGCGACAAGACGATGCTGCGCGAGATCGCAGCGCTGCGCACGCTCGCGGGTAGCGACGTCCCGCATCCAGGTTTCATCGCCGGCTGCGAAGACCTCGGCGTGCTCGGGGTCGTCTTCTATTTGATGGAGGAGATCGACGGCTTCAACCCCGGCAGCGAGGTGGCCGAGGCGTACGTTCGCGACCAGTCTTTCCGACACGATGTCGGCCTCTCCTATGCGGCGAGTTTGGCACGGCTGGGGAATGCCGCTTGGGAGGGTAAGCCGCTCGCCGAGCTGAAACGGCCAGGGTCCTTTGTGGAGCGCCAGGTTCCGCAGTTTCTGCGGCTGTTGGAAAGCTATCGGCACGAGCGCTACGAGCCCGAATCGCTTGCAGTCACCGACCTTGCCGACTGGCTTCTTGCCAACGTCCCGCCGGAGAGCGAGCCGGGAATCATGCACGGCGACCCGCATATGAGCAATGTCCTGCTGCGGCGCGACAAACCGGAGCTGGCAGCGTTCGTGGACTGGGAGATGTGCACCGTCGGTGACCCGCTGCTCGATCTCGGCTGGATGCTGATCACCTGGCCGCTGGACACCAGCACGATCACCGCGGGGGGCGCCCTGGGCGCACTCGGGGGCCTGGCCACCCGGCGTGAACTTCTCGAGGCCTACTGGGAAGCCGGCGGACGTGAGACGCCGAGACTCGATTGGTACATGGCGATGGCGTGTTTCAAGCTCGGCGTGGTCATCGAGGGCACCTGGTCGCGCTACCTGATGGGCAAGGCGAGCCGCGACGCAGGCGAGGCACTGCATGCCAATGCCCAGAACCTGATCGATATCGGTACCCGGGTCGTCAAGGGCGACAACCCGTTTGACCTGAACTAGCCGAAGGCGTCATACCCGAGTTTGACGGCCAGCGCCAGTCCCGCCGCACCGATCGTCAGCCGTATCGGCTTGGCAGGGGCGTGACGCACGACGACGGGACCCAGCCGTGATCCCACGAGGCAGCCCAGCCCGAGGGGAACGACCGCCGACCACTGCACCGGTGCGACGAAGACGAAGATGACCGCCGCGACGATGTTGGCGATGCCGAGGATGACGTTCTTGCCCGCATTGGCGTGCGCGAGCGTCGCCCCGCCCGCCCGGAGCAGTATCGCGAGCAGGAGAACACCCGCGGCCGCACCGAAATAGCCGCCATAGATGCAAATTACGAAGATCGCAGCCGATTCGAGTACCAACGTCACCGTGTGTCTTCGATGACTCGCCACCGTCGCATCCTTGCGCTGGCGGGCCGGGATGAGGATGGCCACCGAAGCGAATGCGAGGAGAAGGGGAACCACCTTCTCGAAGCCCTCGGCGGGGAGCGACAACAGCAGAACGGCGCCGCCCAGTCCACCCAGCGCCGCGACCGGGGCGATGCGTTTGAGCCACGGCCCCTGCCCCTCGAGTTCAGGACGCGAGCCCCACACCGACCCGATGCCGTTGAACACCACGGCCACCGTGTTGGTCACGTTGGCCGTCACCGGTGGCAGGCCCACGAGCAACAGCGCGGGATATGTGGCTACGGAAGCCAAGCCCGCGATGCTGCCGGTGAGGCCGCCGAGCACACCCGCTGCGGCGAGAAAGGCCGCATCCCACCACGTCATTGCGCGCTCACGTTACTTCGCGGACCGTTCCGAGCTGCCCCTTGGGGCCGGGACCTCGCTTTGCCGGCTGAAATGTGTTTGCACCCGCCTGCCGGGGCGTCTAGAGTCGCCAACGTGCCGAGGCGACTCGTAGTAGCAACCCGCAGCGGGGTCTGATCCTGACCGACCCCTCGCTGTGGGTCGTCGCTACTTCGTCGGTCACTTCCTTTGAACTGAGAAGACCGGCACATGACATTCGAACCCGCAATCAGCGCAGCTCCCATACCGGGCCCAGCACCGTTCGCGAGCCACGTGGACGGACCTCTGCCCCGCGGTCTGCGCCAGGAGGCCGATGCGATGGCTTTCGAAACGTTCCTCGATCAATACGCGCCCACGACAGGACCATTGCGATTGGGCCAGTGGGAATGCACCGATAGTGATCGGCCCGCCACCCGGTTGGGTCCGCAGGCGCGCACCTACCAGGCGACGCTGGCCGTCGGAGATCGCATCAGCACGTCGTCGGCCAGGGCGTGCGGACCGGTCGCCGCGCTGACCGAGATGCTCTACGAGCGCGGGATCGCGGTCGAGATGACCGCCTTCCACCAACTGCCGGCGGGCGACAACACCGCGACGTTCATCCGCGGTTCCGGCGGAGGGCATTCCGAGTGGGCGGTGGGACTTGCCGACGACCCGACGCAATCGGCGTTGCGTGCGGTGATCGCATGCGCCAACCGGCTGTTGGCCTCCTAGTTCCGGCGAAATTGGGCCCACACCAAGTAGGGGACATTCCAGCAGGCCTCTACTCGGACTTTCGCTGCTGGAATTCCATTTCGCGACGAAGGAGTCCTAGCGCGCGATACCGCGCAGCGCCCATGCGCCGAGCGCGACCGCGAGAACGGGCACGGTGACGGGGGCGCCGGCCGCCGAGCGCGCGAAGTCGCCGCGGTTCATCGCGACGGCACCGGCGGCGCCGTCGCCCACATCGCACGCCAACCCGGCGGTCACGAACGCTCGTTGCTGCGCCCCCGACGACAGGAGCGTGCCGATGCCGATGACGATGTCGCGCACTCCGAACAAGCGCCACGCGTAATGCGACTGGCCGCCGTCCGCATCCATCCCGAAAACCCGTGCGGTGAAGCTCGGGCTGAGCCACGCCAGCACGCCGGCGGCGATTCGCCCGATGGCCAATGCCGCAACCACGCGGTCGGCCACGGAACGCTGATTGTCGGCCACGGTCAGTGCAGCGGACGCAGCACGATGTGCATACCGTCCTTGGGCACCGGCATGCCGCCGTAATCCCATTCGGTCGTGTAGCCCTTGTGCGGGAGCTCCAGCCGGTACTTGCGCAGCAGCCGGTGCAGGATTGTCTTCACCTCGAACTGGCCGAATGTCATGCCGATGCACTTGTGCGCGCCGCCGCCGAAGGGGCTGAAGGCGTACCGATGCGACTTGTGCTCGTTTCGCGGTTCGGTGAAGCGCAACGGGTCGAACTTCATCGGCTCGGGGTAGAACTCCTCGAGTCGATGGTTCATCCCGGGGTAGGCGATGACGTTCGTGCCCTTGGGCAGGTAGTAGCCCAACAGTTCGGTGTCGCGCACTGTTTGACGCATCGCCCACTGCACCGGGGTGACCAGACGGATGGACTCGTTCATCACCAGATCGAGGGATTCCAGCTTCTCCAGCGAGTCGATGTCGAGCGGTCCGTCGCCGAGACGGTCGGACTCGTCGCGGCAACGGTCTTGCCACTCAGGGTGTTTCGCCAAATGGTAGATCATCGTGGTGGCCGTCGACGTCGACGTGTCGTGCGCGGCCATCATCAAGAAGATCATGTGGTTGACAATGTCGTCGTCGGAGAACTTGTTGCCGTCCTCGTCCTCGGTCTGACACAGCACCGTCAGCAGATCCGATCCGTCCTTTCCGCGCCGTTCCCGCACGCGTTCCTGGAAATACTCCTCCAGGAGCTTGCGGGCCTGCATCCCGCGCCACCACGTGAAGGGCGGCACCGGCTTGCGGATGATCGCGTTGCCCGCGCGCGTGGTGGTGGTGAACGCGTTGTTGACCTTGGTGACGAGTTCGTGGTCGGTGCCTGGCTCGTGACCCATGAACACCATCGAGGCGATGTCGAGCGTGAGCTCCTTCATCGCCGGATACATCAGGAATCGCGGGTCGTCGGTCACCCAGTCGTTCGCGATGACCTGCGAGACCACCTTGTCGACCTGCTCCTGATAGCCGACCAACCGGCTCCGGACGAACGCCTCCTGCATGATCCGCCGGTGGAACATGTGCTCCTCGAAGTCGAGAAGCATCAGGCCGCGGTGGAAGAAGGGGCCGATCACCGGGACCCAGCCCTGCTGGTTGAAGTCCTTGTTTCGGTTGGAGTAGATGGCCTGCGCGGCATCGGGGCCCAGCGCCGTGACGGCGGGCAGGACGGGCGAGTCGGCGTAGTAGAGAGGGCCGTACTTGCGGTAGATGTGCAGCAGGTAGTCGGGTCCGCCGCGGAACATCTCGATCATGTGGCCGACGATCGGCAGGCCGGCGTCGCCGGCGACTCCCTTGAGGTCGCTGCCCGGGGGCGGGTTCGTCATCGTCTTCTGTGGAAAGTCGGTCTTGAGCAGCTGCTTCTCGACCACACTCATACCCGGGAAATTGGTGATCGACGGGGTCAACCGCCGCTTCGCCTTATCCAGCAGGTAGTCCTTCGTGCTGATGGTCGTCGGCATCTGGGCTCCTCAAGCAAAAGATGACTGTGGCCGTTGTCACTCCTATCCTTATCCTGAATGGCAGACTTGACGCATGTCAAGTTTGGATCTGGCGTGGCGCGATGCGAAGGTCTACTGCCATGACCGCTGAGTCCGTCGGCCCCGAAGTACGCCGCAGCAGGGGTGACCGGCAACGTGACGCCATCGTCACCGCGGTGCGCGATCTGCTCCACGAGCGCTCGTTCGCAGATCTGTCCGTCAGCACCATCAGTGAACGCGCCGGCGTCGCCCGATCAGGTTTCTACTTCTACTTCGACTCGAAGTACGCGGTGCTCGCGACCATCATGAAGGACGCTGGCGATCTGCTCGACGACCTCACGCATCATTTCGCGCCGCGTGAGCCCGGCGAGGCGCCTGCGGCCTTCGCGAAGCGGATGGTCGGTAGCGCGGCTGCCGTGTACGCCAACGAGGATCCGGTGATGACGGCATGCGCGGCGGCGCGCAACACCGACGCGGAGATCCGCGAGATCATGGACGACTTTTACGACGGCGTCATCGCCAAACTGATCACTCTGCTCGAGAACGACCCCGACGCGCGCCCGATCTCTGCCGACCTGCCCGCCCTGGTTCGGACGCTGGCGGCGGTGACCTCCTTCACGCTGATGCATGACAGTGCCTTCGTCGGTCGGAATGAGGAACCCGCGCGCGCCGTAGATATCGTCGAGCGGCTATGGCTGTCCGCCTTCTGGGGCAGCGGTCACTCAGCCTAGGTAGGGTCAGCGGCATGGCGGCTAGCGTGTCTCGGGGAAGCGATTTCGCCGGTAAGCGTTGTCTGCTCACCGGAGCCGCCAGCGGCATCGGCCGCGCGACCGCGCTGAAGCTGGCCGCCGAAGGGGCCCACCTTTATCTCACCGACCGCGACGCCGAAGGTCTGGAGCAGACCGTGGCCGACGCCCGTGCCCTAGGTGGCGTGGTCGGCGCCTACCGTGCTTTCGATATCTCCGACTACGACGCCGTCGACAAATTCGCCGCCGACGTCCACGCCGAGCACCTGGCGATGGATGTGGTGATGAACATCGCGGGTGTGTCGGCGTGGGGCACCGTCTCCACGCTTTCACACCAGCACTGGAAGTCGATGATCGACATCAACCTGATGGGTCCGATCCACATCATCGAGTCGTTTGTCCCGCCGATGGTCGCCGCGGGCCGGGGTGGCCATCTGGTGAACGTGTCGTCGGCCGCTGGTCTGGTCGCGTTGCCGTGGCACGCCGCCTACAGCGCGAGCAAGTACGGCCTGCGTGGCCTCTCCGAGGTGCTGCGATTCGACCTGGCGCGGCACCGCATCGGCGTATCTGTCGTGGTACCGGGCGCGGTGAAAACGCCGCTGGTGCAGACGATTCACATCGCGGGCGTGGACCGCGAGGATCCCAGCGTCCAACGCTGGACCGACCGCTTCAGTGGCCACGCGGTGTCACCGGAACATGTCGCGGACCGCATCCTGCGCGGCGTTCGGCGCAACCGGTTCCTCGTCTACACGTCTCCGGACATCCGGGCGCTCTACATGTTCAAGCGAACCATGTGGTGGCCGTACAGCGTCGCCATGCGTCAGGTGAACGTGCTCTTCACCCGTGCGCTGCGGCCGGCCAAATCCCGCTAGCGCTTACCCCAATCCCACCTCGGGGCCGTGAGCATGGTCAGGCCGTCGACACATGTCTCGCCGAGATCCTTGCGCAACTCGAGCTGGATCGCGTCGCCGCCGGAGTCGGCATTCCCGACTGCGCCCAGGTGGTCCAGTAGCGCCGTCGAATGCGTGACGACGATGACCTGCGTGGCGTCCGCCGCTGCGCGGATCATTGACGCGAGCGGGCCGACCAGGTCGGGGTGCAGCGACGTCTCCGGTTCGTTGAGGACCATGAGTGAGGGTGGTTGGGGGCTCAGCAGCGCGGCGGCCCACAGCAGGAAACGCAGTGTGCCGTCGGATAATTCAGCGGCGCGCAGTGGACGCAGCATGCCCTGCTGCTGCAGTTGAAGGTCAAACAGCCCGTCGTGCACGGCGACCGACACGGTGGCGCCGTCGAACGCTTCGGCGACGGCGCGATGCAGATCGTCGAAGCCCCCTTCGATGATCGTCTGGATAGCAGCCGCCAGATCGCTGCCGTCATCGGCGAGCACCGGTGTCCGGGTACCCACCTGCCGTAGCCGCGACGGCGCCGTCGCGTCCACCCGGAAGCCGTCGTAGAACCGCCAATTGCGCAGCCGGTCGCGTACCGCGGCGAGCTCCGGATGTGCGCCGGGATGGGCGTACTCGGCGAGGACGCTGCGGTATGCCGGAAGCGCTTGGGTGAGCTTGTCGAAGCCGCGGCCCGATTCCGAACTCGCCTCGGCGTATTCGCGGGTGCGGCGCACCAGCGTCGAACCGGGCCGCATCACGGGTCCGACGAACACTGCCTCGCGCTTGATCTCGGGGTCGCGGGCGAACAACGAGCGATGACCCGCCATCTGCGGCAGCCCGAGGTCCACCAGATAGCCGAAGTCGTCGGACGCGAATCCCAGCTCGAGCGAGACGGGTCGGGTTCGCGCCGTGCCCTCGACCCGTCCGGTGCGCTTGGCGCCGCCGAGTTGTTCCGGACCCGCCCACAGCACCGACTCCAGGCCACCCTCGGCCGCCAATGAGCCGATCACCTCGCCGCGGCCACAGTCCGCGAGCAGCCGAAGCGACCGATACAACGACGATTTGCCCGTACCGTTGGCGCCGGTGATGACCGTCAGCCCGGCCAGCGGCAGCACCACATCACGCAACGACCGGTACCCGCGGATCGCGATCGTATTCAGCATGGGGGCAGCGTATTGCCGGGGTGTGACGGGTCAGTACCCGCCGGCGGGCGCGGCGAGTTCCAGTCGCACACCGAGCAGGCGGATCGGGCGGTCCAGTTCGAACTGGTGCAGCAGATCCAGCGCGGTGGCGACAATCGTCTGTTCGTCGTTGCCCGCCGACGCCAGCTTGCGAATCTTGGTGCGGGTGAAGAACGTCTTGGTGCGCACCGTCACCGCCACCCGGGTGGCGACCCGGCCCTGGTCGATGATTTCGGCGAGTGTCGTCATCGCGAGTTTCACCACTGCCGAATCGATCTCAGCAGGGTCGGTCAGGTCCTCGGGGAAAGTGATCACGTGGCTGCGCGAGCGCGGCACCCACGGTTGCGCACTGACCTCGGTGTCACCGCCACCCTTGGCCAGCAACAGAATCCAGAGCCCGGTCGTCGGACCGAAGGTCGACGTCAACAGTTGCGCGTCGGTGACGGCCAGGTCTGCAACTGTGGTGATACCCATACCCGCAAGCCTTTTCGCTGTCTTGGGACCGACCCCCCAGAGCGCGTCGACCTCTCGGTCGCCCATCACCGCCATCCAGTTGTCCTCCGTCAGCGAGAAGATCCCCGCCGGCTTGCCGAAACCGGTCGCGACCTTGGCGCGCTGCTTGTTGTCGCTGATGCCGACCGAACACGACAACCCCGTGCCCGCGGCCACGACCTCACGAATCTGCTCGGCGAATTGAAACGGATCGGTCGACTCATCGGCGCCGACGTACGCCTCGTCCCAACCCCACACCTCGACAGGATGGCCGAAGTCGCGCAGCAAGCCCATCACCTCTTCGGAGGCCTCGTCATAGGCGTCGGTGTCCAACGGCAGGAACGTCGCGTCGGGGCACTTGCGCGCCGCGGTGCGAAGCGGCATCCCGGCGTGCACGCCAAACGCCCGCGCCGGATACGACGCGCAGGTGACGACCTTCCTGGGCTCGTTCGGATCACCGTTGCCGCCGACGATGACCGGCAGTCCGGCGAGCTCAGGGTTCCGTCGGACCTCGACCGCGGCCTGGAACTGATCGAGGTCGACGTGCAGAACCCAGCGGGGACTCATCGGGGTCAGGTGCCGCAGACCTTGCGCGCCAAGGTCTCCCACGCGTCACCAAGACGCCTCAGTGTCTGACCACCCTCGGTGAGCTGGTGGTGCACGTAGTCGGCGTCCAGCAGCGCGAGCAGGGCAGTGGCCTGAGAGTCAAGGTCCCCGGTGGTGTCCGCCTCTTCAAGCAGCACCGTGATGTGCCGTTGATGGAGCGTGGCCGGGGCGCTGAAGCGCATCTGCGGGTCCCTGTTGGCGTCCGACAGCAGCGCCTGATGGGCTCTGACGAACTTCAGCCTGGCGCGGCCGAACGCGATCAGCCGTTCCAGCGGCGGCGCACCGGGGCCAAGCGGAGGCGGCCCGAACAGAAAGGCCTGCTGCTGGACCTTCTCGTCCTCGTCGAGCAGGACGATCATCAGACCCGCGCGGCTGCCGAAGCGGCGGAACAGTGTGCCCTTGCCCACACCTGCGGCGGTGGCGATGTCGTCGGTGGTGACCGCCTCGGTGCCGCGTTCGGCGATGAGCCGGCGCGCGGCTTCCAGCAGTAACGTGCGATTACGAGCGGCGTCGCCCCGCTCTTGCGGCGCCTCGTCGGAGATCGGCAGCGCGTGCGGGGGCATGTCACCACCTTAATTCAGAGGGATGAATTCGGACCAAGGTCCGGTTTCACGATGCGAGGATCCATACCGCGATCGAAAGGGTTTTGAACATGTCGGACATCAAGGTGCTCGTACTGGTAGGTAGCCTGCGTGCGGCGTCTGTCAATCGGCAGCTCGCCGAACTCGCCATCGAATCGGCTCCAGCCGGTGTGCGGCTGGAGACTTTTGACCGGCTGGGGGAGTTGCCGTTCTACAACGAGGACATCGACAACGCCGATGTCGCCGAACCGGTAGTCGCGTTACGGCAGGCCGCCGCCGACGCTGACGCCGCTCTGGTCGTCACACCCGAATACAACGGCAGCATTCCGGGCGTGCTGAAGAACGCGATCGACTGGTTGTCGCGGCCGTTCGGTAACGGCGCGCTCAAAGGTAAGCCGCTGGCGGTCGTGGGCGCCGCGCTCGGCCAATACGGCGGGGTGTGGGCCCACGACGAAACGCGCAAGTCGTTCGGCATTGCCGGACCGCGCGTCATCGAGGACCTGACTCTGTCAGTGCGATCGACGGCATTCGACGGCAAGCATCCCCGGGAGAACTCCGAGGTTGCCGAACAATTGCGCGACATCGTGGGCAAGCTGGCCGCCGAAGTCGGCTGACATCACAGCGGCGGGCTCGCGTCGCGGTAGGCCGCGCGTCTGCCTTGTTTTGCGTAGCGCGGACTCAACGCCGCCAGGTGTAGCTGGCCGCCGTAGTGCTGAATGACGCGCCAGTCCATGATGCGGCGCCATAACGGCGGGATCAGCGCGATCAGCATCATCGTGGCGTAGCCCGACGGAAGCTGCGGCGCCTCCTCGGCATGGCGCAGCGTCTGATAGCGGCGCACCGGATGGGCGTGATGGTCGGAGTGCCGCTGGAGGTGGAACAGACACACGTTGGCGACGATCGTGTTGCTGTTCCAGCTGTGCCACGCGCGTACGCGTTCGTAGCGCCCGTCGGCGAGCTTTTGTCGCCTCAGCCCATAGTGCTCGAGATAGTTGACGGCTTCGAGCATGCAGAAGCCGACGATCGCCTGGCCGATAAGCCATGGCAGCACAACGACTCCGAACCAGACGACCAGAATCACGAACAACACCAGCGTGAGCAGCCAGGCGTTGAGAACGTCGTTGCGCAGACTCCAGTGAGTCGTCCCGATCCGCGCGAATCGTGCTCGCTCGAGTCGCCATGCGGATCGCACACCGCCGGTCAGCGACCGGCCGATGAACGCGTACAGCGATTCGCCGAGCCGTGAACTTGCGGGATCCTCGGGCGTGGCGACCCTGGCGTGGTGACCGCGGTTGTGCTCGACGAAGAAATGCCCGTAGCCAGACTGAGCGAGTGCGAGTTTGCTCAGCCTGCGCTCCAGTCCTGCCCGCCGGTGGCCGAGTTCGTGCGCGGTGCTGATCGCGATCCCGCCGACGATGCCTACCGTGAACATCAGTCCGAGCTTGCCGACCCATGACATGTGGACCCAGCCGCCGCCGGCCCATATCCAGCATGCGAAGAGCAGCGAAAGATATTGCCCGGGAAGGAAGAGCATGGTGACCCAGCGATAGAAGCGGTCGTTCTCCAGCCAGGCCAACGCGCTGTCGGGCGGGTTCTCGGCATCGGCGCCGACCAGATGGTCGAGCACCGGCACGACGAGGAACGTCAGGATCGGACCGAACCACCAGAACAGATCCACACTGGTCACCTGCACCAGAAACCACGATTCGGCGACAAGCGACGGCACGATCGGCGCTAGCAGCCAGAGGTAACGCTTGCGGTCCCGCCAACCCTTGTTCGTGGCGACGTCGTGTCCGGGCTCAGTACGCCCGCGATGCTCGGCTCTCGATGTCGACTCCATGACTCCTATTCATTGCTAGATCTGCTATCGCAAACTACAAAAGAGGGCTAATATATTCAACTCGTAGCGGAAATCCATGCGATGTGGCATCGGGAGACGATCGGCTCAGGTGGATGAAGGAGAGCGCTCGTGATGATGGCGCAATGCCCCGAATGTGGCTATCGATACTGTGAAAGCACAGCTAATCCGCGTGAAGGCTTCCCCCCGGGCACCCCATGGGATGCAGTTCCGGACGACTGGAACTGCCCGGACTGTTGCGTTCGCGACAAAGTCGACTTCTTGATCCTTACTGACAGCATGGGCAACTCACCTGGAATTGACGTCTGTAGAAAATAATGGAAAATTCGCTAGAATCGCAAAGGACCGACAAGTTGGCGGTCCAGCGAGCGTCCGGTGCGCAACATCGGCGCGCTGAGCCGACGGTCTCACGCAGGCGCTTTCTTGGAGCCTCGGCAGGGATGGTCGCGGGTGCCGCCCTCGGCGCCGGTTTCCTCGAATTCAGGATTCCGCCGGCAGCGAAGAGCTCGCGAAGTCATTACCCCGCGATCGTGGTCGGCAGTGGTTACGGCGGCGGGGTGTCCGCGCTGCGGCTTGGACAGGCCGGGATTCAAACATTGATTTTGGAGAAGGGAAGACACTGGGACACACCGGACGAAGACGGCAGACGTTTCACCCGCATGTTGCCCGCCGATACGCGTGCGGCGTGGTTCTCCGACGTCCCGCCGAGCCTGGTGCCGTCGTACATGGGTGTCTCTGTCGAAGACGTGGCCAAGAACAACCCGTCGGCACAACCCGTCCAAGCCGGCATCTGTGACAAGTCAGTGCACGGCGCGCACAGCGTGTTTCGCGGCGTCGCGGTCGGTGGCGGATCGATGATCAACGCGGCGATCGCCGCCGTCCCCACCGCGGATCAGGTTCGCGCCGCCTTCCCTGACATCACCGCCGACGAGTTCCTCGGCACCTACGTCGGGCGCGCCGCGGAGATGCTTCGCATCAACCGCCGCGACATGGACTGGTTCGAACGGACACCCTACTTTCAATACGCGCGGGTGGGCCGTCAATACGCCCAGGCCGCGGGTTACGGCGTCGACTACAGCGCCAGCGCGTATTCGTTCGAGTACATGAAACAGGAAGAGGCGGGGCAGGTTCCGCGCTCCGCACTGGACTTCGAACAGCAGTACGGCAACAACTTCGGGCGGTTCGGCAGCGTCGACCAAACATACATCGCCGCGGCCCTGGGGACCGGCTACGTGAAACTACGTGCCCTCACCGAAGTCACCGGCATCCGCCGTGAACCCTCCGGCGAGTACGTGGTATCCATCCGCGAGATCGACCGGTGGGGGACCGAAGTCGCCCGCGAGGAATTAGGTTGCGATCGACTGTTTTTGAGCGCCGGGGTGCTCGGCACGTCGCATATTCTGATGCGGGCGCGGGACACCGGAGCGCTTCCGGATCTCAGTGACGAGATAGGCCGTGGCTACGGCAACAATGGGGACGTCATGGTGTCGCACATGACCAGCGATCCGACGGGCACCGAGCAGTCGCTGATGGGCATGATCAACATCGACGGCCGCAACGACCCGGACAACCCGGTGTATGCCAGCGTCTTCTCGATCCCGCTTCCGGTTGAGACTCACGCGCTCGGCTACTACGCGATGGTCAAGACCGACGACCGTGCGGACATCATGTATGACCCCGCCACCGATTCGATCACCATCGACTGGCCGGAAGGGCACACCGAGCATCAGGTGGCCAGGGCCCGGACCGTGTTCGACCGGATCGTCGGCGCCAACGGCGTCGAGTACCGCGATGACATCTTCGACGGGAAGGTCTTCGCACCCCACACGGTGCATCCGCTGGGCGGGGTGGTGCGGGGGCGGGCCACCGACGCCTTCGGGCGCGTCAGGGGCTACGACAACCTCTACGTGAACGATGCGTCGCTGATCCCGGGTTACATCGGCTGCAATCCGTTCATGTCAATCACCGCGCTTGCCGAGCGCAACATCGAGGGGATCCTTCGCGGCCGGCGTTACGCCGACGACGCCGGACGTCTTCCGTGACCGTTCCGGCGCATTTGCTGTTACGTCACTGTGACAGTTGACGGCGGCTGACCTGTCGGTGGCCGGTGGTAGATCTAGGGCTCAGGCGCGACACACCCAAGATGTGACGTGCGACACGCCGGAGAAGATCGCCGCCGAATGCTTACGACCAGGGAATTTCAAAATTGTTATTCAGAACATCTGGTATCTGTTCGGATTGTCGGACACTAGGTGTAGTGTTTCGAACACCGACAGACCCCCACAGTTTCCAAATCTCCACGGGTCGGCCGGAGGCCAGAAATCCGCCGGTGTCGGCTCTCAGACCCCACGGACCGCGGCCTCGGACCGCAGGAATTTTGAGGGCCTCCGGGCCGCTGAAATTCAGTGGGGATGTAGTACCCGAGTAGTAGCCAGTCCCAGCACAGTGCCTGTTGTAGAGGAGCCGTACCGAATGTCGCACTCATCGATCACCGTGTACACCAAGCCCGCATGCGTGCAGTGCAACGCCACGTACAAGGCGCTGGACAAGCAGGGCGTCGCCTACGAGACGGTCGACATCAGCCTCGACAGCGAGGCGCGTGACTACGTCATGGCGCTCGGCTACCTGCAGGCCCCGGTCGTGGTTGCCGGCAACGATCACTGGTCAGGATTCCGTCCTGATCGCATCAAGGCGCTCGGCGCGGTCGCCGCCACGGCCTAGGGGTAACCAGACAGCGGAGAGGAGAAAACGAATGAGCAACCTCGTTTACTTCTCGAGCGTCTCGGAGAACACCCACCGCTTCGTCCAGAAGCTGGGTTTGCCCGCCACCCGGATCCCATTGCACGGCCGTATCGAGGTCGACGAGCCGTACGTGCTCGTCCTTCCCACCTACGGCGGCGGCAAGGCAACGCCCGATATCAGCAGTGGGGGCTACGTCCCCAAACAGGTCATCGCTTTTTTGAACAACGAGCACAACCGGTCGTTGATCCGCGGAGTCATCGCCGCGGGCAACAACAACTTCGGTGAAGAATTCGCCTACGCCGGCAATGTGGTGTCCGCCAAGTGCCGCGTGCCTTACCTCTACCGCTTCGAATTGATGGGAACCCCCGACGACGTTGAAGCCGTCCGTCTGGGTCTTGCTGACTTCTGGAAGGAACAGACGTGCCACCAACCGTCACAGCTGCAGAGCCTGTAACCGCCACCCCGGCCGCCGTTGGCGGCGCCGGCGAGACGGATTACCACGCGCTCAACGCGATGCTGAATCTGTACGACGCCGACGGCAAGATCCAGTTCGAGAAGGACCGCGAGGCAGCGCACCAGTACTTCCTGGAGCACGTCAACCAGAACACCGTGTTCTTCCACGATCAGGACGAGAAGCTCGACTACCTGATCAAGGAGAACTACTACGAGCGCGAGGTGCTCGATCAGTACTCGCGCAATTTCGTCAAGTCACTGATCAGTCGCGCCTATGCGAAGAAGTTCCGGTTCCCGACGTTCCTCGGCGCATTCAAGTACTACACCAGCTACACGCTGAAAACCTTTGACGGCAAGCGCTATCTGGAGCGCTTCGAGGACCGTGTCGTCATGGTGGCGCTGACGCTCGCCTCGGGTGACACCATCCTTGCCGAGAAACTCGTTGACGAGATCATCGACGGCCGATTCCAGCCGGCCACGCCGACGTTCCTGAACTCCGGCAAGAAGCAACGCGGCGAGCCGGTGAGCTGCTTCCTGCTGCGCATCGAGGACAACATGGAGTCCATCGGGCGGTCCATCAACTCTGCGTTGCAGCTGTCGAAGCGCGGTGGCGGTGTCGCGTTGCTGCTGACCAACATTCGTGAGCACGGCGCGCCCATCAAGAACATCGAGAACCAGAGCTCGGGTGTCATCCCCATCATGAAGCTGCTGGAGGACTCGTTCTCCTACGCCAACCAGCTGGGTGCACGTCAGGGCGCGGGCGCGGTGTACCTGCATGCGCACCATCCCGACATCTACCGCTTCCTCGACACCAAGCGTGAGAACGCCGACGAGAAGATCCGCATCAAGACGCTGTCGTTGGGTGTGGTGATTCCGGACATCACGTTCGAGCTCGCGAAGAAGAACGAGGACATGTACCTGTTCTCGCCGTACGACGTCGAGCGCGTTTACGGGCTGCCGTTCGCTGACATCTCGGTCACCGAGAAGTACTACGAGATGGTCGACGACGCACGGATCCGCAAGACGAAGATCAAGGCGCGTGAGTTCTTCCAGACGCTGGCCGAGCTGCAGTTCGAGTCGGGCTACCCGTACATCATGTACGAGGACACAGTGAACCGAGCCAACCCGATCGACGGCAAGATCACCCACAGCAACCTGTGCTCGGAGATCCTGCAGGTGTCGACGCCGTCGGTGTTCAACGACGATCTGTCCTACGCCCAAGTGGGCAAGGACATTTCGTGCAACCTCGGCTCGATGAACATCGCCAAGACCATGGATTCGCCGGACTTCGCGCAGAGCATCGAGGTGGCCATCCGGGCGTTGACTGCGGTGTCAGATCAGACGCACATCTGGTCGGTGCCGTCGATCGAGCAGGGCAACAACGACTCCCACGCGATCGGCCTGGGGCAGATGAACCTGCACGGGTACCTGGCGCGGGAGCGAATTCACTACGGCTCCGAAGAGGGTGTGGACTTCACCAACATCTACTTCTACACGGTGCTGTACCACGCGCTGCGGGCGTCAAACCGCATCGCGATCGAACGCGGCTCGCACTTCAAGGGTTTCGAGAAGTCGAAATACGCGTCGGGTGAGTTCTTCGACAAGTACACCGAGCAGGTGTGGGAGCCGAAGACCGATCGGGTCAAGCAGCTGTTCGAGAAGGCCGGCATCCGGATCCCGTCGCAGGAGGACTGGACGCGGCTCAAGGAGTCGGTGCAGAAGGACGGCATCTACAACCAGAACCTGCAGGCCGTTCCTCCGACAGGTTCGATCAGCTACATCAACAACTCGACCAGCTCGATCCACCCGGTGGCGAGCCGGATCGAGATCCGCAAGGAAGGCAAGATCGGCCGCGTCTACTACCCGGCGCCGTACCTGACGAACGACAACCTCGAGTACTACCAGGACGCGTACGAGATCGGCTACGAGAAGATCATCGACACGTATGCCGCGGCGACGCAGCATGTCGACCAGGGGCTGAGCCTGACGCTGTTCTTCAAGGACACCGCGACCACCCGTGACGTCAACAAGGCGCAGATCTACGCCTGGCGCAAAGGAATCAAGACGCTGTACTACATCCGCCTGCGTCAGATGGCGCTGGAGGGCACCGAGGTCGAGGGCTGCGTCAGCTGCATGCTGTAGGGCGGTTCGCCTCCGGCATGCGCAATTGCTCAAGCCATCGACTGGGGGCTGGTGCAGGCATACGCTCGATTGATGGCTGATCAAAAGCAGAGCTACGACCCCAAGAAGGGCGGCAAGTTCGAGCCGACCACCAAGGCTAAGCCTGCCCCCGGCCCACAAGTGGGCGACCACGACCGCAACAAGAAGAAGTAGCGCGCTTCGTTCTGCTCGCCGAGTGTCCAACTATGGGACACTCGGAGCCCGAATTCGTCGTACAAGTGGCCACTGGGCGGCCGAGCCGTCGAGGTAGGTCGGGTCAGCTCACCTGTCGCGGACCTGGTCTGCACGTTGCGCTTTCAGGCGTCGCTGCTCGGTCAACACAGCTTGGTAGTTCTCGCGTTCGGCGATCAGCCACGGCGGATTCTCGTCGATCAGCGCATTGATCTGCTCGGTGGTCAACGCATCGACGACGCCGCCGCGCGCAAGACCGGCGATCGAGACGCCCAGCTTGGCTGCGACGAGGTTCTTCGGGTGCGGCCCGTTCTTTCGAAGATCGTGCAGCCACTGCGGCGGATCCGCCTGGAGGGCGGCGAGATCGGCACGGGTGATCGGGTTGTTCTGGAACGCCTCGGGCGTCGCGGGCAGGTAGACGTCCAGTTTTTTCGCCGCCGTCGCGGGCTTCATGGACTGCGCGTTCGCCCTGCTCATGGTGCAAGCCTATCGGTAGCCTGATGCGGTGGCTTTGCCCTCGCTGCCCTCGCTCACCCTCGGTTACGTTCCCGGCGGGACGCCCGCGAAGTGGGCTCGGATCTGGGCGCAGCGGCACCCCGACGTACCGCTGCGGCTGCGAACGATCGCCGCGGCGGACGCCGCCGCCGAAGTGCGGGACGGCGCCGTCGACGTCGCGGTGCTGCGGCTGCCGGCAGACACCGCCGGTCTGGCGGTCATCCCGCTGTACGAAGAGACCACGGTGGCGGTGGTGCCGTCCGATCACATCCTCAGTGCAGCCGACGAGCTCACCGCCGCGGACCTCGAGGGCGAGCCGACACTGATCCCACTCGACGACGTCGCCGGCTGGGCAGGCGCTCCCGGCGCCCCGGTCGAGCATCGGCCCGAAACGACCGAGAGCGCAATAGAACTCGTCGCCGCGGGAACGGGCGTGCTCATTGTGCCGCAGTCACTGGCGCGGCTTTATCACCGAAAGGACCTCACCTATCGGCCGATCGCCGACGCGCCCGCGTGCCAGGTGGCGCTCGCCGTCCCGGAAGGGCCGCAGTCTCCGTTGATCGAGGATTTCATCGGGATCGTGCGGGGCCGCAAACCCGGGTCGTCGCGCGCGCAGGCAGAGCCGGCACCGAAACGCACGGCACGGGAGAAGACCCTCGCAAAGCAGGCCGCCCGCGCCGCAGCGGGGAAGGTCGCCCGGCAGCCCGGCCAGGCAAAGCGCGGTCGACGCTAGGTGCCGAGTGCACGCTTTGTGTACGCGAACGTCGAGAAGCGCCACGAACAAGCGTGCGCTCGGCGACTACTTCTTGATCGTGTGTTGTGGACCTTGGGCTTTCTTGTACAGCGCCTTGAGCATGCGGTCACGGAATGCGGCGTTGTCGATGAGCTTCACCCCGGCATTGGCAAGCCGCGGTTGGCCCAGCAGCTTGTGGAAGTAGCGGCCACGCCGGTACTCGCGACCCCACGCGGCTTCCATGCGCTGCGCGTAGTTGGTGAAATCGTCGGGGCCGCCGTTCTGCAATGCCGCGATCGCGCATTCGCCTGCGGCGAGCCCGGATTCGAGCGCCTTCGAGATGCCCGCGCCGGACGCCGGTTTGCCCGCACCCAGCGAGTCGCCGGTGAACAGCACGCCCGGGCGCCACGGCGGCCACGCGGTGAAGCCCATCGGCAGTCGCCACGCCCGCACACTCTTGTTCTTCTTCAGCTCCTCGATCGGCGGCAACTCCCAATCGGCGGGCAGCGTGCGCAGGAACTCGCCGAGGAACTGGGTGGCGTTGATCGACTGCCAGTTCTTGTAGCTGTTGACGTAACCGAGGCCGATGTTGAACACACCGTTGCCCATCGGGAACACCCAGCCGTAGCCGGGAAGCTGGTCGCCCTGGAACGCCAGCTTCAAATAGATGTCGAGGCTGTCGGAGTCGGGCCGATTGGCGTGCATCTCCGACCGGATCGCGATGGCCTGGTAGCCGTTGTACTCCGAGTCGATCTTCAGGGCGCGCTTGATGGGTGAGTAGGCGCCATCGGCGGCAATGACTGCGTCGCCGTACACCTTCTCGCCGCTCTTGAGCGTCACACCCACCACGCGGCCGCTGGGATCGAGTTCAGGTCCGGCTACCTCGGCGCCCTGACGGACCTCGGCGCCGGCGGACTCGGCGTGCTTGAGCAACGTGGTGTCGAGGTGTTCGCGGCTGACGGTGTGCCCGTGGTCGGGCATGCCGGGACGCTTGGGGAACGACAGCTCCCACTCGCTCGGGCTGAACACCGTCACACGGTTGACCCGGTGGTAGGTGGCGACCTCGTCGGCCAGACCCATCTTTTGCAGGTAGCTCACGGCACGGGCGGTGAGCCCGTCACCGCAGGGCTTGGCGCGCGGGAATTCGGCCTTGTCCAGGACCACTACCTTGGCGCCGGTCTGCGCGGCCTGCCATGCGGCTGCTGAGCCAGAAGGCCCACCACCTGCGATGACCAGGTCGTATCGCTGCGTCATGAATCTCGTCTCGTCGATCGGCTATCGCAGAGATAGTACCCAAGCTGACGCCGTGCATCTCACCGACAAATATGCCCTAATACATCGGTAATTATCTCCGCCGCGGGATGGTCTGAGCAGGTCAGCGCAGTCCGGGCGGTACAGTGACGGGGTGCGACGAGGGTCCAGATCACATTCCAGCGCTGAGCCGGGTGTCAAAGTGGACGCCCGTAGCGAGCGCTGGCGCGAGCACCGGAAGAAGGTGCGGGCGGAAATAGTCGATGCCGCGTTCCGCGCGATCGACCGCCTCGGACCCAACGTCAGCGTGCGCGAGATCGCCGAAGAGGCGGGCACCGCGAAGCCCAAGATCTACCGCCACTTCGCGGACAAAGCCGACATGTTCTCCGAGATCGGTCAGCGGATGCGCGACATGTTGTGGGCGGCGATCATCCCGTCGGTCAACGTGCAGACCGACTCAGCCCGCCAGATCGTCGGCCGTGGCGTCGAGCACTATGTGGAGCTGGTCGATCAGCATCCGAACGTGGTGCGGTTCCTGCTGCAGGGACGGTTCGCCGACCAGTCGGCTACCGCGATGACGACCGTCAACAAGGGCAGCGAAATCACCCTCGCCATCGCCGGCATGATCAGCACCCAGCTCGAGGACCTCGCGCCCGAACCGGAGGCGTTCGAGCTGGCGGCGTTCGCGATCTTCGGTACCGCGGCGTCGGCGACCGACTGGTGGCTTGGCGTAGATGACGACAAGCCGCGGCGGATGCCGACCGACAAGTTCATCGCGCACATGACCACGATCATGGTCGGCGCCATCAACGGCACCGCGGAGCTGCTCGGCATCGAGATCGACGCCGACCAGCCGATTCACACCGCTGTCCGTCGACAGCAACCCGTCGCCTGATTTGAGGCAGACGCCTCATGTCGTGAGGCCATGTCGCCGAACACCATTGGCGCATGACGAAACAACACACCCCCCGAGATGCCGTGGCGGCCCTGCTGGCCGACCCGGTCCTGCCCCCTGGAGACGACGAGCGATTCGTCGGATTCGGGATCATGGGTCTGCCCTTCGCCAACGGGCACTACCTGGCCATGCGACAGATCCCGGCGACAACGTTCGCACCGCCGTATGTGTCGGTGTGGCACCGTGATCCGTCCTGCAACTGGACGTTCTACGCCACCACGCCCGGACAACAAAGCTGCGCGCGGTATTTCAGCTCGGCCACGCCGAATGATGCCGTGCAGTGCGATATCGACGTCACCTGGACCGGCCCCCAATCGGTGCGCATCGAGATCCCGGGAAGTTTGCAGTGGACGGTCGAATTGCAGTCGGTCGCCGCCACCCGTTTGATGGGCAGAATCGGCGACTGGTTGCCCGCATCGGCCTGGACGGACCCGGCGGCTCTGCGGCGGCTGAGCGCTGTGGCACGACCGATGCTTGGTGTCGGCGACATTCGGCTGACGGGCCGCGCACCCAACGGGCAGTGCTACATGATGGCGCCCAGCCAGTTGTGGGTCGTCTCGGATTCGCAGGCGGTCCTCAACGGCCGTGACCTGGGGCCCAGCGGCCCCCTGCTCCGCCAGGCCCGCCTTGGCGACTTCCGGATGCCGCAGCGCGGCATCGGCATGGTCGGGTCGGGACACTTCGAGACTTTTGACCCGCGCCGGCACCGCAGCGCCGAACGGGAGGCGGCCTACGCCTGACGCCGGTGGCAACTTCCCGCCGCCGTCGTGCGTTGACACCCTGGGCCGCAATGCGGACACTGGCTAAAGTATCCGGTACCGGCGTTCCCAGGAAATGGAGTCCAAGACATGACGATGGCGCAGGACACGCCAGAGGTAACAGCCGCCCAGCCGGTGCACACCCGCGCGCTGATCATCGGCTCGGGGTTTTCCGGTCTGGGGATGGCCATCGCGTTGCAGCAGCAGAACGTGGACTTCGTGATCCTGGAAAAGGCCGACGACATCGGCGGCACGTGGCGCGACAACACCTATCCCGGCTGCGCGTGTGACATCCCGTCGCACATGTACTCGTTCTCGTTCGAGCCCAAGCCCGACTGGTCGCACATGTGGTCGTTTCAGCCGGAAATCCAGGATTACCTGCAAGGTGTGACGAACAAGTACGGGCTGCGGCGCTACATCCAGTTCAACTCCCACGTAGACCGGGCGCACTGGGACGACGAGGAGATGCGCTGGCACGCCTTCACGAAGGATGGCCGCGAGTTCGTTGCTCAGTTCCTCATCTCCGGCGCCGGGGGATTGCACATCCCGCTCATCCCGGAGTTCGAGGGGCTCAACGAGTTCGAGGGTGCGGTCTTCCACTCCGCGCAATGGGACCACAGCGTCGATCTGACCGGTAAGCGCGTCGCGGTGATCGGGACGGGTGCCAGCGCCATCCAGATTGTGCCCGAGATCGTGAAGGACGTTGCGGCGCTTCAGCTTTACCAGCGTACTCCCGCGTGGGTGATGCCCCGACCGAACAATCCGATCCCGCGGTGGATGCGGCAGGTGTTCACCTACGTGCCGGGCACGCGTGCGGCGATGCGCGCCGGAATCTACTGGATCCATGAGGGTGTCGGCTTCGCGATGACAAAGCAGCCGCGGCTACTCAAACTCGGTGAACTGATGGGAAAGGCCAACATTCGGCGCTCCGTCAAAGACCCCGTGCTGCGCAAGAAGTTGACTCCGAACTACCGCGCCGGCTGCAAGCGCATCCTTAACTCCGACACCTACTACAAGGGCATCGCCGACCCGAAGACCGAGGTCATCACCGACGGCATCGCGCGGTTCACCAAGACCGGCATCGTCGCAAGCGACGGCACCGAACGTGAGGTCGATGTCGTGGTGTCCGCCACCGGCTTTCACGTCACCGACTCCTACACCTACGTCGATATCAAGGGTCCCCGCGGTGAAGACCTCGTCGACCGGTGGAATCGTGAGGGTATCGCCGCACTGCGCGGCATCACGATCGCCGACATGCCGAACTTGTTCTTCCTGCTCGGGCCAAATACCGCGCTCGGGCACAACTCCGTGGTGTTCATGATCGAGTCGCAGATCCGGTATGCGGCGCATGCGATCGCGGCCGTCGACAAGAAGGGCGCGCAGGCGTTGGCGCCGACGCGGGCCGCCCAGGACGCGTACAACGACGAGTTGCAGCGCGACCTGGCGGGCACGGTTTGGAACACCGGCGGGTGCCGCAGCTGGTACATGGATGAACACGGCGTCAACCGCACGCTGTGGAGCGGGATGACATGGCAGTACTGGCTGGCCACTCGTCGTTTCGACACGTCGGAGTACGAATTTCTGGACGCGAGCAGCCACGTAGCCGTGTAGCTTCGCGACACGCCAAAACAAGATGTTGTGTTGCGGTCGAAAGTCGGACCCCAGTTGTAGTGTTGAGGGTGCTATAGCAGCTCTATAGCCAAGTCCTAGAAGACCAGGTGAAACGGGGTTCTTGTGAGCGATGGCGTGAAACTGATCGACCGTGTCTCGGCCATCAACTGGAACCGCGTGCAAGACGAGAAAGACGCCGAGGTCTGGGACCGGCTGACCGGAAACTTCTGGTTGCCGGAGAAGGTGCCGGTGTCCAACGACATCCCCTCTTGGGGAACGTTGAACGACCACGAGAAACAGCTCACGATGCGCGTGTTCACCGGGCTGACGTTGCTGGATACCATCCAGGGCACGGTCGGCGCCGTAAGCCTGATCCCCGATGCGCTGACGCCGCACGAGGAGGCGGTGTACACCAATATCGCGTTCATGGAGTCGGTGCACGCGCGCAGCTACTCCAACATCTTCTCGACCTTGTGCTCGACCTCCGAGATCGACGACGCGTTCCGCTGGTCGGAGGAGAACCCCAACCTGCAGCGCAAGGCCGAGATCGTCATGCAGTACTACAAGGGCGACGAGCCGCTGAAGCGCAAGGTGGCCTCCACGCTGCTGGAGAGCTTCCTGTTCTACTCGGGCTTCTACCTGCCCATGTACTGGTCGAGCCGGGCCAAGCTGACCAACACCGCCGACATGATCCGGCTGATCATTCGCGACGAGGCCGTGCACGGCTACTACATCGGCTACAAGTACCAGCGCGGGCTGGCCAACACCGATGCCGCCACGCAGGCCGAACTCAAGGATTACACCTACGAGTTGCTCTTCGAGCTCTACGACAACGAGGTCGAATACACGCAGGACCTCTACGACGAGGTCGGCCTGACCGAGGACGTCAAGAAGTTCCTGCGCTACAACGCGAACAAGGCGCTGATGAACCTCGGCTACGAAGCGCTGTTCCCGCGCGACGAGACCGACGTCAACCCGGCGATTCTGTCGGCGTTGAGTCCCAACGCCGACGAGAACCACGACTTCTTCTCGGGTTCAGGCTCGAGCTACGTCATCGGCAAGGCCGTCAACACCGAAGACGAGGACTGGGACTTCTAAAGCCTGCCCGCGACGTAGCTCGCGGCTTGCTCCACCAGTCCGGAACCGATGTATGACGGCTGTAGGTGTGAATCCCAGTTGAAACCGCGCCCGCAGATGGGGTCGCCGTCCGCGCACTGGTCGATCGTCCTATCGGCATAGGCCGGGGCCGGACCGAGCCGCTTGCCGCCGTTGCCGAACATCACGACCGCTGCGACGTGCTGCCTTTCACTTGAGGACAGTCTGTTCGCCCTCGTCATGAGGTCGGCCGCCGTGGCACCGAGGGAGTAGCCACCGAGCACCATGCGGGTATTCGGGCAGGTTTTCGCCATCGATTGAACGCGCATGCGCATATCTGTGGCGCCGGCCGCGGCGTCCGTATCCGCGACGTAGTTGACCCCGTACACCCCGATGGACCTCGGGGTCGTGGAGCGCAGCGCATTGACGAAGACATCACCGACCGCGCCGACACCGGGTGGTTCCTGGCGCCCGCGAGCGAAGACCACTTCGACATCGGGGCATTGCGCGGACGCCACCGGGATGAACGGCGACGTCGTCGAGGGAAATGCTGCTGGGGTAATCAGGAGGATCGCGGCGAGCAGGGCAGCCGCCAGATTGAACACGCATGTAGTTATGGGCCTGGACTTCATGAATGATCTTCGTGCCGCGGTCGGCGTACGTTACGTCGCGCCCTCGCGCCTTTAATAGCCGACAGTCGTTCCAGGAAACTCCCAGCGCGGGTGCCTTAGGGTTACCCCACATCGGGTACGGCGCTCGGCGCTGTACGACATACCGGCGCGGGGAGGTCACCGACGCTGTGACTCGGGGTGAGGAGTCGCGCGAGGGCGACCTCGTGAGCTCGGCAGTGCGCGCGACAGAGTGGAAGTCCGTCGTGGCATTGCTGGCCAATCTGGCTGCCGGCCCGGTCGGACTGTTTGTCGAAGGCGAAGCCGGTATCGGCAAGACCACGTTGTACCGCGACGCTATCGAATTTGCCCACGCCGAGGGCTTCCAGGTGCTTGCGGCGCATGGCTCGCCCGGCGAGGTGAACTTCGCGTTTGCGGCACTGGCGGACTTGCTGGCAGATGTCGACGTCGATGTGTTCGCCGACCTGCCGTCGGTTCAGCGAGCGGCGCTGGATCAACTCTTGCTGCGCGGCAGCGCTGCCCCCGTTGTTCCCGACGAACGGGCGTCAGCGGCGGCTCTATATTCAGTGGTGCAGCGGCTCGAGGAGCGTGCGCCGGTGTTGATCGCCATCGACGACGTGCCGTGGCTGGACACGCCGAGCAGCGCCGCCATCCGCTTCGTGGCGCGGCGGATCAAGGGGTCGATCGGCATACTTGCCACCGCACGCACAGGAGGCTCCGCATTTCCCGATTCGTCCTCGTGGCTACAGATGCGACGTCCGGATGTCGTCCGCCGGATGCGAATGGCTCCGCTGGCCCGCCGCGGTGTGGACGCGTTGATGGCCCGCCGACAGGAACGGGCCTTCACGCGCGCCCAGTTGCAGCGCATCTACGAGATATCCGGGGGTAACCCGCTTTACGCGCTTGAACTCGCCCGAGCCGTTGACGACGGCCGAGGACTCGACGATCGATTGCCGGAGACCTTGGCGGCGATGGTCGAGACGCAGCTGAAGGGTCTTGATCAGCAAGCAGAGACGCTGCTGCTGGCCGCCGCCTGTTCGCCGAAGCCGACGGTAGCGTTGGTATCCAGGGCAACTGAAGTCGAAGAACAACGTGTGGTCGAAGTGCTGGAACGCGGCGACGTAGCGCGCATCGTCTCGATCATCGGCAACAGCATTCATTTCTCGCATCCGCTTCTGGCGACAGGTGTCTACACCGGTGCTGAGTCCGGCGACCGTCGCGAGATGCATCGTCGCCTGGCTGACATCGTCGAGCCGCCGGAGCTCAAGGCGCGCCATCTGGCATCGGCGGCATCCAGCGCCGACCCTGCGACTCTTGAAGCGCTTGACGCCGCGGCCGCCACGACGCGCGACCAGGGTGCTCCGACCGCGGCGGCGGAACTGATCGAGCTAGCCATCGGGCTCGGCGGCGACAACCCGATACGTCGAATGTTGGCCGCGCGTAATCACTTTGAAGCCGGTTCCATCGCCGCCGCGCGCGGCCATCTCGACAAAGTCGCCGACAGCCTGCCACCCGGCGTTCTACGCGGAGCGGCAGTGATGCTTCGCGGTGCCATCGACGGATACGATGGCTCCTACACCGCAGCGGTGGACGCGCTCACCGAAAGCCTGGGCCAGGCCGACGATAGCCCCGCACTCCGGCTGCAGGCGCTGATGCTGCTCGCACCGGCCATCGGCGTCGCCGGAAAATGCGAAGAATCACTTGCGTACGCGCGCGAAGCCATTGAACTCGCCGATCAACTGTCCGACCCGGCGCTGCGGAGCCAGGCGCGCGCGCTGTGGGTCAATATGCACTTCCTGTACGGGCGGGGTCTTGCCGATCGCGCTCTGTCCGAAGCCATTGAGCTGCAAGGCGACTCCCATCCCGCCCATGTACACACGCGGGCGGACGCCATCAAAGCCGTGACAGACGCGGGACTCGGTCGTCTCGAATCGGCGCGGCGTCATATGCGGGTTCTCAAACAGCAAGCGGCCGACCGCGGCAATGAGATCGACGCATTATGGATTGACACTCACGCGACGACCATCAGCATCTGGTTGGGCGACTATCAGGACGCGGCCGTGATCGCCGACGACGTCGCCCAGCGCGCCGAGCAACTAGGCGGTCACAGTGCGCGCCTATCCGCGCTGACATGCCAGGCTGCGGTCGCCGCCTATACGGGCCGCGTCGACGACGCGCGTCTAGCGGCAACCAGCGCCATCGCCTTGGCACACGAGACAGGTGGACATTATCTGGCCGGGCCGCCCACAGTCAGCCTCGGCTTCGTCAACGTATCGACGGGCGACTACGCCGCGACATTGTACAGCCTTCGACCGCTACTGGCCACATTCGATCGCGAGCACGGCACCGAAATGGTGGGCGGCGGCTACCTTCCCGATGCCATCGAAGCGCTCGCCGGGATGGGCCGCCTGGATGAAGCGCGGCCTTTGATCGACGCGCTCGAAGAAAATGGTCGTCGGCTCAGTCGGCCGTGGATGCTCTTCACCGCCGCGCGTGGACGCAGCCAGTTGCAGGCGGCAAGCGGCGATCTGGACGCGGCGGAATCGTCCGCCCGGGCCGCGCTGGACCATCACCGAGAGCTGCCGATGCCGTTCGAGGAGGCGCGTACTCAGCTGATAGTCGGCCAAATACAGCGACGCCGACGTCGCAAGCAGGCGGCACAGGCCTCCGTGGAAGCCGCGCTGTGCACGTTCGAACAGATCGGCGCACCACTCTGGGCGCAACGTGCACGCGCCGAACTATCCCGACTCAGGGGCACGCGGTCGGGAGGAATCGGCCTCACGCCGGCCGAGGAGCGTGTCGCCCAGCGCGCCGCCGAAGGTATGACGAACCGCGAAATCGCGGCACACCTTTTCGTGTCTCCCAAGACCGTCGAAATGAACCTCAGCAACATCTATCGCAAGCTCGGTATCCGATCCCGGGCCCAACTTCATTTGCGCCTGACGGACCTCAATACCAGCGAAGACCCTGATTCACGAGGCGTGTAACGGCAGGTATCTAGCCGCGCAGTGACTCCGTATCGATCACGAACCGGTAGCGGACATCGCTGGCCAGCACCCGTTGGTACGCCTCGTTGATGTAATCCGGTGTGATGAGCTCGATTTCGGGCCGCACGTCACGCTCGGCGCAGAAGTTCAGCATCTCCTGCGTCTCGGCGATGCCGCCGATCATCGAACCCGCGAGCCGACGTCGCGCGCTGACCAGGAGCGGCGCCGACAGGGTCATGGGATGCTCGGGCATCCCGAGTTCCACCAAGGTGCCATCGGGCTTCAACAGGCCCAGATAGGCATTCAGATCGAGGTTCGCCGAGACCGTGTTGAGAATAAGGTCGAAGGAGCCGGCCAATGTTTCGAACGTCGTCGGATCGGACGTCGCGTAGTACTCGTCAGCACCCAACCGCAGACCGTCCTCCATCTTCTTCAGCGACTGGCTCAACACCGTTACCTTCGCGCCCATCGCATGCGCGAGCTTGACGCCCATATGGCCAAGGCCGCCGAGGCCGACGACCGCCACGCTGGTACCCGGGCCCGCATTCCAGTGTCGCAACGGCGAATACAGCGTGATGCCCGCGCACAGTAGCGGTGCGGCGGCATCCAGCGGCAAGCTGTCGGGGATGCTCAGTACGTAGTTCTCGTCGACGACGATCGCGCCGCTGTACCCGCCCTGCGTCGGCTCACCGTCACGGCCGATCGCGTTGTAGGTGCCCACCATGCCTGGGTTGGTGCAGTACTGCTCCTCGCCCGCGCGACAGCTGGGGCACTCCCGACAGCTGTCGACGAAGCAGCCGACGCCGACCCGATCGCCCACCTTGAACTTGGTCACGTCCGGACCGACCTCGGTCACGACACCGGCGATCTCATGGCCGGGCACGACCGGATAGTTCGGGGTACCCCACTCGGATTTCACGGTGTGGATGTCGGAGTGACAGATGCCGGCGAAATGGATGTCGAATGCCACGTCGTGCGGTCCGACGTTGCGACGTGTGATGGTGGTCTTGGTCAGCGGCTCGGTGGCCGACGTGGCGGCGTATGCGGAAACTGTGGTCATGAAAACGGCCTTCCACCTTGGGTAATCACAAGAGAAATTCGCCGCGACAATGCGGCCTACCCTCAGGCAAACGGCTGAATCGACCTCGATCTTCCCGCCGAAACTGTGAGTTAGTTCCTACAGTCCTGGAGCACGGAAGGCCCCGTTGAACGCCAATTGCTCATACCGAGCCACCTCGGCGGCCGTGTAGGGATCGTGGTCGACGATGGACTGCGCCTCCTCGGCGCTGAGGTCGCCTGTGATCAGGATTGCCCCGGACTCGTCCTCCAGGCGCCCCGCCAGCACGATGCGGCCGGCGGCAACCTCGCCCTTCAGCCACTCCAGATGGGCGGGCCTGGTCTCGTTGACGACGTCGGGCGGTTGCAGATAGGTGGACTTCAAGATGTGGAACATCTGCGCCACGCTAATTGATCGGAGCGTTGATCCACGGAAGGTCCGCGAGGATTCCGCGGGCGGCGACAATGCCTTCGCCGGTCTGCCACACCTCGTTGTTGACCGCGAAGATCCGGTTGTCGCGGTTGGCCGACAGCTTCCGCCACGCATCGCTTTCCATCACGCGCGGCGCCCGCTCTTTGGCCGCGGGGGAGTCGAACGAGAGGTAGACGATGTCGCCGTCGGCCGCGGAGAAGTCGGGCGAGTTGTCCAAGTCGGTGTCGGTGATACCGATCTCGATGAACGGTTTGTCTTTGAACCGTTGTGCCGCAGGACGATCGACGCCGACGGCTCCCAGCACACTGCCCGGGAAGTTGTCCGTGCCATACACTCGCGCCGTCGTCTCGGTGAACTGGACGACCGACGCCTGAAAATGGGTGGCGTCGTTCTCGGCGCCGATCTTGTCGGCAGCCACTTCGAAGCCATCGATGAGCCCGTTCACCGCGTCGAGGCGACCGGTGGCTTCGCCGACCGTCCGCATGTTGTCCTGCCACGCGCCGCCGGGTGGGCCGCTGAACACCGTGGGGGCGATCGCCGACAGCTCACCGAAATCGTCGGGCGTCTGTGCCTGCGAGCCGAGGATCAGGTCGGGGTTCGCGGCCTTGATCGCATCGATATCGGGTGCGCTGCGGGAGCCTGCCCCGGGCACGTCGTGGATGACCTTGCCCAGATACGACGGTTGGCTGCTGGAGCCGTCGGGGAGCGCGGCGGCCACGATGCGCGTCTGCAGACCGAGCGCGCACAACGTGTCGAGCTGGTCGCCGGAGAGCACCACGATGCGCTGCGGATCCGCCCGCACCTCGGATTCACCCGCCGCATGGCGGACCCGGCGGTCCGGTGGTCCGGGGTCGACGGGTGTGGGCTCGGGTGCACAAGATTCGTCTGGCCTGCGCTGATTGCCGAGTACACCCGCGCTGGCGATCTTCGTGGTGCTCGTGACGACGGATTGCTGGCCGGGGGCTGGGGCGGCGTTTCCGCCCAGCGACCCGCAGCCGGTGACAACGGTGATCGTGAGCCCGGCCGCGATCGCCGCCGACCCCAACGATCGAGCAGCCACGAGGCCGGCGCGGGGTCCGCTGATCAGCACGCCGCCGACGGTAACATCCGAGCACCTCGTGGCAGGTCAGCCCGTGTCGCGAATCATTTACGACAGTTTGTAGGACCACCACGACTTCCGGGTACACCGGGCGCTAGGATTCATCAGTGAAGACCGCCGGGATTTCCCGACTGGATGTTTGGAGGAACTGTTGGTAGCCGAAGCGCCCCCAATAGGAGAACTCGAGGCTCGCCGTCCGTTCCCGGCTCGGATGGGCCCCAAGGGCAACCTGGTCTACAAGCTGATCACCACCACCGATCACAAGCTGATCGGCATCATGTACTGCGTCGCCTGCTTCATCTTCTTCTTCATCGGCGGGCTGATGGCGCTGTTCATGCGCACCGAACTGGCGATGCCCGGCCTGCAGTTCCTCTCCAACGAGCAGTACAACCAGCTGTTCACCATGCACGGCACGGTGATGCTGCTGTTCTACGCCACCCCGATCGTGTTCGGGTTCGCCAACCTGGTGCTGCCGCTGCAGATCGGCGCACCCGACGTGGCGTTCCCGCGCCTGAACGCCTTCTCGTTCTGGCTGTTCCTGTTCGGCGCGCTGATCGCGATCGCTGGCTTCATCACCCCCGGCGGCGCCGCCGACTTCGGCTGGACCGCCTACTCGCCGCTGACCGACGCGATCCACTCGCCAGGCGCGGGCGGTGACCTGTGGATCATGGGCCTGGCCGTCGGTGGTCTCGGCACCATCCTTGGTGGCGTCAACATGATCACCACCGTGGTCTGCATGCGCGCACCGGGCATGACCATGTTCCGGATGCCGATCTTCACCTGGAACATCCTGGTGACGTCGATCCTGGTGCTGATCGCGTTCCCGATCCTGACCGCCGCGCTGTTCGGCCTCGCCGCCGACCGCCATCTCGGTGCCCACATTTACGACCCGGCCAACGGCGGAGTGTTGTTGTGGCAGCACCTGTTCTGGTTCTTCGGGCATCCCGAGGTGTACATCATCGCGCTACCGTTCTTCGGCATCGTGACCGAGATCTTCCCGGTCTTCAGCCGCAAACCGGTGTTCGGTTACACCACCCTGATCTACGCGACGTTGTCGATCGCGGCGCTGTCCGTGGCGGTGTGGGCGCACCACATGTACGCGACCGGCGCCGTGCTGCTGCCGTTCTTCAGCTTCATGACGTTCCTCATCGCCGTGCCGACCGGTATCAAATTCTTCAACTGGATAGGCACGATGTGGAAAGGGCAGTTGACCTTCGAAACACCGATGCTCTTCTCGGTGGGGTTCCTCGTCACCTTCCTCCTCGGTGGTCTGTCGGGCGTGCTGCTGGCCAGCCCGCCGCTGGACTTCCACGTCACCGACTCCTACTTCGTCGTCGCACACTTCCACTACGTGCTCTTCGGCACGATCGTGTTCGCGACCTACGCGGGCATCTACTTCTGGTTCCCGAAGATGACGGGCCGACTGCTCGACGAGCGGTTGGGCAAGCTGCACTTCTGGTTGACCTTCATCGGGTTCCACGTGACGTTCCTGGTCCAGCACTGGGTGGGTGACGAGGGCATGCCGCGCCGGTACGCCGACTTCCTGCCGTCGGACGGCTTCACCACGCTCAACGTCGTCTCCACGATCGGTTCGTTCATCCTCGGCATCTCGACGATTCCGTTCGTGTGGAACGTGTTCAAGAGCTGGCGCTACGGCGAGCCGGTCACGGTCGATGATCCGTGGGGTTACGGCAACTCGCTGGAGTGGGCCACCAGCTGCCCGCCGCCGCGCCACAACTTCACCGAGCTTCCCCGGATCCGTTCGGAGCGGCCCGCTTTCGAGCTGCACTATCCGCACATGGTGGATCGGATGCGCGCCGAGGCGCACGTGGGTCGCGCACACGGGCCGGAGGACGGTGACGTGACGCGACTGGACGACGAGAACGTTCGCACCTGACGGGATTGCAGGTCTACCGGGGGTGAATGGGCGAAAGGTGGCTCCACCCATCGGATTTTCGCGCAAGCGCTCATCGGTGTTGATCACCGTCACCGGTCCGGATCAACCAGGTGTGACGTCGGCGCTTTTCGAGGTCCTGTCACGGCACAAAGTCGAGCTTCTCAACGTCGAACAGGTTGTCATTCGCTCTCGACTGACGCTGGGCGTACTGGTCGCGGGTCCTGACGAGGTCGCCGGTGGCGCTGCGCTGCACGACGAGGTGCGCTCGGCGGTCCAGGGATTCGGCTTGGATGTCACGATCGAGCCCAGCGATGGGCTACCCGTGCTGCGGGAACCGTCCACCCACACCATCGTCGTGCTCGGGCGTCCGATCAGCGCCGAGGCCTTCGGCGTCGTGGCCCGTGAAGTCGCGGCGTTGGGCGTCAACATCGACTTCATCCGCGGGGTCTCCGACTACCCGGTCACCGGCTTGGAGCTACGGGTATCGGTGCCCGCCGGGAATACATACGCGCAACTTCAGGCCGCGATGGCGCGGGTGGCGGTCAACGAGGGTGTGGACATCGCGCTCGAGGACTACAGCCTTTCGCGACGGGCCAAGCGGCTCATCGTCTTTGATGTCGACTCGACGCTGATCCAGGGTGAGGTCATCGAGATGCTCGCCCGCCGGGTCGGCGCCCACGCGGCGGTCGCCGAAATCACCGAGGCGGCCATGCGAGGCGAGTTGGACTTCACCGAGTCGTTGAACCGTCGGGTCGCCACGTTGGCCGGCCTACCCGCCAACGTGCTGGAGGAGGTCGGCGAGCAGATCGAGCTGACACCGGGTGCGCGGACGACGCTACGGACGTTGCGGCGCTTGGGCTTTCACTGCGGAATCGTGTCCGGCGGCTTCCGCCAGGTCATCGAACCGCTGGCGCATGAGCTCGAGATGGATTTCGTCGCGGCCAACGAGCTCGAGATCGTTGACGGAAAACTGACCGGTCGGGTCGTGGGGCAGATCATCGATCGGCCAGGCAAAGCCAAGGCGCTACGCGACTTCGCCCACCAGGCCGGGGTGCCGATGGAGCAGACGGTGGCCGTCGGTGACGGCGCCAATGACATCGACATGCTCACCGCCGCCGGCCTGGGTGTGGCGTTCAACGCGAAACCGGCGTTGCGCGAAGTCGCCGACGCGTCGATCAGCCACCCGTACCTGGACACGGTGCTTTTCATCCTGGGCATCACCCGCGGGGAGATCGAGGCCGCCGACGCACGCGACGGCCTCATGCGACGCGTCGACATCCCCGACTGAGCGCTTCCGAGCGTCACACGGCCCGAACCTCGATGTCTGACATGAGCACCCGCACGCCCCCGGTTGCCAGCCGGCTCAAGGCGTCGAAGAAGCCCTGCGCCTCAGGCGTGGTGACCGCTACGCATGCGCTGTCGTAATCCGGGAAGTACAGGTCAATGCAGCGGTAGGCCGGCGTCGGGCTGCCGTCCTCTTTGGGCCATACCTTCGAGGCCTCGAGGCGAAGGTGGCCGGGAATTCGTCGGGCGGCCTCCAGTTGTTCGACCTGGTAAGCCGATTCGAATTCCTCAGGGTTGGTGGGGTTGTCGTAAATAACGGTGAGTTTGGTTTCCGACATGTGTTTCCTTTCTCAGGCCGCGTGGGCGTCCTTGATCATTTGCGCGGCGCGCTCGCCGATGATGATGCAGGGGGCCATCGTATTGCCGGTGGTGACTCGGGGCATGATCGACGGCCCACGGATGGCGGCTTAGACGACGACGGTCGTCGGCTCCGGCGCTGCCGAACCGGTGATGCTGTGCCACGCACGGGCCAGCAATTCGATGGCCTCGGCGAGCTGCTCCTCGGGCAGCGCGTACGGGATGCGCACGAATCGTTCCAGCGTCCCGTCGACCCCGAAGCGCGGCCCCGCGGGCAGTTCGAGGCCCAGCCGCGAGGCGGCCGCCGACAGCGCGGTGCTCATCGGCGCGGGCAGGCGCACCCACAGCGACATGCCGCCGACTCCTGTGCCGGGTTCCCAGTCGGGTAGGTGACGACTCAGCAGCGACTGCAGCAGGGCGCGACGGGTCCGCAGGATCTCGCGGCGCTCAGGCAGGATTTCCTCGCGGGAGCCGAGAAGCCTTGCCGCGGCGAATTGTTCGAGCACCGGGGTGCCCATGTCGATCGATGGCCGCAGCGCAGCGATCGTCGCGATGGTGGCGCGCTCGGCGCGGATCCAGCCGACGCGCAATCCACCCCAGAACGACTTCGACATCGAGCCGACAGTCATGACCAGGTCGCGTCGCGTCGTCATGAACGCCGCCAGGGGAGTCGGCATCGGCTCGTTCAGCCACATGTCGAGGATGGTCTCGTCGATGATCGTGCGGGTACGTGTCTCGGCGATGATGCGGGCCAAGCGTTTCCGGTCCTCCACCGGCATGGTGAGCCCAGTGGGGTTCTGGTTGTCCGGGATGAAGTACGCAAGGTTCGGCGCGAGCTGGTGGACCGCCGCCTGCACGGCGTCTAGCTCCCAGCCGGCGTCGGTCATCGCGACCGGGACCGGTCGCGCCCCTGCGGTGGTGATGGCGGACAGTGCGCCGTGATAGGTGGGCTGCTCGACCAGCACGCGGTCGCCCGGCTGCACGTACGTCGTCAGGATCAACGAGATCGCGTGCAGCGCCCCCGTCGTCACCAACACCTCGTCGGGATCGGTGGGAAGGCCACGCTCGCAATATCTTTCAGCGATCGCCTGACGCAGCGTGCTCACCCCGACGAGTTCATGTCCCGGTTCGTGCAGGTACGGCGTGACGTCGCGGGTGGCGTCGACGAACGCCTCCATGACGGCTGCGGCGGGAGCGGACAGGGCGGCCGCGGCCAGACTCAGTGCGGTCGGCAAGGCGACGTTCCTGACCGGGGGCGCGACCGGCAGTGCCGTTGTGCTTCTGGCCCCTCGACGAGCGTTGAGATAGCCGTCCTCGCGAAGTTGTGTGAACGCGGCGGTGACCGTCGTGCGCGAAACCCGCAGCGCATCGGCGAGTGTGCGCTCGCTGGGCAGTCGTGCGCCGACCGGTACCCGGCCGTCGATGATCAGCAACCGGATCGCGTCGGCCAGTCCCTGGTAGGCGGGTCCACTTTGACTGGACGTGCGCCAATTGCCCAGTTCGCGGGCCAAGAGGTCCACATCGAGCGCTCGGGCAGCCATTTCTACTGTCATTTGCAAGCCAGTATGCGCCAACTGGCTATTGATGAGCAAGCCAGTCGGCTGGATTATCGACTTGTGAGAATGAATTGGCTATCAAAACTGGGCCGTGAACTGGCGAGGATGTTCAGCTGGCAGGCGCCGGCCGGATGCGTTGATTTCCTCGACCGCGACGCCGAACGCATGGCGCGCGAAGTGGAGCTCATCCGCATGCGCTTCCCGCATCACTCGTGACGGGCGCGCTGACGCGAGGGTCGCTGCGCGGTACGGCGCTGCTGGTCGGCCTCGCCGGTTACGGCTTGTCGATGGCGATGATGGTGCGCTCGGAGCTGGGACTCGACCCCTGGGATGTGTTCCATCAGGGGTTGGCCGTGCACACGGGCATGACGATCGGCATCGCGTCGGGGGTGGTCGGCGTCGCCGTGTTGCTGGCGTGGATACCGCTGCGGAACCGGCCCGGAATCGGCACCATCGCCAATGTCATCGTCATCGCTGTCACTGTCGACCTCGGTCTGCTGCTGATCCAGGTGCCGACGTCGACGCCGGCGCGCATCGCGATGATGGTCGGCGCCGTCGTTCTCAACGCGTTCAGCACGGTGCTCTATGTCGGGGCCGGGCTCGGTCCCGGTCCCCGCGATGGCCTGATGACTGGACTGGTCGTGCGAACTGGCCTGTCGGTGCGATTGGTCCGTACGTCCATCGAGGCGACCGTGCTGGCGATCGGATGGCTGCTCGGTGGCACGGTCGGCGTCGGCACCGTGCTCTACGCGTTCGGCATCGGTCCGCTTGTGCAATTCTTCGTGCGCATCACGCCTAAGCGTGTTCTTGCCGTCAGCGGCTGGGCCAACGTCGCGCAGGCCAGCGAATTGGGCGCGCGAACAGTCCGCAGCGGTGCGTCAGCGCGCCGAATTCGCCACACTACGATGGGCAGGTGCCAGTCGTCGAAGGAGATACAGCCGACCCCGACCTGCTGATCGACTTCGCCAAGGTGTCGCTGCGCCGAGGCGGCCAGGTTCTGGTGGGGCCCATCACGTGGTCGGTCGAACTCGACGAACGCTGGGTGGTCATCGGCCCCAACGGTGCGGGTAAGACGTCACTACTGCGAATCGCCGCCGCGATGGAGCATCCGTCCTCGGGCACAGCGCTGGTTCTCGGTGAGCGCCTCGGCAGGACCGACATGGCAGAGTTGCGGTCCCGCGTCGGGTTGAGCAGTTCCGCGCTTTCGCAGCGGGTGCCCGACGATGAGGTGGTCCGCGACCTGGTCGTGTCGGCCGGATATTCGGTGATGGGCCGGTGGCGGGAGCGCTACGACGACATCGACTACGAGCAGGCGATAGACATGCTCGAAAGCGTCGGCGCCGAGCATCTCGCCGAACGCGCCTACGGCACCCTGTCCGAGGGGGAGCGCAAGCGCGTGCTGATCGCGCGGTCGATGATGACCGATCCCGAATTGCTTCTGCTCGATGAGCCCGCGGCGGGCCTCGATCTCGGCGGTCGCGAAGACCTCCTTGCGCGGCTGGAGGACCTGGCTCTCGACCCGGATTCTCCGGCGCTGGTGCTCGTCACCCACCACGTCGAGGAGATCCCGCGCGGCTTCTCCCACGGCCTGATCCTGTCGGAGGGCAAGGTCGTCGACTCCGGCCTGCTTCCCGACGTCTTGACCGCCGAGAATCTGTCCACGGCGTTCGGCCAGTCGATCCTTCTCGAGAACGCCGACGGACGCTACTTCGCGCGACGGGCCAGAAGCCGCGCGGCGCACAGGAGGCGAGCATGACCGAAGATCCACTGGTCCCGAGACCGGCCGCGACGGTCATGCTCGTCCGCGATACCGCGGCCGGAATCAAGGTTTTTCTGATGCGGCGGCACTCGGCGATGGACTTCGTCGCCGGCGTGATGGTGTTCCCGGGCGGTGGCGTCGACGACCGCGACCGCAATGCCGAGATCGCGTGGTACGGGCCCGAACCCGCCTGGTGGGCGGAACGATTCGGCGTCGCGCCCGATCTGGCCGAGGCGCTGGTGTGCGCCGCGGCGCGGGAGACCTTCGAAGAGTCCGGTGTGTTGTTCGCCGGGCCTGCCGACGATCCCGATGGGATCGTGAGTGACGCATCGATCTACGGCGACGCCCGGACGGCGCTGGCGAATCACTCGCTGTCGTTCGCCGATTTCCTGCGTGGCGAGAAGCTAGTGCTGCGCGCGGATCTGCTTCGCCCGTGGGCGAATTGGGTGACGCCCAAGGAGGAGCGCACCCGACGCTACGACACCTACTTCTTCGTGGGTGCGCTACCGGAGGGCCAGCGCGCCGACGGTGAGAACACCGAAACCGATAGAGCGTTCTGGAGCACCCCGCAGGCCGGTCTCGACGAGTTCGCCGAGGGCAAATCGTTCCTGCTTCCGCCCACGTGGACGCAGCTCGATTCACTCAACGGGCGCACAGTCGCCGAAGTGCTTGCCGTGGACCGCAAGATCGTGCCGGTCGAGCCGCATCTTGCGGCCGATACGGACACAGGCAACTGGGAGATCGAGTTCTTCAACAGCGACCGGTACAACGCCGCACGCAACCGTCGCGCGCCCGACGGCTACAGCCGGGACATACCGTCGGCATGAACGAGTTCGTATCCGTCCACACCAACGAGCAGCACCCGGGCATCGCGACGCTGCTGCTGTCCCGACCGCCGACCAACGCCCTCACCCGGCAGGTGTACCGCGAGCTCGAAGCGGCCGCGGCGGAAATCGGCGGTCGCGAGGACGTCCGCGCCGTCATCGTCTTCGGTGGCCACGAGATCTTCTCCGCCGGTGACGACGTGCCCGAGCGGTCGCTGCTCAACAGCGCCGAATCCGCAGAGGCGGCCCGGGTGTGCCGGGGCGCGGTCGACGCGCTCGCTGCGATCCCGAGGCCGACGGTCGCCGCGATCACGGGGTACGCGCTGGGCGGGGGACTGAACCTGTCGCTGGCCGCGGACTGGCGGGTGGCCGGCGACAACGTCAGGTTCGGGGTGACCGAGATTCTGGCCGGACTGGTGCCCGCGGGCGGCACGTCGCGGCTGGTCAGCACGGTCGGCCTGTCCAAGGCCAAGGACATGGTGTTCAGCGGGCGGTTCATGGATGCCAAGGAGGCGCTGGCACTGGGCCTGATCGACGAGATGGTCGCGCCCGACGGCGTATACGACGCGGCCCTGGCGTGGGCGCAGCGGTTCGTCGAACACCCAGCTCAGGTACTGGCTGCCGCCAAGGCCACGTTCGACCTTTAGGCTGCCCTCTTATGAGCTTTGAGGAATCTGACACTGCCTCTAATGTCGCCGCTGACGCGGCTCCGGTCCCCAATCCGCACGCCACCGCGGAGCAGGTCGAGGCGGCCCGCCACGACTCCAAGCTCGCCCAGGTGCTGTACCACGACTGGGAAGCCGAGTCGTACGACGACAAATGGTCCATCTCCTACGACAAGCGCTGTGTCGACTACGCCCGCGATCTGTTCGACGCGACGGTGCCCGAGGAAGAGCTGCGCAACTTGCCCTACGACCGTGCCCTCGAGCTCGGCTGCGGTAGCGGTTTTTTCCTCCTCAACCTGATCCAGGCCGGGGTGGCGCGCCGCGGCTCGGTCACCGACCTGTCGCCGGGCATGGTGAAGGTGGCTCTGCGCAACGGCGAGAACCTCGGCCTCGAAATCGACGGCCGGGTCGCCGACGCGGAAGGCATTCCGTACGACGATGACACCTTCGATCTCGTCGTCGGCCACGCCGTGTTGCATCACATCCCGGATGTCGAGTTGTCGCTGGGTGAGGTCGTGCGGGTGCTCAAGCCCGGCGGCCGGTTCATCTTCGCGGGCGAGCCGAGCAACGCCGGTGAGAACTACGCGCGGCCGTTGTCGACGTTGACGTGGCGCGCGGTGACGAACCTGACGAAACTGCCGGGGTTGTCGAGCTGGCGCCGCCCGCAGGAGGAGCTCGACGAGTCCTCACGAGCGGCCGCGCTGGAAGCGATCGTCGACTTGCACACCTTTTCGCCCGGCGACTTGGAGCGCATGGCACACAGCGCCGGCGCCGTCGAGGTATCGACTGCCACAACAGAATTCACCGCTGCGATGCTCGGCTGGCCGTTGCGCACGCTGGAGGCCGCGGTGCCGCCCGGCCGGCTGGGTTGGGGCTACGCGAAATTCGCCTTCAACAGCTGGATCGCGTTGAGTTGGGTTGACAACAACCTGTGGCGGCAGGTCGTCCCCAAGGGCTGGTTCTACAACGTGATGGTCACCGGGGTCAAGCCGTCGTAGATTTTTCGCTCGACGACGTCGAGTACCTGTGCAGCGCCGTCGGGAAGCTGGCGCTGCGCGACGTCGCTGACCTGCGGCTCACCGATGCCACATTGGTCGCCGATATCGCCACGGCGCGTAAGCGTTTCGGTGAATGGTCCGCTGTTCTGGTGGAAACAACGCTCTTGCGGCGCAGGGCCGCGGCGAAGTTCGACGATCCCGGAGACTGGCTGTTCACCGACGAGGCGCTGCAGCAGGCGACGGCGCAGCGCGTCGCCGTTCACCGGGCCCGACGCTTGTCCGGCGCGGTGGTGCACGATGCGACGTGTTCCGTCGGCACCGAACTTGCCGCGCTGCGAAACTGCGCGGCCGCTCTCGTCGGTAGCGATCTCGACCCGGTCCGGTTGGCGATGGCGCGGAACAACGTCGTGGACGTGGATGTGTGCCGGGCCGACGCGCTGCGGCCGATCACCGCCTCTGGTGTCGTCCTGCTCGACCCGGCGCGCCGCAGCGGCGGACGGCGCCGGTTCGATCCGCGGGATTACACCCCGGGACTCGATGCGCTGCTCGACGTGTACCGCGACCGGGATATCGCCGTAAAGTGCGCGCCGGGAATCGATTTCGACGGGATCAAGCAACTGGGTTTCACCGGTGAAATCGAGGTGACGTCGGTGGGCGGCGGTGTGCGCGAAGCGTGCCTGTGGTCGACGGGACTGGCGGCGCCCGGCGTGACCCGCCGAGCCAGCATGCTCGACACGGGGGAGGAGATCACCGACGCCGACCCCGACGACTGCACAGTCGCGCCGGCCGGTCGATGGATTGTCGATCCCGACGGTGCGGTTGTCCGCGCGGGCCTGGTGCGCCATTACGGCGCCAGACATGATCTGTGGCAACTCGATGCCGAAATCGCCTACCTGTCCGGTGATCGGTTGCCGACCGGGGTTCGTGGTTTCGAGGTGCTCGAGGAGCTGGGCTACAGCGAACGCCGCCTGCGTCAGGCGCTTTCGGGCCGCGACGTGGGCGCAGCCGAAATCCTGGTCCGTGGTGTCGATGTCGATCCCGACGCGCTGCGGCAGCGGCTCAGACTGCGCGGTACGCAGGCGGTCTCGGTGGTGATCACCCGCCTCGGTGCTGGGGCCGCAAGCAGGGCAACGGCATTCATCTGCCGCCCCTCTCGCTGAATTTCTGCCGTTTCGGCCGTCCGCGTAAAGTCCACGTACCCTGACAGTGATGCACCGGCGGTCGAGCCGGAGCCGGCTGCGAGGACGTCCAACGATGCGCATTCTCAAGGTGGCGGCCGCCGTCATGGCGGCCAGCGCCGTTGCCGGCATCATCGGCACTCCGACAGCGATGGCTCAGTCGGCGTGCGCCGAGTTGGGCGGTACCGTCGGCCCGGACCAAACCTGTCGGGTGCACGCCGAAAACGACACCTACCTCCTGGACTTCACCTTCCCGGCGCAGTACCCGGATCAGCGGGCGGTGGCCGACTACCTGACGCAGGCGCGCGTCGGCTTCGTCAACGTCTCGGAGATGCCCGGGTCCCGCGGTCTGCCTTATGTACTCGACGCCAAGGGCACCGGCTACCGTTCGGGATTGCCCTTGCTCGGCACTGAGAGCTTGGTGTTCGAGGTGTACCAGAACGTCGGTGGCGCGCGACCGCAGACCTATTACGAGTCGTTCAACTGGAACCTCGCCACCAAGGCGCCCATCACGTTCGACTCGCTGTTCAAACCGGGCACCAAACCTCTTGACGTCATCTACCCCGCGGTGAACGACGACCTGTTCAAGACGCAAGGGGTGCTGAACGCGATACCGCAGAGCGTGGGACTCGATCCGGCCAATTACCAGAACTTCGCGCTGACCGATGACAAGGTGCTGTTTTTCTTCAGCCAGGGCCAGATGCTCGCGGAATCGGCGGGACCGGTCCAGGCGTCGGTGCCGCGGGCGGCTCTCGCGCCGATGCTGGCGCTCTAGGCTGCGGTCACGTTCGCGCGGGCTCGCGGTCCTTGCCGGTGGCGGGGTCGTAGTTCTCCCAGAAGGTGGCGTTCTTGATGTCCAGGGCTCGCGGGTCGAACACCGGATCCAGCCCCGCCCTCTTCTGCTTCTCGTAGTCCCAGAGTGCGCGGTAGGCAGGTTGCTGCAGGATGATGATGCCGATGATGTTCAGCCACGCCATCAGGCCGACGCCGATGTCACCCAGCGTCCACGCGTCCGATGCGGTCGACACCGCGCCGATGGTCACCGAGACCAGGATCAGTGCCTGCAGCAACATCGTAGTGTTCGACCCGATCGTGCCCCGGATATACGGGACGTCGACGGTGTTGGCCTTGCCCAGCAGGAATCGCAGGTTGGTCTCGGCCATGTAGTAGTAGGCGATGATCGTGGTGATGCAGAAGAACGCCAGCGATATCGCGATGAAGCTCGCTCCTGCGCCGTTCCAGAGGGTGTCGAAACCAATCTGCGCGAACGTCGGGCCGACCTCGGCGTCGGCGGGCAGGATCGAACCGCCTTCGCGAATGACCGCACCGTCGGCACTCTCGCCCTCGAACACCCGGTAGGCCCCGGTGGACAGGATCAGGAAGCCGGTGGCCGTGCAGATGAACAGCGTGTCGATGTACACGGCGAATGCCTGCACCAGGCCCTGCTTGGCCGGATGCGAGACCTCGGCGGCGGCCGCGGCGTGCGGACCGGTGCCCTGGCCCGCCTCGTTGGAGTAGATGCCGCGCTTGACGCCCCACATCACCGCGGAGCCGATGATCGCGCCGAACGCCGAGTCGAGCCCGAACGCGCTGGAGAAGATCAGCGAGATCAGGCCAGGGATCTCGCCGGCGTTGAGCAGCACGATGATCAGGGCAAGGACGATGTAAACGACGGCCATGAACGGCACCACGACCGACGCGAAGGTCGCGATCCGCTTGACCCCGCCGATGATGACGAACGCCAGCACGATAACGATGCCGACGGCCACCCACCACTTGGACCAACCCCAGGCGGAGTTCATCGCCGAGGCCATCGAGTTGGACTGGACGCTGGGCAGCAGCAGGCCCATCGCCAGGATGGTGACCGCGGCGAAGACGTAGCCGTACACCTTCATCGCGGGCGCTGCGGCGGTGTTCGCGAACGCTCGACTGAGGTAGTAGGCGGGCCCACCGCGATACTCGCCGGTGAGTGGATCGCGGGTCTTGTAGATCTGGCCCAGCGTGCATTCGACGAACGAGGTCGATGCGCCGAGGAACGCGACCGTCCACATCCAAAACAGCGCCCCCGGGCCTCCGAACGCGATCGCCGTCGCGACACCGGCGATGTTGCCGGTGCCGACCCGGCCGGCCAGCGACATCGTCAAAGCCTGGAACGAGGAGACACCCGACGGTGACTTCTCACCCTTGAGCATCAGCCGAATCATCTCGGGGACCTGACGGACCTGAACGAAGCGGGACCGCACGGAGAAGTACAGGCCCGCTGCGAGGCACAGGTAGACCAGCGCGTTGCTCCAGACGTAACCGTTTACCGTCGTGAGGAATTCGGACAAGGTTGCCTCCCTGGCGCTGTTGGAAAGTGCGACGTCCGGGATGGTGGCATGCCTGTGGCCGCGGGCTGTTACGAAGCGGTGACAGTGTTGTTAGGCCGCGATAGGCGGTCGGTTTCGCGCGACGAACGGTCGTGCTAAGCCGGCGCGAATCCGTACACGCGGCCTTCGCTTGTCGCGGTGACGACGCGGCGGTCATGTCCGATGGAGACACCAACGGGCCAGCCGCCCGCGTTGGGCAGGGGATAGCGGTTGAGGGTGCGGCCGTCTGCCGGGTCGAACACGAGCAACGCCTGACCGCTTTCCCCGTCGCGTGCGACGGCGTAAGCCGTATGTGCGCCGGACTGACTCGATGTCGTCAGCGGTGCGACGTCATCGCGGGTCCACACCACCTCGCCCCCGTCACCGGAATCCCTGATGCCCATCAGCTTCGCGCCGGGTCCACCGCCGGCCACGATCAGCCCGTCGGGTGACACCGACGGCGGCGTCTGCGCCAGATAGTCCAGTGGGACCGACCATTTCGGTTCGCCGTTGTCGGTGTTGATCGCCCACAGGTGTTCGTCGCGTCCGTTGACGTACACGGTCGATCCGTCCGTGGACAGCACCGGGCTGGCGATCGGACCGCCGCCGACAGCGTCGCTGGTCCACTCGCGCGTGAGCATCGGGTTCTGTCCCTGGCGGTAGCGCAACCCGACAAGAACGGGAGCGTCGGTGTCCGGCTCCCACAGGCTGAGCACGACGCTTCCGGTCTGCTCCGCGAAGGCCGGTGCGGCCGCCACCGGGCAGCGCGAACGGGCAGGTCGACAGTCGGCGAGTCCGCGCTCGGGATCCTTGGGGTCGACACCGGCGACGAGATCCATGGGAGATCCGTCGACCACACCCTTCTGGGCGTCGAACACGAGCACCTGGCCCAGGTGCGTGACCACCAGGAGATGCCCCGGAGCCAGGATCCGCGGCGTGGTCGGCATCCCGATGACGGGTTGACGCCAGCGGATCCACTGCGTCGGCGGGAACGAGAGCATTGCGCCGGGCTGACCGACGTAGAGGTTGTCGAAGCCATCAAAAAGAGCACTGGAGAGAGGTCCTCCAGGCCCCGGCCCCTGCGCCAAGCGGGTGCACCAGCGCTGCCGGGCACGATTGTCGGTCTCCCACACCATCAGCGAGCAGCCCGACGGAGTTTGCGCGTTCACGGCCAGGTAGCTGCCGGATCCCAGCGCGACCGAGGCGGCGAGTTCGCCCTTGACCGAGCGCGTCCACTCCAGCCGTAACCCGTCGGCGCCCGCGGTCGATTCGTAGCTGCTGTTGCGGGCGTCGCCGTACTGGGCGGGCCAGCCCGACGCGGGATGGGACTCGACCCAACTGTCGGTGTTCCCGCACCCCGCCAATGCGGCCGTGATCAGCACTGTTGACGCCAGCACGATCGATCGCCGGAACACTACGCCCTTTCGGTTTCGTTCAAGATGGCCTTGGAAGTCCCAGTGAGGGTAACCGTTCGGCGCCGGGCGGCTCGCGTAGGCTTTCCGGCCATGACGACGATGTGGGGCGCGCCGCTACACAAGCGGTGGCGGGGTTCGCGGCTGCGCGACCCGCGCCAGGCCAAGTTCCTCACCATGGCCTCGCTGAAATGGGTCATCGCCAATCGGGCCTACACGCCGTGGTACCTCGTGCGTTACTGGCGGTTGCTGAAGTTCAAGCTCGCCAATCCGCACATCATCACCCGCGGCATGGTCTTCCTCGGCAAGGGCGTGGAGATCCAGGCGACGCCGGAGCTGTCGACGATGGAGATCGGTCGCTGGGTGCACATCGGCGACAAGAACACGATCCGCTGCCACGAAGGCTCCCTGCGTTTCGGCGACAAGGTCGTCCTCGGCAGAGACAACGTGATCAACACTTATCTCGACATCGAGCTCGGTGACTCCGTGCTGATGGCGGACTGGGTTTATGTGTGCGACTTCGATCATCGGATGGACAGCGTCGAGCTGCCGATCAAGGACCAGGGCATCATCAAGGGACCGGTGCGCATCGGGCCCGACACCTGGGTCGCGACCAAGGTGACGATCCTGCGCAACACGATGATCGGCCGCGGCTGCGTGCTGGGATCGCACGCGGTGGTCAAGGGTGAGATCCCGGACTTCTCGATCGCCGTCGGCGCACCCGCGAAAGTCGTCAAGAACCGGAAGCTGTCCTGGGAGACCTCGGCGGCCCAGCGCGCCGAGCTTGCCGCCGCTCTGGCCGACATCGAGCGCAAGAAAGCCGCGCGCTAACGAACTCGCAGTTGTCGTTGCGGCGCGTCGACCTGTCGACGGGCCCTGCCCTCATCGAAGACGACGGTGTGCTGGTACGGGCGCGTGGTGTGCCTTACGCCAGCGCGAGCCGGTTCGTCTCGCCGACGTCGCCCACCCGCTGGGACGAACCCCGCGAGCTGACCGTGCGCGGGCCCGTGTGTCCGCAACTTCCGTCGCGGCTGTTGTTCGTAACGGGTCCGGTCACCGAGGGTCTGCAACACAGCGAAGATTGCCAGGTTCTCAGTGTCACCGCCCCCAGCGATGCTGACGGGCTGCCGGTGATGGTTTGGTTCCACGGCGGCGCCTATGTCTCCGGAAGCGGTGAGTCCCCGAACTACGACCCCGACGACCTCGTCGGCGAGGGACGCGTCGTGGTGGTTACGGTCAGCTACCGGCTCGGTATCTTCGGCTACTGCACCCCTCGTGGCGTGGACGAAGACAACCTCGGTCTGCGCGATCAACTGCTGGCGCTGCGGTGGGTGCACGACAACATCCCCGCATTCGGCGGTGACCCGGCGCGCGTCACGTTGTTCGGGCAGTCCGCAGGCGGTGACTCGGTGTACTCGCTGATGCTGTCGGAGGCCGCCGACGGTCTGTACTCGCGCGCGATCATCCAGAGCGCGCCGCTGGATATGCGTGAGGGCCGAGACGAGATGACGGCGGCGATGAGTGCCGCCGCCGCGGAATCGCTGGGCGACACAGACCCTTTCGCGGCCAGCGTCGAAGATCTGCATCGTGCCCAGGTCGCGGCCCTGGTGGCGGCGCAACCGTTCGGCCTCGTCAGCGGCATGGCATTTGGGCCGATGCTGGGTGTCGATCCCCTTCCGCCAGCAGGTGAAGTGAGCGCCCGGATCGCGCGCGTGGCGCGAAAGGTCGACCTGCTCGTCGGCTGCACCAGGCTCGACGCGGCCCCGTTCGTCGAGATCAATCCACGAGCGTCGCGGTTGCGCGCATTGGGACCGTTCGCGAGACCCGCCGCACGGGTGGCCTCGGCAACGATGACCCGTCAAATCTTCAGCGGGCCTGCAGGCCGGTTCGCCGATCGGTGGCGAAGCGAGGGGGGCCGCGCGTCGGTGTACCGGCTCGACTGGTCGCCTCGAGACGCGCCACTGGGTGCCTGCCACTGCATGGATCTGCCCTTGCTGCTGGGTACGGAGTCTGCGTGGGCGGGCGCGCCGATGCTTGGCCCGCACCGTAACCCGGTGGATCACGAACTGGCCGTTCGGATGCGCGCGCTGTGGAGTCGCTTCGCCTACCACGGTGTCGACGCCTTGGGCGCCGAGCGGCTGCGGCTAGGTGCTTGACGACGACCTAGCGGTCGGGCAGGGCGTGCTCGACGATGGGGCGGCGCCGATGAGGTTCGCGCTCGCCGCGCTTGGCGGCCACGTACACCTGGGCGGTCTCGTCTGCGACGGTGTGCCAGTCGAAGGCCGACGTGAGGCGTTCCCGTGCAGCGGTCGCCATGCACTGAGCGTAATCGGGGTCGTCGAGCACGCTGCGCACCGCCGCGGCCAGGCCGGCGATATCGCGCGGGGCGAACGACGTTCCGGTCTGACCGTCGATCACCGCTTCGCCCAGGCCGCCGACGTTGGACGTCACCAATGGAATACCCGTCGCGGCCGCCTCGAGAGCAACGATGCCGAACGGTTCGTAGTGGCTGGGCAGCACGGCGGCGTCGGCGGTGTGTAACAGTCGCACGAGTCGCTCGTGATCGAGATGGCCGACGAACGTTGCGGCCTTGAGCACCTTGTACTTTCGCGCCTGCTCGACGAGCCACCTCTGCTGCGTGCCGGTGCCCGCCACCGTCAACGTGGTACCGGGATGGGTGCGCCGGATGCGGGGCATCGCCGCGATCAGGTCGTGGATGCCCTTCTCGTATTCGAGGCGACCCACGAACACCAGGTGCGGCGGCCCGATCCTGGGACGCCGTTTCGCGAACGGCCAACGCGCGGCGTCGATTCCGTTTCGGATGACGCGGGTCTCGGCGAGACCCGGTCCGAACAATTCGGTAATCTCGTCGCTCATCGATGCCGAACACGTGATCAGTAAGTCAGATTCGTGTACCAGCCACGACTCGACGGCGTGCACCTGTCGGCTGATCGCTCCCGAGACCCACCCCGAATGCCTACCCGCCTCGGTGGCGTGGATGGTGGAGACGAGGGGGACGTCGAAGTATTCGGCCAGCGCGATCGCGGGATGCGCGACGAGCCAGTCGTGGGCGTGCACCACGTCGGGTCGCCATGGCTTGGCGCGGGGACCCTTGATGGCCAATCCCGTCCGGACCATCGCATGGCCCATCGCCAGCGTCCAGGCCATCATGTCGGTGCCGAAGTCGAACTCGTGCGGATCCTGCGCCGCGGCGACAACCCTTACGCCCTCGGCGATCTCGTCGGTTGACGGGTGCGTGCTGGGGTCCGTGCCGGACTGCCGGCGGCTGAGCACCACCACCTCGTGGCCGGCCTCGGCGAGCGCCGTTGCGAGGTGATGCACGTGCCGGCCGAGTCCGCCGATCACCACCGGCGGGTACTCCCACGACAGCATCAGGATCTTCACGGTCGTGGCAGTCTTCGCGCGTCGAGTGCGCCGAACAGGCCGTCCGCACGGTTCCATCCGTCGGCGAGTCGTTGTGCATGGTCGTGGCGGCCCGACGCCATCGCGACGGCGATCTCGCGGGTGGCGTGGGCGTGCAGGTGCGCGCGATACCGCGCATAATCCGCCGCCGAGTCCTTGCTGACCATGAATGGCCAGTCGCTGGAGACGGTCAGCAGCGTTTCTCGCAGGATCTGGTCGGCGACGAAGTTACGGGCCGGCGGGGTGTCCGTATCACCGAGCGCCTTGTCCACTGTCGTCAGTGCGGTGTCGACGACTTCGCTGTTCAACTGGACGAGGTCAGCCACCTGCTCGCCGGCCCACACCTGCCAGTCCTTGCCGGAACCCCAAGAGCTTGGCGGCAATTCGACTGGGGAACCCACGAAACCGTCCGCGATGGCGTCAGACAGGGTGCCGACCCGAACCCCGGCCTCGGGTAGCGCCCGCAACACCCGCTCCAGCCAGACGGGCCCCTCGTACCACCAATGCCCGAACAACTCGGTGTCGAAAGCCGCGATCACGTGTGCGGGCCTGCCGATCCGCTCGCTCTCGTTGACGAGGCGCCGGCGCACATGCGAGACGAAGTCGGCGACATGACCGTCGACTGTGCTGTCCGCACGGTCCGGGTCGTACGGCGCCTTCGCGTCGGAGTCGACGTTGCGGCCGGTGACGCGTGCCGGTTTCAGGCCCGTCGTGTGGTCGTAGGTATGAAAGTCGCGGTACGCGGCGTGGCCGGGATAGCCGGACTTCGGTGACCACACCCGATAGCTGACCTGCAGGTCACGGCCGAACGCCACCACATTCGACGAACCGACCGGCCGACCCAACGCGGTGTCCCCGTGCAGTGACGGCCCGTCGACCATGAAATGGCCGATACCCGCTGCGGCATAATCGATTTCCATCCCCGGCGCATAGGCGCATTCCGGCGCCCAAATTCCGGCGGGCGTATGGGCGAACCGCTGGTGGGCGTCGGCGAGTCCCTCCCTCAAGGCGAACTCGCGCAGTCGCGGATTCAACAGCGGCTGGAACGGATGTGACAGCGGTCCGCCGAGCAGTTCGATGGCCTCGGCATCGACGAGCTCGCGCAACAGCGGGCTGCCGCCGTGCGCCCACAGTGTCGAAAAGTCGTCGAGTGCGCGCTCGGCTTCGGCCCGCTCGCGAACACCGAACTGCCGCAGCGGATCACCGAGCGTCGTCGCCTCGAGGGCGCGCAGGCCCCAGTTCGCCAGCCAGTGGTTCATCCCGGTCAGGCAGTAGGGGTCGTCGAGCTGTGCGGTGACGACCGGCGTCATGCCTAGCGTCACCAAATGGCGGCGGTCCTCGGCGGCCAGCGTGCGCAGGACACGCATCAGCGGGACGTAGGCCGCCGCCCACGATTGATAGAGCCACTCTTCGCCGACGGGCCAGCGTCCGTGATGGGCCAGCCAGGGCAGGTGGGTGTGCAGTACCAGGGTGAAGAGCCCGGGGACGGGCTCATTCGCTGTCACGGCCGCACCGCGATCGCCACCAGATCCAGGCTGTCGTCGATATCGCGGTCGCCGTCCTCGGCGTCGACGAGGTCGAAGTCCGCAGTCGTCACGGATGCCACGTCATCGAGCAGATCAGTGGGCCACGGTGCGTCCGCGAGCGCACGCGCGATCTGGGCGTCGATGATCGATCCACCGTGGCGGCCGTCGAGCTCGAGCAGCCTCGGCCCGTGGAACACGCCCAGCATCGACTCCACCGAAAAGCCCTCGCCGGAGAGCAGTTCGGACAACTCGACGGCATTGAGTTCCCGGGTGTGGAACGGGTTGATCGGGGTGTCGCGGCCGGGGGAGAAGGTGATCCGGTTCGGTGTCGACATCAACAGCACTCCGCTGGGGCGCAGCACGCGCAGACATTCCGCAACGAATCGCCCTTGATCCCAGAGATGTTCGATCACCTGGAAGTTGACCACCACGTCCACCGCTGCGTCGGCAAGCGGGAGCTCAGCCAGGTTTCCCTGGCGCATGTCGATTCGCGGGTACCGGGCGCGGACGTGCGCGACAGCGGAGTCGTCGTAGTCGAGGCCGATGACAGTGTTCGCGACATCGGCGATCAGATCGGCGCCGTAGCCCTCGCCGCAGCCGGCTTCGAGGACGTCGCGATCCGCGCAGAGACTGGCCAGCCGTTCATAGACGACTTCATGGCGGCGGAACCAGTAGTTCTCCTCCGCGAGGCCCGGAACCGTGCGTTCGCCGGTCAAGGGCAGGTTCGGACCATCGGTGACGAATGCGCTCATTGGAAGGCAGGCTAACGTGAAACGGCTCACTGGCGAACTGTTCACCGCCTACGTGCTGCTAGAACACAAACTTCGACCAGCTATGGTGTTCCTGCGAACCACCAAAAGTTACCCGCGAGTAACATGATGGTGATTGCTTGAAACGTGGTATTGCGGGCCGGTCATCGGCCCCTTCGAGGAGGACGAACCAGACTCATGACGAACATCGTGGTCCTGATCAAACAGGTCCCTGACACCTGGTCGGAGCGCAAGCTGTCCGACGGCGATTTCACCCTTGACCGTGAAGCGGCCGACGCCGTGCTCGACGAGATCAACGAGCGCGCCGTCGAGGAGGCGCTGCTGATCAAGGAGCGAGAAGGTGACGCAGGCGGAACTGTGACAGTGCTCACAGCCGGACCGGAGCGGGCGACGGAGGCAATTCGCAAGGCGCTGTCGATGGGCGCCGACAAAGCGGTGCACCTCGTGGACGAGGGCATGCACGGATCCGACATGGTCCAGACCGGGTGGGCCCTTGCCCGCGCGCTGGGCACGATCGAAGGCACGGAACTGGTCATCGCCGGTAATGAGGCGACGGACGGCGTCGGCGGCGCGGTGCCCGCGATCGTGGCCGAGTACCTGGGCCTGCCGCAGCTCACCCACCTGCGCAAGGTGGCGGTCGAGGGCGGCAAGGTCACCGGCGAGCGCGAAACCGACGACGGTGTCTTCACCGTCGAGGCGTCGTTGCCCGCCGTGGTCAGCGTCAACGAGAAGATCAACGAGCCGCGCTTCCCGTCCTTCAAGGGCATCATGGCCGCGAAGAAGAAGGAAGTCACGACGCTGACGCTGGCTGAGATCGGTGTCGAGGCCGATGAGGTGGGCGTTGCCAACGCCGGCACGAAGGTGAACGCGTCGACTCCGAAACCGCCGAAGACCGCGGGTGAGAAGGTCACCGACGAAGGTGAAGGCGGCGCGAAGGTTGCCGAGTACCTCGTCGCCCAGAAGATCATCTGAGCAGATCACTCCGAATTCCTCGCCTAATAGACCTAGAAAGACACTGAAGACCCATGGCTGAAGTACTTGTGCTCGTCGAGCACGCTGAAGGTGCCCCGAAGAAGGTCACCGCCGAACTGATCACTGCCGCACGTAAATTGGGCGAACCCGCCGCCGTTGTGGTGGGCAAGCCGGGCACGGCCGAAGGACTGACCGACGCCCTCAAGGCCGCCGGTGCGGCCAAGATCTATGTCGCCGAATCCGATGACGCCGACAACTACCTCATCACCCCGTACGTGGATGTGCTGGCCTCGCTCGTCGAGTCCGCCAGCCCGGCCGGTGTGGTGCTGGCCGCGTCCGCGGACGGCAAGGAGATCGGGGGCCGGCTGGCCGCGCGCATCGGTGCGGGTGTGCTGACCGACGTCGTGGAGGTCCAGGAGGGCGGCAAGGCCATCCACTCCATCTTCGGTGGCGCGTACACCGTCGAGGCCGAGTCCACCGGCGAACTGGCCGTCATCACCGTGCGCCCCGGTGCCATTGACGCCGAACCTGCCGACGGTGCGGGCGAGGTCGTCAGCGTCGAGGTTCCGGCGCAGGCCGAGAATGCCACGAAGATCACCAAGCGCGAACCGGCCGTGGCCGGCGACCGCCCGGAGCTCACCGAGGCCACCGTCGTGGTGTCGGGCGGCCGTGGTGTCGGCAGCGCCGAGAACTTCAATGTGGTCGAGGAGTTGGCCGACTCGCTCGGCGCCGCGGTCGGCGCGTCGCGTGCCGCGGTCGACTCCGGCTACTACCCGGGCCAGTTCCAGGTGGGCCAGACCGGCAAGACCGTGTCTCCGCAGCTGTACATCGCGTTGGGCATCTCGGGAGCGATCCAGCACCGCGCGGGTATGCAGACGTCAAAGACGATCATTGCGGTGAACAAGGACGAAGAGGCGCCGATCTTCGAGATCGCCGACCTCGGCATCGTCGGCGACCTGTTCAAGGTCGCGCCGCAGCTGACCGAGAAGGTCAAGGCTCGCAAGGGCTGACTCAGTAGAGCTCCGCAAAACCCCCGACGTGCTCTGCGGTCGGGGGTTTTGCTTTTGCGTTCGACTACGGACTTCAAGGGTGGTTCGCCTCGCGAGCGCAGCCCATTTTCCCGACAATGTCGCGTTTCTCGACAGCTGAGCCATCCTGGGCCGCCCAAATTTGTGTTTTTGCACACAGATGCGCCCAACTCGTCACCTAGCGCTCACGGACACGTCACACGCCCGATGCCGTACGGAGATGCAACCACGCGACCGTTCAGCCATGAGCAGAGCGTCTGTACTCATCGCCCCCGACGACATCGACACCCGCGCGTCATCCGGCTCCGCACTGCCGCGCTACAGCTTGTTGCTGTCCACCGACCCCGCGCTCATCGAATCCGCGCAGCGCCTCCGCCACGACGTGTTCACCTCCGAGCCCGGATTTGCGCTCGTCGGCGCCAGCCCGGAATTTCAGGCCGGCCTGGACGCCGATGGCTTCGACGAGCACTGCGATCATCTGCTGGTTCGCGAGGACAACTCCGGCGAAATCGTCGGCTGTTACCGGATGTTGCCGCCGCCCGGTGCCATCGCCGCCGGAGGCCTTTACACCGCAACTGAATTCGACGTCCAGGGCCTCGACGCACTGCGGCCCTCACTGGTCGAGATGGGCCGCGCCGTGGTTCGTGAGGATCACCGCAACGGCGGCGTCGTCCTGCTGATGTGGGCAGGTATCTTGGCCTACCTGGACCGCTGTGGCTACGACTACGTGGCCGGATGCGTATCGGTGGCGGTCGCCGGTGCTGAGGACAGCGCGCCCGGCAGTCAGATCCGTGGGGTGCGCGATTTCGTCCGCCACCGCCATGCCGCTCCCGCCGAATTCACGGTGTATCCGTACCGGCCGGTGACGGTCGACGGTAAGGGCCTGGACGACATCGATCCGCCCGCGCGGGTGTCCATACCGCCGCTGATGCGCGGCTATCTGCGGCTGGGCGCGCAGGTCTGCGGCGATCCGGCCCACGACCCGGAATTCGGCGTCGGCGACTTCCCGGCGCTGCTGGACAAACGCCGGGCCGACATCCGGTATCTCAAGCGCCTGAGGTCGGTGGGTGCGGCGAGCGCGATGGCAGCGGGGATGACGTCATGAGCGTCGACAGCCCCTGGCTGCCGCGCGCCACGTGCGACGCCAGTTGCGTAGCTGCGGCAGACGCGCCCGCCGGCCAGCGTGTGATCGTCGCGTGGCGCGTCGCGATACGCGCCACGTTCGCGTTCCTGCTTCTGGCCGCCGTTCCGCTGCTCGCCATTCCGGTACCGGGTCGCTCCCATGTGCAGCGAAGCTATTGCCGGCTGATGCTGCGCTGTCTGGGTGTGCGAATCACGGTGTCCGGCGGGCCGATTCGAAACCTGCAGGGCGTGCTGGTGGTCAGCGGCCATGTGTCGTGGGTCGACATCTTCGCGATCGGCTCGGTGTTGCCGGGCCGGTTCGTCGCCAAGTCCGAGATGATCAACTGGCCCGGGCTCGGGTTCCTGGCTCGGCTGATGAAAGTGATCCCGATCGACCGGGATAACCTGCGGCGCCTGCCCGACGTCGTCTCCATGATTGCCGCCCGGTTGCAGGCCGGACAGACGGTCGTCGCGTTCCCCGAGGGCACGACCTGGTGCGGCGTGGCGTACGGCCAGTTCCGGCCTGCGATGTTCCAGGCCGCCGTCGATGCGGGCAGGCCGGTTCAACCGCTGCGGCTGAGCTACCACGGTCGCGACGGCCAGCCGTCGACCATCGCCGCCTATGTCGGTGAAGACACGCTGCTCGCGTCCACCAAACGGCTCATCACCGCACAGCGCACCATCGTGCGCGTGCAGGTCGAATCTCTGCAGTTGCCGGGCACCGATCGCCGGGACCTGGCCAACCGCTGCGAATCGGCCGTGCGTGGGGACGCAACGCGTTCGGCACGCCGCGGACACGGTCACGCCTTGGTGGCCTGACCACGGGATCTGGCCGGCCGGTCAGAGGCCGCTACCATGGAACGGCTATGACCTCGCCAGATGATCTTCGCCCCAGCGGCGCGCTGCCGGTCTATCTGGATCACGCCGCCACCACCCCGATGCACCCCGGGGCCATCGAGGCGATGACGTCAGTCCTGGCGACCGTCGGTAACGCGTCGTCACTGCACGGCGCCGGGCGGACCGCCCGCCGCCGCATGGAGGAGGCCCGCGAGACGCTCGCCAAGCTACTGGGCGCTCGGCCGTCCGAGGTGATCTTCACCGCGGGTGGAACCGAGAGTGACAACCTGGCGGTCAAGGGCATCTACTGGGCGCGCCGAGACGGCGACCCGCGCCGCCGACGCATCATCACCACTGGCGTTGAGCACCACGCCGTGCTCGATGCCGTCGAGTGGCTCGTCGAACACGAAGGCGCCGAGGTGACCTGGCTTCCCGTCGACGCCGACGGATCGATATCACCGTCGGCGCTTCGGGATGCGTTGCGGGACCACGACGACGTGGCGCTGGTGACCGTCATGTGGGCAAACAACGAAGTCGGCACGATCATGCCGACCGCGAAACTGGCTGCGATTGCTGCCGAATTCGACATCCCGATGCATAGCGACGCCGTCCAGGCGGTGGGTCAGATACCGGTCGACTTTGCCGCTAGCGGACTGTCGGCGATGAGCATCGCCGGGCACAAATTCGGCGGGCCCACCGGGGTGGGGGCATTGCTGTTGCGCCGCGACACGGCATGTGTGCCGTTGTTGCACGGTGGGGGACAAGAACGCGATGTGCGTTCGGGTACACCGGATGTCGCCGGTGCAGTCGCCATGGCCGCCGCAGCGCGGATCGCAGTAGAAGGCCTGGAAGCCAACAGCGTACGCGTCACCGAACTGCGCGACCGCCTGATCGACGGCGTGCTGTCGAGCATTGACGATGTGCACCTCAATGGCGCGACGGGCAGCGACCGGCTGCCCGGCAACACCCACTTCACGTTCCGCGGTTGCGAGGGCGACTCGCTGCTGATGCTGCTGGACGCCAAAGGGATTGAGTGCTCGACAGGTTCGGCGTGCACCGCCGGAGTCGCGCAGCCCTCACACGTGCTGATCGCGATGGGCGCCGATCCCGCCAGCGCCCGCGGCTCGCTGCGATTGTCGTTGGGCCACACCACCACCGAATCAGATGTCGAGGCCGCGTTGGCCGTCCTGCCCGCCGCGGTAGAGCGGGCGCGACACGCGGCATTGGCAAGCTCAGGAGTGGTCGACTAGTGCGGGTGCTCGTAGCGATGAGCGGTGGCGTGGACTCTTCGGTCGCAGCCGCCCGGATGGTCGACGCCGGACACGACGTGGTGGGCGTGCACCTTGCGCTGTCGTCGGCGCCCGGCACGCTGCGCACCGGATCACGGGGCTGCTGCTCCAAGGAGGACGCCGGCGACGCCCGACGGGTCGCCGATGTGCTCGACATCCCGTTTTACGTCTGGGATTTCGCAGACCGATTCAAAGAAGACGTGGTTGACGACTTTGTGTCGTCCTACGCGCGTGGCGAGACGCCGAATCCGTGCGTGCGGTGCAATGAGCGAATCAAGTTCTCCGCGTTGGCGGCTCGTGCGCTCGCGCTGGGGTTCGACGCCGTGGCCACGGGTCATTATGCGCGGTTGTCGAGCGGACGGCTGCGTCGCGCCGTCGATGCCGACAAGGACCAGTCCTACGTTCTCGCGGTGCTGACGGCCGAGCAGTTGCGCCACGCGGTGTTCCCCGTTGGTGACACCCCCAAGCCGCAGATTCGTGAGGAGGCGGCCAGCCGGGGGCTCGCCGTCGCCGAAAAGCCGGACAGCCACGACATCTGCTTCATTCCCTCGGGAGACACGCGCGCATTTCTCGGCGCCCGAATCGGGGTCCGTCGCGGCACAGTTGTCGACTCGGGCGGAACGGTGCTCGCCGAACACGACGGCGTGCACGGGTTCACCGTCGGCCAGCGCAAGGGCCTTGGCATCGCCGGACCCGGATCCGACGGGAAGCCGCGATACGTCACCGGCATCGACGCCGAAACCGGCACCGTGCAAGTCGGCAACGCCGCGGATCTCGACGTTTGGTCGCTGACCGGCGAACGGCCGGTGTTCACAACCGGCGACGCGCCGACGGGCCCGATGGAATGCCAGGTGCAGGTGCGCGCGCACGGCGGGATCGGTGACGGTGTCGCCGAACTTCGCGACGGCCGGCTGGCCGTCGAGCTGCGCGCCCCGATTCGAGGCGTGGCGGCGGGGCAGACGATGGTCCTCTACCGCCCCGATCCGGACGGCGACGAAGTGCTGGGGAGCGCGACCATCACCCGCTGACGGCGATCACTCCGGCACATTCGCGAGGATGTTCGTCATCACGATGTCGGGCACCGAGCCGGGGAAGTGACAGAAGGTGACCTCCACCATCACCACCGATTTGACGCGGTAGTCCCGGCCGCAGGCGCCCGGCCGCATCGTCAGGGCCTGGCTGCCGCTTGTCCATTCACCGACCAGCGCCGACCCCAAAGCGGTTGAGCCGCAATCGTCGACTCTGCTGACGAGGCTGTCGAAGGCCGCCCGGGCGGTTTCGGTGTCGCGATAGGCCGCCACGCCTTCGGAGATGAGGGCGCCGTCGGGGGGATTTTGGAACGTGGTCTTGTGGAACTCCTCCACGTCGGGACCGAACGTCTGGGATTCTGCAAATAGCCATTCACATTGTGGCGGCGCACCTTTGACGAGTGAATCGACGTCGACAGGGATCTTGCCGTCCATACTCGGGATGATCGAGAGGTCCTCGCCGGCGCCGGTGATCGCCCGCATCTGCGACTGGTCGAGGACTACCGACTCGACGTCGACCGGCGACCGCGAATCGTCGTCGAGGCCGGGGACTGCCCGCACCGCGGTGCCGGCGACCGACTGCGTGCAGCCCGCGGCAAGGAGCGCCGCCACACCCCAGACCAGAAATGACCTGGTCGCCACGGGCATGACCTACCTCCCCTTTCCGATCGAGACTAGCCCCATCGAATACTGTTCAGCGAGTGAGTGTTTTCGCCGCCGCTACCGGCATCGGATCATGGCCGGGCACCTCGCCCCGTCAGGCCGCAGAAATCGTCGTCGGCGAATTGCACACCCTGCCGCATCTCGTTGAGCTTCCGGGCCGGGGGGTCGGTGCGGACATGATCGGCCGGGCCGGTGCGCTGCTCGTCGATATCGGGATCGACACCGTGCCGCGCGGTTACCGGATCGCCCCTGGCCGCAGCGCGGTGGTTCGCCGCGCCGTCAGCCTGCTCAACGAGGACCTCGACGCGCTGGAGGAGGCGTGGGAGAACGCCGGCCTGCGAGGCGGCAACCGCACCGTCAAAGTTCAATCCCCGGGCCCCATCACCTTGGCGGCGCAGCTGGAGCTTTCCGGAGGGCATCGCGCCATCACCGATGCGGGCGCGGTACGCGACCTGGCCGCCTCGCTCGGGGAGGGCATGGCGCGGCATCGGGCCGAGGTCGCCAGGCGACTGGATACGGCGGTGGTGGTGCAGTTCGACGAGCCGCTGTTGCCCGCGGCGCTGCTCGGCCGGCTCACCGGGGTGACCAGTCTGTCGCCCGTGCATCCGGTCGACGAACCCATCGCGATCGGGTTGATCGACGACTGCATCGCGACCACAGGCGCCGAGGTTGCGTTGCACAGTTGTGCCGCGGACCTACCATGGAACATGTTGCAGCGCAGCTCTATTCAAGCGCTATCGGTTGACGTATCCACGCTCACCGCAGCCGATCTCGACGGTATCGGCGAGTTCGTCGAAAGCGGGCGCACCGTCCTGCTCGGGGTCGTTCCGACGACCGCACCCGCCGCACGCCCCTCGTCCGAGGCGATCGCAGAGGCGGCGGTCACCGTCACCGACCGACTCGGCTTCCCACGGTCGGTGCTGGGTGAGCGGATCGGAGTCACCCCCGCGTGCGGGCTCGCCGGAGCCACCCCGGAATGGGCTCGCATCGCCATCGAACTCGCGCAGAAGGCGGCCGATGTGTTCGCCGAGGATCCGGACGCGATCTAAAACAAGCAACTGAAAGGTTGCGTGTCGGCGCCGTCGCCGCTAGCCTGACAAGCAACCAGGAGGTTGCATATGAATCCAGATCGGATCGAGAAGGAAGTTCTGTTGAAAGCCCCGCTGGACCGAGTCTGGCGCGCAGTCAGCGACGCCGACGAGTTCGGCAGCTGGTTCGGTGTGCGCTTCGACGGACCGTTCGTGCCGGGCACCTCGGTGATGGGGACGATCACCCCGACGACGGTCGACGAGGACGTCGCCAAGGCGCAGCAGCCGCACGCCGGAAAGGCGGACGCCTGGCACATCGTTGCGGTGGAACCACAACGCCGGCTCGCGTTCCGTTGGCATCCGTTCGGGGTCGACGACGGCGCCGACTACGCGGACGAACCGACGACTCTGGTCGAGTTCACGCTCGAAGACACCGCCGACGGAGTGCTGCTGCGCATCGTCGAATCCGGTTTCGACGCCATCCCTGCCGAGCGCAGGCAGTCGGCGTTCGAGGGCAACAGCGAAGGCTGGGCGGCGCAGACCGAACTGGTCCGCAAGTACCTGGCCCTCAGCGAGAAGGTGTGAGTACGTCGGTCGTCGCCAGGGCGCCGCTGTTCGACGCCTTGGGCGACCCGAACCGCCTACGCATCATCACCCGCCTGTGCGACGGCGGGCCGTGCTCGACGACCGAAGTCACCACGGTGGTATCTGTTAGCCGACAGGCCGCGACCAAGCATCTGTTGCTCCTGGAGACGGTGGGCCTGGTGAGCAGTCGGCGTCACGGCAGGGAACGTATCTGGCGGATGGAGCCGAAGCCCTTGGCCGATGCCAGCGAATACTTGAATGCGTTGTCGCAACGATGGGACAAAGCAATTGACCGCCTGCGAACTTTCGTCGAGGATAAATAGAGGCCGTCACGTAACTTCGCGCGTTCGCCGAACAGATCCGCTATGCACGCCCGCCGCGTGCAACAATGCACTGACGACAACGTCGATTCATATTTGCCACTCGCAGGAGAAATTGTGGCCCGACTCAGCCCGCGTCTCACCGCATGTGCCGGTGTGATCGCGGCGTTTCTCCTGCTAGGCGGGACCGCGACGGTGGCTGTCGCGGACCCGGGCGGCTCGCAATCTGATCGCGACAACAGTCTTGACCGTGGCAACGGCGACGGCAACGGACGCGGTGGGTCCGGCGGCGGCGATGGAGACCGCGGCGGCAAGGGCGCCGAGGGTGACGGCGACGCCGACGAGGGCGGTGTCGAGAGCCCGGAGGTCCGGTTCGGCTCAGGCCGTATTGACGCTCCCGACGTCGGCCAGTTGGCGCCGAGTCTGGCCGCGGGCTCAGGCAACGACGGCGCAGAGTCGCGTTCAGCCCAAGGCGGCGCGGGCGTGTTCGGCGGTGTCGGCGCGGGCCGCACACCCGGTGGGTCCGGTATGGATCGCGCCGGCGTGCCAAACGCGCGGTTCGATCCTCCCCGCGTGACGTTCGGCAATGGCCGCACACCCGGCACTCGGCAGCCTGATTCCGAACCGCAATGGCGGGCCCCGGTGGCCGAACCGGCACCTGCGGCGCCGCCGCCACCTCCGCCGCCGGCCCCCGCGCCCGCCCCCGCGCCGCCATGGGTGGGCCGGATTCCGGCCGCGCCGGTGCTGACACAACAAATGGGTGAACCACGACCGGTCGACTGGTCGGACCCGCTGTGGGGGGTCGCCGGCCTCCTGCTGATCCCGGCCGCAGGTGCCGTCCTCGGCTACCGGCAGGCACGCGCCGCGCACGCGGCGGAGAGACTACGTCGTTCGTAGATCCTTACGCAGGATCTTGCCTGACGCGGATTTCGGTATCGTCTCGATGAACTCCACCTGACGGACCTTCTTGTACGGCGCCACCTCACCGGCGACGAACTCCATCACCTCGTCCGCGCTCAACTCCTGCTCGGCCTGTTTGACCACGAAAGCCTTTGGCACCTCTTCGCCTTCGGCGTCGACAACTCCGATGACCGCCGCGTCGGCGATCCCGGGATGGCTGAGCAGCACTGCCTCGAGTTCGGCGGGAGGCACCTGGTAGCCCTTGTACTTGATCAGTTCCTTGAGCCGGTCGACGATGTACACGCAGCCGTTGGCGTCGACCTGGGCGAGGTCGCCGGTGTGCAGCCAGCCGTTCTCATCGATCGTCTCGTTGGTGGCCGAGTCGTTGTTCAGGTAGCCCGCCATCACGTTCGGCCCCTTGAACCAGAGCTCACCCGTCTCGCTGAGACCCTCTGCGGGGACCTCGATTTCGTCGCCGGTCTCGGGGTCGATGATTTTGGACGCGGCGTTGGACACGGTCCAGCCGACCGAGCTCAGCGGCGCGGCGCCCTTCACGTCATGCGCGCCCGCGTCGAACGGGGTGATGTGGCTGACGGGGCTCAGCTCGCTCATCCCGTAGCCCTGAACGACGCGGCATCCCAACCGGTCGGCGACCGCCTGACCGAGATCGGCGTCCAGTGGGGCGGCGCCCGACATGACGACTTTCAGCGAGCCGAGGTCGTAGTCGTCGATCAGCGGATGCTTGGCCAGCGCGACGGCGACCGGCGGCGCGATGAACGCGATCGAGCACTTGTGGTTCGCGATGTTCGCCAGGAATTCGGTCAGATCGAAGCTCGGCATGATGACCAGGCGTGCGCGGGCGTGCAGGGCGGCGTTCAGCAACACCGTCATCCCGTAGATGTGGAAGAAGGGCAGCACGGCGATCACGACATCGTCGGCGACCATGCCGTGCAGCGGTCGGATCTGCGCGACGTTGGCCACCAGGTTGCGGTGAGTCAGCATCACGCCCTTGGGGTTTCCGGTCGTGCCCGAGCTGTACGGCAGCACCGCAAGATGCGAGGACGGGGCGAAGCTGACGTCAGGTGCCGGCAGACCCGGCTTCATCAGATCAGCGGCGTTGGGATGGCCGGCGATCTCATGGCCCTCACCGTCCAGCACGACGAGATCGCTGTCGGCCAGCCCGACCGCCGCGGCCGCTTCCTTCGCTTGGGCCAGCAGCGGTGTGACCGTCACCAGCATCTTGGCGTCCGAATCGGTCAGCTGTTTGGCGATGTCCTTGGCGGTGAACAGCGCGTTGATGGTCGTGGCGGTGGCACCCGAGCGCAGGATGCCGTGGAACGCGACTGCGAACGCCGAACTGTTCGGAGACAGCAGCCCGACGACATCCCCGACGCCGATACCGCGCCCGGTCAGCGCCCCGGCGAACGCGTCGACACGCGCGATCATCTCGCGGTAGGTGGTTTCCCGGCCCGACTTCGCGTCGATGAGGGCGATCTGGTCGAGGTCTTCCTCGGCGATGCGGTCGAACAGGAAGTCGTAGACGCTGGAGGATGGGATATCGACTTCGGGGAATGGGCTCGCGAAGCTCATGACCCTGATCGAACCATGACCGGCCGGTCGCGGGTCAAGCTTCGTCGAGTCGAGCGACGAGCTTCTTGGGTGCGGTCAACCGATACGACGCGTCGATCAGCTCGGTGACCTCGCGCCAATCGGGTTTCTTCGTCGCCGCGAGATTCAGGCCCAGCCAGCCTGCCGGGCCCAGGTAAGCGGGGAAGAAGAACCGATGATCGGCCTCGAGCGCGCGACGGTCGCTCTCGTCGACCTTGACCATGATCGACTGCGGGTACTGGACATAGCCGGCACCCTTGGTCGCCGGTTTGACGCTGCCGCCGTACATCAAGAACATCTTGGTGACGAAGAACGACGGCCGGCCATGCGACACCTTTTCGTACGCCTCGGGGAATTCCAGCGCGATCGTGCGCACCTTCGCCAGCGCCGGGTCGTCGTCGCGGAACATCACCGGATGTGGCATGCGGTCAGGGTATCTGCCCCCGACGACGTGTCCGGGGCGATGTCTGAGCCCTCGGCTAGCCTGCGAGAGTGAGCCCGAAGGCGACCCGTGACCCGAAGATCACCCTGGCCGAACAGTCAGAAGATGCCCCCGATGCCGACCTGCGCCGCCGCTGGCAGGAGCTGTCCGACGACGTGCGCGGTCATCAGTTCCGCTATTACGTCCGCGACGCCCCGGTCATCTCCGACGCTGAGTTCGACGAGCTGCTACGTGAACTGCAGGCGCTCGAGGACGAGCACCCTGAGCTGCGGACCCCTGACTCGCCGACCCAATTGGTCGGCGGTGCCGGCTTCGCCACCGAATTCACCTCCGCCGATCACCTCGAGCGGATGCTGTCGCTGGACAACGTGTTCACCCCCGATGAACTCGCGGCGTGGGCAGCACGCACCAAGGGCGAAATCGGTGACGGCGCGCATTACCTCTGCGAGCTCAAGATCGATGGCGTCGCCCTGGCGTTGGTGTATCTCGACGGGCGCTTGGATCGCGCGGCCACCCGCGGCGACGGCCGCACCGGCGAAGACGTCACTCTGAATGCGCGGACCATCGACGACATCCCCGAAAAGCTCACCGGCACCAAAGAATTCCCGGTGCCGAAGGTTCTCGAGGTCCGCGGTGAGGTGTTCTTCCGCGTCGCCGACTTCGAAGACCTCAACGCCGGGCTGGTTGCCGAGGGCAAGCCGCCGTTCGCCAATCCCCGAAACAGCGCCGCCGGCTCGCTGCGCCAGAAGAACCCGGCGGTTACCGCGCGCCGCAGGCTGCGGATGATCTGCCACGGCCTCGGCCACACCGAGGGCTTCAGACCCAAGACCCTGCACGACGCCTATCGCGCGCTGGGGGATTGGGGGCTACCGGTGTCCACTCACACCGCGAAGGTCAAGGGCATCGACGCCGTCACCGAGCACATCGCGTCCTGGGGTGAGCGCCGGCACGACGTCGAGCACGAAATCGACGGTGTGGTGGTCAAAGTCGACGAAATCGCGCTGCAGCGGCGGCTCGGTTCCACCTCCCGCGCCCCGCGGTGGGCGATTGCCTACAAGTACCCGCCGGAGGAGGCGACCACCAAGCTGCTCGACATCAAGGTCAACGTAGGGCGTACCGGCCGCGTCACGCCGTTCGCCTTCATGGAGCCCGTCAAGGTTGCGGGTTCCACGGTCAGCCAGGCCACGCTGCACAACGCGTCGGAAGTTGTCCGCAAGGGCGTACTGATCGGCGACACCGTGGTGATCCGCAAGGCCGGCGACGTGATTCCGGAAGTGCTGGGACCGGTCGTCGATCTGCGTGACGGCTCCGAACGCGAATTCGTCATGCCAACAGAGTGTCCCGAATGCGGCACCACCCTCGCGCCCGCCAAAGAAGGCGACGCCGACATCCGTTGCCCCAACACGCGATCGTGTCCTGCGCAGCTGCGGGAACGCGTGTTCCACGTCGCGGGCCGCGGCGCGTTCGACATCGAGGGTCTGGGCTACGAGGCGGCCATTGCGCTCCTGCAGGCCGGCGTCATCGCGGACGAAGGTGACCTGTTCACCATCGACAGCGCAGATCTGTTGCGCACGGACCTGTTCAAGACCAAGGACGGCAATCTGTCGGCCAATGGCAAGCGGTTACTGGTGAATCTGCATGAGGCGAAAGCGAAACCGCTGTGGCGGGTGCTGGTGGCCCTGTCGATTCGGCACGTCGGCCCGACCGCCGCCCGGGCACTGGCCACCGAATACGGCACCCTGGACGCGATCATGGCCGCGTCGGAGGAGGAGCTGTCGGTCGTCGAGGGGGTGGGCCCGACGATCGCCGCCGCGGTCACCGAATGGTTCACCGTCGACTGGCACCGCGCGATAGTCGACAAATGGCGCGCGGCCGGTGTTCGAATGGCCGACGAACGCGACACCAGCATCGAACGCACCCTCGAGGGACTGTCGATCGTCGTCACCGGCTCGCTGACTGGATACTCCCGCGACGACGCGAAGGAGGCCATCGTCGCGCGCGGCGGAAAGGCCGCCAGCTCGGTGTCCAAGAAGACCGCGTACGTCGTCGCCGGCGATTCACCCGGCTCGAAATTCGACAAGGCCGTCGAACTCGGCGTCCCGGTTCTCGACGAAGACGGCTTCACGCGGCTGCTGGAGAACGGACCCGACGGCGTCTAGGTGTACGCGTTTGTCGCTGCGCGGCACCGGGCACCCGACCGGTGACTGCGAAGGAGTTAGTGATGGCGATCTGCGACACGTGCGGCAATGACTACGACAAAGCGTTCACCGTGACCTGGGGCGACGACAAGAGCGCGACTTTCGACAGTATCGAGTGCGCTGCGGCGCAGTTGGCGCCGGAATGCGCGCACTGCGGGTGCCGGATCCTGGGCCATGGCATCGAAACACCCGACGCGATCTTCTGTTGCGCCCACTGTGCGCGCAAGGACAGTAGCGCCGACGTCAATGACCGGTATCCGGTGCCCGCAGGAGCCTGACTCAGCGAAGAATCGTCGCGACGATCCCGGCGAGGTAGCCCAGCCGCGCCACCTCTGACGGGCGGAACTGCGGGCCGCCGGGTCGGCCGAGCACGACGGCGGACGTGGAGTTGCCCAACGGGGCCGCCGCCAGCGTCGTGTCCATGTCGCGCCACAGCTGCGGCACCCACTCGGCACCGCCATTCAGCGCCGCGGCGTGATCGATTGGCAGCCAGGGCGTTTCGGCGGCCTGCGTCTCGGGGGCGCCGTGGCTGCCGACGATGCGCTGGGGTCCGGACTCGGTCAATCGGACCACGGTGCACCACCCGACGCGCAGGACGCGGGGCGCCTCATCGGCGAGCACCTGCAGTTTCTTGTTGTTGGGCGCAGCGGCGATGTGGTCGATGAGCTCGAGTTCGCGGTGCGCCTCCAGCAATCCCAAGTGTGGCCGGATGGTGTCGACGTAGACGCCCTTGATCTGCTCGGCGGCGGTGATCAGCATGTCGGGCATCGCGCCGGGGGGCAGATCGACCACCAGATCGTCGACGGCGTAGCCGGTACCGCGTTCGACGACGTCGAGCGACAGGATGTCGGCGCCCACGGAGCCGAGCGCGACGGCTAACGAGCCGAGGCTGCCCGGTCGGTCCTCGAGCTGGACCCGCAGCAGATACGAAGGCACGCGCAACACTGTTGCACAGCGCCTGCCAGTCAGCATTCCGGCATGTCGGCCCCTCGGGGCCGCTGAGGACGTCTGGCCAGCTGAGCCGCTTACCGATGATCGTCGCAGCGAGTGCGTTCGAGGCGTCCCTTGAGGCGGTGCAACCCCGTGGAGGCGCGCTTCGTCATCACGATGCGCGCTATCGGCAGCACCAGCAGACGGGCGAGGATGTTGCGGTTGCGGCTGAGCATGCGCCATCGCACCGTGCACACCTGGGGCGATGACTGGCTGATGTGTATTTCCATCCGAGGCATCACGATCGACAGGTCGCCATCGGTGACGAGCCGATTCGGTGCGTCGGCCTCTACGACCCGAATGACCACCGATCGACGGCCGCGCAGCGGCACATCGACTGTCTCGCGGTACTCGCGTCCGCGCTCGGCGAACGCCACGTCGTTGTGTGCGACGATCTCGAGGACACCGGGAAACCACTCAGCGAAATTCTCGAGGTCGCAGGCGTAGTCGAATGCTTGCGCGTCCGTACACGCGATGTCGACAGCCGCATCCGCCAGTAGATACATCTCACGCTCCTTCTTCGCCGGTGGTCGGATGGTAAAGTGTCAAGTTGGGTCTACAGTCAAGCGAGTTGTGATGCGTATCAGCGATTTAGAGGCCGCAACAGGTGTGGGCCGGCACGCGCTGCGCTACTACGAACGCGAGGGATTGCTCGGGGAGATACCGCGAGGGCACAACAATTACCGGGACTACCCGCAGTCGCTGACCAAGCAGGTCAAGTTGCTTCGCAGCATGCAGTCGCTCGGCTTCAGCCTTGCCGAGATTCGTGAGGTGCTCGAAGGCCTGCGCGCCCGCGGTATCGACTGCGCTGACGGCGCCCGGCTCGTCGCCGACAAACGCGCCCGCGTGGAGCAACAGATCCGCGACCTCCGCACCGTCAGCCGCCTGCTGCGCGCCGAGCAGTTGCGGCTGGAGGACAGTGCGCGGAAGCACGGACGCCTGGCTGACTAGGCTTCGGAGTCGTGTCGCAGATCTCTCGAGACGAGGTAGCCCACCTGGCGCGCCTGGCCCGCCTCGCGCTGGCCGAGGACGAGCTGGACAGTTTCGCCGGACAGCTGGACGCCATCCTCAGCCACGTCAGCCAGATCCAGGCCGTCGATGTGGCCGGCGTGGACCCGACCGGCAATCCGCTCAAAGACGTCAACGTGTTCCGTCCCGACGACGTGGAACCGTGCCTGACCCAGGACGAAGCGCTGGCCGAGGCTCCCAAGGCGGTCGACGGCCGGTTCGCCGTCCCGCGGATCCTGGGGGAGGCGGAATGACCGGCATGAGTTCGGACATCGTTCGGCTCGACGCCGCCACGCTGGGCGCCAAGATTGCGGCCAAGGAGGTGTCGTCCACCGAGGCGACGCGCGCCTGTCTGGATCAGATCGCCGCGACCGACGGCGACTACCACGCCTTCCTGCATGTGGCCGAGGAGAAGGCGCTGGCCGAGGCGTCGCGGATCGACGATCTGGTCGCGGCGGGCGAGACGCTGCCGTCACCGCTGGCCGGTGTGCCGCTGGCGCTCAAGGACGTTTTCACCACCACCGACATGCCGACGACCTGCGGCTCGAAGATCCTCGAAGGCTGGACATCGCCGTACGACGCGACGGTCACCGCGCGGCTGCGGGCGGCAGGCATCCCGATCCTGGGCAAGACCAACATGGACGAGTTCGCCATGGGCAGTTCGACCGAGAACTCCGCGTACGGTCCGACCCGCAACCCCTGGAACACCGACCGGGTTCCCGGCGGTTCGGGCGGCGGCAGTGCCGCGGCGTTGGCGGCGTTCCAGGCGCCGCTGGCCATCGGGTCCGACACCGGTGGATCGATCCGTCAGCCCGCGGCGCTGACCGCGACGGTCGGGGTGAAACCGACCTACGGCACGGTCTCGCGCTACGGACTCATCGCCTGCGCGTCGTCGCTGGACCAGGGTGGGCCGTGCGCCCGGACAGTGCTGGACACCGCGCTGCTGCACGAGGTGATCGCCGGACACGACCCGAAGGACTCGACGTCGGTGGACGCCGAGGTGCCCGATGTCGTCGCGGCGGCAAAGGCGGGTGCGGCCGGCGACCTCAAGGGCGTCCGGATCGGAGTGGTGAAGCAGTTGCGCGGCGATGGGTACCAGCAGGGCGTGCTGGCGTCGTTCGACGCCGCCGTCGAACAGCTGACCGCGCTGGGCGCCGAGATCAGCGAGGTCGACTGCCCGCACTTCGACTATTCGTTGCCCGCCTACTACTTGATTTTGCCGTCGGAGGTGTCGTCGAATCTTGCGCGGTTCGATGCAATGCGGTACGGACTACGCATCGGCGACGACGGTACGCACAGCGCCGAGGAAGTGATGGCGATGACGCGGGCGGCTGGGTTCGGCCCAGAAGTGAAGCGCCGCATCATGATTGGCACCTATGCACTGTCGGCGGGCTATTACGACGCCTATTACAACCAGGCGCAGAAGGTGCGCACACTGATCGCGCGCGACCTCGACGAGGCCTACCAGAAGGTCGACGTGTTGGTGACCCCGGCCACTCCTTCCACGGCATTCCGTATTGGGGAGAAGGTCGACGATCCGTTGGCGATGTATCTGTTCGACCTGTGCACGCTGCCGCTGAACCTGGCGGGTCACTGCGGAATGTCGGTGCCTTCGGGCCTGTCGGCCGACGACAACCTGCCGGTCGGGCTGCAGATCATGGCGCCCGCGCTGGGCGATGACAGGTTGTATCGGGTCGGAGCGGCTTATGAAGTTGCGCGAGGTCCGCTGCCAACGGCGCTCTGACGGGGCAGGATGGACAGATGCGCATCGGAGTACTCACCGGCGGAGGAGACTGTCCCGGCCTGAACGCGGTGATCCGCGCCGTGGTCCGCACCTGTGACGTGCGCTACGGCTCGAAGGTCGTCGGCTTTCTGGACGGTTGGCGCGGCCTCCTCGAGGACCGCCGCATTCAGCTGGCCAATGACGATCGCAATGACCGGCTGCTGGCCAAAGGCGGCACCATGCTGGGGACCGCTCGGGTGCATCCCGACAAGCTGCGCGCCGGGCTCGATCAGATCAAACAGACGCTCGACGACAACGGGATCGATGTGCTCATCCCGATCGGCGGCGAGGGCACGCTGACCGCCGCGCACTGGCTGTCGGAGGAGAACGTGCCCGTGGTCGGGGTGCCCAAGACCATCGACAACGACATCGATTGCACCGATGTGACGTTCGGTCACGACACCGCACTCGGTGTCGCCAGTGAGGCCATCGACAGGCTGCACAGCACGGCGGAATCGCATCAGCGGGTGATGCTTGTCGAGGTGATGGGGCGCCACGCCGGCTGGATTGCGTTGAACGCGGGTCTGGCGTCCGGGGCGCACATGACACTGATCCCCGAGCAGCCTTTCGACGTCGACGAGGTGTGCCGGCTGATCAAGCAGCGGTTCGTCCGCGGCGACGCCCACTTCATCTGTGTGGTGGCCGAAGGGGCCAAACCGGCTGAGGGCACAATGCGGTTGCGCGAGGGCGGAATCGACGAGTTCGGCCACGAGAAGTTCACCGGCATCGCCCAGCAGCTCGCCATCGAGGTCGAGAAGCGGATCAATAAGGAAGTGCGGGTCACCGTGCTCGGCCACGTCCAGCGCGGCGGCACCCCGACCCCGTACGACCGAATCTTGGCGACCCGCTTCGGGGTCAACGCCGCCGACGCCGCACACGCGGGCGAGTACGGAATGATGGTGTCGCTGCGCGGTCAGGAGATCGGCCGGGTGCCGCTCGCCGACGCGGTGCGCCAGCTCAAGCTGGTGCCGCAGAGCCGCTACGACGACGCCGCCGAGTTCTTCGGCTGAGTCCTCTCACTAGGATCGGAGTCATGACTGTCGCCGCCGCTGAGCTTCTCGACTACGACGAGGTCATTGCCCGCTACGACCCCGTCATGGGCATGGAAGTCCACGTCGAGCTCTCCACCGCCACCAAGATGTTCTGCGGGTGCACCAACGAGTTCGGCGGCGAACCCAACACGCAGGTGTGCCCCGTGTGCCTGGGCCTGCCCGGATCGTTGCCGGTGCTCAACCAGTCCGCGGTCGAGTCGGCCATCCGGATCGGATTGGCGCTGAACTGCGATATCGCCCCGTGGGGTCGGTTCGCCAGGAAGAACTACTTCTACCCGGACCAGCCGAAGAACTACCAGATCAGCCAGTACGACGAGCCGATCGCCGTCAACGGCTACCTTGACGTGCCGCTCGAGGACGGGACCACCTGGCGCGTGGAGATCGAACGCGCGCACATGGAGGAAGACACCGGCAAGCTGACACACCTGGGCAGCGACACCGGCCGCATCGAGGGTGCGACCACGTCGCTGCTCGACTACAACCGCGCCGGTGTTCCGCTGATCGAGATCGTCACCAAGCCCATCGAGGGCACCGGCGAACGCGCACCGGAGATCGCCAAGGCATACGTAACCGCGCTGCGAGATCTGTTGCGCGCCTTGGGAGTTTCCGACGTACGGATGGACCAGGGCTCGATGCGCTGCGACTCCAACGTGTCACTGAAGCCCAAGGGCGCCACCGAGTTCGGCACACGCACCGAGACCAAGAACGTGAACTCGCTCAAGAGCGTCGAGGTCGCCGTGCGGTACGAGATGCGGCGTCAGGCAGCGGTTCTCGAGGCGGGCGGCAAGATCACTCAGGAGACTCGCCACTTCCACGAAGACGGTTACACGACCGCCGGTCGCAGCAAGGAGACCGCACAGGACTACCGGTATTTCCCCGAGCCCGACCTCGAACCGGTCGCACCGAGTGCAGAACTCGTCGAACGGCTGCGGGGCACCATTCCCGAGCTACCGTGGTTGACCCGCAATCGGATTCAGCAGGACTGGGGCATCTCCGACGAGGTGATGCGCGATCTGGTCAACATCGGAGCTCTCGACCTCATCGCCGCGACCGTCGAACACGGCGCTACCAGTGACGCTGCCCGCGCTTGGTGGGGAAATTTCCTGGTGCAGAAGGCCAATGAAGGCGGAGTGGAACTCGAGGCGCTCCCGATCACCCCCGCGCAGGTCGCCGCGGTGGTGAAGCTCGTCGACGAGGGCAAGCTATCGAACAAGCTGGCGCGTCAGGTCGTCGAGGGCGTATTGGCCGGCGAAGGTGAGCCCGAACAGGTGATGACCGATCGAGGACTCGCCGTCGTGCGCGACGACTCGCTGATCCAGGCTGCCGTCGATGAGGCCCTGGCTGCCAATCCCGATGTCGCGGAGAAGATTCGCGGCGGCAAGGTGCAGGCCGCCGGCGCCATCGTCGGCGCGGTGATGAAAGCGACCAAGGGCCAAGCCGACGCGGCCCGCGTACGCGAACTGGTGCTGGCCGCCTGCAGCTAGGCCGCCTGTCCGACCAGTCCGTCCCACGCCGCGATCGCGCCCTCGGCTATCGACGACAACTTCTTTTCATCGGCGCCGTCGCGAGCCTGGATCGCCATCCCGTGGTTCACCGTGTTGTAGAACGCGGCTATCGCGGCGGCGTCGGCGCCGGCCGGTACGTCGCCCTCGGCGATCCCGCGCTTGACGCGTTCGCGAAAGTCGGTCTCGAGCGCCATTCGCCACTGCGCGAGATACTCGTGCACTGACCGGGTGTCGTCGCCGGACGTGGTCGCCGCGAGCACGATCATGCATCCGCGGGGATTGTCGGGGTCGCAGAAGACGACGGCGTGGTGGCGCAGCACCGCCGAGATCGCCTCCCGCGCAGTCGGTCGCTCACGAAGCTCAGCGGCGGCTGTCGCGCCCAAGGTGTCGTTGTAAAAGGCGACCGCCTCGCGGAAAAGCTCCTCCTTGCTGCCGAACGCCGCATAGAGGCTGGGGGAACTGATGCCCATCGCCGCGGTGAGGTGGCTCATCGAGGTGGCTTCGTAGCCGTGCTCCCAGAACACCTCCATGGCGCGCCGCAGGGCCTCGTCGCGGTCGAAGGCGCGGGGTCTCCCACGCGTTGCCATGCGCCGCACCTCCTTTTATGTATCGAACGACAAAGAATTCGTTGACAAGTGTAGCCTCCGCATTTAATTTTGTATCGAACGACACAAAAAGGAGGATGGGATGTCTGAATCGAGCGTTGCGCTGGTGACCGGCGGGAGCAGGGGGATCGGGGCGGCGATCGCCGAGCGAATGGCCGAACAGGGCTCAGACGTGGCCATCACCTACGCCCAGTCCAAGGAGCGGGCCGACGAGGTTGTCGACCGCATCCGCGCCCACGGGCGCCGGGGGTTCGCCGTCAAGGCCGACAACGCCGCCGCCGACGAGGTGGTGACCGCGGTTCAGCAGACCGCCGACGAGCTGGGTGGGCTGGACATCCTCGTCAACAATGCGGGCATCTACCCGTTCGGAGTCATCGACGACGTGCCGGCCGAGGACGTCGACCGCACCCTCGCCATTCACGTCCGCGCCGTGTATCTGGCCAGCCAGGCCGCGGTGCGACACATGTCGGCCGGCGGCCGGATCATCAGCATCGGAAGCAATCTCGCCGAGCGCGTGCCGTATCCGGGCATCGCGCTGTACGCGATGAGCAAGTCCGCTCTCATTGGCTTCACCAAAGGACTGGCCCGTGATGTCGGCGAGCGGGGGATCACGGTGAATGTCGTCCAACCTGGCTCGACAGATACCGACATGAATCCCGTCGAGGGTGACACGGCCGATGAACAGCGGGCGACGTCCGCCCTCGGCCGGTACGCCGATGCGCGCGAGATCGCCGACGCTGTCGCGTTTTTGGCGAGTCCCGCCGCGTCATACATCACCGGAGCCGTGCTCACCGCCGACGGCGGCACGAACGCCTGACCATGGCATGGGTGATCCTCGTCTGCGCGGGCCTGCTCGAAATCGTCTGGGCCACCGCGCTCAAACAATCCGACGGCCTCAGTCGGCTGTGGCCGAGTGTCATCGGTATCGGCGGTGCTGCGCTCAGCTTCACCCTGCTCGCGGTGGCGCTTCGGCAGTTGCCTGCGGGGACCGGCTACGCGGTGTGGGTCGGGATCGGCGCGGTCGGTGTTGCCGTGGCAGGCATGGTCATGTTCTGTGAGACCGTCAGTGTGGCGCGGGTGCTGTTCCTGTCGATCATCGTCGTCGGCATCGTTGGGCTACGCCTCGTCGAGGCCTGAAGCGCAACGGCTCGCTGTTCGGCGCTGCAGCGAAAACCGAAGTGCCGCAGCGATTTTTACGTAGCGTCCTCGTTCTTACGCGGGAAGCCGCCGCCCTGCGGGAAGAGCGGGAAGACGACGTCGTCGAGCTTCTCGGCATCACCGGCCGTCTTGTTGATGGTCGCGCCCCAGACGTTGCCGTCGGGTGAGACCGCCATCGCCCACGCGTGGCCGTGCTGGTCCTGACGCACCACCTCTGGATCGCCGGTGACCGCGCCCGTGTCCGGTGCCATGCGAACGGCGACGGACTGTTTGGTGTTGACGAGGTTCACCAGCACGGTGCCGTCCAGTGCCGCGCAGCCGGCGACGCCCGGGCGGTCGGGCCACGTCCATACGGTCGATACCGTGGAGTCCTTGGCGATCTTCTGTAGGCGATCACCGGTCGGTGTGCGATCGGTGACGTACAGCGACTCGTCCGACGGGTCGATGCACAGCCCACCGCCGGCGCCCAAACCGGACAGCGCCGTCGTCGTCGGCGCCTGGTCGACCGTCGTCGGCTGCTCGATCCGCAACAACTTGCCGGCCAGTGAGCGAGGATCACCGGCCTGAGCGGGGTCACCGGCGTCGCCCGTCTGTACCAGCAGGGTGGTCGGGCTGGTGAAGATCAGCGACCCGGTGTTACCGGTCGGGCCCTTGGGGATGCCGGTCAGGATCGGCTTGGGTATGTCGCCGTCGGCGATGCGGATGACCCGATTGTCGGTCGGGGTGCTGACGTAGGCGTACATCAGCCGGTCCTGGACGTACGTCGGTGACAAGACGATGTCCATGAGCCCGCCGTCACCGGACCCGTCGACGGGTAGGACGACTTTGACCTTGGGTTCGGCGCGCACCGACACCTCTTTGACCGCGCCGGTCGTGCGTTCACCCACCAGCGCGGACTGGCTGTCGGGCAGCATGATCAGGCCGCTGGTGCTTTCCAGGCAGCCCTGCATGACGCCGGGCGCCGGGCATTCCTTCGGGAACGGCTTGGGCGGCAGCGGCGGAGGTGGCGGCGGCTTCGAGGACGGTCCGGGCTTCAGTTCCGGCTCGGTCGTGAACGGTTGCGATTGCGCGTCGTCGAATCGCGCGCAGCCCGACGCCACCAGCAACGCCGCACACACCACGGCGAACACAGTCCGCATCGGCCGCCGCAGTCTCATGCGAGCCAGATTACGGATCGTTCGGTGGTGCGCGCCACGCACGTGCTTGCGTCGCACATGGAGAAGGCCCGCGAAATGGTGGCCAGAAAGCACCGCGCCAATCCTCGGGTCACAGGCGAACAGCCCTTACGCTGGGGGTCGTGACCAGTCAACCCCACGACCCAAGCGCGTGGCAGCGGCCCGACGACGCGGCCGGGCGCCCCATGTCGGCGAGCCTGGTCGACCCCGAGGACGATCTTCCGTCCGCGAATTACGCCGGCGACTTCGAAACGACGGCGATCCCGCCGTACGACTCCGGCCGGTCTTCTTCCGAAACCGCCGGCGGCTTCGGGCTGCTCAACGAGCCCGAACCGCTGCCGTACGTCCAGCCGGGCGGTCGGCATTCCCTGTCCCCGTACGGAGCAGACCCGGCCGAGTACGGGCCGGATATCGACGCTCACACCCGGGGCGATGACCGCCGCGGCACCCAGGATCTCGGTCTTCTCTTCTTGCGCCTCGGCATCGGTGCGATCCTGATCGCACACGGACTGCAGAAGGCCTTCGGTTTGTTCGACGGTCCCGGCCTGGACGGCTGGGGCGATTCGCTGAGCGCGATGGGCTTCAAATACGCCGACATCCTGACCTACGTCACGACCTTTGGTCAGATCGCCGCGGGCCTGCTGCTGGTGCTCGGTCTGTTCACCCCGGTGGCGGCGGCCGGCGCGCTGGCATACCTGGTGACCGGCCTGCTCGCGGAGGCGATGGCGGCCCACGAAGAGGCCAGGCTGGCGTTGTTCCTCACCGATGGCCACGAATACAAGGTGTTCCTGGCGGGCGCGGTGGCGGCGCTCATCCTGACCGGTCCCGGCCGGTACGGTCTCGACGCAGGACGCGGCTGGGCCCGACGTCCGTTCGTCGGCTCGTTCATCGCGTTGCTGCTTGCGGTCGGTGTCGGTGTCGCGGCCTGGGTGCTGCTCAACGGCGGCAATCCGCTGGGTTAGCGCGTTACGCGTAGGGGTTGGGCACCCGGCCCGCGCTCACCTCGGTGAGCTGCGGCAACGTCGCGAACGTCACCGCGGGGAGCTGGAGTTCGCTGCCGTCTTTGAGTTGCGCCGTCGCCCAGGACGACCTGCCGAACCGCAGGCCGTCGATGTCATCCCAGCCGACGGTCTGGCTGCCAAGCAGTGTCCGAGCGGTCACCGTCGCGCTGTCGGCGATCGTGCGGTACCTGACCACCGCGACCGACAGCAAAATCGGGATGACGAGCAGGAGCGCAACCCAGTGCGGACCGGCGAGAATCACCGCCAGCAGGCCCAGTGTGAAGAATCCGACCGCAAAATGTGCCATCGGGGAAATCCGGATGACGACGGGCTGTTGATCGGTGTCGGCACTCACATGGCCATTTTGGCACCCTGCGGCAGGGTGCCGGGAATTTGACCGTTGACCTGTGCGGAGGCTACCGTCAGGTGTTATGCAGGCCCCGGGATTGCTCGTAGTAATTGGGAAGCGCGTTGATGCCGCGCTAGCCCTCGCCCGGGCATAGCCAACAGCATCGACGCGCGACCCTCGTACAGCAGCCCAGCTGACGGGGGTTTTTTCTTGCCCCACCACCGATTTGAGATCCTAGAAACAACCAGGAACAGAGAGAGAACATCGTGAGCGCACCCACCACGCGACCGCCCGAGCAGTCGGAGACCGCGCCGAACGGGAAACATGCCGCGCCCAAGCCCAGCTCGGCGCCGTCCAAACGCATTGCGCCGCACCAGCTCACCGGAGCGCAGGCAGTAATCCGGTCGCTGGAGGAACTCGACGTCGACACGATCTTCGGCATCCCCGGCGGTGCCGTGTTGCCGGTCTACGACCCGCTTTTCGACTCGCAGAAGCTGCGCCACATCCTGGTGCGCCACGAGCAGGGGGCGGGCCACGCCGCCAGCGGCTATGCACACGCCACCGGCAAGGTCGGTGTGTGCATGGCGACGTCGGGTCCGGGTGCGACCAACCTGGTCACTCCGCTGGCCGACGCCTACATGGACTCGATCCCCGTCGTCGCGGTCACCGGGCAGGTCGGGCGCGCGCTGATCGGCACGGACGCGTTCCAGGAAGCCGACATCTCCGGCATCACGATGCCCATCACCAAGCACAACTTCCTGGTCCGCGACGGCGACGACATCGCACGGGTGATGGCCGAGGCGTTCCACATCGCGCGGACAGGCCGCCCGGGCCCGGTGCTCGTCGACATCCCGAAGGACGTGCTGCAGGGGCAGTGCACGTTCAGCTGGCCGCCGCAGATCGATCTGCCCGGTTACAAGCCGAACACCAAGCCGCACAATCGCCAGGTTCGTGAGGCCGCCAAACTGATCGCGGCGGCCCGCAGGCCGGTGCTGTATGTGGGCGGCGGCGTGATCCGCGGCGAGGCCACCGACGAACTGCTGAATCTGGCCGAGCTGACCGGGATCCCGGTCGTCACCACCCTGATGGCCCGCGGCGCGTTCCCGGACAGCCATCCGCAGAACATGGGCATGCCGGGGATGCACGGCACGGTGGCCGCGGTGGCCGCTCTGCAGCGCAGCGATCTGCTGATCGCGTTGGGCACGCGGTTCGACGACCGGGTGACCGGCAAGCTGGATTCCTTTGCGCCGGAAGCCAAGGTGATCCACGCCGACATCGACCCGGCCGAGATCGGTAAGAACCGCCACGCCGACGTGCCGATCGTCGGTGACGTCAAAGCGGTGATCACCGACCTGATCGAGGTGCTGCGGCGCGACGGCAGCATCGGTTCGATCAAGACCGACAAATGGTGGGAGTATCTGCGCGGCGTGCAGTCGACCTACCCATTGAGCTACGGCGCACAGAGCGACGGCAGCCTCTCGCCCGAGTACGTCATCGAGACCCTGGGCAAGATCGCGGGCCCGGACGCGGTGTACGTCGCAGGCGTTGGGCAGCACCAGATGTGGGCCGCGCAGTTCATCAAGTACGAGAAGCCGAAAACCTGGCTGAACTCGGGCGGTCTCGGCACCATGGGCTTCGCGGTTCCGGCCGCGATGGGGGCCAAGTTCGGTCGCCCCGATGCCGAGGTGTGGGCGATCGACGGCGACGGCTGCTTCCAAATGACCAATCAGGAACTGGCGACGTGCGCCGTCGAGGGCGCGCCGATCAAGGTCGCGATCATCAACAACGGCAATCTGGGCATGGTGCGGCAGTGGCAGACGCTCTTCTACGAGGAGCGCTACAGCCAAACCGATCTCGCCACGCATTCACATCGCATCCCGGACTTCGTCAAGCTGGCCGAGGCCCTCGGCTGTGTCGGGTTGCGTTGTGAGCGTGCCGAAGACGTTGAGTCCGTCATCCAGCAGGCACGGGAGATCAACGACCGTCCCGTCGTCATCGACTTCATCGTCGGCGCCGACGCGCAGGTGTGGCCGATGGTGGCCGCAGGCACCAGCAATGACGAGATCCAGGCCGCGCGCGGTATCCGCCCGCTGTTCGACAACGAAGAGGGACACGCCTGATGGCCGTCAACACCCACACCCTGTCGGTGCTCGTCGAGGACAAGCCCGGCGTGCTGGCACGCGTCGCATCGCTGTTCTCACGGCGTGGCTTCAACATTCAGTCACTCGCGGTCGGTGCGACCGAGCAGAAGGACATGTCCCGGATGACGATCGTGGTGAGTGTCGAGGACTCACCGCTCGAGCAGATCACCAAGCAGCTCAACAAGCTGGTCAACGTGATCAAGATCGTCGAACAGGACGAGGACAATGCGGTCGCTCGGGAGTTGGCGCTCATCAAGGTGCGCACCGATGCATCCACGCGCAGCCAGGTCATCGAGGCAGTGAATCTCTTCCGCGCCAAGGTCGTTGATGTCTCTACAGAGTCGCTGACCGTCGAGGCGACCGGCACCCCCGAGAAGCTCGAGGCACTGCTGCGGGTGTTGGAGCCGTATGGAATCCGCGAGCTCGTGCAGTCCGGTGTGGTGTCGCTGTCGCGCGGTCCGCGCGGCATCGGCACCGTCAAATAATCCCAATCAGTAGAAAAGCAAAGAGAAGGAAAGTCACGAATGCCAGTTGAGATGTTCTACGACGACGACGCGGACCTGTCGATCATCCAGGGACGCAAGGTCGGCGTCATCGGCTACGGCAGCCAGGGCCACGCACACTCGCTGTCTCTGCGCGACTCCGGCGTGCAGGTGAAGGTCGGCCTGAAGGAGGGATCGAAGTCCCGCGACAAGGTCACCGAGCAGGGCCTGGACGTGGACACGCCCGCCGAGGTGGCCAAGTGGGCCGACGTGATCATGCTGCTGGCGCCCGACACCGCGCAGGCTGACATCTTCAAAAACGACATCGAGCCCAACCTGGAGGACGGCAACGCGCTGTTCTTCGGTCACGGCCTGAACATCCACTTCGACCTGATCAAGCCGCCGGCCAACGTCACCATCGGCATGGTTGCCCCGAAAGGCCCGGGCCACCTGGTGCGTCGTCAGTTCGTCGACGGTAAGGGTGTGCCGTGTCTGATCGCGGTCGACCAGGATCCCAAGGGTGAGGGCGAGGCGCTCGCGCTCTCGTACGCCAAGGGGATCGGTGGCACCCGCGCGGGCGTCATCAAGACGACGTTCAAGGACGAGACCGAGACCGACCTCTTCGGTGAGCAGGCCGTGTTGTGCGGTGGCACCGAGGAACTCGTCAAGACCGGCTTCGACGTCATGGTCGAGGCGGGCTACGAGCCCGAATTGGCCTACTTCGAGGTGCTGCACGAACTCAAGCTGATCGTCGACCTGATGTACGAGGGCGGCATCGCGCGGATGAACTACTCGGTCTCCGACACCGCGGAGTTCGGTGGCTACCTGTCCGGGCCGCGTGTGATCGACGCCGACACCAAGAAGCGCATGAAGCAGATTCTGGCCGAGATCCAGGACGGCACCTTCGTGAAGCGTCTGGTCGCCAACGTCGAGGGCGGCAACAAGGAACTCGAGGGACTGCGCAAGGCGAACGCCGAGCATCCCATCGAGGTGACTGGCAAGAAGCTGCGCGACTTGATGAGCTGGGTCGATCGCCCCATCACCGAAACCGCCTGACCGTGTGATTTCGGTGTGGCCGGTCGCGCTCATCGCAACTGGCTACACCGGAATCGCCCCGGTCCATGGGAATTCGATCCACAAATCGGTGCGGCGCCAGACGTATTCGCAATCGATTTCCGACTGCGGCTTCTGGTAGACGACGGCACAGCGGACCTCCGCGACGTGTTCGGCGCAGAAGTCGCGGACGAAACGCAGTGTCGCCCCGGTGTCCGCGACGTCGTCGGCGATCAGCATGCGTGCACCACCCAGATCGGCGACGTCGGGCAGGGGAGGCAGCAGGACAGGCGCATCCAGGCGCTGGTCCACGCCGGTGTAGTACTCGACGTTCATCATGTGCACCTTTTTGACCTCCAGCGCGTAGCCGAGCGCGCCTGCGACGAACAACCCACCGCGCGCCACAGCGAGTATGAGATCGGGTGCGAAACCGTCGTCGACGACGGCCGAGGCGAGTTGCCGTGTCGCGGCACCGAACTGGTCCCACGACAATTCTTCCCGATCGGTCATTTGGCAAACCGTAATCGCTTGCGGGCGGGAACGCCGCTACGGACGCCGTTCGTGGCCGGCCTTGCCGTGGGTGCGGCGCCGCTCCTTCATGTCCGCCTCGAACACATGGCGCGCGCCCTGTTGCAGCTCCGAACGCACGCGTTGCTCATGGTCACGGAACAACGACCAGTAGTTGTCGTCGAACTCCTCGACGATCTGGAACGTCCAGCGTCCGTATAGGACATTGCGGCCCACGACTTCGTCCTCGAGTCGGTCGGCCACTGCGCCGTGCCCGGCCTCACGCAGTTGGTCGCAGGCTTTGCCGAGCAGAAGATCGGCATGGCCCATCAGCTGATGGAACGAATACAGATGGCCGCGGGCGCGCTCCACGAATTCGAGCGCCTCGGAAACCGTGCCGACGGCTTCGACCGTTGCATCGTCGAGGCCGGCCGGTCGCCGGGGATTCTCGGGCTGTGTCACGGCGAAAGAGATACCCGATATGGGCGGTGAGACACGGTTCGGCGCAAAATTCTGCATCGATTGTGCATTGAATACCCCATATACCCAGATCGAAGCTCTATTCTGGCGGGGTTGACCACGTCGAATAAGCCCGAGAGCGTCACCGCGGACGAGCCCCTGTACACCGTCCGCGTCGTCGCTGAGCGTCTTGGCGTGCCTACCGCGACGCTGCGCAGCTGGAACCAGCGGTACGGCGTGGGTCCGTCCGAACACAGCCCCGGTCGGCATCGCCTCTACAGCGAGACCGACATTGCGGTTGCGCAGCGGATGTACGAACTCATCGTCGAGGGTGCGAGCCCGCGCAGCGCGGCACGAACCGCGATCGACTCGATACGACCGTCCCGCGGTGATTCCGCGGCGCTGCTCGACTCCGCCTTCGATTTCGATGTGTTCACCGCAGGTCTGTTGCTCGATCGTCATCTACGCCACTTCGGTGTGCTCGACACGTGGGATCAACTGATACGTCCGGCGTTCGACGATATCGCCCGACGGCAGGCCCAGGGGGAGGGCTGCATCGACGTCGAGCATGCGCTGTCGTGGACCGTGACACGGTCGTTGCAGCGTTATCCCCTTGCTGCGCCTGAAGAATCGGCGTCCATCATTCTTGCCTGCACGCCGCGCGAAACGCACTTTCTTGCACTGGAAGCGCTGCGCGCGGCCCTTGCAGAACGTGGACGCGGTGCGTTGATGCTCGGCGCGGACGTCCCGCGGGCAGCGCTTCTCGATGCGGTCCAGCGCAAAGGACGACCGGTCGCGACACTGTTGTGGTCACAGACCGAGGACACCGCTGACTTCCAAACGGTCAACGACCTCGCCGTGCACGCCTCGGTCAGTGTCGGCGGTCCGGGCTGGGATGCGGTGATCGAGCGGATTCACGCGTCGCGGCTGAACAGCCTCCGTGAAGCTGTCGACCACTTCGCCGCGGTGAACTAGAACCGGTCATATGGGCGGGACTCAACGCCTGATATCTGTCCCATGGCCTTGGATTCCACTGTGTTGAGCCACTTTTCGAAGGCAGCTACTTCGACCGCTGCAAAGCGTCCGGTTTGTGCACGGCGTCGCGTCCGCTCTTATCGCTGCGCACCCGGTACTGCGGTTCTTCCGGTGAGGCTCGCACCGTCCGCCCCGCCGTCTCGCGGTCGCTGGTGATCTTCTCCTCGACAGTCCCGGTGACGGTCTTTCCGTGGCTACTCCATTGGACCTTGTCGCCCTTGTGAAACTCCGAACTCATGTCGCCCGGGTACCCCGGCGATTTCCGGCAAAACCGGTTACGGCGAGAGGCTGGGCAGCGTTTTGATTCCGAATTCGCGGCGCAGCATGGTGCGTGCCGCGTAGAAGCCCGCCATACCGTGCACACCACCGCCGGGGGGTGTCGCCGACGAGCAGAGATAGACCTTCGGAATCGGAGTGGCCCACGGGTTGAGCCGCGGTGTCGGCCCGGTGAGCGCGTGCAGCAGCGTGTTGCCGCCGACGCCGATGTCGCCGCCGACGAGGTTGGCGTTGTGTTCGGCCAACCGTGAGGCCGGTACCGATCGCACCGCGACGACGACGTCGCGAAAGCCGGGTGCGAAACGCTCGAAGATCTGGGTGATCGTCTCGGCTTGGTCGACCGGCGAGCCGTGGGGCACGTGCGCATAGGTCCATAGGGGCCGCCGCCCCTGCGCATCGATGCGGTTCGGGTCAGCCAGGTGCGGCAGCGAGGCGAGCACCATCGGCCATTCGGGATGTCTGCCCGCGGCGATCTCCTTTTCGGCGTGCGCCATCTGCTCTCGGCTGCCACCCATGTGCAGTGTCGGAGCATCGGCCGCACGTGGGTCCGCCCACGGAATCTCGTCGGACAGCACGAAATCCACCTTGGCCACGCCCGGGCCGAACCGATAGTGCCGCAAAGCTTTTGCGTATCGCGCGGGGACTGCATTCCGGTAGATGGATAACAGCGCCGTCGGCGCGGTGTCGAAAAGCACTACACCGCCCGGTGGTTCGGTGACCGCTTCGCCCGCCGTGATGACACCGCCATGTGCGCGCAGGTCGGCGATGAGGGCGTCGGGAATGGCCTGGCTGCCGCCCACCGGGATGGGCCAGCCCACGGTGTGCGCGAGTGTGGCCAGCATCAGTCCGGCACCGGTGGTGACGAATGACGGCATCCGGTTGATGGCATGTGCGGCAACGCCGGTGAACAAGGCGCGCGCGTCGGCACCGGTGAGCCTGCCCCACAGCGGCGTGCCCTGCTCGAGCATGTTTCGCGCGAGGTACGCCGCGGCGATCAGATCGCGCGGGAGCGAGCGCTTGTCCCCGAGGAGGAAGTCGACGACGCCCTCATCGCGCTTGGTGAGTGGGCCGAGCAGCCGCCGCCACGAGTCGCCGTGTACCAGCTCCGCGCAGGTGCGGTCCAGATCGTGATAGCCGACCGCCGTGGGTTTACCGGGAAGCGGATTGGCGTACGAGACGGCGGGCACCTGCAAGTCCACCCCGCGGGCGGGCAGATCGAATTCCGCCAAAAACGGTGAAGCCAACGCGAGCGGGTGCACGGCCGAACAGACATCGTGGGAGACCTCGCCGAACTCGGGGTCGGCGAGGGTCCGTGCGCCGCCACCCAGTGACGGCTGTGCCTCGAACACCTGCACTGACAGACCGGCGCGCGCGCAGATGACGGCGGCGGCCAAGCCGTTCGGTCCGCTGCCGACCACGGTGACGTCCACCGCCCAATTAGATCCCATTAGGCTGACCGCGTGAGCCTGCCCGTTGTATTGATCGCAGACAAGCTGGCGGAGTCGACCGTCGCCGCACTGGGTGACCAGGTGGAAGTGCGCTGGGTCGATGGTCCGGACCGAGAAAAGCTACTGGCCGCGGTGCCCGAGGCCGACGCACTGCTGGTGCGCTCGGCAACCACCGTGGATGCCGAGGTGCTCGCCGCCGCGTCGAAACTCAAGATCGTCGCCCGCGCCGGCGTTGGCCTGGACAACGTCGACGTAGACGCGGCCACCTCACGCGGCGTCCTGGTGGTCAACGCGCCGACCTCCAACATCCACAGCGCCGCCGAGCACGCGCTGGCGCTCATGCTTTCGGCCGCTCGGCAGATCCCCGCCGCCGACGCGACGCTGCGTGAGCACGCGTGGAAGCGCTCGTCGTTCTCCGGCACCGAGATCTTCGGCAAGACCGTCGGCGTCGTCGGCCTCGGGCGAATCGGACAGTTGGTCGCTCAGCGACTGGCCGCCTTCGGCACGCACGTCGTGGCGTACGACCCGTACGTGTCGGCCGCTCGCGCCGCCCAATTGGGCATCGAGCTGCTCACCCTCGACGAGCTGTTGGGCCGCGCCGACTTCATCTCGGTGCACCTGCCCAAGACCAAGGAGACAGCCGGCCTGATCGGAAAGGACGCGCTGGCCAAGACCAAGCCCGGCGTCATCATCGTCAACGCGGCACGCGGTGGCCTGATCGACGAAGCGGCGCTCGCGGATGCGATCACCAGCGGCCACGTGCGCGGCGCCGGCCTCGACGTATTTGCCACCGAACCGTGCACGGACAGCCCGCTCTTCGAACTACCCCAGGTCGTGGTGACGCCCCACCTCGGCGCGTCGACTGCAGAGGCGCAGGACCGAGCGGGCACCGACGTCGCCGAGAGCGTGAAGCTTGCGCTGGCAGGTGAGTTCGTACCCGACGCAGTGAACGTCGGCGGCGGCGTCGTCGGCGAGGAAGTCGCGCCGTGGCTGGACCTGGTCCGAAAACTGGGCCTGTTGGTCGGCGTGTTGTGCAGTGAACTTCCGGTGTCCCTGTCGATTCAGGTCCGCGGCGAGCTGGCGTCCGAAGATGTTGACGTACTGCGCCTTTCAGCGCTGCGCGGGTTGTTCAGCGCTGTCATCGAGGACCCGGTGACGTTCGTCAACGCGCCGGCGCTGGCGGCCGAACGCGGTGTCGAGGCCGACATCAGCACCGCCACGGAGAGCCCGAACCACCGCAGTGTGGTCGACGTGCGCGCGGTGTACTCCGACGGTTCGGTCGCCAATGTTTCCGGCACGCTGTCGGGTCCGCAGCTGGTCGAGAAGATCGTCCAGATCAACGGCCGCAACTTCGATCTGCGCGCCGAGGGCGTCTACCTGATCGTCAACTACATCGACCAGCCGGGCACGTTGGGCAAGATCGGCACCCTCCTCGGCACCGCCGACATCAACATTCACGCCGCCCAGCTCAGCGAAGATGCGGAGGGTCCGGGCGCGACGATCCTGCTGCGCATCGACCGAGACGTACCCGAAGACGTCCGGGCGGCGATCACCGCGGCCGTCGGCGCCATGCTGCTGGAAGTGGTGGACCTGACGTGAAACTGGCGGTCATCGCGGGCGACGGCATCGGCCCGGAGGTCATCGACGAAGCGGTCAAGGTACTCGACGCCGTCGTACCGGGTGTCGACAAGACCAGCTACGACCTCGGGGCGCGGCGGTACCACGCCACCGGAGACGTACTGCCCGAATCGGTGCTCGACGAGCTCCGCGCGCACGATGCGATCCTGCTCGGCGCCATCGGCGATCCGTCGGTTCCCAGTGGTCTGCTGGAACGCGGTCTGCTGCTGCGAATCCGGTTCGCACTCGACCACCACATCAACCTGCGTCCCGCCCGGCTCTATCCGGGGGTGAGCAGTCCGTTGGCCGGGAACCCGGACATCGACTTCGTCGTGGTCCGTGAGGGCACCGAGGGTCCTTACACCGGGACCGGTGGAGCGATCCGCGTCGGCACACCCCATGAAATCGCCACCGAGGTCAGCGTCAACACCGCGTTCGGCGTGCGACGGGTCGTGCACGACGCGTTCGGCCGCGCGGCGAAGCGACGCAAACACCTGACGCTGGTGCACAAGAACAACGTCCTGACCTATGCGGGTGCGCTGTGGTGGCGCACCGTGCAGGAGGTCAGCGCCGAGTACCCCGACGTCGAGATCGCCTATCAGCACGTCGACTCCGCCACCATCCACCTCGTCACCGACCCCGGCCGGTTCGACGTCATTGTCACCGACAACCTGTTCGGCGACATCGTCACCGACCTCGCGGCCGCGGTGTGCGGCGGCATCGGCCTGGCGGCCAGCGGCAATATCGACGCGACCCGAACCAACCCGTCGATGTTCGAGCCGGTGCACGGCAGCGCACCCGACATCGCGGGACAGGGCATCGCCGATCCCACCGCGGCGATCATGTCGGTGGCGCTGTTGCTTGCGCACGCGGGCGAACTCGATGCGGCCGCTCGCGTCGACAAGGCCGTCGAGCAGCATCTGGCCACGCGCGGTGACGAGACGCGGTCGACCACCGAGATCGGCGATCGGATCGCGTCAAATCTCTAGTCGCGTGGCGACACTGAGCCGGCAGTGCTGGCTGTTCGCGATCGGTTCGGCACTGTTCGCGATCGCCACGACCCCGGGGTTGTCCGCAGTGGCGGGCGCAGGGATCGCCAACCTGTTGTGCTTCATCGGATCCTGGTTCTTCACCACCGCGGGCTGGATGCAGCTGGTGCTGGCCCCTCCCGCGCAGCGCATCGGATGGCTTTCCGCGGCAACCCAGTTCGTCGGGACGATCTTTTTCAACGTCAGTACCGGCTCTGCCCTGTGGGCACATGCGGTCAAACCGGAGCGCCGACTCGTGTGGGCGCCGGACGCTCTGGGGTCGCTGGCGTTTCTGATCAGCGGTGTCCTCGGCGTGATCGCGGTGACGGCGGTCGTCGGCATCATCGAGCTGAAATCGCGTGACTGGCAGGGGGAGTGGATCAACATGATCGGCTGCGTCGCGTTCGCGGTGTCCGCGCTCGGCGCCTTCGTCAGAGAATCCGGTGTCACCGCGGATGCCTGGATGGCGAACCTGGGCACGTTCATCGGCGCACTGTGCTTCCTGGTTGCCGCATTGGTCATGCTTCCGCGCCGCGCGCAGCGCGAGTGAGTTCAGTCCGTCTTTGGTTCGACCGGGATCACGGGTATCGCCAGTAGCGGCAGGAGCGCGGAAACCGCGAACGCCACCGGGTAGCCGAGGGCGCCGATCAAGGCGCCGAACACGGGGGCAGACGCGGCGGAGGCGAAGAGTTGACTGGTGTTCTGCGTGCCCAATGCCCTTCCGCTCCAGAACGGTCCGGCGATCTCGGCGATGGCGGTGAATGCCAGCCCGTTGTCCGAGACGGTGATCACCGAGGCGATCACCATGATCGCCACGCTGATCGGCGAACTGAGCCAGTCGGTCATCGCCAGTAGGCCCATCGTGGCGGCGGCCGCCAGGGCAATGGTGCGGATCGGCCTCAGTCGTGAACCCGTCACGTCCGACCAACGGCCGGCGGCGATTCGACCACCTGCACCCAACACCTGCGCCACCGTGACGAGCGCGCCTGCCGACGCTGCCGACCATCCTCGTTCGGTCATCAACCACACCAATGCGAACGTCCACAGCACGGCTTGAGGCACCACCAGTAGTACAGAGACAGCATGTATCCGGGTCAAGACCGACGATGCGCGATAGGGATTCGCCAGGTGCTCGGGCGGGGCCTCCGAGCGTGGTGGACGTGGCGGATCGATCACGAACACCGCGCATACGACCGCGGAAAGCGCGCACACGATCGCCGGAAAACACAGTGCCGCAGAGATGCTGTACGCGTCGGCCACTCGCGGAATCACCAAGGCGCCCAGGCCGACCCCGAGCGGTGTCGCGGTTTGGCGGATGCCCATGACCAAGCCGCGTCGATCCGGTGGGAACCAGCCGACCACCAGTCGGCCGCTGGCCGAATTGCTACTTGCGGCGGCCATCCCGCCGAGCATCAGGAACGCACCCATGGCGAACAGCGAGTCGACGGAAGCGGCCGCGAACGCCGCCGCGGCGATGAGCACCGAACCGAGGCTCAACACGATGCGCTCGCCGAACCGGTCGACGAGGTAGCCCCACGCGATGAGCGTGAGGACCAAGCCGAAGCCGGGCAGCGCCGACAGCAGGCCCGCAGCCCCGAGGTCGAGTCCGCGCTCGCGCTGCAAGCTTGGAATGAGAAAGGCCACACCGTTGATGAATACGTTGGCGCTTGTCGTCGCGGTCAGCGCAATGACAAGCAGCGACCAGCGTCGCGCGGTGCTTATCGTGTCCGCGGACATGGCTCCATAGTCGCACGGCCATCCCATATGTCTGAACCGATATTCCAATATATGAGACGCTGTCGGGGCGGGAGCGGCCGCAGCGCCGAGGATCGGGGCCACTAGGCTGACGGCATGCGCCTTGGACGTATCGCCAGCCCAGACAGTGTCTGCTTCGTCAGCATCGAGGGTCCTCTCGACGACTCGGCCCGGGCAGTCGCCAAAGAGATTGCCGAGCATCCCTTCGGCACTCCGACCTTCACCGGACGGGAGTGGCCGCTGGCCGACGTGCGGATACTCTCGCCGATCCTGGCCAGCAAGGTCGTATGCATCGGGAAGAACTATGCGGCGCACGTCGCGGAAATGGGCGGGGGAGATTTCCCCGATCCGGTGATGTTCATGAAGCCCAACACCGCGATCGTCGGTCCGAATGTGCCCATTCAGCTGCCGGCCGACGCCAACCCGGTGCACTTCGAGGGTGAACTCGCCGTCGTCATCGGCCGAGTCTGCAAGGACGTTCCCGCCGCCCGCGCCGCGGAGAACATCCTGGGCTACACGATCGCCAACGATGTGTCGGCGCGTGATCAGCAGAAGAAGGACGGCCAGTGGACTCGGGCGAAAGGCCACGACACGTTCTGTCCGATCGGACCGTGGATCGTCACCGATCTGGATCCGTCCGATGTGGCGTTGCGCACCGAGGTCAATGGCGAGATCAAACAGGACAGCCGGACATCGCTGATGATTCACGATGTCGGGGCGATCGTGGAGTGGATTTCGGCGGTGATGACACTGTTGCCCGGTGATGTCATCCTGACCGGGACGCCGGACGGTGTCGGCCCCATCGAAGGCGGCGACACGGTCACCGTCACGATTGAAGGTATCGGAACCCTTTCCAATCCGGTTGTGCGCAAAGGAAAGTCATGACGACCGATATGCGGGTGCGGTTCTGCCCGTCGCCAACCGGCACGCCGCACGTCGGCCTGATCCGTACCGCGCTGTTCAACTGGGCCTACGCGCGCCATTGCGGCGGGGCGTTCGTGTTCCGCCTGGAGGACACCGACGCCGAACGAGACAGCGAGGACAGCTATCTGGCGCTGTTGGACGCCCTGAGCTGGCTGGGGCTGAGCTACGACGAGGGTCCCGACATCGGTGGACCGTACGCCCCGTACCGGCAGTCGGAACGCGGCGAGATATACCGGGACGTGCTGAAACGGCTGCAGGAATCCGGTGACGCTTATGAGGCGTTTTCGACGGCCGAGGAAGTCGAAGCCCGCCACGTCGCCGCGGGCCGAAACCCCAAACTCGGCTACGACAACTACGACCGCGAACTCACCGAAGCCCAGCGCACCGCGTTCCTCGACGAGGGTCGCAGGCCAGTGCTCCGGCTACGGATGCCCGACGAAGACATCACCTGGAATGACCTCGTCCGCGGGGAAACAACATTCGCGGCGGGTGTGGTTCCCGATTTCGCGCTGACCCGCGCCAGCGGTGATCCGTTGTACACATTGGTCAATCCGGTTGACGACGCGCTGATGAAGATCACGCACGTCCTGCGTGGCGAGGACCTGCTCCCCTCCACGCCGCGCCAGATCGCGCTGTACCAGGCACTGATTCGTATCGGCGTCGCCGACCGGGTGCCCGAGTTCGCTCACTTGCCAAGCGTTCTGGGAGACGGAAACAAGAAGCTGTCGAAGCGCGATCCGCAGTCGAACCTGTTCATTCATCGCGAACGTGGCTTCATTCCGGAGGGGCTGCTGAACTATCTGGCGCTGCTGGGCTGGGGTATCGCCGAAGACCACGACGTATTCAGCCTCGACGAGATGGTGGCCGCCTTCGACGTCGTCAACGTCAACTCGAACCCCGCCCGGTTCGATCAGAAGAAGGCGGACGCTCTCAACGCCGAACACATCCGCATGTTGGGTGAGGACGATTTCACCGCGCGACTGGCGGCGTATTTCGCTGCCCACGGCTACGACACGGGACTCGACGAAGCTCAATTCGCGGAGGCCGCGCGGCTCGTGCAGACGCGAATCGTCGTGCTCGGCGACGCATGGGACCTGTTGAAGTTCCTCAACGACGCCGAGTTCACGCTCGACGAGAAGTCGGCGGCCAAGGAACTCAAGCCCGAAGCCGTCGCGGTGCTGGAGGCCGCGCTCGCCGCGCTCGAAACAGTCGGCGAGTGGAGGACCGGGGAGATCGAAAACGCTCTGAAGGTGTCCTTGTTGGAGAATCTGGAGCTCAAGCCGCGCAAGGCGTTCGGCCCGCTGCGTGTGGCGGCCACGGGTGCGTCGGTCAGCCCGCCGCTCTTCGAATCGCTCGAGCTTCTGGGTCGGGACCGCAGCCTGCAACGGCTACGCGCGGGACGCGATCGTGCCGCCACCGTCGCAGACCAGGCGTGAGAAAAGTGGCGGCGAATCTTTGGTAGTCTGCACGTCGGCCCGAAACAACGCGCGGCGGCGCCGCCGATTGCTTGGTCGGGCCGAAAAGGGCCTGTGACCTGCGGTTACAGGTAGCCAATGGGGTATGGTGTAATTGGCAACACAGCTGATTCTGGTTCAGCCATTCTAGGTTCGAGTCCTGGTACCCCAGCCATTCGCGATGAGCGCTCGTGCGACGAGCACCGGACTCAAGCTGATTAGGTCCGCATAACCCCCTGGGCTATGCTGGCTGTCCGGAAATAGTTCTGGCCCCCGTCGTCTAGCGGCCTAGGACGCCGCCCTCTCACGGCGGTAGCGTGGGTTCGAATCCCATCGGGGGTACAAGCGAGTGAGCCGAGCGCAGAGAGCTTGCTCTCGTGCCGAGGCGATTGAGTCTTGCGGTACAAGCGAGTGAGCCGAGCGCAGAGAGCTTGCTCTCGTGCCGAGGCGATTGGGTCTTGCGGTACAAGTAGTCATTCACAGCCTGCGGGTAAGCGCACCGGCGGCGGCCAAAAGGTCGGCGGCCCATCGTGCTCCGGGGCGACGTCCCATTCGGTCGATCGGTCCGGACACCGATACGGCGGCGATCACCGCGCCGGTGGCATCGCGCACCGGCGCCGACACACTGGCCACCCCCGGCTCGCGTTCCGCGGCGCTCTGCGCCCAGCCACGTTTGCGGACCTCGGCGAGGGTCCGGTCGGTGAACTTCGCGCTGGGCAACACGGCCTGTTGCGTGGCGGCATCGGCATAGGCCAGCAGTACCTTCGCGCCTGAGCCGGCTGTCATCGGCAATCGCGCGCCGACCGGGACGGTATCGCGAAGCCCGGCAGGTGGTTCCAAGGCGGCGATGCATGTACGCGCGGTGCCTTCGCGGCGATAGATCTGCACGCTCTCTCCGGTGATCTCACGCAGGCGCGGCAACACCACGGCGCCGGCGGCCAGTAAGGGGTCGTTGACCTGCCCCGCCAACTCGGTGAGTGCAGGCCCGAGCCGCCATTGGCCGTCTCCGTTGCGGATCAACAGCCGATGCACTTCGAGGCCTGCGGCCAAGCGGTGCGCGGTCGCACGCGGCAGGCCGGTGCGCTCGCACAGCTCTGCCAATCCGCACGGCGAATCGGCGATCGCGTGCAGCACCCCCATGGCTTTGTCCAGCACCCCGATACCGCTATCCTGTCTCACAGGGAGATACTACCGTCCCAGAATGTGAGAAAGTCAAGATGGCAGCCCAGGATAAGCCACGCACACTCGCCGAAAAGGTGTGGGACGACCACGTCGTCGCGAAGGGATCGGGTGACGGCGCGGCCCGCGAACCCGACCTCATTTACATCGACCTGCACCTCGTGCACGAGGTCACCAGCCCGCAGGCGTTCGACGGCCTCCGGCTCAACGGTCGGCCGGTCCGCAGGCCCGATCTGACGATCGCCACCGAAGACCACAACGTGCCGACGATCGACATCGACAAGCCGATCGCCGATCCGGTCTCTCGCATTCAGGTCGAGACGCTGCGCCGCAACTGTGAAGAGTTCGGCATCCGGCTGCACCCGATGGGTGACGTCGAACAAGGCATCGTTCACATCATCGGACCGCAGCTGGGTTTGACCCAGCCCGGAACGACGGTGGTGTGTGGCGACAGCCATACCTCCACGCACGGTGCGTTCGGTGCGCTCGCGATGGGCATCGGCACATCCGAGGTCGAGCATGTCCTCGCGACGCAGACGCTTCCGTTGCGGCCGTTCAAGACGATGGCTGTCAATGTCGACGGGCAGCTGCCTGCGGGCGTGAGCGCGAAGGACATCATCCTCGCGGTGATCGCGAAGATCGGCACCGGCGGGGGACAGGGATACGTCATCGAATACCGCGGCAGCGCCATCGAATCGCTGTCGATGGAAGGGCGCATGACGGTCTGCAATATGAGCATCGAGGCCGGGGCGCGCGCCGGCATGGTCGCACCCGACGAGACAACTTTCGAGTTCTTGCATGGTCGCCCGCACGCGCCGAAGGGGGCGGACTGGGACGCCGCAGTGGCGGCGTGGAGTCAGTTGCGCACCGACGAAGGTGCGGAATTCGACACCGAGGTCTACCTCGACGCCGCGACGCTGAGCCCATTCGTCACGTGGGGAACCAACCCCGGGCAAGGAGTTCCGCTGTCGGCGTCGGTACCGGACCCCGAGCTGATCTTTGACGACGGCGAACGCCAAGCGGCCGAAAAAGCGTTGGCGTATATGGATCTTCGGGCCGGAACGGCGATGCGTGACATCACCGTGGACACCGTCTTCGTCGGCTCGTGCACGAACGGGCGCATCGAGGATCTGCGTGTGGTCGCCGACGTGCTCAAGGGTCGCAAGGTCGCCGAAGGCGTGCGGATGCTCGTTGTGCCCGGCTCGATGCGGGTGCGAGCGCAGGCCGAATCAGAGGGTCTCGGTGAGATCTTCACTGCCGCCGGCGCGGAGTGGCGGCAGGCCGGATGCTCGATGTGTCTTGGAATGAATCCAGATCAACTTTCCCCGGGGCAGCGCTGCGCATCGACGTCGAACCGAAATTTCGAAGGACGGCAGGGCAAAGGCGGGCGCACTCATTTGGTGTCGCCTGCTGTCGCCGCGGCCACCGCTGTGCGCGGCACGTTGTCCTCGCCCGCCGATCTGACTCACTCATAGGAGCTCTGTGATGGAACCATTCCGCACTCATACCGGTATCGGTGTTCCGCTTCGCCGGTCCAACGTCGACACCGACCAAATAATCCCCGCCGTGTATTTGAAGCGGGTAACCCGAACAGGTTTCGAGGATGGCTTGTTCGCGGCATGGCGGTCCGACCCGTCTTTCATCCTGAACCTGTCCCCGTTCGACAAAGGATCGGTGTTGGTCGCGGGTCCCGATTTCGGCACCGGTTCGTCGCGGGAGCACGCCGTGTGGGCGCTCATGGACTACGGATTCAGAGTCGTCATCTCATCTCGCTTCGCCGACATTTTTCGCGGCAACGCGGGCAAGGCGGGCCTCTTGGCGGCCGAAGTCGCCCAAGATGATGTCGAACTTTTATGGAAGCTCATCGAGGAGCATCCCGGCATGGAAATTACTGTGAATCTTCAAGATCGGAACGTCGTCGCGGGAACGGTCATGGTGCCGTTCAACATTGACGATTACACCGCCTGGCGACTGTCCGAAGGACTCGACGATATAGGCCTTACGCTGCGGAAATGCGATGAAATCGATTCGTACGAAGCAAGTCGTCCGAGCTGGAAACCGCGTACCTTGCCGGCGTGACGGATTGGCTTTCTGAGCCGAAATCTTCACCGGAGAACCCGTTATCGGGACCCCCGGCAGGAGCTCAAGGGGGGCAAGAAAGTTCGCTAGATTCTGCTGAAATTGCGCGTGGCTCTTGGAAATCAGTGGCCATTGGGTTTACCGTGTCCTCTAGTCGGCCCAAAGTGGGCTACTGGTTTTCGGAGGTTTTGCATGAACAAAGCAGAGCTCATCGACGTACTCACGGAGAAAATGGGCTCGGATCGTCGGTCAGCAACCGCTGCGGTCGAGAATGTCGTCGACACAATCGTGCGCGCGGTTCACAAGGGTGACAGTGTCACAATTACCGGCTTCGGCGTTTTCGAACAGCGTCGTCGTGCTGCTCGTGTTGCGCGTAACCCGCGCACCGGCGAGACCGTGAAAGTTAAGCCCACATCCGTGCCGGCATTCCGTCCCGGCGCACAGTTCAAAGCGGTTGTTTCTGGGGCACAGCGCCTCCCGTCGGAAGGACCAGCAGTGAAACGTGGCGTGACGGCGGGCGGTGCCCGCAAGGCCGTGAAGAAGGCCGCAGTGAAGAAGGCGGCCAAGAAAGCGGTGAAGCGCACGGCAGTCAAGAAGGCTGTGAAGCGCACGGCCGCCAAGAAGGCTGTGAAGCGCAGCGCAGCCAAGAAGACTGTGAAGAAGGCAGCAGTCAAGAAGGCTGCGAAGCGCACCGCAGCCAAAAAGACTGTGAAGAAGGCCGCAGCCAAGAAGGCGGTGAAGCGCACTGCCGCCAAGAAGGCCGTGAAGCGTTCCCCGGCCAAGAAGGCTGTGAAGCGCGCCCCGGCCAAGAAGGGCCGCAGGTAAGTTCGACATCGAACACGCCGTGGGTCGCGCCGGCAATCAAGCGAATGCGACCCACGGCGCGTTTGTGTCTGACGAGCTTCGCGCTTCGCCGGCCGCAGCGTTCATTTCTTGAGGGCGAGCGGACTGCCGATGTGATCGGCGGCGATCAGGCGTCCGTCGAATAGCGACAGGACCCAAGTGCTGCCCTTGCGGTTACGCGATTTGTCAGGGCGGACACCGTCACGCTCGCACCACCACGAGATGAGATCCGGAATCACCTTGCCCTGAGTGCAGATGACCGGCGTGCCTTCGGCGGCGGCGATCTCGAGGAAACGGCTACGCGAGGCTTTGCGATTCTCCGCATACGCCTCTTCGGTCAGCAGCGGTTCGCTGCTGACGTCGACACCGAGTTCCTCGCCCAGCGGCGCGATCGTTTGATGGCACCGAGTGCGGTCGGCGGCGTACAGCGTTTCGGCGCCGAAGGACAACAACTGTCCGACGAGAGACTCGGCCTGGGCGCGGCCGTGCTTGTCCAAAGGACGGTTGCGGTCGTCACCTTTGTATCGGGACTTGCTGCCCGCGGTGCCGTGCCGGACGATCAGCACCGTCTTCGTATCGGCCGGCAGCTTCTTGAAGCGGCGTAGGACCTTTCGGTCGTGCGGGTATCCGACCGCCTTGATGGCTTCGGATATGGGAAGCCATTTGAGTTCGTCGACTTCCGAGTTCGGGCTGAACTCGCCGCCGATGGCGCGGGCAGTCCAGTACCGCACCTTCTTGGTGCTTTGGTCGACGGGATAGGTAACCGCGGCCAACCGCCGGCCGAGATGCGCCGCGTAGCCGGTCTCCTCGGCGACCTCGCGGACGGCGGTCACGGGTTCCGTCTCGCCGGGGTCGACTTTGCCTTTGGGAAGGGACCAGTCGTCGTACCGGGGACGGTGAATGACCGCGACTTCGGGTGAGGCGGCATCATCACCCGGTCGCCACAGCACCGCGCCCGCGGCAAATACGGCCTTGCCCGCCGGAACCGCGCGGGGTGGGTTGTCCCTCGGCACGTCAACTCCTGCTGGTCATTCGGGGCCCCGAGAGCTCACAGCCGACGGATCTCAAGGGTGCCGATGGCGTTCCATCAACGACACCTGATGGTCGCGGACCGTCTCGCCCTCTCGCGGCGACGCGGTCCACTTACCATCCATGTCCAACTCCCAGCACCGGGTTGACGGATCTAGGGCGGAATCGAAGACGTCGTTCAGCTGTGAACTCAGCCTCGGATCCTTCACTTGAGCCATCACCTCGACTCGTCGATCGAGATTACGATGCATCATGTCGGCGCTTCCGATCCAGAACTCGTCGGTGGCGCGGAAATGAATAATTCGTGAGTGCTCCAGGAACCGACCCAGAATCGAGCGCACCGTGATGTTTTCGGAGAATCCGGCGACGCCGGGACGCAGTGCGCAGATGCCGCGGACCACCACCTCGACGCGGACCCCTGCCTGCGATGCCCGATAGAGCGAATCGATCACCTGCTCGTCGACCAGCGCGTTGGCCTTCAACCGAATGCCCGCATCCGCTCCCGATTGCTTGGCGGCGATCTCCCGTTCGATCCGCTCGATGATTCCCTTGCGGACACCGTAGGGCGCGACCAACAGATTGCGATACGACTCTTTGCGTGAGTACCCGGTCAGCGAGTTGAACAGATCTGTGAGGTCGGCGCCGATGTCCGGCGCAGCCGTCAACAGGCCGACGTCTTCATAAAGGCGTGCGGTCTTGCTGTTGTAGTTGCCGGTGCCGATATGGCAGTAGCGCCGGATCGTGGATCCCTCGCGACGCACGACGAGGCAGGTCTTGCAGTGCGTCTTCAACCCGACCAAGCCGTAAACCACATGCACGCCCGCACGTTCAAGGGCGCGGGCCCATTTGATGTTGGCCTGTTCGTCGAAGCGCGCTTTGATCTCAACCAGCGCGACAACCTGTTTGCCTGCCGCGGCGGCGTCGATCAGCGCGTTGACGATGGGTGAATCACCCGATGTCCGGTACAGCGTCTGCTTGATGGCCAGCACGTTCGGATCGGCGGCGGCCTGCTCGATGAACCGCTGCACCGAAGTGGAAAACGAATCGTAGGGGTGGTGCACCAGCACGTCACCGTCACGCAGCGTCGAGAAGATGCTCTTCGGCGTTTCCCGCTCACCGAATGCGGGCGGCGTCGCGGGCACGAAGGGACGGTCTTTCAGCGCGGGGCGGTCCTGGTCATAGATCTGCCACAGCGACGACAGGTCGAGAAGCCCCGGTACCTCGATGACATCACCGGTGTCGACGTCGAGTTCGCGCAAGAGCAGTTCGAGCATGCTCTCAGTCATGTCGTCGGATACTTCAAGGCGTACCGGGGAACCGAAGCGCCGACGCGCCAGTTCTCGCTCCAGCGCCTGCAACAGATCTTCGTCACGGTCCTCTTCGACCTCGAAGTCTGCGTTGCGGGTGATGCGGAAAGCATGATGCTCGACGATCTCCAGACCCGGGAACAGCACCGGCAGGAACGCGGCGATCAGTTCCTCCATCGGAAGGAAGCGCACGACATCGGAGGAACCTTCGCGGCGCGCCAACTCGACGAAGCGATCCACGTTGTCGGGCACCTTGATTCGAGCGAAGTGCTGTCCGCCGTCCTCGGGTTGCCGCACGGTGACGGCGAGGTTCAGGCTCAGCCCGCTCACGAACGGGAACGGATGCGCCGGATCGACGGCCAGCGGCGTCAGGACCGGGAACACCTGCTCGTGGAAATACGTCGACAGCCGGGAGCGCTCGCCCTCATCCACTTCGGCCCACGTGACAATCACGATGCCCTCGTCGGCGAGCGCGGGCCGCACCGCGTCGAGGAACACATGGGCGTGCCTGTTGGAGATCTGCTGAGTGCGCTCGTTGATCCGGCGTAGTTGTTCACGCGGTGACAGGCCATCGGCCGACCGCACCGACAACCCCATCTCGTCGCGTCGTTTCAGTCCCGCCACTCGAACCATGTAGAACTCGTCGAGGTTCGAGGCGAAGATCGCGAGGAACTTCGCCCGCTCGAGGAGAGGCAGCGACGGGTCGGCGGCGAGCGCAAGCACGCGCGCATTGAAGTCGAGCCAGCTCAGTTCGCGGTTGAGGTAGCGGTCTTCCGGCAGCGCGTTGTCAACCGCTTGCGATGTCGCAGCCGGTGGTGCTTCAGGCGCAGAATCTCCCGACTGCGGTGACCCGGGACGAGTTGACGTCGCCGGCTGCGCGGTTCCGGTCGTCGATCCGGTGTCGGTCTCGAGGATCTCGGTATCGGCTTCCGTCATCTCTCAAATGATTCCCTATTGAGTAGTCACGCGGCCACCGCGATGAAGAACTGTTACCTGACACCGGCGATGGCCTGCGAAGTTGTCGGGCCGATACCGAGGCGACGCGCCACCAACAGGTCGTCCGGTGTGTCGATGTCACAGCGCAGCCCGGGCCAGGCGCCGGTCAGCTCGATGGCGCCCGAATGGCGATGGCGCTCGGCTGAGTCCTGGCCGAACCGCGGATCCAGCGCGACGCCGAGGGCGATCAACGCCGAGGTGCCCGTACCGTGGCGGTCGCCGACGAAGCTGCGGGGGTAGGCGCGGCCGGCCGCGATCGCGTCGCCCAGCTCCTGCGGTTGCAGAGCGGGCAGATCTCCCTGCAGCACAACGATGTTCGACGTCTCGGGCCGCACCGTTTCCTCCGCCGCGGCGATGGCGTTGTTCAGCGGATTCCGATGGCCCTGCGGCGTCGGATCGGGGAGCACTCGTGCACCGAGCTGCCTGGCGGCGTCGCCGGCGACGTCGTCGGGTGTCACCACGGTGATGGACTGCACCGCCGGTACGGCCGCGGCAGCGGTGATGGTGTCGATCAGCATTGCCAGCACGACGGCTTCGCGGGTGGTCGCGGAGAAGACCGGCGCCAGCCGCGTCTTGGCGGCGGCCAGGCGTTTGACCGCGATCACCAGCCCGATATCGGCTTCCGATGACCCGCCCATGAGCGCCATCCTGCCAGCAGACCGTGCCGCGCTAGGGTGAAGGCGTGGTCGACGCGGCAGTGCTGGGGGCCGGAGCTTGGGGAACGGCACTCGCCAAGGTCCTGGCGGACGCCGGCAATGAGGTGCGGTTGTGGGCCCGTCGGCCCGAGTTGGCCGACGAGATCAACAGCACCCATCGCAACCCGTTCTATCTCGATGACGCGGAGCTGCCGGAGACAATCCGCGCGACCAGTGATCCTGCTGAAGCGCTCACCGGGGCGTGCACGGTGTTACTTGCCGTGCCCGCTCAGTCGTTGCGGGCCAACCTCGTGCAGTGGGCTCCGCTGATCGGTGGCGACGCCACGCTGGTAAGCCTGGCCAAAGGCATCGAGCTCGACACGCTGATGCGGATGAGCCAGGTGATCATTCAGGTCACCGGGGCGGACCCGTCGCGCGTCGCGGTGATCTCCGGGCCGAACCTCGCCAGTGAAATCGCCGATGAGCAGCCGGCGGCCACCGTCGTCGCGTGCAGCGACTCCGGACGGGCCGTGACGCTGCAGCGTGCGTTCTCCACCGGCTACTTCCGTCCGTACACCAACGCCGATGTCATCGGCGCCGAGGTCGGCGGCGCGTGCAAGAACGTCATCGCGCTGGCGTCCGGCATGGCTGCCGGAGTCGGGCTGGGGGAGAACACGGCAGCAGCGATCATCACTCGCGGGCTCGCCGAGATCATGCGACTCGGAATCGCGTTGGGCGCCAAGCCGGCAACGCTGGCCGGCCTGGCAGGCGTCGGCGATCTCGTCGCCACCTGCACGTCACGGCGCTCCCGCAACCGCTCGTTCGGCGAACGGCTGGGTAAAGGCGGCACCATGGAGTCTGCGACGCGCGCCGCGGATGGCCACGTCGCCGAGGGTGTGACGTCGTGCCAGTCGATACTCGCACTTGCGGCCAGCTACGACGTCGAGATGCCGCTCACCGATGCCGTGAATCGGGTCTGCCACAAAGGCGCATCGGTTTATGAGGCGGTGGCACTGCTGCTCGGGCGCAGTACGAAACCGGAGTAGGACGTGGACGGTTTATACGGCGATTCGACTCGCAGCGTCAAAGCAGTTGGCTCGGAACCGGTTTCGGGTAGCCCAGTGGTATCGCCTCCCGTGCTCGCGTCGACGTTTCATCTCTCCCCGGACGAGGCGGAGCCGTCTGACAAGTACGGGCGGTATTCGAATCCCACGTGGCGACAACTGGAGTCGGCGCTCGCCGAACTCGAAGGAGCCGCCACCGCGTTGACGTTCGGTTCCGGGATGGCCGCCATCACCGCAGTGTTGCGGGTGCTGGCCAAGCCCGGCACCAAACTCGTGGTGCCTGCCGACGGCTACAACCAGGTTCGCAGCTATGCCAGGGAATACCTTGTGCCACTTGGGGTCACGGTGGTAGAGGTGGCATGCGCTGAGATGTGTGCCGCGGCAGCCGATGCGGACGTGGTGCTCGCGGAGACACCGGCCAATCCCGGGCTCGATGTCGTCGACTTGCACCGGTTGGCGATGGACTGCCGGCGCCGGGGGTCGACGCTCGTGGTCGACAACACCACCGCGACGCCACTGGGCCAGCAGCCGCTGTCCCTTGGCGCCGACCTCGTCGTCGCCAGCGCGACGAAATCGCTGTCGGGACACAGCGATCTGATCGCGGGATATGTCGCAGGCAGCCATCCCGAGTTGATGGCCGCCGTGGAACGGGAGCGTCTGCTTGCCGGTCCAATCCTCGGTCCGTTCGAGGCGTGGCTGGTGCTGCGCAGTCTGGGCAGCGCCGGCCTGCGGTTCGAACGGCAGTGCCACAACGCGCAAGCGCTCGCGGTGATGTTGCGCACTCATCCTGCGGTGCGCTCGGTCCGCTATCCCGGGTTGCCCGACGATCCGTCACACCAGATCGCGGCCCTGCAGATGAAGCGGTTCGGCGGGCTCGTCGCAATCGAACTGGACAGCGCGCAAGCCGTGCACACCCTCGTGGAACGCAGCGCGCTGCTGATCTCCTCGACGAGCTTCGGCGGCATCCACACCTCGCTGGACCGCCGCGCGCGCTGGAGCGATCCCGTCGCCGACGGATTCGCCCGGATCTCGCTGGGCATCGAGGACACCGACGACCTGATCAGCGATTTCGAACAGGCGTTATCCTGAAATCGCAGGTCAGGATATTGAAGGCGACCCGCAGTGGGGCTGGACGGTAGCCTCTCTAGGTTGTGACTGCCAGCGATGAGCACGGAGCCACGCCTGCGGCGACATCGGGCTTGAGCGCGGCCCGGCGTGTTCGCGTCGCCGTCGTCTACGGCGGCCGCAGCTCTGAGCATGCGATCTCCTGCGTTTCCGCAGGCAGCATCCTGCGCAACCTCGATCCGGAACGCTTCGACGTGGTCGCCGTCGGCATCACCCCTGAGGGCGCGTGGATGCTCACCGACGCGGAGCCCGACGCCCTGGCCATCGCCGACGGCCGGTTGCCGCAGGTCACCGGCGAATCGGGTAAGGAACTGGCCCTCGCCGCCGACCCGGGACGACGTGGTGAACTGCTGTCGGTCGGCCGCGGTGCTCCCGAGGTGCTGGAGGCCGTCGACGTGGTCTTCCCGGTGCTGCACGGCCCGTACGGCGAGGACGGCACGATCCAGGGGCTGCTTGAGCTGGCCGGAGTGCCCTACGTCGGCGCGGGCGTGCTCGCCAGCGCGTCCGGGATGGACAAGGAGTTCACCAAGAAGCTGTTGGCAGCGGAGGGCCTGCCGATCGGCGACCAGGTCGTGCTCCGGTCACGGCAGGAGCTGCTGGACCTGGAGCAACGCGAACGGCTCGGACTGCCCGTGTTCGTCAAGCCCGCGCGCGGTGGATCGTCGATCGGCGTGAGCCGGGTGACGGCGTGGGATCAGCTGCCCGCGGCGATCGAGCTGGCCCGGCGCCACGACCCCAAAGTGATCGTCGAGGCGGCAGTCTTCGGACGTGAATTGGAGTGCGGCGTACTGGAATTCCCCGACGGCCGCGTAGAAGCCAGCACTGTGGGTGAGATCCGGGTGGCGGGTGTCCGCGGCCGGGAAGACTCGTTCTACGACTTCGCGACGAAGTACCTCGAAGACGCCGCGGAGCTCGACGTCCCCGCCAAGGTCGACGACAGCATTGCAGATGAGGTGCGACAGTTGGCGATTCGCGCGTTCCATGCCATCGACTGCCAGGGTCTGGCCCGTGTCGATTTCTTCCTGACCGACGACGGCCCGATCATCAACGAAATCAACACGATGCCGGGATTCACCACCATCTCGATGTTTCCGAGGATGTGGGCGGCCAGCGGTGTCGACTACCCGACGCTGTTGGCCACCATGGTCGAAACAGCACGCAAGCGCGGCACTGGTCTGCGCTAACCCACTGGTGCAGGGTCAACCGCCTTGGCGGGCAACGACTTCGCGATGACCCGGGAGATCTCCTGGATTGGCGTGGGACCCGAGCCCGCGGGCAGCGTCAGGGCGACGTACACCGTACGATCCACGGCGAACCACGTGCTGCGCCCTTGGTCGGCGCCTGGGTCTTCGCCCGCCTCTGCTTCGCCCACCCGGAACCACGACACCTTGTCGACCACCTGCAGGGGGCTGCCGAGGACGAACTCCGCGGGCCGGTCCACACCACACCGCAGGATCACGGCCTCGCCGTCGGGACCCGCACGCCACGCCGCGGCGGCCGGTGGCGCCGGGTCGGCAGCTGCGGCGCGCCGATAGTCGCCGAGGCGTTCGGGCAGTGCGTCGACCAACGCCCGACAGTCCGCGCTGTCGGCGTACGGTGCCGGCACCGCGACGATCGCGACGGGCTTTTCAGTCGTGGGGGTCTGTCGAAGCGCCGCGAAGACCAGGATCGAGCCGATGGCGGCGACGGCCACGGCGATCGCCGCGATCATCAGGCCCCTTGGCGGGCCGTCGCGGGTTTCGGTGTCGTCCACGGCCCAAACTCTATGGGCGCGCCCCGTCGGCGATCGGGCAGGTCAGGGTGCGGGTGATGCCGGGCACCTGCTGAACGCTGGGAACCACGCTGGCCTGCAGTTCGTCGTCACTCTGCGCGCCGATGCGGACCACCACGTCGTACGGACCCGTGACGTATTCGGCCGACACCACACCGGACAGGGCGCAGAGCTGTTTGGCGACGACTTCAGCGCGGCCCACCTCGGTCTGAATCAGCATGAACGCCTCGACCACCGGGCTGTCCTCCCTCTTGCTGCATAGACTCCACGCCGCAGGGAACAAACGTACCGCAGCTCAGGGGAGGCGACATGATGAGCGACGAGCCCCCTGAAACGCTGGCCGGGGTGGGTGAGTTCGCTGTCATCGACCGGCTTGTCGCGGGCCGCGAGCAACCGGACTCGGTGGCGCTGGGGCCCGGTGACGACGCGGCGGTTGTGTGGGCCGGCGGCGGGGCGACGGTCGTGTCGACGGACATGCTCGTCGAGGGGAGCCATTTTCGGCTGGACTGGTCGACGCCGCACGATGTCGGGCGCAAGGCGATCGCGCAGAACGCCGCCGATATCGAGGCGATGGGTGCGACGCCCACCGCGTTCGTCGTCGCGTTCGGGGCGCCGGGCCGAACAGCCGCAGCACAAGCGGTGGAGTTGGCCGACGGCCTGTGGCACGAGGCGCGGCTCCTCGGCGCCGGCATCGTGGGTGGCGATCTGGTGACGGCGCCGCAGTGGGTGATCTCGGTGACGGCACTTGGCGATCTGGGCGGCCGCGACGCGGTTCGGCTCGACGGTGCACGAGCCGGTGACACCATCGCGGTCGTCGGCGACAGCGGGTGGTCTGCCGCCGGATATGCGTTGTTGCTCAACGGTATTGACGGTTTCGAGGCGTTGCGCCGCCGCCACTTGGTACCGGAGCCGCCGTACGGCCAGGGTCGCGTCGCCGCGGAAGCCGGTGCGACGTCGCTGACCGACGTATCAGACGGTCTGATGGCCGATCTCGGACACATCGCGCGGGCGTCCGACGTCGGCATCGATCTGTCGTCGGATTTGCTGAGCGCGGACCGCGATCCGCTCGCCGCAGCGGGCGCCGCGCTGGGCGTCGATCCGTCGGACTGGGTGCTCGGCGGCGGCGAGGACCATTCGCTGGTCGCGACGTTTCCGGGACCACCGCCGCCCGGCTGGCGGGTGATCGGACGGGTGCTCGATGGTCCGGCGAGGGTCCTGCTGGACGGGCAGCCGTGGCACGGGCAAGCGGGCTGGCAGTCGTTCTGATCGACTCCAATCGTTCGGGCACGCTAAGTTGACCCATCGTGACCGCACGACCGCTGAATGAAATCGTCGAAGAAGGATGGGCGAGTGCGCTCGAACCCGCGCGGGCACAGGTCGCCCAGATGGGGGAGTTCCTGCGCGCGGAGATCGCAGCGGGCCAACGATATCTGCCCGCTGGTCAGAATGTGTTGCGTGCCTTCACCTTCCCGTTCGAACAAGTGCGGGTTCTCATCGTCGGCCAGGATCCGTATCCGACGCCGGGCCACGCCGTCGGACTGAGTTTCTCGGTGGCACCCGAGGTGCGGCCGTTGCCGCGCAGCCTGGCCAACATCTTCACCGAGTACGTCGACGATCTGGGCTATCCGGCACCCACGACGGGTGATCTGACGCCATGGGCCGAGCGTGGCGTGATGCTGCTGAACAGGGTGCTCACCGTCCGGCCGGGGACACCGGCGTCGCATCGGGGCAAGGGTTGGGAAGCGGTGACCGAGTGCGCGATCCGGGCCCTGGTCGCACGGCGGCAGCCCTTGGTCGCGGTGTTGTGGGGCCGCGACGCATCCACGTTGAAGCCGATGCTGGGCGCCGATTGCGTGGCGATCGAGTCGCCGCACCCGTCGCCGCTGTCGGCGTCGCGGGGTTTCTTCGGCTCGCGACCGTTCAGCCGTGCGAATGAACTACTCGAAAAGATGGGCGCCGACCCGATTGACTGGCGCCTTCCCTAGTCGCTCCTACCCGATGCCGGGATTGGTCGTCGGCAGCTCGAGCGCGCGCGGCGATCAAGCCGTCAGCGCGTCAGCCGCGCGAGACCTTCCCGGCCTTGATGCACGACGTGCACACGTTGACGCGCTTCTTGTTGCCACCGGGGTGGGTTACGGCGCGCACGGTCTGGATATTCGGATCCCACCGACGGCTGGTCCGGCGATGGGAGTGCGACACCGACTTACCGAAGCCGGGGCCCTTCCCGCAGATATCGCACACGGCAGCCATATGTAGAACTCCTCGAATCAGTACTTGGGGGCCTGGGTTTCCGCCGCTACCGGCGGCGGGTCGACCCGACAACCTGACCAGGATACCGGCCACGCCAAGGATCACCAAAATGGTCTCCACAAGCGCGGACGTTCACCAAGGCAGTGTCAGGCCGAATGGCTAGGCTAGCGCCGACGGCGGCGCCTCGAGTCAGCGGCGTATCGACATAGCGGCGGGAGGTGGGGCATGTCGGATCGGCGGCTCGACGCCTCCGCATTGAGGGATTGGGCGTACACCGCCGTCGGCGACCTCATCACCCATACCGACGAGATCAACCGGCTCAACGTGTTCCCCGTCGCCGACGCCGATACCGGCACGAACATGCTGTTCACCATGCGTGGCGCGTGGGCGCAGGCCGACGCGCTGGCGGCGTCCGACAACGTGGTGGATATCGCCGCCGCGCTCGCGCGTGGCGCACTGCAGGGAGCACGCGGTAACTCCGGCGTCATCCTGTCCCAGATCTTGCGCGGGCTCGCCGATGTCACCGCCTCTGCGGCCGCCGATCGCGGCGGCGTGCTCGCCGACGTCGGCGGGGCGCTGTTCGGGGCGGCACTGCGGCATTCGGTAGCCCTGGTCGTCAGCTCGATGGGTGAAGCGGTTCCCGGCACGATCGTCTCGGTGCTTCACGATGCGGCGGGTGCCGCCGAGGACGCGGGGGCCGCCAATTCCGGGATCGCCGCGGCGGTCGCGGCGGCGGCCGACGCCGCGGCCGTCGCACTGGACAAGACCACAAGCCAACTCGACGTGCTGGCCGAGGCCGGCGTGGTGGACGCCGGCGGGCGGGGCCTGCTGGTACTGCTGGATGCGATGAGCGCCACCCTGACCGGGCACGTCCGGCATCGCGAGGAGTACGTGCCGTCTCCGCCGCAGGCCTCCGTCGTCGCTGCCGCGACGGGCACGTCGCCCCAGTTCGAGGTGATGTACCTGCTCAGCGGATGCGACGCAGCCGGGGTGGAGACCCTTCGCTGCAGCCTCGACCGGGTCGGCGAGTCGGTGGCGATCGCGACGACGGCCGACGCGGGCCAGTACTCCGTGCATGTGCACGCCGATGATGCCGGTGCCGCGGTTGAAGCGGGGCTGTCGCTGGGCACGCTGAGCCGTATCCAGATCACATCGCTCACCGGTGCGGTGGGGGCGCGGCCGTCCGGCGGATGGGCCAGGGAGCGGGCCGTGCTCGCCGTGGTCGACGGTGCCGGCGCCGAGAAACTGTTCGCGGGCGAGGGCGCGCACGTGTTGCAACTCCAGGCCGGCGGTCCCGTCAGCGCCAAACACCTGCTTCATGCCCTGGTCAACACAGGTGCGGCGCAGATCATGGTGTTGCCGAACGGATACGTCGCCGCCGAGGAACTGGTGGCAGGATGCACCGCCGCCAGCGGGTGGGGTATCGACGTGGTGCCGGTGCCGACGGCGTCGATGGTGCAGGGGCTCGCCGCCCTGGCCATGCACGACGCCGATCGGCAAGCCGTCGACGACGGCTACACGATGGCGCGGGCCGCCGCGGGCGCCAGGCACGGATCAGTACGTGTTGCCACCGAGGAGGCGCTCACGTGGGCAGGCGCCTGCGAGCCCGGCGACGGCCTGGGCATTGCCGCCGACGAGGTGCTGATCGTGGGCAAGGACGTCGCGACGGCAGGCGCCGGACTGATCGATCTGCTGCTCGCCGCCGGTGGTGAACTCGTCACCGTGCTCACCGGTGCGGGTGTCGATGCAGCGGTCGGAGAGGCGTTGGCGGAGCACGTCCACCGCGAACACCTGGCCGCCGAGATCGTCACATACCACACGGGCCATCGCGGCGACGCTCTGCTGATCGGCGTCGAGTAACCGTGGCCAAGCTGACCGACCGGCTCGACTTCGTCATCGGTAAGAAGTCCGCCGATCTGCTGGAGGAGCACTTCGGCATCGTCACCGTCAATGACCTGCTGCGGCACTACCCGCGCAAGTACAGCGACGGATTGACTGTGCTCCAAGAAGGCGAAGAACTCGAAGAGGGCGAGCACGTCACGTTCGTCGACGAGATTTCCGATACCCATGTCGGCGAAATGAAGCCTCAGTTCGACAAAAAGACGAAGAAATACCGGTCGCGCAAGTGGCTTCGCGTGACGTTGGGGGACCGCAAGCCAGAGGTGACGGCTACCTTTTTCAATGCAGACTGGATGATCGAGAAGCTGAAAAAGGGCACTCGGTTGATGCTCTCCGGGGAAGTCGGCTACTTCCGGCGCACGCTTCAATTGACCCACCCCGCGTTTCTTGTATTGAACGCACCGGCGGGTAAGCAGATCGGCACAAAATCGCTCACGACCATCGCTTCGGCGTCGGGCGCAACCGATGACGATTTGTTCAAGGCCTTTGAGCGGGAGTTCTTCCCGATCTACCCCGCCGACAGCAAGGTGCAGAGCTGGGACATCTACGCGTGTGTGCGCCAGGTGCTTGATGTTCTCGATCCCATCGACGAGCCGCTGCCGGAATCGTTTCTGCGTGAACACAATCTGATCGGCGAGGACGAGGCACTGCGCGCGATCCACACGGCGGAAAAGGTCGTGGAACGCGATGCCGCGATCGAGCGTCTCACCTATGACGAGGCGTTAGGACTGCAATGGGCGCTGGCACAGCGGCGCTTCGGCGAGCTGAGTGAGGCTGGACCCGTCGCGGCCACAACGGACGACGGTCTGGTCGCGGCGATGCGCAATCAGATGCCGTTCGAACTGACCGAAGGTCAGAAGGAAGTGCTGGAGGTGCTGACTGCCGAACTGGCGACGAGCCGACCGATGAACCGAATGCTGCAGGGCGAGGTCGGATCCGGCAAGACCATCGTGTCGGTGCTGGCGATGCTGCAAATGGTCGACGCCGGATATCAATGCGCGCTGTTGGCTCCCACGGAAGTCCTTGCCGCCCAGCATGCCCGCTCGATTCGCGATGTCCTCGGGCCGCTGGCGATGGCCGGTCAACTCGGTGGCGCCGAGAAGGCGACGCGGATCGCGCTGCTGACGGGATCGATGTCGCCGCAGCAGAAAAAGCAAGTGCGCGACGAAGTCGCCTCCGGCGAAGCGGGCATCGTCATCGGGACGCACGCGCTGCTGCAGGACACCGTCGAGTTTCATCGCCTCGGGATGGTCGTTGTCGACGAGCAGCACCGGTTCGGAGTCGAACAGCGAGACCGGCTGCGCGCCAAGGCGCCCGAAGGCGTTACGCCCCACCTGCTTGTGATGACCGCGACGCCGATACCGCGCACGGTCGCGCTGACCCACTACGGCGACCTCGAGACGTCGATACTTCGTGAACTGCCGCGTGGTCGTCAACCGATCAGTACCAACACGATCTTCCTCAAGGAGCATCCGGGCTGGCTCGACCGTGCCTGGCAACGGATCATCGAGGAGGTCGGTGCCGGCAGGCAGGCCTACGTCGTCGCGTCGCGCATCGACGAAGACGACAAGACCCAGGCGAAGGGAAAAGGTAAGGGAAGCAACCAGGTCAAGGACGCGGGTCCACCCGCGACGACGGTCGTGGAATTGTTCGAGCGGCTGCGTAGCGGTCCTCTTTCGGGCCTGCGGTTGGGACTCATGCACGGTCGGTTGTCAGCCGATGAAAAGGACGCGGTGATGGGCGCGTTCCGCGCGGGTGACATCGACGTCCTGATCTGCACCACGGTGATCGAAGTCGGTGTCGATGTCCCCAACGCGACGGTGATGTTGGTAATGGACGGCGACCGGTTCGGTATCAGCCAGCTGCACCAGCTGCGCGGCCGCATCGGCCGAGGCCAACATCCGAGCCTGTGTCTGCTCGTCACCAAATTGCCGGAGAGCTCGAAGGCGGGGGAGCGCCTGCGAGCGGTCGCCTCGACGCTTGACGGTTTCAAGCTCGCCGATCTCGATCTCGTGGAGCGGCGCGAGGGGGATGTGTTGGGTTACAGCCAATCCGGGCGCCCGATCACGCTGCGCTTCCTGTCGCTCTTCGAGCATCTCGATCTGATTCTGACCGCGCGCGACTTCTGCGATGCGCACTACTCGAGGAATCCGGGCGACCCCGGGATGGCGGCACTGGCCGCGCCCTTCTCCGACACCGACCGCATCGAGTACTTGGAAAAGGCGTGAACCGCAAGCGCCTGCTGTGGCTCGTTGCGGCCGTCTCCATCGCGGTGTTCGTCGCCGTTCAGGTCACCAACTCGTCGATCGACCGGTCGCAGTTCATCGCTGGTGCCGACATCCCTACCGTCGCGCCGGGAGTCGACGTGCTCGCGGGCATCGCCCAGATACCGGTGCGCATCCGCGGGTATGACTATCGCCGGGATGCGTTCGGCGACAGCTGGACCGACCAGAACCCCGCACCCGGCGGCTACAACGGCTGCGACACCCGCAACGACATCCTCGACCGGGACCTCGTCGACAAGGCCTACGTATCGATCAAGCGATGTCCCACCGCTGTGGCGACCGGACTGCTGCACGATCCCTACACCAACGCGGACATCGCGTTCACCCGCGGTGAGCAGACCGGCGCCGCAGTGCAGATCGACCACATCGTGCCGCTGGCGTTGGCGTGGGATCTGGGTGCCCGCTTCTGGACCGACGATCAGCGGCTGCGATTCGCCAACGATCCTGCCAATCTGATCGCCGTCGCCGGAGGGGCGAATCAGGACAAGGGCGACCAGGAGCCGGCGACCTGGATGCCGCCCAATGCGGCGTTCCATTGCCAGTACGCCATGCAGTTCATCGCCGTGCTGCGTGGCTACGCGCTGCCGGTTGATGCTCCATCGGCGGTGGCATTGCGGGGCGCAGCGTCAACCTGTCCGGTCGGCTGACGGTTCCCACCGCGCCGCGTCGGGATTCAACGACGATGAGTTTCTTGGGCGCGCAAGGTCTAATCTGCGTCGATCGAACATTCGGAGGGAACCGTGGTTCAACTGCTCAGAGTCCAGAATTTCAACGTCTCGCGGGATGGTTTCGCGGCGGGGGACAACCTGAGCCTCGAGCGTCCGTTCGGCCATGTCGACCCTGCCGACATGTTTTCCTGGGCGGGCGCCACGGCGAGCTGGCCCAACCGGACTGACCCCGGCGGCAGTCGCGGGCTCGACGACTATTTCACGCGAGATTTCGCGCACAACGTCGGCGCCGAGATCATGGGACGCAACAAGTTCGGCCCACAGCGAGGCCCGTGGACCGATCACGAATGGCTTGGGTGGTGGGGTGACGAGCCGCCGTTTCATACTCCGGTATTCGTGATGACTCACCACGACCGCCCCTCGTTCACGTTGTCCGACACCACCTTCTACTTCGTCAACGACGAGCCGGCCGCCGTGCTCGAGCAAGCGCGAGAAGCCGCGCAAGGCAAAGATGTCCGCCTCGGTGGCGGCGCGAAGGTCATTCGAGAGTTTCTGGACGCCGACCTCGTGGACACGCTGCACGTCGCCGTCTCAGAAATCGAGATCGGCCGCGGATCGCGTCTGTGGGAGTCGCCCGACGAGCTGGACGAGCGATACCAGCATGAGGTCGTGCCGAGCCCGAGCGGTGTGACCCACCACCTGTTCTGGCGGCGTTGAGCACGACGCGCCCAGCTCTGACGAAGGCTAGCTGCCGGTGTAGGTTTCGGGGTCCGGACGGAAACGCGTACCGTCGTTCAGCCCGTTGAGGGCGGCCATGTCGTCGTCGCTGAGCTCGAAGTCGAAGACCTCGATGTTCGACTTGATCCGCTCCGGTGACGATGAGCGCGGGATGACGATGTTGCCGAGCTGGATGCTCCACCGAATGAGCACCTGCGCCGGCGTCTTACCGTTCGCCTGCGCGACGGATCCGATCGTCGGGTTGTCCAAGAGGTTTCCGACGCCCAAGGGGCCGTAGGCCTCGGTGACGATGCCGTGTTCGGCGTTGGTCGCGCGCAATTCAGCCTGGTTCAGCAGTGGATGCAACTCGATCTGGTTCACCGCGGGTGTGAAGAACGACAGGTCGATGACGTTGGAGAGGTCCTCGGCGTGGAAATTCGCCAAACCGATCGACCTGGTGTCGCCCACTTCCTTCCGCTTCATCAGGCCACCCCAGCTGTCGACGTACTTGCCGGGGTTTCCGGCCGGCCAGTGGATGAGGTAGAGGTCGACGTATTCGAGGCCGAGCCGTTCCAGACTGACCTTCAAAGCGTCCTGCGATGCCTGGAAGCCCTGGTCCTTGGTCGCCAGCTTGGTGGTGACGAACACCTCCTCGCGGGGAATTCCCGACGAAGCGATCGCGCGACCCACCGCGGCTTCGTTCCCGTAGGCCGATGCGGTGTCGATCAGCCGATATCCCGCCTCGAGCGCGGCGGTCACCGACTGCTCGGTCTCGGCTTCCGACAGCTCGCCGACGCCGAGACCGATCACCGGAAGGGTGTTCCCGTCGTTGAGCGTGACGGTGGGGATCGCAGCGGCCGAGGGTGTCATGTCACCTAACCTGTGAAGTCGAAGGTCCTTGGATCGGGACCCAACCGTGTTCCATCGCCCAACGAGGAAATGGACGCCATGTCCTCCTCGCTCAGTTCAAGATCGAACACGTCGAAATTACTCACTATTCGCTCGGGGGTCACCGATTTCGGGATGACTATATTGCCGAGTTGGATATGCCACCTAATCAGTACCTGCGCCGGCGTTTTCCCGTGCCGTTCAGCAACCTCGGTCACCTTCGGATTGTCGAGCAGTGCGCCTTGGCCCTACGGGGCCCACGCCTCGGTGGCGACGCCCAGTTGGGCGTGCACCTGACGCAACTCCTCCTGCGGAAACAGCGGGTGCAGTTCCACCTGGTTGACGGCGGGGACGATGCCGGTGGCGTCGACCAGGATTCGCAGATGCTCCGGCTCGAAATTGCTGACGCCGATCGATTTGATGCGTCCTTCGTCGCGCAACCGGGAGAACGCCTTGAACGTGTCGACGAAGGTGTTCCTGGCGGGCAACGGCCAATGGATCAAATACAGATCGAGGTAGGGAATACCCAATTTGTCCATGCTGCGGTCGAATGCCTTGAGCGTGGAGTCGTAGCCCTGGTCTGAGTTCCACAGCTTGGTGGTGATGTAGACGTCCTCGCGGGGCAAACCGGACTTCGCGATCGCCTGCCCGACACCGCGTTCGTTCCGGTACGCCGCTGCCGTGTCGACGTGCCGGTAACCTGCCTCGAAGGCCGTGGTCACCGCGCGTTCGGTGTCATCGGGGGGTGTCTGGAAAACTCCGAGTCCGACCTGCGGGATTGGATTACCGTCATTCAGCGTGATCGAAGGAGAGGCCATGACTTCGAGTCTGCCAGTCCAGGCTGCCCGAACGCCGACCGGTCGGAAAGCCCGCTTGGCCAAGATCGGCGGCACTACGTTGCGCGCGCTTCCTCATATTCCGCACTCGGTCAAACGGCTTCTGCTTGGTGGTCGGTCGGTCGTCATCGACGGCAACACCCTGGACACCACGCTTCAGTTCATGCTCTTCGGCCAGAACGCGGTGGGCCTTGGAAGGCTGATCCTGGACAACGACGTCCCGACGGCTCGTGCGCTGTTGAGAAAGCTGACAGACGCCTTCCGGCAGGACCTCCCCGTCGCATCGGTGACGAACCTTGTCATACCCGGTCCGGCAGGCGCGATCCCTGCGCGCCACTACCGACCGGTCGACGGCGACGACGACGCGCCGCTATTGGTCTTCTTTCACGGCGGCGCGATGGTGGTCGGCGATCTCGAGACGCATGACGACGTGTGCAGGCAAATCTGCCGGGATGGCGGCGTGCATGTGTTGTCGGTCGACTATCGGTTGGCGCCGGAGCACAAGGCGCCGGCAAGCGTCGACGACGCGTTCGCCGCGTTCACCTGGGCGCTCGATCACGCTGCAGAGTTGGGCGCCGACGCCCGCCGGGTGGCGGTAGGAGGCGACAGCGCCGGCGCCAATCTGGCCGCACTGGTCTCGCTGCGGGCCCGTGACCAGGATGTTCAGCTCCCGGCGGTGCAATTGCTGTTCTACCCGGTCACCGCGTGGAACGCGCAGACGCGGTCGCGAATGTTGTTCGGCGAAGGCTTCTTCCTCACCGGGGGCGATCTGAGGTTCGGCGCCGAGAAGTATCTCGGTGGCGCGGATGTCGACGCGGATGACCCGCGGGTATCGCCCCTGCTGGCCGACGACCTGTCGGGACTACCGCCTGCGCTGGTGCTGACGGCCGGCTTCGACCCGCTCCGCGACGAAGGCAGGCAATATGCCGCCGCCCTGCGCGCGGCGGGGGTGCCGGTCGACTACCGAGAGTTCGGGTCGCTGATCCACGGCTTCGTCAATTTCTTCCCGGTTGGGGGCGACAGCGCGACGGCCGTCGCGGAATCGATCTCCGCGCTGCGGGCCCATCTGGCCCGCATGTGAGAAACCTGGGAAAGGCCGCCGGTACTCTTAGCGCGTGGCTTCGAAACCGAAATACGACCTGAAGGCTTCCGACCGCAAGCGCAACCTGGCGGTCCAGATCGGCCTGACCGCGATCGTGGTGATCTTCGCCGTGGCGCTCGTGATGTACATCGTGCTGTCGGCCGACGAAAAGCCGACCGCGGGCCAGGCGGATCCGATCCGGGTCACGTCGACGTCGGCTCAGTTGATCAAGAAGGACGGCACCGACGAGCCCAAGGTCGTGCTGGGGCTCTACGAGGACTTCCTGTGCCCGGCCTGCCGCAACTTCGAGCAGGAGTTCGGACCCACCATCAACAAGCTGATCGATTCGGGAGCGGTGGCCGCCGACTACTACATGGTTTCGATCCTGGATCGCCAGGGCGACGGGTACTCGACGCGGGCGGCCAACGCCGCGTACTGCGTCGCCGGTGATTCGACCGAGGCATTCCGGCGGTTCCACGCCGCGCTGTACGCCCAACAGCCCCAGGAGGGTGTCGGACCGTTCCCCGACAACGCCCGCCTTGCCGAAATCGCGCGTCAGGCCGGCGCTGCGGGCGAAGTTCCCGAGTGCATCAACAAAGAGACGAACGCCGACATGGTGTCGGGACTCGCCGCGGCCACCGACGTGAATTCGACACCGACGATTCGCATCAACGGTGAGGACTACCGCCCGACCACCCCAGAGGCGTTGGTCGCCAAGATCGAGGAGACAGTCGGCAAGCTGCCGGCCTTCGACGCCGGCGTACCGCCCCCGGCGGCCGAGCCCACACCGCTGGCACCTCCACCTCCCGCACCCGCGCCTGCCCCATGACCGTCGCCACACCCAGCACTGTCGAGCCGAGCGAACCCGCGTCGGCGCAGTCGACGGGTGTCACAGTCGGCAGGCCCAGCGCGATCTGGGTGCTGATCGCCGGTGTCCTCGGATTGGCCGCCGCGGCGACCCTCACAGTCGAGAAGATCGAGATCTTGATCAACCCCGACTACGTGCCGTCCTGCAGCATCAATCCCGTGCTGTCGTGCGGTTCGGTGATGATCACCCCGCAGGCGTCGGTCTTCGGGTTCCCCAATTCGCTCATCGGCATCGTCGGGTTCACCGTCGTATTGGTGACCGGTGTGCTGGCGCTCACCAATGTCGATCTGCCGCGCTGGTATTGGACCGGCCTGGCGGTCGGCTCCTTCCTCGGCGTCGTATTCGTGCACTGGTTGGCATGGGAGAGCCTGTACAGCATCGGCGCACTGTGCCCGTACTGCATGGTGGTGTGGGCCGTGACGATTCCGTTGTTCGTGGTTGCGACATCGATCGCATCCCGCGCTGCGGCATCCAACGGCGTTGTGCGCGTGCTCCATACGTGGCGCTGGTCCCTGGTGGCGCTGTGGTTCACCGGGGTTCTTCTATTGATCCTGGTGCGCTTCTGGGACTACTGGTCGACCCTTCTCTAGACACCCGACGGGGGCGGTAGCGCGTGATTTCCAAAGTTCTGGTGGCCAATCGCGGCGAGATCGCGATTCGTGCTTTCCGGGCGGCCTACGAGATGGGCATCACCACCATCGCGGTGTACGCGCACGAGGACCGCAACTCCCAGCACCGCCTGAAGGCCGACGAGTCGTATCAGATCGGTGAGACCGGCCATCCGGTACGCGCATACCTATCGGTCGACGAGATCATCCGCATCGCGCAGCAGGCGGGCGCTGATGCCGTCTATCCCGGGTATGGGTTCCTCTCGGAGAACCCGCAATTGGCGGCGGCGTGTGCGGATGCCGGGATCACGTTCATCGGTCCGGGCGCGGAAATCCTCGAGTTGACGGGGAACAAGGCCCGCGCGATCGCCGCGGCACGCGACGCCGGTCTGCCGGTGCTGAACTCGTCGGCGCCGTCGTCGTCGGTGGACGAACTGGTCGCTGCGTCCGAGACCATGGAGTTCCCGCTGTTCGTCAAGGCGGTGTCCGGTGGCGGCGGACGCGGAATGCGGCGCGTCACAGAGCCTTCCGCGCTGCGTGAGGCGATCGAGGCGGCCAGCCGTGAGGCCGAGTCGGCGTTCGGCGATCCGATGGTCTACCTCGAGCAGGCGGTGCTCAACCCGCGCCATATCGAGGTGCAGATCCTCGCCGATAAACACGGCAGTGTGATGCATCTGTTCGAGCGTGACTGCAGCATGCAGCGTCGCCATCAGAAGGTCATCGAATTGGCTCCTGCGCCAAACCTTCCCGTGGATCTGCGGGACCAGATGTGTGCTGATGCGGTCGCCTTCGCCCGTTCTATCGACTACACGTATGCCGGCACGGTGGAGTTCCTGCTCGACGAGCGTGGGCATTACGTGTTCATCGAGATGAACCCGCGCATCCAGGTCGAGCACACGGTGACCGAGGAGATCACCGACGTCGATCTGGTCGCGAGTCAGTTGCGTATCGCCGACGGGGAGACGCTGGCGGACCTCGGACTGAGCCAGGACGGATTGACGGCGCCGCGAGGCTTTGCCATGCAGTGCCGGATCACCACCGAGGATCCCGCCAACGGGTTCCGCCCCGACACCGGGCGCATCACGAGCTATCGGTCGCCGGGTGGTGCGGGGATCCGGCTCGACGGCGCCACACATTTGGGCGCGGAGATCGGGGCGCACTTCGACTCTCTGCTGGTCAAGCTGACCTGTCGCGGTCGCGACTACGCGGCGGCGCTCGCTCGGTCGCGCCGTGCGCTGGCCGAGTTCCGGGTGCGCGGGGTGTCGACGAACATCCCGTTCCTGCTGGCCGTCGTCAACGATCCGGATTTCCGCGCGGGACGCATCACCACGTCATTCATCGACGACCGGCCCTACCTGCTGACCGCACACACCCCGGCCGACCGCGGTACGAAGATCCTCAACTACCTGGCAGACGTCACGGTCAATCAACCGCACGGTCCGCGACCGTCGACGGTGTACCCGCACGACAAGCTGCCCGACGTCGATTTGGCGTCGCCGCCGCCGTCGGGGTCCAAACAGCTGCTGACCGAACTGGGCCCCGATGGGTTCGCCCGCTGGATGCGCGAATCGAAGGCGGTCGGGGTCACCGACACCACGTTCCGCGACGCCCACCAGTCCCTGTTGGCGACCAGGCTGAGAACGACCGGCCTGCTTATGGTGGCGCCCTACATCGCGCGGATGACCCCGCAGCTGTTGTCGGTGGAGTGCTGGGGTGGCGCGACTTACGATGTGGCGCTTCGGTTCTTGAAGGAAGACCCGTGGGAGCGCCTGGCCGCGTTGCGTGAGGCGATGCCGAACATCTGCCTACAGATGCTGCTGCGCGGCCGAAACACCGTGGGGTACACGCCGTATCCGGAATCGGTCACCAAGGCGTTCGTGGCCGAGGCTACGGGCACCGGGATTGATATCTACCGCATCTTCGACGCGCTCAACAATGTCGAGTCGATGCGCCCGGCCATCGACGCGGTCCGAGAGACCGGCACGTCGATCGCCGAGGTCGCGATGAGTTACACCGGCGATCTTTCCGATCCAGGGGAGAACCTGTACACCCTGGACTACTACCTCAAGCTGGCCGAGCAGATCGTCGACGCCGGTGCGCATGTGCTGGCGATCAAGGACATGGCCGGGTTGCTACGGCCGCAGGCAGCCACCGCGTTGGTGTCGGCGCTGCGCGGGCGGTTTGACCTGCCGGTGCACGTGCACACCCATGACACTCCCGGCGGGCAGTTGGCCACGTATGTGGCGGCATGGCAGGCGGGTGCCAATGCCGTCGATGGCGCCTCGGCGCCGTTGGCGGGAACGACGAGTCAGCCCGCGTTGTCCTCGATCGTCGCGGCAGCCGCGCACACCGAATACGACACCGGGTTGTCATTGCCGGCGGTGTGCGATCTCGAACCGTACTTCGAGGCGTTGCGAAAGGTGTACGCGCCCTTCGATGTTGCAGCATCTGGCCCTCCATCCCCGACGGGGCGGGTGTATCACCACGAGATCCCGGGTGGTCAGCTGTCGAACCTGCGCCAGCAGGCCATCGCGCTGGGCTTCGCGGATCGCTTCGAGGAGATCGAAGAGAATTACGCCGCGGCCGACCGCATCCTGGGACGACTGGTGAAGGTGACGCCGTCGTCCAAAGTGGTCGGAGATCTGGCGCTGGCACTGGTGGGCGCCGGGATCAGCGCCGACGAATTCGCGGCGGACCCAGCGCGGTTCGACATCCCGGACTCGGTGATCGGATTCCTGCGGGGGGAACTCGGCGACCCGCCGGGCGGCTGGCCCGAACCGTTGCGCACCAAGGCACTTGCCGGACGGGCGCCGGCGCCGCCCACCGAGGAGCTCTCCGACGAGGACGAGGCGGCGCTGGCCCAACCCGGCACAACTCGACAAGCCACCTTGAATCGGCTGCTGTTCCCCGGTCCGACAAAGGAATTCGAGGCGCATCGAGAGCTGTACGGAGACACCTCTGGCCTGTCGGCGAACCAGTTCTTCTACGGACTGCGCCACGGCGACGAACATCGGGTCAGGCTCGAACGCGGAGTCGAGCTGTTGATCGGGTTGGAAGCGATCTCTGATCCCGACGACCGTGGCATGCGCACCGTGATGTGCATCTTCAACGGTCAGCTGCGTCCGGTCGTGGTGCGTGACAACAGCATCGCCACCGATGTACCCGCCGCCGAGAAGGCCGACCGGTCCAACCCGGACCACGTCGCCGCGCCCTTCGCGGGCGTCGTCACCGTCGGCGTGACCGCGGGAGACAAGGTCGACGCCGGACAGACCATCGCGACGATCGAGGCCATGAAGATGGAAGCGGCGATCACAGCGCCCAAGGCCGGTCAGGTCGACCGCGTCGCCGTATCGGCCACCGCACAGGTCGAGGGTGGCGATCTGCTCGTGGTGGTCAGCTGACCCGCATCATCGCCGGCACCCTGGGTGGACGGCGAATCACAGTGCCGCGCACTGGAACCCGCCCCACCACCGACCGGGTTCGGGAATCGCTGTTCAATCTGCTGGCGGCGCGGCTGGAGCTTTCCGGTCGCTCCGTTCTCGATCTGTACGCCGGCTCGGGAGCGCTCGGCCTCGAGGCGCTGTCCCGCGGAGCCGCCTCGGCGGTATTCGTCGAATCAGACCAGCGGGCCGCGAGCATCATCGACAAGAACATCGCCGCTCTTGGCGTGAGCCGTGCGACGGTGCGTCGCGGCGCGGTCGCAACAGTGCTGGCTTCGGGCGCCGCGCGGCCCGCCGACCTGGTGCTGGCCGATCCGCCCTACACGGTGGACGCGGGTGATCTGGAAAGAGTGCTGTCCGCCTTGACGCACGGCGGCTGGACCACGACAGGGACGGTGGTCGTCGTCGAACGCCCGGCGTCGGGACCGGCACTGACGTGGCCCGACGGATGGGAGGTGTGGCCGTCGCGCACCTACGGCGACACCCGGCTGGAACTCGCCGAGCGGGCTTGACCGCCCTGTACCGTCGTTCCCCATGAGCGGCGCCGTATGCCCGGGGTCCTTCGACCCGATAACCCTCGGCCATGTCGACATCTTCGAGCGCGCAGCGGCCCAGTTCGACGAGGTCGTGGTGGCCGTACTGGTCAACCCGAACAAGAAGGGGATGTTCAGCCTCGACGAGCGCATCGCGATGATCGAGGAATCGACGACGCATCTGCCGAATCTGCGGGCGGAGTCCGGTGCGGGTCTGGTGGTCGACTTCGTCAAGAACCGCGGGCTGACCGCGATCGTCAAGGGTCTGCGCACCGGGACGGATTTCGAATACGAACTGCAGATGGCGCAGATGAACAAGCACATTGCAGGCGTCGACACGTTCTTCGTCGCCACCACGCCGACGTATTCGTTCGTATCGTCCTCGCTGGCGAAGGAGGTCGCGTCGCTCGGCGGCGACGTCTCCGCATTGTTGCCCGAGGCCGTCAACGTGCGGCTGCAGGCCAAGCTCAAGGGTTGATCTGGACTCACACGGGTAACCGACAAGGTGGCGCACAGCCCATAGCGCCCCAACTCGATCGCAAGAAAGTGTGGTTACCCCATGGTCGAAACATTCGTTCAGTCGACCGATGACGTCGTCAGATTCCTGAAGGACCAGCACAATTTGATCAAAGACATGTTCGAAGAAGTGTTCTCGGCGTCGTCCGATGACGCGCGCCGCAAGGCCTTCACCGAACTGCGGCAACTGCTGGCGGTGCATGAGACCGCCGAGGAAATGGTGGTCCATCCGCGGGTGCGCCACGAGGTCGAGGGCGGCGACATCATCGTCGACGCTCGTCTCGTGGAGGAGCACGACTCCAAGGAAGTGCTATCCGCGCTCGAAGCGATGGACATCGGCTCGCAAGAGTTCCTCGACGAGTTGTCGCTGTTCCGCGGGTCGGTTCTCGACCATGCCGAGCGCGAAGAACTCGAGGAGTTCAACCGATTGGAGCGTGAACTCGACGCCGATGACCTCGGTCGCATGGCGAAGGCCGTATTGGCTGCAGAGGCCATCGCCCCCACTCGTCCGCACGCGGGCGTCGAGTCGGCCAAGGCCAACTTCGCCGTGGGCCCGTTCGCCTCGATGCTCGACCGCGCGCGTGACGCGATCTCCGCTGCCCTTCGCTAGCCACGCCGCTGCTCACGGCTCGGGGCGCGCGCCCACTCTGCGTGTTGACATAATGTTGCGCGAAGCAGAGCAGACGGGCCTGCGGCCTGGGAGCGGTGACGCAGTGAAACCGGTCGAGACGCGACACACCGGTTCGGTAGCTGAGTCACAGGCGTAACACCAGGCACACTGGTAACTGTCAACTACGCCTGGAGGGTGTTGCCGTGTACCGAGTATTTGAAGCGCTCGACGAGTTGGGCGCGATTGTGGAAGAAGCGCGCGGTGTGCCCATGACGGCAGGCTGCGTCGTGCCCCGCGGCGATGTCCTGGAGTTGATCGACGACATCAAGGACGCGATCCCCGGCGAACTCGACGACGCCCAGGATGTGCTGGACGCCCGCGACTCGTTGTTGCGCGAGGCCAAGGAGCACTCCGGATCCATGGTGTCGTCGGCAACAGCCGAGGCGGATTCCCTGGTCAACCACGCCCGCGCCGAGGCCGACCGACTGCTCGCCGACGCGAAGTCCCAGGCTGACCGCATGGTCGGCGAGGCCCGCCAGCACAGCGAGCGCATGGTCGCAGAGGCGCGCGAAGAGGCCTCCCGTCTGGCCGCCACCGCAAAGCGCGAGTACGAGGCGAGCACGGGACGTGCCAAGAACGAGGCCGACCGGCTCATCGAGAACGGCAACCTCGCCTACGAGAAGGCCGTGCAGGAGGGCATCAAGGAACAGCAGCGGCTGGTCGCCCAGACCGAGATCGTCCAGACCGCCACGCTGGAAGCCACCCGCCTCATCGACTCGGCGCACGCCGAGGCCGACCGACTGCGCGGCGAATGCGACATCTACGTCGACAGCAAGCTGGCCGAGTTCGAGGACTTCCTCAACGGCACGCTGAGGTCGGTTGGCCGCGGCCGCCATCAGCTGCGGACCGCGGCGGGGACGCACGACTACGCAGCTCGCTAGCCCCCGGGACGGCCGCCGTAAGATCGATCCCTATGGCGACGCATGCGAAGTCGGGGGCGCGGCGGGCCTCGCGATCGCCGCTCGTGCTGAACATCTCCAGGCTCGGCCGCAGGCCGGGGTCGATGATGACCGTCACCGAAACCGTGCCCAGTCCCATGCGTATCGGACTGGACCTGATCGCGATCGACGAGGGCGCCCCGCTGGATCTGGATCTGCGGTTCGAAGCCGTCTCGGAGGGAGTTCTGGTCACCGGCACGGTGTCCGCCCCGACGGTCGGTGAGTGTGCGCGCTGTCTGACGCCGATCACCGGGCACGTTGACATCGACATCACCGAACTGTTCGCCTATCCCGACAGCGCCACCGATGAGACCACCGAGGCCGACGAGCTAGGCCGCGTGGTGGACGACACCGTCGACCTGGAGCAGCCGATCATCGACGCCGTCGGCCTGGCGTTGCCGTTCGTCCCGCTGTGCGGCCCCGACTGCATCGGGCTGTGCGCCGACTGTGGTGTTCCGTTGGCGACGGCCGAACCGGGACACCAGCACGAAAAGATCGACCCGCGATGGGCCAAGCTCTCGGGCATGTTCGACGAGGACACCCGTGACTGACCGCACGCCACTGCTCAAGGCGCTGGGCGTCGACCTGCCCGACGAACTGCTCACCATTTCACTAACCCATCGCAGTTACTCGTACGAGAACGGCGGATTGCCCACCAACGAGCGGTTGGAGTTCCTCGGCGACGCTGTACTCGGGCTGACCATCACCGAGGAGCTCTATCACCGCCACCCCGATCGCACCGAGGGTGATTTGGCCAAGCTGCGGGCAAGCATCGTCAACACCCATGCGCTGGCCGACGTCGGACGTGAACTGTCGGACGACGGGCTCGGCGCCTACCTGCTGCTGGGCAAGGGTGAGGAAAACTCCGGCGGCGCAGGCAAGGCCAGTATCCTCGCCGACGGTGTCGAATCCCTGCTCGGTGCAATCTATTTGGAGCACGGCATCGTCACGGCGCGGGAGGTGATCTTGCGCCTGTTCGCTTCGCTGCTGGACACCGCGCCAACGCTGGGTGCGGGGCTGGACTGGAAGAGCAGTCTGCAGGAGCTCACCGCATCCCGCGGCATGGGTGTGCCCTCGTACACGGTGACATCAACCGGGCCGGACCACGACAAGGAATTCACCGCGATGGTGATCATCGCCGACGATGAGTACGGCAGGGGGGTCGGCCGCACGAAGAAAGAGGCCGAACTCAAGGCGGCCGCTGCGGCGTGGAACGCGCTGACGTCCGCTGCAGACGAAGATGCCTGAACTTCCCGAAGTCGAGGTCGTTCGCCGGGGGTTGGACGCACACGTCGTCGACAAGACCATTACCGCTGTGCGGGTTCATCATCCACGCGCTGTGCGTCGTCACGAGGCTGGGCCCGCCGACCTGACGGCGCGCCTGCTCGATTCGCGGATTGTCGGAACGGGGCGACGCGGGAAGTACCTGTGGCTGACGCTTGATGATGGCTCAGCGCTCGTCGTCCATCTCGGGATGAGCGGACAAATGCTGCTCGGACCCCTGCCGCGCGAGGATCACTTGCGCATCGCGGCACTGCTCGACGATGGCACCGCGCTGAGTTTCGTGGACCAGCGCACGTTCGGGGGATGGATGTTGGCCGACCTCGTCACCGTCGAGGGCACCGATGTTCCCTTTCCCGTCGCGCACGTGGCCCGCGATCCGCTGGACCCGGAATTCAATCGCGATGGCGTTGTCACGGTGTTGCGGCGCAAGCATTCCGAGATCAAGCGGCAGCTGCTCGATCAGACGGTCGTATCGGGAATCGGCAACATCTACGCCGACGAGGCGCTGTGGCGGGCACGCGTCAACGGTGCGCGACTGGCGTCGTCGCTGACCCGGTCGAAGCTGGCCGAGGTGCTCGACGCCGCCGCCGAGGTGATGACCGAGGCGCTCGGCCAGGGAGGCACGTCCTTCGACTCGCTGTATGTGAATGTCAACGGCGAGTCCGGCTATTTCGAACGTTCGCTGGACGCCTACGGCCGCGAGGGTGAGCCGTGCCGGCGGTGCGGCGCGGTGATGGGGCGGGAGAAGTTCATGAACCGCTCGTCGTTCTATTGCCCGAAATGCCAACCACGCCCGCGGGTCCGGCGGGAATAACCGCCGCGAGCGACCGTGTTTGTACGTCGACACGCCGCGAAGGATGGCATTTTGCGGTCACTCGCGGGGAAGGAAAGAACCATGACTGAACTGTGGGTTGAGCGCACCGGCGCCCGCCGCTACACCGGACGCAGCGCGCGCGGTGCCGAGGTACTCGTCGGCAGCGAGGATGTCGAGGGCGTGTTCACCCCCGGCGAGCTGATGAAGATCGCGCTGGCGGCCTGCAGCGGCATGGCCAGCGACGCCCCCTTGCAGCGTCGCCTTGGGGCGGATTACTCGACCACGATCCGGGTGTCGGGCCCGGCCGATCGCGAGCAGGAGCGCTACCCGCTGCTGGAGGAGCGGATGGAACTCGACCTGTCGGGGCTGTCGGCAGAGGAGCGGGCGCGGGTACTCACTGTCGTGGAGCGGGCGATCGATCAGGTCTGCACGGTGGGCCGCACACTCAAGTCCGGTACCAAAGTGACGTTTGAGGTAGATGATGCAGGAGTTAGCTGAGGTACGACTCACTGCATGGGTGCACGGCCACGTGCAGGGAGTCGGCTTCCGGTGGTGGACCCGGTCGCGCGCGCTGGAACTCGGGTTGACCGGATACGCCTCGAACAGGCCCGACGGCCGCGTTCAAGTGGTCGCGCAGGGCCCGCGCGAGGCCTGCGAAAAGTTACTTGACCTGCTACAAGGTGGCCATACGCCGGGCCATGTCGACAAAGTGATCGCGGATTGGTCAGAAGTCGGCGAAACGCTATCGGGGTTCACCGAGCGTTAGCCTGCGCGACGGTAGTGTGGCACGTCGTGCACCTCAAGAGTCTGACCCTGAAGGGCTTCAAGTCGTTTGCTTCGCCGACGACTCTGCGCTTCGAGCCAGGCATCACCTGTGTCGTCGGCCCGAACGGGTCCGGCAAGTCGAACGTGGTCGACGCGCTCACGTGGGTGATGGGCGAACAGGGTGCCAAGACTCTGCGCGGCGGCAAGATGGAAGACGTCATCTTCGCAGGCACGTCGTCGCGCCCGCCGCTCGGCCGTGCCGAGGTGACGGTAACGATCGACAACTCCGACAACTCGCTGCCGATCGAATACTCCGAGGTGTCGATCACCCGCCGGATGTTCCGTGACGGCGGCAGCGAGTACGAGATCAACGGCGCCAGTTGCCGTTTGATGGACGTGCAGGAACTGCTGTCCGACTCCGGCATCGGCCGCGAAATGCACGTGATCGTCGGGCAGGGCAAGCTCTCCGAGATCCTCGAATCCCGGCCCGAGGACAGGCGCGCATTCATCGAAGAGGCCGCGGGTGTCCTCAAGCACCGCAAGCGCAAGGAAAAGGCCGTCCGCAAGCTCGACTCGATGTCGGCCAACCTGGCGCGGCTGACGGATTTGACGACCGAGCTGCGTCGTCAGCTCAAGCCGCTGGGCAGGCAGGCGGAGATGGCTCGCCGCGCCCAGACCATCCAGGCCGACCTGCGCGACGCCCGGTTGCGGCTGGCGGCCGACGACCTCGTCGTCCGCATGGCGGAGTTCGAGAACACCAACCAGACCGAGACGACGCTGCGCCGCGAACACGACGATCTGGCGGCGCGGCTCGAGGCGCGTACCGTCGAGCTGAACGCGCACGAGTCGGCGGTCGGCACCCTCAGCGAGCGCGCGGAATCCGCTCAGCAGACCTGGTTTTCGCTGTCGGCGTTGGCCGAACGGGTCAGCGCCACGGTGCGCATCGCCAGCGAGCGGGCCCAGCACCTGGACAGCGAGCCCGAAGCGTCGACCGGCCCCGACCCCGACGAGCTTGAGGCCAAGGCCGAAGAGGTCGCCGCCCAGGAGCGCCGACTGCTTGCGGAGCTGGACGAATCGCGCAAGCGCCTGGAAGCCGCCCGCGCCGAACTCAGTGCGCGCGAAGGTGTCGCCGCAGAAGCCGAACGCGCCCATCTGGCCGCCGTCCGCGCCGAGGCCGACCGCCGTGAGGGTCTGGCCCGGCTGGCCGGCCAGGTGGACACGATGCGCACCCGCGTCGAGTCGATCGACGAGACCGTCGCACGGCTGACCGTCGGGATCGACGAGGCCGCAGCCAAAGCCCAGCAGACACAGGCGGAGTTCGAGACCGTGCAGGGCCGAGTCGGCCAACTCGATGCGGGTGAGGTCGGCCTCGACGAGCACCACGATCGCACGGTGACCGCGCTGCGGCTCGCCGACGAGCGGGTCGCCGAACTGCAGGCAGCCGAGCGCGGCGCCGAACGTCAGGTGGCCTCGCTGCGTGCTCGCATCGAGGCGCTGTCCGTCGGCCTCGACCGCAAGGACGGCGCCGCGTGGCTGCAGAAACACCACGGTGGCGCAGGGCTTTTCGGATCGATCGCCAATCTGGTCAAGGTGCGCCCGGGTTACGAGGTGGCGATCGCCGCCGTGCTGGGGGCTGCTGCGGATGCGGTCGCCGCCGAGAACTCGGGTGTGGCGCGGTCGGCCGTCGTCGCGTTGAAGCAGTCTGACGGCGGCCGCGCGGCCATCGTGCTCGGTGACTGGCCCCACCCCTCGGTGCCGAACGCGGGTCTGCCGCCCGAGGGCGCGCAGTGGGCGTTGGATCTTGTCGACGCACCTGACCGACTGCAAGGGGCGATCACCGCGTTGCTGTCGGGTGTGGCGGTGGTCAGTGACCTTTCCGCCGCGCTCGACGTGGTCGCAGCGCGTCCGCAGCTGAAGGCGGTCACCGCCGACGGTGATCTGGTCGGCGCGGGCTGGGTGACCGGCGGTTCCGATCGCAAGCCCAGCACGCTGGAGATCGCGTCCGAGGTCGAGAAGGCCCGCGAAGAGCTCACAGCCGCTGAGAAACAGACCGCAGAACTGTCTGCCGCCCTCGCCGGTGCCTTGGCCGAGCAGGCCACCCGTCAAGATGCCGCCGAACAGGCCCTCGCCGCGCTCAACGAGTCCGACGCGGCGATCTCGGCGGTCTACGAACAGCTCGGGCGGCTCGGCCAGGACGCCCGCGCGACCGATGACGAATGGCAGCGGCTGATCCGGCAGCGTGACGAACTCGAGGCCGGCCGCAATCGGACCGTCCAGGAGCTCGCCGAGCTAGAGCAGCGACTGCACAACGCACAAGAGGAGCCGACGCTCGAATCCGAACCGGTCGATCGCCAGGAGTCGACGGCGGCCGCCGAGGCTGCCCGCGGCGCCGAGGTGGAGGCCCGGCTGGCCGTGCGTACGGCCGAAGAGCGAGCGAACGCCGTTCGCGGCCGGGCCGATTCGATGCGCAGGGCGGCTACCGCCGAACGTGATGCCCGCTTGCGTGCGCAGCGTGCCCGGGAGGCACGCGTGCACGCCGCGGCGGTCGCAGCCGCCGTGGCGGAGTCGGGACGCCTGGTCGCGCAGCGGCTCAGCGCGGCGGTGGCCGTCGCGTCGCAAGCACGTGACGACGTCGCCGCCGAACGTCAGCACCGGGCAACCGCATTGGCGAAGGCGCGCGAGGAGGTCAACGAGCTAAGCGCCAAGATCAACGCTCTCACGGACGCCCTGCACCGCGACGAGATCGCCAAAGCGCAAGCGGCACTTCGTATCGAACAGCTCGAGGAGCATGTCCTCGAGACGTTCGGAATGGCGGCGGCGGATCTGGTTGCCGAGTACGGCCCCGATGTCGCGCTCCCTCCGTCGGAGCTGGAGATGGCTGAGTACGAGCAGGCGCGCGAGCGCGGCGAGCAGGTGATGGCGCCGGCGCCCATGCCGTTCGACAGGCCCACCCAGGAACGTCGCGCCAAGAAGGCCGAGCGCGAACTCAACGAGCTGGGCCGGGTGAATCCACTGGCGCTGGAGGAGTTCGCGGCACTGGAGGAGCGCTACAACTTCCTGTCCACCCAACTGGAGGACGTCAAGGCGGCCCGCAAGGATCTGCTCGACGTCATCGACGATGTCGACGCCCGCATCCTCCAGGTGTTCTCCGAGGCATACGTCGACGTGGAACGTGAGTTCCAGCAAGTGTTCTCGACGTTGTTCCCCGGCGGCGAGGGCAGGCTGCTGCTGACGAACCCCGACGACATGCTCACCACCGGCATCGAGGTCGAGGCCCGCCCGCCCGGCAAGAAGATCAAGCGCCTGTCACTGCTGTCGGGTGGCGAGAAGTCGCTGACCGCCGTCGCGATGTTGGTGGCCATCTTCCGCGCGAGGCCGTCGCCGTTCTACGTGATGGACGAGGTGGAGGCCGCACTCGACGACGTGAACCTGCGCCGCCTGCTGGGGCTGTTCGAGCAGTTGCGTAGCCAGTCGCAGCTGCTCATCATCACGCACCAGAAGCCGACGATGGAGATCGCCGACGCGCTGTACGGCGTGACGATGCGCGACGACGGCATCACCGCGGTGATCAGTCAGCGCATGCGCGGCCAGGAACTGGTCGGCGCCGCCAACTAACCGCGATTTGTGCACGATTTCCGGCGCTGAACGCCGATTTCCGTGCACGAATCACAGCGGGGTGACGCCGCCCTCGCGGAGTTCGGCAAGGTTGGCCGCGCCGCTGCCGTGCAGACAGATCATCAGTTCGTCGATGAAGCGCTGCAGCCAATCCACAACGGCGGCAGACGATTCGATCGCAGGCGCCAGCAACGGTCGCGCCACCGACACCACGTCGGCGCCCAATGCGATCGCCTTGGCCGCGTCCATCCCGGTGCGAATGCCGCCGGAGGCGACCAGCGGGACTCCGGGCAGTGTGCGCCGCACTTCCAGAAGTGCCTGTGCGGTCGGGATGCCCCACTCGGCCAGCGCCGGGTACCGGATCTCGCCGTAGCGGACGAACTGCTCGACGCGCGCCCACGACGTACCGCCCGCGCCTGCGACGTCGATCGCGGCGATGGGGCAGTCCGACAGTTCGGCAGCGGCCTTGGCCCCGATACCGTGGCCGACTTCCTTCACTATCACCGGGTATCCGATGGCTGCCGCGATGTCGCGAAGGCGTCCTATCGAACCCGAGAAGTCGGTGTCACCCTTGTGCTGCATGGCTTCCTGCAACGGATTGGTATGCACCGCAAGGGCGTTGGCGCCGATCTGATCCAAGGCCTCGACCAGGGCCTGCACCGTCTGCGCGGTGAGCTGGCTCAGTCCGATGTTGCCGATCAGCAGTACGTCCGGTGCGATGTCACGGACCCGGAACGTCGCGGAGGCCGGACCGTTGTCGAGCATGATGCGCTGCGAGCCCAGCATCATCCCCACACCGAGCTGCTGGGCCGCGCCGGCGAGGTTGCGATTGATGGTGCCGGACAACTCCGCACCACCGGTCATCGCGCCGATGAGCACGGGAGCGCGCAAGTGGATGCCCAGGAATTCGGTCGCCAACTCGATGGACCCGAGGTCGGTCTGGGTGAGCGCGTTGTACGGCAACCGATAGCGCTCCAACCCCGTCGTCACCGTCTGGAATTCGACCGCATCGCCGAGGCACGCGTCGATGTGACGTCGTTTGCGGGTTTCCATGAGGCCGCCGGAGTTCCCGGGCGCGGAAGTCACCGGCTACCCCTCCTGAGACAATGACGTGGTGACTGTCGAGTTGTGGATCGCGATCGCGGTCATCGCCGTTCTACTCGTGACCGCGCTAGTTGTGGGCCTGGTGCGGTACCGGCGCCGACGGGTCAGTTTGTCGTCCAAGGACACCGCCACTCCTCTCGACCGCTCGGGCGGCTACACCGCCTCGTCCACCATCACGTTCTCGCAATCAGCGCCAGCTGAGCCGGTCGAACGGATCGATACCGACGGGCTACCCGCCGTCGGCGATGATGCCACCATTCCGCGGGACGCCCCGAAGCGGGTGATCGCCGACGTACAGCTGCCGGAGCCGCCGGTCGTCCAACAACCGCCGGCAGCCCCCGCCGAACCGGCAGCCCCCGCGGAGCCTGAAGCGCCTGCTGAGCCTGAAGCGCCCGCGCTCGACGAGATCGCCCCGGCCGAGGGCCGTCTGGAGAGGCTGCGGGGCCGTCTCGCCAAGTCGCAGGGCACGCTGGGCCGCAGCATGCTCGGCCTGCTCGGCGGTGGCGACCTCGATGAAGACTCCTGGCAGGACGTCGAGGACACCCTCCTGATCGCCGACCTGGGCCCCGCGGCGACGGATTCGGTCGTCGCGGCGTTGCGTGCGCGGATGGCCAGCAGCCAGGTGCGTAATGAGGCCGACGCCCGCGCGGTGCTGCGCCACGTCTTGATCGACCAGCTGCAGCCCGACCTGGATCGGTCCATCAGGGCGCTTCCGCACGCCGACAAGCCGTCCGTGCTGCTGGTGGTGGGCGTCAACGGCACCGGCAAGACGACGACCGTCGGCAAGCTGGCTCGGGTGCTGGTGGCCGACGGACGCCGCGTCGTGCTGGGTGCGGCCGACACCTTCCGCGCGGCCGCAGCAGACCAGTTACAGAGCTGGGCCTCTCGCGTCGGCGCGCAGGTGGTGCGCGGCGCCGAGGGGGCCGACCCCGCGTCGGTGGCGTTCGACGCCGTCGACGTCGGCGTCGAGACCGGAGCCGACGTGGTCGTCATCGATACCGCAGGGCGCCTGCACACCAAGACCGGCCTGATGGACGAACTGGGCAAGGTCAAGCGTGTGGTGAGCCGTCGCGCCGAGGTCGACGAGGTGCTGCTGGTGCTCGACGCCACGATCGGCCAGAACGGTCTGCCACAGGCCCGCGTGTTTGCCGAAGTCGTCGACATCACCGGCGTCGTGCTCACCAAACTCGACGGCACCGCGAAAGGCGGGATCGTGTTCCGCGTGCAGCAGGAGTTGGGTGTGCCCGTCAAACTCGTCGGTCTGGGCGAGGGCCCGGACGACCTCGCTCCGTTCGAGCCGGCGGCATTCGTCGACGCGTTGCTCGGTTAGTCAGCGGCCGCAAAACACGTGATGTAACACCGACGAAACGTCGAGTGCCCATCCGTTCACACGAGTGAAACACCGTGGCGTCTTCGACGAAACAACCACTCAGCAAAGTCTTGGACCAGGTCAACGGTCGTAAAGCGTTGCGGCCGTGGCATGTCGAAGGAGGAAACTGCGAGTGGATGGATTCCCGACCCTCGGTATACCGGACACCGGTGATACCGCGTGGATGCTGGCAAGCGCAGCGCTTGTCTTGTTGATGACGCCGGGCCTGGCCTTCTTTTACGGAGGCATGGTTCGGGCCAAGGGCGTGCTCAACATGATCATGATGAGCTTCAGCGCCATGGGTTTGGTGACGGTGCTGTGGGTGCTGTACGGCTACTCGATGGCGTTCGGCAACGACGTCTCCAATGTGGTCGGTGACCCGACGCAGTTCTTCGGACTGAAGGGTCTCATCGGCGGCAACGCCGCCCCCGCGGTCGAGGCGATTGTCGCGGCCCCGGGCGTGGAGGCTGTCGAGGCGGTGCCGGAGACCCTCATTCCGCTGGTCTTCACGATGCCGGCCTCGGTGTTCGTCGCGTTTCAGTTGATGTTCGCGATCATCACCGTCGCCCTCATCTCGGGTGCGGTGGCCGATCGCATCAAGTTCGGCGCATGGTTGCTCTTCGCAGGCCTCTGGGTCACCTTCGTGTACTTCCCGGTCGCGCACTGGGTGTTCTCGTTCGACGGTGGCACCGCGGAGACCGGTGGCTGGATCGCCAACAAACTGGCGGCCATCGACTTCGCAGGCGGCACAGCGGTCCATATCAACGCAGGCACCGCCGCACTGGTCCTCGTGCTGATCCTCGGAAAGCGCAAGGGATGGCCGAACACCCCGATGCGGCCGCACAATCTGCCGTTCGTGATGCTCGGCGCCGGTCTGCTGTGGTTCGGCTGGTACGGCTTCAACGCGGGCTCGGCCGGCGCCTCCGGCGGCCTTGCCGGTTCGACCTTCGTCACCACGACGGTGGCCACGGCGGCGGCGATGCTGGCGTGGTTGCTCACTGAGCGCATTCGCGACGGTAAGGCGACATCGCTGGGTGCGGCCTCGGGTGTGGTGGCCGGTCTGGTCGCCATCACTCCGTCGTGTTCAGCGGTCAATGTCCTCGGTGCACTCGTCATCGGTGTGGTCGCAGGGGCCTTGTGCGCTTTGGCGGTCGGCCTGAAATACAAACTGGGCTATGACGACTCGCTCGACGTGGTCGGTGTTCACCTGGTGGGCGGCATCGTCGGCACGTTGCTGATCGGATTGGTCGCGGCGCCAGAGGCCGGTGCGGGAGTCGCCGGTCTGTTCTATGGCGGCGGAGTCGACCAACTGTGGCGGCAGGCAGTCGGCGCCGGGGCGGTTCTGCTCTACAGTGCGATCGTGACAGCTATCTTGGCCTACATCGTGAAATTCACGATTGGGCTGCGACTCAGCGACGAAGAAGAGGCTGCTGGTGCCGACGAGAGCGAACACGCGGAAAGCGGTTACGACTTTGCAGCTGTCGGTGGCGGTTCGGTCCTCGGACGTCACGGCGGAGAGGAATAAGGGGATATGAAGCTGATTACTGCGATCATCAAGCCGTTCACGCTCGAAGACGTCAAGACCGGACTCGAGCAGACCGGAATTCTCGGAATGACCGTCAGCGAGGTTCAGGGCTACGGTCGCCAAAAGGGCCACACCGAGGTGTATCGCGGCGCCGAGTACTCCGTCGACTTCGTTCCGAAGGTTCGGGTCGAGGTCGTGGTCGATGATTCCGCCGTGGACAAGGTCGTGGACGTGATCGTCCAGGCCGCACGCACCGGAAAGATCGGCGACGGCAAGGTGTGGGTCAGTCCCGTTGACACGGTCGTGCGGGTGCGCACCGGTGAACGTGGAACGGACGCCCTTTGACCAGCCTGACGAAATAAGACGTCGTCGCCCGGCCGTTGCACCGTGAATGTTTGAAGGTAAGGGCCGGGGGAGGACACGAAATGACTGAGCAGAAACCAGATTCCGCCGCCGGGGCCCCTCGATGGGAACCCCCGGCGGCGGGTTCGTTACGACCCGCGACCGACCTTTCCGCCGCCGCCGAACAGCTACTGACCAACGGTCCCCGGCAATTGGATTCGGCTGCGTTACGCGACGCGCTGCTCGATTTGCACGAATTCTGGCTCACCACAAAGGCCACTGAGATCGGCATCACGCCCACCAGCGGATTCGCCCTCGTCGCGACCGGTGGGTTGGGCCGCGGCGAGCTGGTGCCCTATTCGGATCTGGACCTGACACTGCTGCACGACAACATGCCGCGTGATGTGGTCGGCCAGGTCGCCGAGTTACTGTGGTATCCGTTGTGGGACGCGAATATTCGCATCGACCACAGTGTGCGCACGGTACCAGAGGCGTTGACCGTTGCCAGCGAAGACATCTCCGCGGGGCTGGCCATGCTCGAAGCGCGGCACATCGCGGGCGATGCGGATCTGTCGAACCTGCTGATCGGGGGAGCGCGGCGGCAGTGGCGTACCGGCGTCGCTTCGCGTTTCGACGAACTCGTCGAGCACACCCGGGCGCGGTGGCAGCGCAGCGGCGAGATCGCCCACCGCGCCGAGCCCGACCTCAAATGCGGACGCGGTGGCCTGCGCGACGTTCAACTGCTCAACGCGTTGGCGATCGCCCAGCTCGCCGATGTCTATCCCAGCAGATCCCTGGCGTCGCCCACCGAAACTCTGGGTGAGGCGCACATGACGCTGCTGAACGTACGCACCGAATTGCATCGGGTGGCTGGGCGCGGCCGGGAGTTGTTGCTCGCCCAGCACGCCGACGAGATCGGCGCCGCGCTGCAGATCGGTGACCGGTTCGAGCTGGCGCGCATGCTTTCCGACGCCGCCCGCACCATCAGCTTCTACGTCGACGCCGGAATTCGCACCGCGGGCAACGCGCTTCCCAGACGCGGACTCTCGGCGTTCCGCAGGCCCGCGCGCCGACCCCTCGACGAAGGCGTGATCGAGTTCGCGGGTGAAGTCATCCTCGCCCGCGACGCCCGTCCCGAACGAGATCCGGGTCTGATCCTGCGCGTGGCGGCCGCCTCGGCCAACACCGGCTTGCCGATGGCGGCTTCCACACTGGCGCGTCTCGCCGAAACCGCGCCCGAGCTGCGTACCCCGTGGCCTCGCCAGGCGCTCAAAGACCTGCTAGTCATGCTCGGCGCGGGTCCAGCGGCTGTGGCCACCATCGAGGCGCTTGACCGAACCGGTCTGTGGGGCAGGCTTTTTCCGGAATGGGGCGCCGTGCGCGACCTCCCGCCGCGCGACGTCGTTCACATCTGGACGGTTGACCGTCATCTCGTCGAGACCGTTTCGCGAGCAAGCGCATTCACCACCAGGGTGTCGCGGCCGGATCTGCTGGTTCTTGGTGCGCTGTGCCATGACATCGGGAAGGGCCGCGGCGGCGACCACAGCATCATCGGTGCCGAGCTCGCGGTTCAGATCGGCACCCGACTCGGCCTGTGGCCGTCCGATGTGCAGATCTTGTCCAAGGTGGTGCGCCACCACCTGCTGTTGCCGCACACCGCCACGAGGCGCGATCTGCAGGACCCCAACACCATTGCGTCGGTGGTCAACGCACTCGACGGCGACCACGTCTTGCTCGAACTACTGCACGCACTTGCCGAGGCGGACTCACTGGCCACCGGACCCGGGGTGTGGGGCGATTGGAAGGCCTCGCTCATCGGCGATCTCGTCCACCGCTGCCGATTGGTGATGGCCGGTGACCCGCTGCCGCAGCCCGATCCCATTGATCCCCGGTATCTTTCGCTGGCCGCCGAGGTCGGCGTGCACGTTGAGATCACGCCTGCCGACAGCCCCCACATCTACAACATCACGATGATCGCGCCGGACCGTCGTGGACTGTTGTCCAAGGCCGCGGGTGTGCTGGCACTCAACTCGCTGCGGGTGCATTCGGCCTCGGTCAACGGACACGCGGGTTCGGCGATCAACACCTTCGTCGTGTCGCCGCATTTCGGTGCTCCGCCGGCGGCCGAACTGTTGCGACAGCAGTGGATCCTGGCCCTCGACGGGGACCTCGATGCGCTCGCATCGTTGGACAAGCGTGATCGCGACGCCGCGCAGTACGGAACGGCGCGTGCGGGAGAAGTGCCGGATGCGGTGCCGATCAACCATGTGGTCGCCCCGCCGCGGATCCTGTGGTCCGAAGGTGCTGCCCCGGGCGAGCTGGTGGTACAGATCCGGAGCGCCGACCGCACCGGCCTGTTGGCGAGGCTGACGGCGGTGTTCGAACGTGACGGCGTCGACATCGCATGGGCGAAGGTCACCACCCTCGGCTCGTCGGTGGTCGACCTGTTCGGAATCGTGGTCCCAGGTGACGTCGGCGCTGTGCGTGACGAACTCGAACGGGACCTCTATGCGATCCTGCCCGCACCTGCGCCTGCGAAGCCGGTATCCGAGGCCAGTTAGGCTGGACCGCGTGTTTGAATCGCTTTCCGACCGATTGACCGGCGCCCTCCAGGGGCTGCGCGGCAAGGGGCGGTTGTCCGACGCCGACATCGACGCGACGACCCGCGAGATTCGGTTGGCCCTGCTCGAAGCGGATGTGTCGCTGCCGGTGGTGCGCGACTTCGTCGCACGCATCAAGGAGCGCGCCAAGGGCGCCGAGGTGTCGGGGGCGCTGAACCCCGCCCAGCAGGTCGTCAAGATCGTCAACGAGGAACTCATCGCCATCCTCGGCGGGGAGACGCGCCGGCTGGCGTTCTCGAAGACCCCGCCGACGGTGATCATGCTGGCGGGTCTGCAGGGTTCCGGTAAGACCACGCTGGCCGGCAAGCTTGCCAAATGGCTTAAAGACCAAGGGAATACGCCGCTTCTCGTGGCGTGTGACCTGCAGCGGCCCGGTGCCGTCAACCAGCTCCAGATCGTCGGCCAGCGAGCCGGCGTCGACGTGTTCGCCCCGCACCCCGGCACCGCCGAGGGATCCGACGATTCGGCGCCCGGCGATCCGGTCGCGGTGGCATCGGCAGGTATCGCCGAGGCCAACGCCAGGCACCACGACGTCGTCATCGTCGACACCGCGGGCCGCCTCGGCATCGACGAGGAGCTCATGCGGCAGGCCGGCGCCATTCGCGACGCCGTCAACCCCGACGAAGTGATCTTCGTGCTCGACGCGATGATCGGTCAGGACGCCGTCAACACCGCCGAGGCGTTCCGCGAAGGGGTCGGCTTCACGGGCGTGGTGCTGACCAAGCTCGATGGCGACGCGCGCGGCGGTGCCGCGCTGTCGGTGCGCGAGATCACCGGTGTGCCGATCCTCTTCGCGTCCGCTGGCGAGAAGCTCGAGGATTTCGATGTCTTTCACCCCGACCGGATGGCCAGCCGGATCCTGGGTATGGGCGACGTGCTCACGCTCATCGAGCAGGCCGAACAGGTCTTCGACGCGCAACAGGCCGAGGAAGCCGCCGCGAAGATCGGCAGCGGCGAACTCACGCTGGAGGACTTCCTCGAGCAGATGCTGGCGATCCGCAAAATGGGCCCGATCGGCAATCTGCTGGGCATGCTGCCCGGTGCGGGCCAGATGAAGGACGCGCTGGCAGCCGTCGACGACAAGTCGCTCGACCGGTTGCAGGCGATCATCCGTGGCATGACGCCCGCCGAGCGTGCGGACCCCAAGATCATCAACGGTTCGCGTCGGTTGCGCATCGCCAACGGATCCGGCGTCACGGTCGGTGAGGTCAACCAGCTTGTGGACCGGTTCTTCGAGGCGCGCAAGATGATGTCGTCGATGGCCGGTCAGATGGGTATGCCCTTCGGCCGCAAGGGATCGTCTCGTAAGGCGGCGAAGAACAAGAAGAAGGGCAAGAAGGGCGGTCGCGGGCCGACGCCACCCAAGGTGCGCAATCCGCTGGGTCAGGGAATGCCTGCCGGATTCCCAGACCTCTCCGACATGCCCAAGGGACTGGACGAACTTCCTCCCGGTCTCGCCAACATCGACCTGTCGAAGTTCAAGTTCCCGGGCCAGAACTAGGCATGCCTCAGCCACCACTGCACGTACGCGGTCGCGGGCTGCCCGATGAACAACCTGTCGAGTGGTGGATCGTCGACGGCACGCTCAGCGCCGAGCCGGTGCAGGACGCCGAGACCGTCTTCGGTGCTGACGGGGCTGACGGCTGGATCCTGCCCGGCCTCGTCGATGCGCATTGCCACGTCGGATTGGGCGAGCACGGCCCTGTCGAGACCATCGACGAGTGCATCACCCAGGCCGAGACGGAGCGCGACGCGGGCGCTTTGCTCCTGCGCGACTGCGGGTCGCCCATCGACACCCGTAGCCTCGACGACCACGACGACCTTCCGCGGATCATCCGGGCCGGCCGCCACCTCGCCAGACCGAAGCGCTACCAGCGCGGGTTCGCCATCGAATTGGACGACCAGTCCCAGCTGCCGGTCGCCGTCGCCGAACAGGCGCGGTTCGGCGACGGCTGGGTGAAGCTGGTCGGCGACTGGATCGACCGCGAGGTCGGCGATCTGGCTCCGCTGTGGTCCGACGATGTGCTGAAGGCGGCAATCGACGCGGCCCACCAGAGCGGCGCCCGCGTCACGGCGCACGTGTTCAGCGAGGACGCGCTGCCCGGGCTCATCAGGGCAGGCATCGACTGCATCGAGCACGGTACCGGCCTGACCGACGAGACCATCGAGCTGATGGTCGAACACGGCACGGCGCTGGTGCCGACGCTGATCAATATCGAGAACTTTCCCGGAATCGCCGAAAACGCAACGAAATTCCCGACCTATGCCCGACACATGCAAGATCTTTACGAGAAGTGCCCGTCGCGTATCGCCGCCGCGCGGGAGGCGGGGGTGCCGATCTATGCGGGCACCGACGCGGGCAGCATGGTGGCTCACGGCCGCATCGCGGACGAGATCGACGCGCTCAAGGGCATCGGGATGAGCCCGACCGAGGCGCTGGGCGCGGCCTGTTGGACCGCCCGCGAATGGCTGGGCCGCCCTGGCATCGAGCACGGGGCCTCGGCCGATCTCATCTGCTACCAGGACGATCCGCGGCAGGGCGCCGCCGTCGTCAGTGTGCCCGACGTGGTGATCCTGCAGGGCAGGGTCTACCGCTAGTAGACGTCGCGCAGATACCGGTGCGACTTGATGAGGTCGTTGACGTACTGGTGCGCCGCATTCGCATCCATTCCGCCACTGCGGGCGATGATCCCGAGTGAATTCGGCGCGCTCATCAACCCTGAGGGTCGGTTAGCGCGCCGGATTCGCTTCAGCGCGGTTGGCCGAATCCCCAGTCGAACAAGCGCATCGCCTGGCCATACAGATCGCCGGTGCCGTACATCTCCACCACCACGAGACGACGGTTGCCTCGCTGGGCGGCGGCGACGAAGGTCTCGCGGGCGAGGTTGGTGAACCCGGTCTTGCCCGCGAACGTGCCGGGGTAGCGGGTCAGGAGCTCGTTCTGGTTGCTCAGCGTCTTGCCGGGGAATGGTGCCGATTGCGACCGCATGATCTGCGCGATGAGCGGATATTTCAGGGCCGCGCGATAGATCAACGCCAGGTCGAATGGCGTGGTGGTGGATTCCCATCCGGGGCCGTCCAGCCCCGACGGCGACGAGGCCCTGGTGGAACGGGCACCGAGGCCGGCCGCCTTGCGATTCATCGCCGGGATCGCGACACCCTGCCCGCCGAGCATGTCGGCCAGCATGTTGGCGGCGTCGTTGCCCGACACCATCAACAGCGCCGACAGCAGCTGGAGGACCGTATAGGGCTGTCCGGGTTTCAATCCCACGCACGAGCATTCGACCTCGGTGTGCGACGAGTTGGCGCGGGCGAAGTTGTCCGGCCGCAGGTGGTCCAGCACCACCATCGCCAGCAGCGGTTTGATGGTGCTTGCGGGCGCATGCGGCTCATTTGGGTTGCGGGAGGCCAGAATTGCGCCGGTGTCCAGATCGGCGAGCAGCCACGCCTGCGCCGGTCCTTCCGGCAACGCGACTGCCCCCGACGGCTCTATGGGAGGCTGGGCCGCGGCAGGCGTCGCCACCGCGTAGGTCGCACACAGAGAGAACATTGTGATCACCAACGCGGCCAACAACTTTCGCACGAACGCCGAGCGTAACCGGCGCGTTCCCCTTCGCGGTCTCGAACGCGTTGCGATTCAGCAACTTTGCGTCGGCTAAAGACTGCCGATCGTCGCATTTCGATCAAGTGCAAAGCCCCAGTCCAGCAGGCTGGCGGCCTGGTCCCAGTAGGTCGGCTGCCCGGGCTTGTCCATACCGAACATCATCGCGATGACCAGGCGTCTGCCGTTGCGCCCCGCTGCGCCGACGAACGTCTTCTGCGCAAGGTCGGTGAAGCCGGTTTTGCCGCCGAGCGTGCCGGGATAGCGCTTGAGCAGCTCGTCCTGGTTGACCAGCACCTTGTCGCCGGTCTTGGTGGGGAAGACGGCGGTCGGCTGTGCGGTGATCTGCGCGAACACCGGGTTGGCCATGGCGGCGCGGAAAATCACTGCGAGGTCATGCGGTGAGGACCACATGTCGATACCTGGACCATCGAGACCCGACGGTGAGCCGGCATTGGTGCCGTACGCACCGAGCAGCGCCGCCTTACCGTTCATCTTCATCACGGCGACGTCTTGACCGCCGAGCATGCTCGCCAGGGTGTTGGCGGCGTCGTTGCCCGACACGAGCAGTAGCGCCTCGAGCAGCTGGCGGGTGGTGTAGACGATGCCGGGAGCCACGCCTGCGCAGTTGCATTCGACCTTGGTGTCGGCCTCGCTGGCCACGATTGTCGCGTCGAGCGGGAGTTCGTCGAGCACCGTCAGCGCAAGCAGCACCTTGATGGTGCTCGCCGGTGCGAACTGGCCGTACTCGTCGCGGGCCGCCAGCACGGCGCCGCTGTCCATGTCGGCGACGATCCACGCCTGGGCGGGGCCTTCGGGGATCGGCACCGAACCCGATGGCTGGATGACGCCGGCGGGCACCGCCGACGCGACGGCGGTCCCCCCGGCGACCAGGCACAGCGCGGTCGCAATGCAGACGAGAATCTTCCGCATGACGGGTGAGCCTATCCCCGCAGAGTGATCGTGTTCAATCGACTCATGTTGAGCCTGGAAGAGATATCGGATCGTTTCGAGATACAGCAGCTGATGATCGACTACTCGAACGCGATCGATCAGAAGCAATTCGACGACCTTGATCGCGTCTTCACCCCGGACGCCTACATCGACTACCGCGTCACCGGTGGGATCGACGGGCGTTTTCCGGACGTCAAGACGTGGCTCAAGGAAGTGCTTCCGAACTTCCCGGCCTACTACCACATGCTCGGCAATTTCGATGTCCGCATAGACGGCGACACCGCGTCATCGAAAACCATCTGCTTCAACCCGATGGTGTTCAACGCCGAAGAGAAGCAGATCCTGTTCGTCGGCATCTGGTACGTCGACGAGTTCGTCCGCACCGCAGAGGGCTGGCGAATGAGCAAGCGCGTCGAGGAGAAGTGCTTCGACAAGCTGTTGTAGCGTTCAGCGGCGTGCCAGCTTGGCCGCCGCCCGGGTGAGCCGGTCCGAAATGCGCACGGAGAACAGCGGATTGAAGAAGTCCGTGCGCAGACGGGTCAACGTCGAGCTCGTGATGCGCCACTGACCGTCGATCTTCTCGTACGTCTCGTGATAGTGCCCCCAGCCGTCGAGGTTCAGGCCGGGCGCCAAGCGCACGATGTCGTTGAGCGCCCAGATTCCGCGCGCGGTGGTCGGCGAGGTCAGTTCGATCTCCGGCGCGTGCACCTGGTGCACGGTGGGCTGCGTGTTCAGGGTCTTTCGCACGAAGGCGACGAACTCGTCGGCACCGTCGATCACCTTGCCGCCCGACGGCGTCGTGTCGCTGTGAAAGTCGTCGGCGAAGACGCCGCGCCAGCCCTGCCAGTCCTTGGTGTCCAGGAAGCGGCAGTAGCGTGCCTTCAATTGCTTGATGGCTTCGATCTCGAGCAGGGTGTCGGCGGCGTCCACATCCGAGAGGGTAGCGACCGGATTTCCACCGGTAGGGGCTGTTCTGGCAGAATGGGCGGCTGTCTGCCACGCAACTCCGGCTGTGTGGCGGTCACACACGTAAGGCAAAACCGGGTGCAGGCAATCCGCAGGCATCGCTGAATTGCAGCGTGGCAATCACAGGAGAAGTTCTTTAATCATGGCTGTCAAGATCAAGCTGACTCGGCTTGGCAAGATCCGCAATCCCCAGTACCGCATCGCCGTCGCTGACGCGCGCACCCGCCGTGACGGCCGGTCGATCGAGGTCATCGGCCGGTACCACCCGAAGGAAGATCCGAGCCTGATCGAGATCGACTCCGAGCGGGCCCAGTACTGGCTCGGTGTGGGCGCCCAGCCCACCGAGCCCGTGCTGCAGCTGCTGAAGATCACCGGCGACTGGCAGAAGTTCAAGGGTCTGCCCGGTGCCGAGGGCACGCTGAAGGTCAAGGAGCCCAAGCCCAGCAAGCTGGACCTTTTCAACGCGGCATTGGCCGAAGCCGAGGGCGCACCGTCGGGCGAGGCGACGCAGCCCAAGAAGAAGAAGGCGCCTGCCAAGAAGGCCGCCGAGAAGGCCGAGACGGCTGACGAGGCGCCCGCCGAGCGTGCCGAGGCCACGCCGGCCGAGGCCACGCCGGCCGAGGCCGCACCCGAGTCGCCGGCCGCTGGCTCCTCGGACGAGTCCTCGTCAGCCGAGAGCTGAGGGCGCCGCTGTGAGCTCAGTCGTCGTCGACGCCGTCGAGCACCTGGTTCGCGGAATCGTGGACAACCCCGACGATGTCCGGGTCGACATGGTCACGAGCCGCCGCGGGCGCACCGTCGAGGTACACGTCCATCCCGACGACCTCGGCAAGGTCATCGGCCGCGGCGGACGCACCGCGACCGCGCTGCGCACGCTGGTGGCCGGCATCGGAGGCCGCGGGATCCGCGTCGACGTGGTGGACACCGACCAGTAGGTCCGGCGGGCTGGAGCGATGGGGGCACCTCCCGCCCGGAGGGCAGGGGGACGGCGAGGGATCGGGGCAGTTATGGACCTGGTTGTCGGGCGGGTCGTCAAGGCGCACGGGGTCACCGGAGAACTCGTCGTCGATGTTCGTACCGACGACCCCGAAACCCGCTTCGCGCCGGGCACCAGCCTCCGCGCTCGCGCCAAAGGCGGAACCGAACGCCGCTTTGTCGTCGATACCTCGCGTCCGCACAGTGGCCGGCTGTTGGTCCGGCTCGAAGGAATCGCAGACCGCAACGGCGCTGACGCGTTGCGGGGCACGCTGTTCCTCGTCGATTCCGCGGACCTGCCGCCGATCGACGATCCCGACGAGTTCTACGACCATCAACTGGAGGGGATGCGGGTCCGGACCACCGCCGGAGCCGACGTCGGCGCGGTCGCGGAGGTGCTGCATACCGCTGCGGGCGAGTTGCTTTCGGTACGAACCGGCGAGCGTGAGGTGCTCGTGCCGTTCGTCGGCGCCATTGTGACGTCGGTGTCGTTGGCGGATCAGGTGATCGAGATCGACCCGCCCGATGGTCTGCTGGAACTGGAATGACGATGAGCAGCGGTCTGAAAATCGATGTGGTGACCGTGTTCCCGGCATATCTCGATCCGCTGCGACAGTCGTTGCCGGGCAGGGCGATCGAGGCCGGAATCTTCTCGGTGGCGGTGCATGATCTGCGCCGCTGGACCCATGATGTGCACCGCTCGGTCGACGACTCGCCCTACGGCGGTGGGCCGGGGATGGTCATGAAGGCTCCGGTCTGGGGTGAGGCGCTCGACGAAATTTGTTCCGAGGACACCCTTTTGGTGGTCCCGACGCCCGCCGGCAGGCTGTTCACCCAAGCCGACGCCCGGCGGTGGAGCACCGAAAAGCACCTGGTGTTCGCGTGTGGACGGTACGAAGGCATCGACCAGCGGGTTGCCGACGATGCGGCCCGCCGGATGCGCGTCGAAGAAGTGTCGATCGGCGACTACGTGCTGCCGGGCGGTGAGTCCGCGACGTTGGTCATGATCGAAGCGGTCGCGCGTCTGCTGCCGGATGTGCTCGGCAATCCCGCTTCCCACCAAGATGATTCGCATTCTGACGGGATTCTGGAAGGGCCGAGCTACACTCGGCCGCCGAGCTGGCGCGGGCTCGACGTGCCCGAGATCCTGCTGTCCGGCGACCACGCCAAGATCGCAGCGTGGCGACGCGAACAGGGGCTGCAACGCACCCGTGAGCGTCGGCCCGACCTGCTGGACTGACCGCCGTCCTCTGCGGCACGCATGCTGGTGTGGCCCGGCTCGGCCAGAGCTAGATGCGGCCGCCGGGGAACATCGTCTTGACGAGTTGGGTGACGTGATCGCGTGCGGCCGCTTCGCCGGTGGGATCCAGCGATCCGACGGCCATGACGTAGCGTCGCTCTGGGCCGATGACGCCGGTGGACACGTGTAATTGGTTGGCGCCGCTCCAACAGCAGAACCACCCCTGTTTGACGGCGACAGGCTCGGCGTAGAGCCCGTCGGGAATGCCGAACCGCTGCGGGTAGCCGTCGATTCCCCTCGGCGTCGACTGCGCGAGATTGGCCAGGATGACGTTGGCCTGCTCCTGTGGCAATCCGCCGGTGCCCGCCAGCAATTTGTCGTAGTACCGGACCAGGTCGCCCGCGGTGCTTGTCGTGAGGTCCCATTTGCCGTTGTACGGCTGCTTCGTGTTCGCCAGGCCGTACCGTGCCACCACGCGGTTGACGATGTCGCTTCCGCCGCTGCGGTTCCAGAAGTTCTCGGCCGCACTGTCGTCCGACGATCTGAGCATGACGTCGAGCGCGCTGCGTTCGGCGGGTGACAGCTCCGTTTCACCCTTGGATTCCTGCAGTAACAGGTCGTCGGCGATGAACAGCTTCACCACGGATGCGATGGGGAACGACGCACCGTCCCCGCCCGACACCTGTTGGCCGGTGTTGCGATCCAGCACCACGACGGAGATCTCGGCACCGGTCTTGGCGGCGTTGGCGATGGCTTGGCGGGTGCGGTCACCCAGTCCGTTGAAGGTGGCGGCGGGTTCGTCGGGTGGAGCTTCGGGCAGCGGCGCCATCCTGCCCTGCGGTACGACGACCGTCAGCGCGGATTCCGGGGGAGTTCCGTACACCCGGGCTTCGCACCCGCTCGCGGACAGCACCGCTACGCCTGCGATGGCGAGTGACGTGACCAGTTTCGACGGCCCGCGTCGCATGACCCTCCTTGACGCTGTCCTGGAATCGGTGTCGGGCTAACTACTCCGCCGTAGCCTTTAACCAGCCTAACCGTCTCTGGTAGCCGACGCTTGGTCAGACCGCGGGCGCGTTTGGGAGCGGTTCATCACCGGATTTCACCGGACGGGGGCCCATCTGGCACAATTGAAAAGTTGTCTGTGCCGGTCGGGGACCTTGAGCCTCTCCGTCCGCTGCGAGATACACCCCGAAACCCGAAAGATCGGCTCGGCGACGCGATTGATTTCGCGACCATGCCCGCGGCCGCCGACAGCAAGGATGTGTCACCGATGAACACGCTGGACTTCGTCGATCAGGCGTCGCTGCGCGACGACATCCCGGACTTCAGCCCCGGCGACACTGTGAACGTGCACGTCAAGGTCATCGAGGGCTCCAAGGAACGTATCCAGGTGTTCAAGGGCGTCGTCCTGCGCCGGCAGGGTGGCGGCATCCGCGAAACCTTCACCGTGCGCAAGGAAAGCTACGGCGTGGGTGTCGAGCGGACCTTCCCGGTGCATTCGCCCAACATCGACCACATCGACGTCGTCACACGTGGCGATGTGCGCCGCGCCAAGCTCTACTACCTGCGCGAACTGCGTGGCAAGAAGGCGAAGATCAAGGAGAAGCGCTGACCGGGGTCGTCGGCCGACACGCCAGGTTCTGACGCGTGGCAGCCGATGATCGCGGCGACGAGCGCCGCGGTGGCTACCCTGATGCGGTGAGTGGATCCACCGACCCCGATCAGCCCACCGACCTCACGTCCGAGGACTCCGATTCCGAAAACGATGTCGCCGCCGGGGAGGCTCCGGAAGACGACGCCGACGAGCCCAAGAAGAAGCACGGCGCCCTGCGCGAATTCGCGATTCTGATCTCGATCGCGCTTGTCCTGTACTACGTCATGCTGACGTTCGTCGCGCGCCCGTACCTCATCCCGTCGGAGTCGATGGAGCCCACCTTGCACGGCTGCGCCGGCTGCACAGGCGACCGCATCATGGTCGACAAGCTGACATATCGGTTCTCCTCGCCGGAGCCGGGTGACGTCATCGTCTTCAAGGGTCCACCGAACTGGAACATCGGCTATAAGTCGATTCGTTCCGACAACACCGCGGTGCGCTGGGTACAGAACGCGCTTTCGTTCATCGGCTTCGTCCCGCCCGACGAGAACGACCTGGTGAAACGCGTGATCGCGGTGGGAGGGCAGACCGTCGAGTGCCGAACGAACACAGGGCTGACGGTCGACGGCAAGCGCCTCGACGAGCCGTATCTCGACTACACCACGATGAATGTCGCGCCCTCCAACCCCTATGCCGCGTGCCTTGGCAATGAGTTCGGACCGGTGACGGTTCCCGAGGACAAGGTCTGGGTGATGGGCGACAACCGCACGCATTCCGCGGATTCGCGCGCGCACTGCACCAACACGCCCGAGGACGCGCAACGCGGCGTGCTGTGTACGGGTGACCCGGAGGCGGGCACCGTGCCGATCGACAATGTGATTGGAAAAGCACAGTTCATCGCCTGGCCACCCTCGCGATGGGGTGGCGTGGGAAGTGTGAACCCGCAGACCCAATAGGAGTTTCGCGATGAGCCGCTCAGGGCGAAGTGGGGGCACCGCCCGCCGAAGGCAGGGGGACAGAGGGCCTGAGTTGCCTGCGACATGGCCTCCACGGACGGTGATCCGGAAATCCGCCGGCCTGCGTACGTTGGAGTCCGCGCTGTATCGAAGTGGGCTAGGACCGGTGGCGGGTGTCGACGAGGTTGGGCGCGGGGCCTGCGCGGGCCCACTCGTGGTGGCGGCATGCGTCCTCGGGCCGAACCGGCTCGAGAGCCTGGCGGCCCTCGATGACTCGAAGAAGCTCAACGCCAAAGAGCGTGAGCGGCTGTTTCCGCTGATCCGCAGGTACGCGTTGGCCTATCACGTGGTCTTCATCCCGACGGCCGAGGTCGATCGTCGCGGGGTCCACGTGGCGAACATCGAGGGCATGCGACGTGCCGTGGCGGGCCTGTCGGTACGCCCGGGGTACGTACTGTCCGACGGCTTCCGGGTGCCGGGTCTGTCGGTCCCATCGCTGCCCGTGGTCGGCGGTGACGCGGCCGCGGCGTGTATCGCCGCGGCCAGTGTGCTGGCGAAGGTGAGTCGTGACAGGCTGATGGTCAAGATGGAGGCCGAGCATCCGGGCTATGGCTTCGCCGAGCACAAGGGTTACAGCACCCCGGCGCACAGCGCAGCGCTTGCCGAGTTGGGCCCGTGCGGCGAGCATCGGTATTCGTTCATCAACGTGCGACGGCTGGTGACGGTCGAGAGTGAGATGGGCCCGGTGTTGGTACCCGACATCGGGCTCGACACAGAATTCGACGCCGAACCCGAACAGCAGAGCCGATTCGGGTAGGGGAGGATTGGAGTCGCGATGAACGCGTATATGAAGGAACTGAGCCGATGAGTGCCGAGGATCTCGAAAAGTACGAAACCGAGATGGAGCTCTCGCTCTACCGCGAATACAAGGACATCGTCGGGCAGTTCAGCTACGTCGTGGAGACCGAGCGGCGCTTCTACCTCGCCAACAGCGTCGAACTGGTGCCCCGTAATACGGAGGGCGAGGTGTACTTCGAGCTGCGGCTCGGCGACGCCTGGGTGTGGGACATGTACCGTCCGGCGCGCTTCGTCAAACAGGTTCGGGTCATCACCTTCAAGGACGTCAACATCGAAGAGGTGGAAAAGCCCGAGCTGCGGTTGCCTGAGTAGGCGCCGTCAGCCCTGGGCGCTGAACGCTCCCTTGGGAATGGTGAGAGGCAGGTCGACGGAGCTCACCAGGCCCGGCGGTGCATCGACCACGTAGGGCACTGCGTTGACCACACGCATGGCCGTGGCGACCATTGCTCCCGCCCCGGAGGTCATGGTCTCGATACCGGCCTTCTTGCGGTCGCGAAGTGTCACGTCGAATGTGCAGTCGATGTCCGGTGTGCCGGTGATGACCACGCGATAGCCGAGGGCGTTCGGCAGTGTGGGCCAGTGCGGTGCGACGTCGGGAGCCAGCCGGGTGACGTGTTCGATGACGATGGCCTCACGGCCGTCGACGACACCGATCGCCTGCATGCGCAACGCGCCACAGGTGCCGGCTTCCACGGTGCCCATGGCGACCTCGAGAGGCCGTTCGGTCACCGCGCGATCGAACGTCGATCGCATCTCGTGAACTTCGACGCCGAGCGCGTCGGCGACCATCCTGATCTGTCCTTGCCATTCGCCTTCGATGGCACCCGGCATGGCGATCCACGGCTCGTATTCGAGCGGACGGCCGAATCCCATTGCGTCACTCATGATGTCGGGTACGCCGTAGTCGTCGTACAACCCGATCTCGTAGCAATGGATCTTCTCGATCTGTGACGACTGGGTGGCCAGCACCAGCGGAAGGTAGTCGGCGGCGAATCCGGGTTCGATGCCCGATGCGTACAGCGACGCCTGGCCGGCCTTCGCCGCGGTGACGAGCTGATCGCGCCACTCGGCGGGTTCGTAGGCGTGCGGATTGACCAGCCGCGTCGTACTCGTCGTCACCACGTTGATGCCGGCACTGAGCAACGTGACGTAGTCGGGTATCGCCAGCGCATCGCGTTCCGGTCCGCTGGCCGCGTAGATGACACAGTCGGGCGCCAGAGCGATCAGCGCGTCCGCGTCGGTGGTGACCGCCAGCCCGATCGGCTCCCCATTGGCGAGTTCGCCCGCGTCCATCCCGTCCTTTTCGGGTGAGTGCACCCACACCCCGGCGAGGTCGAGATTCGGTCGCTGGTGGATGGCGCGGATCGCGATCGAACCGATCCCGCCCGTCGACCACACCACGACGCGGTGCGTACCTTCAGCCATGTTTCCTCCTCTTGGAGAGCGACGATCCGATCAATTAGAATAGTAATCACTATTACACCTGAACGGAACAAAATTTAGGTTAGAGTCGGACGACGTGACTACCCCAGCTTGGACGCGACGCTGATGTTCACCCTGCGGTTCGACATGCGCGCCCCCGGGGGCGGCGCATCCGCGACGGAGCTCTACGCGGCGGCCATCGACATGTGCTCGTGGGCGGAGACGCGCGGCGCGCTGGTCGCGGTGTTGTCCGAGCATCACGGCACCGACGACGGCCATCTGCCGGCCCCGCACCTCCTCGCTTCCGCGATCGCGGCACGCACCAATCAGCTCGCGATTCTGCTGGCCGCCGTGCCGATCACCTTCTGGGATCCGGTCCGGCTGGCAGAGGAGATCAGCATCCTGGACATCATCAGTAAAGGACGGGTGTCCTATGCCTTCGGAATCGGGCACCGCACAGAGGAATACGAACACTTCGGGGTAGCCGTCGCGGGGCGCGGCAAGTTGGCCGACGAATCGCTCGCATTGGTGCGCAGGCTGCTCGCGGGCGAACCTGTGGAACACGAAGGCAGACGTATCCGTGTCACCCCGGCTCCCGCGACGGCCGGTGGGCCATACATGCTCATCGCGGGAGGAAGTACGGCGGCGGCGCGGCGCGCGGCGAAGTTCGGGCTCGGCTTCATCGCGCAGACGGACTCGCCCGCACTCAAGGACTTCTACGAGGCCGAATGTCGCGCCAACGGCCATGAGCCGGGCGTGCTCCAGTTCCCGGTACCCGGCGCGCCCACGGCGGTGTTCGTCGCCGACGACCTCGACGCAGCCTGGGACGAGCTCGGACCGTACCTCCTGCACGATGCGATGACGGCGGCCTCCTACCGACACGGTGACGAGTCGGTCGCCAGCATCTCTCGAGCCGAAACTGTTGCCGCGCTTCGTGAGACACCCGGACCCTATCGAATCTTCACCCTCGACGAGGCCGCTGCAAGCATCCGTCGCGGTACGCCGCTGCCGCTCCTCCCACTGTGCGGCGGTGTTCCGCCCGACATCGCGTGGCCCTATCTGGAACGCGCCGTCATGGCGTCCGAACAAGCGTGACCGTCAGGAGGAGACCATGACATTGAGAACCGTGGTTTGGTCGACCGGGGGCGTCGGATCCATTGCGATAGAAGCGATTGAAGGCAGACCCGACCTCGACCTCGTCGGAGTATGGGTGCACTCGCCGGAGAAGGTCGGCAAAGACGCGGGCTCACTCGCCGGCATCGACCCGATCGGGGTCACGGCGACCGACGATGCCGACGCGCTCATCGCGCTGCAGCCTGACTGCGTGGTGTATGCCGCCAGCGGACCCGACCGTGACGCTGGGGCGGTGCCGGACTATCTGAAACTCCTCGAAGCCGGTATCAACGTCGTGTCGACGTCGTCGACCAGCCTGGTGTATCCGCCGGCCTACTACTCACCGCAGTGGCGTGAGCAGATGGAGAGTGCGGCCAAGTCGGGAGACGCGTCGTTCTACGCATCCGGAATCTTCCCCGGGTTCGGTTCGGACCAACTGGCACTGCTGCTGGCGACGCAGTCCAGGACGATCCGATGTCTCAAGGTCACCGAAGTCGCACTCAACGACCACTACCCGGTTGCCGACGTGATGATGAACGGCATGGGCTTCGGCCATCCGCTCGACTTCGAACCTCTTTTGAAAACACCCGGTTTCATCGAAATGGCTTGGCGAGCACCGGTTCATCTGATGGCGGCTGGACTGGGCGTCGAAGTCGAAGAGGTCCGCGGGACACTCGACCGCAGGGTGACCGACCGAGACATCGAGGTCGCATTCGGCACCATCAAGGCGGGCACCTGCGGCGCGGTGAGCACCAGGGCTGCGGGGGTGGTCAACGGCAGGGAAGCGATCGTCGTCGAGCACATCATCCGGATGGCGCGTGACGTGGCGCCGGACTGGCTGACATCGGAATTCGACGCGACGTATCGCGTCGACATCGACGGCGATCCGGACATCCACTGTGCCATGAACGTCGGTGCCGCGGAGGGCCATGCCGCGGGCCACGCAGCGATGGCAGCCACCGCGATGCGGGTGGTCAACGCCATCCCCTATGTGGTATCAGCCCCGGCAGGGCTGTTGAGCTCGCTCGACCTGCCGATTACGTTGCCGCGACACGCATTTAGTTGACCGACTTGAGGAGAGCAGCAGATGACCAGCGCGAGTATCGCAGATCTGTACTACGACCCCTTCGACTTCGACATCGATGACAACCCCTATCCGATCTGGCGGCGGATGCGGGATGAGGCGCCGCTCTACCACAACGAGAAGTACGGGTTCTATGCGCTGAGCCGCTACGACGATGTCGCGCGCGAACTGCACAACTGGGACACCTACCGGTCGGGCAAGGGCACGACGATGGACATCATAATGAGCGGCGTCGAGGTGCCGCCCGGCGTGATCCTCTTCGAGGACCCGCCCCTCCATGACCTCCATCGACGCGTGCTGTCAAGGGTTTTCACACCGCGCCGGATGGAGGCCATCGAGCCCCTGACTCGTCAGTATTGCGTTCGTGCGCTTGACGCCCTTGCGGGTTCCTCGCGCTTCGACTTGATCGCAGACTTCGGCGCGCTCATCCCGATGCGGACCATCGGCTATCTGCTGGGCATCCCCGAGGAGGGGCAACAACAGATTCGGGACAACACCGACGCGTCGATCGGTCTGAAAGACGCAAGCTTCCGGTCCGTGTCAAGCGCCACCTTCGAGAATGCCTACCAACTGTTCGCCGACTACATCGAATGGCGAGCCGAGCACCCTTCCGATGACGTGATGACGCAACTACTCAACGCCGAAATCGAAGAGGACGGGACGTTGCGGCCGTTGACCCGCATCGAGGTGCTGACCTATACGAGCATGATTGCGGGGGCGGGCAACGAGACGACCACCCGGCTGATCGGCTTCATCGGCCAGCTGCTCGCCCAGCATCCCGAGCAGCGCCGTGAACTCGCCGGGGACTTCTCGTTGATTCCCCAGGCAATCGAGGAGGTGCTGCGCTACGAGTCGCCGTCGCCGGTGCAGGCCCGCACCGTCGCCCGGGACACCGAGGCGCATGGGCAGCCGATCGCGGAGGGTTCGATCATGTTGCTGCTCAACGGTTCAGCCAACCGGGATGAGCGGCATTACCCCGACGGGGAGAGTTTCGACATCCACCGCACCGGATCGCATCTGTCGTTCGGTCAGGGATTGCACTTCTGCCTCGGCTCGTCGCTGGCGCGTATGCAGGCGAGGGTGGCGCTCGAAGAGATGCTGACCCGTTGGCCCGAATGGGACGTCGACTTCGACAATGCCGAGATGGCGCACACCTCCAGTGTTCGCGGATGGGGCAAGCTCCCCATCGTCACGGCTTAGCCCATCCAGAATCGACGTCAGGGGAGTCATGTCATACGAGAGCACAGCTGAGCCGATCAGGATCGGTTACCTGATGGACTTCAAGTTGTCCGAAGACTTTCCACAGCACTACCGCGACGATCTCACCATTCCGTTCGACATGGTTTCGACGACGCCATGGCCAAGGGCATCATCGACCGGCCCGTCGAGATCGTTTACGGCGAGGTCCGAAGGGCTATCGAAGGGCACTGTGAAGGCAGTCATCGACGCCTACTCCGAGCTCGTCGGCGATGGCTGCATGGCGATCTTCGGTCCGCATGTCGGCGACAACGCGGTCGCGATCAAAGACGCGCTGAACGAGCGATTCCGGGTGCCTGAGATCAGTGTCACCGGCTCGGATGAGGCGCTGGGATAGTGGTTCTTCGCGTTTCCGATGGGATCCCACTTCGACGAGCCGATATTCAGGGCCCACCTGCTGGTCAAGGGTGGCCACACCGACGTGGGCGTGCGGATGGAGCAGTCGCTGGTAGGGGAGGCGTACGTTGCGAACTTCCGGAAGGCTTGCCGGCAGCGCGGTATCAGGATCGTCGCCGAAGCCTCGATCGCTCAGCCTGCCCAGGACGTGAGCAAGGCCGTACAGTCGCTCTATGACGCGAAGGTGCAGGCGATCGTGCACGCGGGGTTCGGGTTTGGAATCGTGTTCGTCAATCCCGCCCTGGCAGAACTCGACTGGGATCCGCCTAGATTCGCTGGAACTGCGTTCGAGAACGCGTGGATCAACCGGTCATGTGGAATGCGTTCATGGGCTGGACGGGGATCGATCAATACGACGAGGGCAATCAGGTAGGACAGCGCTTCGTCGACGAATTCAAGGAGAGAACCGGCAGGCCTCCGGAATGGTGTGTGCCGGTGGTGAATCGCGATGTCGCGCTGACGATTCTACACGCCGTCGTCGACGCGCACCCACTGAGTCCGCGTGGAGTCAAGGAGGCGCTCGAGCGCGTGAAGTCCGTACCGGCAGCGTCCTACGCGCCCGGCACCAGGATTCCATTCGGGAACTGGACCCGCAGGGACTGGATGGGTTCGGGATATCTGGTGGCCCGTGAGTTGGAACCCGACGGAGTCAACTCCCGTCTGGTCGCTCGTTTCGGCGAGGCATGACCGGGAGCCGCCTCTGTGACCCGCGCACAGCCCCGGGGTGCTTAGCGCATCCTCCGTCGAGGGTGTCAATCAGGTCGGCGATCTTGCGCCGCTCGGCGGCAACGGCCACGTAGACCCGTTCGTGTTCCATGCCCGGCTATGTGCCCGTGAGGCGTTCGACGATGGCTGAGAAGTCTGCTGGTCTGGCGCCATACGGCATCACGAAGTAGTTGAATCCCAACGTGTCCCGCAGCGTGCGGAGCTTGTCGCTGATCTCGTCGAGGGTGCCGATCGCAACGACGGGCGAGTCGAGGAGCGTTTGCAGGCGCACGTCGACGTCCCCCACCTCACCACCGTAGCGCGACACCGTTGCGCTCAAGACGTCCAGGAATCCGCGCGCCGCTGCCTCGGCGTCGTCAGTAATCACCGCGAACACCAGCATCAAGGACAGCTCGATGTCGGCGAACCGGTCACCAGCGGCCGTGGAGATCCACCCGACGCGCTCCTCGAATGCATCGATACGGAAGCTCGACATGTCGTCCACGACGGCTCCGCCGGTGCCGAAACTTGCCCCGAGCACCTGGATGATGTCGGCGTGCCGGGCAGCCATCGACAGAATCTTGGCCCCGCCGCCGCCGATCATGATCGGCGCCCCGCCGGGCTGGATCGTGGCGGGCGTCCCCTCCAATTCAGTGATGGTGAAGTGCTCACCCACGAAAGTACATGCGCGCGTGGAGAACAAGCTCTTGACAATCTCGATAGTCTCCCGCAATCGGGCGATTCGCTTCGGCGCGTCATCAAACGATATGCCGGACTGTGCATAGTCGGCCTGTACCCAGCCCGCCCCAAGGCCGACTTCGAGCCGGCCTCCCGACAGCACGTCAAGGGTCGCCAGCTCCTTCGCGAGGACCGCCGGATGGCGGAGGTCCTGGTTGAGCACCGCGGTCGAGAGTCGCACATTCGATGTCGCAGAGGCGATGGCCTGCAGGCCGAGTAGCGGGGCGACGGGGGAGTTGAAGTGGTCGTTCAGCGCGATGGTCGAGTAACCGGCGAGTTCGGCCTCTCGACCGAGCTCGACGAGCTCCGATGCGTTGTTCGCCGAGGCGATGAGTCCGAACCGCATCGGCCTCGTCATCGCCGCGTCACTGGGGTTCGCCATCGACCAGCGAAAACCAGTAGTCCATAAACGGTTTCATCGCTTGGCCGACCAGCTCGATGCGTGGACCTCCGGGCCCTTTGCAGTACGCCCACAGCAGCTTGCGCGAATCATCGGGAATATACGATTTGACCTCCACCGCCCATCCGTTCGCCTCGAGCGTCTCGACGTCTGCCTCGACGTCGTCAGACCAGTAGCCGATGTGGTGGACACCGGAGTCGGCCGGCTCCCATATGGTGCCGGGGATCGTCTGAATGATCTCCAGCCGGGGTTCGGACTTTGAGTACGCCATCCGCATCGGAATCGTGATCTCACCCTCGGGAGTCACGGCGACCTGGTCGACCGAGACCACATCGGTCCACTCGTAACCCGCCACCGCGGTGAACCATTCGAGGGTTTTGTCGAAGTCGTCGACGATGATCCCACTGTGGTAGAGGTTCTCGGGTTTCACTTCTTCTCCTCGTCGGCCTTGGCGGCGTTCAGCTCCTGCTGAAGCCATTGCAACTCGCTGTGGTTCTTCTCGCCGTCTGCGGCGGCGAGCAGCTGCTGCAGCGCGTCCCGTTTCACAGTTGATGCGGCTCTGTCATCTGGCGCCTGCGACAGAATGATGTCCGTGAGGTGCAGCGCACGAAGCGGGCGGCCGCCGTCAACGTGGGCCTTCGCGCGTTCAAGCAAAGCGGTAGTACCGCCGGCCAATTCGACGACGTCGGGCCACACCGCAGACGCGGGCACGTCGTAGAGTTCGGTCGTCGATTCGTAACGGAACCACCCGACGTGTTCCTCCCAGATCGATCGAACGATCCAGGGCACCTTCCCGTGTACCTGGGGAATCGAAAGATCCGAGGGCAGTGCCACATCGCCCATCAGGGTCCATAGATCGTGGCCGTTGTTCATTCCGTCGATAGTGCGGTCGCGGAGGTACTTCGTGGCGTCCCGGACCTTGGTCATCGTGGCTTCGATCTCGTCGGCACCACGGAACGCTTCGTGCCCGTTGACGAGGATCTGCGGGCGCAGCGCGATGATGCGGTCGACCGAATGAATGAACGCCATTGCGCTGCGGATCTTGTCCCCGCGCAACGTGTAAAGGTTCGGCACGTGTCCGAAGAAGGGCCCCATCAGGTTGCCGATAAAGGCGGTGCGGTGTTCGGGCATCCAGACGGCGAGCGCGTCCGTGGTCTCGCCGCCGGGGGTTGAGTAGAGCTCGAATCGGCGTCCCCCCACTTCGAATGCGTGGTTGTCGATGAAGGACGAGGTGAGGACCGGTTCGGGAGGCATGTCTGCTGCGCTCGACGCGACATCCATGAATGCGCCCCAGAGTTTCATGATGCGCCGGACGTAGAACGGATGCAGATTGCGCCAGTATTCACGCACGTCGCCGTGGTTGGCCTGTGCGATCGTCTCAACCCCAGGGTCGTTGAACCAATCCCAGCCGCCGACATGGTCGGGGTGCCCCTGGGTGAAGGTGACCACGCGCAGGGGACCGCTTGAGACCTTCGCGAAACGCTCCTTGATGCCATCGGCCTCGAAGTGCGTGCCGGTGTTGATCAGGACGTCGCCCTCCGGCGAGGTGACGAGATAGCTGTTGGCGATATTGCGCGACATGAAGATGCCATCGCCGAGATCGACGGCGTGTTGGTCGCCCTCTCCCTGCTTCACCAGCGAGTCCAGCGATTGCGCCACAGTTGCCCCTCCGGAACGAGTTTCACAACAACCTAACATTTGTTCTCTATGGTCGTATAGTCTCTGCGGGCATGACGGCAGCGAAGATTGGTCAGCACAACGACGATGTCGAGCGACTCGTCACCGCGGCGTGCGAGCGTGCCGGTCTCGACGACTTCGGCGCCGACGGATGGCGTGAGGGACTGGAGGTGCTTGTCGCATCGGTGGAGTCGGCACCTGCCGCAACCGAGGGCGGACGCGGCTACGTGTACGGCCAGTTCGTCGACGCTTTGTGGAACCGGCTGCGCATCGTCGACTACCTGAAGGCGCACCCCGAGGTCACCGACGAGTGTGTCGAACGTCCGCTTGTCGTGCTGGGACTTCCGCGTACCGGTACCTCGCTGGCCAGCTATCTGCTCGACCAGGATCCGATGCGGCGATCGTTGTTGACGTGGGAGGCCGAAGATTCGGTGCCACCCTCGACGGCGGACACGCTGTACACCGATCCGCGGTGCCTGAAGAAGAAGGCCGAGCTCAAGGTCCTTGCCGAGGGGCTTAAGGCGGCAAACATCCCGCTCGTGCACTGGGACGAGGCCGACGGCCCGACTGAGTGCATTTTCGTTCAGGGGCAGGACTTCAAAGCCTACCTGTGGGAGGCCTTCATGCCGAACGCCGTGTACGCCGACTGGCTACTCGAGGCCGACATGACCAGCGCCTACGCATACGAGAGGGCGGTGCTGCAGTTGTTGCAGTCGCGAGCGTCCGGTTGTTGGTCGCTCAAGATGCCGTCGCACGCGGTTCACATCGAGGCACTGTTGAAGGAGTTTCCCGATGCGCGCCTGGTGTGGGCACACCGTGACCCCTTCAAGTCCACCGCGTCGTTCCTCCGTCTGAACTACCTCTCGCGCGCCGTGCTCGGCGCCGACGCCTGCGATGTGGTGCCGAACGTGCTGCGTCAGCTCCGTGCGCACGTCGAACGGCCGATGCTGACCAGGAAGCGCATTGGCGACCACCGATTCTTCGACCTGCACTACTCCGAACTGATGCGTGATCCGGTCGGCGTGATGCGCTCGCTCTACGACTGGGCCGGCGACGAGCTGACCCCGTCGACCGAGCAGGCGATCGTCGGCTGGCTGCAACGGAATCCGCAGGACCGCCACGGTGCGCAGCCCTACTCGCTCGAGGGCTCCGGCGTGACGCGTGGCGACCTGGAGCCCATCTTCGACGAGTACCTCTCGACCTTCGATGTGGAACTGGAGGACGCGTGAAGATCGCGGTGACGAATGAGCGACACGGCTTCGACATCGTGGAGGTACCCGACCCGACACCGGGCCCGCAGGAGTTGATCATTCGAGTCGCCGCCTGCGGTGTCTGCGGCTCGGATATCAAAGCGCAGCCCTATATGCCTGCAGGCATGGTGATGGGCCACGAACTCGGCGGCGAGGTGGTGGCGGTCGGGGCCGGGGTCAAGGGACATCAAGTGGGATCCAACGTCGCCGTGCTGCCGGTGATCTCATGCGGATCGTGTGCGGCCTGCGCTGCGGGGACCGTTGCGCACTGCGCTGCGACCCGGTACTTGGGGATGGGACCCGACCGGGGTGGGTTCGCCGAGTTCGCCGCTGCGCCTGCGCGCCACTCGTTCAGACTGCCCGACGACCTCCCCGGCACTTATGCGGCGCTCGTGGAACCATTCGCGGTCGGCTTGCACGGTGTGCACACCGCCGAACTGGCTGAGGGCGAGTCCGTGCTGGTGGTCGGCGCCGGAGGCGTCGGCCTGACGACCACGGCGTGGGCGCGCGAGACGGGAGCGCAGCGCATAACGGTCGTGGATCCCGATGCGCGCCGACGAGATTCGGCCGTCGCGATGGGCGCAACCGATGTGGCAGCGTCCGCCTCCGATGTCGAAACCGGCGCCTACGACGTCGCGATCGAGTGCGTCGGGCGCCCCGAATTGCTGCAGGTTTGTCAGGCTGCGCTGCGCGCGTTCGGGCGCATTGTGATAACCGGAGCGTGCGACCAACCCATGCCGATCGAACCCATAACCGCACTGCTCAAAGAGCTGACCATCAGATTCTCGGTCTGCTACCGGCCGGATGAATTCCGGGAGACCATCGCTGCCTTCGCCGGCGGCGCGATCGACCCGACACCGATGATCGGTCCGATACTGAGTCTCGACAGGATCGGGGACGCATTCGACCTCGTGCGTGCCGCCGGCGTACATGGACGCGTCTTGGTCAACCCCGGCGGGAGCGCTTAGCGGCGGCGCCGGCCGAGCGAAGCCGCGGGTGTTCGGCGGCGACACCGGCGATCACCGCGTAGAGGTACGCCTCGAGTTCATCTGCCGTCTCGATTTCGGCGATGCCGCTGGCGAGCCGGAACAGAAAGCCGCCCAGGAAGTTGATGACCGCAACCGCCTGTTCGCGGATCAGTTCACGATCGAGCGGTTCACCCGCGGGCTGCACCTGCGCCACCGCTTCTTCACCGATCGCTCGGAACGTATCCATCAATCCCTCAAACACCGCACCCAGTTCCTGGTCGCGGGCCGCGATCATCATGAGTTCGAATCGCGCTCGTGCTCGGGATCTTTCGGGTTCGATACCCGTCCGCATCGCCTGCGATGCGAGTCTCGACAACAGGGTCTCGGCTTGATCGTCTTCCGCTTCTTTGGCGGCGGTCATCGCGGCGGTGAAGTCGGCGACGTCCTGTGACACCACACGGTCGACCGCGCCACGAAGCAGCGCCGAACGAGTTTGGTAGTAGAAGGACGTCGTACCGTCGGCGACCCCGGCGCGTCGGTCGACCCGCAGATGGGTCAGCCCGCGTGCGCCGTCTTGCGCCAACAGTTCTATCGCCGCGTCGCAGAGTTCGCGCCGGCGAGCCTCGACGTTTGGTTTTCGTCTCATCGCAGTCCGGACAGCCTAACGAGCGATTCGGTCTGCAGGGCGCCTGCGGCCGACGCCGTCGGCGTCACGACTCGCGGACGCTGATGCCCCGCAAGGTGGTGTCACGGGCGAGGATCAACGCGTTCCGCGTACCGATCTGTTGAAGGATGTTCTCCGGAATCCACTGCTCACCGATGATGCACCGGGCCAGCACTTCGGCAGCCGGACTGCCGTTACGTATCTCGCCGGCGCGAATTCCTTCGGAGAGTAGGGCTTTCATCTGCCGAATCCGGGTGGTGAACGACCACGCGGGATTGGAGGTATCCGGAGGCGTATGACGCAGCCACGCCAGCTGGATCCGAAACTCGTCAGGGAACTGATCGAGCGCGTTGATGTTCAACCAGCTCAACGCATCAAGCTTCTCGACCGTGGTGGCATCTGTTCGCACGATCTCCGTCCACGCGCCGCCGACCTTGTGTCCGAACTCCAGCATGATCGACATCAGCAGCTCGTCTTTCGAGCCGATGACGCGGTACACCGTGCCGGTCCCCAGCCCCGCGGCGGACGCGATGTCGCGAATGGTCGTCATCTCGTACCCGCGGCGGCCGAACTCGGAGCGGGCAACGGCCCGCACGTGGGCCGCCTTGAGATCGCTGTCGTCTTCGGTGTCAACCCAACTCTTGATCACTTCTTCAGCGGCCGCGAACGCCTTCGACTTGTCCAGGTCCGTGTCGAGGGGCATGTCGACTGCCAGACCCTCGAGAGTGATGTGGCTTTTCAGCCTGGCGAGTTCGTCTGCCGATGCCTTGTGCCGGATGACGTCCAGGCCAACATGCAACATGCTCTGGCACACCCGGTCGGCCAGGGTGGGAAGGTCAAGGTCGGATCGGATGTATCCGCTCCAGCGACCGGCCCGAAGCGCCTGCAACATCGCGGCCTGGATCGTTGACGGCGGGCGCTTCGTCAATTCCATGAGTTCGGGGTCCGAGCTGGGACCCTCGTAGAACGACATCTGCAGCGCCGCCCGATGCTCGACTGCGCAGCGGGCGATCTCACATCCGAGCTCGGTGATCTGCTCGGCGACGGGGCGGGGGTCCGGCGCATCGAGACGTGCCAATGCCGACTCGCCGACGCGGTCCAGGTCTGCGTGATAGCGCCTGATCAGCTCGACGAGGATGGCTTCCTTGGAGTCGAAGTGGTGGTAGAGGCTGCCCGCGAGGATGCCCGCAGCGTCGGCGATCTGCTGCAGCGAGGTCCGAAGACCCGTTGTGGCGATGACAGAATTCGCGGTCTTGAGGATTTCCGTACGCCGCGTCGCATCGACTGTTGGCTGGTCGGTGACGGCGGTGAGTTTCGCGGCGCGCTGACCCTTCTTAACCGGGGGCCCGCTCCGTTTGGAACTCCGCTTCACGGCGTCGGCATTGGCCATCGCTAACTCTGTACCCTTCCTGGCGTCGTCGGCTCCGACAACTGGTACGAGATCCTACCGACTACCGCTCGAACTGCGGGGATGCCGCAATTCGGAAGGGGCGCTCACGAGGGTGCGGCCGCCCGCGACGCGACCAACGGTCGGTCATAGGAGGGGTCCGTCTTATCGTGCGTGGCCACTTTCATGGAGTCCGCCATCATGGCAATCACCTCGTCGGTGATGAACGACGTCGACTCCGCGTTCCACTCGACGACACATACCCGGTCGACGATCGCCCACCGTCCGTCGCGTCGCTGGAGGCGATCCACGTAGCGTCCGCCCGAGACAGTCACATGGTTGGCGGGCTCGCGGTCGGTCCCCACGAAGAGGTAGTAGGTCTCGGAATGTGCTTCGTCTCCGTTGAGTTCGACGGTGTGGTTGAGCAGGTAGTGCTGGTAGCGAGTTTGAGTGGAGTGGTACGCGAAGGCCCAATCGATGAAGTCGTCGACCTCGCCGATGAATCCGACGTGGTCGTCGACGGCGCCGTCGTGATACGCCGATCGAAGTAACTCGCGATCGCGCCGGTCCATACCCCGGGCATACCTCTGCATGCAGTCCTGGATCGCGGCACGGTCCTCGAGACGAGTGATCCGTTCCCGCAGATCGACGTCGCTCGTCATTGGCTACCCCATTCGTCGACGGAGATGACCTCGTCCAGATCGCGACGAGGCGTTGGTGCGAACGTGCGTCCGGTGTGCAACTTCGCGACGGGAAGCAGGCAGCCCTGGACGAACGTCGCGGGTATCCCCAGCAGTTCGCCTACTTCCCGCTCGTACTCGAGGTGCATCGTCGTGATGCAGGTGCCGTACCCACGCGAGTGCAGTGCGAGCTGGAAGTTCCACACGGCGGGGAAGATCGATCCGTAAAGGGTGGCCAGGTAGAAGGATTCATCACCGTCGGTTCGCGGGTAGCTGGGCTCGTAGCACGGGATGACCAGCACCGGCACCTCGTGCAGATTCTCGACCAGGAACTCCGTCGATGACATCAATCTGGCTTCGGAGGTGCCCGAGGGCATCAACTCGGCGATCAGCTGCCCACCAACCTTGCCGAGGTAGGTCTCGCGATACAGCTCGGCGATTCGCGCCCGAAGCGAGGGTTCGGTCACAACCATCCACCGCCACGCCTGCTGGTTCGAACCATTCGGTGCATGCAACGCGATCCGCAGGCACTCGCGAATCTCGTCCAGGTCGACAGGAGTCTGGAGATCCAGTGCCTTGCGTGCGGACCTCGTCGTCGTGAGGAGTTGGTCGATGTCCACGAACGCCTCGACTACGTCGCGATCTTCGAGGCAAGGTCGAGCACGGTCACGGTGCCGGTGCCTGCCTTCTTCAGCCGCTCCGAGGACCGGAAGCCGAGATCGACGTCCTCGGCTTGGGCGCGCAGGGCGCCCACGGTCAGCTGCTCCTTCGGAATGTGATTGAACATGTCGAAGTTGTACAGCCGCAAGGCATTCTCATGGGTAATCTTGTCGATGTCGTCATCGGGAACGCCGTCGAGGTAGATGTCGAGAGTCTCCGGGGCCAGCGGCCAGGTGGAGTCCGAATGCGGGTAGTCGCACTCCCACGTCACCATGTCCATGTTCAGCTTGTCGCGGTTGGCGACCCCGAACTCGTCGTCGATGAAACAGAGCGCGACCCGCTCCAGGAAGACCTGGCTGGGTGTCTTGTCCCCGAAGTCCTGGTGCGTCCACGCGCGGTGCGTCTTGTAGACACGGTCGATGCGCTCCAAGAAGTACGGTACCCAGCCGATCCCGCCCTCCGACAGCGCGAACCGCAGATCTGGGAACCTGCGCAGCATCGGCGACCAGACCAGATCCGCCGCGGCTTGCACGATGCTCATCGGTTGAAGCGTGATCATGGTGTCCACCGGCGCATCGATTGATGTGATCACCACGCTGGAGGAGGAACCGATGTGCAGATTGACGATGGTGCCCTCGTCGCTGCAGGCCCGCCAGAACGGATCCCAATGCGGATCGTGCAGAGACGGGTAGTCGATCTTGGTTGGGTTCTCCGAGAACGAAACGGCGTGGCAACCCTTCCTCGCAGCGCGCCGCACCTCCTCGGCCATCAGCTGCGGATCCCAGATCGGCGGCAGCGCTTGAGGAATCATTCGCCCTGGATATGCTCCGCACCATTCGTCGATATGCCAGTCGTTGTACGCGCGCAACACTGCGAGCCCGAGATCCTTGTCTTTGGCGCGGGCGAAGTACTGACCACAGAACTGCGGAAATGACGGAAAGTTTAGTGCTGCGGCCACCCCGTTGGCGTTCATGTCCCGGATGCGCTCGTCGATGTTGTAACAGCCTTCGCGGATCTCGGAAAGTTTCGTCGGCTCGGCGCCGTACTCGTCTGGAGGACGCCCTGCGACAGCATTGAGGCCGACGTTGGTGGCCTCCGCGCCCTCGAAAACCCATGCGTCGGTGCCATCCTCGCGTCGGATCAGCTTGGGAACGTCATCCTTGTACCTGGGCGGTATGTGCTTGTCGAACAGGCCAGGAGGCTCGACCATATGATCGTCCACCGAGACGAGGACCATATCGTTCATGTCCATGGGCACGCTCCTTACTTCTTTGTGGGTTCCGGGAATGAGACGTCGGCGTTCTCGGGCATCGCGCTGATGCCGCGGCGATCGCACACCTCGAGGACTTCGTCGACGATGGAGTCGGGCACGATGAACTTCTCTGTCGCCGATATCTCGTCGATGTGTGAGAGGACATCATCAGCGGTGGGCTCGCTTTCCGCGTCCGCCAGCCAACCATTGGCGAGCCCCATGAACACACGTGCGTAGCGCCCGGCACATGCCGAGTAGTTGCGATGAGTGAAGTCGCACTCAGTGCTGGCGAGGAAGACGACGAGCGGTACCACCAGTTCGGGCCGGATGGCGCGCATGAAGCCCGATTCGGCCAGAAACTTCTCGTCGCCGACGGTTTCGGTAACCATCCGCGAAAAGCCGGTGGGAAGAACGGTATTGGAGAGAATTCCGTGTGCCGCACCCTCGATGGCGATGACATTGGACAGCCCGACGAGGCCGGTCTTCGCGGCCGCGTAGTGCGCTTCCATCGGCTGGCCGAAGTTACCCGCCGACGACGAGATGAAGACAAAACGTCCATACTTCTGTTCAGCCATCACCTTGTACGCGGGCTGGCTCAGGTAGAAACCACCGTCCAGGTGGACCTGCAACATCTGGCGCCAGTCGTCGGGGGAGATCTCTTCGAACGGAATGCTGTTGAAGATGCCGGCATTGCTGACCACGGCATCGAGCCGCCCGAAGCTATCGACCGCGGTATCGACGATCGCCTGCCCGCCCTCGGGGCTGTCGACCGAGTCGTGCGATGCGACCGCGCGCCCGCCGGCGCTGGTGATCTCCTCGACCACCTGGTTGGCGACGCCCGTGTCGGCGCCCTGTCCGCGCATGGTGCCACCCAGGTCGTTAACCACGACCGCAGCGCCTCGTCGAGCCAGATCGAGCGCGTAGAGCCTGCCGAGCCCGCGTCCGGCGCCCGTCACAATCGCCACCTTGCCGTCAAATTCGATCAACTTGCACTCCTTATCAAGAGGTCACCGACCTGCTGGAGATAGTCACCCGGGCTGCCGAGAAACCTGCTGAAGCTGAGCAGCCGCTTGAGGTAAAGCTGCGCGTCGTGCTCCCAGGTGAAACCGATTCCGCCGAACACCTGGATCGCGCTGTCGCCGACTCCGGCGAGCTGCCCGGCGAACGCCTTGACTCGCAATGCGGCCAGGTGCCGCTCAGCCTGATCGGCACTGTCGGCGGCCCACACCGCGTATTGCACGCCGCTGCGGGCCAACTCCACCGTTTGATACATGTCCGCGCAGAGGTGGGCGACGGCCTGGAAGCTGCCGATCGGCGCGCCAAACTGGCGACGGACCTTGGCGTACGCGACGGTCATATGGAGCACCTGACGCGCGGCACCCACGGCGTCGGCCGCCCAGGCGACGATCATGTCGTCGCGCAGCGACTCGAGTGCTTCACTGGTTGCGGTGGCCACCACTGTGCCCGCAACAGTGTCGAGCGAGACACGGAAAAGCTTGCGGGACTGGTCGATTCCCCGGATCTCGGTGATACGCAGACCCGGGGCCGACGTCGGCACGGCGACGAGTACTGGTTGCTCGTCACCGACGGGGACGAACAGTATCTGTGCCGCGGCGGCGTCGGGGACCAGCTCCAGTTCGCCCTGCAGCACCGCATCATCATCGAGCGTGATGCCGCTGCTGGTGGGCAATGCGACCGCCGCGACCGTCGAGCCGTCGGCAAGCCCCGAGAACGACCGCGGGCCGGCCCCGAATCGAATGAGCGCCCGCGGTGCGGCGACCGCGCTCGACAGCCACGGACCCGGATGAAGCGCCGCGCCGAGTTCCTCGCTCACGATTGCGGCCTCGACCATCGACATACCCTCGCCGCCGTGCTCGACGGGAACCAACAGACCGGTCGTTCCGAGATCGGCCAGACCGCGCCATACCTCGTCGGCGGTGCCGACGGGGTCATCGAGCATCGGGCGCACGTGCTCGCCGATACTCGCCTTCTCGGAGAGAAACTCGCGGACCGTATCGCGCAGCGCGAGCTGCTCGGGGGTCAACTCCAGGTTCATGAGCGGGGGAGTCCCAGTACGCGCTGGGCCGTGATGTTCTTGGTGATCTGTGTCGTACCGCCCGCGATGGTCAACGCATGTGAGGTCAGGCGGAACTCATCCCATCGACCGTCGGCAGCGCCGGGACCGAGCGTGTCGAACGCCAGCGCCGCGAGATCCTTCCCGATCTCGCCCCACGCCGACTTGGCGAGACTGGCTGTGGCGAATGCGTCGCCGCCATGCATGCCGGAGGATATGGAGCGCTGGCACAGGATCTCGAGATTCTTGATTCGCGTATCGAGTTCGCCCAGACGACGCACGGTCGAGGGGTCGTCGACGGCCGAGCTGCCGTTGCGGGCGTGGGCGATCAGATCGGTGACGAGATCCCTCAGGCGAACCTGCATTTCGGCGTAGAGCCGCGCTGCACCTGCACGCTCATGGCTCAGGGTGGTGGTGGCGACCTGCCATCCCTTGTTGAGCGGACCGAGCATGGCGTCGGCAGGTATGCGGACGTCGTTAAAGAAGACTTCGGCGAAGTCGGCATCGCCGGACAGGGTCACCAGTGGACGCGCCTCGATCCCGGGCAGCGACATATCGACGATCAGGCACGAAATGCCCTTGTGCTTGGGTGCTTCCGGATCAGTTCGGACGTACAACTGGCACCAGTCGGCGCGGTGGCCAAGGGATGTCCAGATCTTCTGTCCGGACACCACGAAGTCGTCGCCGTCGCGGACGGCCCTGGTGCGCAACGAGGCCAGGTCGGAGCCGGCTTCGGGCTCCGACATGCCCTGACACCAGATGTCATCGGCGCGCAGCATCCGGGGCAGCAGCGCGGCCTTCTGATCTTTTGTGCCGTATTGCATGATCGCCGGTGCGATGTTGTTGATCCCGATGGTGTTCAGCGGGTTGGGGACTCGGGCTCGTGTCGCCTCCTCCGCATACACCAACTGTTCGATCGCGCTCGCCCCGCGCCCGCCATACTCCTGTGGCCACGACACCGCTGCCCATCCGGCGTCGGCGATCGTCGCATTCCAAGCGCGCAGCGTCTCGAACGCCTCGTCGTCATGGCCGCGGCGTGCGCTCGCGTCGATCACGGCGTCGGTGAGTTGCGCCGACAACCATGCCTGCAACTCCTTGCGAAACTGTTCAGCCTCTTGCGGGTACGAGAAATCCACGCGTTCCGGACGACCTCATCTGATTCGACGGTTGATTGACTCCACTTCCAGCGGACTCTACGGTGGAACAATTATTAGGTCAACATCGAAACCACGTGTGAGGAGGTCGCCGGGTGAAAGCCGACGTCGACAGTGACCGACTGCAGCTACTCGGTATGTTGGCGTCAGCACTCGCGGGCCGCGCGCTGGCTGTGGCCGCCGGCGGCGCGGGCGAACCGTCATGGACCGACGGGCAGACGGTGTTCGTTGATCCCTCGGCACGAGCCCGCACCAACCTCGAGTCGGTGGCCGTGCACGCGTCGCTTATCGCCGCCGACAGCCTGACGCCCGATGTCGTCGACCGGCTGATACGGCACCCCAAGCTGGCCAAGCGCTACCTGGCCGTCGAGGGACACCGGGCGCTGGTGGCCAACGATGACCTGCTGCCCGGGGTACTGACATCGCTGACCGACCGCGAGGTCGCGGCGCGCAGCGACTCGGCGGCGTCGTCCCTGTCGATCGCGGCGACCAAGGGCGAACTCGTCGATCCTCCGGCGGGTTTCGGTGTGATTCGCGCGAAGAAGTTGGCGGCTGCCATCAAGCGTGCCGAGGCCGATGACACCAAGGCTGGTCACGTCGCGCGTAAAGAGGCCAAGGGCGAGCTGGAGGAGCTCGACGAGGACGCGGTCGACGACACCGATGACCCCGACTTGTTCTCCAGCCCCGTCGGCGGTGGCGGCTTCATCGGCAAATGGCTGAAGAAGATGCTGTCATCGGCGCGCAAGACAGGAAGCGACGGTGGCGGTCCGCCCGGCGCGGACACGCCGACGCATCGCACGAACTCGGCCAATCGCGGTGCCTACGCGGTGTCGTCGAGCGCATCCGCCTCGGCAGAGGATGGCGCAGACGTCAAGCAAGACGGATTGAAGTACCCCGAGTGGGACGCCGCAAAGGGTTTGTACCGGTCTGACTGGTGCACGGTGCGCGAAGTCGAGGCGAAGATCAAGCCGTCTGCGACGCAGGCCATCGAGAGTGCGATCGGAGTGCGGCGGCCGCTCGCCCGGCTCGGCATGGGCCTGCACCGGAGGCATCGTCAGCCGCAGGGTGACGACATCGATATCGACGCGGCGGTGGAGGCGCGTGTCGAGGTGAAAGCGGGATCGATGCCCGACGAGGCCGTCTACCTCGACAGCCTTCGAAGGCGGCGCGACCTGTCGGTTCTGCTCCTGCTGGACATCTCGGGTTCGACCGCCGAGCCGGGAACGCTCGGACGCACCGTGCATCAGCAACAGCGAACCGCTGTCGCCGACCTCGCGGTCGCACTGCACGATCTGGGCGACCGAGTGTCGTTGTACGCCTACTACTCACAGGGCCGAGCGGCGGTGAGCATGGTGCCGGTCAAACGTTTCGACGACCACCTCGATGCGGGCATATTCAGACGTCTCAACAGCCTCGAACCGGGGGCGTACTCGCGACTCGGCGCGGCGATCCGGCACGGATCGACAGTCCTCGAGCGGCGCGGAGGTACGTCACGGCGGTTGCTAGTCGTGCTGTCCGACGGGCTGGCGTACGACCACGGCTACGAGCGTGACTACGGCGCCGCAGACTCTCGCCGAGCGCTCAACGAGGCGCGCCGCAGGGGGATCGGCTGCGTCTGCTTGACGGTGGGGGCGGGCACCGACGTGCGATCTCTGAAAAAGGTGTTCGGCAGTACCGCACATGCCACCATCGGCCGGCCTGAGCAACTCGCGGGCGTCATCGGTCCGCTGTTCAGGTCGGCGGTGCGGGCCGCCGAGGTGCGAAGGCGGGTGTCGTGAAATTCGTCGGTGGCATCGGAGATACGTTGTCCGGCAATGAAGTTCATAAGTCAGCGGGTCCTGGTGATGTTAGCCGACCCATGCTTGAAACAAACATCTGTTCCGGTTAGTCTGCAGTAACCGCAACGATGCGGGTGACACGGAAGGTCGCTATGGGAAACGAGGCAGGGCTGGCGTCTCAGAATGGCGCCATGCCGCAGACCGGTGCGACGCGCCCGTATTACCAGGCCGTCAGCAACGAGGAGACCGTGTTCAAAGCGGCCTACCGCCAGGGCCTGTCGCTGGTGCTCAAGGGCCCGACTGGCTGCGGTAAGACACGTTTCGTCGAGGCGATGGCGCACGATCTGGGCCGGCCTCTGATCACGGTCTCCTGCCACGACGACCTGACCACGGCCGACCTGGTGGGCCGGTATTTGCTGCGGGGCGACGAAACAGTCTGGACCGACGGGCCGCTGACGCGTGCCGTGCGGGAGGGCGCGATCTGCTACCTCGACGAGGTGGTCGAGGCGCGGCAGGACACGACCGTCGTGTTGCACCCGCTCGGAGATTACCGCCGTCAATTGCCGATCGAGCGGCTCGGCATCACCCTCGACGCGGCACCCGGCTTTGGTCTCGTCGTGTCGTACAACCCCGGCTACCAGAGCGTTCTGAAGGATCTCAAGGACTCGACCAGGCAACGCATGGTGGCCATCGAGTTCGGATTCCCCGTTCCCGAAGTGGAGGAGGGGATTGTCGTTCACGAGTCGGGGGTCGACGCGCCGACCGCGGCTGAGTTGGTGAAGTTCGGCCAGGCGATCCGCCGCCTGGAGACTGGTGGATTGCGCGAGGTCGCGTCGACGCGGGTGCTCATCGCGGCCGGCCGGCTGATCGCCGAGGGCCTGCCGATCAACGAGGCGGCCAGGGCCGCGATCGCGGGACCGCTCACCGACGATCCCACTGTGACCCGGGGGCTCAACGAGATGATCGATGTGTACCTGGGCGAGGCCGCAGCCCGCAGCGGTGATTGACGCTGCTCAGCCTCCCCGCTAGTGTCTGAACAAATATTAGGTCGAGTGTCAGAGGGGGTTCGAATGTCCTACGAGAGCACCGCGGAACCCATCAAGGTCGGGTACCTCATGGACTTCACGCTGCCACCGGGCTTCCCCGAGGACTTGTTCGCCTCGTTCACCCAGACTTTCGACCTGGTCTTCGAGGAGGCGGTCGAGCAGGGGTTGATGGACCGGCCGGTGCAGATGATCTACCGCGAGGTCGAAGGCCTGCCGAAAGGCTCGGTCAAGGCTGTGATCGACGCCTACGGCGAACTGGTCGACGAGGGTTGCCTTGTCGTATTCGGACCCAATATCACCGACAATTGCGTGGCGGTGCGCGAGGCCATCGAAGAGCGCTTCAAGGTGCCGGCACTCAGCGTTACCGGAACCGACGACTGGCTGGGCGAGTGGACGTTCGCGTTTCCTCAGGGATCGATGACGGACGAACCGATCTTCGTGGCTGACCTGATTGCGAAACGTGGACTGAGCGAGATCGGTGTGTTGGTCGAACAGAACCTCATCGGCGAGAGTTATCTGACGAATCTGCGGAGTGCTTGCCGCCGCAAGGGTATTCGCATCGTCGCCGAGGCCGCGATCGCCCAGACCGCTCAGGACGTCACCGATGCGGTGCGCAGTCTGCATGATGCAAAGGCCGAGGCGATCGTGCATCTCGGCTTCGGCTTCGGAATCATCTTCGTCAATCCCGCATTGGAAGAATTGAATTGGGACCCACCGCGCTTCACCACCACGGCGTTCCAGAACGCATGGGTGAACCCGGTGATGTGGCAGGGGTTCATGGGCTGGATCGGCGTCGATCAGTACGACGAGGGAAACAAGGTCGGTCAGGATTTCTTGGATCGCTACGCCAAGAGATACAACGGAAGTCGCCCCGAGTTCTGTGTGACGGTCGTGAACCACGATGCCGCCTCGACGTTGGTGCGTGCCTTCACCGACGCTCATCCTCTCTCCCCGCGGGGAGTCAAGGAAGCGCTTGAACGCGTGAAGATGATGCCCGCAGCGTCCGGGGCCCCCGGCACTCGCGTGTCGTTCGGGAAGTGGACCCGCCGCGCGTGGATGGGGGCCGGCTACCTGGTGGCCCGAACCCTGGACGCCGACGGCGTGAACTCGCACTTGGTCGACCGCTTTGGAGAGGAAGGCTGATCGATGACCACCCAGGAATCCATCCCGCCCGACACTACGGACGACTCGCCGAAATCGGCACGCACCGGCCCGAATTGGGGCCGAGTGATCGCTCTGCTCGCGTGGCTCGGCTTCCTCGGGTTGTTTCTCGCCGTCGGCCGTGTCGCCGTCGACCCGCGGGTGGCCAACCCGAATGTCGAGGGGCGGCCCCGTCCGGTCGGGTTTCTGACCGGATTCGATCACTGGCAGGTCATCCCGCAGATCGGCGCCCTGATCATGGTCGTGGTGCTGACCATCGTCTTCATCCGAGGTTGGCGAAAGAACCCCGGCAGCCCGGTGCTGATGATGGTCCTCGTGACCACGCTGATCGTGTGGCAGGACCCGATCATGAACTGGTCGCCGTACGCGGTGTACAACCCGGCGTTGATGCACTGGCCGGAGTCCTGGCCGCTGATCATGATGTCGCCGACCGTCGAACCGTTCATCGTGTTCGGGTACGTGACCTTCTACTTCGGGCCCTACTTCCCGGCGATCTGGATCCTGCGCAAGTGGCAGGCCAAGTACGGACCAGAAGCGTTCGTGAGCCGGCATCCACTGATCAGCCTGGGTGGGCTGGTGCTGGTGATCGGCTTCATCTTCGACGCAATCCTGGAGATCAGCCTGGTCCGCACGGGGCTGTACATCTACTCGCAGGCGATTCCATTCGGCACGTTGTTTCCAGGCAGCACTTTCCAGTTCCCGCTGATCTGGGAGTCGCTGTCGGTGACCTTCGTGATGATCCCGGCAGCCATCCTGGTGTACCGCGACGACACGGGGAAGTCGGTGGCGGAGAAGCTGGCTGCGAAGGCCAAGCTGTTCCCGAAGAAACCAGTACTCGGCATGTTCATCGTGATGTTCGCGATCATCAACGTGTCGTACTTCGCCTACGGCGGCTGGTTCTGGGCCATCAAGGCCAGTGGCCTGGCCACGTCGGTCGCGTGTCCGTGGCCGTACCCCGAGGCGAAAATTTATGACCCGCAAGGGTATTACCGGGCGAACGGAGCCGAAGGACCGTACTCGGTCGGTAAGTGGGCCACCTGGCAGCAGGGGCCATCCCGCAACACCGACGTCGAGTTGGGGTCGAAGAGCAACCGTTGTGCCTCTGAGAACGCAAATGACTGAACCTCGCACTGTCGTCATCACCGGCGCGGCCCGCGGTCTGGGGCTCGCCTCGGCCGCGCGGCTCTACCGGGAAGGCTGGAGGGTGGTCGCCGCCATGCGGACGCCCGACAGGGGAATGCCGCTGCTGCTTGCGGCAACGGGAGCGAGCGAAGGCGACGATCGGCTGATCGGCGTCCAGCTCGACTTGCTTGATTCGGCTTCGATCTGCGCCGCCGCCAAGGCAATCGAAGAGCGTGTCGGGACGCCGTATGCATTGGTGCACAACGCGGGCATCTCCTCCGCCGGAATGATGGAGGAGACGGATATCGAACTGTGGCAACGGATGTTCGCCACTCACGTGATGGGTCCGGTCGCGCTGACGCAGGCATTACTGCCGTCGATGCGCGCGGCGGGCGAGGGCCGAATCGTGCTCGTCGGCAGCACGGCAGGGGTGCGAGGTCAGCCGGGCACCGCACCGTACTCGGCCAGCAAGGGCGCGATGGAACGGTGGGGTGAATCGTTGGCATGCGAGATCGCCCCGTTCGGGCTCGGCGTGACGGTTCTGGTCACAGGGACCTACGACACCGACATCATCACCGATGCGGGCACCACCGACGACCGCGACTTCAATGGTCCCTACGCCCGACTGCACCAGTCGATGAACAGTCGTGGCCGGTTCGCCATGAAGTTCGCCCGCTCGCCCGAGCGGTTCGCCGACGGCCTGGTGAAGGCGCTGGCGGACCGCGGAGCCTTCCGTCGCCACGGCGTGGGCCCCGACGCGTCAATGTTGTTGGCGTCCAACAGACTGATGCCTGCCCCGGGAATGCACCACATGTCGCGACTGGTGTTGGGCATCCCCCGGCAGGGCTCGATGCGGGAAGGGGCCTACCCGCTTACCACTGCGCAGCGGGCGATGGTCTTCGCCGCCAAGGTCCTTCCGCAGCCGGTGCTGACCCGGTTAGCGTCGCTGGCGATGCGGCTTTCGCCTGCAAAGCCGGCACCCGACAGGAGTGAGGCCCAATGACTGAAGCCACGGCCGTGAAATTCGAGTCGAGGATGTTGATCGACGGCGAGCTCGTCCACGGTGAAGCAGGCACCTTCACCAATATCAATCCCGCCAACGAAGACGTCCTCGGTGAGGTCGCCGACGCGTCTAACGCCGATATGAGCCGCGCGATCGACGCTGCCAGAAGGGCTTTCGACGACACCGATTGGTCGACCAACCGGGAGCTTCGGAAGCGTTGCCTGCTGCAGTTGCACGACGCGATCGAGAGCGAGCTCGAGGAGGTGCGAGAAGAGCTCATCCTCGAGGTCGGGGCGCCGCGAGCGGTGACGCACGGCCCGCACCTCGATGCGCCGCTGGAGGACGGTCTGAAGTATCCCGCCAGGCTGATCGACACCTTCGAATGGGAAGCCGACCTCGGCGACAAAGTCGTATCGGTGACCGGAGTCAACACCCGACGGAAGGTGTGGCACGAACCCGTCGGCGTGGTCGGCGCCATCGTGCCGTGGAACTTCCCGTTCGAGGTCACGATCAACAAGCTCGGGCAGGCCCTGGCGACCGGCAACACCGTCGTGCTCAAACCCGCACCAAACACCCCGTTCAACGCGACCCGGCTCGGGCGGCTCATCGCCGAGAAGACCGATATCCCAGCGGGTGTCGTCAGCGTCGTCACCGCGTCCGATCACTTCGTCGGCGAGGAACTCACCCTGTCGCCGAAGGTCGACATGATCTCGTTCACCGGATCGACGGTGGTGGGCAAGCGGATCATGGAGAAGGGCGCCGGGACGATGAAGCGCCTGTTCCTCGAACTCGGCGGGAAGTCCGCGACCATCGTGCTCGAGGACGCGGACTTCAACACGGCGTGTCTGATCGGAATCGGCCCCCTGATGCACGCGGGCCAGGGGTGCGCGGCACCGACCCGGATGCTGCTGCCGCGGTCGCGCTACGACGAGGGCGTGGCCATCCTGCGGGGCATCTACGAAAACATCAAGGCCGGAGACCCGCAGGATCCCGGCACCATCTGCGGGCCGGTGATTTCCGCCAAGCAGCAGGAGCGCATCCTCGGCTACATCCGAAAGGGCGTCGACGAGGGCGCGACGATGCTCGTCGGAAGCCCTGAGGCGCCCAAAGAATTCGACAGGGGATTCTGGGTCACGCCAACCCTTTTCACCGATGTCGACAACTCGATGACCATCGCCCGGGAAGAGATCTTCGGCCCCGTCCTCGTCGTCATCCCCTACGAGGACGAAGAGGATGCCATCCGCATCGCCAACGACAGCGTCTACGGGCTCGCGGGGAACGTGATGTCGAGTTCACTCGATCGATCCCTTGCCGTCGCGCGCCGGCTGCGGGCCGGCTTCATCGGACTAAACGGAACCGCCGGATACGGGGCGGACACCCCCTTCGGCGGCTACAAGGACAGCGGCGTCGGCCGTCAGAACGGCGTCGCCGGATTCAGCCAGTACACCGAGGTGAAATCGGTGGCCTACCCAGCCCAGTAGGAGGAGCGGACTTGTCAGATCTATTCGACGATCTCGAGGACTTCGGGGCCTTCGACGACGCCATCTCGGGCGACGTTCGTGACCCGTACACGGAGTTGGCGCGGATCCGCCGCGAGGAGCCGGTGCAGCGGCTCGAAACATCCGGGGCGCTTCCGCACGAAGAGTCGCTACCGATGTTCATCGTGTATCGCCACGAAGACGTCCAGCAGATGCTGCGCGACAACGAGACCTTCTCGTCGGCCGCGGTCATCGCCGCCTTCGGCCCGGTGCTTGGCGAAGGGGTGATGCTCGGCATGGACGAGCCGATCCACGGTCGGCTTCGCGGCCTCGTGTCGAAGGCATTCGCGCAGAAGTCCTTGGCGCGGTGGGAAGACGAGCTCGTCGGCCGAGTGGCCAACGGTCTGATCGACAAGTTCGCTCCCAACGGCAAAGCGGATCTGGTCAAGGAGTTCACCTTCGACTATCCGAGCCAGATCATCGCCGGCCTGCTCGGATTGCCGGAGGAGGACTATCCGCAGTTCCAGCGCTGGTCGATATCCCTGTTGAGCTGGCTCATGAATCCCGAACGGGGACTGGCGGCTTCGGCTGCACTGTGTGATTACTTCGCACCGATTCTCGAAGCACGCCGGGCCGAGCCGCGCGCTGATCTGATCAGCGCACTGGCGGCCGCGGAGATCGACGGGGAGAAGCTCAGTGACGAGGAGATCTTCTCGTTCCTTCGGCTTCTGCTGCCCGCCGGTGTCGAGACGACCTACCGCTCGCTCGGCAGCCTGCTCTTGGCTCTGCTGTCGAATCCGGATCAACTCGAGGCCATCCGCGCCGACCGCTCGTTGCTTCCACAAGCCATCGAGGAGGGTGTGCGGTGGGAACCGCCGCTGCTGACCATCACACGGGTGGCGACCAAGGACACGGTCCTCGGTGGCGTGGAGATTCCCAAGGGCGCGACCGTGATGCCGATGTTGGGCTCGGCCACACACCAGGACGAGCGTTTTCCCGAGCCAAACAAGTTCGACATCTTCCGTCAGCAGAAGAGCAATCTGGCGTGGGGCCACGGTGTCCATGTATGCCTTGGCATGCACCTCGCCCGGTTGGAGATGCGAACGGCCATCAATCTGCTTCTCGACCGGCTGCCGAACCTGAGGCTCGATCCCGACGGTGACGATCCGCACGTGCGGGGACAGGTGTTCCGGTCGCCGACATCGGTACCGGTGCTGTTCGATCCGCAGCCGGCAGGAAGTGAGCCCGCGCGATGAGCGATCTCGAGTCGATCGACTATTTCACCGACATGTCGCTGATTCCCGACCCGTACACGTACTACGACCAGCTGCGTTCAAAGTGTCCAGTGCAGCGGGCGACACCATACGGCGTGGTGGCGGTGACGGGGCACCAAGAAGCGCTCGCCGCCTACAAGGATCCGGCGATGTCGTCGTGTGTCGCGGTGGCAGGTCCGTTCCCGCCGTTGCCGTTCACCCCGGAAGGCGACGACATCGGCGCCCTCATCGAAGAACACCGCGCCGCGATTCCGATGGCGGAGCACGTGGTCACCATGGACGCCGACGAACATCAGAAGACGCGTGGGCTACTGAGCAGGCTGATCACACCGAAGCGGCTCAGTGAAAACGAAGAGTTCATGTGGCGTCTGGTCGACCAGCAGCTCGAGAAGATCATCGACCGCGGCTCGTGCGAGTTCATGGAGGACTTCGCGAAACCGTTGGCGCTGTTGGTGATCGCCGATCTGCTGGGCGTCCCGGCGGAAGACCATCAGGAGTTCAAGCAGATGATGGGGGCCGAGCCCCTCGGTGAGGTCGACGGCAACCAAGGCGAGACCGTCGCACACAACCCGCTGATGTGGCTCGATGAGAAGTTCACGGAGTACATCACCGACCGGCGTCGAGAGCCTCGACAGGACGTGCTGACCGAACTCGCCGCCGCCACATACCCGGACGGGTCGGTGCCGCCGGTCGACGAGGTCGTCAAGCTCGCGACGTTCCTGTTCGCAGCGGGTACGGATACGACGACGAAACTCGTGAGCACGGCGATGCGGGTGCTCGGCGAGCGCGCTGACGTCCAGAAGTCTCTTCGCGACGACCGCTCGCAGATCCCGGCGTTCCTCGAGGAGTGCCTGCGGATGGAAAGCCCCGTCAAGAGCCACTTCCGGCTGGCGCGCACGTCGACCACCATCGGGGACTACGACGTTCCCGCCGGGACGATCCTAATGATGCTGCCCGGCGCCAGCAACCGCGATCCGCGCAAGTTCGAAGATCCGAACGAGTTCAGGCACGACCGGTCCAACGTGCGTGAGCACGTCGCTTTCGGACGCGGTCCGCATTCGTGCCCCGGCTCGCCGTTGGCGCGGTCAGAGGCGCGCATCGCGATCAATCGGATCCTCGACCGGATGGCCGACATCCGCATCTCCGAGGAGATGCACGGGCCGGCCGACGATCGAAAGTACGGGTACGAGCCGACATTCATCATGCGCGGGCTGACGGCACTGCACGTGGAATACACCGCGAACCCCTAGCTTCGACAGCACTCGAGGAGTACGACATGACCGGAAGACTTGACGGCAAGGTCGCCTTCATCACCGGTGCGGCCCGCGGGCAGGGTCGAGCACATGCGATCGAGATGGCCAAGGAGGGTGCCGACATCATCGCAGTCGACATCTGCCGCGACATCCCATCCAACCCCTATCCGTTGGCGACTCCCGACGATCTCGCGGAGACCGAGCGGTCGGTCAAGGAAATCGGACGCCGCATCGTCGCCCGCGTCGCCGATGTCCGGGAGCGTCACGAGTTGCGCGACGCTGTCGACGCGGGGGTCGCCGACCTCGGCAAGATCGACATCGTCGTCGCAAACGCCGGCATCCTGCCGATGGCCATGGGGAGAGCCTTCGACGCGATGTCGTTTGTCGACGCCAGCGACGTCGACCTGCTCGGTGTGATGAACACCGTTGCCGTCACCCTCCCGCATCTGCCCAATGGTTCCTCGGTGATCATCACGGGATCCACCGCCGGGATGATCCGCGGCACCACCGACAACCCGAACATGGGTCCCGGCGGCAGGGGCTACGGCTGGAGCAAGCGCGTGTTGATCGAGTATGTGGAAGAGATGTCGATGGCTCTGGCGGACAAGATGATCCGCGTCAATGCCATTCATCCGACCAACTGCAACACCCATCTGTTGCAGAACGACGGCATGTACAGCATGTTCCGACCGGACCTGACCATGGAGGGTAAGCAGGCGACCCGCGAGGACGCCGAGCCGTTGTTCACCATCTTCCAAGCCATGCCGATCCCGTATATCGAACCCGTGGACATGGCGAAGCTGGGCGCTTTCCTGGCCAGCGATGACAGTCGTTATATCACCGGTCAGCAGATCCGGGTCGATGCGGGCTCATTGCTCAAGTGGCCCAACGGACCTGGGGGATAGGCGCGAATTACGGGCGGTGGAGGAATCCGTGAAGCGTCGACTGGACGAGTTCGTTGACGATCGCCTCTCGCGACGGCGGACGGTTGCCGAAGAACGTCGACCGCAACGCCACCATGCCGACGATCATGGCCACCGTGGAGTGTGCGGGCAGATCCGGGTGACCTGAATGCAGCCCACGGAGGCGCATGCCTTCGCCGCTGATCTGGCCGAGCAGGGTGAGCGCTTGCCGGATATCGGTGATCCCGGCGCTTTCGATCTCCTCGTCGCTGAGCCCGTCCGAGGTGACAAGGGTCAGCAGCAGGCCTTTGTGTTCGACGAGCACGTCGTAGAGGTGGCCGACGAACTGCCGAGTCAATTCTTCCTCGTCGGTTTCCTCGGGGACGACGGCCTGCCAAGTCTTGCCGAAGTCGTCGACGAAGTTCGTGAACGGCAGGACGAGTGCTTCGCGGAACAACCCGGCCTTCGAACCGAAGTGGCGGAACAACAAGTACTCGGTGACCCCGGCGGCTTCGGCGATCTCCCGCGTCGTCGTGGCGCGATAATCCTGGCGGGCGAACAGATCGCGGGCGGCGTCGAGCAGTAGCCTGCGTGCCTCTCCGCGTGGGCGACGTGGCGTCGGGGGGGTCTGCCTTCCCGATGAACGTCGCTGCGGCACGGCTTCTCACTCTCCCCGCACTGCGCGGTCGGTGGCCCTTCACGATAGCTGTCCTTGACCGGAGCCCAGTAATAGTATCCACTATTATTTATTGATCGATCGCTGTGAAGGGATGCTCGTGGGCCAACTCATCATGCTGGGCACTCTGTTCGGGCTGATCATCCTCATATTCGGTGCGGTGATCTACTTCGACCCCGACGCGCGCCGCCCGCGCGACGATGAGCGCTCGCGCGAAAAGCAGACCGTCGACGAGGCCAACCGATGAACACCGAGATGACGCCGCTGCTGATCGCGTCCAACGCCTTCGGCTGGGGCAGCGGCATCCTGTTCGTGATCGCCGGCATCTATTTGAGTGTCCGGCGCGGCCGGTTACACCCGCTGCTTCTGCTGTGCATTTCGGCGATCTCGTTCTCGTGGATCGAGGCGCCCTATGACTGGGCGATGTACGCCCAATTCCCGCCGGCGCTGCCACGCATGCCCTCATGGTGGCCGTTGAACATGACCTGGGGTGGGCTGCCGTCGTCGGTGCCGCTGGGGTACATCGGCTATTTCTGCATTCCCGCGGTCACGGGCGCGGCCATCGGACGGCGGTTGTCCACACGATTCGACTGGCGACAGCCGCAAACCTTGTTGATCGTCGGCCTCGTCGTCGGTTTCTGCTGGGCCCTGATCTTCAACGCGGGCCTCGGCGCGCGGCTGGGAGTCTTCTACTACGCCTATGTGATTCCGGGTCTCGGCCTGTTCGAGGGCACGCTGCATCAGTACCCGATCTACGACGCCATCGCGATGGGCATCCAGATGATGGTCTTCACCTACCTGCTCGGTCGGCGGGATGCGGAGGGGCGGAATGTCGTCGAGATGTGGTCGGACAAGCTGTCCAAGACGCGTGTGCAGTCGGCGATCGTTTCCGTCGTCGCCGTCAGTGTTGTTGGAAACGTGCTCTACGGCGCTGTTTTCGCGCCGCATCTGATCACCAAACAGATGGGTTACGTGACCTCCGGCCCGGATGTGCAGTTGTTCCCCGGAGTACCCAACCAACCGAGATAGTGCGTGATGCAGTACCTGAACGGCGGGTGCTATTTCATGGTGGCCAGGTTGTGCCAGAGATTGCGCAGGCTGTCGGTGCCGCCGAACAGTGTGGTGAAGTGCGTGGAGTCGATGAGCACGATGTCGCCGGCCCGCTCGCCATGCGGGGGCATCCAGATGAGCGCGTTGAACTCGGTATTGCCCGCAGCGGTGAACGGATGCGGGCGGTTCGGGTCCACGCGCTGGCGTCCGAGCACGCGCAGGGAGTCGCTCTCGGGTGCGGTCAGTTCGTAGTGGGGGAGATGCGGGTGGAAGTTGAAGGTCGTTACGTTGTCGAGCAACTGAGCGCCATCCAGATCACGGAGGCCCGTCAGGGGGGCGATCTCCTTGGTGCCCTCCACCACTGCGGGGCGCAGCCCCCACGTGTTGTGAACAGGCACATCGAGGGCCCTCATGAGTGACCTCGTGTACTGACCGAACCGCTGTTGGCGGGGCACCAATGGGTCGCCGTGGTGCTGAAACTCCATCTGCCGTTGCGTGAAGTCGTCGGTGAAACCCACATCGTGGTGCGGCGCCAGCAGCAGACAGGTGCCCTCGCGTTTCAACCACTCCTTGATGGCCGCGATCTCCTCCGGTGCCGCCTCCTGCTCGGAGAGGATGTGGTCGAGTCCGAAAACCATCAAGGTATCGGTGTCGGCGAGAACCCGCTCATCGATCGGCAGCTGGTAGCCGGCCTGGTCGATGCGTTGGAACACGGCGACCGGGTGGCCGGTTACCTCACCCGCGAGTTCCTGGAAGGCCAGCGTCGAACGGTGGAACAGTTCCAGCGTTCCGGCGATGCCCTGTAGAAAGTGGGACTTCTCGTACTCGGTGGTTTCGTAGCTGGGCCACAACGCGTTTCGGACTTCGGTCATGGTCGAGAAGCGGTTGTACATCTCGCCAGGATCGCGTTGCGCTTCCCACGGATAGCTCCACGTCCAGTAGATGCCGATCCTTCGGCGACCGTTCTGTTTCCGCGCGACGTGAGTTTGGTTGTAGGTGCGGGCCGCGGTCATGACATGTCCTGCCTGCCCAATGTCGTCAGGTAGCGCAGGGCATTGACGCCGGGAAGGAAGAAGTAGGCACCACCGGTGAGGGTGGTGAAGGCCGGTATACCTTTGTGCACCTTGCGGATTGGCCGCTTGGGAACGGTGAAATCGAGCGTACCGTCCTGGGTGCCGCAGATGGGGTCGTGTTCGTTGCCGAGCTCATGGAACGCCTTGTCATTGATCCAGACGTTTTGTGCGAACTCGAACTGGCGAACGAGGTCTGCGCAGATGATGAATGCGGCGATGCCGCGGTCGACGCCGTCGTCGGGCGCGCCGTCGGGGAGCGCGGGTCCGTAGGTGGCCCCGCGCCGGATCATCCTGCGACGGTTCATATTGTGTGCGGTGTCACGAGGGTTGAGTCGTCGCGCATGGGAACCCAACGGACACGCATAGCCGAACGGGTCCATCTCCTTGTAGTTGTAGTCGTTGTTACGCATCGGGTCTGCGCCCAGCTCGGGGTCGTCCTTGTCGGGTGCCAGCACCAGCGGGGCCCCGCTGCGCCAGCGACCCATGAACTTGGCCGCGAGCAACTCCTCGCCTTCCGGCGTCTCGGAGTTCTCCCGTAGGTAGTCGCGGAACTCGGCCACGTGTTCCCGAAGGCGCCGGTACGCCATGAAGCTTCCGTTGCGAGAGAGTGTGTCGGGCTGCGGCAGATTCGCGACCGGTCCATCCTCGTCCGGATACCCCAGGATGAATTCGCCCGGTTTCAGCGGTGCGCCCGAACCCGGCGTGGGTTCCTCGCCCGAGCCCTCCATGACGGGTTGCGACAGCCTGTCGCGGAAACCGAAATGGTCGTGGGCGTAGTTGAACGGAGGCGTCGCGTTCAAGTCGAGGAACGACAGGCTGCGGACGCCTTCTGTGCGGGCGAGCAGGTTGTCGTGGTTCTCGATGGATATCCGGGACTGCTCGTCGTCGCGGGCGAACAGGATCGCGATGGCGTGCACATCGTCGCCAGCGAGGCCGCCCACCCAGTTCTCAGGGTGATTCGGTCCGGTGTCTCCGAGAATGTCGGCGCGGGACGCCATCCCTTCGCGGAACTCATCGGGAAAGGTGGACAGCGACTCCTCGGGCACGCCGAGTGCGCGCAGGCCGGTCCATGTGAACGCCAACGTGATCCACCGCCGGCTTTCGTCCATGGTTTCGGTGGCGTCCGCCGCGGACTGCACGAGGCCGAGCAGTTCCGACAGCCAGGCCCGGCCACCGGCCTGGGTGTCGAACGTCAAGAATTCATAGCGCCCGGTGATTGCCGGCGTTCTCGTCAGCAGGATGTGCTGAATGTCGTCAAGTTCGAGCATTTGTGGCGCCCGACGGCTATTGCATCTGGTCGAGCATGTCCGAGAAGGCGGACTTCAGGCGCAGCGCCTTCTTGATTTCGTCGGCTGAGACGTAGGGGTACTCCCCGTACTCCAGGAAGCTCGGGTAGTGATGCTCGCGGACGAACTTCACGAACGAGTCCGGGTTCTCCTTCCAATCCTCGGGGAACCCCTCGAGGTTGGTGAACACCGTGTTGATCCCGCTCTGGCCGAACAGCCGCACGGCGTCCTCGGTGTACTTGTCGAAGTCGGTGTCGAAGATCCCCTGGTACTGGAAGGTCAGGCCGTCGCCGATATCAAACAGGACCCAGCGAAGGTAGTGCAGTCGCAGTGGAGCGAGGAACTCCGGCGTTTCGGTGATGGCTGCTTGGATGGTCTTACCGTGTTCCCGGATCGCGTCCTCGCGGCCTTCTTTCACTTTCGCAATGATTGAGAAGCCGTAGCAGGCAGGCGTCCTGGGAAAGACCGGACCGTAGCGGCCCCGCTCGAGTTCGAAGTAACCCTCTTTGGGGATGGCCATTGCGGCGGGCTTCGACCACACGGCGTCTGATGATGACATTTCCGCCCCATTTCTCAAACCAGATAGGTCGGACATTAGCACTGGGCAATTGGGCCGCATGACTTTTCGCGGAGTCAGTGGGCTTGACGCCCGGCAATTGCGCGGCCGTGCATATTGGTACGGGAGTGCTGAAAGTTAGCTGGGCTCAGGCGCTTTATTGTTCGGACGGCCGAGGTTTGCCAACGCTGATTCCCGCGTCTCGCCCTCGTTGCAGGTCATTATTGCGAATACCGTCGTCTGATGCGAACTTGACCGTATTCTGCGGGCAGACGGGTCCTTTCACTTGTCGAAAGGGGGAGCCGTGAATCAATTTGTGCGGTATCTGATCGTGGGGTTGGCTTTTGCGTCAGTACCCATCGCCCTAGCTGGGGCACCCGAGGCCTTGGCGGATTGCACAAACGCCGGCGGCGCCACCGTGTGCGCTCAGGGCACCGTGCGCGGCGGGGGTCCGACTGCCCCCCAAGCGGGTCCGGCTTATCCGGGCTACTGCGCCGACCCCTGGTATTGCAGCGACGACTGGGGTGTCGACATCATCTGGGATCCCGGACGTCCAAACCGCCCCGGTGGTGGTCCCGGCGGCGGCGGCGGTGGGGGGCGCCCTGGCGTCGGCCCACGCTGATCGAGCAGCACCAAGATCCGATTGTCCATTCGAGTAAGGAGCTTCATATGTTCTCTCGCAGCGTTCTAGGCGCCGGCATGATGGCTGGTGCAATGCTCTTCGGCAGCGCGGCAACAGCCGCCGCCGATCCGCCCAACTGCACCGCCGCCGATCTTGCCGGTGTGATGGCGGGCGTATCCGCAGGGACGTCGTCTTACCTGTTCACGCATCCGGAGGTGAATGCGTTCTTCACCAGTCTCAAGGGCAAGCCCCGCGATCAGATGACCGCCGACATCCAGGCGTACTTCGACGCGAACCCTCAGGTGAGCAACGAGCTGCGCGCCGTGCGGCAGGCCGCGGCGGATTTCCGTGACCGTTGTAACGCTCCGATGCCCGACCTGCCGATGGGCTGAGTCCGGAATCCCTACGGACGGCGCGCGGCCTGACACACTGGACCCGTGCGCTCAGAACCGCAATGCTGGCTCACCGATATGGACGGCGTGCTCGTCCGCGAGGAACACGCGCTGCCTGGCGCCGCCGAGTTTCTGCAACGGCTGGTCGATAAGCAGCGTCCCTTCCTGGTCCTGACCAACAACTCGATCTTCACGCCGCGGGATCTGTCCGCCCGTCTCCTGCGCTCCGGCCTGACCGTGCCCGAGGCATCGATCTGGACCTCCGCTCTGGCCACCGCGACGTTTCTGGCCGACCAGTTGCCCGGCGGGTCGGCCTACACGATTGGCGAGGCCGGCCTGACGACCGCGCTGCACGCCGTGGGCTACACACTCACGGACGTGGACCCCGACTTCGTTGTGCTGGGAGAGACCCGGACGTATTCCTTCGAGGCGATCACCAAGGCCGTCCGCCTGATTCTCGGCGGCGCCCGCTTCATCGCTACCAATCCCGACGTGACCGGGCCGTCGGCGGAAGGCCCGCTGCCCGCGACGGGCTCGGTGGCGGCGATGATCACCAAGGCCACCGGCCGTGAACCGTACTTCGTGGGCAAGCCCAACCCCATGATGTTCCGTAGCGCGCTCAACCGGATCGAGGCGCACTCGGAGAACACCGTGATGGTCGGCGACCGGATGGATACCGACGTCGTCGCCGGCATCGAGGCCGGGCTGGAAACCATCCTGGTGCTGACGGGCTCGACCTCCGTCGAAGACATCGAGCGGTATCCGTTCCGCCCGAGCCGCATCTTGCCGTCCATCGCCGAGGCGATCGAACTGGTGTGACGGCGATGGCCGACATCGAACTGATCGGGGTGCCCTTCGATGGCTACGGCCGTCCCGGGAACCAAGCGAGGGCCGCCGAGGTGCTGCACAACGCCGGACTGGCAGATGCCTTCGACCATCACTACGTCACGACCGATGATCTGGAGTTGCCCGAGCCCGATCGAGGACGCGGCGCATCGACCGGATTCATCAACGAAACCGCGCTGCTCGCCATGACCGACGCGCTGAACATCCGTGTCGGTGAGGCAGTCGTGGCCGGACGTTTCCCTGTCGTCTACGGCGGCGATTGTTCGTCACTGTTCGGCATCGTGACCGGTCTGCGTGATCATGTCGGCGATGTCGGGCTGGTATTCGTCGACGGGCACGAAGACACCATGCCGCTCGACGTATCGGAGGACGGGGAGGCGGCCAACACCGAGATCGGCCTGTTGCTCGGCTTGACCGGTCGGCTGCTCGCCGGCGGCCTGGGCGATCGACTGCCGGCACTGCGGCCCGAACACCTGATCGTGCTCGGCCCCCGTGACGATGCGTGGAGGCGGCGATTCAATGTCGGCACCCTCGCGGACAGCGGCGTGTGGCTTGCCCCGCTCGCGGAGGTGGCTGACGATCCGGCGGGTGCGGGACGCGCCGCGATGACCGAACTCGCCGCTCACGTCGACAGGTGGTGGCTGCACATCGATCTGGACGTGCTCGACCCCGTCGACTTTCCCGCGCAGGGATTACCCGATGTCGCGGACGAACCCGGCGGCCTCACCTGGGATCAGCTCACCGATCTGGTCGTTTCGCTGTTCGGGTCGCGGGCGCACTGTGTGGGCGCCAGCTTGGCAATCTACGATCCGGATCAGGACCACGACCGAACCGACGCGGCGAAGATCGTTCAGTTCGTTCGAAACGCATTGGCTCGCACGACATTGAGTCCCTAGCGCAGGAGCTTCGTGGCAGACCCCATCGATGACTACTTCACGGCGACGATCTCGGCGATGGCCGCGACCGAGCGGCGACCCGCGGATGACGAACCCATCCGGGCCGGTTCGGTGCTGTCGGCGCGCGTCTGTTTGACGCTGTTCGACGTCGCGTTGGGCAGCCGCCATCTCGACTTGGCCGCGCGCTATTTGAGGTCGCGGGGCAAGGGCTACTACACCATCGGTTCATCGGGCCATGAGAGCAATTGCGCGGTGGCAGCCGCGCTTCGGCCAACCGATCCTGCGCTGCTGCACTATCGGTCCGGCGCTTTCTATCTGGCTCGCGCCGCTCTGGTCGAGGGTCGCGAGGCGCTGCGCGATGTGCTGCTCGGATGTGTCGCGGCCACCGATGAGCCGATCGCAGGCGGGCGGCACAAGGTGTTCGGCCGCCACGACCTGCACATCATTCCGCAGACGTCGACCATTGCATCGCACCTACCGCGCGCGGTGGGCGTGGCGTTCTCGATCTCGCGGGCCAAGAAGCTGGGAGTGTCGTGCGCGTGGCCCGACGACGCGGTCGCGGTGTGCAGCTTCGGCGACGCGTCGGTGAACCACTCGACCGCGGTCGGGGCGATCAACACGGCACTGCACTCCGCGTATCAAGGTGTGCCGATGCCGTTGCTGTTCGTCTGCGAGGACAACGGAATCGGCATCAGCGTTCAGACGCCGCGCGGCTGGATCGAGCGGACGTACGGCGGGCGTGACGACTTGGCGTACTTCGCCGCGGACGGCGCGGATCTCGCGGCGACCTTCGATGCGGCGACCGCGGCCGCAGACTGGGTGCGGACTCGGCGGCGACCGGCATTCCTGCACCTGCGTACGGTGCGGTTGATGGGTCACGCCGGCTCGGATTACGAGCCGGCATATCGGCGTCCGGAGGAGATCGCCTCGGACTATGCCCGGGATCCGGTGCTGTGCATCGCGAAATTGTTGATCGACACCGGCGTGCTGACACCTGCGGAGGCGCTAGACCGTTACGAAGCCAAGCGCGCCAACGTCATCGAACTCGCCGACCAGATCAGCGAACGTGCGCAGCTCGACAGTGCGCATGCGGTGATGGAGCCGCTGCGTGCCGCGAGCCAGGCCATCCGCGACGCCGTGCCCGCATCGCTGGTCGCCTCGGTCAAGTCCGGCGAGACGGATGCGCCGATGACGGTGGCGACGGCGATCAACCGTGCGCTGCACGACATTCTGGACCGCTACCCGGAGGCGATGATCTTCGGCGAGGACGTCGCCCGGAAGGGCGGGGTGTACGGCGTCACACGCGGACTGCTGGCGGCGACCAGTTCGGCCCGCGTATTCGACACGCTGCTCGACGAGCAGGCCATCCTCGGTCTCGCGCTCGGGGCCGGCGTCTCGGGCCTGCTGCCGATTCCCGAAATCCAGTACCTCGCTTACTTTCACAACGCCGCCGATCAAATTCGTGGCGAGGCGGCGACCTTGCAGTTCTTCTCCAACCGCCAGTACCGCAATCCGATGGTCGTGCGGGTCGCCGCCTACGGCTACCAGAAGGGTTTCGGCGGGCACTTTCACAACGACAACTCGATCGCCGCGATGCGTGACATCCCGGGTGTCGTCATCGCGTCGCCCGCGCGTCCGGATGACGCCGCGGCGATGTTGCACACGTGCGCTGCGGCGGCGGCCCAAGCGGGCGCTGTGTGCCTGTTCCTCGAGCCCATCGCGCTGTATCACGCACGAGATCTCCACGAGGACAACGACGACGGCTGGCTCGCGTGCTACCCGGAGTCCGGCGTGGCAGTCGGCCGGGCACGAACGTACGGCGAGGGCAGGGATCTCACGATGCTCACCTTCGGCAACGGACTGCGAATGAGCCTGCGGGTCGCGCACAGGCTCGCGTCGGCCGGTGTCGACGCTCGCGTCGTCGACCTGAGATGGTTGGCGCCGCTGCCTGTGGATGACATGCTGCGCGAGGCCGACGCCACCGGGCGAGTGCTGATCGTGGACGAAACCCGCGAGACCGGAGGGGTCGGCGAGGGTGTGCTGGCCACGTTGATGAAGCACGGTTTCGCGGGCCGGCTCGATCGCGTCGCCAGCAACGACAGCTTCATCCCCCTCGGCGACGCGGCGCTGCACGTCCTGCTGTCAGAGGACACCATCGAGGCAGCCGCGATCAAACTCGCGCGCTCCTGAGGCATGGATTGGACGCTTGATAGCTTGACCGGGTGAGTTCGGACCCCATCCGGCCGCTGGCCGGCGTGCGCATCGTCGAGATCTCCAGCTTCGTCGCGGTGCCGTTGGCCGGGATGACGCTGGCCCAACTGGGCGCCGAGGTGATCCGCGTCGATCCGATCGGGGGAGCGGCGGACTACCGGCGCTGGCCGCTCACCGACGACGGCGAGAGCATCTACTGGGCGGGGCTCAACAAGGGCAAGCGTTCGGTCGCCGCCGATATGCGTTCGGCTGACGGGCAGGAGCTGGTGCAGCGGCTGATCGCGGACAGTGGGGTGCTGATCACTAATGTTGCTGGGCGGCAATGGCATTCCTACGAGACCCTGACGGCGCTGCGGCCTGATTTGATCCACGTCGAGGTGTCGGGGCGCGCGGACGGCGGCACGGGGGTCGATTACACCGTGAATGCCGCGATCGGATTTCCGATGGTGACCGGTCCTGCCGAGCTCGCCACTCCGGTCAACCATGTCCTGCCCGCATGGGACGTCAGCTGCGGTATCTACACCGCGCTTGCCGTCGTTACCGCGCTGCGCCACCGCGACGCCACCGGACAGGGCCAGGGGATCAGCATTCCGTTGGAGAACGTCGCCCTGGCGACGGCGGGCAACCTGGGATTCTTCACCGAGGTCATGATCAACGGCACCGCCCGCCAGCGGATCGGCAACTCGGTGTACGGCCAATACGGCCAGGACTTCACCAGCGCCGACGGCGCGTCGTTCATGATCGTCGCCCTGACCGGCAGGCACTTCCGCGATCTGACCGAGCTGACCGAGACGACGAAAGCCGTTGCCGCGCTGGCAGAATCGCTGGAGGCGGACTTCACCGACGAGGGACAGCGGTACGAACACCGCGGCGCGCTGTTCGGGCTCTTCAACGAATGGTTTTCGCACCACACCGCGCAGGAGGTCACCGACGCCCTGTCGACGACGTCTGTGTTGTGGGACCGGTACCAAACGTTCGACGAAGCGGCGCGCGGCGAGCGTGTGACCGCCAATCCGATGTTCACCCCGCTCGACCAGCCTCGCATCGGCGAGTATTTGGCGCCAGGGTTGCCGATGGCGATCGGCGGCGTCTACCCGGCCGCGGCCGTCGCCCCTGCGCTCGGAGACGACACCGCGGCGGTGCTCGCGGAGTGGTTGGGAATGAGCGCGGACGACATCACGCGCCTGACTGATGCGGGGACGGTGGAATGAGCACACTGCTGGGGCTGTTCGATCTGAACCAGGGTGACAGCGAGGACACCTGGGTCGGCCCGGCCAGCGGTCCGGAGGGAAAGCGTTCCTACGGCGGCCAGTTCATGGCACAGAGCCTCGCCGCGGCCTGGCGGACCGTCGACACGGACCGGTCGCCGACCAACATGCATTTGCAGTTCCTGCGCGGCGGCGACGCCGGCGATCCCGTCGAGTACGCCGTGACAAGGGTTTTCGACGGACGGACCGCAGCCGCGCGTCGTGTCGACGCCCGACAGAACGGCCGGCTGTTGACGACGGCCACGGTGTCTTTCGCCATCGAGTTGCCCGGTCCTGAACACGGCACACGGTCCTCGATGCCGCACGACCCCGACTCTCTCGCACCGAGCGGTCCAGCGGGGCCGGCGCCGTCGATGCCGTTGGACGAACTCGACATCAGGATCTCCGACGAGGGCACCGGTGAAGATTTCGTACGCCGATTCTGGTGGCGGACAACGGCGGCGCTGCCCGACGATCAAGCGGTGCATACCTTGGTCGGGGTGTTCGTCACCGACGTGTACATGATCGATCCGGCTCTGCAGGTGCACGGACATTCGATGAAAGCGCGTACGCATCGCAGCGGTACCACCGACTCGTCGATCTGGTTTCACCGGCCGGTGCGCGCCGACGAGTGGAACCTGCTTGAGACACGCTCGCCCGCCGCCGCACGGGGACGTGGCGTCGTGACCGGCAGCCTGATCCGCGCCGATGGTGTCATCGCGGCGACGCTGGCACAGGAAGGCCTTATCGCCGAACGGGATTGACCCCTAGGGTCCGCGTTCGGTGTTGCCGTCGTCCTGGTCTGGTGGGCGCAGGAGTAGTTCGGGGCGGTGGTAGTGGTTGATGCGGGTTTGGCCGGTGTCGAGTCCGGGTGGTGGGTGCCATTCGGCGTCGCCCTGGTCGTTGATGGTGGTGGTCCAGCCGCCGTCTTTGTCGACGAGGCGG
>NZ_MVIM01000070.1 GCF_002086795.1 Mycolicibacterium tusciae | reverse complement strand
ATCCACCATGCGCCCTTAAACACTTACAACACAAAACAGTTAAAAATTCTCGGAAGAATCAAAAATTGCATTATCAACGCAACAAACCACCACAACCCCAAAAGAGCTGCAGCGTTCACTGCGAGATGCTCGCAACCACTATCCACAAATCAAACACCACACCCCACCACCAAAGCAGGGCGACAACCACCACACCCAGAC
>NZ_MVIM01000068.1 GCF_002086795.1 Mycolicibacterium tusciae | reverse complement strand
CCGGGGCCGTGGCGGGCGGCGGAGGAAGCGCCGGCGCGGGCTGAAGCGGAGCGTCGGCGTGCAATGCCCACATCTGCGGCTGATCGCCAGGCACCTGGCCCTCGGCGACATCCCAGTTCGCCACCTCCTGCGCGATGTCTGCAGACGGGGCCATCGGGTCGACCGGCGGTGGCGGAGGCACGGGTGCGGCCAGCGCGTCGATCGGCGCCGGGGGCGGCGGGGCCATCGGGTCAACCGGCGGCGGCGGAACCGGGGCGGCCAGCGCGTCGATCGCGGG
>NZ_MVIM01000067.1 GCF_002086795.1 Mycolicibacterium tusciae | reverse complement strand
GGCATGTTGTAGACCGGCGACGGCCCATGCAACTGATCGATGAACCACAACCGGCTCTGCGCAAACGACAACGGAACCACTTGGGGCCGAAGGACCTTGCGCAGGGGCTCGAGCCCAGTCCCCTCAACACCGATGAGCGGAGCCAGCGCAGCTACCGTTGGCGCCTCGAACAACACGCGCACCCCGAGGTGAGAATCCAAGCCCGCGTTCACCGCGGCGACCACCCGCATCGCCGAAATGCTGTCGCCGCCCAGTTCGAAGAACGAGTCATCGACCCCGACCCGCTCCAAACCCAGCACCTGGGCATAAATG
>NZ_MVIM01000066.1 GCF_002086795.1 Mycolicibacterium tusciae | reverse complement strand
GGCTGATGACCCGCATCGCGGGTGCCGGCTCTATGGCGTCGGTGGAACTGCCTGCCAAACAAGTACTTTCAGAATTGACCGCGCGCCGCGTGAAAGACGTCGTGGTGGCGATCGCGGCCTCCCCCGGATCCACGATAATCAGCGGGACCACACAGACCGTCCACGAGCTGGTCACGGCTTGGGAGCAGCGCGGCGTGCTGGCCGGTGAGATCGCCGTGGATGTCGCATCGCATTCGCCGCAGGTCGAACCGATCCTCGATGAGCTGAAAGAGGCGTTGGCTGAGCTGAATCCGATGACGCCGCAGGTTCCGTTCTACTCGGCGACCCAGTTCGACCCGCGTGAACAGCCGGTG
>NZ_MVIM01000065.1 GCF_002086795.1 Mycolicibacterium tusciae | reverse complement strand
CCCGCGGAGTTGCAGCAGCGGGTGCGTGAGGTAGCCCGCGAACACAACGCAACCAACTTCATGGTCATGCAGGCCGCCCTCGCCATCCTGCTATCTGAAACCAGTGCCACCGGTGACGTGCCGATAGGGTTCCCGATCGCCGGACGACGCGATCCCGCGCTCGATGACGTGATCGGGTTCTTCGTCAACATGTTGGTGTTGCGTGTCGATCTTGCCGGCGATCCCACCGTCGCTGAGTTGCTGGCTCAGGTGCGCCGGCGCAGCCTTGCCGCCTTCGAACATCAAGACGTGCCGTTCGAGGTACTCGTCGAGCGGCTCAACCCCACCCGCAGCATGTCCCATCATCCACTGGTCCAGGTCGCGTTGGCCTGGCAGCCGAACGGTGAGCCGACCGCAGG
>NZ_MVIM01000064.1 GCF_002086795.1 Mycolicibacterium tusciae | reverse complement strand
GGAGGCAACGTAACCCCAGCCTTCTGATACGACTCAGACACCGACGAACCCGCCAACGCCGCCCGCACCGCCTCGGCCCCCACAGGCGACCGCGCCTCGGTCACCTCACCACTAGGCAACGTGATCTCGGTGGACTTCGGCGGCTCCACGACCGGCGGAACAACGCCAGGCTCACCACCAGGCGCACCATTAGCGCCAGCTGGCGCAGTACCTGCGTCCTGCTCGCCGTCACCGCTCTCGCCGTCGCCGCCTTCGTCCTTGAGCCCGGCTTCCTCGAACTCAGGAGCCTCGGAATCCTTGTCGTCAGCCTTATCGTCAGGCTCATCGGTGAACCCCAGACCTGTTCGCTCAGGATCAGCCAGCCCCGCCAACGACGACGCCAACGGATCAACGAACCCCGCACCCGGCAGCCCGCCGCCCCCACCACCAAACGGAG
>NZ_MVIM01000063.1 GCF_002086795.1 Mycolicibacterium tusciae | reverse complement strand
TGCCACGTATCACAGCCAGGATGCGGTCACCGTCGCGTAACGCATCCGGCAGCCGCTTGAGCAACACCACCGCACTGGCCTCGCCACATACATACCCGTCGGCCGCGACGTCAAAGGCATGACAGCGCCCCGTCGGAGACAGATGGCCTTCAGCGGTGCCTGCGACGAGCTTCCGCGGATCCAACATCACATAGGCGCCGCCCGCGAACGCCATGTCGCTCTCGCCATCGTTGAGGCTGCGACACGCCATATGCACCGCGGTCAAGCTGGAGGAACATGCCGTGTCCACCGTCAGCGCCGGACCGCGAAGTCCCAGGGCGTAGGCGATCCGCCCGGACGCCATGCTGAAGATGTTGCCTTGGAACCCGTATGGCTTCTCCATCGCGTGGGAACCGGCCATCACGAGTTGGTAGTCGTAGTGAGTCAGGCCCATGAACACGCCGGTGCGCGATTCAGCCATTGCCTCTAGCGTCAGACC
>NZ_MVIM01000062.1 GCF_002086795.1 Mycolicibacterium tusciae | reverse complement strand
CGGGTGGTGGGTGCCATTCGGCGTCGCCCTGGTCGTTGATGGTGGTGGTCCAGCCGCCGTCTTTGTTGACGAGGCGGTTGTCCGGGCCGCAGGCCAGGGCGAGTTCGTTGACGTTGGTATTGCCGCCGTCGTTCCAGTCTTGTAGGGCGTGGTGCACCTGGGCGCCATAGGCGGGAACGGTGCAGCCCGGTTTGGTGCAGCCACCGTCGCGCGCGATGAGCATGATCCGCTGCGCCGGTGAGGCGGTGCGGCGGGCGCGGAACAGATCCAAGGCTTGTCCGGTGGATTTGTCGAACACCGCCAGCCAGTGGTGGGCGTGACCGGCCATGCGGATCACGTCCTTGATCGGCATGACGGTGCCGCCGCCGGTGGTGCCGACCCCGGCACGGGACTCGAGGTCTTGCAGGGTGGTGCGGATGATGATCGATACCGGCAGTCCGTTGAGCGAACCGAGTTCACCGCTCATCAGGGCGATTCGACCGATGACGACGAGTGCGTCGTGTTGGCGCTGGGCCAGGGTGCGGTGGTCGTTGTCGATCTGAGCTTGCGTCGGTGTTCCTGAGGTGCAGGGTTCGGGATCGTCGGGGTTGCACATTCCAGGCGCGGCGTATTTGGCGAAGATCACCTCCCAGACTGCCCGGGCTTCGGGGGTGAGATTTCCGGTCACCG
>NZ_MVIM01000061.1 GCF_002086795.1 Mycolicibacterium tusciae | reverse complement strand
GTTGGCGCCGCACCCGCTGCTGACCCATGCTGTCGAGCAGACCGCGCGCAGTCTTGACATCCCGCTCGCGGTCCTGGGCGACATGGAGCATGAGCAAGATTTGGCATACGGCCTACGCGGTTTCGTGGCGGATCTGCACAGTGCCGGGGCTGCGGTCGACTTCTCCGTGCTCTACCCCTCCGGGCGCCTGGTGGATGCGCCCCTGCCGACCTGGACACGCCGTCGGCTGTGGTTAACCCCCGAGGGGCAGCAATCTCCGGCATCTGGTGGAAGTGCCGTGTCGGTGCACCCGCTGCTGGGTCAGCACGTGCGCTTACCTGAAGAACCAGTGCGCCATGTGTGGCAAGCCGAGGTCGGCACCGTCGCCCAGCCCTGGCTGGCCGATCACCGGGTTCGCGATCTGGTGGTGTTTCCCGCGGCGGCCTACTGCGAAATGGCAGTCGCCGCCGCGCGTACCGTCGTGGGCGAGGCTTGCGAAGTTCTCGACATCAACTTCGAACGGCAGCTTTTGCTGGATGAGAAGACGACGGTTGACGCCGCGGCGGTGGTGGCATCGCCCGGCGTCGCCGATTTCACAGTTGAAACGCAAGACCTCGACGGGGAGGGACGCCGAGCGTCCGCGGTCTTGCATGTCGCAGTGGACGAGCAGCCGCCCGCCCACGATATCTCGTCGTTGCGCTCTGCAAATCAGAACCGGGAGGATAGCGGCGATTTACGCAAGCACCTGAGCGAGCGTGGCCGCGAATACGGTCCGGCGTTCAGTGGTTTAGGTGTGGTGCGTATCGGCGCGGGGGAAACCCGAACGGTGCTGGCCGAGGTGGC
>NZ_MVIM01000060.1 GCF_002086795.1 Mycolicibacterium tusciae | reverse complement strand
GTTCATGTTGTTGCGGCTTCGAGTGCTCCTGGTGGTGTTTGGGCGACCATCTGGTGGCCCCACACACTGGGTCGGTCGTACTGGGCGACGGTCCAGGTTTCCTCGTCGACGGTGGCCCCATCCCAGCCGTACTCGAGATCAAAACCGCTCGGTGTTCGGACGTAGAACGACACCATCCGATCGTTGACATGGCGCCCCAACGTCATGCTCAGCGGAATGTTGCGCGACATGCACAGGTCATAAGCCATCCCCACATCATCAAAACTTTGCACCTCGACCATCACGTGATGCAGCCCCCGCACACCAGGCATCGGAGTCAACGCGATGCTGTGATGGCGCGGGTTGCAGTGGTAGAACCACAGATCGATGAAGGTGTAAATCTCATCGCTCTTCTTAAACCCCAACACCCCCCGCAAAAACCGGTCGGCCTGCGCGAGGTCCGGCGTCGCCAGCACCACATGACCCAACCCCTGCGCCCCGGTGACGAACCCCGACATCGCACGACCGGGCCGGAAGGAACCCGGCACCACCTTCTGACCGTAAAACAACTCATGACGCAACCCCGAAGGATCCGACAGCGTCAAAAAGCCCAACACACCGCGGGCCGCGCAGTCCTCCTCGGTTCCCACCTCAAACCCGATGCCCTGCCGATGCAACAACTCCCCAGCAGCCTCAACCGCCTCCTCGCTGCCCACATCCCACCCCGCATACAACATCCGGTTGCGCTCCCCGTGATGCACAGCCAACCGGTGGTCCGCGTCATCGATCCGCAACAGAACCGACCCACAGGCCGCCTCCACCGCCTCCATCCCCAAAACCTCCGGACCGAACTCCAACCACTCCTTCGCATCCGGAGACTCCACACCCACATAACCCAACGCCTTCACCAACATGTG
>NZ_MVIM01000005.1 GCF_002086795.1 Mycolicibacterium tusciae | reverse complement strand
CACCACCATCAACCACATCCACCGACGACAACCGCCGCGAAGGATCAGCAACCAACCCCACCAACACCCGCTCCAACCGCCGAGCCCAATCGGCGACGTTGAAGTCCGAAAATGGCTGCCCGGGGCCCGCCGTGCACAGGAACAGCTCATTGCCGACGCCGGAGAAGAAGAACCCGAAGCCGCCGACGACGCCAGAACTGGTATACGACGCAGAGGCTGCGGCGCCACCGAAATCGAGGGTGAATATCGAGGGGATGAAATTGACACTCACCCTGTCGGCCGGCCGCCCCATGCCGTGGTCATTGGTTTTCCGCTCGAGGGCTTGCACGGGAAAACGCTGATGCTGCACGGCTTCTCGTATTCGAGTATCGACATGTTCGCAGAACTCGGAAATCGCTGACCCCGGCTCAACTTTCAGCACCAGCGGTACGATCCCGGCAACCATTCCGGGAACTGTCTTGGATTCGGGAAGTACGCGTCTGCTGACCGGGAAGTCAAGTACTACCTCTGAACTCTCGGTACCTTCGTCACACCAGCCGCGCACCAACAGGGCGGACGCCGCGGTGATGATCGATGATCGAGGGATATTCCATGCTTTGGACAACGCGTCGACTCGGCGAAGGACCGCGGGGTCAAGTCGAACCGGCGCAGAAGGCAGATAAGGGTCACGCTCGCCCGTTGATTGCGGCATCCGGCAGTGCGGTCCGACTTCCGATGGCAGATTTTCAGTCCAATAGGCCTGATCTTCCACATAGTCGGAGGACGCTTCGTATTCCAGTTCGCTCTTGATCAGGTCCTGCAGCGAGCCGAAGAACGGCGGAGGGATGGGTGCCCCAGAAACAATCGCGGTGTAGACAGCCGCGATGCGATTGCCGACCAACGCAACGCCGGAGCCGTCCGTGATGATGTGGTGACAGCAAGTGAACAAGTAAAATTCGCTCGGCGCCGTCTGGAAAAACGCGAATTTGAACAGGGGACCGGTAAGCGACATCGGCGTCCGCTGGATCGTCGACGCTATCTCGAAGGCTGCCTTCGCGGGATCGTGCGAGTCGCGCAGGTCGTGGAAGGCAATTTCTACCTCCGGGTCATCGATCGGACTCTGAAGGACCTGGCCGTTCTCCTGGAAGAAGGTAACCCTGGCTGGTTCCGCTTCGCGCACCACACGCCGGATCGCCCACTCAAGTGGACCCCGCTCCACCCGGCCCGCGATTCGCGCGAAGAGACCGAGTTGCCACTCCGTACCGAAGCGGCCCGTTTCATGCGCAAGCCATATATCGAGCTGTCCGCGCGTCAGTGGAAGTGCCCGGTCACCGTGCTGCATTGGACCCCCTCTCGTGTCATGCGGCCTCCGTGGGCGCCAGCTTCTCGCATAGCAGCTCCGCTAGAACGCGAACTGTGATGGTCGTGATGTCGGTAACTGAAACGCGTACGCCCGTTTCAGCTTCGATGCGGGTACGGAGTTCGAGGGCACCCAGCGAGTCCAGGCCGTATCCGGAAAGCGGCCGGTCGGGATCGACGTCGCGACGCAGGATCAGACTGACCTGATCGGAGATCACCCGCCGCAACCTCGTCGGCCATTCGTCGGGCGGCAGCTCGCTGAGTTCGGCCATCAGTTTGGTTGTGCCCGAGCCACTTTGCGCATCGAAACGGAATGCTTCCGCGAAAGGACTGCGCTCGGCGAACAAAGCGAGCCACGGTGTTCCTGTGATGGGCGCATAGCCGCTGTAGGCGCGGTCGTGGCGCAGCAACGCTTCGAATGCGAAGGCGCCCTCAGCGGGAGCGATCGAGTCCTTTGAGTTGTCCGCCAACGCGGCGGCGCGCCCGATCCGGGCCCACGCCCCCCAGGCGATCGCGGTCGCCGGCAACCCCTGAGCCCGCCGCCAGTGGGTGAAGGCGTCGACCCAGCTGTTGGCCGCTGCGTAAGCACCCTGTCCCGGCGATCCCACCAACGCCGCAGCCGACGAGAACGAGCAGAACCAATCCAACGGCTGACCTGCGGTAGCGACATGAAGGTTCCACGCACCGTATACCTTTGGCGCCCAATCACGCTCGATTAGTTCGCCCGAGATGTTGGCCAGGGTGGCGTCATCGACCACCGCGGCGGCGTGCAACACCCCGCGCAGCGGATGGCCGGTGGCTGTCGCTGCGGCCACTAACCGCCGCGCCGTGTCTGTGTCGGAGATATCGCCGCACTCCACCGCGATGTCGGTGCCGATAGCCCGGATGCGATCGATCGTCTCCAGCGTCTCTGGTGTCGGTTCCGACCGTGAGGACAGCACGATGCGTCCGCACCCGGCCGTCGCCATCTGCTCGGCGAGGAACAGCCCGAGGCCACCAAGTCCGCCGGTGACGAGGTAAGCGCCGTCGCGGCGGAACACACGCACCTGCGCGGGCGGCACCATCGCGCGACGGGTGACGGTGTGCGGGACATCCAGCACGAGTTTCCCGGTGTGCTGAGCGCCGCTCATCAGCCGGACGGCTGCGGCGGCGTCGTCAAGCGGGTAGTGCGTGCTTTCCGGCAGCGGCAGGGCACCGTCGGCGGTGAGTTGGTACACCGTGCGCAACAGGTCGCGGAACCGGTCTGGTTGGCTGTACGCCAGCAGGCCCAGGTCGACGGCATAAAACGCGAGGTTCTGCCGGAAGGGGAACAGGCCCAGTCGCGTGTCGCCATAGATGTCGCGTTTGCCGATCTCGACGAATCGTCCACCGAGCGCTAATAATTCGAGTCCTGCGCGCTGAGCGGCGCCGGTCACAGAATTGAGGACGACGTCAACCCCGTACCCATCAGTCTCCCGGCGTATCCGTTCGGCGAACTCCAGGCTCCGCGAGTCGTAAACTTTCTCGATACCGATGTCGCGCAGCAATTGCCGACGTTGCTCGCTGCCCGCGGTCGCGTAGATGTCGGCACCCGCGGCACGGGCGATTGCGATGGCCGCCTGACCGACGCCGCCCGTTCCGGAGTGGATCAGTACCTTGTCCTCGCTCCTGATCCGGGCCAGCTCATGTAGGCCGTACCAGGCGGTGGCGTGCGCGGTGGTCACCGCCGCTGCCTGTTTGTCGGTCAGACCTGCAGGTAGGGTGACGGCGAGCCGCGCATCGCAGTTGATGAAGGTGGCCCAGCAGCCGTCGGCGTTGAGGCCACCGACATGATCACCCACCTTGTGGTCGGTCACGTCAGGTCCTACTGCGGTCACCACTCCGGTGAAATCCGTCCCCAGCTGCGGCATCCGGCCGTCGAAGGCGGGATAGCGACCAAAGGCAACCAGCACGTCGGCGAAGTTGATGCTAGACGCGCTCACCGCGACTTCAATCTGTCCCCGTGCCGGGGGTATCCGTTCGCAGACAACCAATTCGATCGTTTCGAGATCCCCCGGCGTCCGGATCTGCATGCGCATCCCGTCGCGCTCAGGTTCGACAACCATGGTCTTTCGCTCCTCGGGCCGCAGCGGGGCGGGAGACAATCGCGCCACATACCACGCACCGTTTCGCCAAGCGGTCTCGTCCTCTCCCGACCCGCCGAGCAGCTGCCGCGCCACGCGCTCGACGTCAGTGGCGTCGTCCACGTCGATCTGGGTCGCGCGAAGATGTGGATGTTCGGTGCCGATCACCCGTGTCAGGCCGCGCAACCCGGCCTGTTCCAGATTGGCCACGTCACCAGCAACCACCGTCTGGGCGTTGTGTGTCACAACATAAAGGCGCGGAGGTTCACCCGATATCTCTGGCAGTTCGCGGGTGATGCGCACCAGATGCTCTACAGACGCACGGCCCGTCAGCCGGGACTGGTCATCGGCGTCGCGGTTCGCGGGTCCCGTGAGGATCACGACGCCGCTGAATTCGCTGCTGCGCAGGTGATTTGACAGCTGGGCTGTGTTCGAGGAGTGATCGGCGTTCGGCAGCCATGACATGGTGATGCAGCGCGCACCAAGACTCTTCAGCGCGTCGGTCAACGCGGGGGCAACCAAGTCTGCGGACGTGGTGCTTACCAGCAACCAGGTTCCGGCGTCGCGCTGCTCCGTCTCGGGCAGTTCGCGTGGCTGCCATTCCACCGTCAGCAGGCGCGTGGCCAGTAGCCGATCGTTGTGTGCGTTCTCCGAAGCCGTGGTGCCCAAACGCAGACCCTGCACCGCGAGCAGGACAGTCCCGTTCTCGTCGAGCACATCGAGGTCCGCCTCGACGCCGGAGATGTCTGCTTTCGTCACCCGCGTATAGCAGTAGCGCGCGATCCGCGCGGTGCCGTAGGCACGAAGTCGCCTGATTCCCAACGGCAATGCCAGCACATCCTCGCCGAGCGCATGAACGTCGGGATGGGCGACAACAGACTGAAAGCAGGCGTCCAACAGTGCCGGGTGAGCGCCGTAGGCATCCTGCTGTGAACGGATTTCGCGCGGAAGCGCGACCTCCACCAGCACGGTGTCGGTCGTCGCGTCGCCGGAGTGTACTGCTGTGAGGCCGGTGAAGGCTGGGCCGTACTGAACGCCGCGCTGGTCCAGTCGCGTGCGCACCTCATCGCCGTCCCTCCGCTCCGGGTGTGCGGCGAGTAGCGCGGATATGTCGTGGGCGGGGGGCCGGTCCTGCGATGCGGCCCGCAGGACCGCGGCAGCGTGCCGTGTTTGTTCGCCAGCCTGACTTGTCTCCACGGCGAAGTCGACGGAGCCCGGCGAGGACAACACGGCCGAGGCGCCAACGGTGGTTTGTTCATCTAGCAGCAGCGCCTGTTCGAAACGAAGGTCATGAATTTCGGCGTCGCCCAGCACCTCTCGCGCGGCCGCCAGCGCCATCTCGCAGTACGCGGCACCCGGAAGTACCGCCACATTGCGGACCCGGTGATCGGAAAGCCACGGCTGCGCGCCGGTGCCGACCTCACCCTGCCACACGTGGCGTTCTGGCTCCTCCTGCAACCGCACGTGCGCACCCAAGAGCGGATGCACCGAAAGGGTGCACGCACCATGCGTTGGGGATTCCCGGCCGGCGGGGCTCAACAGCAGACGACGGTGAGTCCAGGTCGGCAGCGGCGCGTCCACGAGCTGCGCGTTCGGGCTCAGCTCGGAGAAATCCACCGCCGCGCCCGCGATGTGCAGATCCCCCACGAGGCCCCGCAGCCCGTGCGGCAGCGATTGTTCGCGGCGCATACCGGCCAGAGCGGTCACTGGCGTGTCGAGACTGCGGGCTGTCTGCTCGACCGCATGCGTGAGAAGCGGGTGGGGCGACAACTCCGCGAAGACCCGGTAGCCGTCCTCCAGCGCTGCCTGGACCGCAGGGGCGAACCGCACCATGTTCCGCAAGTTGTCCACCCAATAGCGGGCATCGCAAATGGGCTTCTCGCGCGGGTCGTACTGTGTCGCGGAGTAGTACGGGACCTCTGGCGTCAGTGGGTGCAGGTCCGCGAGCGCTTCGGTCAGCTCATCGAGGATCGGATCGACCTGTGGGGAGTGCGAGGCGACGTCGACCGCGATCTCGCGCGCCATCACGTCACGCTGCTCCCAGGCCGCGACCAGATCTCGGACCGTCTGGGTTGTACCGCCGATCACCGTGGACTGCGGTGAGGCCACCACGGCCACCACCGCATCCTCGATGCCGCGGTTCACCAACTCCGAAAGTACCTGCTGTGCGGGTAATTCCACCGATGCCATGGCTCCGGCGCCAGCGATGCGGGTCATCAGCCGCGAGCGACGGCAAATGACGCGCACGCCGTCCTCGAGCGAAAGTGCTCCGGACACGACGGCTGCCGCTGCCTCACCGAGGGAATGTCCGATGACCGCGCCCGGGCGCACGCCGTAGGAACGCATGGCGGCAGCGAGTGCGACCTGCATGGTGAACAAGGTCGGCTGGACCCGGTCGATTCCTGTCACGGTCTGTGCCGCGCTGATCGCCTCCGTCACCGAAAACCCGCCCTCGGCGGCGATCAGCGGTTCGGCCTCCGCGACGGTGGCGGCGAACACCGGTTCGGTCGCTAACAGTTCGGCGCCCATCCGGGCCCACTGCGAACCTTGGCCGGAGAACACCCACACCGGACCTCGGCCACCCTGCTCCACCGCGGCTTGATACGGCGCATCACCATCGGCGATCTCCCGTAATGCCTTGGCGAGTTCTGCCTGCTCGCTCGCAATGACGGCTGTACGGACCGGACGGTGCCCGCGCCGACGCGCCAGGGTATAGGCCAGATCCACCATCGAAACGTCCTGATGGGTTTCCACCCAATCCGCCAGTCGGCAGGCGGTGCGACGCAGTTCGTCGGCCGACGTGGACGACAACGTGAACAGCAGTGGTGATGCCGTCGAGTCGACTGAGATGTCCTTGACCGCAGCGACTTCGGACTGCTCCGGCGCTTGCTCCAAGATGGCATGCACGTTGGTGCCGGAAAGTCCGTACGACGATGCCGCCGCCCGCCGGGGATGCCGACCGTTGCTCGGCCACGGTGTAGTCTCCTGTGGCACATAGAGTTTGGTGTCGATTGCGGCCATCTCATCGGGCAGACGACTGAAGTGCAGATTCTGGGGTATCACGCCATGTTGCAGCGCAAGCACAGCCTTCATTAGCCCCAATACGCCTGCAGCCGACTGCGCATGACCGAAATTGGTCTTCAACGAGGTCAGGGCGCAAGGTCCTTCGGCGCCATAGACATTGGCCAGGCTGGCGTATTCGATCGGGTCGCCAACCGGGGTGCCCGGGCCGTGCGCCTCGATCATGCCGATGCTGCTGGGGTCGACGCCGGCAGCGGCCAGGGCAGCCCTGTACACGGCGGTCTGCGCCGTCGCCGATGGTGTCAAGATGTTGACAGTCCGACCGTCTTGGTTGGCGGCGGTGCCACGGATGACGGCTCGAATACGGTCACCGTCGCGGAGTGCGTCAGGCAGGCGTTTGAGCAGCACCACGCCGCAGCCTTCGGAGGAGACGAACCCGTCGGCCGCGACGTCGAACGCGTGGCATCGCCCAGTGGGAGACAGCATGCCCTCCGCCGAGCCCGCAACGAACTTCCGCGGATCCAGGATCACGGCTGCGCCGCCTGCAAGGGCAAGATCGCTCTCACCGTCGACCAGGCTGCGACAGGCCAGGTGGATCGCGGTAAGTCCGGACGAACATGCGGTGTCCACGGTGAGCGCGGGACCGTGCAACCCAAGGGCGTAGGCAATGCGCCCCGAGGCCAGACTGAAACTGCTTCCGGTGAATCCGTACGGTGCTTCAACTGCGTGTGCGTCCGCGGCCAACAGTTGGTAGTCGCCGTGCGTGAGGCCCACAAACACGCCGGTCAGCGAGTCGGTCAGCACCTCCTGGGTCAGCCCGGCGTGCTCCATGGCTTCCCACGAAGTCTCCAGGAGCAACCGGTGCTGCGGATCGATCGCGGTGGCTTCGCGCTCGTTGATCCCGAAGAAGTCGGAGTCGAACCCGGCGACGTCATCGAGGAACGCACCCCACTTGGTCACCGATCGTCCGGGAACCCCGGGCTGGGGATCGTAGAACTCGTCGGAGTCCCACCGGTCGGGTGGAATCTCGGTCACCAGGTCATCGCCGCGCAGCAGGGCTTCCCACAACCGCTCTGGAGAGTCGATTCCGCCAGGAAGGCGACAGGCCATGCCGATGACCGCAATGGAGGTGGCTCGCGACCTATCCACGGGCGCTCCCCCACTTCTGATCCCGTACATCGCTAGGCGGTTTGCAGGCGAACTATTCATCCGGGCACCACACCCTCTAGTCGAGATAGACCGAACGCTACTAAAGGCCACCGCCGCGGTGCGCGATTTGGGCAAATTTCCGCTACCGTCAGTACGTGCGTTGGGTCACCTGAACTATTGCTCTCGCTTCCCATCGAAAGCTGTGTCGCGAAGAGCCTCGGCGCGCACCACTCAGTAGTGTGCTATCCGGCCATTTCCTCGGCGTGTTGCCGGTGTGCCCGAAGCCGCGGCACAGCGCTGCGTGGTATTTGATAATGCCTCCGCATTACCGGGCGGTATCGATTCAGTTGACCGGAGGTTAAACTCACGTCTTGTTCTCTGGCTAACTAGTTAGTACTACGAGCTAAATTCCTGGGGGCGGTCCGCCACCGCGCGACACGGCGACAACCTGGGACGCTCTCGCCGATACCGCACTCCTGGCACGAGTCGCGCATCTAAATCGAGTCTCAGCAACAGCTGTCCGCCGTTAGAATGCGAAGCGGAAAAGCCGATCGTAATTTCGGTTTGCCGGGATGGCGTACGCAATGCGGTACAGCAGTCGCGGTCGCCGAAGCGAAATCCTGCGAAAACCGGCAATAACTGGGGTGTCGTCGACGAGACGGAGGCGGGGATCCCAGCGGGTGACCTCATCGCCGTCGCGGGTGCCCCACTTGATGATGCCGCCGGCTGACAACCTGGACAGCCGCGGGCCCCACTTCGACAGCAAGTCCGCGAGCAGCTCGCCGGTGTCGAATCGGTCGAGCAACCAGTGGAGCAGCTCAGTCACCTCGGCCGGGGTCAAATACATGAGCAGGCCTTCGGCGACGATCAGGACGGGACCGCCGGTCGGTAGCTGATCGATCCAGCCGGGCTCGGTCACCGACGACGCGATCATCCGATACTTCTCGGATTCGGAATACAACTGTCGGCGCAACGCGACGACCTGGGGCAGGTCTACGTCGAACCACCGCACGGTCTCGGGTAACGCGAGGCGGAACGCCCGACTGTGTAACCCACACCCGAGATGCAGTACGACGGCTTCCGGCTGGCGCATCAAATAGTCGACGATCCAGGTGTCGATCTGCGCGGTGCGCATCGCCACCATGAACTGATTGGTCGACGGCCGGATGTATCTATGGAGACGCTCGAAGTCGTAATCGATGCGCGCCACGTCCCGCGCGGAGTAGTGGTCGCCGAGAATTGGGTTGGGCACGCGGCTCTCACACGCCCGAAGGTAGAGCACACACAGCCCGGTCCATTCCACCGATTTCCACGGCACACCGGTGAAGTCGACGCGCTGATCGTCAACCGGCTCGCCCTGCTGCCGTCCCCCCGGATCCGTCACACCATCGTCCTCGCTGCTGCGTCGATCATTCGGCCGCGCTCCCTGGAAACTTGCCATCCGTCGATGGCGACTTGGTCGCCCAACATCTTGGGGCGTCAAAGCCGAGACATGTTTGTTTGCAACTCTAATCGTCAGAGCCCGCATACCTCGCCGACCCACACATCTTTTTCTGTCGGCGCGTCAATTAGGACTAGTCTGTCTGCTGTGCCACGATCGGTTGACTTCTCGGTTGACTCCTCTGCCACTGTCGAACAGTTCCACTCGGCGTTCTGCGAGGAGAGTTACTGGCTGGCACGGTTGGCGGCCTTCGGCGGCTTCGGCAGGCTGGACACGTTGACAGTCGACCCCGACGGTTCTGCGAACGTAGTGATCATTCAGGACCTGCAACACGAGGGGCTGCCCGGCCTCGTCGCCAAGTTCTTTCCCCGTGAATGGCAGGTCGTCCAAACCGAGACGTGGCGCCCGATCGGCGACGGTCAGGTGCGAGGCGAGATCAGCATCGTCTCCCATGGGGCGCCGGGATCCGGGTTCGGTACGGCTGTGCTCGCACCCGCACCCAAGGGGTCGCGGCTCAATTGCAACGCGACAGTGGAGTTCAAAGTCCCGTTGATCGGCGGCAAGATCGAGCGGCTCGTAGGTCGCCTGCTGGCCCAGCAGATATCGGGGCTACAGCGCTACACCGCGAAGTGGATCACCGAGCAGGCCGCCTGAGACGCGGCAACGGCGGGACCGCATACCGCCGCGATTGCGTGGGTAGCCCGTAGGGCAGACACCACGACCTAGGCTGGGCATATGCGGTTAGGCAGACGACGCGACGTCACCCGCGACTTCGATGCGAGTTACAACGAGCATGCGGTCGTCGCAACCGGCCCCGAGCAGGAGGCGGCCGGAGTCAAGGCCGTCATGGTGTCACTGCAACGCGGACTCAAATCCATGGGAGCGTGGCGCACAGGCGCGTCACTGGTCCGACTCAACCAACGCCACGGCTTTGACTGCCCCGGCTGCGCATGGCCCGAGGAGCATGGTGGGCGCAAGTTCGCCGAGTTCTGCGAGAACGGTGCGAAAGCCGTCGCCGAAGAGGCGACCAAGCGCGTCGTCACCCCGGACTTCTTCGCGCGGCACTCAATCGCCGACCTCGACGGTCGACCGGAGTACTGGCTCTCGCAGCAGGGCCGACTCACCCACCCGATGGTGCTGCGCCCTGGCGACGACCATTACCGCGCCATCGAGTGGGACGAGGCCTACCGCCTGATCGCTGACGAGTTGCGCGAACTCGATCACCCCGACGAAGTCGTCTTCTATACCTCCGGGCGCACCAGCAACGAGGCGGCGTTTCTCTATCAGCTGATGGTCCGCAGCTTCGGAACGAACAACCTGCCCGACTGCTCTAACATGTGTCACGAATCCTCGGGCGCGGCATTGGTCGAAGCCATCGGCGTGGGCAAGGGCTCGGTCACCGTCGAAGACGTCGCCAACGCTGACCTGATCGTGATCGCGGGTCAGAATCCCGGCACCAACCATCCCCGCATGCTGTCGGTGCTGGAAAAGGCGAAAGCCAACGGCGCGAAAATCATTGCGATCAATCCGCTACCAGAGGCCGGGCTGATCCGGTTCAAGGACCCGCAGAAGGTGAACGGCGTCGTTGGCCATGGGGTGCCCATCGCCGACGAGTTCGTGCAGATCCGCCTCGGCGGGGACATGGCGCTTTTTGCGGGCCTGGGCCGCCTGCTCCTGGAGGCCCAGGACGACCGCGCTCCCGGTTCGGTGGTCGACCGCGAATTCATCGAGCAGCACTGCGCGAATTTCGCCGAGTACGAAGCCCAGACGCGGGCCGTCGACCTCGACACCGTGCTGGAGGCGACCGGGATCGAGCGCGCGCAACTCGAGAGGGTCGCGCAAATGATGGTCGACTCCGAACGCATCATCGCGTGTTGGGCCATGGGACTGACCCAGCACAAGCACGCTGTTCCGATGATTTCGGAGATCACCAACGTGCTGCTGATGCGCGGCATGATCGGTAAGCCCGGTGCCGGATTATGTCCCGTGCGTGGACATTCCAACGTGCAGGGCGACCGCACGATGGGCATTTGGGAGAAGATGCCCGAGAATTTTCTGGCCGCGCTCGATAAGCACTTCGGTATCGTCAGCCCGCGCAAGCACGGCGTCGACACTGTCGATGCGATCCGCGCTATGCGCGACGGTCGCGCGAAGGTCTTCATGGGCATGGGCGGTAACTTCGCGACGGCAACTCCCGACACCGCCGTCACCGAGGCCGCACTGCGCAACTGCTCACTTACCGTGCAGGTTTCGACGAAGCTCAATCGCAGCCACGTGGTGCACGGCCGCTCGGCGTTGATCCTGCCGTCACTCGGCCGCACCGACCGCGACATCCAGAGTGGCGTCAAACAGCAAGTATCCGTCGAGGATTCGATGTCGATGGTGCACTTGTCGCGCGGCAGCCTGAGCCCGCCGTCCGATCACGTCCGCAGCGAGGTCGCGATCATCTGCCAACTGGCGCGCGCACTGCTCGGACCCGACCACCCCGTGCCGTGGGAAGTGTTCAACGACGACTACGACACCATCCGCGGCGCGATCGCCGCCGTGGTGCCCGGCTGTGATGACTACAACCACAAGGTGCGCGCACCCGATGGATTCCAGCTGCCGCACGGCCCTCGTGATTCACGCATATTCCCCACGAGCACAGGCAAAGCCAACTTCGCCGTGAATCCGCTGCAGTGGGTGCCGATCCCCGAGGGCAGGCTGATCCTGCAGACTCTGCGCAGCCACGACCAGTACAACACCACAATCTACGGCCTCGACGATCGCTACCGAGGCGTGAAGGGCGGCCGCCGAGCCGTGTTCGTTAACAAGGCGGACATCGAACGGTTCGGACTGTGCGAAGGAGACCGGGTCGACCTCGTGTCGGAATTTCCCGGCGGCGACGGCGAACTCCAAGAACGCCGCGCCAAGGACTTCATGGTGGTGGCGTACGAGACCCCGGTGGGTAACGCCGCCGCCTACTATCCGGAGACCAACGCGTTGGTTCCGCTCGATCACGTTGCCGAGAAGTCGAATACACCGGTGTCCAAGGCCGTGGTGATCCGGCTGGAGCGCTCCGCCGGCGTCCGCGCCGAAGATCGGGTGGTCAGCTAGTGGGCCGCGTGACAGCGCGCCGCCGCGTCCAGCACGTCACCGCTGGCGACAGCATCGCGCGGCCCGACACCCTGGTGGTCGAGGAGCCGCTCGAGATTCGGATCGATGGCAGACCGCTGACGGTCACGATGCGCACCCCAGGCTCGGATGTCGAACTCGCCCAAGGCTTCCTGCTCACCGAGGGCATCATCGCGCGCCGCGAGGATGTGTTGACGGTGCGCTACTGCAAGGGAGCAGGCCCCGACCAAGTCAACACGTACAACGTGCTCGACGTGACACTGGCGCAGGATGTCCCGAAGCCTGACGTTGATATGACGCGGAACTTCTACGCGACCTCGTCGTGCGGCGTGTGCGGCAAGGCCTCACTGGAGGCGGTCCGAACAATCAGCAAGCACGGCCCCGGCGACGATCCGACCACGGTCACCGCCGAAACGCTTTCCGACCTTCCCGACCGCTTGCGCGACGAACAGAAGGTGTTCGCCAGCACCGGCGGACTACACGGTGCGGCGCTGTTCGACGTCAACGGCACGACGTTGGCGGTGCGCGAAGACATCGGCCGCCACAACGCCGTCGACAAGGTCATCGGCTGGGCGCTGGAGAATGACCGGATACCCCTGAGCGCGACCGTTCTCCTGGTCAGCGGGCGCGCCTCGTTCGAACTCACCCAGAAAGCCGTGATGGCCGGCATCCCGGTGCTCGCCGCGGTGTCCGCGCCGTCGTCACTGGCCGTCGACCTCGCCAGCCAGTCCGGCCTGACACTCGTCGCGTTCCTGCGCGGCGACTCGATGAACGTCTACACCAGACCCGACCGCGTGACGCACTAGGCCGCTCGAAAGGGCAACCAGCGCATCGCAATATCGACCAGGATAATAGTGACATCGAACTTGACAGTTACTGTCATCTTCTGAAGACTGTGGCTCCCGGGCAGGAATTCGGTCTGTTGAGAGGTGTGCATGCCCGACTCGATTCCGCTGCGCGAGCGGCAACGCAATGCGCTACGCGCCGACATCCAGCATGCTGCCCTGCGACTGTTCGCCGCAAAGGGTTTCGACAACGTCAGCACCGAAGCGATCGCCGAAGAGGTGGGCATTTCGCCGAGTACCTTTTTCCGCCACGTACCGAGTAAGGAGCACCTTTTACTCGGCGCCACCCAGCGTGGCCGCGAGCAAATCGTCGCCAACTTTCGTGCCCGCCCCGCCGACGAGGACGTCGCGGACTCCATCGCCGCGGCCATCCTCGCCCGCACCTCACAGTTTTTGGACGACGACGAGACACTCGAACTGTGGCGCCGGGCGATGGCGTCGGCACCCGCAGAGTTGCGGCGAGCCTCCCTACTGAGTCGCGAGGACTGCGACGAGCTCATCGACGCCGTTGCCCTCCGCCTCGACAACACCGCTGCCGGCTCGGACATCCGGGCCGGCGTTCTCGTCCGCGCTACCGTCGCTGCGGCCGAATATGCCTATGAGTGGTGGCTCACGTACGACCAGAACGAGTCACTACACACCCTCACGGAGCGGGCTCTCCAGCTGGTCACCCATGGACTGGATAGCCGGGCGCGGACCACACGGGGCCGGCGATAGCGAGAATCTCGGTCTTTCAATAGTTCTCATCTACGGGCGCCGAACTGCGGGGATGCGCGGCCGGCCAACAAGGGCAGATCGAGATAGGTCTTGATGCCGGGATCGGCGTCGACGACGTACGGGATCGCGCTGACACAGTGGTTTGCGGTGGCGACGATACCGGGGTTGCGCACCAGCCCCTGTTCGATGGTGTCGGGCTGCAGACCCTTGAAGGTGAGCAGGACGTCAGGGTCGCCGGTGATCTCGACCTCGAATCGTTCTCCCTCCGGCCCGAAACTCCAGGCCGGGTCGAAACTCTCCTCCCCCATGAACCAGTTGACTGTTGCTGTGACGACCGGTGTCCCATCCACGACGGCGCGCCAGTGGAACTTTCTGGCGGCGACCTGACCCGGTTCGATGACACCAACCGGGGTATCGAGCGGCGCAGTCGCCACGGCAACCTCCTGCACGGACTCGAGTTCAGGATCGACGTCGAAACCCATCTCCGCCACGATCATTCGAACCGAAGCCTTGAATCCGGCACCCAGCAGTTCGACGATCGGACCTGCCATCGCTTCTTCGGGTGAGACGCCGAACCCCATGATGTAGCGCACCACGTCGGGGGCGTTGTAAGTGCGGATGTCACTGAACTCCTCCGACCGCACATGCGTGACCCCCGCACTCAGCGCCGAGACCATCAGCGGGAACCGTTCGGTGATACCTCCTGGGTGAATACCGGTGCCGTGCAGGGTACTTCCACCTTCGGCGCACGCATCGAGGATGGCCTTGCAGTTATCCAGATCGGGGTAGACCCAACCGACGGGGGTGACCACATTCTTGCCGGAGCGCAGGAGCGCGACGACCTCGTCCTCGTTCGGCAGCAGCGGACTATAGACCACGCAGTCGGCGTCGAGAGCGAGGATGTCTTCCACGCTGGTCGTCGCCGTGACATCGATCGGGTCGCGGCCGACGAGTTCGCCGATGTCCTTGCCGTGCTTGCCCTCTGAGTGCACCCAGGCGCCCACCAACTCGAGGTCGGGATGCGCGAGCACCCCCTCGATCGCCGCTCGCCCCACGCCACCAGTCGCCCACTGCACCACTCGAATCGCCATGATGGACATTCAAGTCGTGTTTGACAGTGACTGTCAAGATAAAAGTCGCTATCACCGAGCCCTTACGGGCCCACCTCATCACGGGGTGTCGAGACGCGGCGGGGTGATGTTTCGGTCGGGGTGCGGCTCCGGAACGGACATACCCGGACTCGGCACCCAGCCGGACTCGGCCAGCAGCTCGCCCACTTCGGCGATGTTCATCAGATCGAGTTCGTAGTCGAAAAGGCCGTCGCCCGCGTAGTGCAGCACCGAGAACGCCGGCGCCTGATATGGCGTGCCGTCTGCGCGTGTCCCGGCCAAGCGATTCCACCAGTAGGTGACGAGGCGATCACCGTCGACCATGGTCCATTCCTCTGGGAAACTCCATCCCTCGAAGCCGACCATCGAGCGGTCGAAGAACGCCGCGATTTCGTCGCGACCTTGTACCCGGCCAAAGGCCGGGTCGATGAAGACCGCATCCTCGGTGAACCACTCGCCGATCGTTGACCAAGGCGCCGCGCCAGCAACACAACGTTCACGCTGTGCGACATAACGCCGGTATGACTCCAGCGCCTCGCGCTCGCGCTCGTTCAGCTCTGCCATGGACTCCCTAACTGTGCGTGTGAAGTGTCCGACTCGAAGAACGAGCCAACGCCGACAACCGAGAGACCGACACTAACGCTTCTACCTGCGATCTCCACCTGTTCTCCAGATAACCTCCAAGCTTGCCCACGCACCGATCGCGAGCATCGATGCATGCCAGAAATCCTCATCCCCTCGCTGTCCCCCACCGGCCACATCGGACCACTGCTGAACGTCGCACGGGGTCTGGTCGACCGCGGCGACCGCGTCACCGTCCTGACGGCCGCCGCACATGCCGACAAGATTCGAGCCGTCGGCGCCACCCCCGCCGCGATTCCCGCGAAAGCCGATTTCGACATGACCCGCCTCGACCTCGACCTGCCCGGACGGGCCGACACCTCGGGCATCAAGAGGATCAATTTCGACATCCAGCGGGTCTTCGTGCAGCCGATGCCATTACTCACGCGTGCACTGTCGGACGCGATGGCGCGGACGCGATTCGACGCGATCCTCACCGATTCCGCCTACTTCGGGATCCTGCCGTTCCTGCTCGGTGACCCCGTGGCCCGCCCGCCGGTGCTGAGCTACAGCACGACGCCGCTGATGCTGAGCAGCCGCGACACCGCCCCCAGCGGTCTGGGCATGGCACCGTCCTCGACCACACTTGGACGGCTGCGCAACCGGGCACTGACGGCGCTGTCGCACAAGGTGCTGTTGCGCGAGTGCCAGAACGCGGCCAATCTGCAACTCGATCGCTTGAACAGCCGGCAACTGCCGACGTTCATCCTCGACTCCGGTGTGCTTGCGGACCGCTACATCGCACCCACGGTGCCCGAATTCGATTATCCCCGAAGCGATCTACCCTCGAATGTGCGCTACGTCGGTGCTGTGCATCCCGGTCCGTCGCGAGGGTTCCGCCGTCCACCGTGGTGGTCGGAACTCGACGGTGACCGGCCCGTCGTGCATGTCACCCAGGGCACCATCGACAACGCCGACCTCAGCCGTCTGCTCGAACCCACCATCGACGCGCTCGGCGGAGAGGACGTCATCGTGGTGGCCACCACCGGTGGTCGCGACGTGTCCCAGTTGAAAGTCCCGCTTCCGTTGAATGCCTATGTCGCCGAATACATCCCGCACGACGTCCTGCTGCCCAAGGTCGACGTCATGGTCACCAACGGTGGCTACGGCGCGGTGCAGCGGGCGTTGTCGATGGGTGTTCCGCTGGTGGTCGCCGGCAACACAGAGGACAAGCCCGAGGTCGCGGCGCGCGTCGCGTGGAGCGGCGCCGGCGTCAACCTCAAGACGGGGACGCCGAGCCCGAGGGCGATCCGAGCCGCGGTCCGCAAGGTGCTGGGCGACGGCAGCTATCTGCGTGCCGCGCGGAAGCTGGAGGCGGCCTTCGCGAGACGCGACGGGGTGGCCGAGATCGCCGCTCTGATCGACGAGGTCATCGTCGAGCGCCAGGCCGTGCAGCGATGAGCCCGTGCGCCGACCCGTTCGGCCGCCCACCCATCCCCGCGCAAAAGGCACCCAGGATCAGCTGGCGTAGTCGGCTACGCATGCCGCTGGGAAGCATTCAGACGACGGTGAAGCCATGGTTGAGCAGCTGCAGTACATCGCGGTAGCGACGTTCCTCGTATGGGGGCTGGTGAGCTCGCTGGCTCACACGCCGCGGCGCTGAAGGCTAAGCGCTCTTCTCGCGACGCTCGTTGCGAGGCGGCTTGCGGGGAACGATCGTCGGAAGCACGTTGTCCTCGACCGTCTCCTTGGTGACGACCACCTTGGCGACGTCGTCGCGGCTGGGGATGTCGTACATCACCGGCAGCAGGACCTCTTCCATGATGGCGCGCAGGCCGCGGGCACCGGTGCCGCGGTGGATGGCCTGATCGGCGATCGACTCGAGCGCCGCTTCGTCGAACTCGAGCTCGACGCCGTCCATCTCGAACAGCCGTGTGTACTGCTTCACCAACGCGTTCTTCGGCTCCGACAGAATCGTGACGAGCGACTCCTTGTCGAGGTTCGTCACCGACGCGACGACCGGGAGACGACCGATGAACTCGGGGATCAGGCCGAACTTGATCAGGTCCTCGGGCATGACCTCGGCGAAGTGGTCCTGGGTATCGATCTCGGCCTTGGAGTGCACCTCGGCACCGAAGCCCAGACCGCGCTTGCCGACGCGGTCGGAGACGATCTTCTCCAGACCCGCGAACGCGCCCGCCACGATGAACAGGACGTTGGTGGTGTCGATCTGGATGAACTCCTGGTGTGGGTGCTTGCGGCCACCCTGCGGGGGTACCGAAGCCTGCGTGCCCTCGAGGATCTTCAGCAGCGCCTGCTGCACACCCTCACCGGAGACGTCGCGCGTGATCGACGGGTTCTCGCTCTTGCGGGCGATCTTGTCGACCTCGTCGATGTAGATGATGCCGGTCTCGGCGCGCTTGACGTCATAGTCGGCGGCCTGGATCAGCTTGAGCAGAATGTTCTCGACGTCCTCGCCGACATAGCCCGCCTCCGTGAGCGCGGTGGCATCGGCGATGGCGAACGGGACGTTCAGCATCTTCGCCAGTGTCTGCGCGAGGTAGGTCTTGCCGCAGCCGGTGGGGCCGAGCATCAGGATGTTGGACTTGGCCAGCTCGACGGGCTCGGCGCGCGAATCGCGCATCTTCTCGCCGGCCTGGATGCGCTTGTAGTGGTTGTAGACGGCGACGGCCAGGGTGCGCTTGGCGGTGTCCTGGCCGATGACATATCCCTCGAGGAACTCGCGAATCTCCGCCGGCTTTGGCAGCTCGTCGAGTTTTACGTCGTCGGCGTCAGCCAGTTCCTCTTCGATGATCTCGTTGCACAGGTCTATGCATTCATCGCAGATATATACGCCAGGGCCGGCAATGAGTTTTTTGACCTGCTTTTGACTCTTCCCGCAGAACGAGCACTTCAGCAGGTCACCGCCGTCTCCGATGCGCGCCATGTGGTGAAGTCCTACTTTCCTGTTCGCAATAAGATCTGATTCGATTCGCTCGAGATCCCACTGGGTGTCGATCCCGACGCTACCCGCTTGTTCCGGCACGAGGCGACCGATAAAGCCGAATCGCGTAGTTGGTATTCACTTGTGTGGGCAGAACATATCGCCTAACCACCCCGCAACCCTCTCGAACGCGCTGCCGCGCCCCTGGCGTGTCGTCGCCGTTACCGGTTCGGGAGCCGTCCGCAACCAAAGTACCCGTTGCCGGCAACCGCGCGTTCCCGGTGCCGCAACCCCTACCGGCGACCGGGTCCGACCGGCCCTGGACCCACCGGGCCAGGACCCACCGGACCGACGACTCCGCCGACACCAACGGGTCCGACCGGCCCCACCACCGGGTTCGGCGGGTTCACGTAGACGGTCGCGTCGACAGGCACGCACGTCACCGTGTACACGTCCCAGTACATCCCGTAGGGGCACGGTGGAGGTGGCGGCGGTGGCGGCGGCGGCTGCGCACCGCCGATCGCGGATGATCCGAACTGCACCAATACCGCGGCTGCCGCCGAAGCGATTACCGCGAGCACCGCCCCGCGAAGTCGTACCCCCACCATCGTGGCCTTTCCCCTGTCGCCGCACCCGTCTGCACGGTGTCGACAGCTTGCCATGCACGACGGGTCCGGGAGCCCGATTCGGCGGCATTACTGACGCCGGCGCAAGCCCTGGGAGGGGCTCAGGCGGTCTGAGCGGACAGCTTGCGGTACTCCAGCACGGTGTCGATCACGCCGTACTCCTTGGCCTCCTCGGCTGTGAGGATCTTGTCGCGATCGGTGTCCTTGCGGATCTGCGCAGCGTCCTTGCCGGTGTGATGGGCCAGCGTGGTCTCCATCAGCGTGCGCATCCGCTCGATCTCCTTGGCCTGGATCTCCAGGTCGGAGAACTGGCCCTGGATGACGCCGGACAGTGCGGGCTGGTGAATCAGGATGCGGGCGTTGGGCAGCGCGAGGCGCTTACCGGGGCTGCCCGCGGCGAGCAGCACGGCGGCGGCCGACGCGGCCTGGCCGAGGCAGACGGTCTGGATGTCCGCGCGAACGTACTGCATGGTGTCGTAGATCGCCATCAGCGACGTGAAGGAGCCACCCGGCGAGTTGATGTACATGGTGATGTCGCGGTCGGGATCGAGCGACTCGAGGACCAGCAGCTGGGCCATGATGTCGTTCGCCGACGCGTCGTCGACCTGCACGCCGAGGAAGATGATGCGCTCCTCGAACAGCTTGTTGTACGGGTTGGACTCTTTGACACCGAAGCTCGAATGCTCGATGAACGACGGCAGGATGTAGCGGGCCTGCGGCTGGAGGCGGGGGTCAGTGTGGTCGGTCATTTGTCTAGTCCTGCGCTCGGGCCAGAGCCGTTGACGCTGGCGCTGGTGATGATGTGGTCGACGAACCCGTACTCCAGGGCTTCCTGCGCGGTGAACCAGCGGTCGCGGTCGGAGTCGGCTTCGATCCGCTCGAGGGTCTGCCCGGTGAACTCGGCGTTCAGCCGGAACATCTCCTTCTTGATGACCGTGAACTGCTCGGCCTGGATCGCGATGTCCGCGGCGCCGCCGGTGATGCCGCCGAGCGGCTGGTGCATCAGGATGCGGGCGTGCGGAAGCGCGTAGCGCTTGCCCTTGGTGCCCGCGGCGAGGAGGAACTCACCCATCGAGGCGGCCATGCCCATCGCGTAGGTGGCGACGTCGCACGGCGCGAGGACCATGGTGTCGTAGATCGCCATGCCCGCGCTGATCGATCCGCCCGGCGAGTTGATGTAGAGGTGGATGTCCTTGGTGGGATCCTCGGCCGACAGCAGCAGAATCTGCGCGCACAGCCTATTGGCGATGTCGTCGTCGACCTGTGAACCCAGGAAGATGATGCGCTCGGAGAGCAACCGTTCGTAGACAGAGTCGACGAGATTCAAACCGGGCGATGCACCACGCATGTCAGTCACGACTGGATACCTGCTTTCTTTCAAGTCCTACCACTCACCGACACTAACCAACCTGTGCGAGCGCGCACTCCTTAGACAGGCCGCTTTCGCTCACAGCGTCACTTGGCGTCGGCGGTTTCCTCGTCGGCCTCGGTCGTTTCGGCCGAGGCCTCGGATGCTTCCGGCGCCTCGGAATCGCCGCCACGGGAGAAGAACTCCGAGGTGTCCACGACCTCACCATTCGAATCGGTGATCGTGGCGCCCTCGACGACCTGCGCCACAGCCAGACCGCGACGGACGTCGGCGAACAGCGCCGCCAACTGGTTGTTCTCCTGCAGGGCGGCCAGCAGCTGCTGCGGCTCCATGCCGTACTGCTGCGACATCAGCATCAGGCGCTGAGTGATGTCGTCCTGACCGACCTGGATGTCGAGCTTGTCGGCGATCGCGTCCACCAGCAGCTGGGTGCTGACGGCCTTCTCCGCGTTGGTGCGGTTTTCCTCGTCGAACTTCTCCCGGCTGCCGCCCTGAGCTTCGAGCGCCTCGGCGAACCGCGCCTCGTCATGGTCGAGCCCGTGGATGGCGTTGTGCAGCGCCTCGTCCACCTGCGCCTGCACGACGTTCTCGGGCAGCGGCACCTCGACCTGGTCAAGCAGAGCCTCGAGCACCTTGTCCCGGATCAGCTCGGCCTGCTGGACGCGCTTGCGATTGCGCAGCTGCTCGGTGAGGCTGTTCTTGAGCTCGTCGATGGTGTCGAATTCGCTTGCCAGCTGGGCGAAGTCGTCATCGGGCTCGGGCAGCTCGCGCTCCTTGACCGATTTCACGGTGACGGTGACCTGAGCCTCCTCGCCGGCATGCGCGCCGGCGGCCAGCTTGGTGGTGAAGACGCGGGTCTCCCCTTCCTTGAGGCCGATGATGGCCTCGTCGAGGCCCTCGATCAGCTGGCCGGAACCGATCTCGTGTGAGAGTCCCTCGGTCTTCGCCTCGGGCAGGTCCTCGCCGTCGACGGTCGCGGACAGGTCGATGGAGACGAAGTCGCCATCCTCGGCGGCGCGGTCGACACCGGTCAGCGTGCCGAAGCGGGCGCGGAGGTTCTGCAGCTCGGCGTCCACCTCTTCGTCGCTGATCTCGATGGCGTCGACCGTGAGCTCCAGCGCGTCAAGGTCCGGGAGGTCGATCTCGGGGCGGACGTCGACCTCGGCGGTGAACTCGAGGTCCTCGCCGTACTCCTTCTTGGTGACCTCGATGTCCGGCTGGCCGATCGGGCGCAGATCCGAGGACGTCACCGCCTCGCTGTAGCGGCCGGGAAGTGCCTCGTTGACGACCTGGTCCAGCATGGCCTCGCGGCCGAAGCGGGCCTCGAGCAGCTTGCGCGGCGCCTTGCCGGGCCGGAATCCGGGCAGCCGAACCTGGCTGGCCAGCTGCTTGAAGGCGCGATCGAACTCGGGTTCGAGCTCGGTGAAGGGCACCTCCACGTTGATGCGAACCCTGGTCGGGCTCAACTTCTCGACGGTGCTCTTCACGCTCATGCTCCTCATTGATCCTGGGTGGGTCTTGTCTATCTAGGGTGCAGTCGGGGTGACAGGATTTGAACCTGCGGCCTTCCGCTCCCAAAGCGGATGCGCTACCAAGCTGCGCTACACCCCGCGCCGATGCGGTCGCCCTCAAAACACAGAACGACCACGCGAGATACTACGGCCTGGACGCGCCCTGCCTTCAATTGGATGATTCCGCGGGCGCCGGTACAGTCTCCTGGTGCAACACACGCGGGCGTAGCTCAATGGTAGAGCCCTAGTCTTCCAAACTAGCTACGCGGGTTCGATTCCCGTCGCCCGCTCTCAGGTCGAACGTGGTGAGGCGGCTTTCGCTGGTCGCCCACCAATTCGAAGCGTAGCCCGGGCAGACGGTCCGCCCCTCCGCCGAGCACCCAATTCGAATTCTCAGGGATCCCAGCTGCCCGAGGAAACAACGGTCCCAAATATTGACGGAGGTTCGACACCGAACGCCGGATGCGGCACGGCGGTGTAGCGCACCGCGGCGTCGGAGCCCGGTCGTCGACTGACGTCGTGGAACCGCCACTGCGGGTGTCAATTGTCGGGGTAACCACCGTAGGCACAGAGGAGGCAGAGTGTGCCGTCATCCTTGCGGTTACCCTCGTCGGCTGGTTCGAGATCGGCCACATTCGGCAGTAGATCGCAGCCGACAGCGGAATCACGTTGCCCACCATGTCAACTGCTGAGCGGCCCAGCGCGCCGAGAGTCGCGAAGCCGAGCTCGTGTCGTCCTCGAACACCTGGGTGTCCACTGCGGTGTTGCCGACTTCGCAGCCGCCGCAGGCTATGCGAAGCCCGAGCGTGACAACGGCGTGGCGCTGGCCGGTGTGAAGTCGGTCCCAGCATCGGGCGACCCCGGCGCCGACGCTGGACCGCCGCTACACGGTCGGTCCAGCGTCGCACCGAAGCCGCGACGGCCCCCTACGGACCGACGCTGGTATCCGTGGTTGCGTTCCCTGTGTTCGTGCTTCCGTTATTGCCAGTGGTCGCGCTCTGATCGCCGCTGGCGTTCGGCCCGAAGCCACTGAACTGGGCGTTGATGTTGTTGCCCGAGAACACATTGAAGGTGTTCGGGTTGTTGGTTCCGGTGTTGCCGAAGAAGTTGGTGCTCGGGAACGTCGGGAACAGGCTGGGAGTTTGCGTGACAGTGCAGGTTGTCGGATTGGTGGTGTTCCCGCTGGTGTTGTTGCCTGTGCTCGAGGTTTGGCTGCCGCTCAGATTGCCCCCGGTGAAGTTGCCCTGGAAGTTCAGGTTGTTACCGGAGCCGTAGTTGAGTGTGTTCGGGTTATTGGTGCCGGTGTTCCCGAAAACCACGAATCGTTTTCCACATGCCGCGTTTGCTTCGGGCGCGGCGGCCGTCGACATGGTGAGCGCGACACCACTCAAAGCCATACCGCCGGCGACCAGGCCGACGCCCACGGTCCGATTCAGCGTGGACGGCTTACGCGGCATTCTGTGATTGGCCATTTCAATGAGCTCCTTCGCTCTTTTCCGGTTGCTATCTGTTCGGTATAAAATTTGCTGTGGGGAATGCATGCGAGATTAAGCCGGAGTCAATTCCGACCGCGGAAATGCGAACGGACCGCGATCCGTCGCTGCAACATCATGAAGACGGAGGCGACCGCTGCGTTTGGATGCAGGCCGAGGGCGACTGGCGCAACTTGACGAGATTGTTATGTGGCGCCATCACCGACTGCTCCCTCCCGTGCCTCAGCGAGCCAGATACCCATGAAACATATTCCTTTGCTAGATGCTGTGTCAAGCATCACACTCAGATCTCCAAGCGAATAGATCAATTTACTCCTGGGAAATTTTATTCACGTCTCAGTCAATATACTGCTACGGATTCGTGTGTCATCGGGCAACCTGGTTGAACAGGCTCCTATACCTGCCGACGGACCGATCCACCTTGGAGGATTGGAGATCCTAGCTGGCTGAATGCGATTGCATAAGCAAGCATCTCGGACAGATAACGGTGCGTCTTGGCCATCGCACCGGCTTTAGCAACGCATTGCGATGTATGGCGGACCACTGACCTACGGAATCCAGTGAACTGAATTCGCACCGCACAGCAATCGCTGGCCCTCGATGTGCCCGGCGGTCAGAGTGATAGCTGGACGGAAGCGAGCGACGCGCCCCGCGAAAGCGCGCCACACCGCCGTGCCCAATCCGGGCAACGCACTGCGGAGCTGACGCAGCGATGACGGCATCATGCGAGGCCGTATATGCGTCAAGCCGACCGCTGGTTTAGAGCGGCACCAATACGGGAGATGAAATATCGAAGGCCGGGACTTTTGCTGCTGCGCTTAGATATGGGTTCGCGCCGAACTCATGCGGGCGAAGTTCCCGGTCGGAGCTATGCAAGCTCTCAATCATATTCGCCACCGAGAAGTATGCCTGAGCCCCATCATTTTGCCTAGTCAAGCAATCTGCCGAAATAGCGAATCTGTCTCTTGCAGTTGGGACGCCAAAACGCGCATGCTGTTTGCTACCCAGACCAAGGGCACCTTCGATCCGCAGGGAGGCATTAGTGGCATCCAGACGAACAGGCCATCTCTCTATGCGTCTCCTGCTGCCCGCCGCGTCGATCGCGGTGGCCGGCGAAATCTTCTGCGTTACATCCGCGTCAACGGCGATCGCCCAGCCCGAGCCGCTGGACTTCTGCGGCCAGGCCATTGCCGATGTCCTGGAGGGCATCCCGTGGGTCGGTTTGCCTGGAGCATTCGATCTGAATCGTCTGAAGCCGAACGGCAGCGGTGCGACCGTAAACATCAACAGCGGCAACAACATATCTGTGCAGAGCGGCCCCGGTAACACCAACGTTCAATCGACGACTGTTGGCGACAACTCATCGATCAACGCGAACAATTCGTTCACGTGCTGCGTAAACGGCCGCTGCTGCGTCTCGTCAGGCGGCGGCCCCGCGGTCTGCAGGCCGTAGTCCATCGAAAAATGAGTCCGACGTCGGCACACCGGTTGCCGAGGTGAGCCGCGCGTCCGAGCCATCCGGCCTGCGCCTCGGCGACAGCCAAGCCGGCTGATGCGAGCGCGAGGCCCAGCCATATGCCGGCGGTGGCGATGGCTCGGGCAGTGCGGCCGATCCGTTGGGTTGCAGTCCGATTGACGGTCTTCATTTCTGTTCCTTCGGTTGGATGTTGCCTCCTTGGCGACGTGGTCAGGTCATGCCGCACCACGGGAGAAATTCTTCAAGCTACGGGGCGGCCACGTAATCGCCCGAAGGACAAATTCGACCCGCGGATAGCGAGACTTTCATATCCGTCTGGTAACCAATCCGCCGCGCGACGGTGCGTGATGCACTTCGTGTGCAGCCGAATGCCCGAGGAAGGCTGGTCGGTCGATTCGTCGCGAGCTGTTGCGGTCGCCGAACTTCATGTCATCGCGAATGTGCTGGGTGGTGAATCGGGTGACACCCTGCACGGCCAACTGAACTGCTATGCGCGATCAGGACGGCCACCCCGCACCATGCGACGAGCGGGGCTACCCCACGTCGTGACGACGCCCGCGCCCTTCAATCGGCGGGTGTCTTCTGGATTGCGACCAGGGTGACGTCGTCGAGTGCGGCGCCCGCCTCCGCGAGGGCACGTGCTCGAGAGCACAGCTCGACGGGATCGGGATATTGCGCCACGAACTCCAACGCAGGACGGACATCGGCGCCGTCACCGATCAGATCCAGCACGCCGTCGGACGCGATGACGAGCGTTTCACCGTCTTCGAGCATCACGTCATGCGACACCCACTCTTCGTCGGGCATCACGCCGAGCGGCAGACCCTCGCTCGGCAACCGTTCGACGACACCGGTTTTCCGCACTATCAGGGCAAGACCATGTCCGGCGTCGACGTAGCGCACTGCTCCCGTGGCGATGTCCAGTCGCGCATGAAACAGCGTGACGAAGGTTTCGGTACTGACGAGATCGTCGGACAATTGCGCCGACACGGAGTTCACCGCGTCGGCGAGGTCGGCACGGTGATCCATTTCGTCGACAGCCCGCGACGCCGCGCGAAGGGCTGATCGCACGCTGGCGGTCAGGATCGCCGCGCCGAGTCCCTTTCCCATCACGTCGGCGACGGTGAAGATCACGCCGCGCTGCGAGCTGTAATGGTCGTAGAAGTCACCGCCGACCGCGAAGGCGGGTAAACACAAGGCGCACATCGTGTATCCCGGCAGATCGCCGAGGGGTCGCGGCAGCAGATGACTTTGCACCTGCGTGGCACGATCCATCTCGTCGAACCGTTCCAGCTCCCGCTGAACCCAGCCGGCCAACTCGCGAAACGTCTCCACCTGCTCGCTGTCGAGCGAGCGCGGTTTGGTGTCGTAGATGCAGAACGTGCCGACAGGGTGACCGCCGGGGCCGAACAGTGGGTAGCCGGCGTAGAAGCGCACGCCGCCTTCGGCCTTGATCGCGGGCAATTCGCAGAAATCCGGCTCCTGGCGCGCATCCTCGATGATCAGGGCCGGTTCATCGACGTTCATGTACATGCGCGCGATGGTCGCCCGACAGATGGTCTGCTCCCGGGGTACCGTGCCGGCCAGGTCAAGACCATCGTTCTGTTTGAACCACTGGCAATCGCGATCGACCAGCGACACCGCGGCCATCGGCACACCGAACACCTGTCGCGCCATCCGGGTGATGCGGGAAAATCGCTCTTCGGGTTCTGAGCCCAGCAAGTGCAGCTGCTCGACAGAGCGCATCCGGGCATCTTCGACCTCGGCGGCGAGCACGAAGCCTTCACGGACGACTTCGGCTGTCACGGCCTCACGCCCGAGCTCTTGAACCACGCGTCCCCCATCGCTCGATCCCGCGTTAGGCGAAACGATATTTGGCAGAGCAGGGTGGTGTACGCGATTGCGGAAAGCGCGGCAACTGCAGCGGGGCGGCACCGGCCCGCGCGGTCTGCCGAGATTCCAGGCGCGCGCACGCGTTGTGGTCGAGAATTTATCGGGATCGCGGACTCTCCTCGCGACACAACAGTCTTAGAAGGTGACATGGCAGCGGAGGATCCGGGACGCACAGCGGTCGTCGTCGTTCATGGAATGTGCGAGATACGCCCGATGGAGACGTTCGACGCGTTCGTGAGAACGGCACTGCATCCAGTCGACGGGAGATGGGACTACCACCCGCGCCCGGCCGAGGTCACCGACACCTACGAAGCGCGCCGCTACGTTGCCCCTGGTCCGGTCGACTTCTTCGAATACCACTGGCCATTCCTGATGACGGCGGGCAAGTACGCCGGCGTTGCGTCGACGGCGCTGCGGCTCTTCCTGCGGCGGCCCGCCAACGTGCCCGACGCCCTCGTCGGCATTTGGCGTCGCGTCTGGAGCGCGGTTCTAGCAGCCCTGTTGCTGATCCCAATACTGTTCGTGTCCGGATACGCCCTGAATTCGGATGTTCCGGCGTGGATCATCGGGTTGACCGTCAGCGCGGTCGTGTTGATCTTCTGGTTCGGCCTCTACCGCATGCTGGCACGAGCGTTGGTGAACAAGAAGACCGCGCCCCTGGTCGACTCCGCCCGCTACCTCGACCCGTCTCCGCCCTCGTACGCGGCGCGACGAGCCGTTCGCGGCGGCCTGGTCGACCTTCTCCGCGATTTGCACGAGGCGGGGTACACCCGCATCGTCGTGGTTGCCCACGGCATCGGCACGTACATCGCGTACGACGCGCTGACGCTGTTCTGGGCACAGCTTCACAAGCAGGGAAAGCCTTCGCGCATAACCGATTTCGTCACCGTCGGTGCACCGCTGGCCCTAGCGGATCTGCTGTTTACTCGGCCGCCGTTGCTCAGCGGCATGAAGACGTCGGACGTCGCCACGCGGCGTGAGCTGTTCGAGGAACTGATCCGTCGCGGCGTAGTCGTCGGATGCCAACCCGAGTCTCCGTTTGCCGCCACGCGATGGACGAACATGTGGTTTCCCGTGACTCGGGGCAGCCGCCGCGGCGACTGGTTCGGCGGCGAGTTGGGTCCGTTGTTCGGCGCCGGCATCCGCGATATCGCGGTGAGCGGCAATCAGCCCGAGCGGCTCAAACCCGGCTCCGCGCACACCGAGTACTTCAGCCATCCCGACAGGGACGCCGACGGTGACGTTGCTTGGCACCTGCGCAGGACTCTCGCGCTGTAGGTCTCCGCTGTGGGCGTAACTCGCTGCACGTTCGAGACCGATCTTGACTGTTCCTGTCGGTACGCTGGACGCCATGAACGGCGTGCTGCTTGTCCTCGTTGTCCTGGTCGTCGTCGCTCTCGGGGCGGTGGTGTACGGAGCGATGAGGGCCTCCGACCGGCGCAACGCGGCCTCATTGGCGGACGCGAAAGCCGACGCGCGTCGCGTGATCGAACGTCTCGGCGGCCAGGTCATCAACCTGACCGGCACCGACGACGCCTCCAAGCAGGCGCTTGCCGACGCGTCGGAGCGATATACGGCCGCGGGTTCGCAGATCGAGCAGGCAAACACCGCCAAGCAGGCGCTGCTCGCCAAGGAGAGTGCGCTCGAAGGCCTCTACTACGTGCGCGCCGCCCGCACCGCGATGGGCATCGACCCGGGCCCCGAGCTGGAGACGCTTGCCGGCCAACGGTCGGCCGGCACCGTCACCGAGGACCGGAAGGTGAGCTTCGAAGGTCGCGAGATCGAGGCGTCGCCGGCTCCGTCCGAGCGCACCCCGAATTATTACCCCGGCGGCCGCGTCGCCGGCCGCCCCGTGCCCGCCGGCTGGTATTCGGAGCCATGGTGGAAGCCGGCACTGGTCGCCGGCGCCTGGGGTGTGGGATCGATGTTCCTGTTCAGCGCACTGTTCTCGGGCATGGCCGGCAGCGGATACGAGCAGGGCTTCGCGGAGGGCTACGACCAGGGCATCGATCAGGGTGGCCAAGACGGTGGCGGCGACTACGGCGATGGCGGCGGCGGCGATGGCGGCTGGGGCGGCGATTGGGGCGGCGGCGACTTCGGAGGCGACTTCGGCGGCTTCTAGCCCCCAGCAGAGTCGATTCCTATTTCTGGCAGGTCGGGCACCAGAACAGATTGCGGCCCTCCAATTCCGCAGTGCGAGTCTCGGTGCCGCACACCCGACATGGATCTCCCGCACGCCGGTACACGTAGGTACGCGGCCGGCCGGGACCATATGACGGCAGTCCATGGTCGTCCTCGGGGCGGATCGCGATGATCTTGCCCCGCCGGACGCCGACTTTCATCAACTCGACGAGATCTGTCCACATTGCGAAGAATTCGCTCTCGTCGATGTGCGTGCCCGGCCGGTACGGGTCAATGAGGTGTCGGTACAACAGCTCGCTGCGGTACACGTTGCCCACGCCTGCAATCACCGACTGGTCCATCAGCAGCGCACCGATGGGTCTGCGTGACTTGCGGATTCGGTTCCACGCCAATGCCCCGTCGGCGTCGCGGCGCAACGGGTCGGGACCAAGACGCGCGACGATGTCGGCGATTTCCGGCTCGTCGATCACCTCGCACACCGTCGGGCCGCGCAGGTCGGTGCCGTACTCCGCACCGAGCATCCGCATCCGCACCTGACCGACCGGCAGCGGCAATGGCAGCGGGAGTTCGGTGAACGTCCCGTACAACCCGAGGTGGACATGCACGACGCGGCCGCCGTCGTAGTGGTGGAACAGGTGCTTACCCCACGCGCTGGCCTTCTTGAGGACGTGTCCGTTGACCGCCGCGGCCCCGTCGGTGAATCGGCCCTGCGGGCTGGACACCATGACCGGTGCCCGGCCGAAGCGGCGCTGATGCAGCCGGGCAAGCCGGTGCAGCGTGTGCCCTTCCGGCATCCCCTAGCTCGGCGCGCCGGGCACAGGCGGCGCGACGTGAGTGCGCTCGTACTCGGACAGGATGTCGATACGACGTTGGTGCCGTTCGGCTTTCGACCACGGCGTGGTGAGGAACGCATCGACGATCGCGAGCATCTCTTCTTCGGTGTGCATGCGCCCACCGATGCCGATCACCTGCGCGTTGTTGTGCTCGCGCGCGAGTTTGGCTGTCTCGACGCTCCACCCCAACGCACACCGCACACCGGGCACCTTGTTCGCGGCGATCTGCTCGCCGTTGCCCGAGCCGCCGAGCACGATGCCGAGGCTGCCGGGGTCGGCAACGGTCTTCTCCGCGGCGGCGATGCAGAACGCCGGGTAGTCGTCGTCGGCGTCATACGCGTACGCCCCGCAGTCGACAGGCTCGTGCCCGTTGGCGGTGAGGTGCTCGATGATCCGCTGCTTGAACTCGAAGCCCGCGTGGTCGGCTCCCAGGTAGACGCGCATGGCGGCCATTCTGACAGAGCGCTGTGACCGGTCACTGCGCAGTCGACCAACTCAGTCGAATACCGGCGGCTCCGTGCGGGTGCGCTTCAGCTCCCAGAAGTGCGGATAGGACGCAAATGTCACCGAGGCGTCCCACAGCTTTCCGGCCTCTTCGCCGCGTGGGATCTTCGACAGCACTGGGCCGAAGAAGGCAACACCGTTGACGTGAATCGTCGGGGTGCCGACGTCGTCGCCGACGGCATCCATGCCCGCGTGATGGCTCTTGCGCAGCGCCTCGTCGTACTTGTCGGTGTTGGCGGCCTCGGCCAGCTCGGCCGGCAGCCCGACCTCCTCCAGCGACTCCTTGATGACGACGTCGAACTCTTTGTTGTCCTGGTTGTGGATGCGCGTGCCCATCGCGGTGTACAGCGGCGCCAGGATCTCCTTGCCCTTGGCCTGCTCGGCGGCGATCGCCACCCGGACCGGCTTCCACGCCTGCTTGAGGCCTTCGCGGTACTGCTCAGGCAGGTCTTCTTTATTCTCGTTGAGCACCGCAAGACTCATCACGTGCCACTGCACCTCAATGTCGCGCACCTTTTCGACTTCGAGGATCCAACGCGAGGTGATCCAGCACCACGGGCACAGCGGGTCGAACCAGAAACCGGCGACAGACTTCTCAGGCATGAACACCTCTCGGTAGTTGGTCACACGTCCATTCAGACAACCTTGCACCCCGCCCGCATGTTCCCGCTGCCACGTATTGCGACGTACCGGCACACAGGACACGCATAGTGTGCAAACAGTTATGCAAGCGTGTTGTCGATGTGACTGTTGTCAATCAGTGTTTCACCTGTGATTAAAACGAAACGCACGATCGCCATGACCCTGGTCGGCCCCGCGATGGCACTCTGTCTCGCGACACCGGCGTCCGCCCAGCCCGTGGACACGACGTTCCTCAACGCGTTGAACGACGCCGGCATCGGGTACGGCGATGCCGCAAGCACCGAAAAGCTCGGACAGTCGGTCTGCCCGATGCTCGTCGAACCGGGCAAGAACCTGGCGTCGGTGTACTCCACCGTTTCCAACAACGGCATCAACCCCGACATGGCGGCGTTCTTCACCGGGATCGCCATATCGATGTACTGCCCATCGATGATGACCCAGATCGGCAACGGCACCATCCTGGAGGGGCTCGACGGATTGGGCGGACTGAACGGCCTCGCCGGGCTCAACGGGTTCGGGATACCGGGGTTCTAGCGCGCCTCACCACGAGACCGACCACTAGGTTGGACTCGTGGCACTTCCCAACCTCACCCGTGACCAAGCCGTCGAACGCGCCGCATTGGTCACCGTCGGCAACTACCGCATCGACCTCGATCTGACCGACGGCGCCGGCAAGCCCGGCGAGCGTACGTTCCGATCGGTGACGACCGTCGACTTCGAAGCGCTGCCCGGCGCCGACACCTACATCGACATCGCCGCCGACAGCGTCCGCAGCGCGATCCTCAACGGCCGCGATATCGACGTGTCGAGTTACGACGAGTCGACCGGTATTCCGCTGATCGGCCTGACCGAAAGCAACGTCCTCGTCATCGAAGCCGATTGCCGCTACTCCAACACCGGCGAAGGCCTGCACCGGTTCGTCGACCCGGTCGACGACGAGGTCTACCTGTACTCACAGTTCGAAACCGCCGACGCCAAGCGGATGTTCGCGTGCTTCGACCAGCCCGACCTCAAGGCGACCTTCGAGGTGACCGTCACGGCCCCGTCACACTGGGAGGTCGTCTCCAACGGCGCGACCACCGACGCCGAAGACGCGGGCGCCGGCAAGCGGCACACCTTCGCCGTCACACCGAAGATGAGCACCTATCTGGTCGCGCTGATCGCCGGCCCGTACGCGCGGTGGGACGACAACTACAGCGACGAGCACAGCGACATCCCGCTCGGTCTGTTCTGCCGCAAGTCGCTCGCCGAATTCATGGACTCCGACCGGCTTTTCACCGAGACGAAGCAGGGATTCGGCTTCTACCACAACAACTTTGGCGTGCCGTATGCCTTCGGCAAGTACGATCAGCTCTTCGTCCCGGAGTTCAATGCGGGCGCGATGGAGAACGCCGGCGCCGTGACCTTCCTGGAGGATTACGTCTTTCGCAGCAAGGTGACGCGGGCGTCGTACGAGCGACGCGCGGAGACCGTCCTGCACGAGATGGCGCACATGTGGTTCGGCGATCTGGTCACGATGCAGTGGTGGGACGACCTGTGGCTCAACGAGTCGTTCGCCACGTTCGCCTCCGTGCTGTGCCAGGCCGAGGCGACCGAGTACAAAGAGGCCTGGACGACGTTCGCGAACGTCGAGAAGTCCTGGGCGTACCGGCAGGATCAGTTGCCGTCGACGCATCCGGTGGCCGCCGACATCCCCGATCTGCACGCCGTCGAGGTGAACTTCGACGGCATCACCTACGCCAAGGGCGCCAGCGTCCTGAAGCAGCTCGTGGCTTACGTCGGACTCGAGTCGTTCCTGGCCGGCCTGCGGGATTACTTCCGCGACCACGCTTTTGCGAATGCGACGTTCGGCGATCTGCTGGGCGCGCTGGAGAAGGCGTCCGGACGCGATCTGTCCGGCTGGGGCAGGCAGTGGCTCAAGACCACCGGACTCAACACGCTGCGTCCTGAATTCGACCTCGACGCCGACGGCAATTTCACCCGGTTCGCGATCGCCCAGAGCGGGGCGCAGCCGGGCGCCGGAGAGACGCGCGTGCACCGGCTCGCTGTCGGAATCTATGACGACGACGGCAGCGGCAAGCTGGTGCGAACGCGCCGCGAGGAGCTCGACATCGAGGGTGATGTGACCGAAGTTTCTGCACTGCAGGGAGTTTCGCGAGGACAGCTCATCCTGGTCAACGACGACGACCTGACGTACTGCTCACTACGCCTCGACCCGCAGTCGCTGCAGACGGCGCTCACGAGGATCGCCGACATCGCCGATCCACTCCCCCGCACGCTGGCGTGGTCGGCGGCGTGGGAGATGACCCGCGACGCCGAACTGAAGGCCCGCGACTTCGTCGCGCTGGTCATCAGCGGTGTGCACGCCGAATCCGAAGTCGGTGTCGCGCAACGCCTCCTGTTGCAGGCGCAGACGGCCCTCGGCTCCTACGCCGACCCGGTCTGGGCGAAAGAGAACGGCTGGCCGGCATTCGGCGATGCACTGCTGGACCGCGCACGCGAGTCGGCGCCCGGTTCTGACCACCAGCTGGCGTTCGTCAATGCGCTGTGCGCATCGGTGCTCTCCCCCAACCACATCGCTGTGCTGTCGACGCTGTTGGACAACGAACCCGAGGCGGTGAACATGCCGGGCCTGGTGATCGACACGGACTTGCGCTGGCGCATCGTCACCGCGTTGGCCACCGCAGGCGTCATCGACGCGGACGGCCCCGAATCACCGTTCATCGACGCGGAGGCCGAACGCGATCCGACGGCTGCGGGTGGGCGGCATGCCGCGCAGGCCGCGGCGGCGCGGCCTCAGTTGGCGGTGAAGGAAGCCGACTGGCAGGAGGTCATGGAGGACGACACCCTTGCCAACGTCACCGCTCGGTCGATCACCATCGGCTTCGTGCGTCCGGGTCAGGAAGAACTGCTGAAGCCGTTCCGCGACAAGTACTTCAGCGCCATCTCCGGCGTCTGGCAACGGCGGTCGAGCGAGGTGGCGCAGACCGTCGTCGTCGGGCTGTATCCGTCATGGGACATCAGCCAGGAAGGGTTGGACGCCGCCGACAGGTTCCTGTCCGACCCAGACGTGCCGCCGCCGCTACGCCGGCTGGTGCTCGAAGGCCGCGCCGGGGTCGAGCGGTCGCTGCGCGCACGGGGTTTCGACGCCAGCTGACTTTCGCGATCGGCCGTGTTTGTTCGGCGACACGCCGCAAACCGTGTGCACTTTGCGCTCACTCGCGCGGCATTCTTTGTGGATGGCGGTCAGTCGGACGAGACGAGCGCGCGCTGCGCGCAAGCGCAAGAAGCGGATGGCCGCCGTCGACCATGACCTGACCGCCGAGCAGTGGGCAGCCATCAAGGATGCATGGGAAGGTTGCGCTTACTGCGGGGCGACCGGCGCTGCACTACAGCGCGATTGCGTCATGGCGATATCCCGCGGCGGGCGCTACACCATCGACAACGTCGTGCCCGCATGCGCCAAGTGCAACACCAGCAAGTGCAACGACGAAGTCACCGGGTGGATGCGCCGAAAGCGCCTCGACGAACGCAGATTTCTACAGCGATACGTCGAGATCCGTGCGGCGCTGTTGGCCGACGCCGGCTAGTGAGCGGCTGGCGCGACGCCGGCGCTCATCACCTGGACGGCCTTGATCAGGCCGGGGATGAGCTTGCCGTCCTTGAACAGCTCCGCGGCGGCGGTCACACCCCTGGGTGCGGACTCCTCGATGCCACGGCCGCTGACCTCACTGCCGTAGACCACCTCGATCGCGCGTTGGTCGGGCGACACCGCGAGCAGCACAGCGTTGTCCGGTGTCGGCACCTTCGCCAGGATCTGGCGAGCGGTCGCCGCGGTATCGGCGCCGAGGTCCCCGAGGTACACCGCGAAGCGTGCCTTGGCGGCGCGCGAACCGTATTTCAGCGCGTCGTCGAGAAAGGCCAGATCGTTGACCGGGAACGGGTAGTGCACCGACAACTCGCCGGGCTCGGTGACCCCGGAGATCCGGCCGCTGTTCGTGACGACCCAGCCCCGGGGTAGCTCGGCGAGTTCGGTGGAACGAGCAGTTACGACGTCACCACTTGCCACTTGCGCCGCCTCCTACCGTGACGGGGTGCGAACCATGGCCAGCCCCATGACCGCCGTGATCGGCGGGTTCATCGGCTGCCCACAGGATCGGGTCATGCGTCCACCTGTCGGACATCTGGTAGGTAGCCGGATGCGGGCCCTTGCGCTTTGGACCGACGACGTAGATCAAGAACATCAACACCAGCAGCACGGCCAGTGGAACCCCGCCAAGGAGGGAATGAGTAAGTGCTGTGCTCACGCGCAAACCGTATCAGCCATGCGTCAGGCCGCGCCTTCACCCAGATACCGAACCCATGCCGGGTCGAGTTCTTTCACGCTCGACAGCAGTCGCCAATGCTGACCCTTCGGCGGCACCGGCACCGAACGCAGCGACCAGCCGAGTTCGGTGAGCAAACGGTCGGCCTTGCGGTGGTTGCACGTCGAGCAGGCCGCCACACAGTTCTCCCACGAATGCTCGCCGCCGCGACTACGTGGCACCACATGGTCGACGGTGTCGGCCTTGCCGCCGCAATAGGCGCAGCGGAACCGGTCGCGGTGCATCAGCGCTGCCCTGGTCATCGGGATACGCGCACGGTAGGGCACTCGGACGTAGGACCGCAGCCGGATGACCGAGGGCACCACGATGGAGCGGCTGGCGGAGTGGATGACGGGGCCGCCCGGATCGTCGTGGACCACGTCGGCTTTTCCGCACATCAGCATGATGACCGCCCGCCGCATGGGCAGAGCGGTCAACGGTTCGTACGTGGAGTTCAGCAGGAGTACCCGCCGCCGGCCCCACAGCGAGCCTTCCCTGGTACTGGGCGGATGGGTTTCGACGCTGTGCAGGACGCGCGACTGCGAATGCGGCACTGCGGGCCCGGACAAGCCCGCAGCGGCGTCGTGAAGCCGGTGGCCTGCCCTCTTGGACGGGCCTTTCTTGCGATGCGCCATACGTCCTCCGTCGGACAGTCCACCACGGATTCCTGCCAATCGCACGACAATTCTGCACGTGTTCGCTGGTCAGTCCAATGAACATCGGGTGACGCGACCGGCTGGGCAGCGCTTTGTGGCGGCAGGACACAATGGTGGAGTGACTCAGCCCCAGCGGTCGTTCTACGACGAAGTCGGTGGCCATGACACGTTCCGAACCCTCGTGTCGCGGTTCTACCAGTTGGTGCGCGAGGACGAGATCCTGCTCCCGCTGTATCCCGAAGAAGACCTCGACGGCGCCGAGGTGCGGCTGCGGATGTTCCTCGAGCAGTATTGGGGCGGGCCGCGGACCTACTCCGATCAGCGCGGTCATCCGAGGCTGCGCATGCGGCACGCGCCGTTTCGAATCGGCTACCTCGAGCGCGACGCATGGCTGCGCTGCATGCACACCGCCGTCGCCGAGATCGACTCGCAGACGCTGGACGACGAGCATCGCGCCGAGCTGCTGGCCTACCTGGAGATGGCCGCGCACTCGATGGTCAACTCACCCTTCTGACGAGCGGGCCACGGTGCGGTGAATGCAGAGTTTCCTCAACGGTGGTGAAGAGACGTTGACAGTACATTGGCGGCGATGACTGAAAACACGCCCTGGAGCCGCTTCGGCGGCGACATCGGACCCTGGTGGTCGCACGCGCTGTTCTATCAGGTCTATCCGCGGTCGTTCTACGACAGCAACGGCGACGGTCTCGGCGACCTCGACGGTGTGATCGCCAAGCTGGACTACCTCGAGGCGCTCGGCGTCGACGCGATCTGGCTCAACCCGGTCATGGTGTCGCCGATGGCCGACAACGGCTATGACGTGGCCGACCCCCGCGACGTCGACCCGATGTTCGGCGGCATCGGAGCGCTGGACCGGCTGACAGAGGCCGCGCACGCCGCGGGCATCAAGGTGACGATGGATCTGGTGCCCAACCACACCAGCTCGGCGCACCCCTGGTTCCAGGCGGCGTTGGCCGCCAGCCCCGGCAGCGATCAACGCGAGCGCTACATCTTCCGCGACGGCACCGGCCCCGGCGGCCTTCATCCCCCGAACAACTGGGTGTCGATTTTCGGTGGGCCGGCGTGGACGCGCGTCGTCGAAGCCGACGGCAATCCCGGGCAGTGGTACCTGCACCTCTTCGACGCCGAACAGCCGGACCTGAACTGGGACAACCCGGAGGTCTTCGATGATCTCGAGAAGACGCTGAGGTTCTGGCTCGAACGTGGCATCGACGGGTTCCGCATCGATGTCGCACACGGGATGGCCAAGCCACCGGGACTGCCCGACATGGAGCACATCAAAGCCGAGGTGCTGCTCGCCGACATGGACGACGACCCGCGGTTCAACAACGACGGCGTGCACGACATCCACCGGCAGATCCGCGGGGTGTTCGACGATTACGACAACGCGGTCGCGATCGGCGAGGTCTGGGTGTACGACAACGAACAGTTCTCGCAGTACGTGCGGGCCGATGAGCTGCATCTGGCCTTCAACTTCCGCCTGCTGCGCGCGGAGTTCGATGCCACCGACATCCGTCATGCCATCGAGAACTCGCTTGCCGCAGCGCATCTCGTGGATGCGACGCCGAGCTGGACGCTGGCCAATCACGACGTCGACCGTGAACCGACCCGCTACGGCGGCGGAGCTGTCGGCCTGGACCGTGCCAAGGCGATGACGCTGGCGATGCTGGCACTACCCGGTGCGGTGTTCATCTACAACGGCGAAGAGCTGGGCCTGCCCAACGTCGACCTGCCCGACGAGGCGCTGCGCGATCCGGTGTGGGAGCGCTCGGGTCACACGCGGCGGGGGCGCGACGCCAGCCGGGTGCCCGTGCCGTGGGAGGGCGACGCGCCACCTTTCGGCTTCTCGGACAGTTCTGACACCTGGCTGCCGCTGCCCGAGGACTGGGCGACGTTGACGGTCGAGAAGCAGGACGGTGATCCGGCGTCGACGCTGACGTTCTACCGGCGAGCGATCGAATTGCGGCGGGATCGAGCCGAATTCGACGGCCCGACGATCGAATGGCTCGACTCCCCCGCCGACACGTTGGCGTTCCGGAACAGCGGCGGCTTGGTATGCGTGCTCAATACCGGCGCCGACGCAATAGCGCTGCCCGACGATGAGGTGTTGTTGTCGAGTGCTGAACTGGTGGGTGGCAAGCTGCCGCCGAACGCCGCCGCCTGGCTGGTCTAGGTCTCCGCGAAGAGGCTGTTACCGCAGAACCAATGCCGGGTCGCCACGCCGCCGGAAAACCGAACCGAAGCGCGCGTCGACGCGCAGCCAGGTCGGAAGCGCACGCACTCGCACGATCTCGTCGCCCCCGACGGCATCACCCGATTGCGGCAGGAAACCCATTGCGGTCAAGGCGAATACACAGCGCATCGGTATACCAACGCTGGTGTCGCCGGCGATGACCGCGACTACCTCCTGGTCCAGCAGCGACGCGGGTGGACCATGCGAGCTGGAATGCTCCTTGGCGAGCGCCATTCCTCGCTGCGCCAGGTCGAGCATGACACCGGCGGGCACGTCGTCGAGGTGCTCGAAGCCCGACTCGGGCGGCAACGCACCGCGCCACGCGGAGTCCATCGCGAAGCCCGTCTCGACATATCCGCTGGCATCCATCGCGGTCAGACCCGCGGCCAACGCGTCGGCGCCCACGGACAGGTCGGCAGGCTTGACTTCACCGGCCACCACACGACTGGCCAGCACGTCGAACCCGGTCGACACCCAGGCCGTGACCAGACCGCCCTCGCGCTCACGCAACCGGATCACCGCCGCGTCGTCCAGCCGCAAGGCGCGCTCGACGAACGTCGCGAGGTCTTCGCGATTGGAGGCGTCATCCAGCCAAATACCGCGCTCGGGTTGAGTCATCTCAACCATTGCTGCAAATACGCCTTCTGAACATCCGAAAGTCGTTGCAGTCTTTGCTCTTTGATATGTACGGCGGCCAGCTGCGTATCGGCGATCACTGCGGGTTTCGAGTCGGGAGACGCACCGACCGGCCGCACTTCGTATCCGATGGTGAAATCGACGGACCGCACCTTCTTCGTCCACATCGTCACCTGCAAGGGCGAATCGATCAATCGCACCTGCGCCTTATAGGAGATGTGCACGTCCGCGATCAGCAGGCCGATGGTGTCGATCTCAGGGCCGAACGGCTCACGCAGAAACGGGATCCGGGCCTCTTCGAGGAGTGTGACCATAGTCGCGTGGTTGATGTGCTGATACATGTCGATGTCCGACCAACGGACGTGCACGGGCGCTACAAAACCATGTGTCACCCAGACGTCCCCGTTCCACTCGTCCGAGTCATGCTGCGAATCTGGCGGGCGGCCACCGACAGGGTGGCCAGGTCGAGTTCTCCGCCCTCGTAGATCTCGGCGAGCGTCCGCCGCGCACGGCCGACGCGCGAACTGTTGGTCGACTCCCACTCGGCGATCTTCTCCTCGCCGGTCTCGTCGGGCTCGCCCACCGCCAGCACGTCGAAGCACAATGCACGTAGCGAACCGTAGATGTCGTCGCGAATCGCCAACCGCGCCAAAGAATGCCAACGGTCATCGCGTTCGAGCCGTGACACCGCCGTGAGCAGGCTGTCGGTGTTGAAGTGATCCATCAACGCGAAGTACGTGTCCGCGACCTCGGCCGGTTCGCGGTCGACAATGTCCGCGATGTCGATGACGTCGAGCAGGCTGTACTGGTACAGCCCCGTCGCGATCATGTAGGCCAGGTCGGAAGACACTCCCTGCGAACTGAACTCGCCGGCCTCCTTGGCCACGATCGCCTGGTCGTCGCCGCGGAGCCACTCCGACATGCGCGGAGTCAAGGCGGCGACTTTGGCCGCGAACCGATTGATCTCGGCGCCTACCGCCAGTGGTTGCGGCCGGTAATTGAGCAGCCAGCGCCCGGCCCGGTCGATGAGCCGCCGCAGATCCAATGTCATCCGGTCCGACACCACCACCGAGACCCCGCTTTCGCTGGCCGCGCGGATCTGACGCAACACCTCGCCGATCCGGAAGATGGCGTCGGTCGCCGCATAGCTTCGGACCGCGTCCACCGGCCCCACGCCGACGTCTTCGGCGACCCGGTAGGCATAGCTGATGCCGCTGGTGTCGACGAGGTCGTTCACCAGCATCGTGGTGACGATCTCCCGACGCAGTTGGTGCGTACGGATGTCGGCGGTGAACTCCTCGCGAAGCCTGAGCGGGAAATACAGCGGCAGGCGGGCAGCGAACGCGTCCTGATCGGGCAGGTCGCTGGCGAGCACGTCGTCCTTGAGAGCGAGTTTGACGTGAGCCATCAGCGTCGCGAGTTCCGGTGAAGTCAAACCGATTCCGATCTCGGTGCGGCGCACGATCTCCTTCTCGGATGGCAACGCCTCGAGTTCCCGGTTCAAGCCGCGATCTCGCGCGAAATCCTTGATCATGCGCGCGTGCACGTTCAGCAGGCTTGCCGCGTTCGCGCGACTGGTGCCCAGCAGGTCGTTCTGATCCACGTTGTCCTTGAGCACCAGACGACCGACCTCGTCCGTCATCGACAGCAGCAGTTCGGTACGGTCCTCGGGCTTGACCTTGCCGGCGGTGACGAGCGAGTCGATCAGGATCTTGATGTTGACCTCGTGGTCGGAGCAGTCGACGCCCGCCGAGTTGTCCAACGCGTCGGTGTTGATCCGGCCACCGGTGAGATCGAACTCGATGCGTCCCAGCGATGTCACGCCCAGGTTGCCACCTTCGCCGATCACCTTGGCGCGCACCTGATTACCGTTGACCCGCACGGGATCGTTGGCGCGATCGCCGACGTCGGCGTCCGATTCGCTTTCGGCCTTGATGTAGGTGCCGATGCCTCCGTTGAACAGCAGATCCGCCGGCGCCTTCAGGATCGCCTTCATCAGGGCGGGTGGGGTGAGTTCCTCGACGCCGTCCTCGATGCCCAGCGCGGCGCGAGCCTGCGGACTGATCGGGATGGCCTTCTGTTCCCTGCTGTAGACACCGCCGCCCTCGCTGATCAGCGAAGTCTCGTAGTCCTCCCAGCTGGACCGCGGAAGTTCGAAGAGCCGCTTGCGCTCGTCCCAGGATCTCGCCGCGTCGGGATCCGGATCGATGAAGATGTGCCGATGGTCGAAGGCGGCGAGCAGCCGAATGTGCTTGGACAGCAGCATCCCGTTGCCGAACACGTCGCCGCTCATATCCCCGACACCGACGACGGTGAAGTCCTCCGACTGTGTGTCGACGCCCATCTCCCTGAAATGGCGTTTGACCGATTCCCACGCACCTTTGGCGGTGATACCCATCGCTTTGTGGTCGTAGCCCACCGATCCGCCCGACGCGAAGGCGTCGCCGAGCCAGAAACCGTAGGACAGCGCCACCTCGTTGGCGATGTCCGAGAACGTGGCGGTGCCCTTGTCGGCGGCGACCACGAGATAGGCGTCGTCGCCGTCCCTGCGCACCACGTCGGCCGGCGTCACGACCGCCCCGGTGACCTTGTCGACGTTGTCGGTGACGTCGAGCAGACCTGAGATGAAGAGTCGGTAGCACGCCACGCCCTCGTTGCGTTGGGCGTCGCGGTCGGCTGCGGCGTCGCCGGTGGCCGGGGGCGGGTCCTTGACGACGAACCCACCCTTGGCGCCGACCGGCACGATGACGGCGTTCTTCACCGCCTGAGCCTTTACGAGACCGAGGATCTCGGTGCGGAAGTCCTCCCTGCGATCCGACCAGCGCAGTCCGCCGCGGGCCACATGCCCGAATCGCAGGTGTACGCCCTCGACGCGCGGCGAGTACACGAAGATCTCGAATCTGGGCCGCGGCAGCGGGAGTTCGTCGATCAGGCCGGGGTTCAGCTTGAAGGACAGGACGTTTCGTGCGCGTGCGGACTCCCGCCGGGTGACGAAGTAGTTGGTGCGCAGCGTGGCCTGAATCATCGACGCGAACGCGCGCAGGACTCGGTCGGTGTCGAGACTGACCAAGGCGTCGATGTCGGCGGCGACGGCTGCTGCGGCGGCCTGGGCGTCGCGTCGTCGCGGCGCGTCTTCCGTCGGGGAGGTCGGACTGAATAGCGCCTCGAACAGCTCGACCAGCGACCGCGCCGTCGCGGCGTTGTCGTTGATCACGCTCTCGATGTGTGACTGGCTGTACGGAAAACCCGACTGCTTCAAATATTTTGCATAGCTGCGCACAACGGCTACCTGCTGCCAGGTGAGGCCGGCCCGCAGGACGAGTTCGTTGAACCGGTCGATCTCGGCGCGGCCGTGCCAGATCGCGGTCACCGCATCGGCGAAGCGCGTCTGGGCGGCATCGCGTTCAGGGCCCGGTGGCACCTCCGGTATGGAACTGTGCGGCGACATCTTGAATTGATAGATCCAGACCGGCAAGCCGTCGGGTCGGGTCACGGTGAACGGCCGTTCCTCGAGCACCACGACACCCATCGATTGCAACATCGGCAGTAGGGCACTCAGGGAGGCGGACTGCCCACCGAGATACAGGGTGAGCTGCGCGATGTGTTCCTCGACGGCGTCCAGGAGAACTGGCTTGATCGAATTGTCCTGCAGCTCTTCGATGATGGCGATGTCGTTGATCGCTTCATGCGGGGCGAAGGCCTGTTTGTAGGACTCCGAGAACGCCGACGCATAGTGCGCTGCCTTGGCTTGGTCGATGGAACCGGTCCTGACCGCACCGGTCAGCAGGTCACCCCATGTGCGAGCCGCCTCGGTCAGCAGACCCTGAATGCGGGTTTCGTTCTCCATCGAGGCATCGATGTCCGCCGGACGCGAGCCATCGGGCATACGTACCGTGAAATGCACAACGGCCCATGGCGATTCGCTGACACGCGCGGTGTACTCGATGCTTACCCCGCCGAGCTCGCGGACCAGGATGTTCTGCATCTCCAGCCGCACGTCGGTGGTGTAGCGGTCACGGGGCAGGTACACCAGACACGAGACGAAATGGGCAAGCGAATCGGCCCGCATGAACAGCAGGGTGCGGCGCCGCGACCCGAGGTCGACGACCGCCTTGACCATGTCGAGCAGTGCCCGTGCCGACAGCGCGAACAGCTCCGAACGGGGAATGGTCTGGATGATGTCGAGCAGCAACTGGCCCGGGTGACTCGGATCGCGCTGCGACAGCGCCAACGCCTCGCGCACTCGCCCGGAAATCAGCGGTATTTCAAGCACATTGGCATTGGTCGCCGCAACGGTGAACAGGCCGACGAAACGGTGTTCTATCACCGTCGGACCCAACTGCTCGCGTACGACGACGATGTAGGGGTACGCGCCGTAGCGAAGGTAGCTGGGGATGGTCGCCTGAGCCAGCGCAAGCAGCTCGTCGCTGTGCGTCAGCTGCGGCAGCACATCCTGGCGCAGCCGGAGTACGCCGAGCCGGCTCGCCGGGTCTACCGAAGAGCGACCATTGTCAACGGAGCAGCGTTGGTAGCCGAGCAGCACGAAGTGCCCGTCGGCGAGCCAACGCAGTAGCGCTGCAACGTCTTTGCGATCCCGTCCGGGGAATCGGCCGTTGTGGTCGTTGTCGAGCTCGAACGCCAGCTGGCGCATCGAGGCACCCATCGCGTTGGAGTCCAGCGCGACCTGTCGGGCATCGGCCAGGACGCCGGGCAGCAACTGGGCAACCTGGGTGAGCGCGCCGCTGTCCGCGGCTTGGCCGAGTTGAACATGGATCCAGGACTCATCGACGCCTTCACGAGACGCCGCCGAGTCGGCGGACGGCCGGATGTCCAGCAGATCGCCGTTCGGGCTTCGGCGCACTCGGAAGACGGGGTTCATGATCGCCGAGTACGAGACGCCGAATCGGTGCAGCAGCACTGTCACCGAATCCATCACCATCGGGCTGTAATCAGTGACGACCTGCATCGCCGGACCGAATCCCGTCGGGTCGTCCCCGCCGTACACCGCGACCCGGGTTTCGCCGGCCGCCCGACGCTGCCCCAGGCGATGATGCGCGGTCACCAGCGCCGGGCCCATCATCTGGCGCGACGACATGTCTACCGGCAGGGTCAGCGACGCGTCGGATGCCGGTGCATCGTGGGGGCCGCGGTAGGTGTCGAGATAGGCGTGCGCGAGCCGCGCGACGTCTTCCGGGCTCAGCGCGTGTGGTGCTGAAGGTCCGGCGCGACCGGGACCAGCTGGTCCGCCGATGGCTCCCGGATTCACCGACATGCGACGCTCCTCGCCTGTACCCGTGGACCGCCCGTCATTGGACGTCGTCGCCGGCTCGACGAGCAGGCGACCACGTGGTCCGCACGATGGACACTAGTCTCGCGTGAGGCGGCGGTGGGTCACCCTGTGCGGACGTGCCGCGTCGGCACCGAGCCGCTCGATCTTGTTCTCCTCGTAGCCGCCGAAGTTGCCCTCGAACCAGAACCACTTGGCCTCGTTGTCGTCGTCGCCCTCCCACGCCAGGATGTGCGTGCACGTGCGGTCGAGGAACCAACGATCGTGCGAGATCACGACTGCACAGCCGGGGAAATTCTCCAGCGCGTTCTCGAGCGAGGACAGCGTTTCGACGTCGAGGTCGTTGGTCGGCTCGTCGAGCAGAATCAGGTTGCCGCCCTCTTTGAGGGTGAGCGCGAGGTTGAGCCGGTTGCGTTCACCACCCGACAGCACGCCGGCGGGTTTCTGCTGATCCGGCCCCTTGAAACCGAACGCCGAGACATACGCCCTGGACGGGATCTCGTTCTGCCCGACCTCGATGTAGTCCAGCTTGTCGGAAACCACTTCCCACACGGTCTTCTTGGGGTCGATACCGCCGCGGCTCTGGTCGACGTAGCTGAGCTTGACCGTCTCACCGACCTTCACGGTGCCGCTGTCCGGCTGCTCGAGACCGACGATGGTCTTGAACAGCGTGGTCTTACCGACACCGTTGGGGCCGATGACGCCGACGATTCCGTTGCGCGGAAGAGTGAACGACAGGTCCTTGATGAGGGTGCGTCCCTCGAAACCTTTGTCGAGATGCTCCACCTCGACGACCACGTTGCCGAGGCGCGGGCCGACCGGGATCTGAATTTCCTCGAAGTCGAGCTTGCGGGTCTTCTCCGCCTCCGTGACCATCTCTTCGTAGCGCCCGAGGCGGGCCTTGTTCTTGGCCTGCCGCGCCTTGGCGCCAGACCGGACCCAGGCCAGCTCCTCCTGCAGTCGCTTCTGCAGCTTGGCATCCTTGCGACCCTGAACGGCGACGCGCTCAGCCTTCTTCTCCAGATAAGTGGAGTAGTTGCCCTCGTACGGGTAAGCGCGTCCGCGGTCGAGCTCGAGGATCCACTCCGCGACGTTGTCCAGGAAGTAGCGGTCGTGGGTGACGGCCAGGATGGCGCCCTTGTAGCTGGCGAGGTGCTGTTCGAGCCACAAAACGCTCTCGGCGTCGAGGTGGTTCGTCGGCTCGTCGAGCAGCAGCAGGTCGGGCTTGGACAGCAGCAGCTTGCACAGCGCCACCCGTCGCTTCTCGCCACCGGACAGGTGGGTGACGGGCTCGTCGGCCGGTGGGCAGCGCAGCGCATCCATCGCCTGTTCGAGCTGGGAGTCGATGTCCCACGCGTCGGCGGCGTCGAGCTCCTCCTGGAGCTTGCCCATCTCCTCCATCAGCTCATCGCTGTAGTCGGTGGCCATCAGCTCGGCGACCTCGTTGTAGCGGTTGAGCTTGGCCTTGATCGCAACGCCTTCTTCGACGTTCTCGCGGACCGTCTTGGTCTCGTCGAGTTCCGGCTCCTGCATCAGGATGCCGACCGTCGCACCCGGTTGTAGCAGCGCGTCGCCGTTGTTGGGGGTGTCGAGCCCGGCCATGATCCGCAAGACGCTCGACTTACCAGCCCCGTTAGGACCGACAACGCCGATCTTCGCGCCTGGAAGGAAGTTCAGACTGACGTCGTCAAGGATGACCTTGTCGCCGTGCGCCTTGCGGACCTTCCGCATCGAATAGATGAATTCGGCCATGCCGTGGTGTTGCCTTTCAAAAGAGGGTCGAGTCGTTTATCGCCGCCGACCATCCTAGGCGTGGCCCCTACGGTCGAGCCGACCGTGTGCCTGCGGCTACGCCGACAGTGGCAGCTCCCGGCCTGACTCGTCGGCGGCGCCATCATCACTGGCGTCGGAGGTTTCGTCGGCAAGGTCGGTGACCTGCGCGTCGGCCGGTTGTTTGGCCCGGTCGATGCGGGCGGTGCAGCGGGCCAGATCTGGCCCAACGGATGTCGCCCGCACCTCGACCGACGAGCGCCGGTTGCCGTCACGGTCCTCGTACTCGCTCGTGTAGACGTGTCCGACGACGATCACCGGATCGCCCTTGACGAGTCCGGCGCTGGCACCGGCGACCGCGCGGCCCCAGCAGGTCACCGTCACGAACAACGAGTTACCCGGCTCCCATGTTCCTTCGGCAGTGCGGCGGCGGGAATTGCTGGCGACGCGGAACCTGACCATCTCCTGCTCGCCGACCTGGCGGTGGATCGGATCGGTGACGATATTGCCGACGATGTGAAACGGCGTCTCGAACATGATGCTTCCTTTCATTACGTGCGACGGCCGGCGACCCGGCGCGTCGGTGACACCACCATTGACCGTCGGGCCGCCGACATCGAGACCGCGGACGGTCGGCGCCGCCCCGCGGCTGTGGATGAATCCGCCATTGTGGACAGACCGCGGCTCAGCCTCGGATGAAGCCCTTGTTTCGCATCAAAAAGTCGGCGAGAAACCCGTCATGCGGGATGTGCGGGGCGCTGAACCACGTGGGAAACCGGCCGCCGTAGACGTTCGGGATCGACGGCTCGTCGACCAGGTCGGCCACCAGCTGCTGGTCCTCGGTGATCGCGGTGACCACCAGCGATCGGCGCAGCGGTTCGAGTCCGTTGTCGCGCGCCCACGTCGACACCCACACGCACGGGAATGCCAGTTCGGTGTTCAACCAGACTGCATCGGGGCGCGGGAGCAGGTGAACAGCAGGGCGCAGGGCGGCGGTCCCGTCACCGAGATCGGCGACCACCTGATCGGCGCCCAGCAGGGCCGTCGTCCCGGCGGCGCGAACGCCGAGGAATTCCGCGATCGACCGCGCGGCGGCCGTCGACATCACCGGCAGCACAGCCGCCTCGTCGCTGATCGACAGCGGAGCCAGAGTCGAGAGCCGTTCCGCAATCGCGTCGGCCACCGCCGCGGCGTCACCCTCGACCAACACCGCGGTGGCGTTGACGCACGCCGTTCCGCCGAATGTGCAAATCGACTCGACGATCATCTCGAGATGTTCGCGCCAGTCCTGATCGGCGGTCACCAGGATCTTCGCCCGCCCGGGTCCGTTCACCCAGACCGACGGATCCAAGGCGAACTTGTCGACCACGTCCTGGCCGCCGTAGACCATCGCAAGATCCGCCGCACGAATGATGGCGTCGGCACCCGCGTAGTCGGTAGGCAGATAACAGACGTCCTCCGCACGAAATCCACTCTCGCGCAAAGCGGTGATCAATCGCTGTCCGGTGAAGGGTTCGCGACGCGACGGTCGCACGGCCACTCGATATCCCAATGCGAGCGCCTGCGGCCAAAGTCCGTGCACCCCTGGGGCGTTGCCCGACGCGTGCACCGCGAACACCTCGCCGCGCCGGGCCCACACTGCGCCGCCGCCGTAGATCGCCCGGTGATCACGTTCGGCGCCACGTGGCTGGGCCGCGCGCAGCGATTGGTCCACCGCGGCCACCTGGTCCGCCACGCTGCGCGCACCCGCACGCGTCACCGCGATCGGCAGACCCGACACCCGGCTGGCCATGTCGACGTAGCCCTCGAAGTCAAGCCCGGCGATCTCATCGGACAGGAACATCGTCGCCGCGCGAGCCAGTGCCGCCCCGCGCTCCGCGGCGGGCAGGGGCCGCGTCTTGCGTAACGCGTTGACGGTGCGCGCCACATAGAGCGGAGGCACGACGGTCATCTCGGCGACCGGGGAGCCGGAGACGTCGGTGATCAATTCGCGCTTGCGGGTTCGGTATTCGCCGCCGGGCCCCAGGGCGTCGAGGACGGTCAAGGTCAGTACACGCCCTCGATGACCACTTCGCCTTCGAAGTTCGCCACCGGCGCGACCTCACTCAGCGAATCCCCGATCTGGCCGGACAATCCCGGCATGCGAATCGCGCTGTCGCGTTCGAGGTTGTTCGGGATGAACATGCCCTTGCTGACGTGGTTCATCACCACCTGACCGCGCTGCCCCTGCCCGACCCGCTCGCCGGTGTCGGGGTCGACCACCCGGAAAACGATGTACGGCGCACGGGGATGGAACACGAACCGGCCATCCGGTGCCGAGTGGGTGATCGCCTGCGACAGGATCATCGTGCTGCCGAACGCCATCGTGATCGTGGTCTGCGGGAAGATGTCTCGCAGTAACTCCAGTGTGTCGACGTCGACATGCGCGCCACTGAGCAGCACATAGCGGATGCGCTCGTTGACCACATCCACGAGACGGTCGTTGCGCGCGATGGCGTCGAACAGCGGCGGCGACGTGTGCAGATTGGCGATGTTCTGGGTCTGCAGAATGAACTGCGCCTGTTCGAGGACATGGTCGACGTACATCGACACCTCGGCGGCGGCGCCGCGTGCGGTGAGCTTCTTCACCCAGCGCGGATCCAAGTCGACGCCGTGAAAGGCCGATCCCAACCGCCGCGAAACCTCGCGCGAGAAGTAGCCGACGCCGTGCGGACCGCTCGGCATCAGGCAAGCCAATCCCCTGCCGCAAACGAAGCCACCTGTCACGAAATCCTCTACCTGCCAACGGGTTACCTGCTCGACCCAATCGGGCAGCTGGACGGTGCGCTTCGGCGCCCCGGTGGTTCCGCCCGATTCGAAGATCAGCGGGATCGGCGCCGGGTCTCCGTACCCGCGCGGGATCAGATCCTCCACAGGGGCATCGCGGAGCTCACGGAGCAGGTTCGGAAACCTGCGAAGATCGCCGAAGGTCGTGACCTCGGTCAGCGGGTCGAAGTCCAGGTCCTTCGCCGCCCGTAGCCAGAACGCGCAGCCGGTGTCGTCGCCGAAATGCCATGCGATCGCGGCGCGCAGAAACGCGTTCGGATCCTCGACGGGTCGGTCGCGCGGAACGTCCAGCAACGAGAAGTCGACACCGGTCACGGCACCAATAGTGTCACCGCCGGGTGGCATGCAGCGTGACGTATCTCGCGAAAATGCGTGCGTTAACTTCCCATTCGGCAAGCGTTTACCGCGCGCGGCGGCGACGATGCCCCGTACATTGAAGCCCCATGAGCGAGGACCTGGAGTTGGTGGTGTTCGGCGCGCACCTGCGGGGTGGACCGCTGTCGCACGAACTCACGGAATTGGGCGCGCAGTGGGCCGGCGAGATCACGACAGTACCCAGGTACCGGATGTCGGTGCTACCGACTGACCCGCCCAAGCCCGCCGTCACCCGCGTGCCCGACGGCGCTGCGGGCGCCTCGATCATGGGTCACCGCTGGCTGCTCTCCCCACGGGCACTCGGCTTGTTCCTCGCGGCGCTGCCCGCGCCCATGCAGCTCGGCAAGGTCGAGTTCGACGACGGCACATGGCGAACCGGATTCAGTTGCGATGCTTCAGCCGACACCGGTCCCGACATCAGTCACTATGGCAGCTGGCCCGCCGCCGTTGCGGCACGGGCGGTCTAGCGACCGCTACTGGGACGACTCCTCGCGACGGGCAAGCTCGGCGAGCATCCTGTTGTAGGCGGCGAGGTCGGCCTCGTCGTCTCGATCGGCGGCACGGTCCAGCCTCGTGGCGGTGCGCTCGTCGCTGCGGCGCCACTGGATCAGCAGTGCGGCCATCACGATGACGAGCGGTAACTCGCCTGCGGCCCAGGCGATTCCACCACCAAGCCGTTGATCGCCGAGCAGGTCGTTGTGCCAGTACAGCTGCAACGACTTGTAGAACGGCTCTCCCAGGACCGTGTTCGTGCTCATCAACACGACCCCGAAGAACGCGTGGAACGGCAGGGAGGCGAACACCATCCCGACCTTGCCCAGCGGCGGGATCGGCCGCGGCGTCGGGTCGACACCGATCACCACCCAATAGAACAGGTAGCCGGTCAGGAGGAAGTGCAGATTCATCGCGAGGTGGGCGGGGTGGCTGTCCACCGCCGCGTCGAAGATGCCGCCGAAGTAGAGCCCGTAGAACCCCGCGACGAACAGGAAGGTCGCGACGAACGGATTGGTGAGCACGCGCGACACCCGAGAATGCAGGGCGGCGAGCAGCCACTCCCTCGGCCCCGGCGGATCGTCGCGGCCAGCGGCGGGTAGCGCCCGCAATGCGAGCGTGACGGGAGCCCCGAGCACGAGCAGGATCGGCGCGAGCATCGACAGCAGCATGTGCGCGGCCATGTGCATGCTGAACATGGCCGGCATATACCGGCCGACGCCTGATGACGTGGCGAACAGGAGCACCAGGCAACCCAAGAGCCATGCCACGGTACGGCCGATCGGCCACGTGTCGCCCCGGCGCCGCAGCCTGATGACGGCAGCCACGTACACGACCGCGAACACGATGGCGGCCGTGCCGAATACCAGGTCGAAGCGCCAGTCGAACAGGATGCGGGCCAGGGTCGGTGGACCTGCGAGGTCGTAGCCGATTTCGATCACCGGGATAGAGGGATTGAAGATCGGGGGCGCAGGAGGCGGTGTCCGCCCCAGCGCGACGGCGATACCGAACGTCAGGCCGAACACCGCCGCTTCGGCGAGCGCGAACCTGATCAACGGGGCGCGCGCCCCAGGGTCCGCGTCCAGCGCGGCAACACCGCGACGGCGTTGCACCCAACCGAGCGCCCCGAGTACGCACAGCGCCGCCGCCTTGGCCAGGATCAGCCGGCCGTACGCGGTGTCGAATAGATCTGAGGGCTGCACCCGGACGAGAGCGTTGACGACACCGCTGAACGCCATGGCGACGAAGCACCACAGTGCGACCGCCGAGAATCGACGCGCCGCCAGGTAGGCATGCTCGCCACCGCGCAGCGCGTGCACCAGCAGCGCCAGCAACCCGCCTGCCCAGAGCGCGCCGGCCACGAGGTGGATGAGCAGGCTGTTGGTGGCCAGATCATGGGAACCGCCCGAGGCCGAGTGGCCGGTCAACGCCAGCGGCAGCAGGGTGGCCAGGGCCCCGGCGAACAGCAGCGGGGTCGGCGACCAGCGCAGGACCGGGATGCTGGCGATGGTCACGCCAGCGGCGATGACGGCGGTCCACCGCCACGCCCCGGCGATCTCGACCAGACTCGCCACCGACCAGATCGCAGACGGATCCAGACGCGAGGAGATGGGCTGCCCGGTGACGTCGGACACGGTCAGCGGGACCAGCAACGCGGCGCAGACGGTCCACACGCCGGAGGCGACAGTGCCGAGCCGCAGCGCACGGTAGCCGCCCGCGTCGAGCACCCCGTTGGCCTGCGGGGGCACCAGGAATGCGGCGAACAGGAACGACCCGACCGCGATCACGGCGGCGATCTCCCCCGCTGCGCGGACAAACGGCAGGCCGTAAGTGGTTACCGGGCCCGGATCGGGCAGCCCCGTCGCCGTCAGCGCATCCGTGAGCGACAGCGCGGCCAGACCCGCGGCGACCGCGCCGGCCAGCACGGCGACACCGACCAGCACCGGCCACACCGGGCCGGTGCGCACGCGGGATGCGACCGTGGTCATCTGTTCAGCGTATGGCGTGGCCGTGCGCCAACCCGCAGGCGATATCCGGAAGGCGTGGTGGGCGAGCCGCTAGGCCGGCTCGGTGCGGAGTTAACTGCCCAGGCTGCGGCGCGCGACCTCACGCGCATAGAACTGCTCGCGGGAGAACTGCTCGACCTTGTCCATGTCGCGCAGAATGCCGCGCAACTCGGCGGCGAACGCTGCGCGTCGCTCGTCCAGATCGGCGGCCGGTGTCAGCAGATCCTGGTCGGCGACCACCTGACGCGCTGTCGCGAACAACAGGGCGGACACCGACTCATTGCTCTGCACCCGATGCTGCGCGCGGTATTGGTTGCCAAGCCCCAGCGCTCGCTTGGTCAGCGCCTTCTCGTCGACGTCGGGGGGCGACTCACGCAACACGTCCGCCACGATCTCGTACGCCTCGAAGAACGGTCGCAGCATCGCACTGGCGATGAGCGGGCGTTTGGCGCGCAGCACGCTGTCGACGTCTCCCGACGCGACGTGCGACTCCCAGTCCTGGTGCCAGGACATCTCTTCGGCGACATGCTCGCGGAACGCGGCGGAGTCGGCGAAGTAGAAGTCGAACTTCAGCAGAGCGCGCAGCCGCATCGCCTGGCTCCAAAACGCTTCCAAGCGGTCACCTTCGGCGCGCCCGGAGTACGCCAGCGCCAGGTCGACGATCGACGTTTCGAGGAACGCGTCGATGAGCGTGTTGCGGTAGAACGCCGCTTCGTGCTCGTCCTCGGGCGCGATCCGCCACACCGGCTCGCGGCCACCGTCGACACACGTGACCGGATGACCGTTGGACAGTGCGTCGAGTGCGGCGCGCACTCCGTCGGCAGTGCGCAATCGCAGCGCGCTGTTGGTCATCGGAGTCTGCTTGCGCTCCAGATAATCCAGCGCGTCCTGCAACGTGTGGTGCAGCTGATCGAGGGTCAGGGCGACACCGCGGGTGGTCAGCAACAGCGCCGACACCAACGCGGTCGCATTGACCGGCGTTGCCCGCAGGATCCGCCACGACACCTCGAAGGCCATCTTCTGCATGGCCAGGCGTTTGGCGGCCTCGTCGGTGGCCATCGGACCGTGTGGGGCGCCGAGGTATTCGCGCATCGACACCGCCGCGGGAAAGCGGACGTAGATCTTGCCGTAGTTGCGTTCGCCCTGCGCCTTGATGAAGTTGTACATCCAGGACAGACCCTCGGGCGTCTTCTCGCCTCCTCGCGCGTACGCGGCGTATTCGGCGGTTTCGTGCAGCTGGTCGAAGCTGATCGATACCGGTTGTAGCAGGATGTCGTCGCTGCGACCATCGAGATACGCGTCAGCGACGTAGGCGAGCAGACCGAGCTTGGGCGGCAACATCTTTCCAGTGCGTGAGCGGGTGCCTTCGATAGACCAGCTGAGGTTGAAGCGCTTCTCGACGATGTAGCCGACGAATTGGCGCAGCACGTATTTGTACAGCGGGTCGTCGAGCTTGCGGCGCAGGAAGATCACGCCCGAATGACGCATCAGCGGTCCCATGAACCCGAAGGACAGGTTGATGCCCGCGAAGGTGTGAACCGGTGGCAATCGGTTCTCCTGCATCGCCACCGGCACGATCACACCGTCGAGGTAAGACCGGTGAGAGAACAGCAGCACCGCCGGATGGTTCTCCAGGCTGTCGCGCATCGCCTCGACCTCGGCGCGGTCGTAGTCAACGTTGGGATCGAACCCGCGGCTGAAGATGGCGCGGCCCAGCGACGGGATCAGGTCGACCGAAAAGCGACTCCAGCCGGTGGAGAGCTCGTCGAGCATCTCCCCCGCCTTTTCGACGGTCGCATCCGGAATCTGTTCCAGGCCTTCGCGAAACCGCGATGAGGCCAGGATCTCCGGCTTCATCAGGCGCGGGGACTTGTATTCCGGTCCCAGCAGACGCAGCTCGACGCGTTCGATCGCCAACGCTGCGCGGCGCATCACGAATCGCGCGAACTCACGAGAGTTCTCGGCGACCGTGGTGTCGGCCCACTGCTGCCGAAGCTCCGAGACCTTCGCGGGCTCACCGGCGACCACCCGCGCACGAGACGGATCCTTGCGCAGGATGCGGCGCTGGATAAGCTCCGGCGGCCGGTAGGTGTCGCGACCCGACAGCAGCGACACCACCTTCGACCGGGTCGGTAGTCCGCCCGGCACCCAGAACACCCGCACGGGGACAACGGACCGATCCTCGTCGGCCTCGAGTTCGGCAACTAGCTGAGCGAGTACGCCGGCGGGCGGATCGTCGTGGGGCAGTCGCAATACGTCGACCTTTGCGTCGGGATGCTCGCGGCGCTGCTGTTCCAGCCAGTCATTAAGCAGTTCCTGCTCGGCCGGCGACGACACCGATGCCAGCACCAGCGAGTCGTCGGTAGCGGTGAACGGTGCCATCTGGTCCGCGGTGGGTTTCACGGCCGGCCCTTCGGTGTGGCCTTTTTCGTCGCCGTCTTCTTGGCGGCGGTCTTCTTCGCCGCAGCCTTGTTGGCGGTCGATTTGGCGGCCGATTTCTTGGCAGGGGCCTTCTTGGCCGCCTTCTTCGCCGCCTTCTTGGGAGCCGCGCGGCGGTACAGCTCCGGAGTGGGCAGCTCGTCCCGCGGCCAGTCCCTCAGCGTGTCGAGGTAGAGGTCGCGTACCTCGGCGATGCGCTCGGACAGGTTGTCATGAGTCCAATCGTCGACGGGGATCGGCGGGTACACGACGACGTCGACGATGCCGGGATTGAACGTGCTCGAATCGCGGGCGGCGATCACTTCGGCGTTGCGAATCACGATGGGCACGATGGGGATTCCCGCCGACATCGCGATACGGAACGGGCCCTTCTTGAACGGGCCGACCTCGGTGGTGTCCAGCCGGGTGCCCTCGGGTGCGATGAGGATCGACAGCCCCTTGCGCGCGAGCTCCTCGACCTTCTTCAGTCCCTCGATCGCCTTCTGCGGATCGTCACGGTCGATGAACGCCGCGTCCATGATCCTGCCCATCGTGCCGACGATCGGGTCCTTCTCGAGTTCCTTCTTGCCGACCGACGTGAAGTTGGATTCGACGAGCCGCCCGGCGATCAGCGGGTCGGCCTGGTTTCGGTGATTGAAGATGAACACCGCGGGCCGTTCGGCCGTTAGGTTCTCCTTGCCGACCACATTGAGATCGACGCCGATGGTCGTGAGGAGCGTCCGGCCGAACGTCGACGTGAAGAAGTTGACGCCGGTGCGCCGGTTGCGGGTGAGCAGGCCGAGCCCGATTGCGCCTGCGGCGATCGGCATCATCGTCGCGATGCCCGCGGCGGTGCGCAGCTGTGACACCGGGCTGCTGCCACTGCGGCTGCTGAATCTCAGCACCGGCCAGCCACGTTTGGCGGCGACCGCCGCGAGCTTGCCCGCCGGGTTGGTGGGCCGCGGATTGCCGACCAGATACATCAGCGCGACGTCTTCGTCACCGTCGGCGTAGAAATAGCTCTTTGCCAGGTCGACGCTGTTCTCGGAGGCGAACGCCTGCACCGCCCTGGCCTTGCCCGGGCCCCAGATGATGGGCCTGAGCACCTCGCCGGTCAGCAGGCCTTGCTCGTCGGTCTCGAACTTGTTGCTCAACACGTTTTTGATGCCGAGGAACCGGGCGACCGGCTCGACCTGCACCGTCAACGCCGACGAACTGAGCACCACGGTGTGGCCGCGGGCCATGTGCGCGCGCACGAGCTCGCGCATCTCGGGATAGATGCGGCTCACGATCTTCTGGACGAACAGACGCTCGGCCAGCTCGTCGATGTCATCGAGGGAATTGCCACGCAGCATGCGGGCGCCCTTGCCGATGAGGTCCTCGAATTCGGAGCGACCGAGTTGGTGGTTGAGCCCGGCCTGCACCATACCGATGAACTCCCCGACCGACATCTGGCGGCGACGTAGCCGGTCCTGCGTCATGACCACACCGGTGAAACCGGCGACCAACGTGCCGTCGAGATCGAAGAACGCGCCGACCTCAGGTCCGGCCGGACTCGCCTCGATTTCGGCGACCGAGCCGGGCAGTCGCATGGTCTTGCGGATGGCCGGCGAGGCCTGGCCGTTTCCCGAAGTCATTGCAGCGCACTTCCGTTCGGTGAGATTTGGGCAGCTTCGGGCGGGTCCGCCGAGAACGACGCCGGCTCTGCGCGGCCGTCGCCGCCCAGAGCGAGGACTTCGTCGAATCCCGACAACACGCAGCGAGCCCACAGGTCCGGGTCGTTGATCGCGGCGCGGTCGTAGCGCGTGGTGATGGTGCAGTACCCCGCCCGAGAGATCAGCACCACCATCATCGCCACACCGGGCAGCGGGCCAATTCCATACTGCCGCAGAATCTTTGCCCCGGCGATGAAGGTGTCACCCGCGTAAACGGGCACGTTGCTGGCCTGCACATCGGAGTTGACGATGGAACCCGCCATCGATTCGAGCACCGAGTCAGGCAACAGGCTGATCACCGGGGCGATGGCGCCGACCATGTCGATCGCCCGCTCCTCGCGCTTGCTCGTCATCTGTGAGCGGATGTTCTTGATTCGCACCTCGGGGTCCTGCAGCCCGATCGGCGCGGCGAGATTGACTCCGGCGAAACGGTTTCCGCCGGCGGGGTCGGCCTCGGATCGCAGGTTGACGGGTACCGCCATCGGCAACGCGTCGATGGGAACGCCTTTGGCCTCGTGGTAGAGGCGCAGCGCGCCGCACAGGCCGGCCAGGTACGCGTCGTTGATCGAGCCACCCGCCGCCTTGGCCGCGCGATGCAGGTCGCCGAACTTGATGTCGATGGCCTCGCTGCGCGACGACAGGCTGCGTCTGCGCAGCACCGGCGACGGCTCGGCGACCGGTCCCAGCACGCGGGCACCGGACATCGCGTAGCCGACGACGCTGCCCAATCGCGAGACCGGGTCGCGGATCGCCTCGGTCACCACATGGGCGGCGCCGGCCACCACACCCCGCGCGCGACCCGCGATCGTGCCGGGGAGACGCCGAACCCCTTGCCGCATCAAGTCGTTGGGTGAGAGGTCCTGCGGAATCGGCAATGGCGGGATTGCTCGCGGCGCGGGTTCGCGTTCGAGGTCGTAGATGTTGGCGAACATCTCGACGGCACCGACGCCGTCGGTGATGGCGTGGCTCAGGTGCATCATGATCGCAGCACCGCCGCCTTCGAGCCCCCCGATCAGCGTCGCGGTCCACAGCGGCCGGGAGATATCGAGCGGCGACTGTGCGGCGACGTCGGCGAGGTCCAGCACCTGGCGCAGGGTGCCCGGTTCGGCGATCCGGATTCGGCGAACGTGGAAGTCCAGGTTGAAATCGGGATCGATGACCCACCGCGGCGCCACCGTCGGCAGCGTGGGCGTGACGACCTTCTGCCGCAGCCGCAGCACCTTGCGTGAGGCGTTGTCGAACCGTCGCCGGAACTGCTCCCAGTCCGGCTCGGCGTCCAGGATCTCCACGGTCATGATCCCCGACCTGGTGCGTGGGTTGGCCTCACCACGATGCAGGATCTGATCGAACGCGCTCAGTTCCTCCGGGAGTCCGTCGGCGTCGAGGTCCGGCACATCGCTCATTACCCGTCGCTCCCCTTCCCATAAGGCCCGGTCGGTGGTCACCACGCTAGTCCGCTACGCGGCAGCGCGACGGGCCTTTAGTGGCTGTCGCGATGCGTTAACGGACTCGGCAGCTCACGGAAGGCTGCAGCGTCCAGAACTCCCGCTTGCTGTCCGTTTTTGCTTGGAGCAACACGAAGCGTGACCGACGTGCCATACGCGTCGGGCCGCACGTAATAGCATTCGTCGGTTTCCGGGCAGTAGATGCACACGGTGTCGATCGCACTTTTGTCCATCGGCGTCATGTGAGTCCCGTTTCGATCCGCCCACATTGACCGAAATTGGACTTTGATGGCGCCCGTGCGCGCCGATCGGTACTTCACCTGAAGACGGTTGAAGTGTCCGGCTGCGTACGCGACGAGGTCGAACGGAGCATGCTCCGTTGCTGGGAACAGGACCGTAAACCCCTGACTCACCAAATCGGCGTGAACCTTGGCGATGCCCAAGTCACCTTTGTCTTTTGTATGGTGCGCCATTTCACCCAGAGTAGGGGATGACCCGTCCATCGGTTAGCGGGAATTCCGCTAAGGTGGATGCGCTGCCTTCGTAGCTCACCGACAGAGTGGCCCGATATCCCAGTATCGCTATGGTCGGGCGGCGTATGTGAAAGGAGAACGACGGCTACGTGTAGGTGTCGTTGCGATACGTAGGTAGTTTCTGGGTCGCGTGTCGTATCACTTGCCCCCGTGGCGCAACGGATAGCGCAGCGGATTTCTACTCCGTAGGTTGCAGGTTCGAATCCTGCCGGGGGCACCAGGTCAGACCCTATTTTTGACTGCGGCGTGCGATATACGTGCAAGATAAGCGTTCAGACGACCGTTGTCCCTGGCGGGAGCCGGACACGCGACGTGACCAGGTTGACGGTGCGCTGCCAGTCATCATGTTGCCGCCAGGCTTAAACGTCGGCGAACGGGCGGCGAGCCGTCGGGCGTTACCCCTAATATTGCTCGGACTGGCAGAGTTTGGGCCAGCGGCGCAGTGAACAGGGGGGTGGATAGTGGCCCGAGCACCCATTGATCCGTCCGCCCTGACGTGGGCGCGCGAGACCAGCCGTGTGACGGTGGACGACCTTGCTCGCGCCATGAACGTCAAACCGTCCCGAGTCATCGAGTTCGAGTCCGGCGACGCGGAACCGACCTTCCGGCAGCTAACCCTCATGGCAGGGAAGCTCGACCGACCATTGGGTTTCTTCTTCGCGCCGCCGCCCGCTGCATCTGATGTGCCGGACACCGCAGACTTCCGAGGGCGGTCCGACGGAAGTCTTCCGCCGGACCTGGCGAAGGAGATGCGCCGGGCGGAGCAACACCGAGATGCGATGCTCGAACTTGGCGGCCGTCCCGAGCGCCGCGTGGAGGTCGGACCCGTCACCTGGGAAACCATCGCTGAGCGCGCATCTGATCTGCGGGGGAAATTCGGCCTCACCGACACATTCGTACCCCCTGAATCCTCCAACAATCAGGTGTTCAGTTTCTGGCGCGGACTACTCGAAGACAACGGAATTCTCGTTCTTCAGACGACGAAAATACCACTCGAAACCTTCCGAGGGCTGTCCGTTCATCATGATGAATTGCCCGTGGTGATTGTTAACGGGGGTGATAGCCCAGCCGGGCGCACATTCACCCTATTTCATGAGGTCGCACACCTAATCAACAGAACTAGCGGGCTGTGTGCGCTACGGGAGACCGTGAACGAGGAGGCGCTCGCCAACAATTTCTCCGCTGCTTTCCTTATGCCGGAGACTGCGGTGCGAATGAACATTCTGGATGACGTGGAACCTGGCAAGGTTGCCGACCACCTGGCGCGGCATTTCAAGGTGAGTGCGTTAGCGGCGGCAGTTCGGCTGCGCAGGCTTGGGTTCATCTCCGACAGCGATCTCGATGGCATCAGAGCGGCGAGCGAAGAACAGTGGGAGCAGGCTCGACAAGCGCAGAAACAGGGCACGGGGTTCGTGCCGCCTTGGCGACTCCGCTATCGCGATCTGGGGCCGAGTTACATCGGCACGATTGCGCGCGCTCTCGAAGATCGCCGGGTCGATCTGGTGGATGCGACCTACCTGCTCAACGCACGTCTGCCGATGGTTGAGCAGATGCTCGATGAGTATTACCGAACCGGCGGCGCTGAATGAAATTCACGCTCGACACGAATATCCTCATCGGTTTGCAACGGAACTATCCGCGAGATATTTTTCCAGGACTTTGGGAGAGCATCGAGGCGTCAGTCTCATCGCAGGATAGCTGTGTATGCGAGGCGGTTCTCCGTGAGATAAAGCGCGGCGGCGACGATCTCCATAAGTGGGCGAAGGACCTACCGGGGTTCGTCTGTGCGGTCTCCGGTGCTGAGTTGACGACGGTTGCAGAAATTGCCCGTGCCCATCCTGGGTGGGTGCAGGGCCAACTCAACGAGGCTGATCCGTTCGTTGTTGCTCACGCAAAGGCGGAGCGGTCAGTCATCGTCACCGAGGAGAGCCGCAAAGGTCCGAACACGGACGACAAGAATCAGAAGATTCCGAATATCGCCGATGAGCACTCAGTTGCAACGATGAAGTTCTTCGACTACGTGCGGACGAATGGCTGGGCGTTCGCCCGCACATAATGCGCACCCTCGGACTCCCGGATAAGACTCAGCCGACTAGGCGACCTCGGTGAACGTCGGCACCCACCCACCGCATTCGTCGCAGCCGCGAAGGCGGACCACCGTCACGTCGCCCCGCGCGTAGGCCACCGCGTCCTGATTCGACACATGGCGTAGTGCGCGCTGAGCCTCGATGTCGGTCAACGGTTCTGGGCAGCATCGGGCGCAGTAGCAACCGGCGGGCTCCGCGGCGGTCGCGGGATGGGTTAAGTCGGTGCGCAGCTTCGCCCGGCCCGCCCTGGCCAGTCCCCCGCCGCCGGACGGGCCGACGGTGCGCGCGGTGGCAATGCAGCCTGTCATCGCCCACCGATCTGGCGCGTCATCCACTGCGGCGGCGGTGGCACCTTGCCCTCCCGCGCGCGGCGGGCGACGTCCATGGGGCTGACGATTCTGATGGGTTCGGTGATGGCGTGGGCCAGTACGTCGTAGGCCACCACCGCCGCCGCCACCCGGTCAGGCTGGTGCTGCCCGGCTTCCCACGTCACGGCCTGCGCCTCGAAGTCCGGCAGGAACCCCGCCACCCGTGCGCGTCCGGTTTCCAGCGCGGCGAGCAGGCCGGTGGAACGGGCCACAGCGTCGCCCTTGCCCCGGTCGGTGCCCTTGGGTGGCCACCCGGTGACGCGGATGGGCCGGTCCACGCGGAACCGGGCCAGCACCTCGGTGACGAGCCGGGTGTAGGTGGCCCGCGCCGCAAACGCCTCCACCGCGATCTCTGACGCACCCACGTCTGCGGCGAGTTGCACGGCGCGCACCGCCCAGGCGTCCGATGTCATCCGGGCCGACACGTCGGCGATGAGCGCCACCACCCCGTCGGCGGTCAGCGCGGCGGCGATGATGCCGGTCTCGTCGCCCTCGCCGGAGTCGGCGGGGTCCACGCCGACGACGATCTTGACCGTCCCCGGCGGGGCGGCGGGCAACCGCCACGTGTCGATCCACGCCGCCTTAATCAGCCCGCCCTCGGGCGTCGTGGGGGTGCCCAAATACATTGCGGCCCATGCCCGCGACCCGACCTCGGACTTGATCTCGCGGAACTGCTCGGCGGTGCGCCCCACCGCGCTGGTCATAGCCACGCCGCTGCGTTCGCGGCCCAGCGCGTCGGGCACCCCGGCGGTGCTGATGGCCGGGATGTTCACACACCGCCACCGGCTGCCGGGTTCGGCGAGCAGCGACCCGGCGAGGTCGTCGGGGTGCCACCGCGTGAGCACGACGATGGCCGACGCGCCGGGCATCAGCCGGGTCATCAGGCTGGCCTTGAACTCGGCGGTGAGCCGCCGCCGGTAGGCGTCCGAGTCGGCCTCCTGCGCACCCTTCACCGGGTCATCGACCAGCAGCACCGACGCGCCGAACCCGGTGGTGCTGGACAGGATTCCGCCCGCCAACATGCCGCCCCGGTGTCCGGCCACCCGCCACCGACCGACAGCCTGCTTGTCCGCCGCCAACTCGATGCCGACGACGGCGGGGTTCTCGGCGATCAGCCGTCGGGCGGCGGCGCTGTGCTCCTCGGCCAGGGCGTCGCCGTAGGACTTCACGATGACCTCGGCGTCGGGGTCGCGCGACAGCAGCCACACCGGGAGCACCTGCGAGGTGAGCACCGACTTGCCGGTCCTGGGCGGCATGGTCACGATCAGCCGGGCGTCCGGCATCTCCACCGCGCGCACCAGTTCGTCGGACAGCAGCTTGATGGCCGGGGTGACCACGTAGCCGGGAATGAGCCGCCGGGCCAATTCCGCCGGGGTCGCGGGCCGCCGCCGTTGGCGCGCTGACGCGATGGCACGGGCGGCGGTCATCGACACGATGGGGTCGCGTCGGCGGTCGGTCGTCGCGGTCACGCGGCCCTCCGTTGCTTGGGATTGAAACCGGCACACTCGGCGGTCCACAGGTCGGCCCGCCGCCACTGGTGCCCGCAGCCGTCGCACACGTAGTCGCACACCAACCCTCTGCCGCCGCGCCAGGTGACGGCATCCGGCTCGGTTTGGGTGGCCAGGCGCACGCAGCGGTCGGCGTGATGACCCGCCGGGTTGCACCGGGGGCAGTAGTCCGGCAGCCAGAAGTCGTGGAACGGGTCAACTGACGGGGTGGCGGTGGGGGTTGTCACGGTGGGCTCCTCGGGTGTGTCGTCGTTGGGTGAGGTGGAGTCCCTGCGTGGTTGTGGTCGTCGGTTAGGTCATGCGGGAACCGGACGCATACCGGCCCGCAGCCCCGCGAGTTGCGAACTGCCCGGCCCGCCGCCGTCGGTGATGCCCAACGCCGCGCACACGTCAGTGTGGGTCGCCTCCCCGGTGTCGTAGAGCCGTCGGGCCACGCGGATGACGGCGGGCCATGTCCGCTCGACCAGCGGGGTGACGGCGTGCCCGAGATGCGTGCCGCCGGAAGCGATCAGCATCCGGTCGTCCTTATAGCCGCCCGCGTTGAGGATCGCGAACACCTGGCGCTGCGTCGGGCGGTTGTCACGGCCACCGGCGCGGAACTTCGCCTGCGCCCACGGCCCCGCATACGCGATCTCGGGGTCACGCCCGTGGGGCGTGTCGGCGAACGAGGCGAGACCATCGACACCCCACACGCGACTGTTGGACACCACCGCGCTGCGGAGTTCGCCGCCGAGGGCGACACCAGCGACGGCGTGGGCCGCTTCGTGAACGCACACTTCGAGGTGATGCCGTTCGCGCGTGGTGAGGTCGGCCATCGTCAACGGGCGTCGGCGGGCATTGGTGGTGCCGGTCATCGGTCTGTCCCTTCGGGTGTGGTGGTCATTGCGGCGCGTCGGAGGTGGTGGCCGACGCCGGGACAGCGGTGCGGAACACATCCGGTCCACCACCGTCCCGACCCCGACCGTTCGCCGACACGGGAGACTCTGAGTCGTTGCGTAGCAACAGTTTCCGCGCGTTCTTCTCGCGCTCCTTGGCCATGCGGACAGCCCACCGCGCCGCGCCCGCATCGAGGTAGGCGTCCAGACACGCCGTGCACGTCCAACCGTGGACCGATCCCTTGTAGGTCAGGCACGGCCCACCGCAGCGCCAGCAGACGGCGATGCCGTCGTCGGTGGCGGTCATCGTGTCGGCTTCGGGTTCGGCGGTCATCGTGGTCACGGCGTCACCGTCACCGCCGCCACGACAGCCTCGTAACCCACCAGGACGGTGCGTTCGGCGAGGGCGGCGAAGGTGTTGTGCCGCTCGTCAATCGCGGTGCGAACCTGCACCTCGTCGCGCCAGCCGAACGGCTGGCTGGTCGCCACGATAGTGTCGCCCAGCCCGGCGACGTACCCGCCGCCGACGACCCACGTGTGCCCCGACGGCGACAGCCGGGCCGTCCCCGACTTGGCGAACAGCGCGGCCTCGATGGCGGGCAGATGCGCGCCGATGTGGAAGAACCCCACGGTGTTCGTCTCGGCCATCGCACCTTCGAGGTAGGCGACAGCCTCCTTGAGGGTGGGCCGGATGGCGATGCCGCCGGGAAGGTCGGCGGCGTCCACCAGCAACCGGGCGGCGAACTCGCGCTCCACCGTCGGCTGTTCCTCCAACCGGAACACCTGCGCCGCACGCGCCTGCACCTCGGCCCGCGATGGCTCGGTCAGGTCGCACTCGTCATACGCCCACACCGTCATCGGGTCGAACGGGTCCAAGATCGGCGGACGCTGACCCTCCTTGCGCTCGGCGTTGTCGATGGGCGGGACCGAACACCACGGCGCGCCCCACACGCCGGAAGCGTCGGCACCGCCGTAGTTCGGGCCACGGACCTCAACGCCGTTGAGGTGACGCGACGGCTCGCCCGCGCCCACCTCGGTCCAGAACGTCGCGGCGTAGAGGCCGGGGATGGCCGGGTTCACCGCCGGAACCTCGAAATGCGTTGGCAGCATCGCGGTGTGGGTCGTCGCGGGGAAGTCGGGCAGGCCGGTGGTCATGGTGTCACTCCAAGGGATTCGAGTTCGGCGCGGGCGCGGTCGGCGTCGGTCGAGGCGGTCGGGTGGTGGTCGCCGTGGTCGTCGCGGTCGAGACGCCGTTCCAGCGCCAAGGCGGCGTGGTCGATGGTGCGGGTCAACAGCCGCGCCAGTTGGTCGGAGCGGGAAGGCTGGCCACGCAGCGCGGCGGCGTTGGGCGGATGAGAGTGCGCGAGCAGGTCGGAGAACGCGGCATCGACGGCCATCGCCATCGCCACCACCGCCGCCGCCCACGAACCGGACGCCATGTCCTTGTCGGCGATGTCGGGCAGCGCCGGGCGCGGCGCGAGGTCCACCAATGTGGTCATGGCGTACTTGCGCTTGCCCGGCTCGTCGGCCAGGTGCGCGGTGCGGCGGCGGGCATCCGTCTCGGCCACCCACCCGACGATGACGCCGACCGCCTCGTGGACGCCTTCGGCCAGCCACGGCACCGAGGCAGCGGTGCGCATGAACCGGGTGGGCCGGTCGTCGGCGGCGATCCGCTGCGCCAACGGGCCGACGACATCGGCGATCTCGCGGGCCAGCGACCAGGTGCCGTCGTAGTGGGCGGCGGGCAGCCCGGTGCGCCGCCGCTCGCGGTGTTCGGACGGGGTGTACGTGCGCGGCGGCTGCGGGCGTTGGGCGGCGAGCGCGGCGGGTGTGCGGTTGCGCGCCATGACCCCGGCCTGAATGGCGGTCATCGGGCCACCGCCTCGCGCAACCGGGCGGTCAGAGCGTCGAGGTGGATCGGCGCGATCTGGCCCGCCTCGGCATCGATGGCGCGGCGGGCGCGCCAATAGCTCAGCGCCGCCCGACACGCAATGACATCGGGGTCATCGTTGCCGCGACCGCGCGCCAGGTACGCCGCCAACCGACCCGACCACTGCGCGGGGGTCAGCGACGTAGGGTCGGTGAGGAATGTGGTCTGCATAGTGGCGACCATAGACGCCGACCGTGCACCGACGGTCGAGGCTAACGCCGTCGGCGTGTCCCGAAATATGTTGTGGGATAGGAAGATAACCCGTAAACGTCGGGAAACTGAACGTACCTCCGCCGGGCCGGTTCAAGACTTTCGGGCAGCACCGACGAACAGCATTCCGCCGAGATGTTGCTCGATCCGCGCAGTGCCGTGCAGACCGTGGCGGGCCAGTTCGGCGGCGAACTCGGCTGCGTCGAAACGGTTCTCGCGCGGGTGCACTGTGAAGGTGCGGAACGCCCACGTTTCAAGCATGTGGCGCGGAACCTCCTCGAACAGCAGTTGCCCGCCGGGGCGCAGCACGCGGGCGATCTCGGCTACGGCCTCCTGCCATTGCGGAACGTGGTGGATGATGCCGAAGTCGATCACGGTGTCCTGGCTGGCGGCTGGTTGTTTGATCTCGCAGGCGTCGCCGACTGAGAGCGACACTGGACGGTTGTGTAGGCGTCGGCGCGCAAGCTCGACCATGCTGTCGTCAAGGTCGAATGCGGTGACCCGGTTGGCGTGGAGCCGGTCGAGGATGACCTCGGCCCCGACGCCGCGACCGCACCCGACTTCGAGCACGTCTTGGCCCGCGAGGTCGCCACCGGCAAGACGGCGGAACCACGCCGCTTCCCGGCGGTGTTGGTGGGCGGCGCGGATGGGGTTGTTCATCGCGGCCCGTTCGATGGCGTTGAGCTTCATTGGATACCTCGCCTCATCGGCTGTCGTCGTTATCATCGGCAGAAGTTGATTAATCTCGTTGAGAAGTTATCATCGTGAAATGCCGATGAAAAGTAGTAGCGTCCCTCCGGCCACGCGCGACGACTTAGCGGGCGCGGTCGCGTTGTTCCACGGCCTGTCCGATCCGACCCGGCTGGCCATCGTCGGCCACCTGGCTGGCGGTGAAGCACGGGTAGTTGACCTAGTGCGGGCGCTCGGCCTGCCGCAATCTACGGTTTCGTCGCACCTGGCCTGCCTGCGCGACTGTGGCCTGGTCAACGGACGCCCCGAAGGCAGGCAGATGTTCTATTCGCTTGCCCGCCCCGAGTTGCTCGACCTGCTGGCGTCCGCTGAAACCCTCCTCACCGCGACGGGCAACGCCGTCGCCCTCTGCCCGACCTATGGCACCGACAGGACGACCTGATGAGCACACCCGACACCACGCTGACCGCCGCCGAGACCGAACGGCTCACCCGCCGGGGACTGCGCCTGGCTCAGTTCACGGTCGGCTACAACGTCATCGAAGGCGCTGTCGCCATCACCGCCGGGCTGATGGCCGGGCTGGTGTCGGTGGTCGGGTTCGGCATCGACTCGGGCATCGAATCCATCGCCGCCGTCCTGGTCGCTCTCCGGCTGTCGGCGCGGCTGCGCCACGGCCACGCCGATGAACGCAAGGAGCGCATCGCCCTCAAGCTGGTCGCCAGCACGTTCTTCCTGCTCGCCGGCTACGTCACCATCGAGGGCATCCGCAGCCTGATAGGCGGCGAGGAACCCGAAAGCTCGCCGCTGGCCATCGGTCTGCTGGTGGCGTCGATCATCGTGATGCCAGTGCTGGCTGCCGCCAAGAAGAAGGTCGGTACCCAGCTCAAGGACAACCTGATCCTCGCCGACGCTGCCGAGACCAAAATCTGTGTGCTGCTGAGCATTTCCACGCTGCTCGGCGTCGGCCTGTTTGCGCTCACCGGCGCCGCCTGGCTCGACCCCGTTGCTGGCTTCGTCATCGCCGCGTTCGCCATTCACGAAGGTAGGGAAGCCTGGGAGGGCGAACTGGTCGAGGACGACGACTGAACGGACCGTGCCATGACCCGAGTGACCGACCATAGTCCCGCGTCGCCGGGTAGAGGCGACTGAACAAAGACGACACTGTCCCGCGCTTTAGGGGCACAAATGCCCTACACCTCCGATTCGACAGTCCGCGACGATTGGACGATGACCGAATCTCGTGAGTCCGGGACAGAACGTGCCGCAGCAGCAGTAGGGGAGCGGCGCGTCTTTGAGTCGCCATCGCCTTACGACGATGGCAGGCGCAACAGGTCGAGCTCGATTTTGGTGTGGGTGGGCATCGTCGCCGGTGTCGTGTTCATCGTCGCTGTGATCTTCTTCTCGGGGTTTTTCATCGGTAGGCACTCAGACGGCAATTTCCGTGGTGGATATCACCAGCCGGGGATGATGGGACCGAGTCAGATGGGACCGTACGGCCAGATGGGGCCGGGCATGATGGGACCCGGCGGCATGATGGGTCCCGGCGGCATGATGGGTCCCGGCGGCGCGTGGCCGGGTCAGCAGACGCCGACGACCACGGCTCCGACCACCCCTCGGCCATAGGGTTGGTCGTAGTGAGGTCACGATGGCGCAGTTGATGAATCGCCGTGCGGCGCTCGCCGCACTCGGCGCATTGGCGGCGGGCAGTGTTCTTGGCGTTGGATACGTCATCCGCAACGTGTTCGAACCGCGGACGCCGGACCTCCGGCTCACCAACGGACCCGGCGACGGCGGCATGATGGGCGGGCCAGCGGACATGCGGGTCTATATGGACATGTTCGCTCGGCACAATGAGATCAGGCGCACGGTGGAAGAAATACCAGGTGGCGTGCGCACCACCACCGAATCAGATTCGCCCGACCTTACTGCTCAACTACAGGCGCACGTTTCGAGCATGTATTCCCATATCGGCCAGGGCGACGAGGTCATGTGCATGAGCTCGACGCTGCCGACCCTGTTCCGAAACGCAGGCGGCTACCGACGCCAACTCACGCTCACTCCGACCGGAGTGATTGCCGAGGAAACGGCAGACGATCCCAACCTGATAGAAGTGATCCGCGCACACGCCCGCGAGGTCACTGGCTTCGTCCGTGACGGAATGCCAGCGATGATGCAAGGCATGATGGGACCCGGCGGCATGATGGGACCCGGCGGCATGATGGGACCCGGCGGCATGATGGGACCGCCGCGCTCCTGATGTGGCGCGCCGGTTGACCCGGCACTCCCTGCCTATCCGTGGGAGTCACGCCGCCACTCGCTTGTGGATTCGGGCCACCGTGTTCGGGAACCACTTCGATCCGCCCTGGCCGGTCGGCGTGCCGTCGGCGTTCAGGCTGTCGGCGATGGCTGCCCACGTCGCCCCTGCGGCGCGTTCGCGGGCGATGCGCTCGACCACCGACGGCGGCACGGTGGTCGGGCGTCCGAGCCGCACCCCCTGCGCCTTGCGGACGGCCAACGCCGCCTTGGTCCTGTCGCTGATGAGGCCGCGTTCCAGTTCGGCCACGCTGCCCATGATCTGCGTGGTGAACCGCCCCGCCGCCGTGCTGGTGTCCACCGTGCCATCGACGGCGACGACCACGCCGCCCGCGCGCTGGGTGCGGTCGAGCACGTCGAGGAGGGTGGGCAGGCTGCGGGCCAGGCGGTCGGACTTGGCCACCATCAACACCGCCGCCTGTGCCGACTCCACGGCGTCGATGGCGGCGGTGAGGGCGGGCCGGGCGTCGATGGCCTTGCCGCCGCTGACGCCCTCGTCGGCGTGCCACCCGACGATGGTCCAGCCCCGGCGGTCGCACTCGGCGGCGATGGCGGCGCGTTGCGCGTCGAGCCCGGCACCGCTGGCCGCTTGCTCCTCGGTGGACACGCGGATGTAGGCGACGACGGTGCCGACGGGCGCGGTCTGGACGCGACGGCGGCGGGTGCGGGGCGTGGTCATGCTCCCATCGTATAACGCAAACGACCGTTTGCGTTAAGAGTCGCCGCCCGACATTGCGTCGAGTGCCGCCGCCGCACCTTCGAGGCGGGCGCGTTCGGTCGCGGTGGCCTCCAACTCCCCGCGCTCGATGGCGTCGAGGATCAGCCTGACTTGGCGTGCGGTCGTGGCGATGTCGGCGCGCTTCATGTCGTCGTCAGTTCCGCCGGGTGTTGCCCGCCAGCCACGCCGCTGTCGGGTCGTAGTGGTCGGGCCGGGGCGATGTCGGCATCGGGCTGCGCCGTCTCGGGGTAGTGCGCCACGCTGACGAGTGAAACCGGGTCAGGTCGGGTGTCGGCAGGGCCGGGCGTGCCGACCGCCTCACCGGCCCGTTGGCGCGCGACGGCCACCCACTCGGCCAACTCGTCGGCGGGGATGCCGTCGAGGGCGAGCACCTGGCGGGCGATGTCGCATTGCAGCGACCACGCGGGGTCGTCCGGCCCCGCGACGGTGCCGACCATCTCGCGCAACTCGGCGACAGCCTGGTCCTCCAACGCCGACGGCGACAGCGTGCCCTCGGCCACGTCGCGGGCGATTGAGGATGCCGCCTTGATGACGTCCTCGGTCGTGGTGGTGCTCATCGGATTACCTCCGCGTCGATGACGTTGCCGCTGGCGATTGCCGACGGCTGCTCACGCTGGGCGACCAACGCCAGCAGTTCGGACTCCATGCGGTCGATGATGGCGGTGGCGTCGTGGCTGACGTTCACGTCCACCTGCTGGGCGACGGGCACGTGCAACCCGTTGATCTTGGCGTCCTTGTCGATGTTGTCGCCGATGGCGCGGGCGTAGGACACCACCGCCTGGTGGTCGCCCGACTGCTTCGCCTCGGCGAGACCGGCGAACAGCACCGACTTGGTGATGCGCAGCCCGTCGGTGGCGGTGCGGCGCAACGCGGCGGGGTTGTCGGCGGGTTCGGACTCGACCAGGCGGGCCACCGCCAACTGCGCCGCCCGCCGCGACCGGAACCCTTCGGAGTCGGCGATCTGCTGCCACGTCTTGCCGGTGCCGCGCAGCCAGCGCGCACGCTCGGCGCGGCGGCGGCTGTCCTCGCGGCTCATCGCCGGTCCTGGTTTGGCCATGTGGCCATTGTGGGGCAATTAGGTCCGTCTTCGTCAGTACCCGACGTTTACGGGATTGTGGTGTGGCTGCGGTCATTTCGGTGCCACCGCCCGCCCGCACCGCCGCCGCCCGGTCCACTGTCCGCCGCCACTGTCCGCCGCCACCGCGCCCGTCGGATGCGGTGTCGAGGTCGATGTTCGGTTTCGACGGCCACCCTCCAAACCCGGCCCTCTCGGGTGCGTCCCGCTATCCCTATAGCGGGGCCGCGAACACCCGCGAAGTGGGAACTGTTCATCGGCAAAACCGCGAACATACGCGAACCCCAGGTCAGAGGGCATATTTAGAGCACGTCGGCATTGCCGCGAATGCCGTGGACCCCGATTTCGCGGCTCATTTCGCGGTGACCCGATGCCGCGAAGTTGCGATGCTCTGACCTGCGCAAACGCATATTCGACGCGCGCCGGGTGACCGTTGCGCCCATGATTCACCTCCGTGGTTAACAATTAGAATGACGCTGACCAGGTGTTCGCGGGTTGCTGGCTAAGTTCGCGGCTGCGCCGCGAAGTTTGACGTCGACGCTCTGACCGCATGTTTGCTGCGCGCTCAGTCGGTCGGCGGCGGCGTCTCCGGCGACTTCGGGGTGGCCTTCTGCGACGACTTCCCACCGCGCCGCCGTGTCGCCAGGTCCACCACCTCGGCGCTCACGTCGGCGGTGTCGTCGGCGTCGGGCGGAGCCGACTTCGGCGAGTAGGTGCGCCGCCCGTTGGTCGGGTTGACGTGCTGGGTCACCAGACGCCCGTAGTTGTCCTTGGCCAACCGCGCGAGGTGCGTGCCCACCGCGTCCTTGCCGAGTTCGCACCCGCGCGCCTGGGCGCGGCGGGTCACCTCCGCAGGCGACAGCGGGCCGTCGTCGGCGTCGTTGACGACCGCCACCAGAATCTTGTCGTCTTGGGCCAGCGCCGCCGCCACCTTGTCGGCGGTCTCGTTCATCGTCAGCGGGTCGCGCGCGGTGGCCACCAGGGTCGTGTAGCCGTACCCGGCTCGGCCCTCGGTGGGCGGCATCGTCCCGGCCACCTTCTCGACCTTCACCGGGTAGCGCGTGCCGGTGGCCTCGGATTTGTGCTTGTCGATGACGAACTCGGCCTCGTTCGGGCCGGTCGCCTTCTGCACCACCGTCGCGTCGGTGTCGTCCCGCCCCACGCTGGACCCTCGGGCGTGGTCCTGGCCGCGCGCGGTGTGGTGGATGACGATGACCGCCGCGTTCGCCTCCATCGCCAACTTCTGGGCGTTGGCCAGCGCCGCGCCGATGTCGGTGGACGAGTTCTCCTCGATGCCCCTGGTGGCCTTGCGCTGGGTGTCGAACACGATGAGTTTGATGCCCCGCGCCTTCACGAACTCGACCAACTCGGCCATCCACTCGTCGTCGGCCAATTGCACCACGTCGTCCCAACCGAGGAGGTCCAGGCTGGCGATGTCGAGCCCGGCGCGCTGGCACCACGCGGCGACATCCGCGCCCATGCCGTAGTGGCGGCGCTCGGCGCAGAAGTACAGCACCGAGTGCTTCTGCGGCACCTTGAGTTGGTGGGTGAAGTCGCGGCCCGCCGCCACCGAGCACGCCAGTGCGAGCACGGTGAACGTCTTGTAGGTGCCGCCGTCGCCGACCCAGTGAGTGACCGTCTGCTCGTAGATCAGCCCGTCGATGAGGGTGCCGGTCGGCGGGTCGTTGGCCATGTCGGAGACGTGGCGGATGACCTCGGCCAGGGGGTGGCGCGGGGTCGCCATCGCCGCAGCCTTCCGGCGCACCTGTGCCCGGTGGTACTCGCGGATCGCCGCCGCCTCGATCTTCAACGCGCCGATCTCTTCGGGCGTCAGTTCCGGCATCGCGGTGGGGTGGGCGTCGGTCGCGCCCACCTTCACCGCCTTGTCCCCGCTGAACATCACGTCCGGCGCGTCCTTGACCGGATCGCGCCCGGCGTTGCGGCGCGCGATGTCGGCGGCGATTGCGCGCGCCCACGGCTCGGTGCGCCCGTCGAGAATCGACACCGGGTAGCGGCGAGACGCCCACCGTTTCAGCCGTTTCTCGCTGGCCTCCTGCGCCTTCGCAGCGGTGGCGTGCTTGGCGTTGGCGCCCCGGGTGTTGAACGGCTGGTACCCCTCGTCGCCGGGGCGCAGACCGTTTACGTCGGTCTTGCCATCGTCCTCGGCGGCGGGCGGCGCATCGTCGGCCCGCCCCCGGGCGGTGGCCTTGCCGAAGTCGGCGGGCATGGCGGCGAGGAGGGCGTCGGCACGGCTGCGGTGACCGTTGATGGCGGTGGCCTCATCGGTGGCGCCGGCCTGCTTGCCAGTCGGGGAGGTATTCTCGGTCATGTCTCCTACTTCGCGGCGATGGGGAGTCCTTGGAAGTGGTGCCGCACCGGCACATCGCGGGCGAAGCCAAGCACGCGGCTGGTGCGGCATCACTGCGTTACGGGTATGTGCGCGTTGAGTTTTAATGTGTGGCCACTCACCGCGCGGCCTGAATCTCCACAGGAATGACCGGGCGCAGCAGCGCGTTGACATCGGCGACTTTGACGCGCATCGCGCTGCCCGGCTTGTCGCTGATCCGGTAGGCGGGCAGCTCGCCGCTGGCGATCTTCTCGCGGAACGTGAACACCGAGTAGCCGGTGCGCGCGGCGGCAGATCGCAGCGATTCGTACTCGGGGGTGGGTGTGGTTGTGCGGGTGGACACTTCGGGTCTCTCCTCTGACCTCGCCGTAATCCGAGGAGGCCGGGTTGGACGCCTCGGGTCATGGCGGGCCAATCCCGCGCTGTAACGCCGCAAATATAGCGCGGGTTCGCGGGGTTTCGCCACATTCCGCGCGGAACACGCCGAACGAATTAGGTTGTGCGCGTTGGAGTTTAGTTTCCCGACGTTTACGGGTTTGTCGCGGCTAGCGCGGAAAGTTTGTCGGCAAGCGCGGCGGCACGTCCTTCGGCGGTGTGTTGGTAGCGCATGGCCATGTTCGGCGAGGTGTGGCCGAGCCGGTCCATCACTTCGCGCAGCGTTGCGCCCGCCTGCGCGGCCATCACGCCACCCGCATGGCGCAGGTCGTGGAAATGCAACTGCGGCTGCCCGATTGCCTCGCGCGCGGCCTCCCACGCCGTGCGGAACCGCTTCTCCCCGGCGAACGATCCGGTGGACGGTTCGGTGAACACCAGCGCCTCGTCCCCCTCGCCGACGTGGCGCGCGAGGTGGTCCACAACGGCGGGCCGAACGTGCGGCGGCACCGACACCACGCGCCGCGACTCGCGCGTCTTGGTCGGCCCCACCTCGAACTTGCCCTCCCGGTACGTCACGGCCCGTTCGATGCGAACGGTGGACCCGTCGGCGGCTATGTCGCAGCGGCGCAGCGCGAACACCTCCCCCTTGCGCAACGCGCACCACCCGGCCAGCAGCACGGCCAGGCGCGCGTCGTCGGGCATCGCCGCCGCCAACTCGGTCAGTTGGGCGGCGTCGAGCAACACCACCGAGCGCTTGGCGTGCTTCACCTGTGCCGCGCCCTTGATCCGGCACGGATTGCGCTCGATCAGGTCGTCGGCCACGGCGGTGTTGAACACCCCGTTGAGGATCGCGTACGCCTGCGCGTTGCGCGTGTCATGCTCGGTGCCCAACCCGGCGAACCACGTGCGGACGTGCTCGGGCGTGATCTCGGCCAGTCCGAGGTCGCCGAGGACGGGGAGGATGTGGTTGTCGAGGTGGCCCCGGTAGTTGTCGCGGGTGCGGCGCGCCAGCTTCGTCTTGTTGTCCAGCCACGTGTTGGCGTAGGTGCGCAACGTCAGCTTCTCGGCCTGTCGGCGGGCGGCGCGTTCGGCGGGCGGTGTCCACTCCCCCGGTCGGCGGCGGTCGAGGTCGATTAGATCCTCCTCGGCCTGCAACCAATGACCCGCGCTGCTCTTGGTGGGGAACGTGGCCAGCGCCTTATAGACCGCGCCGTTGTGGAGGTAGCTCGCCTGCCACCGGCCCGAGGGCAATTGGCGCATCCGCCCGAACGACCGCCGCGTGCGCTCCGACTTCGCGGCCGCCCGCTGTCCTGCCATGCTCCACTCCCGTCGCCGTGCAATCTCCGTGCAATAGTCATCCTATAGGAACCCGACAGAACCTCGCAGTTCGCAAAGGCGATATCCGCTGGTAAATGCAGGTACGGGCAAGTTCGTGGTGGTCACCGGCAGGATTGCGCGGTGCTGATCGGCAAATTCGAATCCTGCCGGGGGCGCTCATAAGGATGTATTGCTTCGGCTGATGGTTGCCATTTCTGCTTCGGTTGATGCCTGACAGTGTTTCGGCTGATGCTTGACAGTTGCTTCGGTTGATCCTTGACACTCCCTGAATGAGGGAGTTGAGCGTGGCCGAGCAGAGGTATCAGGCCGTGTTAGCGGTGATCAGCGACGGGTTGTCGATTTCGCAGGTCGCTTCGAAGGTGGGGGTGTCGCGGCAGACGCTGCACACCTGGTTGGCCCGGTATGAGGCCGAAGGTTTGGACGGGTTGGTCGATCGATCGCATCGGCCGGCGTCGTGTCCGCATCAGATGTCAGCTGAGGTTGAGGCGGCTGTGTTGGAGTTGCGTCGCTCGCGGCCGTATTGGGGGCCGCGGCGGTTGGTGTTCGAGCTGGCCAAGCGTGGGGTGGGGCCGGCGCCCTCGGAGTCGGCGGTGTATCGGGCGTTGGTGCGGGCGCAGATGATCGATCTGCATCTGCGGGATCGGCGGTCGCGCAAGTGGAAACGGTGGGAACGCGCCGCCGCGATGGAGTTGTGGCAGATGGACGTTGTGGGCGGGTTCCCGTTGGCCGATGGCACCAGCGCTAAGGCGTTGACCGGGATCGATGACCACTCTCGGATGTGCGTATGCGCGGCGTTGATGGCTCGCGAGCGCACCAGGGCGGTGTGCGACGGACTGCGGGCGGCGCTGGGGACCTATGGTGCGCCCGGGCAGATCTTGACCGATAACGGCAAGGTGTTCACCGGTCGGTTCAACCATCCGCCGGTCGAGGTGCTTTTTGATGCGATCTGTCGTCAGCAGGGGATCGAGCATCTGTTGACCCAGCCGCGTAGCCCGACCACGACGGGCAAGATCGAGCGGTTCCATCGCAGCCTGCGCACCGAGTTCCTCAGTGGCCGAGCGCCGTTCAAGAACTTGAAAGTCGCCCAGCAGGCCCTCGATGAGTGGGTCGCCTTCTACAACAGCACACGTCCGCACCAGGGATTGCAGATGGCGACGCCAAGTTCGCGGTTCACCGGCCGGGCCGAGGCGATCGAGCCGGCGGTGGCCACACCGGGCCCCGAGAGTCTGGGGGGCGAGCGCAGTGGTTCGGACTGGGTCAGCCGTCGGGTTACCACCAACGGTGTGGTGTGCGTGTCCTGGCAGCAGGTCAGCTTGGGACTGCATTACGCGGGTTCGCGTTGCGATGTCCACGTCGACGGTCAGCTTCTGCGCTTCTACATCGGCGACATTCTGGTCAAGACCGCCGCCCGACGCAGCGCCGGAGAGGTAAGAAACAAGAGGGCGTTGCGCACCAGCGCACACCCGTAAAACACAACAATGAGTGTCAAGGATCAACCGACACCAATCCGTCAACCATCACCCGAATCCTGCCGGGGGCGCTCATAAGGAACGCTCCAGACGCTCGTCGACACCGCGCCTGACCACCGCATAACTGTCCCACCCCGACGGCAAGTCCCGCTGAATGAGATTGCGGGTTGTCCCGTGTTCACCTTCCGTTCACCGTGAGCTGTCCACACCAACGGCGGGAGGAATTGTTCAATGAACGGTGCGTCTGAAGGCGCCATCCAGGCGAGTTCACGAACACGAGTGAGGTTGCCAGGGCGTCAGCGCAGAACGGCGATGTACCGGATCCTCGGCGTCGTTGTGGCCGCAATCGCCATGCTCATCGGCGCGGCGGTGCCCGCCTCGGCGGCCGAGTCGATGCGGGTGACTTTCGTCCGCCACGGTCAATCCGAGGGCAACGCCTCCGGACTGATCGACACGTCGACCCCGGGACCGGTGCTCACCCCGTTGGGTCAGCAGCAGGCTGAAGATGTGGTCGATCGACTCGGCGGCAACAACTACGACGCCATCTATGCATCGACGATGGTGCGGACCCAGCTCACGGCGGCCCCGATGTCGGAGTACCTGGGCCTGCCGGTACAGGTACTGCCCGGCCTTCAAGAGATCGAGGCCGGCGTCTTCGAGGGCACCCCGGAGGCCAACGCCTCGCGTGGGTACGGGCTGTACCCGATCGGGTGGGCACTGCCTGGCGTCATTCCACAGATCCCGGTGGACCGTTTCAACAAGGGCACCGTCATGCCGGGTACGGACGGACTCAACGGGTATGTGTTCGACGCCAGGGTCGACGGTGCGCTGCAGACCATGTACGACAACGGCGACCGCAACGTGATCGTGTACTCGCACGGCGGCACCATCATGTTCTGGACGATGATGAACGTGGACAACCTGACCCCGATCCAGAAGCTGCAGCTGCTGCAGACGGCTGCGTTGGGCAACACCGATTACGTCGTCATCGAGGGCAACAACGAAGACGGCTGGACGTTGGTCGATTGGAATGGGCAGCGGTTCAGCCCTGAACCCACGCTCGAAGCCGAAATCGCCCTTCAGCAGCGCACCTTGACGCGTCAGCTGGACGCGACTTTCAATGATGTCGCCGATGCGTTCGCCACCGGGGACGTCAGGACGATCCTGAGCGCGGTCAAGGGCGGCGCCGCGGACACGCAGTTCTCGTTCGCCAAGTTCAGGCGCGCCGTCACCACCAAGATCACCAACGAGATCGGCAAGCTGACGTCGCAACCTGCCGAGTCGGGCGACACCGGAAACACCCCGGCCGTGCACAGCCAGGTCGCCTCGGTCGCAGCGACGACGGGCAACTCGCAGACCGCGGAATCCACCGACATCGCAGCGCGCGTCTCTGCTGTCACGAGTTCGTTCGGCGCGAAGCCGCGCAGCTCCACCAAGAAGTCGGAGGCGGTCGACGCTGACGAGGCCAGCGACGGTGCCAAGTCCGTGCCGGGGACCCTCGGCACGCGCCCTGCCCGCAACGGGAACCGCGGCCAGCTCTCGGGGATCAAGGACGCCCTCACGAGCATCATCCGGAAACCCGGCAAGACAGCTGAGAGCACGTCATCCGGGACGTCCGGCCCCGGCACCACCGGTGATGCCGGGGCCAACAGCGGCAGCCCCGGTTCCGGTGATGGCGACGGCGGAGGTTCGCAAAGCAACGCGGCGTAAATGAGAGCAGTCGGCCCCTTGCCCGTGCAAGGGGCCGATTGTTTTTCTGCCACCTACAGTGAAGTGACTCAACCGCGACACGGGAGGGGCCTTGGCCGGTCCTGCGAACAGTGCGTCCGACGCGCCGGCGTCGATGGTGGCGCGGGTCGCGTTGATCATCAACTCGTTCGACCGCGCCGGAAAGCAGCTACGCCTCGACGACGTGGCCGCCCACACCGGCCTGCCGCGCTCGTCGACACACCGCATCCTCAATCAACTGCACGCGACGGGGTTGCTCACCCGCGGGCCGGACGGTTATTGCCTTGCGGCGTCGTCTCTCTCGGCGAATCGCGCCGTCGATCACTCCGAGTTGCGCGGCGCCGCGTCGCCGGTGCTCAGACGTCTTGCCGCCGACACATCCCTCGTCGTACATCTCGGCGTGCTGCTGGGAGCGGACGTCGTCTATCTCGACAAGGTCGGTGGCAGCGGCGATGTCGCGATTCCGACACGCGTCGCGGGCCGCACCCCCGCCCACGCCAGCGCGCTGGGCAAGGCGATGCTGGCCACACTGTCGGCCGAGGACGTCGACGCGATCCTGACCGATCCGCTCCCCAAGCGAACCCCGGCGACCATCGCCGACCTGCCGACACTGCACCGGGAGCTGGCACTGATCCGATCCCGGCACGGACTCGCCTACGACGACCAGGAACTGGCCACGGGCCTGTCGAGCGTCGCAGCACCCATCCGAATGGCCGACGGTGAGGTGGCCGGTCTCTCCCTCACCGGCCCGATGCCCGCCCGCTGGCTCAACCGGATGGCGCCGTTCCTCACGCGCGCGGCAAGAGGCATATCGGAGCACATCGGCAGAGCGACACCCGCAGCGCGGAACGACACCGATTCCACGACCATCACCGACGACATGATGTCGCGGGTGCTTCGCACCCTGTCGTCCGACGACTGGGTGTGACCCGCGCTACCAGATGAGGTCATCCACGTTGAGACCCATCGCGAACCGACCGGCCACGGAAAGTACCTGCTCCACATTGCTCGACACGTGGCGTTGCGCGGTCTGCACATCACGCCAGATTCGTTCCAGCAGAGCGTGATCAGCGTGGGGACCAGGATTGTGCACGACCGTGCGGATCGCCGCGACCGCCCGCTCGCACGCCATCACCTGGTCCCGACGCGCACGAAGCACCAATTCCGCATCCGGATATCCGCCGGCGCGCACGCGGTCCATCAGGTCGGCTAGATTGCGCCTGATCTGAAGCATCGACAGTTCAATGTCCGTGCGGGCCATCGCGAACGGATCCAGTGGCGCCGAAGAGTCCGGCACCCGCTCTGCCAGCACTCGTTGGGCCGCTCCGAGCAGCGGAATGGTTCCGGCCAGGGTGTACAACGTCGGCTGCGGCAACCGGTCCAGCAGCTTCGTCGCAGCGTTCGGATCGAAGTTCAGCCAGCTGAACGCGCGGTGTTCCGGCACGAATACGCCGGAGATGACGACGTCGTCCGCGCCAATCCCCCTCATTCCCAACCCATTCCAAGTCGGCTCGATCACGTAGTCAGCCTGCGGCACCAGCACTGCCATGAAGTCCTGGGCGGCGCCGTCAGACCCCACGCGCAGCGCCGCCGCACTCAACCACGTCGCATGCCGCGCGCCGGTGCATCGAACCCATCGACCGGATAGCAGGAACCCGCCGTCGACGGACTCCAACCGTCCGGTCGGGGCGTAGGACGAGCACAACAGCGTGCGCGGTTCGTCACCCCAGATGTCCTGCTGCACCCTTTCGTTGCGCACCGACAGTCCCCAGCTGTTCATCGCCAGCCATCCGGCCAGCCAGCCGGTCGACATACACGCCGAGGAGAGTTCACGCGTGGCGGTCAGATAGTCGTCGGGGTCACCCTCGCTCTCAAAACCCTGCGGTCGCAGCAGCGCGAAGTAGCCCGTGTCCTGAAGGCGCGCGATCATTTCGGGGTGGACCGCGCGCTGTCGGTCCACAGCCGCGGCGGCCGCGGCGATCTCGGGAATCAACTCTCGAACCGAATCGAGCACCGACGGCGTCGTACTCTGCTTCACGGCTGCCTTTTTCGTGCCACGATTTCTCAATACCAGTTCGGCGCCCGCGTGGAGGTGAGTATGGCCGAGCAGACGACCGTTCCGCGTGTCGTCACCGCCATTCTCGACAAGCTGGCCAGCGAATCCGACGCGGTCACGGCTGAATCACTTGTCGGGCTCCACGGTTCGATAGCCGGACACGCGATGCGTCCCGCGCGGCACGGCGGGTCGGAATTGGGTGCCGACGAGTTCGTTTCGCAGATCTGCGAACTCGCGTCTCTCGACGGATCGCTCGGGTGGCTCGCGGCGATGTTCCATGCGGCCGCCCACCAAATCGCGACGCTCCCAGAGGCTGTTGTCCACGCGGTATGGGGTTCGGATCCGGAAGCGGTGGCTACCACCGCGCATCGCGGCTCGGGTGGCGTCGGGCCCGATCAGCGGCTGGCCGGCCGGTGGGAATCGGTCGTCGGCGCCGGATATGCCGACTGGCTGGTGCTGCCCACGGAGAACGCCCGCCGTGTCCTCGTGCCGCGTGCCGCCGCACGGCTCGAACCGCGTCGCGAGGGTTTCGCCGTCGCAGGCGCCTGCGACGTGACGATCGCCGGTCACGTCGTCGACGACAGCCACGCGTTTGCAGGTGACCAGCGTGCCGCAGCGATCGCCATGGCCGGTGCGGCCGCGGCGGTGACAGGCTCGGCCGAGGGAGTCTGGCGCCACCACGTCGAACAGATGCGGGCTCGGCTTGCCACGTCCTACAGCGGCGGCGAGCTGGCCAACGCCGCCCCTGCGCAAGTGGCCCGGGCCGCATCCGACATCGACGCGGCCAAGCTCCAGATCATCGATGCGTTGCGGCGTCCGGATGCCGAAGCGGCCGATGCCCGGGCATATTGGCAAGCGGTGGCCAGGGCGAGGGCCGCCGCCGACCACATTCTCGGCAACAGTCGCCATGCGCTCGAGCTGACCGATCCGGTTACTCGCCTGTGGCGGGACGTGCATACGGGGTGCCGACTGGCCGCCGCTGTGCTCGACGAAGCAGTGGGCGCCTGATCGGCAGAAGTATCGCCGGCCGGAGTGCCGAAAATCGGCGATCTCGCGTACCATGCCCGGTGGGCAACAGGTTTGCTGCGAAATCGCTTCGGAGGGGCGCGCCAATGGTGGAGTCTGGCAGAAAACGCGCGGTCAAGGTCGCGATCGGCGCTGCCGTGGTGGGGGTCGCAGCCAGCGTTGGTGCCGTTGCAGTCACTCAGCCCGCATCCATCTCCGCATCCCTTGTCGACCTCGCCGCCCTCATCGTCGTCGGTAGCTCGACAAATCCCAGCGGAGAGGGCGTCGAGGACTTCTACGGCGGGAAGTTCCGCGACCCGATGTACACCGGAGCCGACGGCACGGACATCGTCCGCGTGAACTTCCGTGAGGGCCCCGCCGGCATCAGAGCCGCGCTGGACGCGAACGCCGGCGAGCAGAACGCCGTCATCTCCTCGGGCTGGGGCGCGGCGAACGCGAGTTTGCTGCTGTTGACGCAGGATCCGGCCTACGCGAACACCGTCTTCATCCTGGACAACGATGTCGCCCGTCCCGACGGTGGCTTCGGCACCCGCTATCCGTGGTTCGCCCTCATCGGCGTCAACCCGATTCCGACCCCCAGCGAGGTGCCGGCTCAAGCGGCGGTGAACGTCGGCTACCAGTACGACTACAACTCGAATGCCCCGTCATATGTGCTGAACCCGTTCTCGGCGGTCAATTCACTGGCGGCATACCTGAACACGCGCCTGAATCAGGCTGAGATAGACCTGCCGGTCAATGCCGACGGCACACCGGCGGTCACGTGCAACGCCAACACGTGCGCGATCACCGAGAGCGGCGCCGTGCTGGATTGTCCGGACGCACGGTGCAGCTCGCCGGGCGACCGAATCACGGCCTACGTCACGACGCGGGACAACACGACGTACGTCACCTATACGACGGACGAGCTGCCGCTGACCAAGCTGATTCGCACCTACCTCGGCGACTACGTCGCCGACGTCCTCGACCCAGTGCTGGAGCTGCTGGTCAACTTCGGCTACTACGAGGGCAACCCGATTCCGAGCGATCCGAGCGCCTATCGCCCCGGTGCGTTCCTCCCGTCGGGCGCCGACATTCGGACGACGATCGCGAAGATCCCCGAGACGATCGAGCGCACGTTCGCCGCGGTGGTGGCGCCACTGCAGTCGAGTAACCTGCCGGCCGCCAACATAATTGAGCCGACCACCGACATGCCCGAGCCTTTTGCGACCGAAGACAAGCCTTCGATCGCCGAACAACTCGAGCAGGCCGCCCACGCGGCCGCGCAGTCGGAGTATCCGAAGCCGCAGAAGCCGAAGCTGACAAAACGGCCGCTGCTGAACGTCGTACGGGACGGTCTCAAGGTCAGGCCCGGCGACCGCGGCGGCAACGACGCCCAAGGCATCGCTGACACGACGCCGGGCGAGCCGAAGGACGGCGAAGGCACCGTACAGCCGACGGACCCGCCGCCGAGCGACCCGGGTGAGGGCGGCAACGGCGACGGCACCGAACCCGGCGGATCCACCGACGCGAACAACGGCGGCGCCGCGGCGGCGTGACGGGTGCCGTCGTCGCGAGATCCGCCTCGGCCGGGCGACGCTGTGGATACACTCCACGACGTGAAGACGAAGGTCGCGGCGGCAGCGGGCGCCGCACTGTTGGCGCTGGGAGTGGCCGTCCCTGCCGATGCCGCACCACCGAGCTACGGCAGCAACGGCGTCTTCAACGTCACCACCAATCCGCGCGACGGGTGGGCGACGGCGTTCATCCCGCCGGGCCACTACCGGGTCAATCAGGCCCCGAGCATGTTCCCGTATCAAAGCGCGCCCGGGTTCTGGTACCGCTGCCACAACTTCCCGTGCAGCCCCAGCTTTCCGGGCAACGTCATCGCGTCCGGCCCCGCCCAGCGCGACGCCGCGACGTTCGTCGACATCCTGCCCACCGATGTCGCGGTGGCGCTGCACAACGTCACGCTGACGATCGCCTGACTCACAGCGGTCGGTGAGCGGTCACTAGGCTGAGCCGCGTGTCTGATCTCGTACTGGTTCACGTCGACCACCACGTCGCCGTCATCACCATCAACGATCCCGACCGCCGCAACGCGGTCACTTTCGAGATCTCTGCGGCGTTGCGTGCCGCAGTGGATGCCGCCGAAGCCGACACCGATGTGCATGCGCTGATCGTCACCGGCGCCGGGAAGGCATTCTGCGCGGGCGCGAATCTGACCGCGCTCGGCGAGGCCACCGAGGACGGCCTGCGCGTGATTTACGACGGATTCATCGCGGTCGCCAACTGCAGGTTGCCCACGATCGCCGCCGTCAACGGCGCGGCGGTCGGCGCCGGGTTGAACCTCGCACTAGCCGCGGATGTCCGCATCGCCGGTCCCCACGCGCTCTTCGATCCGCGCTTCCAGAAGCTGGGCATCCATCCCGGCGGCGGTGCCACGTGGATGCTGCAGCGCGCGGTCGGCCCGCAGGTGGCCCGCGCGTCGCTGCTGTTCGGGATGAGCTTCGACGCCGAGACGGCGGTGCGCCACGGACTCGCGCTCAAGGTCGCCGAGGATCCCGTGGCCGCCGCGCGCGAACTCGCCGCGGGACCGGCCGCCGCGCCGCGCGAGGTGGTTCTCGCGACAAAGGCCTCGATGCGCGCTACCGCCAACCCCGGATTCATCGACAGCGACCAGCACCGCATCGCGGTGGACACCGAACTGGGCCCGCAGGCGACCTCCATCGAATCACCGGAGTTCGCGCGCCGACTCGAGGCCGCCAAGCGCCGGTGAGCTAGCTAAAGGTCGAGCAGCGCCAGTTCGGGCGACTCGATGAGGCCGCGCAATTCGGCCAAGAATGCGGCGGCCTGCGCGCCGTCGATGATGCGATGGTCGAACGCGCACGTGAGCGACATCGTCGGCCGCGCCACGACTTCTCCGTCGACGACTATGGGGCGCGGCTTCAGCGAGCCCATCCCGAGGATCGCCGCCTCCGGATAGTTGATGACCGGGACGCCGTCGTCGAGCCCGAGCGCGCCGAAGTTGGACACCGTGAACGTCGAGCCCTGCAGTTCGGTCGGCATGAGCGTGCCGGACCGCGCGTCCCGAATCAGCCGGGCGACCATGTCGGCGAGCTCGCGGGTCGTCTTGTCCTGGGCGTCTTTGACAACGGGCACCAGTAGGCCGCGCGGCGCCGCGACACCGAATCCCAGATGCACCGCGGAGTGCAGATGGATCTGCGGACCTTCGGTGGTATCCACCCATGTCGCGTTGAGGTTCTGGTGGTGGGTGAGCGCAATCGTCAACAGCCGCAACGTGAGTACGAACGGTGTGATCGACACGTCGTCGCCCACCTGGTCACGCATGCGGTCGCGCAGCCGCACCAGGTTCGTCCCGTCGACCTGTACGCTGGCATGGGCATCGGGTATCTCCTTGCGCGACAGCGACATTCGATGGGCCATCTCCGCCCGCACACCGCGCACCGCCACCATGTCGGGGCTCGGTGCGGACCTCCCCGCCGACGCCAAGACGTCCTCGCGGGTGATGACACCGTCGGCGCCCGAGCCCACCAGCGCGTTGAGGTCGACGTTCAGCTCCGATGCCAACTTTCGCACCGGAGGCTTCGCGCGTGGTCGGGTCGACGTGGACGGCGGGGTTCGCCTGGTTTCGTCCATCTCGTCGTCGGCGCCGTAGCCGACCAGGACCGGTTTACGCTTGGTCTCCACCGCCGTCGGCGTTTCCGTCTCGATACGGGCCAGCACCGCACCGACATTCAGCGTTTCACCCTCGCCGCCGCCGAGCTCGGCGATCCGCCCGGCGAACGGACTCGGGATCTCCACCTCTGCCTTGTTGGTCTCGACCGTGCACAGTGTCTGGTTGAGCTCGACGGTGTCGCCGACCGCGACGCTCCAGCTCGTGATCGTCGCGTCCTCCAGCCCCTCACCGAGATCGGGAACGAGGAAGTCCCGCACCTGGCCGGTCATGGCGCCTCCAGCGTCCGCTCGACGCAATCCAGAAGCCGGTCGACGCCCGGTAGCCACAGCTTCTCCAGCCGTGCGGGCGGGAACGGGGTGTCGAATCCGGTCGCGCGCAAGACCGGTGCCTCGAGGTCATAGAACAACTCCTCCTGGATGCGCGCCGCGAGTTCGGCACCGAAGCCCAGCGTGCGGGGCCCCTCGTGCATGACTACAGCGCGACCCGTGCGCCGCACCGATTCGGCGACCGTATCGAAGTCCAGCGGGTTCAGCGACCGTAGGTCGACGACCTCGATGCTCCAACCGTGGTGCTGCGCAGCCAGTTCGGCGGCGCTCACGGCCGTGGCGACCAGCGGTCCATAGGTCACCACCGTGACGTCGTCTCCGCTACGCCGGATCGCCGCCCGCCCGATCGGCAGGCCCGGGGTGACGGTGTCGACGGGTTCACGTAACCAATACCGGCGTTTGGGTTCCAGGAAGACGATCGGATCGCGGCACGTGATCGACTGTCGCAGCAGCCAGTACGCGTCGGTCGGGGTCGACGGCGCCACCACCTTCAAACCCGCGGTGTGCAACCAGTAGCTCTCGGTCGACTCCGAATGGTGTTCGACGGCCCCGATTCCGCCGAACGACGGGATCCGGATGGTCACCGGCATCTCGATGTCGCCGCGGGTTCGCATCCGGTACTTCGCGAGATGACTGACGATCTGGTCGAACGCCGGCGCGGCGAACCCGTCGAATTGGATCTCCGGGACGGGTACCAAGCCGCGGATCGCCATGCCGATCGCGATGCCGATGATCGCCGACTCCGCCAGCGGAGTGTCGAAACACCTTTGCTCACCGAAGGTTTCAGCGAGTCCCTCGGTGACCCGGAAGACACCTCCGAGCGTGGCGACATCCTCGCCGAACACGAGCACACGCTCATCGGTTGCCATCGCGTCGTGCAGTGCGCGGTTGATCGCCTGCGCCATGGTCAGCGTCGGGGCGTCCGGCACGGTGGTCAGCAACGGTCGGCGCGGTTCGTCGTCCCCGTGGAAGGTCGGCCGCTCGATGATCTGAGTCATGTCAGGCCTCCTTCGCGATCTCCGCCAGCACCTGTTCTCGCTGCGCCAGCAAGTCCGGGGTGATGTCGTGGTACACGGTGTCGAACACGTCGGTGATGTCGAAATCGTCGGCGTCGACGACCGACTCCCGCAGCTCGGCGCGTAATCGCTTCGATTTGGCGGCAACCCGCTCCTCGAGCCGCTCGCTCCACACACCTGCCGACTGCAGGTACTTCCGGTAGCGCTGAATCGGGTCGCGCGCCGCCCAGTAGTCGAGTTCCTCGTCGGACCGGTAACGGGTGGGGTCGTCGGAGGTGGTGTGCGGACCCATCCGATAGGTGATCGCCTCGATCAGCGTCGGGCCGCCACCGCCCCTGGCGCGTTTGGCGGCCTCGGCCGTCACGGCGTAACAGGCCAGCACGTCGTTGCCGTCCACCCGAACTCCGGGCATCCCGTAGCCGATGGCGCGGTGGGCGATGGACGGTCCGGCCTGCTGCCTGTGGACCGGGACCGAGATCGCCCAGTGGTTGTTCTGCACGACGAAGATGCATGCGCGTTGAACACCGCCGCGAAGTTCAGCGCCTCGTGCGCGTCGCCTTCGCTGGTGGCGCCGTCGCCCATGAACGTCAAGGTCACCGAATCCTCGCCAAGCCGTTGCGCCGCCATCGCCGCGCCGACCGCATGCAGACCCTGGGTTCCGATCGGGATCGAGATCGGCGCGACGCACTTCTCGGTGAACTCGAGCCCCCCGTGCCATTTGCCGCGCCAGACCGCTCCCATCTGCGCCGGCGTGAGTCCGCGCAGCAGAAATGCGCCGATCTCTCGGTACTGCGGGAACAGCCAGTCGGTCTTGGGCAGGCAGGCTGCGGTTCCGATCTGCGCGGCCTCCTGACCGCGGCAGGATGCGAACAGTGCCAGCTCACCCTGTCGCTGCAGGTTGACGAACTCGATGTCGAGTTCGCGGGTGACGACCATCGACTCGTAGAGCCAGGCCAGGGTCTCGGGCGGGAGGTCTCTTCGGTATCGGGACTCGGCGGTCGGCGTCCCATCGGGAGCCACCAGCTGTATCGGCTCCAGCTCGACGCCTGGCGCTATCCCAGACGTCCGCGGGGTCGCATCGATCCCTGCCATACCGCCTCCTAGGGTCACTGACGGCGGGTCGCGCCGTCAGGCGACTGAGGTGCTCAGCACGGAGGCGATCGGAGCAGAACCCCTGGTGGGGGGCTCGTCCGTCAGCTGCCGGGGTGTGGCGCTAACGCGACGATGCGCTCAGCTCGCCGCAGTACTGGGGCATCAACCATTATGCCCTCGCATTGGAAGACAGCATCTGATCGCGGCCGGCGGTGAGGACGTGTCGCACGTCAGTACTGGCGATATCTCCGTTGAACGTGTTCCTGACGGATCCGGATCTGCTCATTGCGTTCGCCGGGAGAGACGACGCGGGTGGCGGCGGGGAGGTGCTGACGCACCTCGCCGAACGCCATCTTGCTGACATTGACCTTCGGGAGTTCGTCAGGAGGCTCAGGGTAGGTCCACCGCGCGGTGAGGAACCCTTGCGTCTGGCCAGTGGTGTCCAGCCAGTTCGGCACACCGGGATCGCGGTGGGCGATCACGAATCGGGTCACGCCGTCGGTGTCTGCTTCGGCTTGAAATCCGTTGAGACTGGTCACGTGGTTGGCATAGTCCAACGACTCACCCCACAGATTGCCGAGATGAAAGCCGGTGTAGGCCGGCTCGACTGGGGCGTCGATCTCGATCAGCAGGGCCTCATCCGCGCCGAGGTCGAACATACCGCCGGAATAGACGTTGGTGCACTGACCGCCGCCCGTCGCGAGGTTCGCCCGCGCGGGTTCGTTGAGCCCGTTCCGAGGCATGAACGTTTGGCCATCGCCATTCCGATCACCGTGTGCCTCCAAGACGACGTCGTAGAACTCGTTCCAGAACTTCATCTGATTCTCGACGATCTCGCCGACTCGACGTATCTTGATAGCCGCGGCAGACGGGTCGATCGGCGGCGGATGCGCACCCTCCCCGCCAGCCTGGACGATCTGGAGATCGGGCGACAGCTCGTTTTCCCAGTCGTGAAAAAGCATGCGCACGATCAAGAATCGGGCATCTTTCGTGTCGTCGCCGATGACCTGACGCGAGGCGATGAAGTTGCCGATGTGATCGGCGGGCCGCGCCGGGGCGACGAGGATCTCGAATTGACCATCGTCGGCCACGACCAGGCCGGTGCTGTCGAGCGATCCGGTGATGGCGCGTTCGGTCGGGCTGAGTTCCGCCAATGTGCCCGAGTCTCCGGCGTATGCGGTGTGCGCTTCGAAAATCATGTACTGCGGCGCCTTGAGGCCCACCAGCCTGCCCCGCACCCGGTAAGTGGCGCCACCGTCGATCGACGCCGACAGGTACAGGGCGTCGGCATTGTCGATGGTCGCCTTGTCCACCGGCTGAATTGCGCGGCGGAAGTATGGGAACGCGGGGTCTTCACACAAGGCGCGCTCGATCGCGCCGAATGTGAAGCCGAGTAGGTAGCGGTATCCCTCGGCGAGCCCCCGCTCGGTCTGTGGGGGCGCGTGCAGATCCGGTGAGTCGATCGCGTCCCTGGCCCTGTTCAGTCCGTCGATCAAGTCGGTCCAGGCGGCGCGGAGTGCGGTCGCGCTTGACTCAGTTGACAATTGCGTCGTCTCCTTTTGTCTCCCAGTTGAAGCGATCGAAAAGGCCGGCCAACTGGGTGTGGATCTCGTGTGGATCAAGGCCGAATTCTTCGAGGCAGTATCGGTGGGCCGACTCATGGCCTTGTCCCAATGCGGAGTCGATTGCCTCGGCGACCGCGGGCCCCAGCTCGAGCCCCAACTCCTCGTAGACGCGGCGCATCGTGAGCGCAGGCCTGCTCACCAGGTCCCGGTAGTCGACCACGCACGAACGCGTTTCCGGATGTCGCGCCAGCACCTCGAGCGGATGTTCGTAGGCATCGAACGACTGGTCGGCCAGAACGCGCAGCGAGTTCTTGATCAACTGATCGTCGCGTCCGCGCAGGGTCCACTCCTTTTGCAGCATCTTGAGGAGGCTCGGGATCGTCTCGTAGGGGTTGCGCACTGGCACAACGAATCTCGCATCGGGGAACGTCTCGATGAGGGCCTCGACGCGCCCGCAAAAGGTCGGGTTCTTACTCAGGTGGGTTCCTCCGCCATTCAGGACGATCTGACGCCGGACACATTCCTTGTAGAAGGTCATCACACGCCTACGCTTGTCTTCGCTCCAGCGGTCGACGTGGTAGAAATCCAGCTCACCCATGTAGGGGAACATCACTATCCAGAAACCGGAGCCCAGCGACCACGTCAACAGGAAGTCGTCCTCTTCGGGGGCGAAGAACCCCGTCTTGTGCATGTCATTGGTCTCAGCGAACGCGCTCTCTTCGATCGCATCGAGTTTGCGTCGGAGGCGCTTCCCCGTCACGTCATCGATTCGGAACAGCAGCCGGAGGAGGCGCTTCTCGAGAAGCGACGGAAAGAACATCTCGTACATCAGCACGTAGCTGAACTGAGGGTCCTTTGCCATCAACCGATGCAGATAGGTGGTGCCACTGCGGGCATGTCCGACACAAAACGTCGGCTCGCGCACCTGTGCCCTACGCAGCGAAGGGAACAGAATGGGATCCAGCGCGAAGCAGATGGCGTGGATAGCGGCGATCGTCGGCACACCGATCAGGAACGCACAGAACATTTTTCGGCGTCGCACCGGATTCGGCTCCTCGCGCAACAGCCTCAGCATCGTGCGGTAGTTGGCCCAGTCGAAGTAGTAGCGCCACCCGGCACCCATCCAAGGAGGCTAGCCCTAGGAATTTGACAATGTCAAGCAACTACCCGAGCGCACTCTTTTTGACGCCTGTCTTCATGGTTCGTCGTCGATCGAAGTTGCCGTTGTGTCCGCGAGGAACCGCGTCAGAAGCCGATCGAAGTCCTCCAGCTCGGAAGCCGACCATCCGGACAGTGCCCGCTGCAGGTGGCGCCGCCGCACGTCCTGCAGTGCTCCCGCGACCCGGTGGCCATCAGGGCTCGCCGCAACGAGTGACACTCGTCCGTCCGCAGGATCCGGCTGTCGAGTGACCAGCCGCGCCTCGACCAGTGCGTTGACCTGCCGTGCCGCCATGCCCACGTCCATGTGAGCGATACGCGCCAGACCACCCATCGGGAGCGGTCCCTCGTCGATGAGGGTTCGGAGCAGGACGTAGGACGGCTGCGCCAGATCCACACCGGCGGCCACCGCCTGCCGGGCGAACATGGAGCGACTGCCGCTCAGCCGCATCACCCTGGCCAGCGTGTGGTTGATGGAGTCCAGCGACCCTTGCCTGCCTGACAACGCCATTGGCAAATCATGCACGCACTGCGGGATGACGCTCAAAGGCGGGCATGAAGCCGGTGCGAGCTCGTCCCTACGTCGCGGACGCGACGATCCGTTCAGCGCGCCGAAGCACCGGGGCATCGACCATCAAACCCTCGAATTGGAACACTCCGCGCTCATCGCGGGCAGCCGCGAGAACCGCCCGTGCCCAGTCGAACTGCTCGTCTGTCGGCGCGTAGGCATCGCGAATGACCGCTACCTGCGATGGATGGATGGCGACCTTGGCGTCGAAGCCCACTGCGACCGCGTCGTCACTTTCCGCGCGGAGGCCGTCGAGGTCCTTGATGTTGAGATAAACGGAATCCAACGCGATCTTGCCGTACGCCTTGGCGGCAAGCAGACTCTGCGACCGCACATGTCTGGCGACGTCGCGGTAACTACCGTCGGGCCACCGGTTGGCGGTGCCGCCGGTGACGGCGAACAGATCCTCTGCGCCCCACATGACCGCGAACGCGTTGTCCATGCGCGCCAGTTCGCTGACCTCCAAGGCGCCGAGCGGTGTCTCGATCAGCACGACCACCTCGCGTGGTGCGAGATCGCGGACCTGGCGCGGTGATTCGGTTTTCGCCAGCATCACGACGGTGTAGTCGGTGCGCGCCAATGCATCGAGATCGAGTTGATGGTCCGGCGTTGCACTCGGGTTGATCCGGACCACGGTGCGGGCGGGATTCAGCGGCGTGTCGATCAGCGCCTGGCGTGCGGCTTCGCGGTCCTTCGCGGCGACACCGTCCTCGAGGTCGAGGATGACGACATCGGCTGCGGCGGCGGCCTTCTCGAACCGTTCAGGGCGGTCGGCAGGACAGAACAGCCAGGCCGGACCGTTGCTGCCTAACGCCATCAGGCCTCCCCGTCGGGCCGCTTGCGCACCATGGTCTTGCGGGACGCGGTCGCCACGATGTCACCGTGCTGATTGCGGCCGATGTGGGAGAAGGTGACGATGCCCTCCCCCGGCCTGCTCTTCGATTCCCGCTTCTCGGTGATCTCGGTCTCCGCGTACAGCGTGTCACCGTGGAAAAGCGGCTTCGGGAACGCGACTTCACCGAACCCGAGATTCCCGACGATCGTGCCCTGCGTCAGCTGCGCCACCGACAACCCGACCAGAGTCGACAGCGTGAACATCGAATTGACCAGCCGCTGGTTGAACGGCGGCAGCGCATCGGAGAACGCGGCATCCAGGTGCAGTGCCTGGGTGTTCATCGTCAGGGTGGTGAACAGGACATTGTCCGCCTCGGTGATCGTCCGTCCCGGCCGATGCTGGTACAGCACACCGGTTTCGAATTCCTCGAACCACAGACCGCGCTGGACAATGACCTTCATGGACTCTTCTCGTCCACTCACAGGCCGGCCTCGCGTGCGATCAGCATCAGCTGCACCTCCGTCGTTCCCTCACCGATTTCAAGGATCTTGCTGTCGCGGTAGTGACGTGCGACCGCATACTCGTTCATGAAGCCGTAGCCGCCGAACACCTGCGTGGCATCGCGGGAGTTGTCCATGGCCGCCTCGCTGGCCACCAGCTTGGCGATTGCGGCGGCCTTCTTGAACGGCTTGCCCGCCAGCATCAAGGCCGCCGCGTCGTAGTACGCGGTTCGGGCGGAGTGTGCACGCGCCTCCATGCGAGCAATCTTGAACGCGATTGCCTGGTAGGCGCCGATCTTCTGACCGAACGCCTCCCGCTCCTTGGCGTACTTCACGCATTCGTCGACGCAACCCTGCGCGGCGCCGACCGACAGCGCGGCGATGGCGATGCGGCCCTCATCGAGGATGCGCAGGAAGTTGGCGTAACCGCGGCCCCGCTCACCGAGCAGGTTCTCCTGCGGTACCCGCACGTCGTCGAAACTCAGCGGGTGGGTGTCCGACGCGTTCCATCCGACCTTGTTGTACGCCGGCTCTGCGGTGAACCCCGGTGTCGGCACAGGCACCAGGATCGACGAGATCTCTTTCCTACGGTCCGTTTGCCCCGTGACCGCCGTGACGGTGACGAGCTTGGTGATGTCGGTCCCCGAATTGGTGATGAACTGCTTGGAGCCGTTGATTATCCAGTGCCCGTCGTCGAGCTTGGCCGTCGTCCTCGTCGCGCCCGCATCGGTGCCGCCACCGGCCTCGGTCAGGCCGAACGCCCCGAGCGCCTTACCGCTCGCCAGCAGCGGCAGCCACTGCTGCTTCTGCTCCTCGTTGCCGAAGCGGTACACCGGCATGGCGCCCAGCGAAACTCCGGCCTCCAGCGTGATGGCCACGCTCTGATCGACCTTGCCGAGCTCCTCCAGCGCCAGGCACAGCGCGAAGTAGTCACCGCCCATACCGCCGTATTCCTCGGGGAACGGCAGGCCGAACAACCCCATATCGGCCATGCCGGCGACGACCTGGTACGGAAACGAGTGCTCTTCATCGTGTTTGGCGGCGACGGGGGCCACCACGCTCTGCGCGAAGTCGCGGACCGTCTTGGCCAGCTGCTCATAGTGATCGGGCAGCATGCCCGTCGCCAGAAAATCGCTCATGTCTGATCTGCTTTCTCACTAGCAGTGATCCGGGCCAATGTCTGACCCACCTTGACCTGGTCGCCGACGGCGACGAGTAGCTCGACCACACCCGCGACCGGGGAGGTCAGTGCGTGTTCCATCTTCATGGCCTCGACGGTCACTACGACGGTTCCGGCCTCGACCGCGTCACGGCCGGAAACGCTTACGGCGACAACCGAACCCGGCATTGGGCTCGTCAGCTCGGCGTCGCCGCCCAGTTCGTCGTCGGGACGCACGGGCGCTTCCCGAACCTCGTCGACGACGGCGGTGTTCCCGTCGCCGGACAGCCAGGTCCGCCCGTCGACGGCCGCGACCAGGTACTCGGTTCGCAGCCCATCCAGGGTAATCGTGAGCATATCGCCGTCGAGAGACGCTGACAGCACGTGAGATTCGCCGTCCTCGACAGCCGCGGTCGCGGTCGCCGGGGTCCCGGTCAGGTAGACGTGATCGGTGCGGTCACCGCAATGCAGGCGAAGCGCCGTCGGCGCGGGCTCTCCGAGCCTCCATCCCGACGGCACCGCCCACAGGTCGGTGACCGGGTCGGGCCAGGCGCGCAGCCACTTGTGGGCGGCCGCGGCGATCAACTCGCGGTCACTCGGCTTCGCGGACTCGAAGTCCGGCATGCGGCGGTCGAGCAGACCGGTGTCGAGGTCGCCGGCGACGACGTCAGGATCGGCCAGCAGGAATCGCAGAAACTCGATGTTCGTGACGACACCGAGGACAGCGGTCTGCGACAGGGCCGTATCGAGGGCGCGGATAGCGCCGGCACGATCCTCGGCGTGCGCGATGACCTTCGACAGCATCGGGTCGTAGTCGCTGCCGACCACGGTGCCGGTTTTCAACCCGGAGTCGAGGCGTACCCCGCGGCCACCGGGCTCGGCAAGGCCCAGCACGGTGCCGCCGGTCGGCAGGAAGCCACGGCCGGGGTCCTCGGCGTAGACGCGCGCCTCGATGGCGTGCCCGGTCAAAGTGATGTCGTCCTGGCTGAACGGCAGCTTGTGCCCCGCGGCGATGAGCACCTGTTGTTCGACGAGGTCGACGCCGGTGACCATTTCGGTCACCGGGTGCTCGACCTGTAACCGGGTGTTCATCTCCATGAAGAAGAACTCGTCCGGCCGGTCGGCGGACACGATGAACTCGACGGTGCCCGCTCCGGCGTATTGCACGCTGCGGGCCGTATCGCAGGCCGCGGCGCCGATGCGGGCGCGAGTGCCCGCATCCAAAAGTGGCGAGGGCGCCTCTTCGATCACCTTCTGATGGCGGCGTTGCAGGCTGCATTCACGTTCACCCAGATGCACCACATTGCCGAAGCCGTCGGCGAGCACCTGCACCTCGATGTGCCTCGGGTTCAACACGAACCGCTCGAGGAACAGGGTGTCGTCACCGAAGGCCGACGCGGCCTCGCGGCGCGCGCTGGCCAGCGCGGCCGCCAATTCCGCCGGCTCACGAACGACCCGCATGCCCTTGCCGCCGCCGCCCGCAGACGGCTTCACCAGGACCGGGTATCCGACCTCGTCGGCACCGGCGATCAGGTCGGCATCGGTGAGGCCGGGCCGTGACACACCGGGAACGACGGGCACACCGAATGCCGATACCGCGGCCTTGGCGGCGATCTTGTCGCCCATCGTCTCGATCGCCCCGACGGGCGGGCCGATGAACACGATGCGCGCGGACTGCAGGGCAGCCGCGAACTGTGCGTTCTCCGAAAGGAACCCGTAACCCGGGTGCACCGCCTGCGCCCCGGTGCGCCGGGCCGCCGCGACCACCGCGTCGATGTCGAGATAGCTCTCACGCGCGGCGGCAGGCCCGATGTTCACGGCAACATCGGCTTCGGCGACGTGACGGGCGCCGGCGTCGGCGTCACTGAACACCGCGACCGAACGGATACCCATCGCTCGCAGTGTGCGGATGACACGGACGGCGATCTCGCCGCGGTTGGCAATCAAGACTGTGTTGAAGGTGTTCACGTCATCACATCCGGAACACGCCATAGGAGACCGGCTCCAGCGGAGCCTGTCCGACAACTGAAAGCGCAAGGCCGAGAACGGTTCTAGTGTCCGCCGGGTCGATCACGCCGTCGTCCCACAGTCGTGCCGTCGAATAGTAGGGGTTGCCCTGATCCTCATACTGCTGACGGATTGGCGCCTTGAACTTCTCCTCATCCTCGGGACTCATGTCGCCACGCACCGTCGCAAGCACCGAGGCGGCCTGTTCGCCGCCCATCACCGAGATCCTCGCGTTCGGCCACATCCACAGAAAGCGCGGCGAATACGCCCGCCCGCACATCGAGTAGTTCCCTGCGCCGTACGAACCGCCGATCACGACGGTCAGCTTCGGCACCCTGGCGCAGGCAACCGCGGTGACCATCTTCGCGCCGTGCTTGGCGATGCCCCCGGCCTCGTAGTCACGGCCCACCATGAAGCCGGAGATGTTCTGCAGGAACAACAGTGGCGTACTGCGCTTGTCGCAGAGCTCGATGAAATGTGCACCCTTGAGGGCCGACTCACTGAACAACACACCGTTGTTGGCGATGATGCCGACCGGGTGACCGTGGATGTGCGCGAACCCGGTTACCAACGTGCTGCCGTACTCGGCCTTGAACTCGGCGAACTCTGCGCCGTCGACGATTCGGGTGATCACTTCGTGGACGTCGTACGGCACACGGGAGTCGACGGGCACCACGTCGTACAGTTCGGTCTGGTCGGCGACCGCGTCGACCGTCTGCCGCACATCCCATGGCAGCGGCTCGCGCGGGCCCAGCGTTCCGACGATGCGGCGGACGATGCGCAACGCGTCGCGGTCGTCGTGTGCCAAATGATCCGTGACGCCGGAGGTTTTGGAGTGCAGATCGCCACCGCCGAGTTCCTCGGCGGTGACGACCTCGCCGGTCGCGGCCTTCACCAGCGGCGGACCACCGAGGAAGATCGTGCCCTGATTGCGGACGATCACGGCCTCGTCGCTCATGGCCGGCACATACGCGCCACCGGCCGTGCACGAGCCGAGCACAGCAGCAATCTGCGGAATGCCCTGGGCGGACAGGTTGGCCTGGTTGTAGAAGATGCGGCCGAAGTGCTCGCGGTCGGGGAACACCTCGTCCTGACGGGGCAGGAATGCCCCGCCAGAGTCGACCAGATAGATGCACGGCAGTCGGTTCTGGCCGGCAACCTCCTGCGCGCGCAAGTGCTTCTTGACGGTGATCGGGTAGTAGGTGCCGCCCTTGACGGTCGCATCGTTGGCGATGATCACGCACTCGCGTCCTGAGACGCGTCCGATGCCGGCGATCATGCCCGCACCGGGGCACTCGTCGTCGTACATGCCGTCGGCGGCAAGCGGTGTCAGTTCGAGAAACGGGCTGCCGGCGTCCAGGAGGCCGTCGACGCGGTCGCGCGGCAGCAGCTTGCCCCGGCTGACGTGGCGTTCGCGGGCACGTACGGGGCCACCGAGCGCCGCAGCGGCGAGCTTGGCGCGCAATCGACCCACCAGCTCGAGGTGGTCCTCGCGATGCGAAATCCGCGTTGTCATCGCAGAAAACCCGTTCGGTTGAGTTAATGACGACTAACTCGTGATATGTTAGTCACGATTAACCGAAATGTCCACCAGCGCGTTTGGAGTGTGTCGATGGCCTCCACTTCGGTGCCTGATCTGGCTGCGACGCGCCGCAGCAAGGCCAAATCCGACCGCCGATCTCAACTGATCGCCGCGGCTGAGCGACTGGTGGCCGAGCGGGGATATCTCGCCGTGCGACTGGAGGACATCGGCGCCGCCGCCGGCGTCAGCGGACCGGCGATCTACCGCCACTTCCCCAACAAAGAAGCGCTGCTCGTCGAATTGCTGGTGGGAATCAGCACACGCCTGCTGGCCGGCGCGACCGAGGTCGTCGCGCGGGCTGACGATGCGCGGTCCGCGCTCGATGGGCTGGTCGACTTTCACCTGGACTTCGCACTCGGTGAATCCGATTTGATCCGCATCCAGGATCGTGACCTTCCCAACCTGCCGCCGAACGCCAAACGTCAGGTCCGAAAGGCCCAGCGGCAGTATGTCGAGATCTGGGTAGATGTGTTGCGGCAGGTGAATAAGTCTCTCGGGGAAGACGATGCCCGGCTGATGGCGCACGCGACGTTCGGACTGCTGAATTCGACGCCACATTCAGTGAAACCAAGTGCCACGAAAAGGGCCGAGGCCAGCGAGCGTGCCGTCCTTCGAGCGATGACGGTTGCTGCGCTGACCTCGGCCGCGGAGACCGTAAGCGGTTAGTACCAGGCTCTACGGCCACCGACGGGACGTCCGACGGACCCGAGAATCCAGAAGACGGCTCCGATAACTACCAGGATTACACCGATTGTCGTCAAAACGCTGATGCCGAAAATGTAACCGAGTACAGCGAGGATGATTCCGAGGATAATCATCGTGACTCCATTTCTCTTAAATTATCAACTGCTAGTGGACTATTGACTGGGCTCCGGGATGTTGCAGTCCGCCACCTTCGGATTGACTCCCGCGTAGTTCAGCGGGCCGACGACGACCGTGAGTGCGATACTCCCCGCAGTCGCGCAGTTGGTTGCGCCAGTTTCAAAGTAACCGCGCTGATAGGCCGCAAATGCGCCGATCAGCAACCAGATGAGCACTAGAACTCCGAGTAGCCCACCACCTCGCATGCTGCGCCTCCATCTCTAATTGCGCCCCAAATCGGCGCGCACGCAGCGTGTTTACCCGGCAGAAAATTTTCCCAAACCTGGGAATGGCAACGATCCGGCTACGGTTCCCGTCGCGGTGAGAAAGCTGTGAGGAGCCATTCGCACATGGCCTTGACCAGCACGGCGCGGTTTTCCCGCTTGTCGATCTCGTGGCCGTCATCATCGAATACCAGGTGTTCGGCGGTGCGCCCACGTGCCCTCAGAGCGGAGTACATCTGCAGTGACTCGTCCGGAGGGACGTTGGTGTCGTTGGCGCCGTGGACGAGCAGCAGCGGCGCGGTCAGCGAATCCACCCGCTGCAGCGGTGACAGTTCCTCGAGCAGGTCGCGGTCGCTGACGGGATGACCGTACTTCGGGTAGGCGGCGGCGGCGATCCACGGCTCGGTGCTGCGGTACCACGTGTTCAAATCGCTCATACCGCAAATGCTGATGCCCGCGGCAAACAGTTCGGGATGGAAGGTAAGCGCAGCCTGCGTCAGGTAGCCGCCGTATGACCAACCGCAGCATGCGATGCGATCGGGATGCGCGTGACCGTTCTGGGCCAGGAAGTTCACCGCATCCGCGACATCGTCGATGGCCGCGAATCGCTTCTCTCTGTCGTCGGCATGCATGAAGGAACGGCCGAACCCTCCTGAGCCGCGCACGTTCGGCAAGAACACCGAAATGCCTGCCTCGAGCAGGGGCGGGAAGAACTCGTTGTAACCGGGCCTACCCTGCCCTTCGGGCCCGCCGTGCAGGAACAACATCGCGCCTATCGGCGTGACCCCGTCGGGTGGCCGGAACAGCCAGCCGGTGAACCTCAGACCGTCACGCGCCGTGATGGTCTCCAGCGTCGGATCGGCTGACACCGGACCAAGACTCGGCTCTCGGTCGACGGGCTCCCATTCGCGAGTACGGGGATCGACCAGTTCGACAGTCGCAGGCATCGACGGGCTTTCGACCGTCATCGCCAGCATCGAGCCCCCGGCGCTGATACTCAGCTCACCGGCCACCATCCCGGGCAGCGGAATCGGCGGGTACGCCGTGTAGTCGGCGAGTTCCAGGATCTGTAATTCGCTGGCGCCGTTGATATTCCACAGTATGGCCACGGTGGACAGGTCGTCGCTGACGGTGAACTCGTCGAGTTCGTATCCCGGTCGCTCGGCGATGACCTGATACGCCACCCCGTCTTCGGTGGTAGTGACCTCGAGCAGCCGGGCATGTTCGGCGCCGTTCTCGCTGCGGATCAGCGCACGCACATACCCTTCGGTGCCGGTGAGCCCGGTCGCGGTCGACGGCTGATACAGCTCGTAAGACTCGCCCTCCAGACCAGCTCGGAGACGGCGCGGAACGTGGTCGTCGAGGATGATTCCCTTGTCGGTGGTGGAACCGGGATCGTAGGGCAGCAAAGCGATTTCGGTAGATCCGCGCAACATGATGAGTTCGCGGTAGCCGCGTGGCCCGACCCGCACAAGTGCGGACCCCGCCCACGCGTCGACCAGCCTGCCGCCCGACCGCCGGTCCAGCACCACGGTGATCCCGTCGGCCGGATCGATCAGGCACGAGCTGCCGACACCGTCATCACCTGTCAGGATCGCCGCGACCCGGGTGCCGTCCCAACCGATCAGTTCTGCGTTGCCTTCGGTGGCTCCAGTAGGCCACTTGTCGATGCGGCGAGCGTCGCGGTCGTCGGGATCGGTTGTGACCACCCAGATCTGGCTTCGAGACCCACCCTCTGGTGCCACCTCACACGCGAGCCAGTATCCGTCCGCGGAATGCATGACCCGATTCACCGGACCCTCGACAGGCAATTCGACGTCACGAGAGGAACTTGCCCGCCAGCCACGCAGGAACCGCTGCACGGCGCGCGGGTACCCGCCGTCGTCGACTATGTGTGCGAACGCGGTGGCGTCCGGCGACATCGATGCCCCGTAGACGCGACGAACCTGCTCAGCCATCGCAACCAGAGTAAACCGAGGTCGTGGGCGGTAAACGTGGCGATCGCGACAGTGCGGGCGGACCCAACCTTTGCCATGAGGGCAGCCTGAGCGCCTGCACAGGTACCCTCGCAGCCATGAGGTGGGCATGACCGATTCACCACACCGCGGCCGTGATGAGCAGTCGGACTCCGACTACGGACCGAACCCGACGCACGGCTATCAGGGCCAACCCGATCCCGCATATGCGAGCCAGGCCCCGTACGGCCCCACCTATCAGACCCCCTCAGCGCCTCCCCCGACCGAGCAATTGCCCTACGGCTACGACCCCTACTCAACCGGCCAGTACGACCCGTACGGCGGCCAGTATCCGCCCGATGGCGCCGGACAACCGCCGGACGAGCCGAAGTCACCCCGCTGGCTGTGGGTGCTGGCCGCGACGGCGGTGCTGACCGTCATCGGCCTGGTGATCGCCTTGGTCGTCGTCTACGACAACAGCTCCCGTCAGGAGACCGTCGTCGCGCCGCCGCCGTCGCTGACCGAGCCCACCACGCCGACCCGAACCCCGTCGACGACCACGTCGCGCACACCCTCGGCTCCGGTGACCCCGCCACCGACCCTTCCCACCGTGCCCACCACCACGGGCACCACTCCAGCCGGTCCCACCGAGACCGTGGTCTACGACGTCACCGGTGACGGCCGGGCCATCAACATCACCTACGTCGACGACGGCGGTCTGCTGCAGACGGAGTTCAACGTCATGCTGCCGTGGAGCAAGGAAGTCCAATTGGCCGAGCCTGCAGACGCTTCCGCGAGCATCAGCATCATCAATGTCGGCCGCGAAGTGACCTGCTCCATCTCGGTCAACGGCGTCGTACTCGAGCAGCGCACCGGTGCCGGCCTGACGATCTGCGCCCCGATCGGCTAGGTCGCCCGCACCCGGCCCGGCGTCTTCACCACCAGCATCGCCAGCATCCCCGCCAAGAGCACCACGACGAGGCCGCCGATGCCCGCGCGGTCGGTACCGAAGATGGCGATGAACGTCGAGAACAACACCGGAGCCAGATAGGACACCGCCCGGCCGGTCGTGGTGTACAGACCGAAGGCGATGCCCTCTTTACCCTCGGCCGACATCCGCAGCATCAGCGTCCGGGCGGCCGACAGCGTCGGCCCGATGAACAAGCACAGCAACAGCCCGCAAATCCAGAACGCCAGGACACCCGACAGCGTCATCAGGATGAGACCGACCACGATCATCGACGCCAGCGAGCCGACGATCACCGGCTTGGCGCCGATCTTGTCGTCGAGGTAGCCCCCGATGATCGCGCCGATGGCGGCGATGATGCTGGCACTCACCCCGAACAACAGCACGTCGGCCGAGGAGACGCCGTAGACCTTGACTCCGAGCACTGCGCCGAAGGCGAATACACCGGTGAGTCCGTCACGGAACACCGCGCTGGCGATCAGGTAGTAGACGACGTGATGATCTCTCGCCCATTCGCTGCGGATTTCGGTCCACAGTTTTCGGTATCCACTGAAGAAACCGCGTGCCTCGACCGGCACCTCGATGTCCGGCTTCGGGCTGGGGACCACGATGAGAACCGGCAGGGCGAGCAGCGCGAACCAGAGGGCGGTGAAGATCATGGCGGCGCGGACGTTCTGGCCGTCGGCGCTGGGCAGATTCAACAGACCGGTGTAATCACCGTCGCCGGAGACGAATCCGAAATAGACCACCAAGAGCAAAACGACGCTGCCGAAGTAGCCTAAGCCGATACCGAATCCGGAGATCTGACCCGAGGTCCGGGGAGTGGACAGCTGGCGCAGCATGGCGTTGTACGGCACGCTCGCCAGGTCGTTACATGCCGAGGTGGCGGCCACCAGGAAGAGACCAAGCGCCAAGTAGCGCCAGTCCTCGCGGACCACGCTCATCGCCACGGTGGACACGACCGACATCACGCTCAGGGCGGCCAGCGCGCGTCGTCGCCGCCACGGTGTTTCAACCCACACGCCGGTGAGGGGGGCCAGCAGTGCGACGGCCAGACCGGCAGCGCCCAGCGCCCACCCGAGCCAGCTCGTCGCGCTGATTTCACCCGGCAGTCCGTCGCCAACGGCGTTGGTGAGGTAGATCGAGAACACGAACGTGACCACGACCGCGTTCAGCCCCGTCGAGCCGAAGTCCCATACCGCCCAGGAGAGGATCTGCGACCGTCGCACCGTCGGCGCGGACGACGTCAGTTCGCTCATCGAGTCTCCTTGGGCCGGAAACTTGAAACTGTAGTCCCGGGGACGCAGAACTCCGGCTGCTGGGCGGTCGTTGGATCGATGTTGTCGGTGGTGATACTTACCGTGCAGATATGTCGCGGTTTCGGTTGCTGCCCACCCCCGGTCAAGAGCAAGCATTGCTAGGACACTGCCGGGACGCCCGGTACGTGTGGAATCTGGCGGTGGAGCAGCAGCGGCATTGGCAGCCGGCCGCAGGGCCCCCGGTTTTGTCGAGCAATGCGCACAGTTGACCGTGGCGCGCGCAGAATGCGGCTGGCTCAGGGCTGGGAGTCAGACGGTGCAGCAGCAGGCGTTGCGCGACTTTTCCCACGCCATGAGAAACTTCTACAACGGCACGCACCGCCGCCCGAAATGGCGTAAAGCCGGTGTGCATGAAGGATTTCGACAGGTCGCTGTGAAACCGCGACACGTCGAGCGGCTGAACCGCCGTTTCGCTCAGGTGTGGGTGTCAAAGGTTGGGTGGGTGCGCTTTCGGCTGTCGCGTCCAGTACCAAACGGGGTCAAGTCGTACCGGGTCAATCGCGACCGAGTTGGTCGCTGGCATATCGCGTTTGCGCACGCGCCTGACCCAATCGCCAGTCCGGGTGACGGCAGCGTGATCGGAATTGACCGCGGCGTCGCCGTGTCAGCTGCGCTGTCGACCGGGGATCTGCTGCGCGCCCCCAGTTTGACCACTGGTGAGTCGAAAAGGTTGAAGGTGTTGCAGCAGAAACTTGCCAGGGCGGAGCGATGTTCGAACCGCCGCGGAAAGACGCGCCGAGGAATCGCGCGACTTAAGCCCCGCGAGAAAGAACGACGAAAGGATTGGGTCGAAAAGACCACGACTGACCTGGCGCGGCGGTTCGATACGATCAGAATCGAGGCTCTCGACGTGCGGATGATGACCCGCTCCGCGCGCGGCACAGTCGACCAACCCGGCACTCGGGTTGCCCCGAAACGAGCGCTGAATCGCGCCATCGGCCGTAGTGGCTGGGGCCAACTCGCCACGCGCTTACAGCAAAAGGCGTACGGCAGAGTTGAGCAGATCCCGGCTGCGTTCACGTCGCAAAAATGCTCCGCGTGCGGATACGTCGCACCCGAGAACCGTAAGAGCCAAGCGGTCTTCGAGTGCCAAGTCTGCAGCGCGGGGCAGTGCAACGCCGACATCAACGCAGCTCGCAACATCGCCGCCGGACGGGCGGTGACAGCACGGGGAGACCTCGCCGCTAGGCGGTCCGCGAACCGTGAACCAGAACTACCACTCGTACCGTTAACGTGGGGTGGCAGTAAAATCCCCGGGCATTAGCCCGGGGAGGACGTCAAGATATAGTCCGGCGCATGCCAGTACCCGCTCCCAGCGAAGATGCCCGAGCCGTCGTCACCGGCGCATCGCAGAACATCGGCGAAGCTCTGGCCCTCGAACTCGCCGCGCGCGGGCACCACCTGATCATCACCGCCCGCCGCGAAGACGTCCTGCGGACGCTGGCGGACCGGATCAGCGGCCAGTACGGCGTGACGGTCGAGGTGCGTCCCGTCGACCTCGCCGATCCCGCCGAACGCGGAAAGTTCTGTGAAGAGTTGGCCGTCCGGAACATCTCGATCCTGTGCGCGAACGCGGGCACGGCGACGTTCGGACCCGTCGCATCCCTGCCCGCCGAGGGTGAGCAGGCCCAGGTGCAACTCAATGTCCTTGGCGTGCACGACCTTGTGCTCGCCGTATTGCCGGGAATGGTGGCGCGCAAGGCCGGTGGCATCTTGATTTCCGGTTCCGCCGCCGGCAATTCGCCGATACCGAACAACGCCACCTATGCGGCGAGTAAGGCGTTCGTCAACACGTTCAGTGAGTCGCTGCGCGGCGAACTCAAGCGCGACGGCGTCCACGTCACGCTGCTCGCTCCCGGACCGGTGCGCGAAACGCTTCCGTCGGAGACCGAACAGTCGCTCGTCGAGAAGCTGATCCCGGACTTCTTGTGGATCTCCACCGAGTACACCGCCAAGCTGTCGCTGGATGGCTTGGAGCGCAACAAGATGCGCATCGTTCCCGGTATCACCAGCAAGGCGATGTCGGTCGGCGCCGGCTACACACCACGCGCGATCGTGACGCCGATCGTCGGCGCCGTCTACAAGAAGCTCGGCGGCGGCTAACGCCTGCGGCGACGCCCCGTGCCGAAGATGCTGCGCGTGATCTCGCGGCCGATCACCGTGCCCGCCGAGCGCATCGCACTCTTGAACGCCGGACTGTCCATCACCTTCTCGAGCATCCCGGGTTCGGCAGTCCCACGGCTCTTCATCTCGCCTGATGCCGTCGCTCCCCCGACGTCGACCGGGAGTGGCGGCGGCAGCTGCGGGTCGGCCGCCGGCGCGGTCGGTTCTGGCGGCGCCATCCGGGCCGACAGCCGCTCATAGGCCGAGTCGCGGTCGATCGTCTGGCCGTACTCGGCCTGCAGCGGGCTGGCCTTGGCGGCCGCACCGATCGCCTCGGGCCCGATGGTGTCCATCAGCGAGCGCGGGGCCCGCATCCTGGTCCACGCCACCGGTGTCGGTGCGCCGTTTTCCGAAAGCACGGTGACGATCGCTTCGCCGATGCCCAGCGACGTCAACGCCGTCTCCAGGTCGTAGACCTGAGTTTTCGGGTACGTGCGCACCGTCTTCGACAACGCTTTCTGGTCATCGGGGGTGAACGCGCGAAGCGCATGCTGAACCCGCGCACCCAACTGCGAAAGCACGGCGTTGGGCACGTCGGTCGGCAGCTGGGTGCAGAAGAATACGCCGACGCCCTTGGAGCGGATCAACTTGACGGTCTGCTCGACCTGTTCCAGGAAGGCCTTCGAAGCGTCGCTGAAAAGCAGGTGGGCCTCGTCGAAGAAGAACACCAGCTTCGGCTTGTCGATATCACCGACCTCGGGCAGCGTCGTGAAGAGATCGGCGAGCACCCACATCAGGAACGTCGAGAACATCACCGGCCGCGCCGCCTGCTCACCGACCTCGAGCAGCGTGATGACACCGCGGCCCTGCGCGTCGACGCGCATCAGGTCCTTGGGCTCGAGTTCGGGCTCACCGAAGAACGTGTCGCCACCGTCGGCCTCGAGGTTGACCAGGGCCCGGAGGATGACACCGGCCGTGGTCTTGGACACCGCGCCGAGCGCCTTCAGTTCGGCCTTGCCGTCGTCGCCGGTGAGGAACTGGATCACCGCACGCAGATCCTTGAGGTCTAGCAGCGGCAAGCCCTTCTGGTCGGCCCAGTGAAAGATCAACCCCAGCGTGGACTCCTGGGTTTGGTTGAGCCCCAACACTTTTGCCAACAGAATCGGACCGAAACTGGAGATGGTAGCCCGCACCGGGACACCGATTCCGGCGGTGCCGAGCGACAAGAACTCCACCGGGTGGGCGGTAGGCGTCCACTCGTCGCCGGTGTCTTTAGCGCGCTGCTCGATCTTGTCGTTCGGCTCGCCGGGCGCACGCAGGCCCGACAAGTCGCCCTTGATGTCGGCCATCAGGCAGGGCACACCGGCCGCGGACAGCTGCTCGGCCATCACCTGCAGCGACTTGGTCTTACCCGTACCGGTGGCGCCCGCGACGAGGCCGTGCCGATTGACGGTGGCCAACGGAATGCGGACCCGCGCCGTCGGATCGCAGAGGCCGTCGACGACGACCGTGCCCAACTCCAGGGCCGGGCCCTCGAACGCGTAACCGGCGGCGATTTGCTGGGCTCCAGTGACGCTCGACGCGTTGGTCATGGTCGCAAACAGTACTGTTGAGCGCTGTGCGTGACGAACTCGTGTGGATCGACTGTGAGATGACCGGCCTCGACCTGGGGACCGACCGGCTCATCGAGATCGCGGCGCTGGTGACCGACGCCGACCTCAACATCCTGGGCGAGGGCATAGACGTCGTGATCCACGCCGACGATGAAGCGCTGACATCGATGGTCGATGTGGTCAGGGACATGCACGCCCGATCGGGCCTGACCGAGGAGGTGCGGGCTTCGACGGTCGACATGGCGGCCGCCGAAGAACTCGTCCTCGACTACATCCGCACGCACGTCAAGCAGGCCAAGACGGCTCCGCTGGCCGGCAACTCGATCGCCACCGATCGTGGGTTCATCGCGCGGGACATGCCCAAGCTCGACGACTTCCTGCACTACCGCATGATCGACGTCAGCTCGATCAAGGAACTGTGCCGGCGCTGGTATCCCCGGATCTACTTCGGCCAGCCCGAAAAGGGTCTGGCCCACCGCGCCCTAGCCGACATCCACGAGTCCATCCGCGAGCTCAAGTACTACCGTCAGACGGCCTTCGTCGCCCCGCCCGGGCCCTCGACCAGTGATATCGCCGCGATCGCCGGCCAGCTAGGCCCGCCGAACGGCGACTCTGCGGATATCGATTCGGCTGCAGAGCGCCCGAGCGGCTAGTATCGACGACGCCGCAGATGCTGCGGCGATGGTGGCTGTAGTTCAGTTGGTAGAGCACCAGGTTGTGATCCTGGCTGTCGCGGGTTCGAGTCCCGTCAGCCACCCAAACAAGTCAGGGAGCGATTCCGCTCCCTGACTTTTTTGTTGCGATCAGACGCTCGCGTTGCCCGACTTCCATTGGCTCCACGGAATGTTCCAGTCGCCGAGGCCGTCGGTGCCCGGAAGGATCGAGCCGACTGTGTTATTTATCTCCACGATGTCGCCGCGCTTGGAGTTGTCGTAGAACCACTGCCCGTTGCTCGTGCTCACGTTGATGCACCCGTGGCTGACATTGCTGTAGCCCTGGCTACCCACCGACCACGGTGCGGCGTGCACATAAATGCCGCTGTAGGAGATCTGGGTGGCCCAGTCGACCTCGGTGCGGTAGCCGTTGGCTGAGTTCGTCGGCACGCCGTAGGTCGACGAATCCATCACCATGTGGGAGCGGCGGTCACCGACGATGTAGGTGCCGTTGTTGGTCGGCGTGCTGTTCTTGCCCATCGAGACGGGCATGGTCTTGATGACCTCGCCGTTGCGCGTCACCGTCATCGTCTTGGTGCTGTCGTCGATGCGGGTGATCACCTCGTCGCCGATGGAGAAGTGCGTGGTGATGTTCTCCTGACCGAACAGGCCGTCGCCCAGGTCGACGCCGTAGGTGTTGACCGCCACCTCGACTTTGGTGCCCGGCTTCCAGTAATTCGCGGGCCGCCAACGTACTTCGCGATTGTTCAGCCAATAGAAGGCGCCTTCGACGGGCGGCGTGGTCGTGATCTTGATGGCCTGCTGGGCAGCCAGGCGGTTCGGAATGTTCTCGTCGAACTGAACGGCGACCGGCTGACCGATGCCGACGACCTCGCCCTCGCTGGGCACCACATAGGCCATCGTGAGGTTCTCCGGCGAGTGCGTCTCGAATGTCATCTGCCGAGAGGTGGCACCGCCCAGGCCGAGCGCCTCAGCGGTCAGCGTGTAGCGCTTGTTGTAACCGAGTGGCTCGGTGGTAGCCCACTGGAGGCCGTCCTTGCTCAGCTTGCCCTGCACGGGCTCGCCGTCTTCATTGACCATGGAGACCGCGCCGAGCACGCCGTCTTCCGCCCCGACGGTCACCGGCGACGCGGCGCTCACCCCTACGTCCCCGTCCTTGACCGTCGTCGCCAGCTTGGGAAGCAGCAGGTCGCCGAACGGTGTGCCCTTGTCGGCGATCACCTGAGGCTGCGGCGGCGCGGAACTGCCACTGCACGCCGACAGCCCAAGCACGAGCGCGGGAATGAGCGCGATGACGGTCAGCCATCGACGATTGCGACGCGGACCGGCCACGGATCTGACCTGCCACATTGTTTGCTCCACCTCACGAATAGAAGAATCTCTGGGAATAGTCTAAGGGCACCGATGACCCGAGGCGCGACGACAGCGTCGCTCTCCAGCGGCGGGCGAGTAACGATTTCGCGCGCGCCGCGCGGCCTGTTATCGTCTCACACGCAGCGCCGTTAGCTCAGTTGGTAGAGCAGCTGACTCTTAATCAGCGGGTCCGGGGTTCGAAACCCTGACGGCGCACCAGTAAATCCCTGTCGCGGCCTGGCGCCGCAAGCGCCGACGTTGTCAGCATTCCAGTCGGACGAGTGAACAGTCGTCGGTGAAGGTGCCCGACGGCGTGAGACCCCGCAGTGTTTCGACAAGGACGTCGAGCGACGATTCGTGCAGCCGGGTGAACAGGTCTTTGAAATCCCTCAGGGACATTGGGCGGCCGTCGACGCAGGCATCCTCGTAGGCGCCGTCGCTGTAGAGAAGGATGCGGCAGCCCGGCGGCACCGCGTAGCTGCGCGAGGTGTAGCGGGCATCATCGAACATCCCGAGAGGTTTTCCACCGGTGGACAATTGGGTGCTGGTGGCATCGGGACCGACGGCAATGGCCGGGGGGGCACCCGCGCTGGCGTAGCGAAGCGTGCGCGAGGACACCTCGTATACCCCGAACCACATCGTCAGGTAGTTCCCGTCGTGCTTGTCCATCTCGAACAGCTGGTTGAGTTCGGCCAGCACCTGATCAGGGGCCAGCAGTGTGCTCGTGGGCAGGGAGCCCGAGCGCAACAGATTGTGCACCGACACCGACAACAGTGCGGGGCCGATTCCGTGCCCGGAGACGTCAATCAGGTAGGCGATCAGGTGATCGTCGTCAATCCAGCGGTAGTCGAAGCTGTCCCCGCCAAGCTGCTGGGACGGCAGGTAGCGCGAGGACACTCGCACAGGTCCTTCCAGGTCACCCGGCAGGATCGACGAGACATAGTCGGATGCGCTGTCCAGTCCCGCCGTGAGGAGGCCGGTGCTGTGACGGATCTCTTCGTTGGCTTGCTCCAGGGCGACTGTTCGGTCGCGTACCCGTTGTTCCAGTTCGGAGTAGACCTGCACGTTTTCCATGGCGATCGAAGTCGCATCGGCTAGGGCCTGCAGTAGGGAGACCTCCTGCCCGGAGGGGTGTCGCGCACGCGCCCAGTAGTTGCCGATCGCCCCGATCGGGTCGAGCTTGCGGATGGGAACCATCACCAGGCTCTTCACGAATGTGGGCCGGTACGCCTCGTGGGGTACGCGGTCATCGCTATAGATATCCGGAATGACCGCCGACTCGCGGTTGAGCATCGCCCAGCCGCTGACACAGGCCTCCAGGGGAAAACGGCTGCCCTTCCACAGCGGGGCGATCGCATCCTCGTCGGCGTAGTAGCACTTGTCATCGTCGCGCAACACGAAACTTGCGCCGTCGCAACCGGTGAGTTCGCGAGCAGCGGTACGGACAATGCGCTGCACCTCCGGCAGGCTTCGTGCCAGCGACAGCTCCTGGACCGCTTGCACCAACCGCGCCATCCCACGGGCATAGTCGGTGTCGTTGAATTCGCCGCTCTCGGCAAGCAACCTAAGTGGAAAAGTCTGAGCCTCCATGCCGCCCCCCTCACTGACCCACCATGATGGAGTCACTCGGTGGGTAATCGGCGGCTGGCGCCGTCAACACTCCAATGTCCCATAGGCGGCAAGGTTCCGCAGGCGTGCTCCCGCATCGCCCCATTTTGGTTACGGTCCAGGCCGTCGCCGGCCCACCCAACATTTCGCCGCCGCGCCGCGGATCGCGGGCACCGTTCACCTACCACATTCAGACGGTTGCGGCTTTCGTTTGCGTAAATATCCAGCACGCTTCCGGGCTTGCCCGCGACATGTGTGCTGGAAATTACAGAAACCCAGTGATCCTCGGGCTTGCGCAGGGCAGATGATCGTTGCGGAGGTAACTCTTTCCACAAACTCCCCTGGTTTAAGCTGCCAAAAGAGTGGCAATGATGTTAGAGTCCGCGTTAGCTGACGACGAGGGCACCGGCCCGTTGTTGACAGCGGGAACCAAAGGACAGGGAATTAGCTGATGGCGCAGATTGGCGCAGCGTTCGCAGCTGGTGCGCATGGCGCGCACGGCGACGACGACGTAACTGGACAGGGTCCGGTCGCGGTGTACAACTGCAGCCGTATCGGCCGTGTCGCCAATCCGCCGAGCTCGTGGTTCTCAGACCTGTTCCGCTCCGGCCGCCGACGCTGAACTGAGCAGCCTCAGCGCCTGATACGGCGCACGACGAGCACGATCACCACAGTTCCCACGCCTGCCAGCGAGATGGCCACCGGCGGCTTCTTGACGAACTGCACCAGCCCGGCCTTGAGGTCGTCGGCCAGCCGACGCGGGTTGGCACGCTCAGCCAGCGAGTCGACCGTCAGCGCCAGCTGGTCGCGAGCCAGGTCGATCTCCTGCTTGATGGTGTCGGGGTCGCGGTCCGCCACATCCATCTCCCATACGCGTCAAGCCCTGCTCCAACTCCGGTGCCTTGCGGAACTACCCTAGATCAGCTCGCATCAATCGAAGTGCACCGGTCCATGAGAGGGGATCCGCTCACGTGTCACAGACTCCGCGACTCGAGGTGGGCGACAAAGCCCCCGCGTTCAGCCTGCCTGACGCCGACGGCAAGACCGTCAAGCTCTCCGACTACAAGGGCCGCAAGGTCATCGTGTACTTCTACCCCGCCGCCTCCACACCGGGCTGCACCAAGCAGGCGTGCGACTTCCGGGACAGCCTCGGCGAACTCAACGGAGCCGGACTCGACGTGATCGGCGTCTCCCCAGACAAGCCCGAGAAGCTGGCCAAGTTCCGCGACAAGGAGAAGCTGACGTTTCCGCTGCTGTCCGACCCCGACCGCGCGGTCCTCACGGCGTGGGGCGCCTACGGCGAGAAGATGATGTACGGCAAAACTGTTCAGGGCGTTATTCGTTCGACGTTCGTGGTCGACGAGAAGGGCAAGATCGCCGAGGCGCAGTACAACGTCCGCGCCACAGGTCACGTGGCCAAGCTACGTCGCGACCTTTCCGTCTGAGCCCAGGTTCGCCAGCAGCAGCGCCTCGGCGGTGGCAGCACGCTCCAGCACTCCGAGGTGCAGACTCTCGTTGACGCTGTGCGCCTGTGTCGCAGGGTCTTCGACGCCGGTGACCAGGATCTTGGCCGACGGGAACGCCTCGGCGAACGCGGCGATGAACGGAATGGACCCACCGATACCCGTGTCGACGGGCTCGGCGCCCCATGCCTGCCGGAACGCCGCGCGGGCCACGTCGTAGACGGCTCCGGTGGCGTCGATGGTGTACGGCTGGCCGACGTCGCCGGGGGTGACGGTCACCTGCGCCCCCCATGGCGCGCTCTGCTCCAAGTGACGGGTCAGGGCCGCAAGGTGCTTCTCCGCGTCGCCACCCGGCGCGACGCGCATGCTGACCTTCGCCCGCGCCCGCGGAATCAACGTGTTCGACGCCTTGTCGATCGGCGTGGTGTCGATACCGATCACCGTGATCGCCGGCTTGGCCCAAAGTCGTTGCGGGACCGACCCGGAACCGATTTCGCGGACCCCGTCCAGCAGGCCCGTCTCGGCGCGAACCCGCTCCGGCGGGTAATCGACGTCGGCAGCGGCAGCTTCGTGTAATCCCGCGACGGCCACGTTGCCCTCATCGTCGTGCAGGCTGGCCAGCAGCCGCACCAGCACCGTCAACGCATCGGGGGCGACGCCGCCCCACAACCCCGAGTGCAGGCCGTGATCCAACGTCGCGACCTCGACCACGCAGTCCGCCAGACCCCGTAGCGACACCGTCAACGAGGGCACGTCGGTGCTCCAGTTGTCGGAGTCGGCGATGACGATCACGTCGGACGCCAGCGTCTCACGGTGTGCGGCCAGCAGTCGGGACAGCGATGGCGAGCCCGATTCCTCCTCCCCCTCGACGAACACCGTGACGCCGACGGGCGGGTTGCCACGGTGGGCCCGGAAAGCCGCCAGATGCGTTGCGATGCCGGCCTTGTCGTCGGCCGTTCCGCGTCCGTAGAGGCGTCCGTCGCGCTCGGTGGGCTCGAACGGTGGTGAGTTCCACTGCGTGTGGTCACCCTCGGGCTGAACGTCGTGGTGGGCGTAGAGCAACACGGTGGGCGCGCCCGGTGGCGCCGGATGCCTGGCGATGACGGCGGGGGCGCCGCCCTCGCTGACGATCTGTACATCCTTGAAGCCCGCCTCCGACAACAGCTTTACCACTGCATCGGCGCTGCGCTGCACTTCGCCACGGCGGGCCGGATCGGCCCACACCGACTGAATACGCACGAGGCCTTCCAGGTCGCGGCGCACCGACGGCAACACGTCGCGCACCCGCTGCATGAGATCGCTCATGAATTCGACGCTAACCGCGAAATTGAATTCCAGCAGGCTTCTACTCGCACTTTTCCTGCTGGAACGCAATTTCGGCGCAAGCTGTTAGTCGCGCTCCTCGAGGATCACGACCGCCGCCGCAGTATCGCCCTCGTGGGTCATCGACACGTGAATGATCACGTCCTTCAGGTGTTCGCCGATGGCGCCGCTGAGCCGCACCTTGGGTCGACCCCACATGTCGGTGACGACCTCGATGTCGCGATGAATGCCCTCCGGCAGCATCGGCCGCTTGGCGAACCGCGACCCCGACCACGCCTTGATCACCGCCTCCTTGGCGGCCCAGCGCGCCGCTAGGTGGCGCGCCGCCGACGAGCTCTTGTCGGCGGCGTCACGCCGCTCGCCGGGCGTGAACGTCTCCGCGAACACCGTTCCCGGCTGGTCGACCTGTCCGGCGAAGTCGGGAATGGAGACGAGATCGATCCCCACACCGACAACCGCCATGCGCAAGAACCTATCTCACTGCCCCGAGAGCAGGTACACATCGTCCTCACCGAGGCGCGAAGACTCGTCCAGAAGCATTGCTGCTTCCTGCCGCTTCTCCGCGACGTCTCCACCGAATCGCCGGTCGGCCGGCTTCTCGTACAGCGGCCGGCCACCCGCGATCGCCGACGCCAGCCGCAGCTGTCCGGCCAGCACACGTGCATCAGCCCTGCGCTTGTAGTCCTCACGCTGATCGGGACTCAGCGCCGCGATGAACGCCTGCGGGTGCACCAGCGCCACCAGTCCGGACACGTGTCCGAAGCCGAGGCTGGTGATCAGACCGGCCTTCAACGGGAACCTGTCGCCGAACTTGAGGCTGTCGCGCAGCCAGACGAGGTGTCCGGCTCCGGACATTTCTTCGTCGACGCAGTCCAGGCTGCGGTTCGGCGGAATGACGCCGTCGCGCAGGATCTGGCACAACCCCATCATCTGGAACGCCGCGGCACCACCCTTCGAGTGCCCGGTCAGGCTCTTCTGTGACACCACGAAAAGTGGCGCACCGGCCGACCGGCCCATCGAATCCGCAAGACGCTCGTGCAACTCGGTTTCGTTCGGATCGTTGGCCAGCGTCGAGGTGTCGTGCTTGGACACCACTGCGATGTCGTCGGCACCCACACCCAGCTTCGCCAGCGAACGTGCCAACTGCGATCCCTTGCCGCCACGACCGGCTGCCAGCGCACCGAGCCCCGGCGCGGGGATCGACGTGTGCACACCGTCGCCGAACGACGACACGTAGGCCACGACGGACAACACCGGCAGACCCATCTTCAGCGCGAGGTCACCGCGGGCGAGCAGGATCGTCCCGCCGCCCTGTCCCTCGACGAATCCGAGTCGGCGACGGTCGTTGGCGCGCGAGAACTTCGAGTCGCTGATGCCCTTGGCCCGCATCATCTCGGTGTCGGCTGTGGCCGACATGTCACCGAATCCGATGATGGCCTCCAGCGTCAGGTCGTCGTAACCGCCAGCCACCACGAACTCGGCCTTACCGAGACGGATCTTGTCTACACCTTCTTCGACGGAGATCGCCGCGGTGGCGCACGCGCCGACCGGGTGGATCATCGAGCCGTAACTGCCGATGTAGGACTGAACCACATGTCCGGCAATGACATTCGGCAGAACCTCCTGCAAAATGTCGTTGGGCTTGTTCCGGCCGAGCAAGTTGCCGTGGTACATGGTCTGCATCGACGTCATGCCACCCATGCCGGTGCCCTGCGTGCTGGCCACCAGGCTGGGGTGGACCCAGCGCATCAGCTCGGTAGGGGAGAAACCCGCGGACAGGAAGGCATCGACGGTGGTGACGAGGTTCCACAGCGCCAACCGGTCGATCGACGACACCATGTCCGCGGGGACGCCGTACACCATCGGATCGAAGCCCGTCGGGATCTGCGCGCCGACCGTACGGGACAGCTTCGTCTTGCGCGGCACCCGAATCTCGGTGCCCGCCTTGCGGGTCACCTGCCAGTCACTGCTGTCCGGCACCGGCGCGATGACCGTGTGCTCCGGATCGAATTCCACGAACGGCCGAGCCTCGGCCTCCGACGACACGATGAACGAGAAGTCCTTGTCGAGGAAGACCGAAACCATGATCGGTGAAGCGTGATCCGGATCGATCGCGCCGTCGTCGACGAACTCGCGGATGCCGACCCGCTCGATGACCGCGTCGTGATAACGCTCCACCAGCTCGCCCTCGTCGACCAAATCGCCGGTCTGGACGTCGTACCAACCCGGGGTGGGATCGTCCTCCCACTTGACCAGGCCGGTGGTCCACGCGAGCTCCAGCACGCCGGCCGCCGACAGCTCGTTGTCGACCTCCATCTCGAGGCGGGTGCGTGACGAACCGTAGGGTCCGAGCTCGGCGCCGCCGACGATCACCACCAGATCGGCGGGGTCGACGTCGAGGTCGTCCCATTCCGGCGGCGGCGCAGCCCGGTAGCCACGCGGCGGGGACGGCAGCGCGCGGATCGTGCCGGCATCGTTGCCGTCGGCGTCGTCGCTCTCGGCTCCGCCGGCCGCCTGCTCGTCGCGCGCGTTGGCGGCCAACTCGGCCAGGTCCAGTTCGACCTCGGCCAATCCGCCGGTCAGGTCCGCCTGCAACGGCTCGCGCGCAGCGGCCACCTTCGACTCGATGTCGCACAGATCGAGCAACATCTTCGCCATCTCGTCGGTGGTATAGGTCGTCACTCCGGCTTCTTCCACGGCGTCGACGATGGCGTCGTTGTGACCCATCAGTCCCGTGCCCTTGGTCCAGCCGATCAACGCATGCGCCAGCGAAACCCGCTGCGCCCACGACGATTCGGCCTTCCACCGGGTCACCAACGCGTCGAGCGCGGACTTGGATTCGCCGTAGGCACCATCACCGCCGAACATCCCGCGGTTGGGAGAGCCCGGCAGCACTACGTGCAACCGCGCCGCGATGTCACGTTCCGCGCCGACGTGCGACAGCCCGCCGATCAGCCGCTGAACGGCCCACAGCAAGACCTTCATCTCCATCTCGGCGCGCGATCCCGCATCCGACAGGTCGCCCGCCACTCGCGGCGCCGCGAACGGGAACAGAAGCGTTGGTGTCAGCGCATCCTTGAGGTGAATGGACTTCGGCCCAAGGCTTTCACTCTGTTCCGTACCGACCCACTCGACGAGCGCGTCGATGTCGCTGTAGGACGCCATGTTGGCGGGCACGACCCACAACTTGGCTTCGAACCTGGCGTTGTTCCGGTACAGATCGCGGTAGAACGCCAGCCGGGTGTCGTCGAGCTTGGACGTGGTCGCGATGACCGTCGCCCCGCCGTCGAGGAGTTGGGCCACCACGGATGCCGCGATGGAGCCCTTCGATGCGCCGGTCACCACCGCGATCTCGTCGGTGTAGCTCCCCTTGCCCGGGTTCTCCGCGCCTGCGGCCGCGCGGCCGTACAGCGACGCGTGAATGTTTCGGCCCGCCGCCAGCGCCTTGCCCTGCCACCAGGTGGCCTGGGTGCCGACGATGTGGCCGGCGCCTTCGAACCGCTCGGAAAGACGCTGCCAGTCGGCGTCGATCTCGCCCTCGTCCAGCAACCAGAACCTGGCCAGATCCTCACGTGCGCTGGCCCAGCGGTCGTCGAACACCACTGCCTTGCGGCTGTCGAACGTCGGGGCGACCAAACGTGGCCAGTCCGAACCCAATTCGGCAGTTACCAGATCGATGAGCTCCGCATCCGTCGCTTCCGGCGCGCTGACCGGGGTGTCCAGGCCGAGCTGACCCAGGATCAGACGGGCCGCCGAAGCGAGTACACCGTTGGGTCCGGTCACCTGTTGGGCGAACTCTCCGAGTGCCGCCGAGTCCACGACACCGCCACCGCCGCCGGCTGCAGCGGGCAGCGTGACGGCCACACCGTGCCGTGCACCCACCGCCGACACCGCGGCGTCGATGACTTTGTCGACGGAAGCCGCGTCCGCAAGCGCGCCCGCGTGCAGGCCGCCCAACTCACCACCGCGCACGCTGGAACCCTCGCGGGTGCCCAGCGCCACCTCGACCGTGACGTGCTTGACCCAGCCGTCACCGAGTTCCCAGGTCTTCTTGACCCGCTCGGCGATGTAAGCGGGCCGCTTGCCGGACGGCCCGAGGACCGTACGAAGCTGGTCGTTGATGGCGTCGGAAAGCACTGGGCCGTAAGGCTTGTACGTACGAGCCAGCTTGGTGACCTGACCCTTCAGCCCGGCCAGGTCGGCGTCTGCGGCACCGTCGATGGCACCGAGATTCAACTCCGAGCCGAGGTCGACCAGCAGCTGGTTGCGCCGCGACGACGCACCGTCGGTGATCGACTCGATGGAGTCCAGCGGCTCGATCTGATCGATGCGCATCTTCGCCGACAACGCGATCAGCGCCGTGGTGGCGTCGGCCGCGTCGTAGACCAGATCCTCCGGGCGCGGTCCACCCGACGGCGCCGCGGGTGCGGCGGCGGGGGCGGCCTCGACCGGCGGCGCGGACTCCACGGGCGCGGGCGCCGCGTCGGCACCGTCGTCCGCATCGAGCTCCGGCTCGGGGTCGGTGTCCGTGGCGAACAGCACCGCGGCGTCGCGCTCCGAGTTCAGCACCTCGGTCGTGTTGTGTGAGTACTCCGGGAGCTTGAGCGTGTTGGTCGCGAGCCCCGCGACGGTCGGCGCGGATTTCACACCGATCTCTACGAACCGCTCGATACCCAGACCGCCCGCGGCCTCCTCGATGAAGAGCAGGTCCTGCGTCTCGATCCAGCGCACCGGGCTGGCGAATTGCCATGCCAGCAGCTCGATCACGACCTTGCGCATCAGCTCGCTCGGCTTCTCGTTCCGCCAGGTGTCGTAGTCGGCCAGGATCTCGTCGAGCGGCTCGGCGGGCACCAGATCGCGGATCTCCTGAATGAAATCCTTGTCGAGCGTGAACGGCCGCGGCACCAGGTTCGGGATGTACTTGCCGACGATCAGGTCGGGATCCGCGCCGCGCGGCATGACGCGCTCGAGCGAGCGACGGAAGTCGGCGACGCCGACCCGCAGCACCGAGGAGTGGAACGGCACGTCGATACCGGGCACCAGAATGAATGACCGCTTGCCGCCGCTGATCTCGCGACGCTTCTCGACTTCCTCCTCCAGCACCTCCAGGCCGCGGACCGTACCGGCGATGGCGTACTGCGAGCCACGCAGGTTGAAGTTCACGATCTGCAGGAATTCACCGGTGCGCTCGGAGATCTCTTCGATGAAGCCGGGGACGTCGTCGTCGTCGAGATCGATCTGCGACGGCCGGATGGCAGCCAGCCGGTAGTTGGACCGGCCCAGGTGGTCGCGCGGAACGATGTCGTGCATCTTGCTGCCGCGGTGGAACACCACCTCCAGCAGTGCGTCCAGCTCGTAGACACCGCTGACACAGGCCAGGGCGGTGTACTCGCCGACGGAGTGGCCGCAAGCCAGCGCACCCTCGACGAACGCGCCCTGTTCCCGCATCTCGGCGACCTGAGCGGCCGCCACAGTCGCCATCGCGACCTGGGTGAACTGCGTCAGGAACAGCACGCCGTCGGGATGGTGGTAATGCACACCGCTGGCGATCAGGCTGGTCGGGTTGTCCCGCACCACGTGCAGCACCGAGAAGCCCAGGGTCTCGCGGGTGAACTTGTCGGCGGTGTCCCACACCTTGCGCGCGGCCTTGGACCGGGAGCGAACCTCCATGCCCATACCTTTGTGCTGGATGCCTTGGCCGGGGAACGCATAGACCGTCTTCGGGGCGGCCAGTTGCGCCGTGGCCGACATCACGAGCTCGTTGTTGACGCGCGCGGCGACCTCGACGATCTCTGCGCCACGGTCGATTCCGACACGGTCGACGCGGAAGTCGATGTCGTCGCCGGGCAGCACCATGCCGAGGAATCGCGACGTCCAGCCGACCACACGGGCCGGCGGGGCGGCCTTGCCGTCGGTGGCGGCCACCACGTGCTGCGCAGCGGCCGACAGCCACATGCCGTGCACGATGGGCGATTTCAGGCCGGCCAGCAGCGCGGCCGCACGGTCGGTGTGGATCGGGTTGTGGTCACCGGACACCACCGCGAAGGCACGCATGTCGGTCGGCGCAGCGACGGTGACGTCACGACGGCGGCGACGCGGCGTCTCGGTCGCGTTGTCGGTGATCGCACCGCCGGCGCGCGGCGGGTCGCTGAGTTCGACGGCGCCCGTGCGGCCGCGGATCGCAAACCGCTCTTCGAGTTTCGCCAGGGTGGTGCCGTCGGCGTCGGTGACGTCGACGGTCACTGGGACAACGCGTCCGTACTCGGTGTCGAAGGCGGCCGAACTTGTTGCGGTGACCGTCAATTGGGCCGTCGACTTCGGCATCGGCGCGAGCAGGTGGGCGGCATGGTCCAGGTGCACCAGGCTCAGCAGACCCTCGATTACGGGGATCCCGTCGTCGGTGACGGCGGCACCGATGGCCGCGAAAACTGCGGGCCAGCAATGGCCTACAAGTGCGTCCGGCACCAGCGTGAGACCGGGCGCCAACGGCGCCCCGAAGGTCGCGGTGACGCCGGTGTGGTCGGCGACCTCCTCCGGATCCCATTCGACGGTGACCGACGCGGTGTTGTCGTGCACCGGTGGCAGCGCGTCGGGGCCGTCGACACCCGCGGCGATCGCGAGGACCGAACGCATCGCCTTCGAGGCGTCCTCGACGGTCACGACCGGCATGCCGCCGTTGACGGTGCAGGACGGGAGAGTGAAGCGGATGTCGATCCAGATGTCGCTCAGCGGGACACTCAGGGTGACCACGCCGTCGGCGTTCAGTTCGAGCCGTGCGCCGGTGGACGGGTGTGTGGCACTGCGATTTTCGTTGGCCTGCCACTCATCCGGTGCGCCGATGCGGTGCACCGGATTGATGGCGGTACGGCCTGCCCACAGCACGTCGGGCGAATCGAGTACGACAGCGAGGGCACCGGTGACGTCCTCGCGGGCCTGGCGGCGAGACACCACCGGTGTCGGCTCGGCGCCCGAGGCGACCAGCGCGTCGATCGACGCCTGCTCGAAGCGGTCCAGCAGTTCGCCGACCGGCTCGTCGACCCGCGTGATCCCGGCGACCGCCTGTGTGCCGGGGATGATGCACACCTCGTCGGCGGTGTAGCGCGCGTCGTGGGCCTGCCACAACGAGTCGCTGCGCCACCAGCGGCGTACGTCCTTGTCGATGACCGGCACGAAGTTGACGGGCTTGCCCGGCGTCTTGCACAGCGTGATGAAGAACGGCACGTCGGCGGGGTGCAGCTTCAGGGTCCCGGCATCCGGGTAGCGCTGCAGCAGCTGATCGATCGCGGTCTGCGGATCCTCAAGCAGCGCTTGGCCTTCGGCAGTGTCCGCGAAGAGCGTCTCGATCGGGCCGGAGTCCTGCGGATGAAGTCGCGCCTCGGCTCGTTTGAGCATGTCGGCGAACCGGTCCCGCCATGTGTCGGCGATCCACGGGCTGCCCGGCGTTGCGGTGTCGGCGGTGCTGTCGCCGTCGCCGATCGCCAGCTCGACGTAACGGTTCAGCCACTGCAGGTAGGTCATGCCGCTCACGTCGCCGAAGTAGGGCTTGGCCGTGTTGGCCATCGCCGCGATCAGCTCGTCACGACGGGCCGCCACGGCATCCGCGTCGCCGGCGACCTCGTCGAGCAACCTGCCACATCGAGAGGCGGCGTTGTCGATCTCGTGAATGTCCGCGCCCAGCTGGCTACGGCTGGAAGCCATGCCGCCGTTGGCTTTTCCGGCACTGATCCAGTGATCGGTGCCGGTCGTCTCGACCAGCATCTGCTTGACGGCCGGCGAGGTGGTGGCCTCCAGGGTCGCCATGGCCGCGGTGCCGACGAGAATTCCGTCGACCGGCATTTCGGGGAAGCCGTAGGCCTTGGCCCATGCGCCCGACAGGTACTCGGCCGCCCGTTCGGGCGTGCCGATGCCGCCGCCGACGCAGATGGTGATGTTGGACAGCTTGCGCAGATCCGCGTAGGTCGCCAGCAGCAGGTCGTCGAGGTCCTCCCACGAGTGATGACCACCTGCGCGTCCGCCCTCGATGTGGACGATGACGTCTTTACCGGGGACCTCGGCGGCGATGTTGATGACGGACTTGATCTGGCCGACCGTGCCCGGCTTGAACACGACGTGGCTGAGGCCCACGGTGTTCAGCTCGTCGATCAGCTCGACCGCTTCCTCGAGATCGGGAATGCCCGCGCTGACCACAACGCCGTCGATGGGAGCACCGGACTGACGGGCCCTCTGCACCAACCGCTTGCCGCCGACCTGAAGCTTCCACAGGTAGGGATCCAGGAACAGCGTGTTGAACTGCACGGCGCGGCCCGGCTCGAGCAGGTTGGTGAGCTCGGCGATGCGGTCGGAGAAGATCTCCTCGGTGACCTGACCGCCACCGGCCAGCTCGGCCCAGTGGCCGGCGTTGGCGGCCGCGGCGACGATCTTGGCGTCGACGGTCGTGGGCGTCATACCCGCCAGCAGGATCGGCGAGCGTCCGGTCAGGCGGGTGAACTTGGTGGACAGCTTCACGGAGCCGTCGGGCAGTTTGACCGTGGTCGGCGCGAAGCTGGACCACGGGGGCAGCACCTCGGGCTCGGCGCCGACGGTGAACAGGTTGCGCTGACCGGCGCGGGTGGCAGCGGGAACGATTCCGACGCCCAGACCCCGGATGACGGGGGCGGTCAGGCGAGTCACGGTATCGGCCGGGCCCAGGTCGACGATCCAGTTGGCACCCGACTCGTGCAGCCGCTCGATCTCGGCCACCCAGTCGATGGGACGGACGAAGATCGCCTCGGTCATCTCATGCGCCATCGCGGCGTCGATGCCGCACCTCTCGGCCCAGCCCTCGACGACCGCGACGCCGTCGGCCAGCCGCGGGGTATGGAAACCGACCTCGACCTGCACTCCGTGGAATTCGGGTGCGAACACCGCTCCGCCGCGGAGCTTGTTCTTGCGCTCGGCCTCTTCCCGTTCGGTGATCTTGCTGCAGTAGAGCTCGAATCGGCCCAGTTGCTCCGGCGTCCCGGTGATGACCACGGAGCGCCTGCCGTTGCGAATCGACAGCACCGGCGGAAGCACGGTGCGGACATCCGTACTGAATTCCTCGAGCAGCTCGCGCATGCGTTCCGGGTCGACGTTGGTCACCGACACCATCGGCGTCTTGTTGCCGCGACCGACCATGCCCCGTCGTCGGGACATCAAGGAACCGGCGGCGCCGATCAGTTGCAGCAGCGCCAGGAGCTCGGCGTCCTTGGTGCCTTTGGCCCGCAGCGATTCGCAGGCCATGATGCCCTGCGAGTGGCCCGCCATGGCGACCGGCGGGGTGTTGTACAGATCCAGGCCCTGCCTGGTGAGCGCGCGGATGGCGGCCATTTGGGCAAGCAGGATGCCGGGGCCCGAGATCGCCGCGGTGACAAGTTGTTTGGTGGCGGGCAGCGACTCCTCGGCGGCCAGGGCCCGCACCCACTGCATCGGCTCGAAGCCGATCGGTCGCACGACCACCAGCTCGCGAGCGACGGGCTGCAGCAGCAGCTCGGCCTCGCCCACCACTTCACTGAGCTCGGACTCGATGCCAGCCGAGCTGACCAGTTCTTCGAGGTTCTCCAGCCACGCGGCGCCCTGCCCACCGAACGCGACGGCGTAGGGCTCACCGGCGTTCAACCGATCGACGAGCGCATGCGCGGAGGGGCGGGCTCCCGGGCGCTCGGTGGTTGACTCTGCGGGCACCCGGTGCTGCTCGTTGATCGTCACGTCTTGAATTCTCCCTCGGTGCTATCTGCGCTTATCGCTCGTCGTCTGTGGTGGCTGTGGCGTCGCTAGAAGCTGACTGGCCCGCGCTCCCCTGCGGGGACCATGCGATTCGGCGTCGAATCCCGACTTGTTCATCCGGTCCAGCGGACATCCCAGCCGTACTAAGAGTGTCATAAGAGACGACACCATTTTCGCGCCCGAAATGGTTACTAGCGAGTTCTACGCACGGGTAACCGTCTGCGAGATAACGCGCGCCTTCGAACCGGCCTCAGCTATCCGGGACAAACGTCCTGTTGGCAGGTGGTTACGGTCGAGTAGGTGCAACAGCGCTGATCAAGGCGGTATTGTTATCGAATCGTTATCTAAATTTTTTGGCGGCGTCCACCTGCGGCATTGCGGCGCGCAGAGTCGACAACTGGACATGATTTGTCTTGTCAGCGAGCCCGGCCATCACAGACAGTTTGCTGACTCTACTTACTGACCGGTAAGGTTTCTAATCCCACTGTCCGTATTGCGGCTTGAGTATGTGGTTGATGTCGACCCCAACGCCTCCGACGGAGCGCTTGTCGATCTCCACCTGGTGCAGATGGGCCGCCGGATGGGCGATCTTGCCGGGCGACCCCCAGTTGTGCTGCCAGTACCACGCGCCCAGCCCATCCTGGGCGGCCCACTCGATGGTCTTGGAGTTGGCGTAGACGCCGGTGCGCTGATGCCCCAGCACCGCCTCCCAGCCCCGCAGATACGGCGCGACCTGCTGCTTGTACTGCTCGTACGACGGATCGTCGTCGATCGACGTGTAGATCGGCGCTCCGTAGGAACCACCGGCGGCGACGTGCAACTCCCATCCCCGCTTGGCGTGCGCGACACCGGCGTTCTGTCCGCCGAGCCAGTCGGCGGTGTCCTGCTTGCCGTACTGGTAGCAGGACACGATCTTCAGACCATTTTGATAGAGGTCACGCGCCTCGGCGATCTGGATCGGCTTACCCAGCATCCAGGCACCCCCCGGCCTGCGGTCGGAGACGTACCGAATGGCGCCCAACGCGCCCGACGCCCGGATGTCTCTGGCGCTGATCACCCCTGCTGCATAGTCGAGCAGGACGCCCAACGGCGCCGCCGAAGCCGTGACGGGAGCAGCCGCGGACACCAGCGTTTGCAGGCCGGCGCCGACGGCAAGCGCGGCGGGCAACGCGGCGGCACCTTTCAGCACGTCGCGCCGGGAAATTGACACGTGCCACAGAGTACGACAGCAACATCACTTTTCACGACAGCGCCACTGGTCACACCTGCATCAAGATTTACTGTCACGGCGAGGTAGCCGAGCGAACACGAGCAGGTGTGAAATCCGCGATGAACTGCGGCGCGACCATTCCGATTCCTACGATTGACCATGCCCTCGGACACGATCAGCGCTGGATCTGCTGTGAATGTCCCCGGTGGCGTGCGAGACCCGCAGGTAGAGCTGATCGGCGTCCGAAAGGAGTTCGGCGGCGGCGTCGTGGCCGTCGAGAGCGCCGACCTCGCAGTCGCGGACGGCGAACTGTTCGCGATCCTCGGCCCGTCCGGATCCGGAAAGACAACCGTCCTGCGCATGATCGCGGGATTCGAGCAGCCCACCGCCGGGACGATCAGGCTTGGCGGCACCGACGTCACCGCCGTTGGCGCGCGACACCGCGACGTCAACACCGTGTTCCAGGAGTACGCACTGTTCCCGCACATGACCGTCGCGCAGAACGTCGAGTACGGCCTGAAGGTGCGCGGGGTCCCCAAGGCCGAGCGCAGACGTCGTACTAGCGACGAACTCGACTTGGTCCGGCTCACGGAGCATGCGTCCCGACGCCCGCAGCAGTTGTCGGGCGGGCAGCGTCAGCGCGTCGCGCTCGCACGCGCACTGGTCGGACGGCCACGGGTACTGCTGCTCGACGAGCCGCTCGGGGCGCTGGACCTCAAGCTGCGCGAGCAGATGCAGATCGAACTCAAGGAGATCCAGCGCGAAGTCGGCATCACGTTCGTCATCGTCACTCACGACCAGGACGAGGCGCTGAGCCTCTGCGATCGGCTCGCGGTGTTCAATCACGGGCGCATCGAGCAGGTCGGTCCGTCGCGCGAGGTCTACGAGAACCCGGTCAACAGATTCGTGGCCGATTTCGTCGGCACTTCGAACGTGCTCGTCGGCGCCGTCGCTGAAGCACTCGTCGGACGTCGCGGAACGTTCGTGGTACGGCCCGAGCGTATCGGCGTCTTCGCGGCCGACACCGACTCGGTGCCCGGCGTGCGCACGGTCGCGGCCACGGTGTCCGAGCTGATCTACGCGGGTCCCACCACCAGGATCACCGCGCACACGCCGGTGGGCGTCGAACTCGCCGCCACGGTCCTCACCGCCAGCACCTGGCTACCGCCCGACCTACACCACGGCAGTCCAATCACGTTGGCCTGGCCAGAAAAAGCTGTACACACCCTGACGAGCGAGGAGTAGCGAATGCCGTCCAGGACACAAGTCAGTCTTGTGCTCGCCGCGTGCGCCGCCCTCGTGCTGGCCGGCATCACCGGGTGCTCCGACCAACCCGGCAGAGACGAGCCGCCGCCGAAGCTGGAGCCCATGGGGGCCGTCGGCGACGGCGAGGGCGAACTCAACCTGATCGCATGGGCGGGCTACGCCGAGGACGGTTCGAACGACAGCACCGCCGACTGGGTGACGCCGTTTGAGCGACAGACCGGTTGCCAGGTCAACGTGAAGCTCGGCAACACCTCCGACGAGATGGTGCAGCTGATGCGCAGCGGCCAGTACGACGGCGTGTCCGCGTCCGGCGACGCGACGTTGCGGTTGATCTACGCCGGCGATGTCGCCCCGGTGAACACCGATCTCGTACCGAACTACGCCTCCATTTCGTCGTTCCTCAAGGACAAACCGTGGAATTCGGTGGACGGCAAGATGTATGGGATCCCGCACGGCTGGGGCGCCAATCTGCTGATGTACAACATCGAGGTCGTACGTGATGCCCCGAACTCATGGGCGGCGGTATTCGACGACGCGGACAAGTACAAGGGCAGGGTCACCGCGTACGACTCCCCGATCTACATTGCCGACGCGGCGCTGTACCTGTCCAAGTCGAAGCCGGAACTCGGTATCAAGGATCCGTACTCGCTGACGCCCGAACAGCTCGACGCGGCAACCGAATTGCTCAAGAAGCAGCGGGAGAACATCGGCGAGTACTGGTCGGACTACACCAAGGAGGTGCAGGCGTTCGAATCCGGCACGTCGGTCATCGGTACGACATGGCAGGTCATCGCGAACACGATCGGCGCGGAGAACAGGGTGCAGGTCAACACCGTTCTGCCCAAAGAGGGTTCAACGGGGTGGTCGGACACCTGGATGATCTCGTCGAAGGCCGCGCATCCCAATTGCATGTACAAGTGGATGAATTGGATCTCCTCCCCCGAGGTCAATGCCCAGGTCGCCGAGTTCTTCGGTGAGGCACCGGCCAATACCGAAGCGTGCAAGTACACCGTCGAACCGGACTTCTGCGACATCTACCACGCCACCGACGAGGACTTCGCCGCCAAGATCCATTACTGGACCACGCCGCAGAAGAACTGCGTGGACGGCAGCGGGGAAAACTGCACGGCCTACAACGAGTGGGTCGACAAGTGGCAGCAGATCAAGGGGTGATGTTGCGCGGTGATGAGCGCTCGCGCGAAGAACAGACAAGTTGCGCCGCTGCGGCCGTCTCACCGACGGCGGATCAGCCTCGGCTTCCTGCTCGTGCCACCCTTGGCCTGGCTGGTGATCGCCTATCTCGGATCCCTTGCCGTGCTTCTGGTTTCGGCCTTCTGGAGCACAGATGCCTTCACCGGCGCGGTGGTGCACTCGTTCACCTTCGACAACATCGCGCGGGTGGCGACCGACGAGCTTTTCCGTACAGCGGCGGTGCGCACCGTATCGGTGGCGCTGGCCGTCACCGTGATCTGCGCCGTGCTCGCCGTGCCGCTGGCGTTCTACATGGCCAAGGTCGCGTCACCGCGGGTACGGCTCGCGCTCGTGGTCGCAGTGACGACCCCGCTGTGGGCCAGTTATCTGGTCAAGGCGTACGCGTGGCGCATGCTTCTATCCCCCGAAGGCCCACTGGTCTGGGCGACCGACTACACACCCGGGTACGGCCTGGCTGCCACCATCGTCACACTGACCTATCTTTGGCTGCCCTACATGGTCCTCCCGGTGTTCGTGGCGTGCTCCCGCGTCCCGGACTCGCTGCTCGACGCGAGCGCCGACCTCGGTGCCTCCGATATGTCCACCCTCCGAATGGTGATGGCGCCGTTGGTGTTCCCCGGTATCGCCGCGGGCTCGATCTTCACCTTTTCGCTGTCGCTCGGTGACTACATCGCGGTGACGATCGTGGGCGGCAAGACTCAATTGCTCGGCAACATCATCTATGGCCAACTCGTCACCGCCAACAACCAGCCACTGGCCGCCGCGTTGTCGATCATCCCGCTGCTGGCGATCGTGGCCTACCTCTTGGCGATGCGGCGCACGGGCGCACTGGAGAACATCTGATGCTGTCGAACACCGCCCGCCGCCTCGTCCGGGGTTGGACGCTGCTCGTGCTGCTATTCCTCTATGCACCACTGCTCCTGGTAGTGATCAACGCGTTCAACACCTCCCGCACCTTTGCTTTTCCCCCGACGGGATTCACGCTGCACTGGTGGTCGGACGCCTGGAACAGCCACGGCATGTGGCAGTCCCTCGTGAACTCGGTTGTCGTCGGTCTCGGCGCAACGGTCATCGCGCTGGTGCTGGGCACGATGGCAGCGGTCGCAGTGCAGCGTTACGACTTCTTCGGCAAGCATGTGGTGAGTCTGCTTGTGGTGCTACCGATCACGCTGCCGGGGATCGTCACCGGTATTGCGCTGAATGCGACGTTCACATCCGCACTCGGCGTGTCTCTGGGCATGGCCACCGTCATCATCGGGCACGCGACGTTCTGCATCGTGATCGTCTTCAACAACACTCAGGCGCGGCTGCGCCGGATGGGAAGCAGCCTGGAAGACGCCTCGGCCGACCTCGGCGCGTCGTCGTGGCAGACCTTCCGCTACGTGACCTTCCCGATGATGCGGGGTTCGGTGGTCGCGGGTGCGGTGCTCGCGTTCGCCCTGTCCTTCGACGAGATCGTCGTCACGACGTTCACGGCAGGCCCGACGGTGCAGACACTCCCGATCTGGATTTTCGGAAACCTCTTCCGCCCCAACCAGGCACCCGTGATCAACGTCGTCGCCGCCGCGCTGACCATTGTCGCAATAATCCCGGTGTGGCTGGCGCAGCGCTTCGGCGGAGATCCCGCCGTCAGCCGGGTGTAGCGACGGCGCACCGGCGCAGGAGCTCACTCAGCAAGCCGCCGGCTGGATGGCCCGACGCCGCCGTCGCCAGCTGCCGCCGCAGTGACTCCTCCATGCGAATCGACAAGACGTGACCCCATAGCTCGCGGTAGTCCCTGGCCATCTGCCCCAGGTCGTCCACCTCGCGCGGCTTGGGCCGATGGTCCTTCCCGAACTTCGCCTCGACGGAATCGCCAAGGGCCCGGACGAAGCCACTGACCAGGCCGTCGGCGGCGTCCCGGGACGACTCGTAGATTCGCAGCAGCGCGCGGACGTAGAGCAGCTGATCGGAAGTGCGGCCCAGAATCTCGGCGATCGACGGGTCGACGACGACGACGCTGTCGGCGCGCGCCTCGGCGAAGCCGAGTTCGATCAACTTTCGCGCAGCCTCACCGTCCGGATCGATGCGGACGGCACGGGGTCCCGGGATCGGTCCATCGTCGGAGGGCCGCTGGTCGCCCGCGTCGGATGCACCGTCGGATACGTCGTTCGGCGTGGGCCCCAACAGCGCGCGCTGGATACCCAGGATGTCGGCCAGGTCGGCGCCTTGACGCATGCTCGCAAAGAACTCGGCGATGTGGGCCGAGTTGAAGCCGCGGCGAAGCAGCTGGTTGATGGTGCGCAACTGCGAGAGGTGGTAGTCGTCGTAAAACGCCGAACGGCCTACGCGGCGGGGCGCGTCGAGCAGCCCGCGTTCACGGTAGGCGCGGATATTGCGGGCACTGACGCCGGATATCCGGGCGAGTTCTTCGAGACGGTACTCAGCCATCGAAACGCACCCCGATCAACATCGGGGCGCGAAGTAGCCGTGGACCGCGACGGTTCATCGCTCCACTCTAGCGCGAACATGCAGATTTAGCGAATGATTACCTAACAACGGAATGAGACTTCAGCTAATCCATTGATAGGCTGTCATCAGCAAATTTACCTCTGTGGTAATTTTTCACTATATTTGAATGCAACTTTGCAGCCAACTTTGCCAGCCGAGGCTGGCCGATCGGGTGAGTGATTTCACCGCTGACGGATTGGCTTCCTGAGCGGTCGTTGCGGGAGGATGAATTTGGCAGACATTAAGACAAATCGGCGGTAGCGAGGTTTCGGCGTGCGTCCCTGGATCGTGTGGACCACCGGACTCTTCGCCTATATCGTCGCCGTCCTCGACCGCACCACGCTCGGGGTTTCCGGCCTGGACGCGGCCGACCGATTCACAGCGAGCCCCACCGTCTTGTCGGCGTTTGTGGTGCTGCAGGTCGTCGTCTACGCCGGCGCGCAGGTTCCGGCCGGGCTGCTGCTCGATCGGTTCGGTTCCAAAACGCTGATCGTTGCGGGTGCCACACTGATGGCGTCGGGCCAGCTGGCGTTGGCGTTCACCGAATCCCTGCCGGTCGCCATCGGTGCGCGTGCGGTCGTCGGACTGGGTGACGCGTTCACCTTCATCTCGGTGCTGCGCCTGGTTCCGCATTGGTTCAGCCCCCGCCAGGTGCCGCTGGTCACGCAGCTGACCGGGATCTGCGGCCAGCTCGGCCAGGTGCTGTCCGCCATCCCGTTCTTCGCCCTGCTCGCCGGCTCGGGCTGGACCACCGCCTATGTCTCGGTGGCCGCGCTGGGAGTGCTGTCGATCGTGCTCACCCTGCTGCTGGTCGAGGACACTCCCGGGGGCCACATCGTGGAAGCCGAAGCCACGTCGCTGCGCGAAGTACTGGTCAGCGTGAAAACGGTGTGGCTGCGACCGGGGACCCGGTTGGGCTTCTTCACGCATATGGGCACGCAGTTCTCGGTGACGGTGTTTGCGCTGATGTGGGGTGTGCCGTATCTGACTGTTGCTCAGGGTCTTTCGGCAACCATCGCAGGAACCCTACTGACTCTGTCGGTGGTCGCCGCGATCTCCGCCGGCATTCTGGTCGGCATCTTCACCGGACGTCATCCGAATCGCAGGTCGCGGCTGGTGCTCTGCATCATCGCCAGCAACGCCGTCATCTGGTCCGTGGTGTTGGCGCTGCCCGGCCGGGCGCCGCTATGGCTTCTGGTAGTGCTCGTGGTGGTCATTTCGGTCGGCGGCCCCGGATCGATGGTCGGGTTCGACTTCGCCCGAACCTTCAATCCGCGGGCCACGCTCGGCACCGCGTCGGGCATGGTCAACATGGGCGGTTTCATCGCGTCGCTGTTGGTCATGCAGTTCATGGGCGTCATCCTCGACGCGGTCGGCGACATCTCGTTCGAGTCGTTTCGGGTGGCGTGGACGGTTCAGTACGCCATCTGGGCGCTGGCGGTGGTGGGCATCCTCATCACGCGCCGCAAGGCGCGCGCCGTGATGCGGGCGGAGAACGAACGGATGCTGATCGAGGGGTTCGAGCCGCACCCCGCGCAGCCCCGCTAACGGTCGCCTTCCAGCGCCTTGGCGATGTCCGCCGCGGCGTGCCGGTGGCCGGCGATTTCATAGCCGATCACCGTTACCAGCGGCGCCAGCGTGACGACCAGAAGGCAGTTGGCCATCGAAAAGCCCGCCGCGGCGAACCACACGGCGACGCCAAGCACGGCCGCGGTGAGCACCAGGAGCACGACGTGGAACACCGCGATCTTCCGGACGATCACAAAATAGAGCGCGTAGATGGAAATGACATACAAGCCGACCGGCAGCGCCACGGCCAAGACCGTCTGCATGGAGCTCAACTTGGAGTGATGCTCGATGTAATACGCGGCGGCGTGCAGACCCGCGCCCGTTGCCACGATGGCGCCGTACATCACGATCGGCAGGTAGCCGAACCAGAACGACCTCTCGCGATGGGCACGCAACAACTCCGCCTGTGGCACCACGAAGTACGACCACCACATTCCGAACGTCAGCCCGATACCGGCCACCACCACGAACGCGGCGTCGTACGACCAGCCCTGCGCGCCGACCACGGCCGACAGCGACGCCACCGTCCCGACTACACCCTCGCCGAGCGCGATGATCGCCAGCAGGCCGTAGCGTTCGGCGATGTGATGGGCGTGCCATGGGGTGCCCCCGGCACGGTATTCGGCGATGATCGGCCCCAGCGTTTCCACTCCGATCAGCACCGCCACCAAGGCGAACGTCACCGGGATCGACTTGTGCACCAGCGCACCGGCGATCCAGCCGAACTGCGCCACGGTGACCCACAGCGCGTACGTGAGGCAGGCGGAACGCCGTGCCGGGTCCTGCTTGGCCGCGCGTAACCACTGCCCTACCAACGCGATTCGCATGATCACGTACCCGGCCACCATCACCCGGCTGTCCACGTACTCAGCGTGTTCGATCGAGGCGAACATCGGCGGGAAGCCGAGCGCCATGACGATGACGCCGACCATCTGCAGCATCGTCATCAGCCGGTACACCCAGTCGTCGGTGTCGTAGGCAGAGGCGAACCAGCTGAAGTTGATCCAAGCCCAGCACACCGAGAACGTGGCGAGCACGAACCCCAGCAGACCCGCGCCGACGTGGTTCTCGACCAGCATGTGAGCGAACTCGTTGGCGGCGATGCCGAACGCGATGACGAACGTCAGGTCGAACAGCAGCTCGAGCGGCGTAGCGGCCCGATGCATTTCGTCGGGATCCCGACCCGCCATCCGTCGGAACCGGTGCTGGATCGTGATCGGTTGCTGCTCGTCGCTCATGGCTACATTTCACCGCATCCCCTGGCGAGGCACCGCACGACATCGGTGAGGTATGGAGTAGCGCACTACTCACGCCATCGCGGGTTCCGGGATCCACGATCGAAACGTGGACCAGTTCTCAGTGAGCCTGCTCGGCGACTTCGCGGTGTACCACGGCGATCGGCACCTCACCCTGCCGCCCGCCTCTCAACGGCTCGTCGCGCTCGTCGCGATGAAGCGCAAACCTGTGCACCGCCTCTGGGTGTGCGCCAAGCTCTGGCCAAACGTCCATATTCCCCGGGCCGTCGCGAGCCTGCGATCGGCGATGTGGCGCCTCAGGCCCGCCGGCGCCGGGCCCCTGCTGACGGTGGATCCGCAATACCTGCAGCTCTCTCCAGGCGTCTACGTCGACTTCCACCGCTCGGCCGATCTCATCGAACAGCTGCTCGACGGCAACGCCGACGCACAGCTGATGGCCGACTTGCTTCAGCTGCTTCGCGCGGGCGACCTCCTCGACCGGTGGTTCGAGCAGTGGGTCATCAGCGATCGCGACAACTACCACCTCAAGCGCAAGACGGCGCTGCAGATGATCGCCGACCGGTGCGCCGCCGAATCGAGGACATCATGAACGCGTTCTGGGTGATGGGCATCTCGGTCTGCGTTCCGCTCGCCGCGGTCGGCCTGTACAGCCTGCAGGCGCGCCTGGAGCGGTGGGACCACGACCGGCATGCAGAAGACTGACGGTCGACGGCGGGGCGGGTGCGTCCTACCGTGGAGCGGGTGGATCAACTTTCCGACGACGTCACCGCGTTCCTCTCCGAGGGGACCCGCACGGGCATGTTGGGGTACCTGGCCTCCGACGGTCGACCGCTGGTGGCGCCGGTCTGGTTTGTCGTGGACGAGGGCGAGCTGGCCTTCAACACCGGCAAGGACACCGCGAAAGGTCGAGCCATCGCTCGTGATCCGCGGGTCGTGATGTGCGTCGACGACCCGCATCCGCCGTATTCCTTTGTCCAGATCCAAGGCATCGCGCAGATCCGCGAGGATCCTCGGGAACTACTCGACATCGCCACCCGCACCGGTGGCCGGTACATGGGCGCGGACCGGGCAGAGGAGTACGGGCGTCGCAACGGGGTGCCCGGCGAGCTCGTCGTCCGCATCAGACCGACGAAGGTGCGCCACGCTTTCGACCTCGCGAACTGACCGGGCTAACAGCGCACCGCGGCGGGGCGGCCCGCGGTGACAAGATGTCAACATGAGCGCAAGGACTGGCCCCGACGCCGTCGCCGTCGTCTTGGCAGCCGGTCTGGGAACCCGGGTCGGCGCCGACGGCAACAAGGCCTACCTGCGGATCGCCGGCCGCTCCATGGTGGCGTGGTCAATCGACACCCTGGCACGAGTGCCCGAGATCGCTCGTACCGTGCTGGTGTTCCGGCGCGGAGAGTACGAGTTGGCCAGGGATACGCTGCAGCAGGAAGTACCAACGGCCACAGTCGAGTTCGTCGAGGGCGGCGACACCAGGCACGCGTCGGAGTCCAATGTGCTGCGGTATCTGGCAACCGACATCGACTCCGGGGCCGTCGACGTCGTCATCATCCACGACGCCGCCCGGCCGGTTGCCGGGCCCGACATGTTCGTCACCGCACTGTCGGTCGCCCGCGAATTCGGTGGCGCCATCCCCGCGATACCGGTCGCGGATGTGATTCGCACCAGCGGCCATGACGTCGAATTGATGGCCGGCTCGGCAGCATTGGTGCGCGTCCAGACCCCCCAGGCGTTTCGCGCCGCGACGCTGTTGCAGGCATACCGCGCGGCCGACCGCGAAGGGTTCGAGGGCACCGACACATCGTCGTGTGTCGAAGCATTCTCCGATGTCGAGGTCCGCACGTTCCGCGGCGAACAGCGCAACCTCAAGGTGACCTACGCTGCGGACATCGCGGTCGCCGAACGCCTTCTCACGCGCCGCTAGGCCTGCTCGCAAGGATCGCCTCGACGAACTCCGCGTCCTCGGGCAGTTCGGCACGGAACGCATCGGGATCGCCTTCGACGAAGGTGACGGGCACCGCGGCATCGTTGGCCACGGCGATCTCGTCGAAGTCCTCGGACGCGCCCCGTTCGAGCAGTCCGGCCAACGCGTCGACGGTGAAACCGCGAGGATATTGGACGGCGCGCAACACCGAGCGATCGACGGTGGCGGTGATCGACCCGTGTCTGTCGATGGTCTTGACGCTGTCGGTCACCGCCAGTGCCGGCATCACGACTGTGCCACCACCGCGCATGGCTTCGACCACACGGGCGGCAAGGTCGGCAGGCGCCAACGGGCTGGCGATATCGTGGACGAGCACGTGGCTCGTCGAGAACGACGCGCGCCGAAGGTATTCCAGCGCCACACCGAGACAGTCGGCCCTGCGAGCCGACCCACCTACCGGCTCGACATGCACCGCTGACAGATCTTCGGAGGCAAGAGCGCTGCGCACGTCACCGACAAGGGATGCGGCAGTGGCGATGACAGTCCGACTCGGTTCTTCCACCGTGCCGAGCATCGATCGCACGAGTCGGGCCAACGGCGGCTCGGTCCCCACCGATAGGAACGCTGCCGCCGGGTTGTCGACGACCGAAACCGGCAGCGGCACAACGGCAGAAAGCTCCACTTTTGGGCGCCGCTAGACCGGGTCGAAGGTGTTGATCAACCAGCGGCCATCGATCTTCTTCAGTCCGACCTTGACGCTGCTCGCTGCGAACGAGCCGTCCGGATTCTCCTTGCTGGTGGTGACCTGGTTTACGAACACCAACACTGTGGCGGAGTCGGGATGCATATCTGACACCGCCGCCCGCACTACCGATGCGGCCGTCTTGACCTGCTTTTCCTTGGCCGCAGGAGTGACAATCTGCTCGGTGAATTGCGTGTAATACGACAGAAAGTCGCCGGTCAGATTCGACTTGGCGGCGGCGAAGTCCTTGTCTAGAGACTCCGGCGAATACGACAACAACGCCACGGTGCCATTCTTCGCGGCTTCCAGAGCGACGTTCGTTGCGTCCGCGTTGGTCTGCTGATCTACCCGGTACTGATAGAAGTACAGCCACCCCGCAACGCCGGCGGAGGCAACCAGTGCGACCGCGACGAGGATGGCCCCGATATTGCGGCGGACGATGCCCCGGTCGCCGCCGCGTGCGGGCTTCTCATCGGATTTCTTCTGGGCGGAGGCCTCGGCGCTGCCGTCGCTGGAATCTTCTGTCGATTCGCCGGACTCAGTGATCTCGACGGCTTGGCTACTTTCCTCGGCGGTCGGGTCCTCCGCCGGCACTGTGGTGTTCTCGTCGGCGCTCACGGTACGAACTCGACTTTCGCCATCTTGATCTGTCCGCCGTCCACTCGTTCCAGACTGACCTGCAATCGCCATGCGCGCGGCTCTTGTTTGGCGCCTGAGGAATTGGTCACGCGGGAGGTGGCTGCAACCAGCACGACCGCCTGATTCGGGGTCATCGACTCGACGGCGGCGGCGGTGACGGTCACGTCCGTGATGACTTTCGAATCCTGAGCGACCTTGACGAAATCCGCAGCCTGGTCTTCGAAGTCCGCTTTGAACTGGCCGGTGGTGTTCTCGATGATGCGCTGAACGTTGTCTTCGGCGGTGTTGAAGTCCAGCGACATCAGTGTCACGACTCCCTGTCGCCCAGCGGCGGAGAACTCTGCATTGAGCTGTCGATTCTCGGTTGCCTTCCGGTGCTCGTTCACCATGAGCACACTGGCGGTTATCAATGCGGCGGTGCAGAGGACCGCGAGTGTCATCGCCACCACCTTGACGATGAGCCCCCAGCGGCGTCTCTTCGGAGCGGCCTCCTGGTCGTAGTCAACGCCAGCGCCCTCGACGACGGCCTGGGTCTCAACCGGTTCATCCGCCGTGACCTCGTCGTCGGCCTGGTTCTCCGCCTCCGCCTGCGCTTTGGCTCTGGCCTCGGCTTCCTGCGCCTCACGGCGCAACCGGATCGCCTTTGCCTTCGCGCGCGCCGCGGCCGCAGCGGCTTCGGCCTCGGCCGCCTCGGCTTCGGCCTCCTCGGCCAGTGTCAGCGCATTGTCGGTCGCGCCGTTCGCCTCCTGCGGCGGTTCCTCGGGGCGCTGATCAGTGTCGGTCGCCGACGCGCGGCGCCTGAATGACGGCACAGCGACCTCCTTGTCCGTATGTCTCACTACTCACGAGAATGCCATTTTCTTTTATTGCGTATCGCCGCGACGATACCCTCCACATAAAGGGCGGACCAATGCCGCCCTTCCTGCGGAAATGCTATTTACGCGCTGTGCACGCGCTCAGCTGTGCAGCTTCTTCAAGTCGTCCTTCACCACCTTGCCGGTGGCGTTCAACGGCAGCTTGTCGAGGAACTCTACATACCGGGGCACCTTGAAACCCGCCATTCGTCCGCGGCTCCACTCGATGACGTCGTCGCTGCTCATCGCTGCTGCGTCGGCCTTCAAGACGATGAACGCCTTGCCCACCTGACCCATCCGCTCGTCTGGCACGCCGATAACCGCGGCCTGCGCGATCACCGGATGCTCGAGCAGAAAGCCCTCGATCTCGGCGGGATAGGCGTTGAATCCGCCGACGATGAACATGTCCTTCTTGCGGCCGACGATCCGCAGCCGTCCCGCGGCGTCGAGGGCGCCCAGATCGCCGGTGTGCAGCCACCCGTCGCGATCGATCGCCTCGGCGGTGGCGTCGGGGTCATCGAGGTACCCCTGCATGACGTTGTAGCCACGCACCAACACTTCGCCGTCATCGGCGATCCGCACCTCGACGTCCTCGCACGGCAGGCCCGCCGTGGTCGCGACGTCCTCGGGAGAATCACCGGGCCGCGACAACGTGACGTTGCCCGCCTCGGTGAGCCCGTAGCCCGTCATCAGCGATTCGAAGGGCAGGTCGTCGCGAATGCGCCTGATGAGTTCGACCGGGATGTCTGCGGCGCCCGTAACCGCGGCCCGCAGCGTAACGAGCTTGGTCTTGTCAGCGACCGTGAGTAGCGAGTGGTACAGCGTCGGCGGACCGGGCAGCATCGTGATGTGTTCGGCCGCAACGAGTTCCACCACGCGATCGATGTCGAACACCGCAAGCGGCACCATTGTCGCGCCGCGCAGGAACGACGCGACCAAACCGGCCTTCAACCCGAAGGTGTGGAAGTACGGGTTGATCATCAGGTAGCGGTCACCTTCACGGAGGTCCGCCAGCGTGGCCCACTCCTCGTAGGCTCTTAGCGTCTGCAGATGATTCATCCTGGCGCCCTTGGGCCTGCCGGTCGTGCCCGATGTGAAGATGATGTCGGAGATGTCGTCTCCGCTGACCTGACGATGCAGAGGTGAACCAGAGGCCAGGAAGCCGGACTTCAGGTCGATGACCGGCACCCCGGCGGGCGCGACATAATCCTGGCCCAGGAAGCCCTGTTGGACCATAACGGCCTTGGCCCCACTGCGGACGATGATGTCGCCGGCCTCGTCAGCCTTGAACCGCGTGTTCACCGGGACCAGAACCGCACCCGCGGTCATGATTCCGAACGCGGCGATCATCCATTCCGCGGAGTTTGGCGCCCAGATTGCTACCCGATCGCCCTTCTCGATACCGAAGTCCGCGAAGGCTCCTGCCGCACAACGTATCCGATCGACAACCTCCGAAAAGGTGAGCCGCAGCGGACCGTCGACAACCGCTTCTGCATCGCCGAAGCGGTCCGCTGCGCTCAAGACCATCTCGGGGATGGTCTGGAAGGTTTTTCTACCCGTCACACGGTGACGAGGCGACCGAGGTTGCCGCCCATGATCTTCGCCTGGTCCTCCATGGAGAGGTGCTCGAGCGCGGTCACGTAGTGAGTCGGCTCTGCCAGACCTTCGGGGTGCGGCCAGTCCGAGCCGTAGAGCACCTGGTCGACGCCGATCAGGTTGATCAGATCGTCGATGCCCTCCTCATAGAACGGGCTGACGAAGATGCGGTTCTTGATCTCCTCCATTGGGTTACCCGGGAACGCCTCGGGCGCCTTCTTGTACACCTCGGCCATCGAGTCCAGAAGCGGGAACATCCACTTCGACCCGGCCTCGACGATGCCCACCTTCAACTTCGGGAACCGGAACAGTGCACCGTGAATCACCCAGGAAGCCACCGCATCCTGAATCGGCCGCCACTCGTTGAGGATCGACATCGCGTTGGTCTGGAACGGCAGCATCTCCTGCGCGGCGCCGTCCCACTCCGAGGTGTAGCGGGAGTAACCGCTGTCGCTGGAGTGCATGCCGACGAAGACGTCGTACTCGACGCACTTCTGCCAGAACGGGTCGAACTCAGGCAGCGCGAACGACCGCGGGCCGCGGAACCCGGGCACCGGCGCGGGGCGGATGAGGATCGCGCGGGCACCGCGCTTGACCGCCCAGTCCAACTCCTCGATCGCCTTCTCGACGATGGGCAGGGTGATCACCGGGGTGGTGAAGATGCGGTTCTTGTAGTTGAAGCCCCACACCTCGTGCAGCCACTCGTTGAGCGCGTGGATGATGACGTGGATGGCCAGCGGATCGTCGGAGAGACGCTCCTCGATCAGGCTGGCCAGCGTCGGGAACATCAGCGAGCGGTCGAGACCCAGCTCGTTCATCTTCTCCAGCCGCGGCTCGGGCTCGAAGAACGCCGGAATGGCGCGCATCGGCTCACCGAAGAGTTCGCGCTTGCTCTTGCCGTCGGGGTTTCCGAACTTGAAGTACTCCTCCCAGGCGCCCGGCTTGGCGACCACAGAGAAGGTGGGGTTCGGGATGTAGTTGCTGATCTGGCCCTTCAGCGCGATCTTGGTACGGCCGTTGATCTCGACGTACTGGACGACGTCCTTGTACTCCTTGGGCAGGTACTTGGTCATCGCCTCTGGCGGCTCGTACAGATGATTGTCCGCGTCGAACAGCGGAAACGGAATGTCGACCCGGTGTGACAACTGACCCATGAAAGACTCCTTATCCTCTGACGAGAATCCTATTCTCCTAGCGCGATGGTAACAAGGTTTTCGCCGTAGCGGTAATGACGTTACCGGTGGGGTTGCCTGCTGCTCAGACCTGCAATGACTGCCGGACGCGAAACTTCTGCACCTTGCCGCTCGCAGTACGCGGGTAGTCATCTACCCGGTGCAACTCCTCGGGCCACTTCTGGACCGCGACACCCTGCGCCTTGAAGTGCTCGCGCACCTCGTCAAGCGTCGGCATCTCCTGATCGTCGCGAACCCGCAGCACCGCGGCCGCGCGCTCACCCAGACGGTCATCGGGCACCGCCACCACCACGGCCTCTGCGACCGCCGGCATTCCCAGCAGGACCTCCTCGACCTCCAGCGCGCTGATGTTCTCGCCACCTCGGATGATCACGTCGGCCTTGCGATCGGTGATCGTGAGGTAACCGTCCTCGTCGAGGACACCGACATCGCCGGTGCGGTACCAGCCGTCGGCGTCGAACGCGCTCGCGGTCAGCGCCTCGTCGGTGTAGCCGAGGCACAGGTCTGGACCCCGGCTGAAGATCTCGCCGTCGGGGCCGAGCCGGATCTCCACGCCGGGCCGCACGTCGCCGTCGGTGAACAGACGCTTGTTCTCCGGCGCGCTGCGGCGCGACCCGGTGATCGACGGGTGCTCGGTACTGCCGTAGGAACGGAACACGAACATGCCGAGATCGGCCAGGCGCCGCGTCACTGCCGCCGGAACCGTCGAGCCGCCCAACCCGACCGTCGTGAAGTGGCGCACGTGGTCCGGCGTGCAGTCCGGATGGTCGAGCACGCTCGTGACGAAGTACGGCGGCCCGCCGCCGATCGACAATCCGTCGCGCTCGATGAGTTCGAGTACCCGGGCCGGGTCCCAGACGTCACAAAGATCGATGGGCGCTCCTTCGAGCACCGGGATCAGGAATGCGCCGAGCATCCCGATGAAGTGCCCCACCGGGGTCGCCGTCAACTGCCTGCCGCGGTCGGGCGGGTAGTTCTCGAGAAGCTGACGCGTTTCGAAACCGAGGGTCTGGTGGCTGTGGATGACGCCCTTGGGATTGCTCGTGGTACCCGAGGTGAAGGCGATCAGCGCCGGGCTGGCGGGGTCCGCCGCGATGGTGCCCGGCATGGGGTCGTCCGCAAGAAGGTCGTCGAACGTGTCGCCGACCAGCCCGACGATCGGCACGTCCGCGCAAAGGTCGGCCTGAAAGGTCATGCGGCCGAACTCGGCGGTGGTGATGAAAACCTTCGGCCGTGCCGTCGTCATGATGTGACCGAGTTCTTTGCGCCCGTAGAAGTGCACGATCGGCACGACCACCCCACCCAGGAATGTGGCGGCCCAGAACGCCGCAGCGGCCTCCATCCAGTTGGGCAATTGGATGGCGACGACGTCACCCGCGCCCACGCCGCGCGACCGAAGTCCCGCCGCCAGCCTGCGGGCCTGGGTCTCGACGTCGCCAAAGGTGCCGGAGTACGGCCGCACGGCGGAGTGCACATGAAAGGCAGTCGTAGGATTAGCCGCCAGTCCGCCGGCCACCAGGTCCCCGAGTGTTTCCCGTGTCCACCAACCTTCGGCGACGTAGCGTTTCGTCAGGTACTCAGGGATTTCTCGCATGTATTCGGCTGCACCTCCGCGTCGGGCCCGATGCTATTCTCCGCTAGAGAGAATGCCAATACCGGGAATGGAGAACGCTAGATGGTCGACCTCGAGTTGGACGGCGGCCTGGCGGTCATCACCATCGACCGGCCGCATGCGCGCAACGCCATTTCCCTGGAGACGATGGACCAACTGGAGAAAGCGCTCGACAGCGCCGACGGTGCACGGGCGCTCGTCATCACCGGCGCCGGTGACCGCGCCTTTGTCTCCGGCGGCGACCTCAAGGAACTCAGCGCGTTACGCACCGAGCTCGACGCCTCGGCGATGGCTTTCCGAATGCGGACCATCTGTGACCGGATAGCCGGCTTTCCCGGGCCGACGATCGCGGCATTGAACGGGCACGCACTGGGTGGGGGCGCCGAGTTCGCGGTGTCTGCGGACATCCGGGTCGCCGCCGACGACATCAAGATCGGATTCAACCAGGTGGCGCTGGAGATCATGCCGGCGTGGGGCGGAGCCGAACGTCTCGTCGCGCTGGTGGGTTACAGCCAGGCGCTGCTGCTGGCGGGCAGCGGCACCATCATCGGTGCGGTGGAGGCCGAGCGGTTGGGGCTGGTGGACCGCGTCATCCCGCGGGCATCGTTCGACAGCGGCTGGCGTGATCTCGCCCGCGCAATGGCCGGCCGTCCGGCGGGAGAGATCAAGCGCGTCATGAAGGGCGCGACGACCACGGAGGCTGTCGCAGCCTTTGCGCGCCTGTGGGTTTCAGACGAACACTGGTCAGCCGCCGACAAGGTGATGAAACGCGACAAGTAGCGCGTTCCTTCGCGAAATTGCATTCCAGCAGGGAAAGTGCGAGTGGAGGCCTGCTGGAATGCAATTTCGCGCTAACCCTCAGCCGCCGAGAACGCGGATCGGGTCGCTACCGTCCCAGTCGACCGCGGCATCGCGGACGAATTTGCCCATGCCGGAAGTGATTTCGTTGTCCTCCATGATCTCGATGACGGTGGCGGGACTGTTCGGCGGCTCTACGTAGGCGAACCGTGTTCCCACGTTCTCGTCTCCGAGCCACACCACCGGCCAGCCGGCATCGCGCACTGATGCCATCGTCGCGTCGAAATCCTCAGTCCAGTAAGCCAGTTGGTGGTATCCCGGACCGGCGGCGCGCAGGAACTCGGTATAGATGCTCGGAGTATCGTCTTCCTGCTGGATCAGCTCGAGCTGCATCTCCCCGCTGTTGGCCAACGCCATCGAGATCGTGACCGCACACGGGTCGCCGCGATAGGACGCTCGTATTGGAATACCGCGCATGACGAAGAACGGGCCGACGCCCAGGTCGATCCAAGGGCCGAGCGCTGCATCGAGATCCTCGACGATGTAACCGATCTGCCGGATCGGTCCGGGCAGGATGCTCATGACTGCGGGATCACCGTGACGCCGGACTGCACCCGCGCGATGTGCGTGGACCGCCGCGCGATGCGCCATCCGTCGGGAGTACGGGCTAGTTCGTCGTCGTAATGGCCAAGGGCCTCAACCCAAGTGGCCGGGTCCTCGGGAACCGCCTGCAGATGCGCGAAGACGTAGGATCTGGCGGTGGCGCGATCGCCGTCGACAGTGATCGTGAAATTGGACAGCCGGTGGTAGGTGGGCCCCATCGAGCTGTGGAGCTGCTCCATCAATCCGCTGATGGCATCGACACCCGAATACCGCCCGACCTCGCCGTAGTCACAGTCGACATCCTCTGTCCAGCAGGTGCGCAACAGCGCCCAGTCCTTGAAATCGATTCCGGTGGCGTAGCGGATCAGAACGTCGGCGATCTGCGCTTTGTCGGCATCCACACGGGCAGGCTAACGCGTTGGGTCTGCGTCAGCCACCACGAATGCGAGAAGAACACCGAGTCCCCATCGGCACACATAGGGTGATGACGTGCCCCGTTGGCGCGGCGATCCGGTCGATCGCGTGCTGGTTGCGGCGTCGGAACTCGAACTTCCGCCCGCCGTGTTCAAGACGTGTCCGTGGCAGCCTCGGGAGCTCATCGACACCGGTCTGCGGCAATGGTTGAGGTGTTGCGGCGCGGCTCTGCGCGACGATCAGGTCATCGGGATGCCATCTCACGCCGTGGACGAGGCATGGCACGGCCTGATCCTGTGCACCGTCCGGTACGCCGCGTTCTGCGAAAGGGCGTACGGCCGGTTCCTCCATCACCATCCCGAGGGCGGGGCACCCGCTGGCACCATCACCGATTCGGCGGATGAACAACTGCGCAGGACGGTGATCGCCTGGTCGATGGTGGCGCAGCCGGGTGAGCAATGTGTGCTGTGGGACCTCGACCGGTGTGTCGGGGTGGACCAACCGTGGGGCGTGGATCTCGCGAAGGTGTCAGCGATCGAGGCCGACGTCTCCCGGGTCATGTCGAGCGGCGGCAACGACTGATGCGGACATTGTTCTCTCTAGACGAGAACGCCATTTCCGATTATGGTCACTCCGTGTCCACCCAGAAAGCACTCGCACCCGAGATCTCCACCTGGCCCGATGAGAAGCCGCAGCTGATCGGCAGTCGCTGCGGTGCGTGCGGAGCGACGACGTTTCCCATCCAGCAGCGCTGCCCGCGGTGCAGCAGCGGCGAGATGTCGGATGTTCATCTGCCCCGTCGTGGCACCCTGGTGGCCTGGACAACCCAGGGCTTTCCCCCCGGCGCGCCCTACAAGGGTCCTGCGGGCAAGGACTTCGTGCCGTTCGGCGTCGGCCTGGTACAGCTCGATGATGTGATTCGGGTCGAAGGCCGGCTTACCGAAAACGACCCGCAGAAGCTGGAATTCGGCATGGAGGTCGAGCTGACCATGGTGCCGTTCACCACCGACGACGAGGGCAACGAGATCATCACCTTCGCCTTCCAGCCGGTCTAGAGAGGAAGCCAACGCTATGACGAATGACGTCGCCATCATCGGAGTGGGACTCCATCCGTTCGGCCGGTTCGACAAAACAGCCATGGAGATGGGCGCCGAAGCGATCCAACTGGCGCTCACCGATGCCGGTGTCGAATGGAAGGACATCCAGTTCGGGTTCGGCGGCAGCTACGAGGTGTCCAATCCCGACGCTGTCACCCGGCTGGTGGGGCTGACCGGCATCACGTTCACCAACGTGTTCAACGCGTGCGCGACGGCGGCATCGGCGATTCAGCAGACGGCGGACACCATTCGCCTCGGCAAGTACGACATCGGGATCGCCATCGGGCTGGACAAGCATCCGCGCGGAGCGTTCACCGACGATCCCGCCAAGCTCGCGCTCCCCCAGTGGTACGCGGAGAACGGCCAGTTTGTCACCACGAAGTTCTTCGGCATCAAGGCCAACCACTACATCCACAAGCACGGCATCTCCCAGGAGACGCTGGCGCGGGTGGCCAACAAGAACTTCCGCAATGGTGTGCTGAACCCGAACGCGTTCCGCCGCAAGGAGATCTCGATCGAGGAGATCCTCAACTCCGCGGTGCTTAATTACCCGCTCACCCAGTACATGTTCTGCGCTCCGGACGAGGGGGCGGCCGCGGTGATCATGTGCCGCGGGGACATCGCGCACAAGTTCACCGACAAGCCGGTGTTCGTGCGTGCCAGCGAGATCCGGACCCGCACCTACGGCGCCTACGAGGTGCACGCCACCTCCGCGCCGCTCGACGAGGACCCGTCGCCGACGGTGTACGCCGCCAAGGCGGCCTACGAGGCGGCCGGGATCGGACCCGACGACGTCGACATCGCCCAGCTGCAGGACACCGACGCGGGCGCCGAGGTGATCCACATGGCCGAGACCGGGCTGTGCGCGGACGGCGAACAGGAGAAGCTGCTGGCCGACGGCGCCACCGAGATCCACGGCACCATTCCGATCAACACCGACGGCGGGTTGATCGCCAACGGCGAACCGATCGGCGCCTCGGGTCTACGTCAGGTCCACGAGCTGGTGCGCCAGCTTCGCGGCGAGGCCGGCGACCGGCAGGTCCCCGGCGAGCCGAAGGTCGGGTTGGCCCAGGTCTACGGAGCCCCCGGTACCGCGTCGGCGACCATCCTTTCGGTCTGAGCCAGATCGAGGATTCGGCCCACGGTGCGAAAACATGGTTCTAAAATTCGGGGAATGAAGTTTCCGGCGGACACCCGCGTTTCGACGCCTAAAGCGTTGCTCCGGCTCGCTTCGGCAACTGTTCTGGCCGCCTCGGGCGTCGCCGCGGCGAGCGTGCCAGCCAACGCCCAGGGCCCGCTGCACAACGTCAAATACACGGTGTTCTCCGAGGGACCCGCCTTCCTGAAGATCTTCTACCGCGACGTCGACCCGCCCAACTGGGCCGACTACAGCCACAACCCGTATGCCTACACCCCGAAGGTCGAGGCCGATGTCGGGCCCGACCAGCAGTGGAATCTCGATGTGCAACTAGCCAATCCCGAAGACTGGGCGATGGTCGTCGCGCAGGGCGAACCCGGCTTGACTCCTAACGTCCACTGCGTGCTTGCGATAGACGGAGTCGTCGTCAAAACCCATCAGGGACCCAAGGGCGCGCTCTGCTCGATTCGCAACTGGTGAGAGCTGATTCACGATCAAGCGTCTGTAAGCGGCTCGCCTTCCAGTCGGCGAATCCACTGCTCGCAGTATGCGAACGTCTCGGCGTGGCCGGTGGTCATGCCGAGTGCGCGTTCCATCACCAGACCCTGGGACACACTCGTCGCGAACACCGTCCACACCACTGGCGGAACGTCGTCGGAGGGGACGCCGTAGCGGTCGAGCGCTGCCGCGATCGCCGCGTTCTGTTCAGCGCGGAACCGTTCGGCGTGGTAGACGATCTCGGCTCGCAGCGCTTTGCGGTGATTGGCCAGTCCCATGAATTCCATCGTCAGCCTCGTCGCCTCGGGTTGCGTGCTGAACCTCCACAGCGACCACAACGGCTGCGGGGACTTCAGCGCCGTCTGCAGCACACTGAGCCCGGCTTCGGCCATCCGGCGGAACACCGCGAGGAAGAGATCCTCCATGGTGCGGAAGTAGTAGTGGACCAGCTGGGGTTTGAGTCCGGCCTTCTCGGCGACCCGGCGCGACGTCACCGCGGCGTAGCCCTCTTCGAGAAGCAACTGCTCTGCTGCATCGAGCAATACACCGCGATTCTTCGCCTCCGGCGCCCCGATCCTTCGCAGCCCCCCAGCAGCCTCGGCCATGGCATCAGTCCTCTTTCCCGACGTCGTCTGGTACGACACGCCGATCGTAGTGCCGACCGGCCGCGTGTCCTTGACCCTGACCTTAACGCCATGCTAAGCAGGTGCTCAGCATATTCGGCCAGCCGGCACGCGCGGGCGGCCGATTCAGTCACAGCCACGACGCAGACATGCGCCGACGATGGAGGGCTCACAACACGATGACCACAGATTTCGACTCGGTCGACTACTTCACCGATCCGTCGTTGGTGCCCGACCCGCATCCGTATTACGACCACGTCCGGTCCAAGGATCCGGTGTGCTGTCCGATCAACAACGGCGTGCTCGCGGTCACCGGCTGGGAGGCGGCGAACTCCGTCTACAAGGACACCGAGAACTACTCGTCGTGTGTCGCGGTGATGGGACCGTTCACGCCGCTGCCGTTCACGCCCGAGGGTGACGACATCTGCGCGCAGCTCGAGGAGCACCGCACCGAGATCATCATGCACGAGCACATGGTCACGATGGATCCGCCGCATCACACGGACGCACGCTCCGTCCTGTCGCGGCTGCTGACCCCCAAGCGCCTCAAGGAGAACGAGGACTTCATGTGGCGGCTCGCCGACCGCCACATCGACGAGTTCATCGATGCGGGCCACTGCGAATTCCTGAACGCGTACGCCAAACCGTTCTCGCTGCTGGTGGTCGCCGACCTCCTCGGCGTGCCCGAGGAGGACCACGAAGATTTCCGTCAGGCATTCGGCGCCCAGGGCGAGGGAACCAACATCGGCAGCCTCGACCACGAGGTCATTGCCGTGAACCCGCTCGCGTGGGCGGACGAGAAGTTCTCCCAGTACATCGAGGAGCGTCGCGAGTCGCCTCGCGACGACGTGTTGACGTCGATTGCGACCGCGAAGTACCCCGACGGCTCCATCCCCGAGGTGGTCGACGTCGTTCGCACTGCCACGTTCCTGTTCGCCGCCGGGCAGGAGACGACCGCCAAGCTGCTCGGCGCGGCGATGCGTGTGCTCAGCGACCGGCCCGACATCCAGCAGCAGCTGCGCGACGACCGCAGCCTCATCCCGGTGTTCGTCGAGGAGTGCCTTCGGATGGACAGCCCGGTCAAGAGCGTGTTCCGGATGGCCCGCAAGACAACCACACTCGGCGACACCCCGGTGCCCGCCGGAACCACGGTCATGGTCAGCCCCGGCGCCGCCAACCGTGATCCTCAGCGCTTCGAGAACCCGCACGAGTTCTCCCTCGAGCGCAAGAACGTGCGCGAGCACATTGCGTTCAGCCGGGGCATTCACTCGTGCCCGGGCGCTCCCCTGGCACGGGTGGAAGGCAGGGTCTCGATCGAGCGGCTTCTCGACCGGTTGGCCGACATCACCGTCAGCGAGGAGAAGCACGGGCCGATCGGCGCGAGGCGGTACGTCTACGAGCCTACGTTCATCCTGCGCGGGCTGACGGAGATCAACATCGAGTTCAGGCCTGCCGGGTAGGCGATCAGGGGGCGGGGCGGAGTTGTTCTCCGCTTTCCCATCTCGGGAATCCGTCCTCGCGCGTAACGCAACTGAGGAACATGCCGTCGGGTGCCTGGGCGACCTCACCGTCGTAGCCGGCGCAATCGCTCATGTAGTCCTTGATTCCGCGCATCTCCGGCGACCGAAACCAGCGCGGTTCGTAGCGCCTCGGCGTTCCGCAGAAAACCAGTCGGCCCCATGAGGTCACGCCGAAGGAGTAGTACTTGGTGTTGTTGCAATATGACCCCAGCACGACACCCGGCATGATGCCCGGTACACAGCTGGGCTCATTGCATTGGGTCGGTCCTGCGGACGCCGCGGGCGGCGCGATGATCGAACCTGCGGTCAGGGCTGCAGCAAGCACTGCGATGGCGGATCGCACCACATCATTCTCACATGAGTGGGAACCAAATTCTCGCTTTCGAAGAGGATCGCTACCGGCCGAGATAGGCTTTAGAGCCATGCGAGGACACAAGATCGCCGCAGTCGCAGCAGCAGCTGTTGCCGTCGCCGCGACGGTGAGCGCCACACCGGTCGCGCACGCATCGGACTTCGGGAACGAGCTCAACGGCACCTACCGCTACTACGCGAACGGTGACTTCGCCTTGGTCAACGACGTCCGCAAGGACATGCCGACGATCGACGAGACGTGGACGCTGTCCTCGAGCTGTGTCAGCCCAGTCGAATGCGAAGGGACGGCAGTGAGTTCGGCGGGGTGGACCGCGCGGCTGTGGTACGGCTACCCGAACGTCTACTGGGTCGTCGACCGCAACATCCCCGAATGGCAGTCCTGCCCCGGCGGGGGCGTCGCGCCGGGAGAGCAACGGTTTCAATTCTGGGGATTCGACCCGTTGCCTGGCGAACGCAACATGAAGATCACGAACTTCCTGGTGGGCCGCCAGCGGACGAACAGCCCCAGCGGCTCATGCGGCAGGAACCAGCCCCTCGTGATCGAAACGCCGATGAAGCTCGAGCAGATTGGCTAGGGCCTAGCGCAAATCAGGTCGGCAGCAGGTCTTTCCACGATTTGGGAGTATGACCGGCGGCAACATTTGTCAGCGTCTGCACGTGCCCGTCGGGCGTCACGAACTGCCCGGTGTTCGGGTCGTAGGGCACCATCGCGACGGACGGTCCGTCGGATTCATTGCCGTTGACCGCACTCGGCACTGCCGGCACTCCCCCGCCGTGTGGCACCTCGGTAGCCGGCGGTGCGCCGGGGCCGGGTGCCGGTGCGACGGCGCCTGCCGGGGCGGCGGGGACGGGCACACCGTTCACCGAATTGCCCGGAGGCGGCGGAGGCAGTGGCAACGGCGAAGGAGGAGGCGGAGGTAGTGGCGGCGCCGCCGGTGCCGGTGCGATCGGGGCGTACAGCGGGTTGGGAACACCGGGCGGTGTTCCTGACGGCACCGCGCCAGGAGGCAGAGGGGTGCCCTCGAGGGGTGCGTAAATTCGCTCCTGGAAGTCGATCCGGTCATCGACGTCGAAACCCTGCGCGACGATGTTCGGATCGAAGGGGTATGGACCTGTCGAATGCTGGCGCAGCGCCGTGGGCTTGAAGCCCTCGGGGTCGTTGCACAGTTCCACGGTCGGGGCGCGCTTGCCCGGGTGTGCCATGCACGGATAGTTACGGGCGCCGCGTACCCCGATCGGGGAGTCCTGAGGCAGCTTGCAGTACAGGTCATCTGGCGTGTCGATGACGGTCGTGTCGGCGGGTGACCGCCACTGCGACGGCGGCAGGAAGCCCACCGTGCACGGCACCGGATCGGAGATGGTGAGCGAGAAGTCGCTGAGGGCCAGCCCGGTGGGATTGTTCTTGCCGAGACCGAAAGACTGCTGGGCGGACAGGGCATTGGGGAAGACGACCAGGAGTTGCTCTAGCGACGGGTTGTACGTCACAAGGATCTGGCCAAGCGTGGTGAGGTTCGCCAGCAGCACCGGAAGCGTCGGCTTGATCTGGTTCAGTAGCCCGGAGACCTCTTGCGCGAAACCCGGCCCGCGTTGCAGCAGCGCGCGGATCTGGGGATCGTTCTGCACGAGTTGAGCGCTCACGCCCTCCAAGCTGCGTGCCCACGTGCGGATCGAATCGGCGGTCTCGGCTTGGGAATCAAGCAGCGGCCCGCTGTCATCGATGAGGCTGCGCGATTCTTCGGAAACACTGTTCAGTTGCTCGGACAGTGTCGCACCGGAGTCGAGCAACGAGCCGAAGTCCGGCCCCGCGCCGTTGAACGCCTTGAACGTTTCGTCGAGCAGGTCGGAGATCCGGTCGCCGGGGATGCTGTCCACCAGCGTGCTGAGTTGGTCGAGCATGGGACCGACCTGCTGCGGAATCGTGGTGTCGGACACCGAAATCCGCGAGCCATCCTCCAGGTATGGCCCGGAATCGGTGCGTGGACGCAGATCCACGTACTGCTCGCCGACGGCCGACACGCTGAGGACGTTCGCCTCGAGGTCGGCAGGGACCTTCGGCGACGTGTTGAGTGACAGCACCGCTTCGGCACCGTTCTCGGTGAGCGCCACCGACTTGACCTTGCCTATCTGCACACCTCGGTACGTCACGTTCGCGAAGCGGTACAAACCGCCCGTCGCAGGCAATTCCATCGTGACGGTCAGACGTCCGACGTTGAGCAAAGTCGGTAATTGCATGTAGGCGAACAGCATCACCGTCACACCGATGATCGACGCGATCGTGAAGATGATCAGCTGGTTTCGGACGAAGCGGGTCAGCATCAGCCGCCACCTCCCGCCGGCGATGCCGGCAATTCAGCTCCCGCCGGCGCGGCAGGTGCAGGCGTCGCGGCTGCCGCCGGCGCGGCGGGCGCGCCCTCGAGACCGTACGGCCCGGCGAAAATCTGCGATTCCTGCAGCGTCGGTTCGGGCCCGAACTGGGGCCTGGCCGGCGGCGGCGGAACGATCGGCAACACCGGTCCGTACATGGTGGTGATCGGCTGACCCGGATTCTGCTGCCCGGGGTTCGCGATCGGCGGAGTAATTGCCACCGTGTCGCTCGGGGGCGGCGCAACTCCGACCATGATCGGGTCGTACGCATAGTTCATGAAGTAGGGGTCACCCGGCGCCGGAATGAGCTTGGCGTTCTCATCACCCCAGCGGGTTCCGAGCAGGATTCCCCGCTTGAACCGCGGGTAGGTCAGGTCGAACGTGGCGAGCAGGTTGATGTAGTCGCCCTTGGTGATCTTGTCGGCGAAGGCCGGGCCGTATGGGAACGCCGTCGCGAAGATGAGTGCCTGGCTGAGATCGGGACCGATGTCTGCGAGCGACTTGAGCGCCGGCTCCAGGCCCTGCAGGTTCTTCACGAGATCGTCGCCGGCGTCATTGACCAGCTGGGTGGCGGTGTCGCTGAAGGTCCCCAGCTTCTCGAGCGCCGTCGTCAGGTTGGGCCGTTCCTTGACGAGCACGTCTATGGCGGGCGGTATCTCGCGCAACGCCCGGTCGATCACCTCGCGCTGGTTCGCGAAGGTGCCCGCCACGCGGTTCAACTCCTTGATGGATTCGACGATGTTGTCGCGCTGGGCATCCAGCGTTCCCACGAAATCGTTGAGGCGGGTCAGCAGCTCACGGATCTCCGGCTCGCGCCCGGATATCGCAGCGCTGAAGTTGTGGATGACATCACCGATCTGCCCCAGCCCGCCCGCGTTGACGATGGTCGACAGCGAGGCCAGCGTCTGCTCGGTGGTGGGATAGGTCGAGGACTGGTTCAAGGGCAGGGTGGCACCGGGCTGTAGACGACCGCTCGGCTGTTCGTCCAGCGGCGGATTCAGCGCCAGATGCATCGATCCCAGCAGGCTGGTCTGCCCCACCGACGCCACGGCGTTCGCCGGGACGACCACATCTGGCTTGACGGATATCTCGACGTTCGCATGCCAGGCGTCAACGGTCGCCTTGCCGACACTGCCGACGATGACGTCGTTGATCATGACCGGCGAATTCGATTCCAGCGTCGCGACATTCGGGACCTGCACGGTGTACTGCACCGAGTCGGGCCCGCGGCCGACCGCACCCGGTAGCGGCAGCGAGTTCACACCCTGATACGCACAACCCGTCATCGTCAGAGCCAAGCAGCAGCCCGAAACGACCATCACCTTCACACCGTTGCGGCGGATCATCACGGCGCTCCTTCCGCAGGCAACGGCGGCCCCGGCGGCGGCGGGGCAGCCGCGGGGGTCGGCGGAAGCAACATGTTCTGCACCGACGGCGCCGGGCCGGTCTGGATATTGGGCGGCCCCGGGATGGGCGCGCCCGGGAAGAGCGCGGGCGACGGGATGGCGGCCACCTCGTCGTGCCCATATAGCCCCCTGGGCATGTCGGGCAGTCCGACACCACCGTAACCGGGCGGCGGTGCCACATCCCCGGCGCCGGTGTAGGCCGAGACTGGAGGCAACGGCTCGGGAGGATCACCCGGACCCGTTCCTCCCGGCGCGAGCTTGGGATCGGTGTAGATGAGACTCTCCGGTTTAGGGCTGGGCCGCAGGTAGGGATTGATCGGCAGCGGCAGGTTGTTGAAGTTGAGCAGTCTCAACGCCGGACCGAGGTACTGCTCGCAGAGCTTCGCGGTCTCGGGCGCCGTGGTGTTGGCGACACCGCCGATCATGCCGCAGACGAACCACACCGGATTCGAGAAATTGACGAAAGAGAACGCCCCGGTCACTCCGCCGGTCGGCGGATAGTAGATGTTCTGGTAGTTGGCGATCGCGTTGGGTGCGACGTGCAGAACGTTCTCGAGCGGCATACGACTGTCGACCAGGTTTTGGGTAACGGCGGCGAGGCTTCTGATCTGCTCCGACGTCTGTTCGCGACTGCCCGCCACAAAACGTTGCACCTCGCCGATCGCGACCGACAGGTCCGACAGCGCTGCATCCAGATCGGACCTGCTGTTGTTCACCACGCTCGTCAGACTGGCCAACCGGTTCTGGAACATGACGATCTGCTGCTTGCTGTCACGCAGCGCGCTCACGAAAATCTGCAGGTTCTTGATGATGTCGACGATGTTGCCGCTGCCCTCGGCGAAGATCCGTGCGACGCCGGACAGTTCAGCCAGCGTCGACCGAAGCTTCTCACCGTTGCCGTCCATCGCATTGGCCGCACTGTCGATGAACCTGCCGACAGACGTGTCGGTGACTGCGCCTTGCGACCCGGGCTTCGGCCCCAATTCGGTTGCCAGCCGCATCAATTGGGTCTTGACCTCGTCCCATTCGACCGGTACAGCGGTGCGGTCACTGGGAATCACCGCGCCGTCGCCCATCTGCGGTCCGTCGCCCTGGCGGTACGCCGGAGTCAGCTGCACATAGCGAGCCGCGATCAGGTTTTGCGCGACGATCACGGCCTTGGCACCGGCAGGTACCGGTACGTCACGGTCGACGTCGAGGACCAGCTTGGTCTGCGTGCCCTCGGGTTCGATGCTCTTGATGGTGCCGACCTGGACGCCGGACACCCGCACCTCGTCGCCGGGGTAGATGGCGGTCGCGGTTGGGAAATAAGCGGTGATGGTCTTGGGTCCAAAGAAAACCTGGCGCACCAGGAAGACCGCTCCGGCCACCAGTACGACGGCCAGCAGCACGGCGACCCACGTCGCCAGACGCTTACGGGTTGCCATCATCGGGCAGGTCTCCTGGTTGTGGAATTCCGTTGACGGGGAAGGGAAGTTCGGCGCGTGGCCCAGCCGTGTCCGGTGGCTGTCCGATGTTCTCGCCCCGCCTGAATCCGAATGCGTAGTCCAGGAACGGCTGCAGCAGCTGCGCCGGTTGGATGTTGGGGACCAGCGCGTTGTAGTAGGCGCCGTTGGCCACGATCTCGCCTTGGGTCACCTCGTACTTACGAAGCCCCGCGAGTGACTTGGTGATGTTGTCACGGTTCTTCTCCAACATCTGGTTGACCGCATTCATCTTCTCCAGCGCCGGGGCGAGTTCCTGTTCGTTCTCGGCGACGAGTCCGGTCAGGTTCCGCGACAGAGCCGAGGTGTTGGCGAGCAGTTCGACAATCGCCTGGCGCCGGTCATCGAGCACACCGAGTAGATCGTTCGCATTGAGGATCAGCGAGTTGACCTGCTGGCTGCGTTCGGACAGTATCCCGGTCACATCGCCAGCGGTCTTCAGCAGCTCCGCCAAGCTGTCGTTGCGGCCATTCAGTGATCTCGACACCCGCGACAGACCGTCGAACGTCGGTCCCAACTGCGGTGCGACTTGATCAAGCGTCTGCGCCAACGTGTCCAATGACTGGTTGAGAGTGTCGGTTTCGGTGCCCGCGGTGTTCGCGGTCAGCTCACTGACCGCGTCGGTCAACGAATACGGGGACGAGGTCCTGGTGACCGGGATGACCTGGTTCGGCGCCAACGTGCCGCTGCCTTCCGACTCCATCGCCAGCACACGTTCGCCGAGCAGGGTGCCGGTGCGAATGTGTGCGGTGGTGTCCGAGCCAAGCGCGTATTTGCCATCGATCGTGAAGCCAACCAGCGCATCGCCGTTCACGAGTTCGATCGACGACACCGAGCCGACCTTGATTCCGGAAACCGTCACATCGTTGCCTGCGGCCAGACCACCGGCCTCGGTGAACAGCGCTTGATACCGCAGGGCAGTGGCCCAGGAATACAGGCGCTCCGGCTGCAACCCGATCGCGATCACGAGGATGATCAGCACAACGCCGATGAAACCCGCCCTGATGAGGGAAGACCCGCGGTACTTGTTCATTCGTCCCGGCACCTCCCCGTCTCTTGCCTGATCCAGGGGAACTGGACAGTGCGGCCCTCGAGATCGCTTGCCCGGAAAGCGATTCCGCAGATGTAGTACGGGAAGAACGCACCGTAGGAACCCACCCGGGCCAGCTTGCGATAGATGTCGGGCAGTCGCTGGAGCGTGGCGTCGAAGGTGGCCTTGTCCGCATCCAGATATTCCGCGAGCCGTTTCACCTGGTCGACGGTCCCGTCCAGCGGAGGCCGTGCCTGGCCGAGGAGATCACTCAGTGAGGCGGTGCCGTTGTCGAGCGCAGTGATCGCCTCACCGATCGGGTCGCGATCCTCGGCAAGGCCGCGCACCAGTTGTTCGAGCTTGTCGATCGCCTCGGTGAACTGCTCACCGTCGTCGGAAAGCGTTTTCAACGTCGTTTTGAGTTCGTCGATGAGTTGCTCGATCACCTGATTGTTGTCCGCCAACGCATTCGTAAACGACGATGACCTGGAGAACAGCGATTCGATGGTGCCCCCCTGGCCCTGCAGAATCTGCACCAGCGATGCCGAGAGTGCGTTGACATCCTGCGGGTTGAGGCCCTGAATGACCGGTTTCAACCCGCCGAGCAACAGGTCGAGGTCCAGCGCGGGCGCCGTGCGGTCGATGGGTATCCGAGCGCCCGCGGGCATGATCTTCGTCGATCCGGGTGCGTCGACGAGCTCGAGGTAGCGGTCGCCAACCAGGTTCAGGTACTTGATCTGCGCCCGTGTGCCGTCGGTCAGCTTGATGTCCCGCCCGGCGTCGAACTTCACCAGCGCATTGCGGTCGGCATCCAAGGACACGCCCTGCACGGTCCCTACGCGGATGCCGGCGACACGCACCGTGTCTCCGGTTTCCAGCCGCGATGCGTCCTTGAAGACCGCGGAGTAGTCGTTTGTGGCACCGGTTCTCACTTCGGCGAACGTCGCGAAGAGGAAGGCCGTCAACAGGATCATGACGATCCCGAAGATGCCGAACTTGATGAATGTTCCCCGCATTCGCGTCACCCCGGCATTCCGGTCATCGCGCTGTTCCGCGGCGGTCCCCCGATTGGACCGAACAGCCATTGCTTGAGCCCGTCGGAGTTGAGCAGTATGCCCTGATTGCCGTACTTGAACGGGTTCGACCCGGTGTCAGCCACCAGGAACGGCGGCTTGAACTCCGCCGGCACATTGGGCAGGCCGAGTTCCTTGCAGAAGGAACGGCCGCCGGTAGTGGCTGCGACCTTGGGCAGGTCCTCAGGCCAGCGGTAACGCTCGGTACCCAACGTGAGTCCGGCATTGAACATGATGTGCGAATACTGGTTGATACCTTTCACGAACGGGACCAGACCTCCGATGGTGCAGCCCAGCGTCTCGTGGTACAGCCCCGCAAGGGTCGTTGTCGGCACGAGCAGCTGCAAGACATTGGTCAGGGCCTGGCGGTTGCCGCCGATCACCTCGTTACCGATGTCAGCCAAACCGATTGCACTGATGAGGAATTCGTCGAGGTTCTGCTGTTCCTCGACGATCGAGTTGCTGAGCCGAATCGAGTTGTCGAAGATGCCGATGAGATCGGGCGCCGCATCACCGTAGGCGGCGAACGCCGGCACAGATGCCTCGATGTCGTGGGCCAGGTTCGGCAGGCTCGAGTTGATCTTGGCCAGAAACGCGTTGAAGTCCTCGAGAGTGCGGCCGATCTTCTCCCCGCGGCCATTGAACGCGGTCGCGACCGCGCCGAGGGTCTCGTTGAGTTTCGCCGGATCGATCTTGTCCAGCACGGTGACAAGCTGCTGGAAGACGGTGTTGATCTCGGTGGTGACGTGCTGGCCCTGGATCACCTGTCCGCCATGCAGTTTCTCAGCCGAGGGGTCCTTCGGCGGGACGAGTTCGACGTACTTGGCGCCGAACACCGTCGTCGACGTGATGTCTACATCGACATTGGAGGGAATCAAGTGCAGCTGCGACGGGTTCATGTCCAGCTTCAGGACGGCCGAACCGTCGGGTCGCGTCGCGATCGAGGCGACCCTGCCGACTTCCACGCCGCGCATCTTCACCTTGGCGTCAGGGTTCATCACCAAGCCTGCGCGTTCCGAAACCACTGTCACCGGAACGGTTTCGGTGAACGAGCCCCGGAACAGTCCGATTGCCAGCGCGACGACAGCCACAATCGCGACGATGGCGGCGAGCCCGGTCAATGCGCGCGCGGTGGTTGAGTTCATGGCTGTTTGTCGCTTATCCGGAGAGGTTGAAGTTGCCGTTGGAGCCGTAGATGGACAGTGAAACCAACAAGGTGACCGAGACGACGACGATCAGGCTGGTGCGTACCGCGTTGCCGACGGCGACACCGACACCAGACGGTCCACCGCTGGCGAAGTAACCAAAATAAGTGTGGATCAACAGGATCGTGATCGCCATCAAGATCGCCTGCAGGAACGACCACAACAGGTCGATCGGGTTGAGGAACGTGTCGAAGTAGTGGTCGTACAGGCCGCCGGACTGACCGAACAACACCACGGTCGTGAACTGGGAGGCGACGAAGCTCAGGATGACCGCGATCGAGTACAGCGGGGTGATCGCAATCATTCCCGCGACGATGCGCGTGCTGACGAGGTACTCCACCGGCCGGATCGCCATCGATTCCAGTGCGTCGATCTCCTCATTGATGCGCATCGCCCCCAACTGAGCGGTCACGCCCGCACCGAAGGTGGCTGCCAGTCCAATACCTGCAACCACCGGTGCGGCGATACGCACGTTGATGAAGGCCGCCAAGAACCCGGTCAACGCCTCGATACCGATGTTGCCCAGCGACGAATAGCCCTGCACGGCCAGCGTCCCACCGGCGGCCAGCGTCAAGAATCCGACGATGACGACGGTGCCACCGATCATCGCCAACGTCCCGGCACCCATGGAGATCTCGGCGATCAACCGGATCACTTCCTTACGAAAGTGAACCATCGCATGCGGTATTCCACCCAAGGCCTTCAGGTAGAAGATCATGTGGTCGCCGATGCCGCCCAACCACTCGACCGGACGCCGCGCGCCCCGCGCGAGCCGCGGATACGTCGACTTCAGGACCGTCGTAGTTCCCATCGCGCTATCCCGTCGTCATCCGGATGCCGATGGCCGTCACGAGGACGTTGATCACAAACAGCGCCATGAATGCATAGACCACCGTCTCGTTGACCGCGTTGCCTACCGCCTTGGCGCCGCCCCCGCTGATGACCAACCCCCGATAACAGGCGACCAACCCAGCGATCAGACCGAACAGCGCAGCCTTCACACACGAGATGATGACCTCGGGCACACCGGTCAACAGCGTGATGCCTGCGGCGAACGCACCCGGGTTCACGTCCTGCACGAACACCGAGAAGAAATAGCCACCCAGGATGCCGATGATCACCACGAAGCTGTTGAGCAGCAACGCCACCAACCCCGCGGCCAGCATGCGCGGAGTCACCAGCCGTTGCACCGGGTTGATGCCAAGCACCTCCATCGCGTCGATCTCCTCGCGGATGGTGCGCGATCCCAGATCCGCACAGATCGCCGTCGAACCCGCACCCGCCACGATCAACACCGTCACCAGCGGGCCTACCTGCGTCACCGCGCCGAACGCCGCACCCGCCCCCGACAGGTCAGCCGCGCCCAACTCGCGAAGAAGAATGTTGAGCGTGAAGCTGACCAACACCGTGAACGGAATCGCCACCAACAACGTCGGCGCCAACGCCACCCGGGCGATGAACCAGCACTGGTCCAGGAACTCGCGCCACTGAAACGGTCGGCGAAACACGAACCGCACCGCATCGGCCGACATCGCAAAGAAACCGCCGACAGCCTGCATCGGACCCGCGAAGCTGCTCAGCTGCGGCAATCCCGGCGACCACCGCTCCGGCCCGCTACCCCGCGCCATAGGTGGCTCCTCCCGCGATGGTCACTGCCGACACCCCCGCCGACCGAAAGCAATTGTGCACCAACTTGATCTGCGCCCCGCGCCGATCTTCCCGGTGACAGTTGTGACGTCCGATTCGATGAGTTTGTAGCCCCCGCAACCCCTCGGCGAACCCGACACCTTCATAGCCGATCAGCGCGTTGCCCGCGTCGGAATCGTGAACATCCGACATGGGGCGTACCCCAGTTCGGTGCAGTACGTCGATACCGATCGAAGTGACGTAGGGCATTTGGGCTGTATCCCTGGCCTCTCTGATTGTCTAGGTGACGGCCCCGGCCGTCTTCAGTTCGATGATCCGATCCCAATCCAATCCAAGTTCCAGCAAGACTTCGTCAGTTTGCTCCGCAAATCCCGGAGCGGGGCCAGATTGAGGCGCACTGACGTCAAATTGCACCGGGTTCGCGACCAGTTCGAGTTCACCCGCGGGCACCAGGTATTCATTGGCGCGGATCTGCGGGTCTTCGACAGCCTGCAGGGTGTCCTGCACAGGCGCCCACGGTCCGAGCAGCGTTGAGAAGCGCTGGCTCCACTCCACCAACGGACGCTTGCTCATGGCCTCCTTGAGAATTTCGGCGGCGGCTTCGGTGTTCTCGGCGATCGACTCGACGGTGGCAAACCGCGGGTCGTCGGCAAGCTCATCGAGATCCATGTGCTTGCACACGTCCGCCCAGAACTTGGTGGGCTGCATCATCACAAAGGAGATGTAGCGGTCGTCGGCCGTCGCGTAGAGCCCGACAAGCGGATTGATCGGTGATCCGTGCACACCCGGAGGGAAGGCCTCCATCCGCTGACCGAGGTGCTTCGTCAATGCGACCGTGTGCCCGAGCGACCACAGACCGCTGCCCAGCAGTGAGACGTCCACGACCGACGGCTCACCGGTCCGCTCACGCTTGAGCAGCGCGGCGGCGATCCCGCCCGCGAGGTTGGTGCCCGAGATGGTGTCGCCGTAGGCGGGCCCGGGCGGTCCGACCATGCCCGGTGTCCCCGGCGGCGTGATGGTGGCCGCGGTGCCCGCCCGGCACCAGAACGCGGTCATGTCGTAACCGCCCTTGACCGACTCCTCACCACGTGGCCCCAGTGCACTGCCCCTGGCGTAGATGATCTTCGGGTTCACGGCGCGGATGTCGTCGACGTCGATGCCGAACTTCTGCCGATGTCCCGGTAGGAAGCTCGTGAGGAACACGTCGGCGCGCCGTGCCAATTCCAGCAGCACCTCTTTGCCCTCGGGCACAGTCATGTCGAGACCGATGCTGCGCTTGCCGCGGTTGGCGTGCTCGATGTTGGGATTGGGATCGCCCTCGACCCGGAGTAGCCCGGTCTGGCGCAGTCCGCGTTGCGGGTCGCCCGTCACCGCGTGCTCGACCTTGATGACGTCGGCGCCCCACTCGCGTAGCACGGCGCCTGCCGACGGCACGAAGCCGTACATCGCGACTTCGAGGACGCGGATCCCGTCCAGTGGTGCGCTCATCAGCCGACCACCGTCGCGAACGTCTTCGACTCGAGAAACTCCTCGAGCCCCGCGGTGCCCATCTCGCGTCCGATGCCCGACTGTTTGTAGCCGCCGAACGGACTGTCGGGGCTGAAGTAGTTGCCCCCGTTGATCGAGAAGGTGCCCGTTCGAATGCGGCGGGCCAGCGCGAGCGCACGGTCCTGGCTGCCGAACACCGCACCGGACAACCCGTAGATCGAGTTGTTGGCGATCCGCACTGCGTCGTCGTCGTCTTCGTAGGCGATGACGACGAGCACCGGACCGAACACCTCTTCCTGAGCGATCTCGCTGTCGGGGTCCACGTTGGTCAGCAGCGTCGGGGTATAGAAGTAACCCGGGTCGACCTTCTCGCCTCCGGTGACCAGCGTGGCGCCCGCCTCGACGGCGCGCTGCACCATGCCGTCGACCTTGTCGCGCTGTTTGCCGCTGATCAGCGGGCCCATGTAGGTCGAGGGGTCGGCTGGGTTGCCATAGCGCACCAGTGCGAAATTGTTTTTGATCATCTCGACGATCTCGTCGTGGTGACTCCTCGGCACCAGCAGCCTCGACGTCAGCGCGCAACCCTGACCGGCGTGCGAGACCATGCTGAAGGCCGAGAACAGCGCCGCGGTGTTGAAATCGGCATCGTCGAGCACGATCGCCGCCGACTTGCCGCCGAGTTCCAGAAACACCCTCTTGAGGGTGTCGCTGGCCGCCGACATGATCCGCCGGCCGGTCGGTGTGGAACCGGTGAAGGTGACCATGTCGACATCGGGGCTGGTGGTCAGCGCGGCACCGACCTCGGGATCGGCGCCACTGAGGACGTTCACGACGCCGGCGGGAATGTCGGTGTGGTTGGTGATCAGCTCCCCGAGCGCCAGGGTGATCAGCGGGGTGTCGGGGGCGGACTTCAGGATCACCGTGCAGCCTGCCGCGAGTGCCGGCGCGAGCTTGGCCAGCGCCAGCTGGTTCGGATAGTTGTAGGCGATGATCGCGGCGACGACGCCGCCCGCTTCTTTCTCCACCCAGCGGTGATGCTGCATGCCCCGGCTTTCGATGTTCCCGAGGTCTTCGGTCATCGGGTACGTCTTCAACAGGTCTGCGTAATAGCGGACGATCGCGATCGGCTGGTCCAGTTGAGCGCCCTGGCACAACGCTTCGGTCGCGCCGACCTCGGCGATGGTCAGCGCGGCGAGTTCGTCGCGGTGGTCGACCAGCGCCTGGTGCAGCTGTTCGAGGCAGCGGATCCGCAATTCGGTATTGGTCGACCAGTCGGTTTCGTCGAAGGCGCGGCGCGCGGCGGCGACCGCCGCTTGGGCGTCGCCGACGGTGGCGTCCGGCGCGTGGCCGAGCACCTCACCGGTGGCCGGGTTGAGGGTGGGAAACGTCCGAGACGTATCGAGTAACTGCCCGTCTATCAGCAGCCGCCGATCGGCACCGTACGCGGCGGTGTCGGTGGCAGATCCGCTACCCGAGATGGTCGTTTCCTGCATCATCCTCCTCAGCACACAGCCCGATGTGATGGAAACTTCATTCTCATCACCGGCGAATCATACATTCGTAGCAAGAGAACTCAAGGAAAAGACCGGAACTGTCACTGCCTGCACCTAACGGTGCGACAATCGCCGATGAAACGTCTCACCAGTGCGAATCTGACCTCTACCGTGTCTTGCGGGATTGCTGCACCCGAGAGTACGGTTCTCATAATCGGAAGGACGATTCTTAATGCATGACCGGCAGGTGTGGAGTTGAAGAACGCTGTCGTGACCGGAGGGGGCTCCGGCATCGGGCAGGCAGTGGCGCACCGGTTGCGCGCCGACGGCATGAATGTGGCGATTCTGGACCTCAATCCGTCGGACGCTGACAACTCGTACGTCGCCGACGTCACCGACCGCGCTCAGGTCGACGCCGCCCTCGATGCCGTGCGCGCCCAGCTCGGTCCGGTGACGGTTCTGGTGAACGCCGCGGGGCTGGAGAAGTTCAAGCGATTCACCGACGTCTCGTTCGAGGAGTGGCAGCGGGTCGTCGACGTGAATCTCAACGGGGTCTTCCACTGCATCCAGGCGGTGCTGCCCGACATGATCGAGGCCGGCTGGGGGCGGATCGTCAACATCTCGTCGTCGAGCACGCATTCCGGCCAGCCGTTCATGTCCCCGTATGTAGCGGCCAAGTCTGCGGTCAACGGGCTCACCAAGTCGCTGGCCCTGGAGTACGGCCCCAGCGGAATCACCGTGAACGCGGTGCCGCCCGGCTTCATCGACACGCCGATGCTGCGGAAGTCCGAGGAGCGCGGCTACCTCACCGTCCAGCAGAGCATCGACTCGACGCCGGTGCGGCGCATCGGCAGGCCCGAGGACATCGCGGCCGCCTGCGCGTTCCTGATCTCCGAGGAGGCCGGCTACATCACGGGTCAGATCCTGGGCGTCAACGGCGGCCGGAACACGTAACCAAGAACCAGCCAGATCGAAAGGACATCTCAGTGGGACGAGTACAGGGAAAGGTCGCCTTCGTCACCGGTGCGGCGCGCGGGCAGGGCCGCAGTCATGCCATCCGGTTGGCCGAAGAGGGCGCCGACATCATCGCCGTCGACCGGTGTGAAGATTTCGCGACGGTCGGCTACCCGATGGCCACACCGGAGGACCTGGAGGAGACGGCGCAGTTCGTCGAGAAGACGGGACAGCGCGTCGTCACCGCGCAGGTCGATGTGAGTGACGCCGCGCAGCTGAAGCACGCGCTCGAAGCGGGTGTTTCGGAGCTCGGCGGGCTCGACATCGTCGTCACGTCGGCCGGAATCGCGGGCATGAAGGGCTCGGGTGACATGGCGGCCTGGGTCGACGTCATGAACACCAACCTGATCGGCACGATGAATGCCATCCATTTGGCACTCCCACACCTCCGCGAAGGTGCGTCGATCATCGCCACCGGATCCACCGCGGCCCTGATGGACGTCAGCAAGAACGACAACCCGGGAACCGATCCCGGTGGCGCCGCGTATCTCCATTCGAAGCGCCTGTTGTCGCAGTATGTCCACAACCTCGCGGCAGAACTCGCGCCACGAGGCATCCGCGCGAACGTGATTCACCCGACGAACTGCAACACTCCGATGCTGCAGAGCGAGCCGATGTACAAGTCGTTCCGTCCCGACCTGGAGCACCCGACGAAGGCGGACGCCGAACCCGTGTTCTACGTCCAGCAGGCGATGAAGGTGCCTTGGATCGAACCCGAGGACATCAGCAACATGGTGCTTTTCCTGGCATCGGAGGAGGCCCGTTACATCACCGGCACCCAGCAGCGCGTCGACGCCGGCGGATACCTGAAGTGGTACGACTACCACATCTGAGAAGGGGACACGGTGAAGGTTTTCGTCGACTCGGGACGCTGTCAGGGCCACACGCTGTGCTCGATGATCGCGCCAGATTCCTTCGAGCTCAGCGATATTGACGGCACCGCCTCACCGGTGCACGAGGTGGTGCCGCCCGACCAGGAGGACGCGGTACGCGAAGCCGTGCAGTCGTGCCCCGAGCAGGCCATCTCGATCGAAGAGTGAGACAACCGGCGCCGGCCGAGCCGGCAATTCAGCCCAAAGTGCAGGGAGACAAGTCTTGAGTGTCGACGACATCCGCGCCGCCGACAACGAGCGGAAGAAGAATCGGTATCACTTCGACCGGCACACGCCGGAGTATCGGGTGCAGTTCGAGAAGATCACCGAAGAGATGCAGTCCAAGTGCCCGATGGCCTGGACCGACGTCTACGACGGACATTGGGTTGCCGCCGACAGCAAGCACGTGTTCGAGTTGGCGCGCTGTCCGGTGGTGTCCAACGATCACGATATCAACGGAGAGCGCAAGGGCTATCAGGGAATAACGATCCCGAAGGCGCAACGAGCCACGGTCGTGCGGGGCGGCATTCTGGAGATGGACGAGCCGGAGCACAGCATCTATCGCGGCGCGTTGAACCCCTACCTCTCCCCTGCCGCGGTCCGGCGATGGCAACCGTTCGTCGACGAGATCACCCGGGCGGCCCTCGACGAGAAGATCGAGTCGGGCCGCATCGACTTCGTCGACGACCTGGCCAACATCGTGCCCGCGGTGCTGACGCTGGCGATGATGGGCATCGAGCTGAAAAAGTGGCCGGTCTACAGCGAGCCCGCGCACCTCTCGGTATCCACCCCGGAGCATTCGCCCGACGCCGCACGCGTCGCCGAGATGAACCGCCAGATGGGTATCGACATGATCACCACGATGATGGAGGTCCGCGAGAACCCGCGGCCCGGGTTGATCAACGCGTTGCTGCAACTGCGTATCGACGGTGAACCGGCTCCTGACCTGGAGATCCTCGGCAATCTCGGGTTGATCATCGGCGGCGGCTTCGACACCACCACCGCGCTCACCGCGCACTCGCTGGAGTGGCTGTCGGAGAACCCGGACCAGCGCGAGCTGCTCAGCCGCGAACGCGACGCCTTACTGGACCCGGCCACCGAGGAGTTCCTACGCTTCTACACGCCCGCACCGGGCGACGGCCGCACCTTCGCCGACGATGTCGAGGTCGAGGGTACGAAGTTCAAAGAAGGCGAGCGACTTTGGATTTCGTGGGCCATGGCCAACCGCGACCCGTCGGTCTTCGAAAAGCCCAACGAGCTCATCATGGACCGGAAGGGCAACCGTCACTTCAGCTTCGGGATCGGTGTCCACCGTTGCGTGGGCTCCAACGTCGCCCGCACGGTCTTCAAGTCGATGCTGACCGCTGTGCTGGACCGCATGCCCGACTACGTCTGTGACCCCGAGGGCACCGAACACTACGAGACCATCGGTGTCATCCAGGGCATGAAGCACCTGCCGGCGACGTTCACGCCGGGCAAGCCACTGGGTCCGGGACTGGACGAGACGCTGGAGAAACTTCAGCGGATCTGCGATGAACAGCAGCCGGCCCGACCCATCACCGAACACAAGGAAGCTGTCGTCATCGACTGATCTCCGACCGAGATCGTCAGCGAGGTGGTTTGATGAGCACCGGCAAAGCAATTGGGAGGACACGATGAAGCCCATCAAGGTCCTGACCGCGGCGATAGCGGCCGCCTTCATGGCGCTCGCCACAACCGTCGCGCCTCCGGCGCAAGCGTTTCTGCACCCCGGTAACTTCGACCTCCTCACCAACAGGTACGACCGGGCGTCGTGGTTCTGGTTCATCGCGAGGTGCAGTCCCGATGCGACTCCGGATTGCCGGTATATCAGCGCGGCGCCGCGGTTGAAGTTCTACGCGTATTACCAGGGCAACGCCTACCTAGCCAATGGCCAGTGGACGCTGAAGGTCGAGGTACCCGACGGTCTGCGCTGCCCCGGCTACAACCTCCCCACCCACGAGACCTATGTGTGGGACGACAACACGCTGGTGGGAACGATCAATTCGGCGTATGACGTCGGCTGTTTCAACGGCCCGCCAGGAAATCAATTCTGGACGTTCAAGCTCCAGCGCCTCTAGTAGCGCTGCCGAATTCCGTTGAAACGCGCCCACATCTGCGCGACGCGCTCGGCGGCGGTGACGGTCACGGTGTCGGGCGACAGCGCATCGGCGAGCTGCGCGCGCTTGACCACCCGGGTGTGCAGCTCGGCCGGATCGCCCTCCAGCATGTGCCGGTAGGTGATGTTGCCTCGCTCGAATCCCTGAGTGTCGATCCAGTTGTGATATCCCGGATCGTCGTGCGCCAGGACCAGCCGCACCTTGCCGTCGCTGTCCACCGCGGTGCGGCTCGGCGTGTAGCTCACCGGCCGATAGAGATAGTCCATGCTGTTGAAGAACGCGCCCATGTTGGTGAACATCCACAAGCCGTCATGGGCGTCGAACTCGATGATGAGCGCCTCGTCGGCGGCCAGTACCCAATGCATATTGGTCGCGGCACGGCCGCGTTTCGCATCGGCTTCGGTCGCGCCGGCGGTTGGGAAGCGGTTGGGATTGGCAGCGTCCACCCCGCCGTAGCGGAATGGGAACTCCGGCCAGTCGTCCATCAGGCCGGTGACGAATTCACCCGCCCAGCCCATCGCGTCGATCATCGACTCAGGAGTCGGCGGAGGCTTGGGAGCAGCCATGCCGACACGTTCTATTTGTAGGCGAGCAGGCCGCTCGTCCCAGGAATCGAAACCCTGGCGGATGAACAGCTTTCGTGAGCCGGCTGTGGTGGGCAGCCAATTCGCGCCACGCTGTTCGCCGCCGACGTGGACCTCGAAGCTGCCGTCGGGTTCAACGGTGAGCTCGTGGCCGAACAGATTGGCCTCCGGGACGTCGCCGAATGGTTCGTGGAGTACGCCAGGACCGTCGGGGCGCGGTCCCTGCACGGTGAAGTTGAGAAACCGTGCCGTGCCACGATTCCCGACGACGCGATACGCCGATTCGCCGTCGATCCACGCCTGCTGATAGACGAAGTCGGCGCAGTCGCCGCCGAGCTTGCGGGTGGGATTGCAGAACGTATGAATCGCCGGATAGCGAGTGTCCCTGGTCTCCAGCGCCAGATCGAAGGCCTGGCCGAGGTTCTGAGTCAGGAACCGCAAGCCGTCGGCCCGCTGCAGACCCAAGCTGGGGTTCAGGTCCTTGAAGACCCGTGCGCCGGCCAACTTGAGACGGTCGCAGAAGTCGATCCACGCGGCGTGCAGCGCGGCGTCATCAGAACCGTCTCCAAGCGCCATCGTTATCCCCTACGCGCCAAGTCGCTTCAGCAATGTGGATACCGTTTCGCAGCCGCGACGTACTGCCTCGAAACGGCCCTCGGCCTCGATTCGCGGGCCGATCAACTCCAGATCGAAGCCATGGTGGTAGCCGCCGGCGAGTACCTGCCGGATGAACGGCTCGATCGGGATCGTCCCGTCGCCCGGGACGGCGCGGGCCGGTAGTGCCCGGTCACCGAGGACGTAGTCGCTGAGCTGAATTTGCAGCGTCCGCGGCAGCGCGCGTTCGACGAGACCGCCGAGGTCGGCCTCGGCCCAACAGTGAAACAAGTCGATACAGACACCGATGTCCGCCATCTCGGCCAGTGTGATCGTGTCGCGCAGGGTGTGCGCGATGTGGATGTCCGCGTAGAGAGCGGATGCGTTTTCGATGGCGAGTGCCACGCCGGCCTGCTGCGCCTCCCCCAGGCACGGAGCGACCTCCGCGCAGAAGCGTTCGGCGGCCTGGCCCCAGTCCAATGCACCTCGACCGCCTGTCAGCATGTACACCACGCGAGTTCCGAGAGCGGCGGCGGTCTCGATGACGCGGGACAACCCGTCGCCGGACTCGAACAGGTGATACACGGTGTCGACCGAGTAGCCGTGTCGCTCGATGAGCGGCACCAGACCGGGTTCACCCAGCTGGGAATCGATCAGGCTCAGCCGGGTGAGTCCGAGTGCGGCCCACATCGAATGTTGCTCGACGAGCGGCGTGCCGAGAAACGTCACACTGTGCACCGATAGCCGACTATGCACGCTTACCTCCGCTGTTCGATTGCGACACCGAATCGATCACGGAAAGGCCGGAATTCTTCGTGCAACGCCTCGAGATCCACACCGATGTCGGTGAGCAGTTTGGTCGAATAGCGGAACTTCCCGTGCCGGTCACCCGGGTTGTTCTCCAGGTAGGCGCGCATCTCCGTTCGGGCACCGGCGCTCAGGGTCTGGCCGCGGAATTCGTGGTAACGGGCGACGGTGCCGACGGGGTCGGCGAGGAAGTCGGTGTAGCGCACGTGCAGGATCCGGGGATCGTCGGTGAGCGGGTTGGTCATGGTGTTGGCGATGCTTGCCCGCGTCAACTCGAGATGCATTTTCGCCGCCTGCTGTAGGTCGATCGGGCCGACGATGCCTTCGAGGATGTCGGCCATCATCATCGTGCGCGACGCGGCGACCTGCACGGGGTCTCGGTGCAGCCACAGCAGGGTCGCGTCCGAATAGCAGTTGAAGAACTCCCGCAGACGAAAGCCATGAAACCCCTTCAGAACCCACTGCTTGCGCGGACGCCCGTACTGGAACTGTTGCAGCATCGCCTTGTGAATGCGGTACTGCGCGGCGTCGTCGGTGGGCAGACCCCCGACCACCGTCTGCATCGGAACCCGCCACCACGCGGTCGGTGTCATCACGCGGAAGTCGAAGGCCCAGGTGCGTTCGTCCTCGGGCAATCCGTCGCCGAGCATGTCGTTGTAGGGATGGCTGTGCAGCCATTTCGGCATCTGTGCGTTGATCTCGCGCCAGTCGGCATCGGCGCGCGCCCGGCGGGGGTCGTCATCGCCGGTGATTCCGGGCGGCGGGGACGGATACATCACCTCCCAGAACCGCAGCGCTCGCGCGTCGGGATCCACCGACATCAGGGCGTGCATCAGGGTGGTGCCCGAGCGCGGTTCGCCGGTCACGAACATGGGCCGCTCGATCACTTCGTCGGCGATCGGATACCGGTTTCGGTCCTCGAAGAACTCCAGTCGCGAGGTGAGCAGCCAGTGGCATACGTCCTCGGCCCGCGCCCTACCGTCGGCGTCCAAGCCGATGCCGTTGAGAAGGTCGACGGCCGTGGCGAATCGCTGTGGCAGCGTGTCGTCGCCGTAGTCCGTCAGGCCGGTGCTGCCCTGCGCCCGGTTCAGCATGTCCCGCGCGTTAAGCGCACGGTTCATCGCGTCGAGCGCGCCACTCACCGGACGTCTCCGCACAGGCGCATCAGTTCGTCCTCGACGTCGCGCACGTTCTCCGCGGACGCGGCGGAGTACGCGAGTCCGGCCATACCGCCATAGTCCAGGATCTTGGGCACGCGAAGACCCGCGTCGACATAGTTCTTGATCTCCTGCGCCACCTGCTTCGGCGTGCCGTGCGGGACAACGGCGAGAATCGATTCGGGCTCGACCCGGTCGAGAAACTCGACGACGCGCTCGCGGGTCAGTGTCGCGGGGTCGATGTCCTGGTAGCCACGCCAGTGCTCCCCCATCGGATGTTCGAAGCCGAGGCTGCGCAGGAGTTCGGCGGATACCTGCAGGAGGAACGCCTTGACGAGCGGCGCGTCCACAATCTCGGCGAGGGTGGCGGCGTCGCGGCCGATCAGGCAGACCTGGATGTAACACGGCGTGATGGCCATCGGATCGCGGCCGGCCCGCTCCGCCGAAGCCCTTACGGTGGCGAGCTTTTGGGCGTAGTCGTCGGGATCCCAGGCGCCGGTGGGCCACCACCCGTCGGCGTAGCGGCCGACGATCTCCAGGGTTCGCGGCCCGCTTGCTCCGATCCAGATCGGCGGGGTGACACCCTGGTACGGCTCGGTGTCGAGCCGGGCATGGCGTAGGTGGTAGAACTGCCCGTCGAAATCGACCGGGCCGTCGCTGTCCCAGAGCAGCCGAATGACGTGCAGCGCCTCTTCGAATCGGCTGACCGGTTTGGTGAAGTCGAATCCGTAGGGCACGGTGTTCTCGGTCTCGCCGCTGCCCAGGCCGAGCACGAAACGGCCCTCGGCGAGGTGGTCGATGGTGAGCGCGCTCTGTGCGAGCAGCGCCGGATGACGGCGCACGGTATCGATCACGCTGGTGACCAGCGGTACGTTCTCGGTCAGCACTGCCGCCGCCGCGGCCACCGCCATGGCGTCGAGGTGGCGGTGCGGTGACGGGGAAACCGTTGCCAGGTCGGTGAATTCAGGGCTCCAGATCGAGTCGGGCCAAAAGCTGACCATGTGATCGGGCAGCCATATCGAGTGGTAACGGCCGCTGTCGAGCTGCGTCAGTACCGAGAGGTCCAGCGGAAGTGTGGTCCGCAGGTACGCAGCGGGCTGGACCTTCACAGCCAGCCGACCTCACGCAGGAACGGTTGCGTGTGAGCGATACGGCCGGTCAGCGTTTTCGGATCGCCCGTGCACAACACGAAGGCCGTCTGCGTGATGAGCTCGATGTCTTCGGTGTCGGTCTTGGCGAGGTCGAGTGCACCCGCGCCTTCGGTGGCGACGGGGTTGGACGGTGCTGCGGCGTTCACGGCGATGCCGTCGTCGTACAGCTCGGCCGCAAGGCTTTTCGTCAACCGGTTGAGTGCGGCCTTCGCTGTGCCGTAGATGCCGAAACCCGCCTCGCGATCGAACGCGGAGAACGGCGGTCCGTCAGGCAGATCGCCGCCGACGGAGGTCACGTTCAGGACCCACCCCCGCTTCCGCTCGCGCATTGCGGGGATCGCCATTTGGGTGAGGTGCAGCGGGGCCAGCACGTGCATCTCCATCATCAGACGGACGCGACGGTCGGGGAATTCGTCGAGTGGCCGCAGGAATGTGACGGCCGCGTTGTTGACCAGAATGTCGGGAGCGCCGACCTTCTCCACGACTTCGCTGAACAGTCGGTCGCGGTCTTCGGGTTTGGCGAGGTCGGCGGCGACGGTGATCGCCGATCCGCCCGATTGTTCGATTTCCGCCAGCGTCTGGCTGAGGGAACCTTGATATTTCGGGTCGGGTTCGGCGGTGCGTGCGGTGAGGGCGACGGTGGCCCCCTCTGCCGCCAGACGCTTCGCGATGGCCTTGCCCAACCCGCGGCTGGTGCCGGTGACCAGGGCCACCTTGCCGTCACACGTCATCGTGGCCTCCTAGGTACGCGCAATGCCTGCGAGCTTGTCGGCGAACTTCGCTTCCGCGGCTTCCCGCAGCCGCAGCAGGTGCTCGGACGGGAATGAGTCGGGTGCAGGCTTGACGTCCTTGAGTAACAGCCGCGCCAGTGTCACCTTGTGCACCTCGGTCGGCCCGTCGGCCAGCCCGAGCACGAACGATTCCGTCATGTACTGCACGAACGGCATCTCATGGGAGGTGCCCAGCGATCCGTGCAGTTGAAGGGCGCGCGCCGAGACGTCATGCAGCACCTTCTGCATCATCGCCTTCACCGCCGAGATATCGCCGCGTACCGCTTTGTAGTCGTTGTATTTGTCGATTTTCCAGGCGGTTTGGAGGGTCAGCAGGCGGTAGGCCTCGATTTCCATCCAGGAGTCGGCGATCATTTCCTGCACCATCTGTTTGTTGGCGAGCAGCTCTCCCTGCGTGTAACGCGAGACGGCCCGCTCGGTGAGCATGTCGAAGATTCGCCGCACGAGTCCGACTGTGCGCATGGCGTGGTGGATGCGGCCGCCGCCCAGCCTGGTTTGCGCCACCACGAACGCACCACCGCGAGGACCGAGCATGTGGTCGGCGGGTACCCGGACGTTCTCGTACCGCACGTAGCCTTCGCGTCCGCCGCCTGGCGGCTGGTAGCCGAGGCCGACGTCGCGCAGCACGTTGATGCCGGGCGTGTCTCCGGGCACGACGAACATCGAATAGCGTTGGTAGGGCGGCGCGTCGGGATCGGTCATCGCCATCACGATGATGAAGGACGCCATCGACGCGAACGAGGAGTACCACTTCTCACCATTGATCACCCAGTGATCGCCGTCTTGCACTGCCGTGGTGGTGAACACCTTGGGGTCGGCGCCGCCCTGCGGTTCGGTCATCGAGAAGCACGACACGATCCGGTTGTCCAGCAGCGGCTCGAGATACCGTTCCTTGAGTTCCGGTGTGCCGTAGTGCGCGAGAATCTCACTGTTGCCCGAGTCGGGTGCCTGGGACCCGAACACTATCGGTGCGCATTCCGATCGCCCGAGAATCTCGTTGAGCAGCGCGAGTTTCACCTGTCCGTAGCCGGGTCCGCCGAGATGCGGGCCGAGGTGGGTGGCCCACAGACCGCGCTCTTTGACGATCTCCTGCAGTGGCGGGATCAGCGCTTGGCGCACCGGGTCATTGAGGTCGTGCGACTCCTTGACCACGTAGTCGATGGGCTCGCATTCCTCACGGACGAACTGCTCTACCCAGGCCAGCTGCTCCGACCATTCGGGGTCGGTGGAGAAGTCCCACGCCACTATCGAGTACCGCCCTTCTGTACCGCGATCACTTCGGTCGCCGCCGCGCCTCGGCCTCGTCGGTGGCGTGGCTGAGCACCTGGTTGCGATTCTCGAGTTCCAGTGCCGCGCCGAGACCCGTCGCATCGGTGTTGACCTGCAGCGCGCGTTTCGTCAACTGCGTGCCGAAGGGCGGGAGTTCGGCGACGACGCGGGCGATTTCGAGTGCCTGGGGCATCAACTCGTCCGGCTCGACCACCTGGCTGACCAGGCCGCGTCGGTCGGCTTCGGCCGCCGTCACCGTCCGGCCGGTCATCATCCAGTCGGCGGCGACGCTGGTGCCGACGATCCGGGGCAGGTGGTAGCTCATGCCCATTTCGGCACCGGACAACCCCAGCAGGATCGCGCCGTTGCCGAAGGTCGCGGACGTCGAGCAGATCCGGATGTCCGACGACAGGCACAGCGCGAAGCCCGCACCCACGCACGGGCCGTTCACCGCCGCGATGACGGGCTGGGGCAGATTCCAGATCGCCTGTGGCAAAGCGGCCATCGCTTCCTGGAACCGCAATCGGTCGATCGCGGGATCGGAGGCCTCCAGTGCCTGCGGCGAGAAGTTGCGGACATCGATCCCCGAACAGAATCCGCGTCCCTGACCGGTGATCACGACGGCATGGACCGACGCGTCGGAGCCGATGGCGGCGAGCGTCGCGATCAACTCGTCGCGCATCGCCTCGTTGATCGCGTTGAGCTGTTTGGGCCGATTCAGTTGCAGCAGAACAACGCCGACGTGCGGCCGGTCAATGAGCAGCGTCTCAATCACCTGTATCAGCGCCGCGGCAGACCGAGCACCTGCTGCGCGATGATGTTGCGCTGGATCTCGGACGTGCCGCCTGCGATGGTGCCGCCGAAGCTGCGCGCATAGCGCTCGAACCAACTGACGAAGTAGTGGTCGAGATTCATGTGTTCGTATGGTCCGGTTGTGGATGGATGGGTGAGCCCGTCGGCTCCCGCCGCGGTCAATGCGTTCTCGAATGCCTGACGTTCGGCCTCGGAACCGAACAGCTTGAGCACTGAGACCGACGCGGTGTCCATCTCGCCGCGCGCGGCGCGGGCCAACGCCGCCGAACCCATGGCACGCAGCGCCTGATAGTCCATGATCGTCGTCGCGTACTGGTCGCGCTCCAGCTCGGTGCGGGGCCGGAAATCGGCGATCATATTGTCGATTCGGTCGGCGAAGCCGAGCCACATCATGGTTCGTTCGTGGCCGAGGGAGCCGTTGGCGACCGCCCAACCTCCGTTCAGCGGCCCGACGAGGAACTCGGCCGGCACCTTCGCGTCGGTGAAGAACACCTCGTTGAAGTCGAGGTTGTCCTCACCGGTCATGTCGGCGAAGGGCCGGCACACCACGCCGGGAGTATCGGTCGGGATGATCAGCACGCTGATGCCCTTGTGCTTGGGGGCATCGGGATCGGTGCGCACGAAGGTCAACAGGAAGTCGGCGTCGTGTGCGCCCGACGTCCACACCTTCTGACCGTTGACCACGAAGTGGTCACCCTCGGCGACCGCTCGGGTGCGCAGCGACGCCAAGTCGGACCCCGCGCTCGGCTCGCTCATCCCGAGGGAGGCCGTCATCTCCCCGCGCAACACCGGCACCGCCCACCGGTGCTTCTGCTCATCGGAACCGAAGGAGATCAACGACGCCGCAACGATGTTCACGCCCTGCGGGTTGAAGCTGTGGTAGATCCGCCGACGGCACAGTTCGTCGAGATGCACGAATTGTTGCAACACGGTTGCATTGCGGCCACCGAACTCCGGCGGCTGGGAGGGCAGCAACCAGCCGTTGTCGAACAACAGCCGCTGCCAGTCACGCGCCCATTGAGGCATGTGCGACACCGACTTCGGTCGCTCCTGGGTCTCGCTCTCCGAGGGCAGGTGCTCGTCGAGGAACGCCGCGAACTCGGCGCGGAACTCCTCGACATCGGAATCGAACGTCAATTGCATCAGAAGCTCCGGTATTCCGCGGCGATCACAGCGCGATGCTCCGCAGCCCCACCCAGCAGCAGTTCGCCGGCCTTGGCTCGCTTCAGCGCGAATTGCAGGTCGTTCTCCCACGTGAATCCCATGGCGCCGAACAGCTGCAGGCCGTGGCGAAACACCAATGCCTGCGCCTCCCCCGCCGATGCCTTGGCCATTGCCGCGGCAAGCCGGCGACGAGGATCGTCGGCTGCGATTGTCAAGGCAGCGAAGTAGGACAGCGCGCGGGCACGCTCGGTCGCGACGTGCATGTCGACAGCCTTGTGCTGCACGGCCTGAAAGGTTCCGATCGCCACACCGAACTGCTGACGCTGCTTCACGTGCTCGAGCACCAGATCGAGGATGCGTTGGCAGGCGCCGACCGTCGTGATGGCCATGCCGGTGAGGGCCACGTGCCGGGCCTTTTCGGCGTCGACGCGGACGCGGTCGGTGTCGGGGACATGCGCGCCGGCGAAGGTGACCTCCGCGACGTGCAGGACCGGATCGAAGACGTCGCTGCGACGGGTGGCGGCCTCACCGGCGTCGACGACGAAGACCCCGGCCTCGGTGACCACCGCGAGCCTCTCCGCGCGGTCACCGTCGAGTACGTGATGCGCCGTGCCATTCAGGACCCAGCCCTGGGCGTCGCGATGCGCGGTCACCCCGCTGTACACGGCCGTGCCGGCCAGCTGCGGATCGAACCGGTCACCGGCCAGCGGCGCGAACTGGGTCAATGTCGCAAGAAACGGGGTCGGATCGGTGGCGCGGCCCAATTCCTCGGCCACGATCGCGAGTTCGACGGCGTTCTCCGGATCGTTGAGCTCCGTCCACCCCGCGTCGACGTAGGTCTTCCACAGCGGCATGGGGTCTTCGCCGTTCTCGGCGATACCGCGAATGAGCGACGCTGGGCAAGCCTTGGTGACCGCGTCCCGCACGGTCTCCTGCCACAGCCGCTGATCGGCGTCGAATTCCAGTAACACGTGTGGCCTCCCGAGGACCTCGTCATGGGTTGGCACGAGAATAACATTCTCGTTAGATGCTGTAACCGTTCTCTGGATTCGACTACCTCGTTTCACGGCCCGCGCGCCAAGCGACTGACCAGCGCACACCCTGACCTGCGAAGAAGTAAGCGTTTCGCTGGAGAACAAGATTCTTGCCTTTGAAGAACAAGCCTTTACTATGGCTGTATGTCCGGTGCCGGCTCATGTCACAGCCCTTCGCGCGATCCGGCCACCCGGACGGACATCGGAGGCCTTGAGTGAACACACTTCCCGAGGAGAGCCAGCTCGGTAAGACACCCGTGATCGACGCCAGCGTGCACATTTTCAGCAAGTCGAACAAGGACCTGCGCGGCTTCATGCGCGAGCCGTTCAAGAGCCGCGGATTTCCGGACTATGAGATGGATTGGTATGGCGCCCCCGGCGGCGAGTACGCCGCCAATACCGAAGGCGAACGCAGCTATGCCGGATCGGACCCCGAGTTCGTCGGCCAGCAGCTCTTCGAAGAACGCGGCGTCGACATCGCGATCCTGCACCCGATGACGCGGGGCAATATGCCCGACCGCCATCTGGGCACCGCGATCGCGGCGGCGCACAACGAGCTCATGGTGTCGCGCTGGCTTGAGGACAACACCTATGCCGATCGGTTTCGCGGCACCATCCGGGTCAATCCCGACGACATCACCGGCTCGCTGCGCGAAATCGCCAAATACGCCGACCACCCGCGTGTTGTGCAGATCGGGATCCCGCTGCAGTCGCGGGAGCTCTACGGCAAGCCGCAGTTCTGGCCGTTGTGGGAGGCGGCCGTGGCGGCGAATCTTCCGGTCGCCGTGCATATCGAGGTTGGCGCGGGCGTCTCGTTCGCACCGACTCCCAACGGGGTTCCGCGGACATACGAGCACTACGTCAGCTTCATGGCGCTCAACTTTCTGTACCACCTGATGAACCTCATCGTCGAAGGGGTATTCGAGAAGATGCCCACGCTGAAGTTCGTATGGGCCGACGGAGCCGCCGACATGCTGACGCCGTTCATGTGGCGGATGGACTGCTTCGGTCGCCCCCACCTCGAGCAGACTCCGTGGGCGCCGAAGATGCCCAGCGATTACCTGCCCGGCCACACCTACTTCATCCAGGGCGCGATGGACGGGCCCGGCGATGTCGAATTCGCCGGTGAATGGCTTGACTTCACCGGCAAGGACGACATGGTGATGTACGGATCGAGCTACCCGCACTGGCAGCTCAACGAGCTGACGGTGCCCGGTTCGTACTCGGCGGAACAACGCGACAAGCTCTGCTGGCGAAACGCCGCGCAGCTGTATGGCATAGACGTCGGGGCCGGCGTCAGCGCACAGTAAGAGAAGACTTCGTAAGGGAGGCACCATGACGGTCACAGTGAACGAGCGAAAGCCCGCGGCCGAGCGCATCGCGGTTCGCTGCGTCGACTCCGATATGCATCCGACGCCCAGGGCCGGCGAGCTGACCCCGTACATCCCCGAGCCGTGGCGCAGCAAGTATTTCCTGACGCGCCGGGTCGGCGATCAGATCTACTACGACGCACCCGACTACGCACACGCCTATGCGATGCGCCTGGACACGTTCCCGTCGGACGGCAACTTCGCGGGCAGCGACCCCGACCTGGCCTTCAAGCAGCTGATCATGGAGGCCGGCGCCGACATCGCCATCCTCGAGCCGGCCGCCTACCCGGCGCGCTTTCCCGAGGTGAACCATGCGATGAACTGCGCGCTGAACGACTGGCAGGCCAACCACTGGCTGGACAGTCACAACAACTGGCATGAACGCTGGCGAGGTTCCGTGTGCGTTGCGATCGAAACTCCAGACGACGCCGCCCGCGAGATCGACAAATGGGCCGGCCACCCCTATATGGGGCAGGTCCTCATCAAGGCCGAGCCACGCCCGCCGTGGGGCGATCCGAAATACAACCCGATCTGGGAAGCCGCCACCCGCAACGACATCACCGTGAGTTGCCACCTGTCGCGCAGCCACCACGAGGAACTGCCCATCCCGCCCGTCGGATTTCCGAGCTACAACCACGATTTCATGGTCACGTATTCGCTCCTGGCCGCTAATCAGGTGATGAGCATGGTCTTCGACGGGCTGTTCGACCGGTTCCCGACACTGCGAATCGTGTTGGTGGAGCACGCATTCACGTGGATCCTGCCGCTGATGTGGCGCATGGACGCGATCTACGAAGCCCGCAAGTCGTGGCTGGACATCAAGCGCAAGCCGTCGGAGTACGTCAAGGACCACATCAAGTTCACCACCCAGCCGCTGGACTACCCCGAGGACAAGACCGAGTTGACCCGGGCGTTCGAGTGGATGGAGTGCGAGAAGATCCTGCTGTTCAGCAGCGACTACCCGCACTGGACGTTCGACGACCCCCGCTGGCTGGTCAAGCACCTGCCCGAGCACGCCCGTGAGGCGGTGATGTTCCGCAACGGCATCGCGACATACCACCTTCCAGAGACGGTTCCGGCCCTCGAGGGCCAAGTCCGGGTGTTCTGAGTTGGACGAGCAGAAGACGCCCCGGCTTGCGCAAGGGCGCGAACACGTCGTCGCCACCGTCGACGAGATCCCGCCGGGCACACACAAACTGGTACCCATAGGCCGACACGGCGTCGGCGTCTACAACGTCAACGGCACGTTCTACGCCATCGCGAACTACTGCCCGCACGAGGGCGGTCCGCTGTGCTCGGGCCGTCCGCGCGGCCGCACGATCGTCGACGACGACGTTCCGGGCGACGCGGTGATGGTGCGCGACCTCGAATTCATCTACTGCCCTTGGCACCAATGGGGTTTCGAACTGGCGACGGGCACGACCGCGGTCAAACCCGAGTGGAGTATCCGGACCTATCCCGTCCGGATCGTCGGCAACGATGTCATGGTGCAGGCATGACGACAACTGAGTCCTCCGGCCTGCAGCTCAAGCCCGGCGAAAAGATCTTCGAATACAAGGGCGGCCGGGTCGTCTACGAAATTCTTGGCGAAGAAGGTGAATTCATCGCCCTGACACCGGGAGGCCGCTTCAGCAAGGACATCCCGGGGCTGCGGCCGTTGGCGGAGGCGCTGGCCGACGGCGGTTGCCGGGTTCTGCTGTGGGACAGGCCGAACTGTGGCAAGTCGGACGTGCAGTTCTATGGCAAGAGCGAATCACACATGCGCGCCGAGACTCTGCACGCGTTGATCACGGGACTCGACGTCGGGCCGTGCATCATCGCGGGTGGGTCCGGCGGGGCACGCGACTCCATGCTGACGACGATGCTCTACCCCGAGATCGTGCGAAAACTGGTGGTGTGGAACATCGTCGGCGGTGTCTACGGCTCGTTCGTGCTCGGCGGACACTATGTCGTGCCCAGCATCCTGGCCGCCAAGGGTATGGGTGTCGAGGGCCTGCTCCACGTCGCCGAGTGGAAGGAGCGCATCGCCGAGAACCCGGACAACGAGGCGCGGTTCCGGGCACTCGACGTCGACGAGTTTCTCAAGCTGATGCGGCGCTGGCTCAACGCTTTCGTGCCCAAGCCGGGCCAGACCATCCCCGGCGTCGAAGACGAGATGTTCGACAACATCACCATACCGACACTGATCATCCGTGGCGGCGAGAACGATTGGGACCATCCCAAGCGCACCTCGCTGGAGGTGAGCTGCCTGATCAAGGGTTCCAAGTTGATCGACCCGCCATGGCCGGAAGACGCCTGGGAACGCGCCGGTGAGAGGTTCGCCGCCAGCGGCGGGAAGAACTTCTGCCTGTTCGACACCTGGGTGCAGGCCGCGCCCGCGATTCTCGAATTCCTGGACGACTGATGGCGCTAGACAGTGCGGATGTGCACTTCGCAGTTGAGCGACGCCTCCAGGGCGGTGTGGACGCGACTCTCGGGCACCCGCTCGAGGTCGGACTTGTGCAACGTCACATGGATCACGTCCCACCCGTCGTCACCGGCGACGCGTTCGATTTCGCCGGTGAGTCCCAGTCCGGTGAGCACGCCGTGCGCGTCGTCGTCCGTGCCCCTGCTGATGAAAGTCAGCACACCGGGCACCGGTGTCGTACCGAAAGCCTTGGCGCACAAACTCACCGCGATGCGTTCGAGTTCGGCGGCATCCTCACCAGCGATCAACAGCTCGACCTCACGTCGTTGCGGCGGGAGGCCGGCGAGGTTGTTCTCCACCACGTCGACCCCCGCGGCGCCGGCCGATTCGCGGAGGCGTGCCATGCCATCGCTTAACTGTGCGGGCGCGAGTTCGCCGGCCAGATCCACGCCAACGCGCACCACGGCAGTTCTCATGCCCGACAGCCTATCCAGCGGTGCGACGCGATGACCTCCACCGCAACCGAACTCACCGTCGCCACGTGGCCAGGGTGCACGCCGCGACTGTTGCGGCCCACCCAGGTGAAAGCCGAGGAGCTCGCCGAGTATGTGCAGGCCGGCGGCTACCGGCCGCTGACGGACGCGGACGCACTGCTGGAGCAGGTCGACCTGTCCGGTCTGCTCGGGCGCGGCGGCGCCGCCTTCCCGCTGGGGACCAAGCTGCGTACGGTGCGCGACGCCGGACGCCGCGGCGTCCAGACGGTCATCGTCGCGAACGGCGAGGAGGGCGAGCCGGCTTCGGTGAAAGACCGCTGGCTGCTGCGCAACCGCCCGCACCTCGTGCTGGACGGCCTGCGCCTGGCCGCCGCCGCGATCAACGCGAGCCGCGCGTATGTGTATGTCTCCGACGAACAGTCGGTCGTGGCGGTGAACAGTGCGCTCTCGGAACTCGATCCCCAGATGTTCGGTGCGACGGACGTCGCGGTGATCAGCGTCGAACCCGGGTACGTCGCGGGCGAGGAGACCGCCGCGGTACGCCGCATCAACGGCGGGCCCGCGAAGCCGACCGACAAGCCGCCTCGGCCGTTCGAGGAGGGGGTGTCGGGCTTGCCGACGACCGTCAGCAATGTCGAGACCCTGGCGAACCTCCCCCATATCCACGAGCATGGTGCTCAAAGTTTCCGCGCGGTCGGTACACCGATGTCGCCGGGTACGTTCCTGGCGACGATCACGGGCGGCGGGAGGCCCGCAGCGCTGTACGAGATACCGCACGGCGCCGCGTTTTCCGAACTGCTGACATTGCACGAAGTTCCGAAGGACTCGGTGCGCGGAGTGTTGATGGGCGGCTATTTCGCCGGTTTGGTCAACACCGACATCCTCGACGCGACACTCGACCATGAAACGATTCGCCGACTCGGCAGCGGCCTTGGCTGCGGTGCGATCTCGATTCTCACTGACGACTGCCCCGTCGCCGTCGCCGCGTCGGTGATGTCGTACTTCGATCGGGAGAACGCCGGCCAATGCGGGTCGTGCTTCAACGGCACGGCGGCAATGGCGGCCGTCGTCTCGGCATTGCGCGACGGAGCGGCGACCCAGGAGGACGTCACTCGCCTGGAGCGCTGGTCGGTGGTACTGCGTGGCCGCGGCGCATGCGGCACCCTCGACGGCGCCACGAACGTCGCGGCGAGCCTGCTGCGCCACTACCCGCAGCTGATCACCAGCCACCTCGCCAACGAGTGCCCGACCTGCCGCACCGGCGCTTTCAACGAGATGCGGCCTTATGAAGTGGAGGCGGTGGGACATGAGTGACGGCTTGCGAATCCGGCTCGATCGGACTATCTGCGACGGCTTCGGCATCTGCGCCAAGCACGCGCCAGGGTACTTCTCGCTCGACGACTGGGGTTACGCATCGCTGATCGGCGATGGCACAGTGCCCGAGAAGGATCGCGACGCCGTGATGCGCGCGCTGTTCGACTGCCCGGTCCACGCCATCATCTACATGGGTGAGCACCGGCCCTCAGGCGACGGAGCGGCGCACCCGGATGTGCACGAGTCACCCGAGCCGGACCCGAAAACCAACGGCAGCGAGGCAATTTCGGAGTTCGTCAGGTGACACGACCCCTGCCCGAACTCAATGCTCAGAACGAATTCTTCTGGACCGCGGGCGGTGACGGCGTCCTTCGCATCCAGGAATGCCAGGACTGCGAGGCATTGATTCATCCACCGCAGCCGGTGTGCCGATACTGCCGCAGCCGCAACATGGGCGTGCGCGATGTCTCCGGACGCGCCACCCTCTCGGCATTCACGGTCAACCACAGGTTCGGCTTCCCCGACCTGCCCCCGCCGTATGTGGTGGCTCAGGTCGCCGTCGTCGAGGATCCGCGTGTTCGCTTGACCACCAACATCGTGGAGTGTGATCCCGACGAACTGGCGTTGGGCCAGATGGTCGAGGTCACTTTCGACAAGATCACCGATAACGTCGGAGCCGTCTGGCTTCCGCTGTTCCGTCCCACGGCGGACAAAGAATCCGGTCCGCTGCCCCAGGACGAAATCGCACCGACCGATTTCGCGCGGCACGTGAGCGCGCCGCTGACCACCGCGAAATTCGAAGAGCAGTCGGCGATCACCGGTATCGGCGCATCCCGTCTGGGCCGCCGTCTGATGGTGCCGCCGCTGTCGCTCACCATCGATGCGTGCGAGGCCGCCATCGCCGACGCGGGGCTGACGCTGGACGACATCGACGGGCTGTCGACCTACCCGGGGCTGGACATCGCCGGAATGGGCGAAGGCGGTGTGACCGCGCTCGAGGGTGCGCTCGGCATTCGCCCGACGTGGATCAACGGCGGCATGGACACCTTCGGCCCAGGCGGTTCTGTCATCGCCGCCATGATGGCCATCGCCACCGGCATGGCCCGCCACGTACTGTGCTTCCGCACGCTGTGGGAAGCGACGTTCCAGCAGCTGATGAAGGAGGGTAAGGCCAGCCCGCCCGGCGGCCCGCGCACATCCAGCTGGCAGATGCCGTTCGGTGCCACCTCGGCTGCGCACGTGCTCGCGCTCAACGCGCAGCGGCACTTTCAGCGCTACGGGACGACGCGCGAGACGCTTGGCTGGATCGCCCTGAACCAGCGCGCCAACGCCGCGCTGAATCCGACGGCGATCTACCGCGATCCGATGACCATGGACGACTATCTGAACGCCAGGCCGATCACCACGCCGTTCGGGCTCTACGACTGCGACGTCCCGTGCGACGGCGCGGTCGCCGTGATCGTGTCGGCCGTCGACGCCGCCAAGGACATGCCGCGCAAACCGGTGCTGTTCGAGGCCGTCGGCACCCAGATCGTCGAACGCACCGACTGGGATCAGACCACCATGACCCACGAACCACAGGTGCTGGGCCAGGCCGCACACTTGTGGACGCGAACGTCGCTACGGCCCAAGGACGTCGACGTCGCCGAGCTTTACGACGGCTTCTCATTCAACTGTCTGTCATGGCTGGAGGCGCTCGGGTTCTGCGGCATCGGCGAGGCGAAGGACTTCCTCGACGGCGGTAAGGCCATCGCCCGCGACGGCGTGATCCCGTTGAACACCCACGGCGGCCAGCTCTCCCACGGGCGCACACACGGAATGGGCCTCGTCCACGAAGCCGTCACCCAGTTGCGCGGCGACGCAGGCGAACGTCAGGTGAAAGACGCCCGCGTCGCGGTGGTCAGCAGCGGCGGGCTCACTCCCAGTGGCGCGATCCTGATGCGGACCGACGGGTGAGCGAGGCCCGTCCCCGCGTCGTCTTCGTCGACGGCGTGCCCATGTCCGGACTGATCGCGGCGGCCGACGAGCCGAAGGCTGTCGTGGTCGCGTTCCACGGCGGATCCAGTACCGCAGCGTATTTCGATTGCCCCGGGCACCCCTCGCTGTCACTCCTACGGATGGGAGCCGACCGCGGCTTCACCATGGTGGCGCTCGACCGGCCCGGGTACGGAAGCTCGGCGCCCTACCCGGACGCCATGGAGCGGCCGGAGCAACGCGTTGCACTGGTGTACGGCGCGATCGACAAGATACTCGGCGCCACCCCGCGCGGCGCAGGGTTGTTTCTCGTCGGCCACTCCGCCGGTTGTGAGCTGGCGGTGCGTCTGGCCGCAGATGACCGGGCTGAGCGCACGAACCTGATCGGCCTCGAGTTGGCGGGCACGGGTGTGCAATACGACGCGGCGATGGCCGAGATCATGAAGTCGGCGACGGCGACCGGTCGACCGACCGGACTGCGCGAGGTGCTCTGGCAGCCCGCCGAGCTGTATCCGCCCGACGTGCTGTCCGGCATGACCAACTCGTCGACCGGCGCGCTCTACGAAGTCGGCATGACGAAGAGCTGGCCGCGGCAGGACTTTCCCGCGCTCGCGCCGCATGTTCGGGTGCCGGTGCAGTTCAGCGCCGCCGAACACGAGCGGGTGTGGCGATCGGATGCCGAAGCCTTGGGGCAGATCGCCGCCATGTTCACGTCATCACCGCGATTCGTGACCAACGAGCAACCGAACACCGGACACAATATGTCCCTATCGCTCAACGCCGCGGCGTACCACAGCGCAGTGCTGTCGTTCGCCGAGGAATGCGTTGTCGCGCAGCAGAACACATCGGAAGCAATGGAGGCGGGTTGATGCGCGTCGGATTCATCGGGTTGGGCAGTCAGGGTGGACCCATGGCACGCCGCATCGTCGAAGGCGGCTTCGAGACGACGCTGTGGGCGCGCAGGGCGGCCAGCCTCGATCCGTATGCCGGCACCGGCGCGAAAACCGCGGGTTCACCCGCTGAGTTGGCAGCGGCGAGTGACCTGGTCTGCCTATGCGTGGTCGGCGACGACGATGTACGGGAAGTGCTCTACGGCGACAGCGGCGTACTGGCAGGTCTGGCCTCCGGCGGCGTGGTGGCGATTCACAGCACCGTGCATCCGGACACGTGCCGGGAGATCGCGGACAAGGCCGCCGCTCAAGGCGTTTCGGTGATCGACGCACCCGTGAGCGGCGGAGGCCCCGCCGTGGAGGAGGGCAAGTTGCTCGTCATGGTGGGAGGCGAGGAAGATGTCGCCGAGCGGTGCCGCCCGGTGTTCGCGACCTACGCCGATCCGATCGTCCATCTCGGCCCGCTCGGCAGCGGACAGGTCACCAAGATCCTCAACAACCTGCTGTTCACCGCGAACCTGGGCAGCGCGCTGAGCACCCTCGACCTGGGCGAATCCCTCGGCATCCCGCGGGTGCGGCTGGCCGAGGTACTCAACGGCGGATCGGCGACAAGCAAGGCGCTGGGAAGCATCGCGATGTTCGGTGGCACCGTCGAAGCGCTCGCGCCGATCGCGGGCGCATTGTTGCAGAAGGACGTTCGTCACGCAGCCAGCATCGCCGCCGCCGCGTCAGCGTCCGAAGGCTCGGTGTTCACCGCGGCCGACACCGCTCTGGAATCGATGGATCATCCGCGGTGACGTGCGTCGGGTTCGTGGGGGCGGGCCGCATGGGCAGCCCGATGGTGTCCCGTCTCGTCGAATCCGGCCACTACGTCCGCGCGCTCGGTAGGACGGACGAAAAGCGCCAGGCGATCACCGCGCTCGGCGCGCAGGCGGTCGCGGGAATCCACGACATCGCCAGGGACGCAGACGTCCTCGTCGTCTGTGTCTTCACCGACGAGCAGGTTGTGCAGGTGTGCTCCCCCGGCGTGCTCTCGGCGATGTCGCCCGGTTCCGCGCTCGTCGTGCACACGACCGGAAGTCCGCGCACGGTGCAGACGATCGCGGCACACTCCCCCGGCATCGACGTGCTCGACGCCCCGGTCAGCGGAGGCCCGCACAACATCGCCGCCGGCGGGCTGACAATGTTCGTCGGTGGTCCCGACGATGCGGTCGCGCGGGTCCGACCGGTACTCGCCGCCTATGGCGACCCGATTCTGCACGTCGGTCCGCTGGGCGCGGGCCAGGCCGTCAAGCTGACCAACAACGCGTTGTTCGCCGCCCAGATCGGGCTGTTGCGGGAGGCCGTCGCACTGGGCGATCGCCTCGGCGTGGACGAGGCGCAACTGCTGGAGGCGATCACGCACGGCAGCGGGTCGAGCCGGGTCGCGGGTTTTGTCGCGGCGGGCGGATCGGTGGACTCCTTCGTCGAACGGACCAGCGAGTTCATCGGGAAGGACGTCGAGGTCGTGCGCAAGATCGCTGCCGAGCTCGGTGAGACGATCGGACTCCTCGACAACGTCATCAACGCCGGAATTCAACCGTGAAACAGATGCGATTCCGCTGTCTCAGAGGCCTCTTGTGAGGCATACTATACGTTACACAAATACAGCCTCGCGTAACGCACGTAGACGTTAGCCACGCGGCGAAAGAGAGACCATGACCAAGCCAAAACTGAAGTTCAACCCCTATTCACAGGAGTACTTCGACGATCCTTACGAGATCTATCGGCGGATGCGCGACGAGACTCCGATCTACTACGACGAGGAAGAGGACTTCTACGCGCTGACCCGCCACGCGGACGTGGCGGCTGCACTCAAGGACCACGAGTCATTCTCGTCAACCCGCGGATGCCACCTGAACATGATCAAGTCCGGCACCGGGTTCCAGAAATCCATCATTTTCATGGATCCTCCGGAACACCGCTTCATGCGCAGCCTGCTCAACAAGGCATTCACCCCCCGAGCCATCCAGTCCCAACACGACACTGTCGTCGAACTCGTCGAGCACTACCTCTCGAAGGTGGATCCCGACAACTTCGATGTGGTGCAGGACTTCTCCGGTCCGTTCCCCGTCGAAGTCATCACCCGGATGGCCGGGGTGCCCGAAGACTTCCGCCAGCAGGTCCGGCACTGGATCGACAAGGGGCTGGAAGTCAGGCCGGGACAGATTGAGATGTCCGAGGAGAACCTTCAGGCCAACATGGACGCTGGGGTCTACTACTACAGCCTGGTGCAGGAGCGTCGGCAAGATCCGCAAGACGACATGATCAGCCGACTGATCGCCGCCGAGATCCCCGGCGAGAACGGCAAAATGCGCAAGCTCGACGACATCGAGATCACCGGCTTCGTCGCGCTGCTGGGCGGCGCAGGCGCCGAGACCGTGACCAAGTTGGTCGGCAGTGCCGTGGTCGAATTCGCGCGCCATCCCGAGCAGTGGCAGATGCTGCTCGACGACCGCAGCCTGGTACCTGCGGCCGTCGAGGAGCTGCTGCGCTACGTGGGCCCGGTGCAATACAACGTGCGCTACACCCTGAGGGAAACCGAAGTGCCCAGCGGCACGATTCCCGCGCACAAGCCGGTGTTCCTGATGAAAGCGGCCGCCAACCGTGACCCGCGCGCTTTCGACGACGGTGAGACATTCGACATCACCCGTGATCGCACACAGGCGCAGAACCTCGGCCTCGGATACGGCATCCACAGTTGCCTCGGCGCCGCGTTGGCACGGTTGGAGACGACCGTCGCGCTGGAGCACCTGCTCGACTTCATGCCGCGCTTCGAGCTCGACTTCGACGGCCTCGAACGCGTCACCATGCAGAACGTCGCCGGATACCACCACGTGCCAGTGAGGGTGGTGAAGTGACGCAAAAGATCGAAGTCGACTTCGGCCTCTGCGAGAGTAACGGGGTCTGCATGGGCATCGATCCTGAGATCTTCGACCTAGATGACCAGGACTACCTACACGTACTGCAGGACGAGGTAACCCCCGAGAACGAGGAACACGTAAAAGAGGCTGTTCGGCAGTGCCCACGCCAGGCGATCTTCATCAAAGACGAATGACCGCATCGAAGATCGTCTTCGACCCGTTCTCCGAGGAGTTCTTCAACGGCCCCTGGGAGATCTATCGGCGCCTCCGCGAAGAAGCACCGGTCTACTACAACGAGGAGTACGACTTCTACGCCCTGTCCCGGCATGAGGATGTGGCCGCGGCGTACAAGGACTTCGAAACCTATTCCTCGGCATACGGATTGGACCTGTCGACGGTCCGGTCGGACGAGCCGATGATGGCGAAGATGATCATCATGATGGATCCGCCGGAGCACCGGCAGATGCGGAGCCTGGTCAATAAGGTCTTCACACCCCGAGCCATCGAGGCGTTACGCCCCATGGTGACCGAGACCATCGACCGGTACCTCTCGCGGATCGATTCCGACCGATTCGATGTGGTTCGGGACTTCTCCGCCTTGTTTCCGGTCCAGGTGATCACGCAGATGCTGGGTGTGCCGGAGGAGTACCGCGGACAGGTCGGCGAATGGGTGGACATCACCCTGGCCCGCGAACCCGGTCAGATCGATATGTCCGAGAAGGGCATGCAGGCGGTCGCGGAGTTGATGGGGCTCTACTACAACATCATTCAGCAGCGCCGCGCCGATCCCCATGACGACATGTTCAGCAGGCTGATCGCGGCCGAGGTCGAGCGCGAAGACGGCGAGAAGCAATCGCTCGACGACTTTGAAATCGCCGGCTTCGCGACGCTTCTGGGCGGCGCCGGTGCCGAGACGGTGACCAAACTGGTGGGCAACGCGGCGGTCACTTTTGCACGCAATCCCGACCAGTGGCAGAAATTACTCGACGACCGCAGCAAGATCGGAGCCGCGGTCGAAGAGTTGCTGCGCTACGAGGCACCGAACCAGTACAACGTGCGCCGCTCGATGAAACCGGTCGAACTCCACGGCGTAACGATCCCGGAGGCCAAACCCGTTTTCCTGCTCACCGGTTCGGCGAACCGCGATCCCGACGCGTTCACCGACGCCGACACTTTCGACATCGACCGCGACCGCACTGAGGCGCAGAACCTCGGTTTCGGGTACGGGGTGCATAGCTGCCTGGGCGCCGCGCTCGCCCGCATGGAGAGCGCGATAGCGCTCGACCGGTTGCTCGACACCATGCCGCGTTACGAGGTGATCTTCGACGAGTGCAAGCGAGTGGCGGCGCAGAACGTCGCGGGCTGGTCTTCGGTACCTGTTCGGGTACTGAGCTGAAGATGCGGTTCGTCCTCGTGCACGGCGGTTTTCACGCCGCGTGGTGCTGGGAACGGACGATCGCAGCGCTCGAAGCACTCGGCCATGTCGGAGTCGCCGTCGACCTGCCCGGCCACGGCGCCCGCGTCGACGAAGAGTCGACATTGGCCGACCGCCGCGACGCGATCCTCGTGACTCGTCCACGCCACCGTGACGCGCCGACCGGCCCGCTGGTGCCCAACTAACTTTCTGCGCGAGCTACATTCCGTGCAGGATGACGCCGTTGCACTCGGCCGCGGCCTGACGTAACTTGACCGCCTCCTGGTAGGCATCGGAGTAGTACCACTCCTTGGCGGCCTCTTCGGACGCGAATTCCAGCAGCACGGTCTGGGTGCCGTGCCATTGCCCCTCGATCACCTCCGCCTTCGAGTCGAACGACAACAGCGTGGCACCGGCCATCGCCTGGCTCGCGAGCTTGCCGTATTCCGCCATCCCGGCCGGATCCTTGACGTCCTCGGTGATGAGGATGTACGCCTTGGGCATTCGATCTCCTTGTTCAACCGTCGATTTCGGAAATGGCTTGTTCTGGACAGTTGGCGATGGCGTCCTTGGCTGCGCTCTCCAGCTCCGCGGGCACGTCGCCCGGGTCCGCGACCGCCCAACCGTCGTCGGTCATCTCGAACACCTCGGGGCACAGCGTCAGGCACATCCCGTGGCCGGCGCACTTGTCTTCGTCGACGCTGACCTTCATCGGACGTCGAACTCGATGTGCAACTGCGTCAGCCCACGCAGAATGTAGGTCGGGATGTATTGGTAATTGCGGTTACTCGCCGGGCCGTGATGCTTCTCGCTGATGCGAATGTCGGTCGTGCGGTCGAGCAGACGCTCGAGGCCGACCCTGGTCTCCGCACGAGCCAACGGAGCGCCGGGGCAGCTGTGGATGCCTCGCCCGAAGGCCAGGTGCTGACGGGCGTTCTTACGGTCAGGGTCAAACGTGTCCGGATCCTCGAAGCGACGCGGGTCGCGGTTGGCGGCACCGTTGATCACCATCAGCGTGCACCCGGCCCCGACCGCCTGCTCGCCGACGGTCGTCGGCACGCGAGACAGCCGGAAATCACCCTTGACAGGGCTCTCGATGCGCAGGCACTCCTCGATGAAATTCCCGAGGAGGCTGCGATCTTCGCGCAGTCTGCGCTGGATATCGGGGTTGTCTCCCATGACCTTGAGCGCGGTGGACAGCAGCCGCACCGTCGTTTCCTGCCCGGCCGAGAAGACGTTGGTGGCGACCCGCACGACGTCGCCGACCTCCGGCATCGTCCCGTCAGGGAACTCCGCGGTCGCCAGGCCGGTCAACACGTCGTCGCGTGGCTGCGCCCGTCGGTCCTCGACATAGGTCGCAAAGACCTCGTAGAGGTGCTCGAGGGGGGTCTTGTTCATCGTCTTGTCGGCATTGCCCACCGAGCTGCCGTGGGTGCCGCGCGCGAGCCGCTCGAGGAGGTCATCGCGATCCTCGTCAGGCACACCCAGCAGATCGGCAATGACGCGCAGCGTGAAGGGTCCGGCGAAGCCCTTGATGAATTCGCCCTCACCGGGCGCGAGGAAGTCGTCGAGGATGTCGTCGGCGAGCTGCCACATCGCGTCCTCGTTCTCCTTGAGGCGCTTCGGGGTGATCAGCCGCATCAGCAGGGCGCGGTGGTTGGTGTGCGTCGGCGGGTCCAGTGTCGGCAGCTGGTCACTGAACGGAATCTCGTCGCGGTGCTTGACGATCAGGTCGGTGACATCGTCACCTTCCAGGGGCACCGGGAACCCGGGGAACGGGCCGGTCACCGAGATGCACGACGAGAACGTCTCGGCGTCGTTGTAGACGTCGACGGCCTCCTGCCAGCCGGTCACCATCGTCACGCCGTAGTGGTCCTCGCGGCTGACCGGGCACTTGTTGCGAAGCGCCTCGTAGAACGGAAAGGGGTCGTCCGTCAGTCGGCTGTCCCTGAAGAAATCGACCGAGGTCAGATCCTCCGTCATGCGTTACTCCGTCCACTGATCTCTGGCCACGAGAACGTGATTCTCATATGCGGCTATTAGATTTTCACAGTCGGCCCGTCGGCGTCAACGAGGTGGCTGTGCACCCGCACAGCCAGTCCGCACCGCTACTGGATCGGCTCGTCGCCCAACACCGTGGTTCGCAGCATTTCTCGAGGTGAATCGGGGTCATACGGCGCCGCGCGGTGCAGTACACCGTTGTTGTCCCAGATGACGGTGTCACCGACCGACCAGGAGTGGCTGTAGACCAGATCCGCCTGGGTGGCCCGGTCGAGGAGGTCGGCCAGTAGCGCACGGCCCTCATCGCGGTCCATTCCGACGACATAGTCCGCCGACGCGCCGAGCACCAGCGATCTGCGGCCGCTCCGATGTGTCCACACCAGCGGATGCTCGTGGGTCGGACGCGATCGCCACTTCGCCACCAGCTCCGGCGACGGGTCGGCGTGAACCCTTCGCTGTGACGCCTCCAGCGAGTGGACGACCCGCAGGGCACCGAAGCGCCGCTTCTCGTCGTCGCTGAACGCCTCATAGGCGGCATAGGAGTTGGCGAACTCGGTCTCGCCGCCGCGCTCGGCAACCTGCTTGGCCGACAACACAGTCGCCTTCTGCGGAGGCTCGTCATTGGTCGGCGTGCAGCCGTCGATGTGCCAGTCGAACGTCGCGCGTAGGTAGGCCGCCGAGGCGTTCTTCGACTTGTCGAGCGTCACCGGGTAGATGCCGGCGACGGGGTGGTGGCCGTCGGAAGAATGGTCGATTTCGCCGAGCTTCCGGCAGAACGCGACCTGCGCTTCGGGTTGCAAGCCCAATTCCGGGAACACCAGCACGCCGTTGTCTTCCAGCGCATCGAGGACAGCAGCGCCCACGGCGTCATCAGCGGCCATCAAGTCGGGGTCCAGGCCCCTCACCTCGGCGCCGACCGATGCGGTGAGCTTGTTGATCGTGAGCAGACTCATATCTGTCGTCCTGTCATCAGGGCACCGGAGCGCTGACGCGATGCATAACCGCGTCAGCGGAGTCGGCGGGTTTTTGGGTGCCGAAGACCTCGACGGCCATCGACACCATGATCATCGAGTAGACGAGGTGCAGCAGATTGAGCGCATCCTCCGGAATGTCGTCCAGCGGGAACTTGTCGCAGTAGTCGATCGCTTCCTCGAAGCGGGGCGTGAACGCGTCGTAGAACTCGCGGATCTCCGGCATCGCAGTGGAGAGGCGGGTGGCCCAGCGTTCTGGTTCGGTTGCCAGGCACCACTTTTCGGCGAAGGGTTCGAACTCGGCGAACGCGCTCGGTAAACGGGTGTCGGCCATGATCACACTCCCACCGGGCTGCGCTCGGCCTTGTACTCCTCGACCCAGTCGACCGCCACCTTGTGCAGGTGCCGCACGAGGATTTCCTGATCCGACAGCGGGTAGTCGTCGACTATGTCGTACTCCAGTGCGGCCTGCGTTCCGCCGAGCATGCCCGCATCCTGCAGCGCGAACTCCTTGAGCACCACCGAGGCCACCTCGTGTTCGATGCGCTCGCGCACAGTCCGTGCTGGATGGAATGCGTTGTAGGCCTCGAACTTGTGCGTGTTGTGCGATGTCGGCCAGTAGCGGTAGAGCAGATACCACCCGTGGTAGATGAGAATCTCGAGGTTCGGAAAGATCTGAAAATTGGTGATCCCCCACGGTTCGATCCCGCCCGGATTGAGGCCGGCCGACTGATGCGTTTCCGGCGTGCGCCACGGCCCGACAAGTCCGCTGCGCGTGACCCTTTCGACCGGATACATGAACTCGGGTGCCAGCAGCCACCGTCGCGTGCCCGCAGTGGAAACCAGACGGTGCGGTCCGTCGATCTGGAAATGGCCGCATTCGAACGTCTGGTTGGGCTGACGCACCTCACTGGGTACCTGCTGGCTGTGCAGCGACGGCACGTGGTAGTACTCCTGGAACGCGTCGGCGAAGATCTTCCAGTTGCTGTTGTTCTGCGCGGCGAAGTCGTAACGCTCGGTCATGAGCCCGAACGGATAGTCGTCGAGCGCAGTGATCATCGGGCCGAGAAACTCCCGCAGGCTCCAGCGCGGTTCGGGGTCGAAGTTGATGAAGATGAAACCGTTCCACACGTCGCACTGCACCGGTTTCAGCCCGTACTGCGCGCTGTCCAGGTCGAAGAACTCACCCGGTTGCTGCACGAACGTCAGGTCGCCTTTCAGGTCGTATCGCCATCCGTGGTACTTACAGGTGAACTGGCGGCAGGTGCCTTTGACCTCCTCGTTGGGATAGTCGTTCCACACCAACTTGTTTCCACGGTGACGGCAGATGTTGTAGAAGGCACGGATCTGCTGGTCCTTGCCGCGAACCACGATGACCGACGTATTCGCGACGTCGATCTCCTTGGTGAGATAGCTACCGACGCGAGGTAACTCCTCGACGCGGGCGACGTTGAGCCACGCGCGCTTGAACACCGCTTCGCGTTCGAGTTCGTAGAACTCGGCCGAGATCGAGTCGCGGAACGAGATCGGTCCGGTACCGAGTTCCGGGTAATGCTCGGTCCAGCTGCCCTCGGCCGGTTTGGGCCACTTAGCCATGCGAACCTCCCTGTCGTGGTGGAGAACTCGTGGTCATCACATCACCGACCCGCCGTTGACACCCAGCGTCTGTCCGGTGATGAAACCGGCTTCTTGGGAACACAGGAAGCCGACGGCGGCGGCGATGTCATCACCGGTGCCGAGGTGGCCGAGCGGAACACTCGCGGCCATCTGCTCGTTGGAGGGCAGGTGTCCGGCCGCCTGCCCGGCGTGCTGCATCGGCGTCTCGATCGCTGACGGCGGAATGTTGTTGACCGTGATCCCGGCCGGACCGTACTCCCGCGCAAGCGATCTGGTCAGGGACAGCAGCGCACCCTTGGAGGCGGCGTAATGCGCCATCCCAGGCGAACCCCGCTGAGCACTGGACGACGAGATCATCACGATTCGGCCCCAGCCGGCCTCCAACATGTCGGGCACGGCGACCTGGCAGCAATGGAACGTGCCGGTGAGATTCACATCGATGAGTCGCTGCCACGCCTGCACACTGATATCGGTGAACGGTGCGAAGTCCACGGCGCCCGCGCTCGTGACCAGGATGTGCACCGGCCCCAACTCGGTGCGCACCTTGGCGAAGGCCTCCTCGACGGCCGCACGGACACTCACGTCAGCGGCCACGCCAAACGCGGTCACCCCCTTTGCGCGCAGTTCTTCGGCGACGCGCTGCGCAGCCTCGCCGTTGAGGTCGAGCACGGCCACCTTGTGCCCACGCCTGCCAAGCTCGTGACAGGTCGCCTCGCCCATGCCCGACGCACCACCGGTCACCACCGCGACGCGAGTCATCGGATCCGTCCCATCACACGACCTCTCGCTGTCATTCGTAGACCACATGGACTGTTCGGCTGGTAGGCAGAGACTGGCACGTCAGCACCCAACCTTCGGCCACTTCGTCGTCATCGAGCGCGTCGTTGTTGAGCATCCGCGCGCTGCCGGAGACGATGCGCGCCATGCACGTTCCGCACGAGCCGGTCTCGCACGACGCGGGTGCGCGCAGGCCGGCAATCCGGGCGGTCTGCAGCAACGTGTTGCCTACCCGGTAGTCGGCGGTGGTGGTCTTGTGATCGAGTTCGATCACGACTTGCGCGGTCTGCTCCGAATCGTGGGCCGCGTCGGCAGTGACCGGCTCCACCGAAAACCGTTCGAGGTGAACGCGATCGCGCGGAACACCGGCCGCGAGCACCGTGGCCTCCACGGTGTCCATGAAGGGCCCCGGGCCGCAGATGTAGTAGTCGGCCGCACCGGCGTCGGTGACGAACGACTCGACCGCGGAGGAAGTCACCACGCCGCCGACCTCGTCGATGTGATGCACCACCACCAGTCGGTCGGCGTGCTCGTCGGCCAACGTGCTGAGCGCATCGGCGAAGATCACCGAATCGCGACTGCGGTTTGCATAGAACAGCCGCACACGACGTGACGAACTCGCCAGCGCGGTCCGAACCAGCGACATGATCGGCGTGATGCCGCTGCCGCCGGCGAATGCGATGATCTCGTCCGCGGTGTCACGCAGACAGAACCGCCCCTCGGGCGGAGCGGCGTGGATCTCAACACCTTCGGCGACCTGGTCGTTGAGCCAGTTGGACACGACACCGCCGGGGTCGCGCTTGACGGTGATCTGCAACTCGTCTTCGAGCGGTGCCGACGACATCGAATAGCAGCGACGCAGTTCCTGACCCTCGACGTTGACCCGCAATGTCAAGAACTGACCCGCCTGGTAGCGGTACTTCGTCGAGCAGCACTCGGGTACGTCCAGCACCAGAGAGACGGCGTCGTAAGTCTCGCGCACCACGCGCTTGACGCGCAGCGGCGCGAATCCGTCGGCTCCGTCGTTGTCACCCATCGCCAACAATATATCAAGTACTTGTCATTGATCTCAAGTACTGAATACTCCGCTATGGATCGATGTGATCGTCATACAGCTCGTGTCCGGTGCCCTGTTCGACCACGCGGGCCAACAGGTCACGCAGCGTCTGTTGCTCGGCCTTGTTCAGCACCCCAAACACCTTGTCGTGCGCGGCGATTGCGTCGTTGACGACGTTTTCGGCCACCTTGCGGCCCTCGTCGGTGAGAAACGCCTGCAAGATCCGGCCGTGCTGCGGATCTTTTTTGCGCACGATGAGACCGCGCCGTTCGAGGGCGGTCAATGCGAGCTGAACCCCCTGCGGGCTGATCAACATGCGCCGCGCCAGATCGGCCCCCGACAAACCGGGTTCGGTCGACAGCTGCCGCAGCACACCAATCTGCGCGGTGCTCACCCCGTGGTCACTGACCGCGTCGTTGACCGTTGTCAGGGAGAAGTACCAGGCCTGCTTGAGCAGCCACAGGATGTTGTCCGTTTGTTCCACGCTCGCTCTCCTCCGTCCGGGCGCTAGCGCTTGTAGACGACGCCGTCCTTCATCACGAACTGCACGTCCAGTGTGACGGCGATGTCGCGCGACGGGTCGTCCGGCACCGCGACGATGTCGGCGAAGTAGCCGGGCGCGATGCGTCCGAGTTCGTCGTCGGCCTCGATGAGCTCTGCGCTCGTGATGGTCGCCGCCCGCAGCGCCTGCATGGGGCTCATCCCGCGCGAGACCAGGGCGCACAACTCCCTCGCGTTCTGTCCGTGCGGGATCGCCGGCGCGTCCGTACCGCATGCGATCCGGACCCCCGCCTCGATGGCCTTGGGCAGCATGGCTTGAGCCTGAGGGAACACGACTTCGGCCTTCTTGCGCAGCTCGGGGGCGATCCGGTCGATGGCCATCGCCTCGGTGAGGTAGGTGGTCGAAACCAGGAATGTTCCCGTGTCCGCCATCATCTTGATGGTGTCGTCGGTAGCCAGGAAGCCGTGCTCGATGCAGTCGATGCCTGCACGAATACACGCGCGAATCGCGCTGTCGCCCACGGCATGTGCGGCCACCCGCACGCCGGCACGGTGCGCCTCGTCGGCGATCGCGGCGAATTCGTCGTCGGAGTACTGCTGGGCGCCCGGTGCGGTGCTGTGCGACATCACCCCGCCCGAAGCCGAGACCTTGATCAACTTGGCGCCGTGCCGGACCTGATAACGCACGCACGCCCGGACTTCGTCGACGCCGTTGGCGATTCCTTCGGCGACCGACAGCGGCATGATGCCCGGTGCGAGACGCTGAAACACCGTCGGATCGAGGTGCCCGCCGTAGGGCGTCACCGCATGCCCCGCCGGATAGATCCGGGGCCCGACGTGCCAGCCCGCCTCGATCGCACGCTGCAACGCGACATCGAGGAGATAGCCACCCGTCTTGACCATCAGTCCGAGATTGCGCACGGAGGTGAACCCGGCCTCCAAGGTGGTGCGCGCGTTGACCGCGCCGCGCAGCGTGCGGTAGGCAGGGTCGTCCTGCACGCCGTGCATCGGACTCGGCAGACCTTCCGGGCCACCCGGGCCGCCGATGAGCAGGTTCAGTTCCATGTCCATCAGACCCGGCAGGAGGGTGACATCACCCAGGTCGATCTCGTTGTCCGGATGCTGAGGCACGTCAACGGGATTGACTGCCGAGATGCGGTTGCCGTCGATGACCACCACGGCCGGTGAGCGCACCTCGCCGGCCTCGACATCGGCCCAGCGCGCCGCGCGCAAGACGGTCACCGGAGCGGTCATGGCACAGGTTCTGAGACGCAGTCCAGCGTGGTGGCGCCCGAGTCGGGCACCTTGGGTTGCTTCCAGCACTCGACGGGGAACGACGCCTGGATCATCGAGTAGAGGAGGTGCATCAGATTGAGAACGTCCTCTGGCATGTCGTCCAGCGAGAATTTGTCGCAATACGCGATGGCTTCCTCCGCGCGCGCGGTGATCGCGTCGTAGAAGGCTTGGATCTCCTGCATCGAGCTGGCCAGCCGCTTGGCATACCGTTCGGCCTCGGTGCCCAGGCACCAGTCCGAGAACTGCTCGAGATCGGCGAATTCGGGCGGCAGTTTCGGCTCGGCACTTGTCATCTCACACCCCCGCCGTCTTGCTCCGGTAATCCTGCACCCACGCCGCGGTCTCGGTGTGAAGATGGCGGATGAGCACCTCCTGGTCGCAGAGCAGGAAGTTGTCGAGCACGCGCGACTCGACCATCGTCTGCGTCGCCTCGAGTGTGTTGGCGTCCTGCAGCCCGTACTCCTTGAACGACACCGCGGCGAGTTCTTGCGCGATGCGCTCCCGGGGCGTTCTCGGCTGCGGGAAATACACCGTGCCCTCGAACAGATGCGTGTTGTATGACGTCGGCCAGTAGTGGTACGTCAAGTACCAACCCTGACCCCAGAACAGAATGACGAAGTTGGGGAAGAGCTGGAACGAATCCAGGCCCCACGGATCACATTTCGCGGGATTGAGGCCTCTCGGCATCTCCCCCAGATCCGGCTTGTCCCACGGCCCGAAGAGCCCGCTCTGGCAGATGTCCTCGATCGGTTTGCGCATCTCGTCGGCCATCTCCCACGCGCGGATACCGGAGGTGCTCACCAACCGGTGCGGACCTTCGATGCGGTAGTGGGGCGCCTCGAACCCGGCCTCTGCCGCCGCCTTCGAGTAGGCGGTCGGCGACTGGTTCGCATGCAGCACAGGCGCGTGATAGAACTCCTGGAACGCATCCATGTAGAGCTTCCAGTTCGCCTTCACCTCGGAGCGGTAGTAGAACCGGGACGTCATCTTGTCGAACGGATAACCCTCGAGATCCGTGATCAGAGGCCCCAGGAAGTCGCGAAGGGACTGCTCGGGCGCCTCGGCGAAGTTGACGAAGATGAAGCCCTCCCACACCTCGCAGTGCACGGGCACCAGACCGTAGCGGCTCTTGTCGAGGTCGAAGAACTCCCCCTCCTGCTGAACGAACGTGAGGTTCCCGTCGAGGTCGTAGCGCCAGGCGTGGTACTTGCACGTGAACTGACGGCACACACCGCTGGTCTCCTCCAGCGGCATGTCGTTCCACACCAATTTGTTGCCGCGGTGCCGGCAGATGTTGTGATACGCCTTCACCTCTCCGTTGGTGGTGCGCACCACGATGATGGAGGTGTTGACCACCTTGAGCTCTTTGGTGAAGTAGCTGCCCTTGCGCGGAATCTGTTCGACGCGACCGACGTTCAGCCACGCGCGTTTGAACACCGCCTTGCGCTCGAGTTCGTAGAACTCCGGATCCACCGAGTCCTCGTAGGACACCGGCCCGGTCCCCAACTGTGGGTAATGCTCGGTCCAGCTGCCCTCGGGCGGCTTGGGAAATCGAGGCATCGGCTTCTCCTGTCCACGTGGTGGTGGTCTAGTCATACCGCACGCGCCGTGGGTGTTTGGCGCAATCTGCGAGAGCCCGTTGCGCCGACGGTATATGCTTCGCAGAGCAATCGCAAGTAGTTGATATTAGTCCGTGTCCGGGCTTCGCGACAGGTGGGTGCTGGCTTTCGGCGTGCCGGTGATCCCGGTGCCGCTCGTCATGCTGTGGGATGCGTCTGGCGAGAACCGACCTCGGCTAGACAGGGCTGCCGCCGCTCGATCCATCTGCAGATCGACTATCTGACTCGGCGGGCGGGCAGCCTCACGGCAGCTTGATGGCCGACACGTACATTTCGATGACCGGCCGGTAGAGATCGACGTCGTCGAGTTCACTGCCCAACACGACCGAGTCGCTGGTTGCGACGAGCACCTGGGCGAATGTCAGCGGCGGGATCAGCAATGCCCCGCCGAGCCTGTCGATGCCATCGGTGATGAACGTCGCGAGCGCCTCGACGACCTCCGTCCTCTTCTTCGCCACTCGTTCGCGCGCCTCGGGATTGCGGATCAGGTAGAGCGTGAACTCGTGACCCAACGCGGAGTGCTCAGCACCGCGGTCACGGCTCAAAAGGCGCCACCGCGCGGAGATCTCGTCGAGTTCGCGAGAGCCGATGTGTTCCGACGACGCCATCACCTCGGCGAAGTTGTCGAAATAACGCCGCCAGTAGCGGTCGCTGACCGCTAGGAAGAGATCCTCTTTGGTGGCGAAGTGCTTGTAGATCGCGCCCTTGGTGTAACCGGCCGCGTGTGCGATGTCGTCGAGAGTTGCTGGCGCAAAACCCTTTTCAGCGAATACATCCTCGGCGGCGTCGAGCAGCAGGGAACGTGTGTGCTCGAGCCGTCGTTCCCGTGTCCAGCGCTCGACCATGACAAAAGTCTGCCACAGAATCTGAGAATCCCTCTGGACATTCAGATACTCACTGGTATCTTGCTTCGGAGTGGGTGCGCACAAATCGGGTGCAGGAGGCGTCGTGAGCGAGTTGTCGAACAAGCGGAAGGCCCCGGTCACCGAATCGGTGAGCGGCGTTACGGGCCTCAGCGCGGAGACCTCGCGCCCGTCGAACGCCATCAAGATCTGGGCGACGGTCGGCACCGTGTTCCTGGCATACACCCTCTATGTGTTCGTCCGGTGGGTCACCGGACCCTACTTCGAACCGGTGGCGGGGGGCCCAAGCGAGCCACCGCTGTACATGAAGATTCCGCTGATCGCCAACGCGGTGGTGCTCTGGGTCGGCCTGCCAGTCGCCCTGTGGTTCTTCATCATCCGGCCCTGGGTGCGGGAGAAGCGCATCACGCTCGACGGCATGCTGCTGGTGTCGATGGGCCTGATGATGTTTCAGGATCCGATGCTCAACTACTACAGCACCTGGTGCACGTACAACGCCTGGCTGTGGAATCGAGGCTCATGGGCACCGCACATTCCGGGCTGGGTGGCACACGAGGAACCGGGCCATACGGTGCCCGAACCGCTGCTGACCAACATCCCCGGCTACATGTACGGCGTGCTGCTGCTCACCATCGTCGGGTGTTGGCTCATGCGAAGGATCAAGAAGCGTTGGCCCGAAATCAGCAATCTGAGGCTGGTCTTGGTCACCTATGCGATCGCGTTCGTCTTCGACTTCATCATGGAGGCGCTCGTCCTCCTTCCGATCGGCTTCTATTCCTACCCCGGCGCCATCCAGTCGCTGTCATTCAACGCCGGGACCTACTACCAGTGGCCTGTCTACGAGGGGTTGATGTGGGGTGGCGTCCAGACGGCACTGTGCTGCCTGCGCTTCTTCACCGATGACCGCGGACGCACCCTGGTCGAACGTGGCCTGGACAGCATCCGCGGCGGGTTCGTCAAACAACGGTTCATCCGCTTCCTGGCGATCTTCGGCGGCGTCAGCGCATGCTTCTTCCTCTTCTACAACGTGCCCGCGACCTGGCTCGGCATGCAGGGCGACCCGTGGCCGGAGGACGTGCAGAAGCGCTCGTACTTCAATCCCGGCATCTGCGGTGAGGGAACGGACCGACCGTGCCCGAATCCCGATCTACCGCATCCGACCAAGCGCTCGGGCTTCATCAATCACGACGGCGAACTGGTACTCCACGAGGGCGTAGAAATTCCGCCGGTCGTCCCCATTCAGCCGGGCAGGTGAGTCCTCAGGGCATCTTGACGGCCGACACGTACATCTCGACCATCGCCTGATACAGGTCGACATCGTCGAGGTGACTGCCCAGCTCGACGGCGTCAGTCGTCGCGATGATGATGTGGGCGAACGTCGCCGCTGGGATCAACAGGGTCGCGCCGAGACTCTCGATGCCCTCGACGATGTAATTCGCGAGCTGGTCGACGACCTCGGATCGCTTGGCGGCCACGCGTTCCCGGGCCTCCGGGTTGCGCAGTAGATAGAGGTTGAACTCCAGCCCCAGTGCGGCATGCTCGGCGCCGCGGTCTTGACTCAAGTGGCGCCACCGCTGGCCGATGTCTTCCAGCTCGCGTGCCCCGATGTGATCCGACGACGACATCACTTCGGCGAAATTGTCGAAGTAGCGACGCCAGTACCGGTCGCTCGCAGCCAGGAACAGTTCTTCCTTGGTGGCGAAGTACTTGTAGATCGCGCCTTTCGAGTAGCCGGCCGCTTTCGCGATGTCGTCGAGAGTCGCTGGGATGAAACCTTTTTCGGCGAATACCTGTTCTGCGGCATCCAGTAGCAGCGAGCGCGTGCGCTCGAGCCGTCGCTCCCTGGTCCAAGGCTCAACCATGCCGCCATCTTGCCATAGGTTTTGACCCCTTGGTCATTCAGATACCGGCTGGTATATTTTCGGCGCATCGGCCACTTTGGGAGGAGCTCTGAGGTCCATGCGATCCACAAGTGCGGAGGAGACGGTGTCGTGAGCGATCTGTCGCAGAAGAAGCCCGTGGTCACCGAATCGCTGAATGAGGCATCGCTTAATGCGCAGCCTCAATCCAAGATCCCCGCGGTGAAAATCTGGGCCGCCGTCGGCGGTGTGATTCTCGCCTTCCAGCTGTTCGTGTGGGGCAAATGGGTCACTGGACCCAACTTTGAGCGGGTTCCCGCGGGACCGACCGACCCGCCGATGTTCATGAAGGCGATCCTGTTCACGTGGACTGCGGTGATCGTGATCGGCATGCCAGTCGCCATCTGGTGGTTCCTCATTCGGCCATGGCGTCGGGAGCGACGAATCACCCTCGACGGCATGCTTTTCGTGTCCTGCGGCCTGCTGTGGTTTCAGGATCCGCTGCTGAACTACTTCAATACGTGGAGCACCTACAACACCTGGATGTGGAACATGGGCTCCTGGGTCCAGGACATTCCAGGTTGGGTGTCGTTCGGGGAACCGGGCGCCATGATGGCCGAACCCATCCTGATGAATGCCCCGGGTTACTTTTTCGTCTTGCTGTGCACCATGCTCGGTTGCGCGGTCATGCGATTGGCCAAGAAGCGGTTCCCCAACATCAACACCCTCGGGCTGATCGGCGTGGTGATCGCCTGGACCTTTCTCTTCGATTTCGTCATCGAGGGCCTGTTCCTCATGCCGATGGGGCTGTTCACCTATCCCGGCGCAATTCAGGCGTTATCGGTCAATGCCGGCACGTACTACCAGTGGCCGCTCTATGAAGGCCTCATGTGGGGCGGCGTCCAGGCCGGGCTTTGCTGCATGCGCTACTTCACCGACGACCATGGCCGGACCGTCGTCGAGCGGGGACTCGATCAGGTGCGAGGCGGTTTCGTCAGGCAGCAGCTCACCCGCTTCCTGGCGATTTTCGCGGCGTGCAGCGCCTTCTTCTTCGTGTTCTACAACATTCCGGCACAGTTCTTCGCCATGCACCAGGATCCCTGGCCGGAGGATGTCCTGAAGCGGTCGTACTTCCTGATGGGCATCTGCGGTGAAGACACCGATCGGCCGTGCCCCGATCCGGCGTTGCCGATGCCGCTGACCAATTCGGGCTACATCAACCACGAGGGTGAACTCGTCCTCCCCGAGGGCGTCGAGCTTCCGAAAAACGTTCCGTTAGAACGAGGAGAATAGATGCGCAACAGTACTTCTGCGGTAGTCACCCCCGTTTCGAACGCGCCGTTCTACCGTGCGGTGCGCGATGAGGTGGAGGTCTTCCGCGCGGCGGCTCGCCGCGGCCTGCCGGTGCTGTTGAAAGGCCCTACGGGTTGCGGGAAAACACGCTTCGTCGAGGCGATGGCTCACCAGTTGGGCCGGGAGCTGATCACCGTCGCCGGCCACGAGGACATGACATCGGCAGATCTGGTCGGCCGATTCCTGCTGAAGGGCGGTGAGACGGTCTGGGTCGACGGGCCGCTGACCCGCGCGGTGCGCGAGGGCGCCATCTTCTATCTGGACGAGGTGGTGGAGGCGCGCCAGGACACCACTGTGGTCATCCATCCGCTTGCCGATCACCGCCGCGAACTGCCTGTCGACCGGCTCGGCACGACATTGCAGGCGGCGCCCGGGTTTCAGCTGGTGATCTCCTACAACCCCGGCTACCAAAGCGTTTTGAAGAACCTCAAGGAGTCGACCCGTCAGCGCTTCATCGCCATCGAACTGGGCTATCCCTCCCCGGAGGTCGAGACGGAGGTGGTGGCGTACGAAGCCGGAATCGATACCGAGACCGCGCGTTCGTTGGTCAAGCTCGCCTATGCCATCCGAAACCTGGATGGCTCGCCGTTGCGCGAAGTGTCCTCCACGCGCATGTTGATCCTCGCCGGCGGCCTCGCGGCCGAAGGGCTGAACCTGCACAGCGCAGTCCACGCGGCCGTCGTCCAGGTGCTCTCCGACGACGAGGAAGTCATCCGCGCCCTCGATGAACTCGTCAACGCCGTCCTGCCCCGGAACCGCGGCGGCGGCGACGTTCAACCACAGACGTGACCGTCGCTGCCGATCCCAACAATCCGGACCGGTTCCGGTTCCTCGCCACCTACATCGCCGGCAGGTCCGTCGACGTCGCCGAGGCGCCGACCGGCCAGCCCGCGCACACGAACGGCCAGTTCATCTTCGTCTCGGCAGGTGGTTCCGTCGAAGAGCAGCGCCGCGAGATGCTGCTGCAGGCCGCACTTCTCGGCGCGGGCAGCCTTGACGCGAGATTGGTGAAAGGCTTGCGCGCGAGGGCCACGATGGCGCGCCGCTACCTGGCGCTCGAAGGTCACCGAGTGCTCGTCGAACTCGCCCAACGGATTCCAGTTGACGCCGCGCTCCTCCCCGATGGACGGCCCAGCACCACGACCGCCGACGAGTCACTCGAGGTGGCCAAGAGCCGAGCCGAGGTCGCCGATCCACCGGGATGGTTCGGCGTCATCAAACCCTCCCGGTTGCTGGGCTCGGCCGCCGGGCCCGGCGGGCAGGCAACCAACAAGGACCTCAAACTGCAGTTCGACCCCATCGACATGTCCGAGTCCGAGGACGACGACGAAGACACAGACGACGACGGCGGCAAGTCTGGCGAGAGCAAGATCCTCAAGCTGTTCGAGAGTCCGCTCTTCAACAACCAGTCGATGTCGGACTACTTCCGGAAGATGTTCGGCGGGAAGCGTTCCCAAGGTGAGGGCCCCGCGGGCGCCGAAATGACGGTTCGCTCCGTCCGGCGGGTGCAGGAGGCTGGGGCCAACGCCCGGCCCATCCCGACGAAGATCCAGTTCACCGACGACGCCAAGCCCGGTTCCGCGGTGGGTGTCGGCGGCGCGCTGTACCCGGAGTGGGACGTCTTCAACGAGCGGTACAAGCCGGATTGGTGCCGGGTCATCAACTTCCCGTTGACCGGCGCAGCCAACGTCACCGATGCCGGCGTTGCGCGCGACGACGTGTTGCGGCGCCGCCTGGCTCGCGTCGGGCTCGGCCCGAAGGTTCTGCGCGGCCGCGCCGACGGGGACGACCTCGACATCGAGGCGCTCATCGACCTGTTCGTCGATCTGCAATCCGGCTTTTCCGCGCCCGAGCACGTCTACCTGGAGCGCCGCAAACTCGCCCGCAATCTCGGCGTGCTCATTCTGATCGACGCCTCCGGATCCGCGGTGGACGCCGATTCTGACGGCCTCGCGGTGCACGACCACCAGCGACGGGCGGCCGCCACTCTGGCTGTCACACTTGAAGAGCTCGGTGACCGCGTCGCCGTATACGCATTCCGATCACAGGGTCGCCACGCGGTGCATCTGCCGGCCATCAAGACGTTCGACCAGAATTTCGGCGTCGTCGGACGAGCCCGTCTCAACCGGCTCGAACCAGCGAGTTACACCCGACTTGGCGCCGGAATCCGTGGGGCGGGCGAGGTTCTCAAGAACGAGGCCGGCACGCCTAATCGGCTGCTGCTCGTCCTTTCGGACGGCTTTCCCTACGACGACGGCTACGAAGGACGTTACGCCGAAGCCGACTCCAGTAAGGCCCTCGAAGAGCTCCGCGCCGACGGCATTGCCTGCCTGTGTCTGTCCATCGGCACTTCCACGGAAACCGATGTGCTGGAGCGCGTCTTCGGCGCCGCGAGCTTTGCCAGCGCCCCGAGTTTGGCCGACTTGAGCCCGCAGATGGACGAGTTGTTCATGTCCGCTCTCGCAGAACTCGCCGCACCGAAACCAGCGCGAGTGTGAAGCGGGGTGTCAATCCAGCGACGTCCAGAACCGAGTGAGGGCAGCGGCGCTGCGAGTCGGGTCCTGCACCATCCACCAGTGCCCCAACCCGTCGAGCACCTCAGTCCGAGCGCCGGCCCGGTGGGCCGCTCGACGCCGCATCTCGTCGGTGCCGACGAAGGGGTCCTCGTTGGCCACCAGTGACAGTCCCGGCCGGGCCGCGGCATTCTCGAGGGCGCGTCCGGCCTTGGCCAGCGCCGGTTGGCGGGCCGAGCGGTACAGCGCCAGCATCGCCTGACCCATCTCCGGACCGTGCGCTGCGGCAAACGAACTCGCAACCTCCGCCGGAATACCGAAGCCGACCAGCTGTTGTGCCCGGTCCTGTACCGAACCTTCCTGCATCATCGCAACCAGCTGCTCGCCGGCCTCCGGTGTCTGGAACCCCTGGGCCATGTCGTGCCACACGTAGTCGCGGTCGAACAGGCCGATGACGTCACTGGCCCAGCTGCGCACGAGCTCTGGCCGATCCATCACCGCATTCACCACATGACATCCACCCCAGTCGTGTCCGACGAGGTCGACGGGTTCATCGATGCGCTCGAGTTCATCGACGAGCCAATCGCGATACGCGAGAAAGGTTGCCGAGAAGTCGCTGGGCAGTGGGGCGCCGAATCCCGGCGGGGACAACCGCACAACGTCATCGCGTCCGAGAACCTCCACGAGCGGACCCCATAGGGCGTCGGTCTCCGGATTGCCATGCACCAGAACCACAGTCACAGTAAATCTCCTCAACGTGCAGGCAGACCCAGCACCCGCTGCGCGATGATGTTGCGCTGAATCTCCGAGGTGCCACCCGAAATGGTGCCGGCATAGCTACTGATGTACCGGGTGAACCAGCTCGCGGTGAAAAGGTCTGGGCTGTAGGGGTTATGACGCCCGGTCACCGCCGGGCTGGTCAAACCGTCGATACCCGCGCCGTCCAGAGCGTGTCGCAGCGCGTTCTGTTCTGCCTCGGATCCGAGCAGTTTCAGCACCGAAACGCCGGGGATGTCGCGCTCACCGCGCGCAGCCTGCCCGAGCGCTGCCGAACCCAGCAGACGCAGGGCTTGATAGTCCATGACGATGGTCGCGTACCGATCCCGATTGACCTCGCCAACGGGATGGTAATCCTCCAGCAGTTGTTCGAGTCGGTTAGCGAACGCCATCCACATCATGGTCCGCTCGTGGCCCAGCGAACCGTTGGCGACTTTCCAACCTCCCCCGACCGGCCCGACGAGGTTCTCCGCAGGTACGCGCACGTCGGAGAAGAACACCTCGTTGAAGTCGACATCGTCGCGGCCGTACACCGACGCGAACGGCCGGCGCACCACCCCCGGCGAGTCGGTGGGAATGATGAGCGCACTGATGCCTTTGTGTTTGGGCGCGTCGGGGTCAGTTCGCACGAAGGTCAGGATCAGATCGGCGTCGTGGGCGCCGGACGTCCACACCTTCTGCCCGTTGACCACGAAATGGTCGTCCACCGCATCGGCGCGGGTGCGCAACCCTGCCAGATCCGAACCCGCCCCCGGTTCGCTCATGCCCAGCGATGCCGTCATCTCGGCGCGCAGGATGGGCACCGCCCACTTTCGCTTTTGCTCCTCGGTGCCGAACGACAGCAGCGACGCGGCGATGATGCCGACGCCCTGCGGGTTGAACGCGTGATAGATGCGGCGTCGCGCGAGTTCCTCGCGGTGGACGAACTGTTCGAGGATGCCCGCATTGCGGCCGCCGAACTCGGGCGGATTGCCCGGCAGCAGCCAGCCATGGTCGAACTGGAGGCGCTGCCAGCGCCGCGACCACTCGGGTACGTGTGAGGTCGACCGGGACCGCTCGGTTTCCGCCTCGGCCTCCGCAGGCAGGTGCGCGTCGAGGAAGTCGATGAACTCCGCACGAAACGCCTCGACGTCGGCATCGAAGGTGAGCTGCACGGATCAACAGTATCAAGTACTTAACATTTGGGTCGCGGTGCGCTATGACTGAAGGGATGCTCGATTCGGAGAAGATCCTGATCACCGGTGCCACGGGAAAAATCGCGTTCCCGATCGCGCGGGCGTTGGCGCAGCGCAACGAGGTCTGGGGTGCGGCCCGATTGCGGGATCCGGCCGATCGCGAGAGGCTGGCGGCCGCGGGCATCACTCCAGTCGCACTCGACATGAGCATCGGCGACTTCGCGGCCCTTCCCACCGATTTCACCTATGTGTTCCACGCGGCGGTCGACGCAGGCTCCGGTGATTGGGATCAATGTGTGGACACGAACGCGCAGAAGTCCGGCGATCTGCTCTACCACTGCCGCACCGCAAAGGGTTTCGTGTTCTGCTCGACCGGATCGGTGTACGGGTACCAGGGACAACGGCCGTTGCGGGAATCGGATCCGCCGGGCGTTCCGCTGCGTCCGAACTACAGCTTCTCCAAGATCGCCGCCGAAGCCGTGTGCACCTGGATCGCGAAGCAGTTCGACATTCCGCTCACGATCATCCGCATCTGCTCGACCTACGGCCCGGAAGGCGGGGCGCCCGCTGACCGGCTCGACATGATGTTGGCGGGCAAGCCGATTCGGCTGCACCCCGACAAACCCAACAACTACAACCCGCTCTATGAGGACGACTACGTCGACCTCGGGATCCGAGCAATGGAGGTCGCGGCGACGCCGCCCATCGTCGTGAACTGGGCCGGTAGCCAGACGGTCAGCGCCGAGGACTACTGCACCTACCTGGGTGAGCTCGTCGGCGTCGAACCGCACTTCACCTACTCGGCAGACGCACACACGCCGTTATGGCCCGACGTCACCTATATGCACGAGATACTCGGTACCACCAAAGTGCACTGGCGCGACGGGTTCCGCCGCATGATCGCTGCCCGACACCCGGAAATCGCTCTGCCCGAACACACCTGAGGACATCCGATGCAGCTGCCCGGCACCCCGTCCGACGAGATCGACGACGTTCTCGCCACCGGTCGTGGCGATATCGCCACCCTGTTCGTCTCCATGGCCACCCGGCACCCCGAGGGCAAGGATGCCGAATACCTACAGTGGCACACGCTCGACCATCGGCCCGAACAGCACCGGCTGTCCGCGGTGCGCGCCTCCCTGCGGCTGGTGTCGACGCCCGCATGTCGCGCCGCGCGTGCCGCGGAGACCAAGCCCTACGACGCGATCGACCATGTCATGACGTACTTCTTCCGCGATCCCAGTGGCATGGACGGCTTCCTCGAGCTGGCGCGGGCACTCATCGGCGGCAAGCGGAAGCTGCCGCTGCTGCCCCCCGTCGAACGCGGTGTCTACGAGGTGCGGAGCAAGTCTGCCGCAGCACGCGTCAAGGTGGGTGCCGACGTGCTGCCGTGGTGGCCGGTGAAGGGTGTGTATCTCCTGCTCGAACGTGGCGATGCGCCGGCGGATCCGTTGCTCGCCGTCGACGGTGTGGCCGGCATCTGGTCCGCAGCGACGCTGGACGTCGAAGCGAGTCTGGCGAGTGCGCCGGTGGGGCAGACCGTCACCTACTGCTTTCTCGACGACGATCCACTTGCCACCGCGGAACGCCTTGGACCGGTGTTGACTTCGCGCTGGGACCAGGGCGGAGTCGAACCGCTGCTGGCCGCACCGTTCTACCCCGTCGTACCGCACGAATGGGATCGCTATGTGCCGTAGGAGGTTTTGATGCGGATCGGCCTGATGATCGGCTCGGACAAGGAGCGCTCACGCGCCGACCGGCTGACCGGGCTTCTCGACGACGGCAAGGCCGCCGAGCGTGACGGTTTCGCGTCGTTCTGGATTCCGCAGGTGCCCGGCTATCTCGATGCCATGACGGCGGTCGCACTGCTCGGCCAGGTCACCGACCGCATCGAGATCGGCACAGCGGTGGTGCCCATGCAGACCCGCCATCCGGTCATCATGGCGCAGCAGGCACTGACAACCCAGGTGGCCTGCGACGGGCGCTTCACCCTCGGTGTCGGCCCGTCGCACCACTGGATCATCTCCGACCAGCTCGGGCTCCCCTACGATAAACCGGCGCCGATGGTGCGCGATTACCTTGAGGTGCTGGATGCGGCATTCACCGGTCCCGGCCCGATTGCGGTGGAAAACGGCAACTTTCGGGTACATAGCCCAATGAACGTCACCGAGGACTTCGGCGTCGGAGTACTCGTGGCCGCGCTTGGACCTGCGATGCTACGCATCGCCGGTGAACGCACCGCCGGCACCATTTTGTGGATGGCCGACGAGCGGGCCATCGGCGACTATGTGGTGCCCCGAATCACGGAGGCGGCGAAGGCCGCCGGACGCAGCGGACCCCGCGTCGTGGCAGGTGTACCCGTCGCCCTCTGTTCGAGTAGCGACACCGACCGCGCCCGCGAATACGCGAGCGAAGTCCTCGGACACGCCGACTTCTCACCCAATTACGTTCGGCTACTCGAGCACGGCGACGCCGAAGACGTCGGGGACACCATGGCGGCGGGTGACGAATCGACTGTCCGCACCCGGCTGCAGAGCTACCGTGATGCCGGCGTCACCGATCTCGCCGTGCGGGTGGTTCCACTTGGCCAGGATCGGAATACGCGCAATGAGTCGCGCCGCCGGACTCAGGAATTCGTCGCCTCTGTGATATCTGAGTTCGACTCTGGCGCATAGGCGCCCATGAATTCGACAGGCACGCCGCCCATCGTGCAGAAGAACAGGTCGACACCGGGCATACCGGTGTCCAGTGCAGTGACATCATCGGCGAACGACCTCGCCCGCTCGCGGGTCGTGTCGTACTCGTCGGTGAGGAACGACAGCGCGGCAAGCCCTTCCGGCGCGATGTCGCGCAGGTGGAGCGGAACGTCGAGTACTTCGATGAGACCGGCATCGCCTGAGCCGAGCATCGTGACATCGGCACCGTCGGACGGGGGCCAGCCCAGCGTCTTCTGCAGGATCTCGCCCGGCACGCGCATCTGGAACTGGACCTCCATCCCGACGACGTCGGTCAGGAACGCGACGAAGGTCTGTGCCGAATGGCTACGCATCACCACGTGATGCAGTTGTCCCGGCACGCTATGCACCCAGCATGACGAGGCCGCCGTCGATGGCCACAAGTTGCCCGGTCATGAAATGTGAAGCATCGCTGCAGAAGAAGACCAGAGCCGGGCCCAGGTCCTCGACCGGGTCGCCCAGCGCACCGCCGAGCGGAATGGTCTTCTTGATCTCTTCGTCGATGAACTTCGCCGCCTCAGGTCCCAGGAAGTCGCGCAGCCGGTCGGCCCCCGGTGTCTGCACCGCGGGCGCCAGTGCGATCGCCGACACCTTCTCAGCGGCCCACGCCTTGGCGATCGAGCGGGTCCAGGCCGACACCGCACCCTTGGTCGCGGCGTACACCGCCGAGATCGGACTGCCCATCACCGCCTCCCTCGACCCGAAGTTGATGATGCGGCCACCGCCGCTGCGGCGCATCACCGCATAGGCCGCCTGGTTGGTGAAGATCGTGGCTTTGATATTGGTGTCCATCAGGAAGTCGATGTCGTCGCCGGTGATCTGGCCGGGAATGCCCGCTTGCCACATGCCGGCGGCGTGCAGTAACACATCGAGGCCACCCATCTGCTCAGCCGCCGCGGCCACCATGTCGTCGACGGCAGGCGCGTCGCGCACATCGCATTGCAGCCAGGAGACACCATCGACGTCGGGCGGGGGCGTCGAGTGATACGTCGCCACCACCTGCGCACCCGCGTCGCTGAGCACTTCGACGGCCGCCGCGCCGATACCCGTCGCGCCGCCGGTCACCAGTATTCGTCTGCCATCGAGGGAACCCGTCATCCCTAGATAGTTAGACAAACGTCAACTATATGCAAGCCCCAACCTGGCTGTTAGAGTGCGGCTGTGCCTAAGCCAGCCGTGGTCAGCGGTGCTGACAGTGGTCAGCGCCGGGCTTCGTTTCAGCGTGCACGTTCGCGCGAGACCAAGCGCGGCCTCGTGCAGGCGGCCATGGCACTGTGGCGCACCAACGGCTATGCCCAGACCACTGTCGCCGACATATGCCGGGCCGCGGGAGTCTCCCGCGCGCTGTTCTACTTCTATTTCCCCGCCAAAGAAGATGTGCTGTTCGAAGTGGGCCTGCTGTCGACGCGGGCAGCGCAGAAGAAGATCCGCGCAATGCTCGACACCGACTATCAGGTCGAGAACGTGGTCGCCGAGGCATTGCGTAGCCTCGAGCGATCGATGGCCCGCAACCCGAGAGACCTCATCGTCGAGACCATCCTCGAGGGGTACCGGCACGAACATCGGATTCTGTCCGGGCGCGAGCGCGGTGACATCGACGCCGACATGTTCGGCGACCTGTTCACGAAGGCTCAAGCCGACGGCAAGCTGGCGGCCCGCATCAACGTCGAACATCTTTCGCATCTCGCAGGCATGCATGTGAGCGAAGGCGTACGCCACTGGGCGTCAGGGAGTTTCGGTGATCGGTCATTCTCCGAGGTGGTCGGCGACGACATCGCAGCGTTGATTGCCGGATTCAACCTGAAGGCGGAACAATGAAGGCGACGGTGATCACCGCTCCCGGTGAAACCCAGGTGGTCGATGTGCCGAAGCCAAGCGTCGGGCCACACGACGCCCTGGTCAGGATTCGGGCATGCGGCGTCTGCGGATCCGACGGTCTGTACATCTCGATGGGCGGCTTCGGCAAGGAGCATATGCCACTCGGGCACGAGCCGGCAGGTGAGATCGTCGAGATCGGCAGTGCGGTAACCGGTTTGACGATCGGAGACCACGTGGTGGTCAACCCGATGGTCGCACCGAGCGGCATCATCGGCAACGGCGGCCCCAGCGGTGCGCTCGCCGAGTACCTCCTCATCGAGGACGCCGTCCGCGGCAAGAGCCTGGAGGTCGTGCCCGACCACATCCCGTTCGAGGTGGCCGCCCTCAACGAACCGATGGCTGTGGCACGTCACGGCGTCAACCGGTGCGAACCGAAGCCGTTGGACAAGGTCGTGATCTTCGGTGCAGGCCCGATCGGGTTGGGCGCCACCATTGGTTTCAAATCCGCCGGCGTCAATCATGTCGTGGTCGCCGACCTGATTCCGGCGCGACTGGAGAAGGCTCTCGCCGTCGGCGCCGACGCCGTGATCAACTCCGCCGAGGAAGACGTCGCGAAACGGCTCGTCGAACTGCACGGTGCCGGCGAGTCCATGTTTCCCGGCAAGGCCGGTACCGACATCTACTACGACGCCGCCGGAGCGCCTGCGGTGATCAACGCGGCACTGGGCGCCGCCAAGACAGGCGCGCGACTCTGCGTCGTCGCGGTGCACAAAGAGCCCGTACCCGTCGACTTCCTCAACATCATGAGCAACGAGATCACCATCGTCGGATCGATCGGCTACCCCGACGAGATTTTCGAAGTCACCTCCGACCTCATTGCGAACTGGGAGAGGTATGCGGTGATCGTCAGCCACACAATTCCCTTCGCCGACATCGACGAGGCGCTGCGAATGGCGTCCACCCCCGGCGCGGCCGACAAGGTCGTCGTCGTTTTCGACTGAGTCACCTTCAACTGAGAGGAGCACGCCCATGGCGTGGGATTTCGAGACCGACCCCGAGTACCAGAAGGTGTTGGACTGGGCCGACGAGTTCGTCCGCGAGGAGATCGAACCGCTGGACCTCGCGTTTCCGCATCTACAGTTCACCCCGCTGGAAGGCAAACGGCGGGACGCGATCGACCCGCTCAAGGAAGAGGTCCGACGCCGTGGACTGTGGGCCACGCACCTCGGACCCGAACTCGGCGGACAGGGGTACGGGCAGCTGAAACTCGCGCTGCTCAACGAGATCCTCGGCCGCTCGCAGTGGGCGCCGATCGTGTTCGGCTGTCAGGCGCCCGACACCGGCAACGCCGAGATCATCGCCCACTACGGCACCGACGAACAGAAGCAGCGGTACCTGATGCCGCTGCTGAACGGTGAAATGTTCTCCTGCTATTCGATGACCGAACCGCACGCCGGCGCCGATCCCACCCTGTTCACGACGTCAGCGGTACGCGACGGTGACGACTGGGTGATCAACGGCCAGAAGTTCTTCTCCTCCAACGCCAGCACTGCGTCGTTCCTCATCGTGATGGTGGTGACGAACCCCGACGTCAGTGCCTACCAAGGTATGTCGATGTTCCTGGTTCCGACGGACACCCCTGGTGTGAACATCGTTCGCAATATCGGTCTTTACGGCGAGGCCGAGGGCCAGGGCTCGCACGCGTTGATCCACTACGACAACGTCCGGGTGCCCGCCGAGGCCCTGCTGGGTGGCGAGGGGCAGGCGTTCGTCATCGCGCAGACCCGTCTCGGTGGCGGACGAATCCACCACGCGATGCGGACCATCGGCATGTCGCAGCGGGCCCTGGACATGATGTGCGAGCGCGCGCTGAGCCGTGAGACGCAGGGCAGTCGGCTGTCGGACAAGCAGTTCGTGCAGGGCTACATCGCTGACTCCTACGCGCAGCTGCTGCAGTTCCGGTTGATGGTGCTTTACACCGCATGGGAGATCGACAAGTACAACGACTACAAGAAGGTGCGCAAGGACATTTCCGCGGTCAAGGTCGCGATGCCGACGGTGCTGCACGACATCGCCTGGCGCGCAATGCAAGTCCATGGCGCACTCGGTGTCACCAACGAGATGCCGTTCCTCGGGATGGTCACCGGAGCCGCGGTGATGGGCCTCGCCGATGGGCCCACCGAGGTGCACAAGACGACGGTGGCCAAGCAGGTGCTGCGCGACTACCGGCCCACGGAGGACACCTGGCCCACCGAATGGGAGCCGCGCAAGCGCGAAGCGGCACGGGCGAAGTACGCGAACTATCTAGAGAATGAGGTCGGCAATCTATGACCGAGCAGAAGATCGACATCGCGCGGCTCGCCGACTGGATGGACGGCGCAGAACTCCCCGGTAAGGGCGAGCCCCTGCAGGCCGAATTCCTTTCCGGCGGTACGCAGAACGTCATCTACAAGGTCAGCCGCGGCGAGAACGTGTGCGTACTGCGCATGCCTCCCGCAGGTGCCCCGCCCGACCGTGACAAAGGCATTCTGCGGGAGTGGCGGATCATCGAGGCGCTCGACGGCACCGAGGTACCGCATACCGCGGCGGTGGGCGTCTGTCCGGACGCCTCGGTGCTCGGCAGGCCCTTCTATCTGATGGGGTTCGTCGACGGCTGGTCGCCGATGGACCACCGCGGTAAGTGGCCGGAACCGTTCAACAGCGACATGGCGGCACGTCCCGGACTGTCGTATCAGCTGGCCGAGGGCATCGCGCTGCTGTCGAAGGTTGACTGGAAAGCCAAGGGGCTGGACGATCTTGGCCGTCCGGATGGTTTCCACGAACGCCAGGTCGACCGGTGGACGGCCTTCTTCGAACGCATCAAGGGCCGCGAGATCGACGGCCTCGACGCCGCGACCGGGTGGCTGCGCACCCACCGCCCGCTGGACTTCATTCCCGGGCTCATGCACGGTGACTATCAGTTCGCCAACGTGATGTACCGGCATGGCGCTCCGGCGCAGATGGCCGCGATCGTCGACTGGGAGATGGGCACCGTCGGAGATCCGAAGCTCGACCTCGGCTGGATGATGCAGAGCTGGCCCGAGGACACCGACGAACCGTCGGCGACGAACTACGTTGACATGCGCGGAATGCCCTCGCGCTCAGAGGTAGTCGAGCACTACGCGAAGGTGTCCGGTAGACAGGTCGACGATCTCGACTACTACCTGGTGCTGGCCAAGTGGAAGCTCGCGATCGTCCTGGAGCAGGGCTTCCAACGCGCGGGCGACAACGAGACGCTGCTCGCCTACGGACCCATCATCACGTCACTGATGCAGTCCGCCGCCGACCTCGCCGAAAGCAGCGACTACCGGTGAAGGCAGCGGTCTGCCCGGCGTATGGACCGCCGGAGGTGGTCCGCATCGAGGAACAAGAGTCACCGACCGTCGCTGCGGGGCAGGTCCGCGTCCGCGTCGGCGCCGCCGCGGTGAACTTTCCCGACGTGCTGCTGATCGCCGATCAGTACCAGATCAGTGTTCCCGCGCCGTTTGTCCCTGGCAGTGAATTCGCCGGGACGATCGTCGAAATCGGGCTGGAAACAGATGGTTTCGCGGTCGGCGATCGGGTCACCGGCACCGGCATGTACGGAGCGTTCGCCGAGGAGGTCGTCATTGCACCGGCCGGGCTCGCCCGGATACCCGAAGGCATCGACGACCGCACCGCCGCGGCATTCGGCGTCGCGTACCGTACGGCCTATCACACGCTGCGGTCGGTGGCGCGGGCGCAATCCGGTGATGAGCTGATCGTGCTCGGCGCGGGTGGCGGCGTCGGTCTGGCGGCGGTTCAGTTGGGAGTCGCGCTCGGCGCGTCAGTCACCGCGGTCGCGTCGTCGGACGAGAAGCTGGACGTGGCGGCCTCGTATGGCGCGCAGCATCTGATCAATCATCGTTCGGGCCCGTTACGCGATGCGCTGCGCGAAGCCGTGCCCGACGGCGCCGACGCGGTTGTCGATCCGGTTGGCGGCGGGCTGTCGGAACCCGCGCTGCGCTCGCTGCGGCGGGGCGGACGCTTTGTCACGGTGGGTTTCGCCTCCGGCGACATCCCGCGTATCCCGCTGAATCTGGTGCTGGTGAAGGGTATTGCGGTGCTGGGCTTTCAGTTCCAGGATGTTGCCGCCGACGCGTTCGCGCGCAACGAAGGCGAACTCCGCGATCTGCTGGTGAGTGGCAGAGTGCGCCCGCACATCGGGGCCGGCTATCCGCTCACCGAGACGGTCGAGGCGCTCAAGCACGTCGCCGACGGCCGCGCGATCGGCAAGATCCTCATCGACCTGACCTAATTGCGATTTGTGTGCATTTCGGAGCGGTGAGCGCGCCTAAACGCACACAAACCGCTAGCTGGCGGGGACCAAGTCGGCGGCGACTGACGCCATCATCCCGCAGCGGAACGTCTCGCTGGCGGCAACGCAGTTCGCTTCCGGATGACCGGCGGCCGCCAGCGCGCGGGACTTGAAAGCTTTTGCCGCAGCGCTCAGGTGGTGCTGGGCGGAGTCGACGCTGTCATCCAATTCGGCGGGCAGGCTTTCACCCCACAACGTCACTTCGGTGGCACCTTGGTCGAGCGCGTTGCGCACATGCTGGAGCACCCGGGGGTCGCGGTCGAAGAGGTCAGCCGCGACAGCGACGGTCTGCGGGTGGGGCCGTTCCTCCCACTCCTCCAGCACCGACTGCAGATCGAGTGTCTGCGCGCCGAGGATGTGCAGGGGCCGCAGATCATCCTGGCTGCCGATGAGAACGGTGACGTCCCACCCCGCCATCACCCGGTCGTAGATCCAGCCGCCCGCGCAGCGCACCGCGTCGACAACGGTCGGGGCGACGACGTCGAGGCGATACCTCACATCGAGCTCCGCGGAGACAGGTCGTGCCCCAGCGACTCCGCGTACCCCTTGAACACCTCGGCCAGCGGGATTGAGGGATCGAGTAGCCATAGCGTCTCCATTCCATTGATAAAGGCGAGTATCTCGACGGCTTTATTGGCCGCGTCGACATCTGGGCGGTAGCGGCCATCGCTCTGGCCTCGTTTGACGAGCTCGGTGATGATGTTGATGGCTTCGCGGTAACGGTGGTGCAGCCGGTCGTGCAAGGGCGCGTCGGGTGCGATGTTCTCGACCAGCAGCACCGTGAAGGTGCCGACCAGTTCAGGTGCGCGGTCGAACCGCTCGGGCACGCGGCTCAGCTCGGTGACGAGATCGCCGGAGCGGTAGTCCGCATGGATCTCGTCATCGGCATCGCGAGCGTCGAGCACCGCGTTGAGCAACTGCTCCTTGGATTCGAAATGGTGCAACAGCCCGGCGGGTGTCACCCCGGCTTCCTTGGCGATCAGCGCCAACGAGGTGTTGCGCCAGCCGTTGCGCGCCAGCAGCCGCTCAGCCACACCGAGTATCCGCTGCCTGCGATCCTCGCCTTTGGCGAGCAGGGTGTCGTAGGGACGGCGATGTGGGCCCCCGGCCGCAGGCCCGGGGACGCTCGCGCGAAGAGCGGAGGACTCAGGGGCTGTCACGGGGCTCCTTCGTTGAACCAACCTAGTGAACACACAGTAGGTAGGTTTGCCCCGTGTGACAAGGGTCTCAGCAAGATCGAATTGTGATTTCGGTGCCCAAACATTCGCTGAGCGAATGTCAGGGCACCGAAATCACTGGTCATCGAAGGTCAGGTCGTCGGAGTGAACTCGATGTGCAGTGCGGTCAGTCCGCGCAGCAGGAAGGTGGGGTCATAGGCATAGTGGCGACCGCCTGCGGGGCCGTGGGCGGCCTCGCTGATCCTGATGTCGCTCATGCGGTCGAGCAGACGCTGGACGGTGATCTTGCCTTCGACGCGGGCCAGCGGGGCGCCGGCGCAGCTATGAATACCGCGACCGAACGCGATGTGCTCCCGCACGTTCTTGCGATCCAGACGGAAGGTGTGCGGATCCTCGAACTTGGCCGGGTCGCGATTGGCCGCACCGAGACACAACATCACGATCGTCCCGGCAGGCAATTCCACACCTCCGAGCGTGGTTGTCTTGCGGACCAGCCGGAAGTCCACCTTCGTCGGGGAATACATCCGCAACGCTTCCTCGATGAACGCCGGGATGCGCGCCGGGTTCTCCCGCAGTATCTGCTGATACTCCGGATGATCTCCGAGCGTTTGCACCGCGGCGCTGAGCAGCTTGGTGACGGTCTCCTGACCCGCGGCGAACAGGAAGGTCGCCGGTTTGACGACTTCGATCAGCTCCGGGATGGAGCCGTCGGGGTAGCGGGCCGTGGCCATGCCGGACAGCACGTCATCACGAGGTTCGCGGCGGCGATCGGCAAGGTAGCGCGCGAATTTGTCATCGAGATATTGCAGTGGGTCGAGCCCTACCGGCTGGCCATCGAGAGCTCCAACCCGACTTCTGCCGGGCTGCTCGGCGCCGAGCGCGGCGAGAAATTCCGGCCGGTCCTGCTCCGGCACCCCGAGAAGATCGATGATCGCCGATGTGGCAAAGGGTTTCGCATACTCCGACAGGAATTCACATCTGCCCTCCGAAGACGCGGGGTCGACGAATTGATCGAGTTGGCTGTCGACCAGTCGCCACATGTAGTCCTCGTTCTCCTTGAGGCGCCGTGGCGTCAGCAGCTTGGTCAGCAGCGACCGCGCCCGCTCGTGCGCGGGTGGATCCATGACGACCATGTGCTCATGAATCGGGAAGAGGTGGCGGTGCGCCTCGATCTGCTCGGTGATGTCGTCACCCACGGGCGCGAACGGCAGCGGCGGGAACGGTCCGCCGATCGCGTTCACCGCCGAGAACGAGTCATGATCCCGGAACGCTGCCAGGGCCTCTTGGTACCCGGTGACGGCCACGACTCCGTAATGGGGCTCCCGAGTCACCGGTCCCTGCGCGCGCAGAGAGTCCCAATACTCATAGGGATCCTGGCTGATCGCTGGGTCGGAGAAGTAGTCCGCTGAGGCGAGGTCGGTCATCGAAGCCGTTCTTTCGGTGCTAGATCATCTCCACGTCCAGTTTGATCGATCGACCAAACTGTTAGGATGCGCCATGCCTACCACGCGGGCCGAGGGACGGTCAAGCAATCAAGCAGCTACCGGACGAACGCGGCCGGGTCCAGGTAAGTCCGCCGACACCGGAGCGCGGGAGCGTCTGATCGAGGCGACCGCGAAGATCATGCGCGACGAGGGCTATGCCGCCGCCACGTCGCGACGGGTGGCGGCACAAGCCGGCGTCAAGCAAGCGTTGGTCTACTACTACTTCCCGACGATGGACGACCTGTTCGTCGAGGTCCTGCGCACGGGCGCCGAGAGTTCCCTGGAGAACATGCGCGCCTCGCTCACCGACGACGACCCGCTACACACATTGTGGCTGATCAACAGCGACCTGAAGATGACGAGCCTGAATACCGAATTCATGGCACTTGCCAACCATCGCAAGGTGATTCGTACTGAATTGAAGACCTACGCGGAGCGGGTGCGCGACATCGAAACCGCGGCGGTCACCGTCGCGTTACGCGCGAGGGGCGTCGACCTCGATAAGTACCCACCGGTCGTGATCGCGATGCTCATCGCGCAGATCGCTCGCAGCCTGTGCAACGAAAGCGCGGTCGACGTGACCCTTGGCCACGACCAGATGCGGACGTTCGTGGACCGTCAACTGGATCTGCTGACCAATTCATCGCCGGCGACCGCACCACCTCCGGCGCGCGCCTGAGCCGTCGCCTTCTGGTCGGGCGCCGCCGTCAACCCACCGTTCGCCATCGCTGGTTGACAGTTGCGCGGATCGATGTCACGCTCCTGGTCGATCGACCAAATTTGATCGAGTGACCAGCACGGCGGCCGAGTTCTGCGTGGGCCTCCCGACACCGAGGTGGCGACATGGGTGGGCGAGTCGAAGGCAAGGTGGCGTTCGTGAGTGGCGCGGCACGCGGTCAGGGCCGCAGCCATGCGGTGCGCCTCGCAGAGGAAGGCGCCGACATCATCGCCGTCGACGTCTGCAAGCGAATCAGCAGCCAGACCGATATCCCCGCAGCCACTCCCGATGATCTGGCCGAGACCGCCGACCTGGTCAAGAACCTGAATCGCCGCATCGTGGCCACTGAGGTCGACGTGCGCGACTACGACGCCGTGAAAGCCGCGGTGGACAGCGGAGTCGAACAGCTGGGGCGGCTTGACATCGTCATCGCCAACGCAGGCATCGGCAACGGCGGGGCGACGCTGGACAAGACCAGCGAGGACGACTGGCGCGACATGATCGATGTCAACCTGTCCGGAGTCTGGAAGACCGTCAAAGCCGCTGTGCCACATCTGCTGTCAGGCAACCGCGGCGGCTCGATCATCCTCACCAGCTCGGTGGGCGGCCTCAAGCCGTACCCCCACACCGGCCACTACATCGCTGCCAAGCACGGTGTCATCGGACTGATGCGGACCTTCGCTGTCGAGCTGGGGCAGCACTCGATCCGGTCAACGCCGTTTGTCCCACCAACGTGAACACGCCGCTGTTCATGAACGAGGGAACGATGAAGCTTTTCCGTCCCGACCTCGAGAATCCGGGTCCCGACGACCTCGCCGTCGCCGCGCGGTTCATGCACGTGCTGCCCGTCGGCTGGGTGGAAGCGATCGACGTCAGCAATGCCGTACTCTTCCTCGCGTCCGACGAGTCCCGTTACATCACAGGCCTTCCGGTCACCGTCGATGCCGGCAGCATGCTGAAGTAGACAGGGAGCGTCGCATGAAGCTCGTATTCAATCTCCCCCACATGTTGCGCCTCAAGGCGATGTCACAACCCTGGGAAGCATCCGTCACCGGCGCCGACCAGACTCGGATGGCCAAGTGCGCCGACCAATGGGGATACGACATGATCGCCGTCCCAGAACATTTCGTGATCCCCGGCGACCATGTCGAATTGAGCGGCCCTCACTATCTGCAGTCGACCGTGGCCCAGGCATACCTCGCCGGTGCGACCGACCGGATACAGCTCAACTCCTGTATCACCGTGCTGCCGCTGCAACACCCGATCGTGCTCGCCAAGGCGCTGGCCACCGCTGACTGGATGAGTAGCGGCAGAATGATGGTCACGTTCGGCGTGGGCTGGCTCGAGCGGGAATTCGAACTACTCGGGGTCCCATTCCACGAACGAGGGCGGATCGCAGACGAATACCTGGCGGCGATCATCGAGTTGTGGACAAGTGAGTCCCCTAGGTTCGAGGGCGAATATGTGTCGTTCGACGACATCGCATTCGAACCCAAGCCCGTCCAGAAGCCGCACTTGCCGATCTGGATAGGAGGCGATGCCGACGCTGCGCTACGCAGGGCGGCGAAGTACGCATCGGGATGGTGGTCATTCCTGACTCCGCCCGAGCAGATCGCCGAGCGTCTGGACTTCATCAAATCCCAACCTTCTTATGACGGTCGGCCCTTCGACGTCGTGCACGGCCTGGGCACGAATCGAGTCGGTGAAGGGCACACCGTACGCGAAGACCCGCACAGCCGCCCCGGTATGAGCGCAGCGGAGCTCGTGCACGGACTGAGTTGGCTTGGCGAACAGGGAGTCTCTGTCAGCGCGGTACCGCTACCCCCGGTCACGTGTGTCGACGAGTACCTCGACTACGCGCAATGGGTCATCGAGGATGTCAAACCCCAGTTGCCCTGAGTCCTAGAGGCCGAGCGACTTGGCGATCATCACCTTCATGACCTCGCTGGTCCCGGCGTAGATCCGGGCCACGCGCGCATCGGTGTACAGCCGGGCGATCGGATACTCCATCATGTAGCCGTATCCGCCGAACAGCTGCAGGCACCGGTCGATGACCCGCTGCTGCATCTCGGTGCAGAACAGCTTCACCCGTGCCGCGTCCGCGGGAGCCAGTTCACCCTCGACGTGCAGCATGATCGCCCGGTCGAGCATGGCCTGCGCCGCCTCGACCTCCGTCGAACACGCCGCGAGCTCGAACTTCGTGTTCTGGAACGACGCGACCGGCGTACCGAACGCCTTGCGGCTCTTGGTGTAGTCGATCGCCGCGGCAATGGCCGACCGCGCCTGCGACACCGACCCCACCGCGACGGTGAGCCGCTCCTGCGGCAGGTTGTGGCCGAGGTAGCCGAAGGCCTCACCCTCCTCGCCGAGCATGTTGGCGGCGGGCACGCGTACGTCGACGAAGGACAACTCGGCGGTGTCCTGCACCTTGCAGCCCATCTTCTCCAGCTCGCGGCCGCGGGTGAAGCCGGGCATGCCGTCCTCGACGACGAACAGCGTCAGCCCCTTGCGACGGTTGTCCGGATCGGTGGCGGTGCGGGCGACCACGATCACCAGGTCGGCTTGCATACCTCCGGTGATGAACGTCTTGGCGCCGTTGATGATCCAGTCGCCATCGCCTGAACCGTCGCGCACCGCCGTCGTGCGCATCCCCGCGAGATCCGACCCCGTCCCGGGTTCGGTCATCGCGACGGCGGTCAGCAGTTCACCTGCGGCCAACCCGGGGAACCAGCGCTTGCGCTGCTCCTCGTTCGCGTAGTGCAGGAAGTACGGCAGGATCACCTCGAGCTGGGTGCGCACCGTCGACAGGGTCACCAGCGCCCGGGCCGCCTCCTCCTGCATGACGACGAAGTATCGGTAATCGGGTTGACCGCCGCCGCCGTACTCCTCGGGAATGGCCGTACCCAGCAGACCCAGCGCGCCCATCTGCTTGAACACCTCGCGCGGCATGCGTCCGCCCTTCTCCCACTCCGGGTAGTGCGGGACGACCTCCTTCTCGACGAAGTCGCGGGCGAGCTCGCGAAAGGCTTCGTGGTCTTCGGTGAAGAGATCTCTACGCATGCTGCGTCCTCCTAGGCAATGAGTTCTACAAGTGTGGCGTTTGCGGTGCCGCCACCCTCACACATGGTCTGCAGGCCGAAGCGAATACCGTTGTCGCGCATGTGATTGACCATGCGGGTCATCAACACCGCCCCCGACGCACCCAGCGGGTGGCCGAGCGCGATGGCGCCGCCGAGCGGGTTGAGCTTCGCCTCGTCGGCACCGGTCTCCGCCAGCCAGGCCAGGGGCACCGGCGCGAAGGCCTCGTTCACCTCGAACACTCCCACCTCCTCGATGCCGATACCCGCCTTGTGCAGAACCTTCTCGGTCGCGGGGATCGGACCGGTCAGCATCAGCACAGGGTCGGCCCCCGTCACCGCGCCTGCGCGGTACCGCGCGATCGGTCGCAGCCCCATCGTGACGGCATTCTCGGCGGTCATGATCAGCAGCGCGGCGGCACCGTCGGAGATCTGCGACGAGTTACCCGCGTGGATGACGCCGTCGTCCTTGAACGCGGGCTTGAGGCCGGCGAGCTTCTCGACGGTGCTCCCCCGCCGCACTCCCTCGTCGGACACCACCGGCTCACCGTCGGCGAACACCGGCATGATCTGCGTCTCGAATGCCCCGTTGTCCTGAGCGGCGGCGGCGAGCTCGTGTGAGCGCACCGAGTACTCGTCGAGCCTGGTCCGCGAGAATCCCCACTTCTGCGCGATCAACTCCGCGGAGATGCCCTGATTGAACGCGAAATCGCCATAGCGCTCAAGCACTTTCGGGCCGTACGGCATCCCGGACGCCCGGGCCGACCCGAGTGGCACCCGGCTCATCACCTCGACCCCGCCCGCGACGACGACGTCCTGCTGCCCGGACATGACGGCCTGCGCGGCGAAGTCGAGCGCCTGCTGACTCGACCCGCACGCACGGTTGACGGTGGTGCCGGGAATGTGCTCCGGCCAGCCGGCGGCGAGCACCGAATACCTGCCGATGTTGCTCGACTGGTCGCCGACCTGAGATACACAACCCCACACCACGTCGTCGACGATGTCGGGATCGATGCCGGCGCGCTCGACGAGTGCGTTGAGCACGATGGCGGACAGGTCCGCGGCGTGCATATCCGACAGTCCGCCGTTGCGCTTGCCGACAGGGGTACGCACCGCTTCGACGATCACGGTTTCACGCATCTTGTTACTCCGATCTGGGCGGTACGGCCCATCGACCAGTGAACGCCGCCTCACGCTTCTGCGCGAACGCCGCGTACGCCTCCGTTGAGTCTGCTGTGGCGAAGTTGCCGGGCTGCGCGCGGGCCTCGTTGGCCAGCGCTTCGCGCAGCGTCACGACGGCACCGTCGTTGAGCAGGGCCTTGCTCTGTGCCAGCGCGACGGGCGGGCCCGCGGCGAGGCGGCCGGCAAGGTCGTCGACGAACGCGTCGATCTCGTCGGCCGCCTTGATCCAGGTGACCAAGCCCAGCGAGTGGGCCTCGCCGGCATCGATCATGTCGGCCAGCAGCACCAGCCGCTTGGCCTGCTGCAGACCCACGAGCTTGGGCAATAGCCACGAACCGCCGAGGTCGACCGACAAGCCGCGCTTGGAGAAGATCTGGCAGAACCGCGACTCGGGCGTCGCCACCACCAGGTCGCATCCCAGCGCGAGGTTCCAGCCCGCGCCGACGGCGACACCGTTCACCTTCGCGACCGTGGGGACGGTGAGTTCGTGCAGTGCCAGCGCGACCTCGGTGAGCCGGCGCAGCTTGTGCCGGGGATGAAGGTCCTCCGGTGTTCCGATGTCCGCACCCGAGCAGAAGGCTCCGCCGGCGCCGGTGATCACCAGTGCTCGCAACTCGGTGTCCCGTGCGGCGGCGCGCAGCGCGTCGGCCAACTCCTCCCACAGCTGTGGGTTGATGGCGTTCTTGCGGTCGGGCCTGTTCAGTGTGAGTGTTCGCACACCGTGGTGGTCGGTGGTGAGCAGGACCTGTTCGGAGGTCATGAGTGCGCCGGCCCGATCACGCCGTCCGCCCGGAGCTGGCTGAGTTCGGCTGCGGTCAGGCCCAATTCACCCAGGACGGCATCGGTGTGCTCGCCCAGCCCCGGCACCGCACCCATCGGCTGTTCGAATCCACTGATGACCGGCGGTGGTCGCAGCGCCTGGATGTCGCCCGCCGGGGTACCCACGGTGCGCCAGCGGTCCCGCGCGGCCAACTGGGGATGCACGACGACTTCGCTCGGCAGGTTGTAGCGCGAGTTGCCGATACCCGCGGCGTCGGCCGTCTTCTGGATGTCGGCGAGATCGTGCTGGGCACACCATGATCCGATGGCCTCGTCGAGGATGGTGCGGTGCTCGCAGCGCCCCGGGTTGGTGGCGAGGCGCGGGTCGTCGGCCAGATCGGGCCGGTCGATGATCTCGCGCGCAACGCGTTGCCATTCGCGGTCGTTCGTGGTCCCGAGCACGACGGTCTGGCCGTCGCGGGTCGGAAACGCACCATACGGCGCGACCGCGGGAGATCCGACGCCGAGTGGCTCCTGGTCGATGCCCGAATGCTGCGTGTAGGTCAGCGCGTAGCCCATGACATCGGTCATGACGTCGAACAGGCTGAGTTCGACCGACGGGGCGGCGGCGCCATCGGGTCGCTTTCCGCGCGCGAACAACAGCGCCAGAATCGAGATCGCGGCATAGAGGCCGGTCGTGAAGTCAGCGATTGCTGGCCCGGGCTTGGCAGGCATCCCGGGATAGCCTGTGATGGCACACGACCCCGATTCCGCTTGCACCAGAAGGTCGTACGCGCGCTTGTGCGAGATGGGACCACCCGGTCCGTAGCCGTCGATTTCGACAGGGATGACGTTGGGGTGGCGCTGCGCCAGGTCGGCGGCCGAGATGCCCATCCGTGCGGTGGATCCCGGCGCGAGGTTGGAGACGAACGCGTCGGCGCCCTCGAGCAGCCGGTGCAGGAGGTCCAAACCCTGCGGCGATTTCGTGTTCAGGGTGACGGATTCCTTGCCCCGGTTGCACCACACGAAGTGCGCGGCAAGACCTCCCGGACCGTTGACGACATCGTCGTAGGCGCGGGCGAAGTCACCCCCGTTGGGGTTCTCCACCTTGATCACGCGCGCACCGAAGTCGGCAAGCACGCGGGTACACATCGGGGCGGCGACCGCCTGTTCCATCGCGACGACGGTGACGCCCGCCAACGGCGCATTCATGTACCTACATCACCATGCCGCCATCGACCGGCAACACCTGACCCGTGATGTAGGACGCCGCGTCGGACGCCATGAACACGAATGCGCCCGCGATCTCGGACGGTTCGGCCCAGCGCTTGAGCGGAATGCGGTTCATCATGTTGGCCGCGAACTTCTCGTTGGTGCGGATGGTCTCCGTCATGGGCGTCGCGGCAAGCGGCGCGAGGGCGTTGACCATGATGTTCTTCGAAGCCAGCTCGCGCGCAAGTGATTTCGTGAAACCGATGAGGCCGGCTTTGGCCGCCGAGTAGTTGACCTGGCCGAGGGTTCCGGTCAGCCCCGCCGCCGACGTCACATTGATGACGCGGCCGGTACCGTCGGTCGGGATGTGCGGCAGTGCGGCCTGGCTGCAGTGGAATGTGCCCATGACGTGGATGTCGAAAGTCAACCGGAACGTCTCGTCCGTCAGCTTGGGAAACATCGCGGGCGACGTGACACCGGCGTTGTTGACCAGGATGTGCAGCGCTCCCCCGCCGAGCCCGGCGGCCTGCGCGGCGGCCGCGTCGGCGGCACCGCGGTCACTGACGTCCAGCGCGCACGAGTCGGCCTTACCACCGTTGGCGCGGATTCGTTCGGCCACAGCCGATGCCGCGTGCGCGTCGAGATCGGTCACCAGGACGGCCGCGCCTGCATCGGCGAGTGCCGTGGCGACCGCAGCACCGATGCCACCGCCCGCGCCTGCGCCTGTCACCAGCGCCGAGCGGCCGGTGAGATCGAAGTAGCCCATCAGTAGCTCCTCGGCATTCCGAGTACGTGTTCGCCGAGGAAGTTCAGGATCATCTCCTGGCTGACCGGCGCGATCTTCATCAGCCGCGACTCACGGAAATACCGCGACACGTGGTATTCCTCGGAGTAACCCATGCCGCCGTGTAACTGGAGGGCACGATCGGCGGCGCCGAATCCGGCGTCGGCGCAGAGGTATTTGGCGGTGTTCGCCTCACGCCCGCAAGGCTTTCCGTTGTCATAGAGCCACGAGGCCTTGCGCAGCACCAACTCGGCGGCGTCCAGACGCGCCAACGAATCGGCGAGCGGGAACTGCAGTCCCTGGTTCATGCCGATCGGACGATCGAAGACGATGCGCTCATTGCCGTACTTGACGGCCTTCTCCAACGCCACGCGGCCGATCCCCAACGCCTCGGCCGCGATGAGCATCCGTTCCGGGTTCAGCCCGTCGAGAATGTACTTGAACCCCTTGCCCTCTTCACCGACACGGTCCTCTTCCGAAACGATGAGGTCATCGATGAACACTTCGTTGGAGCTGACCGCATTTCGGCCCATCTTCTTGATCGGGCGGATGTCGACGTGGTCGCGGTTGAGATCCGTCAGGAACAGCGTCATACCGTCGGTCTTCTTGGTGACCTCATCGAACGGCGTCGTGCGCGTGAGCAGTAGGATCTTCTCCGACTCCAGCGCCTTGGAGATCCACACCTTGCGACCGTTGATGCGGTACTTGTCGCCCTCGCGTTTGGCGAATGTGGTGATGCGCGACGTGTCCAGTCCCGCACCGGGTTCGGTGACACCGAAGCACACGTGCAGATCGCCGTTGACGATGCGGGGCAGGGTGGCGGCCTTGAGCTCGTCGGAGCCGTGTTTGACGACGGGCTGCATCCCGAAGATCGTGAGGTGGATTGCGCTGGCACCGTTCATCGCCGCGCCCGACCGTGCCACCTCCTCCAGCAGCAGGGTCGCCTCGGTGATGCCCAGCCCATGTCCGCCGTACTCCTCGGGGATGGTCATGCCCAGCCATCCGCCGGAGGCGATCGCGTCGTAGAACTCCTGCGGGAATTCGTGCGCCAGATCCTTTTTCATCCAGTATTCGTCGTCGAACCTGCTGCACAGCTCCGCGACGGACTTGCGGATGATCTGCTGATCTTCGGTCAGCTCGAAACTCATGCCCCCAGACACGTGCTCTCCTCTTCGTGCATAGCGATTTCGGCGTGCTCGGTCTCGTTGAGCGTTACCAGGCACGCCGAATTCGCTGTGGGACTCAGTCCTTGTTGCCGGTCAATTCCTTGGCGTTGGCGGCGAAGTCGGCGAAGCTCGCGCCGCCGTGGTCGTGCTTGGACAGCGCCTGGATGCTGACGTCGTGGCCTTCGGCGGCCTTGCGTAGCGCGCCGACGGTGGCCTGTTCCTTGGTGATGTGGGTGAACGGGTCCCAGTGATACCAGCGCATGGCGTTCTCGTAGGTCATCTTGTTGATCTCGACGTCGGTGACGTGGTGCTCTTTGAGGACCTCGTCGAGCTGCTCGGGGGCCCCGGGCCACATCGAATCGGAGTGGGGGTAGTCGGCTTCCCAGCAGATGTTGTCGATACCGACGTCGTTGCGCAGCTGCACCCCGACGTGATCGGAGATGAAACAGGTCAGGAAGTGATCGCGGAACACCTCCGACGGCTTCTGCTTGCCGAAGTCCTGTCCCGTCCACGTCGAATGCATCTCATACGTGCGGTCGGCACGCTCCAGGAAGTAGGGAATCCAGCCGGTGCCACCCTCGGACAGGGCGATCTTCAAATCTGGGTATTCCTTGATCGGCTTGGACCACAACAGATCCGCGGCGGCCTGCACGATGTTCATCGGCTGCAGGGTGATCATCACGTCCATCGGGGCATCCGGCGCGGTGATGGCCAACCGGCCCGACGACCCGATGTGGACGTTGAGCACCGTGTCGGTATCGACGAGCGCATCCCACATCGGCTTCCAGTAATCGAAGTCATGGAAAGACGGATAGCCCATGGCCGAGGGGTTCTCGGTGAACGTCAACGAATGCACGCCACGCTTGGCGTTGCGCCGAATCTCTGCAGCGCACGCCTCGGCATCCCAGATCACCGGCAGCGTCATCGGGATGAACCGCGCCGGATACGCCCCGCACCACTCCTCGACATGCCAGTCGTTGTAGGCCTGCACCAAAGCCAGGGAGAACTCATGGTCCTCGGTGGCGAACAACCGGCCCGCAAAGCCCGGGAACGACGGGAAACACATCGAGCCCAGGATGCCGCCGGCGTTCATGTCCTTGACCCGCTCGTCGACCTTGTAACAACCCGGGCGGATCTCATCCAAACCCTGCGGCTCCAGCCCGTACTCCTCCTTCGGCCGACCCGCCACCGCGTTCAACGCGACATTGGGGATGACGATGTCGCGGAACTGCCAGGTATCAGAACCATCGGGGTTGTGCACCAGCCGCGGCGCCTCATCCAGGTACTTCTTCTGCAGATGGTTCTTGAACATGTCCGGCGGCTCGACGATGTGATCGTCGACGCTGATCAGGATCATGTCTTCTTTGTTCATGCCTGTTCCCTCCGTCGAAATCTGTGATAGCACCCACACTAGTTACCCAGTCTGGTTCTCTATCTGAGGAAACTAGCTTCTCTTGGCGCGAGAATCAATGTCCGAAACGACCCGCATGGCCTTCCAGCTGCGCCGTTGGACCATAAGTGGCAGGCCACCGACCCGCACATCCGGACGGTGGGATTGACCATCGGCCGGAAAAGTGGAAATCTATTGGCGAAATATGAGAACCTGATTCTCGTGAACGAGAGGAAGCACCCGGTGCGTGTGCCCCCGCTCCCCGCGGACCAATGGGATGACAGCGTCCACGAGGCGTTGTCGACCATGTCCGCTGAGCGCCGCAACCCGGAGGCGGCCGGAAATCTGCTGGCCACGCTCGTCCGTCATCCCAAGCTGACGCGCGCGTTCCTACGATTCAACTTCCACCTGCTGTACGGATCGACCCTGCCGGACCGGCTACGCGAGCTGGCGGTGTTGCGCGTCGCGCATCGCCGCAATTGCGAGTACGAGTGGCGCCACCACGTTCGCATGGGCGGTGAGGCCGGCCTGTCCGATGACGTCATCGACGGCATCCAGCGCGGCGAGGCCGTCGACGAACTCGACCGGGCCGTCCTTGCGGCAGTCGACGAACTGGAGGACAAGTCGGAGATCTCCGACGCCACATGGGCGACGCTCTCGGAGCACCTCGACGAGCGTCAACGCATGGACCTCGTCTTCACGATCGGCTGCTATGGCGCACTCGCCATGGCCATCAACACTTTTGGCGTGGAACCCGACTCCGAAAAGCACGCAGAGAGGTAGACAAACCGTGGCATTTTTCAAGAAGCCCGATGTCGGTAGTTGGACCGAGAACTGGCCCGAGCTGGGCACTGCGCCGGTCAACTACGAAGACTCGATCGATCCCGAGCACTGGAAGCTGGAGCAACAGGCCATCTTCCGCAAGACCTGGCTGCAGATGGGGCGAGTGGAGCTGATTCCCAAGAAGGGCAGCTACATCACCCGTGAGCTGCCATCGGTCGGAGCGGGTACGTCGATCGTCATCGTCAACGACGGCGACCAGATCCGTGCGTTCTACAACATGTGCCGTCACCGCGGGAACAAGCTGGTGTGGAACGACTACCCCGGCGAAGAAGTCTCCGGCACCTGTCGTCAATTCGTCTGCAAGTACCACGCTTGGCGCTACAACCTCAAAGGCGATCTGACCTTCATCCAGCAGGAGCAGGAGTTCTTCGACATCGACAAGGCGGACTATCCGCTCAAGCCGGTGCGCTGCGAGGTGTGGGAGGGGTTCATCTTCGTCAATTTCGACGAAAACGCGGTCTCGCTCGAGGAATACCTGGGCGAGTTCGGCCAAGGGCTGAAGGGTTATCCCTTCCACGAGATGACCGAGCACTACAGCTATCGCTCGGAGGTCAAGTCGAACTGGAAGCTGTTCATCGACGCCTTCGTCGAGTTCTACCACGCACCGATCCTGCACATGAAGCAGGCGGAGAAGGAGGAGGCCGAGAAGCTGGCCAAGTTCGGCTTCGAGGCGCTGCACTACGACATCAAGGGCGACCACTCGATGATCTCGTCCTGGGGCGGCATGAGCCCGCCCAAGGACCTGAACATGGTCAAGCCCATCGAGCGGATCCTGCACAGCGGCCTGTTCGGGCCGTGGGACCGCCCGAAGATCAAGGGCATCCTGCCCGACGAACTGCCGCCGGCCATCAACCCGGGCCGCCACAAGACGTGGGGCCAGGATTCGTTCGAGTTCTTCCCGAACTTCACCCTGCTCTTCTGGGTGCCGGGCTGGTATCTGACGTACAACTACTGGCCCACAGGTGTGGACACCCACATCTTCGAGGCCGACCTGTACTTCGTGCCACCGAAAAACCTGCGCGAACGGCTCTCCCAGGAACTGGCGGCGGTGACGTTCAAGGAGTACGCGTTCCAGGACGCCAACACGCTGGAAGCCACCCAGACGCAGATCGGTACCCGCGCCGTTCTCGACTTCCCGTTGTGCGACCAGGAAATTCTGCTGCGCCACCTGCACCACACCGCGCACAAGTACGTCGATCGGTACAAGGCTGGCCTGAATGGCAAAGGTTCGAACGGCAAGCACGCCGCTTCAGATGAGAAAGACGCTGCAAATGTCTAAGCTTCCAGAGGAATTCGCGGATCTCGAGCGATTCAGCGACTGGTGCCTGCCGACCGAGGAAGAGCGCTACCAGAAGCGGCTGAACTCCTCGATGGAGGAGATGCAGGAATTTTACGACGCAGGCATGGCTAGGCTCGAGGACATCATGGTCTACGTCGACGCCCGCTTCCCGCTCAAGGGAATGCCGGAGGACGCGAAGGCTCTGGTGCACCTTGGCCAGTCGATCGTGATGGTGAGCTTTCCCGTCGAGGTGTGGAAGCAGCCCCGGGTGCTCGACAGCGGCGCCGCGTACATCAATCTCATCAAGGAGCCGGTGGTCTGAGCGTGCTGACCCTCAAAGCAGCGGGTCTTGTTGACGTCGACGCCGGAGAGATCGTCCGGCCGGGAATCGTCCGCATCGACGACGGTCGGATCGTCGGCCTTGGCGAGGGATCTCAGGGTGCCGACGATCAGGTCATCGATCTCGGTGATGCCATCCTGCTGCCCGGCCTGATGGACATGGAGGTCAACCTCCTCATGGGCGGGCGGGGCGAAACCCCCGGTCTGTCTCAGGTACAGGACGATCCGGCGATCCGGGTGCTACGCGCGGTCGGCAACGCTCGCCGCACGCTACGCGCGGGGTTCACGACGGTGCGCAACCTCGGATTGTTCGTCAAGACCGGCGGATACCTGCTCGACGTCTCGCTCGGTAAGGCCATCGACGCGGGATGGATAGAAGGTCCGCGCATCGTGCCCGCCGGTCACGCCATCACTCCGACCGGCGGCCACCTCGACCCGACGATGTTCGCGGCGTTCATGCCCGGCGCGCTCGAGCTGACGGTCGAGGAGGGCATCGCCAACGGCGTCGACGAGATCCGCAAGGCCGTGCGCTATCAGATCAAGCACGGCGCCCAGCTGATCAAGGTGTGCGTATCGGGCGGGGTGATGTCGCTGACCGGAGAAGCTGGTGCACAACACTATTCAGACGAGGAACTCCTCGCCATCGTCGACGAGGCACACCGGCGCGGACTGAAGGTCGCCGCGCACACCCACGGCGCGGAGGCGGTCAAACACGCCGTGGCGTGCGGTATCGACTGCATCGAGCACGGTTTCCTGATGGACGACGAGGCCATCCAGATGCTGGTGGACAATGACCGTTTCCTGGTCACCACCCGGAGGCTGGCCGAGGCGATGGACGTGTCGAATGCTCCGAAAGAGTTGCAGGACAAGGCCGCCGAGATGTTCCCCAAGGCGCGCACCTCGATCAAGGCGGCTTACGAGGCGGGGGTGAAGATTGCCGTCGGCACCGACGCCCCGGCGATCCCGCACGGCAAGAATGCCGATGAACTCGTCACCCTGGTCGACTGGGGCATGCCGCCGGCGGCGGTGCTGCGCGCGGCCACCGTCGTCGCCGCCGACCTGATCGACAAACCGGACCTCGGCCGCATCGCCGAGGGGTATCTGGCGGACATCATCGCCGTGCCCGGAGATCCGCTCGCCGATATCGGCGTTACACGAGACGTCAGCTTTGTAATGAAGGGCGGTAAGGCCTACCGACATGACAGTGTCACCTAGTCAACAGCGGATCGAGGATCTGGTCGAGATCCAGCAGACGCTCGCCAAATACGCCGTCACCATCACCCAAGGCGACATCGAGGGCCTGATCTCCGTTTTCACCCCCGACGGCACCTACAGCGCGTTCGGCTCGACCTACACCCTTGCCCGCTTTCCCGAGTTGGTCGATGCGGCCCCGAAGGGCCTGTTCATGACGGGCACCGCGCTTATCGACCTCGACCCCGACAACCCGGACGCCGCCACCGGGACACAGCCGCTGTGCTTCATCGAGCATTCCAAGCACGACATGCGAATCGGCTACTACAAGGACACCTACCTACGCACGGCCGACGGTTGGCGGCTCAAAACCCGCGCCATGACGTTCATCCGGCGCAGCGGCGAGCACGACTCCGGCCGACCCCACGCGATCGGCCGGCCGGAGGCCGACGTCGCCGCCGGGGCGCCTCCGGAGGCTGGATGACCAGCGAACTGACGGCTGGCACCGAGTTCGAGACAGTCGCCGAGTTCCGGTCACAACTGGTCGCATGGCTCGACAGCCACGACCTGACCCCGCCGCCCGGTGACCACTCGCTCGACGCCCACCAGGCGCAGCACGCGCGCGTGCTGAAGGAGCTCTACGACGCCGGCTGGATGCGCTGGGGCTGGCCCGAATCCGCAGGCGGCCTCGGCGGCCCGATGATCCTGCGCGCAATCGTCGGCGAAGAGGTCGTCGGCCGTCGTCTCGACGATCCGGGACCGTACTCGATGCTCGAAGTGCTGACCCCGACGATGATCGACTACGCGCGCCCCGAACTCGCCGCCGAGATGGTGCCTCGACTACTGTCCGGCCAGGAGACCTGGTGCCAGGGCTTCTCCGAGCCCGGCTCGGGTAGTGATCTCGCATCCCTTGCCACGCGCGCCGAACAGCGCGGCGCGACCGGGGACTGGGTGATCAACGGCCAGAAGGTGTGGACGAGCTTCGCGCAGTACGCCAAGCGTTGCGTGCTTCTCACCCGAACGGGACCCGGGCATTCGGGCATCACCGCCTTCTTCGTCGACATGGACAGCCCCGGCGTGGACGTCCGCCCCCTGCGCACGATGCACGGCGTCGACGAATTCTGCGAGGTGTACTTCGACGACGTGGTGGTTCCTGCCGACCGCATGCTCGGAAACCCCGGCGACGGTTGGCAACTCGCGATGGACCTGCTTCCCTACGAGCGTTCGACATGCTTCTGGCAGCGCATCGCCTACCTGTACTCGCGGTTCGACGCACTGGTCGGCGAGGTGAAGAACGTCGGCCAGTCGGTGGACTCGGAGCTGGGCGAGACATATCTGGCCCTGCACATGTTGCGCTGCCGCTCGCGGGCCACCCAGCTCCGGTTGGCCGACGGCAACAAGCTCGGCCCGGACACGTCGATCGACAAGGTCTTACTGGCCGGTGCCGAACAGCAGCTCTACGACTCCGCGCACGACCTGCTCCCGAGTGTCATCGAGCTGGACGACACCGAGTGGCGCACCGAGTACCTGTATTCGCGGGCCGCCACGATTTACGGCGGCACCGCCGAAGTTCAGCGCAACATCATCGCCCGCCGACTGCTCGACCTCGGGAAGGAGTGACCGTGGCCGGACAATCGGAATGGGACGCCCAATCACTCGACCTGCTCGAAGACGGCCTGCGCAAGACAATGCTGTCCACCTCCGGCACCGAACTGGATGCGGCACTGGCTGAGCTCGGCTGGTCCGAGATGCTGTCCGACATGTCCGAGGTGGCGATCCCGCTGGTGTTCCGCCTACTGGGCGAAACCGGCTCGCACGCTTCGGTTCTCAACGATGTCGTATTGCTCGCCTCGAGCCCCGACGAGGGCTCGAATCCGGCGCTGCCATACGCGGGCGGCGGCTGGGTGGTGTGGGACTACACCTGCGCCGACGAGAGCTCAGCCCTGGGCGGGTTGCCACTGCGGCGGGTCGAAGAGGGCGGGCATCCTCGACTGCCCGACGCGCGACGCGCGGTCGGCTGGTGGCTGGCGGGTTGCGCCAGGGCGATGCTGGCCCTCGCGCGCCAGCATGCGCTGGACCGTGTCCAGTTCGGTCGGCCGATCGCGTCGTTCCAGGCGATCCGGCACCGGCTCGCCGAGACACTCGTGGCGATCGAAGGAGCCGAGGCGGCGCTGACCCTACCCGGTGACGACAACCCCGACCTGACCGCGCTGCTGGCCAAGGCGGCCGCGGGGAAGGCGGCGCTCACCGCGGCCAAACACTGCCAGCAGGTGCTGGCCGGCATCGGATTCACCGCCGAACACGAACTGCACCGCCACATCGAGCGTGCCTTGGTTCTCGACGGGTTGCTCGGCAGCTCAAGAGAACTCACGCGCAGGGCCGGAGCGGGACTGCGCGCCCGCGGCTCGGTCCCCCGCCTCGCCCACCTCTAGTCCCACCGTTGCCGGGGGCCGGACCCTAGACTTCACGGGTGCCACCCGACGCGTCGAAGACCAGGGCGGGACTGCTGGACGCCGCAGCCCGCGCCTTCGCTCACGACGGGGTCTTCAACGCCTCCCTCATCGACATCACCCGTCAGGCCGGGCAGCGCAACCGTGCGGCACTGCGCTACCACTTCGGTTCACGTGACGGTGTGCTGTGCGCGGTCATCGAGCGGCACGCGGAGTTCCTCGCCCGCCGCGAAGGTGAACTGCTCGAGGTAGCCAGGCGCCGGGCGGGGCTCGAATCCGTCATCGAAGCGCTCGTCCGGCCCGCTGCCGAACTCGCGGACAGTGGCTGGCGCGGACGTTGCTGCCTGCTGATCATCGCCGAGCTCACCGGTGAGGACCGGGCGCAATACAGCGCGGAGTTGCAGGCCGTGCTGGCCAGCACCGGCGGTGACGACGTGTTCGCGCTGCTGACCGAGCGCACCGGACACCTCACCGATGAGCTTCGCACCGAACGATTTTCGCTGATGGTGATGTTCATCCTCCGGGCCATAGCGGACCGCGCACGGCTGCTCGAGCGACGGGCACGGCATAGTCGACCACAGCTCGAGCACGAACCGTTCGTCGCGAACCTGGTGGCGATGGCCGCCGCCGCGCTGGCCGCGCCCACCGCTCGTTGACATAAGCAACCCTGCTTATTACCGTGCTTGCTGTGAAGGCAGTGCGCGTCGTCAAGCACGGCGATCCCACAGAAGCACTTGAAGTCGCCGACGTTCCGACCCCCGAGGCCGGTCCCGGCGAGGTCCGCATCGCGGTGTCGGCGGCCTCGGTGAACTTCGGCGACATCGCCCGGTGCCGCGGCACCGTGGCCAGCGTCATGGGCCAGATCCCGTTCACCCTCGGCATGGACGTGTGCGGCGTGGTCGACGCGGCGGGCGAGGGTGCGACCGAATGGGTGGGTCGGCGAGTGGTGGCCATGACCAAACAGTCGCTGGGCGGTATGGCCGAGTTTGCGGTGGCGCCCGTGACCGGAACATTCGACGCACCAGCGGATCTCGACGATGTCTTCGCAGCGGCCTTCACGTTGCCCTTCCACGTCGGCTACCTGGCGCTGCACCGGCGCGCGAAGCTGGCTGCGGGCGAGACGCTGCTCGTCGTCGGCGGTGCGAGCGCTGTCGGGACGGCGGTCATCCAGCTCGGTGTCGCCGCGGGTGCCAACGTCATCGCCGTCGCGGGCGGTCCCGACAAGGGACGGCTATGTGAGCAACTGGGCGCCTCCTTCATCGACCGCACCGCCGCCGACCTCTTCGACGAGGTGAACGCACGCACCGACCAACAAGGCGTCGACGTCGCGGTCGACCTGGTCGGCGGCGAGCTCACCGAGACGGTATGGACGTGCATGGCCCGCGAAGGCCGTTACCTGCCAGTCGGTTTCAATGATGATCCGCAGGCGGGACTCACCGGCCGTCCGTTGCGCAAGGTGTCGATGGGGAACTTTTCGATCCTGGGCGTCATCCTCGGCTACGGCGAGCTGCCGGTCGATTTCCGTCGCTTCGGCCTCAACATGTTCGGAGCCGAGGTCGGCCGCGAGGTGCACGCCGCGCTCCTGGAACTGGTCTCCGCCCGGTCGGTTCGGCCGGTGGTCGGGCGCACGATCACCATGGACCAGGTAGCGGCGGCGCTTGACGACCATGAGCGACGGCGCACGATCGGTCGCACGGTCGTCAGGGTCGCGGGTGACTAGCACCCAAGCGCCGGGGCTGAACCCGGATGCCGTGATGTCGGCTGCGGTCGAAGCCGCTGGGTCCGACGACTTCGGACCCGCCGACTTCGTCGAAGGGCTGACGGTGCTCTGCGCGTCGGTCGCCGAGCAAGCCAAGCTCAACGACATCGGTCGATTTGCGTTGGAACAGAATATCGTCGGTGGCTTGGCCAATCGGTTGCGCATTCACGATTGGCTCAACCGGAACCCCGCCATCCGCGACGAACCCATCAGTGCGCCACTGGTGGTGATCGGCCTGTTCCGCGCGGGCACGACGTTCCTGAGCCAACTGCTCGATCAGGATCCCGCGAACCGCGCGCTATTGCGATGGGAGGCCGCCGACAGCGTGCCGCCGCCGTCGCCGGAGAACTACCGCCGCGGCCCCCGGGTCGATGCCGCCAACGAGGCCATCGAGATGCTCGAGTCGCTGAATCCGCAGATGAGGATCGTCCATCACGAGGACGCCGAGGGACCGACCGAGTGCATCACGCTTCTTGGCCAGGATTTCAAAAGCCTGACCTGGGAGGCGATGACCAACGTGCCCGACTACAGTCGGTGGTTGCTCGGCGCGGATTACACATCGGCATACGCCTACCACCGGCGGGTGCTACAGGTGCTGCAGAGCGGCGGCCGCCGCGGCCGGTGGACCTTGGAGAGCCCCAACCACGCGATCGCGCTACCGGCGCTGGCCGCGGAGTACCCGGATGCCAAACTCGTTCTTCTGCATCGTGATCCGACGGTGCTGTGCGCATCGGCATGCAGCCTGATATCGACGCTCACCGGTACGTTCAGCGACGCCGACCACACCGCGTACATCGCCGAGCACTGGACCGACCTGCTGGCCGAGTCGATCGACCGCAGCGAAGACTTTCGACACGCGCATCCCGAGCGGGAAATCGTCGACGTCCAATACGCCGACCTCGTCAGCGATCCGATCGGTACCGTCGAGAAGATCTACGCCGCCTGTGGACAGGAACTCGACGAGCAGGGTCGCGCCGCCGTCACCGCATCCGTCGCGGCGAATCCCAAGGGCCGCTTCGGCACCCACGGATATCGGCTCGAGGACTACGGGCTGCAGGCCGGCGAGATCTCGGACCGGTTCGCCCACTACATCAAGCGATACGACGTCCCCTCGGAAACCAGCCGCGCCTGAGACCGGGGAGGCGCTACTGGATGTTGGCCTTCATCTCGTCGAGATTGACGAGAACGGGCCAGCCGCCGACGCTCAGCGCATTGCCGTGGCCGGTCTGGTGGATGTCGAAGACCGACTGGATGGCCGCGTAGAAGCCTTGCACATCCAACGTCTGATTGACGGCGCGTTTGGCCTGCCGCAGAGCGAAAGTCGGCATCTTCGCGATCTGCTCGGCCAGGGACCTGGTCTCGGCATCGAGCTGATCGCGAGGCACCACCTTGTTGACCATTCCGGTGGCGGCCACTTCGTCGGCGGTCATCGCCCGGCCGGTGAACAGGATCTCCTTGGCCTTGCGCGGCCCCAGTTCCCAGGTATGGCCGTGGTATTCGACTCCCCCGATACCCATCAGCACGACCGGATCGGAGAACAAAGCGTCGTCGGCGGCCAGGATGAGGTCACACGGCCAGCACAGCAGTAGTCCACCGGAAATGCAGCGTCCCTGCACCGCCGCGATCGAGGGTTTGGGTGTGTTGCGCCACTTCAGCGTGTACTCGAGATAGCGCCGATGCTCGTGCTGGATGATGAACTCCAGCGTGATCTTGTCGGGTACCGGTCCGCCACCACGCAGATCATGGCCGGCCGAGAAATGTTTCCCGTTGGCGCGCAGGATGATCACCGACACCTCGGGGTCCTCCGCGGCGCGGGTCCACGCGGCGTCGAGTTCGTCCAGAAACTCCGGATTCTGAGCGTTGGCGGCCTCGGGGCGGTTGAGGGTGATGGTCCCGATCTTGTCGGCGACCTCGTAGTCGATGTACACGGCTGAGTCCTAGTTTCTCGGTAGGCCCAACACTCGCTGGGCGATGATGTTGCGTTGAATTTCAGAGGTTCCGCCGGCGATCGTGCCGCCGTAGGTGCGGGCATAGCGCTCGAACCACGCCGAGCGATACAGATCGAGATGCTGTGCGCTGTAAGGGCCCGAGAACCCGGGTGAGGCCAGCGCGTCAGGACCCGCCGCCGACAGCGCGTACTCCGCCGCCAACTGCGACGCCTCCGATCCGAGGAGCTTGAGCACCGACATCGCCGACGGATCCTCGTCGCCGCGCGCGGCCTTGGCCAGTGCGACCGACCCGAGCAGGCGAAGCGCTTGGTTGTCCATGACCAGCATGGCGAAGCGGTCGCGGTCCAACGCCGACGATGGTCGCCAGTCCTCGACCATCTCCTCCAGCCGGTCTGCATAGCTGAGCCACAACATGTTCCGCTCGTGGCCGAGAGATCCGTTGGCGACGCGCCACCCCTCGTTCAACGGGCCGACGAGGTTCTCCGCGGGCACCCGTACATCGTTGAAGAACACCTCGTTGAAATCGAGATCCTCCGCATCGCACATCGAGGCGAACGGGCGACGTACCACCCCGGGCAGATCGGTCGGGATCATCAGTACGCTGATGCCCTTGTGTTTGGCCGCGTTGGGATCGGTGCGAACGAAAGTCAGCAGCACGTCCGCGTCGTGCGCGCCCGACGTCCACACCTTCTGCCCGTTGACGACGAAGTAGTCACCATCGAGGACCGCGCGGGTACGCAACGATGCGAGATCGGAGCCCGCGCCGGGCTCGCTCATTCCCAGCGACGCGGTCATCTCGGCCCGCAGGATCGGCACCGCCCAGCGCCGCTGCTGCTCGGGGGAGCCGAATGAAATCAGCGACGCGGAGATGATGCCGACGCCCTGCGGGTTGAACGTGAGGTAGGTCCGCCGCCGGGCCAGTTCCTCTTGGTGGACGTACTGCTGCAGGATCGTGGCGTTGCGGCCGCCGAACTCGGGCGGATAGCCGGGGCACAGCCAGCCGTTGTCGAACAAGAGCCGTTGCCAGCGTCTGGCCCAGTCGGGAACGTGGCTGCTGGACCCGGACCGTTCCAGCGCCTCTGCGTCGTGCGGCAGGTGCTCATCGAGGAACGCGACGAACTCCGCACGGAACGCCTCGACGTCAGCGTCGAAGGTCAGCTGCACAGTGCTCCCGGCGGATCAAAATTTTGGTAAGACTACTGTTACCAGTAAATGGAGAATACTATTCTCCACGTGAGAAAGTTACAATCTCTGACACGTTGGCCGCGAGGGGGTCGAGGACCGCAATGGCAAGACGTTCTCCGGTACAGTCAGTCCATGTTCTCCCCACCCGGGCAGCATCCGAGCCGCCGGTGACCATCCCCAGCGAAGAACCCGCCTGGAAGCAGCGCGCGGTCGAGCGATCGATCAAAACCGCAAAGCTCCGGGCCGCTCAGCGCGTTCAGCGCTTCCTCGACGCCGCCCAGGCGATCATCATCGAAAAGGGCAGCACCGACTTCACCGTACAAGAGGTGGTCGACCGCTCACGTCAGTCGCTGCGAAGCTTCTACCTGCAGTTCGACGGTAAGCACGAGCTGCTGCTGGCGTTGTTCGAAGACGCCCTTTCCCGGTCCGCCGACCAGATCCGCGCCGCCACCAGCGGTCCGGACGAGCCGATCGAGCGGCTACGGGTTGCGATCCAGCTCCTGTTCGAGTCCTCGCGTCCGGACCCCACAGCCAAACGGCCCCTGTTCACCGACTTCGCCCCGCGCCTGCTTGTCTCACATCCGTCCGAGGTCAAAATCGCCCACGCGCCGCTGCTGGCACTGCTGACCGAGCTCATGGAAGAGGCCAGCGCCGCAGGTCAGCTGCGTGCCGGTATCAATCCCAAGCGGATGGCCGCGATAACCATGCAGACGGTGATGTTCAACGCACAGTCCAGCGGCGAAGAGTCCGAGGACGCGGCATCGCGCCCGATCACCGCGGACGAACTCTGGGACTTCTGCGCGCACGGATTCACCGCCAGCTAGGCCTGATCGGCCTGAGAATTACGTTCTCGGCGCCGAGAATCTGACTTACACTGAGCGGGTGCCCGATCTCTGGACCGATCTGCTCGGCTGCCTGGACATCACCAAGACCTCGGCCGGCGACGGCGTGACCGCAGAGTACGACGGCCGGAATCAACAGTTGGAGTACCACCGGGTGTTCGGTGGTCAATTGCTCGGCCAGTTCCTCCGGATCGCAGCGCTGACCTGTCCGGAGAAAGCCGTCAAATCCCAGCACGCGATCTTCACCCGCGAGGGCAGAGCCGATGAACCGGTCCGCTACGAGGCTGTCCGGGCGCACGAGGGACGGTCGTTCGCGGCGGTCACCATCACGGCGACCCAGAGCCGGGGTGTCATCGCCACGGCGTCGGTCAGCATGCACGCCGTTGAGGTCGGCCCCGAACATCAGGAAGTCGAGAGCGTCGGGCCGGTGCTCGGTCCGGAGTACACGCTCCCGCTCGACCTGATCCCTTGGGAGACAAGGGCGTCCATCGATCTCAACGCGACCACCATTGGTCCTCCGCAGTTCGAGTTCTGGATGCGCACCCCAGCCGTCGCCCAGGAAATGGCGCAGGCACTGGCGGCCTACGCGACGGACCTGACGCTCATCGGCACCGCGCTGCGCCCGATCGAAGGAGCGGATCAGCGGGGCAACGGTACGACGTTCACCTCTGCCGTCACGTCGCACACCGTGTGGTTCCATCGGCCGTTTCGCACCGACGACTGGCTGCTGCTGCGTCAACACAGCCCGGTGCTCGCCCATGGCCGGAGCTTCGGTCGCGGCGATGTGCTCACCGAGGACGGCGTGCTGGTCGCGTCCTATGGCCAAGAGGCTCTTCTGCGCTTCACGGAACAACGATGAGAAGCCGATTCTGTTAAGCGGAGAGTATAAATTGCCCGAAACGAGTCGCCGGTTGACACCATTGTGGAGCCGATGCCAGAGTTGTGAGACAAACGACAGCCATTTGTCTTATACCTTTCTGGTCCTGCGAGAGGCGACCCGTGACGATCAGTGCTGAAAACTCCGACGTGCAAACAGCGGACGCGTTGTACTACGACCCGTACAGCGTCGAACTAAACATGAACCCGTACCCGGTGTTCGCCCGCATCCGCGAAGAAGCGCCGCTGTATTACAACGACAAGCACGACTTCTACGCGTTGAGCCGCTACGACGACGTCAACAAGGCGCTGATCGACCACGAGACCTTCATCTCGGGTCGAGGCGCGCTGCTCGAGATCATCAAGTCAGGTATGGAGATCCCTCCCGGCACACTGATTTTCGAGGATCCGCCATTGCACAACATCCAGCGCAACCTGCTGTCGCGGATGTTCACACCACGCAAGGTGCTGGCCCTGGAACCTCAGATCCGCGAGTTCACCGCGAAGTGCCTGGATCCGATCGTCGGAAGCGGCAAGTTCGATTTCGTCAACGACCTCGGCGAGCAGATGCCGATGAAGGTGATCGGGATGCTGCTGGGTATCCCAGAAGAGCACCAGCGCCGGGTGGCCGACCATGGTGAAGCCACCCTGGAAGGCAAAGAGCACGACCTGATGGCCACCGGCGAGGTGTTCGCCGAGTTCATCGACTACCGCACCGAGCATCCGTCCGACGACATCATGACCGACCTGCTCAACGTCGAATTCACCGACGAGACCGGCACGCTGCGACGGCTACGCCGGGAAGAACTGCTCATGTACCTGACCGTCGTCGCCACGGCCGGCGCCGAAACCACCACCCGCCTGATCGGCTGGGCCGGCAAGACGCTGGCCGAAAACCCCGATCAACGCAGGGAACTCGCGGAGAATCCGGACCTGATCCCGCAGGCGATCGAAGAGATCCTGCGCTGGGAACCGCCGGCGCTGCAGATGGCCCGCTACGTTGCGCGCGACGCCGAGTACCACGGTCAGACCATTCCGGAGGGCAGCGCGATTCTGCTGCTGATCGGCGCGGCCAATCGCGACCACCGACGGTTCCCGCCCAATGGTGATGTTTTCGATATTCACCGAGAGCAGCACTCGCACATGACATTCGGCGCGGGCACGCACTTCTGCATGGGCAACGCGCTGGCCCGGCTGGAAGGCCGCATCGCACTCGAGGAGATCCTCAAGCGGTTCCCGACGTGGGAGGTCGACTGGCCGAACGCAGAGCCGTCCCAGACGACGGCGGTCCGCGGCTGGAAATCCATGCCCACCTTCGTTCCCTGAAATAACCCAACCACCAAAAGGATTGATAGACATGGCAGGACGTGTAGAAGGCAAGGTCGCGTTCATCACCGGCGCGGCACGCGGACAGGGTCGCGCGCATGCGGTGCGGTTGGCATCCGAAGGCGCCGACATCATCGCCGTGGACGCCTGCAAGAAGATCGAGACCGTGGACCTCATCGAGGCATCCACGCCGGAGGATCTTGCCGAGACCGCAGATCTGGTGAAGGGGCACAACCGCCAGATCTACACCGCCGAGGTCGACGTCCGCGACTACGACGCTTTGAAGGCCGCGGTCGACACGGGCGTCGACCAGCTGGGCCGGCTGGACATCATCGTCGCCAATGCGGGCATCGGCAACGGCGGCCAGACGCTGGACAAGACCAGTGAAACCGACTGGACCGCAATGATCGACGTCAACCTCGGCGGCGTGTGGAAGACCGTGAAAGCCGGTGTGCCGCACATCCTCGCGGGCGGCCGCGGCGGTTCGATCATCCTGACCAGCTCGGTCGGCGGCCTGAAGGCCTACCCGCACACCGGCCACTACGTCGCCGCCAAACACGGCGTCGTCGGCCTGATGCGCACGTTCGCCGTCGAACTCGGCGCGCAGAACATCCGGGTGAACTCCGTGCACCCGACCAACGTGAACACCCCGCTATTCATGAACGAGCCGACGATGCGGCTGTTCCGTCCTGACCTGGAGAACCCGGGCCCCGAGGACATGAAGGTCGTCGGACAGATGATGCACACGCTGCCGATCGGCTGGGTCGAGCCTGAGGACATCGCCAACGCCGTGCTGTTCCTGGCGTCCGACGAAGCGCGCTACGTCACCGGTGTGACGCTGCCGGTCGACGGTGGCAGCTGCCTGAAATAGGGCCTGACACAACGTGACTGTCGCGGAGCTGTCGCTGCCGCGCGGCTGGGACGACATCACCGCGGACTGGATGACGGCCGCACTCTCGCGTCACCATCCCGACGCGGTGGTCGACGAAGTGGCGGTGGCGCTCCGCGACGACGGCACCAACCGCCGCGCCCGGTTGGCGCTGACGTATTCGGCCGGTTCGGGGCCTGCGACGGTGTTCGCCAAGGCCGTCGACCCCGACCACGCCGAACTCGTCGCGCTGACCAGCGGGCTGTATCACGAACCGCGACTGTTCACCTCGGGTGTCGAACTCGGCCTCGATCACCCCACCGTCTACACGGCGCTGATCGACGAGGACCGCTCCGACTTCCTGATGGTCATGGAGGACGTCGTCGCCCGAGGCGCCGATCCGCGTGACTCCACCCGGCCGATGTCGATCGATCAGGTGGCCAGCGGTGTGCGTGGGCTCGCGCGGATGCACAGCCGGTTCTGGGGTGAACGGCTCGACACCTATCCGATGCTCGACTGGCTCGAACCGTTCGTCGCGTTTGAAGGCATGCAATATGCGCCGCTGCACATCGCGCATGAGCGATTGGGCGATACGGTGCCCGCGGAGATCCCCGCGCTCAGCGGCACCGAGTTGTTCGTCGACATCTGGGCCCGCTACATCGGCACGTTGACCCGTTCACCCCAGACACTTCTGCACGGCGATCCGCACATCGGCAACACGTATGTTCTTCCGGACGACGAGGTCGGATTCCTGGACTGGCAGATGGCCCGCCGTGGCAACTGGTCCCTCGACCTCGGTTACTTCCTGCAGGGCGCGCTCACCATCGAGGACCGCAGGGTAGGCGAGCGAGATCTGCTCACGGAGTACCGCGGTGCGCTCAATCTGCCCGCCGACGAGAAGCCCAGCGCCGACGAGGTGTGGTTGCGCTATCGCGCATCCGTCGCGCACGGGCTTGCGATCTGGATGGCGACGTCCTCCGGCGGAGACGCCTGGCAGAGTGCGGAGATATCGGTGGCCCTCGCTCAGCGGTATTCGGCCGCGTTCGTGGACCTGGAGGCACGATCGGCGCTCGACTCGATCTGCAGCTAACGCGCCTCCCAATACTTGGGCACCGATTTCAACAAGGCGTATCACAAGCTGGTCTCAAGACTGTTGCCCTATAACACCTTCCAGTCTGCACCGCGGCCCGGCTAGTGGTTTCTGACGCCATAGTCCGCGGTGGCTACCCTGGGGTCGAAGCACCTGCGTTCACCCTTCGAAGGATCACGCCTGCATCGTCTCTGGCAGCGGGCTGTACGCAGAGATTATCGCTGAGCACCCTAGGGTTGCGCTGAGCCCGACCGAGGATTTCCACGGCATCGACAGGGTTGACATGAACACCGGCGACACGCAGGGCGTGCATTTTGTACATACATGCAGCCGTGCTTAGTTGATGGTGTACCGGTTGTATACAACGCCGAAGCTCGGGGGGACGCTTTCCTCCCCATACAGTGATCTCAGCTGTTCGACGCCGAAAAGCATTGCCAACGACGAGACGAACTCTTTCGTCTGCTGCATATAACTCTGCCGAAACGCTCAACGCTGCCGGGAGCCGCTCGGGTCCGGACAGCGCAGATTCCAGATCGACAGCCTTTGCGCCGAGGACGTGCAGTGGCCGAACATCATCCGGGCAAGCCGCAATGAACACGGTTATGTCCCAACCGTTGAACGCACGATCGAACAACCAACCCCCGGCGCAACTCACGGCGTGAGCCACACTGCCGACCATCACATCGAGCCGGTACCTCTCATCGCCCGTGTCCTCATCGGCCGCCACGGTGGTCTCCTTATTTAGTCGTATGCCTAATATCCAAAAGTAATGACATACGCGCTGCGAAACAAGGGTTCTCCGTATAAATAGTTGACCCGGTCGGTTATCTACGATTAGCTGGTGCAGAAAGCTGACCATAGTCCTGAGCGACGCCTCGCTGCGTCTGTCCGACAACGAATCTGAGTGGAGCCGCCATGCTCGAGAAGGGCCCAGCAGAGCTGCTCGATATGACCGGCAAGGTCGCCGTGATCACCGGGGGCAGCAGGGGTATCGGCCGTGCCGTGGCCGAAGGATTGGCAATGGCGGGGGCAAACGTCGTCATCGCCAGCCGAAAGCTCGAGAACTGTGAGCTGGCAGCGAAGGAGATCGAGGCGGCCACCGGTCGGGATGCACTGCCTGTCGGCTGCCATGTCGGTCGGTGGGAGGACGCCGATATCCTGCTCGATACGGTCTACCGCGAGTTCGGCCGATGCGACGTATTGGTCAACAACGCCGGGATGTCCCCGGTCTACGACACGCTTACGTCCGTGACCCAGGAGCTTTACGACAAAGTCCACGCCGTCAACGCCCGCGGGCCGTTCCGCTTGGCTGTTCTGTTCGGATCACGCATGGCCGAGGGCGAAGGCGGCTCGATCATCAACGTCACGACGGCAGGCACACTGCGTCCGGACACCGCAGACCTCCCCTACGTCATGGCGAAGGCGGGATTGAATGCGCTCACGCTCGGGTTGGCCGGAGCATGGGCCCCAAAGGTGCGTGCCAATCTGGTAATGCCGGGCGCGTTCGACACCGACATTTCCAAGGCCTGGGGTCCGGAAGGACAAGCTGCGGCGGCAGCGATGAATCCGATGAAACGAATCGGGCTCCCGGAAGACATGGTCGGTCTCTGCGTGTTCCTGGCCAGTGACGCCGCAAGCTATATCAACGGCGCCCAAATCCTGGTGGACGGCGGATTATTCCGCACACTCTAAGGATTAACCCTCCACCACAGGAGTTTTCATGACTGGACGCATGGCAGGAAAAGTCTCGTTCATTACCGGCGCCGGCCGCGGTCAAGGGCGCGCACATGCGGTCTTGCAGGCGCGGGAGGGCGCCGACATCATCGCCGTCGACATCTGCGAGGACATCGCCTCGAACCCGTACCCCATGGCCAGCCGGGATGACCTCGAGGAGACGAAACGGCTCGTCGAAAAGGAGGGCCGGTCCTGTGTAACGGTCAAGTCCGACGTTCGTGACCGTGGGCAACTCGCCAAAGCCCTTGACGAGGGCCTGGCCGAGTTTGGCCGGCTGACTACGGTCATGGCCAACGCCGGAATCCTTCCGATGGCCATGGGCGACCCCCAGCCGCTGGACTTCCAGGACGCGGTCGACGTCGACCTCATCGGCGTGATGAACACGGTGGCCGTGTCCGTACCGCACCTGACGGCAGCCGGTAACGGCGCGTCGATCATCATCACCGGTTCTATAGCCTCGCTGATCCCCGGTGCCATTTCCACCGCGGCCGATCCCCGCACGATCATGGGTCCGGGTGGCGCAGGCTACAGCTGGTCGAAGCAAACGCTGGTCGGCTATACCCAGCAGATGGCTCTGCACCTGGCGCCCACCGGGATTCGCGTCAACGTCGTGCATCCGACGAACTGCAACACCCACCTGATGAACAACGACGGCATCTATTCGGTCTTCCGGCCCGACATGGAAGGCACAGTCAGCAAGGACGACTTCCAGCCTGCTTCGGAGTTCTACCACGCCCTTCCCACACCGTGGATCGAGCCCGAGGACGTCGCCGAGATCGTCCTCTTCCTCGCTTCCGACGCGTCGAAATACATGACTGGGACGAGCATTCCGGTTGACGCCGGCTGCATGATCAAATGGCCCAACGGTCCCGGGCAATGATCTTCATGACCGCGGCGATTGCGTCGACGGTCCCGGATCAATTGTCAATCAGCCCTTCAGATCCGGGAGGACCTTGTCGGCGAACAGCTTGAGCTGTTCGTAGACAAGCTCGTAGGGCATCCCGCCCCAGCTGAAGTTGGCCAGCATCTCATAGTCGCCGACCATCTCCTTGCGGAGCAGGTGGTGCTCGACGAGTTCCTCCGGGCTGCCGATCATGTTGCCTGCGATGTAATCGCGGTAGGCCTTGTCCGGGCCGCCCGCCGCGGCGGCGGCCTCACCCATGACGGTCCAGGCGGCATACGACGGCAAGTCCTTGAAGTGATCACTCATGAACTCGTAGTGGTCGGCGACCGTCGAGAACATCTTCGCGAAGTAGTTGTCGGTGTACTCGGCGACCCGCTGTTTGTCGTCGAAGCAGCATACGAAGTCGGAGATGATGAACGGTGGTGCTGTCGTGTTGTGCAACGACTCGAATTGCTGCCGGTACTGGGTGATCTCGGGTATCGCGTTGCGCCAGTCCCCCTGAGAGAAGCGCAACGCCTTGAGACCGTATCGGGCGGCCACGTCGACCGAGCTCGGCGACATCGTCACCATGATGGTCCGGCCCTTGAAGGATTTGAACGGTCGCGGACGGATCTCGGTGCGGGGAATCTTGTACCACTTGGTATCCGCTTCGACGATGCCGGTTTCGATACCTTCCATGATGATCAGTGCCGCCTCGTCGAACATCTCGCGGGAGTCGGCGAGTTCGACACCGAACGACCGGAATTCCCGGCGCGCAGCGCCGCGGCCCATGCCCAGGATGAAGCGGCCCTCGGACAGGATGTCGAGCTGGATCGCTTGCTCCACTACGCGCAACGGGTTGTTCCACGGCAGGATGACCGCGGCGGAGACCAGGTCGATCGTCGTGGTCTTGGCGGCGATCCAGGCGAGCAACTGGAAGGGATCGGGGCAGGCCCCGTAGTCGGTGAAGTGGTGCTCGACGGGCCCGACATAGTCGAAGCCCATGGCCTCGGCTTCGACCGCGAGCTTCGCCTCCTTCATGAAGCTCTCGACGTCGGGGACGCCGTGGAGGTTCTGATAGCCCAGATGCATGCCGACCTTCATGGTCTCTCCAGTTCTTCGTGGCGGTCGCCCGCGGAGGGTTCGAATCAATCCAATTGTTACCCCATTCGTTTCTTTTAGCCAGGTTTCCGCCAAAATTGCGCTAGAAAGGCACCTGTATCGTTGTAAACCCCGGCCGGGTGGAACGAAGGAAGCCCTCGCATGGAAGATCGACTCGTGATCGAACGCCCCGGTACCGCCGGACGGCACACCGCCTCGGATACCGGCGCGAGAAAGCGGCGGCCCGGTAGGCCGACGCTCAGCAATGAGCACCTGCTTGACATCGCCCTGGATCTGTTCCTGGAGAACGGGTTTGAGCGCACCAGCATCGAGGCGATCGCGGCCGCGGCCGGCATGGCCAAGCGCACGGTGTATGCCCGCTACGGCGATAAGACGACCTTGTTCAAAGCGGCGTTGACCCGCGCCATCGAGGAGTGGATCGTGCCGGTAGAGCAGCTTGAGGCCGCCGAGACCGATGATTTCGAAGGCACCCTCCTCGCGATAGGACGGATTCTGGTCGCCAACGTGTTACGCCCCGGCGGCCTGCGCCTGTTGCGTCTGACCAACACCGTCTCGGCTCACATGCCGGAGATCGGGGCGTTCAACGTCGAGAAGGGCACCGAACCGACCCGGGCCTATCTCACCGACTTGTTCCGGCGACGGCTCGGCCCCGGCGGGGTCTCGACCGAGGATGCCGAGATGGCGGCCGAGGCATTCATCGACCTCGTTCCCGGGGGTCCTGCCAACGCGAGCGCCCGAGGCGTGGTGTTGAACGACGAGGACATCGACCGGCATACGCGGTACTGCGTAGGCCTGTTCCTCCACGGCGTCTCGACACGCGATGAGCACACACTGGCCATCGAGAAGGAGAATCGTCGGCTGAAGACGGCGATCGCGGATGCACTGGACGACCTCGAGCGGGTCCGTGACCGACTCAACGACGAGGACTCCCATTAGTCTCGCCGGACGTCGGCGACATCGATCAGGATCGAGAAATTGGTTGCCAGATAGGTGATCCTCGTTCAGCCCGCATCGACGGGACCGTCTTTCCGTCCACGTCGGTGACGCCATATTCCGCAGCGAGCTCGGCGGTGATGAAGGTGCCCCCGGAATGCCGCATCACGTCCGGGTCGGCAGCCAACGCCGCGATGACGCGGCCCGGAAACTCGGGCGAACAGCCACCCACGGGATTCGTCCCCGGCTGACTCGTCATCGCCGGGTTGGCCGCCAGATTACGTTGGGCCCGCTCCGTATACGTGAGGCCCTGCCAGAGCGACAGCGCGGCGACGTCATGCGGCTTGAGTTCGACGGCCATGTCACGCGCCATCCGGTCAACCGCGGTCTTGCACATCCCGAAGACGACACCGTAGGTATAGGACACCCCGGTGTATCCGGAGATGGCGACGATGAGCCCCGTCCGGGCTGGGACCATGATCCGGGCCGCGTGCCAGGCTGCGACGTAGGCCGAGCGGACCCCCACATCGACCATGGCCCAGTAGTCGAGTGACTTCTCCCAGAATGGTTTCCCATCGGTGAGGTCCTCAGGGAGGGCAAATGCATTGTTGACGAGAATGTCGAGGCGCCCGTGGTCGCGGTGCACTCGGTCGAACAACGCCGCGACCTGGTCATCGTCGGCGTGATCCACCTGGACGGCCACCCCCTGCCCGCCTCGCCGGTCGACCTCGGCCGCGGTCTCACCGACCGTGCCCCCAAGCTCGTGCATACCTGTCGCAGCAGTACGTCCCGTGACGTAGACCGTGGCGCCCTGCGCGCCAAGTGCCTCGGCGACACCCTTGCCGATCCCCCGGCTACCGCCCGTCACCACCGCGACTTTGCCTGTCAGCGTTGCCATTCACATCTCCGTCCAAAGTCCGCTTGCCCCAGGTGCAACCATCTCTGTAATGTCCAGTTTAGGCATTCGACTAACTCGAGGAGATGGTATGACGGTCGTGGATCGGGTTTCGACCCCCGGCGGGTCGGGCACCGCGGTGGTGGACGCGGCACGCGAGTTCGTTCCGCGCATCCGCGATCTCGCTCGTCAGATGGAGGTCGACCGCCGCCTGGACCACCAACTCGTCGAGGACATGGAGGCCGCCGGCCTGTTCTCGGTGGTGGTGCCGAAGCTCTGGGGTGGTTGCGGGTTGGGACCACACGAACTCAACAAGGTGGTCGAACTCATTGCCACCGCGGATATTTCAACCGCGTGGGTCACCGGTTTCTACAACTTCCACAACTGGTTCCTGTGCCGCTATCCACGCGAGGTCCAAGAGGAGTTGTTCGCCGACCGGGCTTCGGTGCGCTGCGCCGCCATCCTCTCCTCTCCCGGCACGGCCGAACGGGCCGACGGAAAGCTGCGAGTCAACGGTCGCTGGGGCTATGCGACCGGCATCCTGCACGCCTCCCATGCGATGGTGCCTGTCATCGTCGACGACGACATGTCCTGGGTGATCGTGCCGCGTGACCAACTCGAACTCATCGACGACTGGGACGTGGCCGCGATGGCTGCGACCGGCAGCGTCACCATCGTCGCGAAGGACGTCGTCATCCCGGACACCTGGGCGCTGCCGTTCGGCAAGATGATGTCGGCGACCGACCACGAGGGCACCTTTCACGAAGAGGAGGCCATGCGACTTCCCTTCTCGGTGATGACAACCGCGATCTCGTCGCTCTACGTCGGCGCCCTCGACGCCGCAGTCGAGATATCGCGACAGAAGATGGGAACGGCCTCGGGGATCAACAGCGCTCCGCGCATCGAGCGGCCGATGGCACGTATGCGCTGGGTTAACGCGTTCCAGACGGCGCGGATGATGCACCTGGCCCGCGACGCGGCGATCGATGACGCCCTCGCGGTCGCTCGCCGCGGAGTCCCGCAGACGCTCGAAGAGGAGGCGATGAACGGACTGTTTGGCGTCACGATCCTGCGGACGGTCCGGGACGCATTGCGTGAACTCGTCGACGGCAACGGGTCGAGTGGCTACCGGGCCGATAACCACCTGCGCAGGATGTCGCAGGACATCGCGATGATCTCGACGCACGCCGTGCACGGGGAGTACGACGTGATGATGGACCGGCACGCTCGGTGGCTGCTCGGGATGGGCCTGGCGCCAGGAGACCCCGGCGCCCGAATGACATGACAAGTCACACGGTGGGCTACGTTTCAGGCATGGCACCGAAGCGGCCCGCCCAGGTAGAAGAACACGACGCGCGGACCGCATTGCTCGACGCCGCTGAGCGCCTCATGCTCGCGGAGGGGTACGCCGCCGTGACATCGCGCCGGGTGGCGGCCGAGGCCGAGGTCAATCCCGGCCTGGTCTATTACTACTTCGGGCCGATGGACAACCTCTTCATCGAGGTCTTCCGTCGTAGTGCGGCGCGGATGCTCGGTCGGCAAGCGGAAGCGCTCGCCTCAGACCAGCCGCTGTGGGCGTTATGGGACCTGATCCGCGAGCAGTCCAACACCACGCTGAACCTTGAGTTCCTCGCTCTCGGGAACCATCGTCAGGCGGTCAAGGACGATATGAAGGAATTCTCGGTGCGGTTCCGCCGGATTCAGTTCGACGGGCTGTCGGAGATCCTGAACCGCTACGAGGTCGATACCAAGCAATGGCCGCCCGAAGCGGTGATGTTGTTCATGGACGGCGTCGGCCGCTTCATGGGGGAAGAGCGGACATATGACCTCGACCTCGGCCACGAGCAGGCGATCCGCGTCATGGAGCGGCTCATCGGCGAACTAGAGGGAAGGCGACGTGCCGGCTGGCGTCGAGGCCGCCGGTGACGTTGAAATTCGGCGTGCTGTGGCCGTTCCGGAATCCCGAATCCGTTGCGTGGGACGAGTTCTACCGATCCCATCTCGACCTCATCGTGGAATCGGAACGGATGGGCTTTGACGAGGCCTGGCTCACCGAGCACCATTTCATCGATGATGGCTACTCGCCGTCGCTTTTTCCGATCGGTGCCGCCATCGCCGCCCGCACCGAGCGAATCCGCATCGGGACGTTCCTTTTGCTGCTGCCACTGCATAACGCCGTCCGGGTCGCCGAAGACACCGCGACGCTGGACATCATCTCCGGCGGCCGTTTCGACCTCGGGGTCGGCCTGGGCTACCGGCCAGGGGAATTCGACGCTCAGGGAATTCCGGCACGCGAACGGGCCAGCCGCATGCAAGAAAGTCTGCCTCTCCTCCGGCGGCTCCTGTCCGGCGAAAACGTCACGTTCGATGGAAAGTACAACAGGCTGAACAACATCCGGATTTCTCCACCTGTTTTACAGAAGCCGCACCCCCCGATTTGGGTGGGCGGAACCGCGCCGAAGGCGATCGAACGCGCCGCTAACATGGGTGTGCACTTCCTCAGCGGCGGACCGGGGTCAGCGGCCGTCTACGACGATGCACTGCGCGCGAACGGCCGCGATCCCCGCGACTTCCACGTGGCCGCCACGCTGCCGACGTTTGTGGCGCCCACGACGCAGCAAGCTTGGGAGATCGCGGCTGAACCCCTGCGATACATGACAGCCGGGTACCTTCGATGGAACGCGGAGGCCAAGGGTGCATCCACCGGCGATTCGCCGACACTGCCTTCCGTCGAAGAGATCGTGCGCAGGCAATCGATGGACTTCTTCGGAGGAGACATGCTGGTAGGCAGTCCGCAGGACGTCATCGAGAAGATCGAGAGGTACCGCTCAGGTGCGCGGCTGACCCATCTGGTCGCGGGCATGGCGCTACCCGGCATGCACCCAGATGAGATCCGTTCGGGGATGGAGCTGTTCGCTCGGGAGGTCATCCCCCACTTCCGCGAACCGAGGTCGCGGTGATCAGTGGCAGCTCAGCGGCAGTGACCACGCCTGGACGCGCCGCGACGACGGCCGGGATCGCGTTGACCGCCGGATTGGCGGTCGGGGCGGCGACATACTCCTCCGCCGCACCGCCGAAGACGGGCTCGTAGCGGACCCGGATGTTCGGCACTCCGGATATCTCCATCACATAGCCGTGCTCGATCGGCCAATCGGGTTCCATCGCATTTCCGAGACGCCAGAGCAGGTCCATCTCGAGGAGCGGCCGACCGTCTTTCATCCCCTGGAACATCGCCTTCATCCCGCAGACTGTCCCTTCGGCGATCTCCATGTAACCAAGGTCAAGGTGCTTGGTCGCGACACCGAGCTCCGGGACGAACCGCACCTCGTCGAGTTCGACATGCAGCGCGGCTGCCATCATTTCGATTGCGTCGACGAACGCCGAAATCCGTTGCCGCATCATATCGGTCAACCCCGGGGTATCGGGCGGCGAGCCGAAACCAAGTGCCAGCCACGTCTCCGGGGACTCGTAAGCCGTGCAGTCGACCGCTTCATGGATGGAGATTCGGTCGATCTCCCGACATGCGGCCGCAGACACCAGCGCAACCACACTGGCCAAACCGGGGTTCAGACCGCTGCCGTACAACGACACGCGACCTCGCAGGGCGGCGTCGTGCAAGCGGCGCATGGCGTCGTCGCCCAACGAGTGTCCGGTGACGAACCCCGCCGTCGAGACCACATTGATACCCGCGTCGAGGAGACGAACCATTTCGTCAACGTTCGGCAGCATCGGCATATACAACACGACGTCAGGCTTCGATGCGACAATCGCATCGACATCATTGGTGGCGGTGACACCCAGCGGCGGCAGACCGCAGAGTTCACCGACGTCTTTACCGGCCTTTTCCGGACTCCACGCGTAACACCCGACCAGTTCGAGTTCCGGTTGGGCCACAACAGCTCGTACCGCGGCCTGTGCCACTTGCCCCGTGGTCCACTGCACAACGCTGATCGTCATTAGATGAAGGCGGGCAACGAATCCCAGCCCCGGAGGGCGGGCGAAGAGGCCATCCGGGCATTGTCGACGTCGATCTCCCACTCAGGGAAGCGCTTGAGTATCTCCTCCAGCGCGATCCGGCCTTCAAGGCGTGCCAACGCGGCTCCCAGGCAGTAGTGCGGGCCGAGGCTGAACGACAGGTGCTTGACGTTCTCGCGATGGATATCGAAGCGGTCGCCATCCGGGAACACCCGGTCGTCGTGGTTGGCGGCGCCCATGAGATACAGCATGACGCTGCCTTCAGGCACAGTCTGCCCGTGGAACTCGACATCGGTGGTGACGTACCGGGCGAACTGTTGGGCGGGTGTTTCTAGACGCAGCACCTCCTCGATGGCCTTGGGGATCAGCGACGAATCCTCGACAAGTTGGCGACGTTGGTCAGGATGATCGGCCAGCGTCTTACCGCTCCAGCCGATCAGGTGGCCGGTCGTTTCGGCGCCGGCACTCGACAGAAGCGTTGTGTACGTGAGGACTTCGTCACGAGTCAGCCGACGGAACGATCCGTCTTCCTCCTCTAGTTGGGCATTGATCAGATCGGTCATCAGATCGTCCGACGGATGCTCGGCTCGCCAGTCGATGTATTCGGCGTAGTTCGAGCCGTCGGCGAAGCCCTCCTCTGGCTTCAGGTGTTCACCCGGCTCGGTCCGCAGGCTGGCATCCGTCCACTGCCGATGTGTGTCCTGATCGGTCTCGGGAATGCCGAGCAGCATTCCGATCGTGCGCATCGGAACCTGGGCGCCAAGATCCGCCATGAAGTCGAACTTCCCACTGCCAACAACGGCATCCAAGCTCCGCGCACAGAAATTTCGGACCTTGTCTTCGAGTTCAGCGACCCGGCGCGGTGTGAACACACCGTGCAACACTTTGCGATATCTGGTGTGCACGGGTGGATCCTGGAAGATGAACATGCTCGGCGGCATCTCGAGATTCGCGCGGATGAAGTCGAGGATCGAGCCGCGGCCCGAGATGAAGGTGTGGTGGTCCAAGAGCACCCGCTCGACATCGTCGAATCGACTGACGGCATAAAAGTCATGTGGCTCGTTGTAGTACAGCGGCGCCTCCTCACGCAGGCGTCGATAGACCGGGTAGGGATCAGCGTCAATGCCGGGATCAAAAGGGTCGTAATAGATATCGCTGGGGCTCGCGACCGTCACCGTCGATCTCCTTTGCTTAGTCAACTGACTAAGAAGGACCATACCGAGTGGCGAATCACTCAGGCAAGACCAAGATCGACCGACCTCTACATTCCGTGCACCGGCTCGGTGAAGCCGGTGAACTTGCCGGGATTCAAGTACTCCTTATAGAGGCTGATCTCGGCTCCGTCGAAGCGAAAGACCGTGATGTAGGTATTTCGGTACACCTTGCCGGTATCCCGCTGCGGGCATTCGCTGCGATACTCGGCGACCACGGCGTCGCCACCGCGGACGTCGTAAAACTCGTCGTAGGTGAAGTTCATCCGCTCGAACATTGCCGGAACCGAATCACGCAACTGGGCGACGATCGCAGATCTGCCCAGTGTCGGCGGCAATCCATCCACGAACGGGAGCACCATGATGGCTTCTGTGGCGAGATAGGCCTCGACTCGGTCGAAGTCCAGATCACCTATGGCGTCGAGGAATTCGCGCACAATCAATACTCGTTCGGCAAAAGTCGGCACCTCGACTCCTTTCGTCACGCCTCAGCCGCAGGAACGATCGCGGCGAAGGCTCTGCGTTCGAAATACTCCTCGAGTGCCGCTGCGCCCTCCGCAACGGTGATGCCGTGTTCCTCGGCGTACCCGAACGGGCTCTCGGGGTGACTGCCCCCGTTGATACTCATCCGTGCGGTCCGGACCCGGCGCGCAACGGCGAGCGCGCGTTCATGGCTACCGAACACCACCCCAGACGGTCCGCAGACGGAACGATTCGCGATTCGCACTGCATCCTCCTCGTCGTCGTAAGGGATCACGACGAGGACCGGGCCGCTTACGTCCACCGTCTCGCTCGCTGGATCGAGGCCGGTGAGCATCGTGGGCTGGTAAAAGTAGCCGGGCCGCACCGCTTGACCGCCGGTGACGATGGTCGCGCCGGCAGCGACCGCCCGCTTCACCATGCCGTCGACCTCATCACGGCGCATGTCGCTGATCAGCGGCCCCATCCAGGTTCGGGAGTCCGCAGGGTCGCCATAGTGCACCATCGCCAGACTCTTTCCGACGGCGGCAACCACCTCGTCGCTGTGCTCACAGGGCACCAGAAGACGCGATATTGGAGCCGATCCTTGTCCGGCGTGCGAGGTTGTCATGAGTGCGACTTGAGGCGCGCAGATCGAGAAGTCAGCGTCGTCGAGAACGATTGCGACCGACTTCCGTTCCGGTCTGCAGAAGATCTGTTTGGTGGTCCCGCTGGCCGCGGCCATGAACCGGCGTGCGGCCGAGATCGAACCCGTGAAAGTGACCGCATCGATCTGCCGATCCGTCGCGAGCACCTGGTCGACTTCGGGATTCAACGAACTCAACACGTTGACAACGCCGGCCGGAATATCGGTGCAGGTAGCGATCAACTCGCCAAGCGCAAGCGTGGTCAACGCGGTTTCGGACGCGCCGCTGAGCACTACCGTGCAGCCGGCTGCCAACGCAGGGCCGAGCGCCGTGAGCGCCATTCGCGTCGGGTGACTGGCACCGATGACTATCGCGGCCACGCCAGCCGGTCCCTTCTCAACCCAGCGCCGCTCCGTCCGACCCATGCTCAACACCTCGCCGAGCTGCTCGGTCATCGGGTAGGACGTCAGCGACTCGCCATAATGGCGAACCATGTCGATCGGCGCATCGAAGTATGGGCCTTCAGTGAGGCGCCACGTGGCACCCGTCTCTGCGATAGTCAGCCGTCGAAGATCCTCGCGGTTCTCGACAAGGGCAGCGTGCAGCTGATTCAGGCAACGCACTCGCAACGCCATATCCGTCGACCAGGTCGATGTATCAAAGCCGCGTCGTGCAGCCGCAACCGCACGCTCGGCGTCCGCGACGGTGCAGTCTGGTGCATAGCCCAGAATCTTGCCGGTCGCGGGGTTGACGGACGGCAGTCGCTGCGCGCTCTCCGCTTCGACCAACTCGCCGTCGATCAACATGCGTCGATCGATCCGTCGGCCCGCGCCCTGGCGTTCCCGCAAGCTTGAGCCGCCTGCGGGCGCCGTCGCCGCCTGAGGTGGCATGGCGCCTCCCGCGATAGAAAATAGTTGACTAGGTCTGTTATACCCCACTACCTTGTCCGGAGAGGTCAGCATCCGCCGAAACCCAGCATGCGCTGACTCGAACTGGCTACATTCGATTTTTGTAAACCGTTGTGCAGGAGACGGGATGGCTTGGGACTTCAAGACGGACGGCGCATATCAGGAGCTATTGGACTGGGCCGACGACTTCGTCCGTGACGAAGTGGAGCCGCTGGACTTGGTGTGGCCGGGTCAGGAGTTCGTACCTCTCAACAGCGCCCGGCGCAAAGCGATCGACCCCCTCAAGGACCAAGTGCGTAGCAAGGGGCTGTGGGCAACCCATCTAAGCCCTGAACTCGGCGGCCAAGGGTACGGGCAACTCAAGCTGGCTCTGCTGAACGAGATCCTGGGACGGTCGATGTGGGCGCCGATCGTGTTCGGGTGCCAGGCTCCCGACACGGGCAACGCCGAGATCATCGCGCACTACGGCACCGACGACCAGAAACAACGCTATCTGCAGCCCCTGCTCGACGGAGAACTTTTTTCGAGCTATTCGATGACTGAGCCCCAGGCAGGCGCGGACCCCACCCGATTTCAGACCCGGGCGCATCGCGAGGGTTCCGACTGGGTAATCAACGGATGGAAGTTCTTCTCGTCCAACGCGAAGACGGCGTCGTTCCTGATCGTCATGGTAGTCACCAATCCGGACGTCAGTCCGTATCAGGGAATGTCGATGTTCCTGGTGCCTACGGACACGCCCGGAGTGAGGATCGAGCGCAATGTCGGGTTGTACGGTGAGCCCGAGAACGAGGGCTCTCACGCTCTGATCCATTACGACAACGTCCGGATGCCCGCCGACGCGTTGCTCGGCGGTGAAGGTCAGGCGTTCGCGATAGCGCAAACTCGCCTTGGCGGCGGACGAATTCACCATGCGATGCGCACCATCGGCATGGCGCGACAGGCCCTCGACATGATGTGTGAACGTGCGCTCAGCCGGGAAACCAGCGGAAGCCGGCTGTCTGACAAGCAATTCGTGCAGGGGTTCATCTCGGACTCGTATGCCCAACTCATGCAGTTTCGGCTGTTCGTGCTCTACACCGCCTGGGAGATCGACGAGTTCAACGACTACAAGAAGGTACGCAAGGACATCTCCGCGGTGAAGGCGACGATGCCCACCGTGCTGCACGACATCGCTTGGCGAGCAATGCAAGTGCACGGCGCGCTGGGTGTGTCCAACGAGATGCCATTGTTCAAGATGGTCCATGGCGCTGCGGCGATGGGTCTGGTCGACGGCCCGACCGAGGTACACAAAACCACAGTCGCCCGCCAGGTGCTGCGCGATTACCACCCGGCCGAAGGGATGTGGCCGAGCGAATGGCTCCCCGCAAAACGCGACGCCGCTCGATCGAAACTCGCCGAATATCTCGAACTCGAGGTCGGCAACCAATGAAAGCCGCAACGTGAGCACGATGACAAACACGAGGAGCACGCCTTGACCATTGAGGACGTCGTGGACAGCGATCAGCGCAAGCGGCCGCGAATCGAATTCGACAGGCACAGTCCCGAATTCCGGGAGCGCTTTCGGGAGATCGCTGAGACGATGCACGAAAAATGCCCGGTCGCATGGAACGACAGCTACGGAGGCTATTGGGTAGCGGGCGGCAGTGATGCGGTATTCGAACTCGCGCGTTGCCCCCACATCGTCAACGAGCATGACGTCGACGGCACGAAACGCGGATACCAGGGCATCTCGATTCCGATGCCTGCCGAAGCGGCAGGCGTTCGTGGCGGGTTTCTCGAAATGGACGGTGATGAGCACCGTACCTACCGCACCGTCATCAATCCGTACCTGTCGCCGGCAGCGGTGAAACGGTGGCAGCCGTTCATCGACGACGTCGTGCGTGCGTGCCTCAACGAGAAGATCGAGGGTGGCGAAATCGACTTCGTGGATGACCTCGCGAACGTGGTGCCTGCCGTTATCACGCTAGCCATGCTGGGCATCCCGATTCAGAAGTGGGCCATGTACAGCGACCCCGTGCACGCGTTCGTCTACACGAAACCGGATTCGCCGGATCGATCGCGTGTCATGGAGGAGTACATGACAATGGGTATCGACCTGATGAACACGCTGGCCGAGATCCGCGAGAGCCCCCGACCCGGCCTCATCGAGGCACTGCTTCAGACACGGGTTGATGGGGAGGTACCACCCGACATGGACTTGTTGGGTGTATTGAACCTGCTGATCGGCGGTGGCTTCGATACCACGACAGCCCTGACTGCGCATTCACTGGAGTGGCTTTCCGAGAATCCGTCCGAGCGCGCTCGGCTCATCCGCGATCGCGACGCGATGTTGGACGGGGCTACCGAAGAATTCCTTCGGTTCTATACGCCGGCGCCCGGCGACGGACGCACCATGGACACCGATATCGAGTTGATGGGCGTCAACTTCAAGGAGGGCGACCGGGTTTACATTTCATGGGCCTTCGCGAACCGCGATCCCGAGTTGTTCGAGCATCCTGATCGAATCATCCTGGACCGCAAGTCCAACCGTCACTTCGCGTTTGGCCTCGGCGCGCACAGGTGTATCGGTTCGAACGTCGCGCGGGTCGTTTTCAAGTCGATGCTCAATGGTGTACTGGGGCGTATGCCGGACTTTCGTTGCGACCCAGCGCGCACGGTCCACTACGAGTCCATTGGCGTCATCCAGGGCATGCGAAAATTGCCGGCGACATTCACCCCCGGGCCGAGAGTCGGTGCGGGACTGGACGAGACGCTCGATCGTTTGGAGCGGATCTGCAAAGAGCAGGGTCTAGCCAGACCCATCACCGAGTTCAAGGGGATGGCCGTCATCGACTGAACCTGGGGCTCAGATCACGCGTGAGTCGCGGCCCGCCCAGTAACGGTCTCGTAGCAGCCTCTTGTAAAGCTTGCCATTCGGGTCACGCGGCAAGTGAGCCACAAAGTCGACAGTCCGCGGGCACTTGTAACTCGCCAGCTCAGCCCGACAATACTCGATGAGTGCCGACGCCAGCGCTGCATCTTGCGCCGCGCAGTCAGTGAGCTGCACAACGGCTTTCACCGCCTCGCCCATATCCTCGTCCGGCACACCGATGACGGCGACATCAGCCACTGCTGGATGGCCGGCTAACACATTCTCGGCCTCCTGCGGATAGATGTTCACCCCGCCGGAAATAATCATGTGGGCTTGGCGGTCGGTCAGGAACAGGTAACCGTCCGCGTCGAGGTATCCCACGTCGCCAAGCGTTCGCCAACCGTTGTCGTTAGCTACCGATTCGGTCTTGCGGGGGTCGTTGTGATACTCGAATGCCCTACCGCCCGCGAAGTACACAACTCCAACTTCACCAGGACCCAGGTCCAGTCCGTCAGGTCCCACGATGTGACACTCGTTGAGCGGCTTCCCCACCGAGCCGGGATGATCCAGCCATTCCTGCGCCGAGATAAGCGAAGCGCCGAGATCCTCTGTCCCTGCGTAATACTCGTCGATGATCGGTCCCCACCATGCCAGCATCTGCTGCTTCACCTTGACCGGGCAAGGGGCGCCTGTATGCAGCACCCGGCGCAGACTCGACACGTCGTAACGCGCGCGGACTTCCTCGGGTAGCCGAAGCATGCGAACGAACATCGTCGGAACGAACTGCGCGTCCGTGACCCGGTACCTCTCGATGAGCTCGAGGCACTCCCGCGGATCGAACTTCTCCATCAGCACGACAGTGCCGCCCACCCGGTGCCACGACAACGAACCGACCAGCGGCGCAGAGTGATACAACGGCGCCGGACAGAGATAGACCGCACCAGGGTCTCCCCCGCCGGTGAGCCCGAGTGCGATCTGGGCTAGCACCGACGCTGGATCGCCGAATGCCCTGCCGGGCAGCGGCTTGCGTACACCCTTCGGAAAGCCCGTGGTGCCCGACGAATACAACATCTCGCGGCCCTCGCACTGGTCCTCCAGCTGAGGCGACGATGCGGCGAGCACGTCCTCGTACCCTTCGAATCCGGCGATTTCACCGCGGGTGCATACCCGCACCGGAAGACCCGATACATCGAGACCAGTGACCACATCACACAACTCCGCGCTCGACACCAAGGCCGAGGCGTTGCAGTCGTCCAGAACATACTGCACCTCGCCGGAGCGCAGGTGACTGTTGATCGCGGTGTAGTAGAGGCCGGCGCGCTGCGCCGCCCACGCGACTTCGAGGAACGCACGCTCGTTACCGAGCAAGATGGCGATGTGATCGCCGATCCGTAGCCCACGCGCGCGAAGAGCACTCGCAAACCTTCTGGAGCGCTCATCCAGTTGTGCATACGTAATCGTCTCGCCACCATGCCCCATGACGATCGCGGGCAACTCCGGCGTTCGAGCGGCAACCCATTCCGGCGACATGGACGTCATTCCCGTGTCTTTCATCAGGTGACCGCGCCGCGCGCCTTCAGCTCGATGATGTCGTCCCAGTCCAGACCAAGGCCCTCGAGGATCTCGTCGGTCTGCTCTGCGAATCTCGGGGCCGGACGCGGCTCAGGTGCCATCACGTCGAACTGCACCGGATTGGTCACCAATTCGAGTTCACCAGCCTGCACCAGGTATTCGTTGGCGCGGACCTGGACGTCCTGCGCGACTTGCAGGGTGTCCTGGACCGGCGCCCAGGGTCCGGACAGTGTCGAGAACCGCTCGCTCCACTCGGCTAGTGTGCGCGCGGCCATCGCCTTGCCGAGCAGATCCACGGCCTCCGCGGTGTTGGCCGCAATCGACTCGGCGGTCGCAAATCGCGGGTCCCCGACCAACTCGGGAAGGTCCATGTGCCGGCACACGTCGGTCCAGAACTTCGTCGGCTGCATCATCACAAAGGAGATGTACCGATTGTCGGCGGTGAGATAGAGGCCTACCAAGGGATTGTTCGGCGCCCTGTTCGCATTGGCGGGCTGAGCGACGAGCCGCTGTCCAAGATGGTTGGTGAGCGCGATCGTGTGGCCCATCGCCCAAATTCCGCTGCCCAGCAAGGAGACGTCGATGACGGACGGCTCGCCGGTGCGCTCGCGCTTCAGCAGTGCCGCCGCAATGCCGCCGGCCAAGTTGGTGCCCGAGATCGTGTCGCCATACGCCGGCCCCGGCAGGCTGATCATGCCTTCGACATCCGGCGGCGTGATGGTCGCGGCCGCACCGCCACGGCACCAGAAAGCGGTCATGTCGTAACCACCCTTGCCGGACTCCGGTCCCCGTGGACCCAATGCACTACCCCTGGCATAGATGATGCTGGGGTTGATCTCCCGGATATCGTTGACATCGATGCCGAACTTGGTTCGGGCGTCGGGCAGGAAGCTGGTCAGAAACACGTCGGCGCGCCGCACCAGGTCGTACAGCACGTCTCGCCCTTCTGGGATCGACATGTCCAGCCCGATGCTGCGCTTACTCCGATTGGCGTTGTCCACGTTCGGGTTCGGTTCACCCTCGACGACCAGCGCTCCGATCTGACGCAGTCCACGCTGCGGGTCACCCGTCACCGCGTGTTCGACCTTCGTGACGTCGGCACCCCATTCGGCCAGCACCGCTCCGGCGGTCGGGACGAAGCCGTACATGGCGACTTCGAGAACGCAAATGCCCTCGAGCGGCTTCATTGAACCGCCGCCGCGAAAGTCTTGCGCTCCAGGAACTCTTCGAAACCGGCGACACCCAACTCGCGACCGACGCCGGATTGTTTGTAACCGCCAAACGGACAGTCCGGCCCGGAGTAGTCGCCGCCGTTGATGCACAGCGTGCCGGTCCGGATCCGCCGCGCCAGCGCGATCGCCCTCTCCTCGTCACCGAACACCCCGCCGGAGAGTCCGTAGATCGAGTCGTTGGCGATGCGGACCGCGTCGTCGTCATCCTCATAGGGAATGACAACCAGCACCGGTCCGAACACCTCCTCCTGCGCGATCTCGCTGTGTGGATCGACATTCGTGAGCAGAGTGGGTTCGTAGAAGTAGCCGGGGTCCACCTTCCTTCCGCCGGTGACCAGAGTCGCGCCGTCGACAACCGCCCGCTGCACCATGCCGTCGACCTTGTCGCGCTGCCGGTCGTTGATCAGCGGGCCCATGTAGTTCGCCGGATCGGCCGGGTCCCCGTAGGTCACCATCGCGAAGTTCTGCGCGAGCATCTCGACGATCTCGTCGTGGTGTTGGCGCGGCACCAGCATCCGGGTCATCAGTGCGCATCCCTGACCGGCGTGCGACGTGGTCATGAACGTCGACATCATTGCGGCACTGCCGAAGTCGGCGTCATCGAGCACGACCATGGCCGATTTCCCGCCGAGTTCGAGGAACACCTTTTTCAACGTCTCGCTGGCCGCGGCCATGATCCGTCGGCCGGTCGCAGTGGATCCGGTGAAGGTCACCACATCCACGTCCGGGCTGGTCGTCAGCACCGCGCCCACGTGCGGATCGGCGCCGCTGATCACGTTCACGACACCAGCCGGAATGTCGGTGTGCTTGGCGATCAACTCGCCAATCGCCAGTGTGACCAGCGGGGTGTCCGGCGCACCTTTGAGCACCACGGTGCAGCCCGCCGCCAACGCGGGAGCGAGCTTGGCCAGCGCCAGTTGGTTGGGATAGTTGTAGGCGATGATCGCCGCGACAACGCCGGACGCTTCCCTTTCCACCCAGCGGCGATGCTGCTGTCCCCGGCTCTCGACCGTGCCGAGATCCTCGATGAACTCGTAGTTCTTCAGTAAGTCGGCGTAGTACCCGACCACCTTGATCGGATTGTCGAGATGTGGGCCCTCAGTCAGCATTCGGGTGGCACCCACCTCCTCGATCGTCAGCGCTCTGAGTTCTTCACTGTGGTCGAGCAGCGTTCTGTGCAGCTGCTCGAGGCAACGGGTACGCAGCCCGACGTCGGTCGACCACTCAGTACAGTCAAACGCCCGCCTGGCGGCCGCGATCGCCCTTTCTGCATCCGCAGCGGATGCATCGGGCGCATAACCGACGACCTCGCCGTTCGCAGGATTACTGGACGAAAAGACGCGCTTGCTCTCCGCATCGACCAGCTCGCCATCGATGAGCAGCTGCCGGTCCGCTGTCGGTCCCACAGAGGTCACCGCTGGAGTAGCGGCGGTGTTCTGAACTGGCATCAAGCCTCCCGCAATCGTGATAGCGCGGACCCCGCAGCGACCCGCTCCATGGCGAGGACGACGATAACACCTAAATAGTTGACTAGGTCGTCTGTCTGCGGTTAGGTATTCGAGGAGTACATGAGGAGGGCGAGTCGTGAAGGTGCGAGTGGATGCAGACCGCTGCCAGGGGCACACACTGTGCGCAATGATCGCGCCGGACATGTTCGAGCTCAGCGAAGTCGACGGTAGCTCTTCGGCCATCGCCGAAGTCGTGCCGACCGATCAAGAAGCGCGCGTGCGGGAAGCCGCACAGTCGTGTCCGGAGCAGGCCATCATTCTTGAGGAGGTCGCGGGAGACTCGGCGCCGCAGCCCGACCGCGAACAAACGATGCAGTAGAGCGCCGATCCGCGAAATACGCTCACTACGACCGACTTCGAGCCTAGGGGAAACCGATGGCCGCACCATCCGCCGTTCAGCGCACGGCACCCGCCGAACACATCGCCGTTCGTTGTGTCGACTCCGACGTGCATCCAGTTCCCAGGAGCGGTGAACTGACGCAATACATCCCGGAACCATGGCGCAGCAAGTACTTCCTCAGCCGCCCCGTCGGCGAGCAGATCTACTACGATGCCCCAGATTACGCACACGCCCGCGCAATGCGGGTGGACACGTTCCCGGCTGACGGGGAGTTCGCCGGCAGCGACCCCGACCTGGCGTTCAGGCAACTGATCCTGGAAGCCGGCGTCGACATCGCGATACTCGAACCGATCCACGGCAGTTGCCGGCTCACCGAGGCAACCGCCGCGATCTGCCATGCCCACAACACCTGGCAAGCCAACCACTGGCTCGACAGCCACAACAACTGGCATCAGCGGTGGCGCGGGTCGATCTGCCTCGCGATCGAAGAACCCGAAGAATGCGTCCGCGAGATCGAACGCTGGGCCGGACACCCCTACATGGCCCAGATTCTCATCAACGCCGAACCTCGGCCGTCCTGGGGGCATCCGAAGTACGACCCGATCTGGGCCGCGGCAACCAAACACGACATCACGGTCAGCTGTCACCTGGGCCGTGGCAACCACGAGGAACTCCCGATGCCGCCGGTCGGCGTGCCCAGCTACAACCACGACTTCATGGTCACCTACTCACTACTGGCCGCCAACCAGGTGATGAGCCTGATCTTCGACGGCGTGTTCGACCGCTTCCCGACGTTACGTGTTGTCTTCATCGAACACGCCTTCACGTGGATCCTGCCGCTGATGTGGCGCATGGACGCCGTCTACGAGGCGCGCAAATCGCGGGTTGAAATAAAGCGCAAGCCATCGGAATACGTTAAGGACCACATCAAGTTCACCACCCAGCCGCTGGACTACCCCGACGACAAAACGGAACTGCTACGCGCATTCGAATGGATGGAGTGCGACAAGATCCTGCTCTACAGCTCGGACTACCCGCACTGGACCTTCGATGACCCACGCTGGCTCGTCAAGCACCTGCCCGAACACGCCCGCGAGAACGTGATGTTCCGTAATGGAATCGCGACTTTTCACCTGCCCGAAACCGTCCCGGCGCTCGAGGGTCAGGTGCGCGTCATATGACGACTACTCCTTCTCCGTAAATAGTCGACTCGGTCGTTGCTTTTGGGTTAAGTAGTTAAACCGCAAGACGTGAGGAGATCTGTGGTTCAGATGGAGGCCCGGCCGGTCGACCCTCGACCCCTGCCGGCGCCCGACGACGTCAGCGGCTTCTTTTGGAACGCTGCTGCGGAGCATCGGCTGGTGCTACAACGCTGCGCTTCCTGCTCGAACCTGCAGTATCCCCCCGAAGTGTGCTGCCAGCGTTGTCAGGCGGAGGAGTTCGAGCCGGCCGAAATGACCGGACGAGGCGTCATCTACTCCTACGCGGTGGTGGATCGGCCGCTGCACGCTGGATTCGTCGATGCGCTTCCCTATGTCGTCGCGCTCGTGGAGCTCGCTGAACAACCCGGGCTGCGGATACTGACAAACCTCGTCGATGTCCCGGAGGGGACGGAGGTTCGTTGCGGCATGCCCGTCGAGGTGACCTATGAGGACCGGGGCTCAATCACACTGCCGCAGTTCAGATTGTCCGGAGCGCGCCGGTGACGTCATTGACTCGGCCAGTGGCCATCGCCGGCGTCGGCTACTCGGATCTGAGCCGGAAAGGCGAGCCTCAGCCCAACTCACTCGCGATCGCCGCGGCCAAGGCGGCATTGTCGGACGCCGGGCTTCCCGCAACCGAAGTGGACGGCATATTCGAGTATAAGTTCGGCCCGGAATCACCTGGGGCCCAGGACATGGCGCGCTTGCTCGGCATACCCGATTTAGCTGCCTTCGCCGACATAATGGCCTCGAACCCATCCGGGCTGGGCGGCGTCCTCGCCGGCGTCATGGCCGTCGCGTCCGGTGCGTGCGAGACCGTCCTCGTCTTTCGATGCCTCACCCGTACCGCCGGCCATCAGGGTGGTGTGGCCAGCGGACCTGACCAGATCACCGGGCGCGACCAATTCCTCACTCCCTATGGTTATCTCGGTGGAATTCTCGTAAATCTCGCGCTGAAGAAGCGCCGTTGGATGGATGAGCACGGCCGGCCCGAGGAGGATTTCGGCCGCATCGCCGTCAACGCGCGACGGTGGTCAGCGCTCAACCCCCGCGCAGTGCTGCGGGAAACGATGACGATGGAGGACTATCTGTCGTCGCGCATGGTCGTCGACCCCCTTCGAGTGCTCGATTGCGACTATCCGGTGAACGGCGCCGTGGCCACCCTGATCACCACTGCCGAACGTGCGAAAAATCTGCGGCAGCCCGCCGTCCTGGTCGAGGCGATGAGCTATGCCACGGGCCGGGGTGCGGATTGGGTGTTCGACGTTGACTTCCTCTACGGAGGCATGTTTGAGTGCGCCGAGCGCCTGTGGCAGCGCTCGGCGCTGACCCTGAATGACGTGGACGTGGCTCAGGTGTACGACGGTTTCACACCGGTGACCGTCGCCTGGCTGGAGGCACTCGGTGCGTGCGGCCGGGGTGAGTTCGGCGACTGGGTCGGTGATGGCAGCCGACTCGGACCGGGCGGAGACTTCCCGCTCAACACCGCGGGTGGACAGCTCGCGGAGGGCCGACTTCACGGAATCGGCTTCCTGAACGAGGCCGTCCTTCAGCTGCGAGGCCAGGCCGAGCGCCGCCAGGTTGCCGGTGCCCGGGTCGCCCTTGTTGCCAGTGGCGTGTATCCACAATGTGGCGCGATGGTGTTGACTGCATCATGACCGAACGCCCCAATGCGCAGACACACGACGTCGACACCCCGATGCTTGTAGACAGCCGCGATGCCGTCTGGCGTGCACTGCCCCGGCGTAACACCCGAAAGGTCTCACACCTCCTCGCCGACGACCTTCGGCGCCAGATCCTCAGCGGCCAACTCGCCGCAGATCAGCAACTCCCACCCGAACCAGAACTAACCGCTGCGCTGCAAGTCTCGCGCGAAACCCTGCGTGAGGCCCTGCGAATTCTTGAGTCTCAGCAGCTCCTCAAGATCAAACGGGGCCGGGGTGGCGGCGCAGTCGTCCGGCGACCGGGGTTGGATGCTGTCGCTCGGTATGTGGCGCTGCTGCTACAGCTGCGAAAGACAACGCTGGCTCACCTTGAAGAGGTGCGCTCGGTCGTCGAACCACCGGCCGCCGAACTCCTCGCCACGAACACAGGTTTCGACGACATCGAAACCCTCGTCGAACTCCACGATGCCGAGCGGGCCGCCACGGACCCGCTGTCGTTCGTGACCGCGATGTCGGCGTTCGACCAGGCTGTTATCGAACTCTCCGGCAACCAGACTCTGGCGGTCATCGCTGGCGTGTTCCGCGATATTCACGCCGGGCAAGTCTATTCGTCGATCGGGAGCAACGACTCGGTAGCCGCCGAGCAGTTCGCACGTCGGGTGATCGTCAGCCACAGCGCGTTCCTTGATGCCGCGCGTCGGCACGATGGTTCCCTGGCTCAAAACACCTGGAGCGATTACCTTTTCACGACCAATCGCATGCTGGTGAGCAGAAACATCAGCCGCCAGCCGATCGACGTGGCGCCGCTCTGGCGCGCCCGAGCCCAGGACAGCCGCGGATCTGCGCCGCGTCGGGCCTCGGTCGTGGCGACAGAGATCCGGGCTCGCATCGCGGAGGGCCGCCTCGGCGAGGGCGATCGCCTACCACCGCTGCCCGAACTGGCCAGCGAGTTCGACGTCTCGCGACCGACCCTGCGAGAGGCTCTCCGCATCTTGGAGATGGAGTTCTTGCTAGACCTGCGCACCGGTGACCGATCAGGGGCTGCTATCCGCACTCCCTCGACCCGCGTTGCCGCCCAACTGGCTGGCATCGTGCTGGAAGCGCGTAGCACCACCCTCGCCGATTTCTACCGCGCACTTCGGCTCATCGAGCCGTCGATCATGGGCCTGGTCGCTTCGCGGATCGGCGCCAAGCAGCTTAACGCGCTGAATGCGGTGAACACCGAGCTCGCCGAATGTTGCGATGATACTGGGCGTTTCGTCGCGACGTACCGAGAGGCGGAAATGGTCGCCTTCTCTGCGGTCAAGAACCCCGCCCTGACCGTGATCTCCGAAATCCTGCACTGGGTCCGGGTTGCCATCGAGCCGGGTGTCACCGCCGACGTCACGGGCATACCGGGGGTAACTCGAACCAACCGGCGCGCCCAACGCCTCTTCGCCCAGTTCGTCGACGCCGCGGCAGAGCACGATCCCGCCCGCGCCACGGCGGTCTGGGCGCAGGCCCTTGAGGCCAACGCCCCGTGGGCCGAGGAGTCGGAGTTCAGCCGACGACTGGTGCTCGACCTGATGGGATGACTCACGCGTCTCGCATCATGGCGAAGCGCGTCCGAAGTTAAGGAGAACGATGAACGTCGACGATCTGATCCTGGTGAGCGTGGACGATCATGTGATCGAGCCGGCCCATATGTTCAAGGGACGGGTGGCAAAGAAATACGAGGACAAAGCCCCGCGTTTTGTCCGCCGCGATGACGGCACGATGGCCTGGGTTTACGAGGGCCAGGAGATCCTCAACCCGGCGCTCAATGCCGTAGCGGGACGCCCCCCCAACGAGTTTGGCATGGAGCCCACCAGCATCGAGGAGATCCGGTTGGGTTGCTATGACATCGACGCCCGGGTCAAGGACATGAACGCCAACGGTGTACTCGGTTCCATGTGCTTCCCGTCCTTCCCGCGGTTCTGCGGCCAACTGTTCATGGACACCGCCGATAAGGATCAGGCCGCGGAGATGGTGCGCGCTTACAACGACTGGCACATCGAGGACTGGGCTGGGACGCACCTAGGGCGAATTATTCCTTTGGGCTTACCGATGATGTGGGACCCTCAGCGCACCGCCACCGAGGTACGGCGCCTCGCCGCAAAGGGGTGCCATGCCGTGACCTTCTCCTCCAGCCCCTACGACTTGGGACTGCCCAGCATCTACGACGAACACTGGGATCCGTTCTGGGAGGCCTGCGCCGAAGAAGGCACCGTCGTGTGTATTCATCTCGGGTCGAATTCAGCGCCGCCGATGACCTCGCCCGACGCTCCCATTGAACTCATTTACACACTGTCGCCGATCGGATTGTTCTCCGCCGCAGCCGATCTACTATGGAGCCGGGTTTTCCAGAAGTTTCCGTCGTTGCGGGTGGCTTTGTCGGAAGGCGGTACGGGCTGGCTGCCGTACTTCTGCGAGCGGGTGGACTACATCTACAAGCACACCCAACACTGGAGCGGAATGGATCTCGGTGATCAACTGCCGTCTGAGGTCTTCAAAGAACATGTGATCTGCTGCTTCATCGATGATTTGGTGGGCATCGAAACGCGACATCATCTGAACATCGACAACATCACCTGGGAGTGTGACTACCCACACTCGGACACCACGTGGCCACACGCTCCGGAGATCCTGATGAAGTCGTTCGTCGATGTTCCAGACGACGAAATCAACAAGATCACCCACCTCAATGCGATGCGGCACTTCCGCTTCGACGCGTTCGCGCACATCCCGCGTGAAGAGGCCACAGTGGGTGCGCTACGCGCTCATGTCGGCGACTGGGACATCAGCGTGAAATCGGTGAAGGAACTTCGACCCGCCATGGCCTCTTCCGAGCGGGCGTTCTAGATGCAGCTACGCGACAAAGTCGTTGTCATCACCGGTGCGGGTAGTGGAATTGGTGAGGCGTGTGCGCACCGGTTCGCCAGCCAGGGTGCGAAAGTCGTTGTCACCGACCAGAACACCGAGGGAGTCGACCGAGTTTGTTCGGCGGTCGATACCGTCGGGCTGGCGTGTGATATCACCGCCGAGGACAACGTCCGCGCCGTCGCCGAACTGGCACGCCAAACCTATGGCGAGATCGACATCTGGTTCAGCAACGCGGGCTTCACCGGCACAGCTCAGCACGGCACCATTCCCGACGACGAACTGTGGGAGCTCAGCTGGCGGCTGCACGTGATGTCTCATGTGTTTGCCGTCCGCGAAGTGCTGCCGTCGATGCTCGAACGTGGCGACGGCTATCTGCTGCAGACCGCGTCAATCGTCGCATTGGCCCTGCACCCCGACAAGCCGGCGTACTCAGTGAGCAAGAAAGCGGCGCTGGGATTTTCGGAGTGGCTGGCCGCCACGTATCGCCCCAAGGGGATCAAAGTCTCGTGCTTCTGTCCCGGTCCGATGCTCACGCCCATGCTGCTGGCCGACGGGATACCCGCCGACCACCCCATGCTGCAGGGGGCCGCAACCCCGGCGCAGGTCGCGGACCGCTTGGCCGATGCGATCGCAGCCGAGCGCTTTCTCATCCTGGACTCGACACTCGGTCAGGATCTGTTGACCGCCAAGGCAACCGACTACGAACAATGGATCACATCGATGGAGCAGGAATAGGAACACATGATCGACAAATTTATCCAGATCGTCTTCTCAAATCCGTTGGAGGGCAGGGACGACGAGTTCAACGAGTGGTACGACAACGTTCACATTCCCGACTTGCTCGCCATCCCCGGCATGGTGTCGGCGCAGCGCTACGATCTGAAAGAGGCCGAGATCTACCACATGGAGGGCTCAGTCGCGCCCGAGCATCGGTACGCCATCATCTACGAGATGGAGGGTGACGTCGATGCGATCCTAGGCAAAATCCAGGAGGGCGTGGCCGCCGGAAAGATCAATATGGCTGACTGCCTTGACATGTCAAGTTGGCGACTGTCGTTCTGGAGCCCCCGCGGCGCCAAGGCCACCGGAGTGCAATCTTGAGCAGCACGGTGGATGTTCAGCGTCTCAGCCGGTGGCTCGACAGCCAACACGTCGTCGGAGAAGGTGAACTGGCGGAGCTGTCGCAACTGGCTGGTGGGTCGCAGAACGCGCTCTACGTGATCCAGCGCGGCGGGAGCCGGATGGTCATGCGGATGCCGGGTGAACGCGCCGACGATAAGCGACTCAACGAACTGCGGCGCGAGATCCGGTTGGTACGCGCCTTGGCGGGCACAGACGTACCGCACGCGGAGTTGATCGCCGCCGACGAGTCGGGCGAGGTCTTCGGCAAGCCGTTCTACGTGATGGCCGAGGTCGACGGGTGGAGCCCGATGGATGGTGGGTGGGCACCGCCGTTCGACACCGATCTCGAGGCGCGGCGGGGTCTGGCGTTCCAGTTGATCGAGGGTGCCGCGAAGCTGGCCCGGGTGGACTGGCGCGGACAAGGCCTCGAGGGCTTCGGGCGGCCCGAGGGTTTCCACGACCGCCAGGTGGACCGTTGGCTGTCATTCCTGAAGGGTTTCCAGGTCCGGGATTTGCCCGGATTGGACGTGGCCACCGAATGGCTACAGGCCAACCGGCCCGAGCACTTCACCCCGGGCATCATGCACGGCGACTATCAGTTCGCGAACGTGATGTACGCCCACGGGTCGCCGGCTCGGCTCGCAGCGCTGGTCGATTGGGAGATGACGACTATCGGTGATCCGCTACTGGATCTCGCCTGGGCGGTGCTCGGATACGACGGCGACGAGCCGAAGACAGACTTTTATCTGCCGATGGAGGGTATGCCGCCCCGCAGTGATCTGTTGGAACACTACGAGAAGATCAGTGGCCTCCCAACTGACAACCTCGACTACTACCTGGTGCTGGCCAACTTCAAGATCGGCGTAGTGCTGGAACGCACCTACGCGCGGAACGTGGCGTCCCCCGACGGGGACCGCGAGGTTGCCGAGGCGTTCGGGACGATGGTTCTGCAGTCGATCGCCACTGCCGCCGACATGGCCCGGTCTCTGGCGGGCAGCGTCGGCTGATGCCCGGCGGGCGAAAACCATGGCGATGACCTTCGGCTACCTCTACGACTTTCGGAATCCCGCCCCGTGGCGTCGCCCGTCGGCCGATGTCTATCACGAAACACTCGACGTGGTCGCATTGAGCGAGACCGTCGGCTTCAGAGGTGCGTGGGTACCCGAGCATCACGGCGCAGACGACGGATACCTGCCGACCCCGAACCTGATACTGGCCGCAATGGCCGCGCGGACGTCGACTCTACGCATCGGTGCGGCGGTCGCGATCGCCCCGCTCTACCACCCGGTTCGCTTCGCCGAGGAATGCGCTGTCCTCGACATCCTGTCCAATGGCCGGCTCGAGACAGGACTCGCCATCGGGTACCGGCCCACGAGTACGAGATGTACGGGGAGAATTTCAGCCACCGTGGCAGCCGCTTCGACGAGTTTCTGACCATCGTTCGCGCACTGTGGGCGGGCGAAACGGTGAGCTTCACCGGGCAGCACTACACGGTGAAAGACGCCCGAATTACGCCCGCACCACCGCGCGGACGGATCCCGCTCTACATCGGCGGATTCACCGACCGGGCGCTCGAGCGCGTGGCCATTCATGCCGACGGTTACCTCGGAAACGAAGAGTTCTGTGATTCCTATTTCGACAAACTACGACTGCATGGAAAGGATCCGGCCACCGCGGCTATCCGCATCCCGGGATTGTTCCTGACGGTCGCTGACGATCCCGGCGAGGCTCTCGAAGAACTTGCTCCTTACTATCACCACGTGTTCGCCACCTACGGCGCGTGGATGAACGAGGACAATGCGATCGGCATCGAAAGTCCCGCGACACAACCGATGGATCTGGATGCCTTCAAATCGAGCGGCATCCTCCAGATCATGACGCCGGAGCAGGCCGTCAGCTACTTCACGGCGATGCAGGAACGGATACCGGTCGAGCATTTCATGATGATGCGGCCGCCTGGATTGCCCGCGCAGCGCTTTGTCGAGTACGCGCAGCTTTTCGCGGAAAAGGTGATCCCCGCTTTGCCCTAGTAGCCGCCCAGCGCACTCTTGTTGTACGTAAACGTCGAGAAGGCGCGTCAACAACCGTACGCTCGGCGCTGTAGGGGGTGATTGGGAGATGAAGCGACTCAATGGCATGGACGCGATGCTGTTGTACAGCGAGACGCCGAATCTGCACACCCACACGCTCAAGGTGGCAATCATCCATGCCGCCGACTATCCGGGCGAGTTCACCTTCGACGTGTTCCGCAGGACCGTGGCCCGTCGGCTGCACCTGCTCGATCCGCTGCGCTACCGGCTGATCGACATCCCGTGGAAGCTGCACCATCCCATGTGGATCGAGGACTGCCCCGTCGACCTCGACTACCACCTGCGCCGTGTCCAGGTGCCCGCTCCCGGCGGCCGTCGCGAACTCGACGAGGTGATCGGCCGGATCGCCAGCACGCCGCTGGACCGCACTCGTCCGTTGTGGGAGTTCCATTTCGCCGAGGGCATGGCCGACGACCGCTTCGCGCTCATCGGCAAGGTGCACCACACCCTGGCTGACGGCGTGGCCTCGGCGAATCTGCTCGCCCGGCTCATGGACCTGACCGGCTCGAAGGCTGACGAGAATGACGACTACGCCGTCTGTGAAGAGCCGACGACGACCGAACTGCTGGCGGCGGCGGGTCGCGATCACGTCGCACACGTCGCGGCGCTGCCCGGACTGGCGCGCGACGCAGCCAAGGGATTCACCCGGCTGTGGCGGCGCAAGAAGGAGCGCACCGACAATCCCGACCTGGCGAAGATGTTTCACACACCACCGACGTTCCTCAACCATGTGGTCTCTCCGACGCGGACCTTCGCCACCGCGTCGCTGTCGTTGGCCGAGGTCAAGGAGACCGCCAAGGCACTGGGCGTCACGTTCAACGACGTCGTCCTGGCCACTGCCGCGGGCGGCCTGCGAGAACTGCTCTTGCGGTATGACGGACGCGCGGACCGTCCGCTGATCGCGTCGGTGCCGGTCAGCACGGACCTGTCACCGGATCGCGTCACCGGCAACGAGATCGGCGGGCTGTCGGTGTCATTGCCCATCCACGTCGACGATCCGATCGAGCGGGTGCGGCTGACCTCGCTGTCGACTGGCCGCGCGAAGGAGGACTACGAACTCCTCGGACCAAAGCTGCAGGGACAGCTGATGGAGTACCTGCCGCCTCCGGTGACCCCGGCAATGCTTCGATGGCAGTCGAAGCGCGCCGCCCACAACCGGCTGATGAACGTCGCGGTGTCCAGCGTTCCCGGCCCGCGCGAGCGTGGCCACATCGGCGGCGCGCCGGTCAGTGAGATCTACTCCATCGGGGTGCTCTCGGCGGGCAGCGCGTTCAACATGACGGTATGGAGTTACGTCGACCAGGTGGACATCTCGATCCTGTCCGACGACGAGACCTTCAACGACATCCACGAGGCCACCGACGCGATGATCCATGGGCTGAACGAGATCCGCGCGGCCGCTGGGTTGCCGCCGCTGAGCACCGTCGACACTGCGATGGCGCCTGCCCCCGCGCTGGGCTAGGAGTTGCGTAGTTCGTTGCGCAGGATCTTGCCGGTACTGCCACGGGGCAGTTCGTCGAGCACCGTGATCTCGCGCGGCACTTTGTAATTGGCGAGGTTCTCGCGCACGTGTTGTTTGAGGGTGTCCGGTGTCGCCGACGCGCCCGGCTCGAGCACGACGAACGCGACCAGTCGCTGGCCGTACTGCTCGTCGTCGACGCCGAGCACCGTGGCCTCGGCCACCTCCTGGTGCGCGGCCAATGTCTTCTCGACCTCGATGGGGTAGACGTTCTCGCCGCCCGAGACGATCATCTCGTCGTCTCGGCCGACCACGAACAGCCGGCCGGCCGCATCGAGGTAGCCCACATCCCCCGACGCCATGAACCCCTCGTGGAAGTCCTTGGTGGTGCCCGAGGTGTACCCGTCGAAGAGTGTGCCGCTGCGCACGAAGATCTGCCCGGTCTCACCGGTGGGCACCTCGTTCGACGACTCGTCGAGGATCCGGATCTCGGTGCCGTCAGCGGGTTTTCCCGCGGTGTCGGGTGCGGCGCGCAGATCCTCGGGCGTCGCGGTGGCGATCATGCCCGCCTCGGTGGCGTTGTAGTTGTTGTAGATCACGTCGCCGAATTGGTCCATGAACTTGGTGACGACGTCGGGGCGCATGCGGGACCCCGATGCGGTGGCGAAGCGTAATGACCTACCGCTGTATCGGTTGCGCACGTCGTCGGGCATATCCATGATGCGGTCGAACATGACGGGCACCACTGCCAGGCCCGTCGCGCTGTAGCGATCAATCAGGTCCAGCGTCGCTTCGGGGTCGAACTTGCGCCGCGTGATGATCGGACAGGCCAGCAATGCTGCGAACAACAGCTGCGAGAACCCCCATGCGTGGAACATCGGCGCGACGATGACGATGGGTTCCTCCGCGCGCCAGGGGGTCCGGTCCAGCACCGCCTTCAGATCGCCGGCGCCACCGCTGCCCGCAGAACGCTTGGCGCCCTTGGGTGTTCCCGTCGTGCCCGACGTGAGCAGAATGATGTCGCTCTTACGCTCGCTGGGCCCGGGCCGCTGACCGGCATGACGGTCGATCAGCTTGTCCACGGTCAGCTCGACGTCGGTGCGATCGGTCCAACCCAGGATGCGGGTGGTTTCTGGCCTGCCCTCGAGCGCCCGGCTCACAATCTCTGTGAACTCTTCGTCGTAGATGACGACATCGGCGCCCTCACGTTCGACGACCTCGGCGAGTGCGGGACCGGCGAACGACGTGTTGAGGAGCAGGACGTCGGAGCCGATGCGGTCGGCTCCCACGAGCGACTCGATGAAACCCCGGTGGTTACGGCACATCACGGCAACGGTTTTAGGAGCCGCGCCGGCGGCATCGGGACCGAGTGCCGCTCCTCCCAACTGCTGCAGCGCCGCGGCGAGGGCATCGCAGCGGTCGTCGATCTGCTTCCAGGTGAGGGTGCCGCGCTCGTCGATCAGACCGGGCCGGTCGGGACACCGCTGCGCGGCCGTCGCGAAGCCCGATGTGGCGGTCATGCCGACCCGGCGTACCGCCGCACCCATCCGTAGATACCGGTCGGGGCGCATCGGGGCTATCAGCCGTGCGCGCCAGAGCGTTCGAAGGAGTCCCAGAGTGTCTGCCACGATCCGTCAGCCAAGCACAGGGAAGCGGCGTTCGTTGCCGAGTTCGTCGAGCGCCTTCTGCATCACAGCCCGGACGTGGAGATCGACCATCTCGATATCGGGGTCCTCGCCGAACTCGGCGGCGATGTCGATGGGGTCGAGGACCCGGGTGACGATCTTGGACGGCAACGGCAGGTTCGGCGGGAAGAACACCGACACCCCGAACGGGAATCCCACGCTGATCGGAAGAATCTCCGCCCGCAGCCGATGGAGGCCGAGCCGCCGGGCGATCGAGTCGCCGCGGACGAGGAACAGCTGCGTCTCCTGCGCGCCGATCGAAACCATCGGCACGATCGGCACTCCGGTGTCAATCGCCGTCCTGACGTATCCCTTGCGGCCGTTGAAGTCGACGACATTCTCGGTGAACGTCGGGCGGTACGAATCGTAGTCGCCGCCGGGGAACACGAGCACGAGGGCACCGTCGCGAAGTGCCTGGGCGGCGTTCTCCCGATTGGCTTCGATGACGCCGGCACGATGCAACAGGTCGCCGACGGGGCCGAAGAAGATCGCGTCGTGGCCGAGGGTGTAGACCGGACGGTCGAAGCCGAACTTCTTGTAGAACTCCGGCGCAAACACCAGGACGTCGGGGGTGAACATGCCACCGGAGTGATTGGAGACGACCAGTGCGCCGCCCGCCGAGGGGATCCGATCCAGATCGCGCACCTCGGCGCGGAAGTAACGCTTGATGAGAGGACCGACGCGGTCGACGATCTGCCGGGTGAACCCGGGATCCCATTTGGAGACCTTCTTGTCCGCCGCGTCGCTCATGATGTGTTTGTTCCCAACTTTGTGCCCCGTTACCCAGGGCACATCGAGTAGTAGTACTCTCCGAAAAAGAGAATAACATATCCGCAGGTAGGAGACATATGTCGGACACCGTGCTCGTAACCGGAGGCTTCGGCCTCGTCGGCTCCGCGACCGTGCGGCGGCTGGCGGCTACGGGGCGGCACGTGGTGGTAGCCGACCTGGAGACACCCGCCAACGTCAAGGCCGCGCACAAGCTCCCGGCAGGCGTCGAAACGCGGTGGACCGATCTCACCGACACCGAACAGGTGCAGCGACTGGTCTCCGAATCCGCCCCGTCCGCGATCATCCACCTCGCCGCGATCATCGCCCCCGCGATCTACCGCATTCCCAAGGTGGCGCGGCGGGTCAATGTCGACGCGACGGCGACCCTGGTCGGCATCGCCGAGGCGCAACCGAATCCGCCCAGGTTCGTCCACGCGTCCAGCAATGCGGTGTTCGGCCCCCGCAATCCGCATCTCACTCCCCTGCCGCTGACGAGCGACGACCCGATGCGACCCGTCGACATCTACAGCGGGACCAAGGCAGAGGCCGAGGAGATCGTCCGGTCGTCGAGCCTGGAGTGGGTGGTGCTGCGATTCGGCGGCGTGCTGAGCGCCGATCTCACGGCGCTGCCGCTCAGCGCCGACGCGATGTTGTTCGCGAGCGCACTGCCGAGCGACAACAGGGTGCAGACCGTCGACGTCCGCGATGTCGCATGGGCATGTGCGGCGGCGACCACCGCGGATGCCGCGGGCGAAATCCTCCTGATCGCCGGTGATGAGTCCCACCGCCGCTGCTATGGCGACCTGGCGCCGGCACTTGTCGAGGCGTTGGGCATGGCGGGTGCGATTCCCCAGGGAAGGCCCGGCAACCCTGCCAGCGAGACCGACTGGTTCGTGACCGACTGGATGGACACCACGCGCGCGCAGGAAGCGCTGCAATTCCAGCACTACTCGTGGTCCGAGATGATGGCCGAGCTCACGGACACGTTCGGGTGGAAGCGATACCCGGCGCGCCTGATCGTGCCGGTCGTCCGGGCGGTGATGACGCGCCGGAGCGCTTACTGGAAAGCTCCGGGTATCTACGCCGATCCGTGGGGCGTCATTCGCGCCGAATTGGGCGATCCGTCGTGGGATCCGCCGAACGGACCGCGCTGACCGCATAGGGTCGCGCCGTGGACAGTTTTCAAGGGCGCGCTGCAGTCATCACCGGAGGGGCGAGCGGAATCGGCTTCGCCACCGCACACGAATTCGCGCGTCGCGGCGCCCGTCTCATGCTGGCCGACATCAATGAAGCCGGTCTGCAGGAGGCGGTGTCGGCGCTGCGCGACGACGGGTTCGACGCGCACGGCGTGGTCTGCGACACCCGCAAGCTCGACGACGTCGTCCACCTCGCCGACGAGGCGTTCCGAGTCTTCGGCACCGTGCATATCGTCTTCAACAATGCGGGCATCGCGTATGCGGGGTCGATCGCAGAGACCAGCCACGACGACTGGCGCTTCGTGATCGACGTCGACCTGTGGGGACCCATCCACGGTGTCGAGGCGTTTCTGCCGCGCATGATCGCGCAGGCCGAGGACAGCCACATCGTCTTCACATCGTCGTTCGCCGGTCTCATCCCCAATGTGGGACTCGGGCCGTACTGCGTCGCCAAGTACGGCGTCGTGGCTCTGGCGGAGACACTCTCACGGGAGGTGCGGGCCAACGGGATCGGAGTTTCGGTGCTCTGCCCGATGATCGTTGCCACCGATTTGATGTCCAACAGCGAGCGGGTGCGGAGCGCGGACTACGGTCCTGCGTCGACGTCCGGGCCTCCGCAGGAGCTGCCGTCCGCGTCGACCGATCCGGAGGTTCGCGCCGAGGACGTCGCGCGGCTGACGGCCGACGCGATTCTTGCCAACCGCGTCTACGTCATCCCGCATCAGGCGTCGCGCCCCTCGATCCAGCGCAGATTCGAGCGCATCGACCGCGCCTTCGATGATCAGATCGCTGAGGGCTGGACGCACTAGGTGCTTAGCGGGTTGATCCTTTGCACCAGGTGCGTGCGATCAACCCGGTAGTGCCACACGACCGCACCGGCCCTAGCCCGGACCAAGCTGGTAATCGCCAGTCTGCGGGTGGTGATACCAGCCGCTCGCGGCGTGCGTGCCACCGTCGACGTGGATGGTCTGGCCGGTGATATAGCTCGACAGCTCGGATGCGAGAAAGACTGCGGCCCCGGCCATCTCATCGACATGGCCGGGCCGGTTCATCGGAATGCCGGGAGCATCGCTGTCCTGCATGCTGCCGCCGGACAACGCGATGATGCCTTCGGTCAGTGTCAGATCGGGGGCCAAGGCATTGACGCGGATATTGTGGGTCGCCAGCTCGAGGGCCGCGGTCTTGGTGTAGTTGATGACGCCGGCTTTCGCCGCCGCGTACGCCGCATAGCCCGGTGCCGCACGGGCGCCCTCGATCGACGTGACGTTGATGACGCTGCCGGGGATGCCGACCGCCACCAGACGCCGCGCCACCCGTTGCGTGCACAGCAGCACATGGCGAAGGTTGCTCTTGTACAGCGCATCCCAGCCGTTCTCTGTGGTGTCCAGGAGCGGCGACTTGAACACTCCGCCGGCGTTGTTCACCAGAATCGAGACCTCGCCGAGGTTGTCGACGGTGCGCTGCAGTGCCGCATCGACCTGCCCGCTGTCTCTCACGTCGACGACGATGCCCAGTGCACCAAGACTTTCCGCGGTCGAGGCGCAGGTCTCGGCGTCGCGTTCCCAGATGGCGACCTTGGCGCCGAACGCCGCCAATCCTTCGGCGACGCCCCTGCCGATGCCGGCGCCCCCACCTGTCACCACCGCGACTCGGCCGGTGAGCAGGATGTCCGACGGTTCGATGGCCACCGTTCGAGGCTAGCCCGTCTTGGCCTTGCTGGGCCCCATCGCCGGGGCATGTCCGATCACGCCCTGCGCTTCGAGGTCGGCGATCGCCTCGTTGGTGAGTCCCAGCTCGGACAGGAGTTCGTGATTGTGCTGGCCGAGTAGCGGAGCCGGTGCGGTGTGGACGCGCTCCGGGCCGCGCGACAACGTGAAGGGCAGGGTGCTGTGCGGCGTTCGGGCGTTGACCGGATGCCCGACGTCCTCGAAGAAGCCGCGGGCCGCCAGTTGCGCAATCTCGGTCTGGCGGTGCGGTTGCATTACCTTGGCCACCGGCACACCGCGTTCCCACAGCGTGTCGACGATGTCGTCACCGGTGCGGCCGGCGCACCATTTCGCGATGTGCTCGTCGATGTCGTCGTGACGGGCGCGCCTGCCCGCCGAGGTGCTCAAGTCCGGGTCCGCTGCCCAGTCGTGACGGCCGACGGCTTCGCAGAGACCCGCCCATTGCTCGTCGGTCTCCGCCGCGACGGCAACCCAGCAGTCGGCACGCCCGAACTCGTCGATCTCGTTGGTGCGGTACAGGTTCTGCGGTGCCGCGGTCGGTCCGCGGTTGCCGTCGCGGTTCAGCAGTGCACCGTAGGCGGAGAACTCGATGGGTTGTTCGGCGGCCACGCTCAGCGCGGCGTCGACCATCGCGGCCTCGACGAGCATTCCTTGCCCGGTGCGCCGCCGGTGCTCGAGCGCCACGAGCAAGGCGTTGAGAGCATGGATGCCGGCGTTCGGATCGCCGACAGAATAAGGCTCGTAAGGGTTGCGGTCGGGATATCCGGTCAGCCAGCTGATTCCCGATGCCGCTTCGATCACGTAGGCGAAGGCGGGGTTGTCGCGCCACGGACCGTCCAGCCCGAATCCGGGCATCCGCAACATCACGGCGTCGGGCCGAATGGCCTGCACGGCAGCAAAATCCAGGCCGATCTGATCGATCACGCGGGGCGTGAAGTTCTCGACGATCACATCGCAGGTGGCGATGAGGCGATTGAGTAAATCCCGACCTGCTGCGCTCTGCAGGTCGAGCGTCAACCCCTTCTTGTTCGTGTTGAGCCCGGAGAAGATCGGCGACTTCTCCCACCATTGGTCCTCGGTGACGGGGATGCCTGCGATGAGCCGGGTGCCGTCCGGACGCCGGGTCGACTCCACGTGGATGACTTCGGCGCCGAGCATCGCGAGGATGTGTGTGCACGACGGACCCGCCCAGAACGTCGTCATATCGAGCACGCGCAGCCCCTCGAACGGGAGACCCGCCGAAGGCTCCTGGCGACGACCCGGAACATCATCGCGCGAGCGGTAGTGCTCGGTGTGTTCACCCAGCCGCGGCGCGGGTTCCGGCGCGCGAAGCACCATCGGCGACGTCCGGTAGGGATGACCGGGCTGGGAGAAGCCATCGCGGGGGTTGACCACGAAGGAGCCGCGCTCGACGAAGTGATCGAGGCCGGTGACGTTGGCCCCGTTGGCAACCGGGGCGTTCGGTATCCGGAACGCGGTGGCCAGGTCCCTGATCTCGTCGACGGTCTGACTCTCGACCCACGCGTACAGCTCATCGGACTTCTCGTTGGCCTGCTCGGTGATCGACAGCGGCGAGTCCTCGTCGATCCAGTCCTGATGCCCCGTCATCGCGCACAGGTCGAACCATTGCTGCGCGGTGCCGCACCCGATGTCGATGAGACCGTCCTTGGCCCGGGCGATCCCGGGCACCGTCAACCGCCTGGCGTCGCGCCATGGCCTGCCGAGCATCTCGTAGTAGGCCACCGGGTAATAGGTCAGGCCGAGGATCTGGGTCTCCAGCATCGACAGGTCGACCAGTTCCGCGCCGCCCCGCAGTCGCGACGCCAGCGTCGCGGCGCTCGCGTAGGCACCCGCCAGGTACTCGCCGACCTGCCCGCCGACGTACACGGGTGCGCGGTCGGCCGAGCCGCGACCGAGGCCGACGATACCGCCGGACCACGCCTGCAGCGTGAACTCCGTTGCGGGACGGTCAGACCACGGTCCGTCGAGACCGAACGGGGTGATCGAGGTGACCGTCAGGTGCGGGTGGGCGGACAAGATCGCGGCGGGCGTGAGCACGGAGTGTTCAGCGACCGAGGACCCGCGCGACCACACGACCGCGTCGGCGCCGTCCAGCAAAGCGTTGACATAGTCGATATCGGCATCAACGTCGGTGACCACGCTGTGCTTCGAGCACGCCAGAAAACTGAACAACGCACCGTCGTCACCCGGTGCGATCTCGGCACCGGAGGCCGACCATCGGCGCAGTGGATCACCCTCGGGCGGCTCGACTTTGACAACCGTGGCGCCGGCCTCGGCGAGCAGTTTGGTGCAGTAGGCACCCGCGATGCCGACGGACAGGTCGATGACGGTATAGCCGTTCAGCGGCCCCACAGGTGTTACGTGTCCTTCTTGCGGTTCGACTTGCTCAGCCGGAAGTCCGGCGGGAATTTGCTGTCGTTGTCGTTGACCGCGGCGGCCAGCCCGCTGTCGATTGACTCCATCATGTCGAGATCGTCCGAATCGTCGTTGGCGACACCGCTACCCATGGATTCGAAGAACGCCGACAGCAGGCTGCCCATGTACTCGCCCTGGTGCTGCTTGTAGACCTCGAAGAAGATCTTCTGTTGGAACACGGTGTCGACGGGCCGGTTTCGGGCGCACGCGCGCGCATACTTGTCGACCTCAGCCTCGAGCTGATCCCGCGCCACCACCTTGTTGAGGAAGTTGCAGTCGTACATCTCGGCGGCGGTGAACGGGCGCCCGGTGAAGACCATCTCCTGGAACTTGCGCAGACCCATCATCTGGATCCACGTCCACATGCGCGGTCCCCAGCCGTAGTAGCGGAACGAGGGGTGCCCGAAAAGGGCGTCATCGGAGGAGATCACCAGATCCGCGTCGGCGCATTGGTAGAAATGCCAGCCGTAGCAGTAGCCCTTGGCCTCGACGATGCTGATTTTCTTCAGCTCCTGCAGCGGCCGATTGCCCGCCTGCACGTTCGCGTACCACGCGCTGATTGTCGCCCCGCTGCGGAACGTTCCCGACGGCGGATAGTTCACCTCGCCGACTCCGTCGTCCTCCAGCCGCAGCTCGGCCAGTCGCAGGTCGGTGTTGTCGTACCCCTCCATGAACTCCGGAAGGTCGGCACCGCTTCCGAGGTTGTCACCGACGCCGCGGATCACGACGACCTTGACATCGTTGTCGACGGTCGCCGCGCGCAGCAGATCCGCGTACCGCAGCCGTGCCATCGATGTCGGTGCGTTGAGGTACTCGGGACGATTGAAGGTGATCGTCGCGATCTTGGTCTTCGGGTCCTTGTCGTAGAGGATGAGCTCTTCTGGGGATGGTCGACTGCCGTTCTCAGACATGGGTTCTCCTTCAGCTGATTCCGGCAGCGGCCTGCGCCGGCGAGGGGCTGGCCGTGAGCACTTCGGCTCCGGTGTCGGTGATGAGTACGGCGTCGCGACGGAAGACCGCCCCGACGCCCCGTTCCCACACGTAGGCGGTGACGGCGAGCACGGTGCCCGGCTCGAGCCGTTCGTCAGCCGAGGTCTGCGGCAGGTCGGGCGAGATCACCGGTGGGTCGAAGCCGAGGCCGAGACCGTGTGCCACGGGTATCGGCGGCAGTGCCTCACCCGCGGCATCGTAGGCCGCAAGCAGACCGCCGGCCGAAGCGCCGGGTCGGCACGCGTCGATCAGCCTCTCCCACAGCTCATTCGACCGACCGAAGAGCGCATCGGCGCCGCGAACGTCACCGACGGGCCATGTCCTGCCGACCTCACCCACGTAACCGTCGGCAAGCGCGCCGGCGGCGAAGGCCACCAGGTCCCCCTCGGCGATCCTGCGGTCGCGCCGACCGACGCGCCACGAGTGCTCGGGCGATGTGATCCACGCGCCGTCTTGGGTCGCCGAGGTGCTGTATCCGCCCGCGGTCATCGCCTCCATGAGGACGCCGTTGAGTGCCTGTTCGGTGGTGCCCACCGCGAGCGCCGATACCGCCGCCGCCAGCCCGCGCCCGGCGACGCCGAGAGCGCCTCGCAGGACCCGGATCTCGTCGGGCGTCTTGATCCGCCGGGCGGCCTTCATCGCAACCTCGGCATCAAGGAGTTCCGCGTTGGGGAACGCAAGCGGCAGCAGCTGCGCGAACGACGGCGACATGGCGTCGGTTCCGACGCGTCGCGCCGTCGCCGCGCCGTCGATGCCCTTGAGCACGTCGACGATGGTCATGGGGTTCCAGGCCAGTCCGTAGAGATGGTCGTGGCCGATCTCCTCGGGAATGCCTTCATCCCACGTGCTGTTGAGGTGGATTTCACCTGTGGCGCGCACCAGCACGCAGATCGGCGCGAAGGGACGGGTGCCCGCCACCCAGAGTTGCGGCGCACCCGTCACGTAACGGACATTGGCCTGGCGCCCCAGTACCAGAACGTCGAGATCGTGGGCGTCCATCGCAGCGATGGCGCGCTCACGCCGGCCCGTGCGCAGGGCGAGGTCGTCGGGGACGATTTCTTCAGCCATGGGTCAACTCGGTCCGTAGGGTGCGTAGGGGTAATCGGTGATGGACTGGTAGCCACCCTCGGTGATGATCACGATCTCCTCAGCGCGGTAGCCGCCGGTGCCGTCCTCCCACACGACGGGCTCGAGCACGAGCAGCATGCCAGCCGGGAACACAAAGTTGTCGTCGAACTGCTCGCCGAGATCCGTTCCGATCATCGGCATTTCGGCGGCGTTGGTGCCGATGCCGTGGCCCAGGTAGAAGTGCGGCAGCCACGGCTTGGTGCCGCCGTTGGCCGCAATGGCCGCGCGTGCCAGGTCACCGCCCGTCGCGCCGGCCTTCGTCACGGCGAGCACGGCGTCGAGAATCGACCGCCACTTTGCGAAGTTCGCGTTCTGCTCGGGCGTAGGGTCCTGCCCCACCACCCAGGTGCGGCCCCAATCGGAGCAGTACCCCTCGAACGTGATGCTGATATCGGTCCACAGCACGTCGCCCTTGGCCAACGGCTTCTCGGTGGGCAGCAGCGGCAGCGCCAGGTCGCCGGTGGTCGTCCAGACCGCACCGCTGCTACGGGTAGTCGGCATCACCTGCCAGATGCCTTCGATCATGTTCGTCGTGGCGCCAAGCTCGAAGGCGCGCCGCACGAATCGCGCCGAGAGGTCCATCTGGCTCACGCCCGGGGCGACCAACGGTTGGACATCGAGCAGAGCCTGCTCAGTGATGCGGCAGGCCCTTCTGACGGCGGCGATCTGATCCACGGTCTTGACCAGCTTGGCAGGACCCACGACGAGCGCGGCATCTGTTGGCGGCCCGGCGGGGAACAGCCGTTCAGCGGCTCGTCGCATGGCCCCGGTGAGCTCGTCAACCGCGACGGAGGCACCCGTCGGGACCAGGCCCGCGAGCACCTTCGCGAAATGGTCGACGCCCTCGTCGAATTCGAGGTACAGCGGACCGTGGATGTGGTCCGCGGGAATCTCGGTGTCGAACGCGCTGCCCTCGGCGAACGGCATGTACAGGTGCGGATGCTCATCGTCGGCGAGCACGATCGCGACCGGGCGCTCGACATGGGACAGCCCTGCGTCGAGCAGAGGCCAACTCGCGCCGGTGGCGTAAACGACGTTGCCGTTGCCGAGTAATACGAGCGCGTCGACGCCCTTCTCCCGCATGGAATCGCGCAGGCGGGCACCGCATTCGCGGTACATTCTGGCGCGATCCGGCAGATCTGGAATGTCGAGCAGAGCCAGACCCGCTGACGACGGAGACGACACGGCTGTCACGAGATACCCAGGAACTTCTTGATGTTGGTGGACACGATCTTCACCGCGGCCTCAGGGCCTACCGCGTCGACGACCGCGGCCAACGACTTCTCGCTGTAGCCGAAGGTGCTCTCGTTGTGTGGGTAGTCCGACGACCACATCACGTTGTCGACTCCGATGCGGTCGATGAGCTGGAGGCCGAGCGGATCGACCATGAACGAGGCACACATGTGGTTGTCCCAGTAGTGGCGGACGTCGTGTTGCAGTTCGTGGTTGAACATGTGCCGGTAGGAAGCCAGCATGTGCTCGGCGTCTTGCAGTGCGGTTGGCACCCAGGCGATCCCACCCTCGAACCAGCCGATCTTCAGTGACGGATGCCGGTCGAGGATTCCGGAGAACACGTACTTGGCGAATTGTTCGCGGAAGGAGTCGACGTTGACCATCATGCCCACCACGACACTGTTGTTCTGGCACGGCGTCTTGGGTGGCGTCTCCCCGATGTGGTGGCTGACTGGGACGCCGGAAGCCTCGATCTCGTCCCACACCGCATCCATGTCGGTGCTGCCGTAGTCGTAGATGTTGCCCTCGTCGTCCTTGCCGGGATTCAGCGGCAGCAGGAATGTCTTGAGCCCAAGGGCTTTCAGTTCCTCGAGGGTGCTTTTGGTGCCCTTGGGATCCCACCAGTTGATCAATCCGACGCCGTAGAAGTGACCGTTGGATCGCTCCTGCAGGTCGGCGATGTGTTCGTTGTAGATCCGAAACACGCGCTCCCGCAGCGACTTGTCGGGGTAGTGGAACAACGCCAGTACCGCGTTCGGGAAGGCCAGCTCCGTGTCGATGCCGTCCTCTTTGAGCTCACGGATTCGCGCTTCGATGTTGTTGGAGGCGGCACCGGCGAGATCGTCGTACTGCATGAGCACGCGGCCGAAGTCGCCGCCCGTCCAGGCCTTGCCCTTCATGCCGACCATGTACGCGCCGTCCTCGTACCAGATGCGCGGCGCGGCGCCCTTCAGTTCCTCGGGGAATCGCTCGTAGAAAATGTCGTCGGCGACCGAGATGTGGTTGTCCGCCGAAAAGATCTCGGTCCCCCCGGGAAGCCCAGTGAGCCCGCCCTCCGAGGCGTGCCCCTGGCGGTTCTTGGGGGCGCCGAATCCCTCCGGCGGATAAAGGGTAATTGGGGGGTGGGCGGGCGGTGGCACTGTTGGGGTTGACATCGTCGGTACTCCAATCGGGCTGTCGGATAAGGCTGTTGGTGACTACCAGGTCACCGGAAGTTCGTAAACGCCATAGGCGAGGCGGTCGTGCTTGAAGGGCACCTCGTCGAACGGAATCGCCAGCTTGAGCGTAGGGATACGGCGCAGCAGGGTGTGGAAGACGATCTGCAGTTCGGCGCGGGCGAGCTGCTGACCAACGCACTGATGCCGGCCGTAGCCGAAACCGAGTTGCTGACCGGCATCGCGGGTGAAGTCCAGCTTCTCCGGTTCCGGGTAGGCGCTCGCGTCCCAGTTCGCCGGCGCGAGATCGATGATGATGCCCTCGCCCGCACGGATGGTCTCTCCGGCGATCTCGATGTCCTCGATCGCCACCCGGCGCTGCCCGTTCTGGATGATCGACAGGTAACGCATCAGCTCTTCGGCGGCATTCGCGATGAACTTCGGATCGTCGGAATCGCGAAGCAGTGCAGCCTGTTCGGGGTTCTCCAGCAGGGCGAGCACGCCGATACCGATCATGTTCGCCGTCGTCTCGTGACCGGCGATCAGCAGGCCGGTGCCCAACTGGGCGGCCTCCTTCACGCTGATCTCGCCCGCGGTCACCCGTTCGGCCAGGTCGGAGACCGCGTCCTCGGACGGGTTCTCCATCTTCTTCTCGACCAGATCGATGAGGTACTTGTGGAGGCTCATCGCCCCCTTCTGGCCTTCTTCCGCGGACGCGTAGCGGGCCAACCCGACGTTGGCGTGGTGCTGGAAGAACTCGTGGTCCTCGTAGGGGACGCCGAGCATCTCGCTGATGACCTTCGTCGGCACCGGCAGCGCGAGTTTGGCCACGATGTCGGCGGGTTGCGGGCCCCCAAGGACGTCGTCGATGCACTCGTCGGTGACTTCCTGGATGGTGGCACGCAGGGCCTCGACACGCTTGAATGTGAACGGCTTCGACAGCATCCGGCGGAATCGGGTGTGCTCCTCGGCGTCGGAGGTGAACACCGACCGCGGCCGCTTGTTCACCGTCGACAGCATGTGCTCGTTCCAGTGCGGGAACCCCTCACGCCGGTCGTCCACGCTGACGCGAGAATCCGAGAACAGCGCCCGCGCCACCTCGTGGCCGGTGACCAGCCACGGCGTGGTGCCGTTCCAGATCCGCACCCGCGACAGCGGCTTGGCCTCACCCATCTCGAGCATCGGCAGCGGCGGCGCGAACGGGCAGCGGGCGGCCCTTTCCATCGGGTACTCGGGGACGTCGGCCGAAACGTGTTCTGTGGCAAGGGTGTCTGACATGAATTCTCCGTCATTCCTCGATATGAATGGCCAGCGCTGGGCAAGCCGCGGCGGCCTTTCGGGTTTCTTCGGCTTGATCGGGTCCTGGCTCCTCGACGAGAAGCTCGACCACACCGTCGTCGTCGCGCTGGTCGAACACGTCGCCCGCGTTCATCACGCACATCCCAGAGGACACGCACCTGTCCTGGTCGACACTTACCTTCACGGCCGCTCCGTGACGGGCGCCTGCCAGAGGCCCACGATCGCGTCGATGAGTCCGGAAGCGACCGAGCTCCAGGTGGTTCGTGGCATCGGCGAACTGTGAGTAATGTGCGCGCCCTCGGCGAACGCGCGCTCGAAGTCGGCGCAGGTGTGCATCATCAGGTTGCGGACCATGATGTTGCGCTCGGTGACGACGGTCATCGGCAGGTCGGGCAGGCAGCGTGTGATGCCCTGCACGACCAGCAGCACCGAGGGCGAAGCCAGCGCGTCCTTCACCACGATCTTCTGGTAGGCCGGGTCGGCGAGCGCCTGGGCGGCGAAACGCGCATACCAGGTCGGGTTCCCGAGCTGATCGAGGTGGTCGGTGAGTGAGCACACCAAACATGCGATCCAGTCCCGCAAGTCGGTCGAGTCGGCCGTGTCGGCGACCATTCGCGCCAGCATTCGCTCCATGGGCACGCGATGCTTCTGCTCGATCGCGCGCACGAGGTCGGTCTTGGTGCCGAAGTGGTAGCCGACCGCGGCGTTGTTCCCCTGCCCGGCGGCCTCGCTGACCTGCCTGTTGGAAACCGCGTACACACCGTGTTCGGCGAACAACCGTTCGGCCGCAGCGAGGATCGCCTCGCGCGTGATGCTGGCGCGCTCGGTCCGAACGGTCCTGCTGGCAGTGGTCACGGGATCAGTCAACCGCGCCGAAGCGATTAAGTCAAGCGACTGATTTAATCCGTCCGGTGGCGATTACGGGCCTCCCGCCTGCGCCGATGCCGCCACCGCATAGAGTCCCGCTGACCATGCCCAACTCGCGATTCACCGACAACCGCGACGCCCGCATCCACTACCTCGACTCCGGCGGCGACGACGGTGGCGCGCCCGTGGTCTTCGTGCCCGGCATGACGTGCGTGGCCGAGGACTACGCCGAAGTCCTGTCCCTGTTCGGCCGCCGAACCGTCGTGATCGACCTGCGGGGCCATGGTCGCAGCAGCGCTCCCGTGAGCGGATATGACGCGACCACCTTGAGCACCGACGTCGGCGCGGTGGTCGACGCCATCACCGACGGGCCGGTTCACGTGGTGACGTTCTCTCGGGGCACGACCTACGCGCTGACGTGGGCGCTCGCGAACTTCGAACGCATTCGCTCCGTAGCGATCGGCGACTACGTGCCCGAGGAGAAGGTGCTGACTCCCGAGATGTCGCGCCGGCTGCTCGCCGGTCGCTGGCGCGGAACGCCGGTGAGCGAGCGGCTCGACGTGGACGCCGCCAACAAGACGTTTTTCGCCGCACAGGAGCGGTCGATGTGGGGTCGTCTTGCCCGAGAACAACTTCCGCTGCTCGCCGTTCGCAGCCGCGAACGCCTCCTGGTGGGCGATGCGCAGTGGTCGCGATACCGGACGCTGTTCCCGCACGCGCAGCTGGTCGATTTCCCCGACTCGCCCCACGACATCTTTCGACCCGACCGCGGCCGATACCCCCGGCTGGTCGCCGAACATGCCGACCGCGCCGACGAGGGCCGCTAGTCGGACTTGGGCTTACGCGGGACGACCTTGCCCGCGGACGTGCCGCCGTCGATCGGCAGGACGGTGCCGGTGACATAGCGTGAGCGGTCGGTGGCGAAGTACAGCGCTGCTTCGGCGACGTCCTCCATCGTGCCCTCGCGTTTGAGTGGGCGGTCGTTGCGCATCTGCTCGCGGATCTTCGCCTCGAACTGTTCCAGCTTCTCGAGGTCCGCCCCCGTCGCCGACTTGCGCACGATCGCGGTTCGGATGTTGCCGGGCGCGATGGCGTTCACCCGAATCTCGTAGTGCGCCAACTCGATTGCTGCCGACTTGGTGAACTGGATGACGGCCGCCTTCGACGCCCGGTACGTCATCACGCCGCCGCCGGCCTGGATGCCGCCGATCGACGTCAGGTTGATGATCGAACCGCCGAGGTGCTGCGACATGTGTCGCGCTGCGTCACGGGTTCCCGCCATCACCGCCAGCACGTTGACCGCCATCACCTTGTGGAAGTCCGCAAGGTCGTCGTCGAGGAACCGGCGGTGCATCGTGCCCGACACCCCCGCGTTGTTGACCATGACGTGCAGGCCGCCCAAACGGTCGACGGCCGTCGACACCAGGGCACTCACCTGATCGACGTCGGACACGTCGGCTTCGACGAACACTGCATTGGCACCGATGTCTGCGGCAAGTGCGGCACCGCTTTCGGTGTCGACGTCGCCGATCAGTACCTTGGCACCCTCGGCGGCGAACCTGCGTGCCAGCCCTTCCCCTAGACCCGACGCGCCTCCGGTGACGATCGCGACCTTGCCGGCCAGTTCGTCTGTCATGTCGCTGCTCCTTCGCGCTGCTCGGCCAGGAACGCCAGCAGCAGGTCGTTGACCGCCGCGGGCTGTTCGATCTGCGGGCAGTGCCCGGCATCGGGAATCACCGCCGAACGCGCGGAGGGGATCTGCGCGGCGATCTCGGCCGCCCAGCCGCGCGGGAGCAGTTTGTCGCCGCCGCCCTCGACGATCAGCGTTGGCACGGTGATCCGGTCGTAGGCCCGTGCGCTCGACGGTAGCGGCGGTGGTTCCAGCCCGGGCCGGCGAAACCTCGCCGCCGCCAGTGCTTCCCACGCACCAGGCGCGATGCTCGACTCGTATCGTCGCTGCACGTGCGCCTCGTCGGTCACATAGGCGGGGTCGTGAAAGAGGGCTTCGACGATGCGGCGCATGGCTTCTGGCGTGGCGTCATAATCGTAGAGCGCGGCCGAATGCTCGTTGCGTTGGATCTCGCCTCCACCGCAGATCATCACCATGCTGCGGGCGGGGAGCACCGGCGACTCCGACGTGGCGTCCACGAACAAGTTGACCGCACCCATCGAGTTCCCGACGAAATGCGCCGACTCGACGCCGACGGCATCGCAGAACCGCGCGATGTGGCGGATCCGCATACCCCGGCCGTCGTTGAAGTCGATGACCTTCGCGGACTCGCCGAAGCCGAGCATCTCCAGTGCGAGGACGCGATTCTGATGAGCGAGCGCGGCGATATTGTTCTCCCACGCGATCTCGGCGTTGACACCGAACTCACCGCCGTGCAGCAGAATGACCGGATCGCCCTGTCCTGCCTCGAGATATCCCGTGACAAGGCCGTCGACCACAATGGTCTTCCGCACTGCGCTCACGTGGTTTCCCACGCGGTCTGCGCGAAGGTGAGCACCTGGGTGGCCAGCATGTCGAGTTGGTCGCAGATCGAGGAGTCCTTCAGCTCGCCTGCGTCGTCCCAGATCTTGTCGGCGGAGTTGATCGCCACACCGAGCGGTGTCGGCCAGGCCCGCAGTGCGTGTCCGATGGAACGCAGCTGGCCAAGGGTGCCCACTGCCGCCTGCCAGCCGTAGGCGCAACTGATGCAACCCCACGGCGTGTTGTCGAGGTAGACGCGCGGATCCTCTCGGAGATCCTCGATGTAGTCGAGCGCGTTCTTGACCAAACCCGATATCGCACCGTGGTATCCCGGCGACCCGACGACGACGGCGTCGGCGTCGCGCAGGGCACTGACCAGTTCGAGCGCCTTCGGGGTGCGCTCCAGCTCGTGTGGTGCGTACATCGGGAGGTCCAGGTCAGGCCCGCTGAAGAATCGGGTGCGTCCGCCCTGGTGTTCGACCGATGCCAGGCAGTAGCGAATCGCCCGCTCGGTCGATGAGTTGGCGCGAAGCGTTCCGCCAAGGCCGACGATCAGCGGCGCGCCGCCGCCGGTGGTTGTGCTTGCGGTCATGACTCCTACCTACTTGATTGCAATCGGGTTCACGGGCGATCCGACAGCGCCGGTCACCCTCAGAGGCGGTGCGATGAGCTGGAATTCGTAGACTCCGTCGGCCGCGCAATCCTCCGCCAAGGCCGTCAGATCCCAGTATTCGCCAAGCATCAGCCCCATATCACGAAGGCACAGCATGTGCATCGGCAGGAAACAGCCGTCGATGCCGGGGACTGGGTTCTCCACCATCAGGTTATCGGCCGCGACCGCCGCGACTTCGTGATCATGCAACCACGACGCGCAGGTCCAGTCCAGGCCGGCGCCGGGTTCAGCACCGTCACGGGTTTCGAGAAACCTTGCCCACCAACCGGTTCGGATCAGCACGATGTCGCCGCGCTCGACGGTAACTCCCTGGTTGCGGGCGGCCTCGTCGAGTTCGGCGGGGGTGATCGGGTCGCCGAGCTCGCAGAACGTCTGCACGCCGCGCAGGCGCACGATGTCCAGCAGCACGCCGCGGGACGTGATGCCCCGGCCGTCGACCTTGTCGATACCGCAGTGAAAGGCGCCGAGGCTGGTCACCGAACTCGCGGGGAATCCGTTGTACAGCTTGTCCTCGTAGTAGACGTGCGACAGCGCATCCCACTGGGTCGCGGCCTGCAGAGGCATGATGATGACATCGTCGTTGAATCGCATCGGGCCGCTGGTCCAGTACTCGCTCAGCTCCATCGCGGCGGGATTCTTCAACCAGGGAGGGCCGTACTCGGCCAGCGTGCTGGCATCGCCGCCGTCGATCGTCATCACGTGGAGGGGGTTCTGCCGGAAGTGGAACGCCCCCTGCGGGCCTGACGATCCGAAATCGACACCGAGTGGAAAGAGCTTGCCGTGTCTGACCAGACCGGCCGCCTGGGCGACCTTCTCCGCCGTGATGAAGTTGAGCGTGCCGATTTCGTCGTCGTCGCCCCAACGCCCCCAGTTGCGGACGTCGTCAGCGACCCGCCGGAAGTCGGTCATGCTGGCCATAGTTCGCCTCTCATCGTCGCGTCACCGATCCCGCCAGGTCTGTCTCGCCGGTCGTGCCGCCGTCCACCCAGATCACCTGTCCGGTGATGTAACTGGCCGCTTTGCTGTTCAGGAAGACCAGCACGCTGGCCTGTTCTTCGGGCGTGGCCGCGCGACCCAACGGCGTGTGGAAGGAGTCGAGGAACTCCTGGCCATACGCCGACCGCAGTTGGTCGAGAATCGGGGTGTCCGTGACGCCGGGCGCGGTGCAGTTGATCCGGATTCCCTTGGCACCCAGCGCCACGACATTGGCCATCCCGTACAGGATGATCGCCTCCTTGGATAGCCGGTAACCTCCTCCATCGGCGACCGCCTCCTGATGGCGCTCACACCATTCGATTCCCTCGGCCATCGTGTCAGTCTCGACCAGGCCCGCGGTGACCGCGGCGTTCTCCCGATAAGCCGACGCGGCCAACGACGACACACAGGCGATGGCAGACCCCGGTGGCATCGAGGGCACCAGCGCCTCGGTGAATCGCCGCGTACCCAGGAAGTTGATGGTGACCACCCGCAGGGGATCGCGGATCCCCGAAGACACCCCGGCGATGTTGAACACGGCATCGACGCGACCGCCGATCGCCGCCGCCGCCGTGTCGATCGACTCCGGATCGTGGAGATCGAGCGAGATGAACTCGCCGATGTCGAACTCGGGCGGCCGGATGTCGAGGCCGATCACCTCGGCACCGAGACCGGCGAGCTGCCGCGCCACATCGGCGCCGATGCCCGAAGCACATCCGGTGACGACGACCCGGCGGCCGTCGTAGCGCCACAGCTCGTCAGTCACCGATCAACTCTTATCAGCGGCAGGATTCCTGCTCGTCCACCCCTCGCCCGCTTTGAGTTTCGCCGCCGCCGCCTCGATACCGGCGTTCATCTCATCCATCGCCAGCGACACCTCATTGGCGGTGTAGTTCTCGCGACCGGTGGGCAGACCACCGAAGGCGTAGGTCTCGTCGAACAACGGCGCCTTCGACTTGGGCCTGCGCGCCTCGGCCCTCGCGAGGACGGGCTCGAGCCGCTTGGCCTTCTCGGCCCTGGCCTTCTCGTCGCGCTCGATGAACTCGGGAAGGACCTCCTTGCCCATCAGCTCGATGGACTCCATCGTCTCCTCGTGTCGCCGCGGCGTCAGGAGCAGGATCAGTTCGTCGACACCGCTTTCCTCGTAGCCGCGCAGGAACTCGCGCACCGTCGCCGGGCTGCCGATCGGGCCGCGGTCCGGGCCGTAGACGATGCTCGGATCCTTTTCGATCTCCTCGAGGTGACGTTCCCAGACACCTGTTCGGCCTGGGGTGTGCATGCCGGTCATGTAGTAGTGCATGATTCCGAACGCGAAGAAGCCTCCGCCCTTTCCGAGCCTTTCGATGGCCTGCTCGTCGGTCTTGGCGACCATCATCGACAGGTCGCCGCCGATCGCGAGGATGTTGGGGTTCATCTGCGGTGTGACCGGTACGGCGCTCTCTTCGAACTCCTTGTAGTACCCGTTGACACGCTCGGTGAGCGGGCCGGGACCGGTGTAGGCGAAACTCAGTGCACCGAGCCCCTTTTGGGCGGCCATCGACACTGAGGCGGGGCGCGTGCAGGCGACCCAGACCGGCGGGTGCGGCTTCTGCAACGGCTTGGGAACGACGTTACGCGGGGGCATCTCGACGTGCTGGCCCTTGAAGCCGGTGAACGGCTCTTCGGTCATGCAGCGGATCGAGACCTCTAGGGCCTCCTCCCACATCGCACGCTTGTCGGCCGGATCGATGCCGAACCCGCCGAGCTCACCCACCGAGGACGACTCGCCGGTGCCGAATTCAACCCGCCCGTTGGACAGCAGGTCGAGGGTGGCGACACGCTCCGCCACCCGCGCGGGATGGTTGACCGCGGGAGGCAGGTGCATGATGCCGAATCCGAGGCGAATGTCCTTGGTGCGCTGGCTTGCCGCCGACAGGAAGATCTCGGGGGCAGTGGAATGACAGTACTCTTCGAGGAAGTGGTGCTCGGTCAGCCACACCGTGGAGAAGCCGGCCTTGTCGGCTGCCTCCACCTCGTCGAGGCCGTCCTGGAAAAGCTTGTGCTCGTCGTCGTCACTCCACGGCCGCGGCAGCGGGAATTCATAGAACAGTGAGATCTTCATTTCGTTACCTTTCGATCTTGAGTGTCGAACCGGTCTGTGGCCCAGGCTGAAGAGCGTTGTCGGGCAACTGGTCTGCGATGTGCTTGGCGGCCACGTAGCCGAAGGTCATGGCCGGCCCGATGGTCGCGCCCGCACCGGCGTAGCTGCGTCCCATCACCGCGGCCGACGTATTGCCGACGGCGTACAAGCCCTTCACGAGGCTGTCATCGGAGCGGAGCACGCGCGCGTACTCGTCGGTGCGCAGCCCACCCGAGGTGCCGAGGTCGCCGAGGATGATCTGAAACGCGTAGTACGGTGGCTTGCCCAGCGGGTACAGGTTGGGGTTGGGCAGCGTGGAGTCGCCGTAGTAGTTGTCGTAGGCGGAGTCCCCGCGGTTGAAGTCGTCGTCGTGACCCTTACGGGCCAACTCGTTGAAGCGATCGGCGGTGGCGCGTAGCTGTGCAGGGGGTGCGCCGATCTTGGTCGCGAGTTCCTCGAAGCTGTTGGCCTCTACTACGACTCCGGACTCCAGCCATGCCTTGGGCACCTTCCACCCAGTGGGTACCGGCGCGAACGGCACCTTCGGGATGGGCAGATGGCCGCCAACGACATAGCGATGGAACGAACGGATGTCGGTGACGAGCCAGCACGGGATGTGCGCGATGCCGGAGTTGTGTCCTTCGATCATCGCGTGGGCGAAGTCCATGTAGGGCGCCGCCTCGTTGATGAACCTCTTGCCCTCGGCGTTGACCACGAATTGTGACGGCATCATTCGCTCGTTCAGCATGAACTGGAGCCTGCCGTCGGGCCAGCACATGGCGGGGAACCACCACGCCTCGTCGAGCAGGTCGGTCGAGCCGCCGACCTTCTCCCCCGCCCTGATCCCATCACCCATCGACGCGGGATTACCGAAGCTCCAGTCTTTCTCGAGAAGCGGCAGATGCTGCCTGCGCCACTCCATGTCGTGGTCGAAGCCGCCGGCGGCAAGGATGACACCGTGCCGCGCACCGATGCGCTGAGCATGACCGTTGCGCTCGACCACCGCACCCGTGACCGTTCCGTCGACGTCGGCGATCAGCTCGGTCATCGGTGCGCTCAGCCACAGCGGGATGTTGTGTTCTTTGAGCGCCAGACGCATCCTGGCCGCCAACGATTGGCCGATTGCGGCCATGCGGTCGCCGAAGACCCGAGCGCGAAACATCCGCCAGATGAGCTTCATCAGCACGGCCTTTCCGCGCCAGTTCTGTCGCACCTGATAGAACAGCCGAAGATCTTTGGGGGCGAACCAGATCCCCTTGGGCGCCAGGGCCAACGGCCGTAGCAGATTCTGCTCCTCGTCACCCAGCTCGCGCAGATCGATCGCGGGAACGTTGATGGTGCTGCCCAACTCTGAGCCGCCGGGGAACTCGGGGTAGTAGTCGGCGTACCCGGGCTTCCAGACGAATTCGAACCACCGGCTGTGCCGCTCGAGGAACTCCATCATCTCCGGCGCGCTGTCGACATAGGCGCGCAGCCGTGCGTCGCTGACCAGGCCGCCGGTGATGCGCTGCAGGTATTCGAACACGCCGTCGGGATCGGGTACGTAGCCGGCTTCGCGTTGCGACGGCGCCCCGGGTACCCAGATACCGCCGCCCGACAGTGCGGTGGAACCACCGAATTGCGGCGACTTCTCGACCACGAGCGTGTCGAGGCCCCACGCATCGGCGGCCAGCGCCGCGGTCATTCCACCACCGCCGGAGCCGATGACGAGCACATCGACGGTGTGGTCGAACGAATCGGGGGTCATGGGTTGCACACCGCCGTCCTCACGGCGAATCCGGCGATGAGTTCCGGTGCCGCGCGATAAAACCGGTGACCCGTCTGGTATCGACCGTGCGCCGCCAGCGCAGCGAACGCGGCGATCCACGTCCGGATTTCGTGTGCCGAATGACCGGCCTGCTGCTCGATCCAGCCGTTCGACCAGGCATCCACCTCGTCGAGGCGATTCGAGTCGACCAGGTCTAGAAACGCCTGATCCCATTCGGGGTTCAGGGGCTGCAGCGGGCTGTCCCCGTGCGCGAACGCCTGCGCAGCGTCCATCACCGCCACCTGTCGCGCCTGCCGCTGCTCCGGCGTCATCGGTTCCCCACCCACGATGCGCGCGAGCGCGGCCGGCGGTGCGGTGGCCAGCGTCGGCACCGGCGGATCGTGGGACAAACCACCGGAACCCACGACGAGCACGCGCTTGCCCAAGGTGGCCAGGAAGATGCCGACGGCGGCGCCGAGTGCCCGCACCCTGCGAAGCGGGCCGAGCGGGGTGGCGACCGAGTTGATGAAGATCGGGATCACCGGCCGCGACGTCGCGTCACCGAAGAGCTTCTCCAGCGGTTGCACCGTGCCGTGGTCGACGTCCATGCCGGCCGAAAGCGCCACGTCCACACCAGATTCGAGAACCGCACGCGCGCAGTCGTTTGCGATGTCCCCGGGAACATTCAACGGGCCGGCATAGGTGCCGTAGTCGCCGACACCCTGGGCTGCGGTACCGATGCAGAACGGAGGCATCGTCCGGTAGAAGAAGCCGTTGTAGTGGTCTGGTGAGAAGACCACGACCAGTTCGGGATCGAAGTCCGCGACGAAGCCGCGCGCGGCTGCCATCGCGGACTCGACGTCGTCAAGAAGATCCCGCGACGGTCCCGGAAGGTTCAGTAGCGGACTGTGCGACATGCAACACAGGGCCAGTGTCGCCATGGGAACTCGAGCCTCCTTCCTGGGTCAAACAGAGGACGTCGAACAGCGATGTGCTCAGTTCTGGCGCGCGCTGCGCGATACAAGCGCCCGCGATGCAGCGATCGGGGCGCACGAACAGCACGGAGTCGGTGAAGACGTCGAACCACGACTTGAGCGCGCCTGTCCGGTCACCGACGACCGTCACGTCGGTGTCATCGTGGCCGGTCCAATGCAGCTGGGTCATTGGCCGTGCTTCGATGAAGCTGGCCCCCAACGCCTTCCAGCGGCTGAACACCTCGTCGCCGAGAACGGCACGCAGATTGTTACTCCAGCACAGTACGGCGAAACCTGCACCGAGGACGTCGTCGAGCAAGACGTTCTGATCCTCGCGCGTATCGACGCGTGGCTGGATGAACAGCGTCCCCGTCGGTGAGTTCTCCGGACTGTTCTCGGCGTGGAACACCGCACCCTGCTGATACCGCGGCATCGGCTTGAACCGCATCTCGAGCACGTAGCGCTTCAGCGTCGGCACGAGTGATGCGCCGTGGATGACGCGGTCGCGAAGAGCGGCCACCCTCCGGTTCGTCGGTGAGATCACGCGCCCCACCATGGTGGACAGGTCGATCATCGCACGTGCATGTTTGCGGCGTTCGATGTCGTAGGTGTCCAGGAGGGCGTCGTCGGCCTGGCCGTTGACCACCGCGGCAAGCTTCCACCCGAGGTTGGCGGCGTCACGGATGCCGCTGTTGTAGCCCTGACCCTGCCACACCGGCATCAGGTGCGCTGCGTCGCCCGCCAGCATCAAGCGTCCCCTTCGGAACGAACCTGCGATTCGTGAGTGGTGGGTGTAGACGCGGTGGCGGATCATGTCGACCCGCTCGGGATGCGGAACCCGTTGCGCGAGCATGCGTCTGACGAATGCCGGATCATCGGCGAGTTCGTCGGTTTCGTCGTCGTGAATCAGGAACTCGAAGCGGCGGATGCCGTGGGCGATGGAGATCGACACGTACGGCCGTTTGGGATCGGCGCCGACCTCGCTGTTCGGGTGGCCGAGCGGATCGTTCGCGACGTCGACCACCAGCCAGCGCGTCGAGGACGTGGTGCCGTCGAACGACACTCCCATCAGCCGTCGGGTGGCGCTGCGCCCGCCGTCACACCCGACAACGTAGCGGGCCCGCACGGTCTCCTTGCCGTCAGCGAATTCGAGCGTGACACCGTCGGGGGTTTCGACGCAGTTCTCCATTCGGTGCCCCCACCGCACGCCGACATGATCGAAGCGGTCGAGCCCGCCGCACAGCTCGGCGTCGACCATCGGCTGGACGAAGCCATTGCGCTTGGGCCAGCCGAACCGCGCGTCCGGCGGTGCCATCTCGGCGAGCAGTCGGCGTTTGGCGTCGAAGAATCGTAGGATCTGGTTCGGCACGGTGTGCGGCAGGACGCGGTCGACCAGACCGATGGACTGAAACGTCCGCAGCGCCTCGTCGTCCAGTCCAACCCCACGGGGATAGTCGATGAGGGTGTCGCGCTCTTCGACGATCAGCGTCCGGACACCCTGCAGCCCAAGGATGTTCGCCAGAGTCAGACCGGACGGCCCGGCTCCGACGATGGCGACGTCGACCTGGTCGGGACTCATGCGCGCCCCAGCAGGAAGTCGAGGTGCAGACGGTTGAAGGTCTTGGGATCTTCGTACTGCGGCCAGTGTCCGCACCCCGGCATCAACTCGAACCGTGCGTCGGAGACCATCGAGGCGATGCGGCGCCCCTCGGCAACGTCGGCCGTCGGGTCATCACTGGTCCATACGACCATGGTCGGCGCGGTGATCGACCCGTACTCCTTCGGGCCCAGCAGGTTTCGCGCGCGGATCTCGGGGTCCTGCAGTGCCATGATGTCCTTCATCGCCGCGGCGAATCCCGGCTGGCGGTACACGCGCTGTCGGCTGGCGACGATGTCGTCGTAATCCTTGGACTTGTCGGCCATCAACCATTTGATGCGCGCCTGCACGGTGTCCCACGTCGGGTTCTCGGCGGCGGCCATCGACAACGTGATGATGCGCTTCATGACCTCGGGATCGGCCTGCGATCCGCCCGCGGTATTGAGCACCAGCCGGTCGATGCGATTCGGATGATCGGCTGCGGCGCGTGCGGCGACCCAGCCCCCCAACGACTCACCGCTGATGTGGGCGCGCTCCGCGCCGATGGCGTCGAGAAACGCCATCAGATGGGAGACGTAATGATGCACTTCGAGAGGATGCCCGGGTTTGTCGGTATATCCGTGACCCAGCATGTCGATCGACCACGTCGAGAAATGCTCGGCGTGCGACTCGAGATTCCGGACGTAGGCCTCCGCGTGCCCGCCCGACCCGTGCAAGAAGATCAGGGCGGGTTTCGCCGAGTCGCCGGCGTGCAGATAGCGGGTGCGGACGCCGGCCGCGTCGATGTACCCCTGCGAGAACGCGACCCCCTGGAGGTCACTCCAGACGCTCTCGAAGTCGAGCAGCGGAGACGTTTCCGGCACTCGTCAACCTCTCTTGACTGCGAGAATTCGATTCTCGTATCTTGTAAGCGATGTGCTCATTTATCGCACATACATGTGCACTATAGTCAGAGCATCACTCTCATGAGTGGTAGATGTCAAGGAAAGTCAGGTAGACGCCATGTCTGATTCGGTCGGCGGGGCGAGCCCCAATGCCGCACCGACGGGTGCGCCCGGCTCGCAGACGTTGGCGAGGGGTTTGGCCGCACTGCAGTTGGTCGCGACGTCCCGATCCGGTCTGACCGCTCAGCAGGTCGCCGACGACATCGGCGTGCACCGCACAATCGCGTATCGCCTGCTGTCCACGCTGTCTCAGTACCGGCTCGTAGCCAAGGGTGACGACGGCCGTTACCGTGCGGCCGCAGCGCTCGCGGTGCTCGGCGCATCGTTTGACAACCACTTACGCCAGCTGAGCCTGCCCACCCTCCGCGCGCTGGCGGACGAACTCGGCAGCACGGTGTCGCTGCTCGTCGCCGAGGGTGATCAACAGGTGGCCATCGCGGTCATCGTGCCGACGAATGTGTACTACCAACTGTCCTTCCACGAGGGCAGCCGGTACCCGCTGGACCGCGGCGCCGCCGGGCTCGCGCTGCTGGCGAGCATGCCGCCGCGACCCGGTGAACGCGATCTGGTTTCCCAGACGCGGCAACAGGGTTGGGTGATCACCCACGGCGAGGTCGAGCCGAACACCTACGGCCTGGCCGTGCCGGTACGCAGACAACCGCCGTCGCCGCCCACCTGCATCAACCTCATCTCGCACCGCGAGGACGTGGTGATGAACGGTAAGGACGCGGTGATCAGGGCGGCCAACGAATTGTCCGCGATCCTTTCCTGAGGATCGCCGAAAGGATTGAGCACGTGATCAATTGGGATCATGAGGTCGACGTCGTCGTGCTGGGTAGTGGCGGCGCCGGTCTCACGTCGGCGCTGACGGCGGCGGTCAACGGGGCCTCGGTGGAGGTGTACGAAAAAGCCGCGACCGTAGGCGGTACGACAGCGGTTTCCGGTGGCATCATCTGGATTCCGGCGCATGACCGCGCGGCCGAGGGTGAGCTGACGGTCGAGGATGCGATGAGCTACCTGCGTGCGCAGTCGCTCGGCTTCATGGACGACGACATGGTGGACACGTTCGTCCGCACCGGGCCGGAGATGCTCGACTTCGTCGAGGCGCACAGTGAGTTGCAGTTCGAGGTTGCCGAGGGGTTCCCGGACTACAAGCCCGAACTCCCCGGTGGACGCCCGTCGGGCGGACGGTCGCTGAACGCCAAACCCTTCGACCGGTCGCGGCTCGGCGAGTGGAGTGAACGCGTCACGTCATTCCCCGCCGACTTCAGCAATGTCGGGATCGACGCCGAGACACGCGCGCGCATTCATGCATCGGTTGACGAAGATTCTGGTGACTACTGCGTGGCTGGCACGGCACTGGTCTCCGGCCTGCTGAAGGGTCTGCTCGACCTGGGCATCGCGCCACACACGAACGCGCGCGCCGTCGAGCTGTTCGCCGATGCGTTGGGTATCACCGGCGTACGAATCACGCAGGGCGACGGCGAGTTCAATGTTCGCGCGCGCCGCGGCGTGGTACTCGGCACGGGGGGGTTCGAATGGGATCAGAAGCTGGTCGAGGCGTACCTGCGCGGCCCGATGCGCGGCGCGGTGTCCCCGCCGAACAACACCGGGGACGGCCTGCGTATGGCCATGGCACACGGCGCCGACCTGGCCAATATGGCCGAGGCGTGGTGGGTGCCGATCGTGCAGCTGCCCGGCGATACCTTCGAAGGACACCCGCGCAGCCGCAGCGTGCGGCTCGAACGCACCCGGCCCAGAAGCATCATCGTGAACCGTGCGGGCAAGCGCTTCCTCAACGAGGCAGGCGAGTACAACTCGATGGCCGGGCCGTTCCACTTCCTCGACCCGAAGCTCGGCTATGCCAACGATCCGGCGTGGATCGTTTTCGACTCACAGCACTTCAAGCGATACGGGTTCCTGGGCGTACTGCCCGAGGAGGAGGCGCCGGACTGGTTCGCGCCCTCGGCCGATCTCACCGAGCTCGGCGAGAAGACGGGTATCGACGCGGACGGCCTGGCGGCCACGCTCGCGGCGTGGAACGACAACGTCGCCCACGAACAGGATCCCGACTTCGGCCGCGGCTCGAGCGCTTACGACGGCTACTGGGGTGACGCCTTGGCCACCACCTCTGCGGGTAAGACCCTTGGCCCCATCGACACTCCCCCGTATTACGCCGTCCCGGTATCCATCGGTGCGATGGGCACCAAGGGCGGTCCGCGCACCGACCGCGACGGGCGGGTGCTGCACGTCAGCGGCGCGGCCATTCCGGGCCTCTTCGCGGCGGGTAATGCGATGGCGGGCGCGACCGGCAAGGCGTACGGCGGCGCGGGCGGGACGCTGGGCCCCGCCATGGTGTTCGGGTATCGGGCGGGGCTGGCGGTCTCGGCCCGCAGTTCTTAGCGCGAGCAGCAGACGCAGGAAGTCAGCCGGCGATCGCTGAGCCGACGAAGTAACTGCCCATCAGGCACACACCGATCAGGACGACCCAGCCGTCGGTCAGCCGGCAGAGAAGCGGCGGCGCGTGTCGCACTTCCATGAACTCGCGGAAGATGATGCGCACCTTGACGAGGGCGATCACGAGCGCGCTGACCGTGACCACGGTGCTGGCCTTCAAGGTCCCGTTCTCGTCGGCGGTGTGGTCGATCCAGACGTAGGCGAGTGTCATCGACGTCAGGATCAGCCACACGATCAGCAGTCGCTTGTTGAACGTGGTACTCACAAATCACCTCACGACGTAGAGCAACGCAAATATCAGAACCCACAGGAAATCGACGGTGTGCCAGTACGTCGCACCCGTTTCGACGAGCTGCTGCGAGCGCCGGGCAGGACTCCACAACTGGTAGACGACGACGCCCAGCACGACGAAGCCGATCAGCACGTGGATGCAGTGAATCGACGTCAGGAAGAAATAGTGTTGGAAGAACTCGTCACTGGTGAACGTGTTCGCCAATCGGATCTCCTTGATCCACTCGAGAATCTTGGACGCCAGAAAGACGAGCCCGAAGAAGACCGTGACGAAGGCGTTGATCAATGCCGACCGGTAATCGCCCGCCCGAGAGGCCTGGACGCACCGCGCGATCGCCCACGAACTCAACAGCAAGGCAATCGTGTTGACGATTCCGATACGCAGATCCAGATCCGACTGGGACTGCAGAAACAGTGCCTCGTTCTGGGTCCGGGACACCAGATACACCGAGAAGTAGCCCGTGAACAGAAGGGATTCGAAAAGCACGAACATCCACATGTCCGGCTGCCCCGGCACGAACTTCGCCGGGTTCTCCTCGGTGTGCGGCTCAGCGAGGTTCGTCATCGGACGGCCTCCACGGAATCCGTCTGCGCTGCCGCACCCTTGTCCGCAAGGTCGGGAAGTGGTCCGGTGCCGAAATCCTCACGTTCGATCATCTTGCGCAACAGGACGATGAACACGCCGGTGTAGAGCACGAACACCACCATGTTGATCCACCACGCGATGGCGCCGTTCCACGCGAAGGCGCCGCGCTGGAAGATCCACGCCGGCGCGACGACGACTTCGGTCAGGGCGTTGCAGAGGCTGAGATAACCGAACCATTTCGGGAAGACCCGGTTCTTGTCGATCAGGACGGCCACCATCCACACCAGCGAGCCGATCATGAACACACCCATGGTTCCGCTGAACGACAGGAACGCGAAATCGTATAGCCAGGCGATGATCTCGGGGTCACGGTCGGGTCGAAGGGCGGCGGCCGTCATCGCGATGGCCATCACCAACATGCCGGGGACGGCGGCCAGCGAGTAGATGATCAGATACGAGTACGCGAACAGCCGACTCACCGACATCCGACGCATCGAGTACGCGAGGATGGCATTCATCGGCGCGCACATACCCGAGATCAGGAACACGACAGCGAATCCGACAAGGATTCCCTGATCGTGGGCATCGAACCATCGCACGACCGTCGGCGTGTCCCACGCGGGACTGGGCGGCGGCTGCACGCGGGTGACGAAGAAGAACAGCACCCCGTAGAGCTGGTAGAAGACCACCATCACCCACCACGCGAACCACAATTCGCGTTTGGGGTGGTAGCGAAAATTCCACAACAGCTTGCTCACCCGTGAGTCGGCGGGCGGATCCGGCGCAGTCAACGGCGCGGTCGCGGTGCTCATGCGTCGACCAGATCCTGCGCGCGCTGCCGCTGAATCGTCTGCCCCAGAACGATTCCCATGACGACGATCCAGACGAAGATCGCGATGTTCTTGACCCAGAACGACAACAGGCCGTCCCACGCAAGCGGACCGGTGGACGCCAGCGCGGTGAAGGCCGCGGGGGCCAACGCGATCGCGATGAGGAGATTGACGTGTGCCACCCACGGTTTGAAGACCGGATGCTCCTGGTGGTCCCAGTAGATCGCCAGCGCCAGCAGGAGGCATTGCGCGATCAGGTAGGGCACGAGAACGGTGAACGTGAGCCACGCGAGATCGTTCAACAACTGGGTCAGTTCCGGCGCACGTTCCGGCCGGAACGAACCGAGCAGCCAGAACATGTTCGCGATCAGGAACAGCGCGGGCGGTCCACCCGCGCAGGCGATCAGGCTGTAGGACAGGATCGGCGTGCGGTGCGCCATCCGGCGGATCTGCATCGCCACGAGGATCACGATCGGGATCAGACCGACGCCAAACCAGTTGAACAGGATCATGCTGTACCGGATCCGCGCGGTCTCGTCTCGATAGAAGCTCGCGACCTCTTCTGCGGACATGGTGGGCGACATCGGGTGCAGGAAGCCGGGAAAGAGCAGAAACGCCGACACCCAGATGATGGCCACCACCGGCAACGTCCAGAAGAGGATCAACTCACCGTCACGTTGTCTCATCGTTGATCCCATCCCATGCAAAGCGTCGGTTGCCGATCGGCAACCGACACGGTAGCCGATCGGCTACTTGATGGTCAATGCTGGGTGGTCTCGGCCTCCGATGCAGCGACGAGCCGATCGACGATGTCGGCGAGGCCGGCGAAGCCGGGTGCTGCGGCCATGTCCGCCGCGACGCGACTGCTGGCCCGGCGATAGCGCGCGCCGTTCAGGACGTCCAGGATGGCTCGACGGGTGGCCTTCGGCGTCGGGTGTTCGGCTCTGATCCGCCGCCCGACACCCGACCATGCGATGCGGGCACCGACCGCGGGCTTGTCCTCTTTCCCGCCGGTGGCGACGATCGGCACCCCGTAGCGCAGCGCGTACTGGACTCCGCCGTATCCGCCGTTGGTCACGAAAACCGAAGTACGCGGCAACAATTCATCGTAGGGAAGGAAACTCGCCGCACGGGCGTTGGCGGGCAGCGGCGGCAACGTCTCAACGGGACGGCCGCCCGTCGCGACGACAACCAACAGATCCTGGTCGGCGAGCGCACGCAGCGTCGGCGTTATCGCTTGGTCGTAATCGGTATTGGCGACCGTGCCCTGGGTGACGTGCACGACGGGGCGCGTGTCATCGAGATCGGACCACCATCCGGGCAGTGGAGCCTGGGACCCGTTGGCGGACAACGGTCCCACGAAGCGGAGGTTGTCGGGCGCATCGGACATTGGATATTCGAAAGATGGAACCGTGAATTGCACGAGCGCATCGGCGTGACGGCCCCAGTCCATCAGCGTGGTTGGCCACGGGCAGCCATGCACCTCAATGTGCTGGTCGTTGATGACGTTGAACGGTCGCCGCAGAACCCGGCGATTCACTCTGGCCAACAGCCTATTTCGCGGCCGATTCAGAAATCGTGCAGGCGGCAGACCCATGCCGTACGGCGCGGTGTCAGGGCTCTCGAGGGGAAGGGGAATAATTCCGCACATGATTACCGCCGGCCGCACCGGCCGTGGGTCCCGCAAAAGGAACGCCGCCCCAAGGGAAACCGGGTCGGCGATCACGACGTCGGCGGGTTGCGCCGCGAGCGCCGCCGTAATCGTGGCGTACTGATACTTGACGGGCTTGGCGAAGACGTGCTCGATATCGTGCGCAGCCGCACTGGGCCCCTTCAACCGCGCGCGTTCGGGAAACCGCTCACTCAGCGGCGTGTCGTCGAAGTCGGCGTCGGGATGGACCTGCACGAAGGTCGCGCCCGTGGCGGCGACCTTGTCGGCGAACAGTGCACCGGTGACAAATCGGACGTGGTCGCCACGATTGACGAAGTTCTCGGCGACCGTCAACAGCGGCGCCACATGACCGTGCGCGGGGAAGCTGACGATGACGATCGATGACATTGTTCCCCCCGCCCAATCGGCGAATGACTATGGTGGTGTAGTATTCATTACTGTGTCACCCAAGTCAATATCCGCTCAGCCCTCGCGGGCGTACCGATCGCGACTGCGGCAGCAGCAGGCGGAGGCGACGCGGTCGCGGGTGTTCGCCGCGGCCGCTGAACTGTTCGCCGCCGACGGGTACGCGCGCACGACACTCGCGAAGATCGCCGCGGCCGCCGGGGTGTCCGCCGAAACCGTTCAGGGACAGGGCCCGAAGGCCGCGCTGCTGATCGCCGCGGTCGAGTACTCCGCGGTCGGCGTGGCCGGTGAAGAGAGTGTCTTGAACCTCGACATCGGCCGCCGCCTGCTGGAGATCGCCGACCTTGACGAGGCATTGGACTACCTTGCGGAGGCCGCGGTGGTCATCCACCAGCGGACCGCGCGGTTGGCGCCTGCACTCTTCGGCGGCGCCAACGCAGACCCCGAACTCGAGCGATATCTCGATGCCCTGATCGCGAGCATCAACAGCCAATTTCACCGGGTACTCGGCGCCCTCGGCGACCGAGAGTGGATCCGTGTCGATGTGCCCTTCGACGAACTGGTCGAAACTGCGGCGGTGGTCTGCAGCGTCGAGACCTACCTGCGGATCGTCCACCGCGACGGGTGGAGCGTCGACGCCTACCGCGCATGGTGTCGCCGCATGCTCGCCGAGACGGTTTTCGTCCCGTCGCGGTCGACTTCAAAACGGTCGTCGAAGTAGCCGATCGGCTACCCTCGTCGATGTGACGTCCACACAGGATGGCCTCAAGTTCAGCGAGATCACCCGCACCGCCGCCCAGACCCGCGTTCTCGATGCGGCGTTGAAGCTGATCGCCGAGCGCGGCGTCAGCGGAACCTCGTTGCAGATGATCGCCGACGAGATGGGCGTGACGAAGGCGGCGGTGTACCGCCAGTTCAAGACGAAGGAAGAGATCGTCATCGCCCTCACCGAGCGGGAGATGAGCAAGCTCGAGGATGTGCTGGAAGCCGCCGAGGCCGAAGGTCATCCGTTGCGGGCGCGGGCGGTGCTGCTCGACCGGATGGTCGAGCAGGCGATCGACCGCCGCGATGCCTTCCGCGTCCCGATGTTCGATCCGGTCATCATCCGCCTGCAGGCGGAGTACGAACCGTTTCAGCGATTCATCGAGCGTCTCTACGCCGCGCTGCTCGGCACGGAGGGCGGCGTCGAGGCGCGTCTGCATGCGGCGATGCTCTCGAGCGCGATCAGCGTCGCCGTCATGCATCCGCTGCTCGCCGACGTCGATGGCGAGACATTGCGCGCCCAGCTGAAGCAAATGACCAGCCGCATGCTCGGCATCCCCGATGACGTTGTCTCACATGAGTGATGAGCAGGTAATCCGAAGTCTCGTCCACCGGTATGCCGATGCCGCGTCTCGGCGAGACCCTATTGGGGTGGCGAGCACGATCACGACCGAGGGCACGTGGTACTCCCCGGAGTTGGGCCGGTTCGCCGGACGTGCAGCGATGGTCGCGTTCTTCACTTCGATGCTCGACGGTTGGAACGTCTTCCTGCAGGCCCTGATGTCCGGGGGAGTCGTCGTCGACGAGACGAATCCCGATTGCGCCGTTGGCCGTTGGTTCGTTCAGGAGACCGGCCAGCGCGCGGCGGGCACCAACCTGATCATCTCAGGCGTCTACCACGACGAATACACCCGTGAGGATGGGTCCTGGTTGATCCTGCACCGTCGCTACGATCCGCTGCTGCGAAGCACCGACGGGCAGGTGACGACGCAGCCGTTCCCGGCGGACGTGCCTACGATCGGTTAAGGCTCGACGGGGGCGACGAACAGTTGGTCAGTGGCGCCGTATGGATCTGACTCACCGTCGGCGACCTGCGACGCGAGGCGATCCAGATCGGGGTGACTTCGCAGGCGCGTCTGCGCCAGGGACAGGATCTGCGCACGCGCGCGCGCCATGCGGCGTTCCGGGCTGTCGGTGCGATGGTGGACCTCGATGACCTCCACCAATTCGGGGATGCCCTGTCCTTCTGCGGCCACGAGTTTCAGGATCGGCGCCTTCGTCTCGGCCTTCAGGTCGCGCACGGTCTGATCGGCACCTTCGCGATCCGCCTTGTTGACGACGACGATGTCCGCAACCTCCAGCAGACCGGCTTTCGCCGCCTGAACCGCGTCGCCCGCACCGGGATTGAGGATGACGATCGTCGGGTCGGCGATCGCGGCGATCTCGATCTCGGACTGTCCGACACCGACGGTCTCCAACACGACCAGGTCGTAGGACAACGCGGCGAGCAACCTGATCGCCGCCGGTACCGCCGCGGCCAGCCCGCCGAGGTGGCCGCGTGTTGCCACCGATCGGATGAGGACGTCGGAGTCGTTGATGTGCGCGGCCATTCGGATCCGGTCACCCAGCAGCGCTCCGCCGCTGTAGGGCGATGACGGATCGACCGCGAGCACCGCCACCCGCATGTCACGTTCGCGGTACGCGGAGACCAGCGCGCCGACCGTCGTCGACTTGCCCGCGCCCGGAGGGCCGGTGACCCCGACGACACGCGGGGCCTGTACCGCGCCCAGCGAATCGAGCACCTCTGAGCGCCGAGGACTTTCGACCAGGCTCAGCAGTCGGCCGGCCGCCCGGGTGGACCCGCTGCGTGCCGCCTCGATGAGCTCGTCGATGGACATCGCGTCCAGCTTATCCCGGGGTCCGGCCAATATGAGAATGTTATTCTCTCGATGAGAGAGTGACAGTTGCAAGAAGGGCGGCCACATGCGACTCACCGGCAAGGTCGCCTTCGTCGCAGGTGCCAGCCGCGGCATAGGGGCGACGGTTGCCGCGGCGCTGGCGTCCGAGGGGGCCGCGGTCGCGGTCGCGGCCCGCTCCGAGAAACAGGGCAAGGTGCCCGGCACCATTCATGACGTCGCCGAGCGCATCACGACAGCAGGTGGCCGCGCCTTGCCAGTGCAGTGTGACGTCACCAGCGAGGAATCCGTCGAGAATGCGGTGTCCGCAACGGTTTCGGAGTTCGGCGGTATCGACATCCTGGTCGCCAACGCTGGCGTGCTGTGGCTCGGCCCGATCGAGTCAACGCCGCTCAAGCGCTGGCAGTTGTGCCTCAACGTCAACCTCACGGGCGTATTCCTGGTGACGAAGGCCGTCATCCCTCACGTGAAGACGCGGGGCGGCGGATCGCTGATGGCGATCACCACGACCGGCGTCGGCATGATCGAGCACGGCTCGAACGCCTACTGGGTATCCAAGGCCGCGGTGGAGCGGCTGTATCTGGGCCTGGCCTCAGACCTCAAGGCGGACAACATAGCCGTGAACTGTCTGAGTCCGTCGCGGGTGGTGCTGACCGAGGGTTGGCAGGCCGGCGGCGGTGGCGTGGAGATACCACCGGAGATGGTCGAACCGCCTGAGGCAATGGCCAATGCGGCGGTACTGCTGGCTCAGCAAGACGCCGGCGGTATCACGGGCACGATCCAGCGCTCGGAAGAGCTCACCGCATAGCGCTACTTGTCCTTCGCGATCAGCCCGTCCACGATCTTGTTGAAGTCGGCAGTCCCGAACGAGACGTATTCGGACAGGTTCGCGTAGTCCAGCGACGCCATCACCGACTTCTCGAGCTGGATGTTCATCAGGCGCTTGGTACTCTCGAGCGCCTGCTGCGGCAACTCCATGACCTTCTTCGCACACGCGATCGCCTCGGCCAACGGATCCTCGACGACGTGATTGACCATGCCCAGCTCGAGCGCACGGGCGGCCTTGATACGAATCCCGGTGAAGGCAAACTCCTTGGCCTGCAACAGACTTATCTGCGACGGCCACACGAGGGGCCCGCCGTCGGCGGCCACCAGGCCGATCGATACGTGCGGATCGGCGAAGAACGCGCTCTCTGCCATGTAGACGATGTCCGAAAGGGCCGCCAAGCTGCAGCCCAGCCCGACGGCCGGACCATTGACGGCGGCGATGACCGGGATACGGCATCGAATCATGCCGATGACGAGATCGCGCCCGTGCTTGATCGTCTTCTGGCGCAGGGCTTCGTCGTTGCGCAACTCGTCCAGATAGTTGAAGTCCCCGCCCGCCGAGAAGGCTCGGCCCGCACCGGTGATCACCGCCGCCCGTGCGCCGGCGTCCTCGTTGAGCTCCTCCCAGATCTTGGCCAGGCCGACGTGCAGCGCGTCGTTGACGGCGTTGAGATCGTCGGGCCGGTTGAGCGTGATGATGCGGAGATCACCATCGGCCTTGACATCGATTTCGTCTGGCATGCCATACATTTCAGACCCCTAACCCGAGGATGCGCGACGCGATGATGTTCTTCTGAATTTGTGACGTCCCGCCCATCACGCTCTGCGCGCGGCTGTACATGTACGCGCCGAAGAGTTCTGGATCGCTCGTACCGACTGTGGCCAGCGCCGCGTGCCCGACTGACTGCTCGACCCACGTCATCAACAGTTTGTCCAGCGACCCCTGCGGGCCGTGGGTGATGCCGTCCAGTTGCTCGGACAGCCGCCGACGCACGTGCAGCCGTAACATCTCGGTCTGCACCCACGCCCACGACAACTCTTCCGGTGTCCTTTCGTCGGTTCGGGAGGCCAACTGGCGCACCAGCTTTCCATATCGCGCGGAGAATCCCAGCGTCGAGGGTTCGCGTTCATGGCTGACGACGGTCATGGCGAGCTTCCAGCCCTCACCGAGACTGCCGACCAAGTTCTCGGCGGGCACTCGGGCACCGTCGAAGGACACCTGGCCGAATTCCTTGGTGACGCCGCTGATCATCTTCAACGGTCGCTGCTCCACGCCCGGCTGATGCATCGAGACGACGAATGCCGACAGGCCACGGTGCTTCGGCACGTCCTTGTCGGTGCGCGCCAGCAGCAGGCACCAGTCGGCGACGTCGGAGTAGCTGGTCCAGATCTTGTGGCCGTGGATCACGTACTCGTCACCCTCACGGACCGCGGTCGTGGCCAGCGACGCGAGATCCGAACCGGCCCCGGGTTCCGAGAAGCCCTGACACCATCGTTCGGTGCCGTTGATCATGCCGGGCAGAAAACGCTGTTGCAGTTCCTTGCTGCCGTGATGACCGAATGCGACAACGAGATACCCGAGGCTGGGCCGTGCCGGGGCGCCCGCCTTGGCGATTTCTTCGTCGACGATGACGTCGTACACCGGGGGCAGGTCCTGCCCCCCGTACTCCTTCGGCCAGGACGTACCGAAGAAGCCCTGCTCGTACAGCGCCTGATGCCAGGCACCCTGCGCGGCCCAGTACTCGTCACCGGATGTCGGGAACTTGCCCTTCTGTTCGGTCAGCCAGGCGCGCAACCGTTTCCGGAACGCCGCCTCCTCCGTCGAATCACGGAAATCCAATGGTCAGCTCCTCCAGCTTCACGGGCCACGTTTCAGTGGCGGCCAGCACGCGCCGTAAATAGATGTGAGCGAGGCACTCCCAGGTGTTGCCGATGCCTCCATGCACCTGGATCGAGGTCTCACAGACGGTCAACGCCGCACGCGCGCAGTAGATCTTGGCCACCCGCGCCGCTTCGATGGCTTCGACCGCCGGCAACTCGTCGACCGCCCATGCGGCGTGGCGTAGCACGCTGATCGAGCCTTCGATGAGAGCCAGGCTTTCGGCCAGCAGGTGGCCGACGGCCTGATACGAGCCGATCGTCGCGCCGTACTGCTCGCGGACCTTTGCGTATTCGCACGCCAGCGCATGCGCGCCACGCGCTGCTCCCACGAGGTCGGCACAGGTGACGGTGAGCGCCAGTGCACGCCACCGCCCGGCGTCCTGTTCCGATAGCTCCCCGAGCTCAGCGGGTGATTCGACCACTCCGGCAAGGCTTCTCGTCAGATCGACGGATTCCTGTTCGTCGGACCTCGTCGGCGCCTGCACACCATGCGCCGTCAGTTCGTCGGCGAGCACCGGTCCCAGGAAGGGGACGTCAACGAGTCCGCGCGCGAACTCCTCGGCGACAATGGCAACCTCGACACCGGATGCGCCGTCCGAGCGCAAGGTACGGAACCCGGTGGCGTCCACCGCCTTCTCCAGGCGGGCGATCCGGGTCTGGTCATCGAGATCTGCGACCGAACCGGGCCCCAGATCGTCGGCCAGCTTGGCTGCGGCATCACGCAGCTGTTGTTGTTCACTTGTCAGACGGACGTCCACAGACGCTGCTCCTTACTTCTTGGCAATGTTCGCTTGGGAGGTAAGTTATTTCGCTCACAGCCGCCATCCATAACGGTGGTAGCTTGTGTCGTGGTGGGGCAGTTCTCCACCGTCCCGGCCCGTTGGACCAGAATCCGCTTGACCTCGTGTTTACTCGTGTAGCGGGTGATCTGGGGGTCGGTGGCCCGGTCACGGATGACGCGGGCCGCATTGATCTCCGTATCGAACACAATCCCTTGCTGCGGGCAGCCCGCAGTCTGACAGTAAACGTTCTTCCCGCGTCGCACACCAAGGTGTCCGCACGGGTGTACTTGTTGTGATGTGTAGGCCGGATTGACCAATGTCACCGCAGAACCTCTGCGGCTTGGCACCGACGCCAACGCGTCGGCCAAGAATGAACGCTGCCACGCCGCATACACCCGGCTAGCAGTACGACCGAACTTGCTCTTTCCGCGCAAACCCGACAAGTCCTCCGCCACGATGTGCGCGGTGGAATCAACCAAGTCGTGAACCGCCTGGTACACCGTATCTTTGGTCACCGCCCGGTCGTGTGACCGCTGCGCGGACAGTTTCTTGTGACCCAAGTTGTGCCGTTCAATCTTGCGCGCTTTCGCCTTTGCCGCACGAGCCGTCGCCCCGTCTCCCGCTTCCGCGGCAGCCGCCGCCCGGGCCAGATGGCGATTTCGCACAGCACGGAGTTTGTTGCGGGCTTTGCCGCGAGCACGGTCGCGTTCGGCCCGCTTCGCGATGGTCTGATATTGGCCAGCCCCATAGCGTCGACCGTCAGTTGTAGTGAATACCTCACTAACACCGGCATCGATCCCGTCACTGGGCGTGAGGTTCTTGTGTCGGGGGCGGATGCTGCACACCCGCTTGTCCGGGTATGCGCCGATGACCTGCCAGCTTTCGCGACCGTCTCTGCTGATTTCGATTGTCGAGGTCGGCACCAACTCTTCAGGCAGTGGGCCAAGGTTCAGCCGCAGCCGATCGCCTCGAGTGGGGGTCATCACCGCCAGCCATACCCGGCCCTGCGCATCGCGCTGAACGTCATAAGAACAGTTGTCAGCCACGATCCGCCCCGATCGCCGCGGCCGAGGTGACTTTCCAGCGAATGCCTTACGGCACTGCCGGGACAGCCATGCATCCTGACGCCAGCGACCCGTCTTGGCCAGCACCAACATCCGTTTACGCTCGCCGTTGTCATCGTCAGTGCGGGCGTAGATCTTCGGGCGCACCTCGGACGCCATTACGGCTTGCTGCCAGGCGCGGATCTTATCGACAGTGTCCTCCACCGTGGCGCGCCATAGTCGTTGAGGCACAACGAAGTCGTCCGGAGCGTGCTCAGCCATCAGGCGGTCCCGGATCTGGCGCTTCGATAGGTGCGCGGTCTTGGGGCCTGAGAAGCGTGCCCATACCCCAGCTCGTACCCGGTCCAGCTCCGATCCAGTTGCCGAAAGGGTCGCGTCCTTACCCGAATTCACCACCCCTAGCACCGGCAACCGTCGCGCCACTAAACCCATGCAGGCACCGTATCGCCGACCACCGACAATCCGACGCGCTCGTTGAATTACGAATCCGCACCGGAAACTCAGACTCCGCAATAGCTCGCGCATCACGGCGGGGCCCGCATAACCTCGGGCTGGAAACAGGCCGCCAGATTGCGCTCCTTCAACACTCGACGCAACACCTTTCCTGATGGCAGACGGGGAATTTCGTCTACGAACACGACTTGACCGGGTCGTTTGTACGACGCGAGCTCACGGGTGATGAGACCGACCAGCTCGTCGGCCTCGACAGCGCTACGCGCCTTGACGGCCGCGACGATCGCCTCGCCGTTGGCGGCATCGGGAACCCCGAACACCGCGCAGTCCTCGACCGCCGGATGGCCGTGCAGGACAGCTTCGATCTCGGCGGGCGCGACCTGAAAGCCGCGCACCTTGATCATTTCCTTCGAACGGTCGGTGATTCGCAGCCAGCCGTCGGCATCGAGATACCCCACGTCGCCGGTCCGGTACCAGCCGTCCGAAAAGGCCCCGGCGGTGGCCGAATCCGGCAGGTACCCGGCCATCGCGGATCCCGACCGAACCTGGATCTCACCGGGTTCACCTGGCGCCACCGCCTCACCCGAACTCAGTGCCACCACTCGCAGGTCCACACCGGGCACCGCGCGGCCGACGGTATCCAGACGTGCACCGGCGATGTCATTGCACGAGATGACCGGCAGCTCGCTGGCACCGTACGCGGTCACCCAGCGCACGCCTGCCCTGCGGCTGACGACTTCGGCGACGCTTTGGGTGACCGGCGTGGCACACCACATCACATACCGCAATGACGACAAGTCGTACTTCTCGAGATCAGGATGCGCGGCCAGCGCCAGAGCGATTGGCGCCACGGCCATTTCGATGGTGATCCGATCGGACTCGATATGCCGCAACATGGTGTCGATATCGAACCGCCGGTGCAGCCGAATCCAAGTGCCCGTCTCGAGCGCCATCACGATGTTCAGCAGCCCGAGGATGTGTGACGGCGGCGTCATGATCTGCATGCGATCCGCCGACGACAGATCCAGCGCATCGCGCCAGTGCTGCACCGCCACGGCAAACGAAGTGTGGGTGTGGCGCACCGCCTTGGGCATCCCGGTGGTGCCCGAGCTGAAAACGAACAACGCGTCGCTCTCCGGCGCGGCTGTATTGACGCGCCGCTCTCCCGGAGTGATCTCCTCGTCCAGCGACAACATCGGCATGGACTCGGCGAGCACGGGCTGATCTCCGACGGCGTACGCGGGCGTGGTCAGCGTCAGCGCGTGCTCGACCTCGGTGCGCTTCCATGCCGGGCTGAGCAGAACGGCTGAGGCGCCCAACAGCCAGACGGCCCGCAGCGCGACGACGAACTCGGGTCTGTTGGAAGACATGATCGCGACCCGGTCACCCGCGCGCACTCCGTGATGCTCGAGAGTCGTGGCCATACCGCAGGCCAGGGCATCGAGTTCGGGCAGCGTGTATTCACGCTCCTCGAAAGCGAGCGCGATCGCCTCACTCACAGCCTGTCCTCACTCGCCGCCACGTCACGATGTGAATCAGATTTGAGAATAGCGTATCACTAAAAGAGAATGGTATTCTCTGATTCTTAGAACCGATGTGCCAGGAGAGGCTTGATGACGGCAGAACCGGTGCCGGGCTCACCCGACGACGGGCAAGTGACGATCGTGCTCGACCGAAAAACGGCGTCGGTCCGGCGGGTCGCCAATGAGACTCTCCTCGAGAGCGCGCGGCGCGCCGGCCTCTCTCCGCCATTCTCCTGCGAAGCAGGTAACTGCGGGACGTGCATGGGCAAAATCGTCGAGGGCAAGGCCACGATGCGTGTCAACGACGCGCTCGAGGAGGACGAAGTCGAAGACGGATACATACTTACTTGCCAGGCCATTCCGGATACGGATTCGATCAGCTTCACCTACGACGACTGAACCGACGGTATCTCGGCATGCTCGTCGAGACGCGGGGGTGGCCGGTATTCGGGGTGGTACCCGTCGATGTGGATCGGGCTGCGCACCAACTTGAAATCCCCTGCGGTGACCACGACTTCAGGGGTCGCCTCCAGTGCTTCGGGCAGCGTGCGCACCGCGGCAGCGGGTATGCCCAACGGACGCAGCCTGGCCTCCCACCCAAGAGCGCTGTCGCTGGCGAGCTGGGCGGCGACGACGGCGAGCACCTCCTGGCGGTGAGCCGCCCGCTCGGCCATCGTGGTGAAGCCCTCGATACCGGCCTCGGTGGCGAACGACTTCCAGAAGGCGTCATGCGTGATGAACAGCGCCAGGTAGCCGTCGGCGGTTTCGAATAGCTGCGCTGGAACGTAATACGAGTGCGCCCCATACGGATAGCGTTGTGGCTCGGCGCCGTCGTTGAGGTACGCCGACGCCCGATAGTTCAACTGGGACAGCATCACGTCGCGCAGTGAGACGTCCACCTGGCCCCCGCGGCCCGAGACGATCTGCGCTAGCAAGCCGAGGGCCGCGGCCAGCCCGGTGGAGTTGTCGACTGACGAGTAACCCGGCAGGGTCGGCGGATCGTCGGGATGACCCGTCATCGCGGCCACGCCTGTCGCCGCCTGGATGACGTAGTCGAATGCCGGGTCGTCGCCGCCGTTCAGTCCGAACCCCGTCAACGCGACACAGACGATTCGGTCGTTGAACCGTCGCAGTGCGTCGTAGGTGAGACCTAGCCGCTGGATCGCCGACGGCTTCATATTGACCAGCAGCGCATGCGAATTCGCGACGAGGTCACCGAGGCGGGCGCGTCCTTCGTCCGACCGCAGATCCAGGCACACACTCTGCTTGTTGCGGTTTAGGCTTGCAAAATAGCTGTCACTGACCTGGCGGGAGATCTCCCCGCCGGGCGGCTCGATCTTGATCACCTCGGCGCCGAGATCGGCCAGCAGCATCGTCGCGTACGGGCCGGCGAGCATGACGCCGACCTCCAGAATCCGGATGCCGGCCAGCGGCGGGCCGCTGATCGGGCCCAGCGGGCCTTCCGAATTCATCGCACGGCCTTGGCGAGTTCGGCGATCACCTCACGCGTCCGGTACTTCGAAGCGATCAGCTCATCGCGGTTCTCACCGATGGGCAATAGGCGAACCGACAGATCGGTCACCCCGGCATCCGCGAACATTTTGAATCGATGCAGAATCTGTTCACTGTCACCGGCGGCGGTCAGGTCGCCGACGTCTCGGGCGTCGCCACGATCCAGCAGGCGCTGATAGTTCGGCGACGTCTCGGCCTCGGCCAGAATGCGATTCGCACGTTCCTTGGCAGCGTCGATCTCGGAGTTCGCGCACAGACACACCGGGATGCCCGCGACGATCCGCGGCGAAGGTCGGTCCGCCTCCGCGGCGGCCTTGTTGATCTTCGGCGCGATGTGCTCGCCGATGGCCTTCTCGTCGGCCATCCACAACACCGTGCCATCCGCGTGCTCTCCCGCGATCTGCAGCATCACCGGTCCAAGCGCGGACACCAGCACCGGCATCGGCGGATCGGCGGCAAGCACGGTCGGGTTGTGCACGGTGAAGTTGTCATTCTCGACATCCACGTCTCCTGGACCCGCGATCGCGGCGTTGAGCACCTCGAGATAGTCACGGGTGTAGGCGGCCGGCTTCTCGTAGGGGATGCCCAGCATGTCGCGCACGATCCAGTGGTGCGACGGTCCGACGCCGAGCGCCAGCCGTCCGCCGGTGCCCGCGTGCACGGACAGTGCCTGCCGCGCCAACGCGATCGGATGCTGTGCCTGCAGCGGGACGACAGCGGTACCCAGTTCGATCCGGGACGTGCGCGAGCCCATCAGAGCGACCATGGTCAGGCAGTCGAAGTCGTTGGGCACCTGCGGCATCCACGCGGTATCCATGCCCGCGGACTCCGCCCACTCGATGTCCTCGAGGAGCTTCTTGACCTTGCGGGCCATATCCCCGCGCTCGGCCCCGATCATCACGCCGAGCCTCATAGCCGTCCCGCCTTCTCCGTCAGCGCCCGGACGTCGCGCACCAGCGTGTCCAACGGTGTGCCGGTGGGGAACACCGCGGCGGCGCCGGCGTCGAGCAGCTTTTGCACGTCGGATTCGGGGATCGTGCCACCCACCACCACGGCGATGTCCCCGGCGTCGGCGGCACGGAGTGCGTCAACGGTGCGGGTGGTCAGCGCCACGTGCGCACCGGAGAGGATCGAAAGCCCCACCAGGGCAACGTCTTCCTGAAGTGCGATGGACACGATGTCCTCGATGCGCTGCCGGATCCCGGTGTAGATGACCTCGAAGCCGGCGTCGCGCAGCGTGCGCGCCACGATCTTGGCGCCGCGGTCGTGGCCGTCCAGACCCGGTTTGGCGACCAGCACGCGCGCCGGGTTGCCCTGTGCGGCGGGAGATGCCGGGTTGCCCTGTGCGGCAGCAGATTCGGTCACTAGAACACCACCGGCTGCTGGAACTCGCCCCACACCGATTTCAGCGTCGACACCATCTCCCCCACTGTGCAATAGACGTTCGCGCAGTCAATCAGCCTGTGCATCAGGTTGTCGTCACCCTCGGCTCCGCGCGCCAAGGCTGCCAGCGCCTCCTTGACGGCGACGTCGTCCCGGTCGGCCTTCACCTTCGCCAGCCGCTTGAGCTGCTTGTCACGACCCTCGGCGTCGAGTTCGTATGTCGCTATCTCCGGCGGCGGTTCATCGACGACGAACTTGTTGACCCCTACCACCGGCCGCTCCCCGGATTCGACCTCCTGATGAATCTTGTAGGCCTCATCGGCGATCAGACCCTGTAGGTAACCGTCCTCGATGGCGCGCACCATGCCGCCGTGCGCTTCGAGATCGTGCATGATCTCGATGATCTTGGCCTCGGTGGCGTCGGTCAGCGCCTCCACGAAATAGGACCCGCCCAGGGGGTCGGCCACCTTCGCGACGCCGGTCTCGTACGCCAGGATCTGCTGGGTACGCAGCGCCAGCGTCGCGGATTCCTCGCTTGGCAACGCGAACGGCTCGTCCCAGGCGGCGGTGAACATCGACTGCACGCCGCCCAGCACCGCGGCCATCGCCTCGTACGCCACCCGGACGAGGTTGTTCTGTGCCTGCGGCGCGTACAGCGAGGCCCCGCCCGCGACACAACCGAACCGGAACATCGACGCCTTGTCGCTGCTGGCGCCGTAGCGCTCGCGCACGATCGTGGCCCAGCGGCGGCGGCCGGCCCGGTACTTGGCGATCTCCTCGAAGAAATCTCCGTGGGTATAGAAGAAAAAGGAGATCTGCGGGGCGAATTTGTCGATGGTCATCCGGCCGCGCTCGACGACGGTGTCGCAATAGGTGACGCCGTCGGCGAGGGTGAATGCCATCTCCTGCACGGCGTTGGCGCCGGCGTCTCGGAAGTGCGCACCGGCGACCGAGATCGCGTTGAAGCGCGGGACCTCGGCGGCGCAGAACTCGATGGTGTCGGCGATCAACCGCAGCGACGGTTCCGGAGGCCAGATCCAGGTGCCGCGCGACGCGTATTCCTTGAGGATGTCGTTCTGGATGGTGCCGGTGAGTTTGTCGCGCGGCACCCCTTTCTTCTCCGCGGCCGCCACGTAGAAGGCCAGCAGGATCGCGGCGGTGCCGTTGATCGTGAAGCTGGTGCTGATCTTGTCCAGCGGGATGCCGTCGAACAGGATCTCGGCGTCGGCCAGGGTGTCCACGGCGACGCCCACGCGGCCCACCTCCTCGCCGTACTCCTCGTCGTCGGAGTCGTAGCCGCACTGCGTGGGCAGGTCCAGCGCCACCGACAGCCCGGTGCCGCCCTGATCCAGCAGGTAGCGGTAGCGGCGGTTGGATTCTTCGGCCGTGCCGAATCCCGAATACTGCCGGAACGTCCACAGCTTGCCGCGGTACCCGCTGGCGAAGTTGCCGCGCGTGAACGGATAGGTGCCAGGCGCGGGCGGCTCACCACTCACGTCGGCCGGTCCGTAGATGGGCTCGAGCGGGATGCCGGAGGGGGTCTGTACAGGCTCGGTCATCACTCGATAACGTACTTGCAAAAAATGAGAATGCCAATACCGCGCACTGGAAACGTGCAGTGAGAGGGACCCGGGGCGACCCCTTCCATACGACTGAAGGCCCAGTAAACAGCGATTATGGCACTTGCCTAGAATGAGAACGTCACTACCGTTCCTTTAGAATCCAGGTAGAATCCTGGGACTGCGCATCCGGAGGAGGCCCATGTCGAGCCCGTCACCGTTCACCGACCGCACGCTTGTGGTGTCAGGCGGCTCCCGCGGCATCGGGTTGGCGATCGCGCTGGGCGCAGCGAAGCTGGGCGCCAACTGCGTGCTGCTGGCGAAGACGTCCGAACCGCACCCCAGGCTGCCCGGCACCGTCCACACCGCGGTCGCCGACGTCGAGGCCGCGGGCGGAAAGGGCATCGCGGTCGTCGGCGACGTGCGCAAGGAAGAGGACGTGCAGCGCGCGGTGGAGGCGGCGGTCGAACACTTCGGCGGTGTCGACATCGTCATCAACAACGCCAGCGCCATCGCGACCGAACCGACCGAAGACCTGGCCGCCAAGAAGTTCGACCTGATGATGGACATCAACGTCCGGGGCACGTTCCTGCTCACCAAGGCGGCGCTGCCCCATCTGCGCAAGTCACCCAATGCGCACGTCATCACCCTGGCGCCGCCACTGAACATGAACCCTCACTGGCTGGGCGCACACCCGTCGTACACCCTGTCGAAGTACGGAATGACGTTGTTGTCGCTGGGCTGGGCGACCGAGTACGCCGCTGCGGGCATCGGGTTCAGCTGCCTGTGGCCCGAGACGTACATCGCCACCGCGGCCGTTGCCAACTCGCCGGGCTTCCAGGAGATGCTGGCCAGATCGCGCGATCCACGGATCATGGCCGACGCCGCGGTCGCGATCCTGTCCCGCCCGGCCGCCGACGTCAACGGCCAGTGCTTCATCGATGTCGACGCGCTGGCGTCGGCGGGCGTGACCGACTTGTCGAGCTATGGCGGTGGGGACGACCCCATCCTTGATATCTTCGTCGACAAATCATGAGCATCTCGTTGCTGCTGGAGATGGCGGCGTCAACCAACCCGGATCGCACCGCGCTGGTGTCCGGTGAGATGCGACTCACGACAGCTGAACTGAGTGCGCTCGCCGATGGCGGCGCGGGTGTCATCGCCGCCGCCGGCACATCGCACGTCGCCTATGTCGGCCTGGGTGGCGCCATGCTCCCGCTGCTGTTGTTCTCGTCGGCCCGCGCCGGTGCGACCTTCACACCGCTGAACTACCGCCTGAGTGCCGACGGCCTTCGCGAGCTGATCGACCGTCTGCCGCAGCCGTTCGTCGTCGCCGACGCGGAGTACCTCGATGTCGTGGCCGGCGCCGGTAAAGAGGTCATCGGGTCCGAGGAATTCATCGCGGCCGCCCGCGCCGCCGAACCGGCCGCCGAGTTCCCCGACCCGGAACACGTCGGCGTGGTGCTGTTCACCTCGGGTACGACGTCGCGGCCGAAAGCGGTCGAACTCACGCACAACAACCTGACGAGTTACATCACCGGCACGGTCGAGTTCGACGGCGCCCAACCCGACGATGCGGCGTTGATCTGTGTGCCCCCGTACCACATCGCCGGGGTCAGCGCGGCGCTGTCGAATCTGTATGCCGGCCGGAAGATGGTGTACCTGCCGCAGTTCGACCCGTCCGAATGGGTGCGCCTGGTGCGCGACGAGGGGGTCACGTCGGCGACGGTCGTGCCGACAATGCTCGACCGCATCGTGGCGGCGCTGGAATCTGCCCCCGTCGCGTTACCCACCCTGCGCACCCTCGCCTACGGTGGATCGAAGGTCGCACTTCCCCTCGTGCGCAAAGCACTTGGGTTGTTGCCCGAGGTCGGTTTCGTCAACGCCTACGGGCTCACCGAGACCAGTTCGACGATCGCGGTGCTCACTCCCGACGATCACCGCGAAGCACTCGCTTCCACCGATGTGACGGTCACCCGACGGCTCGGCTCGGTCGGTCAGCCGGTTCCCGGTGTCGAACTACAGATCCGCGGCGAAGACGGCCAGGTGGTCGGGGCCAACGAAACCGGCGAGCTGTTCGTCCGTGGAGACCAGGTGTCGGGCCGGTATGCCGAGATCGGTTCGGTGCTCGACGCCGACGGCTGGTTCCCGACCAAGGATGTCGCCTCGCTTGACGATGCCGGCTATCTGTTCATCGGCGGACGGTCGGACGACACGATCATCCGTGGCGGCGAGAACATCGCGCCCGCCGAAATCGAAGACGTCCTCGTGGAACACCCCGGGGTGCATGACTGCGCCGTCGTCGGACCCGAAGACCCACAGTGGGGCCAGATCATCGTCGCGGTGGTGGTCCCCGCCGCCGGCGCGGACCCTGACCCCGACGAGCTGCGCGAGCACGTTCGATCGCAGCTGCGCGGATCGCGTACACCCGACCGCGTGGTGTTCCGGGACGAACTGCCGACCAACGCGACCGGCAAGGTGTTGCGCCGTGAACTGGTCCAAGAACTGACAGCCTCGAATTAACAAGGAGCCGAACATGATCAAGAACGGCACGCGACTGCAGAGCCAGGTCTGCGACACCCAGGTGATCGTCGTGCGCAGCGCCGACAGCCTCGACGATCTGCGCGCGGGCGGGGTGCCGATGGTGCCCCTCGATGCCGAGAGGTCAGCAGACGCCACCCTCGATCCGGCCTTCTCCGGGGGCAACGCGATGGGCAAGCGTTACGTCGATGAGGCCGGCGCCGAGGTGCTCGTGACCAAGGCCGGTGCGGGCACCCTCTCGGTCGGCGAAACGGCCTTGTCACTCAAAGAAGCCAAGCCCCTGCCTGCAAGCGACTGATACCTTCGGCCATGTGAAGCCCCGCACGCTGCTGATTCGGTATGCAGCGGGGCTGACGTTCGCATATGTCCTGACGACCGCCGAGGTCATTGTGCTCGTCATTTCGCTGATGGGCCGCGGCAAGGCCACGCCAACGATCGTCGTCGCATCGGCGGCGGTCATCATCACCGGGACGGTGCTCGTCGCCGTCGGTGCGGTCCACATCGTGGCGCCCGCGCTCAAATGGCTGGGCATCCGGGAACCGACCGACGACGAACGCCGCTTGGCGTTGAAGACGATGCGCAGGCAGTCCGTGATCACGACGGCGCCGTGGGCGCTCGGGGCGGCCGTGATGGTTCCGTTGAATCTTGGCGCGCCGCTCGAGGTGCAGGTGGTGATCGGCTCGGCGATCCTCTTCGGCGCGATCGCGACGGTATGCACCGGCTTTCTGTTCACCCTCCGCACCCTGCGTCCGCTGCTCGCCGGTGTGACAAAGGATTTCAGCGAGATCACGCCCAGCACCGCTCCGGGTGTGCGGGCCAGGCTGCTGATCATGTGGGCGGTGTGCACGGCACTGCCCGGCATCGCCATCGCATGTCTACTTGTCATGCGGACCAATGGCTGGATCATCCAGAAGACCACCCAGATCGAACTGGCGCTGCTGGTGCTCGCGCTCGTCGCCGTCGTGCTCGGACTACGGGCGATGATCCTGGTGTCGATCTCGATCTCCGATCCGCTGCGCGAGGTCGTCGACGCCATGGGTGACGTCGAACGAGGCAAGATCGAAAGGTCTCTCGACGTCTACGAATGGTCCGAAATCGGGCGATTGCAAACCGGATTCAACCGGATGGTCGCCGGGCTGCGGGAACGCGAACAGCTGCGCGATCTGTTCGGCCGTCACGTCGGCGAGGAAGTGGTGCGCCGCGCCGTCGACGAAAACGAGTCGCTGTCGGGCGACGAGCGGGATGTCGCTGTGCTGTTCGTCGACCTGGTCGGCTCGACCCGGCTGGCGTGGAGGCGCGAACCGCATGAAATCGCCGAGATACTCAACGAATTCTTCCGGATCGTCGTCGCTGAGGTGGATGCCCACCATGGGCTCATCAACAAGTTTCAGGGCGACGCGGCGCTGGCCGTGTTCGGTGCGCCACTGCGGATGGACGATCCCGCGTCGGCGGCATTGGCCACCGCTCGCAACATGGCTGTCGAGTTACGCCAATTGCCAGTCGATTTCGGTGTCGGCGTGTCGGCAGGACCGGTGTTCGCCGGAAACATCGGCGCGGAGAACCGCTACGAATACACCGTGGTCGGCGACGCCGTCAACGAGGCAGCTCGGCTCGCCGACCTCGCCAAGGATTACGACGAACGAGTGCTGTGCTCCGGCACCGCGATCGAGCGCGCGGCCGACGAGGAACGCCGCCAATGGGTCGGCCGCGGTTCCGAGACCCTGCGCGGACGCACGAGCGCGACTGACCTCTCCGCACCGCTGCGCCAGGAGCAGCCCGCAGGTTAGGTCCTCGTCGCAAACGGGAATGCACGAGCATGACCTTGCGGGCCGCGCACACCGCAGCCGCTGACCGAGCCGCCATTCGAGCCGGCGAGCACACCGGCCCGACGAGCGGCCTCGCACCGGGATTCGCACAGGCCAACCTCGTGATCCTGCCCGCCGACGAGGCGCTGGACTTTCTGCGCTTCTGCGTGCGCAATCCGAAACCGTGCCCACTGCTCGAGGTGACCGACACCGGATCACCCCACCCCTCCGGTATCGCCGCCGACGCCGATCTGCGTACCGACCTGCCGCGGTACCGGGTGTTCCGTGCCGGTCACCTCGTCGACGAACCCACCGACATCGTCGGCCACTGGCGCACCGACCTGGTGTCGTTCCTACTGGGGTGCTCGTTCACCTTCGAATGGGCCCTGGCCGCGGCCGGGTTGCCGATTGCGCACCAGGTGCAGGGCGTCAACGTCCCGATGTACGTCACCAACCGACGGTGCACTCCTGCCGGTCGTTTCGACGGGCCGCTGGTGGTGTCGATGCGGCCGTTCCCTCCCGATGCCGTCCCGCTGGCCGTCGAGATCTCCGCCCGCTTTCCCGCCATGCACGGCGCGCCGGTGCACATCGGCGACCCGGCCGAGATCGGAATCAGCGACCTCGCGACACCGGACTTCGGCGACGCGGTGCGGGTGGGCGCGGACGAGGTGCCGGTCTTCTGGGCCTGCGGCGTGACTCCGCAGGCCGTCGCCATCGAGGCCCGGCCCTCGCTCGCGATCTTCCACGCGCCGGGCCACATGTTCGTCACCGACCGTCGTCACGACGACTTCGACAACGAGGAGGGTCATGACCATCGATGAGGCGCCGAAGCGGCAGCGCGAAGCCGAACCAGCGGAAGTCCGGAAGGCGGTGCGCGGCGCAGCGATCGGAAACACCGTCGAGTGGTACGACTTCGCGATCTACAGCACCCTCGCGACCTACATCGCCGACCAGTTCTTCCCCTCCGGCGACGAAACAGCCGCGCTGCTGAGCACCTTCGCCGTCTTCGCCGCCGCATTCTTCATGCGACCGCTCGGCGGGTTCTTCTTCGGGCCCCTCGGCGACCGGATCGGCAGGCAACGGGTGCTCGCCCTCGTCATCCTCTTGATGTCGGCATCGACATTCATGATCGGCCTGGTACCGAGTTACGAGTCCATCGGCGTCGTTGCGCCACTGTTGCTACTCCTCCTGCGCTGCGTGCAGGGATTCTCAGCAGGTGGCGAATACGGCAGCGGCGCTTGCTATCTGGCTGAGTTCGCCCCCGACAAGCACCGCGGATTCGTCGTGTCGTTCCTGGTGTGGTCGGTGGTCGTCGGCTTCCTGCTGGGCTCGCTGACGGTCACCGGGCTCGAAACGCTGCTATCGGAGAGCGCGATGAACTCCTACGGTTGGCGGATTCCCTTCCTCATCGCCGGCGTGCTTGGAGTGGTCGGTCTCTACATTCGGATGCGGCTCGGCGACACACCGGAATTCGAAACTCTGCGCGACGAGGGAGAGGTGTCGTCCTCACCGCTGAAGGAGGCGTTCACCACGTCCTGGCGTCCGATCCTACAGATCGCCGGCCTGGTGGTGATCCACAACGTCGGCTTCTACATCGTCTTCACCTACCTGCCAACGTATTTCACCAAGACGCTCGAGTTCACAAAGACCAATGCCTTCGTCTCGATCATCATCGCGAGTACTGTCGCGATCATCCTCATCCCGCCGTTGGGCGCGCTGTCGGACCGGATCGGCCGAAAACCCTTGCTTATCGCGGGGGCGGTCGGATTTGCGGTATTCGCCTATCCGTTGTTCATGTTGCTCAACACCGGATCGCTGGCCGCGGCCATCGCCGCGCACGCTGCCCTGGCCGCGATCGAATCGGTCTTCGTGTCGGCATCGCTGGCGGCCGGTGCTGAACTGTTCGCCACCCGCGTGCGCTCTAGCGGCTACTCCATCGGGTACAACGTGTCCGTCGCGATCTTCGGCGGCACGGCACCGTACGTGGCGACCTGGTTGGTTGCCGAAACCGGAAACGAACTCGCACCCGCGTTCTACGTCATCGCCGCGGCGATCATCACCCTCGCCACGATCATGACCATGCGAGAGACCGCCGCTCAGCCGCTGCGGCAGAAGGTGGGCACATAGCGCACACCGATCGAGCGCCAAACCTCCTGCACGGGACGCCGTTAGCGCAGACTCGACGGCATGTCACCGACACAACCGCCGGAAGCGTCGGACCGGGTGACCTCTCCCCTGCGCGTCGCGATGGCGAGCTTCATCGGCACTACGGTCGAGTTCTACGACTTCCTCATCTACGGCACCGCGGCCGCACTGGTGTTCCCGAAACTGTTCTTTCCCAACGTGTCACCGGCGTCGGGACTGTTGTTGTCGTTCGCGACGTTCGGCGTCGGCTTCATCGCTAGGCCGCTCGGCGGAATCGTGTTCGGCCACTTCGGCGACCGACTGGGCCGCAAGCGGATGCTCGTCTACTCCCTGCTCATCATGGGCGGCGCGACGGTTCTCATAGGCCTGCTGCCCACCTACTCACACATCGGCTTGGCCGCACCGATTCTGTTGACGGTGTTGCGCCTTGCGCAGGGCTTCGCCGTCGGGGCGAATGGGGTGGAGCCACGCTGATGGCCGTCGAACACGCGCCGGCTGACCGCAAGGGGTTGTACGGGGCGTTCCCACAGATGGGCGCTCCGGCAGGCACCGCGACCGCGACACTGGCCTTCTACCTTGCATCCCTGCTGTCCGACGAGCAGTTCACGGCGTGGGGGTGGCGCATCCCGTTTCTCGCGAGCGCTGTGCTGATCGCCATCGGTCTGGTGATCCGACTGTCGATCTCCGAGAGCCCGGACTTCGACGCGCTCCGTCACCGGTCGGCAGTCGCGCGGGTGCCGGCCACGGCCGCGTTCCGCAAGCATTGGAAGCAGATTCTGCTCGTCGCCGGTGCGTACCTGTCGCAGGGCGTGTTCGCGTACATCTGCGTGGCGTATCTCGTGTCGTACGGTACGACGGTCGCCGGAATCGACCGGAATGAGGCACTTCTGGGTGTCTTCATCGCCGCTGTGGTGGCCGTCGCGACGTATCCGTTGTTCGGCGCGCTGTCAGACACCTACGGCCGCAAGCCTGTCTTCCTGGCCGGCGTGGTGCTGATGGGCGTATCGGTGGCGCCGGCCTTTGCGTTGATCGACACCGGCAACCCGACGCTGTTCCTCGCGGCGCTGCTGCTGGTGTTCGGGTTCGCGATGGCGCCGGCGGCCGGGGTGACCGGTTCCTTGTTCAGCCTCGCGTTCGACACCGATGTTCGCTATAGCGGCGTATCGATCGGCTACACCCTGTCCCAGGTGCTCGGGTCGGCATTCGCACCGACGATCGCGACCGCTCTGTACGCGGCGACGAAGACGAGCAACTCGATCGTCGCCTATTTGATTGCGGTGTCGGTGATCTCAGCGGTATCAGCGTGCTTCCTGCCGGGGCGTTGGAGACGAGACTCCTAAGCCTTGGCCAGTTGTTTCTCGGCGTAGAGCCGCGCCCACTCCTTGCGGGGCCGGATCGACACGTCGACATCTGTTGCCTTGGCGCGCAACGCCCCGACGCTCGCCAGCTCCCTCGGCGTGAGTGCGAACGGATCCCAATTGAAGAAGTTGCACGCGTTCTGCCACGTGATCTTGTTGATGTCCGTGTCGTCAGCGCCCGCGGCGTTCAGCTCGGCGAGCACCTGCTCCGGGGCGTCGGGCCAGAAGCAGTCGGAATGCGGATAGTCGCACTCCCACGCGATGTTGTCGATGCCGATCTCATGGCGCAGCTTCAGCGACGTCTTGTCGGTGACGTAACACGCGAGTGAGTGCTCGCGGAACACGTCGCTCGGCAGCTTGTCGCCGAAGTCGCGCCGCAACCACTTCTGGTTGGTGTAGTGCCGGTCACTGCGATCGAGATAGAAAGGAATCCAACCGATTCCGCCTTCGGAGAACGCGAACTTGAGATCCGGGTAGCCACGCATCGCGGGGCCCCACAGCAGATCCTGGGCGCACATCGCCGACACCTGGGTGGCCAGGATGATCAAGTTGTCGATCGGCGCGTTCGGCGCCATGCTGATCGCGCCGAAGCCGGTGCCGATGTGCAGGCACATCACCACGTTCTCTTCGGACAGCGTCGTGAACACCGGGCCCCAGTAGTCGTCGTCGTGGTAGCTCGGAAGTCCTTCCAGGTGCGGCAGTTCCGGCATGGTGACCGCCCGGCAGCCCTTCGCGGCCACGCGGCGGATCTCGGCGCACATCGCCTGCGGGTTCCACGTCGGCAGCACGGCGATCGGGATGAAGCGGTCCGGATAGCTGCCCGCCCACTCGTCGATGTGCCAGTCGTTGTACGCCGACACCATCACCAGCGTGACTTCTTCGCGGTGCATGTTGAGGTGTCGCGCCGAGAAGCCGGTGAAGGTCGGGAAATTCATCGACGCCAGGATGCCGTTGCGGTTCATGTCCCGGACGCGCTCGTGGACGTCGTACACCCCGGGTCGCATCTCGGCGAAACCGGCGGGGTCACGTCCCCACTCCTCGGCCGGCCAGGACACCACCGCGTTGAGCCCGCTGACACCCTGCGGCCTGCCCTGGTACATCCATTGATCGACACCCTTTTCGTCGGTGACGACGATGGGTGCCTCGTCCTTGTACTTGGCGGGGACGTGGTTGAGGAACATGTCGGGCGGTTCCACCACGTGGTCGTCGATGCTCACCAGGATCAGGTCGTCGGTCTGCATAACCAACTAGTACCGTCTATTGGCATGACCGGCTCTGCGACTTCGGACAGAGTTTTGTCCGCAGCGGCCAAACCCCGGCAGGACCTTTCCCGCCGCCCCGCGCTGGATCTTTCCCGCCGCCCCGCGCTGGATCTTTCCCGCCGCCCCGCCCGACGGGTCATCGAACTCCGCCGCGGCGGCCGGGCACTCGGCGGCAGCTACCTGTACGAGGGTGACGGGCTGATCACGGGCTGGCACAGCCACGAGGTGCACCAGATCGAGTACGCGCTGCACGGCGTCGTCGAGGTCGAGACCGATTCGGCGCACTACCTTCTTCCCCCTCAGCAGGCGGCGTGGATCCCCGCGGGACTCGAGCATCAGGCCGTGATGAACCCGGATGTGAAGACCGTCGCGGTGATGTTCGACCCAACGCTGGTCGCGACCCCCGGCGACCGCGCGCGCATCCTCGCGGTGTCGCCGTTGATCCGGGAGATGATGATCTACGGGCTGCGGTGGCAGATCGACCGTGCCGACGGTGACGCCCAATCAGACGGCTTCTTCCGCACCCTCGCCAATCTGGTCGCCGAGGCCCTCGACCATGAGGCCCCGCTGAGCCTGCCGACGTCCGAGCACCCGATTGTCGCCGCGGCGATGACATACACGAAGGCACACCTTGCTTCAGTGAGCGCTGGCGAGGTGAGCCGCGCGGTCTCGGTGTCCGAGCGCACGTTACGGCGGCTGTTCCAGGACACGCTGGGGTTGTCGTGGCGGACATATCTCTTGCACGCGCGGATGCTGCGGGCGATGGCGCTGCTGGCCGCGCCGGGACAGTCGGTTCAGGAGACCGCGTCGGCCGTCGGCTTCGACAGCCTCAGCTCATTCACGCGCGCGTTCACGCAGTTCTGCGGCGAAACGCCCAGCACGTACCGCAAAAGGGTGGCAGGCGAACAGGTTTGAACGGGCTCAGGCTCCGTCGTAGCGCGGTTGCGGGAAGAGCCCCTCGCGCAGCAGCGTATTGACGGAATCCTGCCAGCGGTCGAGCTGTTCGGGCGTCGTGAAGGCATCCGGCATCTGACGCTCGATATGCCCACGCAGCATGAGTGTGCCCACAGCCAATACGAGGGAGTTGAGGGCGGCCCACGTGACGTCGATGTCGTCACGTGCTTCGCCGTTTTCCTTTCGGGTATTCCAACGCGCCGTACCGAACGCGGCAAGCGTGTCCCAGATCGTGCGTCCCAGCTGGCTGCCGTCCAGGAGCGCGCGACCGAAGTAATCCACCACGTCGGGATGCTCGACCAGCAATGTCGTGACCCTGCTGCCCATGTCGGCGATCGAATCTCTCGGCGGCACCGAAACCGGTTGCGCGACCACGGCGATGACGACGCCCATCACGTAGTCGTCGACGGCCTTGATGAGACCGGCCTTCGTTTCGAAGTGATGCTGCACCAATCCGAGGGAGACACCCGCGTCCGCGGCGACCGAACGCAGCGACGTCCCCGCAGCGCCCTTCGTCGCGAAACTCTTCAACGCCGCCTGGCGGATCCGCTCGAGTTTCTTGAGTTCGTCCCCGCCGATGTGGTCGCGCTCCGTCACCGCGGTCATCGAGAGGTGCTCTCCGTGCTCACGAGCTCAGATTAGACAATACGAACGTATTGTGTCTACCATACAAACGTATTGTTCACGCGGCCGATGGAGACGGGGAGGCCAACGCAGTGCACGTCCAGACACGATCGAGCGCCGTCGCACAGCTGCGCGCTGTCAATGCGCCCCAGGCACCAGCCATCCTCGATGACTCGGCGATGGCGCCCTGTACGCAAGACCCGGATCGATGGACGACGACCGCCGATGAGGGCGCCAAGGCGCTGTGCCGCGCCTGCCCCCTCCGCTGGCGATGCGCTCGGGAAGCATGTTCGACGCGGGGCGCCGAGGGAGTGTGGGCCGGCATCCTGATCCCCGAGGCGGGCCGCGCCCGCCGCTTCGCGCTCAAGCAGCTGAGGTCGCTGGCGGAGCAGAACGGTTACCCGGTACGAAAGACGGGTTAGCTCGCCGAGTGCGAGGATGGTCATTCATGACCCGCTGGCACGCGCTCGAACCCGCCGACGCCGACTTCCTGACCTCGGCGCCGCATATCTTCTGCTATCAGAAGCGATTTGCCGCATCACCTGAAAAGGTTTGGGAATCACTGGTTTCCGATGAGTCACTGGCCGCCTGGGGGCCGATGATCAAAGACGTCACGTGGACGTCGCCGCGTCCATTCGGCGTGGGGACCACCCGTGACGTCACCGCTCCCGGCGGGTCCGCCCTGCGGGAGCGCTTCTTCCGTTGGGAGGACGGTTACCGCAAGTCGTTCTATGTCTACGAATCCGCGATGCCCGTCTTCAAGCGCTTCGCCGAGGATTACCTGGTCGAGCCCGCCGGACGCGAGACGTTGTTCACCTGGACGCTCGCGATAGAACCCAAGCCCGCATTCGCGTTGCCGGTCAAGGTGTTGGCACCGGTGCTGAAGGCCGGCTTTGGGCGGATCCCGGCGGGCGGCCAGAAGTACTTCGCCACGCACGGCTGAGGCAGTCATGACTTCGCTTGCCGAACAGACCCAGTGGATGGACGCGACTGATCAGGCGGCGCTCGTCGCATCCGGAGAGGTGTCGCCGGGCGAGCTGTTGGAAGCGGCGATCGAGCGCATCGAACGCATCGACCCCGAGCTCAACGCGGTCGTGATCCGCTGGTTCGACCACGCCCGGGAGGTCGCGGCCGGCGATCTCCCCGTCGGTCCGTTCCGCGGCGTGCCGTTCCTCATCAAGGACCTGTTCGCCGACTACGCCGGGCAGCGGATCAGCAACGGCAACGTCGCGTTGAAAGAGGCGCACGTCAGCGCCGACGCGGACGCGACGCTCGTCAGCCGCTACCGCGCAGCGGGGCTGGTGATCGCGGGCCGCACGAACAGCCCGGAGCTGGGCAGTGTGCCGACCACCGAGCCGGTCGCCTGGGGTGCGACGCACAACCCGTGGGATACGACGCGCACGCCCGGTGGGTCGAGCGGGGGCGCGGCCGCGGCGGTGGCGTCGGGCATGGTGCCGTTCGCGCATGCCAGTGACGGCGGCGGGTCGATTCGCATCCCAGCATCGTGCTGCGGGCTGGTCGGGCTCAAGCCGAGTCAGGGTCGGATCACGCTCGGCCCGGTCCGTGACGAGAGCGGCTTGGCGGTCGAGCACTGCGTCAGCCGCACCGTGCGCGACACCGCCGCCCTGCTTGACGCGACGCGCGGTCCTGGTGTCGGCGACACCGTGATCGCGCCGGCGCCCGCGCGTGCTTACGCCGAGGAGCTGGGCACAGATCCGGGCCGGCTGCGGATCGGCATCCTCGATCACCACGCGCAGGGCGGGCGGGTCGATGCCGAAGTCACCGCCGCGACGCAGGCCGTCGGTCGGCTGCTCGAATCGTTGGGTCACCATGTCGAGGCGGCGTGGCCGAAGGCGTTGGAGGACGAGACCCTCGGCTCGAAGTTCGGCGCGATGTGGAGCACGAATATGGGCATGTCGCGGCTGCGGTTCGAAGGACTGCTCGGCCGTCCGCTCGAAGACCACGAGCTGGAGCCGATGAACCGGGCCCAAGCCGATTTCGCGAAGCACTTCGGCGCCATTGATTACGCGCTAGCCCTCGCTGGCGTCTCCCAGTTCCGCCGCGCAATGCAGTCGTAGTGGCATGAGGGCTGGGATCTGCTGCTCACGCCGACGGTTGCCGAACTGCCGCTGAAGCTCGGCACGATCGTCAACGATCACGACAACCCGATGGCACCGATGCGGCGCGCGGGCGAGTTCGTACCGTTCACTCCCCCGTTCAACACCAGCGGCCAGCCGGCGATCAGCCTGCCGCTGGAGTGGTCGGACGAGGGTCTGCCGATCGGCGTGCAGCTGGTTGCGGCGTACGGACGCGAGGATGTCCTGATTCGCGTCGCGTGTCAGCTCGAGCAGGCGCAGCCCTGGGCGCACCGGACACCGGAGATCTGAGCGAAAGAGTGCGGGCGGTGGGACTCGAACCCACACGTTCTTTCGAACACGGGCACCTAAAGCCCGCGCGTATCGCCAATTTCGCCACGCCCGCAGTGTGGTTGATCGTACCGAATCCGTATCAGCGGACTTGTCGGATGTCGTGCCTAGATTGATGGCAAGTCCGACGAAAGGGGCAGGTAATGCGATCTGCCGAAGAGTTCAATGCGGCACGGCGTCTCATGGCAGCGGGTGTTAACGACTGCGAGATCGCGCGCCGGCTCGGCATCCCGCGACCAACTATCCAAGATTGGAGGCGCCGTCCACAGCGCCGCTCGAGGCTCGACAGCGGATCACCTTGCGGTAGTGCGCACAACTTCGCCGCGCTGGCCGCCGCTCCATACAGTTACCTGCTAGGCCTATATCTCGGCGACGGGTGCCTCTCGCGCGACCGTCGCGTGTGGAGACTGCGAATCGTATTGGACAAGAAGTATCCCGAAATCATCGCTCGGTGTCGCCACGCCATCGACATGCTGATGCAAGGCCAGCGCGCGGCGATGCAAAGTTTGAAAGGGTGCGTTGAGGTATCCCTGTACTCCAAACACTGGCCGTGCCTGTTACCCCAACATGGTCCCGGCAGGAAACACAAACGGTGCATCGCCCTCGAGCCCTGGCAGCAGGCTCTCGTCGACCAGGCCACCGAAGAGTTCGTCCTCGGGCTCATTCACAGCGACGGCTGCCGCGTCGTCGCGAATGACCGCGGCGTCGCCAGCGTGCGATACCACTTCTCGAACCGATCCGAAGACATCATCGGGTTGTTCACCGCCGCACTCGACGAGCTCGGCGTCCACTGGACGCGGTCGACCAAGTACATCGTGTCGATCTACCGAAAGGCCGATACCGCCCGGTTGGACGAGTTCATAGGCCCGAAGACCCGCGCGGTACCGTTGGAAGGTGTCCACTACGCGGCGTAGCAGGCCGGCGCTCATCGCCTTAGCGGTGCTCGGCGCCACCGGCTGCCTCGCCCTGGCCTGGTGGCAGTGGACCCGCTTCGAATCCGCATCGGGCACCTTCGTCAACCTCGGCTACGCCCTGCAGTGGCCGCTGTTCGCCGGCTTCGTCGTCTACGCGTACTACAAATTCGTGCGCTACGAGGAAGCGCCGCCGGAGCCGAAGCGGCACGATGAGATCACCGAGATACCCGCGGGCCTGCTGCCCGAACGACCCAACACCGCGACCCGACCCGCCGACGACGACCCCGTGTTGGGCGAGTACAACGCGTACCTCGCCGAACTCGCCAAGGAAGACAAGGAACGACCGACGACATGACGGAGACCACCGGCACCCCCGTTGAAAGCATCCGCAAGGCGCTGATGGGCTACCGCGTCACGGCCTGGATCACCGGCATCTGGCTCATCGCCCTCTGCTACGAGATGGTGATGAAGTACGGCTTCGGCGTGGAGGGCCTGAACTGGATCGCGGTCGTCCACGGCTGGGTGTACTTCGTGTACCTGCTCTTCACCGCCAACCTCGCCGTCAAGGTGCGCTGGCCGATCGCAAAGACCATCGGCATCCTGCTGGCGGGCACCATTCCACTGGTCGGCATCATCGTCGAGCAGATTCAAACCAGGGAGATCAAGCAGAAGCACGGCCTGTAGCCGTCACGTCAGGTGCTTGAGCACCTCTTCCGCTAGTCGCTCACCACGATCCTCCTGCAGGAAGTGTGACGCGCCCTCGATCCTCACCTGCTCCGTAGCGCCGGGAATCAGATCGCAAAACGCCTGTCCCGCTTTCGGATACGGGAAGATCGGATCCTGATCGGAGAACGCCACCAACGCCGGCTTCTGCCACCTCGACAGCTCATCGGCGACCGCACTCATCACCTGTGCTCCCGGCGCATCTTCGGTGAGCGGCACCAACAGCGGGAACTGCGCCGCGCCGGCCTTCGACTCAACCGTCGGGAACGGTGCATCGTAAGCAGCGACGACATCCTCGGGAAGATCCGTCGCCGTAGCGCCCTGGATCACGAAGCCGACCGGCAGGTCCGGGTTCTTCTCGGCAAAGTCGCGCCACGCCATGAACCCCTTGGAGACGCGCCCCGTGAACAGCCCGGTGTTGAAGATCGCCAGCGCACCAACACGATCGGCGTTCTCCACGGCCCACCGCAGTCCGATCGCCCCACCCCAGTCCTGCACCACCACAATCGCGTCGCTGAGATCCAGACCCGCGAGCACGCGCGACGTCAACTCCGTGTGGCGGTCGTAGGTGTACCAACCGCGATCGGTCGGCTTGTCCGAACGTCCGAAACCCGCGTAGTCCGGCACGACCACGCGGTGGCCGGCCTCCACCAGAGGACCGACCATCTTGCGATAGAGGTACGCCCAACTCGGCTCCCCGTGAAAGCATACGATCGGCCTGCCGCCGCGCGGCCCCTCGTCGACGTAGTGCATGCGCAGGCCGTCGGCATCGACGTAGTTGGGCGCGAAGTCGTAGCCCGGCAGATTCTCAAAGCGTTCGTCCGGCGTCCGGAAGACCTCAGTCATGCACACAACGTAGACCTGAGTTGACCGACCGGTCAACTATGTAGAATCGGCGCATGCCACGTACGTCGGATGCGCGCGAGCGGATCGTCACGACGGCCGCACGGCTGTTTCTCGAACGCAGCTACCAGGCCGTCGGTGTCGACGAACTGTGCCAGGCCGCCGACGTCCGCAAGGGCAGCTTCTACCACTACTTCTCGTCGAAGTCCGAGCTCGCGAAGGCGGTGATCGACCTGCATGCCGAGGTCTTCGCGCGACGGTTGTCCGGCTCACCTGCCGCGACGCCGGCGCAGCGATTGCATGCGATCCCCGACGCGATCGGCCGTATTCAGGCCGCGCTCGAAGCTCAGTTCGGGCGGGCAGTCGGCTGCCCGTTCGGGAACTTCGCCGCCGAACTATCGACCACCGACGACGATCTGAGAACGCATCTTGCCGGCGTGCTGGGTGCGATGGAGCGCCATCTCGCCAGGGCGTGCCACGACGCGGCCGATGCGGGCGTACTGCGCGACGGCACCGACCCCGACCGGCTCGCGCACGCACTGCTGGCGCAGTACCAGGGCATCATCCTGCTCGCCAAGCTCAATGACTCCGGCGTCGAGGCGCTCGCGCCCGCACTGCACGACTTCATCGACGGCTACCTCGTCGATGCGCCCACTTCTGCAGGCACGCGATCCTGATCGGCATCGGTCACCGGGATCAACGCTGCGAGGACGCCCGCGAGTATCGCCATTCCCGCTGCGATCAGCAGACTGATCCGAAACGCCGTCAACGACGGAAACTCCTGACCCGCAATGGAAATCGTCAATCCCGTCAGGACCGCACCGACCACGGCGCTGGAGATCGACGTTCCCAGCGCGCGTGCCAGCGCATTGATGCCGTTCGCTGCGGCCGTCTCCGACATCGGCACCGCGGCGTTGATCAGTGCGGGCAGCGACGAGTACGCGAACCCCACGCCGACACTGACCAAAACGTTGAACATGCACAGTTGCCATGCACCGCCGAGCAACACGAAACCCGCCAGGTACGAGGCCGCGATGATCGCGCAGCCGAGCGTCAGCGTGAACCTCGGCCCTCGGGCAGCGGCGATCCTGGACGCGACCGGCGAGGCCACCATCATGGCCAGGCCACCCGGCGCCAGCCACAGCCCCGCTTCGACCATCGAGAGCCCCAGCCCGTAGCCGGTGGCGACGGGCAACTCGAGGACCTGGGGGCCGATCAGCGCGAGCGCGAACATCGCGAAACCTACTGCCACCGAAGCGACATTCGTCATCAGCACCGGCCGCTTGACCGTCGTCCGCATGTCGACCATCGGCGAGTCGATGCGCAGCTGCCACCACCCGAACATCGCGAAGATGGCGATCGCTGCGGCGAACATTGCCAGCGTGGTCGCGCTACCCCAGCCCCAGCTGCCGCCTTTGGATATTCCGAGCAACAGCGTCACCAGACCGGCCGCAAGGCCAAGCGCGCCGAGCGGATCGAGTCGGTCGGACGACGCCGCCGCCGGAATTCGCGGCACCAGCACCGCGAACAGAACTCCGGACATCGCACCCAAGATCGCCGCGAACCAGAACACCGCGTGCCAGTCGAAGTGATCGGCGATGATCGCCGCCAATGGCAATCCGAGTGCCCCACCCACGCCGAGCGATGCGCTCATCAATCCCATTGCGGTGCCGACGCGGTGGGCGGGTACGCACGTCCGCAGCACACTGATTCCGAGCGGGACGATGGGTACACCGAAGCCCTGCAGTGCGCGGCCGATGACCACCGGCACCCACGCGCTCGTCGACGCCGCGATCAGTGAGCCGAGGGTCATCAGGATCGCGCAGGCGATCAGCAGGCGTTTGGGGCCGTACATGTCGCCGAGCCTGCCGACCACCGGTGTCGCCACGGCCGCGACGAGCAGCGTCGCCGTGATCACCCACGACGCATTGGACGCGTTGGTGTTGAGCAGCTTCGGCAGCTCGGGAATCAGCGGGATCACCAACGTCTGCATCAACGACATGCAGGTGCCGGTTGTCGCCAGCACAGCGACCACTACGGCGGGATGACGAGTGCGCCCGACGTCCGGCGTAGTGAGGCGGCGCATCTCCGGGATGCTACCGATTAGGCTGGCTATACAAAATTTGCGTGCGGCTAGCCGGCCAACTCCCGTAGCGCGGGCACCAGTAGCGCCAGGGCCCGACCGCGATGCGACTCGGCATCCTTCTCGGCGGGGCTGAGCTCCGCTGCCGTGCGCGTGGATCCCGACGGCAGGAACACCGGGTCGTAGCCGAATCCGCCGTCACCGCGTGGTTCTCGCACGATGCTGCCCGGCCACTCACCGCGCACCACGATTTCTTTGCGGGCGTCGCCCGCTCCGTAAACCAATGCGCACGCCGATACGAATGCGGCCCCGCGCCGCCCGTCCGGCACATCCCCCAGCTGCCCCAACAGCAGCGCGGTGTTGGCGGGGTCGTCGCTGTGTCGGCCCGACCACCGCGCGGACAGCACTCCCGGCATTCCGTTCAGTGCCGCGACCTCGAGGCCCGAGTCGTCGGCCACCGAAGGCAACCCTGTTGCTCGAAACGCGTCGCGCGCCTTGGCCAACGCGTTCTCCTCGAACGTCGCGCCCGTCTCCGGAGCTTCGTCGAACGGGTCGACATCCTCCAGGGACAGCAGCGTCAAACCGGAAACCCCCGCCGCGTCGAGGACGCGGTGCAGCTCCGCCAGCTTCTTGCGATTACGGCTGGCGACAAGTAGATCGGTCAATCGTTGCTCCAAAACACCAGACCACGGTAGACGCCGTCCCGCCGTTGTGAGACCGCTAACAGTGTGCTTGCAACAGCTAGCACAAGGGGTACCGCTACCTCGTCACGACACCGATAACACCGTCGGGTCGTCTATGAGCGAAGGAAACCAAATGGCTGAGAACAACAGCGGACCCATCGAGGCTGTGCGCGGCATCGTTTCGGGCGCAATCGGGTTCACGAAGCAGGTCATCGGGCTGATCTTGAGCCGCAGCGAGCTTCAGGAAGAGGGTCGCGCCCAGGTCGAGAAGGCCTCGCACCAGCTCGATGCAGCGCGTGCAGAGGCCGAAGCCGAGGCCGCTCGCGCCAAGGCCGAGGCACAGGAAACGCGCCAGAAGGCTGCCAGCAACTCGAAGTAATCGACGCGGAGAAGCACCCTCGGCTCACATAAGCCGGGGGTGCTTACTCGTTCTACGTCCGGTCAGCTGCCGAATGCTTTCTTCGCAGGCTCGGCCGACTCGGGCAGCTCTCCGGGATAGGGCAACTCGAGTGCCTCGCGCTGGATCACGAAGATCTGCTCACAGGCCGCCATCGCGGCGTCCAGCATCTTGTCCAGCGTCGAGCGCGGGAACGTCGCGCCCTCGCCGGTGCCCTGGATCTCCACGAGCGTTCCGGTGTCGGTGGCGACGACGTTCATGTCCACCTCGGCGCGCGAGTCCTCCGTGTACGGCAGGTCGACGCGGACGCGGCCGTCGACCACACCGACACTGACCGCCGCGATCGCACACGACAGCGGCCGCGGATCCGACAGCTTGCCCCCCGCGCCCAGGTACGTCACCGCATCGGCCAGCGCGACGTACGCCCCGGTGATCGCCGCGGTGCGGGTGCCGCCGTCGGCCTGCAGCACATCGCAGTCGATCGCGACGGTGTTCTCACCGAGCGCACCCAGGTCGATGCACGCGCGCAGCGACCGCCCGACGAGCCGGCTGATCTCCTGCGTACGGCCACCGACGCGGCCCTTGACCGACTCACGGTCGGAACGGTCGTGGGTGGCGGCGGGCAGCATCGCGTACTCGGCGGTCAGCCAGCCCTGTCCCGAACCCTTACGCCAGCGTGGCACACCTTCGGTGACGCTCGCGGTGCACATGACCCGGGTCTCGCCGAACTCCACGAGTACCGAACCGGCGGGGTGAGTGGTGAAGCCGCGGGTGATGCGGACCGGTCGCAGCTCGTCGTCAAGCCGACCATCTTCTCGTCTGGACACGGGCCAACCCTATCGGGTGGGCCCGACGCGCCAGCCGACCCGGCGACCCGGGTACTGAAGCTCAGGACTTGGCGATCTCGAATGACTCGCCGCACACCACGGCGTGCACCGGACCGTCGAACTCGGCCTTGGCCTCGCTGATGACATCCTCACGGGACGTCCAGGGCGGGATGTGCGTCAGCAGCAGTTCGCCGACGCCCGCATTGGCCGCGGCCCGGCCGGCTTCTGTTCCCGACAGGTGCAGCCTGGGAGGCCGCTCCGGGGAATGCGTCCACGACGCTTCGCACAGAAACACGTCGGCTCCCCGGGCGAGGTCGATTCAGTGCATCGCAGTAGCCGGTGTCACCGCTATAGACCAACGTGGCACCCGCCGGGTCGGTGATCCGGAAGCCGTAAGACTCGGTGGGATGGCAGACGAGGCGGGGCACGACGTTCAGCGTCCCGAGGTCTACCGCGCGGTTGTCCACCCAGTGCCGGATGTCGAAGATGTCCGAGAAATCATCGATCTCCCCGCCCTCGGGCGAGGACGCGGCGCCCAGCCGAGCCCAGGTATTGGCCGGCCCGTACATCACGCCGCGCTCCTGCGCCGGGGACGGGTGATAGCGCCGCCATACGAACAGGCCCGGCAGGTCAAGACAATGGTCCGCGTGCAGATGCGAGAGGAGTACGTATACGGAGTTCGGATCGGCGTACCGCTGCAGTGCACCGAGCACGCCGCCACCGAAATCAAGGACTAGCGGTGGGGTGTCCGGAGCAGTGACCAGGTAGCCGGACGCTGGCGAATCAGGCCCGACAACACTGCCGGAGCAACCGAGTACGGTGATTCGCACACTCACTAGCTTGCCATGCCCACCATCCGCAAGACGAAAACATCGCTGGTTTGCGTGACCGAATTCATTTTTGGACTTTGACAGTGTGCTGAACAGGGCGAACACCGTCGATTGTCGGACCGAGGAACCGACCCGCGAGTGTGGTGAACGCCTCAGGATCGCCGGTCGCCTCGAAACGACGTCGAGCCGCGGGCCCCGCGTCGCCCGGATGCGGATGCAGCAAATCTGATTGGCTGAGTACGCGCAGCAAGTCCTTGGCCGTCTCCTCGGCGCTGGACACCAGTGTCACCTGGTCGCCCATCGCGAGTTGGATCAGACCCGACAGCATCGGGTAATGCGTGCACCCCAGCACCAGCGTGTCCACCTCAGCGCGCTGGAGGGGCTCGAGATACGCCTCCGCAAGGCCGAGCACCTGGCGTCCACTTGTCACTCCCCGCTCGACGAAGTCGACGAACCGGGGGCATGCCACCCCGATCACCTCGGTGTCGCGCGCCGCCGCGAACGCGTCGTGGTAGGCCCCCGACGCGATGGTTGCCTCGGTGCCGATGACGCCGATGCGGCCGTTGCGGGTGGCGGCCACGGCACGCCGGACGGCGGGCAGGATCACCTCGACCACGGGCACCGGCGCGTAGCGCTCCCTGGCGTCGCGCAGGCATGCCGACGACGCCGTATTGCACGCGATCACAAGCGCTTTGACACCGCGGGACACCAGATCGTCGCCGATCGCCAGCGCATGCCCGCGGATCTCTGGAATGGTGAGCGGACCGTAGGGGCCGTTGGCGGTGTCCCCGACGTAGATGATGTCTTCATCCGGTAGCTGGTCGATGATCGCGCGGGCGACCGTCAACCCGCCGACCCCGGAGTCGAAGATCCCGACGGGCGCAGTTGCAGAACTCACGACGTCAGGTTGTACGGGTTCTTCGCGGTGACCTTGCGACGTTCACGCGCCTTGCGTTCAGGTCCGGACAGCAGGTACGCCGCGACGACGCCGGCGATCGCACCGCACAGGTGGCCCTGCCACGAAACGCCGGGGGTGCCGGGCAGGACCCCGAACAGGACGCTGCCGTAGACCAACAGGACCACGACGCCGACGACGATTTCCCACATCTTGCGCGTGAAGAATCCGAATACGATCAGGAAGGCCAGCCAGCCGAAGATCAGCCCCGACGCGCCGATGTGGTTGGTCTCGCAGCGCACGCCGACGTACGGGCAGTGCGCACCGATGTTGCCGAGCAACCACGTGCCGAGGCCGCCGAGAATCCAGACGATGGCCGTAGCGAAGATGAACCGCGACAACCCCGCGAGCGTCATCAGGAAGCCGAGGATGAGCGCCGGCACGGTGTTGGCGATCAGGTGATTCCAGTCCGAGTGCAGCAACGGCGCCCAGATGATCCCCCACAGCCCGTCGCTTTCCAGTGGCCGAATGCCGTTGTTGTCCAGGCGGTGGTTGGTCAACGAGTCCCACAACTCGATGACCCACAGCAGCACGACGAAGCTGACGATGGTCAGGCCGCCGACAATCCATGCCGGCCGCTTCTTCGGCTCCGCCGGCGTCCCCGGCAGCCCCTGGTATCCGGAACCTGTCAAGCCCATAACTGCCCTTCCAACGCGTCCTCCGCGTCATCCAGGCTACCGGCGTACGCACCGGTCGACAGATACTTCCAACCGGCGTCGGCGACGACGAACGCGATGTCGGCCTGTTCCCCCGCTTTGAGCGCCTTGGCCGCCATGCCAAGCGCGGCGTGCAGCACGGCACCGGTGGAGATGCCGGCGAAGATGCCTTCCACCTGGACGAGCTCACGGGTGCGCTTGACCGCGTCGTAGGAACCCACGGAGAACCGGGTGGTCAGCACCTCAGCGGCGTACAGCTCGGGGATGAACCCCTCGTCGATGTTGCGCAGGGCGTACACACCCTCGCCGTAGCGCGGCTCGGCGGCCACTATCTGCACGTCGGGCTTCTGCTCGCGCAGAAATCGCCCGGTGCCCATCAATGTGCCGGTGGTCCCGAGGCCCGCCACGAAGTGCGTGATCTCCGGCAGGTCCGCCAGCAGTTCGGGGCCGGTGCCCTCGTAATGCGCAAGGGAGTTTGAAACGTTGCCGTATTGATACAGCATGGTCCACGAAGGATTCTGCAGCGCAAGCTCTTTCGCGTGCGCGACCGCGGTGTTCGACCCGCCCTCGGCCGGGGAGTAGATGATGCGCGCTCCATAGAGCTCCAGCAGCTGCCGTCGTTCGATCGACGTGTTCTCGGGCATCACGCAGATCATCTGGTAGCCCTTGAGCAGCGCCGCCATCGCGAGCGATATGCCGGTGTTGCCGCTGGTCGGCTCGAGAATCGTTGCGCCGGGCTGTAATTCACCCCGCCGCTCGGCATCCTCGATCATTCGTAGCGCGGGCCGGTCCTTGATGGAGCCGGTCGGGTTGCGGTCCTCGAGCTTGGCCCACAAGCGCACGTGCGGAGCGCCGTCCTCGTCGCTCCAGCGGGGCGACAACCGCTGCAGGCCCACCAGCGGCGTGTTACCCAGCGCCTGGATCAGGGAGTCGTATCGGGTCACTCAGCCACCTGCGACGGCGGGCAGGATCGTCACCGAGTCGCCGTCGGAGATGGCGGTGTCCAGCCCTCCGGAGAACCGCACGTCCTCGTCGTTGACGTAGATGTTGACGAACCGGTTCAGCTTGCCAGGATTGGCACTGTCCATCAGGCGATCGGAGATGCCCGAGTAGTTCGCTTCGAGATCGCCGATCACCGCGCTCAGGGTTGCGCCGTCCGCGGCGACGCGCTTCTCGCCGCCGGTGTGGGAGCGCAGGATGGTCGGGATCGACACGGTGACAGACATGGGCCGGTCACTCCTTTCAAAGTTCTAGTACTGCTCGACGATCTTGACGGGTTCCTCGGTGACGACGCCGTCGAGGATGCGGTAGCTGCGCAGCTCGTGCTCATCGGGGTCGCGTGTCGACACCAGGACGTAGTGGGCGTCCGGTTCGGACGCATAGGAGATGTCGGTGCGGCTCGGGTACGCCTCGGTGGCGGTATGCGAGTGGTAGATGATTATCGGGGCCTCGCCTGCGTCTTCTAGGGCTCGCCACACCTTGAGCTGCTCGCCGGAGTCGAACCGGTAGAAGGTCGGCGAACGCTCCGCGTTGGTCATCGCGATGAACCGCTCCGGGCGATCGGATCCCTCCGGTCCCGCGATCACTCCGCAGGCTTCGTCGGGGTGGTCAGCGCGGGCGTGGGCGACCATGGCGTCGACCAGATCCGCTCGGATCACCAGCACGTTCACTCCTCCCTGCTAACCGCGGCCGACTGCTGACCCGCGTCCGCTTATTCGAACGCTCCGGGCAACATGTCCCGGTACGTCGGTATTCCGGCGACCGACTCGGCCGCCAGCACGCCGACCAGCACCGCGCGGGCCAAGCAGTCCGCCGCGGCCGCCCCGAGCGCGGTGATCAGGGGCACCTCCGGCGACATCGACGCAGGTGTCGCCGGATCGGGCGGTACCTCGATGGCTCCGGTGGCCAGCGCAAACACCGTATCTCCATCGAGCGGGGTGTGACACGGCCGGATGGTGCGAGCCAGGCCGTCTTGGGCGGCGACGGCCATCCGGCGGCACCCCGCCTTGCTGAGGACCGCATCGGTCGCGACGACGGCGATGGTGGTGTTGAGCGGGCTGAGCTCGGTGTGGCGGTCGGCGTATGCCGCGATCTGATCAGTCGGCGGGGACACCAGACCGAACTCCTCGATCTGGTCGGCGAGCCACGGCAGCCCGGTCGCGGGATCCACGGCGTCACCGGCGGCGTTGACGACCACGATCGCTCCTACCGTCGCGCCGGACTCGAGCGTCACCGACGCGGTGCCGACACCACCTTTGAGCACCCCGACGCGTGCCCCTACGCCGGCGCCGACGGTGCCGATGGCCACGTCGGTACCCGCGCTCTCGGCAGCGGCGCGACCGAACTCGGCGTCCGGCCGGCACTTCCAGCCGCCGACCGGAAGATCAAAAATCACCGCGGACGGAACGATGGGTACGACGCCGCCCTCGATCGCCACCCCGCGATCCTGCCCCTCTAGCCACTCCATCACCCCGTGCGCCGCAGCCAAGCCGAACGCGCTGCCACCACTGAGCACGACGGCGTCGACGTGACGCACCGAGTTGATGGGGTCGAGCAGGTCGGTCTCGCGGGTGCCGGGTGCACCACCGCGGCAGTCGACGGCGCCGATGGTCCCCGGTGGTGTCAGAACGACGGTTGTTCCGGTGGCCCACCCCGAACCGAGGTCCGCATCGGAATCGATCCGGTGGTGATGGCCGACGCGGATTCCGGCAACATCCGTGATCGCACCCATGGTCACGACCTGCCCATGATTCCGACCACCAGATACTCCTGCAGCACCGTCAGCCACTGATACACGTCGAGATGTCCCGCCATCGGATGTTCAGGCGGCAGTTCGGCAGGGGCATCCTGCGCTACGCCGAGCATGGTGCCAAGTGCGAGCCGCATGTCGTTGACGGCGGCCGCCCAGGCGTGCGCGTCATCTTCGCTGAGTTCGAACTTGCCGCCGTGTTGTGGGAGGGTGTCCAACAATCGTTGTGCCGCTTCACGTTTGGCCTCGATGATCGCCGGTTCGTGCAGGCTGCGCAGCGCACTGTTGAGGCTCTCGGCGGGACCGGAACCCGCGGGATGGTCGGTTTGCGGGCGGAAAAAGTCCGGTAGCAGCCGCTTCATCGTCTCATCCTGCGGAGGCGACGAGTGACCGGTGCGCATCCCGGTTATCTCTTGGAGTTCATCAGCGGGAGAAGATGATTCGCGGTCGTTGAGCATTCCGACCATGGACGTCGCGAGGTTCTGCAGCAGCGATACCTCGTGAGCGGCCAGGGCCGATCGGAAGCGCGGGCCGTCGGCGGTGTCGACCCGTTTCCATTTGCGCACAGTCGGATCAGCGGTCCTGCTGCAGGGTCGCCCACAGGCCCGCGGCGTGCAGCTTGGACACGTCGACCTCCATCGACTCCCGGCTGCCTGCCGACACCACGGCCTTACCCTCGGTGTGCACCTGCATCATGAGTTTGGTCGCGTGCGGCTCGCTGTAGCCGAAGAGCTTCTGGAAGACGTACGTCACGTATGTCATCAGATTGACCGGGTCGTCCCAGACCAGGGTCACCCACGGGCTATCCGTCGCATCCAGAGTGGCGACGTCCCGTTCCTCGCGAGTTCCCGGTCGGGCCTTCGCCGGCGTAACCATGTGGACAAGGATAGCGAGACAGTCGGGTCATACGTCCGCCGGATCGTGCTGATCGCCCCGCGGGGGCCGCAACACGCGTGCTCGAGGAGATCAAGTCGAGGCCAGCGGCCGCTCAGCCGATACGGTTGCGGTGTGGTCCCGGGTTCTACGGCGTTACTCACTGACAAGTACGAGCTGACGATGCTCGCCGCCGCCCTTCGCGACGGGACCGCAGACCGCCGGACGACGTTCGAGGTGTTCGCCCGCAGGCTTCCCGAAGGGCGCCGCTACGGCGTGGTCGCCGGAACGGCCCGATTCGTGGAAGCGTTGGCACAGTTCACGTTCGACGAATCCGTGTTGACGGCGCTTTCGGATTTCTGCGATCGCGAGACGCTGGCGTTCCTCGCCGACTACCGGTTCCGCGGCGACATCGACGGCTACTGTGAGGGTGAGCTCTACTTCCCGGGATCCCCGGTATTGAGCGTGCACGGCACGTTCGGCGAGTGTGTCGTGCTGGAGACCCTCGCGTTGTCGATCCTGAACCACGACACCGCGATCGCCTCGGCCGCAGCCCGCATGGTCAGCGCCGCCGACGGCCGAACGATGATCGAGATGGGTTCGCGGCGTACCCACGAGCTGGCAGCGGTCGCCGCTGCGCGCGCCGCCTATATCGCCGGTTTCACCGGCACATCGAACCTGGAGGCGCAGCGCACCTACGGTGTGCCGGCACTGGGCACGAGTGCGCACGCATTCACGCTGCTGCACACCGATCGCAACGGTCCGGACGAGAGGGCGGCGTTCAAGGCTCAGATCGAAGCCCTCGGCGTCGGCACCACATTGCTCGTCGACACCTACGACATCACGCAGGGGGTGGCCAATGCCGTCGAGGTGGCGGGCCCGGAGCTCGGCGCGGTCCGCATCGACTCGGGCGATCTCGGCGTGCTCGCCCGGCAGGTGCGGGCACAGCTCGACGGCCTCGGCGCCCGCAACACCCGCATCGTGGTGTCCGGTGACCTGGACGAGTACGCCATCGCCGCACTACGCGTCGAGCCCGTCGACATCTACGGTGTGGGCACATCGGTGGTGACCGGGTCGGGTGCGCCGACCGCCGGCATGGTCTACAAGCTGGTCGAGGTAGACGGTCTGCCCGTGGAGAAACGGAGCAGCCACAAGGAATCTCACGGCGGCCGCAAGCAGGCGATGCGGACATGCAAGGACACTGGAACGATCCTCGAGGAGGTCGTGTACCCCTACGGTCGGCGACCCCAGGGCGAGTCGGGACGCGACCTCACGGTCGACATCATGCGTAAGGGCGAACCGACGGCCGAATTCGATCTCTCCGCCGCGCGCGAACGCGTCAAGGCGGGTCTGCTGAGCTTGCCCTGGGCCGGCCTGAAACTCTCCCGCGGCGAACCCGCCATCCCCACCCGCATAATCTCTCCCGCGAGTCACTAGGAGTTGTCACGGGCGAGACCGGAAACGTCACCGAACTGCTGGCAACGGCGGTCGCCGCACTCGGCGGTGCAGAACGCCCCGGCCAGATCGAGATGGCCGAGGCGGTGGCGCATGCCTTCGAAAGCGGCGAACACCTCGCCGTCCAGGCCGGCACCGGTACCGGGAAATCCCTCGCGTACCTGGTTCCCGCGATCGCGCGCGCGGTCGCCACCGACGAGCCGGTCGTCATATCGACGGCGACCATCGCGCTGCAGCGCCAGCTGGTCGATCGGGATCTGCCACGGCTTGCCGAATCGTTGACCGGCGCGCTGCCGCGCAGCCCCGAGTTCGCATTGCTGAAGGGCCGGGGAAACTACCTGTGTCTCAACAAGATTCACAACGGATCGATGACCGAGCCGGATGAACAGCCACAGGACAAGCTGTTCGAGCCGGTTGCGGCGTCAGCCCTCGGCCGCGATGTGCAACGGCTGGTCGCGTGGTCCTCGGATACCGAGACAGGTGATCGCGACGAGCTGACCCCGGGAGTGCCCGACCGGTCGTGGTCACAGGTCAGCGTCTCGGCGCGCGAGTGCATCGGGGTATCCCGCTGCCCGTTCGGCACCGACTGTTTTGCTGAGAAAGCCCGCGACAAGGCCGGCCATGCCGATGTCGTCGTCACCAACCACGCACTGTTGGCCATTGACGCCGTATCGGATGCGGCCGTGCTCCCCGAACACCAACTGCTCGTGGTCGACGAAGCACACGAACTCGTCGACCGCGTCACCGCGGTGGCCGCCGGTGAACTCTCGGCGACGTCGATGGCGGTCGCGAATCGACGTTCTTCTCGGCTGGTCGATCAGGAATTGGCGCAACGGTTGGAGGCCGCCACCGCCACGCTGTCGTCGGTCATCCACGACGCCACGCCGGGACGGATCGACACGCTCGACGACGAGATGGCGACCTACCTGACCGCGCTGCGCGACGCCGCCCACCGGGTTCGATCGGCGATCGACACCAGTCCGAGCGACCCGAAAGCCGCCTCCGCGCGCGCCGAGGCGGTCACCGCGCTGACCGACATGGGAGACACCGCCTCGCGCATCCTGGACTCCTTCGTGCCGGCTATTCCGGACCGCACCGACGTCGTGTGGCTCGATCGAGAGGAGAACCGCGGCAGCACGCGAGTGGTCCTGCGCGTGGCCCCGCTGTCGGTGTCAGGTCTGTTGCGCACCCGACTGTTCGAGCACACGACGACCGTCCTCACCTCGGCCACGTTGACCATCGGCGGCAGGTTCGATGCCATGGCGTCGGCGTGGGGGCTGGCCGGTGACGACGACAAGGTCCGGTGGCGCGGCATCGACGTCGGATCACCGTTCCAGCATGAGAAGTCGGGCATCCTCTACGTCGCCGCACATCTCCCACCACCGGGGCGCGACGGCACCGGATCGGCCGAACAGCTCGACGAGATCGCCGGGCTCATCACCGCCGCGGGCGGCCGCACACTCGGCCTGTTCTCGTCGATGCGCGCCGCGAAGGCCGCCGCTGAGATCATGCGGGACCGTCTGGACACCCCCGTGCTGTGTCAAGGTGATGACACCACGTCGGCGCTGGTGACACGCTTCGCCGACGACGCGGAGACGTCGCTGTTCGGGACCCTGTCGCTCTGGCAGGGCGTCGATGTTCCCGGGCCGTCACTGTCGCTCGTGCTCATCGACCGCATTCCGTTCCCCCGGCCCGACGACCCGCTGCTGACGGCACGCCAGCGCGCGATCGCTTCCCGCGGTGGCAACGGATTCATGGCCGTCGCCGCCAGCCACGCGGCGCTGCTGCTGGCTCAGGGCGCCGGCCGACTCCTGCGGCGCATCGACGATCGCGGCGTGGTCGCGGTACTGGACTCGCGGATGGCCACCGCGCGGTACAGCGGGTTTCTGCGGGCGTCGCTGCCTCCGTTCTGGGCAACCACCGACTCGGTCAGGGTCCGCGGGGCGCTCGAACGCTTACGCGCGGGCTGATTCCTTTCACTATTCTGTCGGCTAATTCCACGTGCGGGCCGCCCGGGCCGCCGGCGGACCCCGAAAGGCGGCGTCAATGCCCCCACGACACCTGGCGGGCGCCGTAGTCGCAATTTCTGCGGCACTGATCATCACGTCGTGCAGCACGACACTGCGGGGCAACGCGGTTTCAGTGTTCGACGATCCCTTCAGCGTCGCCGGTATGCCCGCCACCGAGGGGACGAGCGGGCTGCGACCCGTTCCCGCGGATCCGACTCGGGATGTGCTTGGCACCGACGACGGCGAGATGGACGAACTCGGCCGTCAGGCGATCAGCGATATCGAGGAATTCTGGGAAGCCAGCTATGGCGAATCGTCCGATGGCAGTTTCAAACCGGTGACGGAGCTGATCTCTTGGGACGCAAACGGTTTCGACGACACCGACTTCTGCGGTGACAGCACGTACGGAATCGTGAACGCGGGCTACTGCCTTGACGACCACACCATCGGCTGGGATCGCGGCGAATTCCTGCCTGCGTTGCAGGAGGCCCACGGGGACATGGGCCTGACGATGATGCTCGCGCACGAGTACGGCCACGCCATCCAGTACCAGTCCGGCATGGCCGATGACGACACCGAGACGCTCGTCGCGGAGCAGCAGGCCGACTGCCTGGCCGGGGCGTACATGCGCTGGGTCGCCGAGGACAGATCGCCGCGCTTCACGCTGTCGACCGGAGAAGGCCTGAACAATGTGCTCGCGGCCGTCATCGGCTTCCGCGATCCGTTGCTGAACATCGATGACCCCGAGGTCGGCGTCAACGAACACGGTTCGGCGTTCGAACGGGTGTCGGCCTTCCAGTTCGGATTCACCGACGGCGTGCAGGCCTGCGCTTCGATTGACATGCGAGAGATCGGCCAGCGCCGCGGCGACCTACCCGTGCTGCTGCCCTCGGATCACACCGGAGAATTGGCAATCACCGAAAAGTCCGTGCAGGACATCGTCGGGGCGTTGGACACGTTGTTCAGCCCGAAGAATCCGCCCCAACTGAGCTTCGAAGCCGCCGACTGTCCCGACGTACGACAAAGTCCGCCGGTCTCGTTCTGCCCGGCGAACAACACGATCGTCGTGGACCTCCCCGAACTCGAGGCGATGGGCGCACAGTCGGACAGCGACGACGACTCCGTCAGCCTGGCCACCGGCGACAACACCGCGTATTCGGTCCTGATGTCCCGGTATATGCAGGCCATCCAGCATGAGCACGGTGGCGTGACGCTCGACAACGCCCAGGCCGCGTTGCGCACCGCGTGTTTGACCGGTGTCGCGACCGCCGAGCTGTCGAAGGACAGCAGCACGGCCGGCGGGAACACGATCACTTTGACCGCGGGCGACGTCGATGAAGCAGTATCGGGGATACTCACCAACGGGTTGGCCGCCAGCGATGTCAACGGCGAATCGGTGCCGTCGGGCTTTTCTCGGATCGACGCATTCCGCGTCGGAGTGCTCGGCGATCAGGAGCGCTGCTTCAAGCGGTTCGACTAGATCTTCTTCGTCACGCCGTACCAGGCCAGAACGGCTTCAGACTGCTCAGTTGACCTGGTGAGGAACGCATACGAGCGGATGAACGACTCACCGACGCAACCGTCGATCTTGACGCGGAACTTGCTGACCATCACCCATGGGTCGGCGCCCGTGTACTCCTTCTTCGTCACCGGGATGATGTTGATCAGGCCGGGCTTGAGTCCGACTGTGACACCGGCGCCGAGGTTTCCTCCCAGTCCGGGCAGGACGCCGTCGATCCCCGGAGAGATGACGTCGATGCCGATCAGCCCGATCGACGGGTTCAAGCCCATCGTGCCGGTCAGCGAAACACCATTCGACGTGCTCATGTCGATGCCGCAGCCGATCTCGTAGCCGACCTCCAGGGTTCCGCCGGGGGGCTCCTCCTCGTCCGGACCTCTCAATTCGCCCATGAAGGTTCCGCCGACGACGTACTCCCGCGACGACAACGCCGTCGTCAGCGGCGGGATGGGTGCTTGGGTCTCCTCCCTGGCCGACAGTGTGAGCGTCCACCCGTCGGGCGCTTCGGTCACCGCGGGCGGGGTGGACTCGACGTGTCCCTCGTCGACGGGCGGGGGTGGCGGCACGCCTTCCGGCGGGGCCGCCGCCGCGTCGACCACAACGGGCTGCGGCCCGGGCTGGGGCTGGGCGGCGGCGATTCCGTGCGACGCACTCAGCAGTCCACCGATGGCAAATACCGTGATGCTGCGTCGCAGCACCTCCCCAACCGTCACAGCCGAGCCCTTTCCCAGGCGTCGCAATTGAAACGCACTGACCTCGGACCCTAACCCGACAGCGACAGGTGCCGAGCAGGTGTCGGCGAGATCGTTCGATCCGCGTGCAATCGACAGTCGCTAAAAAGGCATCCGCACCACGAAGCCGCTTTCCAGCGCGACCCATAGCGCGCCCTCGGGACCGATCGCCAGGCCGTGCGGCTCACTGCCCGGCGGGAGATCGATGGTGATGATCTCGCCGTCGGCGCTCACGCGGGCCAGCTGACTAGAGCCCCACAGGCTCACCCACACCCCATCGGCCGGATCAGCGACCACGGCGTGCGGTTTACCCGGCAGGTCGATCTCCTGGATCGCCTCGTCCATCGGGATCCGGCCGAGCCGCTCAGCGAGGATTTCGGTGAACCAGATCGAGTCGTCGTGCGTCATCGCGATACCGACCGGACCTGCTGCGGCAGTGGGTAATTCGCGCACCGTCAGGTCGCCCGACAGTGCCAGCCGGCCGACAGCATTGCGCTGGTTGAGCGTGAACCACAGCGCGTTGTCGGGTCCGGCGACGATCATCGAAGGCGCGCCTGAAACGGGATGCGGGTCAGAAAGCTCGCCGTCGACCGAGATTCGGCGGACCTCGCCCGTCGTCATCGTCGTGAACCACAGTCCGAGGTCGGGTCCGACGGTGATCCCGTAGGGTGCGCTGTCCTCACCCAGCTCGAACTCGGTCAGCTCCCCCGCCGTGCTGATGCGCCCGATGCGGTCGTCGCCGTTGCGGGTGAACCACAGCGCACCGTCCGGTCCCGCGGTGATGATCGACGGCCGGCTGGCGGGCGCGACGGGAAAGACCTCGACGTCACCGCCCGACGACACGCGTGCGATCGCGCCGCGGTGAACGAGCGTCACCCATATCCCACCGTCGGGACCGGCAGCCAACGCATAGGGCCCGCCGTCGATCGCGACCGTGAGGGCAGTCACGCGAGCGTGACGAGTCCGAGTTCGTTGTCGCCGGCCAACAGCGGGTGGTGAGGCAGCACGCGCACGGTGTAACCCACCGGCCCCGCGACCGGCAGCGGTGTTGTCGTCGTGAAGGTCTCGTTGCCGCCGTCGGCGGTGCCGGTGTGCTGCATCGGCACGGTCACCGGCCCCACCAGTGTGTCCCCGGCGTCGACGCGACCCAGTACCGCCTGCACGGACACCTCGTCTGGTGTCAGATCCGCCAGGTCGACCGTGGCGGTCAGCGTCAACTCGGAACCGAGCACCGGAGTGTCCGGCAGCCCATAGCTGTCGACGTCGGTAATCTGGATCTTCGGCCACGCCTCTGCGGCACGTTCCCGGTAGTCTGCCAATTCCCTTGCCGCACCGAACGGTTCACCGTCAGCTCCGGCCTCGACGGTCTTGCGCAGCGATTGGGCGGCTGGTGCGTAGTACTTCTCTGTGTAGTCGCGCACCATCCGCGAGGCCAGCACCTTCGGCCCAAGCGCGATCAACGTGTGGCGCACCATCTCCACCCACCGTTCGGGCACGCCCTGTTCGTTGCGGTCGTAGAACTTGGGGGCGACGGACTTCTCCATCAGGTCGTACAGAGCCGCCGCCTCCAAATCATCGCGCCGACCTTCGTCGGCCAGGCCGTCGGCAGTCGGTATCTCCCAACCGTTTTCGCCGTCATACCACTCATCCCACCAACCATCGCGGATCGACAGGTTCAGTCCGCCGTTGAGTGCGCTCTTCATGCCCGAGGTACCGCACGCTTCCAGCGGCCGCAGCGGATTGTTCAGCCACACGTCGCAGCCCCAATACAATTGGCGCGCCATCGACATGTCGTAGTCGGGCAGGAACGCGATCCGGTGTCGGACTTCTGGCCTGTCGGCGAACTTCACCACCTGCTGTATCAACGCTTTTCCGCCGTCGTCGGCCGGATGCGACTTGCCTGCGACGATCAGCTGCAGCGGCCGATCCTTGTCGAGCAACAGCTTCTCCAGCCGTTCTGGATCGCGCAGCATCAAGGTCAACCGCTTATATGTCGGGACGCGTCGAGCGAACCCGATGGTCAACACATCCGGATCGAATGCCGTTGCGATCCAGCGTAATTCGGCCTCCGACGCGCCACGCTCCAGCCAGGATCGCCGCAGCCGCGCACGAACGTCTTCGACCAGCTTCGCCCGCAACTGGGAACGGATCCACCACATGTGACCTGGATCGACCTCGTGCAGCCGGCCCCACACCTCGGGCTCGCGCAGCATGCCGAGGTCGTCGTTGCCGATGAGTTCGCGGCCCAACTCAAGCCATTCGGGGGCCGCCCAGGTGGGGGCGTGCACACCGTTGGTGATCGAGCCGATCGGCACCTCGCCGGGGTCGAAGCCCGGCCACAACTCGTTGAACATGCCGCGGCTGACCTTGCCGTGCAGCAGGGAGACGCCGTTGGCCCGCTGGGCCAGTCGCAGGCCCATGTGCGCCATGTTGAACTTCGACGGGTCGTCCTCGGCCCCGAACCAGATGATGCGGTCCAGCGAGACTCCGGGCAGCAACCGCGAATTTTCAGCAGACGGGCCGCTCGATCCGTGCTCTTCGCGCGAGCGCTCATCGGGCGGGCTGCCGAAGTACCTCTTGACCATCTCCACCGGAAAGCGGTCGATTCCAGCGGGAACGGGCGTGTGCGTGGTGAACACCGTCGACGAGCGCACCACGGTCAGGGCGGTGTCGAAATCCAGCCCGGCATCGATCAGCTCACGGATGCGCTCGACACCAAGGAACCCGGCGTGCCCCTCGTTCATGTGAAACACCTCGGGCGAAGCCAGCCCCTCGACCTCGATGAAGGCCCGGATCGCGCGGACACCGCCGATGCCGGCGAGGATCTCCTGCTTTATCCGGTGCTCCTGGTCACCGCCGTACAGCCGGTCGGTCACGCCGCGCAGATCGTGGTCGTTCTCCGGAATGTCAGAATCCAACAGCAACAACGGAATTCGGCCGACCTGGGCGATCCAGACGCGGGCGCGCAGTTCGTTGCCCTCGGGCATCGCGATTTCGACCAGCACTGGGTTGTCATCGGCAGTGGTGAGCAGGCGCAGCGGCAGCCCCTGCGGATCCAGCGACGGGTAACTCTCGTGCTGCCAGCCATCGGCGGTCAACGACTGCCGGAAGTAACCCGACCGGTAGAGCAGTCCGACCGCGATCAGCGGCAGACCGAGGTCGGAGGCGGATTTCAGGTGGTCGCCCGCCAGAATGCCCAGACCACCGGAGTAGTTGGGCAGCACCTCGGCGACGCCGAACTCCATCGAGAAGTACGCGATGCCGTTCGGCAGCTGTGCACCGTCCTCGAGTTGCTGCTGGTACCAGAGCGGCCGGGACAGGTAATCGTCCAGCTCGGCGACCAGTTCATCGAGCCGACGGACAAACGATTCGTCGGCGGCGAGCCCGTCGAGCCGTTTGGGGCTGACCTGTCCCAGCAACGCGACCGGATCGCATCCGACCTGCTGCCAGAGCTCTGGGTCGATCGTCGCGAACAAGTCCTGGGTCGGCTTGTCCCATGACCATCGCAGGTTGATCGATAGCCGTTCGAGCGCCTCGATGCGATCGGGCAGATGGGCGCGAACGGTGAACCTTCTCAGAGCTTTCATGGGGCCATCACGCGACTCAACATTACTGATGTTTCGCCGTCCTGCAGGCTGGTATCCATACCGCTTCACCTCCGCCTGGTTGGGCAGCGCACTACCGTGGGTATAGGCGCAACGAGGCGATTGATGAGCTCGGTTAACGCAGCGTGAAGGAGTGGTAGGAAGTGGTCGGTCGGATCGAGATCGATGACGTCGCCCCCGTCGTATCCGGTGGCCGTTTCCCGGCAAAGGCGGTCGTCGGTGAGATCGTGCCGGTGCGCGCGACCGTATGGCGAGAAGGCCATGACGCCGTCGCGGCGACTCTTGTCGTCCGATGCCATGGTTCGGACTATCCGCAGCTCGTCAAGGGACCGGCCGGTGCGAACCCGGTCGCCGCCGAGCCGGTACCCATCGAGACGGTCGTCAATCCGCGTGCGCGCATCACCCGGCATCACCTGCCGATGGCGTTGGGCGTTACGCCGGATGTCTTCCACGGCCAGTTCGCCCCCGACAGCGTCGGGCTGTGGACCTTCCGGGTTGAGGCGTGGAGTGATCCGATCACGACCTGGCGCAAGGCCGTCATCGCGAAGCTGGATGCGGGACAGGGCGAAGAGGAACTGTCCAACGACCTTCTGGTGGGGGCGCGGCTGCTCGAACGGGCTGCCACGGGCATTCCGCGCAAGCTGCGGGACCCGATCATCGAGGCGGCGGAGCTGTTGCGAAAGCCCGGTGACCCGTTCACCAGGGCAGGCGCGGCGCTGGCCGACGAGGTGACCGAGTTGCTCGGTGAGTATCCGCTGCGCGAATTGGTCACGCGCGGAGAGTCATACGGCGTGTGGGTGGATCGTCCGCTGGCCCGCTTCAGTTCCTGGTACGAGTTCTTCCCGCGATCGACCGGCGGGTGGGACAAGAAGGGCAAGCCCGTACACGGGACGTTCGCGACGGCGACCAAGGCCCTTCCCCGCATCGCGGCGATGGGCTTCGACGTGGTATACCTTCCGCCGATTCACCCGATCGGAAAGGTCCATCGCAAGGGCCGCAACAATTCGGTTGCCGCCGCGCCCGGCGACGTGGGCTCACCGTGGGCCATCGGCAGCGACAAGGGCGGCCACGACGCTGTCCATCCCAAGCTGGGCACGATCGAGGACTTCGACGAGTTCGTTTCCGCCACACGCGATCACGGCATGGAGGTCGCACTGGACCTGGCTCTGCAATGCGCACCCGATCACCCGTGGGCGAAAGACCACCCGGAGTGGTTCACCGTACTGCCCGACGGCACCATCGCCTATGCCGAGAATCCGCCCAAGAAGTACCAGGACATCTACCCGATCAACTTCGACGACGACCCCGCGGGAATCTACGAAGAGGTACTGCGTGTGGTCCGGTTCTGGGTGTCGCACGGAGTCAAGGTGTTTCGGGTGGACAACCCGCACACCAAGCCCCCCGATTTCTGGGCGTGGCTGATCGGCCGGGTCAAGAGTGAAGATCCCGACGTGCTGTTCCTTGCCGAGGCCTTCACCCGGCCCGCGCGTCTCTATGGTCTGGCCAAACTCGGCTATACGCAGTCGTACACCTACTTCACTTGGCGCACGGCGAAGTGGGAACTCACCGAATTCGGGGAACAGATCGCCGAGCACGCCGACTACGCGCGCCCCAATCTGTTCGTGAACACGCCGGATATCCTCCACGAGAGCCTGCAGCACGGCGGGCCCGGCATGTTCGCCATCCGCGCGGTGCTCGCCGCCACGATGAGCTCGACCTGGGGCGTGTACTCGGGCTACGAGCTGTACGAGCACCGGCCGGTCCGCGAAGGTAGCGAGGAGTACCTCAACTCCGAGAAGTACGAGTTGAGGCCCCGCGATTTCGAAGCCGCCCTGGCAGACGGTGAATCACTCGAGCCCTTTTTGACGCGGCTCAACGAGATCCGCCGCGTCCATCCCGCGCTGCACCAGCTGCGCACCATCAAGTTCCACCACGTCGACAACGACGCGTTGTTGGCCTACAGCAAGTTCGATCCAGTGACGGGCGATCAGGTGCTGGTGGTGGTGACGCTCAACCCGTTCGGCCCCGAAGAAGCGACGCTCTGGCTCGATATGAGCGCATTGGGGATGGAACTCTACGACCGCTTCTGGGTACGCGACGAAATCACCGGCAACGAATTTCAATGGGGGCAGGCCAATTACGTGCGTCTCGACCCGGTTAACGCCGTGTCGCACGTACTGAACATGCCCCAGGTGCCGGCCGAACACCGACTCAATCTGCTGCGTAGGGAGTGACGAAATGACGCAGACCAATCAACGCACGAGCCCGCATCTGCGGCCGCACACGGCTGATCTGAACCGCCTGCTGGCTGGCGAACACCACGACCCGCATTCGATTCTGGGCGCACATGAGTACGACGGGGATCACACGGTGTTACGGGCGTACAGACCGCACGCCGTCGAGGTGGCGGCCCTCGTGGGTGGCCAACGATATCCGTTCGAGCACGTCGAGGGCGGCCTGTTCGCGGTAGCCCTGCCGATGACCAACCTGGCGGACTACCGACTCGAGGTCAGCTACGGCTCGGGCGACGAGGTGCACACCACCGCCGACGCATATCGGTTCCTGCCGACCCTCGGCGAAATCGACCTGCACCTGTTCGCCGAGGGTCGCCATGAGCGGCTGTGGGAGATCCTGGGCGCCCATCCCCGCAGTTTCACGACGCCCGACGGCGTCGTCGACGGTGTGTCCTTCGCGGTGTGGGCGCCGAATGCCAAGGGCGTCAGCCTGATCGGCGAGTTCAACCATTGGGACGGCAACGAAGCACAGCTGCGCGTGCTCGGCTCGACGGGTGTGTGGGAGCTGTTCTGGCCCGGATTCGAGATCGGCGGCCTGTACAAGTTCCGCGTGCACGGCGCCGACGGCTCGGTGAGTGACCGCGCCGACCCGATGGCGTTCGCCACCGAGGTTCCGCCGCAGACGGCGTCGAAGGTCACCAGGAGCGAATACACCTGGGAAGACCAGGACTGGATGGCCAAGCGAGCGAACGAGAATCCGGTCTTCGAACCGATGAGCACCTACGAGGTGCACCTGATGTCCTGGCGGCCGGGTCTGAGCTATCGCGAATTGGCCACCGAACTCACCGAATACGTGGTCACAAACGGTTTCACCCACGTTGAGTTGATGCCGGTCGCGGAGCATCCGTTCGGCGGCTCGTGGGGTTACCAGGTGACGTCGTACTATGCGCCGACATCACGTCTCGGCACGCCCGACGAGTTCCGCCACGTCGTGGACACGCTGCACCAGGCCGGCATCGGCGTGATCATGGATTGGGTTCCCGCGCACTTCCCGAAGGACGCGTGGGCGCTGGGCCGCTTCGACGGCACCGCATTGTACGAACACTCCGACCCACGGCGCGGCGAGCAACTCGACTGGGGCACTTACGTGTTCGACTTCGGCCGCGCGGAAGTCCGCAACTTCCTCGTCGCCAACGCGCTGTATTGGCTGCAGGAGTACCACATCGACGGCCTGCGCGTGGACGCCGTCGCATCGATGCTCTACCTGGACTACTCGCGGCCCGAGGGCGGCTGGACGCCTAACGTCTACGGTGGCCGCGAGAACCTCGAAGCGGTGCAGTTCCTGCAAGAGATGAACGCCACGGTGCACAAGCTGGCACCCGGCGTCGTCACCGTCGCCGAGGAGTCCACGTCATGGCCGGGCGTGACCCGGCCGACCAACCTTGGCGGCCTTGGCTTCTCGATGAAGTGGAATATGGGCTGGATGAACGACACGTTGGAGTTCATCAAGCGCGATCCCATCCACCGCAGCTACCACCACCACGAGATCACGTTCTCGATGCTGTACGCGTTCAGTGAGAACTTCGTCCTGCCCATCAGCCACGACGAGGTGGTCCACGGTAAGGGCACCTTGTGGGGCCGCATGCCGGGTGACGACCACACCAGAGCCGCTGGGTTGCGCGGCCTGCTGGCCTACCAATGGGCCCACCCCGGGAAGCAATTGCTGTTCATGGGCCAGGAGATCGGTCAGCGCGCCGAGTGGTCCGAGGAGCGAGGTGTCGACTGGTACCAGCTCGACGAGAACAGCTTCTCCACCGGCGTTCAGCGGTTCGTGCACGACATGAACGGCATCTACCGCAGCCGTCGTGCGCTGTGGTCGCAGGACACCAAGCCCGAGGGCTATTCGTGGATCGACGCCAACGACTCGGCCAACAACGTGCTGAGTTTCATGCGGTTCGGCGACGACGGTTCGATGCTGGCGTGCGTGTTCAACTTCTCCGGTTCCGAGCACTCCCGCTATCGGCTCGGGCTGCCGCATGCGGGCACGTGGCGGGAAGTGCTCAACTCTGACGCCGACATCTACAACGGTTCGGGCATCGGCAACTTCGGCGTCGTCGAGGCGAGCGACGAGCCGTGGCACGGCCGTCCGGCATCAGCGGTCATGGTGCTGCCGCCGCTGGCAGCGCTGTGGTTCGAACCCGTGGCCCCGGAGTAGCCCTTCGCGCGAACGGCCGACTCAGTACAACGCGTTGGCCAGTTTGCGCCGGCCCGCGATCACCTCGGGATCGGCCGGATCGAAAAGGTCGAACAGCTCGACCAGCCGGGTCCGCACCTTGGTGCGGTCGTCGTCGGTCTTGCGCTTGAACAACGCGATCAGCCGGTCGAACGCGGCCGCGATGTCCTGCTGCAGAATTTCCACGTCGGCTGCGGCGAATACGGCGTCGATGTCATCGGGTGCGGCGTCGGCCGCAGCCACCGCATCGGGACGATGTGCCGATGCGCGCTGCAGGAACGAGATCTGACGCACCGCACCTTTGGCCTCCGCGTCGTTCGGCCTGGCGTCTAGGATCGCCTGATACGCGGTCCGCGCGGCGTCGAAGTCGCCGGCATCCAGATGCGCCCGCGCCTGGGCCAGTTCGGGATCGACCTGTTCGGGATCCTCACCGGCGCCTCCGCCGCTGAGTTTTCCCGCGGTCGCGTTCAGCAGCGAGTCGATCCATCCGCGCAACTGCTCGGGCGGCTGCATGCCCTGGAAGCTCGAGAGCGGTTGTCCCCCGCCCAATGCCACGACCGTCGGGATCGCCTGGACGCCGAACATCTGCGCTACTCGCGGGACGACGTCGACGTTGACCGTCGCGAGCGACCACTTGCCGCCGTCGGCGGCGGCGAGACTGGCCAGCGCGTCACCCAACTGCACGCTGGCGTCGCTGCGCGGAGACCACAGCAGGACCACGACGGGGACCTGACTGGAGCGGACCAGGACCTCGGCTTCGAGGTTGGCCTCGGTGACCTCTACACCGCCGGACGGTTTGGCGGCACCGCCGCCTGCGGCGGCACCGGCCGGCTGTTTGAGCGCCGAAAGGTCGATCGCGCCTGCCATGGAGGCCGCGACGGGACGTGGACGAGTCACGCCTACAAGTTTGTCACGTCGTTTCGGGAACCGGCTGACCCGGTTGCATGATCGCCGCAGCCGGAACCGCGGCACCCGTTTTGCCGGTCCGATCAGCCCATATGAGGAAGATCACACTGCCCAGCGGCACGATGCTCGCGATCAGCGCCAGCGACCACGTCCCGACCGACCATTTGAACGCGATTCCGGCCAGCAGTGCGGCCGCCACGAAAGCGACGAAGATCAGTCCATGGGCCATGCCGAACACCTTCACGCCGATCTCGGTCGGTGAGCTGGCAAGGTACTTGAAATACATGCCGACCAGCAGGCCGACCCAACTGACGGCCTCGAGCAGAGCAACCAGTCGAAACCACCCAGCAACGGATCGAAGATCAAGAGCGCCTGTCATGGCCGCCATTGTGCCCGAACACCACGCCGATTACTACGTCACGTCGTAGATGTTCAGCCTGCCCGCAGCACCAGGGCGTCGCCCTGGCCCCCGGCGCCGCACAGCGCCGCGACCGCATAACCGGAACCGCGTCGTGACAGCTCGAGGGCGGCGTGCAGGGTGATCCGGGCGCCGGACATACCGATCGGATGCCCGACGGCAATCGCGCCGCCGTTCACATTGACCTTCTCCGGGTCGACGCCCAACTCCCTCATCGACGCGAGCGCCACCGCGGAGAACGCCTCGTTGATCTCGATGACGTCCAGCTGATCGACCGAAATACCCTCGCGGGCAATGGCCTTCTTGATGGCGTTGGCCGGCTGCGACTGCAGGGTCGAATCGGGGCCCGCCACCACACCGTGAGCGCCGATCTCGCACAACCAGGTCAGCCCCATCTCCTGGGCCTTCTCCTTGCTCATCACGACGACTGCTGCCGCGCCGTCGGATATCTGCGACGCCGACCCCGCCGTGATGGTGCCGTCCTTGCGGAACGCCGGCTTGAGTCCGGCCAGGGACTCGGCGGTGGTATTGGCGCGGATGCCCTCGTCCTCGGTGAACTCGATCGGGTCACCCTTGCGCTGCGGGATCTTCACCGGCACGACCTCGTCGGCGAAGACCCCGTCCTTCCATGCCGCCGCCGCCTTTTGGTGCGAACGTGACGCAAACTCGTCCTGCTCGGCCCGGGTGAACTGGTCGGCGTCGTTGCGCTGTTCGGTCAGCGCGCCCATCGGCTGATCGGTGAAGACGTCGTGCAGACCGTCGTAGGCCAAGTGATCGAGAACGGTGACGTCGCCGTACTTGTAGCCCGCGCGACTGTCCATGAGCAGGTGGGGCGCCTTGGTCATCGATTCCTGGCCGCCCGCGACAACGACGTCGAACTCGCCCGCGCGAATCAGTTGATCGGCCAGCGCGATCGCGTCGATTCCGGACAGGCACATCTTGTTGATGGTCAGCGAGGGCACATCCCAGCCGATGCCTGCGGCAACCGCAGCCTGCCTGGCGGGCATTTGCCCGGCACCGGCGGTCAGGACCTGCCCCATGATGACGTAGTCGACGGCCGATGCCGGGATCTTGGCCTTGTCCAGCGCACCTGCGATCGCGACGGCGCCCAGGTCACTACCCGAGAAATCCTTCAGCGAACCCATCAATTTGCCGATTGGCGTACGCGCTCCAGCAACGATCACCGACGTCGTCATTTATTTCCTCCAGGAACTGGGTATTCGTAGATGTGGCACATGACACATTCCGCAAACATCTGTCTCAAGGTTACCGTTACGTGATGACCACTGAACACGTAGACGCACGTCCGGCGCTCGCGAGCGCCCTCGTGACGGCTATCGATCATGTCGGCATCGCGGTCCCCGACCTCGACGCCGCCATCAAGTGGTACCACGACCACCTCGGCATGATCGTTCTGCACGAAGAGATCAACGAGGACCAGGGTGTGCGCGAGGCAATGCTCTCGGTGCGCGGCGCGCCCGTCGGCAGCGCGCAGATTCAGCTCATGGCGCCACTCGACGAGACCTCGACGATCGCGAAGTTCCTCGACAAGCGCGGACCCGGCCTGCAGCAGCTGGCGTATCGCACCAGCGACATCGACGCGCTCAGCGAGCGGCTTCGCGCCGAGGGTATGCGCCTGCTCTATGACGAGCCTCGTCGCGGCACGGCCGATTCACGGATCAACTTCATCCATCCCAAGGATGCCGGCGGCGTCCTCATCGAGCTCGTCGAGCCTGCCGCCAATCACTGACGCCGGCTTCGGAACCGAGTTCGTCACGACCACTTGCGAGTAGGACCCCGGGTGGCCCGGTGTGTCCAGCACGGCGTATGCCAATGACGCCGGTCTTCTGACGCCTGTTCGCCGCGATCTGCCGGCCACACGAGTACATGAGCAGTGCCAGAGCGTATTTCGTGGTCGCATCCGGGGCAGCGGTAGGTCTTCGTCGCCCGCGCGGCCGAAACCGGACGGACTTCGTACTCATATCCGTCCGGCCCTGTCTCGATCCGCCTGCTCTGCGGTAGCGGCGGTACAGCGCGGTGCTTGCGCGGCGATGGACGGCGCCGGGGCATGGGTCAGAAGAGCCGGAACTCGTCGCTGTCCATGCCGCGCATCTGGTCGTAGTCCAAAGTCACGCAACGGATCCCACGGTCGGTCGCCAGCGTGCGAGCCTGGGGCTTGATCTGCTGGGCGGCGAACACTCCCGCGACGGGTGCCAGCACGGTGTCGCGGTTGAGGAGTTCGAGGTAACGGGTGAGCTGCTCGACGCCGTCGATCTCGCCCCGCCGTTTGATCTCGACGGCGACCGAGCCACCCTTCTCGTCGCGACACAGTAAGTCCACCGGCCCGATAGCGGTCATGTACTCGCGGCGCACCAGTGAGTAGCCCGCGCCGAGCAGCTCGACGTGTTCGGCGAGCAGCTCCTGCAGATGGGCTTCGACACCGTCCTTCACCAATCCGGGATCGACACCGAGTTCGTGGCTGGAGTCATGCTCGATGGCCTCTACGGTGATCCGAAGCTGCTCTCCCGCCTTGTTCTCGACCACCCAGACCGGCGTGGGCCCGTCGGGTTCCTCGGTGAGCCAGCAGGGCGGGCTCATCCAGTTGAGCGGCTTGTAGGCGCGATCGTCGGCGTGGACACTGACCGAGCCGTCGGCCTTTATGAGGAGCAGGCGGCGGGCCGACGGCAGATGAGCTGTCAGGCGCCCGACGTAGTCGACGGTGCACTGGGCGATGACGAGACGCACCCGAACCACCTTAAGGGGCCGCAGGGCAACCTAGGCTTTAGCCACGATGACGGCCAACAAGAGCGTTCCGCAGCGGCTGGGCCGTGTCCTCGAGAAGGTGACACGCCAGAGCGGCCGACTGCCGGATACTCCGGAATTCGGCTCGTGGCTGCTGGGCAAGCCTTCGGAAAGTCAGCTACGCCGCCGGATTCGTATCCAGCTGATCCTCACGTTCTTCATCTTGCTCACGAACATGCTCGGCATCGGCGTCGCGCTGCTGATGATCGCGGTCGCCATCCCGGTCCCCAGCATCTTCAGCGACGCACCCGCATGGCTGACGTGGGCCGTGGCGCCCGGATACATGGCCTTCGCCCTGATCGTCGGCACCGCATGGATCACCTCACGGATCGTCAACTCGCTGCGGTGGGCGATCGAAGAGCGCCCACCGACCCGGGCCGATCAGCGCAACGTCTTCTTCGCGCCCTGGCGGGTGGCGAAGATGCTGCTGTTCCTGTGGGGCGTCGGCGCAGTACTGCTGACGACCTGGTACGGCATCTATGACACCGCGTTCATTCCGCGCTTCCTCTTGGCGGTGGGTTTCTGCGGCATCGTCGTCGCCACCGGGTGTTACCTGATCACGGAGTTCGCACTGCGACCCGTCGCCGCCCAGGCCCTCGAGGCCGGTCGTCCACCACGCCGGTTGGCACACGGCGTGATGGGCCGCATGATGACCGTCTGGTTGACCAGCTCCGGCGTGCCGGTGCTCGGCATCCTCCTGCTCGCGGTCTTCGCGCTGTCACTACAGAATCTCTCGGCCACCCAGGTCGCGGTCGCCGTGGGCATTCTGGCGGTGGTGGCGTTGACCTTCGGCTGGGTTCTCATGCTGCTGTTGTCGTGGCTCACGGCGACGCCGGTACGGGTGGTGCGTGCCGCCCTGCAGCGGGTGGAGCAGGGGAATCTGGACACGAATCTGGTGGTGTTCGACGGCACCGAGCTCGGCGAATTGCAACGCGGTTTCAACTCGATGGTCGAAGGCCTCAAGGAGCGGGAACGCGTGCGAGACCTTTTCGGTCGGCACGTGGGCCGCGAGGTTGCCGCCGCGGCCGAGAAGGAACGGCCGAAATTAGGCGGCGAAGAACGGCACGTCGCGGTGATCTTTGTTGACATCATCGGCTCGACACAGCTGGTAACCGGTAGGCCCGCAACCGAAGTCGTCGATCTGCTCAATCGGTTCTTCGCGGTGATCGTGGAGGAAGTCGATCGCCACCACGGTTTCGTGAACAAATTCGAGGGCGACGCGGCCCTCGCCGTCTTCGGTGCCCCCGTTCACCTCGACAGCCCGGAGGAGGAAGCCCTCGCCGCCGCACGGGCGATCGCGCGGCGCATCCGTGACGAGGTACCCGAATGTGAAGCCGGCATCGGCGTTGCGGCCGGTCAGGCCGTCGCCGGAAATGTCGGCGCCAAGGAGCGCTTCGAGTACACCGTGATCGGTGAGCCGGTCAACGAGGCTGCACGGCTCTGCGAGCTGGCGAAGGACTCACCCGGTCACCTGCTCGCGTCCTCTGATGCGGTCTCGAACGTCGGCGAGGCAGAACGTGCGCACTGGACGCTCGGCGATTCGGTGACGCTGCGTGGCCACGACGAACCGACCCGGCTGGCGCTTCCGGTCTGAGCATCAGGCTGCGCTCTTCGTCACATCGACGGCGTGGTAACTGATACCGGGCGTTACAGTAATTAGAATCGTGGGTGTGGACGGTTCGATTGCCCCCGAGGGTCTGTTGAGGATCGAGGACTGTCTCGATGCCGACGGCGGCATCGTGCTGCCACCCGGTACGACCCTGATATCGCTGATCGATCGCAACATCGCCAGCGTCGGCGGCACCGTCGCCTACCGCTATCTGGATTTCGCCGGCTCGGCCGACGGACGCTCGACCGAATTGACCTGGACGCAGCTGGGCCGTCGAATGCAGGCGATAGGCGCGCACGTCCAGAGGGTCGCGTCGCGGGGTGACCGCGTGGCGATCCTGGCCCCGCAGGGCCTCGACTACGTCGCGGCATTCTTCGCCGCAGTGAAAGCGGGGACGGTCGCGGTGCCGTTGTTCGCCCCCGAACTCCAGGGGCACGCCGAACGTCTCGAAACGGCACTGACAGACGCCCGTCCGTCGGCGATCCTGACGACCGCCGCGGCGGCCGGCACCGTGCGCGACTTCCTCGCGGGCTTCGCTCTCGTGCCCGATGTGCCGATCATCGCAGTCGATGACGTTCCGGACTCGGCCGCCGAGACGTTCGTTCCCGTCGACCTCGACGTCGATGACGTCTCACACCTGCAATACACCTCGGGCTCGACGAGGCCGCCGGTCGGGGTGGAGATCACCCACCGCGCGGTCGGGACGAATCTGCTGCAGATGATCTTGTCCATCGATCTGCTCGACCGAAACACCCACGGCGTCAGCTGGTTACCGTTGTACCACGACATGGGGTTGTCGATGATCGGCTTCCCGGCGGTATACGGCGGCCACTCCACGCTGATGTCGCCGACCGCGTTCATTCGTCGCCCGCAGCGCTGGATCCGGGCGTTGTCGGACGGATCCCGGGAGGGACGAGTGGTCACCGCGGCGCCGAACTTCGCCTACGAGTACACCGCGCAGCGCGGCGTGCCCGCGACGGGCGAGGACGTCGATCTCGCCAACGTGGTGATGATCATCGGGTCCGAACCGGTCAGCATCGACGCGATCACGGCGTTCAACGATGCGTTCGCGCCATTCGGGTTGCCGGCCACGGCGATCAAGCCGTCGTACGGAATCGCCGAAGCGACGCTCTTCGTGTCGACCATCGCCCCTTCCGCCCGTGCCACGGTTACATATTTCGACCGACGTCGGCTGTCCGAAGGTGCCGCGGTGCGGGTCGCGGCGGATGCGGACAACGCGATCGCACAGGTGTCGTGTGGCCAGATCGCTCGCAGCCAGTGGGCAGTCATCGTCGAACCCGAAGCGCACACCGAACTGGCCGACGGCCAGGTGGGCGAGATCTGGCTGCACGGAGACAACACCGCTCGGCGGTACTGGGGGCAGCCCGAGGCGTCGCGGCTGACGTTCGACGCCACGTTACGGTCACGCCTGCTGCCGCGGAGTCACGCCGATGGTGCGCCGATCGACGGGAGATGGTTGCGCACAGGCGATCTCGGGGTCTACCTAGGTGGCGAGCTATATGTCACCGGCAGACGTGCGGACGTGATCCGCGTCGACGGGCTCCACCACTACCCGCAGGACGTCGAGGCGACCGCGCAGTCCGCTGCGCCGATGGTGCGCCGGGGGTACGTCGCGGCATTTGCCACCGACTCCGGCGTCGTCATCGTCGCCGAACGTGCGTCCGGCACCCGCGGCACCGATCCCGATATCGCGGCCGAGGCGATCCGCGCGGCCGTCACGCACATCCACGGACTCTCGATTGCGGACGTCCGATTCGTACCGGCGGGCGCGATTCCGCGCACGACGAGCGGCAAGGTGGCCCGCCGTGCATGCCGTGCCGAGTATCTCAGCGGCGCACTACGGGGGTAGTCGACCGGTCAGCTCTCGCTTCCGCCTACTTCTGCGGACAGCGGCGGCGGCAACGGCGTTGTGGGCGTCGATGTCTCAGCCGGCGCCGGCGATCCGCCCACGCCGGATTGCTGCGGAGAGTTGAAGTCCACCATCGTCTCGTCGCGGATCACCTCGTTGCCCGCGCTGACGACCAACGAGTCTTCGGTCACCCAATAGGTGATGCCATGGTTTTCGGCGGTGTACCCGTCGGTGGACTTGGCCGCGGGGACTATCAGTTTGGCGCCGTCGCTCAATCGCACCCCGCGATATTCGTACTCGCCGTCGGATTCGCAGATGGCCACCCGAGACGTTGCGGTGCTGCCGAAGACGACGGCCTGACTCGACGAGGGGCAGCGAGCGGTCGAGTCGATGTAGCCCTGATCATCTGCGGTGGGCGCCGCGGTAGCCTGCGCCAATCCGATGATGGCCAGCGTTGAGCACGCCGCCGCACCGGCGGCCAGGCGAAGGGCTGTCAGCCCGGGAGTCGACATCACTCCATCCACGAGAGCACGATCTCGTCGGCAATGCGAGGACAGATGCCGACATTTGACGAGATCGTTAGCGCCTCGACATCGGCGCCCCACGACGATGTCGGTTTTCCGCCAGTGATGTCGGTGGGCACGTGTAACTGTTGACCTGTGCACGAAGATTTCGACCGCTGTTACCGAGCCGTCCAGTCCAAGGACGCGCGGTTCGACGGCTGGTTCGTCACCGCGGTGCTGACCACGAAGATCTACTGCAGGCCCAGCTGTCCGGTGCGGCCGCCGTACGCCCGCAACATGCGGTTCTACCCCACTGCCGCCGCCGCTCAGAAAGCCGGCTTCCGCGCCTGCAAGCGATGCCGGCCAGACGCCTCACCGGGGTCGCCGGAGTGGAATGTGCGTGGCGACGTTGTCGCGCGGGCGATGCGACTCATCACGGATGGCACAGTCGACCGTGAAGGCGTCGCAGGCCTGGCTGCCCGCGTCGGATACACCACGCGTCAGCTCGAACGGCTGCTGCAGGCAGAGGTTGGGGCGAATCCTCTTGCGCTGGCTCGAGCGCAGCGCGCGCAGACCGCCCGCGTGCTGATCGAAACGACCGAATTGCCGTTCAGTGACGTCGCATTCGCGGCGGGCTTCTCCAGCATCCGCCAGTTCAACGACACGGTGCGTGCGGTATGCGACCTGACGCCGACCGCGTTGCGACAGCGGGCACGTTCGAGGTTCGGTCGCGGGGAGGGCGCGACGGGCGTGTTGTCCCTGCGGCTGCCGGTGCGCATGCCCTTCGCATACGAGGGGCTGTTCGGCCACGTGGCGGCGAGCGCGGTGCCGGGCGTCGAGGAGGTGCGTGCGGGCAGCTACCGGCGGACGCTGAGATTGGCGAATGGCAATGGAATCGTCAGTCTCACACCACAACCCGATCATGTGAAGTGCGAGATCAGGTTGGACGACTTTCGGGACCTCGCCGCGGCGATAGCACGATGCCGGCGCCTGCTCGACCTGGACGCGGATCCGGAGGCGGTCGTCGACGCGCTCGGCGCCGATCCGGACCTCGGTGCGTTGGTCGCCAAGGCGCCGGGGCAGCGAATTCCGCGGACAGTCGACGAGCAGGAGTTGGCACTGCGGGTGGTGCTCGGCCAGCAGGTGTCCGTCAAGGCCGCACGCACCCACGCCGCCCGTCTCGTGACGGCCTACGGTCAGCCCGTCGCCGATGCGGATGGCGGTCTCACGCATGTGTTCCCCGCGGTCGAGGATCTCGCTGAGATCGACCCGGCGCACCTGGCCTTTCCTAAGTCCCGCCAACGGACGCTGACCACGCTGATCAAGGCGCTGGCCACGCGGGAGGTGGTGCTCGACGCAGGATGCGACTGGGATCGTGCGCGGGCGCAACTCCTGGAACTGCCCGGCATCGGACCATGGACCGCCGAGGTCATCGCGATGCGCGGCCTCGGCGACCCAGACGCCTTTCCCTCCAGTGACCTCGGAGTGCGGATCGCGGCACAGCAGTTGGGCATACCGACAGAGGCGCGTCCGCTCACCGAACACAGCATGCAATGGCGACCGTGGCGGTCCTATGCCACCCAGCATTTGTGGACAGCACTGGATCACGCGGTCAACGAATGGCCGCCGAAGGAGAAGTGATGGATACCCTGCAATTTCGCGCCATCGATAGTCCCGTCGGCCAGCTCACCCTGGCAGGCAGGGGCGGACGGTTGCGGCACTTGCGGATGGTCGATCAGACCTATGAGCCCAGCCGCGACGGATGGGAAAACGACGACACGGCGTTCCCCGATGCCGTCGAGCAGCTGGAGGCTTACTTCGCCCGGCAGAGAACCGATTTCGACCTGAGCCTCGATCTCATCGGCACCGAGTTCCAGCGACGGGTGTGGGCTGCCCTGCTCACGATTCCTTATGGCGAGACTCGGACCTACGGCGAGATCGCAAGGCAGATCGGCGCACCCGGAGCGTTTCGGGCGGTCGGTCTGGCCAATGGCCACAACCCGATCGGCATCATCGTGCCCTGCCACCGGGTAATTGGATCCAACGGCAGTCTCACCGGATACGGCGGCGGATTGGAGCGCAAGCGCGCACTGCTCGACATGGAGAAGGCCCACAAAGGTACGGCGCAGACGTTGTTCTAGCTCAAACTACCCGACAAATGCCTATGCCCCCCAACAGAATTGGGGGGCATAGGGCTTAATTTGTGTTCGGCGGTGTCCTACTTTTCCACCCGGGTTGGGTAGTATCATCGGCGCTGGCAGGCTTAGCTTCCGG
>NZ_MVIM01000059.1 GCF_002086795.1 Mycolicibacterium tusciae | reverse complement strand
GCGATCAATGCCGCTATGGGCACCGGACTTTCGGTGGGCACCGTGTTCGACGCGCCGACGGTTGCGATGCTGGCGCCCCGACTCGGCCGCGAGGCTGGGGGGCTCGAGCCCTTGGTGGCCACTCCACGGCCGGCGACGGTGCCCTTGTCCTTCGGGCAGAGCCGGTTGTGGTTCATCGATCAATTGCAGGGGCCGTCACCGGTTTACAACATGGCCACAGCACTTCGGATCGGTGGTGGGTTGGATGTCGATGCGTTGAATGCGGCACTGTCGGACGTGGTGAGTCGCCACGAATCATTGCGCACGGTGATCACCGCGCCCGAGGGGATTCCTCAGCAGGTGGTGGTACCTGCAGCGCGGGCGGAGTTTGGCTGGGATGTGGCTGATGCCAGGGCGTGGTCGGCGGGTCGTCTTGGTGAGGCGATTGAGGAGACGGCGCGTCACGCTTTTGATTTGGCGACTGAGATTCCTTTGCGGGCACGGCTTTTCCGGGTTTCGGATGATGAGCATGTGTTGGTTGGTGTGGTGCATCATATTGCTGCCGACGGTTGGTCGATCATCCCGTTGGTGCGTGATCTGGGCGTGGCGTACGCCGGCCGGTGTGCCGGTGAGCCGCCGCAGTGGGCGCCGTTGGCGGTGCAGTACATCGATTACGCGTTGTGGCAGCGTCGGCAGTTCGGTGATCTCGAGGACCGTGATAGCCGGATCGGTGCGCAGGTGGCTTATTGGCAGGAGGCCCTTGCTGGGATGCCCGAGCGGTTGGCGCTTCCTACGGATCGGCCGTATCCGGCGGTGGCTGATCATCGTGGTGCCAGGGTGGATGTGGATTGGCCCGCGGAGTTGCAGCAGCGGGTGCGTGAGGTAGCCCGCGAACACAACGCAACCAACTTCATGGTCATGCAGGCCGC
>NZ_MVIM01000058.1 GCF_002086795.1 Mycolicibacterium tusciae | reverse complement strand
GCCACCTCGGCCAGCACCGTTCGGGTTTCCCCCGCGCCGATACGCACCACACCTAAACCACTGAACGCCGGACCGTACTGAACACCGTGCTGGCTCAGGCGGTTACGTACCTCGGCGCCATCCACGCGCCCCGGATGCGCGGCAATCAGCGCGGATGTGTCATGGGCAGGTGGTCGGTGATCATCTCCGATACGAAGGGCTGCGGTCGCTCGCAGCGCTTGTTCGTGTCGTTGGCGTGTTTCGACGGTGAATTCGACGACGCCGGGCGATGCCAATGACGCCGAGGCGCCGACCGTGGTCTGCTCATCCAAGAGCAACGCTTGCTGGAAGTAGATGTCACGGACCTCAGAAGCCTCGCCCAGCACCGTATGTGCGGCCGCCAGCGCCATTTCGCAGTAGGCCGCCCCCGGAAGCATCGTGGTGTTACGGATCTGGTGATCGGCCAGCCAGGGCTGGGCGACGGTGCCGACCTCGGCTTCCCACACGTGGCGCTCCGGATCCTCCTGCAAGCGCACATGCGCACCCAACAGCGGATGCACCGAGATGGTGCTCCCCCTTCGTGTCGAGGCGTCCTGATCGTTACTGCTCAGCCATAGTTGACGATGCGTCCAGGTCGGTAGCGGGGCGTCCACCAGGCGCCCATTCGGGTAGAGGACCGAGAAGTCGACCGCGGCGCCCGCGCTGTGCAGATCCACCAGCAGACTACGCATGCCGTGTGGCAGCGGTTGTTCACGCCGCATGCAGGCCAGGACCGCGAGCGGGATGTCAAGACTGCGCGCGGTCTGCTCGACAGCATGGGTCAGCAGCGGGTGCGGCGCCAACTCCACGAAAACCCGATAGCCATCTTCCAGTGCCGCCCGCACTGCCGCGGCGAACCGCACCGTGCGACGCAGATTGTCCACCCAATACCTGCTGTCACACACCGGCTGTTCACGCGGGTCGAACTGGGTCGCCGAGTAGAACGGAACCTGCGGCGTCATCGGATTCAGCTCAGCCAGTACATTCGTCAGCTCGTCGAGGATCGGTTCGACCTGCGGCGAATGCGATGCGACATCCACGGCGATCTCGCGGGCCAGCACGTCGCGCTGCTCCCAGCGCGCGACCAGCTCGCGAACCGTCTCGGCGGCACCGCCAATCACCGTAGATTCCGGCGAGGCCACTACCGCCACGACTACATCGGCGATCTCGTCCACTGCCAATTCTGAAAGTACTTGTTTGGCAGGCAGTTCCACCGACGCCATAGAGCCGGCACCCGCGATGCGGGTCATCAGCC
>NZ_MVIM01000057.1 GCF_002086795.1 Mycolicibacterium tusciae | reverse complement strand
CAATTCTGAAAGTACTTGTTTGGCAGGCAGTTCCACCGACGCCATAGAGCCGGCACCCGCGATGCGGGTCATCAGCCGCGAACGCCGGCAGATCACACGCACACCGTCTTCCAGCGACAACGCACCCGCGACGACAGCGGCCGCGGCCTCGCCAAGAGAGTGCCCGATCACCGCCCCGGGACGCACCCCGTATGCCTTCATGGTGGCGGCAAGCGCGACCTGCATGGTGAACAGGGTCGGCTGGACCCGGTCGATACCGGTCACGATCTGCGGTGCTGCCAGCGCCTCGGTCACCGAAAACCCGCACTCGCGGGCGATCAAAGGCTCAGCTCGGGCGACCGTGTCCGCAAACACCGGCTCGGAGACCAACAGCGCCGCACCCATGGCCGGCCACTGCGAGCCCTGCCCGGAAAACACCCACACCGGACCCCGATCATCGCGCCCGACCGCCGCGACATACGGCGTGTCGGACTCGGCGACCTGACGCAACGCCGCGGAAAGCTCCGCCCGGTTGCTCGCCATCACGGCCGTGCGCACCGGCCGATGCGCGCGCCGACGCGCCAGCGTGTACCCCAGATCCGCCAACACCACGTCCTGATGCGCATCCACCCAATCGGCCAGCCGGCCGGCGGTGCGGCGCAGCTCCCCAGCCGAGGTCGACGACACCGCAAACAGCAGCGGTGCCGCCGCCGACGTTCTCTCCGCGACATCCGCGAGGGCAGCGACTTCCGGACCCTGCTCCACGATGGCATGGACATTGGTGCCCGACAGTCCATACGACGACACCGCCGCCCGCCGCGGCGCATGACCGTTCGTCGGCCACGGCTTATTCTCCTGCGGCACAAACAGCTTGGTGTCGATGCGGACAAGCTGATCGGGCAGACGGGTGAAATGCAGATTCCGCGGAACCGCACCATGCTGCAGAGCAAGGATCGTTTTCATCAGGCCGAGAACACCGGCGGCCGACTGGGTATGGCCGACGTTGGTCTTCACCGACGCCAGAGCACACGGGGCCTCGACGCCGTACACCTTTGCCAGGCTGGTGTACTCGCTAGGGTCACCCACCGCAGTGCCGGTGCCGTGCGCCTCGACCATACCGACGCTGCCGGCATCTACACCCGCAATGTCCAACGCCTCCCGACACACCGCGCTCTGCGCACGCACCGACGGTGTCGAGATATTCACCGTGTGGCCATCCTGGTTGGCCGCGGTGCCACGTATCACAGCCAGGATGCGGTCACCGTCGCGTAACGCATCCGGCAGCCGCTTGAGCAACACCACCGCACTG
>NZ_MVIM01000056.1 GCF_002086795.1 Mycolicibacterium tusciae | reverse complement strand
CCCCACCCCCCCCCCCCCCCCACCCCCCCCCCCCCCCCCCCCCCTTGGGCCGCCCCCCCCGGCCGGCCGCGGGGGCTCCCCCGGGGGGGGCCCCCCCCCCCCGGGCCCCCCCCCGCCGCCATGGCAGGCGACATGGCCAGCTCGCTGACCCATTACGGCCCCATGGGTTTGCAGTTCATCAACGCCGATTACACGTTGACGCTGAGCCGGTTACCCGAAGGTCCCTACCTCGGGCTGGCCGCGCTGACGCACTACAGCCATGCCGGCGTCGCGACCGGTGTCGCCACCCTCGTCGACGAATCCGGTCCGATCGGCAGCGCCACGGCGACGGCGCTCTCGAACCCCGGCTTCAATCCGCCGCATCCGTAGCACCTACTTGATCTTGTCGGCGATGGCGCTGGCAATCGACAACCCTGAGCTTCCGACCGTTGGTGAACAGGCACGCACGTCGACAATGACGTTGGCGCGCAACGCCATATTGCGTTCGCACTGCTGCCCCGCCGTCGCCGATGTCGTCGGAGTGAGCTTCATCGTCATGACGCCCGCGGTGGTCGACGGCACGCCGAGGTCGGCCTCCGTCGAGGCGCCCTGGTACTCGAACCTGATGTGGGTGGACTTGCAGGCGTTCCAGTCGGCGACCTGCCGGTCGTAGAAAGCCTTGGCCGCGTTCGCATCTGGGAAGGCCGTGACGGCCTGGACCAGCTTGTGCGTCGGATCCGAGAACACGCCCTGTATCACCATCGCCGTGAAACCGGACCCGTCGTAGGTCGCCTGGTATGCCGGACCCCATGCCCCGGTGCAGTTGGGTGGCGTGACCGATCCGGCAAGCGGCGCGGACTCGGTCGGCATCGCGGTCATGCCGGGCTTGTTCATTCGGTTGCTGACGTCGTTGGTGGAAAGAAGAAGTGCCGGCAGCGCATCGTCCGGCACGTTGGCCGGGGCGGGGGGTGCGGGGGCGGGTTCCGTCGTCGACGAAGCAGGCTTGCGTGTTGCACTGGTCGTCGTCGTCTCTACGGGGCCGGCCGCCGTCGACTCGGACGCGTCACCGCCGGAGAGGGCGACGACGAGCACGACGATCACCGCAACAGCCGCCGCGGCCGCGGCGCCGATGCCCAGCATGCGTCCCTTACCGCCGAACCTATCGGGGGTACGACCCTGCGGCACGACCGTCGGCGGAATGCTCGAAGACGGCTGCGGCTGGGGCCGGTAGGACGGTTGGCCGCCGGGAAAACTCGGCCCGGTGAGCTGGTCATCGGGCTGGACGTGGGGGCGGGTGTACGGACGCGGGCCC
>NZ_MVIM01000055.1 GCF_002086795.1 Mycolicibacterium tusciae | reverse complement strand
TGTGAAGACTGTTACTCGACGTTGTACCGGCTCGGTCTGACCCCGGCCAAGGTATGACCAAGGTGTCCTGCGTTCGATTTGTCGACCGGGCCGGTACAGCGTCGCGGCGCGCAACCGGCCAGACGGATCTGACCTGATAGGAGCTTGGACTAGAAGCCCCGTCACAGACCTGTCGCTCCGCCCGGCCGGTTCACCCACCCGTCAGATTGGCCCTAACGGAGGAGCGAGTTCCATGGTCGCAGCAGAAGCCGACGCTGTCATCGGTGGCGTCGACACCCACAAACATACCCACTACGCCGCGGTCATCGATCAGCACGGACGGTTGCTTGGTCACCAGCAGTTCCCAGCCACTGATGCTGGCTATCGCGCCTTGCTGTCCTGGATGCGCACTTGCGGACCGCTGGAGGCTATCGGTGTGGAGAGCACTGGATCGTTCGGGGCAACTCTGACTCGGGCCCTGACGGCCGCAGGCGAAAAGGTCATCGAGGTCAATCGACCCAACCGCATCGCCAGACGTATGGACGGCAAGTCCGATCGCCTGGATGCCGAACAGATCGCACGGGCCGTGCTCGGCCAAACCTCAACCGCCACTCCGAAGTCCAAGTCCGGCATGGTCGAAGTCATACGCACGTTGCGGGTCACCCGTAGCAGCGCGGTCAAAGCGCGAACGCAGACCTTCAACACCTTGTTCGGGATCATGATCGGTGCGCCGTCGCCACTGCGTGACGAACTCGTCGTACTGACGAAACGCACGCTGATCAATCGTTGTCTTGGTCTTCGGCCTGAGACCACCGATTTCGCCGACTTACGCGCTCACCCCGAGCGCCTCTTGACGGCCAGCATCAAGACCGCCCTTCGCGACCTGGCCCGCCGGTGGAAGGCACTCGACGCCGAGGTCAAGACACTTAACAAGCAGATCGACGTCGTCGTCCGTGCCGCGGCGCCCGATCTCGTCGAGCTCTTCGGTGTCGGCGTGGAACTGGCAGGCCAATTCCTCGTCACGGCCGGCGACAACTCCGACCGCATTCACAACGAGGCTGCCTTCGCCAAACTCTGCGGGGTGGCACCACAGCCGGCCAGCAGTGGACGCACCACCGGGCGACATCGACTCAGCCGAAGCGGCGATCGAGCGGCCAACAGCGCCCTCTACATCGTGACCATCGTCCGACTACGCCACCACGAACCCACCCGCGCCTACGTCGAACGACGAACCAACGAGGGACTCACCAAACGCGAGATCATCCGCTGCCTCAAGCGCTACATCGCCCGCGAAATCTACGCTAATCTCCCACGCGCCCAGACAGACTCACTCGCCGACAAAGCCAACTCGAACGCGGCTTGACAAACATAGGAGCATCGAACGC
>NZ_MVIM01000054.1 GCF_002086795.1 Mycolicibacterium tusciae | reverse complement strand
GCTCCACTGACTCAAACTTCTTGTCATGTTCGTCGGGTTAAGACTGGCGGCATGTCAGAAGGAGTGTCAGATGACGAGATCGCGGCAGTCGAAAGTATCGGCTGAGGACAAGGCCCGGATCGTGTTGTCGATCCTGGCCGGGGAAATGACCGGAGCAGAGGCTGCGCGGCGGTGCGGAGTGTCGGCGGTGCAGGTGACCAAGTGGAAGCATCAGTTCCTGGAGGCCGGATCGGCTCGCATGCAGGAGGTTCCCAGCGGCCCTGCTGGCCGCGCGGGTAGCCCTGAACAGCGTCGACTCAAGTTGGAGAATCAGGAACTCAAGCTCGCCTTGGCTGAGGCCACCGTTCAGCTGCGGATTTGGCAGCGTGGCGCGGAGATGGCCGACCAAGTCCCTTCCACGACCTCGAAACCCTAAGAGAAGCAGCCGGTCTGCCGGTTTCGAGGTTCGCCTTCCTAGCCCGTATCCCGGAGCGGACCTACCGGCGCCGACTGGCGCGTCTGCGCGCGGGCGACCCACCGAAGGGGCCATGGCCGGCCCCCGTCGTGGACCGCATCGAGGAGCTGGCCGCCAAATACGCCCAAGAATGGCCGGCCTGGGGCTACCGCAAAATCGGCGCTTTGATGCGCGCGGATGGCCACGAGGTCACCAACTCCTCGGTCCAGCGAGCATTGCGACGCCGTGGCCTGTTGTTGCCGCAAGGCTTCCGAGCTGACCGCAAATCGTGGGCAGCCCTGCGGCGAAGGGTGTTTCACGATCCGCCCACCGAACGCAACCGGGTGTGGCAGACCGACTTCTCGGAGTTCGAAACCGCCAACGGCGGAATCTGGCGTATCAGTGCCGTCATCGATTACGTCAGCAAATACTGCCTGGCCATCACCGTCACCCCGACTTCCCGTGGCCGCGATGCCGTGCGCTGCATGCAGCTTGCCGTCGAGGAAGCAACTCGCGTATTGAACCTGGCCGACCTCCGCCTGGATCGCGGCGAGATGGACGTCTTTGACGACCAGGACAACATCATCGGACACACCCCGGCCCCTATCGCCATCGTGTCCGACAACGGCCCCTGCTACCGCGGCAAGGACTTCCAGACACTGTTCACCGGCCAAGACCCGCTACTTCGACATATCCGCACGCGCATCAAAACACCCCAAACCAACGGCGTCATCGAGCGATTCTTCGAGACCCTCAAATACGAGCACCTCTTCCGCGGCTATATCGGCGACGGCGACGCTCTCGACATGGAAGCCCACCGCTTCCGCATCATTTACAACACCATCCGACCACACCAAGCCATCCAGGACCGCACCCCACAGCAGGCATACCTGAACCCAATTACCCAAGAAAACCTGCCAACTTCTTGACTCAAGACA
>NZ_MVIM01000053.1 GCF_002086795.1 Mycolicibacterium tusciae | reverse complement strand
GAAAGGACTCTCAATGAAGAAGTCAAGCAGCCGTCGTCGTGGTGACGGGGGGTGAATCAGGTTGCCAGGTGCGGTTGTCACGGATCAGTGCGTAAAGGACGTTGGTACGGCGTCGCGCCAGGCAGATGGTGGCCGGGATCGGACGTTTACCCTCCTCTCGTTTGCGCTGGTAGTAGGCCCGAGAGTGGTCGTCACAACGTATCGAGGTCAGAGCCGACATGTACATGACTCGACGCAAGCGACGGCTGTAGCGCTTGGGGGTGTGCAGGTTTCCGGTCCGTGTTCCCGAATCTCGAGACACCGGAGCCAGTCCGGCCCAGGCGGCGAGTTGATCGGCCGAACCGATCAGCGCAGGATCGCCGACGGCGGCCAGGAATTCGGCGCCGAGTCGGAATCCAATGCCGGGCATGCTGGTGATCACCTCGGCAAGGGGATGGCGGCGAAACCGGCCCTCGATGTCGGCGTCAGTGGTTTTGATGCGGTCATCAAGGGCGATCACCCCCTGGGCCAGTTCGGCGACCAGAGTGGCGGCGACCTCCTCGCCGGGCATCTTGACCGTCTGAGCCTTGGCGGCCGAGACTGCAGCGACGGCGATGGCAGATGCGTTACGGACTCCAGCGTCGGCCAGGAACTTCGTCAGTCGCGAAATGCCGCTCTGCCGTATGACTTTGGGTCGTTGATAGCGCGACAACAGCACCGCCCAGCCGCGGTCGGAGCTGAGCTCGGCGACCCGTTCCACAGCTGGGCAGACGGCGATCAGTTGCTGACGCAGCCGGTTGATGGTGCGGGTGCGATCAGCCACCAGATCGGCGCGGTGGGCGGTCAGCATCCGAAGTTCGGTGACCAGGTCGTCGTCGGGATGCAGGACCGGCAGATCCTCACCGCGCATCCGCGATTGATCAGCGATCACCCTGGCATCTTTGGCGTCGGTCTTGGACTCGCCTCCGCGATAAACCGTCGAGGCCTGCCACACCGCCCGGCCCGCGAGGTAGCGCACCGACTTGCCGAGGTCGGTCAGCACCGTCAACAGCAGGGTGGCATACGTCATGGTCAGGTCCACCGTCCAGGACACCTGCGGACCCAACTCGTCGACCTCCGCGATCAGCTCGCGGATGGACTGCTCGTCATTGACCAGCTTGCGCGACAACACCGCCGCCCCGGCGGCGTCAACCACACACACCCAATGATGTTCTCTACCGACATCCACACCAGCCCACAACTGATCTGTTGTCATCGATTCTCTTTTCGCTTGTCTGCCAACATGTTCCCCACGGACAACCCCGCCAGCGTTTCCTTAAACAAGCGATCACATCGCAGATCTCAATCAGCGGCCAGAGAAGTCCAGGCAGGCCGGGCGGCCAGTCCTTTCAAGCCGCACCACCAAGGCCGGCTAAACCGATGCAGCCTCACCCGGCCCACCCGGGTCACAGCACAACGTAACAACACGAAGTAACTGCACCTACGAACTTAAGGA
>NZ_MVIM01000052.1 GCF_002086795.1 Mycolicibacterium tusciae | reverse complement strand
TGTTCGATTCGTTGGTGGAGCAGGCGCACCGCAGCCGGGGTGGTGCGGCGGTGGGGGCGTGGGCGCGGGTGGAGAACGCCGCGTGTGCGCGAAGGCTGTTGGCCACCGCCGACGAACTGGAGCGGATGTGGGCCGCCGACGGCTCTGAGGAGCGTGAGCAGTGGTGTCTGGACAACTGGGGTGCGGTCGCGGCGTCGGTGGCCGCCGCCCAGCACGTGTCGCTGGGGGTGGCCTCGCATCAAGTGCTCATGGCCATCGGATTGCGCGAACGGCTCCCGCGGGTGGGTGAGGTGTTCGCCGCCGGGGCGATCAACTACCGGCTGGCCTCAGCGATCGTGGCCCGCACCCGGCTGATCAGCGATCCCGACGCGATGGCCAAAGTCGACACCGAGATCGCCGCCCGGGTCGAAGACTGGGGATCGCTCTCGGCACACAAGACCGAGACCCAGATCGACTACTGGGTCGATCGCTACGAGCCGGCGGCGGTGCGGCGCACCGAATACTCCGCCCGCCACTGCCATGTCGACATCCACGACCCCGACGACGGATCAGGTGTGGTGTTCATCGAGGGCCGGCTGATCATCACCGACGGCGAAGCCCTCGACCAACGCCTGGACGCGATCGCCCACACCGTGTGCGACAAGGACCCGCGCACCCACGAGCAGCGCCGCGCCGCCGCGCTGGGCGCGCTCGGGCACAAAGCTGACCGGCTCGTCTGCGGCTGTGAGGACCCCGACTGCGACGCCGCCACCGTCCAGGCCAGCGCGGTGGTTGTCCATGTGATCGCCCACGAGGAGTCCCTGACCGATCACACCCCGGTGTCGTTGGACGGCGAAGAACCCGTGGATCCGGATCGCAAGCCCTGGCAGCAGATGACCTGGCGAGAACTGCTGGCCCCGGGTCCCCCCGACCCCGAGGTCATCGCCGCCACCCCGCCGGCGGTGCTGCTGGGCGGCGGGATGCTGCCCGCACCCCTGTTGGCGGCCAAGGTGGCCGGTTCGGCCAAGCTGGTGCCGATCCGCCATCCCGGTGACGCCCCTCCCGAGCCGCGCTACATCCCCTCCGCTGTCCTCGCCACGTTTGTGCGGTGCCGGGATATGACGTGCCGGTTCCCGGGCTGCGACCACCCCGCCGACAGCTGCGATGTCGACCACAGCATCGCCTACCCGCACGGCCCGACGCAGGCCTCCAACCTCAAAGTTCTCTGCCGACAACACCACTTACTCAAAACCTTCTGGGGCTGGCACGATCTCCAGCACCCCGACGGCACCGTGCAGTGGACCTCACCGGACGGCCAGACCTACACCACCTATCCCGGCAGCCGACTGCTGTTCCCCACCCTGTGCCGACCCACCGCACCGCTCACCGTCACGCCCCCGGCCAGCGGCACCACCGACGCGGCCGCGCGCACGCTGGCCATGCCCCGACGCACCACCACCCGCGCACAGAACCGCACCCAAGCCATCAACGACGAACGCCGACACAACCAAACCCTCATCCAC
>NZ_MVIM01000051.1 GCF_002086795.1 Mycolicibacterium tusciae | reverse complement strand
GTTGGAGCGGGTGTTGGTGGGGTTGGTTGCTGATCCTTCGCGGCGGTTGTCGTCGGTGGATGTGGTTGATGGTGGTGGGCGTGCTTGGTTGGATGTGGTGGGTAATCGGGCGGTGTTGATGGGGTCGGTGCCGGTGGGGGTGTCGGTTCCGGAGTTGTTCGCTGTGTATGTGGTGGCGTGTCCGGATGCGGTGGCGGTTACCTGTGGGGAGCGTTCGTGGACTTATCGCGAGGTTGATGAGGCGTCGAATCGGTTGGCGCACTTGTTGGTGGGGCGGGGTGCGGGGCCGGGTCGGTGTGTGGGGTTGTTGTTCCGCCGGTCGGCTGAGGCGATTGTGGCGATGTTGGCGGTGTTGAAGTCGGGTGCGGCGTATTTGCCGATTGATCCGGTGGTGCCTGCGGCGCGGTTGGATTTCATTCTTGATGACGCGGCGCCGGTGGTGGTGGTGACGACGGCGGGGTTGGCTGAGCGGTTGGTTGATTGTGGTGTGTCGGTGGTCGATGTTGGCGATCCGGTGGTGGGTGAGCAGTCCGGTGTGGGGTTGCCTTGGCCGGCGGCTGATGATGTGGCGTATGTGATCTATACCTCGGGTACCACTGGTGTGCCTAAAGGTGTTGCGGTGAGCCATCGTAGTGTGACGCAGTTGTTGGGGTCTTTGGATGCTGGTTTGCCGCGTCCGGGGGTGTGGCCGCAATGTCATACGTTGGCTTTTGACGTGTCGGTGTGGGAGATCTTTGGCGCGTTGTTGCGTGGTGGGCGTGTGGTGGTGGTGGCTGAGGAGGTGGCGGGTTCGCCGCAGGATTTCCATGCGGTGTTGGTGGCCCAGGGTGTGGATGTGTTGACGCAGACGCCTTCTGCGGTGCGGGTGTTGTCGCGGCGGGGTTTGGAGTCTGCGGCGTTGGTGGTTGTTGGTGAGGCGTGTCCGGCTGAGGTGGTGGATCAGTGGGCGCCGGGGCGGGTGATGATCAATGCCTATGGTCCGACCGAGACCACGATGTGTGTGGCGATCAGTGCGCCGTTGAGTGCGGGGTCGGGGGTGCCTATCGGTGCGCCGGTGGCTGGGGCGGCGTTGTTTGTGCTGGATAAGTGGTTGCGTGTGGTGCCGGCCGGGGTGATCGGTGAGTTGTACGTGGCCGGTGGTGGGTTGGCGTATGGCTATATCGGGCGGGCTGGGTTGACGGGGTCGCGGTTTGTGGCGTGTCCGTTCGGGGGGCCGGGGGCGCGGATGTATCGCACTGGGGATTTGGTGCGGTGGGGTGCTGATGGGCAGTTGCAGTATCTGGGTCGTGCTGATGAGCAGGTCAAGATTCGTGGGTATCGCATCGAGTTGGGTGAGGTTCAGGCGGCGTTGACGGGTCTTGATGGTGTTGATCAGGCGGTGGTGATCGCTCGTGAGGATCGTCCGGGGGATAAGCGGCTGGTCGGTTATGTCACTGAATCTGTTGGTGGGGCAGTGGATGTGGGTGCTGCGCGGGCGCGGCTGGCTCAGCGGCTGCCACCCTATATGGTGCCCACGGCGGTGGTGGTGCTGGCTGGGTTGCCGTTGACGGTGAACAACAAGCTCGATATCCGCGCGTTGCCGGCACCGCAGTATGCCGATATCGAGCAGTACCGTGCACCCACCGATGCTGTGGAGGAGATCCTGTCGGGGATCTATGCCCAGGTCTTGGGACTGGACCGCGTGGGTATCGATGACTCCTTCTTCGACCTCGGCGGCGACAGCATCCTCGCCATGC
>NZ_MVIM01000050.1 GCF_002086795.1 Mycolicibacterium tusciae | reverse complement strand
AAATGCTGTCGCCGCCCAGTTCGAAGAACGAGTCATCGACCCCGACCCGCTCCAAACCCAGCACCTGGGCATAAATGCCGGCCAGAATCTCCTCGATCGCATCGCCAGGTGCCCGATAACCACCATCGTCGCGGTACTCCGGTGCCGGCAGCGCCCGCCTGTCGAGCTTGCCGTTGACCGTCAACGGCAGCGCATCAATGGCCACCACCGCCGCGGGAACCATGTACGCAGGCAACCGCTCGGCCAACGCCGCACGCATCCCGGCCACATCAGCAGTCCCGGTCACATAACCCACCAGGCGTTTATCACCGGGACGGTCCTCGCGGGCGATCACCACCGCCTGCTCCACCCCATCCAGCGCGGCCAACGCCGCCTGAACCTCACCCAACTCGATGCGATACCCACGGATCTTCACCTGCTCATCAGCACGACCCAGATACCGCAACTGCCCATCAGCACCCCAACACACCAAATCCCCGGTGCGATACATCCGCGCACCCGGCCCCCCAAACGGACACGCCACAAACCGCGACGACGTCAACCCCGCCCGGCCCACATACCCGACCGCCACACCGCGACCCGCCAGATACAACTCACCGACCACCCCGGCAGGCACCGGCCGCAACCACGCGTCGAGGACGAACGTCGCTCCCTTGGGCACTGGCGAACCGATCGGCACCACACCCGAACCCGCAGCCAACGGCGCACTGATCGCCGCGTAAATCGTGGCCTCGGTCGGACCGTAGGCGTTGATCATCACCCGACCCGGCGCCCACCGATCCACCACCTCGGCCGGACACGCCTCACCAGCGACCACCAACGCCGTCCGCTCCAGGCCCTGCGGCGACAACATCCCCACCGCAGACGGCGTCTGATACACAACGCTGACCTTCTCGGTCACCAACAGCTGGTGCAGATCCTCAGGCGAACCCGCGACCGCCTCGGGCACGATCACCAACCGGCTGCCATGCAAGAGGGCGCCAAAGATCTCCCACACCGAAACGTCGAACACCAACGAATGCCACTGCGACCACACCTGGCCGGGCCCCGCGGGCAGATCGACAGGCAACGACTCCAACACCTGAGTCACATTGCCGTGCGTGACCGCCACACCCTTGGGCACACCCGTCGTGCCCGAGGTGTAGATGATGTACGCAATATCATCAGCAGCCGGCACCGGCACGGCCGTGCCCGGATAGCTCTCCGCTACGCGTTCATCGACATCGATGACCGACACCGCACATCCATCCAATCGCGGCCGCAGCTCCGTTGTCGTGACCGCCGCGGTCGGCTTGGCATCGGCAAGCATGAACTCCAACCGCGCCGCAGGCACCGCCGGATCGAACGGCACGTATGCCGCCCCCGTCTTGAGCACCGCCAAAATCGACACAATCGCCTCAGCCGACCGCGGAATCAACAGCGCCACCGACTGACCCCGACCCGCACCTTGGTCGATCAACATATGCGCCAACCGATTCGACGCCTCGTCAAGCTCTTGATAGGTCATCGAGCGGCCGTCACAGGTCAGAGCCAGCGCCTCCGGCGTATGCGCCACCTGCATAGCGAACACCGCCGGTATTGACATCAACGCCGAACCCGGCCGCGTCAACACCGCCCGATTGCCCCACACATCCAACCCAGCACGCTCACCGGCATCCAACACATCCAAAGACGACAACCGCCGCCCGGGATCGGAGGCCATCGCGTCCAAAACGCGCCGCAATCGCGCGATCAACCGCTCGACACT
>NZ_MVIM01000004.1 GCF_002086795.1 Mycolicibacterium tusciae | reverse complement strand
GTGCGTACCCGCCGGCCGGACCCCCACCACCGTCCTACGGTGCGTATCCCGGAGGCTATCCGCCGCCGCAGCAGCAGGCGCCGTACGGCGGGTACGCACCGCCACCGTCCGCACCCCAAAATGGTTTGGGAATCGCGGCATTGGTGACCGCCATCATCGCGCTGCTGACTGTCGTCGGTGGCGTCGTACTCGGCGTCGTCGCAGTGATTCTCGGGTTCCTCGGGTGGGGCAAGGCCAAGCGCGGGGAGGCGACCAACGGAGGCGTCGCTATTGCCGGGATCGTGCTCGGATTCCTCAGCATCATCGAGGCCATCGTCGTAATCGGGCTGTTCATATGGGGATTCGGTGAAGTCGGCGGGACCGACCTCGTCGACTGCCTGAACCGGGCCGGCTCGGATCCGGCTGCCCAGCAGGAGTGCTCGGACCAGTTCACCCAGAACCTCGAGGACCAGTTCTCGATCACCGTCACCCCAACGCCTTAGCGCGGGAAGTGCTTGACGATGCCCTCCTGCACCACGGTCGCCAGCAACTGACCCGACCGGTCGAAGAAGTGCCCCGTGCCCAGGCCCCGTGAATCGGCGGCCACGGGCGACGACGTCGAATAAAGCACCCATTCGTCGAACCGCACCGGGCGGTGAAACCACACCGAGTGGTTGGTGGTGACCGCGAAGATCCGGTCGAACCCCCAGGACAGTCCGTGGGTGGTGATGATCGAGTCCAGCACCGTGGTGTCCGACGCATACGCCAGCGCTGCGGCGTGCAGTGCGGGGTCGTCGGGCATTTGGCCCTGGGCCTTCATCCAGACCCGGTTGTAGGTGAGCTTCTCCCCCTTTGAGCGCATCACCCAGGTCGGATCGTTGGTGTAGCGCCAGTCGATCGGCCGCAGCGCGTTCACGAAATGCGGAACAACATCCTCGTATCCGCGCAGCAGATCGTCGACCGGTGGCACCGTCAACGGATCCGGCAGTTCAGGCGGCTCGATCCCGTGTTCCAGGCTGCGGCCCCCGGCCAAATACGACACCATCGCGCTGGTCAACAGCACGCCGTCCTGCATCACGTCGACCCGGCGGTTGGCGAAGCGGCGCTCGTCGCGCAGTCGCGCGATGTGGAATTCGAGGTCCTTCTCCGGATCGCCACCGGCAATGAAATGCACGGACAGCGCGCTCGGCGGCAAGACATGTTCGAGGCTGCGGCTCGCCGCGATCAGGGACTGCGCCATCATCTGACCGCCGAACGTGCGCACCGGATTCTTGCTCGGGTGCGAACCGACGTACGTGTCGTCGTCCACCTGACGGAGATCCAGTATCGCCAGCAGCTCGTCCAAATCTGCCGTTGACACGTGGCCCCCTATCCGTGCGACTAGACGTCGTCCTCCCCGATCCGGTGCACGTGGATCAGATTCGTGGAGCCTACTGTGCCCGGTGGAGCGCCCGCGATGATGACCACCAGGTCGCCCCGCTTGTAGCGGCCGAGCTCGAGCAGCGACTTGTCGACCTGCTTGATCATGCCGTCGGTGGTTTGGATGTGCGGAACGATGAAAGTCTCGGTGCCCCAGCTCAGCGCGAGCTGGCTGCGGACCTCGGGCAACGACGTGAACGCCAGCAGCGGCAGCGGGGTGTGCAACCGTGCGAGCCGGCGGACCGTGTCACCGGACTGCGTGTACGCGACCAGCGCCTTGGCATCCAGCCGCTCGCCGATATCGCGGGCCGCATACGAGATGACGCCGCGTTTGGTGCGGGGCACGTGTGTGAGCGGCGGGACGACGACCGAGTTCTCTTCGACCGCACGCACGATGCGGGCCATCGTCTTGACGACCTCCAGCGGGTACTTGCCCACCGAGGTTTCGCCCGACAGCATCACGGCGTCCGCGCCGTCGAGCACCGCGTTCGCGACATCGGACGCCTCGGCGCGGGTCGGCCGGGAATTCTCGATCATCGACTCGAGCATCTGGGTCGCGACGATGACGGGTTTGGCGTTCTCCCTTGCCATTTGGATGGCCCGCTTCTGTACCAGCGGGACCTCTTCCAAGGGTAGTTCGACACCGAGGTCGCCGCGGGCCACCATGATCGCGTCGAAAGCCAGCACGATGGCTTCGAGATTGTCGATGGCCTCGGGCTTCTCGAGCTTGGCGATGACGGGCACCCGCCGCCCGACGCGATCCATGATCTCGTGCACGAGTTCGATATCGGCGGGTGAACGGACGAACGACAGCGCGACCAGGTCGACGCCGATCTGAAGCGCGAACTCCAGATCCTCGATGTCCTTCTCCGACAGCGCGGGGGCCGACACGTTCATGCCGGGCAGCGACATCCCCTTGTTGTTGCTGACCGCGCCGCCTTCGGTGACGGTGCACACCACGTCGTTGCCGTCGATCTGGTCGACGACCAGACCGACGTTTCCGTCGTCGACGAGCACCCGGTCGCCCTCGGTGGCGTCCTCTGCGAGCCGCTTGTAGGTCGTCGACACCCGGTCGTGGGTGCCTTCGCAGTCGTCGACCGTGATCCGCACGGTCTCACCTTCGGCCCAGTAGGTCGGCCCCGCCGCGAACCTGCCGAGGCGGATCTTCGGACCCTGCAGGTCGGCGAGGATGCCGACGGCGCGGCCGGTGGCGTCGGATGCTGCGCGAACGCGCTTGTAGTTGGCTTCGTGATCGGAGTAATCGCCATGGCTGAAGTTGAGCCTTGCGACGTCCATTCCGGCCTCGACCAGTGCCTTGACCGCGTCGTCAGTAGCGGTGGCCGGACCCAGAGTGCAGACGATCTTTCCGCGTCTATTCACGCCTGCGAGCATAGTCGTTAATCGATTCAGACGACGGCCAGCGGAAGCGCGCCCGGGATCACCGGCGCGGGCAGATCCGACTCCCCCATCAGGTATTTGTCCACGGCATGAGCGGCGCTGCGGCCCTCGGCAATGGCCCAGACGATCAGTGAGGCCCCACGGTGAGCATCGCCACAGACGAACACGCCGGGCGCGTCTGTCTGCCAGTCCGACCCGCAGGGCAACGCTCCGCGACGGTTGAGTTCGAGACCGAGCCCGTCCAGCAGCGGCATGTGCTCGACACCGTCGAAACCGATCGCCAGCAGGGCCAACTCACACGGAAGTTCCAACGAGTCACCGACAGGTGTGATCACACGACGCCCATCGGCGTCCCGTTCGACCTTCACCTCCGCGATCTGGATGGCACGCAGGTTCTGATGGTCGTCACCGAGGAAGCGTTGAACCGCCACCTCGTATCGGCGGTCGCCACCTTCGGCGTGCGCCGGCGACAGGCGGGTGCGCAGCACGACCGGCCACATCGGCCACGGCGAGCGGGACTCGTCGCGCGACTCCGGCGGCTCCGGGTTGTAGTCCAGCTGGGTCACGGACTTCGCCCCCTGACGATGGGCGGTGCCCAGGCAGTCCGCGCCGGTGTCGCCGCCGCCGATGATCACGACGTGCTTGCCCTCGGCGGAGACCGGGCTCGGGCCGTCACCCTCGCACTCCTTGTTCGCGGGCACCAAATGGTCCATCGCCAGGTGCACGCCCTTGAGCGATCGGCCCTCCACGTCGCTGTCGCGTGCCCGTAGCGCACCGACCGCCAACACCACGGCGTCGTACTGGGCCCTGAGCCGCTCGACGGGCAGGTCGACGCCGACTTCACACTCGGTGACGAAACGCGTTCCCTCCGCCCGCATCTGGGCCAGCCGCTGGTTCAGCGTGCCCTTCTCGAGCTTGTATTCCGGGATGCCGTAGCGCATCAAACCGCCGATCCGGTCGTCACGCTCGTACACCGTGACATCGTGACCGGCACGCGTGAGCTGTTGTGCCGCAGCGAGTCCGGCCGGACCCGATCCGACGACGGCCACTCGCCTACCCGTCGCGATGGCCGCGGGCTGAGGTTCGACGATGCCGTCCATCCAAGCCTGGTCGGCGATGGTCTGTTCGATGCGCTTGATCGTGACGCTGCCGCCGGTCTGCTCCTCTCCGATGGAGAGGACACACGCCGTTTCACACGGTGCCGGGCACAGCCGTCCGGTGAACTCCGGGAAATTGTTCGTCGCGTGCAGACGGTCACTCGCCGCATCCCAGCGGCCGCGCCGCACCAGGTCGTTCCATTCCGGGATCAGGTTGCCCAACGGGCAGCCCGCGCTTCCGGAGTGGCAGAACGGGATTCCGCAGTCCATGCATCGGCGGGCCTGCTGAGAGACCTCACCCGCGCGCTGGTGCGGATCCTGTTGTTCGTAGACCTCGCGCCAGTCACCGACGCGTTCGTCAACCGCCCGCTTCGCGGCTTCGACCTTGGGGACCTTGAGAAATCCTGTCGGATCAGCCACGGCTCGCCTCCATGATCGCGGTGTCGACATCGCGGCCCTCGCGTTTGGCGACCAAGGTGGCCTCCAGGACCCGTTGGTAGTCGCGGGGCATCACCTTGGTGAATTGCGCACTGCGCCTTGGCCAGTCGGATAGCACACTGGCGGCCAGCGTGCTTCCGGTGTACTTGGCGTGGGTGGAGATGACGTCCCGCAACCAGGTCAAGTCCTCGGGTTCGAGCCGCTGCAGTTCGACCATCTCGGTGTTGACCTTCTTCGGGTCGAGCCCGAGCACGAACGCGATGCCGCCGGACATGCCCGCTGCCATGTTGCGGCCCGTCTTGCCGAGGACGACCACCCGCCCGCCGGTCATGTACTCGCAGGCGTGATCGCCGACGCCCTCGACGACGGTCAGCGCCCCGGAGTTGCGTGCGGCGAATCGCTCGCCGACCCGGCCGCGCAGATACAGCTCGCCGGAGGTGGCGCCGAACAGCAACGTGTTACCGGCGATGACGTTGTCCTCGGGCAGGAACAGCACGTCGTCCGGCGGCCTGACGATGACCCGTCCCCCGGACAGCCCCTTGCCGACATAGTCGTTGGCGTCGCCGATCAGCTCCAGGGTGATGCCGGGCGGCAGGAAGGCCCCGACGGACTGACCCGCGGACCCGGTCAGCCTGATGTGAATCGTGTTGTCGGGCAGCCCGGCAGCGCCGTAGCGGCGGGTGACCTCGGAACCCAGCAACGTGCCGACGGTGCGGTTGACGTTGCGCACCGGCAGTTCGAGCCGGACCGGATGCGCGTCTTCCAGCGCACCCTCGGCAAGCTGGATGAGCGTGCGATCCAACGCTTCTTCGAGGCCGTGCTCCTGCCCCCTGGTGCGGCGGCGTGCCCCGTCACCGGGCCTGTTCGGCACCGCGAACACCGGCGCCAGGTCCAGACCCCTGCTCTTCCAATGGGCGACGCCTTCGTCGGTGTCCAGCATCTCGGCATGACCCACCGCCTCGTCGATACTGCGGAAACCGAGGTCGGCGAGGTAGTGACGGATGTCCTCGGCTATGAACCGGAAATAGTTCTCGACGAACTCCGGCTTGCCGTTGAATCGCGCCCGCAGCTCAGGGTTCTGGGTCGCGACACCGACGGGACACGTGTCGAGATGACAGACCCGCATCATGATGCAACCCGAAACCACCAGCGGCGCAGTGGCGAAGCCGTATTCCTCGGCACCGAGCAACGCCGCGACGACGACATCACGCGCGGTGCGCATACCACCGTCGCACTGCACGGTGATGCGGTCGCGCAGACCGTTGAGCATCAGCGTCTGCTGGGTATCGGCCAGCCCGATCTCCCACGGCATGCCCGCATGCTTGAGGCTCGTGAGCGGCGCGGCACCGGTGCCGCCGTCATACCCGGAGATCAGCACCACGTCGGCGTGCGCCTTGGAGACACCCGCCGCGACGGTGCCGACGCCGACGCTGCTGACGAGCTTGACGTGGATGCGGGCGTCGGCGTTGGCGTTCTTGAGATCGTGGATCAGCTGAGCCAGATCCTCGATCGAGTAGATGTCATGGTGCGGCGGCGGGGAGATCAACCCGACGCCCGGTGTCGAGTGCCGCGTCCTGGCGATGTTGGGGTACACCTTGTACCCCGGAAGTTGGCCGCCCTCACCGGGTTTGGCGCCCTGAGCCATCTTGATCTGGATATCGGTGGCGTTCAGCAGATAGTCGCTGGTGACACCGAAGCGACCGGAGGCGACCTGCTTGACGGCACTTCGACGCCGTGGGTCATACAGGCGTTCGGTGTCCTCGCCGCCCTCCCCCGAGTTCGACCGGCCACCGAGGTTGTTCATGGCGATGGCCATGGTCTCGTGCGCTTCCGCGGAGATCGAGCCGTAGCTCATCGCACCGGTGTTGAATCGGGTGACGATGGAGTCGACCGATTCGACCTCCTCCAGCGGCACCGGGGGCCTCAGCTTCTGGAAACTGAACAGGCCACGCAGCGTGCCGCCCTCCCTGGAGAGGCGGTTCACCTCTTCGGAATACTGTTTGAAGATGTCGTGGCGACCGGTGCGGGTCGAATGCTGCAACAGGAACACCACTTCCGGGGTGAACAGGTGCAGTTCGCCCTCGCGGCGGAACGCGTATTCACCGCCGACCTCGAGCCGTCGGTGCACCCGCTCGGTCGGGTTCTCCGGATACGCCCGCCGATGTCGGACCTTGACTTCCTCGGCGAGCACGTCCAGCCCGACACCGCCGAGTTGGCTGGGCGTACCGGTGAAGTACTCGTCGATGACGTGCTTGTCGATGCCGACCGCCTCGAAAGCCTGCGCTGCGGTATAGGAGGCGACAGTCGAGATGCCCATCTTGCTCATCACCTTCATGACGCCCTTGCCGAGTGCCTTCAGGTAGTTGCGCACTGCCGCAGCCGGTTCGATGCCGGTGAGCTCACCTTCACGGACGAGGTCTTCGATCGACTCGAACGCCAGATACGGATTGACCGCGGCGGCACCGAAACCGATGAGCATCGCAATGTGGTGAACCTCGCGGGCGTCTCCGCTCTCCACCACCAGAGCGACCGTCGTGCGCTGCTTGGTGCGGACGAGGTGATGGTGGACGGCCGAGACCGCGAGCAACGACGGTATCGGCGCCCTCGTGTGGTCGGAGTCGCGGTCGGAGATGACCAGGGTGCGTGCACCTTTGGCGATGGCGTCGCATGCCCGAAGGCGCAGGTCCTCCAGTGCGTCGGCCAGGCCGTCACCGCCGCGCTCGACGTCGTAGAGCGCCTTGAGGACCGCGGTCCTCAGGCCGCCGTACTCGCCGTCGTCGTTGATGTGAACGATCTTGTTGAGCTCGTCGTTGTCGAGAACCGGCCACCGCAGTACAATCTGGCGGCACGACGCCGCGGTCGGCTCGAGGAGGTTCTGCTCCGGCCCCATGATGCGTGCCATCGACGTGACGACCTCCTCGCGGATCGCGTCCAGCGGCGGGTTGGTCACCTGTGCGAAGAGTTCGACGAAGTAGTCGTAGAGCAGCCGGGACCGCTGCGACAGCACGGCAGTCGGAGTGTCGGTGCCCATGGAGCCCAACGGCTCAGCACCGGAGGCGGCCATCGGGCTGAGCAGAATGCGCAGGTCTTCTTCGGTGTAGCCGAAGGCGATCTGTCTGCGCACGACGGTCTCGTGGTTCGGCTGGAAACGGACGCGGTCGGCAAGGGTCTTGATGTCGAGCAGCCCCGAGTGCAGCCACTCGCCATAGGACTCCTGCCCGGCGAGGGATTCCTTGATCTCGTCGTCGCCCACGATGCGGCCGGCGGCGGTGTCGATGAGGAGCATCTTGCCGGGCTGCAACCGGCCCTTGGCGACGATGTGCGCGGACGGCACGTCGAGCACACCGCTCTCACTGGCGAGGATGAGGCGGTCATCCAGAGTGCGCCACCAGCGTCCTGGCCGTAAACCGTTGCGGTCCAGCACAGCTCCGACGAGCGTGCCGTCGGTGAACGTGACGCATGCAGGGCCGTCCCACGGCTCCATCAGCGAAGCGTGGAACTGCCAGAACGCCCGCTCGGCGGGCTCCATGGTGGTGTTGTTCTCCCACGCCTCGGGGATCATCATGAGCACAGCGTGGGGCAGGGTGCGCCCACCCAGATGCAGGAGTTCGAGGACTTCGTCGAACGACGCCGAATCGGAGGCCTCCGGTGTGCAGATCGGTGAGAGCCGGGACAGGTCGCCGGGAATCTTGGCGCTGGCGAGCATCGCCTCGCGCGCGTGCATCCGGTTGCGGTTGCCGCGCACGGTGTTGATCTCACCGTTGTGCGCGACGAAGCGGAAGGGATGCGCCAGCGGCCAGGACGGGAACGTGTTCGTCGAAAACCGGCTGTGCACGATCGCGATCGCGCTGCGGCACCGTTCGTCGCGCAGATCCGGAAAGTATTGGGGCAGTTGCATTGTGGTGAGCATGCCCTTGTACACCATGGTGCGGCTGGACAGCGAAGGGAAGTACACCCCGTTACGCTCGGCGCGCTTGCGCAGCGGGTAGACATGACGGTCGAGATCGATGCCGCCGAGGTGCTGCAGCGAGGCGACGAACAGCTGCTCCATGCGCGGCATACAGCCGAGCGCCGTCGCCCCGACCTCGGCTCCGTCCGGGTCGGTGGGGACCTCACGCCAGCCGAGGACGGTGAGCCCTTCCTCGGCGGCGATGGCTTCGACGTCGGCACGTGCGGCGGCCCTGTCGGCGGCACCCTGCGGCAGGAAACAGATGCCGGCGGCGAAGGTGTTGGCGCCCCCGGCCGTCGGCGCCGGCAGCTCGAAGTCGACGACGTCGCGCAGCAGTTCGACGGGCAGCTGGATGAGGATGCCCGCACCGTCACCGCTGTTGGGTTCGGCGCCCGCGGCGCCACGGTGTTCGAGATGTTCCAGGGCAACCAGTCCGTCGACGACGATGGCGTGCGACCGGCGACCTTGGATATCGGTGATCATGGCTACGCCGCAGGAGTCAGACTCGTTATCCGGGTCGTAGAGCCCCTGGGGCTCGGGGATTGCCGAGTAGAGCATCGAGGAAAAACCCTCCGCAGTCCGGGGAAATCATGTCCCGGGACTGCACCGGCCCGAAGTTCGATTGTATCAGCGCAGCGCGCTGCCTACCCGTCGAGAAGCGTCGGGACCAGCGGGAATCCGGGAAGATTCCGTACCACCGTCCACGCGACGGCGACCACGACGATGACGGCGCCGGAGACCGGCGTCAGCCATGGGCGTCCACTTTGGCGCCGCAGCAGGACCCATACCAGCAGCAGCGGCAGGCCGATCAAGGCGGCGACGTTGTCGACGACGGCGGCGGGCAGGTCGCCGTTGAGAACGTCATGGACCATGCGCAGGCCGCCGCAACCCGGACAGAACAGACCCGTGGCCGCGTGGAAGGGGCACGCGGGGAACAAGAAGTTCGGCCGATGGGGGTCGGCGATGCCGATGTAGGCCAGAGCACCGGCCAAGGCGGCACCCGAGCCGAGGGCGGTGTAGAGCCGCCCCCGGTTGGGGGTCGTGCTGGTCGTACTAGGTGCCATCGCGCAGCGGGCGACCCTGCGGATCGCGCACCTTGTCGGTGAGCATCAGGATCGCGTCGATGATGCCCCAGATTATGGCGCCGATACCGCAGGTCACCAGGCCGACGATGAGCTGGGCGACGCCGAGCCCCGTCTGGCCGATGTACATGCGGCCGATGCCGACAAGCCCGAAGAGGCCGAGCAGCTGCAGCAGGCCCGCGACGACCTTGGATTTATCCGAGTACGGCTCACCGGTCATCGGGTGCCTGCCGAAGGGCGCGCTCGGGTCCATGTAGGCCTGCGGATACTGGCCGCCCGGCGGCGGATAGCCGGCCTGCGGCGGCGGTGGGTAGCCAGGCTGCGGCGGGGGCGGCGGCGTTGGCTGGCTTCCATATTCGTTGCCACCGAACTGCGGCTCAGTCATGCCCACAGCATGCCAGAAATGCCGCCATTACTTCAGGTTTGGCCACTCACCAGCTGAAGGACGTCGGCGAGACCGTCTACCGGCAGCGACGGGTCGATCGAGCGGAGCAATCCGAGGCCGACTCCGAGGGCAAGCATCACGGTGGCCGTTTCGCCGCCGGGCAGCGCCGGCGTGGTGGTGTCGGCGGATTCTGCTGCCCCGGTGAGCATTTGGAGTATGCCGTTGAGTCGAGACGCGAGTTCGTTGCGCAGCTGCTCGTTGTGACGGGCGTGCGCAGCGAACTCGACTTCCAAGGACGTCCAGGCCGGATCGCCGATGACGCGCTCGGCCCACGCCTGCAGTCCCTCGACGCGGGACGCGGCGTCCGGCTTGGCCATGATGTCGAGAATCTCGCCGAGACGCTCTCCGCGGACCTCGTCGAGCACGGCGATGCACAGCTCGTCCTTGTTGCGGAAGTTCGAGTAGACCGCGCCCTTCGAGAAACCCGCGGCGTCGGCAACCTTTTCCAGCGACGTCGGGTGATAGCCGTCCTCGAAGAAGAGCTGCCTGGCGGTCTTGACCAGCTGCATCCTGGTCTGGGCCTGGCTTTCGGCGCGGGTCATCCGAGGCACGGTCCCATCATACCCCGTTGACATACTTTTGGACTCTGGATACCGTCGATTTCCGAATGAGAGGAGGTCGTCGTGGCCTATCCCACGATCGCGCTGGACGGCGCCGTCGTCGCCGTGACGGGCGGCGCACGCGGAATCGGCAAGGCGACCGCCGACCTCTTCGCCTCCAAAGGTGCCGTGGTCTGCATCGGGGACCTCGACCCCGCGGAGGCGGCGGACGCACTCGTCGTCGACGTCACCTCCCGCGCATCGTTCGGGGCGTTCGTCGACACGGTGCTCGAACGTCACGGCCGCATCGACATCCTCGTCAACAACGCCGGCGTGATGCCGCTGGGCGACTTCCTCGCCGAGAACGACGCGATCAGCCGAACGACGCTCGATGTGAACGTGTGGGGTCTGATTCACGGCATGCGAGCCGTCATGCCGCACATGCTCAAGCGCGGCCGAGGACATGTGGTCAACGTGGCGTCCATGGCGGGCAAGCTGGTGGTCCCGGGGTTGGCGGTCTACAACGCCAGCAAGTTCGCGGCCGTCGGGCTCTCCGCTGCGGTCCGTGAGGAATACCGGAGTACCGGCGTCAGCGTGAGCGCGGTGCTGCCGAGTGCGGTGCGGACGCGGCTCGCGTCGGGCGTGCCACTCGGCCGCGGGCTGCCGACGGTCGACGCCGACGACGTCGCACGTGCGATTGTCGGCAGCGTCCGCAGTCGGCGCGCCGAGATCACCGTGCCCCGGTATCTGGCGGGATGGGATCTGGTGAATGCGGCGGTGCCGGAACCGGTGATGCGGCTGGGCCGCAAGCTGATCGGCGATCGCAGGGCCCTGACGTCGGTGCAGGACGATGTCCGCGCCGCCTATGAGGAGACGATCGCGGCGCAGGCAGGCCGATGACGCGCGAACCTCGAGTTGTCATCATCGGCGCGGGCATTGCGGGCATCGCGACCGCGGTGACGTTGCAGCGGGCCGGTTTCGACGACTTCACGATCCTGGAGAAGGGTTCCGATGTCGGCGGTGTGTGGCACTGGAACCGCTACCCGGGTCTCACGTGCGATGTGCCGTCGCAGCTGTACCAGTTCTCGTTCGCGCCGAAGCCGGACTGGTCGGGGCTGTTCGCACCCGGCGTGGAGATTCAGCGCTACCTTCGCGACGTCGTCGACGGTCACCGTCTCGGCAGCCATCTCAGGCTCAACGCTGAAGTTCAGTCGTCGGTCTTCAGCGGATCATCATGGCGGATAACGACTTCCGACGGTGTGGAGCTCGAAGCGGATTTTCTGATATCGGCGACGGGCGTGCTCCATCACCCGTTCACTCCCGACATTGCCGGCCTGGAGAGTTTTACGGGCGACGTTGTGCACACCGCGCGCTGGGATGACGACGTCGTCACCGACGGGCGACGCATCGCGGTAATCGGCACCGGATCGACGGGCGTGCAGGTGGTGTCCGCTTTGCAACGTGGCGCGGCACGCATCAGCCATTTGGTGCGCTCTCCGCAGTGGATCATCTGGGCGCCGATGAGGCTTCGTCAGCCGGCAGTGGTGGCCAGGCTGCTGCGAAGGGCACCTGCAGTGCATCGCCGGCTTTACGGCGTATTGCTCAGGGGCTCACGCATCTTGACCGACATCGCGCTGCGACCGACCGTGCAGCGTCGGCTGGCACAGAGTTACGCGCGATTGTGTCTGCGCATACAAGTTCGAGATCGCGAACTGCGCGACTGTCTCACACCGGACTACGAGCCTTTCTGCAAACGCCAAGTCATCTCGAGCTCGTATTATCGCGCGATCCGTGCACAGAATGCGGAGCTGGTCACCACGCCGATCGAGCGGGTGACACCTCAGGGCATTCGGCTGGCCGACGGCCGTGAGATCGACGTCGACTTGCTGGTGTTGGCGACCGGCTTTCACACCCATCACTACATGCGGCCCATGCAATTGCGTGGGCGAGATGGCATCTCGATCGACGACGCGTGGGCCAAGGGGCCGCGGGCGTATCGGATGACGGCGATCCCCGGCTTTCCCAACCTCTTCACGGTGCTGGGCCCCAACTCGCCGACAGGCTCAGTCTCGTTGCAGTATTCGTCGGAGCTGACGGCTCACTACATCACGCACTGGCTGCGGAGGTTCCGCGATGGCGAGATCGACACCGTCGAGGTGACCGAGGAGGCCACCGCGAAGTTCAACGACGACGTCAGTGCCGCATTGGGGCCCACGGTGTGGAATACCGGTTGCAACTCTTGGTATCTCACCGACGAGGGCAACGTCGACCTGTGGCCATACGACCGTGAGACGATGACGGCGATGTTGAGTCGGCCCGATGATCGCGACTTCCACCTTCAGAAGGGTGGGGGTTTGTAGTTCGCGGCGAGCCAGGCTTGGTGTTGGCGTTCTTGTTCGGCGATGAGTTCGCTGCGCTGTCGGCGTTCGGCGTTGACGCGGTCGCGGCGGTCCTGAGCGCGGGTTTGCTTGCGCCGCGGCATCAGCGCCATGCGGTCGGTGTCGGGGTCGGGCGTGTGGGGCGGTAAGTCAAGTTCGCCGGTGGGCTGGGCCAGCGCAGGGAACATCGCCGCCCCGTGGGCTTCGGTGCTGTAAACGTGCCCGGTCGGGGAGGTCAACACGATCGTGCCATCGGGTAACTGCCGATCGCTCCAACCACAGAATGTCTTGATCAGATGATGAATCCGGCAGTAGTGCTTGGTGTTCGACGGATGCGTCGGCCCCAACGGATAGGGCACCGTGTGATCCACATCGGATTTCGCGACCGGCTGGTCGCAGCCCGGCCAGCGACACGTCATATCACGCCACTGAAGGAACTCTTTCGTCTTGGCTAAGGGGCGGTACCCGGGATCGGGCGCAACACCGGTGGGCACGCTCAGTGGCTTCAGCGTGGCCTTCTTCACCACGTCGCGTACCGACTCGGCGGGCAGGATTCCGAACCCGCGCAGGTATCCCGGCTTATCACTGGTGCCATCGATCGTGCCCTGCTCGGCGAGGACATGAATCACTGCCGCCGCAGCACTGCGCGCCGAAGCCTGAGCTGCCGCAGCGGTGCAGTCCTCGCGCCCACACTGGCATTCCAGAGTGGCTTCCCCGCGCGCCAAGGGTCCGCAGGCATCGGCACGACGCTGGGCCGCAGTGCGCGGGTCGTGTTCACACACCGTGGCAGCCAACGCATCCAAGCGCGCATTCAGCGCGGCCCCGTCGGTGGCACGCAACGAACCCGAAACCCACGCCATCCCCGCATCGCCGGGATCAATCTCGAAATAGCGATTGTTTTCCACCCGCACGGGAATGCGCACTCCGGCCGGATCGAAGTCGGCCACCCACTGATCGACGCGATCCTTGAGCTTGGGTCCCGACAGTTTCATCCACCTCGGCGCCCGTCGCGCGATCGCCTCATCAAGGGCCGGCAACACGTCGTCCTCGACGTTGGTGGTGCGGTTGATGATCATCGCCACCATCCGCATATCGATATCGCCGGCGGCGAAGACCTTGGCCACCGCCGGCAGCCGATAGGCCAGCGCGCACGCGAACTGCACCTGCCCGATCGCGCGGGCATGGCTGATGTTCTGCGCCGCCGATACGTCGGCAGCGACCGCGGCACAGTTGTCGATCACAGCCCACTCCAACTCGGCCAACTCCGACGTAGACCGCGCGAACAACTCCGCCACCGCAGCCAACCGCCGCGCAATACACCGCGACTCCTGCCGACTGGCCTCACCCAATACCTCGATGAGATCCCCATCCGACAAGCTCTCGAACATACGTGCGATCATGCCACGCTCCACCGACAAGTCCGGTCAGCTCCGGCGGGCGGCCTCCTGCGCCAGCTGGACGCGCAACATCAAGCCGAGCTTGGTGTACACGTGCGTCAGATGCGTCTGTACGGACATGCCTCGCGAGAACGCCCGGAGCCTGCCGATCGAGTTCACAGCCTGCCCCTGAGGCGATCGCGGTACGACCGACCATCCGGGTCGTACGTCAACCGATATACCGGCTCGGCCCACAGCCGCGTGAACAAGCTGGGTTGCTCCGCCCTGTGTGGCCGAAGCCTGCCCGGCGGCCGCGGACCTCGGCGGCCGGAGGCGTGCCAGCGCTCCAATTCCTCTGCCGATTCAATGATTTCGCGCACCGCGGTGGCGGGATCGGCCAGTCCGCGATCATCGCTGCCGTCGTCGGCGCGATCGAGGTGTTCACGCAGTAACCGAAGCCTCAGATCACGCGCGAACTCGCCCTCGGTGTCGAGGACGGCGCACGTCAGCTCACTGTCGTGCGTCCACGACCGCCGATTGAGGTTGTCGCTGCCGACACACGCCCAGATGTCGTCGATGACACACACTTTGGCGTGCACATACACCGGCGTGCCCTCGGGGTTCTCGACGTCGAAAACGTGTACCCGTTCCGGACTCGCCGCGCGACACGTCTCGAGCGCCTGCCAGCGGCCGATGAGGTTGGGCGGCAACTCGAGTCGTCCGTCGACGTCGGGATGACGCGGGATGACGGCAACCAGGTGTAGGTCCGGGTTCTCGTTCAGCGCCTGAGCGAAAAGCTTCGCCACCCGCTTGGACCACAGGTACTGATCCTCGACGTAGATCAGCCGACGGGCACGCGGCACCACCTTGTTGTAGGCACGCGCAATGCTGCGCTCGCCGTTGGGCGCGAAGTCGTATGCGAAGTGGGCATCGGGGTATGTGCGCAGCACCTGTATGGCGTGCGGTCCGCATGGCGGCGGATCCGGCGGCTGATCGGGCAACGGATCCGCGTTCATGTCGGCACCGGAGAACTTGTCCCGCAGCCACGCCAGCGGATTGAGCATGTCCAGCGACGCGGGATCGTTCCAACGCTCGCGGAATGTCGTGTCAAGGGCACCCACAGCGGGACCCTGCACCCGCAGTTGTACGTCATGCCACGGTGGATTCTCGCCGTACCGTTCGGCCATCTGCACCGCTTGGGGATCGCCGCGGTGCGATGCGTCGTCGCGGCGGGAATGGCACAGGTCGATACCGCCGGCGAACGCGACGTCCCGCTCGGGCGCACCGGGATGCCTGATGACGACGAGCTTTTGATGGTGTGATCCGCCGATGCGCACGCGCTGGTCGAGCAACACCTCCCCGCCTGCGCGTTCGATCGCCTCGCCGAGGTGCCGGTTCTCCTCCTCGCTGTAGGCGAACTTGTCCAGATGGGATCGCCACACCAGACCCTTGACGACGACACCGCGTTCGGCGGCGTCACAGAACAATTCACGGATGGTGGGACCGTCCTCGCGCATCTTCTGGTCCGGGTCGCCGCGCCAGTCCGTGAAGAACAGGTGATCCCCCTCGCCGAGCGCTTCCACTTCGGTGACGAGGTTGTCGAAGTACGTCGACCCGTGGATGAGTGGCTCGGCCAGATTCCCTTCGCACCACGCGGACAAGGTGGAATCCGGGTTGCCGCGTTCTTCTTCGGTGAGGAACCAATCGGTGATGTTCATGGCCGGCGGCCCAGCAGTCGGTCGGCATAGGATCTGCCGTCGGGATCGAAGATCACCCGGTAGGCGGGTTCGGCCCACAGCCGGGTCAGCGGATCCACCCGCTCTATCTCGTGCGGGCGCAGCCGGCCCGGCGGACGCGTTCCGCGACATCCGGACTGGTGCCAATCCTCCAAAGCCCTTGCGGAAGCGATGATTTCGCCGATGGCAGCGGCTGGATCGGCTAGCTCGCCGTCCTCGCGACCGTCGGGCGCGCGGTCGAGATGCTCGCGCAGTAGCCGTAGCCGAAGGTGGCGCGCGAACGTATCGTCGGCGTCCAGCACCGCGCATGTCAGCTCGCTGTCGTGAGTCCACGAGCGCCGGTTGAAATTGTCGCTGCCGACGCATGCCCAGGTGTCGTCGATGACGCACACCTTGGAATGCACGTAAACCGGTGTGCCCTCGTGGTTCTCGACGTCGAACAGGTGAACCCGCTCCGGGGCGGCGCGTCGGCAGGCATCGACGGCCAGCTGGCGGCCGACCAGCGTCGGCGGGCGGCCGAGGCCGCCCTCGAGATCGAAATACCTCGGCACGACGGCCACCAGATGCAGATCCGGATTCGACGTCAGCGCGCCGACGAGCAGATCGGCGATCTCCTCCGACCACAGGTACTGGTCTTCGAGATAGATCAGCCGACGGGCCCGCCGCACCGCCTTGGTGTAGCCACGCGCGATGGTGCGCTCCCCGTCCTTGGCGAACTCGTACTGGATCAGCGCGTCGCCGTAGGTCCGCAGCACCTGTACGGCGTGTGATCCACACGGCGGTGGATCCGGCGGCTGCTCCGGCAACGGATGCCGGTCCGCCGACGCGCCCCCGAACCTGTCGCGCAGCCACGCCAGTGGATTGAAGAGATCCAGCGGCGCCCGCGCCGTCCAGCGCTCCCGGAACGTGGTGTCCAGCGCACCGACGACCGGACCACGCAACTGCAACTGCACGTCATGCCACGGCGGACGCTCACCGTAGCGATCGGACATCTGCACCGCCTGCGGATCGCCGCGATGGGACTCGTCGTCGCGACGCGAGTGGCATAGGTCGATGCCGCCGATGAAGGCGACGTCACGCTCGGGTTCCTCGGGATGACGCAACAGCACCAGTCGCTGATGGTGCGACCCGCCGAGCAGCACCCTCTGGTCCAGCAGCACCTCCCCGCCCGCGCGTTCGATGGTTTCGGCGAGATGGCGGTTCTGCTCCTCGTTGAACTGGAGCCTGTTCGGGTACGACCGCCACATCAGCCCCTTGACGAGCACTCCGCGCTCGGCGGCGGAGCGGAACAGTTCGGCGACCGTTGGCCCGTCCTCGCGCAACCGCTCGTCGGCGTCGCCGCGCCAGTCGGCGAAGAACAGGTGGTCACCGGGCCCCAACTGGTCCACTTCGGTGACCAGTCGGTCGAAGTAGGACGCCCCGTGAATGAGCGCCTCCGCCTCGTTGCCCTCACTCCACGCAGGCAGGTCCCAATCGGGGTTGCCCCGTTCACCTGATGTGAGAAACCATTCGGCCAGCACAGACACGCACCTGAATGCCCACTTCCGCGGTTATTTACGCACACGAGGGTGTGCGAAGATCCGGGCATGCCCGTTCTCCGGCGGCTATTGGTCGCACTGTGCGCAATTGCCCTGACCGCCGGGTGCACACCGGGTGTGCCGCCGGCCGAACCGCCCGCGACCGGCGCGAACGTGGACAACGCCAAGGCCGACGCGGTGATGCGGGCCGTGCGCGAGGCGATCGCCGATGAACACCTGAAGGCGGTCATCGTCCGGGTCACCGTCGACGGGCAAGAGGTCGTCACCGACGCCGTCGGCGAATCGATGACCGGCGTGCCCGCGGCCACCAACATGCACTTCCGCAATGGGGCGGTGGCCATCTCCTATGTCGCGACGCTGCTGCTCAAGCTCGTCGACGAACAGAAGGTCAGTCTCGACGACAAGCTGTCGAAGTTCCTGCCCGAGATTCCGCACGCCGACCGCGTCACGCTGGGACAGCTGGCCCAGATGACATCGGGTTACGTCGATTACGTCATCGGCAACACCGCGATGAACGAGGCGCTGTACGCCAATCCGTTCCGGCGCTGGACAGTTCACGATCTGCTGCAGTACGCGATCAAGAAGCCGCTGCTCTACGAACCGGGGACCAACTGGAACTACGCGCACACCAACTACCTGCTCCTCGGGCTCGCACTGGAGAAGGCGACCGGTCAGGAGATGCCGAAGCTGTTGTCCGATAAGGTACTTCGGCCACTCGGCTTGACCAACACCGTCAACTCGCTGACGCCGGAGATTCCGGCACCCGTGCTGCACGCGTTCAGCTCGGAACGTCGCGCGTTCCTCAAGATACCGCCGGGCACGCCGTTCTACGAGGAGAGCACCTTCTGGGATCCGTCCTGGACCATCACCCACGGTGCCATTCAGACGACCGACATCTACGACATGGAGGCCACCGCAGCCGCCATCGGTTCCGGCCGGTTACTGTCCACGGAGTCCTACGAGAAGATGGTGTCCACCGACCTCCGCGGCAAGACCCGCAAACAGCCCGGGTGCACCACATGTGACGAGATGACCGACGGCTACACGTACGGCCTCGGCATCGTCATCTCCGGCAACTGGCTGCTGCAGAATCCGTTGATGTCGGGGTATTCGGCCATCGAGGCCTACTTGCCCTCACAGAAGATCGCCATTGCGGTCGCCGCGACGTACCTTCCCGAAGCCTTCGATGACCAGGGCGACTACACCAACGCCGCGGACACCGTGTTCCGAAAGATCGGTGCGGTGCTGGCCCCCGACGACGCGCCACCGGTGCGCGGGCCGAAATAAGGTGAGGTGTGGCTCCGAGAGTTCTGTTCCTCTGTAACGAGCACCTCGCGACCGAAGCGCTGCTCGGCGAGGCGTTCACCGACCAGGGATACGACGTCGAGGTGTTCGAGGTGGTCCCCGCCGCGCGCGTCGGCGATCCCGCCGTCGACGTGACGTTCCCCAACCCGGGCGGTTACGACGTCGTGGTACCGCTGGGTGCGCGATGGCCGGTGTATGACAACACGTTGCGCCGCACCTGGGTGGGCGCCGAGACGCAATTGGTACGTGACGCCGCCGATGCGGGCGTAGCGCTGCTGGGCGTGTGCTTCGGCGGACAACTCTTGGCGCAGGCGTTCGGCGGTTCGGTGGCGCGGTCGACGAAGCCTGAGATCGGCTGGTACGACGTCACCAGCGACAATCCGGACCTCGTCCCCGGCGGACCGTGGTTTCAATGGCATTTCGACCGATGGACCCTGCCTCCCGGAGCCACCGAGATCGCCCGCACCGTCAATGCGTCGCAGGCATTCGTGCTCGGCCGTGCGCTCGCACTGCAGTTCCATCCGGAGGTCGATCCAGAACTGCTCGAGCGGTGGCTGGCCGACGATATCGACGGTGAGGTCGCGAGCATCGGACGCACGCACGATGAATTGCGCTCCCGCACAACAGAACTTGCCGAAGACGCGGCCTCGCGGGTACGCGATCTGGTGCGTGGCTTCGTGACTCACGTCGTTCGTCAGCCGTGCCCCAGTTCGTGAGCGAGCGCACCGTCGATGTGCGGGTGCCGGAATCGATGGCCCACCGCCTCCAGCTTGGTCGCGGCCACCCGCTGATCGGCTTCGGCCAGCTCTCGTGATCCCTGCTCCCCCAACAAAAGCCGAGGCGCCAGCGACGGCACGGGTAGCAGCGTCGGTCGGTGCAGTACCCGGCCGAGCGCTTTCGTGTAGTCGGCGTTACGCACCGGTGCGGGCGCGACAGCGTTGACCGGACCCGACAGCCGGGCGTCGTACAGCGCGCGGTAGTAGACGTCGAGTAGGTCGTCCAGCGCGATCCAGGACAGCCACTGACGTCCTCCGCCGACGCGGCCGCCGAGTCCGGCGGCGAACAATGGACGCAGCAGTCGCAGGGTTCCGCCGTTGGCCGACTGCACGATTCCGGTGCGCACATTGACGACCCGAAGTCCGGCCTCGGCGGCGGGCGCGGTGGCGGCCTCCCAGTCCGCGACGACGTCGGCGAGAAAACCGTCGCCGCGCACGCTGTCCTCGCACAGGATGGCGTCGCCGCGGTCGAATCCGTAGATGCCGACCGCCGAGGCGCTGACGAACGGCCCGCTGAAGCCACTCGCGGCAGCGAGTTCGGCCAGCCGGCGCGTCGGTCCGATCCTGCTGTCGCGAATCGCCTTCTTGTGCGCGGCCGTGAACCGCCCCGCGATCGACGCGCCGGCCAGATGCACCACGGCGTCAACACCCGACAACAGGTCGGGGGCGGGACGATCCGGATCCCACTGCCGCTCATCAGGCGATTGCGCCGCGTGGCGCACCAACCTGATCACCCGGTGCCCGCCGGTACTCAGGAACGCCGACAACGCGGTGCCGACCAGGCCGGTCGCACCGGTGAGTGCCACCACGAGCGGACGCAATCCCGCATCACGTGCGTCCCGGTGTGCGGCCAGATCATCGGCGAGCTGCCGATGCCGATAGGTGAACATCGGCCGCAGCGCAGCCGCGGGTACCGGTGCGTCGATGCGGTCGTACACGCGCGTTCCCGAAGGCGCCTCGCCGAACTCGTGGGTGTGGGTCCAGCGGCCGACAATGCGCGGTGGCCAGGACCGGGGACCATCGGAGGAGAGCACGTCGACGAACCGGCGTCCGGCCTCGTACCCGTCGGGGTCATGCTGCGCCACCCACCGCAACCCGCCCGGCAGCCCGAGCACGGCGCGGCCGTCAACCAGGGAGTCGGCCTCGCTCACCACCTTCATCGGCTGCCACGGCGGTACCAGCCGCCGCATTGCTCCGATTCGCGAGTGCCATTCGAAGACCTCTGCCAGCGGATGGTCGACGACGGTTTCCAACTCAATGCCCATATGTCGATATTCGTACCCGCAGCGCCGACGGATTGCCCCCGGGCTGGGTATCCAGGGTCGTAATCTGAAGTTTCGGAGATTCGATGAGCGGAATCCGCGGGCTGACCCGCCGAGATGCGGGTCGTGTGTTCCGGGACCGCCGGGAGGCCGGCGACGTCCTGGCACGGGAGTTGGCGTCCTACCGCGACCGGAGCAACGTGCAGGTGCTGGGGTTGGCCCGGGGTGGTGTCCCGGTTGGCGCGCAGGTCGCGCATGCTTTGCACGCACCGCTGGATGTGTTCCTGGTACGGAAACTCGGCGTCCCACAGTGGGAGGAGCTCGCGATGGGAGCGCTGGCGTCCGGCGGTGGTGTGGTGATCAACGAAAGCCTGGTCCGCAGCCTCGGCGTCAGCGAAGACCAAATGCAGGCCGCGATCGAGCGCGAAACGGATGAATTACACCGGCGCGAACATGCCTATCGCGGTGACCGACCACCGCTCGCGCTGGCCGGAAAAACCGTGATCCTGGTCGACGACGGCATCGCCACCGGCGCCAGCATGCTCGCCGCGGTGCGTGCGGTGCGAGCCGAGGCCCCCGCCGCGGTCGTGGTCGCGGTGCCCGTCGGGCCGCAATCGACGTGCCGTGACCTCGCGGCCGAGGCCGATGATGTGGTGTGCGCGATGACACCACCGGGATTCGAAGCCGTCGGCCAGGTGTATGAGGACTTCCACCAGGTCACCGACGATGAGGTACGCGAATTGTTGGCCCGCGGCTGAGCCGCGAATTCAATACCGACCCAACGGTTTAGCGAGTGCGGTCGTCGCCTGCGACGTCGTCGGCCTGCTCGACGACCGTGGTCTCCGCTTCGTATTCGGGCTCCGCGGCGGGATCCGCGGACTCCGGATATTCCTCGTCGAACTCCGCGACGTCGTCTCGCTCGACGGCACCGTCATCGTTTCGCGAGCGGTCCCGGATCGCATCCACGATCAGCAGCACCACGCCGATCACGCTGGCAGCGATGCACACCCATGCGATCAGCTCATTGCTGGTGACAACGGCGGTGACCAGCGCGGCCAGACCGATGACTGCGAGCACGAGCGCGACGATCAACATTGATCAACCCTGGGTCGACGGGACACGGCCTGCGAAACGCCGATTACTAGTTGTTGCCGCGGTTGAACTGGTTGAAACTACCGGAGTCATTGTTGGCGCTGGAGTCCACCGGTGCGGCCGAGCCGCGTTGTCCGAGTTCCTCAAGTTGCGACTCCAGGTAGGTCTTGAGCCGGGTGCGGTATTCGCGCTCGAACGTGCGCAGCTGTTCGAGGCGGCCTTCCAGCACGGTGCGCTGCTGGTTGATGGTCCCCATGATCTCGGAATGCTTGCGCTCCGCGTCGGCCTGCAGGGCGTCGGCCTTCTCCTGGGCCTGCCGCAGCTGGGTCTCGGACCGGTTCTGAGCATCGGCCAGCAGAGCGTCGGCGCGTTGACGGGCCTCGGCGACGGTGGTCTCCGCGGTCTGGCGCGCCTCGCTGACCATCGCGTCGGCCTGGGCGCGGGCGTCGGCGAGCATCTTGTCGGACTCGGCCTGGGCGGAGCCCGTCAACCGGTCCGCGGTGTCCTGCGCCAGGGCCAGCACGCGGGCCGCCTTGATCGCCTGATCCTCGGTGACCGACTGTTGGGCCGCGGGCGCCTCGTATACGGGCTGCGGTGCAGGCTCGGGTGCGGGCGCAGGTGTGGGAGCGGGCTCGTACTGCGGAATCGACTGTGTCGACTGGCCGCCACCGCCGCCACCGGACGCCAGCTCCTGGTCAAGCTCGGCGACTCGCTGACGCAGATCGGCGTTCTCCTCGATGAGGCGGGTCAGCTCGTTCTCAACCAGATCGAGGAATGCGTCGACCTCGTCCTCGTTGTAGCCGCGCTTACCGATCGGTGGCTTGCTGAACGCGACGTTGTGAACGTCGGCTGGTGTGAGCGGCATTCTCTGCCCCCTTGAAGTCTGGACCGTAAACCGATCTCAAAGTGTAGAGCCTCGCTGGAACGTAACTGGCGTCCATCCTGTCACACCAGACCCGGCGGTTGCGGGAGAGCCCAATAATTAAGAGCGAATTTCAACTTTTCGCGCGCTAGTCCCCGCCGACGACATCGCCAATCGGTGAACGAATATCGACCTCGGCAAACGCCGGGACGAGGGCCGTCGCTAACGCCAAATCGGCGGCGTGCAGACCGATCTCAGACCGCTGCGCCGAATGCCAGCTGCATACCGATGAACGCCAGGAGCAGCAGCACCATGATCGACAGATCGAAGCGAACGGCGCCTATCGTGAGCTGCGGAATGATCCGGCGCAGCAGCTTCACGGGCGGATCGGTCACGGTCATGATCAGCTCCAGGATCACCACCGTCACCCCCTTGGGCTGCCAGTCCCGGGAAAACGAACGAATGAACTCCACGACGACCCGGGCGATCAGCAGCAGCCAGAACACGAACAGGGCGAAGCCCAGGATCGAGAAGAATTGCGACAACGGAGCCGACCTCACTACAGGTGTGACATTCGATACAGGCACAAGGCCGCGCACGCCTGAAGCCGGAGCGCTCGCGCGACGCCGCCAGCCTACCTGGCAGGTTCGGTGACGGCGCCGGCGCCGATGGCCCTCAACTGCTCAGGACCTACTCCAAGGCAGCTACTGATATGCGTAGAAGCCGGCTTCAGCGATACGGCGCCGCTGCTCGGCGGTGACGTCCACATCGGCGGGCGAGAGCAGGAAGACCTTGGTCGCGACCTTGTCGAACGAACCGCGCAGTGCGAATGCCAGCCCGGCCGCGAAATCGACCAGGCGCTTGGCGTCGGCGTTGTCCATGGTCACGAGGTCCATGATCACCGGGGTCCCCTCGCGGAACCGCTCGCCGATGGTGCGGGCCTCGCCGTAGTCCTTGGGCCGCAATGTGGTGATCTTCGACATCGGGCTGCCCGCCTCGAAAAGCTCGGCCATCCGGCGCGGATCCATCGCGAGTGCACCGCGGGTGGAACCGCGCAGCGCGCCCAGCCGGGAGGATGCGCGCTCGAAGTCGCGCGTGCCGCGCATCCTCGGCTCGAATCGTTCTTCGTCGCGGAAGCCGCCGCGATACCCGCCGGGTGCGTCGTCGTACTCGTCGTAACCCCCGCGACCGGGACCGTAGCCGTCAGCCTCGAAGCGGTCGTCGAACCGGTCCTCACGCGAACGGCGTGAGTAGCCGCCCCGCGAGGTGCCGCGGTCGTCGTCTTCGTAGTACTCGTCGTCGTAGTCGTCCATAGGGGCCATCCCGAAGTAGGCCTTGACCTTGTGGAGTGTGCTCATCGCTCGACCCTTCTGATGACTTTCGACTCTGGTGTCTGTGATGAAGATGTGACTGGAGTGACTACTTCAGGTGACGTTAGAGGACGAGGCCCCATTAGCGCGGTACCGACACGCACACACGTCGAGCCGTGTTGAACCGCCGCCTCGAGGTCGCCGGACATCCCCGCTGACAGTTCGAGGGCCTGCGGATAGTTGCGTTGGACCCGCGCGAGCTCGGATTGCAGGCGGCCGAACGCCTGGTCCGGGTCCGATCCCAACGGCGGAATCGCCATCAGCCCAACGAACTCCAGGCCCTCGCCCGCCTCGGCCGCGGCGCAGACTTCGTCGACCGACGCCGGGTCCTCGACGTCCACGCCGCCGCGCTCGGTATCGCCGTCGAGACTCATCTGTATATAGACGCGAAGGGGCGCCGCGCGCTCGCCGTCGGCCAACGCCCGCGCCGCGGCGCGGTTCAATGCGTCGACGACGCGCACACTGTCGACCGAGTGCGCGGCATACGCCCAGGCCGCGATCGACCGCGCCTTATTGCGCTGGATGCGTCCAACCATGTGCCAGCGAATGGGTGCGCCGCCCACACTATTGGCGACTTCCGCCGCTTTATTCGCCGCTTCCTGTTCGCGTGATTCGCCAAATGCTTCGCACCCTAAATGGTGCAGAATTGTTACATCGGCGGCCGGAAAGAATTTGGTAATAGGCAGCAATTCAATTTCGTCGGAATTGCGGCCGGCCGCCTCGGCCGCCGCGGCGAGCCGGGCTCGGACGGCGGCCAGCGCGTCGGCGAGCTCCTGTTCGCGCGTGGCTGCCATCATGGGCGTCATTCCATCCACACCAGGGACGCCAGGCGTCCCGTCGGTGCGTCGCGCCGGTGGCTGAACAGGTTGCGGTCTGCCACCGTGCAGCGCGGGTCGACGTCGATGGCTTTAACGCCCAAATCCGTTAGCTGCCGGGCAATTCCGGCTCGCAAGTCAAGCCCCGGGGTATTTCTGGCCGTCGTCGTGCGGCTGCCGGGAAGCGTCATCTCGACCTCAGCGGCCATGGCCTCGGGGACCTCGTAGCTGCGTCCGCTGATCGACGGGCCGAGCAGTACCGAGATGTCCTCGACGTGCGCACCCACGTCGAGCATCGCCTCGACGGTGCGCGCCACGATGCCGTTCTGCGCCCCCACCCGTCCCGCGTGCGCGCCAGCCACGACGCCGGCGCGCGCGTCCCCCAATAAAACCGGAACACAATCGGCGGTTACCACGGCCAAAGCCAAACGCGCCCTGGTGGTGACCAACGCGTCGGTTTTGTCGACCGGCTCGGTCTGGTGTTCGTCGACCACGACCACGCGATTGCTGTGCACCTGGTTCATCCACACGACACCGTCGTCGCCGAGCCCGACCGCCGCAGCGAGCCGCTTGCGGTTGGCGGCCACCGCGGCCGGGTCGTCGCCGACATGGTCGCCGAGATTGAAGGTGTCGAACGGCGGCGCGGAGACACCACCGGCGCGGGTCGTTGTCACGCGCCGAATACGAACCGTCACGTTCCCCAGTATCGCGGCGGTGTCAGTGGCGCATGAACGGCGGCACGTCGACGTCATCGTCGTCGTCCCCGCCGATGCTGACCGTCGCGCCGTTGGTGTGCACCGGCACACTGACGGCGTCGGCGGGCTCGAACAGCTGTGACGTCACCTTGCCCGCGGCCGCAGGTGCGATGGCCTGTCCGGCACCCACCACCGGCTTACGTCCCGGCCCCGCCGAATCGAAGCCGGCCGCGATCACCGTGACCCGGACCTCATCGCCCAGCGAGTCGTCGATGACGGTGCCGAAGATGATGTTCGCTTCCGCGTGCGCCGCTTCCTGAACCAGCGAGGCCGCCTCGTTGATCTCGAAAAGTCCGAGGTCGCTGCCGCCGGCCACCGACAACAGCACACCCTGAGCGCCTTCCATGGACGCCTCGAGCAGCGGCGAATTGATCGCGATCTCCGCCGCCTTGAGCGCCCGGCCGTCGCCACGGGCCGAGCCGATACCCATCAACGCGGTGCCGGCTCCGCTCATCACGCCCTTGACGTCGGCGAAGTCGACGTTGATCAGACCAGGCGTGGTGATCAGGTCGGTGATGCCCTGCACACCGTTGAGGAGCACCTCGTCGGCGCTGCGGAACGCGTCCATCAGCGACACCGCGGCGTCACCCATCTGCAGCAGTCGGTCGTTGGGGATGACGATCAGGGTGTCGCAGCTCTCGCGCAACGAGGTGATGCCGGTCTCGGCTTGATTGCTGCGGCGCTTGCCCTCGAAGGAGAACGGTCGCGTCACCACACCGACGGTCAGCGCGCCGAGCTTGCGCGCGATCGTCGCCACGACGGGCGCGCCACCGGTACCGGTGCCACCACCTTCACCTGCGGTGACGAACACCATGTCGGCACCGCGCAGCAGTTCCTCGATGTCGTCCTTGGCATCCTCGGCCGCCTTGCGCCCGACCTCGGGGTCGGCACCGGCGCCGAGCCCGCGGGTGGAGTCGCGGCCCACGTCGAGCTTGACGTCGGCATCGCTCATCAACAGCGCTTGCGCGTCGGTGTTGATGGCGATGAACTCAACGCCCTTGAGGCCCTGCTCGATCATCCGGTTGACGGCGTTGACGCCGCCGCCGCCGATGCCGACGACCTTGATCACGGCGAGGTAGTTATGCGGGGGGGTCATCGGATCGCCCTTTCCTCCCAGGTTGGCTGTCGACACGCGGATCACCTCGGCAAACTCTCAACCTCAACCAGAGGGTTATAGTTATGTCAAGTTGGTCCGTGCAACCAGAACGGTAGGGCGCGGTCGCGGACGATCCGTGCAGGCGCGCCGACACGCACGCAAAGATTTCTGCGCAATCACTTGACGGTCGGCAGATCCGGACTGGAGACGTCGTAGGTCTTGCCCGGCTGGGTGAGCAGCGCGCCGAGCTTGAGCGCCTTCTCCTCTGTGCGATCGGTCGTCCCCCAGATCACCTGACGTCCATCGGTGAGCTGCAGGGTGATGGCCGCGACCGAGGGCGCGTCGACGCGGGCAACCTGGGCGGCGACCTCTGGCCGCAGGGACGTCATCACCTCGAGCGCGGCCTTCGTGGGGGCATCGTTGGGTCCGGGATTCTTCGTATCGAGGTACGGCACGCCCGGCGGCGGCACCCCGATCGCGAAGTCCACGCCGTCGCGGTCGAACAGGTGCGGTCCGTCCGGATAGTCCTTGACCACAACCGGTTCACGCTCGACGATGGTCACCCGTAGCGTCGAGGGGTACTCCCGCTGCACCCGCACGGTCGCGACGCGCCGGATTCCGGCGATCCGCTCGGCGACCGTGTCGGTGTCGACCTGTAACAACGGCGTTCCCGGCGCGACGGCCGCGGCGTTGTTCACTTCGTCCTGCGTCACCGCACCCAGTCCGACGACGACGATGTTGCGGGCGGACATCACCGGCGTGAAGTACAGCAGCAGGCCGAGTCCGACGACGATCACGCTGATCAACGCCGACCACATCAGCACTTTGAGACCCCGAACCGTGCCGCGCCCAACCTTTTTCGTGCTGACGACGCCGGTGGCGCGCCGCTTGGCCTCGCGACGCGCCTCTTCGATCGCGGTCGCGCGCGCCTGGGCCGCGCGTCGTTCTTCGCGTTCCCGTCGTGCGCGGCGCCGCGGTCCCTCGAAATCGGTTTCCTGTGGCTCGGCGTCGGGTTCGGCCGGCGCATCCCCCTCGACGACTTCGGCCTCGGCCGGCGTCTCGCTCGTTTCGGCCTCGGCCGTCGGCTCGCCGGCTTCCGACGGCTCGGTGGGCTCGGTCATCGAACCGGTCCGCCGGGTGCACCGCGGTTGGCCTTGGCGCGCAGCGCCGCAAGGATTTCCGTGCCGAGCATCGTGACGTCGCCCGCCCCCATGGTCGTGACGACATCACCGGGGCTTACCGCTTCGGCCACCCGTTCGGCGACGGCCGAGAAGTCCGGAATGTAGGTGACCGGAACGGTAACGTGTTCGGCGACGCTCGCACCGCTGATACCCGGTATGGGTTGTTCGCGTGCCGCGTAGACGTCGAGCACGAAAACCTGGTCGGCGGTGTTCAGCGCCTGCCCGAACTCCCGCGCGAAAGCCTCTGTCCGCGAATACAAATGGGGCTGGAACACCACGACCGAACGGCCTGTCCCCGCCACCGTCCGCAATGTGCTCAGGTTGGCGTTCACCTCGGTCGGATGGTGCGCGTAGTCGTCGAAGACACGCACACCGTTGACGGTGCCGACCAACTCCATACGGCGGCGCACACCTTCGAAGCCGGCCAGTCCGTCCAGCACCGCGTCGACGGGCGCCCCGACGTTCACAGCCGCGATCAGTGCGGCGAGCGCATTGAGCGCCATATGTCTACCCGGCACCGCCAGCCGCAGCACCCACGGCTCCGGATCGCCCGCCAACTTGATGTGCGCGACGGCGCCGGTGTCGTGTTGTTCCCAGCTCAGCAGCGCGGCGTCGGTCGCCACGGCTGGATCGCTGCCGTAGCGCAATACCCGGATGCCGAGGGCCGCCGTGCGTTCGGCGAGCGCTGCGGCGCCGGGGTCGTCGACGCACACCACAAGTGCGCCACCGGGTTTGATGCGTTCGACGAAGTCGTCGAAGACGGCGCGGTAGGCCTCCACGCTGCCGTAGAAATCGAGGTGGTCGGCGTCGATGTTGGTGACCACCGCGATGTCGGGGCTGTACTCCAGCAGTGAGCCGTCGCTCTCGTCGGCCTCCGCGACGAAGCAGTCGCCGCTGCCGTGGTGGGCGTTGGTGCCCGCCTCGCCGAGGTCGCCGCCGACCGCGAAGGACGGGTCGAAACCGCAATGCTGCAGGGTGACGATCAGCATCGACGTGGTCGTCGTCTTGCCGTGGGTGCCGGTCACCATCAGGGTGGTGTCACCGGCCATGAGCTTGGCCAGCACTACGGGCCGCAGGATCACCGGGATGCCGCGGCGGCGGGCCTCGACAAGTTCGGGGTTCGTCTTGGGGATCGCGGCATGCGTGGTGACGACGGCCGTCGGTCCGCCCGGCAGCAGGTCGAGCGAGGATTCGTCGTGCCCGATGCGAATGGACGCGCCGCGGGCCTGCAGCGCCACCACGCCACGCGATTCCTTGGCATCCGAGCCGGACACCATCCCGCCGCGGTCCAACAGAATGCGGGCGATACCCGACATGCCGGCTCCGCCGATACCGACCATGTGCACCCGCTGCAACTCCTCCGGCAAGTTCCGATGTCGCCGGCCCCCCGGCTCCGGTGTGTTCGCGTTCACCGCACACTCTTCCCGTCGGATCCACGGGCGATGTCGAGAGCCACCTCGGCAACCTTTTGCGCGGCGTCGCGGTGCCCGGCCAACGCGGCGGCCGCCGTCATCGCCTGCAATCGCCCTGTCTCGGTGAACAATCCGACGACAGTCTCGGCGACGAATTGCGGTGACAGTTTCGCATCGTCGACGACGAGGCCGCCGCCGGCGTTGACGACGGGCAGCGCGTTGAGTCGTTGCTCCCCGTTGCCGATCGGAAGCGGCACATAGACTGCGGGCAGTCCGACGGCCGTCACCTCGGCCACCGTCATCGCCCCCGAACGGCAGACCGCGAGGTCGGCCGCGGCGTAGGCGAGGTCCATGCGGTCGAGGTAGGGAACGGCGACATACGGCGGATCACCGTCGGCCGGCTCGCGCAAGTCGAGGGTGTTCTTGGGACCGTGCGCGTGTAGCACCGAGATGCCGGACGCCGCAAGATCTTTGGCGGCCGCGGAGATTGCGCGGTTGAGCGACTGAGCACCCTGTGAACCGCCGAAGACCAACAGCACCCTGGCGTCGGCGTCGAACCCGAAGTGGGCGCGCGCCTCGGCACGCAATGCCATGCGGTCCAGCGACGTGATCGCCGCCCGCACCGGAACCCCGACAACCTCCACGTCGCGAAGACCGGGATCCGGCACGGCTGAAAGCACCCGTCGCGCAAAGCGGGCACCCACCCGGTTCGCCCAACCCGCACTGGCATTGGCCTCGTGGACCACCACCGGCACCCGCCGGCGGGCGGCCAGATACGCCGGCAGCGCGACGTAGCCACCGAATCCGATCACGACGTCTGCGTCGACAGCGGCGAGCACGGCGCGGGTCTGTCGCACCGCCTTCCGGATCCGCCACGGCAGCCGGGCCAGGTCGGCGGATGGCTTGCGCGGAAGCGGGACCGGCGTGATCAATTGCAGGTCATAGCCGCGTTCGGGCACCAACCGCGTCTCCAGACCGCGTTCGGTGCCCAGCGCGGTGATCCGCACGTCGGGATCGATCGCTCGCAGCGCGTCTGCCACCGCCATCGCCGGTTCGACATGGCCCGCGGTACCACCTCCCGCGAGTACCACCGATACCGTTTTGCTCACCCGTAATGCTGACCTTCCAGTGTGCGAACCCGTCGGCCTTTGCGATCTCGGCCGTCTCCATGATGCCTTGGGGCTCGCACGGCCCGAGCAGCCGTGGCGGTTTGGCGCCGGTTCTCACCGGCGGGCTTGCGGGCTCTGCTGGTAGCGGGCTTAGCGGCTTTGGTCGCCTTCGCGCCCCCGCCTCGAGTCGCAGGACGCGGCCGTGCTTCCTTCTTCGGTCCCTTCGATTTCGCCCCGCGCGTACGCAGCCGGTCGCGCAGCGCCTCGGTGCGGCTGGGCACGTACGGCTGCGGCAGCGGCAGTCGTAGCAGTCGGTTGACCCGATCGTCACGTCCCGCGCGCAGTGCGGCGACAGCTTCGGGTTCGTGCCTCGCCGCATTCGCCATGACGCCGACCATCAACAGCGTTGTGGCCGTTGATGTTCCGCCAGCAGAGATCAGCGGGAGCTGCAGCCCGGTCACCGGCAGCAGGCCCACCACGTAGCCGACGTTGATGAAGACCTGACCCATCACCCACAGCGTCGCGGTGGCGGTCAGCAGCCGCAGGAACGGATCGGCCGAGCGCCGCGCGATCCGCATCCCGGTATAGGCGAACAGCCCGAACAGGCAGAGCAGACCCGCCGCCCCGACGAAGCCGAGTTCCTCTCCGATGATGGCGAAGATGAAGTCGTTGTGCGCGTTGGGCAGGTAGTTCCACTTGGCGGTGCCCTGCCCCAGTCCGTCGCCGAAGAAACCGCCGTTGGCCAGCGCGAAGCGGGCCTGACGGGCCTGGTAGCCGGACCCCTGGGAGTCGGCGCCGGGATTCAGCCACGACATCACGCGGTCGGAGCGGTAGCCCTCGGCCATCGCCAGCGCGGCGGCGGACAGGATGACCGCGAGCAGCGACGACAGGAAGACCCGCAGTGGTAGACCGGCGTACCAGAGCAGACCGAGCAGGATGATGCCCAGCGACACCGTCTGCCCGAGGTCGGGCTGGGCGACGATGAGCGCCAGCGCGATCACCGCGGCCGGCACCAGCGGAATCAACATCTCGCGCAGCGAGGCTCGATCCATACGACGGGTGGCCAGCAGGTGCGCACCCCAGATCAGGAACGCGATCTTCGCCAATTCCGACGGCTGCATAGAGAAGCCCGCAACGACGAACCAGCCTCGAGAACCGTTGGCCACCTTGCCGATTCCTGGGATCAGCACCAAGATCAACAGAACGACCGAGATGGCGAAACCGCTGAACGCCAGGCTGCGCATCAGGTGGATCGGTGCCCGCATCGCGACGTAGAACGCGAACAGGCCGACCACGGTCCACAGCACCTGCCGGGCGAACACCATCCACGGCGACCCGTCGGTGTCATAGGAGTACACCCCCGAGGCGGACAGGACCATCGTCAGGCCAAGGATCACCAGCAGCGTCGCGACGGCGATGATCAGGTGGAACGACGTCATCGGCCTGCCGAGCCAGGCGCCGAACCGGGTGCGGGGAGCCGGCTCCGCGGCGTCGGCCGGCTGGTCGTAACCCGTCCTGCGGAGCCGCAATCGGGTCAGGATGTTGCTCATCGCTGCTACCGGGACAGGGCGCGCACGGCCGCGGCGAATGCATCGCCGCGTTGGCCGTAGCCGCTGAACTGGTCGAAGGATGCCCCGGCCGGTGCCAGCAGGACGGTGTCACCAGGTCCGGCGAGACGTGACGCGGCCTCGATGACGGCAGTCATCACCGCCTCTCCAGTCACACCAGTCTCATCTTTCCCATGCACCCCAAAATCCTCCCCCGTCACAGGCTCAAGGACGGGGACATCCGGGGCGTGTCGCGATAACGCATTGGCGATCAGCTCACGATCGCGGCCGATCAGCACCGCTCCGACCAGCCGATTCCCGACCGCTGCCACCAGGTCTTCGACCGACGCGCCCTTCAGCAGGCCGCCGGCGATCCACACCACGCGCGGATACGCGGCGATCGAAGCCTGCGCCGCGTGCGGGTTCGTGGCCTTGGAATCGTCGATGTACGTCACGCCGTCGTGGGTGCCGACGACTTCGGCGCGGTGCCTGCCCACCTGGAAATCCGCGAGCGCGCCGGCGATGGGCTCCGGCCCGACGCCGACCGCGCGGGCGAGCGCCGCCGCAGCCAGCGCGTCGAGCACCCCGACCGGGCCGGCCACCGTGATGGACGCGGCAGACGCCAGCGGCACCCGCCCACCGAACGCGTTGTCGACGAGCATGCCGTCGTGCACGCCGAGCTCCCCCGCTGCCGGTTCGCCCAGCCGGAAGCCGACCCGTACCGGGGCCGCCGCCGTGTCCAGCAGACCCGCGGCAATCGGGTCGTCGAGGCCGACGACCGCGACCTGGCCGTCGAGCACACGGGCCTTGTCGCTCGCGTAGGCCTCCAGGCTGCCGTGCCAGTCCAGGTGGTCCTCGGCGACGTTGAGTACCACGCCCGCCGCCGGCCGCAGCGACGGCGCCCAGTGCAGCTGGAAGCTCGACAGCTCGACTGCCAGCACCTCCGAGGGTTCGGCGAGCACGTCGAGCACGGGGTTGCCGATGTTGCCGCACAGCACAGCGCGACGTCCCGCCGCGATCAGCATGGCGTGCAGCATCGACGTCGTCGTCGTCTTCCCGTTGGTTCCGGTAACGACGAGCCATTGCCGCGGCGGGCCGAAGTGGCCGGAAATGTCCAGCCGCCAAGCCAATTCGACGTCCCCCCAAATCGGCACGCCCGCCGTCGCCGCGGCCGCCAGCACAGGAGCGGCCGGCGAAAACCCGGGACTGGTCACCACCAGGTCGTAGTCGGCGATGTTCGCCTGCGCGTCGGCGGTGGTGACCACGCGCGCCGGCGTGATGAGGCGCTGCAGCGCCAGCGGATCGTCGTCGCAGATCGTCAGCCGCACGCCGGTCCGCTCCAGCACGGCGCTCACCGAACGGCCCGTGATGCCCGCGCCGGTCACGAGGACGCGCGCACCAGGCACCAGAATCGAGAGATCGCTCACGTCACCCACCGACGGTGGTGAACCACTCGCTGTAGAACAGAGCGACACCGAGCCCGCAGGCGATGGCGGTCAATAGCCAGAAGCGGATGATCACCGTGGTTTCGGCCCAGCCCACCAATTCGAAATGGTGATGGAACGGCGCCATCCGGAAGACGCGGCGCCCGGTGGTGCGGAACGCCAGGATCTGCACGACGACGGACGTGACCTCGGCGACGAACAATGCGCCGAGGACGACCGCGAGCATCTCGGTGCGGCTGGTCACCGACAGACCGGCGATGATGCCGCCGAGCGCGAGCGATCCGGTGTCGCCCATGAAGATCTTGGCGGGCGCGGCGTTCCACCACAGGAAACCGATACAGGCACCTGCCGTCGCCGCCGCGACGATCGCGAGGTCGAGCGGGTCACGGACGTTGTAACAGCCCAAACCGGGACTGATCGCGCATGCGTTGCGGAACTGCCAGAAGGTGATCAGCACGTAGGCCGCACAGACCATGGCCATCGCTCCGGCGGCCAGCCCGTCCAGGCCGTCGGTGAAGTTCACCGCGTTGGACCACGCATAGATCATCGTGACGCAGAACAGGATGAACAGCGCGGGCGGCAGTGTGACCGTGGCGATTTCACGGACGTAGGACAAATCGGGGCTGCCCGGTGTCAGCCCGTCGGAGTTGCGGAACTGCAGCGCGAGTACACCGAATATCACGGCGGCGGACAGAATGCCGACGGTCTTGGCCGTCTTGTTCAGCCCGAGGTTGCGCGACCGCCGGATCTTGATCAGATCGTCGACGAAGCCGACGAACCCGAGCGCGGTGGCCAGGCCCAGCACGAGCATCCCCGACGCCGACGGGCCCCTACCGTCGATCACCACGCCGACGAGGTGGGTGCCGAGGTAGGAGGCCCAGATACCCGCGACGATCGCCACCCCGCCCATCGACGGTGTGCCACGCTTCTTGTGGTGGCTGGGCGGGCCGTCCTCGCGGATCTCGTGGCCGAACCCCTGCCTGGTGAACAGCCGGATCAGCACCGGGGTGAGCAGAATCGAGACCGTCAGTGCGATCCCGACGGCGATGAGGATCTGCCTCATGCGATGGGGGCACCTCCCCGCGTGCCAGGGGAAGGATCCCCCTCATCGGCGATCAGGACATCGGCCAGCGCGCCGAGCCCGGCCGAGTTGGAGCCTTTGACGAGCACCACGTCACCGGGCCGCAGTTCGGACCGGAGCACAGCCAGCGCGGCGTCGGCGTCGGCCACCATGGTGGCCTCAGGCCCCCACGACCCCTCCATCACCGCGCCGTGGTGCATGGCGCTCATAGCCCTCCCGGTTCCGATGACGATCAGTCGTGACACATCTAATCGCACGGCCAACCGGCCGATGCTGTCATGCTCGGATATCGCGTCGTCACCGAGTTCGGCCATCTCGCCCAAAACCGCCCAACTGCGACGTTTGCCGCGCGCCATCCACGCCAGCGCCTTGAGACCCGCACGCATGGAGTCGGGGTTGGCGTTGTAGGCGTCGTTGACGATCGTGACGCCGTCGGCGCGGGTGGCGACCTGCATGCGGTGCGCAGACGCCGGACCCGCCGCGGCCAACGCCTCCGCCACCTGGTCGAGCGTCGCACCGCACTCGAGTGCGACGGCGGCCGCACACAGCGCGTTGGACACCTGGTGGTCGCCGTGCACAGCCAGGGTGACGTCCACCTGGCCGCCACCGCCGTGCAGCGTGAACCGCGGCCGCGCCAGTTCGTCGAGCGTCACCGCGTCCGCCCACACATCCGCCTCGGCTGACCTGGACACCCGCACGACCCGCGCCGCCGTCACGTCGGCCATCGCGGCTACCGCGGGGTCATCGACATTCAGAACAACCGCTCCTGATGACGGGACAGCTTGGGGCAGTTCAGCTTTCGTCGCCGCGATCGCTTCTCGTGACCCGAACTCACCGAGATGCGCGGTGCCGACGTTGAGTACGACCGCGATCGACGGCGGTGCGATGGCGGCCAGAGCCGCGATGTTACCGCGGTGCCGCGCGGACATCTCCAGCACCAGGTAGTCGGTTGACTCCGTCGCCCGCAACACCGTCCACGGATGACCGAGTTCGTTGTTGAACGAGCCAGGCGGCGCGATCACCTCACCGAGCGGCGTGAGGACAGCTGCCAGCAGATCCTTGGTCGAGGTCTTGCCCGACGAACCGGTGACGCCGACGATCGTCAGCCCGCCGTCGACGAGGCGAGCGGCGACGGCAGCGGCGAGGCGCGCCAGAGCGGCCAGCACCGCGGCCCCCGAACCGTCGGTGTCGTGTTCGAGCACGCTGGCGGTTCCGTCGCCGGCCGACGGGGCGGCGGGCTCGACGACGATCGCGGGCGCGCCGACGGGCCGGGCGGCGAGCACCGCCACCGCACCCTGTTCAACCGCCGCGGCCGCGAAGTCGTGTCCGTCCGAACGGGCACCGGGCAGCGCGAGGAACAGGCCGCCGGGGCCGACGGCGCGCGAGTCGAACTCGACGGTTCCGGTGACGCGGGTCGCCGCCGCCTGTTCGGGACTGATGTCGGCGAGCCGTCCACCGACGATGTCGGCGATCTCCGCGATGGTCAGGTCGATCACGTGGGGGTCCCCAAGGCCTCGAGGGCTGCGGCGAGCTCGTCGCGATCGTCGAACGGCCGGGTCACACCGTGGCTGGTTTGTCCCGGCTCGTGCCCCTTGCCCGCGACGAGCACGATGTCTCCCGGTTGCGCCCAGGCGACGGCGAAGTCGATGGCCTGACGACGGTCCCCGATTTCGACCACTTCTGCACGCCCCGCTGTGCCCGCGACGATCTCGGCACGGATGGCCGCAGGGTCCTCGTCGCGCGGGTTGTCGTCGGTGACCACCACGAGCTCCGCCATGGTGGCGGCGACCTGACCCATCGGTGCACGCTTACCGGGGTCGCGATTACCGCCGGCACCGAACACGACGGCCAGCCGGCCCTCGCCCTGCTCCCGCAGCGTCTGCAGGACCGCTTCCAGCGCGCCGGGCTTGTGCGCATAGTCGACCAGCGCCAGGAATGGCTGCCCGCGGTCGACGGATTCCAGGCGTCCGGGCACGCAGGCCGTGCGCAGCCCGTGCGCGGCCTGCTCCGGTGACACCCCGACGGCGTCCAACAGCGCCACCGCGAGCAGACAGTTCGCCACGTTGTAGCGCCCCGGCAGGCCGATCCTCAACCCGTGGTGCACCCCTGCGGGGTCGACGGCGACGAATTCCTGGGCACCCGCGTCGACCGCGCGGACGTCTTCGACGCGCCAATCGGCAGCGGTGCCGGTCGTGCTGACCGATACCGGATCCTCTGCGAGCCCGGCAATCGCGCGGCCCGCGTCGTCATCGACGCACACCACCGAAACACTTGCGTGCGTTGGAGATTCGGGATCAAACAGTTTGGCCTTGGCGTCGAAGTAGTCCTGCATCGTCGGATGGAAGTCCAGATGGTCACGGGACAGGTTGGTGAACCCGCCGACCGCGAAGCGGACCCCGTCTACGCGTCCCAGGGTCAGCGCGTGGCTGGACACCTCCATCACCACGGTGTCGACGCCCTGTTCGACCATCACGGCCAGCAGCGCCTGCAGGTCGGGGGCCTCCGGTGTGGTGAGCGCGCTGGGTTGATCGCGGCCGTCGATCCGGATGCCGACCGTGCCGATGAGTCCCGGCATCCGGTCGGCCGAACGCAGACCGGCCTCGACAAGATAGGTCGTGGTCGTCTTGCCCGATGTCCCGGTGACGCCGATGACGCGCACCTTCTCCGACGGATGCCCATAGACCGTGGCCGCGATCTCGCCGAGCACCGAGCGCGGAGCCGGGTGGACGAGCACCGGGACTTCGACACCGGCACCGATCTCGGCGACTCCCGCGGCGTCGGTCAGGATCGCGACGGCCCCGCGCGATACCGCCTCGGCGGCGTGGCGGGCACCGTGCGACGAGGCACCGGGCAGCGCGGCGAACAGATCGGCGGCCTGCACGTCCTGGCTGCGCAGCGTGACCCCGGTGATCCGGATGTCGGGGACCCGCGGGCCGTGCGCCGGAACCGCCGCGACCTGCTCGGCAACCAGTCCGAGCGTGCTTCCGGCAGGGTGGCTGGGACGCAGGTTCATGGCGATGACACGTTACCGGCCCGGTGTCCGGCCCATCCGAGCGCTCAGTCCGCTTGCAGAGTCAGCCGCGGTCCCTCGGGTGAGAGCGGCACGTTCTCCCGCTGAAGCAACCAGGAAGCGATGTTGTGGAACAGCGGCGCCGCGGTCGTCCCGGGCTGGCCGTCGGCCGTGCGGTGCGGGTGGTCCATCATCACGCCGATGACGTAGCGCGGGTTGTCGGTCGTGGCGATGCCGGCGAAGGTGATCCAGTACACGTCGCTGTAGTAGCAGCCGCACGCCGGGTTGATCTGCTGGGCGGTGCCCGTCTTGCCGGACAGCTGGTAGCCCTCGACGGCGCCCTGCGATCCGGTGCCCTGCTGTACGCCCATCGGATCGCGCTGCAGCGTCGCGCGCAGCATCTGCCGCACCGTCTGCGCGGTCTGCGCCGACACCACCCGAATCCCTTCCGGCCGGGGTTCGTCGGTGCGACTCCCGTCCGGGGCGATGGTGCTCTTGACGATGCGCGGCGGAACGCGCACCCCGTCATTCGCGATCGCCTGGTACATGGCCGTCATCTGCAGCAGGGTCATCGAAAGACCCTGTCCGATAGGCAAGTTGGAGAACGTGCTGCCCGACCACTGGTCGATCGGCGGGACCAGGCCGGCACTCTCCCCCGGCAGCCCGACGTTGGTGCGCTGGCCGAGGCCGAACTTGCGCACCATCTCGAAGTACTTCTCCGGCCCGAGGCGCTGGGCCAGCATCAGGGTGCCGACGTTCGAGGACTTCCCGAAGATCCCGGTGGTGGTGTACGGCATGACGCCGTGCTCCCAGGCGTCGCCGACGGTGACGCCGCCCATGTTGATCGAGCCCGGCACCTGCAGCACCTCGTCGGGGTTGGACAGCCCGTACTCGATCACCGACGCGGCGGTGATGATCTTGTTGACCGACCCGGGTTCGAACGGCGACGACACCGAGAGGTTGCCCAGCTGCCGATTCTCCTGCCTGCCGATGTCCTGGCTCGGATCGAAGGTGTTGTCGTTCGCCATGGCCAGGACTTCACCGGTCTTCGCGTCCAGCACCACCGCAGACGCGTTCTTCGCACCGGACAGGTCCTTGGCCTGCTGCACCTGCTGCTGGACATAGAACTGGATGTCGTCGTCGAGGGTCAGCACGACCGTCGAACCGTCGACCGCGTCGTGGCGGTTGCGGTAGCTCCCGGGGATCACCACACCGTCGGACCCGCGGTCGTACGTGACCGAACCGTCGGTGCCGGCCAATACCGCATCCAGCGAGTCCTCCATGCCGAGCAGACCGTGGCCGTCCCAGTCGATGCCGCCGACGATGTTGGCCGCCAATGCCCCGCCCGGGTACTGGCGCAGATCCTGCCGTTCCGAGCCGACTTCGGGGAACTTGGTGGTGATGACGTCGGCGAGGGCGGGGTCGACCGCGCGTGCCAGGTAGACGAATGTCTCGTTGCTCTTGAGCTTCTTCAACACCGTGGCCGCGTTCGGCTTGTTGTTGAGGCGCAACGCCACCTCATCGGCGATCTCGCGCAGCCTGGTCTCCGGATTCGGCGCCTCCGACGTCTTCGCCCGCGCCTCTTCCAGCTGCTTGCGCACTCGGACCGGCTGGAACGTCAGCGCACGCGCCTCGATGGTGAAGGCCAGTTTGTCGTTGTCGCGGTCGACGATCGCCCCGCGCACAGCCTGGTCGACGTCGGTGACCTTGAGCTGGCTCGCAGCCTCGGCGCGCAGGCCCTCGGCGCGCGGAACCTGGAGGTTGAACAGCTGCGCGGCCGCGACGATCAGCACCAGGAAGATGACGGCGTTGCCGACGCGATGTCGAAATACGAACGACGCGCTACGTATGCCTCCCTCGGCCGACGGCGTTCGGGTGCGCCGCGACCGCGCGGAGCGCTCCTGCGTCTTCGCCGTCTTCCCCGCCGTGCGCCCCTTCGACTTGCCAGGGACGGGACCCTTGTCGCGGCGGCTCATGCCGGTGCGCCGGGGATCGGCGCGACGGGTCCGGGCGCCTGCGGTGCGGCCTCGACGGGTGGCACCTGCAGCGGCTGCTGAATCACCGGTGCCGAGGGTGCTGCCGGTGTCGCGGGCAGCGGCCCCAGTGCGGGCAGCGTGCCCTGGGTCGCGTGCGGTACCTCGACACCGGGCGTGGCCGCCGGTGGGACCGCGGGGATCGGCACGGGTTGGCTGATGCCCGGGATCGGTTGGCTCGCGCCGGGCGTCGGCACGAGCGCAGGTCGCTCCGGTATCCGCACGGTGAGTTCACGCGGTTCGGTGACGCGCGCCGCCGGAGCCTGCGGAGGTGCGGGTGGCGCTTCCTCGGGAAGCGGCGTGTTCAGCGGGGGCGGTGGAACGCCTTCGGCGGGTTTGGGAGTGCCGACGACGATCCAATTTCCCGACGGATCCTGCACGAGGTGCGCGGTGTCCCGCGACGGGATCATGCCCAGGCCGCGAGCCGCCTCGGCCAGCGCGGGTGCCGCCTGCGCCTCGAGGACGTCCCGCTCCAGCGCTTCCTTCTGTTGCAGCAGAGCCTGATTCGTCTCACGGGCGTTTCCGAGCTGATACGAACGCTCGGCGGCGTCGGTCGACAACCACAGTGTGGTTCCCAGACCTGCACCGAGCGATCCGATGACCAAGACAACGAACGGCACCCTGGCGATCAGCGCGCGGGGACGCAGGTCGACAGACGACAGTGCGACGAGGATACGCTCGCGTAGCGGAGGCCGAATGACCTTGGGCGCCTTGGCCTTACGCGCCTTGGCGCGCGCCTTGGCCTGGCCGGAGTTCTTCGGCCGGGCCGGAGCACCGGTGGGCCGCGGAATCGGGGCGGTCTGCGGCGCGGACCGCCGCGGCCGCTGGTCGCGGGTGGGCTTGCGGCGCGACGGCGCTTCGGCGGGACGACCACCGCTTCGGGGGTTGCGGCGCTCGTCGGTCCCGCGCGCCAATGCCGAACGCTTGACCTGCTTGCGCTGCTTGGCCTGCTCGCGTTGTCTTGCCTGATTGCTCTGCTTGGCCTGCTTGCTCTGCTTGGCCTTCATCGTAGCTCCCCCACCTTTTCCAGCGCCCGTAGCCGCACACTTGCGCTACGTGGGTTGATTGCGATCTCTTCGTCCCCCGCGCGCTCGGCGCCACGGGTCAAGGCGACGAATTCCGGTTCATGCCCGGGCAATTCGACCGGCAGGTCTTGCGGTGTCCTGGATGCCGTGGCCGCCGAGAATTGGTTCTTCACGATGCGGTCCTCCAGCGACTGGTAGGCCATCACCACGATCCGTCCGCCGGGCGTCAGCGCGTCGAGGGCGGCGGGCAGCGCGGTGCGCAACGAGTCCAGCTCTCCGTTAACGGCGATGCGCAGCGCCTGGAACGTCCGCTTCGCGGGGTGTCCGCCGGTGCGGCGGGCGGGCGCAGGTATCGCCTGGTACAGCAGCTCGACCAGCTCGGCGGTGGTCGAGAATGGCCGGATGGCGCGCCTGCGGGCGATCTGCGAGGCGATCCGGTTGGCGAACCGCTCCTCGCCGAATTCGCGCAGCAGCCGCGCCAGCGTGCGCTGGTCGTAGGTGTTGACGACTTCCGCCGCGGTCAGCGGCGCGTCGGGGTCCATCCTCATGTCCAGCGGTGCGTCCACGGCATAGGAGAAGCCGCGTTCGGTGCGGTCCAGCTGCATCGAGGAGACCCCGAGGTCGAAAAGGATGCCGGCCACAGCGAATTCGTCGCCGCCTGCCCAGTCACCGGACTGCTCGAGTGCGCCTTCGATCCCGTCGTAGCGGGTACGCACCAGCAGCACGCGGTCGCCGAAAGCGGATAGCCGCTCGCCGGCGATCCAGAGGGCATTCGGATCGCGGTCCAGCCCGATGAGCCGCAGAGCGGGGAACTCGGTGAGGAATCGCTCGGCATGGCCACCTGCGCCGAGCGTGGCATCGATGAGCACGGCGCCGCTGCCATCGGCGGCGTTGCGGGTCAGCGCAGGGGCGAGGAGCTCGACGCAGCGGTCGAGGAGGACCGGAACGTGCCCGTGATCGGGATCTTTGATTTCGTCAGGCATCGCCCAGCCTCCATGTAGGCCACCGGTGAAGACCCGTGCACCGAGGTCCCTGTCCGAGGGTGTGGACCTGGCGTCGGGGAAGTACGCCAGGGCCGGTTCGGACAGAGGCCACGATGCATGGGCACCGAGCCGGTCGAGTCCCGCATCAGATGATGTCGTGCAGAGCTTCATCTGTGGCCGCGGAGAAGTTCTCTTCGTGCGTCTGCTGGTATTCCTGCCACGCCGCCGAATCCCAGATCTCCAGGTAGTCAACCGATCCGATCACCACGCAGTCCTTCGACAGGTTGGCGTAGCGGCGATGATCGGACGACAAGGTGATCCGGCCTTGTGAGTCGGGGTGCTGTTCGTCGGTGGCCGCGGCCAGGTTGCGCAGGAATGCCCGAGCCTCCGGATTGCTCCGAGACGCCTGCGACGCCCGTCGTGCCAGCTTTTCGAACTCGTCGCGCGGGTATACAGCGAGGCTGTGATCTTGGCCTTTGGTGACCATCAACCCTCCTGCCAGCGCGTCGCGGAACTTGGCGGGCAGTGTGAGCCGCCCCTTGTCGTCGAGCTTCGGCGTGTAGGTGCCGAGAAACATCCCGCCACCTCCCGCGCCATCCGGAGCCCCGGTTGCTCCGTTGCCGCCACTTTACCCCACAATCCCCCACATCACTCCATTTGATACCAAGAATTGTTGGCGCGTCCCCACCTAGCAGGGACATCGGTGACATTTCCACCCCCTGGTCCGGCATCGGGGGCCGTCCGGGGTGGTAAAACCGCAGCTAGAGGGGCAAGAACGAATTGGTGGGGCGCGGTGGGGCAGCAACCCAGCAGCTGAGTCGGCCATGCGCACAAAAAAGGGGTAGCCCGGTGTGGGCTACCCCTGGGGTCGGTGTGGTGCTACTCGTCGAAACGACGGCGGAACCGATCCTCCATACGACTGGTGAACGAACCGCCGGAGCCTTTGGCGCGTTTCTGGCGCTGCTGCCCGACCTGATCGGTGGCCGAACGGTCACGACCGCCCGCCACACGCGGGCCCGTGATCGCGAAGACCACGCCGCCGAACATGACGATGAAACCGATCACGGACAGAATCGCGAAGTCGCCGATCCGAGTGGCGGGGATCGCGATACCCGCCACCAGCATCGCCAGTCCGGCCACGAAAAGCGCTGCACCCTGCAGCCGACGGCGGGTGGACGGCGCGCGCAGCGTCCCACCGCGAACGCTCGAAGCGAACTTCGGGTCCTCGGCATACAGCGCGCTCTCGATCTGATCGAGCATGCGCTGCTCATGATCGGAGAGTGGCATACGTCCCTCCCTCGGGGCCCAGGAGCCGATGCGACCGGTCTCAATCGTTCAAACTGATGTCCGCCCGCATTTACGGACGCCTAACAGTCATGATACGAGGTCAGTCTGAGCCGTACCACCTTGTTCGACGGTCGATTGTATGACGTGCACCGCCGCCGGTGAGCAACAGCTCGCTCGGTTCGATAATGGGGGCACGTGACCGCACGAGGTTGATCTGAGGACAGGAGCAATTTGGCGACGTTTCTGATCGATCTGTCGCCGAGCGATATGCAACGGCGGCTCGGTGACGCGCTCGCCGTCTACGTCGACGCCATGCGCTATCCGCGTGGCACCGAAGACCAACGCGCATCGATGTGGCTCGAGCACACGCATCGGGGTGGGTGGAAGGCGGTCGCCGCCGTCGAGGCGCCCGACCTGGACGGACCCGACGCGACTCCGCCTTCAGCCCCGGAACTGGCGTCGGCGTCGCTGCTCGGCATCGCATACGGCTACTGCGGCGCGCCGGACCAATGGTGGCAGCAGCAAGTGGTCGCCGGCCTGCACCGGGTAGGCGCCGACCCGGCCCGCATCGCCGAGCTGATGACGAGCTACTTCGAGCTGACCGAATTGCATATCCATCCCCGCGCGCAGGGCCACGGACTCGGTGAGGCGCTCGCCCGCCGGTTGCTCGCCGACCGTGCCGAATCGCAGGTACTGCTGTCGACGCCCGAGATCAACGGCGAAGCGAACCGGGCCTGGCGGCTCTACCGTCGCCTCGGCTTCGCCGACATCATCCGGGGCTACCACTTCGCCGGCGATCCGCGCGCGTTTGCCATCCTGGGGCGGGCTTTACCTCTCTGATACCTCTCTGATGCATCGCCGAACTGCTCCGGTCTGGCACGATGACCACGTGCGCGCCCAGCATTCTCGGAAACGTCGGCTGCTCGCCGTGATGTTGCTGATCCTGATCGCCCTTCCGGCACTCGTCGGATGTGTTCGGATCAGGGCGTCGATGACGGTGTCGCCCGACGACAGGGTATCGGGACAGATCGTTGCCGCGGCCAAACCGCGCAACGACGACGACAAGGGCCCTCAACTCCTCAACAATCTGACATTCGCCAACAAGGTGGCGGTCTCCGAGTACAGCCGCGACGACTACGTCGGATCTCAAGCGGTGTTCTCGGACCTCACCTTCGCCGAACTCCCCCAGCTGGCCAACATGAACCGCGACGCCGCCGGCGTGGACATCGCGCTACGACGCGCCGGCGACCTGGTGATTCTCGAGGGCCGCGTCGACCTCACCTCACTGAGCGACTCCGAGGCCGACGTCTCGCTTTCGGTGTCGTTCCCCGGCGAGGTCACCTCGACCAACGGGACCCAGGTGTCCGCCGAGATCGTCGAGTGGAAACTGCGACCCGGTGTCGTCAGCACGATGAACGCCCAGGCCCGCTATACCGACCCGAGCGCCCGTTCGTTCACCGGCGCGGCGATCTGGCTCGCCGTGGGCTCATTCCTGGTTGCCGGGATCATCGGCGGACTCGCCTACTACAACCGCGACCAATCGCCCCGCGTCGGCGAGCGCCGCACCGAGTCCCCTTGACACCCCGCTCTGACTTGCTAAACCAGCAGGCGCAGGCTCTACTCTGAATGCACTCGGGGCGAATAGTGCACAAGGAAAGGGGCGCCCGCTGAGCGTGTACGCAGCGGCACCGTCAGCCGTCGAGTTGGCCAAAGCCGTGACCGAGCAACTGCGCGCCTATCTCGCCGAGCGTCGCGGCGAGTGTGCCTACATGGGCGCCGATTACGGCGAGCTGACCGCCGCGCTGGAAGAGTTCGTGCTGCGCGGTGGCAAGCGCCTGCGGCCGGCCTTCGCGTACTGGGGCTGGCGCGCGGTGGCCGAAAACCCCGACGACCGCGTTGAGGAGCAGGCTCTGCGCCTGTTCTCCGCACTCGAGTTACTGCACGCCTGTGCCCTCGTCCACGACGACGTCATCGACGCATCGGCGACCCGTCGCGGATTGCCGACCGTGCATCGGCTGTTCTCGGAGAAGCACCGCACCAACGACTGGCACGGGAACTCCGACCAATTCGGCCTGTCGGCGGCGATCCTGCTCGGTGACCTCTCGCTGGTGTGGGCCGACGACATCGTCGCGACGGTCGATCTGCCGATCGAGGCGCACCGTCGCGTGCACCGGATCTGGGGCGCCATTCGCACCGAGGTCCTCGGTGGCCAATACCTCGACATCGTGGCCGAGGCCAGCGGCGCCGAATCGGTGGCATCGGCGATGACGGTGAACATCTACAAGACTGCGTCGTACACGATTTCGCGTCCGCTGCAGCTGGGCGTCGCCGCGGCGGCGGACCGCCCGGACGTGCAGGCCGCCTTCCACGAGCTGGGCACCAACCTCGGTGTCGCGTTTCAGCTGCGCGACGACGTGCTCGGTGTGTTCGGCGACCCCGCGGTGACAGGCAAGCCCTCCGGCGACGATCTGCGTTCTGGTAAGCGCACCGTGCTGCTGGCCGAGGCGCTCGAGCTGGCCGAGAAGCACGATCCGGTCGGGGCCAAAATGCTCCGCACATCCATCGGCACAGAGCTTTCCGACGCGCAGGTCAAAGATCTGTGTCTGCTCATCGAATCGGTCGGCGCACTGGCCGCCGTCGAAGACCGTATCGATGTGCTGACCCACAGAGCGCTCGCGATCCTCAACGTCGCAGCGATCGACAGTCAAGCCAAGACCGGTCTATCGGAGCTCGCCAGATTGGCCGCCAACCGGACCGCCTGACAATGACATCTTCGTCACCGGCGGCGCCGTCGGACACATCAGCCATCGGGCAGGGCATTTCGCGATTCGTCGCGTTCGCGACGTCGCCTGAGGCGAAACCCGCGCGGCTCGGCGCACTTGGCGCCGTGCTGATCGCCGCGGGCGGACTCGGCGCGGGCAGCACGCGGCTGCACGATCCCCTGCTGGAATCGCTGCACCTGTCATGGCTGCGTTTCGGTCACGGTCTGGTGCTGTCGTCGGTGCTGCTGTGGGTCGGCGTGGCCTTGATGCTGTTGGCTTGGCTGCGGTTGGGCCGCAGCGTGATCGACCGCACCGCGACCGAGTACACCATGATCGCGACGACGGCGTTCTGGCTGGCTCCGCTGCTATTGAGCGTCCCGGTGTTCAGCCGCGACACCTATTCGTATCTGGCGCAGGGCGCGCTCCTGCGCGACGGGTTCGACCCGTACGTCGTCGGGCCTATCGAGAACCCGAACTCGTTGCTGGAGAACGTCAGCCCCATCTGGACGACCACAACGGCACCCTACGGACCCGCCTTCATCCTGGTGGCAAAGTTCGTGACCCTGGTGGTCGGCGAGGACGTGGTCGCGGGCACGATGCTGCTGCGGCTGTGCATGTTGCCCGGTTTGGCGCTGTTGATCTGGGCGGCGCCGCGGGTGGCCCGGCACGTCGGCGCCAACGGTGCTGCAGCACTGTGGATATGCGTGTTGAACCCGCTGGTGATCATCCATCTGATGGGTGGTGTGCACAACGAGATGCTGATGGTCGGGCTGATGATGGCCGCGATCGCGCTGACCTTCAGCGGCCACCACTTCTGGGGCGTCAGTCTGATCGCCGTCGCGGTCGCCGTGAAAGCCACTGCGGGCCTTGCTCTTCCGTTCATGGTGTGGGTGTGGGCACGGGACCTGCGGCACCGGCGCGGTTATGGACCCGCCAAGTCGTTCACGGCGGCGACCGTCGCCTCGGCACTCGTCTTCGTCGCGGTGTTCGCGGTATTGTCGCTGGCCGCCGGCGTCGGCCTGGGCTGGCTGACAGCACTCGCGGGTTCGGTGAAGATCATCAACTGGCTGACACTGCCGACCGCAGCGGCCAACCTGATCAACGTCATCGGCAGCATCTTCATGCAGGTGAACTTCTACGCCGTGCTCGACGTCGCCCGGATCATCGGCATCGCCGTCATCGCGATCTCACTTCCATTGCTGTGGTGGAGGTTTCGTCACACCGACCGCGAGGCGCTGGTCGGTATTGCCCTGGTGATGGCCGTCGTGGTCCTGTTCGTGCCCGCGGCGCTGCCCTGGTACTACACCTGGCCGCTGGCGGTCATCTCAGCCCTGACACAGGGTAGGCGGTCGATTGCGATCATCGCGGGCTTGTCCACCTGGATCACGGTGATCTGGAAACCCGACGGAGCGCATGGCATGTACTCGTGGCCGCACGTGCTGCTGGCCACAGCTTGTGCGGCAGGCGCGTGGTACTCGCTCTACAAAACGCCGGCGGTCAGTACGGCACGACCCGCCGAGCCGTCAATAAGCTAGCGCCTGGGCCCGACGCACCACCTCACGGGCCTGGTGCGAGTGCAACGCGTCAACCGGCCGGGCATTGGCCTGCTTGTCGGCCGCCCCGTCCCTGGTGATCGTCAGCGACGAGTCGGGGGTGAACAGCCAGCGCACGATCTCGGTCTCGCGAAAGCCGCCGTCGTGCAGCAGGACAAGTAACCCGTGCAGGCTCTTCACGACGTGACCGGTGTCGTCGAAGAATATCTTCGGCACCACCACCGCGCCGTTGCGGCGTACGCCGATGAGGTGTCCCTCCCTCAGATGCTGCTGCACCTTGGTCACCGGAACACCGAGTAGATCGGCGACAGCGGGCAGGTCGTAGACGGCCTCGCCGGGGTCAAGAACATCGTCGGCGGCCGGAATGCTGCTCACCCCATCGAGTCTAAGTCGAGGGGGGCCGACTCGTAACATGTGTTTCGTGGACACCCACCGGCAGTCGGCGCCGCTCGTCGGGACCGTGCTGGACGGTCGGTACCGCGTCGACAACATGATCGCCACCGGCGGCACGAGCTCGGTGTACCGCGGACTGGACCTTCGTCTCGACCGTCCGGTGGCGCTCAAGGTCATGGAATCCCGCTACGCGGGCGACCAACAGTTCCTCACGCGTTTTCAGCGCGAGGCGCGCGCGGTGGCCCGGCTCAAGGATCCCGGCCTCGTCGCCGTTTACGACCAGGGCATCGAGGGCAGGCATCCGTTCCTGGTGATGGAGCTCGTCGAGGGCGGCACCCTGCGAGAGCTGCTGCGCGAGCGCGGACCGATGCCACCGCATGCCGTCGCCGCGGTGCTCAAACCGGTACTCGGCGGGTTGGCCGTCGCGCACGCGGCCGGTCTGGTGCATCGCGACATCAAGCCCGAGAACGTGTTGATCTCCGACGACGGCGAGGTCAAGATCGCCGACTTCGGGCTGGTTCGCGCGGTCGCCGAAGCCAAGATCACCTCCACCAGCGTCATTCTGGGCACCGCGGCCTACCTGTCACCCGAACAGGTCGGCACCGGTGACGCCGATCCCCGCAGCGATGTGTACTCGGTCGGCATCCTGGCCTACGAGCTGCTCACCGGCGTCACACCATTCACCGGCGACAATGCGCTCACGGTCGCATACCAGCGGATGGACCACGATGTTGCCGCGCCGGGAACGGTGATTGCCGGTGTACCAACACAATTCGACGAACTCGTACTGCACGCCACCGCCCGCGATCCGCAGCGGCGCTACACGGACGCCGGGGACATGGCCGATGATCTCGCCGAGATCGTCGACGACCTCGGCCTGCCCCCCTTCCGCGTGCCTGCGCCGAGCAACTCGGCTCAGCACGCTGCGGCGACCACCGTCGTCACCACCGGCAAACCCCGGCCCGCGCCGCAGCACACCCGTGAGCTCACTCTCGGCAACATTCCACCCCAAGAGCCCGAATATCAGCCAGTGTCAGGACAATTCGCCGGTGTCGACCTCGACGAGTTCTACTGGGCGCGGCAACGCTCCAAGCGCGTGCTGCTGTTCTGGGTGATCGCCGTCATCACGCTGACCGGGCTGGTGGCCGCGGGCTCGTGGACGGTCGGAAGCAATATCGGTGCGCTGCTGTAGTCAGTCGCGCAGCATCTCCGCGACCAGGAAGGCCAGCTCCAGCGACTGCTGAGTGTTCAGTCGCGGGTCGCAGGTCGTCTCGTAACGTCCGGCCAGGTCCGAATCGGAGATGTCCTGAGCGCCGCCGAGGCACTCGGTGACGTTCTCGCCGGTGATCTCGACGTGGATGCCGCCCGGATGCGTGCCCAGCGCGCGGTGCACCTCGAAGAAGCCCTGCACCTCGTCGACGATCCGATCGAAGTGGCGGGTCTTGTAACCCGTCGACGACTCGTGGGTGTTGCCGTGCATCGGATCGCACTGCCAGATCACCTGATGCCCGGTCGCCTGCACCTTCTCGATGATCGGTGGCAGCAGGTCGCGAACCTTGTTGTTGCCGAAGCGCGTGACCAACGTCAACCGGCCGGGCTCGTTGTTCGGGTCGAGCCGCTCCACGTATTCGACGGCGAGCTCCGGGGTCATCGTGGGGCCGAGCTTCACTCCGATCGGGTTGGCGATCACCTCGGCGAACGCGATGTGTGCTCCGTCGAGCTGGCGGGTGCGCTCGCCCACCCACACGTAGTGCGCGGACAGATCGAACAGCGCCTGCTCGCCCTCGCTGGTGTCGGCCAGCCGCAGCATCGCCCGCTCGTAGTCGAGCACCAATGCCTCGTGAGACGCGTAGATCTCGGCGGTCTGCAGGTTGGGATCGTTGACGCCACAAGCGTTCATGAAGCGCAGACCGCGGTCGATCTCGCCGGCCAAGGCCTCGTACCTGGCCCCGGCAGGCGACGTCCGGACGAATTCCCGGTTCCAGTCGTGCACGAGGTCCAGCGACGCGAGCCCGCCCGATGTCAGGGCGCGGGTCAGGTTCATCGCGGCACTGGCATTCGCGTACGCGCGCACCAGCCGCGACGCGTCGTGCTCGCGGACTGCGGCGTCGGGAGCGAAACCGTTGATCATGTCGCCGCGGTAGGACTTCAGCCCCAGGGCGTCGGTGTCCGACGAGCGCGGCTTGGCGTACTGGCCTGCGATTCGGGCGACCTTGATCACCGGCATGCTCGACCCGTAGGTCAGGACGACGGCCATCTGCAGCAGGGTGCGGATGTTGCCCCTGATATGGGGTTCGGTGTTGTCGGCGAACGTCTCGGCGCAGTCGCCGCCCTGCAGCAGAAACGCCTCGCCGCGGGCCACGTCGGCCAGCAGGCTCTTGAGCCGCTCGATCTCAGAGGAAACGGTGATGGGCGGCACGCTCTCCAGGACGGTCCGCATCGCCTTGGCCTGTTCGGCGTCCCAGCTCGGCTGTTGGGCGGCGGGCTTGGCGAGTGCGGTGTCCAGGCGTTGCCGCAGCTCATCAGGCAGCGGCGGCAGCGCAGGCAGCTGGTCGATGGGTACGTCGACGGTCCAGTTCACCCGTCAATGGTAACTGGACCCCGATACCGGTTTTTACCGCTGGACTGGCACTTCGCCGGTGGTCATCAACTGGAAGCGCAACAGGTTGTGACGCGCGTCCACCAGGGCGTCGTGGGCGTCGCGCGGTCGCGGCGGCATCCGGGGCGATCCCCTCTCCTCCCAGAACTGCCGCAACTCCCGGGTGAACCGAGGAATCGCAGGCGGAAGATCGGTCATCGGGCCCCACAACTGACACAGCACGACGTGGTCGTAAGCCCCGACCCACGCCCACAGTTCGATCGGCTCGTCACCGTCGACGCCGAAGAAATCTTCCAGCTCCGCGCGGATCTGCCGACGCGAGCGCCATAGCTGCGACGACGGCGAAGGGAGTTTGGGCAGCACGTTCCTACGCACCCAGCTGCCCGCCCGTTCCGGGTTGAACTCCGTTGAAATACCGTAATATTCGCGACCATCCTCGGCTGCGACGCCAATGGAGATCAGCTCGATCGTCCGGCCGTTGTCGATGAACTCGGTGTCATAGAAGTACCTCACGCCCCCGGTACTCCCGTCGCCGCCCGATCCGGCGCCGGGGCGGCGCGGATCTCGCGGTCCAGTTCCTGGTTCACTTCGGCGTCTTCCGGGAAGCGCGGCTCGCCCGCGATCACGTGCTGCAGCCACAGCTTGGCCTGCACGACCGGTCGCCGCAGCCGACGTTCGCGCTCCAGCGCGCGATGCATCTTCCTGGGGCGGTCGCCGTATCGCCAGCGGGCCCACGGCGCGTGTGGGCGGGACAGCCGGATCGCCCCGATGAAGAGCAGCGGGGTGATGAACATCCCCACCAACCCGGTCCAGACCTTGCCCTTGAGCAGCACGACGACCGCGAGCATCAGCGTGAGCGCTGCAAGGGCGATCACGCTGGCCCTCGCCTCGAACGAATGGTCGTTGCGCCAGATCCCGATATCGAAGAAAGACAGCGGGTTGAAACCCAGGACGAGCAGCCCCGCAACGGCGACGGCAGCGAACACCGCGTCGACCGAAGTTCGCCCGTCCTCGGCCCAATACACGTCCTGCAAGTGCAGGATCAGCGCGAACTCATCGAGCACCAGCGCGGCTCCGATTCCGAAAAAGGTTGCCGCGACCGTGAATTCGGGTACACCCCCGTTGACCGCCAAAGTCACCATCGACACACCGGAGATCATGACGAGTATCACACCGATGACCACGTGGTGGATGTGCAGCCCGCTGCCTGCAGAAATGTTGCGCGGCTGCCACCACTTGCGGGGCGCGTTGGAGTCGGCATGGCTGCGGATGTACCGCACGATCGTGCGCGTCACAAAGAACGTGAGAATGAACGCGACCAGGCAGAACACCAGCGGTATTCGGCTATGTGGAATGCCGAAGTCGAGGTCGAACGTCGCGCGCACGGTCGAAAACTTACGCCGACCTGCGCGTGTCACGCCCGGGATACCCTCCGACGCGCCGGTGGCCACCGATAGTCTGGTCGCGAGATGAGTACGCGGCGGTCTCCCGGCAGGCTTGATTGGGGACGAATGCTCGCCTGGCGGCTGGTTCAGCTGCTCACCGTGGCGGCATTGGTCTGGGCCGGCTGGCGGCTACTGGGGCACACCCCGTACCGCATCGACATCGACGTCTACCGGATGGGCGGGCAGGCCTGGCTCGACGGCCGGCCGCTGTATGCCGACGGTGTCATCTTCCACACTCGCGGCGGACTCGACCTGCCCTTCACCTACCCTCCGCTGGCAGCTGTCCTGTTCGCGCCGTTTGCGCTCCTGTCGCTGGACGGCGCGAGCATCGCCATCACGCTGGCCACGCTGGTTCTGCTGATCGTCGCGACGACCATCCTGCTGACTCGACTGGACGTCTGGCCGGATCCGGCGGACGGCAAGAGTCCTGGGGGCACCTCCCACCCGAAGGGTAGGGGGATCACCTCGGAGCCGGCATGGCTGCGCCGGACCTGGCTGGCCGCGGCGATAGTGGCGCCCGCGGTCATCTACTTCGAACCGATCCGGTCGAACTTCGACTTCGGCCAGATCAACGTGGTGTTGATGACGCTGGTGATCGCCGATTGCGTCCCGCGCAAGACACCGTGGCCGCGCGGCATGCTGCTGGGGCTGGCGATCGCCCTCAAACTCACCCCTGCGGTGTTCCTGCTGTACTTCGTCCTGCGTCGGGACACCCGCGCGCTGCTCGTCACCGCGGCGTCTGCCGCGGCCGCCACGCTGGCCGGAGTGGCGTTCGCCTGGCGGGACTCGTTCGAGTACTGGACCGAAACCGTGCGCAACACCGACCGCATCGGCACCGCGACGCTGAACACCAATCAGAACATCGCGGGCGCCCTGGCCCGGCTGGGCCTCGGCGAAGGCATGCGATTCGTGTTGTGGACCGTCGCCTGTTTCGCGGTGCTGGCGCTGACGGTGTGGGCCGTGCGACGCGTCTTGAAGGCCGAGCAATCGGTGCTCGCCCTCATCTGCGTGGCGATGTTCGGGCTGGTGGTCTCGCCGGTCTCCTGGTCGCATCATTGGGTGTGGGTGCTGCCCACCGTGCTGGTCACCGGCATCGTGGCCTACCGCCAGCGGCACGTGGCCCTGGGCGTTGTCGCCGCGGCGGGCGTCGCGCTGATGATCTGGACCCCGATCCCGCTGATGCCCGAACACCAGGAAACCGCGGCGTCGCTATGGCGGCAGCTGGCCGGCGGTTCCTACGTGTGGTGGGCGATCGCGGTGATTGTCGTGTCGGGCACGATGTCGTGGCGCCAGACCCAGGGCTCTGATGCCGCGGTCGACGAGGCGCGTGTCCCCGCGGTCAACTAACCGGCGGCAACTTCGGGCATACGGGCCGACGGCTTCGCCGTGGCATCCGCCTTGCCTTCCTTGACATCGGCGGCGTACAGGTCGACATATTCCTGCCCGGACAGCCGCATGAGCTCGTACATCACCTCATCGATCACCGCGCGTTCGATGAACCTGTTACCCGCCAGACCCTCGAACCGGCTGAAATCCATCGGCTTGCCGAACTTCACCGTCACCCGGCCGAAGCGCCACCCCTTCTTCCCAGGTGGATTGACGACATCGGTTCCTATCATCGCGACCGGAATCACCGGAACGCCCGTTTCCAGCGCCAGTCGCGCCAGACCCGTCTTGCCCTTGTACAGCCGTCCGTCGGGCGAGCGGGTGCCCTCCGGATACATCCCGAGCAGCTTGCCCTCACTGAGGACGCGGGCGGCTGTGCTCAATGCGGCCTGGGCACTGTCAGCGTCGGAACGGTCGATCGGCACCTGGCCCGCGGCGGTGTAGAACCACCGCTGGAACCATCCTTTGAGCCCCGTTCCGGTGAAGTACTCGGCCTTGGCCAGGAAGGTGATCCTGCGGCGGACCACAAGAGGCTTGAAGAAGCTGTCGGCAACCGCTAGGTGGTTACTGGCGAGGATCGCGGGCCCCGAGCGTGGAACATAGTCCAGCCCTTCGACTTTCGGCCGGCCGAGCAGCGACAGCAAAGGACCCATGAAGATGTACTTGAACAGCCAATACCACATGGGCCCCTCCTGATGATCGAACACACCTCGGTGTTCTGCGACAACTGTACCCACGCACCGGGCAAGCGACCACAGGGCAGCCTCGGCGGCGCGAGATGGAACTCAGCTACTCCTCGACCGTTACCGGAATGTGCTGATAGCGCCCGGGTCCCGGGGGTGCGGGCCCGTCACCATCGGGCGGATCCGGCGGCGGCGGGCCGTCCGGAGACGGCGGCGGTGGGCCACCCGGCTGTCCGGATTGCGCAGTGTCTTCGATGAGCGCCCTCACCACGGTGAGCAGCGCGACGCTGTGATCAGCGATGACCGTCAGCAATGGATGCTGTTCGCCCGACGCCAGCGCGGCCAGTGCGCACACCGGGCACCACACCTGCTGACACTTGCCGGGGGTGGCGTCGGGGGCGGCCGCGCGCGCCGCGGCCATGCGCAGCGCGGGGTCAAGCCGATCCAGGATGGTCTGCGCCAGCTGCCGCAGCTCCGGACCGATGTCGGAGTGTTCGCCGGTCACTGAGGCCACACCTCCGGATTCGGTCGGAACCGCACTGTCAGTTCACTGCCTCGCAGCTGCGCGTCGATCACGATGCAACGACGTAGTACCGAAGCGAGTCGAACACGGCGTCGCATCCCGCCGACACCGATGATCAAGTCATCGTCGACCCGCCCGAGCGCGAGGGCAGCTGAGTCGACCTGCGGCAACTCTAGCCGCATTCGGTAGACGGCTTCGAGACCGGCTCCGGATTCCCTGTCCACGATCGGCCGCAGCGGACCAGGGGGCGGTGAACCGTCACGCCGGCGTGCAGCGTCCAGCAGCTCACCGAGTGCTTTCGGCCCGATCGGCTCGCCGGCCAAGTGCGGAACGAGGACGAGCTGCACGTCGCCGATCATGCTGTCCAGTTCATCGAGCACCGACTGCTGCTCGGAGATCCGTTCGGAGTACCAGTCAAACGCGGGATGATCGGGCAGGTTGCGGTACTCGTATGAATCGTCTTGCACCAGAATCTGGTTGACGATCAACTCGTCGATCCGGACGCCCATCAACGCCAGCGAGCCCAGCGTGCGCGCCGCCTCGGCGGCGACCACCCGTTCGGCGGTCATCACCAGATGAGCGCTGAGTACGGACCCGTCGGTGAGCAGCGCGCTCAACCGCTCGGTGCCAGCGCCGATGCGCTCCACGAGTCCCACGACCGCAGCCGTACGAGCGTCGTCGGTGCCGGACAGCCGGCGGTGCCGTGGCCAGGCGCGCTCCAGATAGAGCGCGAACGTCGCGGGGAGCGTGAGCATGCGCAGTGCATCGGCGGTCGACGCGCAGTCGACCACGACGTGATCCCACTGACCAGCAGCCGCCAGCTCGCCGACCTCGTGCAAGCCGAGCACTTCCTGGATACCGGGCAGCGCTGAAAGTTCTTCGGGGGCAACGTTTCCCAAGTCCGACTCGGGAAATCGACCGGCCAGCATGCCCGCGATCTCGCGCCAATGGGCCTCCAGTAGTGCCAGCGTGTCGAGCGCCAGCGCGTCGAGGAGACCGCCCGCGTCGGTGCCGTTGTCGAGGTCGGCGAAGACCCTAGTGGGTTCTCGTCGCCCGGTCGGCGTGATCGGCGCGCCCAGCACGTCTCCGATGGAGTGCGCCTGATCTGTCGACACGAGCAGCACCCGCATGCCCGCGCGGGCGTCGCGCACGGCGGTGGCGGTCGCCAGAGTCGACTTCCCGACACCGCCCTTACCGACGAAGAGACTGATCCGAGCCACCGGCGGGCCCGGATTCACACCGCGACGGGGTGGCGGGAGGTCACTCAGCCTCGGCTCGTTTCTTGAGGTCCTTCAACGCGGTGTCGGTGAGCCGCCGTTCAGCCTTGCGCTTCAACAGCCCGATCATGGGGATGATCAGGTCGACCGACAGCTCATAGGTAACGTCGGTTCCGGACCCCTTGGGCGACAACCGATATGCACCGTTCAACGACTTCAGCAGCGAGCTGGACACCAAGGTCCACTCCACCGAGCCGCGGTCGACCTGCTTCCAGTCGTATGCCAGCACCATCGTGTCCTTGAGCACCGCCGCGTCCAAAACCAGTCGCGCCGTCTTCGGATACCCCTCCGGGCCTGCCTCGAGGACCTCACAGTCCTTGTACTCGTTGACCCACTCCGGATAGGACGCGATGTCGGCGATGACACCCATCACCCTCGACGGGTCGGCATCAATGTAGATGGTCTGCGCCGTCTTGTCCGCCACTGCCTTCTTCTCCGTCTATCTGCCGATGGCCCAGAATGTACCCCGCTCGGAGGTGTTGAACCCAAGTCTCACGCCAGCCGGGATACTCCGACCGGGCGCGTCGCCTCCAGGCGGCGCTTCACCTCGAACGCCATGTCTTTGCCAGCTACCCGGCGCTGATGGTTCATTTTGGCGAGGTTCATCTTCTGTAGCTGCCAGGCCGCCACGCCCGACGGTTCAGCGTGCAGGAAATAATGCAGGATCACCCCGTCCAGGGCGGGTTGCAGCCAGACTTCCATCGTGCCGGTGAGCGCGCCGGCGACCGTCCACCGGTGACCGACCTCACCGCGGTCCTCGACCACGGTCAGCCGCAGGTCAGGCCACCAGCGGCGCCAGTTCGCGGGGTCGCCTACCGCCATTCCCACCTCGGCGGGGTCCGCGGAGACAAACGTCTCGTCGGCGATCTGGATGCTGTGCATGGCCTACAAGCTATACATGCGTGCCCCGGTCGGTGTCGACGGTGGCCGACTACGCTGTTGAGCGGCAAAGCCGCTAGTCGAGAGGCCATGATCGTGCGCGAGTTCAGTGTCCCCGCTTCATTCACCGTGGGTGACCACGACAACGTCGTCAGCTCCGTCTTCAGCCATGAGCGCGACGATCCCGACCACGTGATCTTCCAGCGCCTCGTCGACGGCGTATGGACCGATGTCACGTGCAAGGAGGCCGCCGATCAGATCCGTTCGGCGGCACTGGGGTTGATCGCCGAGGGCGTGGCCCCGGGTGATCGTGTCGCCGTCCTGTCGGCCACCCGCTACGAGTGGGTGATCCTGGACTACGCGATTCTGGCAATCGGCGCGGTGACCGTCCCGATTTACGAGACCTCATCCCCCGACCAGGTGCGCTGGGTATTGGAGGATTCCGGCGCGGTGCTGGCCTTCGTCGAGATCGAAGCGCATGCGCTGATGGTCAAAGCGCTGCTCGACGAGTTGCCCGCGCTGCGCAAGGTGCTCGTCATCGAGTCGACGGCGCCGTCGGCCGTGGACGCACTGGCCGACGCCGGCGCATCGGTGGATCGCAAGCAGCTCGACGAGCGGTTGGCGGGCATCCGCTCCGCCAATCCGGCCACCCTGATCTACACCTCGGGCACCACGGGCCGCCCCAAGGGCTGCCAACTGACCCATTCCAACCTGCTGTACGAGACGCGTGGTGCGGCGGCCTCCTTCCCCAGCCTGCTGCGTAAAGGTGAGCGGCTGTTGGTGTTCCTTCCGTTGGCGCACGTCCTGGCGCGCGCGCTGTCCATGACGGCATTCGCGAACGGGGTCACGATCGGCTACACGAGCGACATCAAGAATCTGGTACCGATGTTCGGGCTGTTCAAGCCGACGGTCATCGTGTCTGTCCCCCGCGTCTTCGAAAAGGTCTACAACACTGCGGAGTTGAACGCTTCGGACTCGGGGAAGGGTGCGATCTTCGCGAGGGCAGTGCAGACCGCGATCGAATGGAGTCAAGCCCAGGACACCGGCGGGCCGGGCCTGCTGCTGCGGGCAAAGCACGCGTTGTTCGATCGGCTCGTGTACGGCAAGCTGCGCGCCGCGACCGGCGGCGACTGCCGGGCGTCCATCTCCGGCGGTGCCCCGCTGGGTGCGCGCCTTGGCCACTTCTATCGCGGCATCGGGCTGACGATCTACGAAGGCTACGGGCTGACCGAGACCAGCGCCGCGATCACCGCTAACCGGATCGGCGAGCTGAAAATCGGCACCGTCGGAAAACTTCTGCCGGGCAACAGTATGGCGGTCGCCAACGACGGCGAGCTGTTGGTCAAGGGCGGCGTGGTGTTCGACGGCTATTGGCGAAACGAGACCGCCACAAGTGAGGCGATCGTCAACGGCTGGTTCCACACCGGCGACCTCGGGCACATCGACGACGATGGGTTCCTGTCCATCGTCGGCCGCAAGAAGGAAATCATCGTGACAGCCGGCGGTAAGAACGTCGCACCGGCAGTGCTCGAGGACCAGTTGCGCGCACACCCGCTGATCAGTCAGGCGATGGCCGTCGGCGACGCGAAGCCCTTCATCGCTGCGCTCATTGCCATCGACCCTGAGGCGTTTGACGTCTGGAAGGCGCATCACGGCAAAGACGCGAAGGCCTCGGTGGAGGACTTGACCGACGATCCCGATCTCGTCGCGGAGATCGACCTCGCCGTCAAGAACGCCAACCAGGCGGTGTCGAAGGCCGAGGCGATCCGTAGGTTCCGAATCTTGCCCGTCGACTTCACGGTCCTCACCGGCGAGTTGACACCGACGCTTAAGGTCAAGCGCAAGGTGGTGGCCGAGAAGTTCGCCACCGATATCGAGGGTTTGTACGCGAAGGACTAGAGCAGGCCGGACAACTTGGCGGCCTGGTCCTTCCACTGCCAGTTGTCGACGGCCCAGCGCCGACCGGCCGCCCCCATCCGGGCCGCCCGGTCGGGATCGGCGAGCAGATCGCTGACCGTCGCCGCGATCGCGCCGACGTCCCAGCCGTCGACCACCATGCCCGTCTCACCGTCGAGCACGGTCTCCGGCGCACCGCCTGACCTGCCGGCCACCACGGGCACTCCGCACGCCGACGCCTCCAGATAGACGATGCCCAGACCTTCGACGTCCAAGCCGGCTCCCCTGGTCCGGCACGGCATCGCGAACACGTCGGCCATCGCATGATGGGCTGGTAGTTCCTCGCCAGGCACGCCTTCGGTGAACACCACATGTTCGGACACTCCGAAGTCGTGCGCGAGGCGCCGCAGGGATTTTCCGTAGGGGCCGCCGCCGACGATCACCAGAGCGGCACCATGCACACGTTGCCGGATCGCGGGCAGCGCCCGGATCAACATGTCCTGACCCTTGCGCGGCACCAGTCGCGATAGGCAGACCACGACGGGGCGACCGCCCAGCCCGTAGCGGGCCCGCATCTGCGCGCGTGCGATCTCATCCGGCACGAACCGCTCGGTGTCCACACCCGGCGGCAGATGCTCGAGTGCCGCATGCGGACCGAACGCCGATGCGAACCGCCGCCTGGTGTAGCGGCTGACGTACGTCACCGCGTCGGTCCCGGATCCGATGCGCCGCAACGCCGTTCGGGCCAGCGGGAGCATCGACCATCCCACCTCGTGACCATGGGTGCTCGCGATCACCCGGGCGGCGCCCGCGTCACGAGCCAGTGGCGCCATCAGCGCCAGCGGTGCCGCCGCGCCGAACCACACGGTGTCGGCGTTGTGGAGCTCGATGAGTCGCCGCATTCGGCCCGCGACCGACGGTTCGGGCAGCATCAGCGTGGTCGGATGCCGCACCACCTCGTAGTCGGCGGCCCGGTCGAACTCATCGGAGCCCTTCCACTTCGGTGCGTACACCGTCAAACTGTGGGCACCCGCGTCTACCAGGTGGCCCACGAATTCCTGCAGGTACGACTGAATGCCGCCACGTCTGGGTGGAAAATCATTGGTGACCAGCAGGACCCGGCTCATAGCCCGTCACGTTATTCCCCCTACCCTCCGGGTGGGCGGTGCCCCCAGGTCAGCCACTGCCGCCATGCGGCCAGCACTGCAGCGAGGTCGGTTCCGAGGGCGTCTTGCACCGCAGTGGCGACGTCGGGGTGGCCGTGTCCGCAGGCCCGCACGTAGAGGTCCTTCAGTGCTGCGGTGCCGTAGGTGTCAGCCACGAACCGGCTGAACCACCAGGCACGGTCGTAGGCCAGCGAGCGGTCGGGTCCGCTGAGCTCCGCGTCGGTCGGCAGTCCTGCCCCTGCCACGGCGGCGGCGTCCTCGGGCAGCGGCGTGGGTGGGCGGGCGACGAAGTCGGCCACGCCCTCGGTGAGCCACTGCGGTGCATCGGCTGCGGTCGCGTCGCGTGCCGCGTAGTGGAACAGTTCGTGGCGCAAAACGATTCGCAGCGATTCATCGCTCATCTGCGCGGCGCCGGGTGCGAACATGATTCGTTCGCCGGTGGTGGTGGCCGCGGTGTGGGAGTCACCCCCGCCGACGGCGGCGAACTGTTCTTCGGTGCCCGCCGCCACGAGGACGATCTCGCGCGGCCAGTCAGGTCCCCAGAATGCGGTGACGGCGTCCGCCGCGTCGTCGAGCTGCGCGGAGATGCGACGCAACAGCGGAGCGGTGCGCTCGCCGAGGCCGATCAGGCGCACGGTGCGGCCATCTTGCAGAGTCTGCGGGGTCGGCGCCGAGGAGGGCGTGGTGAGTGACCCCGCAGCGGCCATGGGCGGATCGGGCTGAGTTGGTCCGGTGTTGCCGAGCAACAGCAGTCCGCAGACCAGTTCGGCGATCAGGACTGCGGCGAGAGTGGTTCTCGTCTTTGCGTGCGAGAGGCGATCTACCACTCGCCGACGCTGATCCTCGACGGTCAGTAGCGGCGGACGTTGTAGATCGGCGCGTTATCCACCGGGGCGACCCGCACCGGCGTGCCATAGGTCGAGGCGTGGACCATCATTCCGTCGCCGATGTAGATCGCGGTGTGTGACGCGTCGGAGTAGTAGTTGACGACGTCACCCGGCTGCATCTGGTCGACCGAGACCGGCGATCCGCCGTTGGCCAGCGCCTGGCTGGAGTGCGGCAGCGAGATGCCCGCCTGCTGGAAGGCCCACTGCACCAGACCGGAGCAGTCGAACGCGTTGGGGCCGGATCCGCCCCACGAGTACGGCGATCCGATGCGGCTCAGCGCGGCCTGGATGACGGTGGTGCCGTGGCCACCGACCGGCGGCGCCATGTCACCAGGCGGAATGCCGGGGGCCGGAACCGCGCCGGCGGGCGGCGGAGCAATGCCAGGAGGAGCGGCGGCGAGTATCGCGGGGTCGCCCGGGGGCGGCGGCGGGATCGGGGGCACGGGCGGCATGGCGGCCAGGGCCTCGCGCTGGTTCGGCGTCAACGCCTCGTACTGCGACTTGACGACCGCGATCTCGACCTGCAGCTTGCTCTGCTTGGACTGCAGGTCAGCGCGGACGGCGGCGGCCTGCTCGGCGGCGGTCTTCGCCTCGGCGGCCGACTTCGCCGACGCTTCCTCGGCGGCGGCGGCCTGTGCGCTGGCCTCCCGGAAGCTCTTCATCTGCGACGACATTTCGGCGGCCATCACGCGCTGTACCGACATCTGGTCGATGAGACCCTGCGGCGACGAGGCGGTCAGCAGGGCGTTCATGCCGTCGGGGCGGCCACCCATGTACTGCGACGCGGCGATCTTGTTGACTCCGGTCTGGAACGTCATCAGTGCAGACCTGGCGGAATTCAGCGCACCCGCGTCTGCGGCGTGCTTGGCCTCCGCGGCCTGTTGCGCCGCCAGCTTGTCGTTCAGATCCAGTTGCGCGGAGTGCATGGCCTCGGTGGTCTGCTCGGCCTGCCGCGACAGTTCATTGAGCTTCGCCAGCGCGTCATCGGCCGGATCGGCCTGCACACCCGAGGCGAGAATTCCGCCGAACACCATCAGGCCGGCTATCGCACCGATTGCGGGTCGCTTAAGAACACGAGTGAACCATTGCGTGCGGTCGAGCCTCAAGATTGCGTCCTTCAACTGCCGTGACGGGCCGTGTCGAGCTGCGCTTAGGTCTCAGACAGGTTACGAAACGGCATCGCCCTTGTCCAACAGAAGACGCAAATTTAACAGGCGACGCCACATCTGCCACAACCGGCCCACCTGTAGCGTGTTGTCACGCAACGCCAGAGTTATTGCGGCCGTGGATCGGAATGAGTCGAAGACGTGGCGCCAACCCCACGTCAGCGAGTACCTCGAGCGCCCGGCGTTCGTCGTCGAGCAAAGTTTCGGGGGCGCCTAGCAGCACACTGACCACGCAGTCCTGACAACCGGGGCCCCGCACTGCGCAGTCATCGCAGTCGATGGTGACAGTGCCCGTGTCGGGCACCTCGTCGTTATCAAACATTCCGCAGTCCTCCTGCTCGGTGTTGCCCGCACGGTATCCGCGGGCACCGACAACCATCGTCGGACGGCGTGGCAACGCCCAGCCTGGCGGCATTTGTCGGTCCGGTTCCCTACCGTCAGCGCATGGGCCAGCTCAGCTTCGCTGACGTCGACCCGCTTACTGATGTGTCGTTGCACGAAACCACGTTCGTCGTCGTCGACCTCGAGACCACGGGCGGGCGCGCCAGCGGCGAGAACCACGACGCCATCACCGAGATCGGTGCAGTCAAGGTGCGCGGCGGCGTGGTGCTGGGCGAGCTCGCCACCCTGGTCGACCCGGGCCGCAGCATCCCACCCCAGATCGTGTCGCTGACCGGCATCACCACGGCCATGGTGCGCGATGCCCCGACGATCGATTCGGTGCTCCCCTCGTTTCTCGAATTCGCGCGCGGAGCGGTACTGGTCGCCCACAACGCCGGCTTCGACGTCGGGTTCCTGCGCGCGGCCGCCGAGCGCGCCGAGATCGCCTGGCCCCGGCCGCCGGTGTTGTGCACGGTGCGCCTGGCGCGCCGCGTGCTCACCCGCGACGAGGCACCCAGCGTGCGGCTGTCGGCGCTGGCCCGGCTGTTCAGGGCTTCCACCACCCCGACGCACCGCGCCCTCGACGACGCCCGCGCCACCGTCGATGTGCTGCACGGGCTCATCGAGCGCGTGGGCAACCAAGGCGTACACACCTATACCGAGCTGCGGTCGTACCTGCCCGACGTGTCGCCCGCGCAGCGCCGCAACCGCCATCTCGCCTCAGCACTGCCCCGGCGGCCCGGCGTCTACCTGTTCCGCGGGCCCGCGTCGGAAGTCTTGTACGTGGGCACGGCCGTCGATCTGCGCCGTCGGGTCGGCCAGTACTTCAACGGCGCGGACCCGCGCACGCGCATGAAGGAGATGGCTTCGCTGGCAACGGCGGTCGACCATGTCGAGTGCGCGCACGATCTGGAGGCCGGCGTCCGAGAACTGCGGCTGCTCGCCGCGCACTCACCGCCCTACAACCGCCGCTCGAAGTTCCCGCACCGATGGTGGTGGGTGGTCCTGACCGACGAGGCGTTCCCACGTTTTTCTGTCGTGCGTTCGCCAAAGCACGCGTCCGCCGTCGGCCCGTTTCGCGCCCGCGCCGACGCGGTACAGACCGCCGCATTGCTGGCCCGCTTCACCGGCGTGCGCACCTGCTCGGCACGGCTGGGCCGCTCCGCGCTGCACGGTCCGAAATGCCCCGAACACGAAGTCTCACCGTGCCCCGCTCCGCGCGACGTCAACGCCGCCGACTACGCCGACGCGCCGACGCGGGCCCGCGACCTGATCGACGGCGCCGACAGCAGCGCGCTGGCCGACGTGCTGTCGCACATCACCGAGCTCGCGGGCCGCGCGCGCTACGAAACCGCTGCGCGGCTGAGAGATCACGCCGCCACCGCCATCGACGTGCTCTGGCGTGGCCAGCGGCTACGCGCACTCGCCGACGTCAGCGAGATCGTCGCGGCGCGTCCGGACGGCGCCGGCGGCTGGCGTCTCGCCGTGATCCGCCACGGGCAGCTGGCGTCGGCGGGTAATGCACCGCGCGGCGTTCCGCCCATGCCGGTTGTGGACGCGATATGCGCTGGCGCACAAGCGATTCTGCCGAGTCAAGCGCCACTCGGCGGTGCACTCGTCGAGGAGACCGCACTCATCGCACGCTGGCTCTCCCAGCCGGGTGTCCGGATCGTGCGCGCGGAAACCGGTTACGCCTCACCGGCGGGCTCGGCGGGTCGATTCGCGGGCTGGGCCGCGGCGGCACGGTCGGCGCGCGTCGCGGCTGAACAACTGACCGAAATCCGTTCCGAATCAGAGCTTCTGACCGAACCCCACCCAACGCGCGAGCAACTTTTCGGCAGCACCCGAGTCGATGGTCTCGGCAGCCCTCGCCAGGCCCGACTCCCACGCGGGCACCCACTGGGCGTCGCTGGCTAACCCGGCATGGGCCACCATCGCGCCAGCCGCGTTGAGCACCACAGCATCACGCACCGCGCCCTTGGCGCCGCCGAGCACCGCCCGCACCGACTCGGCGTTCGCCTCCGCGTCACCGCCGACAAGCTCGGACAGTTGCGCGCGGGCGAACCCGAACGCCATCGGATCGAACGTCAGCCGCTCGACGGTGCCGGCCTGAACGCGCCAGATGGTGCTCGTCGTGGTGGTGGTCAGCTCGTCAAGACCGTCGTCGCCGTGCACCACCAGCACGCTGGAGCGGCGGGCGGCGAACACGCCGGCCATCACCTCGGCCAGGTCCGCCCACGCGCAGCCGATCAGCCCGGCCCGCGGCGAGGCCGGATTCGTCAGCGGCCCAAGCAGATTGAAAACGGTGGGCACACCGATCTCGCGCCGCACAACTCCGGCATGCCGGTAGGACGGATGGAATTGCGGCGCGAAACAGAATCCGATACCGACCTCGGCGACGCTGCGCGCGACATCTTCGGGACCCAGGTCGATCCGCACCCCTAGCGCCTCGAGAGTGTCGGCACCACCTGAGAGTGACGACGCGGCCCGGTTGCCGTGCTTGACCACCGGCACACCGGCGGCGGCCACGACGATCGCGGCCATCGTCGACAGGTTCACCGTGTTGGAACCGTCGCCACCGGTCCCGACCACGTCGACGGTCTCGTTGCCGATCGTCTCCGTCGGAACCCGGCGCGCATGTTTGAGCATGATGTCGGCCATCTCGGCCACTTCTGCGGGCGTCGGGCGCTTCATTTTCATGGACACGCCGAAGGCGGCGATCTGAGCTGGAGTGGCCGCGCCGGTCATGATCTGATCCATCGCCCAGCCGGCCTGCCCGGTGGCGAGCGCCTGACCTGTGGTTAGGCGGCCGAGGAGTTGGGGCCAGGTGGGGGAATCAGCGGAAGTCACGCGCTGATTATGACCAATTGCTTACCCGGGTGGAGTTCAACAACTACAAAGCGTCATACTTGCTTCTGTGACGAGCGCTGTAGGCACCTCGGGGACCGCTATCACGTCGCGAGTTCATTCCCTGAACCGGCCGAACATGGTCAGTGTCGGAACGATCGTGTGGCTCTCCAGCGAGCTGATGTTCTTTGCCGGGCTGTTCGCGATGTACTTCACCGCCCGCTCGCAGGCCGGGGGCAACTGGCCACCCGAGCCGACCGAGCTGAACCTGGTCCAGGCCGTTCCGGTGACGCTGGTGCTGATCGCCTCGTCGTTCACCTGCCAGATGGGCGTGTTCGCCGCCGAGCGCGGTGACGTCTTCGGGCTGCGGCGCTGGTATGTCATCACGTTCTTGATGGGTCTTTTCTTCGTCCTCGGCCAGGGCTACGAGTACATCCAGCTCGTCCACCACGGCACCACGTTGTCCAGCAGCGCCTACGGGTCGGTCTTTTATCTGGCCACCGGATTCCACGGCCTGCACGTCATCGGCGGGCTCATCGCATTCCTCTTCCTACTGGCCCGAACCAGGATGAGTAAGTTCACGCCTGCTCAGGCCACCGCGGCGATCGTCGTCTCGTACTACTGGCACTTCGTCGACATCGTGTGGATTGCCCTGTTCGCCGTCATTTACTTCGTTCGGTGATCGGCTCGCCGATGCGTCCGCTGAGGGGTTCGAAGAGAAGGGGTTCGATGACCGAGAAGGCCACCGAAACCGGCAAACCGGCGACGATCAAGCGCCGCCGGCTACGCCGCCGCCTGTCAGCGGCGATGCTTCTGCTCGTCGGGCTGGGGGTCGCCGGTGGTCTGGCGGCGACGCTGACCCCGACCCCGCAGGTCGCGGTCGCCGACGAGTCGCAGTCGGCTCTGCTGCGTACCGGTAAGGAACTGTTCGACACCTCTTGCATCTCGTGCCACGGTGCGAACCTGCAGGGTGTGGCCGACCGCGGACCCAGCCTCATCGGTGTCGGTGAGGCCGCCGTCTACTTCCAGGTGTCCACCGGCCGCATGCCCGCCATGCGTGGTGAGGCCCAGGCACCGCAGAAGCCCCCGCAATTCGACGCCGAGCAGATCGACGCCCTCGGCGCATTCGTGCAGGCCAACGGTGGCGGCCCCGTGGTTCCACGCGACGAGAACGGGGCTATCGCCAACGAGTCGCTGCTGGGCAACGACGTCGCCCGCGGCGGTGACCTGTTCCGGCTGAACTGCTCGTCGTGCCACAACTTCACCGGCAAGGGCGGCGCGTTGTCGTCGGGCAAGTACGCACCCGACCTGGCGGGCGCCAATCCTGCCCAGATCTACACCGCGATGCTGACCGGACCCCAGAACATGCCCAAGTTCTCCGATCGGCAGCTATCGCCGGAGGAAAAGCGGGACATCGTCGCCTACGTCCGCATGGCCAGCACGGCTCCCGACCCGGGTGGCTACGGACTCGGCGGCTTCGGCCCCACGTCCGAGGGCATGGCGGCTTGGATTATCGGCATAGTGGGCGTCGTCATCGCGGCCCTGTGGATCGGAGCGCGAGCATGAGCGACGGCGACGGTAGCAACGATCGAGTCAAGGGAACCGACACCCCCGGACAGCAGGGCGTCCCCGGGCAGCCGACCGACGCCGAACTCGCCGCGATGTCGCGTGAGGAACTGCTGGAGCTTGGCGGCAAGCTCGACGGTGTCGAGATCGTCTACAAGGACGACCGCTGGCCGGTTCCCGGCACCAAGGCTGAGAAGCGCGCCGAGCGCGTGGTCGCGTATTGGCTGATGCTGGGCGGTCTTTCGGGCCTGGCGCTGCTGGTGGTCTTCTTGTTCTGGCCGTGGGAGTACCGCAGCGGAGCCGACCCCGACCACCTCTGGTACGACCTCGCCACCCCCATGTACGGGCTGACGTTCGGTCTGTCGATCCTGGCGATCGGCATCGGCGCCGTGCTGTACCAGAAGAAGTTCATCCCCGAGGAGATCTCGATCCAGGAGCGCCACGACGGCGCCTCCCCCGACATCCACCGAAAGACGGTGGTGGCCAACCTGTCCGATGCGCTCGAAGCGTCAACGCTGAAGCGGCGCAAATTGATTGGTCTGTCGCTCGGAGTCGGCCTCGGCGCGTTCGGCCTCGGCACCCTGGTGGCCTTCGCCGGTGGTCTGATCAAGAATCCGTGGAAACCGGTGGTGCAGACCGCCGAAGGCAAGAAGGCCGTGCTCTGGACGTCCGGTTGGACGCCGCGCTTCAAAGGCGAGACCATCTTCCTTGCCCGCGCAACCGGCAATGGCACCTACGCCAAGATGCGCCCAGAGGACATCGACGCCGGCGGAATGGAGACCGTGTTTCCGTGGCGTGAGGCCGACGGTGACGGCACCACCGTCGAGTCGCATCACCGGCTGGCCGAAATCACCATGGGTGTGCGCAACCCGGTCATGCTGATCCGCATCAAGCCGGTCGACTTGCCCCGGGTCGTCAAGCGAAAGAACCAGGAGAGCTTCAACTTCGGCGATCTGTTCGCCTACACCAAGGTGTGCTCGCACCTGGGTTGCCCGTCGTCGCTCTACGAGCAGCAGACCTACCGCATCCTCTGCCCGTGCCACCAGTCGCAGTTCGACGCGTTGCACTTTGCGAAACCCATATTCGGCCCGGCTGCGCGCGCGCTGGCGCAGTTGCCCATCACGATTGATCAGGACGGATACCTAGTCGCCAACGGCGACTTCATCCAACCCGTCGGCCCGGCATTCTGGGAGCAAACAAATTGAGTCCGAAACTGCCAAAACCACCGAACATGGCCGAGATCGCGGCCAGCCAAGGCGACGCCATCGATTCGCGCTATCACCCGTCGGCCGCGGTGCGGCGGCAGCTGAACAAGGTGTTTCCGACCCACTGGTCGTTCCTGCTGGGTGAAATCGCGCTGTACAGCTTCATCGTGCTGTTGCTCACCGGCGTATACCTGAGCCTGTTCTTCGATCCGTCGATGGCCGAAATCGTCTACGACGGTGTGTATCAGCCGCTGCGCGGTATCGAGATGTCGAAGGCCTACGCGTCGACACTCGACATCAGCTTCGAGGTGCGCGGCGGGCTGTTCGTCCGCCAGGTCCACCACTGGGCAGCGCTGCTCTTCGCCGCGTCGATCATGGTGCACCTCGCCCGCATCTTCTTCACCGGCGCATTCCGCCGTCCCCGCGAGGCCAACTGGGTCATCGGCTCCCTGCTGCTGATTCTGGCGATGTTCGAGGGTTATTTCGGCTACTCACTGCCCGACGACCTGCTGTCCGGCATCGGCCTGCGGGCGGCCATGAGCTCCATCACCCTCGGCATGCCGGTGATCGGAACGTGGCTGCACTGGGCACTGTTCGGCGGCGACTTCCCATGCGGCGGTGTGGGGTACCAGTGCGCGCAAGACGGCTACTGGATCCCGCGAATGTACTCACTGCACATCCTGTTGATACCCGGGATCATTCTGGCGCTCATCGGGATTCACCTCGCGCTGGTGTGGTTCCAGAAGCACACCCAGTTCCCAGGTCCAGGACGAACCGAGTCGAACGTCGTCGGTGTACGGGTCATGCCGGTGTTCGCGGTGAAGTCCGGTGCGTTTTTCGCGATGACCACCGGCATCCTTGGCCTGATGGGCGGCTTGCTGCAGATCAACCCGATCTGGCAATTAGGCCCCTACAGGCCGTCGCATGTGTCGGCAGGCAGCCAGCCGGACTTCTACATGATGTGGACGGAGGGCCTGGCACGCATCTTCCCGGCGTGGGAGTTGTACTTCCTCGGCCACACCGTGCCCTCGCCGGTCTGGGTGGCGCTGATCATGGGCCTGATCTTCATGCTGCTGCCCGCGTGGCCGTGGCTGGAGAAACGGTTCACCGGCGACAACGCTCACCACAACCTGCTGCAGCGACCTCGAGATGCACCGGTGCGCACCGCAATCGGCGCCATGGCGATCGCGTTCTACATGGTGCTGACGCTGTCGGCCATGAACGACGTCATCGCGCTGAAGTTCCAGATCTCGCTCAACGCGACGACGTGGATCGGCCGCATCGGCATGGTGGTCCTGCCGGCGATCGTGTACTACATCGCCTACCGCTGGGCCATCGGTCTGCAGCGCAGCGACCGCGCGGTGCTCGAGCACGGCATCGAGACCGGCATCATCAAGCGGCTGCCGCACGGCGCCTACATCGAGCTGCATCAGCCGCTCGGCCCCGTCGACGACCATGGTCATCCGATTCCGTTGGAGTACCAGGGCGCAGCGGTTCCGAAGCGGATGAACAAGCTCGGTTTCGCAGGCGCTCCGGGCAGCGGCAGCTTCCTCAAGGGAGATCCGCTGTCGGAGAACGACGCTCTCGTCGAGGCCGAGCACACGGCTCACCGCAGGGCGCTCACCGCATTGCGCGAGCACCAGGACCGCAACGGCTCGTCCAACGGCTCGTCGAATGGGTCATCCAACGGAGAGACGAACGGGCACCACTGAGCTGAAGTTACGCGCTCTCGCCGTCCAGCAGGGCGCGTAACTCGCGCAGGTAGAACCACGGGATCGCCGGCATTGCCAGCGTGACAAGCCCGCTCAGCACAAAGAAAACCCATGCGGCGGTGTCGCTTTCGATGGCCATCAAGTAGGTCGCCACGCCGATGACGACCATCGCGATGCCGACGGCGCACGCGATCAGGACAGCGCAGCGCAGCCACACCTGGTCGATGGCTGCCACCAGCGGAGCGGGCAGTGACGTGCTGTGCGTGACCGCAGCCGCATAACCCGGGCCGTTGTGGATACGGCCCACCGGTGCGCCGGAGATCCGCAGCCTCTCACTGCGCGTCGCGTCACCGCGTCCGAGGTCCTCGCGGCCGGGAGCCGGTCGCGATGCGTCACGGGCGGGCGGTTCGGGGGCGTCGGACATCGCGTCGCGGCGCGCGCGAATCAGCAGCGGCACCGCCCCGATGATCACCGCGGCGGAGACCGCGATCACGACGTAGAGCAGCCACGGGGTGCCCGAACTGTCCGCCGACTCCTGTTGGCTGCTCCCCAGATCGACAAGGGCCACGACAGCCGCAACGGCCGTGCCCAGCGCCACGAGCCATATCACCGCACAGGCGCCCAGCAGGATGCGGTCGGTTCGATCGAAGCCGCCGGTATCGAGGTTGGGGCGCACATGCAGGCTCCCCACGGGATCAGTGGCGTAAGGCATCAGCAGGCTGTCTGTGCGGAGTTATTGGTGTTGGACGACAACACGGTGCCGTCGCTCGTGGTGATCGAGCAGTTGAGCCTGCTCACGAGGAACAGGCTGGACGCCTGGACCGATCCCACCTCGGACTGCGAGATCGGCGTCACGGTGAGTGACCACGGGATGTAGACGTTGCGCTGGGTGCGACTGCGGCCGGATGCGTCGATATAGGTCACCGTGATGATGTCCCCCGGCGCCTTGGTTCCCGTGACCGAGTACGTGACCTGACGTGGTCCCGCGCGGGTGGTCGGCGGTGGCGGCGGCGCGGTCTCAGGAGGCGGCGGAGGCGGAGTGGTCGTGGTGATCTCGTCCTGCACCGGCGGCGGAGGCGGAGTGGTCGTTGAGGTTTCGGGCTGCGAGAGGTTGTCGGTGTCGGTCCGGGTCACCAGGACGGACACGGACACGACCAGCGCGATGGCGGCGACGATGGCCACCACCCCGACGACCCAGGGCCACCTCGGCGGCTCAGCAGGGTCCAGCCGGTCGCTCGGCTCGAAGGTGTCGTAGTCGTACAGGCCGGAGTCGGCGGGCACGTAGGGGCCGCTGGTGAACTGTTCGGACTCAGGAGCCGAGTAGGCCTGCGAGTAGGCGTCGGTCTCACTGCTCTCCGGCCCACCGGGGCTGCTGCCCTGACCAGGAAGATCGTCCCCTTCGTGATCCGGGGGGTTCGGCCCGCTCATTTACGCCTATCCTTCTCGACTCACACCTGTGGCGTAATCGGCCGCGTGTCCGCGACAAGCGACTGACCGTGCCTCGGCAACATTATCCAACCACCCGATCCGGATGGATTCACAGCACGGATAACGGGCGAAGTAGTGCTCCGATTGTGACCTTGTCCCGGTGCGGCGTTCGCGACGGCCTGGGCCCACGCGAAGCTGGGGAGCGTCAGTGCTTCTCGGCTCCGGTGTAGTACTCGAACACCAGGCCCCCGACCGTCGTCAGCACGAAGCAGACGCCGGCCACGATCAGCCAGGGGAGCCAGAGCGCGACGCCCACGGCCGTGATCGACGCCGACAGGGCGATGAAGATCGGCCACCAGCTGTGCGGGCTGAAAAAGCCCAGCTCGCCTGCGCCGTCACTGACCTCGGCGTCCTCGTAGTCCTCGGGCCTGGTGTCCAGGCGCCGGGCCACGAACCGGAAGAACGTACCGGTGATCAGGGTCAGGCCCGCCGTCAGAATCAGCGCGGTGGTACCGGCCCACTCGACGCCGCCGTACTGGAACATCGCCGTCAGCACGCCGTAGACAACCGCAGACAGGACGAAGAATCCGGTCAGGAACTCGAACAGCCTGGCTTCGATATGCATGTGGTGTCCCTACCCCTACTTGCTGGCCTGCGTTAGCTCGGGTGCCTGCTCACCGCGGCGGGTGTCGAATGGCTTTGTGGTGACCGCCAGGGGCTCCTGATTGATCGCCTGCAGCGCCTCGGCGTTGGTCTTGCCGTCCACCCGCTGCTCCAGGTACGCCTTGAAGTCGTTGGGCGACACCACTCGCAGCTCGAAGTTCATCATCGAGTGATAGGTGCCGCACATCTCCGTGCACCGGCCTACGAACGCACCGTTTTGGTTGATCTCGCTGATTTGGAAGATGTTGTCGGAGTTGTTCGCCTCGGGATTGGGCATCACGTCGCGCTTGAACAGGAACTCCGGCACCCAGAAGCCGTGAATGACGTCCGCGGATGCGATCTGGAACTCGATGCGCTTACCGGACGGCACCACCAGAACCGGGATCTCGGTGGACGTGCCCAGCGTCTCGACATCGTTGAAGTTCAGGTAGGTGCGGTCTTCGGGGTTCTTGCCCGCGATGGCGCCGAACTCGCCGCCGTGCTCCCCGATCTCGCCACCTTCAGGTCCTTCGACGCCTTCCGGCCCCGATGCGAGCGCTTCCTTGCGCTCAGGGTCGGCGCCCTCGTAGCTGAAGGTGCCGTCCGCGTAGTTGACCTTCTGATACCCGAACTTCCAGTTCCACTGGAAGGCGGTGACGTCGATGACGACCTCGGGATTGGGCTCCTTCTGCAGCATCCGTTCCTGCACCACGACGGTGAAGTAGAACAGCACCGAGATGATCAGGAACGGCACCACGGTGAGCACCAGCTCCAGCGGCATGTTGTAGCCGAACTGGCGCGGCAACTCGGTGTCGCCCTTCTTGTGCCGGTGAAACGCCGAAGTCCAGAAGATAAGGCCCCACACGATCACGCCGACGACCAGCGAGGCGATCACGGAGCCGATCCACAGCTCGCGGTTCAGATGCGCCTCGGGGGTGATGCCGCGGGGCCAGCCGAGGCCAAGAACCGTAGACCAGTCACACCCGCTGAGCAGCACCGTCATGCTGCCGAGGACGACTGACAACGCCACCACCTTCACACCGCGAGGTGTCACGCTGGCGCCTCCTAGAAGTCGGGACAGAAAGCCGAATACTACGCAGCGTAGACCACCTCAGGACGCAGGTCTCGACACAGGTCAGTCATTAGGCATACTGGCGCGGTGTGCGGACTGCTGGCCCTGGTAACCGACCCGTCCGCTGAGGTGTCCGGCGACCTTGTCGCCGCGGTATCGGGCGCGTCGCACCTGATGCGTCACCGCGGCCCCGACGAACCCGGTACCTGGTCCGACGACGCCGAGCATCCCACCACGGTGCTCGGGTTCAACCGACTGTCGATCATCGACATCGCCCACAGCCACCAGCCGCTGCGCTGGGGCCCGCCGGAGTCACCGGACCGGTATGTCCTGGTGTTCAACGGTGAGATCTACAACTACCTCGAGTTGCGGGAGCAACTACGCACCGAGCACGGCGCCGTGTTCGCCACCGACGGTGACAGCGAGGCGATCGTCGCCGCCTATCACTACTGGGGCACCGAAGCGCTGACCCGGCTTCGCGGCATGTTCGCGTTCGCGCTGTGGGACACCGTCCAAGGCGAATTATTTTGCGCCCGCGACCCTTTCGGCATCAAGCCGCTATACATGGCCACCGGTGGGGGCGGCACCGTATTCGGTAGCGAGAAGAAGTGCCTGCTGGATCTCGCCGGGGTCGTCGGTATCGATCTCGGTATCGACGAACGTGCATTGCAGCACTACACCGTGCTGCAGTACGTGCCGGAACCCGAGACGCTGCACCGCGGCGTGCGCAGGCTCGAATCGGGCAGTTATGCCCGCGTGCGCCCGGGTAAGCCACCCGAGGTCACCCGGTACTTCACCCCGCGGTTCACCGCGGTCGGGTTCACGTCCGGCGGCGAACGCGCACGCTACGACGAGATCACCGCCGTCCTGGAGGACTCGGTGGCCAAGCACATGCGCGCGGACGTCACAGTGGGCGCGTTCCTGTCCGGCGGGATCGACTCGACGGCGATCGCGGCGCTGGCCATGCGGCACAACCCGCGGCTGATCACGTTCACGACGGGTTTCGAACGCGAGGGCTACTCCGAGGTCGACGTCGCCGTTGCTTCGGCCGAAGCCATCGGCGCGCGGCACGTCACCAAGGTGGTCAGTCAGGCGGAGTTCGTCGCGGCGCTACCCGAAATCGTCTGGTATCTGGACGAACCCGTCGCCGACCCGGCGTTGGTCCCGTTGTTCTTCATTGCCCGCGAGGCCCGTAAGCACGTCAAGGTCGTGCTGTCCGGCGAGGGCGCCGACGAACTGTTCGGGGGGTACACCATCTACCGGGAACCGTTGTCGCTGCGCCCATTTGACTATCTGCCGCGACCGGTGCGACGGTCGCTTGGCCGTGCGTCGCGACCGCTGCCCGACCGCATGCGCGGGAAAAGCCTGCTGCACCGAGGATCGCTGACGCTCGAGGAGCGTTACTACGGCAACGCGCGTAGCTTCTCGGACGCGCAACTGCGCGCGGTCCTGCCCGGCTTCCGCCAGGAATGGACGCACACCGACGTCACCGCGCCGGTGTACTCGGCGTCCGACGGCTGGGATCCGGTGGCGCGTATGCAGCACATCGATCTGTTCACGTGGCTGCGTGGCGACATCCTGGTCAAGGCCGACAAGATGACGATGGCCAACTCGCTCGAGTTACGGGTGCCGTTCCTGGACCCGGAGGTCTTCGCGGTGGCGTCGCGCCTTCCGCTGGACCAGAAGATCACCCGAACCACCACCAAGTTCGCGCTGCGCCGGGCACTGGAACCGATCGTGCCGGCGCACGTGCTCAACCGGCCGAAGCTCGGCTTCCCGGTACCGATCCGGCACTGGCTGCAGGCAGGCGAGCTGCAGGACTGGGCATATCGGACGGTCGCGACGTCACAGGCAGGCGAGCTTGTCGATCTCTCGGCGGTCACGCGGATGCTCGACGAACACCGAAGCGGCACAAGCGATCACAGCCGACGGCTGTGGACCGTGCTGATCTTCATGCTGTGGCACGCCATCTTCGTCGAGCACAGTGTGACCCCGCAGATCAGCGAGCCGACCTACCCCGTCCAGCTCTGAGAAGGAAGCGCACCCGACTATCTGTCGGCGCCAAGCGCCTCCGAGATCTCCGCACCAGCCTCGGCGCCGTAGGCGTCGCTCAGCCGCTGTACGGCCTCCTCGCGGTCCCAGCTCCACTCCTGCGGTCCCGGCGCCTCGAAGACGAGAACGGCGACCAGCGAGGCCAGCTGAGCTGACCGCTCGTCGCTCAACCCGGCACTGCGGCCGGTGAGGAATCCGGCGCGGAACGCATCGCCGATGCCGGTCGGATCGGCCTGATGCTTCTCCGGGACGACGTCGACGTGAATGAAGGTGCCGGCCGAGCCGACGAGGTCGACGCCCTTGGGGCCCAACGTCGTGACGCGCATACCGATCTGGCTCATCACCTGAGCCTCGCTCCAACCCGACTTCTGCAGCAGCAGATCCCACTCGTAGTCGTTGGTGAACAGGTACGTCGCGCCGTCGATGAGCTTGCGAATCTCCTCACCCGACAGCCGGGCCAACTGCTGGGACGGGTCGGCTGCGAACGCCAGACCGAGCTTGCGGCACTCCTCGGTGTGCAGGAACATGGCCTCGGGGTCGTTGGCGCCGACGATCACCAATTCCGGTGTGCCGACGCGCTTCACGACGTCGGCCAGCGAAATGTTGCGTGCCTCCGACATGGCTCCGGGGTAGAAGGATGCGATCTGGGCCATGGCATCGTCGGTCGTACAGACGAACCGCGCGGTGTATGCGGTGTCGGAAACGAGCACGCTGCCGGTGTCCACGCCGACGGCCTCGAGCCACGTGCGGTATTCGTCGAAGTCGCGTCCGACTGCGCCGACCAGCGCGACGCTCCCACCCAGCACACCGATCGCGAAGGCCATGTTTCCTGCGACGCCACCGCGATGGACGACCAGATCGTCGACCAGGAAGCTCAGCGACACCTTCTGCAGATGCTCGGGCAGGAGTTGTTCGGAGAATTTCCCGGGAAACCGCATCAGATGGTCGGTCGCAATTGATCCGGTTACCGCAATGGTCACGAAACGTCACACCCTTCGTTCATTAAGCCGTCTACATAAACCTTACCCAGCGGGCCTCCGCCCAACGTGCGCTAACCTGCGTACGAGTGCCCGTTGGGCCACTGTAGACAGACCAATTCCGACGCACACTTCTGGGGAGCAAATATATGTCCGGTCCGTACCCGCCCGAATACGGCGCTGGACCGGCCGGCCCGCAAATGTATCCGAACACCGGGCCGCAACCATTTCCCCAACAGCCCTTTGCGGAGCCCTATCCGGACAATGCGCCGCCGTCGTACCCGGGAATGCTCCCGCCGCCGGTGCAGTACCGGAAAAAGCGGCGCTGGCCGCTGATCGCGGGCGCGCTGATCGCTGTTCTCGTCGCCGCCGCCACCGTGACGGGGATCGTGCTAGCCACCCGCGGCGGTGACGGGGCGTCGTCGGCTTCGGGCACATTGTCCGACGATGCGGCCAAGACCGCGATTCAGGAGTACCTGGATGCGATGACCAACGGCGACGACGAAACCGTCGCCAGGCACACGTTGTGCGGGATGTTCGACGCGGTCAAGGAGAAGCGCTCCGACTTGGCGCTCGCCAGCCTGGCCAGCGACGCCTTCCGGCAGCAATACGGGCGCGCCGAGGTGACGTCGATCGACAAGATCGTGATGTGGTCGCCCCATCAGGCGCAAGTACTGTTCACCATGCGCGTCGAGCCGTCGGGCACCTCGCGCCGTGGCGAGCCACGCGCCGAAGGTGAACAGCAGGGCGTGGCCCAACTGCTCGCCCAGGGCGACGAGGTGCTGGTCTGCTCTTATCTGCCGCGAACGGCCGGGCAGTACTGAATCAGTTGAACGAATCGCCGCAGGCGCAAGAACCGGTGGCGTTCGGGTTGTCGATGGTGAAACCCTGCTTCTCAATGGTGTCGACGAAGTCGATGACGGCCCCCTCGACGTAGGGCGCGCTCATCCGGTCGATCGTCAGTGCGACGCCGCCGAACTCGGCGGTCACATCGCCGTCCAAGGTCCGGTCGTCGAAAAACAGGTTGTAGCGCAGCCCGGCGCAGCCACCCGGCTGCACGGCGATACGCAGGGCCAGATCGTCGCGGCCCTCTTGGTCGAGCAGCGCCTTGGCCTTGGCTGCGGCGGCATCGGTCAGCTTCGCGCCATGGGTGGCGGTCCCGGTGGCCGACTCTCCCTGAACAGTCATTACGTCTCCTGTAAAGCCTCATCAAATGTGCGGCGTACTAGCTCAACGGTACCTTGTCCCGGCCCTATTCCCGAGTTTGTCCCCAGGTCCCGCCGGGCACGCCCGCGGACGGAAGTAATCTGGCAGGCGTGAACCTGCTGGGCCGAAAGAAAGACAACTCGCGGACACCCGATTCTGATGTGTCCGAAGACACCCCCGACGCCGGCCTCGAGGACACTGCGACAGGTTCCGGGGAGTCCGGGACCACCGCGCCCAAGGGCCGTCCGACACCCAAGCGCAGCGAGGCGACCCGGAAGCGCGGGCCGGTGGCGCCTGCTCCGATGACCGCCGCCGAGGCGCGCAAACGCCGCAAGGAAGCGCGCACCAAGCTGAGCAAGGAAGAGCGCAAGGCCGAGAAGCTCACGCGTCGCGCCGACATGGCTCAGCGCCGCGAGAAGATGATGGCCGGTGACGACGCCTACCTGCTGCCCCGGGACAAGGGTCCGGTCCGCCGGTATGTCCGCGACATCGTCGACTCGCGCCGCAACGTGCTGGGCCTGTTCATGCCTGCCGCGCTCGCGCTGATCTTCGTGATGCTCTCGGTGCCGTCGGTGCAGGTGCAGCAGATGGTCTCCCCCGCGATGCTGGTGCTCGTCCTCATCATGGTGATCGACGGATTCATCCTGGGACGCAAGGCCAACAGATTGGTCGATGCAAAATTCCCGGAGAACACCGAATCCGGTTGGAAGTTAGGCTTTTACGCGGCCAGCCGCGCCTCGCAGCTGCGCCGCATGCGCGCACCCCGGCCGCAGGTGGAACGCGGCGCAAGTGTCAGTTGACGGAACCTGACACCCTGGTGCGCATCCTGGTGCTCGGTGGCATCCGGTCGGGAAAATCGCAATGGGCGGAGTCGGCGATCGCCGAGTCGGTCGATGCGACGGCGGCCGTGCGCTACCTGGCCACCGGCCCCGCGGCGCACGGTGACGTCGAGTGGTCTGCGCGGGTGGAGGCACACCGCCGGCGCCGGCCCGCAAATTGGTCCACGGTCGAAACCGCCGACGTCGCAACGCAGTTGCGCGAAGACTCCACCCCGACGGTCGTCGACGACATCGGAGCGTGGCTGACTGCGGCCATGGATCGAACGGGCGCGTGGACTGACGGATCTGTGTCGGCCGACGTCGACGACCTGGTCGATGCGGTGGACACGTTCGACTCTGCGTTGGCCCTGGTGTCTCCCGAGGTTGGGCTGACGGTAGTGCCCGCAACGACGTCGGGCCGACGGTTCGCCGATGAACTGGGCGCCCTCAATCAGCGACTCGCCGCCGTGTGTGACCGCGTGGTGCTGGTGGTCGCCGGTCAGCCCGTCACCGTCAAGGACGCCGCGCTGGGGGCAGGGGGATGACCGAGTTCGAGACCGTCTCACCACCCGACCCCGACGTCGCCGTCGCCGCGCGCGCCCGCCAGCAGCGCTTGACCAAACCGCCTGGCTCACTGGGCCGGCTCGAGGACCTCTCGGTCTGGGTGGCGTCATGCCAGGGCGAGTGTCCGCCCCGGCCGTTCGAGCGGGCACGGATTGTGGTGTTCGCCGGCGACCACGGCGTCGCGGCGGCCGGGGTCTCTGCGTTTCCCGCCGAGGTCACCGCTCAGATGGTCGCCAACTTCGACGCCGGCGGCGCCGCCATCAATATCCTCGCCGAAGCGGCGGGCGCGACCGTGCGCGTGGTGGATATCGCCGTCGATTCCGACGAGCCGTTCGCGCCGTCCATCGGTGCACACAAGGTGCGCCGCGGCAGCGGCAACATCGCCGTCGAGGACGCGCTGACCGACGACGAGGTGATAGCTGCGCTCGATGCCGGGTGCCGGATCGCCGACGAAGAGGTCGACTCGGGCGCAGACATTCTCATCGTCGGTGATATGGGGATCGGAAACACCACGCCTGCAACGACTTTGATCGCCGTACTAACCGACTCCGAACCGGTCGCGGTGGTCGGCCGGGGCACCGGCGTGGACGACGCCGGATGGGCCCGCAAGACCGCCGCCATCAGGGACGCATTGTTTCGGAGCCGTGGTGCCCGCGATCCCGTTGCGCTGCTGCGGGTCTGCGGTGGGGCCGACCTGGCGGCGATGGCGGCATTCTGCGCCCAGGCCGCCGTCCGGCGTACGCCCGTGCTACTCGACGGTGTCGTGGTGACGGCCGCGGCGCTGGTGGCCGACAAGCTCGCGCCCGGCGCCCGGCAGTGGTGGCAGGCCGGCCACCGGTCCACCGAGCCCGCGCATGCGCAGGCATTGCGCAAGCTGGAGCTCGAGCCGATCGTCGATCTGCAGATGCGTCTCGGCGAAGGCACCGGCGCCGCGGTCGCGCTGACGATCGTGCGGGCCGCGGTGGCGACGCTGGGGTCGATGGCGACCTTCGATGAAGCCGGCATCACCCAGGCACCCGCGAAGCAGTGATCCGTTCGGTCGCCGGGGCGCTGGCATTCGGGACCGTGCTCCCGGTGCGTTCGCCGACGCCGTTCGGCCGGGGGGCGCTGACCGCGCTGCCACTGGTGGGCATCGCGCTGGGGGCCGCAGCCGCCGCGACGGTGTGGGCGTCGGAATGGGCCTTCGGATCGGCGAATCCGTTGGGTGGCGTGCTCGCGGTCGCGGTGCTGCTGCTCGCCACCCGCGGGCTGCATGCCGATGGGCTCTCCGATACCGCCGACGGCCTCGGCTGCTACGGCCCGCCCGACAGGGCTTTGACGGTGATGCGCGACGGGTCGGCCGGGCCGTTCGGCGTCGCGGCGTTGGTGGTCGTCCTCCTGACGCAGGCATTCGCGTTCACGGCCTGCGGCCCCGTCGGGGTGATCGTCGCAGTGACCGCGGGCCGGGTCGCCGCGGTGTTGGCGTGCCGGCGTTCGGTGCCCGCCGCGGCGGGGAGTTCGCTCGGTGGGATGGTCGCGGGCACCCAGCCGATGGCGGTGGCGGGGCTGTGGGTGGTGGCGGTCGCGGCGACGGCCGTAGTGGCCGGCCCGCGGCCGTGGCAGGGTCCGGTGGCCGTACTGGTTGCATTGGCCTGCGGCGCCGCGCTGGTCGCACATTGCGTGCGCCGGTTCGGCGGTATCACCGGCGATGTGCTGGGTGCGGCGGTCGAAATCACGACGGCGGTGGCCGCCGTCGGACTGGCGATCGGGCCGTCGTAGCGCCTCCAAGAATCTGTCAAGAATTCGTCAAGCGCGGTATCGGAGTCTCTTCCTACCCCACCGGGAAGATCGACCACCGAAAGGAACCGCAATGCCCACCTTCCGTCACCTCACCGCCGCCATCGCCGCTGCCGCCGCCGCCTCCAGCCTGGGCATCGCCGCGCTCGTCGGCGCGGGCATGGCAGGAGCGACCACCACCGACGACATGTTCGTCAGCGTGCTCACCGACGAGGGCATCCAGCCGCCGTCGACCGAGGAGGCCGTCAGCCTCGCCTACGACGTCTGCGTGATGTTCGATCACGGCCAGTCGCTGTACGACGCCGTCGGCTCCGTCTCTGACACCACCGACTTGGTACAGGAGGATTCCGCGTTCTTCGTCGGCGCGGCCGTCGCCACCTACTGCCCTGAACACGAGGCCGCGCTCGGCTGACGCACTCTCAATAGACGGGGACCCCACTGCGGTGGGGTCCCCGGTCTTTCAGTTCAGCCTGGCCATCCAGCCGTGCGTGTCGGCGAACATGCCGCGCTGAATTCCGGTCAGCGTGTCGCGCAGGGCCATGGTGATCTCGCCGGGACCACCGTCGGCGATGGTGAACTCACCGTCGGCGTGCTTGACGTGGGCGACGGGTGTGATGACCGCGGCCGTGCCGCAGGCGAACACCTCGGTGATCTCGCCCGCCGCCACCTTCTTCTGCCACTCGTCGACGTCGATCTTGCGTTCCTCGACGGCGAATCCGGCGTCGCTTGCCAACTGCAGCAACGAATCTCGCGTGACACCGGGAAGTATCGAGCCGCTCAACTCGGGAGTGACCAGGCGCGCCGATCCGCCGCTGCCGAACACGAAGAACAGGTTCATTCCACCCATCTCTTCGACGTAGCGGCGTTCCGCCGCATCCAGCCACACCACCTGATCGCAGTCGTGCTCGACGGCCTGCGCCTGCGCCAGCAGCGATGCGGCGTAGTTGCCGCCGAACTTCGCCGCGCCCGTGCCGCCGGGGCAGGCCCGCACATACTCGGTCGACAGCCACACGCTGACCGGCTTGATGCCGCCCTTGAAGTACGCCCCGGCCGGCGAGCCGATGACCATGTACCGGTACTCGTTGGCCGGCCGCACGCCAAGGCCCGGTTCGGTGGCGATGATGAACGGCCGCAGATACAGCGACTCTTCGCCGCCGGCCGCGGGCACCCACTGCTCGTCGACGGCGATCAGTTGGCGCAGCGATTCGATGAACACTTCTTCGGGCAGTTCGGGAATGGCCAGCCGCTTCGCCGAGGTCTTCAGCCGCCTGGCGTTGGACTCGGGCCGGAACGACACGATGGACCCGTCCGCCCATCGATACGCCTTGAGACCCTCGAAGATCTCCTGGGCGTAATGCAGCACGATCGCTGACGGATCGAGTTCGATCGGGCCGTACGGGACGACCCGCGCGTCGTACCAGCCTTTGCCGTCCGCGTAATCGATCGACACCATGTGGTCGGTGTGGAACTGGCCGAATCCGGGATTGGCCAGTATCGATGCCCGTACCTCGTCAGTCGCCGGAGTTGCGTTGCGCTCAACCGTGAACTCGAGGGGGCCGTCAGTCATGCAGCGATTGTATATCCGCTGACTACCGAGTTTTCGGCTCGACGAACGGGGGCTTGACCACTTCACATTCCAGCGCGCGCCCACGGACGTCGACCGACACGTGTTGCCCGTCGGCGATCTCGGCGTCGGTGTCGATGAGCGCTAGCGCGATGCCGACTTTCAAAGTCGGAGAAAAGGTTCCCGATGTCGTGACGCCGATCTGGCGGTCGCCGTCGAGCACGGTGAGGTCGGGCCGCAGTACTCCGCGGCCGACGGCCTTCAGCCCACGCAGCAGCCGTCGCGGTCCGGCCTCCTTTTCCGCCAGCAGCGCGTCGCGGCCCCAGAACGCGTCCTTCTTCCAGCCGATGGCCCAGCCGCAGCGCGCCTGCAGCGGCGACAGGTCGAGCGACAGTTCGTGGCCGTGCAGCGGATAACCCATCTCGGTGCGCAGGGTGTCGCGGGCGCCCAGGCCGGCCAGCTCTCCGGGGGCCGAACCGACCGCGTCGACGAGAGCGTCGAACACGACATCGGCCCGATCCCACGGCGGCAGCAGCTCGTAGCCGTGCTCGCCGGTGTAGCCGGTGCGGCAGACCCGCACGGGGACACCGCGGAATTCGGCGTCCACATAACCCATGTAGTCCATGTCCGTGGCCAGCCCGAGCGCGCCGAGGACCTCGGGCGACTTGGGCCCCTGCACCGCGAGCACGGCATACGAGCGGTGCTCGTCGGTGATCGTGAGTCCGGCAGGCGCGCGATCTTTCAATGCGGCGACGACGGCGGCGGTGTTGGCCGCGTTGGGCACCAGGAAGATCTCGTCGTCGGAAACGTAGTAGGCGATGAGATCGTCGACAACGCCACCCGAGTCGGTGCAGCACAATGTGTATTGCGCCTTGCCGGGTCCGATGCGGCGCAGGTCGTTGGTGAAGGCGGAGTTGACGTACTCGGCCGCGCCCGGGCCGCGCACCAGCGCCTTGCCGAGGTGGCTCACGTCGAAAAGCCCGACGGCGCTGCGCGTGGCAGCGTGCTCGGTGACGGTGCCCGCGTACGAGACCGGCATCAGCCAGCCGCCGAACTCGGCAAAGCTGGCACCGAGCTGGCGATGACGTTCTTCGAGGGGGCCCTGCAAGACTTCGCTCGTCACGGAAATCCACCCTAATCGGATCGTCGACGCTGGCAGACTCGGGTAGTGGTCGATTTCGACGCGCTCGAAGCCGCAGGAATCGCCAATGCGCGCGGCCGGGCGGCTTTGATCGATTACCTGAACAAGCTCGGGTTCTCGGCCGACGAGATGGTCGAGGCCGAGCGCCGAGGCCGGCTGTTCGGCCTGGCCGGCGACGCGCTGCAGGGGCCGGGTCGTCCGATTTACAGTCTGCGGACGGCCGCCGACGCGCTGGCCGTGTCGCTGCCAGAGGTGGCGACCGCGTGGACCGCGTTGGGACTGACCATCGCCGACCCGGACGCGCTCACGCTGAGTCAGTTGGACGTCGACGGGCTGTCGACGTGGGTGGCGATCAAGGAGCTGGTCGGCGACGAGCCTGCGCTCGCCTTTCTGCGGACTCTCGGCAACGCGATGGCGCGGGTCGCCGAGGCTGGCGGGACGATGGTGCGGATGGCGCAACCCGACCTGCTGATGGCGATCAGCAACGACGAACTCACCACGGCGATGGCATATCGCGAAATCACGGAGATCACCCAGACCTTCGGCGTGCTGATCGATGCGGTGTTCCGACAGCACATCATCAGTGCCAGAACGCATTTCGAGGGTGTCATCACCGACGCGTCGGCGAATGTGACGTGTGGCGTCGGGTTCGCCGATCTCACCGGCTTCACCCAACTGACGCAGGTGATGGACCCGACCGACCTGTTGGACCTGCTCATGGAGTTCGGCGGCTCGGTGTCGGACATCGTGCACACCGACGGTGGCCGCGTGGTGAAGTTCATCGGGGACGAAGTCATGTGGGTGACCTCGACGCCAGAGCTGCTGGTCAAGGTGGCGATCGACCTCGTCGAGCATCCGCGGGCCCGCGAGACCGGCCTGAGGGTGCGCGCCGGCCTCGGATACGGCTCCGTGCTGGGCATATACGGCGACTACTTCGGCAATCCGGTGAACCTGGCGGCCCGCCTCGTCGCGGCGGCGGCCCCCGGCCAGATCCTGGCCTCCTCCGATGTCCGCGACCAGCTGCCGGAATGGCCCGCCATTCCGCAGGAACCGTTGACACTCAAAGGTTTCGACGAGCCGGTCGCGGCCTACGACCTGCACCTTGCCCGGTGAGCGATATGGTTATCGCTCGTGAGCCCAGCTAGCACCGGTTTTCAGGTCCCCACCGTCACCGTCAGTTCGTCGCTGCCCAAGCGCAAGGTCGACGACTCCGTGCTGATCGTCGCCGTGATCAGCGGCTCCGATGAGGACGCCAAGGCAACGGTGGTCGGCAACCCGTTCCTCGACGCCGAAGCGGTCGGTGAGATCGAGGTGGCCCTCGAGGCACTCGGCGCGAAGGGCGGCTCCGACCAGGTCACCCGAGTCGTCGCGCCGTCGCTGCCGGTGGCGAGCGTGGTAGCGGTCGGGCTCGGTAAGAACCGCGACGCGTGGCCCGCGGACGCGATCCGGCGTGCGGCCGGCGTCGCCGCGCGATCGCTCAACGGTGTCGAGAACGTCATCACCACGCTGTCGGACATCGATCTGGGCGCCGCGATCGAGGGGCTGATCCTGGGGGCCTACCGCTTCAACGACTTCCGCAGCGAGAAAACCGCTCCCAAGGACAACGGCCTGCGCGCCATCACGGCGCTGACGGCCGACACGAAGACCAGGACCAAGGAGGCCGCGGCCAGGGCGACGGATATCGCCACCGCCGTGGCGACTGCGCGCGATTTCGTGAACACTCCGCCCAGCCACCTCTTCCCCGCCGAATTCGCCAAGCGCGCAGAGGCTTTGGGCAAGGCAGCGGGCCTGGACGTCGAGGTGCTCGACGACAAGGCACTCGACAAGGCGGGCTACGGAGGAATCATCGGAGTCGGCAAGGGCTCGTCGCGTCCGCCCCGGCTGGTCCGGCTCACTCACCGCGGAGGTAAGGGCAAGAAATCGAAGACGGTCGCGCTGGTCGGCAAGGGCATCACCTTCGATACCGGCGGCATCTCGATCAAGCCGGCCGCGAACATGCACCACATGACCTCCGACATGGGCGGCGCGGCAGCCGTCATCGCCACCGTGGTGCTGGCCGCCAAGCAGAAGCTGCCGATCGACGTCATCGCCACGGTGCCGATGGCCGAGAACATGCCGTCGGCGACCGCGCAGCGACCGGGCGACGTACTCACCCAGTACGGCGGCATCACCGTCGAGGTGCTCAACACCGATGCCGAGGGCAGGCTGATCCTGGCCGACGCGATCGCGCGGGCCTGCGAGGACGACCCCGACTACCTGATCGAGACATCGACGCTCACCGGCGCCCAGACCGTTGCGCTGGGCGCGCGCACCCCTGGCGTGATGGGCAGCGAGGAGTTCCGCGATCGGGTGGCCGAACGCAGCCAGCAGGCCGGTGAGAACGCGTGGCCGATGCCGCTGCCCGAGGAGCTCAAGGACGACCTCAAGTCGACGGTGGCCGACCTCGCCAACGTGAGCGGTTCGCGCTACGCCGGAATGCTGGTCGCCGGAACGTATCTGCGCGAGTTCGTCGCCGACGGGGTGCAGTGGGCGCACATCGACATCGCGGCGCCCGCGTACAACACCGGCGGGCCATGGGGCTACACCGGCAAGGGGGGCACCGGCGTCCCGACGCGGACGATGTTCGCCGTCCTGGAAGACATCGCCGAGAACGGGTAACTCACCCAACAGCCGGCGAACGTGGGTTACCCGCACGCAATAGGTCGGTTGGGCGTGACACACCTCCACACTCGAGACCGGTGGCGGACACTCGGCTAGCTACAGAATCTTGCCGCGCGCGGTGCTCCGCATCACCTGCGGCAGCAGGCGTGAAACGCCATAGAGGACGTAAGCCTCGGGTGCGACGGGCCGGATCGCCTTGTTCTTGCGCACCGACGAGACAATGGCCTTCGCCACCTTCTCCGGACCGTAACGCCTTGCGGAGAAAGCCTTTTCAATCTGCTTACGGCGCGCTTCGACCTTCGCCAACTTGTTGGCGGGCACGTCGAACCGGGTTGTGTGGACGATGTTCGTGTCGATGACGCCGGGGCAGATCGTCGTGAGTCCGATACCGGCCTCATCGAGTTCGGCGCGCAGGCAGTCGCCGAACATGAACACGGCGGCCTTGCTGGTGGAGTAGGCGTTCATCGACTGTTGTGGCGAGTAGGCCGCCATCGACGAGACGTTGACGACATGCCCGCCCGCTCCGCGGTCGACGAGCCTGCGCCCGAATGACCTGCAGCAGTTTACGACTCCACCGAAGTTGATGTTGAGCACGCGGTCGTACTCATCGCGGGGGGTGTCGAGAAACATGCCTGAATGCCCGACACCCGCGTTGTTCACGACGACATCGGGCACCCCGTGTTCGGCGCACACCTCCTCGGCGAACCGCTCGACGGCGTCGGCATCGGCGACGTCGAGGGCGTACGCATGAGCCATTCCGCCCCTTGACACGATCGCCGCGGCGGTCTCCTTGGCGCCCGCCTCGTTGATATCGCTGACTACCAGTTCCGCACCCAGCCTTGCGAATTCGAGGGCGGTAGCGCGCCCGATACCGCTGCCTGCGCCGGTGACCGACACCAACGTGTCGCCGAACGGTTCACGGGGACGGCCGACCTGTGCGCGCCGCAGCTCTCTGCTCGGCGGCTCGCCCTCGAGGAAGTCGACCAGCTGGTGCACCGACCGCGCGACCGTCGCCGGGTGCGACATCGGCGACCAATGGCCGGCGCCGATGTCGCGACGCCACAGTCGCGGCACCCAGTTGTGGGTGTCCGCATAGACGTAAGGCCGGATGAACGGATCGTTCGAATTCACGATGACCTGGACCGGGACGTCGATATAGGGATCGCGCTTGGGGGGCACGAATGCGCGGAAGTAGTTGGCGCGGTAGACCCTCAAGCTGTTGACAGCGTCGGTCTTGTAGGTCTGCGAATGGTGCACCTGATCGGCCGGTATGCCGTCGCGGTTCTTCAGCATCGAGGTGACCCGATCGGCGAGGGTTCTGCGGACAGCCATCGGTGCGAGCACGGGGACGGAAAACGCACCCATATAGGTCAGCCGGCCCAGCTGGCCGAGCGCCTGCGCGAACCTGCGCAGCTGGTAAGGCCGTCTGAGGCTGCTCATCACGAATCGGTTCGTGTGATCGATGCTGGGGCCGGACAGCGTCGTGAACGACGCGACATGGTCGCTCGCGTCGGGCCGGGCCAGGTACTCCCACATGCCCGCCGAGCCCCAGTCGTGCGCCAGCACGTGCACCTTCTCACCGGGCGCGAGGGTGCCGATCACCGCGGCGAAATCATCTGCGTAACAAGACATCCGATATTCGGATGTCGATGTCGGCGCCGACGAACTCCCCACTCCGCGGTTGTCGTAGCGCAGGACGCGGAAACGGTCCGCCAGCAGCGGCACTACGCCGTCCCACAGCACATGGGAATCGGGCCAGCCATGCACCAGCACGATCGGAGGACCGTCGGGGTTGCCTTCTTCGTACACCGCGATCTGAACTCCGCCGCTGCTGTCGACGCGCCGTTCAGTAGCCTCCGCCGTCGACCTCATGGCACCTCCGCGAGTTAGTGGGACCGCTGGTACCGTATCAGCCTTCCAGCTCCTCGCGGGCGGCACGTTTGCGTTCGATCCGTCGCCGAGCGTCGTAGTCGCGCATCCGTTGTGGGTATCCGACCTTCTGCACGTCGTAGACCGGGATCTTGAGCCGGTCGGAGAGCCTGCGCGCTCCGGCGTCTCCCCCCGCACGTCGCCTCGTCCACTCACCGTCGGCAGCCACCAGCACGACCGTGACGTCGGTGACGGTGGTTCTCGGCTCGACGAATGCTTCGACACCGTGGTGGTCGGCAACCCACTGGCGGAGGTACTTCAGATCCGCGGCCGGGTCGTCCCCGCCGCTCTTTGACCTGCGCGCACCGCGCGAGAACCTGTCGAACAAACCCACCTCGGGCCGCGCTCCCTTCGTCTACCTCCTTCGATAGTGCCAGAGCATCGGCTCACCGAGTCTGCGGCGAAAGCTTGGTACGGACGTGACAGGATGGGAACAGATAGATCGACCACCTGCGACAGACCGTTCGAGGGAGCCCAAACGCATGGCCATCTCCGTTCAGATGCCCGCACTCGGTGAGAGCGTCACCGAGGGGACTGTCACCCGCTGGCTCAAGCAAGAGGGAGACACGGTCGAACAGGACGAGCCGCTGTTGGAAGTGTCCACCGACAAGGTCGACACCGAGATTCCCTCGCCCGCGGCCGGAGTGCTGCAGAAGATCGTGGCCCAGGAGGACGACACCGTCGAGGTCGGCGGCGAGCTGGCCGTCATCGGCGAGGCGGGCGAATCAGGCGGCGATGACTCCGGATCCGACTCCGAGCCCGACGAGAAGCCTGCCGAGGAAGAGCCCAAGCCGGCCGAAGAACCTGCCGCGCAGGAGGAGCCCGCCGCCGAGGAGCAGGAAGAAGAAGAAGCGCCCGAGCCGGAATCCAAGCCCGAGTCCAAGCCGGCCGCCAAGTCATCGGGCTCGGCCACGTCGGTGAAGATGCCCGAACTCGGTGAGTCGGTGACCGAGGGCACCGTGACCCGGTGGCTGAAGAAGGTCGGCGACACAGTCGAGGTCGACGAGCCGCTTGTCGAGGTGTCCACCGACAAGGTCGACACCGAGATCCCGTCGCCGGTGGCCGGCACGCTGGTATCGATCACCGCCGAAGAGGACGACACCGTCGAGGTCGGCGGCGAGCTGGCCAAGATCGGCGACGCGGACGCTGCAGCCGAGTCCGAACCGGAGCGAGAGCCAGAGCCGGAGCCCGAGCCCGAGCCCGAGCCCGAGAAGGAACCCGAACCCAAAGAAGAAGCCAAGCCGGAACCCAAGCAAGAGGCCAAGTCCGAGCCCAAGCCGGAACCCAAGCAAAAGGCCGAGCCCGAGCCCAAGCCGGAACCCAAAGCGGAGCCCAAGCAGGAGGCGAAACCCGACTCCGAGGCGCCGTCGGGTGACGGCTCGCCGTATGTGACGCCACTGGTCCGAAAGCTGGCCGCCGAGAACGACGTCGACCTGGCCTCGGTGAAGGGAACCGGCGTCGGCGGACGCATCCGTAAGCAGGATGTCCTCGCCGCCGCCGAAGCCAAGAAGGCACCGGCGGCCGAGCCGGCCGCGCAGGCGCCTGCGACCCGCGCCGCCGCACCGCAGCAGCCGGCCACTCCGGCACCCGCGCTGGCGCATCTGCGCGGCACCACGCAGAAAGCCAACCGGATCCGGCAGATCACCGCGAAGAAGACGCGTGAATCCCTGCAGGCCACAGCGCAGTTGACGCAGACCCACGAGGTCGACATGACCAAGGTGGTCGCGCTGCGGGCCAGGGCGAAGAAGGACTTCGCCGAGCGCGAAGGCGTCAACCTCACGTACCTGCCGTTCATCGCACGCGCGGTGATCGATGCGCTGAAGACGCATCCCAACGTCAACGCGAGCTACAACGAAGAGTCCAAGGAGATCACCTACTACGACGCCGAGCACCTTGGCTTCGCGGTGGACACCGAGCAGGGCTTGCTTTCGCCGGTGGTCAAGAACGCCGGGGACCTGTCGCTCGCCGGGCTGGCGCGCGCGATCGCCGATATCGCGGATCGCGCGCGTTCGGGCAACCTCAAGCCAGACGAACTGTCCGGCGGTACGTTCACCATCACCAACATCGGCAGCCAGGGCGCGCTGTTCGACACGCCGATCCTCGTTCCGCCGCAGGCGGCGATGCTGGGCACCGGTGCGATCGTGAAGCGGCCGCGGGTGATCGTCGACGACTCGGGGAACGAGTCGATCGGTGTGCGGTCCATCTGCTACCTGCCGTTGACGTATGACCACCGGCTGATCGACGGCGCAGACGCCGGACGTTTCGTGACCACCATCAAGCGGCGTCTCGAGGACGGCGCGTTCGAGGCCGATCTGGGTCTCTAAAGACCGGGAAGGACTGCCGTCCGTCGTGTCCGACGCCGTCATTGCGATCGCCGGATCGTCCGGCCTCATCGGTTCTGCTTTGGTGTACGCCCTGCGGGCCACCGATCGCCGGGTGCTGCGGATCGTGCGCCGCGCACCGTCCAACCCCGACGAGGTGTTTTGGAACCCCGACACCGGCGAATTCGACCCGGGCGCGTTGGCCGGGGTCGACGCCGTGGTGAACCTGTGCGGTGTCAACGTCGGCGACAAACGATGGTCGGGGGCGTTCAAGCAGGCCCTGCGCGACAGCCGTATCGGGCCGACCGAGGTGTTGTCCGCCGGGGTCGCCGAAGCCGGTGTGCCGGTGCTCGTCAACGCCAGCGCGGTCGGTTACTACGGCAACACCGGCAGCCGCACCGTCGACGAAACCGCGCCCCCCGGCGACGGCTTCCTGGCCCAATTGAGCCAGGACTGGGAAGCCGCGGTGGCGGCTGCCGAGCGTAACGGCGCCAGGGTGGTTCTGCTGCGCAGTGGACTGGTGCTGACGGACGCCGGCGGGGTGCTCGGGCGCCTCAAACTGCTGTTCTCGCTTGGCCTGGGTGCCCGGCTCGGCGACGGACGCCAATACATGCCGTGGATCAGCCTGGAGGACGAGGTGCGCGCGATACTGTTCGCGATCACCAAGGACGAGTTGTCGGGTCCGGTGAATTTGACCGGACCCGCGCCGGTTACCAACGCCGAGTTCACCACCGCCCTTGGACGCGCGGTGAATCGCCCCACACCGCTGATGGTGCCCGGATTCGCGTTGCGGGCCGCGTTCGGTGAATTCGCCGACGAAGGCCTGCTCGGAGGCCAGCGCGCCATTCCGGCCGCCCTGGAGCGCGCCGGATTCGAGTTCCACCACAACACGATCGGCGAGGCGCTGGCGTTCGCCACCGCGCCGAAGGCCGGCTAGCGCGTACCGTCAAAGACATGGCGCCAGTGTCCATTCGGTCGGTGACGACACCCATCGACGTGCAACGACTTGGCACCGTCGACTATCGGCAGGCCTGGCAGCTGCAGCGCGAGCTGGCCGACGCGCGCGTCGCAGGCGGCCCCGACACACTGCTCCTGCTCGAACACCCGTCGGTCTACACGGCGGGCAAGCGCACCCTGCCCAGTGAGAGGCCCGGCACGCCCGACGTTCCGGTCATCGATACCGACCGCGGCGGCAAGATCACCTGGCACGGTCCCGGACAGTTGGTGGGCTATCCGGTGATCGGTCTGGCCGAGCCGTTGGACGTGGTGAATTTTGTTCGGCGCCTTGAGGAGTCGCTCATCACGGTGTGCGCCGACCTCGGCTTGGAGACGTGCAGGATCGAGGGCCGCTCCGGGGTGTGGGTGCGTGGGTCGTCCTCGAGATCGGCTGCCGCTCCGGCCCGCAAGGTGGCCGCCGTCGGTATCCGGGTGTCGCGATCGACGACACTGCACGGGTTCGCGCTGAACTGCGATTGCGACCTGTCCGCGTTCTCGGCGATCGTGCCGTGTGGCATCTCCGATGCCGGGGTCACCTCGTTGACCGCCGAGTTGGGCCGGCAGATCCGGGTCGCCGATGTCATCGACCCGGTGGCCGCGGCCGTCGGTGCCGCCCTCGACGGCCGCCTGTCGGTAGCATTGACGCAGTGACAATCGCTCCTGGGTCCAACGCCGCCGGTCATGCGGCTCCGGAGGGCCGAAAGCTGCTGCGTCTCGAGGTGCGCAATGCCGAGACGCCCATCGAGCGTAAGCCGCCGTGGATCAAGACCCGGGCCAAGATGGGCCCGGAGTACAAGGACCTCAAGGCGCTGGTCCGTCGCGAGGGCTTACACACGGTCTGCGAGGAGGCGGGCTGCCCCAACATCTTCGAATGCTGGGAGGACCGGGAGGCCACGTTCCTCATCGGCGGCGAGCAGTGCACCCGGCGCTGCGACTTCTGCCAGATCGACACCGGCAAACCCGCCGAACTCGACCGTGACGAGCCGCGCCGCGTCGCCGAAAGTGTGCAGGCGATGGGACTGCGTTATTCGACGGTCACCGGGGTGGCCCGCGACGACCTTCCCGACGGCGGTGCCTGGCTGTACGCCGAGACCGTCCGCGCCATCAAACAGCTGAACCCGACCACCGGCGTAGAGTTGCTGATCCCCGACTTCAACGCCGATCCGCAACTGCTGGCCCAGGTGTTCGAGGCGCGGCCAGAAGTGTTGGCGCACAACGTCGAAACGGTACCCCGTATCTTCAAACGGATCCGTCCGGGCTTCCGCTACGAACGCAGCCTTTCGGTGCTGACCGCGGCGCGCGCCGCGGGTCTGGTCACCAAGTCCAACCTGATACTCGGCATGGGCGAGACGCCGGACGAGGTGCGCGCGGCATTGACCGATCTGCACGAGGCGGGTTGCGACCTCGTCACCATCACGCAGTACCTGCGACCGTCGGTGCGGCATCACCCCGTCGAGCGCTGGGTCAAGCCCGAGGAGTTCGTCGAACACGAACGCTTCGCCACCGAGCTCGGCTTCGCCGGTGTGCTCGCCGGCCCGCTGGTGCGGTCGTCGTACCGCGCGGGACGCCTGTATGCGCAGGCCGTCGCGGCTCGGCCCGCGGACTCCACCGGAGCCGCGACGTCGGCGGCATCGCACTCCGTATCCTGAACAAATGGCAAAACCCCGCAATACCGCCGCGAACAAGGCGGCCAAGGCCGAGGCCAAGGCGGCTCGCAAGGCGGCCTCGAAGCAGCGCCGCAGCCAGCTGTGGCAGGCCTTCCAGATTCAGCGCAAAGAGGACAAGCGGCTCCTGCCCTACATGATCGGCGCGTTCGTGCTGATCGTGGCGGCCTCGGTGGCCCTCGGGATCTTCGCCGGCGGGTTCACCACGTACCTGATGATCCCGCTGGGCGTGGTGCTTGGAGCACTCGTCGCGTTCATCATCTTCGGCCGCCGGGCGCAGAAGTCGGTGTACCGCAAGGCCGAAGGGCAGACTGGTGCGGCGGCGTGGGCGCTGGACAATTTGCGCGGCAAGTGGCGGGTTACTCCAGGCGTCGCGGCCACCGGTCATTTCGACGCGGTGCACCGGGTGATCGGGCGTCCCGGCGTGATCTTCGTGGGTGAAGGTTCGGCGTCGCGGGTCAAGCCGCTGCTGGCTCAAGAGAAGAAACGCACCGCGCGACTGGTGGGCGACGTCCCTATCTACGACATCGTGATCGGCAACGGCGAGGACGAGGTTCCGCTCGCCAAGCTCGAACGCCACCTCAACAAGCTGCCCGCGAACATCACCGTCAAGCAGATGGACTCACTGGAGTCGCGGCTGGCGGCGCTCGGCAGCAAGATCGGACCAGCCGCGATGCCGAAGGGCCCGCTGCCGGCACAGGCCAAGATGCGCGGCGTGCAACGCACTGTCCGAAGGAAGTGATACCGGGGGGAACCAGGTGTGCACTGCGTGCGATTGGGCACCGCACTTCGCCGCATTCGGTCGCGAGCCGGCGACATCAAGCCGGAGTGATCGCCCGCCTCTCACGCGCCGCACACTGCTGACCGCCGCCGGCGTCACTGTCGCGGTGACGGCGGCCAGCGCGTGTACGGTCCAGCCCGGCCCCGAGGCACCGCGGACGTCCGTCGGCGGCGCACCGAATCGTGCCGACTTCGTGTTCCGCAACGGCCCGATCTACACCGTGTCGACGGCGGCGCCGTGGGCCGAAGCCGTCGCCGTCACCGGCAACGCGATCAGCTACGTCGGAGACGAGGCGGGCGCGATGGCGCTCACCGGACCCGACACGAAGGTCATCGATCTGGCGGGCCGACTGCTGATGCCTGGTTTCGTCGAGGGCCACATCCACCCATTCCTCGGCGCGTTCCTGACCACCGGCGTAGACCTGCAGGTGCCGACGGGCGCCGACGCATTGGCCGCGATCGCCCAGTACGCCAAGACCAACCCAGAGGGCCCGGTGCGTGGATTCGGTTGGCGCGTCGACATGTTCGGCCCCGACGGGCCGACCCGCGCCGACCTCGACAAGGTTCTGCCGGACCGACCCGGCTTCTTCTTCGCCATCGACGGGCACAGCCTGTGGGCCAACAGCAAGGCTCTGGAGACGGCGGGCATCACCCGCGAATCCGAGGACCCCATTCCCGGATTCAGCTACTACGTCCGCGACGAGAACGGCGAACCGACCGGCTACGTCCTTGAAGTCAATGCCGTGCTCGGTCTGGTCAACGCGATCGAGCCGATCTCCCCCGAGACCATGGGAAAGCTGATGGAGGCGTGGCTGCCGAAGGCCTCGGCGGCGGGCATCACGTCGGTGTTCGACGCGGGTGTGCCACCCATCGGTGACGACCAGGGCGCGTTGATCGAGCTCTATGCCGACACCGAGTCCAGGGGCGCGTTACCGTTCCGCGTCGTCGCGTCCTACAGCGTCAAATCGCCGCCGGTCGTCGACGCGGCCGCCAAGCTGACCGACATCCGCGACCGGATCTCGACCGAGCTGGTCCAGGTCGACGCCGTCAAGATCATCGGTGACGGGACCCAGGGCGGATACACGGCGTGGCTGATCGAGCCGTACGCGGACAAACCCGACTCCGCCGGCGCGTCGCCGTTCACCGATGACCAGTGGCACCAACTAATCGGCGGAGTCGACGCCGCCGGATTCGACGTGCACGTCCATGCGTGTGGTGAACGGACCGCGAGGGTCGCGCTGGACTCCATCGAGCGGGTCATCGCGGCGAACCCGCCCCGGGACCGCCGACACACTGTCGCGCACCTGGTCTATGTCCAGGACCCCGACAACCAGCGGTTCGGCAAGCTCGGGGTCGTCGCCCAGTTCTCCGCGAACTGGATGTCCGCTGACCCCGACACGGTGGTGAACATGGCGGCCCGGTACGGCAAGCCCCGCCAGGATCTGATGTACCGCCCGCGGGACGTGTTGGAGTCCGGCGGCCGCATCTCGTTCGGCACCGACTGGCCGGCGGCGGGGTACTTCTCGACCTACAAACCGCTGGATTCAATACAGCTCGGTGTGACACGCCAATTGATCGGTGAACCCGACGCCGAGGTGCTGCCACCTGCCGACCAGAGGCTGTCAGTCGAGGAGGCGGTGCACGCCAACACGCTGGGTGCCGCCTACCAGATCCGGTTGGACGACAAGGTGGGCTCGCTCGAGGTCGGCAAGCTCGCCGACATGATCGTTCTCGACACGAACATCCTCGAGGTCGATCCGCACGACATTCACCGGGCCCGGGTCACGATGACCGTGATGAACGGCCAGGTCCGCCACCAGGTCTGAGGCATCAGCGTTTGACGACCGCCGTGCCCGTGAAGCGGTCCTGGTAGCCGCGCAGATCGCTGTCGGTGAACAGCGCCGGGATGACGAAGAACACCAGTATCCCGCGTACGGTCGCCCGGCCGAGACCGACGTGAATCCGATTGTCGATGGAGGCCACCCGCACGCCGAGTGCCAGCTGTCCCGGAGTGAAGCCGAACAGGCGCACGGAGATGATGCCGAGCACGACCCAGACCACGGCGATGGAGGTCGATCCCAGCGGGGTGTAGAGGAAGGTCTGCTGGTTCATCAGACCGACGGCGACGAGCAGCCCGACCAGCCCGTACGCGATGAACCAATCGATCAGCAACGCGGCGATGCGCCTGCCGAACCCGGCGATCGATCCGGCACCGGACGGGGGCAGGCCGAGACGCTGGCCGGGGTATTCGTTGGCTCCTGATTCGCCGCTCGGGTCCGAACCCGACAGCCAGGACCCCAGGGGACGGGACATACTGTCAGGATATGCGCTGCGGCATTGCGTAACTTCGGCGCAACATGAGGTTGATGACGGTGCAACATCGTGTCCATAGCGTCTACGCGCGGGTTACCAGATATAAGGAGAGTTCTCAGTGGCAGATAAGACGGCTGACGACGTCATCAAGCTGATCAAGGATGAGGAAGTCGAATACGTCGACATCCGGTTCTGCGATCTGCCCGGCGTGGTCCAGCACTTCTCGATCCCAGCGTCCGCGTTCGACGAGAGCGTTTTCGAGGACGGTTTGGCCTTCGACGGTTCGTCGGTGCGCGGCTTCCAGTCGATCCACGAGTCCGACATGATGCTGTTGCCCGACCCCGAGACCGCGCGCATCGATCCGTTCCGCGCGGCCAAGACGGTGAACCTCAACTTCTTCGTGCACGACCCGTTCACCCGCGAGGCCTACTCGCGCGACCCACGCAACGTGGCCCGGAAGGCGGAGAACTACCTCGCCAGCACCGGCATCGCCGATACCTGCTTCTTCGGCGCCGAGGCCGAGTTCTACATCTTCGACTCGGTGAGCTTCGACTCCAAGATGAACGGCACCTTCTACGAGATCGACTCCGAGTCCGGGTGGTGGAACTCGGGCGAGCCGTTCGAGGCCGACGGATCCCCCAACCGTGGCTACAAGGTGCGCCCTAAGGGCGGGTACTTCCCCGTTGCCCCGTACGACCACTACGTCGACCTGCGCGACCAGATGTGCACCAACCTCCAGAACGCCGGCTTCATCCTGGAGCGCGGCCACCACGAGGTGGGCACCGCCGGACAGGCCGAGATCAACTACAAGTTCAATACGCTGCTGCACGCGGCCGACGATCTGCTGCTGTTCAAGTACATCATCAAGAACACCGCATGGCAGGCGGGCAAGACCGTCACGTTCATGCCCAAGCCGCTGTTCGGCGACAACGGCTCCGGCATGCACGCCCATCAGTCGCTGTGGAAGGACGGCCAGCCGTTGTTCCACGACGAGTCGGGTTACGCGGGCCTGTCGGACACCGCACGCCATTACATCGGCGGCATCCTGCACCACGCACCGTCGCTGCTGGCATTCACCAACCCGACGGTGAACTCCTACAAGCGCCTGGTGCCGGGCTATGAGGCGCCGATCAACCTGGTGTACAGCCAGCGCAACCGCTCGGCGTGTGTGCGTATCCCGATCACCGGCAACAACCCGAAGGCCAAGCGCCTCGAATTCCGTTGCCCGGACAGTTCGGGCAACCCGTACCTGGCGTTCGCGGCGATGATGATGGCCGGCCTGGACGGCATCAAAAAGAAGATCGAGCCGCAGGCGCCGGTCGACAAGGACCTCTACGAGTTGCCGCCGGACGAGGCCGCCAGCATCCCGCAGGCTCCGACGTCGCTGTCCGCGGTGATCGACAAGCTCGAAGAGGATCACGAATACCTCACCGAGGGTGGCGTTTTCACCGAGGACCTAATCGAGACCTGGATCTCCTACAAGCGGGAGAACGAGATCATGCCCGTGCAGATCCGTCCTCACCCCTACGAGATCGCCCTGTACTACGACGTGTAAGTAGTGGAGCTCTGACCGAGGGGCCGGGTGGCGTTCGCGCCATCCGGCCCTTCGTGATCCGACTGTGAAAATTCTGCCCGTCTACGCGTAGGGTCGATGGGCATGACGACCAATTTGGACGCCCGTCTCGCCGGCTACCACTCGCCCGTCTTGAGCCTCTTCCGCATCGTCTTAGGCCTGATGTTCACGATGCACGGCACGCAGAAGCTGTTCGACTGGCCGATCGCGTCGCCTGCGCCGATCGAAACGGGCTCCTTCCCGTACTGGTGGGCCGGGCTCCTCGAACTGGTCTTGGGCATCCTGATCACGCTTGGGCTGTTCACCCGGATCGCGGCGTTCATCGCCTCCGGCGAGATGGCGTTCGCGTACTTTTACGCGCACTGGCCCATCCTCAAGGGCGATGCAACCCAGCCGTTCTGGCCGATCGCCAACGGCGGCGAACTCGCCGTCGCGTACTGCTTCGGCTTCCTACTGCTCGCCACGACGGGTGCCGGTGTCTGGGCTGTCGATAGCCGACGGCGCACCCGCGCCGGCGGCGTCGCACCCGGCCGTGTGGTCACCGGCACCGCGGCACCGGCAGGCCACGCGACAGGTCAGCCCGTCCGCCGCGGCGGACTGCTCAGCCGCTTCCGCCGCCGGTAGCTCAGTCCAGCGCCATGTCCTTGCGGAACTTGCGCATGCCGTCGATCTTCTCGTCGAGGGTGGCCAGCGGTCCCGAGTAGAACATCCACGGCATGGTGATGATGCCATCGATGCCGCCCGCGGTCGCGCGGGCGTAGTGCTCGGGGGTGAACGCGTCGGTCAGCGGCGTGATAACGACGAAGTCGTCCATCGACAAGCCCTGCGCCGCCCGCATTTCGCGCAACTTTTCCACTCGTATCAGCGCCTGGTCGGTGCTGATCAGGTCGCCAATCCAGCCGTCGTGTTTCGCGGCGCGACGCAAGGCGATGTCGGAAAGCCCACCGACGTAGATCGGAATGGGCGGTGGCGTCGGCTCCATCTCCAGCCGCGGTGTCTGGTAGAACTCGCCGTCGAACTCGGTCCAGCCCGGCTTCCAGAGCTCCTTCATCAGCGCAAGCATCTCGTCCGTGCGCTTTCCGCGACGGGCGAATTGCTGCCCCATCAAGGTGAACTCTTCCTCGCACCAGCCGACCCCGATACCGAGTTCCAACCGCCCGCCGGCCAACAACGCCGACGTGCCAATCGATTTCGCCGCCGAGTACGGGTCACGCATCGCGGGCAAATAGACCGTCGTGACGAACCGCAGCCGCGTCGTCACCATGGCGAGGGCGCCGATCAGCACCCAGGGGTCCGGCCAGTCGGTGAAGGCTTCCCACCGCCGCTTGCCGTCCTTGGTATACGGATACGGCGTCTTCAGCGTCTCGAGGTTGATGACGTGGTCCGGGATGCCCAGGCCGTCGTAGCCGAGATCATCGGCGGCCTTGGCGATCTCGACGACTTCGCTGGTATCGAGGAAGGCAGCGCTCACATAGATCTTCATCCGGCGTCACGCGCCCACGCCGGGCGAATGAACACGCCTTCCGCCTCGACCGTCGGGCCGTCGGCATCCTTCAAATAGCCTCGGGCGAAAGTCTTCACACCCTCGGACCGCTCTACAAAAGCCTCCGCGCGCAGCGGCCCCAGCGGCGTGCCACGCAAATAGCGCAGTGAGATCGTGCCGGTGAACTTCGGTTGGGTCAGCCCCTCGCTGGCCGCCTCGCCGAGCAGGTGGTCGAGCACCAGGGCGCAGATGCCGCCGTGCACCCATCCCGGTGGCCCCTCGTAGGCGCCGCTGAGGGTGAATTCGCTCCAACACTGTCCATCGTCCTCGTGGTGGATGATCATAGGTGGCGCGATCGCATTCCGCAGTCCCACAGCGGGATTGGCCCACGCCAGCGGCCGCCCGGTGGCCTCGTGCCGCAGCGTCGACGTGACGGCGCGCTGCTTGCTTTCGAGCAGCGCGGTCAACGCGTCGATCTTGTGCTGAGCGTCGCGCACGGTGTCCTCGTCGACCTCGGTGTGCAGACCGGCGTCGATGAGCCTGCGCAGCGATTCAGTCAGCGGACCGTACAGCGCGCGTTGGCGCTCGTACTCCGCATCGCTGATCAGGTCGAACCCGAAGTCCATGCTCACTCGCCGAACACCTTTCGTACCACCGCTTTTGCCCTACGCGTAACTCGTAGGTAGTTGTCGAGGAACTCGCCGCCATCGTCACTCTCCCAGCCGGCGGCCAGCGCCACCGCATTGAGCTGACGTCCCGGCCCCGGAAGCTGATCAGTCGCCTTCCCGCGCACCAGCACCAGCGCATTGCGCGCCCGCGTCGCGGTCAGCCAGGCCTGCCGAAGCAGTTCGACATCGCCCTCGGCGATCAGCTCGGCCGCGCCGATCGCGTTGAGTGCCTCGAGCGTCGAAGAGTTGTGCAACGCAGGAACTTTGTGGGCATGCCGCAGTTGGATCAGCTGCACTGTCCACTCGATGTCGGCGAGTCCGCCGCGGCCGAGCTTGGTGTGCGTATTCGGGTCGGCGCCGCGCGGCAGCCGTTCGGCATCGACGCGCGCCTTGATGCGCCGGATCTCCTGGACCGCCTGCTGCGAGACACCGCCCGCGGGATACCGCGTCTTGTCGATCATCAACAGGAAGCGCTCCCCCAGATCGGGATCACCGGCCACCCGGTGCGCGCGCAGCAGCGCCTGCACCTCCCACGTCTGAACGTACTTCTCGTAGTAGGCCTCATAGGAGGCAAGCGTTCTCACCAACGGACCGCTGCGGCCCTCGGGTCGAAGGTTGGCGTCGACCTCCAACGGCGGATCCGCGGACGGCGTGCCGAGCAGCGTGCGCACCTTCTCCGCCACCGACCCCGCCCACTTGACCGCGACCGAGTCCTCGAAGCCCGCGTTCGGTTCACACACGAACATCACGTCGGCGTCCGACCCGTAGCCCAATTCGGCGCCACCGAGGCGGCCCATCCCGATCACGGCGATACGCGCGGGCGCGCCGTCTTCACCTGTGTTGTCCCGGATCACCGCCTCCAGCGCGGCCTGCAGTACGGCCACCCACACCGACGTCAGCGCCTGGCACACGTCGGTCACCTCGAGCATGCCCAGCAGGTCGGCCGACGCGATGCGGGCCAGTTCGCGCCTGCGCAGGGTGCGCGCCGCGGCGATCGCCCGCACCGGGTCGGCATGACGCCCCGCCGAGGCGACAAGCGCTCGGGCCACCCCTTCTGGCTCGACTTCGCACAGCTTCGGTCCGCTGGGCCCGTCAGCATAGAGCTGGATGACCTCAGGGGCCCTCATCAGCAGTTCGGGCACATACGCCGAGGTGCCCAGCACTTGCATCAGCCGCTTGGCCACCGCGCCCTCGTCGCGAAGTGTCGACAGGTACCACCGCTCGTCGGACAGCGACTCGCTGATCCGCCGGTACGACAGCAGACCGACGTCGGGGTCGGGCGTATCCGAGAGCCAGTCCAGCAGGGTCGGCAGCAACACCCGCTGTACCTGTCCGCGGCGGCCGCCCTCGCCCGTCAGCGCCCTCAGATGGGTCAGCGCGCTCTGCGGCCCCTCGTAGCCGAGCGCGGCCAGCTGACGCTCGGCGGCGTCGGCACTGAGTCCCTCCGGAATCCCGAAGGCGCCAACCGATTCCAGCAGCGGCTGATAGAAGAGCTTGGCGTGCAGCCGCGATACCCGCATGCTCTGCCGCTTCAGCTCTTCGCGCAGCACGCCGAGAGCATCGTGGGTGCCGTCGGGGCGGATGTGTGCGGCCCTCGCCAGCCAGCGCAGCGCCTCGTCGTCGTCATCCTCGGGGAGGATGTGCGTGCGCTTGAGCCGTTGCAGCTGCAACCGGTGTTCGAGCAGCCGCAGGAACTCGTATGACGCGGTCAGGTTCGCGGTGTCGTCGCGGCCGATGTAGCCGCCGTTGCCGAGCGCGGCCAGCGCGTTGACCGTCGACGCCACGTGCAGCGATTCGTCGTGGCGGCCGTGCACCAGCTGCAGCAGCTGGACCGCGAACTCGACATCACGCAGCCCGCCGGGTCCGAGTTTGATCTCGCGGGCGCGCATGCCCGCGGGCACGTTGTCGATGACGCGACGACGCATCGCCTGCACCTCGGGAACGAAGTCCTCCCGCTCGCATGCCGTCCATACCATCGGCATCAACGCGTCGATGTACTGCTTGCCGAGCTCGGCGTCACCGACGGCGGGTCGCGCTTTCATCAACGCCTGGAACTCCCACGTCTTGGCCCAGCGCTGGTAGTAAGCGACGTGCGAGTCGAGCGTGCGGACCAACTGGCCGCGTTTGCCCTCGGGACGCAGCGCGGCGTCCACTTCGAAGAACGCGTCACCTGCGAAGCGCATCATCTCGCCGGCCACCCGGGTCGCGATCGCGAGCTGGTCCGCCGAGCCCTCGGCCACGAAGATCACGTCGACGTCGCTTACGTAGTTCAGCTCCCGCGCACCGCACTTGCCCATCGCGATGACGGCCAACCGTGGCATCTCGCCGCCCACCGACTTGTGCGCAACGGTCAACGCTGCGTCGAGCGCCGCATCGGCAAGGTCGGACAGATGCTCACCGACCGTCGTGAACGGCAGGACGGCTTCGTTTTCCACGGTCGAAGCCAGGTCCAGACCCGAAAGCACCAGCAGCCCGTCGCGATACAGGCTTTGCAGCGGTTGCAGCGCATCCCTTGCATCCGTTGCCTTTTCGGCAAGATCGCGGAAGGTTGTGCGCAACTCCTCGGCCGACGGCAACGTCACCCGTCCGGCCAACAGCTTCCAGCTCTCGGGGTGGGCGACAAGGTGGTCGCCGAGCGCCAGCGACGACCCGAGCACGCTGAACAGCCGGCCGCGCAGACCGCGGTCGGTCAGCAGTTGATGATTGAGTTCGCTCCAGCCGTCGCCCAACGCGTCGACCAAACGGACCATCGCGGCCAGCGCGGTGTCGGCGTCCGGTGCGCGCGACAACGACCACAACAACTCGACGTGGGCATCGGTGTTCCAACCCAACCGATCGAGGTCGGCGGGCGCGGAGGGTTCGACCAGCCCAAGGCGTCCCACGCTGGGCAGCTTCGGTCGCTGCGTCGCAGGTTTGGCCACGGCTCGACGTTAGCGCACCAGCTCCGGGGGCTGGATTACAGACGGCTACAGCGACAAGTAGGTCTTGAGCTCGAAGGGCGTGACGTGGCTGCGGTAGTTCTCCCACTCGGCGCGCTTGTTGCGCAGGAAGTAGTCGAACACGTGCTCCCCCAACGCTTCTGCGACGAGTTCGGAGTTCTCCATCTCGGTGAGCGCCACACCGAGGCTGCCCGGCAGCTCCTTGTAGCCCATCGCGCGGCGTTCCTCGGGGGTGAGGTTCCACACGTTGTCCTCGGCCTGGGGACCCAAAACGTAGTTCTTCTCAATGCCGCGCAGCCCCGCGGCGAGCAGGACGGCGAAGGTCAGATAGGGGTTGCACGCCGAGTCGGGGCTGCGCACCTCGACGCGTCGCGACGATGCCTTGCGCGGTGTGTACATCGGGACCCGCACGAGCGCCGACCGGTTGGCCGCTCCCCAGCTCGCCGCGGTCGGCGCCTCGCCGCCGTGGACGAGCCGCTTGTAGGAGTTCACCCACTGATTGGTGACGGCGCTGATCTCGTTGGCGTGTTCGAGGATGCCCGCGATGAACGACTTGGCGACATCGGAAAGCTGCAACACGTCATCGGGGCTGTGGAAGGCGTTGTTCTCGCCCTCGAACAAGCTCATGTGGGTGTGCATCGCCGAGCCGGGATGTTCGGAGTACGGCTTGGGCATGAACGTGGCCCGCACACCGTCGCCGAGCGCGACCTCCTTGACGACGTATCGGAAGGTCATCACGTTGTCGGCCATCGACAGCGCATCGGCGTAACGCAGGTCGATCTCCTGCTGGCCCGGGGCGCCCTCGTGGTGGCTGAACTCCACCGAGATGCCCATCTGCTCGAGTGCGTCGATGGCGTGGCGGCGGAAGTTCGGCGCGGCGTCGTGCACGGCCTGGTCGAAGTAGCCGCCGTTGTCGGCGGGGACGGGCACGCTGCCGTCGTACTCACCCGGCTTGAGGAGGAAGAACTCGATCTCGGGGTGCACGTAGCAGGAGAAGCCGAGATCGCTGGCCTTGGACAGCTGGCGGCGCAGCACGTGGCGGGAGTCCGCCCACGACGGCGAACCGTCGGGCATCGTGATGTCGCAGAACATGCGCGCTGAGTGGTGGTCGCCGGCACTGGACGTCCACGGCAGCACCTGGAACGTGGACGGATCGGGCCGCGCCACCATGTCGGCCTCGGAAACCCGGGCGAAGCCTTCGATCGCCGAACCGTCGAAGCCGATGCCCTCCTCGAACGCGCCTTCGAGTTCGGCGGGCGCGATGGCGACCGATTTGAGGTAACCGAGCACATCGGTGAACCACAACCGGACGAAGCGGATATCGCGTTCTTCCAGCGTGCGCAGCACGAATTCCTTCTGCCGGTCCATATCCGCAGGGTATGCACCGGCTGTTAAATCTGTGTTACGGCGATGAGCGCTTGCGCGAAGAGCAGGTAAATCGGGCGGCTTGACATGGCAGTGCGTACGGTCAGGCGTCGAGTTCGTAGCTCAGCCAGGTCGACTTCGCCGCGCCGATTCCGTCGTATAGCCGTTGCGCCGTCGCGTTGTCAGGGGCCGTCTCCCACACCAACTTCTCGGCACCGCGGTCGCGGCACAGCTGCAGACCCCGCTCGATCAGCGTCCGGCCGGTGCCGTTGCCACGGGCCGCCGACTCCACGTACAGATCGTTGAGCACGCCGACGCGAGCGGCGTACAACGTCTGCCAGGTCCAGTAGATCGTCGCAAATCCCAGCGGTGTTCCGTCGACGCGCGCGATCAGCTGCACACCCTCGTCGGGGTGGTCGATCAGAGAGTTCGACAGGGCCAGCAGGCGCTCATCGGACGGCTCCACGCGATAGAAGTCGCAATAGCCGCGCATCATCGGTAACAGCTCCGGCAGATCCGAAGCCGTGACACCGGTGATGTTCACTCGCAACGGACGCCCTCGGGCGGGACCGTGAGATCGACCAGGTACGACGCCGCGATGTCGTCGATGCAGCCCTCGCCCTGGAAGCCGACGGTGTGCTGCGTGCCGACGAAGGTGACCAGCGTGCCACCCAGCTGACGCGCCAGGTCGACGCCCGCCTCGTACGGGGTGGCGGGGTCGTTGGTCGTCGAGATCACCAGGATCGGCGGCAGCCCGTCGACCTTGATCTCGTGCGGTTCGGTCGTCGGAGGGACTGGCCAGAACGCGCACGTCCCCAGCGGAGCGTGCCCGGTGAACTCGCCGTAGCTCATGAACGGCGCCGCTTCACGAGCCCGCCGGTCCTCCTCGATGGCCTTGGCACGGTCCGTCACCGCCGGCTTGTCGACGCAGTTGACCGCCACGCGGACGTCGGTCGAGTTGTTGTAGTGGCCGTTCTCGTCGCGGCCCATGTAGAGATCGGCCAGCGCCAGCATCGTGTCGCCCTCCCCGTCCTCGATCTCCTTGAGGGCCTGGGTGAGGTGGCGCCACAGATTCGGCGAGTACAGCGGCAGGATGGTGCCGACGATCGCGTCGGAGTAGCTCAGCCCGCGCGGATCACGCGTCTTCAACGGGTTCTCCACCAGCGGGTCGACCATGCTGCGGTAGACGTCGACCGCCTTGGCGGGATCGGTGCCCAGCGGGCAGTCCGCGTTCTCGGCGCAGTCGGCGGCGTAATCGTTGAACGCGGTCTGGAATGCCTTGGCCTGGCGGATGTTGGCCTCGGTGGGATCGGCGTTGGGGTCGATGGCGCCGTCGAGGATCATCGCGCGCACCTTGTCGGGATAGGCCTCCGCGTACAGCGCGCCGATGCGGGTGCCGTACGAGTAGCCCAGATAGTTCAGCTTCTCGTCGCCGAGAGCCTGCCGCATCGCGTCGAGATCCTTGACGACGCTGGCGGTTCCGACGTTGGCGAGGAACTCGTCGCCCATCTTGTCGACGCAACGCTGAACGAACGCCTTGGTTTCGGACTCGATGTGCTCGACACCCTCGGGCGTGTAGTCCACCTGAGGGTCGGCGCGGAGCCGGTCGTTGTCCGCGTCGGAGTTGCACCACACCGCGGGCGTGGAGGCCGCCACGCCGCGCGGGTCGAAGCCGACCAGATCGAATCGTTGGCGGACGCTGTCGGGTAGCAGCCCGACCATGCTGGTCGCCGCCGCGACACCCGACTCGCCAGGACCGCCGGGGTTGACGATCAGGGAGCCGATCTTGTCTCCGGTCGCCTTGAACCGGATCATCGCCAGCCGCGCGACCTCGCCGTCAGGCTCGGCCCAGTTCACCGGAACCGACAACATTCCGCACTCGGCACCGACGGGTGCCGGTTCGCCGTCGGAGGACGAGTTCTCGCACTCGCCCCACTCGATCGGCGATCCCGGCGGGGGCACGGCGACAACGCCGCGGCCCTCGACCAGATTCGTGCAACCGGCGACCAGCAACATCAACGCCGTCACTTGGACGCCGATCTTCAGGCTCATGGCACCACATGCTGCCATGACCGCACATCCGCGCTGGCTAGGCGGCTATCGCGTGGCGCTCAGCAACTCGTCGAGGGCGGCCTTGAAGTCGTCGGCCATGTCCCACAGATCGGGCAGCAACTCCGGACAGGACACGATGCCGACGTTGAGCTTTCCGGCCAGCGACATCACGGTGATGTTCAGACCCGAGCCATGGAAAATCGGCCCCAGCGGGTACATGGCGTCCACCTCGCAGCCCAGGTAGTACAGCGGAACCTGTGGGCCCGGGACGTTGGAGACGACGAGGTTGTGCACCGGCCTGGCCCCGCTCAGCCGGCTGGCGGCGTAGACCCGCATCGCCACACCGAACACCGCGGGTGCCGCGAATTGGGTCCAGTCCTGTAGCAGGGTCGCCCCGATCGCCGAACTATGTTGTTTGGCAACCGAATTCGAGTCGGCGATGGATTTCAGCCGCTCCGCCGGGTCCTCGATGTGCGTCTCCAGCTTGGAGAACATGCCCGACACCTGGTTGCGACCGGGCCGGTCCGACTTGTCGTGCACCGACACCGGCACCATGGCGACCAACGAGTTCTCCGGCAACTCACCGCGATCGTCGAGGAACTTGCGCAGCACACCGGACACCAGCGCCATCACCACGTCATTGACCTTGACCCCGAAATGGTTCTTGACGGTCTTGATGTCCTCGAGGTCCAGCTGCGCGAACGCCACGTTGCGGTGTCCGGTGACGTTGCTGTTCCACGCGGTCTTGGGAGCGACGAACGGGGCCGTCATGGCGTTGCCCCCGCGGGCCCGGCGGGCAGTGTCCACGACCGTCGACAGGGTCGACGGCAGCGCATTGATCAGCTTCAGCGGCCGGGTGGCGAACTTGAGGGCGCCGGATACCGCGATCTCGAGCTCGCTCGCATCACCGGGACCGTCGACCGGGTCGGGAGGTGGGGCGTCGGCTTCGGTGCTGCACAGCTGCGACATGAGGTTGGCTCCCGAAACCCCGTCGACACCGGAGTGATGGACCTTGGTCATCACGACGATGCGTCCGCCCTCCTGCGGGTCGGTGCCGTCGACGTTCTCGATCACCCACTTCTCCCACAGCGGCCGGCTGCGGTCCAGCGACAACGATGCGATGTGCCCGCAGATCTCGGCCAGCTCGCGCCGGCCTCCCGGCGATGGCAGCCCTATGCGGTGCAGGTGCCGGTCGACATCGAAATCCTTGTCGTCCACCCACACTGGATGGTCGAGGTTGAACCGGCTGTCGGCGAGCTTCTCCCGGAATTGCGGCATCGCCTTGATCCTCAGGTCGAACGCGTCGCGGAATCTGTCGAAGGTGTAGCCGCCTGGCATGGTCGACGTGTCCAGCTCGAGGATCGAGCACACATGCAGCGGTTGCTGCGCGGTCTCGAGATACAGGAAACTGGCGTCGAGTCCGCTTAACCGTTGCATGCCGCCGATGTTAGGCCGGGCTGAGCCCGGTGTGAGGAAATCCACTCAACGCGCCTTTCAACTTCGGCGCCCGAAGTGGCAGACTGAACAGGTCAGACGAACCCGGGGACCCGGATGGGCCTCGAGGATCGACCCGACCAACCCGTGAGGGACAACGATGTCTGAGCAGACTGTCTACGGCGCTGCGGCGGATAAGCCGCGGCCTAAAATAAGAACCCTTCACCTGCAGAAGTGGAAGTCAGAAGGCCACAAGTGGGCCATGCTGACGGCCTACGACTTCTCCACCGCCCGCATATTCGATGATGCAGGCATTCCCGTCCTGCTGGTCGGCGATTCGGCGGCCAACGTGGTCTACGGCTACGACACCACGGTCCCGGTGACCCCCGACGAGCTCATCCCGCTGGTCCGCGGCGTCGTCCGCGGCGCTTCGCACGCACTCGTGGTCGCCGACCTGCCGTTCGGCAGCTATGAGGCAGGCCCGCAGCAGGCCCTTGCGACCGCCACCCGGTTCATGAAGGAGACCGGCGCGGGTGCGGTCAAACTGGAGGGTGGCGAGCGCGTAGCCGATCAGATCGCGACGCTGACTCAGGCCGGCATCCCTGTGGTCGCGCACATCGGATTCACCCCGCAGAGCGTCAACAGCCTGGGCGGGTTCCGCGTCCAGGGCCGCGGCGACGGCGCCGAGCAGACCGTCCACGACGCAATCGCCGTGCAGGAAGCCGGGGCCATCGCCGTGGTGCTCGAGATGGTTCCCGCTGAGCTGGCGACTCAGATCACCGGCAAGTTGACCATCCCCACCATCGGCATCGGAGCCGGACCCAACTGCGATGCGCAGGTGCTGGTGTGGCAGGACATGGCCGGCATGACGAGCGGTAAGACCGCCAGGTTCGTCAAACGTTTCGGCGATGTGGGCGCCGAATTGAGCCGCGCCGCAACGCAGTACGCCGACGAGGTCGCCAGCGGGACGTTCCCGGCCGAAGAGCACTCCTTCTAGGAGAAGTCCGGCTTCCGCTTGGCCATGAAGGCGTCGACGCCTTCGCGGCCGTCGGCGGAGTTGGCGCGCTCGGCGATCAGCCGGCTCTCGAATTCCATCTGCTCCTCGAGACCGCTGTTGAACGTCGACAGCAACAGTGCCTTCACGGAGCCGTTGGACCCGGCGCAGGTGGCCGCCATTTTCTCCGCCAGGGCGTCGGCACGTGCGGCCAATTGATCGTCGGGCACCACCTCGGTGACCAGACCCCACTGTGCGGCGTCCTGGGCCGAGAGAGTGCGGTTGGTCAGCATCAGTTCCTTGGTCTTGGCGATACCGATGAGACGCGGCAGGAAGTACGACGAACTGCCGTCCGGCGAGAGTCCCACCTTGGTGTAGGCCATCGTGAACGACGCCGACTCCGCGGCGAGGACGAGATCGCCCGTCACCGCGATCGAGAAGCCCGCTCCGGCGGCGGTGCCGTTGACCGCGGTGATGAGCACGGCGTCCATCCGGGAGAAGCTGGAGATCGCGCGATGCAGATCGTTCGCGACACCCTTGATGTGCAGGCCCCTGTCGGGCGCGGGTGCAAAGGACTTCAGATCGCCTCCGGCGCAGAAGAACCGACCCGAACCGGTGAGCACGACCACCTTCGTCGCCGCGGTGTCGCAGCGCCGTGCGGCATCGGCGAGCTCGCGAGTCATGGTGTTGTTCATTCCATTTGCGGCGTCGGGCCGGTTCAGGGTGATCCGGGTAATGGCACCGGACGGCTCGAATTCGATGGTTTCGTAGTCGGTCACCCCTGGACTTTATCGCCGCTGTCGAGCTGCCCAACTGCTCCCCCGGGCTGCTCGTTTACCTGAATGTGGCAGTCTTGCCCGCACCATGGGCAAATCCACTTCGAGCTATCTGGAGGTCGAGCGCAAGTTCGACGTCGTCGACTCCACCGTCTCCCCGTCATTCGACGGGCTCTCAGCGGTCGCGTCGGTGAAGCGTTCTCCCGTGCAGCAACTCGACGCCGTCTACTTCGACACCCCTCACCGCGACCTCGCCGCGCACCGCATCACGTTGCGCCGCCGCACCGGCGGACCCGACGCCGGATGGCACCTCAAGTTGCCCGCAGGCGCCGACGCCCGCACCGAGGTGCGGGAGCCGCTGGACAGCTCGGGTGACGACGTGCCGGAGGCGCTGCGCGACGTCGTGTTGGCCATCGTGCGGGACCGCCCGTTGGCTCCCGTGGCGCGAATCTCGACCGAGCGCACCGTCGACTTGCTCCACGGACCTGACGGCGTGGTGCTCGCGGAGTTCTGCGACGACCAGGTCACCGCCTCTGCCGGGCTGGACGGCGCGGAACAACGGTGGCGCGAATGGGAGCTCGAGCTCGCCGAGGGTGGCGACCGAGAACTGCTGGAGCGGCTCGCGAACAGGCTGCTGGATGCCGGTGCGGTACCTGCCGGCCACGGTTCCAAGCTGGCCAGGGTGCTCGAATCGACGGCCGAGTCCGAGCCGTCGGAGCTGCCCGACGATCCGATCCACCGGGCGGTGGCCGGACATGTGGACGAGCTGCTGGAGTGGGATCGGGCGGTTCGCGCCGACGTCTACGACTCCGTGCACCAGATGCGGGTCACGACGCGCAAGATCCGCAGCCTGCTGCAGTCGTCCGAGGACGCGTTCGGGATCACCGACGACGCCTGGATCCTCGACGAACTGCGCCAGCTGGCGGCCGTGCTGGGTGTGGCGCGCGACGCCGAGGTGCTCGCCGAGAAGTACGAGAAAGCACTCGACGAACTGCCCGCGGAATTGATCCGCGGTCCGGTGCGCGAGCGACTGGTCGACGGTGCGAAGAAGCGCTACTCCGCGGGGCACCGGCGGTCGCTGATCGCGATGCGCTCCGATCGCTACTTCCGGCTGCTCGATGCTCTCGAGGCGTTGGTGGCCGCTCCCCCGCCACCGCCCCTGCCCGGTGACGAAGAACCCACAACGCTGACCATCGACGCCGCGTACAAGAAGGTCCGCAAGGCGGCCAAGGCAGCGGACTCCGCCGAGTCCGACACCGAGCGGGACGAAGCCTTGCACCGAATCCGTAAGCGCGCCAAACGACTTCGGTATACCGCGTCGGCGACGGGTGACGACAAGGTGTCCGACCGCGCGAAGGCCATTCAGTCGTTGCTCGGCGATCACCAGGACAGCGTCGTCAGTCGGGATCACCTCAGCAAGGAGGCCGCCGTCGCGCACGCCGCCGGCGAGGACACCTTCACCTACGGGGTGCTCTATCAGCTTGAAGCCGAAGTCGCACGCCGGGCCGAGGACAGCCTCGGCGCCGCACTGAAGAAGCTGGGCAAGTCCGTTCGCTAGGAGTCGTGACTCAGACGGCTGCGTGGGCTCCGCGCAGAATGCGGCGCAGCTCGAGCATCGCCTCGTGCAGCTCGGTACGGACGACCGGTTCTGTGGTGCAGTACTCGGAGGCGATCTGCGCTGTGGTGCGCCCGAGGTAGTAAGCCCGGTAGATGAGCGCGCGGTGCGGAACCGGCAGCATCGCCATGGCCTGTCGAATCACCCTGCCGTCGGTCATGGTGAGAGCACCGCATGCGGGTCGAGCACCGAAGGATGGTCGACGAGGTAGTCGAGTATGTGGTCGTGCGCCTTCACGAGGTGGTCGCCGATGAGACGCGCCGTGGTGGCGGCATCCCCGCGTTCGACGGCAGCCAGTATCTCGGCATGCTCGCTGCCGATGTGCCCGGTCTGACCGATCACCTCGAGGTGCAGGTACACGTAGCGATCGGTCAGCCGCCGCAGGTGCTCGATCAGTTCGATCGTGCGCGGGCGGTTGGACCGTCGGTAGACCGCGGCGTGGAATTCGGTGTTGGCCGCGAGCCAGGTGCGCGCATCGGTTGGCTCGGACATGATCGCCAGCTGCTTTCGCATGTAGATGATCTCGGCGCGGCCGACGTGGGGGACGGCGATCGCGGTGGTCTTCGGCTCGATCGACAGCCGCAGGTCGTACAACTCCTGCAGTTCCTCGATCGACATGCGGGTGACGATCGCGGTGGCGTTGGACAGCGGCTGCACCAGGCCTTCGCCGGCGAGCAGCGCCAACGCGTCGCGCACCGGGATCCGGCTGACGCCGAACCGTTCGGCGAGGCCGACCTGGGCGAGCTTGGCGCCGGGCGCGACGTCCCCGTGCAGGATCTCGGCCCGCAGCTGTGCGGCGATGCGCGCTGCGGAACTTTCGGATGCCATAGCGTTGTCCTGTCTACGATCTTGAACTCTTGTATACAGACGCTGGCTGTGAGGAAGCATGGAAAGAGGGATGAGTTGGCCTGTAAGCCGGATTCTGTTCCGCACCGCCGCGAGTGATCACGGCGGTGAAGCGGCGACCATCCATCTGGACACACCGTTGCCGGGTGCCTCGAGCGGCCGACCCGCAGGCTCGGGCGAGCAGCCCTCGAGCGCCTGCGCGGCCGCACCAGGTGCGGCCTTCTTGGCCTTGCTTCGGGTGGGGTTTGCCTAGCCATTCCGGTCACCCGGAATGCTGGTGCGCTCTTACCGCACCGTTTCACCCTTACCGCCTCCAGGGCGGCGGTCTGTTTTCTGTGGCACTTTCCCGCGAGTCACCTCGGATTGCTGTTAGCAATCACCCTGCTCTGCGAAGTCCGGACTTTCCTCGAATCATCTAGCGATGATCCGCGGCCGCCCGGCCAACTCATCCGCGCAATAAACTTAGCTCATGTCCCAGGTTCCCCCGGCCCGTTATCTCCTGAGGGCCAAGGATCTGGTCGACGCACGCTATGCGGATCCCATCACCGTCGACGATCTCGCCGCCGCGGCGGGACTGTCGCGGGCCCATTTCAGCCGGATGTTCACCCGGACGTTCGGGGAGTCTCCCCGGGCATATCTGCAGACCAGGCGACTGGAGCGCGCGGCGTCATTGCTGCGCCACACCGACCGCTCGGTGGCCGACATCTGCGTGATGGTGGGACTGCAGAGCGTCGGGTCGTTCACCACCAGCTTCTCGCGGGTGTACGGCATGCCTCCCGCGGCGTATCGGGCCAGCATGCCGCCGGCAGCGATCTACGCGCGAGTGCCCAGTTGCATCCTCGCGCGCGACACCCGGCCGCCCGCCGACAGCCGCGTGCGCAAGACAGCACACGGGGAGAAGACGGGCGACGACGACCGAACGTAGCGTCGTTCACATGATCAAAGTTGCAAGCGCCCACCTGTGGGTACACGACCAGGATGTCGCACTGAAATTCTGGACCGAGAACGTCGGAATGGAAGTGCGCCAAGATGTTTCGCTGCCCGATATGGACAACACGTTTCGGTGGCTCACGGTCGGTCCGCCGGGCCAGGACGACGTGTCGATCGTGTTGATGGCGGTCCCCGGCGAACCTGTGATGGATGAGGTCACGCGCAAGCAGGTGCAGGAGCTCACCGCCAAGGGCTTCGCCGGCACCGTGTTCCTGACTACCGAAGACATCCAGTCCGACTACGACGAGATGACTGCTCGCGGCGTCGAATTCACCGAGCCGCCGCATCAGATGCCATACGGCATCGACTCCGGATTTCGTGATCCGTCCGGCAACAGCGTGCGATTGACCCAATTAGCACCGCTGCCCGCCGATACTGTCTAGGTGCGAACCACCACCGCAGCACTGGGTTCGGCGGCGTTCTTCGTCGTGGCGCCCGGCACGTTCGTCGGGCTGGGCCCGTGGCTGATCACCCGCTGGGAGATCCCCGAGTCCAGCCCGCCGTTACGTCTGGTGCTGGGGGCGGTCTTCGTCGTCGCCGGCCTGATCCCGCCCATTCACGCGTTCGTCCAGTTCACCAAGGCAGGCGGGACTCCGATGCCCGTCGCGCCGACCGAACGGCTCGTCGTCGGAGGGTTCAACCGCTTCGTCCGGAACCCGATGTACGTCGGCCTGTTGACCGCGATCCTGGGTCAGGCGCTGCTCTTCGACAGCCTGTGGTTGGTGGTCTACGCGGTGATCGGCTGGATCGCGACGGCGTCATTCGTGCACTGGTACGAGGAACCGACGCTGGTGCGCACCTACGGCGAGCAGTACGAGGAATACCGGCGCAATGTGCCCGCATGGACTCCACGCCTCACGCCGTGGCGGCCGCCTGGTGTGCAGTCAGATCGCAAAATCGCCTGAAAGCAGGTGAATCGCCGATCTCAGCGCACACTCGGCCATTCCTGACATCCCGCCCGATTGTCATGCATCGATCTCACGTCTCGCCGACCACCGTCGTTTACAGGATATGAACACTCGACACTGCGTCATCGACAGCCAGCTCGGCGAGCTCACCCTGGTCGCCGACGGCAACGCCCTCATCGGCGTGTACTTCAAGCATCACTGGCATCGCACCGACCCATCCACCTTCGGAGCGCGGGTCGACGCGGACTCCGATGCCCTGCTTGCCGAGGCGGGCGTCCAGTTGGCGGACTACCTTGCGGGAAACCGCGCCGACATCGCCCTGCCTGTCAGCCTACGGGGCGACCAACGGCAGTTACGCGTCTGGAAAATGGTGTCCGACATCCCCTTCGGCGGCACCATCACCTACGGGGAGCTCGCCATTGCTCTTGCCGACGGAACGACGCCGCAGGAAGTCGGCCAAGCGGTCGGCCGCAATCCGTTGTGCGTCGTCATCCCCTGTCACCGTGTGGTCGGAAGCAACGGTCAACTCACGGGCTACGCGGGCGGGCTGAAGCGCAAGCAGTTCCTGCTCGAACTCGAGGAGAGCGCCGACGTCAAGGCGGCGAGGCTGTTCTGATGCATCGGAAACGGGTCGACTCGGGTGATTGGGACGCAATCACCGCTGAGCTCAACGAGTTCGGCGGGGCACTGCTACCCCGGCTGCTCACCGATGCCGAGGCTGAGGCGATCAAGCGGCACTACCTCGACGACCACATGTTCCGCTCGACCATCGACATGCGCAGATACCGGTTCGGCGAGGGCGAGTACCGATACTTCCGCCGGCCCTACCCCGCGCCGATCGAAGAACTCAAGCAGGCGCTGTACCCACGCCTACTGCCGATCGCGCGAGACTGGTGGGCCAAGCTCAACCGCCCATCCCCGTGGCCGGACACCCTCGACGACTGGCTCGACATGTGCCACGTGGCCGGCCAAACGAAGTCGACCGCGATTCTGCTCAAATACGGCGCTGGAGACTGGAACGCACTGCATCGGGACCTGTACGGCGAGTTGGTCTTTCCACTGCAGGTCGTGATCAACCTGAGCGAGCCGGGCGTCGACCACACCGGCGGCGAATTCCTGCTCGTCGAGCAGCGCCCCCGGGCCCAGTCGCGCGGCACCTCCACACTGCTGCCATGCGGTCACGGCTTCGTGTTCACCACCCGGGAGCGACCGGTCCGATCGGCGCGCGGCTGGTCGGCGGCACCGGTCCGGCACGGCGTCTCAACGGTCCGCTCGGGCCAGCGGTTCACGCTCGGCCTGGTGTTCCACGACGCGGCGTGAGAGATGCAGCGCTACAAGCTGGCCGCCGCCGCAGCACGATCACGTTGTCGTGCCAGATGAAAGGCTCCCTGTCGGGCCAGTTCACCTCTCGCTCGACCACTTTCGTCTGCGCCGGCTCCCACTCCGCAGCTGAGAGATTCAGTGAGGCGACGACCTCCTCCGGACTCAGGAACATATGGCGGTGGTGATCGAGCTTCGAGTCACCCGGCGGAGGGGCGCTGTGGTCCACGATCAGCAGCGTGCCGCCCGGTTTCAGGGCCGCGGCTGCCCGCAGGAAGATGCGCGTGCGATCCAGCGGCAGGGTGGAGTGCAAGAAGTGGGCACTCACCAGGTCGAACTCGCCGTCCGGAAATGTCTGTGACAGGTCGTGTTGCTGAAAGTCGATCCGGTCCAGCACACCGCGCGTCTCGGCTGCTGAACGAGCGCGCTGCAGCGCGGTATCCGAGATATCCGCGGCGATTACAGCCCAGCCACGCTCTGCCAGCCACACCGAGTCCGCTCCCTCGCCGCAACCGAGGTCCAGTGCTCGACCGACCGGCAGTCCGGGAACCACCTCGGCGAGGCGCAGGTTGACCCGTCCGCTCCACACTCGGTCACGTTCGCCGTAGTGCTGCTCCCAATGCTCCTTGGCGTCAGGCGTTGACACGTTGTCTCCCTTCAGGAACGGCCAGACCGGATTCGTCGGCCATCAAACTCTGCACTACCGCCGCGGCTGCGTGTGAGCCGCTCGCGATCGCCGCCGCCACCTGTGGCATCTGCACGCTCAGGTCGCCTGCGGCGAACACCCCGGGTGCCGTCGTTCGGTAGAAGCCGTCCACCGCGATCGGGTTCTGCGCAACCGGTGTCGGGTCGGCGGGCTCGGCGCCCAGCGCTTCGGCCAGGTTCGAGCGCTGATGCAGGGTGGTGGCGACGAGTAACCCCTTGCGCGCCAGCCGGGTTCCGTCGGTGAACACGACGGCGCTCAATTCGCCGTTCTCGGAGTCCAGTTCCGCCACGCGTCGCTCGTCAATGGTGATGTTCGCGTGGGCCAGCCGGACGCGGTCGTCATCCTCCAGGCCGTCGGGCCCGTCGGTCAGCACGACGATGTCGTCGCTCCAGCCGCGCAGCAACAGCGCCGAATGGACCGCACGCGGACCTCGGGCCAGGACGGCCAGCGGTTGGTCCCGCATCTCCCAGCCGTGGCAGAACGGGCAGTGGAACGCCGATCCGCCCCACAGCTGCGCGAGGCCGGGCAACTCCGGCGGGCGGTACTCCATGCCGGTGGCCAGCAGTACGCGTCGGGTGCGCTCGCGCGTGCCGTCGGCCAGTTGCAGGACGAAATCGCCTTCCGACCGTTCGCCGGTCACCACCTCGCCGCTGCGCACCTCGACACTCGGGTATACCGATAGCTCACTCCGCCCGATCTCGTATAGCTCGGCCGGACTCCGTCCGTCGTGTCCGAGCAGGCCGCCGATGCCATGAGCAGGCAGATTGCTCTGCGCTCCGGCATCGACGAGCAGAGTGCGCCGCCGTGCCCGTCCGAGCACCAATCCGGCACTCAGGCCGGCCGCACCGCCTCCGACGATGATGCAGTCCCAGATGTTGTCCATGACTCCACCTTGCAGGCGCCATGGCAGAAGTGCCAAGCTTTCTTGCCATGCAGGCAAATGACGAAGAAAGCGTCGATCTGCGGGTGCGCAAGCGTCTGCGTGATCTGCGGATGCAGCGTGGCCTCACCCTCGAGGAGGTCGCGACGCGATCGAGCATCGACGTGTCGACGCTGAGTCGTCTGGAATCCGGTAAGCGGCGGCTGGCTCTTGACCATCTCCCCCGGCTCGCCGCAGCACTCTCGGTGAGCACCGACGAACTACTCCGGGCCCCCGAGACCGAAGATCCTCGGGTGCGGGCGAACTCGCACACCAGCCACGGCGTCACCTACTGGCCGCTGACCCGTCAGGCCGCCGCGGGCGGGCTCCACGCGTACAAGATCCGCATCAGCGCGCGCCGACGCACGCCGCCTCCCGAGCTGCCCGTGCATGAGGGCCAGGAGTGGATGTACGTGCTCTCCGGCCAGGTACGGCTGATCCTCGGCGAGCGCGACTTCATCGTCAAACCCGGTGAAGCCGTTGAATTCTCGACATGGACCCCGCACTGGTTCGGTGTCGTGGACGGGCCTGCCGAGGCGATCACCATCTTCGGCGTGCACGGCGAACGGCTGCATCTACACGGCTGAAGGCTGACGCGTCTGCTGATGCAGCTACACCCGATCTTGTGCCAGCTCAGCGAGGTGCTTGAGCGAGTTGTCGAGGTGCTGCCGGTCGAATGGCGGGAACCCGATCTCTTCGCGAATGGCCTGCGGCACCGCCGACCAGTCATACGTCAGCGTGACCTCCGTCCGGTCGTCGGCGACCGGCTCGAAGTCGTAGCGCCAGATCCAGCCGCCGAAGTCGAGGTTGCCGTCGTCGTTGCTTTGGCCCGGAAGCCATGCGATCGCGTGTGGCGGCTCGAAGACCTCGACCCGATTGGCGATCTCGTAGTGCATTCCCCCGTAGTTCGAGTGGTACATCGCCATCCGGAAGACCTGGCCCACTTCGGTCAGCCGCTTGCCGTCGAGCGACTCTCGGACCCAACCGGTGCCGTCGATCGCCTGATGCGTGTTCGGGTCGGCCAGCACGTCGAACACGGTTTGGGCCGGCGCATCTACCGCACGCGTCGATTTCATCGTTTCGTCAGTCATGTCCGTACCGACCGATGGCGACTCAGAAACTCATCGCTCCAGCACGTCCAACCGGCCGTCACCTATTCCAGGTAGGCCGTCTGGTTGACCAGCCGCACCGAGGCCGCACCGTCGGGGTAGAACTCGGCGATCGACAGCGACGCCAGGTCCAGATGCATGCGGTAGAGGACGCTCGGGCCCGCATCCAGCGCAATGCGCAGCAGCGTCTTGATGGGCGTCACGTGCGACACCACCAGCACCGTCTCCCCCGGATGCTCGGAGATGATGCGCGCCCGCGCCCTGCCGACCCGCTCGGCCGCGGCGTCGAAGCTCTCCCCGCCGGGCGGCGCCACACTGGTGTCGCGCAGCCAGCGCTTGTGCAGCGCGGGATCACGTTCGGCCGCTTCGCCGAACGTCAGCCCCTCCCAGCCGCCGAAGTCCGTCTCGATCAGGTCGGCGTCGACGCTGACGTCGAGGCCCAGCGTTTTGGCCGCTGCATCGGCGGTGTCGTGCGCACGCTGCAGCGGCGAGGTGATCACGGCCGAGATGCCGCCCCTGTTGCCCAGGAACTGCGCGGCCGCGTCGGCCTGGCGACGGCCGAGGTCCGTGAGCGCCGGGTTGCCGCGGCCCGAATACCTGCGTTCCACCGACAGTTCGGTCTGCCCGTGTCGCAGCAGCAGAAACCGGGTGGGCGCACCCCGCGCACCGGTCCAGCCGGCGGGGTTGGTGAGCTGTTCCGCTTTCGGTTCCGCCGCGGACGTTTCCAGTTCGGCTGCCGCATCCATCGCCTCGTTCGCCAAGCGGTCGGCATGGCTGTTCTTCGCCCGCGGAACCCAGGTGTAGGTGACGCGGTCGAATCGCGTCGACAGCGCGGTGGCCTCCTGATACAGCGGCACCATGTCCGGATGCTTGACCTTCCAGCGTCCCGACATCTGCTCCACGACCAGCTTGGAGTCCATGTTCACGTCGACCTCGGAGGCGCCCAGGTCCGCGGCCTCCTCCAAACCGGCGATCAACCCGCTGTACTCGGCGACGTTGTTGGTGGCACGGCCGATCGCCTGTTTGCGTTCGGCGAGCACCGTGTTGTGATCGGCGGTCCACACGACCGCGCCGTATCCAGCCGGGCCGGGGTTGCCGCGCGATCCCCCGTCGGCTTCGACGACAACCTTCACGCGCCGGTCCCCTTGACCCGCAACAGAATCGCTCCACACTCGGGGCACCGCAGCACTTCGTCCTCCGCGGCGGCGGAGATCCTGGCCAGTTCGCCACGGTCGATCTCGATGCGGCATGCACCGCACCGGCCACCCTGAAGCAGCCCGGCTCCCGCGCCGCCGCGAGTGCGCTGACGTTCGTACAGCGCCACCAGGTCGGGGTCCAGGCCGGCGACGAGTTCGTCGCGCCGCGAAAGTGATTGGTCGCGTTGGCGGTCGAGTTCGCTACGCGCCTCGTCGCACGCCCGCTGCGCCTCCCCGAGGTCCTTCTGCAGCTCGTCGATCTTCGTCAACTCGGCGGCCTGCTCGCCCTGCAGCTCCTCGCGGCGCTCCATGATCTCCAGCAGCGAGTCCTCCAGCGACGCCTGCCTGCGCTCGAGTGTCTCCAGTTCGTGCTGTAACTCGGTGAGCTGCTTGGCATCTGTGGCCCCCGAGTCCAGCAGCTTGCGGTCGCGATCCTCTCGCTGGCGGACCGAGTCGATCTCGGCCTCGAACTTGCTCACCTGCTCGTTGAGGTCGTCGAGCGCGATCTGCAGCACGGCCAGCCGGTCGTTGGCTTCGCGGTGCGTCGCCTGGATGGTTTCGAGCCGCTGCGACTCGGCGAGGTGGCCCGCACGATGTTCGATACGGCCTCGTTCGGCATCCAGCTCGGCCAGTTCGAGCAGCGAACGTTGGTGAATCACTTCAGCTTTCATGCCTCGTTCTCTCCACGTTCCAAGGGTCAGTACGAACCGCTGACACCCGCACGGGTAACGCTTCGCCGAAATGACCTCGCAACAGGTCGGCGGCCTGTGTGCACCACGGATATTCGCTCGCCCAGTGCGCGACGTCGATGAGCGCCACCTCTGATGCCCGCCGGTGCTCGTCGGCGGGATGGTGCCGAAGGTCTGCGGTCACAAAGGCCTGCACTTCGGCGCGCGCGACGGTGTCGAGCAGGGAGTCGCCTGCACCGCCGCAGACCGCCACCCGCGATACCGTGGCCTCGGGATCGCCGGAGGCGCGAATCCCCCACGACGTGCCCGGCAGCGCGTCGTGCACCCGTGACACGAAGGCCGACAACGGCTCCGGGCGCGCCAGCGCGCCCACGCGGCCCAACCCGACGTCGCCCGGCAGGGGCGCCAGCTCGAAGACGTCGAACGCGGGCTCCTCGTAGGGGTGCGCCGTGCGCAACGCCGCCAGCACGCGGCCGCGAATCCGCGACGGGGCGATCATCTCCACCCGCTCCTCGGGCACCCGCTCAACCGTCCCGACGGCGCCGATCGCCGGCGTAGCACCGTCGTGCGGTAGGAATTGGCCGATACCCGTCGCGGTCCAGCTGCAGTGCGAGTAGTCGCCGATGTGTCCGGCGCCCGCGGCGAACATCGCTTCCCTTACCGCGTCGGCGTTTTCGGGGCCTTCGGTGGGGACGAAGACCACCCACTTGTCCAGGCCCGTCCCGGCCGGGATGGGCGCCAAGACTTCTTCGACGGTCAGGCCCAATGCGACGGCCAGGGCGTCCGATACTCCAGGCGATGCCGCGTCGGCGTTGGTGTGCGCGGTGAACAGGGCCCGGCCGGTGCGGATCATCTGGTGCAGCAGCGCACCTTTGGCGGTGTCGGCGGCGACGGTGTCGACCCCGCGCAACAGCAGCGGATGATGCGCGAGCAGCAGTCCCCGGTCGGGCACCTCGGCGACGACGGCGGCGGTGGCGTCCACGGCGACCGTGACCGTCTCGACGGTCTCCGACGGGTCGCCGCAGACCAGGCCCACCGAATCCCAGTCCTGCGCCAGGTTCGGCGGGTAGGCCGTCTCGAGAACGTCGATGATGTCGGCCAGCCGTGGTCCGGCCGAGCGGCTCCTGGCGCTCACCGGATCACCTCGGCCATCGCCTCGACCAGCACCGGCCACTCGGGCCGCACCGCCGCACGCAGGAACTGGCCGTCCAGTCCGACGAAGGTGTCGCACCGGCGCACCGCAATGCCCTTGCCGTCGAGGTGTTTTCGCATCAGTTCGGCGTCCTCGACGGCGAAGAGGACAAAGGGAGCACATCCGTCGACGACATCTACGCCGATGCTAGTCAGCCCGTCGACCATCTCCGCGCGCAGGCGGCGCAGGCGTTGTGCGCCGCGTTCGGCCTCGGCCACGGCGTGCGGTGCGCTGCAGGCGGCGATCGCCTCGAGCTGCAGCGTGCCCAGCGGCCAGTGCGGACGTCGCGCGGTCATCCGATCGAGCAGGTCGGCGGGTCCCAGCGCATAGCCCACCCGTAGGCCGGCCAGCGCCCATGTCTTCGTGAGGCTGCGCAGCACCACCACATCCGGGAGCGGTACGGCCGCCGATGACTCCGCCTCACCGGGCACCGAGTCCGCAAACGCCTCGTCGACGACCACGATCCGGCCCGGTCTGCGCAGCGCGGCGATCTGCTCCCGCGAGTGCAGCACCGACGTCGGGTTGGTCGGATTTCCGACGATGACGAGGTCGGCATCGTCGGGCACGGCCGCCTCGGCCAGCTCGTAGGGCGGCCCGAGAACGACGTGCTGGAATGGCACACCGGCCGCGGCGAGGACGGCCTCGGGCTCGGTGAACGACGGCGCGATCAGCGCCGCGGACTGTGGCTGCAGGGCGGGCAACAGCGCGAACCCTTCGGCGCCCCCGGCCAGCAGGGCGACCTCGGCGGTCTCGCGGCCGTGCCTGGCGGCGACGGCGGCGCGGGCACGCTGCTCGTCGGCGGCGCTGGGATACCTGCCCAGGTCGGCCATCCGCGCCGTGAGCCGATCGACCAGCCACGACGGCGGCACGTCAGCGCGGACGTTGACGGCGAAGTCCAGCATGCCCGGACCTGCGGCCTGGTCGCCGTGATAGCGCGCTCCCGGGCGGGATTGGCTTGCCACATCACGACACTAGTGGGCCGTCGGGGACAATGAGTTTGTGACAGCGTCCCCGCAGTTGGTGATCTTCGACCTCGACGGCACCCTGACCGACTCGGCTCAGGGCATCGTGGCGAGCTTCCGTCATGCGCTGGACGCCGTGGGCGCCGTCGCCCCCGAAGGCGACCTGGCCCCCATGATCGTCGGCCCGCCGATGCATCACACGCTGCGCGACATGGGCCTCGGCGAGCAGGCCGACGCTGCGATCGCCGCCTACCGGGAGGACTACCTGGACCGGGGTTGGGCGATGAACCGCCCGTTCGACGGGATCCCCGCACTGCTCGCCGACCTGCGGACCGCGGGAGTCCGGCTGGCGGTGGCGACGTCCAAAGCCGAGCCGACGGCGGTCCGGATCCTCACCCACTTCGAGCTCGACGGGCATTTCGAGGTCATCGCGGGCGCCAGCGTCGACGGTTTGCGCGCCACCAAGTCCGAGGTCGTCAAACGCGCGTTGGCCCAGCTCGAGCCGCTGCCGGACCGCGTGCTGATGGTCGGCGACCGGTCGCACGACGTCGAGGGCGCCGCCGAGCACGGCATCGACACCGTGGTGGTCGCCTGGGGATACGGTCGCTCGGACTTCGAGGGCCCCGACGCCGTCGTCCCCCACGCACGGGTCACGACCGTGGACGAGCTCCGGACGGTGCTCGGTGTCTGAGTCAGCCGACGCGCCGCTGCACGTCACCTTCATCTGCTCGGGCAACATCTGTCGCTCGCCGATGGCGGAGAAGATGTTCGCCCACCAGCTCAGCGAGCGTGGTCTGGCGGGCGCGGTGCGGGTGACGAGTGCGGGTACCGGCGGCTGGCACGCGGGCGAGCCCGCGGACCGCCGGGCCAGTCACGTGCTTCGCGCGCACGGATACCCCTCGACGCACCGCGCTGCGCAGGTCGACGACGACCATCTGTCCGCCGACCTCGTCATCGCGCTGGGACGCAACCATCTGCGGATACTGACGGATCTGGGCGTCGATGCGGACAGAGTCCGGATGCTGCGCTCGTTCGATCCGAGGTCGGGGGCGCATGCGCTGGACGTCGAGGATCCCTATTACGGCGATCACGACGATTTCGAAGACGTCTTCTCCGTGATCGACGCGTCTCTGCCCGGCCTGCATCAGTGGGTGGACGAGCAGCTTTCCGCCCGTGGAATCGCGAGCTGATGAAGCGCTGGTCCTTCTTGTTCAAGCCGTCCTGGCTGGCGCTGGCGGTGGTGGTGGTCGCGTTCGCGTACCTGTGTTTCACCGTGTTGGCGCCGTGGCAGCTCGGCAAGAACTCCAAGACGTCGCGGGAGAACAACCAGATCTCACACTCCGTGACCGCCGATCCGGTGCCGGTGACAACGCTTTTACCGCAACAGGATTCGTCGGCACCCGACGACCAGTGGCGCCGGGTAACCGCGACCGGAAAGTATCTGCCCGACGCCCAGGTGCTGGCGCGGTTGCGGTCGATCGAGGGCGAGCCCGCCTTCGAGGTGCTGGTGCCCTTCGCGGTCGACGGCGGTCCGACCGTGCTCGTCAACCGCGGTTACGTTCGCCCGGAGGGCGGGTCCAAGGTCCCGCCGATTCCCGCGCCGCCGGCGGGGACGGTGACCGTCACCGCCCGGTTGCGGGACTCCGAAGGGCTCGTGCGGGACAGGGAGCCGTTCCGCCAGGACGGCGCACTGCAGGTGTATTCGATCAATGTCGGGCAGATCTCCACGCTCACCGGCGTGCCGCTGGCGGGGTCGTACCTGCAGCTGGTCGAGGACCAGCCCGGCGGGCTGGGCGTGCTCGGGTTGCCCAACCTCGACGCCGGTCCGTTCCTGTCGTACGGCATCCAATGGATTGCGTTCGGGATCATCGCGCCGATCGGCCTCGGCTACTTCGCGCGCGCCGAGATCCTGCAGCGTCGGCGGGACAAGGCGGCCAAGGAAGCCGCGGACGCCACGCCGGACGCACCGGTCACGACGGAGGCGAAGCTCGCCGACCGCTACGGCCGACGCCGCTGAGAAGCACCGCGAGGAGTGCGGTCGCGATCTGAACCGCGCGCGACAACCGAACGGCGCGGCTGAGGTCGGCGATCCGCGGTGGCGGGCCGTCGCCGAGTGTCGGCCGGATCTCGAGTTCGTGGGCGTACTGGGTCGGACCGCCCAGCCGCACACCAAGCGCACCGGCGAAGGCGGCTTCCACGACACCCGCGTTGGGACTGGGATGACGTGCCGCGTCGCTGCGCCACGCCCGCCACGCTCCGAGCGGTGACCCGCCGACCACGGGCGCGCACACCATGACCATGACGGCCGTGGCGCGGGCGGCGATGAAGTTGGCGGCGTCGTCGAAACGGGCTGCGGCCCAACCGAATCGGTTGTAGCGCGGTGTGCGGTGACCGATCATCGCGTCCAGCGTGTTGGCGCCGCGGTAGACCAGAATGGCGGGAACCCCGCCGATGGCCCCCCACAGGATCGGGGCCACCTGTGCGTCGGAGGTGTTCTCCGCGACCGATTCCAGCGCCGCGCGGGCAAGGCCGTCGGCGTCGAGGACTGACGGATCGCGTCCGCACAGCGACGGCAGGAGCGCCCGAGCGGCGTCGACGTCACCTGCGGCCAGGTGGGCGGCCATCTGATTGCCGGCCCGCGTGAGTGACGTCCCGCCCAGTGCCACGAAAGTCGCCGCGGCCAGTGACACGAAAGTCGCCGGCGCTCCCACACGCCCTGCCACGCGCTCGATCGCTACGCCTGCCGCGCCGAGGGCCCCGAGCAGAGCGGCGGTGTGGACGGCACCGGCGGGGCGGGTATCGGCATAGCTCAGCCGCTCGAAAGCCGCTGCGCCGCGGCCGAACAACGCCACCGGATGACCCCGTCGGGGGTCGCCGAACAGCAGGTCGGCCAGCCACCCCGCCGCGATCCCTGCGGCGCGGCCGCGGCCATGTGGCGCAAACACTCCCGCAGCGTCTCACAGGGTGGTTCGCGCACAATCGGCTGGCCGGAGGTCCATGATCACAACAGACACAACAGCGAGGAGTCCACGATGACGTTCCCGGCCCTTAACCATGTCGCGCTGACGGTGCGTGACCTCGAAGTCAGCGGCCCGTGGTACCGGGCCTTGCTCGAGGCCGAACCCGTCCTTGACGAGCACACCGATGCGGGTTTTCACCACCTGGTGTGGGCGTTCGAGAACGGCACCTTGTTCGGCATCCATCAGCACGATCAGCAAGCACCCGACGAACGATTCACCGAGTTCCGCGCCGGGCTGGACCACGTCGGCTTCGGATGTGCGGACCGCGGCGCGCTGGAACAGTGGGTGCAACGGCTCGACGCCCTGGGTGTCGAGCACAGCGGCATCGTCGACGAGAGCTACGGGTCAGGGCTGAGTTTCCGGGATCCCGACGGCATCGCGTTGGAGTTCTTCGCGCCGCCTAGCCCAGCGTGACGATGATCCCCGTCGCCGGGTCGACCTTTCCGTCGAGCAGGTCGAGGTAGGCCCGCTGGATCTCGTCCTCGGTCGAAATCCGCTCGACCCGGAGCCAGCTTGCGGCCCACTGCGCGAACGGCGCCCACGACTCGGCGACCCTGCGGTCGAGCTCGGCGGTCCCCCAGTCGTTGCCGCGCTTGGTGATCCGGTCCGGCGCGAAGAAGAACACCGGGCTTGGGCCCGCGAGTTCGCCTGCCCCCGATGCCATTTCCGTCCAGTGGGTGGCACCGACCGTCGAGCTGTGGGCCAGCCGATCCCCGTAGTGGGCGTGCACTTCGGTGCGCACCCCACCGTCGCCGGAGATGTCGACATAGACCGCGCGCTCACCGGGCAGCTCGGACACCGCGTCGTACAGACACACCGAGTCGTAGATGTTCAGCCCCTCAACGAACTCCCGGTTGCCCCGCGATGTCAGTCCCAGCACCTTGATGCCGTCGCGCTTGGCGAGCAGGTAGGCCGCGATCAGCGCCGTTTTCGACGACGCGCTGGAGATGACGATCGTGTCGGCGCCGAAGAAGTCCTCGTCGGCGAGGAAATCGTCGATGAGGAAGGACGTGAAGAACAGCGGGAAGAACAGGATGTGTTCGGTCTCGCGGTCGGCCGAGTAGACGGGATCGGTCACGATATTGCGATAACCCTGGTAGGCCGATGGAAGATCCGCCCGATGCGGTGCGGCGTCGAGGAAGCCTTTCTCGTTGACGCGCGACGGGACGACCACCAGGTGGCTGGCGCACGGCAGGTAGCCGTAGACCCGCATGCCCTCCGGCAGGCCGGAATTGCGGGACCTCTCCACGTGGGCGTAACCCCAGACGTTGAGCTTCCCCCACTCGGGATCGGACGCCGGGAAGAAGCCCCAGTAGTTCATGGCGTCACCGAATACGGCGTACGTGATGTTGTTGGCGGTCAGCCCGAACGATTCAATCCGAAGCAGCGCCTCGCCGTCGGCAGGCGACGGCGGGTCGCCGTTGACGATGCGGGTGTCGTGCAGGTCCTTGCGATTCAGCTCCAGGTCCACGCGGCCAGCCTTACATAAAGGCGCGATTCCCATACCGGTCGAGCGAAACCAGTTCTCCGACAGGACGACGCGTCGTGGGGCCGTACTTGCCGATCGGCCAGCCCATCGGGATCACCGCGCACGGGGTGACGTTCCACGGCAGGCCGAGGACGCGGCGGGCCAAGAACTTGCTCCACAGCGGAATGGTGATCAGCGCCGCGCCCAGGCCTGCGGCACGGGCCGCCAGCAGGAGGTTCTGCACGGCTGGATAGATGGAACCGTAGGCACTGGTCACCGCGACCGGCGGCCACGGCGGGACGACACCTTTGAGACACGCCACGATCACCACGGGGATCTCGTCGAAGTGTTCGGCCTGCCACCGCACGGCCTTCTCGTTGCGGAGCATCTTGTCGTCCATCCGGCCGCCGAGCGCGCGCTTGTAGAGAGCGCCGCCGAGCTTGATGGCCGTGCGGTTCAGGCGGCCGAGTTTCGCGACCACGTCACGGTCCTTGACGACGATGAACTCCCAGTTCTGCGCGTTGGAGCCCGTCGGCGCCTTCATGGTCAGTTCGAGGATGTGCAACAGCAGTGCGTCATCGACCGGGTCGGGTTTGATCCGACGGATCGCCCGCTGCGTGCGCATCGCCTCTTCGAGCGACATGGTCAAGGCTTCTTGTTGGGTCATGTCTTCGATCCCAACACGGCGAGCGCCCGGGGCACGAGGCAAGGGTGGGCGCGGACGGTATCGAACCGCCGACCGCTGGTGTGTAAAGCTGCCGCAAAGCGTCCGCATGGTCTCATTGCGTCTCGTAGATGGCGAGATGTCCAGGTCACGCGTCCCAGATGTGTCGCCGCGTTCACCGATTCACGTCTCGTTGTTGCGCGTCTTGGCACACTCTCGGCACACCGGGGGTCGGTTTCTGCGTGCTTCAAAGATCGACTGGTTGAGTTTCGCGATCGAAGCACTCGCCCGATTGCACGCTCTAGTTGCAATCCGGGCGGTGGCTCCTCGGGTAGCAGCCATGACCTGCGATTACACGATCCTCGTTACAGAATATTCGTTACAGGAATCCTGTTACAGGGATCCTGTAATCGCAGGTCAAGGGGTCTAGAGCCCATAAGGAACGTTCAACCGCGGAGCTGCAGGTAATGCGTGACCAGGTAGCACCAGCAGGTTCAGACTCATTCCGATGTCCGGAGAACCAGAACGGTCGACCGCCCGCCGCAAGAATCGAACCCGTGAATCTCTGGGTTTTGAGCCAGCCGGTTGCGTTCTTGCCGTTGCAGCCACGTCGCTAACGTGCTGGTCGGCCGCGATTCAGCGTCTCGCGTGTCGCGCCGTGTCGAGGCGTTCGCCCGTGTTGCGCACGGTTTCGTTCACAAATCCGTTCACATCGGTGACGCTGCCTTTGCGCTGCTTGGTCGGTCGCGGAACCTCGGCGACACCCAGCCGTGAGTGTCGTCCGCGCCGCCTAGGCTGCCGACGTGGCAGGTGAGCGACGACGTTACGACGTACGCGAGATATTGCAGCCGTCGGAGAACCTGGAGCGGACGGTGCTCACGGTGGTCGGCGGTTGGGAGCTGGTGCGGGCGCAGGTCAATTTCAACAGCTTCACCGATGCCGGGCCGGATACCGAGTGGGCCGGGTCGGACAAGCTGGCCAAGACTCTGCGCGAGATGGCCGTCAGCCCTCGACGACGCGATGAGGGAGGGACTGGTGGCCCGTAACGTCGCCCGTTTGGTCAAGCGCCCAGGGGTCGAGCATCACGAGATGGCTAGCTGGACGCCGGAACAGGCCGGCCAGTTCCGCGAGCATCTGCGCGACGAGCGGCTGATCGCCTGCTGGCTACTGACATTGGCAGGGCTGCGCCGGTCGGAAGTTCTCGGACTGCGGTGGTCCGATGTCGACTTCGATGCTGGCACCGTTCGGTCGCCCAGGGCCGCGTCGTGGTCGAGGGGCACGGCACGGTGACCGGCGAACCGAAGTCGAAGCGGTCCCGGCGGGCGTTGCCGATGCCCGCCGACGTTCTCGCCGCGCTTCGGGCCTTCAAGGTCCAGCAAGCGAGCGAGCGCCTGGCCCTCGGCGAGCGATACCCCGAAACCGGCTTCGTCGCCGTCAACGAGGACGGCTCCCCCATCCGGCCGGAGACCTACTCGGACGAATTCGCCCGGCTGGCGAAAGCCGCTGGCGTGCCGGCGATTCGGCTGCACGACGTCCGGCACACCGCTGCCACCATGCTCCTCGACGGCGGCACCACACCGTCGGCTACAGCCAAGTGGTTGGGTCACGACCCGGCGATCACTCTGCGGGTTTATGGGCATGTCTACGACGACGCGCTGGCGGCGGCGGGCGATGCGCTGCTCGGCCGGTCGAGGGCCAACGGAGACCGGTGACCTGGCAGTGGCTATGTCAGCTCTTGTCGCGGTTTCCGTGGTCGCAGGCCGGTAAACGCCACATCGTCGATGGCGCGCGCGACGAGGCCCTCGTCTAGCGCGTCGTCGGTAATGAGGTAGGTCAGGGCGCTGGTCGTAACGGCGCCGAACAGCGCGATGGCTGCAGCCCGGGCGTTGTCGACAGCAACCAGGGAACCGTCGGCGGCTCCCTCCCGAAGCAGGGTCTCGACGGGTTCGAGGTAGGCGATGCTGATCATGTCAGCGATGACGGGTATGCGGGCGGCGCGGCCCAGTTCGCCGATCAGGGCGCGGCAGGCGGCGGGGCGTTGGGCCATCACCCGTAGCTGCGCGCTGATGGCGCGGTGAAGGCGGTCGGCGCCCGTACCGTCACCGGTCGCGATCGTGGTCACCTCGTTGGCCACCTGCTGCAGGGCGTCTTCGAGCAAGAACGCGAGGATGTCCTCTTTGCCTGCGAAGTAGTAGTACAGGGTGGCTTTGGCAATTCCCGTGGCTGCGGCGACGTCTTCGATCTTGGTGTCGTTGAGACCGCGCTCGGCGAACAGTGCGGCTGCCGCGGGCAGCCGTTGGGCAATTTGAGCGGGAACCTCGCGCATTGACTCTCCTGTCAATTAGACTCTGAGTTTAAACCGACGTTCTGCAATGTGGCGGGAGTTCCATATGTCGACGGTGCAAATTCGCTATGACCCTTTCGATGCGGACATTCAGGACGATCCCTACCCCGCATACCGGTTGATGCGTAATGAGGTCCCGGTGTATCGGGCGGAGGCCTCCAACACGTGGGTCCTCAGTCGCCACGACGACGTCAGCGCGGCATTGTTGGATCATCACACCTATTCGTCAGTCAATGGTGTTTTTCCGACGCCGCCGGACGCGCCGTTCCTGGAATCATTCCTGCCGATGATGATCATGATGGATCCACCGCGCCACGATCAGCTAAGAGCCTTGGTCAGCAGGGCGTTCACCCCTCGGCGCGTTGCTGCCCTCGGCGAGGGTATCGAGCAGTTGGCCGAGCAGCTGGTCGAGAAACTCGATTTGTCCTGCGGGACGGTGGATTTCGTCGCTGAGTTCGCGGGCATTCTTCCGGCCATGGTCATTGCTGACCTGTTAGGTGTTCCGCGCGAGGACCGTACCCAGTTCCGGCAATGGTCGAGCACATTGATTCAGTCAAACCCGGCCCGTGGCGAGGTGGGGGAAGGCCTTGCTGCCGCAGCCGCGGTATATGCATACTTCGCCGACTTCCTGGCTGACCGTCGTCGGACGCCGCGTGAGGATTTGATGTCGGCTCTGGTCAGCGCCGAGGTGGACGGTGAGAAGCTCAGCGACGATGAACTTCTCGGGTTCTGCTTGCTCCTGCTGATCGCGGGCCACGAGACCACCACGAACCTGTTGGCCAACGCCACGGTGGTGCTTGCCGAGCATCCGCAGAGTCGTCATCGGCTGGCCGCCGACCCCGCACTGCTCGGTCAGGCGGTCGAGGAATTGTTGCGCTATGACTCACCGGTGCAGGGACTTTCGAGGGTGCTGACCACCGACGTGACGCTGCACGGCATCACTATGTCCGAGGGGGACTCGGTGCTTCTGTTGTTTGGCTCGGCCAACCGCGATGAACGGGTGTTTGCGCACCCGGACGTCTTCGATATCGATCGCAAACCCGAACACCAGGTGGGTTTTGGCCGGGGCGTCCATTTCTGCCTTGGTGCTGCGCTGGCGCGGATGGAGGCTCGAATCGCCTTGCACGCCTTCCTGTCGCGGGTGCCCGATTGGCAGGTCGATCTCGATTCGGCAATACGGCTGCGCTCGGGGCCCATCCGCGGCTATCTCTCGCTGCCGATCACCTCGTCGACGAACTAATCCCGGCGCACGAGCCTCAACCGACGGCGAGCGGAGTACCGCCGTCGCGGACCGAATGATTACGGGACTGGACCTACGTGGTTACGGGTTCGGTGTCCTTTGGCGCGCCATCGTCCGGCTGGCCGCTGCTTACTCACCGCGCCGCTTCCAACTTTCAGGCCAACGGTTCCCCACCCGCCCGCAGATGTGGTACCAACAGTATCGCAGCGAAACTGTTCGTACCGGAGGTTTTGGGGTGTCTGATCACTTGCCATATCGCGATGTTGCATCCGACCGTTCGCTTGCACCACCAGCGGAGCTGCTGCCCCCCCATACGCCGACATGCATGGGCTGCGGCCCGGACAATCCTCACGGCCTGCATCTGGTGGTGTACCGCTGCAGCGACGAGGTGTATGCCGATGTGATCTTCGACGACCGCCACATCGGGGCGCCGGGGTTGGCGCATGGCGGCGCGGTGGCCGCCGCGTGCGATGACCTCTTGGGCTTTACGTTGTGGATCGCCGGCACGCCTGCGGTGACGCGCAGCCTGACCGTCGAGTATCTGCTGCCGGTGCCGCTGCATCAACCTCACCGGATCGCCGCGCACATCACCGCGCGGGAGGGCCGCGCCCTACATGTCAGCGGGACGGGCACGAGCACTAATGGGGTCACCCGGTTCACCGCGAGCGCGGTGTTCGTCGTGGTGACCACCGACCACTTCGCGGCCCACGGTGATCTGGCCGCGTTTGATGGCCTGCTCGAGCAATTCGCGCGCAGCAGCGGACCCCACACAGACCCCCACGACCCGGCATCGTGACCGCACCCGACACCCGCATGCCCCCCAAGGTGCCACTGTCTCAGGTAGATTCACCGCCGGACCCGCCAAAGGCGACTGCAGCGCCACATTCGCGCGCGTCGACCCGTCGCCGGGAGGCGATTTTGGATGCGGCGCTGATCGTGGCCGCGGCGGGCGGCTATGAGGCCGTTCAGATGCGCACGGTGGCCCAGCGCGCCGGCATCGCCGTGGGCACGCTATATCGCTACTTCCCGTCCAAAACCCACCTACTGGTATCGGCACTGACCCGAGAATTCCAGCGCCTCGACGCCAGCTATGACTGGACCGCCAGCGCCGCCGCACCCCAGCAGCGACTGGACCGGCTCACCGCCTATCTGCACGAACGCTGGCAGAGCGACCCACTTCTCACCGAGGCCATGACCCGGGCCTTCGTTGTCGCCAATACCAGCGACGCCGCGGCGGTCAACAAGGCTGCCGCCGTGATCGAACGCCTGCTCGCCCGCACGCTGGGCGGCGGCAAGCCCGACCCATTAGACCAACGGGTCGCCGAAGTCATCGCCGACATCTGGCTGGCGAACCTGACTGCATTCATCGGCCAACGGGCCTCGGCGACTGAGACACGCGACCGTATCGAGCGGGCTACCAGGCGGGTTCTCGACAGCCTGAGCTCCATCAGCGCCGGCAGCTAACGCTACTGGTGGTATCGCAGCGCTACCTGCCGTACCATTTGGGGAACGACCCGATGACGTGTCGAAGGAGGCGCGATGTATAGCCAATGGATCGAAGACTGCGTTGTGCAGCGGATGTCTTTGCACGACGGGCTGGTGTTGGACCTCGATGACTACAACGAGCTGGTTATCTCCTGCCCACTGCGGCTCACGTTGCCCGCCACCGGTGACTTTCCTGCCGAGGAAGTGCTCATCGATCCCTACCGGGTCGCCGAGCATGAACGCCCGCTGCTGGACTTGGCGGGCGCGGTGTGCACGCACGCATGCTACGGCGACGACGGCGCGCTACACCTGGGCTTTTCCCGCGGGCACCGCATCGATGTCGACGCCGACGCACACGCCACCGCCTGGGAGCTCTACGGCAAACACCACGGCTACATGGCGTGCCTGCCGCGTGGCCGGGTCCGGGTGGTCCGCCACGACATCCCCGAAGACGACGACGCCGACGCCGATGTCGCCGCACGTCATTAGCGGTCGGAGACGCGCCCGAATCGCTTGCCCGCCCAGGCAGGGGTTGCGAACCACTATGGCACTGCTAGTAGCGTAGCGATACCGATAGTCTCGCTTCGGATGGAGGTGTGGTGACCGACAGCGATCCAGATGTTTCGGGCACCGCAACGACACTTCGGCCGCGAAACGGCCGTTCGACGGATCCGGCCCGCTCCAGTGAGTACAGCGCACGGCTGGCGGCGCTGGCTGGGTTCACGGTGCGACACAAGATGCTGGTGATCGGGGCGTGGCTCGGTGTTGCGGTGGTGCTGGCGCTGCTGTTTCCCCAGTTGGAGACTGTGGTGCGGCAGCAGTCGGTGGACCTGATCCCGCGTGATGTGGGCTCGTTTCAAACCGTGGACCGGATGAGCGCGGCCTTCGGCGAAGAGGGCTCCAAGACGGTGGTGTTCGTCGCGATGGAAGACCCCGCCGGACTGACGCCGTCGGCACGGGATCGCTACGAGCAGCTGGTGACGGGGCTGCGCGCCGACACCGACCACGTTCTGCTGGTTCAGGACCTGCTTGCCGACCCGGTCACCGAAGCCCAAGCTGTCAGCCAGGACCGAAAGGCCTGGTACCTACCGGTGGGGATCGCGGGAACGCTGGGTGATCCCACCGCCGCAGAGTCTGTCGAAGCCGTGCGTGACATCGCCGCTGAGGCGTTTCGCGACTCCAGCACGACGGTGCGCGTGACCGGTCCGCCGGCGACATTCCGCGACCAGATCGCCTCCGCCGAGCACGATCTGGTGTTCATCTCGATCGCCACCGCGGGTCTGATCGCGCTGATTCTGCTGATCGTGTACCGGTCGGTGGTCACCGCGCTGCTGCCGCTGCTGGTGATCGGGGTGAGCTTGGCAGTCGGGCGCGGTGTGCTGTCGGCTCTCGGCGAGCTGGGCATGCCCGTCTCGCAGTTCACCGTGGCGTTTATGACCGCGATCCTGCTGGGTGCGGGCACCGACTACACGGTGTTTCTGATCAGCCGTTACCACGAGCAGCGCCGCGCGCAGGTGCCGGCCGAGCAGGCCGTCATCCACGCCACCGCCAGCATCGGCCGGGTGATCCTGGCCTCGGCGGCCACAGTCGCATTCGCGTTCCTGGCGATGGTGTTCGCCCGGCTCAGCGTGTTCGCCGCGCTCGGCCCGGCATGCGCTGTCGCGGTTCTTTTCGGGTTCCTGGCCACCGTCACGCTGCTGCCGCCGGTGCTGGCGCTGGCCGCCAAACGCGGCATCGGTGAGCCCAAACCCGACCGCACCCGCCGCTACTGGAACAGCGTCGCTGTGGCCGTGGTCCGTCGGCCGGTTCCGCTACTGGCCATCAGCCTGGTCATCCTCATCGCGCTGTCGGCGGTCGCCGCGACGATCAAGATCAGCTACGACGACCGCAGGGGCCAGCCCGCCAGCACCGAAAGCAACCAGGGCTACCAGCTGCTGGACCGCCACTTCCGTAAAGACATTGTCATCACCGAATTCCTCCTGGTCGAAAACCCCACCGACATGCGCACCGGCAAAGGGCTGGCCGATCTCGACGAGATGGCCTCCCGTGTCTCCCAGATTCCGGGTGTCACCAAGGTGTCCGGTGTCACCCGCCCCACCGGCGAACGGCTCGACCAAGCCGAATTGGCTTGGCAGAACCAACAGATCGGCGACAAGATGGCCGGCGCCGTCGCCGACGGCAACGCCCGCAAAGCCGATCTGGCCAAACTCACCAACGGCGCCGACCAACTCGCCGCCGGGCTGGCCCAACTCGACACCACCCTGCGCACCGCGCTGACCCCGCTGAGCGGCATCTTGAGCCAAGCCCAAACCGCCGGGACGCAAATACAGCGGTTCCGGCCCCTGCTGCAACAACTTTCGGCCACCGCACCAGCGGTCGACCAGGCCATCCAATCCGGGCCGGGGCTGCGGCCCCTGGCCGACCGAGCCGCCAACGCCATCGCCATGCTGGATCCGCTCGTCGGCGCCCTCAACACCTCCCCGTGGTGCGCGACCACACCCCAATGCGCCCAGATCCGCGACCAGGTCCAGATCCTGGTGACTCTACGCAACGGCGGCTTTTTCACCCAGGTCGCCGACCTCGGCGACCGCTACAACCCCGCCACCAACGCCACCGTCGCCGGCACCCTCGCCAACGTCCAAACCGCCGTCGCCTCCATGAACAAGGCATTCGGAGCCCTCGGTGACCCCGCCGATCTGGCCGGCAACATCGGCCGCCTCCGGGACGGCATCAGCCAACTCGCCTCCGGCGCCCAAGCGCTGGCCACCGGGGTTCACACGCTCGCCGACAGCAACATCGAGATGCTGTCGGGCATGAGCCAGATCGCCACGCAACTGCAAAACTCGGCCCGCGCGAGTGCGGGCTCGGACTCCTCCAGCGGCTTCTACCTGCCCGCCAACACCTTCGAAAACCGCCAATTCGCCGATGTCGCTAAGCAATTCCTGTCCCCCGACGGCAAGACTGCCCGTTTCGCCATCGAATCTCACCACGACCCCTACAGCGGCGAGGCCACGAAGCTCACCCACACGATCACCGACGTCGCCAACGCCGCCCGCCCCAACACCTCACTGGCCCAAGCCACCGTGTCGGTTGCGGGATTTCCCGCCGTCAACTCCGACCTCCAACGCCTGCTGTGGACCGACTTCGCCCAACTGGTCATCGCCACTCTGGTCATCGTCGGCTTGATCCTGGTACTGCTGCTGCGCGCCCTGCTGGCACCGCTGTACCTGCTAGGCACGGTCGTGCTGAACTACCTGGCCTCACTGGGCATCGGCGTCCTGGTATTCCAATGGGGACTCGGCTACGAAATCGCCTGGCCCGTACCGCTTCTGGCGTTCATCATCCTCGTCGCCGTCGGCGCCGACTACAACATGCTGCTCGTCTCGCGGCTACGTGAGGAATCCGGCACCAACATCCGCGTCGGCGTGCTACGCACCGTGGCCAACACCGGCTCCGTCATAACCTCAGCCGGGCTCATCTTCGCCGCCAGCATGTTCGGCCTCGTGGTCGGCTCAATTGCCATCATGATCCAAGTTGGCTTCATCGTCGGCTGCGGACTTCTGCTGGACACCTTCCTGGTCCGCACCCTCACCGTCCCCGCCATCGCCACACTCCTGCGCGAAGCCAGCTGGTGGCCACAACGGGCTACCCGCCGCCCATGACACGTGAGTCGGCGTCGGTTGCCAACTGACACACTGCTAGCCCATGGTGATGAAGCGCTTCAGCCGAGTGCCGGTCAGGGTCGGCTAGTGGTCAGGACGTGCCGGCGGATGGATCGCCCATGGGTTGCGCGGCGACCCGCTTGGCCAGTAGAAAGTCATCGACCATTCGGATGCGGTCATCGGCGCTGATCGTTTTCATACCGGTGAGCTTGGCGAAAACGATGGGCCCGACCAGCTGGATGATGGCCATGGTGGTGTCGAGGTGACCGAGTTCGGCGCGGGCCTCGGCGCTTTGCAGCAGGTCGTCGAAGGGTTGGCGGTACTGGTCGATGACTCGGTGGCCCAGCGCAGCCCGCACGTTGCGCCGCTCGTCCTCAGGTTGGTCGGGGCCCATGGCCAGCCACGCCAGGGTGGTGAGTTGCAGTGGGGCCTCGTCGATAAGCGTGGCTTGCCGGTTCACCAGTTCGATGAGCCGCTCGCGCAGTGAACCGCTGGCCAGCGGTGTGGCGACCTGAGGCAGCAGCCGCTCGAACGCCGCGGCCAGCAAGTGGGTGGTACTACCGAAGTGCCGGTACAGCGTCGTCCGGGCAACCTTGGACATGCGGGTCACCGCGTCCACCGTGACCGCCTCCACCCCACCCGAGGTCAACAACGCGGTCGCCGCATCCAGCAGTCGGGCGCGTGACCGAATCCGGCGCGGATCGACGTCATCGACATCCTCACCCGCGTCATCGACAAACGGCGCCGACGGTCGCGGCGGATCAATCGCTGCCATACCGAACTGCATACTCCTGGACTCACGGTTTTGGGAACTACCCCACCGGGCAACCCTATGCTACAGCTAGTAGCACAGTGATACCGATAGTTTCGTTTCATGGGTGGTGGTGTGTCGTGGCCTTAACCGGCAAACAAACAGCCGATGTGAGGCTGCGGTTGTCGCCGGCGCAGTGGTGGACGCTGGTGGTGTCGTGCCTGTCGGTGGCGCTGGTCGTGGGCGCGATGGCGGCGTTGTATGCGTCGTTGCCGGAAATCGCAGCCGCTACCGGAGCCTCCCAGCAGCAGCTGACCTGGATCATCGACGGCTACACCCTGGCGTTGGCGTGCCTGGTGCTTCCCGCCGGGGCGGTGGGCGACCGGTATGGGCGTCGCGCCGTGCTGGTGATCGGGTTGGCGGTGTTTTCGGCGGGCTCGGCGGTGCCGATCGTGGTCGATGATCCGTTGTGGATCATCGCAGCCCGTGCGGTTGCCGGGGTGGGCGCGGCGTTCGTGATGCCGTCGACCTTGTCGCTGTTGACTGCTGGCTTCCCCGACAGCCAGCGTGGCCGGGCTGTCGGCGTGTGGGCCGGGGTGGCCGGATCAGGGGCGGTGCTGGGCATTTTGTGCTCCGGCCTGTTACTCAACTACTGGTCGTGGGTGTCGAGCTTCGCGGGAATGACCGCAGCCGGGGTCGTCTTGCTCGCGCTGGCACTGACAATCGCCGAATCGCAAGACCAGAGCCATACTGCGCTGGATCCATGGGGTTCGGCATGGGTAGCGATCGCGATCGGGTTGGCAGTGGTGGCGCTCATCGAGGGCCCGGCGCGCGGCTGGACGGATCCCGTAGTAGTCGGCGGATTCCTCGGCTCCGCCGTGGCGGCAGTGCTGTTCGTGGTGGTCGAGCTGCGTGTCGATCACCCGTTGCTGGATGTGCGGCTGTTCGGCGACCGCGGATTCGGCAGCGGCACCGTGTCGGTGGCGCTGCAGTTCCTGGTGACCTTCGGGGTCTTCATGCTGCTGGTGCAGTACCTGCAGTTGATTCTGGGATATGCGCCGTTGCCCTCGGCAATCGCACTGGTGCCGATGGGCGTGCCGCTGGTCATCATTTCGCTGTTCGCGCCGTGGCTGTCCGACCGCGTCGGCCTGCGCGTGGTTACCGCCGCCGGGCTGGTGGTGATCGGTGTCGGGCTGATCATTTCCAGTCGCCTCGATGTCAACAGCGACTACTGGCCTCTGTTGTATGCGCTGTTGGTCATGAGCACTGGGCTGGGGTTGTGCACCGCGCCGGCGACCGCGGCCATCGTCAAGGGCACACCGGTCGAAAAGCACGGTGTGGCCGCCGCCGTCAACGACGCCGCCCGCGAGGTGGGCGCCGCGGTCGGTATCGCCATCGCTGGGAGCATCCTGGCCGCCGGCTACGCCGACCGGGTCACGCCGGCGTTGACCGGTCTGCCCGAGCCGCTGCGTGGTCCATTCTCTGAATCCCTGGCCGCGGCGGCCGAAGCCGCCGACCGGGCCGGCCCGCAAGGCGCGCAGCTGGTCGAGGTCGCCCAGTCGGCCTTCGTGCACGGCTCCCAGCAAGCATCAATCGTGTTGGCCTGCATAACGTTTGCCGCGGCCGCCACCCTTGCCGTGTGGGCGCCTGGCCGCACACAACCCCGGGCCACGACGCCCGAAGACGAAGCACAAACCGTCCCATCTGGTAGCCGGAACTTGCGATGACTTCGCGGTTCGAAGTTGCGTGTCTTGGCACACTTTCGGCACAGCTGGGGGCTCTCAGGAGGCATGCCCACCGCTCGCAGCGGCCTCGAGACGCGCCCGACGCTGCGCACAGCACTGTGTGCGGCCACTCCCCGTAGCCGTGCAGCGCGTCTACCCCCGCCGCCCGTTAGCAAACCTCGTCGATGGCAGGTCTTTACGCCACGCCATGCGTTGAAGCCCCGCGACGAATGTCGGAACATCGCTGCGAAGCAGGAGCCTAGCCGCGGCCGATGCCGCCGCGACGATCCCAGAGGCCGAGATGCGTCTCGTCGAAGCCCTCGAAGCGGCCAGTCGATCGGTCAGCACCGCCCAGATCGACATCGAATCCCACTGAAAGGCATTTTGTGAGTGACACTTCGAGCGATTCCAGTTTCCTGGAGACGACGGATTTTCTGGATTGGCAGCACGACGATGTGCAGAGCTTCACCGAGAACGCGGTCGGTCACGTACGTAATCCTATGCAGCAGGCGAGGTTGATCTTCGCCGCGGTGCGAGACAGGATTTGGTATGACCCCTACAGCACAGACGACGACCCCGAGCATTATCGGGCGAGCTATGTAGCGACAGCGTCGAGGGCGTATTGCGTACCGAAGGCGGTGCTGCTGACCGCGGCAGCTCGCGCGGCAGGCATTCCCGCCCGGCTGGGATTCGCAGATGTGCGGAATCATCTGCAAACCCCCACGTTGCGTGCCCGGATGGGGGGCACCGACTTATTCGTTTACCACGGATACAGCGAACTACGACTCAACGACCGTTGGGTGAAGGCGACGCCGGCGTTCAACGCCGAACTCTGCGCGCGATTCGGTGTACCTCCGATCGGCTTCGACGGCCACAACGATGCGCTTCTTCATGCCCACGACGGTGAGGGAAGCAAACACATGGAGTATCTCAATGACCGCGGCTGGTACCACGACCTCCCCTTCACCGACATCGTCACCGAGTTGCATAACCGATACGGCTCGTTCATGCGCGACTGCGAGGCGGAGCCCGACGCCTTCGCCCAGGAGTTGTGAGTCGCTCTACACCGTATGTGCGATTTGGTCGGCGATGAGTTTCACGCGGCCGGGCTGTGGGAATCTGGGGATGTTGCCGCATCGAGTGCCGTGCTCGGCGTCTTGTGCTCTGTTCACTGCTGGAGGTGTGGACGTGGAAGTCGATCTTCGTCGGTCTGGCCGTTGCCGGTCTGGCGTTGTCGGTATCCTTCGATTGGCATCGATGCCTTCGTACCCGCGGATGTGCAACCCGCCCCGTGGAATGCGTTCACGGAAGTGGTTCCCGAGGCCTTGACACCTGATGTAGCCCGGTCCCGGCCATCGCGAATCCCTGAAACGACGCTCAATCCGCCGAATTGTGCAGCGTGCGGTCGAGAAATTCGGCGACTGCCGCGGTGAAGGCGTCGTTGTCGTCGCCCGCAACCATGTGGCCCGTGCCGGAAACGTCGACCGCCTCTGCGTGGGGTACGACTTCGAGGAACTCCTCGACCGACTGCTGCGATGTCACGTCAGAGTGGAGGCCGCGGATCAGAAGCGTTGGTGCTCGCATGCGGCGGGCCCCTTCGATGAGCAATTCGCTTACGGCGCCGAACTGCTCGGCGCCGTTTGCGGCGTCGCCCTGCAGGAACTCGAAGTTGGATGTGATGAAGGCTGGGTCCCATCGCCAGATCCACCGACCGTCATCGCGCTGCTGCAACACTTTGCGGAGTCCGTCCAAGTTCTTGGGCCGAGCGCGATGGCGGTTGTACTCGGCGATGACGTCCGCGGCGGCGTCGAGCGTTTTGAATCCGTCGGGATGGGCAGCCATGAAAGACACGACGCGGCGTGCTCCGTGAAACTCCATTCGCGGAGTGATGTCGACCAGGACGACGGCGCCCCACAGATCGGCGGGCGTCACCAAATGCGTTCCCAACACGGTCATGCCGCCCAAGGATGCGCCGACGACAGCCGGCGGGCGGTCATCGCTGACATGTCTGCGAACGGCTAGCAGGTCGGATGCGAGTCGGTCGAGATCGTATCGACCATCAGGGTCCCAATCGCTGTCGCCGTGACCACGCGCGTCATAGGCGACGACGGTATACCCGCGCGCGTGTAAGCGGCGCGCCGTGGTCGCCCAGGCGTGGCGGTTTTGCCCACCACCGTGCAGCAGTATGACAACTGCGCGGGCGGTTTTGTGTCGGTAGATATCGGCTGCAAGGGCGGTTCCGTCTTCGGTGCGGACTCGCTCGAAGGTAGAGGTCATTTGGTGTGGCCTCGACGGTCACGTCGGACGGCACTCTCGTTTCCCGCGCTGATCACGAGGTGCCTGCCCTCTGGCCGACGACGGTCACTGTTCCCTGCGCGGCGCATACCACGCGCCTGGCGTTGGTGATGTCGATCCTGGCGACACCGCTGCGCTTACCCAGCGCAATGATCTCGGTGACGGCAACGCATACACCGCTGGACACGGGCTGCAGGAAGTTCAGTTTGAATTCGGTTGTGGCGACCCATGATCCAGGAGGGATCACCGGATAGAACACCACGCCCAAGCAGTGGTCGACCATCGCTGACAGGCATCCGCCGTGCAGATTGCCGAAGGGAGTCAACAAGTCGGCCCGGGCATCCATTTCCACAATCAGCCGCCCGGGGGCGAACTCGGTGTGGCGGAAATCCAGGTACTTGGACAGCCCTCCAGAGGTTCCCGCCGCGTTCTGGAACTCCTCGGCAATTTCCTGGTTGAAGTGCGGGAAGTCCATGGTCAGCGCCTCGTTTCGTTCACCGGTACCGATGCCATGGTTGAGACACTACTCCGCAGTTGTCGCATCGACGCAACGCTGGCTGTTGGCCAGCAGAGGTGGAAGCAGGAATCGGCGCAAAAACGCATCGAGGCCTTCGGGGCTGCGGTGCCGGGGGCCGCGAACCGACAGCAAGCTGAGAATGGTGCGCAGGATCCATTCGGCGGCGTCATCGACCGACACACCGGCTTCGAGTTGATCCCAGCGGGCGGCGAACACGGGTCGCAGGAACTCGGCGACGAGTTCGAACAGCGCCACCGATGTTCCCTTGGCCAGTCCTACGCCGGCGAGTTCATCGTCGCTGCCGAACAGTATTCCGATTATGGGTTCGCGGCGGGCCGCGCGCACCGTCACTGCGACGAAATCCAATATTGCAGAGCCCAAGTCGGTGTGCGCCGAGATCCGCCCGCTGATGCGGTGCAGGTAGCGTTCCGCTGCGCGCACGATGACACCGGATAGGACGGATTCGCGACTCGCGAAGTAGCGATAGACCGTGGCGCGGGATACGCCCGCCTGCCTGGCGATGTCCTCCATCGTGGTGCCTGACAGCCCCTTGCTCTGCAGGCACGTTTCGGCGGCATCGAGTAGGCGGTCGCGGGCCATATCGCGGCTTCGTGCAGGAGTCGCGTCGCCCCATCGCAACGATTTTTTCGTCACGGGTGCAAGTATGCCGTGCCAAACCGACTCGCTGTGCCGAACACGGGCGGTTGTCCCATGGAAGCCAGATGTGACAATATCGCAGTCATGTCGCATCGAAGGCGCCGACGATGAGCTCGGCTTGACCGTTGGCCATCCCACCACGTACTCCGGTTGTCGTCGGGGTCGGTGAGTTAACGCACCGTGGCGAAGGCATCGTCGATTCCATCGATTTGGCTTGCGAGGCCGCGCGCCGAGCACTGCAGGATGCGGGGGTCAAGCTTGGGCATCGGATCGATACGGTGGCGACGCCGGGAATCTTGATGATTCCGCGCGACAATCCCGCGTCGAGGATTGCCGAAGCGGCCGGGCTCACGCCGAACCGTCGCATCAGTTGTCCGGTCGGCGGTAATACGCCTCAGTACCTCGTCGAGGTGCTGGGCGGCGGGATTTGGCGCGGTGTCAGCGACGCGGTGCTGATCGTCGGAGCGGAAAGCGGCGCCTCGGCCCGCAAAGTCACATCCGGTGATGCGCTGTTGGAGCCGGATCCCGTTGCAGCACGGGACGAGTCACTTGGTGACACACGCCCCGGACTGAGCGAAGCCGAGATGCGCGCCGGGTTACGGTGGCCGCACCAGGTGTACCCGATCTTCGAATCCGCGATCGCGGCTCGATTCGGCCGCACATTCGACGAGCAGCGCCGCTGGCTGGGAAACCTGATGGCTCCGTTCACGCTGGAAGCGTCCCGACATCCCTCGCAGGCCTGGTTTCCCCGTGCCCGCAGCGCAGACGAGATCAGCACGGTCTCCCCGACTAACCGCATGGTGTGCGAGCCGTATCCGAAGCTACTCAACAGCATCATCGCCGTGGATATGGCTGCCGCGTTCGTCATCATGGCCGCCGAAGTCGCCGCGGACCTCGGCGTCCCCCGGGATCGCTGGGTCTTCCCGTGGTCGTCGGCCACCTGCAACGACGTGTACTTCCCGGTTCAGCGGCCCGATCTGGGTCGTTCCGCCGGAATAAGGGCCGCCGGCAAGGCCGTGTTGGCTGCCAGTGGACTTCACATCGACGACATCAGATGGTTTGATTTCTACTCCTGCTTTCCTTCCGCGGTCGAGGCGGCGATCGACGCCTTGGATCTCGACCCGGCGGATACCCGCGGGTTCACGGTGACCGGCGGATTGCCCTACCACGGCGGGCCGGGAAACAACTATGTCAGCCATTCGATTGTCGAGATGGTGCGACGCTGCAGAAGCGAACCGGACGCCGTGGGGCTCGTGTCCGGACTGGGCTGGTACATCACAAAGCACTCGCTGGGTTTGTGGTCGTCGACCCCACCGCCAACCGGATGGCAGACGCCCGACATGACCCAGGCGCAGTCTGCGATTGACGGCACCTCCCTCGCGGTCGCTTCACCCGCCGACGCATCCGGTAAGGCGACCATAGATGGCTACACCGTCGTGCACGACCGTGAGCAAGGCCCCTCCTGGGTGCCCATTTTCGCGCGCTTGACCGACGGCCGACGCGTCGCGGCGCGCAGCGACGACGCCGAGGTGGCGGTGGCTATGTCACAAGAGATGTGCGCCGGACACCAAGTCGCCGTGCGGCAGGCGGACGGACACGTCGAGTTCGAACTGTCGTGAACGCCGACGCGCTCGTGTTGACCAATCCGCGCACCCTCGAACTGCGCCATCCTCCGCTCCCGCGCGTCGACGACGAGTCGGGTCTCCTCCGGATCGAGGCGTGCGGGCTCTGCGGAACCGACCACGAACAGTTCAGCGGACACCTGCCGGCGAGCTTCGCCTTCATCCCCGGACACGAAATCGTCGGCATCATCGATGAAGTCGGTGACGCCGCACGGGCGCGTTGGGGCGTGTCGGCGGGTCAGCGAGTCGCCGTCGAGGTGTTCCGATCGTGCCGGCAGTGCCAGAATTGCCGCCGCGGTGTGTATCGCAGATGCTCGCGCAACGGACTGGCCACCATGTTCGGCTTCATCGACGTGAACATCGCGCCCAGCCTGTGGGGAGGCTACGCAACGCATCTGCATCTCCCCTTCGATTCCATGCTGTTGCCGGTCCCGGCCGGACTCGACCCAGTCGTGGCGACGTTGTTCAACCCGCTTGGCGCAGGGATCAAATGGGCTGCCCTGCTGCCCGAGACCGGGCCCGAGGACATCGTCGCGGTCCTCGGACCGGGCATCCGCGGGATCTGTGCGGCCGTAGCAGCCAAGGAGGCCGGAGCGGCGTTTGTCGCGATGACCGGTCTCGGCCCTCGCGATCGACCTCGGCTAGCCGCGGCCCGCAAGTTCGGCGTGGACCTGACCATCGACGTTACCCAAGACGACCCGGCACAGGCCCTGCAACAGGCGACCGGCCGGCTCGCAGACGTCGTCGTCGACGTCACCGCGAAGGCGCCAGCCGCGTTCGCGGACGCCGTCGCACTTGCGCAGTCCGGCGGACGCGTGGTGGTCGCCGGCACCCGCGGCGGCGGAGGAGCGCCCGGCTTCGAGCCAGACCTACTCGTCTTCAAGGAATTACGCATTTTCGGCTCGTTAGGTGTCGATTACCCCGCCTACCAGAGCGCCCTCACGTTATTGGTCTCGGGGCGTTGGCCTTTCGGTGAATTGTCGCGCGAGATTACCGGTTTCGCGGGCCTGCCGCAGCTGCTCGACGTCCTGGCCGGCGCTGAGCAGGAGCGGATTCCCGCGCTGCACAACGTCTTTGTACCGATCGCCTGACAGCGCCGCCGGAAGGATACACCGTGAGCAACCGAAACCGGGTTGAGATGCTCGACCTGATAGATGCCCGCGAGCGCGCCGCTCAATGCGGAATCCCGGTCGCCATGGCCGAGCTGTCGGTTTTCAGAATCGCGCTTCATCAGCCCGGTGTGGCCGTCGCATTGCACGGACTGCTGGAGGCATTGCTGTGGAACGGCGCGCTGGATGAGCGTTTGAGGGAGCTGATCATCATGCGGATCGGCTGGGTCACCGGGTCGGTCTATGAATGGACGCAGCACTGGAGGATCGCCCGCTTGCTCGATGTGACCGAACGCGACCTGCTCGCGGTGCGAGACTGGCGAAACACCAGCCACTTCGGCGAAGCCGAGCGAGCGGTACTCGCGGCGACGGACGAGACACTGCAGGACGGCACAATCTCGGATCAAACATGGGCTGCGTGTCACCGTGCGTTGCACGGGGACCCGGCCATCCTCGTCGAGCTCGTCGCCGCGATCGGCAATTGGCGGTTGTTCTCAGCGCTGCTGCGGTCCTTGCAAGTGCCGCTCGAAGACGGCATCGAGGCATGGCCCCCTGACGGAGTTCGACCCTCCGTGGACTGAACCCCGTTTAGTTGAACGGTGGTTGGCTCTCTAAGTCGCCCAAGCAGGTTTCGCTGGTTTCATGACGTCAATGTGCCAGTTGTGAAGGCACCGCAGCTCACCGCGAGCGAGGCCATGCCGAACTTTGTCGAGCGATGGTGAATTGAGGTGTGCCTACCGCGCCGATGCAATCCCGCGAGCCTACATCTCTGCCATCAGCAGCCAGAGGTCAATACGCTGACGATGTCGAACGGTCGGGCCCCGGGGTCTGCAGCCGGCGGTTCCACCATCGAGGATTTCGTCGGGCCTCAATACGGAGCCCGCGGCACTCCATCCGCTGCAGTCGAAGGCCGTTCTCCAGCAATCCGGCCTCAGCACTGAGTGCCGAGATGTACAGGATGCCGTTGTAGGGCAACAGGATTGTAGCCCGCAGTCCCTCGCACTCGGTCGAGTGCGGGACACCAAGTGTCCAGCGCTTCGGCCAGTAGATGAAGTGAGCCAACACGGCCGTCAGGAACAGACCGTTGACAACACCGAAGCCAGCCTCGTGACGCTTATCGGCACGTCGCGCCATGCGAAGAACTACTGCGGTGCTCGTGCCCCAACCCATCGCTGCCGGCACGGGACCGATCACCGACGCGAACGGCATCGCGACTCCCGAAAGGAGTTCTTAGAAGACATGCGCGCCCAGTGACACGGCACCCACTCGTGTCCAGGTTCGCCTGGAAGACCGCCGTGTCAACGGCCGCTGCCGGGAAGGCCCGAGGTGCGCTTCCAACCGCATCGGGAAATGCGTTACCGCGTTGATGTGGCCGAGGCGCATGGCAATTCGTCACGTAGAACCCAGAGTACTCGAACTAATACCGACGCTGGCCATCCCATCTCCTACGAACGGACTTTACCTGCGTCATTGCGAAGTCCGATAACTTGGTAACCGCTTCAGGCCGACTTGACCGCAACAGGCTCTGGTCGAGTTAGACGTTACTTCGGAGTCGTTCGGCACCGTCGGCGTCAAAGAGTTCCCTGGTCCAGCGTTCGAGGATTTCTGCGCTGTCCCAGTCATCGGGATGGAATCCGGCGAGGGTGTAGGAACGGAAGCGCTCAATAGCCGCCGGGCTGAACAGCGGGTTATGACGGAAGGCTCGAAGGCTGCGCAGCAACCGCACCGGGTTGTAGGCGGCACGGTCACCGGCCAGCGAGCGGGTGGTCTGGATGAACAACTCGCTGAACAAGAGAAGGCTGGCGATCCGCATTCCCCAGACCCTGGTGCGTTCGCTTCCACCGACGGTCTGGAAGACATCGAAAGCGACGGCCTTGTGCTCGCATTCTTCCAGTGCGTGCCAGAGCAGAATCGGCCGCACTTCGGTGTCGCCGATCAGTTCTTGAGCTTCGTCGCTGGTGAGAATGATTTCGGCGAACGTCGCCGTGTAGTGCTCCAGGGCGGCCGTCACGGCCAGGCGCATCTTCGGAGAAAATCGCTTCTCAAGCCGGTCAACCAACTTCTTGACGTGCCGATCGATCGCATCGGTCGGATAGCCCATCGCTTGCAGCCGATCGTTGAGCAGCCGATGCTGGTGCCGGTGGGTCGCCTCCTGTGCGATGAATCCCTTGACCGCCTCCTTCAAGTCAGCGTCGCTGATGTGGTCCCGGTACTCGCGGACTGACCGGATAAAGAAGTCTTCGCCTTCGGGGAACGTGGCCGACAAGGTAGAGACGAAGTGACTCATCACCAAGTCGCCATCGACGAAGTGCTGCCTAGTGGTCCCTGCAGGCATGTCGAATCGGACTCGGCGGGGCTTCGGGACGACCCGCGTGGTGGGTCGTGTGGGCGACTCGTCGCTCATGTTGTTCTCCTGTCTCCTGGCAACCCGATAATCTGACTTTACGCCTTGTCAGAATTCGATGGCAAGCTATGCAGGTGGGATCGGCGCGGGTGTATAGCGGGATGTCCGCCGAGGAGCGCCACCGGAACAGGCGCACACGTCTCATCGAGGCCGCGATGGAGTTGATCGGCACGCACGGCGTGGCCGCCGCCACTGTGACTGCCGTCTGCGCCGAGTCAGGTGTCACGTCACGCTACTTCTATCAGCATTTCTCCGGCAGAGACGCGCTCCTGCGTGCTGTCTACCAGCAGCTCTATGCCACCTTCCAGGAGGTGATAGTCGATGCGATTCCCGATGCCGGCGCCCCACCCGAGGTGCTGGCGTACGCTCCGATCCGCGGGCTGGTCGGCATGATCGACAACGATCCTCGGCTGGGTCGGATCTTGTTCGTGGAATCTGCAACCGAGCCGCTGCTCCGGGAGCTACGCAGCGAACTGATGGCCGGTTTCACTGACCTCGTATTGCGTGAGGCCAGACTTCACCTCGACATCGCCGACTCTGCAGTGGGCGTTGCCCATTTGGCTTCAACCTTAGGCGTGGGGGGATTGTTCGAAGTCTTGCGCCGCTGGCTCGACGGAGAACTGGAGTTCACCACCGATGAACTCGTTCAGCACTGCGCGGGTTTCCTGGGCAGCCTCGCCAGTTACGTGCTGCTGCAGAACAGGGACGACTCGGCCACAACCGAAGCCCAATCTTAGAGGCAGCTTTTTGCCGATCGGGGCCCCGCTTCGCGATCTTGAGGTGGTGCGCCCCGTTATCACATCCGGAATCAGCACGGTAACGCCGCTGTACATCATCAGAGGCCAGCGTCGTCGACCAGATATCGTTCGGCCAGGGTTTCGGCAAGCCGGCTGGTGTGTTCGACGATCTCCTCCTGGTTGACGTCAAGTAGACCCGCGTGCCAGGCAGTGATCAACTCAACGAAGCCGCCGACAGCAACCAAGGTGTCCATCCGAAGGGCGGTTTCATCCGCATCCGGTCTCAGGTGAGGTTCACTGGCTGCGATCACCAGGTGTGTCGCCTCCTGCAGTGCGACAGCGCGCCGATCCTGAAGCGGGGAACTGCCCACATGTTGAGCCAGTAAGATCTTCGCCCTACCCGGATCCTCTGCGATCCGGTCGACCACCGCGGCGATGGTCACGCGAATGGTCTCCATCGGCGGCTGCCCGATGCGTTCTGCCAGGGTCGCGGAAACCTCACCGAGCATCTCGTTGCGCACCCCGTCCCATGCGGCAACCAGTAACTCGTCGCGGGTCTTGAAGTCTTCGTAAAAGTAGCGGTCGTTCAGGCCGGTTTTGGCGCACACTCCTCTCATTGTGACTGCGGCCCAACCGCTTTCACTCCAGATTTCGGTCGCGGCACCAATCAGGCGCTGGCGGCGCTCCGCCCGGCGTTCAGCACCGGTACGCCCGCCCCATCTCTTCACCCGCGTCCGCACTTCTCCATCTTGACAAACCAGGGTAGGTCGTATGAATCTGGTGGCATGCGCCCACAATGGTGGCTTATGCCACCAATTGCTTTCGCGGGACTCCAGCGATGGACGATCAGAACGCTCGGACTTCGAGTCCTCCGATGAGGCTCCCGCTGTTCGGCAGTCCCGTCCGCCGCAGCCATCGTGCCGACGCAGTCGTCACCGGCGCAGGCAGTGGTATTGGCCGCGCTTTTGCCGTTGAGCTCGCGCGCCGGGGCGGGCGCGTGGTGTGTGCCGATATCGATGGTGTTCGTGCCAAGGAGACCGCGGATCTGATATCCGAGCTTGGTGGCCTTGCCCGTGGTGTCGTTTGCGACGTCTCGGACGAAAGCCAGGTTCGCGAACTCGCCGAGTCGGCGGAGAACTGGTTCGGCGGCGCTGCGGGACTGGTCATCAACAATGCGGGCATCGGCGTCGGAGGCAACATGATCGGTGCAACGTCCACGAGCGATTGGTGTGCGACGTTGTCGGTCAATCTATGGGGAGCCATCCACGGCTGCGAAGTCTTCGTGCCGCGGCTTCGCGAACGTGGATTTGGAGGGCTCATCAACGTCGCGTCGGCGGCAAGCTTCGGCTCGGCCCCGCGCATGGCGGCCTACAACGTGAGCAAAGCGGGCGTGCTGGCGTTGTCGGAAACGTTGGCAGCCGAGCTGAGCGGAACCGGCGTCACCGTGACGGTCCTGTGCCCCACCTTCGTCAAGACGAACATCGTCGACAATCCGCGCATCGAGGAATCGGCGGCCGCGCTCGCCGCGAACCTGATGACGTGGACCGGCGTGTCGCCGGAGTATGTGGCACGAACCACCCTGGATGCACACGACCGCGGCCAGCTGTACGTCCTGCCGCAAATCGACGCCAAAGTCCTCTGGCGGGTGAAGAGACTCGTGCCGGCGACTTTCACGCGCGCAATGGGACTCGCCCAGCGGGTAGGGCTTTGATACCCACGAACAACCAAGACGAGTGGTCAACGGAAGGTGAGGACATGGCTTTCGAATACAGCGACATGCTGCAGACGATCAAAGACCGCCAGTGGGCGCTGGCCGACATCGACTGGGACGCACCCGGTGCCGAGTTAATCACCGACGAGCAACGGCCCAGCCTGAAACAGTTCATGGCCGACGTGGTGTGGATCGAGCATGTCGGTGCCCGCGCTTTCGCGGCGATGGCCCCCAAAGCGCCCTTCGAGGCGCTGGGAGAGATATACCGGTATTTCCACGCCGAGGAGCAGCGGCACGCCAACGCAGAACTGGCGCTGATGCATCGCTGGGGGATGCTCGAAGAGGGCGAGAAGCCCGTGCCGAACAAGAACATCCGGCTGGTCATCGAATGGCTCGATCGATACGCCGAAGCGCTCCCGCTGACGGTGATCGGAGCCGCCATACCGGCCTTGGAAACCGCTCTGGATGGGGCGCTGCTCAAGTTTCTGCTGGACGAGGTGGCAGACCCCGTATGCGGTCAAGTGTTCGCCAAAGTCAATAGCGACGAATCGCGCCACCTTGCGGTGGGCTTTCAGGTGCTGAACGACTTGGGGGCCAGTCCGATGAGGGTGCACGCGATTCAGACCGCTGCATCTCTCGTGGACCCACGAATTCTCACCGGTGCGTTGCTCTACGTTCCGCTGCTGACGCGAATGCTGATGAACTTGAACGCCTGGGGCCTGTCCGAGGACAAGCTGTACAACGCGGTCATCCGCTACTCGAACGTCGGCGATCGCAGTGAACACACCCGCCGTGTTCCCGGCTATCACATCCTCAAGGCGCACATGTCTGCCACGATCAACCACGCCCAACCGCTGCAGTTCATCTCGCAACGACTCGGCACGGTAATCGACTACTTCCCCACTCAAGTGCTCGGTAAGACGCCGTCATGGACTGATGAGCTGACCTACGAACCGGTGGCCAAGTGAGCGACACGACCACTGTTCTGATCGTCGGAGCCGGATTCGCCGGACTTGGCACGGCGATTCAACTGCTCAAGCGGGGCATCGAGGATTTCGTAATCTTGGAGCGTGCCGCCGAGGTGGGGGGGACTTGGCGCGACAACACCTATCCCGGTGCCGCCTGCGACATTCCCTCACTGCTGTATTCGTATTCCTTCGAACAATATCCGAACTGGTCGCGTTCCTATTCGGGGAGCAGCGAAATTCTGGACTACATCAAAGGCATGGTCGACAAGCACGGCCTGTCGCGGTTCATTCGTTTCCACGTCAACGTGACGGGACTGGCGTTCGACGAAGACAGCGGGACATGGCTGGCTCAGACCGACGGTGGGCCGAGCTACCGGGCGCGCACGGTGGTATTGGCGAGTGGACCACTCGCCAATGCCAATTTCCCCGACATCCGAGGACTGGATAGCTACCTCGGCCATAAGATTCACAGCGCACGTTGGGATCACGACTACGACATGAGCGACAAACGTGTCGCGGTCATCGGTACCGGAGCCAGCGCGGTGCAGATCATTCCGGAATTGGTCAAGACCGCGCGTTCGGTGAAAGTATTCCAGCGCACCCCCGGTTGGGTGCTTCCCCGCCCCGATTTTCCCCACCCGAATGTCGCTAAGGCGGCTTTCGGTCGGCTTGCGATTCTGCAGAGTGCCGCTCGGGAGGCGTGGTTCTGGGCGCACGAAGTCACGGCCGTCGGCATGGTGTGGGATACCCCGGCCACGACCATCATCTCGTGGTTGGCGAAGGCGAATCTACGTCGCCAGGTCAGGGATCCGTGGATGCGGCGACAACTGACGCCAGACTTCCGGCCGGGCTGTAAACGCATGCTGATGACCAGCGACTACTACCCGGCTCTGCAACGCGACAATTGCAAACTCGTCTCGTGGCCGATCGCGACCATCTCGCCCAACGGCATCCGCACCGCGGATGGCATCGAGCACGAGGTCGACTGCATCGTGTTCGCCACCGGTTTCGACGTCTGCAAGGCCGGGACACCCTTTCCGATCTCGGGTCTGAACGGTCGAAAGCTGGCGGACGAATGGTCTGAAGGCGCCTACGCTTACAAGAGCGTCAGCGTCTCGGGGTACCCCAATCTTTTCTTCACCTTTGGGCCGAATTCGGGTCCGGGGCACAATTCTGCGTTGGTGTACATGGAAGCCGAAATCCGTTACATCGTCGATGCCATCGGCGTGATCATCGACCGTGGTTTGCAGACCTTCGACGTCAAAGGGGACCGACAGAACCGCTACCACGGCCAACTCCAGCGCCGGCTTGCAGGCACCACGTGGAACTCCGGCTGTAAGAGCTGGTACCTCACCGGGGACGGCTACAACGGGACCATGTATCCGGGCTTCGCCAGCCAGTTCGTCAGGCAACTGGCGCGCGTGCAGACCGACGACTATGTGATGACACCGAACACCTCCCGACTTGCGAGCCCCGCGAAAAGCAGTGCTGCCCATGACTTTTATGCGCCTGCGGCGACCACGCGCACGGCTAGGCGCCGTGACAAGGCAGCATCGGGTACGGCATCGACAACGCAGATGCCTAGGTAATCCGAAGCACGCGAGTTCATGCTCCCAAGAGAGGGCGGGTACACAGCGTTGAAATCGGACCCCCATGGCAAGCCGAGCTTCGCGAGCATTCTCGTTGCCCTCGCAGCACGCAGTCTGTTTCGTCCACTGACCCAGGTGCTACCACCGAATCAAGCCGGCCTGTCGATCATGGACGCAGTATTGCGGGCCGCCCTCGTCGGATCCGGACCGCGGCGCGGAGTGCAAGTCGCGCGGGTCGATCAGCCGTTCGACGGAAATTGGGTGCGGGGCGACTGGATCCTCGGTCCCGGCGTGGACAAGGATTGTCCGCCCATTCTTTACATCCACGGTGGTGCGTTCGCGATGTGCTCGCCAAGGACCCACCGCGGGCTCCTGGGCGAGCTAAGCGCCGCATCGGGTCGCCCGGTGTTTGCGGTCCAGTACCGGCTGGCGCCGCGACATCCCTATCCGGCCGCTGCCGACGATGCGCTCAACGCCTACAGGTGGTTGACCTGTGATCGCCCCGGCGGGCCGCGAGGCGGCTCGGTGGCGGTGGCGGGCGACTCTGGCGGCGGCCAACTGGCCGTGGCTACCGCACTGGGCGCGCACACACATGGGTTACCTGCGCCCGACGCGATGTTGCTGATGTCGCCGGTGCTGGATTTGACGTGCCAACTCGCTCTCGCACGCGATCTGCGGCGCCGCGACCCGTTCGCGTCGGCCTTGTCGGCCGCGCGCAGCCTCGGGCTCTATGTGGGTTGTGCCGATCCCACGGATCCGCGCATCAGTGTGCTCGACGCGGATCTCCGTGATATGCCGCCGACGCTGATCCAGGTCGGCGGGCGGGAGATGTTGCTCGATGACGCACGACGGTTCGCTGACCGCATGCAATTGTTCGAGTCATCCGTGAAGTTACAGGTATGGCGCGGCCAAATCCACGTATTTCAGGCCATGTTTCGGGTCTTGCCGGAGGCGCGAGCGGCCCTTCGTTCGGCGGGGGTTTTCCTGTCGGGTTCCGGAACAAGGTGCTACCAAATGTCAGAAGAGTGACCTTTATCGAGATCGATCTGAAGGGTCTGCCAACCGCGGCGCACGCGATATGCAGTCGCGCAGCCCGCCAGAAGTGACGAGTCGAGGAATCGTCGCCAGACGAGGAGTTGAACATATTCGGATTTCAGAACACGAAATTCAAGCTCGCCGAAGTCGCTACCGGAGCCCGCATCGCACGAGTGTTCCTCGACCACTGCATCGGCCTACACCTCGAGGGACGATTGGACGTCCAGACCGTCGCAATGGCCAAGTGGTGGACCACCGAACGCGCCATGCACGTTCTTGACGATTGTCTGCAGCTGCACGGAGGTTACGGATACAAGCAGGAGTACCCCATCTCGCGCCTCTGGGTGGACCAGCGAGTGCAGATGATCTACGCCGGTTGCCGCGAGCCCGCCCGGATTCGGTTGGCACATTCTTGGCACAGCGGGGGTCGCCGGTCGGGATGGATAACCCCGTTTGAACTGGGCGAACATCGGTGGGCGCGGACGGTATCGAACCGCCGACCGCTGGTGTGTAAAACCAGAGCTCTACCACTGAGCTACGCGCCCTCGTCAGGGCAAATTACACGCCGACGAGGTCAGACACGAAATCCGTCAATCCGACCGAAGCGCCGCCAAGGCATCCGTCCACGCCGCCTGATCGCGCGGCTCCCCCGGCTGCTTCATCTCCGCGAACCGGACGATGCCGGCGCGATCCACGACGAAGGTCCCCCGATTGGCGAAGCCGGCGTCGTGGTTGAACACGCCATAGGCCTGCGCCACCGCGCCATGCGGCCAGAAGTCCGACAGGACCGGAAACAGGAAGCCGCTTTCGGTCGCCCAGACCTTGTGAGTCGGCGGCGGGCCGACCGAAATGGCCAACGTCGCGGTGTCGTCGTTCTCGTAATTCCCCAGATGGTCACGGATCTCGTCGAGCTCGCCCTGACAGATCCCCGTGAACGCCAACGGGAAGAACACCAGCAATACATCTTTGGCTCCGCGGAAGTCGCTCAGGGTGACCGGCTGGCCGTTCTGGTCCTTGAGCGTGAAGTCCGGCGCCTCGGTTCCGACGTCGATCAATGCCTACCTGCCGCCTTTGACTTCGGCTGCACCAACCGGCTGGCGATCCAGCCACCGAGGTTGGCCGATGAAGTCTGCATCAGCCCGGCCGTCGGCGCCGACTCGGCGATCTCAGCCGGCTGCACGTGTCCGGGCTTACCCGTCTTGGGGGTGACGACCCAGATGACGCCGTCGTCGGCCAGGGGGGTGATGGCGTCCATCAGACGATCGACGAGGTCGCCGTCGTCATCGCGCCACCACAGCAGCACCACGTCGATCACTTCGTCGGCGTCTTCGTCGAGCAGCTCACCACCGCACGCGTCCTCGATGTCGGCCCGGATGTCGTCGTCGACGTCCTCGTCCCAGCCCAACTCCTGCACAACCTGATCTTTTTGGATGCCCAGTCTTTGGGCGTAGTTCGAGGCGTCCTCCGCCGCGACCACCGTCGGTCCTCCTTCAGCCAGCTGGCGCGATGTGCGTCCGGCCCTATCGTCGCACGCCGGGGTCCACTAGCGACTCACCGGAGGCCAGGTTGTGCCGAACTAAATCAATATGCCGCATCACAGCGGTTCAGCGCGGTGGTCTTCGCATCGTTGAGCTTGGTGATCGCGGCATTGAATTCTTCGGGGCCGTAATTGCCCTCAATCGCCACTGCCACGCCCCTTGCGGCGTCGACCCAGGTGTTCATCGAGTCCTTCAGGTCCGGCGGCAGCGGATCGGACACGCTCCGGGCGACCAGGTCGGCGCTGTGATTGAGAGCGTCGATCGCCGGGCGCGCCTTCGCGTCGGCGTCGGCGGTGCTCTGGTTGAAGGCGTCGACGTAGGCGTTCACCGCGGCGATCGCGTCCACACTGCTGGTGCTCAGCGACTCACACGACGTATGCACCGCCTCCTGGGTGAGCGATGCCTGCCGCTCGGACTCGCGGGCACTTGAGCTGGCGGCGGACTCCGCGATCGACGCCGACACCGATGCCCGATACACGGGTGCATCCGCGGTATCGACCGACGCGGTGCCCTGGGTGACACTGCTACAGCCCACGACGATCATCGCCGCGGAAGCGGCACTGCCGACCGCGAGAGCGGCGATCCGCAGGCGTCTCGGAAACAGCCAACCGGTCACCACGGTCTGCAGAGGTTACCGGGTCCGATTCGCGACCGCGGGTTCATTCCAGTCCCGTACCCCCACCGGTGCATCTCGTGCAGGATTGGAGAAGGATGGAGAGACCGAGCACACAAGGGTGCAAAGTGACCACAGGTGAGAGGTGCGGAAAACATCCGCGCCGACCACCGCAGCACGTATACCGCCTAACAAGGAGCGGAAGTTGACCACCGAGTTCGCGCGCCAGGACCTGGCCCAAAACTCCAGCAGTGCAGCCGAACCCGACCGCGTTCGGGTGATCCGTGAAGGTGTCGCGTCGTATCTGCCCGACATCGACACCGAAGAGACCGGCGAGTGGCTGGAGTCGTTCGACAAGCTGCTCGAGCGGTCCGGGCCCGCCCGCGCCCGCTACCTGATGCTGCGGTTGCTGGAGCGCGCGGGCGAACAGCGGGTGGCCATCCCTGCGCTGACGTCCACCGACTACGTCAACACCATCCCGACCGAACTGGAGCCGTGGTTCCCCGGCGACGAGGACGTCGAACGCCGCTACCGGGCCTGGATCCGCTGGAACGCCGCGATCATGGTGCACCGTGCGCAGCGACCGGGAGTCGGTGTCGGAGGGCACATCTCGACATACGCATCCTCCGCGGCGCTCTACGAGGTCGGGTTCAACCACTTCTTCCGCGGCAAGGCACACCCCGGCGGCGGCGACCAGATCTTCATCCAGGGCCACGCCTCGCCGGGTATCTACGCGCGCGCGTTCCTCGAGGGCCGGCTGACCGCCGATGACCTCGACGGCTTCCGACAGGAGCACAGCCACCCCGGCGGCGGGCTGCCGTCGTACCCACATCCGCGCCTGATGCCGGACTTCTGGGAATTCCCGACGGTGTCGATGGGCCTTGGCCCGATGAACGCGATCTACCAGGCCCGCTTCAACCACTACCTGGACGACCGCGGCATCAAGGACACCTCCGACCAGCACGTGTGGGCGTTCCTCGGCGACGGCGAGATGGACGAGCCCGAATCCCGCGGCCTGATCCAGGTCGCGGCCAACGAGGGTCTCGACAACCTGACATTCGTCATCAACTGCAACCTGCAGCGCCTCGACGGCCCGGTGCGCGGCAACGGCAAGATCATCCAGGAGCTGGAGTCGTTCTTCCGCGGCGCCGGCTGGAACGTCATCAAGGTCGTGTGGGGCCGAGAATGGGACACCCTGCTGCACGCCGACCGCGACGGCGCGCTGGTGAACCTGATGAACACGACGCCCGACGGTGACTACCAGACCTATAAGGCCAACGACGGCGCCTACGTTCGCGACCACTTCTTCGGCCGCGACCCGCGCACCAAGCAGCTCGTCGAGAAGATGTCGGACGCCGAGATCTGGAACCTCAAGCGCGGCGGCCACGATTACCGCAAGGTGTACGCCGCCTACCGCGCAGCGATGGATCACAAGGGCCAGCCGACCGTCATCCTGGCCAAGACCATCAAGGGTTACTCGCTGGGCGCGCACTTCCAGGGCCGCAACGCCACGCACCAAATGAAGAAGCTCGCACTGGCCGACCTCAAGTATTTCCGTGATGCACAACGCATTCCGGTCAGCGACGAACAGCTTGAAGAGAATCCCTACCTCCCGCCGTACTACCACCCCGGCCCGGAGGCGCCCGAGATCCGCTACATGCTGGAGCGGCGACGGGCATTGGGCGGCTTCCTGCCCGAGCGACGCACCCACGCCAAGGTGCTGCCCCTTCCTCCGCGCGACACCTACAAGGCGCTGAAGAAGGGCTCGGGTAACCAGGAGGTCGCCACCACCATGGCGACAGTGCGGACGTTCAAGGAACTGTTGCGCGACAAGGAGATCGGGAAGCGCATCGTTCCGATCATCCCCGACGAGGCACGCACGTTCGGCATGGACTCGTGGTTCCCGAGCCTGAAGATCTACAACCGCAACGGCCAGCTGTACACGGCCGTGGACGCCGAATTGATGTTGGCGTACAAGGAAAGTGAGATCGGCCAGATCCTGCACGAGGGCATCAACGAGGCAGGTTCGACGGCGTCGTTCACCGCGGTGGGCACCTCGTATGCCACCCACAACGAGCCGATGATCCCCCTGTACATCTTCTACTCGATGTTCGGCTTCCAGCGCACCGGCGACAGCTTATGGGCTGCGGCCGACCAGATGGCGCGCGGTTTCGTGCTCGGCGCCACCGCGGGGCGCACCACCCTCGTCGGCGAGGGCCTGCAGCACGCCGACGGGCATTCTTTGCTGCTCGCCGCCACCAATCCGGCCGTGGTGGCCTACGACCCGGCGTTCGCCTACGAAATCGCCTACATCGTGGAGAGCGGCCTCGCGCGGATGTACGGCGAGGACCCGGAGAACGTGTACTTCTACATCACGATCTACAACGAGCCGTATGTACAGCCGGCCGAGCCGGAAGGGGTCGACGTCGACGCGCTGCTGCGCGGCATCTACCGCTATCGGCCCGCGCCGGAGAAGAGGTCACACGCCGCTCAGATCCTGGCGTCCGGTGTCGCGATGCCCGAAGCGTTGCGCGCTGCGCAGTTGTTGAGCGACGAATGGGACGTCGCCGCCGATGTGTGGTCGGTGACGAGTTGGAACGAGCTCAATCGCGACGGCGTGGCGATCGAGAAGCAGCGGCTGCGCCACCCCGACCGGGAAGCCGGCACGCCGTTCGTCACGACGGCCCTGGCCGACGCGGTCGGACCGGTCATCGCGGTGTCGGACTGGATGCGCGCGGTTCCCGAGCAGATCCGGCCGTGGGTGCCCGGCACCTACGTCACGCTGGGCACCGACGGCTTCGGCTTCTCCGACACCCGGCCTGCGGCTCGGCGCTACTACAACACCGATGCCGAGTCGATTGCGGTCGCGGTGCTCGAGGGGCTGGCGCGCGACGGCAACATCGATCAGTCGGTCGCCGTCGATGCGGCGAACAAGTACCAGATCGACGATGTCCTGGCCGCGCCCGAACAGACATCGGATCCCGGCGTCGCCTGACCGCCCTTCTTGGAGGATTCCTCCAGAAGCATGGCGTAGTCTTTATAGATGCCCGACAATCGGTACGTTCCGCCGAAGTCCACGGTCGAGGTGCTCGAAACAGTGCCGGACGTGGTGCTGCGGCGGCTGAAGCAGTACTCGGGCCGACTGGCCACCGAGGCAGTGCGCGCCCTCGAGCAACGGCTGCCGTTCTTCGCCGATCTCGAGGCCTCGCAGCGGGCCAGCGTGCAGTTGGTCGTGCAGGCCGCGGTGGTCAACTTCGTCGAGTGGATGCGAAATCCGCAGAGCAATGTCGGCTACACCGCCGAGGCGTTCGAGGTCGTCCCACAGGATCTCCGTCGCAAGATCGCGCTCCGGCAGTCGGTCGAGATGGTTCGCGTCACCATGGAGTACTGCGAGGAGGTGGTGCCGCTCTTGGCCCGCTCCGACGAACAGTTGACCGCGCTGACGGCCGGAATTCTGCGCTACAGCCGGGATCTCGCGTTCGCCGCCGCCACCGTCTACGCCGACCAGGCCGAAGCGCGCGGCGCGTGGGACACCCGGATGGAGGCCAATGTCATCGACGCGGTCGTACGCGGCGACACCGGACCGGAGTTGCAGTCGCAGGCCGCGGCATTGAAATGGGACGCGACCGCCCCGGCCACCGTGATCGTCGGTCTGCCACATCCGGACCGGAACGACTTCGTCGGGGACGACGTGCACGATGTCGCCGGCCGCCACGGCCGCGCCGCGCTGTCCGACGTGCACGGCACCTGGCTGGTCGCGATCGTGTCGGGCGGACTGTCCGCGACCGACCGCTTTCTCACCGACCTGATGAAGGTCTTCGCCGACGGCCCCGTGGTGATCGGCCCGACCGCCACCACATTGGCAGCCGCGCATCGCAGCGCCACCGAGGCGATCGCCGGTATGAACGCCGTCGCCGGCTGGACCGGCGCACCGCGACCGGTCGCGGCCCGCGAGCTACTGCCCGAACGAGCACTGCTGGGCGACATCTCCGCGGTCGCCGCGCTGGAAGCTGAGGTCATGCGGCCCTTGGCAGACGCGGGTCCGGCGCTGGCCGAGACCCTCGACGCTTATCTGGACTCGGGCGGCGCCATCGAGGCGTGCGCGCGCAAATTGTTCGTTCATCCAAATACCGTGCGCTACCGGCTCAAACGGATCGCGGACTTCACGGGTCGCGATCCGACGGTCCCGCGGGACGCCTATGTCCTGCGGGTCGCGTCCAGCCTCGGCCGACTGAGTCGGCAAACGCACGTAGCCAGCACGCGAAACGCCGCCGCTAGCCAGGTGACAGAGGTCACTTCGTCGGCCTAGGTCAAGATCACGGGTGCTAATAAGGTCGCGGACCGGTATCGATAGCGTCGCATCACATGCGCTTTTGTGGAGTACCTACAAAAACCTAAGACGAGGTTCATAATCTCTTACACCGCGCAAATGCGGTTTCACAGTGTTCTCTTAGAGAGTGCTTGCGTTGCTTGCGCCCGGACAGGGCTCTCAAACTCCCGGCATGCTCGCCCCGTGGCTCGAGCTGTCGGGTGCCGCTGACCGCGTCGCAGCGTGGTCGGCGATCGTCGGCTTGGACCTCGCGACGCTGGGAACCACCGCCACCGCTGAGGAAATCACCGATACCGCCGTCACGCAGCCACTGGTCGTGGCGGCCACCCTGCTCGCCCACGAGGAACTGACCCGGCGCGGTCTCCTGGACGGCAAGCAGACCGTGGTCGCAGGCCACTCGGTCGGTGAGATCGCGGCATACGCGATCGCAGGCGTGATCTCCGCGGACGACGCAGTCAAGCTGGCCGCGACCCGCGGCGCCGAAATGGCCAAGGCCTGTGCACTGGAGCCCACCGGGATGGCTGCGGTGCTCGGCGGTGACGAGGCCGAGGTGCTGGCCCGTCTTGAGGCGCTCGATCTGGTGCCCGCCAACCGTAACGCGGCCGGTCAGATCGTGGCCGCGGGCAGCATCGCGGCCCTGGACAAGCTCGCCGAGGATCCGCCGGAGAAGGCGCGGGTGCGCAAGCTCGCGACCGCAGGCGCGTTCCACACGCACTTCATGTCGACCGCCGCCGAGGGGTACGCGGCCGCCGCCGAGGGTGTAACAACGTCCGAGCCGACAACGACGCTCTTGTCGAACGCCGATGGTCAAGCAGTTGCCTCGGCAGCGGACGCGATGGCCAAGTTGGTCGGTCAAATGACCAAGCCGGTGCGTTGGGATCTATGCACCGAGACCATGCGTCAACAGAATGTGACGGCGCTCGTCGAGTTCCCGCCTGCCGGGGCCCTGACGGGGATTGCCAAACGCGAACTTCGGGGGGTACCGACGCACGCCGTCAAGTCCCCCGCTGACCTGGACGGGCTCGCCGAGCTCTGAAAGGGAATGCTTTCCGGTCCGTCGGAAGCAACAACCACATACCAACACCAGTTGGCAGTAACAACCAATTAGAAGGAGCCACCGTGGCAACCACCCAGGACGAAATCATCGCCGGCATCGCCGAGATCATCGAAGAGGTCACCGGTATCGAGCCCTCCGAGGTCACCCCGGAGAAGTCCTTCGTCGACGACCTGGACATCGACTCGCTGTCGATGGTTGAGATCGCCGTTCAGACCGAGGACAAGTACGGCGTGAAGATCCCCGACGAGGACCTCGCGGGCCTGCGCACCGTCGGTGACGTCGTTGCCTACATCCAGAAGCTCGAGGAAGAGAACCCTGAGGCTGCTGCCGCCATCCGCGCACAGATGTCGGACAACAAGTGACCAAACCTTCCACTGCAAACGGCGGTTTCCCCAGTGTTGTGGTCACCGCCGTCACTGCGACGACGTCCATCGCACCGGACATCGAGAGCACGTGGAAGGGCTTGCTGGCCGGAGAAAGCGGCATCCACGTACTCGAGGACGACTTCGTCACCAAGTGGGACCTGCCCGTGCGTATCGGCGGGCACCTCAAGGAGCCCCTCGACCCACTGATGACGCGGTTGGAATTGCGCCGCATGTCGTATGTCCAGCGCATGGCCAAGTACCTGGGCAACCAGCTGTGGGAAACCGCCGGTAGCCCGGAGGTCGACCCCGATCGTTTCTCGGTCGTCATCGGCACAGGGCTCGGTGGCGGCGAGAAGATCGTCGAGACCTATGACGCGATGAACGAGGGCGGCCCCCGCAAGGTGTCGCCGCTCGCCGTTCAGATGATCATGCCCAACGGTGCCGCTGCGGTGGTCGGGCTTGAACTCGGCGCGCGCGCCGGCGTCATCACCCCCGTCTCGGCCTGTTCGTCGGGCTCGGAAGGCATCGCGCACGCATGGCGCCAGATCGTCATGGGCGACGCCGACATCGCCGTCTGCGGCGGTGTCGAGGGTGGCATCGAGGCGCTGCCCATCGCGGCGTTCTCGATGATGCGCGCCATGTCGACGAACAACGACAACCCCGAAGGGGCGTCGCGGCCGTTCGACAAGAACCGCGACGGATTCGTCTTCGGTGAGGCCGGGGCACTCATGGTCATCGAGACCGAGGAGCACGCCAAGGCTCGCGGCGCCAAGCCGCTGGCCCGCTTGCTCGGTGCGGGTATTTCGTCGGACGCGTATCACATGGTGGCACCGGATCCGAACGGTGAGCGAGCCGGACACGCGATGAAGCGTGCGATGCAGCAGGCTGGGTTGTCTCCCAAGGACATCCAGCACGTCAACGCCCACGCCACGGCCACGCCGATCGGCGATACCGCCGAGGCCAACGCGATCCGGGTGGCCGGCGTCGAGCACGCAGCAGTGTATGCGCCGAAGTCAGCGCTCGGGCACTCCATCGGAGCGGTCGGGGCCCTGGAGTCGATCTTGACGGTGCTCACGCTGCGCGATGGCGTGATCCCACCGACACTGAATTACGAGACCCCAGACCCCGAGATCGATCTCGATGTCGTCGCGGGCGAGCCACGATATGGCGACTACCAGTACGCCATCAACAACTCGTTCGGCTTCGGTGGACACAATGTCGCCCTGGCGTTTGGGCGTTACTGAGTTACGGAAGGAACTCCCAGAGCAGTAATGGCAGCGTTGGCTACGGGGAATGGCTTCCCCAACGTAGTCGTCACCGGCTTTGCGATGACGACCGCTTTGGCGACCGATGCGGACACCACCTGGCAACGGCTGCTGGACGGGCAGAGTGGCATTCGGCTGCTCGACGATCCGTTCGTCGAGCAGTACAACCTGCCGGTCCGTATCGGCGGACATCTGCTGGAGGACTTCGAAGAGGAATTGACGCGGGTCGAACTGCGGCGGCTGTCGTACCTGCAGCGGATGTCCACGGTGCTGAGCAGACGGGCGTGGGACCACGCCGGGTCACCGGACGTCGATCCGCGGCGCCTGATGGTGTCGATCGGCACCGGCATGGGCTCGACCGAGGAGTTGCTCTACGCCTACGAAGCGCTGCGCTCGAAGGGCCTTCGGGCGGTGTCACCGCTTGCCGTCCAGATGTACATGCCCAACGCGGCCGCCGCCGCAGTCGGGCTTGAGCGCAAGGCCAAGGCCGGGGTCAGCACGCCGATCTCGGCCTGCGCCTCGGGTTCTGAAGGCATTGCGCAGGCGTGGCGACAGATCGTGCTCGGCGAAGCCGACGTGGCGATCTGTGGTGGCGTCGAAACCAAGATCGAAGCGGTGCCGATTGCCGGCTTCGCACAGATGCGCATCGTGTTGTCCACCACCAATGACGATCCGGCGGGAGCTTGTCGCCCATTTGACAGGGACCGCAACGGTTTCGTCTTCGGCGAAGGTGCCGGGTTGATGGTGATCGAGACCGAGGAACACGCCAGGGCTCGCGGTGCCACCATCCACGCACGGCTGATGGGCGCCAGTATCACGTCTGACGGGTTCCACATTGTCGCGCCCGACCCCAACGGTGAGCAGGCAGGTCACGCGATGACGCGGGCCATCCAGCTTGCGGGCCTGTCCCCCACGGACATCGACCACATCAATGCGCACGCCACCGGCACCTCGGTGGGCGACGTGGCCGAAGGAAAGGCCATCGACAATGCCTTGGGCGCTCACAAGGCTGCGGTCTACGCCCCGAAGGGGGCGCTGGGCCACTCGGTCGGCGCAGTCGGCGCCGTCGAATCCATCCTCACCGTGTTGGCGTTGAAGAACGGGGTCATCCCGCCGACGCTCAACCTGAAGAACCTGGATCCGGAGATCGACCTCGATGTCGTTGCCGGCTCGCCGCGACCCGGCAACTATCAATACGCGATCAACAATTCGTTCGGATTCGGTGGGCACAACGTCGCGCTCGCGTTCGGCAAGTACTGACGTCCCGCCGACAACCTCGGCGCTACAGGAGGATTGATGACCATCATGGCCCCAGAGGCCGTAGGCGAATCGCTCGACCCACGCGATCCGCTGTTGCGCCTGAGTACGTTTTTCGACGACAACACCGTCGAGTTGCTGCACGAGCGGGACCGCTCCGGCGTGCTGGCCGCGGCCGGAACCGTCAACGGCGTGCGCACGATCGCGTTCTGCACCGACGGCACCGTCATGGGCGGCGCCATGGGTGTGGAGGGTTGTGCGCACATCGTCAACGCGTACGACACCGCCATCGAGGAACAGAGCCCGATTGTCGGCATCTGGCACTCGGGCGGCGCACGATTGGCCGAAGGCGTAAAAGCGCTGCACGCAGTCGGTTTGGTCTTTGAGGCCATGATCCGCGCCTCCGGGTACGTGCCGCAGATCTCGGTGGTGGTCGGCTTCGCTGCGGGCGGCGCCGCGTACGGACCGGCACTGACTGACGTCATCGTGATGGCGCCGGACAGCAAGGTTTTCGTCACCGGTCCCGATGTGGTCCGCAGCGTCACCGGTGAGGACGTCGACATGGTGTCGCTCGGCGGCCCCGATGCCCACCACAAGAAGTCCGGCGTGTGCCACATCGTCGCCAACGACGAGGTCGACGCTTACGAGCGTGGCCGTCGTCTGGTCGGATTGTTCTGCCAGCAGGGCCATTTCGACCGCACCAAGGCCGAGGCGGGCGACAGCGACCTGCACGCGCTGCTGCCGGAGTCCGCGCGCCGAGCCTATGACGTGCATCCGCTCGTCGAGGCCCTGCTGGACGAGGGTGTGCCGTTCGAAGAGTTCCAGGGCAAGTGGGCGCCGTCCATTGTCGTGGGCCTGGGCCGGTTGGCCGGGCGCACCGTCGGTGTGATCGCCAACAATCCGCTGCGTCTCGGTGGCTGCCTGAACTCCGAAAGTGCCGAGAAGTCAGCACGTTTCGTGCGCCTATGCGACGCCTTCGGCATCCCGCTCGTCGTGATCGTCGACGTGCCCGGCTACCTGCCCGGTGTGGACCAGGAGTGGGGTGGCGTCGTGCGTCGTGGCGCGAAGCTGCTGCACGCGTTCGGCGAGTCCTCGGTTCCGCGTGTCACGCTGGTCACCCGCAAGATCTACGGCGGTGCCTACATTGCGATGAACTCGCGGTCGCTGAACGCCACCAAGGTGTTCGCGTGGCCTGACGCCGAGGTCGCCGTGATGGGCGCCAAGGCCGCGGTCGGCATCCTGCACAAGAAGAAGCTGGCCGCAGCGTCGGATGACGAGCGCGAGGCATTGCACGAGGAGCTGGCCGCCGAGCATGAGCGGATCGCCGGTGGCGTGGATTCGGCCATCGAGATCGGCGTGGTCGACGAGAAGATCGATCCGTCGCACACTCGCAGCAGGCTGACGCAGGCGCTGGCCGAGGCGCCCGCGCGCCGCGGTCGCCATAAGAACATCCCGCTGTAATTGGTGAATTCGGCGCGCATACGCACCGCGGTGGTTCATCAGCGCGCCGAATTCACGAATTCCTCGGCCACCTCGACGACCCTGACGCGGTCCGCGGCGACCAAACCGATGCGAGTGCGACGGTCCACGATGTCGTCGGCGGTCAGCGCGCCCTCATGCGTCACGGCGTATTCGAATTCCGCGCGAATGACGTCGATCCCGTCGGCGACCGGCTCCGTGGGTCGTTCGCAGCTCGCGGCGGCGATCACATTCGGCGCTTCCGCACCGTAGCGCGCGACCAACGAGCCGGGCAGTTCAGCCGGCGAACGCAGTGTCGCAACGGGATTCGATGGTGCACCCACCAGGGGTAGGTTTCGGGTGCGGCAATCGGAGGCCGTCAGCCTCCGCGCAGCGACCGCCCGATCCAGCACGTCTTCTGCCATGTACCGGTATTCGGTCAGTTTGCCACCGATGACACTGAGCACACCGGACGGCGATTCGACGATCCGGTGCTCGCGCGATACGTCGGCCGTCCGCGCTTGGCCCTTCTTCGTGCTCCTCTCGTCCGCGCCTAGGTCGATCAACGGCCGCAGCCCGGCATACGCGCCGATCACATCGCCGGCGCTGAGCGCGACATCCAATGCGGTGTTGACCGTGTCCAACAGGAACTTCGTCTCCTCGGCCGTGGGCTCCGGCACGTCGGGTATCGGACCGGGCGCATCTTCGTCGGTGAGCCCCAGGTACACGCGACCCAGCTGTTCGGGCATCGCGAATACGAAGCGGTTGATCTCGCCGGGTATCGGGATCGTCAGGGCGGCAACCGGATTCCCGAACGTCTCGGCATCGAACACGAGATGCGTTCCGCGACTGGGACGCACGCGAACCGAGGGGTCCACCTCCCCCGCCCATACACCGGTGGCGTTGATGACCGCGCGGGCCGACACCTGAAACGACTCCCCGGAACGCTGATCGGTCAACGTCACCGAGGTACCTGTCGCATCGGCTGCCGCGACGCGCGTGAGGATCGTGGCGCCGTGCTGGGCGGCCGTGCGGGCCACCGCGGTGACCAGGCGTGCGTCATCGATCAGCTGCCCGTCGTACGCGAGCAGGGCGCCGTCGAGGCCGGCGCGACGCACCGTCGGCGCGAGTTCGACGGCCCGGCTCGGGTCGATCCTCCGCGACCGCGGCAGCGTCGACGACGGTGTGCCCGCGAGCTTGCGCAGCCCGTCGCCGGCCACGAATCCGAACCGCACGAGTGCACGCGACGCAGTGTTCATCGACGGCAGCAGCGGGACCAACTGCGGCATGGCCTTGACGAGGTGAGGGGCGTTGCGCGTCATCAGGATTCCGCGTTCGACCGCACTGCGTCGCGCGATGCCGACATTGCCGGTCGCCAGATACCGCAGACCGCCGTGGACCAGCTTGCTGCTCCACCGGCTGGTGCCGAACGCCAGGTCGTGCTTCTCGACCAGTGCGACGCTCAGCCCGCGCGTCGCGGCGTCCAGCGCGATGCCGACACCGGTGATACCGCCGCCGATCACGACGACGTCGATCGTGCCGCCGTCGGCCAGCGCCGCGAGTTCGGACGTGCGGCGGGCCTCGTTGAGTGCCGTTGAGGTGGTCACGGTTTCAGGTATCCGTTCAGTGAGTGGGCAAGCTCGGTGGCGAGGGCGTCGGCATCGAGGATCGGCGCGACGATCTGGCCGGACTGGATCGCCGACTGGGTGATCAGCAGGCACATCGCTCCGAGTTGACGGGGATCGCCGGGACGCACGCTGCCCTCTTCCTGCGCGAGCTTGATATCGGCGGCGACGGCGTCGAGCAGGACCTGCTGGCTGGTGCCCAAGCGCTCAGCGATGTAGATCATCGCCAGATCGGGGGCGCTGCGCAGCACCGACATGACCACGTCGTCGCGACGCAGCAGTTCGGCAACCGTCACGATGCGCTCGACCAGTGGTCGGCGGCCGACCTGTCGGCTCGGCACGGCGTCGAGCACGCCGATGACCCGCGACGTCAGCAGCGCCGCCAGCACCGACCGCGTGTCGGGCCAGCGCCGATAGACCGTGGGCCTGCTGACACCGGCGCGGCGAGCGATTTCGGCCAGCGTCACTCGGTCCACCCCGAAGGCCAGCACGCACTCGGCCGCCGCAGTGAGGATGCGGTCTCCGATCGTCTGCGGCGAATCGTTACTGATTGACAGCATGTGTAATACTGTAACGCATGATGCGTCCGGATGACCAACAGACCGCACTGCTGCCCCCGATGAAGTGGAACGCCTGGGGTGATCCTGCTGCGGCCAAACCGCTGTCCGACGGGATAAAAACCCTGCTGAAGCAGGCGCTCGGCGTCGACGGTGCCGCTACGCCTGATCTCGAGGCCGAGGACGTCACCCTTCGCCCGTCCGCCCTGTCCGACGCCGACCGTGACGGGCTCACCGCCATCGTGGGCGCCGACTACTGCCGTGTCGACGACCGCGGCCGACTCCTTCGGGCCGGCGGCAAGTCCACCCTGGACCTCTTGCGACGCAAGGACTCCGGTGTGCAGGACGCACCCGACGCCGTGCTACTGCCCCAGCGTGACGACGAGATCGCCGCGATCCTGCGGTACTGCTCCGAGCACGGGATCGCGATCGTCCCGTTCGGCGGTGGAACGAGTGTGGTCGGCGGCCTCGACCCGATCCGCGGCAACTTCAGCGCGGTCATCTCGCTGGATCTGCGCCGCCTGACCGAACTGCATTCGCTCGACGAGGTCTCCGGCGAAGCCGAACTCGGCGCCGGGCTGACCGGGCCCGAGGCCGAACGCCTGCTCGGCGAACGCGGCTTCTCCCTCGGCCACTTTCCGCAGAGTTTCCAGTACGCGACCATCGGCGGATTCGCCGCCACCCGGTCGTCGGGCCAGGACTCGGCGGGTTACGGCCGCTTCAACGATATGGTGCGTGGGCTGCGCACGGTGACCCCGGCGGGCGTGCTCGACCTCGGCCGTGCCCCCGAGTCGGCCGCCGGTCCTGACCTGCGCCAGTTGATGATCGGTTCGGAGGGCGTGTTCGGGATCATCACCCGCGTGCGGGTGAAGGTGCACCCGGTGCCCGCGGCGACGACCTACGAGGCGTGGTCGTTCCCGGACTTCGCGACCGGAGCCGACGCGCTGCGCGCCGTCGTGCAGACCGGTGCCGGGCCGACCGTCATCCGATTGTCCGACGAGGCCGAGACCGGGGTGAACCTGGCCACCACCGAGAGCATCGGCGAACAGCAGATCACCGGCGGCTGCCTGGCGATCACCGCTTTCGAGGGCACCGCAGCCCACGTCGAGAGTCGCCATGCCGAAACACGCGCAGTGTTGCAGGCCGCCGGCGGCACGTCGCTGGGCGAAGGTCCGGCCCGCGCCTGGGAACACGGCCGGTTCAACGCGCCCTACCTTCGCGACTCGTTGCTATCGGCCGGCGCCTTGTGCGAGACGCTGGAGACCGCGACCAATTGGTCGAACGTGCCCGCGCTCAAGGCGGCGGTCACCGAAGCACTGACGAAATCTCTCGGCGAATCGGGTACACCGGCACTGGTGCTGTGCCACATTTCGCATGTGTATCCGACGGGAGCCTCGTTGTACTTCACTGTCGTCGCCGGGCAGCGCGGCAATCCGATCGAGCAGTGGCACAAGGCGAAAACGGCGGCGTCGGAGGCGATGATGCGCACCGGCGCCACCATCACCCACCACCACGCCGTCGGTGCCGATCACCGTCCGTGGATGCGCGACGAGGTCGGCGACCTCGGCGTCACGGTGCTGAAGGCCGTCAAGGCCACGCTGGACCCGGCGGGAATCCTCAACCCCGGCAAGCTGATTCCGTGACAGAGCTCGGCCGCGTCACGATGCTGACGAATCCGGCATCGGGGCACGGCAGTGCCCCGCACGCCGCCGAACGCGCCGTCACGCGGTTGCACAAGCGCGGCATCGACGTCGTCGCCATCGCGGGCACCGACGCCGAGCACGCGAGACGACTCGTCGAGGGTGCACTCGAACGCGGGATGGATGCGCTGGTCGTCGTCGGCGGTGACGGCATCGTGTCGCTTGCGCTGCAGGTGCTTGCGCAGACCGACATCCCGCTGGCCATCATCCCGTCGGGCACCGGCAACGACCATGCCCGTGAATTCGGCATTCCGGCAAAGGATCCCGAGGCCGCGGCCGACGTCATCGTCGACGGTGTCGCCAAGACCGTCGACCTGGGTCGCATCACGAGCATCGACGGCGCCCAGAAGTGGTTCGGCACTGTGATGGCCGCCGGCTTCGACTCGCTGGTGACCGACAGGACCAACCGGATGAAGTGGCCGCACGGCCGCATGCGCTACAACGTCGCGATGGTCGCCGAGTTGTCCAAATTGCGGCTGCTGCCGTTCAGCCTGACGTTCGACGGGCGCGAACTGGACACCGAATTGACGCTGGCCGCCTTCGGCAACACCAAGAGCTACGGCGGAGGCATGCTGATCTGCCCGAAGGCCGACCCCACCGACGGACTGCTGGACGTCACGATGGTGTCATCGGCGTCGCGCACGAAGCTGATCCGCTTGTTCCCCACCGTATTCAAGGGCACGCACATCGACCTCGACGAGGTCCGCACCGAGCGTGCCCGCACCATCACCGTCGACTCGCCGGGCATCAACGCCTACGCCGATGGCGAGTACGCCTGTCCGCTTCCCGTCGAGGTGTCGGCGGTGCCGGGCGCGCTGAAGATCCTGACGCCGGCCCCGTAGCGACTACCGCAGCGGACAGTAGACCGCGAGGCTGATCCCGACGAACTGGTTCGCCTGACCCGGGTCCAGGCCGAACTCGCTGGAGATCCGCGATGCGATCAGATCGCGGGCCAGGCCGCTGGTAGAGGAATCGCAGGCCAGGTTGCCCGCCGTGATGACAGCGGGTCCCGATATCGGCAACCCGAGCCCGTCGAGGGCGCCGAACAGCGCGTCGGTCGCCGGTGATGCCGATGCGGTTGCAGCGGCGAGCAGTGCGCCGGCGGCGAAGGTCGCTGCGGTGAGTACGCGGATCGTGAACATTGTCGCCTCCTGGGGAGATGACGACAGTCTCAGCGATCTCGAAGTCGAAGGTGCAACTACTGCGAAATTTGCCGGTGAATTTTCGCGGCGCGTCAACGCCGCGCACACGCGGTTAGCCGACTCCCCGGGTCAGCCAGCTGACCTCGGCGGCGTCGCCGCCGTCACGATAGGGCTCGAGCGCCTCGTCCCACGCGGTGCCGAGCACCGAATCGAGTTCGGCCGCCAGCATGTCGGCCCCCGATTGCATCAACGTCCGCAGCCGCATCTCGCCGACCATCACGTCGCCGTTGGCGCTCATCGCGCCGCTCCACATGCCCAGTTGCGGGGTGTGGCACCAGCGATGACCGTCGACGCCGGCGCTGGGGTCCTCGGTGACTTCAAAGCGCAACACCGACCAGGACCGCAGCGCGCTCGCCAGGGCCGCCCCGGTGCCCACCGGCCCGATCCAGTTGGTGACGGCGCGCAACTGCCCGGGCATCGCGGGCTGGGGCGTCCACTTCAGGTTTGCTCTCGCCGAGAGAGTCGACGACAGCGCCCACTCGACATGAGGGGCTACCGCCGCGGGAGAAGCATGGATGTACACCACGCCAGTCGCCGCGTCGGCGAATTGGTTCGCTGCACGCATTTGCTGCTCCTTCGGCTCCACGAGGGACGTCTTCCCCAAGCGACCTGGCGGTTCCGAATTATCTGCAAATGTGTGTGTCGTGCGTGTCTATTGTGCCCTGTGAGGCGCCTGTTGCGCTAGTCTGCGCCGAATTCTCTCAGGATGGCATCAGATAGCGCGGGCCAGCGCGGATAGGCCCAGTCGCCGAAATCGCGGTCCGTGAGCACCACGAGCGCCAGGTCAGCCTGCGGGTCCACCCATAAGAACGTCCCTGACTGGCCGAAATGCCCGTAAGTGGCGCCCGAGTTCGCCGAACCTGTCCAGTGCGGCGACTTGTCGTCCCTGATCTCGAAGCCCAGACCCCAGTCGTTGGGACGCTGCGTCCCGAAACCGGGCAGCACCCCCGACACTCCGGGAAACTGCACCTGGGTGGCCTCGGTGTGCATCTGTTCGGACACGGTTGAGGGGCGCAGCAGGTCGCCGGCGAAGGCGACGAGGTCAGCGACGGTCGAGGTGGCTCCGAATCCGGCCGCCTCGGCACCGCCCGCCAGCGTCGTGTCCGACAGGCCGAGCGGCTCGCATACCGCCTCGGTCAGGTACTGCCCGAACTCGATGCCCGCCGCCCGTTGGATCGTCTCGGCGAGCACCCCGAATCCGTAGTTCGAGTACACCCGGCGTTTGCCGGGCTCGGCCATCAGATCCGCCGAGTGCATCGAGAACCCGGACGTGTGGGCCAGCAGGTGGCGCACCGTGGAGCCCGGTGGACCGGCTTCGGTGTCGAGGTCGACGGCGCCCTCCTCGACCGCGATCTGCGCGGCCCGGGCCACCAGCGTCTTGGTCACCGACGCCAACTTGAAGCGCTGCCGGACGTCGCCGTGCTGAGCCAGGATTCCGGATGGTCCGACCACCGCGGCTGCGGCGGTCGGGACCGGCCACTCTTCGATCGCATCAAGCGCTGCCACATCAGCAGCCTATTGGGCGCTCCACGCCTCGCAGATGGCCGCCACATGGCGCGCGTCGGTGCCGCAGCAGCCGCCGAGCACCGTCACCGCGGGTAAGCGATCCCGCAGGGCGGCGTGCCGCGCCCCGAGGTCGTCGGGGTCGCCCTCGTCGAGCTCGGTGGACTCGTCGAGTTCAGCGTGACTCTTCGACGACGCGTTCGAGCGCAGACCGACGAGCCGCGACCGCCACGCCCCGTCGCGGCCAAGCGCATCCGCGAAATGCGTCGGATGCGCACAGTTGACCATGAAATACGCTGCACCGCTGTCTGTTTCGGCATCAACCTGCTCGATCGCCTCGTGCAACGGCTGACCCGTCGGCAGCCGGCCATCGGTCTCGACGGTGAACGAGACCGCCGCGGGAATGCCCGCCGCGGCAGCGGCCCGCACCACACCGATTCCCTCTGCGGCGTTGGTCATCGTGATCGCGGTGACCTGGTCGGCGGTCGTATCGGCGAACGTCGCGATCTGGACCGCGTGATACCGCTCGGCATCCTCGGCCGTCATCGCGTCGCGCGGGTCATAGCCGTCGCCGCGCGGGCCCACGCAGCCGCTCACCACCGCGGTGAGACCCTCGGCCGTCGCGGCCGCACGGACCTCCTCGGCGAGTTCCACCGCCGAACGGTTCACCGCGTCGAGCCGCTCGGGCGAGTACCCGAGCTGTGCAGCCCAGTCGGGATTGGCGCGCCACGTTGGTGTTTCGACGACGAAGCCGGCGCCATGCCTGCGCGCGATCGCCAGGTACCCGTCGTAGTAGCGCCGCAGCCGGTCCCGGGTGTCCGGACTGTCGAGCAAGGGGAACGCCGCGAAGGCAGGCAGGTCGATGCCGTCATGGAAGACGAGTTCGGTCTCGAGTCCACCGTCGGTCACGAACATGCCGCCACCCAGCTGAGGAAGACTCCCGCGCCGGCTCATGATTTGCGCGCGATGTAGTAGTAGTTGAACGCGTCGGACTCGATCTCGCGGACCGTGACGTCGCCGAAGCCGGCATCGGCGAGCATCGACGTCGCCAGTTGCCGGCCCCAACAGGTGCCCAAGCCATCTCCGCCCAGACCCAGCGAAACGCTCATGCAGTGCATCGTCGACACCGTGTAGAGGTACGTCGCCAACGGCACGCCGACATTGTCCTCCAACTGAGTCGACGCCTTGATGTCGACCATCAACAACACGCCGCCCGGCCGCAGTGCGGAATAGATGTTCTGGAGCACCCGCGCGGGGTGGGCCTGGTCGTGAATCGCGTCGAAAACGGTGATGACGTCATAGGTTTCGCTCATATCGAGCGCGGCCACATCCATGGCGGAGAACGTCGCGTTGGGAAGGCTCAGCCGTTGGGCTTCGGCCCGGCCGACAGCGAGGCCTTCGTCGGAGAAGTCGATCCCCGTGAAGCGACTTGCCGGAAACGCCTGTGCCATGACATTGATCGCGTGGCCACTGCCACAGCCGATGTCGGCCACGTCGGCGCCGGCGCGCAGCCGCTCGGGCAGGCCGTCGACCATCGGCAGGATGACCTCGACGAGTGCGGCGTCGAACACCTCACCACTCTCCTCGGCCATCAGCTTGTGGAAGCGGGGGTAGTCGCCGTACGACAAACCACCGCCGTTGTGGAAGCAATCGACGACCTTCTGTTCCACCTCGCCGAGCATGGGTATGAACTGCGCGACGCGGGCCAGATTGTCCGGACCCGCCGCCCGCGTCAGCACCGCCGCGCGGTGCCGCGGGAGGGTGTAGGTCTGCGTGGCCGGGTTGAATTCGACGACGCGGCCGGACACCACCCCACCCAGCCATTCCCGCACATAGCGTTCGTTGAGCCCGGCGGCGTCGGCGATCTGCGCGCTGGTGGCCGGTGGTAGTTCGGCCAGCGTGTCGAACAGTTTGGTCTGGTGCCCGATCGACAGCAGGATCGCCAGGCTGGCGCTGTCGATGGCACCGGCGATACGGCCGGCAAATTCTTCTGTGGTGTCGGTGAATTGCTGTTCTTCGATGGCGGTCATCGTGCTCCTTGAGAGGTAGTCGAGTGGTCACGTGAAGTAAACGCCTGGCGCGCACCGCCCGCATCGGCCAAACCATGCATTTCTTCGGCCACCCGTGTGGTGCATCCGATGCAGTCACTCATTGCAGGATGTCGTTGTCGTATGCCCACGCCACCGCGGCCGTGCGCGAGGAGACGTCGAGTTTGGCGTAGATGTTGGCCAGATGACGGCCGACCGTCTTCTCACTGATGCAGATCTGCTCGGCGACCTGTTTGTTGGTCGCGCCCCCGGCGATTCGTTGCAGGATCTCGATTTCGCGTTTGGTCAGACCCCGGGGTGTGCTGGTGACGCAGATCTGGGCCGACTCGACTCCCAGCTGGGCGTAGATGTTCTCGGCGGTCGCCGAGTCCGCGGCGGCCAGCTGCTCGTCGCCGAGGCCCTTGTGCGCGACGGCCATCCACTCGTAAATCTGCGCGGTTTCGTACCGAGATTGCTGAGTTCGATACTCGCGCAGCGCCGCTTCGAGCAAGCGCAGTGCGCTCGCGTGCTGCCCCTGCTGTGTCAACAGCGCGCCGCGGGCATGTGCCGCCCACGCCCGGAACCCGGGGGTGGCAAACACTTCGGCGCCGGATTCGAGTTCGGCGCAGTATCTTTCGCCTTCGTCGAGGCTGCCACGTGCCAGCGCGACTTCGACCGACGCGCGCAACAGTCGCATGCGGCCCGGCCGGTCGGCTCCGGCAAGCGCCAGCCGCAAATCGGTCCACGCGGTTTCGCGGTCACCCACCCGGCAACGCAGCAACGCCTCACCGGGTTGCGGCTCCACGCCAAGGGCCCGGGCGCGCGCAAAGGCCGCGAACGCACCATCGGCATCGCCGCGCAGCCGCCGCACCTCCCCCAGTTGGAAGTAACCCTCACCGGCGGCCCAGGTGTTGACCTCCTCCAGCGCCCGGCTGGCATCGACAAGCCTGTCCTCGAGCTGCCGGTAGTCCTCGGTGGCAGCCGACAGCTGCAACCGATGCACATCGCAGACCCCGCCGTAGTTCGACGACGCCGCAAAGTCGTTGCACCAGCGCTCCATTGATTGGGTCCATGCCCTCATCCGCGGCAGGTCGGCTAGCCGATGACATTGGTTGAGGACGACGCAGTAGATGTCGCCCGCCCAATCGATGGGCACCTGGTCGGCAAGGATCGGCAGCATTGCCTCGTCGATCAGTCCGTACGCGTCGGCCACTCGGGCCTCGCTGATCGCGGTCAGCGCCTCGGCGACCCGGCACAGTGCGTTGAGCGCGGGCATGTCGAGCCGCTGAGAGACTTCTCGTAGCTTCTGCACCCGCGCGGCGAGCGCGTCGGCGTCGCCCATCACCACGAGCGCCTCGAGATATGCCAGGTAGCCGTCGGTGGGCCCCTCGGGGGCGCCGACGAGCAGTCGGCGTGCCCGGTTCATCCAGCCCTGCGCGATGACGAAGTCCCCGCGGGTGAACCACGCCAGGCCGAGTTCGACGGCTTTCATCGCCGCCGACGGCGGGTCGGTGCGCGACAACTGTCCGAAGACACGTTCGGCGATGCGCAGGGACTCCTTGCCGCGGCCCAGCTGCCAGGCCGCCGTGGCCATCGCGTCGAGGTCGTCGGTAGCCAGTGGCGTGTCCTCGCCTGCCCGCGAGAATGCCGAGTAGGAGGCATGCCAGTCTCGGCGGACGTGCGCGGTGCGCGCCGTCAGCAGCAGGTCGCCGTGAGTGCCTACGCCGTTATCCATGTCAGTGAAGTACAACGGTATATCCGGTAGGAGAAGTTCAAATGCCCCTTCGGGCATGAATTAATTGAGGACGTTATGTTGTCCCCATGACTCAGACGGTGCGGGGCGTGATTTCGCGTGAGAAGGGTGAGCCGGTCGAGGTGGTAGAGGTGGTCATCCCCGATCCGGGTGCCGGTGAGGTGGTGGTCGACATCATCGCTTGCGGGGTGTGCCACACCGATCTGACGTATCGCGAGGGCGGGATCAACGACGAGTTCCCCTTCCTGCTGGGTCATGAGGCGGCAGGCACGGTGGAGTCGGTCGGCGCGGGTGTGACGAATGTCCAGGCCGGCGACTTCGTGATCCTGAACTGGCGTGCGGTGTGTGGACAGTGCCGGGCGTGCAAGCGCGGTCGCCCACATTTGTGCTTTGACACATTCAACGCCGAGCAGCCGATGACACTGACCGACGGCACCCCGTTGACGCCCGCGCTGGGCATCGGCGCCTTCGCCGACAAGACGTTGGTGCACGAGGGCCAGTGCACGAAGGTAGATCCGGCCGCCGATCCCGCGGTCGCAGGCCTGTTGGGGTGCGGGGTGATGGCCGGTATCGGCGCGGCGATCAACACCGGCGCGGTCAACCGTGACGACACCGTGGCCGTTATCGGCTGCGGCGGTGTCGGTGATGCCGCGATCGCCGGGGCCGCCCTGGTCGGGGCGCGGCGGATCATCGCGGTGGACACCGACAACAAGAAGCTGGACTGGGCGCGCGGGTTCGGGGCCACGCACACCATCAACGCCAAGGAGCTCGACCCGGTGGCGACGATTCAGGATTTGACCGACGGCTTCGGCGCGGACGTGGTGATCGACGCGGTCGGTCGGCCCGAAACGTGGAAGCAGGCGTTCTATGCCCGCGATCTGGCCGGAACCGTTGTGCTCGTTGGTGTTCCGACACCGGACATGACGTTGGAGATGCCGCTGATCGACTTCTTCTCCCGCGGCGGTTCACTGAAGTCGTCGTGGTATGGCGACTGCCTGCCCGAGCGTGACTTCCCCACGCTGATAAGCCTCTACCTGCAGGGCAGGCTGCCGTTGGAGAAGTTCGTCTCCGAACGCATCGGCTTAGAAGATATCGAGTCGGCATTCCATCGCATGCACGCCGGCGAGGTTTTGCGCTCGGTGGTGATCCTGTGAGCGACAACATCTCCCGCGTCGTCACCCACGGCACCTTCGAACTCGACGGCGGATCCTGGGAAGTCGACAACAACATCTGGCTCGTCGGCGACGACAACGACGTCATCGTCTTCGACGCCGCCCACGACGCCGGCCCGATCGTGATGGCCGTCGGCGGCCGCAACGTGGTGGCAGTCGTGTGCACCCACGGGCACAACGACCACGTCACCGTCGCCCCTGAGCTGTCGGATGCGCTCGACGCGCCGGTGCTTCTGCATCCGGCCGACGACGTGCTGTGGCGAATGACTCACCCCGAGAGGGATTTCCGCACCGTCAGCGACGGCGAGACGCTCGCTGTCGGCGGCATCGAGCTGCACGCGCTGCACACTCCGGGACACTCGCCGGGCTCGGTCTGTTGGCATGCGCCCGCGTTGAACGCGGTCTTCAGCGGCGACACCCTGTTCCAGGGCGGCCCGGGGGCCACCGGACGGTCGTACTCGGACTTCCCCACGATCCTCTCGTCGATCTCGGGCCGCCTCGGCAAGCTGCCCGACGACACCGTCGTCTACACCGGACACGGCGACACCACCACCATCGGTGACGAGCTGGTGAATTACGACGACTGGGTCAAGCGCGGCAGCTGAGTAATCCCCGCGGCGATCAGTCCCCGTTGAGGATGCGGCGCTTCTCGGCCGCGTACTCGTCTTCGGTCAGCGCCCCGGAATCCCTCAGCGCAGCCAAATGCCGGATCTGTTCCAGCCGCACACCCTGATCGGTGGGCGTACTGGCCGCGGGGGGTGACCCGGCGCTCCACGTGGGCGTATCGGCCGACAGCTCATGGTGTTGCAGAAGTCGCGCCTTCTTGGCCGCACGCGACGACCACAGCAACGAGACGACGAGCACCAGCAGACCGAGGCCGAAGAGACCGCCGAACACGAACAGCAGCCAGCCGCGGGAGTCGTCATGTCCGAATGCCAGCCTCGGCGCGATGTAACCGTCGACGGATCCCTCTGCCTCGACCTCGTAGGTACCTGCTTGCGGAATGTGCACTGTCCAGATTCGCACTCGTACGTCGCTGTTGACCGAGGTTGTCCCGCCGACGTTTTCGGTGACCGTCGGTTCCGGGCGTCCCTCGGTCGGGGTAATACCGAAACTCAGGTCGGGGATCGGAAATCCGCTCGTCGGCCTGCCTGTCGTCACCGTATGGAAACTGACGGTCATCTCGCCCGCGGGGAGCTCCAGGGTGGTCGACCCGGGGATCGGCAATTCCCCGTAGGCGTCGTACTCATCGAGGACGAAGGTGTTCAGTACGAGCGTCGCGACGAAGCCCACAACCGACACGACCAACGTGAGAACAGAAACCACGATCGCGATCCGCGGCGCGCGCTTCATGGCCGAAAGTGTGTCACGACTTCGGCCGTATGTCTGTCACGCCTCCGTCTGTGCCGCCGCGCCGATCAGCCATGTCTGCAGACCCAATCGCAGTCCATCGCTGAATCGCTGACCTGGATCGGGAAGTCCGATCTCTGCGATGGCGGCGCGCACTGGTTCGGTGGGCACCGAGAACGGATACGCCCCCGCCGTCAACATCAGCGATCCCTCGGCGAAGAACGCGGTGAACTCTTCAGGTAGCCAGGGCAGATGGCGGTGGACGAGGGCCGCCAACGCCGCGATCCGCCCCATCGCGCGCGCCTTGAAGTCACGGGCGAAGTGATGCGAGATGTTGCGTTCCAGCACCGAGGCCATCGACCCGAGAAGCTCGCCGAGCAGCGGGCGCGCCATCACCGAGTCCGCGACGACGGTCGCAACCCGGATCTCGTTGGCGTAGCCCGATTTTCTGGTACGTGGTCGCCCCAGCCGATCCTCGATGTCACCGAGCCACATCGTGAATTCCTCGTCGAGCACCTCGAGGAAGATCGCCTCGCGGCTGTCGAAATATCTCAGTACGTTCGACTTGGCCAGTCCGACCCGATCCGAGAGTTCCCGCAAGCTGATGTCGCCGACGGTCTTCTCGGCAAGCATGTCGCGCGCGACGTTCATGATCGCCATCCGCCGGGCCGCCATCTGCTCCGGTCGGCGAGCGCGCTGAAAGGACGTCACAAAACGACAACGTTATCAGACCATCGGGCTCTTGTTATCAGACCGATGGTCCGTTACTGTTCGGTTATTCATCCGACGCAGAGGAGAAACTCATGGTCCGTGTGCGCACAGTGACGGTCCCCGATCAGTCCGGAAAGCTCGCGGTCGTCACCGGCGCCAACTCCGGGCTGGGGCTTGGCATCGCGACCCGGCTGGCCGCCGCGGGCGCCGACGTCGTCATGGCGATCCGCAACCGCGCCAAGGGCGAGGCCGCGATCGAGCAGATCCGCGCGACGGTCCCCGACGCCAAGCTGTCCATCAAGGCGCTCGACCTGTCCTCGCTAGCCAGCGTCAAGGCGCTGGGCGACGAACTGAACGCCGAGGGGCGACCGATCGACCTCCTGATCAACAACGCAGGCATCATGCAGCCACCGCAGCGGGAAACCACCGCCGACGGATTCGAATTGCAGTTCGGCTGTAACCATTTGGGCCACTTCGCGCTCACCGGGCATCTGCTGCCGCTGCTGCGGGCCGCCGAGAACCCGCGGGTGCACTCGTTGAGCAGCTCCGCAGCGCGCTTCGGCGGCATCCGGTTCGACGATCTGCAGTGGGAGAAGCGATACAACGCCACCCAGGCGTACGCGCAGTCCAAGTCCGCGAACCTGATGTTCGCGATCGAGTTGGACCGCAGGAGTCGCCACGGCGGGTGGAACATCATGTCCAACGCGTCGCATCCCGGCTTGTGCAAGACCAACCTCCAGCTGAGCGGCCCCTCCCACGGTCAGGCCAACCCGACGCTGCTGGAACGCTTCTACCGCGTCAGCCGGTCGGCGATGCCGTTCATGTGGCAGGAGATCGACGAGGGAATTCTGCCCAGCTTGTACGGCGCGACCGCCCCCGAGGCGCAGGGTGGCGCGTTCTACGGACCGCGGGGCATCCTCGAACTCGCCGGCGGCGGCGTCACCGACGCCAAGATCCTTCCCCGCGCCAGTGACGAGGCCGACGGACGCAGATTGTGGGAGATCTCGGAGCGACTGACTTCGGTGACCTATCCCGCGTAAGGGGACTACGGTCGTGGGTACGCCAGCTACCCGCTGCCAACACGTCCCGGAGGTCGCGATGCCTGAGTCAAGCATCGTCGTGCGGCCTGAACCGATGGAAAGCGGTACCTACACGGCCAGTTCCCGACTGCAGGCCGCCGGGCTGCCTGCGGCGATGGCGATATTCGAGAAGGCGGCCGACGCGGTACCGCTGCCCAAGCAACCAGGGCCGATCGTCGTCGCCGACTACGGCGCAGCCAACGGCCACAACTCTCTTCTGCCCATGTGTGCGGCTATCGCTGTGCTGCGCAAGCGAACCCGACACGACCATTCGATCCTGGTCGTCCACACCGACCTGCCGGACAACGACTTCACGGCATTGTTCAAGACGCTCAGCGACGACCCGGACAGTTACCTGCGAAAAGATGCGGCGACATTCGCCTCAGCCGTGGGTCGCTCCTTTTACGCGCAGATCCTCCCGTCCAACAGCGTCAACCTGGGCTGGAGTTCGTGGGCGATCCAATGGCTCAGCCGCGTGCCCGCGCCGGTCCCCGACCACATCCACGTCGCCTACAGCAGCGACGAGCGCGTCAAAGCCGAGTATGCGCGTCAGGCCGCGCACGACTGGCACGAGTTCGTCGCGTTCCGTGGCCGAGAGTTGGCGCCTGGTGGACGGATAGTGGTGATGACGCCGGGTATCGATGAGTCCGGTGACTTCGGGTACCACCCCCTCCTCGACAGCATGTACGACGCGGTGGCCGAACTCACCGCGGCCGGAATGATCACCGAGGACGAGAAACAGCGGATGGTCCTGCCGATCGCCGGACGCAGCGCTGCCGACTTCCGCGCGTGCTTTGCGCCTTCCGGACGGTTCGAGAATCTCGAGATCGAGCAACTCGACCTTTTCGACGCCGAAGACCGTTTCTTCAAGCAGTACCAAATCGACAAGGACGCCAAGGCTTTCGGTGCTCAGTGGGGGGCGTTCTGCCGTGCCGCGGCGTTCCCGACGTTCGCGACCGCGCTCGAAGGAGGCCACGCCGACCCACGCAAGACGGAGTTCTTCGATCGGCTCGAGGCCGGGGTGGTCAGTCGGCTGGCGGCGTCGCCGGAGCAGACGCAGATTCCGATGGCGCATGTGGTGCTGGTCAAGCGGCAATCCAAGACGTAGCCGTCAGCTTGCCATCCGCTCACGAAAGGTGTTGCGGTAGTTCACGGGTGCTACTCCAGTCAGCCGCCGGAACTGCTCGCGAAAATTGGCCGGGGAGGTGAAGCCGACCTCACGGCCGATCCTTTCGACACCGTATGCGGTGCTCTCGAGCAGCTGTTGAGCATGGCGGACCCGCACTCCCGTCAGCCATTGCATCGGCGTCTGACCCGTCTCGGACTGGAATCGCCGGTTCAAGGTTCGCACGCTCACCGCGGCGCGGGCCGCGATATCGTGCAACGTCACGTCGCGGTGTGCTTCCTGTTCGATCCACGCGAGCACGTCGTCGAGTTCGGTGCGCTCGGCAATGTGCTTGACAGCGGCTTGATTTCGGACGATGAACTGCGCCTGTCCCCCGCTGCGATGCAGGGGTGCCACGGCGAGTCGGGCCGCGTCGGCCGCCACCGTGGCTCCGTAGTCGCGAGCGATCATGTGCAGGCACAGGTCCAAACCGGCCGATGCGCCCGCCGATGTCAGCACCTGGCCCTCGTCGACGTAGAGGACATCGGGATCGAGGTCGACGGCGGGAAAGCGCGCGCGAAAGTACTCGGTGGCGATCCAATGGGTCGTCGCGCGCTTACCGTCCAGCAATCCGGTGGTGGCCAGCGTGATGGCACCTGAGCAGATCGACGCGATCCGCACGCCGCGGGCATGGGCGGCGGTCAGAGCCGACAAGACCTCCTGGGAAGTATCGACGGTGGGATCGTTACGTCCGGGGACGACGATCGTGTCGGCATCGGCCAGCGCTTCGAGGCCGTGGTCGGTGGCGATGCGGAGCGGCCCGGCGGTGACCTCCGGTTGCGATCCGCACACCACGACGCGGTATCCCGGTGCGCCAGAGGGCAACTGGACCCGACCGAAAGCTTCGACCGCGGTTGCCAGATCGAACGCGATGGTGTCTGGCAGCGCCAGCACAGCGACGACGTGCATACCGGGACCATAACAGGACATGGCAATATCTTGGCGATATGTGGCGATCTGGCCACTGGTGACCCGGCCGTGATGGGCCGACGATCAGGGTGTGTACGCACAGATCGTGTTGTTCGACGGGTTCGATCCGCTCGACGCCACCGCACCTTTCGAAGTGCTCGCCGCCGGCAGTGAGTTCGCCGGAGGCGAACTCCAGGTCGAGCTCGTGTCGGCCGAGGGGCCCAGGGAGGTGCTCAGCGGGACCCTGGGAATGGTCCTGCACGCCACCGCGCAGCTCGACCCGTCGAAGCCCGGTTTCATCGTCGTGCCCGGCGCGTCCGGGCCGATCGACGGCGATCCCGACGACGTCGACACCATCCCCGTCCTGCTCGCACGGTTCGCGGAATCGGCAGCCATTCCACTGCTGCGCAAGGCGATGGAGAGTCCAGACGTCACTGTGGCCACGGTGTGCGGAGGCTCGCTCGCGCTGGCGATGGGTGGGCTGCTGGAGGGCCGCAACGCGGTCACCCACCACCTCGGCATGGACCTGCTCGAGGCTACCGGCGTGACCACGGTGAACGCCCGGGTCGTCGACGATGGCGACCTGGTGACGTCCGGAGCCGTCACCTCCGGTTTGGACCTCGCACTCCATCTGCTCGACCGCACCTACGGACCGACGGTCGCCCTCGCGGTCGAGGACTTGTTCGCCTACGAACGACGAGGGACGGTGTGGACAGCATGAGCATTGCCGGCGACTGGGACGTCACGATCAAGACACCGATCGGCTCGCTCGCCGTGCGCTACACCTTCACCGAACAGGACGGCGCCCTCACCGGTTCCGCGACCGGCAAGGACGAGACGGTTGCGCTGCAGGGCATCGTGGTTGACGGACAACGGGTCACGTGGAGTCAGTCGGTGCGCAAGCCGATGCGGCTGAACCTCGACTTCGACGTCACCGTCGACGGCGACCGACTCGTCGGCCATTCTCGCGCGGGTCGCCTACCGCGGTCCGCGGTGACGGGTGAGCGCCGCCGTTAGGGCGCCATCTCGTAGGCGCCGTCGTAGGCCTTGACCCGTTCCCAGACCCGATGGAACCGCTCCGCATCGGGAACGGGCTTGCGGATCGCGCTCAGCGCCCAGTCCTGCTGGGCCGTCGTCGCGGTCGGCTTACCGTGCAGCGCAACGGCATACATATTGAAGTCGCGGACCTGGAAGTCGAAGATCTGGTCGAGCATGTCGGCATCCAGACCGGTCAGCGCGGCCTGCTCCAGGATCAGCTGCCCGTACACGATCAACGAAAACAGATGCCCGACGTTGAGCAGGAAGTCGAGATCCTGCTGCTGGTCGGCGTCGGGCGCGGCGGTCAGGAGGAACTCCCGGAATGCCTTGGCCTGGTCGTAGAACACCGCGACGTTCGCAATGCCGGCATGTTCCTCGTACACCGGAGTCCAATCGGCGAACTGCACCTTGCCGGCGCCCCGCGTCGGCCCCTGGTTCCAGAAGAATGTGTCGTCCGCAGCGTCGTTGCGCATCGGGATCGCCGGATATTCCTTGGGATTCAGCATGTAGTTCGGCATGAACTTGAGCACCAGGCCGACGTTCACGTGCACGGTGCCCTCCAGCCGCGGCAGGGTGCCGATGAACTGCGCGACCTCGCGGAACATCGTGTTCTTCTCGTATCCCTTCGCGGCGATCACGTCGTGCAATGCCCGCAGCACGGTTTCGCCCTCCATGGTGACCTTCGCCTTGGTCATGGGGTTGAACAGCAGATAGCGCCGGTCGTCGAGGCTCGCGGACCGGAAGTAGTCGACGGAGCGCTGGCTGAACAGCTTCATCGCGATCAGGCGGGAGTACGCGTCGACGAAGTTGGTTCGCACGTGGGTGAATTCGGTGACGGGGTTGCCGTACAGGATGCGGTTCTGCGCGTGGGTGATCGCCTCGTAGAAGGCATGCTCGGTCATGCCGATCGAGCACGAGCACAGGTTGAACTTGCCGATGTTGACCGTATTCAGTGCCGCGGCAAAGGCTTCCACGCCGGTGTGCAGAATGTCCTCTTCTCGCACCGGATAGTTGTCCAACCGGAAGGTGCTGACGTAGATCTGCATGTGCACGACGTTGTCGATCAGGTGGTAGTCGTCGTGCTGACTGTCGGCGACGAACCACATGTACGCGTCCTGGCCCCCGACGTCGCCGCGCCGTCCGAAGACCGACACCATGCTGGCGACGTTGCCGTTGCCGATGTAGTACTTCTCCCCTGTCGCCCGGTACAGGATGCCGTTGGCGCGGTCCTCCTCGCTTGCCGGCGTCAGCACCATGTCGGTGTTGTAGACGTCGGCGCCGCGGGAGCGTTCGGACAACCCGAAGGCCATCACCTCGCCGGCGTCGAGGTCGTCGGCTGCCCTCAGCTTGGCGTCCTTGTTCTCGCTCTGCCAGATGGGTCCCAGGCCGAGGATGGTGACCTGTTCGGTGTACCAGTACGTCAAGCCGTAGAACCCGAGGATCTCCGAGAGGGCGGCGTTGCGCGCGGCATCCCAGCGCTTGTCCGAGTTGCCGGCGGCGAATTCCGATGGGGTCAGGAACGTCGCGAACAGCTTCTCGCGCTTGACGAAGTCGACGAAGTCGGCAGGCCATTGCGCGGCCAGATCGTCATCGAGGAGGCGCTTCTTGCCCTGACCTTCGAACCAGTCGATGGTTGCACGCAACAGCCTGCGTGTTTCGGCATCGAACTGCGGTGGGTCGTAGGTATTGGGGTCGAAAAGCAGGCCATCGGTCGTCATGGCGTCAGCCTAGGACCGCCGCCGACGCTAAGGCGCCGGTTGCGGCGGTTGGATCGGGTTCGGGACGAACGGTAGACCGGGAATCGTCTCGTAGGGCAGCGTCGGGACGGTCGGCGGCGGCGGTGGTGTGCTTGCCGGCGGCTGAGTCGTCGTGGGCGGCGGCGCTTCGCTGGTGGGCGGAGGAGGCGGCGGCGGCGTCTCCGGGGGCGGCGGAGTGGTCGGGGACGGTTCGGTCGGGGACGCGGTCACGGTCTCGGTCACCGGCGGCGGTGGCGCCTCCTGCGTGGCGGTCTCGGGCGGCGGGGCCTGCGTCTCCGGAGGTGGAGGCGCCTCCGCGCTCGTGGCCGGAGGCTGCGAGGGGGCCGTGGTCGACGCCGTCTCCGGCGGGGTTTCGCCGCCGCGCATCACGAAGATGAGGGCCGTGGCCAATGCGACCAGCACCACGAGCACGCCTGCCCCCAGCGCCACCTCGGGCCGGCGGTACCAGGGCAGCGCCTTCGCGGAGCGCTCGTCGTCATGCGGGTCGGGCTGGAACTGGATCTGCGGTCGGACGTCGTCGGGGTCGGCAGGCGAGTCGTACTCGTAGTGACCGGTCGGCGCCACGTCGGGAACGTCGTTGGCGTCGGACCATGCCAGTGCCCCGAACGTGCCCGACGGAGCCATCTCGTCGGCCGCCGGAACCACTTCGGGCGCCATTTGCGTGGCGGGCGCCGCCGCAGCGGCGGCCGCGGCCATGGCTGTCTGGTCGTCGTCGACGGTTCCGCGCGCGGCCGTCAGGCCGCCGCCGATGGCCGCGGTCAGCTCGGGTTGACCGTTGGTGATTATCGGTACCCGGAAGCGGTCGGACAACGTGGTTGTGATGATCGGGATTCGCGCTCCTCCGCCGACGGTGGCAACCGCGGCCAGCTCGCGAACGCCGTTGCGCTCCAACGCTTCCTGCAGCACACCCGCGAAGTCGGTGACCGGATGACGGATCGCGTCGTCGAGTTCGTTGCGCGTCAGCCGCACCTCGCCACGGTGTCCGGGGACGTCAGCCATCAGCGAGGTGACGCTGGCGGTGGACAGCCGCTCCTTGGCGTTGCGGCACTCGGCCCGCAGGCGCGTGAGCGAACCGATCGCCGACGTACCCGACAGGTCGATGTTTCCCGCCGCCGACAGATCGTTGATCACGTGGGTGAGCAAGGCCTGGTCGACGAGATCGCCGGAGAGATCGGTGTGGCGAACGGTGGGAGCCAGCGGCGCGTAGCCCGCGTCGGCGTCGAGGAGCGTGACGCTCGTCCCGGTGCCGCCGAAGTCGCACAGCGCGATGACGCCGCGCGTCGGCACGCCCGGGTCGTCCTGCAGCGCTCGCACTGCGGCGGCGGCGTCGGACACCAGCGGTGCGGGGTTGGGCTGGCCGAGTTCCGGCACGGCGGCCAGCGCGTTGCGCAGGCTTTCGACGGCCGCCGGACGCCAGTGTGCGGGATAGGTGACCGCGACCGGGTCGACCGGTGGCCGGCCGCCCGTCAAGGTGAGCAGCAGAGCGCGCAGCGCGTCGGCGAGGACGCCGTCGGCGAGGTGGGTGGAACCGTCTGCCGCGACGATGCCTACCGGGTCACCGACACGGTCGACGAAGTCGGTGAGGATCAACCCGCGTTCGTTGAGGTTCGGGTTCTCGCTGGGCACCCCGACCTCGGGCGGCCGGTGCTCAAAGCGCGTCAGGACCGAGGTGCGCGACAGCGCCGCCCGGCCCACCACCACGGCGGCCAAGCGGGTGGCCCCTACCGAGAGCCCTAGCCCGTCAGACATGTCTTCCCGTCTCGATCAGATTGTTGTCCGGAGATGTCCATCTGATCAGACGGCGAAAACGTTACTCAGCGGATGGTCCCGAACCCTGGAATCAATGGGAGATCGAGCGCGGTGACCCAGCCGGGGGACAGGTCGTTGACCGCGGGCACCGCGTTGAGCGCGCGCATACCGGTGGCGAGGCAGCCGGCGGCCGCGGCGTCGCGCCCGGAGCCGTCGGTGAACCTGAATGCGGTCTCCTGGAAGATGCTCGGCGTGCCCTCGATATCGACGCGGTAGACGTTGTTCTGGTTGCCGGTCGGCCAGTCGGGTGCGGCGTCATCGCCGATCCGGTTGACGTGTTCGAGCTGTATGCGGGTCTCGCCCTGGTAGAGGCCGTTTATCGTGAACCGCACCGCCGCGACGTTCCCCGCGGGGATGACGCCCTTGGCGGACTTGCGTTCGTTGGGGGTCACCCACTTGTCGTAGGTCGTGGTGATCTCGTCGAGCATGATGCCCGCCGCGTGCGCGATCATGGGAACTGTTCCACCCCAGGCGAAGACGAGGATGTCCGGGGTTTCGAGCATGGCCTTCTTCTCCGGGGGCCTGCCGATTCCCATCTCACGCTCGTAGTCGCCGGTGTAGTTGGTGTAGTCGAGCAGTTCGGAAGCACGGACCGAACGGACCTCCGAGCACAGCCCCATCAGCGTCATGGGGAACAGGTCGTTGGCGAAGCCGGGATCGATGCCGGTGGTGAAACAGGACGCCTCGCCGAGTTCACAGGCCTCGGTGATGGGTTCGATCCAGTTGGGCGGGTTGAGGTGCATGGTCGGCCACACCCACGGGGTCATCGCTGTCGAGCAGACGTCGATCCCTGCCCGTAGGAACCGGGTGATGAGATTGATGTTCTCCTCGGCGTGCGCGGCGGTGGGGCCGTAGTGCACCAGGGCGTCGGGGTTGAGCGCGATCAGCGCGTCGATGTCGTCGGTGGCGGTGATTCCCAGCGTCGTGCCGAGACCGCAGACCTCTCCGACGTCGCGGCCGACTTTGTCGGGGTTGCTCACGCCGACGCCGACCAACTCGAACAACGGGTGCTTGACGATCTCGGCGATCACCATCTGGCCGACGAAGCCAGTGCCGTAGATGACGATCCGCTTCTTCTGAGAGTCCACAGTCACGCGTCAACCGCACCTTTCAATCGGCCCCCGTCATTACCCTAGCCGTGGGTTGATCGGCGTCGCGAGAATGAGGCCGGGAATGTTTACCGCTTCTGCGGCATTATCCACGCCATGACAACAGCAAGCGGAAACGTCAAGCCACTCGTGGGACGCCGGGCACTGGTCACCGGCGCGTCACGGGGAATCGGGGCCGAGATCGTGCGTCGGCTCACTGCCGACGGCGCCGCGGTCGCATTCACCTACGGCGCTTCGGCGGCCGAAGCCGAGAAGCTCGCCGCCGACGTCGCTGCCGACGGTGCGACGGTCGTGGCCATCCAGGCCGACGCCGCCGACCCCGAACAGGTGACCCGTTCGGTCGAGGAAACCGTCGCCGCACTCGGTGGCCTCGACATCCTGGTCAACAACGCGGGCATCGCGTTCCTCGGCGACGCGGCGACATTCCCGCTCGAGCAGTTCGACAAGCTGGTTGCGGTCAACATTCGCGGCGTGTTCGTCGCGATCCAGGCCGCACTCACGCATCTCGGCGAGGGCGGTCGCATCATCAACATCGGCAGCATCAACGCCGACAGAGTTCCCGGCCCCGGTCTTTCTGTGTACGCGATGACGAAGGCAGCCGTCGCGGGCCTGACCCGCGGCCTGGCACGTGACCTGGGCCCGCGCGGGATCACCGTCAACAACGTCCAGCCCGGTCCCATCGACACCGACATGAACCCCGCCGAAGGCGAATTCGCCGAAATGGCAAAGAAAGTCATGGCCGGTGGGCGCTACGGTCAGCCCAGTGACATCGCCGGCGTCGTCGCCTATCTGGCGGGTCCCGACACCGGATACATCACCGGCGCGCACTGGAACGTCGACGGCGGGTTCACCGTCTAGGGCTACATGTTGACGGGGTCCGAAGGATCCGGCGTCTTCGTCGTATCCCGCAGCCCTGCCTTGAACTGCATCGCGCGGTACGGCCACCCGTCGGCGGTGTTCCACTGCGAGACCACCAGTCCCACACCGCCTTCGATGTCAAGTCGAGATCCGGGCAGCACGTAACCGCCATACAGCTGCGCGACCTGATTCTTCACATGGTCCTCGCCATGCCAAGCCGAGCCGAGCACCGGCGTCTGCAACGGGGTCGTATGCAGCTTGGCCACCGGCGATTCCACGACCCGGTAGCCGAGTGCATACTTCGATGCGAGAAACCCGCCGACAATCCACTTGCCCCGTGCCACCCGGCGGAACGTCAGCTCTCCCCACTTCTCACCGACCGGGGTGATCGGCGTGGCCACCTCACCCCACCTCCAATGTCCCCCTGCCAAACCCCAACTCGCGTAGCGCGTTCGGTCACCGATGTTCGAGGGCCGCACGCGCATCAGGATGATGCCCTTGTCACGCTGAAAACCCGTGGCCACCACGTAAACCCAGCCGGCGTCGGGGTCGAAGTCCCACGACCAGCACTGCGCATGGCCGCCGTGGCGCGCGGCCGGGAACTTCGCCCGGCGCCCCATGTGCGCCCACGAGACACCGCTGTCGTCGGAACGCCAGATCTCCGTCCATGCGACGTTGCCGAAGCCGCGGTTGACGATGGCGTGCAGATAGATCGAGTTGTCGACACGAAGCAGATCGGAGGGGATCACGGTGCTGACGCCCCCGCGGGTCCACCCGGTGGACGCGTCGTCGTGGAGGTAGGGCCACAGCTGTCGGGCGTAGTCGGGGTCGGCTCCGCCGGCCCGCTCGTACACGATTTCGTGGTCGGCGTCGCCAGTGCCGATCAGCACGACGGGTGAGCGCCAGTCCCCCTCACCGACCTTGCGACCCGAGAAGGTGTCGCCGAACACGGACACCAGCTTTCCGTTCGGCGCGACGACCGATGCCCCGAGATCGGTGCATGTGACGCCCCAGCGCTCGGTCAGGCCGGGACCGGTCAGGTCGACGACCTTCCCGTTGAGCAGCGGAACTGCTGCGCGCGTGCGTGGGCCGAGACCGCGACCCGCCTGCCGGCCGATCGAGGAGTCGCCAGGCAACTCAGAAACAGCGGCGCAAGCCGCCCGGCTCACACTGCAGCGGGTACTGGGTGACGGGGATCGACAGCGGCCGGTTGAACTTCAGAGTCAACGGCGCAACGACCATCGCGGGAGAGTCGCCGCACTCATCGCCGTGCAGCACCTTCATCTCGCCGGTCAACGAATACCCGTCGAATCGGAAGATCACCTGTTGCGGTGCTGTGCTGCCGTCGGGGCAGGTGCGCTCGGCGTCGTTGTAGACGAATTGCCACATTCCGTCGACCATGCGCGCATCACGGCCGGCCAGGTTGGACGGCCCCACCTTCAACGAGCACGCGACCGGCAACAGCAGCGGATCACGCAGGTCACCCACCGTCGGCACGCAGATCGGCCAGATCTCCCAAGTGCTTTGCGCCTGCCCGTCGATGTTGACGTCATAAACGCCTTCCGGAGTGCCCGGCGCCCTGGCGGCCGGGCCCTGCGCCTGAGCCGGTGCAACGACCCCGAGGGCGGTGGCAATCCCGAGGAGGGCCATGACAAGCCCCTTGACGAACCTCACGATGGCACCCCTTCACGCGGCAACAGACCTTGAATCCCGTGCAGTATTCCAGTGCGCAGGCTGGTCCGTCACCCCTTTCACCACGCCCGGCGTTTCAAGCCCCGCGCCGAGCGGGTAGATGCGTTCGGGGTGATGGCGATGAGACGAGTGGCGGTGTTGGTCGCTGTCGTCACCCTTTTGTTCGGCCTGACCGCGTGCTCGACCGGCCAGCGGGTGGACCTCGGGGGTGCGTCGTCAGGAAATCTCATCGCCGCTATCGCGGGCGAACCCGATCAGCTCGACCCCCACAAGACCAGCGCATACTTCTCGTTCGAGGTGCTCGAAAACGTCTTCGACACGCTGGTCGAACCGGACGCCAACCTCGAGATGCGACCGGCACTGGCCGAGTCGTGGATCGTCAGCCCCGACCAGCTCGTCTGGACGTTCCGCCTGCGGCCGGGTGTCACCTTTCACGACGGGAGCCCGTTCACCGCGGACGACGTCGTGTACTCGTACCGCCGCATCATCGACGAGCAGCTGACCAACGTCGACAAGTTCAGCGCCGTCACCGATGTCAGCGCCCCCGACGCCGAGACCGTTGTGATCCGTCTCAAGCAACCGACCCCCAACCTGTTGACGAACATCGGCGGCTTCAAGGGCATGGCGATCGTGCAACGTGCCAATGTCGAGAGCGGCCAGATCGCCACACATCCGATCGGCACGGGCCCGTTCTCGTTCAGCGGTCAGAAGAGCGGCGATTCCATCACCCTCAATGCCAACCCGTCGTTCTGGGGTGGCCCGCCGAGCGTTTCTGGGGTGACGTACCGCTTCATCTCCGAGCCGACGACGGCGCTGTCGGCGCTGCAGGCCGGCGAGGTCGACTGGACCGACTCGATCCCGCCCCAGCGGGTGACGCAGCTGCGCGACGATGACTCGGTGAACCTGGCAGTCACGCCAAGCAACGACTACTGGTATCTCGCGCTCAACGAGGCGCGCAAGCCCTGGAACGACGTGCGGGTCCGTCAGGCCGTCGCCTATGGCATCGACCGGGACGCGATCGTGACCGCCACCAGCTACGGCACCGCTGCGGCGAACCAGCTCGCGATCCCCGAGGGCAATCCCTGGTACACCGAATACCACCGCTACGGCTACGACATCGAGAAGGCCAAGGGTCTGTTGCAGGAAGCCGGGGTGACCGACACAGACCTCGACATGCTGGTCACCAGCGAATACCCGGAGACGGTGACGGCCGCGCAGGTCATCGCGGACAACCTTGCGCCACTTGGCATCACGGTGAGCATCCGCACCGTCGACTTCGCCACCTGGCTGGACGAGCAGAACAACGGCAACTTCGACATGCTCATGATGGGCTGGCTCGGCAATATCGATCCCGACGACTTCTACTACGCACAGCACCACACCGGCGGCACCAGCAATGCGCAGAAGTTCTCCGATCCGGAGGTCGACCGACTGCTCGACGCCGGACGGGTCGAGACGAATCGCGAAGCGCGCGGCGATGTTTACGCCCGCGCGGCGAGGAAGATCGCCGACGAGGTCAGCTACATCTACCTCTACAACCCGTCCGTGATTCAGGCGTGGAGCACCGACGTCTTCGGCTTCGAGTCACGGCGCGACGGCGCAGTCCGGTTCCGCCACGTCGAACTCGATCGAGGCCAGACACAGTGAACCGCTTCGTGACTCATCCGATCGTGCGTTTCCTGGTGCGCCGACTCGCCTACTCGGCGGTCGTCCTGCTCGGCGTGCTGATCATCGTCTTCGCGTTGGTGCACCTCGTGCCGGGAGACCCGGTACGCATCGCGTTGGGCACGCGCTACAGCCCGCAGGCGTACGAGGCCTTACGGTCGGCGAGCGGTCTCGACAAGCCCATCGTCGAACAATTCTTCAGCTACGTCGGTTCGGCGCTGACCGGAGACCTCGGCGTGAGCTTCCGCAACGGTGATCCGGTGACAGTGATCCTGTTGGAGCGATTACCCGCGACGGTATCGCTGGCCGTGGTCGGCATCGTCATCGCGCTGCTGATCGCACTGCCGGCGGGCATCTGGTCGGCGCTGCACGAGGGTCGCGTCAGCGACGCGATCATCCGGGTCGCCAGCCAGTTCGGGGTGTCGGTGCCGGACTTCTGGATGGGCATCCTGCTGATCGCGCTGTTCGCGACGACGCTCGGCTGGCTCCCGACGTCGGGATACCAACCGCTGCTGGACAATCCGGGTGGCTGGCTGCGCCACATCGTGCTGCCCGCGCTGACGGTGGGGCTCGTCGCGGGCGCGATCATGACCCGGTATGTGCGCTCGGCGGTGCTGGAGGTCGCGTCGATGGGATACGTCCGCACCGCGCGGTCGAAGGGTCTGTCGCCGCGGGTCGTGACGTTTCGGCACACCGTGCGCAACGCGCTCATCCCGGTGCTGACGATCACCGGCATCCAGCTCGCGACCATCCTCGGCGGCGTCATCGTCGTCGAGGTGGTGTTTGCGTGGCCCGGCCTCGGCCGCCTCGTGTACAACTCGGTGGCGACTCGCGACTATCCCGTGATTCAAGGCGCGGTGCTGCTCATCGCCGCGCTGTTCCTGCTCATCAACCTGATCGTCGACGCGCTGTACGCCGTCGTCGACCCGAGGATCCGGCTGTCATGACCGCCGACACCGATACGCGGGTGTCCTCGTGGCGCCTGCTGCTGGGCAACCCCGTCACCGTCGTCAGCGGAGCGATCCTCATCGTCATCGCCGTCGTGGCTCTCACCGCGGATTGGATTGCGCCCTTTGGCGTCAACGACGTCAACGTGCCAGACGCGCTCCAGGGTCCCAGCGGCGCGCACTGGTTCGGCACCGACGAACTGGGCCGCGACATGTTCTCCCGCGTGCTCGTCGCGACGCAGGCATCGCTACGGGTTGCGGTGATCAGCGTGGCTTTCGCTGTCGTCGTCGGCGTGACGATCGGCGTCGTGTCCGGGTACCGCGGCGGCTGGCTGGACACGATCTTCATGCGCGTCGTCGACGTCATGTTCGCGTTCCCCGTTTTGCTGCTGGCGCTCGCGGTGGTCGCGATTCTGGGCCCCGGTATGACGACCACGATCCTCGCGATCGGCATCGTCTACACGCCGATCTTCGCCCGGGTCTCGCGCGCCAGCACGCTGAGTGTTCGTGTCGAACCGTATGTTTCGGTGTCCCGCAGCATCGGCACCGGCCACCTCTACATTCTCGGCAGGCACATCGTGCCCAACATCGCCGGCCCGCTGGTGGTGCAGACGTCGCTGTCGCTGGCCTTCGCGATCCTGTCGGAGGCGGCACTCTCGTTCTTGGGTCTCGGAATTCAGCCGCCGCAGCCGTCGCTGGGTCGGATGATCTTCGACTCGCAGGGGTTCGTCACCATGGCGTGGTGGATGGCGGTGTTTCCCGGCGCCGCGATCTTCGTGACGGTGCTCGCGTTCAACCTGATGGGCGATGGTCTGCGTGACGTCCTCGATCCCAAGCAGCGCACCATGATCGAGGCACGGAGACAGCAGTGAGCGGCCCGACCCTGAGCGTGCGCGACCTACGGGTGCGCATCGGCAAACGCGAGATCGTGCACGGCATCTCCTTTGACGTGGCGCCCGAGCAGACGCTGGGCATCGTCGGCGAGTCCGGATCGGGCAAGACGATGTCGGTGCTCGCGGCGACCGGACTGCTGGACGCCCCTGGCGCATCGGTGTCCGGTACGAGCACTTTGACCGGGGACGTCCAACTCGTCGGCGCATCTGATCGGCTGTTGCGCAGCGTGCACGGCGGCCGCATCGGCTTCGTCTTCCAGGATCCGGGTACGTCGCTCAATCCCCTGCTCACCCTCGAACGACAAATCACCGAATCCCTTGAGACACATCGTCGTATGACGCGCAGGCAGGCCCGCGACCGAGCCATCGAACTGCTGGAGGCGGTCGGACTGCCCGACCCCGACACGCGTCTGCACGCCTATCCGCATCAGCTGTCCGGCGGACAGAAGCAGCGCGTGATGGTCGCCATCGCCATGGCGTGCGACCCAGAACTGTTGGTCGCCGACGAACCGACCACCGCGCTGGACGTCACGACGCAGGCGCAGATCGTCGACCTGGTGCGGGATCTGCAGCGCGACTTCGGCACCGCCGTGGTGTGGATCAGCCACGACCTCGGCGTGATCGGCCAGATCGCGGACGAGGTCACCGTACTGCAGGACGGCCACGCCGTGGAGCAGGCACCCGTCCTGGAGGTATTCGATCTCCCCCAGCATCCGTACACGCGCGAACTGTTGCAGGCCCGCCCCGTCGTCGGCGCCGACGGTCCCCCACCGCCTGCCGACGACGTCGACACGTTGCTCGACGTCGACGACCTCGATGTGCGTTTCGAGGTGCGCACGCCGGTCGGAGCGTCGGTGGTCCATGCGGTGAAGGGGCTGTCGTTCGCGATCCGCCGCGGCACGACCCTCGGCCTCGTCGGTGAATCGGGTTCGGGTAAATCGACGGTGGCCGCCACGCTCACCGGCCTTATCAAACCCGATGCGGGCACAGCGAAACTGGGCGACGCCGACATCTTCGGTGTGCGGGGCTCCGCTGAGAAGGCACTGCGCAGGCGGATCAGTCTGGTGTTCCAGGATCCGTTCTCGACATTGAATCCCCGCACCCGGGTCGGCACGGCCATCGAGGAACCACTGCGGGTGCACCGCGTGGTGAAGGGCAAGAGGGCGCGCCGGGCACGTGTCGACGAGCTACTCGAACTCGTCGGGCTGCCAACGTCGTTCGCGTCCCGGTATCCGCACGAACTGTCCGGCGGTGAACGCCAGCGGGTCAGCATTGCGCGGGCTTTGGCCGGCGAACCCGAGCTGCTCGTCCTCGACGAAGCGACTGCGTCGCTGGATGTTTCGGTGCAGGCGCGGGTACTGGATCTGCTTGCTCAGCTGCAACTGGACTTGGGATTGACGTACCTGTTCATCGCCCACGACCTCGCCGTCGTACAGCAGATCAGCCACGACGTCCTGGTGATGCGGGGCGGTGAGGCCGTCGAGTATCGTTCCGCCGCCGAGCTGTTCAGCGCGCCCGAACACGACTACACCCGAAAACTACTTGCCGCGGTGCCTCCGGAACGACCCCGGGCCCGGACCTGACCCGGCTATGCCTAAGGTGTCGCCATGACTCAGCTCAGCGACAAGGTCGCATTGATCACCGGCGTCTCGTCAGGACTGGGTGCCGTCGTGGCGCAGGTATTCGCGGAGCGGGGGGCGAAAGTCTTCGGCATCGCGCGCCGGGCCGACGAGATGGCGACGGTGTTCGAGACGGTGCCCGGCGGCAAGTATGCGTCGGTCGACATCTCGTCGCCGGACGCCTGCCGGGATGCCGTGGCGCAGACAGTCGAGAAGTTCGGCCGGCTCGACGTGCTCGTGAATGTCGCGGGCTTCCATCAGATGCGGCACACGACGACGATGACCGACGAGGAGTGGAACCTCGATCTGGCGGTGAACCTGAACGGGCCGTTCTACCTCTGCCGCGCCGCTCTTCCCCATCTGTTGGAGACCGGCGGCAACATCGTCAACGTCACGTCCATCGCCGGCGTGGAGGGCGAGGTCTACTCCGCCGGCTACTGCGCGGCCAAGCACGGACTGGTCGGGCTGACCCGTGCGCTGGCCGTCGAGTACACCAAATCGAACATCCGGGTCAACGCGCTCTGCCCGGGCGGCATGCCGACCCCGCAGGCGACGGAGTTCACCGCCCCCGAGAACGCCGACTGGGATCTGATCATGCGCATCGCGTCCCCGCGCGGTTTCATGGAACCTTCCGACGTCGCGAAGGCGATCGCGTTCCTCGCCAGCGACGACGCCGCCGCCATCCACGGTGCGGTGTACCGGATCGACAACGGAAAAGGCGCCGGCTGAACCGGCGCCCTTTCGCAGTCGAACTCGGATCAGATGCCCTGGTTCCTTCGGCGGCCGAGGAACCATGCCAACCCGATCGCACCGAAGCCCAGCGTCCCGATGACACCGGCCGACACCATCAGGAAGATGTCGCGACCGGACAGGCCTTCCGTCGACGTGTCGTCGGACGCCAGTCGCAGGCGGTAGTCACCCGGCAGCGGACCCTCAGCGGGCGCCTCGAGACCGGGGAACTGTTGGGTGCGGTGCACCTCGAATTGCCGTTCACCGGTTGGTGACTGGTTCCAGACACCCCACGCGGGAGTGACGCCGTCGAGCAGCACCTTGCGCTCACCGAACTGCGGGTCGTCGCCCACATCGACGATGCGGTTGACCCGGAACGGCTCATACCGTGCGTTCGAGTAGTTCACGAACACCGGCACATTGTCGTAGCGCATCACCGGCGGCGGGGGCGGTGGCGGAGGCATCCCGACACCCGGGTAATAGCCACCGCCGAAGAAGCTACCGACCGCGATGTTGGACACGGCTTGTGCGACGTTGGCGGCCGCGATGACCGGGGCCAGCAGCGCGGCGGTGAAGCTGTAGGCCGCGTACTGGGCGGCCTCGAAGACCATCCTGCCCAGCGGCGGGACGATCATGATCCGCGGCGTCATCTCGTACATGTAGACGATGCGCACCGGATCCCGGTACGGGTTGAGGATGATCGGCCGGTAGTACTCGTCGTACTGCACCCAGTCCGGGCGCCACTGACGCACCGGGCTGATCAGCTCGACCGGCGGATCGACGGCGAAGTTCGTCGTCGCGCTGGTGTTCACCTCGAGGCCGGGGAGCTTCAGGCTCGTCGAGATCTCGCTCGAGAACGATGCGAGCTCCTGCTCCTGCGCCGGGGCGGGGATTTTCTCGTCGACGGGCGCGGCCTTGCTGGCGAGCTGGACATCCTCCTCGGGGGCCTCGAGCGTCTGCGGCTCGATGGTCTCGATCTCCTTGGCGGTCTGCTCAATGGAGACCGTCGGGGTCTCGGACTCGTCGCTACTCGCCTCGGACGCAGTCGTCTCGGCCGACTCGCTCGCCGAGGTCTCGCTGGGCGAGGTCGCTCCGCTGGTCTCTGTGCTCGACTCCGCTGCCTCCGACGACGGAGTGGAGGTCGACGCGGACGACTCCGCCGCCTCGCTCGGGCTGGTGGCGGTGGTCGCCGCGGTCGAGGACTCGGGCGACTCGGCCGCGGTGGTGACCTCTGCCGACGTCTCGGGTGTCGCGGTGCCCGGGGCAGGCGTGATGGGAGCCTGCGAGGCCGTCGTCACGTCAGCCTCGCTCGGCTCGGCCGGCGCGACAGTGGTCACCGGAGGCACTGTGGTCACCGGGGCCTGCGGCTCGGGCGTCGACTCGACCTCGGCGGGCGCCTGCGTCTGCGGTGCCTGAGTCTGAGGTGCCTGCGGCACCACTGGCGCCGGCGCCTCGGCGGGGGCCTGCGGGGCCTCTTCGACGGGCTCGGGCGCCGCAACCTCAGGCTCGGGAGCGACCACGGTGGTGGTCACTCCGCTGTCGTCACCGGGCTGGGCGATCGCTGGGGCCATTCCCCCGGTCAGTGCGGTCAGTGAAATAACGACGCCAGTCGCCAGAACAGCGACGACGCCTCGCTTCGAGCAAAATTCGAGGGGTGCACCCACGTTTATCGACTCCTTCAATTCCCCCGACGAGTTGCCTGGACCAGGAGCGGTCGCTGCGCTGATCTCAGAAGGTTCATCGCTAGTCCGACTCAGGTGTTACACACGGACCTCGAGCGTGCGGTTTCATCCGCGAAACGCCGCGTCACCCGTGTCGATCCGCACAGTCGCCGACCTCGGCGCACAACCCTACGGACGGCGGCGGCGCGCGGCGAAGACGGCCAGGGCGACGCCGATGATCGCGATGATCGGCCCGAGTACCGACCAGGTGGTGGTGTTGGTCATCGGGCTGTCGCTGACGATGACGCCGAAGCCCTGCAAGGTGAACACGATCCCGAAGAATGCGACGAGCAAGCCCAGCACGATGATGGCGATCCGCATGACTTCACCCTACGGTTCCCGATGATCTATCGATGGCTCGTGCGTAAGGCGGCGCATGCCGGCATCGTGCAGGGCGAGCCGTGGTCCACTCGGCTGGCGAGCTGCTCGTCGCCTCGCTGGGGCGAGAGAGACGCGGCTAGCGGCGGCGCCCCAAGTACTTCGCGTAGGCCTCGGCCGCGGCGGCCAACTCGGGACGCGCGTCGAGCAGGGGCTGCATCTTCTTGCGTGCCTCTTCGCGCTTGTAGGGCAGGAACTCGGTCGGGAAGTTGCCTTCGTGCCGGGTGTAGCCGCCCAGCACGCGGCGCGCGACGGTCGCCTTGTGCACCTCGTCGACACCGTCGGCGATGCCCATCGTGGGTGCGGCCGCATACATGGCCTGGATCGGGGTGAGGTCGGTGGTGCCCAGCGATCCGAGGATGTGCAGCGCGTTGAACGACACCTCGCGCAGCACCTTGGCCATCGTGAACTTGACGGCGGCGATCTCGGTGCGCGCCTCCTGGGTAGAGGTGTTGTCGATCTTCCACGCCGTCTCCAGGACGAAGAGGCGCAGCATCTTGATCATCGCGTAGGACTCGGCGATCTTCTCCTGCACCATCTGGTGGTCGGAGATGAGCTTGCCGTGCGACTCGCGCGACAGCGCCCGCTCGCACATCATGTCGAAGGCGAGGTTGCACTGTGCGATGGTGCGCATGGCGTGGTGGATACGGCCGCCGCCAAGACGCCTCTGCGCCAACGTCTTTGCGCCGTCTTCGGGACCGAGAAGATGATCCAGCGGCACCCGGACATCGCGGTAGACGATGTGGTTGTGGTTGCGCGGCTCGGGCATGATCTCCACACCCGGCGCATCACGGGGAACGACGAACATGCCGTTGGTGCACATCACGAAGAGGATGTCGGCCACCCGGCCAGCTGAGGTGAACCACTTCTCGCCGTTGATGACCCATTCGTCGCCGTAACGGACGGCGGTTGTTTTGAAGAGGTTGGGGTCGCTGCCACCCTGCGGTTCGGTCATCGAGTAGGCCGAGAAGATGTCCTGATTGAGCAGCGGTTTGAGCCACCGCTCCTTCTGCTCGTCGGTGCCGTAGGCGGCGAGCATCTCCATGTTCCCGGTGTCCGGCGCCGAGGCACCGAACATGTGTGGGGCTCCGGCGTAGCGACCGATAACCTCGTTGAGCAAACCGAGCTTCAGCTGGCCGAAGCCTGGGCCGCCGAGCTCCTCATCGAGGAAGATCGCCCACAGGCCCTGATCCTTGACCTCCTGTTGCAGTTCGCGCACATAGGCTTTTATCGCGGGATCAGGCAGACGCACGGCGTGCGGGAAGATGTGGTCGAGCGGCTCGACCTTCTCCTCGCAGAAATCCTTGACCCAGTCGAGTTTGCGCTGAAACTCCGGTTCGGTGCTGAAATCCCAGGCCATTCAAATCCCCTCGACATCTGTCCCGTGCCGCCGACATCAGTAACTGCCCACCAGACGCTACGCCGCACCGACCGGGCCTATCGACGGCGCACACGTGTGCCGGCAAGGCCGGAGGTTTGAAATTAACGGATCGGGCAAATCACATGTGCGTTAGTTCCAACGCAATACATACAAGAGAAGAGCGTGACCATGATCATCCTCGGCATCATCCTGTTGTTGATCGGCTATTTCACCAGCCTGTCGATCCTTTACACCATCGGCGCAATCCTCGTGGTGGTTGGTGTCGTCCTGTGGATCCTCGGTGCAGTGGGTCGCCCGGTCGGCGGCCGAAAAGTCTGGTTCTAGCGCAGGAGGCATAGGGGCGGCGCTTATCGATATCCGCGCCGCAGGAGATGTTTGGCGCCGGCATTCGTCGCGGCCGGCGTCGCCATATCGAAGTCGAACGCATTGGCCAGTCGGGCGGTGATTCCAAATACCAGACCGACGGCCAATGCGTCTTCGATCTGTGCCCGGGTGACGCCGGCGTCGAGCACATCACGCATATCGTCTACATCGATCGCCAGGCGCCCAACGCCGCCATGGCGTTGGCGAATTCTTCGGTCTCGACGAGACAGCAGCACATACTTCACCGCTGACTCCCCTCGTTGTCGGGATGTACTTCATTCCTACAACCAAGACGATCGGCGGCACCGCCGATACGACATCCACGCAGCCGACACGGTCGACATCGATTACTGACAGACTCGGGCGGTGATCGGACAACAGCTACTACGGACGTTGCTCAGCCTTGCGGCCGCGGTGTGCGTACTCGCCGGCTGCACGCAGAGCGCTCCACCGGAGCCGTCACCTGCACCGTCGTCCGCACCCACCACCGTCCCCGTGCAGACGATGGACCAGCCGACGTCGCCGGGTCCGCCGGCGGCGCCCGCCGGAGCGCAACCGAAGATCGCGTCCGATCCGGCGCAGCTGGCCGACGACCTGGTGGCCGACGAACGAACGCTGCGTAACCCGTCGACGCCGGAACCGGCGCTGACGTCGGCCGCCCGCCGTCAGCAGGCCGCCTATCGGGCGATCGGACGCAACCCCGACTGGGATCCGATCATCCGTCCTCGGATTCCTCCGGAGCTCATCGCGACGTATGACCGCAACGTCGACGCTCGGCGTCAGCTGTATCCGATGACCGAGGTGAACGACACCGTTCCGGCGTGGCGGATCGTCGCACCGGCTCCGGCGGACGCGTTGATGGCCCACTATCGCGAAGCCGAGGCGGCCACCGGCGTCCCCTGGAACTACCTGGCTTCGATACATCTCATCGAGACCCGCTTCGGCAGCATCGAAGGCACCAGCACCGCCGGCGCACAGGGCCCTATGCAGTTCCTGCCCTCCACGTTCGAGGCCTACGGCGACGGCGGCGACATCCACTCACTTCGGGACAGCATCATGGCGGCGGGCCGCTACCTGGCCGCCAACAACTTCGCCGGCAATCCCGACAACGCGATCTTCCGGTACAACAACTCGGATCGATACGTGCGTGCTGTCCATGACTACGCCGAGGTCTTGGCGGCCGACCCCGCCGCGTTCACCGGCTACTACCGATGGGATGTCTACTACCGCACGACCGCCGGTGACGTCCTGCTGCCGATCGGCTACGTCTCGACGACGCCGATCCCGGTCCAGGCCTACCTGGCCGACCATCCGCAGTAGCGGGCCGACCGGGCGGCACTGTCAACGCGCCAGCCCTCCGACGATCAGGGCCGAGGTCTGCGCAATCCAGGCGTCGTCGATGTCCCGTTCGTTGGCCAGCGCCATCAAGACGGTCCCACCGATCATGTCGACGAGCACGCGTGCGTCGACCCCCGGCGCGGCACGCCCTTCGGACGCCGCCTCGTCGAGGAAACGTTGCAACCGCAGATAGGTGCTGTCCTGTTGCTTGCCGAGCAGTCGCGCCGATAGTCCTGGCTCAGAAGGCAACTCGGCCATGAGACCCGACCAGGCGGTATGTACCGCGGGCGCGTTGAACAATGCGACCGCCGCTCGGACCAACGTGCTCACGGCATCGTCGATACCACCGGTCAGGGGCAACTCGGCGCTCGGCGGGGTCGGAAACACGGCCTCGTAGACGAGTTCGATCTTCGTCGGCCACCGGCGGTAGACCGCGGGCGGTGTCGCACCGGCGCGGGCCGCCACCAAGGGGATGGTCAATCGCGTGTAGCCGATCTCCTCCAACAGTTCGACTGTGGCGCGCAGCACCGCGTCGTCGATCCGTGTGTCGCGCGGCCGGCCTTTGGTGCGCGACTCGCCGGGTTCATCCTGGTTGGACCGATTGATTGACCGCATTACGTTCAGATCGTAATGTTAATCCGGCTACAAGACAAAGGGCATCCTCGAGCGTCGTGCAACGACGCCTACGCCGCAGAGGAGTGATCCACCATCGCCATCGACGCACCGCCGAGACCCCTGCCAATGCGGGCGTTGAATCTGGTTTATCGCACCGCTCGTCGGATCGGCGTGCGCCCGATGACGCTGAGCAAGCCCGCCCTCATGGCGAAAGCAAGCCGACAAGCCAACGGCCTGACCGACTTTGGCGATCCTCGGTTCGAGGAAGGACTCGACCGCCTCATCGACGCCCTCGAGACCGAGGACCGGTTGAACGGGGTCGGTCGGTTGATCGCGAGCTCGCACATCTCCAACCTGCTCCGCCAGCGACTGCTGCTCACCGAACATCTGCGTACTCACCCCGAGATTCGCGGCGAGAAGATCGAGAAGCCGATCTTCCTCGTGGGTGCGCCGCGGACCGGCACGACGATCACCCATCACCTACTGAGCCAGGACGATCGCTTCCGCTATCCCCTCACCTGGGAGTGCGACGAACTGCACCCGCCGCTGAATCCCGCGACGATGCAGAGCGATCCGCGAATCAAGCGCAGTCAGAAGCTGATCGACCGGAGCCTTTCGCTGGCACCCGATCTCGATGCCGCACACCCGATGGGCGCCTGGGAGGCCCAAGAGTGCGCACTACTGCACGCCTACGCCTTCCACAGCGAGACCTTCCACGTGATGTTCAACTGTCAGACCTACGACCGGTGGCTGACCGAGCAGGACCGGACGTGGGTCTACGAGGAGCAACGGCTCCTGCTGCAGTACATGCAGAGCGGCGGGCTGCGTCCCGCGCAGAGCTGGCTGTTGAAGACGCCGCCGCATATGGACAACATCGACAAGATCCTCAAGGTGTTTCCCGACGCCCGGCTGGTCACGACCTACCGCGAGCCGACGGAGGTTGTCGCGTCGAGTTGCAAGCTCACTGGCACGGTCTTCGCGATGGCCGCCGACGACATCGATTGGCACGACCACGGTCGATACATGCGCTGGCGCACCGGCAAGATGCTCAAGCGCAACGTCGAGTTGCGTGAGCAATTCGCGGAGAAGTCGGACCAGTTCATCGATTTCCCGATGGACCGGATGGTGCGTGAGCCGATGACCTGCGTCGCGGAGATATACGCGCACTTCGGTATCGAGCTCACCGAGCCGACCCGTCAGAAGATGGTCCGGTTCATGGAGAAGCGCGGTCGGGGCGCCCGTAAGCCCAACGTCTACGACGCCGCCGACTACGGCCTGGACACCGACGAGCTGTGGCCGGAGCTGCAGTACTACCGGAACTTCTACGGAATCGAGGACACCCGTGACCGACCAGAGCAGTAGCGCGATCCGCTTGGCCTGGGGGCGATTCCGGGATCTGCATGACGACCTACTGGACCTTGCGCTCGCGCAGGGTGATCTCGACGAGGGCGCGGCGGCTGCGTTGCTTCCGCACATGATCGGCCACATTCAGTACATGGGTCTTCAGTTGCGCAGCGATCCGGCGCGTCCGATGTTGATCAACGCACAGTACTCACCGTGGAACTGGGGTCATTCCAACCCGGACACGCTCTACCTGTCGGCGCGCATCGACGACGACCACGACTACCGGGTGTACGGAAAACTCGGCACTGTCGCCCAGACGACGTTCGGGGTCTACGCGGGCAAGGACGATCAGGCCCAAGCGGTCAAGGCGTTGGCCGACGACTTGGTCGTCAAGTCGGACGGCTCGTTCGAGATCTACTTCAGTCGACAGAAGATGGGCGACAGCAATTGGTTCGAGCTTCCCGTCGATGCGGATTCGTTCTGCTGCTATCAGACGTTCGGAGATTGGGACGCTCAGGAGAAGGGCACGATCGGCATCGAATGCGTGAACCCAGGTACGCCGGCAGCTCCGGCGTCGGTTGAGGAGTCGCTTTCCGCATTCGAGGCGCATCTCGCGGCGTCTCGGGACCTGTTCACGATGTGGGTCAAGGACATTCCTGCCCGGGTCTTCGGCGCACTGCCGAAGAATTTCGTCATTCCGCCGATGCAGCCACCGTCGGCGATGGCCGGTGCGTGGTTCGTCCCCATCGCCTGGGAACTGCACGACGACGAGGTTGCAGTCATCGACTACGAGGTGCCGCCCGGCGCTCCCTACGTGGGTATCTGCCTCACCAACGTGTGGAGCGAGATGATCGACATCGAGACGCGTCAGACCAGTCTGAACCTGGGTCAGTCCCTGGTCGATGAGGGACGAGTACGAATCCTGCTGTCTACCCACGACTTCGGCGTACGGAATTGGCTGGACGCGCGGGGCTATCGAAGCGGCGTCGTGACATGGCGGGCAAGCACACCCGAGCAACCCACAGCTCCCACTCTGAAGGTGATCAACGTCGGTGAAATCGACGACTACTTCGATGTTTCGCGGCGCGTCACCGAGGACGAACGCGCGGCGGCGATGGAGGCGCGCCTACGGCACTTCGCGGCGCGAAACACCCCGTGAACGCCGTGGCAATGCGCAGACTACGGCCATGAGTGTCGCTGACTTCAGACCTTGTCGAAATCCGATGAAAACGGGGCGCCACCCCCTGTGGTTTTGGCCAGCTAGACGCTAGCCTTGAAGGCAGCACGGGATGGGGCAGGTTGCGTCCAATGGACTTCGAGTCGGTCCGCTGTCCCCTGTTAGACGGCCGCTGGTGCAACTGTGGTGTTAAACAGCCAGCACCAGGCTGGCCGCCGTCGAATCGCTGTGTGCACAGACGCAGCAGTCGGGTTTGGATCGGGCGCGCTCCTGCCGCCCCACGTACGACCGCCACCCTTAGCTCGGTGCGAATTCATCCAACGCTTCGTCGAGGGTGCGGTACACGTCGACGATGGTGTCGATCCCGATCATTTTGAGCGGCCGACCGGTGGAAGGACCATCCGCAACGACGCCGAATCGCGCTGACGGTGCGATCTCTCGGTGCGCGGTGATCAGCACGGTCATTCCCGCTGAGGCCAGAAAGTCGACCCGCGACAGATCTACGATCAGCGCCGCCGGCTTTTTTCGGGCAACGGCCTCGATCGCGTCGGCCAGTTTGGGCGCAGTAGCCAGGTCCAGGTCTCCCCATACCGCCACTACGACACCATTCCCGACCCAGTGCTCTGCGACGCCGAAGTCGATCGTCGGTGGATTCACGCTTACCCTCTCCAAGCACGAGCAAAGGAATCGGTGACAACAGAGACCGGCCCCGGAGTGCTTCGAAGCCGATCTCTGTTGTGCATGAACCGATTTAGCGGCTACGAACCGAGCTGCGTCGTCCGACGCTGATCCAGATCAGCAAGACAACGACGGCGCCGATGACGGAGCCGAGGATTCCCGAGGGCTGGAGGAAGCCCTCTGCGCCGTCCTTACCGAAGAGCAGGTAACCGAGGAATCCGCCGACGAAGGAACCGACGACACCGAGGACAATGGTCATCACGACCGATATGTTCTGCCTGCCGGGGACCAGCAGGCGCGCCAGAGCGCCGGCAAGGAGTCCAATGACGAGGATGCTCAGGATGAGTCCGATCATGGCGATGAGCCTTTCTATTGAGCGCTGACTGCGCGCTTGGACCGGTCGGTCGAGCTGGGTGCTCGACGCTGCCACCAATGCAACACCCTTAAGGGGGGTGCTAATACACCCCTAAGTAGGTAATCTCAGGCCGATGGCATCGCCGCCGAACACTCCGATCACCGTCGCTCTCGTCGACGACTACGACGTCGTACTGATGGGCGTGGCCAACATGTTCGACCGATACCGCGACCGGGTGGTCGTCGCCGAGATCGACTCCAACATGGGTCTGGAAGACGCGGTGGACATCGTCCTGTACGACTCCTTCGCCCAACCTGAATCCGATCACGAGCAGATCGCACATCTCGTTGCCAACCCGAGGGCACGCCGAGTCGTGGTCTACACGTGGAACTTTCACCCTGAACTCATCGAAAGCGCTCGACAACACGGCGCCGACGGCTACCTCTCCAAGACGCTGCCCGCGCGAGAATTGGTCGCGGCGCTAGAGGCGGTGCACGCCGGAGAGACGGTCATCAGCGACGTCCCGCCGCGGCCCCGTAGCGCAGTCGGGCTTGATTGGCCAGGTCGTGGCGAGGGGCTCAGCGACCGGGAATCAGAGATTCTGGCACTCATCACCCAGGGCAAGAGCAATGCCGATGTCGCGACGTTGACGTATCTGAGTCCCAACACCATCAAGTCCTACATTCGCACGATTTACCGCAAGATCGGCGTGTCCAGCCGCACGCAGGCCGTCCTATGGGGTGTCAATCACGGCTTCACACCTGACCACAACCGCATCGAACATTGGAAGGGCGGCCCGTAGGCTCGATCCTCGCGGCCTACTAGTCGACGCTTTCGTCGCGTTTAGAAACCTCCAAGATCACCGAACAACACTGCTCGTAACGGTTCCCGCATTGAAGAGCCACCCAAAAGTACGAGCAGCGGCGTCACGGTAATTCGAACGCCGCTCACCGAGGCGAGAGGACATCGTCATGAATGGTTACTGGAAGTCCGTCGAGGTCGCGGTGCCGGTCAACATGCATCCCGTGCACATCAACAATTTCATCACCGCCGAGATTCACATCCTTGCCCGCCGGGCCGGAGAGGCCGTTGCCAACGTGCGGATCGGTGCTCCCCGCGAGCCCCGAGGCGACTTCATCGCGTGGTCTGCGTCCTACCTGCCCACGCCGCAGGTGATTGCTGCCTGAGATCCACCCGCAGCGCTAGGTGCTCGTCAAGTATCCGGCGCAGCGCGGCGTCCATGGGATGCGCGGATGCGAGGTCGCGGCCGAACCGGCTGTCCACCACGACTATCGCGCCCTCCCGCGGTTCGGCCGTGTCGACCTGATCGACGAACGGATCGAACAACACGCGCGGCGTGGCCAGGTAATACAGCGCCCGTCGCGACTCATTCAACCCAGCGGCATAGATCAGTCCATGTTGGGTGATCACAAAGAGTTCCGAGGTGATCCTGGCGTTCGCGGTCTCGGCCGTGCCCCACGCCATTGCGGCGCGCCGGCTCTGTACCAATCGATCCGGGACATCATCAGTCAGCGTGAATAACCTTTCGACGAGTGCTCCGCCGTTTCGCGGATATTCATCGATGGCGGGCCTGAAGTACCGCTGGAAGATCTCGCCGAAAAAGTCGGACAGTTGCTCGCTCATGGCGGCTCCCTGGGTTCAGACGTACACCTTCATTGTGCCGGGTCTCCTTCCCGAGCGACGGGAGATATGCAGCAGTCGGTCGTCAGGCCATCTCGGGAACGTGCAGGTGGGCGATCGCCAACTCGAAGTTGCACTCGTCGAGGATCTCTGCAGAGGCTTCCCGGGTGCTTGCGGACCTCAGTTCCTCGATCTTGGCCATATTGTGCTGCAGCGCGTCGGAGCTGTCGTAGGCCACCGAAGACACTCCGCGTCCCGTCGCACGGTCGACCAACAGGCTTGCGCTGCAAAGACCTTCGTGTTCGTCCAGTGCGGGCAACACACCCATCTTGAAGATGTCGATGCCCCGCTCGATCTGGTCGGGCTCCACCTTGACCCAGGTGGCACGGACGCAGGCACCCTCGCGGGACTGATGATCACGGTGTAGGACCGCGATTTCCCATTCGGCGACGTCCGGTTCGCCGCCGAAAGCCTCCGCGGCGCGTTGACGAATTTCCCGTACCGCCCCGTCGCTGGCGCGCATCGCCTCTTCGGTCTCCCAGGCGGTGGTGGCGATGCAGCGGCCCGATGCCCGGTCGACCAAGAGGGAAAGACCGACATAGCCGTCGATGCCCTGCAACTCGGGCATCACGTTGTCGCGGACATTGGCGATGCCGGCGTCGATGGAATCCGTGTTTGATTGAAGGGTGGTCGTGCGTGCGTACATAATCTGCCTCCTCGTGATGACGGGGCAGCGTCTCGACGGCGCTGCCGTCGGGATTCATCGTCCTCCGCTGGGCAGGATGCGGCAAGGTGCAATCGGACCAGATAGCCTCGCGAGGGTTTCGAGTTCTGTGCCGCTGCTACGTCGGGGAGAGGGCGGGGCGAAGCGCCGCCCGCAGACGCCGACATTGCTGCAGACAAACGCGGGTATTGCCATCCTGCCGCCTTGGCCTCCGTCACAATAGGGAGGCCAACATCGCCGCGAAGGGATGCAATCGTGGGGTCTTCCGCCAGTTCGGCCACTGGTAGGCCGGATCTCACCGAGCGGTACCCAGCATTCGCGACGATCATCGCGTTCCCGCTGGCGATCGTCGGCTTCTTCGGGATGGTCAAGAACCCAGCAATGTTCATGCCGCTGCTGGTTCTGGCGGCCGTTCTTCTGGTTGCCGTTGAGTTTGTTGCGGACAAGCGACGAACTCGTAAGCGCCGTACGCGGGTCGATGGTCGCCGTCCGAAGCCGCGTGGCAACCGTCGATGGCAGACCAAGCCGAATCTGGCGCATCGAGAGTTGGCAGCGCGTGCGCGGGCAGAAGCCGCCGAAGCCAAAGCCATAGCCACGGAAACGCGCACACGGGCCGAAGCCACCCAAGCCCGAGCCCTCGCCGCCGAAGCCGAAGCGGTGGCCGCCGAAGCCGAAGCGCTGGCGGCTGAGGCACGCGCGCGGGCTACGGCCACCGAAGCCCAGGCCCTGGCTGCCGAGACCGAAGCATTGGTTGCCGAAGCTCATGCCCAAGCAGAAGCCGCCGAAGCCCAAGCCCGCGCCACCGAGGCCGTTGCTCACTCGCAGGCGCGGAAAGAAGCCGCCGAAACCGAGGCCCGCGCTGCGGAGGCGAGAAAGCAAGCAGCCGCCGCTGAAGCCAACGCCCGCGCGGCCGAGGTCTGGGCACAAGCCGAAGCCGCCGAAGCCAAGGCCCGCGCTGCGGAGGCGAGAAAGCAAGCAGCCGCCGCTGAAGCTAAAGCCCGCGCCGTCGAGGCCTGGGCACAAGCCGAGGCCGCCGAAGCCAAAGCGCGCGCCGCCGAAGTGGAATCCTATTTGCAGGCGCAAACAGAAGCCGCCGAGACCGAGGCCCGGGCCGCCGAGGCGAGAAGGCAAGCCGAGGCTGCCGAAGCCGAAGCCCGTGCCGCCGAAGTGTGGGCGGCGTCAGAAGCCGCCGAGGCCCGTGCCCGAGCCGCCGAGGCGCGTACCCGTGCATCGCAACTACGGCTTGACGCAGAAGCCAACAAACGCTTTCCCGGGTTGAATTGATCATTACATGGTTATGGTGGGGCGGCTCGACTCGACGTACGAGCAATGGATTCGTCGTTCGCAGTACACAAGTTCTGCGAAGATCGCTGATTCCGGTTTCAATTGCGCTGCAGGATAATTCAGTGGCTTGGTGCGCTCGGCTCCCGTCGATCTTGGGAGTGTCAAGGATCAACCGAAGTAGGTGTAAAGCATCAGCCGAAACACTGTCAGCCATCAACCGACATAGAAACGTCAAACATCAGCCGACGTCATACACGCACATGGTGGGGCGGGCGGGGCTCGAACCCGCGACCAATGGATTATGAGTCCACGGCTCTAACCAACTGAGCTACCGCCCCCAGCTAACGCGGCACCTATATTCGCATGCGCTAAACCGCAGAGACCGTCTGCCCGTCGGCATCGACGGAGAACAGTTCGGTGCCGTCCGTCACGAGCGGGGCATCTACCCCCAGCGACACCATGATCTTGTTGGCGGCGTTGCGCATGATGTCCAGTGTCAATTCGAACGCCTGATCCTCCGAGAAGTGCCGGCGAACCTCCGCGGCGAGGTCAGGGCTGATCTGCGACGGTGACCAGATCATGGCGTCGACGAACTGCAACGCCGCCTTGTGCGCATCGGTCAACTTCTCCGACGATTCATACTGCTCGATGTCGCTGTAGAGATCCTCGGATCCGCCGGCGCCCAGCGCGTTGGTCTCCCGGCGCGACTTGCACAGTCGGCAGTTGTGCTGCGTCGCACCCCGCAGCCGCACGACCTCCGTCGTCACCGGATCCAGCCCCCGCAGCCGTGCCACCGCGGGCAGGAACCCGTTGAGCAGCGCGTCGGTCGGATCGGACTCGTGGTCCCACTCGACGGTGCCGCCGTTGCCGTGTCTGCGCAGCCCCAGCGCCTCGAACGCCGCCCACACCCTCGGGACGAAATCGGCGACGAAGATCATCACCACGGTTCGAAACACGTTGTCGCCCAGGGCCGCCGCCAGCTGCTTGCGCTGGTTGTCACCGATGCCCGTCACGTCGACGGCGAACTGCTCGGTGAACGCGCACACAATCGGCTCGTGCTCGGCCGCCCCGTCGACCAGATCGACCTCCATCGGCAGCGGATGCAAACCCAACGCCCTGCCGCACGTCAGCCGCATCAGGGTGTCGAGACGCCCTTCCCCCGACGACATCGCCACCAGACCGCCGATCCGCTCGGCCAGATTCCCGTCACTCACCCAAGAATTATTGCGCCTGGCTCACCGAGGACATGTGGAAGTCGGGGATCCGCAGCGACGGCATCGTCACCCGCGTCACCCAATCGCCCCATTCCCTGGGCAGCGTACGGTCCGTGGCGCCGGCCTCGGTGGCCCGCCGCAGCAGGTCCAGCGGGCTCTCGTTGAACCGGAAATTGTTGACGGCGGCCGTCACCTCACCGTCTTCCACGAGGTACACACCGTCGCGGGTCAGGCCCGTCAGCAGCAGCACAGCCGGGTCGACCTCGCGGATGTACCACAGCGTCGTCAGCAGCAGGCCACGCTCGGTGCTCGCGATCATGTCCGCCAGGCTGGCGGTGCCGCCGGTCATCAGCAGGTTGTCCGCCGGCACCGCGACCGGCGCGCCGAACTCCGCGGCCGACGCTCGCGGATACGCCAGCGTGCTGATCGTGCCGTCGCGGATCCAGTCCACGCGCCCGATGTCCATCCCGTTGTCGAACACCGACGCGCGCTCCGACGACGCCGACGCGGTGACGAACGGCGTGCACGCCAGCCCGTCGGCGAACGGATCGGAGTACAGCGTCAGCGGAAGATCGGTGAGCCTCTCCCCCACCCGCGTCCCACCACCGGGAGCCGACAGTGCCGTCCGGCCCTCCTCGGCGCCGCGGCCGTCCATCGTCCACCACAGGTAGATCATCAGGTCCGCCACCGTCGACGGCGGCATTATCGTCTCGTACCGCCCGGCCGGCAGTTCGACGCTGCGGTGCGCCCAGCTCAGCCGCGTGGACAGCCGTTCGAGCATCGAATCCGTTGGCACATCATCGAAGTCGGGGGTGCTGAAGCCCACCCACGCGCTGGCGTCGTCACGCTTGCCGTTGATCTCCACCGAGCCAGTCGGCTGGGTATGACGTCGCCGCAGCCCGGTCGAGGTGGCCAGGAACATCGTCTCGACCTCGTGCCGGGCGAACCCGTACAGCTGATCCGCCCCACTGAATCCCCGCGCCGCGAGGCTGCCCGCCACGCCGAGGAAGGCCTCCACGCTCGTGCCCGCCACCGGATCGTCCCAATCATCGGATGCATCGCCTGCGGGCAACGGTGGCGCGCTATCTGGCGCCTCGAGCGCCGAGAGCGCCGCCTCCTGCGATGCTGCCACCAGACCGGCAATCGACGACGGGTCCACGTCACTGGACCGCACCGACCCGACCCGCGCCGTCTTCCCTCGGCGCACAATCGATATCACCGCGGTGCTGCGGTTCACCGATTCACCGTTGGTGGTCATCGAATTACCCGCCCACCGCAATGAGGCGTCTGAGCGGTCGGTCACCAAGACGATCGTCTCGTCGGCCTTACCCAGTCGGCCGGCCTCGGCCAGCGCACGCTCGACCACCTGCTGTGCTCCGATCACCGACTACCGTCCCGACTCGTCGCGCGTATTGAGGACGTTCACCCCGCGAAACAGCGCCGACGGGCATCCGTGACTGACCGCCGCCACCTGGCCGGGCTGTGCCTTGCCGCAGTTGAATGCGCCGCCGAGGCGCCACGTCGACGGCCCGCCGACGGCTTCCATCGATCCCCAGAAGTCCGTCGTCGTCGCCTGGTACGCGACGTCGCGCAGCTGACCGTCGAGGCGGCCGTCGCGAATCCGGAAGAATCGCTGCCCGGTGAACTGAAAGTTGTAGCGCTGCATGTCGATCGACCACGACTTGTCACCGACGATGTAGATGCCGTCCTGCACGCGGGCGATGAGATCGTCGGTGCTCAGCTCGTCGGTACCGGGCTGCAGCGACACATTGGCCATCCGCTGAATGGGCACGTGATGCGGCGAGTCGGCATACGAGCAACCGTTCGAGCGCGCGACGCCGAGCCGGGGCGCGAACACCCGATCCAGTTGATAGCCGACGAAGATGCCGTCGCGCACCAGATCCCAGCTCTGCGCGGCCACCCCGTCGTCGTCGTAACCGACACTGGCCAAACCGTATTCGACGGTGCGATCGGCGGTGACATTCATCACCGGCGATCCGTAGCGCATGGTGCCCAGCTTGTCTGGGGTGGCGAAGGACGTGCCGGCGTACGCGGACTCGTAGCCGATCGCGCGGTCGTATTCGGTGGCGTGCCCGATGGACTCGTGGATCGTCAGCCACAGATTGGTCGGGTCGATCACCAGATCCGTCGGCCCCGCCGAAACGCTGGGCGCTTTTGCCTTTTCGGCCAGCAGGGACGGTAGCTGCGCCAGCTCGTCGGTCCAGTTCCACACGTCATCGCCCGCGACCACCTCCCAGCCCCGCGCCATCGGCGGCACCAGTGTGCGCATCGTCTCGAACGACCCTGCCGCCGCGTCCACCGTGACGGCGTCCAGCGTCGGCATCAGCCGCACCCGCTGCTGGGTGATCGACGAGCCGAACGTATCGGCGTAGAAGGTCTGCTCCTTCATGGCATGAAGCCCTGCCGACACGTGATCCACACCGTCGGCGGCCATCAGCCGGCCGGAGTACTCGCCGAGCACCGCGATCTTGTCCGCCGTGGAGACGGCGAACGGGTCGATGCGGTAGTCGGACACCCAGCTGACATCCGAGTACACCGGCTCGGGCGCCAGTTCGACGCGCTCGGCGTTCAACGGCTTCAGCGTCGCCGCGACGTGGACGGCCCTGCGCGCGGTCTCGGCGGCCGTACCGGGATGCAGCTCGGCGTGCGAGGCGAAGCCCCACGTGCCGTCGACGATCACCCGCACTGCCAGCCCGATCTCGCGGTTGACCACGGCCGCCTCCAGCTCACCGTCGCGCAGCTGGATGTGGTCCGTCGTGATCGCGTGTATGCGCAGGTCGGCGTAGCTGGCTCCGGCGGCCTTCGCCGCTGATAACGCCGCATCGGCCAGCTCATGGCGCGGCAGCTCGAGGAAGTCGGAGTCGACTTGGCGTTGCGCTGTCACGCCACCACCGTAATAGCGGCCGGTCTCACCTCGTGACGGCGCTGGTGCCCAGAATCGTCAACTCCAGCGTGAGCGCCGTCGCGCACACCAGACCGACGATCAGGAACGCCCACCAGTCGATCGCCTTCGGACCCGACGGCGACGCCGAGATCTGCCCGACGCCGCCGCGGGCGGTGATCGCGTCGCCCATCTCGTCAGCCCGTCGCAGTGCGACGGTGACTGCCGCCGCGAGCAGGTCGACGAGCTCGAGCATCGCGGCACGGAAGCGCCCTCGCCTGGTGGCCGCCCGCTCTTTGGGTCGCAGCCTGCGCGCCGCATAGAGGACGCGGAACTCGTCGATCAGCATCGGAAATGCGCGCAGCGCCAACGCCAACGCCACCGCCCACTCATCGACCGGTATACGCAGCGCCTTGAGCGGCCGGCCCAATTTGGCTACGGCGGGGGCGATTTCGGCGACATTGGTCGTCCACGACACCATGGCGCCCAGTCCGAGCAGAACGATCGACAGCGCCGTGATCCGCAGGAAGTTGAACAGCCCGCCCAGCCCGACCTCGACCGAACCGACATCGATCACGGGGCTGCCACCGGCGAAAGTCGCAGTGAGACCGCCGAAGAACAACAGAATCCAGAGCCAGCCCGGGATGGACGGAAGCACGCCGCGGGGTATCCGCGCGATCCGCGCGGCGAGGAGCACCAGCACGGCGACCGCGGCGATAGGAACCCACCCCGGATAGAAGGTCATCAGGATTCCGATGGCCGCCACCATGAGCAGTTTCGTTCCGGCCCACAGCCGATGGATGGCGCTGTTACCCGGTACGGGGCGCAGCAGCACCACCGGCCTGCGTTGCCGCTTGTTCTCGGTCGGTGCGGTCACGATCTGTCTCCCGCCACCGTCGGTGTCGCCGCCAGCACCCCGTTGTGCAGATGCAGAGTGCGTGGGCACACGTCCTCGAGACCCGAGAAGTCGTGGGAGATGATGACGATGGTCAGCCCGAAATTGCGTCGAAGGTCACCCAGGAGCCGCAGCAGCCCACGCTGACTCGCCGCATCCAGCCCGGCGAGCGGCTCGTCGAGGATGAGTGCACGGGGCTGGCGCGCCAGCAGCCCGGCCAGCACCACGCGGCGCATCTGACCGCCGCTCAGTTGGTCGATGCGCCGCTTCGCCAGCGCCTTGTCCAGGCCGACGGTGGCCAGCGCCTCGCTCACCCGCTTGCGGTCACGCGGCGAGAACCCGGCCGCGGATGCGATCTCGAGATCCACCCGGCCGCGCATCAGCTGCAGGCGGGCCGCTTGGAACGAGATAGCAACGGCGCCAACCTGATCGGACACCGGCGCACCGTCGAGCAGGCAACGGCCGCCGGTCGGGACGGTGAGCCCCGCCATGATCCATGCCAACGTCGACTTCCCGGATCCGTTGAGTCCGTGGATAAGCAATCCGTCGCCCTCGTTGACGGTGAAGGTGATGTCGCGCAGCGCCATTGCGGCCCACGGCGTTCCGCTGCCGTATTCGTGATTGACCCCACGGAGTTCGAGCACCGGCTTGTCGGCGTGGTGGTGGCCGGTGACGGTGGCCGCCGGCGCGGACGCGGTTTCCACCATGTCGGTGTTGTCCGCGGCGCCACCGTTGCCGGTCAGATTGACGGCGCGATCGGCGGCATCCGCCTCATCGTTGTAGTGGGTGATGTGCACCAGCGACATGTCGTGGTGCTTCGTCAGCCCGGACAGCACCGACATCAGCGCGCCCCGACCCTCCTGGTCGACCATGCTGGTCACCTCGTCGGCGATCAGCAGCGACGGTTCCCGAGCCAGCGCCCCCGCGACCGCGAGTCGCTGCAGCTCACCGCCCGACAGACCGCCCGTATCGCGCTCGGCGAGCCCGTCCAGCCCGACCTCGCCGAGCAGCTTGGGGATGTCCGTAGTCGTCCCCGGCGGCAGGCCCCACACCACGTCGTCGGCGACCCGGGTACCGAGCACCTGACTTTCGGGGTGCTGCATGATCACCGCCGTACCGCCGAGCCGGCCGAGCCCGACCCCGCCGGGCCGGTCGATGGTGCCCGACGTCGGTTCGCGGCCGGCCAGCAGCAGCATCAACGTCGTCTTGCCCGAACCGTTCGCGCCGGTGATCGCGAGGTGCTCACCGGGCTCGACGTTCAGCGAAACCGGACCGAGCGCGTCGTGGTCGGCGTTCGGATAACGGAAGCGGACGTCATGCAATTGCGTCGGCACGGGAGCGATGGTTCCGGTATCGGTCGAGGATTCGAGCTTGTGCACGTCGGGAATGGCGACCAGTCGCGACATCACCCGCGACAGCGCCCACCACCCGATGAGCGTGACGAAGACGACCGACCACACCGACGATGCGAAGAACAGCAGCGGCCAGTAGTCCAGCGCGGTGGCGAAATCGCGCTTGAGCTGCTCGGCCAAACCCTCCATTTCGGGGATGCGCGCGATGATCGCGGCCAATCCGTCGATGTTGGCAGTGACCGATTCGAAGATCAGGTGGCGCAGCCGTACCAGAATTGTGAGCGCCGTCACCACCACCACGCCGGAGATCGCGCCAGCGACCAGTGAACAGAGAAAGACGGTTATCGTCCCGCGGCCGCGGCGCTTGACAACGCCGGCGAGTCCTCCGATGTAGGCGCAGTTGACGACGGTCATGAATCCGCCCATGCCGGCGATCAGGAACGCGATTATCGCACCCGCCACGGTCGCGGTGAGTAGTACGCGCAGTCGATAACGGTAGGCCAGCAGGCCCATCGGGACGGTGCCGAGCAACGACAGGCCGGCAGCGAATGGCACGACCACGGCGATGATCGCGGTCGCCGCGGACAGCGCCGCGATCACCGACGCCTGAGCCAGTTCACCCGGGCTCAGCGCGCCGGAGCGGCGACTCACGCCCGAATCCCCGATCACGGCCATTGCACGATTCTGCCAGGCGGTTTCTAAGAACGGTCGTTGCCTTGCTGCGACCAGCAATCGGTCTGCCGTCCGTTTGAACTGCATAGCAAGACTATGTAATAGTCTAGTCATGACTCAGACCCTCGGCGCCGACCTGCTGCATGTGGTCGCCCGGATCAACCGACTGGCCACGCAGCGCGCCCGACTACCCCTGCCCTTCGCTCAGGCGCGGCTGCTGTCGACGATCGAAGACCAGGGGCCGACCCGGATATCGGATCTCGCGGTGCTGGATCACTGCTCGCAGCCGACGATGACGACCCAGGTGCGCAGGCTTGAAGACGCGGGTTATGTGTCACGAACCGTCGACCCCGACGATGCGCGGGCCGTGCTGGTCCAGATCACGTCCAAGGGAGTCGAGACGTTGAGGCAGGTGCGCGTGGACCGCGAGGCCGCCATCGAGCCGTACCTGGAGCGCCTGGACGCGTCGGATCGGCAGGCGCTCAGCGAGGCAGTCCGTGTGTTGCGCGGATTGCTTGCGGACGCGGCCTCCCCCACCGCCGCCAAATAGTGGTGATTTCGGTGTGCTGAGTCGCGCTGAGCGCAACCAAGTACACCTCGATACGAAAAGGAGCATTCGCCCATATGTGGCGTCAACCCAAAGCTGTTTGGGCCGTTGCCTTCGCGTCCGTGGTCGCGTTCATGGGTATCGGTCTGGTCGACCCGATTCTCAAGCCGATCGCCGACAACCTGAACGCGTCGCCGTCGCAGGTGTCGTTGTTGTTCACCAGCTATATGGCCGTGATGGGCGTCGCGATGCTCATCACCGGCGTCGTGGCGAGCCGCATCGGCCCCAAACGCACTCTGCTGCTTGGACTCGTGGTGATCATCGCGGGCGCCGGCCTTTCCGGCATGTCGGAAACCGTGACCGAAATCGTCGGCTGGCGGGCACTTTGGGGCCTTGGTAACGCGCTGTTCATCGCGACGGCGTTGGCGACGATCGTCAACTCCGCGCGCGGCTCCGTGGCGCAGGCGGTCATCCTGTACGAGGCGGCGCTGGGGGTCGGCATCGCGGTCGGCCCGCTGGTCGGCGGGGTGCTCGGGTCGATGTCGTGGCGCGGACCGTTCTTCGGGGTGTCGGCGTTGATGGCGTTTGCCGTCGTCGTCACGGCAGTCCTGCTGCCGTCGACACCCCCCGCCGAACGTGCGACGACGTTGGCCGACCCGTTCCGTGCGCTGCGCCACCGCGGACTGCTCGGCGTCGCAATCACCGCGCTGCTGTACAACTTCGGCTTCTTCACGCTGCTGGCCTTCACACCGTTTCCGCTCGACATGAGCGCCCACGAGATCGGTCTGATCTTCTTCGGTTGGGGTGTGGCGCTGGCGTTCACGTCGGTGGTCGTCGCGCCGCGGCTGCAGCGCCGCTTCGGGACCGTGCCGACGCTGCTCGTGAATCTCTTGGCCATGACCGCGACTCTCGCGGCGATGGCCGTCGCCACCGAGAACAAGACCGTGCTGGCGACGTGTGTGGTGGTGGCGGGATTGTTCATCGGTATCAACAACACGTTGATCACCGAGACCGTGATGAAGGCTGCGCCGGTCGAAAGAGGCGTCGCCTCAGCGGCTTACAGCTTCGTGCGGTTCTCCGGTGCCGCATTGGCGCCGTGGCTCGCCGGCGTGCTCGGTGAACGGGTCAACGTCCACGCCCCGTACTGGGTCGGCGCGGCGGCGGTGCTGCTGGCAGCGGGTGTCCTGGCGATCAGCCGATCCCATCTGACGGGTATCGACGCCGAGGAGGAACTCGACGAGGTCAGCGAGGCGACCGCGATCACCGTCGGCAGCGACACCTGACCCTTCACTCCATCGCGAACGCGTAGAACTGCGTCATCTGGTCGTCCGAGAAATTGTCGTCGGCGACGAGCACGAGGACCTGCTTGCCGTCCGACAGCTTGGGACCCAACGTGATTCCCTCGACATTGTCCAAATTCTGCACCTGGGGAATCGTCGACAGATCGGCCACCAGACTCTTGGTCATCGCGGTCGGCGGCGCATCCACGAGTGAGGGCCTGTCCAGGATGTTGTCGGCGCCGGAGGTGCTGGCCCGATAGATGCGCGCGACGTTGTGGGTGCCGTGCGAGCGTTCGATCACCAGGAAGTTGTCGTCGTCGAGCGCAACGAGATCCGAGAGCCCGTTCGCGTCGCCGTTCGGCGCGGTGATCGGGTCCAGCGGGTAGGCGTACTGCGCGGTGGCGGCGCCCGTCGACGCGTCGAATCGGGTGACACGGGTGAGGGCACCGGCGTCGGCGCTCGGCGGGACGCCGTCGTTGAAACCCGGGTCTTCCATTCCCGCGACGAGGAAGTTGCCACTCGGCGTCAACGTGAGACCTTCGAGGCCCGCGTTCCTCCGGGGTCCCATCTCTTGCTTGGACATCGATAGCCCGGGAGGCAGTGCGAACTGGCTGCGGAACGCGCCGTCGAGTCCTGCAACACGGACCCAAGGATCCAACAGCAGCGGCCGGTTCGGATCCTTGACGATCCGCTCGCCCTCGCTGGACCAGTACAGCTGTTGGCGGCGCTCGTCGAACGCGATGCCCTCGGGGTCGGGCGGGATCACCGGAGGCGTGGCGTCGGGCGACAGCGGCGGAAATGGTGCGCCGGACCGGTCCAGCAACGAGGTGGTATCGAGCCACTCGATACCAGTCAATCTGTTGTCGCTCAATGTGATTCCGACGGTGTAGAACCTTGCCGGGTTCTTCGCCGAGCGGTCGTCGCTGATGATGTAATACACCTGGCGGCCGGGGTCGTAGGTAATCGCCGAGAGTCCCCCGACCGTCGTGTCATCGAAGACGTAGCTGGTCGGGAAGTTGATCTGCCCGAGGTACTCCAAGCCGGTCGACGACACAGATGCGGTACTGCAGGCGGAAAGTGACAAGGCGGCGGCCAACAGGCTGCACCGCAGTCGCATCACGCGATGACTGTACCGACGAGGCTTCCCACGGCGTAGGTGGCGGCGATCGCGACAGCGCCGAATGCGAGTTGCCGCAACGATCCAAACCACAGCGGCCTCTTGGTGAAGCTGGCCGCGAGTCCGCCCGCGACGAGCAGCCCGAGACCGCCACACAGGAGCCCCGGCCACAACGATTCGACTCCGAGCAGGTACGGGATCAGCGGAATGATCGCACCGATCGCGAACATCACGAACGACGAGCCGGCGGCCACCCACGGCGACGGCTTCTCGCGCGGATCGACGCCGAGTTCCTGCACGAGATGGAAGTTCAGGGCGACGTTCTCGTCGCGGTGGACCTCCTCGGCAGCCTTGCTCGCGGTATCGCGGGTCATCCCCATGCCCATCAGCATCGCCACCAACTCGGCCTTTTCGGCCTGCGGGTGCTTTTCAAACGCCCGTCGCTCGACGAGGACCTCGGACTCGATCTGCTCGTTGGCCGTCGCCACCGAGGTGTACTCGCCCAGCGCCATCGAGAACGCGCCTGCCAACAGCCCGGCCACGCCGCTGATCACGACGGTGTGCGCGCTGGCCGCTGCGGCGACACCCGCGATGAGGGCGGTGTTGCTGACAAGGCCGTCCATCGCCCCGAACGTCGCCGCGCGCAGCCAGCCCCCGGTCACATCGGCGTGCCGGTGTGATGACATGTGCGGAACGCCGGTCGGTGCGGACATGAGGTCGATTTAACGCCACCGGTTTCGGCTGGTCTAGCAAGGTTTGCCTAGGTTTTCCACATCACAGTTTCGACGGGCCTTCAAAAGGCTACGGTCGAGTTATGACCACCACTGCGGAACATCTACGCAACGCCCTCGACGGCCGCTGGCGGGATGTGAAGAACCAGATGCGCGAGGAACTCTCCAGCGAGGTCTTCAAACCGCACTACACACCGAACACCGTCATCGCCCGCACGAAGGTGGGTGAGCAATTGAAGATCATGGCCGCACAGGGCGCGGCAGAAGACGGGTTCAAGAAGGAGCACGGCGGCAACGGCGATGTCGGCGCGGCGGTGACCCAGATCGAGATGCTCGCCATGTCCGACCTGTCGCTGATGGTCAAGGCCGGGGTGCAGTGGGGTCTCTTCGGCGGTGCCGTCGAGAATCTCGGCACCGAACGTCACCACGAGGCGTACGTACAGCGGATCATCGACCTGGATCTCCTGGGTTGCTTCGCGATGACCGAGACCGGTCACGGCAGCGACGTGCAGGCCCTGGAGACCACCGCGACCTACGATCCCGCCACGCAAGAGTTCGTGATCGACTCCCCCACGCGCACGTCGCGCAAGGACTACATCGGCGGCGCCGCCGAAACGGCCCGTGTCGCTGCGGTTTTCGCACAGCTGATCACTCCCGACGGCGAGGGGCACGGGGTGCACTGCTTCGTGGTGCCGATCCGTGACGACCAGGGCAACGATCTGCCCGGCGTGACGACCAGTGACTGCCATTACAAGGGCGGCCTGCCCGGTGTGGACAACGGACGCATCCAGTTCGACCACGTCCGCATCCCGCGCGAGAACCTGCTCAACAAGTACGCCGATGTCGCCGAGGACGGGACGTATTCTTCGCCGATCGAAAACCCCGGCCGGCGGTTCTTCACGATGCTCGGCACACTGATCCGCGGTCGCGTCACCGTCGGTGGGAGTGCGGGTGCGGCCGCACGCGTCGCACTGGACATCGCGACCCGATATGCGTTGGAACGCAGGCAGTTCGAGGCACCCGGCGCGGACAGCGAGGTGTTGATCATGGACTACCTGGTGCATCAGCGCCGGCTGTTCCCGTTGATCGCGAAGTCCTATGCACTTCAGTTCGCACAGAACGAGCTCGTCGCCAAGTGTCACGAGCTGCAGACGGCTGACGACCCCGACGCAGAGGAACAGCGCGAGCTCGAGTCGCGGGCGGCGGGATTGAAGGCCGCCAACACCTGGCACGCCACGCGCGCGATCCAGGAGGCACGTGAAGCCTGCGGCGGCGCAGGTTATCTAGCTGAGAACCGGCTGATCGCGCTGAAGGCCGACACCGACGTGTTCACCACCTTCGAGGGTGACAACCACGTGCTGACCCAGCTCGTCGCCAAAGAACTGCTGACCGCCTACGCCGACGACATCAAGGGTATGAGCCCGGTCGAATGGGTGCGGTTCGCGGCCAACTTCGCCGGCGAGCGGGTGCTCAAACGCACTGCGGCCGAAACGATCATGCAGACCATCCTCGACACCCGGCAGGACAACGAAGAAGAGGGCAGCCTGTTCAACCGCGGGACACAGGTCAAGATGTTCGAGGACCGCGAGGAGTACATCCTCGCGACGGTGGCCCGACGCCTGCAGGGCAAGTCCAAGGAGATGAGCGCCTTCGACGCGTTCAACTCGGTGCAGGACCACGTGTTGCACGCCGCGCGGGCGCACATCGACCGCATCATCCTCGAGGCGTTTGTGGCGGGTGTCGACTCGTGCGAGGACGACGAGGCGCGCGAAATCCTGAACATGGTGTGCGACCTGTACGCGCTGTCGGTGATCGAAGAGGACAGGGCCTGGTTCATGGAACACCGCTTCCTGTCGACCGAGCGCGCCAAAGGGGTCACTCGCGGCGTCAACGAGCGGTGCCGCAACCTGCGGCCCTACGCGGAGTTATTGGTCGACGGCTTTGGCATACCGGAGCAGCTTCGCTACGCCGAGATGCTGCATCCGGAGAACATCATCGACTCATAGGCAACATCCGCCCCACCTGTTGGTGCTGCGCGTCACAAATCCGGCGAATTCTGAGATGCTGCTTGGCAGACGCTGACAGAATTCAGCATCGCTGGTCCGAGCGGACCTGCCAGGCACCAGGGAGGTAATTGATGTTCTCGTTCCGCCCGTCCAGGTTTGGTCTTTCGGTTGCTGTGGTGGCCGCCGCAACCGCGGTCGTCGGTGCCCTCGCGCCGCCGGCCCAGGCCTTCCAGATCCAGAACCACGAGCGCGTCACCCGCGATGCGCTACAGCCCCTCGGGGTTGATCAGACTGCGATCGCCCAAATTCTGGTCGGCCCGCCGCCGGGCGCCGGTGCGGTCGGTAGCGACGCGTTCTTCGCCGACGAGTTTCGCCACATCGACGGCGCCAACAATCCCGTCGAGATCTGCAACATGACGCAGGAGGCGTGGAATTTCTTCACCCCGGTCATCCTGGCCGGTGCCCGGCCCGCGGGCCTCGGTGGCAGTGACCTGGTCGACGGTCCAGGCGCCCGCGCCGCGTTCGGCGGGCTGGCGCACGCGGTGCAGGACTTCTACTCCCACTCCAATTGGGTCGAAGACAACATCGCGATCAACCAGCCGGACCGGATGCCACCCCCGCTGATGCCCACCTGCGACCCCGCGGCCTTCCCGCCGGGCCTGCACACCGGCTACTTCGACGTCTTGGCCGACCACGACGACCTGCTGGGTGGCTGCCCTCCCGGCGGACCGCCGCCGGGTGTCGTCGAGTGCCACTCCACGTTGAACAAGGACGCCTGGAACAGCCCGCGCGGCATGATCCAGGTCCCGGGCAGCAACCCGCCGATCAATAACTTCGATCTCGCGGCGCGATTGGCCACCACTGCGACCGTCGATCTGTACAACCAGATTCGCGAGCTGGTGTCCGCCAATGCCGGACCCTGCGTCGCTGACAACCTGTTCCAGGCCGATCGTCGTCAAGCCTGCTGGTAAGTCAACTGCATCGCGTGTACTGGGGCTTCGCGGCGCGAGGCCTCAGTACGCGTAGGTAATCAACTGGCCAGCTCCACGGTGGCATGACCCACCGGGATGTGCTCCCATGCGTCGAGGTCGGGTTCGAAGGCGTCAACAAAAGCCTGGGCGATCTGCGTGGCGTATGCGAAATGCGCGATGGCTGCGGCCATCGCCGTTCCGAGGATCCAGGGTGAGGTGCGTCGTATCAACATGCGCTAAAGGTTCGGACGCGCGCCTTGGAGAGTTCTTGGAAAAATGGGCGATACCCCGACGGCACCATTCGTTCGATAGATCTTGCTCCCCCGGCTGGACTCGAACCAGCAACCCTTCGGTTAACAGCCGAATGCTCTGCCAGTTGAGCTACAGGGGACGGCTCACCCGCGACGTGTTCATCAGCGCGGGCCGAGGCATGACTCTAGCGCACCTCCCACTCGCATCGCCAATGCGCCTCCGCCCCACGCGCACCCAGGGATGTGAGGCAGGATGGACGTGGAAAAGCACTTTCGTCCGGGAGGGGTCTTGTGATCCGGTATGTCGCCGTATTGGCTGTCGGCTACGTGTTGGGTACGAAGGCGGGCCGACGCCGGTATGAACAGATCGCCGGGACATACAGGGCGGTCACCGAGAGCCCGGCCGCCAAAGCGGTGATCGACGCGGGACGTCGCAAGATCGCGGACCGGGTGTCACCGGACCCACAGTTGGTGACGTTGACAGAGATCGACCACGGAACGACCGTGATCGGACCGGAGGCCGTGCCGAAGGGCCGGCAGCGCTAGTTAAGGCGCGTACGGCTCGGTGATGGTGCGGCCCGGGATCAGGGGGCCCGTGGAGAAGCCCGCGCCGCCGTTCGATCCGTTGCCGCCTTCGAACCCGAATTCCGGGGTACCGATGTTCACTCCGTTGCCGTTGGAGTAACCCAGGCACTTGCCGTCTTCCGCGTTACCGAACCACGCCAGACAGCCGGGAGGCAGTGCCACAGTCTCCGTCGCATCGCTCGTCAGCGTGGATGCTGCGAAGGGCGCCGCGACGGCGGCGACCGCAAACGCGCCTACGGCAATGAGCCGACGTGCCTGGTTCTTGGTCGATGTCACGAATGACCCTTTCTTCACCGTTCCCCGACGGTTGATCGCGCGCCTACCCTATCGCGTTACGCGGTGTCACGCAGTGAGGTCGTCGCCGCTGGCCTGTTCGAGCAGGCTGCGGCGATAGGCCTCCATGGCGACCAGGTCCCCGAACAGAGCGTGATACTCGTCGCCCTGCTCAACCGGGGACATGCGCTGCAGCTTGGATTTGACCTCGGCGATCTGCCGTCCGACCCACACTTCCTGCAGCCTCGCCATTACCCCGGCGATGTAGCGCCGCATCTTCTCGTCGTCGTCGACGTTGATGGCTTCCACGCCGAGCTCGTTGACCAGGCCCGCGGCGGCCTCGGACCCCGCATGTCCGCGCACCGCATCTATCCACTGGCCGCCGGACTGCCCCGCGGCCACACCCCCTGCGGCGTCGATCGCCTTCCGGACCGCGGCATAGCCGGGGTGGGTGAAACTCTCGACGGTCAGTGAGTCGAACACCGGACCGGCCAGCGCCGGGTGTTGCAACGCCGACTTGAGCGCCTCCCGCTGCGGCCACAGCGTGGGATCGGCCGGATCAGGGCGCTCCGCCTTTGGCGCAGCAGGACGCGCCTGTGGTGCGCCGTGTTCTGCCGCAGACGCGCGGCGCCGACCACCGCGCTCCGGCATACCGCGCTTCTGCGCTTCCTCGCGCACCCTGCCGATCACCTGCGCGACGTCGGCCCAGCCGACCCAGCCCGCCACGCGGCGCGCGTACTCGTCGCGCAGCATGCTGTCCTTGATGCCTGCGACCATCGGGACGCATTGCCGCAAGGCGTTCACCCGGCCTTCGGCGCTGTCGAGGTCATGGTCGGCAAGTGCGGTGCGAATGGCGAACTCGAACAGCGGCGTGCGTCGCGCCACCAGATCCCGCAACGCCCCGTCGCCGAAATGGAGCCGGATGTCACACGGATCCATCCCGGCCAATTTCTCCTCTGCGGCCACCGCGACGAACGACTGCCCGGCGAGATTCTGTTCACCCTCGAACGCCTTGACCGCCGCAGCGCGTCCTGCGGCGTCACCGTCGAACACGTAGATCAGCTCACCGCGAAAGAAGTTGTCATCCATCATGAGTCGCCGCAGCATCGCCAAGTGCTCGTCACCGAAGGCGGTGCCACAGGAGGCGACGGCCGTCGTCACCCCGGCCAGGTGCATCGCCATCACGTCGGTGTAGCCCTCGACCACGACCGCCTGGTGTCCCTTGGCGATGTCGCGTTTGGCCAGATCGAGGCCGAACAACACCGACGACTTCTTGTACAGCACGGTCTCCGGGGTGTTGACGTACTTCGCTTCCATCTGGTCGTCGTCGAAGATGCGCCGCGCACCGAAGCCGATCACTTCCCCACCGCTCGCGCGGATCGGCCACAGCAGGCGACGGTGGAAGCGATCCATCGGGCCGCGTCGGCCCTCGCGAGACAGGCCCGCAGCCTCCAGCTCCTTGAACTCAAAACCCTTGCGCATCAAGTGTTTTGTCAGCGTCTCCCACCCCGACGGGGCGAAACCGCAGCCGAACCTCGCCGCGGCGTCGGCGTCGAAGTTGCGCTCGATCAGGTACTCGCGCGCCGGTGCGGCCTCGTCGGATTTCAGCGCCTCGGCGTAGAACTCCTGGGCGGCGGCGTTGGCCGCCAGCAGCCGGCTGCGGCTGCCGCGGTCGCGCTGCACGTTGGTCGTCGAGCCGCCGGTGTAGGTGACGGTGTAGCCCACGCGGTCGGCCAGCAGTTCGACGGCCTCGACGAAGCTGACGTGCTCGATCTTCTGGACGAAGGCGTAGACGTCGCCGCCCTCGCCGCAGCCGAAGCAGTGGAAGTGCCCGTGATTGGGCCGCACATGAAACGACGGAGACTTCTCGTCGTGGAACGGGCAGAGGCCCTTCAGCGAGTCCGCACCCGCCCGGCGCAACTGCACGTAGTCGCCGACGACCTCCTCGATGCGTACGCGTTCACGGATGGCCGCGATGTCTCGATCGGGGATGCGGCCGGCCACCGGGCCAGTCTAGAGCGCGCGGCGTCGCGTGCGATCACGCTTAGGCCGGTTCCAAACGCTCCAATCGCCCCTCTGTGAATGAAGCGACCTGGTCGATGACGACCCTCATCCGGGCGCCGTCGGACTCGGCGGCGTTGTACGCCGGGACGAAGATCGGATCGAGCGTGGCGGGTGCGCCGGACAGCGTCCACTCCACGACGCGGTGCACGCGTTCGCGCTGTTGTGCCTGGAGTTCGAGGTGCCGCGGATCGGACATGATGAACTGCAGCGCCAAGATCTTGAGCACCGCCACCTCGGCCCTGACCAGCCCCGGGACCCGAAGCTCGGCCTGGTACCGCACCAGCGGCCCCGTTCCGGCCACCTCCCTGGTCGCCGCGATGGCCGCGGACGCGAATCGTCCGACCAGTTCACTGGTCAGTCGCTTGAGCGCGACCGACGCGGCCAATGTGCCGTCGTACTTGCCGACGGCCGCGACAACGGGCAGATTCGACAGCCGGCCTGCGGCGGCCACCAGATCGTCGGAGCGCAGTCCGGCCCCCATCCCGCTCGATTCGCCGAGGCGCCCCAGCACGGTGGCCGCGTCGTCGTCGGCCAGCACCCGCATGTCGATCCGGCCCGAGACGACACCGTCCTCGACGTCGTGCACCGAGTAGGCCACGTCGTCGGCCCAGTCCATGACCTGCGCCTCCAGGCATGGCTTTTCCTCCGGCGCACCCGACCGCAGCCAGTCCGCGGCGGCCGCGTCGTCCTCGTAGAACCCGAACTTGCGCCGCTGACCGCCGCGGCGCCACGGATACTTCGTCACCGCATCCAGCCCCGCGCGGGTGAGGTTCAATCCGGCGCTGTGCCACTGCGGGCCAAGGACTTTGGGCTCCAGCCGGGTCAGGATACGGAAGTTCTGCGCGTTCGCCTCGAAGCCGCCGCACTCCGCGGCGATCTCGTCGAGGGCGCGTTCGCCGTTGTGACCGTACGGGGGATGGCCGATGTCGTGGGCCAGCCCGGCCATGTCGACGAGGTCGGGGTCGCAGCCCAGACCGATGGCCATACCGCGGCCGATCTGCGCGACCTCCAACGAGTGCGTCAACCGGGTGCGCGGAGTCTCCCCTTGGCGCGGCCCCACCACCTGGGTCTTGTCGGCCAGCCTGCGCAGCGCGGCGCAATGCAGCACCCGGGCGCGGTCGCGCGCGAAATCGGTGCGGTGCTCGGTGTCGGTGCCCGGCAAGGCGGCAGCTTTCGGCGGTTCGACCACCAGTCGCGCGCGGTCGAACTCGTCGTAGGGATCCTGATTCGCTGCCACCGCCGCACAGTCTGCCAGTACCGCTCACAATGGCGTGTGCGTCAGGCTTGGTGCCCGATGAGCGACTGCGCAGCGGGCGTGTCTCGCGCGGCGCGGGCACCGAAGTAAAGCAGTTCCCAAAGGCTTTGGGCCGTGGCCGTGGCCACCTCGCCTCCGCAGCGGTGCTCGACGGTGACATCACCGGTGAAGCGCAGGTAAGCCCCCGGCTCTCCCAGGTCGAGCGTGAACGCGTCGCGGCGGTGCTCGAACGTCACCCGGAATGCGGCATCGCCATCTCGCACTCCGTATTCGAGGCGTCTCGCCACGGGCACAGCCGTTTCGGCGTGCTCCACGACGTCAGTGCCGCTGAAGGTCACCCGGTCCGCGCCGACGGCCGAGGCCAGGATCTCGCCGTCTTTGGCGACCATGACCGCGGGAAGTCGAACGTTGTCGTACTTGTCATGGCTCACGAAGTTGAGCGTGACCACGGTGTAATCGCCGACGCGGGCGCGGCCCCAGTACCAGTGGTCGAGCACCTTGCGCGGGGCAATGTTGCCCCAGTTGTGGTCGTGGTAGCCGGTGCCGAATCGCTGTTGCGCACGGCCGCCCATCATGATTACCGCCTCCACGGCACCCCGGGCAACCACAGGCAGCCACGCGATGTAGTGCTCCTCCTTTTCGCCGAAGAAGGCGTGCCCGGTCTCCGGCCGCCATGGCGGCACCTCGGCGCGCAACGTGAAATCGGCTACCACATCGTCGATTTCGACGTGGATCGTATATCCGTGTGCATCGCGGCGGAAGGTGTTGGGCCCTATGACGACGTCGCAGTGGGACTCCGATGCCGCAAACCGCGACGGTTCCGCGAGGTGGGTCCGGTCGACCCGGACGCCGGCGGAGTCGGTGATGGTCAGCAGAACGAACGGCGTCAGCGGGGCCTTCGGCGAGACGTACGGGGGCTTGGTGTGGAACTCCACGGTGATCGTCGACCCGTCGTCCAGATGTGCGTCGAAGTACCACCATTCGAAAGTGCCGTCGGCCGCCGCGGTCCGTAGGCCGTCCTCCCATTCCTGGATCATCCCGCGCTTGAGGCCGAGCCGGTCGTAGTGGCGTGGGAGCGTGCCGATCAGTGCGGTCATCTCAGTACTCCATTTCTCGGGAATTCATGACGCTGACGCTAGGCACCCGGATGAGTGCGTTTGCGACAGGACGCATAGCATTTGCGACATGCATGTCGGGGTCATCGCCATTCCGTCATGTTGGGACTCTGGCCTTGTGACGCTCCTCGACGTGCTGCGCGGCGCCAACACGGCCATCCCGCAGGTGGATCGCGACATCCCCGAAATTCAGGTGTCCACGGTCGGTGTGACCGACGAGCCAATTCGAACCGCGGGCGGCCTGCTGGCGCCGATCGACATCGGCGCCGATGACGACCGACTGCATTCGCTGGATCTTCTGGTCGTGCCTGCGCTTGCGGTCAACACTCCCAACGGCATCGTCGATGCTCTACTCCGTGAGGACGTGCTCGCGATCCGTCGCACGGCCCGGGATTGGGCGCTGGACGGCCGCCTGCTGGCTGCGGCGTGCACTGGCACATTCGTCCTCGCCGACGCCGGCATTCTCGACTCGAAACTGGCCACCACGAGTTGGTGGCTCGTCGACGAGTTCCGCCGCCGCTTCCCTCGCGTGACACTGGACATGTCGCGCATGGTCGTCGCGGACGGCACCGTCACCACCGCCGGGGCCGCATTCGCCCATATCGATCTCGCTATGCACATCGTGGCATCGGTGAGTCCACAACTGGCGGACGCGACCGCGGCCTTCCTGCTTTTCGATCAACGGCCGGCACGAAGCGTCAACGCCGCCCACACCTACCTCGAAACGGCGGACCAACTGGTCATCGATTTCGAGGCATGGATCCGCGCCAACCTCGACCGCGATATCAGCGTCCCCGCGGCGGCATACGCCATCGGAACGACACGGCGCACCCTGGAACGGCGCGTCCGGGATCAGCTCGGTCTCACTCCCTACAGACTGATCCAGCGGCTGCGGGTCGAGCGGGCCAACCATCTGAGGCAGACCACCTCGCTGCACCTCGACCAGATCGCCGCGATGGTCGGCTATCGCAACGCCGCGGCCCTCCGCACCCCGATGAAGGCATTGAGGCATGGTGGCTTCGACACTCCGGAAAAATCACTAGATTGACGACCATGCGCATCGCCCGCTTGCTCAGCGTCGTGCTCGCGACGATCGTCGCCAGTGCCCTTCTTGCGCCGTCGGCGTCCGCTGAGCCCCCGTTCCGCCTCCCGGGTTATGTCACCGATCGAGCGGGCGTCCTCGACAACTCCGGCTTGGCACAGGTGACGTCGGCGGTCGACGAGTTGTACGCCAGTCGCAAGACCCGCTTGTGGGTCGTCTACGTCGAGTCGTTCTCCGGCCAGTCAGCGGAAGCCTGGGCGCGTAACACGATGCGGGCCAGCGACCTCGGCGATTTCGACGCGCTGCTAGCGGTGGCCACAGCCGATCGTGCGTACGCCTTCCTTGTGCCCGACAGCGCCACCGAGCTGAGCTCCAGCCGGGTGGAAAGCGTGCGGCGCAACGATATCGAGCCCGCCCTGCGCCAAGACGACTGGACTGGGGCGGCGGTGGGGGCGGCCGACGGGCTCGCTCAGTCTTCGGGCTCGAGCGCGCGTGTCAGCTGGCTCGGGTTGGTGGTGGCGCTGGGGGTGATCGCACTTGCGGTCGTGCTGTTGATGCTTTGGCAGCGACGACGACGGCGTAAGCGTCGCGAAGCCGAGTTCGCCGCGGCACGCCGGATCGATCCCACCGATCCGTACGCACTGTCGGCGGTGTCGCTCGATGCCCTCGACGACCTGTCACGCGCAATGGTGGTCGAGGTCGACAACGCCGTGCGCACCAGCGAGCACGAACTCGAACTGGCCGTCGAGGAGTTCGGCACGGACCGGACCGAGCCGTTCACGCGTGCGGTCGGCAACGCGAAAACGACTCTCGCCCAAGCGTTCAACGTCCGTCAGATCCTCGACGACGCCATCCCGGAGACGCCGGCGCAGCGTCGCGACTTGCTGACTCGTGTCGTGGTCGCCGCCGCCAAGGCCGATCGTGAGTTGGACGCGCAGCAAGGCGCCTTCGCCGATCTGCGGAACCTGGTGATCAACGCGCCATCCCGGCTCGACGCGATGACCCAACAGGTGGTCGACATCACCGCCCGGCTCGACTCGTCTGGGCAGAAGCTCGCGCAACTGCACAGCGAGTTCGACGCGACGGCGCTGAGCTCGGTGGCCGGCAACGTCGACGCGGCCAAGGAACTGCTGACCTTCGCCGACGAAAACATCAGCCGCGGGCGTGATCTTGCACTCCGGCCGGTGGCAGGGCGACAGACCGAACTCGTCGAATGCGTCCGCGCGGCCGAGTCTGCCTTGGCCCAGGCGCGCGGGCTGCTGGACGCGGTGGACAGCGCTGCCAGCGATATCCGTCGAGCGGTCGCCACGCTGCCCTCGGCGATCGAAGACATTCAGAACGGCATCAAGCAGGCCGGCGCCCTGCTAAAGCAGGGCAACGCGCCGCAGGCAGCACAACTGGCCGAGGCCCGCGACGCGGCGGCGGCCGCAGTGGCCACCGCCCAGCGCTCGAAATCTGTTGACCCGCTCGGTTCTTTCACCGAACTGACCAAAGCCGACGCGGATCTTGACCGGCTGCTGGCGGCAGTCGAGCAGGATCGGGAGGCAGCCGAGCGACTCAATCGGGCGTTGGAAGAGGCGCTGTTCACCGCGCGGTCGCGGATCAGATCGGTGTCGGATTTCATCGATACTCGCCGTGGCATCGTCGGTCCGGAGGCTCGTACCCGACTGGCCGAGGCCGTCCGGCACATCGGCGCCGCCGAGCAGAAGCGGTCGACCGATCCAGCCGAAGCCATCGCGCACGCCAACGGCGCCGCGATGCTGGCGTCACAGGCCCAGACCCTGGCCACCGCCGATCTGCAGAACGCGCAACGCTCGTATATGGGTCCGGGTGGTCCGTTCGGCGGTCGCGGTGGCGGTGGGGGCAATATCGGCGCGATGATCGGTGGCATTCTGATCGGCAACATCCTCAGCGGAGGGATGCGCGGCGGCTTCGGCGGCGGCGGCTTCGGCACCGGTTCGTTCGGCGGCTCCGGCGGCGGAGGCGGGATGTTCGGCGGCGGCGGCCGCTTCTAGGCGCCCTTGAGCCGGACAGCGAGGTAATCGCTGACGGCATCGAGTGCCACGCGCTCCTGTGTCATGGCGTCGCGTTCGCGGATCGTCACGGCCTGGTCCTCGAGTGTGTCGAAGTCGACCGTCACGCAGAACGGTGTGCCGATCTCGTCCTGGCGGCGGTAGCGCCGCCCGATGGCGCCCGCATCGTCGAACTCGACGTTCCAGGACTTGCGAAGCTCGGCGGCAAGATCACGCGCCTTCGGCGACAGCTGCTCGTTGCGCGACAGCGGCAGCACCGCGGCCTTGACCGGAGCCAACCGCGGATCGAGCCGGAGCACGGTGCGCTTGTCCACACCGCCCTTGGCGTTGGGCGCCTCGTCCTCGTGATACGCGTCGACCAGGAACGCCATCAGCGACCGCGTCAGGCCGGCTGCGGGTTCGATGACGTAGGGCACGTACCTGGTCTCGGTAGCCTGGTCGTAGAACGACAGGTCGACGCCGGAATGCTTTGAGTGCGTTGACAAGTCGAAGTTGGTCCGGTTCGCCACACCTTCGAGCTCACCCCACGGGTTGCCCTGGAAGCCGAACTTGTACTCGATGTCGACGGTTCGGTCACTGTAGTGCGACAGCTTCTCCTTCGGATGCTCGTAGAGCCGCAGGTTGTCGCGGTCGATGCCGAGATCGACGTACCACTGCAGCCGCGTGTCGATCCAGTACTGGTGCCATTCGGGGGCGCTGTCTGGTTCGACGAAGAACTCCATCTCCATCTGTTCGAACTCGCGGGTGCGAAAGATGAAGTTGCCCGGCGTGATCTCGTTACGGAAGCTCTTGCCGATCTGCCCGATACCGAACGGCGGCTTCTTACGCGCGGTGGTGACGACGTTCGCGAAGTTGACGAAGATGCCCTGCGCCGTCTCCGGACGCAGATAGTGCAGGCCCTCCTCGGTCTCGATCGGGCCGAGGTAGGTCTTGAGCATCATGTTGAAGTCGCGCGGCTCGGTCCATTGCCCCTTCGTGCCGCAGTCCGGACACACGATCTCGCTCATCGACACCGTGTCGGGGTCGACTGTGACACCGTCCTTCTTCGCCTGCTTCTCGGCGTACGCCTCCTGCATGTGGTCCTGACGGTGGCGCTTGTGGCAGTTCAGACACTCGACCAACGGGTCGTTGAACACCTCGACGTGCCCCGAGGCCACCCACACCTCACGGGGCAGGATGATCGCGCTGTCCAGGCCGACGACGTCGTCGCGACCGGTGACGACCGAACGCCACCACTGGCGCTTGATGTTCTCCTTGAGTTCCACCCCGAGTGGGCCGTAGTCCCACGCCGACTTGGTGCCTCCGTAGATCTCGCCGGACTGGAAGACGAGTCCACGACGCTTGGCGAGGTTGGCGACGGTGTCGATGATGGAAGCCACGGGATAACACCCTAGCGAGAAGCTCGCACCCGGTTGACATGCGGAAGTCTGCATGTATTCTGGGCGCCATAATGAAAATGGTTTCCACTTTCGCCGAAGATCCCGTCGAGAACGGTCATGATCACAGTGGCGAGCCGTTTCCCGAGTTGCCGCCGCGCGATGTGCTCGACACGTCCGGCGACCTGTTGCGGGCGTTGGCCGCCCCGGTGCGCATTGCGATCGTGCTGCAACTGCGCGAATCGGCGCGCTGTGTCCACGAACTCGTCGACGCGCTGGCGGTGCCCCAACCGTTGGTCAGCCAGCATCTGCGGATCCTCAAATCCGCCGGGGTGGTGGCGGGCTCGCGATCGGGACGAGAGGTGATGTACCGCCTGGTCGATCACCACCTGGCTGACATCGTCGTTGCAGCCGTGACGCACGCTGCGGAGGGCCACGGGTGACGGGGCCCGCGGCGGCCGCTACCGGAGTCCGCTCCACCCGGCAGCGCGCCGCGATCGCGGCACTACTGGACAGGCTCGACGAATTTCGATCCGCCCAGGAGTTACACGACGAATTGCGCAGGCGCGGTGAGGGTATCGGGCTCACCACCGTCTACCGCACCCTGCAGCAGATGGCCGCGGCAGGCGTCGTCGACGCGCTGCGCACCGACACCGGCGAGGCGGTGTACCGGCGCTGCTCCGACGGCCATCATCACCACCTGGTGTGCCGGGCGTGCGGTTCGACCGTCGAGGTACAGGGCGATCAGGTCGAGACGTGGGCGACCGAGGTCGCCCGCAGGCACGGATTCTCTGACATCAGTCACACGATCGAGATCTTCGGGCTGTGCGGGGCGTGCACGAGCGCCAAGCCGTCAGGTTAGGGCGCGCCGCACGTCAGAACCGGTGGCCAACACCATCAGGATCAGCGTGCGCAAGGCATCGTCGGTGAGACCAGCTGCGGGAAAGTTGTAGCGCAGCAACACATCCGCGACCTTCTTGGAATTGCGTTTGGCCCCGGCCGCCACCTCTTTGTGGCCGCTCTTGGCCGCAAGGGACACGGTGCCGAGAAGCGTGTGGTGAGCATGATCGGCCACCGCCGCCCGCAGTTTGGCGTCCAGTGGCAGGTCCCACGCCAAGATCTGCGTCAGCGACACCAATTCGAGGCCTTCGGCGATATCCACCACCCGGAGCGACGCGATCGTGCCGTCATGGTGCAGCGTGATAGCGCCGTCATCTTCCCGATTCAGCACCAGGACTTCGCCGAGAACCGTTGCCAGTCGATCCTGCAGCGTCATCTAGGCCCTACCGAATCTACGGTTGCGGTTCACATACTCCTCGCACGCCTCCCACAGGTCGCGGCGGTCGTAGTCGGGCCACAACTTGTCCTGAAAGACGTACTCGGCGTAGGCCGCCTGCCACAGCAGAAAGTTACTTGCCCGCTGCTCCCCCGACGTCCGGATGAACAGGTCGACGTCGGGGATGTCGGAGCGGTGCAGATGCTTGGCGAACGCCGCCTCGCTGATCCGACTCGGGTTGATCTTGCCGTCCACCGCCTGCTGCGCAAGCTCGCGGGCCGCTTCGACTATCTCTGTGCGGCCACCGTAGTTCACGCAGTAGTTGATGGTGATGACGTCGTTGTCGACAGTCATCTGCTCGGCGATGTCGAACTCCTTGATGACGCTGCGCCACATGCGCGGCCGCGAACCGACCCAGCGCATCCGCACACCCATGTCGTTGAGATTCTCGCGGCGACGACGGACCACCTCGCGGTTGAACCCCATCAGGAAGCGCACCTCTTCGCTGCTGCGCTTCCAATTCTCGGTAGAGAACGCGTACACGGTCAGGTGCTTGATGCCGATTTCGATTGCTCCGCAGGTGATGTCGATGAGCACCGCTTCGCCCATCTTGTGCCCCTCGGTGCGGTGCAGCCCGCGCTGGGTGGCCCACCGTCCGTTGCCGTCCATCACCACCGCGACGTGATTGGGTACCTGACCGGCCGGGATCTCTGGGGCTACCGCCTTGGACGTGTGCTGTGGCGGCCGCGCGAACTTGCCGTTGGTGCGGGGCGGCAGTTCGGGGAAAACGACCGGCCACGTCGACTTGTCGGGAAATGTCGGATAGTCGTCAGGCGCCGGGGGCAGCTGTGGGTACCTCTCCTTGCCCCTCTTGGTAGCCATGCGCCATATCCTGCCCGACCAGCGGAACCCGTAGGTCGGCGACTGTCTGATCAACCCGGTACATCCGTTCGACCAGCGGCAACGTCCGCAGCTGCCGCTCCAGATGCCACTGCAGGTGCGCGGCGACCAGGCCGCTGGCCTGGCTACGATGCGACGACGTCGACGTCTGCGCGTGCTCCCAGTCCCCGTCGTACAGCGCGGCCATCAGGTCCATCACCGCCTGCGGGGGTGTCGCCGACCCCGACGGCCTGCAATGGACGCACACGCTGCCCCCGGCCCCGACGTGGAACGCTCGGTGCGGCCCCGGCGCCGCGCAGCGGGCGCATTCAGTCAGCGCAGGAGCCCAACCGGCGATTCCCATGGCGCGCAACAGGTAAGCGTCCAGTACGAGTTCCCTGGGCCTACTGCCGTCGGCCACCGCCCGCAGCGCGCCCACGGTCAGCCGGTGCAGTGCGGGCATCGGGGCCCGCTCCTCACCTGCCAGGCGCTCGGCTGTCTCGAGGACCGCGCACGCACAGGTGTAGCGGCCGTAATCGCTGACGATGTCGGTGGCGAACGCATCGATGGCCTGGACCTGGGTGACGATGTCGAGATTCCGGCCGGGATGCAGCTGAACGTCGATGTGCGCGAACGGCTCCAGCCTGGCCCCGAACTTGCTGCGGGTGCGCCGCACCCCCTTGGCCACCGCGCGCACCAACCCGTGGTCACGGGTGAGCAGGGTGACGATCCGGTCGGCCTCACCGAGCTTGTGCTGACGCAGCACCACCGCTCGATCCCGGTACAGCCGCATCACAACAGTCTTGCATTGCGATCGGACAAGTTCGGTGTACGCAGCGCCGGTACTTTATAGGTGATGGTCGAGCCCACCCGTTTTCCCACGCTCACTCAGCAGCTTTTTCAGCTGGCGAGTGGTTCCGTCACGTCCGACGACCTCGTGCGCCGTTCACTGGACGCGATCACCGCCAGCCAGCCCACGCTCAACGCGTTCCGGGTGGTGCTGACCGAACAAGCGCTGGCGGACGCCGCCGAGGCGGACCGCAAACGCGCAGCGGGCCAGGATCTTTCAAAACATCCGCTCCTGGGCATACCCATCGCCGTCAAAGACGACGTCGACGTCAGGGGTGTGCCCACTCGATTCGGCGCGGCGGGCGACATCGAGCCCGCACGCGAGGACTCCGAAGTCGTACGACGGCTCAAGGCCGCGGGCGCGGTGATCGTCGGCAAGACCAACACCTGCGAGCTGGGCCAGTGGCCGTTCACCAGCGGACCGGCCTTCGGGCACACTCGCAATCCGTGGTCGCGCGAGCACACACCGGGCGGATCATCGGGCGGCAGCGCCGCCGCCGTGGCCGCGGGCCTGGTGGCCGCGGCCATCGGATCCGACGGGGCCGGCAGCGTCCGCATTCCCGCGGCGTGGACTCACCTCGTCGGCATCAAACCCCAGCGCGGCAGGATCTCCACCTGGCCGTTGCCTGAAGCGTTCAACGGCATCACCGTCAACGGTGTGCTCGCCCGGACGGTCACCGACGCGGCGATCGTGCTCGACGCGGCGTCGGGCAACGTTCCCGGTGACCTGCACCAGCCGCCGCCCGTGCACACGTCGGACTACGTCGGCCGAGCACCGGGACCGCTGCGGATCGCGCTGTCGACCAGGTTCCCGTACACCGCCTTCCGGGCCAAACTGCACCCCGAGATCCGTGCCGCGATGGCAGCCACCGCGGCACAGCTCGAAGAGCTCGGGCACACGATCGTCGAAGCCGACCCCGCATACAACCTGGCCATGTCGTGGAGCTTCCTGTCGCGCTCGACCGCGGGACTGCTGGACTGGGCCGACCGCCTGGGATACGGCGTGGACCTCGACAAGCGCACGAAGGCCAACATGCGGACCGGCTGGATGCTGTCGCAGCACACGCTGCGCAGGGCGCGCGCCCGCGAGGCGGCGTCGCACCGCCGGATCGAGTGGATCTTCAACCTCGTCGACGTCGTGCTGGCACCGACCACCGCCCAACCACCCCCCAACGTCCACGACTACGACACCCTCAGCGGGTTGGCCACCGATCGCGCCATGATCCGGGCCTGTCCCGTCACCTGGCCGTGGAACCTGCTGGGCTGGCCCTCGATCAACGTGCCCGCGGGGTTCACGTCCACTGGTCTGCCGATCGGGGTGCAATTGATGGGTCCGGCCAACAGTGAGCCGTTGCTGATCTCACTGGCCGCCGCGCTCGAGGCGATCAACGGCTGGGCCAACAAGCAACCGGAGGTGTGGTGGACGCCGTCGATGGCACCGGACCCGGACCCGACCGGCCGTTCCATTGAGGAGATCAGGCCTGGCGAAGTGGCGTAGTGTCATCGCCCATGAAAGCGTGGCACTTGGCATACGCACTCCCGGTCCTGGTGGTGGCGGCCGGCAACGTGCTGGGGACACCGACGGCGGGCGCTGACAACAAGCGGCTCAACGACAGCGTGGTCGCCAACGTCTACACCATGCAGCACCAGGCCGGGTGCACGACCGACATCAAGATCAATCCCAAGCTGCGGCTGGCCGCACAGTGGCACACCAACGACGTCCTCAACAACCGGGCGCTGAACGGCGACATCGGTTCCGACGGGTCGACTGTGGCCGACCGCGCGCGCAACGCCGGCTACGCCGGACCCGTGGCCGAGACGACGGCCATCAATCCGGCGCTGGCGATCAGCGGCATCGAGTTGATCAACCAGTGGTATCACCGGCCTGACTACAACGCGATCATGTCGGACTGCTCGAACGTCGACATCGGCGTGTGGTCAGCGAATCTGATCGACCGCACCGTCGTCGTCGCTGTCTACGGCAAGGGTGACGGCGCACCTCCCGTGCAATCACCGAACCGGCCGTTCGGACAGCCGGGCGCCGGCTTCCCGGGCTGAAATCTTTGTTCGGGAGGATTCATGAGCATCAATTGCACAAGGGTCGCCGCGCTGACGTTCGCGGCGGCCGCGGTATCGGCCGGTATCGGCATCGCGCCGGCATCCGCGCAATCACAGACCGTCGTCTACGAGGTCACCGGATCAGGCACGGTGTACTCGATCGACCTCGACCCGGGCGGCCGCATCCCCGAAGACACCGCGACGCCGTTCACCCAGACCGTGTCGATCGGTCCCGACGTCGCATTGCTGCAAGTCGTCGTGGTCACCAAGACCGGTAGCCAGGGATGCCGTATCACCTTGGACGGCGCGGTGGTCGCCGAGCAGGCGCCGGGCGACGCGGCGCACTGCATCGCGTACCTGTGACCAACGGCGCCGGATCGTTCTTCCAGTGCTCAGAACCCCAGACGCCCGAGCTGTTTGGGGTCACGCTGCCAGTTTTTGGCGATCTTGACCCGTAGGTCGAGGTAAACCTTTGTGCCCAAGAGCTTTTCGATCTGCGTACGGGCCGCGGTGCCGACGTCACGCAGCCTGGCGCCGCCCTTGCCGATCACGATGCCCTTTTGGCTGTCGCGCTCGACGTAGAGAATGGCGTGCACATCGATCAAGTCGTCCCGCCCTTCACGTGGCTCGACCTCCTCGATGACCACAGCCAGTGAGTGCGGTAGCTCGTCGCGCACACCTTCGAGTGCGGCCTCGCGGATGAGCTCGGCCATCAACACTTCTTCGGGCTCGTCGGTGAGCTCGCCGTCGGGATAGAAAGCCGGACCCGGCGGCAGCTGTGCGGCCAGCACGTCGGTCAGCACGTCGAGGTTCTCACCGGTGGTCGCCGACACGGGAACGATCTCGGTGTCCCGGCCCACCAGCTCGCTCACCGCGATCAGTTGGGCGGCAACGCGATCGCGTGCCAGCTTGTCGGTCTTGGTGACGATCGCGACCAGCGTGGTCCTTGGCGCGATCGCGCGGATCTGCTCGAGGATCCAGCGGTCCCCCGGCCCGATCCGCTCGTCGGCGGGGATGCACAGCCCGATGACGTCGACCTCGGAGTAGGTGTCCTTCACCAGATCGTTGAGCCGCTGGCCCAGCAGCGTGCGCGGCCGGTGCAAGCCCGGGGTATCGATCAGGATGATCTGAAAGTTCTCGCGGTGCACGATGCCGCGGATGGTGTGCCGGGTGGTCTGCGGCTGGTTGGCGGTGATCGCCACCTTGGTCCCGACCAGAGCGTTGGTCAGCGTCGACTTGCCGGTGTTGGGCCGGCCGACGAAACAGACGAAGCCCGAACGAAACTCGGTCACTGCGGGTTACCCGCCCGGTCGGTGACGATGACGACGGCGTCCGCCGACAATTCACGTACCGCGGCTACGCCGGCGTCGTCGACACTTCCACCGACCAGCACGGCGGCCTCCAATCCGGTCGCGCCGCTGGACACCGCCGCCGCGACGGCGGCCTGCAGCGCGGTCAGCTCCAGCGAGTCCAAAGCGACCGGAGCGCCGGCGTAGGTGCGCCCGTCGAGGTCGCGCACCGCCGCACCGCAGGACGCCTCGGCCCGGCCCATCGCGCCACGCGCCAGCGTGACCAACTTGGCGTCCTCGGTATCAAGCTCACTCATCGTCGCCCTCCGGCTGTTCGTTCGGGCTGACGAGGACGGTGCCGATGTGGACACGTCCGCGATGATCCCGTCCGCCCTCGGCGAGCAGTCGCAGCCCGTCCCACGTCACTTCGGCACCCGGCAACGGGACACGGCCCAACTCGAAGGCCACCAGCCCGCCGACCGTGTCGACGTCGAGGTCCTCGTCGAACTCGATGTCGTACAGCTCGCCGAGATCCTCGATCGGCAGTCGCGCCGACACGCGGTATCGACGCTCGCCCAGTTCTTCCACCGGTGCGACTTCGTCGGTGTCGTACTCGTCGGCGATCTCACCCACGATCTCCTCGAGCACATCCTCGATCGTGACCAGTCCGGCAATCGCACCGTATTCGTCGACCAGCAGCACCATGTGAACGCGGTCGAGCTGCATCTCGCGCAGCAGCGCATCCAGCGGCTTGGAGTCCGGTACGAACACCGCGGGCCGCATCACCTCGGACACCTTGGTGTCGCGTCCGCCGTTGTTGGAGTAATACGTCCGCTGGACAAGGTCTTTCAGGTAGACGACACCAATGATGTCATCGACGTTCTCGCCGATCACCGGGATGCGCGAGTGTCCGCTGCGCACCGCAAGCGAGGTCGCCTGACCCGCCGTCTTGTCACTCTCGATCCACACCATTTCGGTGCGCGGCACCATCACTTCGCGAGCCGGGGTGTCGCCGAGCTCGAACACCGACTGGATCATCCGTCGCTCGTCGTCGGCCACCACCCCGCGCTGCTGTGCCATGTCGACGACTTCACGCAGCTCGATCTCGGACGAGAACGGCCCGTTGCGGAAGCCGCGGCCGGGAGTCAGCGCGTTACCGAGCAGCACCAGCAGGCGGCTCACCGGGGTGAGCACGATCGAAATCGCTTGCAGCGGAAGCGCAGCCACCAGCGCGATGGAATAGGCGTTCTGCCGGCCGACGGTCCTCGGTCCGACGCCGATCGCGACGAAGCTGACCACCGTCATGATCGCCGCGGCCGAGACCAGTCCCCAGCTCACCCCGAAATAGTCGTCGAGGAAGGCGGCCAACAGCACCGTCGCGCTGACCTCGCAGGCAATTCGGAGCAAGACGCAGAGATTGATGAAGCGCGGGCGCTCGGCCATCACCCTCGCGAGCCGCACCGCACCAGGCCGCTCGTCGCGCACGAGTTCCTCGACGCGCGCCATCGATACCGTGCTGATCGCCGCGTCGGTCGCGGCGAAAAGGCCGGCTACGCCGACCAATACGATCGCGCTGATCAACTGACCGAGATTGTTCACTGTTCGTCGAAGAATCGGGACTTGTCCAACAGGCGCCGATCCTTCTCGGACTGGCGGTCCTGGTGGTACGCGTCAACCTGGTCGGCGACCCACTCTTCAAGCAGTTGACGCTGCAGCGCGAACATCTCCTTCTCCTCGTCGGGTTCGGCGTGGTCGTACCCGAGCAGGTGCAACACGCCGTGCACCGTCAACAGTGCGAGTTCCTGGCCAAGCGAATGACCCGCCGCGGCAGCCTGATCGGCGGCGAACGGTGGGCACAACACGATGTCACCGAGCATCGACGGCCCCGGTTCGGCCGCGTCGGGCCGCCCGCCCGGCTCGAGCTCGTCCATCGGGAAGCTCATCACATCGGTGGGACCGGGCAGGTCCATCCACCGCATGTGCAGGTCCGCCATCGCCGACGTGTCGAGCAGCACCATCGACAGTTCGGCGGCGGGGTTGACTTTCATCTTGCGGATGACGAATCGGGCAATGCTGATCAGTTCCTCTTCGGAAACGTCGATGCCCGATTCGTTGGACACCTCAATGCTCATGGGCTTGTTCCGTTACCGCCGCGGCCGACTGACTGTGTTCGATGTCGCCGGCCTTCCGGCTCCAGAAGCACGTCGCTGCGCCCTGTTCATCAACTCGGGCTCCTCGGACTTCGCATACGCGTCGACGATGTCGGCCACCAACCGATGCCGCACCACATCGGCGCTGGTGAGCTCGGCGAAATGGATGTCGTCGACGCCGTCGAGAATCCGCATCGCCGTCCGCAGTCCCGACGAGGCGCCACCGGGCAGGTCCACCTGCGTGATATCCCCGGTGACAACGATTTTCGACCCGAACCCGAGGCGAGTCAGGAACATCTTCATCTGCTCGCTGGTGGTGTTCTGCGCCTCGTCGAGAATGATGAACGCGTCTGACAGCGTGTTGTGCGTCAGCAGGAAATCTTCTGTGACATATAGCGAGTCCTCAGCCGCCACTCGAATACAGACCGCCTCTTCAGTCCCGGCCGATTCGATGCGATCGATGTAGCGCTTGGGGTGACCGCCACCTGCTTCCTCGTACTTCGCGGCTTTCCGTCCGAGGCGAAATGGCTGTACACCCTGAGGAAGTCGGATATCGAGGATATGTGCATCATGCCGATGATGGACCTCGCGGCCACGCGCCAAACCTGGCTTCCGGCCCTCAGCTTTGCGAGTGCGGGTATAGACGACTCCGCCAACCGACCGGACGAGGAAGATCACGTCGTCACGCAGACGATCAGACACGGTGGTGAACTGGATTCGACATGTCCGCCCCTGTTGGCAGACCGGGCCGCCGTCAGAATCGAAAAGACCCTGCAAGACACTCAATCGGGTTTCAGCCGTATTGAATAGGTACTTCCTCGGGACGAACTTTGTGTCTGACCTGGCCCCTGCCAGACCCAAATCGCGCATCGCCTGCGTGATTGGATTCTTGATCGTCGTATCGCCGCAGTTGCCTGCCTCTCGGACGAGGACGTAGTCAATCTCAGACTTCCGCCTCACCGCAATCCCAGGAATTAGACGCACCAGCTCGTCGACGAGTTCTGGATCAGTGGTGGCAAATGACGGTGACGTCTTACTCGAGAACGACCCGTCACCCAACAGTAAACCGAGAGCGTAAGGATCGAGCGGCACCTGCTGCGGCTCGAAGTCCACCGGTTCACTTAACAGTGGAAGTTCGTAGCGATGGTAGTGGGCCGCGCGAAGATTGCCGATCATCTCTTTGGTCTGCACCACCCGTGCGGGCTTGCCCCGGCGGCGATCATCGCGCGTGTACACGGACCAGAGGTGGTCGCCAGAGGCCAACGTCGATGCGCCGTCTTGGGTGTGGACTCGGTAGATCTCTTTGAAACCCTGTGGGTAAACGCCAAGCACTTCGGTTGCTCGGCCGTCAGATCCGATGACGAAGTCGCCGACCTCGAGATCCCCGATGGCCTGGAAGCCCTCTGGCGTCAGCACCTCGGCGGATATTGGCTGCGCCCGGCCCCGCATATATGCCAGCGGGGCGACCTCAATGATGCCGGCGTTCATCAACTTTGGGATCGACTCGGGATCCATCATGTCGTAGAGCGCGTCGTAGAGCGGCCGCAGATAAGGGTCGATCTTCTCGCTCAACGTGCCGGGCAGGAACCCAAGGCGCTCACCGGCCTCCACCGCGGGCCGGGTGAGGATGATCCTGTTGACCTGCTTGGACTGTAATGCGTTGACGGCCTTGGCCATTGCCAAATACGTCTTACCGGTACCCGCAGGGCCGATGCCGAAGACGATGGTGTGCGCGTCGATGGCGTCGACATAACGCTTCTGGTTCAACGTCTTCGGGCGGATGGTCTTGCCACGCCGCGACAGGATGTCGAGGGTCAGTACTTCCGCGGGTGATTCATTGCCGGTTCCAGTGAGCATGGCGACGCTGTGCCTGACGGCATCGGCGGTGAGCCGCTGTCCGCTGGCGACGATCGCGATTAGCTCGGAAATCACCCGCTCGGCCAGCGCCACATCGGCGGGCTCACCGGACAGGGTCAGCGCGTTACCGCGGACATGGATGTCGGCAGCGAGGATGCGTTCGAGTGCGCGCAGGTTTTCGTCGGCGGATCCAAGCAGGCCCACGACGAGGTCGGGCGGAACATCGATGCTGCTGCGAACGGTCGCGTCGGAGTCAGCGTTCGTTTCGCTGGGCGTCACGTGCGGTTTTCTGCCTGCTTTCTGGTTTGGCCTGCTTGTTTGCCTGGGAGTACCCAGTTTACCGCCGGGTACCGATGCAACCCAATGGTTAGGCCGCAGCCCGGCTCATGACCAGCGCCGGGTGAGCACACCGAGCGCCCCCAGCGCGACCGCCGCCGCCGACGACGTACGCAACACCGTTGGCCCGAGCCGCACGACCGTGGCACCCGCTCCCGACAGCGCGGCGATCTCCTCGTCGTCGATGCCCCCTTCCGGGCCGACGAGCAGAAGCAGCGTCTCAGCATCGGCGACGGGCACCTCGGTGATCGGCTGCGTCGCGGATTCGTGTAGGACGAGCACCGGCGTGGTCGCCATGTCGCGCACCCGCTCCACCAGCTCCTTCGTCGATACCACGCCGCTGACATCGGGGATGTACGGCCGCCGCGATTGCCGTGCCGCCGACGTGGCGACGGCCCGCCAGCGGCGCAGCCCCTTGTCCACGCGGGCCTGTCCGTCCCAGCGCGCCACACAGCGCGCCGACTGCCACGCGACAAACGAGTCGGCACCTGCCTCGGTGGCCAGCTCGACGGCCAGCTCGGAGCGGTCCGACTTCGGGAGCGCCTGCACGACGGTGATGCTCGGAGTGGGTGCCGCAACGGTCCTGCGGTCGCACACGCGGGCCGTCAGCATGCCCTTGCCGACATCTTCGATGACGCAGCGGGCCACCGCGCCGGCACCGTCACTCAGGTCGAGTTTCTCGCCCGGCCGGATGCGCCGGACGTTCGCCGCATGGAAGCCCTCGTCACCGTCGACGACGGCGAGCTCACCTTCTGCGGGCAGCGCGTCGACGTAGAAGAGTGCCCCGGTCACGGTCTCTCAGCGACCGGTGAACGTTTCGCGCAGACGGCTGAAGAGTCCGCCACCGGACGAATTCGCATGCGCGGTCCGCACTTCGGCGGTGTCGCGGCTGCGCTTCTCCTTCAGCTTGCGCAACAGCTCGATGTCCTCGTGGTCCAGTCGCGACGGCACCACGACGTCGATGTGGGCGTGCAAATCTCCGCGCACCCCGGAGCGCAGGTGCGGCATCCCATGTCCGCGCAGCGTCGTGACCTGCCCCGGTTGGGTGCCCGCCGCGATCGTGATCTCGGTCGGGCCGTCGAGGATCGCGTCGACGGTGACGGTGGTGCCCAGCGCCGCGTCGACCATCGGCACCGAGATGGTGCAGTGCAGATCGTCGCTGTCGCGCACGAACACGTCGTGGGCCTTCTCGTGCACCTCGACGTAGAGGTCGCCCGCCGGCCCGCCGCCGGGCCCGACCTCGCCCTGTGCAGCCAGCCGGACGCGCATGCCGTCACCGACGCCCGCGGGGATCTTGACGCTGATCTCGCGTCGTGCCCGCACGCGACCGTCGCCACCGCACCGATGACACGGGTCCGGGATGACCTCGCCGATCCCGCCGCAAACCGGACAGGGCCGTGACGTCATCACCTGGCCGAGCAGCGAGCGCTGCACGGTCTGCACCTCACCGCTTCCGTGGCAGGTGTCGCACGTGACGGGCTTGGAGTTGCCGTGGGTGCCCTTGCCCTGGCACAGGTCGCAGAGGACGGCGGTGTCGACGGTGACCTGCTTGGTCACGCCCGTCGCACATTCGGAAAGGTCCAGCCGCATCCGCAGCAGCGAGTCCGAACCCGGCCGAACCCGGCCGATCGGCCCGCGGGAGGTGCCGCCGCCGCCGAAGAACGCCTCGAACACATCGCCGAGGCCCCCGAAGCCGCCGAAGCCGTTGCCTGCGGAGGCCGCCGATTCCAGCGGATCGCCGCCGAGGTCGACGATGCGGCGCTTCTCGGGATCGCTGAGGACCTCGTAAGCGGCGCTGATCTCCTTGAACCGCGCCTGCGCCTCCTCGTCGGGGTTGACGTCGGGATGCAGTTCCCGGGCCAGTTTTCGGTACGCGCGCTTGATCTCCGCGTCACTCGCATCTCGGCTCACGCCGAGCATCCCGTAATAATCGCGTGCCACGCTGACCTTGCCTGACCTTTCCTGCTGGTTCGTGTCTATTCGTCGCCGGTACTACCGGCTACCCAACACTTGCCCGATATAGAGAGCAACCGCGGCGACATTGGCGATAGTTCCGGGATAGTCCATTCTGGTGGGGCCCAGCACACCCATGCCGCCGTACACCTTGCCCGAACTTCCGTATGCGGTGGTAATCACCGAAGTTCCGGCCATCGCCTCGGCCTCGGTCTCGTGGCCGATCCGCACGGTGATCTTGCCGGCCTCCTGTTGCGCCGCCAGCAGTCGCAGCACCACAACCTGCTCCTCGAGCGCTTCGAGGACTGACCGCAGCGACCCGCCGAAGTCAGCGGTGTTGCGGGTCAGGTTGGCCGTCCCGCCCAGCACCAGCCGCTCCTCGCTGTGCTCGACGAGCGTCTCCACCAGCATCGTGGCCGACCGCCCGACGGCGTCGGCCAGCCCGCCGTTGCCGTTGAGCTGCGACGCCAGATCGGCGACCGCGATCGACGCGGCGGCCAGCGGCTTGCCTTCCAGCGCCTGGCCCAGCAGATCGCGCAGCTTGGCGACGTCATGCTCGTCGAGGGGATCGCCCAGTTCGACGATGCGCTGGTCGACGCGACCTGTGTCGGTGATGACGACAAGCAGCAGCCGAGCCGGTGTCAGCGCGACCACCTCGAGGTGGCGCACCGACGACGTCGACAGCGTCGGGTACTGCACGATCGCGACCTGGCGGGTCAGCTGAGCGAGCAGCCGCACCGCGCGGCGCAGCACGTCGTCCAGGTCGACGCCGGATTCCAGGAACCCCAGGATCGCGCTGCGTTCGGCCGACGACAGCGGCTTGACGTCTTCGAGTCGGTCGACGAACTCGCGGTAGCCCTTTTCAGTCGGCACCCGGCCCGAGCTTGTGTGCGGCTGGGCGATGTAACCCTCGGCCTCCAGTACCGCCATATCGTTGCGAACGGTCGCGCTGGAGACGCCGAGATTGTGGCGCTCGACGAGTGACTTCGAGCCGATCGGCTCCTTGGTGGCTACGAAGTCGGCGACGATCGCACGCAGCACCTCGAATCGTCGATCTTCGGCGCTACCCATGCGTTCACCTACCTTTCTCGTACCGTTTGATTCATTTTACGGGCATCATCAGCGGCGATACCGCACGGCGGATGATTGCGTTGCGAACCAGCCGTTTGCGATAGCCTCGGCGAGTGATGCGTTTGCCTCGGGGGACGACGCGGGGGTTGGTTGCGCGGTGATCTTCAAAGGCGTTCTCGACGGAAGGCCCTACCCCGATCACGGGCTGTCGCATCGACAGTGGGCGCAGATCCCGCCCCGACAGATCCGGCTCGACGAACTGGTGATGACGACGACCGTGCTGGCGCTCGATCGGTTGCTCTCGGAGGACTCGACGTTCTACGGCGACCTGTTCCCGCACGCGGTGAAGTGGAACGGCGACGTCTATCTGGAGGACGGGCTGCACCGCGCCGTGCGTTCGGCGCTGCGCAACCGGATCGTGCTGCATGCGCGCGTATTCGACATGGATGTGCCCATGTCCGAACAGGTATCGATCTAGCGGGCGTCGAGGAAGGCGAGCACCGCCGAGTACGCGGCGGTGATCCTCACCCGTCTCGGGCAAGCTCAGCTTGTTCATGATGCTGCGGATGTGCTTTTCCACCGTGCCCTCGGTCACCCAAATACGGTGCGCGATACCGGCATTGGACCGGCCCTCGGCCATCAACGCAAGGACCTCACTCTCGCGCTCGCTCAGCACGCTCAGCGGGTCGTCCCGCTTGCGCGCCGAGACGAGTTCGCGCAGATAACCGATGCGGTCCCCCGCGGCCAGCAGATCCATCGCATCGTCGACAGCGATGTGTGCGGACAGCACCATGATCGCGGTGCCCGGCAGTTCTTCCCGGATCTGTCGGGCGGCGTCCAGGCCCTCGCTGGTGTTGGTGGGCGGCATCCGGATATCGGTCACCACGAGGTCGGGCGTCATCGCGCGGACCAGGTTGAGCAACTGTCCGCCGTCGTCGGTCTGGCCCACGACCTCGAATCCGGCGCCCTCGAGCAGGCTGGCCAAACCGGCCCGCAGCAGGACGTCGTCGTCGGCCAGCACCACTCGCGTCGGCTCGGCCATCAACCCACTCCTTCCTCCACGCGTGGCGCCGCAACGTCTTTGCGGGGTCGGGCCAGTAGGACGATGCCGGTGAAAACCTGCCAGCCGATGATCGTGTACACACAGGCCCGTTCGACGAGGCCGATGTGCGAAAAGTCGGCCGCCCACCTGGCGTACGTGTGCAGCATCGCGGCGAGCACCAGGCCCGCCACTCCAATCATCACTCCGATGGGCAGATACCAGCGAGCCGACACAGCACGGCCAACCACCACCGAACCCACCACGATCGCCGCGTTTCCACCGCCTATCGCGAGAAATGCGCCAAACCCGTGCAGCCATTCGTGACCGTCGTTCCACAACGGCGAGAAGCCGTGCACGAATCCGACGAGGAAATTGCCGACGGCGTTCGTGGCCGTCAGCAACAGAAACGCCACGCCGGTCCGTCGTCGATGAACGGCGCGCACCGCGACCACAGCACCGGCGAGAAACAGTGCGCCCTGAAGATAGAAACCCCAGTTCATCAGCGTCGCGCGGGGTGACCATTCGGGAACGCCCAACACGCTGATGTACTTCGCGGTGTAGCTGTAGGACGGGATCGCGGCCGCCGCGATGGCCTCGAAACCGATGAAGATGACGGCCGCCGATATCCACAGCGCGGCGACAACGCTCAGCGCGCGCCGGGTGGTCACCGCCCTAACGGTAGATCAGCTGGGGCATGTCAGCGGGGCGGAATGCACCCGCCGGGCGGGATGCCCCGGCCGCATGCAGGTTAGGCTAGGCTAACTAATTGCGGGTTTCTCGCCACCTCTACGGAGGTCGGGCACGGCGGGGGCCTGTCGTGATCGGACACTCGCCGAGCAGAGGACTTTGGACATGGGAAGAGGCCTGCAGGGAGCCCTGCTGCGGAGCTTTGGGGGACGTGACCACCAGGCCACGGTCACCGAAGTCGTGCGGGTGGCGCCGCACTTCGTCCGGATCACCATGTCCTCACCGACGATCTTCCAGGACGTCGTTGTCGAGCCGACGGCGTTTCTGCGTTTCTGGTTTCCCGACCCCGAGGGCAGCGACAGCGAGTTCCAGCGCATCTACACGCTCGTCTGGACCGAGCCGGAGTCAGGCAGATTCGCGGTGGACATGGTCCTTCACGAGCCGTCCGGTCCGGCCAGCCACTGGGCGGCCAGAGCCGAGCCGGGGATGACCCTTCCCGTCGTCGCGCTGGGGTCCAAAGGATTCGCGGTTCCCGAAGAACTGCCCGCCGGCTATCTGCTCATCGGCGACTCGGCGTCGATACCCGCGATCAACTCGATCCTCGCGGCGCTACCGGACGAGGTGGACGTTGAGGTGTACCTCGAACGGCACTCCCCCGACGACGAACTCATCCCGATCAACGACCATCCACGTCGGGCACTGCACTGGGTGGACAGGACCGACGACCTCGCCCTCGCCGCGGCCATCGAGGACCGCGACTGGTCGAACTGGGCGGCATGGGCGGGACCGGAGGCAGGCTCGCTCAAGCACCTGCGTAAGCGCATGCGCGACGTGTTCGGATTCCCGAAGTCCGACCTGCAGGCACAGGCGTACTGGACGCAGGGCCGCGAGATGGGCAGCCGCCGCGACAACGAGGACAAGCCCGCGGCCGAAGAGTCCCAACACGGTGCCGTCGAGGAGAACAAGGCGGCACCCGTCTTCGCGGAGGCACCCAGGGGACGGTGGCGTTCGCAGGCCGCCAAGGATCTATTGGCTCCGGTGAAGCCGCAGCTGATCGCGACCGGCATTCTCGAAACGCTGATCACGCTGATCCAGTTGGCTCCCTTCATCGTTCTGGTCGAGCTGGCCAGGCAGCTGCTGGCGGACGCCGGTGACTCCGCGCTGCGCAGCACCCTGATCGTCTTCGTGGTGCTGCTCGGAACGGGCGCCGCGCTCAGCGCCGCACTGTTGTTGTGGCTGCATGTCGTTGACATGCGTTTCAACGCCGCTGTTCGTCGACGACTGATCGACAAACTCGCGCGGGTACCGCTGGGATGGTTCATCCGACGCGGATCGGGCGCGGTCAAGAAATTGATCCAGGACGACACCCTTTCGTTGCACTACCTCGTCACCCATGCGGTGTCCGATGCCGTCGCCGCCGTCGTCGCGCCGATCGCGGTGCTGGTCTACCTGTTCGCCGTCGACTGGCGATTGGCATTGGTGCTGCTGCTGCCGATCCTGGTGTACCTCGTCACCACGTGGACGATGGTGTACCAGAGCGGTCCGAAGATCACCGAGGCGTCGCGGTGGGCCGAGCGGATGAACGGCGAGGCTGCGGCCTACCTCGAGGGTCAGCCGGTGATCCGGGTGTTCGGCGGCGCGGCGGCGTCGTCATTCCGTCGTCGCCTCGACGAGTACATCGACTTCATCAACGTCTGGCAGCGGCCGTTCGTCGGCAAGAAGACGTTCATGGACCTGGCCACTCGGCCGTCAACGTTCCTGTGGCTCATCGCTTCCGCGGGAACCCTGTTCGTCGTCTCCGGCGTGATGGAACCGTTGACCCTGCTGCCGTTCCTGATCCTCGGAACGACGTTCGGTACCCGCCTGCTCGGCATCGCCTTCGGATTCGCCGGTCTGCGCGAGGGGATGCAGGCCGCCCGTCGCATCGCCGTGACCCTCGACGAGGACGAACTGGCCACCATGAACGCAGACGACGCCGCGGCGACGGCGCCTGCCGCCGAACCGGGAACCGTCACCTTCGACAACGTGGGCTTCGGCTACCGCCCCGGAGTCTTCGTCATCCACGGCGTCACGCTGGCACTGCGGCCGGGGACCGTCACCGCGCTGGTGGGCCCTTCCGGCTCCGGAAAGTCCACGCTGGCATCACTTCTCGCGCGATTCCACGACGTCGACTCCGGCTCGATCAGCATCGACGGGCGCGATGTGCGCACGTTGGAGCCCGACGAGTTGTACACGCAGGTCGGTTTCGTGTTCCAAGATGTCCAGCTCATCCGGGGCACGGTCCGAGACAACATCGCGTTGGCCCGACCCGATGCGAGCGACGCTGACGTCGAGGCGGCGGCGACGGACGCACAGATCCACGACCGGATCATGCGGCTGCCCAACGGATACCAGACGGAGCTCGGTGCGAGCAGCCAGCTGTCGGGAGGCGAGCGTCAACGGCTCACCATCGCCAGGGCGTTGCTCGCCGACACCCCGATCCTGATCCTGGACGAGGCGACCGCGTTCGCCGATCCCGAATCGGAATACCTGGTGCAACAGGCATTGAGCCGCCTCATCCACAACCGCACGGTGCTGGTGATCGCCCATCGGCTGCACACCATCACCGAAGCCGACCAGATCGTCGTCCTCGACGGCGGGCGTATCGCCGAGATCGGCTCTCACACCGAACTGCTCGCCGCCGACGGCCGTTACCGGCACCTGTGGGAGAGCCGAGGCGAGACCGGAACACACGCGGAAGCACTCACCGGAGAGGCCGCCCGATGATCGTCAATTTGATCCGGCTAGTCCCGCCCGGGTACCGCGGCGCACTCACGGGTTACGCAGTGTTGACCCTTGTTTCGGTGATCCTGCGCGCCACCAGCGCGCTGCTGCTGGTACCGCTGCTGGCCGCGCTGTTCAGCTCGACACCCGCCGATGCCCTGCCGTGGCTGGGCGCGCTCACCGGGGCCACCGTCGGCGGCTGGATCGTCGACATGATCCAGGCGCGTATCGGCTATCGCATCGGTTTCGCGTTGGCGAACGACACTCAGCACCGGATGGCCGACCGGCTCACCGACGTCCCGCTCGGATGGTTCACCACCGACAACACAGGGATGGCGCGTCAGGCGATCGCCGCCAGCGCACCGGATCTGGTGTCATTCGTCGCGAACCTGCTGACACCGTTTCTCGGCGCGATACTGCTGCCCGCGGCGATCGCGCTCGGGTTGTTCTTCGTCTCATGGCAGTTGGGCGTGGCGGCGGCCATCGCGCTGCCCCTGATGCTGGGCGCGCTGGTGGCCAGCCAGCGGATCGTGCGGGCGGCTGACGCCGCCGACGGTCGCGCGCACAGCGCGCTCACCGAACGCATCCTGGAATTCGCCAGGACGCAGCAGGCGCTGCGCGCCAGTCGGCGGGCGACGGCAGCGCGCAGCCAGACCGGCGAGGCGGTGGCCACCGCACAAGGTGCCACGATGAGGCTGCTGCTGTTCCAGATTCCCGGGCAGCTGATGTTCAGCGTGGCAAGCCAACTCGCGCTGATCGTGCTGGCGGGCACGATCACGACCCTGGCGGTGCGAGGTCAGATCGGCGCCCCGGAGGCCGTCGCGCTGCTGATCGTCACCGTGCGGTTCCTTGAACCTTTCAACGTGCTCGCCGACCTGGCCGGAGCCGTCGAGAACTCACGTGGCGTGCTCAACCGGCTGCGCAGCATCATCGACGCCCCCCGCGCGGCGGTCGACGGCGGCGTTGCCGCCACCGGAAACCGCGCGCCGCGAATCGAGTTCCGCGATGTGGCTTTCCGCTACGACGGTGCCGCAGACGCCGGTGACGTGCTCACCGGGCTCGACTTCGTGCTCGAACCCGCAACGACGACTGCGATCGTGGGCCCATCGGGTTCGGGTAAGAGCACGATCCTCTCGCTCATCGCGGGATTGCATGCTCCGACCCGCGGTCAGATCCTCGTCGATGGCACCGATATCGACGAACTCGATGCGGCCACGCGGCGGGCGCTGGTGAGCATGGTGTTCCAGCATCCGTATCTGTTCGACGGCCCGATCATGGACAACGTCCGCGCCGGACACCCCGACGCCCGCGACGACGACCTCCGAAACGCCATGGCGCTGGCCCGCGTCGACGAAATCGTCTCGCGCCTACCTGACGGCGAGTCCAGCCGGGTGGGTGAGGCGGGCGCGGCGCTGTCCGGAGGTGAACGTCAGCGGGTCAGCATTGCGCGAGCCCTCGTGAAACCGGCTGGAATTCTGCTGATCGACGAAGCGACCAGCGCGCTGGACACCGAGAACGAAACGGCCATCACCGACGCGATCAGAGACGATCCACGTGGCCGCACTCGCGTCATCGTCGCGCACCGGCCGGGAGCGATCCGCAACGCCGACAATGTGCTGTTCGTCGACTCCGGGCGCATCGTGGAACAGGGCGCCATCGATGAGCTGACCCGACGCGGCGGACGATTCGCCGAGTTCTGGCGCCGGCAACAGCAGAGCGCCGGCTGGCGCATCGCGGCCGACGCCTAGCTCACCCCGCGTACTCGCGCAGGCTCCAGTCCGTTGTCTGTCACGGCGCTTGATGGTCGCTCGGACGGGCCTCGCTCCGTGGCGTAGTCGGCACCGAGTATCCGGTCCGAGAGCATTCCAAGGCAGGACAGGTTGGGAAAGCCCGGCCCCTGGGTGAGCCCGGACAGCCCGGGCAGGAACAGCTTCGGCGTGACGCCGGTGATGGCCAGGTCGTCCCCGATGAACTCCTGCAGCGCGTCGCCGGTCAGCGGGCCGCCGAGGCTCAGTTCGAGCAGATCCAGCACATCCTGGCCCAGCAGCGGCAGGAACCACAGCGCGTCGGCGCCCGACCCGTCGATCACGAGATCGAATCCGTGCACGGTCTCGAAATTCTCACTTCCCTGATTCGTGCTGAGCGTCAGGCGGATTCGGCTGTCGCGTGCCACCGCATGCGCTACGCGGCCGCGAAGATGGCGAATCCGGTCGTCGGACAGCAGCGCATCCTGCACCCGCGCCGAGAACACGCCGCGGTCGGTACGTGCCAGCGCGTCACGGCGCTCGTTCAGCGTGAGGCTGGTCCAGCCGGCGGGGTCGGAGAACAGTTTGTTCTCGAAGAATCCCTCACCGCGGGTGAACAGCGTGACTCCGGGCGAGATGACGGTGATCGTCGAAACCCTGTGCCGGAAAAGCTCATTGAGTATCGATGCTGCGGTCTCACCTCCCCCGATCACCGCGACCCGCTCCGCGGAGATCAGCTCGTTGCCCGCGGCCCGGTGCCAGAACTGCGCGATCGAGAGCACCCGCGGGTTGCCCGGCAGGATCGACCGCTCGGGCTGACCCGGGCCGGTGATCATCACACCGTCCGCGAGCACCGCGTCATCCGACGTGTGCAGCGCCCAGCGGGGTGTGGCGGCGGTGCTGTCGACGGAGATCCCGGTGACCTCACCGGAGACGATGTTCATCTGACAGTTGGCCGCGACCCAGCGCAGGTACTGACTCCACTTGCGATGGGTGGGAGCGGGCCTGCCGCGGTCTACCCATTCGGCGAACTGGCCGGTCGAGATCAGGTATGCCTGCCAGCTGTGCCGCGTCATGCGCTCGTCGAGTTCGGCGTTCCGGCGGGGCACCAAAGACGAGCGGTACGGAAAGCCGACATCCTTCTCGGGGCTGGTGCCCAGGCGGTGCTGACCGTCGGTCCAGCCGCCCTCGGCCTGCCAGTTGGCGGCGACGCCGGTGCGTTCCACCGCAACGACTCTGGGCACGTCGACGCCCATGTCGTTCAGCTCGGCCGCTTTGGCGGCGACGGCAATGGCCTTGGCTCCTGCGCCGACGACGGCGAGGGTGGGCCTCATGGTGCAACCTCTCGTAGCGAGTCCTGCCACATCGACTGCAGGGTGGCGACGTCGTCGGCGGACAGGATCTCCGGCAGCGCGCGCCACTGAGTGCCCAGCACCGGCCGGTCCGCATCGCCGATCACCGCGGCCAGGATGGTCAACTCATGTCGTACAGCGAGTTCCGGTTCCGGCCGCGGCGAAACGCGCGCCAACAGTGAGCGATCGGGGATCAGCTCGCCGCCGGTGCCGACGTGCACTCTGCCGAGAAAGTTCAGCAGCACCTGCGGGTCGGCGTACCCCCGCAGCCGCTGCGCGGTATCCGGACGCAGGTAGCGCAGCAGCCCGAAGTCGATACCGTCGCCAGGCATCGCGTCGATCGCACCTGGCGCATTCATCCGCAGCGGATAGATGGCGGTGAGCAGACCGACCGTGTCGGAGGTGTCGGTGTCGCTCATGATTCCGTCCGCGCGGCCGTGCGTCTCCAGTGCGAGCAGGGGCGGTGGCTGGTCCTGACCCCGATGCGCACGCCACCGATCGATGGTCCGGGCGGCCGCGGCCGCAAGGATCTTCTGCGCGGGCACGGCACCACTGAGAACACGCGCCGACACCTCGGGATCGGTGAGCGACATGGTGACGACGACGTCGGCGATCCGGTCGGTCTCCGGCCGGAGGCGTCGCGTGCCCAGCACCGGATCGGCACCCTCGAGTTGGGCCGCCCAGAAGTCGCATGTGTCCAGTTGGGCGGCGCGCTCGGCGAGCAACCGGGACCACCGCCGATAGCTGGTGTGCTCCGTCGTGGGCAACGGATCCAGACCCGATTTGATGGTGTGCCACGACGCGTCGAGCTCACCCAGCACGATCCGCCACGATGCGGGGTCCAGCGCAAGCACATGTGCGACCAGCATGAGCACGCCCGGGCCACCGGGCTCTCGCAGCCACACCGCGGACATCATCGATCCCCGTTGCGGGTCAAGCCGTTCCACCGCATGTGCGGAATGCTCGGCGACCGCGTCGACCATGTCGCCCTCGACCCACACCTCGGTGAGAAACCCTGCGGGCTCGTGTTCGACAAGCGTCATCGTTTCGATGTCCAGGCGGCTGCGCAGGACCTCGTGCCCGTTGACGACGGCTTTGAGCATGCGGTCCAGGTCCGCGCGGGTGATCCCCGCCGGCAGCCGGACCGTCTCGGTCTGCGCCAGCCGCCGCGGTTGGCCGTGCTCGTAGAGCCAATGCACGTTGGGCGGCACCGGTATCGGCCCGGTTCCCTCGTCACCCCGACTGACGACGGTGACGGACTCGTTGTCGATCGCCGCGGCCAGCTCGCGGATGGTCGCACATTCCAGCATCAGCCGTGCCCGCAGGGGAATGCCGCGCCTACGCGCTCCCTGCACCACCGAAAGCGCGACGATGCTGTCGAGGCCGAGCTGAAGAAACTCCGCGGTGACATCGATCTCGACGCCGTCGAGTAGCTCGCTCAACACAGCGACGAGCGCGGCCTCGGTTTCGGTTTCCGGCGCCGCCGACGGACCGTCGTCTACCGTAAGCGCGGCCAGCGCGGCCTCATCGATCTTGCCGTGCGACGTCAGCGGCATTTGGTCGACGATGACGATGCTCTGCGGAATCATATAGCGCGGCAACCGCTTTGACAGCAGGTCTCGCAACTCGGCGAGGTCAGGCGCTGGTTCAGCGGCCGCATAGGCGATCAATCGCGGCCCGCCGCGAACCCGCTCCCGTACCGCGACATGTGCGTGACGCACCGCGGGATGCGTGTGCAGCACGGCCGAGATCTCGGCGGGCTCGACACGGAACCCACGGATCTTCACCTGCGCGTCGGAACGGCCGAGGAACTGTAGCGCCCCGTCGGGCCGGCGTCGCACCACGTCACCGGTCCGGTACATCCGCTCGCCGGGAACGAACGGGTCGGCCACGAATCGGCCCGCGGTCTCGCCAGGCCTGCCGAGATAGCCGCGGGTCAGTTGGCGACCGGACAGGTAGAGCTCGCCGGGCACGCCGTCGGGCGCGGGCCGCAGCCACGAATCCAGTACGTAGGCGCGGGTCGCCGACGTGGGCACACCGATCGTCGGCTCGGGATGATCGGCGATGGGCGCGACGACGGCTTCGACCGTGGATTCTGTTGGTCCGTAACAGTTGTAGGCCGTCATGCCCGTGCGAGAGCATTCGTCGCGGATCAGGTTCCACGCCGGAATGCCGATCGCCTCACCCCCCAGTGCGAGCACGCCGAGGGGCACCGTGGCGAGCAGTCCGACCGCGTGCAGCTGGGCGAACATCGACGGGGTCGTGTCGATCAGGTCGATTCCGTACCGCGCGATGAGCTCGACCAATGATTCGGCATCCCGTTGGACGTCGTCGTCGACGATGTGCACCGAGTGCCCGTCGAGCAGTGCCGCCAGCGGCTGCCAGGCCGCGTCGAAGGTGAACGACCAGGCATGCGCGACGCGCAGCGGATGGCTCAACCGGGCCGCTGCGGGCCGCAGAATGTGCCGGGCGTGATCCTCGGCGTACGCGAGCAGCGCCTGATGGGTGCCGATGACGCCCTTCGGTCGTCCCGTGGTGCCCGAGGTGAAGACGACATAGGCAGCCTGGCCGGGATGTGCTGCGACGGGCTGGAATCCGTCGGATTGCCCGGCGGCGGCGGCCGACATCAACACGTCGTCGACGATCACCGCCGCACCGCACTGGGCGAGGATGTCGGCGATCCGGTCGGCAGGCATGGCGGGGTCGAGCGGGACGATGACGGCGCCGGACTTCAGCACCCCCAGCATGGCTATCACGTATTGCGGGCCGCGCGAAAGCTTGATCGCCACCGGGTCTTCGACGCCGACCCCGCTACCCACCAGCAGGGCGGCCACCTGGTCGGCGGCCTCGTCGAGTTCGCGGTAGGTCAGCTCGCCGCCGGACCAGCTCAGTGCCCGCGATGCCAACCGGGTGTAGGCGACGTCGGTGAACCTGGTGTGCACCCCGGTGTGTTCGGGTGCCCCATCGATCTCGGTTCGCGGCTGCTCCCCGTCGAGCAGGACGCTGATATCGCGAAGCGGACTGTCCCACTTGGCGATCAACAGCGCGACGGTGTCGAGCAATCGTCGACCCAGGCTTTCGGGCGTCATCGACCCGAGTGCCCCGTCGACCACCTCGACGAGCACCGTCAGCTGGTCGTCGACCATGTGGGCGGCGAGGGTGACGGGAAAGTGCGACAGGCTCTCGAGCGCCGCCGGGCGGAACGTCGCGCCGTTGGCCGTGAACTCCCCTCCTCCGACCAGTCCACCGGGCGGGAAGTTCTCGTACACCAGCAGGGTGTCGAACATCTCGCCGATCCCGCCGAGCGATCGCAGTTCGGCATGCGGCAGGTAACTGTGGTCACGAAGCTTCGCCGCCTCGCGTTGCAGTGCAACACATTGCGCGCCCGCGCCGGCCGCGGGATCAAGCCGCACCCGCAGCGGCACGGTGTTGATGAACAGTCCGACCATGGTCTCGACCCCGGTCAGCTCGCTGGGGCGACCCGACACCGTCACGCCGAACACCACATCACTGCGATCCGTGAACGCGGACAACAAAGTCGCCCAGGCCATTTGCACCAGGGTGTTCACGGTGACCCCGCGCGAACGTGCCGCCTCAGCCAGCGCGGCGGTGGTGCCGGTGTCAAGCTTCAGCTCGGTGCGACGGGGCGACCCGCCTTCGGGCTCGACCGCGGAAAGGGTCGGCGACAGCAGCGTCGGACCATCCATACCGGCGAGGTGTTCGCGCCACAGAGTGCGGCTGGCGTCCTGGTCTCGCGCTGCGAGCCAGCCGATGTAGTCGCGGTACGGCCGCGGCGGCGGTGGCAGGACACCGGCGTCCCCGCCTGCGCGGTACATGCCGATCAGCTCACCGACGAACAGCGGCAGCGACCAGCCGTCGATGATGATGTGGTGCGCGACCACCACGAGACGCCAGTGCGATTCGGGCACCTCGATGAGCACGAAGCGGATCGCGGGCCCGCGCTCGAGGTCGAACGGGCGAAGTCGTTCGTCGAAGTCCAGCGCGTCGACCTCGTCGGCGGTCGCGGTGATCGTGCGCCACGGCAGGTCGACCCGGGTGGGGACCACCTGGACGGGGCGGCTCAGGTCACTGCGAAAGAAGCTGGCGCGCAGGTTGGGGTGCCGCGCCAGCAGGTGCGCGGCGCAGGTGCGCAACAACTCCGGATCCAATGCGCCGAAGATGTCGGCGGACATCGCGATCACGTAGGGGTCGTCGCCGCCTTCACCGTTGCTCAGTTGGGCCAGCGAGAACAGCCCCTGCTGCAGCGGGCTGAGCGCCATCACATCTTCGACGGCCACCTTGGCATCGGTCTTGGTGCCGGTTGGGGTCACTGCGCACCGTCGCGGGACGAGTTGAACATCGATGTCACCGCCGCCAGTTCGTCGGGCGACAGCCCCGAGGCGGCCATCGGCTCGTGGCGGATATCGGCGGTTTCGGGCACGCTGCCGACCGCATCGATGGTGGCCGCCAGTTCCTGGATCGCAGGATGCTCGAACACCATTCGGGCGGTCAGCGCCAGTCCCGCGTCGCACGCCCTCGCGGCCACCTGCACCGCGAGGATGCTGTCGCCGCCGAGGCTGAAGAAGTCGTCGTTGCGACCGACCTCGGGCAGGTCGAGTACATCGGCGAGCATTGCGGCGAGGACGCGTTCGGTTTCGGTGTGGGCGGGCTCAAACGGGCCAGCCGGACCTGTCGGCGCCGTCGGCTTGGTGGCTTCGATGTACTCCACCTCGCCGTTGTCGGACCAGCGCGCCCGCTTCCCTGTCGGTCGCAGGTGTGCGCCTTGCTCGTCGACGTGGTGGTCGTATACGTCGCCGATGACACCGACTGCCACGGGATCCCGCCATTGGTCGAGCACGCTGATGCCCGCCGCGGCACTGAACCCGTACACCCGTTGCCGTTCCTCGCGATCGGCGATCTGGATGTCGCGCAGCCGCTGATCGGGATCGTCGGCGAACGCGGCCAGCACACGGCCGAGCCAGCGGACCAACCGTTCCGCGGTCGTGCGCCGGTACAGGTCGGTGCGGTAGATGACGTGCCCTCGATAACCGTCGTCGCCGCCGGCTGCTCCGGCAATTCGAGCAGTGGCGAAGAAGTTGACCGACAGGTCGGCGTGCGCGACATCGAACGGCGGCTCGAGCGCAGTGAACACGGTGTCACCCTCGGCCGAGGACTCCACGACCTGCCCGGCGGGCAGAGCCTCACGCACGTGCACGACGACACCGAAAAGCGGGTTGCGAGAGAGTGACCGGGCCGGCCGGACGGCGTCGACCACCTGATCGAAGGGCAGGTCCTGGTGGGCGTAGGCGCCCAGCGCGGTGTCGCGGGCCTGCACCAGCAGTTCGCGCAGTGTCGGGTTGCCGGTCAGATCGTTGCGCAGCACGACGATGTTGATGAAGAACCCGACCAGTTGATCGAGCTCGGCCTCGGTGCGGCCGGCCACCGGAGTGCCCAGCGGGATGTCGTTGCCCTCACCGGCTTTGTGCAAGGCCACGGCGACGGCCAGCTGCAGCAGCATGAACTCGGTGACGCCCAGCTGCTGGCTCAGTTCGGTGAGCTGCGCGCGGATCGCGCCGTTGATGCCGAACTCGACGGCATCACCCTCACCGCTGAGCACCGGCGGGCGCTCGAGGTCGGGAGTCAGCCCCGGATCCTCGGGCAGACCTTCCAGCCGGCCGCGCCAGTAGTCACGTTGTGCCGCAACGGGTCCGTCGGTATCGGCCAGCAGCGCCGCCTGCCACGCCGCGTAGTCCGCATACTGGACGTTCAGCGGTGCGAACGACGGCGCCTGACCGGTCCGGCGGGACCGGTACGCGGCGAGCAGATCGTTGAACAGCACCATGGCCGACCAGTGGTCCGCCGCGATGTGATGCACCACGAGCGACACCACATGCGCGTCGGGTGTCGACAGCACCGTCGCGCGGACCGGCAGCGCGCCCTCGAGGTCGAATATGTGCCGCCGCTCGTTGTCGAGTTCGGCGTGCAGCCATACCTCGTCGTCACCGCGTGCCCGCCGCACCGAGACCGAGGCCTCGTCGGCGGCGTTCACGATCTGGTAAGGCACGCCGTCGATTTCGCGATAGGTGGTGCGCAGCACCTCGTGCCGGGCGACGACGTCACGCACCGCGCGGACGAACGCGTCGGCATCGCACGGCCCAGTGAGCCGCGCGGCGAACGGGATGTTGTTGACGGGGTTGGGACCGTCGATGCGGTACTGGAACCACATCCGCAGCTGCGACGCCGACATCTGCAGCGGCCCATCGTGCGGGATCGCGGCGAGCCGCGGACGCCGCGAGTCGGATGCCGACATCGAGTTGATGCGCTCGGCCAGCTTCGCGACCGTGCCGAGCTCGAACACCTCGCGGACGCCGATGTCCACGTGGCACTGCGACCGCACCGCGGCAACCAGTTTCGTGGCGAGCAGCGAGTGACCGCCGAGGTCGAAGAACGAGTCGTCCGCGCCGATCCGGTCGCGGCCGAGCAGTTCGGCGTACAGGCCGGCGACGCGCCGCTCAGTCCCCTCGGCGGGTTCGCGGTATTCGGCGCCCGCGCCGGCCCAGGAGTCCGCGTCAGGTTTCGGGAGCGCGGCGCGGTCGATTTTGCCGTGCGCGGTGATCGGGATCTCGTCGATCACCACGTATGCCGCCGGCGTCATGTAGTCCGGCAGTGCGGCCGCGACCCGAGCGCGGATGCGCTCGATGTCGACGTCGTCGGCGGCTCCGGCGGATGTGTCGGCGGGCGTGAGGTACCCGACGAGGCTCTTTCCGAGGTTCGGTAGCTCACTGACCACGACCACCGCCTGACTCACGCTGGGGTCGACGGAGATCGCGGCGGCGACCTCTCCGAGTTCGATTCGGAAGCCGCGGATCTTCACCTGTTCGTCTGCCCTGCCGACGAATTCGATGTCCCCGTCGGCGTTGCGGCGGGCCAGGTCGCCGGACCGGTACAGCCTGGCGCCGGGGGTGAACGGGTCGGCGACGAACCGCTCCGCGGTCAGCCCGGGCCGCTGGTGATAACCCCGCGCCACATGCGTTCCACCGATGTAGATCTCGCCGATCACGCCGGCCGGGACCGGCTTCAGCGCATCGTCGAGCAGGTGGATCTGCGTATTGATCTTCGGCGTGCCGATCGGCACGATGCGCGTGCCCTGCTTGCCCTCCACCTTGTAACGGCTGGCGTTGATCACCGTCTCGGTGGGGCCGTAGAAGTTGTGCAGCAGCGCGTCGAAGGTGCCGTGGAACTTGTCGGCGAGCTCACCGGGGAGCGCTTCGCCGCCGATCGGCACCCGTTGCAGGGTGCGCCACTGGTTCACGCCCGGCAGCGACATCAACAAACCCAGCAGCGACGGGACCAGGTGCATCGACGTGATGCCTTCGTCGTGCAGCAGATCGGTGAGATAGCCGACGTCGCGGAGACCGTCCGGACGCGGAATCACCAGTCGTCCACCGCATGCCAGCATGCCGAAGATCTCGCCGATAGACACGTCGAAGCTAGGCGAGGCGACCTGAAGCAGCCGCTCACGCTCGTCGATTTGGTAGTCACCCTTGAACCAGACGAAGTATTCGGCGACCGGCCGGTGCGGGACGGGCACACCCTTGGGCAGCCCGGTGGAGCCCGACGTATAGATCAGGTAGGCGGTGCTCTCTGGTCCGAGCGGACGGATCCGGTCGGCGTCGGTCGGGTTCGACACCGGGTAGCCGTCGAGCCCGCCGACGGCCTCGCGCAGTACGAGTTTCGGATCGGAGTCGGACAGGATGAAATTCAGCCGGTCCTCGGGATAGGTCGGATCGACGGGAAGGTAGACCGCGCCGGCCTTGATCAACCCGAGGGCGGTGATCACCAGTTCGGGAGAACGATCCAGCAGCACGGCGACACGGTCCTCGGTGCCGATCCCCTGTTCGATCAACCAGTGTGCGAATCGGTTCGCCGATTCGTTGATCTCGCGATAGGTGTAATGGCGTCCCTCGTAGACGACGGCGGGCGCATCCGGTGTCCGCGCGGACTGCGCCTCCACCAACGCGGCCAATGTCGTTGCCGGGGTGTCGAATTCCTCACCGGCAGAGACCTTGCGCAGCCAGTCGGCGTACGCCGGTCCCGTCAGGTCGAGATCGCTGATCGGCGTCCCGGGGTTGGCCAGCGCGCTGTCGAGCAGCACCACGTAGTGCTCGAGCAGCTGCCGGGCCAGTCCGGCGTCGAGAACCTCGACGAGGTATTCGGCCTCGACCTCGATACCCGCGTCGTCGAACTCGACCATGAACCCGAATGGCAGCTGGGTGAACTGGCCGCGCAACTCGGCTCGCTCACAGGTGATTCCGTCGGGATTGAAGCCGTGACCGTCGGCGCCACGCGCCCCGAACGTCACCCGCGTCATGCGCTCCACACCGTGACGGCGGTCGGGGTTGATCTCGGCGACCACTCGGTCCAGGTTGACCCGCTGATGGGCGAAGGCACCGACTGCGGTGTCGCGGGCGTCGGCGATCGCCTCACGGAATGTCTGACCCCGCTGTGGCCGCAGTCGCATCGCCACCGTGTTGCCGTAGTACCCGATGACGTCGTCGAGGTCGGCGGTCCTGTTGAGCACCGGCGCGGCGACGAGGAAGTCGTCGGAGTGGGTGTAACGGTGGATCAGCACACCGAATGCGGCCAGCAGCACCATGTACGGGGTGGCACCGGACTCCTTGGCCACGGCGGTCACGCGCTCCACGGTCGCGTCGGGCAGCCGCAGCGTGGTGCGCTGCGACCGGTAGTTCGTCGGGATCGCAGAGCCGTTGGGGCCGGGCAACTCCAGCGGCTCCGGCGGATCGGCCAGCACGGTGCGCCAGTACTCGAGATCGCCGTCGATGGCACCCGACGCCGGTGCCGGGATCGGAGTCGGCGCGGCGAGCCGCACACCGCGGTACGCGCGGGTGAGGTCGGCGAAGAACACCTGCCAGCAGCCGTCGTCCCACGCGATGTGGTGCGCGACGAGCAGCATGACGTGTTCGTCGGCGCCGGTGCGCACGACCGTCAGGCGCAGCGGCGAATCGGAACTCAGGTCGAAGGGTGCGCTGAATTCGCGCTGCGCCAGCACTTCCAGCCGCAACCTCCTGGAGTGCTCCGACATGTCGGACAGGTCGTGCGCCGACCAGCCCGGCATCAGGTCGTCATGGACGGTCGGCTGCGGCTCGCCGTTGGCATCCGCGCTGTACGTGGTGCGCAGCAGCACATGCCGCGCGGCCACCGTGTTCACGCCGTCGCGTAGGCGCGCGACGTCCAGTGCGCCCCTGATCCGATAGGACAGGCAAATGTTGAGGATCGCGCCGGTGGGGTCGGCCATCTGAACGAACCACATGCGACGCTGCCCGTCGGACAGTGCGGTGTCCGTCGGCTCGGCGGGCGTCTGCTCGCCCGACCGCAGACCCTTCTCGGAAAGCCTGCGCCGCAACAGCTCCAACCGACGGTCATCGGCGTGCTCGCGAATATCGGCGATGTCAGTCACGAGTCGTTTCCACCTTCTGTGATCGAGTGTCGAGTTCGGCGATGAGTTCGGCGCTGGTGATACCGCCAAGCAGGGCGCCCAGCGGCACCGATGCGCCGATCACCCGCCGCAACCGCTTGCGCAGATCAAGGGCGAGCAGTGAATCCAAGCCGAGGTCGAGCAGGGATGTTTGCCGGTCGACCGTCGCGGCGTCGATGCCGAGCACCGCAGCCACTTCGGCGATGACCCTGGTCGGCCCGTCGCCACTGGGGGTGCTGTCCGAGGGGGTCGCCCCGCCGGATTGCTCGACGGCCTGGCTGTCGAGGAACTTCCGCAGCCGGTCAGGGTCGGCGGACATGATCATCGGATCGGCTTCGTGCTCACGCAGGCTGGCGGCGACCGCAGACCCGGGTGCCATCGGCAACAGTCCCGAGCGCTCGATGGCGCTGACGCCGGCACGGGCCGTGATACCGCTGGCACGGCCGGGATCCGTGCGCCATAGCCCGTATCGCAGGGCGACGCAATGCTGGCCCTTGGCCCGCAGCTGACCGGCCATCACGTCGAGCATCCGGTTGGCAGCCGAGTAGGCTGCGTGGCCGCGGCCGCCCCACACCCCGGACACCGAGGAGCACACTAGGATTCGCGTATCCGAACGCATCGGCCACAAATCGGTCATGCGCGCGAAGCCGCCGATCTTGGCCGCCGCGGTATCGGCGAAGGACTCCGCGGAGATACTCGCGAAGTCGTCGAATCTCGCCGCCCCCGCCGCGTGGATCAGGAGCGACGCCCCTGTGCCGCCGAAATCCCGCGCGACGGCCGAGACCTGATCGGCGGAGCGCAGATCACACGGTGGGGCGACGATCTCGACACCGCCGAAACCGGCGACATCCGTCAGTTCGGCCACGGTCGCCGCGTCGACGCCCGTTCGACTGAGCAGCACGATGCGGCGAGCGCCCTGCTCGGCGAGATACCGCGCGAAGTGCAGTCCGACCGCCCCGGTACCACCGGTGATCACGACGTTGTCCAGCAGCCCGTCATCGAGCTTCCAGTCCCGGGCGGGAGCATCAGGCTCGGATAGCGCGCGGACGAAAAGGGCAGGGCCGGAGGCGCTGTCGCGGACCGCTCCCTCGTGCACACTGCCACGCGCGGCGTCGATGACCGCCGTCGCGGTGGCGTCGTCGATCTCCCAGGACGGTAGATCCAGATGGCGGAACGCTTGGTCGGGACGTTCATAACCGATGCTGCGGTGCATCGCGGCCAGTGCCGCCTGCGCCGGTAGCGCAACGGGTTCGTCGAGAAGCACGTGTTCGCCGCCGACCGTCACAAGGCATACGTCGCGGCACGACGTTCCTCCGGCATCGGCATAGTCGAACAGACCCTCGCCCACGATTCGTCCGATCTGCGCAGCGGCGACCTCGGCATCGGGGTGGTCGAGTAGTGGGGCGATCGCAAGGATGAGGTCGGCCTCGCCCGGCTGGGCGGGTTCCGCGTTGCCGTGCCGCGCGATGGCGGTCCGCAGCTGCGCCGACAGCGCACTACCCGGACCCACCAGGTCGACGACTGCGATTCGCCTGTGCGCACCCGTTGCGGCGAATACGCCACTCTGCTCCCACTTCTCGCTCGAAACGGTCAACCCGAACACGGGTGCAAGCGGTTCGGGTTCGGCCCACACGTGGACGTCACGCATCGGTGCATTGGGAAAGCCCTGGAGCACTGGCGTCCTCGAGTCGGCCCAGCCGGACCATCCGAACCCCGGGTCGCCGACCGCGACGGCCGCGATGCCGGCCGACAAGGTGTCGACGAGCGGTTCGTCGCGTCGACCCGATCCGACGATGAGCGAGGGCTCAGGCCCGTCGCCGGTCAGATCTTCCAGTGCGAACAGCAGCGACGCGTGCGCCGACATTTCGACGAACCGGGTTCCGCCCTGTCTGCGAGCCGCGTCGACGGCGCGGTCGAAACGCACCGTATCGCGCAGATTGCGGTACCAGTAGTGCGCGTAACCGGTCCCTGCCGGCACGGCCTGACCGGTGGCCGACCCGATGAATTGCATTGGTGCATCGCCGAACTGACCCTTGGGCAAGAGGACTGACAGGTCGTCGTGCAGCGCCTCCAACGCGGTGGTGTGGCCCGGATAATTCACGCCGAGCTCGCGGGCGAACAGACCCCGATCTGATGCGGTGGCCACCAGTGCGGTGACGGCGTCGCGCTGGCCAGAGACGACGACCGACGACTTCGAGTTGACCGCCGACACCTCGAGCCAGCCTTCGACGGTGGCGATCAGGTGCTCGGTCTCCCCGACCGAAATCCCCAGGGCGGCCATGCGATAGTCGCCCTGCAGGCGGTCGACCGCTTTCGCCCGCGCGATGACCACGGCGACCGCATCGGTGAGGGTCATACGCCCGGCGACGTATGCCGCGGCCACTTCACCCAGGCTGTGGCCGACTGTGATGCCGGGCGTCACTCCGCAGGATTGCCAGATGTGAGCCAGACCCACGGCGTGGACGAACTGTGCGCCCTGGATCTCGACCTGCGACCAGTCGCCACCAGGGGTGTGCGCGGTGAGGTACTGCAGCGGCGAAACGTGGCCGGCGGCGGCGAAAGCCGCAACGCATTCATCCACCTGGGCGCGGTACACCGGTGACCGATCGTAAGCATCGGCTCCCATCGACGGCCATTGGTTGCCCTGGCCGGGAAAGACGAAAACCGTTTTACCGGTGCTTGTTTCCGACGATCTCGCCACCATCGGGTGTTCGATTTCGGCGCTGAGCGCCTGCAGGCCCTCGATCAATTCAGCGATGCTCGCCGCGCGGACGACGGCGCGGTGCCGCCGCAGCCTGCGTGTGCGCAAGAGCGTGGCCGCGACAGCCGAGACGTCCATGCCGGGACGCAGGTACCGAAGGATAGCGTCGGCATCGGTGACGAGAAGTTCCTCGGCGTGAGCACTGAGGACGACGGGCACGCGGCCGTCGGGAAATCCGTTGGCGGGCATCAGGCTGCTTCCGGTACGGAGACGATGACGTGCGCGTTGGTGCCGCTCATCCCGAACGCCGTCACCGCGGCCAGCCGGTGCCCATCCGCCGCGGGCCACGGTGTGAGTTCGGTTGCCAGCCGCAGACCTTGTTTTTCCCAATCGATTTCGCGACTCGCCTCGGCTGTATGCAGGCTCGCAGGCACGGCTTCGCGCGCAGCGGCGATGAGCACTTTGGCCAGGCCGAGCCCGCCCGCGGCGGCCTGGGTGTGGCCGATGTTCGACTTCACCGATCCGAGCAATGCGCCGCGGCCAGGTTCGGTGGCCCCGTAGGTCTGGGCCAAAGAGGTGAGTTCGGTGCGGTCGCCGAGTCGGGTTGCGGTGCCGTGACCTTCGAGCATGCCGACCTGTTCGGCGCGGATTCCGGCTTGGCGCAGCGCACGTTGAAACAACCGCGCCTGCGCGGGGCCGCTCGGAGCCGTCAACCCGACGGAGCGACCGTCCTGGTTGAGACATGTCGCTCGAAGTTCGCCGAGTACGCGGTGTCCGTCGCGCAGTGCGGCGGAACGTCGCTGTAGCACGAACATCGCCGCGCCTTCGGCCCACACGGTGCCGCTTGCCTGCGCGCTGTACGGGCGGCAGTGACCGTCGTCGGACAGCGCGTGCTGCTTGGAGAACTCGACAAAGAATCCCGGTGACCCCATCACACAGACCCCGCCGGCGATCGCCATATCGCAATCTCCCGACCGAATCGCCTGCGCGGCAAGATGAACTGCGGTCAAGGTCGAGGAGCATGAGGTATCGATCGTCATTGCGGGTCCGGCCAACCCGAGCGTGTAGGCGATCCGCCCCGAAACAGGGCCGAGGGCGGTACCTGCCATCAAATGACCCGTGAGGTTGGTGAACTCGGCAAGATCGGGACCGTAACCCATTGTCGACGCACCGATGTAGCAGCCCACATTGTGACCGACGAGGTCGTCGGGGTTGATTGCGGTGTTCTCGAGTGCACGCCAGGCCACGCGCAACGCGACGCGTTGCTGCGGGTCCATCGCGACGGCCTCGCGTGGTGAGATCCCGAAGAATTCGGCGTCGAAAGTCGCACCACCGGAGAGAAATCCGCCGAGATCGTGTATCGGCTTGAACCCATCGCGGTGTGACCCGTCGAGCACCTTGCGCACTGACCAGCCGCGGTCTCGGGGAAACGGGCTCAACGCCTCGCGTCGCTCGGACAGCAACGACCAGTAGGCGTCCGCGGTATCGATGCCGCCGGGCGCCTCGATCGCCATCCCGGCGATGACGATCGCGTCCGCGTCGCTAGACGTCATTGACGAGCTCCGCGACGGCGTCGAGATGGTCGTTGATGTAGAAGTGCCCGCCATCGAAGAGCGACAGTGTGAACGCCCCGCCCCCGTGTGTGGCCCAGCGGCGCAGCATGTCCTCGCTCACCCGATGGTCGTTGCGGCCGCCGATGGTGTGGATGTCGGCGCGCAGTTGGACGTCGTCGCCACACGCGTAGCGGTTGAACGCCAGGTAGTCGGCGCGCACGGCGCGGACGAGCAGGTCGACGAAGTCCTCGTCGGCGAGCAGCCGCTCATCGGTGCCGCCCAGGTCGACCATGTTCGCGATCACCTCGGCCTCGGCGGTGGGTAGCCGTGGCGAGGTGGCGATCGTGCAGGGGGCCTGACTCGCCGACACCCAGAGGCTGCTCACGTCGGCACCCTTGGCTTCGGCGACGCGAGCGAACTCGAACGCGATCACCGCGCCCATGCAGTGGCCGAACAGTTTGATCGGCCCGAGTCGCGTCCATTCGCCGGCGTCGAAGAGCTGGACGGCCAATTCCTCGACGGTGTCCGGGGCGGGGTGAGTGAGCCGGTCCGCTCGCTGGGGGTACTGCACGACGTACACGTCGGCGCCGCCGGCAGCCAACGCCGCGGCGAAGGCCCGGTAGGCCGCGGCGGCGCCCCCTGCGTGAGGAAACACCACGGTCGCGCCGTCGCTCTTCCGGCCCGGGGATCGCTTGATCCAGGGCTGGAAGGCCAGTTGGCTCTGTTCGTCAATCATCGGCGGCTCGGCGATGGTTTTCGGTAGGTCGTTCGGGACGGCCTGCAGCACCGCAGCGAGAACCCACGAAACCCTCCCAGCATGAATTAGTGCAGGCTGTCCTAAGTTGGTGAGGTTACCCTAATTGAGCATGTCGGAGACTCGTACGTCCGGGGTGCGAGCGGGTGAGGTCGACCACGTTCACAGGCGTGCGGATGGCTTGCCACCTGGGCAGACGCGGTCGGCGTGAGTGCGCTGCCCCCGACGAGGGGCTGCCGGGCGCCGACGGTAGCGTGAGTGGCTAGTTGCCCGGGAAAGGATCAGCGGATGGATCTGGCAGGCGTCGGAGTGTGGAGTTCTCAGTTGCGCTACGGCGACGCCGGAGAGGCCGCCGAGGCCGCGGCCGAGCTCGAGGAGCTCGGATTCACCGCGCTGTGGATCCCGGACGTGGGCGGTCCCGTGCTCGACTCGGTGAGCAATCTGCTGGCGACGACCAAGAGCGTCGTGATCGCCACCGGGATCCTGAACCTGTGGATGCACGAGCCCGCGGACGTGGCGACCAGGTATGCAGAGTTGACGGCTCAACACGGTGAACGCTTTCTGCTCGGCATCGGCGTGAGCCACGCTCCACTCATCGATTCCAAGGAGCCGGGCCTCTACAAGAAGCCGCTCGCCGCGACGCGGGCATACCTGGATGCGATCGACGCGACCGACAACCCGGTGCCCGTTGCGAACCGGGTGCTCGCCGCGCTGGGTCCGAAGATGCTCGAGCTGTCTGCGACACGGGCCCGCGGCGCTCATCCCTATCTGGTGACGCCGGACCACACCCGCTACGCCCGTGAGCATCTCGGCGAAGGCCCGCTGCTGCTGCCCGAGCAGACGGTACTGCTGACCGAGGACAGGGACGAGGCACGAACGCTCGGAACGGATTGGCTGCGTGCGTATTTGGCGCTGCCGAACTATGCCAACAACCTGCTACGCTCAGGCTTCACCCAGGAGGACTTGACGTCGGTCAGCGATCGGCTGTTCGACGCGATCATCGCGTGGGGTGACGAGGCGACCGTGCTCGGCCGGGTGAACGAGCATCTCTCCGCCGGTGCCGACCATGTTTGCGTGCAGGTGCTGACCGCCGATCCAAGGGAATTCCCCCGCGAACAGTGGCGCCAGCTGGCCGCCGCACTGAACTAGCCGAACGTTCAGGCGGCGTTGGGTTCTGGCCCGCCGGGTTCGTGTGGGTTGAGGATTGGTTGGTAATCGGGTGGGCCGATGAGCCATTCGTCGTCGAACGGCGGGATATCCGGGGGTTCGTCGTCGGCGGGCGTGATGGGTTGGTCGTCTGGTGGGCGCAGGCGTTCGGGGCGGTGGTAGTCGTTGACCCGGGCCTGGCCGGTATCCAAGTGTGATGGTGGGATCCATTCCACCTCGTGCTCGGCGTTGATCTGGGTGGTCCACCCGCCGGGGCCGACCATCCGGTTATCCGGACCGCACGCCAACCCCAGCTCATCGACATTGGTCAACCCGTCATCAGCCCAATCCCTGGCCGCATGATGAACCTGACTGCCATAGGCGGGCACCGTGCACCCAGGTTTGGTGCACCCCCCGTCGCGGGCGATCAGCATCAACCGCTGCGCCACCGACGCCGTGCGCCGAGCCCGAAACAGGTCCAGCGCCGACCCGGTCGCCTTGTCGAACACCGCCAGAAACACGTTCGCCTGCGCAGCCATCGCGATCACGTCCCGGATCGGCACCACCGTGCTTCCGCCGGACACACCGACCCCGGCGCGGCTCTCCAAGTCCTGCAGGGTGGTGCGGATGATGATCGACGTCGGTAATCCGTTGTGCTGACCCAGCACCCCGCTGGCCAACACATTGCGCCCCACCGCCAGCAGCGCATCATGCTGACGCTGGGCCAGTGTTCGGTCATCGCTGTCGATCTGGGCCTGCGTCGGCGTGCCCGTGATGCAGGGGTTCTCGTCGGCAGGGTTGCACATCCCCGGTGCGGCCCACCTAGCGAAAATCGCTTCCAGCGTGGCCGCCAACTGCGGGGTGAGCTGTCCGGTCAGAGGCGTCATCTTGTCGCAGCCCTGCGGCCCCTTCGAAATCCCGCGACGACGCGCACGCTCGCCGTCATCGGGTTCCGGACCGTCCTGATCGAGCAGAAACAGGATCCGCTCGGCCTTGTCCCTGACCTCCTTGGGCCCCAACCCCACCGCGTGGCGCACCAGATCCACCTCGATCTGCGCCCGCGTCACGGTGTCCACCACAGCCGGGATCCGCGCCATCGCCTTGCGCACCACCTCGACATGCTCGCCGTTGATCAACCCGCGCTCCTGCGCCACCGCCACCGCGGGCAACACCGGCTCCAACGGCTGCCCGGTCAGCGTGCGCCGCGGCCCCAACACCGCGGCCTCATCGAGGCGACGACCGGCCTCTGAGGTCGAGATCCGAAACCGCGTCGCCAACACCTGACGCCACGACTTGGCCCCCATCTCCTTGGCCGTCGTCTCAGCCTGCAGACATGCCAGCAGGCGGTGACCCTGGGCAGGCAACTGACACGACAACGCCTCCAACTCATCCAGCACACCCACCACCTCACCGGCGGTCAACGCATCAACGGGCAGCGCAGCCAACTCATCGAGCGCGGCGCGCATCGCCGCCACCGCTGCCTGCACCGCCTCCTTGCTCATGCCTCGAACATACGTTCGAACTCTAAGAACTCTCTAGAAAATTTCCGAAGAGATCTCTGAGAGTTCACCCGGGCCGAGGATCACTGAAACTGCTTTGACACAAGGGGTTTCAGGGGCGCTGAGCTAGCCGCTCGTCAATTCGGAGAGCACGTCGGCGCTGTCCATCGCGGCGACCTCCAGGTACACCTCGGCGACCATGTTGAGCCGATCAGCATCCGGTTCCCGACTGACCAGTCGCTCTGCCAGATTCGACACGGATCGGGCCGCGAACATGTCCGTGACGAGCACCGTGGGCGTATCGAGCCAGTCCCGCACCCGTGCGATCACCTGGGTCGCCAGCACGGAATCGCCACCCAGGGAGAAGAAGTCGTCGTCGATACCGATCTTGTCGCCCGCGACGTCCAGCACCTCGCCGACGATCGCGACGAGCGCGGACTCCAGTGGCGTGGAAGCCGGGCGGTAGGCGTTGGCGGCCGGCCGTTCGGCTTGCGCCAACACTCGGGCGGCGGCCTTGCGGTCGAGCTTGCCGTTCACCGTGAACGGGATTCGATCGCTCACGACGACGATCTTGGGAATCATGTGGGCAGGAACAAGCTCGGCGAGGCCGGCCGCGACGGCGTGTGAATCGACATTCGGGTCGTCGCTACGGACCAGCGCGGCAAGCATATCCGGATCGCCCGGGATCACGGCGGCCACCGCCGCATCGATGTGCGGCACCCGTTTGAGCGCCGCTTCCACCTCGCCCAGCTCGATGCGGTGGCCGCTGATCTTGATCCGATGATCGATGCGGCCGACGAACTCCAAGGTTCCGTCGGGCTGGTAGCGGACGAGATCGCCTGTCCGATACCAGGTTCGACCGTCGTATTCGACGAACTTCTCGGCCGTCAGGTCCGGTCGCCCGCGATACCCGCGTGCGATGCCGCGTCCTGAGAACCACAGTTCGCCCGGTACCCAGTCCGGGCAGTCGGATCCGTCGGCGGCCGCCACCCGGCATGCGTTGTTCGGTAACGGCGTGCCGTAGGGAATCGAGGTCCAGTGCGCCGGCGGGTCATCGACCTCGCAGATCGTCCCGTGCACCGCGGTTTCGGTCGCGCCGCCCAGACCCGCCGCTCGCACTGCGGGCGCTGACTTGCGGAGTCCCCGAATGAGTTCGGGCCGTATCCAATCGCCACCGAGCAGCACCACCCGCAGCGTCCCCAACCGATTGCCGCCGACCGTGAGGAGCATGTCCAGCCAGCCCGGCATCCAGTTCAGGAACGTCACCGAATGCTTGTGGATCAGATCCGCCCAGACGTCCGGAGCCCGACGGTGCGCCTCGTCCACCACGACGACGGCACCACCGGCCCGCAGGATCGCGAAGATTTCCAGCACCGACATGTCGGCTTCCAGCGACGCCAGTGCCAGACTCCGGTCGGACGGACCGAGTTCGTAGCGGCCGTTGACGAATTCGATGGTGTTCATCACCGCGTCGTGCGTCAGCTCGACACCCTTGGGCTCACCGGTCGACCCCGACGTGAACAACACGTAGGCCAGGTCGTGCGGTTCGACCGGGGTGGGTTCAGCGTCGACGGCACGTTGCATCGCCGTCGAGGCGTCGATCACCGGCACAGCGGTCTCGATTGGATCGGCACCACCACAGAGCACAACGGACGCCACACCGCTCGATTCCAGGATGCGGGCGGTCCGGTCGGTCGGCTGATCGGCACCGATCGGAAGGTAGGCAGCACCGGCGGCGAGAATTCCGAGCACCGCGGGAATCTGCTCGGCGCACTTGGGACCGATCAACGCCACCAGGTCGCCGGGACGAACCCCGCTGCCGCGTAAGGCTTCCGCGACCGCAAGCGCACGGGCGCGTACCTCGCCGTAGGTCAGGTCGCCGTCGTCGCTGAACATCGCGGGTGCGTCAGGCGCAACCAGCGCATTGCGAAAGAACCCTTCGTGGATGGTCTCCCCGCTCGGCGGTGCGATGACACTGTTCACCGCGGCGCGGACGGCTCGTTGCGTCTCGGGCACCGCGGGCGGATCGGTTGCGTCCCACGCCGCGTCGTCGGCGGCCAGCCTGGTCAACTCGGCCAGGTGGTAGGCGAACATCGCGTCGGTGACACCGGGACGGAACGCGTCGACGCGGACGTCCCAGTTGATCATCAGACCGGTCGCCAGCGGCGTCGCCTGCGCATCGATGAGCACCTGCGGGCCTTGCGAAATGGTCCACACGGGAGCGCCGAACAGTTCGGTGACCTCACCGGCGAACAGATCGCCGAGTCCGAGCGCGCTGGTGTAGACGATCGGCGCGAGCGTCTGGTTGCCGCGGTGGCGTCCCAGGTCGCGCAGCACCGACAGACCCGAGTAGCTCGAGTGTCGAGCGGTGTTGTGCAATGTCTCCTGCACGGCACGGGTCCGCTCGGCGGGCGTGCTGGTGCGCGTGAGGTCGATGTCGAGCATCAGTGACGAGGTGAAGCAGCCGACCAGTTTCTCGACGTCGGGGTGGAACGGTTCCCTACCGAACATCGGCAGGTTGAGCAGGAACCGCGAGCTGCTCGACCAGCGCGCCAACGCATTCGAGTACGAGGCCGCGACGGCCATCGCGGGGGTGAACCCGCGACGGTGCGCTGCGGCGAAGAGTGCATCGCGTGTCTCGACATCGAAGGTGTGCCAAAGTCGGACGCTGCTGCGGGGGTCGGCTTGCTCAGCGAGCGGAACCAGCGGCAGCGCAGGCGATTCGGGCAGGTCGGGCAGGCGCTCGGCCCACCACCGGCGGTCCTCTTCGGAGGGTCCGGGGTCGGCCGCCGTCACCGCGGCGCGATATCGGCGGTACGTGTAACCCAGCTCGGGCAGTTCGCCGCCGCGGTAGAACACCGCGAGGTCGGCCATGAACTTGCGGTAACTCACCGCATCCGCGGCGTTCATGTCCATGTCCACGTGCAACCGCGTCCGCCCGTCCGGGCGCAACGACAGGCTCAGCTCGAGCACATCGCCGTCGAGCAGTTGGTGCGACTTCTGCTGCCGAATGGTCTCCAGTCGCTGCTCGGCCGCTTCGGCGTCCATCTCGCGTAGGTCGTAGACCGTGACCGTAAGGCCGCGATCACCGATCCGCTGGGTCCCGTCCGGCAGTATCTCCACCCGCAACATCGGATGGCGTGCAACGAGTTTCGCTGCCGCCGCACGCAGACGGGTCGGGTCGACGCCTGCGCCGTCGAACTCCACGTAAAGGTGTGACGCGACGCCACCGAGTTGCTGATCGTCGTTGCGGCCCAACCACATCGCGTGCTGCATCGGCGCGAGCGGGAAAACACCGTCGTCGTCATCGTCGCTCTCGATGGCCGTGTCCGCGGCCTCGGCGGGCTCGCCGGAGTGCTGCGCGACCAGCGCCGACCATGCCGCCACCGTCGGGTTCTCCGCCAGCGCGGCGAAGTTGACCGCGATCCCCTGCTTACGCCAGCGACCCGACAGCGACATCATGCGGATCGAGTCGAGCCCGGACGCGATCAGGTCGGCCTCGGGGTCGACCTCGTCGGGGTTCACGCCGAGAAGTTCGGCGACTTCCTTCCGAACGGCATGGACGGTGGCACCTCGGTCGTCTGTCGCCCCACCCGCAAAAGCCACGCTCTCCTCCAAATTAGGCTGCCCTAACTAACTCGGCGAGGCTACCTTATATTCGAGGTGCCGAACACACCTACCGGAGGGGTCCCACCCACAATGAGCACCGGTCTCGACCCTCAGCACAGCGATCTCACCACCGGTTTCGTTCCATTTCCCGCCGACCGCGCCGACGAGTATCGCCGCGCCGGGTTCTGGACCGGCCGCCGGCTCGATTCGATTCTCAGCGATGCCGCGGCCCACTGGCCGGACCGAGCCGCGGTGATCGATTCGGACGCCACCTATACCTTCGCCGAACTGGACGCGCGCGCCAATCGGATCGCGTCGGCATTGGCGGATCGCGGTATCACCCCCGGTGACCGAGTGATGCTGCAGCTGCCCAATTCGGCTGAATTCGCCGTCGCGTTGTTCGGGCTGTTGCGGGCGGGCGCCGTCCCGGTGATGTGTCTGCCGGGTCACCGCTATGCGGAACTCAGCCATTTCGCCGACGTGAGCGGTGCGGTCGGTCTCGTCGTCGCCGACCGGGTCGCTGGTTTCGACTACCGGGAACTGGCCCAGGCCCTGGTGAGCGAGAATTCCCGGCTGGAACACGTGTTCGTCGATGGTGACCCCGGTCCCTTCCAATCGTGGTCGGAGCTGGCCGATTTCGGCGGTCCGATCCGCGATCAGGCGCCGGTCGACCCGGGTACTCCCGCCCTGCTGCTGGTGTCGGGCGGCACGACCGGCCTGCCGAAGCTGATCGCCCGCACGCACGACGACTATGTCTACAACGCGACCGCGTGCGCGCAGGCGTACGAGATGACCGGCGAGGACGTGTATCTCGTCGCGCTGCCCGCGGGGCACAACTTTCCGCTGGGCTGCCCCGGCCTGCTGGGCTCGATGACCGTCGGCGCCACGACGGTGTTCACCGCCGATCCCAGCCCCGAGTCGGCGTTCGCGGTGATCGACCGACACAAGATCACCGTCACCGGACTCGTCAACGCGCTCGCCAAGGTGTGGACGCAGGCGTGTGAATGGGAGCCTGTGCTGCCGACATCGCTGCGCGTGGTCCAGGTCGGGGGGTCACGGATGACACCCGACGAAGCGCGTTACATCCTCGACGGGTTGACCCCCGGACTGTCCCAGATCTTCGGCATGGCAGAAGGAATGCTCAACTTCACCCGCATCGGCGATCCCGTCGACGTCGTTGTCAACACCCAGGGAAAACCGATGTCCCCCTTGGACGAGATGCGAGTCGTCGACGAGGCGGGCCGCGAAGTCGCCCCAGGCGAGGAGGGCGAGCTGCTGGTGCGCGGCCCTTACACGCTCAACGGCTATTACCGCGCTGAGGAGGCCAACGCACGGTCGTTCAGCCCGGACGGTTTCTACCGCTCCGGGGATCGGGTGCGCGTCTTCGCCGACGGCCCGAGGGCGGGCTACGTGGAAGTCACCGGACGCATCAAGGATGTCATTCACCGCGGCGGTGAAACAGTGTCAGCTTCCGACCTGGAGGAGCACCTGTTTGCACATCCGGCGATCGACGCCGCGGCCGCGGTTGCCCTACCCGACGACTACCTTGGCGAAAAGATTTGCGCTGCAGTCGTCTTCAGTGGACGCGCGATCACGCTCGCCGAGCTGAACCAGTTCCTCGACGAACGGGGCGTTTCCGCACACTCACGACCCGACGTGCTCGCGCCGATGCCGACGCTGCCCAAGACCGCGGTGGGCAAGGTCGACAAGAAGAAGGTCGTGGCGCAGCTCGCGTCGTCCTGACCCTCTCGGCGATCAGGACACCGGGACTTCGCAGGACTCCTGCGCAGCCTCCGGTGATGCGAGCAGCTCGGTGATTCGCTCTGACACGGCGGCCGCGGTGGGGTATTCCCACAGCAGCGTCGGCGGCAGCGGCAGCCCGGTTTGCTTCTCCAGCTGACGCAACAGTCCGACGGTCATGATCGAGTCGACACCGATCTCCACCAGAGGCAACCCGGTGTCCACGTCGTTTTCCGAGAGACCCAGCTGGGCCGACACAGCGCCGACGACGCACTCGATGACGCGCTTCGGGTCGGGTTCGCCGTCGTCTCCCACAAAACTGCCCGCCGCCGAATCCGCCGGGGCCGACTCATCGTCCTCGACGGGCGCCACATCGGCGAGCATCGGGACGGCGGTGGCTCCCGGGAGAACCGGGAGCACAACGATATTCGGCTGATCATCGCGCATCGCCAGATCGAGCGCACGGACCGCCTCGTCGGCACCGATGGAGCCCATGCCGAGCGCGTCCAGCTGAGCGGCGACGAAGCCGGACGTCGAGCCCATACCCAAGCCTCGCCATGCGGTCCAGGCGATGCTCACGGTGCGGTCGCCGAGACGACGGCGATGACGGGCCATGACATCGAGGAACGAGTTCGCGCACGCGTAGGCACCCTGTCCGGGGAAGCCCGCGAGGTAACCGCAAGACGAGAACAGGATCATCCAATCCAACTGCTCCGGCGGGAAGACCTCGTGCAATGTCAAGGTCCCGTCCACCTTGGGGCGCATGGCCATCTCGAAATCTGCGGTACTCGTGTTGACAAGCAGCGCACCGGCTTCCACGCCAGCGGCATGGATGACACCCCGCACGGGTGGCAGATGCCGCAGCGCGACGCGCAGCGCCTCGACGGCGTCGGGCGCGCCGATGTCGAGCGGCATGACGTGGACCGACACCCCCCGCTCCTCGAGCGCGGCCACTGTGCGAATCAGCTCGGATTCCGCCGCGTCCCGCCACTCGGCACGGTCCAACATGCCTGAGCGAGACAGCAGAACGATGCGCCGAGCGCCGATGTCGGCGAGTCGCTGCGCCATCCTCAGGCCGAGAACGCCCGTGCCGCCGGTGATCAGGTAGGTGCCACCCGGCGAAGACTGCATGGGTGTCCCGGTCCCCCGGCCCGCGCAAGCCAGTCGCGCAACCTTGGTGTCGCCGTCGCGGATCACGACGACGGGATGACCGCGAAGCGACGCGAGAGCGCCGACCGGTAGGTTCGCATCCCCCACGTCGAGGACACCGCCGAAGATCTCGGGATGCTCGGCGGCCGCGACGCGGGCAAGCCCCCACAGCGGGGCGTGGACGACATTGCCGCCCTCGTGCACACCCTGGGTGAGCACCCACACGCGGGCCTTCGCCCCGCGATCGAGTAGGTGCCGCAACGTGTGCATGACGATCTGGACCGACTTCTGCGGGGTGTCGTGCGCGCGGGGCAGGACCAATACCACCGCGTCGCGGTCCAATTCGCGGGCGGCCTCGGCGATCTCGCCCGGTTCGGCATATGTCACATGCGGCACGTCAGCGGCGGAGAGATCGCGGGTCACGAAGTGCCGGGTGTCAGCGTCACCGCCGACGACGAACACCGCGGACGGCCGTTCGCCTTGGCCCCACGGGACCGAATGCCACGTGACGTGGTGAAGCATCCGCGAAAGATCGCTTCCGGCAGGGCTTTCGAGTTCCTCGAACGACATCCCGGTGAGCGATGCGTGCACAGTGCCCGACTCGTCGGCGATCAGCACATCGGTCGTGGTGGTGCTGGGCCGGCGTCGAACCTGCAGCACCGCGACCGCCGGCGGACGGCCGTACACCTGCACACGCTCTATCCGGGCAGGCATCCGCAGCCGTGGTGGTCCGTCGAAAATCGTGGAGGCCGCGGATGTCGCGGCATCGAGCAGCGATGCCCACGTCGCAGGCGCGGTCCGATTGCCGTGGGCGGCGACCCGCGCAATCAGCTCGTCGTCACCGCCACCCGATGTCGCCGCCGGAGCGGCTCCGCCACCCGATGTCGCCGCCGGAGCGGCTCCGCCGCCCGATGTCGCCGCCGGAGCGGCTCCGCGGCGCAAATCGAGGATCTCCCAATCGAATCCCATCGCCGCCACCCCCAGCGTCGCCAGGGTGTCCACGATGTGATTCGGCGCAAGGATCTCGACACACCGCTGCCGCGCGGCGGACTCGTCGAGCACCTGTCCGAGCAGATCCTCGATGTCGTCGTCGGCGGCGGCGACCGCGCTGCTGTGGGTGAGCCACCCGCCGTCGTCGGCCGGGTCGTCGTCGTCCACCATCCGTGTCGACAGTGTCAGCCCGCGGTCCTGCAGGACCACCTGCACATCGCGGGCGCGGCTCGGCGCCACGGGTGTGCGCAGGCGGACGTCCACGAGATCGGTACCCGACCGGTCAGAGCGCGTGTTCAGGTTGGCGACCGCGGCTAGGAAGGTGTTCAGAATGACCGCGGCAGGAACGATTTCCGTATTCTGCACGGGATGGTTTCCCGGATACGGCCGGTTGTCCACATCCAGGCGGGTCTGCCACATGGTGGATGCGACGGCGCCTGTCACATCCATCCGCCCACCCAGCAGGGTGTGGCTGTCGACGTCATGCACACCACGACCGCCGGGCGGCGGCGTCGGCGTGCGCCAGAAGCGGCGGTGCTGCCACTGCGTGACAGGCAGCGAGTCCGCCCATGGCGTGCGGGCACCGATGCCGTGGCGTACGGGGGCGCCGTTGCAGTACAGGGTGCCCACCGCAGTGGCCACCGATTGGATTTCCGGACGTTCGCGGCGGAGCACCGGAACGACTTCATGCTCGTCGATGCCCGCATGCGTCAACGTCTCCACGATCGAATGCGAGACGACGGGGTGGGCGGACACCTCCAGGAACAGCCGATGGCCGTCCTCGGCCGCTGCGGTCACCGCTTCCGCGAAGCGCACGCGATCACGAAGGTTTCTCACCCAGTAGTGCTGGTCGCGAGGTGCTGTCGACCGCGGATCGGTCAGTGCCGTTGTGTACAGGGGGATTTCGGCGGGACGCGGTGGCGGCAGCTCTGCGGTGAGTCGGCCGAGTTCGGCGGTCAGCGCATCCATCGCCGGACTGTGGAACGCCACGTCGGTGTTGACGCGGCGGATCATCACGCCTTCGTCGGTCCAGATCTGGCAGATCTGCTCGACGGCGCTGATGGTGCCGGACACGACGGTCGATGCGGGTGAAGCACTGATCGCCGCAACCACACCGCGTTGTCCCTCGAGTCTGCGTTCGGCTTCGGCGAAGGGCAGGCGCACCAGTGCCATGGCGCCGTTGCCCATCACCGACTGGAATCCCCGCGCCCGGTAACACGCCACCGCCGCGCCCACCGTCAGGTCGAACACGCCTGCAGTCACACACGCGGCGACCTCACCCACCGAGTGCCCGATCACGGCGGCGGGCGTCACTCCCCGCTCGCGCAGCACCGCGGCGAGGCCCACCTGCATCGCAAACGTCAACGCCTGCACGCGGTCCGTACCGCCGAGTTCGCCGGTGCGCAGCGCATCGCGCGCACAGAACCCCAGCTCTTCGCGGAACACCGGATCGATCGCGTCGATGATCGCGCTGAACGCGGGCGCACGTTCGAGCAGTTGTTGTCCCATACCGGCCCAGTGCGATCCGTGGCCGGAGAACACCCACACGGCATCTTCGGTCGCGAGAGCGTTGCCGGTCACTACCAATGGATCGGGTTCGTCGTTGGCGAGCGCGTCCAGTCCGGCCACCAGACCGTCGATGTCCTCCGCCACCACCGCGGCCCTTGCCGATTCGTGCGAGCGGCGCGCCCACGCCGTCGCCGCGACGCGATCGAGTCCCTTGTCGCCGGCGCGCAAATGGTCAGCCAGCGCCCGGGCCTGGGTGCGCACCCGCGCCGTTGAGCGCGCCGATATCGGGACGACCGTCGGCGTTGCTGAGACCTCGGCGGCAGGAGGTGTCTCGGGAAGGGGGGCTTCCTCGAGCAGTATGTGAGCGATCGTGCCGCCGTAGCCGTAGCTGCACACTGCGGCGCGGCGCGGTGCGTCGCCGGTGCGCTCCCACGGTTCGACGACGGTCGGCACCCGCAGGCCGCTGTTGGCCCAATCAACGGCGGGGGTAAGCGTTTTCACCCCGGCGGTCGGCGGGATCGCTTCGTGGTACAGGGCCAGCGCCGCCTTGACGAGGCCGACCACGCCCGCACCACCTTCCAGGTGGCCGACGTTCGGCTTCACCGATCCGATTCGGCACGGCGCGTCCGCCCGGCGATCGACTCCGTAGACGGATGCCAACGCCCGCACCTCGGTGGGATCGCCTGTCGGCGTTCCGGTTCCGTGCGCCTCGACGAAGTCGACGCTCGCGGGTGGTACACCGGCCGACTTGCACGCCCGCGCGAACATGTCGGCCTGAGCGTCGCCGTTGGGCGACATGATGCCCACCGTCCGACCGTCCTGCGCGATCGCGCCGCCACGCACCAGGGCCAAGATCCGATCACCGTCGCGCACCGCGTCGGTCAGCCGTTTGAGCACGACCACGGCCGCGCCCTCGCCACGCCCGTAACCGTCGGCACTGGCGTCGAAGGTCTTGCAGCGCCCATCCGGGGCCGTCGCCCCCGCCTCGTCGAGCACCCGCGTCAGCCCTGGGCCGATCAGCGCGCTGACACCGCCGGCCAGCGCCAGCGACGTCTCACCGGAGCGAAGCATCTGGCAGGCCTGGTGCACGGCCACCAGCGATGCGGCGCACGCGGCATCCAGCGCGACGCTCGGCCCGCGCAGATCGAGCAGGTGTGACACCCGGTTTGCGATGCCACACAGGGATGTGCCGATCCCGGTCCATGCCTCGATGCCCGGCAGGTCCTCCATGATCAGCTTGCCGTAGTCGTCGGAGTTGACGCCCATGAGCACGGCGGTGTCGGTACCCGCCAACGTGCGCGGCGGCACACCCGCGTGTTCGAGCGCTTCCCAGCTCACTTCGAGCGCCAGCCGCTGCTGGGGATCCATCAGTTCCGCCTCGCGCGGTGACACCCCGAAGAACTCGGCGTCGAACCCGGCCAGGTCGTCGAGGAAGGTGCCCCACCGCGTGGTTTCCTTCAGCACCGCCGCGTTGCGCGGATCCCGGCGCAGATACGGTTCCCAGCGCTCCTCCGGCACCTCTCGTACGTCGCTTCGGCCTTCGATTAGGAACGTCCAGAACTGCGCCGGGTCGTTGATGCTGCCCGCCAGCCGGCAGCCGATGCCGATGATCGCGACCGGCTCAGGGGTAGTTGCCACGTCAACGAAGCCCTGAGTGCTTGAAAGTCTGGGTAGCCTTGCCTAACAAACCCCGCATCATGGTGGCTATCCTGGCACATGAGGCACCGAAATTGGTCCCTACGCAGGGCCTACACCGTGATCATGAGCGTGGCGCCGATCACGTTTCCGCCGACGTCGGTGAACGCTCAAAGAATGGTGACAGCCAGCGGTTCATCGGTGCCGGTCACCCGGATGTCGACCTTGGCGATCTCCGATGTCGGAATGCTCGTCGCGGCCGACAATCCGGCGGCTTCGTCTCCGGCGGGGCGCCACGAACCCACGACCATCTGCCCGCCGCTCTTCGTCGTGACGACGATGTCGTAGCTGTCGACGTCGCGCGACCAATCCTTGGTGTACTCGCAGGCCCAGTTGAGCTCGGTCCCCCACTTCTTCTCCGTGACGGCGAGTTGGGCGGTGAGACCGGGACGCGACCCAGGCTGCATCGGTGACATCGCCACCGTCTGCACCGACGTCGTGCGTGGAAAGACCGTCGCCCCCACTACGCCGCCGACGATCGCCAACGCCGCAGCTGCCGCCACCACCACCGCGATGGCCCGCCCGGACCGCCGCTGCCGCTTCGCCGAGGCGGCGGAAAACGACGCCACGTTGTCCGGGCGATCCCCGGCCGGCGGACTGCCCGCGAGGTCGGTCAATGCCAGGGCCTCTTCGGGGCTGAGCACGTCGAGAATGTCGGGCATCCCGGCCAGTTCGCCGAACTCGGCGTTTCGCTCGGGGTTCGTGGCGAGATAGTTCTCGTAGGTCCGCTGATCGTTCGGGTTCAGCGCGCCGAGCACGTAGGCGGCATCCCATTCCGCGAGATCGTCGTCGGGCTTGTTCTCAGTCACGGCCAACCCCCCTTTCCTGCAACGCAATTCGTAACGCACGTAGCGCGTAGTGAAGTCTGGATTTGACCGTGCCCTCGGGAACCTGTTCCTGCTGGGCGATATCGGCCACGGTCTGGCCGAGGTAATACGCGCGCACGATGGCGTTGCGATGATCGCTGGACAACGACTTCAGTGCGTCGGCCAGGACCCACTTGTCGACCGCGGGTCCGATCGCATCCAGCGACGGCCGCTCGGGGAGGTTGTCGCTCTGCAGTTCCCGCGTGAAGCGCGCGCTGCGACGGTCGTCGATGACGAGATTGCGCGCGACGGTGAACAGCCACGCCCGCGCCGATTCGCTGGACTGTTCGAGAATCTCGGGCTTTCGCCACAGCCGCAGCAGTGACTCCTGCACCACGTCCTCCGCGAACGGCATGTCGCCCCGCGTCAGACGCAGTACATAGCGCTGCAGATCCCTGCTGTGGGCGTCGTGGATCGCCCGCAGCAGCTCGCCCTGATCAGGATCGGTCATATGCGATGCACCGGCGCATTCCTCGCTTTCCGTCGTCGCCCAACACAACGGATCACCATCGCAAAATCGTTCAATCGTCAGTCAAGCAGAGTGCGGACCACCGCGTCGGCCAACAGGCGACCCGGGTCGGTGAGGATCAAATGGTCGCCGTCGCGGATCAGCAGCCCGTCCTCGATCACGGTCTGGGCCCGATGCCGTTCGGCCTCATTCAAGGCCGCCATCGGCAGGCCGGCGCGCAACCGCACCCGCAGCATGACGTCCTCGGTGTGCAGCGCGCCCGCGTCGAGCCGCTCGAAATCTGCCACGGGCAACGTCCCCTCGGCGAGCAGCTGCGCATAAGGGTTGGGATGCTTGACGTTCCACCACCGGGTGGTGCCGACGTAACCGTGCGCACCGGGTCCGGCGCCCCACCATTCGCCACCGTTCCAGTAGCCGACGTTGTGCCGGCACTCGCCGCCGGGCAAGCACCAGTTCGAAACCTCGTACCAACCCAGACCCGCCTCCGACAACCGCGCGTCTATCAACTCGTATCGATGCGCGAGCTCGTCGTTGTCGGGTGGACGAACCTCGCCGCGGCGAACCCGGCGGGCCAGCGCCGTACCGTCCTCGACCACCAGCGCGTAGGCGGACACGTGGTCGACCTTCGCCTCGACGGCGGCGTCGACGGAGCGCAGTAGGTCGTCGTCGGTCTCCCCCGGCGTGCCGTAGATCAGGTCAAGGTTGACGTGCTCGAAACCCGCCGCGCGCGCGTCGCACGCCGCTTCCAGAGCCCGCCCCGGCGAGTGCACCCGATCCAGCACCGCCAGCACGTGCGGTGCCACCGACTGCATACCCAGCGACACCCGGGTGAAGCCGGCCGCCCGCAGGTGCTCGAACAGCTGGGGGGAGGTCGACTCGGGGTTCGCCTCCGTCGTGATTTCGGCCTCATTTGCGAGCGTGAAATGCGCGCGGATGGCGTCCAGCACCGACGCCAGACCGGGGCCACCGAGCAGCGAGGGGGTGCCGCCACCGACGAAGACGGTCTCGACGACGGGAGTGGAGCCAAGCCGATCGGCGGCCAGTGCCAGCTCCGCGCGCAGCGCCGCCAGCCAGCTGTCGGGATTCGTTCCGCCCAGCTCTGCAGGGGTATAGGTGTTGAAGTCGCAGTAGCCGCAACGCGCGGCACAGAACGGAACATGGACGTAGACGCCGAACGGACGGCCCGGCGTCAGCGCGAGATCGGGCAGCTCGCGCACGCCTGCCGTCGGGACTGTCATGCAGCCAGTTTCCCAGATAACGCCTTTTGCTCACGGTGAGCGCAAATCTGGCCCGGTTAGGGCATTTGTCGGTGCCCGTGGCACAATTGGCAACGTGAAGTCCGGCCGCATCTTCCCCCACCGCGTATCGCTGGTGGTGCGGCGTCACGTCGACTTCAAGCGCGTCTGTACCTGTTGTTGTCTGCCCTGACGCGCTGACCTGCCCACCTGTACTTGCAGCTGGCCGCCGGATCTGCGCCGCCGGTCAGCCCACCGGTGAGACGCGCGGTCCGGCTCCACAAAGGAGCCAAACCACATGACAACAGCCGAATCAAAGTCCAAGCCTGTCAAGCGCCCACGTGGCGAGGGTCAGTGGGCGCTCGGATACCGCGAGCCGCTCAACCCGAACGAACAGTCCAAGAAGGACGACAACCCGCTCAACGTTCGGGCGCGTATCGAGAACATCTACGCCAAGAACGGCTTCGAGTCGATCGACAAGGGCGACCTGCGTGGCCGTTTCCGGTGGTGGGGTCTGTACACCCAGCGCAAGCCGGGCTATGACGGCACCTGGACCGGTGACGAGAACACCGACATGCTCGAGGACGAGTACTTCATGCTGCGCGTCCGCAGCGACGGCGGTGCCCTGACCGCGGCCGCGCTGCGCACACTGGGCGGCATCTCCACCGAGTTCGCGCGCGACACCGCCGACATCTCCGACCGGCAGAACATCCAGTACCACTGGATCGAGGTCGAGAACATGCCCGAGATCTGGCGGCGGCTCGACGAGGTCGGACTCCAGACCACCGAGGCGTGTGGCGACTGCCCCCGCGTCGTCCTCGGCTCGCCGCTGGCCGGCGAGTCGCTCGACGAGGTGATCGACGGAACTCCGGCGATTCACGAGATCGTCGAGCGCTACATCAACAAGCCCGAGTACTCGAACCTGCCGCGCAAGTTCAAGACTGCGATCTCGGGTCTGCAGGACGTAGTGCACGAGGTCAACGACGTGGCGTTCATCGGCGTCGAGCATCCCGAACACGGTCCGGGATTCGATCTGTGGGTGGGCGGCGGTCTGTCCACCAACCCGATGCTGGGCCAGCGGGTCGGTGCCTGGGTGCCGCTCGACGAGGTGCCCGACGTGTGGGAGGGCGTGGTCAGCGTCTTCCGCGACTACGGATACCGACGGCTGCGGTCCAAGGCCCGGTTGAAGTTCCTGATCAAGGACTGGGGCGTAGAAAAATTCCGGAAAGTTCTCGAACAGGAATACTTGAAGCGCCCCCTTCTCGACGGGCCCGCCCCGATCCCCGTCACCCGCCCGATCGACCACGTCGGCGTGCAGAAACTGAAGAACGGCTTGAACGCCGTCGGCGTCGCACCGATCGCGGGCCGCGTTTCGGGCACCATCCTGACCAAGGTGGCCGACCTGGCCGAGGCCGCGGGCAGCGACCGGATCCGGTTCACGCCGTATCAGAAGCTGATCATCCTCGATGTTCCCAGTGAAAAGGTGGCCAAGCTCGTCGAACAGCTGGATGCGCTGGGCCTACCCGCGCAGCCGTCACACTGGCGGCGCAACCTCATGGCCTGCACGGGCATCGAGTTCTGCAAGCTGAGCTTCGCCGAGACCCGCAGCCGTTCGCAGGTGCTGGTTCCGGAGCTGGAAAAGCGGCTCGAGGACATCAACGCCCAGCTCGACGTGCCGATCACCGTCAACATCAACGGCTGCCCGAACTCATGCGCGCGCATCCAGGTGGCCGACATCGGGTTCAAGGGCCAGATGGTCAGTGAGGACGGAGCCGGAGATCCTCCGGTCGAGGGTTTTCAGGTCCACCTCGGGGGAAGCCTGGGTCTGGACAGCGGGTTCGGCCGCAAGTTGCGTCAGCACAAGGTGCTCTCGACCGAGCTCGCTGACTACATCGAACGAGTCGTTCGCAACTTCGTGAAACATCGCGAGGCCGGCGAGCGTTTCGCTACGTGGGCCGTACGAGCAGACGAGGCGGATCTGCGATGAACGCTTACGCGAAGTGGAAGGACACAGATGACTGACGTCATTTCAGAGGTTGACCTAATCGCGTTGGCAGAACGCGGCGCGGCGGAACTCGAGGGTGCGAACGCCGACGAACTGCTGCGCTGGACCGACGAGAACTTCGGCGGCAACTACGTCGTCGCGTCGAACATGCAGGACGCCGTCCTCGTCGATATGGCCGCGAAGGTACGACCGGGCGTCGACGTGCTGTTCCTCGATACCGGTTACCACTTCGTCGAGACCATCGGCACCCGTGACGCGGTCGAGGCGGTCTACGACATCAACGTCGTCAACGTCACGCCGGAGAACAGTGTCGCCAAGCAGGACGAGTTGTTCGGCAAGGATCTGTTCGCCCGCGAGCCCAGCGAGTGCTGCCGGATGCGCAAGGTCGAGCCGCTGTCCAAGGCGTTGCGCGGATACTCGGCATGGGTGACCGGCATCCGCCGCGTCGAGGCGCCGACGCGTGCGAACGCGCCACTCATCAGCTGGGACAAGGCTTTCGGATTAGTGAAGATCAACCCGATCGCGGCGTGGTCCGACGAGCACATGCAGGCGTACATCGACGCCAACGATGTGCTCGTCAATCCCCTGGTTTTCGAGGGCTATCCGTCGATCGGCTGCGCACCGTGCACCGCGAAGCCCGTCGAGGGCGCCGATCCGCGCAGCGGTCGCTGGGCGGGCCAGACGAAGACGGAATGCGGACTGCACGCGTCGTGACGGTTCCGGCTCCCGCCAGCCGCCCGACGCTCGTCCTGGCGGCACACGGCAGCGTCGACCCGCGGTCGGCCGCGGTGACGCATGCCGTCGCGGGCCGCATCCGGCGGCTGCGGCCCTGGCTCGACGTTCGTGCCGCGTTCCTGGAGAAGACCGACCCGAACCTGCGTGACGTGCTGACCGGCCTTCGCGACGGCGTCGTGGTGCCGTTCCTGCTGGCCGACGCGTATCACGCGCGGGTCGACATCCCGGAGATGATCGAGCAGTCAGGTGCGCGGGTCGACCAGGCCGAGGTGCTCGGGGAAGATCCCGCCCTGCTCTCCGTGTTGCGGCAGCGGCTGTCCGAGGCCGGGGTGTCGCCGGACGAGGAGGGCCTCGGTGTTGTGGTCGCGGCCGTCGGATCGTCGAACGAGGCGGCCAACGCGCGAACCGGGGACGTGGCGTGTGCGCTCGGCATTGGAACCCGTTGGGCCGGTGCCGAAGTCGCGTTCGCGACCGGACCATGGCCGAACGTCGCCGACGCGGTGGAGCGGCTGCGGGCCGACGGCGCCCGCAAGCTTGTGATCGCCCCATGGTTCCTGGCGCACGGCATCATCACGGACCGCGTGGCGTCCTATGCGGCAGCTCACGGCATTCCGATGGCCGAGCCGTTGGGCTCACACAACCTGGTCGCCGCCACGGTGCTCGACCGTTTCGACGCGATGAGCGTCGTCTCCGCCGCCGCCTGACGGTAATCGGGTATCGCCTCCACTCGCGCCCGCCTTGACCCTCGCGTCGCCACCGTGCTAAGCAGTTGCTCAGCATGGTGGGCGACGCGCTCCCCGTGGGCGACGAGAAAGGTCAACGATGACATCGACGGTGACACTGCAGACGGTTCTGGACGAACTCACCGCACGGCCGGGCACTGGAGAGAAGATCTCGGTCATCAACCCGGTGACCGAAGAGCAGATCGTCGAGTTCACCGACTGCGGCGCGGAGGCCGTCGATGAGGCCGTCGCGCGAGCGAAGGCCTCCTTCGAGTCGGGCGTGTGGTCGGAGCTGCCCGGACGCGCGCGGGCCAAGATCATGTGGAAGCTCGCCGATCTCATCGACGAGCACGCCGACGAGATCGCGCACCTGGATTCGCTCAACACCGGTATGCCGCTGATGCAGGCGACGCTGGGTCTGCCCAACTGCGCCGAGTTCTTCCGCTACTACGCCGGCTGGTGTTCCAAGATCAGCGGCAACGCCTACGACGTGAAGACCGCGGGGATTGCCACCGACACGTGGGTCGACATGCACACCTACACGCTCAAGGAGCCGTATGGCGTTGTGGGCCTGATCTTTCCGTGGAACGGCCCGATCTTCAACGCATGCGCAAAGCTCGCGCCCGCGCTGGCCGCAGGCTGCAGCATGGTGGTCAAGCCCGCAGAGGAGACGCCGCTGTCGGCGATCCTGCTCAACCGGTTGATCCACGAGGCGGGCGTGCCCGAGGGCGTCGTCAACCTGCTGACCGGCTACGGCCACACCGCGGGTGCGGCGATCACGGCGCATCCTGACGTCGAGAAGGTCGCCTTCACCGGCTCGACCGAGATCGGCAAGGAAATCGTGCGGGCATCGGCGGGCAACCTCAAGAAGGTCATGCTCGAACTCGGTGGCAAGTCGCCGGTGCTGATCTACGACGACGCGGACCTGGAGAAGGCCATCTTCATGGCGTCGATGGGAATCTTCGTGCACTCCGGTCAGGGCTGTGTATGCGGCTCACGCGTATTCGTCCAGCGCGGCGTCTACGACCAGGTGCTCGAAGGCATCTCCAACATGGCCAACTTCGTCAAGCTCGGCGGACCTGACGAGGAGGGATGCATGAGCGGCCCGCTGATCAGTCAGAAGCAGCTGACCAGGGTCATGGGTTACATCGACGAGGGCAAGTCCGAGGGTGCCGAGGTCGTCACGGGCGGCCACCGGCTCGACCGCAAGGGCTACTTCGTGCACCCGACCGTCCTGACCAACGTCAACCGTGACATGCGGCTGTATCAGGAGGAGATCTTCGGGCCCGTGGTCACGGTCCTGCCGTTCGACGACGACGACGAGGCCGTCGCGATGGCCAACGACACGACGTACGGCCTGGCGGCCACCGCGTGGACCAACAACCTCAGCCGCGCGCATCGGCTCGGCAAGCGGTTGCAGGCCGGAACCGTAACGATCAACTGCCAGTTGGTATTCGACCACGCGGTGCCGTTCGGCGGGTACCGGCAGTCCGGTTGGGGACACGAGTTCGGCCAGGAAGGTATCGACGCCTACTTGAAGACGAAGTCGGTCTGGGCACAGCTCTGATACCGATGCGGCGGTGACCACGCCGCGGACAATGTGCGTACCCCGGCACCGAACATGCCACGATGTGGCATGGCCGGTCCCCGGGGCGCAGCAGCCGGCGAAACGCGACTGCCCAGGCCCACCACCGCTGACGTCGCGCGTCTGGCGAACGTGTCGACGGCCACGGTGAGTTACGTCCTGAACGACGTCGAAGGGCACCGCATTTCCGAGCGGACCCGCGACGCCGTGATCCGCGCCGCCCAGCAACTGGGTTACCGGCCGAACCTGGCCGCCCGCAATCTGGCGCGGGGTAAGAGCGGGGCGGTGCTCTACGTGGTTCCCCGTATCGCCGTCGGCGACATGCCCCTGCAGGCGGGCAGCCGGATGACGGCCGATCTGGCACGCGCAGGGCTGCTGCAGATCCAGATCTTCGAAACCGAAGACGACCGCAACATCGTCGACGCGATCGAGAACATCGATCCCGTTGCCGTCACGAGCCTGTTCCCGCTGCCCGACCGAGTCGTGCAGGCAATGAAGTCGGCCAACATCCCGCATATCGAGATCGGGACGCTGCCCGCACTGGGCAATCCGCCAGAGTCCGTGGGCGAGATACGAATTGATCATCTGGTCTCGCGTGGCCATCGCGAAATCGCCTTCGCGCGCGCCGGCGCGAAAAGGTGGCGGGCCCTGGGTGACTACTGGCTGGGCGGGGTCCTGTCGGCGGCCACCGCGAGACAATTGCCTCCCGTTCGTGTCGCCGACGTCACCCATGAGAACGTCGAGGATGTCGTCACCACGTGGGTACGCGAGGGCGTCACCGCGGTGTGCGCACAGAGCGACGAGGTGGCGTGCCTGATCCTTTTCGGCGTGCGGGAGGCGGGTTTGAGGTGCCCCGCCGATTTGGCGGTGATCGGGGTCGACGCCGCCCCCATCGGAGCACTGAGCTCGCCACCACTGACGACGGTCGAGTTCAATCCGAGCGCGGTCGCCGATGTCGCCATCGCGGCGCTGCTCGCCGAACTCGACTATCCCTCGCCACCGCCACCGCAGGCGGCCGACATCACCCGGCTGATCGTGCGCGCCTCGACCTGATCAGAGGCTGATGTAGACCGCCTTGGTGTTGAAGTACTCCTCGATGCCCTTGCGACCGCGCTCGCCACCCCAGCCCGATTGTTTGTGCCCGCAGATCGGCATCGCCGGATCCGCGCCCAGGGCGCAGTTGACCCAGACCTGTCCTGCGTGAAGCTCGTTCGCGACTCGGTGGGCACGCCCGAGGTTCTCCGTCCAGATGGCGCCGGCCAGCCCGTACTCCGTGTCGTTGGCGGCAGCCAGAACCTCCTCCTCCTCGTCGAAGGGGATGACGCAGCCGACCGGCCCGAAGATCTCCTCGCGGATGAGCCGCATATCGGGCGTGGTGTTGGTGATGACCGTCGCCTCGTAGAAGTAGCCCTTGCGGTCCAGGTACTTGCCGCCGGTGATGATCTCGGCACCCTTCGAAACACCCTCTTGCACAATGCCTTCGACACGCTGGCGCTGTTTGTCGCTGATCAGCGGTCCGAGTACCGAATCGGGGTCCTCGCTGCCTCCCATCGGCAGCATCTTGGCGAACCCGGCGATTCCCTCGACCACCTGGTCGTAGATGCCGCGCTGAACGTAGATGCGCGAGGTGCAGGAACAGTTCTGCCCCGATCCGGCGAGCAGACCAAGGCTCGCGTTCATGATCGCCTTGTCGAGATTGGCGTCCTCGAACATGATCAGGGGCGACTTTCCGCCCAGCTCGAGCGTGAGGCGCTTGAGGTTGCCGGCGGCCGCCTTGACGATCAGCCTGCCGACCTCTGTCGACCCGGTGAACGAGATCTTGTCGACGTCCGGATGCGCGGTGAGCGCCGCACCGGTGGTCTCGCCGTAACCGGTGATGACGTTGAGCACGCCGTCAGGCAGGCCCGCCTCGCGGAAGATCTCCTCCAGCTTCAATGCGGTGAGCGGCGTCTCCTCGGCGGGCTTGAGCACACAGGAGCAGCCGGCCGCCAGCGCGGGCGCGACCTTGAGCATCGCGACGAAGAACGGCCCGTTCCAGGGGATGATGAGGCCACACACCCCGACCGGTTCGAGCTGGGTGAAGTTGTGAAAGCTCTCGTAGTGGCCGAGCAGGCCATCGGATACGACGCTGCTGGACTCGCCGTGGATCTTGCCGACCCAGCCGGCGTAGTACAGCAGCATCTCCATCGACACCTTGATGATCTGCTCACCCGCCACCTTGTTCATGCCGTTGTCACGGCCCTCGAGCAGGGCGAGCTCGTCGGTACGTTCCCTGATGATCTCGGCAGCGCGGAAAAGCACCTCCGCGCGACGCGCGGCGGGCAGCTTGCGCCACACCCCGGAATCGAAGGTCTCCCGCGCCCTGGCGACGGCCGCGTCGACTATTGCCTGGTCTGAGTCGACGACCTCGAAGATCTGCTCTTCTGTCGAGGGGTTGAACACCGGAATGGTCGTAGTCACTGTTCGTCAAACCTTTCGCCGCGCCCCGGGAACACGGTCGTCCATGCCGTGCTTAAGCGCATAACCACGCTAGATTATGCGCCCGAGCAGGTCGATGTCCACTAAGGGTCCGACGGCCCAATCCGGGTTCCGGCGCGGCTCGACTAGGCCGAGGTCAGTGTCTCGTCATCGTCGGCGGCGTCGGGATTAGGCACGTCCGTGCCACCGGGGATCGACGGGATGCGGGTGGCGCGGACGTAGACGGTGTCACCCTCCTTGAGGCCGAGCGCCTCGGCGTCGCCGCGGGTGATCTGCGCGGTGAACGGTGTTTTGTCCGCAGCACTGGTCAGTTCCACGCGAACTTCGAAGCCGAGCATGACAATTCGGTCAATGATGGCCCGGACCACGCCTGTCGCCTGAATGGAGTCATCGCTCGACGCGATGGCCATCTCGGGGTTACGCCCCACCCGAATGTCGTGCGGTCGCACCAGGCTGCCGTTCAGCGATGACACCGCACCGAGGAACGACATCACAAACGCATTGGCAGGTTCGTCGTAAACCGTGGTGGGAGAACCGACTTGCTCAATGCGGCCCTTGTTCAGCACCGCGATCCGGTCGGCGACGTCCAGTGCCTCGGATTGGTCGTGAGTGACCAGCACAGTCGTGACGTGCACCTCGTCGTGCAGGCGGCGCAGCCATGCGCGCAGGTCTTCGCGCACCTTGGCATCCAGCGCGCCGAACGGCTCGTCGAGCAGCAATACCTGCGGGTCGACGGCCAGCGCGCGCGCCAACGCCATGCGCTGGCGCTGCCCACCGGAAAGCTGGTTCGGATAGCGAGTCTGGAATCCGGCGAGCCCAACGACCTCGAGAAGATTGTCCACCTTCTCTTTGATCTCGGCCTTCGACCGCTTCCTGATCTTCAACCCGAACGCGACATTGTCCCGCACTGTGAGGTGCTTGAAGGCGGCATAGTGCTGGAACACGAAGCCGATACCTCGCCGTTGCGGAGGAACCGCCGTCACGTCGCGGCCATTGATGATGATCGTGCCGGTGTCGGGCAGATCCAGGCCGGCGATGGCACGCAGCAGTGTCGATTTGCCCGAGCCGCTGGGGCCGAGCAACGCGGTCAGCGAGCCCGACGGCACCTCGAAGTCGACGTTGTCCAGCGCTGCGAAGTCGCCGTAGCGCTTATTGGCGCCCCGCACGGTGATCGCGTTAGTCATGTCAACGTCTCCTCGGGCCTATTTGCTTGTCTTCTCGCGGCGGGCGTCGAGGATCACCTGGGCGATCAGCACGACGATGGCCACCGCCATGAGCAGTGTCGAGATGGCGTACGCCCCGTACTCCGCGCCGCGGGCATGGCGATCGGATACCAGCAGGGTCAGCGTCTGCGAAATGCCGGGCAGGTTCGACGACACCATGACCACCGCGCCGTATTCCCCGAGCGTGCGTGCGACGGTCAGCACGACGCCGTACATCAGACCCCACTTGATCGACGGCAGGGTGATCCGCCAGAACGTCTGCCACCCACTGGAACCCAGCGTCGACGCGGCTTCCTCCTGGTCGGTACCCAACTCGTGCAGCACCGGTTCGACCTCACGGATGACATACGGGATCGTCACGAAAATGCTGGCGAGCACGATCCCGGCGAAACCGAAAATGATCTTGATGCCGAAGTCGTTCTCGAGAAAGCCGAACACACCGGTCGATCCCCACAGCAGGATGAGCGCAACGCCGACCACCACGGGTGACACCGCAAACGGCAGATCGATGACCGCCTGCAGCACGCTCTTGCCGCGGAACTTGTTGCGCGCCAACACCAGCGCGGTCGGCACCCCGAAGACGACGTTGAGCGGCACCACGATCGCGACCACGATCAAAGACAACTGCAGTGCGGAAATAGCCGCCGGGGTGGTGATCGACTCGAAGAAGGCGCCGACTCCCGGCTCGAACGTCCGCCACAGGATCAGTCCTACCGGCACGACAAGCAGGACCACGACGTACCCGAGCGCCAGGAATCGGAGCAGGTACCGCGTGGTGCGGGACAGGATCATGCGGCCAGCTCCTCCCGCTTCGCCGCCCGCGATCCGATGGTGCGCAGAATGAAGAGGACGACGAACGAGATGACGAGCAGCACAATGGATACCGCTGCGGCACCGGTGCGGTCGTCGAACTCGATGAGCTGGCGGATGTACTGGGAAGAAACCTCTGTCTCACCCGGAACCGCACCGCCGATGAGCACCACGGAACCGTACTCGCCGATCGCGCGGGAGAACGCCAGGCCCGCTCCGGACAACAGCGACGGCAACAACGCGGGCAGGATCACCAGCCGGAAGATGGTGAAGTTGTCGGCACCCAACGACGCCGCCGCCTCCTCGACCTCCCGGTCCAGTTCCAGAAGCACCGGTTGCACCGAACGAACGACGAACGGCAACGTGACGAACGCCAGCGCGATGCCGATGCCCCAGATGGTCTGCTGGAGCGAGATGCCAACCGGACTGTTGGGGCCGTACAGGGCCAGCATCACGAGGCTGGCGACGATGGTCGGCAGCGCGAACGGCAGGTCGATGATCGCGTCGACGTAGCGCTTTCCGGGGAAGTCGTCGCGTGTCAGCACCCACGCGACGATCAACCCGAAGAACAGGTTGACCACCGAAACCGCCACCGACACCGTCAACGTGACACGGAACGACTCGAGCGCGCCGTTGGAGGTGATCGCCTGCCAGAACGCGGTCCAGCCGCCGCCTGCGGACTGCCACACGATCGCGGCGAGCGGCAGCAGCACAATGACCGACAGCCATGTCGTCGCGACACCGACGCGCAGCCGCGTGCTGCCGTAGCGCTTCGTGAAGATGCCGCGAGGCGGCCCGGCTCCACCGTTTCCGGTGGATTTCGGCCGGGTCGCCTCGTCGTCAAGGGCAGCTGTCATCCCGTCGCCTGCTTGTAGATCTTGGTGATCGACCCATTGTCCTTGTCGAACAACGCGGGATCGACCTCACTCCAGCCGCCCAGATCCGCGATCGTCCACAGCTTCTCCGGAGTCGGGAAGTCGGTCGAGAACTCCTCGGCGACCGCGGGGTCGACCGGCCGGAAGCCGGCCTGGGCCCAGATCTTCTGGCCCTCAGGGGTGTAGAGGAAGTTCTTCAGCGCGTTGGCCTGCTCCTGATGCGCGCTGGAGGTGACCACCGCGACCGGGTTCTCGATCTTGAAGGTCTGCGGCGGGTTGACGTGTTCGACCGGCTTACCCTGGCGCTCGATGTTGATCGCCTCGTTCTCGTAGCTCAGTAGCACATCACCAGTGCCCTGCAGGAACAGATCGGTAGCCTCCCGACCCGACGAAGGCCTCGTCCGGATGTGCTCGGTGACCAACTTGTTGACGAAGTCGAGCCCCGCCTGCTGATCCTGGCCGCCGTTGCTCTTGGCGGCGTACGGCGCCAGCAGATTCCACTTGGCAGACCCCGAACTCATCGGGCTCGGGCTGACGACCTCGAGCCCCGGCTGCAGCAGGTCGTCCCAGTCCTTGATGTTCCTCGGGTTGCCCTTGCGCACGACGAGCGAGACGACCGAACCGAACGGGATGCCCTGGGTGGCGTCGGCGTTCCAGTCCTCGGCGACCTTCCCGGCCCTGACGAGGCGTTCGACGTCGGGCTCGACAGAGAAATTCACCAGGTCCGCAGGCTTACCGTCGGCTACGGCGCGTGACTGGTCACCCGAGGCGCCGTAGGACACGGTCACGGCGGTGTCCGTACCCTCCTGGGTGGCCGCAAAAGCAGGAACGATTTTGCTCCAGCCCGGCTCTGGGACCGCGTAAGCGACCACAGTCAGCGTCGTCCCATCGCCGCCGGTCGCCTCTTCGCCTCCGGGGACGTCGCTGGCTCCTCCGCCGCACGCGCTGAGCACCATCGCGGTGGCTGCCACGACCGCGGCGGTGCGCCACGTCTTGCGAATGTTGACCATGATGACCTTTCGTTGCGGGAGTTACGTGGTGATCCCGTCACGACAGCAAGGTTATGCATCAGTATGTCGGCACTGTTCAGCCGCTACCGACACCAGACCGCGGGACGGGTGTGGAGTCAGCGACAACAACAGACATCAGCAACGGCGGTGAAACCCACGGCAATGAGGGCCAGGATATGACCACTCTTGTTGCCGGATGCCGTACGCATGGCGCGAACAATAACAGAGCCTTCCCAGGTTCTCCGCTCGCGTTTGCCCGCTAGCGCGTCAGCCACCACATGACGACGACCAGCACCATGAGGATGACCAACACCAACGTCACCCGTGACCTAGGCATGCCACCTCTCATCGCTGGTCCACGTCCTCGTCGTCGTGCTTGACCCGGCGCAAGACCCGTATCCCGTTCCCCAGTGCTCCGTCGAGCACCACGGCGACCCCGTAGGCCAGGGCCAGAACGACCGGCATCACCACCGCGGTTTGAGCGACGAACGGCAGTCCGGAGAGCCACAGCTCCACACCGTCCCACCAACTCAGGAAGCCGCCCATGCGGCCAGACTATTCGATGCGAAAATGACGTCGTGCCGGGCGAGAAAACAGAAACCACATGCATCGTCGCCGGTGGCGGTCCCGCGGGCATCATGCTCGGACTCCTGCTCGCCCGTGCGGGCGTGAACGTCACGGTCATGGAGAAGCACGCCGATTTTCTGCGCGACTTCCGCGGCGACACCGTGCACGCCAGTACCCTGCGCCTGCTTGACGAACTGGGACTGACATCCGAGTTCGCGCAAGTTCCGCACCGTGAGATCGACACCCTGACCATGAGCGTCCAGGGCACCGAGGTGGGCATCGATCTGGGCCGAATTCCCGGTCCGCACAAGCATATTGCGCTCGTACCCCAGTGGGATTTCTTGGAGTTGCTGGCGGCCGCCGCGGAGAAGGAGCCGACGTTTCGCCTGCTTCGCAGCACCGAGGTGCTCGGGCCGATTCTCAGCGGCGGGAAGGTGGTCGGGGTGCGCTACCGCGGCGCTGACGGCGAGGCACGCGAGATGAGTGCCGCTCTGACGGTGGCGTGCGACGGGCGCTCGTCGACGCTGCGCGCGGCGATGGGTCTGCGGCCCCGAAGCTTCGGGGCGCCGATGGACGTGTGGTGGTTCAGGCTCCCCCGTGCGGCCGGCGATCCGCCCGGCCTGGCCGGTGTCCTCGGCGCCGGGGCGGCGCAGATCGTGATCGATCGCGGCGATTACTACCAGTGCGCCTACGTGATCCCCAAGGGCCGGGATGCCGAACTTCGCGCGCAGGGCATCGAGGCACTACACCGAGGCGTGGTGGGCCTCGTCCCGTGGCTGGCCGACCACGTCGCCTCGTTGACGTCGTTCGACGACGTCAAGCTGCTCGACGTACAGCTCAACCGGCTACGGCGTTGGTATTGCGACGGCCTGTTGCTGATCGGCGACGCCGCGCACGCCATGTCCCCCGTCGGTGGAGTGGGGATCAACCTTGCGGTGGCAGATGCCGTCGCGGCGGCGGGGATGCTGGCGAGTCCGCTGCGGGAAGGCACCGTCTCGACCAGGACCTTGGCCCGTGTCCAGGCTCGGCGCTGGCTGCCGGCGGCGCTCATACAGTCGGTGCAACGCGTCGTGCACAACCGCGTCATCGCGGTGGCTGTGACCTCGACGGGGCCGGCCAACGCGCCGCTGCTGGTCCGTATCGCGGCGCGGGTCCGCGCGCTGCGCACTGTGGCCGGGTACGGGATCGCCATCGGGCCCCTGCCCGAACACGTGCCGGAGTTTGCTCGGCGCTGAGCACGCCGCCGCAGGACACGCAGGCGATAAGTGGACGCCAGGCAGGTCGGCAGTCGATGATGTCGGGATGGTTCTGCAAGACGCCGCCGCCTCCGGTGGACCATCGAAGGACATCGATTACGACGCCCCGTTGTCGGTGACGGCCCCGGTGCCGTACACCGCCGGCGGGTCCTTGCGGAATCCGTTCCCGCCCATCGCCGACTACGCGTTCCTGTCGGACTGTGAAACCACCTGCCTGATCTCCTCGGCGGGGTCTGTCGAGTGGTTGTGTGTCCCGCGCCCCGACTCCCCCAGCGTGTTCGGCGCCATCCTGGACCGTCGTGCCGGCCATTTCCGCCTCGCGCCGTACGGGGTATCGGTGCCTGCCGCACGCCGCTACCTGCCCGGCAGCCTGATTCTGGAAACCACCTGGCAGACCCACACCGGCTGGGTGATCGTGCGCGACGCGCTCGTGATGGGTCCTTGGCACGACCTCGAGACCCGGTCGCGGACCCACCGTCGCACCCCGATGGACTGGGACGCCGAGCACATTCTGCTGCGCACCGTGCGATGTGTGAGCGGCACCGTCGAGCTGGTGATGAACTGCGAGCCTGCGTTCGATTACCACCGGGTCGCCGCGACATGGGAGTACTCGGCCCAGGCCTACGGCGAGGCGATAGCCCGCGCCAGCCGCGATCCTGACGCCCACCCGACGATGCGGCTGACGACCAACCTTCGGTTGGGTCTGGAGGGTCACGAGGCGCGTGCGCGCACCCGGATGAAGGAGGGTGACAACGCCTATGTCGCGTTGAGTTGGTCCAAGCATCCGGCGCCGCAGACCTACGACGAAGCTGCCGACAAGATGTGGCAGACCAGCGAGTGCTGGCGGCAGTGGATCAATATCGGTGAATTCCCGGATCATCCGTGGCGCGCCTACTTACAGCGCAGCGCCCTCACGCTCAAGGGCCTCACATATTCGCCGACCGGCGCCCTGCTCGCCGCGCCTACCACGTCGCTGCCGGAAACCCCTCAGGGCGAACGTAACTGGGACTATCGCTACGCCTGGGTGCGTGACTCGACGTTCGCGCTGTGGGGTCTTTACACGTTGGGTCTGGACCGTGAGGCTGATGACTTCTTCGCGTTCATCGCCGACGTGTCCGGCGCCAACAACGGTGAGCGCCACCCACTTCAGGTGATGTACGCGGTCGGCGGTGAACGCAGCCTCGTCGAGGAGGAGCTTCACCACCTGACCGGCTACGACAACGCCCGCCCGGTGCGGATCGGCAACGGCGCCTACAACCAGATGCAGCACGACATCTGGGGCACGATGCTCGATTCGGTGTATCTGCATGCCAAGTCGCGTGAGCAGATCTCCGACACGCTCTGGCCGGTGCTCAAGCAACAGGTCGAGGAAGCAATCAAGCACTGGAAGGAACCGGACCGCGGAATCTGGGAGGTGCGCGGCGAGCCGCAGCACTTCACGTCCAGCAAGATCATGTGCTGGGTCGCACTGGACCGAGGCTCCAAACTCGCGGAGTTGCAGGGCGAGAAGTCCTACGCGCAGCAATGGCGCGTGATCGCCGAGGAGATCAAGGCCGACATCCTCAAGAAGGGCGTGGACTCGCGCGGCGTGCTCACCCAGCGCTACGGCGACGATGCGCTGGATGCTTCACTGCTGCTGGCGGTGCTGACCCGGTTCCTGCCCGCCGACGATCCCCGCGTGCGCGCAACCGTTTTGGCGATCGCCGACGAACTCACCTCGGACGGTCTGGTGCTGCGGTACCGCGTCGAGGAAACTGACGACGGATTGTCCGGTGAGGAAGGCACATTCACGATCTGCTCGTTCTGGCTGGTGTCCGCGCTCGTCGAGATCGGCGAGATCCATCGCGCCAAGCACCTGTGCGAACGGCTGCTGTCCTTCGCCAGCCCGCTGCACCTCTATGCCGAGGAGATCGAGCCTCGCACCGGCCGTCATCTCGGCAACTTCCCGCAGGCCTTCACCCACCTGGCGCTGATCAACGCTGTGGTGCACGTGATCCGCGCCGAGGAGGAGGCCGACAGCTCAGGGGTTTTCGTGCCTGCCAACGCGCCGTCCTAGACCGTCGAATCACGTTGCGTCGATCTGCCGGCCGTTACTTCTCAGCGGCGTTGGCGACGATGTCGTTGACGATGGTCGCGGCCTCGTCCTCCGGTGAGTAGCTGCACGCCCACACCTCGACCGTGATGTTCGAGACCGGTGAAAGCGCATGCTGGCATGCCCATCCGGCGGCGTCCCGTTGCGTCGTCACCTGGGTGACCATGGCGTCTTCCGCATTGAAATTCTCGATATCCCAGTCATATGCGTCGCCGCCCTCGCCGACCGAAACGGTGGCGTCGTTGCAACTCTCCCACTGCGTTTTGGACTTCTCGAAGAAATCCTGCGCCTTGTCGGCTGACGGATAAAGCACCACCGTCTGCTCGACCCAGTGCTCGTTGTCGTCGCCTTCTTCGCGCGAAATCTGGTCCAGTACTGCGGTCCAGCCGCTGCCCGCGTACACGGGCTCCTCGGCCCCGTAGATCGCACCGAGGCATTCCGCGTCGGAAACCGCGTCGGAATGGTCGGTCATCTCGTCCAGCTCGCTGGTGACCTCCATGGCGGACGAGCCCATGATCGCGTTGATCTCCCCGATCGAGAGCACCAGGTCGTCGAGTTGCGACTCGTCCAGCGGTGGCACGTCGCTGATTCCCGCGTTCGGTGGACGTATCGCGGTACCCGTCACGGTGCTCACGCAGCCGGTGAGCAGGACGGATGCCGCGATCACGGCCGCGGCGGCGTTTCTCCGCTTGGCCGTACCGATGTAGGTCACCGCGTTATTGTGACCGACTGACGGCGAATGCGTGCACCACCCGCGAATTCCGGTGTCTACGCGCTGGCGACCTTCTCCAGCATCAGGCGGGCCACGGTCGCGGCCGCGTGCGGGCCGCCCAACCCGTTCATATCGGAAACCTCTACGTCCACAACACAATCCGCCGCCACCCCGAGCGCGCGCTGCGACATCGAACCGGAATCCTGCATCACCATCGCCGAAACCATCCGGCCGTCGACGGTCACGTCGGTGATCCTGCTCGTACGTTGCGCACCGTGGTCGGGCTGGTTCAGTACCAGCGCCTGCCCGTTGCACCGGTGCCACTTCTCGGCCGCGTCGGCGAAGAACGCCCGCGCGTCGGCCTCAGAGGAGAACTGCACCACGCCGAAGAACCCCGACACCGGGGGTGCGTCAAACGATCCGCCTGTCCACGACTGGCTGGCGACCGATTGCACCGGAGCGGTGTCGTAGACCACCCGCTGCAGCCGATAGGTCGGGCTGACGCAGTCGGCTGGTGTGGCGTCAGCTTCGCCGATGCTGGCCAGGAGCATGTTCGGGCCGCCGTGGACGCGCTGGCCCATCATGCCGTTGGGTCCGAGGGCGGACAACTCCTCGGACGTGGGCAGAATCCGGTCGAGCGCGCGGGCAGGCGAAGGCTGGACGGCTTCGGCGATGCGGACCGTCGGCCGGGCGTCCTGGACAGGGGCGCCACACGCGGCCAGCAGGACGCACGCGCTCAACGCGACCGCCGTGCAAGTCGTTGAGCGCATCATCGTCTGGTGGAACCTACTTCTTGGTCTTGTCGGCCGGGGCGTCGGTGGACAGCGCCGCGACGAATGCCTCCTGAGGCACCTCGACCCGACCTATGGTCTTCATTCGCTTCTTGCCCTCTTTTTGTTTCTCGAGCAGCTTGCGCTTACGTGTGATGTCACCGCCGTAGCACTTCGATAGCACGTCTTTGCGGATCGCGCGGATGTTTTCGCGAGCAATGATTTTCGAACCTATCGCCGCCTGCACCGGAACTTCGAACTGCTGACGCGGAATCAGCTCCCTGAGTTTGGTCGTCATCTTGTTGCCGTAGGCGAACGCCGCGTCCTTGTGCACGATCGCGCTGAAGGCGTCCACCGCCTCGCCCTGCAACAAAATGTCGACCTTCACGAGATCCGCTTCCTGCTCGCCGGCCTCCTCGTAATCGAGGCTGGCGTAGCCGCGGGTGCGCGACTTCAGCATGTCGAAGAAGTCAAAGATGATCTCCCCCAACGGCATTGTGTAGCGCAGCTCGACCCGCTCCGGCGACAGGTAATCCATGCCGCCGAGTTCGCCGCGCCGCGACTGGCACAGCTCCATGATCGTCCCGATGAATTCGCTTGGCGCAATGATCGTCGTCTTCACCACGGGTTCGTACACCGTGCGGACTTTGCCTTCGGGCCAGTCCGACGGGTTGGTGACGATGATTTCGCTGCCGTCTTCCTGCACAACGCGATACACGACGTTGGGCGACGTCGATATCAAATCGAGATCAAACTCGCGCTCGAGACGCTCCCGGGTGATCTCCATGTGCAACAGACCGAGAAAGCCGCAGCGGAACCCGAATCCGAGCGCAACGGAGGTCTCCGGCTCCCACGACAGCGCGGCGTCGTTGAGCTGCAACCGCTCCAGCGCATCGCGCAGATCCGGGTAGTCGGAACCGTCCACGGGATAGAGCCCGGAGTAGACCATCGGCCGCGGCTCGCGATACCCGGTCAGCGGATCGGTCGCGCCGTGCTTCGCGCTCGTCACGGTGTCGCCGACCTTGGACTGGCGCACGTCCTTCACGCCGGTGATCAGGTAGCCGACCTCGCCGACGCCCAAGCCGTCGGACGCCTTGGGTTCGGGCGAGACGATGCCTACTTCTAGTAGTTCGTGAGTGGTGCCGGTGGACATCATCTTGATGCGCTCGCGCGGGACGATCTTGCCGTCGACCACCCGCACGTAGGTCACCACACCGCGGTAGGTGTCGTAGACCGAGTCGAAGATCATGGCGCGGGCCGGGGCGTCGGCGTCGCCCGTCGGCGGCGGTACCTCGCGCACGACGTGATCGAGCAGTTCCGAGACGCCGTCGCCCGTCTTGCCCGACACGCGCAGCACGTCGGTGGGTTCACAACCGATGATGTGGGCGATCTCGGCGGCGTAGCGGTCCGGATCGGCGGCGGGCAAGTCGATTTTGTTGAGCACCGGGATGATGTGCAGATCGCGGTCCAGCGCCAGATAGAGGTTCGCGAGCGTCTGGGCCTCGATGCCCTGAGCGGCGTCGACCAGCAGCACCGCGCCCTCGCATGCCTCCAGCGCCCGGGACACCTCGTAGGTGAAGTCGACGTGACCCGGGGTGTCGATGAGGTGCAGCACGTAATCGGAACCGTCGACGTTCCACGGCAGCCGGACATTCTGCGCCTTGATCGTGATGCCGCGCTCGCGCTCGATATCCATCCGGTCCAGGTACTGGGCGCGCATATCGCGATCGGCGACCACGCCGGTCAGCTGCAGCATCCGGTCGGCCAGCGTCGACTTGCCGTGGTCGATATGGGCGATGATGCAGAAGTTCCGAATCTGCGCCGGCGCGGTGAAGGTCTTGTCGGCCAAACTGCTGATGGGAATCTCCTGAGCCGGGTCGGATGGTGCGCTACCAGGGTATCTAGCGGGGCCCCCGCCGACACAATCGCGGGAACGGGCCTTCCCTTAAGCTCGTCGATATGGCTCCGCCGTGGAAAACCTTCCAGCGCTTTGCGGAGAACCTGGTGTTCAACGAGGCGCCGAAGTTCATCCGCCACCAGCTGCAACCCGAGACCGTCGCGCGCAGTCTTCAGTACGGCATCAAGCTCGGTTTCGACGCCATCGTCGGCGCGCCCGCCGAGGAGCCCCGCGCGATCACCGCGGGCCGTCCAATAAGCCAGAACTTCGTCCCGACCGCGCACCGGGCCCGCAAGCTGTCCTACGCGCCCGACCTCGACGGCCAGGCCGATCCCGGAGAGATCGTGTGGACCTGGGTGGTCTACGAAGACGATCCGACGAAGGGTAAGGACCGACCGGTGCTCATTGTCGGGCGTGATCAGGCCGTGCTGCTCGGCCTGATGCTCTCCAGCCAGGACCATCACCGCGAGGACCCCAATTGGGTCGGCATCGGCACCGGCACCTGGGATTACGAGAGCAGGGCGAGCTGGGTGCGGCTGGACCGCGTGCTCGACGTGCCGGAAGAGGGCATCCGCCGCGAGGGCGCCATCCTGGCGCGGGAGAAGTTCGAGGTCGTCGCCGCACGACTACGCGCCGAATACTCCTGGAGCTAGCGCGGATCCCGCCACATAGGCCACATCGACGGTCCCCCGTCGGGCAGCTTGATCTCGCCGATCACCTCGAAGCCGAACCGGAGGTAATACGCCTCGTTCTTCGGGTTGCTGTTCTCCAGATACGCGGGCACACGCTCGGCATCGCAGCGGTCGAGCCGCGACCGCATCAGCGCCTGGCCGAAGCCCGCCCCGCGCACTGATGGGTCGCTGCCGATCAGCATCAGATACCAGTGCGGTTCCTCCGGATGGTGCTTTTCCATGAGTTCCATCACCCGCATGGTCGCCGGTACCCGCGAGCGGAAAGCCCACAGCATCGTCGGCATCATCGCGAGCTCTTCGAACCTGCCGGCCTTGCGCTGACCCGGCGGATCCCACAGCGTGGCGGCGCCGACGATGCCGTCGCGCCGCGCGATCTCCGATCCTGCTCGCGGCAGGAAATGATGTCGTGCCAATCCGGTGAAGGCCCGGGTCAGTGCCTTGAGCCGGGTCCGGTCGTCCGGCAGCATCCATGAATTCACCGGGTCGTCGTAGAACGCGCGGGCGAGCACCGTGCCGATCTGTCGTGTGTCGCGCCGCTGCGCGGCCTCGACCTCGAGCTCAGCCACGTGTGATGTAAGCCTGCAGCTGCTCCTGCTGCGCTTCGAGCTCTTCCATGCGTGTCTTGACGACGTCACCGATGCTGACGATTCCGGTGAGCCTGCCGTTTTCCATCACCGGGATGTGGCGGACCCGCTTGGTGGTCATCAGCATGCTCAGACTGTCGACAGAATCGGTCGGGGTGCAGGTGGCGACGAACGTCGTCATGATCTCCGATACCGGCGCCCGCAGCAGGTCAGCACCGCGCTGCTGCAAGGCGCGGACGACGTCGCGCTCAGAGACGATGCCGATCACGCCGTCGGGCGAGACCACCACCATCGCGCCGATGTTGTGCACGGAGAGTTCGGTGAGCAGCCCGGATACCGAGGTCTCCGGGGTGATAGTCGCCACCGACGCGCCCTTGTTCCGCAATACGTCCGCGATCCGCATCGTTGCCTCCGCTCGTGACCTGGCTCACTTCAGGCTAGGTCCGACTCGCGCCGCGCGAAAGGTTTTGGCATAGGTGTCCCAAAGTGTCCTTCCGAGGAATAGAACCGTAGTAGGCGCCGCTGGACTCCTTTGACTTTCGAAGTCGACGCGAAAGGAACGACCATGGCAGCACAGAACCCTGTGCCCAGTGTTGCGCTGGGCGACGAACTATCGGTCAGCGCAATCGGTTTCGGCGCAATGGCGCTGACTCCGGTGTACGGCGAGGTCGACGACACCGAGTCGCTGGCCACCCTGCATCGCTGTATCGACCTGGGCGTGACCTTCATCGACACCGCGAATATCTACGGCGGCGGGGAAAACGAGCGGCTGATCGCCCAGCTACTGGCCGACCGTCGCGACGAGGTCACCCTGGCAACGAAGTTCGGCATCACCGGCAATCCGGCCAATCGCGCGACGCGAGAACTCGCGGCACGCGGAGATGCCGCGTACGTCCGCGCGTGCATTGACGAGAGCCTGCAGCGGCTGCAGACCGACGCGGTCGACCTCTACTACATGCACCGGCGCGATACGAGCGTGCCGATCGAAGAAACAGTGGGCGCCATGGCCGAGCTGGTGGCGGCGGGCAAGGTTCGGCACCTTGGGCTCTCGGAGGTCACGGCCGACGAGCTGCGGGCTGCGGTGGCCGTGCACCCGATAGCGGCGGTACAGAGCGAATGGTCGATCTGGAGCCGCGACGTCGAAGCCAACGTCGTCCCGACCGCCGCCGAACTCGGTGTCGGATTCGTCCCCTACTCGCCGCTCGGCCGCGGCTTCCTGACCGGCACGATCACGTCTAGCGACGACCTGCCGTCCGGGGATTTCCGGCGCACCATGCCGCGTTTCGGCGACGGTGCGCTGGACGCGAATCTGGCGGTTGTGGAACTCGTCAAAGGTGTCGCCGCACAACAGGGCGCGACGCCCGCGCAGGTAGCGCTGGCGTGGCTGCGGTATCGCGCGCAGACGCTCGGTGTGGCGGCGGTGCCGATCCCGGGCACCCGTCGGGCGGCTCGCGTCGAAGAGAACCTCGGCTCGCTGTCGGTGACGCTGACGGCGCAACAGCTCGACGCACTAAATGCTGCGGCGGCTGCGGTCGCGGGGCACCGCTTCGGAAACCTCGGCTGGGTGTCCGCGGGCCGCGAATAACGCCCATCGATCCGGCTCGGCGGGTATACCTAGCCCCATGATCGAGGTGACACTGCTCGGCACCGGAAGCCCCATCCCCGACGCGAACCGCGCGGGCCCGTCGACGCTTGTGCGAGCGGGCGGTCAGACGTTCCTGATCGACTGCGGCCGCGGCGTCCAGCAGCGGCTCACCGGCGCGGGCACCGGAGCCAATGCGTTGACGGCGCTGCTGCTGACCCACTTGCACAGCGACCACATCGCCGATCTGGGCGACGTGATCATCACCCGCTGGGTGTCCACGTTCACCCCCGATCCCGCACCGCTGCCCATCATCGGTCCCCCCGGCACCGCCGAGGTGGTCGAGAACACACTCAAGGCGTTCGGGTTCGACATCGGGTACCGCATCGCTCACCACGCGGACCTGAACTCGCCGCCGCCGGTAGAGGTCTTCGAGTACACCGACGGCCCGGTGTGGGATCGCGACGGTGTGCAGATTCGCGTCGCACCGACCGACCACCGCCCGGTGGCGCCCACCATCGGCTTTCGTATCGAGCATGCCGGGGCCTCGGTCGTACTGGCCGGCGATACCGTGCCGTGTGAGAGCCTCGATGCTCTGGCATCCGGCGCTGGCGCGTTGGTGCACACAGTGATTCGCAAGGACCTGATCGACGCCATGCCGATGCAGCGCATCAGGGATATCTGCGACTACCACTCCTCTGTCGAGCAGGCCGCGGAGACTGCGACGCGAGCCGGTGTGGGCATTCTCATCCTCACCCACTATGTGCCCGCGATCGCTCCCGGCGCCGAAGACGAATGGCGTGCATTGGCGGCGACCGCGTTCGATCGCCAGATCGAGGTGGGCGACGACCTGCATCGCGTCGAGGTCCACCCCGGCGTCTGCGCCAAGCCCGCAGGTTCATGACCGAACAGTGACGATTCCGGCGCGACAACGCCGGCGTTTGTAACGTGGCGTTGCCGGCTGCCGACGAATTGAATGGCGGCGCTGTTGGTCAGCGCTGACCTCTGCGGCAGGTGTGAAGCAGAAGCACCTGAACCGGCAACGTCGGGAACGCCGGCCCGTAGCTCGGAAATCGAAGACCGCAAGTACTGCGGCATTACCCGAAAGATGTGCGATACACATGACATCAGTGAGCAGAATGGCGCGCAGATTCTGTGCAGCCGCAATGGCCGCCCTTGTCCTGCCAGGTTTGATCGCGGTCGCAGGCGGAACGGGATCGGCCTCCGCCTACTCCCGGCCCGGACTTCCCGTCGAGACGCTGATGGTGCCGTCCGCCGCGATGGGCCGCGACATTCCCGTGAGATTCCAAGGCGGCGGCACGCACGCCGTGTACCTTCTCGACGGTCTTCGTGCCCGCGATGACAACAACGGCTGGGACATCGAGACCGCCGCGTTCGAGAACTACTACCAGTCCGGGTTGTCCGTCGTGATGCCCGTCGGCGGAATGTCGAGCTTCTACACCAACTGGCAGGGTCCGGCCGTCGGCAACGGCACCACCTACAACTACCAGTGGGAGACGTTCCTGACCTCGGAGCTGCCCGCCTACCTGTCCGCCAACAAGGGCATCTCCCCCACCGGCAACGCCGTGGTGGGACTGTCCATGTCGGGCAGCTCGGCGTTGATCCTGGCCTCATACCACCCCGGACAGTTCGTCTACGCCGCGTCGCTTTCCGGCTTCCTGAACCTCTCGGATGGTATTTGGCCGACGCTGGTCGGCGTCTCCATGCGTGACGCCGGTGGGTTCGACGCGAACGCGATGTGGGGACCCGGCGGCGGGCCGGCGTGGCAGCGCAACGACCCGACGGTCAACGTCAGCCGGCTGGTCAGCAACGGCACCCGGATCTGGGTGTACTGCGGCAGCGGTCGACCCGGCGACCTGGGTGACACCGGTCTGCCAGGTCAGGTCCTCGAGAGCATCACGCTGGACAGCAACAAGAATTTCCAGCAGCAGTACGTGGCCGCAGGCGGCAGTAACGGCACCTTCAATTTCCCCGCGACCGGCATCCATGACTGGGCGTACTGGGGTTCGCAGCTCAATGCGATGAAGGGCGACATCCAGGCCACCCTCGGGGCGTAACCCTACGCCAGCCGGGTGATCTCTACGACGACGTCGAGGTCGGTCGAGCCTTCGCCGGAGTAGATGCCCTTGAGCGGGCTGACATCCGAATAGTCTCGGCCGACACCGACACTGATGTACTGCTCGTTGATCTCGGCGTCGTTCGTGGGGTCGTAGTTCCACCAACCACCGGTCCACGCCTGCACCCACGCGTGGCTCTGCCCGTCGATGGTGTCGTCGATCTTGGCCTTCTTGTTCGGATGCAGATACCCGGACACGTAGCGGGCGGGAATCCCCATGCTGCGCAGCAGGATCAGCGTCAGGTGGGCGAAGTCTTGGCAGACCCCCTTGCCTTCGCGGTGTGCGTCCAGCCCGGACGAATGCACACCGGTGGTCCCGGGGACGTACTCGAGTTCACTGTGCACCCAGTTGGCGGCCGCGACAACGGCTTCCCGCGGGTCGTGGTCCTTGATGATGCGCTGCCCCACCCGCGCAATTCGCTTGCTCTGCGGTGTGTAATGCGTGGGGCCGAGCACTTCGTCGAACCGGTCGATCGCCGCGGCTGAACTCAGATCCTCCCAGCTGGCATCGTCTTTCGGCATGGCGCCGCGGTTGGTCTCCACCACCGACGACGAGGTCACCTCCAGTTCGGTGTGGGGCGCGTGCAGGTCGAACGCCGTCACCGCCGTGCCCCAATAGTCGACGTAGCGGTATGACCTTGTCGCGGGCACGGTTTCGACACGGTTCAGGATGACGTTCTGCCGGGCGTCCGAGCGTGGAGTCAGCCTGGCCTCGTTGAACGAGGCAGTCACCGGTGACTTGTAGGCGTAGCCGGTGGAATGAACCACCCTCAGCCGCCACATCAGACTTCGCCTTCCTCGATGACCAGAGAGCCGTTACGACCCGCGTCCGTCCATGCGACCCACGGCGCTGAGTGGAAGTACTCCAACGCCAACGCTTCTCCGACGTCGGCGCAGACCTTCTGCAATCCGGCGAGGCGCTCCTCGAGTGAATCCAGCAGCACTCCGGGGCGCAGGAACTCCAGCTCGCTGCGCGCGCGGCCCAGCAGCCGTTGGGTTTCCGCGGTGGCACCGACGCGATTTAGTGCGCGGTGACGCAGTTCGTCGAGGCTGTGTTCGGCCAGTCGCAGCGAATACATGACCGATCGTGGGAAAAGCCGGTCCAGCAGCATGAACTCGACGACACGGGCCGCATCCAGCACGCCACGATAGGTGCGCAGATATGTGTCGTGCGCGCCCGCCGAACGCAGCACCGTCACCCACGCCGGTGACGACGCACTGTCGCCGACACGGGCCAGCAGCAGCCGGACGGTCATGTCGACCCGTTCGATCGCGCGGCCCAGGACCATGAAGCGGTAGCCGTCGTCGCGGCTCAACGTCGAATCCGCCAAACCCGCGAACATTGCCGCGCGGCCCTCGACAAATGACAGGAACTCATGTGGCCCAAGACGTTTCGCTGCGCGCTCACGTTCAGCGAGTGCGTTGTAGGTCGTGTTGAGGCATTCCCATATCTCCGTTGAGGTGACCTCGCGAGCACCACGGGCATTCTCGCGCGCGGCCGAGATGGCCTCGACGATCGAACACGCGCCGTGCGAGTCCCTGCCGAAGGCGACGACGTCGGTCAACGACCACACGTCCAGCGACTCCTCAGGCGGCTCGATGCCGAGCACGCGCAGCAGGGTCCGTGACGCCTGGTCGGGGTCGACGCTGGAATCCTCGAGCAATTGGTGGACCGTCACGTCGAGGATGCGGGCGGTGTCGTCGGCCCGCTCGACGTAGCGGCCGATCCAATACAGCGATTCAGCGTTGCGAGCCAACATCATTGGCTCCCTTGGGCTTGCTGCTGTTGTTGCTGTTGTTGCTGGTCCTGATATCCGTTCGTGGCGCGCGACGGCTGCGACTGCTGTTGTTGCTGCTGTTGCGAATTCTCGGAACCGTTATCGCTCTTCGGCGCCTTCGGCGCCTTCGGCAGCGACCGCACCACTTCGGCCGCGGCGAGCTCGCGGTCGGCGACCGATGTGCGCGACGCCAGCACCCAGGTGTCCTTGGATCCCCCTCCCTGGCTGGAGTTGACGACCAGCGACCCTTCGGGCAGGGCCACTCGCGTCAGGCCGCCGGGCAGCACCCAGACATCGTCACCGTCGTTGACGGCGAACGGACGCAGGTCGACGTGCCGGGGCGCCAGGCTGTCGCCGATCTGGGTCGGGACTGTGGACAGCTGAACCACCGGCTGCGCGATCCAGCCGCGCGGGTCGCTGCGAATCTTCTTGCTGATCGCAGCGAGTTCCTTCTCCGATGCGTCGGGGCCGAACACGATGCCGTAGCCGCCCGAGCCCTCCACCGGTTTGATGACCAGTTCATCGACTCGATCGAGGACTTCCTCACGTTCCTCGTCGAGCCAGCACCGAAAGGTGTCGACGTTGGCCAGCAGCGGCTTTTCGCCCAGGTAGTACTCGATGATCGTCGGGACGTAGGTGTAGACCAGCTTGTCATCTCCGACGCCGTTGCCGACCGCGCTCGAGATGACGACGTTGCCCGCCCGCGCCGCATTGAGCAGACCGGCGACGCCGAGTACCGAGTTGGGATTGAACTGCATCGGATCGAGGAAGTCGTCGTCGATGCGCCGGTAGATGACGTCGACCTGGCGCTCGCCCTCGGTGGTGCGCATGTAGACGGTGTTGTCGCGGCAGAACAGGTCACGACCCTCGACGAGTTCGACGCCCATCTGACGGGCCAGCAGCGAATGTTCGAAGTACGCCGAGTTGTAGACGCCGGGCGTCAGCACCACGACGGTCGGATCGGCCTCATTGGAGGCGGCCGCGTTGCGCAGTGCCCGCAACAGGTGCGACGAATAGTCGCCGACGGCCCGCACCCGGTGAGTGGCGAACAGGTTGGGGAAGACCCGCGCCATCGTGCGGCGGTTCTCCATCACGTACGAGACGCCCGACGGTGAGCGCAGGTTGTCCTCCAGCACGCGGAAGGCGCCCTGCGCGTCGCGAACGAGGTCGATGCCCGCGACGTGGATGCGGACGCCGTTGGGCGGGGAGATGCCCACCGCCTCACGGTGGAAGTGTTCGCATGAGGTCACCAGCCGGCGCGGAATGACCCCGTCGCGCAGGATTTCCTGTTCACCGTAGATGTCGTCGAGATAGGCCTCGAGCGCCTTGACCCGTTGGGTGATTCCCTTCTCGAGCCGGGTCCACTCCGCCGCCGAGATCACCCGCGGGACGAGATCCAGCGGAAACGGTCGCTCCTGACCGGACAGCGAGAACGTGATGCCCTGGTCGATGAAGGCACGCCCGAGGGCGTCGGCGCGGGCCGCCAGCTCGGAGGCGTCAGACGGCTCCAGCTCGGCGAAGATGCCCTTGTAGGGGCCACGAACGTTGCCCTGGGCGTCGAACATCTCGTCGAACGCCTTCGAATAGCTGCCCAAGCTGTTGTAGCCCTCGAAAACGCCGTCGTGGCGTCGGGGCTTTGGCGAGCGGGTTCGCGACGATCGCGCGGTGTCGGCGGGAAGTGTTCGAAGACTCACCATTGACATGCTGCACCAAGTGCGGCGTTTCGGCAGGCCAGCGACGTCACTTTGGGCATTTACCCACTGCGCTGGTAATCTGAACCCTCGCTGCCCGCAGGTCGGGGGCCCATAACGTCTTTGCATTCAACCAACCTGGATTTACGAAGGAAAACACGCGTGGCCAACATCAAGTCGCAGGAAAAGCGCATCAAGACGAACGAGCGCCGCAGACTGCGCAACAAGTCGGTGAAGTCGTCTCTTCACACGGCTGTCCGCGGATTCCGGGAGGCCGTCGAGGCCGGGGACAAGGACAAGGCCAACGAGTTGCTGCTGAAGACCAGCCGTCAGCTCGACAAGGCCGCCAGTAAAGGCGTGATCCACAAGAACCAGGCGGCCAACCGCAAGTCCGCGCTGTCGCGCGCGTTCAACAAGATCTGATTCCGCCCGACCGCTTCTGTCTGATTTCGGGCAACTAGTCCTGGACGAGCTCGGCGACCTTTCGCACCGCTGACTCCAACGCGTAGTCGGCGTCCGCTGCGGCTCCCTTCACGTCGGCGTTCAACTCCGCGACGAGGCGCATCGCCTCCGCGACCGAGGCGCGAGACCACCGTCTCGCCTGCTTCTGCGCCTTCTGCACCCGCCACGGCGGCATGCCCAGCTCCGACGCCAGCCGGTAGGGATCGCCGGACAGCGGCGCTACCCGGGCGATCGTGTGGACGGCCTCGGCCAGTGCGTCGGCCAATACCACCTGGGGTTCGCCGGCCAGCATCGCCCAGCGCAGCGCCTCGGCGGCGCCCGCGACGTCGCCGACGACCGCCTTGTCCGCGATGTCGAAGCCCTTCACCTCGGCCTTTCCCGAGTGGTATCGACGTACGGCCGCGGCGTCGACCTCGCCGTCGGTGTCGGCGACCAACTGCGAGCACACTGACGCCAGGTCGCGGATGTCGGAGCCGACGGCATCCAGCAGCGCTGTCACGGTGTCGTCGCCGACTTTGACCTTCAATGAGCGAAACTCGCGGCGCACGAAGTCGGCACGCTCGGCGAATTTCGTGATCCGTGCGCATGGATGGATCTGTGCACCAAGGCTTTTGAGCTTGTCCGCCAGCGCCTTGGCGCGGCCACCACCCGAGTGCACCACGATCAACTCGGTACCTGACGGCAGGTCGGCGGCGACATCGGAGATGAGCGCGACCGCGTCCTTGCCCGCCTCGGCCGCGGACTCCAGCACCACCACACGTTCGTCGGCGAACAACGACGGGCTGAGCAGTTCGGCGAGCTCGCTGGTGCTGACCTCACCGGCACGCAACCGGTCGACCGGGATCTCCTCGGTGCCCGCTCGCTTGCGGGCACCTTTGAGCACGCCGGCTATCGCCCGTTCGACCAGCAGCTCTTCGTCTCCGAGCACCAGGTGCAAACGTGCAGCATCCTCAGTCACCCGACGATCGTGTCATGGCCGCCTGACAGAACCGACACCGTCCACGCCAACCCGACGACGATCGCCGCCCATACCCCCATCCGGGTCCAGCGCCAGCGCCACAGCACCACCACCGCGAGCCCGGCTGCCGCGATGATGACGACACCGACCAGCCCTGACGGGACGGCGAGCGACGCGCCCGGAACATTCGCCGACCAGTGCGCAACGTGAAGCAACCACCACAGTTCGGGTCCGGTGAACCTGATCAGCAGATCCGCTCCCGCAGGCCAGACCGGGCACACTGCCGCGGCGGCGGTGCCGACGACGGTGATCGGCGGAATGACCACGGCGACAGCCAGATTGGCGGCCACCGACATTACGCTGAGGGTGCCCGATATCCCCGCGATGAGCGGTGCGGTGACGAGTTGGGCGGCGATGGCGACGCACACCGCGTCGGCGAGCGGCTTGGGCCAGCCACGGCCGACCAGGCGCCGCGACCACGCAGGTGCGATGAGCACCAACGCCGCGGTCGCCGACACCGACAGCGCGAACCCCAGGTCGACAGCGAGTTCGGGCGAGGCGATCATCAGCACCAGAACCGTCGCCGCCAGGGCCGGAATGGCCTGTCGACGGCGGTGCGACACCACCGCCAACAGGGTGACCGCGCCCATGACCGCGGCGCGCAACACACTCGCCGAGGGCTGCACGACGACGACGAAACCAAGCAGCGCGAACGCCGCGAGCACGACCGCCACCCGCGGCCCGACGACACCGGCGCTCAACAGCACCGCTCCGCACACGATGGTCACGTTGGCGCCGGACACTGCGGTCAGGTGCGTCAGGCCCGATGCCCGGAACTCCTCGGTCGTCTGCGGCGACAGCGTTGACGTGTCGCCGAGGACCAGCGCGGGCAACATCGCCGCCTGATCCGCGGGCAGGGCAGCGCGCGCCGCCTCGGCGAAGCCCGCGCGGACGACATGTGCGGCCCGTAGCACCGTTGCCGCCTCACCCCACGTCGGCGTACCTGTCGCCGCCAGGACGGCGACCGTCAAATCGTTACGCGTCGGTCGACCGATCTGGGCGCGGAATGCGACGGGCCGGCCCGCAATCAGCTCTGAAAAGGCAGCGGCCGAGGCGAATACGACCACCCTTCCACTCGTCTCGTGATCGTCGAGTTCCTGCAACGTCGCGCGGAACATGATCCGGTTGCCGCCCAGTTCACGCGGGCTTTCCACCGGCGTGACGAGGACGGAGGCGACCGTGCCGTAGCGCTGGGAGACCGGATGCTGCCCCAGCGCGTCGACGCGAAGTCCGATCGCGATCGCGAACGCGGCACCGATTAGCGCGACGGCGAGCACCCCTGCACCGAGGGTGCGATCATCCCCGCCGCGGCCACGCCACCACCACCCCGCCGCCGCGGTCACCGCGACCGCAACCGTCAACATGACGATCACACCTGTTGTAGGCCAGAGGATTCCGGCAGCTGTCACCGACCAGCCGGTCAGCGCCGCCGGTACCAGGCGAAGGTCGAGCCGCGTGACGCCCGGGTCCATCGTGGTCACGCATGGACGCGATCGCGCAGTTTTTCCAGCCGCGCAGGCCCGATTCCGTCGACGTCGCCGAGTTGGTCGACGCTGCTGAAGCGTCCGTTGGCGTCACGCCACGCGACGATCGCTGCCGCGGTCACCGGGCCGATCCCCGGGAGGCTGTCGAGCTGCTCGACGGTTGCGCTGTTGAGGTCGACCAGACCGTCCGGCGCTGCGGGATCGCCGGGAATCGAGGGCGCCCCCGATGACACGGCCGGGGCCGCTCCCGGGCTGATGGAGCTGCCCATCGTCGCCGGCTCGCCCGGTACCGGAGCGATGCCGACGACGATCTGCTCGCCGTCGGCAACTCGCCTTGCCATGTTCAGTTCCAACAGATCCGCGCCGTCGAGCGCCCCGCCCGCGGCAGCGAGCGCATCGGCGATCCGAGCGCCCGGGTCCAGCGTGACCAGGCCAGGCTTACCGACAAGGCCGACCACGCTTACGACGACGGGCGTATCGGGTGCGGGCGCACCAGCGGATGGGGTCGGACTCGCCGACGAAACCATCTGCACCGGTGGCAGTTTCGCCGAAGTCACCGGCGGCGAGTCGTCGCGCGCCAGCGTGAACAGTGTGACCAGAACCGCGATGACACCCACGACACCCAAAGCGATGACCCCCGCCCTGCCCGGATCTGCTCGCACGGCCGCCAGCCAACTCGGCGGTCCGCCCGCATTGGAATCGGGTAACCACCGCGACAACAACGTGTCGGGTTGGGGCTCGCCGTCGGCATCGGTATCGGGCTCACTCTCGGCGCCGAGACGGCGATGCAGACGCTCGGTCGGCAATTCCGTTCGCATGAGCCGAAAGTAGGCCCGACGTCGGACCGCACCTGCCGAGAACTAGGGACACGCAACGCGCGCTGGGGATCAAATGACGGTTGTGGATAGGTGCGTTGTCTAGGGTTGATGTCCGGTGTCCGCGCCTATGAGTCTCACCGCGGCACGAGGGGGTGCACATGGATCGTCGAACCCCGATGACGGCCGGTATTGCGTTCGCGGTGCTGTACGCCGTTGCACTGGTGCTGACTCCGAGATTTCCCGGCATCGACAAGCCGGGCTCGGCGATCGTCGCGCACGTCAACGAGCACTCGGCGGAAATGCGCGCGCAGGCACTGCTACTCGCATTCGGGTCCCTCGCGCTGGTGGTGTTGCTCGGGTATGCACGTGAACGGTTGGCGGTACCGGCGAGCTACGTGTTCACCATTGGTGCCGCGGCGCTGCTGGTGCAGGTGTTCATCGCGACATGGTTCACCGCCGGGCTGGCGCTGCACCCCGAACAGCTCGGCTCGGGCACGGCACGAACGATCACCGACGTCGTGACCATGTGGGGACCGATGTTGACGGTCACGAACCTCATGATGGCGGTACCGATTCTGTTGGCCGCCAATGCCGGTCAATTCCCGCGCTGGCTCGGGATAGTTGCCGCCGTGTTCGCGGTGGAGCAGCTGATCGAGACGATCACGATCATCGGTCCGCCGGGAAGCTTCATCTCGCCCGGCGGCCCGATGAACACCTATCTCGGCGCGCCGCTGTTCATCCTGTTCTTCCTGGCGCTCGGTGTCGCATTGTCGTTGCAACAACAGCGCGACAACCGGCCCGCGATCGTGGATGTGGACGATCCGGTCGACGATCCAGACCGTGTGGGCGAACCGCAGACCGGCGATGGGGATATCGTCCGGCCGGTCACCGTCGAGGATTCCGCCAATTGATCGGCGTTCTCTGACCCCTCGGATTCGTATTTCCGCACATCGGGCCACCCGGGAGAAAAGTTCGATTCGCGAACACGTTCTGCTGAGGACCGTGATCGCCGTAAAGTCGATGGCTGTGGATGGGGTGCACGACCTCGGTGGAATCGCCGGGTTCGGCGCTGTCGAATACGACGCCGACGAGTCGTCGTTCGCCGAGGACTGGGAGCGACGGGTGTTCCGTCTCCAGATCGGCTCCGGACCGCTGCGAGAAAACCTGCCCGCCTTCCGGCATTCGATCGAGCGGATGGTGCCGGCGCATTACCTTTCCTCGCCCTATTTCGAACACTGGCTGACCGGCGCCGCGACCAGGGCCGTCGAGGCGGGACTGACGACGCGCGAAGAGCTCGAACAGCGCGCCGGTGGATGCTTCCCGCTGTCACAGCCGGACCGCGGCGTCCTCCCCGACGATCTCACCTCCCGAACGGAGCCGCGATACGCGGTCGGTGACGAGGTGCGGGTGCGCAATTGGCACCCTCCCGGACACACCCGGGCGCCGCGGTATGTCCAGGGCAGGCGCGGCACCATCGCGCGTGTGCTCGGGGTGGCGAACGTCGATGACATCCAGGCCCACGGCGGTGGCTTGGTGAGCGATCCCTTCTACTCGGTCCGATTCACCTCCCACGAGCTGTGGGGCGAGGGCGGCGGCGACGGTGAGGTCGTTCACGTCGATTTGTTCGAGCGATACCTGCAGGATGCCAATGACCACTGATCATCACCACCCCGCCGAGCTGGCGCCGATCGAGGCCCGCGTCGCCGCGATCGAGTCGGTCCTCGTCCAAAAGGGAATCCTGGACACCGCTGCAGTCGACGCGATCGTGACGCATCTCGAGGACAACCTCGGCCCGATGAACGGTGCGCAGGTCATCGCCAGAGCGTGGACCGATCCGGTGTACAAGGAGCAGCTTCTCGACGACGCGACGGCTGCGATCGACGCACTCGGTTTCGGTGGGCCGCAGGGCGAGCACATGGTCGTCGTGGAGAACACCCCCGCGGTGCACAACATCGTGGTGTGCACGCTGTGCTCCTGCTACCCGTGGCCGACTCTCGGGTTGCCGCCGAAGTGGTACAAGGAGCCGGCCTATCGTGCACGCGCGGTGCGTGAACCACGAAAGTTGCTCGCCGAGATGGGCACGGTGGTGCCCGATAACGTCGAGATCCGCGTGTGGGATTCCAGTTCGGAGGCAAGGTATCTCGTGCTACCGATGCGTCCGGACGGCACCGAGGGGATGTCGGTGAGCGAGCTCGCCGGGATAGTCACCCGCGATTCGATGATCGGTGTGCAGCGGTTGTGACCATCCCCGACGACGACTCACTCCCCCGCGACAACGGGAATCTGGTCTTCGACGCACCGTGGCAGGCGCGGGCGCTGGGAATCGCTGTCGCGGTCGTCGAAAAGCTGGACCTGCCGTGGGATGCGTTCCGGCAACGTCTGATGGACGAGATCGCCGCCGATCCGCAGCGTTCGTACTACGACAACTGGGGCAGGGCCCTCGAGTCGATGGTGCTCGACCTCGACCTCGCCACGCCTGCCGCGCTCGATGCCGCGACGCCTACCGAGCGTGCGCCGCTCTAACCTCCGTGGGCGGCGAGCATCGATATCCGCAGGCCGTCGTCCGCACCGGTCACGACGTAAGTGATTGTCGGGCTGTCGATCTCGTCACTCCTGTCGTCGTAGCGGGATAGGCTGGCACGATAGATCGCTGACGTCGCGTTCAGACCGATGACCTCGGATTGAAGGACCTTGGTACCCCGGTACCGCCGGGCCCGCAGCCCGTCGACCTGGCCCTGGATGACCGTCGCGACCTCGCTGTCCGTGGTGAGCCCGATGACGCCGTCGTCGCTGGTGATGACCCAGCGGCACCGCGTACCAGGTCAATAGCGTCGCGAGCATGAGTCCTCTCCCGGTACCGGCCGTGCTCACGGCCCGGTCACCGGGACGGCGGCCGCGACGCCGTATGCCACGATGCCAGTCTGAGGTATGCCCAATTGTCGGCGACGGGATCGGTGATGACAGCGGAATTGACCTATGACGGCACGCTTCGCGAGATGCCCACCGAGGCGGGCGTTCTTCGCTACCACGAAGCGGGTGATGGTCCTCCCCTGTTGCTCTTGCACGGGTCCGGTCCGGGGGTGACGGGCTGGCGCAATTTCCGCGGCATTCTGGGCACCTTCGCCGAGCGCTTCCGCTGCCTCGTGCTGGAGTTCCCCGGCTTCGGTGTGAGCGACGACTTCGGTGGCCACCCGATGATCACCGCATTCGGTGCCGTGGGCACGTTCGTCGACGCGCTGGGACTCGACTCCGTCGACATCATCGGCAATTCGATGGGTGGCGCCGTCGGCATCAATTACGCGACCCATCAGCCGGCGAAGGTGCGGCGCCTCGTCACCATCGGCGGGATTGGCACCAACATCTTCTCGCCGGGCCCCAGTGAGGGCATCCGGCTCTTGCAGGAATTCACCGAGGACCCGACGCGGCAGCGGCTGGTCGACTGGTTGCACTCGATGGTGTACGACCCGGCACTGGTGACCGAGCAACTGATCGAGGAGCGGTGGGCGCTGGCGACGGATCCACCGACGCTGGAAAGCGCCCGCCGCATGTACGGCAAGGCGGCGTTCACGCAGATGATGGCGGCGATGCGGGCGTCCGATGGTCCACCGCCCTGGGCGACGATGCACAAGCTCGCGGCACCGACGCTGCTGACGTGGGGCCGCGATGACCGGGTGAGCCCGTTGGACATGGCCCTGATCCCGATGCGGACCATCCCCAACGCCGAACTGCACGTGTTCCCCAACTGCGGGCACTGGGCGATGATCGAGGCCAAGGACGCATTCGTAAGCACGGTGCTGGCGTTCCTGACCCGCTGAGTTCTCAGCGCTGAGTGCTGCCCGCGTCCACCGGCAGCGTGACCGCCGTGATGTAGCGGGCCTCGTCCGAGGCCAGGAACAGGCATGCGTTGGCGACGTCGACGGGGTCGACCCACGGAATCGGCAACATGTTCATCGAGCACGCCGCCTCCGCGAACTCCTCCCGGGAGACCTGCTGGAGGTCCGGCCGGAACGCGGCGCGGACGTTGTCGTTCTGGATCATCGGCGTGTCGACATTTGTCGGATGCACCGAGTTCACCCGGATATTGTGCGGTGCAAGCTCATTGGCGAGGGTGCGCATGAGCCCGACCACACCGTGTTTGGCCGAGGTGTAGTGCGCGACCCCGACCAAACCGCGTAGGCCCGCGATGGAGCTGATCAGAATCATCGACCCCGCCCCGCGTTCGATGAGATGCGGTGCGGTGGCACGACAGGTCCGCCAGACACCGGTCAGGTTGACGTCCAGCATTGTCTGCCACGCAATCTCGGACATCTCCATGGCCATCTCGCGCGATGTGATCCCCGCGGTCGCGCACACGATGTCCAGACCACCGAGGGACTCGACACCGCGGTCCGTCGCGGCCTGCACAGCAGCGGTGTCACGGACGTCGACGACCTCGGTGACGACACGGCCGCCGGCTTCGGATACCAGTCGGGCCGTGTCGTCGAGATCGGCGGGCGTCGCCGGCGGCGTGACGACGGTGTCCACTGGGCCGCAGATGTCGAGGGCGATGACGTCGGCACCCTCCTGGGCGAACCGAACCGCCTGCGCGCGTCCGATACCCCGCGCCGCGCCGGTGATCAGTGCGACCTTCCCCTGCAATCGACCCATTGTCATACCTTCTGCGTCAGACCGGCGTCGACCACGAGTTGGGTTCCGGTGATGTAGCGGGCTTCGTCGGAGGCCAGGAACACCACGGCGTTGGCGATGTCGACGGGCTCGACCCATCCCACCGGCAGCAGGTTGCGAGCCTTGAGGACTTCGGCGGCGTCGGCCGCCGTGGGGTTGGGCACGTCGGGACACAGCCGACGGAATGTCGCGTCGTTGAGCACCATCGCGGTACCGACTGCCCCGGGATGGACGGTGTTGACCCGAATCCGCTGGGACCCCAGCTCATTGGCCAGCGTGCGGGCAAGGCCGACCAGCGCATGCTTGCTGGCGGTGTAGTGCGCGCTGTTAGGAGTACCACGTAATCCGTTGGTGGAACTGATGATCACCACAGATCCCCCGCCCTCACCGATGTGCGGCACCGCCGACTTCACGGTGTGAAACACCCCGGTCAGATTGATGGCCAGCGTGTTCTGCCAGGTTTCGTCGCTGAGCTCCCATGTCGGTGCGCCTGCGGTGTGTACACCGGCATTGGCCACAACGACGTCGAGGCGACCCAGTTCGCCGACGGCCGCGTCGATCGCGGCCGACATCGCATCGGCATCGCGCACGTCGACCGTCGCGGCCACGCATCGCCGGCCGCGATCGTGCACCTGAGTTGCGGTGGCGTGTAATTGGTCGCCCAACTCGACGGTGTCGAGGGCGATCACATCCGCACCCTCATCGGCGAACCGTTGGCAGTGCACGCGGCCAGTACCCTTGGCGGCACCGGTGACAACGACCACCTTGCCGTCAAGCCCGGACATCACGGCGCCTTGACGAGAGCTCGAAGCCCTTGTAGCCCGCGCTGACGACCTCGTTGCAGATGTCGAGGTAGGCGGCGAACCCGCCGATAAATAGCATGAAACCCCGTGGTTTTCCAGGCACATTCGCCCCCATGTACCAGGAATTCGCCCGTGTGAACAGTGACGCGTCCGCACGACGGTTCAGTTCGGCGTGCCAGTCCTCGACGGCGTCCGCCGTGGCCTCGATGGCGGTGTGACCATGGTCGTCGAGATAGGTGATGGCATCGGCGATCCAGTTCACGTGCGCTTCTGCATGCAGCACCATGTTGGCCAGCACCGCAGGGGCGCCGGGGCCGGACACCAGGAACAGATTCGGAAAATCGTCCACCGCCAACCCGAGATAGGTGCGTGGCCCGTGCGCCCAGTCGTCGCGCAGCGTGTGGCCGTTGCGCCCGACGATGTCGATCTTTGCCAAGGCGCCCGTCATCGCGTCGAACCCGGTGGCGAGCACAATCGCATCGACGTCGAAACGTGCGTCGGAGGTGGTGATGCCGGTGGCGTCGATGGACTCGATGGGTGTCTTGCGGACGCTGACGAGTTCGACGTGTGACCGGTTGAAGGTCTGAAAGTAGTTGGTGTCGGTGCAGATCCGTTTGGTGCCGATCGGGTGGTCGTTCGGGATCAACAGGTCGGCGACTTCGGGATCATCGATGACGACGCGGACCTTTTCCTCGTAGAACTTCCGGGCTTCGTCGTTGGCTTCGATATCCGTCATCTGGTCGCTGAAGGTCTTGGAGAACAACACGCCGCCGAGTTCCCAACGCTTTTCGAATGCGGCCCTGCGCTCCTCCGCGGTGGCCTCCATCGTCAGCTTGGGGTGCGCGATGTGCGGTGAGCCTCCGCCGCTACGCCACGACAACCGCCGCCGCTCGTCGTAAGAAGCCTTGTAGTCGGCGACGTCCTTGTCCGTCAAGGTTCGATTACCGGCAGGGACACTGTAATTCGGGGTGCGTTGGAAGACGACAAGCTTCTCCGCCGCCTCGGCGATGATCGGTATCGACTGGATGCCGGACGATCCGGTGCCGATCACGGCGACGCGCTTGCCGGTGAAGTCGACGGTCTCCTTCGGCCAGTGCGCGGTGTGGTAAAGCTCGCCCTCGAACGAGGACAGGCCTTCGAAGTCCGGCGTCAACGCAGCCGACAACGGTCCCGTCGCCATCACGCAGAATCGTGCGTTGACCGACTCCCCCGTGTCGGTGTTCACCGTCCAGCGCACGGCGGCGTCATCGAACACCGCCGATGTCACACGCGTGTTGAACGTGATGCCGTCACGCAGATCGAGTTCGTCGACGACCCAGTTCAGGTACCGCAGGATCTCGGCCTGTGTCGCATATTTCTCGCTCCACGACCATTTCTGTTGCAACTCGTCGGAGAACGAGTAGCAGTAATCGACACTTTCTACGTCGCAGCGCGCTCCGGGGTACCGGTTGAAGTACCACGTGCCGCCGACCTCCGGCGCGGCCTCGAACACCCGCACCGTCAATCCCAGCGACCGGAATTTGTGCAGGGCGTAGATTCCGGCGAACCCTGCGCCCACGACGACGACGTCTACGTCTGCCTCGTTGCTCACGACCACACGGTAGGTCGTAGCGGACGCCGAGCCGGGCGGTTTCCCGGTGACCGGACGCTGACGATTTCGGATCCCGAACACCGGGCGGTGGCTGTCCGTCTCAGCCGCCCAAGGCCAACACTGTCCGCCATGGCAAGAGCAGACGTGGACCTCGACGGAAACTGCATCGTCTCCGGGAAGGTCGACATGACACAGTGATGTCCTTGAACCCGAGGACCTCGGGTCGGCCTGATCCTGGCGTATCAGGCAAGACCCGTCTCGGCCTCGGTGCACATCGAGTTCTGACGGCGGCAGTCCACTGACCGGGATTGCCTGCGGCGTCGGGGCCACCTGAGGTAGACCATGAATCAGCCCACACAGCGTAAGGACACAGAATGACCGAGCGGGTAATCGACCGAGTGATGGAGATGGCCGCCCAACTGCGTGAGCAGGGCGCCGAGGCCGAGAAGATCGGCCAACTCACCGACCAGACAGCCAAGGCTATGAAGGCGGCCGGCAATATCCGGCTGCTGCAGCCCGCCAAGTACAACGGCTACGAGGTCCATCCGCGCGAGTTCGCCGAGACCGTGATGGCAACGGCGACGCTCGATCCCGCCGCGGGATGGATCAACGGCGTCGTCGGCGTGCACCCGTATCAGTTGGCCTACGCCGATCCCAAGGTGGCAGAGGAGATCTGGGGCGCCGACGTCGACACCTGGGTCGCCTCGCCGTACGCGCCGCAGGGTGTGGCAAAGCCGGTCGACGGGGGCTACATCTTCAACGGGCGCTGGCAGTTCAGCTCGGGCACCGACCAATGCGAGTGGATCATCCTCGGCGCGATGCTGGGTGACGCCGAGGGCAAACCGCTCATGCCGCCGCAGATGCTGCACATGATCCTGCCGCGCAAGGACTACGAGATCGTCGAGGACTCCTGGAATGTCGTGGGTCTGCGTGGCACCGGATCCAAGGACGTCATCGTGCGCGACGCCTTCGTCCCCGACTACCGGACGATGGACGCCACCGAGGTGATGGACGGCACCGCCCAGCGCAAGGCCGGTATGTCGTCGACGCTTTACCTCATGCCGTGGTCGACCATGTTCCCGCTGGGCATCACGTCCGCGGTGGTCGGCATCGCCGAGGGAGCACTGGCCGCCCACCTCGATTACCAGCGTGACCGCGTCGGCGCCTACGGTGCGGTCAAGGACGACCCGTACGTCATGTACGCCATCGGCGAGGCCGCCGCGGACATCAACGCCGCCCGCCAGGAACTGCTGGCCAACGTCGACCGCATCTTCGACATCGTCGACACCGGCAAGGAGGTGTCCTTCGAAGACCGTGCCGCCGGACGACGGACACAGGTGCGCGCGGCGTGGCGCGCGGTCGCCGCAGTCGACCAGATCTTCGCCCGATCGGGCGGCAACGCGTTGCGGATGGACAAACCGCTGCAACGGTACTGGCGCGACGCGCACGCCGGTCTGGCTCACGCGATCCACATCCCCGGCACGCCGTATCACGCGTCGGCGCTGAGCTCGTTCGGAGTCGACCCCGAGGGTCCGTTGCGGGCGCTGATCTGACCGATGAGCATTCTCAAGAGCCTCGGCTACATCACCGTTGCAACCAGCGATATCGACCGGTGGCGTCAGTTTGCCTTCGGCGTGCTGGGATTCGCCGAGGGATCGGGTCCCGATCCCTCGGCCCTGTACCTGCGGATGGACGAGCGCGCAGCGCGCATCATCGTCGTGCCCGGCGACGTCGACCGGGTTCTGACGGTCGGCTGGGAGGTGCGCGACCACGCCGCTCTCGAGGAAGTCAAAACCTCGTTGGACGGGGCGTCGATCGCGTTCAAGGACTTGTCCCCCGCCGAGGCCGACGAACGGCGAGTGGAGGAAGTGATCACGTTCTCCGACCCAGCGGGTACGACGCTGGAGGTGTTCCACGGCGCGGTGCTCGACCACAGCCCGGTCATCACCCCGTTCGGGGCGCGGTTCGTCACCGGCGACCAGGGTCTCGGCCACGTGGTGGTGCCCGCGATGGATGCCAACGGCCTGTTCGACTTCTACACCGGCGTCCTGGGTTTCCGCTCGCGCGGAGCCTTCCGGGTACCAGCCCCGCCGGAGTTCGGTCCGATACGGGTTCGCTTCCTCGGCATCAACGAGCGGCACCACAGCCTGGCGATCTGCCCGTCGATGAACCAGGACAAGCCCGGCCTGGTCCACGTCATGGTGGAGGTCGACAGCCTCGATGCGGTCGGGCGGGCACTCGACCGCGTCAACGCGGAGGGTTTCCAGCTGTCCTCGACGCTGGGCCGACACACCAACGACAAGATGGTGTCCTTCTACGTGCGCGCACCCGGCGACTGGGACATCGAGTTCGGCACCGACGGCATGCGTGTGGACGAACGGTATTACACCGCAGAGGAAATCACCGCCGACAGCTACTGGGGCCACCAGTGGATGGGCGAACCGCCAGCCGCGATGCGGATGTAGCCGATGGATACCGACGTCTACCCCAAGTCTGCTGACCAGATCGAGAGTTGGGACTACGAAGCCGATGTCGTGATCGCGGGGTACGGCATCGCCGGTGCGGCCGCGGCGGTGGAAGCCGCCTCGGCCGGCGCCGACGTCCTGGTCCTCGAGCGCACCGGCGGTTGGGGCGGGGCCGCCGCGATGGCGGGCGGGTTCATCTACCTCGGCGGCGGCACCGATCTGCAAAAGGCCTGTGGCTTCGACGATTCCGTCGACAACATGGCCGCCTTCCTCAACGTGGCGATGGGCCCGGGCGCCGACGCGAACCGCGTCGGCGACTATTGCGCCGGCAGCGTCGACCATTTCGACTGGCTGGTGCGCTGCGGCGTGCCGTTCAAACCGGTGTTCTGGGGTGAGCCCGGCTGGGAGCCGCCCGGCGACGAAGGCCTCATGTTCACCGGCGGCGAGAACGCCTTCCCTTTCAACACCATCGCGAAACCCGCTCCGCGGGGCCATATTCCGCAGATGTCGAACAAGAAGGCCGGCGAGGCCAGCGCCGGTTACATGCTGATGAAGCCGCTCGTCGACACTGCGACATCGCTGGGAGTGCGGGCGGTCTACGACGTTCATGCGTCGTCGTTGATCGTGGCATCCGACGGCCGCGTCGCCGGACTGGTCGCCCGTCAGTACGGGAAGTCCGTGGCGATCCGCGCGCGACGCGGCGTCGTGCTCGCTGCCGGCAGCTTCGCCTACAACGACGCCATGATGGCCCAATACGCGCCGCGGCTCGTCGGCCGACCGGGCGCGTCGATAGAACAGCATGACGGGCGAGCGATCCGGATGGCCCAAGCGCTCGGCGCGGACCTGGCCCACATGGATGCCACCGAGGTGGCGTTCCTGATCGATCCCCAGCAGACCGTCCGCGGCATCCTCGTCAACGGGCGCGGACAGCGCTATGTCCCCGAGGACATGTATTCCGGCCGCATCGGCCAGCTCACGCTGTATCACCAGGACGACACGGCGTACCTGATCATCGACGGCGATGCGCAGGAGGAGGCGATGGCCGCGACCTCCCCGACGCCGTTCCTCAAACGTCCGGCGACGTGGGTCTGCGACACGGTCGCCGAGCTCGAGGGCGAGATCGGCCTTCCGCCTGGCTCGTTGCAGGCCACGGTCAGCGCGTACAACGAGGCCGCGGCGCGCGGTGAGGATCCGCTGCTGCACAAGAAGGCCGAATGGCTGGAGCCCATCGGCACGCCCGTCGGCGCGATCGATCTCCGGGCGAGTTGCGCCGGGTTCACCCTGGGCGGGCTGCTGACCACGTTGAACTCGGAGGTGCTGCACGTCAGCGGCGAACCGATTCCCGGTTTGTATGCCGCGGGCCGCTGCACTGCGGGTGTGGCCGCGTGGGGTTACGCCAGCGGGATCTCGCTCGGGGACGGCAGCTTCTACGGCCGTCGCGCGGGCCGCTCCGCAGCCAAGGGCTGACAGTCGCTTCTGCACGTTGACTCTGCGCCCAGGGCGCAAAAACGCGAGTGCTCCGCGCCCTCACCGCAGAGTCAACGCGTTTCGGCATGCCTACGTGACAGCCGCCACACCCATATGCTACAAATAGGCATATTTCTATTAGTCATATGACCGCGAGGAGGCGTCATGACAACGATTGCCGGGGCTGTCGAAACTCCGAGTGCTGTGATTGATCGGGTGTCGCTCGTGTTGGACGCCTTCGACGGACCCGGACGTCTCAACCTGGCCCAGATCGTTCGACGCACAGGCCTGCCCCGGTCATCGGCGCACCGGATGCTCGAACGGTTGGTCGCGCTGCGCTGGCTGCGCCGCAACGGCCGTGACTACGAGCTGGGGATGCGGCTCGTGGAGCTCGGCTCGCTCGCCGTGCACCAGGACCGACTGCACCGGGCAGCGATCCCGTTGCTGCATGATCTGCATCGCGCGACGGGACTGGTCGTCCATCTCGCCGTGTTGGACGGCTCCGACGTGGTCTATCTGGAAAAGATCGGCGACCGGATGATGGCAGCGATACCCACCCGCGTCGGCGGTCGTCAGCCCGCGCATTGCGCGGCGGTGGGCAAGGCGATGCTGGCCTATAACAGCGAGGCCGACGTCGTCGATCTCAGCACCCGCAAGACCAGGTACTCGATCAGCACGCCCGCGCAGCTACGCGCTGAACTGGCCAACGTTCGCGGCCGCGGCGTTGCGTTCGACCGCGAAGAGTCGGTGCCCGGATTCGGTTGTGTTGCAGCGCCCATCGGCGCCCCGGGGGAAGCTGTCGCGGCGGTATCGGTGTGCGGCCCTGTCAGCCGAATGACGTTCGACCAGCGACTCGCGGCGCCGGTGCGCATGACCGCGATGGGGATATGGCGCGACGTCGAAGACGGGCCGCGGCGAGTGGCACCAACCCTGCAACACGCGCGGCCATTGCGCAGCGCCGCGCGCCAGGTCCCGGAGCTGCAGTACGCATGACGCTGGATCCGCAGATCGCCGAGATCATCGAAGCGCTCGACGCCGGATTCCCGCCCGTGCACACGATGACCGGTGCGACGGCGCGGGCGACGATCAGGTCCCGCTTCGTCGCGGCGGCGACACCCGAAGAGGTCGGCGACGTCCGCGACGTATCCGTTCACGGGCCCGCAGGCGATATCGCGGTGCGCATCTACCGCCCCGCTTCAGCGTCCGGGCCAGTGCCGACGGTGGTGTACGCCCACGGTGGCGGGTTTGTGTTCTGCGATCTCGACAGCCATGACGGACTGTGCCGCAGCTTGGCGAATCTGATTCCCGCCGTGGTGGTTTCCGTCGCATACCGGCTGGCGCCGGAAGCGCCGTGGCCGGCTGCCGCTGAAGACGTGTTCGCGGTGACGCACTGGGCCGCCCGTAACGCGGACGCCCTCGGCGGCTATCCAGGCCGAATAGTCGTGGGTGGCGACAGTGCGGGTGGCCACATCGCGGCAACGGTCGCGCTGATGGCACGCGATCGCGGAGCACCGACGCTCGCGGCGCAGTTGCTGCTGTACCCGATGATCTCTCCGCATTGCGACACGGAGTCGTATCGCTTGTTCGGCGAAGGGTACTACAACCCCCGACGTGCATTGCAGTGGTATTGGGACCAGTACGTGCCCGACCCCGTCGACCGCGAACATCCATACGCTGCACCGCTATCCACCGACTTGTCTGGTGTGCCACCCGCCGTAATCGTGACGGCAGGTCACGATCCTCTGCGGGATGAAGGAATCGCATTCGGCGAGGCGCTCACCGGTGCCGGCGTTCGATTGACGCATCGGCACTACGAGGGCGCCATTCACGGGTTCATGACCATGCCCGTGCTCGACCTTGCCCAACAGGCACGAAGGCAAGCAGGCGAAGACCTGTCCGCGATCCTCGCCGGTGCGCATGTCTGACGGTGCGGTCTACGTCGTCGACCATGTGGTGACGCAGCCGGGACGAGCCAAAGAATTCATCGACCGATACCTCGCTGAATACGCCCCTGGAGCCCGCGAACGCGGAATGACGTTGCGCGACATCCTCGTCAGCCCGCCCGTCTGGTTCACTGATCAGTCCAACACGGTCACCATCCGCTGGTCGCTGCCGAGTGCGCAGGCATGGTGGGAGATGACGTGGAAGGGCAGGCCCGACGCCAGCGTCGGCCGATGGTGGACGACGATCGGCGAGCTGATCCGTCAACGGTCACGCAGCGTGGCGGCCGCCGCCGACGATGTCGACGAGCTCTGCGATGTTTAATCTCACCAGGCTGATCCACCTCGCACCGGGCGAAGAACCCCATGCACTGATACCCGCCCTCCGTGCCACCGCGGAACCATCGGCGACGCACGTCCTCATCGAACCGACGCTGCCAGGTGTCCGCAACGGCGGCGACATTCTGATGCACCTGCGCTTCGCCGATCTACAGAGGCGTACCGAGACTGCCGCCGAGCTCGACAAAGCGCTCGATTGCGCCGCGGTCCAGCACGCCGACGGGGCCGAATATCGTGGTGCGGCACACGAAACCGCCGGCGAGCAGTCCGCGACTGTCTATCGGACCCTGCTGCTGCGGGTGGCGCCCGAAACCGATGAGGCCCTCATCGAGCGGTTCGAGAGCGACCTCGCCCTGATGCCGCACTATGTGCGCACGATCACGGCATGGCAGTTGAGCCGGGTGGAGCGCGCCGTCGGTGCGTCGCCGTGGACCCACGTGTTCGAACAACATTTCACCGACGTCGACGGCCTGATGGGACCGTACTTGATGCATCCGATCCACTGGGCCCATGTCGACCGATGGTTCGATCCCGAGTGTCCCGATGTGATCGTGCGGGACCGGGTGTGTCACAGCTTCTGCCGAAGTGACACCGTGGTTTTGGGCTAGACGCCGGCCGGCAGGATGTTCGGGTTCGCGGTGCTCGGTGGTTCCAACGGCGGCAGCACCGAGCTGCCGTCGAGGGTGTGTACCACGAGTTGCTGAGACCATGGATAGTGCAGGCTGAAAGCCACCAGCCCCGTGCGCTCGGCAGCGGGCCGGTGACACATCGCCAACACGGTCTCGGCGAGATACTCGACCGGTTCCGTCGGGAACGTATCCGGGATCAGCGCTGAGGCACCGGGTGTGCGCACCGCGGTGGACGGACCAACACAGTTGACCGCGATGTTCGCGTCGAGCAGTTCGGCAGCGACGCCCTGCGTGAACCGATGCAAGGCCGCCTTGATCGACGCGTAGATTACGTCGCCCGAGGTCTTGTTGTACTCGCGGTACGGCCGGACCGGCGCGACTCCGGTCACCGATCCGATGTTGACGATCCATCCCGCGCCTAGTGTGCGCATACCGGGCACCGCCGCCTTGGTCAACACGAACGGCACCCGTAGATAGTGCTCCACTGTGCGTTCGAAGGTGTCCAGCGACATGTCCTCGACCTTCGAATAGTCAGCGAAACCAGCGTTGTTGACCAGGATGTCGAGCCGGCCGGTGCGGTCGAGTACCCGCTGGACGAGGTGGTCGCGATCATCGGGTTTCTCCAGGTCCGCCGCCATCCCGATCGCCTGTCCGCCCGCGGCCTCGATGAGCTCGATGGTTTCGCCGATCGTGCCGGGAAGCGCCGCGGACGATCCCCAACGCAAAGACTGTGACGGCTCATACGAACGCGCCGTCACCACGACCGTCGCGCCCTCGGCCGCCAACCGCTGCGCGATCGCCCGGCCGATCCCCCGGCTGCTGCCTGTGACCAAAGCTGTTTTACCGCTTAGCAATTGAGTCATCGCAGTTCGTAATGCTCTTCGATGGGCGCACGGTGCTGATGCCACAGATCGACCAGACGGTACGGAGTGGCCACCACGACACGGCCCGAACCGGACCGGTAATACGTGTGCGCGTTCGGCGTGTGGCACCACACTGTGCCCGCCATCGCCTCGTCGATCGCGGCGACGTAGTCGTCGTGCGCCTGCTGCGTCACCTCGATCGCCGTCGCCCCGCGCAGCGCCATCAGTTGCAGGCATTCGATGATGTAGTGCGCCATCACCTCCATCGAGAAGTTCGCGCCCGCACCGTGGCCCGGACTGTAATTCGGTGCCGAGTTGATGAACAGGTTGGGGAAGCCGGGTACCGTGCCACCGCGATAGGCGCGGGGACTGTCGCCCCATTCGCCGGCGAGAGTGCGACCACCGCGGCCACGAATGTCGATGGTCGACAGGAAGTCCAAGTGATAGCCGGTGGCGTAGATGATGACGTCGAGATCGATTTGGCGGCCGTCGGCCGTGACGATTCCCCGCTCGTTGACTTCGGCGGGCTCACTGGCCTCGACGTCCACGTGACTGCGGGTCAGTGCCGCGTAGTAGCCACCCGGATCCCGGATGATGCGCTTACCGTACGGTGCGAAATCAGGCGTCACCTTCCTCGCCAGTTCGCTGTCCGCCCCGAAGGTTCGGTCGATGTATTCCAGGCACATCTGCAGCAGCACGTCGTTGGCCGGTGAGATCGACAGGTGCTCACTTGCCCACTCCGGATCCTGCAGTATCACCGGATAGTTGTTGTCGGACGTGGCCCAGTACGACTTGAGCCGGTGCCAGTTCGCGTAGTACGGCACGTGGCGCCCCAGGTAGCGCCGAAACTCGGGCACGTCGTCGGTCGGCCGCTTACGCGGAGCGACCCAGTGCGGCTGGCGCTGGAAAACCGTCAGGTGCGCGACCTCATCGACGCAGGCGTCGACAATCTGCACGGCCGTACAGCCGGCGCCGACGACCGCGACCCGCTGACCGGTGAGATCCAGCGACGAGTCCCACTGCGCCGAATGAATACTCGTGCCCGCGAAAGTTTCCCGGCCGCCGACGTCCGGCCAGCGTGGACGGTTGAGGTATCCGGCGGCGGTGATCACCACGCGGTGATGGCTGATCCGACGATGGCCGTCACGATCCACCGTCTCGATGCGCCACTGCCGTCGGTCTTCCTCCCACGTCAGCGCCTCGACCTCGGTGCCGAACCGGATGTGGTCGCGCAGTCTGTACTTGTCGGCCAGCGACACCAGGTAGGCCTGGTACTCCGCACCCTGCGGGTAGTAGCTCGTCCAGTCGGGATTCACCTCACGCGAGAGCGAGTAATACGCCGACGGCGTATCCACACCGATCCCCGGGTAGGTCGTAGTCAGCCAGGTCCCTCCGACTTCGTCGTTGCGGTCGAAGATCTCGTACGCGACGCCGGCGTCCGCGGCAGCGAACGCGGCGATCATCCCCGCGAGACCCGCGCCGATGATCGCCACACTCGTCGTCGCCGGGATTGGCACAGTGCGAGGCAATGTCGGCTGCGACAGCTGAAAGCCACCCTGTTCGAGCAACAGGGGAACGAACTCGTCGTCGACCTCAGAGCCGAGCGCGAGCGGCAGCAACCGGGTGAACAGTTCCTGGTCGTGGGCAAACCGATGATTTGACGGGCTGTCGAGCGCGTCGAGGACTGCCGATGCCAATGCCTCCGCGGTATCGGGGTCGGTGACCCCCGCGCGCTCGGGCGGGTCGGGCACGTGTGTGATCGCCGGCCCGAACCTGTCGATCACCGACGCGTCGCCGGTGAGCTGAGCCAGCACCGCAACCAGCACACCCGGGTCGGCCTGTCGCAGGTTCGCCCGGACCTCGACAGGATCGAACCCGGAACCGGTGTTCGCCCGATGGGTTTCGGCATCAGTGGTCACAACAACGGAGTATCGAGCCCGCGACGATGGCTGCGGGGGGGCATGTCTACTGAGCGGGACACTCATCGTCCTCGCAGTGCACACGGGCCTACCCTGCGGCAATGGATCGCGTGCATTACGAACCCGACCACCGTGCATTCGGAGAATTGGCGGGCGATTTCGCGCGCAAGGAGGTCGCACCGTTCATCGCCGCCTGGGAGGACGACGGGATCATTCCCCGTCAGGTGTTCGCCAAGGCCGGAGCCGTCGGGCTGCTGGGCTTTGCGGCCGGCGAACAATTCGGTGGCGTCGAAGCGCGCGATTTCCGCTACAACCAGATCCTGATCGAATCGTTCATGGATGCAGACTGCGGTGCTGTCGGTTTGAGTTTCGCGGTTCACAACGACATCTGCCTGCCCTATCTCGCCGACCTGGGCACCGCCGAACAACGCGCTCGGTGGCTGCCGGGCTTCGTTTCCGGAGACCTCATCGCAGCCATCGGGATGACCGAGCCCGGCGCCGGCTCTGATGTGGCCGGAATCCGCACCTCGGCCGTCGACGCGGGCGATCACTTCTGCGTCAACGGCGCGAAGACGTTCATCACCAACGGACAGAACGCCGATCTGGTGATCACCTGCGTGCGCACCTCAGCCGACAGGCACCGCGGCCTGACGCTGCTCGTGCTCGAGCGGGGTATGCCCGGCTTCGAGCGCGGCCGCAACCTGGACAAGCTCGGACTGCACTGCCAGGACACGTCGGAGCTGATCCTCACCGACGTGATGGTGCCGAAACGGAACGTATTGGGCGAGGTGGGGCGGGGATTCGAATATCTGATGCGGAATCTGCCGCAGGAACGGATGCAGATCGCGGTCGGCAGCCTCGGCCGCGCCCGCGCGGCGCTGCGCTGGACGATCGACTACGTGCGCGACCGCACCGCATTCGGCAAACCCATTGGGGCACTGCAGAACACCCGCTTCGTCCTTGCCGATGTCGCCACCGAGGTGTCGGTGGCGGAGGCGTTCATCGACCGCTGCGTCGTCGAACTCAATGCCGGGCGGCTGTCACCCGCTGACGCCGCGAAGGCCAAGTTGTGGGCGACGGAGATGGAGTTCCGATGTCTCGATTCCTGCCAGCAGCTGTTCGGCGGCTACGGATACATGCGCGAGTACCCGATCGCCCGCTCCGCGATCGACGCCAGGGTCACCCGTGTCTACGGCGGCACCTCGGAGATCATGCGCGAGATCATCGGCCGCGAACTGAACCTCGCGCAGTGAAGGACCAACGTATGCAGGTGCGCAGCCATACCCTGGGCGACATCCCGCGCCGGACCGCCCGCAGGCATCCCAACAAGGTCGCCGTCATCGACGGCGACGTCACGCTGACCTTTGCCGAATTCGACGAGCTGGTCGACCGCGCCGCGGCGGCACTGCGAGACAACGGGTTTTCGCCCGGTGACCGCGTGGCATTGCTGGCCCACAACTGCTGGCAGTACGCGGTACTTGCGTTCGCCACCGCGAGGGCGGGCGTCGTGCTCGTGCCGATCAACTTCATGCTCATCGCCGACGAGATCGCCTACATCGTGAGCCACAGCGGCGTCCGGGGATTGATCGTCGAACAGGACCTCATCCCCACCGCGGACGCAGCGTTGGCCCGCGTCGGATCGGTAGTCACCAAGGTCACCTTGAATGCCGATGGGCAGCGCGCACCGTACGGCTGGCATGACTTCGCGCGTTGGCTGACCACCACCACTTCGCCGCCGGACGTCGAGATCGGCGATGATCAGTTGCTTCGCCTGATGTACACCAGTGGCACCGAATCGCGTCCCAAGGGGGTGATGCACTCCAGCCGCAGCCTGATGTCCAATTACGTCAGCACCATCGTGGCCGGGTCGATGTCGGAGGACGATATCGAGATTCACTCCATGCCGCTCTACCACTGCGCCCAGCTCGACAATTTCCTGGCGACCGACATCTACCTGGGCGCTACGAGCATCATCCTTCCGCGTCCTGATCCTGAGGTGATCTTGCGCAGCATCGGGAAACACGGAGCGACCAATTTCTTTGCCCCGCCGACCATCTGGATCAGCCTGCTGCGCTCGCCCATCATCGACGAAGTCGACCTGAGCAGCCTGCGCAAGGGCTACTACGGCGCATCGGCGATGCCCACCGAGATCCTGCTCGAGCTCCGCGAGCGCCTGCCCGACCTACAGTTGTGGAACTTCTACGGTCAGACCGAGATGGCCCCCCTGGCAAGCGCATTGGGGCCCACCGATCAGGCCGACCACGGCGGTGCGGCGGGCCGGCCCGCGATCAACGTCGAGACCACCATCCTCGACGACACCGATACCCCCGTTTCGGCGGGAACGGTGGGAGAGATCGCGCACCGCGGGCCGCATCTCATGCTGGGTTACCTCGACGACCCGATGCACACCGCGGAAGCGTTCCGCGGCGGATGGTTTCATTCCGGAGACCTCGGCTACTACGACGAGTTCGGGCTCCTGCACGTCGTCGACCGTAAGAAGGACATGATCAAGACGGGTGGCGAGAACGTCGCGAGCCGTGAGGTGGAGGAGGTGCTCTACCGGCATCCAGGCGTGGAAGAAGTCGCCGTGTTCGGTGTTCCGCATCCGGTCTGGGTGGAGGCTGTCGTCGCGGCAGTCGTCACGCGCGACGGCGTGAGCCCGACCGAGGCTGAACTGCTCACCCACTGTCGCGACCACCTCGCCGGGTACAAGACGCCGAAGCAGGTCCACTTCGTCGAAGCGTTACCGAAGAACCCGAGCGGCAAGCTGCTCAAGCGTGATCTGCGCACCCGATTCGGCGAGCAGAACGTGTTCCACTGACCGGGCACAGCCATTCCCCGGGAGAGCTTTTGAGAGTTCACTCACTCGCATGAGCGACGACATCACGCTGTCTGAGATCCAGGAATTCATCGCCGGGTTCTGGTACCACTACGACCAGGGCCACTTCGACGAGCTGGCCACCCGAATCGGTGACGAGATGGAGTACCTGAGCCGGTCCGATTCCGGCCACTGCCCGTTCGAGGATCTGTTGGCGGCCGAACTGCACGGCGGCGCCGAGACGCTGGCGTGGCTCACGCAGCACCGGAACGAGAACCCCTACCCGCTGCGCCATCACGCGACCAACATCTTCCGTACCGGTAGCGATGGTGCCGTGACCGATGCGCGCTTTTATCTGTACGTCAATCAGATCACCAACAATGTCCCGTTCGACGTCTCCAGCGGCGTCGTCGATGTCGGGATACGGCGGGCCGGTGATGGCCTGGTGTTCACGTCGATGAGGGTGGTGCTCGACGCCGAGGATTCGATTCCCTTTGCCGAACACAGCGCGAAGAGTGCGGCCACGGCAGGCACATGAGCGCACCCTTCGGCGGCGGAGTCGCCGTGATCACGGGCGCCGGTGCGGGCATTGGCGCGGGTTTGGCCCGCCATGCGGCCGAGCTCGGCATGACGGTGGTGCTGGCCGACATCGACGCCGACGCGGTTGCGGCGCTTCGAGACGAGCTCACCAGGGCGGGCATAGTCGCCATTGACGCAGTCTGCGACGTCCGCGATCCGGGGGCCGTATCGGCGCTCGCCGAGAGGGTGTACCGCGACGTCGGTCCGGTGCGGCTGCTTATCAACAACGCAGGCATCGAGCAGTTCGGATATCTCTGGGATACGCCCGTCGAGAACTGGAATCGACTGGTCGCTATCAACGTCAGCGGAGTCTTCCACGGTGTGCGAGCCTTCCTTCCGCTGATGATCGAGGCTGGGGAGCCTGCTTGGGTGTGGAACCTGTCGTCCATCGGTGGAGTCGCCGTCGTCCCGCTGCAGGCGCCCTACATCATGAGCAAGCACGCGGTGTTGGCGCTCACCGAGTGCCTACGGCTGGAGGTAGAACTGGCCGGCCACGACCACATTCACGTCCAGGCGGTGCTGCCGGGGGCCGTCGTGTCGAACATCTTCGAGTCGGCGGGTGGGGTGACCGACGGCGACGTGGTAGCAGCCGAATCCCAGCGTGCGGCCATGCTCGACATCAAGGCCGACGCGATGGATCCGCGCGCCGCCGCCGAGGCGGTGTTCGAACAGGCCGCCGAAGGGCGATTCTATCTTCTGACGCAGCCGGACTATGTCGGCTCGGCGATGGCTGAACGCGCCAATGTGCTTGCCTCTCAACAGCCCCCGAAGTTGCGCACGCAACGCCGATTCGATCCCGCGTGACCGCTCCGCAGCTCGATCCCGATGCCGCCGAGCGCGTCGCCTCGTTCGGTGAAATGCCGCCCATGCGTGAACGAGGTCTCGACGCGATCCGGGAGGCCATCGAAACCGCTCCGCTGCCCGAGACGATGCCTGAAATGGCGGCGGTCGACGATTGCGCCGCACCGGCCGCCGCCGGGCCGGTGCCGCTGCGGATCTACCGACCCAACGCCGACGCCAATGCGCCGGTGTTGGTGTACTTCCACGGCGGCGGCATGGTGATGGGCTCCAATCACTCGTTCGAGCCGCTGGCGCGAACGCTTGCCGCCCAATCCAACGCCACCGTGGTGTCGGTGGACTACCGGCTCGCTCCAGAGTTCCCCGCACCTGCTCAGTTCGACGACGCATTCAGGGCCACCGAATGGGTTGCGCAGCACGCGCAGCAGATAGGTGCCGACGTCACACGACTGGCGGTCGTCGGTGACAGCGCGGGTGGCTCGCTGGCCGCGGCGGTGGCGCTCGCGTCCCGCGACCGCGGCGGTCCCGCCATCTGCTGTCAGGTGCTGCTCTACCCGGGCCTCGACCGCGATATGGCCGTGGAGTCGATCGCCGCACTTCCAGATGCCCCGATGCTCAGCCACGACGACATCGTCTACATGCACGAGCTCGCCGACGTCGGCGCGGCCACGGCGCATGACCAGTACCGCGTTCCCGCCTACGCCGCCGACCTGGCCGGGCTTCCCCCGGCGATCGTCGTCACCGCCGAATGCGACCCGATCCGCGACTGGGGCGAGCGGTACGCAGCTCGCCTGCGAGAAGCGCGCGTGCAGACCACTGTCACCCGGTATCCCGGCATGTACCACGGTTTCCTCATGCGATCGGATGCGACGGCACGTGGTCGGCTCGCGATTGCGGAGATCGGCGGACTTCTGCGCGCGAAATTCGCCCATCCCCTGCCTTTCTGAACTCACAGGCCGGTCGATCTCCTCCTCAGGCAGCGCTCCACATCGGGAGGCTGCGTACGCAATGTCAGCCTGAGAGCTTCGCGGTGAATATATATGTGTGGTGAGGCCCGCAGACTGACATTGTGGTCCGGTCAAATGAACCTCCCGATGACTGGACACGCGGTGATCCGATAGGTGTCCGCACCACCACAATCGAGCCATGCTCAACGAACAGCAGCGCATGCAACTTTCCGAGGTTCTGCGACCGGCCTCGCCGCCGCGCGAGGTCGAGAACGTCTATACGGACGATCAACTCGAGCGCCTGTTCGAGATCGTGCGGACCGAGGGTCCGTGGCGATTGATCATCTCTCAGCATTTCGCCTCGGCGGAGGAGTTGATCGCCACGATGAGTGGCATGTTCCCGGAGGGCTACGAACCGTCGCTCGACTTGTTCTTGACGCCGACATTCCGCGGCTATTTGGCCAATTATGGCGCGGTGCTGTACCCGGAACTGCACGACTGCTTCTACAACCAGCGATTCGTGGACTATGCGAAAAGTTATTGGAGCGCTGAGTACGCCAAGCCCCAAATGATGCTGTTCAACATCAACGGACCGTGCGCCAATCGCGATCCCGGACATCTCGACGCCCCCAGCTTCCGCGGTGTGCGCCATGAGAATGCACCCACGTGGTTGACCAGTGTGATGGGCAAATCCGGATTGTTCCAGGACTACCTGATCAAAATGGCCCAGGTCATCACGTGGTTCTCACTCGATGAGAGCAGCGGCTTCACCTATTGGCCCGACGGGCCGCTCAAGGCGCCTCGGCGCGTACTGCCGCCGGTCTACAACCGCGGCGTGCTGGTGCAGAACGAGATGATGATGCACCGCGGTGAGGCGAACGGACCACTCGAGCAGCAGATGCCGGAAGGGCTTGCGTTCGACACCGTGTTCGCGGGCGACCCGGCGGATAAAGACTTCTGGCTGCTCAAGAACGGCAACAACGTCATCGCCCGGCACCACACTGACGAATTGCGGTTCCTGGTGCATTGGTCAGCAGAGGTGTTCGCCGACTACGACGAGCTCAAGAAGAACATGGACGGCAGCGCCGACCTGACAATCGACAAGGCCATCGACATGCTCGTTGACGACGCCGCGAAGAAGGGCATCGAGCTCAACGTGCCCAGCGAGCCGCTGCACGACCCAGAGTTCATCGGGGCGCTGAATGCGGTCTATGACCTCGGCGCGCCCGCTGAGTATCCACAGGAAGCGCCCCTCTCTGCGTTCCAGGTCGCCTGAGGGTCAGCGCACCACCACTGCACTGGGTTCGCGCGGGTCGCCCATCATCTCGCGGTGCGACGGCGGCTGCCTACCGTCCTCGTCGGTGAGGCCGTACCGCTGCGCGATCTCCGCGCCGATCACCGTACGGCCGGACAGCTGGGCGAGATCGGGGTCGCGATACAGGGCGTTGATCACATGTCCGGTGAACTCGGGGGTTTCGGCGTGCTCGGCCGTCTTCGCCAACGCCTCGGGATGGCCGCCAAACGCCGCACGGAAGCGCTCGGTGAGCAGGATGCCCATCCAGATCGACACCGTGGCCACCCCGGTGTCGCGGAAGTCGACCGCCATGTCGGCGGCCATCTTGTCGACGCCGGCCTTCTGGGCGCCGTAGGCCGGACCGTGCATGTAGCACACCGACCCCGGCGACGAGGTGAATGCGATCAGACCTCGACCCCGACCCACCAGCAGCGGCGCGGCATGCCACGACGCGACGTACGCCGACCGCAGCCCGACGTCAAGAACATCGGCGAGTTCGAGTGCCTTCTCCCAGAACGGCTTTGGATTGACCAGCTCATCGGATATGGCTGCGGCGTTGTTCACCAAAAGGTCCAACCCGCCGTTTTCCTCGTCCACGCGCTTGAACAACTGGGCTACCGCGTCGTCGTCGCGGTGGTCGACCTTCACGGCGATACCGCCGTCACCAGGGTCGCGCACGGTCCTGCCGGTCAGATACACCCGCCACCCGTCAGCGACGAGCGCGGCCGCGATGCCACGTCCCGCGCCGCGACTGGCACCCGTCACGACCGCAACCGGTGGAATGTCTTTCACAGGATCGAAGTTACGTGCTCACCCGTGCTGATTCATCGACCACCGGCAGATCGCCGGTGCGGACCGCGTCGATGATGGAGTCGTTCAGCGCTGAGCAGGCCAGGAACAGGCCGCGCTCCGCATGCTCGGTCAAGTGCTCGGCGTCGCGGCGTTCCAGACAGCGGGCGGAGGCGTCGGCATTCCACTGCACGCTGGTTTGATTCCAGCTGCTTTTTCGCGCCTGCACGCACGCACCGCAACGGTGGCAGCCCACCGACACCATCGGAGCGTCGGCGAGTCGGTTGTCGGGCCGGACGGCCATCAGACGCTTCCCGACCTCGCCGCTTGAGCGCTGATGTTCTCGTCGACGACCTTCATCCACTCCTCGTACGGGCTGGTGGTGTCGAGTTCGTATTCGAAGCGGTCCACCATGTCAGGCTCGACATCGGCGGCGTCGACGTAGAACTGCTCGTACCACCGGCGCAACTGGTAGACCGGTCCGTCCTCCTCGCACAGCAGCGGATTGTCGATGCGGGCCTTGTTCTTCCAGATCTCGACATCCTGCTCGAAACCCACCTTGACCCAATCGCCTAGCGCGATCGCCGCTTGCAGCGCCGCATCACCGGGCAGCGCCTCCGACTTCTTCACGATGATGCCGTACTGCAGCACAAAGGAATTGGCGTCGATCGGGTAATGGCAGTTGATCAGAACCGTGTTCTGGTCGTCGTTCTCGAAGTGGTAGGTCAGGTCGTCGATCATGAACGACGGGCCGAAGTACGAGGCCACCGAGGTCGTACCGAGCAGCCGAGGCTGTCCCTCGGGATTCGGGATGTCACCGCGCGAGCCACCGTTCATGTACTGCGTGGCGACGTGGCCCTCGAAGATGTTCTTGAAGTGCGTCGGCAGCGAACCGTGAATGTAGAAGAAGTGCGCCATGTCGACGACGTTGTCGATGATCTCGCGGCAGTTGGTGTTGACGACGGTGGTGTACCAATGCCAATCGGTCCAGTCGTCACTCGTCGCACCCTCGATCCGGGGAATCGCGACCTCGGCGGGCGGCGGATTCTTCTCGGGGTCGTTCCAGACGAACAGCATGCCGTCCTGTTCGAGGGTGTTCCACGTCGCGGTGCGGGCCAGCCTCGGCGTCCGCTTGCTGTAGGGCACCTTCTTGCATCGACCGTCGCCGCCCCACCGCCAGTCGTGGAACGGGCAGGCGATCTCGTCGCCCTTCACGGTGCCCTGACTGAGGTCCCCGCCCATGTGACGGCAGTAGCCGTCGAGCACGTTGATCTTGCCGTCGCCGCTGCGGAACACCACCAGCTTCTGGCCGAAGGCGCTCACCGAGTGCGGCTCGCCATCGCCGAAGTCCCTGGTCAACCCCAGGCAGTGCCATCCGCGCGCAAATCTGGTCGGTGCTGCTGCGGCTTCGATCTGCCGAATCTCGTCAGTCTGATTGTCGGCTCGGCCGACGGTGGTTTCTGCGGTCCCTGGCTGCGACGTCATACGCTCGTTTTACGCCCGCGAGGCGGCTCGTGGAGCGAATCGTCCCGCTGGGAGGGAAGATCGTCCGCACCGGCGATTGCCCCGACCTACTGTCGAAGCCGTGACGACTGCTGCGCCCGCCACCGTTCCCGCCGGGATGCCCCTGCGCGATACGTCCGTCGATCTGCTCGTGGTGGGGTCGGGCACCGGCATGGCCGCCGCGCTGGCGGCCGCCGAGCACGGACTCAAAGTGCTGATCGTCGAGAAATCGCAATACGTCGGCGGTTCCACCGCGAGATCCGGCGGGGCCCTGTGGATTCCCGCGAGCCCGGTGCTCGAAGAGTACGGAGCCGGGGACACCGCACAGAAGGCACGGACCTACCTGGACTCGGTCGTCGCCGGCACCGCTCCGCCGCAGCGGTCAGCGGAGTTCGTCACCCACCTGGCGGCGACAGTCCAGATGTTGCGACGCACCACGCCCATGCGGTTCACGTGGGCACGCGACTACTCCGACTACCACCCCGAGCTACCCGGCGGAAGTGCCGACGGGCGGACGTGTGAGTGCAGGCCGTTCAACACCTCGCTCCTAGGTCGATACCGCTCGTTGCTGCGCCCGGGGTTGATGGAGCCGACGATCCCGATGCCGACCACGAGCGCGGACTATCGCTGGATGAATCTGATGGTCCGGGTACCACGAAAAGGCCTGCCGCTCATCGTCAAACGGCTGGCCCAGGGCGTCGGCGGCTTGATGCTCGGCCGACGGTACACCGCAGGCGGACAAGCGTTGGCCGCAGGGTTGTTCGCAGGCGTCCTGCGCGCGGGCATCGGTGTGTGGACGCAGACCACGCTCGTGCGGCTGATCACCGACGGCGACCGGGTCACCGGCGCCGTCGTCGCACACAACGGACGCGAGGTCACCGTCGAAGCACGACGCGGTGTCGTGCTGGCCGCGGGCGGCTTCGACCACAACATGGACATGCGGTGGAAGTTCCAGTCCGAATCACTCGGCGAGCACGCCAGCCTCGGCGCGGAAACCAACACCGGTGACGCGATCCGCATCGCCCAAGATGCCGGTGCCGGGATCGACTTGATGGATCAGGCCTGGTGGTTCCCTGCGGTGGCGCCGCTGCCGGGGGCCGATCCGCTGGTGATGCTCGCCGAACGATCCCTGCCGGGCTCGCTGATCGTCGACCAGACGGGTCAGCGGTTCACCAACGAGTCGTCCGATTACATGTCCTTCGGCCAGTGCGTGCTCGAAAGGGAGCGTGCCGGTAATCCTGTCGAGTCCATGTGGATCGTTTTCGATCAGCAATACCGCAACAGCTATGTCTTTGCCGCGGATCGCTTTCCGCGCATGAGTCTGCCGCAGGCGTGGTACGACGCGGGGATCGCCCACCGCTCCGAGGATCTGGCCGAACTCGGGCGCATGATGAAGGTGCCCGAGTCGCAGTTCGTCGCCACAGTCGGCCGATTCAACGAGATGTCGCGCGCCGGAGACGATTCCGACTTCGGCCGCGGACGCAGCGCGTACGACCGCTACTACGGCGACCCCACGATCACCCCGAACCCGAATCTGCGCCCGCTCGACCACGGCCCGTTCTATGCGGTCAAGATGGCGCTCAGCGACCTGGGTACGTGCGGCGGCCTGCGCGCCGACGAGCGCGCCCGGGTGCTGCGCGAAGACGGTTCCGCCATCGCAGGGTTGTATGCGATCGGCAACACCGCCGCGAACGCGTTCGGCGCCACCTATCCCGGTGCGGGCGCGACGATCGCGCAGGGTCTGGTGTACGGCTACATTGCCGCCCTGGACGCCGCCGCGACGTAATCACGCGTCGTCGGCGTCGGCCTTCTTCTCGATCTCGTACCAGTAATCCGGTGCAGGCCAAGGGACTTTCGTTCGTCCGCCGTCGCCGACGCGCGGGAACTCCGCTTCGGCCTCATCGAGTTCTTTGATCATCTTCAGCGTCAGCTCACGCTCGTTCGCGTAGTAGCGCTCAGCCCAGTTCAGCGCGACGCGGGCGTACGCCCACGACGGATCGGCGCCTGCCCATTTTGCGTCTTTCGCCGCGTTGCGGTGCATTTCGTCGGCGTAGGCCAGGTGTTCCTGCAGGATTTCTTTCAGCCGGGCCGGATCGGTCAGATGTCCCAAGGTCACCCGCAACAGGGCGCTGTGCTTGAGTACCGGCGGATCGAGGGGTGAGTCGTTCGCCCATCGGGTGACGGCGTCGAGTCCCTCGCCGGTGATCCTGTACAGCCTGCGATTGCGGGTGCCTGCGCTGTTCTCGACGCGCGAGGTCACCAGGCCGAGCTGTTCGAGCTTCTTGAGTTCGGAGTAGATCTGGCTGTACGCGGGACTCCCGTAGAAGAAGCGCATGCTCCACTCGATCCACTTCCGGATGTCGTAGCCCGAAAGCTCGTACTCGTAAGAGAGCATGCCCAGTAGCGCCCAGCTGGTCGCCGCAAGATTCGGCTTCTCCGGCGGATCGCTTTCTACCACGATTTCAGACTAACAACACAGGTCACGGCACTAGGCCAACTCACCACTGGGCGGGACACCGCGTTGCGGACCGCTTGCGCTGCGGCCAAGGTGTACCACGAACACGAGCGAAGGAGTCCAGATGTCGAGCGACGCGCACGAACGCCTGACTGCGTCCGTTCGTCGACTGATCGACGCCACCATTCGGACTGAAGTCGACCTGGCCGCCATCGCGGATGCAGCCGACACGATCGACGCGGCGACAGCCCGTTTGAGCAACTCCCTGCTTCCGGGATCGTTCGGCGTGCAGACCACCCCCGATGGGCGCTCCATCGCGTTGGGCAACGTGGTGATCGGCGGTCGAAATCCGATCGCGCCTCCCTTGGTCGTCGACCATGACGCCGATGGCGCAGTACACACCGACTTCGTGCTCGGTGCCGCGTACGAGGGGCCGCCGGGCCACGTGCACGGTGGAATCTGCGCTCTGATCCTCGACCACGTTCTCGGCGCCACCGCGCACAAGCCAGACCAGCCCGCCGTCACCGGCACGCTGACCCTGCGTTACGTCCGCGGCACACGTCTTGGCCGGCGCCTTCGCGCGCAGGCGCAGGTCGATCGAATCGACGGGACGAAGACCTTCGCGGTCGGCAGTATCACCGACTCCGACGGCGTCACGGTCGAGGCAGAGGGCATCTTCATCCATCCGAGGAGTACGCGGCCCTGACAGGCCCACGGGGCGGGACAAACGGCTGACACCCCGGCGTTTTCACGCGATTATCTGCCTATGCCTCTTCAGCGATACAACGATCGTCGAGTCCTGATCACCGGCGGCGGCTCCGGGATCGGTCAAGCAACCGTGCTGCGGATCTTGGACGAAGGTGGCCGGGTGGCGGCGGCGGACGTGAGCGAGTCCGGTTTGAAGGACACCGTCGCCAAGGCCGAGCCGCACCGCGACCGGCTGACGACGGTGGTCCTCGACGTCTCCAGTGAGGAGTCGGTGAAGCAGGGCGTGGCCCAGGCCGTCGAAGCGCTCGGGGGTCTCGATGCGCTGGTGAACGCCGCGGGGATATTGCGATCGGTGCATTTCCTCGAAACCACGCTCGCCGATTTCGAACAGGTGCTGCGGATCAATCTGATCGGCACGTTCCTGATGACGCGAGAGGCCATCCCCGCGTTGCGCAACGGCGCCGACCCTGCCGTCGTCAACTTCAGCTCCACCTCCGCGGCCTTCGCGCACCCCTACATGTCCGCCTACGCTGCGTCCAAGGGCGGGGTTCAAGCGATGACCCACACGCTGGCACTGGAGTTCGCGAAGGAGCGGATCCGGTTCAACTCGGTTCAGCCCGGCTCGATCTCGTCCGGGATGACCGACGGCACCGGCGAATCCAAACAGAGCATCGGTCCCGGACTGCCCGCCGACGCCGACTTCTCGCTGTTCGGCAAGATCATGCCGACCCTCCCGGTGGACGGCGGCGGCATGTTCGCCAAGCCGGATGCCGTCGCCGCTGTGGTGGCGATGCTCGCCTCCTCGGATGCCTACTTTGTGACGGGGACCGAGGTGCGAGTCGACGGCGGAACCCACATGTAACGTGCTTCCAATGACGACCCCCGAGCGACCCCTCCGCGTCATTCAGTGGACCACCGGCAACATCGGCCGACGATCGCTGCACGCGATCATCGGCCGCGACGACATGGAGCTCGTCGGCGTGTACGCCCACGACGCCGACAAGGTGGGGGTCGACGCCGCGGAGTTGAGCGGCTGGCCAGAGCCCACCGGCATCAAAGCCACCAACGACATCGCGGAGCTCATCGCACTGAAGCCCGACGCCTGTTGTTACAACCCGTTGTGGCCCAGCGTCGATGAACTCGTCGCGCTGCTCGAAGCCGGCGTGAACGTGTGCTCCAGCGCCGCCTGGATCACCGGCGGCAAGCAGACACCCGAGGATCTGACGCGCATCCGGAAAGCTTGCGAGAAAGGCAATTCCACGATCTTCGGCAATGGCGCCCATCCCGGCATGACGAACATGGTGGGCATGGTGCTGTCAGGCTCGTGCGAGCGGGTCGACGAAATCCGAATCACCGAATCGGTCGACTGCTCGACGTACGAGTCGGCGGGAACGCAGACGGCGATGGGCTTTTCGCAGGATCCCGACACCCCGGGTCTGGCCGAGAGTGTGCGACGCGAGAGCGAGGTGTTCGCCGAATCCGCCGCCATGATGGCCGATGCCATCGGCGCCAAGCTCGACAGAATGACGTTCGACGTGACGTTCACGCCCGCGACCGGCGACAGCGATCTGGGATTCATGCAGATCCCCTCGGGCACCGTCGGCGGTGTCATGGGCTATCACCGCGGCTGGGTGGGCGACAAGAACGTCGTCAGCGTCGGGTTCAACTGGATCATGGGCAGCCACGTCACCCCGCCCAAGCCGCTCGAACACGGACACGTCATTCAGGTGTTCGGCCTGCCGAACATGCGCACGGTGCTGCACTGCCTGCCGCCCAAGGACTGGACCGAACCCGGGTTCATGGGCCTCGGCATGATCTACACCGCGATGCCGGTGACCAACGCCGTGCCCGCAGTCGTCGCGGCCGCACCGGGCATCGTCACGCTCAAGGATCTCCCGCCGGTCACCGGCCGGGTAGCCCGCTAATCGGCGGTCTGGACGACGACGCCGATGGCGCCGGCGCCGAGGTGAATCGACAACACCGGGCCCATATCGGCGACGGTGAGCGAATCGATCTGCGGTAGGCGCGCGGTCAGCGCGGCGCCCATTTCGTCTGCGCCATCGTGATTGTCGACGTGGTGGACGGCGATCCTCGCACCGCCCTCGCCGACGATCTCCGCGACCCGCTCGACCATAGCGGTGTGCGCCTTGGTGAGCGTGCGCACCCGCTGATCCAGCACGAGCCGGCCGTCCACATCCAGACACAGCAACGGCTTGAGCGACAGCGCCGTGCCCAGCCATGACGCGGCCGTGCCGATCCGTCCACTGCGCCGCAGGTTGTCCAGGCGGTGCACAACGATGAACGCATGAGTGCGTGGCACCGCCGAACGGGCTTCCGCCTCAACGATTTCCAGATCCTCGCCCGCGGCCGCGGCGTCTGCCGCGGCACACGCGACAAACCCGACTCCCATCGCCGCCGATCGCGAATTGACCACGCGGACCGAGGAGCCGAACTCGCGGGCCGCCTGCACCGCCGTGCTGAAGGTGCTCGACAGCGCGGCGGAGAGGTGGACCGCGACGACACCGTCGCCGTCGCTGTCAGCCAGTGCCTGCCGGTACGTCTCGGTCAGCGCCGCGGGCGATGCCCCCGACGTCGTCGCGCGCGGGCGGTCATGAATGTCGTTGGGCACGTCGTCGATACCGTCTCGCAGATCGGCGCCGTCGACCAGGACATGCAGCGGCACCTGACGGATGTTGTTCTGCTTCAGCTCATCTGCGGTCAGGCGTGACGACGAGTCCGTCACGACGATTACGGACATGCCACGCCGGCCTCCGCGAGCGCCTTGAGCATCAGGTCGGCCACGGCCTGATGCGCTTCGAAATTCCAATGGATGCCGTCTGGATTCCCCCGGCCGCTCATGACCTCGTCGCCGACCGCGGCCTTGAGGTCGACGAGGGGAATGCCGTGTTCGGCCGCCCACGCGGTGATCGCCTTCACCGTGCCTTCGCGGCCGTGGTGCGCCTTTCCGTAGGTCTCGGCGATGTGCACCGAAGGCAACGACGCCACCACCGGAATTCCGGGACGGTTGAAATCGATGGCCCCCCGCGTCATCTCGAGGTATTCGACCGAGACGTGCGGCGGCAGCGCCGCACGGGACACCGGCGACAGGCGCGGCTGCAGCCAGCCGTACCCGTCGCGCGCCCAGCGCCGCAGCCACGCCGGACGGATGTACCGGATCAGCTCGCGCAACGCGGTGGGCAGCGGCGACGGCAGTGAATCCATTCCACATGTCGCGAACACGACCGCACCCGCACGCGGCAACGCCGCCCAGGCCCGCGGGTCCTGGGTGGCCGCCCACCAGACGTCGCGGCAGGTCCAGCCGATCCGGCCGATGAGCTCGACATCCCAATCAAGCTGTGCAGCAACGATGTTAGGCCAGATTCGCGGATCGTCGGACGGGAGCCCGCCGGTCGGACCGTAGTAGGACAGCGAGTCGCAGAACAGCAGCAGCGTCGGGCGGCCGGGATCAGAGGACATCATTGGCAACCTGCGCCGAGGCGTTCCAGACGTCGAGCCGCCAGCGAATGTCCGTTGGCGCGGCGTCGACGTCGCTATGCGCGGACAACTGCACCCAGCTGCAGTTGCCCATGCCGCCGAGGATCGGCCAATTGTCGACGGGCAAACCGAGCAACGCCGCGGTCAGCGCGGCGATCAGCCCACCGTGGGCGACGAGCACCACCGGCCGTTCCGGCTCGTCGACCCCCCAATCCGCCTGCTCGGCGAGCAGCTCGTTCACCAGCGGCATGCTGCGCACCGCCACGTCGACCCGGCTCTCTCCGCCGTGCGGTGCCCAGCGGGCGTTCTCGCGCCACGCCAGCCGGGCGCCCGGCGCCCGGGCGTCGACCTCGAGATGCGTCAAGCCCTGCCAGTCGCCGAGGTGCGTCTCGCGCAGCCGAGTGTCCACCTGCACCGGCGTTCCGGCGCGCTCCCCCAGGCTGACCGCGGTGTCCAGCGCCCGTCGCAGGTCAGAGGACACGATGAGCAACGGCTGCCGCTTGGCCAGCACCTCGGCCGCGGCAACGGCCTGGTCCCGGCCCAGGTCGGACAGGTCGGTGTCCAGTTGGCCCTGCATGCGGCTGCCCGCGTTGTACTCGGTCTGCCCGTGACGCAGCATGACCAGTCGGCGGATCCTCACGACTCGGAGTCCTCTGCTCTTCGCGCAAGCGGCTCATCGCCATCCAGATCCACTGTCAGCACCGGGCAATCACGCCACAGCCGATCCAGCGCATAGAAGTCGCGCTCGTCCTGATGCTGGATGTGCACGACGATGTCGACGAAATCGAGCAGCGTCCACCGTCCCTCGCGCCCGCCTTCCCGCCGGGCCGGCTTGTGCCCCGCGAGCCGCATCTTCTCCTCGACCTCGTCGACGATCGCGTTGACCTGCCGCTCGTTGGACGCCGAGGCGATGACGAAGCAGTCGGTGATGACCAGCTGCCCCGAAACGTCGATCACGATGACGTCCTCGGCGAGCTTGGCCGACGCCGCCCGTGCGGCCACCGTCGCCATGTCGATCGCCTCTTGGGATGCGCTCATCGGGTGGACTCCTCCGTCAACGAATTGGCCTCGTACAGCTTGCGTTTGGCCACGTACTGCACCACACCGTCGGGCACCAGATACCAGATGGGCCTGCCCTTTTCGGCGCGCTTACGGCAGTCGGTCGACGAGATGGCCAGCGCGGGGACCTCCACGAGGCTCAGCGCTTCAGGGGGCAGCTCGGCCATGGCCGCCTTGATGTGCTGACCGTCGAGTTCGTAGCCGGGCCGGCTGACTCCGACGAATTTGGCGATGGAGAACATCTCCTCCCAGTTCTGCCAGGACAGAATCGATGCCAGCGCGTCGGCTCCGGTGATGAAGTACAGGTCCGCGTCCGGGTTGAGCGCATGCAGGTCGCGCAGGGTGTCCTTGGTGTAGGTCGGACCGCCGCGATCGATGTCGACGCGGCTGACCGAGAACCTCGGGTTGGACGCGGTGGCGATGACGGTCATCAAATAGCGGTCCTCGGCGGCGGTGACGTGGCGGTGATGCTTCTGCCACGGCTGACCGGTCGGGACGAACACCACCTCATCGAGCTCGAACAAGTCGGTGGCCTCGCTGGCTGCGACCAGGTGGCCGTTGTGGATGGGATCGAACGTCCCACCCATCACGCCCAACCTTCGTCGCGAAACCACGATTGACCAGCTTACTTCTCGCGCCGAGCGTGGGCTTGACGCACGGTTTCGGCCGACAAAGCGTGCGGGTAACCCACGTTCGCGCCGAACCTAGACCGGCAGCAGCGCATCGATGACCGAGGCCAGCTGCTTGGCGGACCGGCATTCGTGCATGGTGATGACGTCCTGATAGCGCGGCACCGCCGAATCACCGCTGCCCCACAGATGCCGCGGCTCGGGATTGAGCCAGTGTGCGTGCCTGCTGGAGTTGACCATGTGCGCCAGCAGATCGATCTCGGGGTTGCGGTAGTTGTTGCGCCCGTCGCCGAGCACCAGAAGGGAGCTGCGCGGCGACAGTACATTCGGCCAGGTGTTCATGAACGAGACGAACGCGTGCCCGTAGTCGGAATGACCGTCTCGGGTGTACACCCCGGCTTCGCGGGTGATGCGCTGCACAGCGACGGCCAGGTCGGCGTCTGGCCCGAACAACTCGGTCACCTCGTCGGTGGTGTCGATGAACGCGAAGACCCGAACCCGGGAGAACTGCTGGCGCAGCGCGTGCACGAGCATCAACGTGAAGTGGCTGAAACCGGCGACCGACCCGGATACGTCGCACAGCACCACCAGTTCGGGCCGCGCCGGATGCGGCTTCTTGAGCACCACGTCGATCGGCACGCCGCCGGTGGACATCGATTTGCGCAGTGTCTTACGCAGATCGATCTCACCTTGTCGCGCCCGACGCCGCCGGGCGGCCAACCGGGTCGCCAACGTGCGCGCCAGCGGCTTCACCACGCGTTGCATCTGGCGCAGCTGTTCGCCTGAGGCACGCAGGAACTCGACGTTCTCCGCGAGCTGCGGCACGCCGTACATCTGCACATGGTCGCGGCCCAGCTGTTCAGCGGTGCGACGTTTGGTTTCCGCCTCAACCATTCGACGCAATTGGTTGATGCGTTGCGCCGCCATCGCTTTGGCGATCTGCTCCTGGGTCGGCGTCGGTTCGTCGCCGTAGGGTGCGAGCAGGCCGGCCAGCAGCCGGCCTTCCAGGTCGTCAAGGTTCATGGCCTTGAGCGCCTGATACGACGAATAAGACGGGCCCCGGCTGGAGTTGTACCGCCCGTGCGCCTCGACGATCTGGGCGATCATTCGCTGGAGCCGCTCGTCCAGATTGGCCAGATCCTCGTTGGCTTCCAACAGGTCCAACAGCGCCTGCCGCATGGCGTCGACATCCTCGGGAGGCAGTCCTTCGGGGTCGCCGCCCGCTTCGTCGTCATCGTCGACGAAGACCGTCTTCGCGCCCAGCGCCGCGGGGAACCACAGATCGAACATCGCGTCGTAGGTCTCGCGGTGATCGGGGCGGCGCAGCACCGCGCATGCCAGACCCTCGCGCAGTTGTTCCCGACTCTGCAGGCCCAGTACCGACATCACCCGCCCGGCATCGACGGTTTCCGACGGGCCCACCGAAATCCCCTGCCCGCGCAGCGCTTCGACGAACTCGACCAGGTGGCCGGGAATTCCGTGCGGCGCCAATGGTTGCGGTGGACGGGTTCGGCGGACGGCCATCAGTTGAGCCTTAACTCTCCGGACGCCTTTATTTGATCGGACTGGTGTTTGAGCACCACTCCGAGAGTCGCCGCGATGGTCGCGTCGCTGATCGTGTCCAGCCCCAGTGCCAGCAGCGTGCGGGCCCAGTCGATGGTCTCGGCCACCGAGGGGAGCTTCTTGAGCTGCATACCGCGCAGCACGCCGATGATGCGAACCAGTTCCTCGGCGAGGTGCTCGGGCAGTTCGGGCACGCGGGACAACAGGATGCGCCGTTCCAGCTCGGCATCGGGAAAGTCGATGTGCAGGAACAGGCACCGGCGCTTGAGCGCCTCCGACAGTTCGCGCGTCGCGTTCGAGGTCAGCACGACGAACGGCTTGCGCTCGGCGACGATGGTGCCGAGTTCCGGCACGGTGACTGCAAAGTCGCTCAGTACCTCCAGCAGCAGACCCTCGATCTCGATGTCCGCCTTGTCGGTCTCATCGATCAGCAGGACCGTCGGCTCGGTGCGTCGGATCGCAGTCAGTAGCGGACGCGTCAGCAGGAACTCTTCGCTGAACACATCGGTTTTGGTCTGGTCCCAGTCACCGGAGCCGGCCTGGATGCGCAAAATCTGCTTGGCGTGGTTCCACTCGTAGAGCGCGCGGGCCTCGTCGACGCCCTCGTAGCACTGCAGCCGCACCAGACCTGAGCCGGTCGCCTGCGCGACCGCGCGAGCCAGTTCGGTCTTACCCACACCCGCGGGACCCTCGACCAGCAACGGCTTGCCCAGCCGGTCGGCGAGGAATACCGCTGTGGCGGTTGCGGTGTCGGGAAGGTAACCGGTCTCGGCGAGCTTCTTGCCGACATCCTCGATGTCGGCGAACAACGGTGCTGGGCGTGCGGGGACGCTCACTCGGCTACTCCTAATCAGGCGGGACGGGTCTGGCCGTCGCCCCACACAATCCACTTGGTCGATGTCAGTTCGGGCAGGCCCATCGGGCCCCTGGCGTGCAGCTTCTGGGTCGAGATGCCGATCTCGGCGCCGAACCCGAATTGCTCACCATCGGTGAACGCCGTCGATGCGTTCACCATCACCGCCGCGGCGTCCACCCGTTCGGTGAACCGTTGTGCAGCGGCAAGATTCGTCGTCACGATGGCTTCGGTATGTCCGGTGCCGTATTCGTTGACGTGCTCGATCGCGGCGTCGAGACCGTCGACCACCGCGACGGCGATGTCCATCGACAGGAACTCCATGCGGAGTTCGTCGTCCGAAGGATTCTCGTGCAGGGTGACGCCCGCGTCGCGCAGCGCTTTCGTCAGCCGCGGCAGTGCGGTGTCGGCGATCGCGGCGTCGATCAACAGCGATTCGGCGGCATTGCACACGCTGGGCCTGCGCGTCTTGGCGTTGAGCAGAATTCGTTCGGCGACATCGAGATCGGCCGATTCGTGCACGTAGACATGGCAATTGCCGACACCGGTTTCGATGGTGGGGACCATCGCGTCGCGCACCACCGCGTCGATCAGTCCTGCTCCCCCGCGCGGGATCACGACATCGACGAGACCGCGGGCCTGGATCAGATGCGTGACGCTGGCGCGGTCGGCGCTGGGAAGCAGCTGAACCACGTCGGATTCGAGCCCCTCACCGACCATCGCTGCCCGCAGCGCGGTGACTAGCGCTCCGTTGGACTGGGCCGCCGACGAGCTTCCGCGCAGCAGCACCGAATTGCCGGACTTCAGGGTCAACCCGAATGCGTCGACCGTGACGTTGGGCCTGCCTTCGTAGACGATGCCGACGACTCCGAGCGGGACGCGCTGCTGGCGCAATTGCAGGCCGTTGGGCAGCGTGCGCCCGCGCAGCACCTCGCCGATGGGGTCGGGCAGCCCGGCGACCTGTCGCAGTCCGGCGGCGATGCCGTCCACGCGCTGAGGGTTCAGCGCGAGCCTGTCGAGCATGGCGCCCGGTGTGCCCGCGGCTCTGGCAGTCTCGAGATCGCGCTCGTTGGCGGCGAGGATCTCGTGCACCCGCGCGAGCACCGCGTCGGCCGCGGCATGCAGCGCGCGGTTCTTGGTTTCGGTGGACAGCGTGGCCAGGGTGCGTGCCGCGACGCGGGCCCGGCGGGCGGCGTCGTGGACCTGCGAGCGCAAGTCGGAAAGCGCTGGGGCCTGCACACTCATTGAGCCAGCGTATCGAACCTCTCTGGACCGTTCGACACATGTCAGGTAGCGGGCCTGGGCTAGCTTGGCTGTTATGGCCGCACGGGTCTGTGTTGTGGGCAGTGTCAACGCCGATCTGACGTTCACCGTGAACGCGTTACCGCGGCCCGGCCAAACAGTGCTGGCGTCCTCGCTGCAGTCCTCACCAGGGGGCAAAGGCGGAAATCAGGCGGTGGCCGCGGCACGCGCGGGCGCATCGGTGCAGCTGGTCGCCGCGCTCGGCAGCGACGCGACCGCCGAGCAGTTGCGCGCGCACCTGTCCGCGAACGATGTGGGGCTCGACGGGGTGGTGTCGGTGGCCGGGCCCAGCGGCACGGCGGTCATCGTGGTGGACGCCGCGGCCGAGAACAACATCGTGGTCGCCCCCGGGGCCAACGCCAAGTTGTCCGTCGACTCCGCCGACATCCCTGCCTCCATCGCCGATAGTGACGTCGTCCTGCTGCAGCTGGAGATTCCGATCGCCACCGCGATCGCCGCCGCACGCATCGCCCGGGCCGCCGGCGCGACAGTCATCGTCAACGCCTCCCCGTCCGGCGCGCGGCCGCACGACCTGCTCGCGCTGTCCGAACTGGCCGACGTCGTCGTCGTCAACGAAGCGGAAGCTCGTGAATGGCACTGGCCCGTCGCCCATCTTGTGATCACCCGGGGCAGGCGGGGCGCCAGTTATCTCGGCGAGGACGAACGCTTCGATGTCCCAGCGCCGCGGGTCACGCCCGTCGACACCACGGGTGCGGGCGACGTCTTCGCCGGCGTGCTGGCCGCCGGCTGGCCGACCGGCCACGAGGTCGCGCTGCGCCGGGCATGCGCGGCCGGGGCCCTGTCCACGCTGGTGCCGGGCGCGGGTGACTGCGCGCCGTACACCGAGGCCATCGATGATGCGGTTTCCAACAGAAAAGCGAGCGAGGGACATCTATGACGAAGACCGGGCCACCGCGGCCACCCGAGGGCGACTGGCTGGGCACCCCGTACCTGCGCTTCACCCGTGAGGGTGCGTTCGGCGTGTGCACGCTGGATCGGCCCGAGGCACGCAACGCGATGACACCCGCGATGTACTTCGGTATTCGGTACGCGGTCAGGCACGTCGACGCCGACCCGGATCTGGCCGGCTTGCTGATCACCGGCACCGGTGATGTGTTCGCCCCCGGCGGCGACATGGGTGGCGGCGACGGCAGCGACAACTGGCTGACGTTCGGTTCGGCGCTCGGCATGGATGTGACGCCGTTCGAGACGCTGCGCCAGTCGGTGAAGCCTGTGGTCTCGGCGGTGAACGGGTTGTGTCAGGGCGGCGGTCTGCAGATCGCGCTGTGCAGCGACATGACGGTGGTGAGCGATCGGGCGACGTTCCGGGTGCCCGAACTGCTGCGCGGTATCGCCGACACGTACTACAGCCAGATGCTGGCGCGCCTGATCGGCCCGGTCCGCACCCGCGATCTGATGTTCACCGGCCGCACGCTGACCGCGCAGGAGGCCCACGACTGGGGCATGGTCGCGAGGATCGTCCCGCACGACGAGCTGCTCGACACAGCGCGCGAGGTGCTCGGTCAATGCTGCCGGACCGCACCCGCGGCCAGGGGCTTGGTCAAGTCCAGCCTGGACAACTACCTGGGCCTGTTCGACCGCATCGGCATGCAGGCCGGCCTGTCCGGGCCCGAGGCCCTGGAGGGGTTCCTGTCGTTCAAGGAGCGGCGCTCGCCGAGTTGGGTGCACCCGGACCTGCGCATCGACGGCCGCCTCTAGATGCGGTTTGTGCACGGTTTCTGGCGCTGAGCGCCGATCTTCGTGCACAGATCACTTTCTGATAGTACAGATTCTGATGTACTGTTCCTCGTATGCAGACGGTGACTCACAGCGATGCGCTCTCGCGGTTCGGATACGCACTGTCCGATCCGACCCGCGCCGAAATCCTGCTGCTGCTGCGCGACGCGCCGGGGTATCCGTCCGACCTGGCCGACAAGATCGGGGTGTCGCGCCAGATCCTTTCCAACCACCTCGCCTGCCTGCGCGGCTGCGGGTTGGTGGTCGCCCAGCCGGAGGGGCGGCGCAGCCGCTATGAACTGGCCGACAACCGGATCGCCCACGCCCTCACCGATCTGCTCGGTCTGGTCCTCGCTGTCGATCCGGCGTGCTGCCCCGCCGCCGAAACCGACGACTGCTGCTGATGACGGCGCTGACCGAGGCACGGCGGGCAGTGCTTACCCGTCGGATCCGACTTCTGGTGTCCGCCACCATCGCCTACAACGTGGTCGAGGCGGTAGTGGCGCTGGCCGAAGGCACCAGAGTTTCGTCGTCGGCGCTCATCGGGTTCGGCCTCGACTCCGTTGTCGAGATCTCGTCGGCGGCTGCGGTCGCGTGGCAGTTTTCAGCCGCCGACCCGGAAGCGAGGGAGAAGACGGCGCTGCGCTTCATCGCGTTCTCGTTCTTCGCGCTCGCGGCCTACGTCACCGTCGACGCGGTGCGCGCGTTGGCCGGCATCGGTGAGGCGCGCCCGTCGACCGTCGGCATCGTGCTTGCGGCGCTCAGCCTCGCGGTCATGCCGGTTCTGTCCTTGACCCAACGGCGCGCCGGCCGTGAACTCGGATCGTTCTCAGCCGTAGCGGATTCCAAGCAGACACTGCTGTGCACGTACCTGTCGGCGATTCTGTTGGCCGGCCTGCTGCTCAACAGCCTGCTCGGCTGGTCGTGGGCCGATCCCGTCGCAGCGCTCGGTATCGCCGCGATCGCCGTGCGCGAAGGCGTCAACGCCTGGCGCGGAGATCCATGCTGTTCATGAATGACCTGAAAGGACCCAACTAAAATGGTCATGCCCACGATCGCCCTGGTGCTCTTCGCGGCGTTCGCGTTACTCGGATTCGGTTGGCGCAGTTGGGAACAGCGGCGGCGCACCGGATCCACCGGATTCCGCGGCATCAGCGGCCGCCCGGGGTCGGTCGAGTGGTTCGCCGGGGTGGGATTCATCATCTCCATGGGTATCGCGGTCTTCGCGCCCATCCTGCAGATGCTCGGCGTGGTGGCGCCGGTGAGCTTCCTGCACGCACCGTGGATCCAGATCGCCGGCGCCGTCGTCGCCGTGATCGGTATCGTCACCACCGTTTACGCGCAGCTCGACATGGGTGAGTCGTGGCGGATCGGCGTCGACAAGAGCGAGACGACGACACTGCTGCGCACCGGCGTCTTCGGGTGGGTGCGTAACCCGATCTTCACCGCGATGATGACGTTCGGCCTCGGATTCGCTCTGATCACACCGAATCCGGTGGCCGTTATCGGATTCGTCCTGCTGATCGTCACGATCGAGCTTCAGGTGCGCGTGGTCGAGGAGCCCTACCTGCTGACCACGCACGGCGAGGCCTATCGCGATTATCTCGCTGGTGTCGGCCGGTTCATCCCCGGAGTGGGCCGCACTTAGTCCTCGGGGATTTCGCGTTCGATCTCGGCGAGCCAGATGCGCGCTGACATGTCCGACGGCGCCCGCCAGTCACCCCGCGGTGACAGCGATCCACCGTGGGACACCTTCGGCCCGTTGGGCAGCGCCGACCGCTTGAACTGAGAGAAGGAGTAGTACCGCTGCGCGAACACTTGTAGCCAATGACGGATCTCCTTCAGCGAGTATGCGGGCCGCTTGTCCAGCGGGAAGCCGGACGGCCAGTCGCCGCGCTCAGGATCACTCCACGCGTGCCAGGCCATGAATGCGATCTTCGATGGCCTGAACCCGTAGCGCAGCACGCTGAACAGCGAGAAGTCCTGCAGCACATACGGTCCGACTTTGGCCTCGCTGCTCTGAATCTCCTCGTCCTCACCGCTGGGCACCAGTTCCGGCGTGATCTCGGTGTCGAGAACCGACTGCAGCACGTCGTTGACGGTGTCGTCGAACTGGTTCGACGAAATGACCCACCGGATCAAATGCTGAATCAGTGTCTTGGGCACTCCGCCGTTCACGTTGTAATGCGACATCTGGTCGCCGACACCGTAAGTCGACCACCCGAGTGCGAGCTCGGAGAGATCGCCTGTGCCCAGCACGATTCCGCCGCGTTGGTTGGCCAACCGGAACAGGTAGTCGGTGCGAAGACCCGCCTGCACGTTCTCGAAGGTGACGTCGTAGACCTTTTCACCACGTGCAAACGGATGATCCATCTCCTTGAGCATCAACTCCGCCGTTGACTTGATGTCGATCTCGGCGAACGTGACTCCGAGTGCATCCGCGAGCCGGCTGGCATTTGTCTTGGTGTGCTCACCGGTCGCGAAGCCGGGCAACGTGAACGCGAGAATGTCACTGCGCGGCCGGTTTTCGCGATCCATGGCGCGGGCGGCGACGATCAGCGCGTGCGTGGAGTCCAGTCCGCCGGAGAGTCCGAGCACCACCTTGGGGTAGTCCAGTGCGCGCAGCCGCTGCTCCAGCCCGGCGACCTGGATGTTGTACGCCTCGTAGCAGTCGTGTTCCAGCCGTGTGGGATCCGCGGGCACGAACGGGAACCGCTCCACCTCACGGAGCAAACCGATGTCCCCGGCCGGCGGATCGAGCGTGAACTCCACTCTCCGGAACGACTCGGGGGTGATGCCCTGATTGATGCGGTTGTCGTCGAACGTGCCCATCCGGAGCCGCTCGGAGCGAATCAGTTCGAGGTCGACGTCGGCCGTGGAGCGGCGCTCTCCCTTGGGAAAGCGCTCGGACTGCGCGAGACAGACACCGTTCTCCCACACCATGGTCTGGCCGTCCCAGGCCAGGTCCGTGGTCGATTCGCCTTCACCGGCCGCGGCGTAGACGTACGCGGCGAGGCAGCGCGCCGACGCGGAGCGGGCCAGCAGGCAGCGGTCATCGGCGCGCCCGATCGTGATGGGGCTGCCGGACAGGTTGGCCAGCACCGTCGCACCCGCAAGCGCGGCCTTTGCGCTCGGCGGCACAGGCACGAACATGTCCTCGCAGATCTCGACGTGCAACACGAAGCCGGGCACGTCGATCGCGGTGAACAGCAGATCCGGACCGAACGGCACATCCGAATCGCTCATCCGGATCGCGCCGCGGATGGTATCGCCCGCCGCGATCTGGCGCTTCTCGTAGAACTCGCGGTAAGTCGGCAGATAGGACTTGGGCACGACGCCGAGCACACGGCCCCGGTGGATCACGACCGCGGTGTTGTAGATCCGGTGCGCGTACCGCAGCGGTGCGCCCACCACGAGGACGGGCAGCAAGTCAGCCGACGCCGCCGTGATGTCCAGCAACGCATCCTCGACCGCGTCCAGCAGTGTGTCCTGCAGCAGGATGTCCTCGATCGAGTATCCCGACAACGTCAGCTCCGGGAACACCGCCAGGCCGACCCCGTCGTCGTGACAGCCCCGCGCGATCCGCAGCGCCGACTCCGCGTTGGCCGCGGGGTCGGCAAGGGTCGTCTGGTGGGTACAGGCGGCAACACGGAAGAAGCCCTGCCCGTACGCCGAGTAGAAATCCATGCTTCATTGTTGCCCGAAAACAGATCGGGGTATGCAAGTCCCCATGAGTGAGACTGCGCTGCTGGTCATCGACATGATGAACACCTATCAACACGAGGATGCCGAACCCCTGGCCGACAATGTCGCCAAGATCGTCGACCCGTTGGCTGAGCTGATATCGCGGGCCCGCGGCCGAGACGACGTCGACGTGATCTTCGTCAACGACAACTATGGCGACTTCACCGCAGACTTCGAGGACATCGTTCGCGCCGCACTCGACGGGGAGCGCCCGGAGCTGGTGAAACCGATCGCGCCGGGAAAGGACAGTCTGCGAGTCACCAAGGTGCGCCACAGTGCGTTCTACGCCAGCTCGCTGGACTACCTGCTCGGCCGGCTCAAGTGCCAGCAGCTGATCATCACCGGGCAGGTGACCGAACAGTGCATCCTCTACAGCGCGCTCGACGCCTACGTGCGGCATTTCTCGTTCATCGTCCCCCCGGACTGCGTGGCGCATATCGATCCCGAACTCGGGGATGCCGCGCTGACCATGATGAACAAGAACATGCACGCCGAGCTCGTACCGGCTGAGAAGTGCCTGCGCTGACGCGTTGACCGGGTTGTTGGCCTTCCGTTCGCCCACCTGCACCACATCTGATCCGGCGATTTTTCCTGCGTCGCGCATCGTGAGTCGTCGACCTTTCGCCCGCGCGCCACCTGGAGGAATCGTGAATAAGCTTGCCGTGCGACGTCAGTCACACCCCTTGCTCCTCGAGCTGTCCGAACTCTTCAGGCCTTTTCCTGGCTTTCCGACCTTTTCCGGCCTGCCGTCGATCGCTGGTCTGCGGCCGTTCTTCGACAACAACCTGCTGCGCATGGAGGACGAGACCAGCGACGGCCGCTACGAGGTTCGTGTCGAACTTCCCGGAGTCGACCCGATCGAGGACATCGAGGTCACCGTCCGCGACGGAGAGCTGACGATCAAGGCCGAGCGCACACAGTCGGCGGGCACCGACGGTCGTTCGGAGTTCTCGTACGGATCGTTCGCGCGTACCATCCCGCTGCCCGTCGGCGCCGACGAGGACGACGTCCACGCCACCTACGACCGCGGCATCCTCACCGTCTCCGTCACCCTGGCGGACGACGCGCCGGTCGAGAAGTACGTCGAGGTCATCGAGACGATCCTGGTCGACGAGGACGAGGACGATGATGATGACGACGACGACGAGCACGACGACGATGCGCAGGCTGAGCTCCCGGCCAGCGAGAATCAGGAGCAGCCCGCCGGCTGAACTACCCTGGACGGGGTGGACGCGCCCGAGCTCGTAGGCCTGCTGAGAGGTCGTCGGGTCGCGGTGCTCACCGGAGCGGGGATGTCCACGGATTCCGGGATTCCCGACTACCGCGGACCCGATTCGCCGCCGAGCAACCCGATGACCATTCGGCAGTTCACGTCCGACCGCGGGTTCCGGCAGCGCTACTGGACGCGCAACCACATCGGCTGGCGCCGCATGCACGAGACGATGCCCAATGCCGGGCATCGGTCGCTGGCCGCACTCGAACGCGCGGGCGTCGTGTCCGGGCTGATCACCCAGAACGTCGACCTCCTGCACACCAAGGCCGGCAGCCGCAACATCGTCAACTTGCACGGCACCTACGCCGGCGTGATCTGCCTGGACTGCGGTTTCACGATGCCGCGCGCCGCGCTCGCCGAACTTCTGGAAGCGGCCAACCCGGGCTTCCTCGAGCGGGCCGAGGCGGTGGGCGGCATCGCGGTGGCCCCGGACGCGGACGCGGTCGTCGGCGACACCGCGACGTTCACGATCGTCGACTGTCCCCGCTGCGACGGCATGCTCAAGCCCGACATCGTCTACTTCGGTGAGAATGTGCCCAAAGAGCGAGTGGAACAAGCGTATTCACTCGTCGAAGAGGCGGATGCCCTGCTGGTTGCGGGGTCGTCGCTGACGGTCTACTCGGGTTTCCGGTTCGTTCGTCATGCGACGTCGCTGGGTATCCCGGTCGCGATCATCAACCGGGGACGCACACGCGGCGACGACCATGCGACGGTCAAGATCGACGCCGGCTGCTCGGAGCTGCTCGCGCTGCTGGCCGATGAACTGCCCACCGTCGCCAACTCCGCTTAGATGAGCTGGTGTCCACAGACACGCAAGACGACGACGCCTCCTGGCTGCAGTCGCTGCTAGAGAGCCACCGGCCCGATTCCGGACCCGTATCCGGCCGATGGGCCCTGGACGTCGGCGACATGATCGCGAATCACTCGTTGACGCCGAGCAAGCTGCGCGGACTGGTCCGCAAGCTCAACTACTTCGGTGGCGTCGCGATCAGCGAAGACACCGTCGAGTTCGACGGCGACAAAGTCGAGTGGGCCGACGTCGAAGAGGTGCGCACCCGCAGCCTCATCGAGTACATGTTCACCGGCGGCCTGGACAGCCAGATCGACAGGCTGCCGGTGCCGTGGTTCCCGTTCCGCAGAAAAGTGATCGGCGCCATCTCGCGCGCGGCGCTCACGCTGCTGCTGGCCGCCGCGAAACAGCAGCTCGAGGGCGGCGCAATGGACATTCGCATACCCGCCGAAGTGCAGTACCCCGGCATGTTGCGCTCCCGAGAGCTCGCGCCGGGCATGCTCGCCGCCTTGATACTGGCCGACCCCGCGGTGCGTGCGTGCTTCGAGGCGACGGCACAGGCAAACGGTGTGAACGTGGTGCCCGCGGAGGACGACGTCATTCAGGACGCCGACGAGCGGGCCGAGCAGATCAAGTCGATGCTGTCCAAGCTGCAAGCCCGCCTCCACTAGCGATTTGTGCACGAATTGGAGCGCTCACCGCTCCTGATCGTGCACAAATCGCAGTTAGACGGCGACTAAGTCGTCGGCGTGGACCGCGGGACGGCGCATCTCGGCGGGCAAATCCGACGTCGACCGGCCCAGCATCGTGGCCAACTCCGCGTGGTCATAGGCCACCACGCCCCGCGCCACCATCGTCGCGTCGTGTGACCGCAACTCGACGACATCGCCGCCGAAGAAGCGGCCTGACACCGCGGTGATACCCGCGGGCAGCAGCGACCGTCGCTGCTTGACGACGGCTCGCACCGCGCCGTCGTCGAGCGTCAGCGCCCCGGAAGCCTCGGCGGCGTAGCGGACCCAGAACCTGCGCGCCGACATGCGTTCGGGTCGCGGAGCGAACACAGTGCCGACCGATGCGTCGACCAGCGCGGTGGCGGCATCGCTCGCCGCGGCCAACAACACCGGAACTCCGGCATCGGCAGCCAGCAGCGCCGACGACAGCTTCGACGCCATCCCGCCGGTACCCAGATGGCTACTGCGTCCCGCGACGACCCCTTCGAGGTCGTCAGGGCCGGACACCTCGGAGATGAAGCGCGCGTTACCCTTTCGCGGGTCGGAGTCGTACAGGCCGTCGATATCGGACAACAGCACCAACGCGTCGGCCCCGACGAGGTGCGCGACCAGCGCGGAGAGCCGGTCGTTGTCACCGAACCGGATCTCGTTGGTGGCAACGGTGTCGTTCTCGTTGACGATCGCGACGGCATGCAGCGCGCGCAGACGGTCCAGCGTGCGCTGAGCGTTGGTGTGCTGCACCCGCATCGAGATGTCGTGCGCGGTCAACAGCACCTGTCCGACGGTGCGGTTGTAACGGGCGAACGCCGCATTCCACGCGTTGACCAACGCCACCTGTCCGACGCTGGCAGCCGCCTGTTTGGTGGCCAGATCGGCGGGCCGTCTGGACAGCTTGAGCGGTTCGATACCGGCGGCGATCGCACCCGACGACACGATCACCACGTCAGAACCGGCCTTCATGCGGGCCTCGATCGCGTCGGCCAGCGTCGCCAGCCGGGCCACGTCGAAGACCCCGGATGGCGTGGTCAGCGCGGTGGTGCCGATCTTGACGACGACGCTTCGTGCGGTCCGGATGCTCTCCCGGTGGGTCACGAATCACCGCCGGGTCTGCGTCGCTCGCGGCGGGCGGCCTTTCGCTCAGAGGCGCCTGGCCGATCCGTCTGCTCCAACCGCACGTCGGTTCCGCGACCGGACAACGGCAGGTCGACACCCGCGGGCGTCTGCGGTTCCCAATCGAACGTCATGTCGCCGATGGTGACCGCGCAGCCCGGCTTGGCGCCCAGGCGCAACAGTTCGTCCTCCACGCCGAGCCGTGCCAGCCGGTCGCCGAGGTAGCCGACGGCCTCGTCATTGGTGAAATCCGTTTGGGCGATCCACCGTTCGGGCCGCGCACCGCGTACGACGAAACCGCCCTCACCGTCGGACTCCACAGTGAAGCCGCTCTCGTTCACCGGGATCGGCCGGATCACCGGCCTGCGGGGCACGGCGGCAGGCTGCGCCTTAAGATATTCGGCCACCATGTCCCACAGCGCAAACGTCAACGGCCGCAATCCTTCTCGCGACACCGTCGACACCTCGAATACCGGCCAGCCGAACCTGCGGATGACTTCCTCGCGGACGAAGTCGGCGAGCTCGCGCGCTTCCGGCACGTCGATCTTGTTGAGCACCACCGCGCGCGGCCGGGACGCCAGGTCGCCCAGGGTCGTATCACCCTGCAGCGTCGGGGTGTACGCGGCCAACTCGGCTTCCAGTGCCTCGATGTCGGATACCGGATCACGGCCGGGTTCCAGCGTCGCGCAGTCGACGACGTGCACCAAGACCGCGCATCGCTCGATGTGCCGCAGGAATTCGAGTCCCAGACCACGTCCCTCCGATGCCCCAGGAATCAGGCCGGGAACGTCGGCGACGGTGAAGGTGTTCTCCCCCGCCGACACCACGCCCAAGTTGGGCGTCAGCGTGGTGAACGGGTAATCGGCGATCTTGGGCTTGGCCGCCGAGATCGCCGAGACGAGCGACGACTTACCAGCTGACGGGAATCCGACCAGCCCTACATCCGCAACCGTCTTCAATTCCAGGGTGAGGTCGCGGACCTGGCCCTTCTCTCCGAGCAGCGCGAATCCCGGCGCTTTGCGCGCGCGAGACGCCAATGCGGCGTTGCCGAGCCCGCCGCGCCCGCCTGCCGCGGCGTCGAAGCGGGTGCCCGCGCCGACCAGGTCGGCGAGCAGCCGGCCCTTCTCGTCGAGCACGACGGTCCCGTCGGGCACCTTGACCTCGAGGTCGGCGCCTGCGGCCCCGTCGCGGTTGCCGCCCATGCCCTGCTTGCCGGACGGCGCATCGACATGGGGGTGGAAGTGGAAGTCGAGCAGGGTGTGCACCTGCGGGTCGACGACCAGCACGACGCTGCCGCCGCGTCCGCCGTTTCCGCCGTCGGGTCCGCCGAGTGGTTTGAACTTCTCACGATGAACCGACGCGCAGCCGTTCCCGCCGTTGCCCGCCTTCGCGTGAATCACGACACGGTCGACGAACCGGGGCATCGGACTTCCTTTCCCTACGAGTGTGAAGCTACTGCGAGAATTCAGCCGAGAATTCGCAGTAGCTTCACATTCGCGGCAGGAAGTTAGGCCTCCGAAGCGACCGGTCGCACGACGCTGACCGTCTTGCGGCCACGCTTTGTGCCGAACGTGACGGCACCGGGAGCCGTGGCGAACAACGTGTCGTCGCCGCCCCGCCCGACGTTAGTGCCGGGGTGGAAATGAGTACCCCGCTGCCGCACCAAAATCTCGCCGGCCTTGACGATCTGGCCGCCGAAACGCTTGACGCCGAGCCGCTGGGCGGCTGAGTCGCGACCGTTACGTGAGCTGGAAGCGCCCTTCTTGTGTGCCATGTGTCGCCTCCTACTACTTGATTCCGGTGACCTTGAGGACCGTCAGCTGCTGACGGTGACCCTGCCGCTTGTGATAGCCGGTCTTGTTCTTGAACTTGTGGATGCGGATCTTGGGACCCTTGGTGTGCTCGAGCACCTCACCGGTGACGGCGACCTTCTCCAGCGCCTTCACGTCGGTGGTCACCTTCGCACCGTCGACCACCAGGGCCACGGGCAGCGACACGCTCGCGCCGGCCTCGGCCTCGATCTTCTCGACCTTCACCACGTCGCCAACCGCGACTTTGTACTGCTTGCCGCCGGTCTTGACGATCGCGTACGTGGCCTTATCGCCTGCCATCAGGTCCTTCTTCTTCTCGTCTCCGGGCGCGCGCTACTGGTGGCTGCGCATGTCTGGGTTGCTGGGTCTTTCATGGCCACCGGCCGTAGGCCTGGCGACAACTGCTCAAGATTACTTGAGTCGCGCGGCGAGGGTCAAATCACCGCAGGTCACGCCACCCCAGGTCAGCGCGTGCGGTCAGTCCTCGTTGATCGGCGGTCCCGCAGGCCTGGCGGCCGCGCGGCGACGGTGCCGACCGGCCGGAACGACGACGTGAGCCGGTTCGGGCTCGTCGAAGTCCTCGTCGTCCTCGTCATCGGAGTCCTCGTCATCCTCGAAGTCCTCGTCGTCGGAGTCCTCATCGTCGTCGTCCTCGAGTGAGTCGTCGTCCTCGGAATCGTCGGAGTCCTCGTCGTCGTCCTCATCGTCGTCGGAGTCAGAGCCGATGACCTCGATATCGTCGTCGTCCTCGTCGTCCTCGTCGTCATCCAGGTCGATGTCGTCCTCATCGGACTCGTCATCCGAATCTTCGTCGGTGTCGTCGTCCGTGTCGTCGAAGTCCTCTTCCGAATCCTCCCCGGGGGCCTCGGCGACGGCTTGACGGATGGTCTCCGAATCGACTTCGGCGACTTCCTCGGGAGAGGTCTCCGAGTCCGTCTCCTCCTCGTCGTCCTCATGCCGACCATTGGCTGCGGCCATCGCCTTGAACATCGGATGCTCGCCGGCGGGATGCGAAGGCACCTTGGCGACGGGGACGTCCTCGGTCTTAGCGCCGCGCTTGCCGCGCTTGCCCCGACGGCCGGACGTCTCCGCCTTGCGGCCGCCGTTGGAGGTCGAGTCGACGGGGTCGCCGTGCAGCAGGATTCCCCTGCCGGCACATTCCGTGCAGGTCGTCGAGAAGGCCTCGATCAGCCCGGTACCCAACTTCTTTCGCGTCAGCTGCACCAAACCGAGCGACGTCACCTCCGAAACCTGGTGCCGGGTGCGGTCGCGCGCCAGTGCTTCGGTCAGCCGCCGCAGCACGAGATCGCGGTTGGATTCCAACACCATGTCGATGAAGTCGATGACCACGATGCCGCCGATATCGCGCAGCCTCAGCTGGCGGACGATCTCCTCGGCGGCCTCGAGGTTGTTGCGGGTGACGGTCTGCTCCAGGTTTCCCCCCGAGCCGGTGAACTTGCCGGTGTTCACGTCGACCACCGTCATGGCCTCGGTGCGATCGATGACCAATGTTCCACCGGACGGCAGCCACACCTTGCGGTCCATGGCCTTGGCCAGCTGCTCGTCAATGCGGTGCACGGCGAACACGTCAGGGCCGTCGGGGGCGGCGGTCTCGTACTTGCTCATCCGCGGAACGAGCTCGGGCGCTACCGAATTCACGTATTCGTTGATGGTGTTCCAGGCCTCGTCGCCGGAGACGATGAGACCGGTGAAGTCCTCGTTGAACAGGTCGCGGATGACCTTCACGAGCACGTCGGGCTCTTCGTAGAGCGCGACGGCGGCGCCTGCCGCCTTCTTCTTGGTTTCGGTTGCTCGTTGCTCGATCTGCGTCCAGCGTTCCTGCAACCGGTTGACGTCGGTGCGGATGTCCTCTTCTTTGACCCCCTCAGACGCGGTGCGGATGATCACGCCCGCATCGGATGGCACGACCTCGCGCAGGATCTCCTTGAGCCGCTGCCGTTCGGTGTCGGGCAACTTGCGGCTGATCCCGGTGGACGATGCGCCTGGCACGTAGACGAGGTAGCGACCGGCCAGCGAAACCTGCGTGGTCAACCGGGCGCCCTTGTGCCCGACCGGGTCCTTGCTGACCTGCACGACGACATAGTCGCCGGGCTTGAGAGCCTGCTCGATCTTGCGGGCTGCGCCGCCGAGACCCGCTGCCTCCCAGTTCACTTCGCCTGCGTAGAGCACGCCGTTGCGACCGCGCCCGATGTCGACGAACGCGGCCTCCATCGACGGCAGCACGTTCTGCACGATGCCCAGATAGATGTTGCCGACCAGCGATGCCGACGCCGCCGACGTCACGAAATGTTCGACGACGACGCCGTCTTCGAGTACCGCGATCTGCGTGTAGCGCGCACCCTCGTGTGGTGGTTCGGTGCGGACCTTGTCGCGCACGACCATCATCCGCTCGACGGCTTCGCGCCGGGCGAGGAACTCCGCCTCGCTCAGGATCGGCGGCCTGCGGCGGCCGGCGTCGCGTCCGTCACGACGGCGCTGCCGCTTGGCCTCCAGCCGGGTCGATCCGTTTATGCCCTGAATCTCGCCGTCGCCGGACTTGCCTGACTTGTCGCCGCGGCCGGACTTACGCGGCTCGCGCTCGTGGACCACGGTGTTCGGCGGGTCGTCCGAGGATCCGCCGTCGCTGTCGTCCCCGGGGCCGGACTTGCGGCGCCGGCGCCGGCGACGGCGACGTGTGCCGCCTTCACCGCCCGCACTGTCGTCATCGCCGCTGTCGTCGTCGGAGTCATCGGAATCATCGGAGTCATCGGAATCGTCGCCGGAGTCCTGGCTGCGACCGTCGGACTCACCTTCGTCAGAGTCGTCACCGTTCTGTTCGCCGCGGCCCCGTCCACGGCCACGACGGCCTCGGCGTCGGCGGCGCGCCGCCGGCCGATCAGACTGCTCGTCGTCGGAATCCGAGCCGGAGTCGTCGCTGTCTTCGTCGTCGTCATCGTCGTCGTCTTCGGAGTCGTATTCGACCCGAATCGGCTGGGGCGCCATGAACAGCGGCTGGTAGTGGGCGCGCTCAGGCACGTGCTGCTGGGCGGCCTCCGGTATCGCCTCGTCGCCGCCGGTCTCGTCGCCGCCGGTCTCGTCGGACGGCTCGTCGCCGCCGGTCGCAGTAGGCGGCGCGGCCGCAGTGTCCTCGGACCCGCCGTCCTCGGACTCCTGCGCGTCGACGTCCTCAGGGGCAACGTCGTCTGCGACAGCGTCCGCACCGATGCCGGGATCGGCCTCAGCGGGCGGCTGGGCGGTCAGCCCCTGGGGCTGAGCGTCCTCCGCGGGCTGCGACTCTTCTGATAGGGCTTCGGTATGGGCATCGTCGGCCACGTATTCTCCTTTAGCCCCCGGGCGCGTCGTGCTTGACGCGGCCACGCGAGGGCTTCCGCTATTGACCCGGGTTCACTTCGCCCGGGCTTGTTATGGTCTCGCTCCGATCAATCCCCTGGTTGGGGACCGTCAGTGCCGGTCTGAATGATGGCTGGACGGTCTGCGCCGCACCGCGCGTGGCGATGGTCGCGCACGTCAAAGTCTTCATTCGGGTATTCGCCCACTGGTTAAACGGCCGATTACCCGTGCCCAGTATCCCACATCACGCCACCACACCCGACCAGGCTGGCCAAGCTGGTCATTTGCGGAGGTTACGCGCCGGGGAACCAGAGCTCGATTTCGCGGGCGGCGGACTCTGGCGAATCCGAGCCGTGCACCAGGTTGTCCTGGGTGATCAGCGCGAAATCCCCGCGGATCGTGCCCGGCACGGCCTTCTCGACCGGGTCGGTGCCACCGGCGATCTGACGAAATGCCGCGATGGCGCGCGGGCCTTCCACGATGGCCGCGACGACGGGCCCGGAGGTGATGAACTCCAGCAGCGACCCGACGAAGGGCTTTCCGTCGTGTTCGGCGTAGTGCTTGCGGGCCAACTCATCGCTGACGAGCTGCAGTTGCAGGGCGGCGACCGTCAGGCCTTTACGTTCGATTCGGCTGAGAATCTCGCCGATCAGCTGTCGCTTGACGCCGTCGGGCTTGATCAATACGAGGGTGCGCTCAGTCACGCGGGCCAGCCTAGCCGGGCGCCGATCAAGCGGCGACGAAGCGCCGCGTTGTGGGGGCACCCCCACGCGGAGCGTAGGGGGAAAGCCCGGCAATTCAACCTAGCTGGACTGGTCCGGGGGGCTCTGCTGGCCGGGCAGCAGTCCCCGCTTCTGCCTGCGCAACACCTCGAAGCGCAGGTAGGCGATCAACAGCCACACGCCGAGGAACACCAGGCCGATGAAGCCGATCGCGCCGTGCACGAAAACTCCTGCGATCACCACCAGCTGCAATGCCAGGTTGGCCCAGATGGCCCACGGCCGCCCCTGGATTCCGGCGAACAGCACCAACACCACGGCGAGCCCGACCAGATATCCGCCGCTGACGGCCGTCAGCCCGCCGCCGATACGCGCCACGACGGGCAACGCGAGCAGTACGACGATCGCCTCCAGGATCAGCGTCCCTGCCATCACGCCGCGAAAACTCTTCCAGGGGTCGGGCTGGCCCTGCGGCTGCCCGGTCATTCGGGGTCCCTGCCGAACAGCGTCCGCGCCGCGCCCGCCGTGACGACCGAACCGGTGATCACCATGCCCACTCCTCCGAAGCCGCCGAGGCCCTCGCCTTCATTTCCGGCCTCCTCGACAAGTGCCGTGGCGGTCTCGATCGCGTCGGGCAACGTCGGTGCGGCGATCACCCGTTCCGGGCCGAACCGCTCCTCGGCGCGCATCGCCAGCGCCTCGACCTCCAGCGCGCGCGGCGAACCATTGTGGGTCACCACGATCTGGTCGAGGACGGGCTCGAGCGCGGCGAGGATCCCGTCGACGTCCTTGTCGGCCATCACCGAGACGACGCCGACCAGGAACCGGAAGTCGAATTCGTCCTGTAGCGCCTGCGTCAATGCGACGGCGCCCGCGGGATTGTGTGCGGCGTCGATGAAAACCGTTGGCGCACTGCGCAGTCGCTCGAGCCGACCGGGGCTGGTGACGGATGCGAAACCGGCGCGGACCGTGTCGATGTCGAGCTGCCGGTGTGCGCCCGCGCCGAAGAAGGCCTCGACCGCGGCGAGCGCCACCGCCGCGTTGTGCGCCTGATGCTCACCGTGCAGCGGCAGGAAAACCTCGCTGTACACCCCGCCGAGGCCCTGCAGTTCGAGCAGCTGTCCTCCGACGGCGATCTGCCTGCCGAGCACCGCGAATTCGGAATCCTCGCGCGCGACCGCGGCGTCGGCCCGCACCGCCTGGGCCAGCAGCACTTCCATCGCCTCGGGGACCTGACGCGCGATCACCGCGACGGTGCTCAGATCTGCGCCCATAGGCACGGGGTCCTGCGCCTGTTTGGTGATGATGCCCGCCTTCTCGCCCGCGATCTCGGCGATGGTGTCGCCCAGGTAGTCAGTGTGATCCACGCCGACCGGGGTGATGACGGCGACGGGTGCGTCGACGACGTTGGTCGCGTCCCAACGACCGCCGAGACCGACCTCGACGACGGCCACGTCGACGGGTGCGTCGGCGAAGGCGGCGAAGGCCATCCCGGTGACGACTTCGAACTTGCTCATCGCGGGTCCGCCGGCCGCTTCGGACTGCTGGTCGACCATGTGCACGAACGGTTCGATCTCGCGGTAGGTCTCGACGTACTTCGCGGGGCTGATCGGCTTTCCGTCGATCGAGATGCGCTCGACTGCCGACTGCAGGTGCGGGCTGGTGGTGCGGCCGGTGCGGCGGCTGAACGCGGTCAGCAGGGCGTCGACCATCCGCGCCACCGACGTCTTGCCGTTGGTGCCCGCGATGTGGATCGACGGGTAGCTCCGTTGCGGTGAGCCGAGAAGTTGCATCAGCGCGGCGATACGGGCCGTGCTCGGCTCGAGCTTCGTTTCCGGCCAACGCTGATCAAGCAGATGCTCGACCTGAAGCAGCGCCGCGACCTCGTCCGGGGTGGGAGCGGTCATGCCAAGCTGGCCAGGCGCGCCGTGATCCGGTCGACCTCTTCGGAGGCCACCTGCTGGCGGTTGCGGATCTTGTCGACGACGTCGGCTGGGGCCTTGGCCAGGAACGCATCGTTGCCGAGCTTGCCCTCGGTGCCGGCGAGTTCCTTCTGCGCGGCGGCCAGATCCTTTTCGAGCCTGCGCCGCTCGGCGGCGACGTCGACGGTGCCCGACGTGTCCAGCTCCACCACGATCGTGGCCTGCGACAGTCTCACCTCGACCGCGGCCGACGGGCTGAAGCCGTCTTCGGCTTCGGTCAGCCAGGCCAGCGCGGCGATGGCGGGCAGTTGGGCCTCCAGATCCGCCTTCGCGACATCGGAGAGCCGGGCGGGCACCCGCTGGCGGTCGTTGAGGCCTTGGTCGCTACGGAACCGGCGGATCTCGGTGATCAGCTTCTGCATATCGGTGATCCGCTGTGTCGCAAGCTGATCCACCGCGAAACCCGACGGCTGCGGCCAGTCGGCGATGACCAGCGACTCGCCACCGGTCAGCGTCTTCCACAGCACCTCGGTGACGAAGGGCATGACCGGGTGCAGCAGTTTGAGGAGAGTGTCGAGGGCGGCGGCCAGCACGGCCGTGGTGTGGGTGATCCCATCGGCGAGCTGCACCTTGGCCAGTTCGACGTACCAGTCGCAGAACTCGTCCCAGGCGAAGTGGTACAGCGACTCGCACGCGCGGCTGAACTCGTAGTCATCCAACGACGAATCCACCTCGGCGCGAACCTCTTCCAGCCGTCCGAGGATCCACCGATCGGCATCGGTCAGCTGGCCGACGTCGGGCAGCGGCGCGGGTGCGGCGCCGTTCATCAGCGCGAATCGGGTCGCGTTGAACAGCTTGGTGGCGAAGTTGCGCGACGCGCGGGCGTGATCCTCACCGATGGACAGGTCGCCGCCCGGGCTCGCACCGCGGGCGAGGGTGAAGCGCAGCGCGTCGGCGCCGAACTTGTCCACCCAGTCGAGCGGATCGATACCGTTGCCGCGCGACTTGCTCATCTTGCGGCCGAACTCGTCGCGGATCAGCCCGTGCAGGAACACGTTCTCGAACGGCACCTGCGGACCGCGCGTCCCCCCGCTCGTGATGGCCGGATCGTCGGCGACGAAGGTGCCGAACATCATCATCCGGGCGACCCAGAAGAACAGGATGTCGTAGCCGGTGACCAGAACCGTTGTGGGATAGAACTTCTCGAGTTCTTTGGTGTGCTCGGGCCAGCCCATGGTGGAGAACGGCCACAGTGCCGAGCTGAACCAGGTGTCGAGCACGTCGGGGTCCTGCTCCCAGCCGGCCGGCGGGGTCTCGTCCGGGCCGACGCACACCATGTCGCCGTCGGGGCCGTGCCAGATCGGGATGCGGTGGCCCCACCACAGCTGACGTGAGATGCACCAGTCGTGCATGTTGTCCACCCAGGCGAACCAGCGCGGCTCCAGGCTCGGCGGGTGGATCACGGTGCGGTGTTCACGCACGGCATCCCCGGCCGCGGCGGCCAGCGATTCGACCTTGACCCACCACTGCAGCGACAGCCGCGGTTCGATGGGCTCGCCGCTTCGCTCGGAATGGCCGACGCTGTGCAGGTACGGCCGCTTCTCGGCGACGACGCGCCCCTGTTCGGCGAGCGCCTGACGGACCTTGACGCGTGCATCGAAGCGGTCCAGACCGTCGAATTCGGTTCCGGTGTCGGCGATCCGGCCCTTGGTATCCATGATCGTCGGCATCGGCAACTGGTGGCGCATGCCGATCTCGAAGTCGTTGGGATCGTGTGCCGGGGTGACCTTTACTGCGCCGGTGCCGAACTCGGGGTCCACGTGCGCATCGGCGACGACGATCATCTCGCGGTCGATGAACGGATGCGGCAGGGTTTTGCCGACCAGATCGCGATAGCGTTCGTCGTCGGGGTGCACCGCGATCGCGGTGTCGCCGAGCATCGTCTCGAGGCGGGTGGTCGCCACCACGATGTGCGGTTCGTCGTCGCGCAGCGAGCCGTACCGGAACGACACCAGCTCGCCTTCGACGTCCTCGTACTTGACCTCGAGGTCAGACACGGCGGTCTCGAGCACGGGCGACCAGTTCACCAGCCGTTCGGCGCGGTAGATCAGCCCGGCGTCGAACAGCCGCTTGAAGATGGTGCGCACCGCGCGCGACAGGCCCTCGTCCATGGTGAACCGGTCACGGCTCCAGTCGACACCGTCGCCGAGGCGGCGCATCTGCCCGGCGATCGTGCCACCGGAGTCGTGTTTCCAGTCCCAGACCTTGTCGATGAACAGCTCGCGGCCGAAGTCCTCTTTGGTCTTCCCGTCGACGGCGAGTTGCTTTTCGACGACGCTCTGGGTCGCGATGCCCGCATGGTCCATGCCGGGCAGCCACAACACCTCGTAGCCCTGCATGCGCTTGCGGCGAGTCAGCGCGTCCATCAACGTGTGGTCGAGCGCGTGGCCCATGTGCAGGCTGCCCGTCACATTCGGCGGCGGGAGAACGATCGAGTACGGCGGCTTCTCGCTGGCGGCGTCGGCCTCGAAGTAGCCGGCATTGACCCAGCCCTCGTACAGATCGCTCTCGACCGCGCCGGGATCCCAGGATTTGGGCAGGGCGTTAAGGCCGGGGCGGGAGCTGTCGGTCACCGCGCCATTCTATGAACTCCAGCGTGGTGGCCGTTCAGGTGGATTGCCGGGCGCACATGCGCCCGGTCGGCGGCCTACCTCTTGCCGCCGAGCAATCCGCCCAGAATCTCGCCAACCGGGTTGCTCTGACCGCCGCTGCCGCCCAGCACGCTGCCCAGGATGCTGCCCAGCGGGTTGTTGCCACCGCCACCGCCACCACCAGCGCCGCCGAGGATGCCGCCGAGGATGTCGCCGAGACCTCCGCCGCCGCCCGCGGGCGCCTGCTGGGCCTCACCCGGCACCGAACCCTTGGTGAGTTGCTTGCCGATGTAGGCCAGCACGATGGGCGCCAGGATCGGCAGCAGTTGCTTGATCAGGTCGCCGCCACCGGCGCCCTGACCGGCGAGCGCGGACGCGACTGCCCCGCTGTCGTTGCCGCCGAAAATCTTCGCGACGTATTGGTCGCCCTGCTTTTCGTCGACCTGGTCGACGCTGACGCCGCCGTCGAGCAGGCCGCTCGCGCCTTGCTGGGCCACCGCGGATTCGAGGTCGCTCGAGTCGATCTGATCGGCCTGCACGTTCTCGGCCAGACCACCGACCAGCGCGGGCACCAGGGTGCGGATCGCGTTGTTCACTTCGCCTTCATCGGCACCGATCTTCTTCGCGATGTCCTGTACCGGGATTTGTGCGAACAGTTCGTCAAGACCAGCCATTACCGCCCACCTTCGTCGCTGAAATATGCTCTGCCGCGGTCAAAACTAGTCCACACACTCTTGGCGCACAGGCGTTCGGTCAATGGGCGGAACAAGGACGAATTCAGGCTAGTCGCGTTGTCTCCAAAAGCACTTCGGCAGCGGGGAATCGCGCGAGCAACGCATCTCCCATCGCTGCCGCAGGTGTCAGGACGCCCCGTAAATCGGTTAGTCGGTCACGGTCGAAGGCCAGCGCCAACGCCGACTCGCCCAACAACACCGATGTGGCCTTGTAGCCCGGGTCACCCTTCTGCGACATGGTCGCCCGATAGCGCGCACCGGTTGTCGTCGTCGTATACGTCTCGACCGTGTAATGCCCGTTGTCACGCGCACGCTCGCTCGGTCCGGTGCCGGGTTTCGGGACGATGCGCTCGATGAGCTTGCTTGGCAGCCGGTTGAAGTAGCGGCTCCCCAGCGCCATCAGCACATTGTTCGCCCCTGCGCTCACTGCGGTCGTCACTGGTGCGGCGAAGGAGCGGCCCATACTCATCTGCTCGGCATACTCGAACCGCCGACCGTAGCCGTAATCCAGTAATGCATTGCTGCGGCGGACAATTCGCGTGTTCGCTGCGGCCATCACGAACGGCCCGGCCCAATAGCCGTCGAGCTCGGGAGCGATGTCACCGCCACGACGCCAGCGCAGGTCCGGCTGGCCGCCGAGTTCCGGTTCGGCGGCGCGATCGGGCGTCAAGGTGTAGGGGTCGTTCATCACACGCCTGGCCTCGGGGTCAGTCGAGGCCGCACGCATCAGCTCCAGCATCGATGCGACCGTGCCACCTGACACTCCTCCCGCGAAGGTTCGAACCACCAGGTTGGTTTCGGCGAGCTCACCCGATTTGTCCTGTTCTGCGCGACGGTGCAGTGCGAATACGGTGAGATCCGAAGGGATCGAGTCGAATCCGCATGAGTGGACGATACGTGAACCGGTGTCGATCGCCTGTTTGTGAAACAGGTCGATGCATTCGTGGATGAAGAGGCTTTCCCCGGTCAAATCGGCGTAGTCGGTTCCCGCAGCAGCGCACGCGGCCACCAACGGCAGCCCGTACTTCAGGTAGGGCCCGACGGTCGTCACCACGACCTGCGTCCGGGCTGCCATGGCGTCAAGTGACGACGGCTGTGAAGCGTCGGCCGCAATCAGCTCCCAGGATTGCGCCGACTCCCCCAACGACTCTCGTACCGCGAGCAGCTTGTCCTCTGACCTGCCCGCCAGCGCGATGCGGGCGTCGGCACCGGCTTTGGCCAGGTATGCGGCCGTCAGCTTGCCGACGAAGCCGGTGGCCCCGTACAGGACGATGTCGAATTCGCGATCGGTACCCATGGGCGCGACGCTACCCGAGCGTCTCCGGCAGCTCGACGTCCTCACCGAGCACGTGACGGCTGAGGAAAGCCAGTACCACCTGGTACCAGATTTTGGCGTGCGCAGGGGTGAGCACCCAGTGGTTCTCGGACGGGAAGTACAGGAATTGGTGCGGGCTGGTGCCGTCGTCGGCGGCGGGCAGCCGCGATTCGGTGAGCAGTTGATACCAGAGGCGCAGCGCTTCGCCGATGGGTACGCGATAGTCCTTGTCGCCGTGGATGACCAGCATCGGGGTGGCGATCTGGCCGACGTGGAGGTGTGGCGAGTTCGCCGCCGCCATCTCCGGGGTCATCTCCCGCACCCAGTAGTACGACGCGTCGGTGGTGGTGCCGAACTGCTCGAGCGCCCAAAGGCTCGCGTGCGTGACGATCGCATCAAACCGATCGGTGTGTCCGGCAACCCAATTGGCCATGTAACCACCGAAAGATCCGCCCATCGCCGCGGTCCGATCGGCATCGACACGCGGATGCTCACACGCCGCGTCCGTAGCCGCCATCAGATCCTCGTACGGCGCGCTTCCCCACGCACCCCACCCTCGCTGGATGAAGTCCTGGCCGTACCCCGTCGACAACCCAGGATCGGGCAGCAACACCGCATAGCCCCGCGCGGCCAACAACCAGGGATTCCATCGCCACGACCAGACATTCCAGCTGCCGAGCGGGCCGCCATGAATCCACAACAGCAGCGGCGCGGGCCTGTCGCCCTCCGGCAGCGCGAGCCATGAACGCACCCGGGTGCCGTCGGTCGCTGTCGCCTCGACCTCGGTCAGCGTGCCGGGAAGCGGCGGCAGGTCGACACAGGGCAACTCGGTGACCGACCCGTCGGGATCGATGCGCACCGGATGAGGCGGCGCCGAATAGGAGCTGCGCAGCGCGTAGATCACCCCGCCGGGCGCGGTGTTGACGTCGCTGTAGGTGTAGTCGTCGTGCGTCAGTTGCATGACGGTGCCATCGGCCGGATCGATCGCGAAGACCGGACCTCGGCCGTCCTGGTCCGCCGTGACGATCAGCGCTGCGCCGTCGCGTGACCACGTCATCGACGTCGCCCAACGGTCCCAGTCCGGCGCGATCTCGATCGGATCATCGCCGAATCTCAAGTGATGCAGTGTGATCCGTGGTGCCATCTCGGGCGTCGAATACCATTCGCGGACGTATACGACCGACGATCCATCCGGTGAGATCACCGGGCTCCACAAGTCACCGTCGGGGTCGTCGGCGATCACCCTTCGATCGCCGCTATCGGTGTCTATTCGCACCAGAACGGCATGTTTGGCAGCACCCGCGGCCGGCTGCTGCCAGCCGGTGACGACGAACCGGCCGTCGGGACTGACATCGAAGTCCGTGTCCCACAAGGCGCTTCCCGGCGCTTCGGTCAGGTCCCTCGGGGTGTCGTCATCGAGACCGGTGCCGAACAGGTGCGGCACGCCCGGTCCGAGGTCCTTGTCCCAGTGGCGAATCGGGTAACCGGTGTGCAGGATGGCCGTGACCTTGGTGTCCTTGCGTAGCTCCCGAAGACGGCGATCGTCGTCGACACTGCGGGCCGAGGGCATCGCCGGCGCGCGCACCACGGCGAGGTCCGCCTCGGCGGCGGTGCGCACGGCCTCGATTCCGCCGGGCAATGCGAGCGCCTCGAAAGCCTCACCGCCCGCCATGGGCAGGCGCCACAGCGCCGCGGGCGGCTTGTCGTCGCCCTCGGTGGGCCGGGAAGCCACGAATAGCACGTCGCCGTCGGCGGTGAACACCGGCGACGACTCACCCTTGGCCCCTCGGGTCAGCCGTCGCGCCGGCTGCCCGGCCGCGGGGTCGAGCTCCCAAATGGCACTGACGTACTCGGTGCGCTTCTCGTTGAGCTCGGCGACGGTGGTCACGACGCGGGTGCCGTCCGCCGACACCGCCAGGCCTGTGACACGGGGCAACGCGACGTAGGCGTCGAGGTCGTCGAACGGCGTCGGCTGCGTCATGCCCATGTTGGTAGCACACGCCGTCGCGTCCCGACCTCCACCAAGACCGCTGGGCACCGTAGGTTTGATTTTCAAACTGACTCGTGGCACGCTGGCGACATGACCTCGCCGCACGCACGTCCGTTGGCAGCACTCCCCGGTCGGCCATGCCCGATCGCCGCGGCGTTGGAGGTCGTCGGAGAACGCTGGGCGCTGCTCGTCATCCGGGAGATCGCGCTGGGCGCCAACCACTTCACCGACATCGTGCGCGGCACCGGCGCACCCCGCGACCGCATCGCGGCCCGACTGAAGGCGCTGGAGAACGCGAATGTCGTCACCCGCTCGCAGTACCAAAGCGCTCCCCCGCGATACGAATACCGTCTCACCGCGCCCGGTGAGGAGTTGATTCCCGTCCTGGACGCACTCCTGGAGTGGGGCAAGGCGCACGCCGTCGCCCTCGATGACCCCGACCGCCAACGCCGCTACCCGTCTATGACCAAATCGAAGGACACGCGATGACCGCAGACCTGACCGATAACGACGCCCGCACCGACTGGGGCCCGCAACGCTCGAAGACCATCACATGGCATGAGCCGGGCCCGAGCACCGCCAAGGGACTGACGATGGCGGGTCTGGACTACCTGCAGGCGATAGCCGAGGGCCGTCTACCGCAGGCGCCGATCAGCGGACTGATGGAGTTCGCCATAGCCGAAGCCCACGAAGGTCGAGTCGTATTCACCTGCCAGCCGGACGAATCCGCGTACAACCCGATCGGCGCGATTCACGGCGGGCTGATTTGCACGCTGTTGGACTCGGTGACAGGCTGCGCCGTCCACAGCACCCTTCCCGCGGGCAAGGGCTACACCTCGATCGAGATCAAGGTCAACTACCTCAAGGCGGTACGCCTGAGCAGCGGCGTCCTCACCGCGGTGGGCACAGTGGTGAAGACCGGATCGCGCGTCGGCTTCTCCGACGGTGTTGTGACGGACGAATCCGGCGCGATTGTCGCCACCGCGACCAGCACGCTCCTCATCTTCGATCTCTAGGCGCGCGCGCTACGTTCGACGGATGCCGAAGCGGATCCTGGTGATCGGGGCGGGCATCGCCGGACTGGCGACCGCCAACGCGCTCCAACAGCACGGCCACGACGTCTCGGTCATCGAGGAGCGCACCGACACCTCATCCGGCGCGGGCATCAGCATCTGGCCCAACGCACTGGCCGCCCTCGACGAAATCGGCCTGGGCGACGCGGTCCGCGGCGCGGGCGGCCGGATCACCGCTGGGGCGATGCGCTGGCGTGACGGGACCTGGCTGCGCCACCCGTCGCCGCAGCGACTGGTCGAGGCGCTCGGTGAACCGCTGGTGGTGATCCACCGGAATGTCCTGACGTCGGTGCTGGCCGGCCGGCTTGCCGAGGGCACCCTGCGATACGGGCTCGCGGCCCGCTCCCTGGTGGCCACCGCCGACGGTGTACAGGTGAGCCTCTCGGACTCGACCACCGTTCAGGCCGATGCGGTCGTCGGCGCGGACGGCACGCATTCGATGGTGGCGCGCCATCTGAACGGCCCGTTGGGTAACCGCTATGTCGGTTACACGGCGTGGCGGGGGGTGGCCGAGTGCACGATCGACCCCGACTTCGCAGGCGAGGTCCTCGGCCCCGCGGTCGAGTTCGGCCACGTGCCCCTCGGCGGGGACAGCACCTATTGGTTCGCCACCGAACGCACGTCCGAAGGACGCAGCGCGCCGCAGGGCGAGCTCAACTACCTGAAGGCCAAATTCGGTGCGTGGGCGGAGCCCATCCCCGCAGTGCTGGCCGCCACGGATCCGGCCCGTGTGTTGCGCAACGACCTTTACGACCGTGACCCGGCACGGCAGTGGGCCAGGGGAACCATCGTGGCGGTCGGTGACGCGGCTCATCCGATGCGGCCACATCTGGGTCAGGGCGGCTGCCAGGGGCTCGAGGACGCGGCAATCCTGGCTTCCTTCGTCGACAGGAGCGCCGATCTGAGCACCGCGTTCAGCCGGTTCGCGGCGTTCCGCAGCCCTCGGGTGCGCTCGCTGGTGCGGGAGTCCAAGACGATCGGCCGGATTGTGAACCTGCCGCCGCTGCTCAGCGCTGCGTTCGCCCGCGCGAGCGTCCTGGGCCCCGAAGCGCTGGTCACGCGGCACTTGGCCACGGTCGCGGCCCGCTCGGCGTTCGCGCTACCTACCGACCGCGACGTCCAGCCGGTCTGAGATCAGCCTCGAGGTCAGCCGCCGAGCAGCGTGGCGCACATCTGGCGCGGATTGAGGAAGCCGAGGAACGCGCTCGACGGCATCGCGGCGCACCCGCCCGCGGCCGCGGGCACAGCCGGCACCGACGGCGCGGAGCCCGGGGTTTTCCAGACGGCAGGCGAGGCTCCACGGGGGCCGCACTTCGGCCACGCCTTGAGGCCCTGGGTGCGCAGGACGTTCTCGGCCACGCGGATCTGCTCGGCGCGAGAGGCCGTCGCGGGGTTACCCCTGCCGCCGTTGGAGTTCCACGTCGCCTGCTTGAACTGCAGGCCGCCGTAGTGGCCGTTGCCGGAGTTGATGGACCAGTTACCACCCGACTCACATTCGGCGATGGCGTCCCAGTTGACCGAATCCGCATTCGCGGTGGCGGTGGACATGGCCATCGGCACGAGGGCGAGCGCGCCGGAGATGGCGGCGGTCAGCAGGCCCTTGGCGACAAGCTTCGAAAACTTCATTTCTGCGGTCCTTCCCCGACCGTTTGGAACTCAAGGCCCGCGCGAAGCGCTGTGCTTGCTTCGATGCGGCTATCCGGTGTTTCGGGTGAGGAAGGTCACGTGTTACGTAAGCGTCAAAAGTTTTAATCGTTACTTAATTGGCGTAAGAGGCCTCTGAGAAAGAAGAGGCGGTGTCCAGGCCTTTCGCCTGAACACCGCCTCAACGGGGGGTCCTACCCAATTACTAGCCGCGTCCGCCGCAGCTCGGCCATGCGCCGATGCCCTGCGACTGCAAAACGTTCTCCGCGACGCGGATCTGCTCTTCACGGCTGGCGTTGTGCGGCGAGCCGCTGCCGCCGTTGGAACGCCAGGTGCCCATGCTGAACTGCAGGCCGCCGTAGTAGCCGTTACCCGTATTAATCGCCCAGTTGCCGCCGGACTCACAAGCCGCGACCGCATCCCAGTTGACGCCCTCCGCATTGGCGGTTCCTGCCAGCGCCATCGGCGTCACGGCGAGCGCGCCGGCGAAGGTCGCCAGACCAATCGTCTTGCGGATGTTCTTCAACTTCGATCCTTTCGACGTGCGCGCGCCAACCAAACCCGTGCGAGGACGCACGGGGCACGTGCCTGATCACAGGCCGGGGTTTTGGGCCGCACCGTCTCGGGTAGGTGCAGCAGTGGGAAGCGGAAAGCGCCTCACCGGACGAACGCGTCCGGTGGCCGTCGGTTGCGTAATGACCGCTCGGCCCCACTCACACGCAGGTTTCGTGGTTTTTGAGTTATTTGCTCCCTGAGAAGCCGATTAGGACCGTACAAACCGATTGGGCGAAAGTAATTTCGGTCAAGATCGTGTCGCGGTCAGATCACGGACTGATCACGCTGGGCTAAGCCGAACGTCTGCGCAGGTCATCCGCACGTTTCCCGAAGCTGAGGATTTCACAGCTTCGGCTGATCACCGTGAGCCATCTCACTGGTAATTTGTGACCCAGCCCACCATCTCTGACGCTCAGAACCCCCACTTTCGCAGCGAAACATCCAGCATGAGTGGAGAAGTCGCTGGTGCACGCCATCATCGGTCGATCGGTTCGCTGGTATCACCGATGACGCGAGAGTGCAGCGCATTAGCGCCAATGCCCAGCCCCCCTTGACATTTGATGCACAGCGTCGTCTCGCAGCTGCACACACCAATCGATGGGCATTCCGGAATTGAAAGCGCTCGATAGCTTGAAAGTACTGTGCTACAGCACATTACGCGTGTCTCGGATGCCCAGCCTGGACCGCAATGTGCCGAGAACACCCTTACCGTTGCCCGCCGCCGGCGGGAAGGGCAAAGGGACGTCACGGGTAGCGACGTCCCATTCACCCACGGCGCTGCCCGAGAACGAAATTCGACCCGATCCGCGATCGAATTGGCGCGTACCGCCCAGTCGATGAATTCGAAAGTTCCTGTTGGACAAGATATCTGAGTTGCCGCCCGGCGATACTCGACTTTCCTCGGCTACCGGGTGCCACTGTCGATGGGGTCTATATCACGGAGAAATATCGACGCAATTCGGTGCACCGAATTGCTTCCGATAGGTGGCGAATTAAATGGACTTGAATTTTCGAATTTGCTAGGCGATTCGAGAGGACGCCGTGGCCCGAAGCTCGGCGACCGTGTTGACGTTGGTCAGCGACGCCTGCTCGGGCATGACCACCCGCTGGGTGTCGACGCTCTCGACCAGGGCGCGCATGCTGCGCTCCCCCGCGTCGACGAGTTCGGACACCCGCTCATGCAGGCTGGTGCGGTAGATCCCGGCGAGATAGTGGGTGCGACCGTCCCACGGCAGCACGACGTCGGCCCCGAGTCGGACGGCCGGACCGTCGAGTTCGTCGATCAGATCGGCCGACAGCAGGGGCATGTCGACGGCGCAGACGAAGGCGAGCTCGAGGCCGGCGTCCGCGGCGGCACGCAACCCGCGGCCTGTTGCCAGCAGTGGCCCCACGCCCCGGATGTCGTCCCGCAGGATGTGCGCGTCCAGGGTCGGCAACGCCTGACCCGGGGCGGCGACGACGAACACGGGTGCACATCTCGGGCTGACGGCTGACACCATCCGCTCGACGAGGGTTTGGCCGTCGAACATGACGGTGGCCTTGTCGCGGCCCATTCGACGGGAAGCCCCGCCGGCCAGAATGACCGCTGCAAGCGGTACGGGGGACGTCACGTCAGTGAGATTAGTCGACGGTCCAGGTGTCTTTGCCCCGGAGCAGCGACTGCAACGCGGCCGTGTCGTGCGGCTTGGCATCGCGCGCCGCGGCGACCTGCTGGCGGGCGGCGTCGTCGTAGGTCGGCTTGCTGACCTTCCGGAAGATCCCCATCACCATGTGGTCGAGGTTCTGCTCGGAGAGCCGCGACAGCGCGAACGCGTATGCCGGATCCTCCAGCTGCGCGTCGTGGACGACGATCTCGTCGGCCGACACATCGGCCGTCTTGGCGACCTCGAGCCCGTAGCCCGACTTGACGACGCAGTATTCGCCATCGCCGCCGAAGGTGATGGGCTCGCCGTGGGTCAGGTTGATGAGCCGCTCCTCGGCGCCTTCCTTGCGCAGCGCGTCGAACGAGCCGTCGTTGAAGATCGGGCAGTCCTGCATGATCTCGACGAGCGCGGCGCCGCGGTGCTCGGCAGCGCCACGAAGCACCTCGGACAGGCCCTTGCGGTCGGAGTCCAGGGCGCGGCCAACGAATGTCGCCTCGGCACCGAGCGCCAATGACACCGGATTGAACGGGTAGTCCAGCGAACCCATCGGGGTCGACTTGGTGACCTTGCCCGTCTCTGACGTCGGCGAGTACTGCCCCTTGGTCAGACCGTAGATCCGGTTGTTGAACAGCAGGATCGTCAGATTGACGTTGCGACGTAGCGCATGGATCAGATGGTTGCCGCCGATCGACAGCGCGTCGCCGTCACCGGTGACGACCCACACCGACAGGTCTTGGCGGGCCAGCGCCAGTCCCGTCGCGATCGTCGGCGCGCGCCCGTGGATCGAGTGGAATCCGTAGGTCTGCAGGTAGTACGGGAATCGGCTCGAGCAGCCGATACCGCTGACGAACGCAATGTTCTCGCGACGCAGCCCGAGCTCGGGCAGGAAGTTGCGGATCGTATTGAGGATGACGTAGTCGCCGCAGCCAGGGCACCAGCGGACTTCCTGGTCGCTGGTGAAGTCCTTCGACTTCTGCGGCTCGTCGGTCGTCGGGACCAGGCTGGTTCCAGCCGTCAGTCCGAGATCTGCACCAATTAGGTCGGTCATGCGATTGCTCCCACGCCAGTTTCGGTTTCGATGGTGGCCGCAGCGAGCCGCGCGAATTTGGCCTTGTCAATTTCCTTGTCGCCCAGCGTTCCGTCGAGCGCGGCATCGATGATGCCCTCCACCTCGTCGGCGAGGAACGCCATACCCTCCACCTTGGTCACGGACTGAATGTCGACCAGGTACTTGCCGCGCAGCAGCAGCGCCAGCTGGCCGAGGTTCATCTCCGGCAACACCACGTTGGGGTAGCGCCGCAGCACCTCGCCCAAGTTGGCGGGGAAAGGGCTCAGATTGCGCAGGTGCGCCTGGGCCACTTTGATGCCCTTACGCCGCGCGCGACGGCAGGCTTCGCCGATGGGGCCGTAGCTGCTCCCCCAGCCGAGCATCAACAGCTCCGCGTCGCCGGTGGGGTCGTCGACCTCGAGGTCCGGCACGGTGATGCCGTCGACTTTGGCTTGGCGCAGCCGCACCATCAGGTCGTGGTTCTTCGGCTCGTAGGAAATGTTGCCCGAGCCGTTGGCCGCTTCCAGCCCGCCGATGCGGTGCTCGAGGCCTGGAGTGCCCGGCACCGCGAACTGGCGGGCCAGCGTCTCGGGGTCTCGCGCGTACGGCTGGAAGGGCTCACCCGTCTTGGCGAAGGTGTGCTCGATCTTCTCGTAGGTGCTGACGTCCGGAATCTGCCACGGTTCAGAGCCGTTCGCGATCGCGCCGTCGGACAGGATGATCACGGGAGTGTGGTAGTTGATGGCGATGCGGACGGCCTCGACGGCGACGTCGAAGCAGTCCGACGGGGACCTCGGCGCCACCACCGCGACCGGCGATTCGCCGTTGCGCCCGAAGAGCACCTGAAGCAGGTCGGCCTGTTCGGTCTTGGTCGGCAGACCCGTCGAGGGGCCGCCGCGTTGCACGTCGATGACGATCAGCGGCAGCTCGGTCATCACCGCGAGACCCATGGCCTCCGACTTCAGTGAGATGCCGGGTCCGGAGGTGCTGGTGACGCCCAGCGCACCGCCGTACGACGCGCCGATGGCCGCACCGATGCCGGCGATCTCGTCCTCGGCCTGGAAGGTCAGCACGTTGAAGTTCTTGTGCTTGGACAGCTCGTGCAGGATGTCCGACGCCGGGGTGATCGGGTAGGTGCCGAGCACCACCTGCAGATCACTCAGATGACCCGCAGCCACGATGCCGTAGGCCAGCGCGGTGTTACCCGAAATCTGGCGGTACTCACCGCTCTTGAGCTTGGCGGGCGCGACCTCGTAGACACTGCCCGCGAACGCCTCGGTGGTTTCGCCGTAATTCCAGCCGGCCTTCAACGCCAGCACGTTGGCCTCGGCGATGTCGGGCTTGCGGGCGAACTTGTCGCGGATGAACGCCTCGCTGTGCTCGAGCTCACGGCCGTACATCCACGACAGCAGACCGAGAGCGAACATGTTCTTGGCGCGCTGGCCGTCCTTCTTCGACGCGCCGATCTCCTCGACCGCACCCAGTGTCAGCGTGGTCATCGGCACCGCCTGCACGACGTAGTCGGACAGGTCGTCGTTCTCCAGGGGATTGCCCTCGTAGCCGACTTTCGCCAGATTGCGCTTGGTGAATTCATCGGAGTTTGCGATGATCAGCCCGCCGCGGGGCAGGTCGGAAACGTTGGCCATCAGCGCAGCGGGGTTCATCGCGACGAGAACGTCGGGACGGTCGCCCGCGGTCAGGATGTCGTAGTCGGCGATCTGGATCTGGAAGGACGACACCCCGGGCAGCGTGCCCTGTGGTGCGCGGATCTCCGCGGGGTAATTCGGTTGCGTCGCAAGGTCATTGCCGAAGAGTGCGGCCTCGGAGGTGAAGCGGTCACCAGTGAGCTGCATGCCGTCACCGGAGTCGCCCGCGAAACGAATGACGACCTTTTCGAGCTTCTGTCTGGTGCCCGGGTTGGCCCCGTTGCCGTTGGCCCCCACTGCGACCGCCTTCCGTCCTGAGTCAAGCCGTTCCGGCGAACATCCTCGGAGTCGCGGTGCAAGCGTCGCGCCGTCGTTGGACGTCCACAGAAAATTGATGTCACTGGCAGTACCGATTATGGCACTTCTCTTAGGTGGCCCTTCACGCGACTCGCGGGGTACCCACAGGTAACCACCACGCGAACGCGCTGATCAGCGCGTATACCGATGCCCGCGGCGAGACAAAAATGTGTTTTGCGTCACGTGGCACTCAGTGTCATTAATAAGGAAATTGCTACCGATCAGTAGCCCGCTGCTAGCACTCGCGCGTCCCCTAGGGCGGCAAGTTGTAGGGCGTGATGACCTGGATCGGCACCGGGCGCGCCGGCTCGACCGGCAACGCGCCCTGCTGTTGGAGAATCAGCCGCATCGCCAGCCGCGCGTCGGCGCGAAGATCGTTGTGCAGGACGACCGAGATGCGCCCGTCACGCAGGAGCTGTCTGTTGTCGACGTCCAGATCATGGGCAACGAAAACCCTGCACACCCGCCCTAATCGTTCGAAGGCCGCGATCGTCGCGGTGTTGCCACCCCCGACCGAGTAGACCGCTCCGACGTCTGGATGGCGCTCGAGCGCCTGGAGAACCAACCGCTCGTTCGTCGAATCCAGCCCGTCGCTTTCGCTGACTTCCACGATCGTGCGGCCAGTACCGCGCATCGCCGAGCGGAAGCCGACCTCGCGCTCACCCTCGCCGCGGAACACCGCGCGGCTCAGCGTGATGAGGATGTCCGACGGCGCCGACCCCAGCCATTCCCGCATCAGATAGGCCGCCGTCACCCCGGCACCGTGGTTGTCGATGCCCACGTACGCACAGCGCGCGCTCGCGGGAATGTCGGTCGTATACGTCACCACCGGCACACCCCCTTCGACCAGGCGGTCGACGGCCTCGACCACCGCTGGGTCGTCCTGGGCCTTGAGCACGACGCCGTGGCTGCCCTTGATACGGCCGAGCGCCTCCACCATCTGTTCGGGTGACCCGGACTCCCACAGATGGAAGCGGGCGCGCAGCGCGGCGGGCGCGAAGGCGGGCAGCTCGGCCTCGATGGCTGCGCGAAACGCATCGGAGAACCGCTCCGGCGTCTGCATCACGACGTCGATGAGGTAGCGGCGGCCGTTGAGGCGCAGCTGGGCCCGCTGCTTGTCGAGATCCGCGATCGCCTGCTCGACTTCGGCCCTGGTGTTCGCGCGGACGCCGGGCCGTTGGTTGAGGACGCGATCGACAGTCGCCTCGCTCAGCCCCGACTGCTGGGCGATCTCGCGGACCTTGTAGCGGTGCGGCATCGATTTCCCTGAGGTGTTTTTGATGGATTTCTGGCGTTGATTGCGGCGACTGTCACAGCAAGACTAACTGGCATGACCGCATCAGTGAGGACCACAGACCCGCCGTGGATCGGCGAGTCCGAATGCCGGATCGACGACTTCCGGACACAGGTGCTCTGCGACACCGAACGCGCCGACTACCCGAACGCCACCGATGTGCGGAGCAACGTGCTGGTGTACTCGGCGGCCGCGGTGGCCGGCGGCAACCGGCGCGAGGTGCAGGCGGAGTTGATCCGCGCGCTCGCCGACGGGCCGGGCGTCGTGCTGTTCGAAAACGCCTTCTCCCCCGACCTCGTCGACCGCGCGAACGAGGGCTTCTTCGCGATCATCGCCGCTCAGCGCGAGGCGGGCACGGCCGCGGGCGACCACTTCGGCAGGCCCGGCGCCAACGACCGGATCTGGAACGCCGCCCAGAAACTCGCGCTGCACGCGCCGGATGTGTTTGCCGAGTACTACGCGAACGACACCCTCGCCATCGTCTGCCAGGCCTGGCTGGGTCCCCGCTACCAGGTCACCTCGCAGGTGAACGTCGTCAATCCCGGTGGCAACGCCCAGGTTCCGCACCGCGACTATCACCTCGGCTTCGTCCCCGACGAGCACCTTGCGCAGTATCCGGCGCATCTGCACCGGACCTCACCGGTGCTCACGCTGCAGGGCGCCGTCGCCCACTGCGATATGCCGGTGGAAAGCGGCCCCACGATGCTGCTGCCGCATTCGCAGCGGTTCGCGGGCGGCTACATCGCGTTCAATCGGCCCGACTTCGTGGAGTACTTCGCCGACCATCACGTGCAGCTGCCGCTGAACAAGGGCGATGCGGTGTTCTTCAACCCGGCGCTGTATCACGGTGCGGGAACTAATGTTTCGGGTGACATCCGCCGGATCGCGAACCTGCTCCAGGTGTCCTCGCCGTTCGGCCGGGCGATGGAGGCGCTGGACCGCACGGCGATGGTCCGCGCGATCTACCCCGCACTGCTGGCGATGAAGGCTGCCGGACGCCCGCAGCGCGAACTACACAATGCGGTGGTCGCCACCGCGGAGGGCTACGCGTTCCCCACCAACCTCGACAGCGATCAACCCATCGGCAGCCTCGCCCCACCGAGTCAGGTCGACTCGGTGCTGGCGGCGCTGGACTCGAACCTCAGCGCGGACGAACTCGACGTCGTACTGCGCGCCCAACAAGAACGGAGAATGCCATGACCACGCTCGGCGTCATCGGACTGGGCCGAATCGGCGCGTTCCACACCGAAACCCTCTCGGGCCTCGACAGCATCGACGGGTTGGTCATCACCGACGAGCGGACCGACGTCGTCGCGGCCGTCGCCGCCAAACACGGTGTGAAAGGCGTTGATTCGGTCGATGCCCTGTTGGCGTCCGGCGTGGACGGGGTCGTCGTGTCCGCCGCGACACCCGCACATGCCGAGCTGACGCTGGCCGCAGTCGAGCGCGGCCTGCCCACGTTCTGCGAGAAGCCGATCGCCTCGACGGCACTCGAGAGCGCGCGGGTTGCCGACGTGATCGCGCGGTCGGGTGTGCCGGTCCAGGTCGGATATCAGCGGCGGTTCGACGCCGCCTTCGCGGCGGCCAAGCGGGCGGTCGACGACGGCTCGCTGGGCGCCCTGCACACCGTGCGCAGCACGACGATGGACCCGGCTCCCCCGCCGATGGATTACATCGCCGGTTCGGGTGGCATCTTCCGCGACTGCGCCGTGCACGATTTCGACGTGATCCGCTGGATCACCGGTCAGCAGGCGGTCGAGGTGTACGCCACCGGCAGCGTCCAAGGAGACCCGAAGTTCTCCGAGTTCGGCGATGTGGACACCGCCGCCGTGGTCGTCACCTTCGAAGGCGGCACGCTCGGCGTGGTGTCGGCCGCGCGCTACAACGCACACGGTTACGACTGCCGCCTCGAAGTGCACGGCTTCCACGACACGGTGGTTGCCGGCTGGGATCAGGGAGTTCCGGTACGAAATGTCGACCCCGGCAACAGCTTTCCCGAGGGACCGGCGCACCACTTCTTCATGGACCGCTTCACCGAGGCGTTCCGTGCGGAGCTCAGCGCGTTCGTGGAGGTGGTCAACGGAAACGCCGCCCCGGCATGCACGGTGGCCGACGCGGTCGAGGTCGCGTGGCTGGCCGAAGCGGCCACCGAGTCGTTGCAGCGCCGCGTGCCGGTCAGCATCGAGGAAGTGAGATCACGATGAAATCCCTGAAGATCGCCGGTGCACCGATTTCGTGGGGCGTGTGCGAGGTGCCCGGCTGGGGTCACCAGCTCAGCGCCGAACGGGTACTCACCGAGATGCGGGATGTCGGCCTGTCCGCCACCGAGTTGGGCCCCGAGGGCTTCCTGCCATCGGACCCCGAGCAGTTGACCGCACTGCTCGCGTCGAACGGTCTCAGCTGTGTCGGCATGTTCGTACCGGTGCTGTTGCACGACCCCGGTTACGACCCGCTCGCCGATATCCAGGGTCCGCTAGACGCGCTGATCGCATGTGACGCCGACGTTCTCGTGCTCGCTGCGGCGACGGGTGCCGACGGCTATGACTCGAGGCCGACGCTCGACGACAGCCAATGGACCACGCTGTTGGCCAATCTCGACCGACTCACCGCTGCGGCCGCCGACCGCGGTGTACTCGCCGTCTTGCATCCACACGTCGGGACCATGGTCGAGACCCGCGGCGACGTCGACCGAGTGCTGCAGGGTTCGACCATCAAGCTGTGTCTGGACACCGGTCATCTGCTGATCGGCGGGACGGATCCCCTTGCCCTGACACTGCAGGTACCCGGCAGGATCGCGCACGCGCATCTCAAGGACGTCGATGCGGCGCTCGCCGCTCGCGTTCAGGCCGGGGAACTCACCTATACCGAGGCGGTGCGCGCCGGCATGTACACGCCGCTGGGCGCGGGCGACGTCGATATCGCGGGCATCGTGACTGCACTGGGCGCCAACGGATTCGACGGCTGGTTCGTCATGGAACAGGACACGATCCTCGACGGTGAGCCCGCCGACGAGGGACCCGTACGCGACGTGCGGACCAGCGTGGCTTTCATGCACGACGTCAGCGGCCGCGTGAGCGTGTGAGCCTGCGCATCGGCGTGCTCGGGGCTTCCCGCATCGCCGAACCTGCGATCGTCGGGCCCGCACACGAGCTGGGGCACCGACTGGTCGCGGTGGCCGCGCGCGATCCGCAGCGCGCGCAGGTGTTCGCCGACAAGTACGGCGTTGAGCGCGTCGTGCCGTCGTACCGGGACGTGATCAACGACCCCGAGGTCGACGTCGTCTACAACCCGTTGGCGAACGCACTGCATGCGCCGTGGAATCTCGCGGCGGTTGCGGCGGGCAAACCGGTGCTTACCGAAAAGCCGTTCGCCCGCAACCGGATTGAGGCAGAGAAGGTCGCCGAGGCCGCCGAGAGTGCGGGTGTCCCTGTGGTGGAGGCCTTCCATTACCTGTACCACCCCGTGACGCGGCGAGCCTTGGAGCTCGCGGGTGACGGCACCCTCGGTGACATCACACATGTCGAGGTCCGCATGACGATGCCCGAGCCTGCCGTCGGGGATCCGAGGTGGTCGCTCGAGTTGGCCGGCGGCGCGTTGATGGACCTCGGCTGCTACGGGCTACACGTCATTCGCCAGCTGGGGCGTCCGTCGATTGTGCGAGCGAGGGCGAAGGAGCACAGTGCGGGAATCGACGCACGGTTCGACATCGAGCTCACCTTCCCCAGCGGCGCAACGGGCTTGAGCATCAACTCCATGGTGGGCGAGAGTTACTCGTTCACTATCCAGATCTTCGGCACTGAAGGAGATGTCCTGGTGCACAACTTCATCAAACCTCAGGCGGACGATCGGGTCACCATTCGGACTCCTGTCGGCACCACCGTCGAACAGCTGGGCACGCGCACGTCCTACACCTATCAACTGGAGGCGTTCGCCGCGCACGTCCTGCACGGCGCACCACTGCCGGTGGACAACACCGACGCGGTGGAGAACATGGCTTACGTCGACGCCGCGTACCGAGCGGCCGGAATGGACCCCCGCTAGCCGCCGAGGGCCGGCACACTGGCCAGCCGCACGTACGCCGAGGCCGCCTCGGCGCGGTTGGTGGCGTGCAGCTTTCGCAGCACTCGTTTGACGTGGGACTTCACCGTGCCCGCGGAGATCACGAGTTCGTCGGCGATCTGCTGATTGGTGCGGCCGGCCGCCATCAGACGAAGGACCTCGATTTCGCGTCGGGTCAGGATCGCCATCACCCGCGTCTGCACCTCGGCGAGCGACTGCGCCGCCGGGCTGCGTTCGACCGGCTCGATCTTGGCGAGGTCCAAATCCGCGTCCTGCAGCGCACGGGCCGCCTCGTCCGCAGACGCCAACGCACGCCTGACCTCTGCGCGCTGACGGCGCATGCGCTCGAGGAGGACGGTGCGTTCGTACGCATAGCCGAAGCCTTCCGCGAACGCCCACACCGTGTCTCGATCGATCTCGTCGACGAGACGGCCCGAGTAGAGCCGGTCGGCGTGCAGGAACCCGATCACCTTGCCGGTCGGCATCACCGGTGCTGCCACATACGAATGAGTCAGCGAGAAATCGACGATCGGCCGATTGACGCGTGGATCGTTGCGGGCATCACGCACAATCGCCGGGGCCCGGCGGCGGATCATCTGCGTTTCGAGCAGCATGTGATTCAGCGGGGGCGCCACCGACTGGGCGAAAGTGACCATCTTCTCGGCCCCTTCGCTGTCGTCGCCGAAATAGGCTGCCTCCATCACCATCCGGCCCTCGTGGACGCGGAAGAGCACGGCACGATCGAAGCCACACGACTCAACGAGCTCGCGTGGCGCACGGTCGACGATCTTCGCGACGTCGTCCACGACGCGCAGCTTGCTCAGTGCCTCCTGCACAGCCAACAGCGCGAAGGTACGCCGCCGTGCCCCGTCCTCGATCAATTCGCGCTCGAGTGAGGCCAGGTCGAGCACCGCTTCGAGCGCATTGATTGCGTCCTCGTCACCGAGCCCCTCCAGCGCGTTGCGCACGAGGGTCGCCTTGGCATCGACCGCCTCTGCCACCACCGCGATGGGGTCCTCGGTCGGGTCGATCTCGCAGCCCGCAAATGCCTCTCGGTAACGGCGCGCAGCCTCGGTGTCCTTGGCGGGGCGCGACGCCCAGCCCGGGTGATCACCGTCGATCAGCGTTCCGAGCGCGGGCGTATCGGATTTCTCGCTGACAACACTCACAATGGAGACTGTCCTCCGATCGGCGCCCGGAAGGGGTCGGAACCGGCAATTCACCTCATAAGGGGGCAGGAGTCCTCCCCATCGGGGGATCGATTTGCTCCGATGGCTGGCAGAGGCTAATTGCCATGTCATCCACGACCGTTTCGGCCCTCGAACTGCTGACCACCCCCCAGGGCATCGCCAATCCGTATCCGCTGTATGACCAGCTCCGCGCGCTGTCGCCCGTGCCCGGCTACCGCGACTGGCCGCCGGGAACCATCCCCGGCGCCGACGAACCCGTCACAGCGTGGGCGCTGTTCCGCTACGACCAGATCTTCGAGGCAGCCAGGGATAGCGCGACGTTCTCGTCGCGGGATCCCCTGCAGGAGGCGTCGTCGGCGCCGAGTCTCATGCTCGTCAACACCGACCCGCCCAAGCACGAGGTCGAACGGAAACTGGTCAGCCAGGCGTTCTCACCGCGCCGGGTCAAGCGACTGGAGGGCTGGCTGGACGAACTGGTGCCACGCCTGCTCGACGACCTCGGCGACGGCGACGTCGAGGTGATGGAGTTCGCCGCCGAGATTCCCACGCGCGCGATGGTGCGGCTGTTGGGTTTGCCCGACGGCGACCACGTCCGATTCAAGAAATGGGCCAACGCGTTCATGCTCTCGTCGTCACTCACACCCGAGGAGCGCATTGCGAGCAATGAGGAAATGGTGACGACATTCGCCACGCGGCTCGCCGAGCACACGGCGCGGTTGGCGGAGCGCACGCCCACGGACGACGTCGAGGACGCGGAGGACCTCATCTCCGCGTTGCTGCGCGCCGCGGTCGATGGGCAGCGGCTCACCCCCGAGGAGATCGTCCGGTTCTGTGTGACGCTGGTGGTGGCGGGCAGTGAGACCACGACGTTCCTGATCGGCAATCTGCTGCATGCGATGGCGCGTGAACCCGAGATCACCGCGCGGATGCGCGCCGATCGCACACTGGTGAACGTCTTCGTCGAAGAGGCGATGCGGGTCGACGGACCGCCTCAACGCCTGTTTCGCATCGCCACCCGCGATGTCGAGGTCGGCGGCAAGCTGATCCGCAAAGGCGACTGGGTGGCACTGTTTTTCGGGTCCGCCAATCGAGACCCAGACGTCTTTGCAGACCCCAACAGATTCGACATGGACCGGCCCAACATCCGCCAGCAGCTGTCGATGGGACACGGTCTGCACTTCTGCCTTGGCGCGTCACTTGCCCGCCTGGAAGTCGTGGCGGTGGTGAACGCGGTGCTCGATCGGTATCAGACGATCACGCTTACCGACGACCCCGGCACCAAGCAGACCGCGAGCCTGCTGACCCACGCCTATGTCCGTCTCCCCCTTCACCTGTCATGACCCCCAACGAGTCAACCAATATCGCGACGACGAAAGCCATCTACGCCGCAGTGCCCGCCGGTGATCTCCAAACCGCCCTGGATCTCCTGGACCCCGAGGTGCGCATCACCTACTACGGAACCGACGGGATTCCCTACGCCGGTGACTACCGTGGCTTCGACGAGGCCGTGACGTTCTTCACCAGGGTTGGGGAGTCGATCGCCATCACCGAGATGGAGGCCTGGAAGTTCATCGCCCAGGGCGACGAGCTGGCGACGTGGGGCCGCCAAAAGTTCCGGCGCCTGGACACGGGATATGAATGGGAGTCGGAGTTCGCGCACATCATCACGCTGCGCGCCGGTCGCTGGCTCTACTTCCGCGACTTCATGAACTCGGCGCTGACCCTGCAGGCGTTCACCGCATGAGAATCGCGGGCGACCGCGAGATCTGCATGGCCGCAGGGGTTTGCGTGATGACAGCCGACAAGACCTTCGATCAGGACGAGGACGGCATCGTCATGCTCGCCTCCGATCATGTGTCCGCCGGCGAGGAGAGCATCGTTCGCAACGCCGTCAGGATGTGCCCGTCGGGCGCACTGCGCATCGTGACCGACTGATCAGGCTCCCGGTGGCAGCAGCATCGTCTGCCAGGTCTTGTCGGGCGCGCCCTCGGCGAGATCCGATTGCGTGTACCGGCGGCCGTCCGGCCCGATATAGCTACCGGTCGCGGGATCGTATTCGGCCGCAGCGATCGGCGGTGGCGCTGCGGGCGGCGGCGGCGCAGCTTCTGGCGGCAACTGTGGAATGGGCTGGCCCGACAGCGTCGCGTTGGGATCCCCCTTCCAGTTGAATCCGTCGTTGAGCGGGATGTAGGTTTCGTCGCTTTCGCACAACTTGACCGTGGGCGCGCGTTTTCCCGGCACCGTTTCGCACGGAATGTTGCGTGCGCCACGCACATTGAACGGCGAATCCTGCGGGGTCCGGCAATAGAGGTCACCGGGCGGCCGCTGTGGATAGTCCTCGAGCGCGGCGACGCGCTGCTGTTGGGCCGGCAAGAACCCTGTGGTGCAGGGTGGCGGCAGGTTGAGGTTCAGGTTGAAGCTCAGGTATTGGCCTTTGTAGTCCTGTTTGGTGTTGAGGTTGGCGAGAATGCCCGCCTGGTTCGCTGCGACGGATTGGGGAAACACCACGAGGATTTGTTCGATGTCGTTCTGATAGGTGAGCGCGACCTGTCCGACACTGACGAGGTTGGCCATCAGGATCGGCAAGGTGGGCTGCAGCCGCTCAACCAGTTGGCGCACCTGCGCGGCCGCCGGGCCACCTTTGACGATGACGCCGGCGACTGCCTCGTCGTGGGTCTTCAATTCGGCGGTCACCGTGGCCACCTGGGACGCCCACGCCTGGATCGCATCGGAGGTGTTCGTCTGCGAATCCAACACCGGATCGGCCTTGTCGATCAGCGTGGTCAGCGGATCGAGATTCTTGCGAGCGTCGATCGCCAGCGTGGATGCGCCTTCGATCACACGCGACAGTTCTGGGCCGAGCCCTCCGACTGCCGTGTAGGCCTCGTCGATCACGGTCTTGAGGTCGTCGCGGGGTATGGCCTGCAGACCGGTGTTCGCCGCGGCGAGCAGAGCGTTGACGTCCGGCGGCACCGACGAGTCAGCGAGGGTGATCACGTCACCGTTCTTCAGCGGCGCCGAGGTGCCGTTACGGGGCAACAGCAGGACATAGGATTCGCCGACCGCGGATTGGCTGTGCACCTCGGCTTTGAGGTCTGAGGGGATGTCGATGCCGGATTGCAGCGACAGCACCGCTTCCACGCCGGTATCGGTCAGACGCACCGATTCCACCCGGCCGACCTTGGTGCCGCGATAGGTCACGTTGCCCGATTCATAGAGCCCACCGGATCTCGGCAGTTCCACCGTCACCGTGTACCGGCCGACGCCGAACATGGCGGGCAGGTTGATGAAGTGCAGGGCCATCACCGCCACCGTCGCAAGGGCAACGATCGTGAAGATGGCCAGCTGAATTCTTACCCGTCGGGTCAAATGCATGCTAGCGGCCCTGATTCCACCGATAAGGGATCGTCAGGGGATTCCCGGGACCGTTCGGGCCACCAGACAAGCAGGGGCTGGGGAACTGACCGATGGTGCGGCCCCACTGCAACTCGAGCCAGGTCAGATCGCACTCCCATCGAGTGCCGGTGAAGATCCCTTGGTCGATACGGCTGAGCGTGAGGTCGACGATGGCGGTCAAATTGGCATAGTCACCGCGTTGAAAGTTTTCGAAGGTCTCGTTCGGAAACGGGAAGGTGGCAAGCAAGCTCAGGGATCGCGTCAGGCTGGGACCGGCGTTGGCCAGCGACTCCAACACCGGGCCGACTTGCCTCAACTCCTTCACGAGGTTTTCCTTCGTCTGATTCACCGTGTCCACGGTCAGGGCGCTGAACTTGCCGAGCTGATCGGCCGCCTGCACCAAGTTGTCTCGTTCGGAAGCGAGCACCGCCAACGCGTCGGGGACGGTGGCCAGTGCCCGGTCCAGAACCGGCTGCTGTGCACTGAATTTCCCGACCAGGCGGTTGAGGCTCTCGGTGGCCGCGATGATGTCGCCGGTCTGGTCGTTGAGGTGGCCGGTGAATTCCCTCAGCTGCGTGATCAAGCTCCGCACGTCCTGCTCGCGGCCCCGAAACGCGGTCGAAAATGCCTCGGTGATGTCCTGAACCTGGCCCAGCCCACCACCATTGAGCAACATCGACAGCGCGGCCAACGTCTGCTCGGTACTCGGGTAGGCGCCGCCGTCCGGCAGCGGGATGACCGATCCGTCGCGCAGCCGTCCTTGTGGCGCTTCGCCCGTCGGCGGCGCAAGCTCGATGTGCAAGGAACCCAGCAGACTTGTGGTGCCGATCTTGGCAGTCGCGTTGGCGGGCAGGTCGACGTCGCCGTTCAGGCGCATGGTCAGCAGCGCGTGCCAGCCCTGGCGCTCGATTTTGGTGACATGGCCGACCGTGACGTCTGCGACACGCACACGCGAGTTCGGCTCAATGTTGTTGACGTCAGGCATTTGTGCCTGGATCACGAAAGAACCGGCGCCGGCGCCCTGGGTGCCGGGCAGGGACAGTGAGTTCAGCCCGCGCCAACCGCAGCCGGGTATCGCGGCCACGATCAGTACCATCGTCACGTTCGCCGCGACATGTTGCCAGCGTCGCCGAGTCACGGGCCACCTCCGGGAGGCACCATCAAGCCCCGCAGACCGTGGGTGGGGTCCGTGGCCAGCGGCGCGGTGATTGCTGGGTCAGGCGCCGACGCTTCGGCGGCCAAGGGGACGCCCGGCGGCGGATCGACGGCAGGCGGTACGTAGTCGGGCCGCAGCCAGGGCTCGCTGTAGGTCACTTCGTTGGGCCGGGTCTGCGCGCCGACGAACAGGTTCTCTCCCAACGGCGGGAAGTTGTATTGACGGTTCTTCACGATGGGCGCCAAATACTGCGCGCACAGTTTCGCCGATTGCTCACCACCGCGGCGGGATGCGGACTGAATTGCACCGCACAGGAACGAGATCGGGTTCGCGAAGTTGTTGATGGCCAGGGCGCCGGTCAACGAACCGTTGGCCGGCTCGTAGATGTTGTTGTAGTTCTGCAACACCGTCGGGGCGATGTGCAGCGTTTGTTTGATGTCGTCGAGGCTCTCTATCAGCACGCGCGTGATCGAGGTCATCTTGTCCGATGCCGTACCGATCGCCTCCGTGTTGTCGGCGGCGAAGTCCTGCACGTCGCCGACGACCGCGTTGAGATCCTCGAATGCCTGACCGACTTTGTTCGGATCGTCGGCCAGCAGCGACGTCACCTCCGCCAGGTTGCGGTTGAGCGATTCGAGCAGATCGGCGCTGTCGCTCAGCGCAGATACCAGCGTCGAGAGGTTCTTGAACGTGGCGAAGATGTCGTTGCTGTGGTCACCGAGGATCGAAACCGCCTGCGACAGTTTGATGATGGTGTCCCGGATCGAGGGGCCCTGGCCGCGCAGGTTGTCCGCGGTGGTGTTGATGAGTGCACCCAACGTACTCACACCATCGGGCCCGGTGGGCTTGAGCAGGTCAGTCAGCCTCTCGAGTTGCGCGCGTAAGTCGTCCCATTCGACAGGCACCGCAGTGCGGTCCTCGGGAATCACCGCGCCGTCGGCCATCGTCGGTCCACCGGTGTACGGGGGCGTGAGCTGGATGGTGCGGCCGGTTACCAGCTGCGGTGACAGGATCACGGCCTTGGCATCGGCAGGAACCTGGTACCTGCCGTCGAACCAGAATGTGATCTTGGAACGCTCGGGCTGCGGTTCGATCGATTCGATCTTGCCGACGGGCACACCGCGAACAAGCACGTGGTCGCCGGCGAATACCCCTGTGCTGTTCTCGAAGTAGGCGACCACCACCGTCCGGGCGATCTGCGCGGGCATACGTGCCGCGACGATCAGGCCCGCACCCAACACCAGCACAAGCACCACCGCCAAGACGAGCCTCGCGGTACGTGGCGACCTCATCATGGCCGGGCTCCCGGTTGGAGGGGCGGCGCCTCGCCCGGCGCCGGCAGGAAGACCGGCGCTGGAGTCGGCTCGGGCACCGAGGCCATCGCCGGCGGCGGCAGCGCGGGCGGCCCCGGTGGCGGGCCGCCGGGCGGTGGTGGCGGGGGCGGCTCGCGGTAGGGGTAGCAGCCGGGGCCAGGCAACGCAATGCCCGGCGGCCCGCACGCCTGATCGCCGGGTTGGCCGGTGATCGCGTCGGGCAGATGCAATCTCGGTTCCCCACCCTGACCGGTCCGCGGGAAGGGCACCGGCAACGCGGGCGTCCCCGGTTGGCCGGTCTGCGGGTCCGTCAGCTGTGAGGGCAGCAGCGTGGCCGGATCCAACCCCAGATCCGAAAACGCTGCGTCGACGAACGGTTGCACGAACTGACCCGGAAAGAGGTTGACCACATAGGCTTTGAAGAACGGGCCGGAGGAAAGCGATTCACCGAGAGACATGACATACGTGTTGATCAGTTTGATGGACTGCGCCACACGCTCCTTGCGGTCATCGACTATCGCCAACACTCCGTTGAGCTTTTCCAACGCCGGCCGCAGCTGCTCACGGTTCTCGGCGATGAACGCGTGCAACTGTCGCGAGACCGCCGAGATGTTCGCCCAGATCTGGTCCAATGCCGCGCTTTGCGTCCGCAGCGCCGCCAGGAGTGCATTGGTGTCTTTCACCAGACTCACGATGTTGTCGGTGCGTTTGGCCAGCACCCCCGTCACTTGGGCCGCGTTGTCCAGCAACCTGCGCAATTCGGCATCGCGAGTGTCGAGCACTTGTGCAAACCGCGCCACGCCCGCCACCGCATCCTTCAGATCCGCCGGTGTGCCCGAAAAGGTCTGGGCCAAGGTGGCCAGCGAGTTCGAGAGCTGGTCGGTGTTCACGCCGCTGATCGTGGTGGCCAGGTCACCGAGGGCATCGGGCAGCTGGTAGGGCGAAACCGTACGGTCGAGCGGAATGGTGCCGTCGAGCTGCCCGCTACCGCGCGGCGTCACATCGACGATCTTGGCGCCCAACAGGCTCTTGGTCTTGATCGCGGCCTCGGTGCGGTCCCCCAGTCGCACATCGGTGTCGATCTCGAACGTGACGAGCACACCCGTCTCGTCGAGTTCGATGTCCGAGACGTTGCCCACCACGAAGCCGGAAACCTCCACGCCGGCACCGGTGTTCAGCCCGCCGGCGTCGGCGAAGTACGCCGAGTACTCCCTGCCCGAGTTGAGGAAGGGCAGGTTTTGGTACTGCAACGCGGCCAGCACCATCACGGCAACGGTCACGACGCCGACGGTGCCGATGACCAAGGGGCTGCGTTCGGAGAATGACTTCATTTGGGCGCGCACCGCCCCGTGCTCTGGCCGGCCACTTTGACGTACACCGGCTGGCCCCCTTTGCCGTTGAGCTTGAGCACGACATCGCACAGGTAGAAACTGAAGTAGTCGCCGTACATGCCCTGCCGCACGAGGGCCTGGTATCTGTCCGGCAGCGTGTTGAGCAGGTTGTCGAGATATTCGTGGTCAGCCACGGCGATGCCCGCCACCCGATCGGTCTGCGCGACCACCTCTCGAAACGGCGCCCGGGCTTGGGTCAACAGGTCGGCGAGCGAACCGGTGGCGGCGTTTGTGTAGGCCACCGCGTTGGAGATGTCGGTCCTGCGTTCGGCCAGCCCGCCGATCAGCTCCGAAAGTGATGTCACGGCTTTGTCCAGCCGCTCGCTCTGCCCGCTCAACGACCCCAGCACCACGTTGAGGTTGTCGATGACCTGCCCGATCAGCAGATCGCGGTCGGCCAACGTGTTGGTGACAACCGCGGCCTGCTGCAGGAAAGACCCGATTGCGGGGCCCTGACCCTCAAACGCCTCGATCAACTGCTGAGTCAGGTCGTTGACCTGCTGCGGGTCCAGCGCCCGAAACAGCGGCTTGAAGCCACCGATCACCGAGTCCAGATCCAGCGCGGGTTGCGTGTGAGTCAGTGGGATGGTCTGCCCGGGACTCAGCGTCTTGAGTCCGCCGGTGCCTTCCTCCAGGGCCAGATACCGGTCGCCGAACAGGTTGTCATACCGGATCACCGCCCTGCTGCCCTGCGTGAGCACGACCGACTTTTCGGCGAAAAACTGCACGCGCACAGTCGCATCCGGGTTGATGGAGATGTTCTCCACCTTGCCGACCTCGACGCCCGCGATCCGCACTATCGTGCCGTTCCTCAGGTTGGACACGTTGCTGAACTCGGCGTAGTAGCTGTTGCCCGCGCCAAAGCGAAACTGTCCGAAGATCGTCAGCGTCAGGAATGCGACGAACAGGCAGACAGCCAGGAAAACGCCCAGGCGCCAGATGGTGCCCCTGAAGTCAGCCACGGAGGCTCTCCTCCTTGTGCGGATCGTCGGCGGTGATGATGACCAGCGCGATCACGGGGGGCCCTGCCCGTTGTCGTCGAGCGGCGCCGGGGCCGCCGGGGGGACCCCCGGCCATAGCGGCACCCCGCCCGGCCCGTAGAGCGGCGCACCGTATGGTGGCGCCCCCGGGTATGGAACCGGCCCGATCGCCGGGCCCGGAAGGCACTGACGAATGCTCGGCGGCTCCGGCACGGCACGGGTCGTCGGGAAGTAGTTCGCCCAGCACGGATGTCCGATACCGGGGTTGGGCCGAATGTCCAGGCCGGTGCCCCAGCCGGTGTTGGTGATCAGCTGGCGCACCGGGAAGTTCTTGGTCGCATCCGGAAGCGAGCCGCACCCCGGCGCACCGCCGGGCCCGCCCTTGGCGGCCACTATCGGCAGATTGTTCGGGTAGGCGTAGGGATCGTTTCCCAGCAACAAGGCGACGTCGAGCTGAAGGGTGCGGCCATCGCCGCCCCACGCCGCATAGCCGCCGTTGTCGAGATACCACGTGGCTCCCTTCAGAAAGCACTCGTACACGGGGCTGTGCTGCAGCAGCAGGTTCGTCGTCGGTTCGAGGGTGTTGACCGCCTCGACGAGATCGTCCTTGCTCGTGGCAAGCAGGTTCGTGCCTGCCGTCGACAAACCGATGACGTTCAACAGCAAGCCATCTAGTGCGCTCGCCTGGTCGGTGATCGTTGTGCTGGTGGTACTGACGGCGTCCAGGATGGACACGATGTCGTCGGCTGCCGCGTCATACGTGTCGGCGACGTTCCCCAGCGAGCGCCAGTTCTCTCGCATGGTTTCGGCGCGCGCGTTCAATGCCAGCAGGACCTCATTGAGGTCCGTGGTGGCCTGACCCATCCGCTGGCCCTGTCCGCGCACGCCATCGGCGACTGCGGTCAGCACGGCGTTCAGCTTCAGCGGGTCGATCATCTTGAGCAGCTCAACGACGTTCTCGAAGACCGTGTTGATCTCTGTGCTGACGTTCTTGGATTGCAGCACGGCGCCCGCGGCCAGCCGTTTGGGGCTCGGATCCGGCGGATACACCAGCTCGACGAACTTGGTGCCGAACGCGGTTGTGGCACTGATCTGAGCGTCCACGTTGGCCGGGATGTAGCGGATCTGGTGGGGGTCGATCTCCAGCCTCAAGCTGGCTCGATCACCCCCGCCGCCGATCTGGCTGACCCTGCCGACTTGGACACCACGCATCATGACATCTGCGTTGGTCTCCATCACCAAACCTGCTCGATCCGATGAAAGCGTCACGGGCACATACGATCTGAACGTTTCCCCGAACGATGCCGCCGCCGCGGAAAGGAACAGGACGATTGCCGTCAACAAGATCAGCGTCCACCACCCAGTGGCGATGCGGTATGTACCAGCCCTGCGCTTCATGCCACTATCCGGCCAAATGGAAGTCGCCGGACTGGCCGTAGATGGCCAGCGTCATGATCACGATCAGGACCGATGCGACGACCATCGAGGCACGCACCGCCCGGCCCACGGCCTCACCTACGCCTGCGGGCCCACCGCGCGCGGTGTAGCCGTAATAGGTACACAGCAGCATGATCATCAACGCGACCGCGGCCACCTCGGCCAACGACCACAAGACGTCGGATGGACTCAGATAGGTATAGAAGTAATGGTCGTAGACACCTGACCCCTGGCCGTACACAGCGGTGGTGCCGAGACGAGCGGCCCAGAAAGCCGTCATCAGTCCGATGCAAAACAACGGGATCGCCACAATCACTCCGGCCACCACCCGGGTGGAGGCCAAGTAGCTCACACTGCGGATACCGATGGCCTCGAGCGCGTCGATCTCCTCGTTGATTCGCATCGCCCCGAGCTGAGCGGTACTGCCGGCGCCGACGGTGGCGGCCAACGCCACCATCACCGTGCCCGGCTGAATCTCGCGGGTATTGAAAAACGCCGATGCGAAGCCCGTGAGCGCCTCCACACCCACCGACGCCAATTGGTTGTATCCCTGCACCGCGACGATCGCACCCGTCGTCATCGTCAAGAACGCCACGATGACCACCGTCCCGCCGATCACCGCGAGCGCCCCGCTACCCAATCCCATCTGTGCGATCACTCGCAACAGCTCGCCGCGGTAGTTGACGACGGCATCCGGAATGCCAGCCAACGTGGTGGCGTAAAACCTTGTCTGCGAACCAATCTGGTCCCACCCGGCCACCACTGCATTCCTCGCCCGCAGTAAGCGGGGATGAAGTCCGCTCGGAACACTCGACGTCACGGCTGCACCTCAAGACACCATGAAGGGGACGCCGACAGCGGTGACGATGATGTTGATCAAGAACAACACAAGGAAGGCGAACACCACCGTTTCGTTCACCGCCCTGCCGACACCGGCGGAACCACCATCCACCGAAATACCTTGGTAGCAAGCGATCAAGCCCGCCATCAACCCGAACAGGGTCGCCTTGACCATCGAGATGACGACGTCGGCCATATGGGTCAGCGTGGTCAACCCCGCCACCCAGGCGCCCGCCGAAACGTCCATGAGGTACACCGAGCAAACGAATGCCCCGACCAGGCCCGTCATGATCACCACCGAGCTCAGCGCCAGCGACACGGTCGTGGCCGCCAGCACGCGAGGGACGACCAGCGCCTGAATCGGGTTGATACCCATCACCCGCAGCGCATCGAGTTCCTCGCGAATCGTTCGCGCGCCCAGATCGGCGCACATCGCCGTGGCACCCGCACCCGCCACCACCAACACCGTCACGATCGGACCGCTCTGAGACACCGTGAAGATCGCAGCGCCGGTACCGGAAAAATCCGCCGCACCGATATCGGCCAGCAAGACGTTGAAAAGAAACCCTGAAATCACTGCCCACGGAATCGTCATCAGTATCGCGGGCAGCGTCGAAACCCTTGCCACGAACCAGCACTGAGCCAAATACTCGCGCCACGCGAACGGCGGCTTGAACATCAACACCAAGGTGTCCAGCGACATGGCCAAGAACCCGCCGACCGCACGCACGGGCCTGGTCGCCGCTTGCGCGGAGATCACCATGCTGGGCCCAACCGAGCGGCTGCCGGGAGGCGGCGCTCCGGCAAACAACCGGCCGAGGCTCCGACCGCCGGTGCCCTGTGCGTTTGCGGGAAATCGCCATCGATGGAGGGCATAGACGGAACGCTATCGACCCCTGCGGCCCGATTGCTGCTTCCAAAAAGAGGTATAAGTCTCTCCCTTACGAGGCATGAGCGGCTGTAGACGACGGTCAGCGAAGTTTGCTGTGGTGCCCGCGCGGCCACTGCGGCAACGACTGGCAGCACCCGCGCGACCCGCATGGGTTCGGCGCCGCGGCGACGAGTGGAGCTGCTCATGTTGGCCATCCCGACAGGTCGAAGTTGGGCGGTGACAACGGAGAGGGTACGCGGCCGACGTCGTTTATGTCCATAGTCAATACGCCGATTAGAGATCGTTATGTAGACAAAAAACGATTACAACTGCGACTTGTACTCATAGATGTATCTTGATAGTACTGTTCTGTATGTCACACTGGAGATGGTGGGCGTGGGGGCGACCTCGCGCAGTGATACCCGAGGAGGCAACTGATGACCGATACCAAAGAGGCCAGCGAGAAGCTTGTCCGCGACTTCCTGGGCTCCTGGGAGGGCCGTGATCTTGAAACGATCTGTGGTGCTTTCGCCGCCGACGCCGTTTACCACAACACGCCGGTGAAGCCGATCGAGGGCATCGACGGTATCCGGGCGATCTTCCGCGCCTTCCTCGACGCGTTCTCGTACGCCAAGCTCGACGTCGTGACGCTGGCGGCCGAACCCGGCCTGGTGCTTGCCGAACGGATCGACTACTTCACCATGAACGACGGCCGCAAGGTCGAGTTACCCGTCACCGGTGTTTTCGTCGTCAAGAACGGCGAAATCACCCGCTTCACCGACTATTTCGACCTTGCCGACTTCGAGCGCCAGAGCGGATTCAAGCTGTAGGTCCGCGGCAACCGACATGGTCAGCGACTCGTCCACCCCTCTGCCGCAGGTCACCTCCGCCGCAAAGCAGGGGCGTCTGGCAGGATTTGGTGGTTCGAGAAAGCAAGAAGGGGGGCGGCGGGCGGTGGAGACCGCGGTTTCAACCGTCAAGCGCAGGCCCAAGGATCGGAAGCAGCAGATCCTGGAGCAGGCCGTTCGGCTGTTCATCGAACGTGGCTTTCACTCGGTCAAGCTGGAGGACATCGCCGAGGCGGCGGGTGTCACCGCCCGCGCGGTCTATCGGCACTACGACAACAAGCAGGCCCTGCTCGCTGCCGCTATCCGCACCGGCCAGGAGCAGTACCAGAGCGCCCGGCAGCTCTCCGACGGCGAGACAGCGTCGGCACCGCGGCCGTTGAGCGTCGAACTGCCCGACCTGACGGCGGCCGCCGTCGCATCGCGGTCCTTGACGGTGCTGTGGCAGCGCGAGGCCCGCTACCTCGACGATGTCGAGCGGTCCGAGGTGCGCCATCGCATCAACGCCATCGTGGCAGGCATTCGCGACAGTGTGCGGCTCGAGGTGACCGAGCTCAGCCCGCAGCATCTCGAACTGCGCGCCTGGGCGGTGTCCAGCACCATCACCAGCCTGGGTAGACACAACCTGAGCCTGCCGGGCGATGAGCTGTCCGAACTGCTGAACCGGGCCTGCATGGCGGCTGCGCGGACTCCTGTCGTCAGCGCGCTGAAACCTCTCGACCCGACGCCCGATGACGGGCGCGCATTGTTCTCCCGGCACGAAACCCTGCTGGAAACCGGTGCGCGTCTCTTCCGCGCTCAGGGCTATCCGGCCGTCAGCACGAGTGAGATCGGCAAGGGCGCCGGCATTGCGGGTCCGGGCTTGTATCGCACGTTCTCGTCCAAGCAGGCCATCCTCGACGCCCTCATCCGGCGTCTGGACGACTGGTGGAGCCTGGAAACCATTCGCGCATTGCGCAGCGACAAAGACACGGCGGACTGCCTGCGCACGCTGGTCGCCGGACGGGTCCGCATCAGCCTCGACGATCCCGACCTGGTGGCGGTGTCGATCACCGAACTTTCCCACGCTTCGGACGAAGTCAGCGAGACATACACGCGCAACCAGGCCGACCGCGAAGCGGTATGGATCGACCTCATCTGCAGACTGGTGCCCGAAACCACGGCTGCGCAGGCTCGACTCCTCGTCGCCGCGGCCATCAGCTTCATCGACGACACCGTGCGCACGTGGCACCTGACCCGGTATTCGGGCGTGGCGGAGGAAATCACCGCGATCGTGTTGTCGATCCTGACCAGCCGCGGTCACCAGAGCGCGGAAATGGTTCCGCCGTCCGCGATCTGAGCTGTCCCGTTCACCATCGACGCGTCGTCGGACAGCAGGAAGGCGACGACTCCGGCGATCTCCTCGGGGCCGGCCATGCGGCCCTGCAGTCGGGCGATCATGTTGTCCGCGCCCCCAACGCCCAGCACCTCGTCGAACGTCGCCATCGCGGTCTGCTGCATCGGTGTGTCGACGAACGCGGGCAACACTGCATTGGAACGCACGTTGGCCGAACGTAATTCGGCGGCGGTCACGCGGCTGAGATGGATGATCCCCGCCTTGGACATGCCGTACGCCGCCGACCCGGCCGCCGCGACCTGACCAGCCAGCGACGACATGTTGACGATCGCTCCGCCACCGCGCTCGATCATCTTCGGTGCGGCATGTTTGGTGCACAACCACGCGCCGCGCAGGTTGATCCTGATGACCCGGTCGAAGTCCTCGACGGTCGTTTCGGTCAGCGGCGCGAAATGGACGACTCCGGCGTTCGCGACGAGTTTGTCGACTCCGCCGAACTCGGTGGTACAGGCCTCGACCATCCCGATCACCTGTTCCTCGTCGCTGACATCGGCCCGGAAACCGACCGCGCCGCAGCCGATTTTCATCGCCGCCGCGTCGGCGGCAGCGCCGTCGATATCCGCGCACAGCACGTGACAGCCCTCGTCGGCGAGGCGCGCTGCGATCGCGAGACCGATGCCGGCGCCCGCGCCGGTGACAATGGCGGCCTTGCCCGCAAGGTCCGGATGCGTCATGTGACTCCTCGTGAGTGTGTTTGAGCCATAACGATTCTCACCCCGCGACCGCAAGAACCCTGCGCTGCCCGGCGACCAAACCGTGTTCGCGGATCGCCCCGAACATCACCAGGCCGAACCCCGGAGCATCATCGGACAGCCGGACCGAATGCACGCCCAGATCGCGCAGTATCCATGCCACGATCTGCGAAACCCGCTCCGAACCCAACGCGCCGCGGGTCGACAGGCCGCACGCGCCCACCGGGCCCGGTGCGCGCAGGTACACGATCATGCCGCTGCCCCGAGCAGTCATCGTCGTCACCGCGCGATGGAGATCCTCGCCGCAGCGACAACCCAACGACCCGAACACGTCTCCGGTCAGACATTCGACGTGCACGTGCAGCGGCATCGGGCGATCCGAATCTGCGGTGCCGATGATCGCCACGAGATGTTCGCCGCCGCCGTGGGTGTCACGAAAACCGATGGCGCGCGACGTCCCTGCAACCAGGGGCAGCAGGGTTTCGGCCGACCGGACGACCTGCGGTTCGGTGCGCCGCCGGAACTGTGCGAGATCGGGGATCGAGATCACGCCGAGCCCGTGCCGCTCGGCGAACTCGATCGACTCGGCCTCGTCGGCGATCGCCCCGATGCGCTCGCCCGAGACGATCTCGCAGAGGACACCGGCGGGTCGCCGGCCCGCAAGCCGGGCGAGGTCCACGGCCGCCTCCGCCACTCCCGGTTGTGCCAACACGCCGTCCGCATCGGCCAGGACGGGCACGACGTGGCCGGGACGCCGGAAATCCGAGGGCGACGACGCCTGCGCGGCGAGGGCCACGATGGTCGCGGCGCGGTCGGTCGCCGAGATGCCGGTGCCAACCCCGAACCAATCGACCGCGACACGTTGCGTGGCGCCGAGGCGGTCGCCGTTGCATACCGGCGGCAGGTCGAGCCGATCGCACTCGGTGCCCGGCAATGCAACTCGGACGTAGCCGGAGGTGTGCCTGACGGTGAAGGCGAGCAGTGTGGAGGTCGCGCTCTCGGCGGCGAAGACCAGGAAGCCCTGCGCGGCATCGTCTGTCACCACGACGGGACGGCCCGCACCCACGGCCGCGATCGCGCGCCTCACCCGTACATCTGCGGTTCTCATCCGCGCTCCCCCGCTGTTGCCGCGACGGCGAGCCGACGAAACCGGCTGCCGTGAAAAACAAGTGGTGGGGTGTCCGGATCGGCGCTGAGTTCGCAGATTTCCAGCAGCGCGATGGTGTGGTCGCCCGCGGGGAGCTCGGAGTGCAGGCGGCAGTCCAGCCACGCCGTGGCCCCGTGGACGAACACCACCCCCTTGGACAGTTCCGTCCACCGCACCCCGGCGAACCGGTCCCCGACCTTGCGTGACAGCGAAAGGCAGGCGTCACTGTGGTGCTCGGCCAGCACACTGACCCCAAGCCTCTCGCGCCCGCGCAACCTCGGCCATGTGGTCGAGGTGTTCTGCACGCAAATCGACACCAGCGGCGGGGCCACCGAAACCGTGGTGAACGAGCTGGCCGCCATGCCGACCGGTTCACCGTCGATGCTCGCGCAGACGGCGATCACCCCGGACGGGAAACACCCGAAGACGCGACGCAATGTCGCGTCGTCGAGTTGGCGTGAGTGGACGGGATGCATGTCTTTTTTTTCCGTGCCTTGCCCTTAACGCAGCCCGTGCACGAAGTCGAGCAGCAGCCGGTTGATCTCCTTGGGCTCTTCCTGCTGAATCCAGTGTCCGACCTCGGCCACCATGTGGGTGCCGCAGTAGTTCGGCATCATTTCCTCGGCCCGTTCGGTCGCTTCGGCTCCCCATGTGGTGCCGACGTCGTACTGCCCACCGATGAAGACAGCGGGCGGGGTGAGTGGCTTGCCGGCCTGCTCGGCCAGGTCGTGCCAGTCGTTGTCGATGTTGTGATAGAAGCTCAGCGGCCCGCCGAAGCCGGAATGCTCGAATTCGCCTGTGTAGAAATCGAGATCCTCATCGGTGAACCAGTCCGGCATCTTCTCCGGATACACGAAGGCGTCCTTGAGGCGCGCCCCCTCGGGCATGCACAACGGGCCGGCGCGGATCACGTCGAGCGGATCCATGGCCGCCAGATCGATCCCTTCCGCCTCGGCAGCACGGGTGGCGGCGCTCACGGCATCGCCGGACACCGTGTAGGTGAGTCCGAGAAGCCAGGTGCGCAGGTCCTCTTCGATCTCCGCGATGATGCCGTCCTGCGCTGAGAAGTAATCCTGGTACCACACCCTGCCCGGCCCGGCGATCTCGAGGTGATAGTCGTTCGGGCGTTGCTCTCCGAAAGGACTGCCCGGCAGGGCAATAACACCACGTCCGGCGAAGGGGCAACTGAGCCCGGCAACTCCGGCACATCTGTCTGGGTGCAGCCAGGCGAACGTCCACGCGACCGGGGCGCCCCAGTCGTGTCCGACCACGATCGCCTGCTTCTCGCCGTACGCATCGATCACGCCGAGGATGTCGCCGACGAGTTCTTTGATGCGGTAAGCGGACTGCACGCGGAACTTCGACGATTGGCCGTAGCCTCGCTGATCGATCGCCACCACGCGGTACCCGGCAGCCGCGAGCGCGGGAATCTGATGGCGCCACGAGTACCACGACTCCGGAAATCCGTGGACCAGCACCACCAACGGACCCTCACCCTCTTCCACGGCGTGGATCCTGGTGCCCCGGCAGTCGAGCATCCGATGAATCTGCGGCATGCGAGTCGCCTCTCCTTGTTGACGTTCAGTGTGTGGGCGTTACTGCCTACCCGACGGCGATTTCCTCGGGACGGTCCAGCCGATCGGCGACGGGCACGGTCCGGTCGGAGTAGTTGCGGGCGATCAGCGTCTGCTGACCGGACAATCTCGTGCGCGCCCATTTGCCGAGCACACGGCCTGCGACCTTCGGCATCATCAGGGCCGCGGGCGGCTTGACCAGGTGAACGACCGCGAGGAACTCACGATAGGTATCCAGGTCGTCGTGAACCAGCTCGAGGACGCGGTCCATGTACCAGGTGAGCGCACCGAAATAGAACGGGCGTTTGTCACGCACGCCTTTGATCCAGTCGAAGCGCAGGTTCTGCTCGCGGATCACGAACCAGGCCGTATCAGCCATCTTGCTGATCTTGCGGTAGTAGCGGCGCGGCAGGTCGTGATGTCCCGCGCCGTATTTGGCGAGCAACAGCTGCATCTCGCGGACTTCCTTGAGCGCCAGGCTCATTCCCAGCCCCGACACGGGGTCGGCGCTGGTGTAGGCATCGCCGACCACCAGCAGGGCACGCGGGAGGTTGCGCATCTTCTCGTACCGCAGCCGCAGCATGTTGGGGTAGCGGAAGTTGTAGATCGGCGACGCGGGCTCCAGCCCGTCGATGTTCTCACCCACGACCGGTGAGGGCATCAGGTCGGCGAACTCGCGGAACTCGCGTGCGGTACGTGGTGGCGAGTAACAGTTGTAGGCGACAAGAGACGTGGACAAAATGGTGCGTGAGCTGTCCGTGTAGTACTGCGCGGCGTAGGTGTCCTCGTAAGGCCGGTACGCGTAGCAGATCACCATCACCTTGTCGTCCCACTGCCGTTCCGGCGGGACGTGGTGGTGCATGGTGGAGTAGAAGCAGTTGATGATGTCCTGCTCGACCTCAGGGGCGCCGATCCCCATGTGTTCCAGGAACTCGGGTATGCGCGTGTTCTTCCCGGATGCGTCGACAACGAACTCGGCAGGCACCACATCCAGTACGCCGTCACGGTCCACCGCGACACCGATGACGCAATTGGCGTCGCGATCGTAGACGAGGTCACCGACCTCGGCCTCGTAACGGAACTCGATGCGGGGTTCGTCATCGAGCCGACGCCGCACACACCATTCGAGCAGCGGGCGCCCGGCGCACACGATCTGAATGTCACTGGTGCCGGGCTTCTTCCAGGTGCCACCGAGTCGGATGCGGTATTGGTCGGCCATGTCGACCTTGAATGCACCCTCGGCCACCATGTCATCGACGATGCCCGGAAAAATCCGTTCCAGCTCGATCTGTCCCGCGGTGAGCAGATGATGGAGGTGCCAGCCTTGGGCCGCGCCAGGCCGGCCCTCGCGGCGGGAGTGACGGCCGTCCTTCTCCAGCACGATCACCCGGTCGAACGTCTCGGTCAGCACCTTGGCCGCCGCGATACCGGCGATGCTACCGCCGATGACAACGGCGGTGCCGCGACCGTCACGTCGCACCTGCGTCAGGTCGAGCTCGGCGTAGTCCAGGCGCGCCGGGGTACGCCTACGCGCGGCCCCACTCGCCACGAACTTCTCGTAATACAGACCGATACGATGAATACCTTTGTTGTCTAGCCAGTTTCGCGTCGCCTCGACCATCGGTGCAGGGCCGCATAGGTAGACGTCGGCGTCGCCAGCCCGACCATCATCGCTCAGCATGGATTCGTCAAGCAGATCGGTGACCAGCCCGACGGGACCGTCCCAGCCGGCGTCGGATCGGGACACGATGGTGTGCAGCTGAAGGCCGGGGATGCGTCGCGTGAGTTCGTCGAGTTCGTCTTGCTTGCACAGGTCCTCGGCGGCGGTCACGCCGTACAGCAGGTGCACCGGTTGCCCGATGTCACTGTCGAGGCTCTGAGCCATTGCCAGGATCGCCGACAGCCCGGTGCCGCCGGCAACGAGGATGACGGGCCGCACGATCGGCCGCAGATAGAAGCCGCCCTTACTGCACCGCAACGCGATTCGGTCACCCGGTTTGGCGCGGTCGCGCACATAGTTCGACATCACGCCGTCAGGCAGCAACCGGATGATGAACTCCAGCTCGGTGCGGCCGTCGTCGGGATGCGCGAAGGAGTAATTTCGCCACGCATCGGTTCCCGGCACCTGCAGCTGCGCGAATTGGCCCGCCTTGAACGTGATCGAGTCGTCGATGCCTGAGACATCGATCCGCAGAATCGCGGTGGTGCCCGACAATCGCTGCACGCTGGTCACCACACCCTCTCCGGTGACCAGTCGCGCCGCGTTGTCATCGGCCGGGTACTGCAGATCGATGACGCAATCGGTATCGGCGAACGTCTGGCACGTCAAGACCTTTCGGGCTGAGCGCTCGACGTCCGACAGGCCTTCGGTGCGCCCCATCTGATAGTCACCTGAGGCGCACGTGGCGACGCACGTTCCGCAGATGCCGCTCTGGCACTCGTTGACGATCGAGACGCCGTGCTCTTCCGCCACATCGAGAATCGACTGGTCCGGCCGTCCCGGCATCGTCTTCTGCGTGCCGTCCGAAAATCGGACCGTGATCTGATGAGCTTCCACGCCAGTGCCCTTTCCTACCCGTGCTCGACGTCAGACGACCGCGCCCGCCGGCTTTTTCGCGATGCGCGCGTTCAGCCGTGGCATGACTTCCTCCGCGAGTAGCCGCATCGAGTCCTTCCACGGTCCTGGGTCCTCGCTGTAGTCGAACCCGAGGACGAGCAGGTGACCGAAGCCGCCGACCTGGTCGTAGGTGGCCTCCAGTTTGTCGACGACGGTCTCGACCGAACCCACCACAAATGTGTTCTCGGCCAGGTATTCCGGCGTGACATCGGCATCGGGCACCGCGGGGTCGTGCTTGTAGAACTTCGTCATGCCCATCGTCTTGAAGGTCGGCAGCACGTACTCGCGCATGTTGCGGCCGAGCATGCCGTCGACGGCGTAGCGGAACGCCTTCTCGTCCGTCTCCGCCACGATGACCTCGCGCACCAGTCGCCAATCACGGCGATCGGGAGTACGCCCGCTGCGGGCCGCCCCTTCGAGCACGGCATCCCAGTGCGTGGCCACGTAATCGGTGTTCAGATCGAGGCTCATCGGTATGTAGCCGCGTTCGCCCGCGAGTTTGAGGGTTTCCGATCCGGCGCTGAAGCCGGTGACGCCGATCGGCGGGTGCGGCGACTGGAACGGCTTGATGTGGCGGCGCATCAGACCGTCGTACATCGGCGCAATCCCGTTGGCGTTCCAGTACTTTCCGCGGTGCTCCCACGGTCCGTCCTCGGTCCAGATTCGCAGCATGATCTCGAGCGCCTCACGCGTCATCTCGCGATGCTCACCGTTGTGGCCGTCCACGTCGAACAGGGCCCAGTCCCCTGGGATACCGCTGGCGCCCACGCCGAGCATGAACCTGCCCTGCGCGAGATGGTCGAAGTATGCGACGCGATGCGCCAATTCCACGGGGTGGTGGTACGGCAACAGGTGCGCACCCGGCGCGAGCTTGATCCTCTTCGTGCGCTGTAGCGCCTGCGCCAGCAGCAGGTCCGGCGCACAGATCGGCTCCCAAGGCACGGTGAAGTGCTCACCCACCCACGCCTCGACGTAACCCAGCTGGTCGGCGAGCTCGATGATGTCGAGATCCCATTGGGTGGCGTCGAACAGGCTTCGTTCCGGCGGGTGTGCCGGCATGAGGAAAATTCCGATCTCCATCTTCAACCCTTCTGGGATGCTTCGGTACCGCCGACTGCGATGTACAACACAGTACTAGCAAGATACATCATTGAGCGCAAGCATCAGTTTGCATCGTGATTTACGTCTCTGAAGTTTTCTATAGCGCGTATTGGCTATGGACATATTGCGGTCGCGCCGCGTAATCTCGCCAACGTCAAGCACCCAAACGCCTGGTCACCGCGATCGAGCGGCCGCGCGGCCTGATGCACCGAAAGAAGGGAGTGATCCGTGTCGGATTTCGACTACATCGGATACGAGGTCATCGACGGGGGGCAGATCGCCGTCATCACCCTCGATCGGCCCAAGCAGCGCAACGCGCAGAACCGCGGAATGCTCGTCGAGCTGGGCTGCGCATTCGAGCTGGCCGAATCGAACGACGAGGTGCGGGTGGTGCTGCTGCGGGCCGAGGGGACGTCGTTCTCCGCCGGTCACGACCTGGGCTCCACCGACGATGTCCGGGAACGCTCCCCAGGCCCCGACCAGCACCCCTCCTACCAGTGCAACGGCGGAACGTACGGCGGAGTCGAGTCACGCAACCGCCAGGAGTGGCACTACTTCTTCGAGAACACCAAGCGCTGGCGCAATCTGCGCAAGATCACTGTCGCCGAGGTCCACGGCATGGTCCTGTCGGCCGGACTGATGCTGGCGTGGTGCTGTGACCTCATCGTCGCCGGTGAGGACACTGTTTTCGCCGACGTCGTCGGCACCCGGCTCGGCATGTGCGGGGTCGAGTACTTCGGCCACCCGTGGGAGTTCGGGCCCCGCAAGGCGAAGGAACTGCTGCTCACCGGCGACTCACTGGACGCCGACGAAGCCCACACCATCGGCATGGTGAGCAAGGTGTTCCCCAACGACGAGCTGGCCGAGCGCACCCTCGAGTTCGCCCGCCGCATCGCCAAGTTGCCGACGCTCGCGGCCCTCCTGATCAAGGAATCGGTGAACCAGACCGTCGACGCGATGGGCTTTTCGACGGCGCTCGACGCCTGCTTCAAGATCCACCAGCTCAATCACGCGCACTGGAGCGAGGTGACCGGCGGCGAGTTGTCCTACGGGACGGTCGACTACGGACTCGAGGACTGGCGCATCGCACCCGAGATCCTGCCCGCGGCCAAGCGTCGGCCCTGATCGATGGACGTCGAGTACCCGCAACAAGCCGAGGCGTTCCGGGACCGGATCCGCACGTTCCTCGCCGAGAATCTTCCGCAGAGCTGGCCAGGCGGCGGTGCGCTGCCGCCGGAAGAGCGGGAGACTTTCGCACATCGTTGGCGCCAGATCCTCGCGGATTGCGGACTGGTCGCCGTGTCCTGGCCGAGGGAATATGGCGGAGCCGGCCTGTCCGTCATCGAACAGGTCGTGCTCGCTGAGGAGTTCGCCCGCGCCGGCGCACCCGAACCTCCGGAGAACGACCGGTTCGGAATCGAGCTGATCGGCAACACGCTGATCGCCCTTGGTTCCGAGGAGCAGAAGAGGCACTTTCTGCCGCGCATCCTGTCCGGCGAGGACCGTTGGTGTCAGGGTTTCTCCGAGCCCGAGGCGGGCTCCGACCTGGCGTCCGTGCGGACGAGGGCCGTGCTCGACGGCGACGAGTGGGTGGTCAACGGACAGAAGATCTGGACATCCGCAGGCGCATGCGCGAACTGGATTTTCGTTCTGGCGCGCACAGATCCGGATGCGCCGAAGCACAAGGGACTTTCACTGCTGCTGGTGCCGATGGACCAGCCGGGCGTCGACACGCGCCCGATCGTCAATGCGGCCGGGCATGCCTCGTTCAGCGAGGTCTTCCTGACCGACGCACGAACCCCGGCAGCCAACGTGGTCGGCGGGATCGGCCGCGGGTGGCCGACCGCGATGACCCTTCTCGGCTTCGAACGCGGCGCGCAGATCACCACCGCGGCCATCGACTTCGGGAGGGACCTCGAGCGCTTGAACGACCTCGCCAGAGCGCGTGGGTTGCACACCGACCCGCATATCCGCGACGGTCTGGCGTGGTGCTATTCGCGGGTCCAGATCATGCGTTACCAGGGCTACCGCGGTCTGACGCAGCTGCTGGGCGGCCGGCGTCCCGGCCGCGACGCCGCGATCAGCAAGGTCATCTGGAGCGAGTACTTCAGGCGGCACACCGAGCTGGCCGCCGAGATCCTCGGCGTCGAGACGCTCGGGCCGGAAGGTCCGGGCAACGGTGCGGCGCTGATAGTTCCAGAGGCGGGCACACCCAACTCGGCGGCCTGCTGGATGGACGAACTGCTCTACGCGCGCGCCGCCACCATCTACGCCGGCAGTTCTCAGATCCAGCGCAATGTGATCGGTGAGCAGCTCCTCGGACTACCCAAAGAACCACGGCCTCATGCGGCCGCAGGCGGGAACCGGTGACATGGACTTTCGTTACAGCACAGAACAAGACGACTTTCGCGCATCACTGAACGGTTTTCTCCGTGACGCCGCACCGCCGGTCATGGTCCGCGCCGCTGCGGGCCATGACCCGCAGCTCTGGAAGCGCGTGTGTAACGAGCTGGAGCTGCCGGGGCTACACGTTCCGCTCGACTACGGCGGTGCGGGTGGCACCCTGATCGAATCGGCGATCGCGTTCTCCGAGCTCGGCCGGGCCCTGACGCCGGTTCCGTTGGCGGCCACGACCTTTGCGATCGAAGCGGTGTTCCGCGCCGGCGACGAGGAGCAGCGTCGCAGGTTGCTGAAGGGAATGCTCTGCGGAGACCAGGTCGGCGCACTCGCGGTGGCAGCCCATGGCGACACCGACCCCGCGACGGCACGGGTGCGCGCCGACCGGAAGGGGGGCACCGTCCTCACCGGCGTATGCGGGCCGGTCCTGCACGGTTCGGTCGCGGACCTGTTCATCGTGCCCGCGGTGGCCGACGGTGTAGTCGCCCTGCACGTGGTGGCGGCCGATGCGCCGGGCGTGACTCTCGTGAACCTGCCGTCCTTCGACGTCACCCGACCCGTCGCCAGGCTGGAGCTGGCACAAGCCCCCTCCGAAGCGCTGTCCGCGGGGTCACCCGAGGATATCGAACGGGTGGTGGACATCGCACGGGTGCTACTCGCCGCGGAGATGCTCGGCGGCGCCGAGGCCTGTCTCGCGATGGCGGTCGAATACGCCTGCACCCGAAAACAATTCGACCGCCCAATCGGCTCCTTTCAGGCGGTGAAGCACGCCTGTGCCGAAATGATGATCGAGATCGATGCGACGCGCACCGCCGTGATGTACGCCGCAATGAGCGCAGCGGACGAGGCGGAACTGCGGATCGTCGGCCCGCTGGTGAAGGCGCAGGCCGCCGACACCTTCGCGCTGTGCGCCGGTTCCGCCATCCAGGTGCACGGCGGTATCGCATTCACCTGGGAGCACGACCTGCACCTGTACTTCCGACGCGCCAAGACGACCCAGGCGCTGTTCGGTGGAAGCACACATCATCGCCGGCTGCTCGCCGACCGCGCGGGCCTTTGATTCCACACTCGCAAAGGAGCAATGATGACCACGCTCGTATCCCCCTGCACCGGCATCACGCTCAGCGATGTCCTGCGCAGGCATGCCTGTGTCCGGCCGGACAAGGTCGCGTTCGTCGATCCGCGACGACGGTGCACCTTTTCAGAGCTGGACGACCGCGTGACACGGCTGGCCAACGCGCTGTCCGCCCGCGGAATCGGCCACGGCGATCGGGTGGCCGTCCTCGGATACAACAGCATCGAGCTCGTCGAGTCCTGGCTTGCCGTATTGCGTCTCGGCGCCATCGCGGTTCCGGTGAACTTCCGGATGGTGGCCGACGAGATCGCGTACGTGCTCGCGGACAGCGGTGCGGCCGCCGTGTTGGCGGACGTCGCGCTCGCGCCGACGGTGGAAGAAGCGTGTGCCAAGGCTCCGTCGGTGGACACCGTGATCACGATCGGCGGCGATATGGACGACATCATTGCCGCCGCGGACAGTGCTGTCACTGAGCTCACGGTCGAAGACGAGGCGCCCGCGTTCATCATGTACACGTCGGGCACGACGGGCTTCCCCAAGGGCGCTGTGCTCACCCACCGCAACCTGTATCTGCACGCCTTCAGTTCGATCGCCACCCTGGGAAACCGCGATGACGACGACTGTTGGATGGCGGTGGCGCCGCTGTTTCATACGGCCGGCGTATCCGGGATGCTGCCGATGTTTCTCAACGGCGGCAGCGCGGTCATACCGCCCTCGGGTGGGTTCGACCCCGCCGCGATCGTCGCCACGATCGTCGAGGAACGCGTCACCTCGTGCTGGATGACGCCGGCTCAGTGGCAGATCGTTTGCGCGATGCCCGATCTCGGTTCCCGGGATCTGTCCCGCTTGTGCCGCGTGTGGTGGGGCGCCGCACCCGCGTCGACGACGCTGCTGCGAACCATGATCGACGCGTTCCCGCACGCCGAGATCATCGCGGCGTTCGGTCAGACCGAGTGCAGCCCCATCACCTGTCTGCTCCGTGGCGAGGATGCGCTGCGCAAGATCGGGTCGGTGGGCACGCCGATGCTCAACGTGGAGACGCGGATCGTGGACGACCAGATGAATGATGTCGCCCACGGCGAGGTCGGCGAGATCGTCTACCTGGGCCCACTGGTCATGAAGGAGTACTGGAACAAGGCCGACGAGACGGCAGAAGCGTTCCGCGGCGGATGGTTTCACTCCGGCGACCTGGTCCGCCAAGACTCCGATGGCTACATCTATGTGGTCGACCGCAAGAAGGACATGATCATCTCCGGTGGGGAGAACATCTACTGCGCCGAGGTTGAGAACGTGCTGGCCACCTGTCCCAAGGTCGCCGAGGTGGCGATCATCGGGGTACCCGATGTGAAGTGGGGCGAGACGCCTGTGGCCGTGATCGTCCCGCGCGACGCTGCCGATCCCCCGACCGACGACGACATCGAAGCGCACTGCCGGCAGCACCTCGCGCCCTACAAGCGCCCGCGGCGCGTCGCGATCGTCGACGCGTTGCCGCGCAATGCAAGCGGCAAAGTGCTGAAGACCCGGCTGCGCGAGGAACACGGTGCCGCCGCGTCCGATACCCAGGCGTATGCCCTGGGACCGACCGACACTCCCCTGCTTGATGAGACGATCGGGGCGAACTTCGAGCGCACCGCCGCGGCGTATCCCGACGCGGAGGCTCTGGTCGACGTCGCCGGCGGCCGCCGCTGGACCTATGCCGAACTGAACGCCGAAATCGACGTGGTCGCGCGGGCGTTGATCGCCAGCGGTATCGAGCGCGGTGATCGCGTCGGTATCTGGGCGCCCAACTGCCCGGAATGGACCATCCTCCAGTACGCGACCGCCAAAATCGGCGCCATCCTGGTCGCCGTCAACCCCGCCTACCGGACCCACGAGCTGGCCTATGTGCTCCGTCAGTCAGGAACGCGACTCTTGGTGTCAGCGAGCGCGTTCAAGACCTCCGACTACCTCAGCATGGTCGCCGAGGTGCTGCCGGAAACACCCGACGTGACCGGGGTCGTCTTCCTGGACACCAGCGACTGGGACGCCCTGCGGGCCCGCGCCGGTCAGGTGTCGGCGGCCGACTTGCGGACGCGAATGGACAGCCTGCAGCCCAGCGACCCGATCAACATCCAATACACCTCGGGGACAACGGGTTCACCCAAGGGCGCCACCCTGTCACACCGCAATATCCTCAACAACGGGTTCTTCGTCACCGAGCTGATCAACCTCGGCCCCGGCGAACGGCTCTGCATACCGGTGCCCTTCTATCACTGCTTCGGCATGGTGATGGGCAATCTCGGGTGCACCACCCACGGCGCCACGATGGTCATTCCCGCAGCAGGATTCGACCCGGCCGCGACGTTGGAGGCGATCGAAAAGGAACGCTGCACAGCCCTTTACGGCGTACCGACGATGTTCATCGCGATGCTCGGCCACCCCGATCTCGGCGAGCGTGACCTTTCGTCGCTGCGGACCGGGATCATGGCCGGGGCGACCTGCCCGATGGAGCTGATGAAGCGGTGCGTCAACGAGCTGAACATGTCCGAGCTGGCGATCGCCTACGGCATGACGGAAACGTCGCCGGTGTCCTGCCAGACGTTGATCGACGACGACCTGGACCGCCGCACCTCCACGGTGGGGCGGGCGCATCCGCACGTGGAGATCAGGATCGTCGACCCCGAGACCGGCCACACCGTGAAACGTGGTCAGCCGGGCGAGTTTTGCACCAGGGGCTATTCGGTGATGCTGGGCTATTGGAACGACGACGACCGCACGCGTGAGGCCGTCGACGTCGACGGCTGGATGCACACCGGTGATCTGGCGGTGATGCGGGACGACGGGTACTGCATGATCATCGGTCGCATCAAGGACATGGTGATCCGCGGCGGCGAAAACGTCTATCCGCGCGAGGTCGAGGAGTTTCTGCACACCCACCCCGACATCGACGACGCGCAGGTGATCGGCGTTCCCGACGAGAAGTACGGCGAAGAGATCTGCGCCTGGATCAGGATGCGGGCCGGCCGCACACCACTGGACGCCGACGCCGTGCGGGCGTTCGCATCCGGAAAGCTCGCGCACTACAAGATTCCGCGCTATGTACGCGTCGTCGACGATTTCCCGATGACGGTGACCGGCAAGGTCCGCAAGGTCGAAATGCGGGCCGAGACGGTACGGCTGTTGGGGTTGGAAACCTAGTTCGAAGGCTGCTGCGGCTGGGCAGGCGCGTCGCGGCGCGCATGCCAGCGCAACCGGAGCATCAGCAAGCCCCGGTGCGCACGCCACCCCGCAGACAGCGGGTCGCGCCAAACCGGCGCGTGCCGTTTCGGATCGGGTTCGATGTGCACGAATCCATTGTGCCGTCTGGGTCCGCAGCCGTCATTCGCGGCGCACTGCCTTCCAGGTGAACAGCGACCGAACTGTAATCCGAGCAGCGCCCCGCGACCTCGGCCGCGGGGCTCTGCTGAGCGCGGTTATGCGCCTTTACCGCGCAGTTCGTGCGACAACGCCTCGAGCTCGTCACCGCCGGCCATCTCCTGTGTGAGGTGCTCGAGCGTGATGTCGTCGTATGTGCAGTCCAGCTTCTGGCGACCGCGGTTGAGCAGCACGAAGTGGTCACCCACCATGTGCGCGTGGTGCGGATTATGTGTGATGAACACCACGCCGAAACCGGCCTCTTTGGCCGCGGTGATGTACTTCAGCACCACCCCCGACTGCTTGACGCCGAGGGCGGCGGTCGGCTCATCGAGGATCAGCACTCGCGCGCCGAAGAACACGGCCCGCGCGATCGCCACGCATTGCCGCTGACCACCGGAGAGCGAGCCGATCGGCACGTCGACGTCGGGCAGTTCGATGCCCATCTTCGCAAGTTCGGACAACGTGGTGGCACGCATCGCGTTCGAGTCCAACGAAAACGGAAAGGACTTCTTCCGAAGCTCTTGGCCGAGGAAGAAGTTGCGCCACACCGGCATCAGCGGCACGACAGCCAGATTCTGATAGACCGTCGCGATCCCCTTGCCCAGTGCGTCTTTCGGTGATGCGAGGCGGGCGGGCTCACCGTCGACGAGCAATTCGCCCTCGCTCGGCGGATGATACCCGGCGATGATCTTGATCAGCGTCGACTTGCCCGCGCCGTTGTCGCCGAGAATCCCCGTCACCTCACCGGCGTGCACACGCAGCGAGATGTCCTTCAGCGCAGTGATGTTGCCATACATCTTGCCGACGTTCTTCAGCTCGACCAGCGGAACCTTGCCTCCGGACGGAGCTTCTTCGACATGATGATCAACAGTTGCGGTCATGGGTCACCTCTTTGCGGCGTAGTTGCGGAATGCGTTGTTGGCGATGACCGCGAACAGCAGCATCACGCCCATGAAGAACTTGAACCAGTCCGGTTCCCAGCCCGCATAAACGATGCCCTGCTGCACCATGCCGAAGATGAACGCGCCGATCGCGGCGCCGATGGCCGTGCCGTATCCGCCCGTCAGCAGACACCCGCCGATGACGGCGGCAATGATGTAGATGAACTCCTGCCCCACGCCCTGGCCAGACTGAACAGTGTTGTACGAGAACAGAAGATGCATGCCGGAAAACCAGGCCGCGAACCCGACGAACATGAAAAGCCCGATCTTCACCGCGGTGACGGGCACGCCGACCGCACGCGCACTTTCCGCGTCGCCGCCGACGGCGAAGATCCAGTTACCGATCTTGGTCTTGAACAGCACGTAGGTCGCGATCAAGGTGAACAGCAGCCACCACAGGACCGTGATCCGCACAGGCACCCCGAAGATCGTCAGCGTCGACGCGAACACGGCGCGGGCGGACTCCCAGCCCTGCATATCGCTCACGCTGGGCGTGGCGACGGCCCCGGAAACCCATTTGGTAACGGCGATGTTCGCACCGGTCAACATCAACAGGGTCCCGAGCGTGATCAAGAAGCTCGGAATCTTGGTTCTCATCACCATGTACCCGTTGAAGAATCCGACGGCGAGCGACAGGATGAGCGCCAAACCCGCTCCGGCCCAGAGGTTCAGATGAAAGTTCCAGGCCAGCATGGACGCCGCCAGGGAACCTGTGGTGACCGCGACGCCGGCCGACAGGTCGAACTCACCGCCGATCATCAGCAGGGCGACTGCGCACGCCATGATTCCGATGGTCGAGCTGCCGTAGAGCACTGTCGCCAGCGATTCGGCCGACCTGAACGGCGGCGCCATGATGAAGAAGAAGATGAAGATGACGACCGCGCCGATCAGCGCACCCATCTCGGGGCGAATCAGCATTCGCTGTATGCGGTTTCGCTCTTTGACGCGTTCGTCGTGAACGACCTTGCGTTGGCCGAGGTCGACTTCGGTACTCGTACTCATCAGCGCGTTCCACCCTTCGCATACTCGGCCACGGCGTCGACGTTCGTCTTGTCGATGAACGCCGGACCGGTCAGAGTCTCCTTGCCGCCCCCGATCACGTTGCCGTTGTTCAGGTACAGCCACAGCGAGTCGATCGACAGGTAGCCCTGCAGGAACGGCTGCTGGTCGACGGCCCATTGCACGCTGCCGTCCTGGATCGCGCCGACGAGGGCGGCGTTGGTGTCGAAGGTGCCGATCCTGGCGTTGCTGCCCGCGTTCTTCGCCGATTGCACAGCGGTCAACGCGAACGGAGCCCCCAGCGTCACCACGTAATCGACGCTCGGGTCCTGTTGCAGCTTCGCGGTGATCGTCGACTCGACCGACGGCATGTCCTTGCCGTTGACGTTGAGGTTCTCGGTCGCGGGGAAATTGCTCTTCACACCGGCACAGCGGTCTTCGAGGCCGACGTGCCCTTGTTCCTGAATGACGCAGAGCGCCTTCTTCGCGCCGTCCTGCTTGAGCCGGTCCCCGGCGGCCTGGCCAGCGATGAACTCGTCCTGCCCGAAGAACTCCTTGACGCCCATCTGCTGCCATGCGTCACCGCCGGCGTTGAAGGCGACGACGGGGATGCCCTTGGCCTCTGCGGCCGCGACAGCGGCCCGCATCGCATCGGGCTTGGCAAGCGTGAGCGCAATGCCATCGACGCCGCTGTCGATCGCGGTCTGTACGAGGTTGGCCTGGTTGGGCGCTTCAGGGTCGTTCGAATAGCGCAGCTCGATGTTGTCCTTCTTCGCCGCGGTCTCTGCGCCCTTGCGGATCAGATCCCAGAACGAGTCACCCGGCACTTCGTGGGTGATCATCGCGATCGTCGCGCGCGGCGTGTCGACGGTCCCGCCGCCCATCCCGCCTTCGCTCTCCCGCGGCTTCCCGCCGGTGGACGAGCACGACGCGATTCCCAGTACGAGCACGGTCACCCCGGCGATCGCCGCGAGCCGACTAATCCTCATCACTTCTCCTTGCCCTTTGCGTGCGACGCAGCACACCTCAAGGATCGATGTAATACGCCTCACAGCAGAAAGTCAATAGTTTGTCCTGACATTAGGACTGCACATCAAATGTTAGGGTTCCGGTCGTGGTGCCCACAGCGAGGAGGCGAGGTTGCCATGGCGGAGTTTGAGCTTGCGGTCTGTTCGGAGATGGTCTTCACGGAGCTACCGATCCTCGAACGGGTGCGCCGAATCCACGAGATGGGCTTCGCCGTCGAGATCTGGAGCTGGCACGACAAAGACCTCGCTGCGCTCGCCGCCACCGGCGCCCGCTTCACCTCGATGACGGGCTATCTGCGCGGCGATCTGATCGATCCCGCCAGCGCCGACGAGGTGGTCCGCACCGCGGAGCTCTCCATCAAAGCTGCTGCGATACTGGGCGTTTCGCGACTCAACCTACATACCGCCGAACTCGACGGCGAAGGAAACGCCGTGCGACCGCGGCAGCGCGCGACCGGCGAGATGTGGCTGACCGCGCTGCGCACCCTCGAGCGCATCGGCGATCTCGGAGCTGAGGCAGGCGTGCAGTTCTGCGTCGAGAACCTCAACACGATCGTCGACCATCCCGGCATCCCGCTGGCCCGCGCCAAGGACACGTTGGCGCTGATCGAGGGTGTGGCGCATCCGAACGTGAAGATGATGCTCGACCTCTATCACGCACAGATCGGCGAGGGCAATCTCATCGAGCTGATTCGGCGCTGCGGCGACGCGATCGGCGAGATCCAGGTCGCCGACGTCCCGGGACGCTGCGAGCCCGGAACCGGCGAGATCAACTACCCCGCCATCGCGAAGGCGCTGTGCGAGATCGGCTTCGCCGGCACCATCGGCATGGAGGCGTGGGCATCCGGAGATAGCAGCGAAGGCGGTGAAACGGCGCTGGCAGCCTTTCGGGCGGCGTTCAGTTAGTCGCGAGACGGCCCATGCGCAGCCGGGGACTAGCGGTCGACCAGGGTCGTGTCGAAGTAGTACCGCGACGCGCGGTAGCAGTGTGTACCGAACTCGACCGCGGTGCCAGAGTCGTCGAATGCGGTCCGCGCCATGGTCAGAAGGGGAGCGTTGAGTTTCTCGTCGAGCAGGCGAGCCTCGGTCCGCGTCGCACCCCTTGCCCCGATGCGCTGGCGCGCCAGGCGGATGTGCACGCCGCGCGACCGCAGCGACTGATACAGGCCGACGCTCTCGAGCTCGTCCGCTTCGGGCGCGATCTCCACGGGCAGATGGTTGATCATCACCGCGAGCGGTTCACCGTTGGCGCAGCGCAACCGCTGAATCGAGACCACGTCGCGATCCTCGGAAATGCTGAGCTCGCGCGCGACCTCCTCGTCGGGGCGCCCGACCGTGTAGTCCAACAGCTGCGTTGTCGGTTCCTGGCCGGCGCGGGCGAGATCGTCGAAAAGGCTTGTCAGTTCGACACGCCTGTGCACGGGATTCTGTACGACCTGGGTACCCACGCCGCGCTTGCGGACCAGCAGACCTTTGTCGACGAGTTCCTGTATCGCACGCCTCGTCGTCGGCCGCGACAACGTCAATCGCTTCGCCAATGCGAGCTCGTTCTCAAACCGGTCACCGGGTGAGAGTTCGCCATCGCGTATCGCGGCCTCGATGGCCTGGGCGAGCTGATAGTAGAGGGGAACAGGGCTTGACCTGTCGAGCTCCACCGTCAGGGGCACGTCGTCTCCGATCTCCTCATGGACCAGTCAAAGAGTAGCTGAATACTAACACTCTATGATCGAAAGATAGAATGTCAGGACAAACTATTGACATGGTCGACCGGCGGCAGGCACAGTCATAGACAGCCGTCCCCTACTCGTGGAGAGCCGACCCTTGACGACTACACAGCCACATGACGTACTCGCCATCGGGCGCTGCGGCGTCGACGTCTATCCCCTACAGGTGGGGGTCGGACTCGAGGATGTCGAGACTTTCGGCAAGTTCCTCGGCGGCAGCGCCGCCAACGTGGCGGTGGCCGCCGCGCGGCTCGGAAATCGCTCGGCCCTGATCTCCGGTGTCGGCGCCGACCCGTTCGGGAAGTTCGTCAGCAACGAACTGGCCCGCCTCGGCGTCGACAACCGCCACGTGGTGACCAACGACGAATACCCGACGCCCGTTACCTTCTGCGAGATTTTTCCACCCGACGACTTCCCGCTGTACTTCTACCGTCGCCCCAAGGCACCGGACCTCCAGATCAGCGCCGACGACATCGATGCCGACGCCGTACGTTCGGCGCGGCTGTACTGGTCGACCGTGACCGGGCTGTCCGAAGAGCCAAGCCGCAGCGCGCATTTCGCGGCATGGTCGGCTCGCGATGAGCGCTCGCGCGAAGAGGATCAGCACCGCGACAGGGCACCGCTCACGGTCCTCGACCTCGACTACCGCCCGATGTTCTGGGACTCCCCCGCCGCCGCCACCGAGCAGGTCCAGCGGGCCCTGCAGCATGTCACCGTCGCGGTGGGCAACCGCGAGGAGTGTCAGATCGCGGTCGGGGAATCCAACCCGCACAAGGCCGCCGATGCGCTACTGGACCTCGGCGTTGAGCTGGCGATCGTGAAGCAGGGGCCGCGCGGTGTCCTCGGCAAGACCAAGCACAGCTCGGTGACGGTGCCACCCAACGAGGTCGACGTCGTCAACGGCCTCGGCGCCGGGGATGCGTTCGGCGGCAGCCTGTGTCACGGCCTGCTACACGACTGGCCGCTGGAGAAGACCCTGCGCTACGCCAACGCCGCGGGCGCCATCGTCGCGTCCCGGCTGGAGTGCTCGACCGCGATGCCGACCGCCGCCGAGGTCGCCGAGCTCGCCGAACGAACAGCGGCGGAGGCGGTCAATGTCTAGGTCACCGTCTGGCGCACTCTGCACCGACTATGCGGCGATCACCGAGCTGCGTGCCAGCGATCCCGGGGCGATAGCCCGCGCCTGGCAGAACCGCAACACGCGGCCGACCATCCGGGGCAACGGTCGCCTGATGATCGTCGCCGCCGACCACCCCGCCCGCGGCGCTCTCGCCGTCGGCACCCGCCCGACCGCGATGAACAGCCGCACCGACCTGCTCGACCGGCTGCGCGCGGCGCTCGCCGATCCCGGCGTCGACGGCGTCCTTGCCACCTCCGACATCCTCGACGACCTGGTGTTGCTCGGCGCGCTCGAGGACAAGGTCGTGTTCTCGTCGTTCAATCGCGGCGGGCTGGCCGGCGCGTCCTTCGAACTGGACGACAGGATGACGGCCGCCACAGCGGCGTCCACCGCCGCGGCGAAGATGAACGGCGGAAAGATGTTGTGCCGCATCGATCTCGATGACCCTGGCACCGTCGCGACCATGGCGGCGTGCGCACGCGCCGTGGACGAGCTGGCCGCAAACGGACTAATCGCGATGTTGGAGCCGTTCATGTCCGCCCGCGTCGACGGGAAGGTCCGCAACGACCTGTCCCCAGACGCGGTGATCAAGTCGATCCACATCGCCCAGGGCATCGGTTCGACCTCGGCCTACACCTGGATGAAGCTACCGGTGGTCGACGAGATGGACAGAGTGATGGACTCCACCACACTGCCCACGCTGCTGCTCGGCGGCGATCCCACGGACCCCGACGAGGCCTTCGCCGGTTGGGAGAAGGCCCTCGGACTGCCCTCGGTGCGCGGACTAATTGTCGGGCGCACGCTGCTCTATCCCCCGGATGACGACGTCGCGTCTGCCGTCGCCGCCGCGGTTTCAATGGTGAGGTGACGATGCACAGCAAGCTCTACATTCCGGCCCGCAGCGCCGTGCCGCCGTACACGGTCGACATCACGCCGGAATCCGCGGGTTGGACCGAATCCTCGCTGCAGGTGCTCGAACTGGACAACAGTCAACGCGCCGAGCTCACCACGGGCGGCACCGAGGTGATGATCCTGCCGCTGGCGGGCGGCGGCGCCGTTGCGTGCGACGGCACGACGTTCGCGCTGACGCCGCGCGCGTCGGTGTTCGACGGACCGTCCGACATGGTGTACATCGGCATCGACAAGACGTACGTGATCGAGGGCGAAGGCCGTTTCGCGATCTGCGGCGCCCGGGCCAAGACGTCGTTTCCCAACCGCCGCGTCGCCGCCGCCGATGTGTCGGTCGAACTACGCGGGACCGGCAACTGCAGCCGCCAGGTCCACAACTTCGGCACCGCAGGGGTTTTCGAGGCGGATTCGCTGATCGCCTGTGAGGTCATCACGCCCGGCGGCAACTGGTCGAGTTATCCGGCGCACAAGCACGACGAAACCACCCCCACCGAAACCGAACTCGAGGAGATCTACTACTTCGAGATCGCCGGTGGTCCCGACCGTTCGCGCGGCTTCGGGTACCACCGGGTGTACGGGACACCGGACCGTCCGATCGAGGTACTCGAAGAGGTGCGGACCGGCGACGTGGTGCTGGTGCCGCACGGATACCACGGACCGTCGGTCGCGGCGCCGGGGTATCACATGTACTACCTCAACGTCATGGCCGGACCCGGCGCCGAACGTGCCTGGAAGATCGTCGACGACCCGGAGCACGCCTGGCTCCGCGGCACCTGGGAAGACCAGGCCGTGGATCCCCGCCTGCCCCTTCACAACCCAATTGCCGGCTCAGCCGGCGCGCCGACAGGAGGCTGATTCGTGGTTTCCACCGCACCCAAGCGGGCCGAGAAGGCCGCCGACACCGAAGGCACCGTCCGACTCACCGTGGCGCAGGCGACCATTCGCTTCCTGGCCGCCCAGTACGTCGAGCGCGACGGCGAGCGCACCAAATTCTTCGCGGGCGCCTTCGGCATCTTCGGGCACGGCAATGTGGCCGGCCTCGGCCAGGCGCTGCTGCAGGACGAGATGGAGGCAGCCGAAGCCGACAGAGACCCCGGAGTGAAGTACGTACTCGGCCGCAACGAACAGGCCATGGTGCACAGCGCCGTCGCGTACGCGCGGCAGAAGGACCGATTGCAGACCTGGGCCGTGACCGCGAGCGTCGGACCAGGGTCGACGAACATGCTCACCGGCGCTGCGCTCGCCACGATCAACCGCCTGCCCGTGCTGCTGCTGCCCGCCGACACCTTCGCGACCCGCGTGAGCGCACCCGTGCTGCAGGAGCTGGAATTGCCGTCGTCCGGCGATGTGACGGTCAACGACGCCTTCAAGCCGTTGTCCCGCTACTTCGACCGGGTGTGGCGCCCTGAGCAACTGCCCGCCGCGCTGCTCGGCGCGATGCGCGTGCTCACCGATCCCGTCGAGACCGGCGCGGCGACGGTGTCCATCCCCCAGGACGTGCAGGCCGAGGCCCACGACTGGCCGGAATCGCTTTTCGCCGAACGCACCTGGCATGTCCCGCGGCCGCTGCCCGAGACGTCGGTCATCGCACGGGCGGCCGAGGTGATCCGTACGGCCCGCAAGCCGCTGATCGTCGCGGGCGGTGGCGTCGTATATTCCGGTGCGACAGAGGCGCTGGCCGCGTTGTGCGAGCAGACCGGCATCCCCGTGGGCATGAGCCAGGCCGGCAAGGGCGCGCTGTCGTATGACCATCCGCAATGTGTCGGCGCCATCGGATCGACCGGCACGACGGCGGCCAACGCACTGGCCACCGAGGCGGATGTCGTGATCGGAATCGGCACGCGCTACAGCGATTTCACGTCCGCATCGCGTACCGCGTTCAACAACCCCGATGTCAGGTTCGTCAACATCAACGTGGCGTCGCTGGACGCGGTGAAACAGGGCGGAATCAGTGTGGTGGCCGACGCCCGCGAAGGCATTGAGGCACTCGGCCCGGCGCTCGGCGACTACCAGGTGTCCGACGATTATCGGACTCGCGCCGCGGCACTGGCCAAGGAGTGGGACGACACCGTCACGGCCGCGTACGCGGTCGAGGACGGCGCGACGCTCAATCAGAGCCAGGTCATCGGTTTGGCGAACACGCTGAGTGACCCTCGCGACGTCGTCGTCTGCGCCGCCGGATCGATGCCCGGTGACCTGCACAAGCTCTGGCGGACAAGGGATCCCAAGGGATACCACGTCGAGTACGGCTACTCCTGCATGGGCTACGAGGTCGCGGGAGGCCTCGGCGTGCGGATGGCCGACGAAACCCGCGACGTGTTCGTCATGGTCGGCGACGGCTCCTACCTCATGATGGCCACCGAGTTGGTCACCGCAGTACAGGAGGGCATCAAGGTCATCGTCGTTCTGGTCCAGAACCACGGCTTCGCTTCGATCGGATCGTTGTCGGAGGCATTGGGATCTCAGCGCTTCGGTACGGCGTACCGTTACCGCACCGGTGACGGTCGTCTCGACGGCGACAAGTTGCCGGTGGATCTCGCGGCGAATGCGGCCAGCCTGGGCGCCGACGTCATCAAGGTCGGCACCGCCGCGGAGTTCGCCGATGCCGTGAAGGTGGCCAAGGCCAGCGAGCGCACCACGGTGATCCACGTCGAGACCGATCCGCTGATCGGCGCACCGGACAGCGAGTCCTGGTGGGACGTACCGGTATCCGAGGTATCCACTCTGGAATCCACCCAGTCCGCCTACCAGACCTACGCGGACTGGAAGAAGATTCAGCGCCCCCTCATCCGCCCCTCCGATTCCTGAGAGCCGAAGTCCATGAGCACAATTCTTGTCGGATCTGCCCCCGACTCCTGGGGCGTATGGTTCCCCGACGATCCAGGCCAGACGCCGTACACCCGATTTCTCGACGAGGTCGCCGAGTCCGGCTACCAGTGGATCGAACTGGGACCCTTCGGATACCTGCCGACCGATCCGAAGCAGTTGTCGGACGAGCTGGCCAAGCGCAACCTCAAACTGTCGGCGGGCACGGTGTTCGAGCATCTGCACCAAGACGGTTCGTGGGACGCCGTGTGGAAGCAGATCGAGGACGTCGCCAAGCTGACTGCGGCAGTCGGCGGCAAGCACGTCGTCGTGATCCCCGAGATGTGGCGCGACCCGTCCACCGGCGCTGTGCTCGAGGACCGCAACCTCACGACCGAACAGTGGCGCAAGAAGACCGAGGGCATGAACGACCTCGGTAGGGCGATGTTCGAGAAGTACGGCGTGCGTGCGCAATACCACCCGCACGCGGACAGCCACGTCGATACCGAGGAGAACGTCTACCGCTTCCTCGACGGCACCGACGGCGAGTTCGTCAACCTCTGCCTGGACACCGGCCACATCAGCTACTGCGGCGGCGACAACATCGCGATCATCCGACGTGCCCCGGAGCGCATCGGCTACCTGCACCTCAAGCAGGTCGACCCCGAGGTCCGCGCGAAGGTGGAGGCCGAGGACCTTCCGTTCGGCGAAGCCGTCAAGCTCGGCGCGATGATCGAACCACCACTCGGCATTCCGGAGATGCCGCCGCTGCTGGCCGAGATCGAGAAGCTCGGCATCGACGTGTTCGCGATCGTCGAACAGGACATGTACCCCTGCGAGATCGACGCACCCCTGCCCATCGCCCAGCGCACCCGGTCCTATCTGGGTTCGTGCGGCGTCCCGACCGTTCGATTCAGCTAGGAGAACCGGTGTCAGACTTGCGTGTGGCCGTCCTCGGGGTCGGCGTGATGGGTGCCGATCACGTCGCCCGCCTCAGCAGCAGGATTTCAGGGGCCCGCGTCTCGGTGGTCAACGACTACATCACCGAGAAGGCCGAACAGATCGCGGCGGGCATCCCAGGGTGCCGTGCCATCGTCGACCCGCTCGACGCGATCGCCGACCCGGACGTCGATGCTGTCGTCCTCGCCACGCCGGGTCCGACGCACGAGAAACAACTGCTGGCCTGCCTGGAGCACGGCAAGCCCGTGCTGTGCGAAAAGCCACTGACCACGGACATCGAAACCTCGCTGGCCGTCGTGAAGCGCGAGGCCGAGCTCGGCAAGCGGTTGATCCAGGTGGGTTTCATGCGCCGGTTCGACCACGAGTACGCCCGGCTGAAGGCACTGCTCGACGGCGGCGAACTCGGCCGCGCACTGGTACTGCACTGCGCACACCGCAACCCGGCTGTACCCCCGACGTTCGACAGCGCCATGGTGGTGCGTGACTCCCTTGTCCACGAGGTCGACGTGACGCGCTTTCTGTTCGACGAGGAGATCGCGTCCATCCAGATCGTCAAGCCCGCGGCGAACCCCGCTGCGCCACAGGGGCTTGCCGATCCGCAGATCGCGATCATGCGCACCGCGTCCGGCAAGCACGTGGACGTCGAACTGTTCGTCACGACCGGGGTGGCCTATGAGGTGCGCACCGAGGTCGTGGCCGAAAAGGGCAGTGCCATGATCGGACTCGATGTCGGGCTGGTGCGCAAGAGTGCACCCGGCCATTGGGGCGGCCACATCACCCCCGGGTTCCGGGAGCGGTTCGGACAGGCCTACGACACCGAGTTCCAGCGCTGGGTCGACGCCGTGCATTCCGGAGTCAACGTCGACGGGCCTGGCGCTTGGGACGGCTATGCCGCCGCCGCGGTATGCGAAGCCGGCGTCGAGTCGCTCGACAGTGGGCTGCCAGTCGAGGTCAAGATGGTCGACCGCGCGTCGATTCCGGGAGCCTGACATGAAAATCGCGCTCGACCCCACGCCGTTCCACCACGACTATGAACTGCTCGACTTCCCGAAGCTGGTCGCGGATTTGGGCTATGAGCACCTGCAGCTCACGCCGCACCGGGATTTCATCCCGTTCTTCAATCATCCACGCGCCGACGACGATCTGGTCGCGAAGTTTCGCAAGGCCTGTGCGGCCGCGGGAGTCGGAATCGCTTCGGTGCTGCCGGTGCTGCGGTGGTCGGGGCCCGACGAGGACGCCCGCGAAGCTGCGGTGCGTAATTGGAAGCGCGTCGTGCAGATCACCGTCGACCTCGGGGTCAACGTGATCAACACCGAGTTCTCCGGCCGTCCCGAGAAGCCCGAGGAATCCGAGCGGGCGTTCTTCCGATCGATGGAAGAACTCGTGCCGATCTTCGAACGCGAAGGCATCGACGTCCGAATCGACCCGCACCCAGACGATTTCGTCGAGGACGGCATGGAAGCGCTCCGGATCATCCGTGGCGTCAACTCGCCGAACATCGGATTTGTTTTTGTAGCGTGCCACGCATTTCACATGCAGGGCACGATGGGTTCCAGCATGACCGAGATCATGCGCGCCGCCGGTGACCGCCTGCGACTGGTGCACGTCGCCGACACGATGGACCACCACCGCAGCCACGGCCTGCGCTACATCACGAATCCACCGGGCAATCCGGTGCGGGTGCACCAGCACCTGAAAATCGGCGACGGCGACATCGACTGGGACGAGTTCTTCGGCGGTCTGGCCGAAATCGGCTTCTACGACCGGCCAGACACCGTGATGGTGTCGTCGGTATTCGCCGAGGACGAGGCCGCCCACGAAGTCTCGCGCTACCAACTCAAGACCATGACCGAATACGTCTCCAAAACCACGGAAAGATAGTTCGCAGAAATGACACAGCGCAAGAACATCAGCCACTGGTTCAACAACGAGGCCTTCGCAGGCGCAAGCACCGCCATCGCCCCGGTGACCAACCCGGCCACCGGAGCCGTCACCGGCGAGGTCGCTCTGGCCACCATCGAGGACGCCCGCACGGTGATCGACGCCGCAGCCGCGGCATTCCCCGCGTGGCGCGATACGTCGCTGGCCAGACGCACGCAGATTCTCTTCAACTTCCGCGAGTTGCTCAACGCGCGCAAACAAGAACTGGCCGAGATCATCACCAGCGAGCACGGCAAGGTCGTCTCCGATGCGCTCGGCGAGGTCAGCCGGGGCCAGGAGGTCGTCGAGTTCGCCTGCGGCATACCGCATCTACTCAAGGGCGGTTTCACCGAGAACGCGTCGACCAAGGTCGACGTCTTCTCCATCCGCCAGCCGCTGGGTGTCGTGGGTGTGATCAGCCCGTTCAACTTCCCCGCTATGGTGCCGATGTGGTTCTTCCCCATCGCGATTGCGACGGGTAACACCGTCGTGCTCAAGCCGTCGGAGAAGGACCCGAGCGCGTCGCTGTGGATTGCCGAACTGTGGGCCGAAGCCGGTCTGCCGCCCGGTGTGTTCAACGTGCTGCAGGGCGACAAGACAGCGGTCGACGAGCTACTGACCAATCCGAAGGTCAAGTCGGTGTCGTTCGTGGGCTCCACGCCGATCGCGAAATACGTCTACGCCACCGGCACCGCACACGACAAGCGTGTGCAGGCCCTCGGCGGCGCGAAGAACCACGCCGTCATCCTGCCGGACGCCGATCTGGACCTGGCGGCCGACGCGATGGTCAACGCGGGCTTCGGTTCGGCAGGCGAACGCTGTATGGCGATCTCCGCGTGCGTCGCCGTCGGGCCGATCGCCGACGACCTCGTCGCCAAGATTGCCGAGCGCGCGGCAGGTATCAAGACCGGCGACGGCACAAAGGATTCCGATATGGGACCGTTGGTCACCAAGGCCCACCGCGACAAGGTGGCGTCCTACATCGACGCCGGCGAGGCCGATGGCGCGAAGATCGTGGTCGACGGCCGCAATGTCGGGAGCGAGGTAGGTACCGAGCGGGATCCAGCCGGGTTCTGGCTGGGCCCCACCCTGATCGACAACGTCACACCCGAGATGAGCGTCTACACCGACGAGATCTTCGGCCCGGTGCTGTCGGTGATCCGCGTCGAGAGCTACGACGACGCAATGGAGCTGGTGAACTCCAACCCGTACGGCAACGGCACGGCGATCTTCACCAACGACGGTGGGGCCGCGCGGCGATTCCAAAACGAGGTCCAGGTCGGGATGGTGGGCATCAATGTGCCGATCCCGGTGCCAATGGCGTACTACAGCTTCGGCGGTTGGAAAGCGTCGCTTTTCGGCGACAGCCACGCGCACGGAATGGACGGTGTGCAGTTCTTCACCCGGCAGAAGGCGATCACCAGCCGCTGGCTCGACCCCAGCCACGGCGGGATCGAGCTGGGCTTTCCGCAGAACCAGTAGTCAGTGACGCCGAACGGTGCAGGCGCCGGGCTAGGCTTCCCGCAATACCTACGGGGATACAGAGACAGGCACAGCCATGACAGGGTCCACCGCGCCGGAACAGCTACCCAACGGGCAGGATCTCGCCACAGCGATCGCCGAGGGCGTGCGCGCACACGAACTCGACCGCGCCCATGTCTTCCACTCGTGGTCGGCGCAGGCCGCGCTGAAACCGATGACCGTGCTCGCCGCACAGGGCTCCTACGTCTGGGACGGCGACGGCAACAAGCTGCTGGACTTCTCGTCGCAAATGGTCAACACCAACATCGGTCACCAGCACCCGAAAGTCGTTGCCGCCATCGCCGAACAGGCCGCGAAGCTGTGTACTGTCGCGCCCGCGCACGTCAACTCCGCCCGCTCGGAGGCGGCACGGCTCATCGCGGAACGGACGCCCGGCGATCTCAACCGGGTGTTCTTCACCAACGGCGGAGCCGACGCCGTCGAACATGCGGTTCGCATGGCCCGGCTGCACACCGGCCGCTTTAAGGTGCTGGCCCGCTACCGGTCGTACCACGGCGGCACCGATACCGCGGTGAACCTGACCGGCGACCCACGCCGCTGGCCCAATGACTACGGCACCAGCGGTGTCGTGCACTTCAACGGCCCCTTCCTGTACCGCTCCTCGTTCCATTCGGACAACGAGGAGCAGGAGACGCAACGAGCACTCGAACACCTCGAGCGGCTGATCCAGATGGAGAACCCGCTGTCGTTCGCGGCCCTGATCCTGGAATCGGTGCCCGGCACCGCGGGCATCATGGTGCCGCCACCCGGCTACCTGAAGGGTGTCCGCGAGATCTGCGACCGATACGGCATCGTCTTCATCGCAGATGAGGTGATGGCCGGGTTCGGACGCACCGGAAAGTGGTTCGCCATCCAGCATTTCGACGTCGTGCCTGATCTCATCACGTTCGCGAAGGGAGTCACCTCCGGCTACGTGCCGCTCGGTGGCGTGGCGATCAACGAGTCGATCGCCAAGACGTTCGCCGACCGTCCCTATCCGGGCGGCCTGACCTACTCCGGTCATCCGCTGGCGACGGCCTGCGCGGTCGCCACCATCAACGCGATGGAGGACGAGGGCATGGTCGGCAACGCCGCGCGCATCGGCGGCGACGTGCTCGGCCCGGGCCTGCGTGAGCTGGCGGCCAGGCACCCGTCGGTCGGCGAGGTGCGCGGCCTCGGCGTGTTCTGGGCGATCGAGCTGGTCACCGACCGGGAGACCCGCGAACCATTGGCGCCGTACGGCGGGTCGAGCCCCGCGATGGGCGAAACGCTCGCGGCGTGCAAGGCCAATGGCCTGCTCCCCTTCGCGAACTTCAACCGAATTCACGCGGTGCCGCCGTGCAACGTCAGCGACGCCGAGGTGGCGGACGGGCTGCGCATGCTCGACGCGGCACTGACCGTTGCCGACGGCCACACCACCTGACTGGACGATCAGGTGGTGAGCTGGAGCTTCTCGGCGTTGTCGTACTCGTCGTCGACGAGCACGACGGTGCGCCCCGGCCGGTCGATCAAGGAGGCCGCGATAGAGGACCGGTAGCCCGATGCGCAGTGCACCCAGACCTCGCCTTCGGGCACGTCGGAGATCCGCTCGATGAGCTTGTGCAGCGGGATGTTCACCGCGCCGGGGATGTGGCTGGTTTCGAATTCCGGTTGCTGACGGACATCGAGGATGGTGAGGTCGGCGGAGTCGACGACCTCGGCGAGGTCGGCGAAGGACGCGACGCGGTAGGAGCGCAGCTCGGCCCCGGCGCTCAGGCTGCCGACTTCCCCGACCGCTGCACCTTCGAGCTCGTCGATACCAATACGCACGAGTTCCCTTCTGGCCTCAGCGATCTGGTCGATGCTCTCACCTATCAAGGTGAGCGGTTCGCCCCAGTCATATAGCCAGCCCAGGTAGGCGACGAAGGAGTCCGACAGCTCGAAGCCCCGGGTGCCGGCGAGATGACCGGCAGCGAACGCCGTGCGGTTGCGTAGGTCGACAACCCACTCTCCTGCCTCGATGCGCCCACGCAGTTCGTCAGGGTCTACCGGGTCGGGCAGCGACAGGTCCACCGGCGCTGGCCCGGCCTTGTTGATGACACCCATGTGCGCGTAGTAGGCGGGGTAGTCGGTGAGTCCCGCGAGCAAATCGTCGACGTAGGTCTGCTCGTCTTGGGTCAACGCCGGGTTGGTGACGAGCTCGTCGGCGATGGTGGAGTCGTCACCACTGGCCGGTGTGGCGGAACAGAAGCTGCCGAAGCCATGGGTCGGGAACACCTTTGTCTCCGCTGGCAACTCATCTGCGAGGCGCCGGACCGAGTGGAACTGCGCACGGGTCAGCGCATCGGTGTGTTCGGCGCCGAGCAGGTCGGTGCGACCGGTGGTGCCGTGCAGCATCGATCCGCCGGTGAACACACCGTGGACGTTCCCGGTGGTGTCACGCAACACGTAGCTGACGTGGTGGTGGGTGTGGCCCGGAGTATGCATGACCTGCAACTGAATTGGCCCGGCATCGACGACATCGCCGTCGCGGACGGGCCGGCGGTCGTAGGCGACGTCGTCACCGGCGGGAACCACGTACTCCGCCCCGACAGTGCGCGCCAACTCCAGTCCGCCGGTGACGTAGTCATTGTGGATATGGGTCTCCACCACATGGGTGATCGTCACCCCGCGGTCGCGGGCCAGCGACAGGACTCGATCGATGTCCCGCTGGGGGTCGATGACGACGGCGGTGTCACCTTGGTCGACCAGATAACTGCGGTCGCCCAGCCCAGAGGTTTCGATGATGGATATTTTCATGGGATCTCCTTTCAGAGGTCTCAGCGAAGAACGATGGTGTCCAGCAGCACGTAGGCCGCCACAACGAAAACGAGGTAAGCGAACCAACGCTGGAGTCGGGCCGTTTCTAGCTTGGTGCCGAAATGGCCGGCGACGAGCGAGCCGACAATCGCGGTGCCGACGAACGCGGCAGTGATCGACCAGTCGATGCCGGCCCCGCCCAGATGGGAAATCACACCGGCGGCGGAATTGGCGACGATGATGAGGAGTGAGGTGCCGATGGCGATCGGCATCTCCACACCGAGCATCAGCACCAACGCCGGGATGATCAGGAAGCCACCCCCGACACCGAACAGCCCTGTCAACAGACCAACGGCGAATCCGGCGGGGATCGACCGCGGTGCGCAGTGACGCCAGTTGATTCCGGATTCACCCACACTGCAGGCGGTTCCGGTGTCCCCCGCATCCTTCAGCATCCGAACTCCGGCCACGACCATCACCGACGCGAAGCCGATCAGTAGGACCGACTGCGGTGGGTGCTTGCCGATCGCGGTTCCGATGAACGTTGCCGGGATACCCGCAGCCGCGAAGATTCCTGCCAGTCGCCACTGCACCTGGTGCGCCCGGATCTTGGGTAGCGCACCTACCGCGGAGGCGATGCCGATCACTATCAGGGACATCGGAATCGCCTGTTCGACACCAAGTCCCAGTACGTAGACCAGTGCCGGTACCGCGAGGATGGATCCGCCGCCGCCGAGCAGGCCCAACAACACACCGATCACGGCGCCGAGCGCGAGGGCGATCCCGATGCTCACTTTGTCGGCCTTTGCCCGCACATCGCGGGGCCCCGATTATTTCGCGGGCGCGGTTTGCGACAGCGCGTCGATCGCGGCGTGCAGCTTTCCGGCGGCGTCATCGGCGACCTCACGCAGGCCCGGCTCATCAGCCACCTGAACCATGATCTGGGGGTCCATCGCGTCGACGATCACGGTGCCGTCGTGGGCGGGGTCAGAGCGAACCACGACGTTGCAGGGCAACAACAAGCCGATCTTTCGATCGACGTTGACCGCACGGTGTGCCAGTGGCGGGTTGCACGCCCCGAGAATCAGATAGTTCTCCATGTCCTCGCCGAGCTTTTCTTTCAACGTGGCCTTGACGTCGATCTCGGTGAGAACTCCAAACCCCTGATCAGAAAGTGCCTTTCGGGTCATCTGTACCGCATCTTCGAACGATGCCCGCAGCGTGGTCGATATGGCCAGCGTCATCTATTGCCTCCTTTCGCAGCTTGCACCCACGTTACCCATGGGGGTATTCGATGTCCAGCCTGCCTATTGGTTACCCCGAATGGCGGCCTCGACTTCCTGCGCGGAGATCTCCTTGGTGCAGAAGAACCAGTCCTCGCACTCGACACCGTCGACGTGACCGTCCATCCGCTCCTTGGCGGTTCCGCAAGAGCCGGCAGGCGGCACGATGACGCGGTCGCCCGGGCGCCAGTCGGCCGGTGTTGCGACCGAGAAGTGGTCGGCTGTCTGCAGGGCCTGGATGACGCGCAACAACTCGTCGAAGTTGCGGCCCAGGCTCAGCGGGTAGTAGATGACGGCGCGGATCGTGCCCCTGGGGTCGATGACGAACACCGCGCGCACGGCCTTGGTCGAATCCTCGCCCGGCATGATCATCCCGTACTTGCGCGCGACCTCCATCGAGACGTCCTCGATCAGCGGGAAGGTGACCTCGACGTCCTTCATGTCGCGGTAGGAGATCTTGTCCTTGATGGTCCGCAGCCAGGCGATGTGGCTGTAGAGCCCGTCGACGGACAGGCCGACGAGTTCGGTGTGGTAGGCGGCGAACTGCTCCTGCATGGTGGCGAACGTCATAAACTCGCTGGTGCAGACCGGGGTGAAGTCGGCTGGGTGGGAGAACAAGATGACCCACTTGCCGGCGTAATCGTCGGGGAATTTGATTTCACCCTGGGTGGTTTGGGCGGTGAAGGCCGGGGCCGGATCACCGATGCGCGGCATGGTGGTCACGGGAGCGGGGGTCTCGATGGTGGTCATGTCGGTTCCTCTACCTTGGTCGGCGGTGAAATGGCGAGTCGGTGATGGTGGATCTCGGCTTGAACGCGGAATCGCCGTCGCAGGTGCATCGTTGGGCCGCGGGCACCGAGCGCATCACCTCGTCGACGTGTTGACCGCAGCCGGCCCAGCCCGTCTTTCCGCAGCGGGGGCACTTCTCGGGGTAGCACATTGGTTCGTCCTCCTTGTGAATGCGATCAGGGCTTCGTCGCGGCGATCTTGGCGCGGACCTCGGCCATGTCGAGCGCCTTGACCCGGGTGATCAGGTCCTCGAGCGCGGCCGCAGGCAGGGCGCCCGGCTGGCGGTAGACGAGCACGCCGTCACGGAAGGCCATGACGGTCGGGATCGACTGGATCTCCAACGCCGCGGCCAGGTGTCCCTCCGCTTCGGTGTCGACCTTGGCGTGCACGACGTCGGGATGCGACTGCGCCGAGCGGTCGAAGACCGGGGCGAAGGATCGGCACGGTCCGCACCACGAGGCCCAGAAGTCGATCAACACGATCGGGTTGTCGGTGATCGTGGACTCGAAGTCGGCTCCGGATAGGTTCTTGATTGTCATTGCAGTGTCCCTTCTTATTCGTCTTTACGAGTGGCACAGTCGAATTGCTAGGCAAGTCCCTTGAGCATCAGGTTCCAGTACATGTACGGGAGCCCGTACTTCTTGAGGTACCAGTACGCCCGGTGCGGCTTCGTCGGGTCGAGCACCGGGAACGAGGGTTCGAGGTTTAGGTCGTAGTCGAACTCGGCGAGCAGCATCGCGTGCGAAGAGGTGACGATCGGGCACGACGAGTAACCGTTGTACGACGCCCGCAGCGGCTGGTTCTTCAGGAACGAGTCGACGTTGTCGACCACGACTGGGGCCTGCTTGCGAATTGCGGCGCCCGTCTTCGAGTTCGGCGACGAGCCTGCGTCACCGAGGCTGAACACGTTGGCGTAGCGCACGTGCTGCATGGTGTGCTTGTCGATCTCCACGTAGCCCGCCGCGTCCCCCGTCGACAGCGGGCTGGATTTGATCCAGTCCGGCGCCGACTGCTGCGGGACGGCGTGCAACACGTCGTAGGGCAGCATTATGTCGGTGCCGCCGGGGCCGACGCTGGTGATGCCGACCTTGTGTGACGCTGCGTCGACGGAGGTCACCTCGGAGCTGCTGTGCAGATGGATCCCGTAGTCAGCGATGACGGCATCGAGGCTGTCGGCGATCGCGGGGATGCCGAAGGGCCGCGGTCCCGGCATGACCAGGTGGACGTCGATGTCCTTGAGCACGCCTTGTTTTCGCCAGTAGTCAGCAGCCAGGTACGCGATCTTCTGTGGGGCGCCCGCGCACTTGATCGCCCCGGAGGGAACCGTGAACACCGCGGTGCCCGACCTCAGGGTGCGGATGTAGTCCCAGGTGCGCGGCGCGAGGTCGAACCGGTAGTTCGACGACACGCCGTCGCGGCCCACGGCTTCCTCCAGTCCCTCGGTGGCCTTCCAGTCGAGCTGAATGCCGGGACAGACCACGAGCACGTCGTAGCCGTAGGTGGCTCCGTCCGCGCACGTAACCGTGTTGTTCTCTGGATCAAAGGCGTTGGCGGCCTTCTTGATCCAAGTCGCGCCCTTCGGCATGACCGAGGATTCGGCACGCTCGGTGGTCGAGGCCTTCGCCTGTCCACCGCCCACCAGCGTCCACAGCGGCTGGTAGTAGTGCGTGCTCGACGGCTCGATCACCGCGACGTCGCGGTAACCCTTGCGCATCAAGCGGGCCGCGACGGTGATGCCCGCCGTTCCGCCGCCGACGATCAGAACCTGGTGCTTGGCGGTGGTGTTCATGGTGCTCGTCTCCTTTGTCGCTCAGGCGTTCTGGTGGGATTCGTCCCAGGCGCCGAAGCCGCCCAGGATGTCGCTGACGTCGGCGAAGCCGTTGTGCCGCAGCAGGCTCGCCGCGACCGACGACCGGTAGCCGCCTGCGCAATACACGACGGTCGGCTTGGCGGCGTCGAGCTCCCCCAGCCGACCAGGCAACTGGCCCACCGGAATCGGGATCGCGTTCGGGATCGTGCCTGCCTCGACCTCGCCCGGGTTGCGGACGTCGACGATCTGCAGATCGGTGAGCTCGGATGCCCGCTCGTCGAACGCCTTCGCGGTCAGCCGAGAGGCCACCTGGACGTCGTCCTGGTGGGAGAACATCACTTCGAACGGGTCGGCCAAGTAGCCGATTACGCGGTCGAACCCGATCCGGGCGAGCCGGTTCTTGCCTTCGAGCTCCTGGCCGGGTTCGGTGAACAAAACGACGTCGACATCGGATGGAAGAACCGATCCGGCGAATTCGGCGTAACGGCCTTCGAGTCCGATGTTGATCGCGCCGCGCAAGTGGCCTAGGGCGAACTCTTCGGGGGTCCGCCCGTCAACCAGGACGGCGCCGTCGTCGATCGCGCTGCGGACCTGCTCATAGGTCATCGCCGCCGGCATCTTGGTTTCGTCGAGCAGTTCGCGGTCCTTGCGGTTGAGGATCGCGTCATAGACGAAGTAACCCGGCGCGGGCGGCTGACCCTCGGTGACGAGGTTCATGAAGGTTGCCTTGTCGGGAGCCCGCAGAGCGTAATTCGTCGCCTTCTGATCGCCCATCGTCGACCACAGGTCGGTCGAAAGATTCTTACCGCACGCCGAGCCCGCGCCGTGTGCGGGATACACCCGGGTGGCGTCAGGCAGCGTCATCAACTTGTTGTGCAGCGAGTCGTAGAGCTTGTCCGCCAGTTCCTCGCGGGTGAAGCCGATCGAGGCCAGCAGGTCCGGTCGGCCGACGTCGCCGATGAAGAGGGCGTCGCCGGTGAGGACGCCGTACGGGATCTCGTCGTCGGCGCGCTCGTAGACCACGATCGACAACGACTCGGGCGTGTGGCCAGGGGTGTGCCGGAACTCCAGTGTGACGTCACCGAGCGAATAGCGTTCACCGTCGGCGACCCCCATCGACTCGAACTCGGTTTCCGCGACGGAGGAGAACACGATCTTCGCGCCTGTCGCCTTGGCCAACTCGAGGTGGCCGGACAGGAAGTCGGCGTGGAAGTGGGTTTCGATGACGAGTTCGATCGTCAGACCCAGTTCCTTGGCATCGGCCAAGTACTCGGCGATGTCGCGTTGCGGGTCGACGACGACTGCGCGGCCTGTTGTTTCGTCGGCCACCAGATATGAGGCGTGGGACAGACAATCCAGGTAGTACTGGACGAATTTCATGGCGCGAGTCCTTTCGTTCCGTTGCGGGTAGAGCCATCCTGACATATACCCCTATGGGTATGTCAAGTACCCTAGGGGGTATCTTATTCCGTGCTTGACAATACCCATGGGGGTATGTCTAACATGATGTTGAATATACCCCCGGCGGTATCGAGAGTCCTAGAGGCTTTGGTCACCGCCGGCTAGCCGGAAGGACGCTGAACACCATGACCGCTCCCGCCACCATCGATTCGCAGGACCTCAGCGAACGCCTCACTTCGGCTGCGCCGCCGCGAGTTCTCGACGTCCGAACCCCGGGCGAGTTCGAGACCGCGCACATCGCAGGCGCCTACAACGTTCCGCTGGACCTGCTACGCGAACACCGCGACGAAATCATCAGGCACCTCGACGAAGACGTAGTGCTGGTATGTCGCTCCGGTCAACGCGCCACACAGGCCGAAGAGACCCTGCGCACAGCCGGCCTCAACAACGTCCACATCCTCGACGGCGGCATCACCGCCTGGGAAGCAAAGGGTTTCGCGGTCAACCGGGGCGCGCAGCGCTGGGACCTCGAGCGCCAGGTGCGCCTTGTCGCCGGCTCTATCGTGCTGACAAGTGTCCTCGGCAGCATTGCCGCGCCGAAGCTCAAGTGGCTGGCAGCCGGCGTCGGCGGCGGGCTCGCCTTCGCGGCGCTGTCCAACACCTGCGCCATGGGCATGCTGCTGTCGAAGCTGCCCTACAACCGCGGAGCCACCTGTGACGCCCAGACCGTCGTGTCGCAGCTCGTCGGGTCACCCGACCAGAAGGTCGGGTAGTCGACATGATCGCCTTGACGGTTTCGCTCGCGGTCTTCGTCGGCATCGCACTGGGTCTGCTCGGCGGTGGCGGCTCGATCCTGACCGTCCCGCTGCTCGCCTACGTCGCGGGCATGGACGCCAAACAGGCCATCGCAACGTCGTTGTTGGTGGTCGGCGTCACCAGTGCGGTCGGCGCCGTCTCACACGCACGCGCCGGCCACGTCCAATGGCGAACGGGCCTGATATTCGGCGCCGCGGGCATGGCCGGCGCCTACCTGGGCGGCGTCCTGGCCCGGTTCATTCCGGGCTCAGTGCTACTCATCGGGTTCGCGGTGATGATGATCGCCACCGCCGTCGCCATGCTTCGCGGACGGAAGAATATTGCGGAATCCGATGGCCCGCGTCGCATTCCAGTCGTCAAGGTCGTTGCGGAAGGCCTCGGCGTTGGGTTGGTGACAGGGCTCGTCGGCGCCGGCGGGGGATTCCTCGTCGTCCCGGCCCTGGCGCTCCTGGGAGGATTGCCGATGCCCATCGCCGTGGGCACCTCGTTGGTTGTGATCGCGATGAAGTCCTTCGCAGGACTGGGCGGATATCTGTCGAGCGTCCAGATCGACTGGACGGTGGCGCTGATGGTCACCGCCGCAGCAGTGGCCGGTGCGCTGATCGGCGCACGACTGACGGCAATGGTCAATCCCGATGCGTTACGCAAGGTATTCGGCTGGTTCGTCCTGGCGATGTCCTCGGTCATCCTGGCCCAAGAGATCCACGTCGCGGTGGGAATCGGCGCCGCGGTATCGACCGCCGTCGCCGGTGCGCTGTACCTCGCATGCACCCGACAGGATTTCTGTCCACTGCGCCGACTCGCCGCCCGGAGCCGAATAGGGCTGGCGACAGGCTGACGCGCGACCAGCCGCGGTATACCCCGGAGGGTACGATGGAATGAACCGATTCACGCGAATGAAAGGGCACTTCAATGGTGGGTGATCAAGACAGCATCGCCGCAGTGCTTAACAGGCTCCGGCGCGCCCAAGGGCAACTGGCCGGGGTAATCGCGATGATCGAGGACGGCCGCGAATGCAAAGACGTGGTCACGCAGCTGGCCGCGGTGTCCAAGGCCCTCGACCGTGCAGGCTTCAAAATCGTTGCTACCGGCCTACGTGAATGCGTCACCGGTTCTACCGCCGATGGCGATCCGCCGATGAGCGAGGCAGAACTCGAGAAGCTCTTCCTGGCACTGGCCTGACGCGCCTGCCGGGTTGGTCGCCGAGTGTGGGGGTTGCGGTTACCAGTGCCCGAGTGGCTCGGACTGAACCCCCACACTCGGCGGGTCTCATGTCGCCGCCAGTGCGGCTTCGTGCCTCAGAGGATGTAGAGCATCTCCTGATAGGTCGGCAACGGCCAGAGGTCGTCGGCTACAACGCCTTCGAGCGTGTCGACGGCGGCGCGCACCGCGTCCATCTTCGGCAAGAGGCTCTGCGCGTGGGCGGCTTCCTCGGCGGCGGAGTCTCCACCATGCTCGGCCAGTCCCGCTTTCAGCGCTGCCAGCGCCGCCGTCAGCTCCGAGATCGGAGCGCTGACGTCCTGGAGCAGGGTCAGGTCCGGCTCGACGCCCGCCGCCTTGAGAGCAGCGACGTTCTGCGCCAACTCGGTTTGGTAACGGACGGCCGCAGGCAAAATCACCGTCGACCCTAGTTCCAGCGCGAGTTTGGCCTCCACACCGATGGTCAGTGCGTACATCTCGAGGCGGACCTCGTAGCGGCTGTGCAGCTCGCGCTCGCTGAACACGGAGTACTTCTCGAACAGCTCGATCGACTCCGGCTTGATCAGCTCTGGCAGAGCGTCCAGCGTGGTCTTCAGGTTCGGCAGGCCCCGTTCGGCGGCCTCGATCTGCCAGTTCTCCGAATAGCCGTCACCGTTGAACACCACGGCACCGTGCTCGGTGATGATGTCGGTCAGCAGCTTCTGGACAGCCTCGTCGAAGTCCTCGCCCTCCGCTACGGCCTTCTCCAGGATGGTCGCCATGTAGTCGAGCGACTCAGCCATGATCGTGTTCAGCATCATCATCGGCACCGCCACCGTCTGACCCGATCCCGGCGCGCGGAACTCGAACCGGTTGCCGGTGAACGCAAACGGACTGGTGCGGTTTCGGTCACCCGCGTCGGTCGGCAACACCGGCAGCGTGTCACAGCCGATGATCATGCTGCCCTTGCCCTTTGACGAGGTCGCCGCACCCTTGGCGATCTGCTCGAACACGTCGGCCAGCTGATCGCCCAGGAAGATCGAAATGATGGCCGGCGGTGCCTCGTTGGCGCCGAGACGGTGGTCGTTGGTGGCCGACGCCACCGAAACCCGAAGCAGGCCGGCGTATTTGTGGACAGCGCGGATCACCGCGGCGCAGAACACCAGGAACTGTGCATTCTCGTGGGGGGTATCGCCGGGCACGAGCAGCGAGCCCAGGTCCGCGTTGCCCAGCGAGAAGTTCACGTGCTTACCCGACCCGTTGACGCCGGCGAACGGCTTCTCGTGGAACAGGCACTCCATGCCGTGCTTCTTGGCGATCGTCTTGAAGACGGTCATCAACAGCTGTTGGTGATCCGAGGCGACGTTGCCGCGCTCGAACATCGGGGCGATCTCGAATTGTCCTGGCGCAACCTCGTTGTGGCGGGTCTTGGCGGGGATGCCGAGCTTGAACAGTTCACGCTCGGTGTCCATCATGAAGCCGAGCACCCGCTCCGGCACCGCACCGAAGTAGTGGTCGTCGAACTCCTGACCCTTCGGCGGCTTCGCACCGAACAGCGTGCGGCCCGCGTTGACCAGGTCGGGTCGAGCCAAGAAGAAGTGCCTGTCGACCAGGAAGTACTCCTGCTCCGGCCCGCAGAATGCGACGATCTTCGCCACATTGTCGTGGCCGAACAGCTTCAGGATCCGCTCGGCGTGGGTGCCCATCGCCTGCTGACTGCGGAGCAGCGGAGTTTTGTAGTCCAGCGCCTCGCCGGTCATCGACACGAACACCGTTGGGATACAGAGCGTGTTGCCGTTCGGGTTCTCGAGGATGTAGGCCGGGCTCGTGACGTCCCAACCCGTATAGCCGCGGGCCTCGAACGTGCTGCGCAGGCCGCCGGATGGAAAGCTGGAGGCGTCCGGCTCGCCCTGGATCAGCGTCTTGCCCGCGAACTCGGCGAGCGTCTCGCCGTCCGAGACCGGCTCGAGGAAACTGTCGTGCTTCTCCGCGGTGAGCCCGGTCATCGGGTAGAAGACGTGCGCGTAGTGGGTGGCACCCTTCGAGAGCGCCCAGTCCTTCATCGCCGAGGCGACGGAGTCGGCGACGGCCGGGTCGAGCTTGGCGCCCTTCTCGATGGTCGCGACGACGGACTTGTACACCGACTTCGGCAGCCGCAGCCGCATCTCGGCCAGCGTGAAGACGTTCGCGCCGAAGATCTCTCCCGGCGCCTCTGCCGGGTCGAAGCTGATGGCCGGTGGCACGTACGCCTCGACGTTGTTGATGGCCTGAAGGCGCACCGCATTTCCGCTCACTTGTTTTCCTATCACTGCGAGTCCGCACTCTTTGCGGACCATGACCGGCCCACCTTAGGAACTATCGATGGCAAACTTGTTACGCCAGCGTCAACGGCACAATTCGGGGCAGACCCGATTACTCTGTGCTCGACGGACGGCGCCGGGGCGACCGACGACAGGGGGCTTGTGGTGGGATCTTCCATTCGCGACGTCCTGCGCGAGCGGGCGAGTCTGCAGCCCAATGACACGGCATTCACCTACTTCGATTACGACACGGAGTGGGAAGGCGTCGCGGAGAGCCTGACATGGGCACAGCTGTATAGGCGCGTCACCAACTTGGCACATGAGCTCGACACCTGCGGTTCGACGGGCGATCGGGCTGTGATCTTGGCGCCGCAGGGGCTCGAATACATCGTGGCGTTCCTGGGGGCGCTGGAGGCGGGACGCATCGCGGTTCCGCTGTCAGTCCCGGCGGTCGGTGTCCACGACCAGCGCGTCACGGCGGTGCTGAAGGACGCGTCGCCGTCAGCGCTTCTCACCACCTCCGCTGTCGTCGACAGCGTGGTCCCCTATGCCGAGTCGGGAGGCGATACCGGCCCGTCGATTCTCGAAATCGATTCACTGGATCTGGATTCGCGTCGGACATCGACCGCTCGCAGACGCGACTATCCCGACATTGCCTATCTGCAATACACCTCGGGTTCGACGCGCACACCCACAGGCGTTGTGATCTCCTATCGCAATCTGTCGGCCAACTGGGAGCAGATGGTCGAGAACTACGTCGGCGACAACCCGATGCCCAAGTCGACTGTGTCGTGGTTGCCGTTCTTTCACGACATGGGATTGATGTGCGGGGTGTGTACCGGCATCTTCGGTGGTTGGCGGTCGGAGATCACAAGTCCGATCGCCTTCCTCCAGCGTCCTGCCCGGTGGATGCAGATGCTGGCACGCAATCCGCAGGTACTGTCCGCTGCTCCGAACTTCGCGTTCACCCTCGCGGCGGCACGCACATCGGACGACGACATGGCCGGGCTCGACCTGGGCGGCGTATCGTTCATCAACTGCGGGGCCGAACGTGTGAACCCGGCCACGATCAGACGCTTCAACCAGCGGTTCGCACCATTCAACTTTCCCGATACCGCCATCCGTCCCTCCTACGGTCTGGCGGAGGCGACGGTGTTCGTCGCCACGAATGCGCCAGGTGCACCACCAGATTTCGTTTGTTTCGAGCCCGACAAACTTGCCGACGGCCACGGGATCCGAAGCGACGCCGGCACGCGCTTGGTGAGTTATGGCAAGCCGCACTCACCGATGGTCCGGATCGTCGACCCCGACACCGCGACCGAGGCCCCCGCGGACACCATCGGTGAGATCTGGGTGCACGGCGAAAACGTCAGTGCCGGATACTGGCTCAGGCCTGCCGAAACAGAGCAGACCTTCGGCGCCATCCTGAACGCTGCTTCCCCCGGCACACCCGAAGACCAGTGGCTGAGAACAGGCGATCTCGGATTCTTCTCCGAAGGTGAGCTGTTCATCGTGGGCCGAATCAAGGACCTCTTGATCGTGCGCGGGCGCAATCACTATCCCGACGACATCGAAGCCACCGTTCAGGAGATATCACGGGGCCGGGCCGCGGCCATCGCCGTCGTGGATGAGGCCACCGAGAAGCTCGTCGTGATCGTCGAGGTCAAGGTGCGCGGCGAGTCGAGCGAAGAGGTGACCGAGAATTTCCGCAACATCCACGAGCAGGTCACCTCCGCGATAACGAACTCACACGGCGTCGGCGTGCAAGACGTCGTTCTGGTCGCGCCGGGCTCGATACCCATCACGACGAGCGGCAAAGTCAGGCGAGCGGCCTGCGTTCAACTCTATCGAGACGGCGGCTTACAGCACCTAATCCAATGAACGCCTGAGCCGTTCGCTGTAGAGGCTAAGTGATGCGGTGTTCAGCATGTCGTGATGCGTGCAGTCGACCTCATATGAAGTCAGGGCACCGGCGACATGTTTACGCCATTTGCGCACGTTGAGTCCGCCTGCGATTCGGGTGCGCAATCCCGCGATCCGGGACATCAAGGTTTGTGCACCGCCGTTGGCCTTTGCGCTCCGTGTGGCGGAGAAGACGACCATGTTGCCGTCGAATACATCGGGCATGTGCTTGCGGAGATGCCTCTGGTTCGCGTTGACGCTGCGAACCATCAGCTCCAGCAGCTCCTTTGGCGGTAGTGGGAACTCGACCGCATTGCGTTGCTGCAGGATCTCCTCGGCCCGTTCGTACGTGAGAGGGCCAGATAGCACCGCAATGTTGACGCGGTTGGTACGCAGGACGTGCTCGAGCACCTGATTTTCGTCCAGTGTTCTACTCGCCGCGGCGGTGATCAACCCAGCGCTGAATGCGGGGTCTAGAAGCACCAGACGCCCGACATCGCACCCTCGGCGGCGAAGTTCCACGGCGAGTTCGTGCGCTACGACACCCCCGAAGGACCAACCAAGAATGTTGTAAGTCTGTGCCGGATAAGCGGACTGGATCCTGTCGGCATAGCTGGCGGCCATGGCCGCGATCGATTCAGGTTCGGGCTCACCGTCCTGCGCTACCTGGTTGATGCCGATGATCGGACAATCGAGGTACCCGCCAAGAGTCCGATACGACCAGCTCAGCCCCAGCCCGTCGTGGACGCAGATCAGCGGAACTCCCTGCCCTTCCTTGAACACCTCGGTAGGGACGACCTCCAAAACATCGTCGTCTCCGCCTAATTGCCGGCTCAGGCTTCTCACCGACGGCGCATAGAACACCGTCCGCACCGCAAGGTGGGCGTCGAGGGCGGCGTTGATTGCGGCGACCAGCCTCATGGCGGACAGCGAGTCGCCACCGAGATCGAAGAACGAGTCGTCGACGCCGACCCGCTCGACGCCGAGGACGTGGGCGTAGATGTCCGCGATGACCTTTTCGGTGTCGGTCTGCGGCCCCTGGAAGGGCGTGGTGGTGAACACCGGTTCAGGTAGCGCCTTGGTATCGATCTTTCCCGAGGAGGTCAACGGGAATTCGTCGAGCACGACAATCTGCGCCGGAACCATGTACTCCGGCAGCCGTGCGCTCAACCGCTGCCGGATCGCGCCGATCTTCGTGTTGGTCTGCGGGTTGTTGGCGTGCGCGCCGCGAACGCGATCCTCGGCAGACGCCAGATAGACGTCGGTCAATCCCGCGGGGCGGTCTGACTCGGCCGCGGAGATGAAAACGGCATCGAGGGTGCCGGGTTGCGCCCCCCATGTGACGGCGACCCGGTATCCGTTGGATTCGCCGAGGCGGTGCAGTTCCTCGGGCGTCGCGGCATCGCGAATCGCTTCGGCGCCGGCGACGGCGTCGGCCAGCGGTACGCCCGCGGCGAGGGCAGCGTCGATCTCGACGTCGGTGGATACCCCGGCGCGGGCGATCCCGGTGACCCGGACGATGTCGGGACGCTGCGCGGTCAACCGTCTGTGCAGTTCGCTCAAGCCGGTGCACTCCTGCCACCGCCAGCATGGCGCAGCAGCCAGCGAGAGCAACGGTGCGGACGACTTGTGGAGAACCGCGTCGTAGCGATATCGGGTCAGTTCGTTGTCTGACGATCCGCGCTTCACCTGGATGTCGAGCCCCACCTCTGTCGCGCTGCTCGCAACCAAGCTGGTGAAGAATCCTGGCGCCACAAGCAATTCGGACTCACTCAGGATGGCTCGCTGAACTCGTTGCCGGATCTCGGCCGCATCGGCGTCGGTGGCGCGCGCCAATGCGACGCCGGTTTGGAACGCTCCCTGCAGGCTGAGATTGCGGATGTCTCCGATGAACAGCGAGCCACCGGGGGCGAGCAGCTCCATGGCGCTGCCGATGACGTCGGCCAGGTATGCCGCGTTGGGGAAGTACTGGATGACCGAGTTGAGCACGATCGTGTCAAAGTAGCCGTGGGGCAATGCCTGGATGTCGTGAGCTGGTCGGGCCAGCAGCTGCACCCGCTCACGCCACGGAATGTGTAACTGCTCCATCTCGCGGGCAAGGTTGTCGATGGTCACCGGCGACATGTCGGTCGCGACATAGCGCTCACACTCCGGGGCGATCTGCGACAGCAGCAGGCCCGATCCGACGCCGATCTCCAATACGAAACGCGGCTTCAGTGCCCTGATGCGATCCACTGTCGCAGCACGCCATTCCGCCATCTCCGCAAGCGGAATCGCGTCATCGCTGTAGCTGCTGTTCCACCCGCGGAAGTCGGATCCGAAGTCGGTCGACCCGAGCTCGGCGCCGTACAAGTCGTCGTACATCTGCTGCCACTCTTCGACGAACTCAGCGTCGCCCTCGTCGGTGGTGGCGTGATCGAGGGTCACGTAACCAACGAGCTGAACCCCGGCGTCGCCTTCATACACAGTGGCGACGGCCTGAGTCACCTCGGGCGAGGCGGCGAGGGCGTTCTCGATCTCACCGAGTTCGATGCGGTAACCGCGCAGCTTGACCTGATGATCGGCGCGACCGACGAACTGCAGCTGTCCGTTGCTGTCCCACGACACCAAATCGCCCGTGCGATACATTCTTGTTCCCTGCGCCCCGAACGGGCATGCGACGAAGCGCGTCGCGGTCAACGCGGTCCGACGCAAGTACCCATACGCGAGCCCGGCGCCGGCGACATACAACTCACCGATCACCCCGGTCGGAACCGGTCGCAACGACCCGTCGAGCACAAAGAACGCAAGATGCGCAAGCGGAGCCCCGATAGGGCTGCCGCCGATGTGGACGTCATCGCCGACGATCTCCCGGAAGGACGCGTGCACCGTCGTCTCGGTGATGCCGTACATGTTGATCATGCGCGGCGTCGCAGGGTGGTTGCGCAGCCAGGACTGAAGACGTTGTGGCTCAAGGGCTTCACCGCCGAACACCACAGCTTCGAGCTTCAATTTGTCGCCCTGCTCGGGGTTCAGCGCGTCAACAGCCAGTAACGCGTAGAACGCCGACGGGGTCCGGCTCAGCACGCTCACCTGTTCGGCGACCAGCAGGGCGTGGAACTCCTCCGGTGACCGGCCGACCGCCTCGGACACCACCACCAATCGGCCACCACCGAGCAACGCACCCCAGATCTCCCAGACCGAGAAGTCGAAGGCCAGGGAATGACACTGCGTCCACACTCCCGTGCGGGGCACGTCGGCGTCCAGTGAGTCCAGCAGCTGCACCACATTCCGGTGCGCGACGGCCACTCCCTTTGGCTGACCCGTCGTGCCTGAGGTGTAGATGAGGTAGGCGATGTCGTCGCCCCCCGGCGCGGGCAACACAGTGCCGTGCCGGGCTTCGACGACAGGATCGGCAATGTCGACAACAGTGAGGCCCGAATTGGCCAGCCGTGACCGCAAAGTCGCGATCGTCACCGCCACGACCGGCGCGGCGTCGGCGAGCATGAACGCGATGCGCTCGTCGGGGTGCGACGGGTCGATCGCCAGATAGGCTGCGCCGGTCTTGAGCACCGCCAGGATTGCGACGATCGCCTCAGCCGAGCGGGTGAACAACAGCGCCACGAACTGTCCCGGACCCGCACCGTGCGCGATCAACAAGTGCGCCAACCGGTTTGCGGCCTCCTCGAGATCGCGGTAGGTCAGCGATTGGTCGCCGAACGTCACCGCGACCGCTTCGGAGGTGCGGGCCACTTGATCGGTCCACAGCGAAGGGATCGATGTCGCGGCAGGCTCCGGCAGGGTCAACACCTCCCGGTTGCCCCATCGATCCAGGCAAGCGTGCTCGTCGGCGTCGAGGATGTCGGCCGACGACACCCGCTGCTGGGGGTCGGTGGTCAGTGCCACCAATACCCGCTCGAGCCGCTCGATCAGCGTGGCGATGGTGGCGGCGTCGAACACATCGGTACGGAATTCGACCATTCCGCCGATCCCGTCGGCCTCACCCGTGTCGGTCCAGCGTTCGGACAGGTGAAACACCAGATCCATGCGTGCGGTGCGGGTGTCCATCGGCATTTGCGAGACCTGTAGATCACCCAACGTCACCGCCGAACCGGCGGCGCCGTCCTGGCCCAGGATGTTCTGCCACGCCAGCATCACTTGGATCAGCGGATGATGAGTCAGGCTTCGGGTCGGGTTGAGCCGCTCGACAAGCACCTCGAACGGCACGTCCTGATGGTCGAACGCGGCGACGCTGCGCTGCCGCACCTGGGCGAGCAACTCGGCAAATGTCGGATCCCCAGCCAACTCGACCCGCAGCACCAGAGTGTTGACGAAGAATCCGACCAGCTCGTCAAGCGCCGGATCGCGGCGGCCCGCAATCGGAAATCCAACGGCGACATCGCTGCTCGCGCTGATCTCGGAGACCAGCGCGGCGAGTGCAGCCTGGATCACCATGAAGCTGGTCGCGTTGTGCTGATGTGCGACGTCGCGGACCCGCTGCTGAAGTTCCGCGGGCCAGTCCACCGCCACACCGGAGCCGTGGTAATCCGCGACGGGCGGATAGGGCCGATCGGTCGGTAGATGCAGCCGTTCCGGCATCCCTGCCAACGCTGCCTGCCAGTAGGCAAGTTGCGCGGCGATGGGGCTGTCGCTGTCATCGAGATCGCCGAACTGCTCGCGCTGCCACAGCGTGTAGTCCACGTACTGCACCGCTAGTTTCGTCCAGCCCGGCGCCTGTCCCTTGGTCCTGCTGGCGTAGGCCTCGCCGATATCCCTGACCATCGGTCCCAGCGACCAACCGTCAAAAGCAATGTGGTGCACCACAATTGCTACCACATGCAGCTCAGGACCGACCGAAAACACTTGAACGCGAATTGGGATCTCGGCCGACAGATCGAAGCGGTGAACGGCCAGCGCCATCAACTCGCCGAGCACATCTTGTTCGGGCAGGGACACCACCATCGGCGCGTCCGCAAGCCGCCAGATTCCCGCCTCGGCAGGCACAACCTTCTGGAACGGCGCGCCATCGATGTCGGGGAATATTGTCCGGAGGGACTCGTGACGGGCGATGACGTCGTCGAAGGCCGCCGTCAACGCCTCGACATCCAATGGGCCGCTGATACGCAACGCGTTCGGCATGTTGTACGTCGCCACCCCGCCCTGGAAGCGGTCGAGGAACCACAACCGACTCTGCGCAAAGGACAGCGGAACGACGGCCGGTCGTTGTCCGGCCATCAATGGCTTGCGGCGACCCGCTTCGCCACTGACATGCAACGCCAACCGCGCCACGGTCGGCGCGTTGAACAGCGTGTGCACCGAAACCGTCGCGTCGAGGCCGGTGTTGATAGCGGCCACGAGACGCATCGCCGACAGGGAGTCCCCACCAAGTTCGAAGAACGAGTCATCGACGCCGACCCGCTCGAGGCCGAGGACGTGGGCGTAGATGCCGGCGAGGATTTCCTCGACTGGTCCGGCCGGAGCGCGATAGCTGTCGCCCGCGGCGTATTCGGGAGCGGGAAGTGCACGTCTGTCGAGCTTGCCGTTTGGTGTCAGCGGAAGTTCGTCGACAACCACTAGTGCGCTCGGGACCATGTAGGACGGCAACCGCTCAGCCAGCGCGCCGCGCATCACGGCCGGATCTGCCGTGCCGGTAACGTAGCCCACCAGTCGCTTGTCACCGGGGCGGTCTTCACGGGTGATGATCACCGCTTGTCGCACACCCTCCAGCGCGGCCAGTTCCGTCTGGACTTCCCCAAGTTCGATGCGGTAGCCGCGGATCTTGACCTGCTCGTCGGCGCGGCCCAGATACTGCAGCTGACCGTCGTCGCCCCACCGCACGAGATCACCGGTGCGATACATCCGCACGCCGGCGCCACCGAACGGGCACGCGACGAAACGCGATGCGGTCAACCCGGCCCGACGGACATAGCCGACTCCGACGCCGCGGCCTGCGATATACAGCTCGCCGACCGCCCCGGGCGGCACCGGCCGCAGCCAGCCGTCGAGCACGAACAGCGTCGCGCTGGGCACGGGCCTGCCGATCGGGACGATATTTGACCCCGCCGTGAGCGGTGCGCTGATCGCCGCATACACCGTGGCCTCGGTCGGACCGTACGCGTTGATCATCACCCGCCCGGGCGCCCACCGATCAACCAGCTCGGTCGGGCAGGCTTCACCGGCCACGACCACCGCAAGCGACCCCAGTTCCTGCGGCGAAAGCATTCCCGTCGCAGAGGGTGTCTGACTCAAGATCGTGACGCGTTCCCCCGTCAGCAGGTTGTGCAGGTCTTCAGGTGAGCGGGCGACGGATTCGGGGACTACTACGAGTCGGCCACCGTGCAGCAGCGCACCGAAGATCTCCCACACCGATACATCGAAGGCCAGTGAATACCATTGCGCCCAAACCTGTTCAGTATGCAACTCCAGGCCGGCATCCATGTCGTCGAACAGTCCGATGACGTTTTTATGGGTGATCGCGACACCTTTGGGGACACCAGTGGTACCCGATGTGTAAAGGATGTACGCGACATCGTCCGGGTCCGGCGCGGACAGTCCGGTGGATGGATAGCCATCGATTCGGGCATCCTGGACACTGATGACGGGAAGATCACATCCGTCGAGCAGGTCGCGCAGCTCGGGCGTCGTGATCGCCACGATCGGCGCGGAATCGGTGATCATGAACTCGATCCGGGCCCGTGGATGCGCCGAGTCGATCGGTAGGTACGCAGCTCCGGTCTTGAGCACCGCAAGGATCGCCACAATGGCATCGGCGGAGCGCTCAAGCAGCAGTGCCACACTCTGCCCCGCGGCCGCGCCCCGCTCGGTAAGCATGTGCGCCAACCGATTCGCCGCCTGATCGAGCTCGCGATAGGTCATCGACCGGCCGCCGAACGTCAGCGCCAACACGTCGGGCGTGCGCGCCGCCTGCCGGGCGAATGCCTCCGGAATCGACACCGAGCTTGCCGGACGGCTCAACGCCGCACGGTTGCCGATCTCGTCGAGCACAGCGTGTTCGGCGGTGTCGAGCACGTCGAACGACGAGAGCCGGTGGGCCGGATCGGCCGCCATCGCCGCCAACGCGCGCTGCAATCGCGTGGCGAGCTTCTCGATGCCCTTTGCGTCGAAGACATCGGCGTCGAACTCGATCCGAACTCCCAGTTCCCGACCCGAAAGCGCTTGTAACGTCAGCGGATAATGGGTGGACTCAGTGGTGCTGAACTCGGTGATGGCTAATTCGTCCCCGCCGGCCATCGCCCCGGTGTCCACCGGATAGTTCTCGAACACGAACAGAGTGTCGAACAGCAGATCGTGCCCGGTGGCACGGTGGATCTCGGTGAGCGCCAGGTGTTGATGGTCCAGTGTGTGGGCGTGGGCGTTTCGCAATTGTTCGAGCAGGTCGGCGGTCGTCGTCGTCGGGCTCATACTTGCGCGGACCGGCACGGTGTTGATCAACAACCCCACCATCGACTCCGCGCCGGATAGGTCGTCCGGCCGGCCGGATACCGCTGTGCCGAACACGACGTCGTGTTGACCCGTCAGCCATGTCAGCACCTGCGCCCAGGCGCCCTGCAACACGGTGTTGAGAGTGGTATGGCACGAGCGCGCCAATTCGCCGAGCGCGCTTGTGGTCCCCTCCGTCAGTCGGAAGTAGTGGGTTTCCCGCGTTCCAAGACCCAGGCGGCCCGGCGGACCAACGAGCGTAGGGTTGTCGAATCCCGCCAACATGTCGCGCCACGCCGCCCGGGCGGCCTCGAGGTCGCGGTCGGCCAACCAGGTGACGAAGGTGCGGTAGGGCGTCGCCGCAGGCAACCGCTGCCCGTAGTAGCCGGCGAAGATCTCTTGCAGCAGGATCGGCATCGACCAGCCGTCCACCACAACGTGGTGGTAGGTCAACACGACCCGGTGCCGGTCCGGATCGGTGCGGATCAACGCCGCGCGCGCGGCTGGCGGATTGGCGAGATCGCAGACGGCGGCACGTTCGGCGGCGCACAGCTCCACGATCTGCTCGTCGGAGTCCAGCTCGACGTACCGCCAGGGTATGACGGATTCGAGAGGGATGATCTGCACCGGCTGGTCGAAACGTTCGCAGAATCGGGCGGCCAGGTTGGGATGACGGTTGATCGTCGTCTGCACCGCTTGACGCAAACGCTCGGGGTCCAGCGTCCCGGTGATGGTGATGTCGATCTGCATCGCGTACAGATCACCGAAATCCTGTGCCGTGCTGGCGTGGAAGAGCAGTCCCTGTTGCAGGGGGGTGAGCGGCAGCACGTCGGCGACCTGGTACTGCTGCTGCAGCTCGTCGATCTGCTGTTGCGTCAGTACTGCTGGAGCGATGTCGGAGGGGGTAAACCCGCCGCCGCCGTTTCGGACGTGCGCGCAGATCCCGATCAGTGCGTCGAACCACAGCTGGCTGAGCCGGTTTATCTGAGCGTCGTCGAGGGCCGACCGCGCCCAGGTCCACGTCGCATGCAGTTGCGGTCCGGTGTCGGCGTCGACAGTGGCCGCGTTGAGTTCCACCGTGTGGCCCAACGGCATTGGGACGGTGGTGGCGGCGTCGGCGATCGACAGACCGTCCTCGCTGACCAACCAGAGATGGCTGGACATGTCCGGCGTCACCAGGCCACTGGCGCCCGTGCGTCCGAGGTAGTTGAATCCGATCGAGGGGTCGTCCCCCGGCAGGTCGACATCGTCGTTGAGGTAGCGCAACAGACCGTAAGTCAGGCTGTCGGGCAGAGCGCGCAATTGCTCCTTGGCGTCCTTGATCACGGCACCGAGCGCACCGTCGCCGGTGACCACCTGCGCCCAGCGCAGTCCGTCGACGGCCAGGGATACGGGGTACTTCGCAGTGAACCAGCCGACTGTGCGCGATAGATCGACGCCCGGTGCCAGCTCCTCATGACGGCCGTGTCCCTCGACATCGATACCGATCGGTGCGTCGGTGTTCAGGAACTCGCTGAACGCCAGCGCGTAGGCGATGACCAGGATGTCTTGCACCCCGGCGTGAAACGCTGCAGGAACCTCGCTGAGCAACAGTCGAGTGGTCTCGGCGTCCAGAGCTGCCGTCAGGTGTCCGGCGCTGGCATAGGTATCCGCCGCGGGCTGCACCGCGGGTAGCGCGGTGGCACGCGCGATGACGCCCCTCCAGGCGTCGGACTGCTGAACCACCGCCGGGGACTTGGCATGGTCTGCAAGCAGTGATGCCCAGCGCGCGAACGACGTTCCCGTCGCAGGAAGCTCTATCGCCTGCCCGTTGCGGTGCTGGCCCCAGGCGATGTTGAGATCTTCGAGCAGAATGCGCCATGACACCGCGTCGACAGCAAGATGGTGAATGATCAACGCCAGCTGGTCGGTTGATGGCACCCACAGCGCGCTGAGCATCGTCGCCGCCGGGTCCAACCGCTCGCGCGCCGCCACCAGGGCGTCGGCGCTCAGTTCGTCTGTGGTGCGCAGGCACTCGGCGGCGTCGACCGCGCCCGGTTCGGGTACCTCGAGTGACCATCCGCCAGACCCGTCGTCTGCGGCGCGTAGTCGTAGTGCTGCGTGCCTGTCGACGAGGGCCTGTAGCACGGTGATCACGTCGGCATCGGTGACGCCGGCGGGCGCCTGCACGACCATCGTCTGGTTGAACAAGTCGACCGGACCGTCGACGGACTGCAGCCAGCGCATGATCGGCGTCGCCACCACCGGACCGACACCCTCATCGACGAAGCCGGGTTCACTGCCGGCCACCCCGGCGATTCTGGCCAGTCGGGCCACGGTCTGTTCGACGAAGATGTCGCGCGGCCGGCACCGCAGGCCGGCTGCCCGCGCGCGGGCCACGACCTGCATCGACAAGATGCTGTCTCCACCGAGGTCGAAAAACGAGTCGTCGACCCCGACCTGTTGGAGACCAAGGACCTCGGCGTAGATGCCGGCCAGAATCTCCTCGACGGCGGTGACCGGCTCGCGGTACTGAAGGGTCTTCTGAAGGCGCGGTGCTGGCAGCGCGCGGGTATCGAGTTTGCCGTTGACCGTCAGCGGCAGCGCATCCAGCCCCACCACGGCCGAGGGCACCATATAAGCAGGCAGCCGGTCGGCAAGTGTAGCCCGCAGTACGGCGGGGTCGGCCGCCCCCGTGATGTAGCTGACGAGGCGCGTTGTTCCCGGATTGTCTTCGCGGGCAATGACGACCGCCTGCTCGACACCATCCAATTCGGCTAATGCGCTTTGGATTTCGCCGAGCTCGACGCGGTAGCCGCGAATCTTCACCTGTTCGTCGGCCCGCCCGAGGTACTGCAGCTGCCCGTCGGCGCGCCAGTGCACCAAGTCGCCGGTGCGATACATCCTTGTTCCCTGGGTGCCGGCACCGCCGAACGGGCAGGCGACGAAACGCGACGCGGTCAATCCGGTCCGACCGAGATAGCCGAGGGCGACACCGCGGCCTGCGACATACAGCTCGCCCACCACGCCGGGGGGCACCGGGCGTAGCAGCTCGTCCAGGACGAAGACTGCAGACGTCGATACCGGTGCGCCGATGGGCGCAGCACCGGACCCGGCGCTGAGGGGCGCGCTCATGGAGGCGTACACCGTCGCCTCGGTGGGGCCGTACGCATTGATCACCACGCGGCCAGGAGCCCATTGATCGACGACTTCGGCCGGGCAGGCCTCACCGCCGAGCAGCACGGCCATCGATTCCAGTCCCTGCGGCGACAACGCCGCCACCGCTGACGGCGTCTGGGTGAGCACGGTCACCTGTTCACGCACGAGCAGCGCGTGGAAGTCCTCAGGAGAACCCGCCACCTCTTCGGGGACGACCACCAGGCGGGCTCCCCCGAGCAGCGCAGCCCAGATCTCCCACACCGAGAAGTCGAACCCGTACGAATGACATTGCGTCCACACCTGATCGGCGGGCAGGTGGGTGGGCGTCGATCGCGCCAGATGGCTGGTCAGGTTCGCGTGGGTGATGGCCACGCCCTTCGGCACACCGGTCGTGCCTGACGTGTAGATGAGGTAGGCGACGTCGTCGGCTGCGGGCGCCGCCACCGGGGTGCACGGTCGGGTATTCAACGTGGGATCGTCGATATCGATGACAACGATCGACCCGTCGAGTCGCGAACGGTGATCCGCTTTGGTGATGACGGCGGCCGGCGAGGCATCGGCGATCATGAAGTCGATGCGGGCGTCGGGATGTGCAGGGTCGATCGGTAGGTAGGCCGCGCCGGTCTTGAGTACCGCCAGCATCGACACGATCGCCTCGGTAGAGCGCTCGAGAAGCAGCGCCACGCGGTGTCCCGAACCCACACCCTGCTCAACCAGTACGTGCGCCACCCGATTAGCGGCCTCATCGAGTCCTCGATACGTAAGACCACGCCCGTCGAAACTGACGGCGGTCGCATGTGGGATGCGGGCCACATGTGCGCCGAACAACTCGGGCACCGACAGCGGTGCCGCCGCCGGTTCGGTCAATACCGCACGATTACCGATCTCGTCCAACCGGGCCCGCTCCCCGCCGTCGAGGACATCGATCGCCGACAACCGTGCTGTCGGATCGGCGGTCATTGCCGCGACCACGCGCCGCAATCGTTCGACCAGCGTCTCGATGGTGGCGGCGTCGAACACATCGGTGCGGTATTCCACCGCGCCCCAAATCCCTGCGGGCTCAGACGTATCGGTGAAATGTTCTGAAAGCGAGAATGTCAGATCCATTCGGGCGGTCTCGGTGTCTACCGGCATCTGGGTGGCCTTCAAATCGCCCAATGCCAGTCCCGCGGCCGGGTCGCTGGTGTGCCCGGGCAGGTTTTGCCAGGCAAACAACACCTGTACCAGCGGATGGTGCGTCATCGACCGTTGCGGATTGAGCCGCTCGACCAGGACCTCGAACGGCACGTCCTGATGCTCGAATGCGGCAAGGCTTCGCCGCCGTACCTGATCCAGCACTTCAGACACCGTCGGATCGCCTGCAAGGTCGATGCGCAACACCAGCGTGTTGACGAAGAAGCCGATCAGCTCGTCGAGCGCGGGATCGGTGCGTCCGGCGATCGGAAAACCCACCGCCACATCGCTGCTTGCGCTCAGCCGCGACAACAAGACCGCCAAGGCAGCCTGCATCACCATGAAGTTGGTCGCGTTGTACTGAGCAGCCACTTGCCGCACCTGCTCCTGCAGTTCTGCCGGCCAGTCGACCATCACGCGCGCGCCACGCTGATCGGCCGCAGGCGGATACGGTCGATCGGTGGGAAGTGCAAGTCGCTCAGGCATACCCGCCAGGGCGTCCTGCCAGTATCCGACCTGCGCGGCGATCAAACTCTGGCTGTCATCGAGTTCGCCGAACCTCGCGCGCTGCCACAGCGTGTAATCGATGTACTGCACCGGCAATTCGGCCAACCCCGAGGTGTGGCCCGCGCACCGGCGGGCATACGCCTCACCCAGATCACGCACCAGCGGACCGATCGACCAGCCGTCGGCCGCGATATGGTGCGCCACACCGACCAGCACATGGTCGTCGTCGGCGGTACGGAAAAGCCGGGCTCGCAAAGGGATCTCGATGGTCAGGTCGAAGGCGTGACGACCGGTCTCCGCGATCGCCTCAGTCAGGTCTTCCTCAGACCATCGGGTTGCGTCGACGACATCCCAGCCGAACTCGGCCCGCTCGGCAGGCAACACCACCTGCTGGGGAATTCCATCGGGCGCCGTAATCAGGGTGCGCAGGCTCTCATGACGCCGCACCACATCGGCCAGTGCAACGACCAGTGCGTCGGCGTCGAGCGGACCACGCAGTCGCAGCGCAACCGGCATGTTGTACACCGGAGAGGGACCCTGCAACTGGTCGATGAACCAAAGTCGGCTCTGCGCGAAGGACAGCGGCACTACAGCGGGCCGCTCGCCGGCCACCAATGGCTCACGCCCGCTCGCCCCGCTGACATGAGGCGCGAGCTGGGCGACCGTTGGCGCGTCGAACAAGGCGCGCACCGACAGGTCCGCGTCCATGCCGGCGTTGATCGCAGCCACGAGACGCATCGCCGATACTGAATCCCCACCGAGGTCGAAAAACGAGTCGTCAACGCCGACCAGTTCGACATTGAGGACTTGAGCGTAGATGCCGGCAACAATCTCCTCGACCGCGTTGCCCGGGGCGCGGTAACGATTGACCTGCTTGAATCCCGGTGCGGGCAGGGCGCGGCTATCGAGCTTGCCGTTGACCGTCATAGGCAACGCATCGAGGACGACCACCGCGGCCGGGACCATGTAGGGCGGCAGCCGATCGGCGAGCGCGTTGCGGGCCTCGGTCGGGTCGACATCGCCCGGCCGACTCTCGGTGACGTACCCGACCAACCGCTTGTCACCAGGATTGTCTTCACGGGCGATGACGACCGCTTGCGCAACCCCGTCGAGATCGGTTAGCGCTGACTGTATTTCGCCGAGTTCGATCCGATAACCGCGGATCTTGACCTGCTCGTCGGCGCGCCCCAGATATTGGAGTTGGCCGTCACTTCCCCACCGCACCAGGTCCCCGGTGCGATACATCCGCGCCCCGGGCCGGCCGAACGGGCACGCCATGAACCGCGACGCGGTCAGCCCCGGCCGGCGCCAATATCCAATGCCGACTCCACGGCCGGCAAGATACAGCTCACCGACCACCCCGGTCGGCACCGGTCGCAGCCACCCGTCCAGCACGAAGCAGGCAGCGCCCGTCACCGGTGAGCCGATCGGAGGCGCACCCGACCCCGCCGCCAGCGGCGCGCTCTTCGACGCCCACATGGTGGTTTCGGTCGGGCCGTACACGTTGATCATCAGCCTGCCCGGTGCCCATCGTTCTACGAATTCGGGCGGACACGGCTCTGCGCCGATCACCAACGCCGCCGAGTCCAAGCCCTGAGGCGACAAACCTCTAACCGCAGAAGGGGTTTGGGTGAGTACCGTGACGCGCTCGCCGACCAGCAGGTCGTGGAAGTCTTGCGGTGAACGGGCCACAGACTCCGGCACGACCACCAGCCGCCCACCGTGCAGCAGAGCACCCCAGATCTCCCATACCGAGAAGTCAAACGCATAGGAGTGGAACTGCGTCCACACCTGATCCGGTGTCAGCGCCAACCCGGTGTCGAGTGATTCGAACAGCTGAACCACGTTGTATTGCGTAACTGCAACACCTTTGGGCACGCCGGTGGTGCCCGAGGTGTAGATGATGTGGGCGATGTCATCGGGGGCAGGCGCAGGCAGCGCCGTGCTGGGCCGACCTTCGATACGGGGATCATCGATGTCGATGAGGGTCACGTCACACCCGTCGAACCGGTCCGCCAAGGCCACCGTGGTGATGGCGGCGATCGGCGCGGAATCCTCGGTCATGAACCTGATCCGGGCCTGGGGGTGCGCCGGATCGATGGGCAGGTAGGCAGCGCCTGTCTTCAGCACCGCTACGATCGCCACGATCGCCTGGGCAGAGCGGGTGAACAGCAGTGCAACACACCTACCGGGACCCGCGCCGTGGTCGACGAGCAGGTGCGCCAATCGGTTAGCCGCCTCGTCGAGCTCGCGATACGTCATCGACTGGCCGTCGAACGTCAGGGCAGCCGCGTCGGGGGTGCGCGACACCTGAGAGGTGAACGACTCCGAAAGCGCTACCGGCTCCGATGGCAGGCTCAGGACCGACCGGTTGCCGAATTCGTCGAGCCGGGCATGTTCGTCGTCGTCGAGCAGGTCGACCGACAACAACCGACGGGTGGGATCGGCGGTCATCACGCCCACCAATCGGGTGAATCGCGCGATGAGCTTTTCGACGCCTGCCGGGTCGAAAGCTTCGCTGTCGAATTCGAGGCGAAGGCTCAGTTCCTGGCCCGGCTGGGCTTGCAGTGTAAGCGGGTAGTGGTTGCGTTCACGGGTCGTGAACTCGCTGATGCCCAACCCGTCGGCGCCCATCATCGCGTCGGTGTCGACGGGAAAGTTTTCGTAGACGAACAGGGTGTCGAAGAGTTGATCGACACCGGCGATGCGGTGAATCTCGTTGAGCGGCAGATGTTGATGGTCGAGCGTGTTCGTATGGGCGGTCTGCAGCTGATCGAGTAGGGCGACGGTGGTGGTGGCCGGCGTGACGCGCGCACGTACCGGCAGGGTGTTGATCAACAGGCCGACCATCGATTCCGCACCGACTACGTCAGCCGGACGCCCGGATACCGCGGTGCCGAACGCGACATCGTGCTGGCCCGTCAGCCACATCAGCAGCTGCGCCCAGGCGGCCTGCAGGACGATGTTCACGGTCGTGTGGTTCGACCGCGCGAGCTCGCCGAGAGCGCCCATGATCTCCTCGGGCATTCTGAACGACTCGACTCCCCGCTGGCCCTGGCGTTCCGGCTGGCTGACAAGTGTGGGGGTGTCGAAGCCGGCCAGCACTTCGCCCCAGGCCTCTACGGCCACGTCGAGGTCCTGATCGAGTAGCCAGCTGACGTACCGGCGATACGACGAGGCCGCGGGCATGCGGTGCCCGTAATACCCGGCGAAGATCTCCTGCAACAGGATCGGCAACGACCAACCGTCCATCACGATGTGGTGGAACGTCAGCACACACCGGTGCCGGTCCCCAGCGGTGCGGATCAGTGCCGCGCGAAAGGCCGGCGGGTCGGCGAGATCACAGACGGCGGCGCGTTCGGCGGCAGCTACCTGCTCGATCTGGTCCTGGAGGTCCGCGCCGGCGAGGTCGAGATACGTCCACGCGGCCGCAGGATCGGCCGGGATGATCTGCACCGGTTGGTCGAACTGCTCGCAGAACCTGGCGGCCAGGTGGGGGTGCCGATTGGCCACCTCCTGCACGGCGTCGCGCAGACGGTTCGGGTCGAGTGGCCCGGTGACCGTGACGTCGAGCTGCATCGCGTACAGGTCGTCGTCGGAGGCACGAGACGTGCTGGTGTGGAATAGCAGTCCCCGCTGCATTGGGGTAAGGGGTAATACGTCGGCGATGCGATTGTGTTGCGCCAACTCATCGATCTGCTGCTGACTTAGTGTGGCCGGAATGATGTCGGAAGGGGTCAGCCCGCCGCCGCCCTGCTGGACGTGGGCGCAGATGCCGGTGAGGGCGTCGAGCCAGAGTTGGCTGAGCCGGCCGACCTGCGCGCGATCGAGAGCCGACGGCGCCCATGTCCAGTCGGCGTATAGCTGCGGACCCGTATCGTTTTCCATCGTGCCGGCGTTCAACGCAACGGTGTGAACCAGCGGCATGGGCACCGCGGCGACGGCGTCGGCGATAGAGACGTCGTCTCCGCTGATCCGCCACATGTCGTCGGGCATTGCGGCGGCGCTCGCGGCAAGCCGCCCGAGGTAGTTGAATCCGATCGTCGGGTCGGATCCGGGCAGAGTGACGTCGGTGCTGAGGTAGCGCAGCAGACCATAGGTCAGGCCGTCCGGCAGAGCGCGCAGTTGTTCCTTGGCATTCTTGACGATGTCGCCGAGCGCGGCGTCACCGGCGACTACCTGCGCCCAGCGGAGCCCACCAACGGTCAACGAGACCGGGTATTTGGCGGTGAACCATCCCACCGTGCGCGACAAGTCGACGTCGGGGTCCAGGTCCTCTTCCCGGCCGTGGCCTTCGACATCGATGCCGATCGGCGCATCACCGCTACCCAGATATTCGGCCAACGCCAGACCGAATGCGATCAACAGAATATCTTGCGCCCCAGCGTGAAACGCCGCGGGGACCTCACCAAGTAGACGGCGGGTGGTGGTGGTGTCCACTGACAACGACAGGTGACCGGCGCTGGCATAGGTATCCATGTCAGATCGGACGGCAGGCAGCGCCAGCGGGACAGCAGTGATCTGCCTCCAGGAATCGGCCGTCTCGAGCACCGCAGGGGTCTGCGCGTGCTCCGAGAGCAGCGAAGCCCAGTGCGAGAACGATGTTCCCGTCGCCTGCAACACGATCGGCTGCCCGCTGCGGTGCTGAGCCCATGCGATGTTGAGGTCTTCGAGCAGGATTCGCCACGACACCGCGTCGACAGCAAGATGATGGACGATCAACGCCAATTGACCCGTGTCCTCGGCCCAGAGTGCGCTGACCATCGCCCCGGCTGCCGGGTCTAGCCGCGACCGGGCCGCGACCAACGCATCAACGGTCAACTCGTCGACACTGCGCAGGCACGCTTCCGCATCGACCGCGCCCGGCTCGTGGGTTTCGAGCGTCCATCCGCCTGCGCTGTCTTCGGTCGCGCGTAGCCGCAGCATCGCATGCCGATCCAGGACAGCCTGTAAGACGACCACGATGTCGCTGTGGCCGCTTCCGAAAGGGGTTCGCACCACAACTGTTTGGTTGAACTGGTCGATCGGCCCGTCCACGGTGTGCAGCCACCGCATGATCGGAGTCGCCACCACAGGGCCGACACCCTCGTCTACCACGCCCGTCGCACCGTCTGCCGCCCTGGCCACCCGAGCCAACCGGGCCACGGACTGCTCGACGAAGATGTCGCGCGGTCGGCACAGCAGACCAGATGCACGGGCCCGCGCCACCACCTGCATGGCGAGGATGCTGTCGCCGCCGAGGTCGAAGAAGGAGTCATCGATACCCACGCGGTCCAGTCCCAAGACCTGG
>NZ_MVIM01000049.1 GCF_002086795.1 Mycolicibacterium tusciae | reverse complement strand
TCTGACCTCAAGCGATATCGCCACCACTACCATTCGCGGTTTAGCGGCGCTGCTTTGCGAAAAGCTTGCCTCCGCCGAGCGGGCTGACAGCGACGCGTCGATTCGGCCTCAACACAAAACAGGTGGGTAAACGAGTTGGCCAGGAGGATGGTTCGTTAGCAGATCTCCCCTGTCAGGTCGAACTCGGCCACCGTGCGAGCAACCAGCTGACGCAATGCAGGCTTTGTGTTCGCAGCGCCCGGTTGGTACGCAACTACGCTGATGCCGATCTTGGCGCCGATGCGCCCCGCCTGCAGATTCATTTGACCGCCCGCCCGCTCAAGCCACTGCCGCGTGACATTGCTAGCGCCGCGTGTCGTGACATACTCCGCGTCGGTGCCATCGAGTCGGCAGATCAGCGTGCCGAAGTCTCCGAGATTGGAACACAACACCGGCAGATCGGGGTCGCCGATCATCAAATCCGACAGTCGACCGTATGCCCGCTTCGGCGCGAACTGGGTCAGCCATACGATCCCGAGCGCGGCCGGAGTGATTACACGCTGCGCCGCATCTGGCGTCTGACGCAGAGTGCCTAGCGCCTCGTTGACGGAGGCGCGAATCTCGCGTAGATCTGTAGTTACCCGAGTCGGGTCGATACTCACGCGAGCAAACGACAGGGCGATCGCCCGCGTATCACCTTCTGTGCGTTCGCTCATCGGCAGTTGCAAGGTGACTGCGCCATCGCCGGCACGTCGGCGCCCGATACGCTGGGCGAGCTTCGCAGCCAATCCTGCAAGGAGCACGTCACTCGTTCCGCCAAGAGCCTTCGCACGCTCATCCCACTCATCCACATCGATGTAGATTGTGATACCCGGCACGACCACGTCATCGCCGCCGTCGTCTTCACGGATGGCGACGGTTCGCGATGTCGACGACAGAGCGAGACCATCCCGGTCACGGCGGGCCGCTCTTGCCGCCGCGACAAGATCGCGCCGGTGACGGCGAACCAGGGTAGCCACCGCGCCCAGCGCCCGAGCAACCTCGGGTAGGTCATGCACTGACTGCCGGGCGTCCTTTGCCGCCGTCCGCAGCCGTGTGCGTGAACGCGGCGGTGGGAGGCCGAGATCGCGGATGTTTCCCAGGACCGCATCGGATATCGCATCAGCGAGCCCGAGGCCGTCAAGGAGATAGTGAGAAACCACCAGGCTGACCGCGGTCGAGCCGTCAGTAAGGGGAAGCACCCCTAGATGCCAGCCTGACCCCGCTTCGGGATCAGCCGAAAGTTGCGAACGTTCATCAGCCCAATCGCTGAGTTCAGTGCGTGGCCGTGCGCACTCAGCGATATCGATGTCCTCCGCCCCGCGATACGCGACCCACCGATGCCGGGCGAACGGCAGTGGCGAACGTTCGATGCGCCGTCCCAACAATCCGTAGCCGAGATTGTGGTGAAAACGCCTCAACGCATTGAAGTCGATGGGGTGCTCATACACCCACACGACCTGCATGACTTGGTCTTGGCCGGTGGCGCGCTGGGCTGCGAAAAAGAAGTGGTCCAACAAAGCGAGCCGATTGTCCAGTCGCGCATCACCGTTGGATGCGGGGCTGTGAGAGCCCGTCGGCGCCCCTCGGCTGACGGGCAAGGATGAGCGCCTGACGGGCATGGGCGAGGGCCGCACATCACCGCTGGATGGACGGTCGCTGATGGATGTGGCTTGCGCACCGGCCAACTTTTGGCACAACAGATCGGCCAAGTCGCGAATAGTGGTGGTAGTAGACGCGACTTCACGGGGAGTGATG
>NZ_MVIM01000048.1 GCF_002086795.1 Mycolicibacterium tusciae | reverse complement strand
GATGCTCGCAACCACTATCCACAAATCAAACACCACACCCCACCACCAAAGCAGGGCGACAACCACCACACCCAGACCAACTGGGCGACCCCCAACACGGCAGGTCACAACGCTTCCGGTTTCCCCAACAACAGGACAAAGAAGCGACGGGCTTGTTGTCTCAAAGCCCAATAGTGTGTCTGATGATTAATTTCAGCTGGTGTCCGATTACTCGAAACCCGTACCAGCCAAGCGTTTGTCGTGCACCAGACCCCCACCCACTACAGGTGAAAGGGCCATCCACAGAATCGCTCCAAGTCGCGGTGATCCGCACAATGCGGGCCGGCCTGAAGTCTCGTGGTGCTCCTTAGAAAGGAGGTGATCCAGCCGCACCTTCCGGTACGGCTACCTTGTTACGACTTCGTCCCAATCGCCGATCCCACCTTCGACGGCTCCCTCCCACAAGGGGTTAGGCCACCGGCTTCGGGTGTTACCGACTTTCATGACGTGACGGGCGGTGTGTACAAGGCCCGGGAACGTATTCACCGCAGCGTTGCTGATCTGCGATTACTAGCGACTCCGACTTCACGGGGTCGAGTTGCAGACCCCGATCCGAACTGAGACCGGCTTTGAAAGGATTCGCTCCACCTCACGGCATCGCAGCCCTTTGTACCGGCCATTGTAGCATGTGTGAAGCCCTGGACATAAGGGGCATGATGACTTGACGTCATCCCCACCTTCCTCCGAGTTGACCCCGGCAGTCTCTCACGAGTCCCCACCATGACGTGCTGGCAACATGAGACAAGGGTTGCGCTCGTTGCGGGACTTAACCCAACATCTCACGACACGAGCTGACGACAGCCATGCACCACCTGCACACAGGCCACAAGGGAACTGATATCTCTACCAGCGTCCTGTGCATGTCAAACCCAGGTAAGGTTCTTCGCGTTGCATCGAATTAATCCACATGCTCCGCCGCTTGTGCGGGCCCCCGTCAATTTCTTTGAGTTTTAGCCTTGCGGCCGTACTCCCCAGGCGGGGTACTTAATGCGTTAGCTACGGCACGGATCCCAAGGAAGAAACCCACACCTAGTACCCACCGTTTACGGCGTGGACTACCAGGGTATCTAATCCTGTTCGCTCCCCACGCTTTCGCTCCTCAGCGTCAGTTACTGCCCAGAGACCCGCCTTCGCCACCGGTGTTCCTCCTGATATCTGCGCATTCCACCGCTACACCAGGAATTCCAGTCTCCCCTGCAGTACTCAAGTCTGCCCGTATCGCCCGCACGCCCACAGTTGAGCTGTGAGTTTTCACGAACAACGCGACAAACCACCTACGAGCTCTTTACGCCCAGTAATTCCGGACAACGCTCGGACCCTACGTATTACCGCGGCTGCTGGCACGTAGTTGGCCGGTCCTTCTTCTACAGGTACCGTCACTTGCGCTTCGTCCCTGCTGAAAGAGGTTTACAACCCGAAGGCCGTCATCCCTCACGCGGCGTCGCTGCATCAGGCTTGCGCCCATTGTGCAATATTCCCCACTGCTGCCTCCCGTAGGAGTCTGGGCCGTATCTCAGTCCCAGTGTGGCCGGTCACCCTCTCAGGCCGGCTACCCGTCGTCGCCTTGGTAGGCCATCACCCCACCAACAAGCTGATAGGCCGCGGGCCCATCCCACACCGCAAAAGCTTTCCCTCACAAACCATGCAGCCCATGAGGTATATCCGGTATTAGACCCAGTTTCCCAGGCTTATCCCAAAGTGCAGGGCAGATCACCCACGTGTTACTCACCCGTTCGCCACTCGAGTACCCCCGAAAGGGCCTTTCCGTTCGACTTGCATGTGTTAAGCACGCCGCCAGCGTTCGTCCTGAGCCAGAATCAAACTCTCCAAACAAAAACAACCCATCAACAGACAGGTGAATTCGAATCAGAACAAGCCACACTATCAAGACACCAAAAACTGGCATCAAAAAAACAGCCCACCCCTAAACGGGAAAAAGAGGCAGACCAAAAAACAACAACAAACAAAAACCACCAAACACACTATTGAGTTCTCAAACAACACACCCG
>NZ_MVIM01000047.1 GCF_002086795.1 Mycolicibacterium tusciae | reverse complement strand
ACGGGACCTGACGAAAATTGGTTGAGGCCTGGTCTCTTATGGTGACGTCCGATGGCCGAGAACGCGCTGCCGCGGATTTGGGAACGCCGCCGCGCGCCGAACTGCATCGTTCCGCGCTTGCCGACGGTATGTACACCAATTCGGCGTACACTTCTGGTGTGGAGACGAAGAGTGGTCGCTGGCACCTGCGCGTGACCGCGGCGCAAGATGCGGTGGTGCGACGTGTGCTCGACGTCACGGGCGAGTCGCTCAACGACTATGTGGTGCGTCACGCCGTTCAGGCCGCCGAGGCCGACCTCGCTGATCGGAGAGTGTTCGTCCTCGATGACGCCGCCTGGACCGATCTTCAGGCGCTGCTCGACCGTCCGCCAAGCCCCAAGCCCGAGTTGGCGCGCCTGCTGGCGAATCCGTCGATTTTGGAACGGTGAGCTACGAGGGGCCCGTCCTCTTCGGTGCCGATCACATCGTCGACGACTTCGACTGCGGCAACGACGTGCTCAACGAGTGGCTGCGGACGAAGGCTCTGCACAATCAGCGCGAAGGAGGCAGCCGCACCTGGGTGGTGCTGGACGGGCGACGGGTGGTGGCCTTCTATGCCTCCAGCACGGCGGTGCTCATGCGCAGCCGGGCGACGAAACGCGCTGCTCGCAATCAGCCGGACCCGTTACCTGCGGTCCTGCTCGGCCGGCTGGCCGTCGACGCGAACCATCAAGGGCGTGGTCTCGCTGCAGCACTTCTCAAACATTTCATCCTCAAGTCACTTGAGGTCGCGGAGCTGACGGGGGTTCGGCTGCTGCTGGTCCACGCAAACAACGACACCGCCCGGCGCTTCTACTTGCGCTACGGTTTTGAGCCTTCTCCTGTCGACGACCTAACACTGATGCTCCTCGTAAAGGACGTCCGGCCCAGCCCATCTGCGTAACGAAGCCGAGACGGTGCTGGATCGCGTCGACACGGCCGTCGCCGCCCGGCTTGATCATCGCGAGCAATAAAACTCGCGCTGAGCGCAGACCTCCCCTGGGCGGTGGCGAACCGGTAGCGATATCGGGATGTCCGTGGCGCTGACGAAAATTGGTTGAGGCCTGGTCTGTGGCGGTGGGCTCGAGGGTTGGGAAACGTGACCTAGCGGATTTGGGAACGTGCACACTGTCGGCTGGGGAATCAGCTCGCGGATAGTGCAACTTTTGGGCGCGTCAGGACGACGCAGAGTCCAGTTCGTGCAATTCGGGCCCGGACGGGTCCCACAACGCAGCCGGTACTGAGCGTTCGTCGGGTGTCCCTCAGGTAACGGATTGGAACGGATGCCGTGCACTGTCGTCAGTGCTCGGCACGCAACGCCGCGATGCCGGTCACGACGACGCGCTGGGGTGTGAAGGTGACTCGTCGTCCGGTTTGACTTTCGTCGCGCGGCCTTTCGTCCTCCCACACTAACGTGGCTGTGCCGGTTAGTTGCAGCGTTGTCCCCGTGGGGAAGTCGATGAAGAGCAAGGCTGTGGTCGGGTCGACCGTCACATTGCCCAGGCTGTTGAACAGGTTGTTGCCCGGGTAGTCCGGCCACCAGAGGCGATCGTGCTCGATGTGGACGAAGCCGGTCGGCCCGCCTCGATGGGAGGCGTCGTTGCCTGACGTCGGATGGCTGGTGCCCAGGAAGAATGTGTCGGCGTGTTCGATCAGCCGACCGTCCTCCGGTCGCAGAAGTTCGCCGGTGAAAACCGGTGTGCGGTCTGGGCCGGAAGCGTTGGCGGGGAGGCGCAGGTGGCGGTTCCGGATGAATTTCGGGCAGTTGCCGTATGCCTGGTCGACATCGATTGTCAGACCGCCGGAATCAGCCTGGGCGAGAACGCCGTTGATGCGCACTCGGCGGCGGGTGGCGAAGTCGATCACGATAAGCCCCGCGGGCTGGCGGGCCGGTAGGTCGTGGAGCGGGTCGGCGTCGAGAAAGGGGTCCTCGATGTGCAGTGTGGTCGGTGTCGCCGCCCGGAGGAAGCCGGGTTGTCCCAGCAGCGGTGAGGTCCACAGTCGGCCTGCGGCGTCGCGTGCGGTCAGGACCGCCAGCTGCGCCGCCGCCACGAAGTCAGCTGTGGCGGTGCGGAGCTGGCCGCGGGCCGCCATCGGGGCCAGCCGCTCGGCACGCGTGCGCACTCCGGCGCGTGTCTGGACGGCCAGCTCGCCGCTGTGGAATCCCACAGCGGCGGGCCGGTTTTCGTTCGTCATCTGCAGGGTCACAGGGGGTTACGACCGGCGAAGGCGACGACTCGCTGGGTGGGGGTCGCGTCCGCGCCGGCCGCGACCTCCGGACCGAAGAGATCTTGAGGTCGCAGCGCCGGGACGAGCTGCGATCCGACCGCTTCGGCCAGGGTGGCCTCGGCCTCGTCGAAGTGGATCGGCTTGCCGATGGCCACCGCCAGGTCCCAGCTGTGGATCAGCGTCGAGTAGGTGATGATGCCGATGGCCTGGCGGGCCGGCATCTCCCCGATGACGGTCAGGATGGGACGCTCCCAGTCGGTGATGGTGGTCCACGCTTGCTGTGAGCGGTCGACGGACTTCTCGACGACCGTGAGCGGCGCTGAACCGAGGATGTCGGCCCCGCTGAAAAGTTCCTGCTCGGTCGGGCCGCCCTGTCCGTCGAGGGCCGCCGCAAAGGCGTCGATCGTGGCGACAGTGTGG
>NZ_MVIM01000046.1 GCF_002086795.1 Mycolicibacterium tusciae | reverse complement strand
GTTCCGTTGTCGTTTGCGCAGAGCCGGTTGTGGTTCATCGATCAGTTGCATGGGCCGTCGCCGGTCTACAACATGCCGGTGGCGTTGCGACTCAGTGGGCGGCTGGATGTCGGGGCGTTGGGGGCGGCGCTGGGTGATGTGGTGGGCCGTCATGAGAGTTTGCGCACGTTGTTCGCCGCGCCTGAGGGGGTTCCCCAGCAGGTGGTGGTGCCGGTGGAGGGGGCCGATTTCGGCTGGGAGGTCGTTGATGCCATCGGCTGGTCTTCGGGCCGGCTGGAGGAGGCCATCGGCGCGGTGGTGCGCCACCCGTTCGACCTGGCGACCCAGATTCCTTTACGAGCAAAGCTTTTCACTGTTGCAGAAGATGAGCACGTGCTGGTCGCGGCGGCCCACCATATCGCTGCTGATGGGTGGTCGATCACTCCGTTGGTGCGGGATTTGGGTGTGGCGTATGCCAGCCGGTGTGTGGGGCAGGCGCCGGGGTGGGCGCCGTTGCCGGTGCAGTATGTCGATTACACGTTGTGGCAGCGTGCGCAACTCGGCGACCTTGATGACAGTCAGAGCCGCATCGCGGGCCAGTTGAGTTACTGGGAGAGCGCGCTGGCGGGGCTGCCGGAGCGGTTGCAGTTGCCTACGGATCGGCCGTATCCCGCGGAGGCCGATTACCGCGGGGCGAATGTGGTGGTGGACTGGCCCGCGGAGTTGCAGCAGCACGTCGCCCGGGTGGCGCGTGAGCACAATGCGACCAGTTTCATGGTGGTGCAGGCGGCGTTGGCGGTGCTGCTGTCCAAGGTCAGCGCCAGTTCGGATGTGGCGGTGGGCTTCCCGATCGCCGGACGCGGCGACCCGGCACTCGATGAGTTGATCGGTTTCTTCGTCAATACGTTGGTGTTGCGGGTCGATCTGGCCGGTGATCCGACCGTCGCTGAGGTGTTGGCTCAGGTGCGTCAGCGCAGCCTGGCGGCCTATGAGCATCAGGATGTGCCGTTCGAGGTGTTGGTGGAACGGCTCAACCCGAGCCGATCATTGGCCCATCATCCGGTGGTGCAGGTGATGTTGGCCTGGCAGGACGACGATCCCTCCGCGGGGTTGGCGTTGGGTGACGTCGGGGCGACGCCGTTGGCGGCGGACACGCATACCGCGCGGATGGATTTGTCGTTTTCGTTGGCTGAGCGTTGGACCGAGACCGGTGAGCCTGCGGGTATCGGTGGCGGGGTGGAGTTCCGTACCGATGTGTTCGATGCGGCCAGTGTTGAGGTGTTGATCGAGCGGTTGCATCGGGTGTTGGTGGCGATGACCGTTGATCCGGCTCGGCGGTTGTCGTCGGTGGATGTGCTCGACGCCGGTGAGCATGTGCGTCTGCAGCAGTGGGGTAATCGGGCGGTGTTGACGCGGCCGGGGTCGGCTGTGGTGTCGATTCCGGCGGTGTTCGGGATGCAGGCGGCGCAGACGCCGGGGGCGGTGGCGTTGACCTTTGATGGTGGCGCGATGACGTATCGCGAGCTGGATGAGGCGGCGAATCGGTTGGCCCATGTGTTGGTTGAGCACGGGGCTGGTCCGGGTCGGTGTGTGGCGGTGTTGGTTCCGCGGTCGGCTGAGGCGGTCGTGGCGATCATGGCGGTGCTCAAGACGGGGGCGGCGTATTTGCCGATGGATCCTGCGCATCCGTCGGCGCGGATGGAGTTCATGCTCGGTGATGCCGCGCCGATCGCGGCGTTGACCACCGCCGCGTTGGCCGATCGGCTGGGCGGGTCAGGTCTGGCAATCATTGATCTCGAGGATCCCCGGATCAAGACCTATCCGGGTGCGGGTTTGGCGGTGCCGGCGCCTGATGAGATCGCCTACATCATTTACACCTCGGGTACTACCGGTGTGCCCAAGGGGGTGGCCGTCACCCATCGCAATGTGGTCCGGTTGCTGGAGGTGTTGGACGGCGATTTGGATTTGTCGGCGGGGCAGGTGTGGACGCAGTGTCATTCGCTGGCTTTCGACTACTCGGTGTGGGAGATCTTCGGGGCGTTGCTGCATGGTGGGCGGCTGGTGGTGGTGCCCGATGCGGTCGTGCGCTCACCAGAAGAGTTGCACGCGTTGCTGGTTGACGAGCAGGTCAGTGTGTTGAGTCAGACACCGTCGGCGTTTTATGCGTTGCAGACTGTTGATGCGTTGGCCCCCGAGCGGGGGAGTCGTCTGAGCCTGCAGACGGTGGTGTTCGGTGGCGAAGCCCTTGAGCCTCAACGTCTTCGGGGTTGGTTTGAGCACCATCCGGGGTTGCCGCGGATGGTCAACATGTATGGCATCACCGAGACGACGGTGCATGCGTCGTTCCGTGAGATCGTCGCCGGTGATGTGGACAGCAGGGTCAGCCCGATCGGGGTGCCGTTGACCCATCTCGGGTTTTTCGTGTTGGACAAGTGGTTGCGTCCGGTGCCGGTCGGGGTGATCGGTGAGTTGTATGTGTCGGGCGCGGGGCTGGCGTGTGGGTATTTGCGTCGGTCGGATTTGACGGCGACGCGGTTTGTGGCGTGTCCGTTCGGTGGGGCCGGGGCTCGGATGTATCGCACCGGAGACCTGGCGTCCTGGAGCGCGGATGGACAGCTGCAATACCTTGGACGCGCTGACGAGCAGGTCAAGATCCGCGGTTACCGCATTGAGCTCGGTGAGGTGCAGGCCGCGCTGGCGGTCATTGACGGGGTGAAACAAGCGGTCGTCATCGCCCGCGAGGACCGCCCCGGCGACAAGCGGCTGGTCGGCTACATCACCGGCACCGCAGAAGCGTCGGCTACCCGCGCCAAGCTCGCCGAGCGCCTGCCGGCCTACATGGTTCCCGCCGCGGTGGTGGCCATCGATGCCCTGCCCCTGACGGTCAACGGAAAACTCGACACCCGCGCCCTGCCGGCACCGGAATACCAAGAAGTCGATCACTACCGCGCCCCAGGCAACTCCACCGAGGAAATCCTGGCCGGTATCTACGCCCAAGTCCTCGGACTAGAGCGCGTCGGGGTCGACGAATCATTCTTCGAACTCGGCGGCGA
>NZ_MVIM01000045.1 GCF_002086795.1 Mycolicibacterium tusciae | reverse complement strand
CGTATGCCGGTTTCGGTCTCGATGCGGGTGCGTAGTTCGAGGGCGCCCAGTGAGTCGACGCCGTACTCGGCGAGCGGCCGGTCGGGATCGACGCTGCGCCGCAGGATCAGGCTGACCTGGTCGGAGATGAGGCGCCGCAGCCGGGTGGGCCACTCGTCTTGGGGCAGCTCTGCGAGCTCGGCTCGCAGTCTGCTTGTGCCGGTTGGGTTTTGCCCGGTGGAGCGAAACGCCTCGGCGAAGGGACTGCGCTGGGCGAAGGCGCTCAACCACGGGGTACCCATGAAGGGCGCATAACCGGTGTAGGCGCGGTCGTGGCGCAGCAGCGCTTCCAATGCGTGAACGCCCTCCTCGGGTGCGATAGCCGCATCGGCGCCCTCCGCCAGGACAGTGCCGCGTCCTATCTGCCCCCAGGCTCCCCAGGCAATCGCGGTGGCCGGAAGTCCTTGGGCCCGGCGCCACAGCGTGAAGGCGTCCAGCCAGCTGTTGGCCGCGGCATAGGCGCCCTGGCCGGGCGAACCCACCAGCGCGGCCGCCGAGGAGAACGAACAGAACCAGTCCAACGACTGGCCGGCGCTTGCAGTGTGCAGGTTCCATGCCCCATACACTTTCGGCGCCCAGTCACGTTCGATGAGCTCATCGGTGATGTTGGCCAGGGTGGCATCCTCGACCACCGCCGCCAGGTGCAGCACACCGCGCACCGAAAGTCCGGTTGCGGTCGCCACTGCAACCAACCGGGCCGCCGTCTCGGGTTGGGCGATATCGCCACACTCCACCACGACGTCGGCACCCGTGGCGCGGATGCCCTCGATGGTCTGCATCGCCTCCGGTGTCGGCTGTGAGCGTGACGACAGCACGATGCGCCCGCACCCGGCCGCGGCCATCTTCTCGGCCACGAACAGCCCCAGGCCGCCCAACCCGCCGCTGACGATGTAGGCGCCATCGCCGCGGAATACCGGCACCCGCGACGGCGGCACGATCACACGGCTGGACCCGCTGCGCGGGATATCGAGCACCAGCTTGCCGATGTGCTGCGCCCCGCTCATCAGCCGAATAGCGGTCGCGGCGTCAGCAATCGGGTAGTGCGTGCTTTCCGGCATCGGCAGTACACCTTCGGCGGTGAGCCGATAAACCGTGTTCAGCAGATTGCGTAGCCGCTCGAGATGGCCGTAGGACAGCAACCCGAGGTCGACGCCGTAGAACGCAAGGTTGCGCCGGAACGGGAGCAGTCCCAACCGGGTGTCGCCGTATATGTCGCTCTTGCCGATCTCGACGAAACGTCCACCGAGCGCCAGCAACTCGATGCCCGCGCGCTGGGCGGCGCCGGTGACCGAATTGAGCACGATGTCAACGCCATACCCCGCTGTGTCACGGCGGATTTCCTCGGCGAACGCGATGCTGCGCGAATCGTATACATGCTCAATACCCATGTCGCGCAATATCTGCCGACGCTGCGGGCTGCCGGCGGTGGCGAAGATCTCAGCTCCCGCGGCACGCGCGATGGCGATTGCCGCCTGCCCGACACCACCGGTCGCGGAGTGGATCAATATCTTGTCGCCGCTTGCGATGTGCGCCAGATCGTGTAGGCCGTGGTAGGCGGTGGCGTGCGCGGTGGTCACCGCAGCAGCCTGCCCGCCGGAAAGTCCGGCCGGCAGCGTGACAGCCAGACGCGCATCGCAAGTGAGGAATGTGCCCCAACAGCCGTCGGCGCACAATCCGGCGACATGATCGCCCACCTGATGATCGCCCACGCCGGGTCCGACCGCGGTCACCACCCCGGCGAAATCAGTTCCCAACTCCGGCAGCCGCCCCTCGAAGGCGGGATAACGGCCGAAGGCCACCAGTACGTCTGCAAAATTGATACTGGATGCGGTGACCGCCACTTCGATCTGCCCTGGACCCGGCGGAACACGTTCGCAGGCAACGAGTTCCAACGTCTCCAAGTCACCGGGAGTACGGATCTGCAGACGCATCCCATCGCGCTCATGGTCGACGGCAGTGGTCCGTCGCTCGTCCGGTCGCAATGGAGTGGGCGACAGGCGCGCGACGTACCATTCGCCGTTTCGCCAGGCTGTCTCGTCTTCATCGGAACCGCTGAGCAGCTGCCGCGCCAACAGCTCGGCATCGGTGGCTTCGTCCAGATCGATCTGGACCGCATGCAATTGCGGATGCTCGACGCCGATCACCCGTGTCAAGCCGCGCAGCCCGGCCTGTTCCAAATTTGGCACATCACCATCAGCGACGGTCTGGGCATTACGGGTCACGACATACAGACGAGGCCATCCGGCAGGCATCTCTGACAATTCGCGAGTGAAATACGTCAGAAGCTTTACGTACTCTCGTCCCAGTTGCGGGGATTGGTCATTCGCACCGCCGCTGCTGCGCCCCGCCAGGACGACCGCTCGGGTGAATCCACCGGCACGCAAATGATCTCGAAGTTCTGCCGCTTTTGTGGTGCCGTCGGCAGCCGGCGGCCAGCACATCGTGGTGCACTGCGCACCATGCCGTTTGAGGACATCGATCAGCGCCGTAGTCGACACATCGGCGTCAACAGCGGTGATCAGCAACCAGTTTCCGGAGTCAGCCTGCGCGACGTCCGGCACCTGGCGCTGCCGCCATTCAATGGTCAGCAGCCGCTGGCCCAGTATCCGATCCTGGTGGTCATCTTCCGATTCGCCGGTGCCCAGTCGCAGCCCCTGCACCGCGAGAAGAACCGTTCCGTGTTCGTCGAGCACATCCAGGTCGGCCTCGACTCCAGAGGAGTCGGACTTGGTCACCCGTGTGTAGCAGTAGTGCGCGCCATGGCCCACCCCATAGGCGCGCAGGCGACGCACACCCAACGGCAATGCCAGCAATTCCCCGCCAAGGGCCTGGACGTCGGGATGGGCAGCGACGGATTGAAAACACGCATCCAGCAGCGCCGGGTGGACAACGTAAGCATCTTGCTGCGAGCGTAGATCCCGAGGTAGCGCCACCTCGGCCAGCACCGTTCGGGTTTCCCCCGCGCCGATACGCACCACACCTAAACCACTGAACGCCGGACCGTA
>NZ_MVIM01000044.1 GCF_002086795.1 Mycolicibacterium tusciae | reverse complement strand
TTGATAATGCAATTTTTGATTCTTCCGAGAATTTTTAACTGTTTTGTGTTGTAAGTGTTTAAGGGCGCATGGTGGATGCCTTGGCACTGGGAGCCGATGAAGGACGTGGGAGGCTGCGTTATGCCTCGGGGAGCTGTCAACCGAGCGTTGATCCGAGGATGTCCGAATGGGGAAACCCGGCACGAGTGATGTCGTGTCACCTGGCACTGAATACATAGGTGTCAGGGGGGAACGCGGGGAAGTGAAACATCTCAGTACCCGTAGGAAGAGAAAACAAGTGTGATTCCGTGAGTAGTGGCGAGCGAAAGCGGAGGATGGCTAAACCGTGTGCATGTGATACCCGGCGGGGGTTGTGTGTGCGGTGTTGTGGGGCGTTTCTTCTCTGGTCCGCCGGCCAGGGCGAAAGTGATAAACCATTGGGTTAGGTGAAGTGGTCTGGGATGGCCTGTCGTAGAGGGTGAGAGCCCCGTAACCGAAAACTTGATGGCTTTCGTGGAACTGTCCCCGAGTAGCAGCGGGCCCGTGGAATCTGCTGTGAATCTGCCGGGACCACCCGGTAAGCCTGAATACTTCCCAGTGACCGATAGCGGATTAGTACCGTGAGGGAATGGTGAAAAGTACCCCGGGAGGGGAGTGAAAGAGTACCTGAAACCGTGTGCCTACAATCCGTCAGAGCCTTCGACTTTGTCGTGGGGTGATGGCGTGCCTTTTGAAGAATGAGCCTGCGAGTCAGGGACATGTCGCGAGGTTAACCCGGGTGGGGTAGCCGCAGCGAAAGCGAGTCTGAATAGGGCGTATCCAATCAATAGTGGTTGGTGTAGTGGTGTGTTCTGGACCCGAAGCGGAGTGATCTACCCATGGCCAGGGTGAAGCAGCAGTAAGATGTTGTGGAGGCCCGAACCCACTTAGGTTGAAGACTGAGGGGATGAGTTGTGGGTAGGGGTGAAAGGCCAATCAAACTCCGTGATAGCTGGTTCTCCCCGAAATGCATTTAGGTGCAGCGTTACACGTTTCTTGTTGGAGGTAGAGCTACTGGATGGCCGATGGGCCCTACTAGGTTACTGACGTCAGCCAAACTCCGAATGCCGACAAGTCAAAGAGTGTGGCAGTGAGACGGCGGGGGATAAGCTCCGTGCGTCGAGAGGGAAACAGCCCAGATCGCCGGCTAAGGCCCCTAAGCGTGTGCTAAGTGGAAAAGGATGTGCAGTCGCGAAGACAACCAGGAGGTTGGCTTAGAAGCAGCCACCCTTGAAAGAGTGCGTAATAGCTCACTGGTCAAGTGATTGTGCGCCGATAATGTAGCGGGGCTCAAGCACACCGCCGAAGCCGCGGCAACGACCATCCCTTTTCGGGGTGACGTTGGGTAGGGGAGCGTCCTGCATCCGGTGAAGCCACAGAGTGATCTTGTGGTGGAGGGTGTGGGAGTGAGAATGCAGGCATGAGTAGCGATAAGGCAAGTGAGAACCTTGCCCGCCGAAAGACCAAGGGTTCCTGGGCCAGGCCAGTCCGCCCAGGGTGAGTCGGGACCTAAGGCGAGGCCGACAGGCGTAGTCGATGGACAACGGGTTGATATTCCCGTACCCGTGTATGAGCGTCCCTGATGAATCACCGGTACTAACCACCCAAATCTGGAATCACCAATCACCTTCGGGTGTGCGGGTTTCTGGTGCTGCGTGGAACCTTCGGTGGTAGTAGTCAAGCGATGGGGTGACGCAGGAAGGCAGCCGTACCAGTCAGTGGTAATACTGGGGCAAACCCGTAGGGGGACATCTAGGCAAATCCGGATGTCGTATTCCCTGAGAGGTGATGCATAGCCGAGTGAGGCGAATTCGGTGATCCTATGCTGTCGAGAAAAGCCTCTAGCGAGCGTATACACGGCCCGTACCCCAAACCAACACAGGTGGTCAGGTAGAGAATACCAAGGCGTACGAGTGAACTATGGTTAAGGAACTCGGCAAAATGCCCCCGTAACTTCGGGAGAAGGGGGACCCCCACACCGTCAAGGCACTAGCGGCCGGCAGCGGGAGGGGGTGGCACAAACCAGTGAGAAGCGACTGTTTACTAAAAACACAGGTCCGTGCGAAGTCGCAAGACGATGTATACGGACTGACGCCTGCCCGGTGCTGGAAGGTTAAGAGGACCCGTTAACCCCTCGGGGTGAAGCGGAGAATTTAAGCCCCAGTAAACGGCGGTGGTAACTATAACCATCCTAAGGTAGCGAAATTCCTTGTCGGGTAAGTTCCGACCTGCACGAATGGCGTAACGACTTCTCAGCTGTCTCAACCATAGACTCGGCGAAATTGCATTACGAGTAAAGATGCTCGTTACGCGCGGCAGGACGAAAAGACCCCGGGACCTTCACTACAACTTGGTATTGGTGCTCGATACGGTTTGTGTAGGATAGGTGGGAGACTGTGAAACACGCACGCCAGTGTGTGTGGAGTCGTTGTTGAAATACCACTCTGATCGTATTGGGCCTCTAACCTCGAACCGTATATCCGGTTCAGGGACAGTGCCTGGTGGGTAGTTTAACTGGGGCGGTTGCCTCCTAAAATGTAACGGAGGCGCCCAAAGGTTCCCTCAACCTGGACGGCAATCAGGTGTTGAGTGTAAGTGCACAAGGGAGCTTGACTGCGAGACCTACATGTCAAGCAGGGACGAAAGTCGGGACTAGTGATCCGGCACCCCCGAGTGGAAGGGGTGTCGCTCAACGGATAAAAGGTACCCCGGGGATAACAGGCTGATCTTCCCCAAGAGTCCATATCGACGGGATGGTTTGGCACCTCGATGTCGGCTCGTCGCATCCTGGGGCTGGAGCAGGTCCCAAGGGTTGGGCTGTTCGCCCATTAAAGCGGCACGCGAGCTGGGTTTAGAACGTCGTGAGACAGTTCGGTCTCTATCCGCCGCGCGCGTCAGAAGCTTGAGGAAACCTGTCCCTAGTACGAGAGGACCGGGACGGACGAACCTCTGGTCCACCAGTTGTCCCACCAGGGGCACCGCTGGATAGCCACGTTCGGACAGGATAACCGCTGAAAGCATCTAAGCGGGAAACCCCCTCCAAGACCAGGCTTCTCACCCATCAAGTGGGATAAGGCCCCCCGCAGACCACGGGATCAATAGACCAGACCTACACGCACAGCAATGTGTTCAGGGAACTGGCACTAACCGGCCGAAAACTTACACACACTCGCAACCACACATCCACGAATGCACAACAAGCATTCACACCCCACCACCAATAACACTTCCCCACCACCAGATGGGGCACTCAAAAAAGAGTGAATAAAGTTACGGCGGTCAATAGCGGCAGGGAAACGCCCGGACCCATCCCGAACCCGGAAGCTAAGCCTGCCAGCGCCGATGATACTACCCAACCCGGGTGGAAAAGTAGGACACCGCCGAACACAAATTA
>NZ_MVIM01000043.1 GCF_002086795.1 Mycolicibacterium tusciae | reverse complement strand
CTGGCCGGTATCTACGCCCAAGTCCTCGGACTAGAGCGCGTCGGGGTCGACGAATCATTCTTCGAACTCGGCGGCGACTCGTTGTCCGCGATGCGGCTTATCGCGGCGATCAACACCGCTCTTGATGTCGCTCTGCCGGTGCGCACGGTGTTCGAGGCGCCCACGGTCGCTCGGTTGGCGCCGCTTGTCGGGGCCGGCGGTGGTGGGCTCGAACCGCTGCGGGCAGGTGAGCGGCCCTCGGTAATTCCGTTGTCCTTTGCCCAGACTCGGCTCTGGTTCCTGGATCAGTTGCAGGGACCATCAGCGGTCTACAACCTGGCGGTGGCACTGCGGTTACGGGGACATCTCGACGTTGAGGCGTTGGGCGCGGCCCTGGCCGACCTGGTGGGCCGTCACGAGAGCTTGCGAACGATGTTCCCGTCGGTTGACGGGATGCCTCATCAGTTGGTGGTGCCTGCCGAAAGTGCCGACTTGGGGTGGCGGATCGTCGATGCGACCGGTTGGTCGACTTCTGAGTTGGAGGAAGGGGTCGCGAACACCGCGCAGCGCCCGATAGACCTAGCCGCCGAAATCCCCCTGCGGGCCACGCTTTTTCGCGTCACCGCCGATGAACACATACTCGTGGCAGTGGTGCACCACATCGCAGCCGACGGTGTTTCGCTGGCGCCACTGGTGCGCGATTTGAGTGTGGCCTTTGCCAGCCGGTCTGCAGGTGCGGCGCCGGATTGGGCGCCGTTGGCGGTGCAGTATGCCGATTACACGCTGTGGCAGCGCGCGCAGCTCGGTGATTTCAGTGATGACCACAGCCGCATCGCCGCGCAGCTGGAGTATTGGCAGGGCGCGCTGGCAGGAATGCCCGAGCGACTGCAACTGCCGACGGATCGACCGTACCCGCCCGTCGCCGATCAACGCGGGGCCGCTGTGACCGTTGACTGGTCGGCCGAGCTGCAGCAGCGGGTGAGCGCGGTGGCTCGCGAGCACGGTGCGACCAGTTTCATGGTGGTTCAAGCCGCCCTCGCGGTTCTGCTTGCGGCACACAGTTCCAGCACCGATGTCGCGGTCGGTTTCCCGATTGCCGGGCGGCGTGATCCCGCGCTCGACGATCTCGTCGGGTTCTTTGTCAACACGTTGGTGCTGCGAGTCGACTTGGCGGGTGATCCCACCGTGGCCGACCTGTTCGCCCAAGTGCGTCACCGTAGTCTGGCCGCATACGAGCATCAGGACGTGCCCTTCGAGGTGCTCGTCGAGCGACTCAATCCGACCCGATCACTGGCCCACCACCCACTCGTTCAGGTGATGCTCGCCTGGCAGAACCAGCAGGACGATGATCCGGTCGCTGGACTTACCTTGGGCGAGCTAGAGGTCGCGTCGCTGCCGGTCGACCTTCACACTGCCCGCTTGGATCTGGCGTTTTCATTGGCTGAACGCTGGAACCCGGACGGTGAGCCTGCGGGAATCGGTGGGAGCGTGCAGTTCCGCACGGATGTGTTCGACGCGGCCAGCATCGAGGCCCTGATCGAGCGGCTGCGGCGCGTGCTTGATTCGATGGTCGCCGATCCGGCTCGGCGCGTGTCGTCGGTGGATGTGCTCGAGGCGAGTGAGTATGCCCGGTTGGACGGGTGGGGTAATCGCGCGGTATTGACTGCGGAAGTGCCTGCCCCGGTGTCGATTCCGGCATTGTTCGCCACGCACGTGGCGGATACCCCGGATGCAGCAGCGTTGACATTCGGCGCTCGTTCGATGACCTATCGCGAGCTCGATGAGGCTTCGAATCGGTTGGCACATGCACTGGTCGATCGCGGGGCGGGCCCGGGTTCGTGTGTTGCGGTGCTGGCTGAGCGCTCAGCGCAGGCCGTTGTAGCGATTTTGGCAACACTCAAGACTGGGGCGGCCTACGTACCACTAGATCCGGCGCACCCGTCTTCAAGGGTGGAGTTCATTCTCGGCGACGCCGCGCCGATCGCCGCAATCACCACTGCAACGCTGGCTCCCCGGCTGGAGGGGCAGGGCCCGCCCGTCATCGATGTCGAAGACCCCGTCATCGAGACTTACCCCGCCAGCGATCTACGGGCACCGACCCCTGAAGACCTTGCCTACCTGATCTATACGTCGGGCACGACGGGTGTGCCCAAGGGTGTGGCGGTTACCCACCGCAATGTGACGCAGTTGCTGGAGTCACTGGACGCCGGCCTCCCGTCGGCCGGTGTGTGGTCGCAGTGCCACTCCTTGACGTTCGACGTTTCGGTTTGGGAGATCTTCGGTCCGTTACTGCGTGGTGGGCGACTGGTAGTAGTGCCCGAAAATGTCGTCCGCTCACCAGAACATCTGCACGAACTGTTGATTCGCGAACAGGTCAGCGTACTCACCCAGACCCCCTCAGCGCTGGCGGCGATCTCGTCCCACGGCTTGGAAACCACGGCGTTGGTGGTGGCTGGTGAGGCGTGTCCGGCCGAGGTGGTGGATCGGTGGGCGCCGGGTCGGGTGATGATCAACGCCTACGGTCCGACCGAGACGACGATGTGTGTGGCGATCAGTGCGCCGTTGGCTGCGGGTTCGGGTGTGGTGCCGATCGGATCGCCAGTGCGCAAAGCGGCGTTGTTTGTCTTGGACAACCGGTTGCGTCCGGTGCCAGCCGGGGTGGTCGGTGAGTTGTATGTCGCGGGTCGCGGTGTGGCGGTCGGGTATGTGGGCCGGGCGGGGTTGACGTCGTCGCGGTTTGTGGCGTGTCCGTTCGGCGGGCTTGGGGCTCGGATGTATCGCACCGGGGATTTGGTGTGTTGGGGTGCTGATGGGCAGTTGCGGTATCTGGGTCGTGCTGATGAGCAGGTGAAGATCCGTGGGTATCGCATCGAGTTGGGTGAGGTTCAGGCGGCGTTGGCCGCGCTGGATGGGGTGGAGCAGGCGGTGGTGATCGCCCGCGAGGACCGTCCCGGTGATAAACGCCTGGTGGGTTATGTGACCGGGACTGCTGATGTGGCCGGGATGCGTGCGGCGTTGGCCGAGCGGTTGCCTGCGTACATGGTTCCCGCGGCGGTGGTGGCCATTGATGCGCTGCCGTTGACGGTCAACGGCAAACTCGACACCCGCGCGCTGCCGGCGCCGGAGTACTCCGCAGGCATTCACCGACCGCCGGCCTCCGCGGCGGAGGAGATTCTGGTCGGAATCTTCGCCCAGGTGCTGGGTGTGGAGCGGGTCGGGGTTGATGACTCGTTCTTCGAACTGGGCGGCGACAGCATTTCGGCGATGCGGGTGGTCGCCGCGGTGAATAAGTCGCTGAATGCCGCGCTTTCGGTGCGCGTGTTGTTCGAGGCGCCAACGGTCGCTCAGTTGGCTCCGCGTATCGGTGACGAGGGTGACGGGCTGGAGCCGTTGACGACCCGTGAGCGCCCAGTAGCTGTTCCGTTGTCGTTTGCGCAGAGCCGGTTGTGGTTCATCGATCAGTTGCATGGGCCGTCGCCGGTCTACAACATGCC
>NZ_MVIM01000042.1 GCF_002086795.1 Mycolicibacterium tusciae | reverse complement strand
CCCGCGGAGTTGCAGCAGCGGGTGCGTGAGGTAGCCCGCGAACACAACGCAACCAACTTCATGGTCATGCAGGCCGCATTGGCGGTGTTGTTGTCGAGGCTTAGCGCCGTCAGCGATGTGGCAGTGGGATTTCCGATCGCCGGGCGCAATGATCCTGCGCTCGACGAGTTGATCGGGTTCTTCGTCAATACGTTGGTGTTGCGTGTCGATCTTGCCGGCGATCCCACCGTCGCTGAGTTGCTGGCTCAGGTGCGCCAGCGCAGCCTTGCCGCCTTCGAACATCAAGACGTGCCGTTCGAGGTACTCGTCGAGCGGCTCAATCCCACCCGCAGCATGTCCCATCATCCACTCGTCCAGGTCGCGTTGGCCTGGCAGCCGAACGGTGAGCCGACCGCAGGACTGACGTTAGGTGATCTGCAAGTCACCCAGATGCCTGTCGATACGCGAACGGCGCGAATGGATCTGACGTTCTCGCTGTCCGAGCATTTCACCGACGCCGGTGAGCCCGCCGGGATCGACGGGACCGTCGAGTACCGCACCGACGTGTTCGACGCCGCGACAATCGAGGCTTTCATCGAACGGCTGAGGCGGGTCGTGGCGGCGATGGCCGCGGATCCCACGCAGAAACTGTCGTCGCTGGAGGTGCTCGATGGCGATGATCGCGCCCTGCTCGACGTGGTGGGTAATCGAGCGGTGCTGACCGAGACCGTAGCGGTCGGCGTAACGGTTCCGGAGTTGTTCGCCGAACACGTGGTGAATCGCCCAGACGAGGTGGCCATCACCTGCGGACAGCGTTCGTGGACCTATCGCAAGGTTGATGAGGCGTCGAATCGGTTGGCGCACACGTTGGTAGCGCGGGGGGCGGGACCGGGCCATTGTGTGGCGTTGCTGCTGGAGCGTTCCGCCGAGGCGATCGTCGCGATGCTGGCAGTACTCAAAGCGGGTGCGGCCTACCTGGCGATCGACCCCGTCCTGCCGGATGCCCGCATCGGGTTCATGATCGACGATGCCTCACCGGTAGCGGTCATCACCAAAATGGCCCTGCGTGCGCGGTTTGACGGATCAGGGGTGAACGTCGTTGATATCGACGATCCGGCAGTGGCCGATCACCCGGACACGCCGTTGCCGACGCCGACGGCCGATGACATCGCCTACCTCATCTACACATCGGGCACGACCGGTGCGCCGAAGGGTGTCGCCATAACTCACGCCAACCTGACGAGTCATTTGGCGGAGTCGACTCCCGCACACCTACCCGCCGAGCAAGTGTGGACGCAGTGTCATTCCTATGCGTTCGACTTCTCAGTGTGGGAGATCTGGGCCGCGCTGCTCGGCGGAGGGCGACTGCTGGTTGTGTCCGAGTCCGTGACAGGCTCGCCGGACGAATTCCACGACCTGCTGGTTGCCGAGCGAGTGACCGTGCTCACCCAGACCCCGTCGGCCGTGGGTGTGCTGTCGTCTGAGGGCTTGGAGTCGGTGGCGGTGCTACTCGGAGGCGAGGCATGCCCACCCGAGGTCGTCGATCGGTGGGCTCCGGGCCGGGTGTTGATCAACGCCTACGGCCCGACCGAGGCCACGGTGTATGCCTCGATGAGTGCTCCGCTGACAGCCGGGGTGGGGGTGGTGCCGATCGGTGCGCCGGTGTCAGGCGCGGCGTTGTTCGTACTCGACGAATGGTTGCGCCCGGTGCCGGCGGGGGTGATCGGTGAGTTGTACGTCGCCGGTCGCGGCGTTGGCGTTGGGTATGTCGGCCGCACCGGATTGACCGGATCCCGGTTCGTCGCGTGTCCTTTTGGGGGTTGGGGCGCGCGGATGTATCGGACTGGAGATCTGGTCCGGTGGGACGCCGATGGGCAGCTGCAATATCTGGGGCGAGCTGACGAGCAGGTCAAGATCCGCGGGTATCGTGTCGAACTCGGCGAGATTCAGGCGGCACTGGCGAGTTTGGACGGTGTCGAGCAGGCGGTGGTCATCGCACGCGAAGACATTCCCGGCAACAAGCGCCTCGTCGGGTATGTCACCGGCACGGCCGACCCCGCCGAACTTCGCCCAGCGCTTGCCGAGCGGCTCCCGTCGTACATGGTGCCTGGCGCGGTCATCCCGCTGGACGCGCTGCCATTGACGGTCAGCGGCAAACTCGACACTCGCGCCCTGCCCGCCCCCAAGTTCGACGACGGCGATTATCGTGCGCCGACCGATGCGGTAGAGGAGATCCTGGCCGGGATCTACGCCCAAGTCCTCGGTCTCGACCGCGTGGGTGTCGATGACTCCTTCTTCGATCTCGGTGGCGACAGCATCTTGTCGATGCAGGTGGTGGCGCGGGCCCGGGCGGCGGGTCTGTTGTGTCGCCCGCGCGACATTTTCGTCGAGCAGTCCGTGGCTCGGCTGGCTCGGGTGGCCGGGGTGGCCGGCGGTGCGGCGGGGGTGGTGGACGAGGGCGTCGGACCGGTGGTGGCGACTCCGATCATGCGGTGGCTGCACACCGTGGACGGGCCGGTCGACCAGTTCAACCAGACGGTGTTGTTGCAGAGCGCCACCGGTGCAACCGAATCCGATGTGGTCGCGGTCCTGCAGGCGCTGGTGGATCGGCATCCGATGCTGCGCCTGCGCGCCGATAACATCGCCGGGGGATGGGTGTTGCAGGTGCCCGAGGCCGGTGCGATCGATGCTGGTGCCTGCCTGCACACTGTCGACGAGTTGACCGCTGATGCGTTGGTGGCGGCCCGGTCGCGGTTGAACCCGGCTGCGGGGGCAGTGTTCAGCGCGCTATGGGTGGCCGACACGGGTCAGTTGGCGTTGATCGTCCACCATCTTGCCGTTGATGCGGTGTCGTGGCGAATCCTGTTGGAGGACCTCAACATCGCCTGGGTCCAGCACCGCAGCGGGCAGCCGATCGCGTTGCAGATGACAGGAACATCGTTTGCCCGGTGGGCCGCCTTGCTGGCGGAGCATGCCCACACCCCCGCGGTGGTGGAGACAGCCGATTCCTGGCGGCAGGTCACCGCGGCCCCGATCGCGCTACCGGCCGTGCAGTCTGACGTGGACACATACGCCAGCGCCGGGCACCTGTCGCTGTCACTGGACACCGAGACGACGCGCCTGCTACTGAGTGAAGTGCCCGCTGCCTTCCACGTCCGCACGCACGACATCCTGCTCATCGCATTCGGCCTGGCCTGGAACGAATTCCGGGGCACCTGTGCCGTGCCGATCGGTATCGATGTCGAAAGTCACGGCCGCGAAGAAGATCTAGGCCCCGACATCGACTTGTCGCGCACAGTGGGATGGTTCACCGCCAAGTACCCAGTCTCGTTTACCGTCGGTGGGCTCCGCTGGGCGCAGGTGGTCGCCGGGGCAGCAGAACTCGGTGCGGTGATCAAAGACGTCAAGGAACAGCTGCGTGCTCTGCCGGACGGCCTGACCTACGGACTGTTGCGCTACCTCAACACCGACATCCTCAACTCCGACTCCGATAGGACCGAGTCCGATCCGTCGATCGGATTCAATTACCTCGGACGGCTTGTCGCGGCCGCTGACGCGATGCCCGACGACATGTGGCGAATTTGCGAAGACGGATGGTCGGTCGCCGACGCTGTCGCGGCGGTGCCCATGCCTTTGGCCCACTCTGTGGAACTCAACGCGGCCACCCTCGATTCCGAGGATGGTCCCAATCTGCGCGCCAACTGGACTTGGGCGCAATCGGTGGTGGATGACACACAGATCGCCCGGCTGAGCCAACTCTGGTTTGACGCCCTGACCGGCATCTGCGCCCACGTCCGAGACGGTGGCGGTGGGCTGACGCCTTCGGATATCTTCCCCGCCCGGTTGACCCAACCGGAGATCGACGGGCTGCTCAAGCAACGCCAGATCGCGGATATCCTGCCGCTCACCTCGTTACAGCAAGGATTGCTCTTTCACGCCACCACGATGCAGGGCGCCAGCGATGTGTATGCGATGCAGCTGGACATCACCGTCACCGGATCGCTGGATCCCCACCGCCTGCGCGACGCCGTACAGGCGGTGGTCGAACGTCACCCCAACCTGGCCGCCCACTTCTGCGGACAATTCGACCAACCGGTACAGGTCATCCCGGCTCATCCCACGGCAGCGTGGACGTATCTCGACCTGAGTGGTAGCGGACCGTCGTCCGATGAGCAGATCAAGCAGCCTCGCGCCGCCGAACACGCGGTGATGGGCGATCTCGTCCACGAGCCGGTGCAGATCATCGCGGCTGATCCCGTTGCGCCCTGGGGTTATGTCGAGCTGAATGACATCGGCCTCGATGCCGAAGTCGACGAACAGATCCAACGGCTGTGCGCCGCCGAACGCGCAGCAGTCTGCGACCTCGCCAACCCACCGGCCTTTCGGGTGGCACTGATCCGCACCGCGAGAAATCGGCAAAGGATCGTGCTGACCAACCACCACATCGTGCTCGACGGCTGGTCGTTGCCGATCCTGCTGCAGGAGATATTCGCCGGCTATTACCGACACCGGCTACGAGCGGCCGCCTCGTACCGCAGGTTCCTCGGTTGGCTGGACGATCGAGATATTCCATCGGCTCGGGCGGCCTGGCAAAAGGTGCTCGCCGGGTTTGAGATTCCCACACTGGTAAGTCCGCCGGGCCGGGCGGGTCTAGGGCCGCGGGCGACCACTTCGGTTCGGGTGTCCGAGGAAACGACGCGAGCGCTCAATGAGCTGGCGCGCGCATGCCACTCCACCGTCAACACCGTGCTGCAGGGCGCATGGGCGCAGGTGTTGATGTGGTTGACCGGACGTCGCGACGTCGTGTTCGGTACCGCTGTATCGGGACGGCCCACTGACGTGCTCGGCGCGGATTCGATGGTGGGGCTCTTGATCAACACGGTGCCGGTGCGGGTGCAGATCATGCAAGACACGACCATCGCCGATTTGCTCGGCCAAATGCAAAGTGCGCATAACGAGACCCTTGAGCATCAGCATTTGGCACTGAGCGAGATCCACCGTGCCACCGGCCACAAACAACTGTTTGACACCGTCTTCGTCTACGAGAACTACCCGCTCGACATGGCGTTGTTCCGCAACAACGGGTTGGCCATCACTGAGATCAGCGGCCGCGAGTACAACCATTACCCGCTGGCGATGGTCGTCCGCCCGGGACAAGCGTTGGGCCTTCGGGTGGAATACGACACCGAGCTGTTCGACGCGGCGAGGATCGAGCAGCTCACCAAGCGATTCCAGCGGACGCTCGCGGCCATGGCCGCGCCCGAGAAGTCATGACCGTCAATCCATCACGGCGGCTGTCGTCGCTAGATCTGTTCGGCGACGATGAGGTCGCCAACCCGGATGAGTGGGGAAACCGGGCGGCGCTCACCGAGCCCGTGTCGCCGGTCTCGCTTCCCGAGGCGTTCGCTGCGCAGGTGGGCCGCACGCCCGATGCCGTCGCACTCAGTTACGGGGATAGTTCGTGGACGTATCGCGAGCTCGATGAGTTCTCTAATCAGTTGGCGCACAAGCTGGCCGAGCACGGCGCAGGCGCGGGACGGTGCGTGGCACTGCTGCTGGAACGCTCGGCCCAAGCCGTGATCGCGATTCTGGCTGTGTTGAAGTCGGGAGCGGCCTACCTGCCGATCGATCCCGCGCACCCGCCGGCCCGGATCTCGTTCATGTCGCAGGACGCCGGACCGGTAGTCGCGATCACCACGACGGCATTTGCCGACCGGTTCGCCGGATGCGACCTGTCGGTGATCGACGTCAACGAGGTTGCAGTTGACGAACAACCAGGCAGTGCACTGCCTGTGCCAGCGCCCGATGACGTCGCCCACATCATTTACACATCGGGCACCACCGGTTTGCCCAAAGGTGTTGCGGTAACCCATCACAACGTGACTCGACTGTTCGATTCACTCGATGTGGGGCTGGAACTGGCACCGGGGCAGGTGTGGACGCAGTGTCACTCCTATGCCTTCGACTACTCGGTCTGGGAGATCTGGGGTGCGCTGCTGTTCGGCGGGCGGTTGGTGGTGGTTCCCGAGTCTGTGGCTCGCTCACCGGAAGACTTCCGCGCCTTACTGATTGCCGAACACGTCACCGTATTGAGCCAAACCCCGTCCGCTGTGGCGGCGCTCTCGCCGACGGGTTTGGACTTCGCGGCGCTGATGGTGGCCGGTGAGGCCTGCCCGCCCGATGTGGTGGATCGGTGGGCGCCCGGGCGGGTGATGATCAACGGTTACGGTCCGACCGAAACCACGGTGTATGCCACTATCAGCGCGCCGCTGACCCCCGGGTCGGGGGTGCCCATCGGTGCGCCGGTGCCTGGCGCGGCGTTGTTCGTGCTGGACGAGCAGTTACGTCACGTGCCGCCTGGGGTTGTCGGCGAGTTGTATGTGGCCGGACGTGGCGTCGGTGTCGGGTATATCCGTCGGGCCGGGTTGACCGGCGCGCGGTTTGTGGCGTGTCCCTTCGGCGAGCCGGGGACACGGATGTATCGCACCGGCGACCTGGTGCGGTGGGGCCTCGATGGGCAGCTGGAGTATCTGGGTCGCGCTGATGAGCAGGTCAAGATCCGCGGTTACCGGATCGAGCTCGGTGAAATCCAGGCCGCACTGGCCGGGCTCGACGGAGTCGGGCACGCGGCGGTGATCGCGCGCGAGCACCGTCCCGGCGACAAGCGTCTCGTCGGCTACGTAACCGAATTGAAAGGCAGCACAGTCGATCCCGTACGTGCACGCGCCGCACTCACCGACCGGCTCCCGCCGTACATGGTGCCGAGCGCAGTGGTCGTGCTGGATGCGCTGCCTTTGACGGTCAACGGCAAGCTCGATACCCGTGCCCTGCCGGTACCCGACTATTTCGATTCTGGCCAGTACCGGCCTCCGACGGATGCTGCGGAGGAGATCCTGGCCGGCATCTATGCCCGGGTCTTGGGACTGGACCGTGTGGGCGTCGATGACTCGTTCTTCGACCTCGGCGGTGACAGTGTCTCTGCGATGCGTCTGGTAGCTGCGATCAATGCCGCTATGGGCACCGGACTTTCGGTGGGCACCGTGTTCGACGCGCCGACGGTTGCGATGCTGGCGCC
>NZ_MVIM01000041.1 GCF_002086795.1 Mycolicibacterium tusciae | reverse complement strand
CATTTATGCCCAGGTGCTGGGTTTGGAGCGGGTCGGGGTCGATGACTCGTTCTTCGAACTGGGCGGCGACAGCATTTTGTCGATGCAGGTCGTGTCGAGGGCCCGCGCCGCTGGGGTGCGGTGCCGGCCGCGTGACATTTTCGTCGAACAGACCGTCTCTCAGCTGGCCCGCGTGGCCGAAGTGACCGACGGTGCAGACGGTGTGATCGACGAGGGTGTCGGTCAGGTTCTCGCGACACCGATCATGCGGTGGCTCGAGGGCATGGATGGCCCAGTCGATCAGTTCAATCAAACGGTCGTGGTGGAAGCTCCCGCTGGGGCGTCCGAGGCCGACGTGCTGGTGGTCTTACAGGCGTTGCTAGATAGGCATGCCATGTTGCGGGCGCGCGTCGACGATGACGGAGCCGCGGGCTGGTCTCTGACGGTGGCCGAGCCGAATTCCGTTGATGCGCAGAAGTTTTTGCAAACAGTCGACGCCCTGTCGGACGAGGCGATCGTCGCCGCACGTTTGAGGTTGAACCCGGCTGCTGGGGCGATGCTGTCCGCGCTGTGGGCGACCTCGACGCGCCAGCTGGTACTGATCATTCACCATCTGGCCGTCGACGGGGTGTCATGGCGAATCCTGCTCGAGGACCTCAACATTGCGTGGGCGCAGCACAAGAGCGGCCAGGCGATCGCCCTGCCCGTCGGTGGGACGTCGTTTGCGCGCTGGTCGGCGCTGCTGGCCGAGCATGCACAATCCGATGCGGCGACAGAGCTAGCCGATACCTGGCGGAAAGTCGCGGCGGTGCCCCCTGCGCTGCCGGCTGTGCAGCCCGAGGTGGACACCTACGCCAACTCTGGACACTTGTCGGTGTCGCTGGATGACGAAACCACGCGCCTGCTGCTCGGTGAGGTGCCCGCGGCGTTCCATGCCGGCGTACAAGACATCTTGTTGATCGCGTTCGGGCTGGCGTGGACGGAGTTCCTGGGCGCCCGCGGAGCACCGATCGGTATCGACGTAGAGGGTCACGGCCGTAGTGAAGATCTGGCACCCGACGTTGATCTGTCGCGCACGGTGGGGTGGTTCACCGCCAAATATCCGGTGTCGTTGGCAGTGGGTGATCTTTCGTGGACGCAGGTGACCGCAGGCGACGTTGCCCTCGGGCGGGTCATCAAGGATGCCAAGGAGCAGTTGCACGCTCTACCGGACGGGTTGACCTACGGTTTGCTGCGTTATCTGAATCCGAATAGCCATGTGGCCGAAGCGGATCCGACGATCGGCTTCAACTACCTTGGTCGTCTCGGAAGCGGGATCGACCTGTCTGACGAGCTGTGGCGCCTCGACCCCGAGGGCGCGGCGGTCAGCGAGGTCGCTACCGCGGTATCGCTGCCGTTGGCGCACACAGTCGAGCTCAACTCAGCCACTCTGGACAGCGAGGCCGGGACGCACCTGCATGCGACGTGGACCTGGGCGCGCTCGGCGCTGAATCAGGGACAGATGAGCCGGGTCAGCCAGCTGTGGTTTGACGCGCTCTCGGGTATCTGCGCCCACGTCCAACAATGCGGTGGCGGTCTGACCCCATCCGACATCTCACCCGCGAAGCTGCGCCAAGAGCAAATTGATGAGCTCGAGCGGCAATATCGGATCGCTGACGTACTCCCGCTGTCGCCCGTACAGCAGGGGCTGCTCTTTCACAGTGGCACAGCGCGCGACGCAGGTGATTCCAGCGACGTGTACGCCGTGCAGCTCGACATCTCGCTGACGGGGCCGGTGGATCCGGATCGGCTGCATGACGCGGTGCAAACTGTGGTGAACCGTCACCCGAACTTGGCAGCGCAATTCTGCGAAGAATTCGACGAACCGGTGCAGATCATTCCCGCTGAGCCGGTGGCGGGGTGGCAGTACACCGAGCTGGATCACGCGGGCGGCGTCGACGTCGAGGAACACGTTGCCCGTGTACGCGCTTCCGAGCGTGCCGCGGTCTTGGACCTCGCCGAACAGTCAGCCTTCCGGGTGGCTCTGGTCCGCACCGCACCGACCGAATACCGGTTCGTGCTCACCAATCACCACATCGTGGTGGACGGCTGGTCGCTGTCGATTTTGCTGCAGGAGATCTTCGCCAGCTACTACGGGCAGCGACTGCCTGCGGCGGCGCCGTATCGCCGATTTGTCACCTGGCTGGCCGATCGGGACCGTGACGCCGCCCTAGCGGTATGGAGTGAGGCGCTCGCCGGTTTCGAAACGCCCACCCTGGTTGGTTCGCCAAATCGGTTGGCGCATGGGGCAAAGAGGCGCCAAGTCGTTCATAGTGCCGGAGGAGACCACGCAGGCCCTTGGTGAGTTGGCGCGGATGCACCGCACGACGGTCAGCACTGTTCTGGAGGGCGCTTGGGCGCTCCTGCTGACCTGGCTCACCGGTCAGCACGACGTCGTTTTCGGCGTGACGGTTTCGGGTCGGCCAACGGAGGTTGCGGGCGCGGACTCGATCGTTGGGCTGTTGATCAACACCGTTCCGGTGCGGGCGAACATCACGCCGGCGACTACGATCGCCGATCTGCTAGAGCAGCTGCAAAGCGCCCACAACGACACCCTCGAGCATCAGCACTTGGCGCTGCGTGACATCCACCGTGCTAGCGGGCACGACCAGTTGTTCGATACGCTGTTTGCGTTCGAAAACTATCCGATTGACACGGGCACACCGTTGGGAGACGACGGGTTGGCGATTACCCAGTTCACCAACCGCGAGTTCAACCACTATCCCCTCGCGGTCCAAGCCACGCCTGGCACAGAGCTCAATGTGCGTGTGGAATTCGATACTGACGTGTTTGACGCAACCAGAATCGACGCACTTGTCGACCGGATGCAACGGGTCTTGGCGGCCATCACCGCCGACCTGGAGCGGCGGTCGTGACCGGCGGTTCATCGAGGCCGTTGCTTTCAATTGATCTGCTGGGGGGCGGCGAACACGCGCAGCTCGACGAGTGGGGAAACCGCGAGGTACTGACCCGACCTGCGCGCACGCTGGAGTCGATTCCGGCGGTGTTCGCTGCGCAGGCGGCGCGTACGCCTGACGCGGTGGCACTGACCTTCGATGGTCGTTCCATGACGTACCGCGAGCTCGACGAGGCGGCCAACAGGTTGGCACAACTTTTGGCTGACGAGGGGGCAGGCCCTGGGCAGCGCGTGGCGCTGTTGTTTTCCCGGTCGGTTGAGGCGATCGTGGCGATATTGGCCGTGCTCAAGACGGGATCGGCGTATCTGCCGATCGACCCAGCAGTGCCAGCGGCCCGGATGGAATTCATGGTCGGCGACGCCGCGCCGATGGCCGCGGTCACCACCGCAGCGTTGGCCGATCGGCTGGCATCATGCGACCTGCGGATCATCAACGTCGACGATCCCCGTATCGACACCTATTCGAGTGCGGGTCTGAAGGCGCCGGCCGCCGATGACGTCGCCTACCTCATCTACACGTCCGGCACCACAGGTGTGCCCAAGGGCGTTGCCATCTCCCACCACAATGTGATTCAGCTGATGGGGTCGCTGGCCGCCAGGCTGAAGGTGGCGGACCAGGTGTGGTCCCAATGGCATTCGTTGGCGTTCGACGTGTCGGTATGTGAGATCTGGGGTGCTCTCCTACACGGCGGCCGACTTGTGGTTGTGCCCGAATCGGTGGCCCGCTCACCGGAAGAGTTTCACGCATTGCTGGTGGCTGAACACGTCACTGTGCTGAGCCAGACCCCTTCGGCGTTCTACGCGTTGCAAAGCGTCGATACATTGCAGCCTGAGCTGGGGCGTCAGCTCAAGCTCGAGACGGTGATCTTCGCAGGCGAAGCCCTGGAACCACATCGCCTCGGCAAGTGGCTGGAAAATCATCCAGAAAAGCCACGCCTGATCAACATGTACGGCACCACCGAGACGACGGTGCACGCTTCGTTCCGCGAGATTGTCGCCGGCGACGTCGACCGAACGGTAAGCCCGGTCGGGATGCCGCTGGCGAATCTCGCTTTTTTTGTGCTGGACAAATGGTTGCGCCAGGTCTCGCCCGGCGTGGTCGGTGACTTGTATGTCGCTGGTGCAGGGTCGGGGTACGGCTACGTTGGCCGGGCCGGGTTGACCGCGTCGCGATTCGTGGCGTGTCCCTTCGGCGGTCCCGGCGCACGGATGTATCGCACTGGCGACCTGGTGCGTTGGAGCACCGATGGTGAGTTGGAGTACTTGGGCCGCGGCGACGACCAAGTCAAGATCCGCGGATATCGCATCGAGCTAGGTGAGGTTCAAGCCGCACTCGCGGGTTGCGATGGGGTGGAGCAGGCTGTGGTGATCGCGCGTGAGGATCGCCCCGGCGATAAGCGCCTGGTGGGTTACGTCACCGGGACCGCCGACCCCGTGGCGATGCGAACCGCACTCGCTGAGCGGCTGCCGTCCTATATGGTTCCGGTGGCCATAATTGTGCTCGATGCCTTGCCTTTGACGGTCAACGGAAAGCTCGACAAACGGGCACTCCCGGCACCTGAGTTCCGGGATGCTGAGCACTATCGCGCCCCGGCAGGAGCGGTCGAAGAGATCCTCGCCGGTATCTATGCACAGGTGCTCGGAATCGAGCGGGTCGGGGTTGACGACTCGTTCTTCGAACTCGGCGGCGACAGCATTCTGTCGATGCAGGTAGCCGCGCGAGCACGGGCGGCCGGCGTGCGGTGCCGTCCGCGCGATATTTTCATCGAGCAGACCGTCGCCCGGTTGGCCAGTGTCGCTGAGCTGACGGACGGCGCAGGCACTATGGCCGACGAGGGTATCGGGGCGGTCTTGGCCACCCCGATCATGCGGTGGCTGCAGAACGTGAACGGTCCGGTCGATCAGTTCAATCAGACGGTGGTGATACAGGCCCCCACCGGTGTTGATGAGGCCGATGTCGTGACGCTGTTACAGGCCTTGCTCGATCGCCACGGCATGCTGCGAGCGCGCGTCAATGACGACGGCACCGGTGTGTGGTCGTTGACGGTGCCCGAGGTGGGATCGGTACTTGCCCGCGGATGCCTGCAGTCGGTCGAGACACTCTCCGATGAAGCGCTGGTGGAGGCGCGGTCGCGGCTCAACCCGGCCGAGGGGGTGATGGTCAGCGCGTTATGGTCAACCACCGCAAGCCAATTGGCGCTGATCATTCACCATCTGGCCGTCGACGGAGTGTCGTGGCGGATCATGCTGGACGATCTGACTCTGGCCTGGACTCAACTCCGAGGTGGGCAGCCCCTTGTGTTGCCGGCGGGCGGGACGTCCTTCGCCCGTTGGTCCGCGCTCCTGGCTGAGTACGCGCGCGAACCACAAGTCGTGGAGCAGGCCGAGCTATGGCGACAGGTGGCGGCGGCACCGGCGGCACTGCCCGCGGTGCGTCCCGAGACGGATACCTATATCAGCGCCGAGCATCTGTCGTCGGAATTGGATGTCGAGACGACCCGGTTGCTGCTGGGGGAGGTGCCTGCCGCCTTTCACACCGGGGTGCATGACATCTTGTTGATCGCGTTCGGGTTGGCGGTCGCCGAGTTCTTGGACGACCACGACGGACCGATCGGTATCGGCGTTGAGGGTCACGGACGACACGAGGAGTTGCGCTCCGATGTCGATCTGTCCCGCACGGTGGGGTGGTTCACCGCCAAGTATCCGGTGTCGCTGGATGTCGGCGGGCTGTCATGGGGACAGGTGGCAGCCGGTGAGCCCGCGCTCGGGCCCGTGATCAAAGGCGCCAAGGAGCACCTGCTGTCCCTCGCCGATGGCTTGACCTACGGCGTGCTGCGGTACCTGAATCCCGATGTCGAGTTGGATGGTGATGACCCGCCGATCGGGTTCAACTATCTGGGGCGCCTCGGCGGGCCCGCCGCGCAACTCTCGAACGATCTTTGGCAAATCGGCCAAGAAGGCTTGTCATCGAATGGTGCGGCCGCCGCGGCGGTGCCCATGCCGCTGATGCACACTGTCGAGCTCAACGCCGTCACCCTCGACACCGACGATGGCCCACAACTGAACGCCAATTGGACGTGGGCGCCGTCGTCTCTGAATCGCCATGAGGTCAACCGACTGAGCCAGCTGTGGTTCGAGGCGCTGGTCGGCATTTGTGCCCATGTCAGCGCAGGCGGAGGCGGGTTGTCACCGTCTGATATCGCGCCCGCAAGACTGAGCCAGCAGCAGATCGACGAGCTGTGCCGGGAAAACGAGGTCGCGGATGTGCTGCCGCTGACCCCGGTGCAGCAGGGTTTGCTGTTTCACGCCAGGACCGCGCAAACGAGCGACAACAGTGTGTATGCGGTGCAGCTCGCGATCGGGGCCGACGGCCCTCTCGATCAGCACCGACTGCGCGATGTGGTGAACACAGTCGTTAAACGGCACTCCAACCTCGCGGCCCGGTTCTGCTCACAGTTCGACGAGCCCGTCCAGATCATCCCGCGCCATCCCGCACCCGCGTGGCAGTATGTCGAACTGGACAGCGATGGTTCGGACGTCGAGGACCAGGTTCAACGGGTTTGTGCCGCCGAACGCGAAGCTGTCTGCGACCTCGACCACCCGCCCCTCGTCCGGGCGGCCGTCATCCGCACGGCAGAAAATCGCCACCAGTGTGTCTTCACGTTTCACCACATCGTGGTGGATGGCTGGTCGCTACCCATTTTTCTGCAGGAGATCTTCGCCACCTACTACGGGCAGCGGCTGCCCGCCCCGGCGTCGTACCGGAGTTTCCATACGTGGCTGGCCGATCGAGACATGGACGCCGCCCGCGCTGCCTGGCGTGGAGTGCTCGCCGGTTTCGACACCCCCACTTTCGTTGGCCCGCACGGCCGTTTGGAGCTCGGGCAACGAGCTGTCGCATCGTTCCGAGTGCCGGAAGCGACCACGCAGGCGCTCAACGACTTGGCGCGCGCGCTGCACACCACCGTCAACACCGTGCTGCAAGGCGCCTGGGCACAGCTGCTGACGTGGCTGACCGGCCAACAAGACGTCGCCTTCGGTGTTGCCCTCTCGGGGCGGCCGGCCGAGCTGACCGGCGCTGATTCCATGGTGGGCCTGTTGATCAACACCGTGCCGGTGCGGGCAAACTTCATGTCGACAACGACCACCGCCGATCTGCTCGAGCAGCTTCAACGTGTCTACACCGACACCCTGGAGCACCAACATCTGGCGCTCAACGAGATCCACCGCATCGGCGGCCATGACCAGTTGTTCGACACGCTCTTCGTGTATGAGAACTACCCGGTAGGCAAGGCCGCGCTGTCGGGAGACGACGGGCTGACGATCACCGAGGTCAGCAGCCGCGAATTCAACCATTACCCACTCGCCATCATGGTCCTGCCGGGCGCCGAACTCGCGCTGCGTGTCGAATTCGACACGGAGGTGTTTGATGCGGCGAGTGTCGAGCGGTTGATCGCGCGATTGCGGCGCGTTTTGGACGCGATGGCCTCCGATCCCGGGCGGCGGTTGTCGTC
>NZ_MVIM01000040.1 GCF_002086795.1 Mycolicibacterium tusciae | reverse complement strand
CCACCGCGGTTCGGGCACACCCCACCGTGCCACCGCTGCCACCACGACAAGGGCAAGGGCCGCCGAACCGAGCAGCTCGGCCACGCCCGGGTGCGAGATCGGCTGGCCGCCGTCGACGGCACGCGCAATGATCGAGCCAACTGGGGGCAGGGCCAGCACACCCGACACCGCGGCTCCCACGGCGAGGACCACGAGCGGCGCCTGCTCGAGACCGGTGAGCCGACGAGGTACGGGTCGGTCCGGCGCGGCCTGTGCGGGGGCCGTCACGTCAGTCGACGGCTTGGCCCAGATCACCACCAGCATCTTTGCCGCATAGGCCGCCGACAGCGCGGAAGCGAGTAATCCCAGCCCGTAGAGCGCGGGGGAGTGCTGCGCTGCGGCGGTCAACACCGCGTCCTTGGTGGCCCACAGCGACAGCGGCGCGATTCCGGCCAGCGTGAGTGCCGCGATGGTGGCCGACCACCCCACCGCCCGCCAGCGCCGCGCCACACCGTGCAGGGCGTCCAGACGCTGGGTGCCCAGCAGCGACAACCACACGCCGGCGGCGAGGAACAGTCCGGCCTTGGTGGCGGCGTGGGCAACCAGGTGCGTGGCGCCGCCGCCGACGGCAGACGCACCGGCTGCCATCACCACGAATCCCAGCTGGGCGGCGGTGGATGCGGCGAGCAGCTGCTTGATGTCGCGCTGGGCGACCGCGACCGCGCCGAGCACCACCGCGGTGAGCACGCCTACCCACGCCGCCGCCGTCGCGGCCCAGCCGGTGGCGGCCAGCAGCGGTTGTGTCCGCAATAACAAATAGCCGCCCATCGCCACCATCGCCGCCGAATGCAGCAGGGCGCTGACCGGACTGGGGCCCGACATCGCCCGCGACAGCCAAAACGAGAAGGGCAGTTGCGCAGCTTTGCCGAGCGCGGCCACGAGCACCCCGAGCGCGATGACATCGCGCCACCCACCCTTTGCGTCGGAGAAACTATTCAGCGCCATCCCAGCGCCGCCGGCCAGCGCGGCGCCGGCGACCAGATACAAACCCAGGTCGGCGGTGCGCGTGGTGATGAATGCGGTCAGCCCGTCCGATACCCGGTATTGGTCGCGCCACCAAAACCCGATCAGCGCATAGGATGCCGCGCCCATCACCTCCCATCCCAGCAGCAGCGCGGGCAGCGTCGCGGCGGTCACCGTCAGGATTGCCGCGGCGGCGAACACCAGCATCAACCCGTGAAAGCGGCCTCGCGCCTCGCGGATGTTTCCGGCAGAGAACATCAGCACCAGTAGCGTCACGGTGGTGACCGCCGGCAGCACTGTCCCGGCGAGCGCGTCGACCCCAAGGCCAAACGGTGCACCGGCCATGAACGCCACCTGCACCGACGGCCGCGCGACGGCCACCACCACCGACACAGCCACGCACCCGAGCGCGGTGGCCATCGAGATCACGTCGGTCCACCGGTCGTCGCGGCGGGAGATCAACAAGGCGACTCCCACCGTGGCGGGCGTTGCGACCAGCAGCCACAGCAGCGCTGACATCACGGGGCTCATCCGGAAAGGTCGGCTGCCGTGTCGGTCATGTCGGTGCGACGCTCGCGGTGCAATGCCGTGGCTATGGCGAATCCCATCGCCATCTCCACTGTCATGGCGGCGATGACCACCAGCAGCAGCACCTGGCCGCTAGGTGCCGGCATGACGAACCACCAAAACCCTGCGGCGGCAAGGATGATCGCGTTGATCATCAACTCCAGGCCCATCATCACCATCACCACGACTTGCTGGGACAACGCACCGTAGAGTCCGACGCTGAACACCGCTGCCGCCGCCAACAACACCGTTTGTAAGGTCATCGGCCCACCCCTCCGGGTTGCGGGTCACGTGCGGGGCGGTGTTTGAGGTCGTCACCGAAACGGTCGTAGCGGGTACGGGCGGCCGCCAACACGATCCCGGCCACGATTGTGGCGACCATGACCGGGCTGATCACCGCCATGGTGAGCATGTGGGGACCCATCAGCTCCTCGCCGAGTGCCATGGTGACGTCGTGCGCGGGCTGGCCCTGCCGGGCGGGCCAGTCGATCAGCAGAATCCCGCAAGCCAAAAACACAAAGGTCGCCGCGGCGGCGGCGAGTGCGCGGCGGTTGTCGTGAACCATGCTCATCGGCATCAGCGCCGGGTTCATGCCCATGAACATGACCATGTAGACCGCCATTACCGCCATCTCCATCACCATCATCAAGATGGTGACCACGCCGATGTAGTTCTGCTGCAACAGCACAACTGCGACACCGACCGCAATGAACGAGGCCGCCAGCGCATACGTTGCCCGGGCCATCGAATCGACCCAGAACACCGCGGCCCCGGCAGCGACGGCGATGACTGCGAGCAGCCAGAACACGATATCGACGATCATGATGTGTCAACTCCTCCAGATGGCGATGACCGCCACCGCTAGGTCTTGCAACAACACGGCCGGCAGCAACACGACCCAGCCGATCTCCATGAACTTGTCCGGCCGCAACGCGGGTATTGCGCGCCGCAGCCACACCAAAACGCTAAGTAGCGCAATAGTTTTCACGACCGACCACAGCCAGTCGGGCAGCAGCGGCCCGGCGCCGCCGCCGAGGAACATCGGCACGGCGAACGCCGCGCCGGCGACCAGAACGGCGTAGCGGCCTGCAACAAACACCAGCCGGTCAACCCCGGACAGCTCGGCGGTCACGCCACCGGCGATGTCGTCTCCGAGCGCCGGACCGAAGGGTCCCCACACTGAAAACGCCAACACGCCAAGGCAATACGCCACAAATGCGACCGGCATCCACACCACGAACCACAAATCGTGCTGTGCACTGGCCACATCACCGACGCGTAGGCTGCCCGCAGCCACGGCGGGCGCGACGAGGGCGAACATCAGAGGCAGTTCATAACCCAGCGCGTGGGCGAGGAATCGATAGCCGCCGATCAATGAATGCACCGAATTGGGTCCCCAGCCGGCCAGCCATACCACCGCCCACATCATCACGTCCACGGCGTTGACCCACATGACGCCGACGTCGAGGTCCAGCAGCGTCCAGTGACCCAGCGGCACAACCACGATCATCAGCAGGGCGACCACGATCGGGCCGATGCATCCGATGCGCCACAGCAACGTGTCGGCGGCCACCAGGGTCCGGTGACGCTGACGCATCAGCCGGGCCGCCTCAACCAGCGGCGCCGCCACCGCGCTACCTGCGCCGTTGGCTCGTGCGGACAGCGTGCTGTCCAGGCTGGCCGCGAACAGGGCGAGCACGGCCAACAGGGCAGCGGCAGCAAGCGCCCACGCGCCGCTGACTGTCGTTACCTCAGGCACGCTGACCCATCTCCAGGGCGGGGGTGTCGATACCCAATCCGGCGATCACCAGGCGTGCCGTGGCGACGTCTAAACCCTCGACCAGGGCGGGCAGCATGTGATCGATTGCGCTGTCCTGCATGTGCAACCGGGGCGCATCAGCCTCGTCTCTAACTGCACGTTGCAGCACGTCGAGCCGTGTGAGCAGCCGATCGTAGGTATCTCCGGCCAGAGCCGCGGGCAGGCCGTATCGGCCGGTGTCGTCGGCTGCGATGGGGGCGAGATCGCGCAGCGCCCAACGCAGCACCCGAGAGCGGCGCACCGCGGTGGCCAACGCGTCGGCCTGTTGGCGGGCCGCGCGGCTGTCGACGGCGTCACCCAGCAGTACCCCGCGTAGCCGTCGTGCGCGCGCGGCGGCGCGCGGCCAGCCGGCCAGCACCAAGAGGTCGACGAGATGGTCGGTGTGGCGGGCTGCCTGCATCCAATTGCCCGATAGTGACGGCGTTTTCTCGTCGTTCGCGGCACCCATCATCTGAGCCTGGGCCGCGGTGATGACATCGCCCTGCAGCGCGCAGCGCAGCACCAGCCCCGCTGGCCAGTACGCGAGAAACGGACCCAGCCGCACGTGCAACTCGTCCATCTCCAAACCGTCGCGGTCCTCGCCACCTCGGGCCAGCGCGATTCCGGCCGGTGCCATATCCATATCGCCGTGGTCCGTGTGGTGGCCGCTGTGCCCCATGTCGTGACCGGCGTGGGCAGCGGGCTCACCGTGTTGTGCATGGCCGCCGTGGTCGTGGCTTTCCTGCTCGGGATGCTGAGCCGGGCTGTCGTGTGGCGCCCCGCCGCCGTGATCCATGTGCGGATAGCCGCCGTGGTGTGCCTCGGATGGGGTTCCCGCGGCGGGGGCGCCGTGTTCGGCGGGGCTGGAGAGCATCTGATGATCCTCGGAGTCGTCGCCGCAATGTCCTTCCTGCGCCGCTGACCGTGGACGCCCAGCGGCATCAGCTCGCTGCCGCCCGACATCGATCAAAACGCCGGCCGCACGGTCCAGTTCGTCGCTCGCCGACAAGACATCCCGGATCTCGAGGCGGGCCCGCGGGCCGGGCAGTTGGTCCCAGATGCGGTCGATCAGCTCGACGAGTTCATCGCCGGCGGCTCCGCAGACCGCCAAGACGTCGGCGTCGGCGGGTGAGCAGGCTTGACGCCATCCGCGCGCAGCGATCAGGTCCTGCGTTGCGGCGCGAAGAGCCCAATTTCCCGGTATCTCGGCGATGAAGACATGCGCCCGCCGAGCCGCGAGTTGTGCCAGCCATCGATTCAGGTCCATCGCAGCGCACCCTCTCGCCACGCCCACAGGACCGCGACGAGTAGTGCGGCCAGAAAAAGGAACATCTCAACGACTGCGGTTCCGCCCATCTCGCTGACAACCACCGCCCACGGATACATGAACAACATCTCGACGTCGAACGCCAGGAATATCAGCGTCGCCAGGTACCAGCGGACATGATAGCGCGACAGCGCGTGTTCCTCTGGTGCCCAACCAGATTGGAAGGGCAGCGAGATCAGTGCGGTGGCAGATACTGCAGTAAGTTGGTGTGCACCATAGGCACTGGCGACACCGGCGACGGCGACCAGCAAGGTCCACACCAACCCGGCCCACATATCCGCCTCCCCTCAGCGCATTTGCCCGTGCCTGGCGCGGACGGTTCCCATACCCTCTCTAGACGTACCCCGTAGGGGTATTTTCTGCAAGGGGGGTTGCGACCCCGGGGCCGGGCCGCCACTGGCCGGTGAACCGGTCTCATGTCGGCAGGACCGTGGTCGTCACGTATTGGTCGCGGCTTCGTGTTCTTCTTCATCGGCGGCTGATGGCGCTGTTCATGCGTACCGAACTGGTCGCGCCGGGCCTGCGGGTTTTGTCCAACGAGCAGTACAACCAGCTGTTCACCACGCACGGCACGGTGATGCTGCTGTTCTACGCCACCCCGATCGTGTTCGGTTTCGCCAACCTGGTGCTGCCGCTGCAGATCGGCGCCCCCGATGTGGCGTTCCCGCGGCTGAACGCGTTCTCGTTCTGGCTGTTCCTGTTCGGCGCGATGATCGCGGTCGCCGGCTTCATCACTCCCGGCGGCGCGGCCGACTTCGGCTGGACCGCCTACAGCCCGCTGACCGACGCAATCCACTCGCCCGGCGCAGGCGGCGACCTGTGGATCATGGGCCTGGCCGTCGGTGGTCTGGGCACCATCCTCGGCGGTGTCAACATGATCACCACCGTGGTCTGCATGCGCGCCCCCGGCATGACCATGTTCCGGATGCCGATCTTCACCTGGACATCCTGGTGACGTCCATCCTGGTGCTGCTGGCCTTCCCCCTGCTGACCTCCGCGCTGTTCGGCCTGGCCGCTGATCGCCACCTCGGCGCGCACATCTATGACCCGGCCAATGGCGGTGTGTTGTTGTGGCAGCACCTGTTCTGGTTCTTCGGCCATCCCGAGGTGTACCCTGCCGCTTACCCGCTGCCTCAGGGGAGTGAAAAATATGATGCGGCACGCGGTGTTTTACCGACCGGCGGGGAGGTCAATTCGGCTGATGGCTTGCCGAGGGTGTCGCAGAATGTCGAGAGCCGACATTCCAATTCCGTACGTGTACAGGGTGCGGCGTGGCCGAATCGCGATGAAGCACATGTTGGCGCCCTCGGTGACGATGTGCTGCTCAGTTCCCAGGATCCGGCGGTGAAACCACGATGCTTCAAACGCGTGCAACGCTGCGGTGTCATCAGCACCCACAATCGTTGCGTCTGCTTGGAATTGAACGGCGGCGGGCGGGAATAGCGGGATGCCACGATGGGGTACGGGGATAACGAACGCTACGCCGGGTTCGGTCCGGATGTTGGCGACCTTGACGGTAGTGGTTCTGGTCGTCACGTAGAGCATTAGCGGCTGCGACGGTGGCGAGACGGCGTAGACCACCCCGGTAGCGTGCGGGCTACCCCGCCGGGTCAGGGTGGACAGGGTGCCGAACGTGCGGCGGCGGATGGTGCGCTCGACCACTCCGAATGCCCTGTCCGGCTCCGTCATCGCTATCAGCTATATTGGTGTCGAGCTTAGCTGCGCAGCAGCTGACGCCGGTCACGGTATTCGGACTCGGTGATTTCGCCGTGCGCAAATCGGGCTGCCAGAATCTGTTCCGCGGCCGCCGGTGGTTGCGGTCGCGCCGTCGTGTCGGCGGTGGCGAGTCGGACAAGCAGAACGAGTCCGCTGATCAGCAGCGCCCAAAAGAGCACCATCCCAATGCCCATTGCGGCGTAACTCCACCAGCCCGTGTCGCCGTACCAGATCATCACAGCAACTCTCCTTGATCGCCGTGGCTGCTGTTGCAGCAGCCGCTCTCGGGATGTCAATGGGTTAAGAGATCAGATTAGAGGCCACGGAAACTGCACTGGGGGTCTTTGGTTCATCAATACCGGCCGCCTGTCGGGCCGGATAGATCGCGCGCTGGCCGGTTGATTGTCGCTCATTGCACTGCCTCGCTGCCGCGAGGTTGGCGGGCCACGATGACCGGTATGCGTGCCGCCTGGACCACAGCCGCGCTGACCGATCCGAGCGGCATGCCGCCGAAGCCGCCTCGGCCATGGCTGCCGACGACAAGCAATTGCGCCGATTCTGCCGCTTCAATCAAGTGATGCGCTGGCTGCTTCAGCACGACCACACGGCGCACGTACACGTCGGGGTAGCGTTCTTGCCAGCCTGCGAGGCGTTCGGCGAGCCGTTCTTGAGTTGCCCCCACGATCGTTGACCATTCCATGTCGTAGGTGCCTGACAGGTCCGTGTCGTCGTAGGCGTGCAATGCCAGCAGTTCGGAATGCCGCCGCGACGCTTCGTCGAACGCGATGGCGGTGGCGAACTCCGACGCAGGGGTGCCGTCGATGCCCACCACGACTCGGGCTGATGCTCCGCGGTCAGCAGACCCCGGCAGTTCGTCGTGAATGACCGCAACCGGGCAATGCGCCCGATGCACCAACCCCGAGCTCACCGACCCCAACAACACCCGACGCGCCCAGGTGCGGCCGCGGGATCCAACGACAACCATGTCGGCTTCTTTGCTGAGCTCGACAAGTGTGGGGAGGGTCGGTGATCCCAAGACTTCACCGCTGATCTCCGGGGGAGCTCGGTGCTCCCCGCTGTCGAGCGCCATCGCAACGGCATCGTCAACGATGCCACGGGCCTGTGTTTCGTGCTCGTCGATAACCTGCGCGGGCATCGGGATCCCCGGCCAGGTAGCCGACGCCCCCATCTGCGGCGGCGCAGGCAACACGTGGACCACCGTTAGCGGAGTGTTTCGCAGCGCGGCCTCATGCGCCGCCCAGTGCAGCGCCGCGAGCGACGAGGCGGATCCGTCGACGCCAACCACGATTCCCCGCCGAATGTTTGCCGCTCGCCCCATCGGGTCCTTAAGTTCGTAGGTGCAGTTACTTCGTGTTGTTACGTTGTGCTGTGACCCGGGTGGGCCGGGTGAGGCTGCATC
>NZ_MVIM01000003.1 GCF_002086795.1 Mycolicibacterium tusciae | reverse complement strand
CCCACGCGCCCAGACAGACTCACTCGCCGACAAAGCCAACTCGAACGCGGCTTGACAAACATAGGAGCATCGAACGCTTCTACCACACGCTGAAACGATGGCTCACCGGCCAACCCCACCGCCACCATCAACGAGCTACAAACCCAACTCGACGCCTTCGACCAAGCAGGATCAATCACCTTGCGCGTCAGCGGTCGCCTGCACCACCAAACCACCGGCCGCCCCAAGGCCCGAAGGGCTCAAACGGAAAAACCGCAGACCTAAAGTAGGTCCGCGGCTATTCCGATGTCATGCGACATCAGTTAGTAGCGGGGACAGGATTCGAACCTGCGACCTCTGGGTTATGAGCCCAGCGAGCTACCGAGCTGCTCCACCCCGCGACGGGTGAACGCAAGGTTACCCAAGGCGCCGGTGCACCTCCAAATCGAGTGCTCAGCGAGTTGACTGGTACTTCTCCACCGCGTCGTCGAGGCGTTGCAGGGCCTCGCCGTACTCCGCGAAGTTGCCACCCGTCTGGGCGCCCTGCAGGGCTTCCAGCGCCGCGTTGATATCTTGCAGCGCTGCGGCTTTGGCCGCCGACAACTGCACGGGACCACCCGGCGGCACGGCCGCTGCCGGAACCTGCGCCTCAGGCGGGCGCTGAGTCCCCGGCGGCTGCGCAGCCGGCGGCTGCCCATCGGTGGCCGGCGTGGCCGCCGGCGACTGCCCGTTAACCGGACCCGTCGGCGCGGGGCCGGTGGCGGTGGCATCGGCACCCGGCCCGAACAGCTCGGTCAGCGCGTCGCGCACCGTGGGGCCGTAACCGACCTTGTCGTTGTACATCATCGCCACCCGGATCAAGCGGGGGTACGACGACGCGGCGTCGCTAGCGCCTGGAGATGCGTAAACGGGTGCGACGTAAAGCAGACCACCCTGGGCCACCGGCAACGTGAGCAGATTGCCCCACCGGATGCGGTTCTGGTTGTCACGTCCGATGACACCGAGATCCTGGCTCACCGCGGTGTCCGTGCTGATCGCGTTGAACGCCAGCTTCGGTCCGTTCACCTGGCCGGGAATGGTCAGCACGGTGAGCTTGCCGTAGGTGTCGGGGTCCGAACTGGCGCTGATGTAGGCCGCCAGGAAGTCTCGGCGGAACCTGTTCATCGCGCTGGTGAGCTGGAAGGACGCCGAATTATTGTTGCTTGCAAGGTTTTTGGCAACGATGTAGTACGGCGGCTGATAGCTGCTGGCCGTGGGGTTCGGATCCAGCGGAACGTCCCAGAAATCCGACGTCGAGAAGAACGTCACGGGATCGTCTACGTGGTACTTGGCCAACAACGCGCGCTGAACCTTGAACAGATCCTCGGGGTAACGCAGGTGCTGTTGCAGTTCGGGGCTGATGTCGCTCTTGGGCTTGACGGTGCCCGGGAACACCTTCATCCAGGCCTGCAGCACCGGATCGCTCTCGTCCTGCGCATACAGCGTCACAGTGCCGTCGTATGCGTCGACCGTCGCCTTCACCGAGTTACGGATGTAAGACACCTGTTTGTCCACCTGCAGGCGGTTGACGGCCACCTCGCTGGAGTCCGCCGTGGCGCTCGAAAGGGTCGTCAACTGCGAGTACGGGTAGTTGTCGAGCGTGGTGTAGCCGTCCACGATCCACACCATCTTCTTGTTCACGATGGCGGGGTACATGGTGGTGTCGGTGGTCAGCCACGGGGCCGCCGCCTCGACCCTCTCGGCCGGATCACGATTGAACAGGATCTTGCTGTTCTCACCGATGTCACGGTTGAGCAGGAATGCCCCTTGGGTGTACTTAGCCGCAAACACGCTGCGCGCCAGCCAGTTACCAATCCGCACACCGCCCGTGCCGGTGTAGGTGTAGTTCTTGGTCTCGGTGTTCGTCTCGTAGTCGTATTCACGGGGACCACCGTTCAACCCGACGATCGCGTAATCGGCTGCTGTGTTGGCGATCACCGGACCGAAATAGATCCGCGGCTGATCCAACGGCGCGGGTCCGGGCGAGACGACGCTGCCGTTCGCGCCGACGACACTCGCGAGGAACTCGGGGTACCCACCGTTCTGGTTGGGGTCATTGGCGACTCCGCGAACGGTGTTGGCCGGCGAGGCGATGAAGCCGTTGCCGTGCGTGTACACGGTGTGCCGGTTGATCCAGTCGCGCTGGTTGTCGATCAGCCGGTCGGGATTGAGTTCGCGGGCGGCAACGACGAAGTCACGCAGGTTTCCATCCCGGCCCGTGTAGCGGTCCATCGCCAGATGGTCGGGGAAGTAGTAGAAGTTCTTGCCCTGCTGGAACTGCGTGAACGCCGGGCTGACGATCGTCGGATCGAGCAGCCGGATGTTCGACGTCGTCGCACGGTCATTGGCCACCTGCTGAGCCGTCGTCTGCGCATCTCCGCTGTAATCGCGATACGTGACCGTCTCGTCGGTCAGCCCGTACGCCTGTCTGGTCGCGGCGATACTTCGACTGATGTATTCGCTTTCCTTCTGCGCCGCGTTCGGTTTGACGCTGAACTGTTCGACCACCAACGGCCACCCGGCGCCGATCACCAGCGACGACAACAGCAGCAAGACCACGCCGATGGCGGGGATCCGCAAGTCACGCAACACGATCGCCGAAAAGACGGCCGCCGCGCAGATGACCGCGATGGCCATCAGGATGAGCTTCGCCGGCAGCACCGCGTTGATGTCGGTGTAGCCCGCACCGGTGAATGGCTTACCGCCGCGGGTATGGCTCAACAGCTCATAGCGGTCCAGCCAGTACGCGGCAGCCTTGAGCAGCATCAAGACGCCGACCAACGTGATCAGCTGAATGCGCGCCGCGCGGGTGAGCGCTCCGCTGCGACCGGACAACCGAATACCGCCGAAGAGGTAGTGGCCCACCAGGTTTGCGATGAAGGCGAGGAACGTCGCGACGAACAGGAAACTCAAAACCAGCCGATAGAACGGCAGATCGAAGGCGTAGAAGCCGAGGTCCATACCGAACTGCGGGTCGGTGATCCCGAAGCTGCCGCCGTGCAGGAACAGCTGGATGCGGGTCCAATAGCTCTGCGCCACAATGCCCGCGAGGACGCCGATGAACGCCGGGACACCGATGCCGACGAGCCGCAGCCGAGACATAACGGCGGTGCGGTAGCGCGCGACCGGGTCGTTGGGGCCGGTGGTCGGGACGAACACCGGCCGGGTGCGATACGCCAGCGCCAGCCCCGCGAAAACGATCGCGCCGATCAGCACCGCCGCGATCAGAAACACCACAAGGCGGGTGAACAGCTGAGTCGTGAACACCGAGCGGTATCCGAGCTCGCCGAACCACAGCCACTCGACGTATGTATCGATCAGGCGCGTCCCGAACAGCAGGATCAGGACGACTACCGCGGCAATCGCGATGAGGACCCGGCTACGTCGTGTCAGCTTCGGCATTCTTGCCGCTGGCCGCATACCCACTCGTCAACTCCAGTTTCTAACCGTTCCCAAACGTCTTGGCCGACGTGACCCAACTCTACGCATGCGTCGGACAGCGTTCGCTCAGCATGCGGGGCGTTCGCCACCGGCTGAGAGGGTCTTGAGCGCGGCGACGGCCCCATCGAGGTTCTCGACCTTGACCAGTTCCAGTCCGTCCTGATGGGCGGTCTTGGCTTCCTCGCAGTTGTCGGCGGGGACCAGGAAAATGGTGGCCCCCGCGTCCCTGGCGGCCAGCATCTTGTGCGTGATGCCGCCGATCGCGCCCACCTTGCCGTCGCCGGTGATGGTTCCGGTACCCGCGACGAACTTGCCGTCGTTGAGGTCCCCGGTGGTGAGTTTGTCGACGACCGCGAGGCTGAACATCAACCCGGCGGACGGCCCGCCGATGTTGGCCAGGTTGAATTCGACGGTGAATGGCGCCCACGGCGCGTCGAGCACTCCGATCCCGAGGTAACCCTGGTCTTTGTCCGGATGTTTACCCAGCGTGATGGTCGCAGCGCCGAGGTCACCGTTCTTGCGGCGGTAATCCAAGACCACCTGATCACCCGGTTTCGTGTCCTTGATCAGCGCCTGGAAGGCGTCGAGGTCGGCCACCGGCTTTCCGTTGACGTAGTCGATCGCATCGCCGTCCTCCAGCTTGCCCGCCGACGGACCGTCCTCGGTGACCGATTCGACCGTCACAGCCATCGGGTACTTCAGGTAGAGCAGTGCGGCGTATTCGGCGCTGTCCTCGGACTGACGGAAGTCGGTGTTGTTGGCTTCGTCGACCTCGTCCTTCGACTTGTCCGGCGGGTACACCAGATCGCGCGGCACCAGTTGTTCTCGGCCCGACATCCACAGCACGAGCGCCTGACCGAGAGTCAACTGGTCGCGCTGAGACACCGTGGTCATGTTCAGGTGTCCCGATGTCGGATGGACCTCGGTGCCCTCGATGTCGACGACGTCCTTGCCGTCGACCTCACCGAGTGTGTCGAACGTCGGCCCGGGCCCCAGCGACACGAACGGCACCGTCACCACCGACTGCACGAGTCCGAACGCGATAATCGGGACCAGCGCGACGAGCAACGTCAAAATGCGCCTGTTCACGCCGCCCAATGTAAAGGTTGGCCAGGACTTCGCTCTCGGCGTGACCTGCCTTCTCACATGACGCGGCACCTGTGAGTACCGTTGGGGGCATGGCTGACCTGCCTTTCGGCTTCTCCCCCGGGGACGACCCCGAGCGAGACAAACGTAAGAAGGACCCGGACTCGGGGTCCGGCGATGCCGGCGGCCCCACGCCCGGCGACCCGTTCGGCATGGGGTTCGCGGGCGGTTCCGAGTTCGACATGTCCCAGCTGGGTCAGATCTTCAGCCGCCTCGGCGAGATGTTCAGCGGTGCCGGCAACGTCATGGCCGACGGCACCAAGTCGGGCCCCGTGAACTATGACCTGGCCCGCCAGCTGGCGTCGAGCTCGATCGGCTTCGTCGCACCGGTCAGCGAGAACACCAGCTCGGCCATCTCCGACGCCGTCCACCTGGCCGAGACTTGGCTCGACGGCGCGACGGCACTGCCTGCCGGCACCACCAAGGCCGTGGCATGGACGCCCACCGACTGGGTCGACAACACGCTCGACACGTGGAAACGACTCTGCGATCCGGTGGCCGAGCAGATCTCCACGGTGTGGGCGTCATCGCTGCCCGAAGAGGCGAAGTCCATGGCCGGGCCGCTGCTGTCGATGATGACGCAGATGGGCGGCATGGCCTTCGGCTCGCAGCTGGGTCAGGCGCTGGGCACCTTGTCGAAGGAAGTCCTGACGTCCACCGACATCGGATTGCCCTTGGGCCCCAAAGGCGTTGCGGCCCTTATGCCTGCCGCCGTCGAATCGCTCACCGAGGGGCTCGAGCAGCCGCGTAGCGAGATCATCACGTTCCTTGCGGCGCGCGAGGCCGCGCATCACCGCCTGTTCAGTCACGTGCCGTGGCTGTCGAGCCAGCTGATGAACGCCGTCGAGGCGTTCGCCAAGGGCATGAAGATCGACATGAGCGGACTCGAGGAGCTCGCGCAGGGGTTCAACCCCGCGGCGCTGACCGACCCGGCGCAGATGGAACAGCTGTTGAGCCAGGGCATGTTCGAACCGAAGGCGACGCCGGAGCAGACCGCCGCCCTCGAACGGCTCGAGACGCTGCTCGCGCTGATCGAGGGTTGGGTGCAGACCGTCGTCACCGATGCGCTGGGCGACCGGATCCCTGGCACGTCGGCGCTGTCGGAGACATTGCGTCGACGACGCGCCACCGGCGGGCCGGCCGAACAGACCTTCGCCACCCTCGTCGGCCTCGAACTGCGGCCGCGCAAGATGCGCGAGGCCGCGGCGTTGTGGGAGCGGCTCACCGAGGCCGCCGGCTCCGACGCCCGCGACGGGGTGTGGCAGCACCCCGACCTGCTGCCCAGCGCGGAGGACCTCGACGAGCCGGCCGGCTTCATCGACCGCATGATCGGCGGTGACACCAGCGGCATCGACCAGGCGCTGGCTGATCTCGAAAAAGACTCGGGCACAGACGATTCCGAGCGCTGATTCGGCGCCTGTGGATAACTCGGCGGCGTTTGGCCGCCGACGTGCCACACTCCTCGCATGGCGGGATACGTCCTCGACCCCGCGAGACCGGTGCTGTTGCGACCCGACGGCGCCGTGCAGGTGGGCTGGGATCCACGGCGGGCGGTCCTGGTCCGTCCACCGACGGGAATGACCGCACGCACGCTGGCTGATCTGCTGCGCCGCCTGCAGTCCGGCGCGACCCTCGCGCAGCTCGACGAACACGCCGACGGGATCGGAACCCACGTCGTGGCGGAGCTGGTCTCGTCGCTGGTCGACGCCGCGGTCGTAACGAGCACGTCCCGAGGACGCACCCGGGCCGCGTCCATCCGAATCCACGGCCGAGGTCCGCTGTCGGACCTGCTCGCCTCGGCGCTGCGGTGCTCGGGCGCCCTCATCACGCAGAGCAGCCGCCCACATGCCGGTGCACCCGCCGACTTGGCGGTGCTGACCGACTTCCTGGTGTCAGACCCGCGGGTGGTGCGTGACCTGCACGCCGACGGGGTGCCCTATCTTCCGGTGCGGGTGCGCGACGGTGTCGGCCTCGTCGGACCGTTGGTGCTACCCGGGGTGACCTCCTGCCTAGAATGCGCGGATCTGCATCGCAGCGACCGGGATTCGGCCTGGCCGGCGGTCGCTGCACAGCTACGCGACGCCGTCGGCAGCGCCGACCGGGCGACGGTGCTGGCAACCGCGGCGCTGGCGCTCAACCAGGTCGAGCGCGTCGTGCGCGCGGTGCACGGCGGCCTTGACATGGCCGACACTGCCGAGCCGCCCTCGACGTTGAACACCACCCTGGAGTTCGACGTGAACGTCGGCACCATCGCTGCGCGCCATTGGCCGAGGCATCCACGCTGCGGCTGCTGACAACGCTCGTAGGCAAGTCGCCGTGGTGCGCTCAGCATCGTCAGGGATGATGGTCTGGTGAGCGAGATCAAACGCGGTCGAGCGGCGCGCAACGCCAAGCTGGCGGGACTGGGTGCCGGCATGGCCGGTCGGGCCGCGCTGGGCTTCGGTAAACGGCTGACCGGCAAAGACAAAGACGAGGTCAACGCGGAGCTGATGGACAAGGCCGCCCAGCAGCTGTTCACCGTTCTGGGCGAGCTCAAGGGCGGCGCCATGAAGGTCGGCCAGGCGTTGTCGGTCATGGAGGCCGCCATCCCCGAGCGATACGGCAAGCCGTACCGCGAAGCGCTGACCAAACTGCAGCGAGAGGCCCCGCCGCTACCCGCCGCCAAGGTGCACCGCGTCCTCGACGGACAACTTGGCACCAAGTGGCGCGATCGGTTGACCTCTTTCGACGACAAGGCCGTCGCGTCGGCCAGCATCGGTCAGGTGCACAAGGCAGTGTGGGCCGACGGCCGCGAGGTCGCGGTCAAGATCCAGTACCCGGGAGCCGACGAGGCGCTGCGCGCCGACCTCAAGACCATTCAGCGGTTGGTCAGCGTATTCAAGCAGCTCGCCCCTGGAGCCGATATCCAAGGCGTTGTCGATGAGCTGATCGAACGCACGGAGATGGAACTCGACTACCGGCTGGAGGCGGACAACCAACGCGCGTTCGCTAAAGCTTATGACGGGCACCCTCGCTTCGTGGTCCCGCACATCGTGGCCAGCGCACCCAAGGTGGTGATCCAGGAATGGATCGAAGGTGTCCCGATGTCGGTGATTATTCGCGAGGGCACCCAGGAACAGCGCGACTTGATGGCCACCCGATTGTTCGAGCTGACCTACGACGCGCCGAAGCGTCTCGAGATGATGCACGGCGACACGCATCCGGGAAATTTCATGCTGTTGCCCGACGGAAAAATGGGTGTCATCGACTTCGGTGCGGTTGCGCCGATGCCGGGCGGTATACCTCCCGAAATCGGTATGGCCACGCGTTACGCGCTCAACGATGAGTACGACAACCTGCTGGCGGCCATGCAGGCGATCGGTTTCGTCCAGAAGGGCGAGCATGTGTCCAAACGCGAGATGGACGAGATGATGAAGCAGTACGTGGAGCCACTCGAGGTTGAGGTCTTCCACTACACGCGCAAATGGCTGCAGCGGAACACTGTGGGGAACCTTTCGCCCGACCGCGCCGCGGGCCAGCTCAAGGCCGCGCGACAGATGGACATTCCGTCCAAGCTGGCGATCCCGATGCGGGTGATCGCGTCCAATGTTGCGATCGCGTGTCAGCTCGACGCGTATGTTCCAGCCAAACGACTTGCGACAGAGCTGATTCCGGGCTTCGCCGACGAAGCGGCCTGATCCTGCGATTGGGCCCGGGGCAACCCGGCAGGGCTCACGCCGCTGCCGGGCTGTCCTCGGTGTTCTTGCGCGGGCGGCCCCGTGGGCGCTTGCGCTCGATGATGATGCCGCGATCGAAGATCTCGCCACCCCAGACGCCCCACGGTTCCGCGCGCTCGAGCGCGGCCGCCAGGCACTCGCGCCGGATCGGGCATTCGGCACACAGCGACTTGGCGCGTTCCAATTCGACCGGGCTCTCGGCGAACCACAGGTCGGGGTCGTTCAGGTGACAGGGCACCGCCAGCTTCGTCCGTTGTCGGCATGTCTGCGTTTGGACGCTCTTCGCGCGAGCGTTCATCGCAAGTGACATGGCTCGTACCTCAGCTTCCTGGTCGTCGGTTTCGTATCTCATCGGTCTTTTCGATGGATCCTGACCAGGGCTTTCGGTGTCGAACTGACTCCCAAAAGACTTTGGCCACGGATCCGGTGACTGCGGGTCCGTGGCCTTGGGGCGAAATCGTGGCGTTCCTAGATGGTGCCCCGATTCACGGACTCTTCAGTCGCGGTGGCGGTGCGGCGCTTGCGCTGCGGGGAAATAGCAGCTGCGGCACCCGCGGCGACGTACGCCATGGCGGGATGCTCAGCGGCAGCGGGGACACGGAGGGTCCACGAACCGCCGGCGATGCCTACGGCGTCAAACGCATTGATGCTCGACATGTTCTCGGAACCCTCCTTTCACACGACAAATCACAGGGCTGGGGTGTGCGATCTCGAGGCTAAGCGTAACAGGGAAAACTGACAACTGATTTTCTGACCTGCGGCTTTGGCACGATTTTTACGATGATTGGCGGCCTTTCACCAACGCGAGGACGTCGGCGCCGTACTGCTCGAGCTTGCGCGCACCGATGCCGGGAATCGCCACGAGCGCGGCGTCGTCGCCCGGCAACGTCTCGGCGATCGCGATCAACGTGTTGTCGGTGAACACCACGTACGCAGGCACGCTCAACTCCTTGCTGGTGCGCAGCCGCCAGTCCTTGAGCTCCGCGAGCAGGTTCTCGTCGATGTCGGACGGGCACCCCTCGCAGCGTCGTAACACGATCGCCGCAGGGGCCGTCAGGGCGGCGTTGCACACACGGCAGCGCGGCGCAGCGCCCTTGGGCCGACGCGGCTTGCTGGGGCTGCTGTCGGCCGACGCCTGCGGGGCGACGCCGTTGAGGAACCGCGACGGTTTACGACTCTGCCGCCCACCAGGAGCCCTGGCCAGCGCCCAGCTCAGCGCCAAATGTATTCGCGCCCTTGTGATTCCGACGTAGAGCAGCCGACGTTCCTCTTCGACCGGCTCGCTGTCCGGCCCGTGCGCCAATGCATGGGAGATCGGCAGCGTGCCGTCGGCGAGACCGACGAGGAACACCGCGTCCCACTCCAGACCCTTGGCGGCATGCAGCGACGCGAGCGTGACGCCCTGGACGACGGGCGGGTGCCGGGCGTCGGCGCGCTGCCGAAGCTCGACGAGCAGAGCGCGCAGGTCCAGGGACGGGCGCTGCGCGACCTCCTCGTCGACGAGTTCGGCGAGCGCGGTCAGCGCCTCCCACCGCTCGCGCGCTTTGGTGCCGGCCGGCGGTTCTGCGGTCAGGCCCAGCGGCTCCAGCACCGCGCGGACGATCTCCGGCAATGGTCCGTCGACATCGCGGTCGGCGGCGCGCTGCAACGCCACCAGCGATTGGCGGATCTCCTGGCGGCTGAAGAAGCCCTCGCCGCCGCGCACTTGGAACGGGATGCCCGCCTCGGTCAGCGCCTCCTCGTAGACCTCGGACTGCGCGTTGATGCGGTACAGCACCGCGATCTCGGCGGCTTCGGTACCCGATTCGATGAGTCGCTTGATGCTCTTGGCGACGGCGGCGGCCTCAGCCACCTCGTCACGGTGTTCGGCGAACGTGGGCACCGGGCCGGGGTCGCGCTGGCCGACCAGGTGCAGCTTGCTGCCGGCCATCCGACCGCGGGCCGCGGCGATGACGCGGTTGGCCAGCGACACCACCTGCGGGGTGGAGCGGTAGTCGCGCTCCAGCCGGACCACCGCGGCGTCGGGAAAGCGCCGCGAGAAGTCGAGCAGGTACTGCGGTGTGGCGCCGGTGAACGAGTAGATCGTCTGGTTGGCATCGCCGACGACGGTGAGGTCGTCGCGGTCGCCCAGCCATGCGTCGAGCACACGCTGCTGCAGCGGTGTGACGTCCTGGTACTCGTCGACCACGAAACAGCGGTACCGATCGCGGAACTCCTGGGCCACCGCCGCGTCGTTCTCGATGGCGGCGGCGGTGTGCAACAGCAGATCATCGAAGTCCAGTAGCGCTGTCCCGTCGCGGCGGGCCTTGAGCGTCTCGTATCCCGCGTACACCGCCGCGACCTTGGCCGCGTCGAAGGGGATGTCACGTCCTGCCTTCGCGACGGCGGCGGGATAAGTCTCCGGACTGATCAAAGAACCCTTGGCCCATTCGATTTCGCCCGCGAGGTCGCGGACGTCGTCGGTGCCGGCATTGAGCCCGGCGCGGTTGGCGGACTGTGCGACGACGGCGAACTTCGTGTCCAGCAGTTCCCATCCGGTGTCGCCGACGACGCGGGGCCAGAAATACGCCAACTGACGGCGGGCCGCGGCGTGAAACGTCATCGCCTGCACCGACGCGGTGCCGACTCCATCATCGAGGGCACGCAGCCGGGCACGCATCTCGCCGGCGGCGCGCTGGGTGAACGTCACCGCCAACACCTGTCCCGGTGCGACGTGCCCGGCGGATACCAGGTGGCCGATGCGACGGGTGATGGTGCGCGTCTTTCCGGTGCCCGCGCCGGCCAGCACGCAGACTGGCCCGCGGGGGGAGAGTACGGCCTCGCGCTGCTCGTCGTCGAGGTCATCGATGATGCTCGAGCATGCGACCTCTAACGGCATGCGGACCATCTTGTCAGGGTGGGCCGACAAAACCGGGGCATGCCGCGGGCATGTTCGGCGCATCGACTACGTTGACTGCTTTATGAGTGCTGAGTTGACCATGTACACCACGTCGTGGTGCGGCTATTGCGTCCGCCTGAAGAAGGTGCTGAAGTCTGAGGGCATCGCGTTCGCCGAGGTCGACATCGAGGCCGATCCCGCAGCCGCGGAGTTCGTCGCATCCGCGAACGGCGGCAACCAGACGGTGCCGACGCTGAAGTTCCCCGACGGCTCGACGCTGACCAACCCCAGCGGAGCCGAGGTCAAGAAGAAGCTCGGCCGCTAGTCCAGCGCCGCCCAGGACTCGATGATTTCGCGGGCGATCGATATCGATCCGGGCAGCAGCAGGCGTGACGGCGAGTCGCTACTCCAGTCCCCGTCGGCCAGCGCGGCGCGGACCTCGTCTCTGGTGAACCAGGCCGCCTCCGCGATCTCGCCGTCGTTGAACGAGAACTCCTGCTCCGGATCCCCGATGGCGTGGAAACCGACCATGAGTGATCGCGGAAACGGCCACGGCTGGCTACCCAGGTAGTGGACATCGGTGACGTGCAATCCGATCTCTTCGGCGATCTCGCGTACGACACACGATTCGAACGACTCCCCCGCCTCGACGAACCCGGCCAGCAGCGAGAACAGCCGCTCCGGCCACACCGTCTGACGGGCCAGCACCGCGCGGTCATGCCCGTCATGAACGAGACAGATCACCGCCGGGTCGATGCGCGGAAACTCCTCGTGGCCGGCGGCGGCGTTGGCCCTGGCCCAGCCGCCCCTGATCGGCTTAGTGGGAGCGCCGTCGACGGCGCTGAACCGTGCGCTGTCATGCCAATTCAGCAGGGCGGTGGCGGTCGCGACCAGCTGAGCGCTGACATCGTCGAAGATCGGGCCCGCACGACGAAGGTCGAGTACCTCGGTTTCGATGTGCGGGTCCTCGGGCCCCTCCAGCGCCGCGCGGATCCCCCACACATGCGAACCGTCGGCGAGCCGCCCGAGGAACACGGCGTTCTCGGGAGGCTTGGCACCCAAGTCGGCGGCCCTGCCCAGCACGACGCTGCCGTTGGCGATCAGCACCTGATTTCGGCGATCGACCCGCAGCACGCGGGCATCGGCCCAGCCAGCCAGCGCCGCGTCGACGTCGGTGCGCAGCGTGTCGGACCGGTCGGCGCCGACGCGGGACAGCAGCGGGACGTTGCGGAGCCGGAACCCGCCGGTCATCGCTCCGCGTCCGCGCTGCGGATGTACAGCAGCCGGTCGCCGTTCTCGAGCGAGTCGACCCGCTCGTCGTCGACACGCATCAGCTTTCCGTCTCGCACAACGCCGAGCACGATGTCGGTGTTGTGTTTCGGCGATCCGCCGACCTCTTTCGGGCCCACCTCGCGTTCGGCGATCGCGAAGCCGGCATCGGGGGTCAGCAGGTCCTCCATCATCTCGACAACGCTCGGGGTCTGGACGGCAATGCCCAGCAGCCGTCCCGCTGTCTCAGATGTCACCACCGTCGAGTCGGCGCCGGATTGTTGGAGCAGGTGCTGGTTCTCGGCTTCCCGCACTGCGGCGATGATCTTGGCGTTCGGCGCCAGCTCGCGAGCAGTCAGCGTCACGAGAACAGCGGTGTCGTCGCGATTGGTGGCCACGATGATCGCCTTGGCGTGCTGCGCGCTGGCCAGCCGCAGTACTTCCGAGTCCGTGGCGCTGCCGCGCACGGTGACCAGCCCGGCGCTCTTGGCGCGCTCCAGCGCGGCGGGGTTCTCGTCGACGACGACGATGTCGGCAGGAGCGATCTCATCGCCGACCATCGCGGCGACTGCCGTCCGGCCCTTCGTGCCGTATCCGATGACGACGGTGTGGTTGCGCAACTTGTTCCTCCACTGCTGGATCTTGAATGCCTGTCGCGATTCGGTGGTGAGCGTCTCTACCGTGGTACCGATCAACACGATCAGGAATGCGACGCGCAGCGGCGTGATGATCACGATGTTGACCAGCCGCGCGCCCTCCGTGATGGGCGTGATGTCGCCGTACCCGGTGGTCGACAGAGAAACAGTCGCGTAATAGAAGCAATCCAGTAGCGAAAGGCCGTCGGTCTGCGTGTCCCTATAGCCGTCGCGGTCGACGTAGACGATGAGCACGACAGCACACAGCACGCCCATCGCGATGACAATCCGCTTGGTGATACGCGCCCACGGGCTTGGCACGTCTTCGGGAATCTGGACGCGGTCGACCAGCGAATGGACCGGCCGATCGTCGAGCGACTGATTAATTCTGCTGAGCCGACGGCGCAATCGTCCCCTAGCCATCAGAACCCATCATCGCTGGAAGTCGCCGCACGTCATTATGTAACCATGACCACCCCCGCACCCGAACTCGAGCAGATCGCGAATCCCAAACGAGCCCACCTGATGGGCGCCGGCCTGCTCGGCATGGGCGTCCTCCATTTTGTGGCGCCCAAGCCGTTCGACACGATCATCCCGGAGGAGCTGCCTGGCAGCGCGCGTTTTTACACCTATGCCTCCGGCGTCGGTGAGTTGGCGGTGGGCGGCCTGCTGCTGGCGCCGAAGACGCGTCGCCTCGGCGCGCTGGCGGCCATCGCCTTGTTCATCGGCGTGTTTCCCGGCAACGTGAACATGGTCCGGCTGTGGTTCAAAGACCCTGCCAAGCCCCTCCCCATGCGTATCGGGGCGATAGCCCGCCTGCCTTTGCAGATCCCGATGATCACCGAGGCACTCAAGATCTATCGCTCGACTAAGCCGCAGTAGCTCCTTCCAGTAATGCCAGGAGGTCGGCAGTTCCGGGCAGATCGTCGGGAGTGGCGGTCAGCCCGCTGCGCACGTAGTGAAACGACGCGCGCACCGATCCGACCGGGCAGCCTTGGAGCGCGGCCCATGCCAGCCGGTAGACGGCGAGCTGAACGGCTGCGTGCTGCTTGGCTTCCGGCGTGTCCGGCGGGTCACCTGTCTTCCAGTCGACGACGGTCGCACCCCCGTCGTCGTCGGCGAAGACCGCGTCGATCCGTCCGCGCACCACCCGCCCGCCGAGCACCATGTCGAACGGCACCTCGACATCGATCGGGGTCCGGCCGGCCCACGGCGACACCGCGAAGGCCGCCTGTAGCTCGGCGAGTTCGTCGGCGACGGTGGTCGCACGATCCATGGCGCCGGGCAGATCATCGAGATCGAAGAGCCGATCGGCGTGATAGAAGCGCTGTACCCAATCGTGAAAAGCAGTGCCCAGTAAAGCATGTGGATCCGGTCGGCTGGGCAGCCGGCGTCGCAGCTGCTGTGCCACCAGGTCGGGGTTGCGACCTAGTTCCACCAGCGCGCTGACCGACAGCTGTGCCGGCAACGGAGGAACCGGACGTTCGACGGCCCGGTTGCGTTCGGCCAGCAGGGCGTCGACATCGGATGCCCAGCCCTCGTCGCCCTCCGCGGCCGCGTCGCCCTTCGCACCCGACATGGCCTTGGTGACGAGTTCGGCCCCCCGACCCACGTCGTCGCGGCGGGCTCCGGCGGGGTCAGTCGGCCAGACCGCCTCAACGACGTTGTCACGCAACGGGTTGGGTTCACCGTCGGCCGGTGCGGGAGTCCACTGCTCGACGACGCCGCAGGGTTCGCCGTCCGCATCCGCTTGCTCGATGATCTCCTTGAGCTCCTCGAGGAACGCCGACGGACCGCGCGGCTTGGTCTCCGTCGCTCCCCAGTGATGGCCGGACAACAGCAGCGTGTCCTCCGAGCGGGTGATCGCCACGTACAACAACCGTCGCTCCTCGTCGATACGACGCTGCGCCAAGCTGTCCTTATGGTCAGATATCTTGTCCGACAGCTTCTTTCGATTATTGACATCGGAGGTGTCCAGGACCGGGACACCGTGCTCCGACAGCGTTGCCCGATCGCCGCGCAGCAGCGGTGGCAGGTCGCCCGCGTCGGTGAGCCAGGTCCGCGTGGACGCGGTCGACGGAAACACCCGGCCGCTGAGGTGTGGCACCGCCACCACCTGCCATTCCAGCCCCTTGGCGGCGTGCACGGTGAGGATCTGAACGCGGTCGTCGGCGACGGAGACTTCCGCGGGTGCCAGACCGTTCTCCACCTGCTCGGCCGCATCGAGATAGGCCAGCAGGCCGGCGACCGTGGCGCCGGGACGGCTCGCGAAATCTGCCACCACGTCGGCGAATGCATCGAGATGTTCGGTGCCCGCCCACCCGGCCGAAACCCGCCGTGCCGCCCGAACCTCGGTATCCACCCCGAGCACCCGCCGCACCTCGGCGACCAGTTCGGGCAGCGGATGCGTGAGATGCCCACGCAGCGCGGTCAGTTCGCGGCCCAATTCAACGATGCGGGCATACCCCACCGGTGAGTACGCGGCGGCGGGACCCGGATCGCCGACGGCGTCGGTCAGGCAAGCGGTGTCGGCATCGGGTGCGGCCTGCGCGACGACCCGGTCCGCCGCGACACTGTCCGCCGGCTCCCCGACGTCGTCCAATTCGACGGCGCGCCGCCACAGCGCGGTGACGTCACGCCCGCCCAGCCGCCAGCGCGGCCCGGTGAGCACCCGCATGGCGGCGGCGCCGGCGGTGGGATCGGCCACCATCCGCAACGTCGCCACCACATCGGCGACCTCGGGCACCCCGAGCAACCCGGCCAGGCCCACGACTTCGACCGGTACGCCGCGCGCGGTGAGCGCATCGGCGATCGGTGCGGCATCGGCGTTACGCCGCACCAACACCGCGGCCGTCGGCGCGGCGACACCACCACCGCGCGCTTCATGGTATATCCGGGCCAAATGGTCTGCCACCCAGTCGCGTTCGGAAACCACGTCGGACAGCAGTGCACACCGGACGGTGCCCGGGGCCGCATTGGGCTTGGGCCGCAGCTCGCGTACGGCAACGGAACGCCGCCGCGCCTCAGCGGACACCGCGTTCGCCAAATGCAGGGTGTCCGGCGGGTTGCGCCAGCTGGTGCGAAGTTCCAGGGTGGGCGCGGGGCGACCGTCGGAATACGGGAAATCGGTGGTGAACCGCGGCAGGTTGGTGGCTGAGGCACCGCGCCAGCCGTAGATCGACTGGATCGGATCACCGACGGCGGTCAGGGCCAGCTCGTCATCCACTCCGCCGCCGAACAGCGCCGACAGCGCCACTCGCTGGGCGTGGCCGGTGTCCTGGTATTCGTCAAGCAGCACAACCCGATACCGGTTTCTCAGCTGCTCGCCGACCTGAGGGAAGGTCGACGCCAACCGCGCGGCCGATGCCATCTGCATGCCGAAGTCCATGACCTTCTGCTCGCACATCCGCCGGTGTAGCGCATCGATCAGCGGGACGAGATGTGTGCGTTCGGTCTGGGTGGCCAGCAGCCGCAGCAGCCACTGGCTGGGTCCGCGGTCCCGCTGGTACGGGCCCGCGGGCAGGTTGTGCACCAGCCTTTCGAGCTCGAGGTGAGTGTCGCGCAACTGCTCGGTGTCGACGAGGTGTTCTGCGAGTTGGCCCGCGAGCCGGAGCACCATCGCCGTCACCGCGGCCGGTGTCTTGTCGGTGTCGAGGTGCTGCGGATGTTCGCATACCACCCGGAAAGCCAACTGCCACATCTCGGTCTCGGTCAGCAGGCGGGTGTCCGGTTCGACGGGGAGCAGCAAGCCATGCTCGCGCAGCAGGTTTCCGGCGAACGCGTGGTAGGTGCTGACGGTGGCCGGGTCGTCGATGATGTCGGGAAGTCCAGGGCCGGCGGGGACGAGACCCGCGCCCGCGAGCCTGGCCAGCCTGGTGCGAACGCGGCGCAGCAACTGTCCGGCCGCCTTACGGGTGAACGTCAGGCCGAGCACCTCACCCGGGTTGGCATAGCCGTTGGCCACCAGCCAGACCACCCGGGCCGCCATCGTCTCCGTCTTGCCGGCCCCGGCGCCGGCGATGACCACCAACGGTCCCGGCGGCGCGGCGATCACGGCGGCCTGCTCGTCGGTGGGAGCGAAAAGCCCGAGCGCCGAAGCGAGTTCGTCAGGGCTGTAGCGTGGGTTCACCGCTGACCTCCGGCCGGCGTCTGCGCCGGGCACATCTTCTGCACCGGGCAGTGTGTGCAGCCGTCGTTGATCCGCGCGACGTACTGCGGGCCCTGCGTGGCTGCCGCCGCGCCCTGCACCTTCGCCCGCCATGCCGCGTGGGACTCGGGCGTCAGCGCGTCTTGCTCACGCTCGGCCGCCTTGCCGCCGCTGGTTTTGCCGAGATACACCAGCTTGCCGCCGCCCGGCTCCTCCCCCTGCGGCAGCAGCCCTTCGGCGATGGCCAGCTGATACATCGCGAGCTGGGCGTGCCGCTGAGCCTCGTCCTTGGTGACCGGGCTCTTGCCGGTCTTGACGTCGACGACCACCAGCCGTCCCTCGCTGTCGCGTTCCAGCCGGTCCAGCCGACCGCGGATCCTCACTCCGGGGCCCTCACCGGTCGGTTTGACCATCTCGCCCGCGACGTCGACCTCGGTACCGGCCTCGGTCAGCTGATCGCGGCTCTTCTCCCGCCACTGCGCGAACGTCGACAGCATCAACCGGTGGCGCTCCAACTCGTTCTCCGAATGCCACTGCGCATCGAACGGCAGTTTTTCCCACACCCTTTCGAGGTCGTTGAGCATTTGATTCTGGGTCTTGCCCGGATCGGCGACCAATGCATGCAGCAGCGAGCCGATCGCCGACCGCACATCGCGTACGTCGTTGCCGCCGTGGCGTTCGAGCAGCCAGCGCAGCGGGCAGTCCGTCAGCATCTGCAGCGTCGACGGCGACAACGTCACGGTGTGCTCGTCACCGCACCACAGGGGTTCGTCGGTGGAGAGCTGCGTGGTGGCGTACCACTGGCCGGGATCGGCACCGGGTACGCCACCCTGCGCCAGCCGGGCCAGTTGTGCCGCCGCGCAGGCGCGTACGCCGTCCTCGACATCGTCGGCCGGGGCGCAAACCACCGCGCGCAGACGCCCGACCAGGGCCGTCGGCGCCAGCACCTTCGGTGCGTGCACCGGAACCGGGGGCTCGGGATCGGGATCGGTGACCAGCGAGGTCAATTCGTAGCAGAACGGCGACGGCAGCATCGACTCGTCTCCGCAGTCGCTGTCGACCGCGGTCACCAGCAGCCGGTTGCGGGTGCGGCCCATAGCCGCGATGAGCAGCCTGCGCTCCTCGGCCAGCAGCGGCGCGCGCGTCGAGACCGCCCTGTCGTTCGGCGTCACCACCCCGTCGAGCACATCGACCAGCTGCTGCGTTCCCAGCACGCCCCCGCGCGGGATCATGTTGGGCCACAGCCCTTCCTGCAATCCCGCGATCACGACGAACTGCCACTCGCCACCGAGCGCCGCATGCGCGCTCAGCACCGGAACGGCGTCGCCGGTGGCGCGATCATCGCGCGAGGCAGACGGCAGGCCGAGCGCGCTGACGTGATCGAGGAGTCCGCGCAACGATGCGCCTGCGGTGCGATTCACGTACTGCTCGGCGATGTCGAAGAAGGCGGTGACGGCATCGAGATCGCGGTCGGCTTGGGCGCCCGCTGCGCCGCCGCGTTCGCTGACCGTGAGCCAGCGGCGCTGCAGACCGGACCGGTGCCACGCCTGCCAGAGTGTGTATCGCGGATCGCCACCCTCGGACGCGGAGCGGCGCGCGGCGGACAGCACCGCGCCGACCCGGCGCAGGGGCCGGGCGAGTTCCGCGGACAGTCCCTCGGTATCCGCGTCGGCCTGCAGGGCGTCGACCAGTAGATCGCCGAGTTCGCGGGGCGGGGAAGAACCGTCCAGGCGACGCAGCGCCCGTCGCAGCTGCCGCAGCGACACGGGGTCGACCCGGCCGATGGGCCCGGTCAGCAGTGACAGCGCCTGCGCCCCGTCAAGTTCGCGTTCGGTCGCCTCCAACACTGTCAGCAGGGCCTGCACCGCCGGCTGGTCGGCCAGCGGCGCGGTCGGGTTCGGCAACTCCACGGGCACGCCCGCCGTGGTGAGGGCACGTGCGAGGGTGGATCCCAGTCGCGGCACCGATCGCACGATCACCGCCATCTGGGACCACGGGATCCCGTCGACCAGATGGGCCCGCCGCAGCGCATCGGCGATCACCGCGGATTCGGCGTGCGGCGACGCCGCGATGCGTACCGACACCGAGCCGCGGTCGCCGTCGACGCCGTCGACACGGCGCGCCTCGTCGGCACCCGGAAGCCGTTGAGCGACGCCGGTGATGGCCCGTGCGATGGCGGGCGCGCAGCGGCGAGATTCAGTGAGGGCGAGCACCGGCTCGTCGCCGCGCAGCAGCGCGGGATCGGCTCCGCGGTAACCGAACACCGACTGGTTCGGGTCGCCGGCGAGGATGGAGAGCTCGGCACCGACTGACAGCACCCGGACAAGGCGGGCCGCCTGTGGATCCAGATGTTGAGCGTCGTCGACCAGGAGCAGTTTGATGCGTGCACGCTCGGCGGCCAGCAGATCGTCGTCGGTCGCCAGCGCTTCCAACGCTGCACCCACCAGTTCGGCGGCGCCCAGCGCGGGCACGGTGGCCTGCGGCGCGGCCATTCCGACCGCCGAACGCAGCAGCATGATCTGTTCGTAGGCCTGGGCGAACTGTCCGGCGGCCAGCCATTCGGGTCGGCCGGCCCGCCGCCCGATGCGCTGCAGCTCGACGGGATCCACACCGCGTTCAGTGCAGCGCGCCAACAGGTCACGCAGTTCGTTGGCGAAGCCGACGGTGCTCAGCGCGGGCCGCAGCTGCGCGGGCCACGCCACGGCGGACCGGTCACCGTCTTCGAGATCGCCTGCGAGCAGTTCGCGGATGATGCCGTCCTGTTCGGCACTGGTCACCAACCGCGGCGGCGGATCACCCTTGCGCTGCGCGGCGAGACGCAACACCGCGAAGGCGTAGGAGTGCACCGTGCGGACCAATGGTTCGCGAACGACCGCACGGGTGCCCGCCTCGAGCAGTACCGACGTGATCGCCGCGCGCGCCTGCACGCCGAGGCGCGCCGAACCCGTCAGCAGCAGAACCGATTCCGGGTCGGTGCCTGCCGCGATGTGGGCCGCAGCGACATCGACGAGCAGAGTGCTCTTACCGGTGCCGGCTCCCCCGAGCACCCGTACCACGCCGCGCATTCCGGGTTCGGTGAGCGCGGTCGGCGTCAGATCGGTGTGCGGTGCGGACATGCCCGAATAACACCACGGGGGTCCGACAAGTCAGCCGCACCGACCGGCTGGCAGCATCACAGGAGTGAGCGAACCACTGCACCTGAACCGATACGGCCCGCCGGGTCCGATACAGGTCCTGGCCATCCATGGCTTGACCGGGCACGGGCAACGGTGGCAGACCCTGGCCACGCGACACCTTGCCGAATTCGCGGTTGCCGCACCGGACCTGCTGGGTCATGGACGTTCGACGTGGGCCGCACCCTGGACCATCGACGCCAACGTCGCGGCACTGGCCGCACTGCTCGACGTTCCCGCCGTCGTCGTCGGGCATTCGTTCGGCGGCGCCGTGGCGCTGAAGCTGGCCGCATCCCGTCCGGATCTGGTCTCCGCGCTGGTGCTGCTCGACCCCGCGGTGGGACTGGACGGCGGATGGATGCGCGATATCGCCGAAGACATGCTGGCCTCACCCGACTACACCGACCGTGCCGAGGCGCGCGACGAGAAGGCCTACGGCTCATGGGCTGATGTCCCCGCCGAGGAGTTGGATCGCGAGCTCGACGAGCACCTCGACGATCAGGTCAACGGGCGCGTCGGCTGGCGCATCAGCATCCCGGCGATGATGTCGTACTGGAGCGAGCTGGCCCGGCCAATCACGTTACCGCCCAACACTATTCCCACCACTCTCGTCCGGGCGAGCCGAACCAGCCCGCCGTATGTCACCGAAGAGCTGCTCGCGGGACTGGCACCCGAACGCGACCTCACGCTCATCGACTTCGACTGTGACCACATGGTCGCTCAAGCGCTCCCCGTCGAAACGGCGGCGGTGATCCGCAAGGCTCTCGGGTAGATGGCGGCCATCACCGACGAACAGGTCGAGACCGTGCGCGCCCTCGTCGCGTCCATCCCGCCGGGACGCGTATCGACCTACGGCGACATCGCCGACGTCGCGGGCCTTTCCAGCCCCCGGATCGTCGGCTGGATCATGCGCACCGATTCGTCGGATCTGCCCTGGCATCGCGTGATCCGCGCCTCGGGGCGCCCGGCACCGCACCTGACCACCCAGCAGTTGGAGTTGCTACGGGCCGAAGGTGTGCTGTCCGAGGACGGTCGGATCCCGCTGCGCGATGTGCGTCACGAGTTCTGAGCCGCGCCGAGTGTGGGGTAATAACACGCCGAGGCCGCATTTTGTGTGCGGGTAACCCACGTTCGGCGGCACTGGAGTTAGAGGACCAGGCGCACCAACGCGGCTGTGCGCGCCAGGCCTGGAAACGCCGCGGCCGTCGACCGTGGATGCAGCGCGTGGACCGCGAGGCGGAACATCAACGCGCGCAACAACATCTGCGGCCATTCCGGCAGGGGGCTCCACCGTTCGATGAGCCCGTCGTCGGCCTCACCCCATGACAACGCGTCGACGACCACCACTCCGGCAGCCCACGATGCCGGCCGCCAATACGGCGTGATGTCGGTGATTCCCGGGGCCGCCGTACCGGCGAAAAGCACTGTGCCGTAGAGGTCTCCGTGGACCAGCTGGCTGGGACTCTTGGTCGGCCTGCGCAGTGTGGCCAACTGACCGATCAGCTCGACGGACTTCTGACCGTCCGCAGACCCGGGCGACACCCGCGCGCCCGGCGGCAGCGAGTGCAGGGGACGCTCTTCCCATGCGGCCCGGTCGGCGGCGATGAACACGTCGACGTCGGCCCACGGCGCCACCGGTGGCTGAGTCAGGAAACGCGGACGCTCGAGCTTGGCCGTCGCCTCGTGCAACCGCACGGCCGCAGACACCACTTCGTCGTGACGCGGTTCCGGGGTTCCCGCGACGAAGGTGTCGGCGCGCCAGCCCGCCACCACGTAGCGGCCGTCGGTCGAGCGCACGGGCCTGGCCAGGCGCACACCGTCGACGAACAGCGTCTCGCGCACCTTCGCCGACCATGCTGCACGCGCGTGGTCGGCGACCATCGACAGCACGACCTCGCCGCAGCGCCAGCCGCCCTCCCAGCTCGACCCGAGCGGCACAGGTTGAACTCCGCTCAACCCGAACCCCGCCAGCACATGATCAGGCGGTTGCTCGACACTCACCGCATCAGCGTAAGCGCAGGTCGGGCAAACGGGCCGTTAGTACATCACCATGTCGGGTTCGAGTTGCTTTCCCCAGGCGACGATGCCGCCCTGCACGTGCTTCGCGTCGGAGAAGCCGGCTTTCTTGACGATGGCCAGCACCTCGGCCGAGCGCACGCCGGTCTTGCAGTAGAACACCGGCGTACGGTCCACCTGCAGCTTGGAAAGCGCTTCACCCGTTTCGAACGCGCCCTTGGGGATCAGCTCGGCGCCCTCGATTCTGTTGATGTCCCACTCAACGGGTTCGCGCACGTCGATCAGCGCCAGCGGCTTGCCCGTGTCCAACAGGTCACGCAGTTCACGCGGGGTGATCGTGGAGTCGGCGGCGGCCTCGGCCGCAGCCTCGGACACCACACCGCAGAATTCCTCGTAGTCGATGAGCTCCGTGATCTTCGGGATGGCCGGATCCTTGCGGATCTTGATCGTGCGATACGTCATGTCGAGTGCGTCGTACACCATCAGCCGGCCGAGCAGCGGCTCACCGATGCCCGTGATCAGCTTGATGGCCTCGGTGCCCATCACCGACGCGACGGACGCGCACAGAATGCCCAGCACGCCACCCTCGGCGCAGGACGGGACCATCCCAGGCGGCGGCGGCTCGGGGTACAGATCCCGGTAGTTCAGGCCCAGACCGTCGGGCGCGTCCTCCCAGAACACCGAGACCTGACCCTCGAACCGGTAGATCGAGCCCCAGACGTACGGCTTGCCCGCCAGTACCGCGGCGTCGTTGACCAGGTAGCGGGTGGCGAAGTTGTCGGTGCCGTCGAGGATCAGGTCGTACTGCTCGAAGAGTTCGACGGCGTTGTCCGGCTCGAGCCGAAACTCGTGCAGTTGCACCTCGACCAGCGGGTTGACCTCGAGGATGGAGTCGCGCGCGCTCTCGGCCTTCGACCGGCCGATATCGGACTGGCCGTGGATGATCTGACGTTGCAGGTTCGATTCGTCGACCACGTCGAACTCGACGATCCCGATCTTTCCCACCCCGGCGGCGGCCAGGTACAGCAGGGTCGGCGAACCCAGCCCGCCTGCGCCGATGACAAGCACCTTGGCGTTCTTGAGCCGTTTCTGCCCGTCCAGACCGAGGTCCGGAATGATGAGGTGGCGGCTGTAGCGCTGCACCTCTTCACGCGTGAGTTCGGCCGCCGGTTCTACCAGCGGCGGCAACGCTGTCGTCACCGAATGCTCCTTGATTGGCTGTGCTGCCCCAACAATAGGCACATTCCACAACAGCGAACGCGTCGTGAGGCTTCCCGGGAGGCGCCAGACGATCGATGCTCAGGCGATCGGATACGGCCAGGGGTTGAACCGGCAGGTCTTGCCGTCCGGGTTGATGGTGCCCGGGTCGAAGCGGGCGGCATCGTTGTTGTTGGTGGAGAACGTCTGCTGCATCATGATCGGCGCCAATTCGCCGTTGGCTTCACACGCCTCGTGTCGCTGATAGCCGATCGCGTGGCCCACCTCGTGGTTGATCAGATACTGCCGATACGAGCCGATGTCGCCCTGGAACGGCACCGCGCCGCGCACCCAGCGCGCCTCGTTGATGAATACACGAGGCTGCCCGTCGAGGTAGGACGGGTTGTAGCAGGACGCCTCGAGCTGGATGTCGTAACCGCATCCCTCGCGGACGGTCATCGGTGAGCTGAGCGAGATCCGGAAATCGGGTTCGACCTGAGCGGTCCCGTCGATGCGTTGGAAGGCGAACTGCGGATTGTGGGTCCAACTCTTCGGATTCGCCAGCGTTTCGCTGACCATCCGAGCGAAGCCCTCGTCACCGCCGAAGGTCGTGGTGTCGATGCCGTCTTCGACCTCGACGGTGTAGGTGAAGACTTTTGCCGTACCCTCGCCGACCTGCGACGACGCGCCGGGAACGAGGTGCCACGTTTTGGCGGCCGCCTCGGTGAACGGACCGCCTTCGGGCAGGATGCCCGTCGGCAGATTCGCGTCGAACTGCGTCAAACCCCTTGGCGGGGCGCCGATGATCGCCGTGCTGGCGACTCCGATGGTCGGCGGACCTTGCACCGGCCCCTGGGATTCGTCGGTCGCGGGCTCGGTGGCACCGGCGAAGGTCACGTAGAGGGCAACGGCCGTCCACACCACGAGCAGGGGCAGCGCGTAGGCCCGCCAACCGTAGGTGTGCACGAAACGGCCCAGCTTGCTCTGCTTTCGGGCGTTGCGGTGCTCTTCGCGGTTGGACCTGGGCCGCCCGGAGTCGTTCGACAACGGGTCGCGCTGCGCGCGCAGTGGCTCGCGCCACTCGTTGCGCAGCGCAGGTACGCCTCCCCCGCGACGCTCCGAGTCGTAGGTCACGGGAACAGGATGACACAGGCCAGAGTGCTGATACCTCCGGCGCGCCACCCGGTAGTGGTGGGGTCGCGCCGCGCCGCGCCGACCCCGCCGCGACGTCGACTTTGCGCGGTGGCTTTGCCAACGGTAGTAACCTCGTTGCGAAACCACGCAGAAGAAGCCAGATAAAGGATGTAATGAGCGATCTCGCCAACCCCGCTGCTAGGCGGGGTGCGCAGTCGGGCTCCGGTGAAGGAATGAGCCGACGCGGCAACCGGCTGCCCCGTGACGAGCGACGCGGGCAGTTGCTCGTCGCCGCTAGTGAGGTTTTCGTCGACCGCGGGTATCACGCCGCCGGTATGGACGAGATCGCCGACCGGGCCGGAGTAAGCAAACCTGTTCTCTATCAACACTTCTCATCGAAGTTGGAGCTGTACCTCGCGGTGCTGCAACGCCACGTCGAGAACTTGGTTTCCGGTGTGCGTCAAGCATTGCGCACCACCACGGACAACCGGCAACGGTTGCGCGCCGCGGTCCACGCCTTTTTCGATTTCATCGAGCACGACAGCCAGGGTTACCGGCTGATATTCGAGAACGACTATGTGACCGAACCGCAGGTCGCCGCGCAGGTCAAAGTGGCGACCGAAGCATGTACTGACGCGGTGTTCGACCTGATCAGCCGCGATTCTGGACTGGAGGCGCACCGGGCGAGGATGATCGCCGTCGGCCTGGTGGCGATCAGCGTCGACTCGGCGCGCTACTGGCTGAACAACGATCGGCCGATCACCAAGGACGATGCGGTGGACAGCACGGTGCTTTTCGCCTGGGGCGGTCTGTCGCACGTACCGCTTACGCGTTCTTGACGGCCTCTGAACCCACCACGCCGAAGCCGACACGGCGAACGTCGGCGGCACCGATCTCGACATAGGCGATCTTCGACGTCTGGACCAGGAATCGCCGGCCCTTCTCGTCGGTCAGGGCCAACACGCCTGAGCTCTCGCCGAGCGCATCGGTGATCAGCTTCTCCACCTCGGTGGGTGTTTGCGCACTGTTGAACACGAGTTCGCGCGCGCTGTCCGTGACACCGATCTTGACCTCCACGCTGTGAACCCTTTCCGTCTTTTCCATAACTTCCGTGTTGCTCGAGAAGCCCTCGAAGAACCTTGACGTAAGGCTAGTGGACGCGTCCACGCTGATGCCGCGCCGGTGAGTTCGCGGTCAGCGAAGCGCATTTCGCGCCGGAGTCGGACCGCGTGCAGAACGGCGACCCAACCGAGTCCGGACCGTGACCGTACACACCGGCGCGGAACCTCATCTGTCACTTGTGCCTCGATAGCATCGGCCCGATACATGAACGAGACAACATGGGAACCCGATATGAACAGGCCTTATACCGCCCATTCTCCGTATTCGCTGACACCCACCGAGCAGATCCCCGTCTACGCCGGCGGCGACGCCGGCGAGTTCGAATACAACGGGCTGCTGGAGTACCCCGACGATGACGACTACACCGACGTCGTCGAGTACGACGAGGAGAGCATCGACCGGAAGTGGATGTGGGTCGCCGGCATCGCCGGGTTGATCCTGTTCATCGCCATCGGCACGACGGGCATCATTCTCGGCGGCGGCGACAGCGGTCCGGTATCGGCCACCGGAACCTCGTCGGCCCCGACCGCGACCTCGGCCCCGGCCACGTCAGCCCCCGCGGTCGCGGCACCGTCGCTGCCTGCCGAGACGGTCACGACAGTGAGCCCGACGGCGGATGCCACCGTGGCGGCCCCACAGCCCGAGATCGCCGCCCCCGTGGCGCCGCCGCCGGCGGCCGCACCGGCGGTCTCGCCGCGCACGATCACCTACCGCGTGACGGGCAACCGCCCCCTGCTGGACCTCGTCACCGTCATCTACACCCATCAGCAGGGGGCGCTGCAGACCGAGGTCAACGTCGCGCTGCCGTGGGCGAAGTCGGTCGTGCTGGACCCGGGTGTCGAGCTGAAGTCGGTCACCGCGACCAGCGTGGGCGGCCAGCTCAACTGCGGCATCTACGACGCGTCGGGCACCCTGGTCGCCGTCCAGAGCAACAACACGATGATCGCCAACTGCACCCAGTAGCGGTCAGGCCAGGCCCAGCTCCTGCATCCGGGACATATGGGTGCGCTGGAGGCGGTCGAAGAACTCGGTCATCTGGGTCAGACCCTCGCCGCTCGTCATCACGAGGTCAACGAGTTCGTCGTGATCGGCCAGCACATACTGAGCCTGGGTGATCGCCTCGCCGAGCAACCGGCGCGACCACAAAGCCAGCCGGTGGCGCTGCTTCTGGCTCGCTGTCACGGCGGCCTGCACCTCGGCGACCACGAACTGCGAATGGCCGGTCTCCGACAGCACCGCGCGCACCACGTCGGCGACCTCGGTGGGTAGCGACGTCGCGATCTCGAGATAGAAATCGGCGGCCAGCGCGTCGCCGACATATGTCTTGACGAGCGCTTCCAGCCACGTGCTGGGCGTGGTCAACCGGTGGTAATTCTCAAGGGCCGATGCGTATTTCGTCATCGCGGGCACGACGTCGACGCCCCGGCGCTCCAGCGAGTCGCGCAGTACCTCGTAATGGTTCATCTCCGCGGCGGCCATGCTGGCCATGTTGATGCGGCCCCGCAGGTTGGGCGCCATCCGCGCTTCGTCGGTCAGTCGGTAGAACGCCGCCACCTCGCCGTATGCCAGCAGCGCGAACAGCTCGTTGACACCGGGATGGTCGAGCGACACACCCGAGCTCACCGAGTCCGTCGACTGCTCGGAAGTGGCCGCAGGTGGTGCCGGAGACTTGGGGGCAGTCATGGCCCAACTCTAATCGCCGGCCGCCAGGCGCTCTCACGGCGAACCCGGCCAGCTATCATGGATGCAGGCAGCGGCATCGTCAGGGTCGAAAAGACCACGTCGTTACCTAAGAAATGTGCGTGCACGCAGTCGGCCCGCCTACCTCAGCGCAGGGCCCCGGCAAAGCTTCGTCGAACTCGTGCGCGCGTGGACGCCATGAGGAATCGATAATCGAAAGGCTGAGCCCCCAGCGTATGACACATCTCAATCCAACCTTTGCTGAGCTCGGAGTCCGCGACGAAATCGTGCGCGCACTTTCCGAGGACGGCAAGGAACACCCGTTTGCTATCCAAGAACTCACCATGCCGATGGCGCTGGCGGGCGATGACCTCATCGGCCAAGCCCGCACCGGTATGGGCAAGACGCTCGCGTTCGGCGTCCCGCTGCTGCAGCGGATCACCACCGACCCCGACCGCGAGTTGTCCGGCATTCCGCGCGCACTGGTCGTCGTCCCCACCCGCGAGCTCTGCCTGCAGGTGTTCAGCGACCTCGAAATCGCGGCCAAATACCTCACCGTCGGCGACCGCAAGCTGACCGTCACCTCCATCTACGGCGGCAGACCCTACGAACCCCAGATCGAGGCCCTGCAGAAGGGCGTCGACGTGGTGGTGGGCACGCCGGGCCGTCTGCTCGACCTCGCGCAGCAGGGTCACCTGCAGCTGGGCGGGCTCTCGATGCTGGTGCTCGATGAGGCCGACGAGATGCTCGACCTGGGCTTCCTGCCCGACATCGAGCGCATCCTGCGTCAGATCCCGAGCGAACGGCAGGCCATGCTGTTCTCGGCGACCATGCCGGACCCGATCATCACGCTGGCACGCACGTTCATGAACCAGCCGACCCACATCCGGGCCGAGGCCCCGCATTCGGCGGCCACCCACGACACCACCGAGCAGTTCGCTTACCGCGCGCATGCGCTGGACAAGATCGAGATGGTCGCCCGCATTCTGCAGGCCGAAGGCCGCGGCGCCACGATGATCTTCACCAGGACCAAGCGGACCGCCCAGAAGGTGTCCGACGAACTCGCCGAGCGCGGCTTCAAGGTCGGTGCGGTGCACGGCGATCTGGGCCAGGGTGCTCGCGAGAAGTCGCTCAAGGCGTTCCGCACCGGTGACGTCGACGTGCTCGTCGCCACCGATGTCGCCGCCCGCGGTATCGATATCGACGACATCACGCACGTGATCAACTATCAGATCCCCGAGGACGAGCAGGCCTACGTGCACCGCATCGGCCGCACCGGCCGCGCCGGTAAGACGGGTATCGCGGTCACGCTGGTCGACTGGGACGAGTTGCCCCGCTGGACGATGATCGACAAGGCGCTCGGGCTGAACACCCCCGATCCGGCCGAGACGTACTCGAGCTCGCCGCACCTGTTCGAAGAGCTGAACATCCCCCCCGATGCCGCCGGCACCATCGGCGAACCGCGCAAGGATCGTGCTGCCAAGCGCCCACCCGCCGAGAAGAAGGCCGATCGTCCCGTCCGCAACCGCAACCGTCGGCGCACCCGCGGCGGGGAGTCGGTCGCCGCACACTCCCCTGCGGCACCCGCCGACACAGGCTCGCCAGAGGCCGAGGAGGGCAGTGACGGTGCGCCACGGCGCAGGCGCCGCCGGCGTCCCCGCAAGGCCGCGGCCAGCACGGGCTAGCAGCCCTCGAGAAGACGTCGAAAAGACTCCACCACCGCCCGATGGTCAAACCTGAACGCCGCACGCGCGCCGACGTGGTGGCGGCCGTCGCGATCGCGGTGGCCGTCGCCGTCACCGCCGGTGTGGTGTGGTGGGTCAGCGATGCCAGGGCGACGATCAGCCGCCCCGCGGCCGATCCGGTTCCTACCCTGGGCACCGCCAAGGTGGTGCCGTCGGCGCTGCGCCAGCTGTGGACCGCGCCCAGCCCCACGACCACGGCACCTCTGGTGATCGCCGGCAGCGTGGTCACGGGGGACGGCCACACCGTGCAGGGCCGCGACCCGGCTTCCGGCAGCCCGGTGTGGAGCTATGCGCGGACAAACCTCGAGCTGTGCGGGGTCAGCTGGGTATATCAGTACGCCGTCGCGGTTTACCCGGACAGCCGGGGCTGCGGCCAGGTCAGCACCATCGACGCGAAGACGGGCCAACGCGGTCCCACCCGCACCGCCTACGCGGATCCCGAGGTGCGCCTGTCCTCGGATGGCACCGCCGTGCTGTCGGCCGGGGACAGCCGACTGGAGCTGTGGCGCTCGGACATGGTCAGGATGCTGAGCTACGGCTCCCTGGACGCGAAGATCAAACCCGGCACCCCGGCGTCGCCGCTGTGCCGACTGGTCTCGGCGGCCGCCAGTTCGACGGCAGTCTCGGTGCTCGAGTCCTGCCCCCAGCAGGAGGATCTGCGCCTGACCCTGTTGCGGCCTGCCGACGACGAGGACACCCCCGAACTGAAGTACGTGACCCAGTCCGGGGTGAGCGTGGATTCCGATGCACAAGTGGTTGCTGTCTCCGACACGACAACGGCGGTGTACGTGCCGACGCCGAAGCCGGTCGTGAATATCGTCGACGAAACCGGCGCCACGATCGCGAGCACGCCGCTGCCCAAGCCTGCGACGCCGAACGCGACGATGAACCGCGCGGGCGACCTGTTCACCTGGTGGACCGGCGACAGCGTAATGGTGTTCTCCGCCAAGGGACTTCAGTACAAGTACACCGTCTCGCCTGCGGGCGCCAACGTTCCGCTCGGACCCGCGACGGTGATGGCGGGAAAGCTCCTCGTTCCAGTCACCGGCGGTTACGACGTGTTCGACGCCAATAGCGGAAAGGGCGACCGGCATATCCCGGTGCCGCGCCCGCCGAGTTCGGATCCCGTCGTTCCCGCGGTGGCGGGGTCGACGGTCGTTGAGCAGCGGGGCAGCGAACTGGTTGCCTTCGGCTGATTGCGATTTGGCTGCGCAAACGATCGCTGTGCGACTGTCTGCGCCGAAATCGCTAGACGTCGGGCGTGTAGGTCGCCAACGCCTTGCCTTGCTTCCAATGCTTGAGCAACGCGTTGGCCAACCCGCGATAGGCGGCCGCACCCTTGTTCTTTCGACCTGCGAGCACCGACGCTCCCGACGCGGTGGCCTCGGCGAAACGCACGGTTCGAGGTATCGGCGGCGCGAGCACCGGCAGGTCGTATCGATCGGCGACGTCGAGGAGCACGTCGCGGCTGTGGGTCGTGCGCGAGTCGTACAGCGTCGGCAGCGCACCCAGCAGTTGCAGGTCGCTGTTGGTGATCTGCTGGACGTCGTTGATGGTCCGAAGGAACTGGCCGACGCCGCGGTGTGCCAGAGTTTCGCATTGCAGCGGCACGATCACGTCGTCGGCCGCCGTCAGCCCGTTGAGGGTGAGCACGCCCAACGACGGCGGGCAGTCGATGATCACGACGTCGAATTGGTCACTGACCTTGGCCAACGCCCGCTTGAGGGCGTATTCGCGGCCGGCCCGCATCAACAGCATCGCCTCGGCCCCGGCCAGGTCGATGTTGGCCGGTAGCAGCGTCATGCCCTCCGACGTCTCGACGAGCGCCGCCTCCGTCTCGACCTCGCCGAGGAGCACCTCGTGGATCGACATCGGCAACTTGTCTGGGTCCTGGCCCAGCGAGAACGTCAAACACCCTTGGGGATCCAGGTCGACGAGCAGCACCCGTCGCCCCTTCTCCACCATCGCCGCACCCAGCGATGCCACTGTCGTTGTTTTGGCGACCCCACCCTTTTGATTGGCGACCGCAAGTACCCGCGTCACCCTTTCATCCTGGCACGCCCGCGAACACCACGACCCAACGTGGGGCAGAATCGCCAGAGTGTCGGCCCACAGCGAAGCTAGGGGAAGTCAGCAGCACCGCCTGCTACTTCTTCGTCATGGGGAGACGGAATGGTCACTCTCGGGTCGGCACACCGGCCGCACTGAACTCGAGCTCACCGAAACCGGCAGCGTGCAGGCCAAGCTGGCCGCCGACGCGCTGGACGTGCTGAGCCTGGACAACCCGCTGGTGGTGTCCAGCCCGCGGCAACGCGCACTCGTCACCGCTGAGCTCGCCGGACTGACGGTCGACGAGGTCTCCCCTGTTCTCGCCGAATGGGATTACGGCGACTACGAGGGCCTGACCACCAAGGAGATTCAACAATCCGTGCCCGACTGGCTGGTGTGGACGCACGGATGCCCGGGTGGTGAATCCACCCAGCAGGTCAGCGATCGCGCCGACCGCGCCATCGAGTTCGCGCTGGAGCAGATGAAGTCGCGTGACGTCCTTTTCGTCGGCCACGGCCATTTCTCCCGAGCGGTGCTGACGCGCTGGGTGCAGCTCGAGATCTCCGAGGGCATCAGGTTCGCGATGGTGGCCGCCTCGATCGCGGTGTGCGGATACGAGCACGGTGTGCGCCAGATCATCGCACTGGGATTGACGGGCCATCGCCACCCATGCCTGCCCTCATGACCCGCGAACCGTCGTTCGTCCTCGCCTCGGGCGGCAGCGCCGTCATCGCCGACGGCGTGCACACCGCATTCCCGAGAGTCGCGGAGGCACGGGCCGCGCTGGCCTCGCACAGCGCGCCAATCGTTGTGGGCGCCTTACCCTTTGACATGTCGAAGCCGGCGGCGCTCATCCGGCCGCAGGGAGTCCAGTTCCTCGATGCGCTGCCGGAGTGGCCGTTGCGCACGCTGCCGTCTGTGCACATCGCCGAGACGCTGCCGGAGCCGGACGAACACCGTTCCCGCATCGCGTCAGCGCTGCAACGCCTGCGCGATCCCGACAGCGGCCTGCACAAGGTCGTGCTGGCCCGCGCGCTGCGCCTGGTCGCCGATGGTCCGTTGGATGCCCGCACGATCCTGGATCGCATCGTCGCTCAGGACTCCGCGGCCAATGCGTTTCTGGCGGACCTGACCGCGGCCGGCGGCGGGTACTCGGGCAGTGCGCTCATCGGTGCGAGTCCGGAGCTGCTGGTGGCACGCAAGGGCGACCGGATGCTGTGCGCACCGTTCGCCGGATCGGCGCCACGCCTGGCCGATCCCGAGGCCGACGAGGCGAGCGGGGCGGCGCTGGTGGCCTCGGCGAAGAACCGGCACGAGCACCAGCTCGTCGTCGACGCGGTGCGCACCGCACTGGAGCCGCTGTGCACCGAATTGGACATTCCGGCAGAACCGAAACTGAACAAGACCGCTGCCGTCTGGCATCTCTACACCCCAATCAGTGGGCGACTGCGCGAAAACGCCACCACAGCACTGGATTTGGCGATCGCCCTACACCCAACGCCGGCGGTGGGCGGAGTGCCCACCGATGCGGCCGAACAGCTGATCAACGAACTCGAGGGTGATCGCGGGTTCTATGCGGGCGCGGTGGGCTGGTGCGATCAGCGCGGCGACGGCCGCTGGGTGGTGTCGATCCGCTGTGCACAACTGTCCGCCGACCGTCGCACCGCATACGCCTACGCCGGCGGCGGGATCGTCGCCGAATCCGAGCCCGACGACGAAGTCGACGAAACCACAACGAAATTCAAGACGATATTCGCAGCCCTTGGAGTGCAGCCATGAGCGAGCTGATCCGTTTTGCCCGGCCGGGCGACGAGCCGGAACTGACCGCCATGGTCTATGAGCTCGCCGAGTTCGAGCATTCCGTGGACCAGTGCACACTCACCGAGGAGCGGCTGACGGCGGCGTTGTTCGGTGATGTGCCGACCGCGTGGGCGCACATCGCGGAGGTCGACGGCAAAGCCGCCGCGTGCGCCATCTGGTACCGCACCTTCTCGACGTGGGAGGGCGTGGCCGGCATCTATCTCGAAGATCTGTTCGTGCGCCCCGACTTTCGCAGGCTGGGACTGGCGCGAAAACTGCTCGCCGCACTCGCGCGCCAATGCATCGACATTGACGGCGCCCGGCTGGAGTGGGCTGTGCTGGACTGGAACGTCAACGCGATCGCGCTCTACGACGCGGTCGGCGGCAAGCCGCAGGACGAGTGGATCACCTACCGGGTTTCGGGCCCGGACTTGTCGGCGCTCGCCGCGTCGTCGGCGGCCGGCGAGCCCTGAGCCGCCGCCCACTGCAGGGCTGACGGGCTGAACAGCAGGGCCAGCACGGCCAGCACCATGACCGCAACCGCGACGCCGGGCACCCACTGGCCCGATCCGACGCCGACGTACCAGGCCACCCCCAGCAGGATCAGCTGGGCGAACACGGCCAGGCCGCGTCCCCACTGCCGGCCCGTCCACAGCGCCCATCCCGCAGCAAGGACGGCCGAACCCATGACGACGAACCATCCCGCGGTGCCGAACAGGTTCATTCCGGGCTCACGGGTGCCGAGCAGCCCGCTCACCAGGTACCAGACCGCCGCACTCACGCCGGCAACGCCTTCCAGCGATACCACGATGGCTGCCTGACGCACGGATGCCGGGGAGGGAACGGTCACGACCTCGAGGGTAGAGGTTCGGCTTGCCCCTTTAGATAGGGTCGTCCTCTGTGCGCGCCGTGCTGATCGTTAACCCCAATGCGACGTCGACGACCCCGGCCACGCGTGATCTGCTCGCTCACGCCCTCGAGAGCCGGGTGAAGCTCACCGTCATCCACACCGACCACCGCGGTCACGCGGTGGAGATCGGCCGCGAGGCCGCGGCCGACGGTGTGGAGGTGCTGATCGTGCACGGCGGCGACGGCACCGTGAACGAGGTGGTGAACGGCATTCTCGAGGTCGGCGGGCCGGGTGTGGGGGCGCCGGCCGTGGGCGTCGTGCCGGGCGGCTCGGCGAACGTGTTTGCACGTGCACTCGGGATCAGCCCGGACCCCATCGAGGCCACGAATCAACTCGTCGACCTGCTGTCCGCCTACCGCCGTCGCAAGACCTGGCGGCGCATCGGCCTGATGGACTGCGGCGAGCGCTGGGCGGTGTTCACCGCGGGCATGGGTGTGGATGGTGATGTCGTGGCCGCCGTCGAGGCGCAGCGCGCCAAGGGCCGCAAGGTCACGGCCTCGCGCTACATCCGCGTGGCGATCCGCGAAATGCTGTCCAGCGCCCGCAAGGACCCCTCGCTGACGTTGCACATCCCCGGCCGCGACCCCGTGGAGGGCGTTCATTTCGCCTTTGTGTCGAACTCCAGCCCCTGGACGTACGCCAACACGAGGCCCGTGTGGACAAACCCGACGACCTCGTTCGACACCGGCCTGGGTGTCTTCGCGATCACCAGCATGAACGTCTGGGCCAATCTGCAGCTGGTGCGCAAGATGCTGGCGAGACGCCCGCGCATAGACGCAGCGCACTTGATCCGGGAAGACGACCTACCACAGCTGAGAGTGACGAGTGACACACCGGTCGCCTGCCAGATCGACGGCGATTACCTCGGGCTACGCGACACGATGACGTTCACGTCGGTGCCAAATGCCTTGGGTGTTGTTGCGCCGTCGGCGAACACCTAGCCTGAGCAGCGATAACGCCGCCGGATCAACCGATTCAGGGCGCAGGTGGAACGAGTGTAGTACAAACGAGTGAGGGCTTGAAAATGCGGGCCTGCTAGTGAGGTTGCCCACTTGTTAACTCATCAGTATTGACATCTGTTCAGCCTGTGAAAAACTCGGATGCAACAGTGCAGAAACATTTCATGCGCATGCGTTAACAGCCGAGAAAACGTCAGTGCGCTGTGCTGCGCACACGATAAGGAGTTATAGCTATGGATTGGCGCCACAAGGCGGTCTGTCGCGACGAAGATCCGGAACTGTTCTTCCCGGTGGGAAACAGTGGCCCGGCCCTCGCTCAGATCGCTGACGCGAAGCTTGTCTGCAACCGCTGTCCGGTGACTACAGACTGCCTCACCTGGGCGTTGGAGTCTGGACAGGACGCAGGCGTGTGGGGCGGCATGAGCGAGGACGAGCGGCGCGCGCTGAAGCGGCGCAATGCCCGCACCAAGGCCCGCAGCGGGGTCTAAAGCTCCCATCCCGCATCAGACACGTATTACGGCCCCGACGAAAGTCGGGGCCGTAATTTTTTGGTAATGAAATTCACGGGAATGGCGTCAGTCGATGTCAATTTTCATCGGTCGACACAAGTTACCTACTGCGCCAGACGGGCACGGCGCCCGATCGGCACCCGCAACACCACATCCGTACCGCCGGAGTCCACCTCGTGCATGCCGAGCGAACCGTCCAGTTCCGCCGACACCAGCGTCCGCACGATCTGCAGTCCAAGCCGATCGGACTTCTCCAGGCTGAAGCCTTCGGGCAGCCCGCGGCCGTCGTCATGTACCACCACGTCGAGCCAACGAGCCGAACGTTCGGCGCGGATCGTCACGCACCCGTGCTGAGTGGACCTGTCGAAGGCGTGCTCGATGGCGTTCTGCACCAGTTCGGTGATCACCATGATCAAGGCCGTGGCCCGGTCGGCGTCGAGTACACCCAGTTCGCCGACCCGGTTGATCCGGATCGGGTTGTCCGAATCCACCGGAGCCGCAACGTCGTTCATGATCGGCAGGATTCTGTCGATGACCTCGTCGAGGTTCACCTCTTCGTCCACCGACATCGACAGCGCGTCGTGCACCAACGCGATCGAGGACACCCGGCGCACCGACTCGATCAGCGCCTCGCGGCCCTCGGCGTTGTTGGTGCGCCGCGCCTGCAGTCGCAGCAGGGCGGCGACCGTCTGCAGATTGTTCTTCACCCGATGGTGGATCTCGCGGATCGTCGCGTCCTTGGACAGCAGCGCGCGGTCGCGGCGCTTGACCTCGGTCACGTCGCGGATCAGCACGGCGGCTCCAACAGCGTTGCCGTGCACCACAAGTGGCAGCGTGCGCAGCAACACCGCGGCGCCGCCTGCGTCGACTTCCATCCGCATGCTCGAACCGCCGGCCAGCGAGTCACGGACGTGGTCGGCCAACTCCTGGGCCTCGAATGGGTCCGAGATCAGCGGCCGGGTCACGGTGACCAGGTTGTGTCCCTCGAGCTCGGCCGCAAGGCCCATCCGGTGGTAAGCCGAGATTGCGTTCGGGCTGGCGAACGTGACGATGCCGGTTCCGTTGAGGCGGATGAAGCCGTCTCCGACACGTGGGCTCGAGCGCGACATGGCGACGTCACCGACATTCGGGAAGGTGCCTTCGGACAACATCAGCAGCAGGTCGTCGGCGCAGTCGAGGTACGCGCTTTCCAGCGGACTCGCTTTGCGCGCCGCCAGTGCGGTCTGATGCGTCAGCACCGCGACCACATTGTTGTTGTAGCGCACCGGAACAGCCTCCACGTTGAGGCTGGGGGGATCCTCCTGCAAATCCCTATAGCCCGTCGGGTTTTGCCTGCCGATGGCACCCGAGTCGAACGCATCGGCCACGACGGGCATCTCATGTGCCTGGTTCAGGGTGCCGACGGCGTCGGCGAGTAGCACCGTCGGCGCGGTGTTCGGTCGGACCTGCGCCACGCACACCAGCGCACCTTCATCGCGACGCACCCACATCAGGAAGTCACCGAATGAGAGGTCGGCCAGGAGCTGCCACTCACCCACCACCGCATGCAGATGGTCGACGGCGTTGCCGGGCAGCATTGTGTGCTCGGCGAGTAGGTCACCGAGGGTCGACATCGGGCCTCACTGTTGCGGGCGTCGAACCCGCATCAGCTGATCACTGCGATGAGGTCGCCGGCCTGGATCACGTCGCCGACCGACACACTCACCTTGCTGACGGTGCCTGCGACCTCGGCCAGGACCGGGATTTCCATCTTCATCGACTCCAGCAGCACCAGGGTGTCGCCCTCGCCGATCTGATCGCCCTCGTTCACCACGACCTCGAGCACACTGGCCACGATCTCGGCGCGAACATCCTCGGCCATCTTCACCCCTTCGGAGTCCTATGTCCTCGGCACCCGGCTCCGCGTACCTGACGCACATATCGAACCACACCACCGGCCCGGCAGAGTTGTCGCCAGGCCGTGAGAGAATGGCTACGAGCACCCGCTGGATGCGGGCTCCACAATCCCCTGTACCGAATGGAGGACGACCATGGCTAAGCGTGGCCGTAAGAAGCGCGACCGCAAGCACTCGAAGGCCAACCACGGAAAGCGGCCCAATGCGGGCTCGAAGGCCGTCAAGTAGCGGCTAACCGCGCCGGATGATGGTGGTGCGGCTGATCTCGATGCGCAGCCGCTCACGCAGGCTGTCAGGGGCTTTCTCCCCGCCGCACTTATTCGCGATCAGCTTCTTCACGCGGTCCTCCACGCCGTAGTGGCGTAGGCACGCGGGGCATTCTTCGAGGTGATGGCGCAGTTTGTCGCGGGTTTCGGCGGTGCATTCACCGTCGAGCAGCGTCCACACCTCGGCGATCACCGCAGCACACTCCGGATGCTCCGGGTCGACTGGACCGACCGGCGGCTGCCAGCGCTCTTCGTCGTTGGTCGAGCTCATGACGAAACCTCCTCAGGTGCCTCGACCTGCTCACCGCGAATGAATCCGCGGTCGCGGGCCACGTCGGCGAGCAATTCACGAAGCTGACGCCTGCCTCGGTGCAGCCGGGACATGACCGTGCCGATCGGGGTATCCATGATCTCGGCGATCTCCTTGTACGGGAACCCTTCCACGTCGGCGTAGTACACCGCCATCCGGAACTCCTCGGGCAGCGCCTGCAGCGCGTCCTTGATCTCGCTGTCCGGAAGGGCCTCCAAAGCCTCCACCTCGGCCGAGCGCAGCCCGGTCGACGAATGCTCGGCATTGGCCGCAAGCTGCCAGTCGGTGATCTCCTCGGTCGGATACTCCGCAGGCTGGCGCTGCTTCTTGCGGTAGCTGTTGATGTAAGTGTTGGTCAGGATTCGGTACAGCCACGCCTTGAGGTTCGTGCCTTCACGAAACGAGCGGAAGCCTGCATAGGCCTTCACCATGGTTTCCTGCAGCAGGTCCTCGGCGTCCGCCGGATTGCGCGTCATGCGCAGCGCGCCGCCGTACAGCTGGTCGAGCAAAGGTATCGCGTCACGCTCGAACCGGGCGGTCAGCTCGGCGTCTGACTCGTCCGATCTTGCGGGCGCCGACCCGTCAATGTCGGTCATCGCGGGAAGCACCGTCCCTTCTGTTGCGGCGCCACCAAACAGGCCCGGCAGGTCCACCGGACGCTCTAAGGCAAGTGCTGGCACCTTGACCCCTCCTTCGATCGTAGAGGTTGAGACGGACATCTTTCCCGGCTGCCGCTGCTGGCAGCCCTGACTGCCGTCAACAACAGCGCCACCGGGTGGGCTTGTTCCCGCACTACGCTCGAGCCCGTGACGCGTGCGGCAACTCCTGCGATCGCGGTCCTGGTGGCAGCCGGGGTGCCCCACGAGGTTCTCCAGTACCACCACGACCCCCGCAATTCGTCGTTCGGTGAGGAGGCCGCGCGGGCGCTGGCCCACACCGAGGGCGTCGAGCCCGAGCAGGTGTTCAAAACGCTGGTGGTGGCAATGCCGGCGGGGCCCCGGAGCCCCGGCCGCGACATCAGACTCGGCGTCGCCGTGCTGCCGGTGCCCGCCAAGCTCGCGCTCAAGGCGACCGCCACCGCGCTGGGCGTGCCGAAGGTCACGATGGCTGAGCGCGCGGCCGCCGAACGTTCGACCGGATACGTGATCGGTGGGATCTCGCCGTTCGGCCAGCGCCGGGCCCTGCCCACAGTTGTCGACGAGTCGGCGCTGACCTGGGATCGCGTGCTGTGCAGCGCGGGCAGGCGAGGCTGGGAGGTCGCGGTGCATCCGCGGGATCTGATCGCCCTGACCACCGCGACCATCGCCGCCATCCGCGCCTGACGATCCGCCGAACGTGGGTTACCCGCACGCTTTTGGCGCGAAAGGTGTGCCGGTAACCCACGTTCGCGCCGGGGTGCGTCGGCGGAGTCATAGGGTGAGGCCATGTCGCTCTCAGGGAAGACCATGTTCATCTCCGGAGCCAGCCGCGGTATCGGGCTGGCGATCGCCAAGCGCGCGGCCGCCGACGGCGCGAACATCGCGCTCGTCGCCAAGACCGCCGAACCACACCCCAAGCTTGAAGGCACCGTCTACACCGCGGCCAAGGAGATCGAGCAGGCGGGCGGCCAGGCGCTACCGATCGTCGGCGACATCCGCGACGGCGACTCGGTCGCATCGGCGGTGGAGGCGGCGGTCGCGCAGTTCGGCGCGATCGACATCTGTGTCAACAACGCCTCGGCGATCAACCTGGGTTCGGTGACGGAGGTCCCGCTCAAGCGGTTCGACCTGATGAACGGGATCCAGGTGCGTGGCACCTATTCGGTGTCGCAGGCCTGCATCCCCCACATGATGGGACGCGAGAATCCGCACATCCTGACGCTGTCGCCGCCGATCCGGTTGGAGCCCAAGTGGCTCAAGCCCACGGCCTACATGATGGCCAAATACGGGATGACGCTGTGCGCCTTGGGAATTGCCGAGGAGATGCGTGATGCGGGCATCGCCTCCAATACGCTGTGGCCCCGCACGATGGTGGCGACGGCGGCGGTACAGAACTTGCTCGGCGGCGACGAGGCCATGGGCCGGGCCCGCAAGCCGGCGGTGTACTCCGATGCCGCGTACGTGATCCTCAACAAGCCGGCCCGCGAGTACACCGGCAACACCGTGCTGTGCGAGGACGTGTTGCTGGAGTCCGGTGTCACGGATCTGTCGGTATACGACTGCGTGCCCGGTGCCGAACTCGGCGTCGATTTATGGGTGGACACGCCGAATCCGCCCGGATACACCGGCCCCTAGACCACCTGCGAGGGCCTTCCGAACCGCGCGTGCACGCCCGGGGAGAACAGCGCACGTAGGCGTTGGCCAGCGACCTCCACTCCGGCCGCGGTCAGCAGATCGTCCTCGAGGTCGAGGATTTCGGCCTCCTGCAGCGGCCACTGGCCGTGTTCGTTGGGCACCCACCACGTGCGTCCGGCTTTACGGGTGTGCCCGCCCCAGCGCGCCGTAAGCCACACCTCCAGCGGCGTGGGCGTCACCGGGTCGCCGATCCGCACTCGGAGCCTGCTGCGCAGTCCCCTGGTCGGCAAGCGCCGAACGCTGGAATACGTGATCTCGTCGTCGCGCTGGATGACGCGCATCTTCGCCCAGGTGTACGGAACTCCCATCAGCGCTCGCGTGAGCCCCACGACGGCCAGTCGCTGGGTCTCCAGCGACCTGAAGAGCACGCCGTGCCGGCCGGCGTCGTCGACCGAGTACAGCCGGATGTTGGTCTCGGCGAAGCGTCCGAAGTACGGCAGTCGCAGCGACGTGCCCAACGCGCTGTGGCGCATCACGAACGGCACCAGCGCCACATAGGTGAGGCCGTCGGAGAACACGTCCGGGCGGGTGCCCGGCGGGAACAGGTGCGTGACGCGCTGCGGCCGGACCGGCCAGTGAACGAAGGTGAGGTCGCACCAGAACTGGTCGAACAGCACGGGCCGCGGCAGCGGCGGCGCGGTGACCTCAAAGCTCACCGCGCCATCGTGGCACGCGCGGAGGCCATGTCTTCGCGCTACGACGATGTCCGTTGACCGAGCATGCCGTGCACGTTGCCCGCGAAGGCCGCGGTGGTGAAGCAGGTCGGCTCGGCGAATTCCTCCATGGTGAGCGCGTCATTCCAGCTCGCATCGGCGGCGGCGCGCAGCAGCGGCTTCGTCATCGCCATCGCATGCGGGGGCATGTCAGCGATGCGCGAGCACCATTCGTCGGCCGCGTTCAGCAGCTCGCCGTGAGCGACCACCTGCTGCACCAGCCCAAGACGCAGGGCGGTCTCGGCGTCGATGTGCTCGCCGCACAGGTAGAACGCCAACGCTCCCTGATAGCCCAGCCGTCGGGTCAGCGCCCAACTGGTCCCGACCTCAGGAATGAGTCCCAGCCGACCGAAAGCGGGCACGATCACGGCCCGTTCGCTGGCGATGACGAGGTCACACGTCATCGCCCACGCCAAACCGACACCGGCAGCGGGGCCGTTGAGCGCGGCGACGAACAGGGTGTCCGAACCCGCGATGAGCCGGGCGATGCCGCCGAATTCGCGTCTGATCCAACGCCATACATCGGCGCCACCCTCCGGGGCATCGCGGTTCTCGATGGCTGCGCCCATCATCTTCAGGTCGCCGCCGGCGCTGAATCCCGGATCGGAACCGGTGATGACGATGGATCGCACGTCGGGGTCGGCATCCAGGACGGTCAGCGCCCGACGCAGTTGGCGTACCAGCGGCGCGGAGAGCACGTTGAGCCGCTGCGGCTCGTCGAGCGTGACGACCGCTCGGTCACCGCGACGGTCCACCCGTACCCGCTCCGGAGCGTCAGTGGCGTCGCCTTCGGCCAGCAACCGCCGGTACAGGGAATCGGTTTCGCTTTTCATGGTGGTTCACTCCTCGGTTTCATTGGCGCGCAACGCCGTCCAGGCGGCATCAGCGAACGTATCGACGGCCCCGCGCGGAAGCTTGGCCGCTGAGCCGGCCACCCAATAGCGCGAGAACTCCTGCGCGGGCCCGAGCCACAGCGCGGCGGTGATCCCGATATCCAGCGGTCCTAGCGCCCCGTAAGCCTGGTGCGGGCGCCACCAGTCCCGGACCGCCGCGAAAAACACGCTGTTGCAATGGCGCAACTCGCCACTGTCCAGCCGGGAACCCAGTAACAGTGCGGCCTCGCCGCGGTGTGCGCTCACCCATCGCAGGTGATACCTCACACCGCCACGAATACCTCCCTCGGCCGTATCGTGTTCGCGCAGCATCGTGATGAACCCCGTCTGGTACTCGCTCATCAGCTGCGCGTAGACGGCGGTCGCCAGCGACAGCTTGTTGGGAAAGTGGTGATAGAGCGCGCCGACACTCACCTGCGCCTCGCGCCGCACCTCGTCCAAGGTCGCTGAGAGTGCCCCATCGATCGCGAACCGCCGGCGTGCCACGTCCAATAACCGGGCCCGTGCATCCACGCCTGTTCGAGGCACGAGCAATACTCTATCAATACAGAGAATTTCTCGGTACTAGAGGCGGCCGGGGCTAGCCCTTTTCACGCCGCGCAGACGTCGGCACCGAGCATGAGCTGGGGCCACATGGCCGCCGTCTGGACGTAGGCCAGGATCTCGGAGCCGGCGGGCAACCGGATGCGGAACGCGGTGTCGAACAGTTGCACCTGCTCGGCGTCGAAGAAGGCCCACACGAACCCGATGAGCAGGTACGGAATCGCAAGCCACAGCGCGAATTCGATCATCGCCGCCACACTCACCTTCCGGCTCAGCACCCGGCGCAGGAAGCTCACACCAACGCGCGTTCTCGGCGCACCCGGCGCCGCACATCTGCCAGCAAGACATAACTGCCGCCCTGACGGACGAACACCGGCAGGAATCGGTTCCCCAGAGCGACTACCAGGAAAAGGCTTTCGAAGAGCCACTGCCGGAAATCACCCCACTGCACGCCCATGGCATCACGGAACACCGGTGCCAGGAATCCGATCGTGAGAAACTTGAGCAACGGCCGGAATGGCAGGCCCAGCACGGGGTTGATCATGTGCAGGTTCAGCAGGTCGAGCAGATAGCCGCGGACGCGATCATCGATGGCGACCTCAGTGCACGCCGTGGCCCAGTACGCATCGAATTCCACTCGGGTGGGCGGCCATTGGTCCTCGGTCACCTGCAGCGTCGTGCCCAGGGTCCATGCCGACCGGTAGAACTGCTCGGACTGTTCAGCGGTCATCTCACCACGCAGGAGTTGGTACGTGTCTTCCAGTCCGACGAACAGGCACGCTGCCACCCACATCTGCAGGTCGCGGTCAAAAGCGTTGTAACGCACCGGGCTGTCCGGGGTGGACTTGACGTGCCGATGCGCACCGTTGACGGCCTCACGGAACGCCGCGCGGTCCTGCGGCGTTCCAATGATCGCGACCGCGAGGTATTGGAACGTCGTCCTCGCCCGTTTCCACGGATGCTTGAGCAGATTGCCCGAGTCCACCTTGCTTTCGACGACGCCGTAGCCCACCCCGGGACGCGACAGCTGCATGATGACGTTGGCCGCTCCGGCGGCGAACGACCAGAAATCCATTGCATCGGCCGCGGTGACGTGTTCGTCGTGGTCCCACCTGGTCGTGCGCCTGTGGATGGTGATGCGGCAGCGTTCAGCGGTCATATCGTGCACACTGCCGGGACGATCAACACAGGCCACGAGGCGATCGATACGAGAATCGACAGGATCCGCGCGGACCCGTCCCAGCCGATCTGGTCTCCCGCGATGGCCGTCCACACCACGCCGATGAGCAGGTAGGGAACCGCGAGCATCGCCCCGGTACCGATCCACTCGGCGATGGTCATCTCGAAGGCGAGGACCTTTCTGGCAGCCGCGAGCATGCAGATATGTTAATGGCTATTCTGCCTTGAGCGGCCGTATATGCCCGAAAAGTCCGCTACAGCAGCGTGGCCTGTTCGGGTTCGGGCTCGGCAGGCTCGATCAACTCGGGGCCGTTGTTGCGGATGCTGTTGACCAGCCGGGACACCTCACGGATCTCGATCCGGTCCAGGTCACCATGACCACGCAGCAGCCCCTCGTCGATCGGCGCGTCCGGGTCGAGCCAGCGGTCCCAGTCGCGTTCACTGATGGTCAGCGGCATCCGGTCGTGGATCTCGGCCAGTGGGCCCGCGGCGTCGGTGGTGATGATCGTGCAACTCACCAGGGGCGCCGAGTCCTTCGGCGCCTCTCGGGGGCGCCACGTCGACCACAGACCGGCCATGAACAGCGGCTCGCCATCGCCCCCGTACATGTAGAACGGCGTCTTGGGAGCCTTCTTGCCCGTCGCCGTCTCTCCGTTGGGCCGCCATTCGTACCACCCGTCCATCGGTATGAGGCACCGCTTGCTCTTGGCCGAGTTCCGGAAGACGGGCGAGGTGGTCAGTTTTTCCGAACGCGCGTTGATCAACAGCGGTCCCTTGGTGTCCGGACCGCCGTCTTCGGTGGTCTTGGCCCACGGCGGGACGAGACCCCAGCGCATCGACCGCAGCCGGCGGGTCGACTCGTCGTCGGGCTCGCTGTGACGTTTCACCACGGTGTTGATCGTCGTCGTCGGCGCGACGTTGTAGTTGGCGGCCGGCGCGTCCTTCTTTGCCGCCGCCACGCTCTCGTCGATCGCCTGGATCTTCTCGGCCAACAACGCCGGATCGGTGGTCACCGCGAATCGTCCACACATATATCCCATGGTGGCACGCCGAACCGACAAGGCAGGATAGAGCCGTGGGCAACTGGCAGGCACCGTCGACCTCGCGTCCCGTGCATGCCACGGTCACCGTGCCGGGGTCGAAATCGCTGACCAACCGCGCGCTGGTGCTTGCGGCGCTGGCGACGGCGAACGGCACGTCGACGATCAGCGGCGCGCTGCGCAGCCGCGACACCGATCTGATGATCGGCGCGGTCGACGCACTCGGTGTCACGGTCGACGGCGCCGACACCGAACTGACCCTCAGCGGTGCGATCGACCCGCAGCCGGGGACCCGCATCGACTGCGGCCTCGCCGGCACCGTTCTGCGGTTCGTGCCGTCGGTGGCGGCGCTGAGCACGACGACGGTGACGTTCGACGGCGACGAGCAGGCGCGGTCCCGGCCCATCGCTCCGCTGCTCGATGCGCTGCGCAGCCTCGGTGTCGACGTCGACGGTGACGCGCTGCCGTTCACCGTCCACGGGTCCGGCTCGGTGGCGGGCGGGACGGTCGAGATCGACGCATCGTCGTCCTCGCAGTTCGTGTCGGGTCTGCTGCTCTCCGGTGCGGCGTTCACCGAGGGCTTGACCATCGTGCACACGGGGGAGTCGGTGCCCTCGGCCCCGCACATCGCGATGACGATCGCCATGCTTCGCGACGCCGGAGTCGACGTCGACGACACGCTCCCCAACCGGTGGCACGTCTCCCCCGGCCCGATCTCCGCAAGGCACTGGATCATCGAACCCGACCTCTCCAACGCGGTACCGTTCCTGGCTGCCGCAGTGGTCACCGGAGGAGCCGTCCGCATCATCGGATGGCCGCCGGCCAGCGTGCAGCCCGCCGACACGATCCTGACGGTTCTCAAGAACCTGGGCTCAGTTGTCCGCCAAGGTGATTCGTATCTCGAGGTGCAGGGACCCGAGTCCTATACCGGCATCGACGTCGATCTTCACGACGTGGGTGAGCTGGCGCCCGCGGTGGCCGCGCTCGCTGCCATCGCGCCGGAGGGGTCGGTGTCGCAGCTACGCGGTGTCGCCCATCTGCGCGGACACGAAACCGACCGGCTTGCAGCACTTTCCGCAGAGATCAACGGCCTCGGCGGGCAATGTGAGGAGACGCCCGACGGTCTGCTGATCACCGCGAGTCCGCTGCACGGCGGGTTGTGGCGATCGTATGCCGATCACCGGATGGCCACCGCCGGAGCCATCGTGGGGTTGCGCGTCGACGGCGTCGAGGTCGAGGACATCGGCACCACCGCCAAGACGCTGCCCGACTTCCCGCAGATGTGGGCCGACATGCTGGCGGGCGATTGAGCCCTCGCGAGTACGACGAGTCCGACGTCCGGGTCCGTCCGGGCAGAGGATCGCGGCCGCGCACAAAGAACCGCCCGGATCACGCAGACGCCCACGAAGCCATGGTCGTCACCGTTGACCGCGGCCGGTGGGGATGCGCGCTCGACCACGACCCCGACCGCCTGGTCACCGCCATGCGAGCACGCGAACTGGGGCGCACGCCTATCGTCGTCGGCGACGACGTTGACATCGTCGGCGACGTCTCGGGCAAGCAGGACACGCTGGCTCGCATCGTTCGACGCGGTGAGCGGCGAACCGTGTTGCGCCGCACCGCCGATGACACCGATCCCACCGAACGCGTCGTCGTCGCCAACGCCGATCAGCTGTTGATGGTGGTCGCTCTCGCCGACCCGCCGCCGCGCACAGGTCTGGTGCAGCGCGCACTCATCGCCGCGTACGCCGGCGGCCTGGAACCCATTCTGTGCCTCACCAAGACCGACCTCGCACCCCCCGAGCCGTTCGCCGCCGAATTCGCCGACCTCGATCTCAAAGTCACGACCGCCGGACGAGACGATCCACTCGACGCCGTGGCCCCACTGCTCGCCGGGAAGATAACGGTACTGCTCGGACATTCCGGGGTCGGTAAGTCGACGTTGGTGAATCGCCTTGTTCCGGAAGCGGATCGGGCAACCGGTGTAGTGACGGACATGGGCCGAGGCAGGCATACCTCAACGCAATCGGTCGCGCTCCCACTGAGCGTCGGAGGCTGGGTGGTCGACACTCCCGGGATCCGGTCGTTCGGCCTGGCACACATCGAACCCGATGATGTGATGCTCGCTTTCTCCGATCTGGCCGAGGCGATCGACGACTGCCCGAGGGGTTGCGGCCACATGGGCCCGCCTGCCGACCCCGAATGCGCGCTCGACATGCTGACCGGCCCCGCCGCCGTTCGGGTCGCCGCCGCACGCCGACTGCTAGCGGCGCTGCGGGAAGGCCACTGAAAAGGTGAGGCCCTCTCCTTGCGGAGAGGGCCTCTAGAGGGGTGTGGCTCAGCGGTGGTAGCCGGGGACCATTTCCTCGACGCGACCCACGCCGTGATGGGTGGTGGGCGCCTGGGGGGCGGGGTGCGCGGTGGTCGTCGGGGCATACTGGTAGCCCGGGCCGACCGGTTCTTGGGTCTGGGCGTTGGCGATGCCGGCCATGCCCAGCGCGGCGGCACCGATGGCCAGCGGCAGTGCGATGCGGGCGACGGTCTTGGCGAAGGTGTTGTTCTTCATGTCGATACTCCTGTGTGAGTTGGCCTTTCGGCCATATCGCCGGGGTGTGCCTGCGATGACTCAAGGATGCCGCCTCCCAGCGCCGGTGTATGTCGGGCGATCAGCCGGTCCACCGGGGGATTCGCGTGTCCCCCGATCGGCGGACACGAAAAAGCCCTCCCCGGCTGGGGAGGGCTCTCTCTCGGTCGATCAGATCAGGCGGCGAGTTCCCGGCCGCTTTGCAGCCGCTTCTCACGGCGTCGTGCGCGCACAGCGGAGATCGCCGACTTGAGCCCGCGTCGCTGCTCGGGCTCGAGTTCGTCGAACATCCGCTCGCTGCGGGTCTCCGGCGCATCGTCGCGCGTGGCGCGCAGGTACTTGTCCGGCAGCGACAGCTTGGCGATGGTGCGCCACGTCTTGCCGTACTGCATAAGGAAGTTGCCCGTCGTGTAGGGCAGGTCGTACTTGTCGCACAACTGGCGCACCCGGATCGAGATCTCCTCGTACCGGTTGCTCGGCAGGTCCGGGTACAGGTGATGCTCGATCTGATGGGACAGGTTGCCGCTCATGAACCGCAGCGCAGGACCCGCTTCGAAGTTGGCACTACCCAGCATCTGGCGCAGGTACCACTGACCCTTGCTCTCGCCGACCATGTCGGTCTTGGTGAATTTCTCTGCGCCATCAGGGAAGTGACCGCAGAAGATGACGGCGTTGGCCCACACATTGCGGATGACGTTGGCGACCGCATTGGCCTTGAGTGTCGATTTGAACGTCGCCCCCGGCGACAACGACGTCAGCGCCGGCCACACCACGTAATCCTTGGCGATCTGGTGACCCGCCTTCACACCGAACTCACGCACGCGCTTCATCGTCGCGACACGGTCGTCGCCGCCCTTGGCGATCTTGCCGAGCTCCAGGTGTTGCAGTCCGACGCCCCACTCGAAGCCGATGGCCAGGAGTGTGTTGAACAGCAGGTTGCCGTACAGATTGAACGGCTTCCACTTCGCGTCGCGCGTCACACGAATCACGCCGTAGCCCACATCATCGTCCATGCCCAGGATGTTCGTGTACTTGTGATGCATGAAGTTGTGGGTGAAGCGCCAGTGCTTGGACGACCCGCTCATGTCCCACTCCCACGTCGAGGAGTGAATCTCGGGATCGTTCATCCAGTCCCACTGGCCGTGCATGACGTTGTGGCCGATCTCCATGTTCTCGATGATCTTGGCCACCCCCAGGGTGACGGTGCCCGCCCACCATGCCGAGCGGCGCGAGCTTGCGGCGAGCGTCAGCCGGCCCGCCAACTCGAGGGCACGCTGGGCCGCGATGGTGCGGCGGATGTAGCGCGCGTCGCGCTCCCCGCGGGAGTCTTCGATGTCCTGGCGGATCGAGTCCAGCTCAACAGCCAGATTCTCGATGTCCGCATCGGTCAGGTGCGCGAATTCAGGAACGTCAGTGATTGCCATCTTTCAGCCTCCTCTCGGTGCCTACGTTATCGTAACCTACGTACCCGTAGGTTACTGGTCGGTAAACCTCATACGTCCAGTACACAATCGCCGGAAGCTGCGGAAATACAGGTTTGTATCCGCGAGCCGGGTTCATGCTCGGCACCCGTCCGCAGGTCGCGGACGTGTCCCTCGATCAGACCCACGACGCATGACTGGCAGATACCCATGCGGCAGCCGAACGGCATCCGCACACCGACATCCTCGCCGGCATCCATCAACGGCGTCGCGGCGTCCACGGTGACGGTCTTGCCACTGCGCGCGAACTCCACGGTGCCGCCCTGACCGTGTGCCGCGGCCTTGGACACCGCGAAACGTTCCAGGTGCAGCAGATCGGCGATGCCCGCGGCCGACCACACGCGCTCAGCGGCGTCGAGCATGCCCTCGGGGCCGCACGCCCAGACCTGGCGCTCGCGCCAGTCGGGCACCTCGTGGTCAAGGCGAGACAGATCCAGGCGTCCCTCAGTTCGGGTGGCACGCAGTCGTAGGCGGTACCCCTCATGACCACGCTCCAGGTCTGCCAGCTCCGTCGCGAAGAGCACATCGGATTCCGTTGGCGCCGAATGCAAGTGGACGATATCGGTGACCTGATCGCGACGGGTCAGGGTACGCAGCATCGACATCACCGGGGTGATGCCCGAACCGCCGGTGATGAACAGCACCTTCGCCGGAGCCGGGTCGGGCATCACGAAGTTGCCCTGCGGCGCGGCCAGTCGCACGATTGTGCCGGGCGCGACCCCGCCGACGAGGTGGGTCGACAGGAATCCCTCGGGCATGGCCTTGACCGTGATCGTGATGGTGCGCCTCGACCTGGAAATCACCGGTCCCGCGGCGCCGGCCGTGACCGGGCTCGAGGTCAGCGAATACGACCGCCAACGCCAGCGGCCGTCGACCAGCAACCCGATGCCGATGTACTGGCCCGGCTGGTAGTCGAAGGAAAAGCCCCACCCCGGCTTGATGACGAGGGTGGCCGAATCCTCGGTCTCGCGGCGCACTTCCACCACTCGGCCGCGCAGTTCACGCGCCGACCACAGGGGGTTGGCGAGTTTGAGGTAGTCGTCGGGTAGCAGCGGTGTGGTGATCCGCTGAGCGACGGTACGCAGCGCATGCCAGGCCGGGTGCTTCTCACCGACGACACCCGCTCGGGCAGTGTCGGCGACTTGAGCCGAGATCTTTATCGAGTTCTTGGCCACGTAACCTACGGTACCGTAACTTACGGTCCCGTACTCAATACAGTTACCGCCGTCACAGCAGCTCCAGCAGGAACGGCAGCTCCTGCGGGGCGTACCAGGCCAGGTCATGGTCTTGGGCATCGCCGACCACGAACTCGGCGTCTTCATCACCGAGGTCAGCGTCGTCGACAGCCTCGATTGCGGCCACCACCGCGGGCTCGGCATCGGCGTTGTCGACGTACGCCGCGATCACGTCGCTGAATGCGATCGGGCCGGACAGCCGCACCACTGCGTCGTCGAGATCGGGTCGAGGTGTCAGATCACCGGCCTCGGCCACCACCACCGCCCGGCGCGACGGCATGGTCGATGCGCCCTCCCCTGCGAGCAGTCGCAGCGAGGCCAGTGCCGCCTCGCGCAACGCCACGTCGGCCAGTTCGTCGTCGTCGCCCTGGGCATAAGCCTCGCGCAGCGTCGGCGTCACCGCGAAGGCCGTTCCGCTGCGGGCATGCAGCATCTGGTCGGCGACGAGCTGCTGCAACATGGCCAGGGTCGCTGGGACGTAGACGCGCACGCCCGAAGGTTAACCGGCTCCGCTCTTGTCGGCGTCGGGATCCTTCTCGACCACGATCACGAAATCGTCGCCGTGCTGGGTGACCCCGCTGACGACGGCGTTGTTGACCGCTTCGGACGCGTACTGCCGCCGCACCACCTTCGGGTCGTTGCGCAGGTCTTTCACCAGCGCGACCGCCAGGCCGATCATGACGAGCAGGAAGGGCAAAGCCGCGATGATGGTGATGGTCTGCAGCCCCTTCAGCGCGTCTTCTCCACCTACCAGCAGCATCACCGCCGCCACCGCTCCCATCGCGACACCCCAGAAGATGACGGTGCCCCGGCCCGGTTTGATGGTCCCGCGTTCGGACAGCGCACCCATCACGATCGACGCCGCGTCCGCGCCGGAGACGAAAAAGATCGCGACCAGCACCATCACCAAAACGCTCGCGACCGTCGCTATCGGGTATTGGTCGAGCAGACCGAACAGCTGCGCCTCGATGCTGCCCTCACCCGCGAGGTCGACGCCTTCCTGCTGGAGCTTGATCGCGGCTCCACCGAAGACCGCGAACCACACCAGCGAGACCAGGCTGGGCACCAACAGCACCCCCGCGACGAACTGCCGGATGGTGCGCCCACGCGAGATCCGCGCGATGAACATGCCGACGAACGGCGTCCACGACACCCACCACGCCCAGTAGAAGATGGTCCACGTCTGCAGCCAGGTGTTGACCTCGGCGCCCTCGGCCCCGGTGCGCGCGGACATCATCGCGATGTCGCCCAGGTAGCTGGCCATCGCGGTCGGCATCAGGTTGAGAATGAAAACCGTTGGGCCGACGACGAATACGAACAGCGCCAGCGAGACGGCCAATACCATGTTGATGTTCGACAGCCATTGGATGCCGCGGGCGATCCCCGACACCGCGGACAGCACGAACGCGATCGTCAACACGGTGATGATCACGATCAGGATCGTGTTGCCGGATTCGCCGATACCGCCGACGATCTGCAGGCCGCTGCGGATCTGCAGCGCCCCAAGCCCGAGCGATGCCGCTGATCCGAACAGCGTCGCGAAGATCGCCAGCATGTCGATGACCTTGCCCCACGGGCCATTTGCGCGTTCGCCCAGCAGCGGCACGAACGCCGCGCTGATCAGCTGCAGCCGGCCCTTCCGGTACACGCCGTACGCGATCGCCAGCCCGACGACCGCGTAGATCGCCCAGGGGTGCAGGGTCCAGTGGAACAGCGTGGTCGCCAACGCGTTCTGGACCGCCTCCGGATTACCCGCGTCGCCGGTTCCCGGCGGCGGCGTGGTGAAGTGCGTCAGGGGCTCGGCGACACCGAAGAACATCAGCCCGATCCCCATGCCTGCGGAGAACATCATGGATACCCAGGACACTCCGTTGAACTCGGGCTCCTCATCGTCACGGCCCAGCGGGATGGTTCCGTAGCGGCCGAGCGCGAGCCAGAGCACGAAAATCACGAACCCCGACCCCGTCAGGACGAACAACCAGCCGGTGTTGTCCATGACCCAGGTCAGCGCGCTGCCGGACGCGTCGGCCAGCGACGGGGTACTGACGAAGCCCCAGACCAGAAACGCGACCGCGATGACTGCGGTGACTCCGAAGACGACCCAGTCCACTCCGCGTGACCGCGTGTACGCGGCTTCTTCGACGGGTACATCCAGGACTGGGTGCGGAATGACCCGGTCGGTGGGCGAGGAGAGGGTCCGCCGGACGGACGTTTTCGGATGCGGGTTCTCGGCGTCGATGCTCACCGATGAGCCATTCCCACCGCGGCTGAATCTCAACCAAGATCAGAAATACGACCGTTCAACGTGCGGCTTCGAGCAGTTCATCCAGCGATTCGCGCAACAGGGTCGGCAGCATGTCAACGTCGCTCATCGCGTCGCGGTCGGCGTTGATGCCGAAATAGAGCATGCCGTCGTAGGACGTCACACCGATGGCCAGGACCTGGTTGTGCAGTAACGGTGGCACCGAATAGGTCTCGAGCAGCTTGGCGCCCGCGACGTACATCTGCTTCTGCGCGCCAGGGACATTGGTGATCAGCAGGTTGAACTGGCGCGCCGAGAAGCCGGTTGCCACGCGAATTCCCATGGCGTGCAACGTCGGTGGCGCGAAGCCCGACAGCGTGACGATTGTCCTGGCGTCAACCAGGCTGGCGGCGGTGGGGTGCGACTCGGTGGTGTGCGCGATCTGTGACAGCCGGACAACCGCGTTGCCCTCACCTACCGGAAGATCCACGAGGAACGGCGACACCTCGCTGATCGCCTGGCCGGGGCCCGTCGTGTCGAGATCGGCGTCGGGGTAGACCGACATCGGGGCCATCGCACGCATCGTCGTGGTCGCCGACACCGGCTCGCCACGGGACAGCAGCCAGTTCCTCAACGCACCCGCCACCACCGCGAGCACCACGTCGTTGACGTCGCAGTCGTACCGGGCCCGGACCAGACGGAAATCCTCCAGGTCGCCGCTGGCCACCGCGAACCGGCGGTTGCGCGACACCGTGGTGTTCAGCGGGCTGTTCGGCGCGGTGCCGCGCGCGGCGGTACGGACCACGTCGACCAATCGCCTGCCGACGTCGGCCAGCTGACCGGCATTGGTGACGACACCGGTGACCGCCGAGCGCAGCTCCCCGACTTGTTCGGCGGGACGGGTCACCCATTCGCCGACGGCACCGACCAGCAGCCGGCGGTCACTGGGTTCGCGCGCCGGAATCCAGATGTCCTCACCGAACTCCGGGCGCTTCTGCGTGCGGTCGGCGATGACGTGTCCGATCTCCAGCGCCGTCATCCCGTTCACCAGGGCCTGATGCGACTTCGTGTAGATCGCGATCCGGTTCTTGGCCAGACCCTCGATCAGGTACATCTCCCACAGCGGCCTGGACTTGTCCAACTGCCGGGAGCCCAGCCGCGCGATCAGTTCGTGCAGCTGGTTGTCGCTCCCCGGAGACGGCAGGGCCGAACGGCGAATGTGGTAGGTGATATCGAAGTCGGGATCGTCCACCCAGACCGGGCGCGCCAGTCCGAGGGTCACTTCGCGAACCTTCTGGCGGTAGCGCGGAATCTGTGGGAGCCGCTGCTCGACGGTTTCGAGCAGGGTTTCGTAGCTCAATCCGTTGCGCGGCTTGCGCAGGATCGACAGCGACCCCACATACATCGGCGTCGACGTGTTCTCCAAACGGAAGAACGCCGCGTCGGAGGCCGACAACCTGGTCACCATCGCCGCGACGCCCCCTCGTTGACTACGCGGTTCTCGGCCGCGGTGGTTCTGATTACCAACGTAGCGACCAATCCTGTCGCTCCGCAGCACGGGTGCAGAGAACCCACCGCAAACCGTGCGATCATGAACAGATCTGCAACTCTCCGGCAGATGCCGTCCATCCCCGTCGATCGCCGGAGAGCATTTCATGACCACATCCCCGACCCCGACGCCGGGTGCACCATTGGTATCGCCGGTGGTCGACTACGAGCCGCAGCCCGTCGGCTTGGCGGCATGCCGATCGACGCCGGTGCTGCACCGGCGCGCCTCGCGGTCGGCGTCCCCCGCGCGAAACCGGGCGGCCGTTCGGGAGGCGGATCCGCCGCGCACCGCCGTCATGTTCGCCGACGCCGCGCTGCGAAGGGTGCTCGAGGTGATCGACCGGCGCAGGCCGGTCGCGCAGCTGCGGCCGCTGGTGGCGCCGGCGCTGATCGACACGGTCATCGAGTTGAGCCGGTCATCGCACAGCCGGAACGGCCGCCCGCAAGGGGTGCGCACCGTCGCGAGGCTGCACCGGATACGGCTGCGCATGGTCGACGGCACCGACGGCACCGAGGCCGAGGTGTTCGGGACGTTCACCAACGGGCCGCGGGTGCGTGCGCTCGCCGCACGCATCGAGCTCTACCGGGATCGCTGGCGCATCGTCGCTCTGCAGATCGGCTGACGCCTCAGCCGCGCCGCTTGGTTTCGCGGGCCTGCTGACGCGCCGCCTCCCGACGCTCCCTGCGTGAGCCGGAGGGTGCGGCGTGCTTACCGCCCCCGCCCGTGCGCCTGACCTCCGTCGAACCGTCCTCGGCGGGGCCGCTGTAGGTCATCGGTGGCGGCTCGTTGTCAATTCCCTTGGCACGCAAGGCCGCCGGCTGTCCAGCTTCGGTCGGTGCCGGGCGCTCCTTGGTGGCCAATCCGCCCTGAGCGCCCCCCTGAGCCTTGGCGGCGGCCGCCTGGGCGAACTCTTCCAGTCCCTGCGGCGCGGCTACCGGCGCCACTCGGGCCGCCGGAGGAGCGGGCGCGGCTTCCACGGCCACGTTGAACAGGAAGCCGACCGACTCCTCCTTCATTGCGTCGAGCATGCCGATGAACATGTCGTAGCCCTCACGCTGATACTCGACCAGCGGGTCGCGCTGCGCCATCGCGCGCAGCCCGATGCCCTCCTTGAGGTAGTCCATCTCGTAGAGATGCTCGCGCCACTTGCGGTCGACCACGTTGAGCAACACGTTGCGTTCCAGCTGACGCATCGCACCCTCGCCGGCGATTTCCTCGAGCTCCTTCTCGCGGACCGCGTACGCGCGCTCCGCGTCCTTGATCAGCGCGTCGAGCAGCTCTTCGCGGGTCAGCTCGCCAGGCTCGCCGACGGCGTCGGAGTCGATGAGGTCGTGGTGGTCGATGCCCACGGGGTAGAGCTGCCGCAGCGCGGTCCACAGCTGCTCGAGGTCCCAATCCTCGGAGTAGCCCTCGGAGGTCGCACCGTTCACGTACGCCGTCACCACGTCGATGAGCATCTTGTGAGCCTGGTCGGCGAGGTTCTCGCCCTCCAGGATCCGGCGGCGCTCGTCGTAGATGACCATGCGCTGCTTGTTCATCACTTCGTCGTACTTCAGGACGTTTTTGCGGACCTCGAAGTTCTGCTGCTCGACCTGGGTCTGCGCACTCTTGATCGCGCGGCTGACCATCTTGGCCTCGATCGGCACATCGTCGGGCAGGTTCAGCCGGGTCAGCAGCGACTCCAGCGTCGCGCCGTTGAACCGCCGCATGAGCTCGTCGCCGAGTGAGAGATAGAACCGGGACTCGCCCGGATCGCCCTGGCGGCCCGAGCGGCCGCGCAGCTGGTTGTCGATGCGCCGGGACTCATGGCGTTCGGTGCCGAGCACGTAGAGACCGCCGACCTCGATCACGTCCTTGGCTTCCTTGGCGGCCTCCGCCTTGACCTCGGGCAGGAGCTTGTGCCACGCCGCTTCGTAGTCCTCGGGGGTCTCCACCGGGTCAAGGCCCTGGTCGCGTAGCTTCTTGTCGACCCGGAAGTCGACGTTGCCGCCGAGCACGATGTCGGTACCGCGGCCGGCCATATTGGTGGCCACCGTGATCGCACGCAGACGCCCGGCCTCGGCGATGATGCTGGCCTCCTGCTCGTGGTACTTGGCGTTGAGCACGTTGTGCGGAATGCGGCGCTTGGTGAACTGGCGAGACAGGTACTCCGAGCGCTCCACACTGGTGGTGCCGATCAGCACCGGCTGACCCTTCTCATACCGCTCGCTGACGTCGTCGACGACCGCGATGTACTTGGCCTCTTCGGTTTTGTAGATCAGATCCGATTGGTCTTCGCGGATCATCGACTTGTTCGTCGGGATGCTGACCACACCGAGCTTGTAGATCTCGTGCAGCTCGGACGCCTCGGTCTGGGCGGTGCCCGTCATGCCGGCGAGCTTGTCGTAGAGGCGGAAGTAGTTCTGCAGCGTGATGGTGGCCAGCGTCTGATTCTCGGCCTTGATCTCGACGTGCTCCTTGGCCTCGATCGCCTGGTGCATGCCCTCGTTGTAGCGACGCCCGACCAGCACGCGGCCGGTGAACTCGTCGACGATGATCACCTCGCCGTCGCGCACGATGTAGTCCTTGTCGCGCGTGAACAACTCTTTGGCCTTGATCGAGTTGTTGAGGTAGCTGACGAGCGGGGAGTTGGCGGCCTCGTAGAGGTTGTCGATGCCGAGCTGATCCTCGACGAACTCTACGCCGATCTCGTGCACGCCGATGGTCCGCTTGCGGATGTCGACCTCGTAGTGGACGTCCTTCTCCATCAGCGGGGCGAGCCGCGCGAACTCGGTGTACCAGTTCGATGCGCCATCTGCCGGGCCCGAGATGATCAGCGGGGTACGGGCCTCGTCGATGAGGATCGAGTCGACCTCGTCGACGATCGCGAAGTTGTGGCCACGCTGGACCAGGTCCTCCAGGGAGTGCGCCATGTTGTCGCGCAGATAGTCGAAGCCGAATTCGTTGTTGGTGCCGTAGGTGATGTCGGCGCCGTAGGCGACGCGTCGCTCGTCGGGCGTCAGACCGGACAGGATGACGCCGACGTCGAGGCCGAGGAAGCGGTGCACGCGGCCCATCCACTCGGCGTCACGTTTGGCGAGGTAGTCGTTGACCGTGACGACGTGCACACCCTGGCCGGCCAGTGCGTTGAGGTAGGCAGGCAACACACAGGTAAGGGTCTTGCCCTCGCCGGTCTTCATCTCCGCGACGTTGCCGAAGTGCAGCGCGGCGCCACCCATCACCTGGACGTCGAAATGGCGCTGGTCCAACACGCGCCAGGCCGCCTCACGAGCGACGGCGAATGCCTCGGGCAGCAGATCGTCGAGGCTTTCGCCCCCCTCGTACCGCTTTCTGAACTCGTCCGTCTTGGCCCGCAGCTCGGCGTCGGAGAGCTTCTCCACGGAGTCGGACAGGGTGTTGACGTACTGAGCCACCCCCTTGAGCCGCTTGACCATGCGGCCTTCACCGAGACGGAGCAACTTATCCAGCACGCTATTCCTCAGGCTTTCCAGGTGGGTTGGATCTGATAGAGCTCAACCCATGGTAGCGACGCGGCACGCCGAGTCCGGCGAGCGTGTCAGGCGAAGCGATCAGCCTTGCGGGTCGGAGAGCCGAATCAGTCCGTAGTCGTAGGCGTGGCGGCGGTACACCACACACGGTTTGTCGCTTTCCTTGTCATGGAACAGGAAGAAATCGTGGCCGACGAGCTCCATCTGCGACAGGGCGTCGTCGGTGGTCATCGGCGTGGCCGGATGCTCCTTGGTGCGCACGATGCGTCCGGGTTCGTGGTCGTCCAGCATCGCCGGGTCGACCTGCGGTGATTCCGATCCGGAACCGTTGAGGGTGTCGGGCATCGGGCCGATCGCGGTGGCCTCGGCCAGCGAAACCGGGGTCTTGTCGCCGTAGTGGATCTTGCGACGGTCCTTGCTTCGCCGAAGTCGATTCTCGAGTTTGCAGACCGCGGACTCCAGCGCGGCGTAGAAGCTGTCGGCGCAGGCCTCGCCCCGGACTACCGGGCCGCGGCCGCGCGCGGTGATCTCGACGTGCTGGCAGTTCTTGCGCTGGCGCCGGTTGCGTTCATGGTCCAGCTCGACGTCGAAGAGGTAGATGGTGCGGTCGAGTCGTTCCAGGCGAGTGAGTTTGTCTGAGACGTAGATGCGGAAGTGCTCGGGAATCTCGACGTTGCGACCCTTGACGACGATCTCGGCTCGCGGTTCGGCTTCGGGCGTCTCGTCGGTGACCAGCGTTGCTTGGTCCGAGCCAATGGAATGGGTTGACATACTTGGCAACTCGTTTCTCTTTCGCGTCCGCACGCGTCAGCGTGCCCGGCTGGATGTGGATACGCGCCGAGGGGACCTGCATGTCTCATGCCTTAGTCGCGGCCCGCCGGTGCAAGGTGTCGTCTACTCACCTCCTACCGCTGGTGGGCGATGCCGGCGCCGGTTGGTGATGCGCCGCCGTGAGGCATTCACGGGTGGTTGAACCCGACGGTAGTCCGTGTTCACCCGGTCGTGCCACAAAATGCACTGAGTTTTCAGGACCTGTTTTCAGTTCTTCACATCCCCTTGATGCCGAAGTAATTACCGGGACCGTCACCACGGGCGGTCAAGCGTTGGCGATAGCCAGCACCGCCGCCACAGCTACGCCGGCGCGGTGCAGGACGCGGACCGATTCACGCGCGGTCGCGCCCGTCGTCACGACATCGTCGACGATCACGACGTCCCCTGTCATGAGACCGACGGGGCGTACCAGCTTCACCCGGCCTGCGATGTTGCGCTGGCGGTCGGCGCTGGACAGGCCTGCGGAATCGGCGACGAAGGCTCGCGTGCGCAGCGCCGGAACCACGGTGACTTCGGGCCGTCCGGAGATCGCGGCAAGGGCGACGCGGGTGACGGGGTCCCCGCCGCGCCGCCTGGCCGCCCACCGGCGTGTCGGTGCGGGCACCACGGTGAGCGGCGTGCCGACGACACCCCAGGTCAGCATGTGATCCAGCCCCGCGCCGAGCGCACCGGCGAGCGGAGCGAGAAGGTCGGCGCGGCCATGCTCCTTGACGGCGACGATCGCTTGGCGACGTGCGCCTGCGTAGCGGCCGAGCGAGAAGATGGGTATGCCGGGGTCGGCGCGAGGGCTGACGAGGTGCGGTTCGTCGGGCTTGACTGCCAGGTCTTTGGCGCAGGCGTCGCACCACCGCGTCGAGCGCGCGCCGCAGCCGCCGCACTCCAGCGGCAGGACCAGGTCGAGCATGACCGCAGTGTGGCGGGGATCGGTGACATCTGTTTTGGGGTACTCCTCCTCCCATGCAGGACGAAAGGGAATCAGTCATCGTCAACTGCCTCGTCGAGGCGTTTTCGGACCTGATGAAGGCCGATCCCGACGCGTTCCGAACCAAGTTCCGGAAGATGGCGGCTGAGCCGTTCGCCTTCTATCGCGGGAGCGCGTGCGTGTTTTATGCCGACGTCGCAGACCGAGAGGACAGGTGGGCCGACGAGCGGACCTCGCGCGTGTGGATCCAGGGTGACCTGCACGCCGAGAACTTCGGCACCTACATGGACGGCGCCGGGGTTCTCATTTTCGACGTCAACGACTTCGACGAGGCGTTCGTCGGCCATTTCACCTGGGACCTGCAGCGGTTCGCTGCCAGTGTCGCGTTGATGTGTTGGCAGAAGGCACTGTCCGACGAGGCCATTCGCGATCTGATCACGACGTTCGCCTCGTCGTATCTCGATCAGGTGCGCTGGTTCCTTCAGACCGACGACGATGCGGCCTTTTCGCTGAACCTGGAAACCGCGCGCGGCGCCGTGCTGACGGCGTTGCAGGACGCCCGGCTGTCAACGCGTGACAAGATGCTCGACCGGATGACCCGCGTCGACGAATCGGATCGCCGGTTCCGAGAGTCCCACGGCGTACGCCGACTTGACGACGCTGAATACGCGAAAGTGGAGGCCGCGTTCGAGGCCTACCAGGACACCATCCCTGAATCGAAGCGGTTCCGGGAAGTGGCCTATGACGTCAAGGACATCGTCGGCAGAACGGGGTTCGGGATCGGCAGCGCAGGGTTGCCGAGTTACAACGTGCTGATCGAAGGGTTCAACCAGGCTCTCGACAACGACATCGTCCTGTCGATGAAGCAGGGCAACGTCGCCGCGCCGAGCCGTGTTGTCGACGACGAGGCGGTGCACAACTACTTCAAGCATCAAGGCCACCGCACCGCCGTGTCCCAGCGTGCTTTGCAGGCGCATGCCGATCCCCTGCTCGGCTACACCGAAATCGACGGTGTCGGTTTCGTCGTCGCCGAACTGTCGCCGTACGAGTCCGACCTGGATTGGTCGGAGCTGACCGAACCCGACGAACTGACCGAGGTGATCGACCAGCTCGGGCGCGCGGTCGCCAAGGTGCACTGCGTCGGCGATGCCGACAGCGACCAGGAGCTCGTGTCGTTCCAGACCGAAGAAGCGATCGTCGACGTGATCGCCGACCGCGACGACGAATTCGTCGACGACATGGTTTCCTTCGGTCTGGAGTACGCCGCGACGGTCCGCGATGACCATCGCCATTTCGTCGAGGCGTTCCGGGAGGGACGCATTCCCGGAGTCACGTCCACCTAGACCCGCGTTCGTCGGGCGGTCAGCCCAGAACGATCGAATCCCCCTGGACCGTGACGGGCTGTGACGCAAGCGGTTTCGTCGCCGGCCCGGCGGCAACGGAGCCGTCCAAATTGAACTTGCTGCCGTGGCACGGGCAGTTGATGGTGCCGTCGGCCACTTCGTTCACCGTGCATCCGGCATGTGTGCAGGTCGACGAGAACCCCTTGAAGTCCCCTGCCGCCGCCTGGGTGACGACGACGTCGCCGACGATGAGCCCCGACCCGACCGGCACCTCCGATGTCTTGGCGATCGCCTTGTTCTGTTCCGGGGCCGTACCGCCCGTCGTCGGCGCAGCGGTCGTCGTCGCGGTGTCACCGGACGCCTCCGGATTCTTACCGTAGGTCGAGCAGGCGGCGAGTACCGACGCGAGCAGTCCTACGCCGGCCCCGATCAGTACCTTCTGCCGTGGGATGCGCAAGTCTGTGAGTGACATAGAAAGCCTTTCCACTAGAACGTGATTCCGCTGGTCTGGAAGAACCAAAGGGCTGAGGTCAACCAGACGTATACGAGAACGAAGAACAGCAACCCGCCCGCGATCGGGATCACCCAGCCGCGGAGGCCTTTGCGGGTCAGCAACATCATCTTGGTGACAAAGACGCCGTAGAACAAGCATCCGAACAGCGAGTGGAACAGCACACGACTGTCGGTCTCGGCGAATCCCAGGGCGTACAGGCAGTGCACGGCGACGGGAACGCTGGCCAGCACCGCCAGCCGCCCCGACCACACATGCGCGATGCTGATCCACGCGGGTGCCCTGCCGCCGGGAATCAGTCGGTACATCACGAAGGCAGACGCAAGCTGGAACAGCGCGAGAACCACGGCGAGCGTCCCCAGCCACGCCTTCACCGCCGTGCCACTGGAGAAACCCGCCACGTTCACCGAAAAGAACTGGGGCTCATGGATTTTGCCGAATACGCCGAGCCCGACGGCGACGAGCGAGCCGATCAGGACGGCGGTCAACACCGCCGCGTCGCCCCGCGACGCCGTGATCCGCTCTGTGTCGAGCGATTCAGACATCGCTGCTGCCCCCCACCCGTTCCGCGATGACCGTGTTCCCGTCGATGATCGCGCTGCCGTCGGCCGCCAACCCCGGAGCGGGCGCTGTCGATCCATCGTCTCGCCGGAGCACGCCGGACGCCTTGCCCGACGTATCCACGATCCAGCTGCTGCGGACCCCGTCCTGCTCGTATACGTACAGTCCGGCGGGTGATTGCGCGGGTTCTGCGGTGAAGTCCCACTTCTTCGCGCCGATCCAGAGGGTTCCGACGACCGCCGTGCCGTCCAGGCGTCCCTCGAGTCGGCCGGTCTTGTCCTTGCTCGTCAGGCTGACGGTGCCGTTGAGCGCTGGGCCTCGCATCCACGATTCGATCGCGTTGCCGTCACAGGCATAGGCGACGGCCTTGTCGCCCTCCACGGCGATATCCAAGGTGATGACACCCTTGGCGGTCGGGATCTTGGCGACGTAGTCCGCCTTGGCCGGGAACGTGGGCGAGGCGGGCGCAGGCGAGGCGGTGATGGTTGTCGTCGCCGGCGGCGCGGCCACCGGCGTGCCGGTCACCACCGACGCCTGCTCCTGGGTGATGTTGGCGAACAAGAGGCCGGCACCCAACACCGCGACCGCGCTGAGGGTGACCAGTGGACCACGAACTTTCATCGTCTCTCCTTGGCTGTCGGCCAACGCTTCTAGCGCCGGTTCGTCAGCACAACGGGAGTCGAGAGCAGATGGTTCAGTGCAACTTCAACAGATGGTCAGCCAGGTAGCACCGGTTGCGCGCCGGGCACCATCAGCGGCCGCACCTCAGACCACACCGGATCGTTGTCGGCCGCAGAACCCGTCAGCTGCAGCACGCCGCGCTCATCGGCGACGTAGACCGTCGACGGGTTCGCCGCGACGGTGGTGACCGGCATCAGCAGGTTACGGCTGGGTCCGTCGGAGTTGACGCCGTCGAGGTTCACGTAAGAAACCGGATGCTGCGGATCCGTGCGGCTGACGACGATGTCGTCACCTGTGCGCCAGGACAGGGAGACGACGGTGTTTCGCAGCCCGTACCCGAGTCGGCGCGGATACGTCAACGCGTATCCCCCACCGGGTGTCTGCTCCACCCCGGCCATGATGACCTGACCGTCGATGACCATCGCGGCGCGGGTGCCGTCCCGCGACAGTTGCAGTTCCCGGATCGCCCCGGGAAACCGGGACGACACGGGCGTGGAGTCGACGGGTATGCGCGCCGGTTGACCGGATGCGTCCTGAATGACGCGGACCACGTTGTTGCCGTCGACCACGACCCAGACGGCGTCGTCGAGCGCCCAACTGGGGCGCGACAGATTGCGGCCGTCCAGCGCCTGCGAGGCGTTGCCGCCCAATGGACCGAGCCACAACGACGACGCCATGTCGGGGGCGCCCGCGCGCAAGGTCACGATCGACGCCACGTTCTGTCCGGTCCGCGATATCGCCGCCGACGTCTGGTTGGGCGTCGCGCCGAATGCTCCTGGAACACGCGGCGTGCGGGTTCCGTCCAGGAACACCAGCGACCCGCCCATCAATCCGTGCAGGCCTGCCGCCGCACCCGGGAATGCCCCCGGGTCGGTTGCCGCCACATCGGAGGTCTCCCAGCCGTTGGCGAAGCGGTCGTCGAGTGCGGCGCCATCGGCGGTGATCACGTACGGCCCGTTGATGCCGGCGCGCGACAGCGTCCAAATGATCTGCGCCGCAAGCAGTTGGCGACTGTGCGGGTCGGTGGTCGACAGGTTTTCCAGGTCGATTCGCGCGCCACCGTAGCCGCGGCCGACGCCCGCCTTGCCGCCGTCCGCGCGGGTCACCGGTCCGCGCAGCTTCAGCGGCGGCCCCAGCAGGTTGCGCACACTCTTGGCCAGTTCCGGACGCGGTCCGGCGATCAGCTTGCTGACCAGTTCGGTGGCCAACTGGTCAGGGTCGGACACCGCGACGTAGCGCGGATCGGGGACGACGGTGCTGCCCGTCGGGTCGGCGAAGTAAAGGGTGTTGCGTTTGTAGGTGGCCTGAAACTGTTGCCAGTCAAGGAAAACCCCGTTGGGCAGCTTGTCGATACGCCAACCGCCGGACGTCTTCACCAATTCGATCGGTCCCGGGTCCGGCAGCGCCCCCTCATCGGTCTCGAACACACCCAGGTCCGACAGCGACCCCAGAATGTCGGCGCGCATGCGCACCGTCACGCGATCCGGACCCCGGGTTTCGGTGAACACGACGTTGTCGATCAGCAGCGCGCTGCCCGCGTCATCCCATGCGCTGGAACCCGATTCGGTGAGGAACTGCCGCGCCGCCAGATGGCGGTTGGCGGGGTCGGCGGTGGCCTTGAGGAATTCCCGCAACAGCACGTCGGGATCCATGCCGGGCGTGGGCTTGGGCAGGCTCGGCGGCGCGGGCCGGTCGACGGTGCCGATCGCCTGCGGTGACGATGAACTGGGCACTCCTGCACAGCCGGTGACGACGAAGCCCAGCATCAAGACAGCAGCGAGACCGCGCGCATAGTGCGCAATCAGGTCTTGGCGCTTCACACAGTTTCCGTTTCCCGAGTCGAGCGCCGCGGAGGACGGTCGGGCTCAACGGGTTTCAACGGAAGCGGGCTCGTGGTGACCTTGTGGCCGCGCACCAGCGGCAAGGTGAGCCGGAAACAGGCGCCCTTGCCGGGCTCGCCCCACGCCTCCAGCCGCCCCTGGTGCAACCGGGCGTCCTCGATGCTGATGGCCAGGCCTAGGCCGGTGCCGCCGGAGCGGCGCACGCGCGACGGGTCCGAGCGCCAAAACCTGCTGAACACCAGCTTCTCCTCGCCCGGTCGCAACCCGATGCCGTAGTCGCGCACCGTGACGGCCACGGTGTCTTCGTCGACGCCCATCCTGATGCGCACCGGCTTGTGCTCGGCGTGATCGATGGCGTTGGCGATGAGGTTGCGCAGGATGCGCTCGACCCGGCGCGGGTCGACCTCGGCGATGACGTCCTCGGTGGGCATGTCGACGATCAGCTCGATCTCGGCGTCGGCGGCCAGGTGGCCGACGTTGTCGAGCGCGCTCTGCACCGTCGCGCGCAGATCGACCGCCTCGACGCTCAGCTCGGCGACACCGGCGTCGTGACGCGAGATTTCCAGCAGGTCGTTGAGCAGCGTCTCGAAGCGGTCGAGTTCGCTGACCATCAACTCCGTCGAACGGCGCAGCGCCGGGTCGAGGTCGTCGCTGTGGTCGTGGATGAGGTCGGCGGCCATCCGGACCGTCGTGAGCGGGGTGCGCAGTTCGTGGCTGACGTCGGAGGTGAACCGCCGCTGCAGGTTGCCGAACTCTTCCAGTGAAGTGATCTGCCGGTGCAGGCTTTCGGCCATGTCGTTGAACGACACGGCCAGCCGCGCCATGTCGTCCTCGCCGCGCACCGGCATGCGTTCGGTCAGGTGCCCTTCGGCGAATCGCTCGGCGATCCGCGAGGCCGACCGCACGGGCAGCACGATCTGCCGGGCCACCACGAGGGCGATCACGGCCAGCAGGAAGAGCAGCACGACGGCGCCGGTTGCCATCGTGCCGCGCACCAGCGCGATGGTGGACTCCTCGTTGTTCAGCGGAAAGATCAGGTACAGCTCGAGATTGGCGACCGGCGAGGACGTCGGACTGCCGATGATCAGGGCCGGGCCGGAGAAGCCCTCGGTGTTGACGGTCGCGTACTGGTAGCTGACCTGGCCGGCCTTCACGAACTCACGCAGCGCGTTCGGCACCTGCTGCACCGGACCCGCCGCAGTGGCGGCTCGGGGTCCGTCGCCGGGCACGACGAGCACCGCGTCGAAGGCGCCGGCGAGGCCGGGACCCGCGTCGGCGGTGCGGTCGATCAGGGTGTTCCGGGCCAGCTGCAGGCTGCTGTCGAGCGAGCGCGTTTCCTCGCCGCCGACGATGCCGCTGACGGTGCCACGTGCCCGGTCGATCTCCTCGGTGGCGGCCCGCACCTTCACCTCGAGGATGCGGTCGGTGATCTGGCTGGTCAACACGAAGCCCAGGGCCAGGATGACGGCTAGTGACAGGCCCAGCGTCAAGGTGACGACGCGCAGCTGCAGGGAGCGCCGCCAGGCGAGACCCATCGCTCGACCCAGCGCGCCCAATCCGCGTACAAGTGGTGCCGAACGCCGATGGATGCGCCTTCGCGAGCTCCAGATCACGGAGGTCCGGCCTTATACCCCACTCCTCGAACGGTCAACACCACCTGCGGATTCTCCGGGTCCTTTTCAACTTTGGCCCGCAAACGCTGGACATGCACGTTCACCAAACGAGTGTCCGCCGGGTGCCGGTACCCCCACACCTGTTCAAGCAGCACATCTCGAGTAAACACCTGCCGCGGTTTGCGCGCCAACGCCACCAAGAGGTCGAACTCCAGCGGCGTCAGGGAGATCTGCTCTCCCAGTCGGGTGACCTTGTGAGCAGGCACGTCGATGTCCACGTCGGCGATCGACAGCATCTCGGCGGGCTCGTCCTCGTTGCGGCGAAGGCGGGCGCGCACGCGAGCGACCAGTTCCTTCGGCTTGAACGGTTTCATCACGTAGTCGTCGGCGCCGGACTCCAGGCCGAGGACGACGTCGACGGTGTCGGTCTTGGCCGTCAGCATGACGATCGGCACCCCGGAGTCCGCGCGCAGAACGCGGCACACATCGATGCCGTTCATGCCGGGCAGCATCAGGTCGAGCAGCACCAGGTCGGGCCGCAGTTCGCGGACCGCGGTCAGCGCTTGGGTGCCGTCACCGATGACCGCGGTGTCGAAGCCCTCCCCGCGCAGCACGATGGTCAGCATCTCGGCGAGCGAAGGGTCGTCATCGACAACCAGAATCCTTTGCCTCATGGAGTCCATGGTGTCACCAGATCGCGATAAACCCTGGCTACCACACGCGCGTTTTGCGTGTTGACCGGCTCTGGTGTGCATTCAGATCGCGATTGGGCGTGATCGGGGGCGGATTCGCGATCTGAGCGCACACTCCGCGAGGTGCTTCAGCCCGTCACGACAGCTCTGCGGCCAGCTTCGCGGCATCGACTTCCGGGGGGACGATTTTCCACTGCCCACACCAGTTCGCGGCGGCCAGCTCGGCGTAGACCTGCCCGGTGCGGCGCTGGAGGCCGTCGTCGCGCTCGTAGGCGTCCTTCGCGCGGTCGGCTTCCTCGCGGGCACGGTGGTCGGCGCGTGCGGCGGCGAGCTCGATCGGCACCGCCAGCAGGATCTGGGCGTCGGGCTTGGGCAGCTGGAGGCGGCCGTACTCGAGGTCGCGCACCCATCCGACGACCTCACCGTCGGCGCCCTGGTGCAGCCGGGCCGCGCTGTAGGCCGCGTTGGAGGCGACGTAGCGGTCGAGGATCACCACATCGTAGGTGTCGGCGAGTCGAGCGATCTCGGCTTTGGCACCGGCACGGTCGAGGGCGAACAGCACGGCCATCGCATGGACCGACTCGGCGAGGTCGCCGTGGGCGCCGTGCAGGGCCTCGGCGGCGAGGTCGGCGGTGATCGATTCGTGGTAGCGCGGAAAGGCCAGGGTGGTGACGGTCTTTCGGGCGCCCTCGAACGCGGTGCGCAGACCGTTGGTCAGCGTGCGCTTGCCGGCGCCGTCGACACCTTCGATCACGATGAGCACGCAGCGAGCGTAACGGTGAGTTTCGCCGGGGCCGACGGTCTACACCGAAGACCCATCGGAGGCGAGGAGAATGACGCGATGACAACGCACGCGGTCGGGACGCGCGAACAGTGGCGGGCAGCCTATGAGCGACAGTTGGCCGACGAGAAGGAGCTGACGCGTCGAGCGACCGAGCTTGCGCGGGCGCGGCAACAACTGCCCTGGGTGCCGGTCGACAAGGAGTACGTATTCGACACGTCGGCCGGCCAGCGCACGCTCGCCGAGTTGTTCGACGGCCGGTCGCAGTTGATCGTGCGGCACTTCATGCACGGGCCCAAGACGCCGGAGGGCTGCCCGGGGTGCACGTTCGAAACGGACAACCTGGTCGGCGCCGTGCCGCATCTGGCGCACCGGGATGTGACGTTTCTGCTCGCGTCGCGCTCGCCGCTGCCGGTCCTCACCGCGTACAAGGAGCGGATGGGCTGGGACGTGGAGTGGGTGTCGTCCGGTGCCAGCGACTTCGACGCCGACTTCTTCGAGCACATGTATGTTCCGACGCCGCGGCGCGATCCCGGCCCGGGCGGCGGCAGCATGCTCGACGTGATGGAGCTGATGGCGCTGAGTTGCTTCGCGCTGCAGGACGGCACCGTCTTCCATACGTATTCGACGTACGACCGTGGCACCGAGGCGTTGAACGCGACGTGGCAGTTGCTCGACCGTGCGCCGAAGGGGCGCGGTGACGACTTCTCCGATTGGCCACGTAAGCGCGACGAGTACGACACCTAGCGCGAAGGCTCAGAACTGGCCGCAGTTCGGTGTCGTCGGTAATCCGTTGAACCGGTCGGCAATCCACTGCATCGCGCGCTCACCGTCCACGAGCATCGGCAACGCGTGGTTCACCACAAGCTTGTTGAGAAACGGCGGCTGCTCGTTCGTCCAGAACTGCACATCGGCGCCCTGGGCACACCAGTCAATGCCCAGCTGTCTGGCGGGCCCCCACGGCACCAACGGGTCGAACCGATTACTCAAGATCATCACCGGCGCATTGGGTTTGTACTTGCCGATCTTCTGCATCTCGAAAAGTGTGGTGAAAGGCTCCTGCTTGACGAGCTCGAAGATGTCCTCGTTGAAGTACGGCTGCAGGTGCCGAAACATGAACTTCGTGATCGTCTCCGCGATGCACTGGTCCTGCACCTTGTACAGCAGGTCCGCTCCCCGCGGCGTCATCTTCGCCCGGATCGTCTGCTCGAACTCCGGATAGGTGGTGATGACGGAGTTCAACGCGTATCCGACCACACCGACGAGCGCGCTGCCGTCCGCGTACGGGAACAGTTCCTTCAGATCGGCGGTCGGCGCCCCCGCGTATGTCCCGACGACACGAAGGTCCGGCGCATACGACGACGCCAACTCGGCGGCTGCTGCCGCTGCGCCACCGCCCTGCGAGTAGCCCCAAAAGGCCACGGGGCCATGTGGATCCAGCGACGTACCTGGCAGTCGCATCGCTGCGCGGCCGGCGTCGAGCATCGCGTTCGCCTGAGCGACCCTGTTCACGTAGGTATGCAGTCCGGGTGTGCCGAGCCCCTGGTAATCGGTCATGACGATTGCGAAGCCGCGCGCCACCATAGTCGAGACGAACAACTCCTCGTAGTTGAACGCTAGGTCCAGCCACGGCGACCAGTGGATGCCCTGGTTGAACTGCCGCGACGGCGCGCATTGATCGCCCTGCCCTTGGGTGCCTGGGCCGTACACGATCAGCGGACGGGGCCCCTTGCCCGGCCAAGCGTTGTGGGGCTCGAAGTAGGTGCCCGTCACCGCCATCGGATTTCCGCGAGCATCGGTGCTGCGGTACATGATTCGCGTCCCGTCGGCCATGATCATGCCCAGCTCGCCCGACGGTTCCAGCACCAACCGCGACGGCTCGGTGCGGATCAGATCGCCCGGCTGTCCGGGCGGTAACGGCACCGGGGGCGTGTAGAACACCTGATACTCGTCTTCGTTGAAGTACGGGTGATGGTCGTCAATGGTCGGGTCGTCCGCGTGCGCGTACGGCACGAAAGGCGCTGCGAGAGCAATGAGCATGGCGACGACTATGACCCCCCAGCGCACACAGGGACCGTAACAGAATCGGTATGGCCGACGGCAAGTCTTGTCAGCCAATAAGTTCGGTTATGTCGCGGGCGGGGCAGATGTGCGGCCACTGTCGGTTTCCTGTGCAAGGCCTTGGGAAACCACGCACCGGCAGACGGCAAACCCCAGACTGGCAACAGACAGCCGCACCTCCGTAAGACATGAGGAGTTTTTCGATGCTCAACGTTCAGACCGCACGCCGGCTGGCGATTCCCCTGTTCGCCGGCGCGGCTTCGTGCGCCGCACTGCTTGGCGTATCCCCTATCGCGTTGGCGGACAACGGGATGAATCCGCCCAGCTGCACCACGGCCGACCTCGAAGGTGTCCGGGCAGGGGTGGATGCGTCGACGTCGGCCTATCTGTTCACCCACCCCGACCTGAACGGCTTCATGAACACGCTTTCTGGCCTGTCCCGCGAACAGGTCGCCGAGCACGTCACGAGCTACATGGAGACTCATCCGCAGGAGAAGGCGGAGATGACCGGCATCCGTCAGCCGTTGATGGACATCAAGAATCATTGCGGCTCGATCGTCAATCCCTGACCGCGCAGAGCAAAAGCCCCTGACACGAATGTGTCAGGGGCTTCGCTTTGGCGAGTGGATCTCAGTAGCGGTAGTGCTCCGGCTTGTACGGACCTTCGACGTCCACGCCGATGTACTCCGCCTGCTCCTTGGTGAGCTTGGTCAGCGTGCCGCCGAGTGCCTCGACGTGGATCCGCGCGACCTTCTCATCGAGGTGCTTGGCCAAGCGGTAGACCGCGTTGTCGTACTCGTCGTTCTTCGTCCACAGCTCGATCTGCGCGATCACCTGGTTGGAGAAGCTGTTGCTCATCACGAACGACGGGTGGCCGGTCGCATTTCCGAGGTTGAGCAGGCGGCCCTCGGACAGCACGATGATCGACTTACCGGAATCGCCGAAGACCCACTCGTCGACCTGCGGCTTGATGTTGATCCGGGTGGCGCCCGAGCGCTCCAGGCGCGCCATCTCGATCTCGTCGTCGAAGTGACCGATGTTGCCCAGGATCGCCTGGTGCTTCATGGCCTTCATGTGCTCGAGGGTGATGATGCCCTGATTACCGGTCGCCGTGATGACGATGTCCGCCCAGCCGATCGCTTCTTCGACCGACTTGACCTCGAAGCCATCCATCAACGCCTGCAGCGCGTTGATCGGGTCGATCTCGGTGACCGCGACTCGGGCGCCCTGAGCCTTGAGGGCCTCGGCGCAGCCCTTACCCACGTCGCCGTAACCGCAGACCAGGGCGGCCTTGCCACCGATCAGCACATCGGTGCCACGGTTGATGCCGTCGATCAGTGAGTGCCGGGTGCCGTACTTGTTGTCGAACTTGGACTTGGTGACCGAGTCGTTGACGTTGATCGCGGGGAAGGGAAGGTCACCGGCCGCCTCGAACTGGTACAGGCGCAGCACGCCGGTGGTGGTCTCCTCGGTGACGCCCTTGACCGCCTCGGCGATCTTCGTCCACTTGTCCTTCTCGGTCTCGAACCGCGTCCGCACCAGGTTCAGGAAGACCTTCCACTCGGCCGAGTCGTCGTCCTCGGCGGGCGGGACCACGCCGGCCTTCTCATACTGCGCACCGCGCAGCACCAGCATGGTCGCGTCGCCACCGTCGTCGAGGATCATGTTGGCGGGCTCACCCTCCCAGGTGAGCATCTGCTCTGCGGCCCACCAGTACTCCTCGAGCGTCTCGCCCTTCCAGGCGAACACCGGAGTGCCCTTGGGCTCCTCGGGAGTCCCGTTCGGTCCGACGACGACGGCCGCCGCCGCGTGGTCCTGGGTGGAGAAGATGTTGCATGACGCCCACCGCACCTCGGCGCCGAGCGCGACCAGGGTCTCGATCAGCACGGCGGTCTGGACCGTCATGTGCAGCGAGCCCGAGATGCGCGCACCCTTGAGCGGCTGCACATCGTGGTACTCGCGGCGAAGCGCCATCAGCCCGGGCATCTCGTGCTCGGCCAACCGGATTTCCTTGCGGCCGAACTCGGCCAGCGACAGGTCGGCCACCTTGTAATCGATGCCGTTGCGGACGTCGACCTTCAACTCAGTCATGGATTTCTAGAGCCCTTCTTCGTTCGTCTTTGCCTCTGGGGGCACAGATGTGCCCAGCCAACCCCTCGGCCTGCGGGCTCGCGGGACAGGCGCTCGTGCATTTGAAACGACGAAGGCGCTCTGACAGCTAAGAGGTATCCCCAACACCGTAGCGTTCGGCGAACGGCGTCATCAAACGGGCCAGGTCAGATGCGACGTCGTGCCCGCGGGCCGGCGACGTGGCGGAGTCCGCTTCGGGCGGCATCGACACGTAGCTCATGGCGAGGCGGACGATCGCCCGCGCCAGCACTCCCGCGTCCTCATCGCCGCATCTGACCCAGCTGTCGACGAACGTCGCAGTCAGTCGCTGAGAGCAGTGCGTGATGATCGGACCGCTGTCGGTGGTGATCAGCTGGAGCAGATCGGGTTTGAAGTCACCGGTCAGTAGCGAGATCACCAGCGGATCGGCGGCCGATTCGGTGAAGAAGTCGCGAAAGCCCTGGACGAAGGCCGCGTGCACGTCGCCCTCGTTGCCGACGATCGCGTCGTCGATCTGGTCGACGAGCCGGTCGGCCAGGCGCAGCGCGTACGCCTGCGCCAGCCCTTGGCGCGAGCCGAACTCGTTGTAGATGGTCTGGCGGCTGATACCCGCGGCCTTGGCGACGTGCGACAGCGTGATCGCCGACCAGTCCCGGCTGAGCAGTTCCTCGCGCATGCCGTCCAGAATCGAATCGCGCAGCAACACCCTCGACGCTTCGGCGTACGGGATGCGCTGCGCGGTCCGGCGGTCGCGAGAGCTTCTCACCCTCGCGACACTAACGGTCACGAACGTGCCACCTCCACCATCTCGAAGTCGGACTTCGCGGCCCCGCAGTCCGGGCAACTCCAGTCGTCGGGGATGTCGTCCCAACGCGTCCCGGGGGCAATGCCGTCCTCCGGCCAACCCTTCGCCTCGTCGTACTCGAATCCACACTGCACGCAGATGAACAGTTTGTAGTCGCTCATTTCCTCGCTCCTATCTCTTCGAAGTCGACCTTCTCGCGTACGGCGCAGTCGGGGCAGCACCATTCGTCGGGGATGTCGTTCCATGCGGTGCCCGCGGAAAACCCTTCCCGCGGTGCACCTTTCGTCTCGTCGTAGACGTAGTCGCAGCCGGGGCAACGGTAGGCGCTCATGCGGCGGCCTCTGCCGCTCCATATTTGGCCAGCACCTTGTCGCGGACGCGCGGGTGGATGTTGACCCGGGTGATGTCGCCGTCGTAGTGATCGAGCACCCGGTGATCCATCACCTTGCGCCACAGCGGCGGGAAGTACGTCAGCCCGATCATCGACGCGTAGCCGCTGGGCAGGTTCGGCGCACCCTCCATGCTGCGCAACGTCTGATACCGACGCGTCGGGTTGGCGTGGTGATCGCTGTGCCGCTGCAGGTGATACAGGAACAGGTTGGTCACGATGTGATCGGAGTTCCAGCTGTGCACCGGTGCGCACCGCTCGTAGCGGCCGCTTTCGGTCTTCTGCCGCAGCAACCCGTAGTGCTCGAGGTAGTTCACCGTCTCGAGCAGCGTGAAACCGAACACCGCCGAGATGAGGATGTAGGGAATGAGCGCCGCGCCGAAAACCGCGATCAGCACGCCGTAGAACACGACCGACATCGCCCAGGCGTTGAGCACGTCGTTGGACCAGTGCCACTTGCTCTTGCCTGCACGCTCGAGCCGCTTGGCCTCCAGCTCCCACGAGGACTTCGCGCTCCCCCACACACTGCGCGGCAGGAACTCCCAGAACGTCTCACCGAAGCGAGCCGAGGCGGGATCTTCCGGAGTGGCGACGCGAACGTGGTGACCCCGGTTGTGCTCGATGTAGAAATGGCCGTAAAGCGTTTGGGCCAGCGTGACTTTCGCCAGCCACCGCTCGAGCTCGTCTTTCTTGTGCCCCATCTCGTGCGCGGTGTTGATGCCCACCCCACCGAGCATCCCGACCGACAGCGCGAGGCCGATCTTGGCCGGCCACGCCAGCCCGCCGTCGAATCCGAGCCAGCTCAAGTTCGAGGCCGTGAACAAGTACGCACCGAAGATGACGCTGGCGTACTGGAACGGGATGTAGATGTAGGTGCAGTAGCGGTAGTACTTGTCGTTCTCGAGTCGCTCCATCACCTCGTCGGGCGGGTTCTGACCGTCGGGTCCGAACCGCAGATCCAGGGCGGGCAACAGGATGTACAGCAGGATCGGGCCGATCCAGAACGGCACCTGCGCCGCGCCATGCCAGCCCCACTGGTTGAACGCCCACACCAGCGGCATCACCACGAACAGTGCGGTCGGGGCGATCAGCCCCATCAACCACAGATAGCGCTTCTTGTCGCGCCACTGTTCGATCTCGAGCTCGGACATCTGCATGGTCACTAAGGTGCCTCCTCATGTGAGTGCCATCACGACTGAACTTGACTATAGAGCCAGTTTTGTCGTCTGTCTAGACACAGACTCATGTTTTGTAAAGCACTGACGACGAATCGGGCGCGCTGAGCGACCATGGCGGTGCGTCAGCGCGCCGAAATCGCAGCTCGAATGACGGCTACCACCCGATCGGGGTACTCGGTGAGGTCCAGCCAGGTGAAGCGCAGCACCTGCCATCCGTTGAGCACGATGGCGTTCTGACGCTGACGGTCGATCTGGAACTCCTCGGCGCCGGTGTGGAAGGCCATCCCGTCGACTTCGAGGACCACCCGCGGACCGGGAAACCCCACGTCGACGCGGTAGTCCCCGACTCGGTAGTTCGCCTTCCATCCCGTGATGCCTGCGTCGTTCAGGATTTTGATCAGCAGTCGCTCGGCGACGGACCGCGATCCGTCGGAGGCCGCCTGCAGGAGTCGCCGCGAGCGTGGTGCACCTGTTCGGCCTTTATTGCGAAGGTGGGCGTGCCACAAGCTGTTGAGATCAACATGGCGCTGCAACGCGTTGTCCATCAGCTTCGGTCCACCGCCGCGCTTGGCGGCGGCCTCGACGACGGTCAACGGCAGCGACGTCACTCGCAGTCCACGACGTTCGACAATGTCGCACTCGTCGAGGCTGCGGCGGCGCACCCTGGTGTCTGTATGACGGCGACCGTGACTGTCCCGCGGCACGGTCACTTCGGCGATTTCGGGTGCGAACCGGGTCAAAGCATGCCACCACGCGGCCGTCAGACCGCTGGCTGCGGCACCGACCCCGTAGCCCCACACCGCCGCACGGATGCGTGCGGCGTCGGAGAACGGCCGGTCGTTGACGAAGTACACGCCACGACTGCAGCGAACCCAATCGCCCGACTTCAGCCTGCGCTGAACGACCCGCGCGCTGAGTCCGGCCGCGCGCGCCTGATCAAGAGTGATGACGCCGTCGTGGCGTCGCAAATAATCGTTGAGCACGATTGATCAGACGGACGGAGCCCCTCGGCGGTTCTCTATCTTGCGAATCGGGCGCGCGAACGAACCGCCACGGTTGATCAGCGCGCCGAATTCGCAGTCGACTCCCGATGAGCGAGCAGCGAGTGCCTGCGCCCGTAGATGAAATAGATGACGACGCCAAGCGCCATCCAGATGAGGAATCGGATCCAGGTCAACGCCGTGAGGTTGAGCATCAACCAGACGCACGCGACGATCGCCGCGATCGGCAGCAACGGCACGCCCGGCGCGCGGAAGCCGCGTTCGAGATCTGGGCGGGTGCGACGCAGGACGATCACCCCGGCGGACACCAGCACGAATGCGAAGAGCGTGCCGATGTTGACCATCTCCTCGAGCTTGTCGATCGGAAACACCGTTGCCGTGACCGCCACCAGCGCACCGACGATCAGGGTGATCCGAACCGGCGTGCCGTGCTTTCCGGTCTTGGCCAGCGACCGCGGCAACAGCCCGTCCCGCGCCATCGCGAACAGCACACGGGTCTGTCCCAGCACCAGCACGATCACCACTGTGGTGAGTCCCGCCAGCGCGCCGATCGAGATGATCTTCGCCGCCCAGTCGATGCCGTTGGCGGCGAATGCGGTTGCGAGGTTCGCCTTTTCACCCGCCTCGCGCAACTCGGTGTAGTTCACCATGCCCGAGATCACGATGGCCACCGCGACGTAGAGGACGGTGACGATCGCCAACGAGGCAAGGATGCCGCGCGACACGTCACGCTGCGGATTCTTGGTTTCCTCGGCCGTGGTGGCGACGATGTCGAAGCCGATGAACGCGAAGAACACGATGGACGCACCGGCCAGTACGCCGTACCAGCCGTACGTACTACCTCCGGCGCCGGTCAGCAGGGAGAACAGCGACTGATCGGTGCCGGAACCACCTTCGCCTGCCTGCGCGGGAGGGACGAACGGGGTGAAGTTCTCCGCCTTGATGTAGAACGCGCCGACGGTCACGACGAGCAGCACGACCGCCACCTTGATCACCGTGATCGCCAGGCTGACTTCCGCGGAGAGTTTGGTGCCCCACGCCAAGATCACCGTCACGAAGACGATGATCAGGAGCGCGCCCCAATCCACTTGCAGCCCAACCAGATCCGCCGTGCCACCGCCGAAGCCGAACACCGTGCCCAGATAACTGGACCAGCCCTTGGCCACGACTGCGGCCGCCACCGCGAATTCGAGGATCAGATCCCAGCCGATGATCCACGCGACGAACTCGCCGAACGTCGCATAGGAGAACGTGTAGGCACTGCCCGCCACCGGCACCGTCGAGGCGAACTCGGCGTAGCACAGCGCGGCCAGACCGCACGCGATCGCGGCGAAGACGAACGAGATCGAAATCGCAGGACCCGTGATGTTTCCCGTCGTTGACGCCGTGATCGTGAAGATGCCGGCGCCGATGACCACGGAGACACCGAAGACGGTGAGGTCCCACCAGTTCAGATCTTTTCGCAGGCGAGTTTCCGGTTCGTCGGTGTCCGCGATCGACTGCTCAACCGACTTCGTTCGCCTTGGCATCGGCGTTCCTCCCGTGGTCCGTCTCGGGAATGTACCGAGTACTGTCCACCCAATGGGGCGGAGTTATAAACACGTAGCCGTCATCGGCGCCAGCCTGGGAGGCCTGTGCGCAGCGCGGGTGCTCTCCGATGTCAGCGAGCGCGTGACGGTCTACGAGCGTGACGGACTGCCGGACGGCCCGGCCAACCGGACGGCCGTCCCGCAGGGCAGGCACGTCCACCTGCTGATGGCACGGGGAGCTCAGGAATTCGAGAGCCACTTCCCGGGCTTGCTCGAAGACATGGTCGCCGACGGCGTGCCGATTCTCGAGAACCGGCCCGACTGCATCCACTTCGGCGCCGCAGGTCACGTGCTGGGGACCGCACACCGACTGCAGGACGAGTTCACCGCCTACGTGCCGAGCAGGCCGATGCTGGAGTGGCAGATCCGGCGGCGCGTCATGGCGATCGAGAACGTCAAGATCGTGCACGCGACGATCACCGAGGCCACGTACGACGGTGCGCGCCGCCGCGTCACCGGCGTACTGCTCAACTCGGGCGAGGTCGTGCCGGCCGACCTCGTCGTCGACGCGACGGGCCGGGGCACCCGCCTGCCGGTGTGGCTGGAAAAGTGGGGCTATCCGCGACCCCGCGAGGAAACCGTCGACGTGGGCATCGCGTACGCCAGCCAACGCGTGCGGGTTCCTGACGGCCTTGTCGCCGAAAAGGTTGTGGTGGCGGGTGCGTCCCATGAGCATCCGGTCGGCGTAGGCGCGCTGTTCTACGAAGACGGCGTCTGGAACGTGACCGCCTTCGGTATCGCCAAGGCCGAGCCGCCGCAGAACTTTGCGCAGATGTGCGACCTGGTCGACGAGATCCTGCCCGAGCATTTTTCATCCGCGCTACGGCGGGGCACCCCGCTCGGCGAGATGGCGTTTCACAAATACCCGACCAGCCGGTGGCGTCGCTACGACAAGCTGCAAAGCTTTCCCGAGGGCATCGTCCCGTTCGGCGACGCCGTCGTCAGCTTCAACCCGACGTTCGGGCAGGGCATGACCATGACTGCGATCCAAGCGGGCAACCTGCGCAAGACCCTCGAGTCGGGCGTTCCGGACGTCGCGAAGCAACTCGCGAAAGCCACGGCCAAGACGACGTACCCGGTGTGGATGATGACGGTGATCGGCGACCTGGCGCTGCACGACGCCACCACAACCGACAAGGTGCCGTTCTGGTACAAGCCGGTGGGCGCGCTCTTCGACCAGTTCCTCGGGGCTGCCGAGACGGATCCCGTTCTGGCCGAGTGGTTTCTGCGCCGATTCAGCCTGCTCGACAGCCTGTACATGGTGCCGTCGGCGCGCCTGGTCGGCCGCACCATCCGGCACAACATGCGGGCGCTCCTTGCCGAGAAGCGTCGGGCCCGCTCAAGGCCCGATCAGGAGCTGGTCGCCGGTCGATAGCTCGGCGTGACGCCGCTAGATTCCGACGGTGGCCCTGAAGAGCTTCGTCGGAGCCTCGGCGGTCAGGCGGATCGGCCCCTCGTCGGCCGCCACCCACGCGGCCGATCCGCGCTGCAATGTGACCATGCCGCCCTTGGCGTAGACCACCGCCGACCCCTCGGTGCACAACAGGATCTGCGGCCCGTCATGGCGGCTCGGCGCGTCGATCTCGTGACCGACATGCTCGCCGTCGATGCGCAGCTCTGACACCGCGAACTCCGGAGCCGGTGTGTTGTACACCAATTCCATTCCGTCCCTTGTGGTCGTGGGGCGGATCAAATCCTCGCTGGCAGGCGTGAAGTCGAGCACGCGCAGCAGTTCGGGCACGTCGACGTGCTTCGGGGTGAGTCCACCGCGCAACACGTTGTCCGAGTTGGCCATCACCTCGAGGCCAACGCCGTGCAGATACGCGTGCAGGTTGCCGGCGGGCAGATAGATGGCTTCGCCGGCCTGCAGGGTGATGCGGTTGAGCAGCAGGCTGGCCAGCACACCTGCATCACCCGGGTAACGCTCGCCGAGTTCGAGTACCGTCCTTGCCTCGGCCGCGAATGTCTTGTTACCCGAACGCACATAGTGGATCGCGCCCTCGATCACCTGGGGCACCAGTACGTCGAGATCTGGCTGCGGTGCGGTGATCCACGTGGTGAACAGTGCCCGCAATCCGAACTCGTCGGCCTGACCCGCCAGCAGGGCCACATACGGGTCGAGATCGGTCACCGCGAGCGCACGCAACAGCTCGACGGTGCGCTCGGGGGGCCGGAATCCCGCAAGCGCATCGAATTCCCCCAGAGCGACCAGGATTTCGGGCTTGTGGCTGGGGTCGCGGTAGTTGCGATTGGGTGCGTTGACGGGGATCCCCAATCGGTCCTCGCGGGCGAAGCCCTCCGCCGCCTGCCGCGCACTCGGATGCGCCTGCAGCGACAGCGGCTCGTCGGCCGCGAGCACCTTGAGCAGAAACGGAAGCGTGTCACCGAATCTGGTGCGCACACCGGGCCCGAGCTGCCCCTCGGGATCATCGCGCAACGTGTCAAGCAACGACCGTTCGCCCTCTTCGGTATCCAGCCACGCGGGATCGCCCGGATGAGCCCCGAACCACAGCTCGGCCTCCGGATGCATTGTCGGGCTTGGCCGTCCGGTGAAATCAGCGATCGCGGTCCGTGACCCCCAGGCATAGGTCCGCACCGCTCCACGTAGCAAGTTCACTTGCTCAACCTCGAACCAGCTTCAGATAGACGGCCGCCATCTCCATCCGGACAGCCAGCATCGCCAGCTGCTCTTCCAGGCGGCCTGGACTGGTCGGAGCGGCAGGCAGGCGCTCGATGTCAGAGGCTTCGAGCGTCTCCGGCACATCCTCGGCGTGGATCACGTCGACGCCGTCCAGCCCGGCGACCCTGGCGGCGACTACGGCTCGTTCGGCATCGGTGGCGAGCACAAAGGTCCGAACCCGTGGCGGCAGCGGGCCGTCGATCTGCTCGTCATGGAATATCGACTGCTCGCGATCGGCGGCGGATGCCTCCCCCATTCCGCCGCGCAGCGCCACCATCGCCTCGGCCAGGCCCACCGCGGCCACCGCCCGATGAGCGACCCGCAACATGACGGCCGCGACGTGCCGCGCCAACACCAGCGTCGCCGCGTTGTCGCCGGCGATGACGACCTGGGCGCCCGACATCCGCTCGGCCAACGCCTTCGCGGGATTCGTAAGCAGCTCCCGAGTAGCGCTGTTGCGCAACACTTCTGAGTCCAGCTCGTCGGCCAGCGCCGCCAGGTCCACCCGTAGCCCCGGGTCGACCATGTGCAGTGTCGCCAGGCCGGCGGCCAGATAACGGGAGAAGCTGAATTCATCGGGCACCCACACCCGCGGGGCCAGTGCGACGGATCGTCCCGCGGTGGCGTCGCGCAACGGCCCCTCGTAGGGCGCAACGACGACGACGCGGGCGCCGCGACGCACTCCGGTGGCAGCGGCCGCCACCAAAGCGGGATCGCCGGGATCGTCGCCGGCCACGATCAGCACGTCCAGCGCGCCGATCCACGGCGGCACCTCAGGGGCGACGACGATCGGTGCGGCGACCGAACCACCCAGCGCAGCGGCGAGCAATGACCCTGCCGCTTCGGCATTTCCGCGACCGGCCACCCAGATCACGGTGCGCGGGGGCTCGGTGCTTCGCAGCGGATCAAGTTCGCCCTCGTCGAGCGCGGCGGCGGTGGCGCGCACCTGCGCGCCGGCCATCGCGGCCGCGCGCAGCGATCCGTCGCGGTCGGCGGCCAGCAGTCCTTCCACGTCGTCGAGGTCGACGAGAGAGTGGGTGGCGTTCACTTGGGCACCTCGGAGGCCGCCTCAGTTGGCGCGGAGATCCGTGCCCCGATCTGTTCGACGATCGCGTCGACCTCTTCCGTGGTCCGCGCCTCGACGTTGAGCCGCAACAACGGCTCGGTGTTGGACATCCGCAGGTTGAACCAGGATCCGTCGCCCAGATCGACGGTCACTCCGTCGAGGTGGTCAATCGAGTGGACGCGGGCCGCGAAGGAGGACAGCACCCGGTCGATGCACGCTTCGGCGTCGGTGACCGTGAAGTTGACCTCGCCCGACGCTTCGTAGCGTTGGTAGTCGGCCATCAGGTCGGACAGCGGCCGGTCCTGCTCACTGAGCGCGGCCAGGACGTGCAGCGCCGCCAGCATGCCGGAATCGGCGCCCCAGAAGTCGCGGAAGTAGTAGTGCGCTGAATGCTCGCCCCCGAAAATCGCCCCGGTCTCGGCCATCAGCGCCTTGATGTAGGAGTGTCCGACGCGCGAACGTAACGGGGTGCCGCCCCGTTCAGCCACGAGTTCCGGCACGGCCCTTGAGGTGATCAAGTTGTGAATCACCGTCGCGCCGATCTCGCGACCGAGTTCGCGCGCGGCGACCAACGCGGTCACCGCCGACGGCGAAACCGGCTTACCCAGCTCGTCGACCACAAAGCAGCGGTCAGCGTCGCCGTCGAACGCCAGCCCGATGTCGGCACCGCTGGCTAGGACGTGCGCTTGCAGGTCGACGAGGTTCGCCGGGTCCAGTGGATTGGCTTCGTGATTCGGGAACGTGCCGTCGAGTTCGAAGAACAACGGAGCGAGCGTGATCCCTGCAATCGAACCCAGCACCGCCGGCGCCGTGTGGCCCGCCATTCCGTTGCCGGCGTCGACGGCGACCTTCAGCGGTCGCAACCCGGCCAGGCTGACCAGTGATCGCAGGAAGTCGCCGTAATCCGTCAGGACATCGCGGTCCGATTTCGAGCCACGCGGCCCGTCGTGCGCCGGTATCCCGGCGATCACGTCCTCGCTGATGGCCATCAGCCCGGTGTCCTTGCCGACGGGCTTGGCGCCTGCGCGGCACAGCTTGATGCCGTTGTAGGCGGCCGGGTTGTGACTCGCGGTGAACATTGCGCCCGGACAGTCCAGCAGACCTGAGGCGAAGTACAGCTGATCGGTGGACGCCAGGCCGACGCGCACCACGTCGAGGCCCTGCGCGACCACACCCTCGGCGAATGCCTCCGCGAGCGACGGTGAGCTGTCTCGCATGTCGTAGCCGATCGCCACCTGGGTGGCGTTCTCACCGCGCATGAGCCGAGCGAACGCGCCGCCGACGTCGCGGACGAAATCCTCGTCGATCTCTTCGCCGACCAGGCCGCGCACGTCATACGCCTTGATGACGCGATGGACAGCCGCGGCAGGCCGGGACATACAACTCCTTGTGACGTGGGCTACTGGCGCCAGCCTAACCGTCGAATGAAAGAGGCATGTGCGCTAGCCCTCGCCGAGCGCTCGGCTATTCAGGCGGGTCGGGCAACACCCGCAGGTGGCCCCGTCGGCGCCCGTTGGACTCGGACCTGCGGGCCGGCGGTGCCATCAGCGCGCCGCCGGACACACCGGTCACCGGATCGGAAAACCCTGCGGCGACTCCGTTGATCGGCGGCGCCATATCGCGTCCTTCGCGCACCGCGTCGGCGAGCGCCACCAGATCGTCCTCGTCGGGGTGCGACGGCAGTGGACCTGCGTGGCGAACCAGCTCCCATCCGCGAGGCGCGGTGATCCGGCCGGCGTGCAGGACGCAGAGATCCCACGAGTGGGGCTCGGACACCGTGGCCAGCGGGCCGACGACTGCCGTCGAGTCGGAGTAGACGAATGTCAGCGTCGCGACCGCATAGTGGGGGCACCCGGGCCGGCAGCAGCGACGGGGAACGTTCACAGCGAGAGGTTATCGTGCGCAAACGGCGCAAGCCGCCGGACACGCGCGCCTTCGGAGGGTCGATCTTCAACCGTTACGATCGCTCCGTGGCCGAACGCGGACACCACCGATCACGCCGCGGCCGCGACATGCGCGGGCCGCTCCTTCCACCGACCGTGCCAGGCTGGCGCAGCCGCGCCGAACTGTTCGACATGGCGGTGCTCGAGGCCTACGAGCCGATCGAACGCCGGTGGCAGGATCGGGTCTCGACGCTGGACATCGCAGTCGACGAAATCCCCCGCATCGCGCCGAAGGATCCCGAGAGCGTGCAATGGCCGCCCGAAGTCATCGCCGACGGGCCGGTGGCCCTGGCCCGGCTGATCCCCGCGGGCGTCGATGTCCGCGGCAACGCCACTCGGGCGCGAATTATGTTGTTCCGCAAGCCGATCGAACGACGGGCGAAAGACACCGCCGAACTCTCGGAGCTGCTGCACGAAGTCCTGGTGGCACAAGTAGCCACTTATCTGGGTGTCGAACCCTCCGTTATCGACCCCACTATCGAGGACGAGTGAACAACTCGCCTAGATCACGCCGCGCTTGAGGCGACGGCGCTCACGCTCGGAGAGCCCGCCCCAGATACCGAAGCGCTCGTCATGGGCCAGCGCATAGTCGAGGCACGCGTCGCGCACCTCGCAGCCCAGGCAAATGCGCTTGGCCTCACGAGTTGAGCCGCCCTTCTCGGGGAAGAACGCCTCGGGGTCGGTTTGCGCGCAGAGCGCCTTCTCTTGCCAGAGGTCGTCCTCCGGCGTCAGCATTGCCGGCATTGCCGGTATTGCCGACGGCACATCAATCGGGGCAGGCACCAGACTTAACTGGGGACGCCGCGGCGTCTCGAACGGTGCCGGCCCGGTATTGGTGTGCGGCGCGCTGTCAACTGAGCCGAGCAGTCGGTCGTCGAACCGAACCGCATGATCGAAATCGCTGTACTCAAAAGACATTTTCCGCCTCCTCACCTGATGTCGTAGATCCGAAACTTGAGCCCCACTATTTACTGTGTGGCCATTTCAGATTCGAACATATGATCGAATCTCGGTCTGCGACACCGAAACCGGCTGGCCAACCGCGAAATGACACTGGTGTGATTACACACGCGCTAGCGGCCGCGGTCAAGCGTTGGAACAGAAATTCATACCATTCCGTGACCGGAATTCGGCGCGTCGGAATATCGGCGTGTCTGTCACACCCCTCGGCCACGTGCCCCCCGATCGCGCGCGACGGCCTAGTGTCGGTCACTGTGAAAGTCACGGTTCTGGTCGGCGGGGTAGGCGGCGCCCGCTTCCTGCTCGGCGTACAGCACCTGTTGGGGCTGGGCCAATTCCAGGATTCCGGGACGTCGGCACACGAGTTGACCGCCGTCGTCAACGTCGGCGACGACGCCTGGATGTTCGGGGTACGGATCTGCCCGGACCTCGATACCTGCATGTACACGCTGGGCGGAGGCATCGACCCCGAACGCGGTTGGGGTCATCGCAACGAAACCTGGCATGCCAAGGAAGAACTCGCCGCTTACGGTGTGCAGCCCGACTGGTTCGGCCTCGGCGACCGCGACCTCGCCACCCACCTCGTGCGCAGCCAGATGTTGCGTGCCGGCTATCCGCTGTCACAGGTGACCGAGGCGTTATGTGGCCGTTGGTCACCCGGTGCACGATTGTTACCCGCGAGCGACGACCGCAGCGAAACCCATGTCGTGATCACCGATCCCGAGGACGGCGAGAAGAAGGCGATCCACTTCCAGGAATGGTGGGTGCGATACCGCGCGCAGGTACCCACCCACAGTTTCGCGTTCGTCGGTGCCGAGGCGGCGAATGCCGGTCCCGACGTCGTCGAAGCCATCGAAACCGCCGACGTCGTGCTGATTGCCCCATCCAATCCGGTGGTGAGCATCGGATCGATCTTGAACATCCCCGGCATTCGCGGCGCGCTGCGCACGACGTCGGCACGGGTCATCGGCTACTCCCCGATCATCGACGGTAAGCCGTTGCGCGGCATGGCCGACGAATGTCTGTCTGTCATCGGTGTGGACAGCACCTCTGAAGCAGTCGGAATGCACTACGGGGCGCGCAGTGGCACCGGCATCCTCGACGCCTGGTTGATCCACGAAGGCGATCACGCCGAGATCGACGGTGTCGAGGTGCGCGCCGTACCACTGTTGATGAAGGATCCGGCGACGACCGCCGACATGGTGCGCACCGGAGTGGAGGTCGCCGGGCTGAAAGTGGATCCACGGCGATGACCGAACACGGATCCGCGGCAGCCGTCGAAATCCTGCCTGTGCCAGGGCTGCCCGAATTTCGCCCAGGCGACGACCTTGCCGAGGCGATCGCCTCGGCCGCACCCTGGCTCCGCGACGACGACATCCTTGTGGTCACCAGCAAGGTGATGTCCAAATGCGAGGGCCGTATCGTCGATGCACCCGTCGACGCCGAACAGCGAGATATCCTGCGACGCCAGCTGATCGACGCCGAAGCCGTGCGGGTACTGGCTCGCAAGGGCAGAACACTGATCACCGAGAACGCGATCGGCCTGGTACAGGCAGCGGCCGGGGTGGACGGTTCCAATGTCGACTCGGCAGAACTCGCCTTGTTGCCGACGGATCCCGATGCCAGCGCTGCGGCGTTGCGAAGCGGTTTGCGCAAACGCCTCGGAGTCACCGTCGGGGTGGTGGTCACCGACACCATGGGACGTGCGTGGCGCAACGGGCAGACCGACGTCGCGATCGGCGCCGCCGGACTGCGGGTGCTGCACGGCTACGAAGGGTCGCGCGACCGGCACGGCAACGAGTTGATCGTCACCGAGATCGCGATCGCCGACGAGATCGCCGCGGCCGCCGATCTCGTCAAAGGCAAGCTGACCGGTATCCCGGTCGCAGTGGTGCGCGGGTTGTCCCTGCCGGATGACGGGTCCAATGCCCGTCGCCTGGTGCGCGCCGGAGAGGATGATCTGTTCTGGCTGGGCACCGAGGAGGCCATTGCGCTCGGTCGCAGTCAGGCGCAGTTGTTGCGTCGGTCGGTACGCACCTTCACCGACGAGGACGTTCCACCCGAGCTGATCGAGACCGCGATCGGCGAAGCGCTCACCGCTCCAGCACCGCACCACACCCGGCCGGTCCGGTTCGTGTGGATGCAGGACCCGGACACGCGGCTGGCACTTCTGGATCGAATGAAGGCGAAGTGGCGCGCGGATCTCACCGGCGATGGCCGACCGGCCGATACCGTCGAACGCCGCGTCGACCGTGGCCAGATCCTCTACGACGCACCAGAACTCGTCATCCCGTTCATGGTGCCTGACGGTGCGCACAGTTATCCAGACGCCGACCGCACCGCTGCCGAGCACACGATGTTCACCGTCGCGGTCGGGGCCGCCGTGCAGGCCCTGCTGGTAGCGCTGGCGGTGCGCGGTGTGGGCAGCTGCTGGATCGGGTCCACGATCTTCGCCGCCGATCTGGTGCGCGACGAGCTCGACCTGCCAGCCGATTGGGAGCCGTTGGGCGCCATCGCGATCGGTTTCCCGCCCGAGCAGCCGGGTCCACGCGATCCGGTGCCGACCGACGATCTGCTGGTGCGCAAGTGACCCTGCACGCATCGGCGGTCCACGCGTTGACCGAATGGCATGCACCCGATCCCGGCCAGGACTCGCTGCGCCATGCCGTGCTGACGTTTCTGGCCGCGCGACACGACGGCTGTCTGCGGTCGTGCGAGCCGGGGCACGTGACCGGTTCGGCCCTGGTGCTCGACCACACCGGAACCCACGCGCTACTCACGCTCCACCCACGGTTCGGCCGGTGGCTGCAACTGGGCGGGCATTGCGAGGAATCCGACGCCGACATCGTCGCCGCCGCGCTGAGGGAGGCCACCGAGGAGTCGGGCATCGACGGTCTGCAGATCGATCCGGTGCTGGCCGCGCTGCACGTACACCCGGTCACTTGTTCGCTGGGCGTGCCGACCCGTCACCTCGATATGCAGTTCATTGTGCGCGCGCCCGCAGGTGCGGAAATCGCGCGCAGCGACGAGTCACTGGACCTTCGGTGGTGGCGACTGGACTCATTGCCGGACGACGTCGACTTCGGCCTCACTCAGTTGGCGGCCGCCGCTCGGCGCGGTCAGATGTCCGTCGAGTAGCGGATGCCGCCATCCGGGATCGTGACCCCCGGCCACACCCGCGCACCGCGCAACAGCTCGCAGCGTGCACCGATGTCGGCGCCGTCGCCGATCACGCCGTCGCGGATGAGGGCGCGAGGTCCGATGCGCGCTCCGAAGCCGATGATCGACCGCTCGATCACCGCTCCTGCTCCGATCTTGGCGCCGTCGAAGATCACCGCACCGTCCAGACGTGCACCACCGGCGATCTCGGCGCCTCGGCCGACGACAGTGCCGCCGATGAGCAGCGCACCTGGCGCGACGCTCGCCCCGTCGTGGACGAGCTCCTCGCCGCGGTGCCCGTGCAGCGCGGGTGACGGCGCGATACCGCGGACCAGATCGGCCGAGCCGCGCACGAAATCCTCGGGTGTCCCCATGTCCCGCCAGTACGTGGAGTCGACGTAGCCACACACCCGGAGGCCGTCGGCGAGCAGGCCCGGGAACACCTCGCGTTCGACGGACAGCGCACGTCCCTTCGGGATGCGATCGATGACCTCGCGCTTGAACACGTAACATCCGGCGTTGATCTGATCTGTCGGCGGGTCCTGCGTCTTCTCCAGGAACGCGGTGACGACACCATCGGAATCCGTTGGCACACAACCAAATGCCCTAGGATCGCCGACGCGAACCAGATGCAGGGTGACATCGGCGTCGTTGTTCTCGTGGCTGTCCAGCAGCGCGCGCAGATCAGCGCCGGACAACACATCGCCGTTGAAAACCAGCGCATTGGAGTGCCGCAGCTTGGACGCCACGTTGGCGATGCCGCCGCCGGTGCCCAGCGGCTCGGTCTCGACGACGTATTCGATCTGCAACCCGAGCTTGGACCCGTCACCGAACTCCGACTCGAAGACCGCCGCCTTGTACGACGTGCCGAGCACCACGTGCTCGATGCCGGCATCTGCGATCCTCGACAGCAGGTGGGTGAGGAACGGCAAACCCGCGGTCGGCAGCATCGGTTTGGGTGCCGACAGCGTCAATGGGCGCAACCGGGTACCCAGACCGCCGACCAATATGACGGCATCTACATCCGCAGGGTTCATCAGACCCGACCCCCCTTCGCCTGTTTGCGCCGGGAATTGCGCACGACCAGGCCAGCGCGCGCAGCTAAAGCGGCCTTGATTGTCCACCGCAAAGGCCCCTGTGACCAGTGTGGATAGCGATCCGCGAGAAAAGTGTAGGTACTGGTGTGGTGGGCGGCCAAGTTGCGGGCTGGGTCCCGCCCTGTCGCGTGGCCCTTGTCGTGCAAAATCTCCGCCGATGGCACGTACACATTCTGCCAGCCCGCGCGTCCCAGACGATCTCCCAGGTCAACGTCCTCCATGTACATGAAATAGCGTTCGTCGAACCCCGCGATCTCGTCGAATGCAGCCCGCCGCAGCAACAAGCAAGACCCCGACAACCATCCGACGGCGCGTTCGCTAGGGGCTTCCCTGGCCTGCCGGTAGGCCGCGGTCCACGGATTGGATCGCCACAGTGGTCCGACGACCGCGTGCATACCGCCCCGGATCAGGCTGGGCAGATGTCGCGCCGACGGGTACACCGTGCCGTCGGGGTCGCGGATCATCGGCCCCAGTGCACCTGCGCGCGGCCAGCGGGATGCGGCGTCGATGAGGATGTCGATGCTGCGCGGGCCCCACTGCACGTCGGGGTTGGCAACGATGAAAAAGTCGGAGTCCCCCGAGATCGCTTGAGCCAAGTCACCTTTCAGGTACTCGTCGACGGCACGATTCACCGCGCTGCCGTAACCCAGGTTGGCTCCCGTGCGCAACAGGCGCACGTTGGAATAGTGCGCCAGCGCTTCTTCAGGCGCGCCGTCGGTCGACCCGTTGTCGGCCATGATGACCGTCACCGCACGATCGGTGGCATGCGACAGCGACGCCAGGAACCGGTTCAGATGCGGCCCCGGCGAGTACGTCACCGTGACCACTACGAGCTCGTCACTCACGCGACGGCTACCCACTCATGCTTCACGGCGTAGAGGTTAATGGGCTGTGGTCGGCGATCGCCGCGGCGAGCGCGTCGCGCCAGGGCCGCAGCGGGGTCAGCCCGGCATCGGCGGACAGCCGGGCCGACAGCGCCGAGTACTGCGGCCGCGGAGCGGGCCGCGGATGGCGGTCGGTGCCGACGGGGCGCACCCGGGCAGGATCGGCTCCCACGGCCTCGAAGACCGCCTGTGCCTGCTCGTAGCGGCTCGCTTCGCCCGCGTTGGCGGCATGCAGGACCGGCTCTCGAATGTTTCCCTCTGCCACCTCGAGCAGGGCGCCCACCAGGTCGGCGGCGTAGGTGGGCGAGCCGATCTGGTCAGCCACCACGTCCACGGTCTGATCTCCGGCGGCAAGACGCCGCATCACGGCCACGAAGTCACCCCCGTCGCCGCCCTCGTAGATCCACGCCGTCCGGACGATGTGCGCATCGGGCATCGCGGCGAGCACCGAGAACTCGCCTGCGAGTTTGGTGCGGCCGTACACGCCCACCGGCGCGGTCTCGTCGTCGATCTCGAACGGGGTGCGCTTCGGGCCGGAGAAGACGTAGTCGGTGGAGATGTGGATGAAATCAGCTCCTGCGCGGGCGCAGGCGTGCGCGATATTGGCGGGCCCCACGGCGTTGACGGCGTGGGCGCGCTCCTCGTCGGACTCCGCCGCGTCGACCTTGGTGTAGGCGGCACAGTTGATCACCACGTCACCGGATTCGATGAAACGCTCGGCCGCCGGCGCGTCGGTGATATCCCACTCAGAGGAGGTCAGGGCCAGCACTTCGCGGCCCCGACTGCGCGCCTGAGCTGCCAATTCGCGTCCGACCATGCCACCGGCGCCGGAGATAACGATTCGGGCAGATTCTTGGAAACCCATGGTGACGAGTCTGGCACGCCGACCCGCGCTACCGGCTCTGCGCCCTTATCGCAAGTAACCTGGGCTGATGCCCGCTCGTACTCTCCGTGTCATCGCCGTGTCGATGGCACTGGCGATCGTCGTTGGTACCGGCGTCGCCTGGGGCAAGATCCGATCGTTCGAATCAGGCATCAATCACATCTCCCCCATCTCGCTGGGCGGCGGCGGTGAAGACGGTGCGATCGACATCCTGCTGGTCGGCGTGGACAGCCGCACCGATGCGCACGGAAACCCGCTGAGCCAGGAAGAGCTCGCGACGCTGCGGGCGGGCGATGACGAGGCGACCAATACCGACACGATCATCCTGGTGCGAATCCCCAACAACGGTAAGTCCGCCACCGCGATCTCGATCCCGCGCGACTCCTATGTGGAGGCGCCCGGGGTCGGCAAGATGAAGATCAACGGTGTCTACGGCTCGGCCCATTTCGAGAAGCTCGTCGAGCTGGTCGAACAGGACGGTTTGGAGAAGGCGCAGGCGGAACCGGAGGCCGTCGAGGCAGGCCGCGAGGCGTTGATCAAGACGGTCGCCAATCTGACCGGCGTCACCGTCGACCACTACGCCGAGATCGGGCTGCTCGGGTTCTCGCTCATCACCGATGCCCTCGGCGGCGTGAATGTCTGCCTGAAGAACCCTGTCTACGAACCGCTTTCGGGTGCCGACTTCGCGGCCGGCTGGCAGAAGCTGAGCGGTCCGCAAGCGCTGAGCTTCGTTCGCCAACGTCACGACCTGCCCCGCGGTGACCTGGACCGGGTGGTGCGCCAGCAGGCGGTCATGGCATCGCTTGCCCACGAAGTCATTTCGAGCAAGACACTGTCCAGCCCGGCGACGCTGAACCGGCTCGAGGACGCGGTACAGCGCTCCGTCGTGCTGTCCGACGGTTGGGACGTCATGGAATTCGCCGAACAGTTGCAGAAGCTTGCGGCGGGCAATGTCGCCTTCGCCACGATTCCCGTGCTCCAGGAGAACGGTTGGAGTGACGACGGCATGCAGAGCGTGGTGCGAATCGATGCCGGCGAGGTCAAGGATTGGGTCGACAGCCTGCTGCACGACCAGGACGAGGGCAAGACCGAGGAACTGGCCTACACGCCCGAGAAGACGACCGCCGACGTGGTCAACGCCAGCGACGTCAACGGTCTGGCCTCCGCGGTCTCACAGGTGCTGACCAACAAGGGCTTCTCCCCCGGCAGCACGGGAAACCATGAAGGCGCCCCGGTCACGGGCAGCCAGGTGCAGGCGGCCAAGGCCGATGACCTCGGCGCGCAGGCGATTGCCAAGGATCTGGGCGGACTGCCGATCGTCGAGGACGCGTCGGTGGCGCCCGGCTCGGTGCGGGTGGTGCTCGCTGCCGATTACACGGGTCCCGGTTCGGGCCTCGACGGTATCGACCCGACGCTGACCACCGCCGACCCCGTCGCGGCCGGCTCCACGGCGGAAGACCCACTGGCGTCACCGATCATCACCGCCGGCTCGAACGACCCGGAGTGCGTCAACTAGCTGTGAGCACAGTCAGTTCGGCGATTCTCGATCCGCTCATGGCGTCCGATCCTGCCGGTCCGCGGATCACCTACTACGACGATGCGACCGGTGAACGCATCGAATTGTCCACCGCCACACTGTGGAACTGGGCGGCCAAGACCGGCAACCTGCTGCGTGACGAATTGGGCGCGGGGCCGTCCAGCAGGGTCGCGGTGCTGTTGCCCGCGCACTGGCAGACCGCGGCCGTACTGTTCGGAATCTGGTGGATCGGCGCCGAAGTCGTCACCGCCGGAGAAGCCGACATCGCGTTGTGTACCGCGGACCGGTTCGACGAGGCCGACGACGCCGTCGGAGTGGGCGAGATCGCCGTACTGTCGCTCGATCCGTTCGGCAAGCCGGCGCCCGATCTACCCGTTGGCGTGACCGACTACGCCACCGCGGTGCGTGTACACGGCGACCAGATCATCCCCGAACGCCATCCCGGTACCGCACTGGACGGCCGGTCGGTGGACGACGTGCTGGCCGGAGCGCAGGCGTCCGCTGCCGCACAGGGTCTCACCGCCGACGACCGCGTGATGTCGACGGCCGACTGGACCAACGCAAACGACCTGACCGAGAATCTGCTGGCAGTCTTCGCGGCCGGTGCGTCGCTGGTGCAGGTGGCGCATCAGGATGCCGCTGTGATGGGTCGCCGGAGACAAATGGAGAAGATCACCCGCGGTTGAGCGAACAGTGCCACGCTGAAAATCATGATCAGTCGACGGCAGTTCATGGTCGTGGGCGCGATGGGCTTCGCGGGGGTGGCCGCCGCCTGCTCGCAGTCGAAGGCACCGTCAGCCGGACCCGCGAACCTCACTCTGGCGGCCGGTGAAACCGACATCGACCTCGCCGGCGTCACGCTTCGCACCTGGGCCTACAACAACCAGGTACCCGCTCGTGAAATTCGCCTGCGCAAGGGGGAGCGACTCCGGGCCGAATTGACCAATGCCCTGCCGCAGGGCGTAACGGTGCACTGGCACGGCATCGCGATCGTCAACGACATGGACGGGGTGCCGCCCCTGACGCAGGCGGCGGTGGCCAATGGTCAGACGTTCACCTACGACTTCGTGGTGCCCGACGCCGGAACGTATTGGTTCCATTCGCATGTCGGCACCCAACTGGACCGCGGCCTGTACGGGCCACTCATCATCGAGGACCCCGACGCGAAGGTCGACTACGACGACGAGCTCGTTGTCGTGCTGGACGACTGGATCGACGGCACCGGCACCAACCCCGACCGGGTGTTCGAGAACCTGCGCAAGACAGGGATGAAGCCGATGGAACCCGGCGGTCCTGGCGTGACTCCGGCGACTCCGCTCGGTCAAGACGGCGGCGACGTCACCTACCCCTACTTCATCATCAACGGTCGCGTCGCGAAAGATCCGCAGGTCGCGAATTACCGTACGGGCCAACGGATTCGGATGCGGGTGATCAACGCCGGCTCCGACACGGCGTTCCGGGTAGCGGTGCCAGGCACGTCCATGACGGTCATCCAGACCGACGGCTACCCGGTGGTACCGGTGCAGGCGGACTCGGTCATCCTCGGCATGGGCGAGCGGGTCGACGCGATCATCACCGTCAACGAGTCGCTGCCGGTCGTCGCCGTGCCCTACGGCAAGCCGGGCCACGCCCAGCTGAACATGCGGGTCAACAATAGGCCCGCCATGGTGAACGTCGACGAGTTCGTTGCGTCGGTGCGTACTCGGGCACCGCTGGACACCGCGACGCTGTCACCCGCGCCGGAGGTGACGCTGCCCGCGAAAGAACCCGATCAGATCATCGACGCCCGCCTGGCCGGACCCGTCGACGGCTACAACTGGCCGATCAACGGAAAGCTGTACGACCCGCCGCGCGATGGGGTGGCAGTAAGGCCGAACCAACGGGTCCGCATCCGCTACATCAACGAGTCGATGATGTTTCACCCGTTCCATCTGCACGGCCACACGTTCCAGGTGATGAACGGTGACACCCCGAAGGCCCGCAAGGACACCGTGCTGGTGCCGCCGCTGCAGACCGTCGATGTCGACTTCGACACCGATAATCCCGGAAAATGGATCACCCACTGCCACAACACCTATCACCTCGAGGCGGGGATGGCGTTCTTCCTCCAGTACGCCGGCTGATGCCTACTTGAGCAGTGCGCGTGACATCACCACACGCTGAATCTGGTTGGTGCCCTCGTAGATCTGCGTGATCTTGGCGTCGCGCATGAACCGCTCGACGGGGAAGTCCACCGTGTAGCCGTAGCCGCCGAACAGCTGCACCGCATCGGTCGTCACCGACATCGCGACGTCGGAGGCGTAGCACTTGGACGCCGAGGAGATGAAACCGAGGTCGGGCTCGCCACGTTCGGCGCGGGCGGCCGCGGTGTACACCATCAATCGGGCCGCCTCGATCTTCATCGCCATATCCGCGAGCATGAACTGCACCGCCTGAAAATCTGCGATGCGCTGACGGAACTGCTTGCGCTCCTTGGTGTATGCGATCGCGGCCTCGAGCGCGCCCTGAGCGATACCGACAGCTTGGGCGCCGATCGTCGGGCGGGTGTGGTCGAGAGTGGCCAGCGCGGTCTTGAAGCCGCTGCCCTCGTCGCCGATGATCCGATCGCCGGGGATGCGGCAGTCCTCGAAATACAACTCGGTCGTCGGGGACCCCTTGATGCCCAGCTTGCGTTCCTTGGCGCCGACCGCGAACCCCGGATCGTCCTTGTGCACGACGAACGCCGAGATGCCGTTGGCGCCCTTGTCCGGATCGGTCACCGCCATCACCGTGTACCAGGTGGAATGCCCGCCGTTGGAGATCCAGCACTTGGTGCCGTTGAGCACCCAGTCGTCGCCGTCACGGCGCGCACGGGTCCGCATCGACGCCGCATCGCTACCGGCTTCACGCTCCGACAGCGCATAGGACGCCATCGCCTCGCCCGCGCCGATGCTCGGCAGCACCTGCTTCTTGAGCTCTTCGGACCCCCGCAGCAGCAGGCCCATGGTGCCGAGCTTGTTGCAGATCGGGATCAGCGACGACGACGCGCACACCCGCGCGACCTCTTCGATGACGATGCAGGCGGCCACCGAATCGCCGCCCTGGCCGCCGTACTCCTCGGGGATGTGGATCGCGGCCATTCCGGCCGCAGTCAGCGCCGCTTCGGCTTCGTCGGTGTAGCGCGCCTTCTCATCGACGTCCGCGGCGTGCGGAGCGATCTCCTTGTCGCACAGGTCGCGCAACACCGCGCGCAACTCAGTGTGCTCGTCAGAAAGCTTGAAAGCGTCGAACGACGGGTTTCCGATGGCCATGACAACTCCTTGCTACTCGTCGGTAACTTTACCGTCCCGGATGAGCAGACGGTCACGCAGCGCCGCGTCCTTCTGCAGCACCACGTCCGACAGCGCGCTCTGGAAAGCCTCGACGCGCTTGCGCAGTGCGGCATCCGACGAGCCGAGAATCCGCACGGCCAGCAGCCCGGCGTTGCGGGCGCCACCAATCGACACGGTCGCCACGGGCACCCCGGCGGGCATCTGCACGATCGACAGCAGCGAATCGAGGCCGTCGAGCTTGGCCAGGGCCACCGGAACGCCGATGACGGGCAGCGGGGTGGCCGAAGCCACCATGCCCGGCAGGTGCGCGGCTCCGCCGGCACCGGCGATGATCACCTCGATGCCGCGCGCGGCGGCCGACTTCGCGTAGTCCAGCATCCGATCGGGCGTGCGATGCGCGGACACGATGCCGACCTCGAACGGAATGTCGAACTCGGCCAGCGCAAGTGCCGCGTCCTCCATCACCGACCAGTCGCTGTCGCTGCCCATGATCACGCCGACGCGTGGCGTCGTGCCGTCACTCATGGTTGCCTCTCTTCGCGCAAGCGCTCATCGGTGCCCACTCCATCCGTCGGTCCATTCCGCATGCGACAACCAGTGCGCCGCGCGCGTCGCGCGTTCCCGGACCTCCGCGACATATGCGGCGTCGTCCGGGGATCCCCACGCCGCGCCGAGGACGTTGACGTGGCCGATCTTGCGACCGGGACGCTCGCCCTTGCCGTACAGATGCACCTTGGCCTCTGGCATTCGCCCGAACAGGTGATGCACTCGTTCATCCATGCTCATCGTCGGGGTTTCTTGAGCGCCAAGCACATTCGCCATGACGGTCACCGGCGCGATCGGTGAGGTCTCCCCCAGCGGATAGTCCAGCACCGCACGGAGATGCTGCTCGAACTGACTGGTGCGCGCACCGTCCATCGACCAGTGCCCCGAATTGTGGGGCCGCATCGCCAACTCGTTCACCAGCAGCCCGCCGTCGGTTGTCTCGAACAGTTCGACCGCCAACACACCGACCACGCCGAGCTCTTCGGCAAGACGCAGCGCGAGACCGCCTGCGGCACCGGCGACGTCGTCGGCGAGGTCGGGAGCCGGTGCGATCACCTCCACGCAGATGCCGTCGCGCTGCACGGTCTGCACCACCGGCCACGCCGCACCCTGACCGAACGGTGAACGGGCCACCAGCGCGGCGAGTTCGCGCCGCATCTCGACCTTCTCCTCGACCAGGACATCGGCCCCAGACGCCAGGTACTCGGCGGCTGCCTCACGCGCGTGGACGATGTCGCGCGCCAGCGTGACGCCGCGCCCGTCGTAGCCCCCGCGCACGATCTTGAGCACCAGCGCGGTATCCGAACCGGCCGCGAAATCGTCCACGTCACCAGGCGACGTCACAGCCGCGAACCGCGGCACCGGCGCACCGAGCGCCGCCAGGCGTCGTCGCATCACCAGCTTGTCCTGGGCGTGGATCAGCGCCGTCGGCGGCGGCGCGACGTTCACCCCCTCCGCGATCAGCTTCTCGAGCATTTCGGTCGGCACGTGCTCGTGGTCGAACGTCAGCGCGTCCGCGCCCACCGCCGCACGCCGCAGCGCATCCAGGTCGTCGTGCGCGCCGAGGACCACGTCGGGGGTCACCTGCGCCGCGGGATCCTCGGGTGTGACGGCCAACACACGCAGTGTCTGACCGAGCGCGATGGCCGCCTGATGGGTCATTCTCGCCAGCTGTCCGCCGCCGATCATGGTCACCAGCGGCGGCTTCGTCGAATTGCGCGGCACGTGCCTATGTTGTCATGCGGCGGCCGCCGTGTTTCCCCGCGGTGACCTGCACAGGTACGCGTGAGTTGGTCAATTTCCGTACACTGCCCTGTTGTGTCCTTCACCGATGCCACGATCGCGCGGCTTCCACGCCCGATCCGGCCGTACTTCGAACGGCACCACGAGCTCATCAAGTTCGCGATCGTCGGCGCCACCACCTTCGTCATCGATTCGACGGTCTTCTTCACGCTGAAGCTCACGGTGCTGGAGCCCAAGCCTGTGACGGCGAAGATCATCGCCGGCGTCGTCGCGGTGATCGCGTCGTACATCCTCAACCGCGAATGGAGTTTCCGCGACCGCGGCGGCCGCGAACGGCACCACGAGGCGCTGATGTTCTTCGCGTTCAGCGGCGTCGGTGTGCTGCTGTCGATGGCGCCGCTGTGGTTCTCCAGCTACGTACTGATGCTGCGTGTCCCCGAAGTCAGCCTGACGGTCGAGAACATCTCCGACTTCGTCGCCGCCTACGTCATCGGCAACCTGCTGCAGATGGCCTTCCGATTCTGGGCGTTCAGGCGTTTCGTGTTCCCCGACGAGTTCGGGCGCAACCCGGACAAGGCACTGGAGGCCACGCTCACCGGGGGCGGTATCGCCGAGGCCGTGGAGGATGTGCGCGACCCGGCTCTGCACCCCGACGCCGCGGACGGCAACGTGACACCGCTGCGCAGGCCGACCCGCCGCGCGCGGCGGCTGGCTCAGCTCGGCGATTCCTCCGAGCCCAGGGTGTCGAAGACTTCGTGATACAGCAGCGAGTGGACCTCTTCCACTCGCGGAATGTCGGAGAACTCCAGCGGATCCTGAGAAGCTGACTCGATGATCAGCGTGCCGGTTCTCAGCATGCGATCGAGCACGCCGTGGCGGAATTCCACGCTGTTGATCCGGGCCAGTGGAATGTCGATGCCTGAGCGGGTCAGCAGCCCGTGCCGGAACATCACCCTGCGGTCGGTGATGACGAAATGGGTCGTCCACCAATTGAGGAACGGCCAGATCGTCAGCCAGATGACGATGACCGCCCACACGACCGCGATCACGATCATCACGACGTTGCGGGCGGTGGGATCCCAATTGGTGGTGTTGACGTAGCCCGCCGCGAACGTCGCGACCGCAGTGATCACCAACAGGATCAAGATGGGGCCGATCAGACGCTTCCAATGCGGATGGCGGTGCAGCACCACATGCTCGTCTTTGGCGAGCACCTTCTCCGGATATCCCATGAGCGAAGACCCTATTCCGGATCAGGTGCCCGCGGGTCGCAAGTGGACGATGTCACCTGCGGCGACCGTCGTCGTCTGCCCGTCGGTGTCGATCGAGAGCCGGCCCTGGTCGTCGACATCGCGGGCCACCCCGACGATCTCGCGGTCACCGGGGAGGATCGCGCGGACCGGCATCCCGAGGGTCAGGCTGCGGGCCTGGTAGTCGGCGATCAGTTCCGGGTCCGCGCCGCCGGCACTGCGCCAGGCATCGACGCGACGGCCCAACTCCGTCAACAGCCGAACGATGAGTTCGCCACGATCCGGTGCGGCGACGCCGAGCCCGACGAGGGATGTCACACCGTCCACGCCCACCTCGTCACCACGCAGTGACACGTTGAGACCGATGCCGACGACGACCACCCGTTGCTCGGCGGCGACCTCGGCGAGGATTCCCGCCAGCTTGCCGCCACCGGCGAGCACGTCGTTGGGCCACTTCAATCCGGCGTCGACGCCGATGCCGGTCACGGTGTCGACGATGGCCACCCCCGTCGCCAGCGGAAGCCAGCCCCAGGCGTCCGTCGGCACTGCGGCGGCATCGATCGCCACCGACAGCGTGATCTGGGCGTACCGCGCCGCCGACCAGCTGCGCCCCTGCCTGCCGCGGCCGGCGGTCTGGTGTTCGGCGATCAGGACAGCGCCCGCGATGTCGGCGCCGCTGTTGGCGCGCGCGATCAGGTCGGAGTTGGTGGATCCGGTCTCGGCCGCCACTTCGACCGTCCGCCACACCGGGCCGCCTTCGATGGCGGCACGCAACGTCGTTTCGTCCAGGGGAGCGCGCTCAGCAGTCATCGGCCAAACGTAAGCGACCCTGCGCACGCCTGCTTAAGGAGATATTAAGGACGCGCTGTCCGCGTCGTTCACGCGGTTCGTTAGCATCGACGCTCATGACGAGCGTTAGCGATCAGTCGGTCGAGCCCGCGGGCGAGCACGAGATCGACATCCACACCACCGCAGGCAAGCTGGCGGATCTTCGCAGGCGCACCGAAGAGACGCTGCACCCGGTCGGAGAGGCGGCGGTCGAGAAGATCCACGCCAAGGGCAAGCTGACCGCCCGCGAACGCATCCTGGCGCTGCTGGACGAGGGTTCGTTCGTCGAACTCGACGCGTTGGCCCGGCACCGCAGCACGAACTTCGGGCTGGCTGAGAAGCGCCCGTTCGGCGACGGCGTGGTGACTGGTTACGGCACCATCGACGGCCGCGAGATCTGCATCTTCAGCCAGGACGTCTCGGTCTTCGGCGGCAGCCTCGGCGAGGTCTACGGCGAAAAGATCGTCAAGGTGCAGGACCTCGCGATCAAGACGGGCCGGCCGCTCATCGGCATCAACGACGGCGCGGGCGCGCGAATCCAAGAGGGCGTGGTGTCACTTGGCCTGTACAGCAAGATCTTCCACAACAACATCATGGCGTCCGGCGTGATCCCGCAGATCTCGTTGATCATGGGCGCCGCAGCGGGCGGCCACGTGTATTCCCCCGCGCTGACCGACTTCGTCGTCATGGTCGACCAGACCAGCCAGATGTTCATCACCGGACCAGACGTCATCAAGACGGTCACCGGTGAGGACGTCACGATGGAGGAACTCGGCGGCGCACACACGCACATGGCCAAGTCGGGCACTGCGCACTACGTGGCGACCGGCGAGCAGGACGCCTTCGACTACGTCCGCGAGCTGCTGTCGTACCTGCCCGCCAACAACTACGCCGACCCGCCGCGCTACCCGGCCGCGGTGCCGGAGGGCGCGATCGAGGACAACCTCACCGACGAGGACCTCGAACTGGACACCCTGATCCCCGATTCGCCGAACCAGCCCTACGACATGCACGAAGTCATCACCCGCATCCTCGATGACGACGAATTCCTCGAGGTACAGGCCGGCTATGCCGGGAACATTCTGGTCGGGTTCGGCCGCATCGAAGGCCGACCGGTCGGCATCGTCGCCAATCAGCCGACCCAGTTCGCGGGCTGCCTGGACATCAACGCCTCGGAAAAGGCGGCGCGGTTCATCCGCACCTGCGACTGCTTCAACGTGCCGATCGTGATGCTGGTCGATGTGCCGGGCTTCCTGCCGGGCACCGACCAGGAATACAACGGCATCATCCGCCGCGGCGCGAAGCTGCTGTACGCCTATGGCGAGGCGACCGTCGCCAAGATCACCGTCATCACCCGCAAGGCCTACGGCGGCGCGTACTGCGTCATGGGTTCGAAGGAGATGGGCGCCGACGTGAACGTCGCGTGGCCGAGCGCGCAGATCGCGGTCATGGGCGCCGCCGGCGCGGTCGGGTTCGTATACCGCCAGGAGTTGGCCAAGGCGGCCAAGGAGGGTCAGGACGTCGACGCGCTTCGCTTGGAGCTGCAGCAGACGTACGAGGACACCCTCGTCAATCCGTACATCGCCGCCGAGCGTGGCTATGTGGACGCGGTGATCCCGCCGTCGCACACCCGCGGCTACGTCGCAACGGCCCTGCGCCTGCTCGAACGCAAGATCACGCAGGTGCCGCCGAAGAAGCACGGAAACATTCCACTGTGAGCGGGTCTGTGAGCGGGGACGAGACTGTGAGCGAGGAACCGCAACACCACGAAGCGCCCATCCAGGTCGTGAAGGGCAAGCCGACCGATGAGGAGATCGGCGCGGTCATCGCCGTGCTCGCCGCCGCTTCGGGTACTCCCGCCGAGCCGCGGGAGCAGGAAGAGAACCTGTGGGGCCATCCGGTCGACCGGCTGCGCTATTCGTTCTTCAGCTGGCAGAAGGTGACCCTTCAGCAACGGACGCACATGCGCCATCGATGACGCGATTCGTTCTCGCGTCGGCATCGCCCGGCCGCCGTAAGGTGTTGCGCCAGGCGGGAATCGACCCACTTGTCATCGTCTCCGGTGTCGACGAGGACGCCGCCATTGCCCGTCTGGAACCGTCGGCCACCCCAGCCGACGTGACCACCACGCTGGCCGCCGCGAAGGCGGAAGCCGTCGTCGGGGTCCTGGATGCCGGCGTCGCAGCCGACTGCGTTGTCATCGGCTGTGATTCGATGCTGTACCACGATGGGGCATTGCGCGGTAAGCCCACCACCGCCGACGCGGCGCGCGTCGGCTGGCAGCAGATGGCGGGGACTTCGGGCGAGCTCTACACCGGCCATAGCGTGATTCGGTTGCGGGACAACGCAATAGCGTGGCGCGGTGCCGACGCCACGGTGACCACGGTGCGGTTCGGCAACCCGTCCACGGCGGATCTGGATGCCTATGTCGACAGCGGCGAGCCCGCGGCGGTGGCGGGTGGATTCACGCTCGACGGCCTGGGCGGCTGGTTCGTCGACGGTGTCGACGGCGACCCGTCCTCGGTGATCGGCATCGGACTGCCGCTGATCCGTCGACTGCTCGCCGACGGGGGCCTGTCGATCGCAGAACTCTGGTCCGCCAACCCGCTGCGCTGATCCGGTGCGTGGGTAGGCTCGCAGTTGTGCCGCTACCCGCCGATCCCGCCCCCGCCCTGGCCGAGTACGCCGACCCGGAACGCCTGGTCACCCCCGATTGGTTGTCGGGCAACCTAGGTAGGCCCGGTCTGGCCATCGTCGAATCCGACGAGGACGTGCTGCTCTACGACACCGGCCACATCCCCGGCGCGGTGAAGATCGACTGGCACACCGACCTCAACGACCCGACGGTCCGCGACTACATCGACGGCGCCCAGTTCGCCGAGCTGATGAACCGCAAGGGCATCTCCCGCGACGACACCGTCGTCATCTACGGCGACAAGAGCAACTGGTGGGCCGCCTACGCCCTGTGGGTGTTCACGCTGTTCGGCCACCCCGACGTGCGCCTGCTCGATGGTGGACGCGACCTGTGGATCTCCGACGGCCGCGACACGAACCTGGACGTACCGTCCAAACAGACCACGGGTTACCCCGTCGTCGAACGCAACGACGCGCCGATCCGCGCGTTCAAGGAGGACGTGCTGGAGATCATCGGCTCGCAGCCGCTGATCGACGTCCGCTCACCGCAGGAGTACACCGGGGAGCGCACCCACATGCCCGACTACCCCGAGGAGGGCGCGCTGCGCGGCGGGCACATCCCGACCGCACGGTCGATCCCGTGGGCCAAGGCGGCCAGGGACAACGGCCAGTTCCGCACCCGCGCTGAACTCGACGAGCTGTACGGCTTCCTGTCCGACGACGACAAAACCGTCGTGTACTGCCGCATCGGCGAGCGAAGCAGCCACACCTGGTTCGTGCTGACGCATCTGCTGGGCCGCGAAGGCGTGCGTAATTACGACGGCTCCTGGACCGAGTGGGGCAACGCGGTGCGGGTGCCCGTGGCCGTCGGGGAAGAGCCTGGCGAAGCGACATGACTTCGGTCGTCCCACCACCCCGCCCAATGCCCACCGCGCTGGCCGAGGTGGTGTCCGACTTCAAGGAGATGCAGGGCCAGGACAAGCTGCAGCTGCTACTGGAGTTCGCGGGTGAACTGCCGCCGCTGCCCGCCGAACTGGAAGAGGCGGCCATGGAGCCGGTGCCCGAATGTCAGTCACCGCTGTTCCTCCACGTCGACGCCGCCGACCGGGACAACGTCCGGCTGTATTTCAGCGCCCCCGCGGAGGCGCCGACCACGCGTGGTTTCGCGGCGATCCTGGCGGCCGGACTCGACTCACAGCCCGCCGATGACATCCTCGCGGTACCCGACGACTTCTACAGCGAACTCGGCCTGGCCGCGCTGATCAGCCCATTGCGACTGCGTGGCATGTCCGCGATGCTCGCCCGCATCAAGAAGCGGCTGAGATAGTCACACCCGACGATGAGCCTGTCCACACCGGTCGGCGATCTGTGTGCGGCGACCAACAGCGAATAGAGCCACGACCTTCCGGGTATGACTCTGCGGTGATCGAAGCGGACGGTCAGCGCCTCAATACTGCGGTAGCGGTGAGCCTGCCGAGCCGCGTCGACCACGCCCAGGCTGACCTTCACCGGCACGGACTCGTCACACTCGAGGGCGTCATCCCGACGGAGTGGCTCAGCGCGGCGCGCACCGAGGTGAACGACTACCTTGCTCGCCACGGGTGGCGTGAGCACAGCTTGGTCTACGGGGACTCCTGGGAGTGCCCGACCATCGCGGCACTGGCCGAGGACCAGCGCGTCGAAGCCTTTCTGCATTCGCTGACGTCGTTCCCCGAATCGGAATCGGATTACGCGGGCTATCAGCAGCGAGTCCTTCGCATACTCGACGGTTCGGACGCGGACACCCCGCCGTTCGACTGGCATTACGACGCGAATGCGGTGACCATGCTTGTTCCGATCGTCGTTCCCGCCGACGGGGCGGGTCAGGTGGCGATATTCCCCGACCATCGCCCGCACCGCCGTTGGGCCGCGCTGAGCGCGGCCGAGCGACTGCTCGTGCACAAACAGATATACGGGCGCCGGATGCGCCGCCGCTATCAGGGCGATCCGTCCGCATTCACCATCCCGCTCAGGCCCGGCGATGCGTACCTCTTCAGGGGATACCGCGCGCTTCACGCCGTGCTGCCCTGGGCCAACGACACTCTGCGAGTGACGCTAGTGCTGCAGTACGGCCATCCCTATGGACGGGAGGGCTCGCTCGTTCGAGCGGTGAGGGCGCGGCGCGACGCCAAGCGCAAACGGCGAACCAGCGCCGATCAATTGATGCGCAACCGAGCACAGTGAATGGGGCTACCCGGGAGTAACCGATACCGGCTTGGCGTGGGCGTCGTGCTGCCGCCTAAACTGCCTCCGATACATTCTTAAAGACGTTTCTTAAAATCCATGCCGTCAGGAGGCGCAGTGGCAAGTCACGCCAGCTCAAAGATCTCCAAGGTGCTCGTCGCCAATCGCGGGGAAATCGCGGTCAGGGTGATCCGGGCAGCCAAGGACGCCGGGCTTGCAAGCGTGGCCGTGTACGCCGAACCCGACGCCGACGCACCTCACGTGCGGCTCGCCGATGAAGCCTTCGCACTCGGCGGCCAGACCTCAGCCGAGTCCTACCTCGTCTTCGAAAAGCTTTTGGAGGCGGCCGAGAAATCCGGCGCGAACGCCATCCATCCCGGCTACGGATTCCTTTCGGAGAACGCCGATTTCGCTCAGGCCGTGCTCGACGCCGGCTTGATCTGGATCGGGCCCAGCCCGCAGTCCATCCGCGATCTCGGCGACAAGGTCACCGCCCGGCACATCGCCGCGCGCGCCGAGGCGCCGCTGGTTCCGGGAACCCCCGACCCAGTCAAGGACGCCGACGAGGTCGTTGCGTTCGCCGAGGAGTACGGCGTACCGGTGGCCATCAAGGCGGCGTTCGGCGGCGGCGGCCGCGGCATGAAGGTCGCCCGCACGATCGAAGAGATCCCGGAGTTGTTCGAGTCGGCCACCCGTGAGGCCGTCGCGGCGTTCGGCCGCGGTGAGTGCTTCGTCGAGCGCTACCTGGACAAGCCGCGCCACGTCGAGGCTCAAGTCATCGCCGACACGCACGGCAACGTCGTCGTCGCAGGCACCCGCGACTGCTCGCTGCAGCGCCGCTTCCAGAAGCTCGTCGAGGAGGCGCCCGCGCCGTTCCTGACCGACGCACAGCGCAAGGAGATTCACGAGTCCGCCAAGCGCATCTGCAAGGAGGCCGGCTACTACGGCGCAGGCACCGTCGAATACCTCGTCGGCCAGGACGGGCTGATCTCATTCCTCGAGGTGAACACCCGCCTGCAGGTCGAGCATCCGGTCACCGAGGAGACCGCGGGCATCGACCTGGTCCTGCAGCAGTTCAAGATCGCCAACGGCGAGGCATTGGACATCACCGAGGATCCGACGCCGCGCGGGCACGCGTTCGAGTTCCGCATCAACGGCGAGGACGCTGGCCGCGGCTTTCTGCCAGCGCCCGGCCCGGTCACCCGCTACGACATCCCCACCGGTCCCGGTGTGCGGCTGGACTCCGGCGTCGAGGCCGGTTCGGTGATCGGCGGCCAGTTCGACTCGATGCTGTCGAAGCTGATCGTGTCCGGCGCCACCCGCGAGGAGGCGCTGGCCCGCTCGCGCCGCGCGCTGGCCGAGTTCCATGTCGAGGGCCTGGCGACGGTCATTCCGTTCCACCGCGCCGTGGTGTCCGACCCGGCGTTCATCGGAGACGGCGAGAAGTTCGACGTGCACACCCGGTGGATCGAAACCGAGTGGGACAACACCGTCGAACCCTTCACCGGCGGTGAAGCGATCGAAGAGGAAGACACCATTCCGCGGCAGTCGGTCGTCGTCGAGGTGGGAGGCCGGCGCATCGAGGTGTCGCTGCCCGGTGATCTGGCCATCGGCGGCGGCGGTGGTGCGCCCGCGGGCGGCGGCGTCGTCCGCAAGAAGCCCAAGGCACGCAAGCGCGGTTCGTCCGGCGGCGCGGCGGCATCCGGCGATTCGGTGACGGCACCGATGCAGGGCACTGTGGTCAAGGTGGCTGTCGAAGAGGGTCAGGAGGTTGCTTCCGGCGATCTCGTCGTGGTTCTCGAGGCGATGAAGATGGAGAACCCGGTCACCGCGCACAAGGACGGCGTCATCACCGGCCTCGCGGTCGAGCCCGGTGCGGCCGTCACGCAGGGCACGGTGCTCGCCGAGATCAAGTAGGCCTCACCCGAATCGAGCTAATCGGGCGTGACGAGGCTGTTGCGCTGTAGTGGCGTGCCGAAGTAGCCGGCCTCGGGGTCGACGACGACGGTCTTGGTGTCGTCGCCCTGCCGGGCCAACGTGTCGCGGGCCATCTGCTCAAACGGGATCTTCTGCGGCCCACCGATGTTCACGACACCGTTCAGCGGTCCGGCGACGGCGGCGCGCGCGACATCGGAGGCGACCCTGTCCGCCGGGATGGGCTGAATCAGCGCATCGGGAACGCGTACCTCGTCGCCGACGGTCATCGATCCGGTGATGGCGTCGGTGAACTCGGCGAACTGCGTGGCGCGCACGATGGTGTAGGGCATTCCGGATTGACTGAGCAGCTTCTCCTGCGCGACCTTGGCCCGCATGTACCCGCTGAGCGGAAGACCGTCCACACCGACGATCGACAGCACAACATAGTGTCCGACCCCGGCGTTCTTCGCGGCCGCCGCCACATTCGCCGTCGCCTTGGTGAAGAACTCCAACACCGGCCCGTCTTCGAACGACGGAGAATTCGTGACATCGACGAGCGCGTCGGCCCCCGCCAGCGCCTCGCCGAGCCCGTCGCCGCTGAGGACGTCGACACCAGATCCACGCGATGCCGCGACGACCTCGTGCCCGTCAGCCTCGAGTAGGGCCACCACCTTGGTGCCGATCAGACCGCTCGCACCGATCACTGTGATCCTCATAGGCCATGCCTACCATCGACGGGTGGAGCCCGTGGAGATTAACGCCGGCGCTTGGTATTTGCGCGCACTGCGTGCGGACGAGTTGATGGACGACCGTCCCGCGCTCGCCGCAATGGGCGAGTCCGATCCTGGCTACGTGGCGCGCTGTACGGCGCGATGGGCCTCCGACACCGGATACACGTGGGCGGTCTGCGAACCGACGACGGGTGAGATGTTGGCCGAGGTGAGTATCGATCCGGTGGCCCGCACTCTGCGGACCAGAGCGCGCGACGGCCACGACGACGCCGTCGCGGTTGCCGAGCAGGCGGTGCGACGCTTCGCGACGGCGATGCTGGGGCTGACGATCACTGATCCGATCGGCGGCTGATCACGGGGTATCGATGTCGCGGCCGGTCGCCAGGTCGGCGCAGTCCACCTCGACGACATCTGAGCGTGCTGAGAGAAACGTGCGCGCGCCCTCGTCGCCGCGCAGTCCTCGGAGTAGTTCGGTCCAGTGCCGGTTGGCGACGACGACGGGGTGGCCGGGCGTGTCGCCGAAGTACGCGCGCGCGAGGCCCGACGTCGATGATCGCGCTGCGGCCAGCACCCGGTCCACCACTTCGGCGCCTACGTCGGGGGTGTCGACGGTGTGCAGCACCGCGAAGTCGGCCGCCACGGCCGACAGACCCGTACGCAACGATGCCGACAACCCGTCTGACCAGTCAGTCGCGATGACGGCGCGGGCGGGAGCAGGCACATCGACGATCGCGGCGCCCAGCACGACTATTACGTCGTCGCACCCGCCGTGATGTAGGGCCGCCACCGCTGATTTCAGCCACTCACCTTGTACAGCACGCACTTTCGGCATACCGAACCGCACGCCCGCCCCAGCGGCGAGCAAAATACCGGCGGCCGTGGTCGACATGTCGACAAGTGTGGGTCTACCAGGCGTTTCAGACAAACGGGCGCCGCGTCCACCGCTGTGAACTGGACTTATGACGTCCGCGTCATTCACGTTGTCGTTTCCAATCGTGTGGCGTAGGGTTCGAGTCAGGTTGAAATCACAGCCAGCTGCAAACGTCATCGACGTGCAGGGCTGTGGCCCTGCAGCCAGGCTTTCAAAAGCGCAGGGCCCAGATTTGACGTGAGCCACAGTACGAATCGATGTATTCACCACTGATGGAGTCACAATGTCTACCTCAACCCAAGATGCTCCGACACCACCGGAGGCCCTGATCGAGCACGCCGAGTCGCATTCGGCGCATTTCGCGACCCGTTCGCTACCGCCGAACACCGCTGTGGTCACCGCGCACGGCGAGATCGACGCGGCGAACGCGCAGGCACTCGTGGACTACGCGCTGCGACACGGCGATCACATCAACCGCTTGGTGCTCGACCTGAGCGGCGTCGATTTCTTTGGCACATCCGGCTTTTCGGCGCTGCACACACTCAACGTGCGCTGCGCCGGCGAATCCATCGCCTGGGCTTCAGTACCCAGCCCGGCGGTCGCGCGGCTGCTGCAGATCTGTGATCCCGATTCGCTTCTGCCGTTCTTCGGCGGCGTCGACACCGCTCTGTCGGCGGTTCAGGGAGAACCGCCCCGCCTACTGCAGTTGGTCCCGCAGCCGCGCTAGAGATTTCGCGAGTAACCGGGACACGTGCATCTGCGAAATACCTACTCGTTCGGCGATCTGGGTCTGCGTGAGCGATTCGAAGAAGCGCAGCAGCAGAACCGTTCGTTCCCGCTCGGGCAACGCTGCGAGCAAGGGCCGCAACGCTTCCCGGTTCTCGATCTGGTCTAGTCCCAGGTCGACGTCGCCGATCGTGTCGGCGATCGCGGGCGCGTCCTCGTTACCTCCACCGCCGCTGTCGATGGACAGCGTGTTGTAGGAGCTGCCTGCGACCAGACCCTCGACGACCTCGTCGCGGTCCATCTCCAGTTCGATGGCCAGTTCCGAGGCGGTGGGTGCGCGGCCGAGTCGCTGAGACAGTTCAGCTGTGGCGGCGCCCAGCCGCAGGTGCAGCTCTTTGAGCCGCCGGGGCACCTTGACCGACCAGCTGTTGTCCCGGAAGTGTCGCCGGACCTCGCCCATGATCGTCGGCACCGCGAACGACACGAAGTCCGATCCGGCGTTCACATCGAAGCGGATCACCGCGTTCACCAGACCGACACGGGCGACCTGGACGAGATCGTCGCGGGACTCGCCGCGCCCATCGAACCGACGGGCGATGTGGTCGGCCAAAGGCAGGCAGCGTTCCACGATGCGGTCTCGCTGTCGCTGGAAGGCCGCGCTGTCTTCGGGTACGCCCTCGAGCTCGCGAAACATGTCCGCGACATCCGCGTACTCAGAGTTCGATCGCGATGACGAACCCTGTGACGTCGAAGGGCTCACTGCAACGAGCTCGCTCGCCTTGTCGTCATCGAGATCCCGAAGACCTGTCCTTCCTCAGGGCCCTGCCCGTCCTGGAAAGTCTGTACATCGTCGGTCAGGGAGCTCAGCACGTGCCAGCTGAAGCTGCCGGGGGCCAGGATGTCGGGACTCTTGCATGGCGCCGACGCGTGGATGACAACCGCATCTTCGCGCGGATCGACGACGAGCAGCAGTGTGGCATCGGGGACCGCGCAGCGAATGAGGCGCGTACACGCTTCGTCGACCGCCAACCGCAGATCGGCGACGGAGTCGAAGTCCAGATCCTCGTATGTGGCGACCGCCGCCACGAGCGTGCGCAGCACTGCAAGGTTTTCCAGAGTGGCGGCGACCCGAAGCTCGACCGACCCGGCGTTCCGTAGGTGCCCGTTCGTGTTGGCAACGTCGGCCATTTGACCTCCCGGCAATATCGAAGCGAGGTTACCCCAGGTCCGCTCCCGGCTAACCACGGGCGTTACCGCAAGCAGTCGGTACCAAAGTGTGGCATGCGCCCGAGCCGGGTAAACCCCGGTCATGAAGCACACGGGGTCGCACAGCCGACTCGACGACGCAGACCCGGGCGGCACCCGGGGACTGCGCCGAATCATCGTGACTGCCGGAATGGTCCTGTTGGCGTTGATCTTGATCTTGGTGGCGATATATGCCGGGGCGTTCCTCATCCTCGCGCCGATGATGCAGTGATGCCGCAGATGAGCTTGTCCAGCGTGGTTCGTGATTCGCCATGGTCCAGGTCCCTTACCCTCACGTGGTCGTCCGCCAAACATGCGGCTGCGTCGTAGCGAACTCCGTGGCCCCGGACTGCGCCGAGTCCGGCGCGGCCGCGGGTTCTCCTATTACGACGCCAACGGTGCGTCGATCACCGATACCACGACGCTCGACCGCATCAAAGGGCTTGTCATCCCACCGGCCTGGAAGAAGGTGTGGATCTGCCCTCATCCCAACGGCCACATCCAGGCGGTGGGAACAGACGCCGCCGGCCGACGCCAGTACCTCTACCACCAGAAGTGGCAGCAGGAGCGGAACGAGGAGAAATTCGACCGGGCCCTGGACATGTCGGCGGCACTGCCCGACATGCGGCGCCAGATCGCGTCGGACTTGCGCGGCCGGGGGCTCACCCGCGACCGGGTGATCGCTCTGGCGCTGCAATTGCTCGACCTCGGCTACTTCCGTTCGGGGTCAGAACAGTACGTCGAGGAGAACAACTCCTTCGGCCTTGCGACGTTGCTCTGCGAACATGTGACGCTGCAGAGCGACGCGGTTGAGTTCGACTATCCGGCCAAGAGCGGGGTTCGCCGCACCCTGCTGATCGAGGATCCTGAGGTCGTCAGATCGGTGCGCGCGCTGATACGCAGACCGCATCGGGGTGAGCGGTTACTGGTGTGCCGCAACGGTTCCGGGTGGACCGACCTGCACGCCGACGATCTCAACAGCCGGTTCAAGGAACTGGTCGGCGACGAGTACACGGTCAAGGATCTACGCACATGGCACGGCACGGTGCTGGCGGCGGCGGCATTCGTCGACGCCGATCCGCCGGAGAACAAGTCCGTGATCAAGCGCGTGGAATCGGCCGTCATGAAGGAGGTCGCCGAGGAACTTGGCAATACCCCAGCCGTGGCGCGCCGCTCGTACGTGGATCCCCGCGTCGTCGAGGGTTATGAATCCGGCCTGACTATCGTGGCCGCCGCCAAGCGCGCCGCGAAGACCCGAGCCCCAGCCAAGCGGCAAGAGCTTCTGGACCGCAGCACCGCACGCCTGATCCGCAAGGTCGCAAAGAGCTAGCGCCAAGGCCGTACGAGACCAAAAACTCAAGCACCAAAACGTTTTCGGATCCGGGACGGAGTATCGTCGAGCATCATGCGCGACGATCAAGACCTCCCCTACGACGTTCCCGACGCCGACGCCGCCGACCAACAACGGCCGGTGAGCGAACCGGGTCTGGATGAGGAAGCAGCTGCCGAGCCCCCCGGCGAGTTGCCCCTCGAGGCCGCCGCCGCCGACTGGCAGGAACAGCTGGAAACGGTCGACATCGACCCCGACGACGATCGCGTTTAGCGTCCACAGCCCCGGGTAACCCTTTGATCGCGGGGCAATCCCTGCGGCCCCACGCTCAAGAAGTGGGCTGGACCGATTCCACTAGCTAGCGGAAAGGCAGCATATGACTGAGAAGAACAGTGGCCCTGAAGAAGGCATCAAGGGTGCCGTTGAGGATGTCAAGGGCAAGACGAAGGAAGCCGTCGGCACGGTGACCGGCCGCGATGACATGGTCCGCGAAGGCAAGGCCCAGCAGGACAAGGCCGACGCCCAGCAGGACGCCGCCAAGAAGGAAGCGGAGGCCGAAGCCGCACGAGGCGGAGCCAAGGCAGCCGAGGAGCGTCAGAAGTCCGAGCAGTAGCGTCAAGACGCACGGAGAAAGGGCCCGGCCAGTCGGCTGGGCCTTTTCCTGTCGCGGCGTCTTTAACTGCTCGGTCGCTGCCGCAGGGCATCGGGATGCTCTGCGTACCAACGGTCTTCGATTCGCCGCACCCTCAGGTGCTCGATCATCAGCCATCCGCCACCGGCGACGAATCCGACGCCGGCCAAAGAAGCCAGCATCAGTCCGACGTCATGATGCTTGGTGGCGAATGCCGCCAGGCAAGAGACGAACAGCACCAGGGCCACTCCTATCAGGATGAGCCCCGGCATGATTTTGTTGTCTTTCATTGACTCCCCGGCATGCGGACGGGTAGTTCTCGCATGGTCGACGGGATCCTTCGGGCCTTTCATCGGTACTCCTCTCTAGGCATACCTGTGGCCGCCCTAAACGGGCTGATTCAACGGTAGAACTACCCGACTCCGCTGTGGGAGAAACGAACATCACCGGTAGGACGGGTATTGCCGTTCGCGCAGCAAGCTCGCCAGATGAGCAGCGTTGCGGGCCGCCGCCGCCGTGGCCGAAGCGATCGCCTCGGGCACTTCGTCGAGGTCGTTGTAGTCCTTGGACTGCATGGCCTCACCGTTCCAATACGTCGAACCCTGCGCGGGAATCGCGTATCCAATGTCGTTGAGCCCCTGGAAGCAATCGGCAATGACCTTGTGCGCGCCGTCTTCGTTGCCGACGACCGCGACCACCGCAACCTTGCCGACCATGAGCGGCCGGTCCGCGTCGTCGGTGTTGGACAGTTCGGCGTCCAGGCGTTCCAGTACTCGTTGCGTGACACTCGACGGATTGCCCAGCCACACCGGCGTGGCCAGCACCAGAATGTCGGATTTCAACACCTTTTCGCGGATCTTCGGCCACTCGTCGCCGTCACCCATATCGGCCTCGACACCGGGCGAAATGGCGAAATCGACGCAACGCAGCGATTCGGTCTTCACGCCTTGCTCACGCAGCTGTTCGCAGACGTGCTCGGCCATCAACTCGCTACTCGATGGTGCCGGGCTGGGCTTGAGGCTGCAAACGAGTGCAACCGCCGTCAGCGGCTGATCAGTCATCCGCCGAACACCGCAGATCCGGCCAGCGGCGGCATGCTCATCGTCAGCACCAGCAGCATCGTCGTCAGCAGGAACCAGCCGACGCCCTGCCATGCCCACCACGTTTCCTGCCTGCGCCACGTCTGGTACGTGCGGAAGAAGGCGCGCAGCCCGCCGATCAGCAGGATGACGGGTGCCCCGAGGGCAAGCAGGGTGCGTTGGGGTACGCCGCAAGCAACCGTGTCCGCGGTCGCGCCGCTGCACGTACTCACCCAGACGGCGGCGGTGAACAGGAACGCGATGCCTGCCACGGCGAACGCCGCGCCGAAACGCACAGCGTCACGCACGTTGGCGTCGTCTTGTCGCACACGCTCAGGGCTTTGGTACACGGCTGGACTCTCCCGAAAGTCACCGATCAGAACGGGTAGAAGATTCCCTGCGCGTTGAACTGGTAAACCCTAGGTCGAGAGGCGCTGATGCGCGGTGAGCAGCAGGCGGTCGTACGCGCTGCGGGGCGGCAACACCTCGTCGTACCGCAGCTCCAGGAAATCTCTGCTGATCTGTTCGGCCAGGTCCCGCAGCTTGGTGTTTGTCTCCTGTGAGCGCCACTTGAGCAGCTCGAACGCCGAGTCGGCACTTATCCGGTAGACCACCATCAGCATGCCTTTTGCCTGCTCGATGCCGCCTCTGGTCTCCGCGATCTCCGCGACCGCCTCGCTGAGGATCCGGTCGTGACGTTGTTGCATGAAGGGTGTCACGTCGACATAGAAACCGTGTGTCCCCACCACCGCCCCGGCGTCGTCGAGCAGCTGATCACCCACCACCACGACGTGGTGAATCTCACCGTGGGTGTCGATGATGCGGTGCCGGGTGGAGAAGGCGCCCGACGTCCGGCGGATCTCGTCCAGCGTCGCGGCGACTTGGCCGTAGTCGTCGGGGTGCTTGTGCGAGAGCACCAGATCAGTGGTCGGTTGCACTTTGCCCGGCTCGTAACCGTGCATCCGCTGAACCTGGGCTGACCACTCCCAGCGTTCGTCGGCGAAGAAGAACTTGAACGAACCAACACGCTGCGGATCGCCTCCGGCCAGCGCGTGCTCGATGGGCGTCTGCCCTCCGAGTTCGGCCAGCTCATCGGTCATTGACAGATTATCGCGGGATTCTGCCAGTGCGTATTGCAGCTGGTGCGACCTTTCGCATATCGGACAGTCTGCGGCGTGGCTGGGAACCGATGTCGGCGCGCGCCTCTACCATTCGCCGCGTGGCGCTGAAGTGGCAATTGCTCACCGCGGGCTGCCTCGGCGCGGTCGCCTGGATGCTGGGCATGACGCCGGGGTGGAGCTTGGTGGTCGCCGCGGCGGCTCCGGTGGTCATCGGCGCGGTGCCGCACTTCATCCGCGGCGCGATCCACGGCATCAGTACCCCCCACCGCCGCGAGAATGTGGCCGCGGCGATGTCGGGCACCGAGTTCGAGGACCTTGTTGCACGGATCGCGCGGTCCAGCGGCGCGCCGGTGATCATGACGTCGACCACCGGCGACTGGGGCGTCGACATCATCGTCGGCAGGCGTCCCAATCGCGTTGCCATTCAGTGCAAACGGCAGGCGCGACCCGTCGGCGCGGGCGCCATCCAGGAGGTAGTTGCGGGTGCTCCGATGCACGACTGTGCCAGCACCATGGTGGTCACGAACCACGAATTCACCGCTGCCGCACGCAAACTGGCGGAGCTGCACGGCTGTGAACTGGTCGGCGGCTCAGATCTGCCCCGCCTGCGGGCGGTCATCCAACGCCTGACAGTGCCCACCACACCGACCGAGGTTTAGCGCAGCGCGTCCCGCACCGCGTCGACGGCGGCGTCGATCTCTGGGCGCGATACCGTCAGCGCGGGCCGGAACCGCAGGCTGTCCGGTCCGCTGGCGAGCATGATCACGCCGCGGTCCCACAGCTTGGCGATCAGCTCGTCGCGCTGTGCCGCACTGGGCAGGCTGAATGCGCACATCAGGCCGCGCCCTCGGACATCGGACACTTGCTCCGGGAACTCCACCGCAAGCTCAGCGAGCCGGTCGAGCAGGTATCGACCCGCATGGGCGGCCCGGATCGTCAGCTGATCGGACTCGATGACCTCGAGGATGCGCCGAGATCGCACCATGTCGACGAGGTTGCCGCCCCACGTCGAGTTGATGCGGGAGCTGACGGCGAACACGTTGTCGGGCACATCGTCGACCCGGCCGCCGGCCATGACGCCGCACACCTGCGTCTTCTTGCCGAATGCGACCACATCGGGCGCAACGCCCAATTGCTGGTACGCCCAGGGGGTTCCGGTCATTCCGCAGCCGGTCTGCACCTCGTCGAAGATCAACAGCGCGTCGAATTCGTCGCACAGGTCGCGCATCGCTGCGAAGAACTGCGGCCGGAAATGGCGGTCGCCGCCCTCACCCTGGATGGGCTCGGCGATGAAGCACGCGATGTCGTGCGGGTGGGCCTCGAACGCCGTTCGGGCCTGGCGAAGCGACTCCGCCTCCACCGCATCCATGTCGGCGTCGGGCCTCAGGTACGGCGCGTCGATGCGCGGCCAGTCGAACTTCGGGAACCGGGCGACCTTGTTGGGGTCGGTGTTGGTCAGCGAGAGCGTGTAGCCGCTGCGGCCGTGGAAGGCGCCGCGCAGATGCAGCACCTTGGTACCGAGGGCGGGGTCGATCCCGTTCGCCTCGTTGTGCCTGCTCTTCCAATCGAACGCAACCTTCAACGCGTTCTCGACGGCCAGCGCTCCCCCGTCGACGAAGAACAGGTGAGGCAGCGCCGGGTCGCCGAGCACGCGCGCGAAGGTCGACACGAAACGCGCCATCGGCACCGAGTAGATGTCGGAGTTACTGGGTTTGTTGACCGCGGCCTGGGCGAGTTCGGCGCGGAAGTCCTCGTCATCCGCGAGCGCCGGATGGTTCATCCCGAGGGCCGACGACGCGAAGAACGTGAACATGTCGAGGTAGCGCTTGCCGGTACGGGCGTCGACCAGGTACGAGCCGGAAGATCGGTCGATGTCGAGCACGAGGTCCATACCGTCGGCCAGGATGCTGCGGGCCAGCACGTCATGGACGTCGGCCGGACGGACCAGCGAGGCCGCGGAGACATCTTGGGCAGATTGCGTCAGGACAGCGGTCATGAGCCAATATTAGCAGAACTTTTACGGTCAAATGACTCCAAAGCCGTAACTATTACGGCACATAGTCGCGTCCATCGTAAAAAGTCTGTAAGATGACGGTGCTTCGGGTGCGTACGTTCGCCGCTGTGCGTATCTGTTGCAGTAAGTCTTCGAGCGCCCGCGGGGTCTCGACACGCACGAGCAGGATGTAGCTCTCCTCGCCGGCCACCGAGTGACACGACACGATGGCGTCGATGTGTTCGAGCCGCGCAGGAGCATCATCGGGTTGAGAGGGATCGAGAGGAGTGATGGCCACGAACGCCGACAGCATCTTCCCGACGGCTTCGGGGTTGATTCTCGCCGTGTATCCCGTCACAACGCCGCGCGACTCCAGTCTTCGGACACGGGACTGGACCGCCGACACCGAAAGTCCAGCGGTTTCCGCGAGGTGCGCCAGCGTCGCGCGTCCGTCGGCCACCAACTCACGCGCCAGCACACGGTCGATGTCATCGAGCGGTTCGCTCATGGCGGCACTGTATCCGAGCAGAGGCGCAAAATGACGGCCCGCGTTCAAACCTGGCAGTTGCGTGCGGAGTTCGCCGCCGCGCTGTCTCGGCTGTACGCCGCCGAGGTGCCGCTGTACTCGACGCTCGTCGAGGTCAGCGCCGAGGTGAACCGCGAACTGGGCGCTACCGAACGGGTGATCACCGAGCGTCACGGCGCGATCCGGGTCGGCAGCCCACGCGAACTCGCCGACGTCGCAGGCCTGTTCGCCGCCTTCGGCATGTTCCCGGTCGGCTTCTACGATCTTCGCGACGCCGGCTCCCCCGTGCCGGTGGTGTCGACGGCGTTTCGGCCGATCGATTCAGACGAGTTGGAGCACAACCCGTTTCGGGTGTTCACCTCGATGTTGGCCACGGCCGACGAGAGATTCTTCGCCCCTGACCTGCGCGCCCGAGTAGAGCGGTTCCTGGCCGGCAGGCAGCTGTTCGATCCCGCGCTGATCGCCGAGGCGCGGCGCATCGCGTCCGACGCAGGCACCGATCGCGACAGCGCCGACCGGTTCGTTGCCGCCGCCGTCGACGCGTTCGCCCTATCACGTGAGCCGATCGACCGGGCGTGGTACGACGAGTTGGCCCGCGTGTCCGCGGTCGCCGCCGACATCGCCGGGGTGCGAACCACACACATCAATCACCTGACGCCGCGGGTTCTTGACATCGACGAGCTGTACCTGCGGATGTCGCGGCGGGGCGTAGCGATGATCGACGCGATTCAGGGACCCCCGCGCTGCGACGGGCCCGCCGTGCTGCTGCGGCAGACGTCGTTTCGGGCGCTGTCCGAACCGAGACGTTTCCGCGACGAGAATGGCCAGGTATCCGAGGGCACGTTGCGCGTCCGCTTCGGGGAGGTCGAGTCGCGCGGCGTCGCGTTGACCGCCGAGGGCAGGCGACGCTACGACCAGGCCATGGCTGAAGCTGACCCGGCAGCGATGTGGAGCACATACTTCCCCACGACCGACGAGGCCATGGCAACGTCGGGGCTGGCCTATTACCGCGGTGGCGATCCGTCGAAACCGGTTGTCTACGAGGACTTTCTGCCCGCGTCAGCGGCCGGGATCTTCCGCTCCAACCTCGATTCCGACGCGCAAGCCGCCGACGAGGCGGACAGTTCGCAGTACAGCCTGCACTGGATGGCCGGACGAATCGGCCACCACATTCACGATCCCTACGAGCTCTACGAGAAAGCCGCATCACAATGACGACCATGCAGAAGTCTCACCTCCCCACCGCCGACGCTTTGCGGGCCCAGGCACGCAGCGCCCTGGCAGCTGTCGGTTCGCCGGCCGAAATCGCTGAGCCGGGTGGTCACGGCCTGCAAGCCAGCACCCCGATCACCGGCGACGTGCTGTTCACCGTCGCAGCGACCAGCCCGCACGAGGCTGATGCAGCCATTGCCGAAGCGGCGCAGGCATTTACGACATGGCGGACCACTCCCGCGCCGGTCCGCGGCGCGTTGGTCGCACGCCTTGGCGAGCTGCTGGTCGAGCACAAGGCCGATATCGCGGCGCTCGTCACTCTCGAGGCGGGCAAGATCACGTCCGAGGCGCTCGGTGAGGTGCAGGAGATGATCGACATCTGCCAGTTCGCCGTCGGACTGTCGCGTCAGCTCTACGGCAAGACCATCGCGTCCGAGCGGCCGGGGCACCGGCTGATGGAGACGTGGCATCCGCTGGGCGTGGTCGGGGTCATCACTGCGTTCAACTTTCCGGTGGCGGTCTGGGCCTGGAACACGGCGATCGCGCTGGTCTGTGGTGACACGGTGGTGTGGAAGCCTTCGGAGCTGACGCCGCTGACGGCGCTGGCGTGCCAGGCGCTGATCGAGCGAGCCGCCGACGAAGTGGGCGTCCCGCGGGAGGTCAGCCGGCTGATCCAGGGTGGCCGAGAGGTCGGCGAGCGCCTGGTCGACGATCCCCGGGTGGCCCTGCTGTCCGCTACGGGTTCGGTTCGGATGGGTCAGCAGGTCGGGCCGAGGGTGGCTCAGCGATTCGGGAAGGTGCTGCTCGAGCTCGGCGGGAACAACGCCGCGATCGTCACGCCGTCGGCCGATCTGGATCTCGCGGTGCGCGGCATCGTGTTCTCCGCCGCGGGCACCGCCGGACAGCGATGCACGACGATGCGCCGGCTGATCGTGCACTCGTCGGTCGCCGACGAACTCGTCGGCCGGATCGTGGCGGCCTACCGGCAGCTGCCGATCGGTGAGCCGACGGCCGACGGCACGTTGGTCGGTCCGCTGATCCACGAGACCGCCTACCGCGACATGGTCAGGGCACTCGAGCGGGCACGCGCCGACGGCGGCGAGGTGTTCGGGGGCGAGCGCCACGAACTGGGTGACGACAGCGCCTACTACGTCGCCCCGGCGGTCGTCCGCATGCCCGCGCAGACCGACGTAGTGCACGCCGAGACGTTCGCACCGATTCTCTATGTGTTGACCTACGACGAATTGGACGACGCGATTGCGATGAACAATGCGGTGCCGCAGGGTCTTTCGTCGTCGATCTTCACGACGGACATGCGTGAGGCGGAACGGTTCATGGCCGCCGACGGTTCTGACTGCGGCATCGCCAACGTCAACATCGGCACCTCAGGCGCGGAGATCGGCGGTGCCTTCGGCGGCGAGAAGCAGACCGGCGGCGGGCGTGAGTCCGGGTCGGACTCGTGGAAGGCGTACATGCGCCGGGCCACCAACACCGTCAACTACTCGTCGGAGCTGCCGCTGGCCCAGGGTGTGCACTTCGGCTGAACCGGCGTGACACGTTCGCACTGTTGTACATATGTCAACTAAGATGGCCTGATGGCTGGGCCCCGACGGCGGTTGTCTCCCGACGAGCGCCGCAATGAACTTCTCACCCTCGGCGCCGAGGTGTTCGGACAGCGACCCTACGACGAGGTCCGCATCGACGAGATCGCCGAGCGGGCGGGCGTATCGCGCGCGCTGATGTACCACTACTTTCCGGACAAGCGGGCGTTTTTCGCGGCGGTGGTGAGCGCCGAGAGTGAGCGCCTGTTCAACGCGACCAACGCGCAGCCACGACCCGACCTGAGCCTGTTCGACCAGCTACGTGAAGGTGTCATCGCCTACCTCCGCTACTACGACGAGAACCCGAACGTCGCCTGGGCGGCCCACGTGGGCCTCGGCCGCACCGATCCCGTCCTGCGCGGCATCGAAGACGTCGACAACGACCGGCAGGCCGAACGCATCGTCGCCGGCCTCGCCGGCGATCAGCTGGACGCCAAGGTCGAACGCGACCTGCGCATCGTCGTCTACGGATGGTTGGCCTTCACCCTCGAGATGTGCAGGCAACGCATGATGGACCCGTCGACCGACGTCGACGTCGTCGCCGATGCGTGCACGCACGCTCTGCTGGACTCGGTCTCGCGGGTTCCCGGGATCCCCGAAGCGCTGGCAGAGACCATCGCGGCCGCACGTCCCTGACAGTTGTCGGTGTCCTGCTGCACGATGGCTAGATGAGCACCAGTCCCCTTGCCCGGTTCAGTGGGCTGACCCGCGACTGGTTCACGGGAACGTTCGCCGAGCCGACCCCTGCGCAGACGCAGGCATGGTCCGCCATCGCCGACGGCGACAACACACTGGTCATCGCGCCCACCGGCTCCGGCAAGACGCTCGCGGCGTTTCTGTGGGCGATCGACCGCCTCGCCTCCTCGGAACCCAGGCCCGCGTCGGCAGGCACGAGGGTCCTATACGTATCGCCCCTGAAGGCGCTGGCCGTGGACGTGGAGCGCAACCTGCGGACCCCGTTGACGGGCATCGGCCGCCTCGCCGAGCGCAGTGGCAGTCCCGCACCCCAGATCAGCGTCGGCGTCCGCTCCGGTGACACCACACCCGCTCAGCGCCGCGAGCTGATCACCCGGCCGCCGGACATCCTGATCACCACGCCGGAGTCGCTGTTCCTGATGCTCACCTCCGCTGCCCGCGAGACGCTCACCGAGGTGCAGACGGTCATCGTCGACGAAGTGCACGCCGTCGCAGCGACCAAGCGCGGCGCGCATCTGGCGTTGTCGCTGGAGCGGCTCGACCAGCTACTGGACCAGCCTGCGCAACGCATCGGATTGTCCGCCACGGTCCGCCCGCCCGAGGAGGTCGCGCGGTTCCTGTCCGGCCAGGCCCGCACCACCATCGTGGCGCCACCCGCGGCCAAGACCTTCGACCTGTCCGTGACGGTGCCCGTTCCCGATATGGCCAACCTCGAGAACAACACCATCTGGCCCGACGTCGAGGAACGCATCGTCGACTTGATCGAGACGCACAATTCGTCGATCGTCTTCGCCAACTCCCGGCGGCTGGCCGAGCGACTCACGTCGCGGCTCAACGAGATTCACGCCGAACGCACTGGCGAAGGTGTGTCCATGGAGCACAACCCGAAGGTGGGCGGGGGCTTCCCGGCGCAGCTGATGGCCAGCGGCGCGTCGTTGGGCGCCCCGACACTGCTGGCCCGCGCGCACCACGGTTCGGTCAGCAAGGAGCAACGCGCACAGGTCGAGGACGATCTGAAGTCGGGCCGACTGAAGGCCGTCGTCGCCACATCCAGCCTCGAGTTGGGTATCGACATGGGCGCGGTCGATCTGGTGATCCAGGTCGAGGCGCCGCCGTCGGTGGCCAGCGGGCTGCAGCGCATCGGACGTGCGGGGCACCAGGTCGGTGAGATCTCCCAGGGTGTGCTGTTTCCCAAGCACCGCACGGATCTGATCGGATGTGCGGTCACCGTGAAGCGGATGCTCAGCGGTGACATCGAGACCATGCGGGTGCCGACCAATCCGCTCGACGTCCTCGCCCAGCACACCGTCGCGGCTTCAGCACTCGAGCCGTTGGACGCCGACCGCTGGTTCGACGCGGTTCGCCGCAGCGCACCCTTTGCGACGTTGCCGCGCAGCGCATTCGAGGCAACGCTCGACTTGCTGTCCGGGAAGTATCCGTCCACCGAGTTCGCCGAACTGCGTCCACGACTGGTGTATGACCGTGATGCGGGGACGTTGACCGCCCGGCCCGGTGCGCAGCGCCTGGCCGTGACGTCCGGCGGCGCGATCCCCGACCGCGGCCTGTTCACCGTCTATCTGGCCACCGATTCGGAAAAGCCCTCGCGGGTGGGCGAACTCGACGAGGAGATGGTTTACGAGTCGCGACCCGGCGACGTCATCTCTCTCGGTGCGACGAGCTGGCGCATCACCGAGATCACCCATGACCGAGTGCTGGTCGTTCCCGCGCCTGGGCAGCCCGCCCGGCTGCCGTTCTGGCGCGGCGACAGCGTAGGCAGACCGGCCGAACTCGGAGCGGCCGTCGGCGCGTTCACCGGTGAGCTGGCCCGACTCGGCCGTGACGAATTCGACGAGCGCTGCCACACAATGGGTTTCGACGAGTACGCCGCCAACAACCTGTGGCAACTGCTCGACGAGCAGCGTCAAGCCACGTCGGTTGTGCCGACGGATACGACGTTCGTGGTGGAGCGGTTCCGCGACGAACTCGGCGACTGGCGCGTCATCCTGCACTCCCCGTACGGATTGCGGGTGCACGGCCCACTCGCTTTGGCTGTCTCGCGCCGACTCCGCGAGCGCTACGGCATCGACGAGAAGCCGACGGCGTCTGACGACGGCATCATCGTGCGACTGCCGGACACCGAGGACGCCGCGCCAGGTGCCGACCTCTTCGTCTTCGACGCCGACGAGATCGAACCCATCGTCACCGCGGAGGTCGGCGGTTCGGCACTGTTCGCCTCGCGGTTTCGCGAATGTGCCGCCCGCGCACTGCTTCTCCCCCGCCGCCACCCCGGCAAACGGTCGCCTCTGTGGCACCAGCGGCAACGGGCCGCCCAGCTGCTGGACGTCGCACGCAAGTATCCGGACTTCCCGATCGTGCTGGAGGCGGTGCGCGAATGCCTGCAGGATGTGTACGACGTGCCGGCGCTGACGGAGCTGATGAACCGCGTCGCGCAACGCCGGCTGCGGCTGGTCGAGGTCGAGACAACCACGCCGTCACCGTTCGCGGCGTCGCTGCTGTTCGGCTATGTCGGCGCATTCATGTACGAGGGCGACAGCCCACTGGCCGAGCGGCGCGCGGCCGCGCTGTCCTTGGACAGCGTGCTGTTGGCCGAACTGCTCGGCAGGGTGGAGCTGCGCGAGCTGCTCGATCCGCAGGTCATCGCCTCGACCACGCGGCAGTTGCAACACCTCAGCGACGACCGGCGGGCGCGCGATGCCGAAGGCGTGGCCGACCTGCTGCGGGTGTTGGGCCCACTCACGGAGCCCGAAATCGCCGAACGCTGCATCACTTCCGAGGTTGGCGGCTGGCTCGACGGGTTACTGGCCAGCAAGCGCGCGCTGACGGTGACGTACGCCGACCGGTCGTGGTGGGTGGCCGTCGAGGACATCGGGCTGCTGCGCGACGGGGTCGGGGTCGCCGTCCCGGTCGGGGTGCCGACGGCCTTCACCGAATCGGTCGACGATCCGCTGGGCGAACTGCTCAGCCGGTATGCCCGCACCCGCGGTCCGTTCACCACACATGACGCGGCCGCCCGGTTCGGTCTCGGCCTGCGGGTCACCGCCGATGTGCTGGGCCGTATGGCGACCGACGGCAGGTTGATTCGCGGCGAGTTCACCTCCGGAGCCGCCCCGGCGGCGACACGCAACACAGCGGGCGACTCCACCGAATGGTGCGACTCCGACGTCCTGAAGATCCTGCGCCGCCGATCGCTGGCCGCGCTGCGGGCGCAGGTCGAGCCGGTCAGTACCGCCGCCTATGGGCGCTTCCTACCCGCGTGGCAGCAGATCGGGTCGACCCACAACAGCGGTGTCGACGGGCTCGCGGCGGTCATCGATCAGTTGGCGGGAGTGCCGATTCCGGCCTCAGCGGTGGAGCCGTTGGTGTTCGGGTTGCGGGTGCGCGACTACCAGCCCGCGATGCTCGACGAGCTGTTGGCGTCCGGGGAGGTCACCTGGTCGGGTGTGGGACAAATCGGCGGCGGCGACGGGTGGATCGCCTTCCACCCGGCAGATTCGGCGCCGATGACGCTGGCGGCACCGACGGAGATCGAGTTCACGGACACGCACCGTCAGATCATGGAGACGCTTGGCGGCGGCGGCGCCTACTTTTTCCGCCAGCTCGCCGATAACCCGGCCGACGAACTGAAACAGGCGCTGTGGGAACTGATCTGGGCGGGTTGGGTCAGCGGCGATACCTTCGCGCCGGTGCGAGCGATGCTGACGGGTCCCCGCCGCTCGTCGGGCCGCCATGGTTCCCCGGCACACCGCCAGCGTCAACGCCCGCCGCGGCTGAGTCGATACAGCGTCGCACACGCGCAGACGCGCACCTCCGATCCCGTGGTGGCCGGCCGCTGGTCCGCGCTCCCGACGGCCGAACCGGAATCGACAGTGCGAGCACATTTCCAGGCCGAGTTGCTGCTCGGTCGGCACGGCGTGCTGACCAAGGGCGCGGTGACATCCGAACAGGTGCCTGGCGGCTTCGCCATGCTCTACAAGGTGTTGACGGCATTCGAGGACGCCGGCCGGTGTCAGCGCGGGTACTTCGTCGAGTCACTCGGTGGCGCCCAGTTCGCGGTGGCGTCGACGGTCGACAGGCTGCGCTCCTACCTGGACGGCATCGACCCCGATCACCGCGAATACCACGCGGTCGCGATGGCAGCCGCCGACCCGGCCAATCCGTACGGCGCAGCGCTGCCATGGCCGACTCGCGCCACCTCCGACGAAGACGTCGCGCATAGGCCGGGCCGTAAAGCCGGGGCTCTCGTCGCGCTGGTGGACGGTGAACTGGTGTGGTTCCTCGAACGCGGTGGACGCTCGCTGCTGAGCTTCACCGAGGACGCCGACGCGCACATCGCGGCCGGGGCCGCCCTGGCGGATCTGGTGAGCGCGGGGCGGGTGCAGTCGTTCCTCGTCGAAAAGGTCAACGGCGTGCCGGTGCTCGAACCGGGTGGGGGCGGTCAGCGGGCCGCCGTTCAGGACGCCCTGATCGGCGCCGGCTTCTCACGCACGCCGCGAGGACTCAGGTTGCGGTGACGGCCGATGCCTGAGGGTGACACCGTCTTTCGTGCTGCGACCAAGCTACGGGAGGCGCTTGCCGGTAAGACACTCACACGGTGCGACGTCCGAGTTCCCAAGTTTGCGACGGTGGATCTGACGGGCTGCGTCGTGGACGAGGTGATCAGCAGGGGTAAGCACCTCTTCATCCGCGTCGGGGATGCGAGTATCCACTCGCACCTGAAAATGGACGGGGCGTGGCTGGTCGGCGGGCAGATCCGCCGAGTGCAGCCCCACAAGATCCGAATCATCCTGGAAACCGACGATTCCCGCACCGCCGGTATCGATCTTGGAGTACTGGAGATTCTCAAACGCGACCATGACATGGACGTCGTCGCACATCTCGGACCCGACCTGCTCGGCGACGACTGGGAACCGCGTATCGCGCGCGACAACCTGGTGGCCGACCCGCAGCGCCCGCTCGCCGAGGCATTGCTGGATCAGCGGGTGATGGCCGGCGTCGGCAACGTCTACGCCAACGAACTGTGCTTTGTCACCGGGTATCTGCCGACGACACCGGCGGGAGACGTCAAAGACCCGCTGCGCATGGTGCAGCGGGCTCGTGACATGTTGTGGCTCAACCGCTCTCGGATCAATCGAACCACGACCGGTGACACCCGCGCCGGCCGCGACCTGTGGGTCTACGGCCGGGTGGGACGTCCATGCCGGCGCTGCGGCACCCTCATACAGTCGGACACCAGCGGAGACCGTGTCTCCTACTGGTGTCCGAACTGTCAGACGTAACAGTTAGCTGGGCAGCGCGAGCTTGAAGATCTTGCGCCAGACAGTGGCGATCTGCCGCGGCAGCGGTCCCGTGTTGTAGGGGATGCCGTAGCGCTTGCAGATCTTCTGCACCTCGGGCGCGATCTCGGCATGGCGGTGCGCCGGGATGTCGGGGAACAGATGGTGCTCGATCTGGAACGACAGGTTGCCGCTCAAGATGTGAAAGAGCTTGCCGCCGGTCAGGTTCGCCGATCCCAAAATCTGACGGAAGTACCACTGGCCACGCGTCTCGGCCTTGGTTTCCTCGATGGAGAACTCTTGCACGTCCTCCGGGAAGTGTCCGCAGAAGATGATCACGTTGGACCAGACGTTGCGCATCAGGTTCGCCGTCATGTTCCCGGCGAACACCCAGGGCGCGAATGGGCCGGCCAGCAGCGGAAACGCCACGTAGTCCTTGAGGGTCTGCTTCTTGGTCTTACGCCAGATCCCTTCGAGGATCTCGCGCTTGTCCGCAATCGAGATCTCGCCCGCGGTGATGCGTTCGGTCTCCATCTCATGCAGCGCGACGCCGTACTGGAACAGCACCATCAGCAGGAATGCCCACACGGGATTGCCGAGGAAGTACGGCTTCCACTTCTGGTCCTCGGTGATCCGCAAGATCCCGTAGCCCACATCGCGGTCCATGCCGACGATGTTGGTGTAGGTGTGGTGCATGTAGTTGTGCGAGTGCCGCCACTGGTCGGCCGGGCAGGCGGTGTCCCATTCGAAGTTCTTGCCCGCCAGCGTCGGATCGCCGGTCCAGTCGTACTGGCCGTGCATGATGTTGTGGCCGATCTCCATGTTGTCGAGGATCTTCGAGATACCCAGCATCGCAGTGCCTGCGAGCCAGAACGGCGGAAAGATCCCGCCGAAGAGCATCGCACGGCCGGCGACCTCCAGACCGCGCTGCGCCTTGATGATCCGCCGGATGTAGGTGACGTCGCGCTCGCCGAGGTCGGCGATCACACGCTCCTTCAGCGCGTCGAGTTCGCGGCCGAACGCGTCGGCCTGCTCGGGGCTCATGGTGACGGTCTTGCCGCCAACGGTTTTCGAGATGGTCTTCGGTTGTTGGGTGGTGGCTGTAGTCATGGCTTGTCCTTTCTGGTCCGTTTCGGATCTAAAGCGCGATGTCGACGTCGCCGACGGGAGCGGACACACAGATACGCACGTCTTCCGATTCGTTACTGGATACGGTTCCGGTGATCAGGTTCTTGACGACGCCGCTGGTCTTGCGGCGGGTGCAGCTGCCGCAGATGCCCATCCGGCATCCACTTTCCGGCGTGAGGCCTGATGCCTCGGCCTGCTCGAGCAGTGGCCGGCCGTCGTCGGTCAGCTCGACACCGCTGTCGGTGAATGCGATTCGGCCGCCGGATGTCTCGGTCGACGGGGCGAATGCAGGCGGGACAAAGCTTTCCGACAACGCGTTCGGGACGTGTGTCCGGACGGCATCGACGAGTGCCTGCGGACCACACACGTAGACCGCGTCGGGCTCGGGCATCGCCGCGGCCAGGTGGTCCGCATCGAAGTAGCCGGTGAGATCGCCCTGTCCGGCCCGGGTGTAGCCGTGCAGTACCCGGACACCAGACATCGCGCCGAGCTCGTCTGCGTAGCAGGCTTCCTGCGCGTTTCGTGCGTAGTGGATGAAGGCGATCTCGCGATCGGACCCCTCGTTCCGCATCGTGCGCAGCATCGACATCACCGGGGTGATGCCGCTACCGCCCGATACGAACAGCACGCGGCGGGGCCGCTCGGTCGGCAGCGCGAAGTCGCCGCCGACGGAGTCCAGCCCGACGACCATTCCGGGGCGGGCGTGGTCGCAGAGGTAGGTGGAGACCAGCCCGCCGTCGTGGCGGCCGATCGTCAGCTCGATGTACGGGGAGCCTTCGGCACTTGCCGGTGAGTAAGGGCGGGTGCGGCGACGGCCGTTGATCTCGACGGTGAGGTTGATGTGCTGTCCGGCGCGAAAACCAGTGAACGCCTGATTCGGTTCCAGCGTCAGAGTGACGCTGCGGGGGGTCTGCCGTCGCACTGCGATCACCTTCGCGCGGGCGTCTGCCCGCGTCCAGGTCGGGTCGACCAGCTCGGTGTATCGATCCACGCCGTGGGGGCCGGTCAGCAACTCCAGAAGAGGCGACCGTCGCACGCGGCGTGTCAAAGTTTGAGTGAACATGTGTATACCGTGCGCCGTTCGCGGGGTGCGCGTCAACCGATTCGCCCAGGTTGTGGTAGGTTTCACAAAGTGAACAATCGTACGCCCAGTTCACGAACGAGCCGTTCGAGCAGGTCAAGCAAGCCCCGGTCCCGCGACACCCTCTCCAGGGAGGAGCGCAAGGAGACGACCAGGCGGGCGATAGTCGCCGCTGCCCTGCGCCTGCTGGAGGAGCGCAGCTTCGCGGCGCTCAGTCTGCGCGAGGTGACTCGTGAGGCGGGCATCGTGCCTGCGGCCTTCTACCGCCACTTCGAGTCGATGGAGGCGCTGGGCCTCGTGCTCATCGACGAATCCTTCCGCGCCCTTCGCGACATGCTGCGCGGTGCGCGGGCGGGCAAGCTCGATCCGAACCGGGTCATCGAGTCGTCGGTGGACATCTTGATCGAGGGCGTCAACGAGCGTCGCGAACACTGGCGTTTCATCGGCCGTGAGCGATCCAGCGGCGTGACCGTGCTGAGGTACGCCATCCGTACCGAGATCCGTCTGATCACGTCGGAACTGGCGATCGACCTCGCCCGCTTCCCCGGGCTCAATACGTGGAGCGGCGAGGATCTCAACATCTTGGCCAGCCTGTTCGTCAACGCGATGATCTCGATCGCGGAGGCCATCGAGGACGCCAACGACTCGGTCGCGCTCGACGAGATCAGGCGCATTGCGGTCAAGCAGCTGCGGATGATCGTCGTGGGCGTCACCGGTTGGCGCAGCACCGTCTGAGGCCATCCGGCACCGGGCTAACGTTTCGCCCATGCCCCATCTCGAATTGACCTACCCCAGGCCCGACATCGCCGTCCTCACGCTGAACCGGCCGGAGAAGCTCAACGCACTGTCCTACGAGTTGGTCGAGGACCTGCACACCGCCCTCGACGGGATCCGGGCGAACAACGACGTGCGCGTCGTCGTGCTGACCGGCGCCGGACGCGGGTTCTGCTCGGGCCTGGATTTGACCGATCCGAACCCCAACAAGGCCGGCGGAGGGACCGAGTTCCCCCGGTCCGGAATGCGTTGGCAGGAAAGGATCGCCGACCTCACCGCGAAGATCCATCGCCTTCGGCAGCCGGTGATCGCAGCGGTCAACGGGGCGGCCTACGGCGGCGGGATGGGTATCGCGCTGGCCTGCGATATCCGCATCGCGTCCGAGTCCGCACGCTTCTGCACTCAGTTCATCAAGCTCGGCCTCGGCGGCTGCGACATCGGCGTCAGCTACACCCTGCCGCGGATAGTCGGGGCCGGCCCGGCGTTCGACCTGATCCTGACCGCGCGTGCGGTCGACGCCGAGGAGGCACTGCGGCTCGGTTTGGTTTCTCGGATCTCCGCGGACGGCTCGGTGGTCGACGACGCCCGGGCCATCGCCGAAACACTGTGTGGCTACGGCAAATTCGGCGTGGAGTCGACCAAGCAGGTGCTATGGGCCAACCTGGACGCGTCAAGCCTCGAGGCGGCGCTACACCTGGAGAATCGCAGCCAGATCCTGGCGTCGACGGGCGGGGTGATGGCAGACGCTACCGAGGCGTTCCGCCACCGTCAGCGATGATCACCGCTCCGGTCATGTAGCTCCCCGCGTCGGATGCCAACAACAATGCGGCGCCGACCATCTCATCCGGTTGGGCAAGACGCTTCATCAGGTTGCTGCCGGCCATGCGGGCGATCGCCTCTTGCGGGTTGTTTCGCATCATGTCGGTGTCGACGGGCCCCGGTGCGATGGCATTCACCCGGATACCGGCCGAGGCGTACTCGGCGGCCATCGATCGAGTGAAGGACATCAACGCCGCCTTGTTCGACGAATAGATGGCTGTTCCCGGCGCGAAGTTGAACGCCCCCGTGGAGATCATGTTCACCACGGAAGCGTGTGAGCTGGCCTTCAGGTGCGGCAGTGCCGCCTGCACGAGAAGCACAGGTCCGCGGAGGTTCACCTCGTGCGACTTCGCCAGCGCGTCGGCGGTCATCTCTCCGAGGGGCTGCGCCAGCGCGTTCGCGGCGTTGTTCACCAGGACGTCGATGCCGCCGAACGCCTCGATTGTCTTGTCCACGAGGGCCTCGAGTGCGCCGACGTCTCCGAGGTGGGTGGGGACTCCGACGGCCTCACCACCGAGCGCGCGCAGGTGCTGTGCGGCCTGCTCACACGCGTCGGGTTTGCGGCTGGCGACCACCACCCGGGCGCCCGCCAGGACGAAACCCTCGGCCAGGGCCAACCCGATGCCGCGGGTGCCGCCGGTGACGATGATGGTGCGGTCGGTCAGGTCGAACAAGCGGTCAAACGTTGCGCGGTCCACGCGGTCAGTCAAACAGACGCCGGTCGAGGCTAGATGCAACCGCTGACGCTGATGCGCCGACCAACGCTGGCGCAGACATCGACGTTCGGCGCCACCGCCTCCGCCGCCGCCCTACTACGCACCGGTGGCGGCGGCGGAGGTGGAGGCGGGGGAAGTGCGTCATTGAGATAGGACAACGGGTCGCTGCAGCCGGTCACGTCGACGAACCTGCCACCGACGGATCCGCACAGTGTGGCGTCGGCGGTGGGCGTGCCGGCATTCACCAGACCGCCCGCGAACAACACCGCCGCGGCACAGAGCAATGTCTTGCGCACGTTCGCTCCTCTGAAAGGGGCGCCGATAGGACGGCGCGCAACAAATTGTTGCACCCGCCCGCGCATCACGATCGGAAAGAACCGGGCGAGTTGACGGCCAAGTGGATCAGCATCGGCCGAAGGTGTCACCCACCCGCCCGCACCCACTTTGCTGTGTGATATGCGCCGCAGCTGTGCACCGGCCCGCACAAACGTCAGCGGTGGGCCGGGACCGCATGGCGGTCCGCCGAGAGCCGAGATCCTGCTCGGTGAACCTTCGCAACCCGGATACCCGTCGACAACGACTTGGTAGAAAGCGTTTTCACGCCTATCGGCGTGCCGCACACGCAGGATCGGCGTCCGCAGCCTGAACGTTGCGCCACATGATTCTTCGGAAATTGCCAGGCTCGCCCACTTCCCTCGGCGGCGACTTCCCGCTACGTTTGCTGCGACGCATCGGTGTGCCGGGGGACCTTGGAGGTAGGCGCCGCCACGTCAGGTCCTTGGTTCTTTCGATCCCTGGGGGATGTTCATGCCTGCTCGCGCCACCGGTCGTACCCTCCCGGCACCCCCGCAATGACGAGGATTCGACTCGTCCGCATCACTTTGACTGTGGCGGCGGTACTGCTGGGCAGCATCACGATCGCGACCACTCCGGCCCATGCGGCCGACGTCTGGCAGCCGAAGACTCCGCCGTTGTCGACGAGGTGGACCGCCTTGGTCGGACCGAACAACGCGCTGCCCGAGTATCCGCGCCCACAGCTCGCGCGGAAGAAATGGTTGAACCTCAACGGTTTGTGGGGCTACACCGGCAGGCCCGCCAAGGCCGGGGCAACCACGCCGCCGCCGGAACGCGACTACCGCGAGCAGATCCTGGTGCCGTTTCCGACGGAGTCCGCACTGTCCGGGATACAGCGACACGACGATCAAATGTGGTACCGCAAGGTGTTCGAGATCCCTCGGGACTGGGACAACCGGCATGTGCTGCTTCACTTCGGCGCCGTCGACCAGATCGCCACTGTCTGGGTGAACAACAAGCAGGTGGCGCGTCACGAGGGTGGCTACACGGAGTTCAGCGCGGACGTCACCAGCGCGCTGCGGCCGTCGGGACGGCAGGAACTGACCGTCCGCGTCGAGGACCGTAACGAAAGGGGCGGCTTCGCCGTCGGCAAGCAGCGTTACAACCCCGCCGGCCTGTTCTACACCGGAGCGTCGGGCATCTGGCAGACGGTGTGGATGGAACCGGTGCCGGTCGCCCACATCGAGAAGCTCGATATCACGCCGGATCTGGCCAGTTTTACTGTGACGCCGCGCGTTTCGGGCGCGAGCGATCAGCGAGCCGAAGTCGTCGTCTCCAAGCCGGGTGGGGAGGTCGTCGCACGAGCGTCGGGAAAGCCGGGTGCGACGCTGCGCGTGCGGGTGCCGTCCCCGCACCTGTGGACACCGGAAGATCCGTACCTCTACGACCTGACGGCCCGGCTGGTGACCCGTTCGGGCAAGGTCGTCGACCAGGTTTCCAGCTATGGTGGCCTGCGCACGATCAGCACGGTGAAGGACGCACAGGGCAGGGCACGGATCGCGCTGAACGGCAAGATCACGTTCCTGCACGGCCCGCTGGATCAGGGCTATTGGCCGGATGGAATCTATACCGCACCCACCGACGATGCCATCAAGTTCGACCTCGAGCAGATCAAGGCGCTCGGCATGAACTTCGTCCGCAAGCACGCCAAGGTCGAACCCGCGCGGTGGTACTACTGGACCGACAAGCTGGGACTGCTGGTGTGGCAGGACATGCCGTCACTGGACGTGTCGCTCGACGTCCCGACGGGGCCGGCACCGACACCGCGTCGCGACGCCCAGGCGCACTTCGAAAACGAACTGTCCGAGATGGTCCACCAGCTGAGCAGTGTCACGTCGATTGTCGGCTGGGTGCCCTTCAACGAGGGCTGGGGCGAGTACGACACGGCCAGGATCGCCAGGGCGGTGAAGGCCGAGGACCGCACGCGCTTGGTGGTCCCGAACAGCGGGGCCAACTGCTGTAAGTCGCGCGGCGACAGCCGGACCGGCGACATCTTTGATGACCACACCTACGTGGGTCCGGGTCAGCCGGTGGTGCGCGACGGCAGGGTGACCGTCAACGGTGAGTACGGGGGCCTGGGCCTGATCGAAGAACGCAACCGGTGGCCGGGACCGCCGATGGCCTACGAGATGACCGACAGCAAGGCGCGGCTGACCCAGCGCTACGTCGAGGTCAGCGTCGATCTCGAGCGGGTCGTGCACGAGATCGGATTGTCAGGCGCGATCTACACGCAGACAACGGATGTCGAAAACGAAGTCAACGGCTACCTGACCTACGACCGGCAGATCATGAAGGTCGACCTGCCGGTGGTTGCGGGCCGCAACCGGGCGGTCATCGCCGCGGGGTCACGCTAGCGATCGGCTGCTGACGAACACCCGCCGTTCACCGGAGAGCGGATCGTCGAATTCGAGACGGTGAGCCAGCAGCTGCAGCGGCGCGGAGAAATCGTCGGGCGCCACGTCAACCACGTTGGGATACCACGGGTCGCCGGCGATCGGGAGCCCCAGCGCGGCCATGTGCACCCTCAGCTGATGCGTACGTCCGGTGCGCGGCGTCAACCGGTACAACCCGTCGCCGAGATGCTCGATCAGGGTTTCGGCATTCGGCTCGCCCGGCTCCTCGAACGCCTGTAACTGTCCGCGTCGCTTGACGATCCGGCTGCGCAGGACCACTGGGAGTTCCCGCGACGACACCGCCGCCCTCGCTAGATACGTCTTATCGACGAGCCCCCGCGCGAACATCGTTTGATACGCGCCGCGCACCTCGCGCCGCACCGTGAACAACAGCACGCCCGCCGTCAACCGGTCCAATCGGTGCGCCGGCGACAACTCAGGCAGGTCTAGTTCACGGCGCAAGCGCACCAGCGCCGTCTGCGCGACGTGCCTGCCCCGCGGCATCGTCGCAAGGAAGTGCGGTTTGTCGACCACGACGATGTCATCGTCGCGATACAGGACCGGCATGTCGAACGGCACCGGAACCTCTTCGCCCAGTTCGCGATACAGGTAGACGAAGGCGCCTGGCGGCAGAATGGTCCCAAGCCCGACGACGCTGCCGTCGGCCGTCACCACTTCCCCGCTACGAATCTTCTCCGCAGCCGCTTCCCCGAACCGCGAGGCCAACTCGACGAGCACCGATCCGCCCCGCAATCGCACCCGTGCCGGGCCGAGTCCGTCGCGGACCGGCAACGGTGCGGGACGCCTCAATTGAGCGGTACCGGTTCGAGAATTTCGGCGCGCGCCTCCGGCGCGGCGGCCCGCAGAGCGTCGGCGGATTCATCGTCGGGTTCCTGCTGGCTGCGCACCTCGGCCTCGACCCGCGCCAGGTAGGTCGTCACCTCGCGGTCGATGTCGTCGTCACTCCAACCCAGCACGGGCGCAACCACTTCGGCGACTTCGCGCGCGCAGTCCACGCCGCGGTGCGGGTACTCGATCGAGATGCGCATCCGCCGCGCCAGGATGTCCTCCAGATGCAGCGCTCCTTCGGCCGCGACCGCGTACCACGCCTCCACCTTCAGATACACCGGGGCCTCGGTGATCGGCGTCAGCAGATCGGGCCGGCCCTCAGCCATCTGCAGTACCTCACCGATCAGCGAGCCGTACCGGTCGAGCAGATGCCGCACCCGATAGGGATGCAACTTGTAATGCACCCCGACGTGTTCGGTCTGGTTGATGAGCGCGAAGTAGCCGTCGGCGCCCATCAGCGGCACCTTCTCGGTGATCGACGGCGCCACCCGGGCCGGAACGTATTCGGCCGCAGCGTCGATGGCATCGGCGGCCATGACCCGGTAGGTGGTGTACTTGCCGCCGGCGATCGCCACCAGGCCGGGCGCGGGAACCGCCACCGCGTGCTCGCGCGAGAGTTTGGACGTCTCCTCGCTCTCACCTGCCAGCAGCGGACGCAGACCGGCGTACACGCCGTCGATGTCGTCGTGTGTCAACGGCGTCGCGAGCACCGTGTTGACGGTTTCGAGGATGTAGTCGATGTCCGCCTTGGTCGCCGCCGGATGGGCCAGGTCGAGATTCCAGTCGGTGTCGGTGGTGCCGATGATCCAGTGCGTGCCCCACGGAATGACGAACAGCACCGACTGCTCGGTGCGCAGAATGATCGCCACCTCGCTCACGATGCGGTCGCGCGGAACGACGATGTGCACACCCTTGGACGCCCGCACCCGAAAACGCCCGCGCTGCTTCGACAACGCCTGGATCTCGTCGGTCCACACACCGGTGGCGTTCACCACCACGTGACCCCGCACTTCTGTCACGTGGCCATTCTCGGAGTCCCGCACCTCGACCCCGACGACCCTGTCGCCCTCGCGCAGCAACGACACGACCTGCGTCGAGGTCCGCACCACCGCTCCGTAGTGCGCCGCAGTACGCGCCACCGTCATGGTGTGGCGCGCGTCGTCAACGACGGTGTCGTAGTAGCGAATACCGCCGATCAGCGACGACCGCTTCAGCCCTGGCGCCAACCGCAGTGCGCCAGATTTCGTCAGATGCTTCTGCGCCGGAACGGATTTCGCGCCGCCCAACTGGTCGTAGAGGAAGATCCCCGCCGCGATGTAGGGCCGCTCCCACACCCGATTGGTCAGCGGGAACATAAACGGCAGCGGCTTGACGAGATGCGGTGCCAGTGTGGTGAGCGAGAGCTCACGTTCGTGCAGCGCCTCGCGAACCAGCCCGAACTCCAGCTGCTCGAGGTAGCGCAGGCCGCCGTGAAACATCTTCGACGAGCGGCTCGACGTGCCGGACGCGAAGTCGCGCGCCTCGACGAGGGCCACTTTGAGGCCGCGCGTCGCCGCATCCAGGGCGGCACCCGCGCCGACCACCCCACCACCGACGACCACGACGTCGAACTGCTCGCTGCCGAGGCGCTCCCAGGCCTCTGCGCGCTGCTCCGGACTCAGCAGTGTCTGCCCGTTCGCGGGGATCGGGTCGCTCACTGAAACGGCTCCTAGTTACTGGTCGGTACGTTCGCCCTGTCCCAGGTTACGTGGGCTCAGTCCAGATCGTCGTGCGCCATCAACCTTCGTGCCGCCTCCACGATCGACCCGGACAGTGACGGGTATACCGACAGCGTTTGGGCCAGGTCGGTCACCGAGAGGTTGTTCTGCACCGCCAGCGCGATCGGCAGGATCAGTTCTGAGGCAATCGGGGCGACGACCACGCCGCCGATGACGACGCCTGTGGCGGGGCGGCAGAAGATCTTGACGAAGCCCAGCCGCAGCAGCGACATCTTGGCCCTGGCGTTGGTGTTGAGCGGCAGCATCAGTGTCCGCGCGGGCACGTTTCCGCTGTCGATCGCCGTCTGCGGCACCCCGACCGCGGCGATCTCGGGCCTGGTGAACACCGCCGCGGAGACGGTGCGAAGCCGGATCGGCGTCACTCCCTCACCCAGGGCGTGATACATCGCGATGCGCCCTTGCATGGCGGCCACCGAGGCGAGCGGCAGGAGACCGGTGCAGTCGCCCGCCGCATAGATCCCCGACGCCGACGTGCGCGACACCCGGTCGACCTTCAGATAGTTGCCAGAATCCAGCTCGATACCGACGTTCTCCAGCCCCAGGCCCGAGGTGTTGGGCACCGAGCCGACCGTCATCAGCGCATGGCTGCCCTCGACGGTTCTGCCGTCGGCCATTGTGACCAGCACGCCGTCGGCGGTTCGGGTCACCGATTCGGCGCGGGCGTTCTTGACCAGCTTCACGCCGCGATCGGCGAAAGCTTCTTCGAGCACAGCCGCCGCGTCGCGGTCCTCGTGCGGCAGGATCTGGTCGCGGCTGGCGACCACGGTCACCTGCACGCCGAGTTCGGTGTAGGCGTTGCAGAACTCAGCTCCCGTGACACCGGACCCGACGATGATCAGATGCTCGGGCAGTTCGGTGAGGTCGTAGAGCTGACGCCAGTTCAGGATCCGCTCACCGTCGGGCTTCGCGTTCGGCAGCACCCGCGGGCTGGCCCCCGTCGCGATCAGCACCACGTCGGCCTTGAGGGTGCCGACCCGACCGCCTGCCGTGGTGACCTTGACCCGGTGGTGGGCCATGCCCGAGGTGTCGTCGACCAACTCGCCGCGTCCGTGGACGACGGTGACGCCCTCGCGCAACAGCTGATGACCGATGTCGGCGGATTGCGACTTCGCCAGGGTCTTGACGCGGTTGTGGATCTGGTCCAGCGAGATCTTGGCGTCCTCGATCGCGATGTCGAACCCGAGGCCAGAGGCGCGACGCAGCTCGGTACGCACGCCGGTGGAGGCGATGAACGTCTTGGACGGGACACAGTCCCAGAGCACGCAGGCACCGCCGATTCCGTCGGTGTCGACCACGGTGACCTCGGCGACCTCGGGTCCGCGAGCGGCGGCCACCAGTGCGGCCTCATAGCCGGCGGGGCCGCCGCCGATGATGACGATGCGCGTTGCCACGGGCTCAACGCTAGCCAAGCCGACGGTCGATCGCCCAGCCTGTCGGCAAAGCCGGGCCCGCAAGCCTTAGAGTTTCCTGGTGCCGCTCTACGCCGCCTACGGCTCCAACATGCATCCAGAGCAGATGCAGGAGCGGGCCCCTCATTCACCGATGGCCGGCACCGGGTGGCTGCACGGCTGGCGGCTGACGTTCGGCGGCGAGGACATCGGCTGGGAAGGCGCGCTGGCGACTGTCGTCGAGGATCCCACGTCGAGCGTGTTCGTCGTGCTCTACGACATGACCAAGGACGACGAGCAGAACCTCGACCGCTGGGAGGGCTCGGAGCTGGGCATCCACAAGAAGATCCGGTGCCGGGTGCATCGCACCGCGTCGGACACCAGTTTCGAGCCGGTGCTCGCGTGGCTGTACGTGGTCGACGCATGGGAGGGCGGCCTGCCCTCGGCGCGCTATATCGGCGTGATGGCCGATGCCGCTGAAATTGCCGGCGCGCCAGAGGAATACGTGCACAGTCTACGCACCCGCCCGGCTCGTAACATCGGTCCGGGCACCACCTAGAACCTCCTGCTGCGCGTGGGCCCCCGCGCAAGCAGGGGACGGCCGTGTTTGTACGCCGACACGCCGTGATTTGCGTCCATTTTGCGGTCCCTCACGCGGCCTGAGCGCGCCGCAACTGCGCATCGATACGAGCGACGAACTCCTTGCTGCGATACCGCACATCCTCGAAGACGATCGCGATCACCGTCCAACCGACATCCTGCAGCGCGGCTGTGCGCCTGCGGTCGCGGCGCATGGCGTCGGGTCCGCTGTGCCAATCGAGACCGTCGTATTCGACGGCAATTCGCTCCTTCGGCCAAGCGAAATCTACTCGTCTGAGCCCGCCGTTTCCGTCGATGATCTCGTATTGCACCTCGGGAATGGGCAGGCCACCGTCGATCATCGCCAACCGCGCCTCGCTCTCCATCGGCGACTCCGCGCGCCCGTCAGCCAGCGGGATCAGGTCCCGGACGGCAACGACGCCTCGGCGCCCCGCCTGAGCAAGTGCTGCTCGCCACATCTCTGGCCGCGTGCATGTACCGCTGCGCAGCGCGGCATCCAGCGTCGCTAAGGCACGCGGCCGCCACAGTGAGCGCGCCACTTCGACCGCCGTCCAAGCGGGGGCCGTAGCCGGACGGCCGTCAATCGTCGTCAGCGGCGCACCATCACGGCGATGCACCACCAGTCCATCGGCCGATCTCAGGTGCGAATTCGGCGGATTGAGCACATGAAGGTCGGCCGGGTCTTCGGTGTCGAAGCCGTACATCGCCGCGGCGGTGCCGAGACAGGTGGCGACCGTGGTTCCACAGGACAGATCGAGTCCGCGTAGGCGGAGACCGTCGTCCGGTTCACCGAGGCAATAGATGCCCTGCCAAATCCGCTCCAGGGCACCGGAATCCACTGCAGACTCGAATGCACGCCTGGTCATGTACGTCAGGATCTGACGACTCGTCGCTACGCCCCGTTGCCTATCGAACAGCAGCTGAAGTTCTGGATCCATGAGTCAACAGCATCGGATAGCGCACGCTCGTCCAGCAGGGCCTGACGACCATCTGTGGATGGGTCGGGATTTGTGGACAGTGACAGGGGATGAGCGACCCCGAAATGCACGCGGTTACCCGCGTGTCGCCGTACAAACACGGCCGCTCGCGACAGATGGGTTGAAGCTAGAACTGCGCGGCCTGGTCGACGATGTTGACCAGGAACCGCACCCCGACCGCCATCGCGCGTTCGTCGAGGTCGAAGGTCGGCTGGTGTAGATCCAGTTGCGGCCCGCGACCCGACCACACCCCCAGCCTCGCCATCGCACCGGGCACTTCCTCGAGGTACCACGAGAAGTCCTCGCCGCCACCGGACTGGCGGGTGTCGCACAGCACCTCGGGGCCGATCGCCTCGATCGCATGGGTGACGATGCGTGTCGAGATCTCCTCGTTGACCACCGGCGGCACTCCACGCCGGTACTGCACGGTGTGATCGATGTTCAACGGTGACAGCAACGCCGTAATCGCCTCGCGCACAATGTCTTCCAGCGTTTCCCAAGTATCCCGGCTGGCCGTGCGGATGGTGCCCGCCAGGGTGCCCGTCTGCGGAATCGCGTTGGCCGCGGTGCCCGAATTGACCGCACCCCACACCATCACCGTGCTGTTGCGCGGATCTATGCGCCGGGACAGGATCCCCGGCACGCCCGTGATCAGGGTGCCTATTCCGTAGACCAGGTCGCCGGTCAGGTGCGGTCGCGACGTGTGCCCGCCGGGCGAGTGCAGCGTCACCTCGAGCTGATCGGCGGCCGAGGTGATCGGACCGGGCCGAACCGCGACCTTGCCGACGGCCAGCCGCGGATCACAGTGCAGCGCGAAGATGCGCGACACCCCCGACAACGCTCCCGCTGCGATGGCGTCGACCGCGCCGCCCGGCATCAGCTCCTCGGCGGCCTGGAAGATCAGCCGCACACCGACGGGTAGCTCCGGCACCGACGCCAGCGCCAGGGCGGTGCCCAACAGGATCGAGGTGTGCGCGTCGTGACCGCAGGCGTGAGTGACGTTGGGCACCACCGATGCGTAAGGAGCGCCGGTGCGCTCGGCCATCGGCAGCGCGTCCATATCGGCACGCAATGCAATCCTGGGCCCGTGCTCGGGTCCGAAGTCACACGTCAGACCCGTGCCGCCGGGCAGCACCTTCGGGTTGAGACCCGCGTCGGCCAGATGCGAGGCGACGAACTGGGTGGTCGCGAACTCCTGACGCCCCAACTCGGGGTGGGCGTGCATGTGGCGGCGCCATGCGACCAGGTCCGGGTAGTGGGCGTCGAGCCAGAGTTCGGTTGCGTCGCGCAGACTCATGCCGCTCGCCTCGCCTTCAGCTCGAGCACGCGATCTCTTTCGGCCGCTGTCTCGGCGAGCCTGACCACCGTACGAGCCAGCATGATCGCACCCTCGACCACCGCTGCGTCCGCGGTGGGCCCGGCCGCCGCCGCTGCGAACGCCGGTTGATGCACCGACGCACCGCCCGCGTCGATCCCGACGATCGGATGAATACCGGGCATCACCTGGGTGACGTTGCCCATGTCGGTGCTGCCCAGCGGGAAAGCCGCTTCGACCTCGGCCGGCACCGGCGTGCGGCCCACCCGCACCATCTCGTCGCGGAAGGTGTCGGCGAGCCACGAATCGGGGGCCAACTCGTCGTAGGGCGGCTCGGTCTCCGCCACCGTGTAGTCACAGCCCGTCGCGACGGCACCGGCGAGGAAGCAGTCGGACATCCGCTGCTCGAGTTCACGCAGCGACGCGGCATCGTTGGCCCGCATCGTGTACTGCATCTGGGCGTAGCCCGGAATGATGTTGGTGGCCTGTCCGCCGTCGGTGACGATGCCGTGCATCATCTGGCCGGGCGCGAGCTGCTGACGCAGCAGCCCTATCGCGACCTGCGAGACGGTGATCGCGTCGACGGCGTTGATGCCCAGGTACGGCGCCACGGCAGCGTGCGATTCTCGCCCGCGGTAGTCGACGGCGACCTGAGAGAGCGCCAGCGAACGCGCGGCCGCGATGTCCAGCGGACCGGGGTGCAGCATCACGGTGGCGACGATGTCGTCGAACGCTCCCGCGTTGAGCAGCAACACTTTCCCGCCGCCGGCCTCCTCGGCGGGAGTCCCGAGCAGCGCCACCGTCAACCCGAGCTCATCAGCCACCTCGGCCAGCGCCAGCGCCGTGCCGACCGCCGATGCGGCAATGATGTTGTGGCCGCAGGCATGTCCGATGCCGGGCAGCGCGTCGTACTCGGCGCAGATCCCGATGACCAACGGGCCACTGCCGTAGTCGGCCCTGAAGGCGGTGTCCAGGCCGCCGAGCCCCTTCGTGATCTCGAAACCGAAGTCGGCGACCAGCGCCTGCGTCTTCGCGCAGCTGCGGTGTTCGGCGAACGCGAGTTCGGGTTCGGCATGAATCGAATGCGACAGCTCGACCAGATCACTGCGGCGTCGGTTGACCGCGTCCTCGACGCAACTCGACGCGGTGGCTCTGGGCATCCTCGAAGTATCTCACTGCACCTATTGAGTGCCGATTCGACGGTTAAGCTGCCCACCGTGACGACGCCGGATGCGGTTGCCGCCGAGTCGGCGGCACAGATCCGCGCGCGCACCGGCGTCGAACAGCACGACGTCGCGATTGTCTTGGGTTCGGGCTGGGCTCCCGCGGTCGACGAACTCGGCGACCCGGTCGCGGTGGTACCGGTCGCCGAGTTGACCGGATTCACTCCACCCACGGCCGAGGGACACGGCGGCCAGATGCTCTCGCTGCACATCGGTGACCGTCGGGTGCTGGTGTTCGTCGGCAGAATTCACGCCTACGAGGGCCACGATCTGCGCCACGTCGTCCATCCGGTGCGCGCGGCGTGCGCGGCCGGTGCGCGCACGATCGTGCTGACCAACGCGGCGGGCAGCCTGCGTGAGGATTTCGCCGTCGGACAACCGGTGCTGATCAGCGACCACCTCAATCTGACGGGCCGGTCACCGCTGATCGGGGCACATTTCGTCGATATGGTCGACGCCTATTCCCCCAGGCTGCGCGCCGTCGCCCGCGAGATCGACCCGGCGCTCGCCGAGGGCGTTTATGCCGGTTTGAACGGACCCCAGTACGAGACGCCGGCCGAGATCCGGATGCTGCGCACGCTCGGGGCGGACCTTGTCGGCATGTCGACGGTGCACGAGACCGTCGCTGCGCGCGCCGCCGGCGCACAGGTCCTGGCGGTGTCGCTGGTGACCAACCTCGCGGCGGGAATGACGGGTCAGCCGCTGAGCCACGACGAAGTGTTGGCGGCGGGCCGTCAGTCCGCGACGCTGATGGGTTCCCTGCTCGCCGGGGTCATCGCCCGGCTCTGACGGGTGAGTCGGGAGTTCAGCCACACCATGCTGCGGGCCAGCAGCGGCGCGGCGAACAGCATCAGCAGGATCCGCACCACCTGCGCGGCGATGATGAACGTGACGTTGGATCCCGTCTCGACGGCGGTGGCCAATACGGCGTAGACGCCGCCGGGACTGGTGGCCAGGTAACCCTCGAGGGGGGTGAGTCCGGCGAAGTGCGCCAACACGACGCCCAGCCCGGCCGTCGCGACGCTGAGCACGACAATCAAGCCGATCGCCGTCGGCAGTAGGCGTCCGACCGCGCGCATCGCATCGCGGGTGAACGCCAGTCCGGCCTGCCACCCGATCAACGCATAGGCCAGCTGCACCAGCACCATCGGCACTGACAAGCCGAAGTCCAGGCCAGTCACCTCGAGGAGCACCGTCAGCGCCAGAGGCCCCAGCAGACCCGCGCCGGGCAGCCGGATCAGCTTGCCGACGGTGGCACCGACCAGGACGAGTGCGATGAGCATGCCGATGCTCAGATACCAAGGAGCGGAGTCGGATTGGGTCATCACCGCGCCGGGATGCGACTTGTCGGCGTGATAGACCAGCGTCACCACCACGGGCATCGACGCCGTCACCAACGCCACCCGCAGGTATTGCACCACCGACACGACGCGGTCGTCACCGCCGAGCTCACGGGCGATCGCCACCAGTCCGGACGCGCCGCCTGCCACAAGCGCCAGTGACCCCGTCAGTGGAGTGACATCGCGGTGCAACGACAGCAGCGCACCACACACGACGCTGAGCAACAGAGTGGCGACCGCAACGGCGATGACGATCGGCCAGTGTGGACCGAGCGCGTGGACGGCGTTCTGGTCGACCATCGTGCCGATGTAGACGCCGAGTACGCCCTGCGCAGCGATACCCGCCGGCCGGGGTACCCGGGTGGGGGCCAGGGACGAAAGCGCCAATGCGATGCCGACGGCAAGCGCGGCGAACAGCGCTGCCGACGGCACCCCAACCAGGGTCAGCGGGTAGGTGACAGCGACGGTCACCGCTACCAGCAGCGACCATCTGGGCAACGTTCTTATCACCATTGATTACAAGTATCCTCTTAGTAAACTCACGATGCAAACTGCGACTACTGTCGTCGACTATCGCTAATTACCAAGGTATAACTTGTATATGGACGATGCTGAGCCCGCACGCAGATCTGCTGCCACCGAGCTGCGGGAATCGATCGTCGCCGTCAATCAGCAGATGCGCCGCCACCGCCCGGATCACGGGCTGACCCTCAGCCAGATGCAACTGCTCGCAGAGGTGAGCCGCGCCGGTGTGACCACCCCGGCCGAGCTGGGCGTCCGGCTGGGCGTCCGGGTGCAGTCGCTGACGGACAGCATCAACGCGCTGGAGAGCCGTGAGCTGATCGCGCGCAGGCCCGACGAGGTCGATCGCCGCCGCCAGCTCATCGAGATCACCGCCGCAGGCGCCGAACTACTCGAGGCCGACCGCGCCGAGCGCGACGCGTGGCTCCACGCGACCATGCGCGACAATCTCTCGGAGCTCGAGTTCGACCTGGTGATGCTCGTGGCGCCGGTACTGCGCAAGCTCGCATACGCCGACTCCAAAGTGGGCACACTGAACGAATGACAGCGCGACAGTGGACCTCGACCGCCGCGCAGGAGTGGATCGCTCACGATCCCGACCCGAGGACCGTCGCCGAACTTCTCGAATGCACCGACGCCGATCTCGACGAGCGGTTCGCACATCCCCTGACGTTCGGGACCGCCGGACTGCGCGGGCCCTTGCGCGGCGGACCGAACGGAATGAACCTCGCGGTTGTGCTGCGCGCCACCTGGGCTCTGGCCAAGGTGCTCACCAACCGCGGCCTGCAGGGCCACGAGGTCGTGGTCGGCCGTGACGCCAGGCACGGCTCTGACGATTTCGCCCTTGCCGCCGCTGAAGTGCTTGCCGCTCATGGGTTTTCCCCGCAGTTGATGTTCACCGCGGTGCCCACTCCGATCGTCGCGTTCGCCGTGCGGCACGGCGGTGCGGTCGCGGGCATCCAGATCACGGCGTCACACAATCCGCCGACCGACAACGGTTACAAGGTCTACTTCGACGACGGGTTCCCCATCGTGCCACCGGTCGACCGGGAGATCGAGCAGGCGATGGCCGACGCCCCGCACGCCGACCAGATTCGCCGGCAGGCGGTCACCCCCTCGGGCGTCGACGTCGTTCAGCGCTATGTCGAACGCGCGGCCCAGGTGCGACACACCCACGGATCGATGCGACTAGCGCTCACGCCGTTGCACGGTGTCGGCGGGGAGTTCGTGCTCGACGCGATGGTTCGTGCCGGCTTCGACGACGTGCACGTCGTCGACAGTCAGTTCGCCCCCGATCCAGACTTCCCCACGGTGGCGCTACCCAACCCCGAAGAACCGGGCGCCGTGGACGCTCTGCTGAAACTGGCCGCCGACATCGACGCCGACATCGCGGTCGCGCTGGATCCCGATGCGGACCGATGCGCGGTCGGCGTACCCACACCCGACGGTTGGCGGATGCTCACCGGCGACGAAACTGGTTGGTTGCTAGGCGATTACATCCTCTCCCAGATCGAACCCGGCCCCGTCATGGCGGCCACTGTGGTGGCGAACTCGGTGGTGTCGTCGCGAATGCTCGCGGCCATCGCCGCCGGGCACGGCGCATGCCATGTGGAGACGTTGACCGGGTTCAAATGGCTGGTGCGCGCCGACCACGACCTGCCGGCCTGCACGCTGGTCTACGCGTACGAAGAGGCGATCGGGCACTGCGTAGATCCCGCATCCGTACGCGACAAGGACGGCATCAGCGCTGCGGTACTGATATGTGATCTGGTGGTCGCACTCCGGCATCGCGGTCACACGCTGCTCGATGCGCTCGATGAGTTGGCCCGCCGCCACGGAGTGCACACCACGACCACGGTGTCGCGACAGGTCGCGAATTCCGGTGAGGCCGAAGCAGTGATGGACCGGCTACGCACGGCGCCACCGGACGTACTCGCAGGATTCGACGTGACGCTCACCGATCTCCGGCACGCGACCGAGCCGCTGCGCACCGACGCGGTGGTCCTCTCGAGCGAGGACGGACCGACCACGATCCGGGTCGTCGTGCGGCCGTCGGGAACGGAGCCGAAAGTGAAGTGCTACATCGAAGTTCGCTGCGGCGACGTCCACGATCTTGGTGAGGCGCGCTCACGTGCCGAAGCGCTGGCCGCACAGCTGAGGCATCAGGCGCAGCGGTGGTGAACCGCTGGTCAGGTCACGCCAGCTGACTCTGCTGTGCGCAGAGACTCATACTCTCCGCGGTGGTCAGCAGTTCCAATCGGGCGAATCGACTTGCGTTCCTGCTCACCAGGGACAGCCGGCCATCGCGCAGGACAGACTCCGGGTGCCTGACGAGCAGGTCGTCGGCCATCGAGTTACTGGTGCCGAGCAGCACACCGCTGCTTGCCCGGACGTGGCGGATGCCGTCAGGGGTCTCGAGCACGGCGCCGACGGGCTGGCCCTCGCTGAAGAGCAGACGCTGGATGGCGCTCGACCCGTGGATCCTGACCCCTCGCTCCTTTGCCATGTCTCGCAACCAATGACGAAGCGTCATCCCAGATCGGCGAGACGGCGGGATCTCCGCGATGGCACGGGCTCTGATCATCGTGCCGTCCTGCATCCGCACCTCGGACATCGAAAGCGGTGACAACCGGCTGAAAATAAGGCCGTACGGCGAAGTCAGGCAGTCGCGCGCCCACAGCCCCATCTCGCTGCCACGGAACGGCGGGACGGCCCCATACCGGTCGATGCTCGCATCCTCGAACGATTCGACGGAACCGATCGGCAGGTGACCCTGCGCATGTGATCGGCGTGGCGATCCCAGGTCATGGGTGAGCTCATGGAGGTAGCCGGCCGTCGGTCCGTCGAACTCCTCGACGCCCCAATGCCGCTGGATCACGGTGACCCACGATTCGGCGTCGGCGTCGACCGCCTGCGACAACCGTCGACGCGGCTCCGCCACGAACACGGATAGGCCCTCATCCGCCGCCGCGATGGCCGCAGCCAGGCCGGCACTGCCCGATCCGATACAGACGATGTCGACGAGTTCGCTGTTGAACATGGTCATGAGCTCCATCTCGGCACTCACGGCGCGACCGCGACACGGTCGACCACTACGCCGGCGCCCTGTGCAAAATCGACGCATCTGCACACTTTCAGCAACGCATTCCCCTACCGATTTAGTCACTAGCTGGCTACGCCGTTACCGCGTCTCGTTTCTGAACAGAAACTGCGAGTCAGACAAATTCATTGCTATGCGCGGAGGCTAACAGTTAGCCAGTCTTGCCGCACTGCGCTGTGACGAACTCAACTCGACCGCCGGGACGCCGTGGGTGACACCCCTCAGCACCTCACGCGCGGACCAAGGTTAGCCAGGCCAGGAAATCGATGCAATACCGATGCGCCAGGAAAGCCTCGCGGCAATCCCTTATTTACGTGCAAGAATATTGCCATTGGTTACTGGCAGTTTCGATTTATCGCCGCTTGACCGCATGCTATCGCCGCAACCGATGTCAGCCGCGGCCAAGCAGTACGGCTGTCACGCAAACATGTCCTCATAGCGGGTCCAGCATGACGCAGCTACCGCAAGAGACGTCATAACGGATTTTTAGCAAAGCGAAATAGCACGAAATTCGAGATGCCGCAGCGCTGGGTCAGAATTCCCAAACGTGGGAAAGATTACGACTTTATAGCCAATTGTTTAGTGACCGACGGTAAAGGCTTTCCGCTAATCCTCACGGTTCGGCGCGCAGCCCGTAGGCGGCTAACGCGGCCCGAACTGTCGGTCCCCCGCGTCGCCGAGGCCGGGAACGATATAGGCGATGTCGTTGAGTCGTTCGTCGATCGTCGCGGTGAACAGACGCAGATCCGGGGCCACGCTTTCCAGCGCCGCGAGGCCCTCGGGTGCGACCACGACGCAGATGGCCGTCACATCAACCACATTGCGGGCCTGTAGCAGTTTGATCGTGTGGGCCATCGAACCACCGGTGGCCAGCATCGGGTCTAGCACGATGACAGGTTGGGTGCTCAGATCGTCGGGCAGCGACTCCAAATACGGTGTGGGTTGGTGTGTTGTCTCGTCGCGAGCGACGCCGACGAAGCCGACACGCGCCTCCGGGATCAACGCGTGTGCCTGGTCGACCATGCCGAGGCCGGCTCGCAGGACGGGGACGAGCAGCGGCGGATTGGCCAGCCGGTGCCCGGTGGTCTCCGCGAGCGGGGTGCGGACCGTGACGGTTTCGGTGGCGGAGTCACGGGTGGCCTCGTAGACCAACATCAGGGTGAGGTCGCGCAGCGCCGCCCGGAACGCCGCGTTGTCGGTATTGGCGTCGCGCAGCGTGGTCAGCCTCGCCGCGGCGAGCGGATGGTCGATGACACGAACGTCCATGCGCGCACATTAGTGGAACCGATCGGGCCCGGAGGCCGTCATAAGCGCATGTTCGCCGATACCGATGCGATACGTGCGCTGGGATCCGCCAACTCAGCTCACGCCGACGACCTCGCCGACGTTGCCGCCACGCTGTCTTCGCTGCCGATTGCGGCATCCGGACGGTCTCTGGGACCCGTCGGCGCCGGCTTCCTGTCCGCCCTGACCGAGGCCGTGGCCGACGGATCCCGCGCGGCCGCCACACTCAGCGAGCGACTGTGGGCGTCGGATGCCGCGGCGTACGCCGTTGCGTCCGCTTACGACTCGGCCGACAGCACCGCGGGCACCCGCATCGCGGACGCCTGACCATGACCGGCGCTCTGGTCGCTGCGCTGACGGCACCACTGCGAGCGGTGCAGTCGATGGTCGGTCCGGGATGGTCCGGAGATACTGCTGCCGAGCCAGTCGCGGCACTGGCCCGGGCGCGAGACGCGCTTTCCGACATATCGGCGGCGACCAGACGGTCGTGGCGTCAGACCGAATGGACCGGGGCGGGCGCCGACGGGGCAGCTGCCTTCATGGCGAGGACGCAGTCGGCCATCGACAGCTTGGCCGATCGTGCCGACCGGATGAATGCGGTGGCAAGCACCGCCGGGGCCGCAGTGACACGCGCGCATGAGCGGCTGCGCGACATCATCGAGGACTTCGAATCGCGCGCCGCAGCCCTGGAGCCGTTCCTGGATTCACCCGAGGTCGTCGCGGCGCTGCGGGCCGAGGCGCAGCGGTCGCTCGCCGACGCCCTCTCAGTGGTCGAGGAACTTCAGGCCGAGCTGGACGAGCACGCCTCGGCACTGGCCCGCCCGTCGGCTCCGCCAGCGGCATCAACGGCACCGTCCGGGATCGGGTCGGCAATGCCGTCGATGGGCTCGGGAATGGGCGGAGCTGCGCCGATGAGCCCCTTGTCCGGTGACACCTCGGGTTCGGGTTTCGGTGATCTGGCTTCGCTGTTCAAGCCGGATCCGCCGGCATCGTTACCGGAAGCCGGTGTCTTCGGCGACGGCGTCGCGATCCGGCTCCCCGATGGCAGCACCGCCACGGCGCCGAATGCGACGGCGGCCAGCGCTGTCCGCCATGCTCTGACGCAGCTGGGAGTGCCGTACGACTGGGGCGGCACGACGCCGGGAATCGGTTTGGACTGCAGCGGACTCACCCAGTGGGCGTATTCCGAAGCGGGACTGAGTCTTCCGCGACTGGCACAGGAGCAAGACGTGGGAGCGCCTGTCGCGGCAGGCAATTTGCGGCCGGGCGACCTCGCCGTGTGGGATGGCCATGTCGCGATGATCGTCGGCAACGGCCAGATGGTCGAGGCCGGCGACCCGGTGCAACTGTCGCCGATCCGGGCCACGAATGCCGGTCAGGGCTTCCAGGGCTTCTGGCGGCCGACGGCGTGACGACGCGTCCAGGGCATCGTCTTGCTACCGGCGGCGTGGCCGCGATGACTGGCCCCGCCGCGTGCGAGTGCCTCGGCGAGGTCGCGAAGACGGCGCCAAGGCCAATCTTGCCCCGAAGGACGCGGGTTTCGGCTAGGCTTTGACGGCACAGTTAATTTGCTGTCTCCTTTACTGGCGACGCGATCGGGCTGGCACCGACCGAAACCTCATCGACCCTGGTTTCGCGGCGACCTCTGGGTCGTCAGGGATGCTGACATGGGTCATGCGATGTATATCGGTCGGGTTGGTGCGTTGGCCGTGGCGTTGGGTGTCGGGGTCGCAGCGGCGACCGGATTCGGCATCGGCAGCCCAGCGGTGGCATGGGCCGAGGACGGTACGCAATCCTCGGACAACGCGCCAGACACTGCCAATGACTCTGCCGATGCCCCATCAAACGATCCGTCCGGTCCCGCCGACACCGTCATCAATACCGCTGTGCCGCAGACCACTCCGGACAGCGCGCCGGCACAGGGCCCCACGACCGGCACCGGGCCCACAGTGCCGGAGATGAACTTCTCCAACACCGGCGGCGCGCACCTATCCGGTCTGGACGAAGACTCCGACCGCGACGAGGACGCCGATCCAGGCGAGGACGCCGAGCAGGGCGCCACCACCCCGACCCCGATCGTGCAAACCCCCCAGACGCCAGTAACGCAGGCGGAGACCCCTCCGCCGGCCGCGGCTATCGACACCGCGGTCGTGACACCCGAGCCGCCGACCGACGACCTACTCCCACCCGCCGACACCAACGGCCGCACCCTGATCGGGGATCCCACCGGCCCCACCGACCAAGGCAGTGACGCGGACGCCGGGCAGTTCAGCGTCGGGCAGCCCAGCGCCCGCACGATGAGCACGTTGACCGTCGAAGACCCCGCAGCACCGCAGATGTTCACCACCGCCGGGCCGCTCACCCCAGCCCCCACGCCGCTGACCGCTCAGCCAGCCAATCTGATCGACGCGCTATCAGGGGCGCCGGCGGCGCTGGCCAACATCGCCATCACCGCGATCAACACACTTCTGACGTCAATCTTCTCGCCAGGCCCGGCCACCCCCGCCCCGCCGATGATGCTGTTCATCGTGCTCGGGTGGGTGCAACGCGAACTGCAACGCAGCTTCTTCAATAAGTCTCCCACCGCGGTGCTCGATACGATCACCACCTCTGAAGACACCGGCGTGAATATTGCGGTGCTGGCCAACGACATTGATGCCGACGTGAGTGCCCCGGTCGCCGGCCTGCCCGGCGGCGACGTGCTGACCGTGACCGATTACACCCAACCCGCCCACGGCTCGGTGGTGCTCAACGAGGACAGCACGTTCACCTACACCCCGAACGCCAATTACACCGGCACCGACAGCTTCAGCTACACCGTCTCCGACGAAGCCAGCCCCTGGCACGTCCACGGCCTCGATGGTCTGTCCTTCGGCGGCGGACACACCTCCACCACCAACGCCACCATCACCATCACCCCCGTCGACGACACCCCAACCGCCATCGACGACGGCCCGATCAGCGTCGCCGAGGACAGCGGTCCCACCCTGATCCAGGTGTTGGCCAACGACACCGACGCCGATGCCGGACCCATCAAGGTGCAGAGCGTCACCGACCCCGCCGGCGGCTCGGTGACCTTCACCGACACCACGGTCACCTACACCCCCGACGCCGACTTCAACGGCACCGACACCTTCACCTACACCCTCAACGGCGAATCGACCGCCACCGTCACCGTCACCGTCACCGCAGTCGACGACAACCCGGTGGCCAATCCGGATTTCCCCACGACAGACGAAGACAGCGCCTTCATCTTCGACGCCCTGTACAACGACACCGACATCGACGCCGGCCCCAAAGAAATCACCGCAGTCACCCAGCCCACCAACGGCACTGCTGCCGTCATCGGCGAGGGCGCCGCCATCATCTACACCCCCGATGCCGACTTCAACGGCACCGACACCTTCACCTACACCCTCAACGGCGGCTCCACCGCCACCGTCACCTTCACCGTCATCGCCGTCGACGACAACCCGGTCGCAGTCAACGACACCGCCACCATCACCGAAGACAGCCCCACCGCCACCATCGACGTACTAGCCAACGACACCGACCCCGACGCCGGCCCCAAACAGATCACCGCGGTCACCCAACCCACCGCAGGCACCGTCACCTTCACCGACACCACGCTGACCTACACACCCAACCCGGACGCGTTCACCACCACCGCCCCCGACACCTTCACCTACACCCTCAACGGCGGCTCCACCGCCACCGTCGCCGTCACCATCACCGCCGTAAACGAGGCCGCCCCCGTCATCGAGCAAGTGACGTCCACGCCGGGGGTCGGTAACACCTGGGTCGTGTCGGTGACCGCGAGTGATATCGACGGCGACGCGATATCGACCACGGTGACCGCCGCCGATGCCACCATCCCGGTCACGGTGACCCCACTGCCCGGCGGCGGCTTCCAGGTGGTCGCCGACCCAACCTGGGCGGCCGCCAATCCCGGCGCCCTCGTGCCGGTCACCGTCACTGTCACCGATACCCACGGCACCAGTTCCACCGACACCAGAGACATCGGCACCGCCAACAACGTAACCGCCGTCGGTCTGAACAATGCCGGTCAGCTCAACATCCCGGCACTGCCCGCCGGGGTCACCTATACCGAGGTGGGTGCCGGCCGCCTTCACACCGTGTTGCTGCGCTCCGACGGCACCGCCGTCGCCGTCGGTTTCAACTATTACGGTCAGACGAACATCCCCCCGCTGCCGGAAGGCGTCACCTACACGAAGGTCTTCGATTCCGACGGCGGCGCCGATCACACGGTGTTGCTGCGCTCCGACGGCACCGCCGTGACCCTCGGCGGACCCGCGATCCCGGAGCTGCCCGACGGCGTCACCTACACCCAGGTGGCGGCCAGCGTGACTCACACGGTGTTGCTGCGCTCCGACGGCACCGCCGTCACCATCGGCGGCCCCGCCATCCCCGAACTGCCGACGGGAGTCGAATACACCCAGGTTGCCGCCGGCGGCAGTGGCAACGCCGGTTACCACACAGTGCTGCTGCGCTCCGACGGCACCGCCGTGGGCGTCGGCAGCAACAGCTCCGGGCAGATCAACATCCCGGCACTGCCGACCGGGGTCAAGTACACCCAGGTGGCCGCCGGCGTCTTCGGCAACACGGTGCTGCTGCGCTCCGACGGCACCGCAGTGGGTATCGGCCAGACCTTCGGCGGGCTGCTCAACATCCCGGCGCCGCCAGCCGGGGTCGCCTACACCCAAGTCGACGTCGCCATCAACTACACGGTGTTGTTGCGCTCCGACGGCACCGTCATCGGTGTCGGCGGCGACTTCTCGGACTCCGGCGGGGAGAACATCCCGGCGCTCCCGGCCGGAGTGACCTACACGCAGGTCGCCGCGGGCGTGGGTCACACAGTCCTGATGTCCTCGACCACCGCCATCCCCGTCAACGATCCGCCGGTCGCGGTGGACGACGCGGCAACCGTCGCCGAGGGCGCCAGCACCACCATCGCGCTCACCGCCAACGACACCGACGTCGACGGCGGTATCAACCCGGCGACGGTCGTCATCACCGGACAGCCCACCGCCGGAAGTGTCACCGTCAACCCCAACGGCACCGTCAGCTACGCCTCCAACGGCACCGAGGTGACGTCCGACAGCTTCACGTACCGGGTCAACGATGTCGACGGCGCCACCAGCAACGAAGCCATCGTCACCATCACCGTCACCGCCGTCGACGACGCACCGGTCGCGATCCCCGACGCCGCCACCGTCGCCGAGGACAGCACCGGCACCGTCATCCAGGTGTTGGCCAACGACACCGACATCGACGCCGGACTGAAAACGGTAGTAGAGGTCACGGATCCCGCCAATGGCACGACAGTCCCTGCCGCCGACGGCAGCTCCATCACCTACACCCCCGACGCCAACTTCAGCGGCACCGACACCTTCAGCTACACCCTCAACGGCGGCTCCACCGCCACCGTCACGGTTACTGTCATCGCGGCCGACTCCCCCCCAGTCGCCGCCAACGACATCGCCACCGTCGCTCAGAACAGAGTGACCACGCTGAATGTGCTGGCCAACGACACCGACGTGGACGGTGGCGCCAAACAAGTGCAAAGCGTCACCGATCCCGCCCACGGCACCGCAGTCATCACTGCCGGAGGCACCGGCGTCACCTACACCCCCGACGCCGACTTCAACGGCACCGACACCTTCACCTACACCCTCAACGGGGCTTCCACCGCCACTGTCACGGTCACGGTCATCCAGGCCACCGTCAGCGACACCATCAACCTCGCCGGTGAAAGTCCTGCCGGGATGGTGCTCAGCCTCGACGGCACACGCCTCTACGTCGCCCAACGCTCGCCCAGCTCGGTCGCGGTGATCGACACCGAAACCAACACCGTGATCCAGAACATCCCAGTCAACGGGGGTTCTTTCGGCATGGCACTCAGCCCGGACGGTAGACGGCTCGCTGTAAGCGGCAGTGGAACGGTGACAATAATCAACACCGAAACCAACACCGTCACTGGGACCACATTGTTCAGCGGCGACGCGTTGGGGGTGACATTCGTGGACACGGCTAACGGGCAGCGTGTATACGTGACGGGCACTTCCGATGTAAAGGTGATCAACCCCTATACGAACACCGTGGTACAGACCATCCCCGTCGGGGTCGGTCCCCGCGCGATGGCGGCGAGCGCCGACGGTCGGCGCGTCTACGTCGGGCTGCTCGGCAACCAGAGCAGTCCCGGCCAGGTGGCGGTGATCGACACGACTACCAACACGGTCGTCGACACCGACGACGACCCGACCAACGGCACCACGAACATCACCGTGGGCGCCTCGCCAATTTCGATCGCGGTCAGCGGCGACCGGGTCTACGTCCTCAACCTGAACTCGCATTCGGTGAGCGTCATCGACGCAGCGACCAACGCTCTTGTCGACACCGACAACGATCCGACCAACGGCATTACGTCCATCCCCCTTGGCGGCTTCAGCACTCGGGTAGCTCTAGCGGTCAGTCCCGATGGCTCGCTCCTATACGTCGCAGAACAAAACGCCGCCCAGGTACAGGTGTTCGACATCGCGAGATCCGCCGCGGTGCTGAGCCTGATTGCCGGCTCCCCGAGCGTGTCCAGCGTCGGAATATTGGCACATCCCGACGGCCAGCGCGTTTACGTCGCAGGCGGGAGGGTCGGTGCACCCGGAAAGGTGACCGAGGTCACGGTGGCTGCGACCGCCAACAACCCACCGGTGGCGGTCAACAACGCCTACTCGACCAGCGAGGACTCTGCGCTCGTCGTCACCGGACCCGGGGTGCTGGGCAACGACACCGACACCGAGAACAACCCGTTGACCGCCGTGAAGGTCAGCAACCCCGCGCATGGGACGGTCACGTTCAACCCCAACGGATCGTTCACGTACAGCCCCACCGCCAACTACAACGGCCCCGACTCGTTCACCTACAAGGTCAACGACGGCGCCCTCGACAGCAACGTCGCCACGGTCAACATCACGGTCGACCCCGTCAACGACGCCCCAGCCGCGACCAACGACTCGTACAGCACCAACGAAGACACCGCCCTCGTCGTCACCGGATCTGGCGTGCTGGGCAACGACACCGACGCCGAGAACAACCCGTTGACCGCCGTCAAGGTCACCGACCCCGCCCACGGAACCGTCACGCTCAACGCCAACGGATCGTTCACCTACACCCCGACGGCCAACTACAACGGGCCCGACTCGTTCACCTACAAGGTCAACGACGGCGCATTGGACAGCAACGTCGCCACCGTGAACATCACGGTCAATGCGGCCAACGTCGCGCCGACCGCGGCCAACGACGCCTACACCGCCATCGAGGACACCACGCTGGTGATCGCCGGAGCCGGCGTGCTGGCCAACGACACCGACCCCAACGGCAACCCGTTGACCGCCGTGAAGGTCACCGACCCCGCCCACGGAACCGTCACGTTCAACCCCAACGGATCGTTCACGTACAGCCCCACCGCCAACTACAACGGGCCCGACTCGTTCACCTACAAGGTCAACGACGGCACCCTCGACAGCGACACGGCCACCGTGACCATCACAGTCAATGCGGTCAACGACGCCCCAGCCGCGACCGACGACGCGTACAGCACCAACGAGGACACCCCGCTCGTCATCACCGGTGCCGGCGTGCTGGGCAACGACACCGATGTCGAGGGCAACCCGTTGACCGCCGTGAAGGTCGCCGATCCCCTGCACGGGACGGTCACGCTCAACCCCAACGGATCGTTCACCTACACCCCCGCGGCCAACTACTCCGGGTCAGACTCATTCACCTACACGGCCAACGACGGGACGCTGAACAGCAACGTCACCACCGTGAACGTCACCGTCAACCCCGTCAACGACGCCCCCGTCGGCACCTCCGACTCCTACACCCTGGCCGAGGACACCACGCTGACCATCCCCGCCCCTGGGCTGCTCGCCAACGACTTTGACGCCGAAGGCCCCCTGGCTATCAGCAACCGCACCTCGGTGTCGCATGGCACGATCGAAGTCTTGTCGAACGGTGCCTTCACCTACACGCCGACGGCCAACTACAACGGCACCGACTCCTTCACCTACCGAGTGTCCGACGGCACCGTGACCTCGGCGCCCATCACAGTGAACTTCACCATCACCCCCGTCGACGACCCCGACAACGCCCCCCCGGTGGGCAACACCGACGCCTACACCACCGCCGAGGACACCACGCTGACCATCCCCGCCCCCGGACTGCTCACAAACGACACCGACGCCAACGGCCAGCAGCTGCTCATCACCGATGCGATCGCGCCAACGCACGGAACTCTTGCAATCAACCCTGATGGCTCGTTCACCTACACGCCGTCGCTGAATTACAACGGCCCCGACTCCTTCAGCTACCAAGTCTCCGACGGCATCGACAAATCGGCGTCGACGACGGTGAACATCACCGTCACTCCGGTCAACGACGCGCCGGTGATCAACAACGACACGATCCCCTTCCCCAAGAACGGCTTCATCGGCTTCAGCCTGCAAAACAGATCATCCGACGTCGACAACGACACCCTGACCGCAACGCTGATCAGCGGCACCACGCACGGCGAACTGTTCTTCGACGGCGTCCAACGCGTGTTCACCTACAAGCCCAACACCGACTACGTCGGTGAGGACTCCTTCACCTACAAGGTCAACGACGGGACCGTCGACAGCCCGATTGCCACGGTCACCTTGAACGTCAGCTGAGCGAAGCCCTGAAACCGCCAGTGTCCGAGAGCTATTCGCGCTCTTGCAAGCCCCGAACCGGCAACGCAGGCCAAGGCTTTCAGGGGGTCTGGCAACCCACCGCGTGAACAAATCAGGCTTCGACGACGGCCTTGATGCGTTCGAGCGTTGTCCGCATATCACGCAGGTTCCGTCGCTTGCGGAGGTAGAAGAGGAACTCCAGCGGCCGCAAGACCGGCGATTCGATGGTCCGGAAGGACTCGGTAACGTCGGTTCCGCGACCGCTAGGGGCGAAGGCGTAGTGCCAGTTGTTCACAGCGCGGTCGCCGACCAACACGGCAAAACCGAATTCTCTACCCGGCTCGCACGCCGTCACCCGGCACGTCGACCAGTACACGGGGCCGATCTCATTGCGCTTGACATGACCGCGGAATCGAGCCCCCAGGGCGGGCTCGGTCACTCCGTCGAGCCATTCGGAATCGAACACCTCCGGCGAAAATTTGCCGGTATTGCGGACATCGGCGACCAGCTTCCAGATGTCCAGTGGCGAAGCTTCGATATGGACTGTCACCGCTCCGTGCATCAGGAGATCGTACGCGCGCGCAGGAAAGCCAGATCGGGCCGAACGCGGGTTCCGGCTGTGTTCCTACTGACGGCGAACGCCTCACCCTCAAACGCGGTGGCTATTCTGTGCGCCATGGCTGCTGACATCGTGCCGATCCGGCTTGGGCTGACCAAGGGCGACCTCTACACGCTATGGGCGCCGCGGTGGCGCGACGAGGGCGATGAGTGGGAGGCGTTTCTCGGCAAGGACGAGGATCTCTATGTTTTTGAAACGGTGGCTGACCTGGTCGCGTTCGTCAGGACCAACAAGGACAACGACCTCGCCGACCATCCCGCCTGGGAAAAGCTCACTCAGGCAAACGCGCACCGGCTGAACCCCACCGAGGAGCGGCAGTACGACGTCGTCGGTGTCCCGGAGCTGGCCGCGGAGAAGCCCAGCGACGAGACCGTGACGCAGTTGCACCGGTCGCTGGCCATCGCATCGTCCATCGGATCGGTCTGCGAGCTCCCCGCGATCAGCAAGTTCTTCAACGGCAACCCGGGGCTCAGCCAGCTCGGCGGCGGAGTCGACGCGTTCTCAGGCCGCTCCGGCCGCAAGCGGTGGGCCGAGATCGAGTCGGCGATCGGTCGCAGCTGGGACAACGTCGTCGATGCCATCGACGAGCTCATCAGCACCCCCGATGTCGACGCCGCGGCTGCTGAGAAGGCTGCCGAGGAACTGGCCGAGGACGCTCCCGAACTCGAGGAGGAGGTTGTCGACGAGGTCGACGAGACCGGCGAGGACGACGTCGAGGAGACCGACGAACTCGAGGACCACGCCGGCGGTGCGGTGCTCGGCAGCGACGACGACTTCTGGGTCAAGGTCGGCATCGACCCGGTGCGGATCATGACCACCGGCGGTACGTACTACACCCTGCGGTGCTACCTCGACGATCAGCCTGTCTTCCTCGGTCGCAACGGCCGCATCAGCGTGTTCGGATCCGAGCGTGCATTGGCGCGGTATCTGGCCGACGAGCACGACCACGACATTTCAAACCTGGCCACATACGACGACATCCGCACGGCCGCCAACGATGGGTCGCTGCGCGTGAACGTCGCCGACGAGAACGTGTACGTACTCACCGAGATCGTCGACTATCTCGCCGAAGGACCCGACGCGATCGACCGTGACCAGCTGGACCTGGCCGTCGAATTGCTCAGGGACGTGGGCGACTACGCCGAGGACACCGTGGTCGAGGAGTCCCTGGACGCCGACCAGCCGCTGGGCAAGATCGTTTCGTACGTGCTGGATCCGGAAAATGTCCGGAAACCGACACCCCCGTACGCGAAGGCGGTTGCACAGTGGGAGTCGCTGGAAGCCTTCCTCGAATCGCGGCTCCGCGCCGAATAGAACGAATACGCCTACAGTTCGGTCGCTTTCGGGTGGCGCGGCTGGTAGAGGCCGAGGTCACCGCCACCGGGGAGTCTGATGCTGGTGAGCAGGCCCCAGCCCTCGTCGCTGATGGGGCCACACGTCACGCCCGCGGCCTTGAGGTGGTTTACCGTTGCGTTGACGTCGTCGCACATCAGGTACAACTCATGCGAACCTGCGCCCTCGGCTGGGTGCACGGCTACCTCAGCGGGCGGCAGTTTGAAGATCAACCAACCCCCGCCGGCGTCGACGCTGGGGTACTGCAACACATCCTGGAAGAACGCGCGGTCTGCTTCGGCGTCGCTGCTGTAGACGATGACATGGGCCCCGGTGATCACGAACGACACCGTACGCCGCGATGACTTTTCGCCCGCCCTACGGTCTGCACGCGTATGACCCTGCCTATCGCCACCCGATCCGTCGACGTGCCCGGAGCGCTGCTGCACTACGAAATCCGCGGCGACGGACCATTACTACTGGTCATCGGCTCCCCGATGGCGTCGGCCGAGTTCGCCCCGCTGGCCGACGCGCTGGCGAGCGACCACACTGTCGTCACCTACGACCCTCGGGGCTACGCGGCCAGCACCGTCGATAACCCGGATGCGCCATGCAGCGTCGAACAGCGCGCCGACGACGTCAACGCGATCCTCGACGACCTGCGCGCAGAGGCGGCCGACCTCTTCGGATCCAGCGGCGGAGCCGTGACTGGAATGGCGCTCGTAGCGCGGCATCCCGGGCGGATCCGCACCCTGGTCGCCCACGAGCCGCCGTCGCTGTTGCTGCTGCCCGACGCGACCGAGCAGCGTGCCAATACCGAGGCGGTCATCGACACCTTCCACCGCGAGGGGTTCGAAGCCGGATGGGCACACTTCATGGTCAATGCCGGATTCGACGTGTCACCCGGCGATGCGCGGCAGTCCGACGCGGAGCCCTCGCCCGACGGCCAGCGCCAAGCCGCCCGCTTCTTCGACATCGACCTGCGCCCGACGTGCTACTACGAGCCCGACGTCGGCGCGCTGACGGCCGGCCCGACGCGGGTGATGGTCGGTATCGGCGCGGACTCCGGCAAGCTGCTCACGCACCGGACCTCCACGGCTCTGGCCGAACTGCTGGGCAGCGCACCCGTTGTGTTCCCCGGCGACCATGGCGGATTCATGGGTGCGCCAATGGAGTTCGCCGATACCCTGCGAGCCGTCTTGCAGTAATCGGCGAGCAGAAAGTCAACCGATCAGGACCGCGAAACGCGGTTTGATCACGTCGTCGATGATGGATAGGCGCTCGTCGAACGAGATGAAAGCCGACTTCATCGCGTTGATGGTGAAGCGCTGAAGGTCGCTCCACCCGTAACCGAACGTCTCGACGAGTCGCAGCATCTCCTGACTCATCGTCGTGTCGCTGATCAACCGGTTGTCGGTGTTGACGGTGACGCGGAATCGCAGCCGGGCCAGCAGATCGAACGGGTGCTCGCCGATGCTGCCGACCGCACCGGTCTGCACGTTGCTGCTGGGACACATCTCGAACGGAATCCTCTTGTCCCGCAACAACGACGCCAATCTGCCCAACTCCACCGTCCCGTCCGGCCGCTCGGTGATGTCGTCGACGATCCGCACCCCGTGACCGAGGCGGTCGGCGCCGCAGAACGCTATCGCCTCGTGGATGGACGGCAGCCCGAACGCCTCTCCAGCGTGAATCGTGAACCGGGCATTGTTGCCCCGCATGTACTCGAACGCGTCGAGGTGTCGCGTCGGCGGATACCCGGCCTCGGCACCCGCGATGTCGAAGCCCACCACGCCCTTATCGCGGAACCGGATGGCCAACTCGGCGATCTCCAGCGACCGTGCCTGATGCCGCATCGCCGTGACGAGGCATCGCACCACAATGGAGCGGCCCTCGGCGCTGGCCGCCTTCTCTCCATCGGCGAAACCGGCCAACACGGCATCGACGACCGCGTCCAGCGACAGGCCGGCGTCGATGTGAAGTTCAGGCGCGAAACGGATCTCGGCGTAGACCACGTTGTCGGCGGCAAGGTCCTCGACGCATTCGAAGGCCACCCGGTGCAGGGCCTCGGGTGTCTGCATCACTCCGACGGTGTGTGCGAAAGGCTCCAGATAGCGCACCAGCGACCCGCTGTGCGCCGCTGTGCGGAAGAACTCGGCAAGTCCGTCGACGTCGGTGGCCGGCAGGTCGCTGTAGCCGTTCGCGTCGGCGAGCTCGAGCACGGTGGCCGGTCGCAGCCCGCCGTCGAGGTGGTCGTGCAGCAGCGCCTTGGGCGCCTGCCGGATCGACTCCAACGTCAGTGCAGCCATTTCAATCTCCGCTCGTGATCCGATCGATGATCAGCGGGCGCTCGGGCGGCGCATGGTCCCCGACGCGCCAGCCGCCGTCCAGCTCGGCCATCGCGGCTTCGAAACGCTCCGGCGTCTCGGTGTACAGCGTGAACAGCGGCTCACCGGGTGCTACCGGCTCGCCGGGACGGCGGTGGATACGCAGACCCGCACCGGACTGCACGCGCTCACCGGGCACAGAGCGACCCGCACCGAGCCGCCACACCGCAAGACCAACTGCCATCGCGTCGATGCTTTCCATGGTGCCACCACGCGGTGCGGTGACGGTCTCGGTATAGGCGCCGATGGGCAACGCGTCCGGAGAGAGGGCGCCGGGATCGCCGCCCTGCGCGGCGACCAGCTTGCGGAACCGATCCATGGCGGTGCCGTCCCGCAGCGTCTGAGCCGGATCGACACCGTCGATCCCGGCGGCGTCGAGCATCTCCACTGCCAGCGCCAGCGTCAGCTCCACGATGTCTGACGGGCCTCCGCCGGCCAGCACCTCCAGAGACTCGGCGACCTCGATGGCGTTGCCCACCGTACGCCCCAGCGGCGTCGACATGTCGGTCAGCAGCACCCGGGTCACCAGCCCGGCTTCGGTGCCCAGCTCGGCGAGCGTATGGGCCAGTTCTCGGCACTCCTCCTCGGTGTTGAGAAACGCGCCCGAGCCCACCTTGCAATCGAGCACCAGCGACGCGGCCCCCTCGGCGATCTTCTTGCTCATCACCGAGCTGGCGATCAATGGCAGTGATTCGGTCGTGGCCGTGACGTCGCGCAGTGCATAGATCTTTCGGTCCGCCGGCGCCAACTCACCGGCGGCGAAGATCGCGGCGCCGATATCGCAAAGTTGTTGACGAATCTGGGCTTTCGGCAACTCGGGGGTGAACCCGGGGATGGACTCCAGCTTGTCGAGGGTGCCGCCGGTATGTCCGAGTCCGCGTCCTGCCGCTTGCGGCACCGCGCCGCCGCACGCCATCACGATCGGCACGAGCGGGATCGTGATCTTGTCACCCACCCCGCCGGTGGAGTGCTTGTCCACCAACGCCAATGGCTTTCCATTGCGGCGCAGATCTGTAAAGTCCATGCGCTCGCCGGAGGCCACCATCGCCGCCGTCCAGCGAGTGATCTCCGATCGCGTCATACCGCGGATGAAGATCGCCATCAGCAGCGCCGACATCTGCGCGTCGGCCACCCGGCCGTGGGTGTAGGCGTCGATCACCCAGTCGATCGCCGCGTCGGAGAGCACGCCGCCGTCGCGCTTGGTCCTGATGATCGTCGGAGCGTCGAATGTGAACTGCATCACCGGATTACGGTACTTCTTCCTGGGGTCCCTCGCGCCGTGCCAGGTCCTGCGGTCCGAACGCGTCGGGCAGCAACTCACCCAGCGGCCGTGGCCCCATCGGATGGTCGATCAGCATCCGGGGCCCGCCATGCTCGAGCAACACCTGCCGGCACCGCCCGCATGGCATCAGCACCTCTCCCGCACGGTCCACGCACGACAGCGCGATGAGCCTTCCGCCCCCGCTGGAATGAAGGGCGCAGACCACTGAACACTCGGCACAGAGACCTAGGCCATATGAGACATTCTCCACATTGCAGCCGGACACCATCCGGTGATCGTCGACCAGCGCGGCAGCCCCGACGGAGAAGCCCGAATACGGCGCGTACGCATGAACGGACGCCTCAGTTGCTTTGTGGCGCAGCATTTTCCAGTCGATTTCGGATGTCATGTCGCTCTTGCCTGGATCGATTCTGAATGCATTCCGAAGCTCCCGTCCCACGGTACGCCAGTGACCAAGGTAACCCTAACTTTTCCCGTTTTACGTGCGCCGACGGCTAAACGGTAGTTCGTTAGGGAGTACAAGTGGGTTTAGAGTCGCCCCGAGGTTTGGGCAGCGGTTCGCAGCCACGGCCACCGTCCGGCCGCCGTGGCGGCTCCGAGCCCAAGCGTCCATCGAAGGCGTTGGAGGCCAGATGAGTACTGCAACACCCGCGAGCACGGAGGTGCCTGCTCCGCGATCCGAACGGTCGCGTAGACGCACCCTCTATCGCGGTGACCCCGGGATGTGGTCCTGGGTGCTGCACCGCATCACCGGTGCCACCATCTTCTTCTTCCTGTTCGTCCACGTGCTCGACACCGCGCTCGTGCGGGTCAGCCCGCAGGCCTACAACGAGGTCATCGAGACGTACAAGACGCCGATCGTCGGGCTGATGGAGATCGGCCTCGTCGTCGCGGTCCTGTACCACGCCCTCAACGGCATCCGGGTGATCCTCATCGACTTCTGGGCCAAGGGCCCCCGGTATCAGAAACAGATGCTGTGGGTCGTCATCGGCATCTTTCTCGCCGTCTTCATTCCCGCCCTGGGCATGATCGGGATGCACATGGTGGAGCGGTTCCTGTGAGCGCGCCAGACGGGACGCCGGGCGGGGCGGTGGGAGGAACCTGGACGCCGCATCACAGGGAGGGCCGCATCGCCCCGGTGATGGAGAAGGAGTACGACCGCCCGGCCAGCCTGGACCATCCTCGGGCGCCGCGGCGTCCGCGTGGCATCCCCTACTTCGAGAAGTACGCCTGGCTGTTCATGCGATTTTCTGGTGTCGCCCTTGTCTTTCTCGCGCTCGGCCACCTGTTCATCATGTTGATCTGGGACGGCGGGGTGTACCGCATCGACTTCAACTACGTCGCGCAGCGGTGGGCCTCACCGTTCTGGCAGATCTGGGACATGGCCCTGCTGTGGCTGGCGATGATCCACGGCGCCAACGGCATGCGCACGATCATCGGCGACTACGCCCGCAAGAACACCACGAAGTTCTATTTGAACTCGCTGCTGTTGCTGGCGACCGGCTTCACCCTGGTGTTGGGCAGCTACGTGCTCGTCACCTTCGACGCGAGCATCGCATGACCTTTTACGGGGAGCTCACCTCATGATTCAAGAACATCGCTACGACGTGGTGATCGTCGGCGCAGGAGGCGCGGGTATGCGGGCCGCCGTCGAAGCCGGTCCTCGAGCGCGCACGGCAGTGCTGACGAAGCTGTACCCGACCCGCAGCCACACCGGCGCGGCGCAGGGCGGCATGTGTGCGGCCCTGGCCAACGTCGAAGAGGACAACTGGGAGTGGCACACCTTCGACACCGTCAAGGGCGGCGACTACCTCGCCGACCAGGACGCCGTCGAGATCATGTGCAAGGAAGCCATCGACGCGGTGCTGGACCTCGAAAAGATGGGCATGCCGTTCAACCGAACCCCGGAGGGACGGATCGACCAGCGGCGGTTCGGCGGGCACACCCGCGACCACGGTAAGGCACCGGTCCGCCGGGCGTGCTACGCCGCCGACCGCACCGGTCACATGATCCTGCAGACGCTGTACCAAAACTGTGTCAAACACGACGTCGAGTTCTTCAACGAGTACTACGCACTCGACATCGCGATCACCGAGACGCAATCGGGCCCTGTCGCGACCGGGGTCATCGCCTACGAGCTGGCCACCGGCGACATCCACGTCTTCCACGCCAAGGCGATCGTGTTCGCGACCGGCGGCTCGGGCCGCATGTACAAGACGACCTCGAACGCGCACACGCTGACCGGGGACGGCCTGGGCATCGTGTTCCGCAAGGGACTTCCGTTGGAGGACATGGAGTTTCATCAATTCCACCCGACGGGTCTGGCCGGTCTCGGCATCCTCATCTCGGAGGCGGTGCGCGGTGAGGGCGGCCGGTTGCTCAACGGTGACGGCGAGCGCTTCATGGAGCGCTATGCGCCGACGATCGTCGACCTGGCGCCGCGCGACATCGTGGCCCGCTCAATGGTGCTCGAGGTGCTCGAAGGCCGCGGCGCCGGTCCCAACAAGGACTACGTGTACATCGACGTCCGGCACCTGGGCGCGGACGTGCTCGAGGCCAAGCTGCCCGACATCACCGAGTTCGCCCGCACCTACCTGGGCGTCGACCCCGTCACCGAACTGGTGCCGGTGTACCCGACGTGCCACTACGTCATGGGCGGTATCCCGACGACGATCAGCGGTCAGGTGCTGCGCGACAACACCACTCCCCTGCCGGGCCTGTACGCCGCGGGCGAGTGCGCATGTGTTTCGGTGCACGGCGCCAACCGGCTGGGCACCAACTCGCTGTTGGACATCAACGTATTCGGCAGGCGTGCGGGGATCGCGGCCGCCAACTACGCGCTCGGCCACGAGTTCGTCGACCTGCCCGCGGACCCGGCGGGCATGGTCGTCAGCTGGGTCGGCGACATCCTCTCCGAGCACGGCAACGAGCGCGTCGCCGACATCCGTGGCGCGCTGCAACAGTCGATGGACAACAACGCCGCGGTGTTCCGCACCGAAGAGACACTCAAGCAGGCGCTCACCGACATCCATGCTCTCAAAGAGCGCTATTCCCGAATCACCGTGCAGGACAAGGGAAAGCGTTACAACAGCGATTTGCTCGAAGCGATCGAGCTGGGCTTTCTGCTGGAGTTGGCCGAGGTCACCGTCGTCGGGGCGCTCAACCGCAAAGAGTCCCGCGGTGGTCACGCCCGCGAGGACTACCCCAACCGTGACGACACCAACTACATGCGCCACACCATGGCCTACAAGGAAGGCACTGATCTGTTGAGCGACGTCCGGCTGGACTACAAGCCGGTGGTGCAGACCCGCTACGAGCCGATGGAACGGAAGTACTGACATGACTATCGCTCCCGAGGTCGCGACCGAGGACCCCGAGCTGCCACCGGTGCCGGATGGCGCGGTGATGGTGACGCTGAAGATCGCCCGGTTCAACCCGGAGGATCCCGACACGTTCGCCGATTCAGGGGGCTGGCAGAGCTATCGCGTGCCGTGCCTGCCGTCGGACCGGTTGCTCAACCTGCTGCACTACGTGAAGTGGTATCTGGACGGCACTCTGACGTTCCGGCGCTCGTGCGCACACGGCGTGTGCGGCTCAGATGCCATGCGTATCAACGGCGTAAACCGCTTGGCGTGCAAGGTCCTGATGCGCGACCTGCTTCCGAAAAAGGCGGGCAAGCAGCTCACCATCACCATCGAACCAATCCGCGGCCTGCCCGTGGAGAAGGACCTCGTGGTGAACATGGAGCCGTTCTTCGACGCCTACCGTGCGATCAAGCCGTACCTGATGACGTCGGGCAACGAGCCGACCCGCGAACGCATCCAGAGCCAGACCGACCGTCACCGCTACGACGACACCACCAAGTGCATCCTGTGTGCGTGCTGCACCACCAGCTGCCCCGTGTACTGGAGCGAGGGAAGCTATTTCGGGCCGGCCGCGATCGTCAACGCGCACCGGTTCATCTTCGACAGCCGCGACGAGGGCGCCGCCGAACGGCTCGACATCCTCAACGAGGTCGACGGTGTGTGGCGCTGCCGCACAACGTTCAACTGCACCGAATCCTGCCCGCGCGGCATTCAGGTCACGCAGGCCATCCAGGAGGTCAAGCGCGCGCTCATGTTCGCGCGTTAAGGGAATCGTTTGCCGACGCGACGCCCCGATCCCGTCAGGGCTGCAGGCGCAGCGCTGCAGCTAGCAGCCTTTCTAGCGTCGCCGACCGCCACCGCCACCGCGTGGGATAGGCCGGGGACCTGGACCTGGACGCCCGACATTTGGAGGTCCTGGGGCCCCGATACCCGGAGGGCCGATACCTGGAGGGCCAGGAATCGGGACGTCGAGGTCGAGGTCGACATCGACAATGTCCGGGACATAAACGGGCAACCACGGATCGACGTACACGGCCGGAGGGAGTGGCCATTCGCAGATGAGCGTCGTGAAATTCCAGTACATGCCCGGCGGGCAAGGCGGCGGCGGTGGTGGTTGGGCGCGAACCATCGCCGGTGACGCGAGTTCAATCAGCGGCAGAAGTGCCAACACGACGGCAGACACGGCGCTGCGTTGTAGCCAAGGCTTCATCGGTGTCTTCTCTCGGTTGCCCTCTGCGTGGAGATCCTACGATTCGCAGGCTCTGCGGGGGCTCGAATAAGCGCGGGCGTTGCAACCGCGTCATGACGGTGTGCAGGAGCCTGCGCCGGGTCGGGCGAGTTCTCCCCGGGTGACCCGAAAGGTTCGGGGCCGACGCCTCATTGGCGAATATGCTTACGGGCCGGGGTCAGCGGACCTATCGTGCCTTCATACGGTGCAGGAAGCCTTAACGCTCGGATTGCAGGAGTAGCCGCATTCATGGAGGAGGTCGGCAATGATGCTGTGGTCGGGACGTCCTGAGCATCGGGCCGGAGTGGGTGCCGTCGCCGCTGTCACATTGGCCGGTGCAATGTTTCTCGGAACCGCCGCGCCTTCAAGCGCTCAGCCGCCACCGGCGCCGCCGAATTGCTCGCCGGCCGACTGGGCGGGCGTCAGGGCGGGCGTTGCCGCAGCGGCGTCGACCTATTTGTTCACCCACCCTCCCGTAAATGACTTCTTCGCCACCCTGAAGGGCCAATCGAGGGAGGAAATGCAACCTCAGGTGCAGGCGTATCTAGACGCCAACCCGCAGGTTCGGGCCGAACTTCAGGGCATTAAGCAACCCGCAGTCGACTTCCTGAATCGCTGCAACCAGCAACCGAATCCGTCGAACACGCCATTCCCCTGACCGCGCGGCGCAAGCGCGCGCTGATGTTCGCGCGTTAGGGAGGCGAAGCTTCGGCTGCCCGCTCCTGTACCTGCTCGCCGTAGTAACGGACGACGACCGCCAACGCGGCGGCAACCGGCACCGCGAGAAACGCACCGATGACGCCGAATGCGGCAGCGCCCAACATCACTGCGAGCAGAACGATCACTGGATGCAGGTTCATCGACTTCGATTGCAGCCACGGTTGCAACACGTTGCCCTCAAGCTGCTGCACCGCCACGATGATCGCCAACACGATCAACGCGTCGACCAGTCCGTTGGAGACCAGCGCGATGAGGACGGCCAGACCGCCTGCGACGAAGGCGCCGACGATCGGGACGAACCCGGCGATAAATGTGATGATCGCGAGCGCATACGCCAGCGGCACTCCCATGATCACGAGGCCGATCCCGATGATCACCGCGTCTACGAGGCTGACCAGCGCCTGGGTGCGGATGAAACCCCCCAGGGTCGACCAGACGCGTTCGAGTATCTCCGCAGCGTGCGGCGCAGCAGGGCGCCCCATGACGCCGCGTAACCAGGGGATGAAACGTGGCCCGTCCTTGAGCAGGAAGAACGTCACGACGATCGTGGTGAACAGGGTGACCAGTGCCGACGTCGCGGCACCCACGCCGGTGAACACACCCGATGCAATCTGCGCGCTGCTGGAGTTCAGCCGGTCGTTGATCGCAGTGACGGCTGAATCGAGTTGTGCCTCACTGATATCCAGCGGTGGACCGCCCAGCCAGTCCCGCACTTGCACGACGCCGGCGGAAGCCTGTTCGGCCAACTCCGCGGACTGCTCGACGACGGCAGGCGCCACCGCCGCCACCACACCGGCGAGCACCGCCATGGCCACCAGAAGAACCGATATGACCGCAGCCGCCGGGGGCACGCCTTTGCGCCGTAGCCAGCGCACAGGTGGCCACAACACGGTGCACACGATCAGCGCAAGCACCACGGGCAGGATGATCACCCACGTCTTTCCCACTACCCACGCCAGCACCCACAGCGCCGCGGCGACCGCGACGAACTGCACTGCCACCACCGCACTGGACCGAAGGTGGGCGCCGTAGATCGATCCGCGATTGGGAAACGTCGTCGATTCATCCTCCACTGGACTTAATTACCCGCCAACGGCCGGTTCCAAGTGTCTGGGCCCTCCAAAGCACCGTGTCACACATTTCGGGCCTGCCTCGTCTAAGGGTTATGACTCAGACATCTCGCATCGAACCCGTATCCCCGAAGCACGCATCGCTGATGACCAAGGTCTTCTACCGGGTCGCCAAGCGCAAGTTCGGTGAGGTACCCGAACCCTTCGCCGTGGCCGCACATCACCCGCGGCTGATGCTGGCCAACGTGGTGCACGAGGGCATGCTGGGTTCGGCGTCCAAGAAGCTGCCCACGAACGTGCGCGAACTCGCCGTGTTCTGGACCGCGCGCACCGTCGGTTGCTCGTGGTGTGTCGACTTCGGTTCGATGCTGCAGCGTCTCGACGGCCTCGACGTCGACCGGCTCAAGCACATCGACGACTACGCCACGTCCCCGCTCTTCAACGATGACGAACGCGCGGCCATCGCCTACGCCAACGCCATGACCACCGACCCGCACACCATCACCGACGAGCAGGTCGCCGATCTCCAGCGCCGCTTCGGCGACGACGGCGTGATCGAGCTGAGCTACCAGATCGGGGTGGAGAACATGCGCGCGCGGATGTACGCGGCGCTGGGCATCACCGAGCAGGGCTTCAACTCCGGCGATGCGTGTCGGGTGCCGTGGGCTAGCGAGGACGCTGACGGCGCAGCGGCGAGCCGGTGAACTTGTCCGGATTGGCGATATCCCAGATGGCGCAGACCTTTCCGTCGCGCACCGTCATCGCCGTGACGCGCGGCATCATCTCCGGATAGCCGTCACCTGCCGGCGACCCGACGAAGTAAGTGCCCAACTGTCCGTTGATGTTCGCCGGCTGACCCGACGACACTACTCCGGGCCCGTAGCGGGCGGCCAGCCCGAACAGGAAGCGCGCCACCTTGTCCGGACCGTGGATGACGCGCGCGGCCGTCGGCGCCTTGCGGTTCGAGTCACCGGTGAACGTCACATCTGGATGCAGCAGGGCCACAACGGCTTTCATGTCGCCAGCGGCGAGCGCGAGCATCAGCGCACCGGCCACCTCGGCGTGCACGTCGTCGGACACCGCGGGCGGTGCGGCCGCCACCGCGCGTCGCGCTCGCGATGCCAGCTGGCGTGCGGCCGCGTCGGAAACGCCGAGCACCGAGGCGATCTCACCGAACGGCACGGCGAACCCGTCGTGCAGCACGAACGCCACCCGCTGATCGGGGTTCAGCCGCTCCAGCACCACCATCGCGGCGAACCGCGCGTCCTCACCGGCTACCACGGCGGCCAGCGGATCGTCGCCGTCCAGCGCGGTCACGACGGGCTCGGGCAGCCATTCGCCGTAGTAAGTCTCGCGTCGATGGGCGGCCGAACGCAGCCGGTCGAGCGCCAGCCGGCTGACGACCGTCGTCAACCACGCCCGCAGATCGGTGATCGCATCGGAGTCGGCGCGATCCCATCGCAGCCACGCATCCTGGACGATGTCTTCTGCGTCTGCGATCGTCCCGGTCAGCCGGTACGCTACCGACAGCAGGTGCGGCCGCAATTCCTCGAATTCGTCGATCCGCGTGGTTCCCGAAAGCCGGGTCATGGCCCAAGTCTAGAACCGCTGAATCGTGCACTGATTCCGAAGCGAAATCGCGCTTATTCCTCGATTCCCGGTTAGAACCCGCGCGGAAACCGCGCAAACCGTATATTCCGCACATGGCAATCAAGGAACCCGACGCCCCCGCCGTCGGCGACAAGGGGCTGCAGGCAGGCGCCCTCGGCCTTGTCGGCAACATCGTCATCGGCCTCGCCGCCGTGGCTCCCGCGTACAGCCTGGCCGCCACCCTCGGCTACGTCGTCCTCGCGGTCGGCGACAAGGCACCGTCGATGTTCGTGCTCGCGTTCATCCCGATGCTCCTTGTCGCGTTCGCCTACAAGGAACTCTCCCAGGACACTCCGGACTGCGGCACCACGTTCACCTGGGGCACCAAGGCCTTCGGCCCGTGGATCGGATGGATCGGCGGATGGGGCCTTGCGGTGTCGGCGATCATCGTGCTGGCCAACGTGGCCGAGATTGCGGCGATCTACCTGTTCAAGTTCCTCGGCCTCGACGACCTCGCCGAGAATATCCTTGCCAAGGTGCTGCTCGGCTCCTTCTTCATCATCGCGATGACCCTGATCAGTGCGCGCGGCATCGTGGTGTCCGAGCGGTTTCAGAATGTGTTGATCGCCATCCAGTTCGGCGTGCTGGTCATCGTCAGCATCATCGCGCTGGTGCGCGTGTTCTCCGGAACCGCCGGAGCCCAGGCGATCTCGCCGCAGCTGTCCTGGCTCTGGCCGAGCGGTTTGGACATGTCTTCGATCGCCGCCGCGATCATCCTCTGCATCTTCATCTACTGGGGCTGGGATGCCTGTCTGGCGGTCGGCGAGGAGACCAAGGACCCCGGCCGCACCCCCGGTATCGCCGCGGTGATCACCACACTGATCCTGGTGTGCACCTACGTGCTGGTCGCCTATGCGGTGCAGTCGTTCTCCGGGTTCAGCGAGGTGGGCATCGGATTGAACAATCCGATGAACACCGACGATGTGCTGACCGTGCTCGGTAAGCCGGTCGCCGGAACCATCGCGGCCTCCCTGCTACTGCTCACCGTCTCCGTCTCGGCGCTGTCCTCGACGCAGACGACCATCCTGCCCACCGCCCGCGGCACGCTGTCGATGGCGGTGTACGAGGCCATCCCCAAACGGTTCTCGTACGTCCATCCCCGCTACATGACCCCGGCCTTCGGCACCATCGTGATGGGGCTGGCGGCCCTGTTCTTCTACCTGTTGCTGACCTTCCTGTCGGAGAACGCGCTCGCCGACTCGGTCGCATCGCTTGGGCTCGCGGTCGCGTTCTACTACGGCATCACAGCGTTCGCGTGCGTCTGGTACTTCCGCAGGACGTTGTTCACCTCGGCGCGAAACCTGTTCTTCCGGGGCATCTTCCCGCTGATCGGCGGAATCGCGATGGCGACGGCGTTCGGCATCAGTGCCAAGGACATGATCGCCCCGGACTACGGCTACACCGCGTTCGGCCCGATCGGCGGCGTCTTCGTGCTCGGTGTCGGCATGCTCGTGCTCGGCATCCCGTTGATGCTGGCGTGCTTCGCATTTGGGACCAAACGGTTCTTCCGCGGCGAGACTCTCAACGCGAATACCGAAGTCAAGGTCCCCGACGTCTTCTAGGAGAAGCAATGCATCTGACAGTCGGTTATCTCGCAACCCCGACGGGTGACGACGGCGTCGCGCTTGCGAGCGCTCTCGCCAAGACCTTCGACGCGCAGGTCGACGTCGTTCTCGTGGTGCGGCAAGAACTTCCGGACGGCCATCCAGGGCGAGCGGAGTACCAACAACTGCTCATCGAGCGTGGCGAGGAATGGATCTCCCGGGCGATCGACCGGCTTACCGCCAACGGTGTCAGCGCATCGTCCACCGTGATGGTGGGTGAGTCGTTCGCCGAATCGCTCGTCGGCTTTGCCGAACAGAAGGATTCGGATCTGATCGTGGTCGGCGGCGCGCGCGACGGGTTCTTCGGCGGCCACACCATCGGACCGGTGACCGGTGCCCTGCTGCACTCATCGCCGATTCCGGTGGCGTTGGCCCCGCGTGGATACGCCGACGACCCGGACGAGACGTTTGCGGCCGTGACCGCCGCGGTGCCGACCCGTCCGGGCGACGACAACCCGCTACCGTTCGCGATCACCCTCGCCAGCGCCGCCAGCTTGGCTATCCGGATGGTGTCGCTGGTGTCTTCCGAGAATCTCACCGAGGCCGCCAACGCGCGAGAGGTGCGCCAGCTCCAAAAGGCTGCCGCCGAAGAGAATCTCGCTGTCGCGGCGCGGGCACTTCCGGACGCGCCCGAGATCGAATCGCGTGTTGCCGAAGGTATGACCCTGGAATCCGCGCTGAAGAAGCTTCGGTGGGACGACGGCGACCTGCTAGTCGTCGGCTCCGCGCGCTTCGCGGCACCACGGCGGATCTTCCTGGGGTCGACCGCCGCACGCATTCTGGCCGGCGTCGACGTCCCGGTGATCGTGGTCCCGAAGGCCGACTAGCGCTCCATCGCGGCGAGACCCTGTTAGCGCTTCGTGAATATCGTCCGGTGCCATTCCTTGTCGGCCACCCCGGTGATATCGCTCATGACGTGCTTGATCGTGAGGTACTCCTCGAGCGAGTAGTCGCTCATGTCCTTGCCGAATCCTGACGCGCCGACGCCGCCGTGCGGCATCTCGCTGATGATCGGAATGTGGTCATTGATCCAGACACAACCCGCGTTGATCTCACGTGACGCCCGCTGCGCGCGGTACACATCGCGCGTCCAGGCCGAAGCCGCCAAACCGAACGCGGTGTCATTGGCCTGCCGCAGCGCGTCGTCGTCATCCGTGAACGACCGCACTGTCAGCACCGGGCCGAAGATCTCGTCGCGGTAGATCTCGGAGGCCTCGTCCACATCGGCGATGAGCGTCGGACGGTAGAACGATCCCGGCAGGTCGGGCGCCACGCCGCCGGTGACCACGCGTGCCCCCTGACCGGGTGCCCGCTCGACCATGCCCGCGACCTTGGCGCGGTGCGCCATCGAGATCAACGGGCCCAGGTCGGTGTCGGGGTCCTGCGGATCGCCGACCACCACCTTGCCCATCACCTCGGCGACACCGGCGACGAAGTCGTCGTACAAATCTCTCGCCACGATCGCGCGCGTCGCGGCCGTGCAGTCCTGTCCGGTGTTGATGAGCGCACCGGCGACCGCGCCCTGGATCGCGGCATCCAGATCGGCGTCGTCGAACACCACGAACGGCGCCTTACCGCCCAATTCCAACTGCGTGCGGTGGCCGTGCACCGCGGCCGCCGCCATCACCTTGCGCCCCACCGGGGTCGAGCCCGTGAACGTGACGACGTCGACGTCAGGGTGTCCGGCCAGGGCGGCGCCGACATCGCCGCCTGCGCCGGTCACGACGTTGAAAACTCCGTCGGGCAGACCCGCCTCGGTCGCCAGCCGCGCCAACGTCAGGGTCGTCAGCGGTGTGAGCTCGGCGGGTTTGATCACCACGCTGCATCCGGCGGCCAACGCCGGCAACACCTTCCACACCGCCATCTGCAGCGGATAGTTCCACGGCGTGATCGTCGCAACCACTCCGACGGCCTCGCGCCGGATGCTCGACGTGTGATCACCGGAGTACTCGGCGGTGGCCTTGCCCTCGAGATGGCGTGCCGCACCGGAGAAGAACGAGATGTTGTCGATGCTGCCCGGCACGTCGAACTCCGTGGCCAACCGCACCGGCTTTCCGGTCTGGCTCACTTCCTCGGCGATGATCGCCTCCGCGTTGACGTCGACCAGCTCGGCGAGTTTGGCGAGCACCCCGGCGCGGTCGACGGGGGTAGCCGTCGCCCAGCCGCGCAACGCGGCGCGGGCTGAAGCCACGGCGCGGTCGACGTCGGCCGGAGTCGCCAGCGCCAGCTCGGCCACCGTCGATCCGTCCGCGGGGTTGACCACCTGATGTACGCCGCCGGCGGTGACCACCGGCGCCCCTTCGATCCAGCTGCCTGCCAACGTCGTGGTCACGGTCTTGGGAGAAGACACCGTCATCATTCAACGCTAACCGACTCCAACCGGCCAAGCTACGCATTCCCGCAGCGCGAAGCCGTCAAAACGAGTGATTTCATGGTCATAGTTGCTTGCTACGACGGATTCCGTGCACAATCTCATGCATGGCTAACCCGGGCGTTGGACCCGTGTCGTTCCGTGTCAACCAGTCCAGACCTGGCGCGGCGTTCCAACTCGACGACTTGTCGAAACAGATCATCGAGAAGCTGCAGCAGGACGGCCGACGTTCCTATGCCGGCATCGGCAAGGCGGTCGGCCTCTCCGAGGCCGCGGTCCGGCAGCGGGTGCAGCGCATGGTCGACGCGGGTGTCATGCAGATCGTCGCGGTCACCGATCCGATGCAACTGGGCTTCGCGCGCCAGGCCATGATCGGTATCAAGTGCACCGGGGACACCACCAAAGTGGCCGAGAAGCTGGCCACCATCGAATCCGTCGACTACGTGGTCCTGACGGCGGGTTCGTTCGATGCGATCGTCGAAGTCGTCTGCACCGACGACGACGACCTTCTCGACCTCCTCAACACCCAGATCCGCGCACTGCCGGGAGTGATATCAACAGAGACACTTGTCTACCTGAAACTCGTTAAACAGCAATACAATTGGGGTACAAGATGACTGCTACCGATATCGACCTCTCCGCCGAGCTGGGCGCCACCGCCGACCGCCACCTGTGGGGGCACTTCGCTCGCCACGGCGCCGGCATCACGCCGCCGATCATCACTCGCGGCGAAGGCGTCACCATCTGGGACAGCAAGGGCAAGAGCTACATCGACGGCCTGTCAGGGCTTTTCGTGGTCCAGGTCGGACACGGTCGCAAGGAGCTCGCCGAGGCGGCGGCCAAGCAGGCCGAGACGCTGGCGTTCTTCCCGCTGTGGTCCTACGCCACGCCGTCGGCGATCGAGCTTGCCGAGCGCATCGCAGGGTACGCACCGGGTGATCTGAACCGCGTGTTCTTCACCACCGGCGGTGGTGAAGCCGTGGAGTCGGCGTGGAAGCTGGCCAAGAACTATTTCAAGCTGACCGGCAAACCCGGTAAGCACAAGGTGATTTCGCGTGCGATCGCCTACCACGGCACCCCGCAGGGCGCCCTCGCGATCACCGGACTGCCCGCGTTCAAAGAGCAGTTCGAGCCGCTCACCCCGGGCGGCTTCCGCGCACCCAACACCAACTTCTACCGAGCGCCCGCCCAGTTCGAGCACGATGCCAAGGCCTTCGGTCAGTACTGCGCCGACCGTATCGCCGAGGCGATCGAGTTCGAGGGTCCCGACACCGTCTGCGCGGTCTTCCTCGAGCCGGTGCAGAACGCGGGCGGCTGCTTCCCGCCGCCGCCGGGGTATTTCGAGCGAGTTCGCGAGATCTGCGACGAGTACGACGTGTTGTTGGTGTCCGACGAGGTGATCTGCGCGTATGGCCGGATCGGCTCGATGTTCGCCTGCGACGACTTCGGCTACGTACCCGACATCATCACCTGCGCAAAGGGTTTGACGTCGGGTTACTCGCCGATCGGCGCGATGATCGCCTCCGACCGGCTGTTCGAGCCGTTCAACGACGGCAAGACGACGTTCGCGCACGGTTACACATTCGGCGGGCATCCGGTGTCGTCGGCGGTGGCGCTGGCCAACCTCGACATCTTCGAGCGCGAGGGTCTCAACGACCACGTCAAGGAGATGGCACCGGCCTTCCGCGCGACGCTCGAGCAGCTCTATGACCTCCCGATCGTCGGTGACGTCCGGGGCGAGGGCTTCTTCTACGGCATCGAGTTGGTGAAGGACAAGGCCACCAAGGAGACCTTCAACGACGAGGAATCTGAGCGGTTACTCCGTGGTTTTCTTACCCCCGCGATCTTCGAGGCGGGCCTGTACTGCCGTGCCGACGACCGCGGCGACCCAGTGGTGCAGTTGGCGCCGCCGCTGATCAGCGGCCAGAAGGAGTTCGACGCGATTTACGAGATCCTTCGCGGCGTCCTTGAAGAAGCGGGTCGGTTGCTCTAGCGAACCGCGCTAACGTCGGCGGCGTGCCTGCCAAACAGCCCAAGCCGCCGATCGACCCCGTCCGCTGGAATCCGCCGCCGGTCGACCCGTTGCCGGACTTCGGACCCGCCGAGCTGACCGTGGTGCCGATGCCGGGCAATGCACCCGAGGATGTGGTCGTCGACGCCGACGGCCAACTCTGGAGCGGTGTGGACGACGGCCGAATCGTGCGCATCTCCCCCGACTCTGGCGAGACGACCGTCGTCGGCGACACCGGCGGGCGTCCCCTGGGTCTCGGCGTCGCGCGCGATGGACGGCTGCTCGTGTGCGATAGTCCGCGCGGCCTGCTGGCGATGGACACCGAGACCGGAACGTTCGAAACGCTGGTGGACGAGGTCGACAATCGCCAGCTGCGCTTCTGCTCCAATGTTACCGAGACAGCCGATGGCACAATCTATTTCACCGAATCGACAAGCGCGTTCACCTATGCGCACTCGCTGGCCGCGATCCTGGAGGCGCGACCACGCGGCAGCCTGTTCCGTCGCGATCCCGACGGGACGGTGCTGACCGTATTGCCCGGCTTGTATTTCGCGAACGGCCTGACACAGACGGCTGACGAGTCGGCGTTGGTATTCGCGGAACTGCAGGCGCGCCGGCTGTCGAAGTACTGGCTGACGGGCCCGAATGCTGGGACGGTGACACCGTTGGTCGAGAACCTTCCCGGCATGCCCGACAATCTTTCGACCGGCTCCGACGGCCGGATCTGGTGCGCGTTCTTCACTCCGGCCAACCCACTCGCGGACAAATTGGCCAAAGGGTGGCCGTTGGTGCGCAAGTTGATCTGGCGCCTGCCGGATCGAGTACAGCCGAAGGCGGAAACGGTGGTGTGGGCGGTCGCCTTCGACCCCGACACCGGCCAGGCGGTCGCGGGTCTAAGGACCGAACATCCGCAGTTCGGCCAAGTCACGGGAATGGTGGAGGCCGACGGCAAGCTATGGATGGGTTGCCTTGGATTCCCGGCCGTCGCGCACGTCGATCTGGCGGCCACCGCCTTGCGCTGAGGGGCCGCGGCATCGCTTTTGACGAAATGCAGAGGTCTTCCTCGCGCTTCCGCTGCATTTCGTCGATAACGATGCCAACCGCCCGCCCGCGCTACCCCGTCGAGTCACATTTGAAACTCCAATCACACCAGTCACAGCGCGCCTCCTGGGAAACCCGCCCGCAACGTCCTAATCTGCGCTCACCATGGCGAACGTACAAACCTCGTCCAAGCGCGCTGCTGCCCTGGTGGCGGCCCTGTTTCTGCTGACCTCCCCCGCGGTGGCCGCCGCCCAGCCGGATGCCGCGCCGGACACCAACGCTTGTCCGTACAAGCAATCGACTCCCCCGGCCGTCGACGCGTCCGAGGTGCCCAAACCCGGCCAGGCCGCGCCCGGTCCGCTGCCCGTCCCGGCCAAGCCGATGGGCGGCGATGCGCTCTCAGGTTGCGGCGTCATCACCGCGCCCGGCACCCCACCGCTGCCCAACGACATCTCGGCCGAAGCGTGGCTGGTCGCCGACCTCGACACCGGCGACGTCATCGCCGCCAAGGATCCGCACGGGAGGCACCGGCCCGCCAGCATCATCAAGGTCCTCGTCGCGATGCAGGCCATCAGGGAACTGCCGATCCACAAGGTCGTACCGGGCACCGCCGAGGATTCGGCGCAGGAAGGCACCAAGGTCGGCGTCGGCGAAAACGGCCACTACTCCATCAACGACCTGCTGCACGGTCTGCTGATGTATTCGGGCAACGACGCCGCGCACGCGCTGGCGGCCCAGATGGGCGGAATGGAAACCACGATCGGCAAGCTCAACGTCCTTGCCGACAAGCTCGGCGGGCACGACACGCGAGTCGCGACGCCGTCGGGTCTCGACGGTCCTGGCATGAGCACGTCTGCGTACGACATCGGCCTGTTCTACCGATATGCCTGGCAGAACCCGATTTTCAGCGACATCGTGAGCACGCGCACCTTCGACTTCCCCGGTCGTGGTGATGCCGGCTATCCGATCGAGAACGACAACAAGCTGCTCGCCAACTATCCCGGCGCGCTCGGCGGCAAGACCGGCTTCACCGACGACGCACGCCAGACCTTCGTGGGTGCGGCCAACCGTGACGGACGCCGACTGGTCGCGGTGCTGCTGCGCGGAACCCGCCAACCGATCGCACCCTGGGAGCAGGCGGCGCATCTGCTTGACTACGGCTTCGCGACGGCGCCGGGCACCAAGGTCGGCACGCTGATCGAACCCGACCCTTCCCTGCTCGCGCCGAAGCCTGAAGCGGCCGCAGGCGCACAGGCTCTCAACGCCGCACCGGTACTGCCCAACATGGACGCCACGCCCGTGCGGGTGGGTGTCGGCATCGTCGGCTCGATCATCGTGTTCGGACTCATCATGGGCGCCCGATCACTCAATCGCCGCCCCCAGCACTGATTCCCGGCGCGCGACCCCTTCACGGCCCCCAAGCAGGCCGGGGCAGCGCGGCGGACTTCTTGCCGAGCTTTCCGGACCGGACCTGCGCGGCGAGGCTGTCGAGTATCACCCGCGAGCTCATCAGCGCGGTCTGCTCTGCCCAGTCATAGGGCGGCGAGCACTCCACCACCTCGATACCAGCCAACCCGGGCTCGGACACCATCTTGACCAGGTTCAGCGCTTCGCGCGGCAGCAGCCCACCCGGCTCGGGCCAGCCGGTGCCCGGCACGAAACCGGCGTCGATCACGTCGATGTCGAACGACAGATAGACCGCTTTGGCACCCTTCCATGCGATTTCGAGCGCCATCTCAGCAATCTTCTCGACGCCGACACGTTCCACGTCGCCGACGGTGATGACCGTCGACTGGCGTTCGCGGCCGACCTTCACGCCCTCGCGTGGGCTCTGCCAGCCGCCGATACCGATCTGCACGAGGTTGGTCGCCGGCGCGTTCTTGATGTTGGTCGCGTGGAACCACGGGGTGGTGTGCATCCGCTCGTCGAGGTCGGTCTCCTGGGTGTCGACATGGCGGTCGAAGTGGATGATGCCGATGTTGCCGTCCATGTAGGGCGCCAGCCCGCGAACGGTCGGAAAGCCGATCGAGTGGTCGCCACCGAGAACTATGGGCATGACGCCCTTCTGCGCCACGTGTGCCATCGCCTGACTGATCTGGTCGAACGACTTCTCCAGATTGCCCGGGATCGTGAACACGTCGCCGATGTCGACCATGTTCAGTTGCTCGCGCAGGTCGACGCCGGACTCGTAGTTGTACGTGCCGAACAGGTTCGTGGAACGACGGATCCCCTGAGGCCCGAAACGGGTGCCGGGCCGGTAGGTGGCACCGGCATCGAGCGGCACACCGAAGATCGCCACCTCGGCGTCGTCGACCTCGTTGACGTCCTCGATGAACGGGCACTTCAGAAAGGTGCCGCGCTCGCCTGCGAAGTGCGGCTTCTCGCCGCGGACGAACGTCGAGATGGTTCGGTCGTTGATCGTCGGGGCGGCTTCGAGGCCGTAGCTCAGGCCGCGATCGATCTCCTCTCGCAACCGGCGATCGCCGAGCCTGGCCTCGACCTGTTGGGCCCACGCGCCTTCGGCGTTTGGCAGCGACGGATCCGGACGATCGGGATGGTCAGCTGAATCGGACACGAGATTCTCCTCACGCGCCGTCTTGTCGCTGACCGGGTACGACGCACCTCGTCCGGGGCGCCGGATCGCACGGCGCCTGCCGCCATTGTCGGCACGACGGCGTATCCCTGTCCAGCGCTGAATGAAACGCATCGTTAACACCGGTCGCTATCGGTCGTAACGAGCTGCGTCTTTTCTGGCATGGACTCACAGAAGTTGTGAGGCGCGTCTAGGGTTCCGCCGGCATGCCGGGTCTGGTCCGAGAGACGCAGGCGGCCGGCACCGACGCATGACCGTTCCACGGCGGGACAAAAGCCCGGGAGACTTCCGCAAGTGCGGCGGCTCCGCCTCCGCGCATCACCTCGGGAGATCCCAAATGATTCTTCTCGGCGTGGCGATCAGCATCGCCGTTGTCGTGGCCGTCGGCTTCTATGTGTCCAAACGCATCGAGGGCGACAGCTCCAATTTCCTTGTCGGCGGCCGGATGTTGCCCTTCTGGCTCGTCGGCGGCGCACTCATGGGCGCGGCCGTGGACACCAACGCGACCCTCGGCAACACCGACCTCGCCTTCGAGTTCGGCTTCTGGGCCGGCGCGGCGCTGCCCCTGGGTCTGGCGCTGTGTCTGACGATCACCGGCATCTTCTTCGCCAAACCGATGAACCGGATGGGGCTGACGTCGTTTCCCGACTACTACCGGCTGCGGTTCGGGCGTTCGGTCGAGGTGGGCGCCTCGGTACTCCTGGCCGTCGCGTTCTGCATGCTGGTGGCGGGCAACCTCGTCGCGGGCGGCTTCCTGTTCAACTACTTTATCGGCATGCCCTACTGGCTGGGTGTGGTCCTGATCGCGGCGATCGCGGTGGCCTACACCGGAACCGGCGGCCTGATCGCCGACGCCTACACGGCGATCATCCAGATGTCGCTGATCCTGATCGGCGCGATCGGGTTGTTCGTGTGGATGACCACCACGCATGGTCTCGATATCGCCGAGGGCACAGGGCCGTTGGCGCTTGGTCAACTGTCCGACCCCGCGCAAGGCGCGGTCATCAACTGGGCGACGCTGATCGCACTCGGCATCGGTGACATCGTCGCCATCGATTTCATGGCCCGCGTGTTCTCCGCGAAGTCACCCGAGGCCGCGCGCAAGGCCTGCTTCACCGCGGCCGCCGGTACCGTCGCCATCTGCGTCCCGTTCGGATTGGTTGTGCTGGCAGCACATTCGTTCATGCCCGCGGAACTCGACGGCCCGGTGTTGTTCGTCCTGTTGGACCAGTACGCGCCGGTCGGACTGACCGTGCTGGTGCTGTGCGGACTGGTCGGTGCGTCGATGTCCACCGCTAACGGCGCAATCCTCGCGATCTCCAATGTGTGCGTGCGCAACCTCGGCGGCGTCCGCCGGGTGCACGAGCCCGGCAAGAAGGATCCGCTGCTGCGGGCCACCCGGATCGCGATGGTGCCGATGACGCTGTTCTCGATCGTGTTCGCAATCTACGTGCAGCAGACCGGCATTCTGCTGACGCTCGCCTTCGACCTGATGCTGGCCTGCCTGGTGGTGCCGTTCATCCTCGGGCTGGTGTGGCGCCGAGGGACGACCACGGCCGCGGTCGCCGCGATCGGCGTCGGGTTCGTCGTCCGGATCGTGCTGTTCGTCATGACGCCGACGATGTTCGGGGTCGAGAACACGATCCTCTACATCCCGAACAGCCTCATCACCGCATCGTTCGACGGGTGGCCCACCTTCATCGCATTCGGAGCCGGCCTGCTGACCTATGTCGTGGTGTCGTTGATGACACCGCCGGCAACGTTGCGCGGTCTGGACATTCAGGTCGCGCAGGATGTCGACGATGCCCTGGATTCCACGACAGTGGAGACCGAGAAGGAGCCTGCGCTCGCGGGTGAGGCTGCGCCCGTATAGCGCAGCCGAGGCTTACGGGCGGCGACTCCATCGCGAAATCCCCAACGCACCAACGGCTCCCAGGGCGGCCGCGGCCAGCGCACCGCGAATCCCTAGGCCCTCGCGGAACTCGACGCGCGGGGTGATCTGGGCCGGGTTGGGCGGATCGACCGGAGCCGTCGCCAGGTTATCTGATGACGTCGCGGCCCACGCCGTGGCGAACAGAATGAGGCGAGAGGTGATGTAGGCGAACACCATCAGACCGAGCACCGGACCGAATGTCGCTCCCGCCGGGCCAGTCACCACCGACCGCAGGTAGATCGACGCCACCTGCTTGAAGACTTCGAAGGCCACCGCGGCGATCAATCCGGCCCTCAGCGCGCTTCGGAAGCTGACCGACTCACGCGGCAGCCGCGCGATGACCCAGGTGAACAGCAACCAGGTGATGAGCACCGACACCGCCAGCGACGCCGCCCGTAGCGCAATGCTCACGCCCGGAACATCCTCCAGCCCAACCCATTCCAGCACCTGTTTCATCACGCCTGAACTGCCCAAGACGGTCAGCCCGATCGTGACGACCAGCGCGAGGAACAGACCCACCATCGCCGTCAGATCCGACAGCTTGGTGCGCACGAACCCCTTGGTGTCATGCCGAGCCAGTCCCCACATCTGGCTCAACGCTTCACGCAGGTTCGCCATCCAGCCCAGACCGGCCCATGCGGCGGTCGCGAGACCGATGATGCCGACAGAGGTGCGCGATTTGATCGCCGAGTCCATGAGATCGACCAGTTGCTGCCCGATGTCGCCCGAGATCGTCGACTTGATCCGCTGCTGGATCTCGGCGAGCAGCTCGGGCTGGCTCGCCAGGATGAAGCCGCCGATCGCGAACCCCACCATCAGCATCGGAAAGAGCGCGAAGATGGTGAAGTACGTGATGCCCGCGGCGTAGAAGTCGCCCTTGCTGTCCTGGTATCGCTCTTGGGCCCGCATCACATGGTCGAACCAGTGGTACCGCGCGCGAAAGCGATCGAGAATTCCGGGTTTGGACTCGTCCGAATTACCCGGCTCGACCGGAGGTGTCATTCGAGCCTCCAAGCGAGTGGCGGGCGTTGGCTATTAGGTCCCCCGGGGAAACCCTAATCGGTCATATACCCGTTGCAGAGTGTTTGAAGACACCTCTCTGGCACGCTCGGCGCCGGCGGCCAGCACCGCCTCCAGCTCGGCCTGATCGGCCATCAGATCGTCGACACGCGCCTGGATCGGCGAGACGAACTCGACAACGGCCTCGGCGGTGTCGGCCTTCAGGTCGCCGTAGCCGCGGCCGGCGTAACCTTCGACGAGCTTGTCGACGTCGGTGCCGGTGATCGCGGACTGGATGCTCAACAGGTTCGACACGCCGGCCTTGGCGACCGGGTCGTAGCGGATCTCGCGCTCGCTGTCGGTCACCGCCGACCGGATCTTCTTCGCGGTCTTCTTCGGATCGTCGAGCAGGCTGATCAGCCCGGCGTCGGTGGCCGCGGACTTACTCATCTTCGACGTAGGGTCCTGCAGGTCGTAGATCTTGGCGGTGGCCTGCTGGATCAGTACGTCGGGCACCACGAAGGTGTCCGGAAAGCGGGCGTTGAACCGTTGCGCGACGTCGCGGGCCAGCTCCAGATGCTGGCGCTGGTCCTCGCCGACCGGAACCAGTTCGGTGTCGTAGAGCAGCACGTCGGCGGCCATCAGCACGGGATACGTGAACAGCCCGACGGTCGTGGCCTCCGCACCTTCCTTCTGCGACTTGTCCTTGAATTGCGTCATCCGCGACGCCTGCCCGAATCCGGTGAAACAGCCCAGCACCCAAGCGAGTTCGGCGTGCTCGGGCACCTGGCTCTGGACGAAGACCGTGGACCGTGACGGGTCGATGCCGAGTGCGAGGTATTGCGCGGCGGTCACCATGGTGCGCCGACGCAACTCCTCGGGATCCTGCGGGATGGTGATCGCGTGCAGGTTGACCACGCAGAAGAAGGCGTCGTAGTCGTCCTGCATGCCCACCCACTGCTTGATGGCGCCCAGGGCGTTGCCCAGGTGCAGGGAATCAGATGTGGGTTGGACACCGGAAAAGACGCGACGCGCAGTGCTCATGATGCGTCAATCTTGGCATGGTCAGCCAATGGCTTTTTGAGCGCTCTGGTCCCGGGACTCCTCGATGGCCCTGCGTGCAAAGACCCACCGTTCGGTGATCGCCAGCTGGCTGCGGCCGCGGCCCAGGAAGGTGATGAACCAGGAGTACACGGCGACGATGCGGTTTCGGCTGCCCACGAGGTAGTAGAGGTGTAGACCGAGCCACGCGAGCCAGGCCAGGAATCCGCCGAACTCGACCTTGCCGATCTGGCACACCGCGCTGAACCGCGAGACGGTGGCCATGCTGCCCTTGTTCAAGTACTTGAACGGCTTTCGTTCGCCTGCCGAAGCCTTGAGTTCGCTCTTGATCTGCTTGGTGGCGTAAACCGCGCCCTGAATCGCGCCCTGCGCCATCCCCGGGACGCCGCGAACGCTCATCAGGTCGCCGATGACGAAAACGTTCGGGTGGCCCTTGACCGTGAGGTCAGGCTCGACGACGACGCGTCCGGCCCTGTCGACCTCGGTCCCGTCGGACTGCTCGGCGATCAGCTTGCCGAGCGGACTGGCCTGCACGCCGGCCGACCACACCTTCACGGCGCACTCAATCCGCTTTTCTTCACCGTCTTCCTTGACGGTCAGGCCCATGTAGTCGACATCGGTGACCATCGTGTTGAGCTTGACCTCGACGCCCATCTTCTCCAGCCGGCGCTGCGCCTTGAGCCCGAGCTTGGGCCCCATCGGGGGCAGCACCGCAGGGGCGGCCTCGACCAGGATCACCCGGGCCTCGGTGGGGTCGATGGTGCGGAACGCACCCTTGAGGGTGCGATCGGCGAGCTCGGCGATCTGTCCGACGACCTCGACACCGGTCGGTCCGGCGCCGACGACGACGAATGTCAGCCGACGCTTGCGTTCGGCCTCCGATGTCGTCACCTCGGCCGCCTCGAAGGCGCCGAGGATCCGGCCGCGCAGCTCCAGCGCGTCGTCGACCGTTTTCATGCCCGGAGCGAAGGCCTCGAAATGGTCGTTGCCGAAATAGGACTGTTGTGCGCCTGCGGCCACGATCAGACTGTCGAACGGCGTGACCCGCTCCCAATCGAGCAGCTTCGAGGTGACCGTCTTGTTCTCGAGGTCGATTCCGACCACATCGCCGAGCAACACTTCGGTGTTCTTGTTCTTACGCAGAATGATTCGCGTCGCCGGTGCGATTTCACCGACCGACAGGATGCCGGTGGCGACTTGATAGAGCAGCGGCTGGAACAGGTGGTGGGTCGTCTTCGCGATCAGGGTGACGTCGACGTCCGCGCGCTTGAGGTGTTTGGCCGCGAACAGCCCGCCGAAGCCGGACCCGATGATGGCGACGCGATGACGCCGGGGAGCGATGGTTTCGTCGGTCATTGGCCGACCCTAACGGTCATGCGCCCCGCTCACAGTCCACAGCGGGTGAATATTCGACGGTGCCCTGACCATCGCCGGGGTGGCGGGCTTGCGGTACCGGCGGTATCACCTTTACTGTCGGTCAGATGAGCGAGCGCGCACCGATACACCTGGGATCCGGCGAGCCGATGCTTTTGCTGCATCCGTTCATGATGTCCCAGAACGTCTGGAAAGGCGTTTCCCCACTGATTGCTGAGACAGGGCGCTACGAGGTGTTGGCCCCGACCATGCCCGGCCACAACGGCGGTATCAAGGGCAGGTTCTTCCTGGACACCGCCGAGTTGGCCGACGACATGGAACGCCGGATGGATGCGCTCGGGTGGGACACTGCGCACATCGTCGGCAATTCGCTCGGCGGCTGGGTGGCCTTCGAGCTGGCACGCCGCGGCCGGGCCCGCTCGCTGACCGGTATTGCACCGGCCGGCGGCTGGTCCCGTTACACCCCCGCCAAGTTCGAGATCGTGTTCAAGTTCGTGGCCGGCTTGCCCGTCTGGTTGGGCGCCAAGGTGCTAGGGGAACGTGCGCTCAAGCTGCCCTTCGTCCGTCAGCTCGGCTTCGTGCCGATCAGCGCGACCGCGGATCGCCTCAGCGACGAGCAATGGCTCGACATCATCGACGACGTCACCCACTGCCCGGCCTACTACCAGCTGCTGTTGAAGTCGCTGCTGATGCCCGGGCTGCTGGAACTGGCCGAGGCCAAGACGCCAACGCACCTGGTGATCTGCGAAAAGGACCGGGTGCTACCGCATCCGAGGTTCACCCGGCACTTCACCAAGCATCTGCCGCAGTCAACGACGGTCACGCACCTCGACGACGTCGGGCACATCCCGATGTACGAGGCGCCGCGCCGGGTCGCCGACCTGATCGTCGAGTTCACCGACCGCTACGCGACGCCCCCGTCGCAGGAGGCCATCGGCTAGCTCCTCGCGGCCTCCAGCGTCGAGTTCAGCGTCTTGCTCGGCCGCATGATCGCGGTGGTCTTCTCCGGGTCGGGCCAGTAGTAGCCGCCAATGTCGACCGAATCCCCTTGCACCGCGGCAAGTTCGGAGACGATGGCGTCCTCGTTCTCCGCAAGCGACTTCGCGAGCGCGGCGAAGTGGTCGGCGAGCTCCTTGTCCTCGCTCTGTTCGGCGAGTTCCTGTGCCCAATACATCGCGAGGTAGAACTGGCTACCGCGGTTGTCGAGCTCACCGGTCTTGCGGGACGGGCCCTTGTCGTTCTCCAGCAGCTTGCCGATCGCGCCGTCGAGCGTCTTACCCAGCAGGGTGGCCCGCTTGTTGCTGGTCTTGTCGCCCAGGTCCTCGAAGCAGGCGCCCAACGCGAGGTACTCGCCGAGCGAATCCCACCGCAGGTGGTTCTCCTCGACCAACTGGTGCACATGCTTGGGAGCGGACCCGCCTGCGCCCGTCTCGTACATTCCGCCGCCCGCCATGAGCGGCACGATCGACAGCATCTTGGCGCTGGTGCCCAGCTCCAAGATCGGGAAAAGGTCAGTCAGGTAGTCGCGCAGGATGTTTCCGGTGACGGCGATGGTGTCCTGCCCCCGGGTGACGCGCTCCAGCGTGTACCGCATGGCCCAGACCTGCGGCATGATCTGGATGTGCAGGCCCTCGGTGTCGTGGTCGGCGAGGTAGGCCTTGACCTTCTTCCTCAGTTCCGCCTCGTGCGGCCGCTCGGTGTCCAGCCAGAACACCGCCGTCATGCCGGATGCCCGCGCCCTGGTGACCGCCAGCTTGACCCAGTCGCGGATCGCCGCGTCCTTGGTGACCGGCATGCGCCAGATATCGCCCTCCTCGACGTCCCAGCTCAGCAGCACCTCGCCGCTGTCGACGTCGACGATGTCGGCGACACCGTCCTCGGGGATTTCGAAGGTCTTGTCGTGTGAGCCGTACTCCTCGGCCTTTTGCGCCATCAGGCCGACATTCGGAACCGTGCCCATCGTCGTCGGATCGAACTGGCCGTTGGTCTTACACCAGTTGATCATCTCCTGGTAGATCCGGGAGAACGTCGACTCGGGGTTGACGGCCTTGGTGTCCTTGGTCCGTCCGTCGGCGCCGTACATCTTGCCACCGAGGCGGATCATCGCAGGCATCGAGGCGTCCACGATCACGTCGCTGGGCGAATGGAAGTTGGTGATTCCCTTGGCCGAATCCACCATGGCCAACTCGGGCCGGTGCTCGTGGACGTCGTGGATGTCCTGGATGATCTGCTCGCGCTGGAAGGACGGCAGCTTCTCGATCTTGTTGTAGAGGTCGACCATTCCGTTGTTGACGTTCACACCCAGTTCGTCGAGCACGTCCTGGTGCTTCTCGAACGCCTCCTTGTAGAAGACCTTCACGCAGTGACCGAACACGATGGGGTGGCTGACCTTCATCATCGTCGCCTTGACGTGCAGTGAGAACATCACCCCGGTCTTGTAGGCATCCTCGATCTGCTGTTCGTAGAACTCGACGAGCGCTTTCTTGCTCATGAACATGGATTCGATGACGTCGCCGTCCTCCAGCGCCGTCTCGGGCTTGAGCACAATCGTCTGCCCGCCCTTGGTTTTCAGCTCCATCCGCACCGTGCGGTCTCGATCCAGCGTCATCGACTTCTCGCCGTGGTAGAAGTCGCCGTGCTTCATGGTCGCCACATGGGTGCGCGACGCCTGGGAGAACTCGCCCATGCTGTGCGGGTGCTTGCGGGCGTACTCCTTGACGGCGTTGGGAGCGCGACGGTCTGAATTTCCTTCGCGCAGAACGGGGTTCACCGCGCTGCCGAGAATCTTGCCGTACCGCTCCTTGAGCGCCTTCTCCTCGTCGTTCTTCGGCTGCGCCGGATAGTCGGGGACCGCGTAACCCTTCTCCTGCAGCTCCTTGATCGCCGCGTAGAGCTGCGGCACGGACGCGCTGATGTTGGGCAGTTTGATGATGTTGGTGTCCGGGGACTGCGTCAGCTTGCCCAGTTCACCGAGGTTGTCCGGGACGCGCTGCTCTTCGGTCAGGTGATCGCCGAACTCGGCCAGGATGCGGGCCGCCACCGAGATGTCGCTGGTTTCGATGTTGATCCCCGCCGGATCGGCGAAGGTCCGAATGATCGGCAGGAAGCCATAGGTCGCAAGCAGCGGCGCCTCGTCGGTCAGGGTGTAGATGATGGTCGGCTGCTCTTCGCTCATGTGATGCGCTCCCGGGGGTCTTCTCGGCCAGTTCGACAAAGCTCCGCGTTGTGCGCGGCGGCTATAAGTATTGCGTCGAACACGACGCTACGCGTGGGCCACCGTGTTCTCCCGGGCGGACTTCAGCTACTGGCGGGTAGCTTTCGGCCGCCGCCTCATTGGCCGCACCGCGCACAGAAAACAGGCTGCTGGCACGCAGTCAGCCCCATGCGATAGTCTGTGCTCGGTCATGAGCGCCAGCGTCAAGCCCCGGCTCGCTGGCCGGCAACCCTCCAACCGCGGTGGGGTGCTCCGGGTGAGGACCAGGTTGAGTAGCCGCTAGCGAGCGGTTGCCGGCAAGCGCGGGTCCGTTTGACGGGCCCCCTGACACAAATGGAGGGCCGTCTCATGAGCGCGCCAGAAGACCCGAGCCAGAATTGGGCGTTCGAAACCAAGCAGGTCCACGCGGGCCAAACTCCCGATATCGCGACCAACGCACGAGCCCTGCCGATCTACCAGACCACGTCGTACACGTTCAACAGCACCGATCACGCCGCCGCGCTGTTCGGCCTCGCCGAGCCGGGCAACATCTACACCCGGATCATGAACCCGACGCAGGACGTCGTCGAGCAGCGCATCGCGGCGCTGGAGGGCGGCGTCGCCGCGCTGTTCCTGGCATCCGGTCAGGCCGCTGAGCACTTCGCGATCCTGAACCTGGCCAACGCGGGCGACCACATCGTCTCCAGCCCACGGCTCTACGGCGGCACCTACAACCTGTTCCACTACACCCTGCCCAAGATCGGGATCGAGGTCAGCTTCGTCGAAGACGCCGACGACCTGGACTCCTGGCGGGCCGCGGTCCGCCCCAACACCAAGGCGTTCTTCGCTGAGACGATCTCCAACCCTCAAATAGATGTGCTCGACATTCCCTCGGTAGCCGCAGTGGCACACGACAACGGCGTGCCGTTGATCGTCGACAACACGATCGCGACGCCGTACCTGATCCAGCCGCTAGCCCACGGCGCCGACATCGTCGTGCACTCGGCCACCAAGTACCTCGGCGGGCACGGCGCGGCGATCGCCGGCGTGATCGTCGACGGCGGCACTTTCGACTGGACCAACGGCAAGTTCCCCGGATTCACCACACCCGACCCGAGCTATCACGGTGTGGTGTTCGCCGAACTCGGCCCTCCCGCATACGCATTGAAGGCGCGCGTGCAGCTGCTCCGCGACCTCGGCTCGGCGGCCTCGCCGTTCAACGCGTTCCTGGTCGCCCAGGGGCTGGAGACATTGAGCCTGCGGGTCGAACGGCACGTGCAGAACGCGCAGCGCGTCGCCGAGTACCTCGCCGGGCACGGGGACGTCATCTCGGTGAACTACGCCGGGCTGCCCACGTCACCGTGGTATGAGCTCGGAAAGAAGTTGGCTCCCAAGGGAACCGGTGCGGTACTGGCGTTCGAGCTGGCCGGTGGCATCGACGCGGGCAAGGCGTTCGTCAACGCGCTGACATTGCACAGCCATGTCGCCAACATCGGCGACGTGCGGTCGCTGGTCATTCATCCGGCGTCGACGACGCATGCGCAGTTGTCGCCCGAGGAGCAGCTGGCCACCGGCGTCACTCCGGGGCTCGTGCGCCTCGCGGTCGGCATCGAGGGTATCGATGACATCCTGGCCGACCTCGAACAGGGCTTCGCCGCCGCCAAACAGGTCAGAGGGTCGGCCGATCCGAAATCCGCGGCGGCATTCTGATGACGTTGCTCGATAAGGAACTCGACGTGAACATCGATGAGCGCGAAGAGCATGATCCCGCAACGCTGCCCGCCGAAGGAGAAGTCGGCTACGTCGACATCGGCCCGCTGACGCTGGAGAACGGCGCGGTCATCGACGACGTCACGATCGCCGTGCAGCGCTGGGGTGAGCTTTCGCCCAACCGCGACAACGTGGTGGTCGTCCTGCACGCGCTCACCGGCGACTCCCACGTCACGGGGCCCACCGGTCCAGGCGACGAAACCGAGGGCTGGTGGGAAGGGGTGGCCGGACCCGGCGCGCCGATCGACACCAACCGCTGGTGCGCCATCGCCACCAACGTGCTCGGCGGCTTCCGCGGATCGACCGGTCCGAGCTCGCCGCATCCTGACGGTAAGGCGTGGGGCTCCCGGTTTCCGCCGGTCTCGGTGCGCGACCAGGTGGAAGCGGACGTCGCCGCCTTGAGTGCGCTGGGCATCACCGAGGTCGCCGCCGTGGTCGGCGGCTCGATGGGTGGCGCCAGGGCGCTGGAGTGGATAGTCGGCCATCCCGACAAGGTGCGCGCCGCGCTGGTGCTGGCCGTCGGGGCCCGCGCGACCGCCGACCAGATCGGCACCCAGAGCACCCAGGTGGCGGCCATCAAATCCGATCCGAACTGGTGCGACGGCGACTACTACGACACCGGCCTCGCACCGAGAACCGGTATGGAGATCGCACGCCGGTTCGCACACCTCACGTATCGCGGCGAGACCGAACTGGACGACCGTTTCGCCAACAACCCACAGGGCGACGAGGATCCCGCGGCCGGCGGCCGCTACTCGGTGCAGAGCTATCTCGAGTATCAGGGGCGCAAACTGTCGGCGCGGTTCGACGCAGGCACCTATGTGGCGCTGACGGATTCCCTGTCCAGCCACGACGTCGGACGCGGCCGCGGAGGCGTGGAGGCGGCATTGCGCGGCTGCCCGGTGCCGGTAGTGGTCGGAGGTATCACCTCGGACCGGCTGTACCCACTGCGACTGCAGCAGGAATTGGCCGAGCTCCTTCCGGGTTGCACCGAACTGAACGTGGTCGACTCGATCTACGGCCACGACGGGTTCCTGGTCGAGACGGAGGCGGTGGGCGAGTTGATTCGCAAGACGCTGGAGTTGGCCGCGCGGTGACGAGCAGCCAGCAGCGCTCGCTGTCGTTCGGTGCGGAAGCCGCGGCATATGAGCGCGGCAGGCCGTCTTATCCCCCGGAGTCGATCGACTGGCTGTTGCCGGAACGGGCACGCGATGTCCTCGATCTCGGCGCCGGGACGGGAAAGCTGACCACGCGCCTGGTCGAACGCGGACTGGATGTCATCGCCGTTGACCCGATCCCGGAAATGCTGGAGCTACTGAGCAATTCGCTTCCCGATACCCCCGCACTGCTGGGCACGGCCGAGGAGATCCCGCTGCCCGACGACAGCGTCGACGCGGTGCTGGTGGCCCAAGCCTGGCACTGGTTCGACACCGAGCGCGCCGTCAAGGAGGTGGCGCGTGTCCTGCGGCCGGGTGGCCGGCTGGGCCTGGTGTGGAATGCCCGCGACGAGCGACTTGGCTGGGTGAAGGATCTGGGCGCCATCATCGGCCACGAGGATGCGCACTTCAACGAAAAGACGACGCTGCCAGAGGTGTTCACGGATGTCGAACATCACCGCGTCGACTGGACGAATTACGTGACACCGCAGGCCGTCATCGATTTGGTCGCCTCACGCAGCTACTGCATCACGTCGCCGGAGAAGGTGCGCACCACGACGCTGGACCGGGTGCGTGAACTGCTGGCCACCCATCCCGCACTGGCCAACTCGAACGGCCTTCCACTGCCGTACGTCACGGTGTGCACCCGCGCCGCTTTGTCGCGAGAGCACGGATCGGCCCAGCGGCGACGGTCGTGAACGGCGTCTCGACCGGGAAATCGTCGTCCAGCGAGCGGATTTCGACTTGCCGAATGATCGTGGCCATCGCCAGTGTGGCCTCCAGCATGGCGAAGTGATCGCCAATGCACGACCGTGGCCCCGCGCCGAACGGCAGGTATTGCCAACGGTCGCGGACCTTGGACTTCTCGGGGCTGAACCGATCGGGATCGAAGGTCAGCGGATCGTCCCACAGCGCAGGATCGCGTTGCACCGACATGATGCCGAACAACAGCAGCGTGCCCGCTTCGACTCGGTAACCGTCGATCTCGACATCGCGCATCGCCATCCGCGCCCCGGTGGCGCCGGGTGGACACAGTCGTAACGCTTCGTGTAGCACCTGGACGGTGTAGCTCAGCCGCGACATGTCATCGGGTGTCAGTTCACGATCGCCCAGCTCTGCCACTTCCGCGACCACGCGGTCCTGCAATTCCGGTTGACGGCCCAGCGCCCACAGTGCGTAGGCCAGCGTGGTTGCCGTGGTGTCGTGGCCGGCAACCATGAAGACAATCAGCTCGTCACGAATATCGCTGTCAGACAGAGATATTCCGGTGACGGGATCGGTGGCGGCAATCAGTGCCCGAACCAATGGCGCATCCCTCGCCGGGTCGTCGTGGCATGCCTGCAGGATCTCCTGCGCGAGCTGACGCATGGTATCGGTGGCCGCCCGCGCGCGGCGGCGCGCGGGCGTAGGCAGCCACCTCGGCAGACGCACCGGACGCAGTGCCCGATCCGCGATGTACTTGAGTGCGATCTGCATCGGCTCGGCCAGGGTCTCAGCGCGTTCATCGAGGTCCAATCCGAGCACCGAGCGACCCAACGCACGCATGGTGAGGGTGCGGCACTGCGTGTCGAGGTCCACTTCGCCACCGTCGGGCCAGCGGGCCGCAACCGTCTGCGCGGCGTGGAACATGTGGCCACCGAACTGACGGACATGCTGTTTGGTGAAAACCGGTTGCAGCGCACGTCTTCGAGGCAACCATTCGTCGTGCATGAGGTCGAACAGGTTGCCGCCGAGTAGGTGGCGCATTTCCTGATGGACGACCGTCTTCTCGATGAAATCGTCCTTGCGGCCCAGAATGTCGCGAATGCCCTGAGGCGACGCTGCCAGCACCACCGGAGGCATGAGCCACCTCGGACCCAGGCTGAATCGCGTCACCGGGCCTCCGGCGTTGCGCAGCTGCTCGACGCCGAAGTGCAACGATCTGACAGCACGCACTCTCTGCCAATACGAGAGCGGATTCTTCGGGACCGGCGGCAGCGTACTCAGCTCGAGGCTTTCGACCTTCACGACCATGGCATCCCTCCATCGCAAGCAGAGCCGCGTTGGCTCTAGTCGGCTTGGTGGAGCGTCGCAGGGCGCCGGTGGGGGCACCAGCGTAGTTGACTACTTCAATTGCAACGCAGGCCTACTGCGCTAGCTGGTGCCCAGCGGATCGATGGTCCACGCGATGTAGAGAATCGCCGCGCTGACGCTGGCGGTCGTGGCGACGTCGATGCCGCGACTGCGTACTGCGAGCAAGCCCGCCCGGTCTTCGGGCAGGGTCAGCCTCAGCACCGCAGCGACGGCCACTCCGATGGCAAGGACGAGTGCCCCGCGACGCCAGTAGCCGGCGACCACGAGTGCGAAGGCCGCCACCACGATGACGCCGGGCAGCAGAATTGGCCACTGCCGGCCGAACACCTTGTGCGCGAACTCCCGCAACGTCACTGACCTGCCAGGACCTCGGCTCGCTCCACCACGTTGGTGAGCAGGAATGCGCGCGTGAGCGGACCGACTCCGCCGGGGTTTGGTGACACGTGACCGGCCACGTCCCAGACGTCCGGGTGTACGTCGCCCACCAGCTTGCCCGCGTCGTCGCGGCTCACTCCGACGTCGATCACCGCGGCGCCGGGACGGACCATCTCGGCGGTCACCATGTGCGGCACCCCCGCCGCGGCGATGATGATGTCGGCCTCGAGGGTGTGCTGCGGCAGATGCCGAGTCGCGGTGTGGCACAACGTGACCGTCGCGTTCTCGGAGCGACGCGTCAGTAGCAGGCCCAGGGGCCTGCCGACGGTCACCCCGCGGCCGATCACCACCACCTCGGCGCCTGCGATCTCCACCTCGTAGCGGCGCAGCAGGTGCACTATGCCGCGCGGGGTACAGGGCAGCGGCGCAGGCTCGTTGAGAACCAGCCGCCCCAGATTCGTCGGGTGCAACCCGTCGGCGTCCTTGCCGGGGTCGACCCGCTCCAGGGCGGCGTTCTCGTTGAGGTGTTTGGGCAGCGGCAACTGCACGATGTAGCCGGTGCACTCGGGGTTGGCGTTCAACTCGTCGATGGTCTCGTCGAGCGTGGCCTGACTGATGTCGGCGGGCAGATCGCGGCGGATGGAGTTGATGCCCACTTTGGCGCAGTCGGCGTGCTTGCCCCGGACATAAGCCTCTGAGCCCGGGTCGTCGCCGACCAGCACGGTGCCAAGTCCAGGCGTGTGACCTGCGGAGGTCAACGCCGCCACGCGCTCCTTGAGGTCGACGAAAATCTCGTCACGTGTGGCCTTACCGTCCAATGTGATCGCACCCACGCAAGATTCTCCCGTCGCTTCGCTCGCCCGCGAAGCCAGTCTGGCATGCTCACTGCGTATGAACACACAGCCCAATGTGTTCACCCCGGCCAAACTCGGCCCGGTGACGCTGCGCAACCGAATCATCAAGGCGGCCACGTTCGAGGCTTCGTCGCCGGACGCGCTCGTCACCGACGACCTGATCACCTACCACCGGCTGCCCGCCGCGGGTGGAGTCGGCATGACGACTGTCGCGTATCTGGCGGTGACCAAGGGTGGACGCACCGAGGGAAACGTCATCTGGTGGCGTCCGGAGGCCATGCCCGGGCTCAAGAAGCTCACGGATTCGATCCACGCCGAGGGCGCGGCGATCAGCGCGCAGATCGGCCATGCCGGGCCGGTGGCCAATGCCCGCTCGACGAAGGCGACGGCGTACGCGCCGGTGCGGTTCTTCAATCCGCTCTCGATGCGGTTCGCCAAGAAGGCGACACGCGACGACATCAACGACATCATCGCCGCGCACGCCAACGCCGCCAGGATGGCGATCGAAGCCGGGTTCGACGCCGTCGAAATCCACTTGGGGCACAACTATTTCGCGAGTTCGTTCCTCAGCCCGCTGATCAATCGCCGAGCCGATGAATTCGGTGGATCGCTCGAGAACCGGGCCAAGGTGGCGCGCGGCATGGTGATGGCGGTGCGACGCGCGGTGGAGGCCGAAGGCACTCCGATCGCGGTCACCGCCAAATTGACCATGGCCGACGGCGTGCGCGGGGGCATCTCACTCGAGGAGTCGCTGCAGACCGCGAAGTGGCTCGAATCCGACGGTGGTCTGGACGCCATCGAGCTCACCGCGGGCAGCTCACTGGTCAATCCGATGTATCTGTTCCGCGGTGACGCACCCGTCAAGGAGTTCGCGGCGGCATTCAAGCCACCGTTGCGCTGGGGCATCCGGATGACGGGCAAGAAGTTCCTTCGCGCCTACCCCTACCGGGAAGCGTTCCTGCTGCGCGACGCCAAGCAGTTCCGCGCCGAACTGAAGATGCCCCTGATCCTGTTGGGCGGCATCACAAATCGCGAAACCATGGATCTGGCGATGGCCGAGGGTTTCGACTTCGTGGCGATGGGACGCGCGCTACTCGCCGAGCCTGATCTGATCAACCGTATCCAGGACGACGGGGACGCCCACTCGATCCGGTCGCTGTGCACGCACTGCAACAAATGCATGGCCACGATCTACAGCCACACGCACTGCGTGGTGACGGGCTCGCCCGGTTAGCGGGGCGGTGTAGGCATCTCCACCGCGAGCATCGGCTGCGTGCCGAATTGCAGCACCGGTTCGGTGCGCACCCACTCGTCGGTCTTGATGATCAGGTTCTGCGCGGTCACGGTGTAGGTGACGCCGTCCTTTTGGGCGAAGAATTCGCCGGGCACCGTCGGTTCGGCCACCACGGTGAGCACGGCGTCCTCGTTGGCCACCTGCGCTCCCCGGTATTGGTAGCGGCCGGCCTGGTCAACGCAGATCGCCACGATGGATTGTTCGGTGCGGCTGAATGCGACCGCCGACTGGGGCGCGTCGCAGCGAATCTGCGAGTCGACGAAACCGCGATCATCAGTGGGGTACGCCTGGTCTGCGGCTGCCATCGGCGACGTGATCGCCGCGGCCACCCCCAGCACCGCCGCCACGCCCGTGAGCAGGGCTGCAGGCGGCTTGGACACCATGATCAACGACACCACGAACACAGCTTCGACGCCGAGCGACTCGCCGTACGAACCGGCACTTATTTGCGTTTCTCAGCCGGCAGGGATGAGGGCCATCGCGCAGTCGGCAACGATGCTGTCCGCGCTGCCGGGAATGGCCTGCTTGGCCAGCAGATGCCGCCGGACGACGGCATAGGGAATGTCGACGACGGCGGCGTTGACTCGATCCGTCACGGCCGGCACCTCTTTCATGAGGTGCCGCAGTTTGCGGTGCAGACGTTGCCTGGCCGCGGTCAGGTGTTCTGGCCAGTCCGCGGCGGCCAGCGCGTCGGCCCCGGCCAGCAGCACCTGCGCTTCGTTCGGATGCGCGCGGCACCAGCGCACCGTGAACCGGGCTGCGGCGACACACCGGGTCTGCGGGTCTGCCGGGTCGGATAACGCCGCGGTGATGCCGGAGTGGAAGCGCGTTTCGGTGCGAATCCACAACTCGCCGCACAGGGCGGCCCTGGTCGGAAAGCGGTGATACATCGATCCGCTGGGCGCACCCACCGCGCGCGCGACAGCCGACATGGTGACGACGGCCGGTCCCTCGTCAGCCAGCAGGGTCGCCGCAGCGTCGAGCAGTTGGTCGACGGTGTATCGCGCGGGCCTTGGCATCGTCCTATCATAATAGAGATCACTCTCTATTATGAGTTTGGAGGCAGCCGTGTCCCTGTCCGAATCCGGCCCCGTCACCGTCGCGCAGCGCTTCTACGACGCCATCGCCCGGTCCGCAGCCGACGAGTTGTTCGCGCTGCTCACCGATGATTTCGTCGGCACGGTCAGCGCGGGTATGCCGCACGATGTCGGCGGTCAGCACAACGGCCCGCACGACATGATCGCCGGGGTCTGGGGCCGCATTGACGCGCTCTACGACGTGACCGTGGACCCCGTCGAATTCCTCTCGGTCGACGATGACCGGATCGTCGTGATCGGTCGGTACCGGGGTCCTTCGCGTGACGGCGCGACGGCTGTCGATGCCGCTTTCGCTCACGTCATCACGACGCGGGGCGACCGGATATCCGCACTGCACCAGATCACTGACACTGCCCAATGGCGCATTCCGTGCCGATGACTGCGGATTGACGACCCCCAGACCTGCGCCGAGATCGGTGTCATACCGATAGAGTTGGTCGCGATGAGCCGACCAGCCCCACCCGCGCTGACCGTTCGACACGACGGGTCGACCCGAACGTTCGCACCGGGCAACGACGTAGTCGTCGGCCGCGATCTTCGCGCCGACATCCGAATCGCACATCCGTTGATCTCGCGCGCGCACCTTGTGCTGCGGTTCGACCAGGGGCGGTGGGTCGCCATCGACAACGGCAGCCTCAACGGGATGTACGTCAACAACCGTCGGGTGCCCACCGTTGACCTGCAGGACGGTCAGCATCTCAACATCGGCAATCCCGATGGGCCGCAATTGAGTTTCGAGATCGGGCGGCATCAAGGCGCCGCCGGTCGGACACCGACCCAGTCGGTACCCATCAACGCGGCGCGCCCGGCTGACACGTCGTGGCCCACGCAGACACCGTCACATCCGCCGGCCTCCTCGCCGCAGGTTTCGCGGCCGCAGCCGCCGCCGAGCACGCAGCGCCCGCCGGCGTACCCGTCCGCGCCGCAACCGCGATACCCTTCCTCGCCACAACCGGCCGCCCGCGGTGGGCCGGGGTATCCGTCCGCCCCGTCGAGCCCCGCGCCGCCGCTGCGGCCACCCCCGAATTCGCAGCCGATGTCGCAGCCGGCGCTCGAGTCGGTCACCGCGATGGGCCCGACCGCCGCCCCACGTGCGGGTGAGGGCAATCTCGCGACGAGCATGCTGAAGATCCTGCGGCCGAACAAGCCCGCCGCAGTGGCCGGCCCGGGCGCGATCAAGATCGGGCGAGCCACCGACAACGACATCGTCGTACCGGATGTGCTGGCGTCCCGACATCACGCGACCCTGCTGCCGACACCGAACGGCACCGAAATCCGGGACAACCGCAGCATCAACGGGACGTTCGTCAACGGCGCCCGTGTCGATTCGGCGCTGCTGCGTGAGGGTGACACCGTCACGATCGGCAACATCGACCTCGTGTTCACCGGCGGCACGCTGGCCCGTCGCACCGAGACTGCAGCGGCCACCCAGACCGGTGGCCTGGAAGTGCACTCGGTCACGTGGACCATCGAGGGCAATAAGACTCTGCTGGACAGCATCTCGATCGCGGCGCGCCCCGGCACCCTGACCGCCGTGATCGGCCCGTCGGGCGCAGGCAAGTCGACCTTCGCGAAGCTGGTGGCCGGCTACACCCATCCGACGAGCGGCACCGTGTCCTTCGAAGGTCACAACATCCACGCCGAGTACGCCTCGCTGCGCTCCCGGATCGGCATGGTTCCCCAGGACGACGTCGTGCACGGCCAGCTGACCGTCCGGCAGGCGCTGATGTTCGCCGCCGAGCTGCGGTTGCCGCCCGACACCACGAAGGCCGACCGCGAGCAGGTCGTCATGCAGGTCCTCGAGGAACTCGAGATGACCAAGCATCTCGAAACCCGCGTCGACAAGCTCTCCGGCGGTCAGCGCAAACGCGCCTCCGTCGCCCTCGAGCTGCTGACCGGACCATCGCTGCTGATCCTGGACGAGCCCACCTCGGGTCTGGACCCCGCGCTGGACCGACAGGTCATGACGATGCTGCGCCAGCTCGCCGACGCGGGCCGCGTCGTGCTGGTGGTGACGCACTCGCTGACCTATCTCGATGTCTGCGACCAGGTGCTGCTGCTGGCACCGGGCGGAAAGACCGCGTTCTACGGGCCGCCCAGCGAGATCGGCTCATCGATGGGCACCACCAACTGGGCCGACATCTTCAGCTCGGTCGCCGGTGACCCCGAAGCGGCCAAGCAGCGCTACCTCGCCCAGCACGGGCCGCCAGCGCCGCCCCCGGCGATCGAGAAACCGTCCGATCTCGGCGAACCGACCAAGACGAGTCTGCCCAAGCAGTTCTCCACAATCGCCCGCCGCCAGATGCGACTGATCATCTCGGATCGCGGCTACTTCCTCTTCTTGGCGTTCCTGCCGTTCATCATGGGCGCACTGTCGCTGTCGGTGCCCGGAGACGTCGGCTTCGGTGTTCCCGTTCCGGCGATCCAGGGCGGTGAAGCGCCGAACGAGCCGGGACAGATTCTGGTGCTGCTCAACGTCGGCGCCATCTTCATGGGCACCGCGCTGACGATCCGGGCGCTGATCGGTGAACGGGCGATCTTCCTGCGCGAGCAGGCGGTCGGATTGTCAACGACCGCTTACATGCTCGCGAAGGTCTTCGTATTCTCCTGCTTTGCGTTGCTGCAGTCCGGCATCGTTGTCGCGATCAACATCTGGGGCAAGGGGTGGGGTCCCGGCGCCGTCGAGAGCGGCGCGGTGCTACCGAACCGGTCCCTGGAGTTATATGTCGACGTCGCGGCGTGCTGTGTCGGCGCGGCCATGGTCGGCTTGGCGCTTTCGGCGATTGCCAAGTCGAACGAGCAGATCATGCCGCTGCTGGTGATCGCGATCATGTCGCAGCTGGTGTTCCAGGGCGGGATGATCCCGGTGACCGGTCGCATCGTGCTCGACCAGATGGCGTGGGTCACCCCAGCCCGCTGGGGCTTCGCCTCGACGGCATCGACGATCGATCTGATCAGGCTCGTACCGGGCCCGCTGACACCACAAGACTCGCATTGGAAGCACACCGCGGGCGCCTGGTGGTTCAACATGGCCATGCAAGGCCTGATCTGCGTCGGCTACCTGAGCCTGGTGCGGTGGAAGATCCGGCTCGCCGCTGCCAACTGATTCGATGTTCTGCAGCACTGCGCTGGCCGAGCGCATCGAGAGCGCGGAGGCAGGTCTCATTGCCGCGGGTGCCGATGCGGCACGGCGCCGTGGCGGTGAGGGCTTCGAGATCGCGATGGCGGGCGGCGCAGCGTGTTTCGCCGGCGAGAACTCGCCCTTCAACAAGGTCGTCGGTCTCGGGTTCGGCGGCATGCCATCCGACGCCGACTTGCAGGAGATCGAAACGGCTTTCGGGTCGCGCGGCTGCCCGACCCAGGTCGAGCTGGCGCACCTGGCCGACCCCGAGATCGCCGCGGCGCTGACAGCTCGCGGCTATCAGCTGGTCTCCTTCGAGAACGTGCTCGGCCGCCCCCTGGCCGACGGGTTGGAGCGGGTCACACCGCCCGGTGTCGATGTTCGACCGAGCGCTGACGAGGATTTCGAGACCTGGCTCGACACGGTCGTCGAAGGCTTCGCCAACCCGGACACCCAAGGCGTCGCGTCGCACGAGGAATTCCCGCGCGACGTCCTTGCCGACGCGACCCGCGACATGGTGGCCGCCGGGGCGACTCGCTACGTCGCGACGGCCGACGGAGTCGTCGCGGGCGCGGCGAGTGTTCGCTTCGCCGACGGCATCGCGCAACTCACCGGTGCCGCAACAGCTCCCGCACACCGCAGACGCGGGGTACAGACTGCGTTGCTTGCGGCCCGGCTCGTCGACGCGGCCGCGGCGGGATGCGACATCGCGGTCGTCACGACGGCGCCCGGTTCCAAGTCCCAGGAAAACGTGCAGCGCCGCGGTTTCGACCTGCTCTACACGCGCGCGATCCTGGTCAAACCCGTGCCGGAGCCAACCGCTTGAGCGCCAGCCCACCTTCGAACGGGCGGTAACCGAACGCGGGCGGAGCGACGTAACCGGTGTCCCCCAACGGTGTTGCGACCTCAGCGACCGTCGGCCCGATCTTGGCGGCAATCGGTGCGAGCGTGTCGAGATCAAAGCGGTACAGGCGACCGGCGTTGCCGCCCAGTATCTTTCGGCAGTTGGCCTCGGGCTGGTCGTGTAGCGCCCATCGGATCGCCAGCTTGGAATGCGGCGCGAAGCCTTCCTCGTGCGGATAATCGCTGCCCCACATGATGTGATCGGCGCCCATGTAGTCGACCATCGACTTCTCGAACGGCGTGAGTTCGGACGCCAGGTAGCAGTTGCGCTTGGCATATTCGCTCGGCGCCATGGTCAGCTCGTCGATCGACGAACCGCCGAACATTCCGTAGGTACGGTTGCCCGCTTCGGTTTTCATGCTCGGCACCATGACGTCGAGCAGCATCATCTGGTTTTGCAACCACATGGTCCCCTGCTCGGTCGGCACGAAGCGCAATGTCGGGTGGCGCTCGAACACCCCGGCGAGAATGAGATGGCTGACCGTACGCTGCGCCCACAGTGCCATCTCGGTCACCAGCACTGCGTTCGACGCCGGCTGATCCATCGGCATCACGGGGCTGCCCGCACCCGCGTGCTGAACCAGCGTCAGGTCGAGCTCGGTACACAGCGCCCAGATCGGTTCGTAGCGCGTATGAAAGAGCGGGGCGACGTTCGGATCCCCGGGGGAGACCGCCGGCAGCAGTACGCCGCCGAAGCACCGCTGCTGCGCACCCCAGCGGATCTCCTCGAGAGCGAGCTCGATGTCGTTGGGAAATATCTGGATCAGCCCGCGACGCCGATCCGGTGCCAGCGAGCAGAAGTCGACCTGCCACCGGTTGTGGGCCTGCACGCCTGCCCATCGGTGTTCGAACTCTTCGCGGGTGCGCGGCAGGCTGATCGTGATGTTCGGGGACGTCGGGAAGAACGGCGGCACGGTGTTGGGCAGCAGCACTTCGGCGGCCACCCCGTCGGCGTCCATCTCCGACATCCGCAGCTCGTGATCCCAGTTGCGTTTGGCGGTCGCGATGATCAGGTCGTCGAAGGGGCTGATGTAGGTCTTCGCCCATGCGTCGAAATCGTCATGAAGTCGCGCGGGCAGATACTCCTTGTAGTCGTAGAGATCCGCGCCTGCATGTGTGTCAGTAGAGATGACGACATAGCGATCGATCATGTCCCAGGTGGCTGCCATCTCCTGATCATGCTCTCCGTCGGGGCGAGCGCAGGCGAGATTCAGCGATCGTGGCGGGTGCTCACCAGCGAGCACCCCACACCACCGACTCGACCGTCAGGCTGACGCGACGTCCGGTACCACCGTCGATGTCGCTTGGCGTCACCCATTCGACGGTGGCGGTGCCTGAGATGTGCAGCGTCGTGCCCGTGTCGAAGTCGATGAACAGCAGCGCAGCACTGGGATCCACCGCGAGATTGCCGAAGCTGTTGAACATGTTGTTGCCCGGATAGTCCGGCCACCACAGGCGGTTGCCCTCGACACGGACGAATCCGGGCGGGCCGCCCCGATGGGAGGCGTCCGCTCCGCGAGTCGGATGAATGGTGCCGAGGAAGAAGGTGTCGGCGCCGGCGATGAGCTGTGCGTGCTCGGCGCTGAGCGCCGGCGAACGTTCGATAGCCGGCGCCGCAGTGTCGGAATGCTCGAGATGGCGTGGATGAATGTACTTGGGGCAGTTGCCGTATGCCTGTTCCACCGCGAGCAGTAGGCCGTCGTCGCCGACCAGGGCCAGGGTGCCGTTGACCCGGACCCTGCGACGGGTGGCGAACTCGATGGCGAGCAAGCCGACCGGCTGCTCCGCGGCGAGGTCGTGCAACGGGTCACCGGGCGAGGGCAGGGCGTGGACCTTCAGCTCGTGGTCGTGTGCCTGCAGGAACCCGGGCGAGGAGAGCAGCGGTGACGTCCACAACCGGCCGTCGGCGTCACGGGCCGTCAGCACGGCGAAGTCGCGGGCCGCCAGAAAGGCACCCATGCCGCCGTTCAGATCGGGAGTGGAGAGCATCGCCTCCCCGAGGCGGGCCGCCTGCGCGCGGACGCCTGCGCGGTCCTGAACCGCGAGTTCTCCGTCGTGAAACCCCGTCTGCGCAGTCATCTCACCAGCTCGCATGCAGCTCTCAACGTGAATGTACAGCGGTTATTCCCCATGGATGTTCAGACCGTGAGCCGCGGCGTAGGCCAGCGCCTGGTCGACGTCGATCTTCGCGCCGCGCAGGGCCGCGGTGGTCCAGAACGTCGCGTCGGTGCGCGCTCCCCGAAGATCGGACTCCTCGAGGCGGGTTTTCTGCACGCGAGCGCCGCGAAGGTCGGCGCCGCGTAACACCGCTTTGCGCAAGTCGGTTTCGACCAGGCTGGCTTCCCGCAGCCGACATCCGGACAGGTCGACATTCTTCAGATCGCACCCGCCGAGAACCGCGAGCGTGAGGTCGACCTCGACAAGTATCAGCGGGCGCATCTGACATTCGGTGAACACCGATCCCAGCATGCTGCAGTGCTGAAATATGCTGTGGTGCAGTCTGGCCCGCTCGAATCGGCAGTTCCGGAATGCCGAGCCGACGTGCTCGGACTCGGCTAGATCGACACCGCGGAAGTCGCATTCGTCGAAAACCGCACGTTCGGTGCGCAGTCGGCTGAGATCCTCGTCGCGAAAGTCGTACGCGACGAACTCCCTTTCAAACCAGGCCTGTTCGTTGTCGCCCACCGGTTCAGCCGGGCAGCGAGGACAGGGTGTCGAGCGCGTACTCGGTGACCGCGATCAGCGCCTCGCGGCACGAGTTACGATCTCTGGCGTCGACCGTGACCACCGGGATGTGGTCGGAGAGCGCCAGCGCTTTGCGCAGCGCCTGAATGGAATATCTTGGTGCACCGTCGAACTCGTTGATCGCGATCAGGAACGGCAAGCGGCGGGCTTCGAAGAAGTCGACCGCGGCGAAGCTGTCCTGCAGGCGGCGGACATCGACCAGGATGACCGCGCCGATAGCGCCGCGGATGAGGTCGTCCCACATGAACCAGAATCGGCGCTGTCCGGGTGTGCCGAACAGGTACAGCACGAGGTCTTCGCCAAGGGTGATCCGGCCGAAGTCCATCGCCACAGTCGTGGTGGTCTTCGACGGGGTCGCGTCCAGGCCGTCGACGCCTTCGGACGCATTGGTCACCAACGCCTCGGTCCGCAGCGGCATGATCTCGGAGACTGCGCCGACGAACGTCGTCTTGCCCGCGCCGAAGCCGCCGGAGATGACGATCTTCGTCGAAGCGGCGGCCCGCCTCGCCGCCGGATCCGTCGAGGCAAACCGCCTCTCAGAGTGCCCTGAGGCCACGCAGCGTCCTTCCTATGAGATCTCGTCGTTCGTCATCGGTCTCCGAATCGCCGAGCGTGGTGTGTACCTGCAGATATCCCTGTGTCACGAGGTCACCGATCAGCACCCGTGCGACCCCTAGCGGTAGGGCCAGGCCCGCGGCGATCTCGGCGACAGATGGGACCTCGACGCTCATCGTGAGGATTCGGCCCCGCACATCGTTTCCCGGCCAGCGCGGCGGCTTGGTCGTCGTGAGCTTTCCGATGGGTGCTTCCAACGGCAGATTCAACCGGGCCTCGGTGCGGCCGGCCGTCAGCGTGTAAGGCCGGACCAGACTCGGCTCGTCGTCGACCTCCCGCTCCCAGTTGTCCATCGGCCGCTCACATGTGCTGGGGTGCGCGCCGCCGCGATGACTGCACCACGGCGCCCACCCGTTCCACCAGAATCGCCATCTCGTAACCGATTTGGCCGATATCGCAGTTGCGCGATGCGAGCGTCGCCAGGTTCGAACCGTCGCCGACGCGCATCAACAGCAGATAACCGTTCTCCATCTCGACGATCGACTGCATGACGTAGCCGCCGTCGAACAGCTGCGCGGCGCCCGTCGACAGACTGGCCAACCCGGAGGCGACCGCGGCCAACTGGTCGGCACGTTCGACCGGGATGTGCTCACTGGAGGCCATCAAGAGTCCGTCCGCGGACACCAGGACCGCATGGGTGACCCCGGAGACGTCGTGCGCGAACTTCGAGACCAGCCAGTCGAGCGAATCACGCTGCGTCGATCGTGGCGGGTAGGACGGGGAGGTCACTGGCTATCTGTTCCTCTGGTCTCTCGCGCGTGCGAGCGGCCCGCGTGCACACCGCCGAAATGGCTGCTGATACTCGCACGGACAGCATCGGGATCGCGCTGCGGTAAATCACCGTTTGCGAATGATGCGTCCGGCCCCGGGGAGCCGAACTCAGCCGCCGATGCTACCTCGTCGTCGACCTCGGTGTTTCTGTGAGCGCCGCCGTTTCGGTGGTGTTCGACGTCACTAGCTGCGGATTCAGCCGCGCCTGGTACCAGCCGGGCACCGGGCTCTCGCACCGGCAGCCCCTCATCGGTGTGCTGCTCGACCGGAGCCTCGTCGGCGGCTTCGGCTGCCGACCAGCCGCTGTCCCAGACCGATTCCCAATTCAGATCGGCGCTGTTGGCCAGCTCCGTCGGATCGACCAGCCATTCGGAGAGCATGCGCTGGTAGATCGCATCGTCCGAGCCCGACGTGGCTGACGGTTCCGCGGGTTGGACGGGTTCGGGCTGCGGTGCCGGGCGAACCGGTTCCGCCGCAGGGGCGGCCGCACTGTTGCTCGCGGCCTGCTGCCGTGCGGCGAAGAAACCCGACGTGTCCGTCGGGCGCTCGGCGGGCGCAGAAGGTGCGCCCCACTCGCCCGTCTGGGCGGGCATGGAGTCCTCTGGCCACTCGTCTTCCGGCCACTCGTCGTCCGCCCATGCGTCCTGCTGCGCGGACGGCGCGAGCGACGCCGGGACGTCGGAGATCCCACTGGCGCCGGGATCACGTTGCGGCAACAACGCGACCGGTACCTCGGAATGGCCGTTGCGGTACTGCGGCTCGTCTTCGTAGTCGCCCCAGCCGTCTGAATGGTCGTCGTCGAGTGCCAACGCGGTCGCGATGCCCGCGTGCGCATCGGCCGCGTACTCGGGTTCGCCGTATTGATGCGGCGCATCCGCACCGCCGAGCAGTTCGGGGGGGACGTAGACCCCTGCGGTCGTACCCGAATTCGGCTCGCCCGCAATGGTGCTGCGCAACCTGACGACCAGACCGTGCTGCGCCGCCAACCGTCCGACCACGAACAGGCCCATGTGCCGCGCGGTGTACGGGGTGACCTCGCCGCCGGACTGCAGACGCGTATTGGCCACCCGCAGGTCCGAATCGGTCATGCCGAGACCGATGTCGCTGACCTCGATGACGAGGCCTCCCTGACCGGTGTGCACCGCGGACACCCGCACCTGTGAGATCGGCGGTGAGTAGCGAAGTGCGTTGTCGAGCAACTCAGCAACGAGGTGAACGAGGTCGCCCGCCACCGAGCCGGCGACCTCGCTGTCGGGCACCGTCGCGGTCACCACGCGGGTGTAGTCCTCGACCTCGGAGGCCGCCGCGTTGATGACGGCCGAGACCGGCACCGGCTCCGCCTGCTCACGCTGGACCTTCGCACCGGCGAGCACGAGCAGGTTGGCGCCGTTGCGGCGCATCCGGGCCGCGAGGTGATCGAGACGGAACAGGCTCTCCAGCCGCTCGGGGTCCTCTTCGTTGCGCTCGAGCCGGTCGATGAGCGACAGCTGCTGATCGACCAGTGAGCGACTGCGCCGCGACAGGGTCTCGAACATGTCGCCGACCTGCAGCTGCAGCCGCGACTGCTCGCCGGCCAACAGCACCGCCTGCTCGTGCAGTTCGTCGACGGCGTGCGCGACCTGGCCCACCTCCTCGGAGGTGTACACCGGGATCGGATCGATCGGTCCCGGATCGCCGCCGGCACGCACGTGCTCGATTTCACGGGCCAGGTCGTCATGGGCCACCCGCAGGGCGCTGTCGCGCAGTCGGCGCAGAGGTCGCACCAGCGACAGCGCCACCGCGAAGACCACGATCAGGGCCAGCAGCATTGCTCCCCCGACGATCGCCGCATCCCGGATGGCCGCCGTACGCTGCGCGGCGGCGCGCTCGTCCACCGTCGACGTCACCGAAGCGGTGGCGTCGGTGATGATCTGGCCCGCGATCTGATCGGTGACCGCTTCGGAGGCGCGCAGGTCCGGGTTGTTGACCAGAACCGCAGCCGGATCCGACATGATCGCCAACCGCTTGACCATCTCGCCCTGCAACTGCTGAGCCTCCGCCGAGCCGACGCCGAGTACCTGGCTCATCCCGAACAGCGTCGAGGGCTCCGTGCCGGCCAACGCGATCATCCTGGTGCGCAGCTCGGGTTCTGGCAGTTCACCGCCGAGGTTCACCAGCAGCTGCTGCATCATCATCTGACCGCGGGCACCGACCGCGCGGGACAACCCGAGCGTCTCGGCCGTGATGCGCTCGTCGTCGACGCGTACGGACCCGTTGATGGCGTCCTCTGCGGTGAGCAGGATCGGCGCGTAGGTAGTGACCCGCTCGAACAGGTTGATGTTGTTGGCCGTGACCCTGTCCATCAGCGCCTGGCCGCCGTCGATCATGCTCGTGACGCCCTTGCTGACGTCGTCGGCGATGTCGGTGTCGGATAGCCGGCGCTGTAATTCCTGCCTGCTGGAATCGAACTCGGTGAGGGCGGACTGGGGATCACCGCCGGTGGAACTCGCCAACATCGCGCGGTCGAGCGCCGCCATGTAGTTCACGATCGCGGGCACCATTTCGGTGCGGTCGGCGGCACGACGCAAATCCGTTGCTTCGGTGATGCTGCTGTAGATGCGCAACCCGCCAAACACACCTGCGAGAACCAGTGGCACCAATACGATCGCAAATACTTTCCAGCGAACCGGCCAATTGGAAACCGACCAACGGCTCGGCCTCTTGGACGGCGGCGCGGCTTTGGCTTCGAAATTGGCAGGCGCGTCGTCCGACGGCGCCACCTGCGAGAAGGCGTTCATCGGCGTTCGCCCGCGTGTCGGCATTTCAGTTTTGGAGCGTGGTTCATATGCTTCCTGATAATTCGCCCGCGTCCACGGGTTGGCGGTGTGCGCCTGGCAATTGATCGAGTATGCCAGCCGTGCCGTGCTGATTCCACCATTCTTACTAGACAGACAGAGTTCATAACTGCACGTCTGAGTCGCTTTGTGATAACAGAGCAAACACGTTTTGGACTGTCAGCCCGCCCGGCGCAATGATCTATGAATGTTCCGCGTGCTGTTCTTCTCGCCGGCGGATCACTTATCCGGAACGTAGAAAGGGAGCTATGCGTATCGACCTGTTCGGCGATGGTGACGTGGTGGCGACCGAGATCATCGAGCCCGGCTGGCTGTACCCGGGACGGTAACCGACCTCGACACCGGAGAGTCACACCCGTCGTCTACCCGAACACCGCGCTCCGCACGACCGACCCGCTGGGTCGGAAGATGATGGACTTTCTTGACGGGGCCGAGCTGATCGGGGAGGCGCGGCTGAAGGCCGACCCGGACATGATGTTCGGGACGAGCGAGCTATCGCTCTGGTAAGCGCGGCGCCGAGCTTCGGCAACTGGAGGTCAGTTCCGGTGCCCGAGTTCGGATGCCACTTGGTCACCGAGGGCTTCGCGAGCCTCCCGCTCTTTGGTCCTCAGTTCGTGCAGTACGAGCCTGGGAAGCCGTTCACCGTTCTCGCGGGGTCGGCCTGGGTTCGCCTCGTCCCACGCGATGAACTCCGCGGTCGCAACCATTTCTCGGACGATAGCCCGCCAGGCGTACATTCGCTCCAGGACTAGGGCCGACCCGAATGCCCTCACGAGGGCGACGGTGTGGGCTTGCTCCTCCAGAGACGGCACAGGCGGTACCGGTTGCGGCGGGTTGGTGTCCATCATCGGGTAGACCATGTGCGTCCAGTTGCCTGTCCGCTCGGCTACGTCGAGGAGATCGACGTAGGCGTTCTCCAGCCGTTGTTGTTGTCGGGCCTCGGTTGCGAGGGTTCGCTCGTGTGCCAGCGTCTTGCTGCCGCCGCGCAATGTGCCGAGGATTCCTGCCATGCCGACGGCTGCCGTCGCTGCGGGGCCGACCCAATCCCATGCCATAGGGCCTGATTATGGCTGGCCCCCGAGGAGTCCGACTCCCATCGCACGAAGTCAATCGCGGTGTCGTCTTCATCGTCGTCGATGCGGAGTTAGACGGTCGTGTCACCGCGCCGGTCCATCCGGTTTGTTAACGTGCCGCCATGCCAGGGGTGGGAGATCGGAAAACCTTTAAACGGCAACGTCAACTGCGGTTGCGTCGGCCACACGACGCGCCTACGGCTCGGAACGCCGGGATCGGATCGAGTGACCATTCGAGCCGGGATTGGGTGGGTACTGCGGTGGTCCCGTTACTCGTCGCGGTCGTCGCCCTCGGCGGCGTCGGGCTCGGAACCTGGGTGACCTCGGAGAACAACCGAGCAAGCATCGACGCGCAGCGGGACCAAAGCGATCAGCAGTTCCGGCGCGACCAGCGTCAAGACCATTACGCGGCGATCCTGCAACAGGCCACACGGCTAGAGAACTCAGGCAGCTTTTCCACCTCAGCCTTCGGCGCTTTGGCGGCCGCGGGAACACTGGCAGCGGGGTTCGATCGGATGGACCATACGCACGCAGGGATCGAGTCACCGGCGACGGGAACCACACCGTCCGGGTCTGTACCCCCGGCGGATGGTGGTGTCGACAAGTTGGGCGATCCGTTAACGAGTATCGGTGGCATCCGAGACTCGTGGCAGAGCGCGTACACGGCGCTGGACCAGGCGATCTCGAACGCGGAGATCGCCAGCACGACACGCGTCATCAATCTGGCGCACGCGCTACGCGACAAGTACCGAAACGACTACTACGAATCGGTCCTCGCCGAAATCGACTCGTCGTTTGAGTCGTGGCCTGATCCAAAACCCGACCGATTGAAGCTCGCCGAATTACTCGTCGGCGTGCCCGCCGAAACATCACCACCGAGTTACGACCAAGCGTTGCTAGCGAAGTCGACGGACGAACTCACAACCGAGTTCGTTCGAGCCGCCAAACAGGACCTAGATCTCGACGATCAGTGACCTGTTGATCACTTGCAGCCGAGGGGAGACTGGGCACATGACGCAAAACACCGAGAGGCAACAGAACTGGCTGCAAGAGGTCCACGACCACCCCGAAACCGGGGAAGAGCACGACGCCGCCGCTGCGGCGATGCTCGCGGACATGGTCGTGCCGCCCGATCACACGAAGGCCGCAGACGAGTTGGTCAGGTTGAGGCTCGCCGCCCGGGAACCGGGTGGCCAGTACACCTCCGTAGATGCCGAGACCCGTAAGTGGATGCGTTCGCATCCGAGCTGGACGCAGTAGGGCGACACGCCGATGGCTGGGCCTAGAAACCAAGCCTCGGCCCGCGATCTTAGAAGAGGGGGCCGATCCGGGGCGTGTGAACCTGGTCACTCGGGTGAGACTTTTTTCGAGAATCTCTTGTACTACAGGTTGAAGGGGTAGGCGGCTGGCGATAGCCCGCCCAGAGCGGATCGGCTCTGCCGACCGCGCGGGCGGGGCCGGTTGGGTGTATCGACGCATGAACAAAGCCCTACGGGCCTAGACGTCGTTCTCGTGCCAGGGCTCCTCCCCCGCGCGGAGACGTTCACCGAGGCCGACGTCGTCCAGGTCGAGGCCGACATGGTTTTGCGCCTGGTCCGCAACCCGGAGGGGCTGTACTCCGAAGGCGACGGGATTACCAGTACAGCCGCGACCGGAAGCTGGCTTCGGGCAAGCTGGAGGTTCTGCCGGCGGAGTGGGAAGCCTTGGTTTACCAAGGCTTTTGGCATGTTCCAACTTGTCCCTACGTTCGGGTCGGTGGTCTGAGTGAGCCTCCTTGACCGGACTAACGAGACGGTCACCGTCTACCTGGAAGATGTCACCACGGACGGCGACGGGCAACAAGCTGACGAAGGCGTCCGACACCGGGATCGAGACCGCGGCCCGTATCTGGCCGCTCGGTAATCCGACCGAGGACCAGGACCGAGGTTTCCTGACGAGGTCCCGGTACGGGCTCCGGTTCTCTCGGTCGTGGCCCCATGTCCTCGGTGCTCAGTCAAAGGTCCAATGGCAAGGCCGGAAGTACTCCGTCGTCGGTGACCCGGTGCGACACAACGGGTCGGCTCGGACGCGCCATATCCATTACCAACTGGAGCGGTCGGTGAGCGGCCAGCAGAGCTGGTCCGCTGAGAGCGTCGGACCCGAGGTCCTCCCGTGAGACCCCGCCGGTCATCCTGCCGCTACTGCGGGCGGCACTGCCCGACGTGTCTGTCCAGTCCCAAGTCCCGGACGTGGATTCAGCGGAATTATCCGCTGGTCGTTGTGACGCGTGCAGGCGGCACCCGAAACGCGAACCGTCCGAAGCGGTTCGCTCTGCCGGTGGTCGACGTGGAGGTCTTCCACGACCTTGGCCCGGTCCAGGCCGAGGAACTCTACGACGACGTCCTCACGCTTTATTCGACGCTGTGCAGGCTCAGACCATTGTGGAGGGTGGTCGGATACCTGCAGTCGGAGAACGAGGACCAGGGTCCGACTCAGGGCCCGTCCCCGTTCCTGACGTTTTGTACGTCGACGGCTCGGTCCACGTCGGGTTGCGCTCGTCTCCTACTTGATTCGATCGCGCTGCTGCCGAATAGATTCGAGAACCTCGTAAGAGATCTGGCGCATAGAAGGAAACACGGGGTTCTGCGCCATTGGCCGTGGGTCTTCCTCGCCGACCTCTACCGACCACCCGAGCGAGTTGCTTTTCGCTAACGCGTCGTAGTCGGCGTCGGCTACGGGGTCGACGTGTGCGCCGCCCTCCTTGTTCGACAATGCGAGGACCAGCTTTCGGCGCGAGTACTCGGTCCCTGCAGCGTCCTTGATTACGGTGTTCGTCCACCATTCATCGAACGGCACACGTGAGCCTCGGGGCAGTCGGGGTCCGCCCCTCGTCCGGATGGGCGTAGGTGGATAGTCGCCCAGTTTCGCTTCGTACTCGGGATCTGAAGTGTCTCCGGCTGTGATTTTGAAGCGAGTTAGCCCGGGCGTGGACAACAGATTCGTCGGGTCTGGCAGCCCAGCAGTATCTACCCAAGTCAGAGTGTTCTCCAGGCCAAGCTGGTTGATCAAAGCATGTGACGTGTACCTAGGAGCGGTGTGGTGTAAAAGGATTCGAACCGCCAGTGCCATCCGCTTCGCCTCACTCAGTCGCCCAGAGTCATACAGCTCGTTGGACGCTTCGAGATGGTCGACCTGTTCGCGAAGGAACCCAAGTAGTTCGTCACGTGTACGTGCCACAGCCCAATGCTAAGTCGCTCCCCGGACGAGATCGAAAGGTGGCCCGGCCAGTCCTCAGGCACTCGAATCTCGAATCGGAGAGCGCCAGCGTTCGACGGCGAGCGTCCACCGCCGCTGCCGGATATTGCTGCGGCGACGGTGATACCGGACTTCCGGAGCAGCTCCCGGCGGTCGTCGGTGTCCGAGGACTCCCAGACGTCGCGGTACCTCTCCCCGGTAGGTCGGTACTCCCACCGGGCCTCACGAGCCCGTGCGGACTCCAGTTCGGCGATGCGAGCGTCTAACGCGCTCAGTTGCTTATGTAGCCGTTGTTTCGCCGTGGCCGAGGTCATACGGCCAGCGGCGGCGGATAGTTCGCCCAGAGCCGACAGGGCCTCGCGTAGGTCGGCCTCTCAACTGTCCCCCGGCACCCATACCCGTTCGCGGACTTCGGAGTCGCCCAGCTTGTCTAGGAACGCTTCCTCGGCCAGTTCCTCCAGCCAGTCGGCGGGGAGATTCGCCGTACCCGCGTGGTCGGCGTTGCCGCGGTTCTGGCAGCGGTAGTACCGATACTCCCGGCCCCTCGCCGTGTTCCGGTCATGGTGCAAAGTGAGCTCGCAGACCAGACATACCGCCACCCCGGCTAACGGGCTGGCCACGGTGCGGCGAACCCCCTGCGGGACTCTTGAATCCGGTCCAGGTGGGCTTGTATTTGCTCCCACTCGTCTAGCGTCACCAACGGCTCGGCGAGCTTCACCGGGTCGCCTTCGTCGTCGCGGACAGTGGCTCCCTTGTGGTGGGCGAATCCTCGAATAGCACCGGACCGCAGCATGTTCCGTATCGGACTAGCCGCCCACTTCATCAGGTCCTTATCGCCATCGGCAGCCTGCAACGTCGGCTTGCCCGACCTGAGGGTCGTGTAGTAATCGCCCGGCGTCAGGTCCGCTCCTCGTTCAACTTCCGAGCAATTCGGGTGATCGACCCGCCGTCGAGAACATCGTCAACGATTCGACGGACGACGGTCGACGCCAGAGGATCGACAGCGAGTCGATACCCTTTGCCGTCTTCACTCGGTACCGCCATGTAGCCATATGGCGGTTTACCGCCGCCCCACCGGCCAACCTCGCGGAGCTTCCGCTTGGAGGCAGCGACGCGCGCTCGGATGGCTTCGAGCTCGCCTTCAGCGAGGAACGCGATGACGTTGGCGATGAGTCGGCCCACGGGTGTCGTGATGTCGATTCCTTCGGAGCACGACACGACTGTCTTGTCGTGTTCCAGACACCAGGCGAACAGCTTGTTGACGTGGATGGCGCTGCGGCTCATCCGGTCCATCCTCCACGAGCAGACGATGTCCCATTCGCCTGCTCTGTCACCGAGCCACTTGCCAGCTCGGGCGACTCGAACCGGTCGACCGATCCCGACGCGTCCACGTCCTCGGCCCACTGCTGGATGATCTCGCGCTGCCGTGTGATCGAAGTACATTCCTCGGTGGACCTCGACAGCCGCAGCCGCCCGAGGACCCGGAGACCGGAGGGAGCAGGTTTCGCCATGTTAGAGACGGTTCACGGCGCTCCGGTGAAAGTGCTGTTCTTCTCGCCGCGCATCGCACCCAACACCGGCAATGCGATCCGAATGGTCGCTGCAACGGGCTGCGAATTGCATCTCGTCGAGCCGCTCGGATTCGATTTGTCCGAACCCAAACTACGGCGCGCCGGCTTGGACTACCACGACCTCGCGTCGGTGACCGTGCACCGCAACCTGGCCGCCGCGTGGAAGCACATCGCCCCGCAACGCGTGTACGCGTTCACCGCACATGCCAGCGCACGATTCAACGACGTCAGCTATGAGCCGGGTGACGTCGTGATGTTCGGCCCCGAACCCACCGGCTTGGACGCGGCGACACTGGCCGACCCGCACATCACCGCGCAGTTGCGCATTCCGATGCTCGCGGGGCGACGGTCGCTGAACCTTTCCAACGCCGCAGCGGTCGTCGTCTACGAAGCGTGGCGGCAGCAGGGATTCAGCGGCGCAGTCTGAGCTTCACCACGAATTCCAGTGGGTCACCTGCTCAGCGGGCAGCCGTTTGGCGGGGCGGAAATCGGTGCCCTTGGTGTACGCGATGGGGAACAAGCCACCCTGGCGGTACTCGTCGAACGGAATGCCGAGGACCTCGGCGGCCAGCTTCTCCCCCTTGCCGACCAGATGCAGGGTCGTCCACGCCGAACCGAGCCCTCGCGAGCGCAGGGCCAACATGTAACTCCAGACCGCGGGTAGCAGCGAGCCCCAGAACCCGGCGCTGCCCGCAACCGCGTCGTCCGGGCTGCCGGCAAGGCAGGGAATCAGCATGACCGGCACCTCGTGGAAGTGCTCGGCGAGGTACTTCGCGGAATCCGTGACGCGCGGCCGCTGCTCGTCCCGCTCATCGCCGTAGGTGGGCTTGGGCATTTCGAGGTACCGCTCGGCGTTGTGGCGGTAGATGTCGGCGAGCGCCTTCTTCTTCTCGGGATCGTCGACGAAGACCCACTGCCAACCCTGCGCGTTGGATCCGGTCGGCGCCTGAAGCGATAGCTCCAGGCAATCCATCAACACCTCGCGCGACACCGGCTTCTCGAGGTCCAGCCGCTTGCGCACCGAACGTGTGGTGGTCAGGACTTCATCGACAGACAAGTTCAGGGTCACATTTCGAGACTACATTCGGCGTTATGGCAGTCGAATTCACGCAAGAAGTCACCGACCGGCTTGCAGCCGATCATTCGGGATGGTTGACCACGGTGGCCAAATCCGGCCAGCCCGTGCCTCGGTTGGTCTGGTTTTACTTCGACGGCAAGGACGTCTTCGTCTATTCGGAACCCAACGCCGCGAAGGTCCGACACATCAGGAATCATCCCCGGGTGAGCCTGAATCTGGATTCCGATGGCGCCGGTTCCGGCGTCATCGTCGTGGGCGGTGAGGCCACCGTCGACGCCGAGAACGCAGATCCGTTGCAGGACGAGCGATATCGCGCGAAGTACGCCGAGCTGGCGGCCAGCCTTGGCTTCACCGAGGAATTCCTGTCGGCCTACAACCTGCGATTGAAGATCAGCGTCGACAAGGTGTGGACCACCCCGACCGAGGGCTAGGCGTTTCGAGGCTGAGCCGACCCCGCCGGACGCAGGGCAACGACGCTCAAGCCCACCAGTGCGATCGTCACGAACGCCGCTGCGGCGCCAACAGCATCGATTAGCAGACCGGCCGCAGGTGCACCCAACGCCTGCCCCGCCGCGATGGTGAAGAACGACAGACCGACCCCGAACGAAGTCCGGTCCGGGTACAGCCGCACGCTCCACAACAGGAGCAGTCCCGTCAGACTGATATAGGCAGCACCGAACAGCGCGGCCGCGACGATGACCGCGACGAGGTTGGACGGCACCAGCGCCAACAGCACCGAAGCCGCGGCCATCGTCACCGTCGCTGCGATCCACGCCCGCCGCAATCCGAAGCGGCCGACGGCGTCGCCTGCCAACGCTCCGATGATGCCGGCCGCACCGAGCACGATCCACATGAGCGACGAGCGCGTCGTGTCGGCTCCACCGACCGTGGTGATCAGATCGCGACCGAAGGTCCAGACCGCGATGCTGCCGATTCCCATCATCAGGGATGCGGCGATGAGACCGAAGGAACCTGGGCGCCAAGACCGTTCGGCTGCAGCCTGGGCAGGCAGGCCCGACGTGGACGGTATCGCCAGGATCACCGCGATGGTCACGAGGACGGCCAAGATCGCGTATACGGCCCACGCCAGACGCCAGTGGGTGAAGAGCGCAAGCGCAATCGGGGCGGACAACACCACGCCGACTCCGGTACCTCCATTGACGACCGTTTGGGCTCGATCCGCGGCTGCGCTTGGCACGAACTGTGCGACGGCCGCCGCCAGCGGCGGCGAGGCGATCCCGGTGCTACACCCGGCGACCAGCACTCCCGCAGCCAGAACCCAGGCTGATGTCGCGACGGCGACTATCGAGATACCCACTGTCGCAACGACTCCGGCTGCGGCGGCGACCCATCGCGCACCGAGTCGTTCGGTCAGCACCAGGCTGACGACGATCGCGGCGCAGTACCCGACGTAGCTTCCCGCACCTATCACCCCGGTGAGCGTGGGCGTGAGCTCGAAAGCGTCGGTGAACACGGGTGCGAACAATCCGTAGGTAAACCGCGCGAAGCCATAACAGCATGCGATGAGCGCGGTCCCCGCGGCAACGAGGAAGTACCCGCGACGCGTCACTTCTTCACGGTAGCGCTCAGCGAAAATCGCGGGACTTCGAACCCACCCGCATGTCGAGCTTGCCCATGCGGTCGGCGACGACGGTGACCGCGCCGGTGGCGTTCTGCACCTGTCCGCGGATCAGCAGCGCCGACGCCGTCTGCGCCAGCTTGCGATGCCGCGCCCAAACCCCCCGCGAACACAGGACGTTTACCATCCCGGTCTCGTCCTCGAGGTTGACGAACGTGACCCCCTGCGCCGTCGCAGGCCGCTGGCGGTGAGTCACCGCCCCGGCCACCAGCACCCGGGTCCCATCGGGGACCTCCAGCAGTTTGTCGGCCGGAACGACACCGAGTGCGTCGAGGTTTTGGCGCAGGAACTGGGTGGGATAGCTGTCGGACGAGACGCCCGTCGCCCACACATCGGCGGCGGCGAGTTCCAGTTCGGTCATGCCGGGCAGCGTGGGGATCTGCGACGACGCTCCCACTCCGGGGAGCCGGTCGGGACGTTGGGTGGCGGCCGCGCCCGCGGCCCACAGCCCTTCTCGTCGGGTGATTCCGAAGCAGCCCAGCGCACCCGCGGTGGACAGTGCCTCGGTCTGCGGAACGCTGAGCTGAATCTGCTGGGTGAGATCGAGCAGAGAAGTGAACGGCCCGTTGGCATTTCGCTCAGCGACTATGCGTTCGGCCAGCTCGTCGCCGATGTGTCGGACGCTGCCGAGCCCAAGCCGCACCTCGGTGCCGACGTTCTCCAGGGTTGCGTGCGCGAGGCTGGCGTTGGCGTCCGGTCCGTGAACGGTGACACCGTGCCTGCGGGCGTCGGCCACCAGCGACTGCGGTGAGTAGAAGCCCATCGGTTGTGCCCGCAGCAGCGCAGCACAGAACGCCGCAGGATGATGCAGCTTGAACCACGACGAGTAGAACACCAGCGAGGCAAAGCTCAACGAATGGCTTTCCGGGAAACCGAAATTGGCGAATGCTTCCAGCTTCTCGTAAATCCGGTCGGCCACCTCTCCCGTGATGCCGTGCCGCGCGCGCATACCGTCGTAGAACCTGCCCCGCAGCCGCCGCATGCGTTCGGTGGAGCGTTTGGAGCCCATCGCACGACGCAACTGGTCGGCCTCGGCGGCGGAGAAGCCCGCGCAGTCCACCGCGAGCTGCATGAGCTGTTCCTGAAACAGCGGAACACCCAATGTCTTTCGCAGAGCGGCTTCCATCGACGGGTGTTCGTAGGTGACGCGTTCTTCCCCGTTGCGCCGCTTGATGTACGGATGCACCGACCCGCCCTGGATGGGGCCCGGACGGATCAGCGCGACCTCGACCACCAGGTCGTAGAACACCCTCGGCTTCAGCCGGGGCAGCGTGGCCATCTGCGCGCGGGACTCCACCTGGAACACCCCGACGGAGTCGGCGCGCTGCAGCATCTCGTACACCGCGGGCTCGGACAGGTCCAGCTTGGCCAGGTCGACGTCGAGGCCTTTGTGCTCGCGCACCAGGTCGATGCAGTAGTGCAGCGCAGAGAGCATACCGAGGCCGAGCAAGTCGAACTTCACCAAACCGATTGCCGCGCAGTCGTCTTTGTCCCATTGCAGCACGCTGCGGTTCTCCATGCGCGCCCATTCCACCGGGCAGACGTCGGCGATGGGACGGTCGCAGATCACCATGCCGCCCGAATGGATGCCCATGTGCCGTGGCAGGTTGGAGATCTGCACGGCCAGGTCGATCACCGGTTCGGGGACATCATCGACATGAGTCGCTTCGGTCAGGTTGCCCCACTGGCCGATCTGCTTACTCCACGCATCCTGCTGCCCCTGGGAGAAGCCCAGCGCGCGGGCCATGTCACGCACGGCGCTGCGGCCCCGGTAGGTGATGACGTTGGCCACCTGGGCGGCGTAGTCGCGGCCGTAGCGGTTGTAGACGTACTGTATTGCGTTCTCGCGCAGGTCCGATTCTATGTCGATGTCGATGTCCGGAGGTCCGTCACGCGCCGGAGACAGGAACCGCTCGAACAGCAGCTCGTTGGCGATCGGATCGACGTTGGTGACGCCGAGTGCATAACAGACGGCCGAGTTGGCCGCCGATCCCCTGCCCTGGGCCAGGATGTTGTTCTCTTTGCAGAATCGAGTGATGTCGTGAACCACCAGGAAGTAGCCCGGAAAAGTCAGCTGTTCAATGATTTTCAGTTCGTGCTCGATCTGAGCGTATGCCCGCTGGGCACGCTCGGGTGGCCCGTACCGGTTTCGGGCCCCCGTCATGACGAGATGTCTCAGCCAGCTGTCTTCGGTGTGCCCCTCCGGGACATCGAAGGGCGGCAACTGCGGGGCGATCAGCGCGAGCCCGAACGCACACTGCTCGCCCAGGTCGGCCGCCGCCGTCACCACCTCGGGACGGTGTGCGAAGAGTTGCGCCATCTCCACCCCCGACCGCAGATGCGAACCGCCCAGCGGGGCAAGATAACCGGCCGCCTCATCCATTGAATGCCGAGCGCGGATCGCACCCATGGCCATGGCCAGCCTGCCGCGGGCCGGCTCAGCAAAGTGTGCGGCGGTGGTGGCGACGACGCCTAGGCCGAACCTGGGCGCCAGTTCGGCGAGTGCGCCGTTGCGTTCGTCGTCGCAGGGATGCCCGTGGTGAGTGAGCTCGATGCTGACTCGGTCACGGCCGAACCGGTCGACCAGATCGGCGAGTGCTGTGGCCGCCGCCTCCGGTCCGCCTTGGGAGAATGCCTGGCGGACATGCCCTTTACGGCATCCGGTGAGGATGTGCCAGTGCCCGCCTGCCGCTTCGGTCAACGCGTCGTAGTCGTAGCGCAGCTTGCCCTTCTCACCGCCCGCCAGATGTGCCTTCGCGAGCTCGCGCGACAGTCGCCGGTATCCCTCCGGACCGCGAGCCAGCACCAGCAGATGCGGACCCGGCGGGTCCGGGTCCTCGGTGCGGTCGCCTCCGCCGAGTGACAGTTCCGCGCCGAACACCGTCTGCATGTCGAGTTCCTTGGCGGCCTCGGCGAAGCGCACCACCCCATAGAGCCCGTCGTGATCGGTCAGCGCGATGGCACGCAGATCGAGCCTGGCCGCCTCCTCGACGAGTTCCTCCGGCGTGCTGGCGCCGTCGAGGAAGCTGTACGCCGAATGTGCATGCAACTCCGCATACGGCACCGACGATCCGGAGCGGTCGATGTCCAGCGGCTCGTAGGACCCGCGCTTGCGCGACCAGGCCGGACTGTCCCCGCCGTCGCCGATCTGCTGGTCGATGGGCCAGCCGGCACGGCGCGGTTTGCCGTTGAGCACCCGCTGCATTTCCGTCCAGCTCGGCGGTCCGGTATGCCAGCCCATCCATGCAGTCTATCGAACATATGTTCTAATCGCAGCAGGGGCCGCGCCGCTGCTCGGTGTCGGGTGGGTCCGGGTCGCTGCGCAGGAGTTCCTCGGGGTGGTGGGCATGGTTGACCTCTGGAGGTCGAATTCCATCCGTCCACGCCAGCCGGCCGGTGTCGGTGACTTCGGTACGCCATCGCTTTTCCGTAAGCAGCTTGTGGTCGGGTCCGCAGGCGAAGAACAGCGAATCGGCGTCGGTGGCACCGCTCGGGACCCATTCCGGGCTGTGATGCACCTCGCAGTGATACCCAGGCTCAACGCAATTCGGCCGGGTGCACCCGCCGTCGCGTGAGTAGCAGATGATGCGTTGGTCGGTTGTCGCAATTCGCTTCTGACGACCCAGATAGATGGGCCGGTCGCTGTGGTCCTCGAAGACCGCCAGGTAGTGAATCGCCTCGGCAGCCATCCGGATGAGATCACGCATCGGCAACACACCGTTGCCGCCGGTGCGCGCGGGCGAGGGCATCGGTATAGCGGGATCGATCACCGCGTGGACGGCCTGGTTGAGTTCGGCCAACGTCGTGCGGGCGATGACCGTCACCGCATGCCCGCGGTGAGTGCCCATGTCCCCGGACGCGATACCGGCTTTGAGCCCGAGCTTGATGCCGTCATGGCACCGTTGGGATGCGCTGCGGTCGTCACGCCGCTCTTCGACCGCGCCGTCGGGCAGGTGACGACCCGGGCGTACCGCCGCGGCGGCGGCTTCCACATAGGCACGGGCTTCGGGGTCCAGGTAGCCCGAAATCCGTGACATCCCGTCACGACCCTGGCGTCCCACCACCACGCCGCGACGACGCGCACGGTCGGCCTCGTCGAAATCACCGTCAGGATTGAAGATCTCGTCGATACGGTTGGCGGCGGCCCTGACGATTTCGGCGTCGCTCTTAGTGGCTTCGCGTACGAGGCTCGCTTCCACCTCGGCTCGCTCGGTTACAGACACACATGACGGCAGCTTGTCCATCGCGGCCGTGATGACCTTCACATGGTCCTCGCCAATCGCTCCGGCCGCCACCGCCATGGCCACCGCTGACAAATGTGGTTGCAGCAGCTCGCCCGACACCGAGCGTCGCGGCACGATCCGCTCGGCAACTTTGTTGCGACGCTTGACCTCCGCGGACGTCACTCGCAGGCGTGCGGCGAGGTTCTGCACCCACCCAGGTGCGCTGCCCGCTTCGTCGGGCGGATCGGCCAACTGCCCGAATATCCGGTACATCACGCCGCGATTGAAGCGCTCCTGCAATTCCAGCCGCTCAGCCATAACCATCCGAAACTCGGTGCCCACCTCATCAGGGGCTGTTTGCCGCAGCACTCGGTGGGCATCGTCGATCGCGTCGAGGGCAACCGAGATGCGCTCCCGTGCCACCGCCGAGGTGATGAATTCGCCCATACCACAACGCTACTGACACACACCGCCACGACCAGACGCCCCGAACCCCAGAACCCCCAACCTGTGGATCAACCCACGACTGGGGATAACTCCACCGAAATGTCGGTGTCACGTGCTAGCGCTACTCGAAGGTCACGACGAGGCGCCCCACGATGTCGCCGCGCGCCAGCGCGTCGAGGTTGTCGTTGACCTCGTCCAACGAGATCGTCTTGACGGTGTGCTTGATCAGGCCCTGGCTCGCGAGCGACAGCACTTCGGCGAGATCGTCGTAGTTCCCCCAGAACGAGCCGAAGTACGACCTCTCCCCGTTCGTGAACGGCAGCAGCGGCAGCACCGCTTTCTGCCCCATGAGGCCCACGCAGGTTATCGCGCCCTCGCGCGCCAAAACCGCCGCCCCCAACTGCAAGCCGTCTTCGGCTCCGGCACAATCGAGGATCGCGTCGACCTCACGTCGGCCCGTCGAGTCCTCGAGGACATCGGCAACCTCTTCCGCCGTCTTCCCGCGGGTGTTGGCGGTGTGGTGCGCACCGTTTTCCCTTGCCAGGGCCAGCTTTTCGTCACTACGCGCGAAGGCCACCACCGTCGCACCGCCACCGAGCAAGCGCGCATACTGGACCCCGTAACTGCCCAGACCGCCGATGCCGTTGACAACGACCGTGCGACCCGCACCGACCTTCCCCGCCTGTCGCAGCTTCTTCATTCCGCGGTACGGCGTGAGCCCGGCGTCGGTCAGCGGCGCCAGTGTTTCGGGCCGGGAGTCGAGTCCGTCCGGAACCGCGATGACGTGGCGATAAGGCACGGGCATGTACTCCGCGAACCCGCCCGGCGGCCCGAAGCCCGCAATCTGTCCGTTTGCGCAGATCTGTTCATTGCCTTCGCGGCACTGTCGGCACGTCCCGTCACCCCAGTTCGGATTGACGACGACGAGATCGCCCTCGGACAAACCGGCAACGCGGGCACGTCGGCACCCACCGCGGCGATCCGCCCAGCCACCTCGTGCCCGGGGGTGATCGGCGCCGTCAGCGGCGCCCCCTGAGTGAAGTAGCCCTCCATGAGCTGACAGTCGCTGCGGCACATACCTGTCGCGGCCACCTTGACGAGCACATCGGCCGGCCCGATGTCGGGAACCGGAACTTCCTCGATTCGCAGGGGTTGGTTGTGTCGTGCATTCGGGCCGCGCGCATCTGCATGGGACAAATCCAACCGCAGCGCGACCCGCTCGAGTGGCGCATTCGTGCTCGGATCGTGCCCGTTCTAACTCATGCTGTCGGACAGCGTGCGCCGCTCGAAGAAGCCGCGGCTTCGCTCACGGCAGGTCCGAGGCCTCGAACTGATCCCGCGGAACAACCACCATCGGCACTTCCAATACCCGCAACATCTTCGCCGCCGTCGACCCGAGGAACAGGCGCTTGGGCGCGCTGAGCCGACTCGATCCGACCATGATCACGTCGCCGTCACGCCATTGGAGCTTGCTGACCGCCTCCTCGACGGTGCGGCCGTCGACGATCGTCGACGTCACGGGAAAGTCTTCGGGCAGTTGGCTTTTGGCCGTCTCGAGCGTGTGCTCGGCATGGGCGAGCGCACGCCCACGCACCGCGTCGTCGTCGCCACGAAGCGTTCCGAACATCGGGTCCAGCGCAACCAACGACACCAGCCGCAGCGGAGTCCCCGCCGCTCGGCTGAACCGAACGGCGGTTTCGAGCAACAGATCCGCGCCCGCACGCTCGCCGATCGCGCACGTCACCTCCCGCACCCGATTCTCTGACCAATGGCGGCTGCCCCGCGGCGCCACCGCGACAGGCACCGGCGCGGAATGCAGAAGCTCGTTGACGACCGATCCCAACGAGTAGGGACCCGCCAGCCCACCACCGGAGCCGCCGACGACGATCAGGTCGGCCTGCACCCGGGCCGCTTCTTTGATCAGACCGTCGGCACACGAGTCGTCGAAACTGACGTGGGTCCCCGCGACGACGTCGGCGGGTATCGACGCCCGCGCTTCGGCCAACCAATGCTCGGCCTGTTCGGCGAGAAGCTCGTCGTAGCCACCGACCGGCACCAGCGAGGGCACCATCCGGTCCGGCGGCAAGATGATGCTCACCCCGAGTTCGGCGCCGAGCGTGCGGGCCAGCCGCACCCCCAGCGCCAGCGCGTCGGCGCCTCCCGGCGTTGCCAGGTAACCAACGATCAATTTCATAGCCGTACCACCCTCCATCTCGCACACCGATGTACGGACGTCGTGGGGTGAATCCTGTCAACGCGGAACCCCGGTTACCGCCGTTTGAGAGAAATTGCCGCCGGCTCAGCGTCAGGAGCTGTATTCGGCGGTGCCGTCCTCGAGCACCAGCCGCGCGTTCGAGCCGTCGGGATTGGCGGCCTCGGTGCGGAACACCGCATGCCCCGGATCGGTCCGCCAGATCGACGTCGTGAGAGTTTCGCCGGGAAACACCGGCGACGTGAACCGGGCTGCGACGGCACTGACTTTCGTCGCGTCGCCGCCACCGAGGTCGGCGACGAGCGCTCGTCCCGCAACACCGTAGCTGCACAGACCGTGCAGGATCGGTTTGGGGAAGCCGGCCAGTTCGCGCGCGAACCACGGATCACTGTGCAGCGGATTGCGGTCACCGGAAAGCCGATAAATCAACGCCTGGTCCTCGCGGGTGGGCAGGGCGATCGTCGAATCCGGTTCGCGGTCGGGGATTTCCGGCGCCGCCGGACGCTGGCCGGGCTGGCCGCCGAATCCGCCCTCACCGCGGATGACCGCAGTGGTGTGCGTTTCGGCGATCACCTCACCGGAGTCGGGATCGGTGCCGGTTGCCTTGAGCATGACAACGGCGTTCTTGCCCTCACCCTTGTCCTGAATGTCGGCGACTTCCGCGACGACGCTGAGCTTGCCCGCAGGCGGCAGGGGTTTGAACAACCGGATCCCCTGGGATCCGTGCAGCAGCATCGCGAAGTTGAAGCTGCCGATCATGGCGGCAGCCGCGAACGGCAGGCATGCGATGACGGCATAGGTCGGCAGCACCTGTTGTGGAGTGTCGTGGGTGTTCTCTGTGGTGAACGCCAGATCGTCGAGTCCGGCGCCGACCCCGAGTGCGTAAAGCATCGTGTCGCGGTCGGTCCATTTGAAGATCTGCGGTTCCGTCTTTGCGCCTATGGCATTCGGGTCGAGCGGCATCGAGGCTCCCTTCGCTGGTGTGTCGGACCATACACAGCACCGCCGGCCGGGCCGGCGATCCAGCCATTGACGTATCCCCCGCCAGGGGTGACCATGGCTGGCATGCGTTATGTCGTTACCGGCGGTACTGGGTTTATTGGCAGACGTGTGGTGTCGCAGATTCTGGCGAGCCGCGATGACGCCGAGGTGTGGGTGCTGGTGCGGCGCGAGTCGCTCGAGCGGTTCGAGCGGCTGGCCACTGAGGGTGAGCAGCCATGGGGCGAAAGAGCGAAACCGCTGGTCGGCGATCTCGTCTCGGCGGATCTCGGGCTGGCCGACGAGTCCGTCACCGAGCTGGGCACCGTGGACCACATCGTGCACTGCGCGGCGATCTACGACATCACCGCCACCGAGGCCGACCAGCGGGCGGCCAACGTCGACGGCACCCGCGCCGTCATCGACCTGGCCCGGCGCCTCGGCGCGACCCTGCACCACGTGTCGTCGATCGCGGTGGCCGGCGCCTATCGAGGTGAATTCACCGAGGACGATTTCGACGTTGCGCAGGAGCTCCCGACGCCCTATCACCAGACCAAGTTCGAAGCCGAGCTGCTGGTGCGATCGGCGCACGGCCTGCGGTACCGGATCTATCGGCCCGCGGTCGTCGTCGGAGATTCACGCACCGGCGAGATGGACAAGGTCGACGGGCCCTATTACTTCTTCGGCGTACTGGCCAAGTTGGCCCGATTGCCCGGCATTACGCCGATGGTGCTGCCCGACACCGGTCGCACAAACATCGTCCCGGTCGACTTCGTGGCCGACGCGATTGTCGCGCTCATGCACAAACCGGAATGCGACGGGCAGACGTTTCATCTCACCGCATCGAAAACCATTGGGCTGCGGGGGATCTACCGCGGGGTGGCCAAGGCCGCGGGTCTGCCGCCGCTGGTGGGCTCGCTGCCGCGCCGCGCAGCCACACCGATTGTGCGGGCCACCGGGCGCGCCAAGATCCTGCGCAATATGGCGGCCACACAGCTGGGTGTTCCCGCCGAGGTGCTCGATGTCGTCGACCTGTTCCCGACGTTCACCTCCGACAACGCCGATGAAGCGTTGCGCGGCACCGGTATCGCTGTGCCCGAATTCGCCACGTATGCATCGAAGTTATGGCAGTACTGGGCAGAGCACCTGGATCCCGACCGCGCACGCCGCGACGACCCCGCCGGCCCGTTGGTGGGCAAGCACGTCATCATCACGGGCGCGTCTAGTGGGATCGGGCGTGCGTCTGCCGTGGCCGTCGCCGAACGTGGGGGATGCGTATTCGCGTTGGCGCGCAACGCCGAAGCGCTCGACGAGCTCATCGCAGAGATCCGAGCGTCTGGCGGGCAGGCGTACGCATTCACCTGCGACGTCACCGACTCGACATCCGTCGAGGCCACGGTCAAGGACATCCTCGGGCAATTCGGGCACGTCGACTATCTGGTGAACAACGCAGGCCGGTCGATCCGTCGCTCGGTGGCGGCGTCCACCGACCGCCTGCACGATTACGAACGCGTGATGGCGGTCAACTACTTCGGGTCGGTGCGGATGGTGCTCGCTCTGCTACCGCACTGGCGCGAAAGGAAGTTCGGGCACGTGGTCAACGTGTCCAGCGCCGGCGTGCAGGCCAGCAGTCCGAAGTACAGCGCGTACATCCCGAGCAAAGCCGCATTGGATGCGTTCGCCGAAGTCGTTGGCAGCGAGACCCTTTCCGATCACATCACCTTCACCAGCATCCACATGCCGTTGGTGAAGACGCCGATGATCGCGCCGTCGCGGCGACTCAACCCGTTACCGCCGATCACCGCCGAGCATGCTGCGGCGATGGTGGTGCGCGGGCTCATCGAGAAGCCCGCGCGGATCGACACCCCGGTCGGGACACTGGCCGACGTCGGCATGTACTTCACCCCGAAGCTGTCGCGGCGGGTGCTGCATCAGATCTACCTGGGCTATCCGGATTCGGCGGCCGCCCGAGGCGAGGTATCCGAATCCACGCCGGAACGTCGCCCGAAGCGACCGGCACGCGCCACGGTGTCCAAGGTCCGTGTCCCGCGGGTGATGGCCCGCCCCGCCAAGCGCGCCCTGCGCCTGGTGCCCGGCGTGCACTGGTGAGCAGGCTGGTCCTATCGTTGGCAGCGTGACGCTGCCTGTCTTCGTCGATGTCGACACGGGGGTCGACGACGCGATGGCGTTGGTGTATCTGTTCGCCAGCGACGACGCCGAAGTCGTCGGAATCGCTTCGACCGCCGGAAACGTTCCCGTACAACAGGTCTGCGAGAACAACCTCGGTCTGCTGGAGCTGTGCCGCATGAACGTTCCGGTGTCCATGGGTTCCGAACGACCCCTGGTGGTGCCGTTACGCACCGCTGAAGACACCCACGGACCCAAGGGGATGGGTTACGCGCAACTGCCGTCGACCGATCGTGAACTCACCACGCACGACGCCGCCGACGCGTGGATTCGCGCGGCTCGCGCATATCCCGGCGAGTTGGTCGCGATCGCCGTCGGCCCGTTGACCAATCTGGCACTGGCCATGCGCAGGGAACCGGCGCTGCCGAGGCTGCTTCGCCGACTGGTCATCATGGGCGGCGCTTTCGACTACCGCGGCAACACCACACCGGTGGCGGAGTGGAACATCAGCGTGGATCCGGAGGCGGCCGGAGAGGTCTTCGCCGTGTGGGGTGCGGCGTGGGGGTTGAACCCACCCGAACATCTCCCAATTGTGCTCGGCCTGAACCTGACCGAGAACGTCGCGATGACGCCGACGCTGCTGAGCCGACTCGCCGCAGCCGCGGAGTCGTCGTCGATCCCGATGAGCGTGCTGGACAACCGCGGCACGAAATCGGTTGCGTCCAATCCGTTGATCGCGGTGCTCGAGGACGCGATGCGGTTCTACTTCGAGTTCCACTTCGACCAGAACGAGGGCTATATCGCACACCTGCACGACCCGCTGGCCGCGGCGGTGGTGCTGGATCCCGACCTGGTCCGCTGTCGGCGCGTCACCGTCGACGTCGAGCTCACCGGCACCCTCACCAAGGGCATGACGATCGCGGACTGGAGCAACCGCTGGGGCCGGGAGCCCAACGCGCTCATAGGCGTTGGCGTTGATCCCGACACGTTCTTCGACCGGTTCATCACGCGAGTGGGTGCGTTCGCGCGCCAGCTCGGATGAGTCCCTAATCGAAGAGCACCAGCGCCGTTGCCGCGAACAACAGGATGAAAATGGCGAGGGCGATCAGGCTCACCACAACGGCGGGCGAGAACTTCCGGTCGGCTGGCGGTTGCTGCGCCGAAAGGCCGGACGTCTGCGCGGAATCCGGTGGTGTTGACCCGGGCGCGACTCCGCCTCCGGGTTCGAGACCCGATGTTTGTGCCGGGTCGGGGTCTGGGGGCTGGGCTGTCATGCGACGCGCTTACCCCATCTGGTCGTGCTTATTCGTAGATGCCCTCGACGTACCACCTCCTCTGCCGGTAGCACAGCAGCAGCGCCCGCCCCGGCTTGATCGTCTGTTCTTCGCGCGAGCGTCCCCGGCCCTTCGGGCGGGGGCCCACATCACGGCCATCGAGCAGCACCTGCGCCCTGGCGGTGCGACCCGATTTGGCGAGCTCAGGGTCCCACCACCGCTCGTCGACCGGCCAGGGCCCAGCCCACCAGGCAAGCGGGGAATCGTTCGAACCCGATGAAACCAGACGCGACGGGTCCGCGGAGAACAGTCCCCGGCTGGTCACCCGCACCGGATTCCCGCCGGCATCGAACAGTTCGACCGGATCGTCGAGTAGCACCGTCGGTGACGGTTCGGGTAGCTGGCCCGGCCAGGGCTGACCGGGATCGGCGCGCGGCACCTGCTCGTCACCTAACGGCGTGAAGGTGATGCGCTCAGCCGGCCCACGACCACCACTGAGCATCGGCACCTGCACCGCCTCGGGTCCGAGCAGACCTTGTACGCGTACCAGTGCACGGCGAGCGCGCAGCCTGTCCTCTTCCCCAATGCCGCCCCACAGCGGCAGCTGCAGCGCCTCGGCCGAAACCAGCTCCACCGGACGCAGCCGGATGACGGTGACCGGTGCGGTCGGCCGATCACCCGGATTGCGTCTGTTCAACCAGCCGTCCAGTTGCCAGCGCACCCGGTCGGCGGTGGCGTCCTCGGTCAGTGGTTCGGCACAGCGCCAAACCCGTTCCAGCTCTTCACCGTTGGCGGTGATCGCGTGGATGGCCAGGCGGGTGCATCCCACCCCGGACGCCTCCAGGCTGCGGTGCAGGGTCCCCGCCAGTGAGCGGCCCGCGAACGCTGCAGCATCCACCCGATCGATCGGCGGGTCGCAGTCCATGACGGCGTCGAGCTCCTGCTCGGGTTCACGACCCGACGGTCCCCTGGCCGGCTCGCCACGGGCGAACCGGTGTGCGACCACCGCGTCGGCGCCGAAGCGCGAGGCCACGTCGCTGCGAGCCAATGCTGCGAACTGTCCGATCGTGCGGATACCCATGCGCCACAGCAGGTCTGCCAAGTCATCACGGCCGGACGCAGCCAGGCTCGGCTCGGTGGCCAGCTGCCGGATCGACAGCGCCGACAGGAACGGTGCGTCCTTGCCGGACTCGACGATCCGTCCCGCTCGCGCGGCGAAGACCGCGGTGGGCAGTTGATCGGCGACACCGACCTGACATTCGACGCCGGCCGCGGCCACCGCGTCGACCAGTCGCTCGGAGGCCGCCTGTTCGGACCCGAAATAGCGGGCCGCCCCGCGCACCGGCAGGACCAGCAGGCCGGGCCGCAGCACTTCGGCCCGCGGCACCAACTCGTCCACCGCGGCCGTCACATCCTCGAAATGGCGAGCATCCCGCGCCGGATCGGCCGTGACAACATGCAGATCCGGACACCTGGCCTGCGACTCCCGGCGGCGCAGTCCCCGTCGCACGCCCACCGAACGCGCCGACGCCGAACAGGCGATGACCCGGTTGGCCAACGTCACCGCGACCGGAGCCGTGGGTGTCAAACCAGCCGCCGCCGCGGCGGCGACCGCGGGCCAGTCCATGCACCAGATGGCCAATACGCGCGACGACTGAGATGCCACAGCAGCCCGCTCACTGCGCAACCGGGGTCAGTCCGGCCCGGCCGTTCACCACCCGGCCACTGACCGAGTAGGTCAGCTGCACCTTGGCGATTCGGCCGAATCCGGGGCGGGCACGGCCGGTGATCTCATAGCCGCAGACCCTGGCATCCAGGCGGGCGGACGCACCCTGCCAGTCACCGTCGGTGACCAGCAGGGTGCAGCCCTTCTGCCGCGCGCGGGCAACGACCGCCCGCGCGCGGGTGGCAGGCACCGAACGCCCACCCAGCCCGAGCACCACCATGTCCATGCCGTCCATCAGCACGGCGGCCACCTCGACCGGATCGCTCCCGGGATCGGGGACGACCGCGATCCGGCTCAGATCCGCACCCATCTCCACGGCGGCCAGCAGACCGGCATCAGGGTGGCCGACGATCGCGGCATGTCCGCCCTCCCCCGTCACCGCCGCCACCATGCTCAACGCCAGCGATCGGGCACCCGACACCACCGCCACGGTCCCGCGTGGCAACGGCGCAGGGAGCACATTGCCGAGTGTTTCGGGGATCGGCAGCAAACTTTCCGAGGCCGGAAGCGGATCGGCGGCCGGTGCCGCTCCACGACGCCCGCCACCCACCTTTCCGGATACTGCCGCTATCCTGCGACGCAGGTGTTCTAGCTGTTCAGCGCGGTCGGGACGGCGCTGATCCAGGGGCAAGGCAGCTGTCACAGCAGCACCTCCTGCATCACCAGATTCACTGTGTTTTCGAATGTATGTTCGATATCCCGAGTAAACACCTGCCCACCGACAACCGTCAAGCGGATCCGAGTGCGTTCAGCTTTGCCATTGCATGATGGTGACATTGACAAATGTCATCATTTGGTGTTGTACTCCGAAGGTGCTCAACGGAGAGCCCGCAATGCGCGAGCGTGGTTCGCTGCGCTCGCGCAGCGCGGCATCGATCAGCGCCATGACCCTGCGACAGATCAGCGCCGTACTCCCGCCGGATCAGGCGTGGGGAGTATGGCTTTCACGTCAGATCGTGGCCCGCATCATGGATACGTTCGGCCCATCGATGATCGGCACGCACGTGCGACGCGTCGACACCGGGATGTCCGACGGCCGTCGCGTCATCGGTGAATGGGTTTACGGCCCAGGTGTTCAACGCAACCGCACCGAAGCGATCTACTTCGTCCATGGCAGCGGATTCGTCCTCTGCTCCCCGCGTACGCACCGCCGCCTGACGTCCTGGCTTTCCCAACTGACCGGACTGCCGGTCTTCTCCATCGACTACCGCCTGGCCCCCAAGCACCGATTCCCCACCGCGGCAGACGATGTCCGCACCGGATGGGACTGGCTGATACACGACCAGGGCATGGCGCCGCAGCGCACCGTCATCGCGGGGGATTCCGCAGGCGGCCATTTGGCCGTCGACCTGTTGCTGCAGCCCGATGTCACCCATCCCGCGGCACTTGCGTTGCTCTCCCCCGTCCTGGATCTGACGTTCTCCCTGGCGCGCACACGCGAACAGACCCGTCGCGACCCTGCCATCCGCTCGGCGGACGCCATTCGGTTGATCGAGTTGTACTGCGCCGGAGTCGAGTCGACGCACCCCCGACTGAAGCTCGACGTCGCCGCGGGCCGCACTCTGCCGGCGACGCTGATCCAGGCCGGCGGGGCCGAGATGCTGGCCGCCGACGCCATCGCGCTGGCCGAACACATCCGCACGGCGGGTGGAACCTGCGAACTCGAGGTGTGGCCCGATCAGGTGCACGTCTTCCAGGCGCTGCCGCGGCTGACACCTGAGGCGCGACCGGCGATGCACCGGCTCGCATCGTTCCTCTCGGGAGCATTGCGCGACAACATCATCGACCAGGCAGCGGGGTGACAGGCATGGGCCTGTTCGGATCGTCGAAGAAACGCAGCCACGACGCCGCAGCGGTGATCACCGGCGCGGGCAGTGGCATCGGCGCGGCATTCGCAAGAGAACTCGCCAATCGTGGCGGGCGCGTGGTGTGCAGCGACATCGACGAAACCGCCGCCGGCGCCACGGTCGACGCGATCATCGCCAACGGCGGTGAGGCGTTGGCATCACGTTGCGACGTCTCACAACTCGACGACGTCACGGCGCTGGCCATCCAGGCTCAGTCCTGGTTCGGCGGCCCACCGACCGTGGTCATCAACAACGCCGGTGTCGGTGCGGGCGGCCTGCCCATCGGCGAGCTGAGCGTCGACGACTGGCAATGGGTGCTCGACATCAACCTCTGGGGACCGATCCACGGCTGCCATGTCTTCACGCCCATCCTGCGCGAGGCCGGATATGGCGGAATCATCAACGTCGCATCGGCCGCGGCGTTCGGAGCAGCGCCCGGGATGGCGGCATACAACGTCAGCAAGGCCGGCACGCTGTCGCTCTCCGAGACGCTGGCCGCCGAGCTGTCCGGCACCGGTGTCAACGTCACGGTGCTGTGCCCGACGTTCGTCAAGACGAATATCGTCGACGCGGGCCGGATCTCTGACAGGTCAACACAACTGGCCGACATGCTGATGCGTTGGACCGGCTTCTCACCAGAACGGGTGGCCCGCACCTGCCTGGACACCATGGACCGCGACGGTCTCTACTGCATGCCGCAGCCCGATGCCCGGATCGGCTGGGGTATCAAACGTTTCACCCCGACGGTGTACACCCGTGCCGTCGGACTCACCACCCGTTTCACCACGCCGTAGGAGGATCAGATGGCCATCAACATGGACGCGATGCTCGACAAGATCAAGGACCGGCAGTGGGCGCTGGCCGACATCGACTGGGACGCACCGGGCGCGGAGCTGATCACCGATGAACAGCGACCCAAGCTCAAGGCCTTCATGGCCGATTTGTGCTGGATCGAGAACATCGGTGCCCGTGGCTTTGCAGCGCTGGCCAAGAAGGCGCCCACGCCGACGATCGCCGAGATCTACCGCTACTTCCATGCAGAGGAACAGCGCCACGCCAATGCCGAACTCGCACTGATGAAGCGCTGGGGCATGCTCGAAGACGGGGAAGTTCCCGAACCCAACGTCAACATCCGGCTCGCCATCGACTGGCTGGACCGCTGGGCCGACGACATGCCGCTCTCGCTGCTGGGCACCGTCATTCCGATGCTCGAGGTCGCACTCGACGGTGCACTGTTGAAGTTTCTGCTCGACGAAGTGCACGACCCCGTCTGCCATCAGGTGTTCGAGAAGATCAACAACGACGAGTCCCGGCATCTGGTGGTCGATTTCGAGGTGCTCGACATGATCGGCCACGCCAAGATCCGCAGGCTCCTGATCGACTTCGTCGGCCACAACGCCACCCCGGGCCTCATCATCGGCGCGGTCATGGGCGCACCGCTGATCAACAGGATCCGCAACGAGATCACCGCGATGGGCATGGAGCCCGAGCGGCTGTACCGGGCCGTGAAGCGATTCAAGGAACTCGGCGATCGCGGCCAATACACCCACCGGGTACCGACTTATCTGTTCCTGCGGCGCTATGCCGGAGTGGTCACCAATCCACGTCACCCGTACCACCTGTTGGCCAACTCGATGGTCTGGCTCTCCGACCGGTATCCACGGCCACTGCTGCCCTCGGTCCCGAGCTGGGTCAAAGAGATCACCCACGAGCCGGCGGCGTGACATGCCCACTCTCAGGAGCACCCACATCTACGACACCCTGATCGTCGGCGCCGGATTCACCGGTATAGGTGCGGCGATCAAGCTCAGCGAGGCCGGCGTCGACGACCTCGTCATCCTGGAGCGCAGCGACCGCGTCGGCGGCACCTGGCGGGACAACACGTATCCCGGTGCGGCATGCGATGTTCCGTCGCTGTTGTATTCGTATTCATTCGTGAAGAACTCGTCGTGGTCGCGGGCCTACTCTCCCGCTGACGAGATCTGCCGGCATATCGAGGACATGACCGAGAAGTTCGACATCGAACGCCGTATTCAGTTCGGCGTGGAGGTCGACGGCCTGGACTTCGACGAGAAGACCGGCACTTGGACCGTGAAGACCGAGGGGCGAGAGAGCTTTCGGGCCCGCACCGTGGTGATGGCCTCCGGACCACTGCCCGATCACAAATGGCCCGACATCCGCGGCCTCGACACCTACGAGGGGCACAAGATCCACAGTGCCCGGTGGGACCACGATTACGACTTCTCCGGCAAGCGCGTCGCGGTCATCGGCACCGGCGCCAGTGCGGTGCAGATCGTGCCCGAACTGGTCAAGCGGGCGGAGTTCGTGAAGGTCTTCCAGCGCACTCCGGGCTGGATGCTGCCCCGTCTGGACACCGCCGTGCCTGCCGCGGCACAGGTGTTGTTCGCGAAAGTACCTGCTGTACAAGAGCTTGCACGGCAGGCGTTGTTCTGGGGTCACGAGCTCACCGCGACGGCGCTGGTGTGGAACACGCCGCTGACCGGACTGGTCGCCAGGCTGGGCAAGGCGCACCTGCACAGGCAGGTCTCCGATCCTTGGCTGCGACGGCAGCTGACGCCGGACTTCACCCCCGGCTGCAAACGGATGCTTGTCTCAAGCGACTACTATCCGGCGCTGCAAAAGGACAACTGCAAACTCATCGACTGGCCGATCGCCACGATGAGCCCGGTGGGAATCCGCACCAGCGACGGTGTCGAGCACCATCTGGACTGCGTCGTTTTCGCCACCGGTTACGACGTGCACCTGACCGGACCGCCGTATGAGGTGACCGGCATCGGCGACCGCTCACTGTCGCAAGAGTGGGCGTCGGGCGCACAGGCCTACAAGAGCATCAACGCCCACGGCTATCCGAACCTGTTCTTCATGACGGGACCGAACTCCGGACCGGGCCACAATTCGTTGCTGGTCTACGTCGAGGGCCAGCTCGACTACGCGGTCAGCGGCATCACCACGATCCTGCGGGAGAACCTGAAGTATCTGGACGTGCGCCAGGACGTCCAGGAGCGCTACAACGACCGCATCCAGCAGCGCCTGACCAAGACGACGTGGATGTCGGGCTGCAGCAGCTGGTATCTGACGGCGGACGGCTTCAACGCCTCGATGTACCCCGGCTTCGCCACGCAGTATCTTCGTCAGATGCGCGACTTCCGCTTCTCCGACTACGTCGCCGTCGAGCACGGCGCGCGCACCGGCAGCGGTGCCCTCTCGAGCGCATGACCAATCCGCCGGAGAAGCCACCGCGCCAGCAGGCGGGGGCGATTTCGGCGATCCTGAAGAGCCTGCGGCGCGCTCCCCGGCGCGTGCGGCGCGGCTCCCGCGATGTCATCGAAACCGCCGTATCGCAGTTGTTCGACGCGGCCGTGCTCCATCCGCACCCCGACTCCACTTCCGGTGAGTACCGCATCGACGAGCTCGCGCGCCTGGCCGGCACCACGACCCGCAACATCCGGGTGTACCGCGACCGTGGACTGCTGCATCCGCCGTTGCGGGTCGGGCGGATCGCGCTCTTCAACGACACACATCTGACGCGGCTGCGTCTAATCACCTCGATGTTGAATCGCGGCTACAACATCGCTCACGTCCACGAGATGCTGTCGGCCTGGGAGCAGGGCAAGAACCTGGGCGACATGCTGGGCATCGAATCGGCGATCGCGGGTAGCTGGGCGACGGAGAAGCCCGAGCGGATGAGCGTCGCCGACGCGCGGCGGCTGGTCGATGACGATCCGGGATTCGACCGCATGGTGGGACTGGGCGTGATCAATCTGGAAGACGGCGAGGCGGTCGTGGTGCGCCCCAAGCTGATCGAGGCGTTCAACGAGATCAGGCAGTACGGCGTCGCCACCGACAAACTCATCGACCTGCATGAGCAGATCTCACCGCTGATCGATCAGATCAGCGGACTGCTCGTGCAGGCCGGCATCGAGGAGGTGCTGCACCGGGTCAACCCGGGCGCCGCGCTACCGCCGGATACCGAAGTGGCCGAACTGATTACGATGCTGGTGCGGTTCCGCACCCAGGCTGTGTCGGCGGTCTCGGCCACGCTGGCCTTCTCCATCGAATCGACCATCGAGTCGACGGTCGGTCAGATCCTCGGCGAGTTCATCGAGAAGGAACCGCCTCCCAGCGAGAACCCAGGGGACGCCTGATCATTCCCATTCGATGGTGCCCGGCGGCTTGCTGGTGATGTCCAGCACGACGCGGTTCACCTCGCGAACCTCGTTGGTGATGCGTGTGGAGATGCGTTCGAGCACTTCATAGGGCACTCGCGTCCAGTCCGCGGTCATGGCGTCCTCGCTGGACACCGGCCGCAGCACGATCGGGTGACCATAGGTCCGCCCATCGCCCTGCACACCCACGGAACGGACTCCGGCAAGCAGCACCACCGGGCACTGCCAGATCTGGTGATCCAGGCCTGCGGACGTCAGTTCCTCCCGCGCGATCGAGTCGGCCCGCCGCAGCGTGTCCAGTCGCTGCGCGGTCACCTCGCCGACGATCCTTATGCCCAAGCCCGGACCCGGGAAGGGTTGGCGCGCAACGATTTCCTCGGGCAATCCGAGCTCGCGGCCAACCGCGCGCACCTCGTCTTTGAACAGCAGCCGCAGCGGCTCGACGAGTTTGAACTTCAGGTCGTCGGGTAGCCCGCCGACGTTGTGGTGGCTCTTGATGTTCGCAGTTCCCGACCCGCCGCCGGACTCCACCACGTCGGGATACAAAGTGCCCTGCACCAGGAAGTCGACCTCAGAACCGGTATCTCCCACGATGTCTCGGACCGCACCTTCGAAAGCGCGAATGAACTGCCTGCCGATGATCTTGCGCTTGCCCTCGGGATCGGTCACTCCGGACAGTGCTTCGAGGAAGCGGTCGGCGACGTCGACGGTGACCAGGTTGGCACCGGTGGCGGCGACGAAGTCACGCTGTACCTGCGCGCGTTCGCCCGCCCTCAGCAGTCCGTGGTCGACGAACACGCACGTCAACCGGTCGCCGATGGCCCGCTGCACCAACGCGGCGGCCACCGCGGAGTCCACCCCGCCCGACAGACCGCAGATCGCGCGTCCGTCGCCGATCTGCTCGCGCACCTGCTCGACGAGCGCGTCGGCGATGTTCGCAGGCGTCCACGTCGAGTCGATACCGGCGAATTCGTGCAGGAATCGGCTCAGAATCTGCTGACCGTGCGGGGAGTGCATCACCTCGGGGTGGTACTGCACGCCTGCCAGGCCCTTGGCCCGGTTCTCGAACGCGGCGACGGGCGCACCGGAACTGGTGGCGACCACCTCGAAGCCTTCGGGGGCGACGGTCACGGCGTCTCCATGGCTCATCCACACCGGCTGGGTGGTGGGCAGATCGGAATGAAGGTCTCCCCCAGTCACTTCCAGCTCCGTGCGGCCGAACTCACTGGTCCCCGTCCGGGCGACGGTTCCGCCGAGCGCCTGGGCCATCGCCTGAAAGCCGTAGCAGATACCGAACACCGGTACCCCCAGGTCGAACACCTCGGCATTCAGCTGCGGGGCACCGTCTTCGTACACACTCGCGGGACCGCCCGACAGCACGATGGCCTGCGGGTCGCGGGCCTTGATCTCCTCGACCGTCGCGGTGTGCGGAATCACCTCGGAATAGACCCGCGCTTCGCGGACGCGGCGGGCGATCAACTGCGCATATTGCGCTCCGAAGTCGACGACCAGCACGGGCCGGGGAGAACCTGTTGTCACCCGGACAGTCTAGTCAGCGACCCCACAGCACCGAGCTCATGGTGAAGACGCCGAAGTATGCCCACGGACGAATTTGGGAATGGTGAACTGGAGGCACGCACCCGAGAAGCCAAAGCGAGGTACCAAGTGCTCGGTCTACCCGAATGGATCCGTGCCACACTTTTCGACCTCGATGGCGTGCTGACAGACACCGCCAGCGTGCACAAGAAGGCCTGGAAGTCGATGTTCGACGACTTTCTCGAGGCGCAGGCAGTTCAGGCGGGAACCAAATTCGTGCCGTTCGACGTCGACTCCGATTACCTGAATTACGTCGACGGCAAGAAGCGCGAGGACGGGGTCCGGTCCTTTCTCGCCAGCAGAGGTATCCAGCTGCCCGACGGTTCCCCGGACGACGATCCGGACGCCCAGACCGTCTACGGGCTCGGAAACCGCAAGAACCAGGCGTTCCAGCACACCCTGCAGACCGACGGAATCGAGGTCTTCGACGGATCTCGCCGCTACCTCGAGGCCGTCGTGAACGCAGGGTTCGGCACGGCGGTGGTGTCGTCCAGCGCGAACACCCGCGAGGTGCTGGAGCTGACGGGGCTCGACAAATTCGTCCAGCAGCGCGTGGACGGCGTGACGCTGCGGGAGCAGAACATCGCGGGAAAGCCCGCTCCGGACTCGTTTCTGCGCGCGGCAGAACTGCTCGGAGTCACGCCTGCCGAGGCGGCCGTGTTCGAGGATGCGCTCTCCGGCGTCGAGGCGGGCCGGGCGGGGAATTTCGGATACGTCGTCGGTGTCGACCGGGTAGGTCACGCAGAGGCTCTGCGGCGCAACGGTGCTGACGTGGTGGTCGCCGACCTCGCAGAGTTGATGTCGCGATGATCACCGGCGAGAACTTCATAGTCGAACCGTGGCATATTCGTGAAACCGCGCTGGATCTAAGCCTTTTGGACGAATCCGAATCACTGTTTGCACTGTCCAACGGCCACATCGGCATGCGAGGAAACCTCGAAGAGGGTGAACCACACGGCCTTCCCGGTACCTATCTGAACTCGTACTACGAGGTACGACCGTTGCCCTACGCCGAGGCGGGGTTCGGCTACCCCGAGGCAGGCCAGACGATCGTCAACATCACCAACGGCAAGATCGTCCGCCTGCTCGTCGACGACGAACCCTTCGATGTACGGTACGGCGAATTGCTCGAGCACGAACGCGTTCTGGATTTGCGCGCAGGCACGCTGACCCGCACCGCACATTGGCGCTCCCCGGCGGGCAAGCAGGTCAAGATCGTGTCGACCCGCCTGGTGTCGCTGGCGCAGCGCAGCGTCGCAGCGATCGAGTACACCGTCGAGGCGGTCGACGAGTTCACCCGAGTCACCGTCCAGTCCGAGCTGGTCGCCAATGAGCAGCTGCCCTCGTCCGAAGACGATCCCAGAGTGGCCGCCGTGCTCGACAAACCGTTGGAGGCCGTCGGGCACGAGCACTCCGAACGCGGCGCCATCCTGCTGCACCGCACACGGGCCAGCCAGCTGCTGATGGCCGCGGCGATGTCTCACGACGTCGAGGTCCCCGGGCGGGTCGAAGTCACCACCGGAGCGGGCGAGGACTGGGCGACCACCACCGTGATCTGCGGTCTACGACCGGGTCAACGGCTACGCATCGTGAAATACCTCGCCTACGGGTGGTCGAGCCTGAGATCGCGGCCCGCACTGCGGGACCAGGCCGCCGCAGCGGTCAGCGGTGCGCGCTATACGGGGTGGGAGGGACTGCTCAAGTCGCAGCGCGAGTATCTCGACGACTTCTGGGACTGCGCCGATGTCGAGGTCGAGGGCGACCCCGACAGCCAGCAGGCGGTGCGGTTCGGACTGTTCCACGTTCTGCAGGCCAGTGCCCGTGCCGAACGTCGGGCCATTCCCGGCAAGGGGCTGACGGGCACCGGGTACGACGGTCACGCGTTCTGGGACACAGAGGGATTCGTGCTGCCGCTGCTGACCTACACGGCGCCATATGCGGCCGCGGACGCGTTGAGGTGGCGGGCCTCGACGCTCGATCTCGCCAGGGAACGAGCAGCACAACTCGACCTCACCGGCGCCGCGTTTCCGTGGCGCACCATCCGCGGTGAGGAGTGCTCGGCGTACTGGCCCGCGGGTACGGCCGGCTGGCACGTGAACGCCGACATCGCCATGGCATTCGAGCGGTATCGCATCGTGACGGGTGACGATTCCCTGGAAGCCGAGTGCGGGCTTGCGGTCCTCGTCGAGACGGCACGGTTGTGGCTGTCGCTCGGACATCACGACCGGCACGGCGTGTGGCACATCGACGGGGTCACCGGACCCGACGAGTACACGGCGGTCGTGCGGGACAACGTGTTCACCAATCTGATGGCGGCACATAATCTTCGGACTGCGGCCGAGGCTTGCCTTCGCCACCCCGACCGCGCCGACGAACTGGGTGTCACCGATGCGGAGATGGCCGATTGGCGCACTGCCGCCGACGACGCGTTCATCGCGTTCGACGACGAACTCGGTGTCCATCCGCAGTGCGCCGGTTTCACCACGCTTCGGGAGTGGGACTTCACGTCCAACACCGAATATCCCCTGCTGCTACACGAACCGTATGTACGGCTGTACCCGGCGCAGGTGATCAAACAGGCGGATCTGGTGTTGGCCATGCAGTGGCAGAGCCACGCGTTCACGCCCGAACAGAAGGCGCGCAACGTCGACTACTACGAGCGCCGCACCACGCGCGACTCGTCGCTGTCGGCGTGTACCCAGGCGGTGATGTGCGCCGACGTCGGCCATCTGGAACTCGCACATGACTACGCGTACGAGGCGGCGCTCATCGATCTGCGCGACCTGCACCACAACACCCGCGACGGCCTGCACATGGCGTCTTTGGCAGGCGCGTGGACCGCGCTGGTGGCAGGGTTCGGCGGACTGCGCGACGACGACGGTGTGCTGTCGCTCGATCCGCAACTGCCGTCGGGAATCTCACGCCTGCAGTTCCGGTTGCGCTGGAGGGACTTTCGGATCACGGTCGATGCCAACCACGAAGATGTCACCTACACCGTCCGCGACGGGCCGCACTCATTCCTGACGATCCGTCACGCCCGCGAGGAGATAAAGCTCGGTACGGACCGCCCGACGACCGTCGCGCTGAGGCCCCGCGAGCCGCTGCTCCCCGAACCGCAGCAACCGCCCGGCCGAGAGCCGTTGCGCCGCAGGACGTTATAGGGGGTTCAGGCCAGTTTCTTGGCCTCGGGCAGACCGCCGGTTGCCTCGAACACGACGCGCCTGCCGATCTCGACGGCGTGGTCGGCGAAACGCTCGTAATAGCGGCCCAGCAATGCGACATCCACCGCGGAGCAGACCCCGTCCTGCCACTTGTTGTCGATCAGCAGCGTGAACAGGTGACGGTGCTCGGCATCCACCGCATCGTCCAGATCGCGCATCTGCGATGCCTTTTCCGAATCGCTGGACAGCAGTACCTCACGCGCAATCCCTGCCATCAGGACAGCTCGTCTACCCATCTCCGCGAAGCTGGCCCTCACCTCGTCGGGCAGCGCGCACTCCGGGTGGCGCAACCTCGAGATGCTGGCCACATGCACCGCAAGCGCACCCATTCTTTCGATATCGGCGCCGACGTGAATGGCGCAGACCACCGTCCGCAAATCGCCGGCCACCGGCTGCTGCAGCGCGAGCAGTTTGAGCGCAGTTTCCTCGGCCTGCCGGCCCATGACCGCGATGCGTTCCTGCTCGGCGATGACCTCTTCGGCCAGCGACAGGTCTGCTTCCAGCAGAGCCCGCGTCGCATCGTCCATCGCCTTGGCTGCCAGGCCGCACATGTCGGCCAGCCGCGCGCCCAAGCCCGACAATTGTTGGCGATAGGCGGTTCGCATCGGCACTAGTTACCCGAGACCGCTCGGGTCAAACCTGTTAGCCGGCGTTTTTTCCCGCCGAGCTGACCGGTTCGATCGGCAGATGGCGCAAAGCCGCGGGCGCATCGGCGGGGACGACCGGATGTGCCGGCGGGATCGGATCGAGGCGCTTGTAGGGTTCCCCCTGCTTTGGACGCTGATCGATCTCACCCTTGTTCGGCCACAGCGATGCCGCGCGCTCGGCCTGCGCGGTGATCGAAAGCGATGGATTGACACCGAGGTTCGCCGAGATCGCCGCACCGTCGTGCACCGAGAGCGTCGGATATCCGTACACCCGCTGATACGGATCGATGACTCCGTGGTCGGCGGTGTCGCCGATCGCAGCGCCGCCGAGGTAGTGGGCGGTCAGCGGGATGTTGAACAGTTCACCCCAGGTGCCGCCCGCGACGCCGTCGATCTTTTCGGCGATCCGGCGCGTGACCTCGTTGCCCACCGGGATCCATGTCGGATTGGGTTCGCCGTGACCTTGCCTGCTGTCCAGCCGCCGGAAGCCGAACTTGGTCCGCCGGGTGTATGTCGTGATCGAGTTGTCCAGGTGCTGCATGACGAGCGCGATCATCGTCCGCTCGCTCCAGCGCCTCGGGTTGAGCAGCCGAAGCAGCTTGCGGGGGTTCTGGCCGGCCTGCGCGAAGAACTGCCGCCACCGTGGAATGTCAGACCCCAGAGGCCCCGCGCCATCGGTCATCAGGGTCTGCAACAGCCCCATGGCATTGCTGCCCTTGCCGTAGCGCACCGGCTCGATGTGCGTGTCGGACGTCGGGTGAATCGACGACGTGATGGCCACACCGTGGGTGAGGTCGAGGTCGGGTGAGACCTCGAAACGGCCCGCACCGACGATCGACTCCGAGTTGGTCCGCGTGAGCACACCGAGCTTGTCCGACAACTTGGGAAGCTTGCCCTTGTCGCGCATGTCGAACAACAGCTTCTGCGTGCCGAACGTCCCCGCCGCGAGCACCACATGGGTAGCGGTGTACTTGCGCCGCTTCAGCGGCAACAGGCCCGTCCGTTTCGCGCGCACCTCCCACACTCCGTCGGATCGCTGCGAGAAACTCGATACCGTCGTCATCGGAATGATCTCTGCCCCAGCCTTTTCGGCGAGACCGAGATAGTTTTTCAGCAGGGTGTTCTTGGCGCCGTAGCGGCAACCCGTCATGCAGGAACCGCATTCGATGCAGCCGGTGCGCGCCGGACCGGCACCGCCGAAGTACGGATCCGGCACCGTCTTACCCGGAGCCTTCGTGCCGTCGGGGCCGAAGAACACGCCGACGGGCGTCGCGACGAAGGTGTCCTCGACGCCCATGTCGGCGGCGACCTCTTTCATGACGCGGTCGGCATCGGTGAACGTCGGATTCTGGACCACGCCGAGCATTCGCTGCGCCTGGTCGTAATGCGGGGTCAGCTCGCCGCGCCAGTCGGTGATCTGCTTCCACTGCGGGTCGTTGAAGAACGCGTCCGGCGGGACGTACAAGGTGTTGGCGTAATTGAGCGACCCTCCGCCGACACCCGCGCCGGCCAGGATCATCACGTTGCGCAACAGATGGATTCGTTGGATGCCGTACATGCCGAGTTTCGGCGCCCACAGGAACTTGCGCAGATTCCAGGACGTCTTCGCGAACTCCTCGTCGGCGAACCGGCGACCGGCCTCGAGAACGCCGACGCGATAGCCCTTCTCGGTGAGCCGCAGCGCGGTGACGCTGCCACCGAAACCGGAACCGATGATCAGGACGTCGTAGTCAGGCTTCATCGGCCCAGTATCTAACTACCGGCAAGTAACCACTAGCGAGGTCACCCTAACTTTCGGCATCTCAGTTACCGACGGTCAGGCCGACCTTCTGGAACTCCTTGAGGTCGCAATAACCTGCCTTGGCCATCGATCGCCGCAGGCCACCGACCAGATTCAGCGACCCGAACGGATCGTCGGACGGCCCGGTCAGCACCTGGCCCAGCGAAGGCCGCTCGCCCAGCGCGACCTGCAGGAGAGCGCCGCGCGGCAAAGACGGGTGCGCAGCCGCGGCGGGCCAGAACCAGCCGTCTCCCAGTGCCTCGGCGGCAGTGGCCAACGGGGTGCCCAGCACCACGGCGTCGGCGCCGCACGCGATGGCCTTGGCCAGGTCGCCGGAAGTGTGGATGTCACCGTCGGCGAGCACGTGCACGTAGCGCCCGCCGGTCTCGTCAAGGTATTCGCGGCGTGCGGCGGCGGCGTCGGCGATCGCGGTCGCCATCGGCACACTGATGCCGAGCACCTCGTCGCTGGTGGTGACGCCGCGGGTCGATCCGTAGCCGACGATGACGCCCGCCGCACCGGTGCGCATGAGGTGCAGGGCAGTGCGGTGGTCGAGGACGCCGCCCGCCACCACCGGTATGTCGAGCTCGGAAATGAAGGTCTTGAGGTTCAGCGGTTCGCCGACCCCGTGATCTTGGGCGACCCGCTCCGCGGAGATGATCGTGCCCTGGATGACCAGTAAGTCGACGCCGGCGGACACCAGCGCCGGCGTCAGCGCCCGCGCATTCTGGGGACTCACTCGGACGGCCGTGGTCACACCGGCATCGCGGATCCGCGCCACCGCGGCACCCAGCAGATCAGGATCCAGCGGCGCGGCGTGCAGTTGTTGCAACAGCCGAATCGCCGCCGCGGGTTCCGGCTCTTTCTCAGCCGCAGCGACGACCTGAGCGATCTTTTCCTCGACGTCGGCGTGCCTGCCGATCAGGCCTTCGCCGTTGAGCACCCCGAGGCCGCCCAGACGGCCCATCTCGATGGCGAACTCCGGCGACACCAGCGCGTCGGTCGGGTGTGCCACGACCGGGATCTCGAACCGGTAGGCATCCAGTTGCCAGGCCGTCGAAACATCTTGGGACGACCTGGTTCTGCGGGACGGGACGATGTTGATCTCGTCGAGTTCGTAAGTGCGGCGGGCGGTTCGGCCCATGCCGATTTCAACTGTGTCACGCACTGCGTCATCTCCCCTTCGAGCACGCTGTCAGCGGGTGTAGTAGTTCGGCGCCTCGACAGTCATCGCGATGTCGTGCGGGTGGCTCTCCTTCAATCCCGCTGCGGTGATCTGTACGAACTGCGCCTGCTGCAGGTGTTCGATGGTGGCCGAGCCCGTGTAACCCATCGCTGCGCGCAACCCGCCCGTGAGTTGATGGATCACTGTCGACAGCGGACCGCGGAACGGCACCCGGCCCTCGATGCCCTCGGGCACCAACTTGTCCTCGGACAGCGCGTCGTCCTGGAAGTAGCGGTCCTTGGAGTACGACCGCGCTCCCGCGCGCCCGGCCATCGCGCCGAGTGAGCCCATGCCGCGGTAGCTCTTGAACTGCTTGCCGTTGACGAAGATCAGCTCGCCCGGCGACTCGGCGGTGCCCGCCAGCAGCGAGCCGAGCATGGCCGTGGACGCGCCGGCCGCCAATGCCTTGGCGATGTCTCCGGAGTACTGCAGGCCGCCGTCGGCGATGACGGGAATGCCCTTGGGCGCGCACGCTGCGACAGCCTCGAGGATCGCGGTGATCTGTGGGGCTCCGACGCCGGCCACCACCCGCGTGGTGCAGATCGAGCCGGGGCCGACACCGACCTTCACCGCATCGGCGCCCGCGTCGACCAGCGCGGCCGCGGCGGCGCGGGTGGCGACGTTGCCGCCGATCACCTCGACGCGGTCGCCGACCGACACCTTCAGGCGATGCACCATGTCCAACACACCGCGGTTGTGGGCGTGCGCGGTGTCCACGATGAGCACGTCGACTCCGGCATCCACCAGCGTCATCGACCGCGTCCACGCGTCGTCGCCGACACCGACCGCGGCGCCGACGAGCAACCGGCCGTCACTGTCCTTGGTAGCGAAGGGGAATTGCTCGGTCTTGACGAAATCCTTGACGGTGATCAGCCCGGTCAGCTTGCCGTTGCCGTCGACGATCGGCAGCTTCTCGATCTTGTGGCGGCGCAACAGCCCCAGCGCCGCTTCGGCCGAAACACCTTCCTGCGCAGTGATCAACGGAGCCTTGGTCATCACCTCCGACACCGGCTTCGACTGGTCGACCTCGAAGCGCATATCGCGGTTGGTGATGATCCCGACGAGAGAGCCCTGTGAATCCACGACCGGCAACCCCGAGATGCGGAACCGCGCGCACATCGCGTCGACCTCGGCCAGCGTGTTGTCCGGTGAGCAGGTGACGGGGTCGGTGACCATGCCGGCCTCTGAGCGCTTGACCGTCTCGACCTGGCCGGCCTGTTCGGCGACGGGCAGGTTCCGGTGCAGCACCCCCATACCGCCGGCGCGGGCCATCGCGATGGCCATCCGCGATTCGGTGACGGTATCCATCGCCGAGCTGACGAGCGGGACCCGCAGCCGGATCCGTTTGGTCAGCTGGCTGGAGGTGTCCGCTGTGGCGGGCACCACATCTGAAGCGGCCGGCAGCAGCAGGACGTCGTCGAACGTGAGGCCGAGCATCGCGATCTTCGTCGGATCGTCGCCGCCGGTGGGTACCGGAACAGCGAGGGGAAGGCTGCTTTCGGCAATCGACATGGGTGGGGCCTCCCGGGACAGACGAGCTAGAAGCCCCATCTTATCGGCATTGACGTCGCCGGTTCGGCGCCACGCTCCCGGTGGCGCCATGCCGAGCGACGGCTGGCGCGAAATGTGGGCGGCTGCGTAATGTGGGAGTCGTGCGAGACCACCTCCCGCCGGGTTTGCCGCCCGATCCGTTCGCCGACGACCCGTGCGACCCGTCGGCTGCGCTCGACGCCCTGGAGCCGGGGCAACCGCTGGACCCCCAGGAGCGGACCGCGGTCGAGGCCGATCTCGCCGACTTGGCTGTATATGAAGCGTTGTTGGCGCACAAGGGGATTCGCGGTTTGGTCGTGTGCTGCGACGAATGCCAGCAGGACCACTACCACGACTGGGACATGCTGCGGGCGAACCTGCTGCAGCTGCTGGTCGACGGTACGGTCCGCCCGCACGAGCCGGCCTACGACCCCGAACCCGACGCCTACGTCACCTGGGATTACTGCCGCGGTTACGCCGACGCCTCTCTCAACGAGGCCACGACGGACACCGACGGGTATCGCTGACGGCGCAACCGCTGGTTAGCTGCCGTCGCCGCCGGAGCCAGACTCCGGCTCGGGAACCACGAACGTCGTCGTAACCGGCGCTCGCCGTTGTACCGGCGGTTCCTCGACCGTCGCCGGAGGTGCCTCGACGGTTGCGGGCGGTTCCTCAACCGTCACTGGAGGTGCCTCAACCGTCGCAGGCGGCGCTTCGACGGGGGGTGCCTCCTCGGCGGCCTCGGAGACAGTCGATGACGGCGCAGCAGGCTGCTGGGTCCTCGTAGCCGCCACGGTGGTCGTCGTCGTTACTGCCGTTGTTGGCGGGGCGGTAGTCGTCGGAGGCGGCTCTTCCTCCGACGCGGGCGGTGCAGGCGGTGCGCTGCTGGGCTCAGTCGCCGGCAACTGAGTAACCGGTCCCGACGGAGTCGGCAACGGACCCGACGGCGTGGGTAACGGTCCCGACGGCGTAGGCAGCGGACCCGACGGCGTAGGTAACGGTCCCGACGGCGTAGGCAGCGGACCAGACGGAGTCGGCAACGGAGTCGAGGTATCCAACGGCGGTGTCGTCTCCGACGACGTATTGCCGTTCGTGGATGTCGGGGTGTCCAGGACAACCACATCCGGGAAGACCGGCGGCGGCATGTCGGGCGGCAGCACCGCGGCGGGATCCTGCGCCTCGACCTTGACCGTCAGTTCTTGCCACTCGGAGACCAGTTCCTGTTTGCGCACATCGTCGTTGACCGTCGCGACCGTGGTGGTCAGCGTCTCCAACTTCTGCTGCGCGGCGTCCCACTGCCCCTGGTCGACGAGCTGCTGCACCTCCGCGAGTTGTTGCGAGGCAAGCATCACGGCGTCATCCCGCGGAGCCGGCGCCTCGCCGAAGATCATCGTGCGCAGACCGTAGAGCGAGTCGCCCGGTCCCGCGCCCGCCACCACGCTGGCGAAGCCACCGAGACACAGCACCGCCGCGGCGGTCGACCCGATCAGAGCCAGCGTTCGACGCGAACGCTTGCGCGTGCGCTGGGCGGTGTCGAGTGCGATCACCGCGTCGCGCGGCGTCACCGGCACCGTCATCGGCGCATCCCGAATGTCGTCGCGCCAACCGGACAACAGGTTGATCAGCTCAGCGTCTCCGCGATCGCTTGCATACGCCGGCTGCTCGTACGCGAGCGCGTCGAGCAACTGGTCAGTGCGGTTGATCTCGTTGAGCGACGGATCGCCCCCGTTGGAAGTCCAGCGTCCGAAGTCAGGCATGGTCGTGCCCCGTCGAGATGATCTCTTCCTTCAGCCGTGCCAGTGCACGGTGCTGGGCGACTCGGACCGCGCCCGCCGTACTCCCGACTGCCTCGGCGGTCTCTTCGGCGCTCATGCCGACGACCACGCGCAGGATCAGGATTTCGCGCTGCTTCTCGGGCAATATCGCCAGCAGCTTCTTCATCCGGGCTGATGCCTCGGAATCCAGCGCCATCTGTTCGGGGCCGGCGTCCAGCGAGAAGCGTTCCGGCACGACTTCCGTCGGGTCGGAGCGGTTCCTGCCCGCTGCGCGATGAGCGTCAGCGACCTTGTGCGCTGCAATGCCGTACACAAAGGCCAGGAACGGTCGTCCCTGATCCTTGTAGCGCGGCAGCGCCGTAATGGCGGCCAAGCACACCTCCTGCGCGACGTCATCAGCTGAGAGGCCACTTCGCTCAGTCGACCCCACCCTCGCCCGGACGTACCGGATGACGATGGGACGAATGGTCTCCAGCACCCTCCGGAGTGCGTCCCGATTGCCCGCTACAGCCTCAGCGACGACATCATCGAGACGTTCTCCCGAAATTGTCATCGTGGGCGATCTCTCCAGCGTTACGTAACGGACACTTACCGGTGGGCTTGGCTCAGCTAAACAATAACTTTCAGGATGGAGTGCTCCCGTCTCAGCGGACCGCCCACACGCCGCCTCGTGACCTGACTGTGTCGGCAGAACCGTCGCGGATCGCCGCCACCTCTACTTCTGAGCGCACCCCGCTACCAATACCGGCCAGCAAGGAGGCCAACGCCCAGCGCAGCGGGACCATTCCGTGGGCTTCCGTGTCCTCGAGCGCGGCATCGGCCACCCGCCGGGAGCCGTCGAGGTCACCGACGCAGCACAGCGCGGCGGCCATGACGACCTCGGTTTTGACGGCGTGCCGTATCGAACCGAGCGTGGCGGCGGCCGCCCTGGCCGCCTCCGCATGATGCACCGCGGACGAACCCCGTCCGCGGGCCATCGCCAGCTCCGCGGACACCCAGGCGATCCGCACGTGCAGCCGCGCAGGTACCGGGCCGTCGAGAAGGTCGGCGGCGCGGAGCAACGCCCGCTCCGACGCCGCAAACCGTCCGGTGCCGAGCGCATCGGCGGCCAGCCCGATCAGCGCGTCGCCGCCCGCTTCCCGATCGGCACCGGCAAGTGCGAACGCCCTGCCGTCCCAGGTGCGAGCCCGGTCGTGCCAGCCAAGCTGGCGCAGAAACGACGCGCGGCTGCTGTGGGCCAGCGACACCAGCGGGTCGGGCGGCTGACGTCGCAATGCGGAGAGGTCGGCCAGCGCGCTGCTGTATCGGCCCTGACCGCCGGCCACCACCGCCCGCAGCCATAGCTGCTGCGGAGTGGTCGCGGCGGGCAGCGGCCAGCGTCCCGGATCGTCCCCGAATGCCGCGTTCGCCAGGTCTGCGGTGGAAGTGATCATCAGTGCCGCGACGGTATCAACGCGTATCAATGGACCAGTGCAATACCCGGTACCGGTGGACTCGTATTTCAAAGGGGTCAAAATCACTTTGGTTAACAGTTGGTGCTGCGAAAGTTAATTCCATGTAAGACGGCGCGGGGTTGAGAATAATTGCCAAAGTCGCATGGATTGATGCGATCAGGGTAAATGCACCCTGGCGACCCCTGCTTCACGTGCGCTTAAACACCGATCTCGACGGCGAAGTATCCCAAGATGAACGTGACGTAAATTCTGGACCTGCCGTTATGTCAATTAGCACATGTTCAGGCTATTGACGGAATTTCGTGAGCCCCCCTAGTTTGTGTGCACGAGTAGTCATCGGCGACTTGCGCTCGGATCGGTTCCGTAACTCACGCACTTGTGTAGTTGGCGAAATGAGTGTGTAGAGAGGGGTTTTCCAATGCCACAGCCGCAACAGCTTCCCGGACCCAACGCAGATATCTGGGATTGGCAGATCGCCGGCCTTTGCCGAGGCGTCGACTCGTCCATGTTCTTTCACCCCGACGGCGAACGCGGCCGGGCGCGCGCGCAGCGCGAGATGCGCGCCAAGGAGATGTGCCGCAGCTGCCCGGTGATCACGCAGTGTCGCTCGCACGCGCTGGCGGTCGGAGAGCCCTATGGCATCTGGGGCGGCCTCTCCGAGTCCGAGCGCGAACTGTTGCTGAAGCGGGGTATCCGCCGCGCCTCATAACCACGCATTCAATAGAAAAAGCCCCGCCTCGGCCGACCGGGACGGGGCTTTTTCACGGCTACTACAACTGCTCAGGCATCCGATTCGCTGTCGGACTTCGCGACGTCCACGTCTGATTCACCGGCGGGCTCGGCCGCAGCCTCCGGCTTGGTCTGGCGGGCACCAGCCACGCGGATGACGCCGTAGCAGAGAGCGACGACGGCGGCCAGCACGAGCAGCCACGGCAGCAAGAGACCGAACAGCAGCACGAGGTTTCCTGCGACGGAAACCAATGCGTCCCAACCTCGTTCGACCTGACCCAGAAATCCCTGATAGTGCTTGGGTGCCGGTCCGCCGATCGTTTCTGCCACGAAGGTGACGTTGACGGTGCTGTATTCGATGCGGTCGCCGAGGGCTTCACGCTGGGCGCGCAGGCTGTCCAAGTCCGCTTGACGCTGAGAGAGCGCGTCCTCGGCGGCGATGAGTGCTTCGGGGTCGCGGGCATCACGCATGATCGCCAGCAGGCGGTCCACCGAGGTCTGCAGCGCCTTGATGCGGGCGTCGAGATCGACCCGCTGCGCCGTCACATCCTCGGAGCTGGTTTCGGCGGTCTGCACGGTTCCCAGCGTCTTGAGCTCGCGCACCACACCGTCGAGCTTGTCCACCGGAACGCGCAGCACGACCGACGTGCGCGCCAATCCCGAGTCGGACCCCGCGTTCTCGCTGCGGCTGTCGACGCGGCCGTCGGCGTCCTCGACCATGACGGCCGCCTTGTCCGCGGCCTCGGAGGTGTTGGCCACCGTGATGGTCATCGATGCGGTCTTGACGACGTCGCGCTGGACGTCTTCCACCGGCATGGGCTCCTGCGGCGGCGGGGCCTCCGGCGAGCCTGCGGCGGCGCCGTCGGTGGTGAATTTGGACGCGGGTGCCTCATTCTCCCGGAGCGACGGGCCCGATCCGGAGCACGCCGTCACGAGCGCCAGTGTCGCGATGCCGATAATCGCCACCGTCAACCACTTGCGGTACAACCTGCAGGAAGTGCTGCGCATGGCAGCCACCATGCCATTAGCTGTGAAGTTCGACCATTTTCGCTGGTTGGATAGGCGGTCGACGAGGTCAAACGTCGATCACGCGGATGACGGTCTTACCCCGGCCACGGTGGGTCGGGTCAAACGCGGCAGCGGCGTCGTCGAGGGATCGAATCTTTGCGACACGTGGCTCGATGCGCCCGTCCCGCACCCTGAGCTCCAATTCGGCGAGTCCCGCACGGTCGGGCTCCACGACGAAGAAGATGGCCCGGATGTTGTCGGGCGGGCTGGGCGGCGGTTCGGCGATGCTGACCAGTGCACCGTCAGGTCGGACCAACGCGGCCGAGCGGCGGAGGATCTCACCGCCGATCACGTCGAAGACCATGTCCACTTCGCCGACGTCTTCAAGCCGATCTTCTTCCAGGTCGGCGAAAACTTCTGCGCCTAGCCCCAGGGCCACTTCACGATCGGCCGCGCGTCCCGTACCGATCACCCGTGCCCCCGCGTCGAGCGCCAGTTGTACCGCCATCGAACCGACACCGCCGGCAGCGCCGTGAATCAGCACCGTCTGCCCGGCGGAGAGCCGCCCGTGAATGAACAGTCCCTGCCACGCGGTGAGGCCCGAAATCGGCAGTGCCGCAGCCACGATGTGATCGACTCCCGTCGATAGCGGCGCAAGATTGCGAGCCTCGACTGCCACGAATTCGGCCAGCGTGCCATTGCGGCACCAGTCGGTGATCCCGAAGACTCGTTGGCCGACAGTCAAACCTGTCGTCCCGTAGCCGAGTTCGGCGACGACCCCGGAGACCTCGTGCCCGGGGATGGTCGGTGTCCTGTCATGTCCGGCCCGGTCGGTCCAGGTGCCCGGCCAGTCGAGCTCACCCGGCGTGAATCCCGCCGCGTGCACTCGGACGACGACATCGTTCTCGGCGGCGTGCGGGTACGGCATCTCCCCCAGTGCTAGGCCGTGCACTCCGGCAGCGCGGTCGCGCGCGATGATCGCTCGCATCAGTTCAGGGTCGAGATATGAAGCCGGGACTAGTCTTTCGTCTCGTCAGAGTCCTCGGACTTGTCGTCATCGTCCGAGTCGTCATCCTCGTCAGAGTCGTCATCCTCGTCAGAGTCGTCATCCTCGTCAGAGTCGTCATCCTCCGAGTCTTCGTCCGTGGTGTCTTCGTCGTCCACGGTGTCCGCACCCGATTCGCTGATGCCATCGGCATGCTTCGTAAGCAGCCGGGCCAATTGACGGGCCTCCTCCGGCGCCAACGAGTCGTCGATGAGCCGCTCGCCATCCTCGGATACCCGCTCGAGATAGACCGTGTTCTTTTTCGTGGCGACGTTCCACTGGCCGCCTTCATGCTCCGCCATTGGGCCGGGATACCCCGGCGACCGGATTGTCATTCACTTTCAGGGCACCCGGGTCCAGGGTTGGCAGTTTCGCGATTCGAAGGCCTTCACTTCCGCGTTGATATTCGCGAACATCGGACCGATCGACATATTCGTGGCGACCACGTGGTCTTTGTTGGTGTCGGGCGTGCTGTACGCGAACCACGCGCACATCGAGTCGACGGTCGGCACGTCGTTGATCCATACGCCGAACGTCGAGGCTGACCCGGCCGTTTGGTAAAGACCCGGCGCGATGTCGGGCCCAACGAGGAAGAAGCCATTACCCGGGATCGGGTCCAGCGGGGCGGAACTCGCCCGGGCCACGAACGTGACCGCAGCCAATGTGGCGACAAGTCCGGCCACTGCGTACCGCCTGATCACCTCGGCAGCGTAACTCTTCAGGTCAGCGCACCGAATACATTCTTGTGACGCCTGAAAGGATCGGCGCGGCAATGTCCGTCTTGGCATTGTCTGCCGCCCTGACCATCGCCCCGGCCCACGCTGACCCGCTGCCCGGATTCTGTGTGCCGCCGAGCGTCGTCGACAACGTGTGCACCGTGCGGCTGACATCGGTGACGGCCGACGCCGTCAATGGGACGATCACCGGAACACCCGTCGGGGGCGGAACCGCGATTACCGTTGCCGGACAAGGGGATGCCTACCTCAAGTCGGCGGGCTTCGGCGACGCGCGGCCGGACCCGATACAACGCTGGGACGAGACGATCGACAGCGTGAACGCCCTCAGCGTCGATCCGTCCAACCCGAACTGGTACGGCAATGCCAAGGCCCAGGCGTTCCTGCCCAGGACACTGAATGACCTGGCCGGCCAGTTCCCACCAGACGTCCTGGAGGTGCGGTTCGCCCCTGACAACGCCCAGCCGGGAGTCTTCCGCATCGTTTCCATCCAGCCCACGGCCTGACAACGAAAAACACCCCGGCCCAACGGGATCGGGGATGACTTGTCGTCTCAGCCTTCGGTGTAGGTATATGCGGTCGTGGTGCACACGTCGATGCCGGTGCGCACCAGCTCCTCGCCGTCGTCGAACACGGCCTTGAAGTCGTACAAGCACGCCCCGCTGCCGTCATCGATATTGATGTTCACCGACTGGCCGACCGGCAGCACGTCCTCGCCCAGAATGTCTTCCTCCCAGGTGCCGCGGTCGACGTTCGATGCGTAGAACTGCACGATTGCGTGCTGCGTTTGGTTGATGACTTCTACGTTGCGATCTTGTGCGTTTGCCGGGGCGGCCAGTCCGAGTAAAGCGACCACCGCCGCGACGATGCCGATCGTGAGTTTCCTCAACATCCTGTTCATCCGTTGCCCCTCTTCTCGAAGTGAACTGTTGCTCTGTTCCCCCGAGCGGCAAACTTATCTCGTTTCCTTCGACTGAGGAGTCGATATGGCCATTTTGCGAAGCAGGCGTTGTTAGTCCAGTGTCAAGGCCTATCGGGGTGACGTAATCCGTCGGGCCCGAATCTCGACCCAAAGACAATCTGGCCCGTAACAGCAAACACGTACAACAGCCGCCGACTGGTCAGGCACTACAAAGGCGTCGCGACCGGGTCAAGACCGAAGACCGCGGTTTGGGCTGACTTGCCCTTCAGCGCGTGGGCACCCCGGTCAGCGAGTCCGGGTGGTGGAGAAACCAGGGCGTCAACGGTTTGGCCAGTGAGAAGGATGGCGTCGCCGGTGGTCTTGGTGAGTTGCTCGACGCGGGCAGCCACGTTCGTCGTGTCGCCGATCAGGCTGAACTCAAGATGAGCCCCTCCGCCAATGGTGCCGGCGATCACCGTACCGGTGTTGATCCCGATGCCGATCCGAAGCTCACCGCCGAATCGCTCGACAACGAGACGGTGAATCAGCACCGCGGCGCCCACTGCGGCGTCGGCATGGTCCGCGAGATCGTTTGGAGCGCCGAAGACGGCCATCGCGCCGTCGCCGAGGAACTTGTTGACGTGCCCTCCGGCGTCGGTGACGGCCGGCACCACGATCTCGAACAGGGCGTTGAGCCGGGCCACGGTGTCCTCCGCGGTGTTCGCCTCGGCGAACGGGGTGAAGTCGCGGATGTCGACGAACATCACCGTCACCTCGCGGCGCTCGCCGGTAAAAACGTCGTCGCCCTGCTCGAGCAGCCGCGCGGCGAGAGCGGGGTCGACGTAGGTACCGAATGCCGCCTGAAGTCGTTGCCGCTCAGCCAATCCCGCCTGCATGCGATTGAACGACGCCGCCAGCACTCCCAGATCGTCGTCCTGTACCACCGGCACCCGCCTGCCGTAGTCACCGGCTGCGACACGTTCGGTTCCCTCCGCGAGATCCCGAATCGGCCGCATCGACGGTGAGAAACCGACGCCGACGACTAGCGGAATTCCGAATCCGAGTGTCAACGCACTGCCGATCCCAAGGAACAGAAATGGCTGCGGGCTGGCCCCGACGATCGCGGCAACCAACATCGCGCTGTCGACGGAGAAAACGAACGCAGTCCCCAGGACCGTCATGTTTGACCACGCGGCGATCGTCGGGCGAGCGCGGGGTAAGGAGTCCCCAATGCTCGTGTCGCCGGCGATCGCGACCCGTGCAGGCCGAGCGGTCGCCTCCAACATGCTGTGCACACTGATGAGATACGTCACGGTTCCGACCGCGGCGCCCAGCACCCCGTACTGCGCAAGTCGCGGTCCGTCCGCTCCAACAATTGCACCGACGATCACCGACATCACGGCGAAGCACACCGCGGCTAACCAAAGCGCCCGGTAAACCGCGCTCCGGGCGAAGCTATATGTGGCCTCCAGCGCTATTGCCCGATCGACGTCGCGGCCGGCCGCCCATTGCTCGACCGGGCGGTAGCGCTTGCGGTCGGCGAAAGCCGCGTACAGATTCAGCGCCAGCAGGGCGACGAGGGTGACGACGGCTGCCTCGACGTAGTGGCGGGAGCCTTCAACAGCGACGATGAGGAACGACCACAACAGGAAGATCGGCAATCCTGCTGGCAATATGACGGCCAGACCCGCCCACCGGTGTTCCGCTCCAAACCGGTCCCACGCCCACTGCCAGATGCGGTCCATGTCCGGAGACTAGAGGCCGAGCGCTCACCCTTTTACGGATTGCGCTCCGAAGGCCGAACATCGGTGCGCGAGTGTGCTTACCAGAACACCCCGGCCTGGTGACCGGGGTGTTCTGTGAAGCTACTGCTCAGTGGTGGTGATGACCGTGGCCATGGCCGTGGCCATGACCGTCGTCTTCGGCCTCGGCCGGCTTCTCGACAATCGCGGTCTCGGTGGTCAGCACCATCCGCGCGACGGACGCCGCGTTCTGCACGGCTGACCGGGTCACCTTGACCGGGTCCACAACGCCATCGGCAGCCAGATCACCGTAGGCGAGCGTGGCCGCGTTGAAGCCCTGACCGGCGGGCAGTTCGGACACCTTGTTGACCACGACCGAGCCGTCGAGCCCGGCGTTGGTGGCGATCCAGTACAGCGGCGCCGTCAACGCGGAGGCGAATACGCCGACGCCCAGCGCCTCGTCACCGGAGAGCGACTCGCGCAGCGGGCCGAGCACCGAACCGGCCTGCACGAGCGCCGCGCCACCACCGGCGACGATGCCCTCCTCGACGGCCGCCTTGGCTGCCGACACCGCGTCCTCGACCGCTTCCTTGCGCTTCTTGAGGTCGGTCTCGGTTGCCGCGCCGACCCGGATGACGGCGACGCCACCGGACAGCTTGGCCAGCCGCTCCTCGAGCTTCTCGCGATCCCAGTCGGAATCGGACGCCTCGATCTCGGAGCGCAGTTGCGCCTTGCGGCCGTCGATGGCGTCCTGCGTGCCACCACCGTCGACGATGACGGTGCTGTCCTTGTCGACGACGACCCGGCGTGCGGTACCGAGCACCTCGAGGCCGACCTCGCGCAGCACGAGACCGACATCGGGGTTGACGACCTGGCCGCCCGTGACGACCGCCAGATCGTCGAGGAACGCCTTGCGCCGGTCCCCGAAGAACGGCGCCTTGACGGCAACGGCCTTCAGCGTCTTGCGAATCGCGTTGACCACCAACGTCGAAAGGGGTTCACCCTCGACGTCCTCGGCCACGATCAGCAGCGGCTTGCCGGACTCGGCGACCTTCTCCAGCAGCGGAAGCAGATCAGGCAGCGAGCTGATCTTCTCGCGGTGCAGCAGCACCAACGCGTCCTCGAGCACGGCTTCCTGTGCATCGAAGTCGGTGATGAAGTACGCGGAAATGTAACCCTTGTCGAAGCCGACACCCTCGGTGACCTCGAGCTCGGTGTTCAGCGTCGAGGACTCCTCGACCGTCACCACACCGTCGACGCCGACCGTCGTCATGGCCTCGCCGACCAGCTCGCCGACCTGCTCATCGCGTGAGGACACCGTGGCGACCTGGGCGATGGCCGTCTTGTCGCTGACCGGCGTCGCCGCCGCGAGCAGCGCCTCGGAGACCGCGTCGGCGGCCTTGCTGATGCCGAGGCCGAGTGCGATCGGGTTGGCACCCGCGGCCACGTTGCGCAGGCCGGCCTTGATGATCGCCTGTGCGAGCACCGTCGCCGTGGTCGTGCCGTCACCTGCCACGTCGTTGGTCTTGGTGGCGACCGACTTGACCAGCTGGGCGCCGAGGTTCTCGAACGGGTCTTCCAGCTCGATCTCGCGGGCGATGGTGACACCGTCGTTGGTCACCACCGGACCGCCGTACGCCTTGGCCAGCACCACGTGGCGACCGCGCGGCCCCAGCGTGATTCGCACGGCGTCGGCGAGCTTGTCGACCCCGGCTTCCATTGCCCGGCGCGCAGTCTCGTTGAACTCAATCTGCTTGCTCATAAAAGTCCTTTTGACTCGAAACGAGTGCCGCCCCGGAACTCACCCGTCGATACGGGAAGCTCCGGGGCGGGACACGGGTGCTTACTTGTTGACGACAGCCAGCACGTCGCGCGCGGAGAGAATCAGGTACTCCTCGCCGTTGTACTTGATCTCGGTGCCGCCGTACTTGCTGTAGATCACGGTGTCGCCTTCGGAAACGTCCAGGGGGATGCGCTTCTCGCCGTCCTCGTCCCAGCGGCCGGGGCCAACTGCGACGACGGTGCCCTCCTGGGGCTTCTCCTTGGCGGTGTCGGGGATGACCAGACCGGAAGCGGTCGTGGTCTCGGCCTCGTTGGCCTGTACGAGGATCTTGTCCTCGAGTGGCTTGATGTTCACGCTCGCCACGATGGAGCCCTCCACTAATTTCGGGTTGTCGACCCCGGGGGATCCCGGGGTCTCAATTACCAGGTGTTCGGCATAGCGTCCGTGCCTCGCTCCGTCGTCGCGGGTGCCGGCGCAGGGTTTGGGCGCGTCTGCCACCTAGCACTCTATACATGAGAGTGCTAGCACTCAAGATCGGCCTATGCCTATCTCGTAAAGCGAACACGCAGGTCGCCGAAATAGGCGCTCACCAGAGGATTGAAAAGGTCTGCCCGCTCCCACTGGAGGAAGTGGCCTGCCCCCGGGACCACGACCGGACCTGCCCGGTTGGTGAAGGCCACCTCGCAGGTGTGCAGGAAATCGGGCCCGATCACCTGGTCGTCCATGCCGTAGAGAATCAGGGTTGGCACGTCGACCTTGCGATCGAGGATCGGCGGCTCGCTCATCTTGCGTCCGTGCATGAGCTGATAGCACGCCCAGCCTGCGCGGAGCCGCTCTTCGGTCGAGAACGGTTCGGCCATGAAATCCGCATCGGCCGCGGTGAATGTTCCTGGTGAGGCCCACAACCGATGTCCGTAGAACTCGGAGATGTAGCGGCGGCGCTTAGCCGGGGTATCAAGATCTGCCGCCAGATCATCGGGTGTCACGCCCTGCCGGTAGCGGTAGTCGGCCGTCGGCCCGTCGCCTATGCCGCGGATGGACGCCACGTCGATTCCGGCCGCCTTGAACTCTTGGAACAGGAACGGCGGCACGGAGTCGAAGAACACGAACTTCTCCACGAACCCCGCAAAGCGGTGGAGAAGATCGCAGGCGATGGCGCCGCCGAGGTCACCGCCGACCACGCCACATCGTTCATGGCCCAGCACATCGTGCACCAGCAGGTATAGGTCCCGGCTCCACGCCGCCAGGTCGTACACATCCTCCGTCGACAGGTCTGAATCGCCGAAGCCACGCAGGTCGGGGACGATCACCTCGTAGCCGGCCTCGGCAAGCGGACCGATATTGCGCCACCAGATGCGCTTCGTCTCGGGGTAGCCGTGCAGGAGGAGCAGCGGATAGCCGCCGATCCCCTCGTGGACGAAGGCAAGGGACAACCCGTCGCGGCCCTCGCTCGGCGCGACCACGGCGGTGGATGGTGAACGCATCCGGCGCGGGAGTCGGCGGCTGTTCGGGTCGCAGGCGCAAGTCGTAGTGCACGCCCACGCAGTCTGCCGCAGCGGCGCTCAGAAGTTGGTCGGATCGACCATCAAGTGATCAGACACGTCGCCGAGCATCTGGATCTCCACCTTGCGCTCGGTGAAATGCCAGCCGTCGGCGTCGCGGCCGAACGTGTCGAAGTACCGCCCGACGACGATCGGCTGGATCGGCACGGACTCGGTGTCTTGCACGACGCAGAACGTGGAGCGCGCGGTCGCCGTGCTGTCGGCGAGGTCGATGATCGGATTCAGCACGAGGTGACGTGTCCGTGGCGTGTTGCCATGGTCGGGATAACGCCGGGTGGTGGCGGCGAACAGCTTGGCGATGTTGTCCGCACCGGAGACACCCTGGGGACCGGTGCCGCCGAACGACGCCTTCGACAGCAACGTGCCGACGCCGTCGAAGTCGCCCGCGTCGATCAACTCGGCATAGCGGTAGAGCAGTTCAGTGATGTCCAGCTTGTCGCTCACGCCACCTGTCCCTTCACCACCGGAAGACCGGGATCGCTTGCCGCATCCAGCGGCGACGGCGCCGCACCCGCGGCGATCAGATGGGCCGCGAACGACGCGATCATCGCACCGTTGTCGGTGCAGAGCCGTGGCCGCGGGATCCGCAGTGTCAGTCCGCTCTCAGCGCAGCGTTGTTCGGCGAGTTCACGCAGCCGCGAATTGGCCGCCACCCCACCGGCAATCAGCAGTGTCGACACGTTCAGCTCTTTCGCCGCCCGCACCGCTTTCAACGTCAGCACGTCGGCAACGGCTTCTTGGAAACCGGCCGCAACGTCGGCCTGCAAAGCGTCTGGGTGGCTCTCGACGTACCGGGCGACGGCCGTCTTCAGCCCGGAGAAGCTGAACGCGAACCGATCGTCGCGCGGTCCAGTCATGCCACGGGGAAAGACGATCGCGTCGCGGTCCCCGGTCCTGGCGAGATCGTCGAGCACCTTGCCGCCGGGGTACCCGAGCCCGAGCAGACGCGCCACCTTGTCGTAGGCCTCGCCCGCGGCGTCGTCGACGGTGCTGCCGAGTTCGACGATCGGTTCGCCCAGCGACCGCACGTGCAACAGGTTGGTGTGTCCGCCGGACACCAGCAGGCCCACGCTCTCGGGTAACGGGCCGTGGTCGAAGACGTCGGCGGCCAGATGGCCCCCGAGGTGATTGACGGCGTAAAACGGCACCTGCCACGCGGCCGAATACGCCTTGGCCGCAGCCACTCCCACCAACAGAGCACCGGCGAGCCCTGGACCGATGGTCGCCGCAACGATGTCCGGCTTGGTCACGCCTGCGGTTTCCAATGCGCGGCGCATCGTCGGTCCCAGCGCCTCCAGGTGCGCCCGCGACGCGATCTCGGGAACCACGCCGCCGAAGCGGGCGTGCTCATCGACGCTGGAGGCTACCTCGTCGGCCAGCAGCGTCACGGCGCCATCCGCACCGAGTTCGGCGATGCCGACGCCGGTTTCGTCGCAGGAGCTCTCGATGGCCAGGATGATCGTCATGATGGGCTCTCTTGAGGAAGGCGCTTCATCGTATAGGCGTCCGCACCGCTGGCGCGGTAATAGCGCCGACGCAGGCCGACGTTGACGAAACCGAAGCTCTCGTAAAGGCTGATCGCGGGCACATTATCGGTGCGTACCTCAAGGAAAACGACGCTGCCGGAGGCTAATTCGAGGATTTCGGTCACCAGCCGCCGGCCGATACCCTGACCCTGGTACACGGGATCGACACCGATCGTGTGAATCTCGTACTCGAAGGGGCGTACTCGGCCCAACCGCGCGATCCCCGCGTAACCGACGAGCTTGTCGTCACTGCGTGCGGCGACATAGTAAATGTGTTTGGCCTTCAACTCGGCGAGAAACGCCCGCTCCGGCCACGGGTCGTCCCCCTCGAACAGCAGGGACTCCAGCTCGGCGCACCGTGCGGCGTCCGACGGCTTCAGCTTTCCGTAGACGACCGTCATCGGGCCGCCCGCTCGGCCAGTGTCTTCGCGTCGGGGCGACGCAGATACATCGGCACCAGGGGCGCGGGCGGCGACGCCCAGTCGGCGACCGCGCGCACCAGGCCCTCGGCGGTGGGATACCGGGGCGGCTGCGTCAGCGCCTCATCCGCCCCCGGCACGTCGGCCGGCGCGGCGACGGCAGGACCCTCCAAGCGCACCCCATCGCGGTAGCGCGCCCAGTACACCTCACGCCGGCGCGCATCGGTGACGACCAGCAGATTGCCGCCCGCCACGATGGCGATCGCGTCCAGGCTGCACACGCCGTGTACCGGGACACCCAGCGCGTGCCCAAACGCCGCGGCGGTGGCCATGCCGACTCGCAGGCCGGTGAACGGTCCGGGGCCGCAGCCGACGACGACCGCCGCGAGATCCTCGACGCCGACCCCGGCGTCGGCGAGTGCGCCGACCGCGTTGGGGGTCAGTTGCTCGGCGTGCGCGCGGGCGTCGACAGTGACCCGCTGCGCCAGCACCTCGATCGTGTCGCCGTCCCGGCGTACCACCCCGGCTGTCACCGCGGGCGTCGCAGTGTCGATCGCCAGGATCAGGCTGCTCACGGAGCGCTCCACTGCCACATCGCTGTGCGCACTTCGGTGTCGGTGCCGCGTTCGAGGCGAATGTCGAGATGGCTGTCGGACAACCGTTCGGCCAGTCCTTCACCCCACTCCACCACGACGACCGCATCCTCGAGATCGGTGTCGAGGTCCAGCGAGTCGAGTTCGGCGAGCAGGTCGACCGAGTTGTCGTCGAGCAGCCGGTACAGGTCGACGTGAATCATCGCCGGGGCGTCGGCGCGACGCGCCCGGTGCACACGGGCCAACACGAACGTCGGCGACACGACCGGACCGTCGACATCCATCGCCTGCGCAATACCCTTGGCCAACACGGTCTTTCCCGCACCCAACGGACCGGACAGCACCACGACGTCACCGGCGCGCAGTTCACTTCCCAGCCGCGCACCGAGGGCGATGGTGTCGTCGGCGGTCGGCAGCTCCGCTGTCCCCGCTGCGCGGTCAGCCATGGTGGCGAACTCGGTCCCGGACGCGGCGCGTCAGGGCGACGAGCTTGGAGGGGGTGGCGCGTTCCACCAGCCGGACGAGCGCGTCGTCGATGATCTCTGGCTGCTCGAGTTCGACGAGATGGCCTGCGCCCTCGACGATCACGAGTTCGGATTTGGGCAGGGCGTCAGCCATGTCCTGTGAGTAGTTCATCGGGGTGAGCAGGTCCTCGTCACCGCACGCGATCAGTGTGGGCACCTTCGCGAGGGTGCCCAGCCCTTCGGTTTCGTCGTGCACTTCGAGCGCGTGCAGGAATTCGACCAGCGTCTCGATCGGGGTGTCGTGCATCATCTTCTCGGAGAATTCGACGACGCTGCGGCTGACCTTCACATCGCCGTACGAGGCCGCGCGCAGGATGGGAGCGATCACCGACTTGGCGGCGCCGCGGGTGCGGTGCACCGTTCTGGGCGCATACCGAACCGCGAAGCGCACCGCCTCCAGGGCGGGATTCTTCAGGATCTCGCCCAACGGCGAGCGTGAAACCCCTTCGGCCGCCGATGCGATGAGCGCTGCGCCGACCACGCGGGTGGGGTACCGCTGCGGGAACTGCCGGGCGTGCGACAGGACCGTCATACCTCCCATCGAATGGCCGACGAGCACAACGGGTCCGCGCGGCGCCATCACGGCCAGCACCGTCTCCAGGTCCCTGCCCAATTGCGCGACGTTGTAGGTCTCCGGTGGCGCCTGCCCGGATTGGCCGTGGCCACGCTGGTCGTAGAACACCATCCGGACTTGCGAGCCCCACTCATCGGTCAAGCGGGCACGCTGAAAGTGAAAGGCGCCCATGCGCAGACAAAAGCCGTGCGCGAAGACAACCGTCAGCGGAGCGTCGGGGTCCCCCACCTCGCGGACAGCCAGGTCGACACCGTCCGGCGTCGTGACGACTACGCTGCGGTCAGCGTCGAGGAGGCCGAAATCCTCGAATTCGTAGGGATCGTCGCTGCTGACGCGTCGGCGTAAGGACCTCGCGACCGACACTGCGGTGGCGGTGCCGACCGCGGTCACGCCCGCGGCACCCGCCAGCCACCGCGCTCCCTGATCGCTCAACGTCGAATTCCACGGTAGGAGCGCACCACTCGGCCGCGCGGGCTCGTGACGACCTCATAGTTGATGGTGCCGAGCAGTTCGGCCCAATCCTGCGCGGTGGGCTCACCGTCGGTGCCGGGCCCGAACAGAATCGCGTCGTCGCCCTCGGACACGTCGCCGTCGACACCCACGTCGACCACGAGTTGGTCCATGCAGACGCGCCCGACGCTGCGGCGACGCCTGCCGTTGATCAATACGTCGATGCGGCCGCTGAGGTTGCGGAAGACGCCGTCGGCGTAGCCGATGGGAAGCAACGCCAGCGTCGTGTCACGTTCGGCGATCCACGTGTGCCCGTAAGAAACTCCCTCGCCGGCCTGTACCTTGCGCAGCAGCGCCACAGGGCATTTCAGCGTCATCACGGGGATCAGCCCCATGTCGCCACGCTCGGGAATCGGCGTCTGACCGTATACCGCGATACCGGGCCGCACCATGTCGAATCCGAGATCCGGCCGCGTCAGCGTCGAAGGCGAATTGCTCACGTGCACAACCTCGTACCGCAAACCTGCGCTGCGGGCTTGATCGACCATGTCATTCAGCCGGCCCGCCTGGATGTCGTTAAGCGGGTGGTCGGGAACGTCACCGTGCACCAGATGCGACATCAGGCCGCGCAACGTGAACGCGTCTTCGGCGAGCGCGCGCTTCAATGCCGGAAGCATCGCCGAGTACTCATCGGGGCCGGCACCGTTGCGGTTCAGTCCGGTGTCCACCTTGACGGTGACGGTCGCGCTACGGCCCGTCCGCTGGGCTGCATCACGCAGCTCGCCGAGCTGGCGCAGCGACGACACGGCGATCTGCACGTCGGCTTCGAGCGCGGGACCGAAGTCGGTTCCCGGCGGGTGCAGCCAAGCCAGCACCGGAGCGGTGATGCCGTCGCGGCGGAGTCTGATCGCCTCCTCGACGGTGGCGACACCCAGTTCCGACGCGCCCGCGGCCAGGGCCGCGCGGCCGGTCTGCGTCGCGCCGTGGCCGTACCCGTCGGCCTTGACGACGGCCATCACCTGCGCCGCACCGGCACGGTCGCGCAGCACACCCACGTTGTGTGCCACGGCGTCGAGGTCGATGACCGCCTCGGGAGCCACGTGCGTCGTTCTGGTCGTTTGCATGGTCATGTCACCCTGGCCGATTCTCCCAGACGGCGAACGCCGATTGCCGGACGCGGCCGGGTCTCAACCGTTCGGCCGCCAGGCGAGGCGGGCTGACCTAGGGTTTCGTCCGCGACCCCGACCCGGGTGTTTTGGCACACACTAGTGGGCGAACGGTTCCAGACTGTCGAAGTGGCCTTGCGGCTTCAATGCATCGAGGTGCGACAACACCGTCTTCATGTCGTCGTACAGCGCCCTGGCCAGATCGGCGGAGAATCCCTCGCGGACCACGATCCGCAACATGGTGATGTCCTCGGCGCCCTCCGGCATGGTGTACGCCGGCACCTGCCAGCCGTAGGAGCGCAGGGCATGCGACACGTCGAACTCGGTGTAGCCGAAATCGCCCTTCAGCCGGAAGCTGACCACCGGGATCGCCGAGCCGTCGGCGACGACGTCGAAATGCTCGCTCTCCTGGAGCTCGTCGCCGAGCCAACGGGCGGTCGTCGACAGGCACTGCATCACTTTGGCGTAGCCGCCGCGGCCTAGCCGTAGGAAGTTGTAGTACTGGCCGACGACCTGATTGCCCGGCCGGGAGAAGTTGAGCGTGAACGTCGGCATGTCGCCGCCGAGGTAGTTGACCCGGAACACGAGGTCCTCGGGCAGGTACTCCGCGCTGCGCCAGACCACGAATCCGATGCCGGGGTAGGTCAACCCGTACTTGTGGCCGCTGACGTTGATGGAAACGACTCGAGGGAGCCGGAAGTCCCACTCCAGGTGAGGGTGCAGGAACGGCACGACGAAGCCGCCGCTGGCCGCATCGACATGCACGGGAACGTCGACTCCCCCGTCGGCGGCCACCTTGTCCAGCGCGGCGCAGATCTCGCCGATCGGCTCGAGTTCTCCGGTGTATGTGGTGCCGAGAATGGCGACCACGCCGATGGTGTCCTCGTCGATGTTCTCCAACACCTGCTCGGGGGTGATGATGTAGCGGTCCTCGGACATCGGGAGATACCGCGGTTCGACGTCGAAGTAGCGGCAGAACTTCTCCCACACCACCTGAACGTTGGCGCCCATCACCAGATTCGGGGTCCGGCCCTTCCAGTCTCCGTTCTTGCGGGACGCAACCCGCGCACGCCACCGCCACTTCATCGCCAGCCCTGCGAGCATCACGGCCTCGCTGGAGCCGATCGTGGAAACACCGACGGCACTGTTCGGGTCGTCGTCGCGCAGGTTCTCGGCATGGAAAAGGTCGGCCACCATGCACACGCACCGCTGCTCGATAGCGGCCGTCGCGGGGTACTCGTCCTTGTCGATCATGTTCTTGTCGAACGTCTCCGCCATCAGCCGTTCGGCCTGCGGGTCCATCCAGGTCGTGACGAACGTCGCGAGGTTCAGCCGCGAGCTGCCGTCGAGCATGAGCTCGTCGTGAATGAATCTGTATGCGGCGTCAGGCTCCATCGCTTCGTCCGGTAAGCGCAACGACGGGATGGGCGCCATCTCCATCCGGCAGGTGTAGGCCGGGGTGATCTGTTGCGAGTGAGTGCCCTTGCGCTTCATGGCAAGACCTTTCATTAGAGAGATGCGATGGAAGCCCGGACGTGGGCCAGGATGCGGGAAGCTGAAGTCGGGGCCGGGTGCGGGCCGGGGTCGGCGGCGGACAGGTTGGCGGCTCGCGCGTGGACGTAGGCGGCTGCGGCGGCGGCCTGGGCCGGCGGCAGACCTGCGGCGAGCAGCGCACCAACAATGCCGGACAGCACATCGCCGGAACCCGCTGTCGCCGCCCATGATTGGCCCGCCGGGTTCAGATAGACCGGTCCACCGGGTTCCGCGATGACCGTCACGTTGCCCTTCAGCAGCACGGTGACACCGAGGCGGTCGGCGAGCCTGCGGGTAGCGCCGACCCGGTCGTCCCCCGGCGGCGAGCCGGCCAGCCTTTCGAACTCGCCCGCATGAGGCGTCAAGACCGTCGGCGCGGCGCGATCGGCGACCAGGTCAGGGTGCGCAGCGAGGATGGTCAGCCCGTCGGCGTCGACGATCACCGGCAGGTCGGTCTCCAGAGCGAACCACAGCGCCGTCGCACCAGTCTCGTCGGTCCCCAACCCGGGTCCGACGGCCCATGCCTGGACTCGTCCTGCGGAGGAGACGTTAGGTGTGGCAATGACTTCCGGCCAATGCGAAAGAACCTGCTGTGCACCACTTCCCGCATAGCGCACCATGCCGGACGTTGCGGCGACGGCGGCGCCGGTACACAGCACGGCGGCCCCAGGGTAGGTGGCCGACCCGGCGAGGATCCCGGTGACACCCTGGGTGTATTTGTCATCCCTCGGGCCAGGACAGGGCCACAGCGCCGCGACGTCAGCGGCCTCGAGCTGCAGTATGTCGGAATCCGGCAGGTCCAGGCCGATGTCGACCAGTTCGATTCGTCCGCAATCACCAAGGGCATGAACCGGTTTGAGCCCGCCGAACGTCACCGTCGATGTGGCGTGCACATGCGGGCCGTCGGCGGTTCCCGTCTGCACGTCGATGCCACTCGGGATGTCGACGGCGACCACGGGCGCGGTCACGCTCGCGAACACGTCGGCCGCGTTCGGTCGCAGAGACCCGGAGCCGGAAATACCGACCACGCCGTCGATCACCAGATCGGTTGCCGGCGGGATGCTTTCGACGACCCGACCGCCGGCCTTCCGGAACGCGGCCAGGGCAGCGGCGTGCGTGCGTTCCGGATTGAGCAGGACCGCGGCGGTCGATGCGCCGCGACGACGCAGGAAGGTCGCCGCCCAGAGCGCATCGCCACCGTTGTCTCCGGAGCCGACGACCGCGCAGACCCGGCGCCCGGTGACGCCGCCCATTTCGCGTGCGATCGAGGTGGCCAGTCCATAGGCGGCGCGGCGCATCAAGGCACCGTCGGGGAGGCTCGCCAACAGCGGCGCTTCTGCCTCGCGAATTTGGTCGGCGGTGTAATAGTGCCGCATCGACGCCCACGTTACGTGCCATGCGGGAGCATGGTCGGGGTTTCAGGCCGCGGCCGTCCCGAGTTCGGGAGCACTTCAAGATCATTTCCGTTGCCAAAATTGACGTGCGCTACAAAAGGCTCCCTGCGACGACGAGATCCGAACGCCGAGTCGGTCGATGATCCCTGCAGGACCAGCGCATGGAAGGGCAGGTGAGAATCCCACCCAGACCGGCTATTGTGCAGGGGTGGGAACGCCGGTCGCGTATTTGCTGCAGTCGTGGTTGAACAACCGCGGCGCGTGTCAGTGCGGCTGGCATGGCAAGCGCCGTTGGTTTCGTGGAGCCGCGGTTGTCGACGTGATTGAGCATTGCCAGACGACTAGTCATGTACCGGTCGGTCTGCCGCCGGTCAACGCGGTCCGCGCAATCGGGGCTTAGACCTCACCCCGGCGCGCGGCCCGACCGATTGTCGCCGCGGCTGCACGCAGTCGGTCGGGCGGATGCGCGGCGTAGCCGATGACCAGTCCCGGGGGGCCCGGCAGTCTGCGGTGCCACGACAGCGGATGCACCAGCACGCCGGCATCGCGGAGCTCGTCGGCCACCACGGTGTCGTCGACGTCCGAGTCGGGCAGTGTGACGAGCACATGCAATCCGGCGGCAACGCCCGTCACCGAGGCGCCCGGCAAGGCGTCGACGAGAGATCCGAGAAGCGCGTCGCGGCGGGCCCGATGCCGCGCGCGGACCAACCGGACATGACGGTCGTATTCCCCGCTTTCCAGCAGTCGCGCCAGCACGAGTTGGGGCACGGTCGGGCTGCCGAGATCGCTCGCATGTTTCGCCGCGACGAGGTCGTCGTAACGGGTGCGCGGCGGGACCAGCCATCCAAGCCGCAGCGCGGGGGCAAGGCTCTTGGATGTGCTTCCGGCATAAGCGATCCGGTCCGGCGCGCCGGCGTGCAGGGCAGCAACCGGTGCGCGGTCGTAGCGGTACTCCGCGTCGTAGTCGTCCTCGATGACCAGCTCGGCGTCGGCTGCCCACTCGAGTAGGTCGCGTCGCCGATGCGGCGCCAGCACGACGCCCGTCGGGAACTGATGCGCGGGCGTGAGGAAGGTGGCGCGGACATCGGTGTCCGCCAACGCATCAACCTGGATTCCGTCGTCGTCGACCGGAACCGGCACCGCCGTGAGTCCCCAATACTCCAATTCATCGACGGCGCCTCGCGATCCGGGGTCTTCCACCGCGATAGAGCCGACACCGTCGCGGTGCAGTTGTTGCGCCAGCAGCGCCATCGCCTGGGCCACACCGGAAACGATGACGATGTCGTCGGGTCCGGCCCGCAGCCCACGGGTGCGGGCGAGCCAGGGTGCGAGAGCCGCGCGCAAACGTGGGTGCCCGCGCGGGTCGCCGTAGCCGAGTTCGTCCGGCGGGGTCTCGGTCAGAACCGCACGCTCGGTGCGCAGCCACAGGTTCCTCGGGAATGCCGACAGGTCGGGCACGCCCGGCGACAGGTCGACGCCGTCGCCCAAGGGCAGCCGGGGACGCGGCAGCCGTGGTGGCCCGGCGGACGGCGCAGCGGGATGACGACCTGACGGCGGCAGCCGGACAGGTTGGTGCAGCACCGTCGTCCCGCCACCACTTCGGCCGCCGACCAGACCCTCGTCGGTCAGCCGCCGGTACGCCTCGACGACGACTCCCCGGGACACCGCGAGATCGGCGGCGAGGGCGCGGCTGGCGGGCAGCCGGGCGCCCGGGCCCAGCCGGCCGTCGTCGATGGCGGTGCGCAACGCGTCGACCAGCCAGTCAGTCAGCCCCCGTGCCGGGGCGCGCGTCGCGTCGAGCAGCAGGAAGTCCGCACCGCTTCCATCTTGGTCCATCAGATAATGCCCTCATTGGTTCTACTTATCGGACCATATTGGGCGCGACGATGGCGATATGTCCAGCACCTCCCGCGCCGGCCTCTCCGGTGTGCTCGGAATGACCTTCGTCGGTGGCAGCGTCGCCGTCTCGGGTGTGCTCGCCGATGCGCAGCTGCACACCGCGCAGGCGCTGCGATACGCGGCCGCCTGCGCGCTGCTCGTCGCGTGGGCCCGCATGACGGGCCGCTCAGTGCATCGGCCGCGCGGCACGGAGTGGCTCTGGCTGGTCGGGGTCACCGTCAGCGGACTCGTCGTGTTCAACCTCGCGCTGGTGCACGGGTCGAGGCACGCTGAACCCGCGGTGCTCGCGGTCGGCGTAGCGTGCGTCCCCTTGGCGCTGGCCGCAATCGGACCGCTGCTCGAGGGCCACCGCCCGCGGACACGAGTGCTGGCGGCGGCGGCCGTGGTCAGCGTGGGTGCGGTCGTCGTCGAAAGCTTCGGTCGGGCGGACGGCGTGGGACTCGCGTGGGCGGTCACGGTATTCGTCTGCGAGGCCGGGTTCACCTTGCTGGCCGTTCCGGTGCTCGGTAGGCACGGGCCGGTGGGCGTTTCGGTGCACGCCACATGGATCGCCGCGCTGATATTTGCCGTCCTCGCGCTACGTTTCGAAGGGCTTTCCGCAGCAGCCACTTTCGATATGGACGACCTACTCGCAATCGGATACCTTGCCGTCGGGGTGACGGCGCTGGCGTTCATTCTCTGGTACTCGTGTGTGCACTCACTCGGCAGCGGGCGGGCCGGACTGCTCACCGGCATCGCACCGATTGCCGCAGCCTTGATCGGGGTACCGGTCGCCGGTGCGACCCCAGATACCGCGGTGTGGGCGGGCGTGGCGTTGATCGCCGTCGGGCTAGGCGTCGGCTTCAGCCCAGAAGGCCGCCGCCCTCTCGGCAATCCGTTCGGGGTACTCGCCGTTGATCGCATGCGACGCGTCAGGCCACAGCTCGACCTGCCCACGCGGCAACACGTTTCGAGCCCGTGCGGCAGCCTTGGCGGAGTCGTGCATCACACTGCGGCCGGCGATCAGGGCGAGGATCGGGATGTCCAGCGACCGTAGCTGCTCATCTGACATCATCTTGGGCATCGCCTTGCGCAGCACGTAATCAGTCGAACCAGCGGAGATCAATGCCGCCGCAGGAAGCGGACCATCCACATCCGCGCCGCCTGAGATCCAGCTCAGCACTCGATTTCGCAGGGCTGCGGGAACACCGGGCACGAACAAGGCCGGCGAAGCCAGCACTGCCTTCACCGCGATCGGCGCGAAGGTGAACACGGGGTCCAGGAGGACCAGCGAGGCGGCCCGACCAGGACGACGGGCGGCGTAGTTGACCGCGGTCCAGCCGCCGATCGAAACACCCATCAGGTGCACCTTGGCCAGTCCGAGCCCCGCCAAAGTCTCGCCCAGCCACTGCGCCTCGTCGTCGGGTCCGGTGATCGCTTTGTCCTGCACGGACATTCCCGCCTCACCGAGCAAGTCCACGCAGATGACCGAGCGGTGCTCGAGTATGGCGGGAATGTTGTCAAGCCACATCGGGGTGGACGCGTTGCGGCCCGGCAGCAACATGACCGGCGGGCCGGCGGAAGATCCGTCGAACCGGTACACGCGGACGGAGCCGAACGATGTCGTCACGTCGGTTGATTCGCGGACCGACGACATTCCTGCCATGGCGGCACGGTAGACATCGGCGAAATGCTCGCGAGCCTGCTCGCCGCGGAAGTGCCCAATCCTGGGGTTCGGCACTACTCGACGGTGACGGACTTGGCCAGGTTGCGTGGCTTGTCGACGTCGTAACCGCGGGCCTGCGCGACGCCGGCGGCAAATATCTGCAGCGGGATCGTCGACAGCAGCGGCTGGAAAAGCGTTGACACTGCTGGGATCTCGAACAGGTGGTCGGCGTGCGGCCGGACGGTTTCGTCGCCCTCCTCCGCGATGACGATCGTGATCGCCCCGCGGGCCTGAATCTCCCTGATGTTCGACAGCAGCTTGGCGTGCAGCGTCGGTGAGTTCTTCGGCGACGGCATGATCACGATGACCGGCAGGCCGTCCTCGATCAATGCGATGGGCCCGTGCTTGAGCTCACCGGCGGCGAAGCCCTCGGCGTGCATGTACGCCAGTTCCTTGAGCTTGAGGGCGCCCTCGAGTGCGACCGGGTAGCCAACGTGACGACCGAGGAACAGCACCGTCTGCGACTGGGCGAAACGCCGTGCCAGCTCGAAAACCGGTTCGACGTTGTCGAGTACGCGGGCGACCAGGTCGGGCATGGCCTCTAGGTCGCGGTACTCGCGCTCCACCTCGTCGGGGTACTTCGTGCCCCGAGCCTGCGCAAGGGCAAGTCCGACAAGGTAATTGGCGGTGATCTGCGCGAGGAAAGTCTTGGTCGACGCCACCCCGATCTCCGGCCCGGCGCGGGTGTAGAGGACCGCATCGCACTCGCGGGGAATCTGCGAGCCGTTGGTGTTGCAGATGGCCAGCACTTTGGCCTTCTGCTCCTTGGCGTGCCGCACCGCTTCCAGCGTGTCGGCTGTCTCGCCGGACTGCGAGATGGCGACGACGAGGGTGTGCTGGTCCAAAACCGGGTCGCGATAACGGAACTCGCTCGCCAGCTCGGCCTCGACGGGCAGGCGGGTCCAGTGCTCGATCGCGTACTTGGCCAACAGCCCGGAGTGGTACGCCGTACCGCAGGCCACCACGAAGACCTTGTCGATCTCGCGCAGTTCCTGGTCGGAAAGGCGCTGCTCGTCGAGGACGATGCGGCCGTCGACGAAGTGGCCGAGCAACGTGTCGGAGACCGCGGTCGGCTGTTCGGCGATCTCCTTGAGCATGAAGTATTCGTAGCCACCTTTTTCGGCGGCGGAGATGTCCCAGTCAATGTGGAATTCACGCGCGTTCGCGGAGTCGTCGGCGCCGTCGAAGTCCGTGATGCGGTACCCGTCGGCGGTGACAACGACTGCCTGATCCTGTCCCAATTCGACGGCATCGCGGGTGTATTCGATGAAGGCGGCCACATCCGACCCGACGAACATCTCACCGTCGCCGACACCGAGCACCAGCGGCGTGGAACGTCGGGCCGCGACGATCGTGCCCGGTTCGTCGGCGTTCGCGAAGACGAGGGTGAAATGGCCTTCGAGTCGGCGCAGCACGGCAAGCACAGAAGCCGGGAAGTCGCCCGCGGTGGGTCCGTGGCGGTACTGCCAGGACACCAGATGCACGGCCACCTCGGTGTCGGTGTCGCTGGTGAACTCCACGCCCGTGGCTTCCAGTTCAGCGCGCATGACGGCGTAGTTCTCGATGATGCCGTTGTGGACGACCGCGATCTTCCCGGCGGCGTCACGGTGGGGGTGGGCGTTGCGATCGGTTGGCCTGCCGTGGGTCGCCCAGCGGGTATGCCCCAAGCCGGTGCTGCCGGCAAGGGTGCCAGCCTCGGATTCGGCAAGCGCAGTCTCGAGGTTGGCGAGCCGCCCGGCCCGCCGCCGTACCGTCATGCCGCCTTTGCCGTCGAGCAGGGCGACACCCGACGAGTCGTATCCGCGGTACTCCATCCTGCGCAGCGCGTCGACGACCACATCGCAGGCAGGACGCTGCCCGACATAGCCGACGATTCCGCACATAGCCTTTCAGGGTAGTGCAAGAGCGCCGGGAGACCCGCCTGCGCTACGGTCGTCTGGTGGCGCGCACAGCGAAGCTCTTCAACGGGTTGAAGCGCCGCGGCCCGCACCGCGTTTTGCGGGGTGACCTGGCGTTTGCCGGACTGCCCGGCGTGGTCTTCACCCCGGAGTCGGGGATGAATCTCGCTGGTGTCGCGTTCGGTCACGATTGGCTGACAAGTGATGACCGTTACCACGGAACGCTCGAGCATCTGGCGTCGTGGGGCATCGTCGCCGCCGCGCCAGCCACCGAGACCAGCCTGGCGCCGTCGGTGCTCAATCTGTCTTACGACCTGGGCACGGCCCTCGACATCATTGCCGGGGTGCGGTTGGGTCCGGGCAAGATCAGCGTCCATCCCACGAAGCTCGGGGTGGCCGGACACGGTTTCGGCGCGTCCGCGGCGGTCTTCGCGGCGGCCGGGATGCCGGGCAGGTTGAAGGCTGTGGTGGCGGCGTTTCCGACCGTCACCAAGCCTCGCGCCGAAGAGCCGGCGTCGACGCTGAAGGCGCCCGGGTTGATCCTCGCCGACCCTGGAGACCCGATGTCGTTGCGCTCCAACGCCGTCGAACTCGCGCGGGTCTGGAAGAGCGGAACCTTGCGCGACGTGAGCAGCGTGAAGGCCGGTGGGCTCGTCGAGGGTCGGCGGCTGGCCAAAGCGGTTGGACTGCCGGGTGCCGATCGCGGCACGCAGAAGATTGTGCGTGCGCTGATGACCGGATACTTCCTGCATATGCTCACCGGCGACAAGGCCTACCGCGACTTCGCCGACCCGGAGATCGCGCTGCCCAAGGCGACGACGATGGACCCGTTCGCCGACGATCCGGTGGCTCTCGAGAACAAAGTCGTCGCGCTCTTGAAGCCCTGAGCACGGCCAACCAACCGGTTGGGTGTATAAAGCACACATGTCGATGCGCACCGGGATCTTCCTCAACTACGCGGGCGGCTTCCTCGAGGCCGTCGATCAAATCGTCGAACTCGAGAAGGTCGGCGTCGACGTCGCGTTCGTGGCCGAGGCATACTCCTACGACGCGATCAGCCAACTGGGCTTCCTGGCGGCGAAGACGACGCGCATGGAGTTGGCCACCGGCGTCGTCCCGATCTACATCCGCACGCCGACTCTGCTCGCGATGACGGCCGCCGGGCTCGACTACGTGTCCGACGGCAGGTTCCGGCTGGGCATCGGCACCTCCGGCCCACAGGTCATGGAGGGCTTTCACGGCGTGCCCTTCGACGCACCGCTGGGCCGGACCCGCGAGGTCATCGACATCTGCAGACAGGTCTGGCGCCGCGAGCGGGTGACGTACGACGGCAAGCACTATCAGATTCCGCTGCCCGCGGATCGGGGTACCGGCCTCGGCAAGCCGCTGCAGCTGATCAATCACCCTGTCCGCGACAGTATTCCGATCAATATCGCCGCGCTCGGACCGAAGAACGTCGAACTCACCGCCGAGATCGCCAACGGCTGGCAGCCGGTGTTCTTCCTCCCGGAGAAGGCCGACGAGGTGTGGGGTGACGCCCTGCGCGCCGGGTTCGCCAAGCGTGATCCCGCGCTGGGCCCGCTGGACGTGACGGTCAGCGCGCCGTTGGCGATCGGCGACGACGTCAACGACCGGCTGGCGTGGACGAAACCGCAACTGGCGCTGTACATCGGCGGCATGGGCGCGCGCGGCAAGAACTTCTACCACAACCTGGCCACGCGTTACGGCTACGGCGACGTCGCCAACGACATCCAGGACTTGTACCTGGCGGGCAAGAAGACCGAAGCCATCGCCGCGGTTCCCGACGAGTTGGTGCGCGCCGTATCGCTGGTGGGTCCGCGCGGTTACGTCAAAGAGCGTCTCGCCGCCTTCGCGGAAGCCGGTACCACCACACTTCTGCTGCAGCCCCTGTCGGGTGACCGCGCCGAGACGCTGCGATTCGTCGAGGAATTGCGTGAGCTACTCCCGTAGCGATTAAGCCGAATGCGGCTGAGCCTGTAGACTGATCTTCAGCGGCATCGTCTGTTCTGCCTTTTGCCGTTTCTCGATCGTCACACCGAGCGCCGCGGATTGATCCGCGCCGGGCAGGACGACCACACTCTACTTTCGGAGCTTTAACCTTGTCTGTTCAAATCACTGACGGCACAACCGTGCCCACATTCGCCGACCTCGGCCTGCCCAAGGCTGTCGTCGATGTCCTTGCCGGTAACGGCATCGACTCCCCGTTCCCCATCCAGGCCGCAACGCTGCCCGATTCGTTGGCCGGCCGCGACGTATTGGGCCGCGGTCGCACCGGTTCCGGCAAGACGTATGCGTTCTTGTTGCCCATGGTGACGAGACTCACAGCGAGTCAGTCGAAGCGAGCACCGGGCCGTCCCCGTGCGCTCATTCTTGCCCCGACCCGCGAATTGGTCGCTCAGATCGACGCCGCGCTCGCGCCGTTGGCCGCCGCAACGAACTTGCGGTCCGTCGTCGTCTTCGGCGGTGTCGGACACCAGCCACAGATCGACAAGCTGCGCGCCGGCGTCGACATCGTCATCGCCTGCCCCGGTCGTCTGGAAGACCACGTGAAATCGCGCCATGCGGATCTGTCCGCCGTCGAAATCACCGTGCTCGACGAGGCCGACCATATGGCGGACCTCGGCTTCCTTCCTCCGGTGAAGCGATTGATGGACAAGACACCTCGCAATGGGCAGCGAATGCTGTTCTCCGCCACCCTGGATGGCGGCGTGGATGTCCTGGTCAAGCGGTATCTGACCGATCCCGTCGTGCACAGCGTCGACTCGGAGCAGTCGCCAGTGGCCGCAATGGAGCATCACGTGCTGCATGTCGAGAAGGCGGCCCGCATCAACGTGCTCGCCGACCTGGCCGCCTCGCCAGGACGTAAGATCGTCTTCGCCCGCACCAAGCATGGCGCCAAGAACCTTGCCCGCCAGCTGAATTCGCGCGGAGTTCCTGCAGTCGAGTTGCACGGCAACCTGTCTCAGAACGCCCGCACGCGCAACCTGGCGGCATTCTCCGATGGTTCGGCCTGGGTGCTGGTCGCGACGGATATCGCAGCGCGCGGCATCCACGTCGACGACGTCACTCTCGTGGTACACGCCGACCCGCCGGTCGAGCACAAGGCATATCTGCACCGGTCCGGCAGGACGGCGCGCGCCGGAAACGACGGCACCGTCGTGACGCTGATGCTCGATGAGCAGGTGTCCGATGTGCGGCAACTGACGCGCAGGGCCGGCGTGAAGCCGACGATCACCCGCTTCCGCGGACCGTCACATCCGGTGCTGCACGAGATCGCCCCGGGCGAGCGTTCCTTCGGTAAGCCAATCGTGCCCGCGGCCCCTTCCCGGCCCGCACCTGTCAAGCCAGAGCAGTCCCGTCGGCGCCGCTCGAACAACCGTCGCAGGCGCCCCGCCAACGCCTGAGTGCGCTCGCTCAGCCTGCCTGTGGATAACTTCCGCGGGGTGTCGCAGGGCTGAGGTATCTTCGAATGCATGTTCGAATCCGAGTTCGCGGAGGCCGACGACGCCACTGTCGTCGCCGCGATCTTGGAGGGTGCGCGGGCTGAGGCCGCCGCTGCGGCACGACGCCTGGCGGCGATCGCTGAACTGAGACACCGTCGCGTCGTCGACGATGATGATCCGCGCACGTTTTGGGCGTGCGATTGGTGGGATTGCGCGGCCGCGGAGGTCGCGGCGGCGATGAACATCAGCCCACGCAGGGCGTCGGGTCAGATGCGCATCGCCGATGCTTTACGCGATCATCTGCCCGCAGTGGCGGAATTGTTCCGCCGTGGCGAGGTCAGCGCGCGGGTGGTGGGGGCGATCACCTGGCGTACACAGTTCATCATCGATGCGGCGGTGTGGGCGCAGATCGATCAAGCCATCGCGAAGCGGGCGGTCAAGTGGGGTCCGCTGGCCGAGGACAAACTCATCTCGGCGGTCGATGCGCTGGTGTTCGAGTTCGACGCGTCGGCGCTGATCCAGGCCAAGACCGCGCAGCGGACCCGCGACTTCGTTGTCGGTGATATCGAGGACGAGAACGGTGTGACCTCGGTGTGGGGCCGGCTCAGTGCTGCTGATGCGGCGGTGTTGAAGAAGAAGATCGCCGCGATGGTGGCCACGGTGTGCGAGAACGATCCTCGCACGGCCGAAGAGCGACGCGCGGACGCGGTAGGTGCATGGAGTCACGGGAACGATCACCTGCCGTGCGCATGCGAATCACCGAACTGCCCAGCCCGACAAGCCAACCCGGCGCCGAAGTCCTCGGTGGTCGTGAACGTCTACACCGACCAAGCGACCGTCGACAACGCGCAGGGAGCCGGAGGGCAAGCAACGGTGCCAGAGTCCTCTGCGCCATCGACTCCCGTCTCGGCGGGAACGGCGTTGTTGGCGGGTACCGAGGTGATGCCCACGCCGCTGCTGGCCGAACTCTTGCGTAATGGCGCCAAATTACGGCCCCTGTGCGCACCCGAGGCCGACCCCGAGCCGGGGTATCGGCCGTCGGCGGGGTTGGCGCGCTTTGTACGGGCTCGGGATCTGACGTGCCGCTTCCCCGGATGCACTGCATCAGCGGAGTTCTGCGATATCGACCACGTGATCCCCTACCCGCTGGGAGCGACGCATCCGTCGAATCTGGCATGTTTATGCCGAAAGCATCACTTGCTCAAGACGTTCTGGACCGGCGACTGGGAATTGACACTGCAGCCCGATGGCGCCGCGGTGTGGACCTCGCCGACCGGGCACACATATACGACATATCCGGGATCACGGGCGTACTTTCCCAACTGGGACACCAACACCGGAGACCTGCCACCCCCACCACAACCGCAGACGTTCGACACCGACCGGGACGCGATGATGCCCCGACGAAAACGCACCCGTGCCCAAGACCGCGCCGCGCACATCAAGGCCGAACGCGAACAAAACTCGGATCCGCCACCGTTCTAAAGTCATTCGCCTACCTGCGGCAGTTCATCGGCCGCGATCTCGCACGGCGTACCCGCTGCTGACTCAGGCGCGGCGAGGGGTTCTATTGGAGGCGGGACGGGTGTGGGTGGTGGGACCGGCTCAGCTTCGGCGGCAAGCGGTTCGGCGGGCGGTCCTTCAACAACCTCATCTGCGGAGTCGGTTGCGGTGGGCTCCGCCTCGTCGACGTCGGGCTCCTCAGCAGCGGGCTCCTCATCGTTTTGCTCGTCTTCGTCTTCGTCTTCGTCGAGCGGATCGAAATCGTCGGGCTTGTCCAGCTCGTCGGGCTCGGGCAGATCGGACAGCGCGTCTTGCGACGTGCCCATCAATCCGCCGAGTAATTCGCCGAGTTGACCACCGAATCCAGACAATCCGCTGCCGATATCGGGCATCCCTCCACCCATCGACGGCATCGACGGCATTGACGGCATCGCGGCGGCAGGTTCGACCGGTGCCGTGGGCGCTAACGGCTCCGCGGGCGGCGCCGGAGTCGGTGCGGGCGGCGTTGCCGCGGGCGGAGTGGACCACGCCGCCGGCCCACCCGCGGGCGCGGCGGCGCCAATTGGCGGAGCCGCAATCGACCCCGCAACCGAACCGGTGCCCGCAGGCACGGTCACGACCTCGTCGCCCGAGGAAGGTGACCACGACGGGCCGAGCTGACCGGGAACATCGAATGCGACGGCCACCTCGGACGCGAGTGCAGCAGCCGCGGCATCGTAGGCGTCCGTCACGGCCGCGATCGCCGACCGCATCGCCGTCAACCATTCGGAGCGAATGTCGTTGGCAACAAACGGCCTGACCTCTTGATCAATCAATTCACTGGCGCTGGCGCGATCACCCGCGCCGGTCGTGACTGTCTGCGCTGCGGCCTGCCAATCCGGCCCCGCGCCCCGCCCCTCGGCTGCCATCGTCGCAGCGACTTTCCCGTCGACGCTGTGCCACAACCGATCCCGTAGCGACCCCAACGACTCCGCGGCGGTGCGCACTGCCGCCACCACAGCCGCCGACGCCGCACCGTGTCGACGCAGGAAATCCCCGGACGCCTGCGCACCAACGCCGTCCCACGCAACCGACATCGACCCGAGCTGCGCGGTCTGACGGGCGAGCGCTCCCTCAGCCGCAGCCGCAGCTGCCCGCAGCGCCTCACAATCGGAGTCCAGCGCCTGCAGGTCGATTCCGTCCTCACTGTCGTACCAATCGCGCACCTGCGATGCGTGCAGCGTCAGGTCCGGGTCCTGGTATCCGAGCAGATGGCAGGCCCACACGTAGTCCTGGATGATGCCCGCCGCGGGCCGTCCGTCGGCCAATCGTGAAGCAGCGTCGAACATCTCAGCCCACCATGCGGCGCGCGCGGGCATCGGCCTCGTCGTATCGATGCGCGGTGGTACGCAACGTCGCCGCGATCTCCGCCGACGCCCGCGACCACTCCCGCAATCGATCGCCCACACCTTCGACGGCAATACGCACCGCCTCACCACGCGAGACGTGCATCCGGCCCGCGGTGGCACCGCCGAACTGCAACCCGGCGAGCCGGTTGCTGACGATGACGTCGACGGCATCGGCTACCGACTGATACTCGTCGGCGATTCTCAGCAGCGCTGCGACGTCGACACGCGCAACGTCTCGTTCTCCCATGTAGAGCTAGGACGCGGAGGAGGCCTTACAGGTTCCCGCCGATTCAGCGCTGTTCGCTGACCGATTCCGCGACTCGGACGGCTAGTTGACGTGCGGTGTCCTCGTCGGCGGCCTCCACCATCACGCGGACGACCTGTTCAGTCCCGGAGGGGCGCAACAGGATTCGACCGGAATCGCCCAGCGCGCGTTCAGCCTCGGCGACCGCGGTGCGCACCGACGGTGCTTCGGCGACCGTCGCCTTGTCCGCGACCGCGACGTTGATCAGGACCTGTGGCATCGTCTGCATCGGCTCGGCAAGCGCGGCCAGGGATGAGCGGGTGTGCGCCATCCGTGCCATCAGACAAAGCCCGGTGAGGATGCCGTCACCCGTCGTGCCGAACGCCGGCATGACGATGTGACCCGATTGCTCACCACCGAGCGAATACCGGCCTGCGCGCAGTTCTTCGAGGACGTAGCGGTCGCCGACACCGGTCGTGCGCACCTCGATGGAGGCCGCGCGCATCGCGATGTGCAGACCGAGATTGCTCATGACAGTGGCGACCAACGTGTTGGAGGCGAGCTCACCCGCCTCCTGCATCGCGAGCGCCAGAATCACCATGATCGCGTCACCGTCGACAGTTTGACCATTCGAGTCCACGGCCAGGCAGCGGTCGGCATCCCCGTCGTGTGCGAGGCCGAGATCGGCGCCGTGAGCCACGACCGCGGCCCGCAACGATTCCATGTGTGTGGAGCCGCAACCGTCGTTGATGTTCAGCCCGTTGGGTTCCGCATTGATGGCGATGACGTTGGCGCCCGCGGCGCGATACGCGCGTGGTGCGGCCGCCGATGCGGCTCCATGCGCGCAGTCGACGACCACGGTGAGCCCGTCGAGGCGCGTCGTTACCGCCTTTCCGATGTGGCGCAGATAGCGGTCCAGCGCATCTTCGGCGTCGACCACGCGTCCGATGCCTGCTCCGGTGGGCCGGTGTCCAGGTCCCTGGTGGACCAGCTCCTCGATGCGATCCTCGGCCGCGTCGTCGAGCTTGTGGCCACCCGGCCCGAAGATCTTGATGCCGTTGTCCGGCATGGGGTTGTGCGACGCGCTGATCATCACGCCGAAGTCGGCGTCGTACGCCCCCGCGAGGTAAGCCACCGCCGGGGTCGGCAGCACCCCGACCCGCAGCGCGTCGACACCCTCGCTGGTGATTCCGGCGATCACCGCCGCTTCGAGCATCTCGCCGCTGGCCCTGGGATCGCGACCGACCACAGCCACGCGCCGCGCGTGGCCACCGACGCTGCCAAGCCGTCGGGCCGCCGCCGAACCAAGAGCCGTCGCCAGCTCAGCGGTCAGATCCTGGTTGGCGACGCCGCGCACCCCGTCGGTGCCGAACAGTCGACCCATGCGGACAAACTTCTCATAAGTGACGTCCAAAGAGCCAACGAACGCCGCCCAGCCGCGAGCCTCCATCGAATTGGTACCCAAACGCGACTCACCGCCCGCATCCGGGTGGACACGGGCGGTGAGGGACCTCGTTTACTTACCGGTTAGCGATTGCCGCCGGGCGTGGGATTGCCCGGAGCGGTTGCCGGACCGCCGCCGGGCGCTTGACCCGACTGGCCGGGAGTCCCGGCGTTTTGCGTCAGAAGCACGTCACCACCGGGCACGTCGCAGACAGTCTGCTGCCCGCCATCCGCATCGACCTGCGTGGCCAGCACATTCACATCGGACACGTTGATGCCGCAGATCGCGGCGGCCACCGTGGCGGCCACGCCAACGTTCACGTCCTCGAGGATCGTGACATCCCCCACGCCCACGTTGACGAGCCCGTCCTGCAGGTTCAGAGGTTGGGCATTGACGGTGCCGAGCCCTGCGGTGAAGAGCAGGGACCCGCCCGCCAAAGCGCTTACTGCTGCGGTTTTGACGAAGTTCTTCATTGATTTCTCCTTTTCAGTCGGGATGCAGCAACCGATCCCCCGACGAGCTGACTGTGCGACTCGCCCACCAGTGGCAGAAGTGGTCTGCCCCGCACCCATGGCGCGTCCTGCTTCCGCACGAAAGATTCCACGGTCAGTGCTAACTCAAACCAAAATTTAAGCCCGACAACAGAATTCAGGAGTACAATGACGGCAAGCTAATTAACTGAAGCGTAAACCGATCAACGGTGAAGCGCAGGCCATAGCGCTAACTGACTATCGGTCCAACCCTTGACGTACGTTACTGACACCCGCGAAAAATATTGCGATCCGATTCTCGATTCGCCTTTGAATACAAACTGTCTGGGTGTACGGAGTACCTATTTTCCTGGGACGGATCGGTCGATAACGTCGCCGCCAACGACGAAAGGACATTCCATGCGCAGTGATTTGTTCTCCCCGCAGAACGCCGAGGCCCAGATGCAACAACCGGGCATGAAGTTGCAGAACAGCAAGATGCTCAAGATCGGGCTCAGCGGCGAGGTGATGGTGCGTCAGGGAGCCATGGTCGCCTACCAAGGCAATATTCAGTTCCAGGGCCAGGGCGCGGGCGGCATCGGCAAGTTCGTCAAGCAACAGTTGACGGGCGAGGGGGTGCCGCTGATGAAGTGCACAGGCGCCGGCGACCTCTTCCTCGCCGACCTCGCCTCCGACATCCATCTCCTCGATCTCGAGGGCCCGCACGACGGGCTGACGATCAACGGCAAGAACGTCCTCGCGTTCGAGCCGTCGCTTTCCTACGACATCCGTCGGGTGCAGGGCGCGGGGATGCTGTCGAACGCCGGCCTGTTCAACTGCGTGTTCTCCGGCCAGGGCCGCATCGCGGTCACCACCAAGGGCACCCCGGTGGTGTTGAGCGTCGACCAGCCGACCTACGCCGATCCGCAGGCCGCCGTGTGCTGGTCCACGTCGCTACAGACCGGCTTTCACAGTGCTGAACAGTTCGGCCTCGGCACGTTCATGGGCCGCACCACCGGTGAGGGCTTCACCATGTCGTTCTCGGGTCAGGGCTTCGTCGTCGTGCAGCCATCCGAAGAGGCGCCCGGCGGGTTCGTCGGCGGCACCGGCGGAGGGCAGCAGGCAGGCAGCGCCGCCGGCAATATCCTCGGAAACTTTCTGGGCCGCTGAACGGAAAGACCGCCGGGCACGCGAATGCGTGCCCGGCGGCTCCGAGGGGTCTCGATCAGCGCTTGCTGTACTGAGGCGCCTTACGGGCCTTCTTGAGGCCGTACTTCTTGCGCTCGATGGCCCGCGGGTCGCGGGTCAGGAAGCCGGCCTTCTTCAGTGCGGGCCGATCCTCCGGCTGCACGAGGATCAGCGCGCGGGCGATCGCGAGCCGCAGCGCACCGGCCTGCCCGGACGGACCGCCACCATCGAGGTGGGCATAGATGTCGAAGGCATCCACCCGGTCGACAGTCACCAGCGGGGCCTTGATGAGCTGCTGGTGCACCTTGTTCGGGAAGTAGGCCTCCAGCGACCGGCCGTCGAGATGGAACTGGCCGGTGCCCGGCACCAAACGCACCCGGACCACAGCCTCCTTGCGGCGGCCGACGGTCTGGATCGGACGGTCGATGATGACCGGCTCGCGCGCGGGTGCCGCTTCAGCAGCGGGCGCCTCGGTCGCGGTCTCGGTCGCGGTCTCCTCGACGGGGGCCTCGGTCACTTCTTCGGTCGTGTCAGTCGTCTCGGTCACTGGGCCACCTGCTTGATCTCATACGGAATGGGCTGCTGCGCGGCGTGCGGATGATCCGGCCCGACGTACACCTTCAGCTTCTTCTGGATCTGATGGCCGAGCTTGGTGTGCGGAATCATGCCGAGGATCGCCTTTTCGACGACGCGGTCGGCGTGCTTCTGCATCTCGTCACCGAGCGCTCGCGCCCGCAGACCGCCGGGAAAACCCGAGTGGCGGTAGGCGAACTTCTTCGTGAGTTTGTCGCCGCTGATGGCGACCTTGTCTGCATTGATGACGATGACAAAATCGCCACCGTCGACATTCGGCGTGAATGTCGGCTTGTGCTTGCCACGCAGCAGATTCGCTGCTGCGACGGCGAGCCGGCCGAGCACCACGTCGGTGGCGTCGATGACGTACCACGAACGTGTGGTGTCACCCGCCTTCGGCGTGTACGTAGACACAGCGCTACCTCTCCATATATCGGGTTGATCCCGGAGTGATCCGGGGGCCGGTCATGGTGTGCGATCAGGGAATCCTCGGCGACCGACGTAGACCCGAGGCCCCGGCGTACCGCACGCCAACGGAGCAGCTTACCCGTGGACGTCCGCGCAGGTCAAAACGCCTTCGGCGACGGCGGCACACTGCCCGACCTGGGGTGAAGCGTCGCGCGGGCCCAGACCCTCGAGGGCACAACCGACGAGACATAGGGAAACACCCGATTTCTCCGTCGGCCATGCCGTCGTAGCTTCGTCTGGGTCGGTGTCGCGGCCTTTGCCGAAAACCGACCTTCCCATCAAGATCATAACGGAGTGAACATGTTTCGTACCCTCATTGCCGCTGGGTTGGTTGCCATGGCAGCCGCTCTCGGCGCCGCTTCGGTCGCGAATGCCGAGACGTATTACAGGAACTGTGCCGCGGCGCGCGACGCCGGTGTGACCCCGATCCTGCAGGGCCAGGATGGCTACGCCGAGCATCTCGACCGCGACGGTGACGGTGTCGCCTGCGAGTAACCGCAGTACAGATGAGAGTTTGCGCCACCGCAGCCGCCTCTCCTAACGGCCACGGTGGCGCAACCCTTTCACTGGCGAATCCCCCCAGGCTCCCCTCCGAGTGGGACCGCACAGAGTCGAGGGGCTATCCGCCCCAGGCGTTGGCTGCCATCCGGTCGGTGGCCGCCACTTCGTCCGAGCCGTCGCGGACCGCGTTGCCCAGCCTGACGAGGATGTCGTTCAGCGCACTCGCTGCCTGCTCCCAGCGGGCCTGCTCGATGCGGTATGCCTCGGCGGCCTGCCGTGTCCAGATTTCCTGCAGCGGCGCGATCTGAGCGCGCAGCTCGTCCAGCGCTGTGTTCAGCCGCGCCGAGGTTGTGTGGATCTCCTGCCGGACGGTGTATTCGATTTCACCGAAGTTGTACGAGAGCACGTTCTCCATGTCGGACTCCTCAAAGGTTGGTGGCGACGGCATTGATCTGGTGCGAGTGGGTGTCCGCGGCTTCACGAAGCGTCTGCTGGTTCAGGCGGATCGTTTCGGCGATCCGCTGAAGTGCGGCGTGAAGCTTCACCGACTCGGCGTTCCATCGATCCACGACGTCGTGAAAGCGAGATGCGGCCACGCCGCCCCAGACCGATGGCGGCACACCACCCATGCGGCCGATGAATGACTGCAGCATCGCCCGGATTTCCTCATTTCGCGCATCCGTCTTTCCGGCGATGGCCGCCATCAGGTCGAAGTCGGTGTTGAGTGCGCCACCTGCCGGTGTCGTCATCGATGTCCTTCCGTCGGTCCGTGTTGTTATGAAGTTCGACGCGATCGGCGCCCATTCGGTTCCGTCAGATTTGCGGTCATTCTCGAGAAACCGCGTGCGCGGAGCGAATCGCGCCTTCGCAGGCCTGCTGTACGAGGTGTTCGCGACCCGGCGCGCTCTGGCAGCCGATCGCGATGCGGGTGGCCCCATCGACCAACACGGTCCACGCCACGTGGCGCTCCGACCGAACCTCTCGATACGTCACCGCATCCCGGTCCGCGCGACGAGCCGACGGGTTGAAGTCGACGAAAGCGCCGTCGGGCGCCTCGGCGAAGGCTGCGTGCAGAGAATCCGCGGTATTCGCGAGGCTGGACGGCAGTGGAGCGACGGACTGCGTGATCTGCAGGGCGATATCCGCATCCGTCGGTGAAACCACTTGTACCCGAGCCGATCCCGGGCCGGAGGTGATGCGCTGCGCGGTCCACGCAGTGGGCACCATCACACCGACCCTGCCCTCGACGAGCAACGTCATCGGCATCCCTTCGGGCTGTGGCTCCTCGTCATACATGACGGCGAACCCGCCGCACAGCAACACCGTCGACAGCGTGCCGAACAGCACCGCCAGGGGCTTGCGATCGCGGACTCGGACGGCAGTGTCCGGCTGAGGTGACTGGTGTACAGCGGCGGCGCGCAGTACCCAACCGTCGTCCGCGACTCTGACGGGCACGCCGATCGTCCGCATGCGGCTTGCGATCAGCGAGGCGAGGGCGCCGGCGCCGGGTACCGACGACGGGGCGTCCACCAGAACGCCCGCGAGCGCAGCGACGGCCGCCGCCACCGCTTCGGCATCCGCGGCCGACTCCTGCCGCGGCACGACGGCGACGATCGTGTCCGCGACGGTCACCACCACGACATCCACGGTGATCTCGACGATCGTCGTCTCAGCCGGAATCCCTCCCCGCAGCATCGCTATTCGCTCCACCACGACGACCTCAGCCGCCACCGTGTGCGCGGCCCGTCGCACCGTGTCGATTCGCGTTGGCGACCACCATGCCGGACAGACGACGACTGCGGTGTCGACGTCTGCTCCAGTGACTGCTCGCATCACGTCTGCCCATACGTCGCATACCGGGACCGGGCGATCGTCGAGCAATGCGAGCTCGTCGTCCACGAAGTCGAGAGCAACCGAAACCCATTCCGAGCGAACATCGTTGGGTCCTCGGATCGTCGCAGGCCCAACCTCGAGGAGGACTTCGCTCATGGTGGATCTGTCCAGGCGACCTGGACCAGCTGATCCGCATCACCCCGGGTGATCAACGTCCCCCGACCAGGCGGGAGCGCCGATGGTCTCACGGTTCCGAGCAGCACACCCTCTTCCGCGCTTGCGCTCATCATCAACCCCATGCAGCCGAGCTCGCGCATCCTCGCCAGGACGGGATCGAACATCGCGCGCGCAGCACCTCCGGAGCGCCGGGCGACGACGACATGAAGCCCGAGATCTTTGGCGTGCGGCAAGAAATCGGCGAGCGGTGCCAGCGGATTTCCCGTCGCGCCCGCCACCAGGTCATAGTCATCGACGACCAGGTAGATGTCCGGCCCGGTCCACCAGGACCGCGTCCGCAACTGCTGCTGGGTGACGTCGTCGCCGGGCATGCGCGCCTCGAGTCTGCCGATGATCGCCGGCAGCCGCGACGTCAGCGAAGCCGGCGACATCGCATAACCGCTCAGATGTTCGGACTCGACCACACCCAGCAGCGTCCTGCGAAAGTCGATGATCTCGAGTTGGACCTCGTCGGCGGTGCTGCCGCGGATCAATTCCCGACACAACAGCCGCAGAGTCGCGGTCTTCCCACACGCAACTTCGCCGAGCACGAGCAGATGGGGCTGTTCGGCGAAATCGAGCTGGACGGTGCTCAATTCGCGTTCGCCGACTCCGAGCAGCACACCGCCGTCCTCGAGTTCGTCACGCTGCACCTGAGTCGGCAGCAGTTGGACCACCGGTGCCGTGCTCGGTGCCCACCGGTCTCGCAGGCGTTGGGTGTCGGCGGTGATCGCTTCGGCAAGTCCGTTAACGGTCGGTACGCCGTCCCACCGCGGCAGTGCGACCGCGAATTCGCGGCCGCTCGGCGTGATGCCGCGACCGGGTGGTCGTCCGGAGAGGTCGCGCGCACGCTTGCGATCCATCTCGGATTCGGCGGGGTCACCCAGACGTAGCTCGATGCGTGTCGCGATCTGATCCTTCAAGGCAGGCCGTAGCTCGGCCCACCGCGACGCGGTGATGACGACGTGGACGCCGAACGAAAGACCCTGGGCGGCAATTGCAGTGATCGTCCCTTCGAGATGGTCGAACTCCTGCCGCAGCGTCGCCCATCCGTCGATGATCAGAAACACGTCGCCGAACGGATCGTCGGCCTTATGACGGCGATAGGCGGCCACTGAATCGACGGCCAGTCGACGGAACAGCGACTCCCGCGTCCGCATCACCGATGTCACCACCGCGACGGTGCGGCGACACAGGTCGCCGTCCAGACGTCCGGCCATTGAGCCCACGTGCGGCAAATCGCGCAGCGACGACAAGGCTCCACCGCCGAAGTCGAGGCAGTAGAACCCGACGTCCGCGGGATCGTGGTGCTCCGCGAGCGCAAGCAACATGGTCCGTAACGCCGTCGACTTTCCGGACCGTGGTGCACCGACGATTGCGACGTTGCCTGCCGCGCCGTCCAATTCGACGACGAACGGATCGCGACGCTGTTCATACGGTTTGTCCACCACGCCGATTGGCACCGTCAACCGGCGATGACCGGGCCCGGGCAGCAAGGCGTCCAGGGTCGGCGACTGCGTCAGCGGCGGCAACCACACCTGATGCGCGGCGGCACCGCGGCCGGCCACCCGGTCCAGCATCGTGTCCAAAACGGATCGAGTCGGCGGCTGCGGCTCGATAACGGCACTCTCACTGGGAGTATCGACGGTCGCGGCCGTGAACAGTCGAGCGCGTGGTGGCGCCGTCGATATGCGTCGGGTACACGACTCGCGGCCAGGGCCCGAGACGAAGGCGGTCTGGAACCGTACGAGATCTCCCGAAGCGGACTTGAGATAGGCCGATCCAGGCGTGCTGGGCAGGTGGTAGGCGTCGGGAACTCCGAGGACCGCTCGAGACTCACCGGCTGAAAAAGTCTTCAGGCAGATCCGGTACGACAGATGTGTCTCGAGGCCGCGGAGTCTGCCTTCGTCGAGGCGCTGGCTGGCGAGCAGTAGATGCATGCCCAGTGATCGACCCAGCCGTCCGATCGCCACGAATAGTTCGGCGAAATCGGGATGCTGGCTGAGCAGTTCGGAGAATTCGTCGACCAAGATGAACAATGCGGGCAGCGGCGGCAGGTGGGCACCACGGGATCGTGCACGCTGATATTCGGCGAGACTGGCGAATCGTCCGGCAGCCCGCAGTACCTCCTGGCGCCGGTTCATCTCACCCAGGAGCGCGTCATTCATCCGGCTGACGAGGTGTGCTTCACCCGCCAGGTTGGTGATGACGGCACCGACGTGCCTGGCGCGCTCCATACCGAAGAATGTCGCACCGCCCTTGAAGTCCACGAGGATGAGGTTGAGGGCATCCGGCGGGTGAGACGCGATCATCCCCAGCGCCAGCGTGCGCAGCAGCTCAGACTTACCAGATCCCGTTGCGCCCACACATAATCCGTGCGGACCCATGCCATTTCGCGCTGCCTCGTTGATGTCGAGAAGTACGCAGGTTCCGTTGTCCGCGACCCCGATCGGAACCGGCACGATGCGTCCGTCGCCGCTTGCCCGCCAGAGCTTCTCGGGATCGATCTCTCCGATACTCATCAGATCCATCCAGTCGATCCCTCGCTTCTCGGCATCGGTTGCCGCTGCGGTGGTGAGCCGATTGCGGGCGAGACGTCGAGCGCACGCCGTCGCCTGTGCCTCCGTCAACAGATCAGGCCTCGCATGCACCTCTTCGTCACCCCGCCCGCGGACGACCAGGGCTTCCTCGGTGACGCGCAGCTGCAGCCGCTCTCCAATCGCGACGACATCCGGTGATGCTTCTGTCTGAAGTTCAAACCCTTCTGGGCGGTCCAGGATTCTCACGATGTCACGTCGGGGTGCACCAGCGCACGAGTGCCGCTGGTGCGGAAGCCATTTCAGCCAATCCCATTCATCTTTCGGATCAGCGACAATGGCGACGTCGTCCGGGCCGTGAAAGACCGCGAGCTGACATATGAGGGCTCGGAGGAATGCCCGTGCCACCTCTGCGTCACCGTCAAGGGTGATCGCCGAAAACCTGCGCAGCGCCAGCGTGATCGGCACATCGGCCACGACTGACCGGCACCCGATCAGCCGCCGTACCGCGCCGACCGCGACGGGATCCTGCTCGTCGGTGCCGTCGAGTTTCGGCTCGGCCAACGCGGTCGACAGGGGTTGCTCACCCATCCCCACCCGGATGACGCAGTAATCCGGGTCATCCGGTGTTCGCTCCCACATCCGTCCGCTACCCGTCAGGGTCCACAGCGCGCCGGGTTCAGGGTGGCGCCACCGCAGTGACTCGCGTTGCGCATCGGCAGCGCCGCCGGCCTGACGGTCGACGGAGTCGAGGTAGTCGAGGTACTTCTGCCGACCCCGGTTGATCTCGGCAGTGGTGTTGGTTCCCCTGGCGCCGTAGACCAGCGACCCGAGCACCGACGTCAACATCATCACGGGGAAGAACATGTACATCGGGTTGCGCATCGACTGCCCACTCGACGTGAAATAGACCGCCATCATTCCGACGGCCGCGACGAGCATGGCCAGCGGCAGGAGGCGGGCGAGCGGGTTCAGCGGCGTCGGCGCCGGGATCCGCGGTGGAGCTTCGAGGACGACGGCGCCATCGGGCAAGGGCGGCGGCGGCACGCGCGGCTGACGTACGAATTCCATCGAACAATGGACGTCGTAGCGGTGATTCCGGTTCCATCCCCAGCCGATCGAATTGGCGCGATCGCGTTCCCGCGGAGGCAGTTACGGTTGACGCGGCCGGGTGAAGGGGGACTTGATGCCAGATTCGCTGTGTCGGCTGACCGTGGCGTCCTGCACCGACGACGCACATCGTGCGGTCGACCTGGCGCTGCCGGCTGATGTGAGCGTCGGTGAGCTCGTCCCGCAGATCGTCGATCTCGTCCACCGCGATGGCACGCAGGAACCAGGCCTCGACTGGGTGTTGTCGAAGCTCGGCGAACCTCCGATGACCGAGTCGGAATCCCTGAACGACAACGACGTTCGCGACGGTGACCTGTTGATACTGACGACAACCGAGCCCGCGCCGGCCGAATGGTCCCCGTGCGACCCCTGCCACGCCGTGGCGGCGGACCGAACTACCGCGCCGCGGATGCTTCCCGCCATCGCGTGCGTGCTGCTCGGCGGCTGCGGTGCGGCGGCGTTGGCTTGGCCGGCAGCGGGCGTCGCGATGAGCAGCCGCATCGTCGTCGGCGCGTGCCTGGCGGTCGCCGCCGGGGTCGGGGCGGTCGTCATTCCGCGGCTACGCGGCGACCCCCTGATATGCGTCACGCTGAGTATGATCACGGTGCTCTACGCGGGGGCTACCGGATTTCTGACGGTGCGGACAAGCACGGCGGTAGCCGGCCTCCTGCTGGCATCCGCGACCATTTTCGCTGTAGCGATTCTCCTGCTGCGTGTGACGACCAGCGGCAGAACATGTTTGACGGCGATAGCCACACTGGCCGTGCTGGTGTCGGCCACCGCGGCCGCTGCCGTGTCGTGGCGTCTGCAGCTGAGCGCGGGCGGCGCGATGGTCGTCGGCCTGTCCCTCGCCACGCTGGGTTTCACGCCCAGGCTGGCGATGGCTTTCACCGGTATCACACCAGACACCGCGCCCAACGTCAGGCGTTGTCACCAAACATTGACTGGACTGGTGGCGGGATCGTCGGCGGCCGCTGCCCTCGGTGCGATAGCGGTTGTCGTCGCGGAGGTCTGTGATGCGGGCTCGGCGCTCCGCGGGACGTCCTTCATCGCGATCGTCGCATTGGTGCTGCTGCTGCGCGTGCGCACCCATGTCGATGCGACCCGCCGCGCGAGCCTCGCAGGCGCTGGAGTGCTCTGTCTCCTCGCGGGGTTCGCTGCGGCCGCGGTTGCCGCACCGGCCCACGCGCATGTGGCCAGTGTGCTTGCCGTGTCCATGGGTGCCGCCGCACTGGGCGGCATCGTCAGGCCGACGGTGAGTCCGATCGCGCTGCGCACCGTCGAGGTCATCGAGTGCGTCGCGATCGCGGCAGTCATCCCCATGGCCTGCTGGGTCGGGGGGATCTACGGCTGGGCGCGGGGAATGAATCTCATATGACGACGGTCGCACGACTTGTCGCCGCCAGCGCGCTTGCGGTCTGGCCGCTGTGGACCGCGCCGGCCTCTGCCGCGGTGACACCACCGGCCGTCGATATGTCGATACTGCCCAAGCCGGGATCTCCCGCACCTCCGCAGCTCACCGAACAGCAGGGGCAATGTGCCGGCGGCACCATTCGCGTCGAGAGCCCGGCCGACGGACCGCTGAGAGCTCTCCGCTTACCGTATGTCTGGCCACTCACGCGCGGCGCGGGCCAAACGATCGCGGTCATCGACACCGGAGTATCGCGACACCGCCTGCTCCCCCGCCTCGTCCCCGGCGGCGACTATGTGTCATCCGGTGACGGCACTGCGGACTGCGACGGCCACGGCACGATTGTCGCCGGCATCATCGGCGCCTCGCCCGACACGGACGGCGCATTCAGCGGCATCGCACCCGACGCCACGATCATCGGTATCCGTCAGTCCAGCAACAAGTTCCGGGCAGCTGATGATCCGTTCGGGCTAGGGTTCGGCGATGTCGACACCCTCGCGATGGCCGTACGCACCGCGGCCGACATGGGTGCGACGGTGATCAACCTGTCGACCGTCGCCTGCCTGGCCGCCGATGACGTCCTGGATGACCGCGCCCTCGGTGCGGCGCTGGCTTACGCGGTCGACGTCAAGAACGCAGTGGTGGTGGCCGCCGCCGGGAACGTGGGGTCGGCCGGCCAGTGCCCCGAACAGAATCCGACGACCGATCCCCTCAGACCAGGCAGCCCCGACTGGTCCAACGTGAATACGGTGGTGACACCCGGCTGGTATGACGATTACGTGCTCACGGTGGGCTCGGTGGGCCGCGACGGCAGCCCTTCTTCGTTCAGCCTCGCAGGACCGTGGGTCGACGTCGCCGCGATAGCCGAAGACGTCGTGTCATTGGACCCCGACGGCGAGGGATTGATCGACCGGCTCGCGACAAGCGGTGATGAGTCACCGATCTCTGGCACGAGTTATGCCGCACCGGTCGTGAGCGGAATCGTCGCGCTGGTGCGGTCGCGATCACCCGAACTGACTGCGCGACAGGTCATGCAACGCATCGAAGACACCGCGCACGGGCCGACGGCGGGCTGGGATCCCACCGTCGGCCACGGGACCGTCGACGCGGTGGCCGCGGTGAGCGCAGGCCCGGGTTCTGAACCGGGACGACGCTCTAACGCGTCGCAACCGACGGCGATTCCCCCGTCCGGGCCGCCCGAACCGTCCGCAGACTTCGCAATGCGTGCTGCCGCGGTCTGCGTCACCGCGTCAATCGCAATGGTGGCGATGGCGGCGTCGGCGACTCGGCTACGCCGACGGACCGACGCTGTCCCGCCCGACTGATGCAGCCTCGATGCTGAGTTCGGGGCCGCGCGGTAGTTGAGCAAGCAGAGCCCATGGAGCGGGCACCGGGTTGGTCAGCCCCAGGCGGGTGGCCGCATCCGTGTCACGTACGCCGAACAGCACTCCGGAGTCGTTGACGAAGAACAGCGCTCCTGTCGTTGCGCTGTCGCCGGACACACTTGTGGCACGCACGAATGCGCTTCGCCCCGGCGGCATCGCGAAGCGGTCGACACGTGGGCCTGCGTCGTCGCCCTGCGCCAGCTGCACGCCCGCATCGTCGTCGGACGGCAGCGAGTCACCCACCAAGACCGCTTCCGATTGCGCACAGAGCACCGGACTCTCGTCAGCGCCACCGCGGTCGGGGAAGGTGGTGACCGGAAGATCGTCGACGATCGGCGCTCGGCCGATGAGATCCTGAGCCACGCTGGCGATATCACGTCGACTCGGGTAGGTGAATCGGATGAGATCTGCCGCGGCCTCGCCGACTCGTTGAACACCGGCCGCGAGCGCGACGTAATACTCCGTGGATCCGGCGCGGGTCAGTCGCACCACGGTGCCTACCGACACCCCAGGAAGCACAGACGGTGAGTCGCCATCCCGAGCGATGGCAGGGGCGGTGATCTCCGGCGCCTCGGGTAGAACGTCGAGCAGTGCACGCGAAACCTGCCGGGGCGCAACGCCGTCGAGCCTGAGCGCGCGGACAATCGCGTGGTTCCGCAGGTCCACCCGGGCTCGGCGCCCTTCGTACAGCAGGTAGGTCGTCGCCGCGCTCTCACCTCGTGGAGTGACGAGCGCACTCTTCCCCGAATCCAGTTGTGCGGGTGGGCGACCCATCATGACGGTGGTTCGCGAGTCGGCATCTTCGCAGACCGCCCACGCCGATTCAGTGTCGTCGAGTGGTGCGCCGATCATGTCCGGGGCTCCGGGAATGCCGACCATGGGCCCTCGCTTGGCTCGGTTCAGTGCCGAGGTGCTGACGAGTTCGGGTTTGCCGGCCACCCCGGTGATCAGCCGTGCGGAGGCGATATTGAAGGTGGGGTGCATGGTGTCGCCGATGCGCACATACAGCGCGCCGGATTCGCGGGCCATGACGACCTCCGCGCCGCCGACATTCCCACTTGGCTGCAGGAACGCGAGGATCGCACACACCGCGACCGTGATCGCCGCCAGCACACACCCGGCAGCCAGTGAAAGCGACTGTGCGCGTAGCGGATCGTCGTGCATGCGAACATCGCCTCGTACCAGTGCGTGTGCCATCCGACGCGCCAGGAAGCGATATCCGCTGACCTGCAGCCTATTCGTTGATTGCCCAGCCATCCCTCCCCCGCAGTCAGCCTAATGGCCGGTGATGGGCCGCTATGTCACCGATTTTCGGGGCCGACGGGATTGTCTTATCGCAGGCGTATCGCAGAGCGACTAACTAACATGGGGCAACTACTGGCGGTTGGGAGGGTCACCAGGTATGTACGCCTTGCGATCCCATTGCCGCGCCGTTTCCAGGACGGCGCGTGAGACGGTGTGCCCCCCGCCATGACCGCTCCATTGCTCGACCTCGACGGTCGGATGGTCGGCCGAAAGCAGGAACTCACCCAACTCCGATCCGCCATCGATTCGGCCGCCCGCGCGGGTGGCGAATGTGCCCTGCTCAGCGGGGTTTCCGGAGTCGGTAAGTCGACGCTCATGCAGGCCTTCGGCGCCGACGCCGCGCAGCGCAACTGTGTCTTTGCATACGGAAGATGTCGGGATGGTGCACCAGCGCCGTACTCGGCGCTGGCAGACGCGCTCAGCTCGATTGTCGGCACCATGGAGGCCACCGGCCCGGCCGAGCGCGAAAACTGGCGCGCCGATCTCGTCGACAAGATGTCGGGGTTTGCCGGCGTCCTCTCCGAGCTCGTGCCCGAACTCGCGCCGTTACTCGGGGACCCCTCCGGCGATGCCGAACTCGATGCAGCGGATGCTCGCCGCCGCTTGCATCGCGCCGCGATCCGATTGGTGTCGACCACGGCGTCCTACCGCCCTGTGGTGCTGGCGATCGATGACCTGCAGTGGGCCGACCGAGACACCTTGCTGATGCTGTCCGAGCTGTTGACGGTGTCGCTGCGCAACGTCCTGGTCGTCGGTACCCATCGCGCGGGTGAGTTCGATGCCGACGCGGCCGGCATCAAATCGGCACGCCTCAACACCATTGAGCTCGAACCGCTGGCGCTCGCGGACGTCAAGGAGCTGCTCGCCGAAGTATGCGGGCAGAGCGTGGAGTTGGGCGACGTGGCCGCGGAGTTCCACCACCGGACCCGCGGCAACCCGCTGCAGGTTCGTCAGCTGCTGCACCGCGCGCAACGCGAAGGCGCGCTCATCCCGCTCGGTCGAGACGGCCATCCGAGATGGGACTTGCGCGTACTCACGTCGATCGAGGTATCCGCCACGACCGCTGAGTTCCTCGGCCGCTACCTCGACCAACTCGGTCCAACCGACCGCGAGGTGTTGGGTTCGCTGTCGTGCATCGGTGGAGAGTTCGACCTCGACGACGCCACGGCCGCGGCCGCGAAGTCCCCAGACGTCGTGGCTCACGCCCTATGGGCATGCCTCGAACTTCGCTTGCTCGAGGCGCTCGACGCCAACGGCCAGCGCATCACCAACGCGATCAGCCGCGATGCCCGCTACCGATTCAGCCACGACCGCGTCACCGAGACGGCGCGCGCGGGGCTCTCCGATGCCGAAGCATGCGTCGTTCACCTCCGTATCGGACGACGGCTTGTCGAGCTCGGCGACGACCGCGTATTCGAGGCCGCCCGCCACGTCGGCATCGGCGGCCTGGAGCTGCCCGACGACGTCGAACGCACCAGGTTCGTCGAGGTGGTGCGGCGCGCAGCACGAAAGGCCCGGGCCCAGACCTCTTTTCCGTTGGCCCTCGGATACAGCCGGAACGCTCTGGATCTGCTCGGCACAAACCGGTGGGACTCACACTTTGCGCTGACTCGGGAACTACAGCTCGACGCCGCCCACGCCGCGTTACTGGTCGGCGACGTGCCCGCGCTCAATGCGCTTCTCGACGAGGCCGAGGGGTACCTCCACGAGCCCGCCGACCGCGCCCGGCTAGCCTACCTGCGGCTGAAGGGGCGGGTCGTCGAGAACCGTCTCCGGGAAGCGCTCGAAATCGGGCTCCAAGCGCTCGACGAACTCGGCGAACGGGTCGCCACTGACGCGGGAAAGCCGCGCATGGGCAACGCGGTGGTCCGGATGAAGCTGACGATGCGCCGCTGGAGCAACGAACGGCTGTTGGCGCTGGCGCACTGCGATGACGAGCGGGTCGTCGCGCTCCACCCGATTCTTGCCGAGCTGTGCAACATGGCGGTCCTCGTCCGGCCCAATCTCCTGCCGCTGCTGGTACGAAAGCAACTCGATCTCACGTTGGCCTACGGCCACACACCTTCCTCACCGCTGGTCATCACCGGTTACGGGATCGTCCTCGTGCTGACCGGTGACCACGCGGGGAGCCAGCGTTTCGGCGAAGTGGGCATGCAGCTTGCCGAGCGCCCGGAGTTCCGCGAGGCGCGGCCGCAGACGGTGTTCATGCACCTGGACTACATCAACCACTGGCGCCACCCGATCCGCGACGGCCTGGGGCCTCTGCGTGACGCCGTGGAGGAGGCGCTCGACCAAGGCGACCAGGAGAACGCCGGGCTGCTGGCCGCGGTCCTGCTCTCGCACTCGTTTTGGGTCGGACGTCCGCTGGCGGAGATCGACGCACTCGCCAGCTCGCTGATCCCCCACATCCGCTCCCAGCCCGTTTCGAGTTCTCTGTGCCAGGCCATGCAACAGCTATGCCTCAACCTGATGGGCCGCAGCGCCGATCCCTTTCTCCTTGCCGGCGAGAGCGGCTACGACGAGCGGGACGTGCTGCCTGCCGCCCGCCTCGAGGGCGACGAGGTGACCCTCGGCGTTGGCGCGGCGGCGAAGCAAGGAGTGCACTTCTGGTCCGGCGATCACGTCGGCGCGGCCGCCGCCACGCCAGAGGCCATCGAGTATCTCGGCGGTCTGGACGGCACCACGGCGTCGCAGCTGGTCTACCTTGTCGGCGCCCTCAGCATGATCCATAGCGCGCCGCGGGACCGTTCCACGGCCGGCTTCGTACGACGCGCATTGTCGTTGCATCGCAAGTGGGCCGTGGGCGCCCCGGAGAACTACGCGGCGCCGTATGCCCTGATCCAGGGGGCGTGGGCACGGGCGCACGGTCAATCCGCCAAGGCGGAGGGACACATTCACGAAGCGATCGAGCTCGCCGAGCGAAACCAGCTTCCCGCGATGAGTGCGCGCGCGCACGAGGAGGCCGCCACCCTCTACGCCGAGATCGGGCGTACGACGCTTGCCGAGCACATGCTGCGTTCGGCGTACCAGCGCTGGCTGAACCTGGGGTACACAGTCCGCACGGACTTCCTTGCACGGGAACACCCATGGCTTCTCCGACGCGACCTGACGACGGATTCGGCCGGGATCGACCCCGTCGGCGCGCATCAGCTACTGCACGCGCTGTCGGGCGCGCGGACCCCCGACGGGTTGGCGAACATCATTCTGGGCACGGTGGCGGATACGACGGGCGCAGGTCGCGTTCTGTTCCTCACCGGTGACGCGGAGAACCTGTCGGTCCGCGCCATCAACGACCACGGCGACATCTCGATTGTGGACGGGCCGTGGACCGAGGTGCCCTATGACAGGGAGGTCGTGCGCCGCGTGGTCGACAACGGCGCGCCGGTCATCGTCACCGCTGACCATCCGTCAGGTCTGACCGCTAAGCCGTCGATCCTCGCCGTCCCGATAACGGTGCAGGACAGGATGATTGGCGTGATCTATGCCGAGCAGGGCGAGTCAGGCAGGAATTTCGGTGCCGGGCACGAGCAGGCGGTCGCCTTCCTGAGCGCTCAAGCCGCCGCACCCCTGTGGAACCTTCAACTGGAGGCTCGACTGCGGGCCGCCGACGAGCACCGACAGTCGCTGATGGATGTTCAGTCGAGGTTCGTACCCAACGAATTGCTGCGCATCCTCGACATCGACGACCTGCGCCGGGTCCGCAGCGGATACCGCGTCGAACGCGAGATGACGGTGCTCATCAGCGATATCCGGGGTTATACAACGATGCTCGAGGACATGGACGTCGCCGAGGCCGGCAATTTGGCGATGGGCTTTCTACGCGCGGTCGAGCTCCCGATCATCAGCTACAACGGCATGATCCAGGATGTCCGCGGGGACGAAATCGTCGCCGTCTTCGAGTCCGAGCCCGACGCGGTAAGGGCGGGACTGGCCATGCTTCGCTCGATGCGGGAGCACAACCAGGAACGCAAGGCGCTGGGATCGATGGAGTTGCGGGCGGGCATCGGCATCAATACCGGCGCGATCGCGGTCGGGCTTGTTGGTGGAGTGAACCGCATGGTGCTGACCATCATTGGCGACGCGGTGAACCTGGCGGCACGCGTCGAGAGCACCAATAAGCGCTACGGCTCGGCGCTACTCATTTCCGATCGCACGTATAAGCGCCTCGCTGAATCGGCACATTTCGACGTCCGTCGCATGGAGCGGGTCATGGTGGTCAACCGGCGCCGGCCGGTGACTATTTACGAGGTGTACGACGAGGATTCGGCCTCGTTGCGCGCGACGAAGCGCGCGGCGCAGCCCGCGTTCGACGAAGCGTTTGCCCTCTTTGATGCTGGTGACGTTGACGGGGCGCGCGCTGCCTTCGAACGGTGCCGCGAGTTGCTACCCGATGACCCTGTCGCACCACTGCACCTGGCCCACTGCGACGCGGTGGCGCGCGGGGAGATGACCCCTGGTCAAGACATCGCACTATCGAACAAGTAGTGCACTACCCCACTTCCAGACATCAGCGGAGTTTCTGCGCAGGTGGTGGTCATCTCTGCCATGATCTGAGCGGAAGTTCGGGAGCCGTCGAGGGGTGGCAGGCATGTATCTGAGCGCAGACCGATTGGCCCTGGCCAACCAAGCGGTAATGGAGACGTTCGAGCAGTGCAGCATTGCCTGGCAAGCGATCCCGTATTGGAATACCGGTGACCCCGGTCAGATCAGGGTCGCGGACGGCAAATTCGCCCCGCCCGGCTTCATTCCGATGACATCGCAGGAAGAGATATTCGACGTATCGCTGGCACAGGCGAATGGGCCGACTCCCGACGCGCTACTCACCGAAGTGATGGCAGTCGCCAGGAAGCTCGCGAAGGAATTTGACGACGACATCCTTCCGGACCTCTACACGGGCGCCGCCGCAAGTCTGGGGACCAATAACACCCTCCAGAATCTGCAGGACCAGCTGATCAACGCCCGGGCAAAGGTCGAGGATGCCGGGTATCGCGCACCGTCGTGCCTGATCGCCAACACGGCGGGCCTCCTGAAGCTCACCCAGTTTTCCGGTACAACCCCAATCCTCAAGGAGCTACTCGAAGCAGGGAACATCAATGCCCTGCATCGGACATCGGTCCTCGACCCAGCCGATGCCAGCACGCGGTTGGTTGCGATCGGCCGCCGACGACGGATCCCCCAAGGCGCGGCACCCGAAGCGTCACCCGGAGAAGAGCCGGTGGACATCGCAGTCAGCCTCCCGCCCAGTCTGGAGATCGACGGTGAGACCGCCGGGGGCAACGTACAGTTCACCGCGCGGATCCGATATGCACTGAGGATCACGGATGCCAACGGCCTCGTCAATATCCACAATCCCTGATCGACTAGGCGGTGCGATCACGACGGCTTGCAATCCGCTGGACGACTATCTTGCACTGTGCAAGGAATCCTGTGACGGCGAGATCGAACGGCTGTACGGGCCGGGTGCACACGGTACGAACGGTCTACACGACCTCATCCTCGACTACCCCATGCGCGGCGGAAAGGCACTGCGGCCGGCACTGAGCATCGCGACCTGCCTCGGCCTCGGCGGCCACCTCGAAGCAGTCCTTCCAACCGCAGCGACGCTCGAGCTGTACCACAACGCGTTCCTGATCCACGACGACATCGAGGACGAATCATGGTGGCGGCGAGGGAAACCCACGCTCCACGTCGACCACGGCGTACCGATCGCTGTGAACGTCGGCGACGCGATGCTGTCCCTGTCACTGCAACCGCTGCTGGACAATGTCGAGCGGGTGGGGCTCGGACCCGCCCTGCGGATACTGCGGGCCATCGCCAAGATGACCCGCCTCACCGTCGATGGCCAGGCGTTGGAGCTCGAGTGGATCCGATCCAACACCTGGCGGCTCGATGACGACGACTACCTCAGGATGGTGGAACTCAAGACAAGCTGGTATTCGTTCATCACGCCGTTGCAGGCCGGTGCGATCGCAGCGGGTGCCGCCCCCGAGGTGATGGCCCCATTGGAGGCACTCGGCCGCCACCTCGGCGCCGCCTTTCAGATCACGGACGACTTGCTGAACCTGCGGGGGGACCCGGAGGAGTACGGCAAGGAGATCGGCGGCGACCTCTGGGAAGGCAAACGAACTTTGATGCTGTTGCACACCCTGCGATGTGCCGAACCGGACGATCGAGAACACGCGGTCGCGATTCTGGCCAAGCGCCGACCGGGCTCGGATGGCGAACTGGAGCTGACCGAATTGCTGGATCGACTCACGGCTCGCGGGCAACTGTCCCAGGTGGGCCGGGCCGAAATCGAGACTCAGCTACACGGCCATCGTCGTTCGGAGTCCAAGAGCCTCAACGACGTTCAATGGCTCTACGAGTTGATGAACCGGATCGGCTCGCTCAAGCATGCGCGGGATGTCGCCGCCTGGCATGCCCGAAAGGCATCCACTGCGCTGGTGGGCCTCGACTGGTTCCCGCGCAGTCGACACCGAGACATGCTTGCCGACCTGGTCGACTACGTGCACGGGCGGACCCGATGACGCCCGAAGCATTGCTCGGCATGCTCGCGGAGCTCGAACGAATCCGCGAGCTCACACTCGACGTGATCGACCAAGAAGCCCCGCAGCTACGGCCGACCCTGTCGGAGGAAGCAAGTGACACCGAGCGATCCGCGGTCGATCTGCTTCTCGGCGCGCGCCGCGCCGTCCTTGGCAACCCCGCGGCCGCTCGACGACTGCACGACCTACTCGTTGCCGAAGGCCAGCGCTACGCCGACACACCCCGCGGGTCGCGACTACGGGACGCGTTGATCGCCTCCGAGGCAGTGGAGAATTTGCGGCGCGCCTGGGAGATGGTGAGCCTCAACGTTCTCGACGGCCCCGCCGAGCCGAATGCCGCCCCAGACGCATGGGCAGACCTGTTGGCCGACGCTGTGATTGGGCACGGCCTCGACGACTCCGTCCTCGCTCGCCTGCGGCCCGAGGGGTTCGCATGACCCTCACCGACCCACGCGAAGCACTCACAGATCAGAGCAACTTCATCGGCTATCTGGTTGGTCTGGCGGGACTAGGCCGTGTCGTTAGGCAGCTGGCCACCGAAGGCGATCGCACCTCAGGTCCGCATCGCGATCCGGACGACTTCGTGTACGCCCTACTGGGACTTGCAAGCGTCGGCGCGGCGGTCGAGCGACTCGCTAATCGTCCTGCGAAACAACAGAACTCAGTCGCAGATCCGTCAGCTGCGCCGATCACTCGGTGGCTGCGATGAGCGCGCTGCTCGCACGCAACGACTTCCTCCGCGCCCCGGTGGTGGCAAACGCCCGACCGACGGACTTCAAGGAATGGCATCACTTCGTGGTCCATGGCCGAGACGTCCGACTCCTGATCAATTTCAGCCTGAACAATGAAAGCTTCGGCGAGGGCCAATCTCGGCTTGCGCCGCGCGTGATCGTGATCGCTCACGACGACGACTGGACCGGTGCGATCGAGCGATTCGATGAGCACGCGCTGAATACCTCAGCCGATCTGGGTGAACTGACCATCGGCGGCAATCGGATGATGATCGACCGTAATGGTTATCGCGTGGCAATTGATCTGCCCGACAACGATATCCAGGGTGAGTTGCGCTTCACCCCGACGAGCAAGCCGTTCGTGGTTCGCAACCAGCCGCTGGGCGAGGGGCGGATCAACTGGCTCTTCGTGCCGAGGCTGCGCGCGCAGGGATGGCTACGCATCGGTGGCCGGGAGCATCGTTTGGACGACGAACTCGCCTATCACGACCACAACTGGGGTCGGTTCCGATGGGGCGACGACTTCGGCTGGGTATGGGGCACCCTACTGCCCGCCGAGCCCGGAAACCCATGGTCGATGGTGTTTCTGCAGACGACGGACCGAGATCGGCTGCGCTGCCTTTCCCAGGCGCTCTACGTCTGGCACCACGACGAGCCCGCCGCAATATTCCGGCACGCAGCGGTGCAGACACACTCGGAAGGTCGGCTCGCCCGCGCGGCCGGCTGCACCCTGCCACCCCCGATGCGCCTGCTGCTCGACGGCGATGTACCCGGTGTGCCCGAACGTTTGACCATCACATCGACGCGGGGCGGCGATACCGTGCATGCTGAGTTCCGCTCGCGATCTTATGCCCGTCTGGCGCAGCCGAGCGAGGTGCACCTCGATCGATCGACCGTGCTTTGTGAAGCGGGTGGTACCACGCGCGTAAGTGGGATAATCAACGATGAACCCTTCGATTTCGTCGGCACTGGCGTATTCGAGTTCCTCAATGGCTGAGCGAATTTCGTCGCTATTGCGGCGCTCGATCGAGCACCTGGAGGACGAGGTGCCCGACAGTTATCACTTGTTGGCCGCAGAGCTCGGCCCGATGGTCGTCGAACTCGACGTCGACGGCGAGGTGTTTTCACTACGCGGCGGCGGCCGACTCGACGTGTCGGATGGTGAAGCGCAGACGGCCGGTGTCAGGATCGGCACGTCCCGAGCCGCAATCCTCGATCTTGTCGACGCTCGGGTGGGGCTTGGCGATTCCGTTGAGGCGGGCACAATATCCGTTCGCGGTTCACTCGATGACATCCAGCGTGCGCACGAATCGCTGCGCGCGTATGTCCACGCGGCAGTCCGAGCACCCTCGCAGCCCGCCCTGCTGACCGAACTTCGCTCGGGAGCAACATGACCGAGCGCATCACGACGCCGGCGTCACACCAACGACGCCCCACCGTAGCGGTGCTCGGCGGTGGGATCGCCGGACTCACCGCAGCGCATGAACTCGCAGAGCGCGGCTTCGTCGTCACGGTCTACGAGTCAAAAAAGGATGAACGCAACGGGCTGGGATCCTCACCGACAGGAACTTATCCGCCGATCAAACTCGGCGGTCTTGCCGCCTCTCAGTATTCGACAGTAGGCACGCACGACGGAAGCCACGCAGAGCTGCGTCCGTTCCCCGGTCGACTGGGCCGGCCATGTGCCCCACGACGAGCGGTCGCGGGCGAACACGGTTTTCGCTTCTTCCCGGCGTTCTACCTACACATCTGGGACCTGTTCCAGCGCATCCCCGTCTATCAACAGACACAGAACAGCGGCGGCACTCCCTGCTGGACACCAACTTCACGGACGGTTTATGACAACGTCCGGCGGGTCGTCACCAAGGGCATCACGGTCGAAAACCAGCCGACGCTGGTCTTCCCCAGCGAGCTCCCGCGCAGCCCCGGCGAGGTTCTGGGAATCCTCAAAGAACTCGCGATACTCGGCTTCACCGCGCGCGACATCGCCACCTATCTGGGCAGGCTCGTCCACTACCTGACCACGAGCCCTTTGCGCCGCGCGGAGGAACTGCAGAACATATCCGCTTACGACTACTTGGTCGGATACGACAGCAAGACCGGGACCAACCGGTTCCCCTACACCCCACGTTGCGACGCCATGTTGCGTCAAATGCCAAGAATCCTGGTCGCTCTCGATTCATTCTGGGGCGACGCACGCACCAACATGAGCACTTATCTCCAGCTGTACCTGAACATGGACCGCCGTGACAACAAGGCCGACGGCGTGCTCAACGGCCCTACCAGCGAAGCGTGGCTGGACCACTGGTACCGCTACCTCGACGCGCTCGGCGTCAGCTTCGTTCACAATGCGGCGGCTCGCCTCGACCCACCGGCGATCGACCCGACCCAGCCACCGCATCTGCGGCCCCGGGCGCAGATCACACTGGCCGACGGGACCCGGGTGGCTCCGGACTACACGGTCGTGGCCGTCGACGCCCCGGGCGCTGAATACATCACCGCGCCGCTGCGCGCGGCGGGCACCGGCGGCGCTGTGGCGGGCCTCGATGGTTTCACCACCCTGCCTCCGCCGCCCGACGGGCCGCTGCAACCCGTCATGACCCGTCCCCGGCAGCGGCGGGATCCCTATTCGATGGACGAGATGGGACGGGTGCCGTGGGATCGGTTCCAAACGCTGTGCGGTATCCAGTACTACTTCGACACGGAATTTCAGTTGCTTCGCGGACACCTCTTGCTGACCAGCACGGAATGGGCGTTGTCGTCCATAAACCAGAGCGGATTATGGGAGGCGCAAAGGGTCTTGGACCCCGACGGCCACATCTCGGTGCTCTCAGTCGACATCGGCGATTTCAATACGCCCTCCCGTCACCTGGTCGACGAGTTCGGCCGAGGTAAGGCGGCGCGCGACTGCACGGCCGACGAAATCGCCGCGGAGGTGTGGCGCCAGATTGTCTCGGCGCTCACGAGCGACGATGCCGAATCCGCCGGCGACAAGGTCATGCCGTGTCCCGCCTGGTACGCGCTCGATCGCAGCCTGATCATGTCTGGCGGCCCCGGCCAAGGCCAAGGTCGCGTACTTCGCAACGAATCACCGTATCTCGTTCCCATCGTGGGAGATTGGAGTAATCGGCCAGGCGCCGAACCATGGAACCCGCACGGATCCTCCTTGATCGACGTGCCGCCCGAGGACGTGTGGCTCGAGGATCTCGAGCAGTGGAACGTCTGGCAGGCCCGCCACGGCGGTTATCAGGTGCACAACAATTCGGTGGTCTTCGCGGGTACGTGGACTAAGACGTTCACGCGGGTGACGTCGATGGAGTCCGCGTGCGAGTCAGGGCGCCATGCCGTCAATGCAATTCTCGACCACTACATTTGGGTTGAATCGGGTGGCCTCGATCGTCGAGAGCAGATGACGTCACTCGACTGGGAGTTTCCCTACGGCTTTCTCGATCAAGGCCTTTCGAGTCCCGTCAGGATGCCGACACCTGCGGGTGACTACTGCTACGTATTCGACATCGAGAACCGCGAGCCGGCCGATACGCGCCCTTTGCGCATACTCGACACACAACTGTGTCAACAGTCGTTGCCCCATCCGCTGGACACCCCGGCCGTGCCCCCGATCCCCCATCTCTTAGGAGGTCAACAAATGTTCACGCCCACAACTGATTACAACCAGCAGATGTTCGCCTATCTCCAGGCTTGGCAACATTTGCTTCAGCAGTGGACGACGATGGCGGCAGGACTTTCCTCGCTGGCCGCTCCGTCCGCGATGCCGCCGATGCCGCCCAGCGCGCCAACGTCGTCCATGCCGGGTGATTACACGCAGCAGCTGTTCAGCTCTCTTCAAGAATGGCGGCAGCGCCTCGAGCAGATGGCCGCGGGACAGCCTGGAGTGTCGCAGCCGCCGCCAACACCACCCGCCAACGCCAGTGGGAGTGGTCAAGCTCCTCCTGTGCGGCCCCAAAATCCGATCACGCCGCCTCCCAAGCCCGACCTGGCGAGGGGCCCCCTCGGAGTCTTAGTCAGCAACGACTCGACCCCCCCATCCTGGCCACCAAAGTCAGAAAAAACGACCTACAAAGTAGACGTCAGCCAGAATCCCACGGACATACCCGCGGACAGCCCGGGAATTCAACTTGTGAGACGGAGTGAATTGGAACCGCCCCAGAGGCAAACCATTTCGCTAGTTCAAGACATGGGCAAAATCGGCGAATTGTCTCGATACTTAGGCGCGACACCTCCAGTCGGTTCCGCGCATCTCGACCTGATGGGTCGCGTCACACACGATCCGTTGGCGCAACCCGAAACGAAGTCGCTGTTCTCGATCGGCGACACACCCTCGCCCTAATTCTCTTTCGCGCGGCGCTCCCGATAAGCCGCGACGTGTTGACGGTTGCCGCAGTTACCGGTGTCGCAGAACTTCCCTGAGCGATTTCGCGAAAGGTCCACCAGCACCGCGTCGCAATCGGACGCCGCGCAGATTTTGAGGCGGCGCAGCTCTCCGATACGAATCAGGTCGGCCAGCGCCATGGCCATTTCCGCACCCATCCGCTGCCAGAGCGGATCGTGCACGGACGCGAGGTGCAGATGCCACTCCGGCATCTCCGGATGGCGGGTCAGCCACGGTGACGCCTCGGTGTCACTCAGCAGAGCGTTCACCTGACCAACGGCTTGTTCCTCGTCGCCGGCGACCGCCCAGATCATGCCGAGCCGTTTCCGCAGGCGATGCACCGAATCGAGTTCGGCATCGTCGCGGTCGCGCCTGCCGGTCCAGCCGAAACCGTCGAGATAGACATCGAGTTCCGCAAGGCTCCCAAGCTGCTCGCCGTCGATCCGATCGCTGTTGATCAGCACACATGCCGCCCGCAGTGTGAGCTCGGTGTCATGACTGAAAAGCATTTGACTCCTGACCCCCCTCCCGGCTAGCGTCATGACCAAAGTTGATTTTACTCATTACATGCCGGAGGTGCACCCGTGACCGCGAATCAGGCCCGCGCGTCGGTCGACCATTTCCGGCTCGGCCTGCTGTTCGCCGTCGGCTCCGCGTTCGCATTCGGGTCATCCGGACCTTTCGCCAAGGCGCTCATGGAAGCCGGCTGGAGCCCGACGGCAGCTGTGGTCGCGCGCCTTGCAGGCGGCGCCCTGGTGATGGCCGTCTTCGCGACGCTCGCGCGCCCCGGCTGGGTCCGCGAGGCGCTGGGCCACGCAAAGACCGTCGTGCTCTACGGCGCGATCCCGATCGCGGGCGCGCAGCTGTTCTACTACAACGCGGTAGCGCACCTGTCCGTCGGCGTCGCGTTGCTGTTGGAGTACACCGCGCCGATCATCGTCGTCGCCTGGGTCTGGATGACCACGCGTCGCAGGCCGACCAACGTCACGCTCGCCGGCGTCGCCTTGGCGGTGGCCGGAATCATGTTGGTGCTCGGGATTGTTGATGCCGGCGGCTTCGGTGGCGCCCATATCAACCTGATCGGCGTCGGCTGGGGACTGGCCGCCGCGGTGTGCGCCGCCTGCTACTTCGTGATGTCGGCCAACGCGAGCAACGGTTCCGCGGACAGCGACGGCGTCAACCCCATCACCCTGGCCGCAGCCGGTCTGGTGGTCGGTGCCGCCGCGGTCACGCTGCTGGGCGTCGTCGGCATCATGCCTCTCACGTTCACGACCAACGACACCGTCATCGCCGGATGGACCACCTCATGGGTCGTGCCCGTCGTCGCGCTGGGCGTCGTGGCCACCGCGGTCGCGTACACGCTCGGCATCGTGGGCATCTCGATGCTGCGGCCGCGGTTCGCCTCACTGGTCGGCCTGTCCGAGGTGATGTTCGCCGTCCTGGCCGCCTGGATTCTTCTCGGCGAGGCGATGACGACGATGCAGGCCGTCGGCGGAGCCATCGTCCTGATGGGCCTGGCGCTCGCCCGTCAGGGTGACCGCAGCGAGGAGTCGGGCGACGTGACGCTGCCCGATGCCGTGCCGTCGAACTCTGTCGCAGGCCGCTGACCTCAATAATTGACGCGAGCGTCGATCCCAAGAGGTTGGCTGCCACCACCCCCGATGTGGAAAAATAGCCGACGTGAATTTGCTCCGCATGTCGTCACGACTGGCCGCGGTCACTGCGACCGTTGTCTGCGCCGCCTCGACGCTCGTCCTCGCACCGTCGGCGCCGGCCCAGCCCGGCCATCAGCCCGGAGTACCCGGACCGGGACCGGCGCCAGGACCGATCGCGGCCAACGCCCCCGGTCCCGTCGCGAGCCAATCATCGGCCTGCCCCGACATCGAGGTCATCTTCGCGCGCGGAACCGACGACACACCGGGTCTCGGAACGCCCGGCTCGGCATTCGTCAGTGCGCTGCGCCCACTCGTCGGCGGTCAAACCGTCAGCTCTTACGCGGTCAACTATCCGGCGTCCTATGACTTCCTGGCCGCAGCCGACGGCGCCCGTGACGCCCAGAGCCGCATCGCCATGATGTCGCAGCAGTGCCCATCGACGAAGCTCGTGCTCGGCGGATACTCGCAGGGCGCCGCAGTGATGGACATGCTGGCCGGTATCCCGCCGCTGGGCAACAAGATCGGCGACATCGGTTCGGCCACCCCGCTGCCCGCAAGCCTGCAATCCAACATCGCCGCGGTAGCCGTGTTCGGCAACCCCGCAACGAAGTTCAGCAATCCGCTGACCAGTTCGGTTTTCGGCGGTAGGGCCATCGACCTCTGCAAGGACGGCGACCCCATCTGCTCGGGCGGCAGGAATCCGTTCGCACACAACGATTACGTGTCTGCCGGCCTGGTTCAGCAGGCCGCCAACTTCGTCGCCGGCCGGGTCTGACGGCAACAGCCGCTACGCTGTTGATCTTGTGACCTTCGATCGACTCCGCAGCGGGCTCATCGGCACAGCAGCCGCCATTCTGACCGCCTCCGTCGTGCTCATCGCACCTGCCTTGTCCCCCACACCGATTGGCGGCGCCGGGACCGCATCGGCCCAAGGTTGCCACGACATCGAGGTCGTGTTTGCGCGGGGCACCAACGAGGACGCCGGACTCGGCGTGGTCGGCGGCACCTTCGTCGACCAGTTGCGGGGCAAGGTCGGCGGCAGGTCCGTCGGCGCGTACGCGGTCAACTACCCCGCGACCTTCGACTTCCTCAAGGCGGCCGCCGGAGCGAACGACGCGAGCGCCCACATCCAGTACCTGGTCAACACCTGCCCCAACTCGCGACTGGTCCTTGGTGGGTATTCACAAGGCGCCGCGGTCATCGACGTCATCAGTGCCGTCCCCGTGCCGGGCGTCGGATTCGACAACCCGCTTCCGCCCAATGTGCCCGAGCACGTCGCAGCGATCGCCGTGTTCGGCAACCCGTCCGCCAAACTCGGTCTGCCCCTGACCGCCAGTCCGGTCTGGGGTGCCCGGTCGATCGATCTGTGTAATCCGGGAGATCCGATCTGCCAGACCAACGGTGAGGACGTCGCCGCGCACCGCGCCTACGCGGGCGGACCGACCAATCAGGCGGCCGACTTCGTCGCGGGGCACCTCTGAAATGGGCTTACACGCTTATCGACGAGTGCGTTGATTAGTTTCTACTAGGATTCGTGTGGTGATTCGCCGCCACCTCGTCATCGGTCTCGTCGCCGCAGTCATCTCCGGCGCCCTGCTCATCGCACCCCAGACCTTCACATCGCTGACGCCGTCGGCGAATGCTCAATCGTGCCCGCCTGTGGAGGTGATCTTCGCCCGCGGGCGTCTGGAGTCGGCGGGGGTCGGCAGGCTCGGCAATGCGTTCATCAGTGCTTTGCGCTCCAAGTCCAACAAGAACGTCGGCGTCTATGCGGTGCAGTATCCCGCGGACAACGAGCTCGATGTGGGCGCCAACGATATGAGCGGCCACATCCAGTACATGATGAACACCTGCCCCGATACCCGGTTGGTGCTCGGCGGGTATTCGCTCGGCGCCGCGGTCACCGACGTGGTGCTCGCCCTGCCGTTCAACTTCTTCGGTTTCGATTCCCCGCTGCCTCCCGGCGCGGACAGGCACATCGCCGCAGTCGCGTTGTTCGGCAACGGAATCACCTGGGCTGGTCCGATCGGCAATTTCAACCCGATTTATCGCGATCGGACCATCGACCTGTGCCACGGTGCCGACCCGATCTGCAACCCGGCCGATCCGAACACGTGGGAAGACAACTGGCCCGCCCACCTCGCCGCCGCGTATATCGACGCGGGGATGGCCAATCAGGCGGCCGACTTCGTCGCGGGTCGTATCTAGTCGATCACCCGTAGCTTGCGGGTGACCGTCGTGCGCGCCTCGAGCTCGTCGTCCGGCGGGTAGTCGACGCCCTCGAGCGTCAGACCCTGCGGCGGGGCCGCCGCGAAATCACTGGACCGGCTCGTGGACTCCAATAGCGTCGCGCACCAGCCGGGTTCGCGGCGGTACTCACCGACGGCCAACAACGCGCCGACCACCGACCGCACCATCGCCCAGCAGAACGCATCCGCGGTGACGTGCGCCGTGACCCGGTCACCCTCGCGTGTCCAATCCAGCCGCTGCAGATCACGGATCGTCGTCGCACCCTCGCGGTGACGGCAAAAAGCGGCAAAGTCGTGAAGCCCCACCAGATCCCGCGAGGCCACCACCATGGCGTCGACGTCCAGCGGCCTGGGCCACGGCGTGACGTAGCGGGCCTGCTGCGGTTCGACACCGTACGGCGCCGTCGACAAGCGGTAGGCATAGTGCCGGCGCAGCGCGGAGAAGCGCGCATCGAATCCCGGTGCCGCGCGGTCGATGTCGAGCACGCGCACATCGGCAGGGAGGAACCGTGCGAGCCGCTGCACCAGGGGCAGAAACTCGCGTTGACCGGGGCGGGTGGCCCGGGGATATGCGTTTGGTAGCGCGTCGGCCGGTACATCGACATGGGCGACCTGACCGGCGGCGTGGACACCGGTGTCGGTGCGTCCGGCCGCTCGCAAGTGCACCCGGGTGCGAAACACCGTCGAAAGGGCGTCGTCGAGCACGCCCGCGACCGTACGTTGCCCGGTCTGCGTGGCCCAGCCCGCGAACTCGGTTCCGTCGTAGGCGATGTCGAGACGAAGACGAACAAGCCCGCCACCGTTGTCGATGGCGGGCTTGTTCATAGCGTCACTACTTGGCGTCGTCGGCCTTCTCCTCGGCGACCTCTTCGGCGGCTTCGGCTTCCTGAGCCTCTTCGATGGAGGCGTCCTCAGCCTTGACCTCTTCGACAGTCTCCTCGGGCCCGACGGCGGCCTCCGGCTCGACCGCGGCCTGCGGCGCCGCGGCAGCTGCGACCGGGGCGGCCTTCTTCGAGGCGGCCGACCGGCGAGCGCGGTTGGCCTCATCGGTCACGGTCTTCTCCCGCACCAGCTCGATGACGGCCATCGGGGCGTTGTCGCCCTTTCGCGCCTCCACCTTGATGATGCGGGTGTAGCCGCCGTTGCGGTCGGAGTAGAACGGACCGATCTCGGCGAACAGCGTGTGCACGACGTCCTTGTCACGGATCTTCTTCATCACCTCACGCCGGTTGTGCAGCGTGCCCTTCTTGGCGTGGGTGATGAGCTTCTCCGCGTAGGGCCGCAATGCCCGCGCCTTGGGCTCGGTGGTCTTGATCCGGCCGTGCTCGAAGAGCGACGTGGCCAGGTTGGCCAGCAGCGCCTTCTGGTGTGAGGACGACCCGCCGAGGCGAGGACCCTTGGTGGGCTTGGGCATTGCGACTTCTCCTAAATGGGGCCGGCCCCCGTATCAGGTAGGACCGGGACGGTTCTCTTTCGAGATTTGTTTAGAGCTGTTCGGTTTCGGCGTAGTCCTGGTTGTCGTCCAGGTCGTAGCTCGCATCGCTGTTCCAGGTGCCGGTGGCGACGTCATAGCCGGCGACCTCGGACGGATCGAACGTGGCCGGGCTGTCCTTCAGCGACAGACCCAGCTGATGCAGCTTGATCTTCACCTCGTCGATGGACTTCTGGCCGAAGTTACGGATGTCCAGCAGATCGGACTCCGTGCGGGCGACGAGCTCGCCCACCGTGTGCACACCCTCGCGCTTGAGGCAGTTGTACGACCGCACCGTGAGGTCCAGATCGTCGATCGGCAGCGCGAAGCTGGCGATGTGATCGGCCTCGGCAGGCGACGGACCGATCTCGATGTGCTCGGAATCGGTGTTGAGTTCCCGTGCCAGACCGAACAGTTCGACCAGCGTCCCGCCCGCAGACGCCAGCGCATCACGAGCAGTGATCGAGTTCTTGGTCTCGACGTCGATGACCAGCTTGTCGAAGTCGGTGCGCTGCTCGACGCGGGTGGCCTCCACCTTGTAGGTGACCTTGAGGACCGGCGAGTAGATGGAATCGACCGGGATACGGCCGATTTCGGCACCCGACGCCTTGTTCTGCACGGCGGGCACGTAGCCGCGGCCGCGCTCGACGACCAGCTCGACCTCGAGCTTGCCCTTGTCGTTCAGGGTGGCGATGTGCATCTCGGGGTTGTGCACCGTCACGCCGGCCGGCGGGACGATGTCACCCGCTGTGACCGCACCCGGGCCCTGCTTGCGCAGATACATGGTGACCGGCTCGTCCTCCTCCGAGGACACGACCAGACCCTTGAGGTTCAGGATGATGTCGGTGACGTCTTCCTTCACCCCGGGCACGGTGGTGAACTCGTGCAGCACGCCGTCGATGCGAATGCTGGTGACCGCCGCGCCCGGGATGGACGACAGCAGCGTGCGCCGAAGCGAATTGCCAAGCGTGTAACCGAATCCGGGCTCCAGCGGCTCGATGACGAACTGGGACCGGTTCTCCGACTTGACCTCTTCGGACAAAGTGGGTCGCTGAGAAATCAGCATGTTTTCTTCTTCTCCTTTTGACGCCCGCTATTTGACGTCTTTCGGGGGATGCTCGGGGGGCGGCGCCCCCCGAGGGTTTACTTCGAGTAGAGCTCGACGATCAGCTGCTCCTGCAGCGGAATGTCGATCTGTGCGCGCTCCGGCAACTGGTGCACCAGGATGCGCTGACGCTCGCCGACGACCTGCAGCCAGCCCGGGATCGGACGATCGCCCGCGGTCTCGCGCGCGACCTCGAACGGCAGCGTGTTCAGCGACTTCTCCTTGATGTCGATGATGTCGTATTGCGACACCCGGTAGCTCGGGATGTCGACCTTGACACCGTTGACGGTGAAGTGGCCGTGGCTGACCAGCTGACGCGCCATGCGGCGAGTGCGGGCCAGGCCTGCGCGGTAGACGACGTTGTCCAGCCGGCTCTCGAGGATGCGCAGCAGGTTGTCACCGGTCTTGCCGGGCTGCCGGTTGGCCTCTTCGTAGTAGCGGCGGAACTGCTTCTCCATCACGCCGTACGAGAAGCGGGCCTTCTGCTTCTCCTGCAGCTGCTGGCGGTATTCGCTCTCCTTGATCCGCGCGCGGCCGTGCTGGCCGGGCGGGTAGGGGCGCTTCTCGAACGACTGATCGCCGCCGACCAGGTCGACGCCGAGGCGGCGTGACTTGCGGGTCGCGGGTCCGGTGTAACGAGCCATATCTCCAGTTCCTCCTAGACCCTGCGCCGCTTCGGCGGACGGCACCCGTTGTGCGGCTGAGGCGTGACGTCGGCGATGGCGCCGACCTCGAGGCCGGCGGCCTGCAACGAGCGGATGGCGGTCTCGCGGCCCGAGCCCGGGCCCTTCACGAAGACGTCGACCTTCTTGACGCCGTGTTCCTGGGCCTTCCGGGCCGCGTTCTCGGCGGCCAGCTGTGCCGCGAACGGGGTCGACTTCCGCGAACCCTTGAAGCCGACGTGTCCCGAGGACGCCCACGCGATGACGTTGCCCTGCGGGTCGGTGATCGTCACGATCGTGTTGTTGAATGTGCTCTTGATGTGCGCAGCGCCGTGCGGAATGTTCTTCTTTTCCCGGCGGCGGGTCTTCTGACCCTTCTTGGGAGCTCCGCCTGCTGCCTTCTTTGCGGGTGGCATTACTTGGCCTTCTTCTTACCGGCGATGGTGCGCTTCGGGCCCTTGCGGGTGCGCGCATTGGTCTTGGTCCGCTGGCCACGCACCGGCAGGCCGCGGCGGTGCCGCAGACCCTGGTAGCAGCCGATCTCGATCTTGCGGCGAATGTCAGACTGCACCTCGCGGCGCAGGTCGCCCTCCACCTTGAGGTTGCCCTCGATGTAGTCGCGCAGTTGCGTGACCTGATCGTCGGTCAGGTCCTTGGTGCGCAGGTCCCGGTCGATGCCGGTAGCTTCCAGGATCTCCTGGGAGCGGGTACGGCCGATGCCGTAGATGTAGGTCAGGGCGATCTCCATGCGCTTATCGCGCGGGAGGTCGACGCCCACTAGACGTGCCACAGTGGTGTGTTCCTTCTCGTTGCGGAGGTCTGATCCCAGTCCGTTCCCGACGGTGTCGGGGTCCGGCCTCCGTGCCGGACGCAGATGAGCGGCCTATCCGCTCAGTGGTGCTGGGATTTCGTCATTCAGTTGTGTGTTGAGCGGAAGACCCAGCTGTGTTTTCTGGTCTTCGCGCAAGCGCTCAGCCTTGCCGCTGCTTGTGGCGAGGATCGGAGCAGATCACCATGACCCGCCCATGCCGACGGATCACCCTGCACTTATCGCAAATGGGCTTGACGCTCGGGTTCACCTTCACGGCTGTGTCTGATCCTTCTGTGCTTCTGGTTACTTGTACCGGTAAACGATGCGGCCCCGAGAAAGGTCGTATGGAGACAACTCCACGACGACACGGTCCTCGGGCAGAATGCGGATGTAGTGCTGCCGCATCTTGCCGCTGATATGAGCGAGAACCTTGTGACCGTTCTCCAGCTCAATGCGAAACATCGCATTGGGCAGGGGCTCGACCACGCGACCCTCAACCTCTATGGCGCCGTCTTTCTTGGCCATAATCCTTTTCAGCGATCCTCTGGTTATTCGTACGTTTCGTATCGATGCTCGCGCCTGTTCCGGCGCAGCGTCAGCCCCGACTTCCATTAACGTGAACCGAGACCTACTAGTTCCGGAGAACTTCCGAACAGGGCACGCCGAGAGTCGGCGCGGTAGCCGCACCGCCGATCTATGTTACCTGCTCGGGCGTCGTCCCCAAAATCGTCGAACCCGCAGCTCAGCGAAGGCTCGACAGGCCCTGGAGGAAGATGACCGCGCTGTTCATCGTGGTACTGGTCGTTGGAGTCGTTGAAACGGCCGCGATGCTCGTCATCTCCGCTGTCTTCCGACAGATCGGCCGGGGCGAAATGGGGTTTCGGCTGATCGCCCAGGCAGCCGGCTTCGCGGCCGTCGGCGTGGCCGGGCTTTTCATGACCTGGACCAACACCGGAGCACCGGGGTTCAGCATCGTGAGCCTTGTCGTCTTGGGCCTGCTACTGGCTTTCATCTACAAGGTCGCCATCCCGTACACCCACCGGCGCTGGCCCCTCGCGTCGGAGACTCACAACGGGGAGTAGCCGGCCCTCGGCGGTTTCGCAGGCATGGCCGCCACCAACGGTGTGTCGACGCCGACGCGTCCCAGCTGCAGGGCTCCCCCGGGCACACCGAGCGGACCGTCCCGCCCGGGCAGGACCGTGGTGAAGAACGCGGCGTTGTCGGCCAGGTGCACCACCTCGTCCGCGGACAGGTCAGTCTCGTACTCGATCGCTTCGACCCGGCAGATCAACTTGCAGGCTCCGCAGTCGACGCATTCGTCTGGGTTGATATAGAGCGAGCGCGCGCCCTCATAGATGCAGTCCACGGGGCACTCCGCCATACAGGACTTGTCCATCACGTCCACGCACGCCGAACCAATCACGTAGGTCACAACGAAAACGCTAGGCACCGACGTCGGTCGTTCGCGGCGGGCGAAAGTCCCTTCCGCAGGTGACGTTGGTCCCGTCTGGGGTCGACCCGACTTGGACTGAAATGGTTTGGACGACGGGCGCATACTTATAACTGATGAGCGCACCCGCCGAGCAGGCTCGTAAACCCGTCATTCTCACCGTCGACGACGACCCGGCAGTGTCGCGTGCCGTGGCCCGCGATCTGCGTCGCCACTACGGTGAGCGCTACCGCATCGTCCGCGCCGAATCCGGCGCCGACGCCATCGACACCCTCAAGGAACTCAAGCTGCGCGGCGACGCCGTCGCGGTCTTCGTCGCCGACTACCGGATGCCGCAGATGAGCGGCATCGAGTTTCTCGAGAAGGCGATGGACTTCTTCCCGCTGGCGCGCAGGGTGCTGCTGACGGCATACGCCGACACCCACGCCGCGATCGACGCGATCAACGTCGTCGACCTCGATCACTACCTGCTCAAGCCGTGGGATCCGCCGGAGGAGAAGTTGTATCCGGTGATCGACGGGCTGCTCGAGGAGTGGCGCGCGGTGGGCGACCGGGGCATGCCGTACACCAAGGTCATCGGCCATCGATACAACGAGCGGTCGTGGGAGGTGCGCCAGTTCCTGGCCCGCAACGGCTACTCGTTCCGCGCCGTCAACTCCGACGAGCCCAAGGGCTCGCAGCTCCTCCAGGCAGCGGGGCTCGACGACAAGAGGCTCCCGGTCGTCATCACCGAGAAGGGCGAGACGCTCGTCGAACCGACGGACGTCGAACTGGCCACGCTGCTGGGCCTATCGACCACCCCGCAGCTGGAAATGTACGACCTCGCGGTGATCGGCGGTGGTCCTGCCGGCCTGGCCGCGGCGGTATACGGCGCGTCGGAGGGCCTCAAGACGGTCCTGATCGAGAGGGCCACCACCGGTGGTCAGGCGGGCCGCAGTTCGAAGATCGAGAACTACCTGGGCTTCGAGAACGGCATCTCCGGCGTCAACCTGACGACGACGGCGCGCAGACAGGCCGAGCGTTTCGGCGCCGAGGTCATCACGACCCAGGAGGCCGGCCGGCTCGAGGTCAATGGCGTCGGTGCGGCCCACTCCATCCGCCTCAACGGGGACAACACCATTGGCGCGCGCGCCGTCATCCTCGCCACCGGCGTGGACTACCGCCAGCTGGAGATCACCGGATGCCGGGCGACTCCCGAGGATCCCAACGAAGCGAACTTCGTGGGCCGCGGGGTGTTCTACGGGGCCTCGGTGTCGGACAAGAGTGAATGCGCCGGCGAGGACGTGTACATCGTCGGCGGCGCCAACTCCGCGGGCCAGGCCGCGATGTACATGTCGGAGACCGCGAAATCGGTGACCATGCTGATTCGTGGTCCCTCCCTGGAGGCGGGCATGTCGCAATACCTCGTCGACCGGATCCTCAAGACCCCGAACATCACGGTCCGGACCTGCACCGAGGTCGTCGACACCGTGGCCTCCGACGACCACCTGTCAGGGCTGGTGCTCCTCGACAAGCGGACGGGCGAGACCGAGACGGTCACCTGTGACCGCATGTGCTGCTTCATCGGCGCGACCCCCCGCACCGATTGGCTCGAGGAAGCGGGAATAGCCCGCGACGATCACGGCTTCATCCTTTCGGGACCCGATCTGCGGGACAAGGTCGGCTGGACGCTGGATCGCCCGCCGCACCACCTGGAAACAAGTGTGCCCGGTGTGTTTGTTGCAGGAGATGTGCGTTCGGAGTCCGCGAAGCGGGTTGCGGCCGCTGTCGGCGAAGGGTCGATGGCGGTGATGTTGGTGCACAGGTATCTGGCGGAAGCGTGATTGCCGGCTGAGAGGACAACCGATGGGCGCACAAGGCGAAGAGGAATGCGTGCGTGACGAGCTGCGGACCCTGTTCCTGTTCGAGGACCTGTCCGATCCGCAGCTCGACATTCTGTGCGCGGCCGGCCACATCGAGACGTTCCCCGCGGGCCCCATCGTCCAGGAGGGCGAGCCGGCGACGTGTTTTTACGTGATGATCGACGGCGAGCTGATCATGTCGAAGCGGTCCGGCGGCGTCGACATCCAGACCAACCGCACGTCTCAGCGCGGCGTGTACTTCGGCGCGTGGTCGGCCTACATCCCCGGTGAAGAGCAGGCCTATCAGGCCTCGGTACGGCTGACCAGGCCCGCCCGCTGCTTCGTGTTGGACTCCAACAAGTTCGCGGATTTCATGCGAACCCAGTTCCCCATGGCCGTCCATCTGCTCGAGGGACACCTCGTCGGTGGCCGCCGACAGACCCAGATCATCGGCCAGCGCGAGAAGCTGCTGGCGCTGGGCACCATCACCGCGGGCCTGACCCATCAGCTCAACAACCCGGCCGCCGCCACCGCCCGCGCGGTAGCCGACCTACGCGAAGGCGTCGGGCATATGCGGCACAAGCTCGCGATGGTGGCCGAGGCCAAGTTCACGCCGGAGGCCCTGCGGGTTCTGGTGAACATTCAGGACGAGGTCGCCGAGCAGGTCGCCAAGTCCCGAGATCATGAGCTGACCGCGCTGGAAACCTCCGATCGCGAAGACCAGATCGGCGAATGGCTCGAAGACCACGGCATCGTCGGCGCCTGGGATTACGCGCCGACGTTCGTGGAGGCGGGCCTGGACACCGATTGGCTGGAGCGGGTTTCGGCGTTGGTGGACGACGTCGACAACACCGCGTCGCTGCAGGGCGCGATCGGTTGGCTGAAGTACACGATCGACAACGAGCTGCGGATGAACGAGATCGCCGAGGCCAGCAAGCGCATCTCCGCGCTGCTCGCGGGTGCGAAGCAGTATTCGCAGATGGACCGCGGCTCCTATGGCAGCGTCGACGTCCACGAACTGCTGCGCAGCACGCTCATGATGTTCGGCGACAAGATCGGCATGGAAGGCAAGGGCAAGCCCGTCACCCTGGTCAAGGAAATGGACAAGACACTGCCCGAATTGCAGTGCTACCCAGGTGATCTCAACCAGGTATGGACGAACATCATCGAGAACGCCATCCAGGCGATGGGCGGCCAGGGCACCTTGACCATTCGCACTTCGCGTGAGAACGACGAGATGATCCGCGTCGAAATCTGCGACGACGGCCCAGGCATTCCGGAGGAGATCATCGGCCGCATCTTCACACCCTTCTTCACGACGAAGCCGTTCGGTGAGGGCACCGGCCTCGGACTGGATCTCGCCTGGCGCATCATCGTCGAGAAGCACGGCGGAAACATCGCGGTGTCGTCCGAACCGGGCGACACCCGGTTCATCGTCTGCCTTCCGTTGGTGGCGCCCGCCCCGATCGCGCCCACTCCGGGCGAGCTGTCGGCCGCCGGCACGGAATAGTTCAAATCACTGCGCGCCGAACGGAATACGCTCCCGCGCCTGGACGGTTGGAGCAACCATGACCACACCTGATCTCGGCAAGTTCGGCGTTTTCGGCCACTACTCGGGGTGGCAGCAGCTGTCTGGACAGCAGCTCAAGGACATCGAATCCCTCGGCTACGGAGCCATCTGGGCCGGTGGCTCACCGCCTGCCGAGCTCGACTGGATCGACCCCATCCTCGGCGCCACCGAGTCGCTGCAACTTGCGACGGGCATCGTCAACATCTGGACTGCCGCGGCCGGTCCTGTCGCCGAATCCTTCCACCGCATCGAGAAGGCCTACCCCGGCCGGTTTCTGCTCGGCATCGGCGTCGGCCATCCCGAAGCGCACCAGGAGTACAAGAAGCCCTACGACGCGCTGAACGAGTACCTCGACAAGCTCGACGAGTACGGCGTACCGAAGGACCGCCGGGTGGTGGCCGCGCTCGGTCCGCAGGTGCTCAAGCTGTCGGCGCGCCGCAGCGCCGGGGCGCATCCCTACCTGACCACACCTGAGCACACCGCGCAGGCACGCGAGCTCGTCGGTCCGGACGCCCTGATCGCCCCCGAGCACAAGGTGGTGCTGACCACGGATGCGGACCGTGCCCGCGCGGTCGGCCGCAAGGCGCTGGAGGTCTACCTCAACCTCGCGAACTACCTGAACAACTGGAAGCGGCTGGGCTTCACCGATGCCGACGTCGCGAAGCCGGGCAGCGACGCGCTCGTCGACGCGGTCGTGGCGTACGGCACCACCGACGCCATCTCCGCACGGCTCACCGAGCACCTGACCGCAGGCGCCGACCATGTTCCGATTCAGGTCTTGACGGGTACTGACAAGCTCGTGCCCGCGCTCACCGAGTTGGCGGGCCCGCTCGGACTTCAGTGAAGGGAAACCCATGAGTGAGCTCAAACCCGACCTCGGCCGTTTCGGGGTGTGGACGTTCGGCACACCCAAGCCCGAACAGGCGACCGAGATCGAGCGGCTGGGCTACGGCGCGATTTGGATCGGCGGCTCACCGGCAGGTGATCTCGAATACGTCGAGCCGCTGCTGGACGCCACCGAGACACTGCAGGTCGCCACCGGCATCATCAACGTCTGGCAGGCACCGGCCGAGCAGGTCGGCGAGGCCTACCACCGCATCGAGGACAAGTACCCGGGACGATTCCTGCTCGGCGTCGGGATCGGGCACCCCGAACACACCGAGGAATACCGCAAGCCCTACGACGTGCTGGTCGAATACCTCGATGTGCTCGACGGCTTGAAGGTGCCGACGAGCCGACGGGTCATCGCCGCGTTAGGGCCCAAGGTGCTCAAGCTGTCGGCCCGGCGCAGCGCGGGCGCCCACCCGTATTTGACCACCCCTCAGCACACCGGAGAGGCCCGAAACCTGTTGGGGCCGACGGTATTTCTAGCGCCTGAGCACAAGGTGGTGCTGGCGCGCGACGCCGAGGCGTCCCGGAAGATCGGGCGCGACACCGTGGACTTCTACCTCAACCTCTCCAACTATCTGAACAACTGGAAGCGGCTGGGGTTCACCGACGACGACATTGCCAAGCCCGGCAGTGACCGGCTGATCGACGCAGTCGTCGCCCACGGCACGCCCGAGGACATCGCCAAGCAGCTCACCGAGCACATCGAGGCCGGAGCCGATCACGTGGCGATCCAGGTGCTGGGCGGCTGGGATGCCCTGCTGCCGACGCTGGAGGAACTGGCAGGCCCGCTCGGCCTCAAGAGCTGATTGACCCAATGATATGCATGCGCCTACGATATGCGTATGCATATCACTTCGAACGCTCTTCCCCTGCACCGCGCCGCAGTGCAGGCTTCTGTGAACACGGTGAACGCCGTCGTACGTGACGATCTCGCCCGGCCGACGCCGTGTGCCGGCTGGAATCTGTCAGCCCTGCTCGCGCACATGACCGTCCAGCACCACGGGTTCGCCGCAGCGGCCCGCGGCGGCACCGACCCCGAAGTGTGGGAACCCGCGACCGTCGCCGATGCGGTGGCCTCAGATCCCGCCGGCGCCTACGCGTCGGCCGCCGACGACGTACTCAGGGCGTTCGAGGCCGACGGCGTGCTCGAGGCGGTCTTCACACTCCCCGAATTCGGGCCCGGCGCAACGTTTCCCGGAGCCATGGCGATCGGTTTTCACTTCGTCGACTACGTCGTGCACGGGTGGGACGTCGCTCGCACCATCGGCGCCGCATACGAACTGCCGAAGGCGGTCGTCGACGCCGTGCTGCCCATCGCATTCGCCGTCCCCGATGGCGAGTTCCGTGCCGATGAGGGCAGCCCGTTTCGTCGCGCCGTCGCCGTCGAAGAGGGTGCCAGCGATATGGATCGGCTACTCGCCCACCTCGGCCGCTCACCGGACTGGACCTATGCGAGCGGGGCGCCGGTGGTATAGACACGCAGACCGTTAGGGTTTGTCCATGCGGTTGCTGGTCACTGGCGGGGCCGGGTTCATCGGCGCCAACTTCGTCCACGTCGCTGCACGTGAACATGCGGTGACGGTCCTCGATGCGCTGACCTACGCAGGCAGCCGCGAATCGCTGGCGCCGGTGGAAGACAAGATCCGGCTGGTGCAGGGCGACATCACCGACTCCGTGCTGGTCGACAAGTTGGTCGCCGACGCCGATGCCGTCGTGCACTTCGCCGCCGAGACCCACGTCGACAACTCACTGTCCGGGCCGGAGCCCTTCCTGCAGGCCAACGTCGTCGGTACGTTCACCATCCTGGAGGCGGTGCGCGCGCATGACGTTCGGCTGCACCACATTTCGACCGACGAGGTGTACGGCGACCTGGAACTCGGCAGCCCGCAGCGGTTCACCGAGTCGACGCCGTACAACCCGTCGAGCCCGTATTCGTCGACCAAGGCGGCGGCCGACATGCTGGTGCGCGCCTGGGTGCGGTCTTACGGAGTGCGCGCCACGCTCTCGAACTGCTCGAACAACTACGGGCCGTATCAGCACGTGGAGAAGTTCATCCCGCGCCAGATCACCAATGTGCTGACCGGGCGGCGCCCCAAGCTCTACGGAACCGGCGCCAACGTCCGCGACTGGATCCACGTGCAGGACCACAACACCGCTGTATGGCGCATCCTGTCGGACGGACAGATCGGCCGCACGTATCTGATCGGCGCCGACGGGGAACGGGACAACGTGACGGTGATGCGGACGATCCTGCGGCTGATGGATCGCGATCCCGACGATTTCGACCACGTCACCGACCGCGTCGGCCACGACCTGCGGTACGCGATCGACGCGTCGCCGCTGCGCGACGAGTTGGGCTGGCGTCCCGCGCACACCGACTTCGAGGACGGCCTCCGCGACACCATCGAGTGGTACCGAGCCAACGAAAAGTGGTGGGCTCCGCTGAAAGAGGGCGTCGAAGCCAACTACGCAGGACGTAACCAGTGACATTCCGCGAGCTCACGGTCCCCGGCGCGTGGGAGATCACCCCGCGCATCCACGGCGATTCACGGGGCGCATTCTTCGAGTGGTTCACCGATGCCGAGTTCACCGCGCTGGCCGGACACCGGTTCGACCTACGGCAGGCCAACTGTTCGATATCGGCCGCGGGGACGCTGCGCGGGCTGCACTTCGCCCAGCTGCCACCCAGCCAGGCCAAGTACGTCGGATGCCCGCGCGGCAAGGTGCTCGACGTGGTCGTCGACATCAGGGTCGGGTCGCCGACGTTCGGACAGTGGGATTCGGTGGTCCTCGACGACACCGACCGGCGATCCATCTACATCTCCGAGGGTCTTGGGCACGCTTTCCTTGCGCTGGAGGACAACTCGACGGTCGTGTACCTGTGCTCCGCGGCCTACAACCCCGACCGGGAGCACACCGTCAACGTGCTCGATCCCGCGCTGGGTATCGCATGGCCTCACGTCGACGGTGGGCCGATTCTGTCGGACCGGGACCGCGCGGCGCCGTCGCTGGCCGATGCCCAGGCCGCCGGTCTGCTGCCGACGTGGGAGCAGACGCGCGCCTTCGCCGAGGAGTTGCGCCGCCGCTGACTACGCCGCGCAGGCCCCTTGCGCACCTCGTCGGCGCATTACTAGGATATCCAAGTATCTAGCAGCGAGGAACGATCATGACCACACAGATTCCGCATTTCATCAACGGCAAGCGCGCGGCCGGCCAATCCACCCGAACGGCCGACGTCATGAATCCCAGCACCGGCGAGGTGCAGGCCAAGGTGCCGATGGCGTCGCGGGCCGACGTCGACGCGGCCGTCGCCGGAGCCGCCGCCGCGCAGAAGGAATGGGCCGCGTGGAACCCCCAGCGCCGCGCCCGCGTGATGATGAAGTTCATCGACCTGGTCAACCAGAACGTCGACGAGTTGGCCGAACTCCTCAGTCTGGAACACGGCAAGACCATCGCCGACTCCAAAGGCGACATCCAGCGTGGCATCGAGGTCATCGAGTTCGCGATCGGCATCCCGCACCTGATCAAGGGTGAGTACACCGAGGGTGCGGGCACCGGCATCGACGTGTACTCGCTGCGGCAGCCGCTCGGCGTGGTCGCCGGCATCACCCCGTTCAACTTCCCCGCGATGATCCCGCTGTGGAAGGCCGGACCCGCGCTCGCATGCGGAAATGCGTTCATCCTCAAGCCCAGTGAGCGCGACCCGTCGGTGCCGGTCCGGCTGGCCGAGCTGTTCCTCGAAGCCGGCCTGCCTCCTGGCGTGTTCCAGGTGGTGCACGGCGACAAGGAAGCCGTCGACGCGATCCTCGAGCACCCCGTGATCCAGGCCGTCGGCTTCGTCGGCAGCTCCGACATCGCGCAGTACATCTACTCCGGTGCCGCCGCCAACGGTAAGCGTGCGCAGTGCTTCGGCGGCGCGAAGAACCACATGATCGTGATGCCTGATGCCGATATGGACAACGCTGTCGACGCGCTCATCGGCGCCGGCTACGGCAGCGCGGGCGAGCGTTGTATGGCGATCAGCGTCGCGGTGCCCGTCGGTGAGCAGACCGCAGACCGGTTGCGCGCCAGGCTGATCGAGCGGGTCAACGGCCTGCGCGTCGGCCACAGCCTGGACCCGAAAGCCGACTACGGCCCGCTCGTCACCGAGGCCGCGCTGGCCCGCGTCAAGGATTACATCGCCCAGGGTGTGGACGCCGGCGCCGAGGCGGTCGTCGACGGCCGCGAACGCACCAGCGACGAGCTGACTTTCGACGAGGCTGACATGTCGAAGGGCTACTTCATCGGCCCGACCTTGTTCGACCACGTCACCCCCGACATGTCGATCTACACCGACGAGATCTTCGGGCCCGTGCTGTGCATCGTGCGCGCCAAGGACTACGAAGAGGCTTTAGCGCTTCCTTCCGAGCACGAATACGGCAACGGGGTCGCGATTTTCACCCGTGACGGCGACACCGCACGCGACTTCGTGTCGCGGGTGCAGGTCGGCATGGTCGGTGTCAACGTGCCGATTCCCGTTCCGGTTGCCTATCACACGTTCGGCGGCTGGAAGCGCTCCGGATTCGGCGATCTCAACCAGCACGGTCCCTCGTCGATCATGTTCTACACGAAGACGAAGACGGTGACGCAGCGCTGGCCCGCGGGCAGCCACGGCGCGGAGTTCGTCATCCCGACCATGAAGTAGATGGACTACTTCGGGCTGGACGAAGACGAACGCGTGATCGCCGAGACGGCGGCCGCGTTCGCCGAGAAGCGCCTTGCGCCTTACGCATTGGAGTGGGACGAAAGCCACCACTTCCCCACTGAGGTATTGCGGGAGGCCGCCGATCTCGGGATGGCCGCCATCTACTGCCGAGAGGATGTCGGCGGCAGCGAGCTACGGCGCCTGGACGCGGTGCGGATCTTCGAGCAGCTGGCGATGGCCGACCCCACGATCGCGTCGTTTCTGTCGATTCACAACATGTGCGCGTGGATGGTCGATACGTACGGAACCGACGAACAGCGCAAGTCATGGTTACCGCGGCTGGCCTCCATGGAGTCGATCGCGAGTTACTGCCTCACCGAACCGGGCGCCGGATCGGATGCCGGCGCGTTGAGCACCAAAGCTGTCCGAAGCGGGAACGCCGCCGGATCAGACTACGTGCTCGATGGTGTCAAACAGTTCATCTCCGGGGCCGGTTCCTCTGATGTGTACGTGGTCATGGCCCGTACCGGCGGTGACGGCCCCCGCGGTATCTCCGCCTTCCTCGTCGAAAAAGACACCCCGGGACTGAGTTTCGGCGCCCAAGAAGCGAAGATGGGTTGGAACGCCCAACCGACGGCACAGGTGATCTTCGATGGTGTGCGGGTGTCCGCCGACGCTATGCTCGGCGGCGCCGACGGTGAGGGCACCGGCTTCGGTATTGCAATGAATGGGCTCAACGGTGGCCGCATCAACATCGCCGCGTGCTCGCTCGGTGGCGCGCAGGCGGCTCACGACAAGGCGCGCAGCTATCTGGCGGACCGGCAGGCGTTCGGCGGTTCGCTGCTCGACGAGCCGACCATCCGGTTCGCCCTCGCCGATATGGCGACGGCGCTGCAGGCGTCACGAACGTTGTTGTGGCGCGCGGCGTCCGCGCTCGACGAGAACCACCCGGAGAAGGTCGAGCTGTGCGCGATGGCCAAGCGCTATGTCACCGATGCCTGTTTCGATGTGGCCGATCAGGCGCTGCAGTTGCACGGCGGCTACGGGTATCTACGCGAGTACGGGCTCGAGAAGATCGTCCGCGATCTACGGGTGCATCGAATCCTCGAGGGCACCAACGAAATCATGCGTGTGGTCATCGGCCGGGCCGAAGCGGCCCGGGCCCGCGCGTCTTAATCAGGAGGCGTCAATGTCGACGATCGCGTTCCTCGGGCTGGGCCACATGGGCGGTCCGATGGCGGCCAACCTGGTCGCCGCGGGCCACACCGTCCACGGCTTCGATCCAGTTGCCGCGCTGAAGGATGCCGCCGCCGAGAAAGGTGCACAGGTCTTCGACAGCGTCGCGGCGGCGGCGTCGGGAGCCGACGTAGTGATCACCTCGCTGCCCAATGGCGACGTCGTGAAGGCGGTGTGCGCCGATGCGCTGTCGGCGGCGCCCAAAGGCACGCTGTTCATCGACACGTCGACCATCTCCGTCGACGATGCACGCACCATCAACACGCAGGCCGCCGAACATGGGCACGCACAGCTCGACGCGCCGGTGTCGGGCGGTGTGAAGGGCGCGGTCGCCGGCACGCTGGCCTTCATGGTCGGTGGCGACGAAGTCGCGGTCGAGCGGGCACGGTCAGTACTGGAACCGTTGGCGGGCAAAATCATTCACTGCGGCGGCTCGGGCACCGGGCAGGCCGCCAAACTGTGCAACAACATGGTGCTGGCCGTGCAGCAGATCGCCGCAGGCGAGGCCTTTGTGCTCGCCGAGAAGCTGGGTTTGTCCGCCCAGTCCCTGTTCGACGTGATCACCGGCGCGACAGGCAACTGCTGGGCGATCCACACGAACTGCCCGGTGCCGGGACCGGTTCCGACCTCACCGGCCAACAACGATTTCAAGCCGGGCTTCGCGACCGCGTTGATGCACAAGGACATCGGCCTCGCGATGGACGCGGTCAAGTCGACGGGTTCGACGGCTCCGCTGGGCACGCACGCCGCCGAGATCTACGCTGAATTCAACGAAGATCACGCCGACAAGGACTTCAGCGCGGTCATCGAAATGATCCGCAAGGGTCAGGCCTGAGTCCTCGCCCCGAGCACATCGCGGAACAGCGCTTGCCGCAGCGCTAGTTCTCGCGGGTCGCTGTGGGCGTGATAGCCCAGCTTGTTCAGCACATACCCGTACCCGATGCCGGTGTCCGGGTCGGCGAAGCCGAACGAGCCGCCGAGCCCGGGCCATCCGAAAGCCTTTTCGGTGGAACCGAATACGAACTTGGCCGTGGGCTTGCCGAAACCCAGGGAGAACGACATGTCGAGGAACATCACCTTGTCGCGTACACCCCGTGTGGGCGGTACGGCGGGTGCCTCGAGCGCGTCGCGCACCGTCCGGCTCAAGCCCAACTCCGGGGCACCCATTGCGGCGGCACCGTAGAGTTTGGCGACGGCCTCAGCCGACGCCGTCCCGTTGACCGACGGCATCTCGGGTATCCGCACCTCGTCGCGATTGAAGTCGCCGGCATCCTTCACGCCTGCGACCACCACAAAGGCTCGGGCGGGCAGACTCTTCGGGTTGAACAAGCTCGCGACGAACAGCGGGGGCATCGTGTGGAGATGCAGCAGCATTTCGCGCCTTGTCACCGGTTCGAGCAGCGCTACCCGGCTGCGATCGACCGACGCCGGCAGGCCGATGTGGAGGTCCAAGCCGAGCGGATCGGCAATCTCCTCGGCGAAGAACCGCCCGAGCGTGCGGCCTTGTGGGTCCACCTTGCGGATGAGCGCGGACTGATACCAGCCGAGCGTCGCCGCGTGATAGCCGTACCTCGTGCCGGGAGGCCATGCGGGGTGCTGCTCGGCGATTCTGGCCGACATCCTGTCTGGGTCGGTGAGCTCGGCGAGCGTCAGGGGTGGAGTGATCGCGACCAGGCCGGCTTGGTGACTGAGCAACTGTCGCACGGTGATGGCACCCTTGCCGCCCTGGGCGAACTCCGGCCAGTAGTCGGCAACCTTGGCGTCATAGTCGATCATCCCCCGCGATGCGGCGACCGCCACGGCAAGTGAGGCAACGCCTTTCGTCGTCGAGAAGACGTTGACGATGGTGTCCTGCTGCCAAGGCTCCCGGGTGACACCGTTGCGGTGGCCGGCCCAGAGATCGACCACCTTGCGCCCGTCGCGATAGACCGCGACAGCGGCACCGGTTTCCTTGCCGGCTTCGAAGTTGCGGCGAAACGCGTCGACGACTTTCCCATAGCCCTCGTCGGCGTCACCACCCATGACCGTCCCTTCGTCTCACCTTTGCGGCCTCGCCCCCAATACGTCGCGGAACAGCGCCTGCCGCAGCCGAAGTGCGCGCGGATCGCTGATCAGATGGAACCCGAGCTTGTTCATCACGTAGCCGAACCCGACACCGGTATCCGGATCGGCGAAGCCGACCGAACCGCCCGCACCCGGCGCACCGAACGCCTTGTCCGAGGATCCGATCACGTATTTCGCAGAGTTCGGAATGGGCCTGCCGAACCCCAGCGAGAAGGACGTGTCGACGTGCAACACCTTGTCGCGCAAACCCTTTGTCGGATACACCGGGGGCGCCGTCAGGGCGGCGAAGACCTCCGGCGTCAAACCGATCTTCGATCCGCCGATGGCGGCGTCGCCGTAGAGCTTGGCCACCGATTCCGCGGTGCCGGTCCCGTTGGCGGCCGGTATCTCGACGACACGCACGTCTTCCCGGTTGAAGGTCGAAAGGCCGTTGGCCCCTTCGAATGCGACACCGGCCTGCGCGGTCAACGTCATCGGGATGAACCAGGCGGCCGCCAGCCTCGGCGGCAGCACATGCAGATGCAACAACGTGGCGACCTGGGACGGCACATGCAGATGCGCAACCCGATCGCGATCGATCCAGTCCGGCAGCCCGATGTGGAAGTCCAGGCCCAGCGGTCGAGCGATCTCCTCGGCGAAATACCGGCCGAGAGTGCGCCGCTCGGGATCCACGTGGCGGATGAGTTCGGACGCATACCACCCGAGCGTGACGCCGTGATAGCCGTGGCGGGTCCCCGGCGGCCAGGCGGGCGGCTGCGCGGCCAAGCGCTCCGAGAGACGCTCCGGCACCGCGATATCGGCGAGGGTCAGCAGCGGCTTGATCACCGGCAGCCCGGCCTGATGGGCCAGCAGTTGCCGCACGGTGACCGATTCCTTGCCGCCCTGGGCGAACGCGGGCCAGTAGTCGGCCACTCGTGCGTCGTAATCGAGGAGCCCACGTGAAACGGCTCGCGCGACGGCCAGCGCGGCAACACCTTTCGTCGTCGAAAAGGTGTTGACCAGGGTGTCGTTCGTCCACGGCGCGCGAGTGGCCCCATTGCGGAATCCACCCCAGAGATCGACGACCTTGCGGCCGTCGCGATAGATCGTCAGCGCGGCGCCGATTTCCGCGCCGCCGGCCATGTTCAGCCGAAACGCGTCGGCGACTTTCCCGTAGCCTTCGTCGACCTCGCCGCAGACAAGCTCGGCTGCGACCCCGGTTTTCTGAGCCATGACCTAGTTCACCGCCTCGACGGCGGCCTCAGCCAACGACACACCGCCGTGCGCGCGAATTTTATCTGCGCAGACGGTGCCGAAACGGCACTTTCGGTTAAGCGGCGGTCCGCTTGTGCGTCGCCCACCAGCGGCCGTGCATACGCTGGCAGTCGGCGACATGCAGCGGAGCGCTGCCGGCGAAGTCCTCCCGCACCGCGACGGCGGCCGGGATATCGGGCACGCCTTCACCGGTGATAACGACCGTGGCCAGCCCGGATTTCGTCGCGGCGCGCAGCCCGCAGGCCGAGCCGCTGACCGCGAGCGCATTCTCGGCGGTGATCCCGAGCTCGGCGAGTGCCAGGCGATGGGCTTCGGAATCGGGCATGGGCTTCTTGACGTCCTCAGCGGTCACCACCGTCTCGACGATTCCCTCGCCGACCAGCTGGCGCACCAATGGCTCCGCCCAGCTGCGCTGTCCGCTCGTCACGACGGCGACCTGCACACCCGCCCCGAAGGTTTCGGCGACGAAGTCGACAAGGCCGGGGCGAGGCGCGAGATCGCGCTCGAGGATCAGCTCGTCGAACAACATCGTCTTGGTCGTGTAGATGTCGTCGGCCAACAGCCTGGTCAGTACATCGGACTCGGTGGCCACCCCTCGCTTGCGCAGCTCGGCCGCGACGCGCTGACGTTCATCGGTGAGCGCGAGTAGCTGCCGGTATCGCGTCACCGACCACTGAAAGTCCAGACCATGCGCCGCGAACGCGGCGTTGTACGCCTCTCGGTGGCCCTCGCATTCGATATCCGTCAGGGCATCGAGGTCGAAGATCACCGCGCGCAGCGGACATCGGGTTCCTGCCGGCGATGCGGAGTCCCACCAGAAGCGGCCCGCGCGCCAAGTCGTCTCGTGCGTTGTCGGCATGCAGCTAGGGTGGCCCACGTCACAGCGTTCCAACCTCCCCCATTTGGGGGATCGTCGATGCCAACTTCGTTCCCCACAGAAAAGGCCAGGTCATAAGGTGGTGCACATGGCTTCCGAAGAGCTGGGCCCACCGGTTCGTCTGGTGCTCGTCGATGACCACGAGATGGTGATCGAGGGCCTCAAGGCCATGCTCGCGGCGTTTCGGGAACGCGTGGAGGTCGTCGGACAGGCCATCGGCGCTGAGCGTGCGCTCAGCGTCGTTGACGAATTGAACCCCGACATCGTGCTGTCCGATGTGCGCATGCACGGGTCCAGCGGCCTGGACCTCTGCGTGGCGTTGCGCGGGCGCGACCCCAAGCGCAAGGTCGTGATGCTGTCCGTCTACGACGACGAGCAGTACCTCTTTCAGGCCCTGCGGGTGGGCGCCTCCGGATACCTCCTGAAAAGCATCAGCAGCGACGAGCTCGTCCGTCAGCTCGAGTTCGTGCATCGCGGTGAGACGGCGATCGACCCGAGCATGGCCGCCAGGGCGGTCGACACCGCCGCGCGGATGCAGCGCGACGAATTCTGGCCCGGTGCGCGCCAAGGCTTGACGCAGCGCGAGAGCGAGATCCTCTCGTACGTCGTGAACGGTCTGTCCAACCGCGCCATCGCGTCCAAGCTGGTGATCGGCGACGAGACCGTCAAGACGCACCTGAGCTCGATCTACCGCAAGCTCGGGGTCAGCGACCGCACCGGAGCCGTGGCGACCGCGCTCCGCGAAGGCATCTACCAATGAGCCCGGACACCAACCCCCCAAACGCGGTCCGCGACCTCGTCGACACCGACCGCGAACTCGCACTGCTGCGCGAACTGATCCAGGCCGCGTCCAAAGGGCCCGGGGTCGAGCCGCTGGCCGCGGCGGCCGCACGGATGATCACCGCTGCCACCGCCAGCGACGTGTGCTTCGTTCACGTCCTCGACGACAGCGACCGGTCGCTGACGCTCGCGGGCGCGACACCGCCGTTCGACGCCGAGGTGGGCAAGATCCGATTGCCGTTGGGCCAAGGCATTTCCGGATGGGTCGCCAGCCACCGCGAGCCGGTGGTGATCAGGCAGGACAAGGAAGCCGATCCGCGCTACATGCCGTTCGAATCCTTGCGCGGCAAGGACTTCACGTCGATGGTGTCGGTGCCGATGGAGACCGACCCGGGCGGGCTGGTCGGCGTGCTCAACGTGCACACCGTCGAGCATCGCGACTTCACCGCTCGCGACGTCGAACTGCTGCTGGTGATCGGCAGGCTGATCGCCGGTGCGCTCCATCAGGCCCGCTTGCACCGCCAGCTGGTCGCTCGCGAACGGGCCCACGAGAACTTCGTCGAGCAGGTCATCGAGGCCCAGGAGCTCGAGCGGCGGCGGCTGGCCGGCGATATCCACGACGGCATCTCGCAGCGACTGATCACCTTGTCGTACCGGCTCGACGCGGCCAGCCGCGCGGTGTCCGACGATCCAGAGGCTGCCTCCGAACAGCTGGAGAAGGCCCGCGAACTCGTCGACCTCACGCTGGGGGAAGCGCGCGCCGCTATCAGCGGACTACGTCCGCCTGTGCTCGACGATCTCGGGCTGGCGGGTGGCCTCGCCAGCCTCGCGCGGTCCATCCCCCAGATCGGCATCGACGTCGAGCTGGTGGAGACCCGCGTGCCCGACCACATCGAGCTCGCGCTGTACCGGATCGCGCAGGAATGCCTGCAAAACGTCGTCAAACATGCGAAAGCCACGTCCGCGCGGCTCACCTTTGCCGTCGTCGCGGGCGAGAACGGGGACGTCGCCCGGCTCGAAATCGTCGACGACGGAGTCGGTTTCGACACTTTCGAGCATCCCCTTGGCAGCGACGAAATGGGCGGCTACGGCCTGCTGTCGATGGCCGAGCGAGCCGAGATCGTCGGCGGCCGATTGAACATCCGGTCGCGCCCGGGTTCGGGCACCGCGGTGACCGCGACGATCCCGCTTCCGCGCTCCTAGAAATCGCCGGAATTGCGGCGCAGCGTCTCAATCGAGGCCGCGAGAGCACGGGACTCGCTGTCGGACATACCGATGTCGGCGAACACCTCGCTGTTGAGCGTGACGGTGGCGTCCTCGACCGTCGACCGGCCCAGATCGGTGATCCGCACCAGCGTGGTGCGGCCGTCGGTCGGATGGGGTGTGCGCTCCACCAGGCCGTCGGCCTCCAGCCGCCGGATCGCGTGCGTGACGCTGGTGACGTGCACCTGCAGCCGGTCCGATGCCTTGGTGATCGGCAGCGCGCCACCGCGGCTGAAGGCCAACAACCGCAGCAATTCGAATCGGGAAAAGCTCAAGTCGTACGGTCGCAGCGCGTTCTCGACCCGGGCCAGCAGTATCTGGTGGGCCCGCATCACCGACGTGACCGCCACCATGCCGTCGGCGACCTCGCCCCAGCCGAACCGCTCCCAGTTGGCGCGCGCCAACTCGATGGGGTCGCGCTTGCGCGGCCACGACGGTTGCGAGGGCACGCCCCTTCATACCGCACCTGGCGGGCTCGGGTCCGCGCGATGACTCTCGCGTCCTCCACGAGTCTGTCCTCACGACAAGGAAGGGAATCGATGTCCATCCAGCATGTACTCGCCGTTGTGCCGGTGTCCGACCTACAGGTGAGCAGCCGCTGGTACGAGGGTCCAGGTCTTCGGGCGACCCGCCGATAACAACCCCATGCCCACCCTCGCCGAATGGCAGGTCCTACCCGGTGCGTGGGTCCAGGTCTTCGTCGACGCCGCGCGCGCCAGCAAGGGGGTCCACCTGTCGGCACTCACCGATCCCGATGGCAACACGATCAGCCTGATCGGCGGATTCCGGGTCCAATACTGATCCGGGAAGTCACTGCAGCGCAGCCCGCACAGCGCTCACCACCGCGCGGGTGGACTGACGGCTGCCGACGGTGATTCGTACACCGCCGTCGGCGTAGCCGCGGACCTTCAGGCCGGTGCCGTCGAACACCTCGCGCCACTGCCGGCCCCAGGGTGGCAGGTAGACGAAGTTGGCGTGGGCATCGGTGCTGTACACCCCCATCGCCCTTAGCCGCATGCGCAGGTAGCGGCGTTCGGCGGTGATCATCCGGATACGTTGTTCCAGCTCGCTTTCCGCGTCATACGACGCTGCGACGGCCACCATGCCGGTGATGGCGATACCGAACGGCTGCTGCATGGTCCATAGCTCACGGGCGAGCTCGGGCGCACAGAATCCGTAGCCGACGCGAAGCCCCGCGAGCCCATATGCCTTCGAGAAGGTCCGCACCACAACGACATTCGGATACCGGGCGACTAGTTCAGGACCATCGATGCGATGGTGAGGCGCGAGGAACTCGACATACGCCTCGTCGAGCACGACGACGGTGTCGGCCGGGATGCGCTGAAGAAACCGCTCGATGTCGGCTGCCGGCTCAACCGTTCCGGTCGGATTGTGCGGCCGGCACACCACCACGACTCGGGCCTTCGCGGCGGCGTCGGCCATGGCGTCGAGGTCGTGGTGGCCGTGTTCGTCGAGTCCGACGGTGACCGACTCCAGCCGGGCCATATGGGCGAAGATCGGATAGCCGTCGAACGTTGGCGACGTCATCACCATTCTGTCGCCGGGGCGGGTGACAGCGTTGAGCACCTGCAAGATCACGCCCGTGGCACCGACCCCGATGACGACCTGCTCGTCGCGTACCCCGAGATGACCGGCAATCAAGGTACGAAGCCGCTCGGGCAGGAACTCCGGATACCGGTTGCCCGCATCGATGGCGGACACCAGCGCGGACCGCACCGACGGCAGCGGCGGGAACGGATTCTCATTGAGGGACAGCGCCATTGGGTTCACCGCACCGGGTAGCGCGCCCACGGCTGCCTCCGTCACATCGCGATTGGGGGTGGACATCAGCCTCTGCCACCCCACCTGACCGCCGCGGCTCCCGCGAAGTCGCCGGCGTGCGCGAACGCCGACATCATGACGACATCGCCCTTTTTCAGCTGGCCGTCGGTGATGGCACGGTCCAGGTTGATCGGAATACCCGCGGCGAACAGGTTCCCGCAGTCCTCGAAGGTGTCGCGGTGCCGCTCCTTCGGAAGCTCCATCGCTTCGCGCCAGTTCCGCAGGAAGGCGCGATTCGGCTGGTTGGTGACCAGGAGGTCGAGATCCCTTGGCTTCACGCCGATTCGATCACACACCGCGTAGGACACCTCGGGCACCTGTCGGTTGCCCCGGGCCAGCACCTTGGTGATCTTGCTTTCGGTGAACCCGATGCAGCCCTCCCCAGGACCGGCCTGCCACCACTTGCGGGGCGGATCGACCGCGAGCGTCATATCGCCGGCGAACTCACCGTAGGTGCGGCATTCGATGTCGAGGATCGGTGACTGGTCGGACAGCGTCACCAGCCCCACCGCGGCACCGTCGCCGGGCACTGACGCCTGCGCCTTGCGCCGAATCGTCGGCTGGTCGAACGCCTGGCCGGCCGCATTCTGAGCGATCGCGATCAGCGCGGTGCGCCCTTCACCCGACTCGATCAGGTTGCGCGCCACCTTCAGCGCGAGCACGAACGCTGCACATCCGCCGTTGTGCAGATCGAGAACCCAATTCGGTTTCATCCCAAGGCGATGCGCCATTCCGCCGCCACCGCCGTAGAACGGCATGTCGGGCATCTGGGTGTGGGTGATCAGGATATCGGCGTCCACGACCGCGTCCTGGCCGTGGCGTTCGATCAGCCCGGCCGCGGCACTTTCCACCATGTCGATGGCCGTCTCGTCCTCCGCCACATGATGACGGAACTTCGGCGCCCGGAACATCACGTTGTCGCGCAGGTCGTCGGATTCGGCGAACTGGGCGTAGTAGTCGGCGCTGATCGGCTTCCCAGGCAGATACGTCGACACGTCGATCAGACTGACAGTCATCACTTCATCCAATCCGGCTTGACGGCGAGGCCGTTGTGGTGGCGGTACTCCGCGATCGCCTTGAGGTTCTTCAGCTCCAGCAGATGACCGGGGCCGAACATGTCCCAGAAGTCCCCGACCCACACCGGGCGCTTGGGCGGTGCGGTCTCCGGGTAGGGATTTTCGTCGTAGAACGGATGATGGCAGTTGGTCCACAGCACCACCGAGCCGGGCTTGTCGAACACCAACTGCGCGTCGACGATTCGCATCAGATAGATCATCCAGAGGTGCTTGCCCTGATCCCAGGCGCAGTGGTAGTCGATCGTGCGCGCGTCGGCGTTGGCGACGGTTCGGGTGTAGATCGGGCTTCCCGTGTCGCCGCCGAGTTTGTCGTAGGCCACCCAGAGTCCGGGTTCATCGGTCTGCTCGAAGCCGCGCAGGCTGTAGGTCCACTCCTCGAGGCAGCGGGTGTCCGCCAGCCATTCGTAGAGCTCGTCGGGCGGACAGTCGACGTAATCGTTGACGGTGCAGTATGTTCCGAACACCTCGTCGTGGGGGTACACCGACCGCATCATCTCCATGATGATCGGTGTCGCCTTCTCCTTCGGAGAGGTTTCGACGCGGATCACGCCGTCGATCGGGTCGGTGGTGCCCCGGTCGACCGCGATGTCCTCAAGTGCGGGCAGCGACATAAGAGTGCTCCTCCTTGGTTATGTTGGACTTCTTGTCAGCGTCGGCGTCGTTGCCGAGAAATGCTGCGAACGGCGGGATTTCATCTGCAGAGCACTCGATGCTCACGACCGAGGGGCCATCCACGCCGAGTGCGGTCTCGAGCGCGGCGGGCAGGGCGTCGACATCGTCGACGTCCACGGATCGCAGCTCCGGGAACATCGCGGCGAGTCCGGCGCCCAGCCGGCTCGGCCCGAACCGGTTGTAGCTGTACCGGTCGCCGTAGAACTGCTGTTCGCGCGTCACACACATCGCGTGTGCGTGGTTGTCGAACAGTAGAAAGGTGACGGGCAATCTGTACTGCAGCGCGGTGTGAATCTCCATGCCGTGCATGAAGAACGAGCCATCGCCGGAGACGACGACGGTGCGGCTGTGCAGGTCGGCGGCGTTGCCGAACGCCACGCCGATACCGGCGCCGAAGCTGTACCCCATACCGCCCATACCCAGCGCGACGATGAATCGGCCGTCACGGCGGACCGGCAGGTGATGTATCGCTGCGGCGCCGATGTTGCCCGCGTCGACGACGACGTCCACGCCGTCGGGCAGCATCCGGTCGAGCAACGTCATCGCGTCGCGATACCGAATCCCCGGCCCGCTGTGCGCGGGTGGGTGCAGCTCCGCGCGGCGCACCGCATCGGGGACCCGGAGCCGGGGCGGCCTGCCGCGGCCTGACAGTGCCGTGGCGAGCCTGGACAACGACCCGCGGAGGTCGTCGGTATGCACGTGGGTCCACGGGAGAAAGGGAGCCTCGGCGCCGATCGAGTAGACGTTCGTCGACCGCAGCGCGTGGTCCAGACCGGCCCGCGCCGTCACCGACAGCCGGGTGCCGACCACGAGACACAGCGCGCTCTCGGCGATGGCCGTCGCCACGCTGGGATGGCCCATCACACCGGTCACGCCAAGGGCGGACGATGAGCCCATTCCCGGTGTGCCCGCGACGTCTTTGCCGTCGGGCACGCATGCCACCCGCGCCCGCAGCAGGGCCCGCAGCTGTTCGAGTTCGGCGCGGGCGTCGTCTCGGGCCACCTGCTCACCGGCGATGATCGTGACCGGTCCGTCGACCCGCCGAAGTGCGCGAACAATCGGATGCGGATCACCGGTATGTACGGTGCGCTGGGTGAGCGAGATGTCGGCACCGTTCACGGACTCGAGTGCTGCCTGCTGAATGTCTTTGGGCAGCAACAGCACTGCGGGCCCACCCGTCTTCGCCGCGGCAATGGCCTCCGGTAGCGCCGTGACGATGTCCTCCGCGGTGGTCACACGCCGGCAATAGACCGAAACCGCTGAGAACAGCGCCTGCCCGTCGAGTGCACCGTTGCGGCCGCTGGTGTCCTGGAACGCACCTCGACCGTCGAGTGTCGTCGGGGCCTGCCCGATGAGTGCCAGCACCGGCACCCGGCTGGCATAGGCTTCTCCCAGGCCGGGAATTGTGTTGAGGCATCCGCCGCCCGACGTCGCGGCGACCACGCCGAGTCCGGCGCCGCTGCGGCTGTAGCCGTCGGCCATTGTGGCAGCGGAGAACTCGTGCTTGGCCAGCACCGCGGTGATGTCAGCCCGGTAGAACGCAGCGTCGTACAGATCCTCGATATTCGCGCCGTCGACGCCGAAGATGTAATCGACCCCCACCGACGCGAGATACCCGACGATGTGGTCGACAACTCGATGCCTTGCCATATAGAGGACACGAACGGCTACGAGATTCGGTTCACCCCGTGGCTGGAATCACAGCTGTTTTTCGAGCAGTACCTGGCCCGAATCGGGTGAAACCAGTTGCACAGCAGCGATTTCGTCGATCGGGAGGGGCGTGTTCGCGCTGGGCAGCGCTGTCGCGCCCGACAAGCCCAGCCACGTCGCGACCTGGCTCTGACTACCGTCGCGGCCGACCACAACCATGCCCAGATTCTGCGGCGGTGCATCGCGCCTGCCCCAGTCGCCGTACGTGCACGCCATGTCGATGCGGGTACCCCAGCCGTAGCCGGTCAGGCTGATGGTCGCGTTGATCGGTGTCTCGGACACCTTCGACATCTCCATCGCGGATCCGGCGAGCTGGTCGGTACCGGTCCCAAAACCCAGCGCATCAGGTCGAATGGCGATCACCAGTCCAATGGCCAGCACCGCAGCCGCGGCGGCCAGCGCGGCGGTCGTCATCCAGCGGGAGCGCCTGCGGCTCGCGTTGACGCGATGCAACAGCGAATCCAGCATCTGCGGCCGACGCTGCGGTTCGGACTGTTCTGCGTCGAGCGACGCCACGTCGGCCTTGTCCAGTTTGGCGAGCAGCGGAGGAATTTCACCCAGTTCGTCGACGGCGGCGCGGCACCGCGGACACGTCTGCAGGTGCGCCTCGTACTCCAGGCGCTCGTCGGTGGACAGCGCGCCGAGTACGTAGGCAGCGTCCCACGTCGCATAGCGATCGTCGTCCACCTCGTCACCACCCCTCGGTAGCCCGTACAGTGTCATCTCCTCACCCCCATCTCCTGCAGCCGCAGGCGCAGAGCCCGCATCCCGTAGTGCAGCCGCGATTTCACGGTGCCTTCGGCGATCTGCAGGTCGGCAGCGATCTGGGCGGTTGAAGCGCCCTGGTAATACGCGCGGCTGATGACGGCCCGGTGGTCCTCGGACAGCTGGGCCAACGCCTCGCTGAGCAACATGCGGTCCAGCGCCGTCTCCACCTCATCGGGTCCCGCGCGGTCCGCCGCTTGTTCCATGTCGGGGGTGCCCGTTTCGCTGCGGAACCTCGCGCTTCGTCTTTCGTCGATGACGAGGTTACGCGCGACGGTGAACAGCCACGCCCGCGCGGATCTCTCGCTGTCGCCGGTCACCTCGGGATGGCGCCACGCACGCAGTAGCGTCTCCTGCACGACATCCTCCGCTCGAGCTGCATCCCCGGTGAGCCGCACGACATAGCGCCAAAGAACTGCGGCATGCTCCTCATAGAGCACCCGCATGACCTGGCTTTCTGCGGTCCCCGGGTCGTCCAAATTTCAACCTCCGTTGGTAATACGAGGTTGCGGGTCATCCGGTTCAGTGTCGGCGCGTTGCCATACATCGCCCAGTGTGGACTTGTCACACGCAAAAGGCGGCAAAAGCGTGCGGGTAACCCACGTTCGGCGCGAAATCTAGAGCGACGTGAGGATCCGCGGCCCGTCGTCGGTGACGGCCACGGTGTGTTCCCAGTGCGCGGCGCGGGATCCGTCGGCCGTGACGACGGTCCACTGGTCTTTGAGCACAACGGTCTTCGTGGTGCCCAGGGTGAGCATCGGTTCGATGGCCAGCACCGAGCCAGCCGCCAGATGCGGGCCCCTGCCGGGTGCCCCTTCGTTGGGCAGGAACGGGTCCATGTGCATCTGCCTGCCGATGCCGTGCCCGCCGTAGCCGGCGACGATCCCGAACTTGCGGCCGTACCGCTTCTCGGCGGCATGCGACTCGACCTCGATCGCGTGTGAGACGTCGGTGAGCCGGTTGCCGGGCACCATCGCGGCGATGCCCGCCTCCATGGCCTCGCGGGTGGCTGCGGACAGCGCTTCGTCGACGGGAATCAACGGACCGATACCGAAGGTGACCGCGGAGTCACCGTGCCAGCCATCGAGGATCGCCCCGCAATCGATGGACACCAAATCGCCCGATGCGAGGACGTCGTCCGCGGACGGAATGCCGTGCACCACACGATCATTGACCGACGAGCAGATGCTGGCCGGAAAGCCGTGGTAGCCGAGAAACGACGGGGTGCCGCCCCCGTCGCGGATCACCGCTTCGGCGATCTCGTCGAGCGCGAGCGTGGACACACCGGGGACCGCGGCTTCGCGGACCGCGGCCAACGCGGACGCAACCAGTGCCCCCGCAGCGGCCATCGCGTCGAGTTCGGCGGGGGTGCGCTGCGGCACGACCCGGCGGCTCCGCAGCCCTGGCAGACCCATGACCGAACTACTTGCCGAGCGCTCGTAGCGCCCGGGCGAACACCTCGTCCAGCGGGCCCACGGCATCGACGGTCTGGAGGTTGTTGTGGGAGTAATACTCCAGCAGCGGCTCGGTCTCGTCCCGGTAGACCTGCATCCGGTTGCGGATGACGTCTTCGGTGTCGTCGGCGCGGCCACGGGCCTTGAGCCTCGTGAAGAGCTCGTCCTCTGAGACGGCGAACTCCAGCACGGCGTCGAGCTTGGTGTTGTGGTTCTTCAGCATCTCGTCGAGTGCCTTGGCCTGCTCGACCGAGCGCGGGTAGCCGTCGAGGATGAACCCGGCGGCCGCGTCCTCCTGCTCGATCCGGTCCTCGACCAGTGCATTGGTGAGAGTGCTCGGCACCAGGTCGCCGGCGTCGAGGTAACGCTTGGCCTCGACCCCCAGGTCGGTGCCTTCGTTGATGTTCTTGCGGAACAGGTCGCCGGTCGAGATCTGCGGGATTCCGAGCTTCTCAGAGAGCTTCTGCGCCTGGGTGCCTTTACCCGCGCCGGGCGGTCCGAGTAGAACGACTCTCACTTCAGGAACCCTTCGTAGTTGCGTTGCATCAGCTGGCTCTCGATCTGTTTGACCGTATCCAAGCCGACACCGACCATGATCAGAACCGCAGTACCGCCGAAGGGCAGGTTCTGCACTGAGCCGGTGTTGCCGATCTGCAGGAACAGGTTCGGCAAGACGGCGATGACACCCAGATAGATCGAGCCCGGCAGGGTGATCCGATTGAGCACGTATCGCAGATAGTCGGCGGTGGGCGCACCTGGACGGATGCCCGGGATGAACCCGCCGAACTTCTTCATCTCGTCGGCACGTTCCTCGGGGTTGAACGTGATCGACACGTAGAAGTACGTGAAGAAGATGATGAGCCCGAAATAGACCGCGATATAGGCCGGGTCGGCCGGGTTCGTGAGGTATTCGGCAATGAACCTCGAAAAGCCGCTGTTGGCCGCGTTCGGGTCACCGCTGGTGATCAGCTGCGTGAGGAGGTGCGGGATGTAGATGAGCGACGACGCGAAGATGACCGGGATGACGCCTGCCTGGTTGACCTTCAGCGGCAGATAGGTCGACGTGCCGCCGTACATCCGCCTGCCGACCATGCGCTTGGCGTACTGGACGGGGATGCGTCGTTGTCCCTGCTCGACGAACACCACGCCGACGACGATGCCGAGGGTCGCCAGGCAGACCATGGTGAACACCAGGCCGCCACGGCTGTCCAGGATGGACTTGCCCTCGCCCGGGATCGCCGACGCGATGCTGGCGAAGATCATCAGCGACATGCCGTTGCCGATGCCGCGCTCGGTGACCAGCTCGCCCATCCACATCACCAGCGCGGCGCCCGCGGTCATCACCAGCACCATCACGACGAGCGTGAAGATGTTCAGGCCTTCGCTCTGACCCTGGATGATGTCGAGCGTGCAGCCCTGCAGCAGGCCACCGTTGGCGGCCAGCGCGACGATGCTGGTGGACTGCAGCAGGGCCAGGGCGATCGACAGGTAACGCGTGTACTGCGTCATCTTCGTCTGGCCGGCCTGGCCCTCTTTACGCAGCTGCTCGAAACGCGGGATGACGACGGTCAGCAGCTGAACGATGATGCTGGCGGTGATGTAGGGCATGATGCCGACCGCGAACACCGAGAGCTGCAGTAGTGCGCCGCCGGAGAACAGGTTGATCAGTGAGTAGACCTGGCCCGAATCGCCGCCGCTGACCTCCGCGATGCACTGCTGAACGTTCGGGTAGTTGACACCGGGCGACGGAATCGAGGCGCCCACGCGGTAAAGGATGACGATGCCGATGGTGAAGAGGATTTTGCGCCGCAGGTCTACTGTCCGCAGTGACGAGATGAAAGCCGAAAGCACTCTTCCTCCTGCGCAGCCGACCTGTGACTAGCGGCATGCAAATGTGGCTGGTCTGACCAGCGGGTTCTTGGTTAAGTCTGGGTATCGATCAGGTGCGACGTCCGTCAGGCGCGCAGCCTGCGAAGTCACGCGTCAAACAGTCTACGAGACTAACAGTTGCAGCTCCTTCGCCCTGCATCCTGCTGCCCCGATGTGCACTCACAGTTCCTTCTCAGCCCGGGAACATACCGTGGGGCTCGTCTCGTTATATCCACTAAGTAAATGGCTTTCGACTAGGGGCTGATCATGGCTAGGACTGACAAGGACACGTGGGATCTCGCGTCGAGCGTCGGCGCGACGGCGACGATGGTCGCCGCGGCGCGCGCGATCGCGACGAAGGCCGACGATGCACTGATCGACGATCCGTTCGCCGAACCTCTGGTCCGCGCGGTCGGGGTGGACTTCTTCACCAAACTCGCAAGTGGAGAGCTGCGCGCCGAGGATCTCGACGTCGACCACGCCTCCGTGGGAATGGCGCGGATGACCGACAACATGGCGGTACGGACCAAGTTCTTCGACGAGTTCTTCACTTCTGCCACCGGAGGTGAGGTGGGCATCCGGCAGGCGGTCATCCTGGCGTCGGGCCTCGATTCCCGGGCTTACCGGCTGGCCTGGCCCGCGGGGACGACCGTCTACGAGATCGACCAGCCCGAGGTCATCGAGTTCAAGACCAGAACGCTCGCGGACTTCGGCGCCGAGCCGACTGCCGACCGCCGGACCGTCGCGGTGGATCTTCGCTTCGACTGGCCCTCGGCACTGATCGCCGCCGGGTTCGACCCGAGCAGGCCCACCGCGTGGAGCGCAGAGGGCCTGTTGGGCTATCTGCCGCCGGAGGCACAGGACAAGCTGCTCGACACCATCACCGAGCTCAGCGCCGTCGGCAGTCGCGTCGCGGTCGAGAGCACGCCGAACATCGACGCGGCAGACCACGAGAAGGCGATCGAGCGGATGCAGGAAGCCGCCCAGCAGTGGCGCGACCACGGCTTCGAACTCGACTTCGCCGACCTCATCTACCTCGGTGACCGCAACGAGGCGTCGGCGTACCTGGCCGATCGCGGTTGGCACATCACCTTCCAGAGCGTCAAGCAACTGCTGAGCGAGAACGGTCTGCCCCCCATCACCGAGGAGGACGACGACGTCGCCCGTTTCGGTGAACTGCAGTACGTCACGGGCATACTCGAGTCATGAGCCGGGCGGACAGCCGAACCGATGGCGACAGCTGGGATCTGGCGTCCAGCGTCGGCACCACCGCCACGATGGTTGCCGCCGCACGCGCGGTGGCAAGCCGTGACGCCGACCCGCTGTTCGACGACCCCTATGCCGCAGCGCTGGTGCGCGCCGTCGGCCTGGACTTCTTCACAAAGCTCGCCGACGGAGAGGTCGAATTGCCCGACGACGGCGAGCCCGGCGGTCCGGCGTTCCTCGCCACCTCGATCGCGGTGCGAACGCGATTCTTCGACGACTTCTTCGCCGAGGCAGGCGCGGCCGGAATACGCCAGGCCGTGATTTTGGCGTCGGGTCTGGATTCGCGCGCCTACCGGCTGTCATGGTCCGACGGCACCGTCGTCTACGAGATCGACCAGCCCCAGGTGATCGAGTTCAAGTCCGCGACTATGGAGTCCATCGGTGCGACCCCCGCCGCCGAACAGCGCACGGTCGGCATCGACCTCCGTGAAGACTGGCCGAAGGCTTTGCGCGCCAGCGGTTTCGACCCACATCAGCCGACGGCCTGGAGTGCCGAAGGTCTGCTGGTCTATCTGCCGCCGGACGCGCAGGACCGCCTGTTCGACGACATCACGGCACTCAGCGCGCGGGGCAGCCGGCTGGCCACCGAGTACCACCCGGACGCCGCCGCCAGCATCGGCGCGCGGCTCAAGGACATGAAGGACCGGTGGGGTGACGCCCCCGATATGGACATCACGAAGTTGTTCTACGACGGTGAGCGCAACGGGGTGGTCGAATACCTGGGCGAGCACGGTTGGAACGTGTCAGCCCGTCGCCGCCCAGAGGTGTTCGCCGGGTACGGCCGCGAGTTTCCCGACACCGAAGCCCTTGTGCCACTCCGCGATTCGCTTGCGGTCATCGCGACTCGAAAGTAGGAATCCATGCCACGCACCGACAACGATTCATGGGATCTGGCGTCCAGCGTCGGATCGACAGCGACGATGATCGCCGCGCAACGGGCGCTGAGCAACCGAGAGGGACTCATCCACGACCAGTATGCCGAGCCGTTGGTACGCGCGGTCGGCATGGACTTCTTCATCCGCGCACTCGACGGCGAGATCGACCTCGACGAGGTCGACCCTCGGTTCAACGTGCGCAACGCGGCAGAGGGAATGGCAGTGCGCACACGCCATTTCGATACATTGTTCACCGACGCGGCCGCCGCCGGCGTGCGGCAGGCCGTGATCCTTGCCGCAGGGCTGGACGCGCGGGCGTATCGGTTGGCGTGGCCCGCGGGGGCCACCGTCTACGAGCTGGACCAGCCCGAGGTCATCGCGTTCAAGAGCGAGACGCTGGCGCAGTTGGGTGCCAGGCCTGCCGCGGACCGTCGGCCGATTGCGATCGACCTCCGTGAGGACTGGCCGAAAGCGCTGCTGGACAACGGCTTCGATCCCACCCAGCCCACGGCGTGGATTGCCGAGGGCTTGCTGATCTACCTGCCGCCCGAGGCACAGGATCTGTTGTTCGACCGCATCGACGAGCTCAGCGTGCCGGGTAGCCGTGTCGCCACCGAGCACATTCCGGACATCAGCGCATTCTCCGACGAGAGGTCGCAGGAGATCGCGGACCGGCTCAAGAAGTACGGCCACGACATCGAGATGTCGGAGCTGATCTATCGCGACGAGCGCAATGACGTCATCGACTACCTCGCCGAGCGAGGTTGGGATGTCACGGCTCAGACGATGCGAGACGCATACGCCGCCAACGGGTTCGAATTCCCGGAGGACAGTGCGATGGGCTTCTTCGCCGACCTGAGCTACCTGTCCGCGATCAAACGCTAGGTCCGCCTGCCAGTTCGAGGAACCTGGCGTAACGGTCTTGTACCGGGTCGGTCCACGCGGAGTCGGGTTCGACGATGCGGCAGACAGAGGCCCACCGCGCGGCGTCGGCGACTGCGGTTTCGAGTCCGGCCGCCATCCGTGCGAAGAACGCCGCACCCAGCGCGGCGCCCTCGGCGACGCCCGACACGCTCACGGGCAGCCCGGTGGCGTCGGCGATGGCCTGCATCCACGGCGCGACGCGCGTGCCGCCGCCCGTCGCGACAATGCGCGTCGCCCGGGCGCCGCTCATCTCGATGATCTGCCGCACAACGAATCCCGACGCCTCATAGGCGGCCCGTCGCACCGATGCGCCGTTGTGGGTGAGGTCCAGCCCGTCGAGCACGCCGCGGCGATCGGGATCGTGCAGCGGGACGCGTTCTCCGCGCAGGTACGGCGACCACACCGGCACCCGCCCGGGGTCGACGTCGCCATCCGGGCCGACAAGGCGGTCCACCCAGCCGAGGAACAGACCGCCCGCATTACTCGGCCCGCCGATCTGGAGCTTGCCCGCCGCGGTGTGCGGCAGCGTCCAGAGGCCGGGCACCTCACGGAACTCACTCGTTGTCACCCACACGATCAGAGTGGTGCCGCACACCACCAGCACGTCACCGTCCTGGTCGGCGCCCGCGACGATCTGCTCGCACACCGCATCGACCGCGCCCGCGGCCAACACGGTGTCGGAGTCCCGCAGCCGACCCACCGCGACGCCCGTCGTCTCCACGCGCGGCATCGCCGCCGGCTCCGTACCGCACTCGGCGCAGACCGATTCGCTCCATCGCTCACCGTCGAACAACGGATAAGCGGTGCTGGCGGTGGAATTGTCGATGACTGCCTCACCCGCGAACATGTGATTGGCCACCGCCGCCGCGGGCCAGTACCCGTGGGCGTCGGGCGCCTCGGCCACCGTCCAACGCAGGAACTCTTCTGCTTCACCGGAGAGGAACGTGGTGTCCGGGCGGGCGTCTCGTCGACCGCGGACATCGCCATAGAGCAGGCCGGGGGTGAGCGGACGCCCATCGACGTCGACGGCCGTGAGCGACGGCACCATCGCGGTGACCGCCAACGCCGCGGCATCGGGCCGACGCAATTCGACAAGGGCCGCCAACGGTCCCCGCCGCCACGCCTCGTCGGCGTCGTGTTCCAACTGATTCGGTGCAGGCACCAGCAGTCGATGCGGGATCCGGACCCGCGCGGCCACCCGACCGTCCTCGTCCGCGGCCACCGCCTTAACGGCCGTCGTACCGATGTCGATGCCGATAGTGACCGCTTTGGCTGACACGGGCGCCACCGTACGCCAGCATGTCCATACGTGAGCAGACTTCGCGCGCTCGTGACCGCACCACTGCGCGGTCCGGGCCTCGACAAGCTGAACCAACTGGTCGACGTCGTGTACGACCCGTGGATCGAGCTGCGCCCGCTGCGGATCTACTCGGCCGAACAGCTCGCCGAGCGTGCGAGCGCCGAGCACGCCGACATCCTTGTCGTCGAGGCTGATTCGGTGAGCGGGCCGGTACTCGATCTGCCGTTGAGGGCGGTCGCGTCCACGCGCGGCGACCCCAACAATGTCGACGTGGCCGCGGCGACGGCGGTCAAGGTGCCGGTGCTGAATACGCCCGGCCGCAATGCCGACGCCGTCGCGGAAATGGCGATCGCGCTGCTTTTCGCGGCTACCCGTCAGGTGCTGACCGCCGATGCAGACGTCCGCGCCGGAGAGGTGTTTCGCGACGGCACCATCCCCTACCAACGGTTTCGGGCATGGGAGGTCGCGGGGATGACGGCCGGGCTGGTGGGTCTCGGCGCCGTGGCCCGAGCGCTGCGCTGGCGGCTGCAGGGGCTCGGCCTGACGGTGATCGCCTACGACCCGTACAACGACGAGGCCACCCACAGCCTCGACGACCTGCTCGCCGAGGCCGACATCGTCTCGCTGCACGCGCCCGTCACCGACGACACCGTGGACATGATCGGCGCCGACCAATTCGCGAAGATGCGCGACGGCGCGGTGTTCCTCAATACTGCTCGCGCGCAACTGCACAACACCGATGCACTGGTTGAGGCGCTGCGCAGTGGCAAGCTCGGAGCGGCCGGGCTGGATCACTTCGTCGGCGAATGGCTGCCCGTCGATCATCCGCTTACGGCAATGTCCAACGTCGTGCTCACACCTCATATCGGCGGCGCCACGTGGAACACTGAGGCGCGGCAGGCGCAGATCGTCGCCGACGGCCTCGAGATGCTGTTGTCCGGACGCACGCCAGCGCACATCGTCAACCCGGAGGTGCTGACATGGTGAGATACGTCGCCAACCCCGAGGACGCGGTGCTCAACGCGGCCAAGGACATGCTGCGCCGCGGCCTCGTCGAAGGCACCGCGGGCAATATCTCGGCCAGGCGCGAGGACGGCAACATCGTCATCACGCCGTCGTCGGTGGACTACGCCGACATGGTGCTGGAAGACCTCGTCCTCGTCGACCCCGAAGGCGCTGTGCTGAGCGCCAAGGACGGCCGGAGCCCATCGACGGAGATGGCCCTGCACCTGGCGTGCTATCGCGCATTCGACGACATCGGCAGCGTGATCCACAGTCATCCGGTGTGGGCCACGATGTTCGCGGTCGCCCGTCAGTCGATTCCGGCCTGCGTCGACGAGTTCGCCGTGTACTGCGGCGGCGAGATCCGGTGTGCGGAGTACGCGGCTTCAGGAAGTCCCGATGTCGGCGACAACGCAGTGAAAGCGTTGCAGGACAGGGCGGCAGCGCTGATCGCCAACCACGGGCTGGTGGCGGTCGGCCAGCGCCCCGACAAGGTGCTGCATGTCACCGCACTGGTGGAGCGCACCGCGCAGATCGCCTGGGGCGCAAGGGCTCTTGGCGGGCCGATACCCATTCCCGACGAGGTGAACAACAACTTCGCCATGGTTTACGGCTACCTACGCTCCAACTGAGGTCCACCCGCGAGTGCGGCGCTTGCTCAGAAGCGGTAATCGCCCCACCAAAGGGCACTGACGCCGGTCAGCGACCGCTCGGCCTGGCTCAGCACCCCGGCCACCGAGCGGCCGACGAGGACAGCCAGGGCCTCGGGCACCGACGCGGCCGCGGGCTGCGAAGACGACTTCGGCCTCAGCATGTCCATCAGCGACGAGCCGGGGTAGTCGATCAGGCGGACGTCGTCGTCGGGATCGAGGCCGGCCAGCACCTTGGCGCGGTTGATGGCGGTGCGGAGCCCGCCGAGTTCGTCGATGAGGCCGTGCTCCAACGCGTCGGCCCCGGTCCACACGCGACCGCGGGCAACAGCATCAACCGCCTCGACGGTCATCTTGCGACCCTCGGCGACACGCTCGACGAAGTCGGAATAGGAGAGATCCGCCTCCGCCTCGACCAGCGCGTGCTGCGCGTCGGTGAAGGGCTGGTTGATCGACCAGGCGTCGGCGTTGGGGTTGGTGCGCAACGACTCCGAGCCGACCCCGAGACGCTCCTTGAGTTCCCGGGCGACCAGCTTGCCGGTCACGACACCGATCGAGCCGGTGATGGTTCCTGGGTTGGCGACGATCGCATCTGCGGCCATCGAGACGTAGTAGCCACCCGATGCCGCGACCGCACCCATCGACGCGACGACGGGTTTGCCGCTGTCCCGCGCCTTCTTCACCTCACGCCAGACGGTTTCCGACGCGGTGGCCATTCCGCCGCGACTGTCCACGCGCAAGACGATCGCGGAAACGGAATCGTCGGCCGCCGCCTCGCGCAAGGCCGCGGCGATGGTGTCACCGCCGGCGCTCGAATCGCCGAACGGCAGCACCTGCGGTCCGCCCCGGCCGCTGACGATCAGGCCGTGCAGGGTGACGACGGCGATAGCCGGCTTACGTTTGCGACCCGGAACCGGCGGCAGCGGTGACGAGGGCCGCGAAGCGGTGGCTTTCGCGTACCGCGACAGGTACAGCCGGGGCGGCGCATCGTCAGACGCGCCAACGAGTTCGGCGATTCGGTCATACGCCTCATCGCGGAACCCGATTCGATCGACCAAGCGGCCGGTGACAGCATCGTCGCGTAACAGTGGTGCTCTGTCCGCGAGCGCGTCGACTTCGGCTGCTTCGATACCGCGCGACTCGGAGACCGCCTGCCGCACCTGGGCAAGCAGGCTTTCGATCAGTCTGGTGTCAGCCTCACGGTGGGCATCGGTATAGCTGTTCTGGGTGAAACGGTTTGGGGCTGACTTGTATTCGCCACGCGCGATGTACTGAGGCTCGATGCCCGCCTTGTCGAGCGCGTCGCGCAAAAACGTCGCACCGGTGGCGAAACCGACCAACCCGACCGTGCCTGAGGGCTGCATCCACACCTCGCGGAACGCCGAAGCGAGGTAGTACGACAACGTGCCCGGATAGGTCTCGGCCCACACGAGCGACGGCTTCGCCTCGCTGAACGTCGAGATCGCATGGCGCAACTCCTGCACCGGACCCGGCGCGGCTGCACTGAGCTGGACGCGCGCGATCAGCCCGGCCACGCGCGAATCGTCGGCGGCGCGGTGGATGGCGGCGACAGCATCGCGCAGCACCATCGGCCGAGTGCCGACGTTGATCATCGCCAGCGGGTCGAATCCACCGGTTTCCGGTGGCGCTGCCATCAGATCGAGCTCGAGCACACACCCGCCGGGTACGCCGTGATGGCGGGCCGTGTCCACCCGCCTGCCGAGCGCACGTACGTCGTCGATTCCAGGGATGCCGGGCAGAAATGCGAACATTCTGTGAGCCTACCGACGCGAAATCGGCGCCGGCCTTCCGCAATCAGCGGCCCAGGTACCGCGAGAACTGTGGGCAGTAGATGTTCACCGAGGCCCGCATGAAGCCCACGGCCTGTTCCTTGGTGAGATTGCTGTTGACCAAGGACTGGAGGATGCCTCGGACCAACGGTGGCGGGTTGGGATTGCGCGCCATCTCCCGGGTCATCGTGTCGCAGACCCCTCGGCCCAACGCCGGGATATCGGTTTCGGGGCCCACGGTGATACCCAGGGAGCTCACTGCCTTCTCGAACTGCTCGTCGGCGTCCTGAGCGTGCGCGGACGCGGCGCTGCCGAAGACCGCGAGGCCGGCGCTGACCATCGCAACAGCGATGGCACGACGGACAGTGGTCATGTCTGCTCCTGAACTTTCGGCACGCGCAATGTAGATCGCACCCGTGACCCGATGCGTTACCGCATTCGATGAATCGCAAGAGCCCCCACCGTAACGGCAGGGGCTCTTGTCGACAACTGGACCTACAGCTCGGTCGCGGATCCGCCCGCAGAGGTGATCTTTTCGCGTGCGCTGCCGCTGAACTTGTGAGCGGTGACGTTGACCTTCACGGTCAGCTTGCCGTCGCCGAGCACCTTGACCAACGTGTTCTTGCGCACCGCACCGGAAGCCACCAGTTCGTCGACACCCACATCGCCGCCCTTGGGGAACAGCTTGTTGATGTCGCCGACGTTGACGACCTCGTACTCGGTCCGGAACCGGTTGCGGAAGCCCTTGAGCTTCGGCAGCCGCATGTGGATGGGCATCTGGCCACCCTCGAACGTCGCCGGGACGTTCTTACGTGCCTTGGTGCCCTTGGTGCCACGACCGGCGGTCTTGCCTTTGGAGCCCTCACCGCGACCCACGCGGGTCTTGGCGGTCTTCGACCCCGGCGCCGGGCGCAGGTCGTGCAGTTTGATAGTCATTGCTAAACCTCTTCTACCTCAACGAGGTGGTGGACGGTCTTGATGAGTCCACGGGTCTGGTCGTTGTCCTCACGTACCACGGACTGCCGGATCTTGCGCAGTCCGAGGGTCCGCAGGCTCTCGCGTTGCTTCCACCGCGCACCGATGGTGCTGCGCACCTGAGTGATCTTGAGCTCTGCCATGGTTACGCCGTTCCCTCACGCGCGGCCGACGCGGCCAGCGCCTCGGCTTCACGCCGCGCCCGCAGCATGCCTGCCGGCGCCACCTCCTCGATGGTCAGGCCACGTCGGGCCGCCACCTCTTCCGGACGCTGCAGCAGCTTGAGTGCGGCAACGGTGGCGTGCACCACGTTGATCGCGTTGTCGCTGCCCAGCGACTTGGCCAGGACGTCGTGCACCCCGGCGCATTCCAGCACTGCGCGGCAAGCGCCACCGGCGATCACACCGGTACCGGGGCTGGCCGGACGTAGCATGACGACACCCGCGGCGGCCTCGCCCTGCACGGGATGGGTGACGGTGCCACCGATCAGCGGTACGCGGAAGAAGCCCTTACGCGCCTCCTCGACACCCTTGGCGATGGCGGCCGGGACCTCTTTGGCCTTGCCGTAGCCGACACCGACCATGCCCTTGCCGTCGCCGACGATGACCAGCGCGGTGAAGCTGAACCGCCGGCCACCCTTGACCACCTTGGAGACGCGGTTGATCGTGACGACGCGTTCGATGTAGTTGCTCTTCTCGCCGCCGTCGCGACCGCCACGGCCACCGCCGCGGTCGTCGCGACGACCACGGCCGTCGCGGTCACCACGACCGCCTCCGCGGTTGTCCTGCGCCGGAGCGGCGCCAGCCTGCTCGGCCATCATGCAGTCCTTCCGTAATCAGTCATTAGAACTTCAGCCCGCCTTCGCGCGCTGCGTCAGCCAGTGCCGCGATGCGCCCGCCGTAGGTGTAGCCACCGCGGTCGAACACCACCGCCTCGATACCCGCAGCCTTCGCGCGCTCGGCGATCAGCTGACCGACCCGCACGCTGTGGGCCTTTTTGTCGCCCTCGACCGCACGCACGTCCGCCTCGATCGACGATGCGGCGGCCACTGTGGTGCCGTCGAGGTCGTTGATCAGCTGCACGTGGATGTGCCGCGCCGAGCGGTTTACCATCAGGCGCGGCACCTCGGCCGTGCCTTCGATCTTCTTGCGCAGTCGGGCGTGCCGACGCAGCCGCGAGACACGCCGGGCCTCGGACACGCTCTGCCCCACCGGCTTACGCGACGACGCCTCAGTCTTAGAAGAAGCCATTTCTACTTACCTGTCTTTCCGACCTTGCGGCGGATCTGCTCACCCTCGTAGCGAATGCCCTTGCCCTTATAGGGATCGCTCTTGCGCAGGCGGCGGATGTTCGCCGCGATCTGGCCGACCTTCTGCTTGTCGATTCCGGAGATCGAGAACTTCGTCGGTGTCTCCACTGCGAACGACACGCCTTCGGGGGCGTTGATCAGCACCGGATGGCTGTAACCCAGGGCGAACTCGAGGTTGCTGCCCTTGGCCACCACGCGGTAACCGACGCCGAAGATCTCCATCTTGGTGGTGTAGCCCTCGGTCACACCGGTGACCAGGTTGGCGATCAGCGTGCGGGACAACCCGTGCAGCGAGCGGTTTTCCCGCTCGTCGTTCGGACGGGTCACCACGATGGCGCCATCGTCGTCGCGCGCGACCCGGATCGGTTCGGCCACCGCCAGCTCAAGAGTTCCCTTGGGACCCTTGACCGACACGTTCTGGCCGTTGATCGTGACATCGACTCCGGCGGGAACCGGAACCGGTTGCTTTCCAATTCGTGACATGGTCTTTAGGCTCCTATCCCCACTACCACACGTACGCGAGGACTTCGCCGCCGACGCCCTCTCGGGCGGCCTGACGGTCGGTTCGCAGACCCGACGACGTGGAGATGATCGCCACGCCCAGACCGCCGAGCACGCGCGGCAGATTGGTGGACTTCGCGTAGACGCGCAGACCGGGCTTGCTCACCCGGCGCAGTCCCGCGATGCTGCGTTCACGGCTCGGGCCGTATTTCAGTTGCACCACAAGCGACTTGCCCACCCGGGCATCCTCGGTGTGGTAATCGGAGATGTAGCCCTCGCTCTTGAGGATCTCGGCGATGTTGGCCTTGATCTTCGAGTGTGGCAGCGACACCTCGTCGTGGTACGCCGAATTGGCGTTGCGCAGACGTGTCAAGAAGTCTGCGATCGGATCCGTCATGGTCATGACAGCCGGTTCACCTTCCTCGCGGCGGTTCCCCCCGAAAGCTCTTGGGGGCCTACCGCAACCTTTTGATGTGGTTTGTAGTTGTAGGGCTGTTACCAGCTGGACTTCTGGACGCCGGGCAGTTCGCCGGCATGCGCCATCTCGCGCAGGCAGATCCGGCAGAGCCCGAACTTGCGGTAAACCGCGTGCGGGCGACCGCACCTGTTGCACCGGGTGTAGCCGCGGACCTTGAACTTGGGCTTCTTGTTGGCCTTGTTGACCAGAGCCTTCTTTGCCATTTGCTCAGTTCTCCTTGAACGGGAAGCCAAGTGCACGCAGCAGCGCGCGGCCTTCGTCGTCGTTCGTCGCCGACGTGACGACGGTGATGTCCATACCCCGGGGGCGATCGATGTCGTCGATGTTGATCTCGTGGAACATCGACTGCTCGTTGAGCCCGAAGGTGTAGTTGCCGGTGCCGTCGAATTGCTTGGGGCTGAGTCCGCGGAAGTCGCGGATACGCGGCAGCGCGATCGAGGTCAACCGGTCGAGGAACTCCCACATCCGGTCGCCGCGCAGCGTCACCCGCGCACCGATCGGCATGCCTTCACGCAGCTTGAACTGTGCGATGGACTTGCGGGCCTTGCGAATCTCGGGCTTCTGCCCGGTGATCAGCGCCAGGTCGTTGACCGCACCGTTGATCAGCTTGGCGTCGCGGGCAGCGTCACCGACACCCATGTTCACGACGACCTTGACCACGCCGGGGATCTGCATGACGTTGGCGTAGCCGAATTCCTTCAGCAGCGCGTCCTTGATCTCCTCGCGGTAGCGCTGCTTGAGACGGGGAACGGTCTTTTCTTCAGTGGAGGTCATCTCAGATGTCCTTGCCGTTGGTCTTGGCGATACGGACCTTCTTGCCGGTCTCTTCGTCCGTGCGGTATCCGATGCGGGTGGGCTTGCCGTCGGAGTCGACGACCATCACGTTCGAGACGTGGATGGCCGCCTCCTGCGTGACGATGCCGCCCGACTGCGCGCCGCGCTCGTTGCGCGAGATCGCGGTGTGCTTCTTGATCCGGTTGACGCCCTCGACGAGGATCTTGTCCCGGTCCGGATACGCCTGCAGCACCTTGCCTTTGGCGCCCTTGTCTTTACCGGAGACGACCAGAACGGTGTCGCCCTTGTGGACCTTCATCTACAGCACCTCCGGGGCAAGCGAGACGATCTTCATGAAGCGCTTCTCGCGCAGTTCGCGGCCGACGGGGCCGAAGATGCGCGTGCCGCGCGGGTCGTTGTCGGCTTTGATGATCACGGCCGCGTTCTCGTCGAACTTGATGTAGCTGCCGTCGGCGCGACGACGCTCTTTCACGGTGCGCACGATGACGGCTTTGACGACCTCGCCGCGCTTGACGTTGCCGCCCGGGATCGCGTCCTTGACGGTCGCCACGATGATGTCGCCGATGCCGGCGTAACGCCGCCCCGATCCGCCGAGCACGCGGATGCACAAGATCTCCTTGGCACCCGTGTTGTCGGCGACCTTCAGCCGCGATTCCTGCTGAATCACTAGATCTCCTCGACCTGGGTTGTATGCACGCCAGATACCGACCTGACGTACGCGGTCTTGCTGTCACCGAAGAGCACGCGGGGATTTCCGTCAAGGAGATCCGAGGTCTGCCCAAGGCAACCCGTTGATTCTAGGTGACGACCTGCGAGGAACCAAATCGCCGCTGGTCGCCGACGCAATGTCGCGCTGACAGCGCCGTCGCGGCGATATGTGCACGGCATCGCTCTCAGACTGACATTGTGATCACCCGGCAGAGCATCAGGGTATTTCGATCGCGAAATCGTCCATCATCGGCGAGGTGAACGGGTCGAAACCCGCACCGGATGGTCCCTGTACATGCACCGCCACCAGGTAGTCGCCTGAGTTCGTCCAGACGTGCGCGACGCGATCGCCGAATTCCACGGCCTGCTCAGGGGTATCCGCCCACGAGCCGAGCAACTTCTGACCGCTGTACCCGCACAGGTCAGCGGGGAGCACGCTGACGCTGCTGACCGGCGAAGCCGCCATCGCATCGTCTGCGTACTGCTTGAAGGCCGCCGCCGGGTCCAGCGTCGTCTTGGCGATCGTGACCGTGGCCCACGTCCCGTCGGGGCCGGTCAGCTTCGCTCCGACGTCGCCTTCGGCCTGCTCCGTCGACCAGCCCTGCGGCAGCACGACCGTGATCCTGGGCGCCCCGGGATCCGCGACGGCTGCAGTCACCCCCTCCTGCGCAGGATCGGGCCCTTGGCAGGTGACCGAGTTCGGCGTGACCGAGGTGCGGGTGGTGGGCACGACACCGGGTTCGGTGAGGTCGGCCTCCGGCGTGGGGATGGCCCGCGTGGTCTGCGTCGACGTCATCGTGACCGACGCCGCCGTTTCGGCGACCGTCTCCCCGCCCTCGGCGACAGGCTCACCTTCACTGGTCTTACCGCAGGCCGACACCACCAGGGCCGCCGTGCACAGCGCGGCGAGTACCGCCGATCGAGTTCTCATCGGTCTCGTCAGTCCTTGGCGAAAGCGCGGGCGAACTCGCGCTCCAGATCCACATAGGGCTGACCGGACACATCAACGTTCACCTGGGCGATGGTGCCACCTGTGAACGCGAACGGCGCCTGGTAAGCCCGCGACACGGGTGATCCGGTATTGCGACCGACGCTCAGGGTGGCTCCGGCGAGACCGAAGGTGCCGGGGTGGACTCGCACGCCCGTTCTCGACGCCACCTCGGTGTCGTCGATGTACAGCGCGGCGTCGCCGAGCGGGGTGTGGCTGCCCTCGACCGTTCCGGTGCGCGTGTACGCGGCCCCGAACGTGTGCGTCCCCAGCGGCACCGGTCCGGGCGACGACAACACCTGCTCCTCCTCGCCGAGGAAGTTGTAGATGTAGTGCAGTCGCCCGTCCTGGATGAACAGGACGTGGCCGCCATGCGCGCCGCCGTGCTTGAACAACACGCCCTCCGCGCCTGTGCTGTCGATCGTCACCTCGGCGATGACCGCGAAAGTTCGGCCCTGGATCTCCGCGGCCGCTCCCACCCCGACGTCGGCGGTGCCCGGATAGTAGAAGTACGACTCTCTGGTGCCGGTCAGGTAGGGCCGCCACCGTCCCAGCGTCTCGAGGATGTTCAGATCCGAGAGCGGCAGCCCGTTGTACTTCTGCGCCTCGCTGAACCACAGCGCCTTGAGTTCCTCGAGCTTGTCCGGGTGCTCGGCGGCGAGGTCGTGGCATTGGCTGCGGTCGGCCTCGATGTGGAACAGCTCCCACCGGTCCTTGTCGAAGTGCGACCAGCCGGCAGGCGACGCGGCGTGCACGGCGTTGGCGAACCAGCCGTCGTGCCAGATCCCGCGCGTGCCCAGCATCGCGTAGAACTGCGACTCCTTACCCGTCGGTGCATCCGGGTCATCAAGGGACACTTTGAAACTCACGCCGTCCAGTGGCTTCTGGTTGATGCCCTTGACCACCAGAGGTGGATCGATCTCGAGCAGGTCGTACACCGTCGGGGTGATGTCGCAGACGTTGACGTAGTTGTCGCGAATCTCACCGTGCGCGGCGATGCCCTTCGGCCAGGAGATGATGGCCGTGTCGGCGATGCCGCCCTCGTGCGACGCGTACCGCTTGTACAACTTGTACGGCGTGTTGAACGCCATCGCCCAGCCGATCGGATAGTGGTTATAGGTCTCCGGCCCGCCCAGGTTGTCCATGAGCCGCAGACCTTCTTCCACGGTGTCGACGTAGCCGTTGAAGAACTTGACCTCGTTCACGGATCCGTTCGGTCCGCCTTCACCGCTGGCACCGTTGTCGGAGATGACCACGATGATGGTGTTGTCGAGTTGGCCGGACTCCTCCAAATAGTCGAGGATCCGCCCGATTTGGTCGTCGGTGTAGCTCAGGAATCCGGCGAACACCTCGGCCATGCGGCAGAACAGCCGCTTGTCGTCATCCCCCAGTGAGTCCCACGGCCGCACGGTGTCCCCAGCGGGCCACGGTTCGCCGTTGGGTCCCTTGACATCCGAGTACGGGTTGATCGGCGAGAGTTCGGTATCGGGCGGAACGATGCCGAGACGCTTCTGGTTCTCCAGCACGATCTCGCGGTAGCGCTCGTAACCCATGTCGAAGGTGCCCGCGTAGCGGTCGGCCCACTCTCTGAAGACGTGGTGCGGCGCGTGCCCGGCACCGGGACAGACATAGGAGAACCACGGCTTGTCGGGGGCGATCACCTTGGCATCGCGGATGAATTCGATTGTCTTGTCGGCGATGTCCTTCGACAGGTGGTAGCCGTCCTCCGGCAGTCCCGGTGGTGCGACGGGGTGGTTGTCGTATACGAGTTCGGGATACCACTGGTCGGTCTCGCCGCCCATGAAGCCGTAGAACCGTTCGAATCCGCGCGACAGCGGCCAATGTCGTTTGGTGGAGGCGAGATTGGACTCCTCCAGCGGCGTCAGGTGCCACTTACCGATGCAGTAGGTGTTGTAGCCCTTCTCGGCGAGAACTTCCGACAGCAGCGCGGTGTCGTTCGGGATGCGCCCGTTGCAGCCGGGGAAGCCGTCGGTGAACTCCTCGATGGTCGCCATGCCGACAGTGGTGGCGTGGCGTCCCGTCAGCAGCGAGGCCCGCGTCGGTGAGCACAGCGCGGTGGTGTGAAACTGCGAAAGCCGGACTCCGCGCTCGGCGATGCGGCTCATGGTCGGCATCTGGACCAGACCGCCGAAGCAGTCCCACGTCGCGATGCCGGTGTCGTCCCACACGAGGTAGAGGACGTTGGGCGCATCCTCGGGCGCCGTCGGCGCCGCGTAGGGGCCCCAGTCCGGTTCCGAATCCCGGATGTCGAGTTCGATTCTGCCGTTGAATTCGGTCGCCATGGGCGGGGAGATTACCCCGGTGATATGAGCTCAGACTGAGAAACCGGCGACGACGGCGCCTGCGGTTTCCGCATGAGCCACCACTGGACGGTGGCCAGCGGGATAGTCCAGCCCAGCCAAGCGCCCAGCCCGGCCACGAACCACAGATAGTGCTCGTCGTTGCCGTCAAAGACACTGTCCCGCAACGGCTGCAGGGAAAGGAAAAGCACGGGCGTCCAGATCCGGTTGGTGATCGTCGAGAGCGCGACCGTGGCGCTGCGCACCATGTGCCTGCGATGGTCGGCGAATCGCTGATGTCGTGCCGCCGCGAACCCGTTGATGGTGAACCACAGCCACACCGCGCCCAGCAGCACATTGCTGGCCGCCAGCAACGGGCCGAACGGGGTGGCGGCCCCGATCACCATCGCGAATGCCGCTGCGGGGATCGCCGCACTGACGTACACGCGCCCGGTCCGACGGTGCAGCACCGGGTGCCGGCTGCGCAGCCGAGGCCAGATCTGGGCGACGGCGGTGATCATCGCGACGCTGCCGAACATCACGTGACCCACCAGCAGCGGATAGTGCAGCCCGAACGTCGAAGGCACCCTGGTGCCGCCGGTGAAGTACGGCGGCAGCGAGAACAGCAGAAATGCCGAGACGATCACGGCGAGAGCCGGGGTCAGCCATTTCGCCCTCGACCCAGATGCGTATGTCATACGCGCAAAGCGTACGGCATACGCAACGTGGTGCGCAATCGTTTATGCTGGCAACAAATGAGCGATTCCCTGCCCCGCGCTCTGGAGATCCTGTGGCATGAGCCGAGCCCATCCACGCGATCGCGAGGGCTGAGCCGCGAGCGCATCGTCGAGGCGGCCGTGGCACTGGCCGACGCCGACGGCCTCGCCGCGCTGTCGATGGCCCGATTGGCCGAACGGCTCGGCTGCGGCACGATGTCGCTGTACCGGCACATCGCCAACAAGGACGAGTTGGTGACGTTCATGCTCTCGACGGCACCGGGTCCGCCGCCTATCGGTGACGCGGCGGATTGGCTTGGCGCCCTGACGGATTGGGCTTCCGGGCTATGGGACGTATACCACCGGCACCCGTGGGTGCTGTCGGCTGCGGCGGCCGGCCCGCCCGCCGACCCCGGCCAGTTGGCGTGGCTGAACGCCGGGCTGGCGGCACTCGGGGAGACCGGCCTGTCCGAACGCGACAAGCTGGCCGCGGTGATGGCCGTGCTGCATTATGTCCGCGGCGCGGCGGCGCTGCACATCGAGGCGGCACACGTTGAGGGCCCGCACTACCCCGATCTGCTCCGCCGGCTCGTAGACGTCCAACGATTTCCCGCACTCGCCGCCGCCGTGGAGGCCGGTGTGTTCGATGCGGCCGACGAGGATCACCTCGCTGATTTCCACTCGGGCCTACGGCAGTTGCTCGACGGCGTGGCAGCCAGGATCGGAGCGGACGGTTGACGTCTGCCGTCCGGTTTGTGACGTCGGGGTAGCGGCAACACCGGTAGCCATGCAGGAAAGCCGCCCCGGTGACAGTATGCCGAGAGTGGCGACAAGCAAACCGCAGACCATTTCCTATCCACATCCCGGCTCGCGTCCCGGCCGGCACGACGACTACGCGGTCGACCCGCACGTGGTCGTCCTGTTCGGCGCCACCGGCGATCTCGCGAGGCGCAAGCTGATTCCCGGCCTGGCCTATCTGGATCAATCCGAACTGGCACCCCACATTCAGATCGTCGCCACCTCGCTCGAGGACATCTCCACCGAGGATTTCCTCGAGATCGCCAACGAGGCGATCGACGAATTCGGCACCCACAAGCTGAGCACGGAACAGTGGATGCGGTTCGCCGAAACCGTCACCTATGTGCCTCAGGGCGCGGGGCCCGAAGCACTGGCCGCCGCGGTCGCGGCCGCCGAAGAAAAACTCGGCCCCGAAGTCCGGCGGCTGCACTATCTGTCGGTGCCACCGAAGGCGGCACGTGCGGTGATCACGATGCTCAAGGACGCCAACCTGGTTGACCGTTCGCGGGTCGTGATGGAGAAGCCGTTCGGTACCGATCTGGCCAGCGCCGTCGAACTCAACGGCTTCGTCCACGAGACGTTCGACGAGAGTCAGATCTTCCGGATCGACCATTTCCTCGGTAAAGAGGCGGCACAGAACATTCTCGCGTTCCGCTTCGCCAACGGTCTGTTCGAACCGATCTGGAACCGCAACTTCATCGATCACATACAAATCGACATCCCCGAGGCGCTCGGCCTGGATGAGCGGGCCAACTTCTACGAGAGCACCGGCGCATTCAAGGACATGGTGGTCACCCATCTGCTCCAGGTGATGGCGTTCGTCGTGATGGAACCACCGACGGCACTGGAACCGCGTGCGATCAGCGAAGAGAAGAACAAGGTCTTCCGGTCGATGCTGCCGATCAACTGCTCCGACGTGGTGCGCGGTCAGTTCGCCGGTTATCGCGATTCGGAAGGCGTCGCAAAGGATTCCGATACGGAAACCTTCATTGCGATGAAGGTGGCAATCGACAACTGGCGGTGGGCCGGCGTCCCCGTCTACCTGCGCACGGGCAAGCGGATGGCCGAAGGCATCCGCATCATCTCGATCGCGTTCAAGGAGGCGCCGCGATCGATGTTCCCGGCGGGATCCGGCGTCGGCGCGCAGGGCCCCGACCATCTGACCTTCGACCTGGCCGATAACTCGAAGGTGTCATTGTCGTTCTACGGCAAGCGACCCGGGCCCGGCATGAAGCTCGACAAGATGTCGATGCAGTTCTCGACCCAGGAGATCGACACCGTCGGCGACGTGCTCGAGGCATACGAGCGCCTCATCCTCGACGCCATGCGCGGCGATCACACACTCTTCACCACTGCCGAGGGCATCGAATCACTGTGGGAGCGCTCGGAGCCGCTCCTCAACGACCCGCCGTCGGTGAAGTCATACCCGCAGGGCACGTGGGGCCCCAACGCGATCCATCAGCTGATCGCGCCCAATGCGTGGCGGTTGCCGTTCGAGCGGGCATGGCGCGAGAACAATAACGGCGACGACGACTGACTACGACGATCTCGGGGTGGTGTGCGATCACGTCTGGCACGCAACGCAAAGGGGGGCACGATGACGCCGGCACGGGGCAACGGAGCCATTGATCTGTTGTTCGATGTCCGACACATCGACCAGAGCGGTATCGGAACGTACATCGGCGTGTACATCCCCCGACTCGAAGAGGCTTTTGCTCGGCAGGGCCGCACTCTCGCCGTGTTGGCGGACCGCGACAACGTTCCTCCCGTTGCCGAGAGCACCACAGTCGTCATCTCAGAGCCGTCGGGCGCGCCGATGTACTCGGTCGCCGAACAGCGCGCATGGAATCACGCAGTACGGGAGGCTCGGCCGAAGGCCATGTGGGTGCCCCACTATCCGTTTCCGTTCACGCTCTTTCGACCTGCCAACCGTCGAATCGATTTCTTCAGCACGGTGCACGACGACAGCCACCTGTTGCCGGAGAACATCAGCGGCAATGGCCGGGCGCGGCGAATGTACGCACGCACGATGCTGGCGATCGTCGCCCAAAGGTCAGCGGCGATCTTCACCCCGTCGCAGGCGGCCGCCGACGCCCTGGCGAAGTACGTTCCCGCCGCACGGTTTGTCGTGACGCCGATTCCGGTGAGTGAGTCATGGTTCGAACCCGCCGATCCTCGATTGTCGCCGGTGCGGGACCGCTTCATTCTGTATCTCGGCAACGTCAAACGACACAAGAATCTTTCCGCGTTGCTCACCGCGTATACCCAAGTACACCAAGCGATTCCGCAAAAGCTCGTGATCGCGGGCAGCGGTGCCTCGGTCAAGGTCCTCGACGAGCGCATCCACGCGCAGGCCGCCGCCCTCGGAGACCGCGTGGAGATGATCGGCCGACTGAAGTTCGGCGAACTGCGCTCGCTCGTCGCGGCGGCGGACCTGCTGGTGATGCCGTCCCTCAACGAGGGCGCCGGACTCCCGCCGCTCGAGGCGATGGCGTCCCATACCGCCGTCCTCAGCTCGAGCATCCCGGCACTGCGGGAAACCTGCGGCGACGGCGCTGACTTCTTCGATCCGAACGATCACACAGAGCTTGCCGGTTTGATCCGCGCCTATTGCCTCGACGACCAGGCCAGAGCCGACCTGGCGGCGAGGGGCTGGACGCACGTGACCCAGCGCCAAGCGGAAATTTCGACCGGTGCCGCGGCCGACACGATCCTGGCCAAGCTCGGTAAACGCCTCGACTGAAACTCCACGTCGAACGGCCGCTCGCGTGGGGATGGCACACTGAGCGGGCACCGACCGGGGCCGCTATATGCCCAGTCGCAGGCGGACGGCCTAAGGAGGGTCGATGCGGTTCGCGTTTCTCACCGAGCTCTACCCTCCGCATGTCGGTGGGCAAGAGGTGTTCTTCAAAGAGCTTGCCGAAGCCATGGTGCTGCGTGGCCATTCGGTGGACGTGTACTGCATCGGTCACGACACCGGCCTCGATCGCGATGTGATGGTCAACGGAGTGCACATCCGCCGCCATCCGCTTACCGATCGCTACATCGACCCGCCCGTCCGCGCCCTTCGACGGAACTGGCCGGCCATTGCCAATTACAGCGCCTGGGTGCGGCGCCACGTGCCTGGGCAGCAATACGACTTCCACCTCCTGAACCAGTGGCCACTTCTGCATGTGCTGGCCCTCCCGCGATATATCCGGGCGCGTACCGGCATTCACTGGTGTGAGATTCGCGATGACCAGATCGTCGGCCAGGCGCAGAAACGGTTACCGCGGTTGGTCGGCTCGAACTTCGCGGTGAGCACCGCTGTGGCCGAGGCCATTACCGAGCAGTCTGGACGGGATTGCTCGGTGTTACCCAGCGGCATCGTGACCACGCAGTACCGGCCCGTGGGCCGCACCGAACGCATGGGGGCGCTCTACGTCGGGCGGCTGTTCCCCCACAAGAACCTGCCGCTGCTCATCGACGCCTTCGCGCTCGCCGCCGCACGCGGATTCAGTGGCGACCTGGTCATCGCCGGAGACGGGCCTGCGCGCGCGGACATCGAGGATCACGCACGGCGGTCGCCGCTTGCCTCGCGGATACGGGTACTGGGCTCGGTGACCGAGGAGCAGAAGATCGATCTCCTTTCGAGTGCCGCGGTCCTGGGTATGCCCAGCCAACGCGAGGGCTTTCCACGGGTGATCGCCGAGGCGATGGCGAGTGGCCTGCCCGTCGTCACGCCCAAGTACGCAGAGAACGGCGCCAAGGAGGTCGTGGCGCAGTACGGCGTGGGCGTGGTGTGCGGCACCGAGCCGGCAGATTTCGCCGACGCGCTACTCACCGCGCAGGCGCAATGGGACACGTTTTCCCAAGCGGGGCGGTCCGGTGCGCAATCATTGGACTGGTCGGGCATCGCCCAGGAGCTCGAGACGAGGGCGAAAGAGGTCATTGGAACAAGCCGGTGACGTGGCGGCGAGAGCGGGGGGACGCGCGTGCGGATCATGGTGACAGGTGGTGCCGGCTTCGTCGGTAGGGAGCTCGTCGCCATGCTCAGCGAGAAGGCCGAGGTTCTGGTCGCGGATCTACTGCGTTACGGCACCCCGGACTGGCTGACACGTGAGGACGCGGCCTTCGGATTTCAGCGCCTGGATATCCGCGACGCGGATGCCACGTGCGCAGTCGTCGAGGACTTCCGGCCCGACGTCATCGTGCATTTGGCGGCGATCCACTACATCCCGGAATGCGATGGCGATCCCTCGAACGCCGTGGCGACCAACGTCACCGGCACGGTCAATCTGTTGACGAGCTGCCGACCAGGTACGCGGTTCGTCTTCGCGAGCAGTGGAGCCGTCTACAAACCGGATGACGCGGATCACCGCGAGTTAGAGTCAGCGCTGGGCCCAGCGGACATCTACGGCATCACCAAGCTGCAGGGCGAGCAATACGTGCAGATCTTCGCCGCCGAGCGTGGCATCAAGGCCGCTATCGTGCGGCTGTTCAACGTGATCGGCCCCGGCGAGACGAACCCGCACCTGCTTCCTGCGATCGTCGCCCAGCTGCGCGAAGGATTGGCGTCGATCAACCTCGGAAACACCTGGCCCAAGCGCGATTACATCGATGTACTGGACGCTGCCGGTGGTTTCGCTGCTGTCGCGCTTGATACCAACGGCGACGGCGCCGACTGCGAGATCGTCAATCTCGGTAGCGGGCGCCAGTATTCGGTGGACGAGATACTTGACCGGATGCGGTCCGTCCTGGGCCTGAATTTCGAGGTCCGCCAGGATCCCTCGCGCATGCGAGCCGTCGACCGCCCGTTCCTGGGCGCCGACATCTCGCACATCGGTGAGGTCTTCGGCTGGCAACCCGCATACCAGCTGGACCAGACCTTGCAGCGGACATGGGCGAATCCGGAATTCCTGCCGGCCCTCGACGGACGGTTGACGTAAGGTGCCGAACCCCGAGCACCACGTGCGAACCGGAGTCGCCATCACCACGGTGGGCCGATGGGACGAGCTGCGAAACCTACTCGGCGACTTGGCCGCCCAGACGTGCCGACCGACCGCGGTCGCGATTGCCCACCACGACCATGCGGGTTCCGCGGACCTGGAAGGACTGATCGGCTCCTTTGCCGACACGCTTGACATCAAATCCGTCATGAGCGCGCGCGGTATCTCGAACGGGCGCAACGCCGCCGCCGCGGCGCTCGGCGATGAGGTCGAGTGGCTGTGGTTCCCCAATGACACGAACCGGGTCGATGCCGACTTTCTGGAACGCGTCGCCCATCACTGTGTGGCTCCGACTACCGTATGCGCGGTCCAGATGATCGATCGTGAAGGCCCTCGACATCCACTCCCGGCACCCGGCACGAAATTCACCAAGCGCACCGTCTGGGGAGCCATGGAGCCCGCGACCATCGTCCGATGTGACCAGTTCGTCGCGGCCGGCGGATTCAACCCGACTCTGGGTTCGGGTGCGGATTCTCCGTGGCAGTCAGGAGAGGGCCCAGACCTGCTGCTACGGATGTCAGCTCTTGACGGCTTCTCGGTCGAGTGGATTCCCGACATCTACGTCCATGCGCAAACCGAATTCGCCCACCTGCCGCCGCGGGAACGCCGCCGCAAGCAACGGAACTACGGACGCGGACACGGTTATGTGCTTCGCATATGGCACTATCCGCTTTGGTACCGGTGCGCTCACCTGGTGGCTGCGGCTCTGATGCCGGTACGCAACCCCAAGAAGTTCGGTTTGCGTGACTCCTTCGCCCTGCTCGTCGGCCGCACCGAGGGGGTGCTGGGCAGACCGTTCACCCGCAACGCCGACAATCAAGCGATCCTACGATGACCGGCCGACGCGTCCGGGTGGCGCGTCTCCTATCGCTGGTCCTGATCGCGGGTATCCCGTTGTCCTGCCAAGCGTCGGTACCACCCGTCGAGATCGGGATGACGATGCATTCGAGGGGCGCCGATGCCGCCACCATCGCGCAGCAGTTTGATCTGATGGCCGCCATGAACGTGGCGTGGGTCAGAGTGGACTTCGATTGGTCGGTGGCAGAAAATCAACGCGGCCAATTCAATTGGGAATACCCCGACGCGATCGTGGCCGAGGCTGCGGCCCATGGCATGAAGGTTCTTGGCGTGCTCGCGTACACCCCGGAGTGGGCCCGTCCGACAACCGAGGGTGATCCGGCGACCGCCCACCACGCCCGGCCCGAACAAATGTCGGATTGGGCGGATTTCGCGCGCCTGGTCACCGAACGGTACGCGGCCCGCGGCGTACACACCTGGGAGATATGGAACGAGCCCAACACACAGAAGTTCTGGCCGCCCCGACCCGATGTCAACGAATACGGCACGCTGTTCTGGGTGGCCGCAGAAGCGATACGCGACGTCGATGAGCGGGCCACGATCCTCATCGGCGGGCTGGCCCCGAAGTTTCATGTTCCAGACTCCGAGATTGCGCCGACGGCATATCTCGAGCAGCTGTACGCGAACGGCGCGACACGGCTCGCCGACGGCATCGCGGTCCATCCCTACACGTATCCGGCGCTTCCGATGGACACACCCCAGCGAGCAGTCGGCGGGTTCAAGGACCTGCCCGCATTGCGAGCCGTCATGGAACGCCACGGGGACGGCCAGAAGAAGATCTGGATCACGGAGTTCGGTGCGCCGACCGGAACCGGCCCGTACGCGGTGTCCGACGGCGCGCAAGCCACGACGCTGCTTCAGGCACGTCGGCAGGTCCAGCAATGGGATTGGGGAGGACCACTCATCTACTATGAATTGGTCGACGGCGGAACCGATCCCACGGACGCCGAGCAGAACTTCGGCGTGCTCCGCCACGATCTGAGCCTCAAACCGTCCGCGGATGCGCTGGTGGATCTGGCGTCGCACTGAGCACCGTCAGAAGATTCGGGATATCACCGGCCGCATCCGCTGAGGTGCGTTGGCGATGAGCCGATCACGCAGCCCCGGGTCCACGATCCTTGTCACCGCGAGAATGCGCAAAGCGACCAGATAGGTGATCATCGCTGCCGGTATGGCCATCAACAGCGCGGCCAGGCCGCCGAATTCCAGGCAGAGAACATAGGCGACGGCGGCTTGTGCTGCCGAGGCGAGAGCTATGGAACCCAGCGCCCGGTAGGGTGGCGAGATCCCTAATTTCCTTGTCACATACCACGTTTCGATGAGGACCACCGATACCTGGACCAGGCCTCGGGACCACGCAGCTCCAATCAATCCGAAGTGAGGCACCAGGACGAACCCGAGCACAACGGTGCCGATCAGACCCACTCCGTTCGACATCAGCAGGAACCCGGTCTTGCCGATGCTCTGGAGCAGATACAGGGTCGTGACGCCCAGGCTGCTGATGGCCGCCGCGATGAGCAGCACCGAGGCAACGGAAGCCGCTCCTCGGAACTCATCACCGAACAGCAGTGGCACCAGCACTGGCGCTATTGCAGCAAGTCCTGCGCAGAGCGGGACGATCAGCATTGCGATGAGTGCCGTCATGGTGCGGTACAGGCGCTGCATGTCGTCCTGGGCGCCAAGGCCGTGCTGTTCGCTGAATCGAGGTAGCAGCGCCGAAAGCAGAAGGGGTGGAAGCTGAACCGCCATTTCCGCCACCGTCACCGCCGCTGTGAACAAGCCCACGGCACCGATGCCGGTGAAGTGCTCGAGGAATAGAATCTCCGTTCGCCCGAACACGAAGCCACCGATCACCGCGGTCACCCAGCTCGTGAAGGCGAACCGGGTCACTTCACGTCTCAGGTCTTGACGGAGCATGGGCTTGACTCGCCGCAGCCGGCCGATTCGGGCAGCTGGCAGAAGATTTCCGGCAATGTAACCGGCCAGGGCGCCGGGAATGCCGAACAGCCACGCGCCCAGCGCAATCACCGCCAACTTGATGACCGCTGAGATTGCCGAAAGGCGCGCTAGTTCACCGAACCGCTGCTCACCCCTCAGATAGAACTGGTAGACCTCTGCCATTCGCCAGCAGAGAAACCAGATCAGCGCAACGGCGATCACCACATTTCGCGATGTCTCCGAAAGCTTGTCGGTGACACCCCTACCGGGCCAGTACAGATAGGCGAATAGCAGAATGCCGCCGACGATCGCGGCCAACATCGACCATCGTGTGGTGGCGCCGATCAGGCCGTCCGCTTCGTCGTTCCTCGCCTCGGCGCGCAGATTGGGAATGTAACGCTGCTGAACGATGCCGATGCCCAGGCCGGCGACCATCGAAGCGATCGTGACACAAAAGACGACGTACGCGAGGATGCCCAGATTGTCGGGCCCGAGCAGTCGGGCGGTGATCGCGTTGCCGATGAAACCGGCGAGCGCCACGGCGGCGCCGGAGGAGAAGCCGAGGATCGTGTTTCGCAGAAATGATGGCGACATCAGCGCTGGTCGCTCATGGCCGTGTGGCCGAACCGCGCATCGCGTTCTTCATCCGCCCAGCCATCAGTTTCGCCATCGACTTCGCGATGCTGGCCCATGCCAGAGGACCCGGCCGCCCGAACCGTACTCCGGCCGAAAGCGACGCGGTGACACCGCTGAACGAGCCCGTCGACAGTGCCGAACCGACTGGAGACGTCAGCATGTAGTCCCCGCGCGTGCGAGGTGATTCATCGGCGAGTTCGCGAATACCCCACTCGATCAGGGCCTTGCTCCGGTCGGCCTGCGGTCGAGATATGGAGACCGGCGACCAATTGATGTCGACGAGCGGCTCGGGGACTTGAATGATCGGAAGGTTCGGGAACGCCCGCCGAACTTCCATGAGCCATTTCGGATCATCGTGGATGGACCCGACCGCCACCGACATCGGGACCGCCTGCGCAAGGGCTCGCGGAAAGATCATCGTCGGCGTCGGAACCATGTTGAACGCTCGTGGCACGCGGATCTCGAACAGGTAGGCGGCGATCGCCTCGTCACGGCGGATCAAGGTGCGCGGCCCGATGATCGGCTCGCTTCCGGGCGCGTGAATGTAGAAGCGGGAGGAGACTATCCACTCGTCTCCCGGCGGCGCCGCGGCCAACTGAACCTCGAGCTTGTTGTCGCGCCATGAGTCGTCATCGTCGAGCAGCGCGATGATGTCGCCGCCTGCGGATTCGATACCAAGGTGCTTGGCGGCGCTCGGCCCCACTCCCCCGGAGGTTTTCAGCACCCGAACGGCGGACGACGGCGGCAGATCGGGCTCGCAATCGGCGTCCAGCACGACGATCACCTCCATCGGAGGTGGCGTTTGGCGTAACGCCGACTCCACCGCCGTGCGCAGGCTGGCCCGGCCGATGGTCGGGATCACGACACTTATCGTTCGTTCAATTGCCACGGCGGTCCTTCCACGGTCGGATGGCCATGCCTGGTCACGATGAGCACAGCGAAAACCAGGCCACTGATCGGAAACAGTTGCAAATTCGGGAGCAGCGCCCAATTGGCCTCGGTTGTCGCGCCCAGGAAAAACGCCATCAGAAATCCGAAGCAGGCGACCTGCTGACTGGTGACAGGCAACGCACGAGTCGATGCCACGGCCGCAATGAAGAGAGGCAGCAGTACGACAATCCCGAGGAGACCGGATTTCACCAGGGTGTCCATGACCAAGTTGTGTCCAGTCCCCACGAACGCCCACTTGGCGACGTTGCCCATCGCCTGTGCGTCGTCCAGGAACCAGTTGACGCCCATGCCGACCGCAGGCGATTGCTGCCAGACTCGCACACTTTCTGCCCACACGAGAGCACGCCCAGTGAAAGCCCGTGGATCCCAATGCACGAACGGAAACACGAACATTGCGGTTGCGGTGACGCTGACAAGGATCGTCCCCGCCAGCCGGATCGAAATGAACGATTTGAACCAGCAGATCACCCACCACAACGCGACCAGACCGGCGGCGATCAGCGCGGTTCTCGACGCTGCGGCCACCATCGTCACGAACAGAATCGATCCGACGAGAAGGCGCCATCTCCGGTCGACGATGAGGGGTGTGAGTGCAAAGGCGAGTGCGCAGTACAGGCCAAGGACGTTCGCGTGGCCGAAAGGTCCCGCCAGCTCCCAGCCCGGAATGATGGCTTTCTCGGAGTTGGGGTTGTACATCGCGTATTCCGGAATGAGCAGTCCGGCGATGAGCGAGTAGCCCGCGATCACCGCGACGGTCATCGGAAGCCATTTCAGCCCCGCGACGGGCGCCCCCACTTTCCATAGCGCCAGGATGAAGACATTGGCGAGAATGATCTTTGGAAAGTCAACTACCGGAGGGAGTTTCGGGCTCACGAGATAGGGCAGATTCACCGCGAGCAGCAGCAGGAGGACACCGGTGATATCGCGGTTCGGGGCGCCGCGCATGAAGGCGACAGCGGTGCTCAGCCCAAGCAGCAGCGCCGAACCACCCAGACTGGCAAGTTGGGCGATCGGAAGATCCGCTGAGGTGGTGGCCTCTCCCGGCGGCAGGATCGGTTCGTGCTCGACGGTCAGGTACGTGATCAAGTCGGGCACGACGACCAGCCCGATGGCCGTGACGATCAGCAACGCAAACGCGCACTCAGGACGCCGGAAATCCGTTGCCCTCGTGTGGAACACGCGCGGAAGCGCCGCAACGAATGTGCCGAATGACCGCACGGGCGGCGTCGCGGCGGCGCTCGCGTGTCTCGGAACCGACGCTACGAACGTGGCGGGGATTCCGTCGCGCGGTGGTCGGTCCATGATGGGGCGGGCCCAATCACTTCTGGTGGGTGCCGCGGCGCTTTTGCGCGCCCTGCCCGGGATCAGCAGTGCGGTAGTAGTCGTCACCCTTCGACCGCTTTTTCGCACGCGTCATCGACAGCACGGAGCCGAGCAATGGCGCACCGGCCCGTCTGAGCGTGTGAATCGCATCGCCCAGTTGCTTGCGCGTGGTCTGGCCCGACCGCGCGACGATCAGCACCCCCTGAGCACTCGTCGACAGAATCGCGGCATCCTTGACGAGTAGAGACGGCGAATCGACGACCACATAGTCGAATTGGCCACCTAGTTGTCCCAAGACGTCCGCGGTCGCTCGAGACTCCAGCAGGTCGGTCGGATCACCCGGGATGGCTCCGGACGTGAGCGCGGTCAGATGGGCGAAGCCCGTCTCCTGCAACGAATCCCGCAGGGGCGCCGCACCGCTGAGTACGTCGCTCAGACCGGCGGCGTCTCCGGCAAGGTCGAAACTCGTCGCCACCCCGGGCCGCCGCAGGTCACCGTCGACGATCACGACGTTGTGGCCGGCGTCCGCCAACGCGAGCGACAGATTGACGGCCGTCATCGTCGTGCCCTGAGTAGGAACGCAGCTCGTGATGACAAGCACGCGGGGTCCCTCGGCGATCTGCAGGAATCGCAGATTGATCCGCAGCTCACGAAACGCGTTGGCGAATGCCGAGCGATCGCTCTCGAACAAGATCAGCGGTGTGGTTCTGCGCTGCGCGTCGAACGGAATGTCGGCGAGCAGGCCGACGCCGGTGGCCCGTTCCAGCGCGTCTGAACTCTTGACCGAATCATCCATCCGGTCACGTATGACAGCAACGACGACACCTAGCAGTGCACCCATCACGGCGGCGATCGCCAGCATTCGTTTCGTCTTCGAATTCACCGGGCTGCTTGGTAACTCGGCACGCTGCTGCACGACGACTCGCGCGTTGGGTGGCTGCCCCAGTTCGGGGGTCTCCAATCGGGCCGCCATGACGACGAACTCATCGGCCAGTGCGTTGGCGATATCGCGGGCTCGCGTCGGCGAGGAATCGGTCACCGTCACGTCGATCAAGACGGTTTCGGCCGGCACGACGGCTTCGACTTTCTCTTGGAGTTGGGCCGGGGTCATGTCGAGGCCGAGCTTGTCGATGGTGCGCTGAGCCGCGATGTCACCGGTCAACAACTCGGTGTACGAGAGCACGCGGCGTTCCGCGAAGAGACCGCCGTCGTATGTCTGAGTGTTCGTTCCGTCGGACGGCGTGGAGACAAAGAGTCGCACCGAGGCCTGGTATTGCGGAATTGCCAGTAGCGAGTATCCGACCGCAGCCAATACAACGACGGCAATTGTGCCGCAGATTAACTTCCACCGGGCACGCAGAATTTTGGCGAACTCTCCAACAGTCAAATGCGACCCTTCACCGGCTGCCACCCTCCCGTTCGCCGCTCCCGCCCGAGCTCATGAGGCGCGCGCAAGTCGTAACACGCTATCCCAGAATGAATCGCCTTGACGGCGATAATCGTAGAACGTGGCTAACTCGTGAATGGCTTCTCCGGGCCTCCAATAACGCATCCGCCTGCGATGTCCGCCGGTATAGTCCAACCCCTGTTGGGATTACGAAGCTCGAACAATTGGGGGTAGAGCCGTGGGCCCGGTCGCCGCTGTTGTCGGTCGCAGCTGCGGGGCGCGCGCGCTGATTTCGGCATTGCTCGTTCTATCGTCGATGCTCGCGATTTCACTGGCCGGCACAGCGGTTGCGCAACCCGACGACAATGCCGATTCCCCCGCCCCGGCGACGGTCAGGTTGGACTGGTCCGCGCTCGGATTGAAACCGGAGGTGTATCTCAGCGCCGACGCCACAACTAATTTCGCGGTGCCGGTGCCCCCTGGGCTTTCTCCGACCCGAGTGCAGGGCGTCATCCACGCTCCCATGAACATCGATACCGGGTTCCTCGAGATCAGCGATGGAGACGGAAGATTTCTGGGGTCAGTCGGCCTGCCACCCGAGGCGGCTGCTCAGGCAGTGACGCCCTTCGATGTCGACATCTCGGGGGCCCGGGTCCGATCGTCGAGCATCGACCTTTCGTTCACCGTGCGTCCGCTGGACAATGCCGCTGGATTCTGCGGTCCCCTGCAGCAGCTGTCGCTCAGCGACCTGGCGACGGTGTTCGCCGGTACCGAGGCTCCGGCAACCACGATCGCGAACTTCTTCCCGCCGGTGCTGGAGAGGGTCACCATTTTTGCGCCCGCCAACGCCGACGCCGCCGAACAGCAGTCGGCGCTGACGCTGGTCACCACTCTCGCGCGCCTGTACAACATCCAGCCGATGTCGATCACGGTCGTCCCCCAACCGCGCGGCGCGGCCCCGCCGCCCGCGGCCCAGTTGGCGCGCGCAGTCGTCGTCGAGGCGGGCGGCCCCGCAGGTCTGACAGTCGAACGGGCCGGGAACCCGGACGCGTACCTGCGGATCTCCGGCAGCGGTGACGAGCTGTCGGCCCAGGCCTCGCTGCTCGTCAATCAGCTCCAATCGCTGGCGCAGACACGTGCGTCCCGGATCGACCAAGCGGGATCGGAAACTCCGCTGAGCGGCGACACATTGACGTTCAGCCAGTTGAACTTGAGCGGCAAGACCGACGTTCTTCGAACCGGCAGCCTCACGATCGGTGTCGACCGCTCGGCGTTGGGCTTGGGCCGGGTCGACGGCGTGCAGGTTCATTTGCTCGCCGACTACACCCCGGTGCCCAAGGACGACGCCGCGAGTGTCGTCATCCGATCCAACGGAATCGTCGTTTACCGGACCGCGCTGGACAACAGCGGTGTTCTCGATGCGAGCTTTGACCTGGAGCGCCCGGCGTTCGGTCAGGGGGTCAACCTCGACTTCGCGTTCACCTACTCGCCACACGAAGCATGTGGACCGTTGACGGCGCCCATCAGCTTTCAGGTCGATCCGCGATCAACGTTGACCATGCAGCGGGGAGGGCCCCCGCTCAACGGGTTTGGCGCCTTTCCCTCGGAGTTCAGCCCCCGCTTCATGGTCGCGCTGGACGGCAGTGGCCCCGATCAGCTCTCGTACGCCGCCCGTGTGGTCGGCGCGATCGCTCGTCTCACCAGCACGCAGCTGACGCCAGAGGTTGTCGATCTGCAGACCGCCGCCGATTCCGACACCGGCGCGCTGATAGTGGCCAACTCGAAAGCGATCGAGCAGACGACGCTGAATCCACCCGTGGGCGGCGACGGCACAGCCGTCGATGTCGCGCTGCCCACCGAGCTTCGCGCCAACATCGAGGACGGTCTCGGATCCATTCAGGCCTTCGCCGACCAGCCCCGCAACCGGTCGGTGGTCCTTGTCACCTCGACCGCTTCGTGGTCGCTGGTGGACCCGCTCTTCGATTACATCGACGGCTTGGACGGTGGCTGGTCAGCGCTCACCGGGGACGTTCTCGCCGCCGGCGAGGCGCGCGTCCCGACCAACGTCGCCATCCGGGACAGTGGCAACATTTTCGAACCGGCGCCGACGCCGGCCCTGCCGAAGTCGCTGGATCAATGGATCCCCGTCGCCGTCGGGATCGCTGTGCTCGCGGCGGTCGCTGTAGTCGCGGCAATCCTGTGGTCACGCAGACGACGCACCGCCGGGAATCCGCCGGGTGATGAGCCGCCGGCCGAACCGGAGCACCGAGTCTGACGATGCTCGGATATTTGCTCGGACGTGCGCAGTCGAGTTCTTTTCAGCTAACGTTAATTTCGTGACCAACTCGGTGCCAGGGTTCGATGACTGGCTCAACCGCTCGCTCGAAGAGACTGCGCGCGAAGCGGGCGAGGACGTCAACACCTACGTCATGCGCGCCGTGGCCGCTCAGATGGTCGCCGACCAGGTGCGCGCGGAGAAGCCTTCGACGAAGGACCTACTGGAACATCTCTCCGAGACCGGGGTACTCGACAGCGATTCGATGCCAGACGTCTCGGCGGTCGTCACCGACCCCGATCGGCTGGCCGCACTGCGCGAGACCGGGTTGCTCGATTCGCCCGTGGAAGCGGTTTACGACCGGATCACGCGGGCGGCCGCCGACGCCCTGGATGCCCCGTTCTCAACGATCTCACTCATCGATGCGAACCGCCAATTCTTCAAGAGCACCGTCGGCATGGGCGACATGTCGGTGCCCGAAAACCGCGAGACGACACTCGAGTACTCGATTTGTCAGTACGCGGTGGCGGACGGCACTCCTTTGATACTCGAAGACGCGCGGGCCGATCCGGTGTTCAAGAACCATCCGGCGATCCGCAGTGGCGCGATCGTGGCGTACCTCGGCATACCTTTGGTCGATCACGAAGGCCATGCGATCGGCACACTTTGTGTGTTCGACGACAAACCGCGACTCTGGGGAACCGGCCACGTTCAAGTGCTCACGGATCTGGCCGCGCTCGCGGTGGAGCGCATTTTCGGCTCCAAGCCGCACTGAAGCAGCAAACCAGGATGCCAAAACTTACGTGGGCGTAACCGTAATTATTGTGCGCAAATTGCTTTATTATTGAGTTGCCCGCTCATTCCACCGCGTGGGGAGGTGCAGCGCACCTAAAATCGGTTGCCAACGGTACGTCGGGGGGATGACTGATGCAGCTAGGTGTAACGGGGTGACGACCCACACACCTAGCACCAGACCCACGACGCCGCGATTGCCGACCGCGTCGGCGCCGACTCGAAGGATTGCGGCGACGGGACCGCCGCGCTTTGTCGAACGCATTCGCTCTGACCCGTGGTATTCGGTGATCACCCTCGCGGTCGACGCCCTCTATGCCGCCATCTCAGTACTTTTGGCCCAGTGGTGGATCGGCGATTTGGTCCACGAGCGCGGCATCGCCCTCTCTTCGTGGCTGTTCGTACCGATCGTGATCGTCGTCCTTTCCACTCGCCGGTTGTACCGACAGAAGTTGGGACAGGGGTTTCTCGACGAGTTCGAACCGGTGGAGACGTCCATTGCGGTGGCGGCGCTGGCGACCTTGACCATCATGCTGTTGCTCGTCCCTCGGCTCGAGGTGGGCGGCGTCGTCGCGCCCTACATCCGCCCAAGCGAATTGATTCTGCGGATCTGGGTGTGTGCGGCGATCCTCATCCCCGCGGTGCGCCTGCTCCGGTCGGTCGTGAACCGCTGGCTGCGGAGGAAGTTTCACGTGGGGGCTCCGGCACTGGTCGTGGGCTCGGGACCGGTGGCCCATCAGCTCATCTCACGGATGCAGCAGGTGCCGGAATACGGTCTGTGGCCGGAAGGGCTGCTCGACGATGCCCGGCCGAACGAAGCGGAGATCACCGGGATGCTGGGGGTGCCGTATCTGGGCACCGCAGACAATCTCGAAAGCGCCCAGCGTGCTACTCGCGCCGAAGATCTCATCATCGCGCCGTCGACATTGCCCGACGAGAAGCTGGGGCGGATCGCCCATCAGGCGCAGGAACTCGGAATGCGGGTCCGCGTGGTGCCCCGATTGATGGATGCCGTCGGCAGCAACACCAGGATCGAGCACATGGGCGGCGTCCCGCTGATGGTGCTGTCGCGCGTCAATCCGAAGGGGTGGCAATTCGCGGTCAAGCACGCGGTGGACCGCTCCGCGGCCCTACTCGGCCTCGTGCTCATCTCCCCGCTGTTCATCACCCTGATGCTCGCGGTCAAGCTCAGTTCGCCGGGGCCGATCTTCTTCAGTCAGGAACGAATCGGGCGCGACGGCAAGGTCTTCGGCTGTCTGAAGTTTCGCAGCATGCGTCCCGCGGATCCGGCAGGTACGAACTTCGAACTGCAGGAAGGCGCGGCGCCAGGCGGCGTGGAGGGTGAAGATCGGCGCACCCGAATCGGTAAGTTCATGCGCAAGACCTCCCTGGATGAGCTGCCCCAACTGCTCAACGTGCTGCGCGGTGACATGAGCATGGTCGGTCCACGTCCTGAGCGACCGGAGTTCGTCGAACTGTTCGAGATGCACATCCGGCGCTACGGCGAGCGGCACCGGGTGAAGGCCGGCATCACGGGCTGGGCCCAGGTGCACGGACTTCGCGGACAGACCTCGATCGCCGATCGAGCCGAATGGGACAACTACTACATCCAGAACTGGTCGCTGCTGCTGGACTTCAAGATCTTGCTCCTCACGGTGCTGGCGGTGCTGCGCCCCACCGAGGATTGACCTCGGCTGCCGCGTTTGGACGCGGGCGCCATTGTATATCCCTTTGCTGAGGCGTCCAAGATGGCGTTTTCTCAGTTGCCTGTGCAACAAGTGGAGTTTGGGCTACATTTCGCAATCGGGGGCTTTGCCTGTTTGGGGGATATTCGGTGAGTCACGCACCAGAACATGTAGGCCTGATTCCGGACGGCTTGCGGCGGTGGGCGAACATCAACGGCACCACTTTGTTCGATGCGTACCGCCGCGGCGCGGAGAAGGTCACCGAGATTCTGTTGGCGCTGCAGCGGCGCGGTGTGCAAACCGCGACGGTGTACAACCTCAGTCGCGGAAACCTCGCGCGCGCCGACGCCGAGCTGGAGTCGGTGTATGCGGCGTCGATATATTTCTTCTCCACGCTGCTTCCCAGTCATTTCGATCGCACCAAATGCAGTTTTCGGCTGCATGGCGATCGAAGTGCGCTGCCGCACGAATACGTCACTGCCGCAGAAGATCTCGAACGCGCGATGAAAGGCAGCGATTTTCACATCAATATCCTCGCCGCATACGACGCCTACGACGAGTTGCGCACCGCGCACCATCGCGCTGAGCGCGAAGGCTGCGAAATCAATACCGCCCTCGACATCGACGACGTCGACTTGATCATCCGGACCACCCCGGAACCGCTGCTCAGTGGCTTTCTGCCACTTCAGAGCCAGTACGCCCAGCTGGTCTTCTTGTCGACCCCCCTCAACGAGCTGACCGAACAGGACGTCGACGGTCTCATCGCTGCCTATCGGCGTCTTCCGCAGCTGCGGGGCCTGTAGTTATCCGATGGAGTCCAAACGGAACCCGTTGATCATCGGCGCCGGGCCTGCGGGCCTCACCGCCGCTCTCGAACTGGTGAAGAGAGGGGTGACACCTCGCATCTTCGAGGCGTCGGCACACGTCGGCGGCCTGGCGCGCACGCCCACCGAAGGTGATTGGCGCGTCGACCCGGGCGGTCATCGGTTCTTCACCAGGAGCGAAGAGATCGCCGACCTGTGGCGGTCTTTGCTTCCCGAGGATCAGTGGATCTCGGTCCATCGGCGTTCCGCCATGCTTGTCGACGGCCGGTATGTGCGGTACCCACTTGTCGGCCGTGATCTGATCTCGCAGCTGGGGTTCCGGAGCGGTATGCGCGGCCTCACAAACTTCTTGTGGTCCAGGCTGCGAAGCCGGGTACGTTCGACGGACGCGTTGTCGAGTTTCCGGGAATGGGGCACAGAACAATTCGGCCGTCACTGGTACGAGCTCTTCTTCGATGGGTATGTCCGTAAGACGTGGCTCGCCGATCCCGGCACTCTGGCAAGCGACTGGGCGAATCAGAGAATCAAGCCGATCTCGTGGCGCACACCGCGTGAAGAGATTCCCAGGCCCGAGGACGCCTTCCGCTACCCGAAGTACGGACCCGGCCAGCTCTGGGAAGCCGCTGCGGCGGCCTTGGCGGGGTTCGGCGTGGTTCCCTCACTCAACTCGTACGTCACCAGCGTCCGCCACGTCGGCAGAACCTGGACGGTCGAGCTACAGAACGGCGAGACCGCGTCCGGAGATACGGTGTTCTCCAGCATGCCGTTGCGGTTGCTCATCGAAAGCCTGGAACCCGCACCGCCGAAACGCATTCGGGAGATCGCCGCATCGCTCAAGCACCGATCAGTGATCACCGTAGCCGTCGCTCTGACAGAGCATCACGACATTCCCTACAACTGGGTGTACACGCCGGGTGAAGAGTTTCGCGTGGGTCGGATCCAGAACTACCGACGGTGGTCGAGCGCGCTGGCTCCGAAGAACTGGAACGGCACCTACCTCGGCCTCGAGTACTACACCCAGCCCGGCGACGATCTGTGGGTGGTGAGCAACGAAAGCCTCGGCGACATAGTCGAACAGGACCTCCGTACGCTCGGTGTCGAGGGTTCCGCCCTCGATCACTGCATGTTCGTCCGCTCACAGTTCGCCTATCCGATCAACGATCCGGCACGCGATCAGAGCGTCGCCACGATCCGTGACTACCTGCGTCGCATCCATCCGTCTCTACACCCCATGGGACGAAATGGGATGCACCACTACGACAACCAGGACCACGCCATGCTCAGTGCCCTGCGCAGTGTGGCTCAGTACTTCGGCGCGAACGTCGATCCATGGCAGGTGAACACCGAACGCGGCTATCTCGAGTCCGGCTTGATCAAGGGTTGAGTCGGCTCAGCCGCGCCGCCTGCGGAGCATCGCCATCGCGACACCGCCCCCGCCGATTGCCAACCCCGCACACGCGGCGATCCACCAGTACACACTGGAGCCGGTGTCTTCGGAAGCGACTGGTGGTGCCGCCGCCTCGGTGTCGACGGTCACCGGCTCGCGGTCGGGAAGTGAGATGGCCGCAGTCCCGTCGAGTCCCGCCCACCGACGCGTATCGCCATCCAGCCAGTCGAGTAGCGAATCCAGTTGCTCCGGCGCGCCGTCCGACGTCGCGAACAGTACGGTCCGGTCGCCGTTGCGGCCGACTTGGAGAGATGCGAATGGCGTCGACGGATCAAGTTTCAGGGTCGCCGGGTCTCCCCCGCCGACGCGTTGGACTTCGAGTGTCCCATCCGTCGAACTGCGCACCGGCGGAACGACCTTGTCGTTGTCCCAGCCGTCTGCCGAGATCAGGATGGCCGGTGACCGGCTGTCGATCGCGCTGTCCAATGGCACCACCTCGCTGTCGAGGCGTGGCCCGCTGAGTCGCTGCAGCCCTTCCATGATCGAGACGGCACGCGCGGTGTCCTCAAACGACTCCGGTTCGACGCCCACCTGAACCTTGGGCATCAGCGCTTGAGGGATCGACTGGAAACCGGCGGGATCGGGGGGATCCGCGGGAGTGCTCTCGATGGTGGTGTCGTCGTCGACCTTCAACGTGACGGGTTGGAAGTCACCGCACCGTCCGACATCGCCTGCGATGTCTACAGCGACCGAAAGCTTGGTGTCGCGCCGCAGTTGGGACTGCGGAATGCTGATCGAGCGGTCGATCGTACCGGTGGAGTCGGCCGCCCATTGATCGATCGGTTCACCGTCGATCGAAACCAGCACCTGCCCACCTACCGTGGACGGCAGTGGTGTGTACGACCCCTTCAACTGGACGCGCAGGTCATGTATGGCCTGTCCCAGGCGGGTCTGGTCGAGGCCGACCACTACCTGCGGTTTGAATGCCGTTGCACTCACCCCGGACTGGCCGAGGTCCTTCATCGTGGTGGGGCCGGCGGGCGGCTCATGTGCCGAGTTGATCTGCCCGGTAACCACTTTCGCCGACAGCGCCAGCTCCGAGAGGTCACTGCTGAGCAGCCGGACCTGGTTGGTCAGATCCTCCGCCTTCCCCGTGATCTGCAGAGCGGGCACCCCTCCGTCCCCGGTTTGCAACGAAACAGCCGACTCCGATCCCTCTCCGATGACGACGTTGCGTTCCAGCGGATCCGACGGCGGCACCGCCTCGCCATCGTCCAGCGGCGCGACGTCGATTTCGGTGTTCTGTGTGCCGTATCGATTGACCACGGCCGTCGTCATCTGAACGGCCGCATCGGATTCCGCGGCTGTCGGCTGCGTCGGGACGAAGATCGTCATCCTTTCCAGCACGGTCGGCAGGAAGTCGGCGACCATGGTCGGCGCCGTCTCCTTGCCGGTGTAGTCGATCGCCGCATCGGAAAGCTGCAGCGGAATCGTCGGGTCGTAGAGGCAGTCGCCCTCTTCGGGCAGCATCCGGCTGCGCACGGTGAACGTCACGGTGTCGTCGACAACGCGTGCTCCTGTCAACGGAATCGACAGCGGCGTGTTTTCGGCGGCCAGCAGTTCGATACGTGAGAGCGTGCGGCGATCCTGGGTGACGATGAGGGTTCCACCCCGAACGTACGGCGGCAACTCGACGTCCGCGGTCAACGCCCCGGGCGTCAGGCCTTTCGGCACCGGCACGGTGACGGTTTGTATTCCCTGCAGGCCGTACAGCGCGATGTCGGTGTCAGCGCCCAGCGTCGTCAAACTCAACGTCGGCGCATCCGCCACCTGTCCGGCATCGCCGGGTGCGGCGTGTACGACGGGTGTGCCCATATTGACCGCTTGGAAAGCGACGGCGGTCACACCGATGGCTATGGCGCGCTTGAAGAATTCAGTTCCCAGCCTCATCCGGGGGCAGTTTAGCCAAACCGTCGCACTCTTCAAACGCACCGCTGTTGAGCTCGGAGTTTGCTTACGTCCGAATACCGAAAAGCCCCCGGCACCACAGGGGCGCGGGGACCTTTCGCGTTCGGGACTACTTCGCCTTCTCGAGGACCTCGACGAGCCGCCAGCGCTTGGTCGCCGACAGCGGGCGCGTCTCCATCAGCGAGACGCGGTCGCCGATGCCGGCGTCGCCATTCTCGTCGTGCGCCTTGACCTTGGTGGTGGTCCGGATGATCTTGCCGTAGAGCGGATGGCTCTTGCGAGATTCCAGTTCGACCACGATGGTCTTCTGCATCTTGTCGCTCACCACGTAGCCGATGACCGTCTTGCGGCGGCCGCGATTCTCCTCGGCACGAGGAGTGTGCTTAGGGCCTTTGCCCTTTGCCTGATCTTTAGTCTCAGCCATTACGCTTCCTCACCTACAGGCCCGGATGCCAGGCCCAACTCACGTTCACGCAGCACGGTGTACACCCGCGCGATTTCCTGGCGCACCGTGCGAAGGCGACGGTTGTTGGCCAGCTGTCCGGTCGCCATCTGGAAGCGCAGGTTGAACAGCTCTTCCTTCGACTCGCGCAGCTTCTCCTTCAACTCATCGTCGGTCAGTTCGCGAAGTTCGCCCGGCGTCACTCCCACAGCCATCAGAAGTGCTCCTCTCGGGTGACGATGCGTGCCTTGATCGGCAGCTTGTGGATCGCGCGGGTCAGCGCCTCGCGCGCGGTCTTCTCATCCGGGTAGCTCAGCTCGAAGAGCACGCGACCCGGCTTGACGTTGGCCACCCACCACTCCGGCGAACCCTTACCCGAACCCATGCGGGTTTCGGCGGGCTTCTTGGTCAGCGGACGGTCGGGGAAGATGTTGATCCACACCTTGCCGCCACGCTTGATGTGCCGGTTGATGGCGATACGAGCGGACTCGATCTGCCGGTTGGTGATGTATGCGTGTTCCAGCGCCTGAATGCCGTAGTCACCGAAGCTCACCGAGGTGCCGCCGCTGGCGATACCGCGCTGCCTCGGGTGATGTTGCTTGCGGTGCTTGACTTTACGGGGAATCAACATGGCTAGCTCTCCGTGGTTTCCGTGGGCTGAGAGGACACGGCCTCGCCGGCAGCGGCCTCGGTGCCTGCCGTCGCCTCCGCGGCGGCCGGTGCCTCTTCGGTACCCGATGCGGCGCGACCGGCCTCAGTGCTCGTCGCGGTGGTACCCGATGCGCCACTGCGACGCGGACGGGTGCCCGACGGACGCTCGCGACGCGGACGATCCGCGCCTGCCGGCGCCGCGGCGGTGAGCTCGCGCTTGCCGCCGACGATGTCGCCCTTGTAAATCCAGACCTTCACACCGATACGACCGAAGGTCGTCTTCGCTTCGTAGAGCCCGTAATCGATGTCGGCACGCAACGTGTGCAGCGGCACCCGGCCTTCGCGATAGAACTCCGAGCGGCTCATCTCGGCGCCGCCGAGACGTCCCGAGCACTGCACCCGAATGCCCTTGACGTTCGGCTGGCGCATCGCGGACTGGATTGCCTTGCGCATGGCGCGACGGAACGCGACGCGGTTGCTCAACTGCTCGGCAACACCCTGAGCCACCAACTGAGCCTGCGACTCGGGGTTTTTCACCTCGAGGATGTTCAGCTGAACCTGCTTGCCGGTCAGCTTTTCGAGGTCGGCGCGAATGCGGTCAGCCTCGGTGCCGCGGCGGCCGATGACGATGCCGGGACGCGCGGTGTGGATATCGACGCGGACCCGGTCGCGGGTGCGCTCGATCTCCACGTCGGCAATGCCGGCGCGCTCCAGACCGGTGGCAAGCAGACGACGGATCGCCACGTCTTCCTTGACGTAGTCCTTGTACTGCTTGTCGGCATACCACCGGGACTTCCAGTCGGTGGTGATACCGAGCCGGAAGCCGTGGGGATTGATTTTCTGGCCCACTACTCCGAGCCCTCCTTCGCTTCGTCAGAAGCTTCTGTGGTCTTTTTCGCGTCGGCTTTTTCGGCGTCCGCCTTCTTGGGGGCGGCCTTCTTGGCCGGAGCCTTCTTCGCGGCGGCCTTCTTGGCAGGCGCCGTCTCCACAGTCACTGTCTCGGTGGTCGCCTCGGCTGCGTCCGATGTCGCCGCCGGGGCGGCTCCGGGCGCCTTGGTGGCCGGCGTCTTCTTCGCCGCAGCGGCCTTACTGCCCTGCGCACGACGCGAGCGTGCTGCGCTGGCGGACTGTGCGGAAGCACCGCCCCGTCCACCGTCGCGGCTGGGCCTGCTCTCGACAATCACCGTGATGTGGCTGGTGCGCTTGCGAATCCGGAACGCACGGCCCTGTGCGCGCGGACGGATGCGCTTGGCGGTCGGGCCCTCGTCCGCATAGACGGTGGCGACCACGAGGGTGGTCGGATCCAGACCCTCGTTGTTCTGCGCGTTGGCGGCAGCACTCGCGATGACCTTGGCAACCGGCTCGCTGGCGGACTGCGGCGCCCACCGCAGAATGTCGAGCGCCTCGGTCACCGACTTGCCGCGCACCAGGTCGATAACCCGGCGTGCCTTGGTCGGCGAGATGCGCACGAAGCGCGCCACCGCGGTGGCGGACGGATATTCAGTCGTCGTAGTCATTACCGGCGCTTAGCCTTCCGGTCGTCCTTGATGTGACCCTTGAACGTGCGGGTCGGTGCGAACTCGCCGAGCTTGTGCCCGACCATCGCCTCGGTGACGAACACCGGGACGTGCTTGCGGCCGTCGTGCACCGCGAAGGTGTGCCCGATGAAGTCGGGGATGATCGTCGATCGACGCGACCAGGTCTTGATGACCTGCTTGGTGTTCTTCTCGTTCTGTACGTCGACCTTCTTGAGCAGATGGCCGTCGACGAACGGGCCCTTCTTGAGGCTGCGTGGCATCGTTTACTCCTACCGGTGCTTCTTGCCGGTGCGTCGGCGACGAACGATCAGCTTGTCGCTCGGCTTGTGGGACTTGCGGGTACGGCCTTCGGGCTTACCCCACGGGCTGACCGGGTGACGGCCGCCGGAGGTCTTACCCTCACCGCCGCCGTGCGGGTGGTCGACCGGGTTCATCACGACACCACGGACGGTCGGGCGCTTGCCCTTCCACCGCATACGGCCGGCCTTACCCCAGTTGATGTTCGCCTGCTCGGCATTGCCGACCTCGCCGACGGTGGCGCGGCAGCGCACGTCGACGCGACGGATCTCACCGGATGGCATACGCAGCGAGGCGTAGGTGCCTTCCTTACCCAGCAGCTGGATGCTCGCACCGGCCGAGCGCGCCAACTTGGCTCCGCCACCGGGCCGCAGCTCCACTGCGTGGATGAGCGTGCCCGCCGGGATGTTGCGCAGCGGCAGATTGTTGCCGGGCTTGATGTCGGCATTGGCGCCGGACTCCACGACGTCGCCCTGCGAGAGTCCCTGCGGCGCAATGATGTAGCGCTTCTCGCCGTCCAGGAAATGAAGCAGTGCGATGTTGGCGGTGCGGTTCGGGTCGTACTCGATGTGTGCGACCTTGGCGTTGACACCGTCCTTGTCGTTGCGACGGAAGTCGATCACGCGGTAGGCGCGCTTGTGCCCGCCGCCCTTGTGACGCGTGGTGATCCGACCGTGTGCGTTGCGGCCGCCCTTGCCGTGCAATGGGCGCACCAGCGACTTCTCCGGATGGTCGCGAGTGATCTCGGCGAAATCGGAGACGCTGGCACCGCGACGACCCGGGGTCGTCGGCTTGTACTTGCGAATTCCCATGTTTCTTAAAGTCTCTCTGCTATCCGCCGGCTAGGCCGGTGCTCCGAACAGGTCGATCGGCTTGCTTCCAGCGGCCAGCGTGACGATGGCGCGCTTGGTGTCCTTGCGCTTGCCGTAACCGGCGCGGGTGCGCTTGCGCTTGCCCTGCCGGTTGAGGGTGTTGACCGAGTCGACCTTGACTTTGAAGATCTTCTCGATCGCAATCTTGATCTGGGTCTTGTTCGAGTCGGGGTGCACGACGAACGTGTACACGTTCTCTTCGATGAGCCCGTACGACTTCTCCGAGATCACCGGCGCCAAGATGATGTCGCGGGGATCGGTGACGGTAGCCATCAGGCCGACACCTCCTCGTCCTTGTTCGTGTGAGCGGCGATGTAGGCGTCCAGCGCCTCCACGCTGAACACCACGTCGTCTGCCTTGAGCACGTCGTAGGTGTTCAACTGATCCGGCGAAAGCACGTGCACGCCGGGCAGATTGCGAACGCTCTTGGCACCGGTCTCATCGGTACGGCCGATCACGATCAGCACCTTGCTGTTCTGGGCCGTGTTCTCGGTGAGAAGCGTCGCCAGGAACGTCTTGGCCGCCTTCGTCGACGGAGCCTGCCCCTCGACGAGCTCGGTCACCGCGTGGATGCGGCCATTGCGTGCCCGGTCCGAGAGCGCCCCGCGCAGTGCGGCGGCGATCATCTTCTTCGGGGTCCGCTGGCTGTAGTCGCGCGGCTGCGGTCCGTGTACGACACCGCCACCGGTGAACTGCGGGGCGCGCGTCGAACCCTGACGGGCGCGGCCGGTGCCCTTCTGCCGGTACGGCTTCTTGCCGCCGCCACGCACCTCGCCACGGGTCTTGGTCGAGTGCGTGCCCTGACGCTTGGCCGCCAACTGCGCCTCGACGACCTGGTGCATCAGCGCGATGTTGGCCTCGGCGTCGAACAGTGCGGCGGGCAGCTCCACTGAGCCGTCCTTCTTACCCGCCGGGGTGTGAACGTCGATCTTCAAAGTCTTGTCGGCCATTACTTCTCGCCTCGCTTGATTGCACTGCGCACTGTCACCAGTCCGCCATTGCGACCGGGGATAGCTCCCTTGATCAACAGCACGCCGTTCTCGGCATCGACCTTGTGCACCAACAGGTTCTGCGTCGTGACGCGGTCGCTACCCATGCGGCCCGACATGCGGGTGCCCTTGAACACGCGGCCGGGAGTGGCGCAACCGCCGATGGAACCCGGACGACGGTGCACCGCTTGGGCACCGTGACTGGCGCCCTGGCCCTTGAAGCCGTGGCGCTTCATGGTGCCCGCGAAGCCCTTACCCTTAGACGTTCCCGTCACGTCGACATAGGCGCCGTCGGTGAAGATCTCGGCGGTCAGTTCCTGACCGAGCTCGTACTCCGCGGCAGCGGCCTCGTCGTCGAGCCGGAACTCAGCGATGTGGCGGCGCGGGTTCACACCTGCAGCCGAATACTGCCCCGTAAGAGGCTTGTTGACCTTGCGCGGGCTGATCTCGCCGTACGCAAGTTGCACTGCGCTGTAGCCGTCGCGCTCCGGCGTGCGGATCATCGTGACGACGTTGGGCCCGGCCTTGACGACCGTCACCGGCACGACCTTGTTGTTCTCGTCGAACACCTGCGTCATGCCCAGCTTGGTGCCCAGAATGCTCTTTCTAGCCATTTCTCTTGGGTCTCCTACTGGATGTTGACGTCGACGCTGGCCGGCAGATCGATGCGCATAAGGGCGTCAACGGTCTTCGGCGTTGGGTCGAGGATGTCGATCAGCCGCTTGTGGGTGCGCATCTCGAAGTGCTCCCGCGAGTCCTTGTACTTATGCGGGGACCGGATGACGCAATACACGTTCTTCTCGGTCGGCAGCGGCACTGGGCCGACCACGCTGGCGCCCGTACGTGTGACCGTCTCAACGATCTTGCGCGCCGAGGCGTCAATTGCCTCGTGGTCGTAGGCCTTGAGCCTGATGCGGATCTTCTGTCCCGCCACGCTTCTCCTACCTCACTACTAACGGGCCCATACTCGGGCCTGGTCTGCTGCCACACGCCGAGGAACCCCGGTCGCGCGGCTATGCCGCCGCTGTTTACCTGTCTGTGGTCCACCGACCCCCGCGCTCGGGTGTGTCGCCCTAGCGCACGCTCGCCCGCGTCGGAAATCCGTCGCGATCGAGGTTGGGACCGGACGCGCCCCTGGGGGCGCAGGTCGTATGCCCCGTGCCAGGCAGTCCCGAAAGGGGTCCGTCCCGGCTCAAGGCAACCCGAACAGTATGCCCTAGATCTGGGCCTGCTCCAAATCCCTGGCCATGGGAAACCCGCTGGCACGGCCGGTCCGCCGCGGAAGCTATCTTACTCCGGAGTAAGATAGCCCGGGCCGCCGGTGGTGCGCATGGAAAGCGACCGACTCACTCAACCGACGTTGTAGTGGGCGAACTCTATCTGGATCCCGTCAGGATCGACGAAGTCGAACATTGTTCCCAGGTCCCCGGCGACTTTCCTGATCTCCGATCGCGCAACACCAGAGGTATCGAGCCAACTCGCCCATGCCCGGAGGTCATCCACAGACTCGGCCTCGAGCGCGAAATGATCCAGACCGGTGCGCACAGGGTCGAACCGTTCACCTGCGTTGCTTGAATGCTCGCAGAGGTCGAACACCTGGCCGCCCAGGCTCAGAATCGCCGCGCGCCCGGGGAAACGACGGAGGTCCTCACCCTCGGGGGTATCCGCCATCAAGACATCAGCGCCGAGCACGTCGCAATAGAAAAGAATGCTGCGCTCGAGGTTGGCCACCGAAATCCCAAAATGATGCAGTCCGGCCAAGCGCGGACGAGTTGAGTCGCTTTCCACGAGCTTTGATGGTGCCAGCGGCGGCATTCGTACAGGTCGTTTTGATCATCGTCGGGCGATGGTGCACGCGGACATCACCTGCTGGGTGACGCCGGCCTGATCGTCGAAATGCACGTTTCGCTAGGAAAAGTGCGAGAAGACGTCTGCAAGACGTCGATCTCGACGCCGCGTCTAGTCGAGATACGTGCCGTGGCCTTCGCGAACCAGACCGTCGTTATCGAAGGTGAGGACCTCGTTGACCAGGCCACCGAGGTGATTGCGGTAGTTGATTACCAGCGTGGATTCGCCACGGTAGACGCCGACGATCCCGAAGTGCAGATCCGGCAACGACTTCAACGCCGACGTCCAGTAGTGCCGCAACGCATCCTTTCCCGCGACCACTCCCCCGGTTTCCGGCAGGACGCGCGCTGCGACCGGTGACGTAAATGCCACGTCGTCGCGGAAGTGCTCGAGCACCGCCTCGATGTCGTGGGCGTTCCATGCGTCAACCCAGCTCTGGGAGAACGTCTTCGCGTCGGGAGTCGGCATGCCTCAGTCCTTTAGTCCCGCCCAGAAGCCGCACTTGTGCGATTGGTCGAAATCGGTGGTGACGCGGTTCCCTCTGGGCTGCAACGACATTCGCTCACCCGCGTCGCCCTCGTCGTACGCCGGCCAGCCCGAACCGGGTGAGCCCGTCGCGACGAACCGACTCCAGTAGTCGATCATCTCGTCCGACAGCCGCTCCTGGTCGGGGCTCAGCGCCGGCGCTCCGCCCACGTCGAAGAGGTACCGCAATTCCAGCGAATGCCCGGCGCCGACGGGGAACGGCGCCGCCCGCAGCGGCTCCGGTGCCGGCGCACCAGGGTCGTCGAATTCGGAGAAGTACACCGGCTTTTCTGATGACAACGAGTCGGCGAGACGGTCCGCCACACAGGCGAAGATGCCGTCGGTCACTGCGGCCGAATATGCCAGCGGCACACTGCCGCCGAACTGCTCCGGCGGATACTGCTGCGCGACGACCCCGGCATTGGCGCCGCCGTATGCCTCCGAAAGCAGCCCGAGATAGTCGGTCGCGCCGAACGCCCGCCCGCGGATGTACTGCAACGCGGTGAACAGGGTGTACTCGTCGGCTGTCGTCCCGATCATCACGGGCACCTCGGCCGCCCGCCCCTGCGCTGCACCGTTCATCGGATCGACCGGCAGAAGCTTGGTTCCCGTCACGGGTCCACTCAAGCGTTCGCTGCCGATCCGTCCGTAGAGCACTGGCCGCTGCAGCCGCTCGGCCGGTAGCGCGCGAAGACAGGCCGCCGCAGCGACGCTATCGCCGCAACCCACCTCCGCGGCGTACTGCTCGCTGGTCCGCTCCGCGGCAGCCAGATCGTATTGCGCCTGACACGGGCCACTTTGGATGATCGCGGCACTGAAAAGTCCCGCCGAGTCGGGTGCAACGAGGTGGTCGCACACTGACATCCCCCCGGCCGACTCCCCCGCTATCGTCACCTTGTCCGGATCGCCTCCGAATGCAGCGATGTTGTCGTGCACCCAGCGCAGCGCGGCCTGCTGGTCGGCCAGGCCGTAGTTGCCGACGTCGCCGGCCGGGCCGAGTGCCGGGTGCGCGAGGAAGCCGAGCGTGCCCAACCGGTAGTTGATCGTGACGACGACGACGTCACCGCGGCTCGCCAGTCGGCGCGAGTCGTAGACGTCGCCGCTGCCATTGGTGAAGCTGCCGCCGTGAATCCACACCATCACCGGCCTCTTCTCCGCGGACGGCGGTGGCGTCCACACGTTGAGAGTCAGGCAGTCTTCGCTGGTTTCGCGTTGGTCAACGTCATTGCTGACGTCCTGAATGCATCGCGGGCCGGGCCGGGTGGCATCAAGGAACCCGGTCCACCCGGCCGCTGGCGCGGGCGGTCGCCACCGCAACGCCCCCACCGGTGGTGCGGCATAAGGAATTCCGGCGAAAAGGCGGTGGTCTTGGGAAACCAGTCCGCGCAGCGCACCTGACTCTGTCTGCACCACTCCCGGATCGTCCGGTACGTCGATGGTGGCCGAATGGCCGCGTGAGCACCCAGCGAGCGCGGCCACGACGATCAACACCGCCGCGATGACGAGTCCTCGGCGGCGGAGCGTTGCAACAGACATCGGTCCCGACACTACTAAGGGACCACTCTTCCCTTGCGTGGCCTCGGTCACATAGACTCCGAACTTGACACCCGTCAAGTTCCGTCAGCCCCGGAAATGAGGAGCCCGTATGAGCACGCCGACGATGGATGATGCCGCGCAAGTTTTCGCCGACCCGACGGCGTATGCCGACGACGCTCGGCTGCATGCGGCACTGACCCATCTGCGGGCGAACAACCCGGTGGCATGGGTCGACAAAGCTCCCTACCGTCCGTTCTGGGCGATCACCAAGCACGCCGACATCATGGCCATCGAGCGGGACAACAACCTGTTCCTGTCCGAACCGCGGCCGCTGCTGGCCACCGCCGCGGCCGACGATCTGGGCAAGCAACAGCTCGAAGCGGGAACGGGCCTGCGCACCCTCATCCACATGGACGATCCGCACCACCGCAAGGTCCGTGCGATCGGCGCGGACTGGTTCCGCCCCAAGGCAATGCGCGATCTGAAGGTGAACGTCGACGCGCTGGCGAAGCGCTACGTCGACAAGATGCGCGACATCGGCCCAGAATGCGACTTCGTCACCGAGATCGCGGTCAACTTTCCGCTGTACGTCATCATGTCGCTGCTCGGCTTGCCCGAAGAAGACTTCCCGCGCATGCACCAGCTCACCCAGGAGCTGTTCGGCGGCGACGACGAGGAATACAACCAGCGCGGTAAGACCCCGGAGGAGCAGCTCGCGATCCTGGTCGACTTCTTCACGTATTTCGCGCAGCTGACCGCATCGCGTCGTGAGAATCCGACCGACGACCTGGCATCGGCGATCGCCAATGGCCGCATCGACGGTGAACCGCTCTCCGAGGTCGATACCGCCTCCTACTACGTGATCGTCGCGAGCGCGGGCCACGACACCACCAAGGACGCGATTTCCGGCGGGTTGCTCGCGCTGATCGAAAACCCCGACCAGCTGGAGCGTCTGCGCAAGGATCCCGGACTGATGGGCACCGCGGTCGAGGAGATGATCCGCTGGACGACGCCGGTCAAAGAATTCATGCGCACCGCAGCCAAGGACACCGAGATCCGCGGCGTTCCCATCGCCAAAGGCGAATCCGTCTACCTGGCCTATGTTTCCGGCAACCGGGACGAGGAAGTCTTCGACGAGCCCTTCAGATTCGACGTCGGCCGCGACCCGAACAAGCACGTCGCATTCGGATACGGCGTGCACTTCTGCCTTGGGGCCGCGCTGGCACGCATGGAGATGAACAGCCTGTTCACCGAATTGATCCCGCGGCTGGAGTCCATCGAACTCGCGGGCGAACCGGAGTTGGCGGCGACCACTTTCGTCGGCGGGCTCAAGCACCTGCCCATCCGGTACTCGCTGCGCTGACGGCGGTCCCCGGCCGCGCCGGCAATTCAGAGGACGAACTCGGCGGCCCGGTGGCCGAGCATGACGGTGGTGGCGTGCGGGCCTCGGCTGGTGATGCGGGGAAGCACCGAGCCGTCGACCACCCATAGGGCGTCGACGCCGCGCACTCGACACCGCGCGTCGACCACTGCCGTGGTGTCGTCCTCGCGTCCCATCCGCGCGGTCCCGCACAGATGTTGGGACGTCGACCACGACGTCTTCTCGGATTGCGCATGCGCACCGGCGAGTTCGCGCGCCAACTCGGCACCGGCACGCAGCGCCGCGACGTCTGCGGGTTCACTGTCGTACCGGTGCTCGATGACGGGGCCGACGTCGGGGTTCGCTGACACCAACCGGACCCTGCCGCGCGATCGAGGTTGCATGAGGGCGACCCCGATGTGTGGGTGGTCGGCCGGGTCGTCGCGCCGACCGCTCACCATCGCGCCGAAACCCGCGGTATACGGCCTGATTTCGAGCCCGTCATCGGTGGTCAGCACCGCCTCCAGCGGTGGCAGACCGTGCGTCTCGGTCCAGTCCACCGGAAGCACCCACTCCGGATGGTCCGCGGTTGCGGCACCCACCGGGAGGTCGGCGACCACGGGTACTCCCGCGGCGCTCAGCACCCGCTGCGGGCCGATACCCGACAGCATCAGCAGATGCGCGGATCCGATCGCACCGGCCGACAAAACGATTCGGTCAGCGGTCACATCGACAAGTCCGTCGGGGCCGACGCATTGCACGCCCACCGCGCGACCGCCGACGATCCGGATGCGTGTCGCCCTGGTATCGGTCAGGACGGTGAGACCGGCGCGACCCATGGCGGGCTTGAGGAAGGCGCCACCGGGACCGACCCGCGTACCACCGTTGATGTTCAATGGCACCGGGCCGACTCCCGAAGGCAGCGGGGCTTCCGGCGCGGAGCCGTTCAGATCGTCCACCCGCCGATACCCTGCCGTTTCCGCGGCGTTGACGAAAGTCGCGGTACAGCCGTCGAATTCGGCGACCCGCTGCACCTGAATAGGACCGTCGCGACCATGCAGAGGACCGCCGAAGTCGAGGTCGGTCTCGATGGCCAGGAAATGCGGCAGCACGTCGGACCACGCCCATCCGGGCAGCCCCCAGCCGTCGAAGTCCGACGGCAGTCCACGGCAGAAATAGCCGCCGTTGACCGCACCCGATCCGCCGACGACTGCACCCCTCATGATCTGTGCGTGCCGCTCGGGGTCGTCGGTCAGGGTCGTCGGATAGCGCCGCACCACTGAGCTGGCGGCGCCGATCGGCAACCGCAAGCCGTCGGTGATCTGTGTCAGAACGGAAGGATCGGAGGGGGCCGGCCCGGCTTCGATGACCGTGACGCGGCGACTTGAGTCAGCCGAAAGTCGCTCCGCTAATACAGATCCGGCGCTTCCGGCGCCGACGATCAACACATCGCAGTGCAAGACGGGGCTTCAGGTCCGAATCTGCGGCTTGAGTGCGCCGACGTGACGCTCGCGCACGACGCCGGTCCACAGTCCGGCGCCGTACGCCATGTCATCGAGCCGCTTGAGCAGGATGTAGGTGAGCAGACCGACCGGTTTCGTGTCGTCCTCACTGTTGCCGTTGCGGGTGATCCAGTCCACCACTCCGTCGACGATGGCCGCCACCAACACCACTTGACGGCATCGTCGAGACAGCAGTGCCGCGACGAACGCGACGGGCCAGTAGTGGCGGCAGATGGCTGACGCCAGCTGCAGCGCCGCGGACCACAATCCGTGGGCTGCCACCACGGCCACTTCCCTGGGCTCGGTCTCCACGGTGGACAGCGACCGTGCGATACGGCGCCCGGTGATCGTGGCGACCACCATCGACGCGACGTAGCCGATTCCCGAACCCATCGCCATCAGCATCCACGCGACCAGCGTCCAGCCCGAGATGACGAGCGGTGCCGTCTTCCCGGGGTGCCGGACCGACAGCGGTGCGGCGGATTCTCCGTAGAAAGACTTGCGCGAGAGCCACTCTCGCAGTTGCGTGCGATGGTCGTGACCGACCAGAGCGACAGGTTCGTAGCGCAGCCGAGCGCCTGCCTCGATCAACCTCCAGCACAGGTCGACGTCTTCGCCGGACCTGAGCGTCTCGTCGAAACCGCCCAATTCCTTGAGCACGGCACTTCGGCAGATGATCGCGGCGCTTGGCACATAGGCGACGGTCCCGAAGGGTACGACGGGCGCTTCGCGCATACCGAGGTCGAGAGAGGACCTGACGGCCTCGTAGCGGGCCACCAGGTTTTCCGGCTCGCGCAGGCCGATGATCCGCGGTGCGACGAGCGCCACCGCAGGGTCGCAGAAATGCCCGAGTAGCGCCTCGAGCCACCCGCGCCGCGGCACCACGTCGGAGTCGAGGAATGCGATGTAGTCGGTGTGGCACGCCGCCATGCCGGTGTTGCGGGCGGCCGCGGGCCCCTTGCTGCGATCGTGTCGAAGGATCTGGACATCGCTGTACATCTGGGCGAAGTCGGCCTGCTGTACCGGGGTGGCGGACCCGTCGTCGACCACGATGATTCGCATGCCACGAAGGGCTGCGACCAGGCGGCGGAGGCCAGAGATGTTGTCCCGCACAGGAATAACGACTGTGACGTCCCGATGCGACGGTCCGGTCGCGGGTCGCGGATGCGCCACTGTCGCGTCGAGCAGCGTACGCGCGAGCTGTGCGCTGACCGCGTCGTGCACCTCGAGCCGGCCGCCGGTGAGCATCGTCTGCGCTGCGGGCGCCAATCGCAGCAACCGGGTAGGCGACCCGCCGAGCAACGCGGACCCCTCGCCGAGGACCCTCACCCGGCGATCTACCTGGACGGCGAACCCGTCGGGCAGCCGTGGTCCGGTCATGTCAGCATTCCGTTCCGGTCAGGCGTCCATCGAGTCACACGCCGCAAGCATCCGTCGACCATCTCGGCGAAGATGCGCGCGCCTTCCTCTGCGGTAGCGGTGGTGGGGTCACCGAGGATACCCACTTCACTGACCGCGGCCATCCCTCCTTGACGCATCGCGGGCATCAACTGTCCCAGCGGGGCGCTGTTGCCGGGAACCCGCTCGTCGATCCAGACGTCGGCAGGCGAAATATGTAGCAATACAGAGGTTTCGGTATGACCGGCATGCGCGTCGGCGTTCTCCGCACTGCAGGGACACCAGCCCACGTCGCGGCCCTCGTACCGCAGCAATGCCGCCGCAGTGGCCAGCGCTTCCACGTTGCCCCCGTGCCCGTTGACGAAGACGAGGCGCGACGCCCAGCGCGACGCGGACCGGCCGAACTCCACCAGCATCAAACGCAGGGCGGACGTGCCGATCGACACGGTGCCGCTGAACTCCTCATGCTCACCACTGGCGCCGTATTCGATCGCCGGAGCAACCATCCATTTCGATTCATTCGCCGGCGCGAGCTGGACGGCCAGGGCACGCGCCACGGCGGTCGCAATGCGCGTGTCGGTGTCGAGCGGCAGGTGGGGCCCGTGCTGTTCGGTGGAACCGACGGGAATGATCAATGCTGGTGACGTGCTCTGCAGCTGCCGCGACGTTGCGTTCGCGAGCTCGCTTCCATAGGGCACAGGCCGATGGTAGGCCGAATTCACCTGGTGTGCGCCAATTGTTGGCGCATGCGCAGCAATTGATTTCCAGAAATTTGCGCTTGCGACAACGAGGCATTCACGTCAGCCCCCTGAGCCACGCCTGTACCAGGAAACTCTGGGTGAAGGCGACAGCCCGCTCAGGCGGTGGGGGTGGCCGGAATCCCGAGGGCCCGAGCGAACCCGTCGGGCACCAGCACGTCGTCGGGGCGGAGGTCGTGCACCGACGCATGGCCGAGTCCCATCAACGCCGAGTCGATACCGCCCCGCAGAACGTCGAGCACGTTCTCGACACCCGCCTGCCCATTGGCGGCCAGGCCCCAGAGATACGCCCGCCCGATCATGACCGCGCGCGCGCCAAGAGCGACGGCCTTCACCACGTCGCTGCCCCGTCGGATGCCGCCATCGAGCAGCACCTCGACGTCGTTTCCGACGGCGGCGGCGATCGCAGGCAACGCCCGAATCGACGCAGGCGTGCCGTCGAGGTTGTTACCGCCGTGGTTGGACACCGAGATAGCCGAAACACCAGCGTCAACAGCACGTTTGGCGTCGTCGACCCGCATCACGCCCTTGAGCATGAACGGGCCGCCCCACAGCTCACGCAGCCAGGCGATGTCCTCCCAGGTCGGCGGCGGGGTACCCATCCACTCGCCGTACGCCGCGAAGAACGGCGGACCCGCCTCGCCGCGCGCAGCCTGATTGGGCACCCGCAGGTTCGGCGGCCGCAAGGTCTTACCCCATTGCCACATCCAGCCCGGCCTGCTGAGCCCCGTCGGCAGCATCCGCACCGTGGTGCGCAGGTTCATCTCCTCGGGGATCGTGGGGCTCCCCCAGTCCCGGCCGTGCGAGAAGCTCCAGTCGGTGGTGACGATGAGGCCGACGGCGCCCGCCTGGCGCGCGCGCTCGACCCGCGCCGCGATCGCGTCCCGGCCGCCGAGCCAGTACACCTGGAAGAAGAGCTTGGGATTGGCGACGATCACCTCTTCGATCGGCTTGCTCGCAAACGACGACAGACCCATCGCGGTCCCTCGTGCGGCCGCGGCCCGCGCGACAGCGGTCTCACCATCTGGGTGGACGGCCTGCACACCGGTCGGCGATATCACCACCGGCATCGAAATATCCTGGCCCATCACGGTTGTCGCGAGGTCGCGCTTCTCGGTAGCGCCGATGACGTGCGGCGCGAAGCCCAGCTCGGCGAATGCGTCGACGTTGTCGGCGACGGTGACGCCGCGCTCGCTGGCCGCGAGCAGCGCCGAGTACACCGGCTTGGGTAGCCGTCGCTTGGCCCGCTCTTGGGCGGCCGCGACAGTCTCGAACCAGATGTCGGCCATCAGTTACACCGGGCTTTCGTTACAGAGTCGGGCAGGAGGCTTGGTCAGCAGCTTGAGCATGACCGGACCGCTACGCGAGTGGTCGACACTGGACTTGGGCTTGACGCGGTCGGCGGCCAACGCCGGCGCACCGTAACCCTCTACACACTCGGGGTCCGGACCGTCCATCGGCAATCCGGTGAAGAACTTGGCGGCCATGCATCCGCCGCGGCAGCTGTCGTAGTGACCGCAGCTCCCGCACGCTCCTGCCGACTGCGGCTCGCGCAGCTCGCGGAACAACGGAGCGTTCTTCCACACGTTGTCAAAACCGTTATCCGCCAGGATGTTTCCTGCAAGAAAGCGGTCGTGGATGGCGAACGGGCACGCATACACGTCGCCGACCGGGTCGATGAGGCACACCACCCGGCCCGCTCCGCACAGGTTCAGACCCGCCAGCGCGCCCGGCTCGCCCAGACCCGACAGGTGGAAGAACGAATCACCGGTGAGGACACCGTCGCCCTTGGCCACCAGCCAGTCGTAGAGCTGAACCTGCTGCTCCGCGGTGGGGTGTAGTTCATCCCACACGTCGGCCCCGCGGCCGGACGGCCGCAGCCGGGTGATCCGCAGCGTGGCACCGTAACGCGCTGCCAGGGCGGCGAAATCGTCGAGCTGGTCGACGTTCTCGCGGGTCACGACGACGGAGATCTTCGCGTCCTTGAAGCCCGCAGCGGCGAGGTTCTCCAACGCCCGGATGGCCATCGCGAACGAGCCCGCTCCCCGGACGGCGTCGTTGACCTCGGCCGTCGCACCGTCCAGTGAGATCTGCACGTCGACGTAGTCACTGGCCGCCAGCCGCGCTGCCACCTCGGGCGTGATGCGCACGCCGTTGGTGGAGAACTTCACCCCGACGTGGTGTTCGGTGGCGTAGTCGACGAGCTCCCAAAAGTCCGACCGCACAGTCGGTTCCCCGCCACCGATGTTCACGTAGAACACCTGCATACGTTCGAGTTCGTCGATGATGTCCTTGCACTGCTGGGTCGTCAACTCGCGCGGGTCGCGCTTGCCCGAGGACGACAGGCAGTGCACGCAGGCCAGATTGCAGGCGTAGGTGAGTTCCCACGTCAGGCAGATAGGCGCATCCAGACCGTGCTCGAACTGCTCGATGAGCCGTGGAACGGGCTGGGCGGCAGGCGATTCCATTGTTGTCATTGCGGCACCAACATCTTCGATTGAGCGAGCACGCGAAGGGCGTGAAGGTAGGGGGCCTGCTGCGCATCGTCGACGCCGGCGGCGCGGCAGGCGGACCGGACGTCGGGGTGGTCGGCCAATGTGTTGACCACCTCGACGATCGTCCGGTTCTTCAGGAACGACAGCTTGCGCGTACCGAAGTGATACAGCAGCGCACCGAACGACTCGGGCCGTACGGCCACCTGTGGGTGGAGCCGCCAACTGAGGTCGGGATCGAACGCGATGTCGGTCCCGGTCTCAGCTGCTGACGAGGCCACGGTCAGTAGACCCCGCACATCCCGTCGATCGACACCTCTTCGACCAAGGTCTCGGTGACGAGCTCGTCGCCCGAAGTTTCCGCTGTCTGATTCGGCTCCACTATCCGCACCTTTCCTTGACAGGATCTCGACAAACTGTGATCGAGATCGCAATAATATGGCATCGAGTGCCAGAATGAAAGCCGACCCCCGGAAAAAGGAGCTGACGTGCAACCGGAATCCCAGCACCGCGTTGGCCGCCGGCGGTCGACGAGCTGGGAACACATCAGCAATGTGGCGATCGATCTGTTCGCCGCCCGCGGGTTCGACGAGGTCAGCGTCGACGACGTCGCCGAGGCCGCCGGCATCGCACGGCGCACGCTGTTCCGCTACTACCCGTCCAAGAACGCGCTGCCCTGGGGTGACTTCGAGGCGCATCTGGCGCGGATGCGGGACCTGCTGTCAGATCTCGACCCCGACGTGGGGATCGATGCCGCACTACGCACGGCGTTGTTGGCGTTCAACACATTTGACGACGCGGAGACCGCACGGCACCGGCAGCGCATGCGGGTCATCCTGCAGACCGCCGAGCTTCAGGCGTACTCGATGACCATGTACGCGGGCTGGCGCGCAGTCGTCGTAGCGTTCGTCGCGCGCCGGCTGGGCATGAAGGAAGGCGACGTCGTGCCGCAAACGGTCGCCTGGACCATGCTGGGCGCGGCGCTGTCGGCGTATCAACACTGGCTGGACGACGAGTCTGTCTCGCTTGCGCAGGCGCTCGGCGACGCCTTCGACACCGTCAGCGCCGGACTGAAGGCGCTGGACGATCCCGGCCGCTGAAAAGATTTCCGATTCGGGCGTCGGAGTTCGGGCCTCCGCGGCGACGATAAGGGTGTGAGCGCCGAACCGGATGGCAACATCGTCGCTGACGCTCCGCGCAAGCTACTGGCGATGTACGACGAATCGATGCCGGTCGTGTACGGGTATTTCGTCCGGCGCTGCAGCGACCGCGGAACGGCAGAAGACCTGACGTCGGACACGTTCCTGGCGGCGATGGATGCCGCTCGCAAGGACGTGCCCCCGCCGATGACGTTGCCATGGCTGCTCGGAGTGGCGCGCCACAAGCTGGCGGATCACTACCGCCGTCGCCACGACCGGTTCAGCATCCCGGTCGCCGAACTGCCCGAGACTGTCGACCCGGGCGACGACTGGGATGCCGAGCTCGACCGCATCGTCGCGGAGGCCGTCATGGCCAAGCTGCCCGAGCACCATCGCACCGTGCTGGCGTTGCGGTACATGGATGACTGTTCCGTGCCCGAGTGCGCGGAGTTGATCGGACGGACCGTGCACGCCACCGAGGCGTTGCTGGTGCGGGCGCGACGAGCCTTCAGAGCCCACTATCCGGAGCCGGAAGGAGGGAAGTCGTGAACGACGGCATCAACAACAGCCACGATCCGCTGACCGTGCTGCACGGTGATGAGCTTGTCGCCCAACCAGATCCGGCGTTCGCGGCGCGGCTGCGCGCACGCCTGGAAAGCGCGCTGAACCTGCCCAATCGAACCCGAGGAGTTGACATGAGCGGCACCGATACCGCGATCGCCGAACTGACCGAACCCACCGCGTCCTCCGCCGTGCCCCGATCGGCGGCACTGCCATATCTCTCAGTGGCCAACGCGCGCGAAGCCATCGACTGGTACGTCGACGTGCTGGGCGCCACCGTGGTCGGCGAACCGATCGTGATGGACGACGGCCGCATCGGTCATGCCGAGCTGGCACTTGGCGGCGGCATGTTCTATCTCGCCGACGAATATCCGGAGATCGGCATGAAAGCCCCGGCTCCGCAGGCTATTTCAGTCATGCTCGTGATTGCTGTCGCCGATACCGACATCGCGGTAGAGCGGGCCCGCGACCGCGGTGCCACCGTACGTCAGGAAACCCGCGAGGCTCACGGTTCGCGCAACGCCGCGATCATCGACCCGTTCGGGCATTGCTGGTCGCTCAATGGCCCGACCACCGGCGCGGCGGTGACCATCCAGCACGGTGACGTCGGTTACGTCTCGGTGTGGGCGCCCGACGCCGAGCAAGCGGCGGCCTTCTACGGTCACGTCCTGGGCTGGGAATTCGACCGCGCCACCGGTCAGGTCACCAACACAAAGCAGCGCATCGGCATCTACAGCGTCGACAGCCGACAAGGCATGCTGTGCAGCTATGCCGTAAACGATCTCGCAGCAGCACGACAAGCGATCGTGGCCGCCGGCGGGACAGCAGGCGAAGTGCGCGACTTCGACTTCGGCTCGGTGCTGGACGCCACCGACCCGTCAGGCGCGGCCTTCGCGGTGTTCGAGCCTGCACCGGGCATCGCGCGGCCGGAGCTCAATGGCTCTGGGCCAGGCGAGCTTTCGTACATCACCTACGAGGTGCCGGACTCGGGCGCGTTCCGGGCGTTCTACAGCGGGCTGCTGTTCTGGTCGTTCGAGCCGGGTCGCATCGACGACGGCTGGCAGATTCAGCACACCCACCCGATGGCCGGCGTCGCCGGCGGCAGCGCGCAGTCGGTCACGGTGCCGATGTGGACCGTCGCCGACGTCGACGCGGCGGTGGCGAGGGTACGCGAGGCCGGGGGCACCGTGATCGAGGAGCCGTCGACGCAGGCGTACGGCCAATCGGCACAGTGCACCGACGACCAGGGCACGCGGTTCTATCTCGGCCAGTTCTGACAGATTGTCGATTACCCGAGGACGTCGGCGATAGGTGCGCCGGCCGCGATCTTGGAGCGGGCCTTCATGACCTTTCCCGGCATGCCGCCGCCGACCACGCCGGCGACGATGCCGTCGCGCTCGTAGTACGCCAGGAACTTGCGGCCATCGTCCTCGACGACGTGCACGACGTCGTCGGCCTCGGGCTCGCCGAGGCACTGGATCTTGACGTCGTACTGGTCGCTCCAGAAGTACGGCACGGTGACGGTGGCCGGCAAGTCCTTGCCGAGTATGGCGGCCACCATGCCTCTCGCCTGATCGGCGACGTTGCTCCAATGTTCCACGCGCACTTGGTGACCAAGGGCATGGCGCCAGGACGCGACATCGCCGATCGCCCACACATGAGGTGCGCTCGACCGGCCACGGTCGTCACAGACGATCCCGTTGTCGATCTCCAGGCCGCTGCCGTCGAGCCACTCGGTGGCCGGATGCGAACCGATACCGACCACGACGAGATCAGCCTCGAGTTGGGTGCCGTCGCCCAGGACCACCCTCTCGACCCGCTCGGATCCGCTGACCTCCGAAACCCCGACGCCGCATCGCACGTCGACGCCCTCGGCGCGGTGCAGCCGGGCGACCAACTCGCCGATCTGTCCGCCGAGCACCGACGCCAGCGGCGACGGCTGCGGCTCCACCAGGACGACGTCGACACCCATGCCGCGCAGGCTCGCCGCGACCTCGCACCCGATGAAACCCGCACCGACCACGACGGCTCGTGTCGCCGAACCCGCCTCCGCGCGCAACGCAAGGCTTTCATCGAAGTTGCGGAGGACGTGGATCCCTTTGAGGTCCGGGAACGAGGGGATGCGCTTGGGCACCAGGCCGGTGGCGATGATCAGTTCGTCGTAAGGCATCTCGGTGCCATCGGCGAGTGTCAGCGACTTGGCCGCGGTGTCGACCGACCGGGCTCCGTTGCCGAGCAACACGGTGATGTCGTTCTCTTCGTAGAACTCGGCAGGCTTCAGCGTGACGTCGTCGGTCTCGGCGCGCAGCACTTCCTTCGACAGCGGCGGGCGGTCGTACGGCAGATGATCCTCGTCGCTGACGATGGTGAGCGGTCCGGCGTACTCGGAGCGTCGGAGCTGTTCAGCGGTGCGGGCAGCGGCCAGGCCGCCGCCGACGATGACTACTCCCCCAGTGGTGGACATGCGCAGATTTTGCACGATGGCTCCCGCGATTTGTCCGCCACCCCGTCAGCTGCGGTCCCGATCGATGATGTTGGTCAGCACGACGATGCTTTCGCTGCGTTCGACGTCGGCGGCCGAGCGAATACGCTCCAGTGCTTCTTCCAGATGCCGCATGTCTCGTGCGAGCACGTGCAGGATCGCGTCGGCCGTCCCGGTGACGGTGGCCGCGCCGATCACCTCGGGGATGTCAATCCAGGCCGCGCGCAACCGTTCTGGCGTAATCGTGCCGTGGCGGAACACCTGCACGTACGCCTCGGTGTTCCAACCGAGCGCGCTGCGGTCCACCACCGTGGTGAAGCCCCGGATGACGCCGTTGTCGAGCAGTCGATCGACCCTGCGTTTCACGGCAGGCGCCGACAGGTTCACCCGTTCGCCGATCTCGGCGTACGTGGCACGCGCATCGTTGGCGAGCTCGGCCAGAATGCGCTCGTCTGTCTGGTCCAGACGGTCCATCATCACCTCCACGCAACAAATCACCGATATTCTAGACCTGGGACAATGAATCATGTGCTAATACGCAAGAGACGGTGATTGCTTGCAAAAATTCTGGGTCATATCGTTGATTTATGACGATTGCAGATGTCGCCGCCGCCGCGGCTCCGGTATCCGAAGTCGCCGCGACCCCACGGAGGCGCCCCGGCGCCGACAGAACCCCCGAGCGTGCGCCCTCGATACGGCGCTACGCCATGACGGCGCCGACGTTCTTCACCGTCGAGTACGCGATCAACCCGTGGATGGACACGTCGGTGGCTGTCGACACCCATCTCGCGTTCAACCAGTGGGAATCGCTGCGGCAGACATATAAGGAACTCGGCCACACCGTCGAGTTGATCGAACCCATCGTCGGGCTTCCCGACATGGTCTACGCCGCCAACGGCGGAATGATGGTGAACGGCAAGGCCGTCACCGCTCGATTCGCTTATCCGCAGCGCGCCGGCGAGTCCGCCGCGTACGCCGAATGGATGACCCGGCACGGCTATAGCCCCGCCGACACCCGGCACACAAACGAAGGCCAGGGGGACCTGCTCGTCGTCGGTTCGATCATGTTGGCGGGTTACGGCTTCCGCACGCAGCGGCAGGCACACGACGAAATCGCCGCTATCTTGCAGATGCCTGTCGTCAGCCTCGAACTCGTCGATCCGCGCTTCTATCACCTCGACACCGCGCTCGCCGTGCTCGACGCCACCACGATCGCGTACTACCCACCCGCATTCAGCGACCCGTCCAGGACGAAACTGCTCGAACTCTTCCCCGACGCCATCGAGGTGGGCAGCGCCGATGCCTACGTCCTTGGCCTCAACGCGGTGTCCGACGGTCTCAACGTGGTGTTGCCCGCCCCGGCGACCGGCTTCGCCGAACAACTGCGCACCGCCGGCTTCCGGCCAATCGGAATCGATCTGTCAGAGCTGCTCAAGGGCGGCGGATCCGTCAAATGCTGCACATTGGAGGTACATCCGTGACCGTTGTCGACACCATGAGCAGCACCGAAGCGGCGATCGCGGTGGACGGCCGCCACGTCGCGCACAACTACTCGCCGCTGCCGGTGGTCGCCACCAGTGCCGACGGCGTCTGGGTGACCGATGTCGAGGGTCGTCGCTATCTCGATTGTCTGGCGGCCTACTCCGCCGTCAACTTCGGTCATCGCAATCCGGAGATCACCGCGGTGGCCCACGCACAGCTGGACAGCCTGACTCTGGTGAGCCGCGCGTTCCACTCCGACCGGCTCGGCCCGTTCTGCCAGGCGCTGGCCGAACTCTGCGGCAAGGACATGGTCCTGCCGATGAACAGCGGCGCGGAAGCGGTGGAGAGCGGTATCAAGGTTGCACGGAAGTGGGGCACCGACGTCAAGGGCGTACCCGCGGGTCAGAGCAACATTGTGGTGGCGCACAACAACTTCCACGGCCGCACCACCACGATCATCAGTTTCTCCGACGACGAGACGGCCCGACGGGGTTTCGGGCCGTACACCCCCGGATTCCGCTCGGTGGCGTTCGGTGACGCCGACGCACTGGCGGCCGCGATCGACGACAACACCGTTGCCGTCTTGCTCGAACCGATCCAGGGTGAGGCGGGGATCGTCGTTCCGCCCCGCGATTTCCTGCCCCGGGTCCGCGCACTGTGCACCGAACGCAACGTGCTCATGATCGCCGACGAGATTCAGTCGGGGCTGGCGCGCACCGGTCGCACATTCGCATGCGACCACTTCGGGGTGGTGCCCGACATCTATCTGCTCGGCAAAGCCCTGGGCGGCGGTGTGGTGCCGTTGTCCGCCGTAGTCGCCGACCGCGATGTCCTCGGGGTGCTGCATCCCGGCGAGCACGGTTCCACGTTCGGCGGCAATCCGCTTGCGGCGGCCATCGGGACGACGGTCGTGGCGATGTTGCGGCGCGGTGAATTCCAATCGCGCTCAGCAGAACTCGGAGATCATCTACATGCTCGGCTGCGCGCGCTCATCGGGTCCGGCGTGGTCGCGGTTCGCGGAATGGGGCTGTGGGCCGGCGTGGACATCGATCCGGCGCTCGGCACGGGAAAGCAGATCACCGTCAGGCTGGCCGAACGTGGTGTGCTGGTTAAGGACACGCACGGTTCGACGTTGCGCTTCGCACCACCGCTGGTGATCACCGCCGCGGAGATCGACTGGGCGATTGACCAATTCGCCCAAGTTTTGGCCGATCCGGGTTCACACTTGTCCGGTACTGCGTTATAGCTCATAGGAGGCACTATGACCGCCCCATCGCCAAGCCTCTCCGCTCAGATGTTGCGGCGCCGACCGGTGATCGGTGCGCCGGTCGCACATGGCGCCTCCGACCACCTCAAACGAAGTATCGGCGTTTTTCAGCTGACGATGTTCGGCGTCGGCGCGACCGTTGGCACCGGAATCTTCATCGTGCTCCAGGAGGCGGTGCCAAAGGCCGGTCCAGCGGTGCTGATCTCGTTCGTGATCGCGGGCATCGCCGCGGGCCTATCGGCTATCTGCTACGCGGAGATGGCGTCGGCCGTACCGGTTTCCGGATCAACCTATTCCTACGCCTACACGACGATGGGCGAATTCGTCGCGATGGGCGTGGCCGCATGCCTGCTTCTCGAATACGGGGTCTCGATGTCGGCGACGGCAGTCGGATGGAGCGGTTATCTGAACAAGCTGCTGGACAACTTGTTCGGATTCACGCTGCCGCATTCGCTGAGCGCTTCTCCGTTCGCTGAGACACCGGGCATCGTCAACCTTCCCGCCATGCTCTTGATCGTCATGTGTGCGCTGCTGCTGATTCGCGGTGCCAGCGAGTCCGCCACGGTCAACACCGTCATGGTGATCATCAAACTGGGTGTGCTGGCGCTGTTCGTCGCGATCGCTTTCACCGCGTTCACCACCGACCATTTCGCCGGATTCTGGAATGCCGGCTTTGCCGGAATCACCGCGGGTGCGGCCACCATCTTCTTCACTTTCATCGGACTCGATGCGGTTTCCACTGCCGGCGACGAGGTCAAGAATCCACAGAAGACCATGCCGCGCGCGATCATCGCCGCGCTGATCGCGGTCACCACCATCTACATCCTGGTGGCGTTCGCCGGCCTGGGCACTCAGGACGCCGAAGCATTCGGATCCGAAGAACAGTCCGAGGCAGGGCTTTCGGTCATCCTCGAGAATGTTCTCGGGGGCTCGACCTGGGCCAGCACGATCCTCGCCCTCGGTGCGGTGATCTCGATCTTCTCGGTGACGCTCGTGGTGATGTACGGGCAGACCCGCATCTTGTTCGCCATGGGCCGCGACGGGTTGCTTCCATCGATGTTCGCCAAGGTCAACCCTAAGAGCATGACACCGGTGAACAACACCATCATCGTGGCCGTCATCACGGGGCTTCTGGCGGGCTTCGTACCCATCGACTACCTGTGGGACCTGGTGTCGATCGGCACCCTCGTCGCCTTCATCACGGTCTCGGTCGGCGTGATCATCCTGCGACGCCGCGAACCAGACCTGCCCCGTGGCTTCAGGGTGCCCGGTTATCCGGTGACACCGATCCTGTCCATCGCCGCCTGCGTGTGGATCCTGTACGGACTGCCCCCGAACACCTGGCTGTGGTTCGGCATCTGGGTGGCGGCGGTTCTGGCCTTCTACTTCCTGTGGAGTCGCCGTCACAGCGCGCTGAACGACGGCGGTGACGGTCTCATACCGGCCGCCGCGGCGCAGGAGGACGAGGTGTTACTTCCGCCGAAGGATCCTCAATGAGCGTCGCAGTCGGCTACCTGGCCGGCAAGAGCGGCCGGTCGCCGCTCTACCTTGCGGCCGAAGCCGCCAGGACGCTGAAGACGTCGCTGACCGTGGTGACCGTGGTGCCACGGCCGTGGATGACACCCTCGATAGCCCGCATCGATGCCGAATACGCCCAGTACGCCGACCAGCTGGCCGCGGACTCGGCGAAAGAGGCGCAGGAGTGCCTGGCGTCGATCGGCACCGGCATCAAGGTGGACTTCCACAAGGTCGCGCACCGGTCGGCTTCCGGTGGCCTACTCGAAGCCGTCGACAAACTCGAATCCGAAGCGCTGGTGCTGGGTTCGGCGGCCGATGGAAAGCTCGGGCAAGTCGTCATCGGTTCGACGGCGGATCGGCTGCTGCACTCGTCATCGGTGCCGCTGTCCATCAGCCCGCGCGGCTACCGCGGCACGAAGGCCGGCGGATTGACCCGCATCACGTGCGCGTATCCGGGCACACCGGAGTGTGTGTTCGTGGTCGAACGCGTTGCGGCCCTTGCCCAACGACTGGGTGTCCCGATGCGGGTCATCACCTTCGCCGTCAGGGGCCGCACCATGTATCCGCCCGAGGTCGGGTTGCACGCCGAGGACTCGTTACTCGAAGCGTGGGCAGCCCAGGCCCGAGAGACGTTGGCCGAGTTGAAATCCAAGGGCGTGGTCGGCGACGACGTCGAGCTGCGGGTCGCCACCGGCAACGGTTGGGATCAGGCGATCGATGCCGCCGACTGGCAGGACGGCGACCTACTCGCCATCGGCACGAAACCGTCGGGTGGAATCGCCCGCGTGTTTCTCGGTTCGCGCGGATCAAAGATCTTGCGGCACAGCCCGGTACCGGTCTTGGTACTGCCGGGCTAGTGCGCGGCTATCCACACCTCGCGAACAGACGCGAAAACCCCCTAATTTGCCTCGAATAGGGGGTTTTCACGTCTGCTCGCGGTAAGAGGTGGGGCTAGTACTTCATGGTGCCGCGGTCGACGTTGATCTGGCTGCCCGAGATCGTCATCGACCCGTCGCCGGCCAACCACGCCACCACGTCGGAAACCTCTTCAGCGGTCATGAAGTCCTGCAGACTCGACGCGCCTTCCTGACTCACAGGGCGGTACGGGAAGGGCTTGAAGCTGTGGATGAAGCTCGGGAACTTTCCGAAGAGCTCCATCATCGCTTCCTTCTCCACCATCGGCGTGTCGATGGAGTACGGATGGATCGAATTCACCCGAATCCCGTACTCGCCCACCTCCAATGCGAGCGAGTTGGTCAAGGAGGTCAGGCCGTGCTTGGACGCCGCGTAGTGGCCGTTGCCCGGAGTGGCCTTCAGTCCCGCCGACGAGCTCACGATGATGATCGAGCCGCCGTTGCCCGCCTCGATCATCGCCGGAACGGCGGCGCGGATCGTCTTCCACGTGCCGTTCAAGTTCACGTCGATGACGGCGTTCCACTGTTCCTCGGACATCTCGAAGAGACGGCCCCAGCTCAGCACGCCCGCGTTGGCCACCAGGATGTCCAGCCGACCGAACTGCTCGATCCCGTCGGCGACCACCTGCTGCAGTGCGGCCAGATCACGCACGTCGACCTCACGGGACAGCACCTTGCGACCCGTGGCTTCCACCGCGCGTACGGTCTCGGCGAGTTCCTCCGAGCTACCCAGCGGGTAGGTGATCGTGTCGGAGACGGGTCCGCAGACATCGATGGCGATGATGTCGGCGCCCTCGCCGGCCAACCGGATCGCGTGCGCCCGACCCTGGCCGCGCGCGGCCCCCGTTACGAATGCCACTCGCCCTTCCAGGGGCCCGTCAGTCGCCGTCACCGCTGCTCCTTTCGTGAAGCTGCGGACCAGGCTAACAGCCGAACTGGAACGTGTTCTAGTGACCGGTCAGTCGAGACCGTCGCGGATGATCGGGCAGGTCATGCAGTGCCCGCCGCCGCGGCCACGGCCCAGCTCGGCACCGACGATGGTGATCACCTCGATACCCGCCCTGCGCAGCAGGGTGTTGGTGTGGGTGTTGCGGTCGTAGGCGAACACCACGCCGGGCTCGACGGCGACCAAGTTGTTGCCGCTGTCCCACTGCTGGCGTTCCGAGTCGTACTTCGTGCCACCGGTTTCCACGACGCGCAGGGCGTCCAGTCCCAGCGCGGCGGCCACCACTTCGACGAAGGGTTTCGTCGCCTCCTCCACCTCCACACCCGGGTCGGCGTCGCTGGGATGCAGCACGAACGTCTGGATCGAATCGACGATGTCGGGATAGAGCGTGACCACGTCGCGGTCGGCGAACGTGAACACCGTGTCCAGGTGCATGGCCGCCCGTAGCTTCGGCATTCCGGCGACGATGACCTTGGTCGCCGCCTTCTCGGCGAACAGCTTGGCGGCCACCTGCGTGATCGCCTGACGTGAGGTTCGCTCGCTCATCCCGATGATGACGACACCGTTGCCGGGCACCAGGACGTCGCCACCCTCGATCGTCGACATCCCCCACGACTCCTCCGGATCGCCCCACCACACCGTGGAGCCGACGAAGTCGGGATGGAACTCGTAAATGGCCTTCATTAACAATGTTTCGTCGTGTCGCGCGGGCCAGAACAGCGGATTGAGCGTAAGGCCGTGATAGATCCAGCAGGTCGTGTCGCGGGTGTAGAGCGTGTTCGGCAGTGGCGGCATGAGGTACTCGGTGACACCGGTCGCCTCACGGGCCAGGGAACGGTACCCGGACTGGATCTCAGACGGCAGGTCTCGGGTCGACATGCCGCCGATCAGCAGCTCCGTCAGTCGCTGGGGTTTCAACGAATCCAGGAAGCCACGCGTGTCGTCGACGAGTCCGAGGCCGACTTCGTTCGGCACGATCTTGCGGTCCAGCAGCCACTCTTTGGCCTCGGGAATGTCCATCGTCTCGGCGAGGAGGTCGTGCAGTTCGACCACCTCGACGTCGCGCTCGCGCATTTTGTCGATGAAGTCGAAGTGGTCGCGACGAGCGTTCTGCACCCACAGCACGTCGTCGAACAGCAGGTCATCGCAGTTGGTGGGCGTGAGTCGCTCGTGGGCCAGACCCGGCGAGCACACCAGCACCTTGCGCAGCTTGCCGACCTCGGAGTGAACGCCGTAGTTCGCAGAAGGATTCGTCACTTCAGTTCCTCTCAACCGGTGGCCGCTAGATTTCGATCGCTCCAGTTGCCAAGGACACCACACCCGCGACGGCGCCGAGGAGAATCACCCCGAACAGGACCGCCTCGGCGGGCCGGAAGATGCGAAGACCACGTTCGCGTCGTGCTTTGAAGTAGAGCGCCGCCGCCGGGGCGTACAGGATGCATGACAGCAGAAGCTTGTCCGGACCCGCGGCGTAGATCAGGAACAGGGTGTACACCGTCGCCAGGCCCGCTATCACCATGTCGCCGACGAGCGACTTGCCGTTGCCGTAGGTCTCGCGGGTAGCGGTCAGCTTCAATGCATACGCCGCCGCGAGCAGATAGGGAATCAAGGACAACGCTGCGGTCAGATCCAGCATGAAATCCAGCGCATCCGCGGCGAACAACAACGCCACGAGCAGCAGCGTGGTCAGCCCGGCGGCCATGACGAGCGCGGTAACCGGTGCGCCGTGGCTGTTGGTGCGCGCCAGGAACTTCGGCATGTCCTCGGATTTGGCCGGTATGTAGAGCACCTCGGCGGCCATGAGCGTCCACGCAAGATACGCGCCGAGCACCGAGACGATCACGCCGACGCGAATGAATATGGATCCCCAGGGACCGACCACCGACTCCAAGACTGCCGCCATCGACGGCTGACTGACGCCCGCCAGCTCCCCCTGGGGCATGACGCCGTAGGACACCAACGTTACAAGCGCGAAAACGCTGAGGACACTGAGGAATCCGATGATGGTGGCTCGTCCGACGTCTTCGCGTTTGCGTGCCATACGCGAGTAGACGCTCGCGCCCTCGATGCCCAGGAAGACGAATACGGTGATCAACATCGTGCCGGTGGCCTGGTCCCAGATCGCCGACAACGAATATCCTTCTTCGCCACCCCAGAAGTTGTCGGCGAAGACGTCGGCCTTGAACGCAATGGCCGCGATCACGATGAAGGTCAGGATCGGCAGCACCTTGGCCACCGTGACGATGTAGTTGATCACGGCCGCATCTTTGACCCCGCGCATCACCAGCGACGCGAACAGCCACACACCGATCGCCGACACCACCACCGCGAGCACGGTGTCCCCCGCGCCGAATGCGGGCACCACCGCACTCATCGTCGCTGTGATGAGCACCCAGTACGAAGTGTTACCGGCACATGCCGACGCCCAGTACCCGATCGCCGAATTGAAACCGACGTAGTCACCGAAGCCGGCCTTGGCGTATGCGAATATGCCCGCGTCAAGTTGGGGTTTGCGAGTCGCGAGACGCTGAAACACGAACGCCAGCATCAGCATTCCGAATCCTGCGATCGTCCAGGCGATGATCGCTCCGAGCACACCCGTCTCGGTGCCGAACCTACGCGGCAGGAGGAAGACGCCGGACCCGATCATCGACCCGACGACCATCGCGGTCAGCGTTGGCAGACTGACCTTCTGGTCGGGCTTCTCCGCGGTCGTCTCGGTATCTGTCATGGCTCGACTCCAGCTTCCTGGGTGGGCGGGACCTTTACGACCTTGAATCCGGTGAATCCGTATATGACACTGAGCACCGGACTGAAAATGCAGAACAGTGCGAACGGTAGATAGGAAAGCGTCGCCACCCCGAGCACGGCGCCCATGAATGCCCCGCACGAGTTCCAAGGAACCAGCGGTGAGGTGACGGTACCGCCGTCAGCGGCGAGCCGAGAAAGGTTCTGTGGGGCCAACCCTCGGCGTTCGAACTCCATCCGGAACATCCTGGCGGGCAATACCAATGCGATGTATTGATCACCGGCGACGATATTGAGGCCGACTCCCGAGGCGAAGACCGACAGGTACAGCCGCCCGGTGGTCTTAGCCGATTCGATCATCGGGTTGATCAGCCGGTCGATGAGACCGAACTGCTCGAGCAGCGCTCCGAACGTCACCGCGCCGATGATCAGCCATATCGTCAGCAGCATGCTGTCCATGCCGCCGCGTGACAGCAGCCGATCGATCTCACCGATGCCCGAGTTCATGGTGAATCCATTGGCCAGTGCCTTCCAGATCGCCTGCACCGCACCAACTACCGCGTTCGAGCTGCCATGGATCTCAGCGACGAAGGCCGTGACGACATCGCGTTGCAGGATTGTCGCCTGCACACCAGCGAACAGTGCGGAGGCCAATAATGCCAACGAGGCCGGAGCCTTTCGGACCGACAGGTAGACCAGCAGCACCAACGGGAGAAGATTCAGCGGGGTGATCCAGTAGATCTCGCCGAGCTTGCCGAGTTCGATCTCCTCGGGCACCGTGTCATTCGGTGTCGGACCCGCCACGCCAAGGACGGCGAACACCACCGCGGCCAGAATGAACGCCGGAACCGACGTCCAGGCCTGACTGCGGATGTGGGTGTACAGGTCCACCTTCACCATCTGCGCGGTCAGAATCGTCGTCTCGGACAGCGGTGATAGCTTGTCACCGAGGTATGCCCCGGAGATCACCGCACCAGCAGTGATCGGCGCGGACACCCCGAGCATGGTCGCGATTCCGACCAGCCCGACGCCGATCGTTCCTGCCGTTGTCCACGAGCTGCCGATGGACAGCGCCACCACACCGCAGATGACCGCGGCCGCAATGTAGAAGTAGCCCGGCGCCAACACTTGGATTCCGTAGTACACCAGCGTCGGAATGGTGCCCGACATATTCCACGTCCCGATAAGTGCGCCGACCGCCAGCAGGATGAACAGCGCACTGGTGATGGAGGACAACGCACCCTGGCCGGATTCCTGCACCGCGGCCCAACTGTGTCCGTTCTTCAGCGCGATCAGGGCGGCGACAGCGCAGCACACCACCAACGCGACCTGGATGGGCCCATCGAGTGCGTCGAGACCGAACAAGGTCAGAGCGCCGGCGATCAGCACCGCGAGCACGACCAGTGGCACCACCGCATCAGTGAGCGACGGTGACCGAATCGCCTCCGGTTCCGCCGATTCTGCGGTCACCGTGCGCTCCGTTGTCCCGCCCGCGACACGGCTCAGACGCTATCAGCGCGAGTAGCGCAGTGTTCCCGGTTGACTACAAGTCAGCCAAGATCTGTTGACGCTTGGCCGTGTATTCGTCGTCTGAGATCGCACCGGTCGCGCGCAGGGTCTCCAGCTCCTGCAGACGTTGCGCGGTCGACGGTTCGGCAGGCGCGGACCCGAACTGGGCCGCCGAGGGCGCTGCCGCCTGCGCAGGCGCTGCGGGGGCTTGTGCTGCCGCAGCCCGCCGCACGACTGCCTGCACCTGTTGGCGGGCAGCCGGATTGGCGCGCAGATCGATCATGTTGTTCAGGCCGATGTTGTTGGCCTTGAGGATTTGCAGGATCTCCATCAGCGGCCCGACCTGACCGGACAGATCGTAGGTCCTGTTGTCCTCGGCGATGGTGAAGGTCGCAGGCATCATGCCGCTGACCAAACTGCTTCTTTCCCAGTCGATTTGATATTCGTTCGTAGTGGGGTCGACCAGTGCGACAAGTTTGCGGCTCGTGATCATCGGCAGTCGCGAAATCGACGCGATCACCCGATCCTGGCTGGCGAACGGCGCGATACCGGGCCCGGAGATCTGCAGGTCGATCTTCACCAGGGGCTGCTCGTTGATCCGCGTCCCGGTCTCGTGAATCCCGACGACCTGCGCCAGCGCCAGCACACCGGTCTGTTCCAGGGCCTGCGTCTTGGCGGCCCTGTTAGCGCCCATGCTGGTGATACCCAGGGCGATCAGGACGTCGAGGACGGTGATGGCCAGACCCGCCCAGAACATCCACTTCATGATCGGTTGCGCCCCGGACGCGAAGTAGATCGCCAAAAAGATCGGGCCGACGATGCCGCACAACAGCACAAACGCCTGAATCTTGACGTACCGCCAGAAAGTGGACATAAGGCCAAGCTCCTATTGAAAGTGGTCGTCGCGTCGCGTGTCAGATTAGCCCGAATTCCGGGGTTTTGAGCCGTTGCGAGACTTACAGTCGGGCGGTGGTCGCGGGGTCAGAGTCGGCGAAACCTGTGAAAGCCCGGTGGGTCCTGGCGGCCGTCTCGATGGCATTGTTCTGCGTGCAAATCGACTATTTCGCGGCCAATCTCGCGCTGCCGCGGATGGCATCCGATCTCAACAGCACTCCGTCGGACCTGCAATGGGTGATCAGCGTGTACATGCTCACGTTGGGCGCCTTCATGGTTCCGGCGGGGCGGATCGGCGATATCTTCGGGCGCCGCAAGGCCTTGATAGCCGGCATCGCTTTGTTCGGTCTGGCGTCGGCACTGTGCGCGGTCGCCCCGTCCGTGCCGCTGATCGTGGCCTTCCGCGCGCTGCAGGGACTCGGTGCCGCGCTGATCTTCCCGGTTTCGGTGAGTGTGCTCACCAACGCCTTTCCCGCGGTCAAGGCCAGCCATGCCATCGGGTTGGCTTACGGCATAGCGGGATTGGGCAACGCCGCGGGCCCGCTGATCGGCGGGCTGCTGACCGACACCGCCGGCTGGCGGTGGATCTTCTGGCTCAACGTTCCACTGACGGTGGTCTCACTCGCGCTCGGCGCGTGGAGCATCGGCGAGTCCTCTGATGAGACCGTCCCGCGTCGTCTCGACATCATGGGGCTGGCACTGATCACTGCCGGAATCGGCTTGTTCACGTTGACATTTGACCGAGCGCCGCACTGGGGGTGGGTCTCGGTGCCCACCGTCGTCGCATTCGCGGGGGCGCTGGCCGCGCTCTCGCTCTTCGTCGTCGTCGAGAACCGGGTGCCATGGCCGTTGGTCAATCTGTCGCTGGTGCGCAACGCCCGCTTCGCGGTGCTCGTGATCGCCGGCGCCATCGCGAACATCGCCTACGCAGTGGCGATCTTCCTGTCGACGCTGAACCTGCAGCAGGTACGGGGACTGGACCCCCTGATGGCGGGTCTCGTCTTCCTCGGCCCTTCGGCCGGTGCCGCGCTGGGCGGCGTGCTGTCTGGACGCCTCGCCGCCAACCGGCCGCCATTGCTCGTGATGGGGCTGACAAGTGGGGCGGCCGCAATCTCGTTGGCCGCCCTGGCGGCATCGGGCGAATGGATGGTCTATCTGCCCGCGTTGTCGGCGTGCGGGTTCACCTTGGGGTTGGTGTACGCGTTCACCACTGTCGCAACCCAGACCGTCGTACGCCCCGAACGGGCCGGCGAGGCGGCGGGCGTGACGCTGACGGCGTTGGTGACACTCGCCGGAGTCGGTGTCGCGGTGTCGGGAACGGTGCTGGAGATGCTTGAGCGCGGCGGTCAGTCGACGGCGAGCGCGATCGACACCATCCTCGGGGTGCTGGCGGCACTGCTGGTCATCGCCAGTGCGCTGGTCCTGTGGATCGCCCGCGCGCCTACGGCGTCGGTGCGCTCGCGCTGAGCGGGACGATTGGCTGGGCCTCGGGCGCCTGCGGCGCGGGTGCCTGTGCGTCGGGACCGCCGAGCAGGAAGTACAGCGGCGCCGTCCAGTCCAGGCCCCCCGTCGAGGCGTAACTGGTGTGAATCGCCACGCCCCGTGCGTACGACACCGAGGATTCTTCGTCGTCGGGGTTGTAATCGCAGACGGCATCGCCGAGATCACAAACACTGATCGTGCGCGCGCCGATGGCCGGCGACATCGGGCCGGGTGCATGCGCCAGGATCGGCCAATCCTGCGCGGCCCCCTTCCCGCGCTCGGGAATGCCACTGGCCGTCCCCAAATTCAGGGTCGGGTCCTCGGGCAGGCGGTCACCGTCGGCGACCAGCAGCACCGCGGCGAGATTAGGGCTGGCTTCGAGCGCCTGCAGATTGCGGTGCACGACCATCGCACCCTGCGAATAGCCGGCGAGCACCACCTTGGTTGCCGGACAGCGCTGGACAAACCCCTCGTATTGCTTTCCCAGCGCCGCCGCTCCGGCATCCACACTTCCGATGAAACCCAGCCACTCACCGACACCGCCGTCTTCACCCGGCGCCTCGACGGCGGGATACTCGACTGCTTCGGCGGTCATGGTGCGACCGTCCTGCTGCACCTGGTCGGACAACTCCTGCAGGGACTGGTAGACCACGCGGCCCATTCCGTCGTTCTGCGCCACCTCGGCGGGCGTGCGCTCGCCGGAGCCTGCGGCGCCGATCCAATGCACATCGGGGCAGGCGGTCTGCGCTGAGGCGGTACCCAGGGAGAGCCCTGACAGACCGACGAGTGCGGCACCGGCGAAGGCGGCACACGCGAGTGTGGCGACGCGACGGAACATGGAATCCATACCCTTCTTGAGCCCCGACCAGGGCATACGCGAAGTACATCGCCTCGTCCGCCGAAGGTGTTACATGGTTTCCATCCGAGAGGTACAACCGCATCGCCCGAGGTAATGTCCGCGACGTGGCCACGATGAAGATCGCCCGCATCCCCGCGGCGAATGCGAAGTTCGAAATCACCGACGTCGAGATCCCAGAACCAGGTCCGCGGCAAGTCCGAGTAAAGGTCCACGCCTGCGGCGTCTGCCACTCCGACGTCCTGACCGTGATCGGCATGATGGGCAATTCGTTCCCGCGCGCGCCGGGCCACGAGGTCGCCGGCGTCGTCGATGCGGTCGGGGACGGCGTCACGTCCTGGGCGGTCGGAGACCGCGTCGGCGTCGGCTGGTTCGGCGGTTGCGATTTCACCTGTGAGGCCTGTCGGCGCGGCGACTTCATCTCGTGCGAGAACGCGCAGATTCCCGGCATCTCATACGACGGCGGTTACGCCGAGTACATGGTGGCGCCCGCCGAAGCCCTGGCCCGCGTCCCCGACGACCTTGCCGACGTGGATGCCGCGCCGCTGCTGTGCGCCGGTATCACGACGTTCAACGCGCTGCGCGAATCGGTGGCGCGACCGGGCGACCTTGTCGCGGTGCTGGGCGTCGGCGGTCTCGGGCACCTCGGTATCCAGTTCGCGGCGAAGATGGGCTTCGAAGTGGCTGCCATTGCGCGCGGCACGGACAAGGAGCCGCTGGCCAAAGAGCTTGGCGCGCATCATTACATCGACTCCAAAGCCGTCGATGTCGCCGAGGAACTGAACAAGCTCGGTGGCGCGCAGGTCATCCTCGCCACGGTCACCGTGGCCGACGCGATGGCGGCGACGATCGGCGGCCTCAAGGCCCGCGGTCAGCTGGTCGTCGTCGGTGCACCGTCCGAACCGATGGAGACGCCATTGGCGCCGTTGATCTTCAAATCGGCGGCAGTGCAGGGCCATGCGTCCGGCACATCGCAGGATTCGGAAGACACGCTGCGCTTTTCGGCGATCACCGGCGTGCGACCGATGATAGAGACCATGCCGCTGTCGCAGGCTCAGGCCGCCTTCGACAAGATGATGAGCGGCGATGCCCGGTTCCGCATGGTGCTCACCATGACCTAGGCCCAAATGCAAAGTGGCGCCCACCCTTTCGGGTGAGCGCCACTTCGGCGTTCTGGATCAGATCTTTACTTGTGGATCTTGGTGACCCGGCCGGCGCCGACGGTGCGGCCACCCTCACGGATCGCGAACCGCAGGCCCTCGTCCATGGCGACGGGCTGGATCAGCTTGACGGAGATGTCGGTGTTGTCACCGGGCATCACCATCTCGGTGCCCTCGGGGAGGGTCACCACGCCGGTCACGTCCGTGGTCCGGAAGTAGAACTGCGGGCGGTAGTTGTTGAAGAACGGCGTGTGACGGCCGCCCTCGTCCTTCGACAGGATGTAGACGCTGCCGTCGAACTCGGTGTGCGGGGTGGTCGTGCCGGGCTTGACCACAACCTGGCCGCGCTCCACGTCCTCGCGCTTGATGCCACGGACCAGCAGACCGACGTTGTCGCCCGCCATACCCTGATCCAGCAGCTTGCGGAACATCTCGACACCGGTGACCGTGGTCTTGGTGACGGTCGGCTTGATGCCGACGATCTCGACCTCTTCGTTGACGTTGATCACGCCACGCTCGACGCGACCGGTGACGACGGTGCCGCGGCCGGTGATCGTGAAGACGTCCTCGACGGGCATCAGGAACGGCTTGTCGGTCTCGCGGACCGGGTCCGGGATCGACTCGTCAACGGCGTCCATCAGATCCTCGACGGACTTGACCCACTCGGGATCGCCCTCGAGCGCCTTGAGCGCCGACACCTTGATGACCGGGGCATCCTCGTCGAACTCCTGGGCGGCCAGCAGCTCGCGGACCTCCATCTCGACGAGCTCGATGAGCTCCTCGTCGTCGACCATGTCGGCCTTGTTCAGCGCGACCAGGATGTAGGGCACACCGACCTGACGCGCCAGCAGCACGTGCTCGCGGGTCTGCGGCATCGGGCCGTCGGTGGCGGCGACCACGAGAATGGCACCGTCCATCTGGGCCGCACCGGTGATCATGTTCTTGATGTAGTCAGCGTGGCCGGGGGCGTCGACGTGCGCATAGTGACGCTTCTCGGTCTGGTACTCCACGTGGGAGATGTTGATCGTGATGCCGCGCTGACGCTCTTCAGGCGCATTGTCGATCTGGTCGAACGCGCGCGACTCATTCAACTCGGGATACTTGTCGTGCAGAACCTTGGTGATTGCTGCGGTCAGCGTGGTCTTGCCGTGGTCAACGTGACCAATGGTCCCGATGTTGACGTGCGGCTTCGTCCGCTCGAACTTCGCCTTCGCCACTTCTGTGTCCTCCTGGACTTGTTGGTGCTTCTACTGACTGATGTGAAGCAATGCTTGATCTTTGCAGTTGTGCGGTCCCGCGAAACCAACGGGTCGAGTTACTGACCCGTCGCCTTCGCGATGATCTCCTTCGACACGTTCGCCGGAACTTCAGCGTACGAGTCGAAAACCATGGAGTAGTTCGCCCGGCCCTGGGTCTTCGACCGAAGGTCTCCGACGTAACCGAACATCTCCGACAGCGGCACGTGCGCCTTGACGACGCGTGCACCTGCCCGCTCCTCCATGGCCTGAATCTGACCACGGCGGGAGTTCAGGTCGCCGATCACTTCACCCATGTACTCCTCGGGTGTGGTGACCTCGACGGCCATCACCGGTTCCAGGATGACCGGCTGCGCCTGTGCGGCAGCCTTTTTCAGTACCTGGGAGCCGGCGACCTTGAATGCCATTTCCGACGAGTCGACCTCGTGGTAGGCACCGTCGAGCAGGATGACCTTCAGGTTCACCAGTGGATAGCCGGCGAGCACGCCGTACTGCATGGCGTCCTGCGCACCGGCATCCACCGACGGGATGTACTCGCGGGGGATGCGGCCACCGGTGACCTTGTTCTCGAACTCGTAGGTGGCACCGTCCTCGCCCGTGAACGGCTCGATGGAGATGAGCACCTTCGCGAACTGGCCCGAACCACCCGTCTGCTTCTTGTGGGTGAACTCGACCTTGTCGACCGTGCGCTTGATGGTTTCCTTGTAGGCGACCTGCGGCTTACCGACGTTGGCCTCGACCTTGAACTCGCGCTTCATGCGGTCCACGAGGATGTCGAGGTGCAGCTCGCCCATACCGCCGATGACGGTCTGGCCGGTCTCCTGATCCAGGTGCACCTTGAACGTCGGATCCTCTTCAGCCAGCTTCTGGATCGCCGTGCCGAGCTTTTCCTGGTCGCTCTTGGTCTTGGGCTCGATGGCCACCTCGATCACCGGATCGGGGAAGGTCATCGACTCCAGCACGACCTGCTGGTTCGGATCCGACAACGTGTCGCCGGTGGTGGTGTCCTTGAGGCCGATGACGGCATAGATGTGCCCCGCGGAGGCCCGCTCGACCGGGTTCTCCTTGTTGGAGTGCATCTGGAACAGCTTGCCCAGCCGCTCCTTCTTGCCCTTGGTGGCGTTGATGACCTGCGAACCGGACTCGACGGTGCCGGAGTAGACGCGGACGTAGGTCAGCTTGCCGAAGAACGGGTGCGTGGCGACCTTGAACGCAAGCGCCGAGAACGGCTCGTCGGTCGACGGCTTGCGGATGAGGATCTCGTCTTCCTTGCCCGGCGCGTGTCCGGAAACGGACTCGACATCAAGCGGCGAAGGCAGATAGTCGATCACCGCGTCGAGCATGGGCTGAACACCCTTGTTCTTGAACGCGCTGCCGCACAGCACCAGGTAGGCGTCGGAGTTGATGGTGAGCTTGCGCAGCGCACCCTTGATCTCCTCGACCGACAGCTCCTCGCCACCGAAGTACTTCTCGAGCAGCGACTCGTCGGTCTCGGCGACCGCCTCGAGCAGCTTGGTGCGATACTCGTCGGCCTTCTCAGTCAAATCGGCTGGGATGTCGATGGTTTCGTAGGTCTCACCGAGCTTGGTCTCGCCCCGCCACACCTTGGCATTCATCTCGACCAGGTCGACGATGCCCTCGAAGTCGCCTTCGGAGCCGACGGGCAGCTGGATCGGGATGACGTTGGCGCCCAAGCGCTCTTCCATCGTGCGCACCGAGAAGTAGAAGTCCGCGCCGATCTTGTCCATCTTGTTGACGAAGCAGATGCGGGGAACGTCGTACTTGTCGGCCTGGCGCCAAACCTGCTCGGACTGCGGCTCGACACCTTCCTTGCCGTCGAACACGGCAACGGCGCCATCGAGGACGCGCAGGCTGCGCTCCACCTCGACGGTGAAGTCGACGTGCCCGGGGGTGTCGATGATGTTGATCTGGTTGTCGTTCCAGAAGCAGGTGGTGGCGGCGGAGGTGATGGTGATACCCCGCTCCTGCTCCTGCTCCATCCAGTCCATGGTGGCGGCGCCGTCGTGCACCTCACCGATCTTGTAGCTGATACCGGTGTAGTAGAGGATGCGCTCGGTGGTCGTCGTCTTACCGGCATCGATGTGGGCCATGATGCCGATGTTGCGGACCTTGGTCAGGTCGGTCAGCACGTCCTTCTGTGCCACAGAAGTCTTCTCTCTCGCTTGTTAGTTGCTCTAGTTCTTCGGACCTCGGCCACGCTGCCTAATGTCGCCGCCAGCGGCTCCGGCACGACGGCGCTTGAATCACCAGCGGTAGTGCGCGAAGGCTCGGTTCGCCTCAGCCATCTTGTGGGTGTCCTCACGTCGCTTGACGGCGGCACCCAGGCCATTGCTGGCGTCGAGGATCTCGTTCGCCAGGCGCTCGATCATGGTCTTTTCGCGGCGGGCCTTGGAGAAGCTGACCAGCCAGCGCAGAGCCAGGGTGACCGAACGATCCGGTCGGACCTCTACGGGAACCTGGTAGGTGGCGCCACCAACGCGTCGGCTGCGGACCTCGAGGGCCGGCTTGACGTTGTCGAGAGCGCGCTTCAGGGTGACCACCGGATCGGTGCCCGTCTTGTCGCGGGCCTGCTCGAGCGCACCATAAACAATGCGTTCGGCCAGCGATTTCTTCCCGTCCAGCAGAACCTTGTTGACCAACTGGGTGACCAGCTGCGACCCGTAGACCGGATCGTTGACCAACGGACGCTTGGGTGCAGGCCCCTTGCGCGGCATTAGCTCTTCTCCTTCTTGGCGCCGTAGCGGCTGCGCGCTTGCTTGCGGTTCTTCACACCCTGGGTGTCGAGCGAACCGCGGATGATCTTGTAGCGCACACCCGGCAGGTCCTTCACACGACCGCCACGCACGAGCACCATCGAGTGCTCCTGCAGGTTGTGGCCTTCACCGGGGATGTACGCGGTGACCTCAACCGCGCTCGTCAGCTTGACGCGCGCCACCTTCCGAAGCGCCGAGTTCGGCTTCTTCGGGGTGGTGGTGTACACGCGGGTGCACACGCCGCGGCGCTGCGGGCTGCCCTTGAGGGCCGCGGTCTTGACCTTGGCGATCTTGTCGCGGCGACCCTTGCGGACCAGCTGCTGAATGGTTGGCATCTACCGGCTTTCTGTGTTGCTTGTCTATCTCTGGGTCTTGCTCAAAGTCTCTGTACTGCAGTTATGTCCCGCTCACGTACCCCGCGATCGGGTGTGTCGCATGCGCCCGCCGCGAGGATTTCCTCTAGGCTTCGTGGACACGCGAATTGGCCCGGCGTGCAGGCATGCTTGCTGACATTTCCCGAAGGCCCGGTCCGCAATGCGCCTTATCTGCCAGGCACGATCGTCCACAATACCAGGGTGGCGCGCACCGTCCAAACCTGCGCCGAACCGCCTAACCGCAGGTCAGCGCTAGCGGTCACGCATATGCGGTCAGCGCCGCTCCATTCCGGACGCCAGGCGCACGACCATGTCGCTGTACACCGCGTCCGCGTCGATGCCGTTCATCGCCCCGGTCATCTCCAGCAGCACGAATCCGTGCATGGCCGACCAGAATTCCAGCGCGGCGTAGAACGCGTTCTCACCGTCGAGTCCGTAGGAGCCCAGAACCGAGATCACCGGCGCGGCAGCGGCGCGGGTCGCCTCGGTGAACTCCGGGTCATCGCCGCCGAGCGGCATCCGCGTGAACGCCGAATACCGCCCCGGATGATGGTGGGCATAACTGCGGTACGCCGACGCCATCGCTGTCACCGCGTCGTCTCGGGTGCGCCCCTGGCCGACGGTGTTGAGCATCCCGATGATGTCCGCCACCACCCGCATTCGCACTGTCCGGCGCAGGTCTTCCAGGCTGTGCACGTGGTTGTAGAGCGATGGACCCTTGGTGCCGAGCTGGGTCGCCAACGCGTTGATCGTGAGTGCATCCCAGCCCTCGCGGTCCAGGAACGTCAGGGCGGCGTTGACGATGGAGTCGCGACTCAACCTCGCCGGGCGCCGGCCGGAGGTACTCGTCGGCTGAGCTGCCATGTGCGTCGCCTCCTCCGGTGTGAATTTCGCGCTTCGGACCGGGCAAAACTAACACCTCTAGTTTGTCCTGGTCGGTTCCCTGTCGGTGGGAGCCCCGTTGACGTCAGTTGACCCGGTCCTGACTCAGCTGAGCGAGCTGTTCGGTGACGGCACACAGATCGGGCAGCATCGCCGGGTTCAGCGTCTGGATCGACCAGGTGATGACATCGCCGCCTTTGGCCACGTAGATGCTGCAGGCGTTGCCGTCGTAGGCCTTGAAGCCCTTGTTGCCATCCAGCGACAGTTCGGTCAGCGTGCGTCCGGCGGTTTGTTCCAGCGACCGCTCGGTGTCCATATCGCTGCCGCGGTACCACCACGTCGAGATCCCCATCCCCGCGCCGACGGTGCCGAAGACCGAATTCTCCTGCCAGAAACAGCCGGCGTCACTGACGACGGATTTGGTGAACTTGCCCTGCCCGACGGCGGCGGTGATGTCCGCGTCGGTGACGCCGTTGCAGTCGCCGCTTTGAAAGCCCGCGCCGGCCGCGCCCGCTGCCGGGGCCGACGGCGCCGAACTCTGCTCCGACGAGTCCGACGGGCCGCAGCCGGAAAGTGCCGTCGCCACCGCGATCGCCGCCACCGCCCACCGAACCGCTTGCCGCGCAGTCATTACATGTCCGATCGCAGGGTCGCCGAAAGCAACTTCTCGGCATCCGGGCACGGATCGGCGCCAGGGGCGTCGCCGCGGAACTGCACCCACCAGCTCAACACGCCGGTGCCTGCCGCGGCCGTGGCCGAGCACGCCGCACCGGTGGTGTTGCGCGTTGCCAGGAAGGCCTCGTGCCGTTCGATGTCGGCATCGGTGATCGTCGCGCCTCGTTCGGTGGCCAGCTCCCGCTCACGCTCGAGGCTGCCGGATTCGTACCAGGAGAACGTCACGTCGATCGTCATGTCGCCGCGCGCCAGCACGTACTGACACACCGCACCGCTGTAGGGACGAACCACATGATCCGCGCCCAGCGATTCTTGAACGGTGCCGTCGAGCAGCAGTCCGCAGCGATCCTCGGCATAGCCATAGCTACGGGTGGGATCGGGTGCGGCGGGATGCGCCCGTAGCGCGGTACCGCCGACGGTCGAAGAACATCCTGCAACGATCGCCGCCACTGTGACCGCCGTGACAGCAACCTGATTGACACGCCAACGCATCGCACCTGACACGCTACCCAGCGCCGTCGCCGTTGGCGACTTGGACGAACCTTGCCTGGACCTGGACTCCAGCCCGTACTCTCTCCCCATGATCTGGAGTCTTGTGGTCCGGGCCGTGCCGGCATGTCTCATTGCCCTGCCCGTAGCGATGACTGTCGGAGTGTCCGGCGCGAATGCTCAACCGCCCGGGGTGTGCAATCCATATCTGCGTCAGTGCGCCGGCAACGTCGTCGTCGGTGACGACGTCCAGGGCGACACCCACATCACCGGTAGCGGCATCAAACAGACGATCGACTGCAACAACCGCACCCTGCTGGTGAACGGCGGCGGCAACGAGATCACCGCGCTGGGCACCTGCTGGGCGGTGACCGTGCAGGGCAACGGCAACCTGGTCGTCGCGGACAACATCATCAACGACGTGACGGTCTACGGCTGGGATCAGACCGTTCTCTACAAGAACGGTGCACCGAAAATCTGGGATCGCGGCCGCGAACTGGGCATGACGAACAACGTGAACAGGCTGGTCGGATGAGGCGCGCATCGGCACTGGCCGTCGCCGTTGCTGCGGCCGCCTTGGTGCTCGCGGGCTGCGGCTCGGAGAGCTCGGACACCACGACACCGTCCGCGACCGCCGGCACTTCCGGTGCACAGGTCGAGGTCGGCAACACCATCAACTACGGGTCGTTCGGCACCACCGCCGACATCGACTGCGCAGATGGCAAGTCGCTCAACATCGGCGGTTCCAACAACACGTTGACCGTCAAGGGCACCTGCGCCAACGTGAACATCGGCGGCGCCGACAACAAGGTCACCTTCGACCGCATCGACAAAGAGATCAGCGTCGTCGGCCTGAACAACACCGTGACCTACAAGGACGGCGATCCGAAGATCAACGACACCGGCTCGAACAACAAGATCGGCAAGGGCTGATTATTCGACAGGCGGCCTAGGCGTTCGCGCCGTGCCGGCCTGCTCCCGCGGCGAATCGCGCGGCGCCCTCGAGCGATTCGGCGGCCACCTTCGACATGCTGCCGAACTCGAAGTCCATCGCGTCGGCTTCCGCCTCCCCCCACTGATGGAGCATCGACAGCCGATCCGCGCGCATGCACTGCTGAGGTAGTGCGGCGAGTTCGGCTGCGAGCTCCTCGGCCCGTTGGCGCGCTTCACCTTTCGGCACGACGCGGTTCGCCAGGCCGATGGCGAACGCCTCGTCGGCGGCGACCGCGCGTCCGGTGAGTATGAGATCCATGGCCCGACTGTGGCCGACGATCCGCGGCAGTCGCACGGTGCCGCCGTCGATCAAGGGCACACCCCAGCGGCGACAGAAGACACCCATGATGGCGTCCTGTTCGACCACTCGCATGTCGCACCACAGCGCCAGTTCCAGACCACCCGCGACGGCGTAGCCACTGACCGCGGCGATCACCGGCTTCGAGAGCACCATCCGGCTCGGCCCCATCGGCCCGGGGCCGCTGCGGTGCACGGGGTTGGCGTCCGGGGTTCCGAAGGCCTTGAGATCGGCTCCCGCACAGAAGGTTCCATTGTCTCCCCACAGCACCGCGACAGCCGCCGAGTCGTCCCTGTCGAATTCGTCGAACGCCGCGTACAGTTCGGCAGCCGCCGGTCCGTTGACCGCGTTGCGCGCCTTCGGCCGATCCATGATCACCGTCGTCACCGGACCGTTCTTCTGGACCCGCACGCCACCACTCATGTCGCCTCCATCAGTTCGTTGTCACGCCGCGAAATCAGCTCCGCGGCGAATTCGTGGTACGCGTCACGCAATGCCGCGCCCGGCCACCCATCGGGCAGCAGCTCGGGCGGCAGCACCGGATCGGTGAGCAGGTGCCGCACCATGGCCGCCGCGACGACGAAACGGCCGGGAACATCAGCGGCCGCGTTCATTTCGCCCAGCAACTCGTGGCCAATCCGTGCCCACCCGGGCAGATCCCACAGCCGGGCGGCGAGCTCGACGGGGTCGTCGTCGCGGCAGCGCAGCTCCCTCCCCTTTTGCAGGACCTCGGCCGGAAGTACGGTGTCGAGGTTGTCGGGTCGCAACCACACTCCCTCGCGAAGCTCACCGAACCTGTTGTTCTGCAAAGTATTTCGTAGCACGGCCCGCGTTCGGGCATCGGTGCCGACCCTGGTGATCACCAGGGTCGTCCAGGTGCCGTCCCACGTTCGCAGCGCCGGGTTGATCGCGTCGTCTTGGCGACGTTGCCTGACCAGCAGCCGGTCGGACAGCCGGTAACCGTCTTCGGATCGCACCAGGTCGCCGGCGCTCACCATTCTCGTCAGCGCCACCCGCACGGTCGGCTCTTTGATGTCGAAATCGGCCGTGAGCCTGATGAGTTCACTCGCGGTGGCCCACGCCGGATGCGCCCCGAGGAGCACGCTCAGCACGACCGAGCGGGCCGTCATCCGCGAGGGCAGTGGCATGGTCAGACCCCGGACGCCTTCCGGCCATGATCGCCGAACGGCTCGTCGCGCTGGCGCACCGCCTCCCGGAAACCGTGTTCGCGGGACTGGGCGACGAACGCATGCCCTTCCGGAGTGTGCCGCGCGATACCGTCGAAGATCGTCGACACCATCGCGCTGTTCGCGGTGCCCTGGCTGAGCAACGCGGAGTTCATCGCGAGCTTCACCATGATCAGCTGGTTGATCGGGACGGCGGCGATGCGTTCGACCAGCCGCTCCGTGCGTTCGTCGAGGTCCTCCGGTGCGGGTGCCTCGATCGCGAGTCCCCATTCGGCGGCTTGGGCTCCGGTGATGGAATCACCGGTCAGCAGAAGGCGTTTGGCGCGCTGGTCGCCGAGGCGGTGCGCCCACATCCCGGCGGCGGGCACACCCCAGACCCGGGTGGGCGGATAACCGATCTTGGCATCCGCGGCTGCGATCACCTGATCGGCGTGCAGCGCGATGTCGGTGCCGCCCGCGACGCAGTAGCCGTGAATTTTGGCGACCGTCGGCTTGTCCGCGTGCAGCAGGCTGGAGAAACCGCGAACGAAGCGGCTCATCATCTGGTAGTCGATCATCGGATCCCACGGCTGATCGGGAAGATGATTGATCGCCTGTGTCTTACCCGACAGCACGGTGTCTTTGTAGGGACTGCCGCCGCCCGCCGACGAGGAACCCTCGGCGTATGCGGACAGGTCGAAACCCGCGCAAAACCCTTCGCCGCGACCGGAAACCAGGATCACGTGCACGTTGGGGTCGAGGTCAGCGCGCTCGACGAGCGCCGACAGTTCCAACGGTGTGTCCGCGACAATCGCGTTGCCCTTCTCGGGGCGGTTGAACGTGATGCGGGCAACCCGATCGGTGACCTCATAGGTCATCGTCTTCAGGTTGTCGAAGTCCACGGGCCGAATCGCGTGCGTCATCCCTTCACCAAAGCACGCTCGAGGATCGGCGCGAGATCCAGTCCGGTGGGCATGGTCCCGAAGGCGCCGCCCCACTGCCCGCCGAGCCGCGTCGCCAGGAATGCCTCGGCGACAGCGGGGTGACCATGGCGCACCAGCAGTGATCCCTGCAGCGCCAGACTGATGTCCTCGGCGACCCTGCGGGCGCGGTACTGGATGGTCTCGAGATCTCCCAGCTCGGGCCGTAGCCGGTCGACGTGGGCTTCAAGGCGCGGGTCCTGCCCTGCGGTCCGGGACAGCTCGTCGAACAGGACGTCGACACACTCCGGCCGGGTTACCATGGCGCGCAACGTATCCAGCGCGCTGACGTTGCCCGACCCCTCCCAGATTCCCATCAGCGGGGCTTCGCGGTACAGCCTGGGCATCCCGGACTCCTCCACGTAGCCGTTGCCGCCGAGGCATTCCATCGCTTCGGCGGCGTGCGGAGTGGCCCGCTTGCACAGCCAGTACTTGCCCGCCGCCAGGCCGATGCGGCGCAGCAGCGTCTCGCGCTCGTCACCGCGCACCGCGGCATCGGTGGCACCGGCCATGCGCATCGCAAGGATGGTCGCCGCCTCAGCCTCGACCGCAAGGTCGGCCAGCACGTTGCGCATCAGCGGCTGGTCGATCAGATACTCGCCGAAGGCCTTTCGGTGCTGCGCGTGGTGGATCGCGCGGGCCAGGCCACTGCGCATACTCGTCGCGCTGCCCAGTGTGCAGTCCAGCCGGGTGAGGTTGACCATCTCGATGATGGTGGGAACGCCGCGGCCTTCCTCGCCGACCAGCCACGCGGTGGCGCCGTCGTATTCGACTTCACTGGAGGCGTTTGCGTGGTTGCCGAGCTTGTCCTTGAGCCGCTGCAGCAACATCCGGTTGCGACTGCCGTCGGGCAAAATCCGCGGCAGGAAGAAGCAGGACAGGCCCTTCGGCGCTTGCGCGAGAACGAGGAAGATGTCGCACATCGGCGCCGAGGTGAACCACTTGTGGCCGATCAGGCTGTAACTTCCGTCGGCGTTCGGTGTCGCCTGCGTCGTGCCCGCGCGCACATCGGAACCGCCCTGCTTCTCGGTCATCGACATGCCTGCGGTGATACCGGCTTTCGTCGCAGGCACCTTCAGTTCGGGGTCGTACGCGCGGCTGGTCAGCAGCGGCTCGTAGAGCTTGGCGAGTTCGGCGTTGTGGCGCAGCGCGGGCACGACGGCGTACGTCATCGAGATCGGGCAGATGTGGCCGGGTTCGGGCGTCCACACCGACGTCTTGGCCGCGCGCACGACGTGGGCACCGCGACGGTCGTCGGCCCAAGGTGCGGCATGCAGACCGTGGCCGATCGCCGTGGTCATCAGTTCGTGGTAGGCGGGGTCGTACTCGACCTCGTCGACCCGGTGGCCGTACCGGTCGTGCGTGCGCAGGATCGGCTGGTTGCGGTCGGCGAGCTCACCGGCGCGCTGCGCCTGCTTCGAACCCGAGAGCGCACCGAGATCGGTCACCTCATCGAGGCCCCACTCGCCGCCTTCTCGGATCAGCGCCTCGGTGAGCACCGGGGAGGTGGCTGGGTTGTAGTCCTCAAGCGGCGGAACCTGATTGGTGACGACGTGCGTGTCTGACATGCCGCTGATATTACACTTTTCCGACAGCCGAACAAGAGTCGTAATATCTGCCGGTCAGCGCTCGAGCACCGGGCTCGGCAGACTCTCCACGGTCAGCCTTCGTCGCGCACGTCGCGCCTCGTGACGGTTGAGCAGAAGGATCACCACCACTGCGAGCACCCAACCCAGCAGGATGTCGATGACGTAGTGCTCGGCGGTGTACACCAGCGTGAATGCCATGATCAGCGGATAGATCACCAGCACCGGCCGCCACCCGCGGTGCACCCGGTTCCACAGGAACATCGCCACCGCGGCGGTCATACCGGCATGCAGCGATGGAATGGCCGCGACGAGGTTGACGCTGGCCTGACCCTGGTCCAGCAGCGCCGTCGCCGAGTGCAGGTTCAGGTTGCCCCAACCCCGGCCGACGATCCGTTCGATCCAGTTGTTCGCGCCGTCCTGCGTGGACTGCATTGCCCCGAGCACGCCACCGTCGGACACACCGCGCGCCGATCTGAACATGCACCGCGGGTTGGCGGGGCCGCCGGCGACATCCGCCGAGGTGCAGCGGGCGGCTGCCCACGGCGGTGCGGCAGGCAGCGTCGCATAGATCGCCAGCCCCACGACATTGAGCCCGACGAACAGCTTGACGAATGACTTCCATTCCTCACGATCACGCAGCCACAGCACCGCCGCGACCACGTAGGGAAGGATGAAGAACGACATGTAGACGCTGCTGATGACGACTTCCCACCAGGGCGGCTCGGGGAGCTTCAGCTGCTCCTGCAGCCATACCGTCGGCATCGTCCCGGCGAACAGCCAGCGGTCGACGTCGGCGGGCCACTCCCACAGCGTCGGCCGGCCGATCATGTCGGCCGCTCCCCTGCTCAGGTCGTAGGCGATGAGCACCAGGGCGAATGGCAGCCAGTCCCGGATGATGTAGAGCATCCGGCGGCCCTGACCGATGCTGGCCGCCGCCAGGCCCGTGCACACGTAGAGCAGCACAAGTTCGCGGTTGAACGCGAAGCCGTCGGTTGCCGTGCGATAGATGACGGCCGCCGCCCAGATGGCGACAGCGACCCAGCGCGTGATCCGCAGCCATCGGGATCGATCCGGCCCGGGAGTGGGCTCGACCGTGTCCAACGCGCGCGGCGGCGCAATTGACGACTCGTCAATGGCGGACACAAACAGCCCCTCGCATGCCGGTCGGCGATCGGTACCGCCTGTTTCGTCGAGAGCCTAGTTAACTAGCCGTCCACCCGAAATTTGAATCACGTTTTCGTTATGCCACCGTGCCGCCCGGACCACCCCCGTCGGGTCTCGCGGCGCTGGTCAGCCCAGGTGTTCGCGCAGGAACGCGATGTCGTCCTTGCGCCCGGCGTCGGAAGTCTCACAGATGACCGGGGCGTCGGCGGCGCCGACCACCGCGACAAGCAACTGCGGGTCGATCTGACCGGTGCCGAAATTGGCGTGCCGGTCGGCGCCCGACCCTGCGGCGTCACGGGAGTCGTTGCAGTGCACCAGGTCGATGCGGCCGGTGAGCGCCTTAATGCGGGCGACGGCGTCGATCAGCTCTTCGCCCGCCGCCCAGGCGTGGCAGGTGTCCAGACAGAACCCGATGCCGGTGTCGCCGATGCGGTCCCACAGCCGTCCGATGACGTCGAAGTGCCGGGCCATCGCGTGTTCACCGCCCGCGGTGTTTTCCAGGTAGACCGGGATATCGGTCTCGAGGTAGTCCAGCGCCTTGACCCAGCGTTCGAAGCCCGCTTCGTAGTCCTTGTCGTCGGCGTGGCCACCGTGCACGATCACCGCCGTCGCATTGATCTCCGATGCGGCATCGCACGTGTCCTGCAGGATCTTGCGCGACGGGATGCGCACCCGGTTGTTGGCCGAAGCCACGTTGATCAAGTACGGCGCGTGGACGTACAGCGGCATGCTGGCCGCCTTGAGCACGTCGGCGTCCTCACGGGGTTTGGGCTTCTTCCAGCTCTGCGGATTGCCGAGGAAGAACTGCACCACGTCAGCACCGTCGGCCGCCGCGTCGGCCAGGGGGTCGTCTCCGTGAACATGCGAACCTATAAGCACGCCACGAGTTTAGGCGCGTGGGCCGACACTGCGACTGATGTCGCCGCCGGGGCGGCTCCGCGACTCATGTCGCCGCCGGGGCGGCTCCGCGACTCATGTCGCCGCCGGGGCGGCTCCGCGACTCACCCCCACGTCTGGCGGATCGCTTGCCGATGGACCGCCTGCCCCAACCGTCTGAGCCGCTCGCGCGCACCCCACCAATTGATCAACAGCCAGATCGCCAACAGCTGGCACAGCGACGCGATCACCCAGTGATAGCCGTTTCGGCCTGCCACGATGGCCGCGATCCCGAGCACGACGAAGAAGGCGGCGAGTACCACCCTGACCCAGTTCTCCCTGCGTGAACTCGCCAGCCGCCTGCGCCACAATTCCGGCTCGATGGCGGCCGGCATCTCACTGGTCCTCAGCGTCCGGTGGTATTCGACGTATTCGTCGTACGACGCGAAATCGCGGCGCAGGTCGCGGTTCTCACCGAGCAGCGCCCACGCCAGGCCCACCAGCGCCGCCACACCGGCGGCGACCGGAAGGGGGATGATCCACGGCCCGCCGAAGGCGAGGGTGCCGAGGTCGACGACCAGCAGCACCAGAAACGCGCCGGCGAACCACATGAGAAAGCCCGACGCCAGCCGGCCCGCCGGCGAGGACCCGAACACGCCCTCCGTCATCAACGTCCTGGGGGCGGCCGGTGGGGCGGTCAGCTCGCCGCGGCGTTCGATGGCGGCGTTCAGTTGTTTGATCCCCGCGCCCCTACGCACCACCACGACGACGCCCCATCCCAGGAGCAGGGTGAACACCGCCACGGGCAGCCCGCGGTACGGCGACTCGCTGCCCACGCTGGTGAACAAGCCGAGCACCACGAATGGCAGGACGCACAGCGCCGCCGCGCCGTTGGCCATCTCGCTGCCGTGCAGCCAGCGCGCCCACTCGTCGACGTCGGCGCCCCTGGGAAGCTTGCCGGTCCGAAGTGCGCGGCGGTACTCCGCCAGACATTCGACGGTGCCGAACTTGCTGTGGATGCGGTGATCCGCGACCGTGGTGACGACCGATCCCACGATGCACGCAATACCGACGGGCACGCTTATCCGAACTGCGCTGTCCGCCGGAAGGAGACGCAGGATGAGGCCGAAGTAGGCGAGCCAGCCGACGCCGATGGCCGCGGCGCGCGCAATCAGCGGCAGCCGGAACCATGTCGTCATCCGTCGAGTGTGGCCGATGAGTTCCGTGCGCGCCTGTGGTCTACCCGGTTATGCGCAATGACGTCTGGCCGCTGGTGCATGCTGAACGTGCGGCCATGATCGACGATCTCGCTCGCCTCGACGACACCGCGTGGGAGCAGCCCTCGCTGTGCGCCGGGTGGACGGTGCACGACGTGGTGGCCCATCTGGTCGACGTCGCCCGCTCGACCCGGCTCGGCTTCGCCGTCGACATGGTTCGCGCGGGGTTCGACTTCGACCGGCAGAACACCCGTGGCATCCAGCGCGCACGCGGCGGTACACCTCAAGAGACGTTGCAGCGGTTGCGCGAGGCGGCGACACGGACGTCGACCCCTCTCGCACCACTCGACACCCGTCTGGTCGAAGAGGTTGTGCACGGCGAGGACATCCGTCGGCCGCTGGGCATCACCCACACCTATGCGCAGCACGCGGTTGTCCGGTCGCTGCGCCAACAGGTCCGTACCTCAACGGCTTTCGGCGGCGCCAAGGAGTTGGTCGCCGGTGTGCGGCTGGTCGCGACGGACGCGGATGTCATCATCGGCGACGGCCCCGAGGTGGCCGGACCCGCGCTGGCGCTGTTGCTGACGGTGTCCGGGCGGACGGTGGCTGCCCGCGAGCTCGACGGGCCCGGTATCGCGACGCTGACGTCTGTGTGGTGAGCTGGGCCCACGCGCAAGCTGAGCAGACGCATACACCCCCGTTTCCGCCCAAAATTGGGGGTGTATGCGTCTGCTCAGCCAGCGAGTGGTGCCCGCTGGAGGTGACCGAAGATCCGTCGCACCAACTCGTTTGGATACTTGCGGACATCGTCGACAACCATCGGGATGGTCGTCCACCCGCACTCGGCCAACCGGGCGGATTTCATGCGGTCGTGTTTCCACCCGTCCGGGTTGGCGTGCCATTCCACGCTGTCGTACTCGGCGACAACTTTGGCGCGAGGCCACGCGAAATCCACTCGCCACACTCGGCCGTGCAGGTCGACGATTGTGTACTGCAATTCGGGCGACGGCAGACCGCCATCGATGAACACCAGGCGCGCTTCGCTTTCCATCGGCGATTCGGCGCGTGCGTCGGCAAAGTTGACGACTCCACGGACCTCGACTATGCCGCGTCGCCCCTTCTGCGCATCAACCGCTGCGGCCAACTCGAGTTGCGTACAGCACCCCGAATGCAGTGCGGCGTCGAGGACGGCAAGCGCACGTGGTCGACGCAGGGTCCTTGCGATTTCTACCGCTGTCCACGCGGGAGCCGTCACCAGCCGACCACGCACATCTTTCAGCGGCGCACCAAGTCGTTGGTGGACCATCACTTCCCGGGAAGGCCGCACGCGGGTACCTGGGTCGAGAATGTGCAGTCGATCGTCGGGTTCGGTATCGAACCCGTACATTTCAGCAGCGGTCTGCATGCAGGCAACGACCCGCACGTCACACGCGAGATCAAGCGCGGCCAGCCTGACGGATACATCTGGTGGCGTCAACGAGTAGACACCGCGTCGAACGCGGATCAAATTGCCGATTCGGACGGCACACTCCAGTGTCTTAGGGGACAAGACGGCGAGGAGCTGCCTCGTGGTCGCCACACCTCCATTCGCAGCGAAGATGCTTTCGACAGCCTCATGTGACATGCAAGGATGCTGACCTCCGCCGGCCCTCAGCGGAAGCGGGCGTGACCTCTGCCTGTGGACAACCAGACGAACAGACGCGAAAACCCCCAAAATCGCGTGATTTTGGGGGTTTCCGCGTCTTCTCGCGCAGGAACTAACTACCGGTAGTCGCTGTAGCCGTAGTCGTCCAACGGCACTGCGGCACCGGTCGCCTGACCGAAGTCCGGGCTGTAGTACTGATCCTCGTAGGACGGGATCGTGTACGCCGCGGCCCGAGCTTCCTCGGTCGGCTGCACCTGGATGTTGCGGTACCGGTTGATGCCGGTACCGGCCGGGATCAGCTTGCCGATGATCACGTTCTCCTTCAGACCCTGCAGCTTGTCGCTGCGGCAGTTGATCGCCGCATCGGTGAGCACGCGCGTGGTCTCCTGGAACGACGCCGCCGACAGCCACGAATCCGTGGCCAGCGATGCCTTCGTGATACCCATCAGCACTGGACGACCCGCCGCGGGCTCGCCACCCTCGGCGACGACCCGACGGTTTTCGGTCTCGAACTCGCCACGCTCGGTCAGCGAGCCGGGCAGGAACTCCGTCGCACCCGAATCGATGATCGTGACGCGACGCAGCATCTGCCGGACGATGACCTCGATGTGCTTGTCGTGGATCGACACGCCCTGAGCGCGGTAGACCTCCTGGACCTCCTTGACGAGGTGGATCTGCACCTCGCGGGGGCCCTGGACACGAAGCACCTCGTGCGGGTCGGCGGAGCCTTCCATCAGCTGCTGGCCCACCTCGACGTGGTCGCCGTCGGACAGCAACCGCTCGGTGCCGTCGTCGTGCTTGAAGACCTTCAGGCGCTGACGACGAGACAGCTTGTCGTACACCACTTCCTCGCCACCGTCATCCGGGATGATGGTGATCTTGTAGAAGCGCTCGCCCTCTTCGAGTTGCACGCGCCCGGTGACGTCGGCAATCGGCGCCTTGTCACGCGGGATGCGGGCCTCGAACAGCTCCTGCACACGAGGCAGACCACCGACGATGTCGCTGCCGCCGGAGACGCCGCCCTGGTGGAACGTACGCATGGTCAGCTGCGTGCCGGGTTCACCGATGGACTGCGCGGCCACGATGCCGACTGCCTCGCCGATGTCGACCAGCTTGCCCGTCGCCATCGAGCGGCCGTAGCACATCGCACACACGCCGGTGCCCGTCGCACAGGTCAGCACGGAGCGGACCTTCACCTCGGTGACACCCGCGGCCAGCAGAGCCTCGATCGCCGGGTCGCCCAGGTCGTGACCGCGCTCGACGATCACGTTGCCCTTGGCGTCGACGGCGTCGGTGGCCAGCGTCCGCGCGTAGGCGGACGTCTCGATGTGCTGATCGCGAACCAGCGTCTTGTCCTGCATCTCGGCCAGCGTGATGTTGACGCCACGCTCGGTCTCGCAGTCCGTCTCGCGCACGATGACGTCCTGCGACACGTCGACCAGACGACGGGTCAGGTAACCCGAGTCGGCGGTACGAAGAGCGGTGTCCGCCAGACCCTTTCGGGCACCGTGGGTGTTGATGAAGTACTCCAGCACCGTCAGACCCTCACGGAACGAGGACTTGATCGGCCGCGGGATGAACTCACCCTTCGGATTGGTCACCAGACCCTTCATGCCCGCCAGTGTGCGGGTCTGGGTCAGGTTGCCCGTGGCGCCCGACTTCACGATCGTGATGATCGGATTGTCCTCGGGGTAGTAGGCCTCCAGAGCCTTACCGACCTCTTCGGTGGCGTCCTGCCAGATCTTCACCAACGCTTCGTTGCGCTCGTCGTGGTTGAGCGCGCCGCGCTGGTACTGCTTCTCGATCCGGTCGGCCTCGTGCTCGTGACGCTCCAGGATCTCCTGCTTCTGCGGCGGCACCAGCACGTCGGCCATCGAGACGGTGACACCCGAACGGGTGGCCCAGTAGAAGCCGGCGTCCTTGAGCTTGTCCACCGTCTGCGCGACGACGATCATCGGGTAGCGCTCGGCCAGATCGTTGACGATCCGCGCCTGCACCTTCTTGTGCATCTGCTCGTTGACGAACGGATACGCAGTCGGGAGCAACTCGTTGAACAGCACCCGACCCAGCGTGGTGTCGGCCATCCAGGCGTCGCCCGGCTTCCAACCATCCTCGAAGAGTTCGGCTTCGATGTCGGCCGGCGGACGCAGCTGGGTCAGCCGCACGCGGATGTTGGCACGAACGCTCAGCGAACCGCGGTCCATCGCCATGATCGCCTCGGCGGGTGAGCTGTACACACCCGACTCCGGCTTGTCCTTGGCGGCGGCCACGTACTCGCCGGTGTCGCCTTCGATCATGGTGGTCAGGAAGTACAGACCCGTCACCATGTCCAGACGCGGCATGGCCAGGGGGCGGCCCGACGCCGGCGACAGGATGTTGTTCGACGACAGCATCAGGATGCGCGCCTCGGCCTGCGCCTCCGCGGACAGCGGAAGGTGCACGGCCATCTGGTCACCGTCGAAGTCGGCGTTGAACGCCTCACACACCAGCGGGTGCAGCTGAATTGCCTTGCCCTCCACCAGCTGCGGCTCGAAAGCCTGGATGCCGAGGCGGTGCAGCGTCGGTGCGCGGTTCAGCAGCACCGGATGCTCGCCGATGACCTCTTCAAGGACATCCCACACCTGGGGACGCTGACGCTCGACCATGCGCTTGGCGCTCTTGATGTTCTGCGCGTGGTTCAGGTCGACCAGACGCTTCATCACGAACGGCTTGAACAGCTCGAGTGCCATCAGCTTCGGCAGACCACACTGATGCAGCTTCAGCTGCGGGCCCACCACGATGACCGAACGGCCCGAGTAGTCGACACGCTTGCCGAGCAGGTTCTGACGGAACCGGCCCTGCTTGCCCTTGAGCAGATCGGACAGCGACTTGAGCGGACGGTTGCCCGGCCCGGTGACCGGACGGCCGCGGCGGCCGTTGTCGAACAGCGCGTCCACCGACTCCTGAAGCATGCGCTTCTCGTTGTTGACGATGATCTCGGGTGCGCCGAGGTCGATGAGTCGCTTCAACCGGTTGTTGCGGTTGATGACGCGGCGGTACAGGTCGTTGAGGTCCGACGTGGCGAAGCGGCCACCGTCCAGCTGCACCATGGGGCGCAGCTCCGGCGGGATCACCGGAACCGCGTCGAGCACCATGCCCAACGGCGAATTGCTGTTGGACTGGAACGCCGCGACGACCTTGAGACGCTTCAACGCGCGAAGCTTCTTCTGGCCCTTGCCACTACGGATGACCTCGCGCAGCTCCTCGGCCTCGGCGTCGATGTCGAAGGTCTCGATGAGCTTCTTGATCGCCTCCGCGCCCATGGCGCCGGTGAAGTACTCGCCGTAGCGATCGATGAGCTCGCGGTAGAGCACCTCATCGACGATGAGCTGCTTGGGAGCCAGCTTGGTGAAGGTGGTCCAGATCTCGTCGAGCCGGTCCAACTCACGCTGGGCACGGTCGCGGAGCTGACGCATCTCGCGCTCGCCACCGTCCCGTACCTTGCGCTTGACGTCGGACTTGGCGCCCTCGTCCTCGAGCTCCTTCATGTCGGCCTCGAGCTTCTGGGCCCGGGCCTCCAGGTCGGCGTCGCGCTGATCCTCGACGGCCTTCTTCTCGACGACCATCTCGGCCTCGAGCGTGGAAAGCTCGTTGTGCCGCATCTCGTCGTCGACCGCCGTGATCACGTAGGCCGCGAAGTAGATGATCTTCTCGAGATCCTTGGGCGCCAGGTCGAGCAGATAGCCGAGCCGGCTCGGCACACCCTTGAAGTACCAGATGTGCGTGACGGGCGCGGCCAGCTCGATGTGGCCCATCCGCTCACGGCGCACCTTGGCGCGAGTGACCTCGACGCCGCAGCGCTCGCAGATGATGCCCTTGAAGCGGACGCGCTTGTACTTGCCGCAGTAGCACTCCCAGTCGCGAGTCGGTCCGAAGATCTTCTCGCAGAACAGCCCGTCCTTCTCTGGCTTGAGCGTGCGGTAGTTGATGGTCTCCGGCTTCTTGACCTCGCCGAAGGACCAGTTGCGGATGTCGTCCGCGGTGGCAAGACCGATGCGGAGTTCATCGAAGAAGTTGACGTCTAGCACGTAACTCCCTTTCCCCTTGCGGGACTAGATATTTAGGCCAAATCCTCAACAGAGGCGGATTCGTTGCGAGACAGGTTGATTCCCAGGTTCGCCGCAGCGCGCTCCAGGTCCTCGTCGTCACCGTCACGCATCTCGATCGCAGCACCGTCACTCGACAGCACCTCGACGTTGAGGCACAGCGACTGAAGCTCCTTGAGCAGCACCTTGAACGACTCGGGGATCCCCGGCTCGGGGATGTTCTCGCCCTTGACGATCGCCTCGTAGACCTTGACGCGGCCGACGGTGTCGTCGGACTTGATCGTCAAGAGCTCCTGCAGCGTGTACGCCGCGCCGTAGGCCTGCATGGCCCAGCACTCCATCTCGCCGAACCGCTGACCACCGAACTGCGCCTTACCACCCAGCGGCTGCTGGGTGATCATCGAGTACGGACCGGTGGAGCGGGCGTGGATCTTGTCGTCCACCAAGTGGTGCAGCTTCAGGATGTACATGTAGCCGACCGTCACCGGGTACGGGAACGGTTCACCACTGCGGCCGTCGAACAGCTCAGCCTTGCCGTCGGAGTCGACGAGCGTGACGCCGTCGCGGTTCGGCAGCGTCGAGCTCAGCAGTCCCTGCAGCTCGTCCTCCCGCGCACCGTCGAAGACCGGTGTCGAGACAATGCTTCCCGGCTCGGCCTCCAGCATCTCCTCTGGCAGGTTGGCCGCCCAGTCCGGCGATCCGTCGATCTTCCAGCCGGCCTTGGCCACCCACCCCAGGTGGGTTTCCAGGATCTGGCCGATGTTCATCCGTCGCGGCACACCGTGCGTGTTCAGGATGATGTCGACGGGCGTGCCGTCGGGCAGGAAGGGCATGTCCTCGACGGGCAGGATCTTGCCGATGACGCCCTTGTTGCCGTGGCGTCCGGCCAGCTTGTCGCCGTCGGAGATCTTGCGCTTCTGCGCGACGTAGACGCGGACCAGTTCGTTGACACCGGCGGGCAGCTCGTCGTCATCCTCGCGTGAGAACACGCGGATGCCGATGACCTTGCCGGACTCGCCGTGCGGCACCTTGAGCGACGTGTCGCGGACCTCGCGCGCCTTCTCACCGAAGATCGCGCGCAGCAGCCGCTCTTCCGGGGTCAGCTCGGTCTCACCCTTCGGGGTCACCTTGCCGACCAGGATGTCGCCGTCGCGGACCTCGGCGCCGATGCGGACGATGCCGCGCTCGTCGAGATCTGCCAGCACCTCATCGGAGACGTTCGGGATGTCCCGGGTGATCTCCTCGGCGCCCAGCTTGGTGTCGCGGGCATCGATCTCGTGTTCCTCGATGTGGATCGAGGTGAGCACGTCCTCCTCAACCAGGCGGTTGGAGAGGATGATCGCGTCCTCGTAGTTGTGGCCTTCCCACGGCATGATCGCCACGAGCAGGTTCTTGCCGAGCGCCATCTCGCCGTTCTCGGTGCACGGACCGTCGGCGACCACCTGGCCGGCTTCCACCCGGTCGCCGGCGTCGACGATCGGGCGCTGGTTGGCGCAGGTGCCGTGGTTGGAGCGGGCGAACTTGCGCATCCGGTAGGTGTGCCGGGTGCCGTCGTCGGCCATCACGGTGATGTAGTCGGCGGAGACCTCTTCGACCACGCCTGCCTTGTCCGAGACGACGACGTCACCGGCGTCGATCGCGGCACGCAGCTCCATACCCGTGCCGACCAGCGGTGCCTCGCTGCGCACCAGCGGAACCGCCTGGCGCTGCATGTTGGCACCCATCAGGGCGCGGTTGGCGTCGTCGTGCTCGAGGAACGGGATCATGGCCGTCGCGACCGACACCATCTGCCGCGGCGAGACATCCATGTAGTCGACCTCGGTCGCCGACACGAACTCGACCTCGCCACCCTTCCGGCGAACCAGGATGCGGTCTTCGATGAACCGCCCCTTGTCGTCGATGGACGAGTTGGCCTGCGCCACGACGTGGCGGTCCTCCTCGTCGGCGGTCAGGTACTCGATGTCATCGGAGACGACACCATCGTTGACCTTGCGGTACGGCGTCTCGATGAAGCCGAACGGGTTCACCCGCGCATACACCGACAGCGAGCCGATCAGACCGATGTTGGGTCCTTCCGGCGTCTCGATCGGACACATGCGGCCGTAGTGGCTCGAGTGCACGTCGCGGACCTCGAGGCCAGCGCGCTCACGGGACAGACCGCCGGGGCCCAGCGCCGACAGGCGGCGCTTGTGGGTCAAACCGGAAAGCGGGTTGTTCTGGTCCATGAACTGGGAGAGCTGGCTGGTGCCGAAGAACTCCTTGATGGCCGCCACGACGGGACGGATGTTGATCAGGGTCTGCGGCGTGATCGCCTCGACGTCCTGAGTCGTCATCCGCTCGCGGACCACGCGCTCCATGCGGGACAGGCCCACCCGGATCTGGTTCTGGATCAGCTCGCCGACGGTACGCAGGCGACGGTTGCCGAAGTGGTCGATGTCGTCGACCTCCACGGGCACCTCGGAGCCGCCGGGCGCCGTCATCGTCTGGTCGCCCTGATGCAGGCGGACCAGGTACTCGATGGTGGCGACGACGTCCTCTTCGGTCAGCGTCGAGCTGGTGATCGGCTGGCCGACATTGAGGCCCAGCTTCTTGTTCACCTTGTAGCGGCCGACGCGGGCCAGGTCGTAGCGCTTCTCCTTGAAGAACAGGTTCTCCAGCAGGGTCTGCGCGGACTCCTTGGTCGGCGGCTCGCCCGGGCGCAGCTTGCGGTAGATGTCCAACAACGCCTCGTCGGTGCCTGCGGTGTTGTCCTTCTCCAGCGTGCCCATCATGATCTCGGAGAAGCCGAAGCGCTCCACGATCTGCTCGTTGGTCCAGCCGAGCGCCTTCAGCAGCACGGTGACCGGCTGACGACGCTTGCGGTCGATGCGCACACCGACGGTGTCGCGCTTGTCGACATCGAACTCGAGCCAGGCGCCACGGCCCGGGATCACCTTGACGCTGTGCAGCGTCTTCTCGGTGGACTTGTCGATGCTCTCGTCGAAGTACACGCCCGGCGACCGGACGAGCTGGGACACCACGACACGCTCGGTGCCGTTGATGATGAAGGTGCCCTTTTCGGTCATCATCGGGAAGTCACCCATGAAGACCGTCTGGCTCTTGATCTCACCGGTGTTGTTGTTGATGAACTCGGCCGTGACGAACAGTGGGGCCGCGTACGTCATGTCCTTGTCTTTGCACTCGTCGACCGGCGCCTTGACTTCGTCGAAGCGCGGGTCCGAGAAGGACAGCGACATGGAACCCGAGAAGTCCTCGATCGGCGAGAGCTCGGTGAGCACCTCTTCGAGGCCGCCAACCGGGTCGACGGCGTCGCCGCGAGCCTTGGCGTTTTCCTTCCAACGCTCCGAGCCGATCAGCCACTCGAAGGAATCGGTCTGTACGTCAAGTAGCCCCGGAACCTCGAGCGGCTCACGGAGCTTTGCAAAGGAAATTCTGTTTGGTGCTCCTGGTACGGAGTTGGTGTCTACTGCTGACTTGGATTGGCGGGACCCTGCCAAGATGCATCCTTCCAGCACCTCATGCGACCGTCCGGATGGCCTCAAAGGGGCTTGAGCGCCGATTCCTTCGTAATCGCGATATCTGCGTCGGTTCGGCTGGCTTTATCAAGCCCAAAGCCCCCGAACGCAGGACACACGACTAGATCACTGAGCGAACTCAGGCTAGGAGGCGTCAAGAGCCAGGTTTAGGAGGGCAGGATGCAGCCAGCGCAACGTCCAACAGTACCGCAGGACGGCGTATTCCTCAACATCGGCATGCAAAAGCCACTGGGCGCTGGCTGGCGTCCTGAACCCTCACACACATTCTGCCCAACAGATTGACCCCTCGGAGCGTTTCCGTCAAGAGATAACGCGGTGTTTGGTGTGGAGTTTTGCGTTGGGGCTCGGTTTGCGGCGCATCGATATCAACGTCAGGCGGCCACGGATCCCGCGCAGCCGGCGGCCGTTCCGGTCGACTCGCGCAGACAGCCCGGCTGGAGGGTGAAGAGGCCTGTGCTGCCCGCTATGAACGGTTCCAGGAAGTTGAGCAGATACGGCCTGCGCAGCGAGTTCGGCAGGTCGACCAATGTTGCCTGGCCCGCCGGCGTATCGATCGTGCGCGTCTCACCGGTGTCGAGGTAGATGCCTTCGGACTGATCGCCGTCGAACATGTCGTTCACCCACCCGACCATCACAATCTCGGCCGCGGCCACGTTCTGGGGCTTCGAGAAGCCAGACACCAGTTGCTGCGAGAATTGGATCAGGAAGTTGCCGCCCCGCATCGTGTCGACGTGGGAGCCACCGGCCAGCGTCACGCCGTAGAAGGGGGCGTCGGGCCGTGCCTCAATCAGCGCGTCAGTGCCGCTGCCGAACATGTTCCACATGTACTTGGGCGCAGCGAGTTGGTAGACCGGGATCTCGTCGGGAACCATCGAGAGGTCTTCGGCCATCGTGCCGCCCATACCGACGCCGTCGAGCAGCACCACGCCCGCCAGCCGATCAGCGTCTCCGTTCTCGGTCATGTAGCGGGCGATGCCCGAGACGGCGCCGCCGCCGGCTGAGTGGCCCATCAACACCACCTGCTCCCACTCGAGCTCCCCTTCATAGGGGGTCGCACCGAGGCTGTCGGCGAGCGCTGTGTTGTCGGGGTCGAACAGGCCGGCCATGGCCTGGTGCATCGGCGCCCCACCGAGCCAGCACTGGTCGTACGCCAGGAAGTTCGACGTGATCGACGGTGCGACGACGATGCTGTTCGTCTGTTCCGCCAGCGCCGCGGCGGTGTAGCTGTACCAAGGAGCGGCCGCCAGGAATCCATGCTGCAGGTAGATGATGCGGTCGGGATCAGCGTTCTCCGGGATGTACCAGTCCACGGGGACTTCTTCCCCCTCGCCGGGTGCGCATCCGCAGTCGATCCGCAGCCTCGAGCTGTACACCGTCACGGTGCTGTTGGGCGGAAGAACCGGCGGGCCGCCGATCAACCGAGTGACGAACCCGTACAGACCGAAGACGATCGTGCCGATCACGTCCAGCACGATGTTCAACGGTCGTGCGGTGGCGAGGGAGTTGATCTCCGCGACGGCAGGGGCCGAGAACGCGACCGGAGCGAACTCAGGGGTCTCCGTCTGCTTGGTCAGTTCTTCGAATTCGGACCTCAACGGGACGAGTGCGTGTTCCTCGCCCGACTGGGAGTTGGTGCCGAACAAGGCGTTTCTCTCGACATTGTCGAGTTCGGGATTCAACGAAACGTCAAGATCGTCGACCAACGTCTGGTCCAGGCTCGGCGATTGTGATTCGTCCTGGCCGTCGTTCGAACGCCCGGCGTTGCCGAGATCAGGCTGCTCGACGGTGTCGACGATTGCGCCGGCGTCTCCGTCTGCGTCGGTGAGGTTCTCGTCGATCAGCTCGTCGCCGATCGTCTCGTCCTTGACGTCCTCGTCCTTGAGGTCCTCGTCCTCGAACTCGTCCTTGAGCTCGTCCGTGAGCTCGTCCGTGATGTTGTCGTCGGTTTCGACGTCGCCGACGTTCGGCTGCTGGCCCGCAGGGACGTCGCCCGTCTTGTCCCCGTCGTCCTTCAGACCGCTCCCCGGGGTCACTCCCGCGCCCGGGTCGTTCTGGTTTCCGTCGGGATCCGCCGATTCTGAGGTCTTCGTGCCGCCACCGTCGGCGGAGTCGCCATCCGTTGCTGTCGCGACACCCGCCCCCGCCAGCAGCGCCGCTGAAATTCCTGCGGTGATGACACCCGTGCCCAACCACACCCAGAACCGGTCGACCATGACTTCTCCTGTTCGCTGATCGCGTGAAAGATAGCGCGCATTGTCAGCGTGCACGGCCGTTTCCACGATCCCGTCAATATATAGGAGTTTGCTCCGCTGCTGGCAGCCGGGCTAAGAGGAGGCCCGCTCGACACGGATCGGCACGCCGGTCAGGCGCGCCATGCCGGCCAGCGCCTCGATGTCCTCGGGGTTGCTGGACATCAGTGCGTTGACGTTCGCCCCGCCGGCACGGTTGGCCAGTCGCCAACCGGCGGTGCCCTTGTGTCCCCATCCGTGCGGCACCGCGACGACCCCGGCGACGATGTCCTTGGTGACGATGACGGGCACCTCGATCTCGCCGTGCTGCGACGCGATGCGCACGACGTCGCCGTCGGCGATGTCGGCTGCCGCCGCGTCGTCGACGTGAATGCGGGCATGCTGGATGCGTTCGCCGCGCATCAGCAGCGGCGCGTTGTGCAGCCAGGAGTTCTCGGAGCGCGCCTCGCGCATTCCGATCAGCCGCATCGGATAAGCCTCGGGGGCTTCGCGGCGCCCGAGCTTGGCGACCTCGGCGGCGATCTCGTCGTGCCGCAGCCTGACCCGCCTGCCGCGGTACGCGACGGTGTCCCCGAGCACGCCCTCGCGCAGGTTCGGCGCCAGCACGAAACCGTGGGGATGTTCTGCGGTCAGCCGGGCGAACGACAATCCACCGCGTCGCAGCCCGAACCGGTCGCCGGCCTCCCCCAGCCGGATGACGACGTCGACCAGCGCGCGCGGAGTCAGTCGAACACCGAACAGCGACAACATCTTTCGAGCGCCGGTCAGCAACGCGAACCCGGGCGTTCGGCGCCCCAGCCGCGAAGAGAGATCGTCGATGATCTCCCACTCAGGGCGCGCCTGTCCCATCGGGGCGATCACGGGCTCGGTGGCCTGACGGAAAGGTGTCGGCTGCAAGGTCTGAAACGGCAGCGGAAAGTCGTCGCGCTCGTACATCGACGCGGCGGGCAGCACGTAGTCGCAATGCGCAAGTGTCTCGTTGACGTACAGATCGATGCCGACCATCAGGTCCAAGGACTTCAGCGCCGCTTCCAACTCGTCGCCGTTGGGGACCGAGAGCACCGGGTTGCCGGCGCTGACGAGCAACGCCTTTACCTGTCCGCGTCCCGGCGTGGTGATCTCCTTGGCCATCACCCCGGCGGGCTCGGATCCGAGCACCGACGGGAATCCGCCGATGCGCGAGCGCCTGCGGGAGTAGACCGTGCGCAACAGCGCACCACCCGCCATGCCCAGCCAACGCTCGCCGGGCAGCCCGATGCGGCCGAACATGCTACCGCCCGCGACGTCGAGATTGCCCGCCACCAAGTTGACCGCATCGAGCAAATACGTTGTGAGCGTGCCGTTTTCGCCGATGCTGGTGCCGACGCGTCCGTACACCGCAGCACGTTCGGTGCGGACCAGGTCGCGGGCCAGGGTGCGCACGGTGTCCGGGTCGATGCCGGTGCGCACCGCGGTGGCCTCGGGGCTGAACGGGCGGGCGAGCTGCTCGAGCCAGACGCCGCCGTCGACTTGGCGGGCGAGCCGGCTCCGGTCGACGAGGTTCTCACCGAACATCACCTGCAGCAGCGACAGCAGCAGGTAGGCATCGCCGTCGGGAATGATGCCCAGCCATTCGAACTGTGCGGCGGTTTCGGTCTTGCGTGGGTCGACGACGAGGACGCGGCCACCGCGCTTGACGATGTCGTGCATGCGGTCCTTGATCCGCGGCACGGTGAGCACACTGCCGTGGGACACAACGGGATTGGCGCCAATCACGACGAGAAGATCGGTGCGGAGGACGTCGGGCACCGGCAGCGCCAGCGGCGAGCCGTACAACAGTTGACTGGCGACGAACCGGTTGTTGACGTCCTGGCTGCCGGCGGTGAACACGTGCATCTTCGGTCCGAAGCCGAGCATGAGGCTGGTCAGGCTCAGCGTGTGGCTGTAACTGAAAGCGCCCGGGTTGCCGAAGTACCAGCCGACGGCACCGGATCCGTGCCTGCGATGGATGTCGATCAGCCGGGCGGCGATGTCGGACATCGCCTCGTCCCAGCTGACGGGTTCCCATTCGCCGCTGCCGGTGCGACGCAGCGGTTCGGTGACTCGATCGGGATCGTTGACGACCTCGGTGAACGCGACACCCTTCTGGCACGCGAAACCCGCCGAAAGCGGATGGTCCTTATCGGGACGCAACGCGGTGAGGCGGCCATCCTCGACGGTCGCGATCATGCCGCACAACGGCTCGCAGATCCGGCAGAACGTGGTTTTCTGAACGCCAGCCTTGTGCTCGGTGCTCATCTTCCGACGTTCACGAGGGACTACCTCTCGACGGTCCTGGTCTCGACCGTCGGGCTGTCGACGGTCGGGATGACGCCCGTCGGAGCGTCGTCATCATGGCGACCACGCGGCGAGGCTTCCTGAGTCGCGAACTGGTGCGCCTGGTACTTGTGGGTGCCTTCGAGATCATCGCGGATCGCCTCCTGCGCGGCCGGCGGCAGCGTGTGCAGGATTTCGCGAACCCGAGCCTGACGACGGCCAACGGCCTGACGTTCCGGCATACCGGGGGTCGCCATGATCTGCGGCGGCACCCCCTCGATCTCATCGGTGCCGCCGTCGTGGTGACCGGCATCGACCATGGCCTGCTCCTCGGCCATCGTCGACTCGTCCTTCTCCTCCGACATGCCGATCGGCCCGATACGACGACCGTTGAGGAACTGCCGCACCACCGGCTCATCGGAGGTCAACAACACCTCACGCGGACCGAACATCACCAGCTTCTTACGGAACAACATGCCCATGTTGTCGGGCACCGTGCGCGCGATGTTGATGTTGTGCGTCACGATCAGGATCGTGCAGTCGATCTGGGCATTGATGTCGATCAACAACTGCGACAGATACGCCGTACGCACCGGGTCCAGACCGGAGTCCGGCTCGTCGCAGAGGATGATCTGCGGATCCAGCACCAGCGAGCGGGCCAACCCCGCACGCTTGCGCATACCGCCGGAGATCTCACCGGGGAACTTCGTCTCGTCCCCGCCCAGACCAACGAGGTCGAGCTTCTCCATGACGATGTTGCGGATTTCGCTTTCCTTTTTCTTGGTGTGCTCACGCAAGGGGAAAGCGGTGTTGTCGTACAGGCTCATCGAGCCGAACAGGGCGCCGTCCTGGAACATCACACCGAACAGGGTGCGGATCTCGTAGAGCTCCTTGGCCGTGCACTCGATGATGTTCGTGCCGTCGACGATGATCTTGCCGCGCTCGGGGCGCAGCAGCCCGATCAGCGACTTCAGGAACACCGACTTGCCGGTACCGGACGGGCCCAGCAGAACGCTGACCTCGCCCGCCGGAACCTCCAACGTGACGTCTTCCCAGATTCGCTGGGGCCCGAAGGACTTGGTAAGCCCCTCGACCTGAATTCCAATGCCCACGCGGGGATCCTTCCGCCAATGTCGCAGGCCACAGGGCTCCCGCCTGTGGCTTGAGTCACTGTAGCGCACGCCGTTACCGAGCACTGGCGATGTGTCACGTCCGATACCACCGATGCTCCGGATTGGAATTTCCGTCGGCGTCGTTCTCTCGGCGTCGAAGGCCGGGACGACGGGGCGCAAAGCGCCCGCAAGCGATTCGTAGGGGCGTTTGCGCAATCAGTGCCACAACCCTTCTCTCCTGGGGTCTTGTGCGTGATGAGCAATAGCTGGCCGCCAGGCTGAGGGATTCACCGCCCGCTAGTCGATGATCCGCCAGTTGTCCTTTCCGATTTCGACGGCTGTCACCTCGACGGTTTTCTCGACGGAATTCTCGTCGACCGCCGTGCAGGTGAAACTGTCGCCGATTGGGACAATTTTCACACCGCTGCCGCATTGCACTGTGACCGGGAATCCCATGTTCGATTCGATCTCGTCGCCCAGCAGCCGCCCTGTGCGGGCCATGTCGTAGACCACGTCCAGCGTGGTGAAGTCGACGTTGCCATCGTCGTCGGCCACCTTGACCTCGACCCGAACCGGTTCCCCTTGAACGTCTGCGGTGCAGATGAAGGTGTCACCCTTCTCGGGGTCCGGCTGGTCTCGCGGGCATGTCACTTTCGGAGCATCCGGAGTGATCTCCGAATAGGTGCCTTTGAGCTCGTCGGAGATGGATGTTTCCAGCTTGTCGTAATCGGGACCGCCCGCGGAAAACGAGAAGTTGCACGCGGTCAAGGACAACATCGGTACCGCAATGGCGGCGACCGCGGTACGCGACACGGCGACAATCACGGACTCACGATAAGCGCAATTGACGCTTACGACAGTGGTACGGCCGGCTTCGTAGACCTGGCCAGCGACTGCACCTACGACAAACCGCCCGGGATCGTGCTGATCCCGGGCGGTTCGTACGCTTTTGAACTACTTGACGGTGACCGTCGCGCCGGCAGCCTCGAGCTTGGTCTTGGCTTCCTCGGCGGCCTCCTTGGCGACCTTCTCGAGCAGCGGCTTGGGAGCGCTGTCGACGAGGTCCTTGGCCTCCTTGAGGCCCAGGCCGGAGACGATCTCGCGGACGACCTTGATGACGCCGATCTTCTTGTCGCCGGCACCCTCGAGGATGACGTCGAACTCCGACTGCTCCTCGGCGGCCTCGGCCGGTGCACCACCGGCGGCGGGGCCGGCGGCCGCGACGGCGACCGGAGCGGCGGCGGTGACGTCGAAGGTCTCCTCGAACTTCTTGACGAACTCAGAGAGCTCGAGCAGCGTCAGTTCCTTGAACGCGTCGAGCAGGTCGTCGGTGGACAGCTTGGCCATGATGGTCCCTTTCTTACTTACCTAGGTACTGGATTGGTGTGGGTTATTCGGCGGCGTCGTCGGACGCTGCCGGGCTTTCGGATGGCGCCTCGGCGGGTGCCTCGGCGGCCTTCTTCTCTTGCAGCGCCGCGAACAACCGGGCTGCCTGCGACTGCTGTGCGGTGAACAGGCCAGCGGCCTTGGACAGATTCGCCTTCATCGCGCCGGCCAGCTTGGCCAGCAGAACCTCGCGCGATTCCAGGTCGGCGATCTTTTCGACCTCGGAAACGCTCAGGGCGCGGCCATCCATGTAGCCGCCCTTGATCACGAGCGCCTTGTTGTCCTTGGCGAACTTCTTGATCGCCTTGGCGGCATCGACGGCTTCACCCTTGACGAACGCGATCGCGGTGGGCCCGACGAAAAGCTCGTCGAGGCCCTCGATGCCCGCCTCCGCCGCGGCACGCTTGACCAGCGTGTTCTTGGCGACTGTGTAGGTGGCGGATTCACCGAGCGAACGGCGCAGGTCTTTGAGGTTGGCAACCGTCAGCCCGCGGTACTCGGTGACGAGCGTCGCCGTCGAGTCCTTGAACTGCTCAGCGATGTCGGCAACCGCGGTGGCCTTTTCAGCCTTGGCCATGCATGCCTCCTCGTAGATGGGGACCGCGGCAGCCGAGAAGGGATCACGTCCGGAAATGACGAACGCCCCGACGCAGACAGGTCGGGGCGCGCAAAAACTGCATTAGCCTCGTCCTCCTGCGTGGGCCGCCGGCAAAGCCGGACCTTCAACCGATTTCTCGGTGACCAACGGTCTTCGGTAGAACGCCGCCAAGAATAGCCGACGGCGCGCCGATCAGCCAAAACGGCCGGCGATCGCCGCTCAACCTTTTTCCGGCGAGCGCGCGTGTCTGCACAGAGACACGCCGCAGTTTGCGTACATTTTGCGGTCGCTCACCGGCTACGAGCGCGAAGAAGTCACCTCGGCGATCGCCCCCAGGGTGGCCAGGTGGTCGTCGACGGTGGCCAGGCCGTGGCCCATCGTGCTGACGGCCACGTGGGTCGCGCCGGCGTCGCCCCACGCGGCCAGTTCGGCAGCCACCGCGTCCGGCTCGATCGAACTCCTCACCTGGCCCTGCAGCCCCAGCGCAGCGGGATCGCGTCCCGCGGCGACTGCCGCGTCCCGAACCGCCGCGCGGGCTTCGTCGAGCTGTGGCCCCGGACCGGTCATCGGGAACCACCCGTCGGCCAGGCGTCCGATCCGGTCGAAGCCCTTCGCCGACGCGGCGCCGATCCATACGGGGATCGGCCGCTGCACCGGACGCGGTGACAGGCCGGCACCGGTGACCGTGTCGAATCTGCCCTCGAACGTGACGCTGCGCTCGGTCCACAACCGTCGCATGAGTTCGATCTGCTCCTCCGAGCGCGCACCGCGGACGCTGAAGTCCTCACCCAGTGCGTCGTATTCGACGGCGTTCCAACCGATTCCGATACCGAGCCGGAACCTGCCCTGGGACAGCAGGTCGACTTCGGCGGCCTGCTTGGCGACCAGTGCGGTCTGGCGCTGCGGGAGAATGATGACGCCGGTGACGAATTCGAGAGTCGTGGTGGCCGCCGCGAGGTATCCGAACATCACGAACGGCTCGTGGAATGTGGTGTCGACGTCGTAGTACCCGCTCCACCCTTTGTGCACGGCCGGGTCGGCCCCTACGACGTGGTCGTATGCGAGCAAATGGTCGAAGCCAAGCGCCTCGACTCCCTGCCCATAAGCGCGGACGGCACCGACGTCGCCGCCCAGTTCGGTTTGGGGGAACACCACTCCGACACGCATGCCCTTATACAACCAGTGCGGATCGGGCGCGCAAACCGACCGCAGCGGTGCGTCAGCGCGCCGAAATCACCAGGGCCGCTGCGCCGACCAGCCCGGCGTCGCCACCGAGTTCGGCGGGCATGACGCGTAGATCGCGGATGAAGTCCAGCCCCGCGTAGGTGTCGAGCGCCGCGCGCAAGGGGTCGAACAGCAGTGGACCGGCTTTTGCGACGCCGCCGCCGATGACGACGAGGTCGAGGTCGCAAACCGCGCCGACGGACGCGATCATCGCGGCGACGGCCGTCGCACCCCGGGTGAACGCTTGCAAGGCCACGGCATCCCCCGCGGCCGCGGCGTCGGCCAGTTCCTTGGCGTCGGCGTCGGCGGGCGCATTCCACCCCTGCTCCCTGGCCCACTGCGCCATCCGTGGGCCGCCGGCGATCGTCTCGACGCACCCGCGACCGCCGCACGTGCACGGTCGACCTTCGGGATCGACGACGACATGGCCGACGTGTCCGGCGTTGCCTGTGCGACCGTCGTAGGGCGCGCCGTCGAGTACCAACCCACCGCCGACCCCGGTGGACACCACCATGCCGAGCAAGAACTCGGCGTCGCGGCCCGCGCCACGCCAGCGTTCCCCCATCGCCATACACAGCCCGTCGCCACCCAGTCGCACGGGTGCGTCGACCATCGCGGCCACCCGGTCGACGATCGGAAAGTGTTGCCACTCGGTGATGTTGATCGGGCTGACGGTGCCGGCCGGGACATCGATCGGGCCGGCGGATGCGATGCCGACGCCACCCACCGCGCCGCCCGCCGTCGACAGTGCCTCGGCGACAAGCGATTCCACCACCGCCCAGATCGCCTCGGGGTCGCCGTCGGGCGTCGGGCGCTTCGCATGGTGGACCAGAGTGCCGTCGTCGTCGACCAGACCGGCGGCGATCTTCGTGCCGCCGATGTCGATTGCGAGTGTCGGTCGGGCCATCAGTGCCGGTGGGTGTTGTCGGGCTGGCGGGGATCGCCGGGATGTTCGTAGCCGGGCGCCAACTCGACGAGTTCGGCGCACCGGGCATCCAGCCACAGCCGGAACGCGCGACGCCGCGCCGCCGCGCGCAGGTGTTCGGCGACGTGTGCGGTGTCGGGGAAACGTGCCGGGTTCCGCGCTTCGTATGCCGCGACGGCCTCGTCGGTCACGTCGACGGATTCGGTGATGCTCACGAACAGTGCGCGCGCCAACGGGTCGCCGAGGACAGACGCCGCCACGCTGCCCATCTCGAGTCGCGCGGTCATGTCCGGCAGCAGATCGTCCTCGGTCGGTGCACCGTCGGCGCCGAGCCCCCGAGCATCGGCCTCAGCAGCCACCACGCGTTCGGTCACGAGAAGCTGTGTCAGCCAACGTCTTAGCTGCCGTCCCTCGCTGGTGCCGGGCCGCGGCAGCGACGACGCCGTACGTGACGAACGCAGCTGCGCCTCGCGTGCGTCCACGTCATGCACCGGCACCGGCACCCCACCGACGATCGCGGCGGTCATCGGACCGTCACCTTCACCGCGGGCGAGTACAGCAGCTGACCGGCGGCCGCGACCCGGATCAGCGCCCACCACTCGCCGGGTTCCACCCACACCGGTGGCGCCACGTCGAAGTTGAGTTCGACCGTGCCCCGGGCCGCCACTTCGACGCCCGTCGCGCCGGGCCCGATCCACTCCCACGTGCCCCACGGGCTGATCAAATGCGCTTCGACGGCAAGGTCTGCATAGGCGTCGGTGGCGACCCCGACGGTCAGCGTGGCGCGTTCGCCGGCCTTGATGTCGACGGGCTGCGGGTCGGCCACGATCCGCAGCAGTCGGTCCTCGGTCGGTGCGGCCACGGAAACGACGCACACGTCCTCGACCATCTGGCGCCACGACGGCGGCATCGATACATGGTTACCGGTGAGTGTGAGTTCCGCCCTGATCGGATACAGGCCCGGTTGCACGGCGGGCGGCGCGCTCACGACCACATCGGTTGCGAGGTGCTCACCGGGCGGCAGCATGAACGGCAGCTCGTGTGGATCGGTCGTCCAGCCGTCCGGGCACAGCAACCGCACGTGGCCGTGCAGCACCGTATCGCTGCAGTCGCTGGCGATCGTAAGTCGCAGCTGCCCATCGGAATTCGGCTCGACGGCAATGCGCTGCGGATGCAGGTGTGCGACGGCGGGCAGGCCGCCGAGCGGCGCGGGCCCACGGTTGTGCAGCCAGTACCGGGCGTACAGCGGTTGCGCAGCCTCGGCGTCGGGCCCCAGAACCGTGTGGTCGGCGTCCAGCACCTTCGACAGGTTCAGCCGGGTCAGGATGGTGGCGATCTCGAATCCGTGCAGGGCGAGTCCCTCCGAAGACAGCTGCTGGACCCTGGGCTGTTCGAGAAGGTCGACACGGGCGGCCGCCGAGACGCGGCGCAGGCCCGAACGCACTTCCACCTGGGTTGCTGCACCGGAGGTTTCGACCAGACGTACCGCGACACCGTCGGTGGGATGGACCTGCCTGCCGCTGCCCGCCGCCACCGGGTTGCCTGCCGCCTTCAATGCGCCGAGCTGCACGACGCCCGCTGGCTCGATCTCCAACAACGAGCCCCACGGCGGCAAACCTCCAGCGGCGCTGGTGTTCTCGGTAACCGCCAGCGGTGGACGGGAGAACTCTGCACTGCGGGCCGGGATCGCGGCGTCGCGCCAGTCACCGTCACCGGAGACCACCGCGTATTCGAACGTGTGCGTCCAGTGCTGGAGCTGGAAGTTGGACCCGTCGGGTGCGGTGCGCCGCGGCGGGTCGATCCAGGTTCCCGACGGCCAACCGGAGCACGAGCGCATCAGCGACGTGTGCAGCGTGCCGTCCGAATCGACGGCGAATCCCGGTATTCCGCGGTTGAGCACCGCGACGGTACGCGCCTCGAACGGTTGCAGGCCGGCGGGCGCGTTCTGGTCGACGGCGATCTCGAACTCGGCGAGGTCCTCGACGACCGACTCCACGGCAACTTCGAGTTCCGCTCCGGCGACGACGAGCACCGGCAGCGCCCGCACCGGACGGAGATCCGCGCCCGGCACCCAATGGTCGGCAAGCGGCGCGGTGGCGGGCACCCAGACTCTGGCCCGGCCGTTCGCCTGCAACTGGCGCTCCAGCTCTTCGCGGTAGACCGCGTTGGCATCGGCCAAAACCGCTGCGGTGAAGGCATTCTCGTCAGGTCCGCCGAGCGCGATGCGGGCATCCGGCAGGTTGGAGTCCACGCCGAGGTCGCCGTAGCGCGGGCGGTCGGCACCGCTGCACGTCGCGGTGACACCGGCACGTGCGAGCGCGACCATCAGCGGGCGGGCCAGCGATGAGGACGCCGACTCCGTCGGGGACACGACCTCGGCCACCGATATCGCGTGCACACCGTCACCGACCCGGATCCGCACGGCAGACGACAGGCCGAACCAGCTGTACGCCGGGTTGTCCAGAGTCCACGGATGCACAGCGGCGTCGACGGCCGACTCCTCGCCCCTGTCGTGCAGCAGGCCGAACCCGCGCCCGATCACCGCATCTCCGACCTCGCTGACCGGTAGCGCGCCTGGCACCGGACACGGCCAGCGCAGCCGCAGCAGGCGGTCCTCACCGGTGAACTCGTCGACGGTGGTGCTGCACTCGACCCGCGCGACATCGCGCCACAGCGTCAGAGTCTGCTTGTAGCGCAAGAGATTCGTGATACGGCCACGGACAATCAGCCGCTCACCGAGAGGACCGCGGTACGCCTCAACCTCGGCTCGGCCCGCCGACGAGGAGACGACGGGCCCCTTCGGGAGCAGATGCCATGGGCCTTCGCCGGCCTGCGGATGCGCGGGGTATTCGTCGTAGACCGCGAGTTCATTGCCGATTTTCCCGTTGGCGATCAACTCACGTTCGGAGGCGGCCTCGATCAGCGAGATCACCCCACCGCCACGCTCGGGGTCGACGCGAAGACGATAGTGGCCGTTGCTGATCTCGTTCCCGTCCAACGGCTTCCAGTCGTCGGAGCCCGATCCCGGTGTCACCCGGTAGGACTGCCAGCCCAGCGACGGCACGTCGCGCGCGAGCCAGCGGACCACCCTTCCCCCGTGTTCGACGTGGACGGGCAGCTCGGCGCCATCGGAGTCGAGCACCTCAACACCGGGACCGACAGGCTCGTCGAACCGGGCCGTCACGATGTCACTGCGATTGTGCGCCAACGCGTTCCAGACGACCACGCTTCCGTCAACGGCGCGTGACAGCAGGGCCAGCGCGTTGTCGCGGACCGTCGTACCGAGGTCCCACGCGTCGCGCCACCCTGTCAGCAGGTCGAGATAGACCTGATCGGATTCCGAGCCGGTGATCGCATCGTGGTGTGCGCCGTAGACGAGCTGCACCCACGCCTTGGCCAGGGTTGCGTCCGGGTACGTCGCACCGCCGAGCAGACCGGCGAACACCGCGAACTTCTCGGCGTCGAGCACCGCCTCCTCAGTCGCCCGGTTGGCCTGTTTGGTGTCGATGTAGGAGACGTGGCAGCCGGTGTAGATCGGGTTCATGTCCCGCGTCTGCGGTGACGCGTCGACCCCGCGCTCCGTGAGCTCGTTGCGCACTGCGGCGAAGAACTCGTTGGGCAACGCGCACACGAACTTCGGCCACGTGTAGCGCGCATTCCAGTCCCGGTGGATCTCGGTGACCCACTTGTTCGGCGGCGTGTAGTCGGTGCCGACGGGCAGCAGCACGTTGCGCGTAAGCGCCACCTTCTTCAGACCGGTGAACAGTTCGTACGTTGCGGCCTCAGCCTCCTCGAGCGTCGCCGCCGAATCCATCCACCACCCGGCGGCGTAATGCGCGGGCATGTAGTGGGTGAGCAGTCCGCGCCCCGAAGGAGCGATCCACTCGAACTCGCTGTTGAACTGCATGCGCTCGGGGTCGCCGCCGCCTGCCATCGGGCCCCACTGGTGGTGCGGCCCGCGCGCCCACGAACTGGAGGTCAGCCCGGCGTCGGCGGCCATGCCCGGAAACTGAGGATCGTGTCCGAAAGCGTCGAGCTGCCACGCGGTGGCCGGGTCGGCGCCGAGTATGTCGCGCTGAAAACCGATGCCGTGCACGAAGTTGCGGATGGTGGTTTCGGGACCGGTCAGATTCGTGTTGGGTTCGTTGTAGGTGCCACCCATGATCTCGACCCGGCCGTCGGCGATGAACCTGCGCAGGTCGGCACGCTCCTCGGGGTGGGTGTCCCAGAACGGCTTGAGGTAATCGACCTCGGCGAGCACGAACTTGTATTCGGGTTCACGGCGTGCCATCTCGAGATGGGCACGTACGAGGTCGAAGCCGTTGGTCTGTCGGCAGCGCCCGGGCGGGTCTTCGGTCCACACGCTGGTATACGCCGCCTGGGTGTTCCACCACACCGGGTCGTAATGGAAGTGGCTGATCATGTGCATCGTCCAGCCGGGCTCGGCGACGGTGAACACGAACCCGGTGATGCTGTCCCCCGCGATCACCCGCGCGTCGCGCTGCTCGCCGACCGTCGGATTGGTCACCACGACGGGAACCTCACTGATGCCGTCGCCGGGACCGGCCTGCGCGCGCCCGGTCAAACCGTCGCCTTCGATGCGTACGTTCCCGCCGCCGTCGCTGTAGGCAACCCGCACCAGTTGCTGCGGCGCATGCGACGGCCCTGTGAAAAGCTCCGTCGACTCCGCGGAGATCACGTGCACCCCAAAACCCTACGGCGTCAGCGCCTCGATATGTCGATGACGAGCGCACGGTGATCCGAGATCGACAGCCTCGGTGCAACGCAGCGCTCGACGCGCAGCCCGTCGTCGTCGGTCAGGATGTGGTCGAGCTGTGTCTCGGGCGCGTCGGCCGGGAACGTCGGCGCTTCGCCGAGCGCACGCAGCTGGCTCAACCGCCCGACTTTTTCCGGCACCATGTTCAGATCGCCCATCAGCACGTGCGGCCCCGGGAAGCCGTGCAAATCGCGCATGAGTAGGCGCAGCTGTCGCCGATTCCAGCCGGGGACGAACGACAGGTGGGTGTTGGCGACGGTGAGGGGGCCGACGGGGGTGTCGAGCCGGGCGAGGACCGCCGCCCTGGGCTCCTCTTTGACGACCTGCACACGATTGGGTCCCCGCAGGTACATCGGGAACTTCATCGGGATCCGCGGCAACCGAACCACCTGCCAGGCGTCGGCGGGATAGCGCGACAGCAGCGCGATGCCGTAGGCGGCGGTGCCGGGCTGCTCACGACCCGTCGCGGCCATCCACGTCGCGCCGGGCGTACCGGCGATCGCGGCGACGAAGCGATGGCTCGACGCCTCCATGGCCATGGCGGCGACGGCGGTCAGATCGGCCATTCCAGAGCGGGGCTGGTCGAGGTCGACCTCTTGCAAGGCCAGGATGTCGGGATCGATTTCCCGGATCGCGTCGACGAGCCGGTCACGGTGCACCAGCCCGTCGTGAACGCTGCGTCCGTGCAGGATGTTGAAGGTGGCCATCCGCATGGGTACTCCAGTACCCACAATGGTCCCTTGCCGATCAGGAGAAACGTGCCCGCACGAAATGACGACCTGCGCGACGCACTGAAACGTGCCGCATCGGCCCTGCGTGCCCAGGGCCCCGATTTCGCGCTGGCAGGCAGCTACGCGCTGTGGGTGTTCGGCGGACCCGAACCTGTGCACGACGTGGACTTCGTCGTCGCTGAGCTGGACATCGAGAAGGCGGCCGCGACGCTGAAGGACGCCGGCTTCAACATCGAGCGAACGCCTGAGGACTGGCTGTTCAAGGCGTGCGTCGGCGACGATTTCGTCATCGACGTGCTGCACCGTCTCAACGGTGTGCCCGTCGAGCCGCAGGCGATCGAGGACGCGGAGGAGCACGATGTGTTGGCGGTCCGGATGCGGGTGCTCCCGCCGACGCATGTGTTGACCGAGAAGCTCAACGCCCTGAACGAGCACAACTGCGATTTCGCGGCGTTGTTGCCTGGCGTGCGCGCGGTCCGCGAACAGCTCGACTGGGACCGTTTGCGAATCGCGACGAAGGACAACGACTTCGCATCGGCCTTCCTGTTTCTTGCCGACCGCCTCGAACTCACGGCTTGACGGTGGCCCAGGCTAAGTTCACTCACATGCGCTCCGGCCTGACCATCGGGGACTTCGCCACGTTGACGCGCTTGAGCGTGCGGACGTTGCGGCGCTACCACGCGGCCGGACTCCTCGAGCCGGACACCGTCGACCCGTCGACGGGCTACCGGTACTACACGCCCGAGCAGATCCCGACCGCGCAGGTGATCTACCAGCTGCGGCAACTCGACGTGCCGCTTGCCGAGGTCGAGTCCATCCTTTCCGCAGGCGATCCGCAGCAGCGCGCCGAGGTGATCGCGGGTCATCTGCGCCGCCTCGAAGCCGAGCTGGACCGTACCCAGGCGGCCGTGGTGTCCCTGCGCCGGTTGCTGCGCCCCGATGCCGACGAATTCGACGTCGAGCTGAAGTCTGCGCCAGCGCGCACCGTCGTCGCCATCAACGGTCATGTGCAGCTGGATGATTCGTTGGAATGGTACGACTCCGCGATGGCCGAATTGGATGCGGAGTTTTCATCCGCGGAGCGGACGGGACCGCCCGGCGGGCATTATGCCAACGAACTGTTCACCGACGGCGCCGGTGAGATGACCGTCTACCGGCCGGTTCGAGCACCCCGCCCATCCGGCCGGATCGGAGTCGTCGAACTGCCCGCCGCCGAACTCGCTGTCACTGTTCATCCGGGTCCGCACGACGACATCAATGTCACCTACGGGCGCCTCGGGACGTGGGTGGTCACGCACGCGCTGGCGGTGGACGGCCCCATTCACGAGGTCTACACGGTGGCGCCACGTGATACCGCGGACCCGGCACAGTGGCGTACCGAGATCGGCTGGCCGGTGTTCCGGCTGGCCCAGAGCTAGCGGGGGAAATCGGCACCGCGCGAGCGTGTTTCGCTCGACCGGATATCCGCCAGATTCTGCTCCAACGAGGCCACCACGCCGTCGAACGCGTCGCTGCCGAGCACCAGCCGCCGGGGCGGCTGTTTCTGGGCCATCGCGGCGATCACCGCACGTGCTCCACGGATCGGGTCGCCCGGCTGCGCGCCGTCCTGGTCGATGAACTCTTGGCGCACCTGCTCCAACATGGGCCGGTACTCGGCGATGGTTTCGGTGATCGGTTCGTCGACGAAGCCGGCATAGGCCCGCGTGCGAAATGCCCCGGGTTCGACGGCCATCACGTTAATGCCCTGCGGCGCAACCTCTTCCCGAAGTACTTCGGTGACAGCTTCGACGGCGAACTTGGTGGCGCTGTAGTAGCCGAACCCGATCGCCCCAAGCAGACCCGCCACCGACGATATGTTGACGATCCACCCGCTGCCGCGGGCGCGCATACCCGGCAGAACCGCCCGGATGACCGAGAGCATGCCGAAGAAGTTCAGGTCGAACATCGCCCGCACGGCGGCCTCGTCCATGCCTTCGATCGATCCGTACCAGCCGCGGCCTGCGCTGTTGACCAGCACGTCGATGCCGCCGAAGTGTGTCTCGGCCGCGCGTACTGCCTCCTGAACCTGCCCGGCATCGGTCACGTCGAGCGGCACGACGAATGCGCGTTCCCCGTACTTCTGGGTCCACGAACGCAATTCGTCAGGCCGGCGTGCGGTGAGCACGACTTTGTCGCCGATCTCGAGCGCGGCTTCGGCGAAGGCCATGCCGAACCCGCCCGGGGTGCCGCCGGTGACGAACCATGTCTTCGACATCAGGGCTCGATCACCAGTCGACTGATCAGTGCACCGTCCGTGGTGAACCGGAAATGCAGGTCGGCGACGCCGCCCGGAAAGTTGCCTTCGAGGTGTTGGACGACGTCGATGCGCGCCGGATCCAGCACGGTGGCTCCGACGAAATCGGTGGTGAAGGTGTACTCGGTTCCCGCGCTGTTCAGCCAGCCGCGGATCTCGTCGATGCCGCGGTAGGTCTGGCCCTCGTCGGTCACGACCGCGTCAGCGGTGAAGGTGCTGATGGCCGTCGTCACGTCTCGCCCTTCGTGGGCGGTCAGGTAGGTGGTGATGGTCGCAGGCAACTCGTCCCACGACGTCGGTATCTGTTGCTTGTCTACTGTCATGCCTCAACGGTGGGGTCTCCCGTGGGGAGAGAGTCAAGCCCGGCCGAGGCGTCGTCAGCCGGCGATCGGGCGGTGAACGTCGAACTGAGCCAGGTCGGCCGCTGCGCGCCCGGCACTCCAGCCCGCTCCGTTGGACACCGATACCCGGCGATGCACGACGCCGGGGAAGAGTCGATCCGTGAGCTCGTCGGCCGCCCGGTTGGCCGCCGCGAGCACTGGGAGAAGTCGACTGTCCTGGACCTGGGCCGTGACGCCGGCGTTGGTCGTATCGAGCCGCTCGCCAATTCGGGTGGCGTATGCGATGAGGAACGACTGGCGAAACGATCTCGTCCGGGTGTAGCCCCCGCCGCTGGTCTGGCGTCCCGCCGCCAACATCGCCCGGTTGGCTTGCACCAGAAGCGAAGTGGCGAGCAGTTCGACGAGATCGAGGTCAGTTTCGGAGCCGACGACCGTGACGAACCCGAGGTTCGCCGTCCACACCGCGCGACAACGATTGGCAGTCGCCACCGCTTGCACCAGTATCGCCTTGGGGCCCGGGTAGGGGGTATCGATCCATATCCGCCGCGCGGCGGCCGCCGGTGTTTGGCCGCGGTCGCTGGCGGCGACGGCCTGGTGCAGCGAGTACCGACTCATCAGCTCCTGCGCTTTGGCGGACAGCGCCTCGGCCTCTTCGGGAAATTTGGTGGCCTCGGCTTTGGCCAGCAGCGCGCGCACCCTCCCCAGTGCCTTCTGGTCGACCTCACCTGCGACGGCGAGGGGGTGTCGACATGCGCCCGGCAGGGGTAGCAGCGGTTCCAAGACGGGAAGCCTGCTGAGCAACGACAGCACCTGCAGCACCACGGTTAGCGCGGCGCGGCGGCCCAGGCCGTTCACATCGACCCAGTGCTCCATCAGCGGTGCCGTTGTATCGGGGCTTACCCCGGCTGAGATGGCCGCGAGGTCGGCGCGCCATCGCGGGTGCAGTGTCGCCGCCGGGTATCGCTTGGACTCGAGAACGACGGCGGCCGTGAGGTATTCGACGCCCGACGGTTCGAGCTTGCGGCGGGCGATCTCGTGGAGATCGGACGGTGCCCAGCCCGCCTCCCACGCTGCCCGGACGGCCACGGCCGTCGCGGTGTCGGCCGCCAGATCAAGGTCTCGCGCCGAAGCGGGGAGCTCCACCAGAAGGTCCGCGGCGTGCTGTTCTGCACCATGGTCGGGACACCTCGCGGCGCGACATAAAGCGGAGACGAGGAGTTCCTGCGGGACCACTCCGTCGAGCGGGGCGTCGAAATCCGGGCGCACTCGTTCGTTGACGATCCGGCGGCGAATCTTCTTCTGCTTGGCTGCTCGCTTCTCGCGGTTGCGTCGGCTCATGCCCGCAATACTGGCGACAGGCTCCGACATCTCGCGTCGGCCCACGCGTCAGCTGGCGACAGGGCCCACGCGTCAGCCGGCGAACAGACGTGAACTCCCCCTATTGCGGTACGAAATGGGGGGTTTCACGTCTGCTCGCGGTATGGGCCCAACTCGCGCGGGGACAGTGACCGCTGCAGCCGATCGGCAACCGCAACGACCGCGCGCACCACCTCCGGCGGTTCGAGCACTTCGAAGTCGTGGCCGACGGTGGCGAAGTAGAAGACCATCCGTTCGGGGTCGTCGGCGCCCGTGGTGACGATGCAGGCGTCGGGACCGTCGGCTTCGATGCTCACCGATGCCGGTGAAAAGTGTTGCGCCAGGGCATCTTCTGGTGCGTGGAAGCGAACCCGCGCCACGTAGCGGTACGGCGAGCTGCTGATCGACTTCTGAACATAGGCTGCGGCATCCGGTGCGTCGCGGGCGAGGAACGTGCTGCCGAGCGCGCGGACGTCGGCCATGCGGTCCAGTCGCAGACTGCGCCAGTCCTGCTTGTCGCGGTCGTAGGCCAGCAGGTACCAGCGCCTGCCGGTGGTCACCAGTTGGTACGGCTCCAGGCGTCGTTGGGTGGCATTGCCGCGAAGGTCGACGTAGCCGCAGCTCACGTGCTCTCGGTCGCGGCACGCGCGCGCCAGCGTCATCAAGACGTCGGGTTCGACGGCCTCGGTGGAGGATGGCGAGGTCAGCGTGACGGTGGCGTCGTGCACCGCGGCCACCTGGGACCGCAGCCGCGACGGCATCACCTGATCGAGCTTGCTCAGCGCCCGCAGGGCGGACTCGCCGACGCCGGCGACCGTGCCGCCCGCCGCGAGCCGCAGGCATACGGCCATCGCGACGGCCTCGTCGGGATCGAGCAGCAACGGAGGCAATGCGGCGCCCGCGCCCAACTGATAGCCCCCGCCGTGGCCCTTGCTGGCGTGCACCGGATAGCCCAGGTCGCGGAGTCGGTCGACGTCGCGGCGGACACTGCGGGTCGTCACGCCGAGTCGCTCGGCGAGTTCTTCGCCGGTCCATACCCGGCGCGACTGCAGCAGCCCCAGAAGCTGCAGCACCCTGCCGGTCGTTTCCGCCATGTCGTCGACTCTGCCGTAGTTATAGGACCGAAACTGTCCTATATGCGATTCAGGGTAGTCATATGAACATGACGACGAACATGACCACGGAGTTGGCGTTCCAGCTCGACTTCCACTGGACGCAAGCACTGCGTCCGCGGTTGGAAGGGCTGACCGATGACGAGTACTTCTGGCAGCCGGTGCCGGACTGCTGGACCGTGCACCCGGATGGCGGCGTGGACTTCGCGTATCCCGCACCCGAGCCGGCGCCGTTCACGACGATCGCGTGGCGGCTCGCGCACGTGATCGTCGGCGTCTTCGCGGTCCGCAATCACAGCCATTTCGGCGCGCCTGAGGCGAGCTACGAGACCTGGTCGTACGCTACCGACGCCGCAACGGCGCTTGGTCAGCTCGACGAGCAGTATCGAGTATGGACCGAAGGTGTGCGCGGGCTCTCCGAGGATGAGCTATGGCGGCCGTGTGGTCCTGCGGAGGGGCCGTACGCCGACTATCCGATGGCCACGCTTATTCTGCACATCAACCGCGAGGCCATCCACCACGGCGCCGAAATTGCTTGTATCCGAGATCTTTACGTCCACACCACCGAGAAGGGAAAGTAGCCATGCCGGGAATGCCCCCACCTGCCGCCGACGAACGACAGACTTTGATCGAGTTCCTGCGTTTCAATCAGGAGGCATTCTTCTCGGCGGCCTACGGCTTGACCGATGAGCAGGCGCGATCGACGCCGTCGGTCAGCGCGCTGTCGATCGGCGGACTGATCAAGCACGCCGCGAACGTTCAGAAGGGTTGGGTAGACCGAGCGTCGGCGGCGCCCGAGATGCCACCGCGCGACGATCGCCCAATCGAAGAACTCATGGCGGAGTACGCCGATCAATACGTGATGCGCGAAGACGAAACTCTTGCCGACCTGCTCGGCGCGCTGGCCACGCAGAATGCCGAAACGCTACGCGTCTTCGGCCAAGCCGACCTCGACACGCCGGTGCCCGTCCCGCACGAAGTGCCGTGGTTTCCCCACGACATCGACAACTGGTCGGTGCGCTGGGTGGCCATGCATCTCATCGAGGAGCTGGCGCGCCACGCTGGGCATGCCGACATCATTCGCGAAAGCATCGACAACGCAACGATGTACGAGCTGATGGCAGCCAACGAGGGGTGGCCGGAGACCGACTTCATCAAGCGGTGGCGGCCTCGGCAGGACGCCGCAACATAGTCTCGAGTAATGCAAACGCGCAGTGGGACGGCGGTCTGCGGGGAAGTCGAGCTCTATTACGAGGATCTCGGCGACTCCGCAGCTCCGCCTGTTCTGCTGATCATGGGCGTGGGTGCGCAGCTGCCGATGTGGCCCGACGGCTTCTGCGCGCAGTTGGTCAGGCGCGGCTATCGGGTCATCCGGTACGACCACCGCGACATCGGGCTGTCCACCAAGATGACCGGCCACCGCGCCGAGGGATCCGTGTACCGGCGGGTGGCCCGTTATGCGGTTGGCCGGGGTAGTGCGGTCCCGTACACGCTGGTCGATATGGCCGACGACGCGAAGGCGCTACTGGATTTTCTGCAGATCGAGCGCGCTCACGTGGTCGGGGCGTCGATGGGCGGGATGATCGCGCAGGTGCTCGCGGGCAATCACCGCGACCGGGTGGGGTCGCTGGGCATCGTCATGTCGAGTTCGGGCAAGGCGTTCTCGGCGCTGCCGCGGTGGCAGGTGATCAAGCTGGCGTTCGGCGGACCGGGCAAGGACGCGCCGTGGGAGGACAGGCTGGCGTCGGAGGTACGCAACATTTCGATCATCAACGGCCCGAATTTCCTTCCGCCCGTTGAACAACTGCGGCGGCGGGTCGAGGATCTGCGGGCGCGCAGCGATTACCCCCAGGGCATGTTGCGGCAGTTCGATGCGATTCTAGGCACGGGGAGCCTGATTCGGTACACCCGCAGCATCGTCGCGCCCACGGTGGTGATCCACGGCTCGGAAGATCCGATGGTTCGGCCACGCAACGGGCGCAACCTGGCGCGCATCATCGAAGGTGCTCGCTATGTTGTCGTCGACGGCATGGGACACGATCTGCCAGAGCCGGTTTGGCGTCCGGTCGCCGAAGCGTTGACGGAGAACTTCGCGGTTGGGGCGCCTTAGGAATAGTCGGGCGTGGCGGCCCAGAAGGCGTCGTCGTCACGACCCATGCTTCGATCGGCCTCGTCACGGAGCGCGGCAGCCCGTTTGTGGATGTGGTGCTCGGTGGAGCGCGGCATCAGCCCGGGTCCGTAGACGCCGCGCCGGAGCCGACGGACCCGGCCGCGGCGCATTTCCCATCGCAGGGCGTCCGACACTGATTTGGATGGCCGTCCGGGGATCGTAAAGCCCTGGTACTCGAGAAGCTCGATCATCTCGAAGATCGACGCCGGACCGTGAATGTCGAGGTTCACCGTGAGCATATAGCGAAGCTCGATGCCCTGCAGCACTTTTCGGCGTCGCGAATACCGAGCGTCCACGGCACAACGATGGCAGTCGAGCCGGACATCTGCGTCGTTACGGCAGGCCCACGCGGGTCGTCTGTGCATGGACGGCTCATTGGGGATACCGCTCCGGTCTCCCGGCCCAATATGCCTTCTTGCCAACCTCACAGCGACTTTGTCGCTCAACTACTACCGCGGCGACCAACATCAGCGACTATGTCGCTCAGAGCTTGGCGCCACGACATACTTCCCTAGAGGGACCTCACGTTCTCGGCGCCATCTCAGCGCGGTGGAGTGCGAGAGCGGTGCACGCCAGACCCCTGGTCTCCCGGCCGCCCTCCCTCCCGGACCAATATGCCTGTGCGCCAACCTCGCAGCGACTTTGTCGCTCAATTACTACCGCCACCACCAACATCAGCGACTCTGTCGCTCAGAGCTTGTCACTACGACATACTCCCCGGACAGACGTCACTCCAGCTCGGCGAGGGCCTTGCGGGCGGCTTCCAGTTCGGCTTCGAGGGCGGCGACCTTGGCGGCCTGCTGGGTGCGTGCCTCCTCGATCAGTTCGTCGATCGGGGCCGAGAGATCCTCATGCAATTCCTTCGCGGCGCGTGAGACGGCCGCGGCCGCGACCGCGAGATTCCGCGCTCGATAGGTGGTCCCCTGCTTCAGTTCGGCCCGCCATTCTCCATCGGCCGTACCGGTGACCGTCAACGTCAGCTCCAGCGTCTTCGGCTTCTTCGCAGCCGGCTTCTTGGCCGGGGCCTTCTTCGGCTTCTCCTCGACGGCCTCTTCGGCGACGGGAGCCGGCGTGTCGAAATAGGTGGACTGCGCTTCGGGTGCCAGAGTATCTAGGGACATGGCCCAATTAGAACATATGTTCGACGCTCAGCGCAGGACCGTCTGCACCGCGTACTCGACCACCGAGTCGAGATCGTCGCCCAGGTTCCCGGCCAGCCACTGCTGAGCAAGCTCGGCCATCGCGCCGGTGTACAACGCCGCACCTACTTGCGCCGCAACAGGATCCGAGCCCGGATTCAACCGCCAACCCTCGGTCAGCACGCCCTCGCGAAGCAGATCCTGGGTCGCCGTCCGGCGCGCGGCGAGCACCGGATTGGCGCGCGCGTCGGTGAACAGGATCCGTCCGCGACGCGGGTCGGCCGAGCTGAACCCGAGCACCGCAGCGATCCCGGCTCGTGTCCGGTCCCGAAGCGAATCGCCCGACCCTGCGATCGCCGCCTCCACCACCGCTCCGAGCTGAGCACTGACCTGGTCGTAGACCGCGCCGAGCAGATCGTCGGTGTCCGCGAAACTCTCGTAGAAATAGCGCGTGTTCAGCCCACACTCGCGACACACCGAACGCACGGCGATCGCGGCCTCACCCCCGTCGCCGAACAGACGGAACGCCGCGTCGATCAACTGCGCTCGACGTTCGGCGCGCCGGTCGGTCAGCGGCACGCCGGCCCATCGGGTCGGACTGGACACCAACACAGGGTAGGCCGAACCCGCCAACTCTGGTCACATCCGTGTCCAAATAGTATTCTGGCTACAGCTGTGACCAGAACTTCGAAGGGAACCACCGTGTACCTGCCGCACCAAATGGTCGGGCAGTTCGTCAACCAGCGCTTCGACGAGGGTGTACGCAAGCACTTCTTCCGCGGCATGGAGTTCGCCGCACCCGTCGCCGATCCCGGCTGGTTCGGACCCGGCAGCGCCGTCTGGCACGTGCATTCACACATGCACGCGCTCATCTTCGGCCTCCAGTGCGCGGCGTACCTCGAGCGACTGGACCCGTCGATCTACTGGATGGGCATGCACCATTCGCGACTGGTCAAACGCGACGAGAACGGAACGGCCGTCCCCGAGATCGATCCCCAGGGCGCCTCGGTGCGACTCGGTCACTCCGTGGCGTTCTTCATCGGGACGGCGTACGGCTCGAGCGAGACCGCCGAGCGACTGGCCAAGTCGGTGCGCTCGATGCACCACACCATCAAGGGCACCCGACCCGACGGCGCTACCTACGACGCCGACGATCCCGAATGGCTGCGCTGGAACTATGCGACGGTCGTCTGGGGCCTGGCCACCGCACACGAGCTGTATCACCCGAACCCGCTGCGCGGTAAGAAGATCGACGACTATTACGGCGAGTTCGTTCGCGTCGGACATGCACTCGGCGGCACCGACCTGCCCACCACCAAGGCCGAGACCCTGGAGTGCCTGAAGTCGTACCTGCCCCGGCTTGCGGTCACCCACGGTATGGCGATGTCCACCGGGTCCAATCTCCCGATGCCGCACAGTGCGATCGATTGGGCCATCCGCGACACCATGCCGAAGTGGGCCAAGCAGCTGATCCAGCATCGCGATCCCAACATCGTCGAACGCACGGCCAGGCGCGCCGTCGTGTGGAGCATCATCAACGGCCTACACGTCGCGGCCGGCCCGGCACCGGAATTCCGGCAGGCCCAGGCCAGGGTCAAATCCGGGACGACGGTCAAGCACACGCTGCCGGAGTACACGCTCGGCGACGATCCGGTGCTCTCCCGCGAAGAGGTGGAGCACAGCTTCGCGTAGCGACTGTGACCCGTTCCACACGTTTTCGCGGCTCATCGCCGATTTTGAGACACTGACCCCTATGAGTACCTCGAAACCCCGCGAGGTGGCGAAGCTGGACCGCGTACCGCTGCCGATCGAGGCAGCCCGCGTCGGCGCGACCGGCTGGCAGATCACCCGCACAGGCGCGCGAGTCCTCAGCACGCTCACCGGCAAGGGCTCGCTGCAGCAGAAGATCATCCAGCAGATTCCGCAGACGTTCGCCGACCTCGGCCCCACCTACGTCAAGTTCGGCCAGATCATCGCCTCCAGCCCGGGCGCTTTTGGCGAGCAGATGAGCCGTGAGTTCCGCAGCCTGCTCGACGCGGTCCCGCCCGCCGACGAAGACGAAGTGCACAAGCTGTTCCAGGAGGAGCTCGGCGACGAGCCGACCAACCTGTTCGCGAAGTTCGACGAGAAACCGTTCGCGTCGGCATCGATCGCCCAGGTGCACTATGCGACGTTGCACAGCGGCGAAGAAGTCGTCGTCAAGATCCAGCGACCCGGCATCCGTCGCCGCGTCGCCGCCGACCTACAGATCCTCAAACGTGGTGCGCGTCTTGTGGAGTTCGCCAAGCTCGGGCAGCGGCTGTCGGCTCAGGACGTCGTCGCCGATTTCGCCGACAATCTCGCCGAGGAGCTGGATTTCCGGCTCGAAGCGCAGTCGATGGACGCGTGGGTGTCGCACATGCACTCCTCGCCGTTGGGCAAGAACATTCGTGTGCCGCAGGTCTATTGGGATCTGACGAGCGCGCGGGTGCTCACCATGGAGCGCGTCACCGGTGTCCGTATCGACGACGTCGCGGCGATTCGCAAGGCCGGTTTCGACGGCACCGAACTCGTGAAGGCGTTGCTGTTCAGCGTCTTCGAGGGCGGATTGCGGCACGGCCTGTTCCACGGCGACCTGCACGCGGGCAACTTGTTCGTCGACCCCGACGGCAAGATCGTGTTCCTCGACTTCGGCATCATGGGCCGCATCGACCCTCGCACGCGGTGGCTCCTCAGAGAGCTCGTGTACGCGCTGCTGGTGAAGAAGGATCACGCCGCGGCGGGCAAGATCGTCGTCCTGATGGGCGCGGTCGGCACCATGAAGCCCGAAGCCCAGGCCGCCAAGGATCTGGAGAAGTTCGCGACTCCGCTGACCATGTCGTCGCTGGGCGATATGAGCTACGCCGAGATCGGGAAACAACTTTCGACTCTGGCCGACGCGTACGACGTGAAGCTGCCGCGCGAGCTGGTGCTGATCGGCAAGCAGTTCCTCTACGTGGAGCGCTACATGAAGCTGCTCGCGCCCAAGTGGCAGATGATGACCGACCCGCAGTTGACGGGGTACTTCGCCAACTTCATGGTCGAGGTCAGTAGGGAGCACACGGAAGAAGTCGAGGCCTGAGTTGCACGTTCGTACCGGTACCGCCAGATCGGGCGAGCTCGACATCTACTACGAGGACATGGGCGACCCGAACGACCCAGCGGTGCTGCTCATCATGGGCCTCGGTGCGCAATTGTTGTTGTGGCGCACGGAGTTCTGCGAGATGCTCGTCAATCAGGGTTTGCGCGTCATCCGCTACGACAACCGCGATGTCGGGCTGTCGTCCAAGGTGACGGGACAGCACTCCGGCGCGGCGCTCGCGCCACGGATGGTGCGGTCCTTCCTCGGGCTCAAGAGCCCGGCCGTGTACACGCTCGAGGACGTCGCTGATGACGCCGCCGCCCTGCTCGACCACCTGAAGATCGACGCGGCCCATATCGTCGGCGCGTCGATGGGCGGCATGATCGCGCAGGTCTTCGCCGCCCGGCACAAGGTGCGCACGAAGACGCTGGCCATCATCTTCTCGAGTAACAACCAGGCGGTGCTGCCGCCGCCCGGCCCCAAACAACTGCTGGCCATTCTGCAGCGACCCAAGGGCACGACCCGCGAGGCGATCATCGAGAACGCGATCCGCGTCAGCAAGATCATCGGCAGTCCCGGCTATCCCGCGCCTCACGAGCGTGTCCGCGCCGAGGCGATCGAGGGTTACGACCGCGCCTACTACCCGGCGGGCATCGGTCGCCAGTTCGCGGCGATCATGGGCAGCGGCAGCCTGCTGCACTACAACCGCCAGATCACCGCGCCCACCGTCGTCCTCCACGGCAAGGCCGACAAGCTGATGCGCCCGTTCGGCGGACGTGCGGTGGCCCGCGCGATCAAGGGTGCGCGACTGGTGCTCTTCGACGGCATGGGACACGAGTTGCCGCGCGAACTGTGGGACGACATCGTCGGTGAACTGAAGACGAATTTTTCGGCAGCGTAGTGGTTTCCAGCTGTGTAAGCGGTGTGATCTTTCACTCGCAATTAGTGGCCGCGAACGATCAGGTCTAGATTCGACGCCGAGTGCTTCAGGGCTTTGCGAGCTGTCAACGGCGATGACGGTAGGGCTGCTGATCCGCCCCAGAAAGGCACCGAACCGATGGCTGTTGCCCGCAAGTTAGAACCGCATTTCGACGACGTACAGGCGCATTACGACCTGTCCGACGAGTTTTTCCGCCTGTGGCTGGATCCCAGCCAGACCTACAGCTGCGCCTATTTCGAGCGTGACGACATGACGCTGGAAGAAGCCCAGCTCGCCAAGATCGACCTCGCACTGGGCAAGTTGGGGCTGCAGCCCGGCATGACGTTGCTCGACGTCGGTTGCGGCTGGGGTTCGACCATGCTGCGCGCGCTCGAGCGCTACGACGTCAACGTGGTCGGGCTGACCTTGAGCGAGAACCAAAAGGCCCATGTGGAAAAGGTTTTCGCGAATTCGGACAGTCCACGCGAGAAGCGGGTTTTGCTGCAGGGCTGGGAGCAGTTCGACGAGCCCGTCGACCGCATTGTGAGCATCGGAGCGTTCGAGCACTTCGGGTTCGACCGCTACGACGATTTCTTCGCGATGGCCTATCGGGCGCTGCCCGACGACGGTGTGTTGCTGCTGCACACCATCACCGCGTTGACGCTGCCGCAGATGGCGGAGCGCAAGATTCCGCTGACGTTCGAGGTGGCGCGGTTCGTTAAATTCATTCTCACCGAGATCTTCCCCGGTGGGCGGCTGCCGTCGATCGAGAAGGTCTCCCAGCACGCGACCCCGGCCGGATTCACGCTGACCCGCCGCCAATCGCTGCAGCTGCACTATGCGCGCACGCTGGAAACCTGGTCCGCCGCGCTCGAGGCGCACAGGGACGACGCGATCGCCGTGCAGTCTGAGGAGGTCTACGACCGCTATATGCACTACCTAACGGGCTGCGCCAGGGGCTTTCGGATGGGCTATATCGACGTCAACCAATTCACGCTCGCCAAACAGGAGTCGAATTAGGGCCTGACCCGCGTCAAACGCTAGGGTGTACGACCAGATCACAGTGACGAATCCGTAGACGTCACCAGGAAGGCCAACTAGCGAATCATGTCTGACAACTCCACCGGCACCAAGGATATGACTCCTCACTTCGAGGACATCCAGCATCACTACGACCTGTCGGACGACTTCTTCGGCGTGTTCCAGGACCCGACGCGCAAGTACAGCTGCGCGTTCTTCACCAGCCCCCACGTGACGCTGTCCGAGGCGCAGATCGCCAACGTCGACCAGCACCTCGACGCGCTGGACCTCAAGCCCGGCATGACCCTGCTCGAGGTCGGCTGCGGCTGGGGCCTGACCCTGCAGCGGGCGATGGAGAAGTACGACGTCAACGTCATCGGCCTGACGCTTTCGAAGAACCAGAAGGCCTACTGCGACCAGCTGCTGGCCAACGTGGACAGCGAGCGCACGTTCGACGTGCGGCTGGAGGGTTGGGAGCAGTTCCACTCCCCCGTCGACCGGATCGTCTCGATCGAGGCTTTTGAGCACTTCGGCTTCGAGCGGTACGACGACTATTTCAAAACCTGCTTCGACATCCTGCCCGATGACGGCCGCATGACCGTCCAGAGCAGCGTCGGTTACCACCCCTACGACTTGGCCGAGCGCGGCAAGAAGCTGACGTTCGAATTGGCCCGGTTCGTCAAGTTCATCATCACCGAGATCTTCCCGGGCGGTCGCTTGCCGACCACGCAGATGATGGTCGAGCACGGCGAGAAGGCCGGCTTCGTGGTGCCCGAGCCGAAGTCGCTGCGCAACCACTACATCAAGACCCTCGGCATCTGGGCCGACCGGCTGGAGCGCAACAAGGAAGCGGCGATCGCCGCCACTGACGAGGAGAACTACCACCGCTACATGCGGTATCTGTTGGGCGCGCAGTACTACTTCATCGACGAGTCGATCGATGTCAGCCTGGTCACCTATCTGAAGCCGGGCGCCGTAGCCGCGTAGTTATGCGACCTACCGAGTAGTCCTCTCTGCGGGTTGTCGGATCCCCGCGGCGTGGTTCGTCGTCTTGGTAGAGAGTGGAACACAGGGTTCTGCTCGCATCCGGAAGGTGACGCCATGTACTACTTCGCCCTACTGCTGGGACCCGAGTCCACCGACGAGCCCGACGCCGCCACCCAAGCCGAGATCATCTCGGCCTATGAGACCTTTCACGCCGATTACGGCTCCGCGATCCGCGCCGGCGACGCCCTCGTCCCATCAGCCACGGGTGCCCGGATCACCGGCGGCGCCGACGCGCCTGTGATCACCGACGGACCGTTCGCCGAGGCAGCCCAGGTGGCCGGCGGCTATTACGTCTTCGAGGCTGAGAATCTCGACGAGGCGTTGGCCATCGCAGCGGCCATTCCCGCCTGCCAGAACGGCGCCGTCGAGGTGTGGCCGATGGTGGAGTACATGCCGCCCACCAAACCGCTCGACAACAACTGGATCGCGCTGCTGCTCGAGCCCGCTGACTCCGTTCTCGCGCCGGGTACCCCCGAGTGGAACGAAATCGCCGGACAACACGGGAAGTTCGCCGCACAGGTGGGCGATCGCGCCAACGGCGGTGCGCCGCTGCACCTGCCATCGACGGCGACGACGGTGCGAATGCGTGACGGCGAGCTGGTGCTGACCGACGGACCGTACATCGAGGGCGCCGAGGTAGCCAACGGCTACCACATTCTCAACGTTGCCGACCGGGACGAGGCCATCAAGACTGCGGTGATGATTCCGGCGACCACCATCGAACTCCGTCAGCTCATGGGCGTCTCTGGCCTGTAGTAGCCGAATGACCAACCTGGACGGCGTCTTTCGACGCGAGTGGGGTTCGGCGGTGGCGGCACTGGCGCGCTGGTCCGGTGATCTCACCGTCGCGGAAGACGCTGTCCAGGAGGCATTCGCCGACGCGCTACGCTCCTGGCCCCGCGACGGCGTGCCCGACAATCCCGGCGGATGGATCGTCACAGTCGCGCGCAACCGTGCGCTGGATCGGCTGCGCCGTGAATCCGTCAGGCCCGGAAAGGAACTCGCTGCGGTGATCGACGACATATCCGCCCGCACCGATCGCACGGGCGTACCGCACCGCATTCGCGACGACGAACTGCGGATGATGTTCACCTGCGCTCATCCGGCACTGGGTTCGCAGTCGCAGTTGGCCCTGACGCTGCGATTGATCTCCGGGCTCACGGTCCGCGAGATAAGCCGCGCGCTGCTACAGTCCGAGGCGGCCGTTGGGCAGCGAATTACCAGGGCCAAGAACAAGATTCGGCATGCCAATATCCCGCTGCGGGTGCCGCCGCCCGAGTTGCTGCCGCAGCGCACACCGCATGTGCTGGCCTGCATCTACTCGGTGTTCACCGAGGGCTACTGGTCGACGGCGGGACCGTCGGCGATCCGCGACGAGCTGTGCGATGAAGCGGTCCGATTGGCGGGCGAGGTCTGTTCCTTGATGCCCGGCGAGCGCGACGGGCACGCGCTGGCCGCGCTGCTGCTGTTACACGACTCCCGACGACAGAACCGTGTTGACGCCGGCGGCGCGCTGGTGCCGCTGGACGAGCAGGAACGCAACCGATGGGATCGGGAGAAGATCGCTCGTGGCCTGGATCGCCTTCGATGTGCTGAGGGCTCGACCGGGCCCTACCTGCCGCAGGCGGTGATCGCAGCGCTGCATGCGACAGCGCCGCGATGGGAGGACACCGACTGGGCAGGAATCCGTCTTGCGTATGACCGGCTGATCGCAATCACCAACTCTCCGGTTGCCAAGGCGAACCGCGCCCTCGCGGTCGGGTTTCTCGATGGGTTCGATGCGGGCCTGGTAGCGCTGGACGACGTCGCCGCCGATCCGCGGCTGGCCCGCATGAACACCGTGGCATCGATTCGCGCCGACCTGCTGCGACGGGCGGGTCGACATGTGGAGGCGCAGCAGTGGTATCTGCAGGCGTTGGACCGAGCCGGTTCGGACCCGGCCCGGCAGTTCCTGCGCAGGCGCTACGGCGAGTGTGGCGGGCAGCTGGCTGTCGCGGATATAACGGCTGGCGACTAGTCAGGCAGCCGCCGGCTCTGTGCCCTCCGCACCCTCTGCGCCTTCCGCGCCCTCGACGCCCTCGACGCCCTCGGGATCGACCGGGTTGAGCGGATCGGCGTCCTCGCCACCGGCCGGTGCGCCCTCGGGCTTGTTCGGTGAGAAGTTCAACGACACGCTGCCACCGTTTGCGTCGAACTTGTTGCCATCCAGATCCTGGTTCTCTTCCGGATCCTTGATGACTATTTGGGTGCCCTCGTTGGGGTCGAGCTGGTTGGGGTCGCCCTGGTCGGGGTTGTTGTCTTCTTCGTTCAGTCCATCCAGATTGTCCGCGGGGACCTGCTGGAGCCCGGCGCCTTCGAGTCCGGCCGTGTCGGCGTTGGGCGTCTCGACGATTTCGGGAAGCGTGACCTCTTCTTCGCTGTCGGGACCGAGGGAAGCAGTCTTCTCGTCGCCGTCAAGCTGCTGCTCGACGCCACCAGTGTCCTGCACCAGCGACAGTCCTGATCTAGCTCCGGACATATCGTCAAAGTTATTTAGCAACGAGAACTGCTCGAGATTTTCGTCTTGCTCCTCGTCCTCCTCGGGAACCGGTATCGGCGGGGTCAGCGGTATCTCCGTCGCCAATCCGAAGTTCGCGAGGAAGTTGTTGATGCCCTGGAAGATTGCGGGGATCAGCTTGAGGACGAGCGTGAACGGGTTGAAGATCGGGAACAGCCCGATCCGCGTGGGCTGGCCGAACGGAATGTTGCGGTTATATCCGGTCTCCTCGATGATCACGCGCAGGGCAGGCTCGAAGAGGTCCGCGATCGGCTTGCCGATGATCGGGATGGAGTGCAGCGGAAGGACGAGCGGCAACACCTTCGGCGTAATGGTGTAGTAGGTGGTGTCGCTGTCGGGCAGCTTCTGGATTTGGACATTCTGGGGATAGAGCTCGGGGTTCGTGGTGAGCTCCCGCCATTCGGCAACGGAGTATCCGGCGGGCAATTCACCGGGATCGCTGTCCTCGTTGATCGCCAGGTAGGTGCCGTGGTCATACGTGAAGCCGAGAATTGAGTTGACCACCGCCAACGGATTCAGCAGATACTGCGGGAAGTCCGCGATGCCCTCCCACCGGATGGCCCAATCTTCGGTCTCAAAAGTGGTGTCCGTCGGCGTGGGTTGTCCGGTCGTCACATCCAAGATCGGGATGGTCCCTAGAATGCCGAATCGCGAAAGGATGCCGCCGTTCGGACGGTTCGGGTTGCCGATGAACACGAACTTGATGGAATCGATTTCGTCGAGCACGTCGTTCCACTCGCCGTTGGCGATTTTCGTCTTCGCAATGCTGACGACGCGGCCGCCCTGCGAATAGCCGGCGATCACGACGCTCCCGTCGAAGTCGGGGTCGAGTGTCGAGATGGCTCCGAGTGTGTTGCGGAGGTTCTCCACACCTCCCGCAACCGACACGTCGAACTTCTCGCAGCGGCCGGGGTCGCACCAGCCCGGCAAAGGTATCGGCCAGAACGATGCGTCGTAGTTGATGCCATACAACTGGTCGTCCGCGCAACCGTCGGGCTCACACGGTGTCTGCATGTAGTAATCGCGGAAGTTCTCCATGTAGAACTCGACTTTGTTTGCGTCGGGCGTCCCGGTCCCTGGCACGATCAGCGCCGTCGCGGCCAGACTGACCGCCGCCATCAGCGCTGTCATTGCGCCGAGGACGGCGGTGCTCAGCAAGCTCAAGAGGAACAGGACGACAACCCGACCGGCCTTACGCATGCGACAACGATCACATAACGCAAGGGCGCGGATCGGCCGAATCGCAAATTTGCCCAGCGAAAATTGGCCGAGGCCTGTTGTCCTTGCGAAGTTGTCGTCCCCGGGCTGGTAGTGATTGGGACGCGGGTGCTAGTCACACTCCAAAAGCAGCGCCGGCATCGTGTTGCTGGATCAACCGATTGCCGCCGTCTCGCGGCTACGCCTCGGTGAAGTTGCGCGTCACCGCTGGGTCCACGGGGATGCCGGGACCGGTCGTCGTCGACACGACAACCTTCTTTAGGTAACGACCCTTCGACGACGACGGCTTGGCGCGCAGGACCTCGTCGAGCGCGGCGCCGTAGTTCTCGGCCAGCTTCGTCTCGTCGAAGGAGGCCTTGCCGATCACGAAGTGCAGGTTGGCCTGCTTGTCGACACGGAAGTTGATCTTTCCGCCCTTGATGTCCGAAACCGCCTTCGCGACATCGGGAGTCACGGTGCCGGTCTTCGGGTTCGGCATCAGGCCACGCGGACCCAGCACACGGGCGATCTTGCCCACCTTGGCCATCTGGTCCGGCGTCGCGATCGCGGCGTCGAAGTCCAGGAAGCCGCCCTGAATCTTCTCGATCAGGTCGTCACTGCCCACCTCGTCGGCGCCTGCAGCAAGCGCCGCCTCGGCCTTGTCACCCACGGCGAACACCACGACGCGCGCCGTCTTACCGGTGCCGTTGGGCAGGTTGACGGTGCCGCGCACCATCTGGTCGGCCTTGCGAGGATCGACACCCAGCCGGATCGCCACCTCGACGGTCGCGTCCTGCTTCTTCGAAGACGTCTCCTTGGCCAGGCGCACAGCCTCGATCGGGGAGTACAGGTTGTCCTTGTCGATCTTCTCCGCGGCTTCGCGATATGCCTTGCTGTTCTTGCTCATTGCTATCTCCTTGTGTTTCAGAGGTGTGGTTGGCGAGCCGATGCCAGCTCTCCCACGGGACCGGCCGAACTATTCGACCGTGATCCCCATCGACCGGGCGGTGCCGGCGATGATCTTGGACGCCGCGTCGATGTCGTTGGCGTTCAGGTCTTCCTTCTTGGTCTCGGCGATCTCGCGCACCTGATCCCAGGTCACCTTGGCGACCTTGGTGGTGTGCGGGGTGCCGGAACCCTTCTGCACGCCTGCGGCCTTCAGCAGCAGCTTGGCGGCGGGCGGGGTCTTCAGCGCGAACGTGAAGCTGCGGTCCTCGTAGACGGTGATCTCCACGGGGATGACGTTGCCGCGCTGGCTTTCCGTCGCGGCGTTGTACGCCTTGCAGAACTCCATGATGTTGACGCCGTGCTGGCCGAGCGCCGGACCCACTGGCGGGGCGGGGTTGGCCGCTCCGGCCTGGATCTGCAGCTTGATCAGCCCAGTGACCTTCTTCTTCGGGGCCATGAGTGTTCGGTTCCTTTTCTTTCTTACTTGTCTTTAGATCTTGGCGACCTGAGTAAAGGTCAGTTCGACAGGTGTCTCGCGACCGAAGATCGACACCAGCACCTTGAGCTTCTGCTGCTCGGCGTTGACCTCGCTGATGGATGCGGGCAGCGTCGCGAACGGGCCGTCCATGACCGTGACCGACTCGCCGACCTCGAAGTCGACGAGGATCTCCGGACGCTCCAACGAGGCCTCGGAGGACGCAGCGGCGCCCGCCGTGCTCTTGGCCGGCTTCTTCGCCGACGCCGGCGGAAGCAGGAACTTCACCACGTCGTCGAGGCTGAGCGGCGACGGCCGCGACGTCGCCCCCACGAAGCCCGTCACGCCGGGCGTGTTGCGCACCGCGCCCCACGACTCGTCGTTGAGTTCCATGCGGACCAGGATGTAACCGGGTAGCACCTTGCGGTTGACCTGCTTGCGCTGGCCGTTCTTGATCTCGGTGACCTCTTCGGTGGGCACCTCGACCTGGAAGATGTAGTCGCCGACATCGAGGTTCTGCACGCGGGTCTCGAGGTTGGCCTTCACCTTGTTCTCGTAGCCGGCGTAGCTGTGGATGACGTACCAGTCACCGGGCCGCAGGCGCAGATCCTTCTTCAGCGCGACCGCAGGGTCCTCGTCCTCGTCTTCTTCCGGAGCCGCCTCGGGGGCGGCCTCGGGCTCGGCAACCTCAACTGGTGCCGCGTCTTCGACGGCTTCGGCCGCCGTGCTGTCTTCCAGACGCTCGGCCGCCTCGTCTGCGATCACGGTCGCCGGATCTGCCGCTTCGGCGATTGCCTCGGAAACGGCCGAAGGCGTATCGCCCTCGAAGCTAGTCACTTGTCAGTCCTCTCAGTACTTCCACGTCAGCCGAACACCCACATGACGATCTTGCCGACGCCCAAATCGACTCCGCCGATCAGCGCCACCATGAACGCCAGGAAGACCAGCACCACGATGGTGTAGCTGACCATCTGCTTGCGGTTCGGCCAGATGACCTTGCGCAGCTCGGCGACGACCTGCTTCAGGTAGTTCCAGACATACAGGAACGGGTTGCTCGAGGAGCCGTCGCCGCGCTTCTTGGCCGTCTTCTTAGCCGTGCCCGAGCCGTTCTTGGTCGGCGACGCCTCGGTGCCGGTTTCCAGGTCGACGGCGCTGCTGACGTTCTCGCCGCTGGCTACGCGGCGCGACCGCTTGCCGCTGGGCCGAGTAGGCCGGGTTACGACCGCGCCGCTGCCGCCGGTGTCGTCGGACCCTGCGGAGCCGTCACGATCACGCTCGTCGCTCACCGCATGCCTTCCTTGTTCTGGTCGTCTAGTTGTGTGGACACCTTCCAGTGTCCACGCCGTGTCGAGTATTCAGTTGAGCAGGGGCGACAGGACTTGAACCTGCAACCTGCGGTTTTGGAGACCGCTGCTCTGCCAGTTGAGCTACGCCCCTTTACCTTGACACCGCTGGCGCTGCGATATCGCCGGTTTCCGGGGCTCACACAAACCGCGCGCTCCCCGTTCGGTCGATCTGAAACCGACGGACAGCGCGCTGGACTGGGGAAACCCCGAGTAGCGAGTGTAGCGCGCCACCCACGTGAGGTACTAATCCGCTACGTGGCCGTTCTCGCTGCCAGCTGTGCGGACGACCTGCCCCGTCTCCGGGTCCCATTTCACCGAGATCGAGTTGTCGCCCTCATGGCCCATCAGGGTGGTGAACGCCTCCATCACGATCGTGCCGTCCAGCTCTGCGCAGACGTTGCGGGTGGTGACGATGTCGGCGCCGAACTTCTCGACCACCGACTCGATGTGCATGGTTCCCCTCAGCTCGTCCCCGACCTTGATCGGCCGGTGAAAGAAGAACTTCTGGTCGACCTGAACGATCTGCATGGTCTCCAGGCCGACGTCCACGTGCTGGAAGAAATGGTTCTGGATCATCACCGCGAAGATCGACGCGAAGGTCAGCGGCGCGATGAGGGCGTCGTGCCCGAGCTCCGCTGCCGCGACCTCGTCGACGGTGGCGGGTGCGGCCGACTTCACCGCCTTGGCGTACTGGCGGACCTGCTCCCGGCCCACCACAAAGGTGTCGGGGTATTCCCAGACCATCCCCCGGATGTCTGTCTTAAGCGCCATCGGTCATGCCAGCTTCGCGGTGGCGACGGCGCGACCGAAGATCTTCTTACCGCCAGCGGTGGCAGTTAACGCAATCGTTACCGACTTCGTTTCGGGCTCAACGGATTTCACCCTTCCATTGAACACGATTTCAGCGCCGACGCCGTCGTTGGGAACCGGCACCACCGCGGTGAAACGCACGTTGTATTCGGTGACCGCCGCCGGGTCGCCGACCCAGGAGGTGACGTATCCGCCGCCGAGTCCCATGGTGAGCATGCCGTGCGCGATCGCGGTGTCCAGACCGACCTGCTTGGCGATCTCGTCGTCCCAGTGGATGGGGTTCAGATCGCCGGACACTCCGGCGTAATTCACCAGGTCACCTCGGGTCAGGGGAATCGTCTTTTCGGGAAGCAGGTCGCCCACCTTCACCGAATCGAACTCACGCAGTGCCATCGCTGAAACCCTCTTCTCCTTCTTCCCCGGTTCGCCCCGCCAGGGTCGTGTACGACTCCTGGACAATTTCGCCTTTGTCGTCGGTGACGACGTTCTTGGTCACGATGATGTCGGCGCCGTGCGCCTGCCGGACGGAGTCCACGTAGACGTCGCAGAAGAGCGTGTCGCCGGCATGAATCGGCTTGCGGAACTTCAACGTCTGGTCGACCTGCACGATCTTCATGTCGCTGATGCCGATGTTGGCGTTTTCGAAGAATGCCAACTGCGCCATGTAGCCGAACACCGAGATGAACGTCAACGGCGCCGGAATCGCGGAGTGGCCAAGCTGCGCAGCGACGTCTTCGTCGTGGTGCGCGGGGTGCTCGTTCTTCACCGCGACGGCGTACTCGCGCAGCTTCTCTCGCCCGACGACGTAGTGGTCGGGATAGCGGTAGTGCATCCCGACGATCTGCTCTGACAGCGCCACAGTGGACCTATCCGTCACCCGGGGCGAGCGCCCACGGATTAGGGATCGCTAGCGCGATTCCTTGTGCGCCTGGTGCTTGCCGCAGTTCGGGCAGAACTTCTTGATCTCGAGCCGGTCGGGATCGTTGCGACGGTTCTTCTTCGTGATGTAGTTGCGGTGCTTGCACACCTCGCACGCCAAGGTGATCTTGGGCCGTACGTCAGTACTGGAGGCCACTTCTTGTCCTTCGTCTTGCGGTTCTAACGTCTTGTAGCGGTGGGGGGACTCGATCCCCCGACCTCACGATTATGAGTCGTGCGCTCTAACCAGCTGAGCTACACCGCCCCGATAGTCCAGTCCGGCGAACCGGTCCGTCCACCGAGCCCCCTAACGGAATCGAACCGTTGACCTTTTCCTTACCATGGAAACGCTCTACCGACTGAGCTAAGGGGGCCTGCCCCGACAGTCTCGTCGTGGGCCTTAAAGAGGGTACATTCTCCGCGATACGCTCGCCAAACCGCTGGTGGTGATAGGACGTACAAGTGACCGAACCCGGCGCCCCGCGCGTGGCCGTCTACCTCGACTTCGACAACATCGTCATCTCCCGCTACGACCAGATACACGGTCGAAGCTCGTTCCAGAAGGACAAAGCCGCCGGATTTCACACCAAACCCGGCCGGCTCACCGAGGCGACCGTCGACGTCAGCGCGATCATCGACTTCGCGTCCTCGTTCGGCACGCTGGTGTTGACGCGCGCCTACGCGGACTGGTCGGCCGACGTCAACGCCGAATACCAGGGCCAACTCGTCGGCCGCGCCGTCGACCTGGTTCAGCTGTTTCCCGCCGCCGCTTACGCCAAGAACGGTGCCGACATCCGGCTGGCGGTCGACGCGGTTGAGGACATGTTCCGGCTGCCCGACCTCACCCACGTCGTCATCGTGGCCGGGGACTCCGACTACATCCCGCTGGCCCAACGCTGCAAGCGCCTGGGCCGCTACGTCGTCGGCATTGGGATCACCGGTTCGATCAGCAAGTCGCTGACCGCCGCCTGCGATGAGTTCGTCACCTACGACGCGCTGCCGGGTGTGCCGGTGACCGAGCCGCCCAAGAAGAAGCCCCGCAAGAAGGCGGCCGAAGGTGAGACCGAGCCAGATGCACCCGATCCGCAGGCCGCCGCGACCGCTTTGCTTGAACGGGCGCTGCGGATCGGTCACGAGAAGGACGACGCCGACTGGCTGCACAACTCCGCGGTCAAGGCGCAGATGAAGCGGATGGATCCGTCGTTCTCGGAGAAGTCGCTGGGATTCCGCTCGTTCAGCGATTTCCTGCGCTCCCGCGCCGAGGTGGCCGAGCTCGACGAAAGCAGCACCACCCGCATGGTGCGGCTGCGCGGCAACGACTGAATAGTCTTACGGCATGACCGACCGCCTGTACTTCCGCCAGCTGCTGTCCGGCAGGGATTTCGCCGCCGGCGACATGATCGCCGAGCAGATGCGCAACTTCGCCTACCTGATCGGCGACCGCGAGACCGGCGACTGCGTCGTCGTCGATCCGGCGTATGCCGCCGGTGATCTGGTCGACGCGCTGGAGGCCGACGGCATGCACCTGTCCGGCGTACTGGTCAGCCATCACCACCCCGACCACGTCGGCGGCTCGATGATGGGCTTCGAACTGAAAGGTCTCGCCGAGCTGTTGGAGCGGGTCAGCGTACCCGTCCACGTCAATAGTGTTGAGGCTGAATGGGTTTCACGTGTCACGGGCATCGCCCGCAGCGAGCTGACGGACCATCAGCACGGTGATGTGGTCAAGGTCGGAGACATCGACATCGAGCTTCTGCATACTCCCGGCCACACCCCCGGCAGCCAGTGCTTCCTGCTCGACGGCCGACTCGTCGCGGGCGACACACTGTTCCTGGAGGGCTGCGGGCGCACCGACTTCCCGGGCGGCGACGTCGACGAGATGTTCCGCAGTCTGCAGGCGCTGGCACAGCTTTCTGGCGATCCGACAGTCTTTCCTGGCCACTGGTATTCGCAGGAGCCCAGCGCGGCCCTGTCGGAGGTCAAGCGCACGAATTATGTATACCGGGCTAGCAATCTGGATCAGTGGCGCATGTTGATGGGCGGTTAACCCCGTCTGACGCGATGACGACCCCACGTCCGCAGGCTGGTACCCGATCCCGACGGCGGTGACTGCCAACGCTATTGGGAAGGCGATCAGTGGACCGAACACCGCGCGCCGGCAGCACCGAACGAATCGGACGTCCCGCCCCTTCCGTCGACGCCCATCTTGTGTGCCCGAATTCATCGAGCTGCACGGCGAGCCGGGCGGTCCCGGCATCCAGGTTCCGTTGCCGTAGCTGGCAAGGTAGCCGTAAGCCTCTATAAGCACTCCCGTCTCTGCTTACCCACCTTCCTGGGGTTTTCCAGCAAATGACGTTGATGCAAATTTCTCTGATGCGGTAGCGGCGCGCGGACCGTGATATACACCGGGACGTGGAAACCGACCTCCGGGCACTGCAGGTGACCGACGTCTCGGCCCACGGGTGGATTGCACTGGCCGCCTGGGTGGCCGTCATGGTGCTCGTCGCGGCGTTGATCTACGCGTGGCGGGCATACCAGCGGGCCAGAGCACACGCCGAAGAGCTCATGCAGCCGAACGTGGCGATGTTCATGGAGCCCGCCGCCCACGACTGGCACCTCGTCGAACTCGTCGTCAGGAACTTCGGTCAGACACCGGCGTACGGCATCCGATTCGAGTGGGCCCACCCTCCCACCGTCGGCAAGTACGAGAACGTCTACGAGGATCGCTACGTCGACATCGTCCCGCTCAATCTGCCCGCGGAGATCCCGTATCTGGCGCCGTCGCAGGAATTTCGCATTGTGTGGGATTCGGCGCTGGACCGCCGCGAGCTCGGAGAGACCATTGCGTCGCGGTTCGACGGTGCGGTCACCTACTCCGATCAGCCGACGACCAAGGGATCCAAGCGCGCCGGTCGCCAGTTCCGGTCCGCAGCCGTATTGGACTGGGCCACACTGCATCCCGTCGAACGCCTGGAGCTGCTGACGACGCATGATCTCGCGCGACAGGAGAAGCAGAAGCTCGAGCTGCTGCGAAACCTGTTGACCTACTACCACTACGCCACCAGCGAGAGCCGCGAAGAGGTGCTGCGCAGCGAGATCAACAGGGTCCGCACCGCGGCCGACAAGATGCGCGAGCGCCTCACGACCGCCAAGGTGAAATCCCCTACTGAACAACCGGCGCCGCAGCCACCGCGCCCCGCGCCCCCGCGCGAAATCCCGTTCAACACGCCGCCGCGTCAGGTGCCGTTCAGCACCGGCCCGCAGGAGGTGCCGTTCATCACGCCCCCGCGCGAAGCGCAGTTCAATGGGCCGGTTCCCCAGGACGTCGTCCACAACGACGATGCGAACTATGACGACGATGAGGCGCACACCCAGGTGATCAACGGACGGCCGAGGCACCGACGCGATCTCGGCTAGCGCGGGCCTGTGCGACTGAAGCTTTAGGAGCCCGGTACCGCCCCCTACGCTGCCGGGCTGAAACAAACCTACAACGGTGGCCGTCGGGCGTCGTGCGTAATCGACTACTCCACTCGCCGGTGCCCGGGTTGGATTTCGTAACACTGTTACGTAACATCGATCCAAATTCTTGACGTACTCAAAGGAGAGGCGATGACCAGCCCAGTTGGCTACGAAATCAATGATTCAGTCGCGACGATCACCATGGACGACGGCAAGGTCAACGTCCTGGGTCCGGACATGCAGGCCGCGATCAACGAGGCCCTGGACCGCGCGGAGAAGGACGCCGCGAAGGCCGTAGTACTGGCGGGCAACGATCGGGTGTTCAGCGGCGGGTTCGACCTCGCGGTGTTCCAGTCCGGCGACGCGAAGGCCGCGCATGACATGCTCGCCGGCGGCTTCGAGTTGTCGGTGCGGTGCCTGACGTTCCCCGCGCCGGTGATCATGGCCGCGACGGGTTCGGCCATCGCGATGGGATCCTTCCTGCTGCTGTCGGGCGACCATCGCGTCGGGCAGCCGAAGACCAAGTGTCAGGCGATCGAGGTGGCGATCGGGATGACGATTCCGATCTCCGCGATCGAGATCATGCGGATGCGGTTGACGCCGGCGGCGTTCCATCGCGGCGCGGCGCTGGCGTCGATCTACGTCGGCGACGAGACGATCACGGCGGGCTGGCTGGACGAGATCGTCGAGAAAGACCAGGTTCTCGCCAGGGCGCAGGAAGCCGCCGCTGCGGCGGCGCAGTTGCACACCGGCTCCCACGTGGCGACCAAACTGAAGGCGCGCGAATCGGCGCTGCAGGCGATCCGGGCCGGAATCGACGGATTGGCAACGGAATTCAGTCTCGGCTAGGAGGCTGAGATGCCGAGGGCCAAGCAACGCACGCCGGAACTTCGCGAGCATCTGCTCGAGGTCGCGATCGCGACGCTCGCCGAGGACGGCTTCACCGGCTTCACCACGCGCCGGGTCGCCGAGCGGGCCGGGACGTCGGTCCCTGCGGTCTACGAGTTGTTCGTCGACAAGGCCGGCCTGGTGCGGGCGATGTTCTTCGAGGGGTTTCGGCTGCTCGGGGCCGAGCTGGCCAAGGTCCCGGTGAGCGACGACCCGCTGGCCGACCTGGAACGGCTGGTGCCGGTGTTCCGGCTCTTCTGCCGGGCGTACCCGCGGCTGGCGCAGGTGATGTTCTCGCGACCGTTCATGGACTTCGAACCCGGACCCGACGAGCTGGCGGCAGGCGCGTCGGTGCGCGAGGTGTTCATCGGCCGGATCCAGCGCTGCGCAGATGCGGGACTGCTGTCGGGAGATGTCACCGACATCGCGCACGTGCTGCTCGCGTTGGCGCAGGGTTTGGCGGTGCAGGAGCTGGGCCGCTGGCTAGGGCCGACGGGGCCGTCAGTCGAGCGGCGCTGGAAGCTGGGCGTGGGCGCGGTGTTGGCGGGTTTCCGGGGCTAGGTGGCGCCGATTACTGTCGCGCCGTCGCGTCGGTGATCTGCTTCAGCACAGACTCGAGGTCATAGGCCTCACGCCACTGCATGATTCGGCCGTCTCCGTCGAACTCGAATACCGCCATGACCACCGCAGCCACGGGCTTGCCGTTGACAGTCGAGTTGCTGAACTGTTCGACCATGACGGTCCGGCCGTCGCTGACCAGCGTCTTGACGTCAACACGCACACCACCGACTGCCGAGAGTTGGGAGTAGAGCTCGGCCCCGATCGCCGATGCGCCGGGGCGTACGCCCTGCGGACCGTCGTGCCATTCGGCGGCGTCGTGAAAGAAGCTGGCCAATTCGTCAGCACCGGGCTTCGCCCACGCAGCGAAGAATCTACGGACCACCGACTGCGGTGAATCGCTCATCCGCAATACCTAGCATTATTTGCCTGCCCCGCTTGGTGATTTGGCCGATCGTCGCTCGTAGCTTGGCTGCTCGACAAGTGTCCCTGGAGGGCTTTCGCGGCTGAGGTCAGCCCGGCGAGCAGACGCATACACCCCCTGCTGGCGCCTAATTTGGGGGTTCTCGCGTCTGCTCGCGGGGATGAACTTGGGGCAATTGCCCCATGTGGCTGCCCCCGCTGCCAACAAATGATGACAGTCATGACCACCACACCTGAAGCGGCCGCGACCGCCTCCAAGACCATGCCCCTGCCCGACGGAGACGAGGAACGCGTCGTCGGCTTCGGCGTCATGGGCCTGCCCTTCGCCAACGGGCACTATCTCGCCTTCCGCGACTTCCCCGAGACGTCCTTCTCCCCCGCCTACCTGTCGGTGTGGCATCGCACCCCGGACGGCGTGTGGACGTTCTACGCGACCACACCCGGCCCGCAGAGCTGCTCGCGCTACTTCAGCTCGGCGACCCCAGTCGACCCGGTCGTCAGCGACATCACGTCGCGCTGGGTCACCCCGTGGTCGCTGGCGATTTCCATTGACGGCGTGCTGGATTGGCGCGTCGACATCACGACCACACCCGCGACACGACTGATGAGCGCCGTCGGCTCGACGCTGCCCGCGACGATGGCGCGCAGCCGCACAGTGCTCGCCGCGATGAGCCCGATCGTCGGCCCGCTGCTGGGCATCGGCCGCATCAAGCTCACCGGCCACCTGCCCAACGGCCAGGAATTCCGCATCGCTCCGCGACGGGTGTGGGCGGTCGCCGACTCCAGCGCCGTCGTCAAGGGCGAGGACCTCGGACCCGTCGGACCCCACCCCGTCCAGGGCAACCTGGCCGACTTCCAATTACCCCAGCGCGGTATCTGCGTCGTCGCGCAGGGCCGTTTCGAGGCGTTCGACGTCGCCCGGCATCGCGACGGCGACCGTCTTGACCTTTCCAGCTGACCAAGCGATGACGACAGCGCAGAATCGGCACATGCCCCCTCGGCAGTCGTCGCCAGCCCTTCCGACCCGCGCGGAAGTGGTGGCGGCGCTGTCGGTGGCCATCGACCTCGGGTTGGGGCAGCCCGCCGAGCACATGCTGCGGTCGGCGCTCATCGCGACGCGGATCGCCGACCGTCTGGGACTCACTGCCGCCCAGCGCGATTGCATCTACTACGCGACGCTGATCATGTGGATCGGCTGTCACGCCGACTCGCACGAGTATGCGCGGTGGTTCGGCGACGACATCGCGGTGCGCCGCGGCTCGTATCTCGTCGACTGGTCGGGCCTGCCGTATCAACGATTCCTGCTCACCAACGTCGGCCGTGGTGAATCCCTGCTGTCGCGACTGAAGACCGCTGCGACCCTGTACGCCAATGCGCGGGGCCACATTTCGCAACTCATCCACTCGCATTGCACCTCGGCGGCGCTGCTGGCCCAGCGGATCGGGCTGGCCGACGACGTGCAGACCGCGCTGCGGTTCACCTTCGAGCGATTCGACGGCGGCGGGCTGCCGACCGGCTCTGCAGGCGAAGCCATCCCGATCGAAATGCGTGTCGCCCAGCTCGCCGACATGGTCGAGGTGCATCAACGCGAATACGGCACCGACGGGGCGGTCGCGATGGCACGCAGCCGGCGCGGTGGGCAGTTCGATCCCGCAGTCGTCGACGCGTTCGTCGCCGACCCGTCGGGAGTGCTCGCCGTACCGTCGGCGGGTGACGTATGGGCCACCGCGCTGCAGCATGCGCCCGACCGCAACACCCGCCTCGACGGGCCCTCGCTGGACTCGCTGCTGATGGCGCTCGGCGATTTCGTCGACCTCAAATGCCCGTTCACCCTCGGGCATTCACGCGCGGTCGCACAGCTTGCGGCCGATGCCGCCGTCGCCGCGGGATTGGACGAGGACGCCGTGACGTTGACCCGACGCGCCGCCTGGGTACACGACATCGGCCGCATCGGCGTGTCCAATCAGATCTGGTCCAAGTCAAGCGATTTGACCATGGCGGAGTTCGAGCGCATGCGGCTGCACCCCTATCTGTCCGAGCGCATCCTGTCCCGGGTACCCGGCCTGAAGGACGTCGCGGCCGTCGCCACCAACCATCACGAATGCCTCGACGGCTCCGGGTATCCGCGTGGGCTGGCCGCGCGACAGTTGACGATGCCCGACCGGTTGTTGGCGTGTGCGGTGAGCTATCAGAGCGCACTGGAACCGCGGCCCTACCGCGAGGCGCTCGGGCCCGCCGGTGCGGCACGCCGCCTGCGTGAACGGGTCCGCGACGGGGAACTGGACTCGGTGGCCGCCGACGCCGTGCTTTACGCCTCCGGTCACGCGCCGGCGAAGCCGAAAGCGCGCCCGCACGGGCTCACAGCGCGGGAGGTCGAGGTGCTGAGGCTCGTCGCGCAAGGGGTCAGCAACAGGGAGATCGCGGCCAAACTGGTCCTCAGCGAGAAGACGGTCCGCAATCACGTGGAACGCACGTACACCAAGATCGGCGTCTCGAACCGGATCGGCGCCAGCATGTATGCCCTCGAGCACGGTCTGGTCGCTGAAAGTTGAGGCATCCGCCTCACGCGCCTGCGCAGCCCTGCGGCGAAGAGTCGAACCATGAAACGAACCATCGCCGTCGTCTACGGCACACTCTGCTACACCCTGTTTCTCGTCGTCTTCCTGTACCTGATCGGTTTCGTCGGTGGCCTCGCCGTGCCACGCAGTGTCGACAACGCTCTCGTCGCCGCTGCTGGCTGGGCGGTACCGATCGACATCGTCCTCGTGACGCTGTTCGCGGTGCAGCACAGCGTCATGGCCCGTCCGGCGTTCAAGCGATGGTGGACGCGCATCGTGCCGGCGCCCATCGAACGCAGCACCTACGTGCTGATCGCGAGTCTCGTTCTCGTCCTGATGTTTTGGCAGTGGCGCGAACTGCCCGCGGTTGTCTGGGACGTGACGTGGCAGCCCGCGCGTCTCGCGGTGTGGACGATGTTCTGGCTGGGCTGGGCGATGGTGCTGGCGTCGACCTTCATGATCAACCACTTCGAGCTGTTCGGGCTGAAACAGGTGTTCACGGCCTGGCGGGCGCGGCCATCCGCGGAGACCGGTTTCCGGGTGACGCTGTTGTACCGGGTGGTGCGCCATCCGTTGATGCTGGGCTTCCTCATCGCGTTCTGGGCGGCCCCGACGATGTCTGCGGGTCATCTGCTGTTCGCGGCGGTGATGACGGGATACATCCTGCTCGCCCTGCAGCTCGAAGAGCACGATCTGACGGCGGCGCTGGGAGCACGCTACGCCGAGTACCGGCAGCGAGTGCCCATGCTGATCCCGGGACTGGCTGTAATCGCTACGCGCGCAGCAGTTCTTCCGCGTGACGGAGGTCCTCGTCCGCGTTGAGCGTCAGCACCCCGACGACCTCGCCGTCGGACTCGTACCAGACCGTGAACCCGTCGTGGTGGTCGACAAGCCGACACGTTTCGTAGCTGCCCCAGCCGCGGTACTTGAACACCGAATCGCCGATGATGGACGTAAATCCGGGAACTTGATCCCAGGCGGCTGAGAAGCCGGCGGCCGTGAGTCCCGCGACGAGCCCCTCCTGCGCGGCATCGCGCCAGTGCTCGGCGGGGATGCGGCGCCCTGCGGTGACATTGTGGGCAAGGGCGACGTCACCCGCGGCGTAGACGTTGCGCGCCGACGCGTGCATGTGCTCGTCGACCACGATGCGCCCGTCGCGGGTCTCCAATCCGGCGGATTCGGCCAGCCGGATGTCGGGCCGCACACCATTGGCGGAGACGACGAGGTCGGCCTGGACCGCCGTGCCGTCGTCGAGCACCACGCCCGAGCCGTCGATTTCGGCGACTTTGGTCCCACCGACGAAGCCGACCCCGTTGTCGGCGAGAATCTTCACCACACGCTCGCCGACCTCGACACCGAACCGTCGTTGCAGGGGAACGGTTTCCGGGGCCACCAGCGCGGTTTTCACACCCCCGGTCGCCAGCGCGGCGGCGGCTTCGCAGCCGATCAGGCCGCCGCCGATGACGACTGCCGAGTCTGCGTATCGGGCCGCCATCTTCAGCGCAACCGCATCGCTGAACGACCGCAGCGTGAGCGCGGACTCGGCGCCGGGGATCGTCAGCCTGATCGGCCTCGCACCCGACGCGACGACGAGATGCCAGTACGGGTAGCGCTGCCCGCCCGCAGTAACCACCTCTTGGCAGTCGGTGTCGATGTGGTCGACGGTGACGCCGCGAATGAGGTCGACGTTGTTGCGGTCGAACCAGCCGGCGCTGTGCAACTCGCGGCGGTCCTCACGGCCGCAGAGATAGCCCTTGCTCAGTGGCGGCTTGGCGTAGGGAAGCGCAGATTCGACGGTCAGGATGCGCACCGGAATGCCGGGGTGCTTGCTGCGGAACGTCTCCGCCGCGCTCACCCCCGCGGGACCGCTCCCGATGGCGATGAAACCCGGTGTCACCACATCTCCTGAGTACACCTTTCCGCGGTGCGAAACGCCGCTCGTCAGGCTTTTGTCACTTTTGCTAATCGGTCACTCCCCACACCAGACAGAACGGGTGACCGGCAGGGTCGCGGTACACCCGAAACTGGTCGTCCTCGACGGCGTCGCCCACCCGAGTCGCGCCCAGCCCAAGGACTTCACGCTCGGCGGCATCGACGTCATCGACGGCTATGTCCAGGTGGAACTGTTGGGAACCATGTGGGTCCGGGAACCGCGGGGGATCGTGCTCTGGCGATAGCTGAAAGGCCAGCCGACGCCCCGTTGGGTCTGTCAGCACCACCCAGGTGTCGTCCTCCTCATGGAGGCTGCCGCCGAGAACGCCCGCGTAGAAGGTAGCCAGCTGATGCGGCTCCCGGCAGTCGATGACGGTGGAGCGCAGCTTTCCGACCATGAAGCATGGGTTGCCGGTCTCGCGACACGGCAAACGAAAGTCAGCCCCCGCAGTTTGGCGTCGAACTCTTCGACGCAGCCACCCGCGTCGCCGCCTCGTTGACGCGGTCCATGCTCAGCTGTCCCGAATTGACCGCCTGTTCAAGCGAATCCAATACCGCGGGCACCTCGTCGGTGGTGATCCACAGCGCGACGTCGGCGCCGGCCTGCAACGCGCGCAGCACCGCCTCCGGCACACCGTACTGCTCGTTGATCGCAGCCATGCTGGACAGGTCGTCGGTGTACACCAGGCCGGTGAACGGCGGGCCGCCGTAGCCCCCGGATCGCAGCAGGTCGTATGCCGGCTTGGACAGGCTGGCCTGATCGGTGCCCGTCAGGCCCGGCACCTGCACGTGACCGAGCATCACGGCGACCGGATGCTGCGTCGTCAGCGCCCGGTACGGGATCAGGTCGTCGGTCTGCAGTTGCTCGATCGGCGGGACGGTCACGCCGCCGGTGTGTGAATCACCCGAGCCGTGGCCGTGCCCGGGGAAATGCTTGAGCACCGGAAGCACTCCGGCGTCGCGCAGTCCGCGCGCGTACGCACCGGCGTAGGCGGTGACGGTTTCGGCGTCGGAGCCGAAGGAACGGTCCCCGATGACGGTGTCGTCGGGGGCGTCGGTCACGTCGACCACCGGGGCGAAATCGACTGTGATGCCGAGCTGTTTCATCGCGGCGCCCCGCTCGAAGGCGATGGCGTACACCTCGTCGGGCGAAGTGGTGGCGGCCAGGACGCGCGGCGACGGCTGCTCGCCGATGATCGTCGCCAGCCGTGACACGCGGCCACCTTCCTCGTCGACGCTGACGGCCAGCGGCAGCGGACCCGTCGAGGCGGCGATCGCGGGCAGGGATCCGTCCTGCAGCATCGACAGGTCGGTCCAGCTTCCGATCATGATGCCGCCGATGCGGTGGTCGGCGGCGACGGCGCGGGCGTCCTCGGCGCCGGTCACCCCGACCATCAGCAGCTGGGCGAGCTTGTCGCGGGTGGACATGGAGTTGACCAAGCCTTCGGCCTCGCCGCAGGGCGGCGCGACCGGCGAGGTGGGCGCCGGCGAGCTGGGCGCCGAGGCCTCGGTGGATGGCGCTGTCGACGTTCCCGACAGCCGGGGCTTGATGACGAGGACCACCGCGGCGCCGAGCAGCGCCACCGCGAGCACGGCGAACGCGATCGTGATCCACCTCGATGCCTGCATACGTTCCTTGAGGCTCGGCGACATGGGAATGAAGTTACCCGGCGTGGTTGCTTCGCCGCCCGCACGTCATCCCGATATGTCAGGATCTGCCCATGACCTCCCCGGACGACCCCGAGGAACGCATTCGGCAGCTCGAGCAGTCAGCGGCCGCATACGGGGCGCGGGAACTGGGCACCGAGCAGCCCCAATACGGCGAAGGGGTGAACCCATCGTCGCAGCTGCCGCCACCGGCCTATGGCTTACCGCCGCCGGCGTACGGAAGCCCGCCGTCCTATGGTCAACAGCCTTACGGCCAGCCGAACTATGGTCAGCAGCCCTACGGCGATCCGTACCAGCCGCCGTTCGGCACGCACTACACACCGATCCAGAAGAAAGCCGGCGTTCCGGTCGGAGTCGTCATCGGGCTCATCGCGCTCGTGTTCGTCATCCTCGCCGGCATCGGCGTGGTGGTGTCGCTGATGTCGTCGACGATCGAGGAGTCGGGCGTGGCGGGCGGCGGCGGATCGGTCGACAACCCGGACAACACGCGGACGTTCGTCCCGCCGACGATCACCTTCCCGAGCTTCCCGGACATCACGGGCCTGCCGAGCGAGGACACCGAACAGACCGCGACGGCCGACGCCCCGGCGAGTGTCTCGGGGATCGACGAGACGAAAACGGTCGTCTGCCAAAACGGCGACGTGAACATCAGCGGCGTCAACAACACGGTCACGCTGACCGGTAACTGCGGCACCGTCTCGGTGTCCGGCGTCGAGAACAAGATCACCGTCGACAGCGCCAACGCGATCAGCGCCTCGGGCTTCGACAACGAAATCGTCTATCTCTCGGGCGATCCGCAGATCAACACCACCGACTCCAACAAGATCACCCGCGGTTGACGTGAGTGAACAGACCTCGACACCCAAGCTGACCGGCCAGTTCTCCAAGGCCCTCGTGTACGCCGAGCTGAAGCATCACAACCAGGTCCGCAAGGGCGGGAACATCCCCTACCTCGGGCACCTGCTGTCGGTGGCCGGTCTGGTGATCAACGACGACGGCTCCGAAGATCAGGCCATCGCGGCGCTGCTGCACGACTGTGTCGAGGACGCCGGCGGCCCGCCGACGCTGGATGAGATCCGGAAGAACTTCGGTGACGGCGTCGCCACCATCGTCAAGGAGTGCAGTGACACCGACGTCGAGCCGAAACCGCCGTGGCGCGAACGCAAGACGGCCTATGTCGAGCACCTTGCACAGGTCGGCACGGACACGCTGCTGGTTTCGGTCGCCGACAAGCTCGACAACGCCCGGTCAATGCTGCGGGATTACCACGTACACGGCCCCAAGCTGTGGGAGCGCTTCACCGTGAAGGACCCGCGCGATCACCTCTGGTACTACGGCGGACTGCTCGACGCGTACCGCAAGCGCGGTCTGGACAGCTGGATGGTCGACGAACTCGGGCGCGTCGTCGACGAGTTGAAGCGCCTGGTCGAAGGCGGCGACCGAATCATGCTCGTCTGAGTTGTCCACAGCCTCGACGCTTCCGAAGGCCGGTTCGTCGTCGCCGCCATAGGATGTTGCAGTGGCCACTCTGGAGGATCTTGAGGCGCGAGTAGCGGCTCTCGAGGCTTCGCAGGCCGACTACCGCGCGGTGTTGTCGGCCGTCAACGCCCTTGGGGCGAATCAGCGGGAGCACTCGCAGCGATTGACCTCGGTTGAGACACGGCTGACAGCGGTCGAGTCCGGGCTCGCCGACCTCCGACAGGAGACACGCGTCGGCTTCCGCACGGTCGAAGAACACATCGCCGAACTCAAGGATTTGATCATCGGGCGCAACAGCACCTGAGAGTGTCCGCAGCCTCCTACAGTGGACGCTGATGGCACTGCACCTGCACCGTGCTGAGCGCACCGATCTGCTGGCCGACGGTCTCGGCGCCCTGCTCTCGAACCCCCTGCCCGACCCGTTCGCCCAGGAAGTCGTCATCGTCCCCGCCAAGGGCGTCGAACGCTGGCTCAGCCAGCGGCTCTCGCACGTCCTCGGTCGCGGCAGCGGCGCCGACGGCGTGTGCGCAGGCATCGCGTTCCGCAACCCCTACTCGTTGATCGCCGAGATCAGCGGCACCGACCGCGACGATCCGTGGACGCCCGACGCGATGGTCTGGCCGCTGTTGGACGTCATCGACGAAAGCTGCGATCAGCCCTGGTGCAAGACTCTGTCGACCCACCTCGGCCACTTCGAATCGGGTGACGAACGCGAACTTCGGCAGGGCAGGCGCTACTCGGTCGCGCGACGGCTCGCCGGACTCTTCGCGTCCTACGCCCGCCAACGTCCGCACCTGCTCATCGACTGGGAGAACGGTGCGGACGGCGGCATCGATGACGACCTGCTGTGGCAGCCGCCCCTCTGGCGCGCCCTGGTGAACCGCATCGACGCCGACCCGCCCCACGTCCGTCACGCCAAAACCCTTGCCGCACTGCGGGAGTCCCCCACCGACCTGCCACAGCGCATCTCCCTGTTCGGCCACACGCGGTTGCCGAGCACCGAGATCGAACTGCTCGACGCGCTGGCCACCCACCACGACCTGCACCTGTGGCTGCCGCACCCCAGCGACGACCTGTGGACATCGCTCGCCGGCGACCACGGAGCCATCCCCCGTCGTGACGACACCACCCACCGAAGCGTCCACCACCCGCTGCTGGCGACGCTCGGACGCGATCTGCGCGAGCTGCAGCGCAGCCTGCCCGCCGATCCGCGGACCGACGAATATCTCGGCGGCGCTGCCCATCCCGAGACACTGCTCGGTTGGCTGCAATCCGACATCACCGCCAACGCCGTTCGCCCGCAGGGCCGCACGCTGAGGTCCGACGACCTCTCGGTGCAGGTGCACAGCTGTCACGGCCCGGCCCGCCAGATCGATGTCCTGCGCGAAGTGCTGCTCGGCCTGCTCGCCGACGACCAGACCCTCGAACCACGCGACATCCTCGTCATGTGCCCGGACATCGAGACGTACGCGCCGCTGATCGTCGCGGGCTTCGGCCTCGGCGACATGATCAAGGGCGTGCACCCCGCCCACCAACTGCGGGTGCGACTGGCCGACCGGTCGCTCGTGCAGACCAACCCACTGCTCGGCGTCGCGTCGCAGTTGCTCACCCTCGCAGGGGGGCGGGCGACCGCGAGCGAGGTGCTCAACCTCGCCCAGACCGCGCCGGTGCGTGCCCGCTTCGGCTTCACCGACGACAACCTCGAGGACATCACCCGCTGGGTCCGCCAGGCGAACATCCGCTGGGGCTTCGACACCGAACACCGCAAGCCCTACGGTGTCGACTTCATCCAGAACACCTGGCGCTTCGGCGTCGACCGCGTCCTCGCCGGTGTCGCGATGTCCGACGACTCACACGCCTGGATCGACACCACCCTCCCGCTCGACGACGTCAGCAGCAACCGCGTCGAGCTCGCCGGACAGCTCGCCGAGTACGTCGACCGGTTACACCGCGCTGTCGAATCACTCACCGGTGCAAGGCCACTCAGTGACTGGCTGACGTCACTGGCCGACGGCATCGATCTGCTCGCCAAGGTCGGCGACGATGACGCCTGGCAGACCAGCCAGCTGCAACGCGAGTTCGGCGACGTGCTCTCCACCGCCGGCGCCCGCGCCGACAGCCTCATGCGACTCCCCGACATCAAGGCGCTGCTCGACCGCCACCTCGCCGGCAGGCCGACGCGCGCAAACTTCCGCACCGGCACGCTGACGGTGTGCACGATGGTGCCGATGCGGTCCGTACCGCATCGGGTGGTGTGCCTGGTCGGACTCGACGACGGGGTGTTCCCCAGGCTCGGAGTGGTCGACGGCGACGACGTCCTGGCCCGCGCTCCGATGACCGGTGAGCGCGATATCCGTTCCGAGGACCGGCAATTGCTGCTCGACGCGATCGGCGCCGCCACGGAATCGCTCGTGATCACCTACACCGGCGCCAACGAATACTCCGGCCAAGAGCGTCCACCCGCGGTCCCGCTCGCCGAACTCCTCGACGCCCTCGACCTGACCACCGAGACCAAGGAACGCGAGGTTGTCGTCAAACATCCGCTGCAGCCCTTCGACACTCGAAATGTCATCCCCGGCAAGCTGATACCCCGCGAACCATTCACCTTCGACTCCACCGTGAAACGTGCCGCACTGGCCCGCGCGGGCGAGCGCGCCGAACGGCCGTTGTTCATCTCCGGTCTGCTGCCCGCTCCCCCGGCCGAGGATGTCGTCCTCGCCGATCTCGTTGCGTTCTTCCGCGATCCGGTCAAGGGGTTCTTCCGCGCGCTGGACTACACGCTGCCCTGGGAGGTCGACGGCGTCGAGGACGCAATGCCCGTCGACATCAACGCCCTCGAGGAGTGGACCGTCGGCGACCGCATGCTTCAGGACATGTTGCGCGGCATGGATGCCGACCAGGCGCGCCAGGCCGAATGGCGTCGAGGCACCCTTCCGCCGGGAAACCTGGGGTGGCGCAAGGCCAACGAGATACGCGACCAGGTCACCGAGATCGCCGACGCCGCCAGGCCCTACCGTGACGCCCAACCCGACGCCGTCGACGTTGACATCGACCTGGGCCGCGGGCGCAGGCTCACCGGCACCGTCTCGCCGGTCTACGGTGACCGCCTCGTGTCGGTGACCTATTCCAAGCTCGACGGTCGCCATCTGCTTCAGCCGTGGATTCCGTTGCTGGCGTTGATCGCTCACCGACCCCAACGCGAGTGGCGCGCCATCACGATCGGACGACCGCCAAGGGGAACCACACCGCGCGTGGAGATCTTGTCCAAGGCAGAGCGACCCGCGGTGGAGCTATTGGCCGATCTCGTCGCGATGTATGACGAGGGTCGCCGCGCACCGCTGCCGTTGCCCGTCAAGACCTCTTATGCGTGGGCGGAGGCCAAACACGGCCACCGAGATCCCGAACAGCGGGCCGGCTTCAAGTGGCGTTCGGGGAGGTACCCGGGTGAGGAGGACGAGCCCGCCTACCAGTTGGCCTTCGGGAAAGGCACGTGGCTGAAGCACCTCGTCGAGCGCGGCCTCGACGCCTACGCCTGCCGGCTGTGGCTACCGATGCTCGGAGCGCTGGAATGACCATGCAACCGTTCGATCACGTCGGGGATCTACCCGCCCGGCGGTCGACCACTGTGCTGGAGGCCAGCGCGGGGACGGGGAAGACGTTCGCACTGGCGGGTCTGGTCACTCGGTACATCGCCGAGGGCGTGGCGACGCTGGACCAGATGCTGCTGATCACGTTCAGCCGCGCAGCAACGCAGGAGCTGCGCGACCGCGTGCGCCGTCAAATCGTCGACGCAGTACGCGCTTTCGACGATCATGAGGTGACCGGCAACAACGAGGTGATCGCGCACCTGCTCGACGCGAGCGCTGACGAGCGAAAGGAGCGGCAGCGTCGCCTGCGCGACGCGCTTGCCGCTTTCGACGCCGCGACCATTGCGACCACACATCAGTTCTGCCAGCTGGTGCTCAAATCGCTCGGCGTGGCCGGTGACACCGACAGCGGTGTGACACTGGTGGAAAGCCTCGACGAGTTGATCACCGAGATCGCCGATGACCTCTACCTCCGGCACTTCGGCCGCGAGAAGGACAACCCGCTGCTGGCTCACCCCGACGCCCTGCGACTGGCCCGTGAGGTGGTCAATCATCCGGCGACCGAACTGCGCCCGAAGGATCCCGACCCCGATTCACGGGCCGCCGTGTGTCTCCGGTTCGCCGCGGACGTCCAGGCCGAGCTCGAGAAGCGGAAGCGGCAGCGGGGAATTCTCGGGTACGACGATCTGCTCACCCGGCTCGCCGACGCACTGGAGGACAGCGATTCGGCGGCCCGCTCGCGAATGCGTAACCGCTGGCCGATCGTCATGGTCGACGAATTCCAGGACACCGATCCGGTGCAGTGGCAGGTCATCGATCGGGCATTCAGCGGCCAATCCACGCTGATCCTGATCGGCGATCCCAAACAGGCCATCTACGCGTTCCGCGGCGGCGACATCGTCACCTACCTGTCCGCATCCGCGACCGCGGGTACGCAGATGACGCTCGGCACGAACTGGCGTAGCGACGCCGCGCTGGTCGATCGTCTCCAGGCGGTGCTGCGCGGTGCCCAACTCGGACACGAGCGGATCGTCGTGCACGACGTCGCCGCCCACCATCAGGGCACCCGACTGGCAGGTGCGCCCAACCCCGATCCCTTCCGGCTGCGGGTGGTGCGCCGGGATGCGTTCGGCCGCAGCGGAACCAACGTCATCCTCATCGACCAACTGCGCGACCACATCGCCAAGGACCTGGCCGCCGACATCGGTGTCCTGCTCGACTCGGGCGCGACTTTCGGCGGTGAGAAGCTGCACGCGGGCGACATCGCGGTGATCGTGGAGAAGCACCGCGACGCCCGGGTCTGCTACCACGCGTTGTGCGAGGCGGGCATCCCCGCGGTCTACACCGGCGACTCCGACGTCTTCACCTCCGACGCCGCCGAGGACTGGCTGGCGCTGCTGGAAGCCTTCGACCAGCCGCACCGCCCCGGCATCGTCCGGGCCGCCGCGGCGACCATGTTCTTCGGCGAAACGGCCGAATCGCTCGTCGGGGGCGGCGACGGTTTGACCGACCGCATCGCGGAGACGTTGCGGGAGTGGGCAAGTCATGCACGCGAACGCGGTGTCTCGGCGATCTTCGAAGCCGCCCAACTCAACGGTATGGGCGACCGGGTGCTGTCGTGGCAGAACGGCGACAGGATGATGACCGATCTCGCACACATGACCCAGCTGTTGCAGGAAGCCGCCCATCGCGAACACTTCACGCTCCCGGCCCTGAGGGACTGGTTGCGCGCGCAGCGGGAGGATCGCACCGGTGCGGCCGAACGCGCCCGCCGCCTCGACAACGACGCGGCCGCCGTCCAGGTCATGACGGTCTTCGTCGCGAAGGGCCTGCAGTTCCCGGTCGTGTATCTGCCGTTCGCGTTCAACAACAACGTGTTCGAGCCCGAATTGGTGCTGTACCACGAGGGTGACACCAGATGCCTGCATGTCGGTGGGCCGGACAGCTCGGACTTCAACGCCGTCGCGAAACAGGGCCGCGAAGAAGACGCCAGCGACGACAGCCGCCTGATGTACGTGGCGATGACACGGGCGCAGGCGCAGGTGGTCGCGTGGTGGGCACCGTCGAGAGACGAACCCACCGGCGGGCTGTCGCGTCTGCTCCGCGGCCGTGCACCCGGCGAGCCCGTCATACCGGACATCGTTTCGCCGGTGAAGGTCACCGATGACCAGGCGATGGCGAGATTCAAGGAGTGGGAGGCGGTCAACGGGCCGGCGATCGAGGAGTCGATCGTGCAGCCCCTGCCGTCGCCACCGTCGGATGACACGTCGATCACCCTGCAGGCCCGGCACTTTCACCGGTCGATCGACACCGCGTGGCGGCGCACCTCCTACAGCGGCCTGATCCGGGCGAGCGAGTCGACGCCGGTGAGTAGTGAACCCGAGGTGGTCGAGCTGGACGACGAGGCCGCCGAGATCCCACTGGTGACCGCCGCGGTGGGGACGGATGTGCCGTCCCCGATGGCTGACCTGCCGAGCGGCGCGAAGTTCGGCACCTTGGTGCACGCCGTGCTGGAGACCGCGGATCCGTTCGCGCCCGATCTCGCGGCGGAGTTGGAAGCGCAGATCCGCGAACACGCGCTCTGGTGGCCGGTCGACGTCGCGGCGGCCGACCTGGCCGCCGCGATGCTGCCCATGCACGACACTCCCCTGGGTCCGCTCGCCGCCGGCCAGACGCTGCGACAGATTGGTCTGCACGACCGGATGCGGGAGATGGACTTCGAGTTCCCGCTCGCGGGAGGGGATCTGCGGGGATCGGCACCGCAGATCCGACTCGCCGACGTCGGCGAGCTCGTGGGGCAGTACCTCGCCACGGACGACCCGCTCGCGCCGTATGCGGACCGACTGAAGGGGGCGACACTGGGCGGGCAGTCCCTCAAGGGCTATCTGTCGGGTTCGGTCGACGCGGTGCTACGGATCGGTGAGCGGTACATCGTCGTCGACTACAAGACCAACTGGCTGGGCGACCAGAATCAGCATCCGCTCACTGCCGCGGACTACGCGCGCCCCAGGCTGACCGAGGCGATGCTGCATTCCGACTACCCGTTGCAGGCCCTGCTGTACAGCGTTGTGCTGCACAGATTCCTGCGATGGCGGTTGCCGCGATACCTGCCGGACACACATCTGGGCGGCGTGATGTACCTGTTCCTGCGCGGCATGTGCGGACCGGACACCCCGGTGGTCGACGGACACCCGGCGGGGGTGTTCAGTTGGCAGCCGCCCACGTCACTCATCACCTCGATGTCCGACCTTCTCGACGCGGGCGGGGTGGTGGCATGACGAGCGTGGAGTGGCGACGGGCGGTCAGCGCGACCGGACTCTTGCAGACGTTCTCCGATGCCGAGGTCATCGATGCATCGGATGTGCATGTGGCACAGCGCCTCAGCGCGATGGCGTCCGAGACCAACGACGTGGTGGCACTTGCCCTGGCGCTGGTGGTGCGCGCGCTGCGGAACGGATCGGTGTGCCTCGATGTGCGCTCGGTCGAGGAGCAGGTCAGCGTCGAGGGGCTGCCGTGGCCTGCTGTGGACGCCTGGCTGGCGGCGATTCGGGAGAGTCCGCTGAGCGGGCAGCCACCTGTGCTCCGGGTCGAAGGCAACCTGCTGTACCTCGACCGGTACTGGCTCGAAGAGCAGCAGGTGTGCGACGACATCCTCACCCTGATCGCCACCAAACCGGCAAAGGCCACCACCGACATCGACCGCCTCTTCCCGAGGGGCTTCGAGGAGCAGCGCGCCGCCGCGGAAGTGGCTCTGGCACAAGGGTTGACGGTGCTCACCGGCGGCCCGGGCACAGGCAAGACGACGACGGTGGCGCGACTGCTCGCGCTGCTGGCCAGCGGGACACAGCTGCGGATCGCGCTGGCGGCACCGACAGGCAAGGCCGCCGCCCGACTGCAGGAGGCGGTGCAACTCCAGGTCGACAAGCTGGAGGATGCCACGGACCGGGAGGCGCTGTCGGGCCTGCACTCGACGACGTTGCATCGCCTGCTCGGCAGCAAGCCGGACACCTCGGCGAGGTTCCGGCACAACCGGGCCAACCGGTTACCTCATGACGTGATCGTTGTCGACGAGACGTCCATGGTGTCGATGACGATGATGGCGCGATTGCTCGAGGCGGTCCGTCCCGACGCGCGTTTGATCCTGGTCGGTGATCCGGACCAGTTGGCGTCGGTGGAGGCAGGTGCGGTGCTCGCGGATCTCGTCGACGGACTGGGCGGTGCTCGCATCGCCGAGTTGACGACATCGCACCGGTTCGGCGAGTCGATCGGCAAGCTGGCGTCGGCCATCCGGACCGGCGATGCCGATCAGGTCATCGAGGTGCTGCGCGCGGGCGGCAAGCACATCGAGTGGATCGACACCGAAGAGCCGGCCGGGCATCTGCGGAGAGTCGTTCTGCCGCAGGCGAATGCGCTGCGCCAGGCAGCCGTGCTCGACAATCGGAATGCAGCCTTGGCATCACTCGACGAGCATCGGCTGTTGTGTGCGCATCGCCGGGGCCCGTATGGCGTGCGGTACTGGAACCACCAGATCGAGCGATGGCTGGCGGAGATCACCGGCGACCCGATCTGGTCGGAGTGGTATCCGGGGCGTCCGGTGTTGGTGACGGCCAACGACTACGGACTGGGCCTCTACAACGGTGACGCCGGTGTGACGCTGCTGCGCGACGGCGCGATGCGGGTGGCCATCGCGGGCTCCGATGAGGTGGAGTTCGCGACCAGCCGGCTCTCCGATGTCGAGACCATGCACGCCATGACGATCCACAAGTCGCAGGGCAGCCAGGCCGACGAGGTGACCGTGCTGATGCCGCCCGAGGATTCGCGGTTGCTGACCCGCGAGCTGTTCTACACGGCGGTGACGCGGGCCAAGGAGAAGATCCGCGTCATCGGATCGGAGGATTCGGTGCGCGCCGCGGTGCAGCGGCGGGCGGTCCGAGCGTCGGGCCTGGCACAACGACTCCGCGCCTGACGACTCAGTTGTCGCGCACCAGCTCGAAAACAGGAATCACGCGGTCGGTCCGCTTCTCGTACTCGGCGAACCCCGGCGCCCGCTCCACGATGATCTGGTAGATGCGGTCGCGGTCCTCCCGCGTCAGTTCTCGGGCGACCACCGGGCGTTTGGGTTCCGCGCCGATCTCGACCTGGACGTGAGCGTGGGCGCGCAAGTTGAACACCCAGGCCGGACTCTCCTCGCGGCCCGCCGCGGAACCGACGACGTAGATCTTGTCGTCGATGTCGAAGTAGGCGATGAGATTGACCCGCTCAGCGCCGCTCTTGGCGCCCGAGGAGGTCAGAATCAGCAGCGGAAAGCCTTCGAACTGCCCGCCGACCTTTCCGCCGTTGCGGCGGAACTCGTCGATGTTGCGCTTGTTGAATTCGCGTTCTTCGGCCATTGCGTCGTCGGACATGCTCCCATCGTGGCACTTGCACGGATCAGGCGAGCCGAAACGCGTAGCGTGGGGCGGTGGCCCGGATCGACCGCTCGCGCACCATCGCAGCTGCCCCGCAGGACGTCTGGGAAGTTCTTGCGAATTTCGGCGCGCTCAGTACGTGGGTCGACCGCGTCGACCACTCCTGCATCCTGGTGCACGGCGCCGACGGTCCCATCGGCACGACGCGACGGGTTCAGCTGGGGCGCCAGACCCTTGTCGAGCGCATTGTCGAGTTCGACCCGCCGCACGCGCTCGCCTACGACATCGAGGGCCTGCCCAAGCAGCTCGACAGGGTCAACAACCGCTGGACGTTACGGCCGTCGGGGCAGTCGACCGTCGTCACCCTGACAAGCACCGTCGAGGTCGGTTCCGGCCGAATACGGAAGCTCGCCGAACGCGCCGTGTGCCGTCTGATGACCCGAGAGTCCGACGGCCTGCTCGATGGGCTGGCCAAGCGATTGGAGAACACACGTGTCTGAGCTGTCTGAGCGTCCCGACATCGTCATCCTGATGACCGACGAGGAACGCGCGATACCGCCCTACGAGTCACCCGAGGTGCTCGCCTGGCGTGACCACACGCTTGCCGGCCGCAAGTGGTTCGACGAGCACGGGGTCAGCTTCGGCCGCCACTACACCGGCTCGCTGGCCTGCGTGCCAAGTCGCCCAACGATTTTCACCGGCCAGTATCCCGACCTGCACGGCGTCACACAGACCGACGGCATCGGCAAGGTGTACAACGACTCCCGCATGCGCTGGCTGCGTCAGGGCGAGGTGCCCACGCTTGGAAATTGGTTTCGCGCCGCCGGATACGACACCCATTACGACGGCAAATGGCACATCACCCACGCGGATCTCACCGACCCGGCCACCGGCAAGCCGCTCGCGACCAACGACGACGACGGCGTGGTCGACCACGACGCGGTGCAGGCCTACCTCGACGCCGATCCCCTTGCGCCGTTCGGGTTTTCGGGTTGGGTGGGCCCCGAACCGCACGGCGCGCTGCTGGCGAACGCCGGAGTTCGGCGCGACGGGCTGATCGCCGACCGCGTCGTCGCCTGGCTCGACGACCGGTATGCCCGGCGGCGCGCGGGTGACGCGGACGCACTGACACCGTTCCTACTGGTGGCCAGCTTCGTGAATCCGCATGACATCGTGCTGTTCCCGGCGTGGTCGCGCAGGAGTCCGCTGCAGCCGTCGCCGCTGGATCCGCCGCACGTGCCCGCCCCTCCGACCGCGGACGAGGACCTGTCGACCAAGCCCGCCGCGCAGATCGCGTTCCGCGAGGCGTACTACACCGGCTACGGCGTGGCGCCCGCGGTGAACCGGACCTACAACCGCAACGCCCAGCGCTATCGCGACCTCTACTACCGGTTGCATGCCGAGGTCGACGGGCCCCTCGACCGGGTGCGTCGAATGGTCACCGACGGCTCGGACAACGCGGTGCTGGTGCGCACCTCCGACCACGGCGATCTGCTGGGTGCACACGGCGGCCTGCATCAGAAATGGTTCAACCTGTACGACGAGGCCACCCGCGTTCCGTTCGTCGTCGCACGCACCGGCGCGGGCGCAACATCCGCCCGCACGGTGACGGCGCCGACGTCGCACGTCGATCTGGTGCCGACGCTGTTGGGTGCGGCCGGTATCGACGTCGCGGCGGTGGCGGCGGCGCTACGTGATTCGTTCTCCGAGGTGCACGACCTGCCGGGCCGCGATCTGATGCCCGTCGTCGACGGTGCGCCTGCCGACGAGTCACGTCCGGTGTACTTGATGACGCGCGACAACATGCTCGAAGGCGACACCGGCGCGTCGGGCGTGGCGCGTCAATTGAAGCTGACGGTCAATCCCCCTATGCCGCTGCGCATTCAGATACCCGCGCATGTCGGATCCAATTTCGAAGGACTGGTCGTGCGAGTCGACGACCACTTGTGGAAGCTGGTGCGCACGTTCGACGATCCGGCGACCTGGACAGAGCCCGGGGTACGGCACCTCGCGGCCAACGGGCTTGGCGGAGAGGCGTATCGGACGTCGCCGCTGGATGATCAGTGGGAGCTCTACGACCTCACCGTCGACCCGACCGAGGCCGTCAACCGGTGGGACGACCCCGATCTCGACGACCTGCGCCGGCACCTTCGGATGGAGTTGAAGCAGGCACGGACCGACGCCGTTCCGGAGCGCAACAACCCGTGGCCGTATGTTTCTCGCCGGCCACCGGCCGCCAAGCCGTCCGCGGTGACCAAAATCGTCGCCCGCGTGCAGCGACTGGGTAGGCCGCGTCCCGCCGGATAGCGGCCCGCAAAGTCAGCGTCGTATTTGTGAATCTGGCCGATCGACGCGCTACAGTTTGTGCAGGTTGATTGCCCAGCCTTACGGAAACGTCTCGGCGGCGACTTCTCCTCCCCGCCGATCAGGTCCCTGACCTCGGACGTCAGCCGAAAAATCATTGGTGCGAACGATCGGGCCGGGGGGCTTGGTTGCCTGAAGGTACAGAGTTGATAACGACTCGGGGCGGTGTCGGCGTGCGAAGGTGCCCCGCAACGGCTGGGTCTGTATCGTCAGTGCGTCCGACATGCAAGGCACGTCGCTCCGACCGGTGCGGCGAACCATCTGGGTTGAACACAGAGGAGACACGCACCTCCACAGTCATCGTCGGCCCTGAACCGGGCTGGGCGACGGCCGAACCCCAGCGGCTTCCACATCACCTGGCGCATCAGCAATTTCGCGCCAGGTCTACCAAAACAGCCAATACGCGGCGTCGTTGCGCGCCAAGGCCAAAGGGATTGTCGTGAGCCGATTCACCGAGACGATGTACAGCAACGCCCAGTCGAGTCGCAAGGGCATGGTCACCGGGGAGCCCGGCGCACCTGTGCGCCATACCTGGGCTCAGGTGCACGAACGGGCCCGCCGCGTGGCGGGTGGCCTGGCAAAAACGGGCATCGGCCCTGGTGACGCCGTCGCCGTTCTCGCCGGCGCCCCGGTCGAGATCGCGCCGACCGCTCAGGGCATCTGGATGCGCGGTGCCAGCGCGACCATGGTTCACCAGCCCACTCCCCGCACCGACCTGGTGCGATGGGCCGAAGAGACCACCGCCGTGATCGAGATGATCTCGGCGAAAGCCGTCGTCATCTCCGACCCGTTCATGGCCGCGGCGCCGGTGCTCGAGGGACTCGGGATGACGGTGGTGACGATCGAATCGCTGCTGGCCAATGACCCCATCGAGCCGCTGGAGACCTTCGACCACGATGTGGCCCTGATGCAGCTGACGTCGGGCTCGACGGGCTCGCCGAAGGCCGTCCAGATCACCCACGCCAACATCGTCGCCAATGCCGAGGCGATGGTCGTGGGCTGCGACTTCGATCTCGACACGGATGTGATCGTGAGCTGGCTGCCGTGCTTCCACGACATGGGCATGACGGGTTACCTGACGGTGCCGATGTACATCGGAGCCGAGCTGGTCAAGGTGACGCCGATGGACTTTCTCAGCGATACGTTGTTGTGGGCCAAGCTCATCGACAAGTACAAGGGCACGATGACCGCCGCGCCGAACTTTGCCTACAACCTGTTCGCCAAGCGATTGCGCAGGCAGGCGACGCCCGGAGAATTCGACCTGTCCTCGCTGCGGTGGGCGCTGTCCGGCGCCGAGCAGGTCGACCCACTCGACGTCGAGGATCTCTGCGATGCGGGCGCACCCTTCGGGCTCAAGCCCGAGGCCATCATCCCCGCGTACGGCATGGCCGAGACCACGGTGGCCGTCTCCTTCTCCGAGTGCGGCGGAGGCATGGTCGTCGACGAGATCGACGCGGATCTGCTCTCGGTCCTGCACCGCGCGGTCCCGGCGACCAGGGGGAACACCCGGCGGCTGGTATCGCTGGGCAAGCCGCTGGAGGGCCTGGAGGTCCGCATCGTCGACGAAGACGGCAGCGTGCTGGCCCCACGGGGCGTCGGTGTCATCGAGGTCCGCGGCGAGCCGGTGACGAGGGGCTACACCACGGTGGCCGGATTCATCCCGGCCCAGGACGAGCGCGGCTGGTACGACACCGGTGATCTGGGCTATCTCACCGAGACCGGTGAGGTGGTCGTGTGTGGGCGCATCAAGGACGTGATCATCATGGCCGGGCGCAACATCTATCCGACCGACATCGAACGTGCGGCCAGCCGGGTCAACGGCGTGCGGCCAGGCTGCGCCGTCGCGGTCCGACTCGACGCGGGGCTGTCTCGGGAGACCTTCGCCGTCGCGGTGGAGTGCAAGGATTTCGCCGATCCCGAGCAGGTGCGCCGGGTCGAGCGACAGGTCGCCCACGAGGTGTTCGCCGAGGTGGATGTCCGCCCGCGCAACGTGGTGGTACTCGAACCCGGGATGATTCCGAAGACACCGTCGGGCAAGTTGCGTCGCGCGCACGCGCTGTCACTCGTGGACTGACGGGACGGGTTATCTGGCCCGCAACTGCGGGTACATTGCTTAGGCACATGGCTGATTACGACCCACAGCCCGGCCGATCATCGGCTCCGGAGCCCGATCTGTCTGCCGCCCAGCGCGAGGCGGACGACGTCGACCTGTATGCCGGCCTGCGAGGCGTGGCGGGACTGGTGGCCGGGGGGCGCGGGGTCACCGACCTCCTGCGCGACGTGGCAGAGTTCGCGGCTCGTGCCATTCCCGGTGTCGACGGCGCGGGCGTCACCTTGATCGATGTGTGCGGGGGGGTCAAAGCCTGGGCGGTCACCGTGGCGTTCGTCGAAGACATCGACAGGCTGCAGTACGCCGAAATCAAAGAGGGGCCGTGCGTCACGTGTATGGACACGCGCCGGTCCACGGTCAGCGGGTCGCTGGGGAGCGACAGCCGGTGGCCGCATTTCGGCGGACGTGTGGCGCGGATGGGTGTGCATTCCGCGCTGGCGTTGCCGATGATGGTCGGCGATCAATTGGTCGGTGCGATCAACACCTATGCCAAAAGCCGCGATGCATTCGGCGACCACGCGGTGGAGTTGGGCTCGCAGTTCGCCGGACCTGCGGCGGTGTCGGTCCTCAATGCCCAACTGCTCGACCATGCCCAGGCCCGCACGAGGCAGTTGCAGAGCGCGCTGGGCACCCGCGCGACGATCGACCAGGCGATCGGAATCATCCGTGCCCGCTCGGGGGTCGGCGCCCAGGTGGCGTTCGATCGGCTCGTTCGAATGAGCCAGACCGAAAACATGAAGCTCCACGTCGTGGCGGAGCGGCTGGTCGAAGAAGCGGTACGACGCGCCAAGGCCCGCCAGCGCGAGTGAGTTACGTTGCCGGCGTGACGAATTCGCCGATGGCGGAGACCAGCACCGGACGCGCGTGCCGGTCGGTCATCAGGCGCTGCGCGACTTCGGTCAGATGCTCACCATTGGCGCGGGCGTAGGCGCGCACCAGTCTGAAGGCCTCCTCGACGGAGACGTCGAGAGCCTCGCGCAGATATCCCTTGGCCTGCTCGACGATGACGCGGCTCGCGAGCGCGGAGCGCAGCTGCGGGATCACTGTCGATGGCGTTGGCGCGTGCTCCTGCAAGATCGCCACGCAGGCGATGTGCGCGAGCGTCTGCGCGACGAGGCGGTCCGCGTCGTTGAGTTCGCCCGAGCCGGAGCCGAACAGCCCGAGTGCGCCCAGCACGATGCCTGCCGCGCGCATCGGCACGGCGTGCACGGAGGCGAAGCCGGCGTCGAGCGCGGCCGGTACGAACCGGGGCCAGCGCTCGGCCGCGACGGTCAGGTCAGCGACCGACACGGGTTGGCCGGTGGAGTAGCAGTCGACGCAGGGGCCTTCGTCGGCCTGCAGTTGGAAGAGCTCCAGTTCGTGGGCTTGCTCGGTGGTGGCGGCCAACAGTCGCAGTTGGTTGAGCGGGTCGACGAGCAGGAAGCCGGCGGCCTCGACGTCGAGCAGCTGGGCGCAGCGCTCGGTCAGTTCGGTCAGCAGATCGACCACGTCGAAGTCCTCCAGGAGGGTGTCGACGAGGGATACGACCGCGTCCAGGACACGGGTCTCGCGGGAGGCTTCGGTCATGCCACACTCCTTTCCTCGGTATGCATCAGTCGGCCTCGAGGCGCAGTCGACGTTCCAGGATGTCCCGGGCGACCTCGGTCGAGGTGCGTCCCGTCGCGTAGGCGTGCGCGCGCAGGCGGACCAGAGCCTCGGCAGGCTCGACGTCGAGTTGGGCGACCAGCATGCCGGTCGCCTGGCTGACCTCGGCGCGCGACAGTGAGTTCAGTTCCGCCCAGGCGTTGCTGAGCGGGTCGGAAGCGGCCGCGGAAAGGTCTCCGTCCAGGAGGTCCAGCACGGGAGCGCCTGCCAGTTCTGCGGCGACGACGGCACCCGACAACTGCTCGCGGTCCAGCTGGCCGGGCTGAACGCGGAACAGGTCGAGTGCGCCGACGTATTCGCCGGCGACCAAGACGGGCATCGCGAATACCCCGCGGACGTGTAGATCGAGCATCGCGGGGCCGTAGAGCGGCCAGCGTCCTTCGTCGGGATCGGCGAGATCGATGACCTCGACGGGCGCACGGCTGCTGACCGAGTCGAGGCAAGGCCCCTCACCGATGAGAAACTGAAGCTCGTCGTATGTCCGCGCGGGCTCACCGCTGCAGCCGAGGGTTCCATTGTTGGCGCCGTCGAACACCAGCGAGATCGCCGCCGCATCGACGTCGAAGAGCACTACGCACGCCTCACACAGTCGGTCGGCGGCATCGGTCCCGCGGCGACCGTCAATCGCGGCGAGCAACTGATCCTGAATCGCCACATCTAGCCGAACCGGTGCGGGGCGACAGTGTTGCCCGCGGATCGTGGCGAGGTCGTCATATCTCCAGCGTCCTCTCCAGAGGAAATCGTGCAAGCAGCGGGGTCGCCGTAGGCGGACGCGTCGCCGGCAGCGGTCCGCGGAAGTCGGTCGGGGAACGCCAGCGTGTGAATCGTACGTAGCACCTGAAAATACTGGCGCACAATGGATCCGGTGGTGTAGGGCAAATCGTACTTTTGGCACAGTCCCTGCACGCGCACCGCGATTTGTGCAAGGCGGTTGCTGGGCAGGTCGGGGAACAGATGGTGCTCGATCTGGTAGCACAGATTCCCGCTCGAGAAGGCAAGCAGCGGGCCGGCCCTGAAATTCGCGGCACCCAGCATCTGCCGCAGGTACCACTCGCCCTTGGTTTCCTTGTCCAGTACGTCGGCGGTGAATTTCTCCGCGCCATCAGGAAAGTGACCGCAGAAGATCACCACATACGCCCACAGATTGCGCAGTAGGTTGGCCGTCGTGTTGGCAGCCAAGGTTCGGCGCCAGCGGGACCGGCTCAATGCCGGGAAGAAAACGTAGTCCTTGAGTGATTGCCGGGCGATCTTGCCGGCGAATGCGCGCCTGGCCGCACCGACCCTGGCGGCGTCCGGGGCCAGACGATCGCGCTCAGAGTGGATACCGTGCAGCCCGATCCCCCACTCGAAGATACTGGCCAGCAACAGATTACGAAGTGGCTGCACGAGATGTTCGCGTTTCCAGGGCTGGTCGCGGGTCATCCGTATCACGCCGAAGCCGAGGTCGTCGTCCACCCCGACGACATTGCTGAACACGTGGTGGCGGTAGTTGTGCGAGTACCTCCACTGCGACGACACGCCGACCATGTCCCACTCCCACGTGCTCGAGTGGATCTCCGGGTCATTCATCCAATCCCATTGACCATGGCCGACGTTGTGGGCGATCTCCATGTTCTCGACGCTCTTCGCGAAAGCCAGCGATGCGGTGCCCAGCAGCCAACCCGCCCTGGACCGCGAGCAGGCGATGATCAGGCGCGCGGCGACGTCCAGCGTCCGTTGGAATTTGATGGTGCGCCGGATGTAGGCCGCGTCGCGCTCGCCGAGGGACTCCTCGACGTCGCTGCGGATGGCGTCGAGCTCGCGACCGAGCGCCTCGACATCCGCGTCGCTTAGGTGCGCGAACGCGGCAACATCGGCAATGGCCATTTGAGAGTCCCCGTGGAGCCGGTGGTGTGTCAGGTCTGGGCTCCTGAGCGAACCCGAAGATAAAGCGGACGAGCGGTCGTGATCGAAAAAGGACGGCGGTTGCGCGTCGGCGTACTGACAGCCTACCCCGTCGGGAGGTCGGGTAATCGCGGCGTTCAAGGGGTAAGGTCAGGGAGATCGGGACCAATCAGGCCCCCACAATCAAGGGGCCATCGATGTCTGATAAATCTCCTCGACAAGCCATGGCAAAGAAGTCCGGCAAGTCATTGAAAGAGAAGCGCGCGGCAAAGCACCAGAAGGCGGCGGCCAAGGCCTCGTCTGCCGAGGCCCTGTTCCATGACAAGAAGCGCTGAAGGTCAACCGCTTTCGATTGGCATTTTCGCTCGCTCGCGTAAACCGAACGAGCGCCGACTGCCGATTCACCCGGCACATTTCGACCGGATAGATCGCCCGCTGGCGCAGCGCATCTTTCTGGAGCACGGCTATGGCTCCGATTTCGGCGCCACGGACGACGAGCTGGGCGCTCTCGTCGGCGGGGTTGGACCCCGCGAGAAACTGATCGCCGATTGCGACGTCATTCTGCTGCCCAAAGTTCAGGCACAGGACCTCGCCGAATTCCGTCCGGGCCAAGTTGTTTGGGGCTGGCCGCACTGTGTGCAGGACGCGGAGGCTACTCAGATCGCCATCGATTCGCGGTTGACGCTGATCGCCTTCGAAGCAATGAACCACTGGCAATCCGACGGCGGGTTCGGGCTGCACGTCTTTCACAAGAACAACGAGCTGGCGGGCTACTGCTCGGTCCTGCACGCGATGCAATCCGTGGGGGTCACCGGCATCTACGGCCGGCGGCTGCGCGCAACCGTCATCGGGTTCGGCGCCACCGCCCGCGGCGCCGTCACCGCGCTGAACTCCCACGGTGTCGACGACGTGCGCGTGTTGACCAACCGGGACGTCGCCGCCGTCGGATCGCCGATCCACTCCACCCAGATCATCCAGATGGGGCCCGATCCGGACGCACCCGATCAGATACTCGCGGACACGCCGGAGGGGCTCGTGCCGGTGACCGAACTGCTGGCCGACAACGACATCGTCGTCAACTGTGTCCTCCAGGATCCCAACGCACCCCTGGTCTTCGTCACCGAGGAGGACCTGGCTTCCTTCACTGCGGGCAGTCTCATCGTCGACGTCTCCTGCGACGTGGGCATGGGTTTCAGCTGGGCACAGCCCACGTCGTTCGCCGAGCCGATGATCGAGGTGGCGAACCGCATCCACTATTACGCCGTCGACCACAGCCCGTCGTATCTGTGGAACTCGGCGACCTGGGAGATCAGCGAGGCGTTGTTGCCTCACCTCGACGCGTTGCTGGCAGGGCCGGCGGCGTGGGAGGAGTCTCCGACGATCGCTCGCGCGATCGAAATCCGCGACGGTGTCGTCCTCAACCCCGCGATTCTGTCGTTCCAGCACCGCTGCGACACCTATCCGCACGCGATACGCGAAGCCCGCGCCGCGACGTGATGGGCGGTCAGGCCAACACGGGTGATCCGGCCGTGAGTCGTAGCGCCAGTTTCAGATAGGCGGCGGCGACCACCGGCCACGCCACCTCCGGCGCCCGTTGACGAACCTCGGCCGCCATGGCACCGGCGAGCCGCGGCTGCGTGATGATCTGGCGCAGCGCCGCCGCGAGTGCGACGCCGTCGTTGTGCTCCACGACGATGCCCGCCCCGCTGCTCAGCAGCTCGATCGCATGCGGAAACGCCGTCGCCACAATGGGTCTGCCATTCGCGACCGCGTCGACGAGCACACCCGAGCTCACCTGTTCCGTGGAGTCGTAGGGCAACACGACCACCGAGGCCTGCTGAATCAGTTCGGCCAGGCTCGACTTGTCGTAATAGCGGGGGTCGAACGACACCGAATCGGCCACACCCAGCCGCCTGGCCTGCTCGATGCGCGCAGCCCGATATGCCTCGGCTTCGGTCTCCGGGACGCCGGGATCCAGGGGGCCGGCGATGACATAACGCGGCCGGCCGGGGACATCGCCCAGCGACGGCATGGCGTCGATGACCCTTTCGACGCCCTTGCCCGGACCCAGGAGTCCCCACGTCAGGATGGTGGGTCTACTCGGGCGCTTGACCCGGGGGGCAGTCGGCAAGGTCGCGCCGTGCGGGATCATGCTGACCTTTTGGCGGTCGACCGCATATACGAGACTGAGCCGCTGTCGCGCCGCTTCGGACATCACGACCACGTGGTCCGCGGCGGCGGTGATCGCCTCGAGCACCGAACGTTGTTGCGAAGTGGGGGCTTTCGGAACCGTGTGGATGACGACGATCGACGGGACGCGCAGGGCGTCGACGATGTCGACCACATCGTGAGTCGTGCCGTCTTGGTACTGCAGGATCGCGACGTCGACCTGACCCTGGAGCGTGCCGTCAGCCACCCAGCTGGCGCTGGTTCCATCGGTGCTCAGGGCGGCGGCTAGACCGGCGGCGAACCGCGCAAGGCCGCACGGTGGGGGCGTGTGGGTGTCGAAGATACCGAATCGGACGGTGCGCGAGATCTGTTGCGGCGCAGCGTAAGGAAGGATCGGCTCGTAGTCGGGTAGAGCAGTCAAGGGCAGTCCAGACTTTGCGGTCAGTACCGGCATGTCCGGCGTGAGCGGTCTGCTCGGCGGATCAGCGAGGATCGGCTGAAACATTCCCGGACTGGCTGGGCTCCCAACACCTCGACGCTACACCGTGACCGGCGATGATTCGGCATTCCTCGACGACATCGCAGGTCAGAGGGATGGCCGGAGCGGCCGCGGGCGGCGAATTACGCGGTCGCCGACGACCGTGTCCGGCCCCGGCATGTTTAAGGTGCGCGGTTTACAGGAACACCCCCCGTCACGAGTGTGGTGTAGAACACAGCTGCAGCGATGGAGCCGCCCCATGACCACGGACAGCCCGGCCAAACAGACCGATGTCGACAAAGCGCTCCTCGGCAGCGCAACGTATCGAAGCCTCGGTGAGCAGAAACTCTCCCCCAAGGAGGAACGGTTCGAGAAGGGTCGACGGACCGTCGGCCTTTTTCTTGCTCCGCTGCTGACGGTCGGTTTTCTCGTTCTCCCCATCGATATCCCGCGCGAGCAGCAGGTTCTCGGGGCGGTGTTGCTGGGGGTCATCGCCCTGTGGATCAGCGAAGCGATCCCGATTCCCGTCGGCGGTCTGCTCGGCGTCGCCGTCGCCGTGTTCCTCGGCGTGGCCCCGGTCGACGACGTCCTCGGCCCGTTCGGGTCGTCGACAATCTTCACCTTCATCGGCGCGTTCATCCTGGCGCAGGCAATGCTCAAACACGGTCTCGCCCGGCGGTTCGCGTTCCGGATTCTGTCGCTGCCGGGTGTCGGTCGCTCCACCACCGGCGTAATCCTCGCGTTCGGCGCGATCACCTGCCTGCTGTCGGCTTTCGTGTCCAACACCGCGACCGTGGCGATGTTGCTGCCGACGGCCATCGGCATCCTCGCGGTCATCGCCAAACTTCTGCAGAAGCGCGGTGACGTCGAACCCGACTTCGATCCGCAACGGCTGCGGGTCGGCGCGGCGATCATGCTCATGCTCGCCTACGGCGCCAGTGTCGGCGGCTTGTTGACCCCGGTCGGCAGCCCACCCAACCTGATCGGGCGCGGCTTGATCGAGGAGGCCACCGGGGAGCGGATCAGCTTCGCGCAGTGGATAGTGATGGCCGTACCGATCTGCCTGATCATGTTCGCGCTGCTGGCGCTCATCTTGTTGCGGCTGAACAAGCCCGAGATCAAGCGGATCGACGGCGTGGCCGAGTACGTCGCAGAAGAGCGCGAGAAGCTGGGTTCGTTGTCGCGCGCGGAGAAGAACACGCTCATCGCGTTCGGCATCACCGTCACCCTGTGGATACTGCCCGGCATCGTCGCACTGATCACCGGCACCGACTCCAGTGCCTACGAGTTCATCAGCGACCGTCTCGACGAGGGCGTGGTCGCCGTGTTCGGCGCCGCGCTGCTGTTCCTGCTGCCCACCGACTGGAAAGACCGCGAGTTCACGCTGCGCTGGAGCGATGCCGCCGAAATCGACTGGGGCACCATCATTCTCTTCGGCTGCGGCATCATCTTCGGGTCGCTGATCAGCTCGACCGGACTGGCCGAGACCATCGGCAACTCGGTCAACGACGCGCTGGGCCTGTCGAGCATCGTCCCGATCACTATCTTCGCGGTGATTCTGGCGATCATCGTGTCCGAGACGACGAGCAACACGGCGTCGGCTGCGGTGGTGGTGCCGATCATCATCCCGGTGGCGATCGCCGCGGGCGTGAACCCGTTCGTGCCTGCGTTGGCGGCGACGTTCGCAGCGTCGTTCGGGTTCATGCTGCCGGTGTCGACGCCGCAGAATGCGATCGTCTACGGCTCCGGCGTCGTGAAGATCACCACGATGATCAGATCCGGCATCACATTCGACATCGCGGGCGCGATCCTCATCATCATCCTGTTACCGATCATGGTCGGCCTGCTGGGACTCGGCGGATGACCACGCCGGCCGAGCCGGCCATGCACACCGTCGCCGTGATCCCGGGCGACGGAATCGGACCCGAGGTCATCACGTCGGCCCGCGCGGTGCTCGACGCTGTCGGTACCAAGCACGGAATCGAGCTGTCCTACACGGACTTCGACTGGTCATGTGAGCGCTACACCCAGACCGGGGCGATGATGCCCGAGGATGCCATCGACACGCTGCGCGGCTTCGACGCTATCCTGCTCGGCGCGGTCGGCTGGCCGGGAGTACCGGACCACGTGTCGCTGTGGGGCCTGCTGATCCCGATCCGGCGGGCGTTCCGCCAGTACGTCAACCTGCGCCCGATCAAGGTGTTCGACGGCGTCGAAAGTCCGCTGCGGGCACCGGGTGACGTCGACTTCGTGGTGGTGCGGGAGAACGTCGAGGGCGAGTACAGCGAGATCGGCGGACGGCTCAACCGCGGTTTCCCCGAGGAGATGGCTGTCCAGGAATCGGTTTTCACGCGTCTCGGGGTCAGCCGGATCGCCGACTATGCCTTCGAGTTGGCGCGGTCGCGGCGCGGATACGTCACGTCGGCGACGAAGTCGAACGGGATCGTGCACACGCTGCCGTTCTGGGATGAGGTGGTCGCCGAGCGCGCGGCGCAGTTTCCGGACGTTCGGATGGACAGCGAGCACATCGACGCGTTGGCCGCGAAGTTCGTGTTGCAGCCGCAACGCTTCGACGTCGTGGTGGGATCAAACCTGTTCGGCGACATCCTGTCTGACCTCGCTGCAGCCGTCGCCGGGTCGATCGGGATTGCGCCGTCGGGCAATCTGGATCCGACCAAGGAGTACCCGTCGATGTTCGAACCGGTGCACGGTTCGGCCCCCGACATCGCGGGCCGCGGGATCGCCAACCCCGTCGGCGCGGTGTGGTCGGCGGCGTTGATGCTCGAGCATTTGGGACATATGGACGCGGCCGCTGATGTGATGGCGGCGATCGAGGCGACGCTGGCGAAGCCGGAGACCCGGACCGGCGATCTGGGCGGCAGCGCGTCGACGGTCGAGGTGACCGAGGCACTCGTCGCGCAGTTGAGGTGAGTGACCTCAGTGTCGAGCCATCTCCATTTCGTGGAGAAGTTCTGACAGCGGGACGGTCGCGAAACCGATAGCTGCATCCCCGATTCCGTAGGGCACGACCAGGATTCCGGCGTGCACAAGCGCGCCACACGAGTAGACGACATTCGGAACGTAGCCGTCCTGCTCGTCGGCACTCGGACTCACCAGCGGATCTTGCAGCGAAGCGACTATGCGCGAGGGATTCTCCAGATCGAGCAGTATCGCTCCGATCCGGTATGTCCGCATCGGTCCGACACCGTGCGTGAGCACCAACCACCCCGCGTCGGTTTCGATGGGCGGCCCGCAGTTTCCGAGCTGCAGGGCCTCCCACGGCCGAGTCGGGTGCTGACAGGGCACGGCTTCGGTCCAGATGAGCGGGGAGTCCGAGTACGCAAACGAATTCGATTCGCGGTCAGACCTCGACATGGCAGCGAATTGACCACGGAAGCGGCGGGGGAACAACGCCAGACCCTTGTTGGCGGCGGCACAGCCGACCAATGGCGAGGTGGTGAACGATGCGAAATCCTTCGTCGCGAGCAACTGCTGGCTGATCTCCGTTCCGCTGTACGCCGTGTAGCTCGCGTAGAAGGTGACCGACCCGTCGTCATCAACGAACCGGACGAAGCGCGCGTCCTCCATACCGCCGGCCTCTGCACCCATTGCGGGCCACAGAATCCGCTCGCCGAGCGGAATGCCCTCGGCGAATTCGATGCCGTAGGTGCGGTCGGCGATCGTCCGAATCCGCGAAATCGTCTCGGACGCATGACCACGCGTCCTCCGATGCTTCTGAAGCCTGTCGAGCTGCTCTTCGAGGTCGTTCCGCGTGAACCGGTCGCCGAGCGCGTTGAGGACGTAATCAGCGCCTTCTCCGGCATCGTGCAGACGAGAGAGCTCAGTACGCAGGACCGCAGCGTCCAGCAGCGTCTGCACCGCCTTGCCCGCGGTGGCGAACGGAGTCGCAGCATCGATCGTCACCGCACCTGTGGCATCGATGAGGCCGGTACGGAAACCGATCGACGATACGTGCCCCTCCCCGATGCCGCGCACGCTCATCACGAATCTCAGGCTGCCGGCCGGTGTGCCCGCCTGGTCCGGGTGTGCCACCATGCTGGGATTGCACAGGGCCGCCCCTTCGATGGCGTACTCGCTTGTGAACGTCGCGCCCAGCAACATCATTCGTGCTTCGGACAGTTCGCGTCCCGCGTCCAGCCGGTCGGCAAGTTCACGAGCATGCGCATGAAATACGCCGATCAGGTCGCGGTGCCGCCAACCGAAGCGCGTGACGATATCGTCCAGCGACACGCGGACGTCGTTCTCGTCCAGCGCCAGGATGCGCTGCAGCACCGCGCCCGCGCGGGAGTCCTCATGCTCGAAACCCTCCTGCCCTGGGACGAACAATCGGGTGATGACCCGCGAGGAATCGGCGGCGAGTCGGAGCGGGCTGCGTGTGACGAGCCCGGCCTTCACCGAAGTCATTGCGGCACTGCAGAAAAGCGTTGCGCGTGTTGCAGCGTCGAAAGCACGGCAAGCGTCGACTCCGCGCCCTGGTTGCAATTCACCGAGTCGGCGTGCAAGCCGTCGAACCCGCCACCCGTGGCCGGGTCCCACATCAGCTGTCCTGCGTCGTTGGCACCCTGGAACCATGCCGCCGCGGTACGGAGGGCATCCGGCCACATCGCGTCGTCGTCGACGGTGGCCGCGCGGGCGCAGGCATCGGCGAGCGTGGACACCTCGATCGGTTGCTGATCGAACGCGGGCCCTTTCTCACCGGGCCCTCTGCCTGTCGCCGGGGTGACCGAGAGCTGACCGTCTGTCGTCTCCACGTCGAGAAGCCAGGCCAACAGATCCAGGCCGCGTTGTCGCAGTGACCCGTCCTCGAGCACGGCGCCCGCGGCGATCATCGCCTCCGGCAGGACCGCGTTCGCGTAGGTGAGTCGCGGCTCGGGCCACGGCCACGCCGGGTCACCGTTCGGTTCGGCGAGCGAGGCCGCGTAGTCGATGATCAGTAGCCGCGCCGCCCGATTCTCGGGATCGAACGCAAGCATCTCGGCGGCGCCCAGCGCCGCGAACGCCATTGCCCGCGGCCACGGCGACCGCTCCTGCGCGCCGCGCTCGAACTGCATGATCGCCGATTGTCGGGCCCAGGCGACGTCACTGTGCGCGGCTGCGGTTCCCAGACCCCACAGGCAGCGTCCCCAGGCGTCCTCCACGGCGGGCTCGTCGGTCCACTTGCCCTTGCTGTCCATCCGGTTGCGGCAGGCGCCGGTGAGAGCCTGCGCTTCGCCGAGAAACCGCAGTGCTGTTCCGGCGACACCGTTGAGGGTGCGATCCAGTCCGGGCTGTCGCGTCGTGACCACCAGCACCCGCGCCACGTCGTCGGTGCAGTAGCCGTGCTCCGGGTCGGGCTCGGTCAACCGCGCGTGCTCGAACGTGCCGCGATGGTCTGTCATTCGCTGCAGGTGGTCGAACACCGGGGTGGGGATGGCGGCGGTCATACGAATGCCGGCCGTTCGCCCATCACGCGGTGCGCCAGGCGCAGATACGCATCGGCCACCACTCGCCACGACATCGTCGGCGCGAGTCGGCGGGCCTCGGCGGCCATGGAGCCCGCCACACGCGGGTCGGTGATGACCTGGCGAAGCGCCAGCGCGAGGGCCTCGGGATCACTGTGGTCGACAACGATGCCCGCCCCGCTGGCCAGCAGCTCGTTGGCGTGCGGGAAGGCCGTGGCGACGACCGGCCGGCCACTGGCGATGGCGTCCACCAGTACGCCGGACGTGACCTGATCGGTGGAGTCGTACGGAAGGACCACCACGCTTGCGGACTGAGCGAGAGCGCTCAGGGACGCGACGTCGCGATAATCGGGGTCGAAGAAGACGGAGTCGGCCAGACCGCTGCGACGCGCCTGCTCGATACAGCCGTTGCGGTACGCCTCGCCCTGTGCGACAAGCACTTTGGGATGCGTCTGCCCGGCGACGAGGTACCGCGGGCGACCGGAAAGGTGCGCAAGCGAAGCCATAGCGCCGATCACCCTCTCGATACCCTTACCCGGACCCAAGAGACCCCAGGTCAGCAAGGTGGGTCTACCCGCCTGCTTCACCGCAGCGGTGTTCGGGACAGCCGCGCCGTGCGGAATGGTGACGATCTTCCGCCGGTCGACGTTGAAGGTCAGGCACAGTCGTTCACTGGCCGCCTCCGACATCACCACCACGCGATCCGCTGCCGCCGTGACGGCCTCGAGAACCGAACGCTGGTGTGCCGTAGGCTCTTTCAGGACAGTGTGAGCGACCACGATCGACGGCACGCGCAGTCCCTCGATGACATCGACGACATCGTCACCGTCGACACCGCCGTAGATGCCGTACTCATGCTGAATGATCGCGACGTCGCTTTGGTTGAGCAATTCCGAAGCCGCGGAAACAGATGCCGGTGAGTCGGCGATGAGCTCCCCGACGACGCGGGCGCTCGAGGACGACGACCCATCGGCCACTCGCACCACGCTGACCTCTGCGCCATCGGCGGTCAATCCTTTGGCCAGTGCGGCGCTGAAGGTAGCGAGTCCGCACGCAGTCGGGGGATACGTAGTGAGGATTCCGAAGCGCGCCGGATCGGAAAGTGATCGCTCGACAACGGAATTGGTCAAAGAAGGAAGAATCGGTAAGAGTTTCAAGTTGATCCAGACGTGCGGTTGGTAACTGTGTAGCCGGGCGTGAGCGATTGCTCGGTGAGATCAGCGGATGACGGCCGTCCCATTCCGGAGTGGCTGGGTTCCCAACGCCCTCGACGGTACACCTGTCCGTCGGATCGACCGCTGCGGTGCTCACCCCCAGAAACGGCCTGCGTCAGCGCATCTTCTCGGGAATCGAGGTCAACGCCTTGAGGATGTCGACAGCCAGGTCAGCGGCATCTTTGTCGTCGAGCTTGGCGCGAGCCATGATGGTGTCTTTGACGAGGTCGACACGAATGTCGTAGGGCGTGCGAAACATTATCGGTGAAGTCATCACATCTTCCTTGTCTGTTCTGCATGACGCGCGGTCATGAGGAGAAGCCCGTCGACGGTGGAGGTGTCGTGCGGTGTCGCGGCGGCCATCAACGTGGCGTGCGCCTCGTCCGGGTCGGAGTCCGCGGGCACGACGAGTAAGGCAATTCTGCCCCCGCCGCTGAAGCCGAGAACTTCGATCGTGTGGACCGGCTGACGTTGGTAGCCGTCTAGTCGAACCGCTCGCCCGCCGGTGGAGAGTTTCCTGGGCGGCGTCGCCCATTCATTGACGTTGAACAACACGCGGTCAATGGGGCCGAGCCGAACGGAGAGCACTGCCAGCAGATCAGGCAGCTGTGTGGCGAGGTCGTCACTGTGCGGCCACCACGCGCCGTCTACAGATCCGCTTATGCGGCCCTTGGGCTTCAGGCGCAATCGAGGCGTGTGTTCCGGAGAAGAGCGAGGCGCACTATTGGTATCGGTGGAGGAAGGTTGGTTCAGCGTCATTACGACGCTCCCGTCTTGACCGTGAATCGGCCAGATACTGCGAATCGACGACGACACGATCTTGAACGACCATATGACGAAGTACCGCCGATCCCCCCAGCATACGCTCTTAATTTATTTGGGGCGCAATCATTTTCCGCCTCGCCTCTGACGTCTAGGCCAGGCGCTGTTGACATCGGTGCTGATCAGGCGTCTACTGAGAGCCTACTCGCGATGAGAGGCGCCGTCTGGCGCTAGCGAACCAAGGGGTCGACATCGCAACCAACGCAATTATTTTGATGGTAGTCACGGCAGTGGCACTGCTCATCGTCGCCGGTGCATTCATGATCGTGATCGCCAAGACGTGGAAGTCGCATTGCCGCGGAGAGAGTATTTCGATCGACGATCTGGTCGCTGAAGACGCGCTACGACGCCAAAAGCCCCCCGCGACCGTCAACCGTTCAGCGGGATCGTCACCTGCAACGTCGTGCCCGCCCCTGCGGCACTGACGATCTCCAACCGGCCCGACACCGCCTCGACCCGGTCCTTCAGTCCGATCAACCCCGACCCGCCGCCGGTGGTCGCTCCTCCGACGCCGTCGTCACTGATCGTCATCCGAAGCTCGACATCGTCTGACGATGCGTGTTCTCCGCGTTGTAGATCGCCGTCGCGATCAGATCGGCGAAGTCGGACACCTGGTCTTCGGTTCCAGTCGGTAATGATTGCGCGACAATCGAACCCACCATCAGGGCGGCGCGCACCTCGCCGTCGACCAACACGGGAGCACCAACACCGGAGCACACGTTCAGTCCGCGCATCCGGTCGGCGATAGGACCTTCCGCGGTGCTGTAGTCGTCGATGCGCGCCGCTGCGCCGGTGTCGACGATCTGCGCGCTCAGGCTGTGCCCGTCGAGCGGAAACCGTTCGCCCACAGTCATTGCCGCGCGGTCCGGGCTGTCACGGGTGGCGAGCACGATGCCGACGCCGTCCTCCTCGTAGCCCACGAGCGTCACGTGCTCGACGCCGAGACCGCGCGCCAGCTCCGCGACGGCAAGGCCGAAGCCCCAGCCGGCGGACACCACGAGCACGCCGAGCCAGAGCGGCGGCGCGGTCGGCCGTACCACCAGCGCCAGGAACCGGCGGTAGAGCGTTTGCCATCGGGTGGCCGTCGGGGGCCCACCCGGCCGGTCGTAATTCCTGCTAGCCGCTATCGCGGCTGTGCGGTGAATCCTCAGCTACCACAGCACGGCGATGGCGGCCGCGACGAAGGACAAGACTCCGACGGTGACGAACAGCGCACGCGGCACGGGCACTCCGGTGCGCTTCTGCCGAGCACTGCCCATACCGAGCACGCCGCCGATCACGATGAGGATGACGAGCTTGATGCCGATCTTCGGGTAGTTCAATTCGATGCCCGCGGGCCACGGCGCGGCCAACGCCAAGCCGGTGAGTAACGAGAGCAGCAGCCCGTAGTCCATGACGCGGGTGAAGGTGAACCGCTTGGCGACTGCCTCGGTGACCCACGCGCCGAAGGTGACGGCGAAGCCGACGATGTGCAGCAGTACAACTACGTCGCGTAGTAGCTCCATCGACTCAGCGTACGACACGTCGGGCGTACCGTGCCCCTGTGTATGTCGACGCGATGATCACGCCGCAGCCGTTGAAGACGATCGGGGCGCTCGCGGCCCGGACAGCAGCGGCGGGGTTCTCTGGACTGTTGTTCACCGAGACCGGCCGGACCGCGTACCTGAATGCGGCCGTCGCTTCGCAGGCCGCGCCGGGCCTCGACCTGTCGACGGGTGTGGCGGTGGCGTTCCCGCGCAGTCCCTTCGTCACGGCGGCGGCGGCGTGGGAACTGCAGGAGGCGACGGACGGCAAGTTCCGGCTCGGCCTCGGCACGCAGGTGCGCACGCATGTGGTGCGGCGCTACGGCGTGGACTTCGAGCGCCCGGGTCCGCGGCTGCGCGATTACGTCCGGGCCGTCAAGGCGTGCTTCAAGGCATTCCGGACGGGCAGGCTGGATCATCACGGCGACTTCTACGACATGGACTTCATCACCCCGCAGTGGAGCGCGGGCCCGATCGACGCGCCGGATCCGAAAGTCGACATCGCGGCGGTCAATCCGTGGATGCTGCGCATGGCCGGCGAGGTCGCCGACGGGGTGCACGTGCATCCGCTGGGCGAGCCGGGCTACATCACGCGGCATGTGGTGCCGAATATCGCTGAGGGAGCGACGAAGTCGGGCCGGTCGGCATCGGATGTCGCGGTCATCGTGCCGGTCATGACGATCGTCGGGGACAGCGACGAGGAACGGGACCGCGAGCGCGAACTGGTCCGCACGAGCATGAGCTTCTATGGGAGCACACCGAACTACGCGTTCATCTGGGACGAGGCCGGGTTCGAGGGCACGACGGCACGGATCCGCGAGAAGCAGAAGGCCGGCGATTACAAGGGCATGGCCGCGCAGATCACCGACGAGCACATCGCTCAGTTCGCGACGGAGTCGACGTGGGAGGGGTTGGCCGACGCCCTGGTCTCGAAGTATGGAGAGCTCGCGACGCGCATCGTGTTGTACAACGCGTTGGCCGACCCCGAGCGCATCGAGCGCTACGGCGAAGTGTCACGACGGATCTCATCCCGATAACAGACTGGTCACTGCCGAGCGCGGGAGCGCAAGAGTATGCACCGGCGTTGTTAGTTTCGCGCCGTGGTGGAGGGAATCGCGCGTGGTGTCGGCAGGCTGGTCGTCTGTGCCCTGATGATGGCTGCGGCTGTGGTGGTTGTTCCGTCGCCGCAGGCCTCGGCCTACTCGCGGGAGGGCCTGCCGGTCGAGACGCTCATGGTGCCGTCGCCGTCGATGGGCCGCGACATCAAGGTCCAGTTCCAGGGCGGTGGGCCGCATTCGGTGTATCTGCTCGACGGCCTTCGCGCGCAGGAGGACTTCAACGGCTGGGACATCAACACCGCGGCGTTCGAGTGGTTCTACGAGTCCGGCGTGTCGGTCGTGATGCCCGTCGGCGGCCAGTCGAGTTTCTACAGCGACTGGTACGCGCCGGCGCGAGGCTTCAACGGAACGGTCACCTACAAGTGGGAGACGTTCCTGACCAACGAGCTGCCGAGCTGGCTGATGGCCAACAAGGGACAGGATCCACGCGGCAATGCGGTTGTGGGACTGTCGATGTCCGGTGGAGCGGCGCTGACGCTGGCGGCGTGGCATCCGCAGCAGTTCTTCTTCGCCGCGTCGCTGTCGGGATACCTGAACCCGTCGAAGGGTATGTGGCCGACGCTGATTGGCTTCGCGATGATGGACGCCGGCGGGTTCAAGGCTGCCGACATGTGGGGGCCGCCGAACAATCCGGCGTGGCAGCGAAATGACCCGATGCTCAACATCAATCGACTGGTGGCCAACCGCACGGCCATTTGGGTGTACTGCGGCAACGGCACGAGCTCCGACCTGGACGCCGGCGGTGGTGGTTTCGGAACGCAGTTCAGCGCGTCGTACCTGGAGAACATCACGCTGAGCACGAACAAGGAGTTCCAGGAGAAGTACCAGGCCGCGGGCGGCCGCAATGCGGTGTTCAACTTCCCGCCGAACGGCACGCACAGCTGGGGCTATTGGGGTGCGCAGCTGCAGCAGATGAAGCCGGACATCCTGCGCATCATCAACACCCCGCCTCCCCCACCGCCGGCGCCGTTGCCTGCGGTGCCGGGTGCGGTCCCAGGCGTCGCGGCGGTGCCGGCAGTCGTGCCGGCGCGGTAGTTACTGCACTTCGCAATTACTAGGCCGTCTTCGTACTAACTAGCACGTCAACACGTGTTTGTATCTATTGACGGTCGTTGCTCTGAATTTGCTGTCGGTCTGCGCAGGACTATTGACACCGCGTCTAATTAGGCGTATGTCTAATAGTCGAGGCGCGTTGGTTCGGGCCGGCGCAACGGACAACTGGGGGTGTGCCATGGATGTTGATTACTGCGTGGTGGGTGCCGGGTTCGGCGGACTGACCGCGGCGTTGCGCTTGAAGCAGGCGGGGCATTCGGTCGCGCTGCTGGAGGCGCGCGACCGGGTGGGCGGTCGCACGTGGACCGAGACTCGGGACGACGGGTTGTGGATCGATCGGGGCGGCGCGTGGATCGGGCCGGGCCAGGACGCCATCTATGCGCTGATGAAGGAGTTCGGCATCCCGAGCTACAAGCAGTACACCGACGGCGAGGCGATGATGTTCGTCGACGGGAAGGCGTACAAGTACAAGGGCACGATCCCGTTGTCGATGAGCCCGTGGGCGGTGGCGAACATCGGCAAGGTCTTCCTCGAGCTCACCTCGATGTGCAAGTCGATTCCGCCGGAGGCCCCGTGGGATGCGCCGAAGGCGAAGAAGTGGGATCAGACCACATGGGCGGAGTGGCTGGACCGCAATACGCTGTCCAAGCCCGCTCACCAGTTACTCGACTACTCGGTCTCCGGGCTGTATACCTCTGCGGCATCGGAGATTTCGCTGCTGTTCGTGCTGTATCAGATGGCCTCGGCCGGTGGGCCGAGCTTTGTGCTCGGCGTCAAGGATGCGGCCGAGGACGAGCGCCCGGTCGGCGGGATGGGGGCGATCCATCGCGCGATCGCTGCCGAGCTGGGTGACGTGATCCATCTGTCGCAGCCGGTGCGCAGTGTCACCCAGGACGACCGCGGCGTCACGGTCCGGTCCGACGACATGGTGGTCCGGGCGCGCCGAGCGATCGTGGCCGTGCCGGTGAGCATCGTGTCCCAAATCCTCTTCGAGCCAATGCTTCCCGTGGATCGAGCGTTCCTGCAGCAGCGGATGCCGTCGGGCGCGGTGTACAAGATCGCGTTGATCTACGACCAACCGTTCTGGCGGGCCGATGGCCTGTCGGGTCAGTCGTTCGCGCCCGGGTCGATGGCCAACCTGACGATCGACTCCTGCACGGACAAGGGGACACCCGGCAGCCTGACGGTCATCACCGAAGGACCCGTCGCACGCGAGATGACGAAACTCAGTGAGGTAGAACGTCGGCAAGCGGTGCTCGCGGCGGTGGCCGAGCGGTTCGGCGACAAGGCGCTGACGCCGATCGACTACGTCGAGCAGAACTGGACGCTCGAGCGGTATTCGGGCGGCGGCATGATCGCGCACACTCCGCCGGGGGTGTTGACGGAGTTCGGGCCGGCGCTTCGGGAGCCGTGCGGGCGGATCCACTGGGCGGGCACGGAGAGCTCGGCGCGCATGTACGGGTTCATCGATGGTGCGGTGCGCTCGGGTGAGCGTGCGGCGGTCGAAGTGATGGAGCACGACAAGGCGATGACGACCGCCTGACTCTTGTGTCGAGGACTTCGCGGTTCAGCGGGACCATATGTGGTTGGTGCCAAGCTCTCAGCGACAAAGTCGCTGACATTGGTGTTGCGGTAGTAGTTGAGCGACAAAGTCGCTGTGAGGTTGGCACACAGTCATATTGGTCAGTGAGACCGAGAGACCTCCGTCACTGGCAAAGTCGCCGCCGCTCAACCAAACTCGTGAGGCCCGATCGGAATGACGATCACGGTGATGTTGTCGTGACCGCCGGCACGCAATGCATGATCGACCAGCGCGCGAGCGGCCTCGTCCGGTGCGGTTCCGGTGCAGAACCGAGCGATGTCGGCGGCCTCGGGCAGGTAGTTGTGCAGTCCGTCCGAGCACAACACCAGGACGCCTCGGTCGGCGGTGGTCATCGTATGGACGCTTGATTCGTCCCACTCCCGATCGGCATCGCGACCGAACCACCGGGTCAGAGTGTGCTCCCCTCGCAGCACGGCGGGCGAGTCCGCCGGTATGCCCGCGGAGATCAGTTGCTGCGCAACGGTGTCGTCGACGGTCAGCCGTTGCGGCTGCGCGGGCGGCTCGGGCAGCCAGTACACCCTGCTGTCCCCCACGTTGGCGATCGCGATCTGCACCTGTCCGCCCTCGGCCGGAACGACGACCGCAGCTGTGTAGGTGCACGACGCAGCGCTGAATCCTTCGGGCGACGTGGATTCCGCGGCCGCCTTTGCCCCATCAGCGAGTCCGGCCACCATCACCGACGGGATGTCGCGGGATGCGGCCAGTGCCTTCAGCATTGCGTCGAGGCCTGCCGCCGACGCGGCCCTCGACGCTTCCTGTGCGTCAGCGGAGGTGGAGACGCCGTCGCAGACCACGGCGGCGATCGCACGCGGCCGGTCCCCCGCGCTGTTGACCACGATTCCCGCTGCGCCGGCGTCTTCGTTGCGCGCGTGCTCGATACCGCGGTCGGTGATCAGCACGATCGCGCCGATCTGATTCTCATCGCGATCCGGCTCCTGGCCATCGGGGTCCGGAGCTGACCTGGGCACCGCGAGCTGTCGGATCGCCGTCAACGCGGCACCGCAGTTCTCACAGACTCCCTCCGCGGGACCTGCATGCGTTCCACACTCCGTACACGTCGACACTGCACCACTCACGATGAACAGCTTTGCACTCGTGTGAGCACGCTGGGCCGGAAGAGGTCGAACAGCCGTCGCTCCCATGCCGCTGTGATCCGACCGGTGCGGGAACGTTCGGCGATGTGCGCACCGACGATCGCGTCGATCAAGGTCGCGCCGTCGACATCGGCGCGAAAGGACCCGTCGCCTTTGGCGTCGTCGATCACTGACTCCAGTTTCGCTCGCTGGCGGGCGAGGATACGGCGGAAGAGCTTCGTGAAGTCGGGGTCGTCATCGGTGAGCAGCGACGCCAGGCCACCGAAGCCGATTCCGTCGTCGATGGCCTTGACGGCTTCCTGGATGACCCACCGCAACCGATCGGGCGCCGTCGCGTCGTCTGCGAGCGGTTCCGGATTGGCGATTCCCGTCAACGCGGCGGAGAGCATGGCGCGGCGGTCGCGGTGCCGTCGATAGATCGTCGTCTTGGCTATACCCGAGCGCGCCGCCACCGCTTCGACCGTCACCGCGCCGGCACCTTTGGTGCGCAGCAACGCCAGGGTGGCGTCGGCGATGCGTTCGTCGGTGGTTGGCCGTTGCGCCATCGACTCCCCCTTCTTCTCACCGGGAATACCCGGAGCCGACCAAACGCTACACTAGGCGTAGCGCTACGATACGCGTAGCGTTTTGATAGACGGTAGAGGTGAGAGGGATGAGAAAGGTACTGGGACGAATTTCTCCGACGAATGTGGCGTATGTGTTGTTCCTTTTGACGTTCGTCGCACTCGGGACGTTCGTCTACTCGCTGGCGGCCAGGAGTCCGCTGGCCGGGATCATCGGCGCCGGATTGGTCGTCTTGATGGTCGTGACGGTCGCAGGGTTCCGCGTCGGTGCCCGCAAGCGCGCGGCGTCCAACGACAGCGGCATCGAGATCGAGGGTTCGAACATCTGGGCGCGGCCACTGCGGCGTGAGCAGATCGACCGGTATCTGCAGAGCTATCGCGCTACACGAGAAGGCCAAGAGCGGCTGCTCACATCCGCGAGTAGCGTGCCAACGCAAAGCTGTACAAGCCGTATGCCGCGAAACCCGTTGCGGCAGCGATCAAGATCGCCGTTCCGAACTGCGCGTGCCCCAGCGATTTGACCGCTGCGTCCAGACCGGTCGCCTTGGCCGGATCGCTCATGTATGTCGCCGCGATGACGGACAAGCCCGCCGAGAACAGCACGAACCCTTCCCCGACATGACCGCAGATGCCGAGCACCGTGATCAGCCGGCCGCCCGGAACCGTCAGGTCGTTGAGGAATTTCCGGGTCGCTCCTTTGTGCACGTAATAGGCGCCGATTGCGGCGACGACGAATCCGACGATGACCAGTACGGTCTTGCCGCCGCCGGACTGCATCAACCGTGCGCTCAGTCCTTCGGTCGCGTCCTTGCCCCAGCGCGACACGTTCAGCGCGAACTGGATGGCGGTGAATGCGACGGCGCAGTAGAGGAGACCCAGTCCGAAGGCCCTGAGCCGGTCGCTGATTGGCGAATCGCGGTGGTGGGCGTGGGTGCTTTCGCCAGGATGCAGGCCCAGTACCGCTTCCGCGAACCGCCACATCGCCAGTGCGATGAGTCCGGCGGCGACGATCCACAGCGGCAGCGCGCCGCCACCACTGCGGGCAAGCGTCGCCAGCGCGCCGGTCTGGTCGGCGTCACCACCGAAGCCCAGCGCGACCCGGACGATCAGGTACGCGATGAGCAGATGCAGTACCCCGCTGACCGGATAGCCCGCCCGCGCGATCCATTCGACGACGCGCGTCTGGGTGGCTTCGTTGACCGCACCCTTGACGCTCGCCATGCCGGCACTTCTTACCCTCGGCGTGGACAGCTGAAACGAATTCGGCGCGCTGACGCACCGTAAACGGTGGGTTTGCGCGCCCGATTCGCCCGCCCGGCGATGAGGTTTGGGGGGCCGGGTGGTCTCCTTGGGCATGACGCGAACCAACCTGTCGATGTCGATGTCAGCGGACGGCTACGTCGCCGGACCCGACCAAAGTGAGGAGAATCCTCTCGGCGTGGGTGGGATCAATGTGCATGGCTGGCATATCGGGCCGGCCAGTGAGCATCCGGTCAACCAGCAGGTGATATCGGAGATGCTCGACGGCATGGGCGCAACCATCATGGGCCGCAACATGTTCGGCCCCATCCGCGGCGACTGGGCCGATTCGGACTGGAAAGGCTGGTGGGGCGACACCCCGCCGTATCACTGCCCGGTGTTTGTCCTCACGCACTACCCGCACGAGCCCATCGAGATGGAGGGGGGAACCACCTTCCATTTCGTGACCGACGGCATCGAAGCCGCCTACGCACAAGCCCGGGCCGCCGCCGGCGACCGCGACATCTCCATCGCCGGCGGTGCTTCGTGCGCGCGGCAGGCGATCAAGGCCGGCCTTGTCGACGAGATCGACCTGCAGGTGTCGCCGGTGATCCTCGGCTCGGGCGAGCGCTTGTTCGACGGCTTCGAGGCCGGCGTCCCCGAGCTGGAACTGGTGCGCGTCCTGCATGCGCCGGGTGTGGCACATCTGCGCTATGCGGTGAAGCGCTAGCGCCCCGGAGGGAGTTCCCGGGGGCCGCGCTGCCCGCGCAGTTCACGCGCGCTGCTCCCGGCAAGTTCGGCCTGATCGTCGCCCCTCGACACTGCGGGTGACACATGCTCGGTGGCTTGCCCAGCCTCCTCGGCCTCCTCGATGTGAGAACTCACCCTGTGGGTGCGTCGCATCGAGATGTGGATCTCTTCGGTCTCCTCGAAGATCTGCCGCATGCCCCGCAGCGGCTTGGTGGTGGTGTCGATCGCGTTGGCGAGGATCGGCGGCACCAGGGGACGAATCCAGCGCGCAGCGGCCCGGGTGACGTCCGGAATGGCCGGGATCAGCGGACGCCCGGACCGCTCCACCGAGCGGTCGTCGTCCTCCGATGCGTCGTCCACCACCGCGGGCAACTCGGCCGGTAAGAGGCTGGCCGCTTCGGCCTCGGCGGCGATCGGCAGGAACACATCCTCAATCGCGGCCTGAGGTATGCGCTCAGATCGTGCGGTCACCGCCGGCTCGGTCGCCTCGATCACCCGGCGGCGTTGCTCCTCGCGATCGATCTCGAGCTGGGCCTCGACGGCCATGCGGGCACTGGCCAGTTGCTGTTCGGCCCACATGGTGTCGATGGCTGCGCGTACCTCGGCCCGCTTCACCGCGATCGCGGTGTCGGCGTGAAGTTCCGCTGTATCCCGCTCGACATCGGCGGCAACAACGCGATCCTGCGACGTCTCGCCCCGCCACAGCTTGAGGATCAGGGGCAGCAAGCTGAGCAGGACGAAGAATCCGTCGACGAGCAGTCGCATGACGAGAGCACCCGCATCGGCCAACGTGTGATCGTTCATCGCGACCCACCGAGCGCCCAGCCCGCGATCCGTGTCGGCGATCGCGGCCTGCCGGGCCTGCGTCAGCGCCTGCTCGCCATCGGCGATCTGGGCATCAAGCACGGGTGCCTGACGGTCCCGCTCGGCCAACGCGGCGTCGAGCGTGCGCTGGGCGTCGGCGAGAAAGTCGTTCGCCGTGCGGGTTTCCGGGCCGGCACCGGGCACACCGGTGATGGTGATTTGCGGGCAGTCGGGCCGAGGGTTGAACTCACAACGGGCCACCACCAGGGCCTCCTGACGGCGTTGCACGGCCTGCTCCACCGCGTCGTCGAGCCCGCGGCGCGCCGTGCGATTCCGGTCGAGGTCGGCCGCGGCTTGCGATGCGGCCGGGGTGGACTCGGCGGTGCGCGCCGCCTGCTCGCCGAGCAGCCGATCAATCGATCCGGAGAACACGACGACAGCGGCGAGTTCGCCGACGACGAGCCCGATGGCAATCAGGACAGCAGCCCGACCCGCGACACCGGCGCCCCGACGAATCGCACCGGAGGCGATCGCGCGGCTCACCGCACCAACCAGCAGCCCGAACCCTGCCGTCACGGCGACGACGGCCGCTGTCGGCCACGTCGTCGACTCGGTCAGGGCTACGGCCGACACCAGCCACGCCAGCATCGCGGCGATCAGCACCACAATCGGGGCAGGATCGTGCTGAGAAACCCTATGGGCGGACATGGAAACTCCAAACATCTTCCGGGCTTTTCCAGACGTGACAGATGCGCCGACCGACAACCCTGTCGAGGGTGTGGAACCAGGCGGAACCCCCGCGCATCGCATCATCACGCCGATACGAATGCGTTGAATCTTCCCACAGCGGTCGGCGCCGCGCGGCGCCCAGTGCTCAGGACACCGCCGCGCGGAGCTCGGCGTAGACGGTGGCCTCGAAGCCGAGGGCGGTCTCGACCATCTTGGCGTCGAAGAACGGCAGCAGTTGCGTCGCGATGACGGCGCCGATCCCTGCCTTGCGGTCGACCCAGAAGTAGGTGTTGAACAGGCCCGACCAGTCGCCGGAGCCGGCGCTGCGCATACCGGGCAGATCGATCGAGTACACGTGGAACCCCAGGCCCCACCCCTGCGGGACGTCGAGCAGCTCGACCGGGTTGGCCAGTTCGGGAACAGTCGGCTCCAGTTTCTTCGGCAGCGGTGCCCCGTCGAGGTGGTCCCGCAGCGCGAGCTCCACCGTCGCCTCGTTGAGGATGCGCCTGCCGTCGAGTTCGCCGCCGTTGACCCACGCGCGGACAAACCGCCCGTAGTCGCGAATCGTCCCGTAGGACCCGTGGCCGCCTGAATGCCATTCCTGCTCGACATCGAGGTCGATCTCGGTCGGCACCAGGCTGCCGTCCGCCGCCCGGGTGAGGACGGGCAGGAAGCGCGCGCGCTGTTCGTCGGTGGGGGTGAACGTCGAGTCCGTCATGCCGAGCGGGCCGTAGACATTCTCGGCGAGGTAGTCGCCCAGCGTCTGGCCGCTGACGGCCTCGACGACCTGGCCGACCCAGTCGGTGCTGACGCCGTACTCCCAGACCGTGCCGGGATCGTGGACCAGCGGCGAGCTGATGCTCTGTTTGAGCCCGGTGAGCACGTGGGGGAATCCGTGGTCCATGCAGTACTTGTGGAGCTTCTCGTTGAGGAAGAAGTAGCCGCAGCCGGACGTGTGGTTCATCAGCTGGCGGACGGTGGCCTGGGTCTTGGGCGCGCGAAGGACCGGTTGCCCGTCCTCGAACCCGTCGAGCACCTGGAGCTCGCCGAACTCGGGGACGATCGAGGCCACCGTCGCGTCGAGGTCGAGGCGGCCCTCCTCGACGAGCTGCAGCGCCGCGGTGGTCGCCACGGCCTTGGTCATCGATGCGTTGCGGAAGATGGTGTCGGGCCGGGCGTCTCCGGCCGCGCCCTCGTAGAGGACGCCGTCGCGGCAGACGACCGTGGCGGCGATGCCGTGCAGGGACCCGTCGGCCGTTACGCCGTTGAGTAGGTCGTCGATTCGTTCGAACCCCATCGGAATCTCCTTCGCGTATGGCGTGCGGGCATCATCGCACGGTGCGTGGACACGCCGCGGGCAGAAACGGGAAGCGGGGTTTACGCCCCGCCAGCGCGGAAACACTGCCCGCATGGGCAGGGCTGTTCGCGCGCTCGCGGCCGCGGCCGCCTCGACGGTGGGGGCTGTCGTCGCGCGCGACCTGTTCCAGCGCAAGCACGCGCTGCTGCGCAACTATCCGCTGCTCGGACACGCTCGCTATCTGATCGAAGCGATCGGCCCCGAGCTTCGGCAGTACATCGTGGCGGCCAACGACGAGGAGCGCCCGTTCACTCGCGATCAGCGTCGCTGGGTGTACGCCTCGGCGAAGAAGGAGAACAACTACTTCGGCTTCGGCACGGACAACGATCTCGAGTACACCGCCGGCTACCCGGTGATCAAGCACCGCACGTTCAGCAGAGCCGACCCGCCGTCGGCGCCCAAGGCCGGGCACGAACTCGAGGTGCCCTGCGCCAAAGTGATGGGCGCAGCACGCAACCGCCCCAAGGCATTCCGGCCCAAGTCGATTGTGAACATTTCGGCAATGAGTTTCGGCTCGCTGTCAGGCAACGCGGTCGAGGCACTGAACCGCGGCGCGGCGCTGGCGGACTGTCTACACAACACCGGCGAGGGCGGCATTTCGCGATATCACCGGCACGGCGGCGAGCTCGTCTTCCAGATCGGCACAGCGTATTTCGGCTGCCGGGACGACGAGGGTCGTTTCGATCTCGACAAGCTCAAGGCCGTGGTGGCCGGCGCTCCGGTCCGTGCTCTCGAAATCAAGCTCAGTCAGGGCGCCAAGCCGAGCCTCGGCGGGCTGCTGCCCGCGCCGAAGGTGTCGGCCGAGATCGCCGAGGCGCGCGGGGTGCCGGAGGGCCGCGACTGCATCAGCCCGTCGCGACATGCGGAGTTCAGCGACACTGACAGCTTGCTGGACTGGGTTGAACTGCTCGCCGCCGAGACGGGTTTGCCGGTCGGGATCAAGTCGGCCGTCGGGGATCTCGAATTCTGGTGCGAGCTAACCGATCTCATGCGCGAGACCGGGCGCGGGGTCGACTTCGTGACCATCGACGGCGGCGAGGGCGGCACGGGCGCGGCGCCGATGATCTTCACCGACACCGTTTCGCTGCCCTTTCAACTCGGTTTCGCTCAGGTGTACCAAATCTTCGCCGAGCGGGGTCTGCATGAGCAGGTCGTCTTCATCGGTGGCGGCAAGCTCGGCCTGCCCGACAACGCGATCATCGGCTTCGCGCTCGGCTGCGACATGGTCAATGTCGCACGGGAGGCCATGCTGGCGATCGGCTGCATTCAAGCGCAGAAGTGCCACACCGACACGTGTCCCACCGGCGTCGCCACTCAAAACGCGTGGCTGGCCCGCGGCGTGGTGCCGGAGGTCAAGGCCGAGCGGATGGCGAACTACATCAAGACGCTGCGCCGTGATTTGGTTAAGGTGGCCGAGGCCTGCGGCGTGGAGCACCCCGGCCTGATCAGGACGGAGTCGGTGGACATCCTTCAGGGCCGGACTGGCTCGACCCCGCTGCATGAGGTCTACGGGTATGCGCGCGGGATGGGCCTTCCCTCGGCGGCCGACCGCGACGAGATCGTCGCGTTGATGACGGACCGCGAGCCGGAGGGTGGTTCGGCCCCGCCGTCGGCGTCTGCCGTCGGCTGACCCTGGTGATTGCAGTGACCGCTGATGTCGAGTGAGGCATGCTCCATACATGAAGAAGCGGCACCTGGTGATTGCGGTCGCGGTGATCCTCACTGTGGCGGCGTGCGACAGCTCCACCGAACCGGCGCCCTCGGAGGCCGTCACGACGCCGCCGACAACCTCGACGTCCGGGACGGCCACCACGTCCGCGGCGCCGACCGCCACGGCTGCGGGGTCCTCCGCGTGCACCGAGCTCGAGGGAACGGTCGGTGATGCCGGCCTCTGCACGGTCCACACCGAGACGCCCGACTACACGATCGACATGAGCTTCCCCGTCGACTACCCCGACCAGGACGCGGTGGAGGACGTCCTGACCGACCAACGCGACGAGTTCATCGACTTGGTCGAGGAGCAGCCAGCCCGCGATGTGCCCAAGGCGCTCGACATCAAGTCGCGGACATTCCGATCGGGTGCGCCGGGCTCGGGCACCGAAAGCCTGGTCTTCGAGGAGTACGTCAACTTCGGTGGCGCTCATCCGGTGACGAACTACGACGCCCTCAATTACGACCTCGGCAAGAAGGCGCCGATCACGTTCGACGAGTTGTTCAAACCAGAAGCCGACCCCGTCGCGATGCTCGACCGTCTCGTGGCGGCCGATTTGGAGAAGCAATTGCCGAGCGTGACCGTCGGTGACAACCCCATCGGCGCGCGGATGTACAAGAACTTCGCACTCACCGATGACGCGGTGCTGTTCTTCCTCAGCCAGGGGCAGTGGACCATCTCGGCCGCTGGCCCGCGAACGGTCTCGATACCCCGCACCGAGCTCGCATCGATCCTCGCCTGACCTGGCTCGATTAACGGTTTGCCCTCCGGGGCCAATACCATCGCGGGTGCTATGACCGAAAACGCCCTGGCCGCCGCGCCGCCCGCCGGCCGCATCTCCGCAGAGGCCGGCCGTCGGCGAACCTTCGCGGTCATCAGCCATCCCGACGCCGGCAAGTCCACGCTGACCGAGGCGCTGGCGCTGCACGCCCGGGCGATCACCGAAGCCGGCGCGGTTCACGGTAAGGCGGGCCGCCGCTCGACGGTGTCGGACTGGATGGACATGGAGAAGGCCAGGGGCATCTCGATCACCTCGACGGCGCTGCAGTTCCCGTATCGCGAGTGCGTCATCAATCTGCTCGACACCCCGGGCCACGCGGATTTCTCCGAGGACACCTACCGGGTGCTGACGGCGGTGGACTGCGCGGTGATGCTCATCGACGCGGCGAAGGGCCTCGAGCCGCAGACGTTGAAGTTGTTCCAGGTGTGTAAGCACCGAGGGATCCCGATCATCACGGTGATCAACAAGTGGGACCGGCCCGGGCGCCACGCGCTGGAATTGATCGACGAGATCCAGTCGCGGATCGGCTTGCGGCCCACTCCCCTGACGTGGCCGGTCGGCATCGCCGGAGATTTCAAGGGGGTGTTGGACCGCCGCACGGGTGGTTTTATCCGGTTTACCCGTACCGCCGGCGGTGCGACCGCGGCGCCGGAAGAACACATTGCGGCGGCCGACGCTTTCGCTGCTGCCGGCGTTGATTGGGAGACAGCGGTCGAGGAGTCCGAACTGCTGTCGATGGACGGCTCCGATTACGACCGTTCGACGTTCTTGGGCGGTGAGTCGACACCGACGCTATTCACCTCGGCGGCGTTGAACTTCGGGGTGAATCAGCTGCTCGATGTGCTCGCCGAGCTGGCGCCGGCGCCGAGCGGGGCAGCTTCGGTCGACGGGGCGCTTCGCGAGGTCGAATCTCCCTTCAGCGCTTTCGTTTTCAAGGTGCAGGCCGGGATGGACTCCTCGCATCGCGATCGCATCGCGTACGCGCGGGTGGTGTCGGGGACGTTCGAGCGTGGGGATGTGCTGACGCATGCCGCGACGGGGAAACCGTTCGTGACGAAGTACGCGCAGTCGGTGTTCGGTCAGCAGCGCGCGACGTTGGACACGGCGTGGCCCGGTGATGTGATCGGGTTGGCGAACGCGGCTGCGTTGCGGCCAGGTGACACGCTGTATGTCGATGTGCCCGTGCAGTATCCGCCGATACCGAGCTTCTCGCCCGAGCATTTCGCGGTGGCGCGCGGCGCAGATCCGAGTAAGCACAAGCAGTTTCGGCGCGGGATCGAGCAGCTGGAGCAGGAGGGTGTCGTTCAGGTGCTGCGCTCGGACCGTCGCGGGGAGCAGGCACCGGTGCTGGCCGCGGTCGGACCGATGCAGTTCGAGGTGGCGACCCACCGGATGGCCACGGAGATCGGTGCGCCGATTTCGTTGGAGTCGCTGCCGTATCAGGTTGCGCGGGTGGTGGATCCAGCGGACGCCGAGTTCATGAACCGGCAGGTGTCAGCGGAGGTGCTGACGCGCACGGACGGCGTCATGCTCGTGCTGTTCTCCACCCCGTGGCGACTGGAAGGGTTCCAACGGGACAATCCCGACGTGAAGTTGGGGTCGCTGGTGGCGGCGGAGGGTTAGGGCGCCGCGTTCTGCAGATTGCGCAACTGCAGCGTCACCGGACTCTCCTCGAGTGTTATTGCGCGCTGTGCTCGACCCGTTATCAAAAGCACTGTTCATCGTGACCAGGAAACACCGATCGACCTCGCTGAGGCCTCATCGGTGCTGCTGCATCATTTCCTCAGTGCGCGTTATAGGGGGATGACACGCGACGAATCGGTTGCGCACGCCTTGACGGGAGGGAACATATGCGCCGACCCACGGCCGCACTGGCGGTTGCAGTCATCTCCGTTCTGATCACCGGCTGCGTCAGCAATGTCGGCAACGCCGAGTCGGTGACCACCACCCGAACGATGATTCCGCGTCCGCTCGTCGAGCGTGAGTTGGTCAAGTTGCTGCTGCACCCCGAACAGGTGAACGTCGCGATGGGCACAGTCGGGATGACGATCACTAACACCCAGACCTCGATGTCCGACAACAGCGCCACCATGGCGCCTGCGGAATGCCTGGCCGTCGACGGCGCGGCGGAGGCGCCGGTGTATGCCGAGAGCGGCTTTCGGGCCGAGCGCGATCAGAGCCTCAACAACGGCGATGACTTCACGCACTATCTCAAGCAGGCGGTGGTGTTGTTTCCCACGGTGGAAATGGCCCGTGCGTTCCTGGATGCCTCCGCCCAGCAGTGGCAAGTTTGCAGCGAGTACATCCACACGCAGAGCGGGTCGCAGTGGTCGGTCGGGCCGATCTCCGTCGCGAACGACACGCTGAGAACCGTTGCGGCGCAACGCGACGCCGGTGCTCCCGGCTGGGCCTGTGGACGCGCACTGGCGCTGCGGAACAACGTCATCATCGACATCAACACGTGCAGCGCCAACCCTGGCGACTCGGCGGTGAGGATCGCCGACCAGATCGCCGCCAATGTCAGCGCGCAATGGTAGGCGGAATCAGACGTGGACTATTGCGAGACCCGCGACACCCTCGAGCGCGTCGAAGTCCCCATCCTGCGTGACGACGGGCAGCTGCTTAGCGGCTGCGATTGCCGCGATCCACAGGTCATTGACTCGGACCCGCCGGCCGGCCTCGGCCAGGTGGACTCGTAGCAGCGCCCGCATTTGAGCCGCATCCTCGTCGACCGGTAACGCGGTCATGTCGGCGACGGCATCCAACGTGCGGAGTCGACGTGCGCGGATCTCGGAGGTCTGCGCCGCGAGCACGCCCGCGTTCAGTTCGGCGAGGGTCACCACAGTCGTGGCGAGTTCCTCTGGAAGCAGCGATGTCTCGAGTTGGCGCCCGCTCTCGTTGGCGATGAAGACCGAGGTGTCGAGGATGCCGGCGGCGGGCTGATCGGTCGTCACAACTCGTCGAGTTCGTCGGTGGTTTCACCGGCGAGCTCCGCGAGGTCGTCGCGCAAACCGGGATCCGCCTGGCTGGTCTCGAGCCGCTTGACCAATTCACCCTTCGACACCCACCGCCGACGCCTGGGCTGCACCGCGGTGATCATCGCGACGGCTCGCCCATTCACCGTGATCGTCACCTCTTCGCCGGCTTGGACCCGACGAAGCACGCCGGCCGTGTCGTTTCGCAGTTCGCGGGAGGCGACCGTAGACATGCTACGACTGTAGCATTTATGTAGCACATAAGCCCCCGGGCCATGAGCTATGCCGCTGCTTGTCGGTCGTAGTATCCGTCGAGCAACGCCGACACGTTTCGCGATTGCCATGCACGGCCGTCAGGGGTGCGTTGACCCGACGAGTTCAGCACCCTCGCGGCCGCCGCACGAGTCACACCGCAACCGTCTACCAGCCAGCGCACATAGCCTAGGACGGCCTGGCTACGCTGGGCCCACTGCAAGCCCGCCTGCGGAAGCACTGGTGGCCAATCATTTTCGTGAGCGGCCGCCAGTGAAGCGTTGGCTGCCTGTTCGACGAACCTCTCAAGACTGTCCACCCCGGCGGCGGCCAGGGCCGCGCGATCGAGGTCGTCGACCGTCTGCACCTCACGCCGCAACGCGTAGTCAATTTCGTTCATACCGCCCGTGTCCGGCATCGGCCAGAGATCGTGGCCCACGAGCAGGTCGAGTCCATGCCGCTGCAGCACCAGACTCAGCCGGCGATAGTGCTGCTCGCGCCTCAGGTCCGCCATCGGCTCTGGCATCCATATCGGCAGCCGGAGCGAGATCGCCCGGGCCAGTGCGGCGACGACTCCTTCGACCTCGGTCAAGTCGTCGTGCGAGGCAGGCGCGCCCGCCGGGAATGCGAACATCGCGACGACGGTCGTCGATCGCAGCGCGGCGCGAGCCGTCAATTGTTCACAGCGGCGGACGGTTTCGTCGTCGCCGAGCACGATGACCACGGTTTCGGTGGCGTTGTGGGGTCGAATCATGACGAGCTCCCCTCAGCAGGTGAGATGCCGGGCCAGGCTGAGGCTGCGGCATCTGTTGACTTGATTCGACGCTATCGGCACCTACTGACAACTCAGGCCGTCGACGGCAGTCACCGCTCGGGAGACGCCGGACCCAGCCCGGCGCAGACCGCGGAAAACTTCTGCGCAGAGCTACAGCGCAGCTGAGTTAGTCTCGATTGCGGCGTGTGAGGCCGATGGGAGGTTGACGTGGGGAACGAACTGGAAGTGGATTCGGGCGATCTTCGGGCGGCAGCTGCCGGCAGTGACGCCGCGGCCGGGACGTTGGCGGGCGCGGCCGTGGGCGGCCCGACTGGCGCACAGTCCAGCGCTGCGGGCGTTGCGGCCCTGGATGCCGCAATCAGTGCGATGCGCGCTCGCCAGTCCGCGCGGGTGTCGGGCCAAGTCGACGACCTGACGGTGGCTGCGGCTCGCTACGACCACACCGACAGCGTTAACGCGGAAGAAGTTTCGGCGACGGTGTGAGTCCTGCCGGCGCGGCACTCGGGGTGCCGTCACGTTCGGAGATCGAGGAATGGTCGACCCGCGACCTCGATGCGGCGGCGGGACGGTGGCGCGCGTCCGCGACCCAGTCCGACGAAGCTTTCGCCCAGCATCGCGCGAACATCGTCAACACCGCCTGGGCGGGCGATGCCAAAGACGCCGCGCTGAACCGGGTGACCACCGATGCCGTCGTGGTCGCCAGCCAGACCGCCGTGCAACGTGCGGGCACTCAGATCGCCGAGGACGGGAGCCGCGACATTCAGGCGGCCAAGCGGGAAGCTCTGGGTGCTATCGCCGCGGCCGAGGCAGACGGGTTCGAGGTCGGCGAAGATCTGTCGGTTACCGATACCCGCGAGGTAGATGAGACCGAGATCGCTGCGCGGACGATGGCGGCGCGCGAGCACGCCGAGGACATCCGCTGGTTCGCCGAGCGACTTTCGCAAACGGATGAGTTCGTCGGTAAGCGTCTGCAGGACAAAGCTGTTGAGCTGGAGGGTATTCGGTTCGACGGTGAACGCGATGACCGGTCTGACAGCTCAGTCCAGCTGGTGGACAACAAGACCGGAACCGATACCGAGGACAACCCAGAAGGCACGAAGGAGGAGCAATCCGGCGACCGCACCTGGCAAGACATGCTGCTGCCACCAGAAGAACCAGACGGCCCCGACGCCGAGAGATCGAAGGGCGGGCCGGACGCGGCCGCAGGTGAGGACGCCGACCACGTCGACGACGGGCCGCCAAACCCACTGGACGCGTTGGCCGGAGAGGGATCGAGCGCCGACCCTGACACACCCGCCAACGTGGATGAGGCACTGTTCGGGCCCGGCGCCGCCACGCCGCCGAGCGTGCTGGATCGGCTGGCCGCCCAAGCACGCGGGGAAAAGACTCCCACCGACGCGCCCTACATGCGGTCCCCGTTGGAAGGCCCGATCGCTGCGGCGGACCCGGCGATCGTGGATCAACAGCTGGCGCGGGTGGAGACCGCCCAGCAAGCGGTGGCCGCCGCCCAGGCCGATCTGGATGCCGCCGCCGCGCAGACGGTGATGCAGGGGCCCGGCGCTGGTCCCGGTCGCGACGTCACCGAGCCGTTGACCCAGGCGCTGTTCGACGCTCGCGCTGACCTGACCACGCAGACCGAGATCCTCGAAAACCTCAATGAGGCCGCAGCCGAAACAGGGGGCCGGCGGGTCGATGTGCCTGCGCTTCCGCCCAACGCCGACGTGCAAGCGTTCCCCGCACCGCCCAGCGTGGCCGAGCAAGCCGCTGAAGGGCTCACAGAGTTCAGCCACGACATCAGCGAAAAGACATTCGGAATCGTGCCGGATGTCGCTGAGATCGCCGATGTGTACGCGAACTGGGGTGAGCACTCCGGAGCCGAGCAGCTCGGAGCCGTGCTCGACACCGCCGGCTCACTGCCTCTACCCGGTGCCAAGCCGCTCGGCGAAGCGCTGCAATATGGACTCGACGCCTTCACCGCGGGCCGCCACACCGATGACGTTGTACAGCCGGGCATTCCGCATGACGTCGTCGACGGTCCCGATGCGGGGCCGTCCCCGGACATCGATCACCCCTCCCCGCTCAGCGACGCGCCGGGTAGCCCGCAGGCCCACGCACCAGCGGCTGACATACCGCCTCCCCTACCACCAGACTCTCCGCTGTTCGACGGCTACGACCCGACACCTCCAGGCCCGGAGTTCACGAATGCTGATGGCAGGTTGACCTATCCCGACGACAGCTTGCCCGAGAAGCCATATGCGATACCCGGCACGGTCGTCGACAGCGCCCAGATACCGCAAGGTACTGTCATCGACCGCTTCGGCTATCCCAGCGGTGCCTACTTGTCGCCCGAGGGCGTCCCCTTCGCCGAACGCGCGTTACCGCCGGACAGCGCTTTCAAGCCGTATTACCAATATGTCGTAGACGACCCCTCGAAACTGCCGCCGGGATGGCGCATAGAACAATCACAAGCGGCGCCGTGGTTTCACCAACCCGGCGGTGGAACGCAATACCGAATCATTGCACCAGACGGAGACGAGGCTTCGGTTGATGCACTGGTCGAGTGGGGCTTCTTGAGAAGGGGAGGTAAGTAATGGTGGATTTCTCGCGCCTGTCCGCCAATTGGGTTGAATGGACAGGTCTCGCCCAAATGGGCAGTGTCGCGGTCTCCGAGGACTGCGAAGACTGCCAGATCGCCTTCCAATCGGACAACGAATCGTTTCACCTGCGACAAGAGGGCGACTGGTGGGTAGTCGATAAGATCGATGACCGCAATCAGCGGCGTAATAACTTGGCCAGATTTTCCACATTCGACCTAGTAGAAAAGTACCTCGTCTGGCGATGGTCGTCGATAACGCGTAGTGCTATCGGTGCGAAATCACTTGGCGCACAGCTTCAGTCTCTAGGTACGGCGCCAGGCGTTGAAATCATACCGACAGAACGAGAAGGTGCTGTTGAGCTACACGGATCCACTGGTTCGGCCATAGTACCTAGGTCAATCGCGACGATATTTTCTCACTTGCTATCGAAATCGATGGACGAGATTGAGCAGATGATCCATGAAGGTTTGCGCTAGCGGACGATCAGCGGATTGAGGCGATGGCAAAGTGGGGTCGGTGGTGGCTGCGGACGGGTCTGGTAGCGGCGGCGCGGGCGCGCTCAGCCTCCATCCGAGTCCGGCATGATCGCAACCGGATCTTCGCTCAGAGGTTCAATCACGATGCCGACGCGTTTCATCTGCTCAATTGACCGATTCGTATCCAGGACGCGCTTGACGTCTCCTTCAAGAATCATGTACGCGGCGCGGTTCATTCGCTCATAAAACTGCTTCATCGACTCCACGCTCCGAAAAACCGGCATGTACGGCACACCGTCACGCTCGAGCAAGAACAACTTCTGTTTACCGTCGTTGGTGTCGCCGAATGGCGTGGAGTAGTAAACCTTGGTCTCAGAGAGAGCTGGCTCGGGCTGCTGATTGAAATGACCCACGAAACCTCCTGTACAGCTGGCCGGTCGACCCGCGACCGGATGCGTCATGCAGCGCTTAACTCCATAGGTTGCGCACCGTTACGCTCTCCCAGTGCCCACCTACAACACCTTCGACAGAAACTCCTGCAGCCGTGGATGTTTGGGGTTGTCGAAGAGTTCAGCCGGCGGGGCGTCCTCGACGATGTTGCCGCCATCCATGAACAGCACCCGTGAGGCGACTTCCCGCGCGAATCCCATCTCGTGGGTGACGACGACCATCGTCATGCCGCCCGCGGCGAGTTCACGCAGCACCTCGAGCACGTCACCGACCATCTCGGGGTCCAGCGCACTAGTGGCTTCGTCGAACAACATGATTGACGGGTTCATCGCCAACGCTCTGGCGATCGCCACGCGCTGCTTCTGACCGCCCGACAACGTCGACGGCTTCACATGAGCCTTCTCCTTGAGCCCCACCTGCTCGAGAAGTTCGAGCGCCTTCTTCTCCGCGGCGGCCTTGTCCATCTTCTTGGTCAGCAGCGGCGCCATCATCACGTTGTCGATCACCGTCATGTGCGGGAAGAGGTTGAAGTGCTGGAACACCATACCGATGCGCTGACGGACCTTGTCGAGGTCGACCTTCTTGTCGGTCAGGTCGTACTCGTCGACCGTGACCGTGCCCTCGGTGATGTCCTCCAGCTTGTTCAGGCACCGCAGGAACGTCGACTTGCCCGATCCCGACGGGCCGATGACGCAGACCACCTCGCCCTTCCTGATCGTCGTGTCGATGCCCTTGAGCACCTCGAGATCGCCGAAGGACTTCTTGAGTCCCTCGATGCGGACCTTCACGGCCCCTTCGGGTTCGGCGACCGCAGCCTCCGGGACGAGCTGGCTCATTTGTTGATCCTCTTCTCGACGCGATCCGAGAGCTTTGTCAACGCCATGATGACGATGAAGTAGACGATGCCGATGATCAGCCACATCTGGAACGACTGGAAGTTGCGGGCGATGATGATCCGGCCCGTCTGGGTCAGCTCGGCGATCCCGATGACCGACAGGATCGAGGTGTCCTTCAAGGTGATGACGAATTGGTTGATGTAGGACGGGATCATCGTTCGGACCGCCTGCGGCAGAATCACTTTGCGCATCGTCGGCAGATATCCGACGCCCAAGCTGCGGGAGGCTTCCATCTGACCCTTGTCTACGGACAGGATGCCGCCGCGCACGATCTCGGTCATGTACGCGCCTGCGTTGAGCGAGAGGGTGATGATGCCCGCGGTGAAGGCTGACATCTCGAAGCCCAGCGCGGCGGGGATACCGAAGTAGATAAAGAACGCCTGCACGAGAAGCGGAGTGCCGCGGAAGATGTCGACGAAGGTGGTGCCGATCGCGCGCAGCCAGATCGACCGGGATACCCGCATCAGTCCGAAGATCACGCCGAGCACCAACGCGCACGCGATGGAGATGATCGTCAGGATGACGGTCATCTTCAGGCCTTCCATTAACAGCGGGAAGGTGCTCTTCAGCAGGCCGAAGAACGAGTTGTCCGCAGCGACAGCATCTTCGCCGAGGTAGGTGTCGAGCACTTCCTGGTAGCGGCCGGACTCTTTGAGGTTCTTCAGGCCGGCGTTGAACTTGGACAGGAGTTCGGCGTTTTGGCCCTTGTTGACCGCGAAGCCGTAGCTGGCCCCTTTCTCCTTGGGTGTCACGGTCTTGAGGCCGTTGCCCTGGGTGATGCCGTAGGCGAGGACGGGGTAGTCGTCGAAGACGGCGACGGAGTTGCCGGTCTTCACCTCGTCGTACATCGACGAGGAGTCGGCGAAGTAGACGGTCTCGAAGCCGTACTTGGCCTTGATGGATTCGGCGAACGTCGCGCCTTCGGTGCCGTTTTTCACGGCCACCCGCTGGCGCCGGAGGTCTTCGTAGTCGTTGATGTCGTTGTTGGTGTCCAGCACGGCCATTTGGACGCCGGACTCGAAGTACGGGTCGGAGAAGTCGAAGACCTTCTTGCGTTCGTCGGTGATGGACATGCCCGCGATGACGCCGTCGACCTGGTTTGCCTGCACCGCTTGCAGTGCGGCGTCGAAGCCCAGCGGCTTGATGTCGACCTGGAAGCCCTGGTCCTTGGCGATGTCGCGGAGAAGGTCCATGTCGATGCCAACGAATTCGCCGTCCTCGTCCTGGAATTCGAACGGCGCGAACGTGGTATCGGTGGCGATGACGTAGGTCTCGTCGTCCTGTGCGTGAGCGGGCGCAGGATTGAGCAGCCCGATGCTCAGGAACGCTATGAGGATTGCTGCAAACAGGACCGCCAATCGATGTGGGCCACTTCTGTCGGTCACGTACTCGGCTCGCATCGTCGCCTCCCAGCGTCAGCTGTTACGGAGAATTCACGCTAGTAGTCCTACGCTGTTCGCGCTGGGGATCCGGGATTGTTTTCGACGCAGAGCGGAGCGCGCTTTCATGGGCGGAACCGGTGTCAGTACAAGCGAATAAGCCTATAGGTCAGCGCAATGTTGGTTGTGTTCAATGCGTGGGTCAAGCGGAATGATTACCACTACATAGATGCTTCGGACGAGACGGACCCGGGCCAGTCGACGACTTAGAGGTGGACGGCGACGACTACCTCGCAGACGATGATTACGGCACCGTTTGGATTCCGGGACGATCGCAGTTCGAAACTAACGAGTAGAGCCTCGGGATCAGCTTGGCATGTCGCGCATGCTCGGAGGATTCTGAATGTGTTACGCCGCTATGTAACCAGAGGCACCTTTCAGGACCGAGCTAAGTAAGGCCTTGCATCCCTGTCCGGCGGACGGGGCCAGCGCCCGCGAGACCGCGGCGTGCGCTGCGGCTCTATAGGGTGTGGTTCGCAGCCGATACTATCCTGGCCACCAATTTCCATCCGGTGCGGTATTCGCGGTACGCGGGTTATTCTTGCTTCTCCGAGCCAACGTCTGGACTCCCTGCGAGCTCAGCTTCGAGTATCTCATCGACCAATGGCATATCTGTAAACTCAGCATCAACGACATTGGGTGCCCACATCTTCGGATCGAGGTTGTACTTCTCAGTGAGGAAGCGTAGGCGATAGGCGGACTGGGCTCGGTTGAATGTGTTCTGTGCCAGACGCGCGTTCAGACCTCCATTGATCACCGCGCCCGCGACCGGAACAATCTGAGCCAATTTCTTTTTCGTCAGGTTGAAGCCAAGTGAAGTCACCACTCGCTGAATGACGTTGACCATTTGGTGTCGTTGAAGCTGCTTCCAAGTGGCCCGACGCATCATGTCTTGTGTCAGACGGGAAAGCGCGGCCAACGAGGCCGCCTTCTCTGCCGCGTTGCCGGCCGATGAGTAGCTAAGTACACCAGTTGCGAAAACTTGTTCTTCTGGGTCGCGGACCTCATACCCATAGTGAGCGGCGACCAGCGCGACGATGCGCCCCATCCCGACCATCACAGCGGTTACGTCGACCACGATCGCTCCGGCCGCGACACCCAGAGTCGTGCCGCCCGAGACAGTAGAAGAAACAGTCGCGCCCGTGACGGCTAACGAGGTCGCCGCGCCCTGCCCCGCCGCGAGGGCGATGTACTTCTCCTTGCGCCTTGGGACTGACCGGTCACACAGTCTGAGGTCGAGTTCGCGGACCGCATCGTACGAACTCACGTCCACGCTGTCCGCGGCAAAAGTCGCGAAGATCACCGCGGGGCTAACCGAGTTCAAACCGCGCTCCACGAACGCTGCGTGCAGACCGGCCAGAGCTTTTTGTATTGACACATCGACGGCGTCGAGAGCCTTATCGGCGCGGGGCACGTTATCGACGAGATGATTCCGCGCCTTGGCGACGCCTACCTTGACCTGTGTCTTCGCCTCGCCGGTGAACCTAGCGAAGCGGCCAGATCCCGTCCCCTTGGCCATGACCTCATCTAGAAGCGCAGCCCATGCCTTTTGCTCGTAGTCGGACATTTCGGCTTGACGGCTGGCAACCATATGACGAGGTTACCCAGACCCTGTGACAGCGTAACCGGCATCGCCAACGTCAATCCCGCCGGATGATGCGGAGGCGCTATCCACTTTCGACAATTAGCGAGCATAGAGGACTTTCAGGTATCTCGGCATCTCCGCGACCCTCCTACGTGCATCGACAACCGCTCCTCTTTTGCCGACTTCCGCTACGCACGGTGCTAAGCCCGCTTAATATCGAGCAAACAACCAACCGCGCATGGAAGGTGCTCAAGGATCGATGGCTTTGATCACCGCCTTCCGTTTCAGGAACGACCGAACAGTTCATTTCAGGACGCAGGTGGAGTGCGGTTGGACCTACGACCGATCCGGGAATGAACCAAGGATTCTTCAACTGGAAACCTATGCATCCGACGGCACAACCAGCCAAGTGCTTCAGCTGGACAAATCGCGCGCTGAAGATCTGCTCGCAATCATCCGAGAGGTATTTCCTGACCTCGTCAGATGATTAGCGATTCGCAGCTCAATCTCTGTGCTGGCCTGTGCCCGCCCAGCCAGAAGAACCCGCGCCCGCCACAGGGCGGTCGTCAACATGGGCAGTTGATTAGAGGAGTGCGCCACTGTGACTGATCTTGACCAGCTGACGGCCGAAGACCCAGTGGTCCGCCAGCTCGCACGGATCATGCGAGACGGGCAGCCTTCGACGCTCGATGAGGCCGTCGCGGAGTTGTCTCAACTCGTCGACCCCGCCAGGGTCCAAGCGGCCGCGGCCCGGATCCGCGAACTAAATGAAATGATTCAACAGGCGCAGACGCCGACGAACGTCGTCGCCGGCAATATCGAGTCTTGGTATCCAGGACCCCGGGAAGAGGATCGAAACTGGTCTGCGCTGGTCGACATTCTTCGGACCGAGGGGTGGAACGACGAGATGCTTCACGACCTCAATCAGTCATCTACCAAGGTCGTGGCAAACCTGCCTAATCCTGCCGGCGAAGGCGAGTATCAGTGCCGCGGTCTCGTCTTGGGATACGTCCAAAGCGGCAAGACCACCAACTTCACCGCAGTCATCGCAAAGGCCGCCGACGCCGGATACCGGATGTTCATCGTGCTCTCGGGCATTCACGATGCCCTACGACAGCAGACCCAGGACCGCCTTAACGAACAACTCTGGGAGCCGTTGTCGGATAAGTGGCATCGCTTGACCAACGAGCAAGATTTCCGACCAACAGACAATGTAGATGCACTGCTGTCAACCCGCGATCAGAGGGTGCTGGCAGTAGTGAAAAAGAATGGCCCGCGGCTTCGAGCCCTCAAGAACTGGCTCTTCGCCGCGAGACCTGAGGTGCTCGCCGCCTGTCCCGTTCTGATAATCGACGATGAGGCGGACCAAGCGACTGTCAACACTTCCAAGCCCGACCGTCAACCGACCCGTATCAACGGTTTGATACGCAAAATTGTCAACGGGGTACCCAAATCCGCGTACGTCGGTTATACCGCAACACCTTTCGCTAACGTGCTGATCGACCCCAAAGACTACGAGGACCTGTACCCGCGGGATTTCATAGTTGATCTTCCCCGTCCGGGAGTTTATATAGGACCGGAAGCGATCTTCGGTCGCGAACCACTGAACTTCGACGACATTGACGTCGGCGACGACGGCAACAACTTCGTGCGGTCGGTGCCCGAAGACGAGATCGACGACCTTCGACCTAAAGGCGCCGCCAAACGCCACGTTTTCGAACCCCAGATAACCGAGAGCTTGGACGCGGCACTCAGATATTTCCTTATGAGCACCGCCGCTAGGCGGATCCGGCGCAAGGGCAACCGCCACGCGACCGCCCTTGTGCATTCATCGCAGCACATCGACGTACACGAACGAACTGCCGAACAGATCAAGGGTTATCTCAGGGCGTTGGCAACACGTCTCGCGCGCCGCGATCCGGATCTGTTAAGTGCGCTCGAACAACAGTGGCTCGCGGAATGCGAGTTGGTCCGTGCGGATGCTTTCGGCGTCGATCCGATTGACTGGACGGACATTAATGAGGTGTTACCAACGGTTGCCCAAGCGGCGGAGGTCATCACCGACAACTCCCGCAGCATTGAACGCCTGAACTTCGATGACGAGAATCCGAGAGTCATCATTGCTGTCGGTGGCAACACACTCTCCCGAGGACTGACACTCGAAGGCTTGGCCGTCTCCTTCTTCGTTCGTACCGCATCCGCGTACGACACACTTCTGCAAATGGGTAGGTGGTTCGGCTATCGAAATGGGTACGCGGACCTAACCCGCATATGGATGACCGACGAGATGCGTGAGTGGTTCCACCATCTCGCGACCGTTGAACAAGAGATCCGATACGACATTGAACGTCTCGAGGTCGAACACCTTACGCCCGAGGAGTTCGGAATTCGGATACGAACGCATCCCAAACTCGCCATCACCGCGGCGGCGAAAATGCAACATGCACGACGCGCACAGGTGTCCTACGCCGGCCGACGGTTGCAGACGATTCTATTTAACCATAAAGACCGGGACTGGCTATCGTCCAATATCGAAGCAGCACAACAACTCCTGCGATCAGCCGAAGATGCCGAACGCAAAACTAGAGGCGGCATAATCACACTCCGCGGCGTCGACAGCCAGCACGTCATCAGTTTTCTGTCGGCATACAATTTCCACGAAAACAGCCGCGATCTCGACGGTGAGCTAATCAGCCGATACATCCTCAGCCGCCGAGACGAGAACGAATTGCACAAGTTCAACATCGTTATCATGGGTCGCACCAGTGGCTCGGACTACCTCGGTGAAGTCGACCTTGGACTCCCAGAGAAAGTCGGGTGTATCAATCGCGCCAGGCTTGATGTAGTGGGCGGCCAAACATACGCAGATATCAAGGCATTGATGAGCCGCAATGATCGAGTAATCGATCTCGATCTGCCCGAGGGTGAGTTGACGGACAAGACTTCGAACGCCCGATTGGTTCAGCTGCGCAATGCCCCAGGGGGAGAGGGCGGAGGTTTCGGTGACGGATCCGGACTCCTCCTGCTCTACCCTGTCTCGAAAGACAGCAAACCGGTCCGCGGATCAGCGAGTACACGCGCCGCCCTAGGGGCCGTCACGCACGCAATTGGCGTCGGAATCGTCTTTCCCGAAAGTGGCTCTGCCAGAGCTGATGTCGAATACGTGACTGCGGATGTCGCTGCGATGACTGGAGTAGAGGTCGAAGCGCCCGACGACAACGACGTTCCGGATGAACCCGAGATCCAGGTGGCGCAATGATCGACGACATCAGAATCGCTTTCACTGCACTTCGTTCCCAGAATCCCCCACCGGGAACGGGTTTGGCCGTACTGCCGATCCTCGCGACCGAGAGAGTCTATGTCGGACTTGATGGGCAATCACGCCAGCACTTACTTCTGACCCACGAGAACGACACACCGCCGACGACCGATATTGCCACTCTAGCGGTATCAACACGCAACCTCATCATCAATAACGTCCGCCGCGACCTTGTCGATGTTGTTTGCCTATTCCCCTCCCTCGCCGAAGTCTTCGACTACTTTATCGTCGCCGTCATTGACAGATTAGAGCGCTTCGATGAAGGCCCCACAGAAGCGGTGGAGGCGGTGCTGCAGGAGTGGCGCCAATTCCTGACCGCATCACCAGGCCCACCCAGCCACGACAAGATCGCGACTCTGATAGGCGAATTGCTCCTTGTCGCGGATGCGGTCGATGTCGGTGGCGCAACGGCTTTTAATTCTTGGGTTGGGCCATCGGGCGCGCGGCATGATTTCAGGCAAGGCCCAGACGCGATCGAAGTCAAAACAACCAAGTCTCACACCGGCTACCGGATCACAGTTCACGGTGAGGATCAGCTGGTGCCGCCGGACGGTGGGCGGCTTCTCCTGCACCTCGTGCGGCTCGAATATGTTCCAGGCAGTGGATATTCAGTCGCATCGTTGGTCAATCATCTACTCAGCAGGGGAATCTCAGCGCAGAAGCTATTCAAGGCTCTTGCCGACGCGAAGATTCTCGCAACTGACCTACCGGCCACTGCTGATGTCACTTTCGAAGTTCGAGAACGAATTACCTTCCGGGTGGACGATGATATGCCACGCATCGTGCCCACGACATTCGTCGGAGGCAAACGCCCATCAGGGGTTCTCGACCTGAGCTACGTTGTCGACCTCCAGAGCCGAGTTAACGACGCCCTGACGCCGGCAGAATACAGTGACCTACTCGAAGTGATGGGATCGGGTGGAGCACAATGATCGCACTGGAGAGGTATTCCGAACCGTACAACGCCACGGGCGGATTGGCTGCCGTTGGAGTACTCAACCAACTGGGAAGGCCCGACACTGAGCCGTTGGAGGTTCTCGTCCGAGAAGCAGTTCAGAACTGCTGGGACGCGAAACGCCCGGATGTCAACAAGATTCGAATCGAGATCGGACGCCGCGTCCTCGACCCAGCGCAGGTTCGCGTTCTTCGGGAACGGATCCTCGTAGATCCGCCGCCAGGTCTTCGCCTCGCAGAAGAACTTGCGGACGGCATGCAGACGCTCTACATCGCCGACTTCGGAACCCACGGACTAGGAGGGCCCACCCGGGCAGATGGCCACGGGGAACCACGCGATTTCGTCGACTTTCTCAGAAACATCGGCCAACCGCCCGATAAGGAATTTGGTGGCGGTTCATTCGGCTACGGCAAAGCAGCGTTCTACATTGCGAGTCGGGCACAGACAATCATTGTTGACACGCTGTGCGACGCGGGGGGCGGTGAACTCGAGCGACGATTGCTCGCGTGCGGCCTCGGAGATACTTTTGACGTCGACGGCCGCCCGTACACTGGGCGTCACTGGTGGGGACGCATCAGCGAAGGTGTGCCAGAACCGCTCCTTGGCGAGGATGCCGCGCAGATTGCGCGCGAACTTGGTCTTCCCGAGCGCGATGGCGCTGACTCAATGGGCACCACAGTCGTTGTCGTTGCCCCTGCAGTCACCGTCCAAAGTTCGGACGGTATCGACGCCACCATGGACTTCATCGCAGAGGCATTGGCATGGAATTTCTGGCCACGCATGATCGACACACCGAGTGGTGCGCGGCGCTCGATGGAGTTTGGGGTCGTCGATAACGGTGCAGCGGTTCGGATTCCGAATCCCAGACACCATCCGCGACTCCGCGGATTCGTTGAGGCGATGGACGTAATGCGCCTTGAACCCGGGGATGAGGACGAACTGATTATCGACAAACCAATCAAGGCACTTCGGCCCGCGAAGACACTCGGACGATTGACGATCCAGAAGGGTCCGGTCGCCCCATCCGATTTGCCGGATCGTCCTGTTCCCCAGGGTGCGCGGATCACAGCCGCCTCCGTCCATCACATCGCACTAATGCGAACGCCAGAGTTGGTTGTCCGCTACCTGCCCGGTGCGACGCCGGTTATTGGCAAGATCGGTTATTCAGGCGTTTTCAAATGCGCACTCGATGTTGATGACATGTTCAAGGCTGCCGAGCCACCGACCCACGATGACTGGATTTATCGGTTCGTACACGATCCGCGTTGGCGGTCATTCGTAAAGATCGCACTCGAACGAGTGCAGACGTACTGCCGGAGTGCCGCTGGATACGACACCTCGCTGAAGACTGTTCATGAATCAGACGGTATCCCGTTGGGCGAGTTTGCTGATGCACTCGCCGCTCTCATGCCAGGCCATGAGGGACCCGGGGCTCGACGACCGTCGGCCGGAAAACGACCTGAACCGAAGCGCCGGCGTCGACGTGCGCCGGGAAGTCGCGACGCAGATCAGGTTGCTGCAGAGACTTGGGTTGATGGCAGGGACAATCCCACCGCATCAGGAAAGCGGCTAGGAGACAACGGATCCGAGGTAGCCGCTGGAAGCGCTTCCCATTCTCAGCGACCACCTCAGACTCGGCCTGGTGGCGACCCTTCACCGGCAATCGCTCCGGATGGCACACCAGTGGTGAAGTACCCGTTTGAGGTGCGTTCCCGGGGAAACCGTATCCGGCTCTCCGCAACTGTAGAGATCATGACAAATGACGGAGGCCAAGTTGAATCCGAGGCACCCGCGGGATACATCGCACCAAGTGTGCTGGCTTGGGTCGATCCCGCGGGCGAGCGTCATCCAACGATGGAGATCATGGCAGGTCCGGAGGGAGTCGATGGGCTCTGGACAGCGGAGGTTGAGCTCCGCGAAGAGATGATGCAATTGAACATCGAAGTAGAGACCGCATGAGGACCCCCGCGGCGACTCCATACCTCCTTCCCCCGGAAGGGGCGATGGCCGGGCTCCCTTGGTGCACCTCCGACGGGTCAGAAGTGGGCGACCGACTCGATCACTGGGATCCCTTTACAGATCTCGAACTGATCCGGACGGTAGAGGTTGACTTGGACGTAGTCCGCGAAGCCTGTTCGCTCGGGAGGGACGCATCTTTCGCGATCACTGCGGCATGGAGCAGCACCACAACGAGATTGGGCGGAAGTGGTCGTGTCGTCGAACTTGGGACCGAGGAAGGGGCCGTCCGGGTCACCTTGGAGCTTGCAATTCCGGGAGCCATGATTGGCGGCCGCCTCAATCTGGGTACTCGGCTTGTACTGCGAAGTACCGGCGACGATGCCTCACCGATTTCGCCGCGACGGCCCGGAACAATACTCTGGGTCGAAACTTCGCAGGTCGCGCTCGAAGGTGGTGCGTCACGATTTCCAATTACCGCGGTGGACTTTTCGCAAACTCTCCATTATCCCGACAATGCAGCATGGGCGCTCGATTGGAACCCTGACGATCTTGAGGCCCCAGTCCTGGGCGGCCTACGTTTGATCGTCAACTCCTGTCATGACGTACTTCCTGATCTCCTCCGATCCGGCAGTGCGGATTCGCGGACCCATGCCGTGCGCTCGTTTGTGATGTTCGACGTCGCCCGCGCTCTGGTTCTGGGGGCTCTCGGCAACGACCGGTTCGTCGAGAGTCCCGGCGCGTTTGAAGAGGATTCCGTCGGCCGTATGTTGTCCGACCTGATAGCGACATGTTGGCCGGGCGTGCCAGTGGCGACGCTGCGTTCGCGTAGCCTCGACGAATCTCCGCGCTTCAACGCCGAGTTGCAAGCGCGATTTGGAGTAATCGGTTAGATGATCGTCCTTCCTCGCCTCGCCAGGGAGCCCGCGCTTCAGCTCCTCACATCTTTGCCGGTCTCAGATATCCGGCTACTCGCTGCGGCGATGCCCGACATGAGCCAATCGGTGACGTATACGCCCGTCGGCGGCACGAGAATCTCAGACAGCGAGCTCCACGCCCTGCGAGATGAGATCCTCGCGTTGGCTCGTGAATACGGCATGCCGTCCTCGATACAGAACCCGTCGGAGTTTGAAGGCCGCGCTGCCCGCTTACTCCGTCAACGCTTGGATATCAGTCCCAATGAGGCTTCGCACGAGGAGGTATGGACCTATCTGACCTGTTGCTGGCTTCTCGATGTCGCCGTGTGGCGGTTCGGCGCCCAAGCGGACCGCAGGCGTTTTGTCGGCAACATCAACCGCAACACTTTCCGACGCTTGTGGTGGCGTGCAGAAGTTTTAGGACCGGAGATAGAACTTACTCAGCTCGGAGAAGACGAACTGGTCAACATCATGGAGCGGCCTACGATTGCCGCTGACCTGCGTCTAGCACGCGGCGTGGCCCGAGAGTTCCTGTCACGGGTCGACCGCGGCGCGGCGGAATCCCGCATGCAATTAATGCGTGAGGCCATGAAGCGGCTACTCCGGCTTACGCCCATGGTCTCTTTTGCTGCGCTCGATGACAACGAGCTGAATTCGACGATTGAGGAAATTTTCAACGCAGCTGCGGCCGGCTTGTCGGACCAGCCAGCGGAGACCGCCGGGCGACACCGTGCGCAGGATGACGCCCTGCGGACGACACCGCTCGTTGCGCTGGAGCCCAGCGAGGGCGTCGTGCGAATTCCACGAGTGACGATTGGCGATATAGCCTTCCCGCCGAGGCCAGCCACTGACGCGGTCGTCGATCAAGATTTCGAAGGCGCAGCCGCGAAAGCTCTGCAGATTGCGCGAACGACAGGTCGTGTCACAAATACGAACCTTCGCGAGATGGTTTCGATCACCTCGGGTGAGGCGCGAGATGTGCTTCAGGCTTTGGTACGGGATGGTGCCTTAGCACGACGCGGCGTCCGCCGAGGAACTTACTACGTATTGGCTGAAGCGTCGTCTGAGGAAGGCACACAGGCTTGACTCTTTCGTATCAGATGAGGTTTTCTTGCTTGGGCTCGACTATGTTGAATACTTCGTTGACCTGCAATTTCGCGCGGCGCATCGCGTCGGCTAACGCCGCTGTCAGAGGGTTCTAGGAAGATCGCTACCGTGAGTAACGCTGCGCGCCGCCGAACGGGACGACGTACCCCTGCACCGCTGAATGAGGTGGTCCGCAGTCAGATGAGCGCGATGCCCACGCAGGGAACGGGCACCGAATTGGCGCTCAGGCGCGCGCTGCATCACATCGGCCTACGGTTCCGCGTCCAAGACCGATCTCTACCAGGAAGACCGGACGTCGTTCTTACTCGTGCGCGTATCGCCGTATTCGTCGATGGGTGCTTCTGGCACAAGTGTCCTTTGCACGGCACCGCGCCAAAGAACAACGGCGAGTGGTGGCTGGCGAAGTTGAACGAGAACGTCGCTCGCGACCGCCGAAACGACGACAAACTGCTGGATCTGGGATGGGTTCCTGTTCACGTCTGGGAGCACGAGGATCCCGTGGAGTCTGCCGAGACAATCAAGACGCTATGGCGGGAGAGGAACGACCAACCGGCGGGGCACCGACAATCGACAGGACGCAGGTGAGATGGTGATCGAGACGAAAGTGAGATTGTGGTGGCACAACGCACGGCTTGCGTAACACCGTCCGCTGCGCGGCTGACGGACTCGCTTCGCGATATTGGCTACGACTTCAGTTCCGCCATTGCGGACTTAGTCGATAACAGCATCACTGCCCGTGCAACCCAGGTGGATATATTCATCGAATTCGAGGGCGAAGATTCGCGTGTGTTCATAGCCGACAACGGCGAAGGGATGACCACAAATGGCCTTACAGAGGCCATGCGCTTCGGTAGCCGACGGAGCTACGGCCGTGGCGACTTGGGAAGGTATGGCCTCGGCCTGAAGACAGCATCGCTGTCACAGGGCCGAGCGTTCACAGTTGTCACACGTCGAGCGACTGGCAGACAAGTCATTCAAACTCGTCAACTCGATTTGGATCTGGTCGCTGAGTTTGACGACTGGCTGATCATTGACCCTGAACGTACGTCGACGATCCAGCGAGCACGGAATCTGCTCCAGGACGGCCAGGGAACAGTCGTCATCTGGGAGAAGCTCGACCGAGTCGTACCCGCCAAGAACGCAACCGGCGGATGGGCGCGGCGGCGTTTTGAGACCCTCGCTGAGAAGACCGCCGAGCACCTCGCAATGGTCTTTCACCGTTTCCTCGCCGGCGAATCCGGCACTGAGACCGTCGCGATCACTGTCAACGGGTCCAAAATTCTTCCTTGGGATCCCTTCGCCCGCAACGAAAAAGCCACACTGGAACTTTCGGAGGAAGTTTTCGAGATTCAGCATGGCGAAGCCGCAGGCATAGTTAGACTACGTCGTTTCGTTCTACCTGGTCGCGACCAATTCAGTTCCCATAACGCGTTCGAGCGCCTTTCTGGTCCACTCAAGTGGAATCGACAGCAAGGGCTGTACACGTATCGAGCGCACCGCCTAATTCAGTGGGGTGGGTGGGCGGGGGTCCGGGGCATCGATGAGCACACCAAGCTCGCAAGGGCGAGTGTCGATTTCGATACCGACTTGGACGCCGCGTTCAACATCAATGTCGCGAAGATGCGCGTAGCGTTGCCTGCGCAGTTGCGACAGATGATTGAGCGGCCCATCAACGAGATGTGTGCCACTGCGGATGACCGTTATCGTAAGTCCTCCAACAGCAAGCCTCCTGTGGAGGGCCGTGGGGGTGGAGGTGACATCACGGCCAGCGCAGAGCTCGGACTGGCGTTGAAGGCGGCAGCGATTCAAGCCGACGAATACGCAGCCTTCAAGAAGATCGCCAAAATATTACGGAAAGATGATCCGAATATTGCTACAGCGCTGGGGATCTAGGCCTCGCCACCTGCTAATTCAATATCGCTAAGTCCGTCGCGTGCGCAGTGTTTGACGAGCGGACATTGATCGCACAGTGGTATCTCTGGCCGGCAGATGCTGTTCGCGATTTCTATCAGCGCGAGGTGTGCTTCGCGCGATATTGGGCCGAATCCAATCATGCGGGCGACCGCTAGCCTGCCGTCCGTCATCTTGTTCTTGCGGTCCGCCGTGTTGGCTTGAAACCGCCTGGCCACACGGAGGATGCCTTTCGTGACGAGAACGGGCTCACCCGACATCATTTCATCGTCGGCTGAAGCAGTTGCGTCGACTTCCACAGATAGCTCAGCAAGATCGGCGACCCCGTCAGTCAGTCCGGTTGCTTTCTTGATCTCTTCAGCGGAGCCAGCGAGCGCCCTCGTGTCGAAATTCAGTCGCTCGGCGAGAGCAACTACTTTCTCTGCGCGCGCTCGACGGCCGACACCGGCCGCTAGGTCAATCAGCTGTTCAGCCACCTCACCGCCTGCGCTAGAGTTCAGCGCTGCCGGATGCGCGCAGTTTTTCTCAAGGAAGCGCCACATCGTTTTTGAAACAGACGGCGACGCTCTATCCAGCAGTATTTCGCCGATGATCGACTCCCACCGTGTCTTCGCCCGAAGCCACGGCATCGAAACAGTCTTCGACCGCCGAGCCATCCACTTGGAAAGTAGCTTCGCGGTTTCGCGGGTACTTATGCTCGCAGGATGCCCTGAGTCGAGTGAAGCAAGCACAGCACGACCAAGGACAAATCCGAGCTGCGGTGGAACGGCATTTCCTATCTGACGGAACGCCGCCGACGGAGGTCCGTCAAAACGAAAGTCATCTGGGAACGTCTGCAACCGTGCCGCTTCGCGCACTGTAAGTGTCCTGCTCTGGCGCGGATGGATGTACCAGTAACCATCTTTCGCGATGTGGGCAGTGATGGTCCTCGACAAGTCATTCTCGTTCAACCGGTTGTACTTGTCGTCGAAAATGTCGCCTCGGTAACGCTGATGCTCTTGGTCCAAGTCGGTGTACTTCGTCGCGTGAGTCATCCGCTCGAATGCTTGCCGATCGTCTTCTCTGACGGGTCGAGTAATGTGGTCAAACACCTTGGCGGCGTCGGAATTTCTCACTTTCGAACGCATTTCGCGTTGATACTCGGTGATCGGGCCTGAATAATCGGCCCAACCATGTTCACCGCCCTCTGGTCTCCAGCCGCCCTCCACTTCTGGAAGGTCGCCAATAGCGTTCCAGACGGTTACCTTTCGTGCTGACTCCGCGGGCCATGTGAACTTGATATTGTCCCGCAGCGCGATTAGCACGAGGCGCTGACGGAACTGCGGGACCCCGTAACGCCAAGTATCAACGACGCGTTCTTCAACGCTGTAGTCGACTTGCTCCAGCGCTTCCACCACGCTGCGAAGGATGAACATCTCACGGTCCAGCGCCATATCGGGAACGTTTTCCATCACGACGGCCTTCGGGCGCACGTTCTGGACTATCTCCAAAAAGGAGCGCCACAAGTCTCGACGCTCGTCGCGCGGTTCGCGGAGCCCGGTCTCAACTCGGTGCCTAATCATCGAACGGCCGGCCCGCGAGAACGGCTGGCAGGGGGGGCCTCCGGCGATTAATTCGACGCCCGCTTGAGTGCAGAGGTCAGATACGCGAGCTATCGCCTCGGGATCCGACAGATCCCAATCAACGGACAGCCCTCCAAAATGATGGGCGTGCGTGCGGATCGCGAAAGGCTCATGATCGGCGCCCAGCACGACTCGGAAGCCGGCTCGTTCCAAGCCCAAACTCAAGCCGCCGGCGCCGCTAAAGAAGTCAGCGGCTAGCCGCGCCCCATCGGATTTCATCCGAGCTGCGAACGCCAGGAACTCAGCCGAGTCTTCGGTGTGTTCGCGGTGCGGCGGAAGATTGACGAACGGACCTCGTACAAGCTTGACGCCGTAGCTCTGAGCTTTTCGCAACTTTGCTGACGGGGCCGTGGTCACATCGTCACGATATCCCTAGCGGACGACAGTTTCGCGAAAGCGACGCTGTGTCAGATCGCTGATCCCAGCGGACTGCTCACATGGTCGAGGGACAATGCCCCCTCCACACGTCCTTCGAAGGCGACGCCAGACTTTAAGGGGCGTCGTGGCCGCGGGGACATTGAGGTCCAATGTTCCGTAGATTGAAGAATCTCCAGATTAGGGAAGCGCGCTGGCTAGCGTTACTGAGGTGGCTGTCGATGATCAGGAACTCGCCTATACGCGTTGGTTAGCTAGTTTGCAAGAGCTCACCAACTCGCCAGACGAGGCGAGACGATGGCGGGAGCGTCGTTACGCATTCGCCTATCGTCTTGGCCAGAGGTTGGTATCCGAGACAGGAACTCACGGCGGCTCTGTTGGGCCTGTCGTTTACGGCGTGTGGCTAAGTTGGGGTCTCATTTACGTCGGACAGACGACGGAAGTGTCGCGACGACTGCGCGACTTGCCAGTGGGCGAAAGTCACCACCTAGCCAACACGTTCTTCCCGGAAATTTGGGATCGATAGTGATCATCCATTGGCCTGCGTTGCCCGAAGCCCAAGCTGCGCCCGGCCAGCTGGACGACGCAACCATCGGGCTGGCACTCGAACATCATCTACAGCTCCGGACACAGCCGATGGCGAACGCTTTCCGCCGCCGAAGTGATGGCGGATGGAGGCCGGTCGACCGCCACAGGAGTAAACTCGCGCGGCGCAAGGGCTGCTGCCGCAATCGGCGCTTTGGCTCAAACTGTCGATCAGCTTTGGGATCTCGCTGCACAATGCGAGCCTGGGTCCGTTGAGTTGCCACCAACGACGCGGTGCATGAGGCCAATCGACGTGCTCTCAGAGGAGACGTAACGCACGGTTGTCGCATCGTCCGGGCAAAGTCGTCGAGCAAGCCTCAGCACGCAGCGTCGCCGCCGCCGAAGGCGTCTGATCTAGCGCTCAGCCCAGCGGCTGGTCGAGTCAGTCCGATTCTCCTTTAATGGGCCCGCCATCGATGACCTCGAGCGGAACACCGGGCTCTGGAAACTGGCGGAGGGCTGCGAGGTGTTGGCTGCGATAGCGCGGGCGTCGTAAGCAATCGGCAGGCCGAGTCTGATGAGATTCTCGGCCGGTGGGGGTGCACCGACGCGATTGGCAAGCCCGGCGAGCTGATCGTTGTCGAGATCCGTCGGCCCCTGCTCTTCCGGCTGATTCTCAGTCGAAGATTTGCTGGACGAAGCGCCACGCGATGTCGCTTGACCGCGACTGATCCGCAACCACGAAAGCCGCGTAGATCGCTCGAATGTCGTACGTCTTACTCGCCGAGTACTTGTCGAGGATGTTCACGAATCTAAGGTTGACACGAAGCCTGCCTCCTCGATGCGCTCGGCGATTTCGTCGCCCTGCTCGCGGACCATCTTCCCGCTGAACGGGCACATCGGGTCTAGGTACAGCTCGACCACCCCAGTGCGTGCGGGTCGCCGATCGCGATGACGTCCCCGGCCGTCGCTGCAACGGCCGCTCGGGCGACCCCTGCGGTCGGCCCCCACACCAGCAGTGCCACGAAGACGGCTCCGAGGGCACCCATCATTCGGCTTACCCGTATTCCGTCCATGATTCCCTTCATGTCGTGCCATCCAGTTAGAGGTATTCGGCGGTGGTCGAAGGGCTCGCGGCGAGCACCACAAGCAACAAGATTCACACTGGCACCAGGGCGCCGACACACAGCACAAGTCGTTGAGCGCAAAGCGATTCCGCTGACGTCGGCAAACGCCGGCGCGACGAATTTCCTCGTCGACACGGCCCGTCGCCGCACCGGACATGTCGCCCCCGTGCCCTATGTTGGGGCCTCCGGACGAACTCAACTAGATAGAGGAATGGGTGGACAACAACGCAGGAGCAGCGGACCTCCTCGAGCTCAACCGCGACCTGCAAGGTTCCCGCGCCATCCGCCTGCTCGCCGCCACCAACCTCAGCCTCTACGCGACCTTGATGGAGCGCCACCTCAGCGACGGCACCCTCCCCGAGACCGAGCTCGTCGTCCGCCTCGAACGCGACCTGCAGGAACTCGACGACCCCCAGCCCGGCCTCGCCCTCATCAAGTCCTGGGCCGCCCAGGGCTGGCTCCACCGCATCGTCGACGAACGCCACGACCAGAACGTCTGCTACCTCACCCAGGACACCCGTCGCGCCCTCGACTTCCTGCGCGGCATGCGCCGCCGGGACACCATCGCCACCGGCGGCTCCATCACCGGCATCGCCTCCCGCCTCAAGCAAGTCGCCGTCAAGGTCGACAATGACCCTGCCCGCATCCGTAAGCACATCGAAGCCGAAATCGCCGCCCTTCATGAGGAACTCGATCAACTCGATGCCGGCCAACGACCCCAACCCGACGTGACCGACTGCTACGACGAGGCCCGCGCCATCGCCCTGCAGATGGAACGCCTCATCACCGACATCGGCCAGTACGGCACCATGATCGAACAGGCCACCGCCGCCCTCGACGAACCGATCGACTCCAACACGCAGTACCGCGACCGCCAGCGCCAGATGTACACCGACTACCAGACCGCCTGGGACTCCCAGGGCCGCGACTCCCACCGCGCCTTCCTGCGCATGATCAACGACCCCGACCAGCGCGCCGAGTTCGAGGCCGACGTCGCCGCCGTCGCCGAAGCCCTGCCCGCCCTCGACCCCGCTCTGCGCAAGGTCATGGCCGGCTTCTTCGAACTCGTCGGCCACCAGATCGACGAAGTCGAACGCATCCAGCAGCGCTGCGCTCAGCGCGTCAAGCGATTCACCGCCTTCGGCACCATGGAGCAGAGCCGCGGTGTCGCTCGCCAGCTCAACGAGGCCATCGGCGCCGCCCGCGCCCTGCTCAAGTCGAGCTTCACCGACTCCCGCCTCGACATCGACGTCCCGCTCACCCGCCACGCCATCAGTTCCGTTGGGGCGCTTAGCTTCAAGATCGGCGACCTGTCCAACCCCAAGCCCGCCGAACACGCCGCGAGCGACGTCGACCTCACCAGCTTCGCCGCCCTCACCACCCAGGTCGACGCCCCCGCCATGTCCGATATGCTCAACCACGCCCTCCGCAACGGCCCCGTCGATCTCCCCGACGCCGTCGCCATGCTCGACACCGCCTACCTCGGCCACGTCATCGTCCTCTGGTCCTGGGCCCTCACCCAGCCCAACCCGCAGGACGCCGAATCCACCACCGTCCGCTTCCGCTCCCTCGACGGCCGCGACCGCGAAATCGCCGTCCCCCGTTTGACCTTCACCGAACCCATCACCGCCCTCGCCGGAGCCGCCACGTGAAAACAGGCCCACTAGCCCCGCCAGGAACATGACCAACCGGGCCGTGCTGCTATTCGCGTTCTCCTTCGCAGTGATGGCCGACCCAGTGTCCTCGGTCGCCTACGCTATCGAAGCCGCTCTTCGTGCATTGCGCGGAGACATCGCGCTGCTGCTACCCACGATGGGTCTTGTCGTCGCTATCATCGCCGTCTTGGTCGTCAACTATCACCAGTTGGTCGGCCGCTATCCCCAAGGTGGGGGCGCCCCCGCCGCGGCCGCGGAGGCATTCGGGGAAGCCAGCGCATTCATTCCCATCGCAGCACTGATCGTCGACTTCGCCCTCACCATCGCCATCAGCACCGCGGCCGCCGCCTCTGCGATCATCGCGTTCTTTCCCAGCCTCGCCGGCCTACGAGCCCCCATTGCGCTGCTGCTGGTCGCCGGGGTCGCCGCCGGCACCTGGTTCGGCCACCGGGGCCGGACCGTGTTCGCCGTCATGACCGCTGCATTCGTCGTCTTGGCCGTGGTGGTGCTCGTCTGCGGACTCTTTGTCACGCCGCGCACAGGTGCGCCCGCGGAGATCGCCGCAGGCCACGCCCCACCCTTGGCGGTCGCACTCGCTTTCCCGGTAGCCATGGCGCTTGCCACGGGCATCGAGGCTCCGTCGTCGGCGATCGCGCAGCTTGGGCAGCTCGATGATGCCGCCCGCCGCAAATTCGGCCGAATTACGCTGTGGCTCACCCTGCTCGTGGTCGGCACGCTCACCCTGGGCCTGACCGCAGAGCTTGTGCATCTGCGCATCGGCGTCCCGCCCGACGACTCGACCCAGATCGCAGAACTCGCCCGCGTCGCCACCGCCCCACCGTTGTTCGCCGCCTTTCAGCTCGCCACCGCGCTGCTGCTGCTGTCGGCGGCCAGCTCCTCCTTCCAAGCCGGCCCCGGCCTCTTGAAAGCGCTTGCGCGGAAACGAGACATCGACGGAACCAGCACCGGAATCCTGCCGGCGGTGTTGGGCCGCACGAACAGCCGATACACGCTGGGGCGTCGCCGTGTTCACGCTCGCTGCGGGCGTGATCATCCTGGCAGCACGCGGGCGCGACCAGGAACTCGTGCTTTTCTACGCCGCGGCGGTGTTTGTGGCCTTCCACGCCGGCCTAGTCTCCATGTGCCGGTTTTCCTGGCAGCAGAGGCAGTTCGGCTATCTTGCAATCAATTTGACGGGCGCGGCCGCGGTCAGTTTCACCCTCGTGATCAATGTCTCGCGCGGGGAGCCCATCATCTCCATCGGCGCGGCCTTACTGATCGCCGCGGGGTTGTACGCGCTATGGGTGCGATCCGGGCGGCCCCGGGGCATCCGGCATGTGGAGCCCACTCCGCCCATAACCACCGCCCGTGGTGAGAGGCGATACGGCGGCTAGGACGCCCGAACCCGGCACGCCGACGCTGACGTCGGCAAACTCGCGCCTCCCAGATTTCTCCGCCGACACGACGCCGTCCCGCGCCGAACATGTCGGGCCCGTGACCTATGTTGAGGCGTCCGACCAATTGCAGAGCGAGGAACGCAGGTGACCACGACCGAGCAAGACGCCGACTTCGCCGCATTTTCCGAACTCCCCCAGGTCGACCAACAGACCGCCCGCCCACCCGGCATCCGCCGTCCACGCTTCGACGGCGACGTCTCCGAACTCCCCGACCGCGCCTGCTGGGCCCTGCAGCACCTGCTCACCCGCCGCTACCTCAGCGCCGAGGCCGACGCCGACGTCTACAGCTGGGTCATCGAGTATCGGAAGGAGCTTGCCGTCCGGCTCTCCGAACTCGACCTGATCCTGCGCATCGTCGATGGCACCGACATCGCGTTCATCGAACAAGCCCGCTACGAATCTGCCAGGGGCATCAAGGTTCTGCGCCGCGAGCCGCTCGGCACCTACGACTCCATCCTCGCGTTGCACCTCGCCCAGATGATGCGCGCCGCCGCCGGACAGAGCGTGCTCATCAGCCGCGAGGAGATGCACGGCCTGTTCTCCGCCATCCTCAACGACACCGACCGCGACGCCGTCACCTTTGCCGCCCGCATCGACGGCGCCATCGCCCGGCTCACCGGTCTGGAGATCCTGCGCAAGAGCCGCGACGACGAGGACAGCTACACCATCTCCCCCGTCATCACCGCCATCATGACCGCCTCGGTCATCACCGAGTTGCAGCAGCAGTTCGAGCAGCTACTCAACGGCGACGCACCCGCCGACGACGACGTTGAGGACGAGGATGACTGAGCAGTTCCACCTGTCCCGGTTGCAGGTCATCAACTGGGGCGTCTTCGACGGCTACCACTCCATCCCGTTCAGCAGCGGCGGCGCCCTCATCGCCGGCGCCTCCGGAAGCGGCAAATCCTCACTGCTCGACGCGATTTCGCTCGGTTTCCTGCCGTTCAACCGCCGCAACTTCAACGCCTCCGGCGACAACACCGCCGCCGGATCCAGCGCCGGCCGCCGCACCGTCGACAAGTACGTCCGCGGCGCCTGGGGGCAGCGCAGCGACGGCGGCACCAGCCGCGTCATGTACCTGCGCGGCGACGGCACCGCCTGGTCCGCCGTCGCCGTCACCTACGCCAGCGACTCCGGGCGCACCGTCACCGGCCTCGTCCTCAAATGGCTCACCGGCGAGTCCCGCAACGACTCGTCGAGCCGCTTCGTCCTCGGCGACGGCGACCTCGACATCGAAGACGTCTGCAACCGATGGGCATCTGGCCGCTTCGACGCCAAGGTCTTCACTGACCAATGGCGCTTCTCCACCAAGGTCGAGTCCCAGTACCTGGCCCAGCTGTACGCCACCATCGGTATCCGCGCGTCCGACGCCGCCCAGCAGCTGCTCGGCAAGGCCAAGTCGCTGAAAAGCGTTGGCGGACTGGAACAGTTCGTCCGCGAGTTCATGCTCGACGAACCCGACAGCCTCGCCCGGCTGCCAGAGGCGCTCAAGCAGATCGACCCGCTGGTCGAGGCCCGCGAACTGCTGGCCGTCGCACAGAAGAAGCGCAAGATCCTCGGCGACATCGAGCAGATCCACCACCGCTACGCCTCCGAGTCCTCAGACCTCGGCATCATCGACCTCGTCGACGCCCCCATGGTGCGCGCCTTCACCGACCACGTCCGCCTCGCGCAATGCCCCACCCAGATCACCACGTTAGACGGCACCATCGACCAGCTCGAGAACGAATACGAGGACGTCACCCGCAGCCTGAATCTGGCCAAGGCCGAAGCGGATTCGCTCAACGCCCAGATCAGCGGCTCCAGTGCGAACCTCGCCCCGCTGCAGTCCCAGGTGACCGCCGCCGAAACCGAAGCCGAGCAGATCGAGCGCCGCCGCGCCGCGTACGACGATCTGCTGGCCGCCCAGGACATCGAGGTCCCCGACACCGCCGACGAGTTCTGGAACCTGCGCGAGGAACTGCTCACCCAGGCCACCGACCTGCTCGCCAAGGTCGAACGCCACCGCGAGGCGTCGACCGACGCCGAGTACGCGCAGAAGTCCGCCCGCATTGCCCGCGACGCCGCCGCCAAGGAACTCAAGCGCGTCGAGCACGTCGGCTCGGCGCTGCCCGAGTTCGCCATCGCGATGCGCGACCACATCTGCGCCGCGCTCAAACTCGACCCCACCGACCTGCCCTACATCGCCGAGCTCCTCGACCTCAAACCCGACCAGACCCGCTGGCGCACCGCCGTCGAAAAGGTCCTCAGAGGCGCGGGCCTGCGGTTGCTCGTGCCCGACCAGCACTGGGAAAAGGTCCTGCGGTTCGTCAACGAGACCGACATGCGCGGACGGCTGCAGCTGCACCATGTCCGCGTCAAGTTCCTGGGCGCCGAGCCGGAAGAACCGGAGCCGAACACGTTGGCGGGCAAGCTGTTCGCCGTCGATCCCAAGCATCCGTGCGCAGCCGAGGCGGTCGATGTCATTGCCAACGCCGGCGACCACATCTGCGTCGACACCCCCGACGTGTTCGCCCGCTTCCGCCGCGCGGTCACCGACACGGGGCTGTACAAGGACTCCGACCGGCTCGCCATCAAAGACGACCGCGGCGCGATCAGGCAGTCCGAGTACCTGTACCAGGGTGACGTCACCGCCAAGATCAACGCGCTGACACTGGAACTCGCCACCGCGGAAGAGGCCTACCAACACGCGCGTCGTAAAGCCGACGACACCGCCGCCCAGCGTCAGGAATGGCGCGACCGCGCCGCGGCGTGCAAAGCGATCTGCGAGCAGTACCCGCAGTGGAGCCAGATCGACACCGAGACCGCCGACGGGCACGCCGACCGGCTGCGCGAACAGTACGAACTGCTACTCGCCGAGAACCCCGATCTCGATGCGCTGAACGCCCGCGCCGACGAATGCTGGTCGCAGATCCAGAAATTCATGACGCGCCGCGGCGCGATCCAGACCCGGCGCGACGGCCTCGACGACCGCCGCACCCGGCTGATGGAGCTGGCCGAGCGGCTGTCGCCGGCGTTCGTGTCCGAGCCGCTGACCGAGCTGCTGCACCGCTACGCCGCCGCGCTGCCGGTCAGCCTGGAGCTGCTCGACCCCGAGCCGCACCGCGACGCGCTGTTCACGTCGATCAAGAAGGAACGCGAGCAGCTGCGCGAGAGCCGGCGCCGCTCCTACGATGAATTGGCCCGCATCCTCAACACGTTCGACACGTCGTTCCCCGACGCGATCCCCAACGACAGCGAGGATTTCGACGAGCGGGTGCACGACTACGTCGCGCTGTGCCGCCACATCGACGAGCGCGAGCTGCCCGAGGCCTACGAACGGATGATGCGCCTCGTCACCGAGCAGGCGCCGGACGCGATCCTCACGCTGCATCGCGTTGCCGAGCAGGAGGCGAGGCGCATCGCCGAGCAGATCGACCGCGTCAACACCGGACTGGGTGCAGTGGAGTTCAACCGCGGCACCCGGCTCACGCTGCGCGCCACTCCGCGGCAGCTGCCCGCGGTCGCGGAGCTCACCGAGGTCGTGCGATCCATCTCGCGGCGCATCGCCGAGGTGGGTCTGGGCGACAAGCAGGCGATCCTCGACCAGTACGCCGACATCCTGCGGCTGCGTAACCGGTTGGCGTCCACTGCGCCGGAGGACAAAGCCTGGACCCGCGACGCGCTCGACGTGCGCAACCGGTTCACGTTCGACTGCGCGGAGTGGGCGGGTGACGAACTCATCCGCACGCACAGCAACGCGGGTGACAACTCCGGCGGCGAGCAGGAGAAGCTGATGGCGTTCTGCCTCGCAGGCGCGCTGAGCTTCAATCTGGCCAGCCCCGAAAGTGCCGACAACACACCGGTGTTCGCGCAGCTGATGCTCGACGAGGCGTTCTCCAAGTCGGACCCGCAGTTCGCCCAGCAGGCACTGTCGGCGTTCCGGAAGTTCGGCTTCCAGCTGGTGATTGTGGCGACCGTGCAGAACGCCACCACGATCCAGCCCTACATCGACAGCGTGGTGATGGTGTCCAAGACCGAGGCCACCGGTCGCAATGTCCGCCCCGTCGCGACGGTGGCCACCAGGACCATCTCGGAGTTCACGTCGATCAAGCAGGAGATGCGTAAGTCGGCTGCCAAAGTGCCCGCCGCGGTCTGAGGCGCCGCGTACGCGCCCTTGCGGCTGGCGACCATCGGCGGAAAGCTCACCTCAGCGTGGTGTCGGCCTGTTGGCGCTGATACGACAGCCGAGGAGTACCGCAAGGGAGGGCGCCATGGGTGAGCGGGTCGAGCCATCCGCCCTTGCTGTCGGTGACGACCACGCGGTACGGCGCCGGCTTGAGCAGTGTGTCGCCGCGTTGCGACGCATGGTCGACGGCGGTTGGTTCAGCGCCCACGAGGACACCATCGGCATGGAGGTGGAGTTCGATCTCGTGGACCCATTGGGCCGGCCGCGGCTGATCAACGACGCGGTCCTGACACGCCTGGGCCGGGCGGACATGCAGCACGAGCTCGGCCAGTTCAACGTCGAGCTGAACCTGGCTCCCCTCCCCTTACGGGGCACGGTCTTGCGCGAGTCCGAATCCGCCCTCGCCGACGTGCTCGACAGGTGCAGGGCCGCGATCGAGGGGCTCGGCGTTCGGATGATCGCCGTCGGCATGCTGCCCACCCTGAGCGCCGACCAGCTGACCGTCGAGCGCATCTCACACAACCCGCGTTACGAGCTGCTGTCGCGCCGGATACGCGCCGCTCGCCACCGTCCCTTCTCGGTGCGCATCGACGACGGATGCGAGCCCGTGGAGTTCAGCACCGACTCCGTCGCCCCCGACGCCGCCACCACCAGCCTGCAGCTGCACCTGCGGGTGCCACCGGACCGGTTCGCCGCCTACTACAACGCCGCCCAGACGATCGCCGGCGCTCAGGTGGCGGTGGGCGCCAACGCGCCATACCTGCTCGGGTACCAGGCGTGGCAGGAAACCCGAATCACGTTGTTGGAGCAGCTGCTTGACACCCGCCGTCCCAAAGAGGTCCGCGCGGGCGCTCCGGCGCGGGTTCGCCTGGGCGACCGGTGGATCGACGACCCGGTAGAGCTGTTCGACGAAGTCGTCCGCGACTTTGCGCCGCTGGTCCCGACACTGGAGGCCGAGGATCCCGATGCCGCGCTCGCGGCCGGGCATACCCCGGGGCTGCGGGAGCTCCGGCTGCACAACGGCACGGTGTGGCGCTGGAACCGTCCGGTCTACGACGTGCAGGCCGGGCATCCGCAGCTGCGCATCGAAAACCGGGTCCTGCCCAGCGGGCCGACCGCCGTCGACATGATCGCCAACGCCGCGTTCTATTACGGGCTGGTCCGCACGGTCGCCGACAGCGACCCCGCGCCGTGGGAGCAGATGTCGTTCGACGTCGCCGAGCGGGACCTGCACCGCGCGGCCCGCGACGGCTTGGCGGCGCAATTGTTTTGGCGGGGCACCGATCACCCGGCCGATCGACTCACCCTCGAGGTCCTGCTGCCGGCCGCCGCAGCCGGCCTGGACGCCTGGGGCGTGGACACCGACGACCGCGATCGGTACCTCGGAGTCATCGAAGCGCGGGTTCGCAGCGGCCGTACCGGTGCCGCCTGGCAGATAGAAACGGTGCGCGGTCTGCAGGAGCGCGGGCTCGAGCGGGTCGGGGCGCTGCATGAGATGACTCGGCGGTATGTCGAGCACGCGCACACGGGTGCCCCGGTGCACGAATGGCCCTTACCATGACCGCAGCCGCGCTCCGTGCCGGTTGATTGCCAACCGAACTCGGAATCGACAGCGTGGTCATGGTGTCCAAGACCGAGGCCACCGGTCGCAACGTCCGCCCCGTCGCGACCGTCGCCACCAGAACCATCTCGGAGTTCACCTCACTGCGTCAAGAGATGGGAAAAAAAGACCCCGAAGGTACCGGCACACACTGCGGTCTAGTCGTGACGGATTGGCCATCCACGGGCCGGGGATGCTGGTGGCGGAAGAACCGTTCGACTGGTGTACGTGATGAACCAGGACCAATAACGCCAACCTGGTCAGCGGGACGCCGCTTCAGCACCGTACTGAGCCTCGCTCGGGGTGAAGCCGTCATATTGCAGCTGATTGACTAAGCCCGCTATCACTCCAGCAAAAGGGGTTTAAGGCGGTCCACAGCGCCTGGCCACAAGCGGACCCCGAGGTGGCGGTCAGGGCGTCTCAGCCCGGGAGTTGGTCGAGCCAGTCCGTATTCCCGTCGATGGGTGCGCCATCGATCACGACGGTCGGGACACCGGGCTCGGGGAACTCGCGCAGGAGCGCGAGGTTGTTGGCGGCGATGGCACGGGCGTCGTACCCGATCGGCAGGCCGAGCCTGATGAGATCTCGGGCCGGTGGGGGTGCCCCGACGCGGTTGGCCAGCTCGGCGAGCTGATTGTTATCAAGATCCGTCGGCCCTCCCTCTTGCGGCTGCTGCTCAGCCGAAAAGATCTGCTGCACGAAGCGCCACGTGGTGTCGCTCAATCGCGATTGGTCAGCCACTACGAAGGTCGCATAGGTCGCGCGAATGTCGTAAGTCTTGCTGGCCGAGTACTTGTCGAGGAAGTTCACGAATCGAAGGTTGACGCGAAGCATGCCGTTCTCGATGCGTTGACTGATTTCGTCGCCCTGCTCTTGGACCATCTGCCCGCTGAACGGGCACATCGGATCCACGTACAGATCGACCACCCCGAGTGCGTGCGGGTCGCCGATCGCGATGGCATCCCCCGCCGGCGCCGCGACGGCCGCCTGCGCAACTCCTGCGGTCGGTCCGCACATCAGCAATGCCGCGATCACGCCGAGCACTGCTCCGAGGGCACGCATCGTCCGCTTCACCCGTGTTCCGTCCATGGCTCTCATCATGTCGTGCCGTCCAGTGACAGTGAGTCGGTCCTCTCCAGAGCCACCTTGCAACGGCAGCACTGGCAAATGCGTAGCGCTCTCCAGCACATTTAGCGACACTCAATCCATGGCCAGGACCATTCCGCAGCGAGAACTTCGCAACGAGCACGCCAAGCTCATGGAGGCGGTGTCGGCGGGCACACTCGACGTGTGGCGGAGTTGGTCATCGCGCTCAATCCGGATGAGAATTCCCGGCTGCCGTATCTACTTCGGCTTCCACAGCCGGGCGGCGATCTGCTCTTCCGGACATCCGGTACCTGGCCGCGCTGGCGGAGTCCGGTCGACTATCGAGTTGCCAAGCTCAGAGCGACACAGTCGCTAATGGTGGGACGAGCCGTAGTACTTGAGCGACACAGTCGCTGTGAGCTTGGCAACTCGGATAGTGCCCCCGGTCCGCGTCGCAGCGCCCAACCCCTCGTTGCGGATCTCGACCCCTGCTGGTTTTCTGCGGGTTCGTCCTGGGCATCCCGGCAGGCATGAACAAGCTGAACCGGCTTCGGCATGCAGAACAGCGGATCGTCAAGGTGCAGCGGCGCGTCTGGCTCGCTCAGGCCTTGGCGTGGCCGACGGTGATCGCGGCTGGGGCGACGTCGGCGGGTGTGCTGATGTGGTTCCTCCGCCGACGCTCGACAGGTAATCGTCATGAGATGCCGGACCTGCCGGGGGCCCATGAGGACGGCACCGTGCACGTCGAACCTGATGGCCAGCTCACTCACACTTCTGCCGCAGACGAAGCGCGGGACACCATCTAGCCTGCCCGATATCGACGGCGAAATTGCCCTCGTTACCGCGTTTGGGCTGCGCTTGGCGGGTGAACACCCGAAGAGCATGATTGCAGCCCACGAAAGGAATGATCATGGCACTCGACGATGACGATATGACGACAGCAGGCGGCGGCGGAGAAGGTACGGCCGACGGCGGCTCCAACCCCGAAGGCCACGACGGCGGCGCCGACGGAACCGCGGACGAGGAAAAGAGTGGCGAGGGCACGGCCGACGGCGGCTCCAACCCCGAGGGTCACGACGGCGGTGCCGACGGAACCGCCTAAGGCCAGCATGCTGAGCCGGTGTGTGGCAACTGATACCGGTGCATTCGCCACCGAATACTGGGGCCGCAAACCCCTGCTCAGCCGCGCCACCGCGCTGCCCCGCGACTTCAGCGATCTGCTGTCACCCACTGCGGTTGACGAGCTGATCGCCGAGCGCGGGGTACGCGCGCCCTTCATCCGGATGGCCAAGACCGGCGACGTGCTGGCCCGCAGCTGCTACACCGGATCGGCCGGCTTCGGCGCCGAGATGCCCGATCAGGTCGACTCGGCCAAGGTGCTGGCCGAATTCGCGACCGGCGCGACGATCGTCCTTCAGGGGCTGCACCGGCTGTGGCCCCCGCTGATCAACTTCGTCCGAGGCCTCACCGACGACCTCGGTCATCCCGTCCAGGCCAACGCCTACATCACCCCGCCGGACGCCCAGGGATTCGAGCACCACTACGACGTCCACGACGTCTTCGTCCTGCAGGTCGCCGGCGAGAAACGCTGGACGGTCCACGAACCCGTGCACCAGCACCCACTGGACTCGCAGCCGTGGACCGAGCACCGCGACGCCATCACCGCACGCGTCGCCGATGCCCCGATCATCGACACCGTCCTGTCGGCGGGCGACGCACTGTATCTGCCCCGCGGGTGGGTGCATTCCGCCCGATCCCTGGACACCACGTCCATCCACCTGACGATCGGAGTGTCGGCGCTGACGTACCTCGACGTGGTACGCGCCGTCGTCGACACGCTCGCCGACGACGAAGAGTTCCGAAAATCTCTACCCATGGGCATCGATGCCACCGATCGCAGTGAAATGGCTGCGACGACAAGCAAAGTGATGGCACAGCTCGCCGACGCCGTACGGGACCGGACCGCCGACCTCAGCGACAAGACGGCCGCGAAGTTGTCGGATCGTCACTCGCAAAGGACCCGGCCCGTCGCCGTACGGCCCCTGGCCACCCTGGACGCCATGGACGCCGCCGGTGCGCTGCGAGTTCGCTGGCGCCACGGGCTGATCGGCACGCTCGAGCACCTCGGTGACCAGGTGCGCCTGCGACTGCCAAACAAGACCATTACCTTTCCGGAGTCGTGCGCTACGGCGCTCGAGGCGCTGCAACACGGACTCGTCGCGGACGCGGAAACACTGCCGGGCCTCGACCACGCCGACTCAGAAGTCCTCATTCGACGGTTGTTGCGCGAGGCTGTCGTGGTGGCGGATGGTACGACTCAAGGATGAGTCCCAAACGCACGCCGTGCAGCGACCAATCGCTGATGCGTGACGACCCCATCTACGGCACGGCCGGCGCCGGACGATCCTGGGCGATGCTCGAATTGTCCGGTGGCTGGGGGCCATCGGCCTTCCTCGACTCTCCCTCGCTCCTCGACCGCGAACTGGGACGCAGCGTCTGCCGCCGCATCGAAACCGACGGCCTGCGGGTCACCGCGATACGCCGGCCGGGACGCCGGACAGAGACGCCGCGCTGGCGATGGTTCATCGCGCATTGCGAGGAGGGCAGCGAGGCGCTCTACGGCGGAGAGGTCGACGACCCCCGCGGATACCTCGACATCGCCCTGGACGGCTCGGACGGCGAACTCGTCGACGGCCCACTTGTCGCGGTCTGCGCGCATGGCAAGCACGACCAGTGTTGCGCCGTGCGCGGGCGCAGCGCGGCGTCGGCCATCGCGGCCGAATACCCCGAATTCACCTGGGAATGTTCGCATTTGGGCGGCGACCGGTTCGCCGCCACCATGCTGATCCTGCCCGAGGGCCTGTGCTACGGGCGCGTCGACTCGACCGACTCCGCCGGCCTGGTGGCCAAATACCTCGACGGTCGGCTGGACCACAGATATCTACGCGGACGCACATCCCTGCCCCACCCGGTGCAAGCCGCGCAGTACTTCGCCCGCGAGTCCCTGGGCGAGGACCGCATCCACGCCCTGTCACCGCTGAAGGTCGAGCACGCGGAGCACCAGATCCGCGTCGCGCTCCGCACAGACTCGGGCTCGGTGAATGTCGTTCTCGCGGAGAAGATGTCGGAGCCGCTGCTGTCCATGTGCCGCGCCACGGTGCCGGGCGCGGTGCGCACGTTCGAATTAGTGTCACTCTCGTCGGACTGAGGAGGCTGTTGCATGGCAGACATCATCGAGCTCGTCTACGCCGACCACGACTGGTTTCGTCGTCAGTTCTTCCTGCTGGACGACGCGAAGTCCGACGCCGAACTCGCCGCGATCTGGGACGCCCTCGGCGACCGCCTCGACGTCCACGCCGAAGCCGAGGAGGCCGTGTTCTACCCGGCGCTGCTCAAGCACGGCGGTAGCGAGGACCGCGGCAATCCCGAGGGCGACCCGGAAGACGAAACCGAGGACGCCATCACCGACCACAACGCGATCCGCGATGCGATTCGTCGCTCACGCCAACACAAGCCGGGAACCGAGGAATGGTTCGACGCCGTTTTCGAAGCCCGCAAGCAGAACGGCGAACACCTCGACGAGGAAGAGCGCGAGGCGATGCCGGACTTCATCAAGAGCGCCTCCCTGGAGCTCCGCCACGAGTTGGCGATGCAGTGGCTGCGGTTCTATGCCGAACGCGAGACGACGATCAACGTCGACAACCGCGACAAGGACGCCGACGACTACATCGCCAAGCACTCTGAGTGAATGATCAGACCGCGTATCAGCGGAGGTAGGTCTGGCCATCCCGCGGATACCCGCCGCCGTCCGTGGCGATGTGAACATGGTCGTAATGGTTGGCCGTGTCCGAGCCGCCGTCCGACATCGCTCTTTTCGAGCCGTTGGGCCGGTAGATGGTCTGCCTCCAGATGGCGTGATTCACGCCGAAGCGCTCTGCGTTCTTCAGGACGTACGCGAGCACACTGTCCCCGAGCGCTTTCCCGGCTGCCGAGCGAGCGTTGGGGATCATCACGTCGATCGCCAATCCGTGCGGATGCCATTTCAAGGGATCCGACCGGACTCCGCCGATGTCAAGAATCTCGGGAAACTCTGCGCTGACCGAACGTGCCGCCAAAATGGTTTTGACCTGGAGTCCGGTCTCCCGCGCAACGCTGGGGGGCAACGTGGGCGACACGATCAAGCGGGCCGGTTCGGGACCGATCGGGTGAACCGCTACCGGCGCCGGTGTCGACGTCGCGACTTCTCTGAAGCACGAGGCGTCGCTACTGACCTGCGGATAACTGTCTGCCCCGACAGCCAACAACGTCGCGGCAGAGACGGCGCCCACAGCTACGGACGCCAGCGACCGTTGCCGCGTTTTGGGTAATGCGTGTCTTCCCATCGGACGCGCACCCTACCGACACGCCCGAGCGCGTTGAGCAACCACCCAGATCGCTCGTCGTCCTGATGGCCGAGATGCGCCGCTGCGCCCTCCTACCCGTGAAATCGCAGTTCACGAGGGCCAGACCGGCGAATTCTTCAGCACGCCCGATCAGGTGGCACCACCCTAGATAGTGGCCTGCGTCAACGATCAGCTAATGGTGTGACATTCGACAAGTTGGCGCCTGAGCGACGAATCGGCCACATCCACGGCGCAGCGCAGCGCCTGACCGACGGATCAGAACTCGGCCTCATCCTCTCGATGGAAGTGCCGCCACAACCGGGCCCCACCGGACAGCGCGACCAGCAGTCCGATCCCGCCGATCACGATGCCGACGAACAGCGAGATGAACATCGGATCGACCGATTCGCCTATCGTGCCGGCACCGAAGACGCCGCCGACGAGGAAACCCAACATCGGCGCCAGTACGGCGACCGCCATCCCCAGCAGCGCCCGCCACATTCCCGGCGGCGTGGGTTCGAGGACGACGGGGCGGCCGACCTCGGGAGCGTCGACGTCGTCACCGTCCGGCGCGGTGATGCCAGGATCAGGTGCTGCGCTAGTCATCGGATCTCACCCTCCTGATGTGGGGGACGGCGTCGGCGCCGCTCGCGTCGTTCGTCGAATTGGTCCGGCCGCCCTCGAGGAACGGGCGGACGATATCCATCGGAATCGGGAAAACGACAGTCGAGTTCTGGTCGGCGCCGAGTTCCAGCAGGGTCTGCAGATAGCGTAACTGCAGCGACGCCGGACTCTCACTGAGTGTTATTGCGGCATCGCGTAATTCCGCGGATGCCTGCAATTCGCCGTGCGCGCTGATGACCTTGGCGCGACGCTCGCGCTCGGCCTCGGCCTCGCGGGCCATCGCCCGCTGCATCATCTCGGGGATCTCGACGTCCTTGATCTCGACGACCTCGACCTTGACCCCCCAGGGTTCGGTCTGGCTCGCGATGGACGCGGCCAGGTCCTCGTTGAGATCGGCGCGGTGGGCCAGCAGCGTGTCGAGGTCGGCGCGTCCGACCACCGAACGCAGCGTGGTCTGGGCGATCTGAGACGTGGCGACCGCGAAATTCTCCACGGCCATCACGGATTTCGTCGGATCGGTCACCCGGAACAGGACGACGGCATTGACGCGCGCCGTGACGTTGTCGCGGGTGATGACCTCTTGGGGCGGGATGGTCAGCGTCACCGTGCGCAGGTCGACGCGCACGAGCTTGTCGACGCCGGGCAGCACGACGACGATTCCCGGACCCAGCAATCCACGTAACCGGCCGAGGCGGAAGGCCACACCGCGTTCGTACTCCTTGACGATGCGCAGGGACGCGAACACCGCGGCGACGAGCAGCGCGACGAGGACAACGACGGCGACAGTCAACGGACCACTCATCAGCGTTTCTCCCGGCGGTCGGATGCGTAGGAGGTGCGACGACGGATTTCCGCTTCGGCCAACCGCTTTCGCTCCTCGATGTTGTCGTCGAGTGACTGGAACAGCACGCCCGGCGGGACGGCCGGGGTGCGGCGCAGGTGCGACCACAGCGGCAGCGAAAGCACACCCACCGCGACGGCGCACCCCAGTAGCATCCCCGTCTCCAGCACGGTGGCGGCCGCCAGCGCCATGGCCAGCGGCCAGATGACGGCGATAGCGCTGACGGCACAGGCGATCCCGCGGTGAAAGCGTGCCGCCTCCGAGGCCGGCCAGCTGTCGATCGCGCGGCTCACCTCGCGACCGTCGTTGGAGGTGGTGCAGGAGTGCTTGACCGGGCAGGCGTTGCACACCGTCGGGCTGCCCCGGTAGCGCATGACCCGGTTGTCGGGGTCAAATGACTTGGGCCACAACCACTGATCCTGCGGGCACAGCCACGCGTCGTGGTCCTCGTGGTAGACGAACGGGCCCGACCGATGTTGTTCCACCTTGGCCGCCGCGCGGCGCGCGAACGTGTCGATGCCGTAGGCGATCACGACGAGCAGGGCGGCGTATCCGATCGACAGCCAGGTCTCGATCGCGATGCCCGCGGTCACGGACTACCTCCGAGGGTGTCGTGGTCGTCAGGCAACCGGCGATCCGACGCATAGCGCGACGACCCGCCGCCCGTCGCCGCCAGGCCGGTGCGGTCTTCCTCCGCCTGCGCGTGTTCCTCGACGAACAGGGTCTCGGCGGGCATCGTGTGCGTGGTCGCCTTGATGCCGTATCGCACACCGAGCCAGGCGATCCAGACGAACGGCAGCACACCACCGAGGATGAACAGAAAGTCACCGGGCATCCGCAACCATTCGAGCACGACGTTGCCCGACTGGGTGATGTAGCCCAGAGTGCGCGCCTCGTAGTAGCCGTCGTTGACGGAGTGCCACAACTGCAGCACGCCCAGCGGCAGCAGGGTGGCGAAGACCATCCACGCCAGGCCGATGTTGAGCGACCAGAACGACAGCTTGGCCAGTTTGTCCGGCCATCGTTTCGACGGGATGATGTAGCGCAGCGCGAACAGCGCCAGGCCGACGGCGAGCATCCCGTAGACGCCCATCATCGCGCCGTGGGCATGGTTGGCGGTCAGCGCCGTCCCGATCTGGTAGTAGGACACGATGGGCAGGTTGATCAGGAAGCCGAAGATGCCCGCACCGACGAAGTTCCAGAAGCCCACGGCGACAAGGAACATCACCGCCCAGCGGTGCGGGAACGGTGCGCTGCTGCGCGACTGCTGTCGCGAGCCCAATTGCAGGAACGTCCACGCCTCGACGGTGAGGAAGGTCAGCGGGATTACTTCCATTGCGGAGAAGAACGCGCCCAAGGCCATGTGTTCCACTGGCGTGCCGGAGAAGTACAGATGGTGCATCGTGCCGATCACGCCGCCCACCGAGTACAGGATGACGTCGAGGAAGATCAGCTGGATGGCGATCCGGCGGCGCACCACGCCGAGCATCACGAAGATGTAGGCGACCATCACCGTCGTGAACAGTTCGAGGAAGTCCTCGACCCACAGGTGCACCACCCAGAAGCGCCAGAACTCGGCGACGGTCAGGTGGGTCTGGGTACCGGCGAGCATCCCGACGGCGTAGAACGCGGGGATGGCCAGGCCGGCGTAGAAGAACAGCCACGGCATGTTGAGCTTGCTCTCGGTCTTCAGACGCGCGCGGATCGCCCGGAAGATGATCGCCATCCACAAGAACAGCCCGACGACCAACAGGATCTGCCAGAACCTCGGAAGGTCGAGGTATTCCCACTGCTGGTCGAAGAAGATGGAGCCCTTGGCCCAGTCGACGCCGAAGGTGCTCAACGCCGTTCCCACCAGGGTGCCGGCCACGACGACGAACAGCGCACCGAGCAGCCCGTACGTCAGCCACGACTGTCGCCGTGGTTCGCGGCCGGAGATGATGGGCGCGAGGAAGATGCCTGCGGCGAGGAAGGATGCCGCCGTCCATAGCAGCGACAGTTGCACGTGCCAGGTCCGCGCCAGGTTGAACGGCAGGATCTGGGCCAGGTCGAAGCCGAAGAAGTTGCTCAGCTCGGCGCGGTAGTGCTCGATGGCGCCGCCGAGCACAGCCTGCCCGAGGAAGAGCACCGCGACGACGAGGAAGAACCAGGCGGTGGCTTTCTGCGACGGGGTGATCTCCACTTCGCCTGGTTGGCGGAAGGCCAGCGAGGGGGTTTCCGTTGCGTGCCAACCGATTTTGCGGCTCCACCGGCCGTAGAGGGCGAACAGTGCGCCGAGCCCGGCCAGCAGGGCGATCAGCGACATCGCCGACCAGACCAGGATGTCGGCCGTCGGGGTGTTGTTGACGCGTTGTTCGGGTGGCCAGTTGTTGGTGTAGGAGTAGGCGTGACCCTCACGCTCGGCTGCGGCGGCCCAGGCCGTCCAGCAGAAAAACGCCGTGAGATCGTGGATTTCCTGGGGGTCGGTGATGAGCTGGGGGATCAGCCCGTATTCGGTCGAGTCGGTGCCGAAGACGTCGGCGTAGTGAGCACGGACCCTGTCGAAGGCGGCCACTTGCTCGGCGGTGAACTGCAGGGTGCCGGTGTCCTTGTCGTAGCGGTTGGTCCGCATCATTGTGACGAGGTCGGCCGTCGGGTCCGGCGATCCGGAGTCGCGCAGCTGCTGGCCGACGTCGTCGGCGGACAAGCGCAGGTACTCCGCGGTGTAGTCCGGACCGAGGTAGCCGCCGTGGCCCATGATCGAGCCGTACTGCTGCAGGCCGCGGCGCAGGAAGATCTGCTGTCCAGCGGTGACCTGTTGCTCGGTGAACAGGGTCTGACCGTCCGGGCCGACCACCCGCTGCGGCAGCGGCATCGAGTCCGTGTAGGTCCTGGCGGCCAGTATGCCCATGACCATGAAGCCGAAGACCATGACCAGTGCGACGCCCTGAACCCATCCTTTCGAGATTGCAAGCTCGGCTTTGGTCGGAACTGGCAGAAAGGACTGCTCTGTCATTGCCACACCCCCGTGCGAAATGAGTCACGTTCGCAGCATCTCTGGCCAACGTAACGAAAACCCGCGACGAGGTGGCGGTGTTTCGAAACATCGCAACTCGACCACGGCCGGGGAAGGGGCGAAGCCCCATCCGGGATGCAATTGCCGCCTCGTATCGTGACCGAATGCAGAAGAACCGAGCCGCCCACATCGCCCGGCAGGTCGGGGCGTTGGCTGTCGCGGCACTGACCGCCGCTTCGACCCTGAACGGATATCGCCCACTGGCGCGAAAGGGATACCCGTCGATCTTTTCGTGGGCGTTCGGTCTCGTAGTAACCGAGTTCCCGCTGCAGACACTGGTGAGCCAGCTCGCCGGACTGCTACTGACCGCGCGTCGCCTCACGCATCCGGTGCGAAGGACGGCGTGGATCGTGGCTGGCCTGTCCGCGTTGGGTCTGCTGAACTTCAACCGCGCCGGCCACCAGGCCTCCGCCCCACTGACCATGGCATTGGACAACGGCCTTGGGACTCATCGCCGCACCGACTCGGCAGGCTTGTGGCGTCGGCCGGCAGGCGACGGCACCGCCAAGAGGCCCGGCGCCCTGCGGATGCTGCGGATCTTTCGCGATTACGCCCACGACGGCGACATCAGCTACGGCGAATACGGCGGCGCCAATCATCTCGATATCTGGCGACGGCCCGATCTCGACCGAAACGGCAAGGCGCCGGTGCTGTTCCAGATCCCCGGAGGTGCGTGGACCACCGGCAACAAACGTGGACAGGCGCATCCGTTGATGAGCCACCTTGCCGAACTCGGCTGGGTATGCGTGGCGATCAACTACCGGCACAGCCCACGCAACACGTGGCCCGACCACATCATCGACGTCAAGCGCGCCCTGGCATGGGTGAAGACACACATCGCCGAGTACGGCGGCGACCCCGATTTCGTCGCCATCACCGGTGGGTCGGCCGGTGGCCATCTGTCCTCGCTGGCCGCGCTGACGCCCAACGACCCGCGGTTCCAGCCTGGGTTCGAAGACGCCGACACCCGTGTCCAGGCCGCAGTCCCGTTCTACGGCGTCTACGACTTCACCCGCTTCGAGGACGCGATGCATCCGTCGATGCCCGAACTGCTCGAGCAGATGGTCGTCAAACAACGGCTCACGACGAACCGGCAGCCCTATGTCGACGCATCGCCGGTGACCTATGTCTCCGCAGACGCTCCGCCGTTCTTCGTCTTGCACGGCCGAAACGACTCGCTTGTTCCCGTCGAGCAGGGGCGAGGCTTCGTCGAAAGGCTGCGAGAAGTCAGCACAGCGCCGGTCGTGTACGCCGAACTGCCGTTCACCCAGCATGCTTTCGATATTTTCGGTTCGGCCCGCGCCGCGCACGCAGCTGTTGCCGTCGAGCAATTCCTCGCCGAGATCTACGCGCGTCGTGCGCTGGACAACGTCGCGGTCTAGCCCTCTTTCGCCCGCTCAGCGGTGAACGACACCGTCACGGAGTCAACGACTTTCATAGACCCCATCAGCATCGAGTAGGGCTTGATGTCGAAGTCCGATTGCACAACGTCGGCTTCACACGACAGTCGCCATGTCTCGCCGAGATCATCGACACGCAGGTTGACCGCGTGTTCGTTGCTCACGCCGTGGATCTCCAGCGTGCCGGTCAACAGATAGCCATCATCCGACTTGTCGATGTCATCGGTGTGAAAGCGGATCTGCGGGAAGTGTTGCGCATCAAGCGAATTCAACGCGTTCGACCGCGCCAGCGCTTTCTCCGGCGCGGACAGCCCCTTCACACCGCCCTCGCCCTTGCGCACTTGAAGCGATCCCACCTCGACCGTCAACTCCGCCTCGACGGGCTCGCCTCCGCTCCACCGCACCGTGGCCTGCCATTCGGTCATCGCGATCGTCAACCGGTGGCCCATCTTGGCCGCCCTGCCCGCGACGCCGGTCTTCACGAGCAGCTCACCGTCGGAGGCGTCCAAGCTCCACTCGTTGGCGGTCATCGGACCGAATGTACCGGCCGGCGCGCATCTAGGGCGGCGGAGGCGGTGGCGGCGCGCCCGGCGGCGGAGGCGGTGGTGGCGGCGCGCCCGGCGGCGGGATTTCTCGGCTTCACCAATCAGTACGCGGCGGCGAACTACATCTTCGCAGATTCCAGTACTCCGTCGGGT
>NZ_MVIM01000039.1 GCF_002086795.1 Mycolicibacterium tusciae | reverse complement strand
GTTATTAAGACACAGGCCCCCGCGCCCGCGCCGGCCCCCGCACGTATTCCGGTGGCGCGGGCGGAGAGCTTGCCACCGATGACATCGGTGGCACCGACTGTGCCCACTGGAACTGCCGCGCCGTCACCGTCGGTCAGCGCCGGGTCTGCGCCCGCCGGCGCCGCGCCCGCACCGGGTGTCGGCGCGGCGCTGCCGTACGTGGTTCCCGGAGCGGGCCCGGACGGCGGTGTCTCCCCGACGTTCCGGGACGGCATCGCAGCCAAAGCGCCCGCATCCGACATCGCGGCATCTGCCGCGGCCGCCGCGGCGGCGTCGTCGCTGGCAAAACGCAAGGCCCGCCGTAAGCGTGCGCAGCCGATCCACCAGCGCCAGTACGCCGACGCGTACATGGACTACGAACCCGAAGCCGAGGACACCCCGCCGGAACCGCGTTCGCGCATGCGCGCGTCCGAACGCGGTTCTGGGACAGTCGGTTTCACCGGTGCCGCAACGAAGCCGGAGACGGAGCAGGCCACCGGTCTCAGCGAGCTCGCCGGCGACTCGTTCGGCGGCGGTCCCACAGAACCCATGTTGCCCGGCGACTGGGACCAAGAGGGGGGAACGCGCAACTGAGCAGACTGTCCGACCGAATCCGTCCACGACAGAGCTAAGAATCGAAAGGAAAAGCCATGAGCATGTTGGACGCTCACATCCCGCAGCTGGTCTCATCGGAGGCCGCGTTCGCCGCCAAGGCTGCGCTGATGCGCAGCACCATGGCCCAGGCCGAGCAGGCGGCGCAGTCGGCGCAGGCCTTCCACATGGGCGAATCGTCCGCAGCCTTCCAGGCCGCGCACGCCCGCTTCATCGAGGTGTCCGCCAAGATCAACTCGCTGCTCGACATCGCGCAGATCAACCTCGGCGACGCCGCAGGCACATACGTTGCCGAGGACGCCGCAGCGGCCAGCACCTACACCGCAATCTGAGATCTGAACTTCCCGAACTGACGAGAGGAGAACCTGATGTCGCAGATCTTGTACAACTACCCGGCGATGCTCGGGCACGCAGGCGAGATGGCTGGCTATGCCGGTGCGATGCACGGCGTCGGCGCGGACATCGCCGCCGAGCAGGCGGCGCTGGCGGGCGCGTGGCAGGGCGATACCGGAATGACCTACCAGGCGTGGCAGGCGCAATGGAACACCAGCCTCGAGGAACTCGTGCGGGCCTACCGCGCTATGGCGGCCACCCACGAGACGAACACCATGTCGATGAGCGCCCGCGACGCGGCCGAAGGCGCCAAGTGGGGTGGCTGAGGTTCGTTGACCGCTAACGCAGTCGAGCTGACCGCGGAGCAGGCCTGGTTTGTCGCTGATGAGTTGGGCGTAGGGAGCTTTCCCTGGGTTCTCGCCATCACGCCGCCCTACAGCGACCACGCGCAGCGCGCGGCGGTCGCGGCCAGGCTCTCTGCGGAGCTGCAGGCACTGGGGGTGATGACCGGGGACGGGGTCATCGATCCCGGTGTTCGCCAATGGGTCACGACGACGTGCCGGCCCCGGCGCTGGATCGACCTCAGATTCGTTCGCGGATCCGGAAACATGCTGCGCGGCCACGTCGCACGTCGCGTCGAACATGCCGATCAGCACACCGTCGCGCTGCGTGGCGGCGGCCTGATCACGCTGACCGCCTTGAACATCGACCATCCGCAGGCACTGGTGCCCGTCCTGACCGCTGGGCTGCCGGGACGGCCGCCCGCCAAATTCGAGGAGTTCACCATTCCCGCACGGACCGGGGCGCGCGCCGACGAGCAACTGCGCGACGGCGCCGCGCTCGATGACGTCATCGAGTTCCTCGGCATCCCCGCGACAGCGCGCGCAGTCGTGACGGCGGCGTACGCGCCGGACCGCAGCTATGTGGAGATCGTCGCCGGCGACCACCGCGACGGCCATCGCGTCAGCACGAATGTCGGCGTCAGCGTCGTCGATACTCGAGAAGGGCGTGTCCTCGTCACCCCGTCGAAAGCCTTCGATGGGGAATGGATTTCGACCTTCACCCCAGGCACACCGCTGGCCATCGCCACCGCGATGGAGCGGCTCACTTCCACGCTGCCCGACGGGCCGTGGTTCCCCAACCAGCAGTTGACCCGAGACTTCGACTCGGACCAGAGAACGGAACACCAGCAATGGCGTCAGACAGTCAGTTGATCGGCACCAACTCCTCGGCGGTGATGCCCATCGTTCGCGTCGCCGTGCTCGCCTCGGGCGGCCCAGACTCTGCGGGCGGCGGTCGAGTCACGGACATGGCGCTGCCGACAGAGCTTCCGCTGCGCGAGATCCTGCCCGCGGTGAAGCGAATGGCGATGGCGACGGATTACGGCGACTCCTCTGACTCGGTGCAGCTTTCGCTCGCCCCGATCGGTGGTGCGCCGTTCAGCCTCGACGCCACACTGAACACCGTCGGCGTCGTCGACGGCGATCTGCTGGCGCTGCAACCGGTACCGGCTGGGCCGCCCGCGCCGCGGATCGTGGAGGACATCGGCGACGCCGCGGTCATCTTCTCCGCCGCACGAGAAAAGCCTTGGAGTGCAAGCCATATCCAGCGGGGTGCGACACTCGCCGTGATCGCACTCACCCTGACCGCAACGGTGTTCGCTACTGCGCACCGCCTGTCAGTCGGCGGCTACGCCGGGCTCATCGCGGCGTGCGGCGTCGCGGTGCTCTCCGTGCTCGTCACCATGCTCGCGTGGGGGCGCGCGCCGAAACTGGCCACCGCACTGTCGATCACAGCGCTGGCCCCGATCGCCGCGGCTCTCGGACTCTCCGTACCCGGCGAGACCGGCGCGGCGCAGGTGCTGCTTGCCGCGGCCGGCGTGACGGCATGGGCGATCGTCAGCATCACCGTCGCAGAGCGCGCCATCGCGGTCTTCACCGCGGTGACCGTGGTGGGTGTCGCCGCCGTCCTCACCGCCGGTGCTGTCACGATCTGGCAGCTGGACACCGTCGTCATCGCCTCCATCCTGATCGTGCTGGCCCTCGTGGTCACCGTGCAGGCCCCGCAACTCTCCGCGACGTGGTCGCGCCTGCCTGCGCCGGTGATCCCCGCGCCGGGCGACCCGACGCCGCCGCCGCCCTCGCTCAAAGTGCTCGAAGACCTCCCGCGCCGGGTGCGCGTGACCGATTCGCACCAAACCGGTTTCGTCGCAGGCGGTGTGGTGCTCGGGACCGTGGGCACCTCGCTGATTGCCGGCCCGACCGGAGTGTCGTACTGGGCGTGGTACGTCGTGGGCGCGGTCGCGCTCGGCGCCGTGTTGCGCGCCCGGGTGTGGGACTCCGCACCGTGCAAGGCGTGGCTGCTCGCCCAGCCGTTCCTGATGGGTTCCCTGTTCCTCGTGTGGTTCGCCGCCGAGGGCCGCTATAGCGCGGCCTGGTGGACACTGGCGGCACTGGCGGGTCTGACGGCCGTTTTCGTGTTCGCGGCGCTCGCCCCGCGGGTCGCATCGCCGGACACCTATTCGTTGCCGATGCGTCGTCTCGTCGGTTTCCTCGCTTCCGGTGTCGACGCGTCGCTGATTCCGGTGCTGGCGTATCTGGTTGGACTGTTCGCCTGGGTCTTGAATCGGTGACGCCCGCGATGCTGCGTAGTGCGCTTGCGGCCGCGACGACGATGCTGGCCGTCGCGACGGTGGGTTGTCCTGCGGCAGGGGCGATCACGCCGCCCGAACTGGACGCCGGGACGGTACCGCCTTCGGGGGCGCCGGGTCCCGTACAGCCGATGGCGCAGCGCAACCCGTGCGTCGCGACCGGTGTGCTGCCGGGCAGCGATCCCGGTGCGGTGAATCAGAACTCGTCGATGCTCAACCTTTCCGGGGCGTGGAAATACAGCCGCGGCGACGGACAACTCGTGGCGGTACTCGACACCGGCGTGCGGCCAGGGCCACGCCTGCCGAACGTCGACCCGGGCGGCGACTTCGTTGAAACCACCGACGGGCTGGTGGACTGCGACGGACACGGAACTCTGGTGGCCGGCCTCATCGCCGGACAGCCGGGTGACGACGATTTCTCGGGAGTTGCACCTGGCGCGCGGATCCTGTCGATACGGTCGACGTCGGCGCGATACGCACCTCGTGACTCCGGGGAGGATCCCGTGACCGCACGGGTGGCGCTCGACGTCGCAACACTCGCACGGGCCGTCGTTCGCGCGGCCGATCTCGGTGCCCGCGTCATCAACATCTCGGCGGTGACGTGCCTGCCCGCCAACAAGACCGTCGACCAGACCGAGCTCGGTGCCGCGTTGCGTTACGCCGCGGTCGACAAGGACGCCGTCATCATCGCGGCGGCCGGAAACAACAAGGCCGGATTGAATCCTGGTTCAGCGTGTCCGTCGAATCCGCTGTCGGATCCCGGCCGCCCCGAGGACCCGAGAAACTGGGCGGGCGTCACCGAGATCTCGATCCCGTCGTGGTGGCAGCAGTACGTCCTGTCCGTCGGCTCGTTGAATTCCTCCGGCACGGCCTCGGATTTCACGATGGCCGGCCCGTGGGTGGGCATCGCGGCGCCGGGCGAGAACATCACTTCGGTCGGAAACGCCGACGGTGGCGGGCTCGCCAACGCGTTGCCCAGCGACCAGGGTGAGCTTTTCCCCCTCAACAGCGCAAGCTTCGCCGCGGCGTATGTCTCCGGCGTTGCGGCGTTGGTGCGCAGCCGATTTCCGGAGTTGACCGCCGGGCAGGTGGTCGAGCGACTGACGGCGGGCGCGCAGGGGGCGGCTCGCGCGCCGTCCAACCTGACCGGCGCCGGGCTCGTGGATGCCGTCGCGTCGTTGACGTGGGACGTCAGCGCCGCGAGCGACGTCACCGGTGAACCTCGACCCAAACCCATAGCGGCCCCGCCTCAACCGGCACCACCGGAGAACACGCCGCGCACGTTCGCGTTCGTCGGCACCGGTGTGCTGGCGCTGGTCGCCGCCGTCACCGCGGGGGTCGCCGCCCAACGACGAAAGACGGAGACAAAGTGACCATCCGAATCGCGTTCGCGCTGCTTCTCATCGTTCCCGCGGCCATGGCCTATCCGTGGGACTCCGACACCGACTGGTGGATCCTCGGTGTCGCTATCGGCGTCACACTGTTCGTATCCGCCTGGTGGCGTGGACTGTTCGTGACAGAGATGATCGGAGGTGTATTCGCGATATGGCGGCGCAACCACTCCAAGCCGAAGCCAGCGGTGGCCGGCGAAGCCACCGTTGTTTTGCACGTCGACGATCCGGCCGGCATGGGCCTGTCGCTGCCGACGGTGGCCGGGTACGTCGAACGGTTCGGCGTCCGTTGCGACAAGGTCCGGGTGACCAACCGCGACGACGATGGCGTTCGCACGACCTGGATCAGCATGACACTGCGCGCGGTCGACAACCTGGCGGCGCTCAAGGCCCGTTCCGCCGACCTCCCCCTGTCGGACACGGCCCAGATCGTCGGTCGCCGACTCGCCGATCACCTCCGCGAAGGCGGTCTGCTGGCGGTCATCGTCGACGAGGCGCCGACTCCGCTGACCGGTGGCGGCCGCGAGAAGTGGCGCGGAGTCCGGGAGGACAGCGGATTCGTTTCGGCGTACGGAATCCCGGTCGACGACGGCCTCCCCGGTCGGCTTGCCGAGTTGTGGTCGCAGCCAACGGAGACGTGGACAGCACTCGAATTCGGTGGCACCTCAGCACAACCCACGGTGCGAGCACTGTGCGCCATCCGGACTGCCGAGCCGGTGCGCGGTACGCCGATCTCCGGTCTCACGGCCCAACCCGGTATTCACGGACTGTTGCTCACCGCGTTGGCGCCGGGGTCGGCGGAACGCCTCGACATCCCGAGCAGTCCACTGCCACAGGGACTGCTCGAGCCGGCTGGATGGATGGTAGGTGGCCGTTGGTCAGTCGAACATGAAATCGCGCATGAAGCGGGTCATCCTGCGTAGGTAGTCAGGCTGGCTGACGTGCAGGATGTGGTTGCCGGGGAACCAGTGAAACGCACAGCGATCCCAGTGCTCCCATAGCATTTCGGCCTGCTCGGGCGGCGCCAGCCGATCACCGAGACCGGTGATGATCAGGCGCCGGCCCTTGGGAACCAGAGGCTCGTAGTTCAGCGGCGACGAGAACCGTGCCGCGGCCTTGGTGAGCTCCGAGTCGGTATTCGACAGCAGGCTCCGCAATTGGACGACCTTGTTGGCGGGGAACCATTCGTCGACGGTCTGGTCGGGCGCGACGACGGGGACGTTCGGAATGACCGCCTGGATCCGTTCGTCAACGCTGGCGATCAGCGCAGAGGTGTAGCCGCCCAACGACATTCCGGTCAGACTGATGCGGTCGACGCCGGTGAACTCCAGGTAGTCGATGATTGACCTGAAGTCGTGCACGGCCTGTGCCATTGCTTCTGCGAAGCCGGAGAAGCCGTTCGCGAAGAAGCCGTAACCGCTGAACGGTGAGCCTTTTTCGGCGCGGCTGCCGTGGAATGGCATGGTGTACAACAGGACGTCGTAGCCGGACCGGTAGAACCACGGCAGCGAGAAGAACAGTCCGTTGAACAGATACGGCGAACCCATGAAGCCGTGAATCACGCACAGTGTGGGGTGGGGTCCGTCGTCGTGGCGCCAGTGTTGGGCGTGCACCACGTTGTTGCGCGTGAAGCCTTGGCACTGTTCACGCAACGCCGGATTGACGGCTTCGAAGCTGCTGTCGAAACGGATGTTGTGCACGTTGCCCTTGGCGATCCACTCGGCGATCGGACTGGCTGGGCGTGACGCGACGCGCGGCACCTCGGTCGGCGCGGGAAAGGACAACGTGGGGTCTTTCGCCGACGCCAGTTCGGCGTAGAACCTCAATTGATCTTGTTCGGCCCGCGCTCGGCTGCCGCGCAGCCCACCGACGAGCGTCGGCAGCATCGTCGTCGCGAGCAGCGAGGCGATGGCGGTGCGCAGGGCGATGTCGGCCACTGCGGACGAGTCCACGATGAGTCGCTGGCGCAGCGTGAGATCGGCGCGACGCGGGAGTCCTTGGACGGTCGCGTCAGCCCCGGGGACGTCGGGAACGGGAATGGGCGGATCCACCGGGGTGGTGTCCGAAGTGGTCACGTCCGCATCGTAACCCGAGTGCAAGACTGGCCCCATGTGGAATCCCGACGTCTATCTGACCTTCGCCGACCACCGCGGCAGGCCGTTCTTCGACTTGATGTCGCGGGTGGCGGCCGAATCGCCACGGCGGGTGGTCGACCTTGGATGCGGTCCGGGAAACCTCACCGTCAGCCTGGCGCAACGCTGGCCTGACGCCACCATCGAGGCTTGGGACAGTTCACCGGAAATGGTGCAGGCGGCGCGTGAACGCGGTGTCGATGCCGATGTGGGCGATGTGGGCGATTGGGTGCCGCAACCGGACACTGACGTCGTGCTGACCAATGCGGTGCTGCATTGGGTGCCCGACCACGCTGAGCTGTTGGTCCGATGGGCCGGTCAGCTGTCAGCCGGAGCCTGGATCGCGATGCAGGTTCCTGGCAACTTCAACGCCCCGTCGCACGAGGCCGTCCGCACGCTCGCCCGTAGCGACCGTTGGTCAGAGTTGTTGCAGGACTTCCCGTTCCGCGAGGGGCAGGTCGACGACGCGGCGGGATACGCCGCGCTGCTCACTGACGCAGGCTGTCGGGTCGACGCGTGGGAGACGATCTATGTCCACGAGCTCAGCGGCGAGAATCCGGTGCTGCAGTGGATCACTGGAACAGCGCTGACGCCGGTGAAGAGCCGGCTCGACGAGACACAGTGGCAGCAGTTCCGTGAGGAGCTGATCCCGCTGCTCGACGAGGCCTACCCAAAGCGAGCGGACGGCACGACATTCTTCCCGTTCCGCCGGATATTTGTTGTCGCACAGGTGAAGTGAGTGTCAGGTCGGTAGCCCGTCGCGCTCCGCGTCGGCGCGGTAGCGGTCAACCCACACGTCGGAGCGTTGGTCGGCCTGGCGCTCCAGCACCGGCGCTGGCGCCAGTAGGCGATCCTGCCCCAGCGCCTCGAGGATGTCGCCGACGATCTGGGTGAGGTTTCGCCACAACACCGGATACGCCACCTCGATTGGTGTGACGCCCTCCTCGTCGAACCAGCCACGCCAGCCCTTGTCCTGTTCCCGCAGCATCGTGACGACGTGGGCGATCGCTCCTGCGTGGTACTCCGCGCGGGAGTCGCGTCGGGGATCGGGGCGTCCGCGCCAGACGCGGGTCTGTACAGCGCGCCAGAACGAGACGGCCTGAGAGACAACTTCGGGGCGGTGGACGTCCGCGCGGATTCCGCAACCCTTTGACTCACTGCAAGCAACTTATCCCCAATGGCGGTTCTGTCCACAGGGTGGGGTTGAGCTGCTGGTTGGGTAGCGCCGCGACGATTAATGTCGAACTTGTGTTCGATTCGTTGGTGGAGCAGGCGCACCGCAGCCGGGGTGGTGCGGCGGTGGGGGCGTGGGCGCGGGTGGAGAAC
>NZ_MVIM01000038.1 GCF_002086795.1 Mycolicibacterium tusciae | reverse complement strand
CCCACGCGCCCAGACAGACTCACTCGCCGACAAAGCCAACTCGAACGCGGCTTGACAAACATAGGAGCATCGAACGCCTCAACCGGACCCTGCAGACCGAATGCGCCTACAAACGCGTCTTCACCTCCAACAGCCAACGCGCCGCAGCCCTTGCCCCCTGGCTCGACTACTACAACACTCAACGACGTCACAGCGCACTCGGCGGCCTCCCACCGATCAGCCGACTGACACCAACCTCATGACTCAGTACATCTAGTCAGCACTGTTTTCGACGGCACGAGATGGTTTGCAGACGCGTCGCGCTGGAGTCGTTGTGCCGGTTTACCAATGTACGAATTCAAGAGGGCGAAAGCCACTTCCAAGCAGTCCAAAAGGGCATAGCTGCTCCCGCACGCGGCCACCTTCCAACTATCGTGCGACACAACGAAGGAGGTACTACTGAAAGACGTATGCACCGTATCCGTAGAGAACACCGGCTCACAGAAGCAGTGGCCATTGTTATCTTCTCGCGTTTTATGCCGTCGTCAAGGATGGACCCGTGCCCCTGTGCGCTGCCGGGTTCATAAAAAAAGGCTGTCGGTAACCGATCGGCGCCGAGGGATTCGACCAACGGTCGAGTTGCGCGCTCTCAGGTGTCGCTGCCGGCGAGGCGCACCGACGTGCATCTCCGCGAGGTGCGAAGCGTGGATGCGGGCCTACCGACCAGAAGACTGTTCGACGGTCAGGGCCGCCCGTGGGCCGCACTCAACCGATATGGAGTAGACCAATGCCCAGTCCAACGCCGGTTCGTCAACAACCAACCAGGGAGCACGCTCACGATCGCGCGCGCCGATGGTGACAGGTTCGTTGACAGTAGTGCGATCGTCTCGGGCGACGTCGCAACCGGAGCCTGTGGTGACGGTTCACTCAACGCCATCGCAGGATGCGTCTGCGCGGTGCCAAAACCAGGATCCACCGATCTCAGCACGACGAGCGCAAACGCCATGACCCAAACCGCATCTCGGTGAAAATGCGGGGATACCAACGCGGCCATTCAGGGCCGATGAGCGCAGACCGCGCGGAATCTGCTCGCTGAACCAGTGCCGGGCGTCGATGTTTGCCTGCGGGCGAGGAAGTTGTCGTGCCCTGGCCTGCCAGCCTCGGTTTCCGAACCGTTCGAAACGGCGTTACGCTCTTGGTACGTAGACAATACGCATTCCGTCGAAGGCGCGCACCATGCGGGACACAGGCTCGACATGGACAGCCGGGAGGCCAACGGTGCGCACACGTGGATTTGGCGAACTTGAAGCTGTCATCATGGACCGCATCTGGAACCGTGGATCAGGCACGACCACGACGGTGCGAGAGTTTTTTGATGAACTAGCCGCAGAGCGCGACATCGCCTACACCACAGTGATGTCCACGATGGACAATCTGCACAGCAAGGGCTAGCTGGCGCGGGAGCGCGACGGCAGGGCCTACCGGTATCGGCCGACCTTGACTCGGGAGCAACACAGCGCAAAGCCTAATGCGTGAGGCCTTGAATTCCGGTGGCCAACCGGAACTGGTGCTCACCTACTTCCTCGAACAGATCGGCCCCCGGGGAGTCGGCGCGCCTACGCGCAGCGCTGCGACGACCCAGGAAACGTGCAGCCAAGCGCTGCTGAGTGCGGCCCAAGAGCAATTTCGGTCACTGCGCGCAAACGTCACCTTCACGCGAGGCAGCAAACCGGGCGTCGCCTATGGCGTTGCCGTAAGGGCCATTCCGCTTGGAATGAGGGGTTGGCCGACCCCATTTGCTACACAGTTGGATCAGCCGGTGGCGGAACTCAGGCTGGATTGTGGCGGCGCCGCGCGATGCGCCGCGTTTGGATGAGGGCTAGGGCGAGCAGGATGAGACCGAGGGCGTAGATCGCTGCGCCGCTGGCGATTTGCGTCGCCGTTGGGGGCTGCGTGCCGGCGGGCACGTAGAGCTCACGCTCGGCCGAGGTGGTTCCTTGCCAGCGCGCGTCGACGGGCAGCCACGCTTCGATGGTTTCGCCGGCGCGCCCGAACTCGACGTAGACGAACCACCGTCCCTGTTCGGGCAGGCGAATGGTGCCGGTGAACTTGCCTGTGCCAATTTCATTCAGCCGCGCAGTGAGCGTCTGGCCACCTCGGCGAGCCACGACCCTATCTGGGATGAGCTGGGAGTCGGCATCGGGGGCAACCGCCTCGAGCCGCACATTCCGTCGGTGACGAACAACCGCATCTACGGACTTTGATAGTATTTTACCGCGGCTGGGGCGGCGACCCGACCCTAGCTGGTGTTGCCGCCCCAGTCGCCTACTGTCGACCAGCAGAAGCCGCTGTCATGTGACCTAGTCGCCCAAACCCGAGTTTGGGCTCTTATGGGGGTTGCGATCTTCAGCTGCACCGGCATTAACAGCATGTCCAGGACACTGTCAACAGACTGGAGTTCAACGGCTACAAGGTGATCCTCAACAAGGTGGGGACAGCGCCGCTGGAGCAGTGCACGGTCAGCGGGTGCGCCCGGGCCGCGAGGTCACCGAGTTTCGCCAGATGGGCGGGACCAAACTGTTAAGCGCGTTTTGTACACGACGGTCTACGTCGACGCGTCCTGCTGACCATGGCGGGGAAAGCGCGATCTCGGTCATCGGGACAGCCCTCCCGCTTCTGGGACCCGGCGGCACGGTGGTGACGCAATCCGCCGCCACCGTGCATCCACGCCGCACTGAACCCGCCGCTAACGTGTTCAATTCAGATGCGTTGGATCACACGTCATCGACGGACGGCGATACGGCACCCAGAGCCCGGTGCTCATGGGCAGCACTTGCTGTCGTGCTTCACGGCGCGCCGTTGCCTGGTGTTGGCGCCAAGTGCACACATCACCGCGCACTTGACGACCGCGCGAACCATAGGATGCCGCGCAACGCCCACCAGCCCCGCCGCCTTGGGCTTCACAGCTGTGCTCATCCCTATCTCCTCTCCACACCACGAAATACCCCCCAAGGGTATCCGTTGATCGGGTGCCGCGTACAGGCCACGACGGCCCTGGCAGCGGATGGGAGAGTGCGATCCCGATTCAGCGTCGTCACGATGACGTGGTGGGGCGAGCCTTCGACCTACTATCGCGCTTAGTACGATAGTGGAGGTGATGTCGTTGATCCTGAGCGTGCGTGTCCACGTCGCCATCGTCGGTGCGGTGCTGACACTGGTTGGCTGCGGTTCTCCCGCCGAACCGCTGACATCGTCGGCGACACCGCCGCCGGCGGGGCAGACCGATACTGCGGCTCGTGCACCTCGCTCAATCGGACCGCAACAATTCGCCGAGGCTATCGCCGCACCCGAGCGGGTCACCATCAACGTGCACGTGCCCTACGAAGGCGACATCGCCGGCACGGATGTCAGCATTCCGTTCGACCAAATCGAGGCGCAGATCAACAGGTTGCCGACGGTTCGCGGCACTCCGCTGGCGGTCTACTGCCGTACCGGACGGATGAGCACTATCGCCGCCTCAACCCTGGCCAACCTGGGCTATCACGACGTGGTGGAGTTATCCGGCGGAATGCAGGCCTGGCAACAAAGCGGCCGCACGCTGGTGTGGCGCTGACCATCTGCGGCTCGACGAACCGACGCCCGCCTGCGCACCCCGTCGTCACAGGAAAGTCTGAGTCGTGCCTACGCCCCCAACGACATGGGTCACCCGGCGTCACGAAAGGCTGCAGCACCGTGGTCCGTTCTCACCGTGGCCGGCACGTCGCGTAGCTGCCACTGGCATTCCCAGCGTTCATCGAGAAGCTCATCGATCAAAGAGGTGTCGGGGTGGCCACCGAGCCTGCGAATGGACGCGCTAACCGCGCTGAGCAGTTCGAGTTGGCGGTCGATGGCTTGAAGCCTTCCCACGTCCCTCCATTGGGCTGGACCGGCGGGACCGCGGCGTTGACAGCCCGCACTACATCTACTGTTCTGGTACACAGATGCTAATCGATTCGTCCCCACGCTCGACGCGACTCCTCGGTGCCACGACAGCGTGGCTGGCGCCCACGGCCTGGCGGCAGCAGCGTCGTTCGTCGCGACCCTCCACAGCGTCCAACGCGGTCAAGAAGTTGGCCAGGCGTGCCGACTTCGATTCGAAAGCCGCTTCGTATCAACAGCATTCGGTGCGAGACCCGCTGAAGCTGTCGTGCGCTGCAGGGGCGGCTGCCCATCGCCGAAACGGGGTTTGACCATAGGGGGGGATGGGTATGCGGCTGTCGACCGTGGGTCACGCCACGGTCAGCCCATGCGATACGTGTCATGCAAATGGAGGACGCTATGAGTACCGCGAGCAAGATGCTGGAAACTTATCCGCAAGACCTGGGTGGTATCGACCGCGCCGCGTTGGCGTCCTGTATCGAGGCGTGTCTGGAGTGCGCGCAAGCGTGTACCGCCTGCGCCGACGCCTGCCTCAGTGAAGACTCCGTGCAGCAGCTCACCACCTGTGTGCGCACCAACCTCGACTGCGCCGACGTGTGCGCGGCGACCGGGCAGGTGCTGTCCCGCCATACCGGTTATGACGCCAATCTGACCCGCGTGATGCTGGAGGCGTGTGCCGCGGCGTGTCGCTCCTGTGGGGACGAGTGTGACCGCCACGCTGGTCACCATGAGCACTGCCGCATTTGCGCGGAGTCCTGCCGGCGTTGTGAGCAAGCCTGCCGACAGCTGCTGACGTCATTGGGCTGACCGCGTCCCGCGACTCACGAGCGCACCAGGCGATTGATGGCGTCGGTGGCCTCTTTGATCTTGGCGTCGGCGTCGTCGCCCCCGGCGTGCGCGGCGTCGAGTACGCAGTGTTTGAGGTGATCGTCGAGCAGACCGAGCGCCACCGCTTGCAGTGCCCGGGTCAGCGCACTGACTTGGGTGAGGATGTCGATGCAGTACTGCTCGTCTGCGACCATCCGGTGCACTCCGCGCACCTGTCCTTCGATGCGCTTGAGACGGTCCAGGTACCGGTCCTTGTCCGTCATGTAGCCATGCCGCGGCGGCGTCTGCGCGGGTGTGGGTTTCGTTGCTGATGTGGGCATTTTGTCCTCCCAGATGGTGCACCCGGGATTGACACCCCGGGACCGCAGGCCTACGCGTATCCCAGCGGATTCCTGTTGGATGTAGTTCACAGATATTGTCGCGCGAAATGCGGCGATGGCTGATGTCCGCCGCGCGCCACACCACCCAGCGCCGATCAAGGGTTATGCAACAGCGTATTTCGCCGGGTCTTCGTCGAACTTAGGGACGCAGCCAGCACAGCACAGCCAGTAGGTGCGCCCGGCGTACTGGCGGACCCAGCCCTTGGCTTCGGCTTTGGCCTTGGCCACGAACCGCCCGGGCATGACCGGGCACTCGGCCGCGTCGACGCCCGGGTCCACCGGGTCGTGGTCATGCTCGTGCTCGTGGTGGTGATGGCTGGCGCCGGTGGCAGCGCCGTGATCTGTCATGGTTGAGGGTGTCCTTTCGGGTTGGGCTCACACGTCGGCCAATCACTGCCAACGTGGCGTTTTGGCTGTTCAAGGCTCTTGCGCGGCAAAGTCATCAGACTGGCACCGCGGTATAGCCAGCTTCGTCGACAGCGGCGAGTACAGCCGCGTCGTCGATCGGCTCGGTGCTGGTGACGACCAGCTTGCCGGTCGCCGCGCTGACGTCGACCTGCTCGACACCGTCGATCCCACCGACTTCCTCGCGCACCGACATCTCGCAGTGCCCGCAGGTCATGCCTGTCACCTGGTATTCGCTGGTGGCCATGATGTATTCCTTCCTCGCTAGCTGTGGGCAATGTCTGTGTAGGCAGCGCCTTTCGCCGCATTGCGAAGGCGCCAACCGACGGTCACCTGCTTGCGCACATGACGCAGCTCCTTTCATACCCCGGCGGGGTATCCACCAAAGAGACAATATACCCCCCGCGGGTATTCCGCCAGTGTCCGTCATTCGCGTCTTCGCCACAGCCAGGAACGGACGTCCGCTGGAATGGGGCTGGCGACGCCATGTGGAGGCTTACAGCGCGAGAGCCGATCATCGACGGGCCCGATGCTCTACGGTGTGGGTACGTAGATAGGATGGCGGGCGGCGCGGACTGCCCGCGGTTCCACATGCTGAAAGGACGACATTCGTGCGCAGATTGGCAAGGATCTTTGTCGCCGGGGCGGCGATGCTGGTGGCCGTAGGCGTCGGTATGCCGACGGCGACCGCAGCGCCTGACAGCTGCCCTCATCGGTTCGGATCGCCGCAAAAGCTGACCGATGCCGGCGGTGCGGTGGTCCAGCAGTGGTCGGTCAGTGACCTGCGCGCGAGTACCGACACGGCGCCCGGCTATCCATTGGCCGGTCGACTGTGGGAGGCCACAGCCTCGGTGGAGGCGTTGACGGGCGCTGTGACACCGATCATTCCCAACGTGTATGCGGTGTCGGCTTCCGGTGAGCGCTATCAGGTGTTGTGGCAGCTGGCGAGTCCCAGCTCCATTCCCGGCGCAACCATCAGCCAAGGCCAGACTTCGACCGGCAAGGTCTATTTCGATGTGACGGGTGCCGATCCGATCGCGGTCATCTACACCAATGGCGGGTCGACTCCGGCGATGATGTGGTGCTGCAACGGCAACATGATGATGCCGATGCAAATGCCGATGCCCATGCCCATGGAGAGGCCGATGCCGATGGCAATGGACGACTGTCCCCACTGCACAGGCACAATGTAGTGGCTCGTCACATGGGGTGTGTTGTCCTTGTCCTGCAATGACTTCCGGGACACTGTCCGGTCGTATCGCTGCGCGAAACCTGCATCGATGACGATGCGGTTCAGGTGACTAGCTGCCAAACTGGCCCGGCGATGATGCCTAGAAGGAGGCTGAGCGCGGCGGCCAAGATTGCGGCGCCGGCGGGCCAATGCTGGGCCGCCGTTTGGTCGGCATCCCCGGCCTCGTCGGGGCGCGCGAAGGCGGGGATGATCCAGCGCAGGTAGTAGAACAAGCTGACCAGTGTGTTGACGAACACCACGACGGCCAGCCACGCATACCGGCCGTCCCAGGCCGCGGCGGCGGTGGTCACCTTGCCGATGAACACCGCCGTCGGTGGGGTGCCCACCAGACCGAGTAGCGCCACGACCAGCGCGCCGGCCAGCCACGGGCGGGCTCGGGCCAAGCCGCGATAGGAATCGAGATCGCGGCGTCCCGGCAGCGCCGCGGTCACCGCGAACGCCGCGATATTGGTGACGGTGTAGCCCACCAGGTAGAACAGCAGTGACGGCAGAGCCAGCTCGCTGCTGCCTGCCACCGTGATCGGCACTAGAAGGTAGCCGACCTGGCTGACCGTGGACCAGCCCAGCAGCCGGCGCGGGTCCTGTTGCCAATAGGCGGCCAGGTTGCCCAACGTCATGCTGGCGACGGCAAAGACGGCGATCAATACCGGCCAGGCCAGGGTGTCGGGCAGCGCAGCGGTGAGGCGATACAGCGCCACCAGGGCCCCAATCTTGGGCACGGTGGTCAGAAACGTCGCCGCGGTGGCGTTAGCGCCCTGTGCAGCGTCGGGCACCCAGAAGTGCGCCGGCACACCACCGGCCTCAAACATCAGGCCCGCCAGCACACCGACCACTCCGGCCGCGACTGCCACCGCCGGAGCGCCACCCAAGGTCATCGCTAGCTGCGGGTAGCGCGTCGCGCCGGTGAGTCCGTAGAGAAGCGTGACGCCCAGCATCAGCAAGATCCCGAACAACGCACCCATCAGATAGGCCTTCATGGCGGCCTCCGCCGCGGCGGCCGAGCGCACCAACCCCACCAGCCCGTAGAGCGCGATGCTGGCCAGAAAGTATCCGGCCACCAGCAGCAACAGGTCCTCTGCGCCGGCCAAAATGAGAACCCCGCTGGTCGAAAACATCAGCAGGGCATAGGTTTCAGATTCACGCGGCGATGCCCGCATTTCCGCGCCGGCCACCGCCCAGATCAACACCAACCCGGCTGCACAGGCGATCCGGGCCACGCCGGTCGCGGTGTCGACGGAAAACGCGCCCTCGAAAGCCATTTGATCCGGGCCGGCCATCTGCACCACGGCGACGCCGATGACACCGACCTGTACCGCGGCCGCCATCACCCCGACCCACCATTGCCGCCGCCGGGGCAGAAACGAGCCCGCGATCAGCGCCACCAAACCGGCGCTGAACATGAGCATCTCCGGCGCCATCAGCAGTGGCCGCATTGCCTCCTCGGGATTCACCGTCATCTCCCGACGAGCGCGACCAGTGCGGCGGCGGCCGGTTCGATCAGGTCCAGCAACGGTCGAGGAATCAGGCCGATGGCCACACTGAGCACGAGAAGTATTGACACCGAAGCGGTCTCAGAGGCCCGCAGGTCGGTGAAGTCGACCGAATTTTCGCGTGTGGGACCGGTGAAGACACGTTGCAGCGCGCGCAGGAACAGTGCGGCGGTGAGCAGGATGCCAGGCAGAGCCAGAGCTGTGATCGGGGCGGCGGCGATGCTGCCGGCGAAGATCTGGAATTCGGCGATGAAACCCGAAAATCCCGGCAGTCCCAGTGAGGCGAACGCGCCCACGGCGAACAGCGCGGCCAGCTTGGGCGCTGGGCCGGCTAGGCCGCCGTAGGAGTCCATGTCATAGCTGCCCGCTCGGTCATAGAACACCCCGGCGAGCAGAAACAGGGCCGCGGTGATCAGGCCGTGGCTGACCATCTGGGTGACCGCACCGACCACCGCGACCTCTCGCGCGTCGGCGGTGCCGCTGGCGGTCAGACCGGCGGCGCCGACGGCCACCACGATGTAGCCCATGTGGTTGACCGAGGTGTAGGCGATCATGCGTTTGAGGTCGGTTTGGGCCAGCGCGACCAGTGCCCCGTAGATCACCGATACGACGCCGACGGCGATGATCGGCCACGCCCAATCGCGCCATGCCTGCGGCAGCATCGGCATCGCCACCCGGACGAATCCGTAGGTGCCCATTTTCAGCAGCACCCCGGCCAGCACCGCCGACCCGACGGCGGGCGCGTCGGTGTGCGCCGGCGGCAGCCAGGTATGAAACGGCACCGTGGGGGTTTTGACCGCCAGTCCGAGCAGGATCGCGGCCAGCACCAAGCCGCCGGCCAGCGGGCTGCCGGCCAACGGTGTGGTGGCGGCCAGCTCCAGCATGTCGAAGGTGTGTGGGTCGGCGGCGATGTAGAGGCCGATAAAGCCCACCAGAAGGGCCAGCGATCCCAGGAAGGTGTAGAGGAAGAATTTCAGCGCCGAGCGGGCCGCACCGCCGTGTCCCCAGCCGGCGATGACGAAGTACATCGCCACGATCGACAGATCAAAGAAGACGAAGAACAAGATGAGGTCCGCTGCGACGAACAACCCGAGGCTGACACTTTGCAGGAACAAAAACAACGCGGCCTGCAGCCGGGGCCGGTCCTCGTTGCGCAGCCCAAAGATCGCGCATGCCAGGAAAATCACCGCGGTCATCACCACCAGCGGCAGCGACAGGCCATCAATGCCGATGTGGTAGCTGCTGTTGACGCCGGGGATCCAGGGGACCTGCTCCTCGAACGCCAACTCGTTGATCCCCGGCGCATCGTAGCGCGCCCACACCACCGCGATGAGCGCCAGGTCGATCGCGGTGACCGCCACCCACATCGCGTTGGCGGCCCGGCCGGCCAGCCGGGGAGCGGCCAGCAACACCAGCGCAGCGCCCAGCGGCAGAAACACGATCACAGTCAGCACGACGTCACCTCACCGTCACGAGGAGCACGAAGCCGGCGACCAGCAGCACTGCGGCGGCCAGGTAGTACTGGTGCAGCTGGCCGGTTTGCGGTCGGCGCGCCAGCTGCACCAGTACTACCT
>NZ_MVIM01000037.1 GCF_002086795.1 Mycolicibacterium tusciae | reverse complement strand
TTCGACGGTCCGGTGCACGCCGTGGTGTGCGGCGAGTCATTCGAGATCGCCAAGTCCTGAGCTTCAGTACCCGGGGCGCCTGCATCGTCGGGGCCGGGCGCAGCGCGACCGTCGGCTCGTTGATCGCGCGCGCCGCGGCATCGGCCAACTCGCGCGCCGACTGATAACGGTCGTCGGGATTCTTGGCCATGGCGCGGGCGATCACATGGTCGATGGCCGGGGGCAGCGCGGGCACCAGATCGGTGGCCCGCGGCGGCGGATCGTTCAGGTGCGCGGCCATCGTCGCCGCCATACCCCCGGAATTGCCGAACGGTGACCGTTGGGTGAGCAGGTCGAACAGCGAGCAGCCGAGGGAATAGATGTCGGCGCGGCCGTCGACCGTGTAACCGGACAGACTTTCCGGTGCCGCATAGGCGATGGTCGCCACCACCATGCCCGTCGCCGTCAGGTTGGTCGCGTCGTCGAGTGCGCGAGCAATTCCGAAGTCCGCCAGAAAGACTCGTTCATCGCCGGCGGCGAGCAGGAAATTGGCCGGCTTGACGTCCCGGTGCAGCAGCTGACGCCGGTGCGCATAATCGAGTGCCTTGGCGACCTCGCCCACGATGTGAACGGCGCGCAGCGGCGTCATCCGGCGCGCGCGGGTCTCCTTCTCCGCGTCGCTGCCGTCGACGTACTGCATCGCGATCCAGAGTTGGCCGTCCTCGGTCTCGCCCCGGGTGTACACGGTGACGATGTTGGGGTGATCGAGCGTCGCCGCCAGATCGGCCTCGCGGAGGAACCGGGCGCGGAAGTGGTCGTCGCGGGATAAGCCCTCCGAGAGCACCTTCAGCGCGTCGCTGCGGGGCAGGGCGGGGTTGCGGGCCTTGTAGACCGTGCCCATTCCGCCCGCACCCAGTACCGCCTCGATGGTGTAGCCGGCCACCGTCATGCCCGGACTCAACGCCACACTGCCCCCTCATCTCGACCTCGTCTGTCCTAGCATGCCGTGTTGCGCAGCGCGAACACCCCGCAACTTCGAGAGGTTGCGGGGTGTCCGGTGGTACGGCGTGGATGTCAGCTCAGGCCGACAACCTCCTGGGCGATCTCGGCCACTCGGGTCTGCGCGGCCGAAACCAGCCGCTGCCGGTTCTTGTTCATCTCCTCGTAGGCGATGACCGTCCGGATGTCGGACGGATCCTCGAGTTCCTTGACCGCGGCGACGGCGTCATTGAGGTTCAGCTCGTCGTACTCGGGGATCGGCAGTTCCTCGGCGTCGAGGATGCCCCCGGCTGCGCGCGCGTTGTGCAGCGCGTCCGCCGTCTTCTCGGCTCCTTCGTCGCGGACAACGGCCTCGGCGCTCTGCAGCGCCGCATCCCGGGAGGCCCCGATGGCCTTGAGGGCTACCTCACCGGCGCGCTGTGCACGCTTCACCAGCTCGTCGACGGCCGGACCAGACGAACGCACGAGTTCGGCAACACGCTCGGCGGATTGCGCCGACCACTGCCCGGGCAGGCCCACAATCTTCACCGCGGTACCGGCGGCCGCCTGCAACGGGGTACGGCGCAGCGCCGCCGGCCCGCCAAGGGCGTCCTCGGCCAGCACGGTGGTCAGCCAGTTGACGGTCGCAGAGTGGGCAGTGATCAAACGATCGGCGAGCTCCTGCACGTCCGTTTTCTTGGCCGCGACCGCGAGCGCCTTGATGTAGCGCGACCGATCGAGCAGCTGGTCCTCGAGCGCGAGATCGCCGAGTAGTGCCTCGTCGAACGGCTGGGCCTGCTCGGTCAGCGCCTTCACCGCGGCTGCGGCGCGGCCGAGGAACGGGCCGATGGTGTCGGGGAATCCGCCGAGGTCACGAATGGCCTTCTCGATGGCCTCCGCGCGGATACGGCCGTTGTTGGCGTTCTTGGTCAGCTCGTCACGGACCGCGTCGGTTCGTGCCTGAGCGATGCGGGTCTCGGCGACCTGAATCTCGGTGTGCGTCAGGTCGAGCACGGTGCGCAGCTGATTGATCAACGTGAGTTCAGCGGTCTTGGTGGTGGTGTCAGTCATATGTATCGCCCCTTAAGCGTTGACGGATTGGGTCGGCGCTGGGGAGCACCTGACGGTTGGCTACCCGACACACCGGGCTGGCCAACATTCAGGACTGTGAGATAGATCGCATCGGGCTCAGCGTGGCTTGAGCACGATCACGGGGATATCGCGGTCGGCCCAGCTCTGGTACGTGTCGAAGTCGGCGTAGGCCTCGACCAGCTTCGGCCAGAGCCTCGCCTTTTCTTCCGGCGACGCGGTCTCGGCACGGACGGCGCGGCGATCGGTGCCGATCTCGATGTAGGCGTCCGGAGTCGCCACCAGATTGCGGTACCACTGCGGATGGGTGTCGCTACCACCCTTCGACGCCACCACGATCACGTCCTGACCGTCTTGGATGAACACCAGCGGCGAGACGAACGTCTTGCCGGATTTGCGGCCGGTGTGCTCGAGCAGCAACGTGGGCACCGGCTTCTTCAGTCCCGCACCGATGCGCCAGTTGGCGCCGATCTTCCCGCCAGATTTCCGGTACACCCACACGTGCGCCTTGCCGGCATACTTCATCACCTTATTGACGAACGGCGAATTCAGTTGTGCCGGTTTCTTGTTCGGGTCCATTTCTCCCCTACAGGTACTGGGCGGTGCTGCCGCCGACGGGCATGTCGCCCATGCCGAGCTTGCGATGATCCCAACTGCGCATCCGCCCGGGTACCACCCGCACGCAGATCCGGTTGTTCATCATCTGGTCGACGAACGGTCGCATCTCGTCGGTGTATGGGCCGGTATAGCGCTCCCACACGCTGATGCCAACGCGCAGATTGGTTTCCGGATCATCGATGATTTCCGCGGTGCCGTCGATCGACACCCCGCGGAGCGTGGTGTAACTCTGCCCGTCCTCGATCATGACGGTGATCGTCGGGTCGCGTCGCAAGTTGACCGCCTTCTGCGACTTGGCCTTCGTTTCGAACCAGATCTCACCGTCGAGCACCGCGTACCACATCGCCACCAGGTGCGGCCGTCCGTTGGGGAGCACGGTCGCCATCGTCGCGGTGCGGCTGCGCTCGATGAACTCGGCGATCTCGTCGTCGCTCATGACGATTCTTGAACGTTCGTTCTTGCCCACGCGTCGATACTTTCAGGTCGACGTCGCGGTCACCGTCACCGGGATACCGTTCAGCGCCCCGTTGCCCGACGGTTCGTCGATGAAGTTCGGCGGGGACAGGACATTGGTGTTCACGCCGGGGGATTCGTTGGCGATCGACATCCGGGTGCCTGGCTTGCCGTGGCCCCAGCCGTGCGGCATCGAGACCACGCCCGGCATGATCGCGGCGGTCACCTCGACGGGCACCTCGATGCTGCCTCCCTCCGATGTCACCGTGACCACGTCGCCGGTCACCACACCGTGCTTGACGGCGTCATCGGTGTGCATCAGCAGCGTGCACCGGTCTTTGCCCTTCATCAGCGGACCGACGTTGTGCAGCCAGGAGTTGTTGGATCGCAGATGACGTCGGCTCACGAGCACCAGCTCGTCGGGCGCGCGGTCGAGGCGCTGGGCCAGACGGGGCAGGTCGTCGAGCAGATATTGCGGTGCCAGCCGGATCTTCTTGTCGGCGGTCCCCAGGACGTCGGGGACCTGCGGCACCATCGGCCCGAAGTTGATGCCGTTGGGTTGTGCCTTCAACCTTTCCAGCGTCAGGCCGTCGGGGTTCTCGCCGTACCTGTCACCGAACGGACCGGTACGCAGGGTGAGGTCCAGGATGCGTTCGGGGCCGCCATGTGTGTAGTGCTTGCGGATCTCCGCGCCGTCAAGGCCCTGGGTGAACGCCATGTAGTCGAAGAAGCCGTCGTCGATCGCGGCGACGTCGACGTCCTCGGCGGGCACGCCGGTACACAGCCCGGTGAGCCGGACCAGGATCTCCCACTCGTGGGGGCGGTCGGGTTCGTCGGGCTCGAAGACGGGCGCCGAATAGTTGGCGATGCTGTTGACCGCGAAGTTGAGGATCAGGTCGTCGTGGTGCGGCTGCTCCAGCGGCGACAGGCCGGGCAGGATGACGTCGGCGTGCCGCGTCGTTTCGTTCATCCACAGGTCGACGGAGATCATCGCGTCCAGTTGCGGCAGCACCTCATCGAGTTTGTGGCCGGCCGGCGTGGACAGCACCGGATTACCGGCGACCGTGATGAGGGCCTTGATCTGTCCCTCCCCCGGCGTCGCGATCTCCTCGGCCAGGCACGACACGGGTACCTGCCCCAGCACCTCCTTGGCGCCGCGCACCCGGGTGCGAAACCGGCCGAATTCGGCGGCGCCGTCTTCGAGGCCGGGGATCGGCTGCACGGTCACCGACCACGCGGTGGCACGCGGGAACATCGAGCCGCCCGGCTTGTCGAAATGTCCGGTGAGAATGTTGACGACGTCGACGAGCCAGCTGGCCAGGCTGCCGAATTCCTGGTTGCACGTACCGATTCGGCCGTACACGACGGCGCGCTCGGTGCTGACGAGCTCGCGCGCGAGCTCCCTGATGCGCTGCGCTTCGATTCCGGTGACGCCGGTGACGCGCTCCGGGGACCAGTCCGCGGCGACCTCCCGCAACCGGTCGAGTCCGTCGACGTGAGGAGCCAGGTCCCCGAGGGCGACCAGGTCTTCGTCGAACAGTGTGTGGGTGACAGCCATCAGCAACGCGGCGTCGGTACCGGGTGTGATCGGCAGCCATTCGCTGGCCCGCGCCGCGGTCTGGGTGCGGACGGGGTCGATGACAATCACCTTGCCGCGCTTGCGAATTCCGTCGAGGATGCCCATGACGTCGGGCGCGGCCAGCAGGGAGCCCTGGGAGGCCGAGGGGTTGGCGCCCATCACCACCAGCAGGTCGGTGCGCTCGATGTCGGGTACCGGGAACGTCCACCATCCGCCGTACATCAGGTGCGACGAGAGGTTCTTCGGCCATTGGTCGACGGTCCCGGGCGAGTAGGACAGCGGGATGCCCGACATCCCGAGCAGCACGCCGGTGTAGCGGCCGAGGGAGAACGAGTGCGCGAGCGGGTTTCCGGTGTAGCAGGTCACCGCGCCGATGCCGTGCTTCTCGATCACCGGCGCGAGCATTTCGGTGCAGCGGCGGAAGGCGGCGTCCCAGCTGACCTCCTGCCACTGGCCGTCGACTTTGATCATCGGCCGGCGGATCCGGTCGGGGTCGTGGTGGACCACGCCCAGGCTGGCGCCCTTGGGGCAGATGTGGCCGCGACTCCAGACGTCGTCGCGGTTGCCGCGGATGCCGGCCACCCGTCCGCCTTCGACCTGAATCTCCAAGCCGCACATGGCTTCACACAGCGGACAGGTGTACAAATGGCGGCCGTCCTCGCCGACACCGGCCAACAGGTTCGTATGCGCGATCGTCACATTCGCCTCCGATGATTCCGCCGAACGTGGGTTACCCGCACGCCTAGAGGCTGGAATGCGTGCGGGTAACCCACGTTCGCCACGGTCTTGTTGTGACACACTGTAACGACAAACGGGTGGAGGCAGGGCGCGATTCATGGAGACCGTCGAACGGCGTCACCGGCGTCAGGGTTCGCGCCGCGACCCGTCGATAGACGCGGCGGTGCTCGCCGCGACCCGGCGCCTGCTCGTCGACCGCGGCTATGCGGCGGCAACCATCGACCTGATCGCCTCCACGGCGCAGGTGAGCCGTCCGGCGGTGTACCGCCGGTGGAGTTCCAAGGCGCAGCTGGTGCACGAGGCGCTGTTTCCCGACCTCGGGCCCGAACCTCCCGCGGACGACTTCGTCGGCGAGATCACCCGGCTGTGCCGCGGGGCCCTGGCCATGTACGAGGATCCGGCCGTACGTGAGGCACTTCCCGGTCTGCTCAACGACTTACGGTCCGACCGCAGGATGCGCCGCGTGATCAGCGACCGGCTGGAAGCCGCCGCCCGCAACCAGCTGGCCGGCCGGATCGGCGCCGCGGTCGCCGAGGGAACGGCCCGCCCCGGGATCGACGCCGACACCGTCATGGACGTCATCGCCGGCGGCGCGTGGTACGCCGTCTGCGTACGTCACGTCAAAGACATCGACGCCGCAGCGGCAGCGCTCAGCGAGCTGGTCCTGCGCGGAGTGCTCGTCTGAGTCGGTTCAAGAATTGTGGGCGAAGGGGGACTTGAACCCCCACGTCCCGAAGGACACTGGCACCTGAAGCCAGCGCGTCTGCCATTCCGCCACTCGCCCCAACAACCGGGGAAGACTATCACGCACAACACCGTGCTCCCCAACCGTGCCGATGCGGTGCTGTGGGCCGGGACGTTTTCCAGACAAACGCCGCTGACCTGCTGGGTTTCAATTCTCAGAATTCCATTGGTCACGCCTCGACGTGCCGGGCCGATACCATGCAAGCAAGGGTGGTGGCCAGGCGACACGCGTGGGAACAGCAGGGTGCGCACCCCGGTCACCGGCAAGGCGGCCAACAACAAATGAGGCAGGCGGTGATATGGGTCTGGTCGACCGTTTTGAGCGGAAGCTCGAGTCGACCGTTGGCGACGCATTCGCCCGGGTGTTCGGCGGATCGATCGTTCCGCAAGAGGTCGAGGCGATGCTTCGGCGCGAGGCAGAGACCGGTGCGCGCGAATTGGCCGCCGGGCGAGTTTTGGCGCCAAACGACTACGTCATTACCCTCAGTGTGCCTGACTATCAGAAGGTGAGTGCCGACCCGGACCTCACACCAACAACTTTTGCCAAGCACTTGGAGGGATACGTCCATGAGCAGGGATGGCAAACGTATGGTGATGTGGTCGTCAGGTTCGAACAATCATCCAGCCTGCACACCGGACAATTTCGCGCGCGGGGGGCGGTCAATCCCGACTCCACCAGTGGCGATCCCGCCTCACCACCCCGAGACCTTTCGTCCAACGCAGAATCAGGAGTACCGATGAGCGACAACCCGACGCAATATGGCGGCCAGGCTCAGGGGCGGCCCGGCGACGAGTATTACGACGACCGATACGGCCGGCCAGAAGACCGCGGGCAGGATCCCCGCGCCCCCTACCCGCCGCAAGAGCAGGGCGGCTACCCGCCCCCACGCGACGCGAGCTACCCCCCGCGCCAGGGCGGCGGCTACCCCGATCAAGGTGGATATCCCGACCAGGGCGGATATCCCGACCAGGGCGGCTACCCGGATCAGGGCGGCTACCCACCGCCGTCCTACGAGCAGCGCCCGCCTGCCGGCTACGGCCCACCCCCGGGCGGCGGCGGGTACCAGGATCCGGGCTACCGTCAGGCACCCGGCGGCTACGGCCCGCCCCCAGGTGGCCAGCCGGGCTACCAAGCGCCGGCAGGTGACTACGACTACGGCCGTCCGCCTGCGCCATCGCGGCCCGACGACGGTGGCTACGGCCGCCCGTCCTATCCTGATCAGGGCGGCTACCCAGACCAAGGCGGCTATCCCGATCAGGGCGGGTACGGCGGGCAGGCCTACGGCCGTCAGGACCAGGGCTACGGAGCCCAGCCCGACTACGGGCGCTACGGCGGCGACGCCGGCGCCGGATACGCCGATCAGGGATATGCCGAGCCCCAGGGCGGATACGACTACGGCCAGCCCGCGGGCGGCGGCTACGGCTACGGGCAGAGCGACTACCCCGCTGCCGGCGCCACCGTCACCCTGCAGCTCGACGACGGCAGCGGCCGGACCTACCAGCTGCGTGAAGGCGCGAACGTGATCGGCCGCGGACAGGACGCTCAGTTCCGCCTGCCCGACACCGGCGTCTCCCGCCGGCACCTGGAAATCCGCTGGGACGGCCAGGTCGCCCTGCTCGCCGACCTCAACTCGACCAACGGCACGACGGTCAACAACGCACCGGTCCAGGAGTGGCAGCTCGCCGACGGCGACGTCATCCGGCTGGGCCATTCGGAGATCGTCGTCCGCGTGCACTGAGGCTCGGCCGATCTGCGGCCGGCCCTCAACGGGAGAAGCTGTCGGCTTCTCCCCATGCAGCTGGCCGTCCAAGTATCGTGACGTTGCCGAAGGTGGCGACATCGATTTGGCTGTCGATGCGACGGAACGCACGGGGACGGAGAGGACGTCAGATGCAGGGGTTGGTACTGCAACTGACACGCGTCGGCTTCCTGTTGCTTCTGTGGTTGTTCATCTGGTCGGTGCTGCGGATCCTGAGGACCGACATCTACGCACCGACCGGAGCAGTCATGGTGCGACGGGGATTGCCGTTGCGGGGCTCGCTGCTGCCCAATCGCGGCCGCAGGAACGTGGCGCGGCAGCTGGTCGTCACCGAGGGAGCGCTCGCGGGAACGCGCATCACGTTGGGCACCCAGCCGGTGCTGATCGGCCGCGCCGACGACTCGACTCTGGTTCTCACCGACGATTACGCCTCGACACGGCACGCAAGGCTGTCCCCTCGAGGTTCGGAATGGTACGTAGAAGACCTAGGATCGACCAACGGCACATACCTCGACAGGGCCAAGGTGACGACTGCGGTACGCGTTTCGATGGGGACGCCGGTTCGAATCGGCAAGACGGTAATTGAGCTGCGCCCGTGACACTGGTGCTTCGATACGCCGCGCGCAGCGACCGCGGCCTGGTCCGCGCTAACAACGAGGACTCCGTCTACGCGGGTGCGCGCCTGCTCGCGCTGGCCGACGGGATGGGCGGTCACGCAGCCGGCGAGGTCGCCTCGCAGCTGGTGATCGCGGCGCTGGCCCACCTCGATGACGACGAGCCCGGCGGTGACCTGCTGAGCAAGCTCGACACCGCGGTCCGGGAGGGCAACTCCGCCATCGCCGCTCAGGTCGAGGCGGACCCCGAGCTCGAAGGCATGGGCACCACGCTGACCGCGATCCTGTTCGCGGGCAATCGTCTTGGCCTTGTCCACATCGGCGACTCCCGCGGCTATCTGCTGCGCGACGGTGAACTGACCCAGATCACCAAGGACGACACCTTCGTCCAGACACTGGTCGACGAGGGCCGCATCACGCTAGAGGAGGCGCACAGCCATCCACAGCGCTCGCTGATCATGCGTGCGCTCACCGGTCACGAGGTCGAGCCCACCCTGATCATGCGTGAGGCCAGAGCCGGGGACCGGTACCTGCTGTGCTCCGACGGGCTGTCCGATCCGGTCAGCCACGACACCATTCTCGAAGCGCTGCAGATCCCCGACACGGCCGAAAGTGCGGACCGCCTAATCGAATTGGCCCTGCGCGGCGGCGGACCCGACAACGTGACGGTCGTGGTGGCCGACGTCGTCGACTACGACTACGGCCAGACCCAGCCGATTCTCGCCGGCGCGGTATCCGGTGACGACGATCAGACCGCGCCCCCCAACACAGCAGCGGGCCGCGCGTCGGCATTCAACCCGCGCCGCAATGTGGCCAAGCGGATCGAACCCCCTCCAGAGGAGCCGGTTCGTGCACCGAGATCGCGGCGGCGAATGTTCATCGCCGCCGCGCTTTTGGTTTTGGTGGTCGTCGCCGGTCTGGTCATCGGCCGCGAGGTCGTGCGCAGCAACTATTACGTCGCCGCGCACGACGGCACCGTGTCGATCATGCGCGGCATACCCGGGTCGATCCTCGGCGTCGCGATGCAGGAGACCTACCGGCACGGTTGCCTGACGGCCCGCAACGACCTCAACCTCATCGCACCGGGCCAATCGGCGTCCGGCTGCCAGCTTTTTCGGGTCACGGACCTGAAGCAGGCCGACCGGGCTCAGGTGGAAGCGGGTCTGCCGACCGGTTCCGAAGACGACGCCATCGGCCAGATCAACAAGCTGGCCCAGGGTTCGGTGCTGCCGGTCTGCCCGCCGCCGGCCGCCACTCCGTCGCCGTCACCGCGCACCACGGCCGTCCCGCATTCGCCGGATCCGTCGAATTCTCCAGGGCTGCCTAACAATCCACCGGCCAGCACGACCGCAGGCCAGCCGAGCGAACGCACGTCGACACCGGCGCCGGAAACCCCGCGGACCGTCACGAAGCCGCCTCCGCCTCCCGGGTCGGACACTCCTCAGTCGCCCGCATCCCCTGCACCGCCGGCGCCGCCCACCCC
>NZ_MVIM01000036.1 GCF_002086795.1 Mycolicibacterium tusciae | reverse complement strand
TCGAACGCAGGACACCTTGGTCATACCTTGGCCGGGGTCAGACCGAGCCGGTACAACGTCGAGTAACAGTCTTCACAGACTTTCCCGCACGTGGTGGGGTGGTTGGGGGTGGAGTTGATTTGGCGTACTCCCAACGGTGAAGTTCGGCTTCAAAGCTGTTGCGTCCGCCTTTGCCGCCAGCGAAGCGGGTGGTGAAGACCATGCCGTTGTCGGTCAGTGTCGAGTATGGAGTGCCATGTTGGGCAACGGTCTTCCTGAACTCGGCGGCGACGGTGTTGGCGTGACGCGGCGGTGGGCGGTCACCGATAGCGCCAGGCGTGAGCAGTCGTCGAGCCAGCACAGGATTTCGAGGTGGATGCCGTTGGCTAGGCGCCAGTGGGTGAAGTCGGCTTGCCAGCGTTCGTTGGGTTGGGCTGCGGCGAATCGGATGTAGGACGACTTGGGCCGTCTCTGCGGTGTGGGTTCGACCAGGCCAGCGGCGTGCAGGTGGCGGCTGATCGAGGCGGTTGAGACGGCCAGCTGGTGGTGATGTCGTAGGTGCCAGGCGATGGTGTGGGGCCCGCCGTCGAGTCCTTTGCCGGTCAGGGTCTGGCGGAGCTCGATGATCAGGTCGATCGTGGTCTGCGCCAGCCGTTGTGGGCTGGTGAGTGGGCACCGTGAGCGTGGTTCGAACGCCGCATCGCCTTCGAGGGTGTAGCGCCTGATCAGTCGTGAGATCCAGCCTTGGGAGATCCCGTAATCGCGGGCGACCTGCGATTATGAACGGCCCTCGACGAGCACGGCGGTGATACCCAAGCGAACCTTCGACACCAGCTGAAACTGGCCGATTCACCTATTCCGATGTCCTGAAACACCACACTGTCCCCGCTACTAGGTTGGATGGCCCTCGGAGATCGACGCCCAAGAGCGCAGCGGGAGCTTCAATGCGAAAAGCTTGGGCTTTCCATTGATCCGGGGGCCGTTTGCATACCGTCATCAGGGCGTTAAAAGCTGGGAGTCGCCGACGAAAAACTCACCGTCCGCTGCCGCCCCGTGTTCGCTGTATTCGGGCCGACGGAGTGAAAGCGTCCCAGGCTTCGTCATCAACCGTTGATTACACGTCAAGAAGCGCGTCGTCTGCGCGGCACAAGCGGAAGGATTCAATTTGCTTCGGCGAAGAGTTGTTCCGCGATCGCGGACGGCGCGAGAATGGGCACCCTCGGAATCGACGGATCGTCGGGCCGTACTGCTATGGTCGCGACGTCCCTGACGCTCGTAGTACCGTCCCACCGTGGTGGACCTGGCCTATGACGACCGCGGCCGCGGTGACGCTGTGCTGTTCATTTCTGGCCAGGGGGGTGTGGGCCGCACATGGCAGGTCCACCAAGTGCCCGCGTTCCTCGCGGCCGGCTACCGCGTAGTCACTTTTGACAACAGGGGAGTGGGTGCGACTTCGAATGCTGACGGTTTCACGACGGCAACGGCGGTCGCCGATACGGTGGAGTTGATCGAGAAGCTCGATCTCGGCCCAGCGCGTCTTGTTGGGGTCTCAATGGGCTCCTATATCGCCCAGGAATTGATGCTCGCCCATCCCGGGCTGGTGAGCCAGGCCGCCTTGATGGCTACCAGGGGTCGGCTTGACTGCGCACGTGAATTCTTCGCGACGGCCGAGAGAGATTTCGCAAATGCAGGCATCCAGCTGCCGCCCAGCTATGAAGCGAAACTACGTCTGCTCGACGCGTTTTCACCAAAGACACTGAACGATGACAGGGTCGTCCAGGATTGGATCGACACTTTTACGATGTGGCCCACTATGTCGACTCCCGGAGTTCGCGCGCAGTTTGCCATTGCGCCCGTGAACAACCGGCTGCCCGCCTACCAAGAGATCACTACACCGGTGTTGGTCATCGGGTTCGCCGATGATCTGGTCATGCCCCCCCACCTCGGAGCCGAGGTGGCAGGCGCTCTTCCGAAGGGAAGGTATCTGGAGATCGGCGATACCGGCCACCTGGGATTTCTCGAACGGCCGGACGCAGTCAACTCGGCAATCCTTGAATTCTTCGCTCATGGGCTCTAGAGGTACGGAATGAAACTCGTTTTTTGCGGCCCTGGCGGCGCGCTCGAAGGCGACCGCCTACGCCCGCTCGCGGCTGCGTCGCCGGTCTACTGCTCCAGCGCCTTCTCGGCCCGCCGCGGTGTCCTCCGACGAGCACTCTCACCTCAGCTAAACCAGTGGCGGGGACGGATCCTCCTCCAGTCGCGAGACGTCGTTTCTGGATTGACACGGAAAAGTTACGGATCTATGTCGGCTGGCCGTCTGCGCCTCCGCGCACCGCATTGGAGTGCTGTCATGCAACTTCCTCCGCAAACAGGCGTCCAGCTTGTTGCGAGGAGGTGAAGCTATACCACGACACAGCCGAGGCTGGGCCTTTTGATGTAATTTGCGGGCGGTGCGGAATGTTCGTACCGTGCTTCAACACAAGCACTGTGCATCGATCCCATCTCACGTTGGGAACAAGTCGAGTTGGGAAGCAAATGGCATGCTTTACTCAAAGCGCTGGTCGCGCGCGCCGACGTCCAGCTACGTTTGAGGACCCGCGTATTCTGGCGAGTCACCAGCGACGCGAGTTGACGTGTACGAGCGAATAGCAAGTCGCCGGTACGGCCATAAGGGAGGGGTTCGACCATTTTCCGGGTTTTGATGCGGCTATGGATTCCGATCCTAGTGCTGGTTGTGCTCGGCGCTGGGGGCTTCACCGTGTCGCGGCTACACGGCATCTTCGGCTCCGAGAATCGCCCCTCGTATGCCGACACGAAGGTCGAGGACAGCAAGCCCTTCGATCCCAAACAGCTGACATACGAGGTGTTCGGGCCGGCAGGTACCGTGGCTAACATCAGCTACTTCGACGAGAACGCTGAACCCACGTTCGTTGAGGGAGCAAGCTTGCCGTGGTCGTTGAAATTCGACATCACCGAAACGTCGGCTGCGGGAAGTCTTCTGGCGCAAGGTGATAGCAATAGCATTGGCTGCCGCATCCTCGTGGACGACGAGGTCAAAGCGGAAAAGACGTCAAATCAGGTAAACGCCTTCACATCATGTCTGCTTACGGCCGCATGATCACCAAGAGCGAAGAGCGTACCGAGCGACCTAGAGTGGCGCGCACGATCCATCGATTCTCGGTGCTCATCATTCTCGCCTGGGTGTTGGTCACCGTCGTCCTCACGGTCGCCGTCCCACCTTTGGAGCAGGTCGAAAGAGAGCATGCGGTAGCGCTGAGCTTAGAAGATGCGCCATCGTTCAAAGCCTCCCAGCGAATGGCTGAAGCTTTCGACGAGACTTCTTCCGGCGCTTTGGCGGTGATCGTCCTCGAGGGTGAGGAACCGCTTGGTGACGATGCGCACCGGTACTACGACGATGTCATTCGTCAGCTGAGAGACCGACCGGACCACGTTCAGCACATTCAGGATTTCTGGGGAGATCCGCTCACGACTGACGCAGCGCAAAGCGCTGACGGCAAAGCCGCATATGTTCAAGTCAATCTGATTGGTCAACCCGGCCAGGCCGAGGGCAACAATTCGGTCAAGGTCGTTCAGGACATCCTGGCTCGCACTCCGGCGCCTCCTGGGGTCCAGGCGTATGTCACCGGGCCCGCAGCGATCGTCGCCGACATGGGCGAGAGCGGCAACCGAACAGTCATCTTGATCACGGCAGTCAGCATCACCGTGATTTTTGTAATGCTGCTACTGGTATTTCGTTCGATCACTACCACGATCGTCATATTGCTGAGCGTCGGGATTGAATTGCAGGTGGCCCGAGGAATCATAGCGTTTCTCGGTCTTCACGGCGTTGTCGGGCTAACCACCTTCGTTGTCAACCTTTTAGTTTCTATCGGGATCGCGGCCGGCACAGATTACGGGATATTTTTCTTTGGGCGATATAAAGAGGCGCGTGAAGCCGGTGAGGACCGCGAAACGGCTTTCTACACCACCTACCGCGGGGTGGCCAAGGTTGTCCTGGCCTCAGGTGTCACGATCGCCGGCGCGATCTTCTGCCTGAGCTTTACGCGTCTGCCCTTCTTCCAACCCCTGGGCGTCCCGGGCGCGCTGGGAATCGTGGTCGCCGTCGCAGTGGCCCTCACGCTGGTTCCTGCCATTCTGGCTGCAGGCAGTCGTTTCGGCTTGTTCGATCCCAAACGGCAGATTCACACTCGCGGGTGGCGACGGGTTGGCACAGCTATTGTTCGGTGGCCCGCACCCATTTTGGTCGCCACCGTGGCGATCTCGCTGATCGGATTATTGACGCTGCCGGGCTACACGCCCAGCTACAACGACGTCAAGTCTCTTCCGCAAGATATCCCCGCCAACCAAGGTTATGCGGCCGCAGCGCGACATTTTCCAGAATCGCGAATGGTGTCGCCTGATCTGCTGATGATCGAGTCCGATCATGATATGCGGAATTCCAGCGACCTTCTGATATTGAACAAGGTGGCCAAGGCCGTCTTCGCCGTCCCAGGCATTGCGAACGTGCAATCGATTACTCGTCCGCAGGGAACGCAGATCGCGCATACGACGATCCCTTTCATGATGAGCGCACAAAACTCCGGCCAACTCTTGGGACTGCCGTTCCAAAAGGATCGCATGGAAGACATGCTCCAGCAGGCCGACGAGCTGACATCGACGATCAACATCATGCAGCGTATGTATGGATTGATGCAGCAGATGGTTGCCACGACTACCCGCATGGTGGAAACCACTCATGAACTGCAGGAGGTCACGAGTGAGCTTAGAGATCATCTTGCGAACTTCCAGGATTTCTTTAGACCGATCTTCAATTATCTTTACTGGGAGCCGCATTGCTACAACATTCCCATCTGCTTTGCAATCAGATCCATAGCTGACTCGCTGAACGGTGTTGACGAGATCACCGTCAAAATGGAGCAGCTCGTGCAGAATCTCGATCAATTGAATGTACTTCTTCCACAAATACTCGTGCAGTTCCCGCAGATGATCGCGACCATGGAGAGCACCCGCACAATGATGCTGACCATGCACAGCACCATGTCGGGCACCATCAGCGCGATGGAGGAAACGAGCGATAACGCGACTGCAATGGGAAAGGCGTTCGACGCCGCCAAGAATGACGATTCCTTCTATCTACCGCCAGACGTATTCGAGAACGAGGACTTCAAGCGCGTCTTGAAAATCTTCCTGTCGCCGGACGGCAAGGCCGCGCGCATGCTGATTTCGCAAAGGGGCGATCCCGCAACGCCTGAGGGTGTCTCGAGGGTGGAACCGATTAGGGTGGCGGCCGAGGAAGCGCTCAAGGGCACACCGCTGGAAAGCAGCAACATCTACCTTGCGGGCACTGCGGCGGGCGTGAAAGACATCGTGGACGGTTCCAAATACGACCTGTTGATTGCGGCAGTCTCTGCACTCTGTCTGATTTTCATCATCATGCTGCTCATGACGCGGAGCTTTATCGCCGCCCTGGTCATCGTCGGTACTGTGGCGCTTTCTCTTGGTGCGTCCTTTGGTTTGTCGGTGCTGATCTGGCAGCAGCTACTCGGCATTCAGCTGCAGTGGATGGTCCTGGCGATGTCGGTGATGGTGCTGTTGGCGGTCGGCTCTGATTACAACCTTCTGCTGGTGTCGCGGATGAAAGAGGAAGTTGCAGCAGGAATCAACACCGGCATCATCCGTGCGATGGGCGGCACCGGCCGGATCGTGACAGCCGCCGGTCTCGTATTCGCAGCGACCATGGCGTCAATGCTGGTAAGCGACCTGCTCACGCTCGGTCAACTCGGCGCCACCATTGCCGTGGGTCTGGTGTTTGACACACTGATCGTCCGCGCATTCATGACACCTTCGATCGCCGCGCTGTTGGGACGGTGGTTCTGGTGGCCCCAAAAGGTGCGCACCCGCCCCGCTAGTGGACTACTTCGGCCTATAGGGCCGCGTCCTCTCGTGCGTTCCTTGATGATGAGGGACTAGCGAAGGTCGCATGAGCACTGGACACCGTCGCCGTCCGTTCTTTGCGCGGACCATACGCAGGTTTTCGCTAGTCATCATCCTGGCCTGGCTGGTGTTGATTGTGCTTTCGACGCTGGCGTCCGTCAGCGGAAACTGGGCGGCCGCAATCCCATCGTTGGAGAAAGTCGCGGAGGAGCATTCCGTTTCGTTGATGCCCCAGGACGCTCCGTCGGTAAAGGCGATGACGCGCATGGGTCATGTCTTTGAGGAATCCAGTTCGGATAACTCCGCGATGATCGTATTGGAGGGACAAGAGCCGCTCGGTGAAGACGCGCATCAATACTATGCCGGCCTCGTCAGCGATTTGCGAGACGATCCGAACCATGTGGCGCACGTGCAGGACATGTGGGGTGACCGCCTCACCTCGTCGAGCGTTCAGAGCCCCGACGGCAAGGCCGCATATGTGCAATTGAATTTGATCGGCGACCAAGGAACACACTTGGGAGACGAATCGGTGGACGCGGTCCGGAATATCGTTGATCGGACGACCCCACCGGCCGGGGTCAAGGCCTATGTAACTGGACCGGGACCGCTTGCTTCGGATATGCAACGCAGTGGGAATGATTCCATTCTGAAGATCACCGTCGTGACTGTGGTGATCATTTTTGTCGTTCTCCTTCTCGTGTATCGTTCCATCGCCACAGTGATTGTGTTGTTGGTGATGGTGGGGTTTGAATTAGCGGCGGCGCGTGGTGTCGTTGCTTTCCTCGGCCACAGTGATGTGCTGGTGCTGTCGACTTTTGCTGTTAATATGCTCGTTTTTCTCAGCATAGCGGCCGGAACAGATTATGGAATATTCTTTTTCGGTCGGTATCAGGAGGCGCGTCAGGCCGGGGAGGACCCGGAAGCTGCGTACTACAGCATGTACCGCGGAGTCGCGCCCGTTGTTCTGGCGTCGGGTCTGACGATCGCCGGCGCGATCTTCTGCCTGAGCTTCACCCGATTGCCGTACTTCCACAGTATGGCGATCCCGTGCGCCATCGGCATGCTTGTATCGGTCGCTGTTGCGGTGACACTAGTGCCGGCGGGTGTGGCTATTGGAAGCCGATTTGGCTTGCTGGAACCCAAGCGAAAGATTCGCGTACACAGATGGCGCGGCATCGGCACGGCGATCGTCCGCTGGCCCGCCCCGATTCTGGCCGCCTCACTTGCGCTCGCGTTGCTTGGTGTAGCGACCCTGCCGGGATACACAACGAGCTATAACGACCGGCTGTATATTCCCGATGACATTCCAGCCAATCAGGGTTACCTCGCCGCTGAGCGTCATTTCTCTCAGGCGCGGTTGATGCCGGACATTCTGCTTATTGAATCCGATCGTGATATGCGCAATCCTGCGGATTTTCTGGTATTGAACAGATTGGCGAAGGCAATCTTCAATATTCGTGGGATTTCTCGGGTACAGGGCATAACCCGGCCTGAGGGAACGCCGATCGGCCATACGTCGATTCCGTTTCTCCTCAGCTTGCAAAGCGCCAGCCAAGTGCAAACGTTGAAGTTTCAAGAAGAGCGAATGGGCGATTTGCTCCGCCAGGCCGACGATATGGCGACGCTGATCCGAATACTGCAGAGTCAATATCAGCTGTTGCTGCAGATGAATGATGTAACGCACCGCATGGTCGGCCAAACTCATGAGCTTAAGGTTGTCCTGGACGAGACGCGGGATAATATGGCTAATTTCGACGATTGGTTCCGGCCAATCCGAAATTACTTTTACTGGGAGCCACATTGCTTCAATATCCCAATCTGCCATGCATTGAGATCCATATTCGAGACGCTCGACGGCGTTAACATTATTAGCTCCAAGGTCGAGCGTCTGCTCGAGCATCTGGATGAGATAGATGTGATCATGCCGCAGCTGACTGCACAGCTCCCGCACATGATCTCCAGCATGCAGAGCATGCGAACCATGATGCTCACCATGCATAGCACCATGTCAGGCATGCTCTCCACGGTGAACGAAACGAGCGAGAACGTGACGGCGATGGGGCAGGCGTTCGACGCAAGCCGAAACGACGATTCCTTTTACTTGCCTCCGGAGGTTTTCGAAAACGAGGACTTCAAACGAGCGATTAATTCGTTCTTGTCCCCTGACGGAAAAGCGGCCCGCTTTATCATCTCTCACATCGGCGACCCGGCATCAGCCGAAGGCATTGCACGGATCAATCAGATAAAGGCGGCGGCCGAGGAATCCCTGAAAGGGACACCGCTCGTAAACGCCGAGATATCTATTGCGGGAGCCGCATCCACCGCGAAGGACTGGCATGACGGGTCGACATGGGATCTATGGATCGCTGGCGTGGCAGCGCTTTGCCTGGTTTTCGTCATCATGCTCATAATTACCCGAAGTTTCATAGCGGCCCTGGTAATTGTGGGGACGGTCGCGCTTTCGTTGGGTGCATCGTTCGGTATCTCGGTCTTGCTTTGGCAATACATTCTGGGCATCAATTTGCATTGGATGGTCCTCGCGATGTCGGTGATCATCCTTTTGGCGGTTGGCTCTGACTACAACCTGCTGCTGGTTTCCCGGATGAAGGAAGAAGTCAGCGCCGGCATCAACACGGGGATTATTCGTGCGATGGGCGGCACCGGCAAAGTCGTCACCACGGCGGGGGTGGTCTTTGCGCTGACAATGGCTTCGATGGTGGTCAGCGACTTGCAGATCATCGGCCAGATCGGAACGACGATTGGGCTCGGTCTGCTGTTCGACACCATGATCGTCAGATCTTTTATGACACCTTCCATCGCCGCCTTGCTTGGACGATGGTTCTGGTGGCCGCAACGTGTGCGACCGCGTCCCGCCAGCTTCCTCCTTGAGCCGTTGGGGCCCCGCTGGGCCGCGCGGCGATACCTGTTAGGGGAGAGGGACCGCGGCGGCGAGGACCCGGTCACGGCCCCAATTCCGAGGCCGTCTCGCTAGCTGAGACCGAAGCGCAGCGCGGCGTAACGTTGGTCGGACGCCGGCCGATATTTGTAGTGACGCCTCGCGAAGGTTCGATACATCACGGGCGTGGTAGCTGAGCGCCGATGATGGGTAATCTCGGTCGTAGCTTCCAATGGTTCGTCAAGAGTGGTGCATATAAGGGAGGGCTCCAACACATGAGCAAACTGTCGATGACCAGGCTGGCTGTCGCGGTAGGGGGTCTGGGAATGTCCCTGGCCGCCGGGGTGGGAGTGGCGTCCGCACAGCCTGATCTGGGTCTGGCCGTCAACACGACCTGCAGCTACCCGCAATTGGTTTCTGCACTGAACGCGCAAAGCCCGGAAGCCGGCGCGGCGTTCGATAAACAACCGATGCTGAAGGCCGGTTTGCAGCAGTTCCTCGCCTCGGGGCCGGCTCAACGGCAGCAGATGGCCAGCCGGATTGCGGCCGCACCATGGGCGCAGCCGTACCTGGGTTCTATCCAACAGGCCTTCAGCACTTGCCAAAATTTCTGAGCTGCCGATGCCTACACTGGGCCTAACGCTCGGTTTACGGCAACTTCCGCAGTTGCTGGGTGGGTCGAGCGGGCTACTCGCGTGGAGTAGCTCGCTTGGTTGGCCCTGCAGGCATGTTGGCCGCGCGCCCTATCGATCGGCGCTGTCCGCATAGTGAAACCTCACATGGTGTGGGGTTAAGCGTCTAGGCGGACGAACCGACTGGTCCGGTAATGGTCGACGCATGCCCCTCGGCGCACCTTGCCACTTGTGGTAATCGGAATCGAACCCGGTGTTACCAGAACCACATCTGCGACGGTGAGGCCGTGGGTGTTCGAGATCGCCGAAGTCGCCTCACGCTTGACCGTGGCGAACTTGTGCATCACCTCCTCATCGGAGTCGCCGCGTTTCTTGGTTTCGATGATAAGGACGAGCTGTTCCGTGTCCTCGGCCGGAACGGCGATGGCCGCGACCCGGCCTCCAGATACCTCCTGAATTGTCGCCTCGATGTCGTCGGGAGAGTGGTTGCGCCCGTAGACGATCAACATGTCCTTGATGCGACCGACGATAAACAAATCGCCCTCGGTGACGAACCCCAGATCCCCGGTCCGCAGCCAGGGCCCCCGTGGTGTGCCCGCCGACGGCGCGTCAAGCATGGCGCCGAAAGTGCGCTGAGACTCTTCGGTCTTCTGCCAATAGCCCACAGCGACGTTGTCGCCGTGCACCCAGATTTCGCCGGTCGTTGCCGGTGGGCACTCCGTGTGGGTGTCGGGATCGACGATGCGCACGGCGGGCGACTCTGTGAGCGGATATTTGATCAACGGTGTGCCGCCTCCGCTGGTGCGGCGTTTAGCCTCACCGCCGGCCAGTCTGTCGGACTCGAAGTCGACGATCGAGGGTGGTTGACCTGCTGTGCTTGTGGCCACGAACAGCGTTGCTTCCGCAAGCCCGTATGAAGGTCGGACTACCGAGTCATGCAAATTGAATGGCGCGAACCGCTCGGTGAAGCGTTTGAGTGTCGCGGGGTGGACCCGTTCACTCCCGCTGCAGATGGCTACAACCCCGCCGAGATCAAGTCCGGCCATGTCCTCGTCTGAGGTTTTTCGTGCGGCGAGCTCGAACGCGAAATTCGGTGCCGCTGAAAATGGATGGGTGTGGGTTGCGAGTAATTGCATCCACCGGGCCGGCCGCTGCAGAAACGATACCGGGCTGGTAACCACAGCGGGGAGTCCCAGCAAAGTCGGCGCACAGATTCCGAGTACCAAACCCATGTCGTGATAGAAGGGCAACCACGAGACAAATGTCGTGTCCAGTGGTGGAACGCTTCCGTGGTTGGCCCAAAAGGCTGGCAAAAGCTGCTTGAAATTGGCTAGAAGGTTCCTGTAGGAAATCATTGCTCCGGCCGGATTCCGGGTCGATCCAGATGTGTATTGCAAGTAGGCGGTCGCTTGTTGGGCATCTTCCAGGCCGTCGGATCGCGTCGCAGCGTCCAGGTCCAACAAATCAACCTCGATGATTACTGGGGCGGGCTTGCCTGACTGCGGCCTGACATGTGAGGCCACTTCGCCGGCGACAGAGGATGTGGTGAGAACGGCGGTGGGCGAGGCATCGCGCATTACCGAATCCACACGTTCGTCGGTGGCGCCGCCTAGCGGGACCGACAGCGGAACCGCGATCAGTCCTGCCTGTAGTGCACCCAGGAAAGCAACGATGTAATCCAGTCCCTGCGGCGCCAATATGACGGCGCGATCACCAGGTGCGGCAAACAGTCTGAGCTCACGTGCGACGTTCAGCGCTCGCCGATACAGCTGAAACCACGTCAAGCTTTCGGGAACGCCTGCCCAGTCCTGGTCGTAATCAAGAAAGGTGAATGCTGTGTCATCGGGCTGAAGACTGGCACGCTCGCGTACTAGAGCCGTAAAGGACGTAGCAACCACCGCACGAGGTTACCGTGCCCGTCGTCGCTGCACCCTTCGATAACAGAAGAAGTTGTAACCGTCTATCGTTCTGCCCGATCAGGCAAAGGTAACTGGTCAGAATGATCATTGCTGAATGAAGGTGGCGGATAGGGATGCCGGCGCAACACACCTCCAGCATGCACATGCCGTTCAGCGCCCCAAGGCTGCAGACCAAACCATTCCGCATCGAATTGCTGCAACGATTGGATAGCCTTGCCGGGTGCCTGACGCATGGGCATACAACTCACCTTCAGGGAATTCTTTGCCCAACATGAACAACACACCTTTCACTCCGGTTGCTGTGATCGGCATGGCGTGTCGGTTGCCCGGCGGTATCGACTCCCCTGAGCGGTTGTGGGAGGCGTTGC
>NZ_MVIM01000035.1 GCF_002086795.1 Mycolicibacterium tusciae | reverse complement strand
GACGCACCACCACCCGCGCACAGAACCGCACCCAAGCCATCAACGACGAACGCCGACACAACCAAACCCTCATCCACACCGAAGCCCACGAGCGCAATCAACAGCGGCAAGCGGATGCCGGAAACAATTGTGACGACAACTATTTCCCCACCCGACCACCACCCCCGAGCGACCACGACCCAGCACCATTCTGAGCGCAGCGCTGTCACCGGTCGCCGCGACTACCCGCAGACACACCGCCGACAGGCTCCCAGGCACTTCCCAGGTTGCTCTAGCGTTATCGCGATATGAGCATCCCGCCATATGAACCCCCGAAGCCTCCGCCGTCGCCTGGTGCAGGTACCACGCTGCTGTGTCCCAAGTGCGCCGGCATCATGAAGACCTACGAACGCAACGGCATCCACCTGGAGCAATGCGACACCTGCCGCGGCATCTTCCTCGACTTCGGTGAGCTCGAGTCGCTGACGCAGATGGAGAACCGCTTCGTCCAGTCCGCGCCACCGCCACCACCGGCTCCGCACCAGGGTTACGGCGGACAGCAGGGCTACGGCGGCTACGACTACGGCCCCGGCTGGGGTCATCGCGGCAACAAGCACTACCGCAAGCAGGGCTTCGGTCGGCTGTTCTTCTCCAGCTAGCCAACCCAGCTAGCCAACCGAGCCAGCCATCCGCGTGCAGGCCGCCATCAGCAACTCATCATCGCGATGGTGGGCGGCGGCCTGCACCACCGCGGCCCTGGCGAATGGCTCGAGGACCGGCCACGGGTCACCGTCCGGCAGTGCCGGACCCTCGGCCTCGCGATACGCGTCGACGAACGCGCCCCAATCGTCATCGGGGATCAGGCCCGCCGCCCAGAAACCGGCGGGCCGAGCCAGATCCCATGCCGGGTCGCCGATCCCGAGATCGTCGACATCGATCAACAACCACGCCGCTCCGGCATCCCTTCTACCGAGCTGGCCCAGGTGGAAATCGCCATGCACCACCGTCAACGGCCGTGCCGCAGACCCCGCACGCCACACCGCGTCCGGTAGAACGGCGGCCGCGCGAAGCACCGTGGCGTCGCGATCCTCCCGCAACTCATCCATCGCGCGGCGCAACCGCTGCGGCCAACCGTGCGGCGGGATCCGCCCCACCGGCTCCTCACGGTGCAGGCGCGCCAGCAGCCCACCCGCCTCGGCCCACGGCAGATGTTCAGGTTGGGGCACAACAGTTTCCACGTACGGCCACTTGGTGCGCCACCGATCACCGACGGCTTCGGGTTTCACCTCCGACGGTGACAGCAGGGCCTTCGACCCCGCGGCGACCCGCAACCGCATGGTCAACTGACGCGGGTCGGTTCCCGGCCGGTGCAGCTTGTAGACCACGTCACCATCGACGCGGATCTCTGCACCGGACCGGGTCTGCACCCCTTGACCGTATTACCGCGTGGGCGGCTGAACGCGGGCGGCGACATTGATGCGGTTCCACGCGTTGATGGTCACCGCCATCGCGATCACCTGACCCAGCTCGCGGTCGGAGAACACCTGCGCCGCACGCTGGTACACCTCGTCGGGCACATGGCCGTCGCCGAGCTCGGTGATCGCCTCGGTCAGCGCCAGCGCAGCCCGCTCGCGTTCGGAGAACAGCGGCCCCGCCTCTTCCCACGCCGCAAGCACGTCGAGCTTCTGCGTGCTGACGCCATGCTTGCGCGCGTCCCGCGTGTGCATGTCGAGACAGAACGCGCAGTGGTTGATCTGCGACGCGCGGATCTTGATGAGCTCGCCGAGCTCGACGTCGACGTCCTTGGCCGCCGCATTGCTCAACGTCATCATCGCCTCGTACAACTCCGGCGACGTCTTGTAGATCTTGATTCGTTCCAGGGCCTCTGAACTTTCCAATGTCGTTGTCATGCCCCCAACGCTAATGGGCAAAATCCCATCTGCATGGTTAACTTCAGCCATGACTTCGTGGGCCAATCCCGGTACCCGTGACCTACACCTCGATCTCCGCGAAACCATCACACCCGGCGTCCGCGGTGCCAGGGAACTCCTGCTCACCGCGCTACGCGACGCCGTGCGGTCCGGCCGCCTCGCCGCGGGCACCATGCTCCCGCCGTCCCGATCCCTGGCCGTCGACCTCGGATTGGCCCGCAACACGGTCGCCGAGGCGTACGCCGAACTCGTCGCCGAAGGATGGCTGGCGTCGCGGCAGGGTGCGGGTACCTGGGTGGTCAACACCAGCGGCGCCCAACGTCCCGCCCGCCCCCGCGGCATGAACGTGTCGCCGACGCACAACCTGATGCCCGGCAATCCGGACGTCGCGGAGTTTCCGCGCAGCGAGTGGGCTGCCGCCACTCGACGCGCGCTCACCAACGCCCCGACCGAGGCGCTGCGCAGGGGCGACCCGCGGGGTCGACCCGAACTGCGCGACGCACTCGCCGACTACCTCGCGCGGGTGCGCGGAGTCCGAACCTCACCGGAATCGATCGTCATCTGCGCCGGCGTGCGGCATGCCGTGGAACTCATGGGCCGGGTCTTCGGAACCCAACGCCCGATCGCCGTCGAGGCGTACGGCCTTTTCGTATTCCGCGACGCGCTCGCCGCGATGGGAATCTCCACTGTCCCAATCGGTCTCGACGACCACGGCGCGATAGTGGCCGAGCTCGACAACCTCGACGTGCCCGCTGTCCTCCTCACCCCCGCCCACCACAATCCCTACGGGATGCCGCTGCATCCCTCGCGGCGCACCGCGGTCGTCGAGTGGGCCCAACGCACCGACGGCTACGTCCTGGACGACGACTACGACGGCGAGTTCCGCTACGACCGCCAGCCGGTCGGTGCGCTGCAGGCGCTCAGCCCCGAACGCGTCGTGTATCTCGGGTCCGCGAGCAAGAGCCTGTCACCCGTGCTCCGGCTGGGCTGGATGGTGCTGCCCACCGACCTCGTCGACCCCGTCATCGAGGCCGAAGGCGGCTCCCAGTTCTACGTCGACGGCATCGCCCAACTGACGATGGCCGAGTTCATCACCAGCGGCGGCTACGACAAGCACATCCGCCGCATGCGCATGCGCTACCGGCGACGCCGCGACGTCATCGTGCAGGCGCTGTCACACGCCGACATCGAAATCCGCGGACTGGACGCCGGGCTGAACCTGACCCTGACGCTGCCCAATGGAGCCGAACACGAAGTGCTGCAACGAGCCGGCGAGGCCGGCATCGGACTCCAGGGGCTGTCCATCATGCGTCATCCACAGGCCGGGCCCGAGATCCCGCGCCCCGACGGCCTCGTCATCGGCTTCGGCACCCCGGCCGACCACGCCTTCCCCGCCGCCATCGACGCATTGCGCGCCGTGCTCAACGCCAGCGGAGTGGGTGGCTAAGCTGCCCGGGTGACCGAGCCCCCGATGCGCCCAGACCTGAGTCTCGCGACCCAGATCTGGCGATTCATCGTCACCGGCGGCTTCAGCGCCATCGTCGACTTCGGCCTGTACGTCCTGCTCTACAAGGGTGCAGGCATGCAACCCGATCTGGCCAAAGTCATCGGCTGGATCGCAGGCACCACGACGGCATACCTGTTGAACCGGCGGTGGACGTTCCAGGCTCCTCCCAGCAGAGCGCGACTGGTCGCGGTGTGGGCGCTCTACATCACGACCTTCGTCGTCCAGGTGGGACTGAACCACCTGTTCCTCCGCCTACTGGACTACACACCGACCGCGGTCGTGGTGGCGTTCGTCATCGCGCAAGGCACGGCGACGGTCATCAACTTCGTCGTGCAGCGCGCCGTGATCTTCCGGCTGCGCTGACGACTCTGACGGCAATCAGCCGGCCGGGCCGTACCGGGCCGCACGGTACCCTCGTCACGATGTTCGACAACCTTCCGACGACCTCGCGCGCCCTGACCGGGTTCGGGCGCACCGCACCGTCGGTCGCGCAGGTGCTGTCCACACCCGACGTCGAACTGATCGCCACGGCGGTCCGTGAGGCCAACGATCCCGGTGCGTCGAGCCCGGCATTCCTGCGTCGCGGCGTCCTTGCGCGCGGCCTCGGCCGGTCCTACGGCGATCAGGCGTGCAACGGCGGCGGCCTCGTCGTCGACATGACCGCGCTCAACCGCATTCATTCGATCAGCGCCGACACGGCGCTGGCGGACGTCGACGCCGGCGTGAGCCTCGATCAGCTGATGAAGGCGGCGCTGCCTTTCGGGCTGTGGGTTCCGGTGCTGCCCGGCACCCGGCAGGTCACCGTCGGCGGCGCCATCGCCTCCGACATCCACGGCAAGAACCACCACAGCGCGGGCAGCTTCGGCAACCACGTGCTGTGGACGGACCTGCTGATGGCCGACGGCGAAGTACGCACGCTCACACCCGACGGGCCGGAGAGCGAGCTGTTCTGGGCGACCGTCGGCGGCAACGGCCTGACGGGCATCATCGTGCGTGCCAGCATTGTGATGACGCGCACCGAAACCGCGTACTTCATCGCCGACGGTGTCGCGACCAAGGACCTCGACGAGACCATCGCCGTGCACCTCGACGGCAGCGAGGACCGCTACACCTACTCCAGCGCCTGGTTCGACCTCATCAGCCCGCCACCCAAACTCGGTCGCGCCGCCGTCAGCCGGGGGAGCCTGGCAACCCTGGACCAACTGCCCCCCAAGCTGGCCAAGAACCCGCTTAAATTCGATGCGCCACAACTGCTGACGGTGCCCGACATCTTCCCGATCAGTGCGATGAACAAGCTGTCGTTCGTGGCGATCGGCGAGGTCTACTACCGACTCGGTGGCACGTACACCGGCAAGATCATGAACTTGTCGCAGTTCTACCACATGCTCGATCTGGTCAGCGGATGGAACAACGCCTACGGCCCAGCAGGTTTCGCCCAACATCAATTCCTGGTGCCGCCCGATGCGCTCGACGAGTTCAAGGCGATCATCCGCTGGATCCAGACGCGCGGCCACTACTCGGCGCTGAACGTCTTCAAACTGTTCGGCCCGGGAAACCGTGCGCCGCTGAGCTTCCCGATGGCCGGGTGGAACGTCGCGATGGACTTTCCCAACAAGGCCGGGGTCAACGAGTTCCTCAACGAACTCGACGACCGTGTCATGGAATTCGGCGGGCGGGTCTACACCGCGAAGGACTCCCGCGTCAGCGCGGAGAGATTCCACCAGATGTATCCCCTCATCGACGAATGGATCGCCGTGCGCCGCAAGGCCGATCCGAACGGCGTCTTCGCATCCGATATGGCCCGACGCTTGGAGCTTCTGTAAATGGTTCTTGATGCCACCGGTAATCCCCAGACCATCCTGCTGCTCGGCGGCACCTCCGAGATCGGGCTGGCGATCTGCGAGCGCTACCTGCGCAACGCCAAAGCCCGCGTCGTGCTCGCCGACCTCCCGGGCCATCCCAAGCGTGACGACGCCATCGCCCAGATGGAGGCGGCGGGTGCGAAATCCGTGGAATGGCTCGACTTCGACGGTGTCGACACCGAGAGTCACCCCCAGGTCATCGACGCGGCGTTCGCGATAGGCACAGCAGGCGGCCCCAGAGATATAGACGTGGCGATCGTCGCGTTCGGCTTGCTCGGTGACGCCGAGGAACTGTGGCAGAACCAGCGCAAGGCCGTGCAGATCGCCGAGATCAACTACACCGCCGCGGTTTCGGTCGGTGTGCTCCTCGGCGAGAAGATGCGCGCGCAGGGCTTCGGCCGCATCATCGCGATGAGTTCGGCCGCCGGCGAGCGGGTGCGGCGTTCGAACTTCGTCTACGGATCGACCAAGGCCGGTCTGGACGGTTTCTATCTCGGACTGGGAGAAGCGCTGCGCGAGTTCGGTGTTCGAGTCCTGGTGATCAGGCCCGGCCAGGTGCGTACCGGCACGACGATCGCGTACTGGAAAGCCACCGGCGCCAAGGAGGCGCCGTTCACGGTCGACAAGGAAGACGTCGCCGAACTGGCGGTCACGGCATCGGCCAAGGGCAAGGATCTGGTGTGGGCGCCGGGAGCGTTTCGGTACGTGATGATGGTGATCCGGCACATTCCGCGCGCCATCATGCGCAAGCTGCCGATCTAGTCATGCGGGGCGCGCTGGCCACGCTGGGCCAGATGGCCGTGGCGGCCATCATCGCGGTGACCGTGGCCGCGGTGTCCCTCGTCGCGATCGCGCGGGTGGAATGGCCCGCCTACAACTCGTCGAACCAGCTGCACGCCCTGACCACCGTCGGCCAGTTCGCCTGTCTGGCTGGCCTGTTCGCGTCGGGGCTGCTGTGGCGGCGAGGTCGGTGTGTGCTGGCCCGGCTCGGGACATGGGCGTTCGTGTCGGCGTTCTCGGTCGTGACGCTGGCGATGCCGTTGGGTGCGACGAAGCTGTACCTGTTCGGCATCTCCGTCGACCAGCAGTTCCGCACCGAGTACCTGACTCGCCTCGCCGACAGTCCCAGCCTGCACGACATGACGTACTACGGTCTGCCGCCGTTCTACCCGCCGGGCTGGTTCTGGATCGGTGGCCGGATGGCGGCGCTGAGCGGCACCCCCGCGTGGGAGATGTTCAAGCCGTGGTCCATCATCTCGATCACCATCGCGATCGTGCTGGCATTCGTGTTGTGGGCCGCGATGATTCGCTTCGAATACGCGCTCATCGTGACGACCGCGACCGCCGCGGCCACGCTCGCGTATTCGGCCGCCGAGCCGTACGCCGCCGTCATCACCGTCTTGCTGCCGCCGGTCTTCGTGCTCGCGTGGTCGGGCCTGCGGGGCGGTAATCGTAAGGGCGGTTGGGCGGCCGTCATCGCGACGGGCGTGTTCCTCGGTGTCGCGGCGCTGTTCTACTCGCTGCTGCTCGGCTATGCCGCGTTCACGCTGGCGATCATGGCGTTCACCCTTGCCGCGGTTCGCCGTTCTTTCGAGCCGCTGCTGAGACTGCTTGTCATCGCGGCGATCTCGGCGGCCATGTGGCTGATCGGTCTTGGCCCGTGGCTGCTGGCCGCCGCCAAGGACACGCCCGCCGATTCCGGGACGGCCCAGCATTACCTGCCCGAAGCGGGCGCGAATCTCGAGTTCCCGATGCTGCGGTTCACCCTGCTCGGCATGCTCTGCATGGTCGGCACGCTGTGGCTGGTGTGGCGGGCCCGTTCGTCGACCAGGGCGGGCGCGCTGGCCGTCGCCGTGCTCACCGTCTACGCGTGGTCGCTGCTGTCGATGCTCACCACACTGGCCGGCACCACCCTGTTGTCGTTCCGGCTGCAGCCGGCGCTGACGGTGCTGCTGACCGCGGCGGGCGCCTTCGGCTTCATCGAAGTCAGCGTGGCGATCGCCCGCAGGTATCAGCCCGAAACCGCCAAGCGGGTCGTCGCCGCGGCGGCGACGCTCGGCACCCTCGGCGCGCTGACCTTCGCCCAGGACATCCCCGACGTGCTGCGTCCCGACATCGTCGTCGCCTACACCGACACCGACGGCTACGGCCAGCGGGCCGACCGCCGGCCCCCGGGAGCCGAGCGCTACTACCGCGAGATCGACGCCAGGATCGGCGAGGTGACGGGTCGGCCACGCGACGAGACCGTCGTACTCACGGCGGACTACAGCTTCCTGTCGTACTACCCCTATTACGGCTTCCAGGGGCTGACGTCGCACTACGCCAACCCGCTTGCCCAATTCGAGAAGCGCGCGGACACCATCGAGGGCTGGGCCACACTGACCGACGCCGACGAGTTCATCGACAGCCTCGACTCACTACGGTGGAAGGCGCCCGACGTCTTCCTGATGCGACGGGGTGGCCCGTCCGGTGCGGCTGACACCTACACGTTGCGACTGGCGTCGGACGTCTACCCCAACCAACCAAACGTGCGGCGCTACCACGTCGCACTCGACGAGGCCCTGTTCGACGATCCGCGCTTCGATGTGTCCGAGATCGGGCCGTTCGTGCTGGCCATTCGGCTGCCCAACTAGGATCAACCCCCGTGATCGCCGCCGGGAGTAACCACCGGACCGCACGGCTTATCGCCATCGTCGCCGGATTGGTCGGAGCGGCGCTGGCGATCGCCACCCCGCTGCTGCCGGTGACGCAGACCACCGCGCAGCTCAACTGGCCGCAGAACGGGGTGCTGCAGAGCGTCGACGCGCCGCTGATCGGCTATGTGGCCACCGATCTGACGATCTCGGTGCCGTGCAGCGCGGCGGCCGGCCTTGCCGGTCAGGAGAACCGCGGCCGGACCGTGCTGTTGTCCACGGTGCCCAAACAGGCGCCCAAGGCGATCGACCGCGGTCTACTCATCGAACGGGTCAACAACGACCTGCTCGTCATCGTCCGCAACACCCCGGTGGTCAGCGCACCACTGAGCCAGGTGCTCAGCCCGGCGTGCCAGAGACTCACGTTCACCGCCCAGGCCGACAAGGTGACCGGCGAATTCGTCGGACTGGAAAAGTCGGCCGAGTCCGATGACCCCGGCGCGCCCCTGCGCGGTGAGCGCGGCGGCTACGACTTCCGCCCGCAGATCGTCGGCGTCTTCACCGACCTGTCCGGCCCGGCGCCGCCCGGCCTGGAGTTCTCCGCGACGCTGGACACCCGGTACACCAGTTCACCGACGCTGCTGAAGACGCTGGCGATGATCGTCGGGGTGGCGATGACGATCGTCGCGCTCGGCGCGCTGCACGTGCTGGACACCGCCGACGGCAGAAAGGTCAAACGCTTCCTGCCGCCGCGCTGGTGGTCGGTCAAACCGTTGGACGGCGTGGTCACCGCGGTGTTGGTGTGGTGGCACTTCGTCGGCGCCAACACCGCCGACGACGGCTACATCCTGACGATGGCGCGGGTGTCCGAACACGCCGGATACATGGCCAACTACTACCGATGGTTCGGCACCCCCGAGGCGCCGTTCGGGTGGTACTACGACCTGCTGGCCCTGTGGGCGCACGTCAGCACCAACAGCGTGTGGATGCGCCTGCCCACGCTCGCGATGGCACTGGCGTGCTGGTGGTTGATCAGTCGCGAGGTGCTGCCGCGCCTGGGCCACGCCGTCAAGACCAGCCAGGCCGCGGCGTGGACGGCGGCGGGCCTGTTCCTGGCGTTCTGGCTGCCGCTCAACAACGGCCTGCGTCCCGAGCCGATCATCGCGCTCGGCATCCTGCTCACCTGGTGCTCGGTGGAACGCGGGGTGGCCACCAGCAGGTTGCTTCCGGTCGCGATCGCCATCATCATCGGCGCGCTGACGCTGTTCTCCGGACCGACCGGCATCGCCGCCGTCGGCGCGCTGCTGGTCGCCGTCGGTCCCTTGAAAACCATTGTGGCCGCCCATACTTCGCGATTCGGGTATCTGGCGCTGCTCGCCCCGATCCTGGCGGCGTGCACAGTGACGATTTTCCTGATCTTCCGCGACCAGACGTTGGCCGGCGAACTGCAGGCCAACACATTCAAGTCGGCGGTCGGTCCGAGCCTCAGCTGGTTCGACGAGCACATCCGATACGAGCGGCTGTTCACCACCAGCCCGGACGGCTCGGTGGCCCGGCGGTTCGCGGTGCTCACCCTGCTGCTGACCCTTGCGGCGTCGGTGGCGATGTCGCTGCGCAAGTACCGGATTCCGGGAACCGCGCTGGGCCCGAGCCGACGCATCATCGGCATCACGGTCATCTCGTTCCTGGCGCTGATGTTCACCCCCACCAAGTGGACGCATCACTTCGGCGTGTTCGCCGGTCTGGCCGGATCGCTCGGTGCGCTGGCCGCGGTCGCCGTCACCGCGGTCGCGATGCGCTCGCGTCGCAACCGCGCGGTGTTCGCCGCGGCGGTGCTGTTCGTGATGGCGCTGTCGTTCGCGACCGTGAACGGCTGGTGGTACGTCTCCAACTTCGGGGTGCCGTGGTCCAATCAGTTCCCTGAGTGGAAGTTCGGCTTCACCACCATGTTGCTCGGACTCTCGATCGTCGCGTTGCTGCTCGCGGCGTGGTTCCACTTCTCCGGCCGCGATATGTCGCCGCCGGGTCCGCCGAGCCGCTGGCAACGAATTGTCCAGTCGCCGTTGGCCATTGCGACGTGGTTGCTTGTCGTCTTCGAGGTGGCATCGCTGACACTGGCGATGGTCGACCAGTATCCGGCCTGGAGCGTCGGCCGATCCAACCTCGAAGCGGTGGCGGGCAAGTCCTGCGGGATGGCCGAGGACGTGCTCGTCGAGCAGGACCCCAACGCCGCCATGCTGGAGCCCGTCGACACCCCCGTCGGCGATGCTTTGGGAGCGCTGACCGCAGAAGGCTTCGGGCCCAACGGAATCCCGTCCGACGTGTCGGCCGACGAATCCGCGAGCGGTCCCGGCACCGCCACCAACTTCGCCGACACCCCTGAAGCCGAGGACACCGCAGGCGAGGCGGGTACCGAGGGCGGCACCACCGCCGCGGCGGGCGTCAACGGATCCCGGGCGCGCCTGCCCTACGGTCTCGACCCGGCCACCACACCGGTGATGGGCAGCTGGCGCAGCGGCACCCAGCAGCCGGCCGAGCTTCGCTCCGCGTGGTACCGGCTGCCCGCAAACCGCGATGACGCGGGCCCGCTGCTGGTGGTCGCCGCCGCCGGACGCTTCGACCCGGGCGAGGTCACCCTGCAGTGGGCGACCGACGAACAGGCGGCGGCGGACGAGGCTGGTGGCGGCGTCGGGTTCGCCGACGTCGGCGCGGTGCCGGCCTGGCGCAACCTGCGCGCGCCGATGGCCGCGATTCCCACCGACGCCACCCAGGTGCGGCTGGTCGCCAACGACGACGACCTCAACCCGCAGCACTGGATCGCCGTCACCCCGCCGCGAATACCGCAGCTGCGCACACTGCAGGATGTCGTCGGCACCCAGGACCCGGTGCTGCTGGACTGGCTGGTGGGCCTCGCGTTCCCGTGCCAGCGCCCCTTCGCCCATCAGTACGGCCTCACCGAGGTGCCCAAGTGGCGCATCCTGCCCGACCGGTTCGGCGCCGAGGCCAACTCACCGGTCATGGACTACCTCGGCGGCGGTCCGCTGGGCATCACGGAACTGCTGGTGCGGGCCACCACGGTGCCCAGCTATCTGAAGGACGACTGGTTCCGCGACTGGGGCGCGCTGCAGCAGCTCACACCGTGGTACCCGAACGCCGAACCCGCGCGGTTGGAACTCGGAAAGGCCACGCGTAGCGGGCTGTGGAGCCCGGCGCCGCTGCGACTGTCCTGACGACAACGGCGTCCGACGTGACGGGTCGCGGCCCGCCGGAGTAACCACGTGGCGGAAATTCGAACCGAATCGCGCCATGTCGTTACAAGGGGGCGTTACGAGGGGCGCATCAGCCCGCCGATCAATATCAAGCTGCGCACGGCCCCGCATCGTCAGCGCGGACAGTCCCGTCGCCTACCATCGACCCTCGTGCCACGCGACGAACAAGAGCGGACCTACCGGTTCGCGCGCCTGATCGCGGTCGTCGCAGGCATCGCCGGGCTGCTGCTGTGCGGGCTGGTTCCGCTGCTGCCGGTCAAACAGACCACCGCCACCATCCTGTGGCCCCAGACGTCCAGCCCCGACGGATTGATCACCGACATCACCGCTCCGCTGGTGTCAGGCGCACCCCTGGCGCTCGACATCTCGATCCCCTGCCAGGCCGTCGCCACCCTGCCTGAAGAGGGCGGTCTGGTCGTGTCGACCGTGCCGCCCGCCGGTATCGACGCCAGCCGTAACGGCCTGTTCGTCCGCGCCACCGAAGATGTCGTGGTGGTCGCGGTGCGCGACTCCGTCGCCGCGGTGGCACCCCGACCCGCCGTGGAGTCCGGCGCGTGCAGCACGCTCCACCTCTGGGCCAACCCCGGCGAGGTCGGCGCCGACTTCATCGGGATCCCCGGCGCGGCCGGCACCCTGTCGGCCGAGAAGAAGCCTCAGGTCGCCGGCGTCTTCACCGATCTCGAGGTGGCCGCGCAGGCGGGACTGTCGGGCCGCATCGACATCGACACCCGGTTCATCACCTCGCCGACGACGCTCAAGCTGGCCGTGATGGTGCTCGGGGTGGTCTGTGTGATCGCGTCGATGATGGCGATGGCCGTTTTGGATCGCCGGAGCCGCCGGGTCGCCCGCGCGTGGCGGCGATTCTGGCGGGCGGGGTGGGCCACCTGGCTCGCCGACATCGGCGTCGTCGGGACACTGCTGCTCTGGCACCTCATCGGTGCGCTGACGTCGGACGACGGCTACAACCTGACCATCGCCCGGGTCTCCGCAGAAGCCGGCTACACCGCGAACTACTACCGCTTCTTCGGCGCCACCGAGGCGCCCTTCGACTGGTATCAGTCCGTTCTCGCGCAGCTCGCGGCGATCAGCACCGCCAGCGTGTGGATGCGCATCCCCGCGACGCTGGCCGGCATCGGCGCCTGGCTGATCCTCAGCCGCTGGGTGCTACCCCGGCTGGGCGCGCGCCTGGCGGCGAACCGCGTCACCGTCTGGACCGCGGGAGCGGTGTTCCTGGCGGCCTGGCTGCCCTTCAACAACGGCCTGCGGCCCGAGCCGCTGATCGCGTTCGGCGTCATCGCCGCGTGGGCATTGGTCGAATACTCGATCGGCACCCGACGCCTGCTGCCGTACGCGGTCGCCATCGTGGTGGCCGCGTTCTCGGTGACGCTGGCGCCGCAGGGCCTGATCGCGGTGGCACCGCTGCTCGTCGGCGGCCGCGCAGCGGCGCGGATCATCCGCAGCCGCCGCGCGGTCGACGGTCTGGCCGCCCCGCTGGCCACCCTGTTCTCTTCGGCGGCGCTGATCTTCGTGATCGTGTTCCGTGACCAGACGCTGGCAACCGTCGCCGAGTCGGCACGCATCAAATACGTCGTCGGCCCGACCATCGCCTGGTACCAGGAATTCCTGCGCTACTACTTCCTCACCGTCGAGGACAGCGTCGACTCGTCGCTGACACGTCGCTTCGCGGTGCTGGTGCTGCTGATGTGCCTGTTCGGCATGCTGACCGTCCTGTTGCGCAGCAGCGTGGTCCCCGGCATGGCCCGCGGCCCGGTGTGGCGGCTGATCGGTACGACCGCCATCGGCCTTCTGCTGCTGACATTCACGCCGACGAAGTGGGGCATTCAGTTCGGTGCATTCGCCGCCGTGGTAGGTGCGCTCGGCGCGGTCACCGCGTTCTCGTTCGCGCGGGTCGGGTTGCACAGCAGACGCAACCTCGCGCTGTATGTGACCGGGCTGCTGTTCGTATTGGCTTGGGCGACATCGGGTATCAACGGCTGGTTCTACGTCGGCAACTACGGGGTGCCGTGGTTCGACAAACAGCCGGTGATCGCCGGGATCCCGGTCCTGACCATCTTCCTCGTGCTGGCGATCCTGACAGGCCTGCTCGCAGGATGGCTGCACTTCCGCATGGACTACACGGGCCACGTCGAGGTCGCCAACACCGGCCGCAACCGAGCGCTTGCCTCGACGCCGCTGTTGGTGGTGGCGGTCATCATGGTGGTGCTCGAGGTCGGCTCGCTGGCCAAGGGGGCTGCCCAGCGCTATCCCGTGTACACCACCGCCAAGGCGAACGTCGCCGCGCTCATGTCGGGGTTGTCCTCCACCAGCTGTTCGATGGCCGACGACGTCCTCGTCGAGCCGGACACCAATGCCGGTATGCTGCAACCGGTTCCGGGTCAGCGGTTTGGTGAGTACGGGCCGCTCGGCGGCGAGGATCCGGTGGGCTTCACCCCGAACGGCGTCAGCGACACCCTCGAACCCGCCGAGCCCGTCACCGCCAACCCCGGTCTGGTGAACTCCGACGGCTCCCCCAACGAACCGAACGTCGGCATCGGCTACGCGGCAGGCACCGGCGGCGGCTACGGACCCGTCGGCGTCAATGGATCCAACGCCTTCCTGCCGTTCGGCCTGGATCCCAAGCGCACGCCGGTGATGGGCAGCTACGACGAGAACACCCTTGCGGCCAAGGTCACTTCGGCGTGGTACCAACTGCCGCCGCGCACCCCGGACCGGCCGTTGGTGACCGTCGCCGCCGCCGGTGCCATCTGGTATTACGAGGAGGACGGCTCCTTCAACTACGGGCAGTCGCTGAAACTGCAGTGGGGTGTGCACCGCCCCGACGGCAGCTATCAGGCCCTCGGCGAGGTGCAGCCCATCGACATCTTCCCCCAAAAGGCTTGGCGCAACCTGCGTTTCCCGCTCGCGTGGGCGCCGCCGGAAGCCAACGTCGCGCGCATCGTCGCCGACGACCCGAACCTCTCCGATGACCAGTGGTTCGCCTTCACCCCGCCGCGGGTGCCCGTGCTCGAAACCGCGCAACAACTGCTTGGATCCGAAACACCGGTGATGCTCGACATCGCGACGGCGGCGAACTTCCCCTGCCAGCGCCCGTTCTCCGAACACCTCGGTGTGGCAGAGCTTCCGGAGTACCGCATCATGCCCAACTTCAAGCAGATCGTGTCGTCGTCGAACATGTGGCAGTCCGCGCAGGACGGCGGACCGTTCCTGTTCATCCAGGCGCTGCTGCGCACCACGGCAGTCCCGAGCTACCTGCGTGACGACTGGTACCGCGACTGGGGTTCCATCGAGCGTTACCAACGGGTGGTACCGGAATCGCGGGCGCCGAACGCCAGCGTCGAACAGGGCACGCAACGCGTCTTCGGCTGGAGTCGCAACGGACCGATCAGGGCGTTGCCATGAACGGGACCATGACTGAGCTTCGGGACCAGAGGGACGTGAAGACGGCGCGCTGGGTGGCGATGATCGCCGGGCTCATCGGCTTCGTCCTATCGGTCGCGACACCGCTGCTGCCAGTGGTGCAGACCACGGCGACGTTGAACTGGCCACAGGCCGGGCAGTTGAACAACGTGACGGCGCCGCTGATCTCGCTGACCCCGGTGTCGATGACGGCGACGGTGCCCTGCGAGGTCATCCGCGCGATGCCGCCGCGCGGCGGCATGGTCCTCGGGACGGCGCCGAAGGAGGGCAAGCAAGCTGCACTGCAGGGCCTGTTCGTCACGGTTTCCGCGCAGCGGGTCGACATCACCGACCGCAACGTCGTGGTGGCGAGCGTGCCGCGCGCGCGGCTGGTTTCCCCCGATTGCCAACGCATCGAGATCACGTCGTCGGAGGCGGGCACGTTCGCGACGTTCGTCGGGCTGCGCAAAGCCGATGGGACGGAACAGTACACCGGCTTCGTCGATCCGAACCTGCGGCCCCAGATCGTCGGCGTCTTCACCGACCTGACGGGCCCGGCACCGCCGGGGCTCTCGGTGTCGGCGGTGATCGACACCCGGTTCACCACGCACCCAACGGCTTTGAAGCTCTCGGCGATGGTGCTGGCGATGGTCGCCACGATCATCGCGCTGGTCGCGCTGTGGAAGTTGGACCAGGTCGACGGCCGGCGGATGCGACGGGTCATCCCGACGCGGTGGCGCACCTTCAGTGCCACCGATGTGGTGGTGGTCGGCGGCTTCATGCTGTGGCACATCATCGGCGCGAACTCGTCCGACGACGGCTATCAGCTTCAGATGGCGCGCATCGCGGGCCACGCCGGCTACATGTCGAACTACTTCCGATGGTTCGGCAGCCCCGAGGATCCGTTCGGCTGGTATTACAACCTGCTGGCGCTGATGACCAGCGTCAGCGATTCGAGTATCTGGATCCGGCTGCCCGACCTGGTTTGCGGAATCGTGTGCTGGCTCTTGCTGTCCCGCGAGGTGTTGCCGAGGCTGGGCCCCGCGGTGGCGTCGAGCCGGGCCGCAGTGTGGGCGGCGGGCCTGGTTCTGCTGGCGGCGTGGATGCCGTTCAACAACGGCCTGCGACCCGAAGGCCAGATCGCCACCGGCGCGCTGATCACCTACGTGCTGATCGAGCGGGCCATCGCCTCGGGGCGGATGACACCGGCGGCACTGGCCACCCTGACCGCCGCGTTCACCTTGGGCATCCAACCGACCGGGCTCATCGCCGTCGCCGCGCTGCTGGCGGGCGGACGGCCGATCCTGCGGATCCTCGTGCGCAGACACCGCCTCGTCGGTACCTGGCCGCTGGTGTTGCCGATGCTGGCCGCGGGAACTGTCATCCTGACCGTCGTCTTCGCCGATCAGACGATCGCAACAGTGCTGGAAGCCACCAGAATTCGCACGTCCGTCGGGCCCGCGCAGGAGTGGTGGACCGAGAACCTGCGCTACTACTACCTCATCCTGCCGACGGTCGACGGCTCGTTGTCGCGCCGGTTCGGGTTCCTGATGACCGCGCTGGCCCTGTTCGCCTCGTTGTTCATCCTGTTGCGGCGCAAGCGCGTTCCCGGTGTGGCGCGCGGACCCGCGTGGCGACTGATCGGCACGATCTTCGGCACGATCTTCTTCCTGCAGTTCGCGCCGACCAAGTGGGTGCATCACTTCGGTCTGTTCGCCGCGGTGGGCGCCGCGATGGCGGCATTGGCGACGGTGCTGGTCTCGCGGACGGTGCTGCGCTGGTCGCGCAACCGGATGGCGGTTGTCGCAGCCGTATTGTTCCTGCTGGCACTGTGTTTCGCGACCACCAACGGGTGGTGGTACGTGTCGAGTTACGGTGTCCCGTTCAACAACGCGATGCCGAAGATCGGTCCTATCACCGTCAGCACCATCTTCTTCGCGCTGTTCGCCCTCGCCGCGTTATGGGCGACGTTCCTGCACTTCACGGACCGGCGCTGGGGTGAGGACCGCGTGACGCGGGCCATCACGGCCGCACCGATTCCCGTCGCGGCGGGATTCATGGTGCTGGTGTTCGTCGGCTCGATGCTCGCGGGTGTGGTGCGTCAGTACCCGACGTACTCCAACGCGTGGGCCAACCTGCGCGCCTTCACCGGCGGCTGCGGCCTGGCCGACGACGTGCTGGTGGAACCCGATCCGAACGACGGTTATCTCAAGGCACTACCCGGCGACTACGGTCCGCTGGGCCCACTGGGCGGCGTCGGCGCGACCGGATTCACGCCCAACGGTGTGCCGGAAAAGATTGTCGCCGAGACGATCCGGATGAACCTGCCGATGCCCGGCACCGACTACGACTGGGATCAGCCGACGAAGCGCAAGACGCCCGGCGTCAACGAGTCCACGGTGCCGCTACCGTACGGCCTCGACCCGGCACGGGTTCCGTTGGCCGGCAGCTACGTTCAGGGCTCCCAGCAGCAGAGTCGGCTGACGTCGGCGTGGTATGAGCTGCCGCCGCGCGAGGATGCTCACCCCCTCGTGGTCATCACGGCGGCGGGCACCATCACCGGCGACAGCGTGTTCAACGGGCGGACCGAGGGTCAGACCGTCGAACTCGAGTACGCGCTGCGCGGCCCGGACGGCAACCCCGTTCCCGCGGGCCGGCTGGTGCCCTATGACCTCGGACCGGCCCCGTCATGGCGCAATCTGCGGTTCCCCCGGGACCAGATTCCCGCCGACGCGGTCGCGGTACGCATTGTGGCCGAAGATGTTTCGCTGACCACCGGCGATTGGATCGCCGTCACCCCGCCGCGGGTGCCGGAACTTCGATCGGTGCAGGAGTACGTCGGATCGGACCAGCCCGTGCTGATGGACTGGGCGGTTGGGCTGGCGTTCCCCTGCCAGCAGCCGATGCTGCACGCCAACGGCGTCACCGAGATTCCCAAGTACCGGATCACCCCGGATTACAACGCGAAGCGCAAGGACACCGACACCTGGCAGGACGGGCTCAACGGCGGCCTGCTCGGCATCAGCGACCTCCTGCTGCGCGCGCACGTGATGGCGACGTACCTGTCGAACGATTGGGGCCGTGACTGGGGATCACTGCGCAAGTTCGACACCATTGTCGAAGCGGAGCCCGCAACCCTGGAATTCGGGACCACCACCCACAGCGGGCTGTACTCCCCGGGACACATCAGGATCAAACCGTGACATCGGACCGCATCCGCCTCGGCAATGCCACGCTCACCCGAGTCATCGAGACCCAGGTCGACAACCTGCCGACCGAGGTGTTCCCATTCACGCCGCCGGAGGTCTGGCGCGAGGCCACGGAGTTCCAGCCGACCTACTGGAATGAGGGCGGCTGGCGAATCGCCATGCAGATCTGGGTCATTCAGGTCGACGGGCAGACCGTGCTCATCGATACCGGGGCGGGCAACGACAAGGCCCGCCCACTGATGTCGGTGCTGGATCATCTGCAGACCGATTTCCTGGGTGTGCTGGGACGTGCCGGCTTCGACCCCGCCGACATCGACGTCGTCGTGAACACCCATCTGCACTTCGACCACGTCGGCTGGAACACCAGGCGCGAGGGCGAGGCTTGGGTGCCGACGTTCCCCAACGCGCGCTACCTGGTACCCGAAGCCGACTACCGGCATTTCTGCCCTGACGGTCCGGCGCAGACGTCGAAGCCCGAGTCACCCGAAGCGGAAGCGACCCAGCAGCATGTCCGAACGGTGTTCGCGGACAGCGTGTCTCCGGTGGACGGGCAGATCGAGATGTGGTCGGGCGACCACCAGCTCAGCGATGCGCTGTGGCTGCGTCCCGCCCCGGGACACACGCCGGGCGCTTCGGTGGTGTGGCTGGATGCGGGTAAGCCCGCCGTGTTCGTCGGCGACCTGACCCATTGCCCGATGCAGTTGCACCGCCCGAACGATCCGTGTGCGTGGGACGAGAACTTCGATGCCGCGGCGGCGACCCGTAAACGCGTGCTGACCGAGGCGTCCCGACGCCGCGCCGCGGTGATCCCCGCGCACTATCCGGGACATGGCGGCGCGACGGTGGTCGCGCGCGGCGACGCGTTCATGGTCGACGACTGGCTGGAACTTCCGCCCATCTGACGAACTGACCTGCAGCCCAATACTTGTCGTACCCTCGTGCTTGTATGAGGTATGTCCTTGACCGCCTCAGTCGACGCGCCGGACTTGCGCCGTGTGGACCGTCTGGAGGTGTTGTTCGAGGAGTTGGGCGAGTTGATGGGGCAGCGCAACGCCATCGATGCCCGCATCGTGGAGATCATCGCCGAAACCGGATCCTGCACGGCGACCGCGAACACCATCGCCGCGATCGCGCACCGGCTCCCCGAATTCCCGCTATGCGCTCAAGGGATGCACGACGGCCGCCTGTCGCTGGATCAGGTCGGGGCCATCGCCAAAAGGCCGGCGCCGGATCCGATGCCCACTACGCCGCGCTGGCCGAGGTCGCCACCGTCAGCCAACTCAACACCGCACTGAAACTGGAACCACCCCTGCCACCAGAACCCGACCCCTGGCGCGACACCGAACCCGACCATCAGCCCGAGCCTGAACGCCCGCCGACGCTGACCAAAACCGGCAGCGACGAACAGTACGTCTACTGGAAGATCCGACTCTCGCACCTGGATGCCGCAACCTTCGACGCCGCGATCCAGTCGCAGCTCGATGCCGCGATCGCGGCATGGAAACGCAACCACGACAACCTCCTTCCAGAGCACCGGGCACCGTTTCCCACCAAGGGTGCTGCGTTCATGAGCCTGGTCGAATCCGGCGCCGATGCCGATGCCGCGCGACGCCCGCACAGCCAGCGCAGCACCGTCGTGGTGCACCTGGACGTCAAAGAGCAGATCGCGCACCTGCATCTGGGGCCGCTCCTCTCCGATGCCGACCGCCAATATTTGACCTGCGACGCCACCTGTGAGGTGTGGTTTGAACGCGACGGCCAACCCATCGGGGCCGGGCGCGCCACCCGCACCATCAGCCGCCGGCTGCGCCGCGCCCTGGAATACCGCCACGCCACCTGCGCGGTCCCCGGCTGCGCGGCCACCCGCGGTTTGCACGCCCATCACATCGTGCATTGGGAAGACGAGGGCCTCACCGAACTGGACAACCTCGTGCTGCTGTGCCCCTACCACCACCGAGCCCATCACCGGGGCGACATCACCATCACCGGACCCGCCCCCAACATCACCGTCACCGACACCAACGGCCACACCCTGAGCCCGGCATCCCTGGCCCCCCCCCCCCACAACCCCCCCCCCCCCCGGACCGCCCAACCCCGCCC
>NZ_MVIM01000034.1 GCF_002086795.1 Mycolicibacterium tusciae | reverse complement strand
CGGCGGCCGCCTCGGCACGATCGGCGGCCACATCACCCGCCTGCACCAACAGCCCCGCGATACGGCCGGCAACAGTGCGCGCGTCGCGGGTCTCCTCCGCTGGCCGTCGCGCCTGGTGCTCATTGACCGTGGCCGCCACACCATCGCGCATCCACTCTCCGAAGCCCGTCCCGTACAGCCCCGCTGCATCCCTCATCGCGGCATAGAGCCGAGGGTCAAGACGAAGCTTGACCACCCGATCGCGCTTGCCCGTACACAACACCGGCTCTCTGGCCCCGCGCGGCTGGCCTTCTCCCAACCGCCGAGCTGCGGCACCCACACCGGCCGCCGCAGCGGTGATCGCCCCCGCCTCTGGACCCCGCGTGTATCGCTGGCGCACCGCGTCGTTGAGCGCCGATCCGGCGCGCGCGAGCGAGTCGACTTCCGCCCGTTTCGGTGCCGGGATCGGCAGGCGAAAGCCGGGCGCATCGAGCGCAGCCAGCGCCGCGACGAGGACCGCGCCAGCGGTCCCGCCTTCTCCCCCGCGCCAGTGGGCGGCCACCGGCTGCCACAACTTCACCGTCGGACACCCCGTCAGGGGGCCCGACTCCATCGCGGTTTTCACGCTGACCAGCGTACACACGACCTCTGTCGTGTAGCGGCATTTATGCCGCCCCGCGAAGCGGGCAAGGGCAAAATGGAAATCGGCGCAGCCGGTTTATGTTTTGCATACCTTGCTACGTAGTGAGAGGGGACGGCCCTGAGGTTGTTGACAGGGATAGTCCGTCCCCTCTCACGGAGTGGAAGGAACGGCCCGCTAGAAGCGGCACGGACGGGGGTTGTCGAATGTGCGAGCGCCAGCGAGTACGAGGCACCCCCGGCAGGGCCGCCCGCGGGCCGTTCCGCCTGGGAGCGCTGCGCCGCTCCCGCACACCGCCAGGTGTGCATCCGGCGCGCACGAAGTGCGCGACCGCCTACGCAGCAGGACCGGCGGCTACCATCGGCAGCCATGACCGAGCCGGACCGTGAACGCATCGAAGCGGCATTGTCGGAGCTACGCACCGAGGCCACCGCCGCCCTCGACCGACTCACCGACCACCGCGACCGAGCAGCGCAGCTGCGCGCCGCAGCGGACAACGAGCTGCGCGCCTACGCCGCCGAGTACCGCAGCATCCGAGCCCGCGGATTCTTCACCGCTGCCCAACTCCGAGAACTTGGTTTCACCGCTCCACGGACGCGACAACGGCGCGCCAAGCGAACCCCGTAGCGCCCGCGCGTTATCGCCCTGGCGGTGCGGCTCATGTGCACCCTTTCGGGACGCAATGACGGTGCGGATCTCCTCCTTTGCGGCCGCTATCCGTTCACGCTGCGCGGCCGTCAACGGCCGCACTTGATCGCCTGCGGAACCCTGTCCCTTGTCCAGGCCAGCAGCGGCAACGCCGCTGCTTTTCGGTGGACCCTCGGTTCGCCAGTTCAGCCGCTTAAGGCGGTGCGCCAAGAACGCGCCAGGCCGCTCCACATGGTCCGGCCAGGACCAACCGCGGGCGCGCATATCGGCGTTGAGAGCGTCTGTGATCGCCCTAGCCGTCCAGGTCTCAGGATTGATCCCGGCGGCTGTGATCGCATCACACACCGCGCCGATATGACCGCGGTCTAAGCCGTGCGTTCGGGAAACCAGAGCGGCCGCCAACCGCTGGAGGGCCAGCGGCCGCGCCACGGTGCGCCAAGGACGCGCCATCGGTGCCCGCGAAGCGGTGGTTTTTGAGGGAATGTCGAAATTTTCGGCGCGCTTCGGCGCGCTTGGTGAGTCTTTACCAACTGGGGTTAACCGCCTATCCCTACGGGATGGCGGTAGGTGGAAACCGTGCACAGGCGCCGCTGACTTTCGGGGCACCAAGTGATAGACCGAGGGCCGCCGGCCAACCCGCGGGGTACCCGGTGAGCCGTGGCCACGCTGTGCCTCTACGGCCCATCCCGCGGTCCTCAGTAGCCGCCAAGCCGCCGTCACGGTCCGCACGTCACAACCCACCCGATCGGCGATTGTGGCGCGCGTGACGGCCACGTGGCGGCCGGTCGCGTGGTCGGCGTGCTCAGCCATGACCGTTGCGATGGCCAGCACTGTGGCGGCGGTGATGGACACCCGCGCCGACTCCCTGGCGTCCGTGAAGCCTGGCGAATGCGCCCACTCCGAAAGTGCCGTGAGCCAACCCGCACGGCTGGTCCACATCGGCGCGCGTGGCGCAGCCGCGCCAGCCTGCTCCACCCACCCGCGCCACCGCTTGGCGCGCGCAGCACGCTCCACAGCGGCCGCGCCAGCGCTCTCCGCGTCCGCGGAGAACACCGCATTGAGTTGCGGCGAGGAAGTCGCCCGAGGGGCGACGAGAATGTCACGATTTGCGCACCCACTGCGCGCCGCATCTAGCCGCGCTTCAGGGCGTGCGCTACCGTGAGACGAGTCCACCAAGACACGTCCCTTTCGGGGCACCGGGTGCGGACCCAGACCTGAGTTGGCCCTCAGGTCGAAACCTCAGACAAGGCCCCCTTCGGGGGGCCTTCGTCGTGTCAGCAGATGATCCACACCGCTATTGATTTGTCACATGTGGCCCGGGCGTCGGGCCGCGGTGCTACATCGCCAGCGGCAACCCCTCTCGCCTTTCGAGCTCGCGCACCAAGTCAGCCCGGCCCACGTGCTGGGCGAGGACATCGGCCGCGTACTGCGACATGGACATGCCCAGCGCCGCAGCGCGGGCACGTATCTCCTCATAGACGGGCAGGACTGGGCGACACATGATCTGCGCCCGATCCCCCTTGTGCGGTTGAGCCATAACACCCACCGTTACCTACGTATCTGATAACGCCGAGACGACACGCCGATCTTGACGAGAGTGTCTTAACGTAGAGTTCCGTATCTCAGTAACTACGGAGATACGGAATTGCGTATTTACGGAAAATACTCTGGCGGGTTGAGCCCCCGTCATGCAATGATTTGCGTAGTTACTGAAATTTGTAGATCAGTAAGTCCGTATCTACTGAATCGGAGTTGACTCAGTGTCCCCAGTTCTGACCATCGTCGTCGCCAACCTCAAAGGCGGCTCAACTAAGACCACCACCGCGGCGTTTGTCTTGCACGCGCTGGCCGAAAGTGGGCTCTCCGTCCTGGGCGTCGACTCAGACGGTGAAAACGAGTCACTGCTGTCCTGGTCGGAGTCGGGGGAGTGGAACATTCCGGTGATCGGGATGCCGGTGACGGACCTTCATCGCAAGCTGCCCGGCGTCACGGGTGACCGTTACGACGCCGTGGTGATCGACACTCCCCCGATGAAGGAGAGGCGCGGCGTGGTCGCCTCGGCCATCCGACTGTCGACTCACGTCCTGGTGCCCATGGCCCCCACCGGAATGGAGTACGCACGGGTTCCCGCAATCCGCGAGCTGGTCGAGGACGCGGCCGCCCTGGCGGCCGGTGACCCGCCGCAACTGGCGGTCGTGCTCACCCGAACGGTATCCAATGCCGCCAGCACCGACGTGTACCGGCAGATGCTCGCGGATGACGGTGTGCGTGTTCTGGGGCCAACCGTGGGCCGTCTGGAGCGCTACGCGCAGGCGTTCGGGTTGCCGATCGTGAACGCAGCCGCAACCGCCTATGGCGACATTGCCGCCGATCTTCTCGGCGTAATCTCTGAGTAACTACTGATATACTGAGTTACTGAGATAGTCATTCACCAGGAGGTATCGCGCTGATGAGCACGGACCAATTCAAGGATCTGCATGTGGCCGGATATCTGGAAGCCCATGAGCGTGTCGCCAGCGGCGACGCCTCCGATCCTGCCGATGCCGACTTGTGGTGTCCTGGCGACTTAGCTGGACCGGACCGGGCTGAATGGCTCGGCGGGTTTCGCTCCCACTTCGAGCCAAGGACCAACCAATGAGCACCGCCGCCGACAAGATCAAGGCGAACGCTGAACGACTGCGGCAGAAAACGCCGGCCAAATCGCTCACCAACCAAGAGGAGGCCGCGCCCGAACCACCGCCGTCGACCGCTCCTGTCCCCGCTTCGGCGGCGGCAGTCGTACGTCAGAAGAACGTGCGGCGCACCGTGGACCTCACCCCGACTGCTCATCGTGCGCTCGACGGGTGGCAAAGCACGGTGGCCGAACGGCTGGGGCTGGCCCGCGTCACGGGACAGGAAGTCTTGGCCGCGCTCGTTGATCGCCTGCTCAGTGATGACGAGCTAGCCGAGCAAGTCACCCAGGCCATCGCTGCAAATCGCGATTAGACCAGATGTCGCACAACGGAGGGACAATCAGATGATGAAGAACGCACCACGAATCGCGGCGGTGCTGCTCACCGTCGTGACCGGCCTAGCCGTCGCGCCAGTCGCCGCCGCCGAGCCTGCGCAGCCTCCCGCACCGATCGACTGCGGACCATATGGGGGCGTGAGCGAAGCTCTGGAAGCCGTCGCCGACCACGTGTCACCGCCACTTGGTACGGACAGGCCACTGGACCCCGGTTTTCGCGTTGGTCCGCCGCAACGTTGCCAGTAGCCAGATAGGGCAGTCATGAGTGACCCTGACGATTTCGGCGCGGAGCCGGGCAGCGAGCTGCGCGGCACGTTCGACGCACAGTGGCGGCGCTATCAGGCGCAGGTTGCCGAATTGCAGGCCAACCAAAAACAGTGGCGAGCGTCCTGGCAGCACTACCAAACCACTGGCTCGGTTTGGGGAATTGTGTTGAGCAACGCCCGTTCTGGGTTCCTGGCCGCCGACTGGCGTAGCGGGTTGCACCCTGCGGCGCACTACGCCGCTGGCTTCCCGCAGCCCACGGACCCGGCGCTGCTCGACGCGGACGCCCTGGCCCTCTACGAGGTGGCCACCGCGCCGCCCTCGGCGTGGGAGCCGAACGCGACTGGCGGCGACTGGCGGCGAGCGCTCACCGCGTGGCGTGACGCAGCCCAAGACCTACAGCGACACCAGTTCCGCACCAAAAGGTGGCTGTCCGATTTCACCATTCCCGCTGGCGACCGGCCGAACGCGGCGCGCCTGGATTCCGTGCTGGAGGCGCGTGCCCTCGACGCGATCGAGGCGTCTTACCGCGCTGGATTGGCAGCGGGTGGCGATCATCAGGACTGGCGTGGCTGGTATCGGACCAGGATCGAGGAAACCTGGTCTAGCGCAGACGATTCCGACTATCAGTTGTACTACTCGGTCGATCGAGTCCTGACGCAAATCGACGGTGCGCAGCCGGTCGTGACCGGGGGGGATCTCATCACCATTCAAGAGCACTTACCGGAGTACTGGCAGGGCACCCGCAGCGCGCCAATCTAGCTCGCTGAGCACTTACGTGGTGTCACTCACCGCGAGGGAGGATCAACGTTATGAGCAACGACCGGATGCAAATTCAGCCCGACGCCTTGGCCGCAGCGGCGGCCAGCTCGACGGCCACGGAGGCCGCCAGGTCACCCGTAACTATCCCTTCCCCGCCGCCCGCGTCGGCGGGCTCTCCTGTGGATGCGTCGGCCGTTGGGGTCGCCGCGTCCATTCAGGGGCTCCTGGCCGCTCGTGACGCCGCCGATATCACCGCAGTGTCCAAGCAGACGGCGGCGCTCAATGAGTCGCCGCCCGAGCTTGTGCACCAGGACCAGACGAACGCCGACAACATGACCGCAGCGGGGGAGAGGTTCACGATGCCCACGGTCATGCCGCCTGGCGGCAAGGTCTGGACCGTCTGATGACTGACCCGGCCGCGCCGCCCGTTCATCCCACCTGGCCGCCGCCCGCGCCGTATCCGGCAGCTCCCCGGCCGCCGCGGCGACGCTGGGCGGCCACGGTGGCCACCGCCGCGATGTGTGCAGCACTGGCCGCCATCGCCGCCACTGTCATCACCGCCAACGTCGTCCGCAGCGAAGAACCCAGCGCGCCGACACCCGCGCCCACGGTCACCGTGACAGCGCAACCACTCGCGCCCTCTACCGCGCCGCCGCGACCGGCCGCCGAGGCCAACCGCGCCACGTGCCAAGCATGGCTGTCGGCAGGAACCCTCATCCGTGCCGCGGGAGATGCGCAGTCGGTGATCCCCGAGGGCATGACCATCCTGGACCCCGCTGTGCAAAGCACTCCGGCGTGGAGAGCGGGAGTCATCAAGGCTGGTGATCTGTACGGCCAGGCGGCCGAAACCCTCGAGGCCGGTATAGCGGCGGGCACGGCTCCAGTGCTTGAGCAGACCGCTCGCTCGGCAGTTGAGGCGCTGCGTGCCCTTTCCACCGCCACGACGGCGTTTGACGAAGCCAGCGGCAACGGTTTCGGTCTGGTGAAGAGCGTTGCAAACGCAACGGACGTACTGTGCGAACGGCTCGCGCCGCGATGAGCGCTGTTGGCGGGGGCGATATCCCGCGGCCGACCTCACCGCATGCGGACGTGATCCTCGGAACGTTGTGGCCTCTGCAATCCGAGTCTTCGTGGCACGCATTCGCGGCCGCGATAGACGCCGAGGCTACCCGGCTTTTCTCGGAAGACGGTGTGCAGCAAGATATTTTGCGTCTAGTTGCCTCTGACCAGGCAGGCGAATTCATCACTGCGGCGATTCGAGTGGTGCAGAGCAGTATTGGTGCGCTAGAGGACCGGTACGGAGCATATGCCGCCGCCGGGCGGGTCGCCGAAGGTGTCGCATCGCGCATCTGGGCGGTCAAGCTCAGAATGGCGGAAAGTGTGGACGCGGCCGAAACCGCGATCACGGCCGCCAAGAATGAGTTGGAGCCGCAGATTGATGCGGCGCTGTCAGCGCTTGACGCGGTGCGCGCGAGCGCGCTCACCGCCGAGCTGGAGGGCCGGATCGCCGCGGCCATTACCAAAGCGCAGAGCGAGGTCGTAGCCGAAGCCGCTTCCGGTGCTGCCGAGGTTGCCGCTCTAGATGCGAAGGTTTCGGGCGGTCAGAGCGGTAGCGAACCGGCCACTGCGGGCGGCGCAGAACCGATGTCGTGGGGGACTCTCCCGGCCGCGCCAGCGTTGCCGCTTCCCGCAGACACCAGTGGTGTCCAACCCGCCGGGTACGAAACGTTCAAAGAGGGCACCGACGCACTGAGTGACCGCATGCCCGAGACCCGCCCAGCGGAAGACCCGACGCTGTCCCAAGCGGCGCAGGACTCCAACCGATTCCCTGACGAAGTCACGCCGCGCGAAGCGGCGAACCGAGATGTCGCGATCGAGAAGACAAGCACACCGGGGGGAACGCCGATGTCGCCCACGTCCTCGGCACCGTCCATGGGTGGGGCCTCGTCGGCATCCAGTAGCCCGGCCTCTGTGTTGGGGTCGATGACACAGCCGATGTCCTCGGCCTCTTCGGCGGCGTCTCCTACGTCCGCTTCGTCGGGCTCGGCACCCTCATCAGGGGTGCCAGGCTCGACTACGCCTGCACCGCAGACAGGTAATGGTGCGGGGATCTCGGGCGCGGGCCGCGGTGTCCCCGGCGCCAGCCTGGGGACCGGGATTGCGGAGTCGTCCGCGCGGATGGCCACCGGCGCGATATCTGCAACGTCCAGTGCAGTGGGCACCGCAGGAAATGTTGGCGCGCAGGTAGCGCACGGCGCAGCCAGTGCCGTTGTGCCGCCCCCGGCAGCAGGTCCGCCCGCTGGCCCGAACGGAACCGTAGCGCCCCCTGCGGCCGCGCCAATGCCGATGATCCCGCCCACGACGGCCCCGCCCGCAGTGGCCGGCGGATTCTCACCCGCTGCACCAGCAGGGGCGGCCAATGCCGGTCCGGCGATACCAGGCAGCTCTCAGCCGGGGCCAGTCGCGGCGGCCAATCTCGGCGCGACCGCGGGCGGTCCTGGCGCTAACCCCACGCCGGTCATGATGCCGATGTCGCAGGTTCGGACGATCGGGCTCGACGGCGCAACCGGCGACGTGCTTATCGGCCAGGCCGCCGACGCCGCACGGTCGATCGTGGAGACGATGATCGCTCAGACCCGCCGCGCCGGATACGGCTCGTCGCAGGGCTTCTTGTGGGCGGTGACGGTGATAGCCGAACGCACCGGAGGGGTCACGGCGTGGCTGGCCACCAGTGAAGGGCCGTCCTACATCCCGCGCGGTGTGCGAGTTCCCGACGATGTGCGCCTGGCCGTCACCGACGAGGTTGTCGGGCGACAGCTTTGGGACGCCGCCGCGGCCGCGGGCGGCGCTGATCCGTTGGAGGTCTTGGCGCGTCACGCCGAGCTGCGCGACACCGCCGCACCGGGCTTAAGGGTGCTCGCGTTCGCCGCCTCGGTGCCAATGGCCCGAGTGATGGACTGGGCCGCCGTGGTGGGCGCGCGGCCGGTCAGCGTGGACCCTCGGACAATCGACCCGGCACCGGCTCACGGTGACGAAGGGCAACACCGCTGCGCGGTGGCCATGCCGTGGGAATGGCAGCAGGCCATAGCGTTCAGTGAGCAGCAGCGGCTGCAGGTGGCCGTACGGCACATGCTGATGGCGGCCAGCGCTGGGCACCTCAACGCCCCTGCGTGCGAACGGGTCATGGATGCCTTTGAGCGCGGCGTACCGATCACTGATTCCGAGTGGGCCGACGTGCGACAAGCCTTCGCCGTGGCTTGCGTCAACTACGAGATGGCGAGATCCGGTGTGACCAATGGCGGTGGGGCCACCCCTGTGGAGTGGGCTTTCCGGACCGCCCGCGCCGCCGAGGTCGTGTGGTGTCTACGCGACTTCCGCTCGGCCGAAGGTTGCGCGGACCTGCTGTATGCGTCGCGGCTGGCGGGCGCGCCGCTCAACCCGGCCGTCGCCGTGGCATGAATCGAAGGAGGACCGTAATGCGAGAAAAAAATTGCACCCGGTGCGGACACGGCTACACCCCTGTGCGCCGTCTGCCACGGCCCTGGCGGAACTTCGGCCCAGCGGCGTTGTTGTGCCCGACCTGCGATGTGGCACAGCTGGAGGCGGCCGCCGCAGCCTACGCGCGGGCCGCCGCCGCGCGGCGTGTCTAAATCGGTCGGTATTGCGACACGTTCGACGGATTCGATCGACGTGCAGCGTGTGGCGTGTGCCGATAAGTGGCGGGGTTCTATCGGTGGTGTGTGGCGGCCAGTCAGCTGACGCCGATGACAAGGGTGCTGGCGGCGGCTTCGATGACGTCGTTGGTGATGGTGTGGAGTTCGTTGATCTTCAGGACGCGCTCGATCTGGGGGAAGAGTCGTTCCAGGAGTCGGAAGTTACCTCGGGTGATCCGGGCGATGGCGGCGATGGCTTGGGCGTCGGTGAAGTCCTCTGGGTCGAGGGTCTTGGCGAGGGCGCGCCAATGCCGTTGCAGGACGAAGAGCAGTTCCTCTTTGCCCAGGGGCCGGTACTGGTGGGCGAAGCCGACGCGGCTGTAGAACTGGGGGTAGTGGCTGAACTGCTTCTCCAGACCGGGCATGCCGATCAGGATGAGGGCGATGTTGTCGCGGTCGTAGCGGTCTCGCAGCAGTTCCAGTGCGGTGGGGCGGAGGCGTTCGGACTCATCGACGATGACCAGCTCCACGTAGTTCCTGCTGTGGCGCCACCCGCGCGTCTCTGGCGTGACCTGCCCGGCCGGCGCGAGGTGCTGCTCGATGCAGATGTTGGTGCGGGTGATGACCTGGTCGAGTTCGTCCTTCAAGGCTCGTGGGGTGGTCAGCACGCTGGGGGTGTAGAGCACGGTGCGGCTCTTGGCCAGCGCAGCGTAGACCTGCGCGTCACTGTCGGAGCGCGGTCCCCAGTAGGTCAGCAGGTCGTGGACCTTGTCCCAGCGGGCGTAGCGGCGCGCCGAGAGCGTCTTGCCCACGCCGGCTGGTCCGAAGCACAGGCCGATGGTGTGCCCGCGTCGCACGGCGTCGGCGAACTCGGTGAAGCGGCGGTGTTCTTTGGTCACGATGAAGCGCTGACTCACCTCAGGTCCTCTCTGTAGACCTTCAAGTTCCGCCGTGTCGCCGATGGCGGCGCCTGGGTCGCTGGTGGCGTTTCGGTGGTGTGGGTGGCCACGACGGCGATCCGCTCGTTGATGCCCTCCCGCAACGCCCGGCGACGGGCGTTGCGGGCTGCCTGGACCTCCTTGAGACTGACCTTCTGGTCGTGGTGGTCTTGGTTGATGGCCTTGCAGACGAACTCCTCGTGGTCGAACACGCGGACCTCGGTGATGTCCCTGGGGTCGTAGCGGATCACCACCGACCGGCCGACATAGCCGGCCAAGGTGGGCGAGATGTAGCGCAGGCCCTGGAAGTGGATGCCATCGCGGCGCACGACCCTGGTCTGGGCGACGGTGAGCAGGAGCCCGTCGAGGTCTTCCAGGCTCTCGGGCATTCGCGGCAGCCAGCCCTCAGCGATCCACGCAGCGCGCGGGGAGGTGCCGAGTTCGCTGTGAGCTCGGTCGTTGTAGGTGATTACGAACTCTTCCAGCGCAGCGTCAAGTTCAGCCAGGGACAGCTTCGGCGTTGGCCATGGGTGACCCTCGGCGATGTACCCAGGTAGACCAGCCAGCAGCTCGGTGTTCACGGTCCCGAAGAACCTCTCCACCTTGCCGCGACCCTGCGGGCGCGCGACGGCAGAGTGGATGAGCCGGATATGCAAGTCCACGGCTGTGCCGGTGAGTTGGTTGCTGATGAAGTCGCTGCCGTGATCGACGTAGAGCACATCGGGCAGGCCGCACATCGGCCAGGCGAGGTCGGTCTTGTGCCAGATCGCCTGGCGCAGCGCCAGCGCGGTGTTCATCGCCGAGGGCGCACCGAGGAACACGGTGTAGCCGCAGATAGCGCGCGAGCAGTCATCGATGATCGTCGTCAGCCACGGCCGGGCGGGCTTGCCGTCGGTGCCCACCACGAGGACATCGAGCAGGGTGTGATCGGCCTGCCACATCGCGTTCGGCCGCTCGGCCTGTCGGCGCAGCGCGATCTCGTACTTGTCTCGGTAGGACGTCGGCCCTTCCAGGGCCAGGGTGACCATGCCCGGATCGAGGTCGGCGATGATCGCGCGCACGACGCCATAAGAGGGCACGGGCCATCCCTGCTCCTCGCAGATGGTGCTGACCTTGCGGTGGATGGTGATGATCGCCGGCCGAGGCTTCCTCAACGCCAGCCCTTCGACCAACGACACGAGCTCGGCGGGCAGGCGGCGGCTGCCGGCATCAGCACGCTGCCGCCTATCGAGGCTTGCGTATCCCTCGGTGCGGTAGCGGGCGTGCCACCGCTCCAGCGTGCGCAGCCCGATCCCGGTGTCACGGGCCAGGGCGGCGAGCGAGATCTGGTCCTCGACGTGAAGCCTGAGGATCTCCCAGCGCCCGGCCGCGTCCATGACCTACACGGCGCTTCTCGACTGTCGTGGTTCGACCACTGGGACACTTTGGCGGTTGAGCACGCGGTAGATGGTGGCGCGGCTGACGCCCAAGACCGCACCGATCTGCGCCACCGTCATCTCCTTCTGCTGATACATCCGACGCGCCGCCTTGACCTGGTCCGGCGACAGTGCGGGCGGTCGCCCGCCTTTGCGGCCACGGGCCCGGGCAGCGGCCAGTCCTGCGTTGGTGCGCTCACGGATCAGGTCACGCTCGAACTCGGCCAGCGCGGCGAAGACGTGGAACACCAGCCGCCCGCCCGAGGAGGTCGTGTCGATCGTCTCCTGCAAGGAGCGGAACCCCACGCCCTGCTCGGACAGGACCTGCAGCTGGTCGATGAGATGCCTGATCGAGCGACCCAACCGGTCCAGCCGCCACACCACCAGCGTGTCCCCCGGGCGCAGCTGGTCCATCAGCTTCTCCAGCTCGGGCCGGTGATCCAGGGAGCCAGAGATCGTGTCGACGAAGACCCGATAACACCCGGCCGCAGTCAGCGCATCGATCTGCAGCGCAGCGTCCTGATCAGTCGTCGACACACGCGCATAACCCAGCAGATGCCCCATGATGCTGACTGTAGCGATACTCATCCAGCACGGGAAGTATCGAGCCATAGAATCCGGCACTGAGTTTCGCTACAGACGGCATCGGCCGAGAACCGCGAAGCGTCAAGCATCCTGAAGAGGGCGACGATCCCTCGTCGCGGCTGTAGCGGAATCGTTCGTTTACGGGACGACAGGCCGTCCCATATGACGCACCGTCACCGGACAACCCTTCTCGGGCGGTCTTGCGAACATTCGGGCGTGGGTTTCCGCCGATGACCTGCACCGCCTCCGCAACGGGTTCCGCTTATGGGATGGACGGGCCGGTACCGACTTCTGGCGCTCGGCGCGCCAATTCATCACGACAGCCGTCGCTCGGATGAGCAGCCGTCTCACATATGTGGTTGATGGAAGGTGGTGCCGAACCGTTGACTTTTGACCGGGACGTCCGTCCAAGATAGATACGTGCCAAAGCTTGTAGATGTCGCTGAGCGACGTGACGAGATCGTGAGTGCCGTGCTTGCCGTGCTCGACGATCGGGGCGTCGACGGACTGACTGTCCGCGGGGTGGCGCAGCAGGCGGGAGTGTCCGCAGGTCTGCTGCACCACTACTTCCCCGGCGGGAAGACTGAGCTCCTACACGCAGCGGTCTCCACCGCGGTCGAGCGCGGGGTGCACCGGATGCTCGCCGTGCTGGACCAAAACTCGGGCCTCGAAGCTGTGCGCTCCGTCGCGTTGGAACTGTTGCCCGTCGTCCCCGAACGGCGGCTGGAGTGGTCGGCATGGGTGGCCTTGTGGGGACAGATCCTCACGACTGAGCAGGCACTGGCTGAACAACGAGAGCGCCTCGACAACTGGCGCTCATTGCTGGCAACACTGCTTGAGCAGGCCGTCAATACTGGCGAGCTCGCCGCGGAGCTGGACACAGTTGACACAGCACTACGACTGGCTGCTCTCCTGGACGGACTGGGCCTGCACGCCATGATCGCACCAGACTTGCTGACGCCAGCTCGGCTTGCCGGGCATGTCGACGCCTTCCTCGATTCGCTCCGGCCATGACAGCCACGCGGGTAGTCATCCGACAACACGGCGGCGCCGACACGCTCGTTGCGCAGCAGATCCCGCTTCCCTGCCCAGCAGCTGGCGAGGTTCTCATCGAGGTAGAAGCCGCGGGTGTTGCCTACGCCGACGTTCTCATGCGCCGAGGGATCTACCCCGAGACGCCTCGGCTGCCGTTCACGCCCGGGTACGACGTCGTCGGCCGGGTCCTCGAGGTCGGATCCGCTGTGGCGACGCTCCAGCCCGGAGACCGTGTCGCCGCCCTGACTGTGACCGGCGGATACAGCACCCACGTCCTTGCCACCACTGACCTGACGGTCCCCGTGCCGGAGGAGCTGGCAGCAGCGGAGGTGACGGCGCTGGTGCTCAACTACGTGACGGCCTACCAACTGCTGAACCGCGTTGCCCAGGTCACCCCGGGAGCGGCGGTCTTGGTGTACGGGGCGGCCGGCGGAGTCGGCACCGCACTTCTCGAACTCGCCGCCATCCAAGGGATCCGGGCGATCGGGATCGCATCAGGTCAGCGCACAGAAGCGATCAGCGCACGTCAAGCGAGAGCGATCGACAGGTGTCGGGGAGACGTAGTCGCCCAAGTGCTGCAGCACGAGCCCGCTGGGGTCTCAGCGACGTTCGATCCGGTCGGAGGACCGCACCTCAGGAGTTCGCGCCGAGTCACCGCGCCAAAAGGCATCGTTGTGAGCTACGGGATGTCCTTCGCCGTGGACAATGGGCTGGGCAGGCTGCCCGCTCTGCTGCGGCACGCATTCGCGTTAGCACGCGCCAAGACGACCCCTGGCCCGTCCGTGCGGCTCTATGTCATCGCCGGTCGGCGGGGCAAGGCGACAAGGCGCCCCGATCACTTCCGAGCGGACCTGTCCCATCTGATTGGCCTGCTGCAACGCGGTGACCTGGCCCCCGAGGTCACCGCCCTGCCGCTAACGCACGCGGCAGATGCCCACCGAGCACTGGAGGCAGGCGCAGTCACCGGGAAACTCATACTCACACCGCAGGGTCCGTAGGGATCGAGGGACGGGCATCCCGTGACCTCAAGGCCACCGCCGCCGAGGCCGCGACATCCGTGACCGACGCGCTGTTCCGCCGCGGCGATTGAAAAGATCGCGCAGGCCGCGCCGCTCGGGTTTGATACGCAGAGGGATCGGCTTATGGTGGAGTGGGCGAGCCCGAGGAACTGGCACCGAAGGGCCACCGGCGCCAAGAACCTGCCAGTGCTGGAGATCGCCGACCGGGACACGGTTCCCTTCCCGGGTTTCGACCGCGTGCGGCTGACGCACCACGAGCTGCGGGAGAGGGCGGAACCTGTCAACGCCGAGCGTTCCTTCCGCCGGATCAAGGGATACAAGCAGATGCCGCAGCTGGTCGAAGCCTCCACCGGCACGCTCACCTCGACACGGCCTCGCACACCGAAACTGTCCGAGCCGCCGCAAAGAGTTCAGACGGGATCGTCACCCAAGTGCCACGAGACTCGACACATCTCCACGGCCGATGTGGCTCCCAATAACGCAACTACCGCGACAGTCGGATGTCGATCTCTCGTGCAATGAAGGTCCACTCCGGCGTCTTGCGCAGTCGATGAACCAGGTCCTCGAAGGCATCCGAGTCCTCAGGCCGATACTCGAACCACGTCAGGAAGTCGAACTCAGCGCCCAGATCCCGACCGTGATGCAGCCGCCGTGCGATCGCGGGCAGATACTCCAGACCGACAGCGATGTGATGCGAGCTCTCCTCCAAGATCTCCCGGCGTGCATCCTGAGCAAGCTGCCACCATGCATCTGACTTCGTGATCGGAATCAGGGCCGCGCGCGTGGCTGGCGCTCGTCCCAGCGGCTCCTGCCGCGCCGCGAGTGAAACCGCCTCGTCCTGACGGGTATAACGGAGGTTGCTCGTGACTCCACGCAGGATCCAGGTGGGCGTGCCGGCGAGGTCCTCCTTCCCCTCCACCACTTCCAGACGTGGAACGGCAGGAAGCGCGCGCCCGACGACAGCGGCGACCCGCTCCACCTGCCACGCTCCAGTAGGACCTCCGACGAAAGCCACAGACAGCATTGCGCCATGCTACAGCCACCGCGAGGGCCATCGCTATGCCGACTGGCGCGCCGCGCTGTCGGAGGTTCAGGGCATCTATCTCATCGCTGACTCCTCCAACGGGAAGCAGTACGTCGGTAAGGCCGATGGAGGCGAACGCATCCTGGGGCGGTGGACAGGTAGCTGATTGCCACGCGGAGCGTGACCAGTGCGCGATCCCTATCCGGCGATGGATGCCGCGAGTGACGTATCAACGTGCGGCCGACGTCGTCTACCGCCCTCTGTCCGCACCACTCCGGTCTAACCTTCGTCGGTGAGTACTGACGACGTCTACCCGCTGGGCTACCAGCGGGTGGACGCATCCCCAGACCCGGGAGTCTTGCTCGCGGGCATGATTGCCAACGCCGGCTGGAGCGCGACTGTCGACCTCCGGGCATGGGAGCGCGACCACCTGCGGCTGACCACGGGGGATCGGCTCCTCGACGTCGGCTGCGGTCTCGGCGACGCGGCCCGCGCGCTCGCGGACGACCTGGGACCAACCGGTGAGGTCATCGGCCTCGACGCCAGCGCAGCCATGCTCGACGCAGCCCGATTGAGCTGGGACGCCGCCTGCCCGGCGCGCTTCGCGGTCGGCGACGCGCAGGCCCTCGACGTACCGTCCGGGTCGTTCGATGTCGCCCGCAGCGAACGTGTCCTCCAGTGGCTCCCCGACCCGCAGGCAGCCGTCACTGAGCTGGCGCGGGTGCTGCGATCGGGTGGACGGCTCTCGCTCATCGACACCGACTGGGGGTCACTCCGGCTCGACGTCGGCGCCGACGACCTCGCCGACGCCGTGCGGCGGACCGTGGGCGTCGAGCGCGCCCGACCCTCCCGCATCGGCCGTCGTCTCCCCGACCTGGCCCGCGCGGCCGGCTTCCGCGAGATCGTCTCGACGCAGGCGACCCAGGTCTGGTCGAGCTGGGACCCCGACTCGTCCCCCGCGCCCGACGGCTGCTTCTCGATGCGCGAGCTCGCCCAGGACGTCATCGACGCAGGCGAGCTCGACGCGAATGAACTCGACCGGTTCGTCACCACCGCCCACGACGCCGCCCGCCAGGGACGATTCACCATGTCGCTAACGATGCACGCTGTCGCAGCAGCTCGCGTGTAGCCGGACAAACCGCGGGACGGCACGGCGTCGATGGACGACGTCGCGCAAGTCACCACCGGTCGTCCCGCAGGGGATCGGCACGCGGAACCCGTCACAGAGGGATCGGCACGCGGAGCGTGTCACAGAGGCATCGACCCACGGGACGATTCGCCCGATCATCAGGGAACTCACGAAGCGGCGACAGAACCCCGCCACATAACGGCCAAGGCCACATGCAGCGATACAACCCGCGTGTGTCCCATAACCGTGTGTCTGAACCGCCCAGCCGGTACGGGGAGATTTGACACACGTGGGGCTCCCGCCCGACCCCTGCGGGCTCGGTTGGGCTCGATCGATATTGCGGCTAGCGCGGTTCCCTGTTGTGAGGGGTCTAACCGCCGCACGGTTTCAGTGCAGCGGCAGATACGGATTCGTTGGTGTCCGGGGTGCGAGTGGCGATTTCGAGGCCGCCGCGGTAGATGAAGCCGGATTTGCCCGGAGCCCACGAGACGGAGGTATACGAATCCGAAGCGTAGACGGCTCGGCTCGTTTCCTGGCAAATGGCGGTGACACGAGTTCCGGGGGTCAGTGTCCAGATCCGAGCGCCAGACCACTCACTCGCGCTTCCCGGCCCGGCGTAGACAGGGGTCTCCTTGGTGATGTTCCCCGCGAGATTCGTGGCCGTTCCGTACGGGGGGAAGAACGGCTTCGGAAAGGCCGCGGTTTCTGCCAAGTTGTCGACGGCCTGCGTTGCGCCACAGGCCGAAACGATGAGCGACACCGCAGCAGCGGCGGCCATCAACGGCAGTGATCGAGATGGCGGACGGGTGATCAATTGGAGTGACTTCGTCATGGGCATAAAGTCTGACGCCTGAGTGCGACACCTGGTCGAATTGCTCAGCGGCTGTTGCTGGGTGAGACAATTCCGCTGGTCAGGGCACCGTGCACGCACACCCGTTAGCGTTCTGCCCATGCGAGTGGGTGTGTACATCGACGGATTCAATCTCTACTACGGCGGCCGCGGGCTGTGCGGGAAAGGCACGGTGGGCTGGCGTTGGCTCGACGTGCGCGCCTTGGCGGCCCGCGTGGTCGCCGGTCACTCGACCTGGACCGGAGCCACCATTGAGCGGGTGGTCTACTGCACGGCGGTCATTTCCGGCGCGGACAACCCGGTGGGCAACCGTGAGCAGGACGCTTATTTGCGGGCTCTGCGGCGCTCCCAGACGGCCGACCGCATCGAGCTGGGCAACTACGTGCACCGCGTGGCGCGGGCTCCTCTGGCCACTCCTGACCGCAACGGCCGCCCGGTCCTGGTGCACCCTGGCGGGCCGGTGATGGTCAAGGACGCTGCCGGTCAGGACGACCCTGGCGCGGTGTTCATGGCGTCGGTGGCCCGGCGCGAGGAGAAAGGCTCGGACGTGAACGTTGCGGCGCATTTGCTGCTTGACGTGCTCGAACAGCGCATCGACGCGGCCGTGATGATCAGCAACGACAGTGACCTGCAGTTCCCGGTGCAGACCGCGCGCGATCGCGTCCCGGTCGGGACCGTGAACCCAACTCGCAGCCACACCGCGGGCAAGCTGCGTGGCTCACCTGCGGACGGGGTTGGTAATCACTGGTGGTACCAACTCGCCGCGGCCGACTTTCAGGCCTGCCAACTGTCCGACCCGGCCGGGGGTGTGTCCAAGCCGGGGCCGTGGTGACAAACCCGACAGGGGAGGGGAATTGCGCCCGCGCAAGGCGCGTTGCATAATTGCGTCATACCACCCGCCCCTACTGGGGGCGGGTTTTTTCATGCCCGCACCCTTGGGCGGTGCTAATCGTCGGCGGCTGCCGATAGCATGTCTGCATCGACATTCCCGCAGGTAGGAGGATGATCCATCGTGTCACAACCGCAGTTGCAAGCCGGACATTGGTACCTCGTCCACGCTGAGGACGGCCACGGCTCCATCCGGGCCTATATGGCCGATGGCGGGTGGTACCCCGCCCACCCCGCGCCCACGACCGTCGTATGCGAAATGAGCCGCACCCAGCACCCCGACAACGTCGAACTTGGCGAAGACGGCGAGGACTTCACGGTCACCGGCTGGGATCAACTCGTCATCGAGCACCAATACCCCCCGGCGGCGGCTGAGCCGCGGCTGGCCCGCGCAATTCGCGCATCGGCGGAACGACTGTGCATCGCTTCGGGAAAGGATTGGGATCCGGCCTGGACCTGGGACCAGGACACCGAGCCCGAGATCACCACGAACCGGCACGTCGCGTTCCTGATGATCGCGTGCGATCTGGTCAGACAGGCCGGTGGCGACCATCCCGTCGTCCGTGACTGGGATGACGTAGTGGCTGCCCTCGGGCCGCCTGAGGGCATCTTTCGGCCGCGTCGATGGCCTACCGAGCCAGTTCCGGGCTCGGTGCCCCTTCCTCACGCGTCGTAGTAGCTGTCAAACCGCTCCGATCCGACGTTCGTGACCTGCGGCCACGTCGTGACCCACCTGCTGCCCTTCCCCGATATAGGCCAGTGTCCGCGCTTGAGCGGGTGTGCTGTCAAGGCCGAAGCCGCCGCGGCGGTCGGCCGAAGGCCGAGCCTTGACAGCACACCCGCCCGCGGCAGAATCCAAGATCGGGGGAGGAGCCGAGCCGGAAAAGGCCGGCTGAATTACGGCACCAGTGCCCGGTAGACGCTTGACCGTGAAATACCAAGCGAGCGAGAGATATTCGTTCGTGACGTGCCTGCCTGATCGAGCTTGCGCACCGCCTCGACGGTCTCGGCGGACAGTTTCGGACGGCCTGGCACTCGTCCGGCCGCCCTGGCGGCCGCCACCCCTGCCGTCGACCGCTCGACCGCTAGCGCCCTCTCGAACTGGGCGACGGCGGCGAACACGTGGAACACCAGGCGGCCGCCTGCGGTGGTGGTGTCGATCGCTTCCGTCAAGGAGCGGAACTCGACGCCTCGGGCGTCCAGGTCCTCGACGACGCGCAGCAGATGGGGCAGGGATCGGCCGAGCCGGTCAAGTCGCCAAACCATCAGCACGTCGCCGGGCCGCGCGTAGTCCAGTAGCGCCGCCAATTCGGGGCGGTCGTCCCTTCCTCCCGACATCTGTTCTGTCCAAATACGTTCCGCACCAGCTGAGTTCAATGCTTGCACTTGCATGTCGACACTCTGGTGCGCGGTGGAGACGCGCGCATAACCGAGGATCGTCACAAGACTAGAACCGGTGCCCGCATTGCAAACACTGCAACGTCTCGCCATCCTCTGTCGCGCCGACGCACTGGCAAGCTGGGCAGCGCATGGGCTGCGCGAGGCCGTCAGCAACGGCAGTTAATCGAGCCTGATTTGCCTTGTACTGACGGAAACCCTCGGCGGCCGCCTCGGGCGTCTCGTAGTCGTCGGCGTACCGCTCCAGCCATGCATCCCGTTCGGTCATAGTGGCTCATCCTCCCTGTGGGGTAAGACATTTCGGACCCAACCGAGCCCGCAGGGGTCGGGCGGGAGCCTAAAGACCGTACGCACTGCGCTGCTTCCACCATGGGTTGAGGGTGAGCAGCTCCCAGCCGCGTGGTGACCAGTGGAGGCCACGGCCAAGGGGAATCCCGGTGATGTCGGCATCGCTGAGTACGGGTGTGCGGGTGCTGGTGTAGGAGTAGCCAGGTTCGGATCGGCTGGTGCCGCCGCGGCGGTTGCGGGTGCGACCGGGCGCGCTGACGCTGATGGTCATCCGGTCGTAGTGCCCTGACATGGCCGATAAGAGGTCCGCGGTCTGCTTGTCGTTCATGCCGGTGAGGATCAGTTTCTCTGGAAATAGGGTCATGAAGCCCTCGGCGGCGCGGCCCCAGCGGGCGCGCGCCTGTGAGAGGTCTTGGAAGGCCACCACCAGGTGCAGGCCTTGGCCGCCCGCCTCGGAGACGATGTTGGGTAGCGGGATCGGTGCGGTGTTGGCTGCCTCATCGAGGACGAACGTCACCGGCGCATCTTGTGTCTCGCGCCCCAGGTCGACGTCCTGGCGGCGGTGATACTGCGCCAGTCGGATTGATTCCAAGAATCCGGCGATGAGCGGCGCGTAATCGCGCTGGCGATCAACGGGTGCGGTGATGTAGACGGTATCGGTACTGCGGACAAAGGCCTGGACATCGAAGTTCGGGTCGATCCCGGCGCGTAGCGCTGCGCTGGACGTGTAGATGTTCATGACGCGCGCCAGGGTGGAGGCGATCGACTCACGTTCCTTGTCGGGGACGGCGAGCATCGAATCCAGCAGGGTCGCGGCGATGTCTGCGCCGTCGATACCGTCCTCCTGGGCGACGATTAGCACGGCTTCGGCCTCGGGGCCGGTCGCGGTAGGCGACATGCACCAGCGAGCCAAGGAAGTAATGTCGCCGCCCGGCTGGGAGAGTTTGGCGGCGAACAGCAGTACCGAGAGCCATGTTTCGGCACGGTCCACCCAGTGATCACCTTCGTGGGACGCACCGGCATTTCCGCGAGCGGGGCCAGTCAGGCGCGCGGCCGCCGAGCGGGCCGCGTCCCAGCCAGTTACGTCGCAGAGCGGATTCCAGCGGAGTGCGATCACTCCGGCCGGTGGCGGCGCGCCGCCGGGATCGAACAGCCAGCACCGGCCGCGCTGCTGCCGTGCGGCCATGGTTGCGGCCAGCACTTCGGCCTTCATGGAGGTGCTGACGCACGCGGCAGGGGCGAAGGCCACAGACGGCATGATGACGCCCTGCGTCTTGCCAGACTCGGGCGGTCCGATCACCAGGGCGGCACCGCGCGCAGAGGCCGTGACCGGCTGGCCTCGATCGTTGACGCCAAAGTACCCGCCGGGGCGGGCTGGGAGTTTGCTTGTCTCCGATGAGCCTCGTCGTTCTGTAGTGAAAAGTGTTGCACCAAACCTTTTTTCATTTTTTGAACCGTGGCCGGCGGCCGGTACGCGTGATTTGCTGCGCTGTCGGTACTGAACGTAACGCGGCCACCCGTAATACCCGATCAGGTACGCGGTCGCGGGTATCCCCCACGCCGCCGCCAACGCGGCGAGGGTGGCCACCCCGAACAGAGCCCACCGCCCGGAGGCCAACCGCAAGTCCCGCCGACGTTCACCCGCGCCAACTCCTGCCGCCGCCACCGACATCACGGCGATGACTAGCCAGGCTGATTGTCCGTCCGCGCTTTGGCCGGTCGTAGTACGGATGAGCAGCGGGGCGGCGAGCACGGACCCCGCGGCGATGGCCCACCAATACCCGCCGGTTTTCCCGAGCTGCACACCGCCAGGCAACTTGGGGTTGTGCGACGGCCCCCACGCTCGTTGATTTCCCATCAGGACGCCCCCCTCATGACAGCGCTGCCAGACCGGTAACCCGTTTCCGCATCGGGTCATAACGCCACTCGTAGCCGGGCCATCCGAGTTCGTAGGCGTAGTGGCCCAGGGCGGCAAGTTCACTAGGAGCGTGCTGCCAGCCCGGCCCGCAGGTTGCCTCGATCTTGGCCGGATATTCGCCACCGTGCTCGTCATCGACTCGCCAGCCGCGGGCTCGGACACGACCGGGGCCAGGGTGCCCGTGTCCGAGCACCTGGTCTGCGCGCCCGGCGAATGTGGTGGCCAGGCGGTAGCGGCGGCCCACCGTAGCCGTCCGCCGCCAAGCGGCCGCAGCAAGGACCGCCGCCGCTAGGACCGCCAGCCAGAGCCGCCCCGGCACAAAAAACAGCGCGACGGCCAATCCGGCGGCCGCCGCGACCGCCGCGACTGCGGCCGCCGGTATCGGGGGCACCTCATCGGTTCCGCCGCGCCGCCACCACCGCACCCACGCCGCCACCGCGCCCACACCCACGATCAACCCGAGTAACCCCGTAGTCACGACCGCCAACGCCACCCAACCGCTTGCAGTGAGATGCCACCCAGCCGCGGGCCGCCAGTCCGTTATCACTTCGGGCCGGAACGGGTCGCCGTGAAACGGAGTGCGGTTCGCCTCGGTGAGGCCATAGGGCGTCAGCGCCGCCAGCACCGCGAACCGATTGGTCCATGCAACGAACCCCACCATCAGGGCCGCAGCCCCGGCCGCGGCCGTGATGATCAGCCGGTCGTCCTCGTCGGTGTCGTCGTCGGTGGTATTCATCGTTCGTACCCGCCGCGCTGATTCTGCTCGCGGGTCTGACGACGTTGCTCGTCGCGCCGCGCAGCCTCCGCCCGAGCGGCCGTGACGGCCGGTCGCTCTTCGACGGGTCCGGCCGGTAGCGGCCGTTCCCCAGGGCGGAACCGCCGTAGTTTGATCAAAGCGTTGCCGTCCTCATCGTGTCCCTGCACTCGGACAAAGCCCCAGGCCCCGGCACCGCCCTCATTCTCTGTAGCGTGCTCGATCGCGCTATCGAGCCGCGCCGACCACTCGGAATCAGAGAGCAGGACTCGCCCCTTGGCGTCGCGTGGCACTGCGACTTTGAAGGTCATTTCATCGTCCATCGTTGGGTGTCCCTTCATCTCCACGAACGGGCTTCTGACGCTAACGCGATGTAGAGACACCGCGGGTTATCGCTCACGGCCACCGCGTTCCTGAGCGTCACGTGCTCGCCGCTGCTGGCGCTGCTGCTCGCGGCGCTTTGCTTCTTCTCGAGCGGCCGCCATCCGGTCATCGCGGGTCGGCTGTTCCCGTTCGGGTCGCCGCGTCTGCGGAGCACGCTCCGCGGACGGCCGTTGCGCGGCTCTGTTGCGCTTCGCGCCGCGCTCCAGTCGGGTCAACTCGTAATCGCGCTCAATGCCGTCACTGATGCGCCCGAAGCGGCGGTAATCGTGGCTTTCCGACAGCAGGCGGCCGTCATGGCCACGTTGCAACAAGGTGATGTGAATGTGGCGCGGGTCGTGGCGCACTGCCTCCCAGGCGAAGCCATCAGCATTGCCGGTGAACTCTCCCACCACCCGCGACGCAATGGTGGACCAATCGCGATCGGACAGCACCCGGTCCTCTGGCGCGGCCGCGACCGCCAACCGGATCACGCGGCCTCGCTTGCCTGACACGTTGTCCCCGTCGTCGCGGATCTTGGTCTGCATGGTGCGCGCCCTGGCGCGCCAATCCCGACCGGCAACGGTGCCCGCGACACGTCGGGGGTTGTGGTGCTCCATCGCCCGCCCCGGCCCGTAGTCGTAGGCCAATGCCTTGCCTGCGTGCACGCCGCGCGTGCGCTTGATGATCACCGCCGCGACCCCCAACGGCTCAGCCTGGCCGCAGCGTCGGCCAGGGCCTCGTCGGCGGCCGCGACGGCGGCCGCCTCGGCACGATCGGCGGCCACATCACCCGCCTGCACCAACAGCCCCGCGATACGGCCGGCAACAGTG
>NZ_MVIM01000033.1 GCF_002086795.1 Mycolicibacterium tusciae | reverse complement strand
GACCGACCCAGTGTGTGGGGCCACCAGATGGTCGCCCAAACACCACCAGGAGCACTCGAAGCCGCAACAACATGAACACCGTATTCAGAAAACCATCTGTCAAAGCTCAATCACCAGCGCACGGAAAGGGGAGCTCGATGAATCATCACCATCGGGTAGACCCCAGGATCGGCTATGCGAACCGAAAGCGGTTTGAATTGGATTATCAATAGCAATCTTTTTCGGATTCGAGTTAAAACAGAGATTTTTATCCAGCCAGTCCAAGAAACGTAGGAGATGATATGTCCATTGTCGGAGATAAGAACGACATCCAGCAGCTGATCGCAGCGGGTCAAGAAAGCCTTGCAAAGGGTCGTCTGCCCGCTGGATTGGTCGCCAACGCGGAAGTTCACAAGCTCGAAGCGCAGCGAGTTTTCGGGACGTGCTGGCAATTCCTGGCCCACGAGACGGAGGTACCCGAGGCAGGCGATTACGTGGTGCGATATCTAGGCGGCGGTTCAATCATCGTTGTCCGCGGCGAGGACGGCGAAGTGCGCGCGATGGCTAATTCGTGTCGGCACCGCGGGACACAACTGTGCCGTACGGAGATGGGCAATACCTCCCACTTCCGCTGCCCGTATCACGGCTGGACCTACCGCAACACCGGAACTCTGGCCGGCGTGCCGGCGCAAAAAGAGGTCTACGGGGTCGAGATGGACAAAAACGAGTGGAGTTTGACCCAGGTTCCGCGCCTCGAGAACTATGGTGGATTGATCTTCGGTTGCCTAGACGAGAAGGCAGCACCTCTCGTCGACTACCTGGGCGATATGGCGTGGTATCTGGACCTCATCACGAAGAAGACCCAGGGTGGACTGGAGGTGCGTGGCGAGCCGCAGCGTTGGATCATCGACTCCAACTGGAAGCTCGGCGCAGACAACTTCGTCGGGGACGCCTACCACACGTTGATGACGCACCGATCGGCGGTGGAACTCGGTCTTGCTCCGCCCGATCCAAAATTTGCATCGCAACCGGCCCATATCAGTCTCTCCAACGGTCACGGCCTCGGCGTCCTCGGGGTGCCACCCGGCCAACCGTTGCCGCCCTTTATGAACTATCCACGAGAGGTCGTCGACGGGCTCGCCGAGGCTTATGGCGACCAGGATCACGCAGACATGCTGCAAGGTACGGCCTTCATTCACGGCACGATCTTTCCGAACCTCTCATTCCTCAACGTCCTCATCGGTAAGGACAACAAGTCAATGCCGGTGCCGATGTTGACGTTTCGGCTGTGGCGGCCACTGTCACACGACGCGATGGAAGTTTGGTCGTGGTTCCTCGTCGAGAAGGACGCCGACGAAGAGTTCAAACAGCAGTCGTATGAAACCTACGTGCGAACCTTCGGCATTTCCGGGGTGTTCGAACAGGACGACGCCGAGACCTGGCGCTCCATCACTGCGGGAACGCAAGGCCTTCTCGCAGGCAGCCAGATGCTCAACTTCGAAATGGGCATGGGTGTGCTGACGAGCGACGACACTTGGAAGGGGCCCGGTCGTCCCCTGTCCAGCGGGTACGCGGAGCGTAACCAACGCGAATTCTGGGGTCGCCTGCTGGAGTTGCTCACCGACTCGGGCGACGACGCCAGCGAAACTGGGCCCCAACTGCGCGCGCAGTCTCTGACCGGTGCGGACGAGGTCGCCTGATGAGGCATCGGGTATGTGCTGGCCGCGCAATCGATTTCAAGCGAGTCATAAAGGATGGTGTTCCATGGTAGCGATGGTCGAACAACAGATTCTTCTCCGCAGTGAGATGGAGAATTTTCTGTTTCAAGAGGCGGAACTGTTAAACGACGGCCGGTTTCACGATTGGCTGGAATTGTGTGCCGAAGATATCCGGTACATCATCCCGTTGCGCATGAGCAGAGAACGCGCCAACGGCGACGGAAATTCGACGACAATGACCCACTGGGACGACGACTACGCAGGCTTGCAGCTGCGGGTGCTACGTCTGGACACCGAATACGCATGGGCAGAAGATCCGCCCTCACGGATCCGACACCACGTGTCGAATGTGCGGGTACAGCCCGGGACAGGGACGGACGAATACGATGTCCGCTCCAATCTCCTTGTGTTCCGAAACAGGGGGGACAGTCCGAAGCACGACCTCATCTCTGCGGAGCGCCACGATGTCATCCGCCGCAGTGAGGTGGGCCTGCGGTTAGCGAGCCGACGGGTAGTGCTTGATCACGCCGTTGTCGGTACCCACAACCTGGCTAACTTCTTTTAACGGGTGACGTTGAGGTTGCATCACTTAACGCCTAGGAAGGTGCAGTCGTGACAGGCGATGCCAGCACGGAAACGACCATCGCGAACGAGTTCGCGTTCGTCACTGTCGACAAAATCTATACCCGCAACGGTGAGCGGTTGGAGATCGCCAGTCCCCGCCTTGGGTTCCGTATTCAGCTCGACCCACTGGAACTTGAGAGTCTGTCGTGGCAAACCAAGGAGAGCCTTTCTCGGTTTCTTCAGGACCCCTACGGTCCCCGCGATTGAGGTGGCGCGAGAACGCAGTAGCGGATCGTTTCTCATTCACCCATTCACAGATGGTCGGCAGGACGTCTGCAAGACAACTGCAGGCGCCTCGGCCTGGGACCGCTTGAGCCATGTCGGTGAGGGGCGCACTTAGTGAGGAGTGGACAAATGGTCCATGCGGACATCGATCCACGTCGGTGCTGCGGCTACCGTTTGTGCGTTGACGTCGCGCCAGACGTCTTCGCGATCAACGCCGCTGGGAAGGCGAAAACATTGGTGGGCGACATTCCGGTTGGTCTAGTAGTCGCGGCCCGTGCGGCATCGCACGAGTGCCCGTCGGCGGCGATCACCATACGCGATGCCGACCGCCAGCGATAGCGCCGCTAACGGCTCACATCAGAAGAAGGCCGATAGCTCCTCGACGACGTGATGGGATTGTTAGAGGTTGAGCTATGAGAACGGCTGTCGTCTATCGTCGGCTTGCAACAGCCGCGAAAGATGACTTCGCAAAGGACAACTACAACGCGCCTGATGAAGTGCAATTCGAGCTATGCGTTTTCTCTGATGGCCGTGTCGCGCAGCGCTGGATGGTGGGCGCTGGCTCTGGCGTTTGGTGGGATGACCTAGACCATCTGTATAAGGTGCACATCTACGCGCACCCTGATTACGGAACCAAGGTTGTCTGGTCCGACGGCGAGGTCGAGGAGCTATGAAAGCTGGTGCCATTACGACGCCTCACGTCCAACCTGGTGCCGGTCATGATCACCGCAGCCACACCGCCGGGTGTCCGCTCCAAACCTCTCTGCTTAACAGAGCCCTCTTCTACTAGAATGGTTGTGTGCATGCGGTGACGCACGACCCTGGGTCAGGGGGCCAGACCTTCGGCGTTGGTGTTCGGCGGAGCGACAGACTCTGTCGGCGAGCTGCGTTTTCCGCAGCGAGAAAGTGAGGTGTTGCCAATGGCGGCGACGGCGAAGATCGGGGAATCGTACTTCAGCCGACGGGAGACCGTATGCACTGAACAGTTGAGCGCGGCCGAGCACCTCGCTTCGGAAATTTTCACGCCGCACCGTCTCCGCTTCTCCGGGCGCGGCCAGCGGTTGAATGCCCGGCTCAGCGCCGCCCGCATCGGTGCTGTGACCATCGGTTATCTTCGGTACGGTGCAGATGTCGAACTCGTCAATTCGACTGCGCTCGATGATTACCACATCAACGTTCCCCTCACGAGCCACGCCGATTCGTGGTGCGGCTCAGCCACTGCTCAAGCGACGCCCACCCAGGCGGCGGTTTTCCTCCCAGGCCGTCCTGCTGGCATCAAGTGGGCCGCCGACTGTGGCCAGCTATGCGTGAAGTTCAGCCGCGCGGATCTGGAACTCGAACTCGAAGGCTTGCTTGGAAGACCTGCGATTAGACCGTTGAATATCACGCATAGCATGAACCTGACGGCGGACAGCAGCCGGGCCTGGCTTGCGCTGCTATCGATATTGTACCGAGAGGTCTCTCGCCCTGAGAGCATCGTGCAACATCCGATGACCGGGCGACATTTCGAACACTTGCTTATGCATGGGTTTCTACTCGCCCAACCCCATTACCAGGCCATGGCGCTCGCCGCCGCCGACCAACAAGCGGCGCCGCCGCCCAAAGTGCTGAGGACAGCACTCGATCTGATTGAGGAGCATCCCGAACGGAGTTGGACGACAACCGATCTTGCGCGCGAGGTTGGTATCGGTGTCCGCGCTCTTCAAGAGAGCTTCAGGCGGCACGTCGGGGTTCCCCCGCTCACGTATCTGCGCGAAGTCCGGCTAATCCGTGCGCACGCAGAACTGGCGGCGTCGTCCGAGGGTGCCGTCACTGTTGCTCGCGTAGCGATGAAGTGGGGCTTTGGTCATTTGGGTCGCTTCAGCGCGGACTATCGGCGCAAGTTCGGCGTCACTCCCCAACATACTTTGCGCGCGAGCTGAATTCGCCTTGGCGCAGCGCCATCGAACGGCGTCAGCGGCTAGGCCAGGAATCCGTCGACGGTCTTGATGATCTGGTAGGCGACTCGCAGCGTGGGCACATCCATGCCCAGTTCTTCAGCGGCGGCGACGTAAGGGCCCAGCATGAAGTCGACCTCTGTCTTACGTCGTCGCAGAACATCCTCGTACATCGAGGGGTGGCCCGTGCTTCCCTTCTCGCGCATTACTTTGCCCTGTCCGATGACAAACTTGATCGCCTCGTCCGTCGGAAGGGCGTCGAGTTCCTTGAGACGGGATAGAGGCGCAAAGAAGTTCATCGGCTCGTAACCCTTCGCGCGGTAGACCGCGAGAAGGTCCTTCGCCAGCGCGACGAAGTACATCGCTCCCTCAGGCACCTCCATGCCCTCGAAGACCGAGGCGCCAGGGATTGCGCCCAGCGCGGTGACCGACCACGCGGCCGCCAGCGCGATCTGCGCGAGCTTTTCCCACTCGACCTGCTCTATGTTGCCCACCGCCATTGCAGGAAGGCCGGCGTTAGTGAAGGCAGTCGTCAGGTCGTCGACGCGCGCACTGCATGAGCCGTCAAGTTCCCCAAAGTAAGCGGTCACCTCAGCTGTTAGGTGATTGCGTACGAGGCCCGGTTCGAGCAAGGTACCGCCCTCGATCGTGGAGGCTCCGATCACCCGGTCCGGCCCAAGCCACCCGGCGAGAGTCGCATCTTTCTCGACGGTGTTCTGCACCGACAACGCGCTGCTCACGACATCGCGCAGCCTGTCAGCCTCTGCCAGCGCCTGCGCCGTATCTTTGCCTTTCACCGCCAACACTAGGTAATCGAAGTGTCCACTGGCCTTGGCGGTCTGGTTGACCGCTGTCAAGTTGTCGGTGATCACCAGGTCGCCCCGGCGGCCGGTGATTCGGAGGCCGTCGCGGGTGATCGCCTCGGTGTGCGCCGGCCTACCGACCAGGGTGACATCCACGCCAGTGTTCGCCAAATAGCCGCCCAGGACCGAACCGAGCCCGCCCGCGCCGAGGATCAAGACGCGCATCAAATGGCCTCCGCGGCCGTCAGTTTCTCCTGCAGAACTTCGCGCTCCGGAGCAGACAGCCGGGCTTTGACGGGCGGCCGTACCGGGCCGGCACGAAGCCCCAACAGCTCGAACCACGCCTTCAGATAAGGCATCGCCGCGACGTAGGAACCCGTTGCCGCGATGCGGCCGATGAGCACCTCTTCGTACACCTGGCGGATTGCGTCCAGCTTCGCCGACACAGGCAGTGCCCCCGCCAGTTCACCAGCGAAGGCAAGGTCGGTGTAGTGGTGCAGTTCCTGCCGCCGTTTCCCGTACAGGATCAGGGAGAGCTCCCCATAAAGCACCCGACCCCCGAAGAGCGCAGCATCATGCGCCCAATAGCGCTCATTCGGCTCGCTGATGACAAGGCGGTCCCCGAAGCGGCGGCGTAATGCGATGCTGTCGGTCCAACTCAAAGTGCCATTCTTGATCCCGATGACGTTGGAGTGCTCGGCGATGCGAGCGACGGCGTCGTGGGTGTACACGAAACTGGATACCGGCGTCCGGTAGAGCACTAGCGCCAGCCCGGTGGCAGGGGCCACGAAGTCGAAGTAGTCTACGACGTCGTCGTCGGTCTTGAGCTGAACCGATGGGTTCATTATCTCGGCGCCGGTGAAGCCCAGAGACGCCACGAAGCGTAATCTTTCGACCGCCTGGTACGCCGACGAGTCCAGAATGATCGTAAACAAGGGAAGGCGGCCGGCGGTGGCGTCAGCGACTACCTCGTGGTAGCGCTGCCATTCGGCCAGTGTCATGTTCCATCCCTCAGCGAAAAAGCCGCCGACGACGAGGCCAGTGCAACCCATCTCCACAAACGCGTCGATGTTCTGCCGCAGACCGTCCTCGTCCAGCTCGAAATCGTCGGTGAGGGGCGTGACAGGACACATATAGAAGCCTCGAAGGTTCTCGGTGGCCCACGCCCTAGCATCGGATCCGAGCGGTGTCGTGATGGTCATCTTGTATGCGGTTCCTTCGGCGGTAGTTCGGCAGTTTGAGGGTTTGAGGCGGTCCGACTCGCCTACTCCTCCGCTTAATGTTCGAAACTGACGGAGGGCGTTGGCTCTCTGCCGAACATTGCCGGGGAGAACCGTGGACGTCTATCCCGTAAGCGCTGCGGAGACTCCGATTCGCGCCCAACCTGTAGCACTTCGACCTTCTTGGAGATGCACCGATTCGTTGCAAATCACGACAACTCGACGGACTCCTTGATGACGCATGCGCAACGACGACTAACGACCCGGTCTTAATCCAATCGGACAAGCTGATGGAACGCATGCTTGAAATGCCCCCTACCATCTGCTGGCGCACATCAGTAGCCTCATGGCACTAGATCGATAGCGGTCCCATCATGTCGCAGCCGAGTTCTGACGGTCCTCCTCGCTTGCATCCGTGAGATCAAACGCCGCTGCGCGCGGCGACCTGCAGAGCGACGAGAAGCCGCTGACGATCACGCTTCAGCATCGGTACCACTGCGGCGATCGCGGCGACTATCGCGGCGTCGGTCTGACGGATGCCGGCACCGCCGGCGAACACGCACTCGGCGACATTTCCTCGATAGTGGTGGCCCCTCCTTCGCGACGGATAGGCCGCGTCTGCGAGGACAGGACGGTCGGCGCGAGGACGTTGTATCGCGTGATGCGGGTTAGGCCGGCGAACACCCGGTTCTGAACGGCGCGCGTCGCTTGCGCCACCAGCGCCTAGCCAGCGGTGCAGTGCATCGGCGCTGGCAGCCGACGGTGCTGACGGACGCACGTCGCGTCATGCGTTCGGGTACAGCAGCTCATCGTCATTACGCGCGGCGAGGTGCACCGTGGCGAGGGCAGCTGCATATACGTGTCAAGCAAGAACGGTTCAGCCACCTCGCGCAAGCGGCCTTCCGGCCCCGCCAGCAATCCGGTGGTTCCAAATCCTGCGTACCACGTACTGTTGCCCGTCCCCGCGGCGCGGCGGTGGCGAGCCGGCGACCAACTCGGCCGCAAGGCGGTGTGTGTTGGCAACCGGCAGCCCGGCCCTGCGGGCCAACTCGGACAGGTCAGCCGGTTAGCCGCTCGTCAAGGCGCTGATTATGCTGAGCAGACACGAGTCGACAGTGGTTCTGCGCGTCGAAACATGCCTGCCAATTTCGGGCCCCCTTCCGCTGAGTGAAATTCATCGGTTCGCTAGTCTCGAAGTCGTCGGTACCGTAGGCGCCGTGACAGCGTTGATCGGCAGCAATCCCGACGGCGCCCTGGCGAGTCAGCAGGCGATCAGCGCGGAGATCGCGATCAAGTCCGGTCGCCGGCGTGATTGGGATCAGCACGTCACATCGATTTCAGTTTTGGTTCGTGTGACACCAAATTCTCAGTGGCACCCCTTGCGCATCGATCGAAGAGCCGTGGCGAGCTTGATCCTCGCTGCGCCGTCGGCCGCTGCTGGTGGGATCCCGTCCATTTTCGATCAGTGGGACGAGGCTGCGGCCGGCCCGCCGACAGACTGCCACACTGATGAATTTGCTTACGAGTAACTCGATGCACGAAAAGCGCCCTTGCCGTGACAAATTCGACGCTTCGGTACCCACTCCACGCAGGGTGAAGACGGTCAAAGAGGGATCGGCGTTCGGTCTCCTGCCCCGTTTGACACTAGGTATCGTTGCAGTACTTGGCGTGCAAGCACTACCGATACCGCCCGCCGCGCACGGCGACAACAAGCGACTCAATGACGGCGTGGTAGCCAATGTCTACACCATTCAACGCCAGGCGGGCTGCCCGAACGACATCATCATTAGTCCGACCCTCCAGCTCGCTGCCCAGTGGCACGCTCGCGATGCGCTGGCCAACAGCAACGTCGACGGCGACATTGGATCGGATGGTTCCACGCCCCAGGTGCGGGCGGAAGCCGCGGGATTCAGCGGCGTGGTGTCTGAAACCGTTGCGATAATTCCAGCACTCGCGTTGAGCGGCATCGAGCTGATCAACCAGTGGTATTACGACCCGGTCGATTTTGCGGTCATGTCTGACTGTGCAAACACCCGGATCGGGGTGTGGTCAGAGAATTCCATCGACCGCACAGTTGTAGTTGCGGTGTACGGCAAGCCCCAATGAGTCAAGAAGCAAGTCTGCGCCCAGACTATGCGGACTGCTCAACGCTTCCTGACAAGCCCCGCAAAGTGGTTCCCAGTGCATGACGCCGCGAGGCCGCGAAGCGCACCTTCACTCCGATGGCGGCATCTATGTCCCTAAGCAGGGTCATTTCATACGAGGCTCGCCGTCGGCAATTGCGACGGGCGATAACGCACTCAGCAACCAGAGCTGACCCAGCCAAACCTCAAGCCGCGCCGACGAATGCTGACGGGTGCATCCCCCTGCAATGACATTTACACGTTTCTGTGGTTATCGAACGACGAATCCCATTGGCACCGCATTGTTCCACCGGGTGTCATCTTTTCCAGCAACCAACAATTCTGTGGACTCAACGAAGAAATACACGAAGGAGCCCGTTCAATGACGCTATCCCGTGACGAGATAGATGAATTCTCGAAGAGTATGGCACGAGCAGCAGGCCGCGACAGCCAGCACGTGGGGGAGGAGCACCTTGTCGTTAGCTCCGACGACGCGCACTGGATCGAGACTGGAAGCCCATCTCAGATTGGGCTGCTCCTACGAATACCTGCTCGCTCGGTAGAGTTTTTTCTGCAGAAGATTCCCGGGGGCGAGGGCAGTGACCTTCATCGACACGTACATGAGTCGGTTCACTTCGTGCGATATGGCTCGGGTTGGTCGGAGATTGGCGATCAACGCGTCCGGTGGAGCGCGGGCGACTTCGTGTATACGCCGCCGTGGATCTGGCATCGCCACTATGCCGACGAGGGGCCTGACGTGGAGATGATCGTCATCGAGAATTCCCGCCTGCTGGCTGCGCTGGACGCCACTCAGAGGGAAAGTATGGGCAACACTAGCTTCGCCGACGCCTTCGGCGAGAAGTAGCGACTGGGTCCTCAGCGGATATTTGGCCTCCGCACATCCGCTCTGCGCCGACCTCGCCGGGCGAGGGAGCAAACCCCCAGAACCTCGGCTCCGTCTCGTCACGGCTGCGCCAGCCATGGTGAAGAACGGTCTGGTGTTTCATTTCGCCTTTCGAGGAGCGGATTTCGACGAGGAGATAATGGTGGCGAGGGTCGCTTCAAGGAGGGCAGGTGATCCGCGTGGCAGCTTCGCGGTTCGCTGGCACCAAATGGGGAGCGATTGGTCTCGTCCGGTGGAGCCCGCGTGGCAGCCCAGTCGTGTCAGGCGATCAATGAATTGTTTGCCGCGGCCGAATCTTGGTGTGGCGCATAAGTTGAACCACAGCGAGGGCGCCGTGGCCGCGGTCAATCTTGATATAAGTTTGCCTAATATTACCTGAACAAGAAATTCATGTGCCTGAACTATCTTGCCTCCGCACGGTGGCGGTTGGCCTAGCCTGTCACTGTGTGCCAAATCGCAGATGCTGATGTCTTCTCGCTTGGTCGGCGCGTGACACCGAGCGGCTCGAGGCGGCGTTGCAGCTGCTGAAAGAGCGGGAGTACGGCGAGGTGACGGTCGACGCCATTGCCGCCATCGCCCGTGCCAGCAAGGCCGTTCTCTACCCGGGCTGGACCACCACGGCAGCGCTGGTCTTGGCGGCAAGAACGGTAACCGTTGATCACGTCGCGGACTCAATCGACACCGGAACGCTACGGAGCGATCTGCTGGCTTTGAACGCACAGGAATGCAAGCACACCCCCGTCGAACATTGCCACGGGATATGCGGTCTCTCTGCTACCGGGTTATGTAGTCTTCCGCTCAATCGTCTTCGGCTGGCCAACTCACGACCGCACCGTTCAGATTCCCGACGACGTAGTCGTCCCCACCCTGACCTGATCCGTGGAACGGGTTGAAACCCAGCCGCTGGGCTACCTTCTGCACCGCTTAACTTCGGCGCTGCGTAGCGAGGTGACGGTCACGGTGCTCACGCCACTGGGTTTGTCCTTCCCTCAGTACCTATGCATGCGCTCGTTGTCGCAATCGCCCAGCATGTCCAATGCGCAGTTGGCGCGCGGTATCAACGTGTCCCCACAAGCTATGAACAGGGTGGTGCGGGGATTGCAGAAGCGCAGCTTAGTGGTGCGGGCCGCAGTTGTGCCGTCTGGGCGATCACAGCCCATCGAGTTATCGTTCGAGGGCGCCGAGCTGCTCAAGCGCACCAATTCCGGTGTGCGCGCGGCCGAACGGCGTGTTCTCGCCGAGTTCGGCGAACAGGACCGGCGTGACTTGCTGAAGCTACTCGCTACGCTGGGACATGGGTGACGACCCTGAACTGTCTACCCACCTGCACGAGCTCTTAGCCGTGGAGCGGTGCTGGGCCGACCTTCTCGCGCCCAATGCACCGCCGGAGGATCCGCTCACCCCGGTAGGTTCCTTTGCCTCCCGCCGGCGCCAATTTTCTGCCGTATTCGGAATCGGAATGAGTGTGCTCACCGCACTGATGAAACCCACGGGCGTACCGCCAAATCTTGGCCGCCGAGCGAGGGCCTTGGCGATGTGGACGGCCACCGTGCAGCTCGAGACACCGTGGGTTACGCCGCCGACCGCGGGAGACTTGTCTGACAAGCTGTGTGAGTACCGTCGAAGAGGGTTCCACCATCTTTCAATGACATTGAAGGCATTCAGAAGACGCCAGTGGAGGCCACCGCGATACTCGTGCGGTAATCCGTTCAACATCCTCCGCGTGGTGGGCACAACGGTGGCGAAAGCCACCATGCGCGCCGGTGGAGACGCATGGCCGAGCTATGCCAGTTCGCATCGAGCAGGTCAGGGCGACCTTAAATGGGCTGCGCTCGTGTTGATGCCATCAACACCTGGCCCGTTTTCCCAGGTCATCTCGCGCGCTTTCATGTCGTCTCGCGTACCTGATTCGGCATTCTTGCAGTTCAACAGGATTTTTGGAGCGGGTTCGATTCCCGGCAGCTCCACCGGACAGCGGGCCAGGTCGAAAGACCTGGCCCGCTTTCGTTTGGCGACGAGACGTCGTTGCCCCTTTGCTGAGGATGCAGCGTCAGGAATCGGTAATCACTTTCGCGGTGCCCTCCCGCCGCGTTTGTGATTGGCTCGACGCGGGAAGCCTGCATCGATTGTGCATCGAAGTCGGGGGACCGCGGATACCTGCTGAGTCAGGGTGCCAGCCCGCCGTGCCGGTCCAGCGATCGGTCCTTCGGCGGCACGAGTCGAGAGGGGTAGCGCGTGGATGTTCGGGCGCACGTGTCGCAGATGAATCCGCAGGCGCGTGCAGCGCTCGCGCTGCGGATCAAGTCGCGCCTCTCGCAGGGCGGCCATCCGGCAGCCGATCACGACATCGGCATCATCGGCGGCGGCGTGGCGGCGCTGACGTTGGCCCTGGAGATTCGTCGGGCTCGTCCGACGACACGAATCGCGGTCATCGAGCCGCACGCTCATCCGGTGCCTGAGATCACCCACACGGTCGGCGAGTCCACGGTCGAGGTCTCCGCGCACTATCTGCGCGACCGACTGGGACTGGGCGACCACTTGCAGTCCGCTCAGCTGCGCAAGATGGGGCTCCGCATGTTCTTTTCGAACGAGCACAATACCGACATCGCGCAGCGGGTCGAACTCGGCAGTTCGTCGTTCGTCCCCCAGGTGACCTATCAGATCGATCGCGGCAGATTGGAGAACGAGCTCGCGCGGCGATGCCTCGCGGAGGGAGTCGAGATCGCCTGTGGCCGGGTTCGTTCCGTCGATTTCGGACAGCACGACGGCCCGCACACGATCACGGTTCAGAACGGCGACTCTGTCGCAGACATGACGGCGCGGTGGGTGGTTGACGCGTCGGGCCGGAACCGCGCGTTGTCGCGCCAGCTGGATCTCAAGCGCGCCAACGAGCATCACTGCAATGCAGTGTGGTTCCGGGTCGCAGCGGAGATAGACATCGGGCGATGGAGCGATGACTCGTCCTGGCAGGCACGGCTGCACGAGGGCGACCGCGCGATGTCCACCAATCACCTGATGGGCGAGGGATATTGGGTGTGGCTCATCCGGCTGGCATCTGGTGCCACCAGCGTGGGTATCGTGGCCGACCCGGCGTTCCACGCGTTTGACGATTTCAACACCTTGGCCAAGGCGAAGGCGTGGCTTCGCGCACACGAACCGCAATGCGCTGATGTGCTAGCCGAACTCAACGACCTGATCATGGACTTCCGGGTCATGAAGAAATACAGCCATGGTGCGACCAAAGTGTTCGACGGGTGCAACCGGTGGTGCCTCACGGGGGACGCCGGAGTGTTCCTCGACCCCCTGTACTCATCGGGATTGGATCTCGTCGCGATTGGAAACGGGCTGATCACCGACATGGTCACTCGTGATCTCGACGGTGAAGACGTCCTCGGACGCGCGCAGATCAGCGATTCGCTTTATCGATCGCTCACCGAAATGTGGCTTGCGGTGTACCAGGATCAGTACACCTTGATGGGGTCGGCACCCGTCATGTCCTCGAAAATCATCTGGGACGTCGCGTTCTACTGGGGATTCGTCGGTCTTCTCTACGTGAACGACCGCTTCGTGCGGGTGTCCGATGAACCTGATTTCGTTCCACACCTCGAGGGACTCATCGCGCTGAGCAACCGCGTTCAACGGTTCTTCCGGGAATGGGCTGCAATCGAGGTCGGCACCTCATCGGTGCCTTTCCTCGATCTGTATTCGCCGTTGAATTTCATGGGGGTGCTGCACACCGCGATGATGGGAAGGGCCACGAACTTCAACGAGCAGTTCGAATCCAATGCCCGGCTCTTGCGTCAGCTGGCAGGTCAGCTCGTCGAGACGGTCATCGCCGAGAAGTCTTCGATGTTCGGTGACGACAACATCATGCGGCAAGTGCAGGAATGGCAACGGGATTCGTTACTGCGCGAGCTGCGGTCCGTCTACCGCCACGAGCAAGCAACCAACCCCGTGAGCGCCGACTGGATTGTCGCTACCTCGCCGGCACTTCAATCGAGCTGAACATGCTGACTGAGAACAACGCCCGCGAGCCCTTGGCGATCGTCGGAATCGGCTGCCGGTTTCCGGGCGGAGGCGAGTCGGCCGACGGCTTCTGGAACCTGCTGTGCAACGAGACCGACGCCACCCGCGACGTACCCGAAACGCGCTGGAATGCCGATCGATATCACGATCCGAATCCGGCCAAGGTCGGCAAGATCGCCACGCGCCGCGGCGGATTCCTGGATGAGATCGATCAATTCGACCCGCAGTTCTTCGGAATCTCACCCCGCGAGGCACATTCGCTCGATCCGCAGCAGCGACTTCTGCTGCACGCCACCTGGGAGGCACTGGAGGACGGGGGACTCGCCATCGACAGACTGGCGGGCACCGACGTCGGTGTCTTCGTCGGCGGATTCACCCTCGACTACCAGCTGCTGCAGAACCAGGGTCGCACCAGCCGATACCGATTCAAGGCTCATTCAGCCACCGGAATGATGATGACGATGCTGGCGAACCGCATCTCTCACGCGTTCGACTTCCGCGGACCGAGCATGGCGATCGACACGGCGTGCTCCAGCTCTCTGGTTGCCGTACACCTTGCCGCACAGAGTATCTGGAACCACGAGTGCGAGATCGCTCTCGCCGGCGGCGTGAACATCATGGTCGGCCCCAACACCGCCATCGCGGAATCGAAGAGCGGGTTCCTCAGCCCGGAGGGACGCTCGAAGGCGTTCGACGACTCCGCGGACGGATATGCGCGCGGGGAGGGGGGAGCGGTCGTCGTCATCAAGCCGCTCCGGCAGGCGCTCGACGACGGCGACGACATCTACGCGCAAATCCTCGGCACCGCGGTGTCGCAGGACGGTCACACCGACGGCATCACGGTGCCACGCGAGGAAGCTCAAGAGGCAGCGATCAGGACGGCTCTGAACCGCGCAGGCGTCCAGGCGTCCGAGGTGGGATACGTAGAAGCACACGGCACCGGAACGCCGGTCGGCGATCCAATCGAGATGCGGGCGCTGGCAAGCGCGTTGACTGCCGATCGACCATCAACCAGTCCACTGCTCATCGGATCGGTGAAGACCAACATCGGCCACCTCGAGGCCGGCGCCGGGGTAGCCGGTCTGATCAAGGCGGCATTGGTCGTCAAACATGGCTATATTCCCGCCAACCTCCATTTGCGCACCCCCACCCGCCACGTCTCGCTCGCGGACCTCAAGATCGACATACCTCGAACGGGGCGGCCGTTCCCGAGCGGTGAACGACGCATCGTGGGGGTCAACTCCTTTGGGTTCGGCGGCACCAACGCGCACGTGGTGCTCGCCGAACCGCCGACCGCGGTGATCGCGCCGGGGCGGGACGACTCCTCGGCTCTGCCACTCGCCGTTCTGCCGATCTCGGCGCGCAGCGAGGAAGCGCTCGTCGCTACCGCCGGGCGATTGGCCGGACATCTGGCCGCCCATCCAGAAGTCACCTTGACAGATCTCGGGTACACACTCGGCCAGAGACGTGTCCACCTCAACCACCGTCACGTCGTGGTCGCCGACAGCATCAGCGATGTGCGCGAACAACTTCAAGCCCTCGCTGACGGTGGGCAGATTTCGACGGGTCGCGTCGGCAACCCCGCGCCCCGATTGGCGTTCGTCTGCACCGGCATGGGCCCCCAGTGGTGGAAGATGTGCCGGGGACTGCTCGACGTCTTCCCGGCATTCACCGAGAGCATCGAGCGCAGCGACAAAGAGCTGTCGCGATATACGGACTGGTCGCTCTTGGACGAACTCCGATGCTACGAGCCGCGGTCCCGCATGGCGGAAACGGACGTGTCTCAGCCCGCGAACTTCGCCATCCAGATCGCACTGGCTGAGCAGCTCGCTCACTTCGGAATCACCCCGGATGCCGTAATCGGCCACAGCGCAGGTGAAGTGGCCGCGCATCATCTCGCCGGTCTGCTGACCTTCGAACAGGCGGTCCATGTCATCTACCACCGCAGCCGTCTCCAGCAACGCACCAGTGGGCAAGGACGGATGCTGGCCGTCGGCCTGGACGCCGAATCGCTCATGAAAACGGTCGACGAGAGAGCGCTCAGCGAGTTCGGACGGCGAGTCTCAGTGGCCGCGATCAACAGCCCGTCGGCGGTGACCATCGCAGGGGACGGCGACGTCCTCGACGACATTGCAGGGCAACTGGACGAGGCAGGGGTCTTCAACCGGTGGCTGGCGGTCAAGGTGCCCTATCACACTCACTACATGGACGCAGTGAAGGACGATCTCTTCAGTGCGTTCGAAAGTCTGTCATCGAAAGCCGCCACGCTTCCGCTGTACTCCACGGTCACCGGCGAGCTTCTGGACAACTACGACGCCGGCGCTGCCTACTGGTGGCAGAACACTCGCGCCACCGTTCTGTTCGAGCCGGCACTCCGTCGAATGCTCGACGACGGCTACACCCAGTTCGTCGAACTGGGTCCACATCCGGTGCTAGCGGCGTCAATATTCGAAACTGCTGGTGCGCAGAGGGTTTCGGTGATGGCCACCCAGCGGCGCGATCACGACGACAACCGAACCCTGCTGAACTGTGTCGGTGCTCTGCACTGCCACGGGCACGACGTCGCGTGGGACACCGTGCACCCGCGCGGACGGCGGAGGCTTCTCAAGCTGCCCTCGTACCCGTGGCAGACCAAGCGGTACTGGGACGAGACGCAGGAAGCGGTGGAGTCGCTCTTCTACAACCCGGTGCATCCACTTCTCGGGCAGCCGGTCAGCGGTGTCCATCCGACATGGGAAGCCGAGATCAGCGCTGTCCTCAATGCATTCCTCGCCGACCATCGAATTCAGAAGAGCATCGTCGTGCCCGGGGCTGTGTACATCGAAATGGCCCTCGCCGCCGCCGAGGCAACCTATGGGTCGATACACAGCGTGGACAACCTCGTGCTGCACCGCGCCGTGCTCCTCGACGACACGTGCGATCCCATCCTCCGGACGACCCTCAACCAGGACACCGGCACCCTGGAATTCGCCGCATTCACCGCCACGGCCGACGGCGACCTCAAGTGGACGGTCACCGCAACCGCAGAACTCAACATGCTTTCGGCGGTACCCAGTCCACGCCACACGGCGCAGAGCTGCGAGCCGGTCACCCGGATCAGCGCCGACAACTTCTACGCGCGCACCGAGGCCATCGGTTTCGACTACGGCGAAGCCTTTCGATCCGTGCAGGGCGTGACAGCCGGCGAGGACTGGGCGGCCGCCGAGCTCGCGATTCCAGCGCCGATCTCCGACGAGCTCGACGACTACCGTTTCCATCCCGCGCTTATCGATGGTGCCTTCCAAACACTCTTCGGAGCACCGTTTCTCGGACAACAGGAGAACGACGAGCCATACCTTCCGACCCGAATCCGGCGCTGCTCCATATACGGGCGGCCCGACGCGCACATGACGGTTCACGTCGACGTCGTGTCGGCGACCAGCGAGGCCGTCGAGTGCGACATCACGATCATCGATCGACTGGGTAACACACTCGCCGTCATCGACGGCTTCGCCGTGCAAGCGCTGAGCGCCTCGTCCCGGATGTCACCCGCTCACATCGACAAGGGCCTGTACGAACTGCATTGGGCCGAAACTCCCGACCAGCCCCGTGAGCACACGGCGTCCGCCGGGTCATGGCTCATCCTCCTTGACGACTGCGGTATCGGCGCAGCCATGTCCGAGGAGCTGCGTCGCCGCGGCCACCGCGTACACACGGTCAGTCACCAATCCGTCGAGACGCTCACCGAGACCGAGGGGGGATACCTGGCGAACCCTCGACGCCCCGACCATATGACCGAGCTGATCACCGCTCACCTCCGTCGGGACAAGGATCTTGCGGGCGTCATCGACTGCTGGCCCCTCGACATGTCCGAAGCCTCCGCCGACGCGAACCTCCACGTGGGGGCATTCACGATCCTCCGGCTTGTCAAAGCGCTTGCGCAGCACGGCACCAGCAGGCCACGCCTCCACCTGATCACCGCCAATGCGCAACCGGCATCGCCGTCGGAGCCCACGCAACCCGAGCAGGCCACCATCTGGGGTCTCGGCCGAGTCATCGGCCACCAGGAGTTCGCCGAACACTGGGGTGGTCTGATCGACATCGACAAATCAGACGACCGCAGTCAAACCGCCACACGCATCTGTGACCACATCCTTAACGTCGAATCGGAGGACCAGATCGCGGTCCGCGGAGACGCCACCCTGGTCCCGCGCCTGCGCCCATGCAGGAACCTGACCAAACCCTTCCCCACCAAACTCACCCCGGACGCAACGTACGTCGTCACCGGCGGAGCGGGAGCACTCGGTCGTGTGGTGGCTACCTACCTGGCCGAACGCGGGGCGCGGCACATCACCTTGCTGGGTCGCACTCCGATCCCGCCGCGGGACCAGTGGTCGACGCTGACCGACGACGATCCCCACTTCGCCACAGTCACCGCGATCCGCGCTGTCGAACGTCTCGGCGCCCAGATCGCCACCGCCAGCGTCGATATCACCGACTCCGATCAGATGGCGGCGTGGCTGCGCAGCCATGTCCGAGACGGCGGCCGGCCGATCCGCGGCATCGTCCACGCGGCGGGATCGGTGGCAGATCAACTCCTCGTCAACATGAGCGAGGACGACTTCGCGAAGGTGCTGGCGCCGAAAACGGTCGGTGCTCGTGTGTTGCACGACGCCTTCAAGGACCATGATCTGGAATTCTTCATCATGTTCGGTTCCGCCGGATCGACCATCGCTGCGCCGGGACAGGGTAACTACGCCGCCGCCAACGCTTACCTCGATGCCTTCGCGCATTACCGGCGGGCACAGGGGTTTCCGGCTATCACCATCGGTTGGGGACCGTGGTCGGTGGGGATGGTCGAAGACCTCAAGCTGGAGAAGGTCTACGCCCAGCGTGGCATCGAGCTGATCACACCCGCCGTGGGGAAACGAATCCTGGATCGTTTGGTCAACCAGAGGGTGCCCAGTGTCGTCGCCATCACCGCCGACTGGAATCGGGCCCGGCACAACGGACTTGGCGGTCGACTCCCCGCGATGTTCGCTGAACTCGAAGCGACAGAAGCGTCAGCGCACGAAGTCGGTTCGGACTCTTCGATACTCGACATGCTCGCGGTCACCGCGGAAGCCGACAGACGATCCGTGGTCACGGAGCACGTCCAGCGCGTCGTCGCCGCCGTCTTCGATTGCGCCATGTCCGACATCGCGCCCGACGACATGCTCGATGACATCGGCCTGGACTCCATGATGGCCATGGATTTCAGGGTGAGGATCAATTCGATGTTCTCCATCGATCTGCCCGTGCTGGAGATACTTCAGGGTGTCAGCGTGAACTCGTTGTCCGAGCGCATACTTGCCGAGCTGCAATCGATTCACGGTGAGCCCGCGACCACCGACGAGCCGACTCAACCGGTTGTCGTTGACGACTTGGACCACATGATGGGGGAACTGTCGGACGCCGAGATGCGCGAGCTACTCGCTGAACTCGATGCGTCGACCGTAGAGCCGAATTCCGGCGGGATGCCCTCATGACCGAAACCGCCGTGCACGTGCGCGGATTGTCCAAGGCCTACGGTCGATCACCCGCAGTTCAGAACCTTGATCTGGACGTTGGTTACGGGGAGATCTTCGCCATCCTGGGACCGAACGGGGCGGGAAAGTCGACGACGATCGAGATTCTGGAAGGCAACCGGAAGCGTGACGCCGGGCAGGTGCTGGTGTTGGGTGAAGATCCGGGCACTGCGGGCCGGAGCTGGCGCGCGAAGATCGGCATCGTCCTCCAAGAGGCCAGCGACGCCGGAATGCTCACCGTGCACGAGACCGTGCAGATGTTCACGAATTGCTATGGCGCCGCTCGGGCCCCAGCGGAAGTACTCGACCTTGTCGGGCTCTCCTCGTCTTCCGGGAACAGGGTCAGGACACTGTCTGGCGGACAACGCCGCCGACTCGACGTCGCTCTCGGCATCGTCGGGACGCCGGAACTGCTCTTCCTCGACGAACCGACGACCGGCTTCGATCCCGAAGCCAGACGGCAGTTTTGGGATCTCATCAGGTTCTTGGCCGCTGACGGTACGACGATTGTGCTCACCACCCACTACCTGGAAGAAGCGGCCGCGCTCGCAGACCGCGTCGCTGTGATAGCCGACGGCAGGGTGGTGGCAGTGGATTCGCCGATGAAGTTGGTTGAGCACGTCGACTCGGCCGCCACCGTCTCGTGGATGGAGGGAGACGAGATTCGCGTGGAGCGTACAGACTTTCCGACCGACCTCATCAAACAGCGAAGCCGCGAGGGTACGGAACTAGCTCAATTGACGGTTACCCGGCCGACACTCGAAGATGCCTACCTGCACCTGATCGGCCGAGCGTGATGTCCGTCCAACACACGGTGCTGGCACCGCAGCCTCGCCATCGCGCCGGCCGCTCGCGCTCACCGATCCCGTCCGCGGTGCGTATCGGGTTCTCGCGAGTCGTCCCCGAACTCAAGATGTTCTATCGCCGGCCCGAACAGGTGGTTTTGACGTTCTCGATGCCCGCGGCGATCTGTCTGCTGCTCGGGTCGATCTTCACGGCGAAACCGCCCAACAGCCCGGTCAGCACCGGTGCCATGATCGCGGCAAGCATGCTCGCCTACGGAATACTGTCGACGTCGTTCATCAATCTGGGCATCAGCATCGCCGCTGACCGCGATACCGGCGCGTTGAAACGGCTTCGTGGAACCCCGGCGACAGCATCGTCGTACTTCATCGGCAAGATCATGCTCGTCGCCATTGTCAGCCTGGCCGAGGCCGTGATCCTGTTGCTGGTAGGGATTTTCGTCTTCGGTCTCCGGTTGCCCTCTGATGTTTTCGGCTGGTTCACGCTGATGTGGGTCTTCACGCTGGGCGTCGTCAGCTGTTCGCTGTTGGGCATCTTCATCAGTAATTTCGCAAGCAACGCCGTGTCGGCGGCCGTGCTCACCAACGGACCGGCGGTCGGGCTGCAGTTCGTCTCGGGCACCTACGTACCGCTGATGGTGTTGCCGCCGTGGATGTTGATCGTCGGATCGATCTTCCCGGTCAAGTGGATGGCCCAAGGGTTCCGGTCGGTTCTCCTGCCGGAACAGATGGTCGCGTTCGAACCAGCCGGCAGCTGGGAGCACGGTCGGATATTTCTCGTCCTTTCTGCGTGGAGCATCGTCGGATTGTTGGCGTGCCTCCTCGTGTTCCGATGGTCGGATAGGCGCTGACCGGTGCCATCACTACTGGGGATCGCCTATCACTTCTTCCTCCAGATCGCGGTCATTCTGGTGACGTACCGCCTCCTCTGGCCGCTGTTCCGCCGGCTCGGCCAGGTTCAAGTGGTCGCGATCATGGTGGCCGGATTTCTGCTCGGCCCTTCGGTATTGGGCTGGATATGGCCGGCGGCGCAGCAGTGGCTGTTCCCCACCAAGCTGACCCTCGGCGCCGAGACTTTCACGCATCCAAACCTCACCGTGATCTATGTCGTCGGTCAACTCGGGCTCGTGCTCTACATGTTTCTCGTGGGAGCCTCGTTCAAGCTCGACATCCTGGCCTCCCATACCAGGCAGGCCGGAGCCACGTCGATCGCCGGTATCGGTGTCCCGTTGATCCTCGGGGGCGTCGTCGGATGGTGGATGGTCAGTGTCGGCGGGTATTTCACCGACAAGGTGGCGCATTGGCAGGGTGGCCTGTTCCTCGCTGCGGCCGTGGCGATCACCGCGTTCCCGATGCTGGCCTGGATCGTTTGTGACTCGGGCCTGCTCAACACCCGGTTGGGGACGATGTCCTTGTCATGCGCCGCTGTTGACGACGCATGCTCGTGGGTGCTGCTGGCCACGGTGGTGTCGACCGCGAAGGGGAGCATGCTCGGTGCCTTAGTGGCGATCGGAGGCGGGCTGGTCTTCCTGATGTTCATGATGTACATCGGCCGACCGCTGCTCGCGCGACTCGAAACGTGGACACCGCGCCGTGCTGACACCGAACGCACCGGCGGCATACCGATCGCCCATTTGAGCGTCATCCTCTTGGTCGTACTGACCGCCAGCTGGTTCACCGATATCGTCGGAATCTATTCGGTTTTCGGCGCGTTCGTGGCCGGGCTGATGATGCCGCGAGGTTCGCTGCTCGAGCTCATCCGTGAACGATTCGAACCGCTGACCGCCTACCTGTTGCTACCCGCGTTCTTCATCTATTCGGGACTGAATACACAGCTGAACTTGATTCTGGATGGGCCCACCCTTCTCATGGCGGCGATCGTTTTGGTGGTGTCGTTCGTGGCGAAGTTCGGCGCGGTCGGCCTGGCCGCGCGCTGGCAGGGCATGAGCTGGTATGAAGCGGGTTCGATGGGCGCACTCGCCAACGCCCGCGGTCTGATGGAACTGATTCTGCTCAACATCGGATTCGAGGCGGGACTGATTTCGGGCAAGCTCTATACCATTCTGGCGCTCATGACGATCATCACGACGTTCGCCGCCACGCCTCTGCAAAGGCTGTTCGGACGTCGCCTGGAGAAGTCAGGGTCGCGGTTCGGTCCTGACGGGGTGGAACGCCGCACCGAAGTTCCAGCTCCGTCTACGTCCGCGTCGTGAGTGTGGTCATCGGACGCTTGCCGTCGAATCGTTATCCGACCTTGCCGCGGATGACACGTACGACAGCAAAGATGCGATCGTGTGAAGCTGCGCGCGCTGGCGCTCATCGGGGCGTTTCTCCTGAGCCTGCCACTGGCGGCATCCGCAACCGCAGACCAAACTGCCCAGTGGATCGTCGTCGGTGTACCGGCGGCGGACGCGACGACAGGGACATTGACCGCCTATCAGCGGGTCGCGCAGCGATGGAAGGTGGTCCTGGGGCCCGTACCCGCGAAGGTGGGGGCTCTCGGGGTCGGTGCACCCGCTGACGGAGTACATCGCACTCCCGTCGGGACCTTCGCGTTCGATCAGGCATTTGGCCGCCAGCCGAATCCCGGCACGAGAATGCCGTACTTCCAGGCCACCAGCCAGGACTGGTGGGACGAGGACGCTCAATCGCCGACTTACAATACTCACGTGCGCGGCCCTGACCGTCCCTCGTCGATTGCGGAGAACCTGTACGACTCGGGCCCCGTCTACGACTACGCCGTCAACATCGCGGTGAACCCACAGCGCATACCCGGTCGCGTGTCCGGGATTTTTCTCCATGTGACCGACGGCAGTCCCACGTGGGGATGCATTGCGATCGGTCGCGATGAGATGCGTACCGTGCTGAACTGGCTGGATCCGTCCGCGTCTCCGCGAATCACCGTCGGCGTGGGAAATCCGTCGCTGGTCTCGACCTAGCCCGCCCACACATCCTCGACGTAGCGGTCGGACTCGACGAGGTCGATGAGCCAGTCACGGGCCTGACTTTCGTCGGATCCGGTTCGCGCGCGGTAGATGTCGAGGAACGCCCGGCGCACCGCAGGTGCCATTTTCGCACCGTCGCCGCACACATAGACGTGTGCATCTTTCGCGGAATCGCCGAGCAGGTCCCACACCTCGTCGGCGTCGGCGGCTATCCGGTCTTGCACGTAGCGGACGCCATTCTGCGGTGCGCGAGAGAACGCCGGACGCATCCGCACGATTCCGAGCTTTTCGCCCATCTCGAACTGGTCGCGGAAGATGTAGTCCACGTCAGGGTCGCGTACCCCGAAGAAACACAGCGCGGACGAGTACGGTTCGTCGGCCTCTTGTGCCGCCAACCGGTCGCCCAGGAATCCACAGAATGGGGCCACGCCGGTACCCGCGCTGACCAGGATCACATTCTTCTCGGGGTCGGCGCCGGCCCGAAAAGCCTCCCGCGCCTGGTCCACTCGCGCGCGAATCGCCACCCCGGGACTGATCGCCGCCAGATGGTTGGACGCCACGCCCTTGTAGAGGCCGCGACCAGATCGGGCCGGCGAGTCGAGCACGCTGACGATGAGGTGCACCACGCCGGGAGAGCGCCTCGAGGACGACGCGATCGAGTAATGACGCGGCGTCATCGGCTCGAGCAGTTCGAGCAGTTCGGCACCGGTGACATCGCACGCCTGAAACTCCAGCAGACACTCGAGCGGGCTGAGCTCACACGGTCCGCTCGCTTCGGCGAGCGCTTCCAGCCGTTGCTGCTCCGGCTTGCACGCGTTCGACGCTGCGAGCCGACGTAATTGGCTGGGGGTGGCCGGCTTTCGCAACTCCACGAAGTGCGTGAGCAACTCACGCACGCTGACCTCGCGATCCAGCGCGATGAGTCGACGGCTGCTGCGCCGAGGGTTGATCGCCAACCGCTGATCCCCATCGATGCCGAGCCCTTCCAGCACTGCGTCGACGAGCTCGGGCGGGTTGTCGGCGAGCACGGTCAGATGATCGCCGGTGTGGTAGGTGATGTCATCGGGAAGGGCAACCCGGACATGACGTTTAGCCTGGCCCAACGTGTTGTCGGCGCTGACCAGCGCGTCGTTTTCCACCACGGTCATCGGCACCACCATGAATCGGGCATCGATGGCGGTGGTGACCGGTCCGACGATCGGACGGAGGTCGTAGAGCGGCTCGTCGGAGGCGGTGACCGGGGCGGCGTCAGGATCGCCGAAGCGTTGAGCCATGGCCGTCCACAACGCTGCCGAGAAGTCTTCGAGCGCCCCGGTGAGATCTCCCGAGGTGTCGGCGGCGGCTCTGGGAACCAGCGGTGCGGCGCCCAGTCCCGTCAGCCGTTCGTAGATGCGTATGGGCACCGATTGGTAGGTGTCAGCCCAGTTTCGATCGCCGACACCGAGCACGGCGATGTTCGGGGTTCCGCGCAGCGCGGCCTCGTCGCCCGACAGCCAGGCCAGAAACGCTCGCGCGTCGTCGGTGGGCTGCCCGTTGTAGGACGAGGTGACGATCAGGATCGAGTCGGCGTCCGGCAGACCACCCACCGCGTCGTCCAGCGGCCCGACGGTGACGGTGCACCCCATATCGGTCGCCTCTTCGGCGAGCTGCGTCGCCAATGCGCGGCATGTCCCCAGATTCGAGCCGAACAGCACGCTCAGCGTGGTCCCCGGTTTCATCGTCGCCGCGTGGTCGGTGCGTGGCTGGGCGGACTCCTCGGTGACGACGACGGACCGGCGATCATCGGGAGTGCGTGGCACGACATCGAGCATGAAGCCGACCGGGCGTCGGCTCAGTGCGCTATCCCATTGCAGCACATAATGTTGCGAATCGACCAACCGATACCGATGCACCACCCGGGCCAACGCCATGGTGGCCTCGTGCAGCGCGAACTGCCGCCCGATGCAGGAGCGCGCACCGGTGCCGAAGGGTTTGAACAACGCCGAGGGACGGGCGGCGGAGCGAACGGTGCCGAAACGGTCCGGATCGAAGAACTCGACGTTGTCCCCCCAGCCCGGCTGGCGGTGAAGTGCCCCGGTGAGCACCGTGACTGCCTCACCGGCCTTGATCGGGTACCTCCCACCGATGACGGTGTCCGCCAGGGCCATTCGATCGAATCCGAGAACCGGCGGGGATAGCCGCAGGGTCTCGTCGATCACCTGCCGCAGATAGCTCAGCTTGCCGATGTCGTCATAGCTCGGCACATAGTCGGTGTCAGTGCCGAAGACGCCATCCACTTCGGCTTCGACCCGCTGCAGCACAGCCGGATGATGCATCAGGTTGTAGAGCGCATTGGGCATCAGCTCCGAGGTCGTCAGCTGCCCGGCGATCAAGAACGTCATGATCTGGTTTCGGACATTCTGCCGATCGAGCACGGGATCGCCGTCGGAATCGTGACCGACCATGACGTAGAGCAGGTCATCGACATCGGCGGGTTCGCCGGCCGTGTGAACCGCGATCAGGTCATCGAAATACGCGTTCAGATAGGCGAATTCGGTGTCGAATCGCTGCGTCCTGCCTTCCTTGCCGAGTTCACCGAGTGCGGCGGTGAAGCTGGCCGGGACGGGGGAGAGACCATCGTGGTCGAACGAGTCGAATCGCGCTCCGAACCCGGCCAGGGCAACCGTGTCCATCGCCAGCTTCTGCAGATCGGTCGAGGCGTCCACCGGTCCATTGCCCACGCGCGCATCCCAGCGGGCGATGAGCTGCGAGCTGATGTCGAGCATGGCCGCGTGGTAGTTGCGCAGGCCGGCATAGCTGAAACCGGGCAGCAGGACGTCGTGCGCCTTCTGCCAATTCGGTTCCCCGTGATAGGCGGTGAACAATCCATCGCCTGCCAGCGGACGAACCCGGGCCAGCGACTGGGACAGGTTCTTGGCGAATCTGTTTTCGTCGCACACCTCGTCGACCAGCTCGGCTGAGCACGCATAGAGCTTGCGGAAGCCGTTGTGGTCGGAGTAGAACAACGGTCCGTGTCGCTCGCCGAGAATGTCGATCGGCAGCGCGTAGGGGCGGCCGGCGACGTCCGCCCAGGTGGGGAGACCGCCCACCGCGGAAGGGACGTCGTCGAGCTGCGGCGGCAGTGACGGCGTGAACTCGGCCATGCCGGGCAGCATAGGAACACTGCGCCACCTATCTGACGTTTCCGACAATTCCGACGGCGTTATCGCCACCCACCAGGCCCGCGTGGCAATCCGAGGATCTGCGCGGCCTCGTCGGGCGTCGCGATCGGTCGGCCGTACCGCCGGCACAGCGCCACGGCTTCGGTCACCAGGCCGACATTGGTCGGCGTGCGATCGCCGCCATAGAACTCCAGCCCCACGTGGAGATTGCCGCCGCGTTCCAGCGCCAAAACCGCGATCCGATCCGCGCACAGGTCCCCGCCGACGATGGAGACCGCCCACGGAACATCGCACCCGTCGAGCACTTCGAGGTACGCGTCGAGCGCACGTTCGGTCGGAGGCAACCCGAAAGGTGCTCCGAGGTAACCTCTTTCGGTCGAGAAGTACAGCTTGATCATCGCACCGGCGGGCAATTGGCCCGCGCGCCACCACGCCATGGTGGCGCGGAGAAAGCCCGGTTCGTAGATCGCGAGACTCGGGCCCAGCTGTCCGTCACGGCAGATGCCGAACGCGCGACCGATCACGTCGAAGGAGTTGCGGTACACGAAGCCGCCTGACGGTAGGCCGTCGGCGTCACGGACGCCCAGGTTCACCGAGCCTGGGTCGGTGATCCCGACCCGCATCCCCGCGGCGGCCAGCGGTATCAGATGCTCGTAGGAACACGAGCCGTCGGTGTCGATGTGAATCGTCGGATAGAGCAACGCGTCCGGCCGCGCGTCGAGCACCGGCCCCCACGCCTCGAGATAGCGCTCGACGGCGCGCTCCACGCTGACACCGGACAGGTCGATGTGGTTATGGATGATCGCCGCGCCGGCATCCATGCAGGCCAGGGCATCAGCGGTGATCTCGGAAGGCTCGAAGGGAACGTGTGGGTTGGTGGCCTTTGACGTGACACCGTTGACCGCACATTCGATGATGACCGGATCCATCGGGATTCCTTAAGTTCGTAGGTGCAGTTACTTCGTGTTGTTACGTTGTGCTGTGACCCGGGTGGGCCGGGTGAGGCTGCATC
>NZ_MVIM01000032.1 GCF_002086795.1 Mycolicibacterium tusciae | reverse complement strand
GACGACAACCGCCGCCCGGGATCGGAGGCCATCGCGTCCAAAACGCGCCGCAATCGCGCGATCAACCGCTCGACACTGGCCGATTCGAATACATCGGTCCGGAACTCCACGTTGCCACCGATCCCGGCAGGCTCGCCGGCCTCGGTCCAGCGCTCGGCTAACGAAAAAGTCAGATCCATCCGCGCGGTGAGAGAATCGACCGGCAGTGGCGCGATCTCCACGTCACCCAGAGCCAGCTCCGCGGTCGGATCGTCGCCCTGCCAGTTCTGCCAGGCCAAAACCACCTGCACCAACGGGTGGTGAGCCAACGACCGGGTCGGATTGAGCCGCTCCACCAACACCTCGAATGGCACATCCTGATGCTCATAAGCCGCCAGGCTGCGCTGACGAACCTGAGCCAACACCTCAGCGACCGTCGGATCCCCATCCAGATCCACCCGCAACACCAACGTATTGACGAAGAAACCGACCAACTCATCGAGTGCCGAATCACGTCGCCCTGCGATCGGGAACCCCACCGCCACATCGGAACTAGCGCTGACCTTGGACAACAGCACAGCCAAAGCCGCCTGTATCACCATGAAACTGGTCGCGTCGTATTTGCCGGCCACTTCACGTACCCGCTGCTGCAACTCTGCCGGCCAGTCCACCGCCACGGTCGCTCCGCGGTAATCCGCCTCCGCGGGATAGGGCCGATCCGTGGGCAGCTGCAAGCGCTCCGGCAAGCCGGCCAGCGCATCATCCCAATACGCCACCTGCGCGGCGATCGGGCTGTCGACATCGGCTAGGTCACCCAGCTGGGTGCGCTGCCACATCGTGTAATCGACGTACTGCACAGCCAATGGCGCCCACGCCGGCGCCTGATCTGCACACCGGCTGGCATAGGCCACACCCAAATCCCGTACCAATGGGCTGATCGACCAACCATCGGCAGCAATATGGTGGACTACCGCCACCAACACGTGCGCCGCCTCATCGATACGGAAGAGTGTGGCCCGCAAGGGGATTTCAGTCGCCAAGCCGAACCGGTGACCCACGACCGATCCGACAGCTTCCTGCAGCCGACCAGGCGACCAGCCGGTGGCATCAACGACCTCCCAGCCAAAGTCGGCTTCCTCGGCCGACACGACTACCTGCTGTGGCAACCCGTCAGGTGCTGCGAACAACGTGCGCAGGCTCTCATGACGTCCAACGACGTCTGCCAGCGCTGCTCCCAGCGCGCCAACGTCTAGGTGCCCGTCAAGCTGCAACGCGACCGGCATGTTGTAGATCGGCGACGGCCCGTGCAACTGGTCCAGGAACCACAACCGGTTCTGGGCGAACGACAACGGAACCACGGACGGCCGCTCAACCGGCATCAGCGGTTCCATACGATCCTCGCCGGTTCCGAGGCGGACTGCCAGCTCGGCGACAGTTGGGGCCTCGAACACGCTACGTATAGAAAGGTGGACGTCTAGACCCTCATTGACCGCTGCAATAAGGCGCATCGAAGACAGCGAATCTCCACCGAGTTCGAAGAACGAATCGTCGACCCCAACGCGCTCGAGCCCCAGCACCTTCGCGTAGATCTCGGCAAGAACCTCTTCCAAGGAGTTCGCCGGAGCCCGGTAGTTGTCGGCGTCCTGGTATTCCGGAACCGGCAGGGCCCGTTTGTCGAGCTTGCCGTTCACCGTCAACGGCAGAACGTCCAGTACCACCACGTTGGCCGGCACCATGTAGGCGGGCAGTCGATCGGCCAGCACGGATCGCACCTCTGCCGGATCCGCGGAGCCCGTGATGTAGCCGACCAGCCGCTTGCTGCCGGGACGGTCCTCGCGGGCAACCACCACCGCCTGGGCCACCCCATCCAGTTCTGCCAGCGCGGTCTGGATTTCACCGAGCTCGATGCGATGACCGCGGATCTTGACCTGCTCGTCGGCGCGACCCAGATACTGCAGCTGTCCGTCAGCACCCCAACACACCAGATCTCCGGTGCGGTACATCCGCGCTCCCGGGGCCCCAAAGGGGCACGCTACGAATCGCGACGCGGTCAAGCCGGACCGTCGCCAATAGCCGCACCCGACGTTGGCGCCGGCGACATACAACTCACCGATGACACCGGCAGGCAGAGGCCGCAACCACGCGTCGAGCACGAACAACGCTGTTCCCGGCAGCGGCGAGCCGATAGGCGGCGCACCAGAACCCGCTGTCAGCGGCGCACTGAGCGCGACCCACATCGTGGTCTCCGTCGGGCCGTACTCATTGATCATCACCCGCTCGGGCGCCCACCGATCGACCACATCGGCCGGGCATGCCTCACCGCCGACCAAAAGAGCTACCGACTCAAGCCCCTCCGTCGACAGCATCCCGACGGCGGACGGCGTCTGACTGAGCACACTGACCTTTTCAGTGACAAGCAACGCCCGGAACTTGTCCGGGGAGCTGGCCACCGACTCGGGCACCACCACAAGGCGTCCGCCACGCAGAAGCGCACCGAAGATCTCCCAGCCGGAGATGTCGAAACTATAGGAATGCCATTGCGACCAGACCTGCCCGGCTCCTTGTGGCAAGCAGGTGGCGTCCAGTGAGGCCATCAGCTGGCTGACGTTGTGGTGGGTGATCGCCACGCCCTTCGGAACGCCCGTGGTGCCCGATGTGTAGATGATGTAAGCGAGATCATCGGCGGCCGGGGTCGGCAGCGCGGTACTGGGCTGGGTATCGATGCGCGGGTCGTCGACATCGAGGACCAGTAGATCGCATCCTGCCAGTCGATCCGCCAATGCCCCTGTAGTGATCGCAGCCATCGGCGCAGCATCGGCGATCATGAAATGCATTCGTGACTCGGGCACCGCCGGATCGATCGGCAGATAGGCCGCACCAGCTTTCAACACCGCCAACATCGACATGATCGCCTCGGCCGAGCGCGAGAACTGCAACGCCACACACGCGCCGGGACCGACGCCGTAGCCCGCCAGCAGGTGCGCCATCCGGTTCGCTGCCTCATCGAGTTCGCGATAGGTCCACGAACGCTCTCCACAAACCAGGGCGACGGCATCCGGTGCCGCTGCCACCTGCGTGGCAAACAAACCAGGAATCGAGAACTGCCTATCGACCGGTCGGGTCAGCACCGCCCGGTTACCCCACTCGTTCAGCTGACCCTGCTCAGCTGCATCAAGCACATCCATCGACGACAAGCGCCGTGCGGGATCGGCGGTCATCGTCATCAGTACCCGCTGCAACCGCGCCGCCAGCTCAGCGGCGTCGAGATCTGCGAATGTCTGGCCGACCCCCAACGTGCTTAGATACAGATGGTCGCCGACGCCCGAGAAGACCAAACCGAACCTGCCGGGGAGGCCGGAGTTGGTCATTGTCGCGGATGCCACAACACCACCGAAATCCAGCGCGAATGCGGTCGGGAAAAAGTCGACCGCAACTCGCTCGGCCAGTTGTCCCACCTGGGCGGGGTGGGTGTGACGCGCGAGGGCTTCCACTGGAAACCGCTGATGCTCCAACGCTTCGCGAAGTCGGATGTCTACATGCTCGCAGAATTCGGCAATGGTGGATCCCGGCGAAACCTTCAACCCCAGTGGCACAACGCCGGCAACCATCGCTGGAAGCGTCTTGGACTCCGGACGGACTCGCCTGCTGACCGGGAAGTCGAGCACGACCTCCGAGCCCTCACCACTGCGGCCACGCACCATCAGGGCACACGCCGCAGTGAGCACCGAAGACCGGGGCATATTCCACAAGTGGGACAGTTCTTCAACGCGCCGAAGGACCACTTGGTCCAATCGCACGGGGGCGGAGAATTGGTGAGCATCGCGCTCTGCAACGGCTTCCGGCAACCGAGAATGGGGTTCGCCTGCGGGCGGAAGATTCCGAGTCCAATAGGCCTCATCAGCTTCGTAATCCGAAGAAGCCTCGTAATCCAGCTCGCAGTTCACGAATTCCTGGAGGGATCCGAAGAAGGCGGGAGGCATAGCCTCTCCGGAAACGATCGCAGAATACACAGCCGCAATCCGCTGGCCGACCATTGCGATGCCGGCTCCGTCAACCACGATGTGGTGCAGGCAGGCAAACAGATAGAATTCTTCCGAACCCGTCTGGAATAGTGCGAATTTGAAAAGCGGACCAGTCAACGGCATTGGAGTGCGTTGGATTGCCGACGCCATCTCGTGGGCATCCCGTACGGCATGGCGTGAGCCGCTCAAATCGTGAAACTCAAGCTCTACGTCTGGATAGTCGAACGCCTTTTGAAAGACCTGGCCGTTCGACTCGAAGCAGGAAATCCTCAGAGGCTCGGCCTCCTGCACCACGCGGCGGATTGCCCACTCGAGGGCATCGTGTTCTACCGAGCCCTCGATTCGGACGAGGAGACCCACCTGCCATTCGGTACCGGAGCGACCGGTTTCCTGGGCAAGCCAAATGTCTAATTGTGCCCGCGTGAGCGGAAGTGCGCGGTCATCGAGATCCATCGGGCTCCCCCAAAAAGTCCGCAAATTTAGACCATCTATTTATCGAGCACTCCGCCGGCCTCTAGGCGCTGGCGCAGGCTCTTCGGCCGGATATCGGCCCAGTTCTGCTCGATATACTCCAAGCACGCCGCACGGTCGGCTTCACCGTAAACCACCCGCCACCCGGGCGGAACGTCGGAAAAAGTCGGCCACAGGCTGTGCTGCTCCTCGTCGTTGACCAAGACAAAAAAACTGCCATTGTCGTCATCGAACGGATTGATGCTCACGTTACTCCCAGACCTCGTGGACTTCGGCAGGACCCGTTCCACCATACTGGAGGCCGACCGAGTCGGTCAGGGTTTCGGCAAAGTCCCTGCCGGGGGTCCCGCTTACGTCCCAGTAAACCATCTGAGTGATGAACTTCGCAATTTGATCATGATCGAGAGCTCCACCTCCTACACCCTCCGCTCCTACGAGCTGCAATGATGCGTTTAACCTTGAAATGCTGTGAGATTCGGCAAGCCTAAGGCCCTCTGTCGGGGTGAACTTTTTTGGCGCCCGGAAAGCGAACCCGATCTTGATGCCGCTAACCAGTTGACAGCTACTTCTCGCCTGAGTCAGAGGAGTTATAGCCACAAGCGTCGACACCGAACGGGAGTGCGCCCATTCCCGGGGCGCCCTGCCGCGGTACTCGGCGATGGCCCACACGGTCGTGCGCGCCTCGCGCCGCACCTCAGGTGCAACTTCACGCAGTGGGGCGCCACGGAGCGGCACGTGGCCCCTACCAAGTATACGGAGGGCGGTGGTCGCGCCAAGCCCTACGAACCACGAACAGGTTCGATGACGACGTCGTTTCATTTGTGCCAGCACAACCCGTCGCCCGCCCATTGACGCTCGATTTCTACACGCAAGGGTTCAACGCGCGAAGAAATATGAATACTGCGCAAATGCGGCTGATCGCCAGACCGCCGAGGGACGGCCAGCTACCGAAGTTACTCGGCTCAAGGTTACGCAATGTCCGTATATCGTGACGCTACTCGTTACAACCGAATTACATCGGTTGCGATCATGCACCTGTCCGCATCAAAACCTTTAACGGCCTCCCAGCGAACGATCACGATCTTCTCACAATTAAATTGCACAAACCGCTTATCCAGCATGCGGTGCGCACCCAATTATCTCTGATGCGTAACGCATCCAAAATTTCTATTGGCGTTCTGCCTGCCGAGTATCTGAAAACTGCACCATTCCGCGCAGCTCCGCGAATCGCAAATATCCGATGAATACTGACGCCGTCTTAGGTCGACGAACGTGCTGCCGTAAACATCACGTTCGAATTGCACCGAACGCGCCCTCTGCCTCCTTTACGGCAAGATGCCCAAGCGCACCCGCGGCGCGAACGATGCGAGGTTTAGCGCCAATCCCGATGACAACGAGCGCGCCTCTTTACGCTGTGGCCGATTCGGCCCGACGCGGGCACCCACGGGTTATTTCCCTCGCTGCTCTCGTAATCTGGAACCGATCGGGAGGTCACCGCCCGGCTACGTCTTACTCACGCTCACGCGCTACGTCGCCAGAAACTCGCGAAGATACGACGGCCCCTTCAAATTGAGCAACCGCCGGCGGTCGGCCTTTAGGTCCGCGTATCCGAGGGCCTTGACTTCCTCCACGGTGTAGGGCAGCCGAGAATCCGGCGATCCCTTCCGAATGATCCCCACGCCGAAGTCACCCTTCAAAACCGCGACTCGCAGGTCGTCTCGCGTACTTCGCAGGTGGACGATCGCTTTCCAGACATCGCCGCTCCAGAGCAGATTCCACCAGTGGTGCTGCGCAGAGAAGTCGGCGATCGACTCCGCGGGATAGCCGATAGATTCTAGCGAAGGGTTGCAATCGTGCAGGACGATGACGCCGTCATCCTTCAGGTAGCGCAGAGTGTTCTCGACATCAGCCAAGACCTGCGCATAAGTATGTAAACCGTCGACCAGGGCTACATCGACACCGCGCTCCTGGAGGAAGTCCGCTTCGTTTGCGAAGAAAGCGTCGCTGGTCATCTCAAAGTAGAGGGTCTCGCGTGCCTTAGCCTCGGCGAGCCGTCGATACAACGCCGGAATTTTGAAGGCCGGATCGACGGCAATCTTCTGATCGGCGGTAACCCCTCGAAACGCAGCCCCGCGCTTGACACCGATCTCCAGATAGACGGGCTCTGTTCGTCCGGAGAGCGCCCGCCGAACCACCCTTTTGCGGTTCACGCGCCAACCCTTCCTGGTGTTTGGACGCCATGGCGCGACACCGGCTCGGTTCTCGCCCTAGTAGAGGACAAGCAGATGGATGCCAGCACAAACTTCATCGTGTGATCCGGGCCTTCCCGTTCCGTCAACAGTTACGAAAATGAAGCGGCAGCATCGCCTCCCCGGCTCAGCTGCCCAGCAACATAACCCAACCCCGGCGCCGTCACCTGAAGTCCAGAGTCTAGAGCAAGTCGCACACGGCGGAGACACAGGGCACGAGTGTCCAGAGACGAACCCACCCGGTGACTTAGCTTCTCGCGTGACCTAATCGCCGCCCGCCGCAACGCCCCTCACTCGGTGCTGATTCGTGAGCAAGTGTCTTGGTAATGCCGAACGAGTTCCGGATACTATCGACCAGCCGATACTCCCGGAATCTGGTGACAGTCACCTGATTCGGCTCGGCAGACGAACCGGAGGCCTCGGCTCTTGTCAATATCCGTGCTCGTCACCGGAGGTGCGGGTTTCATTGGGTGCGCCCTGACCCGCCGCCTCGTGACTGCGGGTCACGAGGTCGGTGTCATGGACGTGCTGCACCCCCAGGTGCACGGTGGGCGTCACGCAATCGATCTACCGCCATCCGTGAGGTTGTTCACCGGCGATGTCACCCATGCCCCTGACCTCGATGCAGTGCTGCGGCTGTTTCGCCCCTCCCAGGTCATCCACTTGGCAGCCGAGACGGGAACCGGGCAATCGCTCACTCACGCGACTCGGCACGGATCTGTCAACGTGGTCGGCACTGCGCAGCTTCTCGATGCGCTGAGCCGCTCAGCGCTCGTGCCCGACCAGCTCGTCTTGGCGTCGTCGCGGGCAGTGTACGGCGAGGGCGCATGGCGATGCGGCACACACAACTTCTATCCGCGCCCTCGCAGCCACACACAGCTGATGGCTGGTGTCTGGGATCCCAAGGGGCCTATGGATGAACCTTCGGTACCACTGCCCAGCCGGGCAGATGAGACAGAACCTCGGCCTACGAATATCTACGCCGCGACAAAGCTTGCGCAGGAGCACATGTTGTCGGCCTGGGCAGCCGCGCACGACACCCATCTCAGCGTGCTTCGGCTACAGAATGTCTATGGACCCGGACAGTCTTTGACGAATTCGTACACAGGCATAGTCGCCCTCTTCGCACGGTTGGCGCGTGGGCGACGCACATTGGAGGTCTACGAAGATGGGCGTATCGTCCGCGATTTCGTCTTCATCGAAGATGTCGTCGATGCGCTGTTCGCTGCGGTGCAGAAACCTGCGACCGGGCGGCGCACCCTCGACATCGGGTCGGGCATCGCGACCACCATCCACGACCTGGCTCGCGAAATCGCCGCTATCTGTGACGCCCCCGAACCGATTGTCGTTCCCAAATTCCGCGACGGCGATGTGCGCGCCGCCAGTTGCATCGTCGCGCCAGCGATGAGCGACCTTGATTGGCGTCCCAAGTGGACCCTCCAGGACGGTCTGCACGCACTGCTCAAATGGATTGACGAACAACCCGAATTGCCTTCTTAGTCACTTCCCCACGTGGTGTCGCTGACCTCAACATCTCGGTTCGCCATCAGCCAACACGTTCCAGGCGAACTTTCTCCTCCAAGAGATCGGCTGCCGCCGAGATGCTTTCGCTGGGTGTGGTCATGCGACTAGCCAATTCACGTGCCCGAGCGGCGTAATCAGAGGTGAGGATGGTGCGTAGATCCTGCGCTAGAGATTCTTGCGTGGTGCTTGAAAAGCGCCTGGTAGTACCAACCTTCAGGCGTTTAACCTGGCTGCCCCACACCGTCTGATTGACGTCCATCGAAAGGATCAGCGCCGGAACCCCGGCGCGGATACCGATCGCCGTGGTACCCGCGCCACCGTGGTGCACCACCGCACGGCAGCGCGGGAAGGCGGTCGCGAAATTCACCGCAGGCACCACCTTTACCTCCCCGGCTTCCGAGACGTCGCCGAAATCGCTCCAACCCGCGCACACCAATGCTCGCTCGCCCAACTCCGCGCAGGCCCCGGCGATCATCGCCAGTGTGTCGGTCGGGGATTCCACCGGCATACTGCCAAACCCGAAAAATATTGGCGGAGGTCCCGCTGCGATCCACGCCGCGACGTCGTCATCGGTCGGCGTAGGCAATTCCATCGTCAGTGCGCCGACGAAGGGCCGTTGGCAATTCCGTTGCGCCCATTCGGCTGCCAGCCCTGGAAAACACGCCTCGTCGTACGCCTGGATTTCCAAGGATCCGCGTTCGGCAATCCGCCGCGACGCTGAACGGGTGGCCTTCGGTAGGCCGAGCCGACGACGCTGAGCGTCTTCCAGCTTCTTGTCCATCCGCCAACCCACCCAGTCATATGTCGCCATTGCGGCGCGCCCCAACGGCGCCGGCAGAATCGGCAGGAGCTGGCCGTTGGCGCGTATCGGGAGATAATGCAACGTGGCCAACGGAATGTCGTAGTATTCCGCGACGCTTACGGCCGGCTGTTCGAAGCTCAGGCCGGTAAACAGCAGATCGGCCCCATCCGTCAGCGACATCAGGGTTGTACTGATCTCTTCCCAGCACTGCACCAGCGGCTCGTATAGCTCGGGCCAGAGCTTTCGCAATTCCCCTACCCGCCAAACATTGCGAAAGACGGAGGTCCAGAAGTTGCGGTATGCGTCGAGCCAGGCCCGCGTCTCTAGCCCGTAAGCGCTCGTGGCAAGTCCAGCCGACTTTGCGAAGTCGATCAAGTCGGGCGGCACTGCCATCTGCACGTCGTGCCCGCGACGCTGCAATTCGCGGCCTATCGCCACCGACGGCTCGATATCGCCGCGAGTTCCATAGCTTGCCAGCACAAATTTCATCGCGGGTAATAGCCTTTCATGTCCCGTGCGCGTGAGCGACGTCAGGGCGTCTGCCATTATTCCTGGTCCGTGGGACCGCGATCCAGCCCGCGGCGCTTCGCTGTGGCTGAACACTCGGCCATTGTTTCGACGGCAACATGGTCGTCGTTGGCTGCGGCGGGTACCAGAACGCAGGTGTGTGAGACGCGCGCGGGCGCGGGTTCCGCACCCGACGAATGGTACTTTCGTGATTCGTCCGAGCCGGGCAACATGTTGGCTCTCATTTGCTGAGGAGTTCGAGTTGGCTGATGGCGGGCTGAGCGCGCGCGAGGCGGAACGTGTGACCTGGGACGTGATTGTCGTGGGCACCGGCATGGGCGGCGGGATGCTCGGCTACTCGCTGGCCCGCTCCGGCCGCAGGGTGCTGTTCGTAGAGAAGGGCCGCTCCACTTTGCCTGGCGAGCCGGGAACCATTCGCGCGCTGCCCGAAGTGGCCGAGCCGTTGGCCGGCCGATCCGCTGAGGCCTATTACGACGCGCTAGCCCGGGCTGGGCGCTCCACCGATGAGATCCTCGACATCAGCGGACGCTTCTCGCGGAGGTTCGTCCCGTACCTCGGCAGCGGCACGGGAGGGTCGTCCGCCATCTATGGCATGGCCTGCGAGCGGTTTTTCGTTCGCGATTTCACCCCGCGCCAGGACTTCCGCCACCCCGGCGATTCCACCGTGCCAGAAGCGTGGCCGATTACCTACGATCAATTGTCGCCGTGGTACGCCGACGCGGAGAAACTGCTCGGGGTGCGCGGGCAGCCCGACCCTTTACGGCCGGAGGCGGCCGAGGTGAATCGGCCCGCAGCGCCGCCGTTCTCGGCAGATAATCAGCATCTGGTCGACTATCTGGTAGGCCGGGGGTTACACCCGTACCACCTGCCCATGGCGTGTGATTACACGGCTGGTTGCGCCTCGTGCCATAGCCATCTGTGTGAGAAGTCGTGCAAAGGCGAGGCCGGCCGCAACTGTGTGCTCCCCGCGGTCGCCGAACACGGCGCCCACCTGTTGCCCGAATGTCGGGTCGTGCGCCTGGAGGCGGACCGCACTCACGTCCGAAAAGTAATCTGCGAGGACCGCTCGGGCACTGTGGCACTGACGGCCAGGGTGGTTGTTCTCGCGGCCGGGGCGCTGGTCACTCCTGTGTTGTTGCTCAATTCCCGCTCCGGTGATTGGCCGGGAGGACTGGCGAACGGCTCAGACTGGGTGGGCCGCAACTTGATGCGCCACCTGATCGATTTGGTCGAGATCTGGCCGCAGTCCGATAGCAAGATCACGGCTCCCAACAAGGAGATCGGGCTCAACGATTTTTACTTCTGGGAGGGCCAGAAATACGGCACCGTGCAATCGTTCGGCTCGATGCCGCCTATGGAATTGCTGACAAACCGCCCCGGCCCGAAGGCGAGGGCGTTGCGCTTTGTGAGACCAGCTGCGCGCCGCGTTTACGAGCGCTTCCTCACCGGCGGTCTGGTGCTGGCTCCGCTGATGGAAGACCTACCCTACCTGGACAACCGTGTCATGCCGTCCCATCAACCCAGCCCCGACGGGCGCCAGCGGCTGCAGATTCAGTACCGCCTTCATGCCAGCGAGACAGAGCGCCGCGCAACGTTTTTGGGACTACTGAAAGACGTGTTCAAGCCATTTCGCAAAATAACCTTGCGGGGCGCTGAAGACAACGAGGCCCTCGGCCACGTCTGCGGAACGTGTCGCTTCGGCACTGATCCGAAGTCCAGTGTGTTGGACCCACAAAACCGGGCGCATGAAGTGAACAACCTGTACGTCGTCGACAGCTCGTTCTTCCCGTCCAGCGCCGGTTTGAATCCGAGTTTGACGGTGGCCGCCAACGCGCTGCGGGTGTCCGCCCATATCGATCAGGCGCACTTCGCCAGCTGATCGATTGACATTGCCTACTCGGCCAATGGATTAGCCCGCGGCCGGCTTACGCAGTGGCAGGCCCGCAGCGCGATAAATCTCATCGATGACGGTCATGTTCTCCACCGAGTCTTCCGGCGTCGTCTTCACCGGCTCGCCCCGCAGCACCGCCCCAGTGAACGCGTCAAGCTGATATGCGTAGGTGGTGCGCGCCGAGAAGCGCTCTACACGTTTGCCTTCAGCAGATCGAACCGATAGCCGCCGAAAAGGGGCCACCGGAGAGAGAACACGCATTTCACCACGGTCACCAATCACGTTGGCGCTGGCCTGCATCAGGGCCGACGACCACATCGAGCAGCGAACCCGCCCCGTGTGCCCGCCGGCAAACCGCAACTCGGCCGTCATGGCCCGATCCACCTGCGGATCGCGCAATTTCGCCTGTGCAGAAACAACTTCCGGGGTCGAACCGCCGAACGTCCGGGCCATGTGAACCGCATAGCAACCGACATCCATTGTCGCGCCCCCAGCAAGAGCATAATTGTAGCGAATGTCAGAGAACTTGGGCAGCAGCATGCACAGCGCCACCTCCACCCGCTTCAGCTTCCCCAGCTCCCCCGAGGCAATGATCTGCTCAGCGCGCAAACTCAACGGGTGATAACAGTAGTGGAATGCCTCCATTACGACTTGGCCCGACTTCGCGGCCAGTTGGGCAATCTCGCGGGCCTCGGCGGCATTGGCAGTAAAGGGCTTCTCGCAAAGCACATGCTTGCCCGCGTCAAGCGCAGCGCGAGTCCACCTGCCGTGCAAGCCGTTTGGCAGCGGGTTGTAGATAGCGTCCAGGTCTGGATCGGCGATCAGCGCCTCGTAACTGTCGTGCACTCGAGTGATCCCGTGCTTTGCGGCAAAGGCTTCGGCGCGGGACAGATCGCGTGCGGCCACCGCCGCCACCACGATGTCGCTAACTTCTCGGGCGGGTTTGATCAGCGCCAATGGTGCGATGCGGGCTGCGCCCAGGATGCCGATCCGCACCGGAGCCGCCTGATCAGACACGGACCGATGCTAGCAGTTGATCACGGTCACTTAGCCAGACGAGCACAATTCAGGCGATGCCATTGCTTGACAACCTTTGACCGCGACAAGAAACGGCCGGATATCGCCGACGCCGCTCATCCTTGGTAATCAGCCAACTCGCTTCAGTCGAGCTGCCTTTTCCACGTTATCGGCTGCGGCGGCGGCGCTTTCGGCCGGTTTGGTCATCTGGGTAGCGAATTCGCGTGCCCGGGTGGCATATTCCGGCGCCAAGATGGTGCGCAGGTCATCGACCAGCGATTCCTGGGTCACGCTCGAGAAAGGCCGGGCGGTCCCTATCTTCAGTTCTGTGACCCGAGTTCCCCATATTGACTGATCGATCCACGTCCAAAGGATCAAGGCGGGAACGCCGGCACGCAGGCCGGCCGCCGTGGTCCCCGTGCCACCGTGGTGCACTACCGCGCGGCAGGCCGGAAAGATCGCCGCGAAATTCAGTGCGCCGACCACCTTGACATGCTCGAAATGCGGTATGCCGCTGAAGTCGGTCCCAGCAGCACACACCAGGGCGCGCTCGCCCAACTGCGCGCAGGCCGCGGCGATCATTGCGAGCGTGTCGGCCGGAGATTTCAGCGGCATGCTGCCAAAGCCGAAGAAGATGGGTGGTGTTCCGGCGGCGGCCCACGCCGCGGCGTCAGCATCGGCCTCCGCCGGCAACTCCACCGTCAACGCACCGACAAGCGGTCGTCGCCCGTCCCAGTTGGCCCATTCTTCTGCCAGCCCGGGAAAACAAATCTCATCGTAGGCGTGTATCTCCAGCGATCCGAGTTCGGTGACCCGTTTTGACGCGCGGACGCTCGCCTTTGGCAGGCCCAATTCACGGCGCTGCGCGTCGTCGAGCTTCTTCTCCAGGCGCGAAACCACCCAGGTGGACAACGCCATTGCAGAGCGCATCAGCGGCGACGGCCGGATCGACTGGCTCTTGGCGCGCAACGGGGAGGTATGCAGCGTCGCCAACGGAATGTCGTAATACTCCGCGACATTGGTGACGGGCTGCTCAAAACCCGCGTCGGCGAACAGCAGGTCGGCTCCGTCCGCGAGCGGCATCAGCGTCGTGTTGGCCTCCTCCCAAAATCGGACGAACGAAGCCCATTCCTCGCGGCCTAACCCGATCAGATCCCGGATTCTCCAAAACTTTCCGAATACTTGCGTCATGAAGTCACGGTGCAGGTCCTGCCACCTCCGCGCATCCGGCCCGAACGCGACAGCCGTAAGTCCGGCCGATTTCACGAAACCCACCAGGTCGGGTGAGACGGCCATGTGCACCTCGTGCCCGCGCCGCAGCAGCTCACGGCCGACAGCAACGGAAGGCTCGACGTCGCCGCGACTTCCGTAGAAAGCCAGCACAAATCTCATCGCAGAGATCCTATCGTTTCGTTTGGAGACGTCTGCCAGGTCGGCGACGTGGCATGTCCGTTGTGTTCAACACTGGACGGGCGTCCGGCTATAGATCAGTCGATGGTCGTAAAATCCTGTGGCTAGACGTTCGTTCGTTGTATGGTCACTGTGCTCGAGGCTAGGGGGTTCTACTGTGGCGGATACCGTTTTCAATGTTGAGGAACTCGAGCGCGACGCGTCCGCGCTGAGCCGTCAATTTCAGGCCGCCGCTCCATTTCCGCACCTTGTGATCGACGACCTCCTGCGCCTTCCCCCGGATGCATCCAGTGCCTTCCCCGACACCTCTTGGCCAGGTTGGGTTGGCCCTGCGGGCGACTTTTACCAGCAGAACAAGCGTGTCTGCTTTGATATCGAGGTCATCCCGGAGCCTTTCAAAACCCTCATCAGGGAACTCTCCGAACCCCGCTTCCTGAGGGTGCTCGAACAAATCACCGGCATCGGACAGCTGCTCCCCGATCCTCACCTGAGCGGGGGCGGCCTGCACCTCAGTGGTCCGGGTGGCATCCTGAGTCCGCATACCGACTTCCACTACTACCGTGCCCAGAACCTATACCGGCGCATCAACGTCCTCGTCTATCTGAACGACGGCTGGTCACCGGAGGACGGGGGTTGTCTCTCCCTTTACGACACTCAGGACCACGTTGCTAAGACGGTCGTACCGGACTGGGGCAGGGTCGTTATCTTCCGCACCGACCACGAGTCAGTGCATGGCTTCCCCGCGCCTGTGGCCGAAGGTAAATGGCGGCAATCGGTAGCCCTCTACTACTACACGGCGGCTCCAACGAAGACCTTTAGCGGAGACGAGACGACGTACTGGAAGGAGCACGGGGAGCAGGGAGGTGTCGTCAGGAAGGCTCGATTCCTGGTCTACCGAGGCCTACTCAACCTCAGTTACTTCATCAGCACACTTGCCCATCTCGTGAATCCCAACCTCGGCGTCGTCGGGCCAGTGAAAATGATCCTGCAATCTCGCCAGAAGACCGGGCGCGACCGCACCGAAAACACCTAGGACTGGATTCTCGCCACCCAGATCGGCGCCGAGGCGACTGGACGTGCAGGATCCGCCGATGACTCATCACTCAATGCCTCCGACTGACCCCTCGGTACAGCAGCCAGATGCACCATCGCACGGGCCACCCAGGCGGACCTCAGTGGTAAACGGTTGCCGAAGGTTGGCAGCGGACTTCGCCGGCGGAGCGTCATACCTCATGCGGAACCCGTCCTCCTACACCGGACTTGACGTGAACTCCGTCGCTTCGCCTTCTGCCGAGAAAGTTACAATCTGGCTGGTCTGGGGTTCTTGCAAGGCGATGCCGAGAACCTAGATTTGCCCTTTGAATCCTTAAACTTGGTGATAAATAGCGCGGTGATAAATATCGAATCCTCGAACCTGTACCCCGATTTCGCCGTTGTGGCGAAGTCTCACGGGGAGGCACTGCGGTCACATTGATTTCCGACACCGCGACGGTATTGCCGTCTGGGAGGCGGCCCTGGCCAACGCGCCGATGCGGATCTCTCGCAGAGTGAGATCAATACGGGCTTATGTGGGGGATTAATCTTGAACGCGCAATCACCGCGTGTCCCCTAACGGCTCGATGGTCCTCGGGCGCGGTGGCCATGATCGAGCGCCTTCTGAAGTCAGGGGTCTCTGGTAGGGGACGTATTGTTACGTCCGCGCGTGAGTCGGCGTACTTGCCCGACATCTCCTGGAGCGAGGTATACACCCGGGATTCACACGGGCCTGATTCTTCGATTACTAGCTGTAAAACACTCAGATCACCACGATCCCGTGATGTGCCGAACAGTAGCTGACTGCTTGCGCGGCCTGTCACAGTTCAGTCGCGAGGGAAGCGCTAGGCTTCTTCGAAGGATCGCCGAATTCGCTGCGAAACCGCCTCGGGAAGTCCAGACAATTTGATCTACCGCAATCTCCGGTCATCCCGGGGAGGCTCAGGCAGCGGGTGGTACTTTCGTGGTTCGCATTGCGGGGATTGCTTCAAATCGTCATTCATCGAAGGAGCGGATTTGCCTATCGGCGAGTTGAGCGCGCACGAGGCGGAACGTGTGGTGTGGGACGTGATCGTCGTGGGCACCGGCATGGGGGGCGGGACGCTGGGTTATTCGCTTGCCCGGTCCGGCCGCAAGGTGCTGTTCGTCGAAAAGGGGCGCTCCACATTGCCTGGGACGCCGGGCACGATTCGTTCTACTTGGCCGGAAGTGGCCGAGCCGCGGGCGGGCCGCTCGGCTGAAGCCTATTACGACGCGCTGGCCCGGGCTGGGCGCTCAACCGACGAGATCGAAGACATCAGCGGGCGCCGCAAGAAGCGGTTTGTGCCGTACCTTGGGAGCGGAACGGGAGGATCGTCGGCCCTGTACGGCATGGTTTGCGAACGCTTTTTCGTGCGCGATTTCACTCCACGCCAAGACTTCCGCAATCCCGGCGATTCCACCGTGCCCGAAGCGTGGCCGATCACCTACGACCAGCTGCAGCCCTGGTATGCCGCAGCTGAGGAACTGATGGGGGTTCGCGGTCAGCGCGATCCCCTGCGGTTGGAGACCGCCGAGATGAATCTGCCTGCGGCGCCGCCGTTTTCGGCAGACAACCAGCCGTTGGTCGACTATCTGACTGGTCGCGGGCTGCATCCCTACCACCTGCCCATGGCCTGTGACTACACCGATGACTGTGTCACCTGTCAGGGCTATCTCTGCCAGCAGTCGTGCAAGAATGATGCTGGCCGCAATTGCGTGCTACCCGCCGTCGCCAAGCACGGCGCCCGCCTGTTGCCAGAGTGTCGCGCCGTGCGGCTGGAAACCGAGGGCAGGCGAGTCCAGCAGGTGATCTGCGAGGACCGCTCCGGCATGCTCGCATTAAAGGCCAAGGTGGTGGTGGCGGCGGCCGGGGCGCTGGCCACCCCGGTCTTGCTGTTGAATTCCCGTTGCGGTGACTGGCCGGGAGGACTGGCCAACGGCTCGGACTGGGTGGGACGCAATCTGATGCGTCACCTGATGGACATGATCGAGGTCTGGCCACACCCTGGCAGCAAGATCACGGCCCAGAACAAAGAGATCGGGCTGAACGATTTCTACTTTTGGGAAGGGCAGAAATACGGCACCGTGCAGTCAGCCGGCTCCGCAGAGGGGCCCATGGAATTGATGACCAATCGCCCCGGCCTGCAGGCAAAGGCGCTGCGCCTGGTGAAACCGGCGGCGCTTCGCGTCTACGAGCGGTTCTTCAGCGGCGGGCTGGTGCTGGCATCAACCACGGAAGACCTGCCCTATCTGGACAACCGCGTCCTGCCATCGAATCAGCCCAGTTCGGACGGCCGACAGCGGTTGCAGATTCAGTACCGGATCCGCCCCAATGAGATAGAGCGCCGCGCAACTTTTTTGCGCCAGCTGAAAGAAGTATTTCAGCCGTTTCGCACACTCGTTGTGCGCGTCGCGGGAAGCAACACCACCGTCGGTCACGTCTCGGGGACGTGTCGCTTCGGCACCGATCCCAAATCCAGTGTGCTAGACCCACAAAACAAAACACATGAAGTGGACAACCTCTACGTCGTGGACAGCTCGTTCTTCCCGTCCAGCACCGGCCTGAACCCGAGTTTGACGGTCGCGGCTAACGCGTTGAGGGTGGCCGATCACGTCAATCAGGCGCATTTCGCCAGCTGACCCGCTTCAATCCGGGCGCGAATCTCGACGCAAAACCACGCTTATTGTCAGGAAAACAGTACGCGGGCAAACGGTTCGGCCTTCCGGCGGCCCGCGTAGCGAGAGGTTGGACGCTGTTACGGCGGATCAGGCCGAGGATCGCTGGAACGCGCCTCGCGGATCACTTCTAGACGGGTGAACTCTGGCGCTGGTGAGGCCAAGTACGCCGACGACGATGAGCGTCCGTTACGGTCTCTACTTGCGCCATAGCGCACCGGTTCCGTCTATGTCGATGATCTCCGCCGATATCCGCTGTTTCGCACGGTATTCCGCGACAGCCTGCCGACACGCCGGAATCGAGTAGTCGTCAACGATGCAGAAGCCGCCGGGAGACAGTCGCGGGTAGAGCGCGTCGAGGGTCTGTATTGTCGATTCGTACAGGTCGCCGTCGAGCCGCAGCAGGGCGATGCGTTCTATCGGGGCATCCGGCAGGGTGTCTTTGAACCAGCCTGGAAGAAACCGGACCTGCTCATCGAGCAGGCCGTAGCGCTCGAAATTGGCCTTGACATCTGCTTCGGGCACCCCCAGTATGCCCGCGAAGAGGTCCAGCCGAAGTCCTTTGTCCGCCTTGTACTTTGCCGTGTCGGGGCGGGGCAGGCCCGCGAATGAGTCGCACACCCACACGCGTCGCGTCTTGTCTTCATAGGCTGCCAGGACCGCACGCATCAAGATGCAGGCCCCTCCGCGCCAGACTCCGCATTCGACCAGATCGCCGGGGACGTCCTCGGCCAATACAGTTTCGACGCAATTCTGCAGGCTGGTGAGCCGTTGCATCCCAATCATCGTCTCGGCTTCGGCGGGCCAGAATACGCCTAGCTCCCGCTTGGTGTCGCCGAAAGGACTCGTCCCGTTGAGCATGGGCAAGACGACGTTGGCGGTCTTGAGAAGGAGGCGCCGTCGCACAGGCCATCGAGAGGGCGTCCGCTCGTGCATCCCGTATCTGGTGAGGTTGCGTCTGAGCAGGTCGAGATAGAGGGATCGCACGTCGCAATCGGTCACCGTCAAGTCTGCCCCCATCTCGCATGTCATTACTGCCGGCGATGAGTCTAGACCCCTGCCTATGCTGTTGTCTCGGGGGCTCAGCAAAATCACCGGATTCACATGCGACCGAGAAGTTGGGGCGGTCAGTGCCGAGGCTGCTTATGAGGGCCGCAGAGTACGCGCGGCCCGAATACGTTGCGTGAAGCGTCGCCGATACCCCACTCATCAGCGAGGATGGCTTGTTTGCAGAAGAGAGCGGTGCCGACCGCGAGCGATGCGTTGCGCTTCACCAGAGAAGGCGCCATTCCCCGCAGTCGAGCCGGCTACTCGGCCGATCCTCGGTTTTACAGCTAATCGAAGGCTGCGATAGGGTAGCCCGTTATGGCCGCTCGCAGGGACGGAGAGCAGACGCTTCCTCAAGAGGCGACAGAGCTCGCGAAACGAGCGACGGGGGTGCCAAACAAGCCGACCACTCCGCACCGTACGAAAAGGTACTTGCCGGCGCGGCTGCCTTCTCGCTGGTTCGTCGCCGCGGTCACTGCGATCGGCGCCATGCAGCTGTTGTCGATGATGGACGGAACCATCGCGATCATTGCGCTTCCGAAGATCCAGAATGATCTAGACCTGACGAATGCCGGGCGGAGCTGGGTGATCACCGCCTACGTGCTGGCCTTCGGCGGGCTGATGCTGCTGGGCGGTCGCCTGGGTGACACCTTCGGCCGCAAGCGCGTCTTCATCGTCGGGGTCGCGTTGTTCACCGTGGCTTCGGCGCTCTGCGGCATCGCCTGGGACGGCGGCGCGCTCGTGGTGGCTCGGCTCCTGCAGGGTGTAGCCGCCGCGATCGTCGCCCCGACCTCCATTGCGCTGGTGGCGACCACGTTTCCGAAGGGCCCTGTGCGCAACGCTGCGATGGGGGTGTTCAGCGCAACGATCGGTATCGGTTCAGTGATGGGTCTGATCTTGGGTGGGGCGCTCACCGAGGTGTCATGGCGGCTGGCGTTTTTGGTGAACGTGCCGCTCGGAGTGCTGGTTATGTGCCTGGCGCGCTTCGCGCTGCGGGAAACCCAGAAGGAGCGGATGAAACTCGACGTCACAGGGGCTGTGCTGACGACGTTGATCTGTATCGGTGTGGTGTTCGGCTCCTCAACGGCGCCGGAAACGGGTTGGCTGTCGCCCATCCCGATCGTTTCGGGTGTGGTGGCCCTCTCGGCCTTGGTCGCGTTTGTCCTGGTGGAACGCACCGCCGAGAATCCCATCGTGCCCTTCAGCTTGTTCCGCGACCGGAACCGGCTCGCGATCTTTGCGGCCACGTTTCTCGGTGGTGGGGTGATGTTCGCCCTGATGGTGTTAGTCGCGCTGTATGTGCAGGACATCATGGGCTACAGCGCACTGCGCGCAAGCATCGGCTTCGTTCCGTTCGCCATCGCGGCGGCGGTGGGGGCGGCTGCGTCGTCGCAGCTGGTGAGATGGTTCTCGCCGCGCGTGGTGATGATCGCCGGCGGCATACTGATGCTGGTCGCCATGCTCTACGGCTCGACGCTGACGCGCGGGGCCCCGTACTTCCCGAATCTCGTGGTGCCGTTGGTTGTTGCCGCTCTCGGTATCGGCGTGGCCAATGTCCCACTCCGCCTGTCGCTGATTGCCAGCGTGGGGGTCGATCGGATCGGCCCCGCCGCCGCGATCGCGCTCATGCTGCAAAACCTCGGCGGCCCGTTGGTGCTGGCCGTCATCCAAGTCGCCGTCACGTCGCGCACACTGGCCCTCGGCGGCACCAACGGGCCGGTGAAGGACATGAATGCCGCCCAGTTGAATGCGCTGGATCACGGCCTCACCCATGGCTTGCTCTGGTTGGCGGGAGTAGTCGTCGCCGTCGGCGTCGCGGTGGTGTTTATCAGCTACAGCAGGCAACAGGTGGCACACGCGGAGAAAGACCGGAACGATTTGGACCCCGGCGCGGAAGTAGCCTGATACCGGTCCGCAGGAGCACATGGAAGTCGAAAAAACGGCCAGCCCTTCCACGAACGCTCGCTGTTGTCCGCACTGCGGATCTACACATCAAACCTGTACATTCGGTAGGAAAACTCCCCACTTTCAATCGCCTGATATACCTTCGAGCCTTGGACGAACTGGCAGGTCGCGCGCGCCAGCATCGACCGGTGACGATCAAGCAATTCCTGCCAACGCTGCGAATTCCGATCCATCCCGCGCAGGATCTCCGCGTTGATGACCCTGTCCGAAACCATGCGCATCGGCGCACCCGCCAGCGCCGCCTCCCAGTCGGGCACATGAGGTGCAAAGCGACCATCGGCGTAGAGGAGATGACCGCCGGGTCGCAGGACCCTCGCCACCTCGGCAAGGAAGCGGCGAAAATCTGGATAGTGGATCGAGGATTCGATGTTGATCACTGCGTCGAAAGTCTGGTCAGGAAAGGGGAGGTTCTCGGCGTCGCCCAGTACAAACTCCAAGCCGGGCAGGCGGTGGCGTCGGCGACAGAAGTCGATCCCGGTCGGATTCAAGTCCATTGCCTTGTAACCAGCCGGGCGCAGGGTGCGGGTCAGATAGGAGGCGCCGCCGCCGTGGCCGCACCCGACCTCAAGCACCTGCGCGCCGCTGAGATCGTCTGCCTGAGTCGCGGTGCGGTGGTATAGCTGGATGGGGAAGCGGTCAGGTTCGTCGGCGGCGTCCAGGCTGATCGCCACCGGCGGATTTTCCTCGTAGCCGTAGTTGAGAAATACGACATCGTCGGCGCCGTATCGGCGAGTGATGGTGCGATAACTACGTTTTTGTGTCTTGTAGCCCAGCTTCCATACGATCGGGTGGTAAGTCAGGCGGTCCATAAGCCCCATTGCGGTGTCCTCTCCCCAGAATTGGGAGTATTTCAGCCCTATCCCGTCAGGGAGGCACAATCGCGCCTCAAGATGTCAACCAAGCACCACTCGCGTACCTGAAGTGCCTAAGCCCAAGTCCCCCTGCGCCGATTAACCATCGCGCGGACCTCGTAATTTAACTTCGTGATCGACGGCCGAAGGAGGCGGTTGACCCTTCGTAGGCGGCGGAAGTCTGCGGACGCCGCCCGAAACGTGCGTTCACTCGCCCGATACCCGTCGAATATGAGGTCCAGCGCAGACTGTTCCCAGGGTTCGTCCCGCGCGGCCGCACGCATATCTTCGTATACGGTGGAGAACCAACTTGTGCCGAAGGGCTCTATCACCGGGCCTTGGTGCCGCTGCCGGTGAAGATTCGGCGTGAGGAACTCCTCGATTGCACTCTCGTCCTGGGCATCCAGATCAATCGCAAGCGCCGCGGAAATTCGCTTTACTTCCCGACGCCAGTCATTGAGGAGGTTGGCGTACTCGACGAACACGCGTGGTACGGCGCGCGTACCTCTTTCTGCCAGCAGAGTGTATTTCAGCCACAAAGCACTCGAGAGTTCGGCCGAGATACCACCGGGAGCCGTGATCGACGCGACCACCTCCTGCGGGTGACGCACTGCGATCACGGTTGCGACGTCGAATCCGGAAAGACGCGCCGCCTCGAACCACATGCCGGACAGCACCGTAATCTTCGGGTCCTTGAGCACCACGAGCGGCGCCGCGGGCAATGTGGCGAGAAACGCTCGGATCTCGGTGATGCAGGCGGCGTACTCTTTGCCCTCGAACTCACCTTTCTCCTGCAGCCGAATCGTCGGGTCATACCAGCCGCTGTTGTTGCGTTGCAAGAGTTTATCGTTGAGCTGCAGCGTTGCGCGCGACTCCCAATGGCCAAGGGGATTGTCCCGCATGGCGCCCAACATCCCCTCCGGGAGGGCACCACCACATAACGAGAGAACTCGGGCAGTCGCCGACGTGCCGGACCGGGCCATGCCCAACACGAACAGAACGACTGGGCGGGACGCACTCGCAGTTTGCGAGTCGGCGGTCACGAGCACAGCTCCGCGACTGATGCGGCGGAGATCCCAGGAGCGCGGTGCCCCACCCGGCCCCTGATTCGTGTGCTCGTCGCCCGCGTGGTGGCATCGACTTGGTCGACCCGCGCTGCCGGAGTATAGGAAGAACACTCTGCGGCGCGGTTTTCGCCAGTGCTTAGTCTGCCCATGGCGGCAGAATACAGGCTCCTGGCGCTACCGCCGTTAATTGCTCGTTCGCCGCATAACTCGAGGCTTGCCGGTCCGCGGGTTTGCTCTTCCACACCATCCATCCGCTCAACACCAAAAGACCGGATGAGCGAACACGGCCTGGGCCAACAGGTTTCCCCGCGCAATCATCCCCATACCCATCTCAATGTGGCTGACTGGCAGCTCCGTGTCGGCAGCCACCTGCCACGCCCCTGGCGTGCCTCGAGCCAATACCTAGGGGCGGTCGCTGATGCGAAGCGATGGGAGCGCGCGCTCGTTGATGCAGGCCCAGGGCGATCTCAGTCCATGCAACGAACAGACCGGGCGTCGATTACACCGCTCTGGATAAGCAAGGCGGTTCGACACTGCCGTGTGTTGCGGCCCTCGCCGTCGTTGACCACGGCTGGAGTCCGGATGCGTACCGGTCGGAGCCGCGCCGCCGGGTACTCTCGTGTGATGATTTCGTTCGCCTGTGCCGAGGTCCGCGCTTTCCCGCGCAGCCTGGCCATCGCCGATGAGGTGCACGCGCCACAGCACATCACGGACGAATCAATCCGTATCGTCGGAGGCTGATCAGTGCCCGGCCGGTTACGTTCTGCGCGAACATCTTTCAACGGGATCGCATCCAGCAGCGAAGCACCCGATAACCGACTCGCATTACTGGATCAGGCCTTTTTTGCGTGGCAGCGAGCCACCGGTGAGAAGGTAGCCATCCAGCTCTTGTGGGTTTATGAGCACGCTATCGACATCGATGCCGTAGAGCGCTTCCAGCATTACCTCGCCAATGGGTTGTTGGGACGCCGGATTGAGCGTTCGCCTGTGCCGTTCTTTCGGCATCGGTGGGTCCTAGATAAAGGGACATCGGACATCGACTTCGCCGATCGTGCCCGTCCACGCACGGAAGTCAGCGACTGGGCTGATGAACGCTCGCAGGTGCCGACTGATCCGGAATGGGGACCTGGCTGGCATATCGGCGTTCTCCCCCTTACAGACGGCTCGACCGCAGTCAGTTTGGTGGTTTCTCACGACATCGTCGACGGCCTCGGACTCGCCCTCGCGGTAGGCGATGCGCTCCTGGGCAATACGCGCGATCTCGGCCTGCCACCGCCCGATTCCCGCACCCGACTACGGGCGATTCTGCACGATGTTAGAGCGACAGCGCGGGACGCGCCCGAAATTGGGCGGGCGTTTATCGCGGGGGTAAAAATGGCCCCTCGTTACTGGCGCGATCGTGCCCGACCACCGACATCGCGCCCTGTCGCCCTCCCTACCGGTGATGGCGTCCGTGCTGGCGGTGATGAGTCTGTCGCCATACCGGCCATCACCATCCACATCGACCTGGATGAGTGGGATGCCCGCGCCAAAGCTCTTGGCGGGACACGGAACACCTTAGTGGCCGGATTGGCCGCCAAACTCGGCGAGCGCATGGGCCGCCGACGTGCCGCCGACGGCGCCGTCACCTTGCAACTCCCCATAAGCGAACGCGTTGACGGCGATACGCGCGCGAATGCAACGGCCATGGCGCGCGTCAGTCTCGACCCGACGCGGCTAACCGCGGACTTGGGCGACGTCCGCGCCGCCGTCAACCAGGCGCTGAGCACTCTGCGTGAAGCTCCAAACGATCTGCGGCAGTTCTTGTGGCTGGCCCCGTTCAGGCCGAAATGGGGGTTGCGACGCGCAGCCGATGCGGCACTCGCCGACCCCGACCTTCCGGTGTTTTGTTCCAACCTCGGCGACCACGGCTCGGTACTTTGCCGACTCGATGGCACCGAAGCCGAGTACGCCACGGCACGAGCGGTCTGGCACCACGTGACGCGACAGTGGCTTGAGCGAACGGGGGGCGTGATGAGACTTCAGTCTTGGCGCATGCGGGGCAAGGTTGGCATCACCGTCGTCGCCTACCAACCAGGTGCCACAAACACCAAAGCTGCGCTGCGTGAGCTGGCTGGCCACACGCTGGCCGAGTTCGGACTGACGGGCGAGATCGACTAGACCATCGCCGCCGTAGCGGTGACGTCCCGTGAAAGGCATGGAACGGCTGCTCGCGCCGGCACCCACCCTCTCCACATCGGCTTCGCTAGTCAGCAACCTGCCTAAGACGGACTGCTTCTTCCAAGAGATCGGCGGCAGCAGCGACACTTTCGGCCGGTGCAGTCATCCGGGGCGCGAATTCGTGTGCCCGGGCGATGTAGTCGGGGCTCAGGACGGTGCGAAGGTCCGCCACCAGTGACTGCTCGGTCGTACTCGTAAAGCGTCGGGAGGTGCCCAACTTCAGCCGTTCGACCGCCCTCCCCCAGAGCGACTGACCGGGCCACGTCCAGAGAACGACCGTAGGGACCCCTGCACGCAGACCCGCGGCCGTGGTGCCAGTGCCACCGTGGTGCACGACCGCGCGGCAGGCCGGAAAGATTGCCGCGAAATTCAGCGCACCGACTACCTTGACGTGCTCGTAGTGGGGCACGCCGCTGAAGTCACTCCAGCCGGCGCACACCAGCGCCCGTTCACCCAACTGAGCGCAGGCCCCGCCGATCATGGCGAGGGTGTCGGCAACAGATTCGATCGGGTTGCTGCCGAAGCCGAAGAAAATCGGCGGTGTTCCTGCGGCGATCCACGCCGCAACGTCATCATCGGCGTCCGTAGCCAACTCAAGCGTCAGCGCTCCAACAAAGGGCCGACGGTCACCCCATTTCGCCCATTCGGTCGCCAGACCGGGAAAACAAGCCTCGTCGTAGGCCTGAATTTCCAGCGATCCGCGTTGGGACATCCGTAGCGACGCGCGGCTCGTCGTCTCAGGCAATCCGAGTTCACCGCGCTGGGTGTCCTCGACCTTTTTTGACACACGCCAACCCAGCCATTCGTCCGCCCTCATTACGGCACGGCCCACCGGCGCCGGAAGCACTGGCATCAGCTGACCATTCGCCCGCGCCGGGTGATAGTGCAGCGTGGCCAACGGAATGTCGTAATATTCCGCGACATTGGCAGCAGGTTGTTCAAAACTCAGTCCCGTGAAGAGCAGGTCAGCTCCGTCCGCCAACGACTTCAGCGTCGTGCTGATCTCCATCCAGCACTCGTTGATGGGCTCCCTGACTTCGCGCGCCAATCTGATCAGATCTGGGATCTTCCAGAAGTTGCGGGAGAAGCGCGTCCACAAGTCGCGGTGCGCTTCCATCCACGCCCGCGTATCGAGCCCATATGCAACCGGCGCAAGTCCGGCACCTTCGACGAAGCTAACGAGGTCCGGCGGGACTGCCATGCGCACCTCGTGCCCGCGGCGCAGCAGTTCCCGGCCAACAGCGGCGCATGGCTCGATGTCACCGCGACTTCCATAGCTTGCCAGCACAAACTTCACCGCAAAGATCCTAGCCTCTCGCGTTCTGGGTTCTTAATGCATAATGAGAGCGCTACCCTCGCCAATTCACGGCCGGCAGCGAGACCGCCCGCCGGCACTATCAGTTCCGGACGAGAAGTTTGGTCATACTTCTGCAGCACTCCCGTCCTACAGCAACGATATTCGCAAAGAGTAAGGTCGACCGAATATACGTTCAGCGGGGTCTGCGGACCACACTCGGGCGCCGCGTTTCTGGGTACCTACATGTACCTGGCCTGGTAATCAGCCACGTGTCCCTGAAGAACAGGCAGCACAATCGCGCGCGGCCACCCGCTCACCGCGATACATTTGAGAATTGTGGGCGCGCAAACCCAATCACGTGAGTCGAGGCTTGCCTGATGCCATGCCATATGAGCATCGAGGTTTCCCGGAAAACGCTTCGGCGCAGGAGAACACGCGCGCATTGCACGGCAGATGCCACGAATGATAGCTTCGACGTCTAGCAAAGGGGGATGAATGGTCGAGACGCAGCAGACGCAAGGGGTCTTCGTCCGAACACTCGGACGTCTTGTGATGGCGTTTTTCGGTGGGCTATACCGCCTTTACTGTCGGGCCTCGTTGCTCGGCGACCATGAGTTCTTCGATGTCAAGGACTTTCCCTGGGTCGGAGCGGTCGAGGCCGACTGGCGTAAGGTGCGCACGGAACTGGATGCACTCCTGCCGTACGCGGCGGACATGCCAAACTTCCAGGACATCTCGAAGGACCAAAAGGCGTTGTCCCAAGACGACGGCTGGAAGACCTTCTTCTTCTATGCCTACGGCATAAAGGCGGGCCCGAATTGCCGCCGTTGTCCAGAGACAACCAAGCTCCTCAAGAAGATACCGGGGATGAAGACCGCGTTCTTCTCCATTCTCGCGCCCGGCAAACACCTGCCGCCGCACCGCGGCCCCTATAAGGGTGTGCTACGCCTCCACCTAGCGCTGCTCGTCCCTGAGCCGACCGAGATGTGTGCCATCCGGGTCGGGTCGGAGACCCGTCATTGGGAGGAGGGCCGGGTGATGATCTTCGACGACACGTTCGAGCACGAGGCCTGGAACCGGACGGACGGAGTACGAGTGGTCCTGTTCGTCGACATCATGCGGCCGATGCGTTTCCCGGCGAACATGATCAACTCGGCGATGGCCTGGCTCATCGCTCTATCGCCGTTTGTGCTCGGTAACCTCGGCAGCTATTTTCGCTGGGAAAAGCGCTTCGAGGCGGTCGTCAATCAGAATGCGGTGGCGAATTAGCTTAGAGCGAGTCCAACGGCTGGCATCCGTAGTACTCCAACACGAGAACATGCAGGATGCTGAGATTACTCATTCAGCTGCCGGATGCGTGGTCGTGCCATCCCAACACGTGAAGGGGAAGCTGTGAGTCTGATTCGGCAACTGGCCAGCGGTGTGGCCGGAGTGATCTACCGCCCCAGCGACGAGATCGCCGACGAGTACCACAAGTACTACTACGGGACGATGATATGGAGCACCACAAGCTGGCGGGGCATCCCATGCCAAAAGTCTGTCAGCGATATGTGGAACTATCAGGAAATTCTGCACGACCTCAAACCCGCGTTGGTCGTGGAGTTCGGCACTCTGTGCGGGGGGTCGGCGGTGTTCTTCGCCGACATCTTGCGCGGGCAGGGCGCCAAAGTGTTGTCGGTGGACATCACGCATAAAAACGTGCACGACCGTGCGCGGCAAGATCCCGATGTAATGTTACTGGAGTCGTCGTCGAGCGCGCCGGACGTCGCATCTCGTATCCGCGACCTCCGATCTGAATTTCCCGGCCCGGTGTTCGCCATCCTCGACAGCGACCACAGCAAGGACCACGTACTAGCGGAGATGAAACTGCTGCGCCCATTACTGGTAAGTGGAGATTATGTGGTGGTGGAGGACTCAAACGTCAACGGCCATCCCGTGTTGCCGGGGTTCGGGCCGGGGCCGTTCGAGGCGATCGAAGCCTACGAGGCAGAGTTTCCGAACGACTACGCCCACGATCGGGAACGCGAGAACAAGTTCGGGTTCACCTTCGCCACAAACGGTTTCCTCACGCGGGTTTAGTCACTCTCCGCTCGACATATGCGCGCGGCCAATGAATGTGGCTTACGCGTCTTGGCGGGTGAATTGGCCGGTTCGGTAGTGGTCGACGCATGTTGCGCGTCGTACTTTGCCGCTTGTGGTGATGGGGATTGAGCCCGGTGATACCAGTACCACGTCGGCGACGGCGAGGTCGTGGGTGTTGGAGATCGCCGAGGTGATGTCGCGCTTGAGCGTGACGAATTTGTGCATTATTTCGCCATCGGAGTCGCCGCGTCTTTTCACTTCGGCGATGACGACGAGTTGTTCGATTTCCTCAGTGGGTACCGCGATCGCTGCGACTCGGCCTCCAGATATCTCCTGAATCGTGGCTTCGATGTCGTCGGGAGAGTGGTTGCGCCCGTAGACGATTAAAAGGTCCTTGATGCGACCGACGATGAACAACTCGCCTTGGGTGACGAACCCCAGATCCCCGGTGCGCAGCCACGGCCCGGCCGGCGTGCCGGCCGAGGGTGTGGCGAGCATGGCGCCGAAGGTGTGTTGGGTCTCTTCTGGTTTCTGCCAGTAGCCCACAGCGACGTTGTCGCCGTGCACCCAGATTTCGCCGGTCGTTGCCGGTGGGCACTCGGTGTGGGTGTCGGGATCGACGATGCGCACGACGGGTGACCCGGTCAGCGGATAGCTGATCAGGGGTGTGCCTCCGCCTTTGGTGCAGCGTTTGGCCTGACCCGCGGCCAGCTTATCGGTTTCGAACTCCACGATCGTGGGTGGTTGGCCTGCTCGGCTGGTCGCGGCGTAAACGGTGGCTTCGGCAAGCCCGTATGAGGGTCGCACGACCGAGTCGTGAAGGTTGAACCGCGCGAAGCGCTCGGTGAAACGTTGCAGTGTCGCAGGATGTACGCGTTCGCTTCCGCTGAGGACGGTTTCCACGTTGCCCAGATCAAGCCCGGCCATGTCCTCATCCGATGTCTTTCGCGCCGCCAGCTCGAAGGCAAAATTCGGTGCAGCCGAGAATGCGTGAGTGCTGGTGGCCATCAAATGCATCCACCGGGCTGGGCGCTGCAGGAACGCCACCGGACTGGTGAGCACAGCGCTGTACCCACCCAGAATCGGTGCGCATACCCCCAGAACCAAACCCATATCGTGATAGAACGGCAGCCACGACACGATGGTGCTGTCGAATGGTGCAATACCGTCCCGGTGCGCGAAATAACCCGCCATCAGTTGCTCGAAATTGGCGCGGAGATTGGTGTAGGAGATCATGACGCCGGCGGGTCGGCGGGTGGATCCCGAGGTGTATTGCAGATAAGCGGTCGTTTGTTGGATATCCGCTGGGTCCTCAGCTCGCACCGGCGCATCAAGATCCAACGAATCGACTTCGACGACCGATGGCGCGGGTTGTCCTGGTTGAGGCACAACATGAGAGGCCACCTGACCCACGACGGCCGACGTGGTGAGGACGGCAGTGGGTGATGCGTCGCGCAGCACCGAATCGACGCGCTCATCGCTGGCGCCGCCCAGCGGGACCGACAGTGGCACCGCGACGACCCCGGCCTGCAATGCACCCAGGAAGGCCACGATGTAATCCATGCCCTGCGGCGCCAATATCACCGCACGATCACCGGCTGCTGCACAGCCTCTGAGTTCCTTTGCCACGTTCAGCACTCGCCGATACAGCTGCGGCCAGGTCACGCGTTCGGGAACGCCGGCCCAGTCCTGCTCGTAATCGACGAACGTGAATGCGATCTCATCCGGCTGGAGACTGGCGTGCTCGCGCAGCAGATCCGGGAGGGACGTTTCAACCACCGCCTGAGGTTAACGTCAACCGTGCGCAAAGGTCCACGAACAGTTCGTCGAGCGTCCGCAGCAAAGTAACGATTAGATAACAGCTTGCAGACTCGTGGCTGCCACCGCGCGGGAATGCTGGCTTCGCCGGTACCTCCCAACCCACGTTGACGTGCCAGTACGCCCTGATACGGTAGGCAACATATGACGGAGACGTAGGCGGTCCCATGGTTGGGCGCGGCGCCATGTCGTGAGTCAAGCAATCGACGGCGAATTGAATGTTGCTGTGAGGAGATGTAATGGATTCATCTGGGGCAATCGATAATCGAACTCGCCGCTCAGCCTCAACGGAGCCATCGCCCAGTACGAGCAGCTCTCCTGTCGTTCCGGTTGCTGTGATCGGCATGGCGTGTCGGTTGCCCGGCGGTATCGACTCCCCTGAGCGGTTGTGGGAGGCGTTGCTGCGGGGCGATGACCTGGTCACCGAAGTTCCGGTCGACCGTTGGGACGCCGAGGAGTATTACGACCCCGAGCCGGGGGTGCCCGGGCGGTCGGTGTCGAAGTGGGGCGCGTTCCTCGACGATGTTGCCGGCTTCGATCCGGAGTTCTTCGGGATCAGCGAGCGTGAGGCGATCGCGCTTGATCCGCAGCATCGGTTGCTGCTGGAAAACTCGTGGGAGGCCATGGAGCACGCGGGTCTGACGCTAGAGGCAATGGCTGAATCGCGCACCGGCGTGTTCATGGGCCTGACTCACTACGACTACCAACTCGTCACGGCCGAGTCTCCTGAAATGGAGGGGCCGTACGGCTTTCAGGACAATTTGTTCAGCATGGCGTCCGGCCGGATCGCCTACACTCTGGGACTTCGCGGCCCTGCCTTGGCAGTGGACACGGCGGGCTCTTCGGGCCTACTCGCGGTGCATATGGCGTGTCGCAGCCTCAACGATGGCGAGAGCGACATGGCGTTCGCCGGCGGCGCGTTCGTAATGCTGGAACCGCGGAAGTTCCTTGCGGGGACCGCGAACGGGCAGCTGTCCCCGACGGGGCGTTGTCACGCTTTCGACATCGCGGCGGACGGACATGTGCTTGGCGAGGGCAGTGCGGTGGTGTTGCTCAAGCGGCTGCCGGATGCGTTACGCGACGGTGACCGCATCCTGGCTGTGATACGTGGCA
>NZ_MVIM01000031.1 GCF_002086795.1 Mycolicibacterium tusciae | reverse complement strand
CCCCGGCCCCGCCTGCACCCGCGCCCGATCCGCTGGCCCCGGTCAACCTTCCGCAGCCGGCCATGGACGCGGCCAACCAGGCCGTGTCCGGTGAGCTTCCCCTGCCCGCCGAGGTTCCGCACCTGCCGAGCCCGGAGAACCTGAATCCGGGGACGACGATCGACCGTGGCGCCGTCACGACCGACAGCCCCAACGTCTCGTACCTCAAAGAGATCTGGCACGCGATCCAGACCCAGGACGTCACCGGTAAGGATGCGCTGCTGGCGCTGACGCAGCGTCCGCTGACAACCCCGGACCGCGCCACCGGTCAGGTGCCGAACCTGCCGGGCCAGCTCCCGCCGGATCCGGCGCTTGCGCCTCCGCCGCCCCCTGCTCCGGCACCGGGATTGCCCGCGCCGCCGGCGCCTCCGGCGCCCGGTGCGCCCCCGCTACCGCCGGCCTGAGTCCGCGCTCAGGCGGATCCGACCCACTCTTCGGACCCGTCCGAGAAGAACTGGTGCTTCCACACCGGTAGCCGTTCTTTGACGGTGTCGACCAAACGCTGGCAGGTTTCGAACGCCGCACCGCGATGGTCTGCGGCCACGGCCGCGACGAGTGCGGCGTCGCCGATGTCGAGTACGCCGATGCGGTGGCTGACCGCGATGGCCCGCACTCCTTGACTGGTTGCGGCGATCTCGGCAGCCACGTCGGCCAACGTCTGCTGCGCCGTGGGGTGCGCCGAATACTCGAGCCGGATCACCCCGCGGCCGCCATCGTGGTCGCGAACGACGCCGGCGAAACCCACCACCGCGCCCGCGGCTTCATGAGCGACAAGCGCTTCGTGCTCGGTCAGCTCGATCGGGTGCTCGTTGACTTCGGCGCGCAGGACGACGTTCATCGTGGATGGTCCCCTCCCGCAAGCTGATCCAGTGCGTGCTCGAGCACTTTGTCCAGCACCGCCAGACCGTCTCTGACGCCACCGGTCGAACCCGGCAGGTTGACGATCAGGGTGCGCCCCTTGACGCCGCAGACGCCGCGGGAGAGCACTGACGTAGGCACTTTGTCTTCACCTGCTCGACGTATCGCATCGGCGAGACCGGGGATCTGGTAGTCGACGATGGCGGCGGTCGCGTCCGCGGTGCCGTCGGTCGGCGATATCCCGGTTCCGCCGGAAGTGATGACGACGTCGACCTTTTCGCCGACCGCGGCGGACAGAGCCTGGTTCACTCCGCCGCCGTCGGCGACGACGGTCGGTGCGGGTGCGCCGATGCCCCGTTGATTGAGCCAGCCGACGATGATCGGTCCGGTCGTGTCCTCGTACACCCCCGCCGCGGCGCGGGTGGAAGCGATGATGACCCGCCCAGACCGGGTATCCGCAGCCGTCACCGCACCCACGTGCCGGTCTTGCCGCCTTCTTTGCGCAGCACTCTGATGTCGTCGATGCGGGCTGCGGGGTCGACCGCCTTGATCATGTCGTAGAGCGTGAGCGCGGCGACGCTCACCGCCGTCAGCGCCTCCATCTCGACGCCGGTCCGGTCGGTGCTGCGCACGGTCGCGGCGATCGCCACCTGAGCGCCGTCGATCACGAAGTCGATGTCGACCCCCGTCAGGGCCAGCTGGTGGCACAGCGGAATCAGGTCGCTGGTGCGCTTGGCCGCGAGAATGCCGGCGACCCGCGCGGTGGCCAGCGCGTCGCCCTTGGGCAGCCCGCCCGACGCGATCATCGCGACGACCTCGGGGGTGGTGCGCAGGGCACCGGCCGCGACGGCGGTGCGCTTGGTGGCGTCCTTGGCGGTGACGTCGACCATGTGCGCCGCGCCTGCTTCGTCGATGTGCGAGAGCGCGGGGCGGGCGGAGGGCGCCGAAGCGGCCCCAGCCGGTTCGGTCACTACTTGTTGACGACCGTGACCGGGTGCACGTACGGAACGTCGTCGGTCGGCAGCGGGAACGTCAGGTCTCCGAACGGCGACAACGCCCCGGTGCGGTCGGTAGCCAGCTCGCTGACTGCGTGATCGTCGTCGCCGTCGGTTGCGGGCCAGCCCGGGTCGACATACTGCTTCTTCTGCCGTTTGTTGTCAGCCACGCCTGACATTGTGGCAGGCAACGCGCGCAGTGGCGACACCGGCGGGCTGCTTTACGCTGGTCAGCAATGACCGAAAACGCGCCGGGCATTCCTCTGGGCGCCTGGCTGGCCGAACTCGGCGATGAGCGGCTGATCCGGCTGCTGGAGTTGCGGCCGGATCTGACACAGCCCCCGCCGGGGACCATCGCGGCCCTGGCGGCGCGGGCTCAGGCACGCCAGTCGGTCAAGGCCGCAACGGATGACCTGGACTTTCTTCATCTCGCGGTGCTCGACGCGCTGCTGGTCCTGCATGCCGATACGACGGCGGTGCCGCTGTCGAAGCTGCTGGAGCTGATCGGCGACGCGGGCGCCGAGACCGTCGTGACGGGGGCCGTCGAGGACCTTCGCGAACGCGCGCTGGTGTGGGGCGACGATTCGGTGCGGGTGACCTCCGAGGCAGCGACGGGCCTGCCCTGGTATCCCGGTCAGGCCACGGTCGAAGACACCGAGCCAAGGGGGCTCGCCGAGCGCCTCGCCGGTCTCGACGAGGCGCAGTCCGACCTGTTGCAGCGGCTGTTGGAGGGCTCGCCGGTGGGACGCACCCGCGACGCGGCCGCAGGCACCCCGCCGGATCGCCCGGTGCAGCGACTGCTGGCGAACGGACTGCTACGTCAGGTGGACGACGAGACGGTGATCCTGCCCAGGCTCGTCGGCCAGGCGCTGCGCGGTGAACTTCCCGGGCCCGTCGGGCTGACCGTGCCCGATCCCGTGGTGTCGACCACGACCATCGCCGACGTCGACGCGGTGGCCGCGGGCGCCGTGATCGACCTGCTGCGCGAGGTCGAGGTCGTGCTCGAAACCCTCAGCGCTGCACCCATTCCCGAGCTGCGCAGCGGCGGGTTAGGGGTGCGCGACGTCAAACGGCTGACGAAGATCACCGGCATCGACGAAAGCCGGCTCGGCCTGATTCTCGAGGTGACCGCGGCGGCCGGGCTGATCGCGACCGGGATGCCGGAACCAGAACCGCAGGACGGCACCGGCCCCTACTGGGCGCCGACTGTCGCCACTGACCGCTTCCTCGAATCTCCGGCCGCGCAGAAATGGCATCTGCTGGCGTCGACATGGCTGGAACTGCAGGGCAGGCCGAGCCTGGTCGGGAGCCGGGGCCCTGACGGTAAACCCTATGCGGCGCTTTCGGATTCGCTTTTCTCGACAGCCGCACCGCTGGACCGGCGGCTGCTGCTGGAGACGCTCGCCGATCTCGCGCCCGGCGCCGGCGTCGACGCCACCGAGGCGGCACGCGCGATGATCTGGCACCGACCCCGATGGGGCAATCGACTGCAACCGGGCCCGGTGGGTGCGTTGTTGTCGGAGGCGCACATGGTCGGCGTCGTCGGCCGCGGTGCGATCAGCACCCCGGCGCGCGCCCTACTCTCGGACGCCCCTCCGGAGCATGTCGTCAAGGCGATGGACAAGGTGCTGCCCCAGCCCATCGACCACTTCCTGCTGCAGGCCGACCTGACGGTCGTGGTGCCGGGCCCCCTGGAACGCGACCTGGCCGAGCAGTTGGGTGCTGTCGCGAGGGTCGAGTCGGCGGGTGCGGCCATGGTATACCGCGTCAGCGAGTCGTCGATCCGGCGCGCGCTCGACACCGGACGCACCGCGGCCGACCTGCACGCCTTCTTCGCCCGATACTCCAAAACTCCTGTTCCACAAGGACTCACGTATCTGATCGATGATGTAGCCCGCCGACACGGGCAGCTGCGGGTCGGCATGGCCGCTTCGTTCGTGCGGTGCGAGGACGCCGCGTTGCTGGCGCAGGCGATCACCGCACCGGCGGCCGAACAGCTGGAGATGCGGCTGCTGGCCCCGACCGTCGCGGTGTCCCAGGCGCCGATCTCCGAGGTGCTGGCCGCCCTTCGAGGGGCCGGCTTCGCCCCTGCGGCCGAGGACTCGACGGGCACGATCGTCGACATCCGCGCGCGGGGGGCCAGGGTGCCCGCACCATCGCGCCGCCGGTCCCATCGGGCGCCAACCCCGACCAGTCAGACGCTGGCCGCGATCGTCGCGGTATTGCGCAGGGTGGCGGCCGGACCGTCGAGCGGCATGCGCCTGGACCCGACTGTGGCGATCACCCAGCTCCAGGAGGCCGCCCATCTCCAGACGTCGGTGGTGATCGGCTACGTCGACCCGGCCGGGGTCGCCACCCAACGGGTGGTGGCACCGATCAATATTCGCGGCGGGCAGCTGACCGCCTACGACCCGGCGTCCGGCCGCGTGCGGGAGTTCGCCATCCACCGCGTGACTTCGGTCGTATCCGCCGATTCCGCCCACTGAAATCACCTTTGTCCGACGGTTCTGGATAATGGACAAAGTGAGTGACGGCCCCCTGATCGTGCAGTCCGATAAAACGGTGCTGCTCGAAGTCGACCACGAACAGGCCGGTGCGGCCCGAGCCGCCATCGCCCCGTTCGCCGAGCTCGAGCGTGCGCCCGAGCATATCCACACCTATCGCATCACCCCGCTGGCGCTCTGGAACGCCCGCGCCGCGGGCCACGACGCCGAACAGGTCGTCGACGCGCTCGTGACGTTCTCCCGCTACGCGGTGCCGCAGCCGCTGCTGGTCGACATCGTCGACACGATGGCGCGCTATGGTCGCCTGCAGCTGGTCAAGTCTCCGGTGCACGGCCTGACGCTGGTCAGCCTGGACCGCGCGGTGCTCGAAGAGGTGCTGCGCAACAAGAAGATCGCACCGATGCTCGGTGCGCGCATCGACGACGACACCGTTCAGGTGCACAACAGCGAGCGCGGCCGCGTCAAGCAGATGCTGCTCAAGATCGGTTGGCCCGCAGAGGATCTCGCCGGCTATGTGGACGGTGAGAAGCATCCGATCAGCCTCGCGCAGGATGGCTGGCACCTGCGTGACTACCAGGAGATGGCGACCGACTCGTTCTGGGAGGGCGGGTCCGGCGTCGTGGTGCTGCCGTGCGGCGCGGGTAAGACCCTCGTCGGCGCCGCGGCGATGGCGAAGGCGGGCGCGACCACGCTGATCCTGGTGACCAACACCGTGGCGGGCAGGCAGTGGAAGCGTGAGCTGATCAACCGGACGTCGTTGACGGAGGAGGAGATCGGGGAGTACTCCGGCGAGAAGAAGGAGATCCGCCCGGTCACCATCGCCACCTATCAGGTGATCACGCGCCGTACCAAAGGTGAGTACAGGCACCTTGAACTGTTCGACAGCCGCGACTGGGGCCTGATCATCTACGACGAGGTACACCTGCTGCCCGCGCCCGTGTTCCGGATGACCGCGGACTTGCAGTCGCGGCGACGGCTCGGCCTGACGGCCACGCTCATCCGGGAGGACGGACGCGAGGGCGACGTGTTCTCGCTGATCGGGCCGAAACGGTATGACGCACCGTGGAAGGACATCGAGGCCCAGGGCTGGATCGCGCCCGCCGAGTGCATCGAGGTGCGGGTCACGATGACCGACAACGAGCGGATGCTCTACGCCGTCGCCGAACCCGACGAGCGCTACAAGCTGTGCTCGACGGTGCATTCCAAGATCGCCGTGGTGAAGTCGATCCTGGAGAAGCACAAGGGCGACCAGACGCTGGTGATCGGCGCCTACCTCGACCAGCTCGACGAGCTCGGAGCCGAACTCAATGCCCCCGTGATCCAGGGGTCGACCAAGACCGCCGAGCGGGAGGCGCTGTTCGACGAGTTCCGTCGCGGCGAGATCCCGACACTGGTCGTATCCAAGGTCGCCAACTTCTCCATTGATCTACCGGAAGCCAATGTCGCCGTACAGGTGTCGGGCACCTTCGGGTCGAGACAGGAAGAGGCGCAGCGGCTGGGCCGGCTGTTGCGGCCCAAGGCCGACGGCGGCGGCGCGATCTTCTACTCGGTGGTGTCCCGCGACAGCCTGGACGCCGAGTACGCCGCACATCGTCAGCGGTTCCTCGCCGAACAAGGTTACGGCTACATCATCAAGGACGCCGACGATCTACTGGGTCCCGCGATCTAAGTATGCGGCCCAATGGGTTTCGAGACGGTCAGTAGGACGACCGAATCCTCGATCGCGCTCAAACCATGTCGTTCCCTTGGCAGGATGATGTGGTCACCGGCTGAACCGTCCCATCCCGACGACGAGTTGGTGACCCGCACACGGCCGTGCAGCACCTGAAGCGTGGCCTCGCCGGGGCTCTCGTGGTCGTCCAGCTTGCTGCCCGCCTTCAGTGCCATCAAGGTCTGGCGCAGTGAATGTTCATGGCCGCCGTAGACCGTGTGTGCACTGCGGCCACTGGTCGCCGCCCGGGCGGTTTCCAGATGCTCACGTGCGAGTGCGGTGAGCGAGATCTTCTCCATCGTCAACGCGCCTTTCAGACCATCGGATATGTCGTAGACCGCATAGGCCATGAATCGTCTCGATTCGGGCTGGCGAGTTCGAGACATGACCGACGCAATAACACCATTCTCGTCATCGGCGGCACCGGCAACAGCGAAAGCGGAATTGCAGGCGCGTCGCGCCGTAACGCCTCGACCGGGTCGGGCGACTTCACAGACATCGGCCTGGACTACGCACGGGTCGCGCAAACGCGTTAGCCTCGTCACGAGTCGGCAGCAGCCCACGGGCTCTAGCAGGAAGCACACACGCCACATATGAGCGGACATACCTCCTCACTTCGGCAGATCGCGAAGATCGCGTTCGCCGGCGTCGTGATCGGCCTGGGCGCGCTGGCCGCTTCGACCCAGGCCAACGCGCAGCCGGCACCACCGCCGCCGCCCCCGGGTCAACCGCTACCGCCGGGCCAGCCCGTGATGGAGGTTCCTGGAGCCGAACCGGTCGCCGCGCCCGCACCGCCGCCGGTCGGTGCGCCGGCCGTGCCCCAGGTCGCCAACCAGCAATATGGGCAGGGCAACACGTCGGGGCCGTTGGGCTTCCTCCGCGACGCCTGGCACATGGCCCAGGATCCGCAGAACTACAACGGCACCATGCAGCCCGGCGATGTGAAACCGCAGGCGCCTCCACCCGGAGCCGGTCCGGCGCCGCAGCTGCCACCCGGATACCAGTCGCTGACCGACCCGGCGTCCAACGGTGCTCCTGTTCCGGAGAAGAACTACGCGGGCGGACCGCCGCTACCGGAGGGCTACCACCCGCTCACCGGCCCGCCACCGCCGGGTTACTTCGATGCGCCGCCGCCTCCGGGCGCGATAGCTCCGGTCGACCCGAACGCAATCCCGCCGGGCGGCCCGATTCCCGTCACGCCGTAGCGGTCATGCCAGCGCGGGGATGACCTCGCGCTCGAACAGTTCGATGCCGGTGCGGTCGTACGCGGCCTCGGGAAAGTACATGATCGCGTATTCGCAGCCCAGTTCCCGCATGCGCGTGAGCTTCTCGATGGCTTGTTCGGTTGTGCCAGTGGCGGATTCAGGAGCGCTGACGGTGCCGAGCATGGCGTCGACGGCGGATCCGTCCGCCTTGGTCACCTGCTGGGCGCGCAGCCGTGCCAAGCGCTCCTTGACGTCGCTCTCCGAGGTGCCGATGACGGCGTTGAAGTTGGACGACCGCACGATCGCCTCGTAGTCGGTGCCCACGGCCCGGCAGTGTTCGGCCAGGATCTGCGACTTGTGCACGAAGCTGTCGGGATCCGACGTGAAGTTGGTGTACTGGGCGTACTTCGCGGCGATGCGCAGCGTCACCTTCTCGCCGCCACCGGCGATCCACAGCGGAGGCCCGCCGTCCTGCAACGGCTTGGGCGCGACGATCGCGCCGTCGACCTGATAGTGCTTGCCAGCGAGGCTTACCCGCCCGTCGCGCCAGGCGTCGCGCATGATCTGGACGCCCTCGTCGAGCATGGCGAGCCGGGTACCGGCTGACGGAAACCCGTAGCCGTAGGCCTCCCACTCGTGCTGATACCAGCCGCCGCCGATCCCCATCTGGACCCGGCCACCGGAGATGACGTCGGCCGTCGCGGCGACCTTCGCCAGGTACACCGGATTGCGGTAGCCCATCGCCGTACACATCTGGCCGAGCTTGATGCGGGATGTGCTCGCGGCGTAGGCCGACATCAGCGACCACGCCTCATGGGTCGCCTCGTCCGTCGGCACGGGAACGGTGTGGAAATGGTCGTACACCCACAGCGAATCCCAGGGGCCCGCGTCGGCGTACGCGGCGAGGTCACGCATGATCGGCCATTGCTGCTCGGTCGGGATGTCCACGAGATCGAGACGCCAGCCCTGCGGGATGAAGAGTCCAAAGCGCATGGCTTGCAACTCTATGCAAACAACGGCGGGGGCCGCCATCCTCCGAATACCGCTTCCAGCCGACCCGCGACTGCAAGCGCCGTCGCGTCCTGCCACGGTCTCGCCACGATCTGCACACCGACGGGCAGACCCTCCTTCGAGGTGCCGCAGCGGACCACTGCCGCAGGCCAGCCGGTCAGGTTGTGCGCCATCAGATGGGAGAAGTCCGAGATCTCGACGAGCCCGTGATGGTGGGGCTTGGCCGCGGTCGGCATCGCGGGTCCGACGATCACGTCGTAGTCGGCCATGAACTCGAGCATCTCGATGCGGTACGTGTCGATGTCGGCCAGCCTGCTTCGCGCGTCGGACAGCGAGAACTCGACCAGCCGCGCCTGCTCGAGGAACTCAGCAAGTTCCTCGGAGGGATCGGTGGCCCCGATGGCGGCCAGATCCGCTTCGAACCCCCGGCCCCGATCGCCGCCGAGGAACACCGACTCCCACAACAACTCCATGGTGCGTACCAGGCAGGGCGGGCTGTTGTGCTCGACGATGCCGACCATTCCCGTCAGCGCCTGCACCACATCGCTGACGACGGCGGCGACGTCGTCGTCGGGCGGCGAGATGCCGTCGTCGAGATACGTGGCGACGCGCAGGGCGGAGACGTCGACGTCGTCCGGGTCGCCGAGCGGCGCGGGCACCGCGTACGGATCGCGCAGATCAGGACCGTTCATGATCGACAGGCCCAGATGAAGGTCGGCCACCGCCCGGGCGAGCGGGCCGTAGCAGTTGAACGGGCCGAAGATGCCGAGCGCGTCGCCGAACACACTGCCGGTGCGCGGGATTCGGCCGTGGGTGGGCTTGAGGCCGGCGACACCGGTGTTGTGACACGGCTGCCGGATGCTGCCGCCGCCGTCGGACCCCACGCTCAGTGCGGCGCCGCCGGCGGACACCAGGGCCGCCGATCCGCCGCTGCTACCGCCGGGTGTGCGCGACAGGTCGAACGGATTGTTGGTGCGGCCGTAGACGCTGTTGTTGGATTCGCCGCCGCGGCCCATCTCGGGGACGTTCGTCAGGCCGAGCACGATGGCGCCTTCGCCGCGCAGCCTGGAGACCGCCGTCGCATCCTTGTCTGCGATCGCACGCAGCACCGGACTTCCGCCCGAACACTGAAGCCCCGCGACGTGCATGACGTCTTTGACCACAACCGGCAGTCCGTGCGCCCGGCCGAGCGGGGCGCCGCGGGCGACGCGATCGTCGGCTTCGGCCGCGGCCGCCAGGCACTGCTGGGGGTCGGTGGCCTGCACGAGCGCGTTGAGGGCGGGGTTGACTGCCTCGATTCGCGCGAGGTGCGCGTGGACGACGTCACGGCACGAAACCGTGCCCGCCGCCATGAGCGCGATCAGCTGATGGGCCGGCAACTGACAGAGATCCGTCATGCTCGCTCGTCTCGTACTTCCCCGGTTTTCCGCAGGCGTCACGTGGCAGTGTTCACCAGATACGCAGTGGTCGGGCCGTTATCAGGCTGCAATGGCGACATCTGATCCATCGGCATCGCGGAAGCCGGATCGGTGTTATATGGTGTGGCTCACATAGCGAAGATCGATGTGATGTATGTCACAAAGGAGGCGGTTGTGGGCCGTGACCCGATGACGGGGTTGGAGTCGCACCCGGTTCGTGCAGACAGCCACCACCACGTCCGATGGTTCTATGTCCTGCTGCTCGTCGTGATCGCGATTGCCGCGATCGCGGGCATCGTCAGCACCATGGCGATGGGACAGCCGCAGGTGGCATTCGTCATCGGCCTCGTCGCCGTGGCGTTCTTCTCGCGGATCGGCTGCTGACCCAGGTCAGACGCACTTGACGGGGGCCGGCGCTAGCCTGGCGCCATGGCCCTCTCCAAGGAAGAACGCGAACAGTTTCTGGCCGAGCCCCACGTTGGGGCGCTCTCGGTGAGCGCTGGTGACAAGCGCGGACCGCTGACCGTGCCGATCTGGTACCAGTACAACCCCGGCGGTGAACCATGGATCCATACGGGTGCCGGCTCGCGCAAGCATCGCCTGATCGAGACGCAGGGCGAGTTCACTCTGATGGCCCAGCGTCTCGAGCCGACGGTGCGCTACGTCGCGGTCGACGGCCCGGTCAGCCGCATCGAACCGGCCACCGACGAACAACTCGTCGAGATGGTCAAGCGCTACCTGCCGCCGGACAAGGTCGACGGTTACCTCGAATTCGCCCGCCGCGAGCACGGCGAGGGCGTCGCCATCTTCATGAAGCCGCAGCACTGGCTCTCGTCCGACCTGGGAGCGGTCTAACCCTTCGGATAGAGCGCGGCCACCTCCGGCAGGCTGACCTTCAGCGCGGGGTTGCGCGGCAGCTCGTCGACGACGGTGAAGGCCACGGGCACGTTGTAGGCCGGCAGCTCCTGGCGGACAAGGTCTTTCAGTTCATCGCTCGGTGGCGCCGTCATACCCTCGACGACTTCGATCGCGGCGAACGGCACCTGGCCCAGCCGCGGGTCAGGTACGCCGACCACACACGCGTCACGCACGGCGGGATGCGAGATCAGCACGCGCCGAACGGTTTCCGGCATGATCTTGAACCCGCCGCGGTTGATCGCACCGTCGGCCCGACCGTGCAGGTAGACGAAGCCGTCGGTATCGATGGAGGCGATGTCAGTGGTACGGATCCAATCCGGACTGATCGGCGCCACCTTCGCTTCGAGCAGACCATGCTCGCCGGCGGGCAGTTCCACGCCGGTATCCGCGTCGACGATGCGGACCTCGGTGTCGGGCAACGCCCTGCCGACGCTGTCACGTTTGGATTCACCGAACTCGTCGACGAGGTCCGGCGTCCAGGCACACAGCGATCCGGCGAATTCCGTTGCACCGTAAGCCAACCGGATGGGGATGCCGAAGTGCTCCTCGAATTCGACGCGGGTCTGCGGATCGAGTGGCCCCGAGGCACTGATCAGGAACTCCAGCGACGCCAGATCCTCTTTGGCGACCTCGGCGTCCAGCAGCATGCGCACCACAGCGGGCTGCACACCGGAACGCGTGATGCGGTGCGTCTTGATCACGTCGACGAATCCCTCGACCGAGAAGCGTTCCAGCATCACGATCCGCCTGGCGTTGTAGACACCCGCGACGAGTTGGCAGACGCCGATACCCCCGAACTGCCAGTACGCCAGTTCCGGAGGCGCATCCGACGGTGCGGTCTCCCCGCTGGTCACGCTGAACACCGTGCGCGCCAGCACCGGCGTCATGATCGCTTGCCGCTTCGGCGGTCCGGTGGTGCCGCTGGTCAGGATCTGCAGTGCCACACCGGGTTCGACGTCGGCGTGCTTTCGCGACGGGTCTCGCCGCTCGAGGCCCTCGACCAGTGACACCGTCGGGTCGGTCAGCGAAATGGCCACACCCGCACAACCTGCCCGCATGCATGCCGCGATGACCTCGTGCGTCCAGTCCTCGCGATCCGCGATGATCGCCGACAGTTCCAGCTTCTCGATGTCGCGGCCGATCGCCTCGGGCGACTGGAAGGAGTAGATCATCGAGACCGGGCGGCCGATGGCGAGAAAGCCGACGATCGCGGCAGCGTGCTGCAGTCGGTTGCGGACCACGAGACCGACGGGTGCGCCGTCGGCGACATCAGCGCTGCGCAAGACGTCGGCGATGGCGGCACCGTATGCGGCGACCTCGTCGCCGGTGTACCACCGCCCCTCGAACTGGATGCACTGACGGTCGCCGTAGCTCGCCAAGCCCGCGGCGAACGATTCGGTGAAGCTCCCGGGCACCCCGTCAATCTAGCGAATCAAGCCCTCTGCGCGACCGCCGAGATGCTTTGCCAAGAATCGGTCGGCCCGGCGATAGAAATCGAGGCGGTTCTCGGGCTTGACGAGGCCGTGACCTTCGTTCTCGTACAAGGCGTACTCGTAGTCGATGTCGTGCGTCTTCATCGCCGCGACGATCTGTTCCGATTCCGCCTGTTTCACCCGTGGATCGTTCTCGCCCTGGGCAATCAGGATGGGGATGGCAATGTTGTCGACCTTGGACAGCGGCGAGCGTGACCACAGGAAGTCCTCGTCGTCGCCGACCCGTTTGTGGAACATCGACAGCAGCGGTTTCCAGTACTCGGGTATCGACGCGATGAGGGTGTTCAGGTTCGACGGACCGACCATCGAGATCGCGCACCTGAAGACGTCGGGGGTGAACGTCGCACCGATCAGTGCGGCATAGCCGCCGTAGGAGCCGCCGTAGATCGCGACGTGGTCGCGGTCGACGATGCCTTGTGCGACAAGGTGTTCGACGGCGTCCAGCAGGTCGTCGTGCATCTTGGCGCCCCATTCGCGATCTCCGGCGTTGAGGAAGTTCTTGCCGTAGCCGCTGGAGCCGCGGAAATTCACGTGCACGCACACGTAGCCCCGGTTCGCCAGCCACTGCGCCTCGGGATCCAGCCCCCACGCGTCGCGGACCCACGGTCCGCCGTGCACGGTGAGTACCGCGGGTAGACCCGAGCGCTCGACCTCCGCCGGGAAGGTCAGATAGCCGTGGATCGTCAGCCCGTCCCGCGCCGTGAAACTGAACGGTTCCATCGGCACCAGCGGGTAGTCGTTGAGCTGAGGTCGATGGTCGAACAGGAACTTCGCCGTCTTCTTTTCACGGTCCCAGGTGTAGAACTTCACCGGGCCACTGTCGTCGTCGAAGGTCACGAGCCACGTCGTGTCATCGTTGCTTCGATCGGTGATCGACAGGTCGCCGCTGCTCAGTCGTTGCAGTGCTTCGATGTCACCACGGACCGCGTCGTCGAACACCTGATACTCCAGGCGATCCCGGTACACCAGCACGGCCTCGACCTCGCGGGTGTCCGGGTTCAACATCGCGCCCGCGATGTCGTAATCCGGATCCTCGGCGATCACGTCGAAACCACCCGTCGCCGTGTCCATCTTCACCAGGCGACCGGTGTTGGCGTCGACGGAGGTCTGGACATACATGCTGTGGCCGTCTCTGGTGAAGCCCAGCGGTCCCGACGTCTCCGCATCTTCCGGCGGCACCTGCAACAGCGGGCGCCAGTCCGACGCCTCGTCGTCACGCACCAGGAACACCGCGCCACCGTCGGGCAGTGGCTGCACGGCGCCGCGAACCTTCAGGTCGGGGTCCACGACCCAACCGACGAAACCGGGGTTCTCGACGATCTTCTCGAGCTCTCCCGTCGTCAGATCCAGGCGGTAAACGTCGTGCAGCTGAGGGTTGTCCTTGTTCAGGCCGAGGAGCACGACGTTGGGAAATTCCTTGCGATGCGCGATGATCTGGCATTGCACCTCGTCGAACGGAGTCAGGTCGCGCTCAACGCCCGTCTCCAAGTCGACGTCGAAGAGCCGGAAGTTCTCGCTGCCGTCTTTGTCCCGCACGTACATGATGCGGCTGCTGTCGTGCGCCCAGAAGTACCCCTGGATCCCGCGTTCGGTGTCGTGTGTGACCGGTCGTTCGTTGTCCGCCCCGGCGTCGCCGACGAACACGTTCATCACGCCGTCCAGCGGCGCCATGTACGAAAGCCGCTTGCCGTCCGGCGAGATCTGCGCTCCCGCCCGCTCTGGGTTGCCAAGCAGCACTTCGAGCGGAATGAACTTCACGTCGGCCATCGGACTATCGTCACCGATCCGGTGAACAGACGCAAAAACCCCCGAAAGTTACGGCTTCCGGGGGTTTTCGCGTCTGCTGACGCTAAAGCAGCGACTTCGGCGGGTTGAAGCGGTCGCCGTACTTGGCGGCCAACTCCTTGGCGCGCGCGACGAACCCGTCCTTGCCGACGCCGCCCGGACCCTCGTAGCCGACGATGAACTGTGCTGACCCACCGGTGTACGGCGGGAAGCCGATGCCCATGATCGAGCCGATGTTGGCATCGGCGGTCGACGTGAGAACGCCTTCGTCGAGGCACTTCTGGGTTTCCAGCGCCTCGGCGAACAGCATCCGGTCGATCATGTCCTGCAGTGGGATCTCGCTGCTGCCGGACTTGAACGTCTCACCCAATCCCGACCACAGACCGGTGCGCTTACCGTCGACGTACTCGTAGAAGCCGGCGCCCTTGAGCCGCGACGGCCGGTCGAGTTCGATCATCTTCTCGACGACGGCCTCGGCCGGGTGCGGCACATAGGTGCCACCATCGTCTTCGACTCCCTTACGGGAGGCGACGGCGATCTTGTGCATCAGCTCGAGATTCAGCTCGTCGGACAGCTGCAGCGGCGGCGCCGGGTAGCCGGCCTGCGAACCCGCCTGCTCGATGCTGGCAGGCGCGACGCCCTCACCGAGCATCGCCAGCGCCTCGTTGACGAAGGTGCCGATGACGCGGCTGGTGAAGAAGCCACGGCTGTCGTTGACCACGATCGGCGTCTTGCCGATGGCCAGCGTGTAGTCGAACACGCGGGCCAGCGCCTCGTCAGAGGTCTTCTCGCCCTTGATGATCTCGACAAGCGGCATCTTGTCGACCGGTGAGAAGAAGTGGATGCCGATGAAGTCCTCCTGGCGCTTCACGCCGGTCGCCAGACCGGTGATCGGCAGTGTGGAGGTGTTCGAGCCGAGCAGCGCATTGGGCTCGACGATGTCCTCGATTTCCTGGAACACCTTGTGCTTGAGGTCCTGGCTTTCGAACACCGCCTCGATGACGAAGTCGACGCCCTTGAAGTCGGCGGCGTCGGCAGTCGGGGTGATGCGGGCCAGCAGCGCATCGGATTTCTCCTGCGTGGTCTTGCCCCGCTCCAGCGCCTTGGCTTCGAGCTTCTCGGAGTAGCCCTTACCTTTCTGCGCGGCCTCGATCGAAACGTCCTTGAGCACGACGTCGAACCCGGCCTTCGCCGAGACGTAGGCGATGCCGGCGCCCATCATGCCCGCGCCGAGCACACCGATCTTGTTGATCTTGACCGGCGCGATGCCGTCAGGCCGCGACCCGCCGCCGTTGATGTGCTGCAGGTCGAAGAAGAACGCCTGGATCATGTTCTTGGCGGTCTGCCCGGTGACCAACTGCGTGAAATAGCGGCTCTCGATCCGGCTGGCGGTGTCGAAGTCCACCTGAGCGCCCTCGACGGCCGCGTCCAGGATGGCCCGCGGCGCTGGCATCGGCGCGCCCTTGAGTTGCTTCTTCAGCAGCGCCGGGAACGACGGCAGGATGCCCGCCAGCGCTGGGCTCGATGGTGTGCCGCCGGGCATCTTGTAGCCCTTGGCGTCCCACGGCTGGGTGTGGGCCTCGGGGTTGGCCTTGATCCACGCCTTGGCGGCGGGAACCAACTCGTCGACGGACGGCAGCACCTCGTCGACCAGACCGACCTCCTTGGCCTTGCCGGGCTTGAAGCGGGTGCCCTGGCTCAGCACCTCCATGAACGCCTTCTGGATGCCGAACATCCGCACGCTGCGGGTGACCCCGCCACCGCCGGGCAGCAGCCCGAGCGTCACCTCGGGGAAGCCGACGACCGCACCGGGCACGTCGGCGATGATCCGGTGATGGCACGCCAGCGTGATCTCCAACCCGCCACCGAGCGCGGCGCCGTTGATAGCCGCGACAACGGGCTTCCCAAGGGTTTCCAGCTTGCGCAGGTCGGCCTTGATGCCCTCAACGGTGCTGAAGAACTCGCCGGCGTCCTCGGGCTGGGCCTTCACCATCGCGGTCAGGTCACCGCCGGCGAAGAAGGTCTTCTTGGCGCTGGTGATGACGACACCGATGATCGAATCCTTTTCGGCGACAAGGCGTTCGACCGCGTTGTGCATCGACTCGGAGTAGTGCTCGTTCATCACGTTGGCCGAACCGGTCGGGTCGTCGAGCGTCAGGGTGACGATGCCGTCGGCATCCTTGTCCCACGTGATCGTGTTCTCTGCCATGGTCTTAAACCCTCTCGATAATGGTCGCGACACCCATGCCGCCGCCGATGCACAGCGTGACGAGCGCGCGGCGCGCGTTGCGACGCTCGAGCTCGTCGACCATGGTTCCGGTGATCATGGCGCCGGTGGCGCCCAGCGGGTGACCCATCGCGATGGCGCCACCGTTGACGTTCAGCTTCTCGTCGGGGATGTTCAGGTCCTTCTGGAACTTCAGCACCACCGAGGCGAAAGCCTCGTTCAGCTCGAACAGGTCGATGTCGTCGACCGTCAGCCCCGCACGGTCCAGCACCTTCTTGGTGGCCGGCGTCGGGCCGGTCAGCATGATGACCGGATCGGCACCGCTGGTGGCGGTGGCGACGATGCGGGCGCGCGGGGTGAGGCCCTGCGACTTGCCTGCCTTTTCGCTACCAACGAGCACCAGGGCGGCGCCGTCGACGATGCCGGAGCTGTTGCCGCCGGTGTGGACGTGATTGATCCGCTCGACGTTGTGGTACTTCTGCAGCGCCACATCGTCGAAGCCGCCCATCGCGCCGACGCCGTCGAACGCGGTCTTCAGCTTGCCGAGGCCCTCGAGGGTGGTGTCGGCGCGCATGTGCTCGTCGTGGTCGAGGATGACCAGACCGTTCTGGTCCTTGACGGGGACGACGGACTTCGCGAAGTAGCCGCCCGACCACGCCGCGGCGGCCTTCTCCTGCGACCGCAGCGCGTAGCGGTCGACGTCCTCGCGGCTGAAGCCCTCGATGGTGGCGATCAGATCGGCGCCGATGCCCTGCGGGACGAAGCCGATGCGGTAGTTGGTCTCCGGGTCGGTGGCCCAGGCGCCGCCGTCGGAGCCCATCGGGACGCGGCTCATCGACTCGACGCCGCCGGCCAGCACCAGGTCGTCCCAGCCGGAGCGGACCTTCTGCGCCGCGGTGTTCACGGCCTCCAAGCCGGACGCGCAAAAGCGGTTGAGCTGGAATCCGCCGGTGGTCTCGGGCAGCTTGGCCACCAGCGCTGCGGTGCGGGCGATGTCGCCACCCTGGTCGCCGACGGGCGATACGACGCCGAGGATGAGGTCGCTGATGAGGTTCTCGTCCAGGTCGGGAAAGCGGGTGCGTAGCTCGTCGATGAGGCCGACGACCAGGTTGACGGGCTTGACCTCGTTGAGGGCGCCGTTCTTGTTCTTGCCGCGAGGCGTGCGAATCGCCTCGTAGATGAAGGCTTCTTCAGACATGAAGATATTTCCTGTTCAGATGGGTTTGTTGGGAGCCGGCCCACATGGGCGACGGTGGTCCTCTGCCCGCAGCCTAACAGCCCCACCCAACCTGTTGGTTGGGCGGCCTAACTACCCGCCTGACAGCACTACCTACCGCGCGAACGTGGGTTACCCGCACAGCAATCGCCGGATCTGCGTGCGGGTAACCCACGTTCGGCAGAGACGGGTCAGGCCGACTGCGGCTCTTCCAACTCGGTCAACGTCGGGTAGTCCGTGTAGCCCGCCGGGCCCGGCGCGTAGAACGTCGCAACGTCGGGTTCGTTCAGTTCGGCTCCCAGCAGCAGGCGATCGATCAGGTCGGGATTGGCCAGGAAGGCGCGTCCGACCGCCGCCGCACTGATCGCGCCCCACTCCGCGAAACTCTCCAGCTGGCAGAAGTCGGTTCCGGTGTCCCTGCCGGTGTTCAACACCAGCGGGTCCGACCACAGCGCGCGCAACAAACCGAAGGTGCGCGCCGTCGGGTCGATCAACACGTGCAGGTAGGCAATGCCCAAGGGCGCGATCCGTTGCAGCAGCGCCTCGTACGCCGACACCTCGTCCACCTCACGCATGTCACCCGCGGAGCCTCCCGGCGAAATGCGTAGGCCGACACGTCCAGCGCCGATCTCGTCGACGACGGCTTCGACCACTTCGGCCGTCAACCGCGCGCGGTTCTGTGGCCCACCGCCGTAGCCGTCGTCACGACGGTTGGTCACATCGGAGAGGAACTCGTGCAGCAGATATCCGTTGGCCGAATGAATCTCGACGCCATCCATCCCTGCGTCGACAGCGCGACGCGCAGCGGCACGGAAATCGGCGACGATGCCGGCGATCTCGTCGGTGCGCAGGGAGCGCGGCACGGGAAGCGGGCTCTTGCCCGTCGGTGTGTGCGCTGCCATGTTGGCGGCGATCGCGGATGGTGCGACGGTCTCGACACCGCTGATGTCGGGGTGTCCCATCCGGCCGACATGCCAGAGCTGAACGAACATCCGACCGCCCGCCTCGTGCACGGCGGCGGCGATCTCCGCCCACTGCTCCTGATGGCGGTCGGTGTACATGCCGGGCGTGTTCACATACGCGCCGTTGGCCGCTTCCGACACCGCGGTCGCCTCGCTGATGATCAGACCCGCGGCCGCGCGCTGGGCGTAGTACGCGGTGGCCAGGTCGGACGGCGTGCCGTCGGCGTGGGCGCGCGATCTGGTCAGTGGCGCCATGAAGATCCGGTTGGGGGCGACGGTGTCGCCGACTCGGACGGGTTTCAGCAGGGATGCGTCGGGATCGAGTGTGAAGGCCACGCCGCAGTAAGCGCTGTCGAGTCCGCTTTCATTCCTGGCCTACGCTCGAAAGCCATGACCGAGCCTCATGTCGCCGGCCGGGCGGCTCCGGTGAAGCGGCTGCAGCCCTATGCGGTAACCATCTTCGCCGAGATGTCGGCGCTGGCTGCACGCGTCGGCGCCGTCAACCTGGGGCAGGGCTTCCCCGACGAGGACGGCCCTCCGGCGATGCTCAAGGCCGCCGAGGAGGCGATCGCCGAGGGCGTGAACCAATACCCGCCGGGCCTGGGCATCGCGCCGCTGCGCGAGGCGATCTCCGCGCAGCGCAAACGCAACTTCGGCACCGACTACGACCCCGACTCCGAGGTGCTCGTCACGGTCGGCGCCACCGAGGCCATCGCCGCCTCGGTGATAGGCCTCGTGGAACCCGGCTCAGAGGTGTTGTTGATCGAGCCGTTCTACGACTCGTACTCCCCCGTGCTCGCGATGGCGGGATGCGAGCGGCGGGCGGTACCGATGATGCAGAACGGCGGACGCGGAATTGCCGGCTCGGCCGGCGGTGGTTTCGCCATCGATGTCGACGGTCTGCGCCGCGCGGTGACGCCGAAGACCAGGGCGCTGATCGTCAACTCCCCGCACAACCCGACGGGCATGGTCGCCAGCGACGCCGAGCTCGCGGGCATCGCCGAACTCGCCGTCGACAAAGACCTTCTGGTCATCACCGACGAGGTCTACGAGCATCTGGTGTTTGACGATCACAAGCATGTTCCGCTGGCCAACTATCCCGGCATGGCCGAGCGCACGATCACCATCTCGAGTGCGGCGAAGATGTTCAACGTCACCGGCTGGAAGATCGGATGGGCCTGCGGCCCAGCCGAACTCATCGCCGGTGTCCGCGCAGCCAAGCAGTACCTGACGTATGTCGGTGGCGCGCCGTTTCAGCCCGCGGTCGCCCACGCGCTCAACACCGAAGACGCATGGGTGACAGCGTTGCGGGATTCTTTGCAGGCCAAGCGCGACAAACTGGGCTCGGCGCTCGCCGAACTGGGCTTCGAGGTGCACGACAGCTTCGGCACGTACTTCCTGTGCGCCGACCCCCGCCCGCTGGGCTTCCACGACAGCACGGAGTTCTGCGCACAGCTGCCCGAGAAGACGGGTGTGGCGGCCATCCCGATGGCGGCGTTCTGCGATCCGCTGAGTGCGCACTTCGCGCAGTGGAACCATCTGGTGCGCTTCGCCTTCTGCAAGCGTGACGAGACACTCGACGAGGCGATCCGCCGGCTGTCGTCGATAAGACGTGACGGGCGCCATCTGTGACGATGGACCGGTGGCGGAACCCGGCAGGCCGATAGCATCGCCTCTGCGCGCCCGCATCGACGAATTGCTGGCGGGGGTGGACGCGGACCTGCAGACCGGCTACCCCGGCGACGGCGACGCCACCCAACCCGTGCACACCGTGTACGTCAGCGCCGCCGATGCCACACCCCAGATACCGCAGGAGTGGGGCGCGGCCGCCGCCGATCTGTTGGACACCCACCGTGACCTCGTCACCGAACTCAGCGGAGCGGATGCGGTCGACATCGTGGCACGCCGATTGGAGTCCGCGCCGATCCAGGATCTGCGCCTGGACTTCGAAGACGGCTATGGACGTCGTTCCGACGACACCGAGGACCGCGACGCCCGACGCGCCGGTCACACCCTCGCGGCACTGGGGACCGACGTCTGCGGTATCCGCATCAAGGGATTGACGTCCGCGGAACGCAACCGCGCGGTCCGAACCCTCGAGCTGGTGCTCGACGCGGCGGGCGCCGTCCCGTCGGGTTTCGTCTTCACGGTGCCGAAGCTGCGAGCGGCCGAACAGGCCACGGCGGCCGTGTGGCTGTGCGAGGCCCTCGAACACGCGCACGGCCTGCCGGACGGCACCTTGCGATTCGAGCTGCAGATCGAGAGTCCGCAGGCGATTCTCGGCGCCGACGGCACCGCCACCGTCGCGAAGGCTTTGCACCGAAGCGCGGGCCGCTGCCTTGGATTGCATTACGGCACCTACGATTACAGCGCAGCCTGCGGTATCGCGCCGCAGCAGCAGGCGCTGGACCATCCTGTCGCCGATCATGCGAAGGCCGTCATGATGGCCGCCGCGGCGCAGACCGGTGTGCGCGTCGTCGACGGGTCCACGCAGGTAACGCCCGCCGGCACCGGTGAGGAGGTCCGATCGGCGATCCGGCGCCATCACCACCTGGTCACCCGTTCCCTCGAACGTGGCTACTACCAGGGCTGGGACATGCACCCGGGCCACCTGGTGACGCGCTGGCTGGCCACTGTCACGTTCTTCCGCGCGGCCCTGGCAGCGGCCGCGCCCCGCCTGCAGGCCTACCTGGACCGCCGCGGCGGCGCGATCGTCGACGAGCCGGCGACGGCCGAGGCGCTGGCAACCGTCGTGTTGCGCGGGCTCGGTGTCGGCGCGTTCGCCATCGGGGACGTGTTGGCCCTCGCCCCTGGTGCCGACCTCGCCGTCCTGCGAAACCTGAAGGAACGCAAGCACTCATGACCGATTCCGCACCGGATTTCACCTGGCTCCCCGACCTTGCGCTGCGCACGGCAGGCGGCGCGGTCGTGTGGGCCAACGACGACTCGTTCGCCGAGAAGGAGAACCTGATCAAGCCGGGGCCGGCGAAGTATCAGCCGGCCACGTTCGGACATCGCGGCCAGATCTACGACGGCTGGGAGACCCGACGCCGCCGCGAACCCGGTTTCGACGAGGCGATCGTGCGGCTCGGCGCACCCGGGGTGATCCGCGGCGTGGTCATCGACACCGCCTGGTTCAAGGGCAATTTCCCGCCGGAGGCGTCGCTGGACGCGCTCGAGGTCGAGGGTTATCCGACCGCGGAAGAGCTTGTCGCCGAAGCGGGTTGGGAAAGCACCGTCGACCGCGCCAAGGTCTACGGCGACAGCCGCAACCCCTTCGAGGTGACCTCCGAACGTCGTTGGACGCACGTCCGGTTGCGCATCTATCCCGACGGCGGTGTGGCACGGTTGCGCGTCCACGGCGAGGGCCGGCCCGACCGCCGGTTCCTCCGCAGCGGACTGGTCGATCTGGCCGCACTGGAGAACGGTGGGTTGGTGTTGGACTGCTCCAACCGGTTCTACAGCTCGCCGCAGAACCTGATCTTCCCCGGGCTGGCCAAGGTCATGGGCGACGGCTGGGAGACGGCGCGCCGACGCGACGACGCCAACGACTGGGTGCACATCCGGTTGGCAGGGCCGGGCCGGGTGCGACTGGTGGAGGTCGACACCTCGTACTTCATCGACAACAGTCCCGCCGCAGCATCGCTGAAGGGCCTTGACCCGCAGGGTGAATGGGTGGAACTGCTCCCCCGGACCAACTTGCTGCCCGACACCAGGCACCGCTTTCTGATCAACACCGAAGCGACCGTGTCCGAGGCCCGGCTGGACATCTACCCCGACGGTGGTCTGGCCCGGTTGCGGATGTTCGGGGATCTGCTGTGAGTGACTACCCGCGCGACATGATCGGTTACGGGGCGCATCCGCCCGACCCACGGTGGCCCGGCGACGCCGCCATCGCCGTCCAGTTCGTGCTCAATTACGAGGAGGGAGCCGAGAACTGCGTCCTCGACGGTGACCCGGCCTCGGAAACGTTCCTGTCCGAGATCACGCCTGCCGAGCCCTTCGACGATCGGCACATGAGTATGGAGTCGCTCTACGAGTACGGCTCGCGGGCCGGATTGTGGCGGATCCTGAGCATTTTCGAGAACCGGGGACTGCCGCTCACGATCTTCGCGGTCGCCCGCGCCATGCAACGCAACCCCGAGGCCGTCGCGGCGTTCACCGAACTCGGCCACGAGGTCGCCTGCCACGGACTGCGCTGGAAGTCCTACCAGCTGATCGACGAAGACACCGAGCGCGCACACATGGCCGAAGCGGTCGTCATCCTGACCGACCTCGTCGGCGCCCGTCCGCTCGGCTGGTACACCGGCCGGGATTCGCCACACACCCGCGACCTGGTCGTGGAGCACGGCGGCTTCGTCTACGACTCCGACTCCTACGCCGACGACCTGCCCTACTGGGTCCGTGTCCGCGAGACCGATCACCTCGTCGTGCCCTATTCGTTGGACACCAACGACATGCGCTTCGCATCGCCCGCGGGCTTCGCCAACGGTGACGAGTTCTTCGCACATCTGCGGGACGCCTTCGACGTGCTCTACGCCGAAGGCCTTGCGGGCCAACCGAAGATGCTGTCGATAGGTCTGCACTGCCGCATCGTCGGACGTCCCGCGCGCGCCGCGTCCCTGCAACGGTTCCTCGATCACGTGCAGACCCACGACCGGGTGTGGATTGCGCGACGGATCGAAGTCGCCGACCATTGGCGCGCCACTCATCCCCCGGGCGTGTAGTCCTTCGCAGGCGGTGCGGCGAACTCGCCGCGCTTCGACGTACCCAGGCCCATGCCTACCAGCGACTGCACGGTCAGTGTCGCGGCGCTGACACCATCGACCACGGGCACGCCGAGCTCGACGGAAATCTGCGCACACATGTCCGCCATCCCCGCGCATCCCAGCACCACGACATCGGAGCCGTCGGCCTCGATCGCGTCATGGCAGGCCTCGGTGACGACCTTGCGGGCAAACGGATCGGTGTCGAGATCGAGCACCGGGATATCACAGGCATGGATACCGCGGCAGAACCGTTGCATACCATAGTGTTCCGCGAGATCAGCGGCGCGCCCCATGGTACGGGCAAGCGTGGTCACGATACTGAAGCCGCGGCCCAGGTGACTCGCGGTGTGCATGGCCGCCTCGGCGATACCGATCACCGGACCCTGCGCCAGCTCGCGGGCAGCGTCCAAACCGGGATCACCGAAGCAGGCGATCGCGTAGCCGTCGACGCCCTCGCGCTCACCTCGTGCGACCACTTGAAGCAGCCCAGGCACACTCATCGCCTCGTCGTAATGGCTCTCGATCGACGACGGCCCACTCTTTGAGGTGACGCCGGTGACCGAGGTGTCCGGTGCGACGACGGCACGGGCACATCTTTCGATCGTGGCCGTCATCGAAGCGGTGGTGTTCGGGTTGATCACCCAGATCCGTGTCACGACACCGATTCTGCGACCAGTGCGTCGCGGGTCGCCATCAGGTAGTAGACGACGAACGCCACACCGCAACCGATGAACCAGCTGTACTGCGCTGCGGTGTGCATACCCACCACTGAACCGCCCAGCAGAACAGGAATCACGGCAAGCGCGGCGCCGATGGCGGTGGCGATCACCGCAACCTTGTTGTACCCCTTGGTGTACCAGTACTTGCCGCCCTCATCCATGGTGAAGAGGTCATCGACGACCACCTTCTGCTTGCGGACCAGGTAGTAGTCGGCGATCAGCACACCGAACAGTGGGCCGATGAACGCGCCGAGAGTTTCCAGTGTGTAGTGGATGACCTCGGGATTGGCGTAGAGGTTCCACGGGGTGATGAGCACCGATCCGACGGCAGCGATCATGCCGCCCGCGCGCCAACTGATCCGCTGCGGACTGACGTTGGAGAAGTCGAACGCCGGGCTGATGAAGTTGGCGACGATATTGATGCCGATGGTGGCAATCGTGAACGTCAGCGCGCCAAGCACGATGGCGAAGGTCGAGTCGATTCGCGCCACTGTTTCGACCGGGTCGGTGATCAGTTCACCGAACACCGGCAGCGTCAGCGAGGCGGTGACGACCACCAGCACCGAGAACACCAGGAAGTTGACGGGCAGGCCCAGGAGGTTGCCCTTCTTGACGGCCGCGAACGACTTGCCGTACCGCGAGAAGTCACCGAAGTTGAGCATCGGTCCGGAGAAGTAGGACACCACCAGTGCGATGGCACCGAGCATCACCGGAAGCGAGGACCATCCGGTATAGGTGACATCGCCCAGATTGAGATCGATGGCGCCCCAACCCGCTTTGGCGATCAGGTAGCCACACAGGATGAACATCACGACGTAGACGGCGGGCCCGCAGAAGTCGATGAACTTGCGGATCGACTCCATGCCACGCCAGAACACGCAGGCCTGCAGCACCCACAACAGCAGGAAGCTGCCCCAGCCAAGCAAGGAAAGTCCGGCGAATCCGTAGTTCTCGACCTCCGCGTACGGCATGAGGCCGGGGAACAGCTTGAGCAGCACGATATCCAGCGCTGCCGAGGCCAGGTAGGTCTGAATGCCGTACCACGCCACGGCGATCAGCCCTCGGATGATCGCCGGGATGTTCGCGCCCAGGACGCCGAACACGGTGCGGCAGATCACCGGATAGGGCACCCCGGCCGCTTGGCTGGGCTTGGCGACCAGGTTGCAGAAGAAATAGACGATCGTGATGCCGACCAGCAGCGCCACCAGCACTTGCCAACTGGCGAGGCCGAGCGCGAACAGGCTGCCCGCGGTCACATATCCGCCGACGCTGTGCACGTCGGACATCCAGAAGGCGAAGATGTTGTATGACGTCCACGTCTGCTTGCCGAGCGGGGCGAGGTCCTCGTTCGTCAGGCGTGGGTCGTAGCCCGGTTTGATGACGCCGCCGCCGACCGGGTGGCCGGACGCTTCGACGAGGTCGCCCGCGCCGACAACCGCGCCCGGGGGCAGGTCCTTCGTAGTCTGAGGTGTGTCGAGGTCGGTCATGCGCGGACGCTATCCACGACGTATTGCACAGGTATTTCCTGCGAACTACCTGGCTATTGCGCGGAAGATATATTCGGCGCCACGAGTAGGCCGGTGTCGGTCGGCAGCGTCGCGATCACCGAGTTGAGTCGCTGTGCGTGCACCTCGGCGGTGACGAGCAATTGCTCGACGTCGCCGGCGAGGAACAATTCCACCATCTGAAGATGATCTGCGTGCAGTGCCGTGCGCTGATCCGGGGAGACATGCACCATCGATTGCACGGGTTCGGTTACGTTCCAGGCTGATTCGAGCATGTGCAGCAGCCTGTGCATGCGCGACGGGCGGGTCAACGCGAGATGGAACTCGCGGCTCTGGCGGTGGTAGGTGACGGGATCGTCGTCATGAATGGCCTGTTGCAGAGCGTCGTGGGCAGCGACGACGGCGGCGCGGTCCGTGTCAGTGGCATTGGCCACCGACGCTGCGAGCGCTGCTGCCTCCAAAGTCTCACGCACGATGTACATCTCGCGCAGCTCCTGTGGAGTCAGCTGCGCGACCGAGTAGCCGAAGTTGCTGCGGTGGGCAACGAGTCCCTCACCGATCAGTGTCTTCAGCGCCTCACGGACCGGGATCTGGCTCACGCCGAACAGATCGGCAACCTCGGCCAGTGGGATGTGGGTGCCGGGCAGAACCGCGCCGTCGAGGATGACGCGACGCAGCTCATCGAGAATGCTCTGCTGTGATCCACCTGGGGTCTTGACTGTCAGCCGGTCGACCAGAATCGAGTGGCGACGCATTCGATCACCGTAGGCACGCTATGTTGCGTCGATGTTGCGCGGCCCAAAGCGCTTCGAGGTCAGCCCTTTCCGTGCGCAGCGGGCTGAGCGAAAGCTCTGCGCCTAGGCGGTGCCCCGGGCCATCACACGCTGTCGGAGGCTCTCGGTCGCGATATCGAGCACCATTTGCTTGCCTCGCCGGACGAGGAAACGGGGAACCGGCGTCGCCAGATCAAGAATGATGTCGAACCGCACCCGCGTCTTGCCGTCGAGCTCCGGGGTGAGGTTGTACTCGGCATGCTGACCGCGCTGCTGACCGGTTTCGGTCGCGTCCCAGACCACCCAGTCGTCACCCCAGTGGTATTCCAGGAGCTCCTTGTCGGTGATCCCCATGATCCGGAACGTCGCCTTGACGTGGTGCGGTCTGCCGTCCGGATGGCGGTCCAGGACCTCGGTGTGCTTGTGCAACGGCGACCACGACGGCACATCCTCGATATCGGCAAGCGCTTCCAGAATTGCCTCAGGCGGGGCGTCGAAGACCACCTCTCGTGACGCACGGACAGTCATAGTGGCAAATCATAGCCACCTCGTGTGCCTCATGTAATGGAATTATCAGCTAACCCGCCTACCAGCCGATCTCGGTGACTGCCGTGGCTGCCTGCGGCGGGGGCCCGACCGGACCTGCCGGAGTGCGGGAGAACCGCGGCGCCGGAGCCGCCTGTTCGACGCCGTGCGCCGTCATCACCGTCGACCGCGCCAGTAGGTGTTCGTTCTGCGCCGCTTCTGTCCAGGTGAGTACCGGTGTGACGCATGCATCCGTGCCCGCGAAGACGGCCGTCCACTCATCGCGGGTCTTACTCGCGAACCGGTCGGTGAAGATCTTGAACATCTCTGGGTACGCGGCAACGTCGAACTGCTTGGGCACCTCCTCGGAGGACAGCCCGAGGCCGACGAGGAGCTGCGCGAAGAACTGCGGTTCGATCGAACCGACCGCCATGTATCCGCCGTCGGAGGTTTCGTAGGTGCGGTAGAAGGGGGCACCGCCGTCGAGCATGAACGACTCGCGGGTGTCTTTCAGCGTGCCTCCGGCTTTGATCGTCCACATCATCTGCGCCAGGATGCTGACGCCGTCGACCATGGCCGCATCGATGACCTGGCCAAGGCCCGAGCGCTCGCGTTCGTAGAGAGCGGTGACGATGCCCAGCAGCACCAGCATCGACCCACCACCGAAGTCCGCCACCAGATTCAGCGGCGCGACCGGCGGCCTGTCGCGGTATCCGATGGCCGACAGCGCACCGGTTTGCGACAGGTAGTTGATGTCGTGGCCGGCAGTCATGGCCAGGGGACCGTCCTGGCCCCAGCCGGTGATCCGCGCGAAGATCAGTCGAGGGTTCACGGCAGCACAGTCGTCAGGTCCGATACCGAGGCGTTCGCAGGTGCCGGGGCGGAAACAATCCAGCAGCACGTCGGCCTTGGCCGCGAGGTCGAGCAGAACCTGTGGCTCCTTCTTGACGTCGAGGTCGACCGTTCGCTTTCCACGGTGCATCAGGTCGATGTTCTCCGCGGGCATCTGTAGCCCGCCCGGCCGCCGTACCCGAACGACGTCGGCGCCCAGATCGGCCAGTACCATGCCCGCGTGCGGTCCCGGCCCGATACCGCCGAGTTCGACAACTTTCACTCCCGCCAAGGGGCCTGTGTTCGTCACGGGTGGACGCTAGCTCAGGCGCCCTTCTTCACCTTCAGCACCTGCTCGCGAAGGCCCTTGGTGGCAGTCTCCATCAGTCCCTTGGCTCCCCGTTTGATCAGGAAGCCGGGCAGGGGGACCGTCGGGTCGACCATCAATTCGAAACGCACCTGCGTCGAATCACCGTCGGGCGTCAGCGTGTAACGGCCGGTCTGGGCGCGCTGCTGCTTGGAGCTGACGAGAGTCCAGCCCACACCGTCGTCATAAACGGTGTAATCCAGCACCTGCTCGTCGGTTATGCCGACGATCTTGACGACCTGCCTGGACTTGCTCGGGCGTCCCGCCGCGTCGCGCTCGAGCACCTCGACCTTCTGATGGGTCGGTGACCACTCGGTCAACGTCTCCAGATCAGTCAACACATCCATGATCTCGCCGGGCGTCGCCTCGATGACGACGTCGCGCGTTTCTGTGACAGCCATGCCGGCTTAGTTCCACGGGTGCGCTCCGGCGAAACCCGTCAGCTGCCCTTCTTCACCTTCAGCACCTGCTTGCGCAGGCCGTCGGTGGCGGTTTCCATCGCACCTTTCATCGCCCGCTTGAGCACGAACCCGGGCATCGGCACCGACAGGTCGATGGTGATGTCGAACGTGACCTTGGTCTTGTCCCCTTCGGGCGTCAGCGTGTACGACGCGTCCTGCGCCTTCAGCGCACTGGCACTGATGAGAGTCCAGCTGGCCTTGTTGTCGGTCCAGGTGTATTCAACGACCTGTTCGTCGGTGATGCCGGCGGACTTCACCTTCATCTTCACGCGCCGGGGCCGGCCGTCGGCATGGGACTCCAGGATCTCCGCACTCTGATACTGCGACGACCAATCTGGTGTCGATTCGACGTCGGCGATGACGTCGAGGATCTCCTCGGGACTTGCCTCGATCACGACCTCGCGGGAATCGCTGGTAGCCATGGCGCGACCCTAGCCCGATACGGTTGACCGCATGGAACTTTGGGAGCTTTCGGCGCGTGAACGCATCCGCGACAGCCTCGCCCGCTACACCTGGTCCGGAGACGCGATGCGGCTGCCCGAGCTCGCCGAATCCTTCTGCGAGGACGGGGAGCTCGAGCTGCGCGGCGCCGCGCCGGTTCGGGGTCGCGTGGCCATCGTCGAATTCCTCGGTGGCGCCGTCGCATCGCCGAATGCGGCGGCTCAGGAATCGGGGATTCGGCGCATCGTTCGTCACAACGTGACGAACATCCGGTTCACCGGCATGACGCCGCAGCGGGCGAGCGTCGCCTGCTACTTCACCGTGTTCACCGAGATCGGGCTTGACCACTACGGCCGCTACCGTGACCTCTTCGTGCCGGTCGGTGACGAGTGGCTGATCCGCCACCGGTTCGTCTCGACCGACTGGCACGCCCCGAACTCGACCATGGCCGGCTAGCCGAAATCGGTAGGCTCATCGACTATGAGCGATGCCGTCGATCCGACAGTCCCGCCGAGCGGTACCGGGTGTGTTGAGTGCGATGAGCACGGCGGGTGGTGGGTGCACCTTCGGCGCTGCGCCGCGTGCGGACACATCGGTTGCTGTGACGACTCGTTGGCCCGCCACGCGTCGGCGCACTGGCGCTCCACCGGGCATCCGATCATCCGGTCCTTCGAACCGGGCGAGGACTGGTTCTGGAACTACGATTCGAATCGGTACTACGACGGACCCGAGCTCGTGGCCCCCGAAAGCCACCCCGAAGACCAGCCCGCCCCCGGACCTGCGGATCGGGTTCCCGGCAACTGGATGGCCCAGCTTCGGAGTCGCTCCGACTGAACTGGGTATTCGAGCGGCATGACTGAGACCAACCCCGACAAACCCGACACCACCGAGACCGAAGCCGGCCCCAGCGGTGCGGACGACGACGTAGAGAGCGACCCGGGCAAGGGTGACGAGGATGGCGCCGACTGGTCCGATGAAGGCGGCGCCACTCCTAGCGGCCCGGCCGACACCGGGGACCACACCCAGTAGCTAGAGCGATCGCCCCAGCTCCGACAATGTTTCGGCGCCAGTGTATTTCGGCTCCCAGCCCAGCTGGGTTTTCGCCTTACTCGTATCCATGACCACCGACGTGCGGCTCGCGTGCAGCCACTCCAGGGACGACGGGAGGAACGGAAGCCTGGCCATCAGTCCCGATGCGGCGGTGGCCGCAAACTGAGGCACACGAACGGGACGCGCGCCGAGTTCAGTGGCCACGTCCGAGATCGACACCACTCCATCACCGGCCAGGTTGTACGCGCCGGGAGGGGCAGAAGTGGTCGCGGCCAGCGCGATGGCGGAGGCGACGTCGTCGTGATGCACCAATTGCATCGGGACGCCCGGATCGGGCAGCAGCGGTTTCGGCAGTGGCAGCATCTGGGTCACCCGCTTGATGGGGCCGGGCAATTGATTCCACGGCATGACATCTGCCAGTGCGGGTGCCTTGGGCCCGGCGACGATGCACGGGCGCAAGACGTACACCTCGAGGTCGGACCCAGCCACGATCTCTTGCAGTGCGGCCTCGCAGGCCGCCTTCTGCTCGGAGTAGTAGTGCTCGGGCGAACCACGCGGCGGAACGTCCTCGGTGATCGGAGAAGGGTTGTCGGAATGGTAGCCATATGCGGCGACCGAGGAGGTGTAGACGAGGCGGCGAGGTCGCTGCGCGGCCACCGTCGCCTCGAACACGTTGCGTGTGCCCGCGAGGTTCACCCGAGCGCTCTCTTCGCGCGTGCCCATGATGATGAACGCCAGGTGCACGACGACATCCGCATCCGCGACCAGGTCGTCGACGTCGGCGCGCTCGGTGATGTCGCCCTGCCGGTACTCGGTTTTGGCCCAGCCCTGCCCCGCCGGGTCGAACGGCCGACGCGCCATCCCGATGATCCGCTCGACGACCGGATCGCGGTCCAGCGCGGTGACAGCCGAGATGCCAATTTCCCCCGTCGGGCCGGTGACGGCGACCGTGAGACCCATGCCGTCCAGGATGCCCGTCCACGCGGGATCGAAACGGAGACCGCCCGGCGCCAGATCGGCACCGTCCGTTAGTTACCTTGCGCCTCTTGAGAATTGATCTGTCACAGAAGCCACATTCGGTGGTCGGTTTGTCGGTGATCGAATGTATGTTCGAATCATGTTGGCGACTCGGGTTCAGGTGTTGATGGCCGCGTTGCGGTCCGCGCATGACGAGTTGGCCGCCTGTGACCTCGACATGCTGACCCACCGCGAACTGCTCGATGTGCTGGACGGGTTGGAGGAGTTGTCTTGTCAGCTGCCCACCCAGTGGCATCGCGCCCTGGCCCGGTTGCAGGCCGAGACCACGCCTAAAGAGTTGGGCGCCAAAAACTGGAAGGACGTGTTAAAGATCCGGTGGCGCATCTCCGCGGGCGAGGCCCACCGCCGGCTGAGCGAAGCTGAGGAGCTGGGGCCGCGCCAGGCCTTCAGCGGTGGTGAGCCGCTGGCGCCGGTGCTGGCCGCGACCGCAGCCGCGCAGGCGACGGGGTTGATCAACGGTGAGCACGTCAAGGTGCTGCGCGAGGCGATCCGGCGATTGCCCGGATTCGTGGATGCCGTGACGCGCGAACAATTCGAAACCGACCTAGTGCGGGTGGCGGTCGGGGTCGGCCCCAAGGAACTCAAAGACACCGCAGAGCTCAGATTGTTCCTGCTCGACCAGGACGGCCCCGAACCCGACGACACCGAACGCGCCCGCAAACGCGGGATCACCATCGGCAAACAGGGACGCGACGCAATGAGCACGGTGACCGGAAATCTCACCCCCGAAGCCCGGGCAGTCTGGGAGGTGATCTTCGCCAAATACGCCGCGCCTGGAATG
>NZ_MVIM01000030.1 GCF_002086795.1 Mycolicibacterium tusciae | reverse complement strand
TGCTCCCGATGCGCTTGCCCCACTGCTGCTGCCGGGCGCCGAGATCGACAAGCAACTCAATATCGCCGGCGCAGCCCCCGTGGGCCCGGTGGAAAGCCAGCCCCTCGGCGGTGATGTGCAGCCACCGCACTGCACCGGCGCGTGGGGTCCCGGTTACCGCGCCACCTACGACGGGACCGGCTTCACCGGGATGGCCATCGGGGTTCTCGCCCAGGGCCAGGCACACCGCATCGCCCAGTCGGTGCTGGCCTTCCCCGACCCCGCGGCGGCTCAGCGCATCTACGACAAGCTAATCGGAGACTGGAACGCCTGCCAGAACACCCACGCGGTGTTCAGTTTTCAGGGCGCCTCCACCGAGATTGACATCAAGACACCACGCCCGATCGGCGACATCAACACCCTGATGCTGGTGCCCACCACCTCGCCGGTTCCCGGACAACAGTGCGAACGCGGTATGGCGTTGCGCGGCAACGTCATCGTCGATGTCCGGGTCTGCTCACCGACCGTCGGCAGCGCCGGATACTCGATCACCCGTGCCATCGCCGACAAGGTCCGTTGACCGACGCCCCGACCCGGCCACGACACCACCACCGCCCGCGCGCAGCGCGACCAACCGGCTTGCGGTGCAGTAACGATCATCAACGCTGCACCCGCCGACAGCTCCAAAGGAGAACAACGTGAACAATCAGAACCCCCGCGGCGGGTGGCCGGATCCCGACGATCCGACCGTCGCGACTCCCCAGTTTCAGCGCCCCGCCCCACAGCAGCCGCCACCGGTCGCAGGTTGGGGACAGCAGCAGCCTGCCCCACACAGTTCGTGGAGCACACCGCCGCCCCAGCAGCCGCAGCCGTGGGCCGCCCCGCCCCAGTCATCCGGGCCAGGTGCCCCCGCCCCGGGCTGGCCCGCTGCGCAACCGCAGGCGACCGGGTGGACCAACACAGCCCCCGGCGCTCCGCCGGCCGGACCTAGCCGCAACCGGCGAAAGCTCTTCATCATCGCCGGTGCCGTTGTGATTGCGCTCGTCGCCGCGTTCGTGGTGGTACCACGATTCACCGGCGACGCGGGTGGTGGTGACCTGTCGGCTTCAGAGACCGTCACCGCCTACCTGGAAGCACTCAGTAGCGGCGACGCGGAGAAAGCGCTGTCCTACAGCAAGAGTGAACCCGCCAACGCCGATCTGCTCACCAACGACATCCTCGCCCAGCAGATCGCCAAGATGCCCATCTCTGATATCCGCATCCTCGACGGCGGCGAGGAGCTGGCCGGCATCGGGATGGGCTCGGTGAAGGTCGCGGTGAAGTTCGGCGAGCAGCTCTCCGATTCCACCGTGCGGCTGTCCAAGGTCGAGGAGACCTGGAAGATTGATGAAGCGATCAACAAGATCGAGATCACCAGCCCCTCCGCCGCCGATGAGACACTCACCATCTTCGGCAAGGAATTCAAAAAGGGTGAATCCTTCTACGTGTTCCCCGGTTTCGTTGACGTGGGCAGTTCCAACGAGTACATCGACGTCGCAGCAGAGTCCCCGCTACTGACCGGCGGATACCTCTCCTTCGCGCCGACATACACGCTCAACGACGACGGTGTCGAAGCGGTGTCCGCCACGATGGCCGACGCTTTCGCTGTCTGCGAGAAGTCCAATCTGCTGGACCCTCCGGGGTGCCCGGTCAAACTCAACAACTACCGCGCGCTCGACGGCACCGTCACCTGGGGCAAAGCCGACCTCAGCCAACTCAGCCTCAGCGAGTTGAGCGAGTACGACATGACCGTGCGCGTCACCGGAAACGTCACCATCCCGGTGTCATACCAACTGCGAGACGGCGGAACGGATTCCGGGACTGCCGAGAGCATCGTGTTCAACACCGTGGACGTCACAACCTCGCCGCCCACCATCGGTCGATGAGCTGGCGCGGGCGTGAGCCCGGCGTTGCCCGCTGTCGCCCCACATGCAGCAAGGGAGGTATCCGTAATGGCCAACTGGCCTGGCAGTCACGGCAATACGCCGCATGAGCCTGGTTGGGGCGACCCTGATGCCGCCACACGCGCGGTGCCAAGGTTCGAGCGCCCGGGATCTGCATCCGCCAATGTTGGGGGCAGTCAGCCGCCCTCGGCAGGCCACAACCCGTGGATCGGTCAGCAGCCAGGCCCCCAGGCGGGGTATCCGCGCCAGCAGCCCGATGTGCCCTCAGCCAAGCGTGGTCGCGGTCGACTACTGATGGCACTGGCCGCCGTGGTGGTCCTTATCGGCGGCGTCGTCGCCTACATGCGGGTCTCCAGCGTTGACAGTGAAGGCCCCGCGGGCACCCAGCCGTCGGGCACCGCGCAGAACACACAGTCTGCAAGCGCAGCGACCGCGCCGTCGGCCGCGCAGACAGTCACCGACTACCTCGAAGCTCTGCGCCGCGGGGACGCCGCGAAAGCACTGTCCTACAGCAAAACTCCGTTCGCCGACAACGAATTCCTCACCGATGAGGTGCTGGGCAAGCAGATCGCGCAGTGGCCGATCTCTGACATTCACATCGGCGAAATCAAAGGTGATGAGCAAACCGCCGCGAAGCTCTATGTGCCAATCTCGGCGAAGTTCGGCGACAAGACTCACTCCGAGACGATCGGCCTGACCCGGAGTCTGCAGGGAGGATGGTGGATCGATCACGTTGCCAACGAGTACGCACTCCATTCATCTGCGGTGGACGCCACGCTCACGGTCTTCGGCAAGAAACTGAGCCCAGGCCAGTCGTTCTACGCGTTCCCCGGGTACTTGGATCTTGCAAGCTCCAACGAGTACATCGAGCTCACAAGCATTAAGTACCCGCTGTTCAGAAATTACCTACTGTCGAGCGAGTTCCTCATCAGTGCCGACGCCGACCTCAGCAGCAAGGGCGCCGATGCCATCACCGCGGCCGTGCGGGAGTCGTTCGCGCGATGCGAAAAGTCCAACCTCATCGCTCCCCCGGACTGCCCGGCGCAGCTGAACAGCACTACCGCCGTCGACGGCACCGTGACGTGGGGCCGCGCTGACATCGACACACCGTCGTTCACCTTGCACTCTGCGGACCTGTCGGTCTCGGTCAGCGGCAATGCCAGCATTCCGGTGACCTTTCAGACCACCGACGGCCAGACAGTCAGCGACACCCAACTGCTGGTATTCCAGGAAAAGGCAGACATCACCACCTCACCCCCCAGGCTCGTCCGTTGACACCAGCCACCGCCACCTTCCGGTCACCGAAACAGTCGCCCTCACAACCTGGAAGGCTCACGCCATGCTAGGAATTAGCCTCGTGCAAACACCGGCCACCGCCGCGAAGATAGCGGCTGTCATCGGTGCGTGTGCCGCGCTGATCACCGGATGCTCCTCGGCCACGACCGGAACCCCGAAAACGGCCACCGCCGGCCCGGAGTCCGGGGCCAACGTCGCCCTGATGGACACCGGTCCGTATGACACCGCCTCCGGTAGGCCATTCGGTTCAGCCGGGGACGACGTTGACGGTGCAAATCTGTTGGAATCCCAGCGCATGGCCGAGTTCGTGGTGGGCCCGTGGGAAGTTGACGCTGAGCTGACGAGAATGCCTGGCGCGATAGGATTGGGCATGATCGGCCCGGTTCCGTCGATCAAACTCATGCGCGACAACGAAGTGCTCAAAGACGACCTGATCGCGGTGGCAGACAAGCACCGATTCATGAACGGGTTCAGCACAATACGACTGTCGCCGGAGCAGACCGGCCAAAACCGCGGCCTGCACAACCTCGTCCTGCGGTTCCCCGATCCCGCCGCCGCCGACGCCGCCGCCACCGAGATGGCCGCCGTGGAATCCTCCCGTCCGGACCAGCCACCGGCGGAGCCGGTCACGGTGAACAGCACCCCCGAAGCCCGCGCGGTGGCCTACACGCTCCCCGACGGCCTCAAGAAGGTGGTCAGCTTCACCGCGCATGGACCCTATCTGCTCTACCAGGAGGGGCAGGCATCCCAGGCCTTCCTGGGCAAAAGCGCGGCCAACCTGGTCGACGGCGCTCTCATCATCCAGAAACGCCGGATCGACGAATTCTCCCCGACCCCGCCGGCCGCGATGCGCGACTTGCCGCTGGATCCCAGCGGCCAGCTACTGGCGCGCACACTCATCGCACCTGACGGGCGCGCCCCGTTCATCATCGGCGTGTGGAATTCCTTTGCCTGGCTTCACTTTGAGCTTGACCCGCTGCAGGCGAACTCGCTGTTCAATACCGCCGGTGTGGACATCGTCGGCCAACGCCTGAGCACCGTCTACCAGGCTGCCAACGCCGACGGTGCGCTACGGGTGGCCAAAGGCTTAGACGAGCAGATCGAGAATCTGCCGTCGGTGCGCGAGGTCGATGGGGTGCCCGGCCTGCCAGGGGCGACATGCTTCCAGCGCACCGAAGGCGGCCTACCCGGCACCTCGCCGAGCACCTGGCAGCGGGTGGTCTGGCAATACAAATGCGTCGCCACCGTCGATCGCTACGCCTACACCGCGTTCTCCGACACCGCAGTCGATGTACGTCAGCAGATGGCCGCTCAATACCGAATTCTGGCTGGACAGTAGGTGATGCACTAGTGGTTCTCCCCGCAGGGTCAAACATCGGCGGCTACATCGTCGAGGACGTTCTCGGTTCCGGGGGCATGGGCACCGTTTACCGAGCACGACACCCCGTGCTGCCGCGCAGCGATGCCCTCAAAGTGCTCTCCGCGGAACTGTCCCGCGACGAGCACTTCCGCGCACGTTTCGAACGCGAAGCCGAACTGGCCGCCACCCTGGATCACCCCAACATCGTCGCCGTGCTCAACCGCGGTGAAACCGACGGCCAACTGTGGATCGCCATGCAGTACGTCGCCGGCAGCGACGCCGAACGCGAACTGGCCGCCGGACGCATGACCCCGCAACGCGCCGTGCACATCACCGGTGAAGTCGCCAAAGCCCTGGACTACGCGCACCGCCGAAACCTGCTGCACCGCGACATCAAACCGGCCAACTTCCTACTCTCCACCGACGATGAGCGGATCTTTCTAGCCGACTTCGGTATCGCGCGCGCCCTCGACGACGCGGTCAACCTCACCCAGACCGGCACCGTGATGGCCACCATCGCCTACGCGGCACCCGAGACACTGGCCGGCGAACCCGCCGACCACCGCGCCGATGTCTACTCCCTGGGCTGCTCTCTGTACCGGATGCTCACCGGCACATCACCGTTCAGCAGCTCCGGTGGCATGGCCGCCGTGGCTGCCGCGCACCTGATGTCACCCCCGCCGCGGCCCACCGACGTGGTGGCCAACCTTCCGGCCACGATGGACACTGTGATCGCTCGCGCCATGGCCAAAGAGCCCATCCACCGCTACCAGAGCGCCGGGGATCTGGCCCGCGCTGCCGCCGCGGCACTCGATGAGACCACCGCCGAGGTACGCATCACCCCGGCGCCCTCACCCGCACAGCGCCCACCGTGGGGTCCGGAGAACAGTCCGCCGCACTGGAGCGGGCCACACACCGGCACAGGCCCGTATCCGCCCGGGCCGGGATGGTCCACCGGGCCGACCCCCGCGACCGGGTGGCCCACCGGCCCCGGACCCGCCGCCCCGATGCACCTCTCTTCGACGCGAAAACCGCGCAGCCGCAGGACCGCGCTGGCCGCCGCGGGCGTCGCCGCCGCCGTCGTGGTCAGCGGCGGGGTCGGAACCTGGATGTTCACCCGCGAGGACACCCCCGCCTACGCGGCACAGACACTTGTCCACGCCCACGGTGAAGCCACCCTGACCGCCCCACCGACATCCATTGTGGCCGCCGGCCCCGGCGACGGGGACGCGGTGCTGTCGCTGGGCGTGCAACCCGCCGCCATCGTCGCACCCCCCGCCGGCCTGCCCAGCTGGGAGAAAGACCTCATCACCGGCGACACCCAAGTGCTCACCAGTGCTGACCCTGCCCAAATCGCGGCGGCCAAGCCTGATCTGATCATCGACACCGGCGACATCGACGCAGCAACCTACCGCTCCCTGGCCGAGGTCGCGACCACCATCACCCGCGCCCCCAACGCCAACGAATGGAGCTGGCAGACACAGCTGCAATGGGTAGGCCGCATCCTGGACCGCACTGAACAGGCTCAGCAGCTCATCGACGAGGCTGCAGAATCCCAAGCCAAGCTGCGCACCGAGCATCCGGTGTTCGACGGTAAGAGCGTCGAGGTCGTGTTCGTCGCCGATGACGGAATCAGTGTCGCCACGCCGAATTCAGCTGCGGCGCAGTACCTGCAAGGTCTGGGGTTCCGATACCTGGACAAGCCGGCGATCACCGCGTCCGCGGACGGATCAGATATCGCTGCCGTCGCCGACCCTGAGCAACTCAACACGATCCCTACCGACGTACGGATCGTGGCACGCACGGACTCCGCAGCTGGTGGCGGCAGCTACAACGGGCTGCCCGACCCGTTCACCAAATTCCGCGGCGCCACAATCATTGTCGATGACACCGCGGCGATCGACGCGCTACGCGTACCCGGGTACGCGGCCACCGCTTACCTGAATACGGCACTGGTCAACGCACTGAGCCGCCAGATCCGCTGATCGACATCTCGACGACAGAGTCTGTGTCGATAGTCGCTTCACTCTCAGGCGTGTTTGCGAGGGCGGCCAGCAGCAAGCGGATGGTTCTCCCGTCGTGTCCTGAAAGCCTCGATGCTGGCCCTTGTCCAGATGGGTCCGCTGCGCGGCTTGGCGACGGGCGCAGGGAAACCGGGTGTTTTCTGCAGCAACTGGATGACTCGGGTAGCCGAAACACCCAGTACTTGGGCAGCATCACCGACACTCAGAAGATCCATCTCTGGCGGGTGTGCGAGCAGTGCTTGATGTTGCTCAGTGGGTTGCACCGCAATTGCAGAGGGCTTCTCGCGTAGCAGCGGACGGGCCAGCCGCAGCGCCAATGTGGTGGCCTGGCGCAGCGTCGGTGCCTTCACTTCGAACACTGCGCTCAGAACCTGGGCCTCGGCATCGTAGGTGACAGACCTATCAAGGTCTGCAACCGCGCGTTCGGTCAAACGGGCTGTCGTACAGGAGGCTGTTGCTGTCCACCGAGTCACCGGTGTGTCCTTCCCTATCTCATCACCCCCAAACCCTTATCAATGATGGCGCATCAAGCCGCGAAGCGACACCCAGCAAGCGCTCGGTACGGATGCCGCGCAACCTGTTCCGCGGGAAGAGTCCGAGTGGGGTTCGGCCAGTGAGGAATGGAGTACCCATGCTGCGCGTTCGGGGATTGGGCGGTGGGCAGTGTCGAGCGGAGTTCTCATATCAGCTCCATGGACCATGAGCCGGAGTTGAACGGGTCGTTCGAGTCCTCACCGACAACGAGGTCACCAACATTCTCAGGTCATCTCTAAGCTCAGTTCATGTCTGCAGTGAGTGGGATCGCGTTGGTGACGGGGGCGACCCGGGGTATCGGTGAAGCGACGGCGTTGATGCTCGCGTCACGGGGTGCTCACGTGCTGGTGAGTGGCCGCGACGTAGAGAGTGGTCAGGCGGTGGTGAATGCGGTGCGTTCGGCGGGCGGGGCCGCGGATTTCGTGGGTGCGGCGCTCGTCGACGCCTCCAGTGCTCAGCGCTTGGCAGCCGAGGCGAACGAAGTGGCCGGGCGGGTCGACATTCTGGTCAACAACGCGGCGATCGGTGTGTTCGGCACCACCGCTGCGATCGACGAAGCCGATTTCGATGCGTGCTTCGCGGTCAACGTCAAGGCACCGTTCTACTTGGTTGGCGCCTTGGCGCCACAGATGGCCGAACGCGGTCACGGAGTGATCGTGAACGTCTCGACCATGGTCGCTTCCTTCGGAACGGCCGGTTCAGCGGTGTATGCGGCGAGCAAGGCCGCGCTGAACCTGCTGACGAAGTCCTGGGCGGCCGAGTACGGTCCGCGCGGTGTGCGCGTGAATGCGGTCGCCCCCGGCCCGACCGCGACGGACAACGCGCTTATGCAGTTCGGGGAGGACGGGCTGGCGGCGATGATGCGCCACACCCCGGCACGCCGCGTGGCAGCTCCAACCGAGATCGCCGAAGCTGTCGCTTATTTGGCCAGCGATCAAGCCAGCTTCGTCCACGGCGCGGTCATACCTGTCGACGGCGGGCGCACCGCCGTATAGAGAACGCATCCGAGAGCTTCCCAGCATCGGTGTAGAGGGACGTCCCTCATCCGCGGCCGGTGCGATCGCTATCATGGATGGGCGATAGTCGCACGCTCGCGCTCTATCGTTTGCTTTCAACGCGTTTGAACGCTTCGGGTCGGGTCGACCGGTGCCCTGTGGAGCTGTTCCGTATACCGATCCCGGCTTTTGATTTCCTGTCCGGTTACCCTCGCGATATGAGGTTGCCCCGCTCGCTGCGGTTACTCGGCCAGCCGAGCGCCCGGACCACTGATGGTCGACGGCGTGTGGATCACCGCGCCAGCTGGACTGCCCAACGACTTCGTCGTGCTCCGAGTCCGCTACCTCGATGACGTGCTCGACCGGGCCTTCGCTGACGGAATCGACCAGATCGTCCTGCTCGGTGCCGGTTTCGACACCACGAGTCTGCGTCACCAACGTGCCGGCGCGACCTTCTTCGAAGTTGACGTGCCCTCCACCCAACACGACAAACGCTGCACCACAGACACACTCCTAGTCGGCGAAAAGCAGTCCGCGATCAACTGGGTGCCATGTGATTTCGAGAAGGACCGACTGCCCGAGCGCCTCAAAGCCGGTAGGTTCGATCCCGCCCGCCGCTGCGTGGTCGCCTGGATCGGAGTCACGATGTTCCTCAGCAAAGACGCGATCACCGCCACACTGACCGACATGGCCACCGTGTGCGCACCGGGCAGCACCATCGTGCTCGACTACATCGATCCCGACGTCATCTCCGGCAGCACCACCTCACCAAGCGCACAGCGAGTAGCCAAGACAGTCGCTTCCAACGGCGAGCCGTACCGCACCGGGTACACCACCACCGACATCAACGCTGCCCTCACCGACCACGGGTTCATACCCGACGACCACGCAGCCGCCACCGCACTACAGCAGCGCTACTGCCACACACGTGCGCCGCTGCCTGCCGGCCACGACTGGCTGAGAGCCCTCACTGCCGTCAGAAATGCGCGTGACACGATGTGAGTGTGACGACGTATACGCACCCTCGGCGATCGGCTTATGGTGACGCTGTCGTCTCGGACCGGCGAGCGCGATGCGCTGCCGCCTTCGCGCGATTGCCGCACCGACTCATGGAACACCAACGCCGCTGGCGTGCGCCGGGTGCGAGAAGGTAGATCATCCGGCAGTCGTCACTCGCGCATTCGCGAAGGTGATTCCTTCTCTCAGAGTCTGAGAGGAGGGCGAGAAGGTCGCGGGTAACGCTGGCACAAACGGCAGCCTGGTCGAGCGCCGCCATGTGCGCTTGCGGCCCATGACGGCCGCTGACAAGACGCGGCAAGGGAACGTCTGCACGCGCCCACGCCTCGATCCGCTGAACTGTCGAAAGGCCGACAGGTTTGTGATGAAGGTACGCAGTCAGCACCTCCCACGAGGCCTCGCGAAGATCGCGCAACTCAGTGAGCAAGCTATCCCAATCCACATCGGCAGCAATGTCGATGCCGACGCCGGCACACCACCGCACGAGCGCCTCGATATCGGCTAGACGCTCCACCCGATGGGTCTTGCCTGCACCACGCCGTCCGACCGTCGCGGCGAGATTCAACACGAGGGAACCGGCGTCGTAGCGGAGTTCCCGCAGGGCGGTGCTGGTGCGGTTCACCGAGTTCATGCTTCAATAGTAACCTCATATCCGGTTATTTAGGACGGGTGCGATGTCGGCTCGACTGCCAGGATGGTCTCGCGCTGCTGCGGGCCTTGCGGTTGTGGGTTGGGGCGCAAATCAATTCGCTGCACTACTTCCGGTTTACCGGGAGACGACTGGTCTCTCCGCCTCGCAGATCTCGTTAGCGTTCGCTATCTACATCGTGGGTCTCATCCCCGCACTCTTCATTGCTGCTGAGGTCGCGGACCGCATCGGTCGACGCTGGCTCGTCCGAATCGCCGTTGTGTTGTCCGCTGCAGCGTCGGTAGTGCTCTGCTTCAGTCCGCAGGAACACTGGCTGCTGCTGCTCGGTCGACTCATGTCTGGTGCTGCCGCTGGCGCTGCCCTCGGGCCGGGATCTGCATGGGTAACTGAGCTTTCAGACGATGACAGGGCCGCCGCTCCGAAGCGCGTCACGGTGGCGCTTTCCGTCGGATTCGGAGGGGGGCCGCTCGTTGCAGGTGTCGTCGCACAGTGGGCTCCATGGCCTGAGGCCTCGCCTTACTCGGTTCATTTTCTTGTCTCGATAGTTGCGGCCGCACTGCTGTGGCGAACGCCCGATCCTTCTTTCGACCACGGAGCGCCTACGAAGGTGGCGGAGCATCTGGGCACGACAGAGCGGCCTTCTGACAGACCAGACACCGCCCCGAAAGAAACGTTCTGGGAGACGGTCAGGTCTGCAGCGTTCATACGGACCATCCCATTCACGGCGCCATGGGTGTTCGGCGCAGCAACCATGAGCTTCGCCATCGCGCCCTCCGTCATTCACGTGCCAGGTTTCAGCACCGCGAGTGCTGGAGTCATCACCGGCATCACCATGGGCTCCGGTGCACTGGTGCAGCCGCTTGCGCAGCGAATCGAGCGATGGAAACAAGGCGCCGCTATGCCGGCTGGGCTCAGCCTCGCAGTGTTTGGAATGCTTCTCGCCGCCACCGCATTCGCCGTTCAGATCAGCGCCCTGCTGCTTCCAGTGGCGGTGATCTTGGGATCGGCATACGGCGTCATCCTCGTTGCAGGGCTACGTCAGATCGAAACGCTCGGCCATTCAAAAGACCGTGCACGTCTGAACGCCGCCTATTTCTCCTTCACCTACATCGGATTCATCCAGCCATTCGTATTCGCCGTCGTCGCGACCACCCAGACCAGCCAGATCATCTTCGCAATGATCGGCGCCCTGGTCGCCACAGCCACAACCGTCGCTACCAGCAGAGCACGTCATGTCTAGAAGACCCGAGCCGAACCACTCTTTTCATTTCTTCGGGCTTCTCCTGCCTTGGCTGACGGTCCGCAACGAGCACGTCGGCTCAACACACGCATTGCCGGCGTGCCTCGTTGGCGTTGGTGACTTTCGGGGCCTCGCCGCCAGTCGGCTGGTCCTGCCCGCGCGTTTGAATACCCGGAACAACAACGGGGTCAACAGAACCGCAACCGCCGGGGCCAGGCCCGGCGACAATAGATGTCGATCGTCAAAGTGGATGGCGATTGTCGCCACTCCTACCTGCGTCGTTGTCATTCAGTCACGGAGATGGCGCAGCGATTGTGGTCATCCAAGTGGCAGAAGTTGGAAACGGTACGGTGGTGCCAGTCATCGGCGCGGTGCCCTAAACCAGGGAGCCACCGTGGACAACGCGCCACTTCGTGCCCGGCGCTAATGGCTCGCCCAGCCCGAACAACGAGGCGTATTCCCCACTCACCACCGCTTTCATGCGTGCATCCCAGCCGCGCAGATCGAACGGTCGCGAGTGCGGTTCGATGTCGGCAATGATGAGCCCGACAGTCTGGGGGTCTGCTGCAGCGAGCGCCGCGAATTCGGGAGGAATCGTCCCGCCGCCGCTGGGCGCACCACACATCCAATGTGCTCGATCTCCCTCCCTGACGGCGCCCACCGCCACATTCCCGCGATTCCATCACCACATCGGAGGCCTAGATGTGTCCGGCTACGAGGTTTCTCCAGATATGAACGCGGCAGCGCCGATTGGATCCGGATTCCCGATGCGGGGCTGAGGGATTAGGCCGTGGCGCAACCAAGATCGGAGAGTCCCTCGATCGGCGCCAATTCGAGTTGACATAGCCGTCTCGGGCGCGCTCGTCAGCGATCGGCCACCGGGAGCCAGGGTGTCAAAGCCGAGTCCGGTCAGGCCGGCGATGGTGGCAAGCGGCACGCTGCAGGGCTCGTCTTTCCCACCTGTGAGCCCTTGAGGTTCTCGGTCGGATTCTTGAACTCCTGGCCTTCCGTCGGGGCCAGCCTCGGATACTCACCAACAAGCGGGATAGATACGCAAGCGCCGCCGCTAGCGAGGGGCCTTCCCTTCGATTCACCGCATGCGAGGCGTCTGCAAGTAGGTTTCGATGCCCTATATGGGGCCCGCAGTCACCGGTACTCGGGGTTGGCAAATCCGAATCGTGAACCGGCATCCCACTCGGCGCGTTGATTGCCGTATGCGGGCACTCCGCCGGCTGTGCGCAGTAGCGATGCGATGTGCATCAGGTTGTAGGTCATAAAAGTGGTGTTGCGGTTGGTGAAGTCGTTGTCCGGCCCGCCGGACCCCTCGTCGAGGTAGGAGGGACCCGGCCCTGCAGGGCCCACCCACCCCGCATCCGCTTGAGGCGGAATCACGTAGCCCAAGTGCTGCAGACTGTAGAGAAGGTTCATCGCGCAGTGCTTGATACCGTCCTCGTTACCGGTGATGAGACACCCGGCGACGCGTCCGTAATAGGCGTATTGCCCAGCGTCATTGAGCAATCCCGAGCATCCATAGAGCCGTTCGATGACCGCCTTCATCACTGAACTGTTGTCGCCAAGCCATATCGGTCCGACGAGGACGAGGATATCGGCGGCGATGATGCGTTCGTAGAGTGCGGGCCAATCATCGGTTTCCCAACCATGCTCTGTCATGTCCGGGTAGACCCCGGCGGCGATGTCATGATCAATGGCGCGAATCTGATCTACCTCGACGCCATGCTTTTCCATCAGTGCGCTACTGATATCGGCCAGACCTTGGCTGTGGCTGCGCTCAGGCGACTTCTTCAAAGTGCAGTTGACGAACACTGCTCGCAGACCATCAAAGGAGGGTGCGGCGTTGTTGTGGGGCGTCGGGATCTCGTTCACGTTGAGTGTCCTGTCTATGGCCCGGGTCGCCGAAGCGAGTCAGGAACGGAAGTGTCGTGGCGGGTCCTTTTGCCGAGGTCAGCCGGCCTGAACCGCGCCACTCAGTAGTTGTACTGTGTAGTACAGTATTGCTGTAGGCGGCTGATCCATGCAAGGCTGACGTGAACACGCATTGGGAAGCGTCCGATCTCCGCATGGCGGTCGAGCCGAAATAGGCGCCACGGTGGTTCATGCCGACATCGCTTGGTAACACGGGGGATTCACGACGAAAGCAGACACGCCCTCTCAAGTTCACGACATGGCTAGCCTGCAACCGTCATCGATGCTCTCAGCAACAAGCCGGTACGCCCCGAACCTCACGACTGCTACGCAAAGGAACGATCATGAAAATCAGTCCCGCTGCGCACGGTGCCACTCGACCGTGGACCGGCGGAAGGTTCTCCGCCGCTGTTCTTTCCGCTGTCGCGATGCTCATTCCGCAAACCTCGGCTACCGGTCTCGCCAAGGCGGAACTCGCCTGCCCGTATGCCCAGATAGTTTTCGCTCGCGGGACGTTTGAACAGCCAGGCGTGGGTGCGACCGGGCAAGCCTTCGTCGACGCTTTGAGCGACCGCCTGAGCGGCAAGTCCGTCCACGTATATGCGGCGGATTACCCTGCGTCGCTCGACTTCAAGCACGCTGCCGACGGCATCGCCGACGTCCGCAACAAAGTCGAGTCCATCGCAGCGACCTGCCCCAGTACCAAGATCGTCCTCGGCGGTTACTCACAAGGCGCAGCGGTGGCCGGCTACACCCTCGCCGACACGATCCCGGCCGACTACGAATTACCGACCGGCATCACCGGTCCCATGCCCGCGGCGATGGCCAACCACATCGCGGCGGTGGCGCTGTTCGGCACACCAGATGCCGGTTTCCTGGCTCTCGTCCAACGCAGCGCACCGCCCATCACCATCGGCAATCCCTACGCGGCCAGGACGATTCAGCTATGCGCAGTCGGCGACCCAGTCTGCTCCCCCGGCGGCCTGGATCGTGCAGCGCACAGCGCCTATAAGAGCAACGGAATGGCCTTAGAGGCAGCGGTATTCGCTGTTCGCGCACTGGCAGCGACGTAACAGCCTGACCATGAGTTGCCGGCGACGATTCGTCCTACTGGGCGAGCACTACACACATCCGCTGACGAGAGGACTGAGGCGAAAATGACGTCGTACGTGAGCATCGACGCGGCACGGTCGAAACCGGCGCCGACAGTTCGAACTGCGCCCAAAGCCGAGTGTCCCGCCGAGTCACTCTCGGCACTGGCCGAGCGGTTCGAACGTGAAGCGATGCCGTACCGCGCCGCCCTCCTCTGCACCGCCCGGCGACTTACACGCCGGGAGGCTGATGCCGAGGATCTGATCCAGGACACCATGATGAACGCATTTCTCGGATTCGACCGTTTCCAGCCTGGCACCAATCTGAGAGCGTGGCTGTATCGGATAATGCACAACCGATGGATCAGCGTCCACCGGATGAAACAACGTCGTCCAGAAACCTTTTGCGTCGACGCGATTACCGATGACGGTATCGCTGGCTTTGCTTCTCGTTCGAATCGGTTCGAGCGTTCGGCAGAAGACGAAGCCATGGACGGTCTGTCCGACCATCGAATAGAAGAAGCATTCCGATCGCTGCCGGAGGGCTTCCAGAAGGTGCTGTACTACGTTGGCGTCGAGGATCTCACCTGTGCCGACACTGCGATCCTCTTGGGGATTCCAGTTGGCACGGTCATGTCCCGCCTGTCGCGGAGCCGCGTTCGACTCCGCGCACAGCTGGCAGACTTCACCGACGGTTCGGAAGCCTGGTCAAATCGCCGCCCTCTTGCCCAATAGGCACTGGACAGCGACGCGACTTCGGGTCATGGCCCTGGGATTGAGACGTGTGCCAGCCCCGAGAGGTTGACGAGTACTTCATGCGGCTTTTGGACTATGACGGCGAGCACGCCCTGGCAATGCTCGCATCGCAGGACCGACCCGATGGCGGTCACGAAGGCGTGGGCGCGCGCCAGTTCGAATACGAGATGACAGCTTCTGCATCGTCCAATGGCGGCGGTGATCTCGATGCCGAGAGTGTCGGCGAAGAGTCCGGCAAGCGCGTTTCCGTCGAGGTGGGTCATCCACTGCCTCCGAAGCGTTCCGTGCGTATTCGTCCGGGGTCATGGCCTAGTTGGAGAAGCCAACCGGCGATCGTCTCGACGAACGGTGTAGGGCCGCAGAGGAAGATGCGCGGTGCCGCCGTGGCGGGAAAGACAAAACCGGCCAACGACTCTCGAGTCAGTCGCCCGGGGGGACGCAGTGATCCCGGAGGGCATCTTCGTGTGTGCACGATGTCGATGGTGGTCTGTGAGAGCGCCGAGAGCTCCTCGGCGAAGAGCACGTCCTCGGGCGCCCGGACCGAGTACAGCAGTCGGAACTCGGCGTGGTTCGCCTCGTGCTCACGTGCCATGGCCATCGCGAACAGCGGGACCACGCCGGATCCACCGGCGATGAGCTGAACCGGGGAACGGTCGGGTTCTGATGGGATCCAGACGAAGTATCGTCCCAGTGGGCCGTGCACCTCGAGCTCGTCGCCCTCTGCGAGCTGGTGCACGAGGTAGGGCGAGACTTCACCCGCGGGGAGTTCGTCGATCGCCAGGATGACTCGTGTCGTCTCGCCCGGCGACGCGACCGAGTAGGACCGGACCGCCTGATAGCCGTCCGGGGCGGTGAGGCGGACGTCGAGGTGGGAACCGGCATGGTTTCCCGGCCAGGTCGGCACGTCCAGCTCGATTCGGACCGCCGATGCGGTCTCTCGACGGCGGCTGACGACGCGTCCGACATGCCAGCTCGCGCGGATCGGAGACGTCACCAGTAGCGTTCCTCCCGCCACGGATCACCACGGAGATGGTATCCGTTCTGTTCCCAGAACCCGGGCTCGTCGCTCGGCATCATCCGTATCTCGCGGACCCACTTGGCGCTCTTCCAGAAGTACAGATGGGGCACGAGAAGACGCGCCGGCCCCCCGTGCTCAGGAGTCAAGGGCTCACCCTCTGCCTCGGTGGCGATCCACGCCTGGCCTTCGAGCAGATCGTCGAGGGGCAGATTGGTGGTGTAACCGCCGTGGCTTCGGACCAGGACGTAGTCGCAGGAGGTCTCGACGTCCTCGAACAGCCGATCCAAAGAGACCCCGCGCCAGGCCATGTCAAGCTTGGACCAGTGGGTGACGCAGTGAATGTTGGTGACGATGTCCTCCACGCCCACGTTCTGGAGCGCGTTCCAATCCCATCCGTGCTCGGTGCCCGTCTCGGTCGTGATGGTGAACGTCCACTCGTGCGCCCCGATATCGGGTGTCAGGCCGGCCGTCAGGACCGGCCAGTCGTCGACGAGCGTCTGGCCCGGTGGCAACCGTGAGTCGCCGGCGCCGCGACGGTTACCGAATCCGCTGTTGATCACTGCCATAGCAAGCTCCTTCGCGTGTCACGCGCGTCTCTGTGTGCGCTGACACTGAGTACGGTGTATTCCAAAATCCAGTCTCGACAGCGGCTCTCCCTTTCAGGGTCAGCTGGTCGGGCCACCTGAATGACCCCTTCGTCGGGCGAGGAGCGGGTTCCAGATCTGGTTGATCGACGGGTGCGGTGCCACGACGTGGCGGAGTGTCTCGACTGGTACCTTGGCGACGATGGCGAGGGTGGCCGCTTGGGCGAGTTCGGCGAACTCGGGTCCGACGAACGTCGCGCCGAGCAGGGTGTCCGTGTCGGCGTCGATGACCAGTTTCGCCCAGGCGTCGAAGCCGTCGCGGAAGATGGCGAGGTCGGGCACGGACTCCGGGTACCGCGCGGTGGTCGTCGTGACCGTGAATCCGTCGGCGCGCGCCTGACTTTCGGTTCGTCCCACCTCGACGACCTGGGGGTCGGTGTAGATGACCTGGGGCAGGTTGTGTGGGTCGCGGGCGATGAGTTCATCGGCGCCGAGCCGACGGCCTTGTGCGCGGGCGGCGATGATATCGGCGACGACGACTGCGTGGTATTGCGACAGGTGCGATAAGAGCGCGCGTCCGGTGGTGTCACCCATCGCGTACAGCCAGGTGCCGTCGACTCCGAGTGCCTGCAGATGGTCGTCGACGGGCACGAACTCTCCGCTACGCAGCCCCACGGATTCCAAGCCGAGGGAATCGGTGTTGACCACCCGTCCTGCGGCGACGACGACCTCGTCGATCTCGATGGTCTCGTCCCCGACGGTGGCGGAGACCGTGCCGCCCGCGACGGATCGGACCACTCCGGATGGGTGAGCTTCAAAGCGAAGGTCAACTCCGTTGCGTCGCAACGACTCGGTGACCATCTCGCTGGCGACGGTCTCGGAGTTGCGCAGCAGGGTCCGGCCCCGCGCGAGCAGCGTCACCTTGGAGCCCAGACCGGCCAGGATGGTGGCGAACTCGACGGCGACGACGCCGCCGCCGATGATCAGGGTCCGTGGCGGTACGTGCGTCATGGCCGCCAGGTCGCGGTTGGTCCAGGGGCGCGCGTCGGCCAGCCCTGGTACGTCGGGGATGGCGGGGCGGGTACCGGTGGCGAGCACGACCGCCTGCCGCGCGCGGACAGTCTCCTCGCGGCCGCCGGGGTGGGTGACGGTGACCACGCGGGGGCCTGCGAGCCGGCCGTGGGCGTGCAACACCGTGAGGCCGCTTTGCTGCAGAGCGGCGGTGACACCCTCATCGTTGAGATGATCGACGATGGCGTCGCGTTTGGCGAAGACGGCAGCGACGTCGAGCTGCCCCGACCCCACAGCTTCCCGGACGCCGGGGACGGCCTTCGCCAGGGCCAGTACTTCGATCGGGCGCAGTAGCGTCTTGGTCGGATTACATGCCCAGTAGTGGCATTCACCGCCGATGAGGCGCTCCTCCACCAGGGCCACCTCGAGCCCTTCGGCGATGAGGTATTGCGCCGCTGACGCGCCGCCAGGCCCGCCACCGATCACGACTACGTCGAATTCTGAATCTTCAGTCATGTCAGCCTCTGTCTCGGTCGGCTCGTGCGTCAGCGGTATGAATGGACACTTCGGAGCGAAGGGTGCGATGCACCGGGCACCGGTCGGCGATGTCGAGCAGCTTGGCACGTTGGTCGCCGTCGAGCGGGCCGATGAGGGTGATGTCGCGTTCGATCCGGTCGACCATCCCCGTGGCGGTCTCACATTCGGCGCAATCCTTGGCGTGGACGCGGGAGTGGCGCGAATCGACGACGATGCGTTCGAGCGGCCACTGCTTCCGATCGGCGTACATCCGCACCGTCATCGACGTGCAGGCGCCGAGCGCGGCCAGGAGAAGGTCGTACGGTGTTGGGCCGGCGTCATCGCCGATGGGTCGGGGTTCGTCCGCGGTCAGTCGATGCCGGCGCGTACCGATCTGCTGGGTGAGTCTGCCGGGTCCGCTTTCGGCGACCCGCACGGCACCGTCGGCCAAGTCATCGGTGTTCAGGTCGCGGGTCGCCGTAGGTGCCGCCACGTACCTACTCAGCCAAGCGGCAAGGACGCTCGCCGTGTACCCCGCGTCGGCCCGATTGCTGAGAAGGTGGTCGGCGCCGTCGAGAGTGATGAACGATTTCGGGTGCCGCGCGGTGTCGAAGATGATCCGCGCGTTGTTCACCGACACCACCTCGTCGAGCGGGGAATGCATGACGAGTAGCGCAGTGTCGAGGGCGGCGATGCGCTCGCACTGCGGTTGCATCGCGATGTCGTCGAGAAATTCGCGACGCACCCGAAACGGTCGACCCCCGATCGATACCGTGGCCTCGCCCGCTTCGACGCCGGGTAGCGCGTCGCCCAGCAATCCGACGACGTGGAAGGGGTCAGCCGGTGCACCGATGGTGACGACCGCGCGAACCTCGGGAATTCGAGATGCGGCTGCCAAGACTGCCGCCCCGCCCAGCGAATGCCCGATCAGCACGGCTGGGGCACTGAATTGGTCGCGGAGATGGTCTGCGGCATGCACCAAATCTTCGACGTTGGAACTGAAGCCGGTCGCGGCGAACTCACCCTCGGACTCCCCCAGGCCGGTGAAGTCGAACCGCAGTACCGCGATCCCCTGCGCCGCCAAGGCACGCGAGATCCGGCCTGCTGCAGCGTTATCCTTGCCGCAGGTGAAGCAGTGCGCGAACAGCGCCCAGGCTTTCGGATCGCCGATCGGCATCTCCAACTTGCCGGTCAATTCGCCGCTACTGCCGCGGAAGACCGTTCGGGCTGAGGTGCTCATGTGCCTCCCTCGGCTGAGGACGATTGCGAGTGAAATGTACTACACAGAACAGTTTGTCCCCGGGATGGCGACCAGACAGAAGGCCTTGGGTCAGAACGCGGCGGACTGTCATTGACCCAGCGGTTCCGCGCGCAGCGTCCGCACGGCGTCACCGAGAGTCCACAGCGCCACTGCGAGGAGGACGACGTCCTTCACCAAGAAGTTGCCCACCATGGACAGCACCGGGAACCCGCCGGCTTCGAGCGCCATCACTCCGGGAGTGGTGAACATGAAGCTGAGCGTTACGACGAACATCCCGATTGCCATCACACTGCCCACAATGGATGCCCTGGGCGCCCATGGCTTAACGGCAATAAGCGCGGCAGTCGCCAGTTCGACGACACCCAGCACTGCCGAGAAGGTCGTCACCGAGAAGATGTCGTACACCCAGCTCATCAGGGGGCTGCTCGCGACCAGCGGTTGGATGGCATTGGCCTCATAGGTGGTGAACTTCAGTGCGCCGATCCACGCGATGACGAACACGAGTGCGTACCGCACCGCAACTTCCCCGGCCGGGGCCACCCGAGAGGCGATGGGTGAACAATACAGGCGAGATATGGCATTTTCCAATGACATTGGCCTTCCTTCTATCGTTGAGTAGGCCGTCTCCAGATCATGAGTGCTTCCGGTCGGGCGTGGCGTTACACGACGGCGTCGACCGATCGACTTTTGGGAGCTGGGGATGCATTCCGACCCGACGTGTAACGGAAGCTACCCACACCGACACTCCCCTACGTCTGATCATCGCGCGGCGCCCATGCAGCCGAGCCGGACTGATCGGGCGACCCACTCGAAGGAGCAAGACTCAACCGCCACCAGTGCGATGAAACTGTACCGGTGAGTACAACAGATGTCACGCGGACATCACTGCCCCGGGCTGTGGGATAGCAGTCATACAGCCGCCGAGAAGGCGCCTGTGGCATTACGACCGAACGCCAACCAGTCACAGTGCCGTGGGGTGGCGAGGTTCCAAACGAAAGACGATTGGAGAGTTCTGATGAACGAATGCTCGACCCCGGGGACTGTCTGCAACACTTCGGGCACACAACATCACCGGCATGCACGTGCGGCGATCGTCAATGCTGCCGCCTCGATGATGTACCACCGCGGCGTCGCCGCTACGTCGATCGGTGATGTCTCCCACGCATCTGGCGCAGAGGTCCGAGAGCTTGATCGCCATTTTCGCGATAAAACTGAACTGGTCCGAGCGGTCATAGACCGGGAACTGGCGGCCTTACTCGACGGCCAAGTTGCCGCCGCGGAGATCAATTCATGGGACGGACTCGATACGTGGGTGACGCGCGTGGTGGACGCCCAACCGGCCGAGGATGGCCCGTTCGCCTGTCCCCTCGGGACCTTGGCTGCGGAACTGAGAAACTCTCCGGAGTACCAACCTGCGTTGGATGCTGCTTTCCGCACTTGGGAGGGACATCTGGCCGCAGGCTTACGCCGGATTCAGACTTGCGGCGAGATGGATTCCGACGCCAATCCAGACCGCCTTGCCGCCAGCCTTCTCGCGGCTCTGCAAGGCGGATACCTCCTCGCCTCTGTCCACGGCCGGATCGAGATCATGCGCGACGTGCTCGAAGACGCGGTGGCGGCGCTGCGGCGTTACCAGGTCTGAGCCAGGATCTGGTCAACGTGCCCACGACCCGACTCGGTCAGCTCTTCGCCGCGACCGTCCGTCGCCGCGGTGTTGCCCTGCGACGCAGAGACAGCAGCGCGTTCTCCACCGCATCCTCGAAAACCGTGCCATCGTCGTGGATTTGGGCCATCATCAACCCACCCTGCACGGCCGCGACGATCGATTGGGCCAATCTATCGGGATCTGACTGCCGTGTGAGCTGACCTCGCTCGCGCATGACTTCCAAGCCGCGTGCCAGCGGCTCCTCCCAGCGCCGGAAGGCGGCGTCCAAATGTGGAAGATAAGCGGGATCGTTCTTCAGTTCGGCGGCCATCGATCCGAGCGGGCACGCGAACGGCCCATCCAGGACACGATGGCTCTCCATCACCTGCTCAGACCACCGCTTCAGGCCCGCCCAGGAGTCGGCGTGGTGTATCGCTGGTTGCGCCGCCAAGATGAGTTCGACCTGACGGTCGATGACCGCCCGAATGAGGTCGGCCCTGTCGTCGAAGTAGTGGTACAGCTGCGACTTGCCGCAGCCCGCGGCCGCCAGCACGTCATCGAGGCTGGTCGACGCCACGCCACTTTGACGCATCATGGTCGCAGCCGCGTCGACAATCGCTGCACGGCTGCGCAGCCCCCGCGGGGACAAAGACGGCCTTGGGCTCTCGCCCGTTGCCGCCTTCTCGGGCGCCCGCGTTGCTGCCATCAGTCCACGATAGCTTCTCGGTCAGTCGCCAAGACTGCGACCTCTACGCAGTCAGGTGTACCTCCCGGTACAGTTCGCATCGGACCTCGCACCACCACGGCGTCGAGACCGATCTACCCGGCACGTCCCCTCGTCACCCTCCGTTGCCCAGCCAGGAGCAGATACCGGACACAATCCGCACGAGCCATCTACTGTGCTATTCACTGGTGACTTCGGCGCTTATGGCGCGGCGGCCGGGTAGCGATCGCTCACGCACGGCCGACGAGGGGATTCCGACATGCTGGAACCGGTGGGCACCGCGGCGCTGGCCGACCGACTGCGCAATGGTGATCCGGAGGCGTTCAGCAAGCTCCTCGACCTTTACGGGCCCTCGATGCAACGAGTGGCGCGCGGATACGTGTCCAGCAACGAGCTCGCCGAGGACGTTGTGCAGGAGACGTGGATCGCGATCTTCAAGGGCATCGACAAGTTCGAGGGTCGGGCCTCACTACGGACGTGGATCTTCACCATCTTGATCAACGTCGCCAAGAAACACGGCCTCGCTGAACGCCGATACACCGACACCGCCGTGCGCGTCATGACCGGCGGCACCGTCGATCCGGACCGGTTCCGCGACGCGGGCGATCCCCTGCCCGGTCATTGGAAGGAACCACCCGCCCCGTTCCCGGACACGCCCGAGGGGTCGCTGCTCAGCGGGGAACTCACACAGGTCGCCACCGCGGGACTGCAGCGCTTGCCGGCGCGCCAACGTGAGGTGGTCACTCTGCGTGACGTACAGGGGTTCAGTTCCCAGGAGGTATGCCAATTGTTGGACATCAGCGCGGCCAACCAGCGGGTGCTACTACATCGCGGCAGAGCCGTGGTTCGCCAAGAGCTGGAAAACTACCTTGGGACGACCGCATGAACGCCGACGAGATCATCTGCGAGCAACTCGTGGAACTGGTGACCGACTACCTCGACGGTGCGCTCGATCCCGACGTCCGAGCCAGGTTCGACGCACACCTGCTGGAATGTGATGGCTGCGTCAACTACCTCGATCAGTTCCGGTCGACGATCAGCACCTTGGGGCGGGTTCCGTCCGATCAACTCGACGAGGGCTTCCGCGAGCGCCTCCTCGACACCTTCCGCGGATGGACGACCACGCCCGACCAGGATCACGACCGGCCGCAACCCGATCCATGACCGCATAGGGTTTCCCTGCGGAGGTGCCTCACCACCACTGCGATGGGAGCGCACAGCACCAGCACCAGCAAGATGCGGGTGTTCCCGTTTTGAATCGACGCATTGCAGCCCACGAAGACGGCGAAGGCGACCGCGGCCCGGACCGGTCTTCCGGAACGCCCTCTGGCTCGCTGCGGACCGACGTTGCTCCACATGAGATAGGCGAGAATCGCTGCCGTGGTCGCGACCTGCGACGCCGCCGTGAGTGTGGTCATTCCGCGCTCGGCCGACCCAAGTTCGAAGTCGTCCGGACAGTCTTCACGGGCCAGGACGCGGTCGGTCATCGCCACTGAGGCTGCCGTCTGCGCGCACGCCCGGAGCGGATGCTTCAGCGCCCCGCGCCAGTAGGAAGACAGCCAGTCGGGGAAACACGATGACTGACAACAAGCCGGCGGCGACCAGCGCGGCGTAATTGGCCGGTTCCAGCAGGCCCAGCTCCACGCCGATGCCCCCGGCCACCACCGGAATGCTCAGCGACGTGGCCTGCAGTAGGCCCGCGGCCAGAACGTCGCGGCCACCGGCGAGTAACGGACGGTAGACGATGGCCGGCAACGCTCGCACGATCAGGAGGGCAGCAAGGAAGACAGGGATCTTGGCCAAGGAGGAGGCGTGGTCGACAAGTGCGCGAATGTCGAGTGACACCCCGGTTGCGACGAAGAAGAACGGGATGAATACACCGAATCCGACCGCATGCAGCTTGGTATAGAACTGGGTGTGGGTCATGTCGTCATCGCGGTCGAGGAGCGTCAGAGCCGTCCCGGCGAGGAACGCTCCCAGGATCGACTCGAGTCCGAACGCTGTCGCGAGAGAAGCAAATACCAAGAGTAGGGCCATCGTTCCGCGGACTCGAATCTCGGCGGTGGTGTCCTGCAGGTCGAGCATCGTCTTGCACAAGGTACGGGCACGCTCCAGGCCGAGAACGACCGTGATGACGACACCCGTGAAGCCGAGAAACGCCGCCAGCAGCGTCAACCTGGCCCCGAGCCCGACTGATGTGTCTTCGGAAAACAACAGGGAAAGAAGCACTATGGGTACGACCTCGGCAATCGATGCACCAGCCACGATGACTTGCCCCGCTCGGGTTTCCACGATCCCCGCGTCCTTGAGGACCGGAAGTATGATGCCGAGCCCGGTTGCCGAGAGGATCAGGGCCATCAGCACCGGTGATCGAGCGAGGCCCAACATCCCGAGGCTGACACCCACTCCCACCGCAAGAGCGAACGACACCGCGAACGCCCCGGCAGCGCGGCGCAGCAGCGCCCCTCGCAAAAGACGTACGTCGATTTCCAGCCCAGCGAGCAACAGCAGGAAACTCAGGCCAATCGTCGACATCACCTGCAGCGCAGCGTCCATGTGCAACCAGCCGAGTACCTGTGGCCCCAGGATGACGCCGAGAAGAATTTCGAGCACGATCGCCGGCACGGCGAGCCGGAACACCCTCACGCTGAGCGGCGCAAGCAAGGCGACGACTGAGACGATCGCTACCGCAGTCAACGAGACGATGTGGGGAACCTTCCTTGCTGTGCCCCAGGCGAAATGGGCGGACAGGTACGTATCCAAATCAGTGGTGGCCGGCTGCTCAGTACATCGTTTCGGCGACTTCGTGTCGCCGATTGGTCAAAGTCAGCCCGAGTTCGGCAGTTGCATACTGTACTACATAGTACACTTTGTCGATACGCCCTCTTTGGCGAGAACCGGTAGCCGGCGCGGGGGTCGATGCGAGCTGGTTCGAGAAATGGCATCCACATGACTTTGCGGATGCGAAGATGACATCAGGCATGAGAACCTACAGCCGCCGCCGACAGCCCCGCTTACGCGCCTGATCCATCAATAGACGACGGAGACAAGTGGCGGCCAAATCAACGCCAATCACGAAGTGACGCCTCCACAGCTACCCTAGGGCGATACGGAGGGCGGCTAAGGTTTCGTCATCTAAGTGACACTTGCGTCATGTCAAATGACGAAATGAAATCCACTTTGACAATCGACACATCTGCGGGCAGGTGTCGATTCTCAGACTGGACGGCACATGCCACTGACTCTAGCTGCGCCTACACAGGTTTCTCATTGCGATGGCACAGTCATTTTTCTCATCCAAGTGGCAGAAGTTGGAACGGTACGGTGATGCAGGACCATGCATCGCGTCCTCCCCTGGCCGCGTGTGCGGCGGGTTCTCAAGCACCGCCGCAGGCCGGCCCCCGGCCGTGATGGCGCGGCATGCGGGTTCGTTTGGCTCTGAAAAGTCGAGATACGGGTCGTGGTCTCAGTCGTCAGCTGTGGGAACTGGGTTGGCCGCCAGCCACAGATCCAGTGCCGCGGCGCCGATGTCCTTGCGGGCCTTCCGATTGAGCCCGAGTTGGCGTGCTCGTTGCTGCACCTGTTCGATGACGTTCGGTTCGGCGCTCCAAGGTAAGGGTTTGCGACTGTGCTTCGCTGCTGGCGTGGGTTTCTCGAGTAGGTCTGATTCAGGGAACATGGTGAGCAACGACATCATCTGTTCGGGCGTGATCGCCGCGGCCTTGCCCTCGGTGAACCATGTAAGGACTTCTGTCTCGCTCGCTTCGTCGACGATTCCCTTGTTGTGGATGTAGTCGTTGCGGATTCGGCGGATGTCTCCGAAGATCGGCACGCGGATGTCTCGCGAGTCCCAGGGACTGCCATCCGGTGCGGTGCCGTGCGCGGCGGCCACGCGCCCACGGTATTGCTCATCCCACAGCGAGTGCATGTAGGCGAACCACTGGCCGTAGAGCAGCTGCTGGACTGGCGAGAACCGGTCGAAGCTCACGAACCCGGTCTGCGGTGTCAGCATCGTGACCCCGCCGTGCGTGGCAATTTCGAGATCGCGCATGGGGATGCAGCCTGGCCCGGCCTGGTCGACGATCTCGAATCGTCGGACATCGAGGTAGGCGTCTCCAGGAACACCAGACGCCGCGGAGTACCACTCGTAGAGCTTGGTGACCACGGCGTACTGCCCGCTGAGCATCACCGCCAAGGACAGCGTGAACTCACTGCGCAGTTCCGCAACAATGGATTCCAACGTCGCCGGCGTGGCCGCCGGTGCGGTGAGGGCCGCACGCATCGGCGCGATCCCGGCGCAGATCGCATCGAGGGCCGGCACGAGTTCTCGTGCCGTCCAGCGCTGCCGACGACCGGTGACGGCACGGATGGCGAGTGCGAGTGCCAACGATGCTCGTTGCAGCTCCGGGTCGTCGGCGGTGTTCAGACGGGGGAGGTCACGCAGATAGTCCCCCGGCGTGGTTTCCCGCAACGCCTGTGACGGGTCACCGGCGATCCACTCATCCTGCCGCGGGTGAAGCCGCATCGCGTCGGCCAAGTTCTTGACGACCTGTTCGAGCTCGTCGAGCTGCTGTACCCAGTGCATGAGGTTCCCGCCAGCCATACGCATAGACTCCCACGTCACTTCCGGTGGTCGCCATTAGTACGGTGCCCATCTCATCGCCGGGCCTGACGAGGGCGTTTACCGAAGCCTGGCGCGCAATACGGGTACTGCGGGGCCAGCGAGGTGATCGAGCGCGACGGTACGTCCGCAGGCAGCCAGCATCAATGCCTCTGCGGACCCGACAAGCGCGTCACCGGTCCCCCACTCTCGCCCCGTGTCTTCATCAAAGAGTGCGATACCGCGTAGTCTTCCGCGCGGGAAGAACCCGAGTTGGGTTCGGCCAGTGAGGAAATCGAGCACTAGCGCGACAAGTTCTGGGTTTGGGCGGTGCACAACGGCCAGCGGGATCCGCATATCGCAACCGTGGACCAACACATCGGTCAAGCCAGCTACCGGACCGGTGATCGGTGGGCTAAGCCGATAATCGGCACCACAGCGAAGAGCGTCCGCGATATCGGCCGCAGATGCCATTGCGCGGCGTCGGGCGAGGGCATCAATCCCGCGATCTCCGCTGCGATGTCGTACACCGCTGGCCAGGAAGCCCCAAAATCCGTCAGCAAAGTCACTGACCAGGTGTGCTGCAACAGTTTTGACATCCCAGCCCGCGCAAAGGCTAGGTATGGCCAGCTGCCCGGCGTCCAGACTCTCAACCAATGCGGCGATCTCGCGGCGCTCGGCGGCAACCGCCTCAAAGACACGGTCGCAGTCCGCTGAACTCATCCGCACACCTGCAGATTATCGGTGAGCCCCGATGCGTGGGTGGACGCCGCCAGGGTCGCCATCGCGCGCCGACCTCCATTCTCTCACCGGCGGGCTCCGCCGTCCCAAGCGAAGAGTTCCGCGCCATGAGGTACCCACGGCGATGTGTCCCCCGGCTCGCTTCCGAAAAGACTTAGCCATATCAGCGACGAAGGTGTCACAGCCTGGACATGCTGCTCGTCTTCGGCACACTCACGCGCGACGACATCACCAGCCATCCGTCAGCCCTTCCCGGCACGGCAGACGAATACGAGCAGCTCTCACACACCATGCGGACGGAGTGGGTGGGACTTCGCCAGCCACGGTGCGCCCAGGTGGCCCCCCCCTGTGAGCCGTCAGGCACCCGCACTACACGCATCTACAGCGCCCGACCGATCGCCCCTACCCGGAGGAATCGTCGCGCCGACTCTGGGCTCACCACAGATTCGACGCGCTCGATCTGTCTATCTGACGGCTCCCGCACCGACACATTCCTGCGATTGCATCGCAAACTTCGCGCAGCGGTGCGCCAGCCCACGGATGCCGTGCAGGCCCGCACTAGCAGATCGCTGCGCTTTGGTTGTGCCACTCACCAGATGCCGCACGCCATCTGACCTGCACCTCAACCGCGGACGCTTCCGTGACGGCGTTGCCGCTTCCGCGACGACCCATCGTCATGGCGAGCGAAGCACCGAATCGCTGACGGACAGAAAGGTTCACGTAGCACGGCAGTCCCGACGACGAAGACAGCCGCTCGGCGCTGAACGGCGGAACTGTCTCAGCCGTGCAAACCACCTTGTCGGACAGCGTGACACTCACGTCGTAAGCGGTGGCGTCACCGACATTGGCTAGGTAAGCGTGACGCGGGTCGATGTCCCAGCGGCCGGCCTGCCAATGCGCACGCGATTCGGACGCGGATGCGGATGCTGACACTGTCTGTTCTCGTTGGCGCTTGGCCCACCATTTACAGCCCAGCGCGAAGATGAACGCCAAGTAGACCGCCGCGAGGGCAACCAGCGGAGCCAATAAGAGTGACGGTAGGGGCCACCAAGGAGCAAGCAGTAATAGAGGTCCCACTGCCAGAAGCAGCAATACCGATGCGCCAGCCTTCGATGCGCCCACACCGGGATCGTATGTGCTATTGACGGCCAGCAACAGAGCCGCCGCACTTTGCCTGATCCCGCGGCTCAGCAGAAGCGCTGTCTTCCTGGCCCGCGCCACCTGGCTAGATGCCGCTTACCCAGCAGCGGGTGGACTGGTTGCCGTGCGCAGCGCCACCAGATGGCAGACGGCAGACGTCTGTCGACCACAACTCGCCGCCGCCAGCGGTAGCGCCTTACCGAAGCCTGGCACGGAGTGCGATCGCACAGGGTTCAAAGGCGGCAAGCAGCCAACTCGGTGGCGAGGATGGCGCCAGCGCTGCGGCTGCGAAAACCAGGTGTGTCGCGCACACGCCATCTGCCACACTTCCGGCGATGACACCTCAGCAAATCGTGCTTCGTGCGGCGACGACGGAAGATGCCTCTTTCATCGTCGAGATGGCTCGTCACGCCTGCGTCATCGAAGACAGGCCTCTTCCCCACCCCGATGACGACGAAGTGCTGGAGATGCTCCCCCCTGACGGGGTGGCGCCGATTATTGCCGCCGATCACACGGGCACACCCGTCGGTGCCGTGTGGACCTACTACGGCAACCCACCACTGCACTGCGACGCCGCGGGGACGCCCCTGCCCGAACTGTGCATCGCAGTGGCACCAGGGTACCGCGGGGCCGGCATCGGTGCCGTGCTGCTCGACGCGCTCTTCACCACCCTTGCAAGAGACCACAACGCGATGTGACCAACGTCCACATCCGCAATCCCGCCAAACACCTCTACGAACGCAACGGGTTCCGCGTCGTCGGCCAAGGCAACGGCCCGCTCGGGCTCGCAATGATCAAAGACTTACGCTGAAGCGCAATCGATTCCGACTTCCAATGCGAACGTGCGCTGCCGACATGGGAAGTGATCGGAAGACGTCTGGCGACCGTCACCTGTGGTGGCCAGGTTGTCGATTCTCAAACTGGATGGCGAAAGTCGACGCCTCTAGCTGCGCCTTTGCGTGTTTCTCACGGAGATGGCGCAGCCGTTTTTCTCATCCAAGTGGCGGAAATTGGAACGATACGGCTGTGCAGGACCGCACGTTTAAGTCCACAGTCAGAAATCCCATCATCGAACCGTCCCGTCCAAGGATAATCACGGTGTGAACGGAACAAGGCTCCCGAACGGGTTGCGCCGCAATGATAGAGATCACGGAGCGGGACGCGTGAGCCGATGAGGACCGAGTCGATTGACCTCGACGACTTCGCTGGGTGGGTGCCGTTCGCCGCGCTGCCCACCGCCGGCGTCCCGACCGGGCCGGGTGTGTACGTCATAGTGCGACCCACCGACGACCCGCCAACGTTCCTCGACGTCTCGCCGGCAGGACACTTCAAGGGCAAGGACCCCACCGTGCCCGTGGCCGAGCTGGAGCAGCTGTGGGTGTCCGGCACCCGCGTGGTCTACATCGGCAAGGCCAATCACGGAGCCGGCCAAGGGCGTGGGCTGTACAAGCGGCTCGACGAGTTCCGTCGGTTTGGTGCCGGCGAGCCGATCGGCCATTCCGGGGGCCGCCGGATCTGGCAACTCGCTGACCACGCCGACCTCCTCGTAGGCTGGCGCGTCACCGACGACGAAGAGGCAGCCGCGATGGAGACCGAGATGATCGCCCGGTTCCGCGCCCACCACGGGTTGCGCCCCTTCGCCAACATGCGCAACTGAGTGAGGCTGCGGTGAAGAAGGTCGACGACACCACGCCCGCCCCGTGCGGCCATCGCGGCTGCCGACTCAAGCCGAGCGAGGTGCGGGCACAGCTGTTGGCCTCCACCGCGCTCGACGATCCGGACCTCACCCGCGTCTGCGACCAGGACGAGGCGGTCGCCGGCGGAGCCATCCCCGACTTCAGGTCACGGCGCCACGTCGTCGAGGTCAAGGAACTGACCAGCCAAGCGTTGCGCCGATTCATCGACCTCTACGAGGCACTGCCGCAGCGGTACATCCCCAAATATAGTTTCCGCTACCTGTGGGCGGTGTCGGTGGACGTCTCGCGCGCGGCCGGCGCATACGGCGGCAACCCCAAGACCCCCGAGGTGAAGACGTTGATCGCGACGTCGACCCAGCTGATCGAGGACCTCGAATCCCGCGGGATCATCAACTCGCTCGCCGACCACGAGAACTTCCCCAAGTACGCGAAAGCGCTTGGCTTCTACTCTAATTGCGCTGTAGTGCCGGACAGCCCATTGGGGCCGGGGATCCTGCTGTCTGGCACCATCAGCGGGCAAGCGCGCACTCTCGACCTCGACTACGACGTCACCGCCTTCCTGCAGGACTGGCTGGATTCCGAGCAGTCCACGAACGCCCGACAGTCGCTGGCCGGCCGCGCCGGGATCCACGTCCTGGTCCTCATGGCCAGCCTCGACGGCCCCGCCGCGGGCCTGATCCACACCCTGCGGGAGACGCCGGGCGAAGTCCCTGCCGCCGCGCTGCGACTGCCCGACGACATCGATGTCCTGATCGTCACCACGAACATCGACGTCCTGCGCTTCACCCCGAACGGCGGATGGTTACGCCACACCGCCCCGCCTCCACCGTGAACCCGACGCCATGGCGGGAGCGATCAACCGCGGCACACCCACATCATCGAGCACAGCCGCGGATGCAGCGGGGGCGTATCGTGGCCTGACCGCCGATTGCCTGGGAGGCTTACATGAAAGGCACGTCGTTCGGGCGCTGCCGGTTGGTGAACGTGCTGGGCCGCATCGGAATCGGCAGTGTCCGTCACGAGTTACGAAGCTCCATTTTGATGGACGGACGGCCGGTTATCCGCGTGGCTACCGCTTCCCTGTTTCTAGTTGTTGCCGCAGGAGCTTGTAGCGGTGGTTCGTCGACGGTTCCGCTTGAATCTACCTCGGGTTCGGCGCCACAGCCGTCACTACAAGACACAACCTGCGGATTCCGCGGGCCGAACCCGAAGCTGGCTGAGGCCCGCCGCGAGGCGCAACGGATCAAGGACGCATATCCCGAGGCGGCAGGATTTCAAGCTGTTGAGATTGATCATTTGTTCGACTATTACTACCAACAATTAATTCCGGGGTCCGTCGAGGCCTATGTGAAGTTGGCATGTAGCAAAATTGAAGACTCTGTGCCGGATGCAGATCGCGGACTTATGGTCGGAATAGCCGTCTATATGGGCACCAGTGCGTGCAAATACGTTCAAACGGGTGAAATCCCCATCAGCGAAAGTGCCACCTCGGACTGGATCGAAATGGTGAGGATGTTCTGCCCACAATTTTCGGGTTCTCTTCCTGCGACGCCAACCCGATGACACCGTTCGCGCATGTGCCCATGTCTTGAGATCTACAGGAGCCGCCGTGGAGGTTGTCACAACAGCGGGGGCAGCAGCGATTACTGAAAAAAGCGGCGGCCAGCCAGCGGCGGCAGCAGCAGTCGTGACACCAATTTCTGCCTGGAGGGGCGGGTGGCGGCGGCGGCGGCTGTCGATTGTCAAACTGGATGGCGAACGTCACCGCTTCTAGCGGCGCCTTTTCCATGATAGTCACCGAGATGGCGGAGCGATTTCGGTCATCTAAGTGGCAAAAGTCGGAACGGTACGGTGGTGCCAGTCGTGGGCCCGCCGTCGGTCTGGCGTTTGCAGGCCACTCAGTCCGATGCCCGGGCGCATTCCCATATTAGTATAGACATATGCGCATATCGCTATGTATCCTTAGCGTGGCCGCGGAGCCACGAAAGAAGCACGGAAAGCCTGATGAACCACAGCGACCGGCGCAGGCTTCCAGAACCGCCGCCTCGACCACTGAGGAACTCGCGATATGGCAACCGCAGCACTTGCTCTTTACGGGATATTCATCGTCTCGGGCTTCGGATGGCGTAGTTATCGCCAATGGCGCCTCACGGGTTCGACAGGCATGCGGGGTTTTCACGGCCGCCCCGGATCGTTGGAGTGGCTCGCCGGCGCCGGATTCGTGGTGGCGATCTTGCTGGGCGCTCTGGCCCCCCTGCTGCAATGGTTGGGTGTGCTGTCGCCAGTGGCCTGGCTTGATCATTGGGCGGTGCACACGCTAGGAGCTTTCGCAGCGATCCTGGGCATCGCCGGGACACTGTTAGCGCAGGAGTCGATGGGCGAGTCATGGCGCATCGGCGTCGACGCCAGCGAAACTACCCGACTGATCGACAATGGGGTCTTCAAACTGGTTCGAAACCCCATCTTTACCGCCATGCTGATCTTCGGAGCCGGTGTAGCGCTCCTCGCTCCGAATGGGTTGGCGTTGCTCGCCTTCGCCACCTTGGCCACGTCCATTGAGCTACAGGTGCGGATAGTTGAAGAGCCCTATCTACGGCGGACGCACGGCTTGCATTACGCGGAATACACCAGCCGGGTGGGACGCTTCATCCCTGGACTCGGTCGAAGTTCCACGACGGGACCTGACGAAAATTGGTTGAGGCCTGGTCTCTTATGGTGACGTCCGATGGCCGAGAACGCGCTGCCGCGGAT
>NZ_MVIM01000002.1 GCF_002086795.1 Mycolicibacterium tusciae | reverse complement strand
CATTCCAGGCGCGGCGTATTTGGCGAAGATCGCCTCCCAGACTGCCCGGGCTTCGGGGGTGAGGTTTCCGGTCACCGCGCTCATTGCGTCGCGTCCCTGTTTGCCGATGGTCACCCCGCGTCTGCGCTGGCGTTCGGTGTCGTCGGGTGCCGGGCCGTCCTGGTCGAGCAGGAACAGCATTTTGTCGGCGGCTTTCTTCAACTCGACAGGCCCGACACCGACCGCCAGGCGCACGAGGTCGGTTTCGATCTGCTCGCGGCTCACGGTGTCGACCCAGCCGGGCAGGTGGCCCATCGCGTCGCGGATCTTGTCGACATGCTCGGCGTTGATCTGTCCGGCGGCTTGAGCCGCCGCGGTCGCGGGCAGCACCGGCGCCAACGGTTCGCCGGTCAACGCGCGCCGCGGCCCCAGCACCTGAGCCTCAGCCAGTCGCCGGTTGGCGTCGGTCGCCGAGATCCGCCACCGGATCCGCAGCACGTCCTTCCAGTTCTTGGCGCCCAACTCCCTGGGTGTGGTTTCGGCCTGCAACCGGGCCAGCGCACGATGCCACTCCGTAGGCAGTTGGCACGACAGCGTTTCCAACCCGTCCAGCACGTCGAGCAGTTCGCGGTGGGTCAGCATGTCGAGGTCACAGGCGGCCAACTCGTCATGTGCGGACCGCAGCGCGGCCATCAACACCTGAACCCGAGTCGCCAACATGAGTCGAACATACATTCGACCACCGACAGTCAATTCGAAAATGTGACAACTGAAACCAAAGTGACAGAAGAGATTTCAGCTGTTCGCGATAGCCCGCCTGGCGTAGGCGCGGACATCAGGCAGCACCAACCCGGCGCCGGCGCGCTTGATCCGTGCGACCTCATGGGCATGATGTAGCCATGCGCAACCAAGTGACCACCGTCGCCGACCTCCGCGCGATTGTCGGAGAACCTCAGCAGGCGGTCGCCAACAAGGTCAAGGACAGGTTGTCCCCGGTCCAGCGGGACTGGCTGGCGCACTCGCCGCTCGGCTTCGTCGCGACCACCGATGCGCACGGCCGCGTCGATGTGTCACCGAAAGGCGATCCGCCCGGCTTCGTTCACGTCATCGACGACACGACGATCGCGATCCCCGAACGCCCGGGCAACAAGCGCGTCGACGGCTACCTCAACGTGTTGCAGCGCCCGCAGGTCGGCACGCTGTTCCTCATCCCGGGCCGCGGCGACACACTGCGCATCAACGGCTTCGCCCGGATCCTCTCTGACGCAGACTATTTCGATGCCCTCGTAGTGAAAGGTAACCGGCCCATCCTCGCGTTGGAGATCGACATCGAAGAGGTGTTCTTCCACTGCGCCAAGGCTTTTATGCGGTCGGACACTTGGGATCCGTCGAGTTGGAATCCAACGGCCTTGCCGAGCGTCGCCGAACTCGCCAAGGCCGTCCGCACCGACTGGACGCAAGCCCAGCTCGAGGAGTACTACAACGACGACAACTATCGCAAGCAGCTCTACTAGAACTGGTTGACGCCGCCATCGACGGGGATGTCGGCACCGGTGGTGAAGCTGCTCAGATCCGACGCCAGGAACAACACCGCGTTGGCCACCTCGTCGGACGTGCCGTAGCGCGCCATCGGCACACTGCTGATCTGATATTCCTCGAACTTCTCCGCGGAACCCGGTCCGGGGAACAGCAGCTGGGCCAGGCTCTCGATCCCTGGCGTCGCCGTTGCGCCGGGGCTGACGACATTGACGCGAATCTTGCGGTCGCGCAACTCACTTGCCCACGTCCGCGCGAGCGAGCGCAGCGCAGCCTTGATCGCAGCGTATACACCGATGCCGTCGGAGGCCTTCGCGTTGGTGTTCGACGAGTTGAGGATGATCGAGCCGCCGTCGTTCAGCAGCGGCAGCGCCTTCTGAACGGTGAACACGACACCCTTGAAGTCGACGCCGAGTTGATAGTCGAGGTGCTCTTCGGTGATGTGCCCGATCGCTGCGACGTCGATGACCGCGGCATTGGCGAAGACCACGTCGATACGCCGTCCGCTGTCGGCCACCACCGAGTAGAGCCGGTCGAGATCCTCCTGCCTGCTCACATCGCCCTGAACCCCGGTGACGTTGTCGCCGAGTTCCTTGACGGCGGCGTCGAGCTCGGCCTGCCGTCGGCCTGTGATGAAGACGTAGGCGCCCTCGTCGACGAACCGCTTGGCTGTCGCGAAACCGATGCCCGTCGAGCCGCCGGTGATCACTGCTGTCTTGCCCTCGAGTAGTGCCATGGTCATTGCCTCTTCGGTAGTTCTGTACTGCTCAGTCAAGAACTATCGACGCATGAACCCGCCGATATATTCCCCGCGGTTTCATCGGGTGGGAATCAGGCCGACCATCGACTCGGCCGCCGCCTTGAGCTGGGCCGGTTTCACACCGCCTTCGTGCAGCGCCTCCACGCCGCGCACGAACGCCAGCACGGTGCCCGCCAGCGCCTGCGCGTCGACCTTGGGGTCGATGTCGCCGTCCCGCTGCGCTTCGGCGATGGTGTCGGCGATCGCGCCGCGCCACAACGAGTAAGCCCGCTGCACCTTGTCCTCGACCTCCCCGTCGGTGGAACCGAGTTCAGCGGCTGTCCTGGCCAACATGCAGCCACGCATGTCCTTGTCAGTGGCGGCGGCTTTCGCCTGCCCGCGGATGTGGCGAACCAGTCGTTCGTAGGCGCTGTGCGCCGGGTCATGCAGCTGTCCGTGGACAACGTCGAGAGACGTGCTGATGTAGTCGTCGAGCGCACGAATGAACAGCCCGTGCTTGTCGCCGAATGCGCCGTAGAGACTGCCCTTGCCCAGTCCGGTGGCCGCCGTCAGGTCGTCGACCGACGTCGCGCCGTAGCCGCGCGTCCAGAATTCGTCGCGCGCGGCCGCGATGACGTCGGCTTCGTCGAATTCTCGTGGCCGGGGCACACTCCACAGTACGTCCGTTATGGAATGAATATTCCTGAACGGGGGTGTGACCCGGGCCTAGGGCGCAACAGCGGCGCGCAACTTGCCTGCGGGTGCGGGCGCGAGAGCCGATGCGATGGCGTCCAGGTCGACAGGGTCGGCGACCACTGTGCGCCAGGGATACACCTCGAGGGTGCGCTCCAGGAACTTCACAGCACGGGTGAGGTGACGGGGTTCGTAATTGTGGACGCCGGTGATCGTCAGCCATTGTCGCACCATCGTTTCCGGGCTGACCTCGATTCGCCGGCCCGGAAGCACCGAGCCGGCAAGCACCAACACACCGCCGGTGCTCAGCCGGGCGAACGCCGAATCGATCGCGTCTGAAGAACCAGAGAAGTCGATGGCGGCGTCCACCGACCCGCCGCCATCGGGGGTACCGCCGAAACGGCTGACCATTTCCAGCCGTTGCGCATCGACATCGGTGACCCGAACTCGCGCACCCGCCTCGGCGAGCGCCGCGGCGGCGGTCAGCCCGAGCATGCCCGCACCGATGACGAGGACGCGACGACCGGAGACGCTGCCAGCGGCCTCCAGTGTCGCCATCACCGTCGCGGTCGCGCACGCGGCCGGGGCGGCCACCGCGTCGGGCATCGATTCGGGAACCTTCGCTATCGACGTACCAGGCGGCAGCACAACGTGTTCCGCGTACGCACCGGACAGCGGCCAGTCGCCGTCAAAACGCTCGTGGCCGACCTTGCGCACCGACGAGCACTTGGCGATGAAGCCGGACCGGCAGCGCGCGCACCTTCCGCACGACACGGTGACCGACCACACCACCCGGTCCCCCACCGTGATCGACCTGGTGCCGCCGGCCACGACGGTGCCGACGGCCTCGTGCCCCAGCACCGAAGGACACGGCGCTCGACGGCGACGCGTCACGGTGTGCAGATCGCTGCCACACACCGTGGCCAACCGCACGCGGACCAGCGTTTCTCCACTGCCGAGTTCGGGCAGGTCGACGTTCTTCACATCGACACCGCTGCCCGTCCACACGGCCGCGCGGGTCACACGAGTCTGGACCGTATCCATCCGGACAGCCTCTCGATCGTGTACACGATCACGAAGATGATCAGGACTATCGCACCGGTGACGTCGAAGTTGACGGTGCGGATCGACTCCACCATCGACGGCATCGCCTGCGGAATCACTCCGGAGAACAACACTTTCCACCCTCCGCGCCAACACAGCGGACCGCCTCTATCGGGCCGGGGTGGAGGTCTCGCACAAGCACACCCTCTGCCGTGGGGCAGACAACCAGGTACCAGCCGGCGAAACGCGGGATGAACAATCGTTGTCGATTTGGTCTAGACCACAGCGTGGGTAGGGTCGTTCAAATGGCGGCCACTTCTCACCGACGCGAAATCGTGGCGGTCGCCGTCGGAGTCGTCCTTGTCGTCGCGGCGTTCGTTGTGCCGCACCTGAATCTCGGTGTCGTCACCCCGTTGATCAATGCGACCCCTGAACGCTTCCGCGACTTCGCGGGCACCGCGCCGATCTTCGGGTGGTGGAACGTCCACGCCGGCTGGGGCACGGTCCCCGCCATCGTGATCGGCGCCGCGGCGGTGTGGTGGGGACCGTCGGTGGCGCGGCGGCTGCCGTGGCGGTGGGTGCCGTGGGTCACGTGGGCGACGGCGTGCACATGGGCGTTTTCGCTCGCCATGATCGACGGCTGGCAACGCGGCTTCGCGGGCCGGCTCACCGCGCGGCATGAGTATCTGCGCCAGGTGCCCACCATCACCGACATCCCAGAGGCGGTGCGCACCTTCGCAAGCAGAATCCTGGATTACCAGCCTGATTCGTGGATCACCCATGTGTCGGGACATCCACCGGCAGCGCTGCTGTCGTTCGTCTGGCTCGACCGCATCGGGCTGGGCGGTGGCGGCTGGGCGGCGCTGCTGTGCCTGCTCGTCGGTTCGAGCGCGGCAGCCGCGATCGTGGTTGCGGTGCGGGCACTCGCCAATGAGGACTTCGCGCGGATGGCGGCACCGTTCACGGCGGTTGCGCCTACGGCGATCTGGATCGCCGTGTCCGCCGACGGCTACTTCGCCGGTGTGGCGGCGTGGGGTATCGCGTTGCTGGCGTTGGCGGCTCGGCGCACCGTGCGCTGGCCGATGCTGGCGGCGGCCGGTTCGGGGCTGCTGCTGGGCTGGGGCATCTTCCTCAATTACGGATTGGGTCTCATGGCAGTTCTCGCTGTCGCGGTGTTGCTCGCGGCGGTGGATTGGCGGGCGGCGCTGCGCGCGCTGATCCCTGCCGTGCTGGCCGCGCTCGTCGTTGTCGGGGTCTTCGCCGCCGCGGGGTTCTGGTGGTTCGACGGGTACGTCCTTGTGCAGGAACGCTATTGGCAGGGCATCGCGAACGACCGCCCGTTCCAGTATTGGTCATGGGCGAATTTCGCGTCGGTGGTGTGCGCGATCGGGCTGGGCAGCGTGGCGGGGATCGGCCGCGTCTTCGACCGGGCGGCGATCAGGCTGCGGTCGGGTCTGCATCTAATCGTGCTGGGCGCGCTGGTCGCGATCGTGTTCGCGGACCTGTCCATGCTGAGCAAGGCCGAAACGGAACGCATCTGGCTGCCGTTCACGATCTGGCTGACGGCGGCCGGGGCGCTGTTGCCACCACGTTCGCAGCGGTGGTGGCTGGCCGTCAACGTGGTCGGCGCGCTCGCCCTGAACCACCTGATCCTGACGAATTGGTAACGGAACGCGACTAGACGCACACCACACCGTCATGACACGCGACTCTGGAGCAATGGCCCACGGTCACCCGCCCGACCCGCCGCCAACCGATGAGGGCGGATACGGATTCCCCCGACGCCTGTGGCGCGCTCTAGACGAGCATCCACCACCGGGCCTGAGACGCGCCACGCGCTGGCGCAGTCCGCTGCGCGGTCTTTGGCTGACATCTGTGCTCGGGTCTGTGCTGCTGGTCGCCCTTCCGGTGGTGACGATCACCGGTCTGCTTTCCTACATCGCGTACGGGCCGCAGTTCGGTCAGGCGATACCGGGCGACGTCGGCTGGCTCAAGTTACCGACGTTCGACTGGCCGACCGACCCGTCATGGCTGTATCGGCTCAACCAAGGCCTGCATGTCGGGCTTGGACTGATCCTGATCCCGATTGTGCTGGCCAAACTCTGGTCGGTGATTCCGCGGCTTTTCGCATGGCCACCGTCACGGTCGGTTGCACAGCTGCTCGAACGCATCTCGTTGCTGATGCTCGTGGGCGGGATCTTGTTCGAGATCATCACCGGCGTCCTCAACATCCAGTACGACTACATCTTCGGCTTCAGCTTCTACACGGCCCATTACTACGGAGCATGGGTCTTCATCGCGGGCTTCGTGATTCACATCGTCATCAAGATTCCGCGCATGTGGGTGGGTCTTCGATCGATGTCCATGCGACGCGTGTTACGCACCAACACCAAGGACACCCGACCCGAACCCTACGAACCCGACGGGCTCGTCGCTGCCGAACCCGGACCCGCCACGATCAGCCGCCGCGGCGCCCTCGCTCTCGTCGGCGGTGGCGCGGTGTTCATGGCACTCATCACCGCCGGCCAGACGCTGGGCGGCTGGACTCGGCAGACAGCACTGCTGTTGCCCCGCGGGCGAACCCACGGCGACGGGCCAAACGACTTCCAGATCAACCGCACTGCCGCCGCGGCCCGGATCACCCCCGACTTGACCGGCGAACGCTGGCGACTCACCTTGACCGGTGGACCGTCACCCGTGGTTCTCGACCGCGCGATGCTCACGGCGATGTCGCAGCACACCGCACGATTGCCGATCGCCTGCGTCGAGGGCTGGTCGACCACCGAGACGTGGACCGGGGTGCCCCTGCGGGACCTGGCCAGGCTCGCCGGTGTCCCCGAACCGCGGTCCGCATTCGTGCGCTCAGTGGAACGTTTCGGCGCGTTCAACCGCGCCACCCTGCAGGCCAACCAGGTGACGCACCCGGATTCGCTTCTTGCACTTCGGGTCAACGACGCCGACCTGTCCCCCGATCACGGCTTCCCGGCACGGATCATCGTTCCCGCACTGCCAGGCGTGCACAACACCAAATGGGTTGCATCCATCGATTTCAGGGCCAAGTGACATGTCGCTGAACGGGTTTCACCGTGTCTACGGGTCGCATCCGCTGCACCTGCTGACGCTGGTCGCGGGTTTCGCGCTCTTCGGATACGTCATCGCGACGATCAAGCCGGAGACGTTGTGGAACACCAACGTGTGGTGGCAGTCGATCGCAGTGTGGTTCGCCGCCGCGATCATCGCTCACGACCTCGTCCTTTTTCCAATCTATGCCCTGGCGGACCGACTGCTGACAGCGAATCGGCGTCCAGTCGCAAATGTGCCTGTGCTCAACTACATCCGCGTACCCGCGCTGGGAGCTGCGCTGACGCTGGTGGTATTCCTGCCCGGCATCATCGAACAAGGTGCGCCGACGTATCTGGCCGCCACCGGACAAACACAGGAGCCTTTCCTCGGTCGGTGGCTGCTGCTGACCGCGGCGATGTTCGCCGTCAGTGCCATCGCATTCGCGATCAAGCTTGTTCTCAGCCGGGCGAAATCCACTGGCCCGCAGAAAAGGACGGTCCATAGTGCGGCCGATTGAGGCGGTCGGGGTCCTGCTCGCCGTGATAGCGGTGGTAGCGGGCTGCGGCGGAGGTGCGACAACGGAGCAGACATCCGCACCGCGATCCCCACGTGCGCCCGCCGCCGAACCCGCTCCAGCCGAGGCGCCGACGGTGGCACCGGTCGGCAGGGTCGTGCCGATCCCCGGCGGGCCCGAGGGCATCGTCGTCGGCAGATCGGGGACCGCTGCGATCGCCGTTCGTAATCCCCCCGGTGTGGCGCTGGTGGACAGCGCAACCGGGGTCGTTCGCCAGACCGTCCAAATGGGCGGAGCTGCGCGGCATCTGAGCCTCGCCGGGGCCGACGGGCCAGTGTTGGTCCCGCTGGAGTCATCCGACGAATTGGTCGAAATGAGCCTTGCCGATGGCAACGTGGTGTCGAGGACCGGCGGCGTCGGGCGGCAGCCTCACGATGCAGTGCGCACGTCCGACGGCACGGTCGTCGTGACCAACGAGATGGGTGGCGGTGTGGTGTTCGTTCGGGACGGGGCCGTCGTCGGATCACTACCCGCGGGTCCGCCGCAGCCGGGTGGTGCCGCGGCGGTCGGGAAGTACGCGGCCGTGGCCGACGTGCAGGGCAACGGAGTGTGGGTTTATGACGGATCGAGCCGGCAGCAGGTGGCGCAAGGGCCGGTCGGGACCAAGCTGACGCACGCGGTGGCGTTATCCGACGATATCGTCGCATTCGCCGACACCGATGGCGGTGCCGTGCTCATCGAACGCATCACGCCACAGATCAGCGAGCTGGCCAGGGTCGAGTCGCCGGGCATGCCCTACGGGCTGGCGCAGGACCCCGATCGTCGACGGCTTTTCGTCACCCTGACCGCCACCAACCAACTGCAGGTGATCGACGTGGCTGATCCCGCCACACCACGGATCGCCGGCACCGTCCCGACGGTGCAGCAACCCAATTCGGTCGCGGTGGAACCACGTTCCGGTGCGGTACTGATCACGGGTAGCAGCCCGAACGGGTCACTGCAGATGATCAGCGAAGATCTGTTACCCCGCTGATCGTCACGGTAGTGCCAGCGTTGCCACGACGCGCCCACCGATCGTCTGCATGCCCGTCATCACCAATCCCGCGTCCTTGGCGAGCGAGGCTGCGGAATCGATGCCGACCAACGCCCAACGGAACCACGGGCCGATAGTCCGACTCGACTCCAGCCGCACCCAGCTGGTGCGGATTCCCATTGCCTCCGAATCGAATTCGGCTACGCATTTTCCGCCGTGACTCAACAACTCAGCTGCTCTTCTCAGCATCCGCAGTGGGTCACCACCCAGCCCCACGTTTCCGTCGGCGAGGAGGACTGTCTGCCAGCGTCCCATTCCCGGTAACGGTCCGAACACGTCTCGTCGGAGCACCGGAGCGCCGTTGCGCCTCGCCAAGTCGATGGCCGTCGCGGACTGATCGACCCCGAGCGCGGGAATGCCACACCGGATGAGTTCCGTCACGAATCGACCGGGACCACAACCCAAGTCGATGGTCGGCCCAGTGCACAGTTCGAGCACGGCACTGTCGAACTTGTCATCGGCGTGCTTCCCCCCAAGCCACCGTCGCACCGGTAGCCGTCGGACTTCGCCGTCGTCGCGCCTGATCCAGCACCGCTCACCATCTAGAGCGCGGTCATAAAGGTGTCCCAGCATGTCAGGCACGCACCCCCTCGGTGACGCGGGCGAAACGACTGTCCGCGGCGCACATCCGCCGTACCGACGCGATGTCATCCACCGTATCGACATCCGCTAGTTCGGCGACCCGCGTGACCTCGATTCCCTTGGACCACAACGCCGCCAGCGTCAACGCACCGGTGTCGGGTTGTGACATCGGCACCGTGCGAAGGCAATCGGCCATCGCGGCATCGGACACTCCCAGCACCCACCATCCACCGTCGTCGGCGAGGCCGAGCACCGCGCCGGTGCCCATCAGTTCATGGGCGCATTCGGTGAGCATGTCTGCCGACACCTGCGGGGTGTCCATACCGATCTGCAGCACCGCACGATGGCCCGTCGCTGCCGCCGCGTCGATGTGCGCATTGGCGAGCCGGTCGGCGAACCCGTCCCCGCGCTGCGGCACCACCGTGAACGCCTCGAGGCGGCTACGGATCGTCGCCGATGCCCGCGCGTCATCGAGGTCGCCTGTCATCGCCACCACACGCGCCTCTGCGGGCACGGCGGCAACCGCGTCGAGGGTGTCCAGCAGCGCGGCCGCCGCGATATCGGCGGCGACGCGATCCCCGACCGAGGCGGCCAGCCGCGTCTTCGCCAAACCGGGCACGGGCGCCTTCGCCACCACGAGGGCGACCACCGGAATCACGAAATCACCCGCCAGAAATCGACTGCCGCGACCACGCTGCCGCGCATCGAACCGCTCACCTTCGACTTCCCACCGGTTCTGGGTCCGTACTCCACATCGCGTTCGACGACCTTCCACCCCGCGGCAGCGGCCCGCACCAGCAGTTCGAGCGGATATCCGGATCTGCGGTCCTGCACGCCCAGCCTCAGCAGCGCGTCGCGGCGGACCACCCGCATCGGCGCAATGTCGTGCACCGGCAGACCGTGCTTGCGACGTAGCCGCCAGCACACCGCGGCGGTCCCGGCGCGGGCATGCCACGGCCAGTTCAGCCCCTGCACGGCACGCCGCCGTCCGATCGCCATATCCGCGCCGCGTTCGAGATCGTCGACCAATTTCGGTAGGTCACGCGGATCAAGCGAGCCGTCGGCGTCGATGACCGCCACGACCGGCGTCGTCGCCCCCACTATCCCGGCGTGCACCGCGGAGCCGTATCCGGGGCGGGTTTCGGTGACCACGTCCGCACCGTGCCGTCGGGCCACCTCGGCGGTGCCGTCGGTGCTGTTGTTGTCGACCACCAACGTCCGGTACCCGGGCGGGATCGCCGCCAGCACCCCCGGCAGTGACGCGGCCTCGTTGAGACACGGCAGCACCACCGTGACGCGACAGTCGGGCATGGTTCGAGGCTAACCACCCCCGCACTGGTCAAACAGGGTGACCCGTGACGAATTCATTACGTCGCTGCAGGTCGCGGCTGCGCAGGGCTAACCTCGGGGGGTGACTCGGGTGTTGATCGCCGACGACGACGCCGTCGTGCGCGATGTCGTGCGCCGGTATCTGGAGCGCGACGGCCTCGAGGTGTCGATCGCCCACGACGGAACGGAGGCGCTGCGGCTGCTCGGCTCGCAGCGCATCGACGTCGCGGTACTGGACGTGATGATGCCCGGACCCGACGGTCTCATGCTGTGCCGCAGCCTGCGGCAGCGCGGCGGCTACGCGATTCCGGTGATCCTGCTGACCGCGCTCGGTGAAGAGGACGACCGGATCGCCGGTCTGGAGGCCGGCGCCGACGACTATCTGACCAAACCGTTCAGTCCGCGCGAACTGGCGCTGCGGGTCCGGTCGGTGCTGCGGCGTGCTCCTGCACAGTCAGGGCCCCCGCCGCTCGACATCACGGTGGGCGAGCTGAGCGTGTCAGCAGCCGCGCGCTCGGCGACCGTGTCGGGGCACCAAGTATCGCTGACCAACCGCGAATTCGACCTGCTGATGTTCTTCCTCACGCACACGGACACGGTGTTCTCCCGTGAGGAACTGCTGAAACAGGTGTGGCGCTGGGACTTCGGCGATTTGTCGACGGTTACGGTGCATGTGAAGCGGCTGAGGTCCAAGCTCGGAGACGCGCACCGGTTGCAGACCGTGTGGGGCAAAGGCTACCTCTGGAGCAGCGCCGAGGGACAGCAGGCTCATGCCCACTGAACTGTGGGAGATCGCCTGGTGGGCCTTCGCCTGCTCGGTGCCGGTGGTCCTCGTCGGAGCGATCATCATCCGGTTGGCTCGGTCGTGGTCGTTGGCTGTCAGCATGGTCGCGCTGGTGCTCATCCCGGTGCTGGCGACGTTCTCGGGAGTGCTCGGCGCGAGCGGGTTCATGATCACCGAGACGTTCGAACAGACGGCGGTCGTGCTGGTCATCGTCGCGGTGGTCACGATTCCGGCGGCGGTGATGTTGGCGCGCTACCAGGCCCGGCGCACCGTGTGGGAGCAGGAGATTCGCGAGTCCGAACGGGCCGCCGAGCAGTCGCGGCGGCGGCTGGTGGCCTTCGTGAGCCACGACCTGCGCACACCGCTGGCCGGGATCCGCGCGGTGTCCGAGGCGATCGCCGACGGTGTGGTTCCCGAATCAGAGGTGCAGGTGCACGCCAAAACGATTGAGCAGGAATCGATTCGGCTCGCCGAGATGGTCGACGATCTGTTCGAGATGTCGAAGATCAATGCAGGCGCGGTACGGCCCGCGCTGGACAAGGTGGCGCTGGACGAGGTCGTCGACGACGTCCTGGCTGCACACCGGATCGCCGCCGAGCGCGCCGGTGTGCACCTGACGGCCGAGTTGCCGTCCAAGGCGGTACGGGTGGTGGGTAGCGACCGGGCATTGGTCAGGGTGTTGTCCAACCTGGTGGCCAACGCGATCGCGCATACACCGGAGGGCGGGCAGGTTTTGCTCTCACTCGGTGCCGACGACAACGGCGCATGGGCCCGCGTCGACGACACCGGCGTCGGCATCGCCGAGGCTGATCTTCCGCGGGTGTTCGATGTCGCGTACCGCGGCTCCAACAACCGTGTGCCACGCTCGGATTCGTCGCTGCCCAGCGGATCCGGACTCGGTCTCGCCATCGCCGCGGGTCTAGTTCAGGCCCATCGCGGCACACTGACCGCGCACAACCTCGGCGCCGGCGCACGGTTCGAGGTGCGGTTGCCGCTGGCGGTCGATTAATCGACCGCGAGGACCCGCCACGACCCCGGCACGCCCTTCAACGAGTGCTCGCCGCGATCGGCGAATTCGAGCCGTGATCCAAGCACCAGAGGCGGCATCACACCTGAAACCAGCACTTCTCCCGGACCGGCGAGCGCCATGATGCGCGCTGCAATGTGCACGGCGATGCCGTGGATGTCGCCGTCGGCTTTCTCGATCTCGCCGGTGTGCAACCCCGCGCGAATCGACAAGCCGAGGCCCTCGACAGCATCACGGATTCCGGTTGCACACTCAACCGCGCGGGCAGGGCCGTCAAAGGTCGCGAGAATACCGTCGCCCGTCGCCTTCACCACGACCCCGCGCGCGGCGGCCACATGTCGCTCGACCAGATGGTCGTGTCGCGCGAGTACCGCCGCCCATGCCGAGTCTCCGAGTTGTGTTGCGCGCTCTGTGGATCCGACGATATCGGTGAACAGGACGGTCGCCAAGACGCGGTTCGACGTTGTCGCGCCGCGTGTTCCGGTGAGGAATGACTCGATCTCGTCGAGCACGGAATCCGCATCGCCGGCAAGCCATTCCAGATCGTCGCCGTCGAACTCCACATAACGCGAATTCGAGATTCGCTCGGCGACGTCTTTCGCATGGCCGATGCTGACGTCGCGGGCAGATCGTCGCCCCATGACTAGGGTCGGCGCCGAGATGGTCTCAAGCACCGGCCGGAGATCGGTGCGCAGGAAGACTTCGAGCATCCATCTGAAATAGCCCGGTGTTCCTTCGAGCCTCTCGCATCGCGCCCACCATCGCCGTTTCGCGGCGTCGTCCGCCCAGCTCGGCGCGTATCTGTCGATGTTCGCACCGGTGCCGATGCGCTGCTCGAAGTCGTCCAGGACCTCGTCGAGCAGTGTCTCCGGCAAGCCGATCCGATGATCGGGAGCGCGGATATACCGCGCCCACGGGCTCCACAGGATCAGGGAGCGCACCCGATCGGGATAGGTTGCCGCCAGAAGGGCGGCAGGCAGTGCCGAACCCGACATCGCGATGATTGACGCCCGCTCACTTCCGATCGCATCCAGAACCGCGATCAAGCCGTCGGTCCACGACTGCATCGCCGGATCTTCGGACCGCACCACGTCCGAACTGCCTGCACCGAGGATGTCGGTCAAGATCACCCGACTGAAGGACGCCAACCTATATAGGTGACGCGCGACGGTGGGTTCGTCCCAAATCAGATCGATCGGCCACAGGGCTATCGGAACGTACAACAGATCAGGACCGCGCTCGCCGACGACTTGATAGGCGATGTACCTGTCACCGTCGCGTGCATAGCGTGTCTCCGGCGTGCCGCCCATGGACTGAGCATCCCAGGTAATCGCTCAGCTATCCGTGTTATCGATCGGCGCACCGGAAGAGTAGTTGACCTGCGATTTCAGCCCTGTCTCTAGTAATTGAGTGATCGTTCTACTATCTTCGTTAAGCATGACCACCAAGAGTGCCGAGAAGGCGCGACGCAAATTCAAGTTCGAACGACGCATGGGGCGCCTCGTGATGAACCCGTTGGTGACGGCACTGGACCGCCTGGGCGTCCGCTCGTCACTTGTGGTCGAACTCGAAACCATCGGCCGCAAGTCGTCAGAACCGCGCCGAGTGCCGCTGGCCGGTCGGATCGACGGTAACGACCTGTGGGTGATCTCCCAACACGGCCGACGGGCCGGGTGGGCCTACAACATCGCCGCCAACCCAAATGTCCGGGTTCGGGTCAACAACGAATGGCGCACCGGCACAGCTACTTTCGAACCAGATGACGACGTGCGCGCTCGCGCCCGCAGCTTCGGTGGCGGCGGCCGCTTCGGACAATCGGCGACCGCGTTCACGATGCGCGCGATGGAAAGCGACCCGATTTCGGTCCGCATCGCCATGGCCTAGGTCGACCTCCTGCCGTTTCGAGCCGACTGGGGCGGGTAGTCCCACCGCGTCGGGAGGAAACGGAGGAACTGTGAACAAGCAACTACGAACGTCGTTCGCTGTATTCGGCGGCGCGGCTGCGATGGTGCTGGCCGTGGGCTGCGGCGGCGGCGACGAAGGTGACTCGACCAGCACGACCAGCACGACCACCGAGACGACGTCGGCGACAACGACGACGACCGCTCCGGCGACGACGACCGCGCCGGCACCGGCTCCGGGTGGCACTGGCACGGTTCCCGGCGGCCCCACCGGCGGGGGCGGCCCAGAGGGCGGCGGCGGAACGATTCCGGGTGGCCCGACCGGCGGCGGCGGCCCCGGCGGAGGCGGCGGCAGCATTCCCGGCGGCCCGTCAGGAGGCGGTGGCCCAGGTGGCGGCGGAGGTTGTGTTCCCGGCGTGGGTTGCATCGAGGTCCCATAGCACCCCTCGTTGACTCTGCGTTCAGTGCGCCTTTTCCGCGGGATATCGGGACCTGGACGCAGAGTCAACGTGGCCGGGGAAGTCCACGTGGCCGGGCTGGATCTGCACCTAGTCGGGCAGTGAGTTGCTCAGCCGTTCCGTCGCCGAGAGATAGTCCTCGATGAACTCACGAACCACCTCTTTGGCGGGCTTCACCTTGTTCATCAGCCCCACGCCCTGTCCGACGAAATAGGTCGCCAGGGCTTGCGCCCCCGGATGGCCTTGCGCCGCGAGCACGTCGATGCGCCGGATGATCGGCTCGGCCACCATCGATTGCAGCGGCAGCGGCAACGTCTTGTGACCGCCCTCGTTCGGTTGCCATGCATCGGTCCAGTCCGAAACCAGCTGCCGCGCAGGCTTTCCGGTTCGGCCGGTGGAGCGGATGGTGTCGCGCGACGACGCGGCGAGGAACTTCTGCACCGTATGCGGCGCCGTTTCGGCCTCCTCCGTCGTCAGCCACACCGAGCCGGTCCACGCTCCGTCGGCACCCATCGCTACACACGCGGCCATCTGCTTGCCGGTGACGATCCCCCCCGCCGCCAACACCGGGATATCGCTGCCTATGGCCGCTAGAGCTTCGAGGACCTCGGGGATCAGCACCAGCGTCGTCACCTCGCCGCAGTGGCCGCCGGCTTCGGTGCCCTGCGCGACGATCAGATCCACCCCCGCCTGCACCTGCTTGACCGCATGCTCCTTCGCGCCCACCAACGCGGCGACCGGAACACCGTTCTTCTTGCCCGCCTCGATCATGTAGTCGGGCGGCACCCCCAGCGCGTTGGCGATGAGCTTGATCGGATGGCTCATCGCGACCTCGAGCAGATCCTGCCCGGTGTCTCCCGACAGGAACGAGGGGCCGGTCTTCGGCGACGCCTCGGGCTCGATGTCGTGCTTGGCCAGCAGCTCCGCAATGAACTTGCGGTAGTCCTCGGGGATGCGGGACGCCAGCTCGCCCCGGCCCAGCTTTTCGCCCTTGCCCTCGAACTTGGCGGGCACGATGAGGTCGAGGCCGTACGGCTTACCACCGACGTGCTCGTCGATCCACGACAGTTCCTGGTCGAGCAGCTCCGGTGTGTAGGCGGTGGCGCCCAGGACGCCGAACCCACCGGCGTTGGTCACCGCGGCCACCACGTCCCGACAGTGGCTGAACGCGAAGAGGGGGAAATCGATGCCGAACTGCTCACAAATGGCGGGCTTCATTCCACCAGTATCACTAGGTCACACCGGTCGACGACAGGAACCCTTGGATCTCGGTGAGCATCTGCCGGCCGTCCGACATCTCCGGGTCGTTGTGACCGGCCCCCGGCGCCAGCACGTATCGCTTGGGCTCATCGGCCGCGTCATAGAGTCGCCGGCTCAGTGCCTCGGGGACGATGTCGTCGCGGTCACCGGCGATCACCATGACCGGCACGTGCACCGATCCGATCCGGTCGATCGAGGGATACCGGTCCATAAGCAGCCACCGCACCGGCAACCACGGATAGTGCATCGCGCCGACGTCGGGCAGGGAGGTGAACGGCGATCGCAAAATCAAGGCTGCGGGCGGCCGTTCCACCGCAAGGCCGACAGCGACTGCGCCGCCTAGGGATTCGCCGAAGTACACGATTTTCTCGACGCCGGGTTGCGCAGCCAGCCATGCCTGGGCGGCCCGTGCGTCGGCGGCCGTGCCGTCCTCGGAAGGCTGGCCGGGGTTGCCGCCGTAGCCGCGGTAGTCGAACAGCAGCACCGAAAGGCCGATACGGTTCAGCGCGGCGGCCAGGGCGATCCGGCCCGACCGGTCGCCGCCGTTGCCGTTGCACACCAGCACCGCGGGACCGCCGCCGGCGACCGGGAAATACCACGCCCCCAAGCGGATTCCGTCGCTGTCCAGTGCGACGTCCTGACCGTTGGGCAACATCGTTGCCGCCGGCGGGACCGGCCCAGGCGACGGAAAATAGATCAACCGTCGCTGCTGCGACCACGCCAACGCCAGCAGACCCGATGCCACGAGCGCGACGATAGCGACAACCACCGCGAGGCGCTTCATCTACGCCCGCAGCGGTGCGAACGCGAACTCGCGCAGGCCGTCGCGCGGATCGACGGCGGCGCGAAAGCCGAGCACGTCGGCGGCGCGGGCGGGGTCGGCGACGATATGGCGGACGTCGCCGCTGCGGTACTGCCCGGTGACGACGGGTGCCGCGGCGCCACGCACGTCGCACAACTCGGTCGCGACCTCCATGATTGAAATCGGCCGACCGGAGCAGACGTTGAACGCGTCGAAACCGTCGACTGCGGACTCGACGGACGCGACGTTGGCTGCCGCGATGTCGTCGACGTGCACGAAGTCGCGCATTTGACCACCGTCTTCGAAAACCCTTGGCACGTCGCCGGATTCAAGCTCTGAGCGGAAGATCGCCGCGACCCCGGAGTACGGGGTGTCGCGCGGCATGTGCGGGCCGTACACGTTGTGATAGCGCAGCGCGACGACCGAGCCGCCGCCGGCCTCAGACCACGCCAATGCGTAATGCTCCTGCGCGGTCTTGCTCGCGGCATACAGGCTGCGCGGCCGCAGCGGCGCGTCCTCGGCCACCAGTTGCCAGTTGAGCGTCGCAGCGCAGACCGGGCAGCGGTGGTCGAATACCCCGGCGTCGAGATCGGCGCGCGAGCGGGGCAGCGGGTCGATCGGACCGTGCTCGGCGCAGTCGTAGCGGCCCTGGCCGTAGACGACCATCGACGAGGCCAGCACCAGCCGCCGGCAGTCCGCGGCGAACATCTCGGCCAGCAGAACCGACGTCCCGTAGTCGTTGTGGCTGCCGTACGACGGTGCGTCGGCGGCGTTCACCCCGGCACCCACCACCGCGGCCTGGTGGCACACCACGTCGACACCATCGAGCAGCGGCGCCAGCGCGGACCCGTCGCGGATGTCGAGAACCCGGCAATCCGGCGGCGGCACAGCACCCGGACCGTGCGCGGCGGGCAGCATCGCGTCGACCGCCACGACGTCGTGTCCCGCGTCGCGCAGTGCGGCGTCGACCCGGGTTCCGATGAACCCGGCCGCTCCGGTCAGCAGAACTCTCACGGCAAGTCGAACGGAAGTTGAACGCCGTCGTGTGGCTGGCAGTGCGTGCAACTCTGCTCGAGCTCAACACGATCGATGGCCTCGTGCATGAGCTTCTTGAACGGCACCATGTTGCGTTCGAACTCGGCGAAGACGTCAACAGCCCGCACCGCCGATCCGCTGTCGATCCCCGCATCCACGTCTGTCACCAAAGCGATTGCTGCATAACACATTTCAAGCTCGCGCGCCAATACCGCCTCTGGATATCCAGTCATGTTGACCAAGCTGAAACCCTGGCTCGCGAACCAGCGGCTCTCCGCCCTGGTGGAGAACCGCGGTCCCTGCACCACCACCATCGTCCCGCCGTCGACCACCCCGGGTAGGTCGGCCGCGGCGGCGCGCAGTGTCGGGCAGTACGGGTCGGCGAACCCGACGTGGATGCCGCCGGAGTCGAAATAGGTGTCGTCGCGGCCGCTGGTGCGGTCGACCAGTTGATCGGGCACCACCATCGCGCCGGGCCCCAGGTCCGGTGTCAGGCTGCCGACGGCGCACGGCCCGAAGATGCGCCGCACACCGAGCGCACGCAACGCCCACATGTTGGCGCGGTACGGGACGGTGTGCGGGGAGAACTCGTGCCCGGCACCGTGTCGTGGCAGAAACGCAACCTCGTGGTCGCCGACGGTGCCGACGGTGATCGGCGCGCTCGGCTCACCGTAGGGGGTGTCCAGGCTGATCGCGCGGGCGTCGGAACCGAAGAACGTGTAGAACCCGCTGCCGCCGATGACTCCGAGCAAGGGCTACACGCCCGGCGTTTCGTCCTCGACCACCGACTGCTGCGAGGCGCGTCGTGCTCCGTCGCGGATCTCGAATACGTCGGTCGCGAAGCCGCCGATGGCGTTTGCGACGTCCTTCACTGCGGTGGTGATGATCGAGGCCACATCGCCGACGGTTGCCGCGCCGGACTCGACGATCTCCTGCACGGCGTCCTTGCGGATCTCCGTCTTACTGAGTCGGTCCTCCATGAGGACAGTCTGCCACGCGTACCGGCGCCGGACCCGAAGAGGAAAACAACGACCGTGCAAGACTGGCGCTCGTGGCCAGTTTCGCGCAGTGGGTGGAGGGCGCCCGGCCCAGAACGCTGCCCAATGCGATCGCACCGGTCATCGCCGGTACCGGCGCGGCGGCCTGGTTGCACGCGTGGTGCTGGTGGAAAGCTCTGCTGGCAATGGTCGTCGCGGTCGCGATGATCGTCGGGGTGAACTACGCCAACGACTACTCCGACGGTATCCGCGGCACCGACGATGTGCGGGCCGGGCCGCTGAGGTTGGTGGGGTCGAAGGTCGCCACCCCGCGCTCGGTGCTGACCGCCGCGATCGTCAGCCTGACCATCGCGGCCCTCGCCGGACTCGCGCTCGCGTGGTTCAGCGCGCCGTGGCTGATCCTGGTCGGCGGACTGTGTATCGCCGGCGCGTGGCTGTATACGGGCGGCTCGAAGCCGTACGGCTACCTCGGGCTGGGCGAGGTCGCGGTGTTCGTGTTCTTCGGTCTCGTCGCCGTACTCGGCACCCAGTACACCCAGGCGCTGCGAATCGACTGGGTCGGCGTGGCGATGGCCGTCGCGATGGGCGCGATGTCGTCGGCGGTGCTGGTGGCGAACAACCTGCGCGACATCCCGACCGACAAGGAATCCGGCAAGATCACGCTCGCCGTCCGGCTCGGCGACCCGCGCACGCGGCTGCTGTACCAGACGCTGCTGGCGGTGGCGTTCGTGCTGACGCTGGTGCTGATCCTCGCGACGCCGTGGGCCGCCGTCGGCCTGGTGGCACTGCCCCTGGCGGTGCGGGCCGCTTCTCCGGTGCGAAAAGGTTCCGGTGGCAAAGATCTGATTCCAGTCCTGCGCGATACCGGGCTGACCATGCTGGTCTGGTCGCTCGCGGTCGCACTCGCCCTGGCGATTTCGGTGCGCTGACAGTCGCTGAGCGATCGTATGCGCACCGAAACCGCAACTAGCTGACGCGCGTCGGCGCGTCCGACACCTTCACCAGTGCCACCTCGGGCCGGGCCGGAACCTCATCGGCCAGAAACCATCGGAACGCGAGATTGCCCCGCGGATAGTCAAGCGTGGTAATGGAGTTCGGATGTTCGGTCATCCCCCGTGAGATGACGACGGTCACCGAACCATCGGCGTTGGGGACCGCCGAGTAGCCGTTGACCGAGCTGCGCGCGTCGGCGACACCCGGCGTCGCCATGAACTGATTCCACACCACCAGGTTCCAGAATCGGCACGGCGGCGGGCGGTGGGTGACGACGAGCGCCTCGTCCTCGTCGAGCACGAAACTGCCGTAGGCATAGCAGGCGTCGCGCGCCGACCAGCCGAAGTTCGCATCGGGTACCTGATACGGATCAGCGAATTCATTTGCTGCCGCGGCAATCTCGTGTCCCAGTGTGTGTTGTTGCTCGCTACGCACACCCACCGCCAGCGGCAGGATCGCGAACATCGTGCGCAACCAGGCCGCACTGGAGCGCAGCGCGGCCGCCGTCTCTGCGTCGCCATGCCGGAATGGATCGGGTTTGTCGAGCGCCTCGATCTGCCACTTCACCGGGCGCCCGGTTTGGGGATTGCCCTGGTAGTCACGTGTCATCAGCACCGCCGCGTCAGGCGCCGGACCGAAGTCGAAGGAGAAGTTGCCGTCGGCATCGACGTCGAGGTCGTCGTCGCGCAGGATGGCCACGATCCGGTCGGACCACGCACCCGGCGACGGCTCGTTGTAGGCGGTCACCGAGAAGTAGACGCTGTCGCCCTTGTTCCCGCTGATCCGGTAGCGCCGATTCGGATCGACCGGGCACATGAAGTAGTAGGCGTCGGTATTGTCGCCACCCCACCGGCGGTCGGGCCGAAACGGCGAGTTGACCTCCACCCACAGCGGCCGGCTGGGGTCGGCGAACAGGTACGTGTCGAACGCGACGCCGAGGGTGGTCGCCAGCATGCGGTAGCCGTCGGCGATATGGCGATCATCGGTCACCGCGCGGTCACCTTCGAGGAAGGTACGGTCAAGGCCGCCAAGGGTTTCCAGAAGCTCGCGCCAAGCCGCCGTGGATTCGTGTTCGGTCATGCGCTGATCCCTCTCGCGATGAACTCGGCCGTGCGGTCCATCCAGGCCTCGTCGAGTGTCTCGGGGTGCGTGATGAGAGCGAGGAAGATGATGCCGGCGAGCGCGTCGATCACATCGGCGGGACGGACCTCGACGCGAACCTCACCGCGATTGCGGGCCGTCTCGAGCCAGTCGTCCAAACCGTGGGACAGCACGTCGACGAAGCGCTCGAGCAACGCGGCGTGCAGCGTGGAGTCGACGGCCATCTCCGCCACCAGCCCGGGCAGAGCTGCCAGCGCCGCCGGGGTGGTCAGGAGCGCGAACGTCCGGGCCATCATCTCGCGCACGTCACCGAGCGTGCTTCCCGTCGAGGGTAACTCGGTGTATTCGGTGACCGGGAACACCGCCTCATGCACGAGGTGCGCCTTACTGGGCCACCGCCGGTAGATCGCCGGCTTGCTGGTGCCCGCACGCTTCGCGATCGCGTCCACCGACAGCGACGCGTAATCGGTCTCGCCGAGCAACTCGGCCGTTGCCTCAAGGACCGCACTGTCGATCCGGGGATCGCGCGGTCGACCAATTTCCACCATCATTATGAAACTGACAGTAACATAAGTTGCCGTGACCGATGCCCACTCAGCGCCGCCCACGGTGCACCTTGACGACCTCGCCGAACCACGCTTCTCGCCCGAGGCCGAGCCGATTCGCGAGATGATGGGGGCGATGGCGGCGGATTGCCCGCTGGACGCCGACGCCCTGCACACCAAGGCCGCCGCCGAAACCGGACTCGACGATTTCGGCGCCGACGACTACCGCGAACGCCTCGATGTGTTTCTTGCAGCGCTGCAAGACATTCCGGGCATGCATGACGCGGGCATCGTCAACTTCCACGCCCAGTTGTTGCAGTGGCTCAAGAACAGGCTCCTGCTCACCGACCTGCTGACCCGCCATCCCGAGATCCACGACATCGAGCTCGCTCCGCCGGTCGTGATCGCCGGACTACCCCGCACCGGAACCACCCATCTGCACAACCTCCTCGGCGCGGCTACGGTCAATTCTCCGTCCGGCCGGTCGGAGCCGACGTTCCGGACCGTGCCCTACTGGGAGAGCAACGAGCCGTTCCCCCTACCGTCGGAGGCGGGCATCGAGCCGGATCCCCGCCGGACGCGAATGGACGTCGCAGTCGAGGTGATGAACATCGTGATGCCGCACTTCGCGCTGATGCACGAGATGACCACAGACCATGTCCACGAAGAGATTCAGCTGCTGGCCAACGACTTCTCGACGATGCTCTTCGAGACCCTCGGTCACGTGCCGGCATGGCGCGACTATTACCTGTCCCACGATCAGACGTCGCACTACGAATACCTCGCCGTTCAGCTGAAGGCGCTGCAGTTCCTGCGCGGCGGACGGCGCTGGCTGCTCAAGTCCCCGCAACACCTGGAGCAGCTGCCGGTCCTGAACGCCGTCTTCCCCGGGGTGATCGTCGTGTTCACTCATCGCGACCCGGTGCCCGTTGTGCTCTCCATGCTCGCGATGCTGACCTACAGCGCCCGCATGCACTGCTATCCGGTGCCGGTGCGCGAGATTGCGGCGACGTGGATCGATCGTCTCGAGCTGATGCTCAACGCGTTGGTTCGCGACCGTGCCGTCGTGGGGCCGGAACGCTCGGTCGACGTCCGCTTCGACGACTTCATGGCCGACGAAATGGGCGTCGTCGAACGGATTTACGACCTTGCGGGAGAGCCGTTGGCCGACGATGCACGGACCTCGATCCAGGACTACCTCGCCGGACACCAGCGTGGTCGGCTCGGCCGTATCGCTACGTCAGCCGAGATGTTCGGGCTCGACGAGAGCGACATGCGGGCCCGGTTCGCCCCGTATGCCGAACGCTTCCTGGCGTGACGGGCCCGAAGGTCAGCCTGTTGAGGTTCCCGTCCAGTACTCGACCACTCGTCCGTCGGCGATCCTGAGAATGTCGTTGCCCGTGAATCGCTTCGGACCGTCCGGCGTGGCGCCCGTCCCGATCCAGCGAGCCGCCAACATGTCGCCTTCGACGAACGGTTCCACGTCGATGACGAATTGCAGATCGGTCAGCATCGACCTGGTCTTGTCCACCGTCGCGTTCAACTCGTCGGGTCCGTGGACCTCATGGTCCGGCCAGTGCCCGACGAAATCTTCGGACACCAGGTCGTTCGCCACCGACTTGCCCGCCCACAGTTCGTCTATCCAGCGCCCGTAAAGCTCCTTCGCAGAGCTCACGCACTCTTTCGTAGAAGACATGCGGATTTACTACCCCGTCAGCCGCAAAAATAAGCCCGAAATTCAGGAACGCGATGTCGGCCATCCGCGACGACCTGGCCAACAGCTGTCCCCGCCAGCCCGACCGAGGAATGCCTGCTAGCTGCATTGTCGGCGCTCAGCGTGCCCAACGATTCGCGAGTTCCGCATTGCGGATAGCTGGAATTCATCCGGCCATCAAGGCCGTAGCGCGTCCACCAACCGGTCCAGGTCGTTCTCGTTGTTGTAGAGATGAAAACCCACCCGAATCGCCCCGGCGCGGACAGACGCGCGGATGCCGGCCCGCTGAAGTGCCTCGGCCGCACCCTCGATGGGCAGCGAGACGATCGACGAATCATGCGGCGGCAGATCCAGTTCGGTGCGCAGACGATTGGCGAGCCCCAGACAGTGCGACTGCACGGCGTCGCCGTCAAGCGAGGCCAGCCACGGCATCGCGAGCCCGGCGCCCAGCACGCGGAACCACGCGGGCGACAGGTCGAACCGGCGAGCATCCTCTGCCAACCGGAGCGGCAGCCCGTATATCGTCTGCCAGGGGTCAACGCCGGCGTACCAGTTGGCGGCGTGCGGCGTCATCGCGTGACTAACTCTCTCGCTCAACGAAACCCACGCCGTACCCCGAGGCGAAAGCAGCCACTTGTACACCGCCGCGACGGTGACGTCGACCCAGCCCAGCTCGACGCGCTTCCATCCGAGCGCCTGTGTGATGTCGATGACTGTCAGCGTTTCGGTGCCAGCAACGTGGCTGCGCAGCGCATCGATATCGAGCACCACACCGTTTGCCGATTGCACCAGGCTGACGGCAACGACATCGAAATCGCCTGCCGCCGTGACCAGTTCGTCGGCACGCAGCTCGGTGACGGTGACCCCGCGCCGCGCCTGGGCGGCGAACGGAAAGGTGGTGCTGGTGAACTCGCCCGGCAGCGTGAGGACACGCGCACCGTCGGGGATGGCCGCGGCCACCAACCCCAGCGCCGAGGAGACGGTGCTGCCCATCGCCACCGAGCCGACGGGAAGGCCCGTCAGCGCGGCATAGCCTTCGCGTCCGGCGGCGACGTGGGCGTCGAACGAGGGGACGTCCATCGTCCCGTTCTGCCACTTGCCGATGCAGTCCAACAACGCGTCGACGAGGAACTGCGGCGGCAGGCCATAGGTTGGTGAGTTGAGAAATCCATCGGCCCCGAGGAATTCGGCGCCGAATGCTTCCCGCGTCACGGCGTGGGAGGCTCGTCGCCACGCAGTCTGGCCTGCAGTTGCTCGCGGTCCTTGCGACGACGTTCGTCGAGTAGCGCGATGCTGGCGGTGGCGCGACGGCGAAGGGGGGCGAACAGCCAGATGCCCAGTGGCAACGCGATCACCATGGCGAACAGAAGCGCCACCACGAGCGGAAACTCGCGCACCCCGAGCACGTGGGCCGCTCCGACGATCACCGCGGTCAACGCGACGACGAGAAGTAACCGGGCCAGTACGTAAAGCACCAGGTCTGCGACGAGGCGAGATCCCGGCCGACTATCAGACACGGCCCGAGCCTACCGACGACGCGTATATTCGGAGCAAGGAGGTTTGTTGTGATTTACCTGTTCGCGATTCTCGTCTTGGCCGCCCTGGTCTATGTGGGCTACCGGCTGATGCGCGCGAACGCGACTCCGCGGCCCCGCACCATCGGCCCGGACGACGATCCTGATTTCCTGCGCCGACTCGGCCCTGAGAACAAGCCGCGGTAGCCGCCGGTTCAGATCAAGCTCGAAGAGGCCGACCTTCCGGCTTCGGGTCGCGGCGCGCGCCCGGAAAACCCGATGCCACCACCGCCGCCAATTCCAGCAGCGCCTCCCGTGTCTCGGGCTTCAGTCTTTCGAGGCTGATTTCGGCGCCCTCTTCGAGGTGCGGGTCGAACGGCACCTGCAAGACGGCCCGGCAGCGCCGGGTGAAGTGATCGACGACCTTGTTCATGTCGACCTTGCCGGAGCGCGGCCGCACGGCGTTGATGACCGCGATCGAATCGCGCACCAGATCTTCGTGTCCGTGTGCGTCCAACCAGTCGAGGGTGGCCGACGCGCTGCGGGCGCCGTCGACCGATCCGGAGCTGATGACGATCAATGCATCCGCTTTGGCCAGCACCGCCGCCATCGCCGAATGCATCAGGCCCGTGCCGCAGTCGGTGAGCACCAGGCTGTAGAACCGCTCGAGGACCTCGAGGGTGCGGGTGTAGTCGTCGGAGCTGAACGCCTCCGACACCGCGGGGTCGCTCTCCGACGCCAGCACCTCCAGCCGGCTCGCGCCCTGCGAGGTGTACGCGCGCACGTCGCTGTAGGCCTCGATGCCCTCGGCGTCGCGCAATAGATGACGGACCGTCGCAGGCGTCTCCAGCGGAACCTTCTGGCTCAACGTGCCGCGGTCGGGGTTCGCGTCGACGGCGATGACGCGGTCGCCGCGGACAGACGCGAGCGTGGCGCCGAGCGTCGCGGTGACGGTCGTCTTGCCGACCCCACCCTTGAGCGACAGGACGGCGATGCGGTGGCAGCCACGCAGCGGCTGCTGCGCCTGCGCGATCAGGGCGTCACGGTGGATCACCTTCGGACTCTCGCCCACGTTGATCAACTTGAACGACGCCAGATACAGCCACTTGCGCCAGCCCACCGACGGGGCCCGCTTGCGCTGTCCGAGCAGCGCCACCGTGGACAGATCCAGATACGGCGGCGGATCCTGGCCGGGCGGTGTGGGTGCGGCCGGCGGTGGCGGTTTCGGCGGGATCATCAGCGGCAGCCCGGTGGGTGGCGTCGGCGCGGTCCAGTCCTGCGGCACGTCCTCCGCCGGGTCCGTAAACCGATTCTGGCCACGAAAACCCGTTGAGCCAGCAGAGTTTCTAGGTGCGCTAGCGTCCGTATCCAGCTTCTTGTCCCCTTCTAGCCAACTCCGGCGTACGAGTGCAGACCCACCGTCACGAGGTTGATGAAGAACAAATTGAAGACCATCGCGATGAAGCCGGCGACGTTGATCCACGCAGCCTTCTTGTCACGCCAGCCGGCCGTCGAGCGGGCATGGAGATACGCGGCGTAGATCACCCATGCGATGAACGACACCGTCTCCTTGGGATCCCAGCCCCAGTAGCGGCCCCACGCCTCTTCGGCCCAGATCGCGCCGAAGATGACACCGAAGCCGAACACCGGGAACGCGAAGATCGTCGTCCGGTACGCAATGCGGTCCAGCGTCTGCGCGTCAGGCAGTCGCTGGACGACCCGGGCGACGATGCCCTCTCGGCCCTCTCGATCGGACTCCCCCAGCTTGGACATCTTCAGCAGGAAAAGGATGCTCGCGACGCCCGCGACGAGGAAGACACCCGAGCCGAGGCTGACCACCGAAACGTGGATGGGCAGCCAGTAGGACTGCAGCGCGGGCATGACCGGAGCCGCGTTGGTGTAGAGCCAGCGGCCCGACACTGTGAGCAGGATCAGCACCGGAACCAGCACGAAAACCCACAGCGCGCGGACCTGGGGGCGGCGCAACACGATGGCCGCGGCCACCAGGCCGGAGAAGCACGTCAGGTTGATGAACTCGTACATATTGCCCCACGGCACGCGTGAGGTGGCCATACCGCGCAGCACGATGCAGATCAGCAGCAGGGCGATGCCGAGATAGGTCAGTGCCAGGCCCGCTCCGCCGATCCGCTCGTCGACACTGCGCCGCGGCCGCTCGACCACGATGCCCGGTCCGCCGACGCCGGGGCCGACACCTGCACCGACCGTCTCACGCTCGATGACCTTGCGGCTTCGGTTGTACGCCAGCTCGACCGCAAGCAGGAGCAGGGCACCGACGAGCACCACGACCGACGTGGTGAAAGCCCAGTCCGAGTATTTGGCCAGGCCGATGTCGATGTGGTCGGTGTTCATGCTCGCTCGGTCATCTCAGGTTCCTCTCGCTGCGCATCGTCGGCCCCGGCTAACAGGCGCTCGGTCAACCGCTCGAACTCGTCGCCCCAACCAGAGTTGTCGGTACGGGCCAGCCCGCCCAGCTCGACGCTCACGGTACCCGGCCCACCGGGGGCGATTCGAATCCAGATCCGCCGTCGCCGCACCACGAGGGACACCAGCAGACCGGCCATCATGGTCAGCGCGAACACCAGCACCCAGATCTGGGCGGGGTCGTGTGACACCTGCACGTTGATGAACGGCACCGCACCGTCGAACCGCACGACGGTGCCGTCGTCGAGGCTGGTCGACTCGCCGACGCCGAGGTTGACCCTGGCCATTTTGGTCAGCCTGCCCTGCCCGATGAGGCGTGGGTCGAGGGTGAACAGCGACTGCGGCCTGCCGGTGTCCAAACCGGCGTCGCCCTTGTAGATGTCGATGGCGACGGCCGGGTCGTTGGGTGCGGGGAAGCTCGACGACAGCAGCGTGCCGTCGAGCAGCTCGGTCGGCGCGAACAGGCCCTGGATGGCGATCTGGTTCTTTCGCCGCTCGTCCGCATCGGGGTAGGTACCCGCCGGCGGGTCGAAGCGCATCGCACCCGAGGACAGCATGGTGATCTGATCGTCGGGTCGCCACTGCAGCGTCTGCGTGCGGGTCTGCCCGTCGGGGAAAGTGACGGTGAACGTCGGGGCGTAGCCGTGGCCCTGCAGGTAGATCCGGTCGCCGCCGACCCGCAGCGGGTGGTTCACCTCGAGGCGGTAGGGCCGCCAGGTGTCCGAGGTCAGGTCCGCCCCGGCCTGGTAGTCGATATCCGCGGCGAACGACACAGCCTGTCCGGACGGCAGATAGTCGGCCTGGAAGTCGTTGACCCGCAGGCAGATCGGATGCAGGGACGTGCCGTCGACGGTGTTGCCCGCGCGGAACGAGTCGAACGCCGCCGGTGACGCCGAGCAGAAACCCGGCCCGCCGTCGGCAACGACGATGACGTTTCCCTCGTAGCCGAACAGCTTCCCCGCGGCCACCGCGACGAGCAGGCCGAGCAGCGAGAAGTGGAAAACGATGTTGCCGAACTCGCGCAGATAGCCCTTTTCGGCGGATATTTCGACGCTGTCGTCGCGGACGGTCGTGACTTTGCGCCACCCCCGCAGCCGGCCGGTCATCGCCGTCGCCAGTGCCTGCGGCTCGCCGGTCACCTCGGCGGTGTGGTGCTTGGGCAGCCGGCCGAAGTTTCGCGGCGCCGCCACCGGGACCGCGCGCATGCTGCGGACGTGCTCGATCATCCGCGGTGTCAGGCAGCCGACGAGCGAAATGAACAGCAGCGCATAGATGGCGGTGAACCAGAAGCTGGAGAACACGTCGAAGGCCTGCAGGCGGTCCAGCCACGGGCCGATCGTCGAATGCTCGGCGATGTACTCCGCGACCTTGGCCTCGTTGAGGCTGCGCTGCGGCAGCAGCGCACCCGGGATCGCCGCGAGCGCGAGCAGAAACAGCAGCACCAAAGCGGTGCCCATCGACGTCAACGTACGCCAGGTGTTGCGTGCGAGCGCGAGCAGTCGCGAAAACCCCCTAGAACCACCACTTTTAGGGGTTTTCACGTCTTTTCGCGGTTGGGTGTCGGTCATATCGGCAACGTCACGTCGCTGACGAAGGCGTCGCGCACCCAGGACACGAAGTCGCCCCACAGTCCGGTGACCAATGCGATGCCCACGGCGATGAGCAGCACGCCGCCGAAGATCTGGATGGCACGCGCGTGCCTGCGCAGCCACGCCATGCCCTGGACGGCGCGCGCGGAGCCGAAAGCCAGCAGCACGAACGGAATTCCCAGTCCCATGCAGTACGCGATGACCAGTGCGACGCCCCGCCACACGTTGACGCCGTCGGTCGCGGACGCCACGGCGATGACGCCGGTCAGCGCCGGTCCCAGACACGGCGTCCAGCCGAGCGCGAATACCGCGCCGAGCAGCGGAGCGCCGGCGAGCGTGGAGAGCTGACGCGGCGCGAACCGGGTGTCGCGTTGCAAGACCGGAATGAAGCCGACGAACACCAGGCCCATGAGGATGGTGATCACGCCGCCGATACGTTGCAGCAGAAGCTGATTGGTGATCAGCGTCGTCGTCATGCCCAGCACCGCGACGGTGCCGAGCACGAACACCGCGGTGAACCCGGCGACGAACAGCGCTGCGGCTCCCGCGACGCGCACCCGCGCCGTGCGGACCGCGACGCCCTGCTCCCCCGACGAGGTGCCCAGTGCGGACCGGTCCTCCACACCCACGACGGCGGCGAGGTAGGACAGATAGCCCGGCACCAGCGGCACCACGCACGGAGAGGCGAACGACACCAGCCCGGCGAGTGCGCTGACGAGGAAGGCCAGCAGGACCGGACCACCCGCCATCAGTTCGTCGATCTGGTCGAGACTCACGTGCCGCCCTTACCCGGCTCGGGCGCCTCGGCGGCCAGGCGCTCCACGACCGGTTGCAGGTCCTCGGCGAGAAGTTCGCGCAGGAACACCGCCGCGACGCGGTGCTCGCGATCCAGCACCACCGTGGACGGGATGACGGTGGTGGGGTATCTGCCACCGAACGCGATCATCGTCCGCATCGGCGGGTCGTAGATCGACGGGAAGGTGATCCTGCGGTCGATGACGAAATCGACCGCGGCCTGCCGGTTGTTGTCGCGGACGTCGATGCCGAGGAACGCGACGCCCTGCGCGCGCGTCGCGTCGTACACCTGCTGCAACTGGGGCATCTCGGTGCGACAGGGCCCGCACCACTGCCCCCAGATGTTGATCACGACGACCTTGCCCGCAAAGTCGTCGAGCGAGATGGTCCTGTCGGGATCCATCAGGTCCGGACCTGACAACGGGCCTGGGCGGCCGCGGCTTCCGGGCGGGTCGTAGGCGATGTCGGTCTTGCCGCCGGGGGCGACGAACTCGAACGTGCCGCCCTGGGCGACGGCGTCGGTTCCGGTGGAGCAGCCGGCGACCGCGATGCACAACGCGCCCACCAGCACCGCCACCAACGACTTCACTGCCCGGCCAGCTCCGCGTAACCCCAACCGACGAGGGCATCGTCGTGGAAGTAGAAGGACGTCAGCGAAGCCAGGTTGCACAGCCGACGGGTCGGGAAATGATGCAGGTTCCGCTTCGTCATGGCGCGCCGCAATGTCTCGACCGGCAGCTGGTGGCTGACGCACACCGCTTCATGACCGCCCGCCTCGAGGCGTGCCCGCTCCAGTGCCGCCGTCATCCGTTCGGCGATCTCCCGGTACGGCTCACCCCACGACGGCTGCCGCGGATTCCGCAGGTGCCACCAGTTCTTCGGATTGCGCAGCGCACCGTCGCCCGGCGATACCCGTTGGCCCTGAAAGATATTCGTCGACTCGATCAGATCGCCGTCGGTGTCGATCGGCAGATCGTGTGCGGCCGCGATCGGCCCGGCGGTCTCTTGTGCGCGCTCCAACGGCGACGCCACGACGTAGGTGATGTCGCGCTCCGCCAACCAGTCGGCGACCGCCTGCGCCTGGGCCCGACCCCGGTCCGAGAGGTGGTAGTCCGGCAGCCGGCCGTACAAGATCTTCTCCGGATTGTGCACCTCGCCGTGGCGCATCACGTGCACTACCGTTTTCTCGGTCATCCGGGCGGTGTCGCTTCCGCTGCGGCACGCGCGGCGCCCGGCAGGGCGGCGGCGATGCGGTCGAATGCGTCGTCATCCAGAGCGGCTGAGACGAACCAGGTTTCGAATGCGCTGGGCGGCGGATAGATCCCCGCATCGAGCAGCCCGTGGAAGAAGGCGGGAAAGCGCCAGGTTTCCGACGCCCGCGCTGACGCGAAGTCGGTCACCGGTTGGTCGGTGAAGAACACGCTGAGCATGTTGCCGGCGCGCTGAACCCGATGCGCCACACCGGCTTCGGCCAGCGCCACGGTGAACAGCCCATCGAGGCGGTCGGCGTTGGCGTCCAGGCTTGCGTATACGGCGTCGTCGGCCGCGCGCAGCGTGGCCAGCCCAGCGGCCATCGCCACCGGATTACCCGACAGGGTGCCTGCCTGGTAGACGGGTCCGAGCGGAGCCAGTCGTGCCATCACCTCTGCCCTTCCCCCGAACGCCGCGGCGGGCAGGCCGCCGCTCATGACCTTGCCGAACGTGAAAAGGTCCGCGTCGACGGGATCGACGCCGTACCAACCTGATCGGCTGACCCGGAATCCGGTCATCACCTCATCGGAGATCAGCAGCGCGCCGTGGTCGGCGGTGATGCGTCGCAGCGCCGCGTTGTAGCCGGGCAGCGGCGGGACCGTGCCCATGTTGCCGGGGCTGGCCTCGGTGATGACGCAGGCGATCTCGTCGCCGAACTGAGCGAAGATCTCCTCGACCGCGGCGACGTTGTTGTAGGGCATGACGATCGTGTCGGCTGCAGCGGCCCCGGTGACACCGGGCGACGAAGGCAGGCCGAGCGTGGCGACACCGGACCCGGCGTCGGCGAGCAGCGCATCGCTGTGCCCGTGATAGCAGCCGGAGAACTTGATGATCTTGGCCCGGCCGGTGTATCCGCGGGCGAGCCTGATCGCGCTCATGGTGGCCTCGGTACCGGAGTTCACGAGGCGGATCCGCTCCACGGGTGCGATGCGCCCGATGATCTCCGCGGCGAGCTCGGTCTCCGACGGGGTGGGGGCGCCGAACGACAGGCCGTTGACGGCGACACGTTGGACGGCTTCCACGACGGCGGGGTGTGCGTGCCCGAGGATCATCGGCCCCCAGGAGCACACGAGGTCGACATATTTGTTGTCGTCGGCGTCGGTGAGCCAGTAGCCACTGGCCGAGGTGATGAACCGCGGGGTGCCGCCGACCGAGTTGAACGCCCGGACCGGGGAGTTCACCCCGCCTGGGATGAGGGCGCATGCGTCGGTGAACAGCGCAGCGGAGGTCGCCGTCGCTGAGGAGGTGCTGCGCATGCCACCAGTCTCCCAGCCGGGCCAAATGCGTCAACTACAGGGTGTAGTGGTCAGCCCTTCGGGGTCAACGCGAACACCGGGTGATCGGCGTCATCGGGCAGCTGGCGCCAGTAACCCTCGACGACCTTTCCCGCCAGGGGGCGGTATGCGGCGATGACGGGTGCCCGCTGCGCCACCGGAATCTCCTGGGCGGCGTACTTCCGGTCGCCGACCATGACCTCGGGGATGGCACGCACGTTCTTCACCCACTCCGCCTCGCCGCGCGTGGACACCAGGTACTGCACCCCGTCCACCTCGGGCACGACCACGGGGATCTTCTGCGGTTGCCTGCTGAGGCGCTTGGTCACGGTCAGCGTTTGGCTGCCGCCGATGCCGGTCGCCATCGCGATCTTGTTGAATATCGCCCGCGTGAACCACGGGGGCTTGAGGTACGCCATACCGTCCGAGTTTGATGGTCGACATGCAATTACCGCAATGGCTCGCGCGGTTCAACAGGCACGTGACCAATCCGATCCAGCGGCTGTGGGCGGGTTGGGCGCCGACGATGGGCATTCTCGAGCACGTCGGCCGCAAATCGGGGAAGCGGTACCGGACCCCGTTGACGGTCTTCTCCACCGCGGACGGCGTGGCGATCCTGCTGACGTACGGACCCGACCGGGATTGGCTCAAGAACATCACCGCGTCCGGTGGCGGCCGAATGAGGCGTTACGGCAAGACCTTTGAGGTGCGCGATCCGCTGGTCATGCCGAAGGGGCAAGCGGCGCCGTCGGTGACAGGGTTGGGGCGGCTAGTCTTCGCGCGGCTACCGTTCGAGCAAGCTGTGCTGCTCACCAGGGTCTAGCGGCACCTAGTGCCGCAGGTCTACGTGAGCGCGGATGGGCCCCTTGGCAACCGTGGTGAACGGCACCTCGCAGGCGAAGTCCTCGTCCAGCGAGCTGACCTTCATCGCCCGGACGATGGTGGCCAGCGCCAGCGTGGTTTCCAGCCGTGCGAAATGTTCGCCGATGCAGGGGCGCCCACCGCCGAGGAACGGGAGGAACTGCCAGCGATCGCGGGTCCTGACGTTCTCTGGGCTGAACCGGTCGGGGTCGAAGTCCATGGGATTGGGCCATAACGTCGGATCGTGATGCAGCGCGTAGATGCCCACGGCGATGAGGCTGCCCGCCTGCACTCGGTATCCGTTGACCGCGATATCGCGAGTCGCCAGCCGCGCTACACCCGCCGCGGGAGGACACAGCCGCAGCGCCTCGTGCAGCACCTGCACCGTATAGCCGAGTGCGGGCACGTCGTCGGGTGTCAGCTCTCGATCGCCGATGGCCGCCGCCTCGGCGGCCACCCGGTCCTGGACGTCGGGATGGTGGCCCAGGATCCACAACGAGTAGGTGAGCGCCGTCGCGGTGGTGTCGTGGCCGGCGAGCATGAAGATCAGCAGGTCATTGGAGATGTCGTCGTCCGAGATCGGCTGCCCGGTTTCCGGATCGGTCGCCGCGAGCAGGGCCTGCACCAGCGGCGCGTCCCGGGTGGGGTCCGCGCGGCAGGCCCGCACCATCTCGTCGGTGATCGTGCGCATTTTCCGGACCGCGGCGCTGGCCCGGCGGCGCGCCGGTGTCGGCATCCACCGTGGTGCGCGCACCGGTCGTAACGCCCGGTCGGCGGTGTAGGAGGACGCTACATGCATGCAGTTTGCGATCGTGTCGGCACGTTCGTTGAGGTCGATACCCAGCACCGAGCGGCCCAATGACTGCATGGCGATCTTGCGGCACTCCACGTCGAGGTCCACATCGCCGCCTGCCGGCCAGCGATCGACGAAATGCTGTGCGGCCCGCGACATGTGACCGCCGAAGTTACGGACGTTGTGCTTGGTGAACACCGGTTGCAGCGCCCTCTTACGGGGGCGCCACTGTTCGTTGGGCAGCACGAACAGGCTGTCGCCCGCCATGTTCCGCACCTCGTCGTGGATGACGCACCGGTCCGACGATGCGTCGCTGCGCCCCAACACATCACGCATCGCTTCGGGCGACATCACCGCAACGATCGGCGGTATGAAGCTCTTCGGTCCGAATTGGATGCGGGTGATGGTGCCACCGGCATCGCGGATGACTTCCTGCCCGGTGTCCAGCCTGCGCACCAACTTCACCAACCGATGAATCGGCAGGGGATTCTTCGGCACCAACGGCAGGGTGCTGACGTCGACGGTGGAGGTCACTTCGCACTCCAAAGCAGCGGTGCGCCTTCACCTTTCATCATGACCGTTCCGGCCATGACTCTCAGCCGGTACGGGGCGAGCCGCAACGCGGCGAAATCCTCGGAAGTTGGCCCGTCTGCCCATTGCGGAATGATCCGGGGGTCATAGCCCACCGGCGCCGGAGCATTGGCGAATTTGTCCCAGACCGCGGCGCGGGTTTCGTCGTCGAGATACCACTCGACGAGGCACTCGGCGCTGCAGGTGTCCTGGCTCGGGGTCCAGTAGTTCAGCGACATCTGCGGGTGAACGGCAAGGTGCGCCTTCTTCACCGGGCTCGGCACCGTCGCGACCCAGCCGAACAGGTCGGTGCCGTCCCACTCCCAGATCGGGTGGAGCACCCGGCTGCGCGGATGGCCGTTGGTGTCGACGGTGGCGGCGGAGGCCCATACGATCGAATGGGCCATCTCGATGAACGCGGGCGCGATCTTCTCGAGAGAGGTCACGCCGGAACTCTAACGCGGTCTACGTCTTGTCCTGCTTGTTGCTCTCGTCGCTGAACTTCGGGTTGCCGTCGTCGTCGATCCAGTCGTTCACCGCGGTACCCGATACTGCGCCGTCGGTGCCTGGCATCGTGACCGTCTCCAGATCCTCCTCGTAGTCCTTGCGCATCTCCTTGGCTTTTTCTTTGTGCTCGTCGGTGACCTCCGGCTTCTCGGTGGGTTCCGGCGGATCGGGCGCGTCGACGACCTGATGGTGTTCGTCGGTTGTCGGTTCGGCCTCGCGTCGCTCTTGTGTGCTCTGTAGCTCGTCAGTGCCCTGCTGTTCAGTACTCATGCCACTGTTTGCCCGATGGTGTGATCCATCAAACAGTGGGGCCGCTAACCAGCGAGAACGGCGCGCAGCGCGGCAGGCAGGCTGGGGAGGAAGTGCTGCGTGGCGAAGACCCGGATGTCGTCAGCGCTGTCCAGCGGTTGTGCGCTGGGCAGCAGCAGCACCATCGCCGCATAGCGCAGAATCGTGTCGGCGAGTTCGTTGACGGCCTGCTCACCGATCCGCTCGGCGAAGCCGGCCGGGAAGATGACCCGCAGCGCCTCGGCCATTCGGACGATCGCGGCCCCGTGGTGCTGAGCCGCCAGTTCGAGGACCAGCGCCGGCTCGTCCCTGATCATCCGGTCGAGGACGCGGTGCCTGCGAAACTTCAGGATCGCCAGGGTGAATGCCTCGACATAATAGTTCGCCTGCGGGCCCGCCTGTTTCAGCTCGTTGGCGATGTCGGCGAACAGCGTCACGTTCTCGCGTTCGATGACGGCCGCGACCAGCTCGTCCTTGTTGCGGAACCGCCGGTAGATGGTCGTGCGGCTGACCTTGGCGCGCCGCGCGACATCATCGAGCGCAACCCGGCGGAATCCGTGTTGTTCGAACTCGACGACGGCGGCGTCGAGGATGGCCTCCGTCGTGGACGACGAATCAGGCCCCGTGGTGGGGTCAGCCCCTGGCATAGCCGGTCTGGGCGAACGTGTTGTAGCGCAACCGCATTGGCAGATGATCCCACACCCAGTTCACCGCCCGGGTGCGCCACAGCGCGGCGAAGCGCTGGTATCGGCGTTCTTGGCGCTCACTCCACGGCAGTCCGAGCAGGTCCCTGGTCCGCGGCGGCATGCCGCCGGTGGTGAGGAACGCGGCCACGGGGTTGAAGACGGGCGCGATCAGCCGCCACAGCACCGGCGAAACCCCGTTGGGGCGCGGGAAGCCCTTGGTGACATAGCCGACGCCGTACTTGGCGGTCGGATGTGCGACGACGATCTCGTCGATCATCCGGTTCCAATACCGCTCGAACTCGGCGTAGTCGGCGGGCATCGGCCGCTCGCTCACGCCGTAGCGGCGATACCAAGTCTTGGACTCGAGGTAGATCTGTTCCTTTTCCGCACGGGTCAATCGCTTGACGAACGTGTCGGCGAAGTAGAGCACCTGCTCGAGGAATGTGGCGTGCGCCCAGAAGTACGTGTCCGGATCCAGCGCGTGGTAGCGAGAGCCGTCAGGCATCTCGCCCTTGATGTTGGTGTGGAAGTCGCGGACCCGGGTCCCCTCGTTGTCGTCGTCGGCGCCGTAGACCGTCATGAAGATCGGTGGCAGCGACCGCTTGACCCGGGCGGCGGTGTCGGCGAAGAACACCGAATGATCCAGTACGCCCTGGCCGAGTTCGGCAAGCATGTTCTGCAGGACGGCGGGCCGGGGCCCGATCAGGTACATCCGATTGTCGCCGAAATACCGCCAGACCAGCGAGTCCGGACCCAATGGCAGGGCGTCGAGCGTCTGTTCGGCATTCTCGGCCAAATCGGTCATGTGCACAGTGTTACAAATTTCGAACTTTGTACCAACCGCTGCGAGTGTGATGCCTGTCGCACTTCGATGCGGCTGCAGGCATATCGTCGGAAGCCTCTGCTTTCGACAATCAAGGAGCGCCGGTGGCGAAGCGTCTGAGTCCGCAGGACATGATCTTCCTGTACGGCGAAACTCCCAGCTCGATGATGCACGTCGCCGCGCTGATGCCATTCACCCCGCCGGCCGACGCGCCGTCCGATTATCTGCGCCAGATGTTCGAGGAAACTCGACACCTCGAAGTCGTCGAACCCTGGAATCTCAAGCTGTCCCATCCGCGCATGCTGTTTCGGCCGGACCAGTCGTGGGTCGTAGACGAGAAGTTCGACATCGACTACCACGTCCGCCGGTCGGCGCTCGCGAGTCCGGGCGACGAGCGCGAACTGGGCATCCTGGTCTCCCGGCTGCACAGCCAGAACGTCGACTTCACCCGGCCACCGTGGGAACTGCACTTCATCGAAGGGCTCGAGGGCGGGCGGTTCGCCATCTACATGAAGATCCACCACTCGTTGGTGGACGGGTACACGGGGAACAAAATCCTCGAGCGAAGCATGTCGACCGACCCGACGCTGCGGGATCAGCCGCTGTTCTTCAACGTCGGGCCGCCGTCAAAGAGGCGCTCGAAGACACCAACGCCGCCCCGCAATCCCATAGTGAGTCTGGTCGGCGGCCTGCTCGGTGGCGCCGTCGGCGGCGCACAGTCGGTGGTCAATGTCGGAAAGGCGTTGTACAACACGCAAATCCGCAGCGACGACGAATATGGGCAGATCACCAACTCGTTCCAAGCCCCGCATTCGATTCTGAACAAGCACATCAGTCGCAATCGCCGGTTCGCCACGCAGGTCTACCCGTTCGAGCGCCTCAAGAGCATCGGCAGCAAGCACGACGCGACCGTCAACGATGTCGCGCTCACGATCATCGGCGGGGGACTCCGCGCGTTTCTCGATCAACTCGGGGAATTGCCCGCCAAACCCTTGGTCGCATTTCTGCCGGTCAACATCCGACCGAAGGACGACGCCGGCGGTGGTAACGCGGTGGGGACGATTTTGACCACGATGGGCACCGACATCGAAGATCCGGTCGAAAGGCTGCATGCGATCACCGCGTCGACGCGGGCGGCGAAGCGTCAGCTGCAGAACATGTCACAGACCGAGGTGCTGGCCTACACCGCGGCGTTGATGGCGCCGACGGCATTTCAGCTCGCCAGCGCCATGACGGGCGTCAGGGGACCATTGCCCTTCACATTCAACCTGTGTGTCAGCAACGTTCCCGGGCCGCGAGAAACCTTGTATCTCAACGGAAGTCGCCTGGAAGCCACCTACCCGGTTTCGATTCCGATGCACGGGATGGCGCTCAACATCACGCTGGAGAGCTACGCCGACACCCTGAACTTCGGATTCATCGGATGCCGGGACGCCCTGCCACACCTGCAGCGCCTCGCGGTGTACACCGGTGACGCGCTTGACGAATTGGACAAGCTGGCCTGAGCGAATGCCGCTGCGTCACGCAGGCACTGCAGCTGCACTCTCGACTCGAGCGCGATTGACGCGTCGCCACCCCGCGACCCCCAGCACAGCAAGCACGCCCGCGACCGTCGCCAGCAGCAGAGCCAAACTCAGCAGGGGCGCACTGTAAACCGACGACGTGGTCATCGGCTCACCCTCGATGATCGGGGGCACTTCGACCGTCGTGACCGCGGCCAGCCAGCTCAGCACACAGCCGACGCCCGCAGCCGCTGCCATCACCAGTTGGATGACAGCGCGGCCCTTCACGGAGCCGGCTCCGGCGGGATGCGTTCCTCGACCAGTCGGGTCAGCTCGGTGCGCAACCGCTGATGCTTGCGTGCCCACGCCTGGGCACCGCGGTCGTTGGTCAGCTTGAGGCCGATGCCCTTACGTCCACGTGGCACCCCGGCGAGTTCACCGAGTGCACGCGACGACTGCCATTTCGGCGTTTCGGCACCGGTGGCCTCGGGATAGATCCGCACGATCTCGTCGATGCTGATGCGTTCTTCGCCCTGGCGCAGGTGATCCGGTGTCAATTCCACCGAGGTGTGGATCCGGGCCGCCTTGATCTGGATCCACAAAAACCCGGTCACGAGGACGAAGAAGATGCCCGGCACCACCCATTGGATGCCTAACCCGGCCGAGAGCTGGATCAGCGCCATGGAGATGCCCGCGACGGGGCCGGCCAGGATCCACCACCACGTGGCACCCGGCTCGTAGAACAAGATCTGGGGCGGCGAACTGGTGTCCGTCACGTGGGCTCGTCTTTCTGGTCTCGTGCGAACCACTCAAGCGCCGGTGGCCGCATCATCAGGACGGCGCCGACCATGGTCAGGATCATTATGAGCAGCCAGATCGGCCCGCGGCTGTACAGCGCAAAGAGCGCGAGAACCACCACGACCGCCAGCGACAGCGCGATGGCCGCGCGCCGGAACCTCTCATCGCCCAGGCGGGCCCGGCCGGCCAGAAATCCCAGGCCGAGACCCGATGCGGCCAACAGCGCCCCCATCCCGCGGAACAGCGAGGGGAGGGCATCCGGCGAGAATGCGAGCAGTAGCCCGAATGCCACCAGCAGCACCGCGCCGGCCGCCCAGCACCAGAACCCGGCGGACACGACACGCGGTCGCAACTGTTGAGCTGTCATGGTCGGGCCAGCGTAACGCTTCACCGCGTGAAGAACGCGTGGGCGTCTTTGCGGTGCAACAGGAACACCCCGCCCGCGATCAGGACCGATCCCAGGATGCCGCAGACCGCGTAAACCATCGCCGCGACGGTGGGCCGGGTGACCGTGAAGAGGTTCGTCGCGACGTACACGACCGTCGCGACCCCACCGCCGGTCAGCACCGTGCGAGCCCATCGGTAGCCCTGGCGCATCAGGATCTGGAAGGTCAGCACGACCGCCGCCAGCACGACGACGAACAGTATCGACAGCGCCAACACCGCGGTGGGCAACCGAACATTCGGGGTGGCGACCATGTCGATGACGTGGCCGGCCAACAGCAGCGGTAGGGAGGCCACCCACAGCCAGAATCCGGTGTCGACGTCCACCGGCCGGCCGGAGGGCTCGACCGGCGGCGTCACGCCAGCCAGGCGGCGACGTCGGCCGCCCAGTACGTCAACACGATGTCGGCGCCTGCCCTGCGGATGCCGGTCAACGTCTCCAGCGCGACGGTCTGCGGGTCGATCCAGCCCCTCTCGGCAGCAGCGCAGATCATCGCGTATTCGCCGGAGACCTGGTAGGCGGCCACCGGCACCGGCGAGATGTCGGCGGCCGCACGGACCACGTCGAGGTAGGCCATCGCGGGCTTGACCATCACGATGTCGGCTCCCTCGTCGATGTCGAGTTCCACCTCGTGCAGCGCTTCGCGGGCGTTGCCCGGCTCCTGCTGATAGGTGCGCCTGTCGCCTTGCAGGCTCGAGGACACCGCCTCACGGAACGGACCGTAGAAGCCCGAAGCGAATTTGGCCGCGTAGGCCAGGATCACGGTGTCGATGTGGCCGGCCGCATCCAGCCCGGCGCGGATGGCCGCCACCTGGCCATCCATCATGCCACTGGGGCCGACGACGTGCGCACCTGAATCGGCCTGTGCCACAGCAAGTTCGACGTAACGCTGGTTGGTCGCGTCGTTGTCGACCCTGCCGGTGGCGTCGAGGACGCCACAGTGACCGTGGTCGGTGAACTCGTCGAGGCAGGTGTCGGCCATCAGCACCGTGTCCTCACCGAGGTCCTTCGCCAGATCCCGCAGCGCGACGTTGAGGATGCCGTCCTCAGAAACCCCGACCGACCCGCCGGCATCCTTGTCCTCGTCGCGCGGCACACCGAACAGCATCAGACCGCCCACGCCCGCGGCGACCGCCTCGGCGGCGGCGCGGCGCAGCGAGTCACGGGTGTGCTGTACGACGCCGGGCATCGAAGAGATTGCGCGAGGCTCGTCGATGCCGTCAGCGACGAACATCGGCAGCACCAGATGCCTTGGCTCCAAAGAGGTTTGTGCGACCAGCCGACGCAGCGCAGCTGTCGACCGGAGCCGACGGGGACGGTGACTTGGAAAAGGCATGCAAGGCCACCTTACTGTTTGCGTTAGCGGCGACGGCTCTTCTTGCGCGGCGGGGGCAGCGCACCCTCGGCACGCAGTCGGGCCGCATGCTCGGCGAGCGCCTCGACCAGTGGACCGACCGCGGCGACCTCAGGCTGCACGTCCACGCGTAGGCCGAATTCCGCTGCGGTTTCAGCGGTCTTGGGCCCGATGCACGCCACGATCGTGCGTGCGTGCGGCTTGCCGGCGATGCCGACGAGGTTGCGCACCGTCGAGCTCGAGGTGAAGCACACCGCGTCGAAGCCACCGGTCTTGATCATCTCGCGCGTCTGCGCAGGCGGCGGTGCCGCGCGCACAGTGCGGTAGGCGGTGACATCCTCGATCTCCCAACCGCGTTCACGCAGACCTTCGGCCAGCGTCTCGGTGGCGATGTCGGCGCGCGGCAGCAGCACCCGGTTCACCGGATCGAAAACGTCATCGTAGGGCGGGAACTCGTCGAGCAAGCCGATCGACGACTGTTCACCGACAGGCACCAGCTCGGGGTTGATACCGAAAGCGCGCACCCGATCGGCGGTCGCCTGACCGACGCACGCGATCTTCACGCCGGAGAATGCGCGGGCATCTAGGCCGAACTCGTTGAACTTCTCCCACACCGCACGCACCGCGTTGGTGGAGGTGAACACCACCCACTGGAACCGTCCGTCGACCAGACCCTTGACCGCACGCTCCATCTGCGCGGGGCTGCGCGGCGGCTCGACGGCGATGGTCGGCACCTCGATCGGCAATGCGCCGTGGGACACCAGCTTTTCGCTCATCTCGCCGGCCTGGTCCTTGGTGCGCGGCACCAATACGGTCCAGCCGTACAGTGCGCGACTCTCCCACCAGTTCAGCTTGGCGCGGTTGGCGACGGTCTTGCCGATCGTGACCACCAGCGGCCCGGCCTGGGCCCACGCGGTAGCCGGGGAAGGTCCCGCCGGTTCGGTGCCGATCAGCGTCGCCTTGTCCAACAGCCCGGCCAGCGTCGTCTCGACCGAACGCTGTTGGCACGTCGTACCGTTCGCGGTCACCACGGTCTGGGTGTTCTCGGCAAGGCCGTACTCGATCAGCGTGCGCGCCGCATCGGGAAGGTGAGATGCGGTGGCGTGCAGGATCAGTGGGCCCGGCGCAGCGGCCAGCGACTCCCAGTCCACGTCGCCGCGGACGTCGGCGACGGTGTGTGCCGACCCCAGCGGCAGGCCCGCATACGTGGGCACCGCAGTGGTGTCGGGCAGTCCCGGCACGATCTCGAAATCCAGGTGCGTCTTCGCCAGCGCCGTCACCTCGGTGATCACCGCATCCACCGACAGTGGATCGCCCGCCACCAGACGCACGACGTCGGCGCCGGCGCGCGATTCGGCCGCCAGTGTCTTGGCGACCTCGGCCGGATCGCCCAGCGCGGGCCGGATGTCGGGACCGCCTGAGATCGTGGGTGCCGCATTCCCGGCTGCGTCGCCGTCGACGGATGCCGGCGGATCGGCGGGTTCGGGGCCCGACGGCGGCGGCAGCTCAGAACCCGCGAGGGCGAGCACCGCTTCCGGCACGTCGGGGTCTGTGAACACCAGGGCGGCGTTGGCTAGCACCGTGCGGGCCCGCGTCGTCAGCAGACCCGGATCGCCCGGGCCCGAACCGACGAACGTGATGCGGCCCGGCTTCGGCTTACGCCCTCGCCCGCTCCCTTGGCCTGTCATCTATCACTCACCTCGATGCTTGTCGCAGCTCTAGCTACTGCCGTCGCGTTCCGCCATGAGCTCGCGCGCCCCCAGCTCGAACAACTCCTCGGCCACCGAGAGCCCCAGCTCCCGTGCCCGATCGGTAGTCCCTACCGCGGACGCACGGATCACGTCGGATCCGTCCAGCGTCGCCACGCAACCGCGCAACGACACCTCTTCGAAGACGCGGCCGTCCTCGTCGATGGACTCGACCACCTCGGCGATCGCACCCACCGGCGCGGAACAACCCGCCTCCAGTGCGGCGAGCAGGGCCCGCTCCGCCGTGACCGCTGCGCGGGTGTCGGCGTCGTCCAACTCCGACAGCAGCGCGGCGAGCTCGGTGTCGCCTGCGCGGCACTCGACCGCGAGGGCACCCTGAGCCGGCGCTGGCAACATCTGCACCGGGTCCAGGGTCTCGGTGACATCGGCCAGTCGTCCGATGCGGGCCAGACCCGCTCGGGCGACGACGACGCCGTCGAGATCACCATTGCTTACCCTGTTCAACCTGGTGTCAAGGTTGCCTCTTAGGGGGCGGATTTCCAAACCGAGACCCAATGCTCTAAGCTGCGCGGCCCGTCGCGGGCTCGATGTGCCGATGACCGACCCGGCAGGCAACTCCCCCAGCACCAGGCCGTCGCGGGCCACCAAGGCATCGCGAGCGTCCTCTCGCGGGGGTATCGCAGCGATCTTGAATCGTTCGTCGGGCGCGGTCGGCAAATCCTTGTAGGAGTGCACCGCCATGTCCACCCGGCCGTCGTGAATCGCCTCCCGCAGCGCCGCGGTGAACACGCCGATACCGATCTCGGCCACCGGGGCGTCGGATCGATCGCCCTCGGTCGAGACGATGACCAACTCAGCGGCGTGCCCTCTGCCCTCGAGCGCGTCTTTGATGAGACCGGCCTGGGTCGTCGCCAACAGGCTGCCCCGGGTGCCTATCCTGATGGGTCCCTGGGGGTAGGAGCGCAGCGACCCGGGGGGAGATGTAGTCAAGCTCTACTCGGTCTTGTCGAGATCGGTTGCCATCAAAGGCAATTCGCCCGCCGCGACAGCGTCGACAGCCTGCTGGTCGAGCTCGAACAGCTCCCGCAGCGCTTCGGCGTAGCTGTCGCCGCCCGGGGCGCTGGCCAGCTGCTTGACCCGGACTGTCGGGGCGTGCAGGAGCTTGTCGACGACCCGTCGCACCGTCTTGGCGACCTCATCGCGGTGGGCCGCTTCGAGTCCCGGCAGCCGGTTGTCCAGTCGCAACAGCTCAGCCTCGACCACGTCGGCGGCCCGCTGGCGCAGGGCGGTGACCGTGGGTGTGACCTCGGCCATGCGCTGGCCGGACAGGTAGTTGGCCACCTCGGCGGCGACGATGGTCCGGGCCGCCTCGGTGTCCGACGCCGCGGCGCGCGCCGACGGCTCGCGCTGGATCCTGTCCATGTCGACGACGTAGACGTCGGGAAGACCGGCGACGGCCGGGTCGACGTTGCGGGGCATGCCGAGGTCGCAGATCACCAGCTGTTTGGGCGTCTGACCGTGTGCGAGACCGCGGTGGACGTCGGCCAGCGACACCACCGGACGGACAGCGCCCGTGCAGCTCACGACGACGTCGGCGTCGGTCAGCGTCGGCGTGAGGTGGTCGAACGGAAACGCGTCGGCCGTCACACCGAGTTCACGGATCTTCTCGGCCAGCCGCTTCGCGCGCGGCAGCGAGCGGTTCACCACGTGAATACGCTCGACACCCGCCTTCACCAGGTACTTGGCCGACAGCGAACCCATCGAGCCCGCGCCGATGACGACGGCGCTGCGGCCCGCCAGCGAGCCGAGCTTGGCGTCGGCCATATCGAGCGCCACCGACACCACGGATGCGCCGGCGGCGTCGATGCCGGTTTCGGCGTGCACCCGCTTGCCGACGGAAAGGGCGCGCTGGGACAGTTCGTGCAGCGTGCGGCCCACGGTGTGGTTCGCCTCGGCGGTGGCGTATGCCCGGCGCACCTGCCCGAGCACCTGCTGCTCGCCGATCACCGCGGAATCCAGGCCGCTGGCCACCGCGAAAAGATGCTCGACGGCCGCCTCGGCATAGCGCACGTAGGCGTATTTCGTGAGGTCGCCCAGGCCCATACCGGAGTGCTCCGAGAGCACCTGCCCGATCACTGACAGGCCGCCGTGGAAGGCCTCGACGACGGCGTAGACCTCGACCCGGTTGCAGGTGGACAGCACCATGGCTTCAGTCACCAGCGACGACTGCAGGACCTTCTCGACGATTTTGGCCTGTTCGGCCTCATCGGTGCTCAACCGCTCGAGAACAGACACCGGCGCGCTGCGGTGCGAAACCCCGAAAAGCAGCACGCTCACGGCTTATCCACCACGTCATCCAAGGTAATCGGTGACCAGCGAGCTCACCAAATTATCGACGTTGCCGAGATGGGACTTTCGACACGTCTGACGGCCGGAATCCGTACCGGAACCTTATTTCGGCGGCGGTTTCCGGAGATCCGCCCGCAACCGGGGCTCATCGACTTCCCAGTAGCTGTGCTCGGCGCCGTCGAGCAGCACCACCGGCAGCCGATCGCCGAACTCGGCCCGCAGCGCCGGGTCCCCCTCGGCCGCAACGGTGTCGACGTCGGTGATCGTCAACGTGAAGCCCAGCTCGTCGGCCAGCTCAGCGAGCCGGGCAGCGGCGCCGGTGCAGATCGTGCAGCCGGCACGTGTGAGCAGTTCGACCCGTCTTCCCATGGCGCAAGTATCTCCGCACGGTGACCTAGGCTGAATTCGTGTCCGACTCCGACGTCATCGAGCCCTCCGCGGGCACAGACGCCGATGATCAAGAGCTCGCGGGCGAGGCCAGCGCGGGTGCGGCAGTCTTCGACCTGGATGAACCCGGCGCAGCAGGCGCCCCGCCGCCCGACCTGACCGCGGCGGCGTTCTTCGACGTCGACAACACGCTCGTACACGGGTCGTCGCTGGTGCATTTCGCGCGTGGACTGGCCGCCCGCAAGTACTTCACCTACGGCGATCTCGGCCGATTCGCCTACGCGCAGGCCAAGTTTCAACTGCTCGGCCGGGAGAACAGCGACGACGTAGCCGCCGGTAAGCGAAAGGCGCTCGCGTTCATCGAGGGCCGGTCGACCGAGGAACTGATGGCCCTCGGCGAGGACATCTACGACCAGATCATCGCCGACAAGATCTGGCCGGGCACTCGCGCCCTGACACAGATGCACCTCGACGCCGGCCAACAAGTGTGGTTGGTCACCGCGACGCCCTACGAGCTGGCGGCCACCATCGCCAAGCGGCTCGGGCTGACCGGTGCGCTGGGCACCGTCGCCGAATCGATCGACGGTGTGTTCACCGGCCGGCTCGTCGGCGACATTCTGCACGGTGCGGGGAAAGCGCATGCGGTACGGTCGCTGGCCATCCGGGAGGGCCTGAACCTACGGCGCTGCACCGCGTATTCGGACAGCTTCAACGACGTCCCGATGCTGTCGCTGGTCGGCACCGCGGTGGCGATCAATCCGGATGCCGCCTTGCGTGATCTCGCGAGGGAGCGCGGATGGGAGATCCGCGACTTCCGCACCGCGCGTAAGGCCGCGCGCATCGGGGTGCCGTCGGCGCTGGCGTTGGGCGCCGCGGGCGGCGCTTTGGCGGCGATCGTGTCGCGGCGCCAGGACGGCCGCTGAGACCAGCGCTGATAGGCTCGCGCCCGCACATCACGAGACGAAGAGAACGCCATGGCTATCGCTGAAGACATCATCGGGACCCACTACCGCTACCCCGACTATTTCGAGGTCAACCGGGAGAAGATCCGTGAGTTCGCGCGTGCGGTCAAAGACGAGCACCCGGCGCACTACTCCGAGGAAGCCGCCAAGGAGTACGGCCACGACGCCCTCGTCGCGTCACTGACGTTCCTCGCGGTGGCGGGCCGTCGGGTACAGCTGGAGATCTTCAACCAGTTCGATGTGCCGATCAACATGGAGCGGGTACTGCACCGCGATCAGAAGTTGGTCTTCCACCGGCCCATCCTGGCGGGCGACAAGCTGTATTTCGATTCCTATCTGGACTCGGTCATGGAGTCGCACGGCGCAATTCTCACCGAGATCCGCGGTGAGGTGACCGACGCCGAGGGCAAGCCGGTGATCACCAGCATCGTCACGGTGATGGGTGAAGCCGAATCCGACACCGAGGTCGACGACGTGAGCGCCCGGATCGCCGCGGCGCGCGACGACGCCATCGCGAAAATGATTGCCAAGCAAAGCTCTAAGCAGAGCTAGCTTCCGCCGGCGAGCAGACGCAAGCCCGACGCGCGTTGCACGTCTCTATCCGAAGAAGGCGTTCCGCCGGTTGGCCAACAGCTGGTAGAGCGTCTGCTGGATGGTCTCGCGCACGTGGTCCGTCAGCTCAAAGGTCACCATCGGATCGTCGGCGGACGCTTCGTCGTAGTCGGACGTGTATATCGGCTCGCCGAACTGGATGTGCCACTTCGACGGAAGCGGCACCAGCCCGACGGGTCCGGCCAGCGGGAACAGCGGTGTGACGGGGAAGTACGGCAGGCCGAGCAGACGGGCCAGCAGCTTGACGTCGGCGATCATCGGATAGATCTCTTCGGATCCGACGATTGAGCACGGCACGATCGGCGCCTTGGTTCGCAGGGCCGCCGCGACGAACCCGCCGCGACCGAACCGCTGCAGCTTGTAGCGGTCCTTGAAGTGCTTGCCCAAACCCTTGTAGCCCTCGGGGAAGACCGCGGTGAGTTCCCCGGCTGCCAATAGCCGATGCGCATCGGAAGTGCAGGCCATGGTGTGCCCGGCCTTGCGCGCCGCCTGCCCGACGAAGGGCATGTCGAATACCATGTCCGCGGCCAGCAGACGCAGATCGCGATTCGTCGGATGGTTGTCGTGTACCGCCACCGATGTCATCAGCCCGTCGAAGGGCAACACCCCGGCATGGTTGGCGACGATCAACGCGGCACCGGTTACCGGGAGGTTCTCGACACCGCTGACCTCGACCCGGAACCACGACTTGAAAAGCCCTCGCAGCAAAGGCAAGAAGATTGCGTTGTTGAGGTGGGGGTCGAAGCCGAATTCGTCGACGGTGTAGTCGCCCATCATCCGCTGGCGGATGAATTCAGCTCCCGCACCTATTCGTTTGGCGAGTTCGGAGGGAGTCGCGTCGGCGCCGCCGGCACCCGCGGCGGCGCCGCGGGCCTGATCGATTTCGCGGACGACCGCGGCGATCTGCTCAGCGGAGGCGTGCGCACCGCTGTCGGAAAACACGGACGGATGTCGACGCGAACTGTCCGCGCGCGCTGCGGCCGCCCGCCGCTGGGCCGTCGAACGACCCGAATTGGAATGCAGCGGAATGACTTTGGCCTTCGACTCGCCCGCCACCTTCGTACCTTCTCCCCGACCCGAATCGAATCGTTGCTGTTATCTTCCCCACCGCTGCGCCACGGACACGGCGCGACTCTCCATTGAGCGTACCCATTGCGGGTCGATGATCGGAGTCAACCCGCGACCTCTCACGTAATCGTCAAACGCTTCCAAGGTTGTCCACTTCGGGCTGTAGCCGAGGTCGTTACGCATGCGTGTCGTATCCATGACGCGGCCGTAGCTCAAGTAGTCAAGCTGCTCTCGATCGACCTCAGTGTAGCGAGTTGCGCGCGACAGCGAATCCACAGCGGAGAGCGCGGAACGAGGGACCGGCAGGGCGATGCGCCCGGCGCGCCGGATGGCCTGGCTCATCATCATGATTCCGGTGGCACCGATGTTGAAGGTGCCCGACTTGCCCGCCATCGTCGCGCGCTCCAAAGCGCCGAGCGCGTCCTGCTCGTGCAGCAGCTGCAGTCGGGCGTCGTGGCCGATGACCGTCGGCACCACCGGACCTGCGAGATACCGCGACAACGCGGTGTCCATCGCGGGACCGATCATATTGGCCAGCCGCAGGATCGTGACCGTGATGTCGGGCCTGCGCCGGCCCAGACCGCGGGCGTAGCCCTCGATGTCGATGCTGTCGCGGGCGAAGCCCTCGCCCGGTGGCCGCCTCGCACCGCTGGCCTCGGTGAACAGGACGGGATCGTGCGGGTGTGAGCCGTAGACCTCCGACGTCGACTTCACGATCACCCTGCGCACCGTCGGTGCCTTCTGGCAGGCGGCGAACAGCTGGATCGCGCCCATCACGTTGAGCTCTTTGAGCACGGCCCGTCCCCCGGCACGAGGCGCGTAGGAGGCCGCGGCGGCGTGCACAACGGTGTCGACCTCACCGTTGCGGATGACCTTCGCGATGAACGGGTTACGGATGTCGGCGCGCACGAACTCGGCGCGACCCATTCTGCGCAGCAGATCCTTGCTCGGGGCTATGGCGTCGACGGCGATAACGTGGTTGATCAGCGGGTTCTGGGCCAACCGTGCCGTCAGATACCCGCCGAGAAATCGGCACGCGCCCGTGACGAGCACGACCTTCGGGTAGTGGACGGTGTCGTCTGCAGAACGACCCTCAGAATCCATCCGGTCAGCCTAGCGACCAAGCGCGAGAACTACTTGCCGAGTTTTCTGCGCTGCACCCTGGTGCGACGAAGCAGCTTGCGGTGCTTCTTCTTCGACATACGCTTGCGCCGCTTCTTGATGACTGAACCCATGAACTCCGCTATCTAGATGATGTTTGTGCACTTCCATGCACCACGACTCGACCAGCCACCTTACCTGGGCGGTCAGGCTAAACGAAAAACGCGTGACGGAGCCGGAAGGCCGGCGACATCGGGCTCGGCGGTCAGCGGTGCAAGGCGACGAGAACCAAACAATCAGCCCGCGTCGAAGTAAGAGCTTTCGAGCATGTCGTGCACTGCCTTGGCGTGCACACGGAAAGAGCGGCCGACACGCACTGCGGGCAACTCTCCGTTGTGCACCAAGCGATATACCGTCATCTTGCTGACCCGCATCAGGCTGGCCACTTCCGCGACGGTGAGAAATTGAGCACGAGGCGGCTGGCCGTCGGAAGCGCTGCTGTCCCGCTTGCCGCTCGCCGAATCACGACCCGATGGCCCGTTCATAGACGTCATCGCAACCCATTCAGTTCAGGCACGAGCAGTTCCAGCAGCTTCCCCACCGCTGGCACCAACCCGTGCTTACACGAGGAGAATAGCGTGGCGTATGGGGTTACTGCGACGGGTGTGGGCTAATCAATTTGAATTGATTGAATTACTGGGATGTAATTCCTAGCTGCTCAGACCGGGTTTTTGCGGCTTCGACCGCGGATGCGACGGCGGCCCGCAAACCGCCTCGTTCGAGTTCTCGCAGACCAGCTGCGGTGGTACCCCCGGGCGAGGTAACTGTCGCGCGGAGCTGAGCCGCCGTGGTGTCGATCGCCGTTCCCAGCGCGACTTCCCCCGACGGCTGCGCCTCGTCGAGCCGCTCCAGCAACATCGCGGCCGAACCCGCCATCGTTTGCACGACCAGATCGGTCGCCACCGACCGCGACAGACCCGCGGCCACGCCCGCGTCCACCAAGGCCTCGACCATCAGGAAGAAGTAGGCCGGGCCCGACCCGGACACGGCGGTGACGGCGTCGAGCTGTGACTCCGGCACGGTGAGCACACCGCCCACTGCGTCGAAGATCGACGACACCTCCTTGAGGTGCTCCGCAGTGGCGAAGCGACCCGGCGCCAGGGCGCTCACCCCGCCCCCGACGACGACCGGGGCGTTGGGCATCACCCGGATGACGGGCGACCCCGCGGGCAGTTTGTTCTCATAGAACGCCGCCGTGACGCCGGCCGCGACAGTCACGAAAACCTTTTCGGCAGTATCGGTTTCGGCCCTGGCCGCGGCATCGGCGATCTCGGCGACCAGCCCCTCGACATCGAACGGCTTCACCGCCACGATGACGTATGTCGCGGTGTCGACCGCATCGCCCACCGTCGTGACCAGCACCGAGTACGTCTCGGACAGGAACTTGGCGCGGCCGGGATCCTTCTCGGCGACCACCAGGTCCTTGACCTGCCGACCGGCGCGCAGCATGCCCGACAACAGCGCCTCGCCCATACTTCCGCCACCGATGATCGCGATTCTGGCCATGCGGGCAAGCATTGCAGACGGCACAGGCGGCTGGTGTCATCGGCCGCCGTCGGCGTCACGCCTCGGGCGGCACCAATGCCAGCTGGCGGCTCTGCACGACGATGTGCCCCGCACAGTCGACGACGATGTGGTCCTCGTCGAACCAGTCCTGGCCGATCTGCACCGTCGTACACAGGACCCGCAGCCAGCCGTCGGCAGGCAATGCCCGCAGATAGGCGGTCAGTTGCACGGTGGGCGCCCAACCGAACCTGTTGACCCCGAACGTCACCGGAGCCGACACATCGCCGCACAGCAGCGCGAACAGCACGTCGGGTGCCACCCCCTTGGGGCGGACCCAGTACTCGATCACCGGCGGCCCGCCGTCGGCGCGCGGCTCCATCGTCGTCAGCGACGGACGGATATCGCAGCCGTGTGCCAGGTGGACGATGTCGGCCATCCGGTGGCCGGGCCCGATCGGTTCCAGCCCCGGCGGCGGCTCCGGCTGCATCAGCGGGATGACGGGGTTGACCGAAAGCAGCGGAGGCACGTGATGCTCGGGCTCCCCCAGCGTCACCGACGCCCGCACCGCTGTCCGGTCACCCTGGTGGAGTTCGACGTCGATGAGGCTGACGCGACGGCCCCGCTTGCGCACGGTCGTCGTCAACCGCATCGGGCCGGGATCGGGTGCCCACAAAAAGTTGCCCGAAATGGCGATCGGCTGGACATCTCCGTCCCCTGCGTCCCCTGCGCTGCGCGCGTGGCCCCAGCGCGCGTGGACCCAATGCTCGGTGCGCGCCGCGTTGGCGCACAGCGCCAGCATCGCCCCGCCGTGGACTTTTTCCCCGATCGTCCAATGTTCGTTCAGCTCACCGTCATACACGCCGTCGCCGGCACTGGTCAGCGCCATGGCATCGGTGAACAGGGTCGAGCTCGGCATGGGGATCCTCACCTCGGTCAGCGCAGCAGATTGGCGCGAGCGAACTGCAGGGACTCGGCCAGCAGCGCCTCGCGCTCACTCGCCGACCGCGCGCCCGACGTCGTCACCTCAAGGATCACATGCCCGGAGAAGTCGCTTGCCGCCAGCATCTCGCAGACCTCAACGGTCGGCTGGGTGCCGCGACCGGGAACCAGATGTTCGTCGGCCGACGCGCCGCTGCCGTCGCACAGATGCAGGTGCACCAGGCCCTCACCCATCCGGTGGGCCATCTCGAGGGCGTCGGTGCCCGCGGTCGCGGTATGCGACAGGTCGAGCGTGTAGTGCGCGTGGTTCCCGTCCAGCGGGTCGTAGGACGGCGCGAACGCCGAGATGCCCGGCCCTGGCTTACCCCCGCGTTTGCGCATCCGCTCGATCGACGTCTGGCCCGCACCGAAAAACCGGTCGGCACGGAACGGGAACATGTTCTCCACCGCCACCATCACCTCGCTGGACGCCTCCAATTCGGCGACCTGCGTGCTGAACCCCTCGGCGTACCGGCGCTGCCAGCGGAACGGCGGATGGACGACGACGGTCTGGGCGCCGAGCTGTTCGGCGGCCCGCACGCTGCGCTCCAGTTTCGGGATCGGATTGGCACCCCACACGCGCTGCGAGATCAGCAGACACGGTGCGTGTACCGACAGCACCGGCATCTCGTAGCGCTCGGACAGCTCGGTGATGGCATCGATGTCCTGAGAAACGGTTTCAGCCCACACCATCAGCTCGACACCGTCGTAGCCCAGGGTTGCCGCGTACTCGAAAGCAGCCTCGGTCCTCAGTGGATAGACCGAGGCCGTCGACAGACCGACCTTGATTGCGGGGCGCACGTTGGCTGTTAGGCGGCGGTAGTCGCCGTCAACCCGACTGCAGCAGCGCCAAGGGGCCCAACGTGACGAGAGCCCCCACAGCCACTGCGATCAGCGTGCTGCCGATGTCCTCGGTCTTGCGCACCACCCGCACCCCGACGACGAGGCCGAGAATCACCAGGACAGACAGCACCAGCGCGACGATGTTGTTCCACTTCCACAGCTGGTCGAAAGCGACGAACAGGCCGGCGCCGAACGCGACCGCCAGGACGCACTGCCCGACGATCCACACGCCGTGCATGAACGACGACATGGTCGTCGGCTGGGCCGCCTCGATCCCGTGGTCTGGGTCGTCGAGTTCGATGTCCTCCGGAGTGGGCGATGTGCCCCTGCGCGCGATGTCGTCGGCGACGGTCTGGCCGCCGAACAACGCACCCTCGGCGGGGCGCGGATAGGACCTCGAGCGGTCGGAATCCTTGGCGTCGTCCTCGAGGTCGCCGACCGTATCGAGGGCGTCTATGTCGTCCTCGGACTCGATCTCGGGCGCCGACCAGTCCAGGGCGGTGTCCTCGTCGACCGGGTCCGGGTCGGGACTCATCTCCTCGGCGTCGACCAGCGCGCCGAAACGGCGCGGCGCGTAGCTCGAGCGCCGCGGTGGCGCGAAGAAGTCGACGTCGGCGTCGCTATCGCGCTGTTGGATGTGGGCGGCATAGTCGGTGACCGCGTCGGCGTAGTCATCGTCGGTCTCGTCGGCTGCGTCCTGTTCGACGGCTTCAGCGGCCTCATCGGCCTCGACGGCTTCAGCGGCCCTGTCGGCCTCATCGGCCTCGACCGCTTCGACCACGTCGGTGTCCTGATGGTCGACGGCGCCGTTGCTCACAGTGGGGCTGGTCAGATCCGGCGGTTCGACGGCTTCGACCTCTTCCACAGGGACCTCGACGGGCTCGGCGACGTCCTGCTGGGCCAAGGGTTCTTCAGCCACGGGCTGTTCGACGATGTCGCGATCGGTGACGATCGGAATCTCACCGGTCAGCTCGGCGACGGAGATCGAGTCGGTGTCTCCGCGACGGCGCCTGCGGCGGCCCCCGACCGGCGGGGCACCGATTGTGCCGTTACGGGCCAGCAACTCCGCGACCGAGATCGGTCGCGTGCTCTGGCTGTCTTCTGGTCCTGTCATTCGTCTCTCGCCTCTGGGCCCCTGGAATCGGCGCCGTGTGAGCCTCCAGTCTGCTGGTCAGCGTCGCTGGACAGATGTCTCCACCAAGGCGGTTCCATCAGCCTCGCTGTCGAGTTTCCGCAGAATCAGCCCTTCTCGCAATGCCCATGGACAGATATCCACGCTTTCGACATCCAGCACCTTCATGCTCGCCTCAGCTACCAAGGCTCCGGCCACGATCTGCGGCGCCCGTTCGGCGCTCACCCCTTCCAACTCTGCACGGTCAGCCGCGGTCATCCTAGAGATGAATGCTATGAGCTGTCTCAGGCCGGTGGCCGTCAACGTCCGCTTCACCCTCGGACCTGCCCCGGAGGGGGCCGCGCCGGTGAGGCGGGCCAGCGAGCGGAACGTCTTCGAGGTCGCGACGGCCAGGTCTGGAGTGCCCGCCTTGAGCATCTCGGCGCCCGCGTCGGCCAGCTCGGTGGCCAGCCAGTCGCGCAGCATGTTCACGCGGCGGCGGCCCGGGGGATCGTCGGGCAACCATTCCCGGGTCAGCCTGCCCGCACCGAACGGCAGCGACAGCGCAACCTCGGGCTCCTCGTCGACGCCGTTCGACAGTTCAAGCGAGCCGCCACCGATGTCGATGTTGATGATGCGGCCCGCGCTCCAGCCGTACCAGCGGCGCACCGCGAGGAACGTCAGCCGGGACTCATCGACCCCGCTGAGCACCTGCAGCGCCACGCCGGTCTCGGCGTGCACCCTGGCGAGTAGTTCTTCGGAGTTCTTCGCATCGCGGACAGCGGAAGTCGCGAACGCCATCAACTCGGCGCAGCCCGAACTCGCCGCGATCTTGGAGAACTCGTCGAGCGTGCCGATCAATTTGTCGGCGCCCTTGCGAGTGAGCTTGCCGTTGTTGTCGATTGACTCTGCGAGGCGCAGCGACGCCTTTGTCGAACTCATGGGCGTCGGGTGGCCGCCCCGACGCGCGTCCACCACCAATAGGTGGACGGTATTGCTGCCGACATCCAGCACGCCTAATCGCACCTCTACACGGTAATGGGTTTACCGTTGAATACTGTGAGCGCATCAGCGATGAGCCCTCGGGCGAAGAGCAAATCACCGGGGCCAGGAGAGGTTGAACTCGACTTTGCCCGTGAGTGGGTGGAGTTTTTCGATCCCGACAACCCCGAGCATCTGATCGCGGCCGACATGACGTGGCTGCTGTCGCGGTGGACGTGCGTGTTCGGCACGCCGGCCTGTCAGGGCACTGTGGAGGGCAGGCCCGACGACGGATGCTGCAGCCACGGGGCCTTCATGTCGGACAAGAACGACATCGCCGAACTCGAAGAGGCGGTCAAACTCCTGACCGACGAGGACTGGCAGTTCCGGGACAAGGGTCTCGGTAAAAAGGGCTACCTCGAAATGGACGAGTACGACGACAAACCCAATCTGCGCACCCGGAAGTACAAGGGCGCCTGCATCTTTCTGAACCGTCCCGGCTTTCCCGGCGGCATCGGATGTGCGCTGCACTCGAAAGCGCTCAAGATCGGGGTCGAACCGCTGACCCTCAAACCGGAGGTCTGCTGGCAGCTGCCGATCCGCCGCACCCAGGAATGGGTGGAACGACCCGACGGCACCGAGATACTGAAGACGTGGATCACCGAGTACGACCGGCGCGGCTGGGGCGAGGGCGGCGCCGACCTGCACTGGTACTGCACCGGCGATCCGAACGCGCACGTCGGTAAGAAACAGGTGTGGGAGTCCTACGCCGCAGAACTCACCGAACTGCTCGGCGAGAAGGCCTACGCAGAGCTGGCCGCGATGTGTAAGCGGCGCAGCGCTTTAGGGCTGATCGCCATACACCCCGCGACCCGCGCGGCCGAATGAGCCTGTTCTTCTTTCGCCTCACTCCGCCACGTGCGGATTTCGCGCAGACGATGACACCTGCCGAACAGCAGGCGATGGCAGCTCATCAGGAGTACTGGCAGCAACTGGAGGCCGACGGCAGGGTCGTGGTCTACGGTCCGGTTGCCGACCCCGAGGGCGTGTGGGGCCTAGGCGTCCTGCGCGCGGCCGACCGCGCCGAGGTGCTGGCCATCGCGGAGAGCGATCCGTCAGTCACCGCGGGCGTCAACACCTTTGAGGTGTTCGAGATCCTCGGTTCGTAGCGATTTCGGTGTAGCTGGTCGCGCTCGGCGCGACGGCGTACACCGAAATCGCTAACCCTCCAGCTTGTAGCCCAAGCCGCGGACCGTGACCAGATGAACGGGATTCGCAGGGTCGGACTCGATCTTCGACCGCAGCCGCTTCACGTGCACGTCAAGGGTTTTCGTGTCGCCGACGTAGTCGGCACCCCACACCCGGTCGATCAGCTGACCGCGGGTGAGCACTCGGCCACTGTTGCGCATCAGGTACTCGAGCAGGTCGAACTCTTTGAGCGGCAACGTGATCGCATCGCCGTTGACCGAAACAACGTGCCGTTCGACGTCCATCCGCACCGGCCCGGCTTCCAACACGCCATCGCCGATCCCTGCGTCGTCGTTGTCGCTGCCGCGACGCAGCACGGCGCGAATACGCGCAATCAGTTCCCGCGCAGAGTACGGCTTAGTCACGTAGTCGTCGGCCCCGAGTTCGAGTCCGACCACCTTGTCGATTTCACTATCGCGAGCCGTCACCATGATGACGGGAACGCTTGAACGCGAACGCAATTGCTTGCAGACGTCCGTACCGCTCATCCCCGGAAGCATCAGGTCCAACAGGACGATGTCGGCACCGGCCCGCTCGAACTCGGCCAGGGCCGACGGCCCGTCGGCCACTACCGTGGCTTCGAAGCCCTCCTTGCGCAGGAGAAAGGCCAGGGGATCGGCCAAGGACTCCTCGTCCTCCACGATCAACACGCTGGTCATTGTCTGGCTAGTCCTCTCGTTCGACGTGCACTTCTGGGTCATCGTCACCCTGCGGATATGCCGGAATCGACAGGGTGAACGTCGATCCCGTTCCTGGTTGACTCCACAGCCGGATGGCTCCGTTGTGGTTGGCGGCGACGTGCTTCACGATCGCCAATCCGAGTCCCGTGCCGCCGGTGGCCCGGGAACGCGCCTTGTCGACGCGGAAGAACCGTTCGAACACCCGCTCCTGGTCCGCGCGGGCGATGCCGAAACCGCGGTCGGTGACGGCGATTTCGATGTTGTCGCCGCGGCGGCGCCTGCTGATCGACACCGCAGAACCGTTAGGCGAGTAGGCAATTGCGTTGGACACCAGGTTCGCGATGGCGGTGACCAACAGCGGCTGGTCACCCAGGACCCGGAATCCGGTCGGCGCGTCGGTCGTGATCGCGATGTCGGCGTTGTCGGCGGCCACCTTGTACCGCGACAGCGCCTCGGCGACGACGGTGTCGACGTCGACGGCTTCCAGGTCGGGCAGCGGTTCGGCGCCCTGCAGCCGCGACAGCTCGATCAGTTCGCCCACCATGTTGCCCAGCCGATTCGCCTCGACCAACATCTTGTCGGCGAACCGGCGCACCGTCTCGGGGTCATCGGCCGACGCCAGCACCGCCTCTGCGAGCACCCCCATCGCACCGACGGGGGTCTTGAGTTCATGGCTGACGTTGGCGACGAAGTCACGGCGGGTCGCCTCCATCCGCGCATGCTCGGACTGGTCGTCGACGTAGACGACGGCGAAGCGGCGATCCTGCTCGGTCAGCAGGCGGACGTGCCCGCGAACCGACAATCCGGATCGGCCCGGGTGGGCACGCTTGCGTGGCGACAGGTCGACCTCACCGTCCTCACCGGTGGTCAGGGTGCGTTCGGCCGCCAGCCAGGCACGGTCGTCGAGCAGCCGGTCACGCACCAGACCCAGCTCACGGGCCCGGTCGTTGGTGTAGACCACGTCACGGTAGGTGTCGACCACGACGATCCCGACCGGCGATTGCGACACGATGTGAGCGAGCATCTGAGAAACGGTGATCCCGGACTGCGCGGTCGCGCGCCGTTGCCTGCGCTCCATCAGACGGGGCGCCAACCCCGCCCCGAGCGCCACACCGATCGCCAGGGCGAGCAGTGCGACGAGCGCCGACAGCAGCAGCGCCGTTACCACACTCACGCGAAAATCGTACGCACCCGGTGAACGTCATCCCAGCAGCGTGCGGCCAAATCGGGACAAGTCACAGAAGGAATCTGGGAAATTCGAACCCTGGCTTTCCCCCGTTAACCCGCCGTTTGCCCGGCGGCACTGTTCCGCGGTCTACTTCGCGCCCTGCGCAGCAACTGCGGCCGCACCCGCCGCCGCGGCCTCGGGGTCCAGGTAGGTGCCGCCGACGACCGCCGGCTTGAGGTCGGAATCCAGGTCGTAGCGAAGAGGAATGCCGGTCGGAATGTTCAGTCCGACCACGTCTTCGTCCGACATTCCGTCCAGATACTTCACCAACGCGCGCAGCGAGTTGCCGTGGGCGGCGATGAGCACGGTCTTGCCGGCACGCAGATCGGGCACGATCGTGCCCTCGAAATACGGCACGAATCGCTCGACGACGTCCTTGAGGCACTCGGTCAGCGGGCCACCGCCGATATCGGCGTACCGCGGATCGCGGTCCTGGCTGAACCTGGTGCCCGCCTCGATCGGCGGTGGCGGGGTGTCGTAGCTGCGCCGCCACTTCATGAACTGCTCGTCGCCGTACTTGTCCTTGGTCTCGGCCTTGTTGAGGCCCTGCAGGGCGCCGTAGTGCCGCTCGTTGAGCCGCCAGTCGCGGTGCACCGGAATCCAGTGCCGGTCCGCGGCGTCCAGCGCCAGGTTCGCGGTGGTGATCGCCCGGCGCAGCAGCGAGGTGTACAGCACGTCGGGTTGGCGGTCGAGCTCCTTGATCAGCTCGCCCGCGCGCAACGCCTCGGCCCTGCCCTTGTCGGTGAGGTCGACGTCGACCCAGCCGGTGAACAAGTTCTTCGCGTTCCACTCGCTCTCACCGTGCCGCAGCAGAATCAGCGTGGAGTCTCCCATGGCACAGAGCCTAGTCGGAGGCGTCCTCGTCGTCTTCGTCGATGAGGTGAGCGAAGGCCTGCAGGTTCTTCAGCGACTCACCACGCGACACCCGCCACTCCCACTCTTTTTGGATGGACGACCGAAAACCCAACTCCAACAGTGTGTTGAAGTCCGTGTCGACGGCTTCGAGCACTTGACCGAGCACCCGGTCGATCTCATCGGAGGTGACCGACGCCAGCGCCATCCGGCCGACGAGGTAGATGTCGCCGACGTTGTCCAGCGTGTAGGCGACGCCGTAGAGACGGCGGTTGCGCTTCAGCAGAAATCGGTAGACACCCTCGTGGTTTTCGTCGGGTTTGCGGCAGACGAACGCTTCCACGCGCACCGAATGTTCACCGATGGACAGGATGGTGTTGGTCGTCAGCCGACGCTCGCCGGGCAGTTCGACGATGATGCCGGGCAACCCGCCGCGGGCACCTTCATGGCGGGTACAGGTGAGGCCGTTCTCCTTGCAGGTCTGCTCGATGATGTCCCGCGCGCTGGCAGTCACGCACGCACCCCGCGCCGGATCGTGAATCGCCGGCCACTGCGGCGCGCCGCCACGTCCTTGCGCTGGCGGGCGCGATAGTCCGACATCGCGCGTCCGTAGCTGGTGAGCAGCGCGTCGACGGTGCGGGCCCACGAGAACGTCGCGGCATGCTCGACGGCGGCCGCGCGCATCGTCTCCGGTCCCTTGTCCAACACGGCGCCGATGGCGTTCGCCCAGTCGTCCACGTCGTGGCCGTCCACCAGCGTTCCGGTGACGCCGTCCCGCACCGCGACCGGCAGCCCGCCGACGGCGGCCGCCACGACGGGCGTCCCACAGGCCTGCGCCTCGACGGCGACGAGCCCGAACGATTCCGAATAGCTCGGCACGGCGACCAGATCGGCGGCCCGGTACACGTCGACGAGTTGATCGCGCGACTGCGGCGGCAGGAATGTCACGTGTGCGGTGATACCCAGTTCTTCGGCCAATTGAATCAACGACTCGGGTGCGGCTAGCCCGCTGCCGGACGGTCCGCCGGCCACGAGCACCCGTAGTGCGCCGAACCGGCCGGTCAGCCGGGCAGCGGCGCGCAGCAGCACGTCGGGCGCCTTCAGCGGTTGGATCCGCCCGACGAAGGCCAGCACCTGCTCGTCGGCCCGCAGCCCCAGCGCGGCGCGTGCGGCGGCCCGGTCACCGGGTGTGAAGAGCTCGAGGTCGACGCCGGGGTGGACGACGTCAATGCGAGCCGGATCGGCGTGATGCAGCGAAACAAGTTGGCGTGCTTCGGTTTCGGTGTTGACAATCATCCGGTCCGCCTCGTCGACCACCTGCTGCTCACCGACCGCGCGCAGCGGCGGCTCGGGTGCGTCACCGTCGGCGAGCGCCGCATTCTTGACCGCGGCCAGGGTGTGCGCCGTATGTACGAGCGGCACGGCCCACCGATCCCGTGCCAGCCAGCCCACCTGACCCGACAACCAGTAGTGCGAGTGCACGACGTCGTAGTAGCCGGGCTCGTGGGTGGCCTCGGCCCGCAGGACGCCCGCGGTGAAGGCGCACAGCTGGGTGGGCAGGTCGTACTTGTCCAGACCCTCGAACGGGCCGGCGACGACGTTGCGGACGAGGACCCCCGGCGCGACGCGCACGACGGGCGCATCCGCCGATGACGTCGCCCTGGTGAAGATCTCCACCTCGACGCCGCGGCGGGCCATCTGCAGCGCGCTCTGCAGGACGTAGACGTTCATCCCGCCCGCGTCTCCGGTGCCGGGCTGCGCCAGCGGCGAGGTGTGCACCGACAACACGGCTACTCGTCGCGGAGCCGGAAGGCCGGCGACATCAGACCCCGGAACCGCAAGACCTGTCAGATCCGTGGCTGGGCGCACACACACATGTCTACACCGTGGCCGGACACCGGCCTGCTACGCACTCACCTCGGGGCGCCGGTTGAGGGCCCGCTTCATCGCGCCGATGGGGTCGGCGTAGAGCCCGACGAGGGACACCACGCCGGCGCCGGCCTCCTGCACCCGATTACCGAACGCCGTGACCCGGATCTGACGCGGCGGCATGACCGAGCGTTGCGTGTACGCCGCCTCGACCCATTCCATGCCCTCCGGATACTCGGTGAAGGCCTGGCCGCCGACCACGAGGTCGTCGGGGTTGAGCATGTCGCGCAACAACGCGACAGCCTGGCCCAGCACACTGGCCCGCTCGGCGAGCAGGCCCTGCGCCTGCTCGTCGCCCTGCCGGGCGGCCCGCAGCACCGCCTGCATCGTCGAGGCCGGACCGTCGCCGCTGATGATGCGGGCCTTGCGGGCGGCGATCAGCACGGCTTCGTCGCTGACCGTGGACTCGAGCTGGCCGGTGCCGCCCAGCAGCTCCGAGTCCGCGGGCAGCGCGGCGATGGTGCCCGGTCCGCTGCTCGGCGAATGCACCCGCCCGCCGATGGACAGCGCGTAGCCGACGGTCTCGCGCGCGTAGACGTACAGACTTGTGCCCGCGCTCTCGGACACCGGCTGCCGACGGCCCCCGAGCAGAAGTTCGGCACCGGCCATCGCGTCGACGTGGGAGGCGACCGACACGGGCAGGCCGAGCGCTTCGGCGAGCACCGGCCCGACGGGAGCCTCCGACCAGCCCAGCCGCGGATGATCGAGGTAACCCGTCGCGCTGTCGACGACGCCACCCGCGGCCACGCCGACCCACAGTGCGCGGCGGCGGTGCCAACGGCTGAGGTAGCGGCGGGCGCTGGCGGCCAACGAGGCCAGCGCGGCGGCCTGCGGGGCACGCGGCGTCGGCGTCTCGACGACGTCGAGCGTCCGGCCGAACAGATCGGTGGCCACGATGCTGGTGGTGCGCGCACCGATGTGGATGCCCAAGGTCAGATAGGGCTCGTGATTGACCTCGACGGGAACTCGCGGCCTGCCGATGGCTCCGGCGACCGCCAGGTCGGCGCGCTCCCGCAGGACTCCCGCATCGAGCAGCGCCGTCACCTGTCGGTTGACCGTCGCGATGCTCAGTCCGGTGACCTGCGCGATGACGTCACGCGCGATCGGGCCGCGCAGGCGCGCGGCGCTGAACACGGAGCCCGCGGCCGCCTCGGCTACCCGCAGCGAGGGCGCCACGACGTGATGACGTGCAAGCAGAGCGCGCTTGGCGTGAGCGGGGGGCTTATGGAGAGTGGGAGATACGGTGCGCACGGGAGTGTCCTTTTGTGAAGTCGGCCGGGGGGTCGGTGCCACACCCGGGGACTGTCATCAGGACAGCGGAATCAGGAGCGGCGAAGTGCGCAACAACAACAGTGCCGCGTGATGCGGGCAGCCTGACTCCTGGACACGCGGCGAATTTAGCACGCCAACTAAAGTTGGGCCCATGACGACACCAGAGACCGACAGGCGGGTCGCGGTGGTGACCGGCGCCAGCGCCGGTATCGGTGCAGCGACCGCGAGAACCCTTGCCGCCCTTGGCTTTCATGTGGTCTGCGCAGCCCGGCGCGCCGAGCCGATCCAGGCCCTGGCCGACGAGATCGGTGGGACCGCGATTGTGACCGACGTCACTGATTCCGACGCCGTCAACGCCCTGGCCGACAGCCTGAACAGGGTCGATGTGCTGGTGAACAACGCCGGCGGCGCGCGCGGACTCGAGCCGGTGGCAGAGGCCGACATCGAGCACTGGCGGTGGATGTGGGAGGCCAATGTTCTGGGCACTCTGCGGGTCACCCGCGCGCTGCTGCCGAAGCTGATCGACTCGGGCGACGGGCTGATCGTCACGGTCACCTCGATCGCGGCTGTCGAGATCTACGACTACGGCGGCGGCTACACCTCGGCCAAACACGCCCAGGGCGTACTGCATCGCACGCTGCGCAGCGAGCTGCTCGGAAAGCCGGTGCGGCTCACCGAAGTTGCGCCGGGCATGGTGAAGACCGACTTCTCACTGCGCCGGTTCGACGGTGACGAGGAGCGCGCCGCCAAGGTGTACGAAGGTGTCACACCGCTGCTGGCCGAGGACATCGCCGAGGTGATCGGATTCGTCGCGTCACGCCCGTCGCACGTCGACCTCGATCTGATCGTGGTGCGGCCGCGTGACCAGGTCAGCGGAGCGAGCGGATCGCGGTTCAACCGCCGCACCTAAGTCATCCGATCACAATGTCGGCCTGAGAGCGTCGCCGTGCACATATAGCCTCGACCGCGCTGTCAGCACGACATTGCGTCGGAGCCAGACCTAGCCGCCGGGGCGGCCTGCGCCGGCGGGCTCAGGCGCACCTGACGGCGTGGCAGGAGCGGTGCTGGGAATTCCCGCCGGTGAAGCCTGGTCCGACAGCGCGGACATTGACGTCCACTCGTCCCAGGAGACCGCCCAGTCCCAGATGTCGCCGTCGGCATAGGACAGCTGGATCCGCGTCCCGGTGACCTCGACCGGATCGCCGTAGATCGCACTGTTGAAATACTGCTGTGCGTCGGACTCGGACAGGTTGATGCAGCCGTTGGTGACGTTCGAGTTGCCCTGCGAACCGAGGCTGGCCGGATTGGCATGGATGAACTCGCCGTTGTTCGAGATCCGAACGGCGAACCGCTCGCGGATGTTGGCGTATCCGGCTGCGGGGTTGGTCATATAGAAGTCTTCGTACTTCTCGGTGACGACGTGCACGCCGCTGCGCGTCACATTGCGATCCAGGTCGCCCTCGCCGTAGCTGCACGGGAAGTCCATGATGACCGCGCCGCCGGCGTCGAGCACCTGGATGCGGTGCGACGACGCCTCGGCCTTGACCACCTGACGGCGGCCGATCTCGAACGTCAACGTCGAATCCGCCGCGCCGAACGCGCCGTCGCCGAACGGAACCCCGTAGAGCTTCGCGTCGACGTGCACCTTCGTGCCCGCAGGGTAGTAATCCTTGGTACGCCAGTGCATGCGCGAGCCGCCGACCTCGTCGGGCAGCCATGCCCAGCTGCCCTCGACGGCCGGTTCGGTGGTGACCTTGACCGCCTTCTCGACGGACGCCTTGTCGCTGATCGACGCGTCGAACTGGATGATGATCGGCGCCGCGACGCCGACGACTTGACCGTCGGCGAGCTGGAACCGGCCGCTGACCTGAGCGCTGGGGTTCACGGTGGTGAAGCTGCCTGCGACAGGTTGCGCGTTGCCGTCACGGCCGACCACCGAGCCACTCCACGTGTACTCGACGCCGTAGCCAAGCGGTTCGGTGATGTTGAAGGCGGTGCGATCGCGGTTGAGCGCACCCGCGACGGCCTTGCCGTCCGGATTCGTCAGCGCGACGCGCTGGAACCAGCCGTCGCGGACCTCGACCCCGACGGGCGCGGTCGGCACCACGTCAGCGGTGGCGTCGGTGGGTTGGAAACTCAGCGACGGTGCGGGCGGTGCGATCGCCTCACCGGCTGAGGGCAGGGACCCCCTGGAGCAGGCCGCCAGAGCGCCCGGCGCCATGACGCCGACCGCCAACGCGGTCAAGGCGCGTCGCCTGGATATAGCCGGCGCAAAGGGCACGGCATCGGCTGGGCTCACGTGGACCCAGCGTACCTAGAGAGCGGCGCCAATCAGAATTGGTTCGGGGGTGAGTTCGATCCCGAATGTCGTTCTGACACCGTCGCGTACCGCCCTGGCCAGCGTAATCACATCAGATGTCGTCGCTTTGCCCCGATTGGTCACAGCCAGCGCATGCTTGGTCGACAGCCGCGCTACAGCGTCGTTGCCCGGAAAGCCCTTGGCGAAGCCCGCACGCTCCACAAGCCATCCTGCGGCCAGCTTGACGCCGTCGGGGGCCGGATAGTTGGGCACGACTCCGTCGACGCTGCCCCTGAGCCGCTCGAAGACTTCTTGGTCGACGACGGGGTTGGTGAAGAACGAGCCGACGCTCCAGGTGTCGTGGTCGGCCTCGTCGAGCACCATGCCCTTGCCGGCCCGCAACGCCAGCACCGCGTCCCGCACACGGGCGGCGTCGATCCGCGAATTCGGTTCTGCACCAAGGGTATTGGCGAGCTCACCGTAGCGCATCGGTGCGCTGAGCCCGTCGGGGCGCAATTCGAACTCCACCTCGAGCACGATCGAGGCGCCGGAATGCTTGAGGACGCTGGTGCGGTAGCCGAACTGCAGCGTCGACGGTGCGACCCAGGAGTCCTCCCCCGTACGGCGGTCGAGCAGCCGCACCCGGCTGATCGTGTCGGCGACCTCGGCACCGTACGCGCCGACATTCTGAACCGGTGTCGCACCGGCGGAACCCGGGATACCGGACAGGCATTCCAGCCCGCCCAGCCCGTGTGCAAGCGACGTCACGACGACGTCGTCCCACGCCGCTCCGGCCTCCGCGCGCACGACGTTGCCCTCGACGGTGATCTCGGTGTTGGCGAGCAGGACGACGGTGAGGTCGGTGAGGTCGTCGGCCAGCACGACGTTGGATCCACCCGCGAGCACGAGGGCATCGCTGTCGGGGCCGAGCGCGCGCGTCACGTCGACGACCTTCTGGGTGGTGTCGCAGGTGATCAGCCGTTGCGCAACGGGTCCCACGCGCAGGGTGGTCAGCGGCGCCAACGGCACCGCCTCGGAGACGGACGCGCCGCCGATGAGCGAGGTGACCACGGGCGGTAACGGTAGCGTGGCCAGCTATGCCGCGTTCATTCGACATGGCCACCGAGTACGAGGGCTCGGTCGAACAGGTCCACCGCGCATTCCGGGAAGAGCGGTACTGGATGGCCAGGTTGACGGAGTCCGGCGCGGACGCCTACTCGCTGGACAGGCTGATCCTCGGCGACGACGGCGGTATCGACGTCGTGACCACGCAGAAGATCCTCGCCAACCGGTTGCCGGGTGTGGTTCAGCAGTTCCATCGCGGGGACCTGACGTTGATCCGCGAAGAGGTGTGGTCGCCGTTCCGCGACGGTCAGGCGGCGGCGACCGTCAATCTCAGAATTCACGATGCACCGGCAAAACTGAGTGGCAGCGCGACCTTGGTCCCGGCGAATCCCGGCACCGGCTCGAGGCTGGACTTCAATGCCACCGTCGAGGTGAACATTCCGCTCGTCGGCGGCAAGATCGAGAACTTCATCGGCAGTCAACTCGTCGACCTCCTCATCCATGAGCAGCGCTTCACCACGGTGTGGATCGCCGAGAACACCTAGGCGGCGCCTGCGGCGTGGTGCGGGGCTCGAGGCACCCACCGGCTTAAGCTTGAATTCATGGCTGCCCCGATTGGACAGCTCACGCGAGGCACCACCGGCTATAACCGGCTACGGCGCAGCGATCGCTGGTTGGTGCATTCGCGACGGGTGCGCGCCGCACTGCTGTCCGCCGCCGACCCGTTGGTCATCGACCTCGGCTACGGTGCGCTGCCGGTGACGACTCTCGAACTGGCCGAGCGACTGCGGATGGTGCGTAACGACGTTCGGGTCATCGGCCTCGAAATCCATCCCGAACGAGTCGCGTCGGCACGAGCCGCCGTCGGCGACACCGTTGAATTCGCCCTCGGCGGTTTCGAATTGGCCGGGCGGCGCCCCGCCCTGGTGCGCGCATTCAACGTGCTGCGTCAATATCCCGTCGACGCGGTGGCCGAGGCGTGGTCGACCATGCAAGCCCAGTTGGCCCCTGGCGGTCTGATCGTCGACGGCACGTGCGATGAACTCGGCAGACTCTGTTGTTGGGTGCTGCTCGACGCCGACGGTCCGCTGAGCCTCACGCTGGCCTGCGATCCGTTCGCCATCGAGCGCCCGTCCGATCTCGCCGTCCGGCTGCCCAAGGTGCTGATCCATCACAACGTCGACGGTCAGCCGATCCATGCTTTGCTCGCGGCGGCCGATCGCGCGTGGGCCAGCGTCGCGGGCCACGGAGTCTTCGGCCCGAGGGTGCGCTGGCGGGCAATGCTGGATCTCCTGCGCAACAGCGGCTTCCAGGTCGACCCGCCGCGACGACGGATGCGCGACGGCGTGCTCACGGTGCCGTGGCAGGCGGTGGCGCCGAATCCCCTCCCCTGAACGTCCTACGCTGGTGACCATGCGCGTGGCCCTGGCACAGATCCGCAGCGGCACCGACCCCGCGGCCAACCTCGCCCTGGTCGAGGACTACACCCGACGCGCAGCCGACGCGGGTGCGCGGCTGGTGTTGTTCCCGGAGGCGACGATGTGCCGGTTCGGCGCTTCGCTGGCCTCGATCGCCGAACCGCTCGACGGCCCATGGGCGACGGGAGTGCGGCAGATCGCCGAGCGCACAGGCATCGTCGTCGTCGCAGGCATGTTCGTTCCCGCCGACACCCGAGATGGGCGGACGCGGGTCACCAACACCCTGATCGCGACGGGACCGGGAGTCGACGCCCATTACGACAAGATCCATCTCTACGACGCGTTCGGGTTCACCGAGTCGAATACCGTGGCGCCGGGCCGCGAGCCCGTGGTGATCACTGTCGACGATGACTCCGGCCCCGTCACCGTCGGCCTCACCCTGTGCTACGACGTCCGCTTCCCCGAGCTGTACATCGAATTGGCCCGCCGCGGAGCACAACTCATCACCGTCCACGCATCGTGGGGCACCGGTGCCGGCAAGCTCGACCAGTGGACGCTGCTGGCCCGCGCCCGCGCGATCGACACGACGGGCTTCGTCGCCGCGGTCGATCAGGCCTATCCGGGCGACGAAATCGCGTCGCTGGGGCCCACCGGGGTGGGCGGCAGCGTCGTCGCGTCTCCGGTGGGCGAGGTCGTCGCATCGGCGGGCGACGATCCGGATCTGCTCGTCACCGATATCGACCTCGATGCGGCCCAGAAGGTCCGCGAAACCATCGCGGTCATGCACAACCGCACAGATCACCTATGGCGTAAGGCAGAATCGCGGGGATGACAGACCCTTGGGACGGCCGCAACCAGCCGCAGGGACCGCCGCAGGGCCCGCCGCAACGGCCACAGGGACCGCCCCAGTACCCGCAGGGCCGCCAGGACTACCCGCAACAGCCGCCCCAGGGGCCGCCGCCGGGTTACTCCGCGCCGCCACCCCAGGGGCCTCCTGGGCCGCAGACGTCGGCGCCGCAGCAGGAGGAGCCCACCCCCGCGAAGCGGTCGAAGGGCTTCCTTCGCGACCCGCTGTCCATCGTTCTGACGCTGGTCATCGTCGTCGCGGTGGTCGCGGCAGCGCTGATCGGCGTCGAGCTGTACGCCCGCAATGAAGGCGAGACCAGGGTCGCCTCCGCCGTCGAATGTCTTGTCGAGGACAAGGCCGAGGTGTCGTTCGCCTTCATGCCGCCCTTCCTGATACAGCACATGTCCAGGCACTATTCGAGCCTGCACATTGAAACCGCCGGCAATCAGATCGGCAGTCTGCAGGGCATGAAAGCCGACGTGACCGTCGAGAACGTCAACTTGAATGAAGACGCCGGCTCCGGTGGCGGCGGCACGATCGGGTCGCTCGTCGCGAAGATCGACTGGACATCGGCCGGCATGTCGCAGTCCATTCAGGACGCCATTCCGCTGGTCGGATCGTTGATCTCCGGCGTCACGACCAACCCGTCCGATGGCACGGTCGAGTTGGAGGCGGCGCTCGGCAGCATCGTCACCAAGCCGACGGTCAAGAACGGCGCTCTCACGCTGGAGGTGACGGAGCTGACCGGACTCGGTTTCACGTTGCCGCGGGAGACGATTCAGCCCGCACTCGACTCGCTCACCGCCCAGTTGGAGCAGGAGCTGCCGATGGACATCAAGGCCGACTCGGTGAAGGTGACGGACGCGGGCGTCGAAACCCAGTTCTCCACCCAGAACGCGACGATTCCCAGGAGCGAGCAAGACTCCTGCTTCTCGAACATCTGACGGTCAGTCCTCCGGCTCTGTCCACCGAAAACTGTTGACGTACTTGCCCATATCCATGGCAAGTTGCAGGTTCGCCGCGGATGGGTGGCCCGGTCCGTCGTCCCGGGTGAACTCGCGGTACGGTCCGATCGCGGCCGCAGCCAACGCATAGTCGTTCTTGACCGCGACCATGACGAGGAGCCGCAGCCGGGTGAACGAACCGCGGGCGTCCTGCGGATAGTCGTCATAGACGACGCCATACCCGGGCTCGTAGCCGACCATGGCGTTGGGGATCTGATAATCAACGGTCGCGTTCGGGAAGTGTTCGGCAACAAGGCTTTCCGTAATCTGCTTCGCTGTCTTACCCTCGGCGGGCTGGCCGAACAGCTCCATGGTGCCGGTGTCGCCGCCGGTGAATTTCAACTCGACGCCATCCGGCTGCAGGGTTGCCACGTAAGCCGTTCCCGGCCCCGGGTACTGGACCGAAAACGCGCCGTCTTCGGAGACGTAACGCGGATACGATTCGATCGGTTCGTAGATCGGCGGACGTCCGCAGTCGGGCGGGCATTGATAGGCGACCACCGGGGGCGTCGACGCAAACGCGGCGGCGATGCCCGCGGCCGCCGCGACGGCCGTGCCGATGGCCAGCGCCGTCATCAGACGGGCATGGCTCGGGCGACGCACCGGCGCGGTCTCGACATCGTGTGCGGTGCGTCGAACATCGCGCGAGGATTCCGATGCCGCATGCGTTGCGACCCCGCAATTGGGGCAGAACGGCATGTCGGGTTCGACGCGGTGACAGTGAAAGCAGCGCAGAAACCCGATGTGGGTTCCCGGGTCGTGATCCTTGGTCATCAGGACGAACTGGACGCCGAGCCTGAGCGCGATCACGGCGAACAGCGCGATGAACAGGTAGAGCACCAACTCCACGAATATCGGAATCGTCTTGAGATCCATCACGCCGAACAGGGCGTACAAGCCGAGGATCAGCAGCACGCTGATCGCGATGAGGGTCCGACGGCCGAACCACAGTGCCATCCCGAACAACCCGCCGAGCATCGCCGCCGTCAAAGGGACGGCGATGAGCTGAATTCCGGCCTGCACGACCAAGGTGTCGACCGCTCGGTCGCTGGCCCTGATCCCCGTCTCGAACTGAGGAGACAGCAGCGTCAGCGTCGCCGCGGAGGTGAAACTGATCGACCCGAGTGCCCCGATTACGTAGCCGTCCAACGACTCCCGCGGTCCGCGCTGGATCAGCCGAATCACCACCGTCGGAATCAGCATCAGCAGCGCGTAGAACACCGGGGTTACGATCACGAGCGCCTTGTCGAACAGCGTCTGTGTGGTGTACTCGCTTCCCAGCGTCAAGACGTAGTCGTCGGGGACGAACTCGTTGACGGCGTAGGCACAGCCGACACCCAAGACGATTCCCAGCGCGGCGGTCAGCGTCAACAAGCCGCGCGGCAGGTCGTCATCGACGTCGGACTCGCGCAGAAACAGCACGAACAGGATCAGCAGCCCGAGGGCGCCCACCGTGATCAGCGGTGCCTGCCACCGCAGCAATGCGAAACCGATTACGCCGAGGAGCGGCACCGCCAGCCCCACCCGAAAGGCAATGTGCGACCGCTGCGACAGCTGCGGGAAAAGCGACGTGACGAAGTACGGCAGCAGCGTGTGTTCGTGCGGGGCGACCGCGTATGCGCCGAGGCGCAAACGCCCCTGTCCGCCGGCCTGTTTCGCGCCGCAACGGCCACAGAAGCCCGCGTCGGGTACTTCGGTTTCGCACGCCCGACAAACCATGGTGGACGAGCCACCTGGGCTGCTCACCGAGGCGCCACCCCCTTCTGGAGTCCGAGGATATTGCGGGCGAGATTGTCGATGTTCGGGCTACCCAGTCCGGTCACCAGGTCGTAGCCGGGGTTCGAGTAGTAGACCGCGTTCCCGCCGCGGCCCACGTTACGGAATCCCGGTAGATAAGAACCGGCGGCCACGCGGTATAGCAGCGGGTTCGCGTTCCCGATCTGATGGCCGCCGCGCTCGACGAGGTACTGATTCATCAGCGCGGTCATCGCGGCCCAGATCGGCGCCGACTGCGACGTGCCGCCGCCGAGCACCTCGGTCTGCTTGTAGATGAATCTGACCCCGGTGAAGGGATCCCCGACCGCCGCGACATCGGGCACGAGGCGGCGACGCTGGGTGTCCTGCTCGATGTGCAACTGGCTCTGCCATTGCGGGCGCTCGAACAGTACCGACACACCACCGGTCGAGCCCTGCGACAGCGGTGAATCCACCCATGGGCGTTCGCCCACCCAATCGCCGCGAGGGCTCGTCGACAACGTCGTGCCACCGACCGTCGTCATCGCCGGTATCGACGAGACCGCGTCCACGCCAATGTCATCGGGACCCGGTGGGGCCGACCATGCGTCGCTGGCCTTGCACTCGAGGCCCGCGTTGTCGCCGCTCGCGTCGAACGCGGAGGTGCCACGACGCTGCGCCCTTTCGAGCGCCGCCGCCACCGGCGCCAGATCCGCCGCGGTGACCAGCTTGTCGCAACCCCATCCGATCGACAGGCTCCACACCGCCCCGGGGAACTGGCGGTCGGCCTCTTCGAACATCTTGCCGATCTTTTCGAAGGCGCCGTCGCCGGAGACCGTGGGCCGGGCGTTGACCACGACGAGCCGGGCATCCGGCGCAATCGCATGTGCCACTTGAAGATCCATCGCAGTTTCGCCGTGCTGTTGCTCGGGCTTGCCGCCGACGATCACCGGGGTGAAGCGGGGCAGTTCGGAGGTGTCGGCGAAGAGGTCCAAGTCCTCCTGGTCGGCGCTGTCGAACGCGAAGAACACGATCGTCTGGCCTTTACCGGTGATGCCCTGCTCCGCCAGCGGGTCGGCGTTGTAAACCTGCAGCAGACCGTCGGGGGTCAGCCCACCCCACCGCACATCAAGGGGCAGGAACCCGGGGCGTTTCATCTGGTGCGGGGTGTAGCTGTTGATCCGGCCCACCCCCGCCACCACGCCACGCAGGGGTGACGGTATCGACGGTTGGTGAGTGGACGCGTAGAACACCTGGCCCTTGCGGCCGCGGTAGTCATGGATGGGTACGTCGAATGCCCGTGCCACCTCAGCGGCCGGACCCTCGACGATGGCCCAGCCGTCACCGGGGCGGGTACGTACCCACAGGCCCTGATCACCGGCCCATCGGGTCAATGCCTGCGCCTGCGACGGGTCTGCGAGCGTGACGGTCAGTTGGGTGTCACCAGAACGCGACGGGCCGAGGTCGGCCGAACTCGCCAGCAGTGCTGCGTAGGGACCCGTGATCAGGTCGGGAGATTGCCGCGCGCAAGCGGCGCTGAAGCTGGTGGCGGTCAGCGCCGCTGCGGCGACGAGTGCCGAGAGCCGACGTCGCCTTTTAGCGATGGCGGCCAGGCGTGGCCTCCGGTGCCGGCGGCGCAACAACACTCGGCGAGAACGGGTTCGGTCCGCCCGGCTCGAGACGGGGGGCCTTCTCGGTCGGCTCGACCGGCGCGGCGGATGTCGTGGTCGTGGTGGTGGTGGTCGTGGTGGTTTCGGGCGCCTCTTCCTCTTCCTGGGCGCACGAGGCGGTGAAGAAGCCCATCGCGGCGATGGCCCCAATGCCCGCAACTGCTGAAACTCGACGAAGCAAACGATTGTCGGTCGTCATCTTTCCATCCTATCGGATTATCACCTGCGGAATAGGTGAGCTTGATCTAGATCTTCGCACACTTTTGGCACACTCGTAAATCGAACTCAGCAAATAATACTAGTTTGCGTCAATAACGCGGTCCGCCCCCTTCAATCCGTCCAGTACTGACCGAGTCCCAGACAGTCCCAGCCGGGTCGCGCCGGCGTCGAGCATCGACACCGCATCGGCCGTCGTACGTATACCGCCACTGGCCTTGACCTGGACACTAGGGCCGACAGCCCCGCGCATGAGCTCCACCGCGCGCACCGACGCGCCCCCCGCCGGATGGAACCCGGTGGAAGTCTTCACGAAGTCGGCGCCGGCATCCGCGGCGGTCCTGGACGCCGACACCAGCGCATCCTCTCCGACGATGCTGAGCAACGCCGCCGACTCCACGATCACCTTCAGGACGACGTCGCCGCCGATCGCCGACCGGACCGCGGCGACGTCGGCCCCTACCGCGGTGAAGTCGCCGGACACCGCGGCGCCGATGTCGATCACCATGTCGATCTCAGCGGCCCCGTCGGATACCGCAGCGCGCGCCTCCTCGGCCTTGATTGCCGAAAGATGCTTGCCCGAAGGGAATCCGACGACCGCGGCGATGGGCTTGGCGCCCGAGCCGGCTCGCTCCGCGATGGCGACCATGGACGGTGACACACAGATCGCGTACACCCCGAGTTCGGTCGCTTCCTCAACCAGTCGCGCAACGTCGTGTTCGGTGGCTTCGGGTTTGAGCAGAGTGTGATCGATCAGCGCAGCCACGTCATCGCGGCAAAAGTCGCGCACTAAAACGGTTCCTCGGTCCCGCCGGGATTACAGCCCGTCGCGATCAACGTGCCGTCATCGACCTCGGGCCGCCACGGCTCGAGATTCCAACTGGTCTTCCCGGGGCGGCCGAGTTCGGCCAACTCCCAGTGGCAGACGAACTGTTCGTACATTCCGGGCATCGCGGCGTCGGGCGACAGGGCCAGCACCTCTTGCCATGCGGCGGCCTCGGTGTCGACGGTCGCGACCAGCGACGCCTGCCGCCCCGCAGCGGTCGGATACACCCGCAGACTCGAGAGGTCGCCGAACTTCGCCCATTCGACGTGGTCGACGTAGGGCGGCGCGGGCGCCGGATTGGCCGGGGCGGCGGGCGCGAACGTGAGGGGTACGAAGACCGTCGCGACCGCAGCCGCGACGAAGCGCCGGTTAACGGGACTTCCCTTGAATTTCCAGGATCTTCGGCCGCACATCGACGAGGTAGATACCGGTCGCGACAGCAGCGATCGCAATCGCGAAAACGGAGACTCCGGCGAGGCTCGTGAGCAGGGCGAAGGCGCCTGCACCGCCGATGATCAAAAGCCAGACCGGCTTGGTGAGCTTGCCCGCGGCGGTATACGCGTCGGGCCGCTGCATGGCGGCGTGCACGAAGGCATAGAGGGTGAAGGCCAGTACGACGACCGCCAACAGTAAGAGGACGTAACCCGCCAAGTTTTGGAGCTGCACGCTCCAAGCGTATGCGGGCTACGTCCCCTGGTCGACTCTTGGTCGCCCAGCTGGGCGACCAGGTGCCGAAATGCTACTTCTGCGTGACCTTCTTGGCCGGGGCCTTCTTGGCCGGAGCCTTCTTGGCGGCGGCCTTCTTGGCGGGGGCCTTGGCCGGCACCTTCTTGGCGGCGCTCTTCGCGGGCGCCGCGGCCTTCTGGGCCTTCTTCGGCAGCTCGACACCGACCAGCTTGGCGGCGCGCTCGCCGACCGCACGGGTCTGGGTGGCGACGTTGCCCAACGCTTCCTGGGTCAGCTCGACGGCCTGGTCCGAGTAGCGCTCGACGCGACCGGCGGCCTCTTCGAGAGCCGGCTGGCTGCGCAGGCGCTCGAGGGCGGCCTCGCCACGCTCGACCAGCTTGTTGTAGGAGGTCTGCGCGGCCTCGGCGTAGGTCTCGGCGAACTTACGCAGCTCCTCGGAGCTCAGGCGCTCGCGCAGATCGCCGACCTGCGAGGGCAGCTCTTCCTGCAGCTTGGTCACCCGGGCGCGGGTCTCTTCCACGCGGGTCCCGGCGTCGCTGCGCGCGTCTTCGGCACGCTCGCGCAGGGCCGCGACGATCTCGTTGACGCGTTCGAGGGCCAGATCGGCAGCGCCGACTGCGGCAAGCAGCGGGGTCTTCAGGTCGTCAGCGGTCGGCTGGTTCTTGTTCTTGGCCGGGGTGTTCTTAGCCATCTCGGTGTTTCCTTTCACTTTCTGGAGATTTGGTGTTCAAAACTTCAAACGGACGGTTCGGTTGGACTAAATCCGGTGCGAATTTCTATTCAGTCGTCTGCTCCTCGTCCGTCTGAACGCGGGCGGCTTCGATCTGCAGGTCCTCGTTCTGCTGGCCCTCGTCGTGCTGGGCCTCGTTCTGCTGGACGAAGGACGTGTAGATCTCGAGCAGCACCTGCTTCTGCCGCTCGGTGATCGCCGAGTCGGTGATGATGACATCGCGGACTTCGTTGTTCTCGCTGGGCTCCAGGATTCCCGCCCTTATGTAGAGAACTTCCGCGGACACCCGCAACGCCTTGGCGATCTGGTTGAGCACATCGGCGGACGGTTTCCGCAATCCCCGCTCGATCTGACTGAGGTAGGGATTACTGACGCCGGCCTTCTCAGCCAACTGCCGTACCGATACCTGGGCGGCCTCGCGCTGCGTGCGAATGAAGGTGCCGATGTCCTGTGCAGCGTTGGACACCACTGCGGCGATCTTCTCATCCTGCGGCATGCGTGACCCCCTTCAAGTATCGGGTAACCGGTAACGACACGCCCAACGGTACGACGGGGTGCTAACTTTTGCAAGCACTAGTTAGCGCAGGTCAGAAGAGTAGCTGAGCTATCGAATAGATGACCAGACCCGCAAGTGAACCGACCACTGTGCCGTTGATACGGATGAACTGCAGGTCACGACCCACATGCAATTCGATGCGGCGACTGGCCTCGTCCGCGTCCCAGCGCTCGATGGTCTCGGTGATGATCGCTGTGATCTCCACCCCATATTCCGACACGAGATGCTGAGCCGCTCTGATGATCCAGCGGTCGACCTTGTCGCGGAGGTCGGCATCGTCGCGAAGCGATTCACCGATGTGCACGACCGAGTCGGTGATGCGGGTCCGCAGAGCCGACGACGGGTCGTCGACCGATTCGAGGATGATCCGCTTGGCAGCACTCCACGCCGTCTCCGCCGCCCGCGCGACCTCATCGCGGGCCATCAGTTGTTCCTTGACGTTCTCGGCGCGCTGAATCGTGGCCTCGTCGTGCTGGAGGTCGTCGGCGAACTCGAAAAGGAAGCGAGTCGCCGAGCGCCGCAGTTCGTGGTCGGGATTGCGGCGCACCTTGTCGGTGAAGTCCATGAGTTCGCGGTGGATGCGATCGCCGACGAGGTGGTCCACCCAGCGTGGCGACCAGGTGGGTGAGTCGCGTTCGATGACGCGCTCGATGATCTCGCCGGCGTTGAGCGACCACTGGAAGGCCCGGTCGGCCAGCAGCTGGATCAATGCTTCCTGCCTGCCCTCGGCGAGCAGGGTGGCCAGGACGCGGCCGATCGGCGGGCCCCACGTCGGCTCGGCGATGCGCTTGATGATCATGCGATCCAACACATGCTGGACGTCCTCGTCGCGCAGCATCTCCACCAGAACCCGCAGCACCGTTGAAGTTTCGGCCGCTACCCGCTGAGCGTGCACCGGCTCGGAGAGCCACTTGCCAAGGCGTCCGGCGACCTCCGCGTCGCGCAGTTTGGCCTCTACGACCTCGGGTGACAGGAAGTTCTCCCGAACGAACGTCCCCAGCCCCTCGCCGAGTTGGTCTTTCTTGCGCTTGATGATCGCGGTGTGCGGGATCGGGATACCCAGCGGATGCTTGAACAGCGCGGTGACAGCGAACCAGTCGGCCAGCGCGCCGATCATGCCCGCTTCGGCCGCGGCGCGGACATAACCCACCCACGGCGCCGCCCCCCGGGACTGCGCCCAGGTGCAAACGAGAAAGATCACCGTGGCGCCGAGGAGGAACGACAGCGCGACGATCTTCATCCGCCGCAGGCCGCGTTGGCGCTCGGCATCGGCGCCACTGTCGACACCCGCCAGCGACTCGGCGAAGCTACGCGGAGCCGGATTGCCGGCGCTCGGTCTGTGTGCCACACCTACATCATCCGCTACCCGCGGAGTGGCGGTTCCAGCCGACGACGCTCGAACGCAAGATCGCCCGTACTATCAAGGGGAACTAGGGAACGGGATTACGGCGATCGTGGCAGAACAAATCTCGTCCGTCGCGATCAAGACCGATGGACGCAAGAGGCGCTGGCACCAGCACAAGGTGGAACGGCGCAATGAGTTGGTCGATGGCACCCTGGAGGCGATTCGGCGCCGCGGCAGCAACGTCAGCATGGACGAGATCGCAGCCGAGATCGGTGTGTCCAAGACGGTTCTCTACCGCTACTTCGTCGACAAGAACGACCTGACGACCGCCGTGATGATGCGGTTCGCGCAGACCACCCTGATCCCGAATATGGCTGCGGCTCTCTCATCCAACCTGGACGGCTACGACCTGACGCGCAGGATCATCGGGGTCTACGTTGAAACCGTCGCCGCCGAGCCGGAGCCGTATCAATTCGTGATGGCGAACAACTCGGCCTCCAAGAGCCAAGCCGTCGCGCGCTCGGAGCAGATCATCGCTCGCATGCTCGCGGTGATGCTGCGGCGGCGCATGGCCGAGGCGGGGATGGACACCGGTGGCGTCGAGCCATGGGCCTATCACACCGTTGGCGGCGTGCAGCTGGCCACGCACTCGTGGATGTCGAACCCACGTATGACTTCCGACGAGCTGATCGACTACCTCACGATGCTGTCGTGGAGCGCGCTGTGCGGCATCGTCGAGGTCGGCGGATCGCTGGAGAGATTCAGGCAGGACCCGCATCCTTCACCGGTTTTGCCCCGGCAACTGCTTGACTGAGCTGATGAGCGAGTCACACCTGCCGTCCTTGTGGACCCACGAGCCGCATACCCATCTCGAGTTCCGTCACGGCGACAAGGTTGCTGACATCGACACCGGTGCGACACCGGGCTTTCGGGGTAAGAAGGCCGACGCCCCGGCGCTGCAGGCCGAACGCAACGCACGATTCGCCGAGCTGCAGGAGATGCTGTACGCCAACAGCCGCTCCGGGGACACCCGCTCGATTCTGCTGGTGCTGCAGGGCATGGATACCGCGGGTAAGGGCGGGATCGTCAAACATGTTGTGGGGGGCGGTAACCCGCAGGGCATCCAATACACCAGCTTCGGCAAGCCGACCGAGGAAGAGCTGGCGCACCACTATCTGTGGCGTATTCGCAATGCCCTGCCGGCCGCCGGCCACATCGGAGTCTTCGACCGCAGCCACTACGAGGACGTGTTGATCGTCCGGGTGCACAATCTCGTCGCGCCCGATGTGTGGGGGGCGCGCTATGACGAGATCAACGCCTTCGAGAAGGCGCTCGTCGATGGCGGTATGACGCTGATCAAGGTCGCGATGTTCCTCTCGCTCGAGGAGCAGAAGGCGCGGCTCGCCGAGCGATTGGAGCGCCCGGACAAGTACTGGAAGTACAACCCCGCCGACGTCGACGAGCGGCTGAAGTGGCCGCTGTACGAGGAGGCGTACCAGGCGCTGCTGGACAAGACGTCGACCGATTACGCACCATGGCACGTTATTCCGTGCGACCGAAAGTGGTACAGCAGGCTGGCGATAACCGAGCTGTTGATCGAGGCCCTCGAGTCGATGAGCTTATCTTGGCCCCCAGCCGATTTCGATGTCGAGGCGGAGAAGAAGCGACTCGCCGGGGCTTGAGATCTCGCCGCCCGGTTACCCGCGCTCGACCATCAGTACGTGTAGAAACCCCGACCTGACTTCTTGCCCAGCTGTCCCGCCTCGACCATGCGCAAGAGCAGCGGCGGCGGAGCGTAATTCGCGTCCTTGTACTCGTCGTACATCGAGTCGGCGATGAGCTTCATGGTGTCGAGCCCGATCAGATCCGACAGCCGCAGCGGGCCCATCGGATGTGACAGCCCGGCGACCACCGCGGTATCGATGTCCTCGACGGTCGCGACCCCTGCCTCCGCCATTCTGATGGCTGCCAACAGATACGGCACCAACAGCGCATTGACGATGAATCCCGACCGATCCCCGCAGCGCACCACCTTCTTACCCAGCACCTCGCTCGCGAACTGCTCGGTGCGCGCGGCGGCTTCAGGCGACGTGACCAGCGTGCTCACGAGCTCGACCAGCGGCAGCACCGGCACCGGGTTGAAGAAGTGCAGGCCCAGCACTCGGCTCGGATTCTGCGTTGCCGCAGCAATCTTCATGATCGGGATGCTCGACGTGTTCGATGCGAGTACCGCATCTGGATCGGTGATCACCCTGTCGAGCTCGGCGAAGATCTTGCCCTTGACCGCCTCGTCCTCGACGACCGCCTCGATTACCAACTGACGGTCAGCCAGGTCGGCGAGGTCGGTGGTGAACTTCAGGCGGGCCAGCGCCGCGTCGCGATCGTCCTCGCTGAGCTTGCCTTTTGCGGCTGCGCGTTCCAGCGACTGGGTGAGCCTCTGGTTTCCCGCCGTCACCAACTCGTCGGTCGGCTCGAAGACGAGCACATCCGCGCCGGCCTTGGCCGACACCTCGGCGATTCCCGAACCCATCTGCCCGGCGCCGATGACGCCGACCCGTTCAATGCTCACGTCCACACTCTCCAACAGAAGGGCGAGCAGACGCAAAAGCCCCCGACACGCCGCGCGTGAAGGGGACTTTGCGTCTGCTCGGCGGGCTTACAAGCTCAGTGGAACTGACCCTCTTCGGTCGAACCCGCGAGCGCGGTGGTCGAGCTGGTCGGGTCGACGGTGGTGGCGATCCGGTCGAAGTAGCCGGCACCGACCTCACGCTGGTGCTTGGTGGCGGTGTAACCGCGCTCTTCGGCGTCGAACTCGCGCTCCTGCAGCTCGACGTAGGCGCTCATCTGGTTGCGGGCGTAGCCGTAGGCCAGATCGAACATCGAGTAGTTCAGGGCGTGGAAGCCGGCCAGCGTGATGAACTGGAACTTGAAGCCCATCGCGCCGAGCTCCTTCTGGAACTTCGCGATGGTCGCGTCGTCGAGGTGCTTCTTCCAGTTGAACGACGGCGAGCAGTTGTACGCCAGCATCTGGTCGGGGAACTCGCTCTTGACGCCCTCGGCGAACTTCGCGGCCAGCTCGAGGTCCGGGGTGCCGGTTTCCATCCAGATCAGGTCCGAGAACGGCGCGTAGGCCTTGGCGCGCGCGATGCACGGCTCGAGACCGTTGCGGACGCGGTAGAAGCCTTCCTTGGTCCGCTCGCCCGTGATGAACGGGCGGTCCCGCTCATCGACATCGGAGGTGATGAGCGTGGCGGCCTCGGCATCGGTACGCGCGATCACGACGGTCGGCACGTCGGCGACGTCGGCAGCCAGGCGCGCCGAGGTCAGGGTGCGAATGTGCTGCTGGGTGGGGATCAGCACCTTGCCACCGAGGTGGCCGCACTTCTTCTCCGACGCCAGCTGATCTTCCCAGTGCGACCCCGCAACGCCTGCGGCGATCATCGCCTTCTGCAGCTCGTAGACGTTCAGCGCACCGCCGAAGCCGGCCTCACCGTCGGCGACGATCGGGGCGAGCCAGTTCTCCACCGAGGTGTCGCCCTCGACCTTGGCGATCTCGTCGGCGCGCAGCAGCGCGTTGTTGATGCGACGGATCACCTGCGGCACCGAGTTGGCCGGGTAGAGGCTCTGGTCCGGGTAGGTGTGACCGGACAGATTCGCGTCCCCGGCGACCTGCCAGCCCGACAGGTAGATGGCCTTCAGGCCGGCACGCACCTGCTGGACGGCCATGTTGCCGGTCAGCGCGCCGAGCGAGTTGACGAACTCCATGTCGTGCAGTTGGTTCCACAGCACCTCGGCGCCGCGGCGGGCCAAAGTGGCCTCCTCGACGACGGAACCCTGCAGTGCGACCACGTCGGCCGGGGTGTACGTACGGGTGATGCCCTTCCAGCGCGGGTTGGTATCCCAGTCGTGCTGGATCTGTTCGGGTGACTTCGGCGTGCCCACAGTGGACATGGCTGCTCCTTCGAATCGCTTTGCATAGCCGGCGGGGCTCGGCTTGCTAATACTCAACAAACTTGGCTGTTCCGCTGCTACGAGGATGCATCACGCCATACGCGCAGGTCCACCCGTTTTGATTGCCAATTTTCGCCAAGCCGCCATCCCATGTTGCAAAGGTTGCGAAGGTGGCAGTTCCCTGAAACGGTTCAGAAGCTACTTGCTGGTAACCGATTTGTGCACGTCAGTACGGTCGTACTGTTAGGGAGAGGGCGTCAGAGCGCGAAGATCGATGCGATGGCTTTGGTCTCGTCGCCAACGGCATATGTGAGCGTTGTAACAGTGCGATCCGACAGTTCGGCGCCGAATTTGTCAGTCGTGCCGGGCCGATGAACGTGGGTGATGATCTCGAGCTTGTCGCCGAGTCCTACCGGGGCGTCGTGCTCGATCGTCACCCGCAAGGGTGCCTTCAAAAGCTCGGGTGTCTTGAACAGATAGTCCTCGACCACCGACCAGTACACCGAGTTGTTCATGTGGTCGAAGATGTCGATGTCGCTGACGCGAACCGGATAGTCGCGAATCTCGTCCGCGTCCTCGCGGCTGCCGGCCTTCAGATAGGCCTTCCACCGCAGCCGATTGATATCGGTGGTGCGCTGCAGGCCTTCGAGGAAGTCGTCGGAGATGCGGGCCGGCCCCTGCGTCTCCTGGTTGATGTTGATCCAGAACGCCTCGGATTCCATCAATCCGCCCTTGCGCCCATCTACGCGGACCCGCATCTCGCACCACCGGTTGGACGTGCCCGAGCACCAGCGGCGCAGGCGCAACATGTCCTTGAACTCGATGGGCCTGATCAGGTCGACCATCGTGCGACGGACGATCCACAGCGGGTGGGTTTCCTCGTACCCCATCTCGCGCAGCTGATCTGAGCCGATGTCCTGGATGTGCCTGGTGGCGGCGTCGAATTTGAGCCGGCCGGCGCGATCGACGTCGGCGACGCGCAGGGGCCATTCGATGTCGAACACATCGGGGTGCGGATCGGGCACAGGCATCATCACCTTCGCCAGACCGGTAGTCGGCTCGCCTCCCATGACCAACGATCCTGCCATAGCGCCTGAACTGCCAACAATGCGAAGGCATGCTTCGCAACTGTGCTAGTCCGGCGTTACGCTGGTTGACGTGGCCAAAACGTTCGTCGGCTCCCGTGTCCGGCAACTCCGCGGAGAACGGGGCTACAGCCAGGCGGCACTGGCCCAGATGCTGGGAATCTCGCCGAGTTATCTCAACCAGATCGAGCACGACGTACGTCCGCTGACCGTGTCGGTCCTGTTGCGGATCACCGAGGTGTTCGGGGTGGATGCGACGTTCTTCGCCTCCGAGGACGACACCCGGCTGGTCGCCGAGCTGCGCGAGGTGACCCTCGATCGAGACGTGGCGATCGACGTCGATCTTGCCGAGATCTCGGACATGGTCAGCTCGCATCCGGCACTCGCGCACGCCATGGTGAACCTGCACCGACGCTACCGGTTGACCACCGCGCAGCTGGCCGCCGCAACCGAGGACAGGCACTCCGACAGCAGCGGCTTGAGCTCTGGGTCCGGCGCGATCACGATGCCGCACGAGGAGGTCCGCGACTACTTCTATCAGCGGCAGAACTACCTGCACGAGCTCGACACCGCCGCCGAAGACCTCACGATCCGGATGCGGATGCACCGCGCGGAGCTGACGCGCGAGCTGGCCGACCGGCTGACCAGGGTCCACGGCGTGCACATCAAGCAGCAAATCGACCTGGGCGGAACGGTGTTGCACCGATACGACCCGGTTTCCAAGACCCTGGAGATCAGCGGCCACCTGTCGTCGGGGCAGACGGTCTTCAGGATGGCCGCCGAGCTGGCGTATCTGGAGTTCGGTGGGCTGATCGACAAGCTCGTCGACGAGGGCAACTTCACCAGCGAGGAGTCGACCGTGCTCGCGCGCTTGGGTCTCGCGAACTACTTCGCGGCCGCAACTGTGTTGCCGTACCGGCAGTTTCACGAAGTTGCCGAGAAGTTCCGCTACGACGTCGAACGCCTCTCGGCTTTCTACGCCGTCTCTTTCGAGACGATTGCGCACCGACTGTCCACCCTGCAACGACCCTCGATGCGGGGGGTGCCGCTGTCATTCGTTCGAGTCGACCGCGCGGGCAACATGTCAAAGCGACAGTCCGCCACGGGCTTTCACTTCTCATCGAGCGGTGGAACCTGCCCGCTGTGGAATGTCTACGAGACGTTCGCGAGTCCCGGAAAGATCGGCGTGCAGATCGCGCAGATGCCCGATGGGCGCAACTACATGTGGGTGGCCCGCACGGTCGAGCGCCGCGCCCATCGGTACGGCCAGCCGGGTAAGACCTTCGCGATCGGCCTCGGCTGCGAGTTACGTCACGCGCACCGACTGGTCTACTCGGAGGGCCTGGATCTGTCGGGCGACAACTCGACTCCGATCGGCGCCGGCTGCCGCGTCTGCGAGCGGGACAACTGCCCGCAGCGGGCCTTCCCTGCGCTCGGCCGCGCACTGGACATCGACGAGCACCGCAGCACTGTGTCGCCCTATCTGGTCAAGCAGTCCTAGTTAGACTCGCTACGGTGAGCGCAATCGAGCCCGCGCGCATAGCGCCGGGCGGATTCAAGGAACTCGGGCCACTCAATTGGGCGATCGCCAAGCTCGGCGCCAGGGTGATCCGCGCGCCGAGGTTCAGCCTCTTCAACGTGCTTGGCCAGCACCGGCTTCTGTTCCTGGCCTGGCTGCCCTACAGCGGACTGCTGCTGGGGATGCTGTCCAAGCTGTCGAGGCGCGACTCGGAGACCGTGATCCTGCGGGTCGGCCACCTCCGCAACTGCGAGTACGAACTTCAGCAGCACCGTCGGCTGGCCCGCAGCCGCGGCATCGGTCCCGAGATCCAGGCCAAGATCTTCGAAGGTCCCGACGCCGACGGCCTGACCGAGAGACAGCGCGCACTCATCACCGCCACGGACGAGTTCGTCGTCACCCGTGGCGTCTCACCGGAGACGTGGGCGGTATTGGCCCGGCACCTGACCAAGACACAGCTCATCGAGTTCTGCATGCTGGCCGCCCAGTACGACGGGCTGGCCGCGACCATCACCACGTTGAACGTGCCGCTGGACTTTCCCGACTGAGCCGCCCCGCACGGCCCTCCGCGCTACGTCGCGCCTCCAATTGACGAAGTAGAATTCGTAATATACATTTCGTTACAAATATTACGGAGACCATGCGCGAGCCGAGGGTAGGTAATCAACACTGTGAACCAGTTGTCGTTGGACGTGCCGGTGTGGGCTTGGATCGCCTTGAGCGCCGTCATCCTGACCATGCTCGCAATCGATTTGATCCTGCACCGCGATCACCACGTCGTCGGCTTCCGCGAAGCCGCGATCTGGTCGACGGTGTGGATCGCGGCGGGGTTGGGCTTCGGCGCCGTGGTGTGGTGGACCTACGGCGGTGACGCCGCCGGCGCCTACTACGCCGGATATCTCATCGAGAAGGCGCTCTCGGTCGACAACGTATTCGTGTTCGCCATGATCTTCGCGTACTTCGCCGTCCCAGATCGCTACCAACACAAGATCTTGTTCTGGGGCGTCATCGGCGCGCTGATCTTTCGGCTGGTCTTCATCTTCGTCGGCGTGGAGTTGCTCAACACCTTCTTCTGGACGGCCTACGTGTTCGGCGCGTTCCTGGTCTACACCGCATACAAGATGGCACTTCACAACAACCAGGAAATGGACCCGGAACGCAACCTGCTGGTTCGATTGGTTCGCCGAATCGTGCCCATCGACTCTCGCTACCACGGCGCAAGGTTGTTCACCCGCATCCAGGGCAGACGAGTGGCCACGCTGCTGTTCGTCGTGTTGATCGCAGTCGAAGCAACAGACCTGATCTTCGCCATCGACTCCGTGGCTGCGGTGCTGGCCATCACCACCAGCACCTTCCTGGTGTGGACTGCCAACGCGTTCGCAGTTCTCGGTCTGCGCTCGCTCTACTTCTGCCTGGCCGGACTGCTCCGACGATTCACCAAGCTGCACTATGGCCTGGCGCTACTGCTCGCTTTCGCCGGAATCAAGCTGATCCTCTCCGAGACGCCTGTGGGCAAACTGCCCATCCCACTGACTTTGGGCGTCATCGTCATCACCCTCACCGGTTCGATCCTCTGGAGTTTGCATGCCAGCCGAAGCCGCGACGCGGAGCGGGACGTCAAGGCCTGATCCGTCGAGCCAAGCGTTAACATTCCGGCATGGCCGTGAAGTCTCGTGATCAACGGTCGATGCCCTCGAAAGCAGCGCCCGCTGCTCACCGCGGCTGGACATTTCTGACCAACCATGGACACGTTCTACTTTGCTTGGCGCGCGAAGAACCCCTTACCGCACGCGAACTCGCCGTGCGTATCGGCATCACCGAGCGCGCCGTGCAGACGATCCTCACTGATCTCACCGAGGACGGGTACCTGGTCAAGTCCAAAGACGGGCGCCGCAACATCTATGCCGTGAATGCCCATGGCCGCCTTCGTCATCCGCTTGAATCGCACCACACGGTTGCCGACCTCATCGAGGCTCTGCGCTGACGCTCGTTGGGTCACCCAGCAGGCGGAACTACAGGTACGTCACGCCGAGGACCACCAGCGAGAGCAGGACCGGTGCGATCGGCAATCCCCAGAGGAACGCCGCCCATACGTCCGACTTCCGCTGGAATGCGCGCCACCCGAGCGCACCGACGATGCCGCCGACCACGAACGAAACGGCCGCTACCAACAGCACCCACGAGCTGACGGTCGCGGTGGACGTCGCAGCCGTGATCCCGGCCAGCCACAGGACGTGACCGACCACCAACCCGCCGATCCCGGCGACCCAGATCGCCGCCGTCAAAAGTTGATCATGTGGCCGGCCAAGCCGTGGAAGCATTCCTGCAGGGCTTCCGACAGCGTCGGGTGGGTGTGCACGTTGCGTGCCAGCTCGTTGACCGTCAGATCCCACTTCTGCGCCAGAGTCAGCTCCGGCAGTAGTTCTGAGACGTCATGCCCGATCAAGTGACCGCCGAGCAGCTCGCCGTACTTCCCGTCGGCGATCAGCTTCACGAACCCACTCGGATCACCCAGACCGTGCGCCTTCGCGTTCGCGGTGAGCGGGAACTTGGCGACCTTGACGTCGTAACCCTCGTCGCGGGCCTGCTCCTCGGTGAGTCCGAAGCTGGCGACCTGCGGCTGGCAGAAAGTGGCGCGCGGCAGCATCCGGTAGTCGCCAAGCGCCAAAGTCTCTGCACCAGCGATGGTTTCGGCCGCAACCACGCCCATGGCCTCGGCGACGTGGGCCAACATCAGTTTCCCGGTGACATCGCCGATGGCGTAGATGTGCGGCACGTTGGTGCGCATGTAGTCATCGATGCCGATGGCCTTGCGATCGGTGACCTCCACGCCGGTGACGTCCAGTCCGTAGCCCTCGATGTTGGGCGCAAATCCAATGGCCTGCAACACCTTATCGGCTTTGATCTCTTCGGACTCACCGTCCTTGCTGACGGTGACGGTGACCGCCGACCCATCATCTGAGATGGCCTCGACCTTGGTCCCGGTGCGGATCTTGACACCCAGCTTCTTGAACTGCTTCTCGATCTCCTTGGATACCTCGGCGTCCTCGTTCGGCAGCGCCCGCGGCAAGAACTCGACGATGGTCACGTCGACGCCGAAGTTGTTGAGCACGTAGCCGAATTCCATGCCGATCGCCCCGGCGCCGGCGATGACGACCGAGGACGGCAACTCGCGCGTCATGATCAGCTTCTCGTACGTGACGACGTTCTCCGAGAGCGACGTACCGGGCACCAATCGGGTGCTGCTGCCGGTGGCGATGATGCAGTTGTCGAAGGTGACTTTTTCGGTGCCGCCCTCGTTGAGGTCGACCTCGAGTGTGTTGGCGTCGGAGAACTTCCCGTAGCCGTGGATCTCGGTGATCTTGTTCTTCTTCATCAGGAAGTGCACACCGGCGACACGGCCGTCGGCGACCTTGCGGCTGCGGTCGTACGCGACGCCGTAGTCCATGGTGGCTTCACCGTTGATGCCGAAGAGCTTGGCTTCCTTGGTGATGATGTGGGAAAGCTCCGCGTTGCGGAGCAGCGACTTGGACGGGATGCATCCGACGTTGAGGCACACTCCGCCCCAGTACTTGGGTTCGACGACTGCGGTGTTCAGTCCGAGTTGGGCGGCGCGGATGGCGGCGACGTATCCGCCAGGGCCGGCTCCGAGAACGACGACGTCATAGTGGGTCACACGCTCAACTCTAGTAAGGGATCAGCCCCACGAAACAGCGAGTGGCCCATTCGCAGAAGTAGAGACCGTGCAGCACGGCGGCGCCCGCCGTCGCTGCCAACGGGGCCGACGTGAATGCGATGGCCACAGCGGACGCGATCGGCCTGCTGGGCACCATTGCGACGAGCAGGCCGACCACGGTGCACAGAATCAGGAACACCAGCACCACGAACTCCGACGCCGTCTTGTCGATCGAGTGGTACCACCAGTAATAGAGTCCCCATCCCGCAGCGGCCGCGACCGCCCATATACATGCCACGACCAGCACGAAGTGCCAGCGCTTGAGGTACTGGTAGTTGCCCGGCACCACCACCGGAGGGGCCGGTACGGGCTGGTGCGAACTCCCGCTTGCGGGGGACGGCTCCGACGGCGCTGCGTCGGCGGGGTCGGGTTGCGCGTCGACTTCGCCGGTATCCCACGATGGCGTGAACTCTTGGGTGTCTTCGATCAGCAGGTCGCGGTCCACGTCAAGCACCATTCGCCGTCTGTATTGCCACCAGCGCGCCGAACCAGCCCGGGGAGATGGCGATGACGAAGGCGCCGAACGCCGTCAGCCACCGCCGGCGCGACAACAAGATCGTCAGCATGCCGATCACGCCGGGCACGCCGACGACAAGAGCGATCACTACGTCGGGCCGGATTTTGGCGGTCACCACCAGGCTTGCGCCGATACCGAGTAGCAGCCCGACCGCCGTGCCGATCAGCAGAGCGCTGGTCAGCAACCGCGGGCGCGGCAGCGGTATCACCCTTTGAGGTTAACGCCGAGAAAACGCTAGGCGTTTGAGGCACGCCCGGGAATCGAGCACGCATCGACGGCTTCCGCGACGATGTGCGTACCGGCCCGCGGTGGCCTTTTGCCCAGTGCGAAGTCCGTACCGGTCACCAGCTCCGCGGCGTTCAGCAGGTCGTTCTCGTCGCTGCTGAACGCGCGCCCGCGCGAAAGGAACCGCATCCCTTCCGGCGCTTCGACGCTGAAGCCCCCTCCCCTGCCGGGGACGACGTCGATGACCAACTGTGTGTGTTTCCACGCCTCGAACTGCGGCCCTGAGATCCACACCGGAACCCCGGCGCCGACGTCCAACACGGCGAGCAGCACGTCGCGGTCGCCGACGAGGAACTCACCCTCGGGGTAACACATGGGCGACGACCCGTCGCAGCATCCGCCCGACTGGTGGAACATCAGCGCGCCGTGTCGCCCCTGCAGCCGCGCAAGCAGATCCGCGGCCGCCTGGGTGATCAACGCGCGAGGCGGTGTCTCAGGCATCGCGTCCTCTCCGCCGAACGTGGGTTACCGTCACGCATATCGCCACTTGATGTGCGGGTAACCCACGTTCGCGCCAGTGTCAGGATCAGAAGAACCCCTGCGCCTTGTTGGAGTACGACACGAGCAGGTTCTTCGTCTGCTGGTAGTGGTCGAGCATCATCTTGTGGTTCTCGCGGCCGATACCGGACTGCTTGTAGCCGCCGAACGCCGCATGCGCCGGATAGGCGTGATAGCAGTTAGTCCACACCCGGCCGGCCTTGATGTCGCGCCCCGCGCGATACGCTGTGTTCCCGTCGCGCGACCAGACCCCGGCGCCGAGTCCGTAGAGGGTGTCGTTGGCGATGCCGATCGCGTCGTCGTAGTCCTTGAACGACGTGACCGCGACGACGGGTCCGAAGATCTCCTCCTGGAAGATGCGCATCTTGTTGTTGCCCTCGAAGATCGTCGGCTGCACGTAGTAACCACCGTTGAGATCGCCGCCGAGCTGCGCGCGCTCGCCACCGGTGACCACCCGAGCGCCCTCGTCTTTGCCAACCTCGATGTAGGACAACACCTTTTCCAGCTGATCGTTGGATGCCTGCGACCCGATCATCGTCTCGGTGTCCAGCGGATCGCCCTGACGGACCGCCTTGGTGCGAATCGCCGCGAGTTCGAGGAACTCGTCGTAGATGTCGGCCTGGATCAGGCTGCGCGACGGGCAGGTGCACACCTCGCCCTGGTTGAGGGCGAACATCGTGAAGCCCTCGAGCGCCTTGTCCTGATAGTCGTCGTTGGCGGCCATCACATCGCTGAAGAAGATGTTGGGGCTCTTGCCGCCCAGTTCCAACGTGACCGGGATCAGGTTCTGCGATGCGTATTGCATGATCAGTCGGCCGGTGGTGGTCTCGCCGGTGAACGCGATCTTGGCGATGCGGTTGCTGGACGCGAGCGGCTTGCCCGCCTCGAAACCGAAGCCGTTGACGACGTTCAAGACGCCGGCGGGCAGCAGGTCGCCGATCAGGCTCATCAGGTAGAGGATCGACGCGGGGGTCTGCTCGGCAGGCTTGAGGACGACGGCGTTGCCTGCCGCCAGCGCGGGCGCGAGCTTCCAGGTGGCCATCAGGATCGGGAAGTTCCAGGGGATGATCTGGCCGACGACGCCGAGGGGTTCATGGAAGTGATAGGCCACGGTGTCGTCGTCGATCTGACTCAGCGAGCCCTCCTGCGCGCGGATGGCGCCTGCGAAATACCGGAAGTGGTCGACGGCCAGCGGCAGGTCGGCGTTCAGGGTCTCGCGGATCGGCTTGCCGTTGTCCCACGCCTCGGCCAGCGCGAGCGATTCGAGGTTGGACTCGATGCGGTCGGCGATCTTGTTGAGGATGTTCGCGCGCTCGCCGGCGGCCGTCTTGCCCCACGCGGTCGCCGCACCGTGCGCGGCGTCGAGTGCCTTCTCGATGTCCGCCTCGTTCGAGCGCGGGATCTCGCAGAACGGCTGGCCGGTCACGGGCGTCGGATTCTCGAAGTATTCGCCTGACGCAGGCGGCACCCATTCCCCGCCGATGAAGTTGCCATATCGCGACTCGTACGACATCAGGGCGTCGGTGGAACCAGGACGGGCATAGACAGTCATCGACGACTCCCTCTCTGACAGCGCGGATGGAAGGGTGTAACGGGGCTCACATTACGCCGGGTGACCACAATGGTGTTGTGGCGCAAGACCCGTATCTGTGGCTCGAGGACATCACCGGCGACGACGCGCTGAACTGGGTGCGCGCGCACAACGAGCCGACCATCGCCAAGTTCGGCGGACCCCGCTTCGAGCAGATGCGTACCGAAGCGCTCGAGGTCCTCGACACCGAGGCGCGGATCCCGTACGTGCGGCGGCGCGGCGATCACCTCTACAACTTCTGGCGCGACGCGGCCAATCCGCGCGGGGTGTGGCGGCGCACCACGCTGGACAGCTACCGCACCGCCGAACCCGACTGGGACGTGATCCTCGACGTCGACGCGCTCTCCGACGCCGAAGATGAGAACTGGGTTTGGGCCGGCGCGGACGTCCTCGAACCCGATCACCGTCTGGCTTTGATCGAGCTGTCCAGGGGCGGCGCCGACGCCACCGTGGTGCGCGAATTCGACATGTCGACAAGGCAATTCGTTGCCGATGGGTTCGAACTACCCGAAGCCAAGTCCGGCGTCGCATGGCAGGACCAGGACACGGTGCTGGTGGGCACCGATTTCGGCCCCGATTCGATGACGGAGTCCGGCTATCCCCGGATCGCCAAACGCTGGCGTCGCGGCGAGCCGCTCGAGAATGCCCAGACCCTGTTCGAGGGTGTGGCTTCGGACGTGAGCGTCGGCGGTGGCTACGATTCGACGCCGGGTTTCGAGCGGCTGTTCATCACAAGGTCTTTCGACTTCTTCAACCGCGACCGTTTCGAGCTTCGCGACGACGACTTGATCCGTATCGAGATACCCACCGATGCCGGCATGTCGGTGCACCGCGAATGGCTGCTGATCCGCCCGCGCACCGAGTGGACGATCGACCGCACCACCTATCGTCCTGGCTCGCTGCTGGCGGTCCGTTACGACGAATTCCTCTCCGGCACCCGGGAGCTGACCGTCGTCTTCGAACCCGACGAGCATTCCAGCCTGGATAACTACGCGTGGACGCGAGACCACCTGGTGCTCGTCACGCTGGTCGACGTGTCGAGCCACGTGGAACTCGTCACGCCCGGCACGTGGGAGCGCTCGGAGATCCCCGGCATCCCGCCGAACACCAACACCGTGCTCGTGGACATCGACGAGCACGGTGACGAGATGTTCCTGGACTCAAGCGGATTCGATACACCGTCGCAGTTGCTGTGGGGGCGGGCAGGCAGCGAGGTGACGACGATCAAGAGCGCGCCCGCGTTCTTCGACGCCTCCGATATCGAAGTCACGCAGCATTTCGCGGCGTCGGCCGATGGCACGAAGATTCCGTACTTCGTGGTCGGCCACCGTGGTTCGACCGGTCCGGGACCGACATTGCTCGGCGGATACGGCGGGTTCGAGGTCGCCAATACCCCGGGTTACGCCGGTGTGCTCGGCCGGCTGTGGCTGGCCCGCGGCGGCACCTATGTGCTGGCGAACATCCGCGGCGGGGGCGAGTACGGCCCGACATGGCACACCCAGGCGATGCGTGAGAACAGGCATCTGGTGTACGAAGACTTCGCCGCGGTGGCGCGCGACCTCGTCGACCGTGGGGTCACCACCGTCGACCAGCTGGGCGCCCAGGGTGGCAGCAACGGCGGTCTCTTGATGGGCGTCATGCTGACGCGTTATCCCGAACTGTTCGGAGCGCTGGTGTGCAGTGTGCCCCTGCTGGACATGCGCCGCTTCCATCTGCTGCTCGCCGGCGCCTCATGGATGGCCGAGTACGGCGATCCGGATGACCCCGACGATTGGGCGTTCATCTCCGAATATTCGCCGTACCAGAATATTTCGGCGGACCGGCGCTACCCGCCGGTGCTGATCACGACGTCCACGCGCGACGACCGGGTGCACCCGGGGCATGCCAGGAAGATGGCGGCGGCACTGGAACAGCTAGGACATTCGGTGGACTACTACGAGAACATCGAGGGAGGGCACGCCGGTGCGGCCGACAACGCGCAGACGGCCTTCAAGTCCGCGCTGATCTACGAGTACCTGTGGTCGAAGCTCACTTGACCAGAAGATCGCCGAGGAACCGGTCCGGCCCCGTCACGCCCGGCAGGATGAAGAAGAACCCGCCGCCGACCGGCATGATGTACTCCTCCAGCGGCTCACCCTTGAGCCGGCGTTGCACGGTGAGGAAGCCCTTCTCCAGGCTCCGCTGATAGGCGACGAACGCCAGTCCCTGGTCCAGTCGCCCGGCACCGTCGAAGCCGCGTGAATAGTTGAATCCCCTTCGCAGGATGCGGTTTTCGTCCGTCTCGGGGGTGCGGGGATTGGCCAGCCGGATGTGCGCGTCGAGCGGGATCCGCTTGCCGTCGGGGTCTGACGGGTAGTCGGGATCGGTGAACTCTCCGGACAGGCCAAGCGGTGCGCCGCTGACCTTTTCCCGGCCTATGAGTTGCTCCTGTTCGATGAGTCGGGTGCGGTCCCAGAATTCGACGAAATTCCGGATGATGCGGACGGCCTGATACGAACCGCCCACCGCCCAGTCTGGTTCGCCGTCCTCGGCGCCAACCCACACGTGGCGATCCATCAACGCGGCGTCGTCGACGTCCAGGTTGGATGTCCCGTCCTTGAACCCCAACAGGTTTCGAGGAGTGACTGCTTCTGACGCCTGCCCCGCACCGATGCCGCGGGCGTAGCCGTCGATCATCCATCGCAGCACCAGGTCACTTCGCGTCCGCCTCATCAACTGGCGCAGCGCGAACTGGACGGTGTCGTTGTGACCCGCCTCGAAGATGACCGAGATGTCCCCATGCGAGATCTTGGGGTCGAGCCGGTCGTTGGCCAGGAACGGCATCGTTTCCAGCTCTTTGGGCTTGCGATCGGCAAGGCCGAACCGGTCGTCGAACAGCGAGGCCCCGACACCGACGACGATCGAAAGGTTGTCGGCAGGCGGCCTATCGCCGAGGATGCCCGAGTCCACGGGCGGATAGGCGGCATCCCGCGTTTCCGGCGGCTTGCCGGCCATCAGCCCGCGGATCTCCTCGGTGAGCTCCTCGAGCGCCGTCGTCAGCCCGGCGCGGTCCTTCGATTGGACATTGAAGGACGCCACCAGCCCCTGCTCGGGTATCGGCAACGCCGTCACGCCGGTCTGATGCACGCCTTCGAACGGAACGAAGGTCTTCTGGCTTGGGGGCCCGAGGTACTCCCGCTGCGTGGAGTCCGACAACGCGTACGCGGCGCCGGCGCCAACAGCGGCCCCCGCTCCCGCGCTCAGGGCTCCCGTGACGAATCCTCGCCGCGAGATACCCCGGCGCGACGGCGGCTCGGTCACGACAGCTTCAAGACCCCCGCGACCTGGGATACGTTCTCCGACAGACCGGCCAGCTGCGCCTTGAGCTTGTCGATGGTCGGCGGGTCAACGGTCACGCCGGTGCAGCGAGGCGACGGGTAGGGGTCGTTCTCCGTGCAGTAGAGCACCCAGCCGTCGCCGCGGCGCAGCGGCTGCAGCGTGGCGTTGATGTCGGCGAAGCCGGTCTCGATCTTGCCGAGCAGCTCCGGATCGGCTTTTTCCAGAGCCGGCTTCAGCTTGTCGACGGCGGCCTGCGAGCCCTGCAGGTTGGCGTCGAAGTCCCACAGGTCGGTCTTGGAGTAGCGGTCCTCCTCGCCGGTGATCTTGCCTTCGGAGACCTCTTCGATCAGCTCGGCCGCACCGGTCGCAACGTCGACCGGCTTCACCTCGACCGTGGGGAACTGCTCCTTGAGGGCCGCGATGTCTGCGTCGAGCTGATCGGCGAAGGGGGCGCCACCCTCGGTCGTGTTCTGCTGGAAAAGGAGATGCTCGAGGCGGTGCCAGCCGGTGAACTCCGCGTCGTCGACGCCGGCAAAGTCATCGACTCGCGCGTCGACCTTGCCGTCGATCTCCTCGACGAGGCCGGCCAGCGGCTCGATGCGCTCCCATGGAATACGGGACGGCGCGTACGCGTCCTGCGCGGCCTGCAGATTGTTCGCGCGAACAGCGTCGGTGAACACCTTGACGACGCCCACGAGTTCGTCGACCTGACCGGTGGCGTACGTCTTGTACTCCGCAGCGGCCTGCTCGGCCAGCGGATCGGGAGCGGCAGCGGCGGCACTCGAAGAGGTCGTCGTCGCGCTGGCGCTCGACGTCTCTTCGGAACTGCCCGCGTCGCTGGAGCAGCCCGAGAGGATGAGGCTCCCGGCTACGACCGGCACCGACCATGCGAAATAGCGATTCATTTGCACCCTCTAAGTTAGGAAAGCCAAAACATAGCATTCCCGCAGACCGGAGGGTAGGCACACCTAAATCGTTGGTCACCTCTGCGAGACTTTGAGCTATGCCGACGTTCGAAACCCTGCTCTACAAGACCGAGTCACACGTCGCGACCATCACCCTGAACCGGCCCGAGCAGCTCAACACCATCGTCCCGCCGATGCCCGACGAAATCGAAACGGCCATCGGGCTGGCCGAACGCGACCCCTCGATCAAGGTGATCGTGCTCCGCGGCGCCGGTCGCGCGTTCTCCGGCGGATACGACTTCGGCGGCGGGTTCCAGCACTGGGGCGAGGCGATGAACACCGACGGTCGCTGGGATCCGGGCAAGGATTTCGCGATGGTCAGCGCCCGCGAGACCGGGCCCACGCAGAAGTTCATGGCGATCTGGCGAGCGTCCAAACCCGTCATCGCCCAAGTCCACGGCTGGTGCGTCGGCGGCGCAAGCGACTACGCCCTGTGCGCGGACATCGTCATCGCCAGCGACGACGCCGTCATCGGCACGCCCTATGCCCGCATGTGGGGCGCCTACCTCACCGGCATGTGGCTGTACCGACTGAGCCTGGCGAAGGTGAAGTGGCACTCGCTGACCGGGGAGCCGTTGACGGGGAAAGAAGCCGCAGCAGTCGAACTCATCAACGAGTCCGTGCCGTTCAAGAAACTCGAGGCCCGGGTGAAAGAGATCGCCGACAAGCTCGCCAGAATCCCGCTGTCTCAGCTGCAGGCACAGAAGCTCATCGTCAACCAGGCCTACGAGAACATGGGACTGTCGTCCACCCAGACACTCGGCGGCATCCTCGACGGGCTGATGCGCAACACTCCCGACGCGCTGTCATTCATCGAAACCGCTGGCTCACAAGGTGTTCGGGCGGCCATCGAGGAACGCGACGGACCATGGGGGGACTACAGCCAGGCACCCCCGGAGCGCAGGCCCGACCCGTCGCACATCATCGAGCCCTGAGCAGATCCACCAGCGCATCGAGATCGGCGATACAGCGCAGGGTGTCGTTGAGATGCGTGCACGTGCTGGTACCCACGAATTCACCGCGTATACGTTCGCGCATGTCCGGCAGCGTCATTCCCCGAATCCGCTCCGCGCTGCCGATCGCGCCGGGACACTCCCGCCACGGCAGCACCCGCACATCCGCCCTCACCGACGTGATCGTCCGCGTCGACGTATCCACCGTGCCGACGACGGTGTACTCGTGCACGATCGTCTCGACACCTTCGCCGTCGCAATGTGAATCGCGGAAATGCGCCTGGAATCCCGCGGAATCGTCCTCCGCGGGAACAAGATCCAGACGCCGGAACCGGCGCATGCCGTGCGCGCGCAGAGCATCCACGGGGTGCAGACCATCCAGCGGCGGTGCCACCGGGCCGTGGACCGACGGAATGACGTCGTACCGCCTGGCGTAATCGATGAGCGAGGCCTCCGGCGCGAACCCCGCGCAGATGCCCGCCATGCGGTCCGCGGTGCCGGCAGGCAACTTCTCCTCGACGCCGAGAACGATCGCGGCGTGCTGCACCGCGTAGCCGGACACCAGAGCCGCGCCGACCCAGTCGTCGAGCAACAGGTGCAGCCTGCCTGCGCGCTGCGCCTCACCGGGGAGCAGCTTGCCCACCGCCGAGCGGAATCCGGGGCCGACGCGGCTGCCCAGCAACCGGTCCAGTCGCCCGTCGCGCGGGGCGGACTCGATGCTGTCGATCACCCGTTGCGACAGGTGCGCCCGAATCCGCGTCTCGCCCAGCACCTCGACGGCGTCCTGATCTGCCGTCACGTCGCGGGCTCTCAGGTCGACGTCGGAATCGCCGGTACCGGCCGGATGCGTGTCGATGGTGCTGGTGCGGCGAAAGGTACCCGGAACCAGCAGCGCCGGTGCCTGGACGGGCTGCTGAGGTCCCGCGATGTCCGACACGAATGGCATGGGCAGAACGGTACCCGGGAGGACGGCGACACCTAGTCCCGCCGGCGCAGGCCGCCCAGCATCGCCACCGCGACCCCGAACACCACGAGCACACCGCCCGCAGCCAGTGTCAGGTTCAGCCAATGGTGCGCGCTCAATTCGGCCTGGCCGACCATGACGTCCGCGATCTGCCGGATGTCGCCTGCCGTCTGGTTCAGTGCGTCGTCGACGAAACGGCGTGACGTTTCCAACGCCGCCCATCCCCCAGCTCCCACCAGCAGAGCCGAAACACCAAGCGATACAAGAGCTTTACCACGTGATCGGGCCGCCGCCAGCATCAGCAGCGCCGATATGCCCGCCAATACCGTCGACCCGACACTGACCCACGGACCCCACGTCGACAACAGCCGCAGCTGGCCTGGCCGCAGCTCCGACGATTCGGGCACCGTGATCGGCACCGTCAGAGTCTGCGGAACGTCCAGGTCGAGATTGCCGAGCGTCTCCTTGATCGACGAATCGTTGAGCATCGGCGCGATGTCGACGAGCCAACGGTCGCCCGAGCCGTCCTCGGCCCGGACCGTGTCGGTGAACATCCAGCGGTGCGCGATTCGATTGGCCTGCGCAAACTGGCCGGGGAATCCGTCATTGCCGGTGTAGGCGGTGACGACGTTTCCGACGAGTTCGGTGTTGAGGGTGCCGTACCCGTTGTTGGCGGCGAAGCTGCGGATCTGCGCCGTCAACTCCGACGCCATCGCGCGCTGAAGCTTCGGATCCTGTGCCGCGGCCGCAGACAGCGCGGCGTACCCGTCCTCGCTCACCACGTTGCGCTGCGCCCACATCGTCGGGACCGCCACAGCCAGCAGAACGGTCGTGACCAGCCACAGGAACATAGTCGCGACGAACCGCACGCATCCTCCTTAACGGGACGCGGCGGAATCAGTCAGCCAGCGCACGTCCCACGATGAGGGGGTCGGCCTCGGCGACCACCTCGCGGTCCTTGTTGTCGTAGTCGAACTTACCGAGGACGTGGCGCATGGCGTTGATGCGCGCACGCTTCTTGTCGTTGCTCTTGACGACCGTCCAGGGTGCGATGTCGGTGTCGGTGAGCTCGAACATGTCCTCCTTGGCCGCGGTGTAGGCGTCCCACTTGTCCAGCGACGCGAGGTCCGTCGGCGACAGCTTCCACTGCCGCACCGGGTCGACCTGGCGAATGGTGAAGCGGGTGCGCTGCTCCCCCCGCGTCACCGAGAACCACAGCTTGGTGAGACTGATGCCTTCGTTGACCAGCATCTGCTCGAAGAGCGGTGCCTGTCGGATGAACTCCTCGTGCTGGTCCGCCGTGCAGAAGCCCATGACGCGCTCCACGCCGGCGCGGTTGTACCAGGACCGGTCGAACATAACGATCTCCCCCGCGGCGGGCAGGTGGGCGACGTATCGCTGGAAGTACCATTGCGTGCGTTCGCGCTCGGTGGGCTTCTCGAGCGCGACGACGCGCGCGCCGCGCGGGTTGAGGTGCTCCATGAACCGTTTGATGGTGCCGCCCTTGCCCGCCGCGTCGCGGCCCTCGAACACGATGACGTGGCGCAGCCCGTTGGCCTGGCTCCACTTCTGCAGCTTCAGCAGTTCGATCTGCAGCAGCCGCTTGTGCTCCTCGTACTCCGGACGCGGCATGCGCTCGTCGTAGGGGTAGCGCTCGCGCCAGGTGTCGACCTCGGATCCGCTGGGATGGTGCACCAGCACGGGGTCGTCATCGTCGTCGTCGCGGACGGTGTAGTACTCGGTTCCCTTGAGCGCGGTCACCGGCAGAAAATATCGACCCCCCCGTAAGCGACGGTGACGCGAAGATGAACGAAAGGTGGCGCGCGGAGGCGTTACTTGGCGGTGCGCTTGGGCCGGATCAACGCGAGCTTGGTCATCATCGTGTTCATCCGCTTCAGTGCCCGCAGCGAGTTGTTGTAGTAGTTGCCGCCCGCGCCGATGTTGGTGCGCGGGGCGACGACAACCTCCTGGCGGCAAAACTTGCGCACACCGTCGGCGCCGCCGAAGCGAGCTCCGATGCCCGATGTCTTCCAGCCACCCATCGGCGCCGTGGTACACATCAGGTTCGAGATCACGTCGTTGATGTTCACGGCCCCGCAATCCAATTCCACCGCAACGTCTTTCGCGCGGTCGATGTCCTTGGAGAACACCGATGCGCTGAGGCCGTAGGGGCTGTCGTTCGCCAGCCGCACCGCTTCGGCGACGGCGGCGACCTTCATGATGGGCAGTGTCGGGCCGAACGTCTCCTCCGTCATGCAGTCCATCGTGTGGTCGACGTCGACGAGCACCGTCGGCTCGTAGAAGCTGCCGGGGCCCGTCGCGCGCTTGCCGCCGGTGAGCACCTTCGCGCCCTTGGCGACGGCGTCGGCGACATGACGCTCGGTCACTGCGAGCTGGGAGTCGTCGATCAGGGCGCCGAAGTCGTGCCCCTCGCCCGCGCCCATCTTCAGATTCTTGACGTCGCGCACGACGGCGGCGACGAACTGGTCGTAGACCGGTTCGAGCACGTACACCCGCTCGACGGACACACATGTCTGGCCGGCGTTGAAGAACGCACCCCAGACCGCAGCGTGCGCGGCCAGGTCGATGTCGGCGTCCTCGAGCACGACCATCGGGTCCTTGCCGCCGAGTTCGAGGCTCACCGGCGTGAGCCGGCGCGCCGCGCGTTCGGCGACCTTGGCGCCTGTCGCGGATGACCCGGTGAACTGGACGTAGTCGGCGTTGTCGACGACGGCCTCGACGGCCTCCCTTGCCCCTTGGACGATCGCCATGACCTCGGGCGCGCCGGAGTCCGCCCAGCCGCGCAACAACAGCTCAGCGGTCAGCGGGGTGCGCTCGGAGGGCTTGAGGAGTACCGCACAGCCCGCCGCCAACGCGGCGATGCCGTCCATCAGGAGGTTGGCCACGGGATAGTTCCAGGGTGCGACGATGGCGACGATCGGCCGCGGCCGGTAGTGGACCGTCACCTTCTTGATGTTCAGGAAGGGCAGCGACGCGGGCCGGGCCTCAGGTGCCAGCGCCTTTTCCATCGTCTTGATGTAGTACGACGCGATCATGATCAGCAGCGGCACCTCTTGGGCGGCGTCGGTCGCCGACTTACCGGTCTCCTTGATCAGCAGCTGCTCGATCTCGTCGCGGTGCTCGCCCATCCACACGGCGAAGCGGGCCAGCACCTTGGCGCGGCCCTTGGGCCCGCGGGCCTCCCATTCGCGTTGCGCCCGGCGCAAGCCCGTCGCGATGCGGGGCACGTCAGCGGGGTCGGTCCACCGCACGGTCCCGGCTACAGCGCCGGTTGCGGGATTGAGCACAGTGGCGGCTTGCGATTCCGGGGGCAGATCAACATCTGGCGTCGCGGTCATAGCTCCATGCTAGCCACCGCGTGTGACGTAGATCGCACCGGGGTTGACACGTGTCAAGTCACGGTGGGCGACGAGCGCCGCGAGGCCCACGACGGAGGTGCCGAGCAGCAACCCGCCGACAGTGTCGGTGAAGTAATGAAACGTCGAGCCCACGCCGACCATGGCGAGCGCCACGTAGGCGACCGCGGCCAGCATCGCCCACCGGGCACCACCTGCCACCAACACGAAGAGGCCCAACACGATCGTCGTCGTCGTGATGTGGCCGCTCGGGTACGCGAGGCCGTCCTCGATGTGGCGACCGAACATCGGCTTGATGAACTGCACAAGCAGGTATGTGAGCGGAGGAGACACTGCGGCGGCCAGAGCCAGCCGCCAGCACCGCCGATACAGCGCCATGCCCACGACCGTGACGCCGAGGATGACGAGTGACAGCGGCATTGCGAGGTAGGACAGGTCTTGAGCGACACCGCGATTGAGCGCCTGGAACCAGTCGTCGACCGGGGTGGATCCCTTACCGACGGCGAGTCCGAGCACGATCATCGCGGTCACCCCGACCGGTGGCCACCACCGAATCGGACTCACACGATGCCGCGCACGTAGGCCGCCTGGCCCAGGTGCTGCGCACTGTCGTCGATGATGCTCACCAGCCGCACGCCCGCAGTCACCGGCGGGTCCCAGTGATCGTCGACGACGCGGTCCAGCTCCTCGGGCGTGACTGAGGCGATGTACTCGAGCGTCGCCTTGTGCACACCGTGGTAATAGCCGGCCAGCAGGTCAGCTGACGCGCGCACCTTGGCCACCTCGTCGGGGCCGTCGCCGTACCCCATCGCATCGCGCGGTAGGTCGAGACCGAAGCGGTCGACCCAGCCGTCGCGCAACCAGACCTGTTCGGTGTCCGCGATATCCGCCAGCTGCAGGTCGTGCTGACGGGCGCTGTGCCAGATCAGCCACGAGATGCTGTTGGCATTCGCGGTGGGGCGGAAGAACGCGACCTCATCCGTAAGCCCGTCGGTGAGCCGCTCGACGTGCTCGATCAACCGGGTGAAGGCGTCCCGCAGCAGTGCACGCACCGCCAAGGAATCAGAGGAAGCATCAGAGCTAGCCATACCTTGACGTTACCCAGTTCAGTCCTGCAGCTGCGCCCCGTGGAAGACCGCCTCGATGTTGTTGCCGTCGGGGTCACGCACGAATGCCCCGAAGTAGCCGGGGTGATATTCCGGCCATATCCGCGGCGCATGCAGGGATTCGGCGCCGGCCTCGATCGCGGCGTCGTAGAACGCCTGGACGGCGTCGGTGCCGGAGGCCTGGAATGCGAAGTGCACCTCACGGTTGGGCCCGGCCGCCTCGCCCGCATTCATGTCGGCGATCCAGAAATCGGGTTTGCCCTCGGTGCCATAGCCGATGGCGACCTGATAGTCCATCTGACGGGTGTATCCGAGCACGCCGAGGACCTTGTCGTAGAAGGCCTTGGACTCATCCCAGTTCGCACAGTTGATTCCGAAGTGGTCAATCACGGCCTCATCCTGGCATCCCGGGCCGACACAGTCGTACATTCACCTCATGGCCTACGACCTGATCATCCGGAACGGCACCATCGTCGACGGCCTCGGCGGCGAACCGTACGTCGGCGACGTCGCGGTCTCCGACGGTGTGATTGCGGCCGTCGGCACCGTCGACGGCTCCGGCGCCAGAGAGGTCGACGCGACCGGGCTGCTGGTCACGCCGGGGTTCGTCGACCTGCACACGCACTACGACGGCCAGGCCATCTGGAGCGACCGCATGATCCCGTCGTCGGCGCACGGCGTCACGACCGCCGTCATGGGCAACTGCGGCGTGGGTTTTGCGCCGTGCCGGGTCGAGGACCACGACGTGCTCGTGGATGTGATGGCCGGTGTCGAAGACATCCCCGGCGTCGTGATGGTCGACGGGTTGCCGTGGACGTGGGAAACCTTCCCGGAATTCATGGACGCGCTTGAGGCGCGACACAGGGACATTGACGTGGCCGCCTTCCTTCCGCACTCCCCGCTGCGGGTGTACGTGATGGGACAACGCGGCGTGGACCGTGAACCCGCGACCGACGAAGACCTTTCCCTGATGCGCAAACTTGCGGCCGAAGCGGTGCGGGCGGGCGCGCTGGGCTTCGCATCGTCTCGCCTGACGCTGCACAAGACCATCAAGGGCCAACCCATTCCGAGCTACGACGTGGACTACGCGGAGATCGAGGCGATTGCACGCGGCATCGACGACGCCGGCGGTGGTCTGCTGCAGTTCGTGCCCGACCTGATGGCGGGTGACTACCAAGCGTCCCTTGGTGCGGTGTTCGACGTCGCGGGTGAAGTCGGACTGCCGGTGACGTTCACGCTGGCGATCGGCAACGCGGGCCCGCCGATCCACCTCGATGCCCTGGCCATGGTGGAGAAGGCCAACGCGAACGGGGGCGACGTGACGGGCCAGATCTTCCCGCGGCCAATCGGGCTGGTGCTCGGGCTGGATCTGTCAGGCAACCCGTTCGTGATGTACCCGTCCTACCAGGAGATCGCGGGGCTGCCACTCGCGGAACGGGTCGCCGAGATGCGTAAACCCGAAGTACGCGAACGCATCATGAACGACACACCGAGCAGCGACGGGCATCCCCTGATGTTCGCCGCGCAGGCGTGGGACTACATGTTCCCGCTCGGTGATCCACCGAATTACGAACCGGCTGCTTCGGATTCGATCGGCGCGCGGGCCCGGGCGCGCGGCGTGAATCCGTTGGAGGAGGCTTATGACCGTCTCCTCGACGACGACGGACACGCCATGCTGCTGGTGACCCTCGCCAACTTCCGCGACAACTCCCTGGACACCGTCGCCGAACTGATCCAGCGCGACGACGTCGTACTCGGCCTCGGCGACGGCGGTGCGCACTACGGAATGATCTGCGACGCAAGCTTTCCCACGTATCTACTGACGCACTGGGTGCGCGACCGTGAGTCTGGACGGCTGTCGATCACCCAGGTGATCAAAGAGCTCACGTCCGTACCTGCCCGGATCGGCGGCTTGGAGGATCGTGGCCGCCTGGCCGTCGGGTACAAGGCCGATATCAACATCATCGACGCCGACGCGTTGCGTCTGCACCGACCCACCGTCAAGTCCGACTTGCCCGCCGGTGGACGACGTCTGGACCAAACGGCCGACGGCTACGTGATGACGATGGTGTCCGGTCAGGTCATCTCCGAGAACGGCGAGCCCACTGCGGCCCGTCCCGGCAAGCTGATCCGTGGTCGCCAGGCCGCACCCGCCACCGCATGAGCGTCAAGGTCGATCTCAACAAACTCGCCGACGCGTTGGCGGATTTCTCGTTCGGATACTTGATCACCGTCGGCGACGATTTCCGCGCGCACACCGTCGCCGTCGAACCGGTACTCACCGAGGGCGTGTTCGAAGTGGGCCAGATGGGATCGGGCACACGCCGCAACGCCGGCGAGCATCCCAACGTCACCGTCATCTGGCCACCGGCCGACCCCGGCGGATACACGTTGATCGTCGACGGCCGGGCCGAAGTGGCCGACGGCGGACTCACCGTCACGCCCACCAAGGCGATTCTGCACCGCAGAGCCACGTCCGACTCCGTGGCGACGAGTCCCGACGGCCTGCACGACTGCCTGCCGCTCAAGGAGTAGACACAAAGCCCCGAGTTATCCACAGCTTGGGAAGGTTCCCCTTTCGACCGCCGCAGTTGTGGGATGCGATGAAGCCGTGGCCGAAATCGACCGCATCCTCGCAGCACATGGCGGAGTCGTGTCCGCGGGTCAGTTGCGCACGGCGGGGTGGTCGCAATCGCACATCAGGAAGCTGCCTTCGCAGGGTTGGCGAGCGGTGCGTCGGGGTTGGTACGCCGTTCCGTCCGCCAACCCTCAGGTCGTCCGCGCCGTTACCGCGGGAGGTGTACTGGGTTGCGCCTCGGCTCTGCGGCTACGCCGCGTCTGGGTTCCCGATTCCCGACTGCACATCCGCTACTCGACGCGAGCGCGCCAGTCGCGCCCGGGAGTTCGCTCCTGCCATCCGTATCGCCGGGATCCACCCGTCGTCGGTGCGGTCGACGCGATGGACGTCGCCGTCGCGTCCGCGGCCAACTGCTTCGGAGCGGAAGGGCTAATTGTTGTACTGGATTCGATGCTGAATAAACGGATGATCGACATGGCCGACGCGAAATCGATTGTGGCAGCGTCGCGTTTTGCACACCTGAACCTCGCGCAGCGATGCGACCCCCGAAGCGAGTCTGGTACGGAGACCATGATCAGGCTGCGACTGCGGGCTGAGGGGATCCAGCTGCGGACTCAAGTGGTGATCCCGGAAGTGGGCCGCGTCGACTTTCTCGTGGGCAATCGCCTCATCATCGAAGCCGACAGCCGTGAACATCATCTGGCGAAGTACCAAGTGGATCGGACGAGGGACCGGGTCGCGACAGGTCTGGGTTATCTGGTGATTCGGCTGACGTATGAGGACGTTGTCGAGAGCTGGGACGTCGTGATCGAGGACATTCGATCGGTGATTCGAAGGCGAGGACATCGAAGGCCGATCTAAACGTCAGTTTGAGAGCGTCTCCATGCATATATACGCGCGACGGCGCTGTCAGCGTGACATTGCGTCAGCGACACACGAAAAAGCCCCGGTGCGCGATGCGCACCGGGGCTTTTTCGTACTGGGACCTAGAAGTCCATGCCGCCCATGCCACCGGTCGGGTCGCCCGCAGGTGCGGCCGCCTTCTCCGGCTTGTCGGCGACGACGGCCTCGGTGGTCAGGAAGAGCGCCGCGATGGACGCCGCGTTCTGCAGCGCCGAACGCGTCACCTTGACCGGGTCGGCCACGCCAGCCTTGAGCAGGTCCTCGTACTCGCCGGTCGCGGCATTCAAGCCGGTGCCGGCGGGCGAGTTGGTGACCTTCTCGGCGACAACGCCGGGCTCGAGCCCACCGTTGAAGGCGATCTGCTTCAGCGGAGCCGACAGCGCCACGCGGACGATGTTGGCGCCAGTGGCCTCGTCGCCCGTGAGACCGAGGTCGTCGAGCGCCGGAGCCGACTGCAGCAGCGCCACGCCGCCACCGGCGACGATGCCCTCTTCGACGGCGGCCTTCGCGTTGCGAACGGCGTCCTCGATGCGGTGCTTGCGCTCCTTGAGCTCCACCTCGGTGGCAGCGCCGGCCTTGATGACCGCAACACCGCCGGCCAGCTTGGCCAGGCGCTCCTGCAGCTTCTCGCGGTCGTAGTCGGAGTCGCTGTTCTCGATCTCGGCGCGGATCTGGGCCACGCGGCCCGCGATCGCGTCGGAGTCGCCTGCACCCTCGATGACCGTGGTCTCGTCCTTGGTCACGACGACCTTGCGGGCCTGACCGAGCAGCGCGACGTCAGCGGTCTCGAGCGAGAGGCCGACCTCTTCGCTGATGACCTGGCCACCGGTGAGGATCGCGATGTCCTGCAGCATGGCCTTGCGGCGGTCGCCGAAGCCCGGGGCCTTGACGGCGACGGACTTGAAGGTGCCACGGATCTTGTTGACCACCAGGGTGGAAAGGGCCTCGCCCTCGACATCCTCGGCGATGATCAGCAGCGGCTTGCCGGACTGGATGACCTTCTCCAGCAGCGGCAGCAGATCCTTGACCGTCGACACCTTCGACGACACGAGCAGGATGTAGGGATCCTCGAGGACCGCTTCCTGACGCTCGGCGTCGGTGACGAAGTAACCCGAGATGTAGCCCTTGTCGAAGCGCATGCCCTCGGTGAGCTCCAGCTGCAGGCCGAAGGTGTTGGACTCCTCGACGGTGATGACACCCTCGTTGCCGACCTTGTCCATGGCCTCGGCGATGAGCTCGCCGATCTGGACGTCACCGGCGGAGATGGCGGCGGTGGCAGCGATCTGCTCCTTGGTCTCGACCTCTTTGGCCGACTTCAGCAGCGTCTCGGTGATCTTCTCGACGGCCTTCTCGATGCCGCGCTTCAGACCGAGCGGGTTGGCGCCTGCGGCCACGTTGCGCAGACCCTCGCGAACGAGTGCCTGAGCCAGGACGGTGGCGGTGGTGGTGCCGTCGCCCGCGACGTCGTCGGTCTTCTTGGCGACCTCTTTGACCAGCTCAGCGCCGATCTTCTCGTACGGGTCCTCCAGCTCGATCTCCTTGGCGATGGACACACCATCGTTGGTGATCGTGGGGGCGCCCCACTTCTTCTCCAGTACGACGTTGCGACCCTTGGGGCCCAACGTCACCTTTACGGCGTCGGCGAGGCTGTTCAGGCCCCGCTCGAGGCCACGACGGGCCTCTTCGTCATACGCAATTGTCTTGGCCATTGCGAAGTGATTCCTCCGGATTGGGGATGCACGTCTTGCGGTCGGGCGCAGTGCCCGCGACGGACGGCTGGGGATGTGCTCCGCGTGTGCGGCCCCGGCCTCACCGTCCCGACCTAGCACTCACCGGTCGCGAGTGCCAACTGCATTTTTAGCACTCAACCATGGCGAGTGCAAGATCGTTCACCGCGGGCGAAGGCCGTCCAGGACGACGTCGGTGAGCCGCTTCGCCGCCTCGTCGTCGTAGGTTTGCATGGCTTGCAGCCCGACCATGACCGCTTTGACGTCGGGTGCCGAAACATCACGGCGCACCACACCCGCCTCTTGGGCGGCACGCAGCAGGTCACCGAGCATGGCGTAGAACTCGCGCTCCGCCTCTGGCATCGCCTTCTCGACGTCGATACCGACGCCCGCGAGCGCCTCGCTGAGACCCCGATCGGTCGCCCCCCACGTCAACACCATCGACCGCAGGAACTCGAACAGCGCAGTCGCTGGATCGCCGGCCGTCAGCAGACTGCGGCCTTCGCCGATGATGCCCCGGATCCTGTCCTCCACGACCGCACGGAACAGGTCCTCTTTGGTCGGGAAGTGGCGGTACACGGTGCCCGCCCCGACGCCCGCCCGCCGGGCGATCTCGTCGATGGGCACCGAGAGCCCCTCGCCCGCGAAGGTCTCGTAAGCGACCTCGAGTACCCGGGCGCGGTTGCGGGCCGCGTCCGCACGTAACGGTCGGGCGGTCTCGGTCAACTTGTCCCCTCGGGAATGGTTTAAGCGGGGCGCTCGTTCCGTATAGTTGTCATCAACCGGGGCGTACGCTCCGCTTAACACTGTACCGAGGAGACCCCATGTCCAACTGGAATACCGCCGATATCCCCGACCAGACCGGCCGCACGGCGGTGATCACGGGCGCCAACACCGGCCTGGGGTACGAGACCGCCGCGGCGCTCGCCGCCAAGGGCGCGCACGTGGTGTTGGCCGTACGAAATCTCGACAAGGGACAGGACGCCGCACGCCGCATCGGCCAGACCACCCCCGGCGCCCGCGTCGAGGTCGCCGAGCTCGACCTGACGTCGCTGGTATCGATCCACGCCGCCGCCGAACAACTGAAGTCCACCCACCAATCCATCGACCTGCTTATCAACAATGCCGGCGTGATGTTCACCCCGAAGTCCACCACCAAGGACGGCTTCGAATTGCAGTTCGGCACAAACCATCTGGGACACTTCGCCTTCACTGGCCTACTCCTCGACCATGTGCTTGCGGCGCCTGGCTCACGTGTGGTGACCGTGAGCAGCACCGGTCATCGCATCATCGACGCGATCCGCTTCGACGATCTTCAATGGGAGCGCGGCTACAACCGGTTCCGCGCGTACGGGCAGTCCAAGCTGGCCAACCTGCTGTTCACCTACGAACTGCAGCGCCGCCTTGAGGGGACCAACACCATCGCCACGGCGGCCCATCCCGGCGGATCCAACACCGAGCTGATGCGCAATCTGCCGAGCCTGGTGCAACCGTTGACTGCGCTGGCCCGGCCGTTCTTCCAGGGCGCCGACATGGGTGCGCTGCCGACGCTGCGTGCGGCAACCGATCCGGACGTCGTCGGCGGACAGTACTTCGGCCCGGACGGTTTCGCCGAACAGCGGGGGTACGCCACCCTGGTGTCATCCAATGCAGCGTCGCACGACGTCGACGCCCAAAAGCGGCTGTGGACCGTATCCGAGGAACTGACGAAGGTCGTGTATCCAATCGGTTGATCGGCTGAATGTGGCAGGCTGACAAGCGATGTCACTCTGGGATCCTCGAAACGTCCCCCCGTACCCGCCGGCCCGCTACACCAAGGACGAGCCGGAGGTCAGCGCCAGGTTGCGCCGAGGCACTCAACCCGCGGACTACGAGTCGTTCGGCCTCGTGAAGTACCACTATCTGGCCAACCAAGAGTCCACCGACGGCGATTACGGCCTGTACCGCGTTGACATCGCCCCCAACGGCGGCGGGCCGGGTCCGCACTTTCACCGCACCATGTCAGAGGCCTTCTTCGTCCTCTCGGGGACCGTGAGGCTCTACGATGGCAACGACTGGATCGACGGCCATCCGAACGACTTTCTCTACGTGCCACCGGGCGGCATCCACGGCTTCCGCAACGAGGCCGACGCGTCCGTCTCGCTGCTGATGGTGTTTGCTCCCGGCGCACCCAGAGAGGCCTACTTCGAGGGCTTGGCGCACCTGGCCGACCTGTCCGACGAGGAGCGCGCCGAGTGGTTCATCAAGAACGACAACCACTCCGTCGAATGACACGCGGTAGCCGACACGCCGAAACGTGCGTAGGCGTAATCCGTTGCGTTAGGCTCATTCCGATCGGCGTCCCGATCAGAGAAGGAGCTTTGGGTGCGGGCTTATGCAGCGCCCGACACCCAGGCTTTGCGGGGCTGGCAGCGTCGGGCATTGGTGCGGTATCTCGCCGCTGCGCCGCGTGATTTCCTGGCGGTCGCCACCCCGGGAGCGGGCAAGACGGCGTTTGCCCTGCGGATCGCCGGAGAACTTCTTTCCGAGCGCGTCGTCGACCAGATCACCGTCGTCGTGCCGACCGAGCACCTCAAGATTCAGTGGGCGATGGCGGCCGCCGGTGTCGGCATCGCGCTCGACCCGAAGTTCTCCAACTCCTCGGCGCAGACGTCGTCGGAATACCACGGTGTCGTCGTCACCTACGCCCAGATCGCCAAGCATCCGTCGCGCCATCGCGTACGAACCGAGAACCACCGCACACTCGTCGTATTCGACGAGATCCACCACGGCGGTGACGCGAAGAGTTGGGGTGAGGCAATCCGCGAGGCGTTCGGTGACGCCACGCGACGGCTGTCGCTGACCGGCACGCCGTTCCGCAGCGACGACAGCCCGATCCCGTTCATCAACTACGAGCGCGGCGCCGACGGCCTGTTGCGCTCGCAGGCCGACCACACCTACGGCTACAGCGACGCGTTGGCTGACGGAGTGGTCCGGCCGGTGGTGTTCATGGCCTACTCGAGTGAGTCGCGATGGCGCGACAGCGCCGGCGAAGAGCACTCGGCGCGCCTCGGCGAACCGCTCAACGCCGAGCAGACGGCACGGGCCTGGCGCACCGCACTCAACCCCGCCGGTGAGTGGATGCCCGCCGTGATCGCAGCCGCCGACAAACGCCTGCAGCAGAAGCGTCAGCACGTGCCCGACGCCGGCGGCATGATCATCGCCTCCGACCAAACGGCGGCGCGGGCGTACGCCGAACTGCTGACCCGGCTCACCGGTGAGGTGCCCACCGTCGTGCTGTCGGACGACAAGGGTTCTTCCGACCGCATCTCCGCCTTCGCAATGGGCACCAGCCGCTGGCTGGTCGCGGTGCGGATGGTGTCCGAGGGCGTGGACGTACCGCGGCTGGCGGTCGGGGTCTATGCGACGAGCGCGTCCACGCCGCTGTTCTTCGCGCAGGTGATCGGTCGGTTCGTCCGGTCGCGGCAGCCCGGCGAGACAGCCAGCGTCTTCCTTCCCTCGGTGCCCAATCTGTTGCTCCTCGCCAGCGAGATGGAGGCGCAGCGCAACCACGTGCTCGGCAAGCCGCACCGCGAATCGGATGGCCTCGACGACGATCTGCTCCCGGACGCCGAGAAGCAGAAGGACGAGTCCACCGACCTGGACAACGGCTTCGAGATGCTCGGCGCCGACGCCGAGCTCGATCAGGTGATCTTCGATGGGTCCTCATTCGGCACGGCGACGCCGGCGGGCAGTGAGGAGGAGGCCGACTTTCTCGGTATCCCCGGCCTGCTCGACGCCGAACAGATGCGCGATCTGTTGCGGCGCAGGCAGGATGAGCAGCTCACCAAGCGCACGGCTTCAGGTGAGGTGCCCCGCCCCTCGAAGCACGGCCAGTTGCGCGAGCTTCGCCGCGAACTCAACGCATTGGTGTCGATCGCCCACCACCGCACCGGGAAGCCGCACGGGTGGATCCACAATGAGTTGCGCAGAATCTGTGGCGGCCCGCCGATCGCGGCGGCGACCACCGACCATCTGCTCGCCCGTATCGAGGCGGTCCGGACCCTCTGACTAGCGAGGCGACAGCTCGAAGCGGAAATCGCTTTCGCCGATGCGTACATGGCACCCGTCGCTGAGCGGGGCGCTGCCGCGAATTCGCTTGTGGTCCAGCTCGACACCGTTGGCCGAGCGCGCATCGATGAGCACGAAACTGGTACCGGTGTCGATGATCACTGCGTGGTGGCGACTGACCCTCGGATCGTTGAGGGCGATGTCGTTGTCTGATCGTCGCCCGATCCTGGTGGCCACACCCTTCACCGGATAGCACTCACCGGTAGCCGCCCGCAGTTGGGCACGCTCCTTGCCGGTGTTGATAGCGGTGCGGTTCGCCAGGCTGATGAACGTACCCGCGAGTGTCGTGTCGGGCGGGGGTTTGGCGTCCATCGGCTCCTGCCGCAGGATCCGCTCATGCAGGTCGCGCAGCGCCCGGCTCGGGTCGATTCCGAGCTCGTCGGCCAGCACGGTCTTCAGCCGCTGATACGCAGCGAGGGCATCCGACTGCCGCGCCGAGACGTAGTACGCGATCATCAACTGCTCCCAGGCCGGCTCGCGGAAGGGATGTTCGGCGACCAGCCGTTCCAGCTCTCCGGTGATCAGCTTCGCGCGCCCGCATGCGATCTCGGATTCGGCGAGGGCGATGTGGGTGGCGACCTTCTCGTCGGTCATGGCCGTGGCGAAGACCGAGACGAAGTCGAAGGCACGCAGGTCCTCGAGCACGTCACCACGCCACTGGGCCAACGCGTTCGAATAGTGACTGCTCGCCTTGTCGAACCGGCCGGCCGTCGCGGCCTGGACGCCCGCGTTCCGCTCGCGGATGAACCGCCCCAGGTCGACGCTCAACTCGTCGATGTTGAGCCGGTATCCCGGTGAGACCTTCTCGAGCATGCTTCGCCCGTCCACGCCGACCGACCCGAGCAGCCGACGCAGATTGGACACGTAGGCGTGCAGGCTCGCGCGCGCTTCGGCTGGGGCATCCTCACCCCAGACGGCGTTGATCAGGGAATCCGCCGCCACCGGCCGATTGCGGTTCATCACCAGCGACGCCAGCACCGCTCGCTGCTTCGGCGTGCCGATCGGCACCACGGTGTCGTCGACCGACATTTGCAACGGTCCGAGAAGACCAAACACTGGGCCTCTCTGCGGCATCGGCTGTCCTACCCATCAGCGTGAAGTGACGTCAGCTAACGATACGGCGCTCGGCCAGCCCGGCCAGGTTCTTCAGCGAGTTGTCCAGGTGGTCGACGTCGAACGGGGGGAACTCGATGTCGCGCATCTGCGGCGGCACCCCCGACCAGTCATAGGTCAGCGTCACCCGCGTCCGGCCAGGCCCCGCCGGTTCGAGATCGTAGCGCCAGATCCACCCGCCAAATGCGAGCTCGTTGCCACCCATCAGATATCCGCGCTGGTCCGGGCCCTGCCCGGGCTGCCAGGCGATGGCCCGCGGCGGGTCGATCACCTCGACCCGGTTGGCCATCTCGTAGTCCTTTTCGGGGTGGTTGTCGTGGTACATCGCCATCCGGAAAATCTGGCCCACGTCGGTCAGACGCTGGGGATCGAGTGCGTCGCGCACCCATCCGGTGCCGTCGATCGCCGGGTGTGTCGACGGGTCTGCCAGCACGTCGAAGACCACTTCGGCGGGCGCATTGACGGTCGTGACGGCATTCACGTGTTCATCGGTCATACCGGTACCGACCGCCGCGGCCGGCAAAACTCACCGTCAGAACAGACCGCAGCCCGCGACACCGCAGAGAAAGGACGTGGCCCACAGCAACGGCCAGGCGATGACCATCACCACCAGCGCTGCGATGTCGGAGAAAATCGGGAAGGCACCCGTGAGCGCTTGCTGCAGCTGACCCATCAGTTCGATGTGAAAAACTGTGTAGCCGACGCCGATCACGATGTACATCAACGCGATCCACAACGCGAGCTCCAGGAATGTGTTGATGCCGCGATCGAACAGCATCCGTTCGACACGCACCCACATCCCCTGCTCCGACACCGCTACAGCCCCAGCAACCGCGGTAGGTCCGCGACCGAGTCGATGACGTGGTTGGGTTGCATCGCGAACTCATCGGCCGCCCACCGGTCGAGCGTGTCCTGACGAAACTTGCCGGTGCGCACCAACACTCCGGACATGCCCACCACCTGTGCGGGCAGCACGTCGTTGTTGAGGTCGTCGCCGATCATGTACATCTCGTCGGGGTCGACACCGAGTCGGCTTGCGGCGGCGAGGAATCCCTCCGGCGCGGGCTTTCCAACCGCGGTCGCTTTCCGGCCGGAGGTCTGCTCCATACCGATCAGGTACATGCCGGTATCCACGCGCAAACCATCGGTCGTCGTCCACACCGTGCTGCGGTGCATCGCCACCACCGGAACCCCCTGTGCCATCCAGTCGTAGACCCACGACAGCGTCAGGTGGCTGTACTCCGGCCCCGCCCCGCCGAGAATTACCACGTCGGGGTGTTCCGGGGCGGTCGGCCCGCTGAAGTCGCTCGAGTACTCGATGTCGATACCGGGCATGTCCTCGGCGATCTGCCCGCTGTTGACGAGGAAACATCGCGCATCGGGGAAGTTGTGGCGGACGTATTCGGCGGTCAGCACAGCGGCGGTGATCACCTCGTCGGCGCGCACGGCCATCCCGGCGTCGTTGAGCAATTCGGCGATCTGCGCCCGCGTCCTGGTGGTGGTGTTGGTCAGGTACGAGCAGGCGACCTGATGGTCGGCCAGGGCCCGCAGCGTCTCCGCGGCACCGGCGATCGGCTTCCACGACGTCACCAGGACGCCGTCGATGTCGAACAACACACCACCGATTGCCATTGCCCGACAGTAAACGGCGATCGTCTCGACGCAACTCGGACCCGCCCCTAATCGCCGGGGCGCGCCCACCTGGTATCGGCGACCCACGGGGACGCTTCGCCGACGATCGTCCACGCCAGCCGGGCCGGTACGTCGATCACCTGATAGTGCTTGACGCCCGCCGCGGTGGCGGCGATCAGTGTGGCGACACCTGCCCGGCGCTGCATGAAGGTTTGGCGCACCGTCCATCCGATGATGCCGGGCGCCGCGATGCAGTCACGCCTGCGCTGCAGGCTCCCCGTCCGCGCGACCAACCACCCGTCGCTCACCAGATGCCCCAGCGACCGCGACCGGTCGTGGGCGAGCAACGCACAGCACACGGTGAGCGCCGCCCATGTCATCCATACCCACACCGGCACCGGCACCGGCACGACGACCAGGACGACAGCGACGATCGCAGGACACGCCAGCGCACGGGTCCACCGCCTGCGGGTCGCGGCAGGCCCGTGGCGGCGCAGCGTGCCGGTGACCGCCTCGGGTCGCGCGATCAAATCGACCAGGACCGTTTGCGCGGTCGACTTCGGACACGGCGGCAACAGCATCGACGCTTCGCCCGCGCCGCCGACACCCGTCATCACCGCGTCGAGTCGGGCACCGCCGAACAACCTGACCAGCAGCGGTTCCCGCAGCGTTCCGCCCCGTAGCCTGCGCATGTCGAACGTGTGCTCCCGCACCCGCAGCAGCCCGTGCCTGAGGTGCAGGACGTCGCCATCGCGGCGCAGGTCGAGGTTCGCGTAGCTCAGCAGGGACTGCGAGACCGACAGCACGACGGACGCTACGAGGACCATGACAGCGCCTGCGGTGATGGCGGCCGTTACGCCGAAGCGGTCGGCGATGGCCACGCCCGACTGCTCGATCCGCGAATCCCGCAGCGCCGCAGCTGCTCCCACCTGATATGCGATTCCGACGGCGGCCGCGATCATCGCCAGGCCGGTGAAACTCAGCGGGCTGTACCGCAGCCACGACGGGTGCCAACGCGCGAGCACCCTGCCAGTCCCCCGCAAGCGGGTGGGCCCACCGCTTGCGAGGGGAGTACCCCCAGTGACCGTCTGGTCCTCATCGGCTGCCAACGATCCGGCCAGCAGCACGGCGCGCAGCCTCGGCGCTTCCGCGGCTGCGACCGCGTCGAGCGCGAAAACACTGTCGCCCGTCGCTTCCTGCCCGGTGCTGACCCGTACCACGGTCAGGCCGAGCAGCCGGTGCAGCAACCTGGCGTCGGTGGATACCGAACGAATCCTGTTGCGCGGCATCGAAAGTACTTTGCGCTGCACAATTCCTTTCCGCAGCTGCACCTCACCGGGGCCGATGCGGTAGCTCGTGGTGAACCAGCGTGCGAGCCCGATACCCACCGTGACCACCAGAACCGCGACCGCGTACATCGGATTGCCGGTGGCAGAGCCCAGCACGACCGTCCCGATGATCACCGGGATCTGGCGCAGCACTTCGTGAACGGGGTGCACCAGCAGCATGCGGGCGCTCAGCCGACTCCACTCGGCGCCGGTCGGGGAATTCACGTCGCGTCCTCGGCCCCGATCGCCGCGATGTCGGTGAGTTGGGCGACGACGCGGTCCGCGACATCGACATCGAGGGCCACGATGCGCACCGCACCGGCCGACGACGCCGTCGTCACCGTCACGTTCGCGAGGCCGAACAGCCGGTCCAGGGGTCCGCGTTCGGTGTCGACGGTCTGCACTCGCGATATCGGCGCGATGCGGCGCTCCTGCACAAGCCAGCCCGAGCGCGTGTACACCGCGTCGGGGGTGACGTCCCAGCGATGAACTCGGAAGCGCCACAAGGGAACCACCACGACGAACAGGAGCACGCAAATCGCCGTGATCACCGCGGCGACTGCATGCACCCACCACGTGCGGTGGTCGACGACGAACCACGCCAGCTGAGCGAGTGCCAACAAGGCCCACGGAATCAGCGCGCCGAGCGCCCACACCAGCGGCGCCTTGCGACTCGGTGGATTCGCGGGATCCCTCATGTTCAACACGTTCACGAGGTCACGACTTTTCGAGACTCAAACACTGGCTCACCCCGAACAGCCGCAACGTGCGCAACGTGCGCACTGGGATCAACTCCTCGACATCGGCGGTCGCCACGACGGCGGGCCGTTCAACCGGCATTCGCTCTCCGCCGGACACGACGGTGGCGGAACCGGCGGCCAGCACATTGCGCAGCCAGTCGGTGCGCGCGCCGTAGGGCAGCGCGATGAGAAGCCGGGATGTGGTCTCGATGATGTCGACCGGCGTCTCATACGTCTTGCCCGAACGACGTCCGACGTGCTCGATGACCGACGTCTGCGTTCCCGCGTTCCCCGCCGTGCGCATCACCCGCGGATTCGTCAAAGAGCGGTTCATTCGTCGCACCGTGTTCACCACCGGGGAGACCTGCCAGCGCATGCCCGCCACCAGCAGCCCCAACAACACCAGGACCGCACCGAACAGCGTGCCGATGATCACCGCAACCACTCGCATAGAACGAAAGTAACCGGCGGCGCAAGGCAGCAGGGCTTCAGTATGTTGATCGCATGAGCGCCAAATGGACCGCGGCAGACATCCCCGATCAATCCGGTCGCGTAGCGATCGTCACCGGCGCGAACAGCGGGCTCGGATACGACACGGCCGCCCTCCTCGCCGGCAAGGGTGCACATGTCGTCATGGCGGTGCGCAATCTCGACAAGGGCAACGAGGCCCTTCAGCGCATCCAGGGAACACACCCCAACGCCCAGGTCGACCTGCAAGAACTCGACCTGTCGTCGCTGGACAACACCCGCAAGGCCGCCGAGGCCATCCGGTCGGCCTATCCGCGCATCGACCTGCTGATCAACAACGCGGGTGTGATGTACGTGCCGTCCCGTGAAGCCACCAGCGACGGCTTCGAAATGCAATTCGGCACCAACCACCTCGGCCACTTCGCGCTCACCGGTCTGCTGCTCGACAACCTGATCGGCGTCGACGGCTCCCGCGTGGTGACGGTCAGCAGCGTCGGTCACCGGATCATCGCCAAGATCCATTTCGACGACCTGAACTGGGAGCGCAGTTACAACCGCGTCAAGGCCTACGGCCAGTCCAAGCTCGCCAACCTGATGTTCACCTACGAGTTGCAGCGTCGGCTCGCGGCCAAGGGTGCCCCGACCGTCGCGCTCGCCGCGCACCCTGGCTTCTCCGACACCGAACTGATGCGGCACCTGCCGGGCTTCATCCCGGATTCGCTGTGGAAGGTCGTGGCCCAACCCGCTGAGATGGGCGCGTTGCCGACCCTTCGCGCGGCCACCGATCCGGGTGCACAGGGCGGCCAGTATTACGGTCCCGACGGCATCGGCGAGGCGAAGGGAAACCCCAAAGTGGTTGCCTCGAGCGCACAGTCACACGACGAGGCCATCCAGCGTCGGTTGTGGACGGTGTCCGAGGAACTGACCGGCGTGATTTTTCCCGTCTGATGCGGTCCGTCGAGGAACATCAGCGTGTCGTCGCCGGCCTGATCCGCCGCCGGGCGCCGATCACCGTCGCGCTCGCCGACTCGCTGGGGTTGGTCCTGGCCGACGACGTGGTGGCACCGCTGTCGCTGCCCGGTTTCGACAACTCCGCAATGGACGGCTATGCCGTTGTGGCCGAGGACATCTCGACCGCAACGGCGGAGCGGCCCGTGCTGCTGCCCGTCGCCGAGGACATCCCGGCCGGCCGCACCGACCCGCTCACCCTCACATCGGGGACCGCACACCGGATCATGACCGGCGCACCGCTGCCACAGGGCGCTACCGCTGTGGTGCCGGTCGAGGCCACCAACGCCGCGACCGACACCGTCGAGATCCGCGCGAGTGCCAAACCCGGCCAACACATTCGACGCGCGGGCGAGGACGTCACCTCGGGCACCACCGTGCTGCGGGCAGGGCAGGTCGTGACCCCCGCGGCGGTGGGACTGGCCGCGGCGCTCGGATTGGGTGAGCTGACGGTCATTCCCAGGCAACGGGTGCTGGTGATGTCGACCGGATCGGAACTCGTACCGCCCGGCACGCCGCTGCAGCCTGGACAGATCTACGAATCCAACGCGGTGATGCTGGCCGCGGCGCTGCACGAGGCCGGGGCCGAGGTGGTGGCGTCACCGACGACCGGAGACGACGTCGCCGCGTTTCGTGACGCGCTGACCCGTCACATGCGCGACGCCGACCTCATCATCACGACGGGCGGGGTGAGCGCCGGCGCCTATGAGGTCGTCAAGGACGCCCTGGGCGGCGAGGTGGAGTTCGTCAAGGTCGCGATGCAGCCCGGCATGCCACAGGGCTCGGGCGTCGTGGACGGCACGCCGATCATCACGCTGCCGGGCAACCCGGTCAGCGCGCTGGTGTCTTTCGAGGTGTTCCTGCGCGCTCCGGTGCGAAGTGCGATGGGGCTGCCCCATCCCGATCGGCCGCGGCGTACCGCCGTCCTGACCGAGGACCTCACGTCACCGCGCGGGAAGCGCCAATTCCGCCGCGGAGTATTCGATTCGGCAGCGGGCACGGTCACCAGTTACGGACCGCCAGCCTCACACCACCTGCGCTGGCTCGCGTCGGCGAACTGTTTGTTGGAGATCGATGAGGAAACCGGCGAACTCGCCGGTGGATCCACTGTTCACATCTGGGACTTGACATAGCTCCATTGGCGGCACGTCTCGCCCGTAGAATCGGCCCACGATGGCCAGACGCCCCGACATTCAATCCGGCCCGGCGCGGTTCGCCGCGCTGGTGCGCTCCTCCATACCTCCGATGCACCCAGCGGGCCTACCGTTCGTCGGCGCGAGCCTCGCGGTCGCCGCGCTCGGGTACCGCATCCGCTGGCTGCGGCGCGCGGGACTCACGTCCGCCGCGGCCAACGCGGCGTTCTTCCGGCACCCGCCGCGGGTGCCACCAACCCGTCCCGGCCTTGTCGTAGCGCCCGCAGACGGGCTGGTCTGCCTCATCCAGGAGGCGGTGCCCCCCGCCGAACTCGGCCTGCCCTCAACGCCATTGCCGCGGGTCAGCATCTTCTTGTCGATCTTGGACGCCCACGTGCAGCGCGCCCCCATCGGCGGTGAGGTGGTCGCGGTCTCCCACCGGCCAGGGAAGTTTCATTCGGCCGAACTGGAGGCCGCCAGCGAACTCAACGAACGAAACAGCGTCGTCATCCGCAGCCCAGAAGGTGCGCAGGTGATCGCCGTGCAGATCGCCGGCCTGGTGGCCCGCCGCATCGTGTGTGACACGAAGGTGGGCGACAAACTCGCGATGGGCGACACCTATGGCCTGATCAGGTTCGGATCTCGGCTCGACACCTACCTGCCCGCCGGCTCCAACGTCCTGGTCTCCCTCGGCCAGCGCGCCCTCGGCGGCGAAACAATATTGGCCGAGTTGCCAGCGCCTCCCGCGTCTGACGTCGCGGCCGGAGCCGCTACGTGATCAAACCCCGCGTCAAGACGCCGGTCATCAGCCTGCGCATCCTGCCCAGCGCCATGACCGTGACAGCCATCTGCCTGGGCTTGAGTTCGGTGAAGTTCGCACTCGACGGCAGACCGACAGAATCGATGGCCTTCCTGGCCGTCGCGGCGATACTCGACGCGCTCGACGGCCGCATGGCCCGGATACTCAAGGCCACGTCCCGAATGGGTGAGGAGATCGACTCGCTCGCCGATGCGGTGAATTTCGGTGTCGCACCGGCATTCATCGTCTACGCCACGCTGCTCTCGTCTTCCCGAATCGGCTGGATCGTGGTGTTGCTGTACGCGGTGTGCATCGTGTTGCGACTGGCCCGGTTCAACGCAATGCTCGACGTCGCCAAGCCCGCCTACGAGAGCAAGTACTTCGTCGGCATGCCCGCGCCCGCCGGAGCGATCGGCGCGATCGGTCCGCTGGCGGCCAAGATGCAGTTCGGCGACGGCTGGTGGACCTCTGAAGCCGCCGTCGTCATCTGGATGATCGGCGTCTCGCTCTTGACGGTCAGCACCCTGCCGATGCGCAAGATCCACACCTTCTCAGTGGCACCGAACATGGTGGCTCCGCTTCTGGTGGCGGTCGCGATCCTGGTCGCCGCGTCGATCCTCTACGGCTACCTCGTGATCCTGGCGATCATCCTCGGCTACGTCATCCACATCCCGTTCGCGATCCGAACCCGGCGCTTCCTGGCGGCCCATCCCGAGGTCTGGGACGACAAACCTCGACAACAGCGGGCGGCTCGGCGGGCGATTCGTCGTGCGCAGCCGCACCGGCGGTCGGTGATGCGACTCGGATTGCGCAGGCCGGGCTCCTGACGTGACCGGTTTCGATTCGGGGAAGTCGGCAACCGACCGTCCCGCCCTCAAGCAGCAGCTGACGCTGACCGCGCGCCTGAACACCTCAGCGTTGGACACTCGGCGTGGAGTCGTCCGTCTTCATCCGGAAGTCATTGCGGCGCTCGGCATTCGGGAGTGGGATGCGGTGTCGCTGACGGGTTCCCGAACCACCGCCGCGGTGGCCGGGGTGGCGCCGCCGGGCACGCCCGCAGGCACCGCACTGTTCGACGACGTCACACTGTCCAACGCAGGCGTACGGGAGGACACCACGGTGCTCGTCGCGCCTGCAACGGTGTACGGCGCTCGATCGGTGACACTGTCCGGTTCGAACCTCGCGACCCGGTCGATCTCACCGGCGACGCTTCGTCAGGCACTGCTGGGCAAGGTGATGACGGTGGGCGACACCGTCTCGCTGCTTCCCCGCGAACTCGGTCCCGACATCCCGACGTCGGCGGCCACGTCGGCGCTGGCATCGTCGGTCGGCATCACGTGGACGTCGGAACTGCTGACGGTGACTGGCGTCGATCCGGTGGGACCTGTGAGCGTCCAACCCAATTCGCTCGTCAGCTGGGGCGACGGGATGACTCCGTCCACCGCCGCATCGTCGGGCCAACCGACCGTCACCGCCGCCAAGGAGTCGACGGCGAGCACCGTCAGTTTCGACGACCTCAAGGGCGCACACGCTCAGGCGTCGCGGCTGATCGAGTGGCTCAAGCTCGCCCTCGACCAACCGCAGCTACTCGAAACACTCGGCGCGACAGCGAATCTCGGCGTGCTCGTCTCCGGGCCGGCGGGCGTCGGAAAGGCGACCATGGTGCGGACGGTCTGCACCGACCGGCGCCTCGTCGAGCTGGACGGACCCGAGGTCGGAGCACTACAAGCCGAGGACCGGCTCACCCGTGTTGCGGCGGCGGTGTCCACCGTCCGTGACGGCGGCGGCGTCCTGCTCATCACGGACATCGACGCGCTGCTCCCCTCACCCGCCGAACCCGTTGCCACGCTGATCCTCACCGAGTTGCGCAACGCCGTCGCCACCCGCGGCGTGGCGTTCGTGGCGACTTCCGCGCTGCCCGACAGCGTCGATCCGCGCCTACGCGCACCCGACCTCTGCGACCGCGAGCTCGGCTTGAGCCTGCCCGACGGCGCCATCCGCAAGCAGCTGCTGGAGGTACTGCTGCGTGACGTGCCCGCCGGTGACCTCACCCTGACCGAAATAGCCGAACGTACACCGGGTTTCGTCGTCGCCGACCTGTGCGCGCTGGTGCGCGAGGCCGCACTCCGGGCGGCGGCCAGGGCCAGCATCGACGGCGAGCCGCCCGCGTTGACCCAGGACGACCTGACCGGCGCGCTGAGCGTGATCCGGCCCCTGTCGCGTTCGGCGACCGAAGAGGTGTCGGTCGGTTCGGTGACGCTCGAGGACGTCGGCGACATGGCCGAGACCAAACAGGCACTCACCGAGGCCGTGCTGTGGCCACTGCAGCATCCGGAGACGTTCGAGCGCCTCGGCGTCGAGCCTCCGCGCGGCGTCCTGCTCTACGGCCCGCCCGGCTGCGGCAAGACATTCGTGGTGCGGGCGCTGGCCAGCTCTGGTCGCCTGAGCGTGCATGCCGTCAAGGGTGCCGAGTTGATGGACAAGTGGGTCGGCGCCTCGGAGAAGGCGGTCCGCGACCTGTTCCGACGCGCGCGTGACTCGGCGCCGTCGCTGATCTTCCTCGACGAACTCGACGCGCTGGCGCCGCGGCGCGGCCAGAGCTTCGACTCCGGTGTCACCGATCGGGTCGTGGCGTCGCTGCTCACCGAACTCGACGGCATCGAACCACTGCGCAACGTGGTGGTGCTCGGCGCGACGAACCGGCCCGACCTGATCGACCCGGCGCTGTTGCGGCCCGGCCGACTCGAAAAGCTTGTCTTCGTCGAACCGCCCGACGCCGAAGCCCGTCGCGAGATCCTGCGCACGGCAGGCAAATCCGTGCCACTGGCCGACGACGTCGACCTCGACGCGCTGGCCGCCGGGCTGGAGGGCTACAGTGCCGCCGACTGTGTGGCGTTGCTGCGGGAGTCCGCACTGACGGCGATGCGGCGCTCCATCGACGCCGCCGCGGTCACCGCCGACGACGTGGCCAAGGCCCGCGAAACCGTGCGGCCGTCGCTCGACCCCGTCCAGGTCGAGTCGCTGCGGGCGTTCTCTGCCGCCCGCTGACGACATTCGTCGACTACGGCCGAGCCTCGAGCACGAGGTTGAACGGAGTCTCGGTCGCCCGGCGGAAACGGGTGAACCCGCCACCGTCGACCACGACTTCGCGTAGCCGCGCTTCACCTGCCTGGGCGCCCAGCGCGGGACCTTTGCGCGCCAGGGAAACCGGCACGCAGATCTGGGTGGACGCGCCGTACATGACTCGACCCACCGGATTCAGATTGTCGGCCACCCGGTCATTCGCGAACGGCTCGACGAGCATCACGGTGCCGTCGTCGTTGATCGCCTCGCGCGCATGGCGCGACACGCTGACCGGATCGGCCATGTCGTGGAGGCAGTCGAAGAACGCGATGAGATCGAAGCCCTTGTCCTGGTAGCCGACGGCATCGGCGACTTCGAAGCGCGCGTTCGTAACGTCTGCGGCAGCGGCCTTTTCGGCAGCGACCGTGATCGACTCGGCGTGATAGTCGTAGCCGACGAACTCCGATTCGGGGAAGGACTTCGCCATCAGGATGGTGCTAGCACCGTGGCCGCATCCGACATCGGCGACCTTGGCCCCGCTTTCGAGTTTTTCGACGACACCGTCGAGCGCCGGCAGCCATGAGCCGATCAGGTTCGAGTTGTAGCCCGCGCGAAAAAAGCGCTCCGTTCCCTCGAACAGGCAGGGGTGATGATCTCCCCACTCCATACCGCGGCCGGACCTGAAGTTCTCGAGCGTGTGCTCGAGGGCGTGGAAGGTCGCCTCGACGATGTTGTACGCGCCGGGCATGTCGACCGGTCCGCTCGGATCGGTCAGGCACAGCGCCTGCTCTGGACTCAGCGACCACTCGTCGGTGGCGGGGTCGTACTCCACGTATCCGCCTGCGCCCTGATTCCCGAGCCATTCTCGGATGTAGCGCTCGTCGGTTCCTGTGCGTTGCGCCAGCTCAGACGACGTCACGGTGCCCTTCGCCAGCTCGCGATACAGCCCGAGTCGATCGCCGACGAGAATCAGCGTCGCACTCATCGCGGCCCCGAGGTCGCCCACCGCCTTGCCGAGGAATTCGTTCAACTTCGCCTCGTCGACAGCCATGTGTCCATAGTGGGCGCGTTGAGCGGGCCGTGCCGGACATTGACCTCCCCGATCCGGCCGTCTGTGCCGAGGCAAATAGATCTTGACAGTGACTAGTTCAAGGGGGCATAGTCGATGCCAGAACTAGACACTGTCAAGATCGAGAGTCGGAGGCCACGATGACCGCGCCATTGACCGTTCGAGCCGGCGATCGCGAGCGTGAGCAGACTTCCAGCCTGCTGGGCCAAGCCCTCGCGCAGGGCTATTTCTCACTGGACGAGTACGAGACCCGCCTGCAGACGACATTCGCCGCCCACACCACAGCTGAACTGCACGAACTCGTCGCAGACCTGCCGCTGGACCGCATTCGGCGCAACGACCCGGCGCGTAGGCAGGCGCGCCGCAGGGCCGCATGGCGCGGCGTGCAGCTGCACTTCGCCGCCTACCTCGCGATGGTCGTCATCGTGTTGACGGTGTGGCTGGTCGTCGGCCTCACCGCCGGCGCCTGGTACTTCTGGCCGGTGTGGCCGATCCTCGGCGCCGGCATCGGCCTCATCGGACACGCGGTGCCGATCCGGTTCGCGGTCCCCGGTGGCTGCGCGGCGCGTCAGGGCTCGATCAGGCCTGCGCGAATCGCATAGCGCGTCAACGCGACCCGGTCCTGCAGCCCGAGTTTGGCCAGCGTGTTGGTGCGATGACGGTCGACAGTCTTGGCGCTGATGCTCAACGTGGTCGCGATCTCGCGGGTCGACAAGCCCTCGGCGATCAGCTTGAGCACCTCCTCCTCGCGCGGCGTGAGGATGGTGTCGGGCAGCGCGTCGCCCTGCCGCGCCCGGTGCAGATAGTCCCGGATCAGCGCAGTCACTGCGCCCGCGTACAGAAACGGCTCACCGCGCAGCGTCGCGCGGCATGCCTCCAGCAGGTCGCGGTCCGCGACCGACTTCAGCACATATCCCGAGGCCCCGGCTTTCAGCGCCTCGAAGAAGTATTGCTCGTTGTCATACATCGACAGGATCAGGATCCGGACGTGCGGATGCCTGCGATTCATCTCCCTCGCCGCCTGCAGACCCGTCATGCGCGGCATCGCGATATCGAGGATCGCCAGGTCGGCCGGTGTGCGGTCGAGCACGTCGAGGGCTTCGCTGCCGTCGGCCGCCTCCGCCACCACGGTGAGATCGGGCTCCGCATCGATGATCATCCGCAAGCCGCTGCGCACCAGGGCGTGGTCGTCGGCGAGCAAAATCCGCGCGGGAGAGGCGAGCATCAGCCGTCCCGCCCCGGCAGCGGAATCACCAGGCGCACCTCGGTGCCCTCGTCCTTGACGGAGGTGATCGTCAGCGCCGCGTTCACCAGCACCGCCCGCTCGCGCATCCCGTTGATCCCCGCACCCTCGTCGGCGACGCCACCCCGTCCGTCGTCGGCGATCCGCAGTGTCAACTGATCCGCGGTGGTGTGCATGTCGAGCCACACCTTGTGCGCGGCGGCATGCCGCGCGACATTGGTCAGGCTTTCCTGGGCGACCCGGTAGCAGACCAGCTCCACATCAGCAGGCAGCCGATCAGCCTGGGAGGCAATGTGTTTGACCACCGTCAGACCGGTGGCCTGAGAGAACTCACTGCACAGCGCGTTGAGCGCACTGGTGAGTCCGAGGTCTTCGAGCGCGTCCGGGCGTAATCGACGCACGATGCTGCGGACCTCGTCGAGGCTGGCGCGCACCGCCTCCTGCGTCCCGGCGAGTTCGCTCTTGATCTCCGTCGGCGCCAGATCGACAGCGCGCTTGAGCATCAGCAGCGCGACCGTGAGGGTCTGCCCGATCTCGTCGTGCAGTTCGCGGGCGATGCGCTGACGCTCGTTTTCCTGGGCGGCCAGCGCGGTCGCGCCCGCCGTCGTCCGCTCGGATTTCAGCAGCGGCGCCAAACTCGACCGCAGCAGCAGCGCGTTCGCCGTCAGCATCACCGCCAGCCCGACGACCAGGACCGGTATCTCGGTCAGCTTGATGCGCGATGACACCGACGCGGGAGACAGCGCCAGGATCAGCGTCCCGGCGACGAAGATCAGCCCGTTGATCAGGAAGACACGCCGAAACAGCGCGGCGGCTGGAGTGCGCGCCCCTCTCATAGCCCCAGCGTGAACCGTTGCACCGAGGTTTGTCCATACAGGCCACATCTCGCCCGAATGGGGGTCAGACCCGATGGTGCGCCACTTCTCTTCCGCCCAGACTGACCCTCAACATGCACGGTCAGTCGACGAAATGACCGGAGGACGAGGACGATGACGCTTACCGCAGACACCGCCGGCACCCATTGGAACGAGCTCATGCAAGCACATGAAATCGCCGTGACCCCACCGACGGTGCGGATGGATGACCCGGTGTCCAAGGCCATACAGCTGATGGTGGTCAACCGGCTACCCGGACTCGTCGTGGTCGACGAGTCCGACCGTCCAATTGCCGTGCTGCCCGGGACCCAAGTCCTGCGACTGACGATCCCCGAGTCCTACCGCGACGATCCGGCGCTCGTGCGGACCGTCGACGAGATCCACGCCGACCTGTTCTGGCACGGTCCGGGCCGGCTGACCGTGGGCGACTGCCTGCCCACCCCGGTCGCCAAACCGGTGACGGTGGCCCCGGACGCCACCCTTCTCGAGATCGCCACCGTGATGGCCAACAAACGGAGTCCGCTGATCGCGGTCGTCGACCGCGGGGGAAAGCTGGTCGGTGCGGTAACGCTCGAGCGGCTACTCACGAGTCTGGCCGTGGCCGGCCCCAACGACTGATCCACCGGCCCGTGCTGGCCCCTCTCCTGGCGCTGGCGATATTCGTCGTCGCCTTCTGGTTTCTGGCGACAGAACGCGCGAACAAGGTAAAAACTGTCCTCGTCGCGGCGGGCCTGATGACGCTGCTCGGCCTGACCCCCGGCGTGCAGATCTTCTACTCAGAGCACGAGGGCATCGACTGGAACGTCATCTTCCTGCTGCTCGGCATGATGGTCATCGTCGGCGTCATCAAGCAGACGGGGCTTTTCGACTTTCTCGCGATCTGGGCCGCAAAACGCTCCAAGGGCAAGCCGTTTCGGCTCATGGTGATGCTGATGGTCATCACGGGCGTAGCCTCACCGGTACTCGACAACGTCACGATCATCATGCTCGTCGCACCGGTCACGCTCGTAATCTGCGACCGGCTGGAGATCGCGCCGCAGCCGTTCCTGATCGCCGAAGTGCTGGCGTCCAACATCGGCGGGGCCGCCACCCTCATCGGCGATCCGCCCAACATCATCATCGGCAGCCGGGCCGGCCTGACGTTCAACGACTTTCTGGTGAACATGGCGCCGATTGTGCTCGTGATCTTCGCACTGTTCGTCCTCTTCACAAAGTTCCTGTTCCGAAAGGATCTGCGCGCCAACCACATGCGCCTCGACAAGGTGATGGCGCTGCAGGAACGGCGAGCGATCAAGGACACCGGCCTGCTTCTGCGGTCGATGGTGGTGTTGGCGCTGGTGATCGTCGGCTTCTGCCTGCACTCGGTGCTGCATGTGGCGCCGTCCATCGTCGCGCTGCTGGGCGCGGGCACGATGCTGTTGGTCACCAACGTCGACGTGGCCGAGGTGCTGCCCGAGGTGGAATGGCCGACACTGGTGTTCTTCATGGGCCTGTTCGCCATGGTCTCGGGCCTGGTGCACACCGGTGTGATCGGGTGGCTCGGCGACGCTGCGGTCAACCTGTTCGGCGACGACTTCTTCCTCGCCGCAACGGGTTTGCTGTTCGGATCCGCCATTCTCGGCGCGTTCGTCGACAACATTCCGTATACGGCGACGATGACTCCGGTGGTCGAGGACATGGCCGCGCAGGCACCGGACGCCGACACCGGCCGAGCTTTGTGGTGGGCGTTCGCGCTCGGTGCATGCTTCTCGGGTAACGGCACCGCGATCGCCGCTAGCGCCAACGTCGTCGCCATCGGCATTGCGCAGCGGGCCGGGCACGCGATCAGCTTCTGGCGGTTCACCCGCTACGGCATTGTCGTGACGCTGCTTTCGACCGCGATCGCTTGGGTCTATGTGTGGCTGCGCTACTTCTGATGCGTCCAGTTATCCACCGCTGCAACAAGTTCGGCGGCGCTCGGGACCCGCTTGTCGGCCCAGGCCACGTAGCTGTCGGGACGCACCAGAACAGCGGCGGGAAGCTCTGGATGCCTGCCGACGACGTGCACGATGTCGGACCGGCCGGTGTCCACCGGCGTCGCCGTGATCAACACGAACTTCCCCGCGCGCAACAATTCGTAGACACGCTCGCCGCTGCAGTCGACCTCGGGCATCCGGCGGCCCACCAACGCGTGGTCACCGCGCTTGCGCGGGTAGGCGATTCCGATACCGCTGAGGAACTCGCGCATCAGTCGCCTGGTCTTGGGCACCCGGGTCAGCGTTCCGATGACGATAGTGCGTGCGACGCGTTGCACTTTCGAGCGTCCGAGCACCACCTGGTTGAAGGCGTCGGTCGTCCGAAGCACCGCCGCGCCGACCGGATGCCGCTCGGCTTCATACGTATCCAACAACCACGTCGGCGCCGATCCACTGAACGCGGCCGCCAGCTTCCAGCCCAGGTTCATCGCGTCGCCGATGCCGGTGTTCATGCCCTGGCCGCCCAGCGGCGAATGCACATGGGCGGCGTCACCTGCGATGAACACCCGGCCCGACCGGTAGTGCCGCGCCTGTCTGCGTTCGGACAGGAACCGCGAACTCCACCTCATCTCGGTCATGCCGTAGTCCTCACCGGCGATGCGGACGAACGAATCGCGGATTTCGTCCAGCGTCACCGGTTCGGTCAGCGGCGCCTGTTCACGCAACCGGTCCCATGCGATGGCGCGGAACCAGCCATCGCCGAACGGGATCATCAACACGACACCACGCTCGTTGGTCACCCCGGTCAGGGTGTCGGACGGTGCGCGCGTCAACGCGACGTCGGCCAGCAGGATGTGCGTCTCGTACTGCTTGCCTGCGAATTCGATGCCGACCTGACCACGGACGGTGCTGTGGGCACCGTCGCAGCCGACCACGTATTTCGCGCGGATCGACGTCCCGTCGGCACACGCGACCGTGACACCACCGTCGTCCTGGGTCAGCCCGACCACTTCAGCTCCGCGCACGACGGGGACGCCGAGTTCGCCGACGCGGGTCTCGAGCACGTGCTCGGTGCCGCTCTGCGGGACGATCAACAGCATCGCGTACCTGCCGGGCAGGTCCCGCAGGTCGACCGTGGTACCGCCGGGCGGAGCGAGCTCGAACACCTGCACCCCGCGTGGCACCAGAGCCTCGGCCATCCCGCGCGCGTCGAGCAGTTCCAGGGTGCGAGCGTGCACGGCGAAGGCCCTGGTGATGTTCGGTGTCGAGGCGCGTTCCTCGAGCACCCGGACCGCCACGCCTGCGAGGGCGAGTTCGCAGGCCAGCATCAGACCGGTGGGTCCGGCCCCGACCACCACCACATCCACTGTGTCCATGAGGGCGGATGGTAGCCGCATCGGCCCACGTAGACTGGTGTTAAGCCCGAGCCCTAACCCGGCTGACACCCCGCTATCTGCCCTCTACTGACGGCACGCTGCCGAGCCACGACAGAAACGGAGTGCCCTTGCTCGCCATCCTCATCGCCCACGCGGCCGCAACCGCTCTGGCGCCCCTGCTCGTGTACCGCTGGGGACGGATGGCGTTCTACCCATTGGCACTGGTGCCGCTGGGTTCACTGGTCTGGGTCGCGGCCAATTGGCCCGCTCCCGGGGGCGCATCCACGGTCGACGTGCCATGGGTGCCCGAGTTGTCGATGAACTTCAATCTTCGGTTCGATTCGCTTGCGGCGATCATGAGCGTCTTGGTGCTGGCCATCGGCGCCCTCGTCCTCTTCTACTGCGCCGACTATTTCCAGCACCACGACGGACACACCGAGAAGCGGCTACCGAGCTTCGCCGCCGAGTTGGTCGCCTTCTCCGGCGCCATGTTCGGCCTGGTGACCAGCGACAACATGCTGCTGCTCTATGTGTTCTGGGAGCTGACCACGGTGTTGTCCTTCCTGCTGGTCGGTCATTACGCCGAGCGCGCCACGAGCCGCCGCGCCGCCACCCAGGCGTTGTTGGTGACGACGTTCGGCGGGTTGGCGATGCTCGTCGGCATCATCGTGCTGGGCAACATGGCCGGCACCTACCTGCTCTCCGAGCTGATCGCGTCACCGCCCACAGGTATCGCCGCCTCCGTAGGGGTGGTGCTTGTCCTGGTCGGGGCGCTGTCCAAATCGGCGATCGTGCCCATGCACTTCTGGCTGCCGGGAGCAATGGCCGCCCCGACACCGGTCAGTGCGTATCTCCACGCCGCGGCGATGGTCAAGGCCGGCGTCTATCTGTTGGCGCGCATGACGCCCGGCTTCGCGGATTCTCCACCGTGGCGCCCCATCGTGATCACCCTCGGCATCCTGACGATGTTGATGGCGGGCTGGCGGGCGGTGCGGGAGTACGACCTCAAGTTGATCCTCGCGTTCGGCACCGTGAGCCAACTCGGGCTGATCACCGTAATGGTGGGCTCGGGCGGTAGCGACATGATGCTCGCCGGGCTGGCGATGCTGGTCGCGCACGCGATGTTCAAGGCGTCGCTGTTCATGGTCGTCGGCGTCATCGACCACGCCACCGGTACCCGTGACATCCGCAGGCTGGCGTGGCTCGGCACCCGCAGCAGGAGCCTTCTGCTCATCGCGATCGGGGCCACGGCGAGCATGGCGGCGCTACCACCGTTCTTCGGCTTCGTCGCCAAGGAGGCCGACCTCGAAACAGTGCTGCACAGCCCGGTTCTCGGCTCGACCGCACCGTTCGTCCTCGCGGGCATCGTGCTCGGTTCGGTGTTCACCACCATCTACAGCCTGCGTTTCCTGGTGGGCGCCTTCGGCCGCAAGGGACGACCGGAGCCCAGCACCCGGGTGGCCGAAATGCACCGCCCCGAAGTCGCTTTCATGTTGCCACCCGCGCTTCTCGCGGCCGCAGGCCTGCTGTTCGGACTGTGGCCGACGCAACTCGACACCGTATTGGACAGCTACGCGGACACGGTCCCCGGCGGCGAGGACTACGACCTCGCGCTGTGGCACGGACTCGGACTGCCGCTGCTGTTGTCGGTTCTCGTCCTCGCGGTCGGCAGCGCGGCATTCTTCGGGCGGTCGCGCCTGCGTCGCGTTCGCGTTGTGCGCGAACCGCTCGGCAACGCCGACCGGATTTACGATGCGGCCGTCCGCGGCCTGGACGTACTGTCGGTCCAGCTGACCGCGGTGACGCAGCGCGGTTCGATTCCGGCGACGCAGTCCGTCATCCTGTCGACGCTGGTCCTTGTCCCCGTCGCGGCATTGGCGTTGGGCGCCCGCGATCGACCGGACTTCTTGTTGTGGGGTTCACCCGTTCAGCTCGTGGTCGGGTTGATCGTGCTGGCGGCCGCGCTCGGTGCGACCATGCTGCGCAACCGGCTCGCGGCCGTACTCCTGGTCGGGGTCACCGGCTACGGCTGCGGCGCGATCTTCGCGTTCCATGGCGCACCCGATCTGGCGCTGACGCAGTTCCTGGTCGAAACGCTGATGCTGGTCATCTTCGTCCTGGTGCTGCGCACACTGCCCGCCGAGGCGGACCGCACGCACATCAACCGGTTCCGGTGGGCACGGGCGGCGCTCGCGATCGCGGTCGGCGCGACGGTCACCACGCTGGCCGTCTACGCGATGGCCGCCCGCACCGGCACGCCGATCGCCGAATTGTTGCCCGACGCAGCGTATTTCCGTGGACACGGCGCCAACACCGTCAACGTGCTGCTCGTCGACATCCGCGCGTGGGACACCATGGGTGAGATCATGGTGCTACTGGTTGCCGCGACCGGTGTGGCGTCGATGGTGTTCCGGCACAGGCGGTTCGGGGCGGCACCGAGAGTCTCCGACGCCGGCCAGCCTGACATCGGACGGCTGCCCATGACGACGCACAGCCCGGCGGCGGGTGACATCACGTGGCTGAGGGGCAGCGAGTTGCGCGACCCCCGGCACCGTTCGTTGGTACTCGAGGTCGCGACGCGCATCATCTTCCCGCTCATCATGGTGCTGTCGGCGTACTTCTTCTTCGCCGGCCACAACACTCCCGGCGGGGGATTCGCGGGAGGGCTGACCGCGGGGCTCGCGCTGGTGCTGCGGTATCTGGCCGGCGGACGCTATGAACTGGGTGAGACCCTGCCCTTGGACGCGGGCAAGATCCTGGGCAGCGGGCTGCTGCTGTCCGCGGGAACCGCGGTGACCTCACTGCTGGTGGGTGCTCCGGTGTTGTCGTCGGCGCTGATCGAGTTCGACGTGCCGGTGCTCGGAACGGTCAAGTTCGTCACGGCGCTGTTCTTCGATCTCGGGGTGTACCTCATCGTCGTCGGACTCGTGCTCGACGTGCTGCGCAGCCTGGGTGCCCGCATCGACGTGGAGATGGGCCAGCAGCGCGGGACGGTGAACTCGGCATGAGCACCTACCTCATCCCGCTCATCATGATCGGCGGCCTCACCAGCGCGGGTGTCTATCTGCTGCTGGAACGCAACCTGACGCGGATGCTGTTGGGGCTGTTGTTGATCGGCAACGCCATCAATCTGCTGATCCTCACCGTCGGCGGCCCGTCGGGTAACCCGCCGATCCGTGGCCGAACCAGCGAAGGCCAGACCACCACCGCAGATCCGTTGGCGCAGGGCATGATTTTGACGGCCATCGTCATCACATTTGGTATCGCCGCGTTCGTGCTGGCGATGACGTACCGGTCGTACCGACTGACCACCGAAGAGGAAGTCGGTGACGATCCAGAGGATGCAAGGGTCTCGGAGATCGCCGCCAAGGACGCCGTGACCATCGAAGAGGACCGGCTACGCGCAGATGCGGCCCGCGATACCGACGAGCCCGACGAGTTGGATGCCCTACCCGGACATGAGGGTTCACGATGACCCTCTCTGCGGTGCTGACACCGTTGCCGGTGCTGATCCCGACACTCGCCGCCGCCGTGACGATGTTCGCCGGCCGCAGGCCGCGACTGCAACGAGTCATCGCCCTCGGCGCGTTGTCGGTGGTCGTCGTCGTATGCGCTGCGCTGCTCTACCTCGCCGATCGCGACGGCACGCTGGCCCTCCAGGTCGGCGGTTGGGGACCCTCGGAGCCTGGGATGGGACCGCTCGGCATCACCCTCGTGGTGGACCGATTGTCGGCGCTGATGCTGCTGGTGTCGTCGATAGTGCTGCTGGCCGTGGTGTTCTACGCCATCGGTCAGGGCATCCGAGACGGCGACGACCGTCAACCGGTGTCGATCTTCCTGCCGACCTACCTGGTGCTGTCGGCGGGCGTCTGCATCGCATTCCTGGCCGGCGACCTCTTCAACCTGTTCGTCGGATTCGAGGTGCTGCTGTCGGCCAGCTTCGTGCTGCTGACCATCGGTGGCAGCAAGGACCGTGTGCGCGCGGGCATCTCGTACGTCATGGTGTCGATGGTGTCCTCGCTGGTGTTCCTGTTCGGCATCGCGCTCGTCTATGCGGCAACCGGCACGTTGAACATGGCCGAGTTGGCGTTGCGACTCGAGGACGTCTCATCGGGCACCCGCACGGCCTTGTTCGCGGTGCTCCTCGTGGGGTTCGGCATCAAGGCCGCCGTCTTCCCCCTTTCCGCGTGGTTGCCCGACTCCTACCCCACCGCGCCCGCACCTGTGACGGCGGTGTTCGCCGGCCTGCTGACGAAAGTGGGTGTGTACGCGATCATCCGCGCGCATTCGCTGCTGTTCCCCGACGGCGGGCTCGATCCATTGCTGCTCGTGGCGGCGTTGCTGACCATGCTCGTCGGTATCCTCGGCGCGATCGCGCAGAGCGACATCAAGCGGCTGTTGTCGTTCACTCTGGTCAGCCACATCGGCTACATGGTTTTCGGTATCGCACTGTCCAGCGAACTCGGCATGGCGGGAGCGATCTACTACGTGGCCCACCACATCGTGGTGCAGACGACACTGTTCCTCGTCGTCGGTCTGATCGAACGCCAGGCCGGTGCGTCGACACTGCAGCGCCTCGGCGGACTCGCTGCTGCCAGTCCGATCCTGGCTTTCGTGTTCGTGGTGCCTGCCCTGAACCTCGGTGGCATACCGCCGTTTTCGGGGTTCATCGGCAAGGTCGCACTGCTGGAGGCCGGCGCGCAGAACGGGTCCGCGCTGGCCTGGATGCTCGTCGGCGGCGGCGTGGTCACCAGCCTGCTGACGCTGTACGTGATCACGCGGGTGTGGACCAAGGCCTTCTGGCGGTCGCGCGAGGATGCCCCGGAAGGACATCTGTCGGCGGCCGCACCAGCGGCGCTGCTCGACGATTCCGAGGATGTCGACTTCTTGAGCCGCGACGACGTGGGCAGGATGCCGGTGGGCATGCTGCTGCCGACGGGAGCGCTGATCGCGGTAGGGCTTTCCATGACGATTCTCGCCGGGCCGTTCTTCGCCTATTGCGAACGCGCCGCCGAAGAGGTCCTCGACCCCGGCCAGTACATCTCGGCGGTGATGGGCAAATGAGAAACGTCGTGCTCCGCGTCTGGGTGGTGTGCTGGCTGATCCTGGTGTGGATTCTGTTGTGGGGCACGTTCTCTGCGGCCAATGTCCTTTCGGGCCTGCTCGTCGCGCTGGTCATCACGCTGCTGCTGCCGCTGCCCGCGGTGCCCGTCGAGGGCAGGGTGCACCTGCTGTCGCTGTTGCGATTGATTGTCTCCGTCGGCTACGACCTGGTGCTGTCGTCGGTCCAAGTGGCATGGTTGGCCGTAAAGCCTGGCCCGCCACCGCTTTCGGCGGTGTTGCGCGCCCATCTGGCCGTCAAATCCGATCTTGTGCTCGCATTGGCCGTCAGCATATTCAACCTGGTCCCCGGTTCCATCGTCCTGGAGATCGATCAGAGTCGGCGGATGCTCTACATGCACGTGATCGACGTCGGCAACGAGCGGTCGCTGGCCCGGTTCTATCGCCAGGTCAGCAAGGTCGAGCGGCTGCTGGTGGCTGCCTTCGAACGCGAAACCGACTGGCGGCCTGCACCGAGCAAGGAGAGCACATGAATTACGTCTGGATCGCCGCAGCGGTGATGCTGACGGCCGCGGCCGGCGTCACGATGATCCGGTTGCTCGCAGGCCCGAGCACCCTCGATCGGCTGGTGGCGCTGGACACCCTTGTCGCCGTGACGATGTGCGGCATCGGCACCTGGGCTGCGTTCAGCCTCGACACGACGGTGACGTACGGCATGGCAGCGTTGGCGTTGATCAGCTTCGTCGGCTCGGTGAGCGTCGCCAGATTCCGGGTGCCGGACATCGACAACTCAGGCATCACAAGGGGAGAACGATGAACGTGGTCGACATCGCGGTCGCGGTGCTCATCCTCGGCGGCTCCGCGCTGGCCCTGACCGCGGCCATGGGTGTGGTCCGCTTCCCGGACACGTTGACGCGCATGCACGCGGCATCGAAACCGCAGGTGCTCGGACTGCTGTTGGTGCTCGCCGGCGCGGCGATCCGGTTGAGCGGCAACATCGACGTCGGCATGCTCGTCCTTACCGGCTTGTTCACCCTGATCACCGCACCGGTGGTGGCCAACCGGGTAGGCCAGCTGGCCTACCGGGAACAGAACGTTCGCGACGACCTGCTGACCAAGGACGAGCTGTACGAGTTCGCCGAACCCGAGAATGGTGGCAATGGCAAGAACTGACGACGACAGCTGGGACATCACCGAGAGTGTCGGCGCCACCGCGCTCGGGGTGGCGTGGGCCCGGGCGCAGGAAGCCTCCACGAGTTGTCCGCTGTTCACCGACTCGTATGCCCAGCGCTTCGTCGACGCCGCGATGGCTCGCGGCTGGCAGCTGCCGCCGTCGCACATGGTCGAACGGATCCGGGCGATCTCGAACTACGCCGCCTCGCGCACCAAGTGGTTCGACGACTTCTTCATCGCCGCCAATGCACACGGCGTCGTGCAGGCCGTCATCCTCGCGGCGGGGCTCGATGCCAGGGCGTGGCGGCTGCCGTGGGCCGACGACAGCGTCGTCTTCGAGATCGATCACCCGAAGGTGCTCGCCTTCAAGGCCGAGACGCTGATCGACGATCGACCGGCCGCCCGCTACGTCCCTGTGCCGATCGACTTGCGCCAAGACTGGCCGAAAGCCCTGCGCGACGCGGGTTTCGACCCGCAGGAACCGACAGCGTGGATTGCCGAGGGCCTGCTGCCCTACCTGCCCACCGAAGGTCAGGACCTGTTGTTCGAGCGCATTCACGAACTCAGCGCGCCGGGCAGCCGGATCGGCGTCGAATCGTTCGGCGCCGGATTCTTCGATCCCGAATATCTGGCGAACCGCGAGGAACAGGACCGTGCCGACGTCGCCGACTGGCTGATGGATCACGGCTGGCGGGTGTCGTCGGAGGAAGCCGACGCGCTGATGCTGCGTTACCGCCGCCCGCCCACGGCGGACATCACACCCCGAACCACGTTCGTCGAGGGCGTGCGGGGCTAGCCGAAACCTACTCGGAGAGCTGGAATTCGACCATCGCGGTGACGGTGTCCACGGCTTCGCTGAGCGCGGCTACCCGCGCGGCGGCAGTGGGCGCGGCCAGTACGGCGTACCGGTCGGCCTGTCCCATGGGTAGGCGGGATGCCAACGCGTACATCCACATTGCGGCATCCCCGGACGCGTCCGCGCCGGCGACGATGTCCCGCGCCACCACCTGTGCTCCACGCGCCTGGGCGATCCGCTCGAACAGCGCGACCATGCGGTCCTCGATGTCCCTGATCGCGTCCACGTCCACGGCCTCACCCGGTTCGTCGGGCCACTCCTCCACCGCCGCGCGCGGGTACGGGTTGTCCGGCTGCCACTCGACCACCCGGATCCGCTCGGCCATCACACAGCGCAAGCGATAACGGCCGTCCCCGAGGTCGGCGGCCTCCGTGATGCGTGCCATCGCGCCGACGTCGCTGCGCATGTCACCGCCGCCCACCTCGCGGCCCGCCGAGATCAACACGACGCCGAACGCCGGAGCGGCGTCCGATGAGCCGCTTGCGCGAAGAGCTTCAGCCTGAGCCAGGCAGTCCGAAACCATTGCTGCGTAACGAGGTTCAAAAATCCGCAACGGTAGCTCTTCGCCGGGCAGCATCGCCACCTGCAGCGGGAACATGGGCGTGACGAGCATCCTCAGATGTCCAATTCGGCGACCAGCGCGTCGACCACAGCACGCAGGTCGCCGTCATGCTCCTCGGCGACCCGTCGTTGCCGTTGATAAGACCCGCCCGAGGTGCAGATGTCGGAGACCAGCCGGAGTTCGTCGGCGCAGTTCAACGAGGCAGCGACCGGCTCGAGTCGATTCAACAGGTCGTCGAGATCGTCGGTCACCAGACGCTCGTTGCTGTCTTCGTCGAGGATGATCACCGCGTCCAGGCCGTAACGGGCTGCGCGCCACTTGTTTTCCTGTACGTGCCACGGCGGCATCGTGGGCAGCCGTTCGCCCGCGTCCAGACGATGGTCGAGGTCGACGACAAGACAGTGAGTCAATGCCACCAGCGCGCTCAACTCGCGGATGTTGGAAACGCCGTCGAAGACCCGCACCTCCACCGTTCCGATGTGCGGCGAGGGCCGGATGTCCCAACGGATCTCGTTCATGTGGTCGATGATGCCGGTCTTCTTCTGATCGTGAACGAAGCCTTCCCACTCCCGCCACGTCTGGAAGTGGAATGGCAGTCCGGCCGTCGGCAACTGCTGGAACATCATCGCGCGGTTGGACGCGTAGCCGGTGTCCTCACCGTCCCAGAACGGCGACGATGCGGACAGCGCCAGCAGATGCGGGTAGTGGTTGAGCAGCGAGGTATTGATCGCCATCACCTTGTGCGCCGACGAGATGCCCACGTGCACATGGACGCCCCAGATCAGCATCTGCCGACCCCACCATTGCGTGCGCTTGATCAGCTCTGCGTAACGGGGCGCATCGGTCAGGCTCTCCGAGGTCCATTGGGCGAACGGATGCGTACCCGCACAAAACAACTCCATGTTGCGATCGCGGACGATCTTGCGTGCGGTCCGCAGCGTCGACCGCAGGTCGTCCATCGCCTCGGGAACGGAATCGCAGACACCGGTAACGACCTCTACGGTGTTGCGCAGCAGTTCTTTGTGGACCCGAGGGTTGTTCTCCCCGAGCTCCTCGATCACCTCGGTCGCGACGTTGCTCACGTCGCGGGTCTCGGCGTCGACGAGTGCGAACTCCCACTCCACTCCCAGCGTCGGCCGGGGTGAGGCGACGAAATCTATGTGGCGGTTAGCTGGCGCCGATGACACCGCAGGCCACACGCTTTCCGGCATCGCCGGTTGCCAGGGTGGTCTCGTCCGGCGGAGGCGCTCCGTTGACCTGCTGGTAGCGCTCCGGCGGGATGTTGGCGAAGTTGTCGGCCTTCTCGTGAATGATGATCGCGGTCTTGGCCTCACCCGTCAGGTCCGCCGCGGTGAACGCGTCGGTGGTCGTCACCAACAGCGCCGAACCGTCCTCGCGAACCTGCAGCGACGAGAGGTCACCACTCGCAGGGTGTCCGCTGTGTCCGGCCACCTGCAGATGTCCGCCGGCCGAGTTGAAGTCGCCGGGCGCACCGCCGGTCGGCGCGACCGAGCTGGCCTCGCACTTGCCGACCGAGTGGATGTGCAGTCCGTGGAAGCCGGGCGCGAGTTCACCGGCCTCAGTGGTCTGGACCGTGACGGTCGCGTAGTTGCCCGAGAACGCGATCTCGGCCGTGGCGACCGTCGTCCCGTTCGGGAGTTTCAGTTCGGTCGTCAGCGTCTCGCCGCTGGCGGCCTCACCCTCGCCTCCTCCGTGGCCACCGCCCTGCTCACCTGGCGCCGCAGACGGTGCCGGCGAACCGGTCCACACCGACGGCGTGGTGCCCGGCGTGGTTGCGGGTTGTTCGGGGGCGCTGCATGCGCTCAACACGAGGGCGGGAATTGCGAAGCCTGCTGCAACGGCGACGTTCTTGAGCATGTGCAAGAGCCTAGCCGGTCACCACCACGAGCACGCCCGGCGGCTGCTCGGCCAATTCAGGCAGTCGCGGTTCGACCGGCGCATCCAACAACCTGCCGACTTCCTCGGCGGCCTCCCGCTCCCCTGGGGCGTCGGTGAAATACACGGTGTTGGTTGTCACGTCGGGCAGCTCGAGGTTGCCGGTCTCGGCGACGGTCCAGCCGCCCTCCCGCAACCGGTTGGCGGTGCCCTCCGCAGCGCCCTGCACCGTCGAGATGTTGAACACCCGCACCTCGGGCTTGGCGGGTTCGGGGGACTCTGTCGGACTGGCGGTGGTGACGGTCGGCGTGCTCGTCGCGATGGGCGACTGTTCGCCGTCGTCGTCCCCTGAACCCATCGCCTGGAATCCCACCAGGAGAAACACGACGCCGAGGAACAGCAGCACCATCACCATGGCACGCAGGGGTAGGCCAGAGGAGTTCTGCTGATTCATTGCGTTCACTGTATCCAGCCGGACAAGCAGGTCGAAGAATGCCCTTGCGGCCTCAGGTGACGTCGAAGCCGAGCCGGCGCGCCGCCCGCGCCTTCTGCCGGCTCGCACGCAACCGACGCAGCCGCTTGACCAGCATCGGATCTGCTGCGAGCGCCTCGGGGCGGTCCACCAGCGCGTTGAGCACCTGGTAGTAGCGGGTGGCCGACATGGAAAAGAGTTCTTTGATCGCGTCTTCCTTGGAACCCGCGTATTTCCACCACTGACGTTCGAACGCCAGGATGTCGTGCTCGCGCCGGGTCAGCCCATCGGCCAGCGCAGGGTCGTTCCCGGATTGCTCAGTCCGCGCGATTGCGCCGTCCATCTCGCTCCTGGACCCTTCCAACATTCGAAATGACATCGCTGTGGTTCGGCGCTCATTCAACCACGGGTTTGCAGCCTGAGGCGTCCGACATGCCCGCGAGTCGGGCGATAAGGATTGCCGACTTAAGCTGTTCCGCGTGGCCGTTGTACCGATACGCATCGTAGGAGATCCCGTCCTGCACACCGCGACCGAGCCCATACCCGTCGGTGAGGACGGTTCGCTGCCGGCGGATCTCGCGGACCTGATCGCCGATCTGTACGACACGATGGCGGCGGCCAACGGTGTCGGGCTCGCCGCGAATCAGATCGGCGTGGCCAAGCGCGTGTTCGTCTACGACTGCGCCGATGAACGCGGCAGGGTCACGCGGCGCAAGGGTGTGGTCGTCAATCCCGTACTCGAGACGTCCGAGGTTCCGGAGACGATGCCCGACCCGGACAACGATGACGAGGGCTGTCTGTCGGTGCCCGGCGAATCGTTTCCGACCGGGCGCGCGGACTGGGCGCGGGTGACGGGCCTGGACGCCGACGGCACGCCGATCACGCTCGAGGGCACCGGTCTGTTCGCGCGGATGCTGCAGCACGAGACGGGCCACCTCGACGGTTTCCTGTATCTGGACCGCCTGGTGGGCAGGCACGCGCGCAGCGCCAAACGCTCGGTGAAGTCGCACGGCTGGGGGGTGCCAGGGCTGACGTGGACGCCCGGCAAGGATCCCGACCCCTTCGGTCACTGATGCAGATCCCGCCGGTGGGTACGCGGGTGATGATTCGTCACCGCCTGCCCGCCGGGTCGGTGCCACCGCTGACGGACGTGATCGGTCACCTGGTGCAGACGGGGCCGACACTGCAGGTGCGCACAAAGCGCGGAGACGTCGTGGCCGTGGCGGTCGACGACGTCGTCGTGATCAAGGCGCTGGCCGACGCGCCGGTACGCACGGCCGACATTCGCCACCTCGAGCACGCGGCGGCGCTGGCCTGGCCGGGCGTCGAGCAGCAGTGGGTGGACGGATGGTTCTGCCGCTACGGGAACGGCAGCACGAGGCGCGCCAATTCAGCTGTCCCACTGCAGTTTTCAGTTTCCACCGACCTGGCGGCGATCGCTGATTGGTACGCGGCGCGATCGGTGGCGCCGTTGGTGAGCGTGCCGGATCGGCTTTTTCGTGTTCCGCGACAGGCGTCGACCGAGGCCGGGAACCTCGTCATGGCATGCGATATCGAGCCGGGCGAAGGCCTTGGCGCGGTGGTGCTGGCGCCACAACCGGATGACGAGTGGATGCGCATCTACGACCGCGATGTACCCATCGAGGTCCTGAACGCGGTGATCGGCGGCTCGGTGATCTTCGCGACGGTTGCGGGCGTAGCGGTGGCGCGGGCGGCGGTGACCGACGCGCCCGACGGTACTCGCTGGCTGGGCTTGTCGGCATTGCAGGTGGCTCCGGATCAACGCAGGCACGGCCACGCGCGGGCACTGTGCAGCGCGCTGCTGGCCTGGGGTGCGGACCACGGCGCCACCCGCGCCTACACCCAGGTTCTCGACGATAATGCCTCCGCGATAGCGCTTTTCGAGTCGCTACGGTTCGCGCTGCACCATCGCTCGCGCTACATACGCGTCGACAGGGGTCTCGCAACGCTAACGGGTTGATCGCAGGCACCTGGTGGCTGCAATCAACCCGTTAAGGGTGGCAGACCGGCACCTCCGTAGGCTCGAACCATGCGCTTGGCCACGTGGAACGTCAACTCGATCCGCGCTCGCGTCGATCGGGTGGCGGACTGGTTGGAGCGTGCCGACGTCGACGTCCTCGCGATGCAGGAGACCAAGTGCTCCGACGAGCAGTTCCCCACCATGCCGTTCCTGGCCGCCGGCTACGACGTGGTGCACTGCGGGTTCAACCAGTGGAACGGCGTCGCCATCGCGTCCCGGGTCGGCATCGACGACGTGCAGGTCGGCTTCGACGGTCAACCGACCTGGAGCAGCAAACCAGATGTCGAAGCCGCAGCGGAAGCGCGTGCGCTGGGCGCGACGTGTAACGGGGTGCGAGTGTGGAGCCTGTACGTGCCCAACGGGCGCACCCCGGGCGATCCGCACTACGTTTACAAGCTGCAATGGCTTGCCGCGCTGCGTAATACGGCACAGCAGTGGCTCCTCGACGACCCGACGGCACAGATCGCCATGGTGGGTGACTGGAACATCGCGCCGACCGATGAGGACGTGTGGAGCGTCGAGGCCTACGCGGGCAGCACCCACGTCACCGAGCCGGAGCGAGCGGCTTTCGACGCGATCGTCGACGCTCAATTCAGCGACGTGGTGCGGCCTTTCACCCCCGGCCCCGCCGTATACACCTACTGGGACTACACCCAGTTGCGGTTCCCGAAGAACCGCGGCATGCGCATAGACTTCATTCTCGGATCACCGGCGTTGGCCCAGCGCGTGACCCACGCCGAGATCGTCCGCGAGGAACGAAAAGGGAAGTCCCCCAGCGATCACGCTCCCGTGTTGGTCGAGCTGACGTAAGCAGCTAGGCGATATTGTCGACGGCCTTCGTTGTATCCACGGCTATCGGCACAAAACACATATATTAGCTATATAAAGGAACGCGGAGCAATTCCTATTCCCACGCACGCACCGCCTGCGCTAGCGTGGCAGGAGTCCACACACGGGAGCGCACACCCAGTGCGCTGAGAGGACGGGTAGGCCCGTCGACCGTACGAACCTGACCGGGTAATGCCGGCGTAGGGAGATGCTGAAAGTGCTGCATTCTGACGTTTCCACCGCGACCCCAGCGGTGACCAGCGGCCCAATCGCGGGCAGCACCAAGGTCTACCGGGACCTCGACGGGATGCGAGTGCCGTTCCGTCGCGTGAACCTGACCAACGGCGAGCACTTCGACCTGTATGACACCTCGGGCCCGTACACCGACACCGACGCGGCGCTCGACCTGCACCGAGGACTGGCGCCGCGGCCCGGTGTGGTGTCAGACCGCGGCACCCAGCTGCAACGCGCCCGCGCCGGCGAGGTGACCGCCGAGATGGCGTTCATCGCCGCCCGCGAGGGGCTGGCACCCGAGTTGGTTCGTGCCGAAGTTGCACAGGGGCGCGCAGTGATCCCGGCCAACCACAACCATCCCGAGGCCGAACCGATGATCATCGGCAAGGCATTCGCGGTGAAAGTCAATGCGAACATCGGCAATTCGGCCGTCAGCAGCTCGATCGCCGATGAGGTCGACAAGATGGTGTGGGCCACCCGGTGGGGTGCCGACACCATCATGGACCTGTCCACCGGTCGCGACATCCACCTGACGCGGGAATGGATCCTGCGCAATTCGCCGGTGCCCGTCGGTACGGTGCCCATCTACCAAGCGCTGGAGAAGGTCAATGGCGATCCGGTGGCGCTGACCTGGGAGTGCTACCGCGACACCGTGATCGAACAGTGCGAGCAGGGTGTGGACTACATGACCGTGCACGCGGGCGTCCTGCTGCGTTACGTGCCGCTGACCGCCAACCGCGTGACCGGAATCGTCAGCCGGGGCGGCTCCATCATGGCCGCCTGGTGTCTTGCCCACCATCAGGAGTCGTTCCTCTACACGCACTTCGCCGAACTGTGCGAGATCCTGCAGCGCTACGACGTCACGTTCTCGCTCGGCGACGGATTGCGGCCAGGCTCGATCGCCGACGCGAACGACGCCGCCCAGTTCGCCGAACTGCGCACGCTCGGGGAACTGACCAAGATCGCGAAATCTCATGGCGTGCAGGTGATGATCGAGGGTCCCGGTCACGTCCCGATGCACAAGATCGTCGAGAACGTGCGCCTCGAAGAAGAGCTGTGCGACGAAGCTCCGTTCTACACGCTTGGCCCGCTGACGACCGACATCGCTCCGGCCTACGACCACATCACGTCGGCGATCGGCGCCGCGATGATCGCTCAAGCGGGTACCGCGATGCTCTGCTACGTGACGCCGAAGGAACACCTGGGGCTCCCGGACCGCAAGGACGTCAAGGACGGCGTCATCGCCTACAAGATCGCAGCGCATGCCGCGGATCTGGCCAAGGGACACCCCCGTGCGCAGGAAAGGGATGACGCGCTGTCCCGTGCTCGATTCGAGTTCCGATGGCACGACCAGTTCGCTCTCTCGCTGGATCCGGACACGGCCCGCGAGTTTCACGACGAGACCCTTCCCGCTGAACCGGCGAAAACGGCGCACTTCTGTTCGATGTGCGGTCCGAAATTCTGCTCCATGCGCATCACGCAGGACATCCGCGATGCCATGGCCGAAAAGTCCAAGGAGTTCGCCGAACACGGCAACCAGGTCTATCTTCCACTGGCATGAGTTTCCTTCCGCTCACACCGCCGGGCCAGACCCCACTTCGGGTCATGACGATCGCCGGGTCCGACTCCGGCGGCGGGGCGGGCATCCAGGCCGATATGCGGACGTTCGCGATGCTCGGCATGCACGGACTCGTCGCCGTGACCGCGGTGACCGTGCAGAATTCTCTGGGGGTCAAAGGGTTTCACGAAATCCCGCTGGACGTCATCGCCGGCCAGATCGAAGCCGTGGCGTCCGACATCGGTGTCCAGGCCGCCAAGACCGGCATGCTGGCGTCCTCGGCGATCATCGACACCGTCGCTGACACCTGGCGCGGACAGGGCCTGGCCGGCACCGTCCCGTTCGTCGTCGACCCGGTGTGCGCGTCGATGCACGGCGATCCGCTGCTTCATCCCAGCGCCCTGGACTCCCTCAGGGGCCGGCTGTTCCCGCTGGCCACGTTGGTGACACCCAACCTCGACGAGGTGCGCCTGCTCGTCGACGTCGACGTCGTCGACGACGCGTCCCAGCGGGCGGCTGCGCATGCCCTGCATGCGCTCGGACCGCAGTGGGTGCTGGTGAAGGGCGGACACCTGAGGGCGTCGTCGCAGAGCCCTGATCTGCTGTTCGACGGAACCGACTTCTTCGAGTTCGACACCGCCCGCATCGACACCGGACACGACCACGGGGCGGGTGACACGTTGGCCGCCGCCATTGCGAGCGCGCTCGCCCACGGTTACCCGGTGCCGGATGCGGTGGCGTTCGGAAAGCGTTGGGTCACCGAATGTCTGCGCGCGGCGTATCCGCTGGGTCACGGCCACGGGCCGGTGTCGGCACTCTTCAGGCTCCACGGATGAACCTCGACGATATCGCGGGCATCGCCCACGAACCGGCGGGCCAAGGCGTCCCCATTGGCACAGTGATGCTGACCCATGGCGCCGGCGGTAGTCGGGATTCCCCAATGCTGCAGAAGATCTGCGACGAGTGGGCGGCGCGCGGCTGGCTGGCGGTGCGTTACAACCTGCCGTATCGGCGGAGACGGCCGAAGGGACCGCCGTCGAACTCCGCTGCGACCGACCAGGCCGGAATCGTCGAGGCCGTCGAGCTGGCCCGCACCCTCACCAAAGGACCGGTCGTCGCGGGCGGACACTCGTACGGCGGCCGGATGACGTCGATGGTCGTCGCTGATGATGCCGCGAAAGTCGATGTGCTGACCCTGTTTTCGTATCCGCTGCATCCCCCCGGCAAGCCGGAACGGGCACGCACCGAACATCTCCCGCGGATATCCGTGCCGACGGTGTTCACCCACGGCACCGCCGACCCGTTCGGGTCGATCGACGAGCTACGGACCGCGGCGGCGCTCATTCCCGCCACCACCGAAGTCGTCGAGATCAACGGCGCCCGACATGATCTCGGCTCGAAGACGCTGAATGTCCCGGCGCTGGCGGTCGACGCGGCATTACGTTTGCTGGGTGCTGCGTCCTAAGGGTGGTCATCGATCCGCGCTTGACGCTAATGTCACGGGGTGACCACGCCGCCGGGCAATCCCCCGCCATATGGCCAGCAGCCGCCTCCATACGGTGAGCAACCTCCGTACGGACCCGGCCCGTACCCACCTCCGCCTCCGCCGCCGCCGTACTCCCAACAGCCGCCGTACTCCCAACAGCCGCCCGGCTATTTCCCGCCACCGCAGAAGAAGTCGAACTCAAAAAAGATCGTCTTCATCGTCCTCGGTGTCATCGCGGCGCTGCTCGTGCTCGTCGTCGGTGGCGGCGTCGCGTTGTATCTGGCATTCGGCCAGGGCACCGTCACCGCCACCGACGTCGAGATGGGTGACTGCCTTTCGGAGATCCCCGGCGACACCCGAGTGTTGACCGTCAAGACGATCGATTGCGCCGAACCGCATGCAGGGGAGGTGTTCGCGGTGTTGCAGATGCCCGGGGACGACTTTCCCGGTCAGGCGGCCATCGACACGTACGCCGACAAGTGCAGCCCGGAGCTTGCGACCTATTCGCCCTCGTCGATGACCGACGACAGCGTCCAGCTCTACGTGCTGTACCCCACAGCCGAGACATGGGAACAGGGCGACAGGGCTGTGACCTGCGTCGCGACGCTCGACCCGCCGCGGGCTGGTTCCATAAGAGGCTGAGTCCTTCGCGGGAGTTGAGCAGTACCTGAGGTACCGTTCTTCCATGACTTCGGAACAATTCGACGCCGTGATCGTGGGCGCCGGTTTCGGGGGGATCGGTGCTGCCATCCAGCTCAAGCGGTTGGGCTACGAGAACTTCGTCATTCTGGACCGGGAGGCCGATCTCGGCGGGACATGGCACATCAACCGCTACCCCGGCCTGGCCGTCGACGTCCCGACCACCACCTACTCCTACTTCTTCGAGCCGAACCCCCACTGGTCGCGACTCTTCTCCACCGGTGCGGAGATCAAGCAGTACGCCAACGATGTCGCTGACAAGTACGACGTGCGCGCACACATGAGGTTCAACACCAGCGTGGAGAGCGCCCGCTGGGACGAGGAGACCAAGGTCTGGTGCATCGCACTGGCCGGCGGCGGGACGCTCACCGCGCGCTACCTGATCACCGCCACTGGCTTTCTGTCTCAGCCGAAGACACCGGACATCCCGGGGATCACCCAGTTCGCGGGCAAGATCATCCACACCACCGAATGGGACGACAGCTACGACCTCGCGGGAAAGCGCATCGCCATCATCGGCACCGGCGCCACCGCGGTCCAGCTCATCCCCGAGCTGGCCAAGAAAGCGGCCGACCTCACCGTCTACCAGCGGACCGCGATCTGGGTGGTACCCAAGCTCGATTTCCGTTTCTCCGAGCGCGCAAAGCGCCTCTTCGCACGAGTGCCCTTGGCGCAGCGGGCCATCCGTGCCATCACCGACGCGCTGTACGAGTTCTTCATTTTCGTCGAACTCCACCAGAACAACCTTTTCCTTCGGCGGCTGAATGTCGCGGCGGGCGACCTATCCAAGACCCACCGCATCTTGTCCGTTCGGGACCGACGAGTGCGTGAGCAGTTGACACCCGACTACGACTTCGGGTGTAAGCGGCCGACGTTCTCGAACGACTACTACCGGATCTTCAACAAGCGCCACGTACACCTCCAAGCCAGCGGGATCGACCACATCGAACCGGACGCCATCGTCTCCAGCGACGGCACCAGGACGCCGATCGACGCACTCGTACTCGCGACCGGGTTCGACCTGTGGGAGGCCAACTTCCCGGCCATCGAGATCGTCGGCCGTGCAGGCCGTAACCTCGGAAAGTGGTGGCGCGACACCAGGTTCCAGGCGTATCAGGGATTGACGGTTCCGTACTTCCCCAACTACCTGAGCATGGCCAGCCCGTACGCGTTCCTCGGGTTGAACTTCTTCAACACGGTGGAATACCAGATGCGGCATATGGACCGGCTGTTCGGCGAGGTGAAGCGCCGCGGTGCCACCACGTTCGAAGTCACCGAGGAAGCCAACACCCGCTATCTGGACCGGATGTCGGAGCTGATCGGGGATTCGGTGTTCATGCGCGGGAATTGCGCGACGTCGCGGTCGTACTACTTCGACCCGAAGGGCGAGGCCAACCTGCTGCGCCCCCTTTCGACGCGCGCAGCGTTGAAGGAAGCCTCCGATTACCCGCTGAGCGACTATCAGATTGACTGATCAGAGAGGATCGGTAGCAGTGCCCTCAGAACAGAAGAATTCGCGTGGCGCCACGATAGCGGGCCTGGCCCTCGCGGGGACGGGCCTGGCCCACTTCGCGCGTCCTCAGCTCTTCGAATCGATCACCGCTCCGGCTTTTCCGCGCAACACCCAACAGAACATCTACATCAACGGTGGCATCGAGACGGCGTTGGGCCTCGGCCTGGTCGCACCGAAGACCCGCCGCCTGGCCGTCGTCGGGGTGCTCGGGTACGTGGCCTACTTGGCGGGCAACGTCGCTCGTAACCGGTAGCGGCCCAACAGCGTCAGGTCAAGCAGCCGCTCCATCGTCTCGAAGCTGTGCACCGACCGCTCGTAGTGCATCAGGCGACCGAGGTCGACCACCAGTGACATCGCCGCGTGCACGGCGAACCGCGCCTGTCCCGGTGTCCACTCCGGACGGACCGCCACGACCAGTTCGACCCATGCCTCCACCGTGGAGCGTTGCATGTTGCGCAGGATCTTCTGGTCGGCCGCGGTCATGTTGAGCCGCTCGCTGTAGTAGACGTAATCGAGTTCCGGCCGGTCGAACGACCGAGCGACGTACGCATCGATGACCGCGGTCAGCGCGTCCTGCGGATCACCGATGGTGGCCGTGATGGTCGAGGTATCCGCCGAGAGCCGATCGGCCGCCCTGCGGAACGCCGCCGCGAGGATGTCGCTCTTGCCGGAGAAGTACCGGTAGATCCCCGACGCCGGCATGCCGACCGCCGCGGCGATATCCTCCATCCCGGTGTCGCGATATCCGTTGAGATTGAACAAGCGCATCGATTCGTCAAGTAGCGCTTCGTATCTCGACGACTCCGTGCCTGTCGACACGTCAGGCTCGATGGCGCCCTGATCGTCGGCGGGGTCGGGGAGTTCGGCGGCCAGGACGGCACCGGCGAGCTCGGCCAGCAACGCCCGCACCTGAATCGCCGGCAGCTTGGCCCGGTGGTCGACGATGCTGCCAAGCACCGAAAGGACCGCGGTCGACAACGTCCAGCGTTGCCGACCCGTGAGCTCGGGGCGGATGACGCATAGGGGTCGCTGGATCCGGTGGTGCACGGTGCGCATCTGCGCTATCAGCGTGGCCTGGTCGTCGCCGCGCAGATAGCGGCCTTCCCATCGATAGAGCCCACCGGATTCGCGATTGGCCATCGCGGTGTCGACGAGCGCGGCGACCAGTCGGTGCAGGACTTCTTGCGGGTCCTCCGTCGTGGCGTCCTCGGCGAACTCTGTGCAGTCCACCAGCTGCTGGCCGAGGCTGAGCACCGCATCACGGAAGAGTTCGTACTTGCCGGTGTAGTGCCGGTATAGCGCCGCGGCCGAGATGCCCACGCGAGACGCGATGGCTTCCATGCTCACACCGTGAAAGCCCAGCGTGCTGAACGCTTCGGCCGAAGCACGAGCGATCTGGGCCTTGCGATCCTTGGGGCGGCGCCGAATCGATTCGCCGCTTGCTGGCCGGTGGCGCGCCATGGCACACACCATAACCGAAGTTACCCAAACATTGCTCGCGACCAGGTCGAAAACCCGCCGAAAGCAGTGACGATGGCAAGAACGGTCATTAACATAGAGGTTCCGCGACACGAACGGGGCCGTATGCATCACTATCACCATCGCGCGTTCTACTTCGGCGTCGGGTGCGTCGTCGTGATCGCCGCGGGGCTGCTGGCGCTCAATTATCCCGTCTTCCTGGACGCCTTCGACCAATACGGGTTCCAGATCAAGTGCGGAACGGGATTCGACACCGATCTGAGCCAGGCCGCGGCCGCCGCCGGTGAGCACTCCTACGTCGACCAATGCGAGACAGCTGTTCTCGTGCGCCGGCTGTGGACCATCCCGCCCGTGGTGATCGCGTCGATTGCGCTTGCCGTACTCGCTGCGGTGGCAGCGCTCGTCTGGGGCCGCGAATCGGCATTCGGCAAAGACCCCGTCGCCTGAAATAGCATCAACGTGTGAGCACGCCGGACGGCCCTGCGCTTTCCCGGCGGCTCGGCACTTTCGACGCCGTCATCATCGGCCTGGGGTCGATGGTCGGCGCGGGCATATTCGTCGCGCTGGCCCCTGCGGCGGCCGCCGCCGGGTCCGGTCTGCTCGTGGGCCTGGGCATCGCCGCGGTCGTCGCGTACTGCAATGCCACCTCCTCGGCCCGATTGGCGGCCCGGTATCCGCAATCCGGCGGCACGTACGTATACGGCAGGGAGCGACTCGGTGATTTCTGGGGCTATACCGCGGGGTGGAGCTTCGTCGTCGGCAAGACCGCGTCCTGCGCGGCCATGGCACTCACCGTCGGCTACTACGTGTGGCCGCCCTGGGCGCATGCCGTCGCGGTCGCAGCGGTGGTGGCGCTGACGGCGTTGAACTACACCGGCATTCAGAAGTCGGCGCTGCTGACCCGCGCCATCGTCGCCGTCGTGCTTGCGGTGCTCGCGGCGGTGGTGGTCGTCATCCTCGGCTTCGGCGACGCGGATGTGTCGCGAATCGGCCTCGGTTCGGACCTCTCCGCTGCGGGCGTGCTGCAGGCCGCGGGCTTGCTGTTCTTCGCATTCGCCGGCTACGCACGCATCGCGACCCTCGGCGAGGAGGTGCGCGATCCGGCCCGCACGATCCCACGCGCGATCCCGATCGCGCTGACCATTGCACTGGTGGTCTACGGCGTGGTCGCCGTCGCGGTGCTGGCCGAATTGGGCAGTGACACCCTGGCTTCCACGACGGCTCCGCTCGCCGACGCGGTCGCCGCGGCGGGCTTTCCCGCCTTGGAACCCGTGGTCCGCGTCGGGGCCGCCGTCGCCGCGCTCGGTTCACTGCTGGCTCTTGTTCTCGGGGTTTCGCGGACCACCTTGGCGATGGCGCGCGACCACCACCTCCCGCACGCGCTGGCCGCCGTGCACCCTCGGTTCGACAGCCCACATCGCGCCGAGGTGGCCGTCGGCATCGTGGTGGCGGTAGCCGCGGCGCTCGTCGACGTCCGAGACGCGATCGGCTTCTCGTCGTTCGCCGTGCTGCTGTACTACGCGATCGCCAACGCGTCGGCGTGGACGCTGGAGCCGGGAGGCCGGCGACTGGGGGCTTGGGCCGCGCGGATCATTCCGGGCTTGGGCCTGGCGGGCTGCCTGTTGCTCGCGTTCACCCTGCCCCTGTCGTCGGTGATCGTTGGCAGTTGCGTGGTGCTCGCAGGGACGGTTGCCTACGGTCTTAGAGCATGGCTCTCCTGACATGGACGAAGGTCGACGCCCGCGCCGACGACGACTTCGTCGTCGCGCCTGACGAACGGCTCGACTGGTTCCGCACGATCGGCATCGGCGCACAACACGTCGTGGCGATGTTCGGCGCGACCTTCCTGGTGCCGGTGCTCACCGGATTTCCGCCGGCGACCACCCTGCTGTTCTCGGGTATCGGCACGGTGCTGTTCCTGCTGATCACCGGCAACCGGCTGCCGAGCTATCTCGGTTCGAGCTTCTCGGTGATCGCTCCGGTCACCGCGGCCGTCGCGTCGAACGGCACAGGCAGCGCCCTCGGCGGCCTGGTGGCGGTCGGTGTCGCACTGATCGTCATCGGCGCCGTCGTGCATCTGGTCGGCACGCACTGGATCGATGTGACCCTGCCTCCGGTGGTCACCGGCGCGATCGTCGCGCTGATCGGCTTCAACCTCGCGCCCGCTGCGAAGTCGAACTTCGAGAAGGGCCCGCTCGTCGGCATCGTCACACTGGTGCTGTTGCTGGCGACGCTGGCGTTCTTCCGCGGCATCATCGGACGGCTCGCGATCTTCATCGCCGTGTTCGCGGGGTACCTGCTGGCGCTGATCCTGGGCAAGGTCGACACCTCGGGTATCAAGGCCGCACCCTGGGTGGGGCTTCCCGAGTTCCAGACCCCGACCTTCACGTTGGCGGTGCTGCCGATGTTCCTGCCCGCCGTCATCGCCCTGGTGGCCGAAAACATCGGGCACGTCAAGTCGGTCGGTCAGATGACCGGCACCGACGTCGATCCGGTGACGGGCCGCGCGCTGGCCGCCGACGGGGTGGCGACGACGCTGGCGGGCTTCGGCGGCGGTTCGGCGACCACCACGTACGCGGAGAACATCGGCGTCATGGCCGCGACCCGCGTTTATTCGACGGCGGCGTACTGGGTTGCCGCGGCGGTCGCCATCGCGCTGTCGCTGTGCCCGAAGGTGGGCGCCGCCATCTCGGCCATCCCAGCCGGCGTGCTCGGCGGGGCCACCGTTGTCCTGTACGGATTGGTCGGCATTCTCGGCGTGCGGATCTGGCTGACGAATGGAGTCGACTTCTCCAAGCCGATCAACCAGATGACCGCAGCCATCCCCCTCGTCATCGGCATCGCCGACTTCACCTGGCATGCAGGCAATTTGACGTTCACCGGTATCGCGCTAGGGTCGATCGCCACACTGGTCGTGTATCACGGCATGCGGCTGCTTGGGCTCAGGCGGACTAGCGAGCGCTCCGATGTCGCTGATCCCGCACCGGAACTCCATTGACGCCCTCGAGCGACTGCGCGTACGTGCCGACCGCAAAGGCCGCCGCCGCTCCCATCACCGACAACGCATCGCGGTCGATGTTGTCGATCGTGTCGCGCGGAGTCCGGTAGTTGGGGTCGTATGGCGCACCGGCGCGGCCACCCCAAAGCCGTGCCTGCACTTCGGTTTTCCGCTGTGAGGCACCCGTCGTCAGCCCGCCGACAGGCACGCCTGCGGTCAGGAATGCGTTGTAGTCGGTGTAGCGGGTCAGCGGCATGTCGGCGGGCCGCGCGCCCGCACTGTTGAGGTAGGACGCCAGCGTTCGCTCGATGCCGGCTGAACCCACCGGGACGGTATCCAGCGGGATTTCGGGATTCGGCTGGCCCGACTGGTCGCCGTCGTAGGTGAAGTAGCCGGCGTTGGGTGAGCCGATCATCTCGAGGTCGAGATACAGCGCGATATCGTCGAGTTGTCCGGCCTCGAGTCCGCGGATGTACTTCGTCGCCCCCTGCAGCGCATTCTCCTCCGAACCCCACAGGGCGAACCGCACGGCGTTGCGGATCTGCGGTGCCGAACCAAGCGCCGCAGCGGTCTCCAGCACCGCTGCGACACCTGAGCCGTCGTCGTTGATGCCGGGGCTGCGGGCAGAACTGTCGAGGTGCGCACCGACCATCACCACATTGCTGGTGTCACCTGATTTGGTTTGCGCCAGCACATTTCGGGCTTTCTTCATAACCGGTTTATTGTCCAGAATCAGCTTCACGGGCGCAGTGGTGCGCCGCAGCGCCGCGTTCGCGTCGTTGCCGATCACACCGACCGGAACGGTGAGTTGCTGGTAGTAGCCCGGCGTGAAGAGGCCGGGTGGGCTGCCGGCACCCGGCGCGGGAGCGCTGACGACGAGCATGCCCACCGCACCCCGGTCGACGGCGGCGTTCTGCTTGTCGACGACCGAGCAGCCAGTGTCGTCGACGACGGCGATCGCCCCCTTCATCGACACCGAGCCATAGTCGGCGGAACGGCATCCCGTGGATGTCCTCTGCGGTCGCAGCGTCACCCCGTTCAACCCGGCGCGCGGTGTGGTGATCAGCAGTGACGCCTGCTCGACGTTGTAGTTGCGGCCGGCGATCGTGAGTTTCGGGTCTCCGCCCTCCGAGCGGTCGAGCAACTCGAACTCCGGAGTCTGGACATCGAACCCTTTGTCCTGCAGGAACTTTGCAACGTAGTCCACGCTGGCGTCATAGCCGGGGGTGCCGTTGGCCCTGGTACCGTCGTTCGCTTCGGCGATCTTCTGCAGTTCGTTCAGGTGCGCATACATTCCGTCCGCGCCGACCTTGCCCGCCAGTTCGGCCGCCAGATCCGGTGAAGGGCCAGCGGAGTCCGACGAGGAGCACGACGTCAGCACCGCAGTGACCGCAAGGACTGCCGCCCACCGCTTCATGATTCGAGCACGTGACGTGTGCGGTCCTCGCGGATCGGCACACCGTTGCGTCCGGACTGATCCTGCGCGTACAGCGCGACGGCGTATGCCGCACCGCGACCGTTGATTTCGAACGCGGTCCGGTCGATGTTGTCGATGTTGTCACCGGATTTGTGGTAATTCGGGTCGAACGGCTGGCCGGCCTCTCCACCCCACCGCTCGGCCTGCTCGGGCGTCATCTTCTCCTCGGCGCCGGTGAACAGGCCACCGGCGGCAACCCCGGCGAGCGTGAAACTGCTGAAATCCGAACGACCTTCGAATTGGACGTCCTCGGGGTTCTTCCCCGCGCTCTTGAGGTAGGCCACGAGCGTGCGCTCGATCCCTGCCGACCCCTCCGGTATGCGTGGCGCCTGCTGACTGGGATCCGGCGGCGCGGACTGATCGCCGTCGATCGTGAAGTAACCCGGATTGGGCGAGGCCACCATGTCGAAGTTCAGATAGAGGGCGAGATCCATCAGCGCGTCGCGATCCAGCGATGCCACATAGTCGTTGGAGCCGAGCAGACCGAGTTCCTCCGCTCCCCAGAACCCGAACCGCACCGCGTATTTCACTTCCGGCGAGCTCCCCAGCTGCAGCGCCGTTTCCAGCACCGCAGCCACCCCTGAGCCGTTGTCGTTGATCCCGGGCCCCTCGGCGACGCTGTCAAGGTGTGCACCCGTCATCACGACGTCGGACGTGGACCCTGTCTTGGTCTGGGCGACCACGTTGCGGGTGCGCTCCACGCGTACGCCGGCGTTGAGCTTGACCGTGGCGGGGCCGGGATCCGCCCGCAGTCGCTCGCCGGTGTCCTTCGTGACGCCGATGACCGGAATCTTCACATCGGTGTCGGGACCGAGCGTGCCGCCCATCTCGTCGCCGTCGACGTTGTTGGCGACGACCAACGCGACCGCGCCGCGCTCAGCGGCGGCGGCCTGTTTGTCGCCGAATTGGCACTTCCCGCGATCGACGAGCACGATCGCACCGCTGACTGGCAGACCGTCGTAGTCGGATGCCGTGCATCCCGGTGAGTCCTCGACGCGGGCGGGCACCAGCTCACCGGCCACTCCGTCACCCTTCGTGCCGATGGTGAACTCCAGGGGAAACGCCTGGACTTTGTCGCCCGAAACGGTCAGCGCGGGCTCGTCGGAATAGGGCAGGCGCACCTCGAACTCAGGGGTTTGCACGTCGAACCCCTTGGCGCGCAGGGTGTTCGCCACATAGTCGACGCTGGCGTCATATCCGGGGGTGCCGAGTGCCCTGTTGCCCCCGTGCTCGTCGGCGATCTCCTGCAGCTTGGTGACGTGCGCCATCAGCGCGTCACCTATCACCGCCTCCGAGATCTTCTGCGCGAAGACCGTGGCCGCCGTGGTAGGCCCCGCCGGGGTGGCCGGAGGCTGCGACGGCTGGGGGCGCATCTCGCGTCCACACCCGGCCAGCACCAGAACGGCGGCCACCGACAGTGCGGCCAATCTCCACCACGTTTTGTGCGCCATCGCCACCACGTTATCCCGACTCGGCGGCACCGGGACCGGACACCTGCGCGACGACCAGATCGGCGACCGCCCGCATGCCCGCCGCATTGGGGTGCAGGGGTGCGGGGCGACAGGGCACGGGCAGACCGAAGCCGGTCGTCCACGGTTCGTCGGACCACGCGTGGTGGTCGACGCTGTGCTCGGCGACCCGGACAAGCCCGCAGCCGGTGTCGGCGGCGGCCTGCGCGGTGGCCCTGGCCAATTCGTCGGCCACATGCCGTCCCATGGCGGCATCGTCATCCGACAATGGCGGGGCGGCGGTACCGGACGGGGGCAGCAGCGTCAGGTAGTCGACGAACAACACCCGTGCCTCGGGTGAGCGCTGGCGCAGCGTGCGACCCACGGTCCCGAGCGACTCGGCGACCTCGACCAGGGCCCGCTCACGCGCCGAGGCATCCAGCCCGTCGGTCAACCGCCGACCGACCAGCGGCAGGGCACGCACGAGCCTCGGCAACCCGGCCGCGAACAGCAGCGGCACGTATCCGACGTCGTTGCCGCCGATGGTGACGGTGATCAGGTCTTCGGTCCCGTCGAGCGCCTCGATCTGCGGCGCGGCGCCGAGCTGCGGCTCGGCGAGCACGTTGGCGGTGGTCGCGCCGGAGTACGTCACATCGACGAGCTCGAGACCGAGCCGCTCAGCGACCAGGTGCGGATAGTTGCGGGCCGAACGGCCCGCCAAGAACGGGGCACCCTTGGCTCGGGGCCGGATACCCGGCCCGGCGGCCATCGAGCTGCCAAGCGCCACATACCGTTTCATATGGAAGGGCTGGATGCCTGCGCCCAGAATCGCTTCGGAATCCGGCCGGCCCGCCGGGCCAGATATCCGGCGGTGACGGCCGACGCCATCGCCGCGGCCATCGTCGCCGGGTCGGCGGCGCGGGTGACCGCCGTCGCGAGTAGCACTGCGTCGCAACCCAACTCCATCGCCAGCGCGGCGTCGCTCGCGGTGCCGATACCGGCGTCGAGCACGACCGGCACCGATGCGTGTTCGACGATCATCTCGATGTTGTGCGGGTTGGCGATGCCGAGGCCGGTTCCGATCGGCGAGCCGAGCGGCATGACGGCCGCGCAGCCGGTGTCCTCCAGCCGACGTGCGAGCACCGGATCGTCGTTGGTGTAGGGCAGCACGACGAATCCGTCGTCGACCAGCTGCTCTGCGGCCCTGATCAATTCGACGGCGTCCGGCAACAGCGTGCGCTCGTCGGCGATCACTTCGAGCTTGACCCAGTCGGTCTGCAGCGCTTCGCGGGCGAGCCGGGCGGTCAGCACTGCTTCGGCGGCGCCTCGGCAGCCCGCGGTGTTCGGCAATGGGGTGATGCCGAGCCGGTTCAACAGGTCCAGCACACCGGTGCCGCCCTCGCTGTCGACGCGACGCATCGCCACCGTGGTCAGCTCGGTGCCCGAGGCCACCAGCGCCTCTTCGAGAACCGTCAGGTTCGCCGCACCGCCCGTACCGAGGATGAGGCGCGATCCGAACTCGCGACCGGCGATCGTCAGCTTCGCGTCAACCACCCTGCACCGCCGTGACCACCTCGACGCGCGCGCCGTCGGCGAGCGTCGTCTGCCATTCCGACCGGGGCAGCACCGACCAGTCCACGGCCACCGCGATGCCCTTCTCGCCGAATCCCAGCCGCTTTACCAACGCGGCCACGGTCGTGCCGTCGTCGACCTCGACGGCTTCGTCGTTCACCGAGATTCTCATTGGCTCCTCACCGCACTTCCCACCAGATCAGCTTCGGGCAGCGGAACACCGTTCAGCTCCCCCAGTATCGCCTCGGCCGTCCACGGTGCCAGCAGAAAGCCGTTGCGTCCGTGTCCACCGGCGACCAGGGTGCGTTCGTCGAGCCGGCCGACGACGGGCAGTCCGTCGGGCGTCATCGGACGCAGACCGGCTGCGCACTCGGCGAACTCGTACTCCCCGAGCGCGGGCATCACAGCACACGCGTCGTCGAGCAGTTCGCGCACACCGGTGACGACGGGCGCGGTGTCGCGTCCGTGTTCGTACTGGGTGGCGCCGACGACCACGCCGTCGTGCCGCGGAACGAGGTACACCTGGCGGCCGTGCACTCGTGCGCGGATCACGCGCTGCGGTACCGGCATGCACCCCCGGCGCCAGCGCAGCCGAAGCACTTCTCCCTTCACCGGGCGGATCGGCAAACCGGGCCACAACGACGGCGCGTCGATGCCGTTGGCGATCACCACGGCGTCCGCCTCAGCGTCGGTCAACTCAGCGACCGGCGGCGCCCATCGCACTCCGAGGCGTTCGCAGTGCCCGGCCAGGGCGTCGACCATCGCCCGATTGTCCACGGCCAGTTCGGTTTCGGCACGAAAGCCGTGCCGGATGCCCTGCGCGAGCAGCGGTTCGATCTCGCGCGCGGCGGTCGTTGGCTCGACCGGATGCCCCTGAGCCGCCAACCACTCGCCGACGGTCTTCAGGTCCGCGGCGTCGGCCCGATCGACGGCGACGACCAGCGATTCGCGCGCGGTGACCACGCTGCCGGGAAGGCCGTCGAGGAAAGACCCTGCGCCCACCCGGTTCCACATTGCCAGCGACGCGAGCCCCAGCCGTAGCAGCCGCTCCTCGCCGGGCCAGCCCTCGCTGTGCGGGGCGAGCATGCCGCCTGCCACCCAGGAGGAGCCGGGCTCGTCGCTACGGTGCACGCGCACAGTCCAACCGTCGAGCGCAGCCCGTCGTGCGACCGCGAGCCCAATGACGCCGCCGCCGATGACTGCGAGTGATCTTTCTGCCATTTCCCCTCCCTTCGCCGGCATGACCCGGATCAGGTGCGTGACGGTAAGGGCAGGGCGTGCCCACTCTCAGTCCCCGGTCCCGGGACTCCCGTGTCGAGAATCCACGGTAGTCGCTAGCGTCGCGGTGTGCACAAAGCCTCCGAACGTCTCGCCGGATCCTCGCTCTACCTGTGCACCGACGCCCGGCGCGAGCGCGGTGACCTCGCCGAATTCGCCGATGCGGCCCTGGCCGGCGGGGTCGACATCATTCAGTTGCGGGACAAGGGTTCACCGGGTGAGCAGCGGTTCGGGCCGCTGGAGGCGCGCGGAGAACTCGAGGCCCTGGCCGTCCTCGCCGATGCCGCCCGCCGGCACGACGCGTTGCTGGCGGTCAACGACCGGGCCGACATCGCCTTGGCCGCAGGCGCCGACGTGCTGCACCTCGGCCAGGACGACCTGCCACTTCCGATCGCCCGCCGCATCATCGGCGACGGCCCGCTGATCGGCCGATCCACCCACGACGAGGCGCAGGTGGCCGCGGCGACGTCAGAGGACGTCGACTATTTCTGCGTCGGGCCGTGCTGGCCGACGCCGACGAAGCCCGGCCGCCCAGCACCGGGCCTGGACCTCGTGCGCGCTGCCGCGCAGTCCGGGACGCGCAAACCGTGGTTCGCCATCGGCGGGATCGACGCTGCGCGGCTGCCGGAGGTCGTTGCCGCCGGGGCACGCCGGGTCGTGGTGGTGCGCGCGATCACCGCGGCCGACGATCCGTCCGCGGCGGCGCGACAGTTGAAGGAAGAGCTCAGAGCTGCTTGTTGACCAGCAGCGGGATCGATGCCGACTCGGTGCGCAACCGCGCCCAGCTGGCGGCGAAGCCAGGATGCAGGGGCAGATCCGCGACGTCGTCTTCGGCGACCCACCGGAGTTCGGCACTCTCCCGATTGGGTGTGGTCGGTAGCTGTTCGGGGGCGTCGGCGATGACGGTCGTGTAGCTCCAGTAGGTGTCGTCTTCGCCGAACACCTCTTTGGTGACGACCTTCGTGCGCACCGTGAGTTGATCCTCGGACAGTCCGGCTTCCTCGTGCGCCTCCCGGATTGCGGCCTGTTCGACGGTTTCGTGACTGTCGCGCGCACCGCCCGGCAGACCCCACGTTCCACCCTGATGACTCCAGGCCGCCCGATGCTGCAGCAGCACCGCGGCCGAACCGTCGGGGTGCGGCGCCCGCAGCAACAGACCCGCAGCACCATGCCTACCCCAGAACCACGAGCCGGTACCGGACACCACCCAGCCGTCGCCATCGCCGCGCACGCGTCAAGAATACGGACGCGCGTCTTCGATGAAGCTCTTAGGATTTTTTTATAGAGTGGAACGGTCGAGAAACGATAGCCGGAAAGCAGGTCCGCGCGCGTGACTGTGGAGTTGGCGCATCCGTCGACCGAGCCACTCGCGTCGCGGTCGCCCACAACACCAGCGCACCCACGCTGGTGGTTCCTCTGGACCACCCCTGGCCGGATTCTGAGCATCGGCGTCGTGCTGTCCGCGTTGGTGATCGCGAGCGCCTTTGCCACGTCGACGACGATCAACGACCGCCAGGCGGCCTTGACCACCGTTCTCAACCACACCGAGCCGTTGGCGTTCGCCGCGGGGCAGCTGTACACGACGCTGTCGGTGGCCGACGCGGCGGCGGCCACGGCGTTCATCGCCGGCGCCGAGCCTCGCAACGTCCGGCAACGCTACGAGCAGGCGATCACCGACGCGTCGGTCGCGGTCACCAGGGCGTCGAGTGGTCTCACCGACGAGCCGATGGTGCAGTTGCTCGGCCGGGTCAATGCCGAACTGTCGGTATACACCGGGCTGGTCGAGACGGCGCGCACCAACAACCGGGCCGGAAATCCGGTCGGATCTTCCTATCTGTCCGAGGCGTCGGCCCTGATGCAGACGCGCATCCTGCCCGACGCGCAGCGTCTCTACGAGGAGACCTCGGCTCGGGTGGACGCGGAGACCACGGCCTCGACACGCATTCCGGGTCCGGTGATCCTCGTCGTGCTCGCGACGTTGTTGTTCGGTGTCTTCGCCAACCGCTGGCTGGCCCGCCGGACGCGGCGTCGCATCAACATCGGTTTCATCGCGGGTGGGCTGGCGGTGCTGATCATGCTGGTGTGGGTCGGAACCGCGCTGATCATCTCGACCGCGGACAGCCGCAGCGCCAAGGACACCGCCGCCGAGTCACTCAAGACCGTGACCACCCTGGCCATCACCGCCCAGCAGGCCCGCGCCGACGAAACCCTTTCGCTGATTCGGCGCGGCGACGAGGACGTGCGCAAGCAGTCGTACTACCAGCGCATCGACGTGATGCAGCAGCAGCTTTCGGACTACCTCGCCCGCGACGACGTCATAGACAAGACCGATCTGGCCGACGCGGAACAACTGCTCAAGAAATGGCGGGCGGCCGACGACCGGATCAACGCCTACATCGCCGTCGGCAACTATCAGGCGGCCACCCAGGTGGCGCTGGGCACCGGCCAAGACGACTCCACTCCGGCGTTCAACAAGCTCGACGACGCGCTCGGCAAGGGCATCGAGGAGAGTCGCAGCCAGCTGCGCAGCGACATCGTCAACGCCCACCGCGTGCTCTCCGGCGCTACCGTCGGGGCAGCGGTGTTGTCCGTCGTCGCGGCGTTGGCGGTGGCACTGGGTTTGTGGCCGAGGTTGAGTGAGTACAGATGATGTTGCGAAAGCTCACCGCCATCCTCGCCGCGACAGCGGTGGTGACGGGGTGCGCGCAGGCGTCGTCGGTAATTCAGACGCCCGGCGTCACGCTTCCTCCTCCGACGCCCGCGGGCATGGAGGAAGTGCCGCCCGAGGTGGTGCGCATTCCAACCGAACCCGAAGACGAGTGTGACCGCACCGCGAGCCTGCGGCCGTTCAACAATCGGTCCGACGCCGATGCGGCGGTCGAGAACATCCGGACCCGAGGGCGGCTCATCGTCGGACTCGACATCGGCAGCAATCTGTTTTCTTTCCGCGATCCGATCACCGGTGAGATCACCGGTTTCGATGTCGACATCGCCGGCGAGATCGCTCGCGACATCTTCGGCACCCCGTCACAGGTCGAATACCGCATCCTGTCGTCGGCCGACCGGATCGCCGGATTGCAGAACAACCAGGTGGACGTCGTCGTGAAGACGATGACGATCACCTGCGAACGCAAGAAGCTCGTCAACTTCTCCACGGTGTATTTCAACGCCAACCAGCGAATCCTGGCGGCACGCGACTCGACGATCTCGGAACCTTCGGACCTGTCGGGTAAGCGGGTATGCGTTGCCAAGGGCACGACGTCAATGCAGCGGATCCAGGAGATCACGCCGCCGCCGATCATCGTCGGTGTCGTCGCGTGGGCCGACTGCTTGGTGGCACTGCAACAGCGGCAAGTCGACGCCGTCAGCACCGACGACTCGATCCTGGCCGGGTTGGTCGCCCAGGATCCCTATCTGCACATCGTCGGACCCAGCCTCAACGAGGAGCCTTACGGCATCGGCATCAACCTGCAGAACACCGGGCTGGTGCGATTCGTCAACGGCACGCTGGAGCGCATCCGCCGTGACGGCACGTGGAACACGTTGTACCGCAAGTGGTTGACGGTGCTGGGGCCTGCCCCGGCGCCACCGGTGGCGAGGTATTCGGGCTGATGGCAGCCGTACAGTCCGACGAATCCGATCCGGGTACCCAACCGGCCAGCCTCGACGACCTAGAATTCGACAGCGCCGCCACGTTGCGGCCGATGGCCACCCAGGCGGTGTTCCGTCCGCACTTCGACGACGACTCCGAGGGGTCCTCCGTCGGCACCGGCGAGACCGAACCGCAGGAGCACACGACGGCGACGCGGGCGCTGTCTCCGATGCGCCGCCTCGGCGGCGGTCTCGTCGAGATTCCCCGGGTGCGCGCCAAGGATCCGCTCGAAGCGTTGATGACCAACCCGGTGGTCGCCGAGGGAAAGCGCTTCTGCTGGAACTGCGGCCGCCCGGTCGGCCGGTCCTCGGATGACGGCGAGGCGCTGTCGGAGGGCTGGTGCCCCCACTGCGGCAGCGCGTATTCCTTTCTGCCGCAGCTGAGTCCGGGCGACATGATCAACGACCAGTACGAGATCAAGGGCTGCATCGCCCACGGCGGCCTCGGCTGGGTGTACCTGGCTTTCGACCACAACGTCAATGAACGGCCGGTCGTCCTCAAGGGCCTGGTGCATTCGGGTGACGCCGAGGCGCAGAAGATCGCCATGCTCGAGCGTCAGTTCCTCGCCGAGGTCACCCATCCCGGCATCGTGAAGATCTACAACTTCGTCGAGCACGACGACAAGCACGGCAATCCGGTCGGCTACATCGTGATGGAGTACGTCGGCGGTACGTCGCTGAAGCAGGCCAGGGGCGAGAAGGTGCCGGTCGCCCAGGCCATCGGCTACATGCTGGAAATCCTTCCCGCCCTTGGCTATCTGCACTCGATCGGTCTCACCTACAACGACCTGAAGCCCGAAAACATCATGATCACCGAGGAGCAGCTCAAGCTGATCGACCTCGGCGCCGTGTCGACCATCAACTCGTTCGGATATCTCTACGGCACACCGGGTTACCAGGCGCCGGAGATCGTGCGGACCGGGCCGACGGTCGCCACCGACATCTACACCGTCGGCCGCACGCTGGCCGCGCTGACGCTGAACATGCGCACCCGAAAGGGCCGTTACGTCGACGGCCTGCCCGAGGACGATCCGGTGCTCACCGAGTACGACTCGTTCGCCCGGCTGTTGCGCCGCGCGATCGATCCGGATCCGCGACGGCGATTCGCCAGCGCCGAGGAGATGACGAGCCAATTGCTCGGCGTCCTGCGCGAGGTGGTGGCCCGCGACACCGGTGTGCCGCGCCCCGGCCTGTCCACGGTGTTCTCCGCCTCGCGTTCGACGTTCGGGGTGGATCTGCTGGTGGCCCATACCGACGTCTATCTCGATGGGCAGGTGCATTCCGAGCGGCTCACCGCGCAGGACATCGTCAAGGCGCTGCAGGTACCACTTGTCGATCCGGCGGATGTCGGCGCGACCGTGTTGTCGGCGAGCGTGCTCACGCAACCCGTGCAGACACTCGACTCGTTGCGCGCCGCCCGCCACGGTGCGCTCGATTCTGAGGGCATCGATCTGTCGGAGTCGGTCGAACTACCGCTGATGGAGGTTCGCGCGCTGCTCGACCTCGGCGACGTGGCCAAGGCCACCCGGAAGCTCGAGGATCTTGCCGAGCGAGTCGGCTGGCGGTGGCGGCTGGTGTGGTTCCGGGCTGTGTCGGCGATGCTGACAGCCGATTACGATTCCGCCACAAAGTATTTCACGGAGGTGCTCGACACCCTGCCCGGTGAGCTGGCGCCCAAGCTCGCCCTGGCGGCCACCGCGGAGTTGGCGGGCGCGCAGGTCGACGAGGCGCCGCAGCGCAAGTTCTACGACACGGTGTGGTCCACCGACAACGGCGTCATCTCGGCGGGCTTCGGGCTGGCGCGTTCGCAGTCGGCGGCGGGAGACCGCGACGCCGCCGTGCGGACGCTGGACCAGGTGCCCGTCATGTCGCGGCACTTCACGACCGCCCGCCTGACGAGCGCCGTGACGCTGCTGTCCGGACGGTCGACGAATGAGATCACCGAGCAACACATCCGCGATGCGGCGCGGCGCGTCGAAGCGCTGCCGGACACCGAACCGCGCGTGCTACAGATCCGGGCACTGGTCCTCGGCACCGCGATGGACTGGCTGGCGGACAACACCGCGAGCACCAACCACATCCTCGGCTTTCCCTTCACCGAACACGGGCTGCAGCTCGGCGTCGAGGCCTCGCTACGTGCCCTCGCGCGGGTCGCACCCACCCAGGGCCACCGCTATGCCCTGGTTGATCTTGCGAACAGCGTGCGGCCCACGTCGACGTTCTGACGATCAGCAACGAAATCCGTAGCATCTGGCCGGGGTCGCAGGTGTTACGAGCAGTAATCCCTCATCAACCTGCCATAGTCATCCGACGGAATTCGTAGTAGCGTTTCCCTCAGCTTGAGATGACAACCAACCTATGACGTCACAGCGGCTTTGAGAAGTAGGGCCTGACCCCCTGACGGCATCCCAGTTCGACTGAGGAGCCCACAGTGACCATCAGTACTTCCCGCGTATTCAGACCCGATCCCGAATCCATCGGCAGGCGCGAGGTGCACCACCGCGGCGTGTTCAGCGCACACCGCGATGGCCCGTCAACGGTCACCGTCACCGTTGAGGGTGAGATCGACGCGGCGAACAGCCGTGAACTCGCCGGCTACGTCCAGCGTCACATCGCGGGTTCGACGCACGTGATCATCGACCTACGGCTGGTGGATTTCCTCGGCACCGCGGGTTTCGCCGCACTGCACAACATCAACGTGATCTGTTGCGGATGCGAAGCCACGTGGGTGCTGCAGGCCGGCAAGCAGGTCCGTCGTCTCCTCGCGATCTGCGATCCCGAGGGTGCGCTGCCGCTGGAGAAGGCATCGCCGCTGCTCACCCCAGTTCAGTAACCACGGAGACGCAGGCCCTGGCGATCGCCAGCTCCTCGTCGGTGGGAACCACGAGCACGGTCGTGCTCGAGCTCTCTGCCGAGATCCGGCGTGCGCCCTTGCTTCGCTCGGCGTTGAGTTCCTCGTCGAGCTCGACACCCAGCGCCGACATTCCGCTCAGCGCGTCGCGACGGACAGCGGCGTCGTTCTCGCCGACCCCGGCGGTGAAGGTGATGACGTCGGCCGAACCGAGCACCGCGAGGTAGGCGCCGATGTACTTGCGCAACCGGTGGATGTAGACCTCGTAGGCCAATTGTGCTGCCGGATCGCCGGATTCGATGCGCTGGTGGAGGACCCGGAAGTCGATCTCACCGCCGAGGCCCAGCATTCCGGAGCGACGGTTGAGCATCGACTCGATGTCCTCGACACTCATCTCGGCGGTGCGCGACAGATAGGTGATGATCCCGGGATCGATATCTCCGGAGCGGGTGCCCATCACCAGACCCTCCATCGGTGTCAATCCCATGGAGGTATCAACGGGACGGCCGCCGGCTATCGCCGACGCCGACGCGCCGTTGCCGAGGTGTAACACGATCTGGCGCAGCGAATCCAGTGGTACACCGAGGAATTCGGCGGCCCGCTCGCTGACGAACTGGTGCGATGTGCCGTGGAATCCATAGCGCCGGATGTTCCACTGCGCCGCGATATCGCGGTCGATCGCGTAGGTGGCCGCGGCGGGTGGAAGGTCGTGAAAGAAGGCGGTGTCGAATACGGCGACGTGCGGTAAATCGGGCAGCGCTTTGCGAGCCACTTCGATACCCAGCAGCGCGGGGGGATTGTGCAGCGGCGCAAGCGGAGACAGTGCTTCCAGCTTGGCGATCAAGGCGTCGTCGACCAGCGCGGGCCGATAGAGGTCCGGACCCCCGTGCACCACCCGATGACCAACGGCCACGAGTCCGGCCATATCGTCGGCCAGTTCGTCGAACACCACCTGTAACGCCGCGGCGTGGTCGGGAACTCCCCCGTCGTCCCCGATCCTCTCGACTATGCCGTCGGCGATCATACTGCCCGAATCTGACTCCACCACAGCATATTTCAGCGATGACGACCCCGAGTTCACGACCAGGACGCGACTCACAGCGTTTGTGCCTGAATCGCCGTGATCGCGACGGTGTTGACGATGTCCGCCACCAGTGCGCCCCTCGACAGATCGTTGACCGGTTTCTTCAGGCCCTGCAACACGGGGCCGATCGCGATCGCGCCGGCGCTTCGCTGGACCGCCTTGTAGGTGTTGTTGCCGGTATTGAGGTCGGGGAAGATCAGCACGGTGGCGTGCCCGGCGACCTTCGAGTCGGGCATCTTCGTCTTCGCCACCGACGGTTCGACCGCCGCGTCGTACTGAATTGGCCCGTCGACCAGCAACTCCGGCTCTCGCTCGCGTACGAGTTCCGTTGCGGCCCTGACCTTGTCGACGTCAGCTCCGGTGCCACTGGTACCGGTCGAGTACGACAGCATCGCCACTCGCGGCTCGATACCGAACCTCGCGGCGGTGCGGGCCGACGATACGGCTATGTCGGCGAGCTGTTCCGATGTCGGGTCGGGCACGATCGCGCAGTCGCCGTAGGCGAGCACCCGGTCGGCGAGGCACATCAGGAAGATGCTCGACACCGTCGACACGTCGGGCAATGTCTTGATGATCTCGAACGACGGCCGCACAGTGTGGGCAGTGGTGTGGCGAGCGCCGGACACCATGCCGTCGACGATGTCGTTGTGCACGAGCATGGTGCCGAAATACGAGACGTCGTGAATGATCTCGCGGGCATGCTCGACGGTGACGCCCTTGTGTTTGCGCAACTCGGCGTACTGTTCGGCGAATTTGTCGCACAGCTCGCTGGTCTTCGGGTCGAGCACCGCTGCCGCAGAAAGGTCCAGACCCAGTTCAGCTGCCCGCGCGCGGATCTGGGCTTCCTCTCCGAGGATCGTCAGGTCAGCGACGCCGCGCTTCAACAGCCGGCCCGCCGCGGTGAGGATGCGATCGTCGTCGCCTTCGGGCAGCACAATGCGTTTGCGGTCCGAGCGCGCCCAGTCCAGCAGCTGGTACGTGAACATCTGCGGGGTGACGACCGAGGGCATCACGATGGTCAACTGTGCGAGCAGGTCGGCGATGTCGACGTGTGCGTCCATCAGCGCCAGTGCGGTGTCGATCTTGCGCACCGAGGTCGCGGTGACCCTGCCGCGCGCCGACGCCACCCGGCTGGCCGTCTCGAACGTGCCGAACCGCGTCGCGAGGATCGGCAGGCGCAGACCCAGACCTGACACCAACGAGGCGATCGATGGGTGCAGTTCGAGGCCGCCGTTGAGGATCAGGCAGGACAGCGACGGGAAGCCTTCGGCGGCGTGCGCGCTCACGACTGCGAGCACGACATCGGATCGGTCGCCCGCCGTGATGACGGCAACGCCTTCGTTCAGCCGCTCCAGCACGTGCTCGGCGGTCATGCCCGCCACCAGCACGTCCATCGCCTCACGCGAAAGCAGTGCGGGATCGCCCGCGATCACCGTGCCCTCCACGGCGGCCTGCAACTCGGCGACCGACGGCGCCACCAGCAGCGGCTCCTCGGGCAGCACGTAACACTTGGGCCCGAACGGTTCGAGCGCTGCGGCCAGGGCGCCCATCCCATCCGGGTCGCAGCGGTTGGCCACCACCGCAGCGGTGTGCGCGTGCTGGGCGCTGATCTCGGCCAGGCACACGTCGACGATCTGGGCGACGTGTTCGGGACTGCGGTCTTTTGCCTTCACTGCGAGGACGACGGGCGCGCCGAGGTTTGCCGCGATGCGGGCATTCGTCGACAACTCGCTGGGGGCGGCGACGTCGGTGTAGTCACTGCCGACGATGAGCACGGCGTCGCACTGGTCGGCCACCCGGTGATAGCGGTCGACGATATCGCCGATCGCTGCATCGGGGTCCTCGTGTAGCTGCTGATAGCTGACGCCCACACAATCCTCGTACGGCAATCCCGCGGTCGCCTGCGACAGCAACAGCTCGAGGATGTAGTCGCGGTCCTCGCCGAGCCGGGTGATGGGGCGGAAGACGCCAACCTTTGCGACGTTGGTGGCGAGCCGATGAAGGATGCCAAGGGCGATTGTCGACTTGCCCGTGTCGCCTTCCGGTGAAGCGATGTAGATCCCCGAAGTTGGCTCAGCGGGCACGTGGACAAGCCTAGGGCACGGGCGAGGCCGAGTGTGCGGCACGCGGCCCGGACGGCTATTGACGTGCTCGTCATCAAGATCGCGTACGATTGCGAGGACGGCCGCGGGGGGCCGGTGATACAGCTCGCGCAGCGTGAATACCCGCTGTGAGCCTTTGCCAAATATTGACGGCTGTGTGATTTTGTTCATATGTCACACCCAGTTACGGAATTTGCTGATACCGTGCATCTCAGCACAAACACGCCATCAGTCCCGTTGTTGCCTTAGCAAATCTCATAACTGAACGTCCCTGTCCAGGGCGTCCCCGAGGTGAATCTTGGAAACTTCCTACGTCACTCGCCTGTGCTCGTTTGCTCGGCAGTCTGCATGTTCACCGGGTTCGATAGCTGCCGCCTTGCCGGGACGAACCCGATGACGATCGCTCCGCCGATCGGCCCTAAGACCGAGGCGACGGTTCCGCTGAGGGCCCGCGGCTCTGCCGATGTTGCTCCGCTGCTCGGACTCGACCCCGAGGCGTTAACTCAGCCGATCCGCCTCGTACCCGAGCGGCCCGATGGTCCGGAGACAGCGGGCACCTACGTCCGCCGCTCCGGGGGAATATCGGCCGCCTTCCGGATAACCCTGATCACCGCGTCGACCGCGGTCGCGTTCGCCCCGGCGATCTGGAACAACATCCGCACGATCCTCGACGGCTCGCCGACGGCGTATCTCGTGCTGGCGCCCCTCTGGGCATTGATCGTTGCGTATTCGGTCGTCTACGAACCCCGTCACCGCGAGATCAACGACGCCGAGTTCGACATGATCCTCACGGTCGTGATCATGAGCGTCGCCGGATTCTCGAGCAACCTCGCATTACCGCGCATCCCGGCAGCGGCAGCGTTCTGGCACGCCGAGTTGGTGTTGCCGATGATCTGGATATTCGGGTTGTCGATCGCGTCGTTCGGGGTACGGCGCGCGTTCCGCGCTTATCCCGCTTGGCTTTTCGTGGCGGCGTGCTTCCCGCCGAACTTCCTGATACTCGGTGGCGTCCTCGGCGGATCGACCGTCGCGTTCGGCTGGCTCACCGTCGGATACGCGGTCGCGGCGGTCACGATCGCGCTGCGTCGCAGCAAGCGCAGGTGGTACGTGCCACCGATCCTCCTCGTCGGCGGCGGCATCGGTGTGTTGGCCCTGGAGGGCGCCCATCCGGCCATGGTGTACTTGGTCCCCGCCGGGGTGGTGACCGTCCTCGGCGCCCTCTCGGTGCGCACCTCGCATCAACCGTTTCGGTTGACACTGCCGCCCCGATCGATGGCTTTCGTCGTCGCGACGGTGCTGGCGACAGTGTTGACGGTTTTCGTCGCGCCGCGGCCCGCGCCGTACATCGATGCGTCCGATCTGGTTCGCGTCCAGCCCGACTGGGTGAACAGCCTGCAGAGTGCCGGCATAAAGGTCTCCGAGCCCACCACGTACGGCTGGGGTCCCCGCATCCTTGGTGACGGCGGTTCGGCGCGGCGCTTCCGCCTCGAGCACGAGGGGATGGTCGCGTACCTGGACGTCTTCTCGAGCCGAGACCTCGGCCGGTTTGCGTCGACGCGGGTCGGCGTCTGGTACGGCGCCGCTCCGCCCGCGCACGTCGAGCAGATCTTCCGCAGCCGCGCGTCCGGTATTCAGACCTTCAACAGCCTCGACAACCGCATGGGCACGATCAAGTCGCCCGACGACCCGGTCTGGGCGGCCCGCGGCTGGTATTGGCGGTACGGCCAAGGCCCAGACACCATCTACCAATCGGTGTACCTCGTCACGTCGCGCGCCTCGACAGCGCCCGACACGGTACCGACGCCCCAACCCCCCGGCTACGTGAACACCGTGGCGCTGCCGATCGCCTGGCTCATCAGGGCCGAGGCCAAGGCTCCGGACATCCCGCCGTATCTCAGCACCGAGCTGACCGATCTCGCGCGGCAGATCGCGACGACGGCAAGCGAGCCGCGCCCATGACGACGACAGAGAATCGGTCGTCCAGGCCCGCGGAGTACTCGGCGAACCGCGTCCTCACGAGGCGGCAAGCCGGGTTCTTCGCCTCGATTCTCGTCGTCATCGAGGCCGGCGCCGTACTTGATTGGCGTCTGACCGCGATGACACTCCTCGGGCTGTCTGCCGTCTACTTCGTGGTGTCGACCACTGATCGTGTGGTGCTGATGCTGCGCGCGCTCGATGGCCGCACCGTGCTTCGGATCTCGGACGAGGAAGCGCTGGCGCTGTCCGAGAAGGACCTGCCGAAATACACCTTGCTGCTGCCGGTGTACGACGAGCCGGACATCGTCGAGACCCTGGTTCAGGGCATCGGGCAGATCGACTATCCCCGGGACAAGCTCGAGGTGTTGCTCATCATGGAGGCCGATGATGAGGCCACCATCAATGCTTTTCACTCTGCCGAATTCGGCTGGATCACACCGGTTCTGGTGCCCCCAAGCGATCCGCGGACGAAGCCGAAGGCGTGCAACTACGCGCTTGCACACCATGTCCTCGACAGCGAACTCACCACGATCTACGACGCCGAGGACATTCCCGACCCATTGCAATTGCGCCGTGTCGTGGCGCTTTTCAAGAAGCACGGCCCTGAGGTCGCGGCCGTTCAATGCCGCCTGGCCTTCTTCAACGAACGGCAGAACCTGCTCACGAAGTGGTTTTCGCTGGAGTATGACCAGTGGTTCAGCTACGTGCTGTCGTCACTGGCCGCCAGCGGGTGCGTGGTGCTGTTGGGCGGGACGTCCAACCACGTACGCACCTCGGTGCTCCGGGAGCTGGGTGGCTGGGATGCGTTCAACGTCACCGAGGACGCGGATCTCGGTGTGCTCCTGGCGCGGTCGGAGTACAAGACACTGGTGCTGGACTCGGTGACGCTGGAGGAAGCCAACGCCGACGTCGTGAACTGGGTGAGGCAGCGATCCCGTTGGTACAAGGGCTATCTGCAGACGTTCTTCGTGCACTTCCGCCGACCGATCGCCGCATCTCGCCAGCTCGGCCTCAAACCGACGCTGCGGCTCATCAACTTCACCGCCGGCATGCCGATCGCGTGCATGATGAACCTCGCCTTCTGGACGTTGATGATTCTGTGGTACCTCGGCAAGTCGCACATGCTCGACGACCTCTACGCCGGGCCGGTGTACTACCTGTGCCTGCTGCTGTTCACCGTGGGCAACCTCGTCACGATCATGGCCGGCCTGGTCTCGACGCGCGCGATGGGCAAGCCCTATCTGTCGACAGCCGCGCTCCTGGTCCCTGGGTACTGGTTCCTCCAGGCCCTCGCAGCCGTCAAGGCTGTGGTGCAACTGATCTACAAGGCTTCCTATTGGGAGAAGACCGTGCACGGCCTGACCGTGTCGGGGAAGGCATGATGGTTAAAAAGCTTCTACTACAGCTTGTTTCAGTCGGTCTGCTGGTGACACTCGGCGCGATGTCACCAGCCGTGGGTACCGCTCAGCCCGAGGTCACCGCGGTGCAGGCCGAAGAGACGCCCCCGCTGAGCTTGACGTGGGAACAGCTCGGAATGGGCCCGACCATCGGCTTCACCGCCGCGAACTCCGCACAGGCAGTGACGATTCCGGTGCCCGTCGGCACCCAGCCGAGGATGTTCTTCGGAGAGCTGCAGTCCATCGTCAACGTCACCGGTGGATACATCGAAATAGCCGGGGAGGACGGCAGTCTTCTCGGTTCCGTGCCGATACCCGATGTGACCCTCGGCCAGGTGACTGTGCCGTTCGCCATCGACATCTCGAGGCTGGCGATCCACGATCAGGCCGCCCGTATGAGTATCGTGCTGCGTCAGGTGGGTGCCGATCCGATCTGCGGAAGCACGCCCAACGTCACGATGAATCGACTGTCCGTCGAATTCACCGGGCCGATCATGCTGCCCGCCACCATCGACCAGTTCTTCCCGCCGTTGCTTTCCGGTATCGGCGTCTACGTCGACCCGGCACCGACGACGTCGGAGTCACAGGCGGTGGTGACGCTGGCCGCCCTGCTGACCCACCACTACCGGGACATTCCCGTTGACTTCAGGGTCCTGCCGTTGTCACGCACGATCGAACCGCCCGCCGAATGGAACGCGATGCGCCGCACCATCGTCGTGCGCGATGACGAGAACGACGAAGGCGGGGGCGCGGTCACGGTCAGCGGCCAAGCCGGAATGCCGTATCTGCTGGTGACCGGCAAGGGCGACAGCCTGGTCGACCAGACCGCACTGTTCAGATCGCAACTGTTGGCGATCAGCCAGACACCCACCGCTGCAGTCGATTCCACCGAGCCGTTGGCGGTGCGCGGAACCAACACCGCCACCTTCGAACAGCTTGGCGCAGGCGGTCGTGTCACCGTGCTCGGTCAGTCGTCGCTGTACACGGGATTCGACACCGCCGTCTTCGGTCTCGCGAATCCGGGCAAGCTCGACGTGCACATGCTGGCGCACTACACATCGGTGAAGGACACCGAGAAGGGCACCCTGGTGGTCCGTTCTGGCGGCCAGGCGCTGTACTCGACAGAACTCGACGAGACCGGCCTGGTCGACGCCACCTTCGCCGTGCCGGGTGATCTGGGCAGCCGGGGTGCGAACCTCGAGCTCGCCGTCACCTACGAGCCTGCGCCGGGAGCCTGCAACCCACGCACTGTGCCGATGACGTTCGAGATCGACGACGCCTCGACCGTCACCGCGGTAGGCGGCAATGTCTCCATGGGCGGGTTCGAAGCCCTGCCAGTCGGATTCGCGCCGACATTCCAGGTGGCGCTCGGCGGCTACGACACGAACTACATCTCCCGCGCCGTCGCGGTCATCGCGTCCGTTCAGAAGCTGACCTCGCGGGAACTGTTGCCCACGCTGGTCGACGTGAACCAGGCCGCGCACAGCGGATCCGGTGCGCTGATCGTCGCCGACTCGGCCGCCATCGAGGGCACCGGACTCAAGCCGCCGATCGCGCCCGAGAAGGACGCCGTGGAGGTGGATCTGCCGCCCGATGTGACCGCCAGAATTCCCGAAGGCCTCGGCAGCATGCAGGCGTTCGCCGACAACGACCGCACCGTCCTGCTCGTGACGACATCCGGCGACTGGTCACTGGTCGATCCCGTGTTCGACTTTCTCGCGACCCGCAAGGACGGTTGGCGTGAACTTCGTGGCGACGTGGTCGTCGCGGGTGCCGGCGGAGTGGCCAAGAACATCACTGTCCGTTCCAATGGACCTGCCCTGCAGGTGGTCGAGACCAGTGACCGCTGGGTCCTCTGGGCCTTGATCGGCGCGGGCGCAGCGGCCGTCGCGAGCATCATTGCCGCGGTCGCGCTCACTAGGCGTCGGAAGTCACGCAAGGCGTCGGCTGGGCAACATGCGGCGGTGGGCCCCGACAGCTCGGGTCCATGACCACCACGCTGGTTCGGCCTGCCGAAAAGCACGACACCCCAGTTGAACCCGAAGTCACTTCGGGGCGTCGGGCCGGCTGGTTGCTGTTCCTGGTCGGCTTCATAGGTTACGGAGCGCTGGGCTACTACCTGTTCAAGGTGGGCCACATCAACCCGGATGCCACCAGCCGGACCGGCAATGCCGGCTATACGGTGATGAGCAGGTATCCGCACCTGGGCGCCGTCGGCTTCGTGTGGAATCCGCTGCCGAGCTTCGCGCAGATTCCCCTCATGCCGTTGAGCCACTGGTGGCCCGAGCTGAAGACGCTCGGCCTGACCGGTGTCATCCAGAGTGCGGCTTTCATGGCCGGTGCCGTGGTCCTGATGCGACGGATCGCGCTCGACGCCAACGTCAGCGCCCTGCTGCGCTGGACCGGCATTCTCGCGTTCGCGCTGAACCCGATGATCGCGCTGTACGGCGCGAACGGGATGAGCGAGGCCGCGTTCCTTTTCGTGCTGCTGTGGGCATGCCGCCGGTTGCTGCAATGGCGCCGAACACACGGTGCCCTCGACCTCTTCTGGGCGGGCACCGCCTTCGGGCTCGGGTATCTCGTTCGCTATGAAGCTCTCATCGCCGCGGCCGCCGCGACCGTCGTCGTGATGGTCTATTCGTTCCGCCGCCACCAGCGGCTGACGAGTTGGCGCAGCGGCGTACAACACAGCTGGCATGACGGGGTGGTCGTCGCGTTTCCCGTCATCGCCGCGTTCGCCTTGTGGGCGCTGGCCGGTTGGTTGCTCGACGCAAGCCTGCTGGCCCAGTTCACCTCTCAGTACGGCAACAGCGCGCAGATCGAGGCCTCCGGAGTCGTGGGTGCTGACGATGTCGGGTTCATTCCGCTGCTGAAGGTCATCGCACAGAGCGTTTTCGGGATCCAGCCATTGGTAGCAGTGGTGCTGATCGCGGTCGTCGTCGCTGCCTTTCTCCGCCGCCGGTCGATTCCTGCGATTCCCTTGGCGATCTTCGGGTCGGTGCTGACCTTTCAGTGTGTAGCGATATTGCTGGGCTCCACCTTTGGGTGGTTCCGTTTCTTCATCGTGCTGGTGCCGATGATGGTGGTCCTATTGCTCGTCGCCTGGCCAGAGAGTGAGCCGCCGTCTCGTCCCGAGAAGTATTGGCGTGTTGGACTTTCCGGACTGATGATCGGTGTCCTGTTGACCTCGCTGCCCGTCACGTGGAAGTCCATGCTCGACCCCTCCATCGGCAAGGAGGAGTTTGGACTTCGTTCCGTCTTCTGGCCCGAGCAGTACCCGCGGGACCAATTCTGGTTCTTTTGGTCCGGCGAGGTCGCCGAGAACACCGTTCGCTGGTTCGACAACCAGAACCTCCCCACCGGATCGGTGGTGATAGACACCTTCGGGTTGGCGAGGATGTGGTTGGCCTCTGAACGCCCCGACCAGTTCGTCGTGCGCAGCGACTACGACTTCTTCGACAAGCTGAACAACCCGGCCGAGACGGGTGTGAAGTACATCCTCGTGCCTCGGCCAATGGGACTCGGCAAACTCGACGCGGTCAACATCCGCTACCCGACGCTGTGGAACACCGGCGCCGGTATCGGGACGCTCGTCATGACCGTCACGGGACCGACAGGCGGGCCGCAGTTTCGCATCTTCCGGATCCACGACCGGCCTGCGGATCCACCGCTGCCCACGCCCTAGACCGGGTAACTGGCGGTCGGGTCGACCGGAATCTCGATCGTGGTGGCCAGGCCGCGGTGGTCGGAGCCGGGCAAGGGCAGCGTGCGCGCGGAAGACGCGACGCAGTTGTAGACGAGCACATGATCGATGCCGATCATCGGCTTACGCCACGGCTTGCTCGGATAGGTACGGGTCAGTCCCGCGCCCACCTGCTCACCCGCGTCGCGATAACCCTCGTCGAGGAACTTGCGGAACGGTTGCATGTCGATGGTGGAGTTGAGATCGCCGGCCACGATCACCGCACCCGATCCCGCGTCGCGCGCGACGTCGCGCAGGGTCGCCGGGAACCTGGCCATGTCGTCACCGAAGATGTGCAGCGGCTGCACCCACGGTGCGGCGAGGTGCACGGCCAGCAGCGTCGGCGGGAACCGCACGCCCGGAAGCTGGATGCGGGTGCGCAGCATCGGCATCTGGTAGCCCTCGACGTGCCCGGTGTCGACGAGCGGGTACCTGCTCCAGATCCCGATTCCGAATGCCTGCTCTCCGGGATTGAGCATGCGGTGCGGAAACGTGTCGTCCAACCCCTCCAGCCCGGCGGCAGCCTCGGTCGTCAGCTCCTGGATCACCAGCACATCGGCCGATGAGCGCGCCAGGTCTGCGACGGTACCCGAATCCGCCTGTCCAAAGCCAAGATTGGCGGTGACCACCCGCACGGCGACACTCGGCACATCCGTGCTCTCGGAGCCGATGAACCGTGGCAGCTGGACACCGATCATCACCACACACAACAGGGCGGCGGCGATGGTCAGCACCCAACGCCGCGCCAGCGCGAACAGGATCAGAGCGGTGAGGGCTGCGGCCGTCAGATACGGCGATGCCGCGGCGACAACGAGGATGGCCTCGTTGGATATCGGCAGGTACCGCGACGCCAATCCGACCGCGCCGACCACGAACACGAGCACGCCGAGCACCGTCGCGAATAGCCGAATCATGCTGTGCTCGTTACGCTTTCCGCTCAGCCGAGTCGGCGCAGCCGCGGCTCCAGATCTTTTTGGAACAGCTCGAGGAAACGGCGCTGATCGTGGCGGGGGTCGTGGAACACCAGGTGGTTCAGACCCCACTTGACGTACTGACCGACCATTTCTACCGCTTCGTCGGGATCCGACGCGACGATCCAGCGCTTGGCGACCTGCTCGATCGGCAGCTCGTCCGCGGCCTTCTCCATCTCCATGGGGTCGTTGATGCTGTGCTTCTGCTCTGCCGTCAGCGACAGCGGAGCCCAGAATCGGGTGTTCTCCAGCGCCAGCTTCGGATCCGGATCGTAGGAGATCTTGATCTCGATCATCCGGTCGATGCTGTCCGGGTCGCGGTCGGCGGCCTCCGCCCCCTCCTTCACTGCCGGTATCAGCTTGTCCTTGTAGAGCTCCTCGCCCTTGCCGGACGTGCAGATGAACCCGTCGCCCGCGCGGCCCGCGTACTTGGCGACCTGGGGTCCGCCCGCGGCGATGTAGATCGGGATGCCGCCCTCGGGAACGTCGTAGATCGACGCGCCCTTGGTGTGGTAATACTCGCCCTCGAAGTCGACGCGGTCGCCGAGCCACAGCTCACGCATGAGCCGGATGGATTCGCGCAGACGGGCGTAGCGCTCCTTGAATTCGGGCCATTCGCCCTCGTAGCCCGTCGCGATCTCGTTGAGTGCCTCACCGGTGCCGACACCGAGGAAGATGCGGTCCGGGTAAAGGCAGCCCATGGTGGCGAAGGCCTGGGCGATGACGGCGGGGTTGTATCTGAACGTCGGCGTCATCACCGACGTGCCGAGGAACAGCCGCTCGGTGCGCTCACCCACCGCGGTCATCCAGGCCAGCGAGAACGGCGCGTGACCACCTTCGTGGCGCCACGGCTGAAAGTGGTCGCTGACGGTGGCGCTGTCCATACCGTGCGCTTCCGCGGCGACGCCGAGCTCGACGAGTTCACGCGGGGCGAATTGCTCCGCCGACGCCTTATATCCGAGTTTCAGTTCAGGCACCTTTTCTTTCTACCCTCCTGCCTAAACTCGCGACATGGCAGCAGCCCTGGACGCCGTCACAGACCGTGTCCACTTCGCCTTCACCGACCTCGTCAACTGGACCCTCGTCACCGACGATGCCGGCGTGATCCTGATCGACACGGGATTCCCGGGTAACCGCGACGACGTGCTGGACTCGATGCGCCGACTCGGCTTCGGCGTCGACGACCTGCGCGCGATCCTGTTGACGCACGCGCACATCGATCACTTCGGTTCGGCGATCTGGTTTGCGAAAACCCATGGCACCCCGGTCTATTGCCACGCAGCCGAGGTCGCCCACTCCCGACGGGAGTACCTGGAACGGGCCTCACCGGTCGACATCGCCAAACACATCTGGCAGCCGCGCTACGTCAAGTGGTCCGTGGCGATCACCCGCAAGGGTGCGTTGACCCACGACGGCATTCCGAGCACGCAGGCGCTGACCGAAGACATCGCTGCGGGCCTACCCGGCGCGCCGGTGGTGATTCCGACACCAGGGCACACCGGCGGGCACTGCTCGTACCTGGTGGATGGCGTGCTGGTCTCGGGCGACGCGCTGGTCACCGGCCACCCGCTGACTTCGCGCACCGGGCCGCAGCTGCTGCCGACGCTGTTCAACCACGATGAGGACGGCTGTCTGCGCAGCCTGTCCGCGCTCGGGCTGCTGGACACCGAGATACTGCTGCCCGGCCACGGTCCGGTGTGGCGGGGTTCGATCCGCGAGGCGGCCAGTCAGGCTTCCGCCGGCTGAGCCGGCGATCAGGCCAGCGTGTTGTAGCCGAGCAGGAACAACGCCGTAAGACAGAGGCCGCAGGCCACTACGACGGTGGGCATCAGGATCATGCTGTCGAGTTCGTCGTCGTCGAGCACGTCACTGTCGAAGCGGCCGAACAGCAGCCGGGCGATGCCGGTCTTGCGGAAGGTCCGGACCATGGCCTGTACCGGTTTGGTTTTGCGTCTGCGGCCGATGTAGACACGCGAAGCCAAGCCGAGAATCGCCGTCAGCACGGCCGCGGCGAGGAGCAGAAACCCCACCGCCGGCTGTGTCAAGGCCATCTCCACCTCCGGTGTCGCCGCGGCACCTTGGGTCAGCCTATAGGCCGAGATGATCCCGCAGAGTATGCCCGGACGACGAAGTCAAGTGTGGCAATCGCTTTGGACACGTGGAACGAGGTGTAGGCGCCCGGTCATCGCAACCTCTTCTCGAAGGCGATCGGATAGCCCTCGCTCGCGGCGGGCAGGGGCCCGGCGAGCCGGGCGTATCCGGATGACAGGTAGAGCGCTTCGGCCTCGGGCTGACGGTCGCCGGTCGTGAGGTAGACGCTGCGGTAGCCCCGGGCCGCGATCTCGCGCTCGAGTTCGGCGAGCATCGCCTTGCCATAGCCCCGCTGCCGGTGCCCGCTGTCGGTCCACATGCGCTTGAGTTCAGCTCTGGTGTCGTCGAATCGCCTGAACCCGCCGCCGGTGACGGGGATGCCGTCGAGCAGCCCGACCAGCAGCGCGCCGTCCGGCGGCGCGAAGTCGTCGGCGGGGTACTCCTCGAGCAGCCACTTCATGACCCGCTGCTCGGTGCTGCCGTACCGGTCGGAGTACTCCACGGCGAGCTCGGCCAGCAGCGGCGCGGCCAGCGCGTCGTGCTGGCTCACCGCCACGAAGCGGAGTCCCTCGACTGCCGACATACCCATCACCTAACTGTCCAACGTCTGCCCTGCGTATGCATTCCGGACCTGGGGATACGTTCACGCCGGTCGGAAAAACCCGGAAACGTTTTTACGCGAGCGTCAGCTAGGCTCTGCCCTAGACCGTGCGAGACGACCCTCGCGCGCCCCAGGGGCGGCTGCCGCCGACGCCCGTCGCTGTGCTGGACCAGCTTGGCGACTGGTCCCAGGGACACATCCGAACATGAAGGATTCCCAGTGGCTCAGCCCATGGTCACGCCGATCGCAGTCATTGGAATGGCCTGCCGCCTACCGGGCGGCATCGAGTCACCCGAGCAGATGTGGGAGGCCTTGCTTCGCGGTGACGATCTCGTCACCGAGGTTCCGGCGGACCGGTGGGACGCCGACGAGTACTTCGATGCCGAGCGTGGCGTGCCGGGTCGGTCGGTGTCCCGTTGGGGTGCGTTCCTGGACGACGTCGGGGGTTTCGACGCTCCGTTCTTCGGCTTGGACGACGCGAAGGCGGCCGCGATCGATCCGCAACACCGGCTGCTGCTGGAGACCTCCTGGGAGGCCATCGAGCACGCCGGGATCGCGCCGTCCTCGCTGTCGGACTCGATGACGGGCGTTTATCTCGGTCTGTCGCACGACGATTACATGCGGATCACCCTGGAGGCCGGCGAGTACGGCTACACGGGCTTGGCGTCGGCGATGGCCTCGGGTCGGGTGGCCTATGCGCTGAACCTGCACGGCCCGGCGGTGACGGTCGACACGGCATGCTCCTCGGGGCTGTTGACCGTGCACATGGCGTGTCGCAGCCTCGACGGAGGAGAGAGCGACCTCGCCCTGGCCGGTGGTTGCATGGTGATCCTCCAGCCGGAGACCACGGTGTGGGCCTCCGGGCAGGGCATGATGTCGCCGACCGGGCGGTGCCGGGCGTTCGACGAGTCGGCCGACGGGTTCGTGCGCTCCGAGGGGTGCGCGGTGGTGCTGCTCAAGCGGCTGCCGGACGCGCTCCGCGACGGTGACCGCATTCTCGCCGTGATCCGCGGAACGGCGGCCAATTCCGACGGCCGGACCAGGAACATCGCGACGCCATCGGCGGATGCGCAGGTCGCGGCGTGCCGCGCGGCGCTGGCCGCGGGCGGCGTCGACGCCGACACGGTCGGCGCGGTCGAAGCGCACGGCACCGGCACCCCGGTAGGTGACCCGATCGAGTTCGAAGGCCTCGCCCGGACCTACGGCCGCACCGGCACCGTCCTGCTCGGCTCGGCGAAGTCCAACTTCGGCCACACCGAGTCCGCCGCGGGAACGGTGGGTCTGATCAAGGCGATCCTCGAGATGCAACACGGCATCGTCCCGCCGATGGTGCACTTCGAGCGCCTGCCCGAGGCGCTCGCGCAGATCGAGACCGGGCTGGTGGTGCCGCGGCACGCCACGCCGTGGCCCGGCGGTCACGCTGGACCGCGGCGCGTGGCGGTGTCGTCCTACGGGATCTCCGGCACCAACGTGCACGCCATCGTCGAGCAGGCGCCCGAGCCCCGATCCGCGGACCCGTCCGCACCCGCGGACGAGCGTCCCTTGCTGATCCCGCTGTCCTCGAGTTCCGCCGACGAACTGCGGCGTACCTGCGGGCGGCTCGCCGACTGGCTGGACGGGCGCCCGGAACCGGTTGCGTTGGCGGACGTGGGATACACGCTGGCGCGCCGGCGCGGTCACCGAACGGTACGCACGTCGGTGATCGCCGACGACGTCAAGGCTCTGGTCACGGCCCTGCGTGACATCGCCGACACCGGCGACACGCAGTACCCGGCGCAGGTCGGACAGGATGACCGCGGCCCGGTATGGGTGTTCTCCGGGCAGGGGTCGCAGTGGGCAGGCATGGGCGCGGACCTTCTGCACACCGAGCCGGTGTTCGCCGAGACCGTGGCCGGCATCGAGCCGCTGATCGCGCGGGAGTCCGGGTTCTCGGTAACCGAGGCCATGTCGGCTCCCGAGACGGTGACCGGCATCGATCGGGTCCAGCCCACGCTGTTCGCGATGCAGGTGGCCCTGGCCACCACGGTGGCGGCGTACGGCGTGCGGCCGGGCGCGGTGATCGGGCACTCCATGGGCGAGGTCGCCGCAGCCGTCGTCGCGGGGGCGCTGTCACTGCAGGACGGCGTGCGGGTGATCTGTCGACGCTCCGCGCTGTTGGCGCGCCTGTCCGGGTCCGGCGCGATGGCGTCGGTGGAGCTTCCCGAGCAGACGGTGCGTGACGAACTGACCAGCCGCGGCATCGACGACGTCGTCGTGGCCGTGGTGGCGTCCCGGCAGACCACCGTGATCGGCGGCGAAACCCAGACCATCCGCGACCTCGTCGCCTCCTGGGACCAGCGCGAGGTGATGGCGCGCGAAGTGGCCGTCGACGTGGCGTCCCACTCACCGCAGGTGGACCCGATCCTGGCGGACCTGGCTTCCGCGCTGGCGGAGCTCACCCCGACAAGTCCGGCGATTCCCTTCTACTCGTCGACCCGGCCCGATCAGCGGGCGATGCCGTTGTGCGATCCGGACTACTGGGTGGACAACCTGCGTCAGACGGTCCGCTTCTCCGCGGCGGTACAGGCCGCGTTGCAGGACGGCCATCGGGTCTTCGCAGAGTTGGCTCCGCACCCCCTGCTGACCCGCGCGGTCGAACAGACCGCCCAGGGGATCGACACCCCGGTAGCCGCGCTGGCCGGCCTGCGGCGCGACCAACCGTCACCGCACGGCTTGCTCGACGTCGTCTCCGATCTGCACTGCGCCGGTGCCGCCGTGGATTTCGCCGTGCTGTACCCCGGCGGTCGACTGGTTGACGCGCCATTGCCGACGTGGTCTCACCGCCAACTCCTGCTCGCCCGCGCCGACGAGAAGAGCCAAGGCCACCTGGTGGCAGTCCATCCCCTGCTCGGCGCACACGTTCGGCTGTTGGAGGAACCCGAACGGCACGCCTGGCAAACCGATATCGGAACTGCTGCGCTGCCGTGGCTGAGCGACCATCGGGTGCACGACGTCGCGGCGCTGCCGGGAGCCGCCCACTGCGAATTGGCCCTTGCGGCCGCCGAACTGCTCTTCCCCGACGGTTCGGAAGTGCGCGACATCCGGTTCGAAGACCTGCTGCTGCTCGACGCTCGCACCGAGGTCGCCGCCGTCGCGTCGCTGGATGCGCCCGGTGTCGCGGCGTTCGCCGTGCAGACCGACTCGGGAGAAGGAGCCGGCGAGCGGGTCAGGCGCGCCGCCGCCCGCCTGCACGCGGTCGCCGACGGGTGCCGGCCTGCCCGCCGCGACCTGAGCGGGCTGCTGGCCGCGCACCCACTCAACGGCAGTGGCGACGAGGTCCGGCTGGCACTGGCCGCGCGGGGTATCGCGTTCGGTCCCGCCTTCACCGGGCTGACCAGCGTGCACACCGCGGCCGACGGTGCCACGCTGTTGGCCGAGATCGAGGCACCGGCCGGTATCCGGGCTGAGCAGTCCGGCTACGGCATCCACCCCGCGGTGCTGGACGCCTGCTTCCAATCCGTGGCCGCGCACCTCCTGGGCGGCGACCGGCGCGTCGGCCAGGGCGGTCTGTTGTTGCCGTTGAGTGTCGGTCGACTGCGGCGCTTCGGGCCGGGCCGCGACGCCCGCTACTGCCTGGTCACCGTCACCAAGGCCGATGCCACGGCGCTCGAGGCGGACCTGGAAGTGCTGGACGGCGCCGGGGAGGTGGTCCTCGAGGTCAACGCGCTCCGGATGGGCAGTGGCGCGAGCAAGGCCGGCGAACGCGAACGGGTACTCGCCGACCGACTGCTGACCGTGGAGTGGGAGCCGCGAGAGCTGCCTGGTGCGCCGACGGGCGCGCCCGGCTCGTGGGTCGTGGTCACCGCGGCCGCCAATCCCCTCGCAACAGACTTGCGCGATGCGCTGGTGGCCGCCGGCGCCCAGTGCCGGACGGCGCAGTTGGGCGCCGACGACGTCACCCCATACGGGCTGACGGGTGTGGTGATCGTGACGGCGGAGCCGGACGGCGAGCCGGCGCAGGCGTGCCTGGTGCGCGGCCGCGAACTGGTATCGCACATCGTCGGCGTCGCGCGTGGACTGGCCGACGCCGACGCGGCGCCGCCGCGGTTGTACGTCGTCACCCGCAACGCGCAGGCCGTGACGCCCGAGGATCGGGTCAACCTTCACCACGGAGGCGTGCGTGGGCTGCTCCGTGCGCTCGGCGCCGAGCAACCTCAGCTGCGTCCGACGCAGCTCGACGTCGACTCCCAGACGTCCGCCCAGGAGTTGGCTCGGGTGTTGCTGAGCGGCTCGGACGAGGACGAAACGGCTTGCCGCGCGGGCACCTGGTACTCGGCGCGGCTGCGGCGAAGCCCGTTGCGACCCGAGGAACGGCGGAGCGCCCTCGTCGACCCCGGATCGGACGGTATGCGGCTACCGATACGCACCCCTGGCGACCTGCAGACGCTCGAGTTGGTCGCCGCCGCGCGGCCGGCCCCGGCGGCCGGACAGGTCGAGGTCGCGGTGAACGCCTCCAGCATCAATTTCGCCGACGTGCTGGCAGCATTCGGCCGCTACCCGACGATCGACGGCAAGCAGCCGCAACTCGGCCTGGACTTCGCCGGTGTGGTGACCGCCGTCGGCCCCGGGGTCACCGAGCATCGGGTCGGCGACGAGGTCGGCGGGTTCGGCGCAGGCGGCTGCTGGGGCACATACGTCACCTGTGACGTACGCCTGGTCGCGGCGCTGCCTGCCGGCCTGACCGCCGAGCAGGCCGCCGCGGTGTCCACCGGATACGGCACGGCCTGGTACGGGCTGCACGACCTGGCCCGGATCGGGCCCGGCGACCGTGTGCTCATCCACTCCGCGACCGGCGGTGTCGGTCAGGCCGCGATGGCGATCGCCCGCACGGCCGGTGCCCAGATCTTCGCCACGGCAGGCAGCGCGGGCCGGCGCCAGTTGCTCCGGGACATGGGGATCGAGCACGTATACGATTCACGCTCAACCGATTTCGCCGAAGAGATCCGCCGCGACACCGATGGATACGGCGTCGACGTGGTGCTCAATTCGTTGACCGGACCGGCACAGCGCGCCGGACTCGAGTTGCTGGCCTTCGGCGGTCGCTTCGTCGAGATCGGCAAACGGGACGTCTACGAGCACACGCGCCTCGACCTTTATCCGTTCCGGCGGAACCTGACGTTCTTCTACGCCGACCTGGCCCTGATGACCACCGGCGCGCCGAAACTCATTGGGGCACTGCTGCGCAAGGTCTACGAATTGGTCGGCGACGGTGTGCTGCCGATACCCGAGCACACGGTGTATCCGCTGACCGAGGCGGCCACCGCGATCAGGGCGATCAGCGCCGCCGAGCACACGGGCAAACTCGTCCTCTCGGTGCCGAGGAGTGGATCCATCCGGGTGGCGATGCCGCCGAACCGGGCCCCGGTCTTCCGCGGCGACGGGTCGTACCTGGTCACCGGTGGGGCTGGCGGCTTGGGGCTGTTCTTGGCGGCGGTGATGGCCTCCGGCGGATGTGGACGAATCGTGCTGACCTCTCGATCTCAACCGAACCCACAGGCGCAGAAGACAATTGCGCGGCTCCGCAGCAACGGCGCAGACGTCGTGGTGGAGTGCGGAAACATCGCCGACCCGGACACCGCGCGACGACTTGTCAGCGCCGCGACCGCAACCGGACTTCCACTGCGCGGTGTCCTGCATGCCGCGGCGGTGGTCGACGACGCCACCCTGGACAACATCACCGACGAACTCGTCGAACGGGACTGGGCACCGAAGGTCTGCGGCGCATGGTATCTGCATCAGGCGACCGCCGGGCAGCCGCTGGACTGGTTCTGCAACTTCTCCTCGGCCGCCGCGCTGCTGGGCTCGCCCGGCCAGGGCGCTTATGCGGCGGCCAACAGCTGGCTGGACTCGTTCACGTCATGGCAACGCAGCCAAGGCATTCCGGCCACCGCGATCGCCTGGGGCGCCTGGGCCGACATCGGTCGTGGCACCGGTATGGCACAACGCGGTGACGTGACGATGATCAGTCCGGAAGACGGCGGCTACGCATTCCGGGCGCTGCTGCGTCACGATCGTGGGTACACCGGCTACCTGCCGTTGACCGGCATGCCCTTGCTCACCGCGCTGGCGGCACGGAGCCCGTTCGCCGAGTCGTTCCGCGACACCAACGGCGGTGACGGCGCCGAGATCCCCACCGTACTGGCCGAACTCGCAGAACTCGCCCATGATGAATGGCCCAACCGCTTGCGTCGACTGGTCACCGACGAGACGGGGCTGATCCTGCGACGCGCAGTCGACCCCGATCGTTCGTTCGCCGATCACGGCCTGGATTCGTTGGGCACCCTCGAATTGCGCACCCACATCGAGACGCAGACGGGTATCCGCGTGACGCCCAAGACCATCGTCACCTACAGCACGCCGCGTGCGCTGGCCGGGCATCTGACCGAGACGCTGGCGGCCGGGTCCGGGTAGTCAGCCGCCGACCAACCGCGCGGACACCGCGATCGCCAGTCGCCTCGGCAGCACCCTGGTGACAACGCGCGCCACGAGCGCATTGGCGGCACCGTCGACGAGGCTGCGTTTGCGACCCGGCAACGCGCGCATGGTGCTGTCGACGACCTGCGCGGGGGTGCGGGTCAGCGCCCGTGCCGCGGAGCCGGATGCGGCGGCGGCCGCGGCGTCGCCCGCCAAACCGAAGAACGGAGTATCCGTCAGCCCGGGACACACCGCCAGGACGCGAACCCCATGTTTGCGCTCCTCGGCCCAGAGCGCCTCGGTGAAGGACAACACGAAGGCCTTGGACGCACCATAGACCGCCATCTTGGGCAACGGCTGAAACGCCGCGATCGACGCCACGTTGATGATCGTTCCCGCACCCCTTGCTCGCATCTGGGGCAGATAACGGGCGGTCGTGCCGACAACCGTGCGGCAATTGAGCTCGACCGCGTCCTCGAGGCGCCGCGGATCGACGTCGGCGACGTCACCGTGGGTACCGAAACCGGCGTTGTTGACCAACACGGAGATTTCGAGGCCCAGGCCATCCGTCCGTTGCCACAGCTCCGCCGCAGCATCGGGGAGCGACAGGTCCATCGCCAGTACCGTGACCTGCACGCCATGCGCCGCTCGCAGTTGCGCGGCAATCTCGTTCAGCTTGTCCGCACTGCGAGCAATCACGACGAGGTCATGGCCCCGGGCGGCGAACTGGCGGGCGAACTCTGCGCCGATCCCGGTCGACGCCCCGGTGATCAACGCGACCATCGCCAACTCCGATCGGGATGATATGCCGACCGGCAAGGGATTCACACGGCGCTGGTCATCCGGCCGTAATCGTAGATGGGAGCCGGGGACCGGCGGGGACGTAGTGTCATGGAGTGCGGACATGGCAGCAGCTGAGCGGACTCGACGCCAGCATGCTCTACCTCGAAACCGCAACGCAGCCCTTACAAGTGTTTTCGGTGCTGGAACTCGATCCGGCGAGCATTCCGGGTGGTTATGCCTACGAGCGTTTCCGTGACGCGTTGGCGGCGCGGGTGCGCGCGATACCGGCGTTGCGGGAGAAGCCGTCCGAACGATTCGGCAACGTCGATCATCCCGTCTGGGTGGAGGACGCCGACTTCGACATCGACCGCCACGTGCATCGAATCACCCTTGGCGCACCCGGCGGCTGGGCCCAACTCAGCGAGCTGGCCGGGCGTCTGGCGGGTCTGCCTCTCGATCGTCGCCGACCGCTGTGGGAGCTGTGGATCATCGAGGGCGTCGTCGGCGGACGGCTGGCCGTCCTGTTCAAGGTGCACCACTCGGCGGCCGACGGGGTGACCTACGCCAAGTTGCTTTCGCAGTTGTGTAGCGCCGAACCCGATTCGCCGCCGCCGGAACCGGTCGCGGCGGCGGCGGCCCCCACGCGCCTGCAGTTGGCCGTCGGCGGGCTGACCCGGTTCGCGAGCCGACCACTGCACCTTGTCGTCACCGTGCTGCCCGCGGCCATCAGAGCGGCGGTCGACTCCATTCGTCGCGCGGCGCGCGGCAGCGCGATGGCCGCACCGTTCACCGCCCCGCGCACCCGGCTCAACGGCCGGCTCACCGCGCAGCGCAATGTCGCCTTCGCACGGCTGGACCTCGACGACGTCAAGCGGGTCAAGAACCACTTCGGGGTCAGCGTCAACGACGTGGCGATGACGCTCGCCAGCGGGGTGATACGCCAGTTTTTGCTCGACCGCGGCGAGTTGCCGGAGCCCTCCCTGGTCGCGTTGGTGCCGGTGTCGGTGCACGAACCTGCACTGGGCCAGGGGCGAAACCAGGTGTCGGGCATGTTCGCCCGACTTCAGACACAGATCGCGGACCCCGTGGCGCGGCTGAGGGCCCTCGCAGCAGTGACCGCCCATGCCAAGGAACACGCTTCGGCGATCGATGCCACTCTGCTGCAAGACTTCTGCCAGCTGCTCGGCCCCATCGTCCTCGGCATCGCGAAGCGGGTGTACGCGCGGCTGACCCAGTTCCGCCCGATGTACAACCTGGTGGTGTCCAATGTGCCGGGACCACAGACGGATTACTTCCTGGGTGCCGAGGTACTTGCGGTCTACCCGTTCGGTCCAGTCATGCACGGTTCGGGACTCAACATCACGATGTGGTCGGTGAACGGGAAACTCCACGTCAGCCTGATCTCGTGCCCGGCGCTGCTGCCCGACCTGTCGGAACTGGCCGACGGCTTCGCCATCGGCTTGAAGGAACTACTCGCCGAGGTGGGCTGAGCTCGTTCTGCTATTCCGTCGCCCATGCGTACCGCGACGGGATCGCAGCCAGGAGTTCGTGAATTTCGCGCACGTAGGAATCGGGTTCCGGTCCGTGGCTGTGATAGGTGATCACCAACCGACCGTCATACGTTGCGGCGGAATACATGTCGACGCCCGCCGACGTCGACGCGAACAACACTTCGACGTCATACTCCTCGACCGTCAGCCCGGGCGGGGTGCGTACCGGTGGCAATTCTCCGCCGTCGGTGGTCATCACGACGTCGGGCAGCCCCGGCGGATTCCCCTGGTATTGCAGGCCGAAGTGTAGGAACGACTGTTGAATCACGCCGTCGGCCAGGTCGGTGCGGAACGCGTCGACGATGTCACGCGCCAGCTCCATGATGTCGGTGTTCGGGTGAATCTCGGCCAGGTACATCGCCATTCCCACGGGATTGGTGGCCTGGGTGGGACCGACCGGCGGGGTCAGAAAGAAACGCAGATCGACCGGGTACATGTACGGGATGGGCAGGTGCGGGGCATCCCGGATGGTCCACTCGGCCAACAGGATCGCCCCGGCGACCAGAGAATTGAGACTGATCCGGTGGGCGGCACAGATGTCGAGCAGGCTCTGGGTTTCCGGACGGGAGAGCCGGCAGCTGGCCGACGGTACGAGAACCGGCCGGGGGTCGATGCGTCCCGCGTTCCGCTTGGACGCGGGTAGCTCGTAGGCGAACATCGCAGGCAGATAGCGCTCCAGACCGAATCGCGCAAGCTTGCCGATACCGCGCTCGGAGAGTACCGCCTCCAACGACTCCGGAATGGGTTCGGCCTTGACCGGCGGGACACCGGCGCCGGTGACGATGTCGGTATACCAGCCGAACAACTTCTCCAACAGAGCGAACTGGTGGTGTGCGTCGGCCAGCGCGTGGTGGGTGTAGAGGGTGAGTTCGGAGCGCTCGTCGCCTTGACGCAGCCGCAGCTCGACCAGCGCCCGGGACTGGGCCGGCAGCCGCCGGGCAGCCGTGTCGTCGATCTTCTCGAGCCACATCCCCGGATGCTCGTAGTCGTCGACCATGATTTGGTGTCTGCCGTCGGCGTCTCGTTCGAGGTGACCGGCAAGGGCCGGGTACACCTGACACAGCGTCTCGAACGCCTCCGACATCGCGCCCACGTCGACCGGTCCGCGCAGAGTCAGGGTGATACCGATGAAGTTCTCGGCTTGGGCGAAGAACTCCTCGCTGGGCGATAGATGGCGGATCGGCGATGAACCAAACACCGTGAACCCTTCCTCTCGACGTGGCGCCGGAATCACCGACTGGTGCTCGCCCTGCGGTAGCCCACCATGATGGGCCCAAGGCACACCGCGAGGATCCCGGCGAACCACAGCAACGTGGTGATCATCGGCCACCACACCGGACCACCGACCGATAGCCCCCGCATCGCGTCGACGGCCGGTGACATCGGCTGGAACCGGACGAACGCCTGGACCCAGTCGGGGTACTGTTCCAACGGCACGAACCCCGTGCAGAAGGTGGCACCGAGAATGATGACGGGCTGCATCGCCTCCACCAGAACAGCTTTCGACCAATACAGCGCGACGGTCGTGGCCAGCACCGCGAATGCGATGCCGAAGATCACCGGCACCGACACCCACAGCAGCGCAGCGGCGACACCGCGGTGAAAACGGAACCCGAGGATTACGCCCGCGCCGAGGATCACCAGCGTTGTGGCGAGCACCCGGATGGTCTCGGCGGCCAGCCGCGACAGTAGTCCGGCGCCGCGGTGCAGGGGTAGCGCCCACAACCGGCCGAGAAACCCGTCGAGCCGCTCGGCGTTGATGCCCACCACGGCCGTCGTCGACCCTGACATCGTCGCCACCAGCGCCACCAGCGGCACGCTGCGGTACAGCCCGTCCTGGCCCGTGATCGACGTGATCGAGTCGCCGAAGACGACCTTGAGTGTGAGCAGGAACGCCACCGGCAGCAGCAGGGCGTGGACCAGAGTCATGGGGTTGCGCACCGACCTGATGAGCAGGCGCCGGGTGAGCACCACGGTTTGCGGCAGCAGGCGCTCCGGTTCGGCTCGCGTGGCACGGGGCACGCCGACGATCACCGTCATCAGGTTCTCCGCCGGTACACCGCGATGGCGAAGGGCAGGGTCAGGGCGATCACGCCGACCACCCAGGCCACGGCCGGTCCGATGACCGACCAGGTGACCGGTGTCGCGCCCGGCACCGAGTCACCGGCCAACGCGTGCAAAGCGTCCACGATCCGGGAGATGGGTTGATGATGGACGATCGGCTGAATCCATCCGGGAAACCGCTCCAGCGGTTGAATTCCCACCGACAGGAAGCCAAAGATCAACTGCGGCAACAGCAGCCACTGCGCGGTTCCCGCGGGATTCCGCGAGTTGGTGCCGATCACATCTGCCAAGAACGCCAGTGCCAAACCGGTGAGCAGTACCAACAGACAGAACGCCGCGATGGCGGGCGGCGCCCGGTGAAATCGGAAGCCGATGACATAGCCACATGCCAGCGCCACGACGAGCCCGATCACACAACGGTAGAGGCTCGCGCTGATGCGGGCCGACAACGGAATCAGCGGCGCGATGGGCAACGACTGGAAACGGCGGTTGATCCCCTGGATCGAGTCGGTTGCGGCGCGATAGGCGGTGGAGATCGATGCGAACGCGATGGCCTGCAACACGATCAGCGGTAGCAGGTACTGCGCGTAGCTGCTCGCCCCCAGGTCGGGCGCGTCCATGAGCCGGTTCAGTGGGATGTACAGACTCGCGGTCGCCGCCACCGAGACAGCCACGCCCACCGCCACCTCGCCGTTGCGCAATGTGGGGGTGATCAGCCGTGTCGTCAGCACCCACCATTGCTGCGCCGGCGACGGGGCAGGCCGCGTCGTGGTCAACGGCATTGACGCAATCGACGCCGTCACGAGTAGACCTCACCGACCTCGCGTTCTGCTGCGTGGTCGGTGGCCGCGGTTCCGGTCAGCGACAGGAATACGTCGTCCAGCGATGGCCTGCGCAACATGACGTCGGCCAGCTCGATGTTCGCCGAATTCACGCGCAACAGAGCCGCGGTCAGCATGGCCGGTCCGTCCGGCGCGGGCAGGCTGACCCGATCGGACTCCGGGCTGATCGCGGCCCGACTGGCGGCCGGCACCAACGTGCCCAGCGCCTCGACCAACGCGGGCAGGTCATCCGGGTTGCGGGGCACGATCTCGCAGTAGGTGCCTCCGGTGCGCTCCTTGAGTTCGTCGGCGGTGCCCTGCGCGACGATGCTGCCGTGGTCGATCACGATGATCCGGTCGCTCAGCGCGTCCGCCTCCTCGAGGTATTGGGTGGTCAGCAATGTCGCGATGCCCGCGTCCTTGAAGGTGGTCACCAACTCCCAGATGGCTTGCCTGCTGCGCGGATCCAGTCCCGTCGTCGGCTCGTCGAGGAAGACCACCTCGGGACGAACCACCAGCCCGCAGGCGATATCGACGCGCCGGCGCATGCCGCCGGAATACGTACTCACCCGACGGCCCGCGGCGTCCTCCAGGTCGAACTCGCGCAGCAGAACACCGGCCCTCGCCGCAGCGCTGGACTTGTCCAACCCCTGCAACCGGCCGAACATCACCAGGTTCTCGTATCCGGTCAACATGTCGTCGAGCGCGACATGCTGGCCGGTGAGCATGATCGAACGGCGCACCATCGCCGGGTCGGAGACCACGTCATGACCCGCCACGCTGGCGCGTCCGCGATCCGGCGTTGTCAGCGTCGAAAGGATCTCCACCGTTGTGGTCTTGCCTGCGCCGTTGGGTCCCAACAGCCCGACCACCTCACCGCGGCCTACGTCGAAGGTGATGTCGCGCAACGCCGAAACCGAACCGAACGACTTGCCGATGCCTTCGAGTTCCACACCCTTGTCGGACTGTGACATCGCTTCCCTACCTACTCATCGTCGTCGAGAACGGCCGCCGACAGGTCCACCAGCGCGAGTGCTTCGTCCTCCGCTTCGGCGCCGTCACCGCCCTCGTCGCCCGCAACCGCGTCCTCGATCAGGGCGATCAGCGTGGCACCGAACCGTTCCGCGAGTGCCTCGGCGATGCCGCTGGGCACCCGTCGGCGGTCGTACCACCAGTCCACGTGAAGCACGCCGCCGTGTCGATAGGCCCGCAGTTCGAGCAGATGGCCCAACCCCGGCAGGGTCTGCCGGATCGTCAGCTCGGTGTCGCCATCGACTTGCACCGCCGCACCGGTCTCCTTCCATTCGGGGAGCATGCCGAGATAGGAGAAGAAGATTTCCGACGTGGGCGTGGCCTTCAGCAGCTCTGCGGTCGGCGCGTGCAGGTAGCGCAGGAGCCCGTACCCGATGCCGTGGTGCGGCACGGCCCTGACGGTCCGGCTCACCTCGGCCAGCAGCTGAGCCGCGCTGGCCCCCGGGATGTCCATGCAGGGCAGGGCGATCGGATGGATCGCGGAGAACCACCCGACCGTTCTGCGTACGTCGACCTCCGGCCGAAGCACCGATCGCCCGGCACCGGCGAGGTCGACCGTCGCGACGCCGTCACCGACGATGATCGCAAGGATGCGCGCCAGCGCGGCCAACAGAATCTCCTCGGTCGACGCCTGGGAGATTCGGCGGGCGTTGTCGACCTGCGAGGTCTGCTCGGGGGTCAATGCGGTGGCCAGTCTGGTCAGGTCCGCGGCCCCAGGCGCCCCGCCGTGCCCGGCATCGAGCTGGGGGCCGGCCAGGCTCACCGTCGCCATCGCGGCATGGTCGATCCAATAGTTGCGTCGGTTGAGCACCGCGGGGTGAGCGGCCAGCGCCGCACAGCGCCGTGACCACTCTCGCCAGTCCGTGGTGGCCGGTTCCAAGGTGATCTCGCTGCCTGCCAGTCGTTGCGCGAACGCGGTCAACAGGTCGGTCACCAGGATCTCGCGTGATTTCGAGTCGTCGACCATTCCGTGCAAGGTGAGCACCAGAAACCGGGGGGAGCCCTGCGCGTCGACGACAAAGGTGCCCGTCAACGGCGCGCTGTCGAGGTCCTGTGCCCCAATCGTGTCGGACACGATGGTCGAAAGCGCCTCTCGCTCAACATCGTTGCCCGGCAACGCATCTGCGGGCAGCGTGTGTTGCGTCAGCCCTGCATAGTCGGCAGGTTCGCTGATGTGCTGCTCCCACACCCCCGCGCGGTCGGCGACCCGCATCCGCAACGCGTCATGGTGGTTGACCACCGCAGTCATGACGGCGGTGGCATCCTCTGCACTCACGGACGGGTCGATGCGCAACACCAACGGCGTCCGCCAGCGGCCGGGTTCGGCCAACCCGCTGTCGAGGAAGCGCAGGATGTTCGGCGGAACAGGTGGATTCAGCTCGTCGGTGGGCTGGCCGCCCAGACCGCCGGATGCGTATCGGGCGACCAGGGTGTCGGCCAACGCGCCAAGGCTGTCATGGTCGTACAGGTCCTGCGGGGTGAGCTCCACACCTTCGTGTGCCGCGGTCATCGCAACGCCGATCGCCAAGAGCGAGTCGCCGCCCAGTTCGAAGAAGTTGTCGCCCGCCGCGACCGACTCGACGCCCAGACACTGCGACCAGATTCGCTGCAGCGTCGCCAGCATCTGCGAGCGGGCGTCGGTGGCGAGGGCGGGTTGCCCCCCGTCCGGTAGTGATTTCGCTGCCGTGACGATTGACGCAGAAACATCGCCCGATCGCACGAAGGCGGCGGGCTCGATCCAATGGCGCTGCCGCGCAAAGGCATAGCCGGGCAGCGTCACTAGATGCGGCCGATGGCCGTGGCGCGCCGTCCAGTCGACGTCGACCCCGGCCGACCACAATTGGCCGAGTCCGAGCAGAAAAACGTCGCGGTCATTCCTGCTCTGCAACGGGTGCCGCATCAGGCGAACCGCGCGGTGGGTTTCCGACCACCCGGGCAGGCGGACGGCCGATCCGGTCAAACTGCCGCCCGGCCCTACCTCCACGAGCACCCGGTGCCCATCGACGAGCAGTTCGGCAAGCTCATCGGCGAACCGCACGGTGGACCGGATGTGCTTCGCCCAGCGGTGGGGATCGGTGGCCTCCTCAGCGGTCATCCACGTGCCGGTTATGTTGGACAGCATCGGGATTCGGGGCGCGTGCAGCGTGACGGTGGACAGGTACTCCTCGAACGGAGCGAGCACCGAGTCCATCGATCGCGAATGGAAACCATGCGAGGTTCGGACCCGCCGGGCCAGGATGCCCGCGGCGGCAAGGCTATCGGTGAAGGCACGGATGGCCTCCTGGGAACCGGCCACCACGCAATTGCCGAATTCGTTGATGGCGGCGAGGTCCACGTCGGGCGTCATGTGCTCGGCGATGTCGTCGGGGGCGGCGGCCACCGCGACCATGGCGCCGGCCGGCGCGGCGTGCATCAGGCGGGCGCGCATCGACACCACCTTGAGCGCAGTCTCCAAGTCGAAGACCCCGGCCAGGGTGGCGGCCACCAGCTCGCCGATGCTGTGACCCGCCAATGCCGCCGGGGTGACCCCGTACGCCATGACCAGCTGCGCCAGCGCGTATTCCACTGCGAAGAGCGCCGGCTGGGCCAGATCGGTGGACTCCATGCCTGCCCCGTCGAACACCTCGGCCACCACGTCGATGCCGAGTTCCTGGCCGAATCCAGCGGCGCACCGATCGAAGGCCTCGCGGAACACCGGTTCGGCGTCATAGAGGTCGTGGGCCATGCCGACGTGCTGCGCGCCCTGCCCGGGAAACAGGAACGCCACCCGCTGCGCGCCGGGCGTGATGCCGGGCGGACACTGGCCGACCGAAACATTCTCGTGTTCTTGTTGGTCCGGCGGGGCGGTCAACACGGCGGTGGCGTTGGCGCGGTCGGCAACGACGGCCGCCATCCGGACCTCGTAGGCCCGCCGACCCGCAAGCGTGAACGCCACATCGGGCAGCGACGGGTCTTCGTCGCGTGAGTGCCGGGACAGTTCGGCGGCGAGCGCGGCCCTGGCATCCTGCAGGGACTCGGCGGTGCGCGCCGACAACAGCAGCACCTGCGGGCCGCTGGCGGGCGCGGTCACGGAGGTGCGTGGCGCCTCCTCGAGGACGACGTGCGCGTTGGTGCCACCGACACCGAAAGAGCTCACCCCGGCACGGCGCGGTGCGTCGGATTCCCAGGGTGTGTAGGTGTTCGCAACCACGAATGGCGTCTTCTCGAGGTGCAGCTCGGGGTTGGGGGCGGTGTAGTGCACGGTCGGCGGAATCGCCTTGTTCTCCAGGCAGAGAATCGTCTTGATCAGGCCGGTGACGCCGGATGCCGCATCCAGATGACCGATGTTCGACTTCACCGAACCCAGCACGCACGGGCCCGGTCGATCCAGGTCAGAAACCTCGAAAGCCTGTCGCAGGGCTTCGATTTCGATCGGATCACCCAGTGGGGTTCCGGTTCCGTGGGTCTCCACGAATCCGATGGTCGAGGAGTCGACACCGGCGACGGCATGCGCTTCGGCGATGACCTCCGCCTGGCCGGTGAGCGCAGGTGCCGCGTAGGTCATCTTGACCGAGCCGTCGTTGTTGATCGCCGATCCGCGGATGACGGCGTGGATGCGGTCGCCGTCGTCGAGCGCTGCCGCCAGCGGCTTGAGTATCACCGCCGCGACCCCGCTGCCGAAGATGGTGCCGTCGGACCGCACGTCGAACGGTCGGCAGTGACCCGAGGCCGACACCATCGCCCCGGGTTCGTAGGTGTAGCCGACATGATGCGGCACCCGAATGGAGGCCGCACCGGCCAGCACCATGTCGGATTCGCCCGACAGCAGGCTCTGGCAGGCGAGGTGTACTGCCACCAGCGATGACGAGCAGGCGGTTTGCACCGAGATACTCGGTCCACGCAGATTGAACTGGTGCGACGCCCGCGTCGCCAGGTAGTCCTTGTCGTTCAGCAAGACCAGGTTGAACATCTCGACGGTGATGCCTTCGCCGACGAGCGCCTTGGGATCACGGTGCGACATCAGGTTGTTCATCAGGTAGCCGCTGGCGGTGCTGGCGGCGAACACGCCGATCGCTCCGTCGAAGGTGGCGGGGTCGTACCCGGAATCCTCGAAGGCGTGCCACGCGGTCTGCAGGAACAGCCGCTGTTGCGGGTCCATCATCGCGGCGGTGTACGGAGTCATCCCGAAGTATTCCGCGTCGAACTCCTCGGTCCCGTCGAGCAGCGGCGCACGCCGCACATACGCCGGATCGGCCAGGGTTTTGGCACTCACTCCGGCAGCGGCAAGCGCATCCTCGGACAGCGTGGCGATGGACTCCTCACCGCGACGCAGGTTGTCCCAGAACGTAGTCACCGAGTCTGCGCCGGGAAACCGCCCGGCCATTCCGATGACCGCAATCGCGTTGGGCGGCAGGTCATTCGAACCGGTCGTCACATCGGAGTCCATAGCTAAGCTCGTCCTTTCCGTCTGCCGGCAGCAGCTTCCTGGCGGGCCTTGGCGCGCTGCTGGGCTCGGGCGCCCAGGCCGGATCGAGCCGTCGCCGGGATTTCGGTCGCCGTCACGTAGCCCATGCGCGTGCATAGTGCGTCGGTGAGACGCGCGATGGTCGGGTACTCGTAGATGACCGCCGCCGGCAGCGTGATGCCCAAACTCGCGCCGAGGCTGCGCTGAAGCGTCACGCTCATCAGAGAGTCCATCCCGAGTTGGAAGAATCCGGCCGCCGGGTCCAGGGTCGCGGTGGGAGGCAACCCCAGGACGTCCGATGCCAACGCACCGATATGGTCGGCCAGCAGGTCGCGACGCCGCTCCGGTGTGCACTCGCGCATCGCCTTGGCGAACTCGCTCTCCGGGGTCGGCTCCTCCGCTTGGGCGGCCAGCTCGCCCGCCAACACGTCATCGACGATGCGCAGCGCTCCGCGGGTGCGGTAGGCCGCGGCGAGCAGCGGCCAATCCACGTCTGCGACGGTGCACCGCAGCGGCGCGTCGGAAGCCATCACCAACGACAGCGCGCGAATGGCCACCTCGTCGGGCATTGGCACGAGCCCCGAGTTCGACATGACCTGATTCGCATCGGTTTGCCCCTCCGCCAGCGACTTCCACAATCCCCAGTTCACCACCGCAGCAGGCAGACCCATGTTGCGTCGGGCGTAGGCGAAGGTGTCAAGGAAGTTGCTGGTCGCCGTGTAGTGGGCGAGCCAGCGCGAGCCGAGCAGTCCCGAGATCGACGAGAACAACACGAAATGGCGAACGGCGGTTCGCAACGAAAGGGTGTGCAGCACGCCGAGCGCACCAAGCTTCGGATCGAACATGGCGTTGACATCGTCGGTGGTCATGTCGGACAGCGCGACCGGTCCTCCGCCGAAGGCCGCGAGGTAGATGCCCTCCAGAGCCGGGAGGTCGGTGCCGAAACGGCCGAACAGTGCCGCCATCGCGGTCTCGTCTGCTGCGTCGGCCGCCACCGTGATCAGCGTCGTTCCCTCTGCCGATAGCCGGCGGGCCAGTTCGTCGAGCCGCCCGCCGGGATTTCGCGAGACCGCGACGACGGTTCCGGCGCCCATGTCGGCGAGCTGTTGGATCAGGTGCGGCCCGATGCGACCGGTGGCGCCGATCACCAGGTGGGCGGTGTCCTTGCCCAGCAGACCGTTCTGCGCCGCCGGAGGAGTATGCCGTCGTAGCCGCGGCACGTGCCGGGCTCCTGTCCGGTAGACGACCTGGTCCTCCTGCTCACCGGGTCGTGGTTGCGCCTCGGTCAGCACGTACCGCGCCGTCAAGACGGCAGGCACGGCGTCATCGACATCGATTACGCCACCCCAGATCTCAGGGTGCTCCAACGCAAGTGTGCGGCCCAGACCCCATAGCACCGCGTGTGCCGGATTGGCGCGATCGCCTTCGGCGACCGGCTGGGCGTTGCGGGTGACGAAGTACAGCCGCGGCGGTACGGTCATCGAAAGTAGTTCTTCGACAAGACTTCTCGCCTCATTGAACAACGCGTATGCCGACGGGACGTCAATGGTTGCGCCCATGAGCGTGTTAGCGGTCGGCGCGAATACCACGTTGTCCACCTCACCCAGCGCGGTGCGCAATGCGGCCCGGTCGGCGCTCCAGTCCGCAGGTAGGCCAGGAACACTTCCTAATTCGGCACCGAGGGCGGTGTCACCGAGGACCAGCCATGGACCCACGCTCACAGTGTCGGCAGCGGGAAGCGGCTGGATGGGCCAGGTCGGCTCGTACAGCCAGTCCGTCGAGACGGGGCTGGTTTCGCCCGCCGAGGGTCGGTCTGCGCGGCGACCCCCAAATCCGTTGATGGACAACGCCGGTGCGATGTCCATCCAGTGCCGGGCGTGGCGCCACGGGGCAACCGGAATGGCCGGGTGCGGCTCGGCGGGATGTTCACCGTGCGGTGGACGGACGGTATGTGTCGCATTGAGGTTCGTGTGAAATTCAAGGGTGTCGTGAGCGTCGCGCTGCAACGTGCCGAGGCTGTGGTGATGCGCGTTGCCCGTGACCGGCTCGGCGAGCGTGTCCGAAATCGCCTTGGTGAGCAGTGGATGTGGACTGATCTCGACGAACGTGCATGCGGTGGCGCCTGCGGTGGCGACGGCATGGCTGAACCGGACTGGGTTGCGCAGGTTGGCAGCCCAGTGGTCGGCGTCGAACAGCGGTGCGGCACCGGCGTTCTCGACCGTGCTGATGACCGGGATGAGCGGAGACCTCGGCGTAAGGCCGGCCAAGGCCTCCTTCAACTCCGGCAGGATCGGATCCATCATCGCGTGGTGGGACGCCACATCCACGTTAACCCTGCGGGCGAACGTATTCTGCGCAATCGCCCTGGCGACGACGGCGTCGACGGCCTCGGTCGGCCCGGCGACCACAGTCTGGCGCGGTGAGGCATAGACCGCCACCGTGACACCTGGAAATTCGGCGATCAACGCCTCGACGGCCGGCGCATCGAGCTCCAGCAGCGCTATCGCGCCCCTGTCGGCGCGTTCGGCCATCAACCGCGAACGGGTCGCGATCACCTCCAGGCCCTGCGCCGGAGTAAGGGCGCCCGCCACCACGGCGGCCGTCACCTCACCCATCGAATGTCCGATCACGGCGTCCGGCTCGACCCCGTACGTACGCCACAATGCGGTCAGTGCAAGCTGCACGCCCACCAGCACCGGCTGGATTCGCTCGATTCCGACGAGTTCCTGTCCGGTGGTCAGCACGTCGTGCAGCGAGAACCCCACCTGGGCAACGAAATCCGGCTCCAGCTCGCCGACAGCGGCGGCGAACGCCGGTTCGGCGGCGAGCAGGCGTCGGCCCATCCCGGCCCACTGCGAACCCTGACCCGAATACACGAACACGGTGCCGGATCCGCACGGCCCCTGGTGGAGACCGACCACGCCGGTCGCGAGTTCGCCTGCGGCGACCGCACGCAGTCCGGCGATGGCGTCTGCGCGGTCGACCGCACAGACGGTGGCGAAAGTCGGGTGCTGGCTCCGGTGATGGTTGAGCGTGTGCGCGACGTCGGCCAGCGGCACCAGCGCCCCTGCGTCGGCCATCCAGTCGGCCAACGTCGTCGCCATCGCGGTCAGGCGCTCGTGGTTCTTTCCGGTGACGACCAGAGTGGTCACCTGAGGGGCCACCGTGGGCTCCTGCACCCGCACCTTGGGGGCCTGCTCGAGGACCACGTGCGCGTTCGTTCCGCCGAAGCCGAACGACGAAACGCCTGCGAGGCGCGGGTGTCCGGTCGCCGCCCATTCGGTCGGTTCGTCGACCACCTTCAGCCGGAGCTCGCCGAAGGGGATGTGCGGGTTGGGGGTTTCGAAGTGCAGGTTGGCTGGAATTGCGCCGCGTTGCACCGCCAGGGCTGCCTTGATCAGCCCGACGATGCCCGCGGCTGCTTCCAGGTGGCCGAGGTTGGTTTTCACGGCGCCGACCAGCAGCGGCGCGTCGGGTTGCCGTCCGCGCCCGTAGACCGCGCCGAGGGCGCGGGCTTCGATGGGGTCACCGAGCAACGTTCCGGTCCCATGCGCCTCGACGTAGGCGACCTCGGCGGGCTTGACGCCCGCATCGGCGCAGGCGGCCCGCAAGACTGCGGCCTGCGCGGCCGGGTTCGGAGCCATCAGTCCATTGGATCGACCGTCTTGGTTGACGGCCGAGCCGCGGACGACCGCGAGTACCCGGTCTCCGTCACGCTGCGCGTCGGAGAGCCGCTTGAGCACCGCGACGCCGCAACCCTCACCGCGGACGAACCCGTCGGCGGCGGCGTCGAACGCATGGCAGGCGCCGGTCGGCGACATCGCTCCCGCGGCATCGAAGCTGCGCGTGATGGCAGGCGAAAGCAACACATTCACCCCTGCGGCGATCGCCAGCTCGGATTGGCCGGTGCGCAGGCTCTGACAGGCCAGGTGCACCGCGACGAGCGAGGAGGAGCAGGCGGTGTCCACGGTGAGCGACGGTCCACGCAGGTCCAGGAAGTAGGAGAGCCGATTGGCGATGATGCTCAGGGCACCGCCGGTACCCGTCCAGGCGTCGATCTGGCCCAGGTCACGCGCGGCCAGGTAGCCGTATTCGCTGACACATGCGCCGGCGAACACCCCGGTCTGCGAACGCTGCAGCGATTCGGCCGGGATGCCTGCGTGTTCGAGCGCTTCGACCGCGACCTCGAGCAGTAACCGCTGCTGCGGGTCGATGCGGTCTGCTTCGCGCGGCGCGATACCGAAGTATTCGGCGTCGAAGGCGGCGATGTCGCTCAGAAACGAGCCCCACTGGGTGGTTTGGGCCAATGCCGCGGCCGCCTCCGATGAGCCGTCATCGAATGCCTGCCACCGCCCGTCGGGCACAGTTGAAACCGCGGAGCGTCCTGCGGTCAGGAAGTCCCACAGCGCATCGGGTCCATGGATGTCCCCCGGCAGTCGGCAGCCCAGCCCGATGACGGCGATCGGCTCGTTCAGCGAGCCGCCCGCGGTGCCGGGCGATGAGCCGACCGCCGGCTCCAGATCGGGGTGGAGCAGCGCGTGAGCCAACGCGTTGATGGTCGGGTTCTGCCAGAAGTCCACCGGTGAGACCGGTCGGCGCAACAACTCCGACAGTTCACCGGACAGCACCACCGCGTCGCGCGATCCCACGCCCAGTTCGTTGAGGGGTGTGTCGAGGTCGATCTGGTCGGGGCTGCAGCCGATATTGGTGACGAGGTAGTCGACAAGCCAGTTTCGCAGTTCGGGTTCGAAATGACCCCACGACGTCATACCGAGATGTCCAGCCGGTCGAACTCGCCCTGTCGATACAGGTCCGCACATGACGACCGGCGGATCTTGCCGCTGGTGGTGATCGGGATCGAACCGGGCGACACCAGCACGAGGTCACCGACACGAAGATTGTGTAACCGCCAGAGCGCCGTGGACACTTCGCGTTTCACCACGTCGAGCCGCTCGGGATGCTCATCGACGGAGCCGCGTTGCTTCAGCTCGATGATCGCGACGAGGTTCTCGGTGTCGTCGTCTTCGACGGCGATCGCGGCGACGCGACCTCCGGTGATCTCCCCGATCGTCGTCTCGATGTCGTCGGGATAGTGGTTGCGGCCATCGACGATCAACAGGTCTTTCAGGCGCCCCATGATGTACAGCTCGCCGTCGGAGATGACTCCCAGGTCCCCGGTGCGCAGCCAGCTCGCGGCCGGTGTTCCCGTTGAAGGATCGGTGATCCGTGCGTCGAACGTGCGCGCGCTCAGCTCCGGTTTGCGCCAGTAGCCCTGGGCGACGTTGTCCCCGTGCACCCAAATCTCGCCGATGGCACCCGCGGGCTGCTCGATGCCGGTCTCCGGGCGAACGATGCGGATCATGCAGGCGCGAGGCGCGCCGTAACTCACCAGCTCGGTGGTGCCGTCGCGGCCCCCGACGCAGGGGCGGGCAAGGCCGGCCGACAGTTGCGCGAGGTCGAAGCGGGCCGTCTTGACGGCCCTGCCGGGTGGCGGCGTGGCCACGTAGAGCGTCGCCTCGGCCAAGCCGTAGGAGGGGCGGATCACATGCCCTTGCAGGCCGAACGGGGCGAACCGCCCGTTGAACCGCTTCACCGTGGCGCTGGCGACGCGCTCGGCACCGCTGAGAATGGCCTGCACTCCACCGAGGTCCAGACCCGCCATGTCCGCATCGGAGGTCCGCCGGACGGCCAAGTCGAATGCGAAGTTGGGCGCCGCGGAAACGGAGTGAGGATGGCTGGCAAGAAGCTGAATCCAGCTCGCGGGTTTACGCAGGAACGCCAGCGGGCTCATCAACACCGCGGGGCGTCCGGTGACCACCGGTGCGCAGACACCCATGATCAGGCCCATATCGTGGTAGAAGGGCAGCCAGGACACGATCACGGTGCCTTCGGGAGTCTGGCCGTTGTAGTCGAAATAGTCCTGCACCGCCTGGTCGAGGTTGGCCGTGACATTGCGGTGCGTGACCATCACTCCCGCCGGAGTCCTGGTGGAGCCGGACGTGTACTGGAGGTACGCCGCGCCGAGGCCGGAATGGTCGGTGGTGTCGAGGTCGCGCGTGGAATCCAAGTCGAGCAGGTCGACCTCGATCAACGCAGGTCCCTGTCGGCCGCGCTGGCCACTCGCGTACTTGTTGACGTCGGCGACGACCGATGAGGTCGTCAACAGCGCGACCGGGGCGCTGTCCTGCAGTGTGGAAGCAACCCTGAGATCGTGAACGCCGAACTGGGGCACTGACAGCGGAACTGCGATGAAGCCTGCCTGTAGCGCGCCGAGGAAGCCGACGATGTAGTCGAGGCCCTGCGGGGCCAGGATCGCCGCGCGATCACCCGTCGTGCCGACCCGGCGCAGTTCCTCGGCCACGACCAGCGACCGGCGGTAGACCTGTGACCACGTCAGGCTTTCAGCGAAGCCGGTTCCGTCCAGGGCTGCGTCCATGCACGTGTACGCCGTGGCGTCGCCGTGCTCGGCGGCACGCGCGCGCACCAACGCAGGAATCGACAATTCGGTGTAGGGCATGCTGGGCAACCTCTTCGTGTCTTCGCCTATGTTTCGCAACCGGGTTGGACTCGAGCGTGAGGTCGGGATGCAAACCAACATGCGCCGTCCGGCAAACTCCAGTCAGGAAGAGAGAGCCAAGCGCCGACACTTCCCGGGCCCGTGCGGGTGCGGACCCTGCACCGAATTTAACAGTCGCGTCAATCGGTTGCCCAATCGGTCAAGGCGCCGCAGCTGACACACCTACTATGTGCGCAGATGAAAAACTTTGCCCGTGGTGATCGTGGTCCAGTGCATCTCGACAGATCATGCGCCAGCGCTGCCGGTGCGCTGCTTTTTTGGAGCCTAGGACGTTCCATGAACCGTCGGCGGCGAGATTTGCTCTCCAGTTCTCCCTTAACGTTTGCTGAGCAAAAGTCTCACCAGTCAGCAATCCCGCGATCACCGGCCGTGGGCTGACGGTCGAAGACCGGTGCTGCAGTGGACACCCCGCTACCCACTCGGCGGTGCACCGGAGCATCGGGTGAGCAAGCGTTCCTCCACCCACGGCGCGAGTTGCAGCAAATTAGCGTTGATGTAGAAATGGTCGCCGGGGAAGACGGTGAGATCGAAGTCCGACGTTGTACGTTGCGCCCACGGTGTCATCAGTTCGGCAGTGGCCAACTCGTCGTTGTCGGCCATCAGCCCGTAGATGGGGCACGATACCTTCGTCTCGGGCGGGCAGTCGTAGGATGCGATCGCCTTCAGGCCGCGCAGCGTCGGCAGCAGGGTGGCGGCGAATTGCTCGTCATTGAGAAACTCCGGATTGGCCCCGGTGACGTCGCTCACCAAGCTCAGCATCTCCAGGTCAGAACCCTGCAGACCGCCGTGCTGCCGTAACAGCCCGGGGGCGGCGGACGCCGATGCGAAGAATGCCGCGATGGGATTCCCGGCCCGTTCGAAACGCATCGCAACCTCGAAGGCCAGCAGGGCACCCATGCTGTGCCCGAAGAACGCGACCTGCCCTGCCGGAGCATCGGCGGGCTTGAGCAGTGTGCAGAGCTTGTCGGCCAGGTCGGGGAGACTCGTGTACTGAGACAGGTCCTTGCCTGCGCGCTTGCCCGGGTACTGGACCCCCACGCATTTGGTGCCACCGGTGAACGCTCGGGCGAACGGCACGTAGAAGTTGGCCGACCCACCGGTGTGGGGGAAGATGTAGAGCCGCGGCTCGACCTTCGTCTTGTCGTGCTCTGAAGTCACGGCCCCACGGTAGATGGACGCGGCGCCGGCGACCAAGATTCTGCGCTGCCAGCACCAGCACATCCCCTTCCGAGCCAAACTTGACACGTGTAAAGTTCGGCCGCATGGACAACATCCGGGGAAAAACCATCGCGATCACCGGCGCCGCCCGCGGCATCGGATACGCCACCGCCAAAGCGCTGCTGGCCCGTGGCGCCCGCGTGGTCATCGGTGACCGCGAGGTAGCCCTGCAGGAATCGGCCGTCGCTAAGCTGACCAACCTCGGCCAGGTCTCGGGCTATCCGCTGGATGTCACCGACCGGCAATCGTTCGCAGCGTTCCTCGACAAGGCGCGTACTGACGGCGGTGGCCGAATCGACGTGCTGATCAACAACGCAGGCGTCATGCCGATCGGACCGTTTCTGGAGCAGTCGGAACAGACCATCCGCTCGACCATCGAGGTGAACTTCTATGGCGTGCTCACCGGATGCCAGTTGGTGCTGCCCGAGATGGTCGCTCGTCGCAGCGGCCACATCATCAATATCGCCTCACTTGCCGGCATGCTGGCCGTCCCGGGACAGGTTGTCTACGCAGGCACCAAGTTCGCGGTGGTCGGACTGTCCTCGGGGCTCGCCGACGAATTCTCGCCACAGGGCGTCGAGGTGAGCTGTGTGATGCCGACGTTCACCAACACCGAGTTGGTCGCCGGCACCCACACCTCCGCGGCGCAGAAACCGGTGGAGCCCGAGGACATTGCGGCGGCCGTCCTCAAGGTGCTGGACAAGCCGAAGACGCTGGCATCGGTACCGCCGTGGGGGCGATTCTTCGGTGCGATCACGCCGATGCTGTCGGCGAAGACGCGTCGCTGGATGTCGCACAAGATGGGCAACGACACTGTTTTCCTGACCTTCGACCGGCAGGCGCGCCAGAGCTACGAGCAGCGCGCGCAGGACGCGCAGGGCGTCGTCGAGGACAAGCCCTAGGCGAACTGCGGGATCGGGCTCCCCATGCGGTAATCCTCGATCGCGTCCAGATTCTCGAACAACTCCTCGAGCCCGAACTGGTAGTCATCGGCGGTGCCGACGAACACGACGTGGACGACGTCGACGTCGTCCGACGTCATGGCGATCGTGGTCACGGGCACCACGTCCCCGACGTCAGGGACCTCCGCCGTCGACGGGATGAAATACCAGAGCGCCGACTCATCATCGGAGAGCTCTTCGTCAAAAACCCAGCCGCGCTCCGTGATTCGCTCGTCGAGCCGCTCTAGCACCGCAGCAAGCTCGATGTCGTCGGAGAGCCCTTCGAGCACGGTGTCGGGAATCCATCGCGAGTTCTGGGCCGTCTGCCGCTTCTTGCGGCGAGCCTGTTTCGCTTGGGACTTGCGAGACACCGTTGAACCTACGACAACGCCTGGTCGAGATCGCCGATGAGGTCCTCGGTTCCCTCCAACCCCACCGAGATGCGCACCACCCCGTCGCCGAGACCGATCGCGGCGCGACCCTCCGGCCCCATCGAGCGGTGCGTGGTGGTGGCCGGGTGGGTGATCAGCGACTTGGAATCGCCGAGGTTGTTCGAGATGTCGACGATCCGTAGCTTGTCGAGCACCTCGAATGCGCGGTCCTTGCCGGCACTTGAATTATCGGCACCGCCGGCCGCCTTGAGCTCGAACGTGACAACCGTTCCACCGCCGGTCATCTGGCGCTTCGCCAGGTCGTACTGCGGATGCGACTCCAGGAACGGGTACCGCACCCAGCTCACGGCCGGATGGTTCTCCAGGAACTCGGCGACGCGGTGCGCCGACGCGTTCTGGTACTCGACGCGCACCGACAACGTCTCCAGACCCTTCAGCAGGGTCCACGCGTTGAAGGGGCTCAGCGCGGGGCCGGTGTGCCGCATCAGCTTCTGCACGGGCTCGTCGATGTACTGCTTGTCGCCGAGAATCGCGCCGCCGAGCACCCGGCCCTGCCCGTCGATGTGCTTGGTGCCCGAATACACGACTACATCGGCGCCCAGCGGCATGCCCTGCTGCAGAATAGGTGTGGCGAAAACGTTGTCCAGCACCACCTTCGCACCGACCGCATGGGCCATCTCACATACCGCGGCGATGTCCACGAGCTGCTGCATCGGGTTCGACGGCGTCTCGAAGAACACCGCCTGCGTGGGCACCGAAAGCGCCTCCTCCCACTGCGAGAGGTCGTCGCCGTCGACGAACACCGTCTCCACACCCCAGCGCGGCAGGATCTCGCTGCAGACCACGAAGCACGAACCGAAGAGGCTGCGCGCGGCGACCAATCGGTCACCCGCGGCGAGCAGCGCACCCAGCGAGGTGAACACCGCGGCCATCCCCGTCGCTGTCGCGAAACACGCCGGCGCACCCTCGATCAGCCGCAGCCGCTCCTCGAACATCGAGATCGTCGGATTTCCGTAGCGCGAGTAGACGTAGCGGTCGATGTCGCCCGTGAACGCCTTCTCCGCCTCTGCCGCAGAGGAATACACGTACCCCGACGTGAGGTACATCGCCTCGGCGGTCTCCTGAAAGCCTGACCGCAGCAGGCCGCCGCGCACTCCGATGGTCGCCTGGCTGACGCCCTCGGGCAGTTCGGCCGGCCGACGGACGGAAAAAGCCTCTGGGCTCACGACTGCCTCCACGGCAGGCCGACGGCCTTCCATCCGGTGCCGCCTCGGTGCTTGTTTTCATCGAGATTGCCCTCGAACCCATCGAGCATGTTGTAGGACGGTGCGATGCCGGCGTCTGTCGCGGCCTCGGCGGCAGGGATCGAGCGATTGCCGGAGCGGCACAGGAACACCACCGGTCTTTCCTTGACGGGACCCGCGACCCCGATCTTCTCCACGAGGTCGTCGACGAAATCGTCGTTGTGTTTGCCGTCCGAAGTGTTCCATTCGACGTAGACGACCTCGCGGTCCAGACTCGAGAGATCGGCCACCCCGACGAACCGCCACTCGGCCTCGGTTCGACAGTCGACCAGCACCGCCTCCGGGTTCTCGGTCAGCAGCTTCCATGCCTCCGCAGGCGTGATGTCTCCGGCATAGCTCACGATCGTGAGTGTCCCACAGCTAGCTGGGGGCCTGTGTACAGACCTTCCATGCCCCGTCCTCGAGCACGAACGTCGTTTCGACATCGGTGGTGACGTCCGACGCCTTGTCGAACTGGTAGGTCACCTTGGCCGTGGCGCGATCGCCGTTGACCACCACGTCGGTGACGTCGGCGATGCGTCGCGTGCCCTGGTTTTCCTTCGAATCGCGTTGATCGGCAAGCACTTCAGCCTCGGTGCCCTGCTCCGCACGGCACATGTTGCTGCGGAAGTCGGCGTAATTCTCCTTCTGTAGCGCATCGTTCTGCGCCACCGCCGCGCGCACGATCTGCTGCTCCGGCGACAACTCGTCACCCTGGAAGAAATTCACCAGCGCAATTGCGATCACGACAATCGAAATGATTGCCAGCGCACCCAGGAAAGGTGCCGCAGAAGGCCGGTCCGCGCTGGGCTCCGGTTCGGAATTGGGCTCGGGCTCGTTCATGGCTACCAGAGTCTGCGCAGCGCCGCGGAAACCCGGCGGGCCCGGTCCCTGGCGATGATCGGGTCCGGGGCGGTCGCGAGCGCCACCCCAAGGCGGCGCCGCCCCTCGGTCTCGTCGGGCCTGCCGAACAGTCGGACATCGCTTTCCGCCACGGCCAGCGCCTCGGTCAGCACCGCGTTCAGCGGAGCGCCACCACTCTCGGTCGCGTCGGCTCCGGCATAACTGACCTCCGCGGCCGCCGGCGAGATCATGATGGTGTCCACCGACAAGCCGAGGATCGCGCGCGCATGCAGCTCGAACTGCGAAAGTCGTTGCGAGCGAAGCGTTACCAGCCCGCTGTCATAGGGTCGCGGCCGCACGTTGTCGAAGTAGACCTCGTCACCGCGCACCAGCACCTCGACACCGAACACACCGCGGCCACCCAGCGAGTTGACGATCCGGGCCCCGATCGACTTCGCGGCATCCAGCGCGGCGGGTGACAGCTGCTGAGGCTGCCAGGACTCGAGCATGTCGCCGCCGAGCTGCCGGTGCCCGATCGGTTCACAGAAGTGCACCACGGGCCCGGTCGACCCGATGGTGCGGATGGTGAGCAGTGTCACCTCGAAATCCACTTCGACGACAGCCTCGGCCATCACCCGGTTGTGCGGTATCCGGCCCGCGGCGACGGCGCGATGCCAGGCCGGCTCGACGTCTTCGGGACGCACCAGCACCGACTCGCCCACCCCGGGAGCCGCCGCGATCGGCTTGACGACCAGCGGAAAGCCTGCGTGCCGCGCTACCGCGCTCAGTTCCTCCGCAGAACCCGCGAACCAGAACGGGGCGGTCGGCAGGCCGAGTTCGTCGGCGGCGAGCCGCCGCAGCCCCTCGCGGTCGAGGGACAGCCGGGTGCTGCGCGGCGTCGGGAACACCTCGATGTCGCCGCGTTCGGCCACCGCGATCAGCGCGTCCGCGGCGACCAGGGTCGCCTCGGCCACCACGTACCTCGGCTGCTCCTTCTCGATCACCGCCGTCACCGCATCGGCGTCGTTCAGCTTGACGACGGCCGATCGGTCGGCGACGCCGTGCGCCGGCGCATCGGCATAGCGGTCCACCGCGATGACGGTGGCGCCGAGCCGCTGAAACGCGAGCGTCAGCTCCCGGCTCAATTCGCCCGACCCGAGCAGCATGACCGTGGTCTGGGGGGCGGGTTCGGGACTGGGTTCGGGCGCCGTCTCGACCTCGTCGGAGTCGATCTGCGCCATTAACTCGTCACTGTCGGTCGTTTCACTCATCGCGGGTCCAGCCTGCCAGATGCGCGGATCGCGAGGGGGTGAACCTCAACCGGACGTCACGTCGAGCTGGTTGCGGAACGCATCCATCGCAGCGATGAGGGCCGTGAAGGTGCGGTGTGCGGCGCGGAGATCGTCGTCGGAGACTCCGGCCAGCGCGATGCGGGTCTGCTCGGCCAACGGGGTGAAAAAGCCGCGTGCGACGTGCATCCCGTGGTCGGCGACACGCAGGATGACCTTGCGACGGTCGGCGGGATCGGACTCGCGCAGCAGGTGGTCCGATGCGATCATCCGCTCGACCAGGTACGTGATCGCCGCGCCGGACATGCCCATCCGTTTGCGGAGTTCGCCCGCGGTCAGTGGGGTTCCGGCGGTCTCGGCGACCATGATGTGCAGCAACGCACGAAAGTCGTTGGCCCCGACATCGTGTTGCCCGGCGAAGTGACGGCCGATCTGGTCGGACTCCGCGTTCATGGCCCGCACGTCGGCCGCGATCATCGCCTCCAGTGCGTCGCGGTCGTCGTTCACAGGGGAAGCATAAGCCGAAAACATTCATTTGATTAATATTTAAGTATCTGAAATATTGGAGGCATGTCGCGTCGCTTGTCCTGGCTCCTGGCAGTGCTGGTGGTGGTCGTCTCCGGTGCGTTGATGGCGCTTGTCGCCGGTGATGACTCCGCCGAACGTTCCCCGGTCGCGGTGCCCGAGGACGCCGAATCCGCGCGCGCGGACGCGATCCGCTCACAGTTCCCCGGCGGTGACGAAGTCCCGGCGATCATCGTGATCACGCGCAACGACGGCGCCCGCCTGGACGCTGCCGACCTCGCCGCCATCCAGCAGAAATGGCGGGCCCAGGTGTCCGAGGACGGTGCGGCCGCACTGACCGTCGTGCCGTTGGACGCCGACCTCACCGGATTCGCACTCAGCGACGCGGTCAAGGAGCTTCGGCAATCGGCGGCCGAGGGGCTTCCCGGCGATCTGCGGACCGAGGTCACCGGTGGACCCGCCTTCGGCGCCGACATCGCGAACTCCTTCTCGGGGGCCAACTTCACGCTGCTCGCGGTCACCGCGGCGGTGGTGGCGCTGCTGCTGATAGTCACCTACCGATCTCCGGTGCTCTGGCTGGTACCGCTGCTGGTGATCGGCTTCGCCGACCGGGTGGCCGCCGTGGTGGGCACCGCGGTCGCCAGCGGGCTCGGGATGAATCCTGACGGTTCGACATCGGGCATCACCAGTGTGCTGGTATTCGGTGCCGGCACCAACTACGCGCTGCTGCTCATCTCTCGCTATCGAGAGGAGTTGGGCCGCCACAACGATCACCACGAGGCTCTCGATATCGCGGTGCGACGCGCGGGCCCGGCGATCATCGCGAGCAACGCGACCGTGGTGCTGGCGCTGCTGACGCTGCTGTTCGCGTCGTCGCCGAGCGTGCGCAGCCTGGGCGTACAGGCCGCTTCGGGTCTGGTGGTCGCCGCGGTCTTCGTGCTGCTCGTGCTGCCGCCGCTGCTCGGCCTGTTCGGTAAGCGGTTGTTCTGGCCCTTCATCCCGCAACTCGGGGCGGAACCCCTGACCGACAGCGGAATCTGGCACCGCATCGCCGAAGCGGTGGCCAAGCGGCCCGGCCGGGTCGCGATCGTATCCATCGCGGGCCTTGCGCTGCTGTGTACCGGCTTGCTGACCACACCCGTCGGACTCTCACAGACCGAGCAGTTCCGGGTACAGGCCGAATCCGTCAACGGCTACGAGACTTTGGCGAACCATTTCCCGAGCGGTCTCACCGATCCCGCGCGCGTCATCGCGCCGACGGACCGGGCCGCCGACATCGCACAGGCGATCGCGGACACCCCCGGCGTGCTGTCTGCCAGCCCGGCCGGACAGAGTGCCGTCGGCCTATCGCAGTGGTCGGTGGTCATCGACGCCGAGCCCGCGTCGGATCGGGCTTTCGAAACCATTGATGCGCTGCGTGATTCGGTACATGCGGTCGATGAGGACGCATTGGTCGGCGGGTCCGACGCGACGGCACGCGATGCGAGTGCGGCCGCCGGGCGCGACCGGCTGGTGGTGATCCCCGCGATTCTCGTCGTCGTGCTCGCGGTGCTCTACGTGCTACTGCGTTCGGCACTGGCGCCGCTGATCCTCGTCGCCGTCACGGTGCTCAGCGCGCTGGCGGCGCTGGGGCTGGGCGGCTGGGCCAGCGTCCACCTGTTCGGCTTCCCGGCGCTGGACAACACGGCGCCGCTGTTCGCGTTCCTGTTCCTGGTGGCGCTCGGCGTGGACTACACGATCTTCCTGGTCACCCGTGCCCGCGAAGAAACCCCGACGCACGGCACCCGCGACGGGATCGTCCGCGCCGTCTCCGCGACCGGGGCCGTCATCACCAGTGCAGGCATCGTGCTGGCCGCGGTGTTCTGTGTCCTCGGAGTGCTTCCGCTGATCGTCCTCACCCAGGTCGGCATCATCGTGGGCCTCGGCATCCTGCTGGACACCTTCGTCGTGCGGACCGTGATCATCCCCGCGCTGTTCACGCTCATCGGCCCCGCGATCTGGTGGCCCAGTCTCAGGACCGACGATTACCGTGCACCTGGTGGACGAACAGCGGGTCGACACCGCGCTCGGGAAGGTGCGCATCCGCACTAGCGGAACCGGCGAAGCCATCATGTTCTGGCCGAGCCTGCTGATGACCGGCGACATGTGGTCATCGCAGGCCGACCACTTCGGCTCGACGCGCCAGGTCATCCTCGTCGATCCGCCCGGCCATGGTGGTAGCCAGAAGCTCACTGCGCCATTCACTTTCGACGATTGTGCGCGCGTCATCGTCGACATACTCGACAGCCTCGGCGTGCAGCGGACACATTTCGTCGGCAACTCGTGGGGCGGAATGATCGGCGGCACGTTCGCCGCGAGCCATCCCGACCGCATCGGTCGCGCCGTGCTGATGAACTGCACCGCATCGGCCGCGGGCGCACGGCAGAAGCTCGAGTACGGATTCCTGTTGCGCTTGGCGAACCTGCTCGGCGGCGTCCGGCCACCCCTGACCCGCTCCGTCCTCAAGGCGTTCCTCGGGCCCACCACGTTTCGGACCCGTCCCGACGTCGTGGAATTCGTGCGGAACACCGTGCAGGCCGTCGACATCCGGTCCGCTGCATGGGCGGTGCGCAGTGTGGTGCCCACCCGGCCGGACCAGCGTTCGCTGTTCGCGAAAATCTCGACGCCGGTGCTGGTGGTCGCCGGCATCGAGGACGCCACCTTCGGAGTGCCGGAGACGTCCGCAATGGCCGAGGCCATCCCGGGTGCGCAGCTCGTCGTGCTGGATGGGGTGGCCCACCTTGCCGGGCTCGAGAATCCGCCTCTGGTCAACACGTTGATCCAGGAGTTCGTTTTTCGCGGGTAGCGTCAAGAGATGACCGGCACCTCCGGAACCCAGGCCCCGCAGCTGCCGCTGCACATGCGGCGCAATGCGTTCGACCCGACACCGGATCTGCGCGAGATCCGCGAGACCACCGGGGTTCGCACCGCGACGAACTCGTTCGGTATGACGGTGTATCTCGTCACCAGATACGACGACGTCAAGGCAGTGCTGTCCGACCACGAGCGGTTCTCCAACAGCCGCCCGCCGGGGTTCTTCATGCCGGGGGCACCGCTGATATCCAACGAGGAGCTGGCCGCTTCGCGGGCGGGCAATCTGCTCGCCATCGACCCACCGGAGCACCAGCGTCTGCGCCGCATGCTCACCCCCGAGTTCACCATCCGCCGGATGAAGCGGCTGGAACCGCGCATCGTCGAGATCGTCGATCAGCACCTCGATGCGATGGAAAGCGCCGGTCCGTCAATCGATCTGGTGGAAAGCTTCGCGCTGCCGATCCCGTCGCTGGTGATCTGCGAGCTGCTTGGCGTCCCCTATGACGATCGCGACGACTTCCAGCAACGCAGCGTCCGCCAGCTGGATCTGTCCATTCCGATCGCCGACCGCATCGACCTGCAACGGGAGGGCCGCGACTACATGCAGTCGCTGGTCGACCGTGCGCGCAGGCATCCCGGCGACGACATCCTCGGGATGCTCGTCCGCGAGCACGGCGACGAGTGCACCGACGCCGAACTCATCGGCATCGCGGGTCTGCTGCTGCTCGCCGGGCACGAGACCACGTCGAACATGCTCGGTCTAGGCACCCTTGCCCTCCTGCGGCATCCCGAACAACTCGCCGCGGTCCGTGACGATCCCGACGCGGTCGGGCCCGCCGTCGAGGAGTTGCTGCGCTGGCTGTCGATCGTGCACAGCGCCATCCCACGGTTCACCACCACCGAGGTAGAGGTGGCCGGCGTACGGATCCCCAAGGGCGAAATGGTTTTCGTGTCGATGCCGTCCGGCAATCGGGACCCCGACTTCATCGACTCCCCCGAGACGTTCGACATCGGGCGAGGCGCGATCGGGCACTTGGCATTCGGGCACGGAGTGCACCACTGCCTCGGCGCCCCGCTCGCGCGCATGGAGATGCGGATCGCGTTTCCGGCGTTGTTGCGCCGGTTCCCCACGCTGGCGCTGGCCGAGGATTTCGACGACGTGCAGTTCAGATCGTTCCATTTCATCTACGGCCTGAAGTCGTTGGAGGTCACTTGGGAGGTGTCGCCGTGAAAGTCGCAGCCGACCGCGATCTGTGTATCAGTGCGGGCAACTGTGTGATGTCGGCACCGGCGGTGTTCGATCAGGACGACGACGGCATCGTGGTGGTTCTCGTCGACGAGATTCCGGACGACGAGTTGGATCACGCCCGGGAGGCCGTGAAGCTTTGCCCCTCAGAGGCTTTGCGGTTGTCTGACTAGCGTCCGTCGCGGTCGAGGTCGATGACGCCGGCCCTGCTCAACAACAGCAGGCTGACGACGAGCACCCAGATGGGGAAGGCCAGCGTCAACCACATGCTGATGTCGGCCGACAGGATGAGTCCAACGGCGACAAGGTAAGTCACGCCGACCAGCCACTTAGGCATCAGACCGGTTTTCAGCCAGATGGTGGCCAGCGAGATCATGAAGACCGCCGCCATCCGCAGGGCGTACGTCTTGCTCAACGACAACAGCAGCGCCTGCCCGAACAGAGCGCCGTCGGGCCCGGTGTGGGTGAGAGCCACACCCACCGCCGACGATACGAAGATCATTGCCAGGAACAGCAGTCCGCTGCCGATGAACACCGACGAGAAGAACTTGTCCTCGAAACCGCCGAAGCCGTCGCGTACGACGCCGATGAACCACAGGAAGGCGATGCCCGCGAAGGGCATCAGAATGGCTGACACCCTGATGCCGTGGCCGCCGTCGGCCCACTGCGAGCCGGGCTCGGCTCCCTCGGGTAGGGACTTGCGGATCATCACCAGTGCGGTGCCGAACAACAGCGCGAACAAAACTCCTGCGAACGCTGCCGCCCGCGGAGTCGACAGACTGTGCACGCGGTCGATCGGTTGGGAGGTCACGCCGCCATCGTGGCACTTCTACGGCTGGCCGGGGAGCAATCTGATCATCAGCCCGTTCGCCTCCGCGAGGAGCTTCTCGTCCCGGTCACGCAACTCGGCATTGACGAACGCCTTGCGTCCCTCGACCTCCCGCACCCATCCGCGCATCGTCAGCGGCGCATCGATTGGCGTCACTGCGCGGTAGTCGACGTGCAGGAAACCGGTCCGGCTGATCGGTCTGCCGGACGCGTGGATCACCATGCCGAACATCGAATCGAACATCAGCGGCAGCACCCCGCCGTGGACGGCATAGTTGCCGCCGACGTGATAGCGGCTGAACTGCACGGTCAACTCGACGCCATCGGCCTCGAACTTCGTCACCCGGTACGGCGGCATCAGCAGGCTGCCCGACCCGGGCAGGGACGGGACGCGGTTGGCCGGACCGACGCCTTCGGCCGCTTCGAACGGGTCCAGCAGCTTGACCAGTTCCTCGGCACGGTCGGCGGCCTGTTCCCAGGTCCCGCTGTCCGGATCGGCGGACACGGCAAGGTCCTGCGCCCGGCGCATCGCGGAGAGGAAGCGACCGAATCCCGGACCGGGCTCGGCCACCTGGAAATTCGGGAAGCCGCCGTGCTTGTCGTAGTCGGGATCGACCAGCCTGGGATCGTCGGTCACTTAGCTGCCAGAATGTCGCGGCGCACGATCGTCTGCTCGCGCCCGGGGCCCACGCCGATGCACGAAACATGTGCGCCGGCAAGATCTTCCAGACGCAGCACATAGTCGCGGGCCTTGGCGGGCAGGTCGTCGAACTCGCGCGCGTCGGAGATGTCCTCCCACCAGCCGGGCAGTTCCTCGTAGATGGGTTCGGCGCGGTGAAGGTCGGACTGGGTCATCGGCATGTCATCGACCCGCTTTCCGTCGACGGTGTAGCCGACGCACACCGGCACGGTCTCCAGGCTCGACAGCACATCGAGTTTGGTGAGGAAGTAGTCGGTGATGCCGTTGACCCGGGTCGCGTAACGGGCGATGACGGCGTCGAACCAGCCGCAGCGGCGCCGACGTCCGGTCGTCACCCCGACCTCGCCGCCCGTCTTCGACAGGTACTCGCCGAACTCGTCGAACAGCTCGGTGGGGAACGGTCCCGAGCCGACGCGGGTGGTGTAGGCCTTGAGGATCCCCAGCACCGTCGTGATGCGCGTCGGACCGATACCGGAACCGACCGCCGCGCCGCCGGCCGTCGGATTCGACGATGTGACAAAGGGATACGTTCCGTGGTCCACGTCGAGCAGTGTGCCCTGCGAACCTTCGAGCAGCACCGTTTCGCCCTTTTCCAGCGCGGTGTTCAGCAGGTATCGGGCATCGGCGATGCGGTGCTTGAAACCCTCGGCCTGGGCCAGCAGGTTGTCGACCACCTCCGCGGGCTCGAGCGCTTTGCGGTTGTAGATCTTGACCAGCACCTGATTCTTGAAATCCAGTGCGCCCTCGATCTTTTCGGCCAACTGGCCCTCGTCGAGCACATCGGCGACCCTGATCCCGATACGGGCGATCTTGTCCTGGTAGCACGGACCGATTCCGCGGCCGGTGGTGCCGATCTTCTTGCTGCCCGCGTACCGCTCGACGACCTTGTCGATCGCCACGTGATACGGCATCAGCAGATGCGCGTCGGCTGAGATCAGCAGGCGCTCGGTGTCCACGCCACGGTCTTCGAGACCCTTGAGCTCGTTGAGGAGGACTCCCGGATCGACCACGACGCCGTTGCCGATGACGTTGGTGACGCCGGGGGTCAGGATGCCCGACGGGATCAGGTGAAGGGCGAAGTTCTCGCCCGTTGGCAGCACCACCGTGTGGCCGGCATTGTTGCCGCCCTGGTAGCGCACCACCCACTGCACTCGGCCACCGAGTAGATCGGTGGCCTTTCCTTTGCCCTCGTCGCCCCACTGTGCGCCGATGAGCACGATTGCCGGCATCGCGTACTCTCCCGCTTGATCTGCCCAAAGTCTGGGTCCAGCCGGTGACCCACCCTATCCCAGCCGACGCCGAGGAGCCCCTTTGACAGCCGCTGACGTTGCGGTGTTGCTGGTCGACGGTAGAAGGATGCCCCGGTCGCTGCGGGGGCTGGCCACGATCAGCGAGGATGCCGTCACCGAATCTCGGCGCGTCATCGTGGTGGGTTCGCAGGCCGACCTGGCCGCCGTACTGAGCCGGTTGCTGAAGGCCGACCGCCTCGATGTGGAGGTCGCGCAGGTGCGGTGGCCGTGGCAGGCCAGGCGCGCCCTCACCGGCGCCGCCACCCGAATCCCGCTGATCAGGGACGAAACGGGGAAGGTGATCGTCGGGGCCGCGCACTGGCTGCCGCCGGACGACAGGGCCGCCACGCTCCGCGGCGAGGCCGCCGTCGACGACGTCGTGCTGTTCCACGGCGACGTGACCGGGGTGCGCATCGAACCGACCACGACCATGCCCGGGCTACGTGCCGCCGCGCTGTCGTCGCGCATGCGCCCGAAGCGCTGGGTCGCGGGCCGCGCCGCCCAGCTGGGTACCGAAGGCGCGCTCGTCGTCCGCGACGGGGTGGCCGGACAGCGACCGGTCCGCCGGTCGACGTTCTATCGGCACACCGAGGGCTGGCTGTCGGTTCGGTAGCGTCAAACCGTGAACGTCCGTCCGCTGCACCCCCGGGCCTCGGTCCGCCCGAGCCCGGTTTTTCTGGCGATCGTCGCGCTGACCGCCGTGGGCGGGGCGTTGGCGTGGTTCTCGGCGAGCGCGGTCGGGCCGCTCGCCTACGTCGGGGTTTTCATTTTCGTCGTCGCCGGTTGGGTGGTGACGCTGTGCCTCCACGAGTTCGGCCACGCATTCACTGCGTGGCGCTTTGGCGACCACGACGTCCCGGTGCGCGGCTATCTGACCCTCAACCCTTTCAAGTACTCGAATCCCCTGCTGTCGATCGTGCTTCCGGTGGTGATCATCGCGATCGGGGGCATCGGGCTGCCAGGCGGTGCGGTATGGGTGCGGACGTCATTCATGACCAAGGCCCAGCGGACAGTCGTCAGCCTCGCGGGCCCGTTCGCCAACCTCGTGTTCGCGGTGCTTCTGCTGGTGCCGACGGCACTGCTGCGCGACCAGGAACACGCGGTGTTCTGGGCGGCCATGGCGTTCCTCGGTTTTCTCCAGGTAACCGCGTTCGTGCTGAACATGCTGCCCGTGCCCGGGCTGGACGGGTACGGCGCGCTAGAGCCGCATCTGAGCCCGCAGACCCAACGCGCGCTGGAACCGGCCAAACAATGGGGTCTGCTCGTCCTGATCGTTCTGCTGTTCACCCCCCAGCTCAACCGGTGGTTCTTCGAGCTGGTGTTCTGGTTCGTCGAGCTCTCCGGTGTGCCCGGCGGTTTGGCAATGGCAGGTATGGATCTCACCCGCTTCTGGTCCGCCTGGTTCTGAGCGAGCCTCTTGCGACATATGCGCGTTTACGCATAGGTTGTCGGTATGGGCGCTGGGCACGACCACGGAACGCGCGATGCGCGGGTGAGCCGGATGCTGATCGCGGCGGCGATCCTGACGGCGTTCTTCGTGATAGAGCTGGTGACCGCGCTGTGGATCAACTCGATCGCGCTGCTGGCCGACGCCGGCCACATGCTCACCGACCTCGTCGCGATGTTCATGGGCCTGACCGCGGTCCTGCTCGCCCGACACGGCAGCGCGTCACCGGCGCGCACCTACGGCTGGCATCGGGCCGAGGTGTTCACCGCCGTCGCCAACGCGGTGCTGCTCCTCGGGGTCGCCGCATTCATCCTCTACGAGGCCTTCGAACGTCTCGGTGACGCGCCCGAGATCCCCGGCGTGCCGCTGATCGTCGTCGCCGTTGCCGGGCTGGTCGCCAACGCCATCGTCGTCCTGCTGTTGCGGTCGCACTCCGAGAGCAGCCTCGCCGTCAAGGGCGCCTACATGGAGGTCGTCGCCGACACCGTCGGCAGCATCGGTGTGCTGATCGCGGGAATCGTGACGGTGACGACGCGCTGGCCCTACGCCGACGTCGTGGTCGCGGTGTTCGTCGCGCTGTGGGTGTTGCCGCGCGCCATCGCACTGGCCCGCGCGGCGCTGCGGATCCTGTCGGAGACGTCGCCGGCCCATATCGACGTCGACGAACTACGCCAGGCGCTGTGCGACGTGGACGGCGTCACCGAGGTACACGACCTGCACGTGTGGACGCTGGTCCCGGGTAAGGACATGGTGACCGCACACCTGACCAGCACGCGGGATGCCGCACTGGTGCTCGACGACGCGCGCGCCGTGCTCGCTGAACACGGCCTCGACCACGCCACGGTTCAGGTGGAACCGCCCGAGGGAGCCGCCGACTGCAAGTGTGAGGCGGAGACGTAAGTGCTCAAGCAAGCCCGAGCGCCGGCCTGGCCTCGGGATCGCAGTCGTCGAGCAGATCCACGCAACGCTGATACTCGTCGGTTTCGCCGATCTGGTCCGCGGCCTGCGCCAACGCGGCCACACAGCGCAGGAATCCGCGGTTGGGTGCGTGACCGTACGGAACCGGTCCGAAGCCCTTCCACCCGTTGCGGCGCAACTGGTCGAGTCCGCGGTGATAGCCGGTCCGCGCGTAGGCGTAGGCCGTTACGGCCTGGTCGGCGGCGAGCGCCTGTTCGGCGAGTGTGGCCCATGCGACCGACGCCGATGGATGTGCGGCGGCCACGATGGCCGGGTTTTCGGCGGCGGCCAGTTCGGCCTCTGCCGCCGGGTCGCCGGGAAGCAGGACCGGATCCGGCCCGAGAAGGTCACCCATCCGTGTCATGTGACCCATTGTGCCGTGCGGCTCCCGGCGGGCGTCCCGCCGGATGGTTAAGCTTTGCGGCCGAAGCGTTGTAACGGAGGGCTGCAGTACCGATGTCGAATCCACAGGGGCCGGACCAGCCGGATGAGGTCACCGACCAGGGGGCCGACGATTCTGCGCCTGCTACCGAGGTGATGGGGTCCGCCGAATCCGAGCACGACGCGGCAACCGAGGTGATCTCGACCGAGACGCTGTCTCAAGAGCCCGCCGCGCCGGAAGAACCCGAGCGCCGGTTCACCGCACCCTCCGGTTTCGACGCCGGGGTCACGACGAGGATCGACACACCGTCCGAACCCGCAACCGAGGTCATGGCCACGGCCGCCGCACCGGTGGCGAAACCCGTTTCACCACAAGTTATTCCGCCGCGCGGCGAAGTGCCCAAATCGCCGCCGTCCAAAAACCGCAGCTTGGGCTGGGTGATCGCGGTCGTGCTGGTGATCGCTGCGCTGGTGGCCGTCGCGGTGCTTGGCACCCTGCTGCTGACCCGCGGTTCGGAGCCCACGGTGTCCCAGGAGGATCGGGTTCGCTCCGCCATCGAGAACTACGACGCCGCGATCGCGAAAGGTGACCTGGCCACGCTGCGCAGCATCACCTGCGGCAAGGCGCGCGACGACTACGTCACCTACAACGACAAGGTGTGGTCCGACACCCACTCGCGGATCGCGGCCGCCAAGCGATATCCCGTGATCGCCAGCATCGACCAGGTGGTGGTCAACGGCGATCACGCGGAGGCCAACGTCACGACGTTCATGGCCTACGCGCCGCAGACCCGCTCGACGCGAAGCCTGGATCTGGAGTTCCGCGACGACCAGTGGAAGATCTGCCAGGCACCGTCCAGTTAGCCGCCGGCTGTGACTGAGCGACCCGCACAGTGCAGGTCGCGGCACGCCTCTATGACGCGTTCGGTCATCGACGCCTCGGCCTTCTTCAGATAGCTGCGCGGGTCGTAGGCCTTCTTGTTGCCGACTTCGCCGTCGACCTTGAGCACGCCGTCGTAGTTGGTGAACATGTGCGCCGCGACGGGCCGGGTGAACGCGTACTGGGTGTCGGTGTCGACGTTCATCTTCACGACGCCGTAGCGCAGCGAGTCCTCGATCTCGGACTTCAGCGAGCCAGACCCACCATGGAAGACGAAGTCGAAAGGCTTTGCGTCCTCCGATAATCCGAGTTTTGCCGCCGCCACCTTCTGGCCCTCGGCGAGAATGTCGGGCCGCAGCTTCACGTTGCCCGGCTTGTAGACGCCGTGCACATTGCCGAACGTCGCGGCCAGCAGGTACCTGCCGTGCTCACCCGCGCCGAGCGCCTCGATGGTCTTCTCGAAATCCTCCGGCGTCGTGTAGAGCTTGTCGTTGATCTCGTGGGCCACGCCGTCTTCTTCGCCGCCGACCACACCGATCTCGATCTCGAGGACGATCTTGGCGGCCGCGGCCTCCTTCAGCAGCTCGCGCGCGATGTCCAGGTTCTCGTCGAGCGGCACCGCCGAACCGTCCCACATGTGCGACTGGAACAGCGGGTTACTCCCACCGGCGACCCGCTGCTGCGAAATCGCGAGCAACGGCCTGACGTAGGTGTCCAACTTGTCCTTCGGACAGTGGTCAGTGTGCAGGGCCACGGTGATCGGATACTTGTCGGCGATGACGTGGGCGAACTCGGCGAGCGCCACGGCGCCGGTCACCATGTCCTTGACGCCGAGTCCGGAGGCGAACTCGGCCCCGCCGGTGGAGAACTGGATGATGCCGTCACTACCGGCGTCCGCGAAACCCTTGATGGCCGCGTTGACCGATTCCGAGCCGACGCAGTTGATGGCGGGAAACGCGAAGGAATGTTCTTTGGCCCGGCTCAGCATCTCCGCGTAGACCTCGGGCGTTGCGATGGGCATATGCGTTCCTCTCGGCGATCAGTACGTACAGCGATTCTCGCAGGGGTGGGGCCACCGCACACGGTCAAGCCGAATCGACATTTCGGCAGCAACCGCTCAGACCGGTATCTTGGGGCCTTGTGACGACCTCCGCCGCTGCCGACCAGCTGGCACTCATGCCGGACTTCCTCGACCCGATGACGTTGCTCGGGTATTTCGGTACGTGGGCCCTGGTGGGACTGCTGGTGGTCATCTTCGTCGAGTCTGGCGTGCTGTTCCCGATCCTGCCGGGTGACTCGCTGCTGTTCGTGGCGGGCATGCTCGCCGCGGGCACCCAGGCGCTGCAGGCCGACGGCGGCGAGGTGATCAACTTCCAGCTCTGGCAGCTGCTGGTGTACATCCCCATCGCCGCGGTGCTCGGCGGTCAGGTCGGCTATTGGATCGGACGCAACGTCGGCACGGCGATGTTCAAGCCCGACGCCAGGATCCTCAAGCAGCGTTACCTCGACGAGGCGCACGCGTTCTTCGAACAGCGGGGCCCGTTCGCGATCGTGATCGCGCGATTCGTGCCGATCGTGCGAACGCTGGCGCCGCTGACCGCAGGCGCCGCCAGGATGAGCTACCCGGTGTTCACGTTCTTCAACGTCCTCGGTGCCGTCGTATGGGGCGTCGGGCTGACACTGCTCGGATACTGGCTCGGCCGGTTCCAGATCATCCAGGACCTCCTCGAGCCCATCGTGATCGGCATCGTGGTGGTGTCGGTCCTGCCGATGGTCTTCGAGTGGTACAAGCGGCGCAAGGCCGCCAAGCGCGCAGCGGGCGAAGCCGCCTAGCCGCTCACCGGCGGCCGGTCATGGCGGCCTTGCTCCAGAGCCCGGATCAGGCTGGCCGAATCCCACGGCCCCTTGTGCCGCTTACCGTTGACGAAGAACGTCGGCGTCGAGTTCAGATCCATCGCCTCGGCGTCCTGCGCGTCGTCCTGGACGCGGTGCAACACCTTCGACGGATGAACCCGAACGTCCTGATCGAACTGTTCGAGATCGAGCCCGACCGCGTTGGCGTAGCGGTAGATGTCCGACCACTCCAGGTCGTCCTGGTGCGCGAACAACTCGGTACCCATCTCGAAGTACTTGCCCTGCAACCCGGCAGCCTCGGCGGCGCGTGCCGCGTCGAAGGCCCGCGGGTGGACCCGCTCCAGCGGCAGGTGTCGCCACACGTAGAGCAGGTCGTCGCCGAAGCGCGTCCGCACCTCGTCGATTGCCCCCGTCGCGCGGCTGCAGAACGGGCATTCGTAGTCGCCGTACTCCACCAGCGTGAGCGGAGCGTCAGGTTTGCCGCGGAGGTGGTCGCGCGCGGGGTCGACCGGTCGAATCAGCTTGAGGCCGATGGGTTCCGGCGGGCTGACCAGGTCGGTGATGTGGAAGATGGCCCAGCCGAGGACAAATGCGACGAGCGATGCGGCGATGACGCCGATACGCGCCTGATCCTGCCGCGCGGGTTCGCTGATCGCGATGTCGACGATGAAAAGCGAGATGGTGAAGCCGATTCCGGACAGTGCGGCACCACCGGTGACCCGGCGCAACCGAAGCCCGGGAGCCAGCTGGCCGAGCCCCGTTCGGCTCATCAGCCACGTCGCACCGGTGATACCGATGAACTTCCCCACCACCAACCCGGCGACGATGCCCCACGTCAACGGTGAGCGCGCCGCGGCGGACAGGCTCTCCGCGTCGAGCCTGACCCCGGCGTTGACCAACGCGAACAACGGTAGTACCAGGAAGGACACGTACGGACCGATGTCGGTCTGCAGTCGTTCGTTGATGGAAATCGATTGCCGCAGACGGCGGGTGGCCGTGCGGGCGTACTGAGAGTTCGGTGACTGCCGGAACGCGCGGATCACCTCGACGGCGTCCTCGACCTGTCTGCGCTCCGGGGCGAATACGGGAATGAGTAACGCGAGCGCGACACCCGCGAGGGTCGGGTGAATTCCGGCCAGGTACAGACCGACCCACAACGCGAAGCCCAGCACCGCATACGCGGGGCCGCGGGCGACGGGCAGAAACCGCACCAGCGCGATGGCGATGAGCAGCAGCGCCGACACCACCAGCGGTGCCACCTGGATCGAATCCGAATAGAACACCGCGATCACGATCAGCGCACCGACGTCGTCGACGACGGCCAGGGTGAGTAGGAAGATCCGCAGTCGCCCAGGGAATTTCGGTTTGATGATGGCGAGCGCACCCACCAGGAACGCGGTGTCGGTGGAGATCACCACACCCCAGGCGTGGGCGTTCTCGCCGGAGGGGTTGAGCACCAGGAATATGACGGCGGGCGCGACGAGACCCGCGATCGCCGCGACGACGGGTACCGCGGCTCTCGCTCGGTCGGTGAGCTCGCCGATCGCGAACTCGCGTGTCACTTCGAGGCCGACGATGAAAAAGAAGAACGCCATGAGCGCGTCGTTGACCAGATGCTTGACGCTCATGTCGAAGTGGTGCTCGCCGAACGAAACACCGACGTGGGTGTCCAGCAGGGTCCAATAGCTTTCCGCCCATGGCGAATTCGCCCAAGCGATGGCGATGACGGTGGACAGCAGCAACAGGCCCGCGGCGGCGTTTTCCCCAGGCTTCATCGATTTGAGATCGCGGCCGAACCGCGTGGGAAAAGAATGAGCGACGCGCGAAGCCGGTTCAGACGTCACGTGTCGGATACCGCGTGGGCCGCTTCCATGAGCATCCACCCTGCCAGCTGAACGGACAGATCGCGCTCTGGAACCTGCGACGCGTTGACAGCACCCTCGACGAACTGGGCCTCCTCACCTGCCGCAGTGGGTATCTCGGCGGTGCGCTCCCAGAACGCCGCGAACAGCGGCAGGCCGTCGACGGTCTGCCGGTTGTCCCACGCCGCCTCCGCCGACGTCAGCACCAGCTTGGTCGCGGTGTCCCTGGCGGCCGCGTCGTCGTCGTCGTGCTGCGGCAGCGAGGTGGCCACCAGCGCCAGATAGCGCGCGAGGATCCCGTTGAACAGGCCGCCGTCACCGCCACCCGCACCCCGGATGATGCCCTCGGGAGCCATGTTGTCGCGTACCGCGGCGACGAGTCGGTGCACCCGCTTGGCGTGTTCGGCGTCCTCGGTGCGCATCGCGAGTTCGGTTTCCAGGCCGAGCACCACTCCCTGGCAGTAGGTGTACTGCGCGCGCACCATCGAACCGCCCTTGATCCCGTCGAACACCAGATGGGTCTCCGGATCGATCAGCGTCTCGTCGAGCCAATCCGACATCTGCTGAGCCCGGCGCAGCCGGTCGTGGCGGGCGAGGAAGATCGCCGCCGGACCGTTGGCCGGGGCGTTGAAGAACTGGTCTTGTTTGCGCCATGGAATTCCGCCGCCGTCCTCGGGCACCCACGAGTTGAGAAACTGCTCAGACAGCGTGTCCAGCGCCCTGGGGCGCTCGACACCTGCGAGGCGCCCCGCTCGCTCGAGCGCGATTGCCAGCCACGCCATGTCGTCGTAATAGTCGTTGGTCCAGCGCAGGCTGTTGCGTAGCCGGTGGCCCCTGATCTGCCTGGCGATCTTCTGCTGGCGTTCTGGCTGCGGGTCGCGCAATTGCGCGTCGACCAGGCAGTCCAGTAGATGGGCCTGCCACCAGTAGTGCCAGGTGCCGAACAGCCGGTACTTGCGCGTCGACGGCCAGGCGACGACGCCCAGCTGTGTTCCCGGCACGGCCCACAGCTTTTTCAGATGCCGCTTGGCGATCGCGGCCTCTGCGCTGGCCGCGCGGTTGGCCCATAGCTGATCCATGGCTTCGATCCTGCCCTACCCGGCCTGCGAAATGTGCTCGGCTGAAGAGGCCGGACCATATTCTGTATGAGACATATTCGTCTCATTTAAGCTATCCTCGTCTCATGCCATCTGATCGCGAAACGCTGCTGCGCGCCGCGGCCGACTTCCTCGGTCGCAGGCCCAACGCGACGCAGGACGAGATCGCGGCCGCGGCCGGGGTGAGCCGAGCCACGCTGCATCGCCATTTCGCGGGGAAGCCGGCCCTGCTGGCCGCATTGGACGAGCTCGCGATCAGCGAGATGGAACGTGCCCTCGACATTGCTCGCTTGCACGATGATTCGGCCGTCGAGGCGTTGCGCAGGCTGATCACCGCATGCCAACCGGTATCGCCCTACCTCGCACTGCTCTACAGCCAGACCCAGGAATTCGACGTCGACAAGTCGCTGGAGGGCTGGGCGGACATCGACGCCGCTATCACCGCGCTCTTCCAACGCGGCCAGCGCGACGGCGATTTCCGTCCCGACCTCACCGCTGCATGGCTGACCGAGGCGCTCTACTCACTGGTGGCAGGAGCGGCGTGGGCCGTTGCGGTCGGACGCGTCGCCGGACGCGAGTTCGACCACATGATCACCGAACTGCTACTGCATGGAGTTCTCACATCATGATTCGCCGCTGGTCCGCGCTCGGCGTCCTGACGCTCGCGGTTCTGCTCATCGGCATCGACGGTACGGTCCTGGCGCTGGCTACCCCGTTCATCAGCCGGGACCTCGATGCCACCGGAATCCAGATCCTGTGGATCGGCGACATCTACTCGTTCGTGCTCGCCAGTCTCCTGATCACGATGGGCGGCCTCGGTGACCGGATCGGTCACAAGAAGATGTTGCTCTGGGGTGCGACGGCCTTCGCGGTGATCTCCGCCGCAACGGCGTATGCGCCCTCCGCGGAACTGTTGATCGCGGCGCGGGCCCTGCAGGGCATTGCGGGTGCGACCCTGGCGCCTGCGACACTGGCCCTCATCCGCGGCATTTTCGCCGATCCCAGGGAACGCACACTGGCCGTGGGCATTTGGGCGTCGGCGTTCTCGGCCGGCGCCGCATTCGGCCCGATTCTCGGCGGGATACTCCTCGAGCATTTCTGGTGGGGCTCGGTGTTCTTGATCAACGTGCCGGTGATGGTGGTCCTGGTGATCGGAGGCATCGCACTGGTACCCGAGCACCGCAACCCCGCCCCCGGGCCGTGGGATCTGCTCAGCGTCGTGTTGTCGATGGCGGGCATCCTCGGCGCCGTGTACGCGATCAAAGAGGTTGCCGCGCAGGGATTTCACCTCGATGTTGCCATTGCAGCCCTGGTCGCGGCCGGAGCGCTGACACTGTTCGTCCGCCGCCAACTCAGGCTGTCACACCCGCTGATCGACGTTCGGCTGTTCGGCAACCGCGCATTCACCGGCGTGGTGAGCGCCAACCTGCTGTCCGTGCTCGGACTATCCGGTCTGGTCTTCTTCCTGTCGCAGTACTTCCAACTCGTCCAAGGCTTCAGCCCGTTGAAGGCCGGGCTCGCCGAACTACCCGCGGCAGTCACGGCGACGGTGTTCGGTGTGCTGGCGGGAATCGCAGTGCGCCACTGGTCCCGGCGCGCAGTACTCACCTCGGGCCTGGCGATGGTCGGTGCCGCCATGGCGACATTGACGGTGCTCACACCCGGCACCTCCTACCCCCAACTCGGTGTGACGCTGTTCGTCGTCGGTGTAGGTCTCGGCCTCGCGTTCACGGTGGCGAGCGACGTCATCCTGGCCAGCGTGCCGAAGGAACGCGCCGGTGCGGCGGCCGCGGTTTCAGAGACCGCGTACGAGCTCGGGATGGCGCTGGGCATTGCCACACTGGGCTCGATCGTTACCGGGGTATATCGCAATTTCACTGCGCCCGAAGGTATTCCCGCTGCGGTGGTCGCCGAATCGCGGGACTCCCTCGCCGCTGCGGTTGAGGCCGCACAGACACTGCCCGCCGATCAGGGGTCCGCCCTGCTCGACGCGACGAAGCACGCCTTCACGTCGGGGCTCGCGATCGCGTCCGGCGTCGGTGCGGCGCTGATGCTGGTCTCGGCGGTCGCGGTGTGGCTGCTGTTGCGCGAGCGGCTACCAGGCGCGGTCGAGGTCGGCGTGCGTTCGGATCCAGCTGTGCATGGCGATGCCCGCGGCGACTCCGGCATTGATGCTACGGGTGGAGCCGAATTGTGCGATCGACACTGTTAGCTCGGCGCCTGCACTGGCCTGGAAGGTGATGCCCGGACCTTCCTGCCCGAACACCAACAGGCATGCCTGCGGTAACTCGACGTCCTCCAGTCGCGCGGCACCCGGCACGTTGTCGACGGCGACAACGGTCAGCCCCGCATCGACGGCGAAGGCCAGTAGTTCTTCGGTGGTGTCGTGATGGCACAGCCGCTGGTAACGATCGGTCACCATCGCTCCACGCCGATTCCACCGGCGGCGACCCACGATGTGCACGGTGTCCACCGCGAACGCGTTGGCCGTTCGGACCACCGCACCGATGTTGGCGTCGTTACCGAAGTTCTCGATCGCGATGTGCAGGGAATGCCTACGGGTGTCGATATCGGCGATGATTGCTTCGCGAGTCCAATACCGATATGCATCAACGACATTGCGGGTGTCGCCATCCCGGAGCAGCGCGGGGTCGTAACGGGGATCGTCGGGCAGCGGACCCTGCCATGGGCCTACCCCGGGACTCTCGCCCCACTCGGTCGGACCCGCCTCACTCACCCTTGGTCCACATCGCGGCGTGCGTGCCGACCACCGACAGCGTCGGATACAGCAGCGCTTCGTTCATCTCGCCCTGGGTGCACAACGTCACGCGGGTGAAAACCGCGTCGCGCGTGCTGTCAGGTAGCAGGAGAGTCGACGCGCCGTAGACGTCGCAGGCATGGCTCAGCCCGGGCGGAGGCAACGTCGGAGCCATCACCACCATCGTCGGTCCGCCGCGGCGTCTCGACTCCTCACGGTATTGCGTTGCCTGACCGGAGATCTCGAGGCCGAGCAGCATGTAGCCGTTACCGGTGAACTCGTTGGGATCTCCGAGCGCGGCCTGGTCGAGCATGGAGCCGTCCGCACGGAACGCGTCCACGCTGGTCGTCTTGAGCGACAGTCCGGTGGCCTCGTCCTCGACCGCAGGCAGCCCGACGGGAAACGCCACGCCGTGCGCCATCGTGGTACCGGGCGTGCGGTCACGAGTCGAATAGACGTACACCCCGCGCACCTGGAGCTGGTCTCGCTGTGGCCCCACACATACCGTTCCCGTCAGCCGGTCCGGCGTCTGGACCGACAGCGGCTGCACGTCAAGGTCTGTCACGTCACGGCACCCGCCGATGGCGGGGGCCTCGAGCGGGTGTGCCAACGCGCCGTAAAGCCCGAACCTCAGGTCCTTCGGGTCGGCGTGCGGACCGTCACCCGATGGCGCCGCGTCGATGTCGATCAGGACGTTTTCGCCCTCGAAACGCAGATTCGACACCGACATGTTCCAGCCCAAAAACGCCAGTGATTCGCCGATGGTCGCGGTCTGGGCGGAATAGGTGTCGACCTTCGCGTCATCGCTCGAACAGGCCGAGGCGACCAGGAGCACCGCGGTGAGGGCAGCGAAAACTGAACGGGCGGACACTGAGCGCGACTCAGGTTCTATCCCGGCCCCGGCCAACGACTTTCGTCACCGCCCGCACCACGTTTCGCGGCACCATGCGGCCGCCGGTGGTCAGTGCCTTGTACTGCAGGCCGGGCACGATCACCACCTTGCCCCGTGCGACATCGGCCATCGTCTCGCGGACCACGTCGTCCACCTCCAGCCACAGGAACGACGGCGTGTTCGCCATGTCGATGCCCGCTCGTTCATGGAATTCGGTGTGCACGAAACCGGGACACAGAGCATGCACGCCGACGCCGGTGCCACCCAGGCCGTTGGCAAGGCCCTCGGAGAACGCGACCACCCAGGCTTTGGAGGCCGAGTACGTCGAACCACGCCCAGGCAGCAGTCCGGCCACGCTGGCCACGTTGATCACGGTGCCTTCACCGGCCGCCAGCATCGGCGGCATCGCGGCGTGCGTCAGATGCATGACCGCCGTGACGTTGACATCCAGTTGGGATTGGAGCACCGCGAGGTCTGCGGTCCAGAATTCACCGGAGGTTCCGAAACCGGCGTTGTTGACCAGAACGCGCACACCGGCGGCGAGCCGGTCGGCCACCTTCGAACGATCGGCGGCCTGCGCCAGATCGGCGACGAGCACCTCGACGTTCGCGCCTGCCTCGTCGTGCAGTTCGGCGGCCAGCGCGTCGAGACGCTTCGCATCGCGCGCAACGAGCACGAGGTCGTAGCCGTCCACGGCATATCTGTGGGCGAATCCTGCGCCCAACCCCGACGTGGGTCCGGTGATCAGGGCGACGGGGCGTGACATGGCGACAGCTTAGTCACCGCGTCGGTTACCGCTGATAGTGCGGGGACTGCCGTCCGTTGCGCGACTGCGGTGGCTGCGGGGGCGACGCGGGCCGACGAGCCTGTTCGGATCGCGGGGGCGCCTGGGCATACCTGCCGCCCGAAGCCTCGGCCCTGCCTGCAGGCACCTCGGAGCGGGCCGGCGCCGGCTTGAGCGGACGGCTCGGCGACCCGCTACGGCGCGTCACGGACTGACCGACGGTGGCCTGCGACGTCGGTGGCAGCACGCGCAGCAGGTCGTTGAACTGGCGCACGGTGCGCAGGCCCTCATCCCACTGGGCCCGCGTGCTGGTCACCGGCATCGAGACCAGCGTCCAGTGCTCCTCGTTCCACATGATCTCCGCACAATCCGGCGCGGTGTGGGCGAACGTCACCATGCGGCGGTCGCAGGCGCGGCGGGCCGCGTCGAGGTTGGTCGAGTACACCATCCGCGGACCGATCGCACCGAGCAGCCAGATGTCGTTTTCCCGCGGCTCTTTGATTCCCTTGAGCCGCAGATCGACGACGACGTTGGTGCCGACCTTGCGGTGCAGGGCGATGACGGTCGCGACGTCTTCGAGGTCGAAGATGAACACCGCTTCGCCGCGGATCTGCCCGAGGACGACGTTCTTGGCGTTGATGTCGCCGACGGTCGACATCACACCGCGCTTCCAGCGGTTCAGGATGTCGCTCGACTCGTGTTCATAGTCGAAACCGTGTGACTTCGCCCACGACTTTCGGCGACGACCCAGCCCACGTCGCCGGTCGATGTCGACGTACAGAAGTACCGCCGCACCCACGAAACAGAGCGCGGACAGCGTGAACCAGAGCGGGACCATTAGGTCGTAGCTTACTTGCAGGTAGCCCTCAAGTCCGAACTCGAGCAGATCACAGGCTCGTCACATAGCGGCTTTCCATGTCATATGCCGACTACCAGGTTCTTCGCATCGCAAGCCCCCGGCCTACCCGGGGAAGGACGCCTCGGCGAGCCCGACGATCTCGGTTCGGTCGGCCGCCACGATGAATCCCGCCTCGATCGCGCGATCCAGCGCGTCGCTGAAACGCGCCAGGTAGTCGGCGGCGCCGCCGGGATAGAGCGCGCGCACCGTGCCGTCGTCGAACACCTCCCCGGTACCGAACAAGAAGGACATCGGGCTCTCGTCGGGTGCGAGGCCCGATGTCCGCGCAATCGGCACGTCGACCCACGGCGTACGGACTCCACCGACGGCGAGTCGGTGATCGTCGAGCACCAGCGCGGGGATGTCCCCGTCGGTGAGGGCCATCGGCTGCGCCGTCGCGGCGGGTGTTCCAGTGCGAACCCAGCCGTTCAGGCCGGCGATCGCGGCCTGTAGGACGTAGTGATGCTGGGGCGCGAAGTTGATGTAGTACGACAGGTTCGTCCCCATCAACTCGTTCGTGGGTGCATAGGCCGCGACAAGGCCCTCCAGCGGCATCGAGCCGTCGTCGATGAAGCCGACCCGAATCGTGTAGTTGTCTGCGTGCGCGGTGCCGGGTATCTCCCACACCCGCAACCTGTCGTCGTCGGGTCTGCGGGCGTGGTGGTAGCCGAGCAGATGACCGTCGACCAGATCGGTTTCGGTGATGACCGATAGCACCGGGACCCGCAGATCGTCCCGGAAGGGCGCAGGCCGTGACTCTTCCAGCGCACTACCGCCCGTGAGCGGAGCGGCGGGACCGAACCGCGAGTGCACGAGGAAGCCGTCGAAAACTTCAGCGACCGCATCGACCTCGTTCACATAGGTGGTCAGAAACATCGCCGACTGCGATTCCCCCACCGCGAGAACCGCATCCGGCTGCAATCTGTCGATGCCACCCTCGCTGACCACACGGCCGATCTGGGAGTAGATGTCATAAGCGAACTGGTCACCCGGATGGTTGAGCTGCGAATAGCGTTCGCGGTCTTGGGCTTTCAGCGACATGTCGATGCCGATCAGGTTGTCACCGCCCTCGACGCCGACGTACTGGGCGGACACCGCGACGTAGGCGTAGCCGGCGCGCGCGATCTCGCGATGCGCCATCAGCCAGACCGCGGGTGCGTCGATGCCGCCGCTGACGTTGAGCCATTCGACGACGGCGGTGCCGTTGAACGCGCCGTTCGGGCGGCACACCACGATGCGGGTGGTGTAGTCCGCCGTCTCGTCGGTGGCATGCGAGCGGGCCGTGCCGGAGACGACGAACTCCTCGGCGCCGTAACCCAGCGTGGCCAGGTCGTAGGCGCCGAGGAGCAGGCTGGGTCTACCGGGAAGGGACGAGACGCGAGTGCTCATCCCTCATCGATATCAGGCTCAGCCCAAGACCAGCGAATCGCCGTCCGCGCTGAGGTTGACCGGCACCACGTCGCCGTCGTGCACCTCACCGGCAAGCAGCATCTTGGCGAGCTGGTCGCCGATGGCCTGCTGGATCAGCCGCCGCAGCGGACGCGCGCCGTAGAGCGGGTCGAAGCCGCGCTCGGCCAGCCACGTCTTGGCGGGCAGCGACACCTCGAGGGTGAGCCGCCGCTGCGCCAACCGCTTGTCCAACTGCTGGAGCTGGATGTCGACGATCTGCACCAGCTCCTCGGGATTCAGCGGATCGAAGACGATCACGTCGTCCAGGCGGTTGATGAACTCCGGCTTGAACGCCGACCGCACCGCCGCCATGACCTGCTCCTCGGTGCCACCGGCCCCGAGGTTCGACGTCAGGATCAGGATCGTGTTGCGGAAGTCGACCGTGCGACCCTGGCCGTCAGTCAGCCGGCCTTCGTCGAGGACAGCCAACAGCACGTCGAACACGTCCGGGTGAGCCTTCTCGATCTCGTCGAACAGGATCACCGTGTACGGCCGCCTGCGCACCGCCTCGGTCAGCTGACCGCCCTGGTCGTATCCGATGTAGCCGGGAGGCGCACCGACAAGCCGAGCCACCGAGTGCTTCTCGCCGTACTCGCTCATGTCAATGCGGACCATCGCGTGCTCATCGTCGAACAGGAACTCCGCCAGCGCCTTTGCCAACTCGGTCTTGCCGACGCCGGTCGGGCCGAGGAACATGAACGACCCCGTCGGCCGGTTCGGATCGGCGACTCCCGCACGGCTGCGGCGAACCGCATCAGACACCGCCTGGACGGCCATTTTCTGACCGACGACGCGCTTGCCGAGCTCGTCCTCCATGCGTAGCAACTTGGCCGTCTCGCCCTCGAGCATCCGGCCCGCAGGGATTCCGGTCCATGCCGACACCACATCGGCGATGTCGTCGGGTCCGACTTCCTCCTTGAGCATAACGTCCTCGCGTGCCTCAGCCTGGGGCACCGCGGCGTCGAGCTTCTTCTCGATCTCCGGGATACGCCCGTATCGAAGTTCGGAGGCCTTGGCCAGATCGCCGTCGCGCTCGGCCCGATCGGCCTCGCCGCGCAGCGACTCGAGCTGCTCCTTGAGCTCACGCACGACGTCGATGGCGTTCTTCTCGTTCTGCCAGCGTGTGGTCAGCTCTGCCAACTTTTCTTTGTCATCGGCGAGTTCGGCACGCAGCTTCTCCAGCCGGTCCTTGGAGGCGTCGTCCTCCTCCTTGGCCAGTGCCATCTCCTCGATCTCCAGCCGGCGCACCAGGCGCTCGACCTCATCGATCTCGACGGGCCGGGAGTCGATCTCCATTCGCAGCCGGGACGCGGCCTCGTCGACGAGGTCGATGGCCTTGTCCGGCAGGAAGCGGCTGGTGATGTAGCGGTCGGACAGCGCGGCGGCCGAAACCAGTGCCGAGTCGGTGATCCGCACACCGTGGTGGACCTCGTAGCGGTCCTTGAGACCGCGCAGGATGCCGACGGTGTCCTCGACCGACGGCTCACCGACGAACACCTGCTGGAAGCGGCGTTCCAGCGCGGCGTCCTTCTCGATGTACTTGCGGTACTCGTCGAGGGTGGTCGCGCCGACCAGCCGCAGCTCGCCGCGCGCCAGCATCGGCTTGATCATGTTGCCCGCGTCCATCGCCGATTCACCGGTCGCGCCGGCACCGACGATGGTGTGCAGCTCGTCGATGAACGTGATGATCTGGCCGGCCGAGTTCTTGATGTCGTCGAGGACGGCCTTGAGCCGCTCCTCGAACTCACCGCGGTACTTGGCACCGGCGACCATCGAGCCCATATCCAGTGACACGACGGTCTTGTCGCGCAGGCTCTCCGGTACGTCGCCTGCGACGATGCGCTGGGCCAGGCCCTCGACGATCGCGGTCTTGCCGACGCCGGGCTCACCGATCAGCACCGGATTGTTCTTGGTACGACGTGAGAGCACCTGAACGACCCGGCGAATCTCGTTGTCGCGCCCGATGACCGGATCCAGCTTGCCCTCTTTGGCTCGCGCGGTCAGGTCGGTGGAGTACTTCTCCAGCGCCTGGTACGTGGCCTCCGGGTCGGGGTTGGTGACGCGCGCACTGCCGCGCACGTTTCCGAAGGCGTCGCGCAGCACCTGCGGCGACGCGCCGTGGCCGCTGAGCAGCTTGGCGACGTCGGAGTCACCGGTGGCCAGGCCGACGAGCAGATGCTCGGTGGAGACGTATTCGTCGTCCATCTCGGTTGCTAGGTGCTGCGCCACGGTTATTGAAGCGATCGCGTCCTTACTCAGCTGCGGCTGCGAACTCGACCCCGATGCGCTGGGCAGCCGGTCGAGAAGTCGTTGCGTCTCTGCACGGATAGTCGCGGGTTCGACGCCGACGGCCTCCAACAACGGTGCGGCAATGCCGTCGTTCTGGGTGAGCAGTGCCATCAACAAATGGGCGGGCGTGATCTGTGGGTTGCCGGCGGCGGTAGCCGCTTGCAGCGCCGAAGTAAGGGCCGCCTGGGTTTTGGTCGTCGGATTGAACGAGTCCACGACGCCTCCGTTTCTATGTACTTCAGGGCCGCGCAAAAGGCCCTTGGAATGCTTGTCGCGTTGTACAACGCCGTCAAGGTTGAGTCTGTTCCGCTCAACTTTAACTTTTTTGCCGGCACAGCGCCAGCGCGTACCGAGCCGCTGATCCAGCAACCACCCACCACGTCCCTCTACGATGGCGGAATCCAACTCGGGCAAAGCCGCATGGGGGAAGACGTTTGGACCTCAACACCGTCACCGATGTGGTCCGCCACCCGCACGATCCGCCCGGGGCGCAATGGCGCGCCGGGGATGCCTTCCTCGCGGGCGGCACCTGGCTGTTCTCGGATCAGCAATCACACCTGCGGCGGCTGATCGATCTGGCGCCGCTGGGCTGGGACGCCCTCACGGTCGAGGAGACCGGGCTGGAGATCGGCGCGATGTGCACGATCCGCGACCTGTACGCGCTCACCCCGCCGAGCGACTGGCCCGCCGCATCGCTGCTGGGGACGAGCTGTGAGGCGTTCCTGGCCTCGTTCAAGGTGTGGAACAGCGCGACGGTCGGCGGGAACATCTGCATGTCGCTGCCCGCCGGCCCGATGATCACGATGACAGTGGCGCTGGAGGCCACCTACACCCTGCGCGCGCCCGACGGCTCCGAGCGCACCGTCGACGCGGCCGACTTCGTCACCGGGAACAACGCCAACATCCTGTCGCCCGGCGAGGTGTTGCGGAAGGTCGACATTCCGGCGAGTGCCCTGCGAAAGCGGCACACCCACCGACGGTTCACCCTGACCAGGCTCGGCCGATCGACAATCTTCATCGTCGCGACGCAACACCGGCACGACCTGCTGCTGACCATCACCGCGGGCACCACCCACCCGGTACGCATGAGATTCGATTCGATGCCGGACGCCGACGCGCTCGCACAACGTATCGACGAGCTGCCCGAGGAGCTTTGGTTCGACGACCCCAACGGCAGCCCGGACCACCGCCGCCACCTCGCCGCGCACTACGCCGAGGACATCCGCGCCGAGTTCTCGCGGGGGGCTTCGTGACCTACACCGTGAACGGCGCGGACTTCGACGAGCAGCCACGACCCGGCCAGTGTCTGCGTACCTTCGTCCGCTCGCTTGGCTGCCTCGGTGTCAAAAAAGGTTGTGATGCAGGTGATTGCGGAGCCTGCACGGTGTGGCTTGACGGTGATCCGGTGCACAGCTGCATCACCCCCGCCTTCCGCGCGGAGGGGCGGGAAGTCACCACCATCGAGGGCCTCGGCACACCCGACAACCTGCATCCCATGCAACAGCGATTTCTCGACGGACCGGGATTCCAGTGTGGTTTCTGCACCGCGGGGATGATCATGACGTCGGCCACCTTCACCGACGAGCAGAAGCGCGACCTGCCGCGCGCGCTGAAGGGAAACCTGTGTCGCTGCACCGGGTATCGCGTCATCGAGGACGCGATCAACGGTGTCAAGGGAATCGAGGACGCGGCACCCGGTGAGGCGGTAGGCGCCAACGTCGTCGCGCCGGCAGCCACCGGGGTCGTCACCGGGACGGTCGAGTTCACCATGGACACCGCGATGCCGGGAATGCTCCACCTCAAGGTGCTGCATTCACCGCACGCCCATGCGCGCGTCGTCTCCATCGACACGTCCGCCGCGCTCGAAGTTCCCGGCGTGCAGCGCGTATACACGTGGCAGGACGTCCCCCGTAAGCGATTCAGCACGGCGATCCACACCGACCACCTCGTCGATCCCGACGACACCTACATACTCGACAACGTCATGCGGTTCGTGGGCCAGCGGGTCGTGGCGGTGGTCGCCGAGTCCGTCGGCGCTGCCGAAGAGGGTTGCCGCAAGGTCGCCGTGGAGTACGAGGTGCTGCCCGCGGTCTTCGACCCCGAGGAGGCGATGGCCGACGGCGCGCCCCAATTGCACAGCTACGACGACCCGTTCGCGCACGACAAGCTGCGCAACATCCTGCTCGAACTGCACGGCGAGGTCGGTGACGTCGAGGCCGGATTTGCCGCGGCCGACGTGATCCACGAGGGCACCTATTTCACGCCCCGCGTCCAGCACGCCCACCTCGAAACGCATGGTTCGATCGCCTGGATGGAGGAGGGGCGGTTGCATGTGCGCACCAGTTCGCAGTCGCCGTCGGTCGCGAAACTCAAACTCTCCCATCTGTTCAACCTCCGCCCCGACGAACTGAGGGTGTTCTGCAAGAGGGTCGGCGGTGGGTTCGGCGGCAAGCAGGAAGTGATCTCCGAAGACCTGGTCGCCCTGGCGGCGCTGGACACCGCCCGACCCGTCTGCTGGGAGTACACCCGGGAAGAGGCGTTCACCACGGCCTCACCGCGTCACCCGATGAAGGTCACCGTGAAACTCGGCGCGAAGGCCGACGGCACGCTGACCGCGCTCCAATTCCGGAACGTCTCCAATACCGGAGCATACGGAAACCACGGCGGCGAGACGCTGTTCGCCGGCGGCGCCGCCGTGATGCAATACCGCTGCCCTAACAAGAGATTCGACGGCTACTCGGTGTACACGAACACCGTGCCCAGCGGTGCGCTGCGCGGGTACGGTATGACCCAGCCGTCGTTCGCGGTCGAGTCCGCGATGACCGAGTTGGCGCTGGCGCTCGGTATGGATCCGCTGGAGTTGCGCCGCCGCAACGTGATTGTGCCCGGCGATGCACTGGTGGCGGTCGGTGAGCACCCCGAAGATGTGACTTTCACCGAGGACGGGCTGACCGCCTGCATCGACCTGGTGGACGACGCGTTGCGCCGCATGCCTCCCGAGCCGAACCTCGAACCGGATTGGCTGGTCGGCACCGGCACCGCGAGCTCCATCCACGAGACCGCCCCGCCGACCGACCATGTTTCCAACGCGTGGGCCACCCTGCGCGACGATGCCGTCTACGAGATCGCGGTGGGAACAGTTGAATTCGGTGAGGGCACCTCGACGGCGCATGTGCAGATCGCGGCGAGCGTGCTCGGCACCACGACGTCTCGAATCCACCTCGTGCAGGCCGACACCGACAGCACGGGTTTCGACACCGGCGCGTTCGCGAGCGCGGGCCTGTTCGTCTCGGGCAACGCCGTCCAGAAGGCGACGACTGCTCTCCGGGACAGCATTCTGCACTTCGCCGCCGGACACGTCGGCGTCGATGTCGGTGCATGCGTGATGGACGACGACGGGGTGCTGTGTGCCGACACCAGATTGACCCTGGCCGAGGTATTGGTGGCCGCCCGTGAGCGCGGTAGGCGGTTCACCGTGGCGCGCAAGGCCTATGGCTCGCCGCGCAGCGTGACGTCCAATGCGCACGGCTTCCGCATCGCCGTCCACCGGATCACCGGCGAAGTCCGCATTCTCTACAGCGTGCACGCCGCCGATCCCGGCGTCGTGATCAATCCGCAGCAGGTCCGCGGACAGATCGAAGGTGGGGTCGCACAGGCCATCGGCTTCGCGCTCACCGAGAACTTCCGTGTCGACGGCAACGGAGTGATGGTCAATCCCAACCTGCGCAACTATCGCATCCCCACCTACGCCGATGTGCCACGCACCGAAGTCCTTCTCGTCGAGACCCAGGACTCGGTGGGACCCATGAAGGCGAAGGGCATCGCCGAGTCGAACGTCAACCCAGTGGCACCGGCGCTGGCCAACGCACTGCACGACGCCACGGGCGTCCGGTATCGCGAGCTGCCGTTCACCCCCGAGCGTATCTATCGACGTCTGATCGAGCAGCGCCTCTCTCCCGCAACCTGATTGGCAGGACATGGACACGACAGGCGCCACCGACACCACCGCGACGGTGATCATCAGTCAGCGCATTCGGCCCGGTCACGAGCAGGCGTTCGAGGCGTGGCAGCTCAACATGAACCGCGAAGCCGGCAAGTACCCCGGCTTCATCGCCGCCGAGATCAACCAGCCCACCGGGGTCCAAAGCGATTGGGTGATCGTCTATCGCTTCGACTCGGTCGCGCATGTCCAGACGTGGCTCAACAGCGCCACCCGTCAGGAGATGCTACTCAAGGCCGAGCCGTACTTCGAAGGGCCGGGCACCCAGCAGGTCATCGGCGGCGGTGGCCGAAAGTCGGATCCACTGGTGACCGTGATGGTGACGCACCGGGTCGATCCGGCCGACGTCGACGAGTTCCTCGCCTGGCAGGAGCGACTTCGGCTGGCGGAGAGCAACTTTCCAGGGTTCCGCGGAACCGAGCTGTTCCGTCCGGTGGAGGGCGTGCAGGAGGAGTGGACCGCGCTGTATCGCTACAGCACCGCCGACGACCTCGATCGCTGGCTGGTTTCGGACGAACGCAAGCAGCTGCTCGCCCAGGGAGCAAAGTTCAAGGACTACCAATCCAGAACGGTCGACAACTCCTTCGGCAACTGGTTCGCCTTCGACGACACGGGCGCCGAAGCCCCACCCCCGTCGAACTTCAAGACCGCCGTCGCGGTGTGGGTCGGCGTCTACCCCACCGTGGTGCTGATTGCCTTGGCGCTGTGGCCGCTGAAGTTGCACCTGTGGCTGAACCTGCTGATCGGAAACCTGTTGTCCAGCTTGGCACTCAGTTACTTCGTGATGCCGTACTTCGTCAACAAGCTACTCAAGAACTGGCTGCGGCCGCCACCCGATGTCTCCGTCACCAAGACCAACTGGCGTGGGTTCGCCACCGTCTTCGTCGTCATGACGATCTTCAGTGCGATCTTCTACCTCGTCACGATCTCGTTCTTGCACATGCCCTAACGGCCGCCGAGCGGCGTCGGTCCCGTCGGCATCTTCGGCAGCGTGGTGAGTAGCTTCGGTGCCAACGTCGTCGCATCCGGGGCTGGACGCTGCAGGGTGTACTTGCGGACCTCCTGGCCACCGGCAGAAGTTCCCGCCACGACGACATCAGCTCCGTAGACGGTGCTGCTCGTCGCAACGGTCGCCCCGCCGGGGAACGGTGCGAACGACGCGATCTCGGTGTACTCGATGTTCTCCTCATGGTGATTGGGGCTGTCGAGGTACATGCCGGGCTGCCCGTCGAGCTTTGAGCCCGTTGACCACACCCGCACGGTGCCCGGCCCGGCGAGTTGGCTGGTGATGATGCTCATGGCGCCGCCCTCGCCGCCGGCCACCCATCCGGTCGACAGCGCGACCCCGTCCCTGTAGTCCTCGTCGTAGGCGAGGAAATTCGACGTCATCCTGGGCTCATTGGGCTTGGCGGCGTGCTCGGTCGCCGTGCCGTTGGCCTGCGCCCGCGCGGTCGGTGTGTAGAGGTCCCACCGGAACGACTTGACGAGCGGCGCATCACCGGGACCCGGTGCGGTCACGATGCTCTCACGACCCGAACCGAATTCGACCATTCCGGTGGCCAGCGTGACCCCGGACTGCGATCCGGGATAGGGCGTGAACGCGGAGAACACGTCGGGCTCTTTGCCCGACTCGGACGGCAGCTCCGAGGAGTACACCTTCACCTGCGATTCTGTCCCCGCACCGGTGCCGACGATGATGTTGTCGGCCAACGAGTTTCCGTCGATGTCCGCCCCGGCAACGGTCACACCGCCGGTGAAGCCGGAGTCGAACGGGACGAACCGGGTGATCTCGGTCTTGAACAGGCCCAGGTCGGTGTCGTTGCCGTCGTACGCGACGACCTCCGGCGTGGCCCCCTTACCGGTTCCGACGAGCAGATCGAGAATCATGTCGCCGTTCACGTCGGCCATCGCCACCGACGGCGTGCCCTCGAAATCCGGGAACGGGACGACGGTCTGCAGCACCTTGTCGCCGCTGCCATCCCGGACCTGGACCGAGGCCGGCTTACCGTCTGAGCCGGGATTCGCCACGGCGTACGTCGACACCTCGGGGATGACGTTGATGGTGGCCATCAGTCCGTTGTCCTCGTGGTTGAGGCGGTGGCAGTGGATCACGTACGTGCCCGCGAACTCCGAGAACTCCTGGCGCAGGGTCAGGCTCGCGGGCGTGCTCACGACGTGCATGTCGTTGAATATCGGTGCGGGCACGTTGACATTGTCGAGCCCCCAGGGTTGTACACCGGTCTTGCCCCGGTGGGGATCGTCAATGGCCATCACTTGAAAGTCGTTGACGTGGATGTGCATTGGATGCGCATCGTTGTTCTGATTGATGATCGTCCACTCCTCAACGGAGTTGAGCCGCGGCTGGATCAGCGAGACATTCGGGAACCCGGCGGGTTCGAACTGGTAGATGACGGCCTTGGGATCGTTGTTGCTGGCGATGTTGCCACCGATGGTGTCGGTGATCGTCATGGTCCGTTTGACGGCAGGGGTCATCACCGACGTGTCCACGAACGACGTGTAGGCGTCGAGGTTCTGCCCTGGTTCGAACGCGGTGGTCTGTCCTTCTCCGCTGGTGTCGGGCGTGGCACGGATCAGGGTCTGCGTCGGGAACACGAAGAAACCGTCGGCGAACGCCATGTACTTGGGATCGACCGTGAGAGTGCCCAGCACCGCGGGTGTGTTCTTGGTCCCGTTGTTGGTATAGAGCACACCGGGATTCACGAGCGGCTTGGCATCGGGATCCGGCGGGAACTCCAGGACCAGATCCCCCTTCTTGGGCATCGTGACCGCGATCGCATACCGTGACCCGGGCGGCACGCTGAGCGTCGTTCCATCCCCGTAGACCGGGCGGCCGACCTGCGTATAGGGGTTACCGTCCTGCCCGACTATCGAGAACTTCGGATGCTCTCCGGTGGCGGTCTCGGTCAATCGCAGAGTCATATAGGCGATGTCGCTGATATTGGCCACCGCCCAGATTTCCGTCTGGCCCGGCTTGATCTTCAGTTCCGGCTGGAACTGGCCGTTCACCGTGAACTGCACATCGCGCTGATTGTCAGGCAGACCCGGGTTCTCGGCGACCTTCGTCGTCGGACTGTCGAAGCTCATCAGATTCGAGGGGATGAACTGAGTTTGACCGCGATTGTTACGCGGCGACAGCGGCCCGGCCCACCACGGCGTCAGATATTGGGCGCCGACGGTGGTTTCGGCGATGTTCACCGGCGCCAGGCTCGGCTGATAGGTACCGTCGGCGAGTTGCGACCCCTCGGGCGGCTTGAGCGTGCTCGCCCACTGCGGCCAGCTGTAGTTGTTGAGCTGGTGGCCATTGCCCTTGCGATCGAACACGTAGTTGTACTGAATCGCCATGTTGCGGATGGGAATATCGTTCTGAGTGACCAGCGGCAGATTGCCGTCGGGGCGGCCGATCTCCAGCAGGCCCGCCAAGCCGGCATACGTCTGCTGCGCCGTCATCGTGTGCCGGTGGCTGTGATACCAGTACAACCCGTTGGGCATGTTCTTGGGCACGTCGTAGGTGAAGGTGTTGCCCATGCCGGCCGGGATGGACAGCAGGACGTTGTCGGCGTTGCCCGACGGGCTGATGTGCAAGCCGTGGGTGTGCAGATTCAGCGGCGACTCGGTGAGCGCGGGCGGGTATATCGGCACCTCACCGCCCTTGGGGGTCATGGCGGGGTCGTAGAAGTCCGGGATCGTCAGATTCTGAAGATCGTTGTCGTAGTGGACGATCAGCTTCTCGCCGGGTTCCACCCGCAGCGTGGGCGCGGGATAGACGTTGTCGCCCTTCGTCGATCCGTCCGAGCTCGTACCTTTGACAAGGTCGTAGGAGAAGATCAGGAAACTGGTGACCGGGTCCTTTACCGTGTCGAGGTTGACGGTGCCCTGGTGCGCCGACAGTCGCACCTCGAGTACGCCGTCCTTGCTCGAGAGTCGCACGGGCTCCCTGAACGGGGCGGGCCTGCCGTCGGGCCCGGCGTTCACTCCGGCCTGCGGGGCGGGCGCTTCTTTGTCACGCGAGCATGCCGTCATCGCCGCGATCAACGTGACGATCAACATCAGGGTGGTCACTACTACGCGTGAACCGGGGCGCCGCATTCGCAGATGCTATCGGCAAACTTGCTGGATATCGGGCCATCGCGTCATACGAACAGTTCCGGGCGTCAATGATTGCTACGTTGCGTATCGAATGATGCGACGGAAGGGGGAGCATTGTCGGGCAGTTGGGGATCGGTGCTGATCGAGCTCATCCCGCTCGCGCTGGTCGTGGCACTCTCGCCGTTGTCGGTCATCCCGGCGGTGCTGGTGCTGCACACGCCCCGGCCACGGCCGACGAGCCTGGCATTCCTGGTCGGCTGGCTGATCGGCCTGGCGGCGTTGACGAGCGTCTTCCTCGCGGTATCGGGCCTCATCGGCGGACTCGGTGGCAAGCCGCCCGGCTGGGCGTCCTGGTTACGCATCGTGGTGGGTGCAGCGCTGATCGTGTTCGGCATCTACCGATGGCTCAACCGCAAAAAGTCGGAACACACCCCGAAGTGGATGCAGAGCCTGTCGAAACTCACACCCGCTCGCGCCGGTGCCACGGGGTTCGTGCTCACCATCCTCAACCCTAAGGTGCTGTTCATCTGTGCCGCAGCGGGTTTGGCGATCGGCACTGCCGGACTCGGGTCGTCACAGATCTGGCTCGCCGAGCTGTGGTACGTCCTGGTCGCCGCTTCGACTGTGGCGCTGCCGATCCTGGCCTACGCCGTGTCCGGGGACCGGCTCGACGCCCCGCTGGTGAGGCTCAAAGACTGGATGGAGGCCCAGCATGCCGTCCTCGTCGCGATAATCCTGGTCGTAATCGGTCTCATGGTGCTGTACAAGGGAATTCACGCCCTGGCCCTTTGAGGTTCAGGGTAGCCCGAGCTCCCTGGCGTCCGCTGTCAGATAGCGTGTCACCGTGGGTGCGAGCAGCCCCACCAACTCATCGCCCGACAACGTCGCGAGCGGCGCCACCTTCATGACGTAGCGCAGCACCGCCGCCCCGACGAGCTGGCTCGCGGCGAGCGTTGCCCGCAGGCGGGCCTGTTCATCCCCACCCAGCACGCCGGACACCGCTGTCAGAACGTAGTTCTGCATGAAGCTGCGGAAGGCCTCATGCGCGTCGGGGTTCGAGGTGGCCGACTGCAGCATCACCACCATGGTCGGACCCGACTCGGGGGCCTCCCAGATGCGCAGGTAGGTCCGCACCATCCGGGTGCCGATATCTGGTTCGTCGTCCGCAGTTCCCCTGAGAGCGGCGACCAATAGGTCGGGGTCGAGGAGCAGTCGCAGCGCCTCTCTGAACAGGTCGGCCTTCGAGCCGAACAGGTACAGCACCATCGACGGATCCACCTTGGCGTCGTCCGCGATCGACCGCAGCGTGGTCTTCTCGTAACCCTCTGCCGCGAACCGCGCCTTGGCCGCAGCCAGAACGGCCTCCCGCGACACCGGATCTCCCTGGCGTCGCCCCCGCCGCTTCGTCGTTTTCGCTGGTGAAGGCATCTATCGACACTATCATTTCACTGACTGTTGAAATGATGCCCGGCGCGCGATACGCTCGCCGGGAAATAATTCAACGACGAATGAAAAGAGGTCGGCTGATGGTGACGGAAACCGCGCCCCGGCACACTCGCGCGATACCCGCGCCCGAACCCCCCGCGGCGATCCGGGCAACCGGCATCGTCGCGGTGCTCACTGTCGCGCTCGCCCTCCTCGCGATCGCGTTCGCGCTGCCCGCCGCGCGCACCGCGCCGCGCGACGTGCCCATCGGCGTGGCCGGCCCGCAGGCGGCGAGCGGACAAGTCGCCGCAACCCTGGAGGAGCAGGCACCGGGTGCCTTCGCCATCACCTACTACCCCGGCGAGGCCGCACTTCGCGAAGCGATCCGCCAGCGCGATGTCTACGGCGGCATCTCATTCGGCCCCGACGGGCAAAGCATGTTGATCGCGACTGGCGGAAGTCCGATGATCGCGCAGATGCTGACCCAGATCGGCAACGGCATCGCCCAGCACGCTGGGGTGCCGATCGCCACCGAGGACCTGGCACCGCCGACCGCGGATGATCCGCGCGGCGTCGGGCTCGCCGCCTCCGCGCTGCCGATCACACTGGCCGGACTGCTACCGGCGATCGCATTGATGTTCGCGCTCAAGCATGAGGTGTGGACCCGGTTCATCGCGACGGTGGTGTTCGCCGGGGCGGCAGGCGTGTCGGTGGCCGCACTGCTGAAGTACGTGTTTGGTTCGATCGACGCGAACTTCTGGGGTGTGGCCGGTGGTTTGACGCTGGGAGTGCTGGCCATGGCCTTGTTCGTCCTCGGGCTCGGATCACTGTTCGGTCGGGCCGGGCTGATCGGCGGGGCGGTGGTGGCGATGCTGCTGGGCAATCCGCTATCGGGCCTCAACAGCGCACCGGAGATGCTGCCCAGCGGCTGGGGTCAACTGGGGCAATGGCTGCCGCAGGGTGCGAACGCCACATTGCTGCGGTCGACGGCGTTCTTCGGCGGAGCCGGCGGAACGCTGCCGGTCGTGGTGCTGATCTGCTGGTCGCTGCTCGGTCTGGCACTGATCGTCGCGGCGGCGCTTACTATCGAACGACGTGGGACTCGACGATCGTGACGCGCTGCGCATACTGCGCGACACCGTCGACCCCGCGTTCGGCTCCGACGAACTGATCCGTCGCTTCTACACCCGCTGGTTCGCCATCGACATGTCGGTCCGCGACCTGTTCCCCCCGGACATGACGGCTCAGCGAAAAGCCTTTGCCAAGGCGTTGACCTGGCTGTTCGGCGAACTCGTCGACCAGCGGGCCCAGGAGCCGGTGGCCTTTCTGGCGCAGCTGGGCCGTGACCATCGCAAATATGGTGTGACACAACGGCATTACGACAGCCTGCAGGACGCGCTGCTGACGACGCTTCGCACCCAGCTGATCGAAGAGTGGGACGACAGGCTCGCCGAGGCCACCCACGACGCGGTCGCACTGCTCGTCGGGGTGATGCGAGGGGCCGCGGACGCCGAGAAGGGTCCGCCCTTCTGCGACGGAACGGTGATCGAACTGATCCGCGCCACCCGGGACGTCTCGGTGATCCGGTTGCAACTGGACCGTCCGCTCTATTACCACCCCGGCCAGTACGTCACCGTCCAGGTCCCGCAGTGGCCGCGGCGGTGGCGCTACCTGAGTCCGTCCATCCCCGCCGACCGCGGCGGGGGCATCGAGTTCCACGTCCGTTCCGTGCCCGGCGGCATGGTGAGCCCGGCGATCGTCGCCGAGACGAGGCCGGGCGACCGGTGGCGGGTGTCGAACCCGCACGGCGGAATGCACATCGACCGCGACGGCGGCGACGTGTTGATGGTCGCGGGCGGCACCGGTCTGGCGCCGCTGCGGACGCTGATCATGGATCTCACCCGCAAGGCCGTCAACCCGCGTGTGCATCTGTTCTTCGGCGCCCGCTATCCGTGCGAGCTCTACGACCTGCAGACACTGTGGCAGGTCGCCTCGCACAACCCCTGGCTGTCCGTGACGCCGGTATCGGAGTACAACACCGATCCGCCGTGGGCGGCCGACTTCCCCGACGTGCAGCCACCGCGCGGCCTGCACGTCCGCCAGACCGGGACGCTGCCGGCGGTCGTCACGCGGTACGGCAGTTGGGGCGACCGGCAGATCCTGATCTGTGGAAGCCCAGAGATGGTCGAGGCCACCAAGGCCGCGTTACTCGCCAAAGGCGCTCCAGCCGAACGTATCCAGCACGATCCACTCGCGTGAGACGGGTACCCGTTGCCGCATGTGAAACCACTGCGACATTTGGCTCCGATTTTCGCAGTGACTTCACACTCGTCGCGACTGATTAGAGAGGTGGCATGCGTGGGAGGATCTCATCCATGGCCGACCTCGAGCCCGTCACGCTTCGCGATCCATCCTCATCGATGACAGCCACCTTCGTGCCGACCGCGGGCATGATCGGGACGTCGCTCGCCGACGGCGATGACGAGTTCCTCGGCCAGCGCCGCGGACTGGACGCCTACGTGACCGCAGGTAAGACGATGGGCATCCCGATCCTGTATCCGTGGGCGAATCGGTTGAGCGCCAGCGACTATCAGAGCAACGGTGCCGTCGTCTCCCTGACTCCCGGTCAGGGCGGCGTCCGCGCCGACGAACACGGTCTGCCCATCCACGGCGTACTCGCCGCCTATCCGGGCTGGCAGGTCACCGCGCAGTCGGAGAACACGCTGACCGCAACCGTCGATTTCGGGGCGATGCCGGAGTTGCTCGCGGCGTTCCCCTTTCCTCACGTGCTCACGCAACGCGTCGCGTTGGCCGGCCGCAGGCTCACGATCGAGACCACCGTGACGCCGACGGCGTCGGCCGCGGTCCCACTGTGCTTCGGGTACCACCCGTACTTCACGATTCCCGGGGTGCCGCGCGACGAATGGCAGCTCACGACACCGACAATGCGGCATCTGCCGGTGGACGGGCGCGGCATTCCGACCGGAGCGCACGACGATTGGGAGGGCGGCACCAGGTCCTTGCAGTCCGTGACGTACGACGACGGCTTCGACGAGGTACCCGAGGGTGCGGTGTTCTCACTGGCCGGTGGCGACCGTCGTGTCGACGTCGTGTTCGAGACCGGTTACCCGGCGGCACAATTGTTCGCCCCCGGTACGGACGGTTTCATCGCCATCGAGCCGATGGCCGCACCGACCGACGCGCTGCGCCGCGGCGACTACCGCAGTGCGATGCCCGAAAAGCCTTCCACGGCTCGCTTTTCGATCACGGTGACCTAGCGTTTGTTATTCGGCCGTACGTCGCCGCCGAGCGGCTCCGGGCTGCCAGACCACCAGGGCCGTGCTCTTGGACCTGGGTTGGGAACGCAGCTGCTCGATCTCGCGCGCCATCTCCTGCAGGCGGCTCTGCAGCGCCTCGACCTGATTGGTCAACTCGATGATCCGCTTGATACCCGCGAGGTTGACGCCCTCGTCCTGCGACAGCCGCTGCACCTCACGGAGCAGATCGACGTCGTGCTGCGAGTAGCGCCTACCACCACCGGACGTCCGCTGCGGGCTGACCAGCCCGAGCCGGTCGTACGTGCGCAGTGTCTGCGCGTGCATACCGGCCAACTCCGCAGCGACCGAAATCAGAAAGGTCCGCGCTTCGTCATTGGCTCGCTTGGGCATCATGCACCGGCCCAGTTCGCTCTCGGGTCGAAACCGCTGGCCCGTTCGGCTTTCGCGTAGGCCTCCAACGCTTCGGCGGCCTCACCCTCGACGTCCGGCGGCACCGCCACCTTGACGGTGACGAGCAGATCGCCATGTCCGCCGGATCGTTTTGGCACGCCTCGGCCACGGACCCGCAGGATCCGGCCGTCGGAGGTACCCTTCGGCACCCTCACGCCGACCTTGCCTTCCAGCGTAGGCACCGAAAGCGTTGTCCCGAGGGCCAACTCGTGGAAGCTGACCGGCACGCTCACCGTGAGGTCGTCGCCGTTGCGGCCGAAGACCTTGTCCGGCTTGACGTGCACGGTCACATACAGGTCGCCTGACGGTGCGCCACGCAGCCCGGCTTCACCCTGGCCTGCCAGCCTGATGCGCTGGCCGTCCTCGACACCCGGCGGGATCCGCACGTTGATCGTGCGTGTCCTCGTGGTCACGCCGGTGCCCTTACATTCGTCGCACGGGTGCTCGATGATCGAACCGCTGCCGCGGCATTCAGTGCACGGCTCGGAGAACCCGAACGCGCCCTGGTTGCGGTTGATGACACCGGATCCATTGCAGTTGGGGCACACCTTCGGGCTGGTGCCCGGCCGTGCGCCACTGCCGTGGCAGTTCGTGCACGGTGCGGGGCTGGTGAGCCGCAACGGCATCATCACGCCCTTGGTGGCCTCCAGAAAGGACAACTCGGTCTCTGTCTCGAGGTCGTTGCCGCGCCGTGGCCGACTGGCCCTCGGCTGTTGCGCTCCACGCCCGAACAATCCGCCGAACAGATCGCCGATGTTGGCTCCGCCGGTCTGGCCGGCCGCATCGAACAGATCGTTCAGATTGAACTCGCCGCCGTCGGAACTGAAACCGCCGAAATTCCCGCCACCTCCGCCGCCGAAACGACCACGACCGAACCCGCCGTTCGCGAAAAGCCTTCGCGTTTCGTCGTATTCCTTGCGCTTGGCCGGATCCGAGAGCACTTCCTTGGCCTCCGACACGGCTTTGTACCGGTCTTCGGCCGCCTGGTTTCCTGGGTTGCGGTCGGGATGGTTCTCCGCGAGCAGCTTTCGGGCCGCCCGCTTGATCTCCTGCTCGCTGGCATCGGAGGCGACGCCGAGCTCCTTGTAGAAGTCCTTTTCGACCCATTCACGCTGGGCCATACCGCGTCACCTCCTTACGGTGTCTAGTTGTCGTCTGATTGTGGGGCCTCTGGCGAGACGGGGTTGGGGTTATCGGCATCGGGCACGGTGTCGACGACGCCCACCAGGGCGTGTCGCACGACCAAGTCGCCGACCTTGTATCCACGACGCATGACGGTTCCCACCACGGGGTGGGTACCGTCGCCCTCGTGCTGCACGGCCTCGTGCAGGGCGGGGTCGAAATCGTCGCCTTCGTCACCGAAACCCGATAGGCCAAGTCCCTCAAGGGCGGTCGCGAGTTTGTCGGCGACCGACTTCAGCGGACCGGACTCCAGGTCCCCGTGGCTGCGAGCGCGGTCGAGATCGTCGAGTACGGGCAGCAGTTGGGTGATCACTGACGCCTTGGCCCGGTCTGCGGTGAGCTGCTGGTCGCGGAGGGCGCGCTTGCGATAGTTGGCGAAGTCGGCCTGCACCCGTTGCAGATCACTGAGCAGTTCGGCGGCTTTACCGGCCTCCTCGGGGCTCTCGCCCTCGAACTCCCCCGGCGCCGGCCCACTGGGGGCCGGGCCGGCGGATTGTTCACGGATTTCGCCGGTGTCAGGATCGATGCGCCGCTTGTCGGTGACTGTCACCGGCTCGTGCGAATCGTTCTGGCTCACTTGCGCTCCTGGTCATCCTCATCGACGACCTCGGCGTCCACGACGTTGTCGTCGGCCGGTCCGGCCGCCGACTCACCGCCGCCGGGACCCGCGGCCTGCTCGGCCTGGGTGGCCTCGTAGAGCGCCTGACCCAGTCCCTGGGCCTCGACACCGAGCTTTTCCATCGCCGCCTTGATGGCTGCGATGTCGCTGCCCTCGAGCGTCGACTTGGCTTCGGCGACCGCGGAATCGACCTTGTCCAGCGTCTCCGCAGGGATCTTCGATCCGCCTTCGGCTTCGCGCTGTTCCTTGACGATCTTCTCCGTCTGGTAGACCAGCGACTCCGCCTGGTTGCGGACGTCGGCCTCCTCGCGACGCTTACGGTCCTCCTCGGCGTGCGCCTCGGCGTCCTTGATCATCTGGTCGATCTCGTCCTTGGAAAGGCCGGAGCCCTCCTGGATTCGGATCGTGTTCTCCTTGCCGGTGCCCTTGTCCTTGGCGGTCACGTGCACGATGCCGTTGGCGTCGATGTCGAACGTGACCTCGATCTGGGGCACACCGCGCGGGGCCGGCGGGATGCCGGTCAGCTCGAAGCTGCCGAGCAGCTTGTTGTGCGCGGCGATCTCGCGTTCGCCCTGGAAGACCTGGATCTGCACCGACGGCTGATTGTCGTCGGCCGTGGTGAAGGTCTCCGAGCGCTTGGTCGGGATGGTGGTGTTGCGCTCGATCAGCTTGGTCATCACGCCACCCTTGGTTTCGATACCGAGGGACAGCGGCGTGACGTCAAGCAGCAGAACGTCTTTCACCTCACCCTTGAGCACGCCGGCCTGCAGCGCGGCGCCAACGGCGACAACCTCGTCCGGGTTGACACCCTTGTTGGGCTCCTTGCCGCCGGTCATTTCCTTGACCAGCTCGGACACCGCGGGCATACGGGTGGAGCCGCCGACCAGAACCACGTGGTCGATGTCGGCCACCGAGATGCTGGCGTCGGCGATCACCGACTGGAACGGCTTGCGGGTGCGATCCAGCAGATCCTGTGTGATCCGCTGGAATTCGGCGCGGGTCAGCTGCTCGTCGAGGAACAGCGGGTTCTTGTCCGCGTCGACGGTGATGTAGGGCAGGTTGATCGACGTGCCCTGCGAACTCGAGAGCTCGATCTTGGCCTTTTCGGCCGCCTCACGCAGCCGCTGCATCGCCATCTTGTCCTTGGTCAGGTCGATGCCCGAGGTGCCCTTGAACTTGTCGACGAGCCATTCGACGATGCGGTCGTCCCAGTCGTCGCCGCCCAGGTGGTTGTCACCGGAGGTGGCGCGGACCTCGACCACACCCTCGCCGATCTCCAGCAGCGACACGTCGAACGTGCCACCACCGAGGTCGAAGACCAGGATGGTCTGTTCCTTCTCGCCCTTGTCCAGCCCGTAGGCCAGCGCCGCGGCGGTCGGCTCGTTGACGATGCGCAGCACGTTGAGACCGGCGATCTGGCCGGATTCCTTGGTGGCCTGGCGCTGGGCGTCGTTGAAGTACGCGGGCACGGTGATCACCGCATCGGTGATGTCCTCGCCCAGGTAAGCCTCGGCGTCGCGCTTGAGCTTCATCAGCACCCGAGCGCTGATCTCCTGGGGGGTGTACTTTTTGCCGTCGATCTCGACGTTCCAGTCGCTGCCCATTTCACGCTTGACCGAACGGATCGTCCGGTCGACGTTGGTCACCGCCTGGTTCTTGGCGGGCTGACCGACCAGCACCTCGCCGTTACGCGCGAACGCGACGACGGACGGCGTGGTGCGGGAACCCTCGGAGTTGGCGACGACGACGGGGTCGCCACCCTCCAGTACCGCGACGACCGAGTTCGTGGTCCCGAGGTCGATTCCGACCGCACGAGCCATGGTTGTTCCTCCTGAATTAGTCCAACTTTGGGGTCTGAGTGCACCGCACTCAAGACTGCTCGGGTCAACCCTATCCTGTCAACCCAGACTTGAGTCAAGCACGCTCAACTGTCGATGGGTCCAACGGGAGGATGTCCGAGTTTGTTCCCGCGTCTTTCGAGAGGCGTGGCGGGCGGCGACGGTGGCGACGGCTGATAGGGCCTTTTGCCCTGTCCGTCGAGGACTTTCACCGAGCGGAAAGTGGCCCACGCCGCTACCCCGTCGACGTCGACGCGAGGACAGTTCCCGGTGTGGAGCAGACACGTGTGGTTGACGCGCGCTGGCGATCGCTGCGCGAGCCCGTCCTGGTGGTGGTGACCGTCTGCGCGTTGGCCGTCGGCGGCATCCTCTGGCTGATCGGTCTGCGTGAGGCGGCCGACGTCTGCTGGATCGTCGGGACGGCGATCGCACTGGTACCTGCTGTGTGGTGGGTGATCTCGACGTTGCGTCACGGACGCCTCGGCGTCGACGTCATCGCGGTGCTGGCGCTGGTCGGCACTCTGCTCGTCGGCGAGTATCTGGCCGGCGCCCTGATCGCGGTGATGCTCGCCGGTGGGCGCGCTCTCGAAGCCGCCGCGGAGCGCCGGGCCACTCATGACCTGCGCGCGTTGCTCGAGCATGCGCCGCGATTCGCTCGCCGACGGTTCGGCTCGGAGGTCCGGGTCGTCCCCATCGCCGACGTCGTGGTCGACGACCTGTTGATCGTCGGCCCGGGCGAGACCGTGCCGGTCGACGGACGCGTCGCCGACGCGTTGGCCGTGTTGGACGAATCCGTACTGACCGGTGAGTCCGAGCAGGTGGAGCGGCGTGCCGGTGAGCCGGTCCGCAGCGGCGTGGTGAACGCCGGCGGTCCATTCGAGCTTCGTGCCACCGCCGTCGCCAAAGACAGCACCTACGCCGGCATCGTGCGGCTGGCGGAAGCCGCGGGTGCGGAGACTGCGCCGATCGTCCGGCTGGCCGACCGCTACGCGGCCTGGTTCCTGCCGTTGACGCTCGTCATCGCCGGTGGGGCCTGGCTCGCGACCGGATCAGCGGTGCGAGCGGTCGCCGTCTTGGTGGTGGCCACGCCCTGCCCGCTGCTACTCGCGGCACCGGTGGCGATCGTGTCCGGCCTGTCGCGTGCGTCACGCCACGGTGTGGTGATCCGCAGCGGCGGCGCGCTGGAGTCTCTGGGAAGTGCGACGACCTTGGTGATGGACAAGACCGGGACGCTGACGATGGGCCGCCCCATGGTTGTGGGTGTGCTCACCGCGCCGGGCCGAGACGCCGCAGAGATCCTTCAGTGGGCGGCGTCCGTGGACCAGATGTCGCCGCACGTGCTCGCCGAGGCGATCGTCACCGAAGCGCTGGCCCGTGGCCTGCAACCGTCACTGCCCACTGAAGTCGGCGAGCAGGCCGGCCGCGGTGTCACCGGCACCGTCGACGGTCACCACGTTGAAGTCGGGAAGCTGTCCGGCCAAGCCGGCGACGCAGATTGGGCACGGGCCGCGGTGAACCGGGCGAGCCTGGATTCGGCGGCGATCGCTTGGGTGTGCGTCGATGGCGAACTGGCAGGTGCCGTCTTGTTACGAGACCCGTTGCGTCGGAACGCCCCTCGCACGGTTCGCCGGCTGCGAGCGGCTGGCCTCAACCGCCTGGTGATGCTGACCGGCGACCGCGCCGAACCCGCCCGCGAAGTCGCCACGGTGCTGGGACTCGACGAGGTCTACGCCCAGCAGACCCCGCAAGACAAGGTGGCCGCGGTCCGAGAGGAGAAACAGCGGGCCGGCACCGTGATGGTGGGCGACGGCGTCAACGACGCGCCCGCGCTCGCGGCGGCCACGGTGGGCGTCGCGATGGGAGCGCGCGGCGCGACCGCGTCCTCGGAAGCCGCCGACATCGTGTTGACGACGGATCGCCTGGACCGCCTCGCCGATGCGATGGACATTGCCAGGTGGTCACGGCGAATCGCCGTGCAGAGCGCGGTGGTCGGCATGGCACTGTCGTTGGCGGCCATGGTGATCGCCGCCCTGGGCTGGTTACCTCCCGCCGCCGGCGCGCTGCTGCAGGAGGGCATCGATGTGGCCGTCATCCTCAACGCGCTTCGCGCCCTGCGCGGCAACCCCGACGTCGAGGTGGATCTGCCCGCCGAAACGGAGAACATGTTGCGGCGCTTCGCAACCGAGCACGACGAACTGCGCGACACCGTCGATCTACTTCGCGACGCGGCCGACCGCTTGGTCACCGGCGCTGACCGGGGCGCACTGGAGTCGGTGATCCGCGCGAACACCTTTCTCGAGGAGCGGATCCTGCCGCACGAGCAGGCCGAGGAGTCCGGGCTGTACCCGGCGCTGGCCCGTCCGCTCGGAAGCGGTGAAGCGACGGCCACCATGAGCAGGACGCACGCCGAAATCCGCCGCTTGTCCGACCGCATCGCGGCACACGTCGAACTCGCCCGAGCCAGCAACGGCATCCAACCCGACCAAGTCGATGACCTACTCGCGTGTCTGTACGGGCTGCACGCGGTGCTGCGATTGCACTTCCTACAAGAGGAGGAGAACTACTTCACCCTCGCCGACGACGCCGCGGCGACCGGCCTTGACCCCGGTGATGGCTGACGGAGGCACACCCCAGGGTCCTTCACCGCGCCCGCGAACCCCGGGGAGAGGCCAACCGGAGGGGCAGTGCGTACGTTGTGCAGGTTCAGGGCATCCTGCGCGGCAGCCTCGCTCTCAGCGACCCGGAGTAGCGGACCATCGAATCCTCGCGCCGGGCTGTAGTCAAACCTGGGTGTCGTCCTAGGGTTAGGCATGACTGCAGCCCGGCGCGAGCGCGCCGCCCTGGTGGCGACCATGAGCGAGATCGGGCCTGACGCGCCCACCCTGTGCGAGGGATGGACCACCCGCGATCTCGCGGCGCACCTCGTGGTCCGGGAGCGCAGACTCGACGCCGCGCCCGGTATCGCGATCCCGTTCCTCGCCGGCTACACCGACAAGGTTCAGCGCAAAACCGCATCGTCCACCGGCTGGGACGAGTTGGTGGACAAGGTCTCGTCGGGCCCGCCACTACTGTCTCCGTTCAAGCTTCTCGATTCGGTGGCCAACATGGATGAGATGTTCATCCATCACGAAGACGTCCGCAGGGCCCAACCCGGTTGGGAGCCAAGGTCTCTCGATGCCGAGACCATCGCGGCGCTCCGGCGCCCCGTCGGCATGATGGCCAGGCTGACCATGGGGAAAGTGCCCGCCCGGGTCACTCTGAAGACGGCCGAAGGCGAAACAGTCGCCGTCGTCGGCAGCGGTCCCGGCTTGACTGTCACCGGAGACATCGGCGAGCTCACGCTGTTCGTCGCCGGTCGCGATGAAGCCCGGCTCACCTTCTCCGATGCCCAAGCCGCTCAAGCCGTGCGCGCCGCACGACGAGGCCTGTGAAAGGCGGCGTCGCCGCCGGGCTTCTGCTGTCCGCGGCCGTGCTGGCCGGTTGCTCCACAACCGTCGAGGGCAATCCCGTCGCGTCCAGTGCCTCACCGACCGAACCGAGCTTTCCGACATCCAGGCCGACGCGAACGCCGTCGCCGAGCAGCACACCGCCGTCCACACCACCGTCCACGCCTCCGCCGACGGGGCTGCCCGGCGCGACGACACTGCCACCCGATGAGTCCGGTTACGTGTTCATCGAAACCAAATCCGGTCTGACGCGCTGCCAGATCTCCGAGGCCGAGGTCGGCTGCGAATCGCAGTTCACCAACTCCGTCGAAGTGAACGGCATGCCCGCCAACGGGGTGAACGTCACCGCCGACGGCAGCATGCGGTGGGTCGTCGGCAACCTCGGCGCCATCCCGGCCGTCACCCTGGATTACCAGACCTACCGTGCGCTCGGCTGGACGATCGCCGCGACCGCAGACGGCACCCGGTTCACCAACGACGCCACCGGTCATGGCATGTTCGTCAACACCTCGGGCGTCGAGGTCTTCTGAACCGCCTATGGTGGTGCGCGTGGATTCACCACTGGACTTCCGGGTCTTCGTCGAACCTCAACAGGGCGCCACCTACAGCGACCAACTGGCGGTCGCCCGCACGGCCGAAGCCGCCGGCTACTCGGCGTTCTTCCGCTCCGACCACTTCACCGCCATGAGCGGTGACGGCCTACCGGGACCCACGGATTCCTGGGTCACGTTGGGCGGCATCGCCCGCGAGACCACCTCGATACGGCTCGGCACCTTGGTCACCTCGGCCACCTTCCGCTATCCGGGCCCCCTGGCGATCGCTGTCGCGCAGGTCGACGAAATGAGCGGCGGCCGTGTGGAGTTAGGCATCGGCGCAGGCTGGTTCGAAGCCGAGCACAAGGCCTACGCCATTCCGTTCCCTCCGCTGGGCGAACGCTTCGACCGGCTGACCGAACAGCTGAACATCATCACGGGCCTCTGGACGACCCCGAGCGGCGAGACGTTCGATTACGCCGGCGCCCACTACGCCGTCGCGGAATCTCCCGCCCTACCCAAGCCGGTCCAGTCGCCGCATCCACCGATCATCATCGGTGGTGCCGGCGCCAAGCGGACACCGGCGCTCGCCGCGCAGTTCGCCGCCGAGTTCAACATCCCGTTCGCCCCGCTCAAAACGGCTCAGACTCAATTCGAGCGGGTCGCCTCGGCGGTGGCCGACGCCGGACGCGCAGCCGAGTCGATGACGTACTCCGCGGCCTTCGTGATCTGCGCGGGTCGAAATGAGCAAGAGATCTCCCGGCGGGCCGCCGCGATCGGTCGCGCGGTCGACGAACTGCGCAGCAACTCTCCACTGGTGGGGACCCCCACCGAGATCGCCGACAAGCTCGGCGCCTACCTGAAGATCGGCATGCAGCGAATTTACCTGCAGGTTCTCGATATGTCAGATCTCGACCACGTGGACTTCTTCGCCGCAGAGGTAATCCCGCAGCTCCGCTGAACACGCGCTCACCTGCATGTCGCCACTACTATCAGCGCCGTGGCCCGCCGGGAGATCGACGACGACGAGGGGCAGCCCTGGCACAATCGCACCTCCACTCTCCTCGGGGCCAGCCTTCTCGCGATCCTGGTGATCGGCATATTGATCGTCGCGGCGACCGCCGTGGCCCGACAGTTCGGCGAAACCGAGGAAGCCCCTCTCGACTTCGTCACGCCGTCGTTCTCGGCAACGGCGTCACTGTCAACGGACACGACCACTACTCAGACGATTACCAGCACGAGTCCGCCGGAGACCACCGACATCGACGGCCCTTCGACATCTCCATCCTCATCGTCAGAGACGACGTCGAGCAGCGAGAGTTCGACCAGACGGCCTACGACCCGCAACGATGACGACGAGGACGAAGGCCCCACCACCCGAACGACACGGCGTACGCCACGCACCAACATCACGCGTACGTTCAATCCTTATCCCTGAGCGCCTACTATCGGTCCCCGTGGCGCGATACGGATCTCCTGACGACCAGAACCATCCGGACGACGACCCGACCGTTTACGCCGACTACGGCGGCGGTGGATATGACGAGCCGCCTGGCCCGCCGCCCGGTGACGAGGTCCCGTGGTTCCGTAAGCCGGGCGCGCTCGTCGGGTTCGGGGCTCTCGGCGCGGTGATCGTCGCGTTGATCGTGTTCGGCCTGGCCAAGCTCATCACCGGTGGTGACGCACCGTCCGAGCAGACGACGTTGACTCCGCTCACCACCACCTCTCGGTCGGTCACGCCGACGACCACGCCGGCGCCCGAGACCGTGACGGAGACGTACACGCCGACGACGACCACCGAGTCGCCGACGACCACCACGACACCGCCGACCACGACCACCACGACGCCGAGCGTCAGCACCAGCATCAGCATCAGCACGGAAACCAGCACGGTCACCGAAACGGTGACCCCGGCTCCCTAGCGGCCCCTGGCGGCGTACTCGGCGACCAGTGCCTCGGCGCTACGCACGGCGGCCCGGCAGGCGCGCGTCGTGAACGGATCGTTGAGCGGGTGTTCGGCGCGACGGCGCCAGCGCTGGGCGGCGGCGAACGCGGAGCGGGGCCCGTCGTAGGGGGCATCGGGTTGCAGGCCGAGTCTGCTGGCGGCGTCGGTGCCGGAACCGCCGATGATGCGCCGCAGCGACGCCATCTCGTCCTCATTCAATGTGGTTGGCCGCGAACGTAATTGACTGAGCAGTCGCAACTCTTCGAACGCGTGGGTGTCGGCCAGCAGCGGGTCGATGTCGGCGATGATGGCGCGGCTCGCGTAGATCGGGTTGTTCTCCACGAAGCGCCGCAGCGACAGCAGCGCGGTGTGCGCCTTGAGCAGATCCGACCGCTGCGCGAACTGCTGGTCGATCACGTCGCGCAGGGCGATCAGCCCGCTGCGCTCGAGCAGTTCGTCGGCCAGGGCCACCGAATCGGTGACGCCGGCACGCAGCACGGCGATCGAGATCCTGATCCCGAACATGCCGAACCGGTCGAGCAGCGCGGCCCGGGTGGCGGCGTCGACCGGCAACGAACTGTCCTCGCGCACGAATCGGTCCACCGACAGCATCGCCTTGGTCAGCTCTACTGCGTCGACCCCGGCCAGCTTCTCCAACGCGACGAACTCGCTCTGCCGCAGGGTTCGCGCGGTGAGCGCCAGCAGCCCCGACACCGGCACCACCGCCTGGCAGATACCGGTCTTGTCCATCTCGCTGGTGAACCGGGCCGCCACGTCCTTGGCGGACAACATCGCGTCGATCCGGCCGGCACCGATCTCGTCGGCGCGCGACGCGACACCGATGACTCCGAGCGCCCCCGCCGATCCCCCGACCAGCTCGCCGATCTGCATGAGCAGCGCGATGTCGGCGGCGTTGAGGGTGCGCAGCAGGAACACCACGGCGTCGATGCGTGGAACGCCGTCGTCGGGGACCAGCAGGCGCAACGTGCGCTGGGAGACGTCCTTGGACAGCGAAGACGTGCCGGGGGTGTCGATGATCGTGGTGTCGATCAGTTCGGATGCGGGCCACTCGACGTCCAGGTCGACCACGTCCTCGGGATCGAGGGTGGCGAAGTCGAAGGTGAGACCACCCTCGACGGCGTCGCGGCCGATCGGGACGTTTGAGCGCCGTCCACCCCGATGGTTGGCGGTGACCTTCGGTGTCGGACCGTGCCGGAACCAGGTGACGATGCGGGTGGCCTCGGTGGCGTCGGTGGGTGCAATGTCCTCGCCCACAAGCGCATTCACCAGGGTCGACTTGCCCGCCTTGAGCGTTCCCGCCAGTGCGATGCGGATGGGCTGGTTGAGCCGGCGGCCGATGCGGTCCAGTTCGTTGTGCACGTCGGGACGCTGCGCGTAGGCGGGATCGGAGCGGTAGGCCTGGATGGTTCCGCCCAGGATCGCGCGCACCTGGTCACTCGTGCTCATCGACAGACCAGCTTAAAGCCTGTCAGCTGGGCGCCGACTGAGCCTCCGACAGCAGCTTCTCCGCGTGGTCGGTCACCTGCTTGAGGATGTTGAGCTGGCGCTCGAGTTCCTTCACGCGCGTGTTGCGTTCGTTCTCCTCGAGTTTGGCCGCGGCGATCGTCGCCTGCAGCGATTCATTCAGCGATCGCGTCGTCTGGTTGGCGATACCACGGTAATGATCCCGCAGTTGGCGCTGGACACCCTTGAGCCGATCCCGCGACTCCTTGTTGACGACGAAAGAAACGTCGTCGATGAACCGGCGCGTGCTCAGCTTCGCCTCGTTGCGCACCCGCATCATGCGGTTGTCCATGTTCTCGCGGTACGCGCTGCGGCCCATCAGCAGACCGGCACCGAGGGACAGCGGATTGAACATGCCCAGACCTGCGAACGACGTCAACATGCCGAACATCAGGACACCGCCGTACGAGCCCTGCATACCGATCCCGACCTTGCGTGCCTTGCCGACCGGTTTGGCTTCGAGATTGGCCAGCGACTTGATCTCGCCGAGGCTGGCGCCCATCTCGCGCGCATCGATCTGCGGCATCTTGACGGCCTCCAGGCCGGCCTCGGTGAAGGTGCGGGCCACCTCTTCGGCCAACACCGTTGCACGCTGGTACGCCCAGACGAAGTTGTCTCCGACCGCGGTGGCTATCGCGTTCTCCAGCTCGGTCCCGATCTCGGCCCAGTGCTGCGTCGGGTCGCAGTTGTCGATCTCCTTCTCGATGTGCTGGCCGATGATCCGGAAGCGGCCGCGCAGATCGTGATCGATATCGGCTGTGAGATCGGCGATTCCGTCGTTGAGCACCTGCTGCCACAGCGCTGTCTGCTGCAGCGCCTCCTGTGCTTCCTCCTTGCGCCGCTCCAGATCCTCGGTGAGCCGGGCCCGCACATCCGCATCGTTGTGCGACGCCAGCTCGGTGCTGACCTTGAGCGTCAGATGTTCAGCAGCCGACCGTATCTCGGCAACCACCTGGTCCCGGATGTGATCCCGCTGCCGCGACAGCACCTGCTCGGTGAGGAACTTCACGATGGCCGGAAAGTTCGACTCCGCGTTGAGTTCCTTGTCGTTGAGCTGGATGGCGTGACTACGCAACAGCGACGACGCCGGAATCATCGGTATCGACAGGCCCGCCCGGTCGAGATGGGCCTTGTTCGCCTCGACGATCGCGCGCCAGTGGGGATACAGGTCGGTCTTGGTGGCAATGATCGTCGAGACCGGGCAGATACCGAAAGCCTGCCGCATGAAGGTCATTTCGGGTTCGGTGAACTCCTGGCTGGTGTCACTGCACATCAACACCGCGTCGGCGTCGGGCAACAACCCCAACGTCGCCGACAGGTGCGGCTGGCCGTGCCCACCGACGCCGGGCGTGTCCACGAACGCCAATCCGTTCTTCAACAGCGGGCCCGTCGCGGTGACCTCGACCCGCAACACCTCGCGGCCGCCGGCCTGCGGGGCGCGGCGCAGATCGGTCTTGATGTCGGCCATTTCGATCTCGATGGCTTCCGGCTCCGCACCGTCGGGGCGTGCGACGATCAGCCGGGCCGAGGTGTTCTCGGCGTAGGACACCACCGTCGGCAGCACGGTGCTCTCGTCGTCGCCGACCCGCGCGACCGGAGCGTTGAGTAGCGAGTTGAGCAGCAGGCTCTTGCCCTGTTTGAGCTGTCCGGCCACGACCACCCGGATCTGCGGATCGGTGATCCGCGCCTTGGCCCTGGCCAGGCGTTCGACCAAGTCGCCGCGCTCGTTGACGTCGGCGATCCTGCTGGTGTGGTCGATCAACTCGACGATGACCTTGGTATTGCGGGGGTCACTCGGTTGCGTCATGAAGTCCTTCTGGTGCCCGGAGACGGCTCAGCACTAACGGTAGATGCGCGAACTGGCGGGGATCGGCTTTCGATCCCCGCCAGTGGCGTTGGTGCTCGACGTCAGAACAGACCGGCGTCGACCGAGTTGTCCACATCGACGCTGGTGTCGATGCTGCTGTTGACCTGACCCGAGTTGTCCACCGAGCTGTCGACCGAGTTGTCCTGGCCGGAGTTGTCGACCGAGCTGTCGACCGAGTTGTCCTGACCTGAGTTGTCGACCGAGTCGTCGACCGTGGTCTGGTTTCCGCCGACAGTGGTCGTGTCGTTGTCGACGATCACGATGCCGCCGCCGGAGCCACCGGCCCCGCCGGACGCGCTGCCGCCGTCGTTGCCGATGCCGATCAGGCCACCGCCACCGTCGCCGCCGGCCGCGCCGCCGCCGCTGCCACCACTCATGTCGTTGTCGTTGATGACGGGTCCCTCGTTGTCGGAGATGATGTCGCCGCCGGCGGTCTGGTCGCCGCTGTCGTCGATGTCGTTGTCCTCACCGATGTTGACGTTGGAATCGTCGATGTCGCCGGTGCTGACGTTCTCGTTGTCGTCACCGACCACATTGCCGTCACCGTCGACATGGGTCGCGTCGATATCGCCCGCGGTGCCGGTGTTGACCACACCACCATTGGTGGCGGTGTTGCTGGTCTTGTCACCCAAGGTGATGTCACCGAATTCCAGGTCGAAGTTGCCGACGCCCTGCTGCGAGTCCTGACCCGTCGTGTTGGACATGTTGGTCTCGGGGCTCATGAAACTGGTGTCGTTGTTCGACAGCAGGTCGGTCTGGCGCTGCGGGGCGAAGGCGATGCCGTGGGTCTGGGCAACGGCCTGCTGCAGCCCGAATACGGGATCGCCGCCGCCGTGCAGGACTGCAGCGGGTGCGACCGTCGCGGCAACCGCCTGCACCTGAGCGGCGGTCACGTTGGACACGTTGGCCGCGGCCATCGAGCGGGCCGGGTCCGCGATGAATTCCTGGGCCCGGATCGGATCACGGAAGAGGTCCAGGAGCCAGTCGATTACGTTCGTCATTTCTGTCGTCCTTCGGTCGTGTTGTCGGAAGCTGGTCACCGGGCTGTCCGGCGAACTGATGACCACGTTAGGGACCAGCCGACTCCCCTGAAACGGGGTCGAAACCCCTGCCTGCGGCGAGGCACCTCGGGATGGGTCATCGACCCACGTTAGGGGATTAGGGGGTTGTTAGGGGGTCGTGATCGCAGCGGGCGGAAAACAAAACTGCGCGGCCGGTTGCGGCCGCGCAGTCGTGGTGGTGAGGGGTTAGAAGATGTCGTATCCCGACGGGTCGGAATCCATGTCGGCGACCTCGATCACGGTATCGCTGAGATGGCCGTCGGCCGGCAGGTCGAACACCGGCAGGTCGTCGATGATCGGCTGGTCGAATTGCAGTGACCCGTCGTCGGCGCCGACCACCCCGGGGATATTCGAGTCGTGCAGCGCATCCAGTCCGGAGTCCAGCACGTCATCCGAAGAATCGGCATACTCGGTGATGGTCGGGTGCATATCGTCGACCGCCTGAACAGGCACTTGGTCGTCGAACGCGTCGAACGCCGCCGTCGCGGCGCCGCTCGCCCACACGTTGTCGGCCATGTCGACGATGCCCTCGGCCCCCGTGCTGGGCACGGCCGCGCCCAGTGACTCCGTGACAACCGGAATCAGGTTGCTGACGTCGGCAGTGGTCACGTTGGTGAGGTTGGCGTCGAGAATGGCTTGGTCCGGGTTTTCTGCGTAGCGCGTGGCGGCGTCGGGATCTCGCACGAGGGACATCACGAAGTCGAGCAGCGAGTTGGCCATGAAACACCCTCCTTCCCAATACAGATATAGATGACAGACAGATGGCACCAGCCAAATGGCTTGTCACGATGCTATCCACCGCGGACGCCGCAGAGATCGGTGCGAAACCCACCTCTACACCTGGGGCATTAGGGGGCCCGACGTTAGGGGTTTTCGCGGCATAGGGGGATGTGCCGGGTTTCGGGCTGCAGAGCCGCTATCGTGATGGTCGGCCGAAATGCAGAGGAAAAGATGAGCGACTCTCTCGGGTTGTCCATTGGGATGACCAATTTGGTGGCGGCTCGCATGGGCCGTCCCCCGGTGATGCGACGTTCCGTGCTCACGGTGTTCGAGGACCGAGCAGCCGAAGTCGGCGTGCCGTCCGAATACTCAGGGGACCCTTCGGTCCAGCCGTCGGGGATGGTGCTGACGGGATTCGTGGAGCGCGTGGGCGATCCGGTGCCGTTGGTCGCGGCCGACGGTTCGGCCCACCGCGGTGAGCAGGTGCTCGTCGAAGCCCTCGACGCAATGGCACGAACCGTCGGCGGCGGCGCACCCATCGCGATCGCGGTGCCCGCACACTGGGGTGCCGCGACGGTCGGCGCATTGCGCGGCGCGTTGCGCGGCGCCCCGAGCCTGGCTCCCAACGGTGTCGCGCCGGCGCTGGTCCCGGATTCGGTCGCCGCACTTTCGGCGTTGCAGTCGGCGCCGGGTCTGCCGTCCAGCGGCGTCGTGGTGCTGTGCGATTTCGGCGGCAGCGGTACCAGCGTCACGCTGGCCGACGCGGGCGCCAACTACGACACCATCGGTCAGACGGTGCGGTACGCCGACTTCTCCGGCGATCAGATCGATCAGGCGCTGCTGAACCACGTCGTCGCCGGCATCGCGGAGGCGAGCGACGCCGATCCCGCGAACACGGCGGCCGTCGGATCGTTGGCCAAGTTGCGCAACGACTGCAGGCTGGCCAAGGAGCGGTTGTCCGCCGAGACCGCCGCGGCCGTCCACGCCGAACTACCGGGCTTCGCATCCGATGTCCGCGTGACGCGCACCGAGTTGGAACAACTCATCGCCGCGCCGCTGACCGGCTTCCTCAATACCGTTGAAGAAACATTGCAGCGCAACAACATTGCCGCTGCCGATGTCTCGGCCGTTGCGACCGTCGGCGGCGGTGCGAACATCCCGTTGGTGACTCAGCAGCTCTCGACGCGGCTGCGCGCGCCCGTCGTCACAACCCCGCAATCGCAGGTGAACGTGGCCGCAGGCGCTGCGGTGCTGGCCGAAGGTGCTGACGCGGCAACCGGAATGGCCACCGCTGCGGATGCTCCCACGGGGATGGCCCCGACCGCGGGCTGGGTCGCGGGGGCGGCCGGTGCGGGTGCAGCAGGCGCGGCCGCAGCGGGCATGGCCGGCGACGCGACGGATTCCTCGACGTTCCGTGCGCTCGCATGGTCGCAGGACGACATCCCTGCCGGCGACGGCGAGCCCGTGCCGTACACCGGCGACGACTACACCTTCGACCCAGCTGCCACCGGGTCGGCGGCCAGGCCGCCGATGGAGTTCAGTCACGAAGAAGAAGGCTTCACCCCCGAACCGGGACCGCTGCCCTGGTACAAGCGTCCGACGATCCTGTTCGGTGCCGCCGCCGCGGCCGTGCTCTTGGCCATCGGCGGTCTCGCGGTCACGTTGACCGGCACATCCAGCAACACCGGTCCGGTTACCGAGACGGCGACGACCTTCGAAACCGGCCCGTCGCCCGCGGGACCACCCACCTCGCAGACCATCACCGTCACGGGATCCGACGGCCAGCCGAGCACCACCGTTGTGCCGCCTCCCTCGACGACGACCACGACGACCACGACTCCGTCGACGACCTCGACAACGACCACGACGACGACAACGACGACCACCACCACGACGACCACACAGCCGACGACGACGCAGCCGACCACCACCCAACCGACAACTACCCAGCCTCCGACCACCACCGAAGATCCGATCATCACGACAACAGTGGTGGTTCCCGACGTGGTGGTTCCCGACGACGGCACGTGATCCATGCCCAAACCGGCGCCGGAGCACGTCACCGAGATCCCGCCGCCCGCGCGTGACACCATCGCGGCGCTGACGTCAGCGCCGGGCGAACCGGTGAAGCTCCTGGTAGCAGGCGGCATCGGCAGCGGTAAGACGTCGATCCTCGCCGCGGTGCGAAACACATTGCGTACGGCCGGGATTCCGTTACTCACCCGGCCGCCGCGCAGCGGTGACGATCCCGCAGCGGCCATCGTGATCGACGACGCGCATCTGCTCGACGATGTCGAACTCGAACAGCTCGTCGACCGCGTGGCCGATCCCGCTTCGACGGTCGTCGTCGCGACGGAACCCCTCGCGCACCGGCCCGCGCTGCGCGCCTTGGCCACCGCGATCGAACGCGAGAACCCCGTCGTGACGATAGGCGCATTGAGTCCACCTGACGTGACGCGTGCCGCGGCCGAAATCCTCGGCGCCACACCGACACCCGAGTTCATCCGTGCGCTCATGGTGTCCACGGCCGGGCTGCCGTTCCTGTTGGGGCCGGCGATCACCGCCGCCTCCTCCCGCGAGGGCGAGGCGCCGACGTCGGCAATCGCGCAGGCGGCGAGCTTCGCGCTGATCGAACGGTTACGCCGACTCGACGAGCCGGTGCTGGACACCCTGCTGGTGACCTCGCTGAGTCCCGGCCTGGGCCCAGACGACGTCGCGGCGACGCTGCGCATCGGAGCCCAGGACGCCCAACGACTTGTCGACCGTGCCCGCGCGACCGGATTGATCGAGCCGTCGCACAGTCACACCTTCCTGCGTTCCGCGCACCACTGCATCGCACAGATCATCGGTACCGCGCGCCACCACGACACCGAGATCGCATTGCTCGTCTCTCAGATCGAATCATCCACGCTGTCAGCCGATCTCGCGTTGCGGCTGGCCGAACACGGGCTTCGCGACGATCGGCTGGCGAGCGCACTGGCCAAGCTCGCGGCCGAAAGTCATGGCCAACCCGCAAGGGCGGCAAGACTTTATCGCGCGGCATCCGACGCAGGGGCGACGAAGCTCAACGCGAGATTGGCGGACGCGCTCGCCCTGACGGGCGACTGTGCCACCGCGGGCCGGATAGCCGACGAGCTGCTCGGGTCCGACGACGCGGCTGAACGCGCGGCCGCGGTCCGCATCGCGGCCAGCATCGCTGCGCACGATGGCAGCTCCGCGCAGGCCGCCGACATCTTCCGCTGGCTCGGACCCTATCCGGACGCGTTCGTCGGCTCGGCGGGCGCCATCGTGTCACTTGCGGTTGGGGATCTGCCCGCAGCGCGGATGGCGCTCAGCGCCGAGAGCGCGGGCCCGCCGACGTCGACCTCGCGCGCCGCCCGCAGCCTCGCCGAGGGGCTCCTGATGTCCCTCGATGCTCCTTACCCGTCGGCGGTCGCACGGCTGGGCCAGTCGATCACCGCCGATCAGTCGCCGACGGGCGTCGCCCCCGACACCCCCGCTGCGCTGGTGACGCTCGCCGCCCTGCACGGCGGCGACCCCGTACGGGCCCGCAGCGTGATCGGCCGTGCCGTGCGGACATCACTGGACGAAAGCCCCGAGAACACCACGTTCGCCGCACGCAGACACCGGCTGTTGTTGGGCTGGGTGCGGATGCTCGACGGCCAGTTACAGGCCGCGACGGCCGACGTCGCCGCCGTTGCCGCAGACGCTGATGCGCTGCACCGCCGCGACGCGCTGTGGGCGTCGGCGCTGCAGACGGCGATCGCGCGCCGTAGCGGCGACAGCGGCGCGGTACAGAAGCATTGGTATGCGGCGGCCGAAGTGCTCGCCGAGTACTCGATGGACCTGTTCTCCCTGCTGCCGTTGGGTGAGCTATGGGTGGCCGCGGCCCGGCTGCGTCAGATCGACCGGCTGCAGCACACCCTCGACGAGGCGTTCGCCCTGCTGGATTCGCTCGGCAACCCGCTGTTGTGGTCGGTGCCGTTGCGCTGGGCCGGTGTGCACGCGGGGATCCTCACCAATTCACCGGAGGCGGTGGCGCCGCACGGTCAGGCGTTGACCGCCGCCGCCGCACACAGCCCGTTCGCCAAGGCATTGGCCACCGCGGGCCGCACGTGGCTGCGGGTGCTCGCCAACCACGTGGACACCGACGACGTCGGCGCGGCGGCGCGCGGGCTGTCACAGTTCGGGCTCACCTGGGATGCCACCCGGTTGGCGGGGCAGGCCGCGTTGCACACGCCCGACGGCCGCGTCTCGGGTGCGATGCTGCAGCTGGCTCGCGACCTGAAACAGACCACCGCACTGGATGCGACGCAGAGCCTCGACACGTCGGCAGCCGTGGACAGCCACCCCGGTCCCACCCGCCCGGCCGCGACGAAACTGTCGGACCGCGAGCGCGAAGTCGCCGAACTCCTATTGCTCGGCATGCCGTACCGAGACATCGGCACCCAGCTGTTCATCTCAGCGAAGACCGTCGAGCATCACGTCGCGCGAATCCGGCGACGGCTGGGCGCCGAATCGCGTTCGGAGATGTTGTCGATGTTGCGTGCGATGGTCGCACCGCAGGGCTGAGACCTGTGATTCCTGCCACCAGTGTCAGCGGCAGCGCCGGCGGAACCGGCAGCCCCGATAACCATCCGGTGAGTGTGGCGAACCGTAGTTAGGTCAGCCTGCGTAGACCTGAATCCAGCTGTGGTGTAACTATGAGCAGGCATGCAGCGAAAGTTACTGGCGGGTAACATCAGATAAGTTACCCTTGAGTAACTTAAGGACGGGAGGCGCGCGGTGGAAACGCAGATGCTGATCAGGATCATCTCCGTGGTCCTGATGCTCGCCCTCGTCGGTGCCTTCGCATTCAAGCGCGTGCTCTTCCTGACGAACCTCATCCGGTCCGGCGCGAAGACCAGCGTCGAGAACAACCGCAAGGACAACCTCAAAAAGCGCATCACCACGCAGTTCGAGGAGGTCTTCGGGCAAACCCGACTGCTGCGCTGGTCGATCCCCGGCATCGCCCACTTCTTCACCATGTGGGGCTTCTTCATCCTCGGATCGGTCTACGTCGAGGCGTTCGGTCAGGTCGTCGACCACGACTTCCACATCCCGTTCGTCGGCCGCTGGGACGCTCTCGGCTTCCTACAGGACTTCTTCGCCGTCGCCGTGCTGCTCGGCATCATCACGTTCGCGATCATCCGTATCGTCCGCGAGCCCAAGAAGCACGGGCGCGACTCGCGTTTCTACGGTTCGCACACCGGCGGCGCCTGGCTGATCCTGTTCATGATCTTCAACGTCATCTGGACCTACGCGCTGGTCCGTGGCGCCGGCGCCAACACCGGAGCCCTGCCCTACGGAAATGGCGCATTCTTCTCACAGTTCATGGGCTGGATCCTGCATCCGCTCGGCGAATCCGCCAATGAATGGATCGAGACGCTGGCGCTGATCGGGCACATCGCCGTCATGCTGGTCTTTCTGCTGATCGTCCTGCACTCCAAGCACCTCCACATCGGCCTGGCGCCGGTCAACGTCACGTTCAAGCGGATGCCCAACGGACTGGGTCCGCTGCTGCCGGTCGAGTACGACGGCGAGCGGGTCGACTTCGAGGATCCCGCCGAGGACGCCATCCTGGGGCGCGGCAAGATCGAGGACTTCACGTGGAAGGCCTACCTCGACATGACCACGTGCACCGAGTGTGGACGCTGTCAGTCGCAGTGCCCCGCGTGGAACACCGGCAAGCCGCTGTCCCCCAAGCTCGTGATCATGAACCTTCGCGATCACCTGTTCGCGAAGGCGCCGTACATCCTCGGTGACAAGGAGTCGCCGCTGGAGAACACCTCCGAGGGTGGCGTCGGTGAGGACCTCGGCGGCGAGAAACACGACGAAGAGCACCACGTTCCGGAATCGGGCTTCGAACGAATCATGGGTTCGGGTCCCGAGCAGGCCACCCGGCCACTGGTCGGCACCCTCGAACAGGGCGGCGTGATCGACCCCGACGTGTTGTGGTCGTGCACCACGTGCGGCGCCTGCGTCGAGCAGTGCCCGGTCGACATCGAGCACATCGACCACATCGTCGATATGCGCCGGTACCAGGTGATGATGGAGTCTGAGTTCCCCGGCGAACTCGGTGTGCTGTTCAAAAACCTTGAGAACAAAGGCAATCCGTGGGGCCAGAACTCGAAGGACCGCACCAACTGGATCGACGAGGTCGACTTCGACGTGCCGGTCTACGGCAAGGACGTCGAGTCCTTCGAGGGCTACGAGTACTTGTTCTGGGTGGGTTGCGCGGGCGCATACGAGGATCGCGCGAAGAAGACCACCAAGGCGGTCGCCGAACTGCTCGCGACCGCGGGCGTGAAGTACCTGGTGCTCGGCGAGGGCGAGACGTGCAACGGCGACTCGGCCCGGCGCTCGGGTAACGAGTTCCTGTTCCAGCAGCTGGCCGCGCAGAACGTCGAGACGCTCAACGAGCTCTTCGAGGGTGTCGAGCGGGTGGACCGCAAGGTCGTCGTGACATGCCCGCACTGCTTCAACACGCTGGGCCGCGAGTATCCGCAAGTGGGCGGCAATTACACCGTGCTGCACCACACCCAGCTGCTGAACCGGCTGATCCGCGACAAGAAGCTGGTACCGGTGAAGCCCGCCGACGGCGGGGTCGATGTCACCTACCACGACCCCTGCTACCTCGGCAGGCACAACAAGGTCTACGAGGCGCCACGCGAGCTCATCGGGGCGTCCGGGGCCAAGCTCACCGAGATGCCGCGGCACGCCGACCGCGGCCTGTGCTGCGGCGCGGGCGGTGCCCGGATGTGGATGGAAGAGCACATCGGCAAGCGCGTCAACGTGGAACGCACCGAAGAGGCGATGGACACCGCGTCCACGATCGCGACCGGTTGCCCGTTCTGCCGCGTGATGATCACCGACGGTGTGGACGATGTCGCCGCGACCAGGGATGTCCCCAAGGCCGAAGTCAAGGACGTGGCACAGCTGCTGCTGGAGTCCCTGGACACGAGCACAGTGACGCTGCCCGAAAAGGGCACCGCCGCCAAGCAAGCCGAAGAGCGCGCAAGCCGCGCGGAAGCGGCCGCGCCGGCCGTCGAGGAAAAGACCGAGGCCGACGAGGAAGCGGCCAAACCCGAGGCCAAGGCGTCCACCGCGACTGCGGACTCCAAGCCCGTCACGGGACTCGGTATCGCCGGGGGCGCCAAGCGTCCCGGTGCCAAGAAGGCCGCCGCCCCCGCCGACGACAAGCCCGCCGACGACAAGCCCGCCGCGTCAGCACCGGTCAAGGGCCTCGGCATCGCCGGCGGTGCCAAGCGTCCCGGCGCCAAAAAGGCCACCGCGACCCCCCCTGCGGAAGCCCCCGCGGCCGAAGCCGAGGCCGAAGCGCCTGCCGCCGAGCCCGAGGTCAAGGGCCTGGGCATCGCCGCCGGAGCGCGGCGACCGGGAGCCAAGAAAGCCGCGGCCCCCGCAAATGCTGAGGCGGCGCCGGAGGCCGAAGCCGAGGCACCTGCCACGCCCGAACCCGAGGTCAAGGGCCTGGGCATCGCCGCCGGTGCGCGCCGCCCCGGTGCGAAGAAGGCAGCACCCGCGGCTCCTGCGAAACCTGCTGCGCCACAGCCGGAACCAGAGGCCAACGGCGAATCCAGCCCTGCGCCCGAGCCTTCCGCGGACGACAACGGCGGCGCGCCTGCCGCCCCGGTGAAGGGTCTGGGTATTGCGAAGGGCGCGCGCCCGCCCGGCAAGCGCTGACCAGCGTTTTTCGATATTCGCTGGACGGCAATGAGAGCATTGTGGACGTGACCACGCACCACGTGCCGTTTCATGCCGCCGGGCAGCATCCGCGGCCGCGCACGTTCACGCAGTCATCCAAGCTGCAGGACGTGCTGTACGAGATCCGTGGCCCCGTGCACGAACACGCGTCACGGCTGGAGGCCGAGGGTCACCGCATCCTCAAACTGAACATCGGCAACCCGGCCCCGTTCGGCTTCGAGGCGCCCGACGTGATCATGCGCGACATGATCCAGGCGCTGCCGTATGCGCAGGGGTACTCCGACTCGAAGGGCATCCAGGCGGCCCGCCGCGCGGTGTTCACCCGCTACGAATTGGTGGAGGGATTCCCCCGATTCGACGTCGACGACGTCTACCTCGGCAACGGGGTCTCCGAACTGATCACGATGACGCTGCAGGCGCTGCTGGACAACGGCGACCAGGTGCTCATCCCCGCACCGGACTATCCCCTGTGGACCGCGTCGACCTCGCTGGCCGGTGGCACGCCGGTGCACTACCTGTGCGACGAGACCCAGGGCTGGCAGCCCGACATCGCCGATCTCGAGGCGAAGATCACCGACCGCACCAAAGCGCTCGTCGTGATCAACCCGAACAACCCCACCGGTGCGGTGTACGGCACCGAGATCCTCGAGCAGATGGTCGAATTGGCGCGCAAGCATCAACTGCTGCTGCTCGCCGACGAGATCTACGACAAGATCCTCTACGACGATGCCGAGCACATCAGCCTCGCGACGCTGGCGCCGGATCTGCTGACGCTGACGTTCAACGGTTTGTCCAAGGCCTACCGAGTTGCCGGTTATCGCTCCGGCTGGCTGGTGATCACCGGGCCCAAAGAACACGCGAGCAGCTTCCTGGAGGGCATCAGCCTGCTGGCCAATATGCGGCTGTGCCCGAATGTGCCCGCGCAGTATGCGATTCAGGTCGCGCTGGGCGGACATCAAAGCATCGAGGATCTGGTACTGCCCGGCGGGCGGCTACTGGAGCAGCGCGACATCGCGTGGACGAAGCTCAACGAGATCCCCGGGGTTTCGTGCGTGAAACCTCAAGGCGCGCTGTACGCCTTCCCGCGGTTGGATCCAGAGGTGTACGACATCGTCGACGACGAGCAACTGGTCCTCGATCTGCTGCTGCAGGAGAAGATTCTGGTCACCCAGGGCACCGGCTTCAACTGGCCGACACCCGACCATCTGCGCATCGTGACACTGCCCTGGGCCCGCGATCTGGCCAACGCCATCGAGCGGCTGGGCAACTTCCTCGTCAGTTACCGCCAGTAACAACCTCTACCCTGTTGCGGGTGACGCACTCCCACGCCCATTCGCATTCCCTGAGCGGACCTTCGCCGCTGGGGCCGCTGGCCGCCAAGGTCGTCGTCGCACTGCTGATCGCGATCGGCGTCGTGACGCTGGCCGGGGCCGCCTGGCTCTGGCCGAGCCAGCAGAAGGTCGACATCCCGCTGCCGTTCCAGAACGCCGCGGGCGGCGCCGTCACCACCGAGGCGGGCCATGTGGTGTCCAGCACCGAGGCCACCTGCGGCTACCAGGCGGTGGGTGGCGTGCTGACGGCCCCGCCGCCGCCGGCCGAAGGCGAGGGCGCCCGATGCGTGCGGGCGTTCATCGCGATCGACTCGGGACCGAACGCGGGCGCCAACACCCTGCTGGAGTTCGGAGGCGGGGCCGGCCAGCCACAGCTCGCGGTCGGCGACCAGATTCGGATCACCCGCCAGGTCGACCCGACCGGCGCCACGACCTACTCGTTCTACGACTACGAGCGGTCATGGCCGTTGCTGGGGCTGGCCGTCGCGTTCGCGGTGGTGGTCGTCGCGGTCGCCCGCTGGCGCGGACTACGCGCGCTGATCGGCATCGTCGTGGCGTTCCTGGTGCTGGTCGCATTCATGCTGCCCGCCCTGCGCGACGGGGCCGCCGCCATCCCCGTCGCGTTGGTGGCGTCGTCGGCGATCCTCTACGCGGTCATCTACCTGGCGCACGGCGTCAGCCTTCGCACCAGCGCGGCACTGCTCGGCACCCTGGCGTCGCTGTTGTTGGCCGCCGTATTATCCTGGGCCGCAATCGAGTTGACTCATCTGACCGGGCTCTCCGAAGAGGAGAACAACGCGGTCGCGACGTACCTGGGCAACGTGTCGATCACCGGGCTGTTGCTGGCCGGCTTCATCGTCGGCTCGCTCGGCGTGCTCAACGACGTCACCGTCACACAGGCGTCGACGGCGTTCGAGTTGGCCGCGCTGGGGGGCACTTCACGCCGGGCGGTGTTCGTCGGCGCCATGCGGGTGGGACGTGACCACATCGCCAGCACCGTCTACACGCTGGTGCTGGCCTACGCGGGTAGCGCGCTGCCGCTGCTGCTGTTGTTCAGCGTCGCGAACCGCTCGTTGGGTGACGTGCTGACCAGCGAGAGCGTGGCCATCGAGATCGCACGGTCCGCAGTAGGTGGCATCGCCCTGGCACTCTCGGTGCCGCTGACGACGGCGATCGCCGCGGTACTCGCGACTCCTAGCGCTCCAGCAGCCCCAGCAGGTACCGGCCATAGCCGGACTTGAGCAGAGTTCTTGCGCGCGTGGCCAACTGCTCGTCGTCGATGAAGCCGACCTGCCAGGCGACTTCCTCGGGGACGCTGATCTTCAATCCCTGCCTGCGCTCGATGGTGCGCACGTAGTCGCTCGCATCGAGCAGTGAGTCGAAGGTCCCGGTGTCCAGCCACGCGGTACCTCGGGCGAGCACCTCGACCGAGAGCCGACCCTGGTTGAGGTACGTCTGGTTGATGTCGGTGATCTCGTATTCGCCTCGCGCCGAAGGCTTCAGCCCGCGCGCGATCTCGATGACGTCGTTGTCGTAGAAGTACAGCCCCGGCACCGCGTAATGCGACTTCGGCGTCTCGGGCTTCTCCTCCAGCGAAAGCGCGAGGCCGTCGTCGCTGAACTCCACCACGCCGTACGCGGACGGGTTGGCAACCCAGTACGCGAACACCGCACCGCCGCTGATTTCCTGGAATCGTCCGAGGCTGGTGCCCAGGCGCGGTCCGTAGAAGATGTTGTCCCCCAGCACCAGTGCCACCGAACCGTTTCCGATGTGGTCGGCGCAAATGATGAACGCCTGCGCCAGGCCGTCGGGTTTCTCCTGTACGGCGTAGGTGAGGTTGATGCCGAATTGTGAACCGTCCCCCAGCAATCGGTGAAACGCTGGGGCGTCATCGGCGGTGGTGATGATCTGGATATCGCGGATCCCCGCCATCATCAAGGTGGACAGCGGGTAGTAGATCATCGGCTTGTCGTACACCGGCACCAGCTGCTTGCTCACGCCCATCGTGATCGGGTACAGCCGCGTCCCCGACCCCCCGGCCAGAATGATCCCCCGCATCAGCCCGCCAGATCCCCTTCGCTCAGCTCGGTGGCGGCCAGCGCCGACGCAAGATCGTCGTGCCGGAACACCGACGTGACGTGGTCGTGCACGACACGGAACGCGGCCGCCTTCCCGTCTTCCTCCTCGGCGACGACGACACCATCGCGGACGTACATCCGGCCGGGGACGGCCGCCGAGGTCGCCAGGGAACTCGCCCACTCGCGCAGCGCGGCGTGTCCCTGTCCCGCGCCGCTCGCGTCGCCGAACTCGATGTCGTCGCTGGAAACCTGGATGAGGGTGTCGAGGTCCTGCTCGTTGAGCGCGTCATGCCAAGCGAGTACGGTCGCGATCTCCGAAGTGGTCATGGTCGTGAAAATACGCCAATCAGAACGGCGTGCGTTGCAGCCATGCGTCCCACACCGCCTCGTCCCCGAAAACCTCGATGTCGAGCTCTGATACCTGGCCTCGCCGCACGAGCGCCAGCAGCAGGTCCCTGACGGGTCCGCGCAGCGCGACGTCCCCCTTGCCGTGGTCGTGGGTCCAGGTCAGACCGTGCTCGTCGTTGGAGATGGTCCACTCCCCCGTCGGCCCGAGGTCTGCGTCGGTGGCGTGTAGATGCAATGTCCGCCCACGGTCGAGGGCCGGTTTGAGCCGTTGCGACTGCAGCATCATCAGCTCGATCCACTCACTGATGGCATCGGCCGCGATGTCCGGTGGCATCGCGTAGTCGGCGCCAAGCGAGAGTGCCGCGTCGGCCCGATGCACGCCCACTTCGTGCAGGAGCCTGCGTATCCACCAGCCGGCCGGACGAATGCCCGCTGCTGTCCAGACGCGGGCGTCGGAGCCGACCTGGTCGATCGCCATGATGACCTGCTGCGGTCCGCCGTTGAGCCACTCGATTGCCGCGTCAGGATCGTCAGGCGGCTTGCCGTTGCGCACGTCCGAAGGAGCGACGGGTTCGGTGCGACGTTCGGCGATGATTTGCGCCGCCCACCGGGTTCCGCGCCCGACGTGTCGGAACAGCTGTTTGAGTGTCCAGTCGGGACAGGTCGGGACGGGCGTCGATGGGTCTGCCGAGCGAATCAGTTCGCCGAATGCTTGGGTCTGATCGAGCAGGGCGGCTCGGAAGTCCACGTCACGAACTTACAACGGTGCGCGCCTCACCAAGCGAGATCGGGAGCGACGACCATCCGCGCAGCACGCGCGTCTGCCGACGGCTGCCCTCACCGGCCAGCCGCGCATCCGGGAACCGCTCGAAGAAGGTCCTCAGCCCGACCTCACCTTCGGCGCGCGCCAGCGCGGCGCCGAGGCAGAAGTGCCGCCCGCCGGAGAACGACAGGTGCTTCCCCGCGTTGTCACGTTCGATGTCGAACCGATGCGGATCGTCGAAGACGTTGGGATCTCGGTTGGCGCCGGCGAGGTACAGGATCACGCCTTCGTTGCGCTTGACCAGGTTGCCCTCGACCTCGATGTCCCTCATCGCGATCCGGGCACTGAGTTGCACCGGCGAATCCAGCCGCAACACCTCCTCGACCGCTGTCGGCCACAGCTCGGGACGCTCGGCCAACGTGTCGAGATGCTCCGGAGTGTCCACCAGCATCCGAATTCCGTTGCCCAGCAGGTTGACCGTCGTCTCGAACCCTGCCGCGAGCACCAGCCCCGCGGTCGCGAGCAACTCCTGATGGGTCAGCGGGCCGCCCTCGGCGTCGTGGGACGCCACGATGATCTGGCTCATCAGGTCGTCGCCGGGGTTGCGGCTCAGCTCGTGCAGATGATTGGACAGCCAGTCGTTGAAGCCCCTGATACCGCGGTAGACCGTCTTGTACTGCGTCCACGTCAGACCGATGTCGAGGCTCGGCGCACCGAGTTCACCGAACTCGAGGATGCGGGGCCTGGCGTCTTCGGGCACCCCGAGGATGTCGCCGATGACCGTGACGGGAAGTTGCGAGCAGTACCGATCGACGATGTCGACGGTGCCCGCGTCGGTGAGGTCGTCCAGTAGGGCGTTCGCCGACTCCTGAACGCGGTCGCGCAACGCCGCAACCGCGCGGGCGGTGAAGACGGACGACACGAGCTTGCGGTAGCGCGTGTGCTGCGGCGGCTCCACCGACAGCATCGACGGCGGCTGAATCGGATGCAGCAGATCGGATCTCGTGCGATCGGCGACCCACTGCATCGGTTTGGGCAGATTCGACCCCAGGGCGAAGACGTGGAAGTCGTCGGAGCGCAGTAGGTCGTTGACGACCTTGTGGTCGACGGTCATGTAGAGCCCGCGACACCGAACGAGCGGGCCACGCGCGCGCAGCTCCTCGATGAATCCGATCGGGTTCGACCGCACCGTGGGATCGGCGAGCAGCCGCCCGCGCGGATCGCCCCGACGAGCGACGACCGTGGCGAAGCCCCGGATCAGGCCGTGTACGGAGAGCCAGTGAATCCACTGCTTGATCGTGGTCTGAGCCATGAGCCTCCGCTCCGTCGACCGCCCACACGGTTTACCGAATTGTGGTTCGGTTATGGAACCGGAGCCTACCGAATTATCATTCGGTATGGCAAGGAAGCGGATACCCGCCGAAGAGCGCCGGGCCCGCATCCTCGACGCGGCCGTCGAGGTCTTCGCCGAGCACGGGTATACCGCCGCCAAGATGTCGGACATCGCCGCGCGGGCAGGCGTCGTTCCGTCCGTGCTCTACGACCACTTCGGCTCCAAGCGCGACCTGCACGTGACGCTCCTGCTGGCGCACGCCGAGCAGCTGCGGGAGCGGTCGCTGCGTCGCCTTGAAGGCGCGACGGTCGAAGAGCTGGTGCGCGCCAGCATCGCGAACTACTTCGCGTTCGTCGAGGAGGATCCGTTCATCTGGCGCGTCTTCCATCAGGACGTACCTGCCGACCCCGAGATCGCCGAAGTGCGGCAGGAGTTGGCCGACCGCGGCACCGCCGGTATCGCCGATCTGATCCGATTCGGAGCGGGCGATTCAAAACCGGTGAAGGGCATCACCGTTGACGAGGCGGCGTGGATCCTGGCCAGGGCCACCCAGGCGGCATGTCACGGAGTCGCCAGCTGGTGGTACGACAATCGCGATGTGCCGCGCGAGCGGGTCGTCGAACTCGTGTTCATGCTGTTGTGGCAGGGCTTCGACGGAATGCTCAAACAAGCGACGGCGGACTGACCGCGCGCGGGCTCTTACCCAGGCAGTACACGTGCCAGCCCGCGGCCGACCACCGCTCGGCATCGAGGCAATTGCGCCCGTCCACAACGACTTTGGCGCGTACGGTATCGGCCAACTCGGCGGGATCCAGTTCGACGAACTCGCGCCACTCGGTCAACACCAACACGGCGTCGGCGCGTTCACAGGCCTCCACCACCGACGTTGAGTAGTTCAGTGTCGGAAACAGACGCTGCGAGTTCTCGATCGCCTTGGGGTCGTACACGTTGACGGTGGCGCCGTTGAGTTGCAACATGCCCGCCACGTTGAGTGCCGGCGAGTCGCGCACGTCATCGGACTCGGGCTTGAACGCCGCGCCGAGCACCGCGACGTTCGCGCCGAGTAGTGAACCACCGCAAGCGGTTGTGGCCAGCTCCACCATCCTGGTGCGACGGCGCATGTTGATGCTGTCCACCTCCCGAAGGAACGTCAGCGCGTGATTGGCACCGAGCTCCCCGGCGCGGGCCATGAACGCGCGGATGTCCTTGGGGAGGCAGCCGCCGCCGAATCCGAGACCCGCGTTGAGGAATCGCCGCCCGATCCGGGAGTCGTGACCCAGCGCGTCGGCCAGCATCGTGACGTCGGCATCGACCGCCTCACACACCTCCGAGATCGCATTGATGAAGGAGATCTTCGTGGCGAGGAACGCGTTTGCCGACACCTTGACGAGCTCCGCGGTCTGCAGGTCGGTGACCAGGAACGGCACGTCCCCATCCAGCAGCGGCGCATACAGTTCACGGACGGCGGGTTCGGCGGTCACCGAATTCTTCGGCACGCCAAGGACAATCCGGTCGGGATGCAGCGTGTCGTGCACGGCGAAGCCTTCACGGAGGAATTCAGGATTCCACGCCACCTCGACGTCGATGCCCGCCGGCGCCAATGCCCGCGCCCGTTCGGCGAGTTCGGCGGCGGTGCCCACCGGGACCGTGGACTTACCGACGATGACCGCTGATCGAGCCAGGCGCGGCACTAGCGTGTCGATGACGGCGTGCACATGCCGCAGATCCGCGCCGTATTCGCCCTTCTTCTGCGGAGTTCCGACGCCGAGGAAGTGGACATCGGCGAATTCAGCGGCAGCGTCGTAGTCGGTGGTGAAGCGGAGTCGACCCGCAGCGATGTTGGCGGCCAACATGTTTCGCAGGCCGGGTTCGTAGAACGGAATGTCGCCGGAGGCGAGCTTGGCGATCTTCCCGGGGTCGATGTCGACACCGATCACGTCGTGCCCGATTTCGGCCATACCGGCGGCGTGTGTCGCTCCGAGATAGCCCGTGCCGAATACTGCGCATCGCATACCACCTCTTTAGGCAGCCCCGATGAGCTAACTGCTACGCGACACTTAGCAGCACACCAACGGTAGGTTACGAGTGAACGCGGCCTGCCTCTAGCTGCAGAAGATCAGGAAGCAGTTGTTTCCGCCACCACCGCCACCACCGCCGCCACGGCCGGACGAACCCGATCCCGGGTATCCCGATCCCGGGTATTGAGAACCACCGCGCGAATTGGAGCCGTTATCCGAGCCGTTCCGCGACGGCGACTGCGGGTACTGCTGCTGCGGGTACTGCTGCTGCGGAGCCTGGGGGATCTGCGGAATGTCGGGCAGCTGCGGGCTCTCTGGCTCGTCGTTGTCCCACGGCGGGCTCCATGGCGGAGTCCACGGCTTCGGCTGTACATACGTCGGGCGCCACGGTGGCGTCCACGGCCGGTAGTACGGCGGCGGGTTGTAGACCGGCGGCGGCGTGTAGACCGGCGGCGGCGCCGGCACGGGAACCGGAGCCGCGGGCGCCGGGGGCGGTGCCGCGGGCGCCGTGGGTGGTGCCGCGGGTGCCGGCGCCTCGACGTACACGGTCCGCGGAGGTGCCTGCGGTACCTGCTGCGCCACGGGCACCGGAGGCTTGATGGTTTGCGCCGCGGGCGGCGGCGGGGGCGCCTCGACCGGCTTCGCCGCCGGAGGGGGCGCGGGAGCCGGTGCGGCGGGTACGACCGTGGTCGGAACCAGCGCGTTCTGACCGGGGTTCGGCCGCTGGTCGGCCGTCGGACGGATGCTCACCGCCAAGGAAATGACCAGCGCCACAACGCCGACGACGAAGATGGACGTCAGCGCACTGCCGACCAGCAGGAACGGCTTGCGCTCGGGCTCGGCCAGCTGCATGTCGGTCCGGGGGTCATAGTCATCAAGGGCCGCCCCATCGGAGCCGACCGCCCGCAGCTGCGTCTCCGCATTGGCAAGGCCGGCGAGGACCGAGCCTGCGGTGGTGCCATCGGGGTCCAGCGAGTAGGCCAGGCCGACGGTGGACGACTCCATGGCCGGAGCGTTGGCGGCGGCCAGGGCCGCACCGCGAGCGAGGGCGAGTTCGGGTTCGTCCGGTGCGCTGACCGGGAGGCTGACCAGGTGCCGGAGGTGTTCCTTGACCGAGGACACGTCGACGCCGGAGCCGACGACGAACATGCCCTGCGGTGGCGAATCCTGCGCGTCGACGGCGGCGGCCATCTCGGACAGCACTCCCATCGCGTCCTCGCTGTGCAGACTGCTGCTCAGCACCTTCACGACCGAGCCGTCGTCGGTCTGGACGACCGACAGCGTGGCGCTGTCACGGTCGATGAACAGCAGTGCGGTGGTCGCGTATCCGACCGCGCGGCCAGCGGCCTGCGCCAGTGACGCCGCGGCGTGGCTCGCGGATACCAGCATCACGTCGTCCAGGCCCTTGGCGGCCAGCGCATCGCGCAATGCCGCGCCCTCGCTGTGGTCGCTCCAGGTGACGCCGATCGCCTTGAGGTGGTGGCCGCCGGTTGCCGCGCTCTCCTGGGTGCCCAGCACCGCCTCGACAACCTGATCGGCTGCCGAGTTAGCCGAGCCTTCCTCAGAGGCGACGTCGAACGAGTCGTGGTCGACGGTTACCCCGTCGCCCTTTTCCCCTTCGACCAGCACCATGCGGACCGTCGTAGGTGTCGTCGACACACCCAGTACGATGTCCACTTACTCCTCCAAATAAGTTTGCTATCCGTCAAGTTCTCTGATTGGCCCCGCATTCCGCACGAGCCGACCACTAGTACTTCATCGACTTGATCTGCAGGTGCGTTACATGCCAAAACGCATTTGCTGACAGCGATCGAGTCGTGGCCGGATCCATGGCAGCTCCGGCGCCCCGACGACGCCGGTACCACGACCCTACTCGGGTCGACGGCAGGATGCGCTAGGGCGTTCAATCGGTAAGAAAGATGTCTTGGGAACCGTCAGTCCGCACTGTCGTCCGCGGTCTCGGTGCGCTGTCCCAAACTGCCAGGACCGCTGGGTGTCGGCCGGCGCCCCGGCTGGTGGCCGTGCACGCCCTCGGCGTACGCGGTCTCGGCGTGCTGGGTGAAGTCGACGCCCGTCGTCTCGTCCTCGGGGCTGACGCGGAATCCGAGGACGCGATCGATGATCTTGGCCAGCGCGTACGAGACGGTGAATGCATAGAGGGTCACCACCAGGGCGGCGAGGGCCTGCTTGCCCAGCTGGGCGATTCCGCCGCCGTAGAACAGGCCCTCGGGGCCGGCGGTCATCACCTCCGCGGCCAGGAATCCGATCAGCAGCACACCGACGAGTCCGCCGACGTAGTGCACGCCGACGACGTCGAGCGAATCGTCGTAGCCCAACCGGAACTTCAGGCCGACCGCATACGAGCAGATGATGCCCGCGGCCAGACCCACGACGATGGCACCGAGCGTGTTGACCGTCCCGCACGACGGTGTGATCGCGACCAGGCCGGCGACCACACCCGAGGCGGCGCCGAAGGTCGTCGGCTTACCGTCGCGGAACCGCTCGACCGTGATCCAGCCGAGCATGCCGAGGCAGCCCGCGACCAAGGTGTTCAGGAAGACCGCCGCCGCGGTGCCGTTGGCCGCCAGTGCCGAGCCGGCGTTGAACCCGAACCAGCCGAACCACAGCAGGCCCGCACCGAGCAGGACGAAGGGCAGGTTGTGCGGGCGCATCGCGTCCTTTTTGAAACCGATGCGGGGTCCGAGTACCAGTGCCAGCGCCAAAGCCGAAGCACCGGAGACGATTTCGACGACCAGGCCGCCGGCGTAGTCGAGTACACCGAGGTTGAAGAGCCAGCCGTCGGGACCCCAGACCCAGTGCGCCACCACGGCGTACACGGCGACGGTCCACAGCGGGACGAAGACCACCCACGCCGAGAACCGGGCACGGTCGGCGATGGCGCCGCTGACGAGGGCTGCGGTGACGATCGCGAAGGTGAGTTGGAAAGTGGCGAAAAGGAGTTCGGGCACCGACCCACGGACGGTCGTCGGATCGATACCGAGCATGCCGAAGTGCGAGAGGTTTCCGATCAGCCCACCGCCCGCGTCCTCGGAGAACGCGACCGTGTAGCCGAGCAGCAGCCAGGCGACGGTGCATGCCGGGATAGAGATGAAGCACATCATGATCATGTTGAGCACGCCGGTGGTGCGGACCATGCCGCCGTAGAAAATGGCCAGACCCGGGGTCATCAGCAGGACCATCGCGGTGGCGGCCAGCAGCCATGCGGTGGCGGCGGGATCGATCTCGGACACGTCAGCTCCTTCGGCGAAGTTCGGAAAGAGCATTTCGGCCCGACGTTTCAGCCGCGCGGCAAAAGTGTTTCCGGAATGTTTCGTGTTTCGCCGCAGTTACCGAAAGCTCACCGGCTCCGTCGTGCCCGTTGACGCTGCGGCCATGGCGCGAAAAAGGCCTCACGGGCCGCCATCAGCGCAGAGTCAACGGCCTCAGGTGGACTTGATGAAGTTCTGATAGGAGCGCGACGGGGTCGGGCCGCGCTGCCCCTGATACTTGGAGCCGGCCTGCGAGCTGCCGTAGGGGTGCTCGGCGGGGCTGGTCAGCCGCAGCAGGCAGAGCTGGCCGATCTTCATGCCGGTCCACAAGGTGATCGGTAGGTTGGCGACGTTGGACAGTTCCAGCGTGATGTGGCCGGTGAAGCCGGGGTCGATGAACCCGGCCGTCGAGTGGGTCAGCAGCCCGAGGCGACCGAGCGAGGATTTGCCTTCCAGGCGGCCGGCGAGATCGTTGGGCAGGGAGCAGCGCTCGAGCGTCGAGCCGAGGACGAACTCGCCGGGATGCAGTACGAACGGCTCGCCCTCCTTCGGTTCGACCAGGGTGGTGAGATCGTCCTGGCGGATCGCCGGGTCGATGTGGGTGTAGCGGGTGTTGTTGAACACCCGGAACAGGTTGTCCAGCCGGACGTCGACGCTCGACGGCTGAATCAGGCTTTCCTCGAAGGGGTCGATGCCCAAGCGTCCGGTGGCGATTTCGGCCCTGATGTCGCGATCGGAGAGCAGCACGCGACGAGCGTAGCCGCTCGAGTGTTAGCCTTCGTGATCACTGGCGCAGGGATTGGCCGAGCCAGACAAGCCGATGTAGTTCAATGGCAGAACATCAGCTTCCCAAGCTGAATACGCGGGTTCGATTCCCGTCATCGGCTCCACCGCGACGTATCACGACATAGGAATAGCTCTGAACCTGTTTCTGGGGTTCAGGGCTTTTTCTTTGGGCCATGTTCTGGTTCGTCTCCATGAACCGCGGCGAATTGCACACGTCGGGTGAGTCACGCCTGGGCGGCTGACATCGGTTCGACGGTGTTCAAGCCCCCACAGCGGCCAATCGGCTTATGATCGAAAGACAGTTTGATCAGACAATTGATCATGAAGACAAGCCTTCTTCGCGCGAATTGTCATGGCGATCGATCTGCCGCATGAGCATCGGAGGATGCAATGAGCGCAACACCCACACTGAAGAAGGCGCTGAACCAGCGGCAGCTGACGATGATCGCCATCGGCGGCGTCATCGGAGCCGGCCTGTTCGTGGGCTCCGGCGTCGTCATCGGCGGCACCGGGCCAGGCGCCTTCATCGCCTACGCCCTTGCCGGCGTGCTGATCATCATGGTCATGCGGATGCTGGCCGAGATGGCCGTGGCCAACCCGTCAACCGGCTCCTTCGCCGACTACGCCCGAGCCGCGATGGGCAACTGGGCCGGGTTCTCGGTCGGGTGGCTGTACTGGTACTTCTGGGTCATCGTCGTCGGCTTCGAGGCCATCGCGGGCGCGAAGATCATCCAGTACTGGATCGACATTCCGCTGTGGTTCTGCTCTCTGGTCCTGATGATCTTGATGACGGCCACCAATCTGTTCTCCGTCTCGTCGTTCGGTGAGTTCGAGTTCTGGTTCGCCGGCATCAAGGTGGCCGCGATCGTGGCGTTCATCGCTCTCGGCGGGCTCTTCGTGTTCGGCTTGTGGCCAAACAAGGGGATGGACTTCTCCAACCTGTGGTCCCACGGCGGATTCTTCCCGCTGGGTGTCACGGCCGTCACCGTCGGGGTGGTCACCGTGATCTTCTCGATGGTCGGCGCGGAGATCGCGACGATCGCCGCGGCAGAGTCGTCGGATCCGGAGCGGGCAGTGTCCAAGGCCGCCAACTCGGTGATCACGCGTATCGCAGTGTTCTTCGTCGGCTCGACCTTCCTGCTCGCCGTCATCCTTCCGTGGAACGACGAAGAGGCGGGCGCGTCGCCCTTCGTCGCCGCGTTCACCGAGATGGGGATTCCCTACGCCGACCACATCATGAACGCGGTGGTCCTCACGGCGGTGCTGAGCTGTTTGAACTCGGGCATGTACACCGCGTCTCGCATGTTGTTCGTTCTCGCCGCGCGCCGGGAGGCACCCGCGCAACTGGTGAAGGTGACTCGCCGCGGGGTTCCGGCCATCGCGATTCTCGCGTCCTCGGTGATCGGCTTCCTGTGCGTCATCGCCGCTGCCATCTCGCCGGACACCATCTTCGCGTTTCTGCTGAACTCCAGCGGCGCAGTCATCCTGTTCGTCTACCTGCTCATCGCGATTTCCCAGATCGTGCTGCGCCGGCGCGCAGACGAGTCGCAGCTTCGGGTCAAGATGTGGCTGTTCCCGGTGCTGTCGATCCTCACCGCCTGCGCGATCCTGGCGATCCTGATTCAGATGGGAATGCAGGGCGGCACCAACAGGGAGGCGTTGACACTCAGCCTGCTGTCATGGGCCGTCGTGATCGCGCTGTTCTTGACGAACCGGTGGTACATGAATCGCCGTCCAGCCGTCGAGGAAGTCGCCCCGACGGAGCGCCCTCATCGCGTGCTGGTGATGGCCAACCAGACAGTCGGATCGCGGGAGTTGCTCGACGAGCTTCGCCGAATCGGCGCGGACAGGACTGCCAAGTACCACGTCATCGTTCCGGCCAGCCCGATCGAGACAGGAACCGCAGCCACCCACGGACCGCTCGACGTCGAGGAAGCGACCAGGGTCGTTGCGCAGCAGCGACTGGACGACACGCTGGCCGTCCTGCGCTCCGAGAACCTCGATGCCGACGGTGAATTGGGTGACTATCGGCCGCTGCGTGCCCTGGCCGGCGCCGTAGACTCATTCCGGCCGGATCAAATCGTCATATCGACACTGCCGCCCGAGGACTCCGTCTGGAATCGGTTCGACGTCGTGGACCGCGCGCGTGACGCATACAGCGTCCCGGTGACCCACGTGGTCGCCACCCGGACCGAGAAAGCCGAGCCGGTGGCATGACCATCATCGCCGGCTTCAGCTCGAGCCGTCAGGGCACCGCCCCCCTTAACCTGGCAGCGCAGCTGTCTCGCTGGACCGGCGACAAGGTGGTGGCCGCAGCGATCGTGGAACGGCCCTGGCCGGCCAAGGAAGATCCCGTCGAGCACGAGTACCTGCGCCATGTCACTGCGGAGGCAGCGCGATCACTCGAGAGAGTGGTCGCGCAGCTGCCCAGCGACTTGGACATCCCCACCGTGGTCCACCAATCAACCTCTATTCCAACAGGTTTGCTCGACCTTGTGACCGCTCATGACGCCAGGATGGTCGTCGTCGGCTCATCGTCTTCGGGGTTACTCGGTCGGGTAGCGCTCGGCAGCGTCACCGAACGGCTGGTTCATACCGCCGCTGTGCCGGTCGCGATCGCTCCGCGCGGCTACCCCCTGGGGCCCGAGCCGATACGACGACTCACCGTCGCATACGGAGGCGAAGCCGACATCCACGGCCTCATCCCGGCGGCTGCCGAACTGACCACCCTTTGGCCGGTCCAATTGCGGATCGTCTCGTTCACCGTCCGGCCGGTGGCGGTGTTCAGCGGCAAGATCGAGCGTTCGGCCGAAGACCTGGTCGTCGAACAGTGGGCGCGCCGGACGATGGACGATATTGTCAAGCAGCTCAACGAGGTTCGCAATCGAATCTCGGTTCCCGACGTGGATGTCGTGGTCGGTAGCGGCCACGATTGGCGAGAGGCCGTCGAGAACGTCCCCTGGCAAGCCGGCGACATGCTCCTGCTCGGATCCGGCGCAGCCGGACAGGCAGCTCAAGTCTTTCTCGGTTCGGCCGCCTCGAAGATCCTGCGCCATGCTCCCGTCCCCGTGATGATCATCCCGCGACACCAAACGTCGGCATAGGTCGCGCGCCAGGTTCCGCGCTGGTTTGAAACACGGCGTCGATTCCCGTCATCGGCTCCACATGTATTTGGCCGACCCGGCGGCGAGCCAGAGTCGCACCAAGCAGCGTCGGTTCTCGACCTCGGTTGCGTCGGTGAAGGCATTGCGGTTGTGGAGCACGGTGTTGTTGTCGGCGAAGAAGACGTCGCCGGGCTCCATCGTGAAATCGATCGCGTTCGCCGGATCGTTCAGGATCACATCGAATGCATCAAGCGCCTCACGCTGCAGCGCGGTGAGCGGAGTGCCCGAAAGATGGTGTCCCAGTTCGATGTGCAAGCGGTTGTAGCGGACGGCCACACCTTCTTCGGTGTCGGTGAACACCGGTCCGCGCGACACCGGGTCCTCGCCCTCCGCGGTGTCCTTCGACCGGTCGAAGAGGAACTCTTCGTAGAGCACCTCCACCAGATCCGGCCGGGTGGACAGCAGGATGTTGTAGGCGGTGTGACCGCTGACCATCAGCGATTCACCTCCGGACAGGGCCTTCCGCAGACACATCAGCGCGAGGATGTCGGGACGGCTGCCGACGAAGGCAGCCGCCGAGTCGGTGTGGTAGATCATCCCGAGATTTGTCTTCGAGCCGCGCGCCTCCATCAGCGTCGCGCCGGTGTCCTGAACCAGGTACACGCGATCGCCGGCCCGGTTCTGCGGCAGCGGCCGGCCCAAGTAGGTGCCGAGGCCCCAGTAAAGCATCGACGCTTCCTCGTCGGTCCATCCGCCTGACGGCAGCCCGCGCAGCAGGACGAAGCCGGCGACGGAGTGCACGTGCTTGCTGATGACCTGGGCCAACTCAGCCAGCCCGGGGTGAACGAAGTCGGCGGGCTCGACGGTGTCGATCCGCTTGCCGCGTCGCCGCAGCTCAGAAACGATGTGCAGGCAAGCTTCGGCCTGGTGCGGCTCGACCGTGACCGCGTAGGACTCGTCGTCGAACGTCGCGCGATCCCACACCGTGGACCCGATCATCGGCCTGCGGGTACGGATTCCTTCTCTTTTCGCCAGCGTGTGCATCTGCGGTCTCCTTTCGTGTATCGCCGGGATGCGTGACACGAGATTGGCGGCCAATTCTTTGAAGTTTCTTGGAGCCGTGCACACCGTCGCTTTTAGGAATCACCAAGAACGTCGTAAGAACCTGAGCCCGTGAACACCATCGAGCTCGTCGCAGCGGCCCTGGTCTGCGGAATCTTGGCCTGGACCCTGTCGCGCCACGCGCCGCAGGCGGTGCCGGCGTCGACCCTGGCGGTGCAGGGTGTGCTCGGGGTGGCCACCGGACTTCTGGTTCGCGACGTGTCGTTCTCCTCGCTCGATGCTGCGGAGTGGGTGGCGCTCCTGGGCGTGGCCGTCGGGACACTGGCCATCTGTATCGCCGGCGGCGCGCTGCTGAGCATGCACCGCGGTATCAGCCCGCTGACGGGTGCGCTCTCGCTCGTCGCAGGCGGTTCGTCCGGCGTGGTGTCCATCGCCCGCGAGTTGGGCGCCGACGATCGTGTCGTCGCTGCGGTGCAGTATCTACGCGTCGCTCTCATCACCGCGGCCATGCCTTTTGTCGTCGCGGTCATCTACGGCGGATCCGGTTCCGACGCATCGCATTCCGATGCCGTGGACATCCTGCCGATGTTCTTCAGCCTGCCGCTGATCGCGGTGCTCGTGGTCGTCGGCGCGGCGGCCGGCCGCGCGGTGCGCCTGCCCGGTGCCGGGCTGCTCGGCCCGATGGCGATCACCATTGCGCTGGAATTCAGCGGATTGATCAGCGGTCTTGACGTTCCTGTGATGCTGGTCCAGGCTGCGGCGCTGCTCTTCGTGTGGCAGACCGTGCTGGAGTTCGACCGTGAATCACTTCGCGCGATCCGCCGGATCCTGCCCACTGCACTGGTATTGATCGCGGTCCTCAACCTGATCGTGGCCGGCTTCGGCATGGTGCTGGCCGACGTCGCCGGACTCAGCCAACTCGACGGCTATCTGGCGACCAGCCCCGGCGGCATCTACGCGGTGCTCGGCTACACCATCGGATCCGACTGCGACGTGGAGTTCGTCATGGCGTCCCAGGTGATCCGTGTGGTGCTGATGCTGTTCGCCGCACCCCTGGTCGCACGAATGTTCTTGCGGTTCGCACCTCAGATCTCGATTCGGCCTCATGCTGGGCACAACCGGGAATCACACGCCGCCCTAGCCACGTGCGGGCAGACAGGGCCGTTAAATTCCTGATCACTATGACGAAGGTTCTCCGCACAGTAGCTGCCGCTCTCGCGGCGATTGCGGGCGTCGCATTCGCCGGCGCGGCGGCTGCCGACCCACCGCTACTCAATGGCACCTACGGCTCATCGGACGGTGACCCTTACAACGTGTGGACCTTCGTGACGGGTTGCGCCCCTGCCGGTTGCACCGGGACGGTCACCAGCAACCAGGGCTGGTCCACTCCGGCCACGCTCAGCGGTGGCCGCTGGAACTTCACCGTCTCGAAGCCAGGCGGTTTGACCTGCGCTGACGGGCACTATGAACCGGCAGTGGTATCGATGTCGGTCGACCCGACCACGCTGGCCGGTGTGCTGTCGTCGGACTCCAATTACGGCTGCGCAGGCGGCGTGGTGACGCAGAGCCCGTTCCAGCTGCAAAAGGTCGGCTGAGCCCCGCCTGCTAACTGAAATGGGTTGCGGGACGGGCCAATTCGATACCATCGACCGTGATGTCGACCCTTTCGTTGTAGAACGCGACCATGTTCGCGATCGACGCCACAGCGGGCAGCGGCGTCTCGTAGGACCATGCCAGGTCGGCCACAAGGGTGTCCGCGACGCGCACCGACCAGTATCTCGAGGTGACGCCTTTGTACGGACACAGGGTCTGCGTGCTCGACGGTTCGAGGTATCCGAACTCCACAGCGGTACGGTCGATGTAGTACCGGGTCGGTAACCCGGTCTCGAAAAGCAAGACCGGGCAGTGGGTCTCGGCCAGAATCGCCCCGTTCATTGCGACCTGCACGTGACGATGCGACCGCAGCGCATCCACCCGCACGTACGGATTCCGTGGATGGCCGTAGATCGGCTCGTCCTCCTCGAACCAATTCAAAGTGTCCCACCGAAACCGGACCAGTCCGGCGAAGTCGCCGTCGTCGAACACCCGCATACCCGGAAGACCTTCGCGCAGAACGTCGGCGCGGACATCGGAAAGCGGCACGAAATACTGCGGGTAGTACGGCACCTCCCACACATAACGCGCCGAAGTCGTGTCAAAGACCGGCTCGGCACCGCGGAACCCGCGGACGCGCCGTGGTGCCGGTTCGATGCGACCACGAGCCGCAGCCATCTGCGGGTAATCCTGACGTGATGGCGTGCTCATGCTCCCAGACTAGGCGCGCGTCGCGCCGCGAACTCTTGCCTACGCAAAAATCGCAGGTGAGCAGTGTATCCGGACATGTTTCCGCAACACGCTATTGTCTTGATTTCCCCGGCTTTTCAGACACCGCTCCGGTACATTTAGCACCGCTTTTCCGTCCTAATGGCCTTACAAGGAAGACGACGATGACACAACCACCGCCTGGCAACTACCCGCCCCCGCAACCGCAGGGCGCGCAGCCAAGCACTCATCTGGTGTTCGCCATTCTGACGACACTGTTCTGCTGCCTCCCGTTCGGCGTCGTGTCGATCGTCAAGGCGAGCCAGGTCAACGGACTCTGGGCATCGGGCCGGTACGCCGAGGCTCAGGCGGCCTCCGACTCGGCGAAGAAGTGGGCGATGTGGAGCCTTATCGCCGGCATCGTCGTGTTCGTCATCTACGGCATCCTCATCGCCGTCGGTGTGGTCAACATGGACTTCGACACATCGACGACGACCGAATACTGATCTCAACGCCACTTCGGCACAGCGTGCCGGTCCGCCTCGGCGGCCCACTCCTGGTGGGCGCCTTGGCGGCTGGCGCGTGTGCGGTGGTCTGGATCGGAGATCCGACCACGCCCGGCGGTTTTCTTCCCGTGTGTCCGACGAAAGCCCTTCTGGGCATTGACTGCCCGGGCTGCGGCACACTTCGGATGATCTACTCGCTTCTGCACGGAGACTTCCTGTCTGCGGTGCGGTTCAACGCCCTCGCCGTCGTCGCGGTGGGCTTGCTGATCGTCGCCTACCTCGTGTGGACTTACGGTCGGGTCGTCGGCCGCAAGATCGCCGGCTGGCAGCACCACCGCTGGGCCGCCACGGTGACGATGGTTGTCGTCACCATCTGGTTCGTGGTGCGCAACCTACCTTTTGAGCCGTTCACCGCATTGCGCGTGTGACCGCCGAAAACTACTGACGCAGTGCATGATCGACGCTCGCAGCGCTAGCGTCATGCTAGGGGTTGCGCACGCAGTCGTAGGTCAAGGGGACATCCGGTCCGAGTTCGACGACCTCGAACGCCTCTGGTGTGATCGCGCTGAACGTATCCGAGGCGATGCCCAAGTCCGCCCACTTGGCGGCGCTGGTCTTGTCGTCGGAGAACGTGAGGGGCACCTGGCCGCCGTCGGCCAGCAGCATCCCGTGCGTCTTCAGAGCCTTGATCACGACCTTCTGAGGATCGGTGTAACCCGACTCGTCGAAGTCGGCCTTCAGTCGCAACCTCACACCAAAGGGTGGTGCGTTGGGGTCTGTGCTTTCGGGACCACCGGCGTGGCTCGCCGGATGCACGTAGACGCCCGCCCTGATCCGGTCGTTGGGCAAGATGAACCGGATCGCGTGATCGATTGAGCCCGAGGCGACTTGGTCGGCGGTGGGTGTCATCGCGGCGATCGGGAAGCCGCCCGCATCCGCGCTTGTGCACTGGTCGCCGCGCAGATTGTCCGGGTACTCCTTGGTCAGGTCCCAGATGAAGAAGCCGCGGGCCTTGAGCGCGTCTCCGTCTTTCGTCGACTGATAGGTCTCGTACAGTTTCTGGCCCTCCCGGTCGACGACCAGCAGCTGGCAGTCACCCTGACCCTCGGTGTTTCCGGAGTCGTCGCACTGCAGATCCGGGGATCCGCCAATGTTGGCGTTCTCCGGGACGGGCATCTCGTCGGGCACCGGGTCGCAGGCCGGACCGCCGAAGCAGTAGTCCTCGGTGCCGACCACCTGCATGCGGGGCGTGCTGCCGTCGGCGAAGAAGACCGCATTCGAGAAGTCGATCTGCAGCCTGTTCTGAGTGCCCCAACCGCCCGCCGCGGTCAACGCACCGATGATCGCGTCACTGCGTTCGGATTTTGGTGCGCCGGACACGTCGAGAGTCCATGGCTGAGTGCCGCTGAACATCGCACCGCCCGGCGCAGGTGGCTGTTCGGACGGCTGCCCCGAAGACGGTGACGGCCCCGACGGCGACGGTGGCGACGACGCCGTGTTGCTCGACGGCGAGTCGGAGCCGCCAGTGAACATGATCACCGCGACGACGGCCACGATCACGACGAGAAGTGCCGCGGCCGACGCCAGCAGGATGTTCCTGCGCCGTCCCGATGACGGATCACCAGGCGCTGGCGGGGTGGGCGTGGACGGGGACGGGACCGGCGTGCGGTACTGCGTCGCGGCGGCGAATGTCTCCGGAGGCGGTTGATGCACTCGCTCGGTAGGTTCTGCCGGCCGGGCCGCCATCGTCGCGGCGGGCGGGTTGATCTGCTCGGTCGGCGGGACAGGCGCGGCCGCCATCGTGCGGTCTTGGTGCACGGCGACCGTGCGATCCTGCTCCCCGCCGATGGCGGCGCGGGCGGCGGTTGCCAGATCCTTGGTCGAGGCGTACCGCTGTCCGGGTTCCTTGGCCATGCCGGTGTTGATGACCCGGTCCATCGCCGGAGGGATCTGCGGTAGCACCGCCGACGGCTTCGGTGGTGGTTGCAGCATGTGTGCGGTGACAATCTGCTCGAGAGTCTTTCCCGGAAAGGGAGATTGGCCGGTCAGCGCTTCATAGAGCACGCAGGTCAGTGCGTACACGTCGGCGCGCGCGTCTGCCGAACCGGTCGAGAATCGCTCGGGCGCCATGTAGGCCCAGGTGCCGACCGCGGCGTTGGTGTCGGTGAGTCCCGCTTCGCCCTCTGCCCGCGCGATGCCGAAGTCGATCAGGTAAGCGAAGTCGTCCTCGGTGACGAGGATGTTCGACGGTTTGACGTCGCGGTGCACCAACCCGATTCGGTGTGCGGCGAAGAGTGCGAGCGCGATCTGCTCGACGATCCTGATGGCGCGCTGCGGCGCCAGCGGACCGGCCGCGAGTAGCGTCCCGAGATCCTCCCCCTCGATGAGCCGCATGTCCACGAACAGGCGTCCGTCGATCTCGCCGAAGTCGTGGATCGGCACCACGTGAGGATTGTTGAGCCCCGCCGCTGCCCGAGCCTCCCGACGAAACCGTTCCTGGAACGTCTGATCGCTGGCCAGATGCGCGGGCAGGACCTTCACCGCGACCACGCGGTCGGTCACCGTGTCGTAGGCGCGCCAGACGTCACCCATGCCGCCCCGGCCGAGTAGCTCGACCAACGTGTAGCGTCCGAACGGCGTGCCCTCCAAATCGACCTCCCGCGATCGCAGTTTGCTGAAACGATAAGCCGCAACGGCCACCTTAAGCGCGGAAAGCAGTGGCCACATCCGCAACGGAGGAACGCTCGGGCAATATGTCAGTCGTGTCGGGACTGTTGGAGAACAAGGTCGTCATCGTCGCCGGACTCGGCGGCATCGGAAATGGCTTGGCGCGTCGGTACGCCGACGAGGGCGCGCGCCTCGTCATCGGCGATCTCGATCCGGAGACGGTGTCGCGCGCCGTCGCCGATCTCGACCCGGACCGGGTGCGCGCCGCCCCGCTCGACGGAGCCGACGAAGAGTCGGTCATCGCCATCATCAAGCTGGCGGTGGACACGTTCGGACGACTCGACGGCATCCACGTCAACTTCACCAACGCAGCCGACGCCTACCTACCCGGCGGCGTCGTCGATTTGCCGCTCGAAGCCTTCGACGAGGTGATGCGGGTCAACACAAGGGGTTTCGTGATCTGCGCCAAGCACGCGATCCCTCCGATGATCGAGTGTGGCGGCGGATCAATAGTGTTCACCGCGTCGATCGAAGCGTACAACGGCGGGGGCACGCGGGTTTCCTACGCGATGAGCAAGGCGGCCGAGCTTGCGCTGATGCGTCACATCGCCCGGAAGTACGGTCCGAAGGGGATTCGTGCCAATGCCATTGCGCCAGGCCTGATCTGGCACTACAAGTTCGATGAGCAGTGGATGCCGGAAGGCGTCGTGGAGCAGACGCGGGCCCGTCAGATGATCAAGTCGCGCTTCGGCAATCCGGACGACGTCGCCGCTCTGGGCGCTCTGCTGCTCTCCGACGACGGTAGCTTCATCACCGCTCAGACGATCAGTGTCGACGGCGGAGTGACATTTCGACCCTGATCAAGCCGGCTCAGTCAATCCGGCTCAGCGGTAATAGTTCTCGGTGCCGGTGGGATAGCCACCACCGGTGGTGGTGATGTGAACGTGGTCGTAATGGCCGTAGCCGCCACCTCGTTGCGCACCGTTGGGGGTGTAGTAGACCCCGCGCCAGATGGCGTCCTGCATGCCGAACCTGGACGCGTTGCGCAACACGTAGTCGACGATCTCATTGCCGAGCGCGATGCCCTCCGCTGTGCTGGCGTTCGGGATCATCACGTCGAGGGCGAGACCGTTCGGATGCCATCTCAGTGCATCCGGGCGAGTTCCGCCGATGCTTTGGATCTCGGGGAAGGCCGCGGTGATCGCGCGCGACGCCAGGATCGTCTTCACCTGTAGGCCGCGCTCCGGCGCGAGTCCGACCGGCAGGGTCCGGTCAACGGTGCGATACCGCGACGCCGCGATGACGGTGTCAGGAGCGGAGCTCAAGCTGACCTGGCCGACGATGGGCGCAGGGAACGAGTTCATCGGAGCGGCGGCCACGATCTCGACGTCCCACGGGGCGACCTCGTCGACCGGTGCGCTCTTGACTACATCCTTGCTGGGTTGCATGTCGGCACCGACCGCGAAGAACACGGCGGCGGGGCCGAGTACAGATGCCAGCACAACAGGTGACTTGCGCCGCTTTTTGGCTAATGAGTGCCGCCCCACGCAGAGCACAATAACCGCAATCGGGACATAACACAGCAAGGGTCCGACCTGCAACGATGTTTTCGCTGGTCACCGGCCTGAGATAATTTTGTTATCTCTCCGTTATCGGCGTCCAAGGGCCGGTTTTGCGTTTGATGCGTGGAGAATCGATTCGTGGCAGAGCCGACCATTCAGTTTCGCCGTCTCGCCGAGCAGGTGGCCGACGAGCTTCGGCGCCGCATTCTGCGCGGTGAGCTGGCCGACGGCAGCATCCTGCCCAAGGAGGATGAGCTGCTCCTGCAGTTCCCGGTGAGCAAGCCGTCGCTGCGCGAGGCGATGCGCATTCTCGAGGCCGAAGGGCTGTTGCGTGTGCGGCGCGGAAAGCTCGGCGGAGCCGTCGTACGGCGACCCAATGCCGCCAACGTCGCGTACACCGTCGGCCTGGTGCTCGGATCCCAGGAGGTGGGCCTGTCCGACGTCGGAAACGCCCTCCTGCAGGTCGAGCCGGCGTGCGCGGGGCTGTGCGCCCAGCGCGCCGACCGCGGCACTGCCGTGGTCCCACAGCTGCGACGGGTGCACGCCGAAGCAGTCGAGGCCGTGGAGGACCTGCGGCTCGTGACATCGGCGAGCCGGCGGTTCCACGAGTCCCTCGTCGCGCTGTGCGGCAACCAGACCATGATCATCCTGGCCGGGGCGCTGGAAATGCTGTGGTCGGCGCACGAAACGAGATGGTCGAGCCGGGTGGCGGACGGCAGCATCGTGCCCATCGACGAACGACTGGCCGTGCTGGAGGACCACCGACAGGTGATCGACGCGATCGACGCCGGGGACGCGCGTCGGGCCTCTGACCTGGCGGCGGCCCATCTCCTCGACGCGCAGCACTATCCGGGATCGTCGGGGGTCGTCGACCCTTCGATGCTGCGCGGCTGGGCGACGGCACCGCAGGAAACCGACCGTTGACCACCGGGCTTATTTTCATATGATTTGGCGATGAGCGTCGACGGGGCCGCGGTGACCAGCGCCGAGGCGGCGCAGTACCGGGCCGCGGGCTGGTGGACGGACGTCACGCTGTCCGACTGCGTGCGCCACAACGCCGCGTCCGCACCGGACAAACCCGCCTACATCGACTTCACCCTGGATTCGGGGGGCCCTCAGCTCAGCTGGGCCGAGTTCGACCACGCCGCCACCAATCTGGCGCACGGGTTACGCGGCCTGGGTGTCGCGCCGGGTGACCGCGTCGGCCTATGGCACAAGGACAGCGCCGCGATCCACGTCGCGCTGGTGGCCGTCGAGCGGTGCGGCGCCGCCGTCGTCGGTCTCGGCTCCCGCGTCGGTGTGCGCGAGGCCGAGCACATTCTTCGCGTCACGCAACCCACCCTGCTGATCGCCGACGCCGAGCGGCACGGTCTAGCCATCGAGGCCGCTGGTTCCTCGATGCGCGTCGTGGCGCTCGGCTCCGAACTCGAGATCGACACTCGGCAGTGTCCGCAGCCGGCGCTGCCGCAGGCCGGTGCGGATGACGTCTTTCTGATCAACTCCACATCGGGCACCACCGGAATGCCGAAGTGCGTGGTGCACACCCAGAACCGTTGGCATTACTTTCATCTCAAGGCGGTTGCCAACGGCGCCCTCACCGCCGACGATGTATTCCTCCCGATCATCCCCACGCCCTACGGCTTTGGGATCTGGACCTCGCACACGACGCCCATCCACCTGGGCGCCACCACCGTCCGCATCGAGCGCTTCGATCCGGCTTCGACGTGCGCGGCGATCGAACGGCACCGCGCATCGGTGTTGTGCTGTGTCAGTACGCAACTGGCGATGATCCTCGCCGACGCGGCATCGCGGGACCACGACCTGAGCAGTCTGCGCGTCGTCTTCACCGGCGGCGAGCCGCTGCCGTACACGCAAGCGGCGCGGTTCGAGGAACTGACCGGGGTGACGATCTTGCAGTTCTACGGCTCCAACGAGACCGGCATGTTGAGTGCCACGACGCTCTCGGATTCGCTGGATCACCGACTGCGCACCGCGGGCCGCATCGTGCCGGAGATGAATGTGCGCCTTTTCGACGGCCACCGCGACGTCACCGAATCCGGACGCGGACAGCCGGCGTGCCGAGGTCCTGCACTGTCCCTGGGCTATCTCGGTGGCACCGACCACGACCAGTTGTTCACCCAGGACGGCTGGATGCGGATGGGTGACATCTGCGAACTCGACGCCGGCGGCTATCTCACCCTCACCGGGAGAACATCGGACTTCATCCTCCGCGGCGGCAAGAACATCAGCGCGGTTCAGGTGGAGGAGGCCGTCGCGACACATCCCGCCGTTGCCGTCGCCGCGGCCGTCGCGATGCCCGACCCGGTCTTCGGTGAACGAGTCTGCGTATACGTCGAACTCGGGCAAGCGGGCGCGCTGGATCTACCTACCCTGGTCGAACACCTTCTGGCGCAGGGTGTCTCGAAGGAACTGCTACCCGAGCGGCTCGAAATACTCGACGAGTTGCCCCGATCGTCCGGTGGCAAGGTCGCCAAAGGTCAACTTCGCGAACGGATCCGGGAGAGATCATGACTACAGAGGAAATTCGCCGCGGTGGCGTCGACGTCTGGTCGCCGTCGAAAACACCACCCATCGGTACCGACCTCACCGACGAACAGCTGATGGCCGTCGCGTTCCGGCACCTGGCCGACATCGGCTTCGCCGAGAACATGGCCGGGCACATCACCTGGCAACCCGACGACCAACACGACATGTTCGTCAACCCCTGGGGGCTGTGGTGGCAGGAGTTGACCGCGTCCGACATCTGCGTGGTCGACGAGGACGCTCACGTCGTGCGCGGACGCTGGGACGTCACACCCGCCATCCACCTGCACACCGAACTGCACCGCATCCGTCCCGACGCCCGTGTGATCATCCACAACCATCCGTACTACGTCAGCCTGATCGCGGCACTGGGGATCCTGCCCGAGCTCGTACATCAGACCGGTGCCCTGTTCCTCGACGACATGTATCTCGTCGAGAACTACGACGGCGAGATCGACGCCCCCTGGCGGGCAAGTGAACTGGCGCAGCAGGTCGGCCCGGCCAACCTGATCGTGCTCGCCAATCACGGTGTCATCGCCGCCGGACGCAATCTGGCCGAGGCGGTTTATCGCGCAGTATCCATTGAACGGGTCTGCCGACTGGCCTATGACGTGATGCTCACCGGGCGGACGCCATCGAAGATGAGCCGCGGCGACATGGTCGGCATGCGGCAGTCGCTGATCGAACGCGCCGCCGACGTCTACTGGGCGGGCGCCGCCCGGATGACGATCAAGGCCGACCCCGACGTTCTGAACTGACAGCCCAACCGATGACAGGAATCGAGGATCGCCCATGACTTCCATCGACGACATGGCGGCCAATCTCAACTTCACCACGGCCAAGACGGGCGCCGACCGCACCGTCACGTTTCTGCCCGAACCCGAACGGGCAGAACGCCGTTACACTGTGATCTCCGTCGACGACCACATCGTCGAACCGCCCGACACCTTCGAGGGCCGGGTGCCGCGCAAGTTCGCCGACCGCGCCCCACGGATCGTCGACACCGACGACGGCGGTCAGACCTGGATGTACGACGGCAACTCACTGCCGAACGTGGGCTTCAACGCGGTGGTCGGGCGGCCGGTGTCCGAGTACGGGTTCGAGCCTGCCCGGTTCGACGAAATGCGCCGCGGCGCATGGGATATCCATGCTCGGGTCAAAGACATGGATCTCAACGGCGTGTACGCGTCGTTGAACTTTCCCTCGTTCCTGCCCGGTTTCGCGGGCCAGCGACTTCAGCAGGTCACCAATGACCGCGACCTCGCGATGGCGTCGGTGCGGGCATGGAACGACTGGCACATCGAGGCATGGGCGGGCGCCTATCCCGACCGGATCATCCCGTGTCAGTTGCCGTGGCTACTCGATCCCGAGGTCGGCGCGAAGATGATCTACGAGAATGCCGAGCGCGGGTATCACGCGGTGTCGTTCAGCGAGAACCCGGCGATGCTCGGACTCCCGACGATCCACTCGGGTTACTGGGAGCCGCTGATGGCGGCGTGCGCAGACACTCAGACGGTGGTGAACCTGCACATCGGGTCGTCGGGCACGTCTCCGTCGACCACCGCCGACGCACCGCCCGATGTACAGGGGGTGTTGTTCTTCGCGTATGCGATCTCGGCGGCGGTCGACTGGCTGTACTCCGGCATGTGCACTCGGTACCCCGATCTGAAGATCTGCCTTTCCGAAGGCGGCATCGGATGGGTGGCGGGCCTGCTCGACCGGCTCGACCACATGCTGAGCTATCACGAGATGTACGGGACGTGGAAGGCGCTCGGCGAGACACTGACGCCCGCGGAGGTCTTCAAGCGCAACTTCTGGTTCTGCGCCGTCGAGGATCAGTCGTCGTTCGTCCAGTACGAGCGGATCGGCGAGGACAACATCCTGCTCGAGGCGGACTACCCGCACTGCGACTCCACGTGGCCGCACACCCAACAGACGATTCACGAACAGATCAGCGGATTACCCGACGCGATCATCAGAAAAGTGACGTGGGAAAACGCCGCCCGACTCTATCAACATCCGGTTCCCGACGCGGTGCAGAACGACCCCAACGCGTTTTGAAGGTTGCGGGGCGATCGAGTTAACCGACCCCTTGCACTAATAATCCATTCACACACCGGGGGTGCCGCCCCCGCTGCGGTAGCTGAACTTGGGGCTTGCTGCGCGATGGCGGGCAGCCGACGCCGTGTCGCTTGATACACCTCCGAGATCGCTCTTCGGTAGTGCGTGAGCGCACGGTATCGCTCCAAGACACCGGGTTTCGGCCATACTCGACGCCCACGAAAATCGGCCGTCGCGTCATCGAAGTGGCAGAAGCTGCACAGCCATCGCTGCGTACCGGGTTGCGTCTGTGTCACGAGTTTCAATCAATTGGGCCAAGTACGCATACAACTTCTGGCCGGAATCCAAACCGGCGATACCGTGGTGATTTCGCCTGAGCGAGTTTGCCGGATATGCACAAATAACGGCACCGACGTGAGATATTTGCGTCGGGTCGGGATGCATCAATCGAGGGAATAGTAATGGGTGCGTCTGCACATGTGGGCCGCGTCGGCGGACTGGCCGTAGCTCTGGGAGTCGGCGTAGCCGTCGCAACCGGACAGGGGGTGGCGTCGGCAGACACCGAATCGAGTCCTTCGACATCGGAGTCAACGGCGTCGGCAGGAGCGAATTCCGCCTCGGGTAAAAAGTCTCCCGACTCGAGAAAGCCGTTCGCTTCGACACGAAAGCCGTCCGCTTCGACGCGCAAGCCGTCCGAGTCCAAGAAGCCGTCGGAGTCGAGGGGGGCGTCCGAATCAACGAAGCCGCCTGACTCGAACAAGCCTGCCGAGTCGAGGGGAACGTCGACCGCTGGCGACGGCAACTCGACAGGCGCCAACGACCTTGACGAATCCGACACCACTCGGGACGAGTCGACCGAACCGTTGACTGAACAGCGAGACAATGCGACGCGCTCGGATGACTCATCCGAACCTGAGCCCCCTCCCCGGCTTCGCCAAAGGACAACCGGCAAGCGAGCCACCCCCACCACCAGTCGCGTAACGACGAGGTCGGATCAGGTCACCAATCACACGGTCGCGGTGACCACCGCACCAGTCACAGAACGCACAGTGAACATCGCGAGCGCGCGCGCTCCCGAGGCCGAAACGGCTACCGGAGAGGTGCAGTTGACTTCGACGACGGTCAACGTGCCCGAACCACGCACCCAGAAGCTCACTGCGACGGTGTCGGCGGAGCCCATCGCGTCTCCACAACGCGTAATGCAACGCGCGCTGGTGAGTCTGTTCTCCAGCCTCGGCATCGGCCCCTCGGCCTCGAACCTGCCGACAGGGCCCGTGCGGTCGCCGATCGCGATGGCACTGCTCGCTTTTGGCGCGCGTCGCGAATACACGCAGCAGATCAGGGCACTCGCCAAGACTTTGCCCACCCAGCCGGTGGCGGCGTTGACGACGAGCGAACTGGCCGCCGCGGCGGCGACGCCGACATACCCCGGTACCACCAGGACGCCTGTGACCCTGAGTACCAACACGAGTTTCATCGAGTTCGTGACCGGCGAATATCAGCCCGGTCCAGGCCGGTACAACCTGAACTACACGATCTCCCGCTTTGGGATCGGCGGCACCGACCTCGGCATCATGTGGGACAACGGCATCAAGGACAACCCTGCGACCGCAGTCGACGAACACCAGGTCCTGATCGCCTTTGGTGACACCTTCAGCAGCGCCAGTCCGGTCCGCACCGGAGTGTGGCGATTCAACACGTTGTTCCGTAGCCCCGACGACGTACTGACCAATGGCTTGTACGTGCCCAACGGCGTACCGTACGACGTCTTCAGCGGCTCACCCATGGAGAGACCCAACTGGTCGGATCCGATTCTGCCCAGCCCGGGCCAGCCAGTTCACCCGCCTTATGCCATCGGGCCGGAGGTGACGATAATCCCGACCGCGGGAATCTCCACGCCCTACCCAAACACCTACGGCGCACGTCAGTACATGAGTTTCATGTCCATCCGATCCTGGGACAGTCCGGGCAGGTGGACGACGAACTACTCAGGCGTGGCCTTCTCCGACGACAATGGACAGACATGGCGCATCGCGCCGACGAGCATCCGGACAGCGGCCGTGGGGCGGGCCACGGAGCGGTTTGTGCCCGGCAACCAGAATTTCCAGCAGGGCGCGTTCCTCAAGCCGCCTGCTGGCTCACCGGAGGCCGAACAGGGCTGGGTCTACTCGTACGGGACGCCGTCGGGACGGGTGGGCACCGTGTATCTGTCGCGCGTTCAGCAGGACCAGATACTCGACGCGTCGAAATACGAATATTGGAATGGGACGAGCTGGACTGCTAGCGATCCGGCGGCGGCGAAGCCGGTGTTGCCCGGTAAGACGACTGGATGGTTCATCAAGAGGACGACGTATCCCACCGTCAGCGAGATGTCGGTGCAGTACAACCCGTACTTGCAAAAGTACGTGATGCTGTACGGCGATTCCGGCAACAACATGGTGATGCGCACCGCGACCTCCCCTGAGGGAACGTGGTCGGCGCCTACGACGCTTGTACCGGCGTGGAAGGTGCGCAGCCTGTATGCGCCGTACATCCACCCGTGGTCGGGCACGGAGAACGTACCCGCATCGGAACAGCAATACCTCTACTGGAACATGTCGACATACAACGACTATCAGGTGAGATTCATGCGCACCGATCTGAGCAAGATCAAGGTGTAAAACTTGGCGGTCCGGCCACCCCATTCCATTGCAGCGGTACCCTCGGAAGCGACTTACAGCCAGATCGGGGGTGGCCATGGACCTCGTGCTCGGCGTTTCGATGACATCGGCGGCCGTGCGCTGGGTGCTCGCCGAGGGCACGACAGGCGAAGGCGCGACGATCAGCCGCGGCGCGTTCGACCTGGACGACGCCGTTGATCCGGATGATCTGCTGGACGTGCTGCTGGTCGATGAGGCCGACAATCGGATGCACGCCATCGGCGTCACCTGGACCAACGAAGCAGAGGACGCGGCATCCGGGGTGCTGGAAGCGCTGCGGGCCAGGGGCCGCGAGAACGTCATCGCGGTTTCGGAACTCGAGGCGGGCGACGTTCTGGCCGCCGGAATCGCAGGCATCACCGAGTACGACGACGTCGCTGTCTGCATCGTCGAACCCGATGCGGCGGTCGTCGCGATCGTCGACAAAGGCGGCGTGACCGTCGACCGTCTCGGCCGGCCGTCGGACGGTTCCGATGTGGTGGAGCTGCCGAGTTCGGTGATGACGATGCTGGAGCTCGACGACTGGCATCCCGATGCGATTTTCGTAGTGGGCTCGGCCGACGACCTCGACCTCATCAAGTCGACGCTCGAGGACGTCACCGACGCACCGGTCTTCTCGGCGACCGAGGCCGATCTCGCGCTGGCTCGAGGTGCCGCGCTGGCATCCGCCCGCGCCGTGAACGGCCTGGAGACCGTCGGTTCGCACGCGCCGCCGCGCGTCCGCGCTTTGACCGCGGTACTCGTCGCGGCCGCCGTCACGTTCGTCGTATCGCTGTCCGTCGCGCTCGGACTGAGCCTCACGCCGTCGGCGCCCGAACAACCGACCGCCGCCAACCCCGAGCCCACGGCCGAGGTGCCGCCGCCACCGGGCACCCAACCCGCGAACAAAGTCTCCAAGCTCACCGCATCTCTACAAGCGGCCCGCCCCGTGGTGGCACAGACCATCGTGGTGGCCGCCCCGCCGGCTCCGGAATTCGTGCCGCCGGCCGCGCCCGCATACGAGCCCCCGCCCGCGCAGGCGCCCATTCCGACCTATGCGCCGCCGCCGGTGTATGTACCGCCGGTGGCTCCGCAGCCGCGGTTGCGCGATCGGATCATCGAACGCATTCCGATCATCAACCGGTTCCACGAACCGCAATATCAGTACCCGACGCGCTAGCTCCTAGGGCGCTGGCGGCTGAAACGGGTTGTTCGGCACCTGAATTGGAATCGGCACCGGTACAAACGGCACCGTTATGTGGGTTGTCGTCATCGCGGGTGTCGTGGTGGTGGTCGTCGTAGTCGGCGACGTCGTCGTGGTGGTGGTCGTCGTGGTGGTGGTTGTCGTTGTTGTGGTGGTCGTCGTGGTCGTGGGCGGCGTTGTCGTCGTCGGCGGTGTGGTGGTCACATACGTAGTGACCGTCTCCTGCGTGGGCGGCGGAGCCTCGGGGGCGACGGTCACGGTTTCCGGTGGCGGCGGCGCTAGGCTGGCCGGTTGCTCGGCGGTCGCCGGCGGCGGCGGTTCGGCGTTCGTAGGTTTCGGCGGGCTGGCGGTGCTGGGCGGTTCGGTCTTGCTGCTGGTGTCGGTCACGCTCGTCAACGCGATCGCCACGCCACCGACGGCGATCAACGCGACCGCGGCTGCCAGTCCGATCACCAACTGTGGCAACCGCTGCCACGTGCGCGGTTTGTCGATCGGGCCGGTCGATGGCACGTACTGCACGGGTTGGCGCATCGAGAGGGCGTCCGCGTCGTACGGGCTCTCGTACCGGTTTTCGCCGGTGTACGGGACGGGTTCGTCGCCGATGTCGTCATCCTGCGACCACGCCAAAGCATTCGCGGTTTCCGTTGAGGGTGCGTCCATGCTGGAAGCGGCGGGAGCCAAACCCGTTGGTGCGTCTCCGATCACCGCGGCCATACCGGTCTGGGCCTCGGCCGCGGAGCCGTAGGCCGCGAACAGGGCCGCTCCCACTGCCGCGTCGAGAGCGGGCTGCGGAGTCGTGATCACCTGGGTGTCCGTGAGCTGCGAAAGGCGTTGTGCAATAAGAGGAATGCTCGCACCGCCACCCACCGTGACGACGGCGGCGATGTTGGGCCAGCCAATGCCGTTGCGTTCCAACGTATTTTCCAGCTCAGCCAGCAGGCTGTCGAGCGGGACCGCGATCAGCGACTCCAACTCATCGCGGGTCAACCTGATTGTCGAGCTGTAATTGGGAAGTTCGGCCACGATCTCCGTCGTTGCATCCGTCGACAACCGTTCCTTGGCGCTGCGGCATTCCTCCCGCAGTCGACTCAGGGAGCCCACCGCGGCCGTGGCCGCCGGATCGATACCGCCATTCTCCGCAATGCCGTTGACGATCTGGCTCAGTAGCGCCTGATCGATCTGGTCGCCTGCGAAATCGGTGTACCTGGTGGTCTCGTCGATCGGCTCGAATGATGCAGCCGCGTCCGCCAACGTGATGCTCGTTCCGCCGCCCCCGAAGTCGAGCAGCGCAATGACGCCCTGCGCCGGCAGTCCCGGATTGGTCTGCAGCGCCGTCAGGGCCGTGATCGCATCGGACACCAGTCGCGCGGGCATGCCGTTCGGCGACAGGTTGGGATCGGCGCGCAGCGCGTTGCGCAGACTGCGCAGCGTGGCCATCCCCCAGTGGGCAGGTACGGCGACCGCCACGTCGGACGACGGTTGCCCGCCGGTCGCGCGGACCATGTTGCCCAGCGCCTGGACCAACAGTTGTTCGGCCCGATGCGTCGAACCGTCCGGAGCGACCAACGGCACCGGGTCGCCTACCCGTTCGACGAATCCGTCCAGCACGGAGCCATCGCCGAGGGTCACCGCGGCACGGTGTGTCACAGGTTGATTGCCGACTCGCACCGCGACCAAGTTCGTCGTCCCGATCGACAACCCCAACGGGTCGCTCATAACGGACCACACCCTAGCGTCCCCACCTGCTGATATCCGTTAGACACTCCGTACCAACGGCGTTCCACCGACACGGTTTTGGTGCGCAGTGTTGGCCGGTGTGCTGCAATGTCGGCCATGGGTGACATCGACGACATCAAGCAAGTCAAATACCGGTACCTTCGCGCGCTCGACACCAAGCACTGGGACGAGTTCGCCGATACGCTCACCGAGGACGTGGTCGGCCGGTACGGCGAATCGATCGGCGAGGAGCACCACTTCACCAATCGCGACGAGTTGGTCACGTTCATGCGCAACTCACTCGGGCCGGAGATCATCACCGAGCACCGCGTCACCCATCCGGAGATCGTCGTGGACGGCGACGAGGCAACGGCCACGTGGTACCTGCAGGACCGAGTGATCGCACCGGATTTCAATTTCATGTTGATCGGTGCGGGGTTCTATCACGACAAGTACCGGCGCACCGGCGACGGCTGGCGCATCAGCGAAACCGGATACGACCGGACCTACGATGCCTCGATGTCGACGGAGAATCTCAACTTCAAGGTGAAAGCCGGTCGGGCAATCAACCTTTGAGCTTCACTGCGAGATGGCGATCAGCGCACCCGGCTTGAGCCACCGCATGATTTCCACCAGTTTGGCGTCATCGATCGCGATGCAACCCGCGGTCGGGCCCCCGTCGGTGGCGTGAAGGAAGAAAGCGCTGCCGTTGCTGGGGACGCGTTCGTTGTTGACGCCCATCACCACGGCGTGGACGTACTGCGGGATCGCGAGGTTTTCGGTTGGGGGATCCGTGCTGAACGGGCACTGTGCCTTCTCGCATACCTGCATGGTGTTGTAAGTCGGGCTGTTCACATCGCCGTCCCACCAGTGATTCGGGCCGACCTGGACGTATTGCAGGCCGCCGCCGGGGTTGGGCGCGGTCCCGAAGGCGTAGTCGAGGGTGAAGAAACCCATCGGCGTCTTCATCTCGCCCTCGCGAGTCGTTGACGCCATACCCCTGCTTCCGACGAACGCAGGGATGCCGGCCGCGACGGGCTGCCAGCCTGCCGCCGTGCGCTGGTAGACGTCCATTTTGGCTGACGAACCGCCCACTCCGACAACGGAAATCACTTGGGTGGCGTCGCCGACGTAGTGCGCGAACCACGGCGAGGTCTGAGCGTGGCTGGTTGCGCCGGCGAGTGGCAGCAGCGCCACGCAGAGCAGTATCAGCAGCCGACGCATCCGCTCATGCTAGGTGCTGACGGGGTCACCTTCGAGGAGGCCACGCAGCCAAGCTGTCCATTTCGACTGTTCGGCCGCCGCCACGTCCGTGGCGTCGGGTCCGTACAGATAGATGCTGGCCATGGCACGGCCCTCGTCCCCGACCGTGCATGCGCCGACGACCGCGATTCCCTGCGACGGTTGGTCGATCCGCATCATCACCTCACGCGAGTTCCCGTCCTGGTGGATGCGCTCGATACGGCCCGCCAACCGGGGTGTGTCGCCGGATATTTCGACGCGATCGCCGACATCTGCGGCCCCGAGGTTCAGCGCGGTGGTCATTTTCGACCACGCCTGCTTTTCGCCGCCGTGGTGTGTGGCCGACGCCCGAATCGTCGCAGCCTGCGCGCCAGCGAAGTTCGCGAGATAGATCTTGAGGATCTCGAAGAAGCCGGGCCATCCCGATTCGAAGCTCTCGATCTCATCGTCCCAGTCGTCCTGGTCGGTGACCATGGTGTGCACCATGCGGACGACGCACTGGTCGCCGGACCGAGCTGTGATGGTCACCTCGGTCGCAACCGGAGGGGCGTCGCCGCTCCATCCGTATTCCTCGTATTCGAGGCGCACCGGGGGATCCCAGGTCGTGACCTTGCCCGACGAGACGTCCGCGCCACAGTTCTCGTCGCCGAAATCGAAGCTGATGGCGCCGCCGACACGCTCCTCGATCTGTGTCGTCGTGAACCACGCACTCATGCCGGGTCCGGTTGCGATGGCCTGCCACACCTGTTCGGGCGTGCCGGGTACGAGGAACTCCATCTCGACCCATCGGCGTCCGGAATCGTCTCTCTTCAAAGGCATTACGCATCCTCCTTCGGCTTCGGATAGGCCGCGACCACCAAGCGGTAGCTGCGTCCATCGGAATCTGATTCGTCGTGATATCGGGCCGCCAGTGACGTCACCGCGTCGGATAGATCCTTGGTGAAGGCGGCCCGCTCGGCGGGAGAGCGGAACCGGATCACCGCGTCGATCGATAGTGTCGGGAGCCGCTTGTTGCTGGTGCGCGCCGTACGCCAGAGATCGCCGACCTCGCGCACGACACGCGCCGACAGCGCGATCAGGTAGCTCGCCGACAGCCGGTCGTCGGAGCGGCCCGGGTCGGAGGCGACCGGCCCGAGCGCGCCGGGCGACACCACGTAGGAGGCCGCCGTCGCGACGAGCAGACGTTCTCTGAGCCCGCCCCACCGGCGTTCGCCCGCTTCGGTGACCAGCTGATGGTCTTCGAGCGCACGCAGGTGGTAGTTGACCTTCTGCCGGGCCATGCCCATGCGCGACGCGAGCGTGGCGGCCGATGCCGGTTCGGTCAGGGCGGCGAGCAGTCTGCCCCTGATCGGATCGAGTGCGCTGACGGCCGCGGCGGGGTCGGCGATCACCTCGACGTCGAGCATGGAGCCATCGTTCCCCTTGACAAAATAATTTGTCAATAGCGTGGATAGATTAGCGGCATGGAACTCCTCCCCATTCGTCGTCATCGAGGCATCCGCCAAATCGGAGAGGGCCTCGGGACGCTGGACCGCGAGGTGTTCGAAGCCATCGCCGAGTCGCCCAGTCCCCTGCTCGATTCGCTGATGCCGCGGCTGACCCGCGCCGCGGACCATTCGAAGCTATGGTTCGCGATCGCGGCTGGACTGACCGCGACACGGCACCGAGCCTCGCGGCGTGGCGCGGCGCGTGGCGTCATCACTCTCGGTGTAACCAGCCTGGTGACCAACCAGGTCGCCAAGCGGATCTGGAAGCGGCCCCGCCCTAGTCGCCTGCTGGTACCGCTGGCCAGACAGAGCAGGCGGGTCCCGACATCGAATTCGCTGCCGTCGGGCCACTCCGCGAGCGCGGCCGCGTTCGCCGTCGGTGTGGGCCTCGAGAACCCGCCGGTCGGACTCGGACTCGCCCTGCTGGCAGGGCTGGTGGGCCTGTCCAGGGTGGCGACCGGCGCGCACTATCCGGGCGACGTGTTCGCCGGCTTCGGCATCGGTGCCGCCATCGCAGTAGTCGGCGCGCGGATCGTGCCACCGACCGTGCCTACGAAGATTCCGACCGCGGATCCGCTCCGACTGGAAACGCCCGCTCGCCCGGAGGGTGAGGGGGTCGTGCTGGTGATCAATCCCGCGTCGGGCAGCGGCACTGGTGCACGAGTGGTGGCGGAGGTGCGAGAAGCCCTGCCGGCAGCTGAGATCGTCGAGTTGGACGAGGGGGACAACCTTGAGGTCGTATTGCGCGCCGCGGCCGACCGGGCCGAGGTACTCGCCGTCGGAGGCGGCGACGGAACGGTGTCGTGTGGCGCAGGCGTCGCGATTGAGTCCGGGCTACCGCTGGCGGTCTTCCCCGGCGGAACGTTCAATCACTTCGCAAAGGACATCGAATGCGACACGGTGGCCAAGACGGCCGAGGCGATCCGGCGGGGCAGCGTCGCCTATGTCGACGTGGTGTGCCTCAACGAGAAACACATGGTGGTCAACACTGCGAGCATCGGTGCCTATCCGCAGTTCGTCCAAACACGAGAAAAGCTCGAGCACAAGATCGGCAAACCGCTCGCAGGTATCTACGCCATGTTCCACACGCTATGGCGAGATGAGCCCGTTCGAATCCGCTACGACAACAAGAACCTGCAGACTTCGCTGTTCTTCCTTGGCAATTCGACATACCTGCCGTCCGGGTTCGCGCCGTCGCGCCGAACCCGGATGGACGACGGTTTGATGGACGTCCGCATTCTCGAGACCGGTCGCAAGTTCAGCAGGCTACGCATTCTCGTATCACTGGCGCTGGGCCGATTGGTGCGCAGCCCGCTCTATCATGAAATGCGAGTGCCCGAATTCGACTTCAATGCCGTAGACGGCTCAACGATTCTGGCTCATGACGGCGAAGTCAGCACCGAATGCACCGATGCCAGCTTCAAGGTTCGATACCGAGTTCTTCCCGTGTTTCGACCGCTGCCGTGACGCTCACCCAGGGTGGAAGTAACGCCAGACAGACGGCGAAATAGGCGTAGCCCAAGGCCCATCCGCCGATGATGTCGGAGGGGTGGTGCACGTTGAGCACGACGCGACCGATGCCGATCGTGACGACGATCATGGCGCCCAGTGCAACGAGCCACCAGCGCAGCGGTGGCCGCACGAAGGGCCAGGCGACCGCCAAGAGCACCAGCACGCCGACCATGACGCCGACTGCGTGGCCGGATGGGAACGACAATGAATATGCGAAGACCAGCGCTGTCGGCGGTCGTGGGCGGTCGGCGAGGTGTTTCGTGAGCTCGATGATGGGTCCCGACAGCCCCGCGGTGAGCATGACGAAACCCACGAGCCGCCAATTGCGGCGCCACAGCGCGACGATGACCACGACAAGGCCGGCTAATCGAAACGCATTGGGGCTCAGCACGGTACAGAACACATCCCATGCCGTCACCCAGGCCGGATGCATGGAGCCGTAGCGGTAGGCGGGGTCTAGAGCCGCCGAGTCCATGGCCGTCAACCAGGCCCATCCCGAGGTGAAGCCGACCCACATCAGTGCGTATACCGCGACGCCGGCCACGGCGCTCACCAGGAGCCCACGCGTCCTGGAAGTCATATAGATAGCTGTACCACGCTTTCGGAGTCCGGCCTGCTCGTGGAGGTCACGGACGCTGGCGTTCGACGTCCCGCCGAAGTTCGTCTACAGCGCGCTCGGGATACCCCGCGGCTGAGCTACGGTGCCTTTATGGCGGTGTTTCTGCGCAAGCTGTTGCGCATCGGCGGGTTGCCCGCTGAACTGCGGGCCGAAGTAGAGGCCGAGGGGGTCATCTATGTCGCCGAGTACGTCCCGGTGACCCGAAGATTCAGTGGCAAGATCCCCGGCAAGCGCGCTCATGGCAATGTGGCGAGCTACGTCGGTTCCTTGGTGCTCACCAATCGGCGGGTCCTCGGCACGCTGTCTACGGTGCCGAAGCTGGCGGGCCGCACCATCGATCAGCCCTGGAGCGCACCACAATCGGGGACGGTGACCGCCGACATCACCGAGGCGGGTCTGCATCTCGAGGTCAACATCGCCGCGGTGGACCCTCGGTGCGAAGGTGAGCTCTCGCTCCAGTACAAGTCGCCGATACCGCCCGAGATCCTGACGCGCATACCCCGCCGGTCGCTGGCCTTCGACGTCCCACCCGAATACGTCTTCCGCGCAGTCGGAGTGCCCTACCACCCCTAGAAGGGGCGCGGGTGTTTGCACTCAAAATGGTGCTGGGTCGTGGTCGCTTTGCGGTGGTGGCCGGGTGGGGAAATAGCATTCGCCACAATCGTTTCCGTCATTCTCTTGCTGTTGATTGCGGGTGCGCTCTTCGGCTTCGGTGTGGATGAGGGTTTGGTTGTGTCGGCGTTCGTTGTTGATGGCTTGGGTGCGGTTCTGTGCGCGGGTGGTGGTGCGTCGGGGCATGGCCAGCCCGCGCGCGGCCGGCTCGGTGGTGCCGGTGGTGGGCGCGCTGGAGCGATCAACCCGGACGGGGGCGGTGGGTCGGCACAGGGTGGGGAACAGCAGTCGGCTGCCGGGATAGGTGGTGTAGGTCTGGCCCTGTGGGCACGTCCAGATGACGGTGCCGTCGGGGAGTTGTTCGTCGTGCCAGCCCCAGAACGTTTTGAGTAAGTGGTGTTGTCGGCAGAGAACTTTGAGGTTGGAGGCCTGGGTCGGGCCGTGGGGGTAGGCGATGGTGTGGTCGATATCGCAACGGTGGGCGGGCTCGTCGCAGCCCGGGAACCGGCACGTCATATCCCGGCACCGGATGAACGTCGCGAGGACCGCGGAGGGGAGATACCGCGGCTCGGGAGGGGCGTCACCGGGATGGCGGATCGGCACCACCTTGGCCGAACCGGCCACCTTGGCCGCCAACAGGGGTGCGGGCAGCATCCCGCCACCCAGCAGCACCGCCGGCGGGGTGGCGGCGATGACCTCGGGTTCGGGTGGGCGGGGGGCCAGCAATTCGCGCCAGGTCATCTGCTGCCAGGGCTTGCGATCCGGATCCACCGGTTCTTCGCCGTCCAACTGCACCGGGGTGTCATCGGTCAGGGACTCCTCGTGGGCGATGACATGGACAACCACCGCGCTGGCCTGGACGGTGGCGGCCTCGCAGTCGGGGTTCCCGCATTGGCAGGCCAGCCGGTCGGCGCGGTGAGCCAACGCCCCCAGCGCGGCGGCGCGGCGCTGATCGTGGGTGCGGGGATCGCGGTCGCACACCGTGCGCGCCATGGCGTCCAACCGCTGGTCCAGCGCTTCGCCGTCGGTGATGATGAGCCGGCCCTCGACCCACACCGTGCCCGACCCGTCGTCGGGGTCGTGGATATCGACATGGCAGTGGCGGGCGGAGTATTCGGTGCGCCGCACCGCCGCCGGGTCGTAGCGATCCACCCAGTAGTCGATCTGGGTCTCGGTCTTGTGCGCCGACAGCGATCCCCAGTCTTCGACCCGGGCGGCGATCTCGGTGTCGACTTTGGCCATCGCGTCGGGATCGCTGATCAGCCGGGTGCGGGCCACGATCGCCGACACCAGCCGGTAGTTGATCGCCCCGGCGGCGAACACCTCACCCACCCGCGGGAGCCGTTCGCGCAACCCGATGGCGATCAGCAGTTGATGCGAGGCCACCCCCAGCGACACGTGCTGGGCGGCGGCCACCGACGCCGCGACCGCACCCCAGTTGTCCAGACACCACTGCTCACGCTCATCAGACCCATCGGCGGCCCACATCCGCTCCAGTTCGTCGGCGGTGGCCAACAGCCGACGCGCGCAGGCGGCGTTCTCCACCCGCGCCCACGCCCCGACCGCCGCACCACCTCGGCTGCAATGGGCCTCGGCCACCAATCGATCGAACATAAGTTCGACACTACCTGCGGCACCGGCGCGAAACCGCAGCTCAAACCAACTTGTGGATGAAACCGCCATTGGGGATAACTACACACCCGACATCACGTTCGGAGCGACGCGATCCCCACATCAAGTGCTGCTTCGAGGTAGCTCAGGTCGCCGGTGGCCAGCATGATGCCGACGCCACCTTGGATTCCCGCGAGCAGCGCGGCCGCGAAACGCTCCGCAGACACGTCGTCGGCCACCTTCTCGGCGTCCTGCATGTGCCGCACTCCCGCTGCGATCTCGTCATGCCACTGCCGCATCAGCGCCGACGTGACCGCCTGCGCACCGGGCGTCGTTCGCCCGATCTCGGACATCAAAACGGACAGTGGGCAGTTTTGGCCCTGCCGCCGGTACCGCTCGACGACAGCGTCGCGCCATCGTTGCCAGGCCGCCCACGACGTCAACTCCCCGAGATAGGGCTGCTGGTCGTCGAGTACCTGCTGCGCCTCCTGCGTGGCGACGGCGAGCAGCAGCTGCTCCTTGCCGTCCGGGAAGTAATGAAACAGTTGACTTTTCGAGGTCTCGGTCCGCGCCATGATGTCTTCGAGGGTCGCCACCGCGACGCCGTACTCACGGATTTCGGCCGCGGCGCCGTCAATGATCCGCTGCCGCGTCGCACGTCCTTTCGCCGTCAGTTTCTGGACTTGTGGGTCCATTTTGAGAAGCGAACCATGTGGACTCATGGTTCAAAACAGTACGCGGCTTGTGGGCCGCACAGCCCTGGTCACGGGTTCCACCGGCGGCCTCGGCGTCGCCATCGCCAAAGCCTTCGCCGACGAGGGCGCGTTCGTAATCGTCAGTGGCCGTGACAAGCAACGCGGCGACGCCGTGGTCGCCGACATCCGCAACAAGGGCGGCCGGGCCGACTTCGTCGCCGCCGACATCGGCGCGGGTGAAGCGGAGGTGCGTCGTCTCGCGGATGAGGCCACCGCCGCGGCCGGCGGCCCGCTCGACATCCTCGTCAACAACGCGGCCACGCTCCTGATGCCGAAACCCACCGCCGACATCGACGAACGGGAGCTACAGGATGCCTTCGCCGTGAACGTGTTCGCACCGTTCCTCTTGACGGGGCTGCTCGCCCCTGCCATGGCCGAGCGCGGCCACGGCGCGGTGGTCAACATCGGATCCAACACGGGCCTGCGGGGCAGTGCGGGTTCTGCCGTGTACTCCGGAAACAAGGCCATCCTGCACTCGTTCACCAAGTCGTGGGCCGACGAGTACGGACCCTCTGGTGTGCGCGTGAACGCAGTCGCACCCGGCCCCATCTCGACCGAACGGGCGGCGCAGTTCGCCGAACACGTGCAACCGATGCTCGCCCGCATCCCGTCCCGCCGGATGACCGCACCCGAAGAAGTCGCCGCCGCGGTGACCTTCCTGGCCGGTGACGAGGCCGCCAACATCCACGGAGCCATCCTCAGCGTCGACGGGGGCTGGTCGGCGGTTTAACACATGGCCTAGATTTTGTTGCATGACTGCATACGATTCCGCTGCTGACATCGGCCTGTTGATCCTGCGAGTCGTCCTCGGTCTCACCATGGCCGCGCACGGGTACAACAAGTTCTTCGGCAAGGGCGGACTGAAGGGCACCGCCGGCTGGTTCGACAGCATGGGCATGAAGCCGGGCATGTTCCACGCGCGCATCGCCGCGACCACCGAGATGGCCGCAGGCATCGGCCTGGCCGTCGGTCTGCTCACGCCGATCCCCGCTGCCGGCTTCGTGGCACTGATGCTGGTGGCCGCATGGACCGTGCACCGGCCTAACGGCTTCTTCATCGTCAAGGAGGGCTGGGAGTACAACCTGGTCCTGGCGGCGTCGGCGGTCGGCATCGCCACGATCGGGGCGGGGAAGTACAGCCTCGACTATGCGCTGTTCCGTACGTCGGCGCTCTACGACTTCCTGCACGGCTGGTGGGGCTTGGTCATCGCGCTCGGCCTCGGCTTGGCCGGCGGCATCGGGCAGCTGGCCATCTTCTATCGGCCACCGGCCAAAGCCGACGCCTAAAGCCCCAGCGGTCGGCGAGGAGCTGCATCTGCGATCCGGCGAACTGTTTCCGCGCGGCTAGAACACGTTCTAGTCTTTCGGCCATGGGATTTCTCAAGCCCGACATGCCTGTCGTCGACTTTGCCGAGTGGAGCAAGGGTTCACGCTCCGAGAAGATCCGGCCGATGGCCGAGCACTGGGCCGAGGTCGGCTTCGGCACACCTGTCGTGATGCACCTGTTCTACGTTGTCAAAATCCTGCTCTACATCCTCGGCGGCTGGCTGTTCGCGCTCGCCACCGCAGGTGTGGACGGCTTCACCAACGTCGCGCAGTGGTGGACCGAACCGATCGTGTTCCAGAAGGTCGTGCTGTACACCATGCTGTTCGAGGTCATCGGCCTCGGCTGCGGGTTCGGCCCGCTGAACAACCGGTTCTTCCCGCCACTGGGATCGATCCTGTACTGGTTGCGGCCCAACACCATTCGGCTGCCACCGTGGCCGAACCGGATACCTTTCACCAAGGGCGACGCCCGAACCCCCCTCGACGTCGTGCTCTACGGCGCACTGCTGGTGGTGCTGCTCATCGCGCTGTTCTCCGACGGCACCGGACCGGTTCCGGCGCTCGGCACCACGGTCGGCGTGCTGCCGATGTGGCAGATCTGGACCATTCTCGGGCTGCTGGCCCTGGCGGGTCTGCGTGACAAGGTGATCTTCCTGGCCGCCCGCGGCGAGGTGTACGGCTCCTTCGTCGTCGCGTTCCTGTTCGTGGGCTACGGGGTCGACATGATCATCGCCGCCAAGCTGGTCTGCGTGGCGATCTGGATGGGGGCGGCCACATCGAAACTGAACAAGCACTTCCCATTCGTGATCTCGACGATGATGTCGAACAATCCGCTGATCCGGACACGTTGGCTCAAGCGCAAGTTCTTCGAGCGGTTCCCCGACGATCTGCGTCCCGGTCCGGTATCGCGGTTCATCGCCCACTTCAGCACCGCGATCGAGATGCTGGTTCCGTTGGTGCTGCTGTTCTCCCACGGCGGGTGGCCGACGTACATCGCCGCGTTCGTCATGCTGTGCTTCCACTTCGGCATCCTGTCAGCGATCCCGATGGGTGTTCCGCTGGAGTGGAACGTCTTCATGATGTTCTGTGTCATAACGCTTTTCGTCGGCCACGCCGAGGTCGGCCTGTCCGACATGACCACGCCGCTGCCGGCGGTCCTGTTCCTGCTGCTGGCAACCATCGTGGTGCTCGGCAACCTGTTCCCGCGCAAGATCTCGTTCCTGCCGGGCATGCGGTACTACGCCGGGAACTGGGACACCACGTGGTGGTGCATCAAGCCGTCGGCCAGCGAGAAGATCGAGCACGGGCTCGTCGCCATCGCCAGCATGCCGGCCTCGCAGCTCGAGAAGGTCTACGGCAGCCCGGAACAGGCGATGATCTACCTGTACAAGGGATATGCGTTCCGCGGCTTCAACTCTCACGGCAAGGCGTTGCTGACGCTGGTGCACCATGCGCTGGCCGGCCGCAACCAGGACGAGTACGTGATCACCGAAGGCGAGCGGCTCTGCAGCACCGCGGTGGGATGGAATTTCGGCGACGGGCATATGCACAACGAGCAGCTGATCGCCGCGATGCAGAAGCGGTGCAACTTCGAACCCGGTGAGGTACGCGTCATCATCCTCGACGCGCAACCGTTTCACCGGCAGCGTCAGGAGTACCGGTTGGTCGACGCGGCGACGGGGGAGTTCGAGCGTGGCTACGTCAATGTGTCCGACATGGTCATGGGACAGCCGTGGAGCGACGACATCCCCGTCCACGTGACGTGGTCGGCGACGGACTCTAGCCCATCACATCCCTGACCTTGACGTCCTCGAGCCCCTCCAGCATCAGGCCGCGCGCCACGTCGAGGTGCTTGCGCCAGTGGGCCTCTGCCGCGGCGCCGTCGCCCGAGCGCAGCAGCTGCATCAAGCGGCGGTAGGAGCGCATGAGCTTGTCGTAGTCCGCCTTGGAGACTGGTCGGCCCTCTTTGAAGACGAACGCGGTGTGCCGCACGGTGATCTCGTGCAGCATGCCCGAGATGATCGCCAGCGTCGCGTTGCCCGACAGCTGCACCATGCGCAGGTGGAAATCGGCAGTCGTCTCCGCGAGCCGGTCCGAACGCCAATCGGTCGGCAGATGCTCGTCGAGCATTCGGTCGAGCTCATCGAACACGTCGGTGGTACCCGACTCGGCGAGTAGCCGCGCGGCCATCGGTTCGATACCCGACTGCGCCGTCATCAGATCGGCGATCGTGGCGCCCGAAAGCTCGAGCAGCAGACCTGCGGGGCGCGCGACGATCTCGGGGCCGGGTACGCGAACGCGGGCGCCGGTGCGCGAGCCGCGACGAACCTCGACGAGGCGTTCGGATTCCAGCACGCGTACCGCTTCGCGCAGCGTCGGCCTGCTGACCCCGAAATGGGCCATCAGCTCGGCCTCGTTGGGCAGGAAGTCGCCGTCTTTGAGCTGACCGTCGACCACCATGCGCCGCAACGTGCCTGCGACGAGCTCGGCGGTCTTCGGCGACCGAACCGCCGTACCCCCGCCGACGCCGTCCGGCCCGATCATCGGCGCCAGCGGTCCACTACGAGCCACTCCAACTCCCACAAATAGCTGCTGGCCAATGTGCCAGCTATACAACTCAGTAAACCATGTGGAACATTGGGGACCGCGCAGTTCGCGCCAGAACCGCAGCTCGGGTCAGCCTACCAACCAGTAGGTTGACCTAGTAAACTTTGTTCCTCTACCTTCGGGGACTACACGAATTTCAAAGGAGATAGGTCATGGCTGAAGCCGTCATCGTCGAGGCTGTCCGGTCGCCAGTCGGCAAGCGCAACGGCGGGTTGTCCGGTGTTCATGCCGGTGAGCTGTCCGCGCAGGTCCTCAACGGTCTCGCCGAGCGCGCGGGCATCGACCCCGGCATCGTCGACGACGTCATCTGGGGCTGCGTCATGCAGGCCGGCGAGCAGGCGCTCGACATCGCGCGTACCGCCGTGCTGGCCGCCGGCTGGCCCGAGAGCGTGCCCGGCGTGACCGTCGACCGCCAGTGCGGGTCGAGCCAGCAGTCCATCCACTTCGCCGCAGCCGGTGTGGTCGCCGGCCACTACGACGTCGTCGTCGCCGGCGGTGTGGAGTCGATGTCGCGTACCCCGATGGGCGCCTCGCTTGCCAACGGCGGGCATCCCTACCCCGAGGCGTTCCGCAACCGTTACACCCAGACTCCGAACCAGGGCATCGGCGCCGAGATGATCGCCTCGCAGTGGGGCTTCGACCGCACCGCAGTCGACCAGTACTCGCTGGACTCCCATGAGAAGGCCGCCGCCGCACAGGATGCCGGCGCCTTCGACGACCAGATCGTCGGCATCAAGGACCAAGACGGCAATGCGGTGCTCAAGGACGAAGGCATCCGTCGTGGCACCACCATCGAGAAGATGGCGGGCCTGAAACCGGCCTTCAAAGAGGATGGCGTGATCCACGCGGGTAACTCCAGCCAGATCTCGGACGGCTCGGCGGCCATCCTGTTCATGTCGGCCGAGAAGGCGAAGTCTCTGGGGCTCAGGCCACTTGCGAAGGTGCACACCGCCACGCTGGCCGGTGCCGACCCGGTGATCATGCTGACCGCACCGATTCCGGCCACGCAGAAGGCGCTGAAGCGCTCGGGCCTGCGGCTCGAGGACATCGGCGTGTTCGAGGTCAACGAGGCGTTCGCCCCGGTGCCCCTGGCGTGGCTCAAGGACATCGGCGCCGACGAGAAGAAGCTGAACCCCAACGGCGGTGCCATCGCACTTGGCCACCCCCTCGGCGGCTCCGGCGCACGCATCATGACCACGATGCTGTACCACATGCGGGACAAGGGAATTCAGTACGGCCTGCAGACCATGTGTGAGGGTGGCGGCCAGGCCAACGCCACCATCATCGAGCTGTTGTGACCGCTGAGGTGACCGCTCCCGCCGCTCTCACCGAGCGGCGGGGCAACGTCCTCGTCATCACGATCAACCGGCCCGAGGCGCGCAACGCCGTCAACGGCGCGGTGAGCATCGCGGTCGGAGACGCCCTACAGGCGGCGCAGGACGACCCCGACGTCCGCGCCGTCGTCATCACCGGTGCAGGCGAATCATTCTGCGCTGGAGCGGATCTCAAGGCAATCTCGCGCCGCGAGAACCTGTTCCATCCCGACCGCAGCGAGTGGGGCTTTGCGGGCTACGTCCACCATTACATCGACAAGCCGACCATCGCTGCCGTCAATGGCACCGCGCTCGGCGGCGGAACCGAGCTCGCGCTCGCCAGTGACCTCGTCGTCGCGGAAGAGCGCGCCAAGTTCGGCTTGCCCGAAGTCAAGCGAGGGCTGATCGCCGCCGCGGGTGGTGTGTTCCGCATCGTCGATCATCTGCCGCGCAAGGTCGCGATGGAGCTGATCTTCACCGGCGAGCCGATGAGCTCGACCGATGCGTTGAAGTGGGGCCTCGTCAACCAGGTCGTGCCCGACGGCACCGCCGTCGACGCGGCAATCGCTCTGGCCGAACGGATTACGTGCAACGCACCACTGGCGGTGTGGGCAAGTAAGCGGGTGGCCATGGGCGTCGACGACGGCGTCATCACCGGCGACGAGTCCGGCTGGAGCAGAACCATGCGTGAGATCGGAACGCTCATCCGTTCCGAGGACGCCAAGGAAGGACCGCTGGCCTTCGCGGAGAAGCGCCAGCCGGTTTGGAAAGCCAAGTAAGCCAAGTAGGAGAGATCAAGTGAAACGCACTATCTACGACGCCGAGCACGAAGCGTTCCGCGACACCGTCCGGGGTTACATCGAAAGTGAACTGGTCCCCAACGCCGAGAAGTGGGAAGAGGATCGCATCGTCGATCGGTCGGCGTACGTGGCCGCCGGTAAGCACGGGCTCATCGGATTCAACATGCCCGAGGAGTTCGGCGGCGGAGGCTCAGATGACTTCCGCTTCAACGCGATCATCGACGAGGAGATCGCCAAGGCCGGCGTGCCCGCGCCCGCGCTGAGCCTGCACAACGACGTCGTCGGGCCGTATTTCAAGGACCTGACCAACGACGAGCAGAAGCAGCGTTGGCTGCCCGGGATCACGAGCGGCGAGACAATCATCGCCGTCGCGATGACCGAACCCGGTGCGGGCAGCGACCTGGCGGGCATCCGCACGTCGGCGGTGCGCGACGGTGACGACTGGATCGTCAACGGCTCCAAGACCTTCATCTCATCGGGCATCAACAGCGACCTCGTCGTCGTCGTCGCCCGCACCGATCCCGAGGCCGGACACAAGGGCTTCTCGCTGCTTGTCGTCGAGCGCGGGATGGAAGGTTTCACGCGCGGCCGCAAGCTGGACAAGATGGGCCTGCACGCGCAGGACACGTCCGAGCTGCACTTCGAGAACGTCCGCGTTCCCGGCGCCAACCTGCTCGGCAAGGAGGGTCGCGGCTTCTACCACCTGATGACCAACCTGCCCTCGGAGCGGCTCTCGATCGCGATCACCGCCGTCGCGGGCGCCCGCGAAACCTGGCGGCAGACACTGCAATACGCCAAGGACCGCAAGGCGTTCGGCCAGCCGATCGGCAGTTTCCAGCACAACCGGTTCCTGCTCGCCGAGATGGACACCGAACTCGAGGTCACGGAGAACTACATCGACCGGTGCCTGCAAGGTGTCGTCGACGGTGAGCTGACCGCCGTCGAGGCGGCCAAGGCGAAGTGGTGGGCCACCGAGGTCGCCAAGAAGATCGTCGACCAGTGCGTGCAGCTGCACGGCGGCTACGGCTACATGCTGGAGTACCGCGTCGCGCGCGACTACGTCGACGGACGCATCCAGACGATCTTCGGTGGCACGACCGAGATCATGAAGGAGATCATCGGCCGCGACCTCGGGCTCTAGCCGATCGGCGCGTCCGCCGCAGGCATCGGCTCGGTGGTCGGCGCCTCTGCCGCGGGAACCTCAGCGGCCCCGGCCGTCGGTGGTGCCGTCGGGCTGGTCGTCGTCGTGGTGGTGGACGTGCCCGACGTGCTCGTCGGCGTGACCGCGTCCGGCGGCAGCTTTGGATCGAGCACCGTGTCGATCAGATAGATCCGCGCGTTCTTGGCGAAGATCGCACCGCAGAGAACCTTGGCGGTGTCGTTGACCTTGATGTCGCCGCCGTCGCCCTCGACCTTGATCTCGGCGCCCTGCTGGGTCGGCCGCTGGCCCTTGACGTCCTCGTTGCCGAGCAGGCCGAGGAAGTCGTGGTAGTACACCAGGTCGCTCAGCGCAGCCGGATCGGCCTTGAGCGCATCGAGCTGAGCCGGAGGCAGCTTGGCGAACGCCTCGTTGGTCGGCGCGAAGACGACGTACGGGCCGTTCTCCAGAACCGGGACGATGTTGACCGCGGGGTTGAAACCGCCCGAGATCGCAGAGTAGAAGGTGCTGACATCCGGGATGCTCTGCAGCGCGGTGCCCACCGGAACGTTCGCCAGATCCTTGTAGCTGGGCACCGACGTCTTGAAGGCATCGCAGCCCGAACCCTGGGGATCGGGGATCTCGAGGGTCGGGGCCGGCTCGGTGGACGGCTGGGCGTATGCGGTCACAGCCATCGGCACCGAGACGGCGATCGCGGCGATTCCGGCGACGGCGCCAATGGCCTTGCTGGTGCGGGTCTTCACGTAAGTGCTCCTCAGGTGTTCTAGTGCATCGCATGTTAAAACGCCCAATGCGGCATCACCAAAGCGAAGACCCCGCAAAACCCACGTCGCAGGTGCTCTGACCTGCGAGTTGCGGATCTTGCCACACAACGCCGCCGCGACGAGGCACAGGCCCCCGGCGAGGTGGAACGCGGCTGCGCGGCGCCTAGCAGCCGTCGGGCAACACCGTCGCCACCATGCAGGCGAGATCGTCGGCTGCTTGCGCGAAGTTGTCGACGCCGCAGCTGGCATGCACCAGCGCGCCGACCAGACCGAATTCGAGCGTCTGCGTCACCTCGGGCCACGCGCCAGAGCGCAGCATGGTGCGCACCCGCCGGTGATATTCGGCATGGATGCGCTCCCGGACGGAACGCACGGACGGGTCGCTGCACACCAGCGCGCTGGAGCACGCGGCAGCCAGACCGGGCTCGTCCGCCAACAACATCACCAAGTGTGAGAACTGCGCCACGATGCGTTCCTTGGCATCCCGTTCGACGTCGACATCCAGCGGAACGGCGCGCAGCCGGCGGAGGTAGATCTCAGCGACGATCGCGTCCTTCGACCAGAATTGCTCCCGCAGCGAGCCGATGGAAATGCCTGCGCGCCTACTGATCGCCTGCATGGTGAGGTCGGAATACGGCACCTCGCGGAGCAATTCGACGGTCGCGCCGATCACGTTGTCGGTTTCCTCGTCGTCGCGGTCGCGATCGTCGTATGACCGCAGGTGCACGACGCCGGCCATGAGTCAGTGTCCCGCGCTCCGACAGAGGCGCTCGGAGACTTCCCACAGCCGCAGTGCGTGCGCGGCGTCCGTCGCATACGGCGCTGGGCCTTCCTGGTCGTCCTGAATCCGGCAGTCCGCCAGGTACACCGATCCGACGTCGGCGAGATCGCTGCTCACCGCGGCCCACACCTGGGTGGCCGCGCCCTGCTCGGGCAGGATGAAGTCGCGGCGGACGTCGACCTTCGGCTGGCCGGGATCCCACCGGACGAACCCCGTCAGGGCGGTGAAGTCGTCGCGGGACATGTGCCGCGCGAGTGACGTCGCCACCACCCCCGGATGCACCGCGTACGCCCTGATGGCCCGGTCGCGCAGGCGCCGGTCCAGCTCGACCGCGTGCAGGATGTTGGCGGTCTTCGAAGCGCCGTAAGCCGCGAACTTGTCGTACTCGCGGTACTGCCAATTCGGGTCGTCGAGGTCGACGTCGGCCAGCCGGTGCCCGTCCGACGACAGGTTCACGATGCGCGCACCCGCGGCCGCTCCGAGCTGCGGCTCGAGAAGGTGCGTGAGTTTGAAATGGCCGAGATGGTTGGTGCCGAACTGCATTTCGAAACCATCGGTCGTTCGGCCGAACGGGGTGAACATGACTCCCGCGTTGTTCATCAGCACGTGAATCGCGGGCGCCATGGCACCGATGGCTTCGGCAGCCGCCCGGACCGCGGCCAGGGAGGTGAGGTCCAGTTCCACCGTCGACGTCTTGGCATTCCGAACCTCGGCACGAACCCATGCCTCGGCGTCGGCGAGCGCGGCCCGATTGCGCGCGGCGAGGATGATGTGCGCGCCGGTCGTGGCGAGTGCGCGCGCCGACTCCCTGCCCAGTCCGGCCGATGCACCGGTGATCACGCAGACCTTCCCGGTCAGGTCGACGCCGTCGACGACCCCCAGTGCTGACGGCGCTGATGTCACCCCGTCAATATGTCACGCCCCGTGACTTACGATGTCGCGCATGCCTGAGCCGCTGATCGTGCCCATCCGGGGGCGTGCGCCCTCGCTGCACGCCGAGAGCTGGGTCGCGCCCAATGCGAGCCTGATCGGTCAGGTGACGCTCGGTGCCCGTGCCAGTGTCTGGTACGGCGCGACACTTCGGGCCGAGGCCGAACCGATCGAGGTCGGCGCGGGCACCAACATCCAGGACGGCGTCACGATCCACGTCGACCCCGGCTTTCCAGTCCGCATCGGCGCCAACGTCAGCGTCGGGCACAACGCCGTATTGCACGGCTGCGAGGTCGAAGACGGCTGTCTCATCGGGATGGGAGCGGTCATACTCAACGGCGCCAAGATCGGCGCGGGCTCGCTGATCGCCGCCAGCGCGTTGGTGCCGCAGGGCTTCGTCGTACCGCCGCGGTCGTTGGTGGCCGGAGTGCCCGGCAAGACGCGGCGCGATCTCAGCGACGCCGAAGTGGCGCACAACCGGCACAATGCTCAGGTGTATCAGGCACTCATCGAGCTGCACCGTGACGCGAACAACAGCTGAGCGCGAGCAGGTTGCGTTCCCGCGCACTCCGGGTACAGCCGTACGGTGAGCAAATTGCGAATCCTGGTTACCGGCGCCACCGGCTATGTCGGATCGCGGCTCGTCACCGCCCTGCTGGACGCGGGCCACGACGTCGTCGCCGCCACCCGAAGCCCGGCGCGGCTGGCCAAGTTCGGCTGGCACGACCGGGTCACCGAGGTGGCGCTGGACGCCCACAACCAGGAGTCGGCGCGGCACGCGTTCGCCGCCGCCGGACCCGTGGACGTCGTGTATTACCTTGTGCACGGCATCGGGCAGCCGGGCTTTCGCGAGGCGGATAACCGTGCGGCGGCCAATGTGGCGAACGAGGCCAAGGACGCCGGCGTTCGCCGGATCGTGTACCTGGGCGGGTTCGTTCCCGACGACGACGATCTCTCCGAGCATCTGAGCAGCCGGGCCGAAGTAGCCGAGGCGCTCCGCGTGGATGGCGGACCGGAGGTGGTCTGGCTGGGCGCGGCGATGATCATCGGGTCGGGCTCGACGTCGTTCGAGATGTTGCGCTATGTCACCGACCGGTTCCTCCTGATGCCGATGCCGGGGTGGTCGGTCAATCCGATCGACCCGATCTCGATACAGGATGTCCTTTACTACCTGGTCGCCGCCGCGGACGAGAAGGTTCCTGCCGGGGCGTACGACATCCACGGTCCGGAGACGTCCTCCTACGCTGACCTGCTCCGCACGTGCGCACGCATCTCCGGCAAATGGCGGGCCGAACTGCCGGTCAACGGCGTGGATATCGGGCTGGTGTCGTTGGTGACATCGGCGGTGCTGCCGGTGCCAGGCGGCCTGGCCTCGGATCTTGTGGAGTCGCTCGATCATCCGATGATGGCCTCCGAGAACGGCCTTCGTGACTTGGTGCCCGACCCGCCCGATGGCCTCGTTGGGATTGACGAGGCCATCACCAGGGCTCTCGAGAGCCGCAAACCGCAACCCGTCGACGCACTCGCCGACCCGCACCATCTCGCCGACACGGACCCGGTCTGGGCGGGCGGTGACACCTTCCGCATTCGGCAACTGGCCAGCCACATCACGCCGTCGTTTGCGCGACCGGCGCTGGGCCTGATCGGCGTCGTGCCGGGACCCCTCGCCGCGGCTGTGCGCACCGGACTGGACACCGCCATCGGCCTTGTCCCGAAGGTGAAGTCGGCGTGACCCAATCACCCGAAACTCGGCCGCGATGGTTGGCCGAGGTCAGGGACATCGTCGGTACCTGCCCGGTACCGCACCACGAGCCACCTAGCCTGATTCGCCGCAGACGCGTCATCGTCGCGATCGTGTTGGTCATCGGCGCTGTGCTGCTTGGCTATTCACTGACCCGACCGCCCGGAGACGCCTCGTTCTACTGGCTGACGCTGGCGCTGGCCGCGGTGTGGGCGCTCGGCGCGTTGTTGTCGGGCCCGCTGCACCTTGGCTGCATTCGGTTCCGTGGCCGCAACCAGCGCCCTTGGATCACCGGCACCGCGGTGGGCCTATTGCTCGGAGCCGTGTTCATCGCGGGCGGATTGATCGCCCGCGAGATTCCTCCCGTGCGCGAATACATCACCCAGGTGCTGGAATTCGCCAACTATGGACCACTGCTGTTGGTCACGTTCATCACCGTCATCAACGGAGTGGCCGAGGAGATGTTCTTCCGCGGCGCTCTCTACACCGCGCTCGGACGGTTCCATGCGGTGCTGGTGTCGACGGTGTTGTATGTGATCGCGACGGGCGTCGCGACCGGTAACCCGATGCTGGGTTTTGCGGCGATCGTGCTCGGCACCGTGTGCGCATTCGAGCGCAGAATCACCGGGGGAGTGCTCGCACCGATGCTGACCCACTTCTTCTGGGGACTGGTCATGGTGCTGGCACTGCCGCCCCTTTTCGGCGTCTAGCGCAATGGGTGCGCCAGCTCGTCCTGACGCATCTTGGCCGCAACCAACGCAATGGCCGCCAATATCACCGGAGCGATGCCGGCCACTAGGAAAATCGTCTGCATCGTAACGACTTTCGACAGCGGGCCGACGATCGCAAACGATACCGGCATGAACGCCAGCGAGACGAAGAAGTCCAGGCTCGACACCCGGCCCAGCATCTCGGTGGGTACCCGGCGCTGCAGCAGGGTCCCCCAGATGACCATTCCCGCACCGTCGGTGACACCGACGACGAACGTCGCGACTGCCATCAATGCGAACGACGACGTGAAGCCGACGACCACCAATGGGATGGAGCCGAGGCCCCACATCGCCATCATTACCGTCAGGTAGCGACGGGGCAGTCGGCCCCAGGACACCGCAAGCGCGCCAAGGGCGCTGCCCATTCCGAAGAACGCCAGGATGAAGCCGTACATGCGCGCGCCGTCGTCGAACCGGTCGTTGGCGATGAAGGGCAGCAGCACCTCGATGGGTCCGAGTACGACGAGCACGAACATGCTCGCGAACAGCAGCGTCCACAGCAGCCACGGCGTGTGGAGCATGAACACGAGGCCGTCCCGCAGATCGCGCAACACGTGCGCGCGTTCGACATTGGGATCCTGTAGCGGCGTCGACGCCGCCGGCCTCGTCGCGATCAGCAGGAGGAGGCCGGTAGCGAAGAGTGCGGCGACCACGACAGAACCCACCGCTGGGAAGGTCGCACCGATCAACATGCCTGCGACGGCCGGACCGACCGCGCGCTGGAACACCGGGCGCACCACGCCTTCGACACCGTTGGCGGCCAACAGTTGTTCGGCGGGCAGGATCCTCGGCAGGATCGCGCTGTATGCCGGGAAGAAGAACGCGGCGGCGGTCCCCATTGCGGTGGCCGCGAGGGCCAGATGCCAGACCTGCAGCGCGCCAAGCAGTCCCAGGGCTGCGACCGTTGATGCCGCCACGACGTTCACCGTCTCGACGCCGATGATGATCTTGCGCTGGTTCATCCGGTCCGCGGTGATACCGCCGACCAGAACGAACGCGACGAAAGCGGCGCCGAAGCACGTCATCACGATCGACAACGACACCGGGTTGTTGTCGAGCTCGATGACCTGTAGGGCAAGCACGACGGCGAACATGCCATCGGCGAAGATCGATAGCGTCACTGCCGCGATGAGCAGGCGGTACTCGCGGATCTGAAACGGTGCGAGCACGCGCCATCCACCGGCGTCGCGCACCGGCTGAATCTCGAATTGCGTACTCACCAACCGATGGTCGCCGATCAGAGGTGACCGAGTCCACCGATTTTTCTGTGCTAGGAGTCGGTGAAATTCGCCTGCCGGCGCTGCTGGAACGCCTTGGTGCCCTCGCGGAAGTCGCCCGAGTCGAGCAGTGACAGCTGGCCGACCTTCTCGCGTTCGAGCGCCGCCTCGAGTTCGGTGAGCGTCGCGGAGTTGATGGCGTCTTTGGTCAACCGCAGCGCCACCCGCGGTCCGCTGGCCAGCGCCGCGATGACCTTGTCGACCTCGGCGTCGAACTCCTCGACCGGATGTACCGCCGTGACCAACCCGAATTCGTAGGCCTCGGACGCCGGAATGCGCTCGGCCAGCAGAGCCATCCGCATGGCGCGAATACGACCGACGGCCGCGGCGATCAACGCCGAAGCGCCGCCGTCGGGCATCAGGCCGATCTTGGTGAAGGCCAGCATGAAAAACGCCTTCTCCGAGGCCAATACGACATCGCAGGCCAGGGCCAGAGACACGCCGACGCCCGCCGCGGGCCCCTGGACGACGGCGACCACCGGCTGCGGGAGGTTCACAATCGACCGGACTGCGCTGTTGGCGGCGTCGAGCACATCGGCGGGCGTGCCGGTGGCATCGGGATTGGCGTGGTCCTCTTCGCTGATGCCCGCACCGGACGAGAAGCCGCGCCCTGCCCCGCCGATTCGCACCACGCGGACACGGGCATCACCCGCCGCTCGCTGCAGAGTGTCGGCGATGGTGGCGAGCATCGGTTTGGTCAGCGAGTTCAGGCTTGCCGGCCGGTTCATGGTCAGCGACAGCACACCGTCGACCAGGTCGACGGACAGGTCGTCGATACCGCTGTAGGTCTGCGCGCTCGAGTCGACGGTTGTCATGGCTGCACCCTAGGACCGAAGCACTTGGTTATACAAGTAAGCTATGTCGGCGTCGACAGGGTTAGTCGGACGAAGGGCGGTAATTGGGCATGGCTGGACCACTTCAGGGATTGCGTGTCGTCGAACTGGCCAGCATCGGCCCAGGTCCGCACGCTGCGATGATCCTCGGCGACCTCGGCGCCGACGTCGTGCGCATCGATCGGCCGGGAAAGCTGGGCGGCATTCCGAGTTCCCGACGTGAGACCGCACTGCGCAATCGCCGATCGGTGACCGCTGATCTGAAGTCCGACGAGGGTCGCGAACTGGTGCTGAAATTGGTCGCCAAGGCCGACGTGCTGATCGAGGGACTGCGCCCCGGCGTCACCGAACGGTTGGGCTTGGGCCCCGAGGATTGTGCGAAGGTCAACGAGCGCTTGGTCTATGGCCGCATGACGGGGTGGGGCCAGACCGGACCGCGGCGGCTGCAGGCCGGCCACGACATCAACTACATCTCCCTCAACGGGGTGTTGCACTCGATCGGGCGTGCCGGTGAGCGGCCCGTGCCGCCGCTGAACTTGACAGGTGATTTCGGCGGCGGGTCGATGTTCCTGCTGGTCGGGATCCTCTCGGCGCTGTGGGAGCGCCAGACGTCCGGCAAGGGTCAGGTGGTCGACGCGGCGATGGTCGACGGGTCCAGCGTTCTGGCGCAAATGATCTGGGGCTTTCGTCAGGACGGCATGTGGTCGGACGAGCGTGGCGTGAACATGCTCGACGGCGGCGCCCCTTACTACGACACCTACACGTGCGCCGACGGCAGGCACATCGCGATCGGTGCGATCGAGCCGCAGTTCTACGCCGAGATGATCAAGGGTCTGGGCCTGGACGGCACCGATCTGCCCGCCCAGAACGACATGGCCCGCTGGCCCGAACTCCGCGCGGCGATCGCCGATGCCGTCGCCGCCAAAGATCGCGACCATTGGGCGAAGGTGTTCGCCGAAAGCGACGCGTGCGTCACGCCGGTGTTGTCCTTCGGCGAGGTCGAGTCCGAACCGCACATCACCGAGCGCGACACGTTCTACCGCGACGATTCGGCCGAGGGCGGTTACCTGCAGCCGATGCCCGCGCCGCGGTTCTCGCGCAGCGTGCCGCCCACCCCGACGCCGCCGGGTCCGGCTGGCGCCGACACCGAAGCCGTACTCCGAGACTGGGTTTGACGCCGGGTCTTTCCAACAGAGAGGGAACAGAGTAAGTGGAGATCAAAGACGCCGTAGCCGTCGTCACCGGGGGAGCTTCCGGGCTAGGCCTGGCGACCACCAAACGGCTGCTCGACAGGGGCGCATCCGTCGTGGTGATCGATCTGCGGGGCGAAGACGCCGTCGCAGCGCTCGGTGACCGCGCCAAGTTCGTCGAGACCAACGTCACCGACGAGGCCGCGGTCAGCAAGGCGCTCGATGTCGCCGAGTCGATGGGCCCGGTGCGCATCAACGTCAACTGCGCCGGCATCGGCAACGCGGCCAAGACGCTGAGCAAGGACGGCCCGTTCCCGCTGGATGCCTTCAAGAAGGTCGTCGAGGTCAACCTGATCGGCACCTTTAATGTGCTGCGGCTGTCAGCAGAGCGCATCGCCAAGCAAGAGCCGCTCGGGGAGGAGCGCGGAGTCATCATCAACACCGCGTCCGTCGCGGCCTTCGAGGGCCAGATCGGCCAGGCGGCGTACTCCGCGTCCAAGGGTGGCGTCGTCGGAATGACCCTGCCGATCGCCCGCGATCTGTCCCGTGAGCTGATCCGCGTGTGCACCATCGCGCCCGGACTGTTCAAGACCCCGCTGCTGGGCTCGCTGCCCGAGGAGGCGCAGCAGTCGCTGGGCAAGCAGGTGCCGCATCCGGCCCGGCTCGGCGATCCGGACGAGTACGGCGCACTGGCGGTGCACATCATCGAGAACCCGATGCTGAACGGCGAAGTGATTCGTCTGGACGGTGCGATCAGGATGGCTCCCCGATGAGCATCACCACGAAGTTCACCGAGACCTTCGGTATCGAGCATCCCGTCGTTCAGGGCGGTATGCAGTGGGTCGGCCGCGCCGAACTCGTTGCAGCAGTGGCGAATGCGGGTGCGCTCGGGTTCATCACCGCGCTGACGCAGCCGACGCCCGCCGATTTGGCGAAGGAGATCGCGAAGTGCCGCGATCTGACGGACAAGCCATTCGGGGTGAACCTGACGATCCTGCCGACCATCAACCCGCCGCCGTACGACGAGTACCGGCAGGTGATCGTCGACTCCGGCATCAAGATCGTCGAGACCGCGGGCTCCAACCCCGCACCGCACCTGCCGATGTTTCACGACAACGGGATCAAGGTGCTGCACAAGTGCACCTCGGTGCGGCACGCGGTCAAGGCCCAGAGCCTCGGTGTGGACGGCATCAGCATCGACGGATTCGAATGCGCGGGTCATCCCGGTGAGGACGACATCCCAGGACTGGTGCTGATCCCTGCCGCGGCGGTCAAGATCGACATCCCGATGATCGCCTCGGGCGGGTTCGCCGACGGTCGTGGGCTGGTGGCCGCGCTCGCGCTGGGGGCCGACGGCATCAACATGGGCAGCCGCTTCATGTGCACCGTCGAGTCGGCCATTCACCAGAACGTCAAGGAAGCGATCGTGGCGGGCAGCGAGCTCGACACCGAGATGATCTTCCGGCCGCTGCGCAACACCGCCCGCGTCGCGAGCAACGCGGTCTCGCGCGAGGTCGTCGAGATCCTCAACCGCGGCGGCCAGTTCGAGGACGTCAAGGACCTGGTCGCGGGATCGCGCGGGGTCAAGGTCTACGAGGTCGGTGACCTGGATGCCGGCATCTGGTCGGTGGGCACCGCGATGGGTCTGATCAACGACATCCCGACGTGCGGCGAGCTGGTGGCGCGGATCGTCGAGGAAGCCGAAGAGATCATCACCGGCAGACTGGCCGGCATGGTCGAGGCGGACCGAGAAGAGAACGTCGCGTAGGACGGGATTTTCAGAACACAGGAATCAGCGATATGGGCCCGCACTGGGGCAAACCGTCGCGGAAGAACGCGCGCCCTCAGGGCGCGCGTTTTTTCACACCGCGGTGGGCAGGGTGTGCTCGTCGTCGAGCTGCTCCGAGGTATCGCCCTCTACCAGGAAATCCCCGTGGTAAAGCGCCTCGAAGTCAACCTTGATGACATCAGCACTGGTGTCGTCGATCCACATGTACTGAACAGTAACCATCGCTATTAAGGAATCTTTGAGTCACGATTCGGAAAACGGTGGCAATTCTTACCGCCGGGTAGGGTCCGTCACTACCCGTCGGTAAGTTTCACCTGGTCGGGGCCTCGAAGTGGATTGGGTTCGTCCCGTTGAGCAAAACCCAGGTGAAAAGAGCCGCCGCGATGGCCACGATCAGGAGGCCGATCGCAATCCTGGCCGACCACACGGTCCTGCCGAACAGTCGCGCGTCGACCGAGTACGCGCCCGCCCCCGCGAACAGCAGCGATGTGCCGGCGAGCGCGATCAGAAACGGTGCGTTGAACGGGTCGGTCCAGACCTCGGCGGCCGAGACGTTCACCGCCCACGCGTCGATCATCGCCGCGGTGACAGCGCATGCCGCCAGCGGCGTCAGCGCGCCGAGGAGCAGTCCGATCCCGCCCAGTAATTCAGTCGCCGTCACCATCAGCGCGGCGAAAGTCGACGGCGTCCACCCGCCCGCCTCCATGAAGCCCGTGGTGGCCTCGAACCTGAACACCTTCAGCAGGCCGGCGTGCAGCATGGCCGCGCCGATCCCGATACGCAGGATCAACAGGCCGATATCGGTCAAATGCGTGGTGCTCGAGGTGGTCGGTTCGGCGGTCGAGGTTGTCATACAGCGATAGACCGGCGGCGGCCACGGATCTCATCGCGGAGTCATTGAACGTGGTATCGGTCCGCGTCGTACCTAAGGGAAGAGACACCTTGCAGCGGTAACTTATCATTGGTAAGTTATCGACGGTATCCAACTAGCAGGAGGTCGGGCCGTGCTTCAACGCATCGCAGGGTTGGCGATCAGGGCACCACGGCGCATCGTGGCGATTGCGGCGCTCGTCATGCTGGCGTGTGGGATTTTCGGCATTCCCGTCGCCAAGAGCCTGTCCGCCGGAGGCTTTCAGGACCCCACCTCGGAGTCGGCGCAGGCGACCCAGCTGCTGGTCGACAAGTTCGGCCAGGGCGACATGGAACTCGTCATCAGCCTCACCGACGACAGCGCCAGTGCCCAGAGTCCGGCGGCGCGCGCGGTGGCCGCGGACATCGTCACGCAGCTGCAGGAATCCCCGAGCGTTGCGCAAGTGACATCCGCCTGGACCGCACCGCCGTCGGCCGTGCCGGCGCTCGTCAGCAAGGACGGTAAGACGGGTCTGATCGTCGCCGGCATCACCGGAGGCGAGAGCGGCGCGCAGAAACACGCCAAGGACCTCACCGACAGGCTGGTCCACGACCGCGACGGCGTGACGGTGCGCGCCGGCGGTGTGGCGATGACCTACGTCCAGATCAACGCGCAGAGCGAAAAAGACCTTCTCATGATGGAGGCCATTGCGATTCCGCTGAGCTTCATCGTGCTCGTGTGGGTGTTCGGGGGGCTACTGGCCGCGGCGCTGCCCCTGGCCGTCGGCGGGTTCGCGATCCTCGGATCGATGGCCGTGCTCCGTGCCACCACCTATGTCACCGATGTGTCCATCTTCGCGATGAACCTCACCATCGCCATGGGTTTGGCGCTCGCCATCGACTACACACTGCTCATCATCAGCCGGTACCGCGACGAGCTGGCCGACGGTGCGGATCGGGACCGGGCGCTGGTCCGCACGATGACGACCGCCGGTCGCACGGTGCTGTTCTCGGCGCTGACCGTCGCGCTGTCGATGGTCGCGATGGTGCTGTTCCCGATGTACTTCCTCAAGTCGTTCGCCTATGCGGGGATCGCCGTGGTGACCTTCGCGGCGGTGGCAGCGATCGTGGTGGCACCCGCGGCGATAGTCCTGCTCGGGGACCGGCTCGACGCATTGGACACCCGTCGGCTGTTCCGCCGGCTCCTCGGCAGGCCCGATCCGGTGCGCAAGCCCGTCGAACAGATGTTCTGGTACCGCAGCACGAAATTCGTTATGCGCCGGTCGATTCCGGTCGCTTTCATCATCGTCACCGTGCTGCTCTTGCTCGGCGCACCCTTCCTGGGGATCAAGTGGGGCTTCCCCGACGATCGCGTGTTGCCGCAATCTGCCTCGGCGCGCGAGGTCGGTGATGAGTTGCGAAATGACTTCGCGGTGGACTCGTCGACCAATGTCACCGTCGTGATACCCGACGCCGCGGGGGCGACCCCGGCCGAACTCGATCGGTATGCGAGCGCACTGTCGCAGGTGGTCGACGTGTCGTCGGTGTCCGCACCCGGTGGTTCGTTCGTCGATGGCCGGCTGACCGGACCGCCGGCGGCGGCGACCGGCATGAAGGACGGCAGCGCGTTCTTCACCATCGGCAGTACGGCGCCACTGTTCTCCGACGCCTCCGAAGCTCAGCTCGACGCGGTGCACGCCGTCGGTACACCGAACGGAAAACCGGTGCTCGTCACCGGTCTTGCCCAGATCAACCACGACAGCTCACAGGCGATCACGTCGAGGCTGCCCCTGGTTCTCGGTGTCATCGCGGCCATCACCTTCGTGTTGCTGTTCCTGCTCACCGGCAGCGTGGTTCTTCCGCTGAAGGCATTGGTGCTCAACGTGTTGTCGCTGACCGCCGCGTTCGGCGCGTTGGTGTGGATCTTCCAGGACGGCCACTTGGGCGCGCTGGGCACCACGGCCACCGGGACTCTGGTCGCGAACATGCCGGTGTTGTTGTTCTGCCTCGCGTTCGGGTTGTCGATGGACTACGAGGTGTTCCTGATATCGCGGATCCGCGAATACTGGCTGAGGTCCGGTAGGACCCGCGCGGACAGCGACGAAAGCGTCGCACTGGGCCTGGCCAAGACCGGCCGCGTGGTCACCGCGGCCGCGTTGCTGATGTCGATCTCGTTCGCCGCGCTGATCGCCGCGCAGGTGTCGTTCATGAAGATGATGGGTGTCGGGATGACACTGGCGATCATCGCCGATGCCACACTGGTGCGTATGGCGCTGGTGCCCGCATTCATGCACATGCTCGGACGATGGAACTGGTGGGCGCCTAAGCCCCTGGCCAAGTTGCACGAACGGATCGGCATCAGCGAGTCCGCAGACGATCCGGCGCCGGCGCGGGAAGCGCCACCCACGGCCGTGCCCGCGCGATGAAACGGCGACGCGCGCCACGCGGATCAGGTGAGCAACTTCGCGACGAGATTCTCGACGCGACCACCGATCTGCTACTGGAAACCGGGCACGCCAAAGAGGTGTCCATCCGGTCGGTGGCCAAGCGCGTCGGAGTGACACCGCCCTCGATCTATCTGCACTTCACCGACAAGGACGCACTGCTGGACGCGGTGTGCGCGCGGTATTTCGAGAAGCTCGACGAGGAGATGCAGGCGGCCGCCGCCGGTGAGGCCGCGGCGATCGACGCGCTGCGCGCGCAAGGGCTGGCGTATGTGCGCTTCGCGGTGAAAACCCCTGAGCTGTACCGGATTGCCACCATGGGCGAGGGGCGGCCGGGCAGCGACGTGGACACGATGCTGAACAACTCGGCGTTCGTGCACATCTGCAACACGGTCGAGGCCTTGATGGCCGAGGGTATCCTGCCCGAAAACGATGCGACCATCGTCGCGCTGGAACTGTGGACGACCGCGCACGGGGTGGCGGCGATGCTGATCTCGCGGCCGTACCTGCCGTGGGGTGAGACCGAGGCGTTCGCCGACCGGGTACTCAGAGCCGTCGTCGTCGGAGAGATCGTGTCGGGTGCGATCGGGCCGACGACCGCGCCGCAGGAGACCATGGCCAAGTTGAAGGGACTGCTGGATGCAGAACACCATCGATAACCCGTTCTTCGCCCGCTTGTGGAAGGTGATGTCCACCCACGAGACCGATGCGATCCGGCGGCTGCGGCGGGAGAACCTCGCCGGCCTGTCGGGCCGCGTGCTGGAGGTGGGTGCGGGCACGGGGACGAACTTCGAGTTCTATCCCGACACCGTGACCGAGGTGGTCGCCGTTGAGCCTGAACGTACGCTTGCCGAGGTGGCGCAGCAGGCGGCCGCCACGGCCCCGGTACCGGTCACGGTCAGCACCGACACGGTGGAGCAGTACATGGCAGCCGGTGGTGAGCAATTCGATGGAGTGGTGTGCTCGCTGGTGCTGTGCTCGGTCGATGACCCCGAAAGTGTTCTGCGACAGCTGTATTCGCTGTTGAAGCCGGGTGGTGAGCTGCGGTACCTCGAGCACATCGCCGGTAGCGGCGCGCAGGCCGGTCTGCAAAAGTTCGCCGATGCCACGATCTGGCCGCGGCTCTTCGGCAACTGTCATACGCATCGGCACACCGAGGAGAGCATCACCGGCGCCGGGTTCACGGTGTCGAGGGCGCGCCGTGAATGGACGATGCCGAGGTGGGTGCCGTTGCCGGTCGCGGAGTTCGCGATCGGCCGCGCGGTGAGAGCGGCCTAGCCGAGCAGCGCGGGCAGTCGCTGCAGCAGGCTCGGCAGCGCGCCCGCTGCGGTCTCTCGCAGCGACACCGTCGCAGCCGGCGACAATGGTGTGGGCTCGGGGTTGACCTCGATGACCACTTTGCCGTTGGCCAGAGCCATCTCCGGCAGCCCCGCGGCGGGATAGACGATCGACGAGGTGCCGACCACGATCACGATGTCGGCCCCCGCAACGGCCTCGACCGAGCGTTGCCACTCGACGTCAGGCAACGCTTCCCCGAACCACACCACGTTGGGCCGGATCATGCCGCCGCACACGCACCGCGGCGGGTCGACGGTCTCGGCCGGTTCGGGCATCGGGGGCAACTCGCCGGTGTACGTCGATCGACAGCGATCACAACGGAATTCGAACAGGCTGCCGTGCAGGTGGTAGACGTTCTTGCTGCCCGCCCGCTCGTGCAGATTGTCGACGTTCTGGGTGACGACGTGCACTTCGGCGTAGTCCTGCCAGGCCGCCACGGCCCGGTGGCCGTCGTTCGGGTCGACCGAGCCCATCATGTAGTGCCGCCACAGGTACCACGCCCACACCCGCTCGGGGTTGGCCTGCCAGCCCTCTGAGCTTGAAATTTCGTAGGGATCCACCTTGGCCCACAGCCCGGTCTCGGCATCGCGGAACGTCGGCACTCCGCTTTCGGCCGAGATGCCCGCACCGCTGAGGACCGTCACTTGCACATGACCAAACTAGCGGCTTAGGCGATACTGAGCACGTGACCAAGTTGGGGGATTGGGTTTGCATCGACCATCGCGCTCCGAGCCCCCTGTTTGACCAGCTCAGAACGCAGATCATCGAAGGCGTGCGCGACGGCAGGTTGCCGCCGGGCACCCGATTGCCGACGGTGCGCGAACTGGCCGGTCAACTCGGCCTGGCCGTCAACACGGTGGCCCGCGCCTATCGCGAGCTGGAGTCGGCCGGCGTTCTCGAAACCCGGGGCCGCTTCGGCACATTCGTCGCGCGCGTCGACCCCGCCGACACCGCGATGGCCACCGCCGCCCACACCTACGTGACGGCGGCCAAGGCGCTGGGAATCGACAAGGCGGATGCGCTGCGCTACATCGAAATCGCGTTCGGCTAGCCGAATTCCAGCAGGGTGTTCACCGGGCGGACAGAGTCGAACAGGCGCACCCGCTGAACCGTCGACACGATGGCGTTGAAGGCTCTACCGCGGCCCTGCGGCATCGGCAAATCGTGGACCGCGCGAATGCCGGGCACCTCGTTGACCAGGTTTGCCAGCTGCGACGGCGTCATGCTGAACGGCATCGGCGGCACCCGATAGCGCAGCGTGGGTCGCAGCATGCCGCGGGTGATGCCCTTGGCGAACCACGCGGGTGCCAGGTCGAACATCATTCGGCCGCCGCCGAAGCGCTGCGCACACGCGGCGATCAAGCCGAGGGCTTCGTCGGGCTGCAGGTACATCAGCAGGCCCTCGGCGGTGATGAACACGCCGTCGTCGACGGGGACCTCGTCCATCCAGCTGAAGTCAAGGGCCGACTGCGCGCACATCGTGATGCGCTCCGACGGCGGGAGCAGCTTGCGGCGCAACTCGATCATTGGAGGAAGATCGACAGTGAGCCAACGGAATTCGTCCCCCACCCCGGCCGTGTTGAGACGAAAGAAGCTGGTTTGCAGGCCCTCGGCCAGCGCCACCACGGTGGCCCTGGGGTGATCGGCGAGGTAGCGACGCGTCTCGGTGTCGAAGGCCAGCGCCCGCACCGCCATGTCCTGCCGGCGGCTCAGCCCGAACTTGGCCCACTCGAAATCGATGGAATCCACCAGCCGGATCGCCATCGGGTCGTCGATGATCGAATCCGGTCTGCGCGCCTCGTTCGCGCGGACCTGCAATGTCATCAGCGCCGTCTCGGACACACCGGACAGAACGGCGCCGTCGGCCTTCGCGGTCGTTTCGGAAGTCACACGCCCGAATGTACCTATCGCAGCACTTTCTCGACTGTGCGCAGGTTGCGAGTGGTGGTCGACGACTTGTAGCGCTTCTTGCCCATCGTCTTGCCGATTGTGGTGTCCAGCGTGCCCTTGCTGGGAACCTGCCAGTAGATGACCCCCTCGCCGCGCGCGATCTTCTCGTCGGGACCCGCGTCGTCGCCGAGGGCCGCGAGTTCGTCGAGGACGTGGGAGTCGGTGACGAACGTGACGTAGGAGTGGTAGCCGTCGACCTCACGCTCGAACGGGAACTTCTCGGAGATCTGTTGCACGGTTTTCAGGTCGTAGGCCAGCACCCACGCGTCGTAGCCGAACGCGTCGCGCAGCGCCTTCTCGGCCTTCTTTCTGACCGCGGCCACCCCGGAACGGCTGTCCAGCAACACGTTTCCACTCGCAAGGATGGTCTTCACATTGGTGAATCCGGCGTCCTCGAATGCCTTGGCCACCTCGGCCATCTTGAGGTTCACGCCGCCGACGTTCACCCCGCGGAGAAATCCGGCATATCTGGTCATAGGCCGAGATTAGAACTGCAGCAGCGTGTAGCTCGGGCGATTGCGCCGGTAAAAGCCGAAGCGATCCAGGAATGGCCAGGCCGCCAGCTTCCACAGGAGGCCCCGCCCCGTGGGCTGTGCTCTGTCATGCGCGGCGCGCACACCCGGAATGCGGCCGGCCAGAGCGAGCGCCTCGTCTGGGGACAGGGAGAACGGCATCGGCGGGGTGGTGTAGCGGTCGGACAGCTTGAGCCCTTTGAGTGTGCGCCGGGAAAGCCAGTCCGGGATCGAGTCGAACATCATCTGACCGCCGGGGAACCGGGCCGCGCAGGCGCGGATCAGGCCGAGCGCGTCGTCCGGCTCGAGATACATCAGCAGCCCCTCGGCGGTGATGAACACCCCGTGCGAGTCGTCGACGCGGTCCATCCAGCTCAGGTCCAGCGCCGACTGGGCCAGCCCCACGATCCGCTCGTCGGTGGGCAGCAGCTTCTCCCGAAGCGCCATGACGGGCGGAAGATCCACTGAGTACCAGGTCAATTGGTCGGCAACGCCTGCGCGTTGCAGCCGCCAGAAGCTGGTCTGCAGACCTTCGGCGAGCGCCACCACCGACGCTTTCGGATGTGTGCGCAGATAGTCGCTCGCGGCGGCGTCGAAGGCGACCGCGCGTAACCCATGCGACTGGTTGGGTTTGCCGAACTTGCGGAAGTCATAGGAGATCGCGTCGAACAGCGTGACCGCCCACGGGTCGCGGATCACCCCGTCGGAGCGCTTGGCCTCGGTGCCGCGGTTGTGCAGGGTCCACAGTGTGGTGGCCGAGACGCCGTCGAGAACTTCTCCACTGACCGTCATGATCTGCTTCATGCTAGATATGTCGCAATCCACGCAGGGATTCCGACGTAGGCTCGCACAATGGGACGTCACGTTCTCGACGACAAGCTGTTGGCGTTGATCGGTGGGAACTCGCTGGGTGTCCTGGCCACGATCAAACGCGACGGCCGTCCGCAGTTGTCGAACGTGTCCTACCACTTCGACCCGCGCAGTCTGACGATCCAGGTGTCGATCACCGAACCGCGCGCCAAAACCCGCAACCTGCGGCGCGACCCGCGGGCCTCGATCCATGTCAGCTCCGACGACGGGTGGTCCTATGCCGTCGCCGAGGGCGACGCGACCCTCACCCCGCCCGCCGCCTCACCGCAGGACGACACCGTCGAGGCGCTGATTGCGTTGTACCGCAATATCGCCGGTGAGCATCCCGACTGGGACGACTACCGGAGGGCGATGGTCGACGACAGGCGAGTCGTCATGACGCTGCCGATCTCGCACATCTACGGCATGCCGCCCGGCAAGCGATAAAGCACGCGACTGCGCGGCAGCCGGGCAGTAGGCTGCGGTCATGCCTGATGCGCCGGAAGACGAGACGAAACGCAAATTCCGGGAAGCGCTGGAGCGGAAAAAGGCCAAGTCAGCCGGTGGTTCCGACCACAAAGACAAGGGCGCGAAGCAACCGCGGGCCCATGGTCCCCTCGAGAGTCGCCGCGAGTTCCGGCGTAAGAGCGGCTAGCTCACGACTTCGACGCTGGCCCGTCGGGACTCGCGGGCTTCCCGGGCCAGGATCGCGGCCAGGCAGACGCCGGCCAGGATGGCGACGGCGACGGCGAAGCTCACCCCGGCGGTGCGCAGTCCCCAGGCCTGAGCGGCCAGGCCTTCGCCGACCACCGGCAATGAGATGGCCACGTACGCGACGACGAAATAGGTGGAGCTCACCTCGGCCCGGCGCGCCGCCGGTGTGCGTTCGACGACGGCCGCCAGCCCACGGCTGAACGTCAAACCGTGTCCGACGCCTGCCACGAGGCCGGCCGCGACCAGTCCTGCCAGCGAGGACATATAGAGCGCGACAACGACAATCGCCATCGCTGCGACCAGCACTGCGCAACCGATCGCGACCGCGCGCTGCGGCGCGATGCCCCTGGCGCCGATTTGCGCGACCGCCGACGCGGCGAAGATCGACGCCGCGACGAGGCCGGCCAGCGCGTCGTTGTCGATGCCGACGACGTCGGCCACGAAGGACGGTGCGACGGCCATGAAGAGGCCGGTGACCGAGAATCCCGCGAAAGCGGCAAGTCCGGCGATGACGAACACCGAGCGCACCTCCGTTGGAACGGAGAGCCGCTGGAAACCGATGCTTCCCACCCGCTGAGAAGTCTCGGGGACGACCAGCACCGCGATGCCCCCGAGCATTGCGAGCGCCATGTGCAGGATGAAGCTCAGCTGCAACGGGTGCGGTGCGTATTGCACCAGCACGCCGGCGACCACTGGTCCGGCGCCGAGACCGCCGACATTGGCGATCGTCGCGACGGCGGCGGCCCTGGTGTGCCAGTTCGGCGGGGCGGCTTCGATGACGGCGGCGGTCGCCGTCCCCGTGAAGACACCTGCCGACAAACCGGACAGCACCCGGCCGATCAAGAGCATCGACACGTTGTCCGCGCAGAGGAACACCGCCGCGCTGGCAAGTGCGAAGACCACTCCCGCCAGCAGCACGGGCCGTCTGCCGATGACATCGGACCAGCGGCCGAACACCGGGAGCGCGAAAAGCACACCGCCCGCGTAGGTCGCGTACACCACCGTGGTCGTCAGCACCGAGAAGTTCATCTGCTCGGCGTAGAGCGAGTACATCGGCGTCGGCAGCGTCGTGCCGACCATGATCGCGGCGAACGCGTACGCCAGCAGCGGGAAGGCGAAGCGTTGCGGGCTCACGCGTGAAGTCAACCCCCATCGCGGGTGAAGTAATCCCGCGCGTCAGCGATTTCGGTGCGCCTACGACCGCTCAGCGAGCGTAGGCGCACCGAAATCGCGGCCGATCAGTGGGCGACGGCCTTCTCGGCGCCGACGCCGGTCAGGCAGCGCACCTCGAACTCCGCGTTGATCTCCGGGTCGCCGCGATCCGGCGAACTCAAGGTGCCGACAATGCCGAGGATGAACGCCAGCGGAATCGACACGATGCCGGGGTTGGCCAACGGGAAGTAGGCGAAGTCGACGTTCGGCAGCATCGCGGTCTTCGCACCGGACACCGCGGGCGAGAAGATGATCAGCACGATCGTCGAGATGAGACCGCCGTACATGCTCCACAGCGCGCCGCGGGTGTTGAACCGCGGCCAGTACAGCGAGTAGATGATCGTCGGCAGGTTGGCCGCCGCGGCCACCGCGAACGCCAGCGCCACCAGGAACGCGATGTTCTGCTCCGCGGCCAGGATGCCGAGGCCGATCGACAGAATGCCGATCACCACCACAGTGATGCGCGAGACCCGAACCTGCTCGCTCTCGCTCACCTCATGGCTCTTCATCACGCTGGCGTAGATGTCGTGTGCGAATGACGTTGCGGCCGTGATGGTCAGGCCCGCGACCACCGCGAGGATCGTCGCGAAGGCGACGGCCGAGATGATGCCGAGCAGGACCACGCCACCGAGTTCGAACGCCAGCAACGGCGCTGCGGAATTCTGCCCGCCGGGTGCCTCGCGAATCGCATCGGGTCCGACGAGAGCCGCGGCGCCGTAGCCGAGCGCGAGGGTGAACAGGTAGAACGCGCCGATCAGCACGATCGCCCACACCACCGAGCGACGCGCCTCCTTGGCGGTGGGGACGGTGTAGAAGCGCATCAGCACGTGGGGGAGGCCCGCGGTGCCGAGCACGAGCGCCAGCGCCAGCGAGATGAAGTTGATCTGCGAGGTCAGCGAGGCACCGTATTGGGCGCCGGGCGCCAGGACGTCACGGCTTGCGACGGCGGCGTCAGACGAGCCCGAGACCGCGGTCTGCGCCGCGCCGAGCATCTCAGAGAAGTTCAGGCCGAACTTGGCCAGCACCCAGACCGTCATCATCGCGGCGCCGCCGATCAGCAGGACCGCCTTGATGATCTGCACCCAGGTCGTGCCCTTCATGCCACCGATCAGCACGTAGGCGATCATCAGCAGACCCACGACGGCAATGACCAGCGCCTGACCGATGTCGCTGGTGATGTTGAGCAGCAGGGCGACCAGACCGCCCGCACCCGCCATCTGCGCAAGCAGGTAGAACAGGCACACGGCCAACGTGGTCGTTGCGGCTGCCATTCGGACCGGGCGCTGCTTGAGCCGGAAGCTCAGCACGTCGGCCATCGTGAATTTGCCTGCGTTGCGCAGCAACTCGGCGACCAACAGCAGCGCCACCAGCCATGCCACCAGGAAGCCGATGGAGTAGAGGAAGCCGTCGTAGCCGTAGACGGCGATGGCTCCCGCGATTCCGAGAAAGCTGGCTGCGGACAGGTAGTCCCCGGAGATTGCGATGCCGTTTTGCGGCCCGGTGAAAGACCTTCCCGCGGTGAAGAATTCGGCGGCAGTGGCGTTCTTCTTGCTCGCGCGGATGACGATGAAGAGCGTGATCGCTACGAAGAGACCGAAGATGCCGATATTTGCAATCGGGCTGCCGACGGTCGTGCCCTCGGCGGCGAGGATGGTCAGGGTGTCGTGGTTCATGCCACACCGCCCTCGAGCTCGTCGCGGATCGCCTTGGCGCGCGGGTCGAGTTCCCGGTTGGCGAACCGCACATAGATTGCGGTGATGATGAAGGTCGACACGAATTGGCCGAGCCCGACGATGATGCCGACGTTGATATTGCCCCACACCTTGATAGCCATGAAGTCATTGGCGAAAGCGCCGAGGATGACGTATGCGGTGTACCAGAGCAGGAAAAGCGCGCTCATCGGGAACACGAAGCGGCGCAATCGGCTTCGCAGTTCCTGAAATTCCGGGCTGGCCTGAACGGCCAGATACTCCTCGCCGCTTACGGCGGTGTCTGTGGTCGGCATCGTGTGCTCCTGAACGTCGAATGTGAACCGGCTCAACTGGAGAAACTAGATGAGATGCAGGTCACATACCCAGTGCATACGGCGTTGACACGGTGAAACCCGTAGGTGGTGCGGTAAGCGGTCGATCGGCGACGACGAACGGCGATGTCAGCCGCGGGGCACGCGCTCCACGCCCATGCCCAGCCGTTCCGGCAGGTGCATGCGGGCGAAGATCTGCGCGACGTCAGCTGGCGCCGAGGCCCGGGTCAGGCGGCTGACCAGGATCATCGTGGCGAACGCCAGCGGAACGGTGACCGCGGCGGGGTATCCGATCATCACCGCGGGCCAGCCGCCGAGAACGTCGTCGTCGATCCCACCCGCCACCGCCACCGTGACCGCGGTGCCCGACAACACGCCGCCGACCACCAGACCGCACGCGGCACCCCACGCGGTCAGGCCCCGCCACCAGATGCCGAGCACCAGCAGCGGACACAGCGTCGACGCGGCGACGGCGAACGCCAAGCCGACGCTGCGGGACAACTCCAGCTCACCGGTGGTGGCCAGTGACAGCGGAATCGGGATCAGCCCGCCCACCACCGCGGCCACCCGGAAGTCCCGCACCCGGCCGCGCATCACGTCGGTGGCCAACGCGCCCGCGATGCTGACCAGCAGACCCGACGACGTCGCAAGGAACGCCGCGATGGCACCGGCGGCGACGAGTGCGGCAAGCAACTGCCCCGCCGCCCCGCCGATCGCGGTCGACGGCGCGAGAAGGACCGCGGCATCGGCGTTCCCGGTGATCAGGATCCGCGGAACGTAGAGGCGTGAGAACACGCCGAGCAGCGTCGGAAACAGATAGAACAGCGACAGCAGAGCGATGACCGCCAGCGCTGTACGCCGGGCCGCGCGACCGTCGGGGTTGGTGTAGAACCGCACGAGCACATGCGGTAAACCCATGGTGCCCAAAAACGTTGCGACGATGATCGACAGCACCTGATAGAGCGGATGGTCACCGCCGAGCCCGCCGCCGGAGGCGATCCACTCGGCGCCGCTGCTGGGTGTGCCTGCCACCACAGGCGTCGCCGCGCCCGCGGCAAGAATCAGCGTGGTGCCCGCGTCAAGGGTGTGGTCGCCGGGCGCCGGGATCGGCTGGGCGTCAACGGGTGTGCCGTCGAGCATGCCCGTCACCGTGATGTCTGCCGGATCGGGGACTCGAACCACCACATCGGTTTCGATCGCGACCGTGGTGTCCGCGGTGACCGTCGGGGGCATCGGGCCGCCGAGATCGCCGCGGTCGGCCACGAACAGGCCGAGCAGCGCGAGCGCGGGTATCGCGATCGCGGTCAGTTTCAACCAGTATTGGAACGCCTGGACAAACGTGATCGACCGCATACCGCCGGCCACCACGTTCGAGATGACGATGGCGCCGACCACCAATGGGCCCACCCAAACCGGTAGACCCAGAAGGGCTTTCAGCGCGAGGCCGGCACCTTGGTACTGCGGCACCAGGTAGTAGATGCACACCACCACGACGACGATCATGGCGACCTTGCGCAGCCTCGCCGAGCCCAGTCGGAACTCGGCGAAGTCGGGCACCGTATAGGCGCCGGTGCGACGTAGCGGCGCGGCGACGAACAGCAGCAGGCCGAGATATCCCGCGGTGAAGCCGACGGGATACCACAGCGCGTCGGCGCCGTATTTGGCGATCAGCCCGGCGACGCCGAGGAACGATGCGGCCGAAAGGTATTCGCCCGAGATCGCGGCAGCGTTCCATTGCGGGCCGACGGTGCGTGAGGCGACCAGGAAGTCGGATGTGGTGCGGGAGAACCGCACTCCGTAGATGCCGATGGCGACGGTCGCGATGACCGCCACGAGCAGGGCGGCCGCCGTCAACGGCGAGCCGGTCATGGTTCGCTGTCGACGACGCCGACGAAGTCGCGCTCGGCCTGTTCGGCCAGGCGCACGTAGAGCCGTCCGACGCCGTAGAAGAAGGGATACACCAGGACCGCGAGCACGAGCCAGTTGAGCCGAATTCCGGCGACGCTGATGGCCGCGAGATCCGGAAACGCCGCATTGAGCAATGGAATTGCGACGACGGCACACACGACGACGGCGGCCAGGCGCAGCGCCAGCCCGAGCTGGGCGCGAACCAGGCCACGCACCAACGCGTCGCCGACCTGCGTCTGTTCCTGCACCTCGACACGGGTGCGCACCATGCGGGCACCGCGCCGCTGCGACAGCACGACGCGTTCGCGTTGTGGCCGTTCCCCGCTAGTCATCGGGTTTCAGGTTCCGCATCGGGTCGCGGACGACGCGGTCGCGCAGTTCGCGGGCCTGTCGCCGGCTGACGGGCAGCTCGACCGGCGGCGAGGCACCGTTGGCGCGCAGGCGCACCAGCACGCCGCCGTCGTTGTTGCGCAGCCCGGTGACCAGCCGCAGCGCCACCAGATAGGACCGGTGCACCCGATGGAAACCCTTGTCGCGCCAACGACTTTCCAGGGTGCTCAGCGGAATGCGGACCAGGTGGGACCCCGATGCCGAGTGCAGCCGGGCGTAGTCGCCCTCGGCCTCCACCCAACCGATGGTGTCCCGTGGGACCAGGTGCGTGACGCCGCCCAGTTCGGCGGGAATCACGTCGTCGTCAGGCTGATCGGTGGGTTCGGTGACCCGCGCTGTCAGCACGCGTCGCACCGCCTCGTCGAGGCGGTCCTGGCGGATCGGCTTGAGCAGGTAGTCCAGCGCGCCGACATCGAATGCCGCGACGGCCTTGTCGTCGTGGGCCGTGACGAACACGATCGCCGGCCGGTGCGAGAAATTGGCGAGCACACCGGCGAGCTCGATGCCGGACAGTCCGGGCATGTTGATGTCGAGGAAGATCGCGTCGACGTTGCAGCGGTTGAGTTCACGCAGAGCCGACGTGGCGTCGCCGGCGCGCAGCACTCTGCCGATGTCGCCGTGCTGGTCGAGGAGATAGGCGAGCTCGTCGAGAGCGGGCGCCTCGTCGTCGACCGCGAGCACCGTAAGGAGTTTGTTCATACGCGCACGCCCGCGCGGAATTTGGGTACTCGCATCACGACCTTTGTGCCTGCGCCGACTGCTGTTTCGACCACCAGACCGTAGTCGTTACCGAAGGCCGCGCGCAGGCGGTGATCGACATTGGTCAGCCCCACGTGTGCCGAGTCCTTCTTCTCGTCGGCCAGGGCCCCGTCGTTGGTCAGGACGTCGCCGTGTCCGGTGCGCAACGTGTCGGGGTCCATCCCGACGCCGTTGTCCTCGATCGTGATGACACAGTCCGATCCTTCATCGCGGGCGATGATCTCGATCTCGCCACCACCCTGTCCGGCGAGGCCGTGCCGGACCGCGTTCTCGACCAGCGGCTGCAGCGCGAGAAACGGTACGACGACGTTGAGCACCTCCGGTGCGACCTGAAGCCTGACCTTGAGCGCATCGCCGAATCGCGCACGCTCCAGCGTGAGATAGCGGTCGATGTTGCGCAGCTCGTCGGCGAGCGTCGTGTACTGCCCCGCGGCCCGGAACGAATAGCGGGTGAAATCCGCGAACTCGAGGATGAGCTCGCGGGCGCGGTCGGGGTCGGTGCGCACGAACGACGCGATCGTGTTCAGCGCGTTGTAGATGAAGTGGGGGCTGATCTGCGCGCGCAGGGCGAGCACCTCGGCGCGGTCGAGCCGGGCGCGGGAGGCGTCGAGTTCGGCGAGCTCGATCTGGCTCGTCGCGTACCGGGCGACCTCACCGACGGCACCGAGCAGGCCGGGCGCGGGGGCGCGGGCGGTCACGACGACGAGGGCGCCGAGTGCGTCGCCACCCTCGGCGAGCATCGGCTGCGCGACGACCGTCGACGTCCGCGCGTGGGTGAGCATCCGTCGTCCACCGGCGATCGACTCGTGGGCCGCGCGCTCGCACGCGTCGAAGACATCGGGCGTCCACAGTGCGTCGTCGGCGGGATCCTGCGCGAGCAGTCGTCCCTCGGCGGAGTAGATCGCCACACCCTCGGTGCCGGTGAGCCCGCGCAGAAACGGGGCGGCGGTGTCGGCGGATTCGGTGTCCAGGCCCTGGCGCAGGGCCCGGGCGGCCAGTGACGCGGTGTGCAGGGCCGCATGGACGGCGCGCTCGGTGGGGGTCGCGACGACCCGGCGCGTGCGCACCGTGATGACCGCGGCGCCCACCGCGGCCACGAGCAGCACCGCCGCCAGGATTATTGCGAGCTCGCCGGTCATCTCACCTCATCGGATAGAGGTCAATTTAAACTGGCGAGGTGGCAAAACTGCAGCTGGTTCAAGATCCCGCGGCCGACGAACTGTTGGAATCCAATCCATTCGCGTTGCTGACCGGTATGACACTGGATCAGCAAGTGACGGTACCATTGCGACTATGACGAAGCAGCTAAGGGCACTCGTCGGTGCCCGTGTGTCGGTGGTTCAGGGACCGCAGAAGGTCTCGCACCTGGCTCAGATCGAGACCGCCACCAATTGGGCAATAGCCAAGGGCTACAAGATCGTTGACACGTTCGAGGATCTCGGCGTCTCAGCCGAGAAGCGACCGGATGAACGGCCAGACCTCGGGCCGTGGCTGACCGACGAGGGAGCGGCCAAGTGGGACGTGATCGTCTGGTCGAAGATGGACCGCGCTTTCAGGTCCACCCGTCACTGTGTGGACTTCGCCCGCTGGGCCGAGGAACGGCACAAGGTTGTGGCGTTCGCTGACGACGGGCTGACGCTCGACTATCGGCCCAAGAAACCGGGAGCTGTCAAGGGAATTGACGAGATGATGGCCGAGCTATTCGTCTACCTCGGTTCGTTTTTCGCTCAGCTCGAACTCAACCGGTTCAAGTCCAGGGCTCAGGACGCCCATCGTGCGATCAGGCAGATGGACCGGTGGGCGTCGGGAGTGCCTCCGCTCGGGTTCAAGGTGGTCGACCATCCGAGCGGTAAGGGCAAGGGTCTCGACACCGACGAGACCGGCAAGGCTCTGCTTCATTCGATGGCCCGCCGTCTGTTGGACGGTTGGTCGTTCATCCGCATCGCGGCGTGGCTCAACGAGCCGTATGCAGATCCTCGTTGTGGCCGAAAGCATGTCCAGGGTTGCGAGTGCCGAGACAGCGCGGCTCTGACGAACATGGACCGGACGCGGGTTGCGAGCGGTAAGCCTCCGAAGGCTCGACCGTGGTCGGTCAATTCGGTGATCGATGGCCTGACCTCTCCGAGGTCGCAGGGTCTCAAGATGACCGGGCGAGGTAGGCACGCCATGACTGTCCTCGACGCCGAGGGGGAGCCGATCCGGCTCGGCCCGCCGACGTTTGATGACGCGACGTGGAGGCAGATCCAGGACGCTGCCCAGCTCCGAAAGCTCGGGCAGCGGACGCCGAGCAAGACAGCGAATCCGGTTCTAGGCGTGGCCGTCTGCGGTTGCACCGGCTGTCCCGCGTGCGGAGTGACCGAGGGCATCTGCGGAGCCTCACTGGCTCAGCAGTTCACCAAGCGCACGCTCGCCTCTGGTGAGGACAAGGTCTACCGGTCGTACCGGTGCGGTCGTACTCCGCTCAACTGCAACGGGGTGACTTCCAGAGCCGAGGACGTGGATTTTCAACTGGCGCATGAGTTCACCTACCACCGAGGTGACGAACCGACCACCCGACGGGTGTTCGTGCCCGGTGAGGACCACAGCACCGAGCTGGAGCAGGTCAACGCGACCATCGACCGGCTCAGGATGGAGTCCGACGCCGGCCTTTTGACCACACCGGAGGACGAACGGCAGTGGCTGGAGCGGATGAAGGCTCAAGTAGCCAAGCGCGACCAGCTCGCCGCGATGCCGAGCCGAGCGGCGGGGTGGGAAAGTGAGGAGACCGGCCAGACGAAGCGTGAGGCGTGGCTGGCTGGCGATGAGGCGGAACGGCGGCAGCTTCTCCTAGATGCCGGGGTGCGGTACGTGCTCTGCCGCAAGACAGAGCGCAGCTACTTCGACAGGTCGGACTACGGCCTCCAGAGCCACATGGGCTGAACTGCCAGACACCCCCGCCGAGTGCGGGGGTGTTCTTGCTGCGGAGCCCTACGCTGAGGTGATGGGCGAGAAGCTGAACAAGTTCCTGGAGCTGGACATCCCCGAAGAGCTGTACCTGGCCCGGAACATCCAGACGATGATGGCCCGCGCCGCCGTTGCCGACGCTCCACCCGAGGAGGCCGCTATGGCGGTCCTCTCCATTGCGGTAGGCAACCTGATGGAGCTGGAGCAGCGCGTGGTGACGCTTGAGAAGCAGGCCGGGGTAACGCCGCCGAAACCACGCGACATGATGTGAGTCAGGCGGCTCGGAGCCCTAGCCCGACTTTCCCCGTGACCTTCCAGGTGTCACGCACCTCAGACGCGGTCTGTGTGCTCTCGTGAGCGTCCAGAATCGACTGGAGGTGTCCTACGTTGGGCACAACCGTTTGGTTGGCTACAGCGGCGTAGAGCGCCTCGATGGCGGCGTCGTACAGCTCCTCGGCCTCGATGAGGCCATCGGCTGAGTACACCTCCAGCTCGACCGCTGGGCGGGAGTGCTTGCGGGGGAGGTTCGGGTTGCGGGTGCCTCCCTGGCGGCGGACGTAGATCAGCGGGTAGGTCCGGTGATCGACATCGGGGAGGACCGATACCACCGAGACACCGGGCAGGGCAGCCCGGAGGATCGGCAGGACGACGGCCTGGGGCCGGATCACTTCCGCACCATCACGTAATCGACGTGAGCGGTTCGGCGGCTGCCGTTGTAGATCCGGGCGTCCCCCTCGATGGCGTACCGCTTGCCGTTCCACTCCACGGCGCTCTGTGCGCCGAGCAGATCGGGGTAGCCGACGAGCCGAAGGCGGTACTTCGACGTGGTGCCTTCTCCGTTCTCGGTGGACGAGAGCGGCTGCACGACAGCACGGGTGAGTACTCCGACCGTGCCGGGTTTTGTCACTGTGTTGCCGTCTGAGTCGGTGACGACGGCCTCCGCGAAGACGGTCACCTGATCGGTGCCACGGTGAAGGAGGCTCACAGCGCGGCCCCTCGGATGCCCGGAGAGATCTGAAACATCCGGCTCGGCTTGATCCCGAGCCGTTCCCACTCCTCGGCGGTCACGCGGAGGCTGTTGTCGGCAGCCTCTCGCGAGAGCTGGTAGCCGTAGGTGCCGTCCTGCTCGCTGTAGAGGCCCTCCGGGTTGCGGATGACCCGCAACACGGCCTCGGCCTCGATGTCGACCACGTCGGCCTCGTCCAGGTCTCCAGCCTCGATCTGTGCGGCTAGGTCCGGGATCCTGCGGAGGATCTTCCGCTCGACCTGAGCCAGCCGGCGCTCGACTAGCGCGGTTTCTTCGGTGGTCAGCGACTTGCCGTAAATCGCTTGTACGTCAGCGGCTTTCGCGTAGGTGGTCACATGACACCTCGGCGGTTGCGACGGGTGATCTTCGGGCGTCCCAGCGGCGGCGGGATGAACGTCATCGGCGCTGGCACTCCGAACGCCTTGCACAGCATGCTGCTGCCTCCGGTCAATCCGGGCCGTGGCCCGTTACGTCTAGGCATGTAGTTCTCCTGGGTGTCTCTCAGCGGGCCTCCTGGCCCGTGCTTTCAAGGCAGCCTTGCGGGCTGCCGATTCCTTGGCTGTCTTCTGCTTGTGGCAGGTGCTGCAAACGGATTGGAGGTTTGACAGCGCGTGATCGTTTCCTCGGCGGCGGTGGTCAACGTCGGTTGCCTTCTCGGTGCAACCGCGCCAACGGAGCTGGCACCTGTAGCCGTCCCGGCTCAGAGCCTTACGGCGTCTGGAGTCCCAATCAGCCGGGAGACCGGTTCGACGGTCGGAGGTTAGCCAGTTGTGGTCTGGCCGGGGCTCGGCGGTGCGGTTCTTGACGCACGACGAGCACTTGCCGATCCGGTGCCGGTGAGGCTCCAGCTCGGCCCCGCACGACTTACACCTCGGGGCCACGTCGCGTCAGTTTGGTTGGCGGTGCGGCTAGTGCTTTGCGGTGCTCCATACGGGCCAGCTCGTCGTCGTGGGTCCAGGTGTGCTCGGTGGGCTCTGGCGGTTCGTACGGCGGCTCGGGGTGCTCGTCGGCCTGTACGGCTCGGGGCTTTGTTGGGCCTCCCCAGCTCGCCATAGTGGCTACACACTCGCCTGACGGCTGCGCCAGTCGACGGCGGAACATTTCGACCACGTAGTCACCGACAGACGCTTTCGGAGCGGCTGTCCGTTTGACGCGCTTGGTCTTACGGGCTGCCTTGCTCACTCTTCGGCCTCTTGGAAGTTCATTCGTGCCAGGAGCTGAGCCAGGAGCCCGCGTTGGACGCGGGCCTCTGCGATGAACGGGCTGATGACTGGTTGTCCCATGCTGCCCTTGACGGTCAGCGGGGCCTCGGCGGCTGCCTCGTCTAGCTCTGCGATCTGATCAGCCGTCTTTGCGGCTTGAAACAGCAGTTCTCGGCGGTCTGGGTCGTGTTCGATGTCGAATTCTGACGTGATTTCGCGCCACAATTTGCGTCCGGGTTTACCCAAACCCGCAGGTGTACGCATTTTTTCTCTCTTCTTACTGACGTTGAAAAACAGGGGTTTAAATCTCATCGGATGGCTGAGGCGCATAACCCCACGGTCGAAGGGGGTGGGGAGGGGAATCCCCCTGGGGTGCAGGCAGTCGGACGTGGACGTGGTTGCTGATCGGTGCCGCTGGGTAATCTTGAACATGCCCGAAAGCAGTTGGGGACTCGCGGAAGCACTAGGTCGACTCGCTGTGCGAGATGCAAGCCCAGGAAGGTAGCGAAGCGACCCTAAGCGCCATCGTGGCGGCAGCAACAGACATGGTTCCCGGTGCCCGATGGGCAGGCATCTCCCTGATCCAGAAAGGTCAGATTGTGCATGCAGTGCCGACCGACCCGATTGTGGCCAAACTGGACGAGCTGCAATCTGAACTCGGTGCCGGGCCGTGCATCACGGCGCTGCGAAAACATCACACAGTCCGCATAGACGACATGTCCACCGAAACCCGATGGCCGCAGTTCTGTCGTCAAGCAGCCGAGTTGGGCGTCCACAGTCTTCTGTCGTTTCAGCTTTTCGTTCGCTCCCAAAACCTGGGTGCCTTGAACTTGTACGCCGCCGAGACGCACGTCTTCTCGGACGAATCAACGGAAATCGGCACGATCTTGGCCCAGCACGCTGCAGTCGCCATAATCGGCGTAGCCAATTTGAATCAGTTCAAGTCTGCAGTGGCGTCACGGGACATCATCGGCCAAGCAAAGGGCATCCTGATGGAGCGACTAAACACGGACGCCGACCAGGCTTTCGCACTCCTGCTAGGGGTCTCGCAAGACACCAACACCAAATTGGTCGAGGTAGCTCGCTTCGTCGTTGCAGACCGTGGCGACACGTCGCTTAGGCCGCCGAAGGACTTGCCGGCTCGCCCCGGCTGTCGACACCTGAGGGCGGCCCTGCCGGACACAGATTCTGAACCGGCAAGGCCTAGACGAACGCGATAGTCGACTATCTCGGCCCCCTGCGGAATTGGGTGCCCGTAATGTTCGGGGACAAACCGCTTTGCGGGTATCGATCAGGTCTCGGAGACCCGGTCAGCGCGACCAGCGGCCCCGGACTTGTGGGTCCGGGGCCCTGGGATTGAACTAGGCGGCGTCGTAGCCTCGGATCACGGCAGCGGGATGAAGGAAACCGATCCCTACTCGGGTGATCGCGCGAACGTCGAGCGCGTCGTTGTAGAAGCCGGAGTCCTTCGACCTGGTGACCTCAGCGTCCTTGCGGAGCACGGTCACCACGCGGTCCATCGGGATGCCCCAGAAGAACGTCGAGGCGTCCACGCCGGGGTGCGTCAGGACCGGCAGGCCCAGGATCGACAGCTCGCCCTTGGCGTCGAACTCGATCAGCGATTCGTTCGAGCCGCTGGCCTTCTTGATCTGCGCGACGGTCTCGGCGGTGGCCGGATCCATCAGCCAGTGCGTCAGCTTCGCGCCGACAGACTTAGCCGCGAAGACGGCCTTGACGAACGGATCGGTGTTGGCGATGGCTGCGCCGGTATCGACTGCCGTCGAGGCGATGGACAGCAGACCCTTGGGGCCGTTGGTCGTGGTGTTGCCCACGAACGCGGTGTCCACGGCGTGGCTGATCTGGTTGACCAGACCGCGCACGGCCAGCTCTGCGACCTCGGGGCTGGAGTCATCCGCCAGCTCGTTCGACAGACGGGTGATGCCACCGACCTTGCTCGGGGTGACCGTCACACCTTCGGTGTTGCCGTCCGTCGCGGTGATCGAGCCCAGCTCGGTCAGCCAGTTCACAGCCGGATCCTCGTCCCAGATCGGGAAGGTGATCGAGACCTTGTCGGTCTTGACGACGGTCGAGACGTGCAGAGCGACCGACTCCGACTCCAGAGCGGTGTTCAGCAGCTTGCCGAAGTCGCTCGGGGTGAAGGCGTCATTGGTATTCGAGTGCTGCGTTGCCATGTTTTCTCCTTGAAAACAGTTGAGGCCCAGCGCGTTTTACGCTGGACCTCGGATTGATGGATGGTCAAAGGAGACAGCTACAAGCTGAATCCCGGTGCCACACAGTGGCTTCTGCGCTCAGGAGCCCGCCACAGACGGGCATCCCCGAGCTAGTCCTTGAGAAGGGCTCCCCACGACGGTTCGCGCTTGGTCTGCGGCCTGCCTCCGGTTCCCTGCGACGGGTCATAACCGGGGGTGAACTTCCGCAGACCCGGACGCTCCGCGAGGATCGCGGCCACATCAGCGGCCACCTTCTCCACGTCCACGTCCCCGTCCTCGGTGAGGTAATCGGCAAGCTCGTTGCCGCTCAGGCTGAACACGTCAGCCGGATGGCTCAGGCCATCGGCTGCCAGACGCTCGACCTCGGCTCGCTGCATCCGCTCGACCCGCTGCGCCAAGGCGTCACGCTCGGAACGGGCCTCGTTGCGCTCGACGCGGTACCGAGCCTCGCGGTTTCCCTTCTGGCCACCAGAGCCGTTCTCAGGCTCCCCGGACCCATCGCCCTCGGCGAGGTCCGTTCGTTCGTCAGCGGCGCTCTCAGCGCCCTGGAGAGGTGTCTGGACATCTGTCTCGGTCATGCGGAAAGCTCCTCGGTGCGGTTCTCAGGCTTGCGGGGATCTCGGTGGAGCCCCTCGGGCGGTTCTGGGCGGGTGTAGCGACCGGTGAAGAAAACCCTTCGGGCCTCGATGCCGGGGCGCTGGGAGATACCGGGGTACGACGGCTCGAGCTTCTCGAGGTGCTCTAGGTCTTCGAACCAAGGCACGTTGCCGTTGGTCCGGACGGCGGCGAAGTAGTTCTTCGTACTCTCGATGTGCCGCAGGAACGCTTGTTCCTTATCGTGCTCGGTCATTCGCTGCGGCCTGCCGCCACGGCGGCGGCGTCGAAGCTGTCAATCCACGCGGTCACCTGAGCCCCGTCGAACGGGTTGCGACCGGTGCCGAACTCCACGGCGGCCTGCGAGCCGGCCTCCCAGGTCTTCGGCGGTGCGCCTCCCTCGGCTGCCGCCAGAACGGCTCGCTCCAGTTGGTCGTGCATGTTGTGCTCTCTCCTCATCGGGTGGATGTCAAGGCGCGGCGGTTGCCGAGCCCAGATACGACGAAGCCCCCGGTGTTGGCCGGGGGCCTCGGTCTTGCGCGGTTGGGTTGATCAGTCCCACGGGGAGACCGGTGGGCCTCCTGCGGTTGCGGGTTGCAGCCGTGCAGACCGCTCCTCGCGGTCTCGCGACTCAGCCACCCACGCGGGTGGCTCAGCCCACGGGTCCGCGTTGCGAGACCCGGTTGCGGTTGGCGATTGCAGACCGGCAGGTCTGTGTTCGGCTGCCTCGTCGTCGGAGGCAGCCTCACGGGAGGGGCCGTCCTGGCCCCGACCATCGGCAACCCCTTCGGTTGCCTCTGATCCGTCAACCGCGAGAGACCGGCCCTCGGAGCCGGTCTCGTCCTGATCAGTCCTTGCACTACTCCAGTCGTGCACTTCTGGTGCACTCCTGATTTCACTACTATGTGGCTCATTTCCTGAGCCAGTAGGTGGCTCATCTGGTGAGCCAGTTGGTGGCGCACTTCCTGAGCCAGTGCTTGGAAGGTGGCTCATTTCCTGAGCCACCCCGGAGAGCTTCGAGACCTCGTCCGGGGTGAACGGGCGGTTAGTCATCTGCAGGTGCCACACCTCCGCGTTCGCGGTGATGCGCTCGCGTACGAACCAACCGCGCTCTTGGAGTGCCTCCAGAGCCTTCGCCACGGTGTTGCGGCTCATGCCGAGCGCCTCTGCAACGTCGCGGGCCGACTGCTGGTACCTCTCGTCGTGCGACCAGATGTACATGGCCACCGAGCGAGCTGGAGCTGACAGCTCGGTGTCTCGGGCGAGCGTCATGGGGAGCGATGCGAACAACCGTCCTCCTTCGGGGCCGTGGGAGCCGAGCTTGCCGTGGTGTCTGACCGGGTTGCGATTAGCCATTGCGAGCGGCCAGCTCGGCGCGGAGAGCGTTGCGCTCCTGGCGGAGCTGCTTCGCCTCACTCTGGAGCTTCTTGATCTTCTGCTGCCAGAAGGGCGGCAGGTCGGTGATCGTCTCCAGACGGCGCAGCTTCGCGCGGTCCCGGCGCAGGTGCTTGATGTGCTCCTGCCAGTGCTCGGGCAGCTCGGTGAGCGGTGGGTGCGGGTGGTGTTCCATGGTGTGTTCCTTCCAATGGGTTCTCGCCCCCTGGGCGATGTGGGGCCTGCCTCCTGGGCAGGTCTGTTGAGCTCTCAGCGGTCGCTGGAGCGGTTTTGTCCCCCGTGGTCGGGGGAAGGTTGGGGCTATGCCGCCAGGGCGGCTTCAATCGCCTTCAGGCGACGGCGTGCGTCTCGGCACTGGGCCGTGTACTCGCGCTGACGGCGACGGCGGCACTGGACGCAGTGGCCGTGCTTGAACTCGATGTGACCCGGCAGGGTGCATCGGGGCATGTTGGTGTTCCTGTTCGTGGTCGCCACTGACGACCGTTGACGGGCAGCTCGCCACTGACGAGCCGATCTATCGGTTTGGTGCTGAGAAAAAGGCCCCGGCCATCAGGCCGAGGCGGAAGCTGAGCCCCCGGAGCGGAGACAGGACTGGCAGCAGCCCGTGAACTCCGGGGGTAGGGACGCGGCTCAAAGGCCAACGTCCAGCCGACGTAACCCACATCGGCAAGTTCGTGACGGTCGGGAGGTGAGAGCCATGACCGACCGTCAGCCGGTGCTGAGAAAGGGGGTTCAGCACCGTTCGCCGTGCAGTAGCACGGCTGAGCCAGCCTTGCGGCTGGCGTCTCGCGTACGAGGCGCTCCCGGTTCGCGGGGTCGCTCTCAAGCACGCAGAGTCTGGGGGGGGGGCTCGTTGCCCCCATCAAGCTCTGGTAGGTGAGTATTGGTGAGTTTTTCGCACCGCGCTCGAGGCGTCCGGGGGCTGTTACCCCTCCACAATGGAGGAAGGTGTAATTCGCACCCCTCCACCCAATGGATACGTGTAATTCGAAGCCTCTCACAATATGAGTACGTGACACCTTCGAAATATGAGTACGCGTCCTTTGCAGCCACCGGGCTGCCTAGGTGGCGCGGATCACGACGAGCCGGGGCCTTCAGCCCCTCACAATATGAGTACGCGTTACCGCGCACCCCTCCACTGGTGAGGAAGGTGAGTATTGCGAGGTCAGACGGTGGATCTGTGATCGATGTCACGGGGAGGGCGCGGCCAAACCCGGCGCTACCCCTCGCAATATGAGTACCTGTATGCCGCAGGCAATTCCGGCGTTTTGTGGCAAGCGTCACCAAACGCCTTCTGACACCCTGGGGTCATGACTCCGCTATGGGTGCCTCTGGTCGTGGCCGCGCTCGGCTTCGTCTCGACGCTGGCCGGCGTCGTAGTGACTCAGATCCTCGCCAACCGGCGAGAGCAAGCGGCCTGGGATCGGGAGGTGCAGCGGGAGCAGGCCCGCTGGACTCGGGAGGACGAGCGGCTGACGTTCGAGCAACGTCGGACTGCTTACGTCGAGTTCTACGAGGCCCTTCGGAGGATGACCCTCCGGGCCTACGACCACGGCATGGGACTCAGCCCTGGAGGCTTTGAGCTTCCCGAAGGATGGCAGACCGAAGCAGCCGACGCGTGTCGACGCCTGGAGGTCTACGCGTCCCCGGAGGTCTCGAAGGCGGCGATTGACGCCTACAGCGCGACGTGGCGCTGGGGCCACGCTGCGCGGCACGGCCAGGACAACGAGACGTTCTACGACAACCAGGAGGTAGTCGACCAGGCGCAGATCGAACTCCTGCAAGCGATCCGGGCCGATCTCCATGTGACCGGGACACCGCAGAAGTACTTCTGACAGCAGAAAGCCGGGGCATTGAAAGCCCCGGCCTTCCTGGTGGACCGATCTCAGATCGAAGGTGTCACCGACGTTCAGTCGGGAGGATGATCCGAAACAGCATGTCCCCGCACAGCGGGTCGATGCAGCCGTTCCCGTACTCGCAACTGACCTCGAGGAGGGGTTCGAGCCACCATCCCCAGACCAGTTCGTTGACGGCGTCCCGGAGGTCGGACAGATCCCGTTCCCGGTGCAGCCCGTGGAGCACGTCGTTCAGCGACCAGAGTCGACCGGGGCGCTGGGCCAGGAACTCGGCAATGAGTCGGTCGGTGTCGATGGTCTCGGGGTGCCGGTCTACCGCCGTCAGCCACGCGGCCACGTCCACGGTTACATTCTCTTCCATCTGCTACTGCCTCCTGTGTGCCTCGAAAGGATGGACAGCCCCGTGACGAGACTCTGGCTCGCCCAAGAGCAAGAGGCCGACGAACTCCTGTCGGAAAGCCCCTTCGCCCTACTGGTCGGGATGACTCTCGACCAACAGATCCCCCTCGAAGTCGCCTTCAGGGGGCCGAAGAAGATTGCCGACCGCATGGCTGCGGATGGTTACAATCGTGTTGGCACCTCTCAGCAGTATCCGATGGAGCATGCGTTCGCGGGCCCGAAGAAGATCGCCGACCGCATCGGTGGGTTCGATGTCAGGGAGATCGCCGATTACGACCCCGACGAGTTCGCCGCGCTGTGTTCGAAAACCCCTGCGATACATCGCTTTCCGGGATCCATGGCGAAGAAGATCCAGGCCATCGCGCAGCTCATCGTCACCGACTATGGCGGAGATACGGCGGGGCTGTGGACGTCCGGCGATCCGGACGGGGCCGAGGTGCTTCGTCGCATCAAGGCGCTGCCCGGGTTCGGCGAGCAGAAGGCCAAGATCTTCCTCGCCCTGCTCGGCAAGCAATACGGCGTGACGCCGCAGGGGTGGCGCAAGGCCGCCGGAGATTACGGGAAGGCCGGCTCGTTCCTGTCGGTGGCCGACGTGGTCGATCCCGGCTCGCTGGAAAGGGTGCGGAACTACAAGAAGCAGGCCAAGGCAGCCGCGAAGGCCGCCAAAGGCTAGCTCGGCTCGCGGTGGGGTTGCAGGTCGAGTTCGGCCAGGCTGCGCAGGATCCCTGCGACGACACGACCGGTCGACGTGCCGGTGTCCAGACCCTCACGCAACGCCCGCAGTCGCAGTCCGCGATCGGTCAGGTCGGCGATGGTTCGGGTGACCTCGGTGGTGGAGCGGCCGAGGCGGTCGAGCGCGACGACGATCACCGTGTCACCGGAGCGGGCGTAGCTCAGCATCGCGTACAGCCCGGCGCGGGCCCGGTCGGCGGTTTCGGACAGCCTGTCGGTGAACACCCGCCTGGGGTCGACGCCCTCGTCGCTGAGCGCGACGAGCTGAGCCTCGAGGTTCTGCCCGACGGCGCTCGCGGCTGCGTAACCCAAAATGCAGGTCATGCAATCAAGATCCCACGGCACTCACCCGTGGGGAAGAGGCGCGGCGCCTTCGAGGCTGGCTAACTGCCGAACTGTTATCGAATGTCGACCTAGCGGCCGAAACCGCGCGCTAAGCGCGAAACGGCTCACCGTCGAAGCGCTCGCGGGTCGCGATCTCGGCAACCGGCTTGCGGGTGAGCTTGCGCACCTGCTTCACCGGTTTGCCGATCGGCAGCAGCGCGGCGATCGCGTAGTCCTCGGGGATACCGAGCAGGTCCTTGGCTCGGGGTTCCTCGGCCACGGTCACGGTCGCCAGCACGCCGCCATAGCCCTCATCACGCGCGGCGAGCAGAATGTTCCACACGAACGGATACACCGACGCACCCGCGATCAGCCCGATCCGGTCGAGGTGCTGGTCGAACGCCGCGCACACGTTCAGGTCCACGCACACCACCAGGACGGCTCCGCAGTAGACGAACGGAAGATAAGGGCCCGCCTCGGTCGCGGCGACTTCCTCCGCGGTGACCTTCATGGGCTTCACCGGATTCCACGGGAACTCACCGTTCTTGACCTGAGCCGTATAGCGGCGCGCACCCGTCACGCTGAGGTCGGCCAGCGCCTTCCGGGTCTCGCGATCGCGGATCACGATGACATGGGTGCCTTGGCGGTTGCCGCCGGTGGGGGCGAACCGGGCGTTGTCGAGGATGCGCTCGAGCACCTCGTCGGGCACGGGGTCGTCGGTGAATCGACGGACCGCACCGGTTGTTCGCATGACGTCGGAAAGCTCCATGCCCAACATCATCGGCTGTGGGAAGCTCTACGTATGAAGACACACCTGAATTGCCCGTGCGGCGAGGCGATCCGCGGTGAGAACGAGGACGATCTCGTCGAGAAGGCTCAGGCTCACCTGTCAGAGGTGCACCCCGGCCGCGATTACGACCGAGATGCCATCCTCTTCATGGCTTACTGAGCCGCCCGCGTCAGGGAACGACCGTCGAACCGATGGTCGGCATGAACTGGCATTGCTTCTCGGTCGTGGTGACCTGACCGAAGATCGTCGAGATGATGCTGCCCGAACCGGTGTCGGCGATCGCCGTCAGCGTGGTCGGCCCCTGGGGGTTGATGTCTGACCGTGGCACCAGTGTGGCCCCGCCGGACTTGCCGGTCGTCAGGTTCACCCAGGTGACGTTCAGCGGCAGCTTCTGCTCCGCAGCCGGACCCGGGGTGCCGATCGCGGTGAACACGTAGGCCGTCTGGCCCGGTCCCGGTCCCGGCGTCGGGATCTTCGCGGGACCCGCCACCGAAATCGCTGTGGCGAGCACGTTTCCACCATCCTTGAGGCATCCGTTGCTGATCGACGGATACAGGAAGTCCTGCGTCGTCGGTGCGTCCGGACCGAACTCGGGGCCGCCGGGCGCTGCGGCGGGTGCGGCGGCAGCGGGATCCGGGCCTGGCGCAGGTGCCGGCGCGGGGACCGGAACTGCGACCTCCGGTGCGGGCCCGGGCGCCGGCGCCGCGGCTTCGGGCGCGGGCAGTGCCGCGGCCGCCTCAGGGGCGGGCAGTTCCTCCGGCGCGGGACCGACGGCATGGGCGGGGTTGACCCCCGCTGGCAGGTGCGCCACCGTGCCCGGCGCCGCACCGGGGGCTGGGGTATGGGCGACGAACTGGTTGACCGCCGACGCGACGTTGCGTGAGTCGGGCGGTGCGGCGGCGTCGCCGGCGAACACCGCGGCGGCGGCCATCAACGTCGAGGCCGCGCTGGTCGGATCCGCGGCGGCCTGCTGAATGATCGGTCCGAGACTCTGCACCGCAGGGAGACCAGGGGCCTGCAGCGCGTCGATGGGTTGTGCCGGGGCGGGTGCCGGCTCTGCGCCGGCCACACCGGTCACGCCGCCGAACAGCAGCGTGACCGATGAGCCGAGCGCAACGGCAGCGGTGGCGAACATCGTCCTTGTTGACATGACTCCCCCTGAGAGTGGTTGTGGTGGTCTTCTCGGTCGACGTCGCCGCTGCCGTCAGGGCAGTGCCGACAACGGCAGCATCAGCGGTGCGGCACCGGCGGCGGGAAGCGCCGCGGGAGCGGCGGCCGCAGGAGCAGCCAGCGCGGGTGCGGCGGCCGCGGCGGGTGCGGCGGCCGTCGACGCTGCCGGCAGGAGACCGGCCAACGGCGTTCCGGCGGGCAACAGCGATGCCAGACCGGTCAGCGGTGCCGCGGCGTCCGTCAGCAGGTTGGTCGGATTGGTCGCAGGCGCAGCCGCTGTGGCGACCGGCGCTGCGGTGGGCAGTGCCGGAGCCTGCGGCAGGGTGACCGACGCGGTTGCGGTCTGCGGCGCCGCGGCGGGTGCGGCCGGGGTGGCAGCCGTGGTCAGCATCGACGTGAAACCCTGCATGAGTTGCGTCGCTGCGGCCGGATTGGATGCGAGCTGCTGGATGAACGGCAGGCCCGGGACGCCGGGGGTCGGCGCAGGTGCTGCGGGCTGGGCGGAAGCGGTTCCGCTCAAGGCCACTGCAGCCGTGACGGCTCCCGCGGCCGCGATCATCGTGGTCGCGAAGAGTTTTCTGGTGCTGTGCATGGTTCTCCCATTCAGGTTGGTCGGCACGCCTCGACCCGAAGCTACGGAGTTACTGGTGTTACTCAAGTGACACGTGTGGCATTTATGCAACCGTTACGGATGCGACGGCTAACGGTTACCGGTCGATAGAGTCGTACGGATAGACACGCCGACCACCGCCTCGACCGCGTCGCGATTGCCTGCCCGACTGGCCGCCGCGGCGCCGATTCTGTTGGTGATCAGCATCGTCGTGCGCCTGGCGTGGACGTACCTGGTGCCCAACGGGGCCAACTTCGTCGATCTGCACGTGTATGTCGGCGGCGCGGGCATGCTCGATCATCCGGGCACGCTCTACGACTACGTCTACGCCGACCAGACGCCGGACTTCCCGCTGCCGTTCACGTATCCGCCGTTCGCAGCCATCGTGTTCTACCCGCTGCACCTGCTGCCGTTCGGACTCGTCGCATTCGCCTGGCAACTCGGTCTTTTCGCGGCGCTGTACGGGGTCGTGCGGATCAGCCAGCGGCTGCTGGGGTGCGCGAACCAGCGAACGGCGATGGTGTGGACGGCCGTCGGCATCTGGATCGAACCCCTTCGCAGCACGTTCGACTACGGACAGATCAACGTGCTGTTGGTGCTCGCGGTGCTGTATGCGGTGTACACCTCGCGATGGTGGGTGTCGGGACTACTGGTCGGCCTCGCGGCCGGGGTGAAGCTGACACCCGCGGTGGCGGGCTTGTACTTCCTCGGCGCCCGCCGGTGGGCCGTCGTCGTGTTCTCGGCGGTCGTGTTTTTCGCCACGGTGGCGATTTCGTGGCTGATCATCGGCGGCGAAACCCGTTACTACTTCACCGAATTGCTGGGTGACGCGTCCCGGGTGGGACCAATCGGAACGTCGTTCAACCAGTCATGGCGCGGCGGGATATCCCGGATATTCGGACACGACGCGGGCTACGGGCCGCTGGTGCTGGCCGGCATCGCGGGGACGGCCGTACTGGCGGTGCTGGCATGGCGCGCGATCGGCGGGGCGTCGGACCGACTCGGGGCCATCGTCGTCGTACAGCTGTTCGGCCTCCTGCTGTCGCCGATCTCGTGGACGCACCACTGGGTGTGGCTCATCCCGTTGATGATCTGGCTGCTGCACGGGCCATTGCGGGACCGGCTCGGCGCGAAGGTGCTGGGGTGGGGTTGGCTGGTGCTGACCCTGATCGGGGTGCCGTGGCTGCTGAGCTTCGCGCAGCCGACGATCTGGGTCATCTCCCGGCCGTGGTACCTGGCCTGGGCGGGGCTGATCTACATCGTCGCCACGCTGGTAACGCTGGCGTGGATCGCCGCTACTGGCCGACGATCGCGTTGATCTCCTTCGCCATCTCGACGTCCTTGTCGGTGATGCCACCCTCGGAGTGCGTCACCAACGCGAAAGTGACTGTCCGCCAACGAATATCGATGTCGGGATGGTGATCTTTCTCCTCGGCCTTCTCGCCGACGCGCCGCACCGCGTCGATACCGTCCAGGAAGGCTCCGAATTTGATCGACCGGCGCAGGGCGCCGTCGGCGCGCTCCCAGCCGTCGAGATCGGGCAGTGCGGCGTCCACTTGGTCGTCCGTCAATACAGCCATGCTTGTTAGGTATACCGTCAGCCGCGATGTCAAACCAGATCGTCGTCGCAGGTGCTCTGATCGCGGCTAACGCACTGCTGGTCGCACAGCGTGACAGGCCGCCGGCCCTGGCCGGCCTGTGGGAACTGCCCGGCGGCAAGGTGGCCGCGGGTGAGACGGACGAGGCCGCGCTCGTCCGTGAGCTCAAGGAGGAACTCGGCGTCGACGTGACTGTCGGCGCCCGCCTCGGAGTCGACGTCGCGCTCACGCCGTCGACTGCGCTGCGCGCCTACCGGGTCACCCAGATCGGCGGCACCTTGCATCCCAACGACCACCGCGCGCTGCGCTGGATCACCGTCGACGAACTCGAGGACCTGGCCTGGGTGCCCGCCGACCGTACCTGGCTTGCCGAACTGCGCGCTGCGCTGACGGGTTGATCCGCAACTCGTCGCCTCTGGAGCGGGCTCAATCCAGGATGGCGCGCATGGGCAGCGCTGTCGGTCCGGACAGCGACGGGGTGGTCGTCCACTTCACCGGTCCCGCCAACTCCAGGCCGGCGAGGCGGTCGAAGATCCCGTTGAGGGCGACGACGACTTCGAGGCGAGCCAGGTGCGCACCCATGCAGAAATGCGAACCATGGCCGAAGCCGGTGTGGCCGAGAGATTTTCGTTCGACGTCGAAACGGTCGGGATCGGCGAACCGGCGCGGGTCGCGGTTCGCGCCCGCATAGAACAGCACCACCCGCGAGCGGGCAGGAATGACGGTGTCGGCGACTCGGTACGGCGCCAGCGTCGTGCGCGTCACCCACTGCACCGGTGAGCCCCAGCGCAGCGTCTCCTCGACCGCGGCCGGGATCAGGTCGCGGTTATCCCGCAGTCGCGCATACAGATCCGGATCGCTCGCCAGCTGGATGAGCAGGATGCCGAGCAGGTTGGTGGTCGTTTCGTTCCCCGCAATTAGCACGATCAACGCAGCGCTGAGCGCTTCCAGCGGTGTGATCTCATGCGCGGCAAGCGCCTTGCTGAGGCCGCCGAGTACGTCGTCGTGCTCCTCGCGACGGCGCCTGTGCAGTTCGTCGACGATGAGTTCCCGTAGTGACAGGATGCCCGGCAGCGCATGGCCGATCGTCGTCGTGACTTCGGCGAGCGAGCGTGCGCCGAACAGCGCGGTCACGCCATTGGACCACACCCGGAAATCGCGCCAGCGGGAGCGATCGACACCCAGCAGCAGCGCGATGGCGGACACGGGCAGCGGCACTGTCAGGGCGGGCACCATATCGACGACCGCGCCGCTCGCCAGGGCATCGACGCTGGGATCGACGAACTGCGCCAGCGATCCCTCGAGCCGGCGCATTGCCGACGGCGTGAAATACGGCGCGGCCACGCGGCGCAGCCGGGCATGGTCGGGTTCGTCGGTGGTGATGACGCTGGGTATCACCGTGGACCGCAGCAGGACTCCCGAACTCGACGACAGCACGTCGTGCGCCCGGGCCGCAGCGGTGACGTCCTCGTGGCGGGCCAACATCCACACATTGAGCTTCTCGTTGACGTGCACCGGTTGTGCACGCAGTCGCGCCAGCGCGGGGAACGGATCCCTGATCGTCTCGGTGGCAGTGGGATCGAAGGTGGTCCTCGGCACGTGTTTCGCGACAGAACCCACCCGAGCGAGCCGCAGGTCCCGGACCGCACCCTGGCCCACCATCAGTCCGAAGTCACGCATCGTCGACCCGACCACCGCTGCTCGCATGCGGCAAGAATGCGCGCCCACGGCCCGCAGCGACATGATCGCGAAGGCCAATCAGGTGGTCGATTCGGCCAACCACATGGCCCTAGTGGCCGTGCGTGACACGATTGAGGCGATGACCGCGACCAGGAGTTCCGCTGGAATCCGCTACGCGTTCGCCGTAGCGCGCGACGCCGACGTGCCGTTCGAACGGGTGCTGGCCGGTACGCACTGGACTGAGAACGGCGTCGTGGCCGCCGCCTACCGCATGGATCAGGACGACGAGTTCGTCATGACCGCCAACCTGGTCCGCGAACTCGGCGACCCGCTGGCGGCTGGGATCAGCGTCGGATCGCAGTTCACCGTCGGCGATCTGGGCATCTGGGGTTACGCACTGTTGTCCAGTGCCAACGCGGGGGAGGCGCTGGCCCTCGCGCTGGCCTACGCGACGCTGTCCCCGACGGTGTTCAACCCCCAGTCGGTACAGGTCGGCGACGTCACGATCGTGGTGTTGCGCTACGAACACCTGCCCGTGGACGTCCGCGAATACTATGCGGCGCGCGATCTTTCGGCGTTGCCGTTGCTGCTGCGGATGTCCGGGCTCGCGGCGGCTCCGCTGACCGTGGAGGTTCCGTTCGACGGCGAGCAAGGTGAGCGACTGCGCGCCGCATTGCATCCGTTCGACGTGGAAACCGCTGCGACCCAATACCGTTTCCGCATACCCACCACGGCGCTGGCGCTACGGTTGCCGACCGCGGACCCGATTACCCGCGCCGCGTGCGCACGGGAATGTGAACGCCTGGTACACACCCTGGAGGTGGCACCCACTCTGTCGGCCACCGTGCGGTCCCGCTTCGCGCGGAGTCCGGAGGCGATGCCCTCCGTCGAGGAGCTGGCCGCCGAACTGCACATGAGCACTCGCACCCTCCGTCGTCAGCTCGACCACGAACACACGTCGTACCGGGAGCTGCGCAACGATGTCGCCCACACTTTGGCCGTCGAATTGCTCAGTGTCGTAGGGCTATCGGTCAACGAGGTGGCGCGGAGGCTGGGCTACAGCGACACCACCGCGTTCTCACACGCGTTCCGGCGCTGGACGGGCAAGCCGGCCAGTGATTTCCGGTCCAGCGCTCAGTACCGCAGCGAGTCGCTGAGCACCCGCACCCGCGCATTCGGGTGAGTCACCGCATGCAGCGGGTGTAGCAGCAACGGGTGGCGGCAATGCGGGCAGGACGCCTGTGGCTCCCTCGTCGACGCTGTGGTCAGGTGATGGCACGCGGAGCAGTGCACCACGTGAAACCGGCCCATCCAGTTGAGTAAGCCGAGGTAGATCGCCAGCGTCGCGGCCGAAGCCACCACGAAGATCAGCGCAATGGTTGCAACCTGATAGACCGTCACATCGGTACCTCCAAACCGCACGTGAACACGCCTGACGGATGATTTCCAAAGTACTCCGGAGGATCAGTTCTTGCGGGCGCGCCGATAGATCTTTTCGAGCTCCTTACCGCGGACGCCCACCCTTTCGGCCTTATGCACTTTGTGCAGCACGAGCGGGCATTTCTTGCATCGGGGTTTACTGCGGCAACACTTCTTCTTCGGTTTGATGTCGAGCAGCTTGCTGGCCTTCAAGTGACCTGTCTCTCTCGTTTTCGCGATTGAGCACCCGCACTGCGACACTTACCGGCGTGGATTTCCGGAATGTCGCCATTGTCGCGCACGTCGATCATGGGAAGACGACCCTGGTCGATGCGATGCTGCGGCAATCCGGCGCCCTGACCCACCGCGGTGATGATGCCATCGAGCGATTGATGGACTCCGGGGACCTGGAGAAGGAAAAGGGCATCACCATCCTGGCGAAGAACACCGCCGTCCACCGTCGCCACCCCGACGGCAGCATGACCGTCATCAACGTCATAGACACTCCCGGACACGCCGATTTCGGTGGTGAGGTCGAACGCGGGCTGTCCATGGTCGACGGGGTGCTGCTGCTGGTCGACGCGTCCGAGGGCCCCCTGCCGCAGACCCGGTTCGTGTTGCGCAAGGCGCTGGCCGCGCATCTGCCGGTGATCCTGGTGGTCAACAAGACCGACCGGCCCGACGCCCGCATCGCCGAAGTGGTCTCCGACAGCCACGATCTGCTGCTCGACGTCGCGTCCGATCTCGACGAGGAGGCCCAGAAGGCCGCCGAGGACGCGCTCGGTCTGCCCACGCTCTACGCGTCCGGCCGGGCCGGGATCGCCAGCACCGTCGAACCCGCCAACGGTGAGAACCCCGAGGGCGAGAACCTCGACCCGCTGTTCGACGTGCTTCTCGAACACATCCCGCCGCCCAAGGGCGACCCGGAGGCCCCATTGCAGGCCCTGGTGACCAACCTCGACGCGTCGGCGTTCCTCGGTCGCCTCGCGCTCATCCGCATCTACAAGGGCCGGCTTCGCAAGGGTCAGCAGGTCGCCTGGATGCGTGAGGTCGACGGTCATCCGGTGATCACGAACGCGAAGATCACCGAGCTGCTGGTGACCGAGGGTGTGGAACGTACCTCCACCGACGAGGCCATCGCGGGTGACATCGTGGCCGTTGCGGGCATCCCGGAGATCATGATCGGCGACACGCTGGCCGACACCGAGCACGCGCACGCGCTGCCGCGCATCACCGTCGACGAGCCCGCGATCTCGGTGACCATCGGCACCAACACCTCACCGCTGGCGGGCAAAGTCTCCGGGCACAAGCTCACCGCGCGCATGGTCAAGTCACGCCTGGACACCGAACTCGTCGGCAACGTGTCGATCAAGGTCGTCGACATCGACCGGCCCGACGCGTGGGAGGTGCAGGGCCGAGGTGAACTCGCACTGGCCGTGCTCGTCGAGCAGATGCGCCGCGAAGGCTTCGAGCTGACCGTGGGCAAGCCGCAGGTGGTCACCCGCACCATCGACGGCAAGCTGCACGAGCCCTTCGAGGCGATGACCATCGACTGTCCCGACGAGTTCGTCGGTGCCATCACCCAGCTGATGGCCGGCCGCAAGGGCCGCATGGAGGAGATGACCAATCACGCCGCAGGCTGGGTGCGAATGGACTTCATCGTGCCCAGCCGCGGTCTGATCGGCTTCCGCACCGACTTCCTGACGTTGACCCGGGGTACCGGCATCGCGAACGCCGTATTCGACGGTTACCGCCCGTGGGCGGGTGAGATCCGCGCCCGCCACACCGGATCGCTGGTGTCGGACCGGACCGGCTCGATCACCCCGTTCGCGATGATTCAGCTTGCCGACCGAGGCCAATTCTTCGTCGAACCGGGCCAGGACACCTACGAGGGTCAGGTGGTCGGAATCAACCCGCGCGCCGAGGACCTCGACGTGAACGTGACCCGCGAGAAGAAGCTGACCAATATGCGGTCATCGACGGCCGATGTCATGGAGACGCTGGCCCGTCCGCTCGAGCTGACCCTCGAACAGGCGATGGAGTTCTGCGCCGAGGACGAGTGCGTCGAGGTCACGCCCGAGGTGGTCCGGGTCCGCAAGGTCGAGTTGGACGCCACGCTGCGGGCTCGCGCGAAGTCCCGCGCCAAAGCCCGGGGCTAGCGCTGGCCGAAACGGCCGAGCGGCTGCCGATACCCTGAACACCGTGCCGAGGCCAGTACGCGTCATAGTCGCGATATCCGCGCTGATGACACTCCTGTCCGGCTGCACCGTGAGCCCGCCGCCGGCACCGCAGAGCACCGACACCACAGAGACGACGGCTCCACCTCCGCCGAAGGCGTCGCAGATCATCATGGCCATCGACTGGATCGGTCCGGGCTTCAATCCGCACCTGCTGGCCGACCAGTCACCGGTGAACGCCGCGATCAGTTCTCTCGTGCTGCCCAGCTCGTTTCGGCCGGTGCCCGATCCCAACACCCCGACCGGCTCGCGATGGGAACTCGACACCACGCTGCTGGAGTCGGCGGAAGTCACCAGTCGGGATCCGTTCATCGTCACCTACAAGATCCGGCCCGAGGCGTCATGGACCGACAACGCCCCGATCGGCGCCGACGACTTCTGGTACCTGTGGCAGCAGATGGTGAGCCAACCCGGGGTGGTCGACCCCGCAGGCTATGACCTCATCACCGGCGTGCAGTCGATCGAGGGTGGCAAGACCGCGGTAGTCACCTTCTCGCAGCCCTATCCGGCCTGGCGCGAGTTGTTCAACAACATCCTGCCCGCCCACATCGTCAAGGACATCCCCGGCGGATTCGCCGCGGGCCTGGTTCGCACGCTGCCCGTCACCGGCGGTCAGTTCCGGGTCGAGAACATCGACCCCCAGCGCGACGAGATCCTGCTGGCGCGCAATGACCGCTTCTGGAGCGCGCCCGCCAAACCCGACCTGATCCTGTTGAGGCGCGGCGGAGACGCGGCCGCCCTGGCCGATTCGATCCGCAACGGAGACACACAGGTGGCCCAGGTCCACGGCGGTGCAGCGACCTTCGCGCAACTCTCGGCGATTCCGGACGTCCGGACGGCGCGGATCGTCACGCCGCGCGTCATGCAGTTGACGCTGCGCGCGCAACAGCCCGCACTCGCGGATTCCCAAGTGCGCAAGGCGATTTTCGGGTTGCTGGACGTCGACCTGCTCGCCGCGGTGGGGGCCGGTGACGACAACACGGTGACGCTGGCGCAGGCGCAGGTGCGATCGCCGTCCGATCCCGGCTACGTGCCGACCGCGCCGCCCGCGATCTCGAAAGAGGATGCGCTCGCACTGCTCGTCGACGCCGGCTACGTGGTGGAGCCAGTGGAATCGCCGACGCCCGGTACACCCGGTCCGGACAACGACCGCGGCCGCATCATCAAGGACGGGGAGCCGCTGTCGTTGGTGCTCGGTGTCGCCGCCAACGATCCGACCTCGGTCGCGGTCGCCAACACCGCCGCCGACCAACTGCGCAACGTGGGCATCGAAGCATCCGTATCGGCGCTCGATCCGGTAGCGCTCTACGGCGACGCGCTGACGAACAACCGCGTCGACGCCGTCGTCGGCTGGCATCAAGCCGGCGGTGACCTCGCCACCTCGCTGGCATCGCGGTACGGCTGCCGCGCGCTCGAGGCCACCGCGATTGCGACGACCGAGCCGGAAACGTCCGCCCCGCAGACATCAACCCCAGAGACCCCGGAGACCACCTCGACCACAACCGCGACCGCGCCGACGTCCGCGCGGCCGGCCCCGTCCGCAACGCCGACGACCACGCTCGCCAGTCCCGCGCCGCAAACCGGCGAATTGGTCCAGGCGCCAAGCAATATCACCGGTATCTGTGATCGCAGCCTGCAGCCCAAGATCGACGCCGCACTCGACGGCAGCGAGCCCATCGACGCCGTGATCACCGCCGTCGAACCGCGACTGTGGAACATGTCGACGGTGCTGCCGATTCTGCAGGACACCACGATCGTCGCGGCCGGGCCGAGCGTTGAGAACGTCAAGTTGTCCGGTGCTGTGCCCGTCGGCATCGTCGGCGACGCCGGCACATGGGTGAAAACCCGTCAGTGAGAAGGTGATTCGTCCTCCCGGCGCTCGCGCATCAAGCGCAGGCCGTGTGCGGCATACGCCGCGATCGCGAACACGAAGAGGAACCAGTACGGTGGGTGCGCCAGTTCCCACACGAACAACGCCGCAAAGAGGGGTGACCGCTGGGTGATTGCCAAGACCCCGGCCGCACACGTCAGCGCCAACGCCGACACGTGGATGTGGGTTCCCGCCAGCTGATTGAGTGCAAGGGCGACAACCGATCCGGTGGCCGCGCCGGTGGCCAAAGCGGGTGTGAGCAGTCCGCCGACGGCTCCGGCGCGCAGAAACCCTGCTGTCAGAAGCGGTTTCAACAACAGGATCACGCAGGCGGCCCCGAGGGTCATACTGCTGTCGACCGCCACCGTCAAAATGCTCCGCCCGTTGCCGGGAAGTTCCGGGTACCAGATCGAGCAGATGCCGGTCACCAGGCCGGCCGCCGCGATCGCGGGAATCAGTATCCAGGACGTGAATTGCACCTTGGGCCGCGCGAAGTCCATCATCCGGTTGAACGCCAGACCGATGGCTCCTGCCAGCGGTGCGACGGCCAGCGCGAGGAATGCGAACAGATAGGACGTCGACGCGTCCGGCCAATCCAGCGGGTGCTCGAGATGGGTGACGGGCGCGGCGACCGCAACCGCGAGGCTCGACGTGATCAAAGCCGTGCCCAGCACCCGCGGATGCCAGCTGCCCAGCAGAATCTGCGCGGCGAACAAGGCTCCGCCCAGCGGCACGCTGTAGACCGCACCCAGTCCGGCCCCGGCCGCGCAGGCGAGCAGAATCTCACGGTCGCGCGGCGTGAGCGACAGCCGGGTGGTGCCGAAATCGCCCAATGCGGCGGACAGTTGACGGGGTGCGCCTTCGCGACCCAGCGATGCGCCCGCGCCGACGAGTAGCACCTGAAGGAACGCGTCGATGGACATGGCGACCCGAGGGATGGGCCGGTGCGCCTTGATGGTTCCGGCCAGCGGCGGAACGGTGGTCCTTCGTCGTAGCATCCACCACCCGAAGCCGGCGAGCGCACCGCCGATCATCGGTCCGACCGCTCGCCGCACCGGACTACTACCGCCGACACCGGACAGCAGCGTGCCGAAGGAGTAGTGGTACGTCAGATGTTCGATCGCGTGCAGCAGCAGCGTTGTCGCCGCGCCCGCCAAGCCGGCGAGCAGCCCGACGATGATGATCGCGCATACGAATTCGACTGTGCGGCGCGACACCAGGTGAATCTAGCCGCCAATCATCGTGCAAGCTGTGCCAATGGAGAGTCCGCGGCTGCTGTTCGTCCACGCGCATCCCGACGACGAGACGTTGACGACGGGCGCGACGATCGCGCATTACGTCGCCCGCGGAGCGCGGGTGCGGGTGGTCACGTGCACCTTGGGCGAGGAGGGCGAGGTGATCGGCGACCAGTGGGCGCACCTGGCCGTCGACAAGGCCGACCAACTCGGCGGGTTCCGCATCGGTGAGCTGACGGCGGCGCTGCAGGCGCTCGGTGTCGACGAGCCCGTTTTTCTCGGCGGCGCGGGCCGCTGGCGAGACTCGGGGATGGAAGGTACGCCGGCTCGACATCATCGACGGTTCATCGACGCCGACCCCGCGGAGGCGGTGGGTGCGCTGGTCGCGATCATTCGTGAGCTGCGCCCGCACGTCGTCGTCACCTACGACCCGAACGGCGGCTACGGGCATCCCGACCACATCCGCACCCACGAGGTGACGATGGCGGCGGTCGCGGCGTCGGCCGGCCCCGAATATCCGGGTGAGCCGTGGACCGTGCCGAAGGTGTATTGGACCGTGCTGTCGACGACAGCGATCGCCGAGGGTCTGAACGCGCTCCAAGATGTGCCCGACGCGTGGATCCGGGTATCCATCGACGACGTGTCGTTCGGTCATCCTGACGAGGCGATCGACGCCATCATCGACGTCCCGGATCAGCTGCCTGTCAAGGTGGCGGCCCTGCGGGCGCACGCCACCCAGGTCACCGTCGCGCCCAACGACCGCTCGCTGGCGCTGTCGAACAACATCGCGCTGCCGGTCGGCGCCGTCGAGCACTACATCCTGGTGTCGGGCGAGGCGGGCGCCCGCGACCATCGCGGCTGGGAAACCGATCTGCTTGCGGGTCTGAACCTCGAATAGCGAGGGCTCAACGGGGTAAGCTCCCGACAACTGGTGCGCGTGGAAGGGACGACAATGGACCCCGATCTGGATCCGAACCTGCAGCACTGGCAGGACCGGCTCGACAACTTTCAGTGGGTCATCGGTTCGATCGCCAGCGTGATCGACAGCATCCCGACCTGACATCGCCCGCTCCCAGCGCTGACTATCGGCGCGTCGCCGTTCTGACGCTGCTCGCCATCGACGGCGTCCTCTGCGCGATCCTCGCGTCGTTCTTTCTTCCGTCCTACATCGGCACGTGGCCGTTTCCGATCAGCGCGCTGATCGGTGGCCTGATGAATGCCGCACTGGTGTGGGCTGCGCTGCATTGGACCTCGTCGCCGAGGACGGCGGCGGTGCCGCTGTTCACCTGGCTGCTCACGGTTGCGCTGCTATCGCTGGGCGGACCCGGCGACGACATCGTCTATGGCGGCGCCGGGGTCATGGCCTACGGGACCCTGCTGCTGATCGCACTCGGCACGCTGCCCCCCGCAGCGGTGCTGTGGCGCTACGTCAACGCCTGAGTGCTACTGCGGGCCGCTGGTATCCCCGGCGGCCTGGTCGCCCGCGCCGGGGTCGCCCTGACCGTCAGCGTTTGGTGACGGCTTCTTCGGTGACAGTGACTGCGCCAGCTTCGCGAGCTTTTCGTTCAGCTTGCCGCCACGTGGGCCCGTCTCGGTCTTGTCGGTCGAGGGGGTGGCGACGACCGACGAGCGGACCTGACCCTGCGCGCGGACCGTTCCGTGCTCGTCGGTGAGCTCGCCAGCGGTCAGAGCCGGGTTGGTCTGCCCGGGGACGCCGCCCTCCTCAAGCTGCTCCTCACCGCCCTTGACACCGCCCTTGACGCGTTCGCCCGTGAATCGATCGACAAGTTCGCCGACGAGTTCGCGGACAGTCTTGGCCGGGGGGCCTTCCTCTGGAGTGACCGCGTTTACGACACCCTCGATTTGTTCGCCGGCGGTCTCGTCCAGCCCGGTTTCGGTGCCCTGCGCCGACTCGTCGATCGACGTGAGCTCCATCGTCTTTTCCTGCGCGGGCCGCATCAGCGTGGTGAGCGTGTCGAGGGCGAGGAACGGGCCCTGCACCGGCGGCCGCGGCGGATAGCAACAGAACGGCGGCAACGGTATGAATGTATTCAACGCGTCGAGTCCCAGCCAGACGAATGCCAAACCGACGTCGATGCCGAAGTCCACGAGGTTCTCGACAAGATTGCCGTCGCCGCGAAGAAAGTCGGTGAAATTGAAGACGGCGCTCGCGACGATGCTCTCGCCGAAGAAGTAGCCGTCCATGATCAGACCCGAAAGGAAGCCGACGTAGGGGACCCACGCCAGCGCATACGTGGCGACCTCGAACCCGTACTGCACCCAAGGCTCGACGGCGAGGTACAGACTGTCGATGCTGTTGGCGAGGTTCGGCGCGATGGGGACGGCCAGCACTGACGGCACGCCGGGCAGTGCGGTCGGCACCACCGACGGCAGCAACCTCGAAGACCTGAGCAGCGCGGGGATGTGGGGCGGTTGCTGCCCCGGTTGTAGCGGCTGGACGGCCGCAGCCAGCCGAACCGCCGCGGGCGGTGCGGCCGCCGGTGCCGACGCGGGTGTGGGATGCACCGGAGCCATCACTGCTGCGCTGACTGCCAGCATGCTCACCCCGGCCGCCAGTGCCGAGCGTGCAGAGCGTTTCATGTTGTCCTTCCGGAAAGCCCGACCCGGATAACGTACGCCAATGTTTGCTCACGCGTAAATAGACCGCACCTTTTGCTTTGCTGACCTCGACTGCAGGGCGGCGGCGCGCCGACTGCGTCAATAGGCGGACTAATGTGACCGATATGTCAGGCGCCCATGTTTCAGAATGTGAGACGCGCGGATGATCTTCGACGGACGCGGGGTTACACGGGAGTGGCTCTGAACCCCGATCATGGCGCCGATCTGCCCAGCCCGGTGATTCCACCGAAGTCAGGCACACCCAGCCCCGCAGGCCTGCGGCGCGTACTGCGACGAGCCCGCGACGGTGTGGCACTCAATGTCGAGGAAGCCGCGATAGCGATGACGGCGCGCGGCGATGACCTGGCGGATCTGTGCGCCAGTGCGGCCCGTGTGCGTGATGCGGGCCTGGAGGCCGCCGGCCGGCGCGGCCCGACCGGACGGCTGCCGGTGAGTTACTCGCGCAAGGTGTTCATCCCCGTCACTCATCTGTGCCGCGACACCTGCCACTACTGCACGTTCGTCACGGTTCCCGGCAAGCTGCGGGCACAGGGCCTCGGCATGTACATGGAGCCCGACGAGATCCTCGAGGTCGCCCGTCGCGGTGCCGAATTGGGTTGCAAGGAAGCGCTGTTCACGCTCGGTGACCGGCCTGAGGCGCGTTGGGACGAGGCGCGGCAGTGGCTCGACGAGCGCGGCTATGACTCGACGCTGGACTACGTCCGCGCGATGGCCATCCGGGTGCTGGAGGAAACCGGGCTGCTGCCGCACCTGAACCCCGGCGTGATGAGCTGGTCGGAGTTGAGCCGGCTCAAGCCGGTGGCGCCGTCGATGGGCATGATGCTGGAGACCACATCGCAGCGGTTGTTCGAGACCAAGGGACTGGCCCACTACGGCAGCCCGGACAAGGACCCGGAGGTCAGGCTGCGCACGCTGGCCGACGCGGGCCGTCTGTCGATTCCGTTCACGACGGGGCTGCTGGTCGGGATCGGGGAGACACTTGCCGAGCGGGCTGACACGATCCATGCGATCCGGCGATCGCACAAGGAGTTCGGACACGTTCAGGAAGTGATCGTGCAGAACTTTCGGGCCAAGGACCACACCGCGATGGCGGCCACGCCGGATGCCGGCTTCGAGGACTTCGTGGCGGCGGTGGCGGTGACGCGCCTGGTGATGGGACCCAAGGTGCGAATTCAGGCGCCGCCGAACCTGGTGTCGCGCCAGGAATGCCTGGCGCTGATCGGTGCCGGAGTCGACGACTGGGGCGGGGTGTCGCCGTTGACCCCCGACCACGTCAACCCCGAGCGGCCGTGGCCCGCACTCGACGAGCTGTCCGCGGTCACGGCCGAGGCCGGTTACGACCTGGTGCAGCGTTTGACCGCACAGCCGCAATACGTGCAGGCCGGTGCCGCGTGGATCGACCCGCGGGTACGTGGGCACGTCGACGCACTGGCCGATCCCGATACCGGTCTGGCCTTGGACGTCATCCCCACCGGGCGGCCCTGGCAGGAGCCCGATGAGGCATGGGAGTCCTTGGGCCGCACCGACCTTCACTCGGCCATCGACCACTCCGGCCGCCTCACCGAGACTCGCAGCGATCTGGGAAGTGCGTTCGGCGACTGGGAGTCGATCCGCGAGAAGGTGCACGAACTGGCCGCGCAGGCTCCTGAACGCATCGACACCGACGTGCTTTCGGCGCTGCGCTCCGCCGAGCGCGATCCGGCCGCACTCTCCGACGACGAATACCTGGCGCTCGCCACGGCAGACGGCCCTGCGCTGGATGCTGTTGCCGCACTGGCGGACTCACTCCGACGCGATGTCGTCGGCGACGATGTGACCTTCGTGGTGAACCGCAACATCAACTTCACCAACATCTGCTACACCGGCTGCCGGTTCTGCGCGTTCGCCCAGCGCAAGGGTGACGCGGACGCGTTCTCGCTTTCGGTCGACGAGGTCGCCGACCGCGCATGGGAGGCGTACGTCGCGGGTGCGACCGAGGTGTGCATGCAGGGCGGCATCGATCCGGAGTTGCCCGTCACGGGCTACGCCGATCTGGTGCGTGCGGTCAAGGCGCGCGTGCCGTCGATGCATGTGCATGCGTTCTCGCCGATGGAGATCGCCAACGGAGTCACAAAGAGCGGCACCAGCATTCGGGACTGGCTCACCGAGCTTCGTGAGGCAGGACTGGGTTCGATCCCGGGCACCGCGGCCGAGATTCTCGACGACGAGGTCCGCTGGGTGTTGACCAAGGGCAAGCTGCCTACGTCGATGTGGATCGAGGTCGTCAGCACCGCACACGAAGTCGGGTTGCGGTCGAGTTCGACGATGATGTACGGCCACGTCGATTCGCCCCGACATTGGGTCGGCCACCTTCGCGTGTTGCGTGAGATCCAGGACCGCACCGGGGGATTCACCGAATTCGTACCGCTGCCGTTTGTGCATCAGAGCTCACCGTTGTACCTCGCGGGTGGCGCACGGCCCGGTCCGACGCACCGCGACAACCGCGCCGTGCATGCGCTGGCGCGAATCATGCTGCACGGCCGAATCGACAACATCCAGACCAGCTGGGTGAAGCTAGGGACCGAGCGCACGCAGGTGATGCTCAACGGCGGTGCGAACGATCTGGGCGGCACGCTGATGGAGGAGACCATCTCGCGGATGGCCGGGTCGGAGTTCGGCTCGGCCAAGAGCGTCGAAGAACTCGTCGCCATCGCCGAGGGTATCGGCAGGCCGGCGCGGCAACGCTCCACGACGTACGCGCCATTGGCTGCCTAGCCTTACCTAACAAGAAGTGCCTGAAACGCACTGCGGCGCCTGACTTTACGTAAACTGAAGGCAAAAAGAACGCTCCTGCGACTGCAACGCGTATACCTTGAGGGTCGCAATCCTCAACCGTTGGAGCGGCCATGGACACGATCTCCGGAATCCCCGCGCACGCCCTGTTGGTTCACGGCATCGTGGTACTCGCCCCCTTGACCGCCTTGCTCGTGATCCTGTGTGCGCTCTGGCCCGCGGCACGTCGCCGATTGGTGTGGCTGGTCGTGGCGTTCGCCGTGGTGACGACAGTGCTCACACCGTTGACCACATCAGCGGGTGAGTGGCTTCTGGAGCACGGGGGCCCGCCGCGGCCGATTCTGCAGGAGCATGCTGAGCGGGGAGAGTGGATGATCTACTTCTCGGTCGCCATGCTGATCGTGGCGGGGGCGCTGGCGGCGCTGCATTGGATGGAAGGCCGGTCGGACAAACCGCGGAAGGCCGCGGCGGCGATGTTGGCCGTCGTGGCCCTACTGGTGGGCGTGTCGTCGATCATCACCGTCGTTCGGATCGGTGACTCCGGCGCGCAGGCCGTCTGGGGCGATCGAGGCTGACCTGCCGTATTCGCCCCTCAGTGCCGCCCCGGAATAGAAACGGACTGAGGTCCGTTTATTCCCTGGGAAGGCGCCGGGGAGGCCGGCGCTCCGTAGAGGAAGAGATTCACGAATGACCACTGCCACCGGCGCCACCGGAACCGCCCAGCTCGCCACGGGTACCTGGGCCATCGACCCTGTGCACTCGACCATCGGATTCTCCGTACGTCACCTGATGGTGAGCAAGGTCCGGGGCACCTTCGACACCTTCAGCGGCGCGATCGTCGTCGCCGAGGACGGCACGCCGTCGGTGACCGGCGAGATCGCCGTCGACTCCATCAACACCCGCAACGAACAGCGCGACGCGCACGTGCGGTCCGCCGACTTCTTCGACGCCGAGCAGTATCCGACCGCCACCTTCACCTCGACCGGCGTCCGGTCCAACGGAGACGACTACCTCGTCGATGGCGACTTCACCCTCAAGGGTGTGACCAAGCCGGTCACCCTGGAACTGGAGTTCAATGGCGTCAACCCCGGCATGGGCCACGGCGAGGTCGCCGGCTTCGAGGCATCGGTGGTGTTGAACCGCAAGGACTTCGGCATCGACATCGACATGCCGCTGGAAACCGGTGGCACCGTCGTCGGTGACAAGATCACCGTCACGCTGGAGATCGAGGCAGTTCGTCAGGCATAACGCCCGCCGCACAACGAACTAGCGCGCCTGCAGGACGACATCCTGCAGACGCGCTAGCTGCGTTTGTCTACATGTCCAAGCAGCTGCTCCCCCCGTCGCTGGCCGGGATGTCGATGTTCTTTGCCGAGAACTCGGCAACCACACCGTTATTGGTGACTGCGAGCGAATCCACGCGGAGGTTGTACTTGTTGTCGGTGAGCTCGCTCGTCATCTCATCCAGCTTCTCCTGCAGGTCTTCCTGAGGGAGGTCAAGATCTCCGCCGAGTGTGAAGCCGTCGGGCTGGATCTCCAGTTTGATTCCGCCGTCGGCGGTCGTCTGCGGCTTGACAGCGATCCTGCTGTCGAACATCCCCTCCAAGGTGACGATCCCCGTCGAAGGATCGGTTTCGACGTTCGTCACCACTTCGTCAGTCGAGATCCAGTCCGACAGGAAGCTCAGGAAGCTGCCCTCGAGGTACTCGTCGATGGCCTCTTTGAGGGCGGTGTTGGCAGATTCCCGAATTCCTTCCGACGTCCAGTCGATGGTCGCGTTGATCGCGCCGATGGTGCCTCGGTCGTTCGCGCCGCCGTTGAGGTCGAGATCATCGACCGCGATGTCCGCGGTGACCCCGTCAACGCCGCGGATGGGTCCGTCGGTGGCGATCGTGAACCCGGAGTACTTGTCGTCGAAGTACTGCATGAGAACCGGCGGCGAGGTCTCGAACGTCACATCGACGGAGTCCTCGGACCCCTCGATGAAGCATGCGGCGGCCGATTTGATTTTGTCGACCGCGACGGTGCGTGCGTAGAATTCGGCGCCGAGCACTCCCGCGGCGGCGGTCGCGAGAACGATCACGAGGATGAGGACGATCGCGAGCGGGCCACGGCCGCGCTTGCGTTTCGCGGGCGGCTGGGCCGGGGGAGCCGGCGGTTGAACCGGGGGAGTCGGCGGCTGGAACTGTGGAGCCGGCCGCTGGAACTGCGGAGCCGGCCGCTGAAACTGCGGAGCCGGCGGCTGAAACTGCGGAGCCGGCGGCTGGAACTGCGGAGCCGGCCGCATGGGATAGCCCTGAGTGGGCGCGGAATGGAACTGCGCTCCGCGCGTCGGGCCGAGCGTGTTGGCGGCGTAGTTGGGGTAGGTCATGTCCTGGTCCTTCTGAGTCAGTCGCGACGACGAGGCGGTCGTGGTGATTGACGAAAGACTGAGCGAGTGCGCTTGGAGAATTCTTAACGGCGCAGCGATGGTCGGCGTCAGAGCCGGGCCGCCAGCTCGGTCCCCTGTTTGATGGCCCGCTTGGCGTCGAGTTCGGCGGCCTCGGCCGCACCGCCGATGACGTGCGGACGGATGCCCCTGGAGCGCAGCGCGTCCTCGAGATCGCGCACCGGCTCCTGGCCGGCGCAGATCACCACGTTGTCGACGTCGAGCACTCTCGGGTTCGTCCGATCGGAGCCGAAGCTGATGTGCAGGCCGTCGTCGTCGATGCGTTCGTAGTTCACACCGGACAGCTGCTGTACGCCCTTGGCCTTGAGCGCGGCCCTGTGCACCCAGCCCGACGTCTTGCCCAGTCCCTTGCCCTGCGGGCCTTTCGTTCGCTGCAGCAGGTACACCTCGCGGGCGGCAGGCGCGGGGATCGGTGTCGTCAGCGCACCGCGGGTCTCTTGCGGATCGGCCGCACCCCATTCGGCCTTCCACTCTTTGAGAATGATCGACGGCGACCTGTATTCGTCTGCGGGCCCCGCCGGCGCGGTGACGAGAAACTCGCTGACATCGAACCCGATTCCGCCGGCGCCGACGACGGCCACGCTCTTGCCGACCGGCCTGCCGGTGATGGCCTCGGCGTAAGACAGCACCATGGGGTGGTCGATGCCGGGGATGTCGGGCATCCGCGGCGAAACCCCGGTCGCCAGCACCACCTCGTCGAAGCCGGCCAGTTCGTCAGCGCTCGCCCGTGTCCGTAGCCGGACGTCGACGCCGTGCTTGTCGAGCATGCGGGTGTAGTAGCGCAGCGTCTCGCTGAACTCTTCCTTGCCGGGAATCCTTCTCGCCAAGTCGAATTGGCCACCGACGGCGTTTCCCGCCTCGAACAGCGTCACCCGGTGGCCGCGCTGCGCCGCGCTGACGGCGGTGGCCAGTCCCGCGGGCCCGGCGCCGACAACCGCGACGCGCTTGGCGCGTCGCGTCGGGCTCAGCACCAGCGTCGTCTCGTGACCGGCCCGGGGGTTCAGCAGGCACGAGACCGTCTTGTGCACGAACGCGTGGTCCAGGCAGGCCTGGTTGCACGCGATGCAGGTGTTGATCTCGTCGGCGGCATCGGCCTGCGCCTTGCGCACCCAGTCCGGATCCGACAGCAGCGGACGCGCCATCGAGATCAACTGGACATGTCCCTCGGTGAGAATCTGCTCGGCCGCCTGGGGCATGTTGATTCGGTTCGACGCCACCACCGGAATGCCGACGTGCTCGGCAACCGCGTTGCTGATGTCGACGAACGCGCTGTTGGGGACTGAGGTGACGATCGTCGGCACCCGCGCCTCGTGCCAGCCGATGCCGGTGTTGATGATCGTCGCGCCCGCTGCCTCGACTTCAGTTGCCAGCGCGACGATTTCGTCCCAGCTCTGACCGTCCTCGACATAGTCGGCCATCGACATCCGGTAGCAGATGATGAAGTCTTCGCCGACGGCCGCGCGGGTCCGGCGGACGATCTCGACGGGGAAGCCTCGGCGGTTTTCCGGTGTTCCGCCCCATTTGTCCTTGCGCTTGTTGGTGCGCGGCGCCAGGAACTGGTTGAGCAGATAACCCTCGCTGCCCATGATCTCCACACCGTCGTACCCGGCGTCGCGGGCCAGCAGCGCACATCTCACGAAGTCGTCGATCGTGCCCTCGACGTCGCGCAGGGCGCGCGGTCTGAATGGGTTGATCGACGCCTTGATCGACGACGCGCTGACCGAAAACGGGTGGTAGGCATAGCGTCCCGCATGCAGGATCTGGAGCAGGATCTTGCCGCCCTCGTCGTGTACTGCTGAGGTGATCCTGCGGTGCCTGCGGGCGTCCGACGACGTGAGCAGCTGCGCGGCGAACGGCAGCAGCCAGCCGGTGCGGTTCGGCGCGTAGCCACCGGTGATGATCAGCCCGACGCCGCCACGGGCGCGTTCGGCGAAATACGCGGCCAGCCGGTCGGTGTCGCGTGCGCGATCCTCGAGGCCGGTGTGCATCGACCCCATGACGACGCGATTGCGCAGGGTGGTGAAGCCGAGATCCAACGGCGACAACAGGATCGGATACGTCACCGGTCCGCCCCCGAGGACCTCTCGAGGGCCGCGGCCACTTCGTCGAGCCAGTCGATGGCGCTCTCCTCGGCCCGGATCCCGCCGCGTAGCACGAGGTGCTGGTGCAGGGCGGCGCCGCTCAACGCGCTGGGGTCGGGGAACTGCTGTTTCTCGAAACCCCGATAGATGTCGAGCAGCTCGGCACGCTCGGTACGCAACGACGCGACCTGGGTGCGCAGCGCGTCGATGTCCCCGTGTTCGGCGCCGCGCACCTTGACGGCCAGATCGCGGGTTCGGTTGTCGGCCACCGTGCTGCCGCGTCCGGACAACGGTTCGGCGATCCACCGGGCGAGTTCGCCGCGGCCCGCCTCGGACACCGTGTACACCTTCTTGTCCGGTCTGCTTTGTTGGGAGACGGGAGTGACGAGCACCCAGCCGTCGTTCTCCATCGTCCGCAGGGTGCGGTAGATCTGCTGGTGGGTCGCCGCCCAGAAGTACCCGATGGACCGGTCGAACCGGCGCGCAAGTTCGTATCCGGAACCGGATTGCTCGCATAGCGCGACGAGGATTGCGTGGGGCAGGGCCACCTGGGCAGCCTAGGTCGGCGGTCTATTGATATGCAACTTGTTGCATTGCGCTCAGGCACCCAACGGCACCCGCATCCGAGGCAATGCTGAGCACCCGATCAGCGGGTTGACATGATGGGGTGTGGTGACTGGTCTAGCTGTATCTGCGACGTCTAGTATCAGTAACCACGCGCAACCCATAACCGGGCGGCGCGTGAAGTTAGGGCACACTGAGACGACCGTCCAGGTATGGATTCCGCATACTTGCTCAGAACTCATGGGCCTTGACCCAGGATGGCAGCCCCATTGGACAGGAGATCGAGGAGCAACCTGTGACGTACACGATTGCCGAACCCTGCGTTGACTTGAAAGACAAGGCATGTATCGAGGAGTGCCCTGTCGACTGCATCTATGAGGGCGCACGCATGCTGTACATCCACCCGGACGAGTGCGTGGACTGCGGTGCCTGCGAACCTGTCTGCCCGGTGGAGGCCATCTATTACGAGGACGATGTGCCGGACCAGTGGTCCAGCTACACGCAGATCAACGCCGACTTCTTCGCTGAGCTCGGATCCCCGGGTGGTGCGTCCAAGGTGGGGCAGACCGACAACGACCCCCAGGCGGTCAAGGATCTGCCGCCACAGGAAAAAGACTGATAACGGCTCGCTTGCAGCGCGTATCGGCGTCTCTGCCGGTGTTCCCCTGGGACACCCTGGCCGACGCCACCGCGCTGGCCCGGTCACACCCTGACGGCATCGTCGACCTCTCGGTCGGCACACCCGTCGATGACGTCGCCCCGGTGATCCGTGATGCACTGGCCGCGGCCAGTTCGGCCCCTGGCTACCCGACGACCGCAGGCACGCCCGCGTTGCGGGCGTCGGCGGTGGCGGCGCTGCACCGCCGATACGGCATCACCGGGCTCGCCGAGCATGCCGTGCTGCCGGTGATCGGCACCAAGGAGCTCATCGCGTGGCTGCCGACGTTGCTCGGCCTGTCACCTGACGATCTGGTCGTGGTGCCGGAGTTGGCGTATCCGACCTATGAGGTCGGTGCGCGGCTGGCCGGAACGCCGTTCGTGCGCGCGGATTCACTGACGCAGCTGGGTCCGCAGTCGCCCGCACTGGTGTACCTGAACTCGCCGAGCAACCCCACGGGCAAGGTGCTGGGCGTCGACCACCTCCGTAAGGTCGTCGGCTGGGCCCGGGAGCGCGGCGTCCTCGTCGCCTCCGACGAGTGCTACCTAGGACTGGGCTGGGAGGACCAGCCGCTCTCGCTACTGCATCCCGACGTCTGCGACGGTGACCACACCGGGCTGTTGGCGATCCATTCGCTGTCGAAGACGTCGTCGCTGGCGGGGTACCGGGCCGGTTTCGTCGCCGGCGACCCGTCGGTGGTGGCCGAGCTGCTGGCCGTGCGTAAGCACGCGGGCATGATGATGCCGACGCCGGTGCAGGCCGCGATGGGTGCCGCACTCGACGACGACGAACACGAACGGAAGCAGCGCGCGCGTTACGAGCGGCGCAGGACCGTACTCATGCCCGCGCTGCAGGGGGCCGGCCTGACGGTCGACAATTCGGAAGCGGGACTGTACATCTGGGCCACGCGCGGCGAGCGGTGCCGCGACACCGTCGCCTGGCTGGCCCAGCGAGGCATCCTGGTGGCGCCCGGGGAATTCTACGGGCCCGGGGGAGCGCAGCATGTCCGGGTCGCGTTGACCGCTTCCGATGAGCGCATAGCCGCTGCGGTACAACGACTTACGGGCTAGGGATCAGTCCAGCAGACCCATCGACATCGCGGTCGTCACCGCCGCCGTGCGGTCGGAAACGCCGAGCTTGTTGAACGTCCGCAGCAGATGGGTCTTCACCGTGGCTTCGCTGATGTGCAGTGCACGCCCGATCTCGGCGTTGGTCTTACCAGTCGCCACCAGCCCGAGAACCTCGACCTCGCGGATCGACAACGCCGCCGAAACAGGTTGGCGCACAAAGCGGACAAGCCGATCGGCAACCGTCGGCGCCAAAACCGTCTTACCTCGCGCTGCGTCGCGAACGGCCTCGGCGAGTTCGGACCGCGTCGCATCCTTCAGCAGATAGCCCGCCGCACCCGCTTCGACCGCGCGCAGGATGTCGGTGTCGGACTCGTAAGTGGTGACGACGACGATGCGTGTCCCCGGCAGCGCCGCGAGGATTCGCTCGGTGGCCGTGACGCCGTCGACGTCCGGCATCCGCAAATCCATGAGAATGACGTCAGGTCGCAGGGATTCGGCCATGACAACCGCCTCCGCGCCCGACCCCGCCTCGCCCACGACGGCGAGGTCGGCCTCGGCGTCGATCATGCCGCGCAAACCCTCCCGGACCACCGGATGGTCGTCGACGAGCAGCACCTTCGTGACGGCGGCCGTCATGTCGGCACCTCGACTGTCAGCGTCGTCCCGCCGCCGGAACCGGTGGACACGGTCATCGCACCTCCCACCTGCGCCACCCGGGCTCGCATTCCGCGCAGCCCGAAGCCCTCGGGGTGCCCGCTGTCCATACCAATGCCGTTGTCTGTCACGGTAAGCCGGACCCCTGAAGCCGATGGTGCCAGATCGACGGTGACCGCGCTGGCCTGCGCGTGTTTGCGAATGTTCGCGAACGCCTCCTGCGTGGCACGCAGCAGCACCACATCGGCGGCCATGCTCTGGGTGGGCAGATCGTCGGCGATGCGGGCCGTGACCGCGGCGTCGGTCTCGGCGGCGAGCCGATCGCACTGTCGCGCGATGGCGGCGGGCAGCGTTTCCTCCAGCGGACTCGGCGTCAGTTCGGCCACCATCGCCCGCGCTTCGGCGAGGTTCTCCCGTGCAGTGGCGCCGATCAATTCGACGTGCCGCTTTGCCGCGGCGGTATCGGTTTCCAGCTCGGGTTCGACGGCCTGGGCGAGCATGACGATGCTGGTGAAGCCCTGAGCCAGCGTGTCGTGGATCTCGCGGGCCAGTCGTTCCCGTTCCGCCGCAGTGCCCGCCGCACGCGACAACCGGGCGCTCTCGGCGCGAGTGGCCGCCAGCTCGGATACCAGGGCGGCCAGCTGTCTACGTTGCCGCATCGAGGTGATGATCACAGTGCCGATCACCGGCGCGATGACCACCCCGATGAGGGTAAACGCAATAGCGATACCGAGATTCGGCGAAGCAATCCCTTCCCTGACTATGACCAGGGTCAGCGGGATCAGGTTGATGGCCGTGGTGATCACCAACGCGGCGCGCAGCGTCAGTGTCGCGAACACAATCGGGTAGATCGTCGGTACCGCCGCCACCGCGACCGGAGAGGCCCACAGCGCGAGGGTCCACAGAGCGACCACAACTCCAACAAATAAGACTGCAGCCCAGCTATTTTCAGGAAGAACAAAGATCTTGCGACCAAATGTCACCACACAGAGCACCATGCCTGCGATCGCGGCGACGGCGACGGGTATGTCACCCGGAAAGCGATGATCGAGCACGACCACCGCGAACATGGCCGCCGCGCAGACGCCGACGACATAGACCATCCACAGCCAATGCCATTCGGCGCCCCGCGGGGCGTCCACGCTCATGCCGCGATTTTCCCCTAGCTTCGCTGTGGGCCCTATCCCTGGGTCGGTGCCCAGTTGCCGTGAAATCCGTGCGGTACGCGGGCCGGAAGGTGCACCGTTGCGACCGTTTCCAGCGTCTGCGCGTCGACGATCACAAGCTCACTGCGGTCGGTGGTCGGGTCGTACACGAACCCCATGACGACCCCGTCGTCCTCGGCAGCGCCTGCGCTGGATGGGACGAAGACGAACTCGCCGGGTTCACGACCTGCTCCGAAAGACACCGACTGGGTGCGTTTGGTTTGCAGATCGTGCTTCAGGATCGAGTCCGCTTCAGTGATCCCGGCGGAGCCTCCGGCATATCCGACCGCGTACCCGAACCTGTGCGGGCGACCGACGCGCCGCTCGTCGACCCTCGGGAACTCCTGAACGGTGTCATCGAGGCGTTCTTCCCGGACTCTGCCTGCGGCCAGATCGACGGTCCACCGGTCCAGAGTCTGCGTGCCGGGTACCAAGCTGGTGCCGGTCGTGAAGACCGACGAGTGCCGCACGATGTCGAGCACGATGCTGTCGCCTTCGGGAGAGGACACGTCGTAGGCGTTCAGCGGGTGGAAGACGTAGCACGGCTGCACTTCGAACCAACGGATGTCAGAAGCGGTGCCTTCACGAGGCATCACCCCGACGCGGGCCTGCCGTTCGGGGGCCCAGCGATAGGGCATGCCGCCCGATGGCGCCCCGCCACCCTGGTCGGATTTGCGCATGGCCCTTCGCAGCATGAAGTCCGGCAGCGCGTGGCGCTCCACGACGTGGGCCAGCAGACCCGTGGCAGCCTTCGCCGTCGCAGTCTGTGCTCGGCCGCTCAGGTCCAGCGCGACCGGCAGGTCATAGAGCACGACATATTTTTCGGTGAGCGAGAAGTCGTGCATCATCGTCTGCGCCTTCAAGCGGATGTCGACCGTGCGACGCACCTTCCCGTCGACACCTGTCACGGTGTACCTCACGATGTTGCCGCGCACCGGGCTGTATGAGACGGCGTGTAGCTCACCGGTCACCGGGTCCCGCTTGGGGTGGGCGGAGTATCCGCCGAACAGCGTGCCGCAGAAGTCGGAGGGGCCGACGGTCTCCAGCTCGTCGGTCAGCTCGTACGGACGTCCACCGGCCTCGACGATGGCCAGGGTCCTGCCGCCTTGTTCGAGGATGTTGGTATTCGCCGCGAAGTCGAAGCCGCCTGCGGTCGGACCTCCGCGCCAGGTCTCGCCCAGCCGGCGCGCCACGGCCGCAGAGCGCACCCACCGGTTGCGATACCACTGCGCCTCGCCGTCGCGCAGACGTAGTCCGTGCGCCATGCCGTCGCCGAGGAACCAGTGGTAGCGGGCGGGATCCGGATCGCCGAGAGGGTTGGGTCCGATGCGGAGATAGCGACCGTCGAGATACTCCGGGATGCTTCCGGTGACCTCTAGGTCGAGTGCGGTGATTTCCTCCTTGACCGGCGCGTAGTTGCCGTTCAGATAGGGATTTTCCGTGCTGCGGGTCCGGGCTGCGGTCGTCATGCACTGATCGTGCTCCGTTGGCGAGCGGCGCGCGACAACCTTGGGGCTGATTGCTGTGTCCGTCGACCGGTGGACAGTGATGACGTTTGCGTGACTAATCGATGCAGTAACGATGCAATTCGGCGGGAAAACGGGTATCGATGTTCGTAGGTTGGGCTCGCCGGCCCTGGGTAAGTTGAAACGCACACGGCGCGGAAGGAGTGGCGCGTGTCAGCGATCGGCTCACGCATGCTTGACGAAGTGGTGGCACAGGCGGCCAACGGGTTGCAGCCGGCTGCCGACCTGGGCGGCGAGCGCTGGCGCGGTGCGTTGCGCCGTGCTGTGCGGGGAATCGTCGCCGAGTTCGTCGACACCCGATGCGCACCCGAGCTTCAGGCTGCCGGGATCGACATCGCGGCCGACGTGTTGCGCGACTTCCTCGACGGTGGCAAGTGCGTGCGGTCGACGTTCATGTACGTGGGTTGGTTGTGCGGCGCCGACCACGATCCTGCGGCGCTACGAGCAGCCGCCGGCCTCGAGCTGCTGCACGCGTTCGCCCTCTTACAGGACGATGTCATGGATAGCTCCACCATGCGCCGTGGCCGAGTCGCCGGCCACGTCGCCTTCGCGCAGTGGCATCGGCGGCGGCCGCTGCGCGGATCGCCGGATCGTTTCGGAGAATCCGCCGCGGTGCTGCTTGGGGATCTGTGTCTGGTCTGGGCGGCCCAGATGATGCGGGAGAGTCGCGTTCCGACCGCGGCCCTCGAGCGGGTCTGGCCTCGCTACGACGCGATGCGCACCGAGCTCGCGATAGGGCAATTCGCCGACCTGATCAACGACTCGAGCAGGTTCCCAACCCTGGACCGCGTGCTGTCCGTGTCGCGCCGCAAGTCCGGCAACTACACCGTGCGGCGACCACTTGAAATGGGCGCGGCCATGGCGGGCTGTGACGAACCGGTGATGGCGATGCTCGGCGGCTACGGTGACGCCATTGGTGAGGCCTTCCAGATGCGTGACGACTTACTCGGCATCTTCGGATCGCCTTCGATCACGGGAAAGCCCAGCGGCAGCGACCTTTTGGAGGGCAAGGCGACAACCGTCGTAGCGGCCGCCTACCACCTGGCGGACAGGGTGTTGCGCAGGCAACTGCGCGGCCTGATGCGCGCGGACGCCCTCGACATCGACGACATCAACCGCTGGCGTGAACTCATCGTCGCCACGGGGGCCGTCGATTGGATCGAGAAACTGATCGACTCGCGGCTCACGCATGCCCTGACGCTCGTCGACGGTGCCGACGTGCGACCAGAGGTCCGAGTGGCCTTGGCGGACATGGCCACGGCGTGCACTGCACGGACGGCGTGATCGTGAAGACCATTGGAGGCAACGCCCAACGGGTGGTCGTGGTCGGTGCGGGCCTTGCGGGGTTATCGGCGGCTCTGCATCTCGCAGGGCGTGGCCGGGAGGTCACCGTGATCGAACGGGCGCCGCATCCCGGGGGACGGGTGGGGCGCCTCGACATCGACGGATACCGCCTCGATACGGGTCCAACCGTGCTGACGATGCCTGACCTCATCGACGACGCATTCGCAGCCGTCGGAGAATCGCTGTCCGATCGCCTCGAGCTCATGCGGGTCGATCCCGCCTACCACGCGTCGTTCGCCGACGGCAGCTCATTGAACGTGCACAGCGACCGAGAGGCGATGGCCGCCGAGATCGAGCGGTTCGCGGGCCGTGGACAAGCCGACGGCTACTTGCAGCTACGTGACTGGCTGACCCGGCTCTATGACGTCGAATTCGACGGTTTCATCGCGGCGAACTTCGACTCACCGCTGTCTCTGCTCACCCCTGCGCTGGCGCGGTTGACGGCCATCGGCGGCTTTCGTCGGTGGGATCGCATGGTACGCAAGTTCATCAGCGACGAACGGCTGCAGCGGGTGTTCACCTTTCAAGCGCTGTACGCCGGCGTTCCGCCGCAGCGGGCATTGGCCGTATACGCCGTCATCGCCTACATGGACACCATCTCCGGCGTCTTCTTCCCGCGCGGCGGCATGCGCGCGCTGCCTGATGCGCTGGCCGCGGCCGCCGCGGGTGCAGGTGTCCAATTCCGCTACAGCGCCGCAGTTTCCGCACTGGAGCGCAGCGGATCAGAGGTGACGGCCGTGCGCACCAGCACCGGTGAGCGTGTCCCGGCGGACGCGGTCGTGCTGACCACGGAGCTACCGGAGACCTATCGCCTCCTCGGCCGTGAACCCCGCAGGCTGCTTCGGCTTCGGCCCGCACCGTCTGCCGTCGTCGCGCACGTCGGTTGCCAGGCGGTCGATCCCGATGTCGGGCACCACACCATTCTGTTCGGCCAGGCCTGGCAGCAGACATTCCGGGACATCATCGACGACGGACAGGTGATGACCGACCCCTCGTTGCTCGTCACTCGGCCCTCGGCGGGTGACGCCGGGCTGGCGCCCGCCGGTCGCGATGTGCTGTACATCCTGGCTCCTGCGCCGAATACCGCTGTGGGCAATGTTGATTGGGCCGCAACGGGTCCGGCATACACCGACAGCATCTTGCGGGCCGTCCAGAACCGGATGCCGTCGCTCGGCCGCGACGCCGAACTACTGCACGTCGTCGACCCTGCGGCCTGGGCGCGCCAGGGCATGCTTGCGGGCACGCCGTTCGCGCTGGCCCACACCTTCGGGCAGACCGGTCCGTTCCGGCCGGCGAACACCGTGCGCGGTATCGACAACGCCGTCCTCGCCGGATCCTCGACAGTGCCGGGGGTAGGTGTGCCCACAGCGTTGATGTCGGGCCGCCTGGCCGCCGACAGAATCACCGGCGCCGTGACCAAGCGACGCCAACTACGGGTGGTGCAACCATGATCAGCTCAGAACTCCATGCCGCCGGTGTCCACGACCCCGTATTGCGGGACGCCTACCGACGCTGCCGCACCTTGAACTCGCAGCACGGGCGAACGTTCTTCCTTGCCACGAGGTTGCTCACGCCGCAGCAGCGTCCCGCCGTGCACGCGCTCTACGGATTCGCTCGGCGCGCCGACGACATCCTGGACGACTTCGACGCGTCGGTCTCCAGCTCGGAGCGTGCGAATGAATTGCAGCGGTTGGCGACACGGTTGTTCAACCGTATGACGGCCGGCGCCACCGATGATGGTGACCTGTCGTTGGCGGCGGTGGTCGACACCGCGCGCAGATATGACATTCCGTGGGAACACTTCGACGACTTCTTGTCCTCGATGCGAATGGACCTGTCGACCACCGACTACCCCGATCGCGCCGCACTCGACCGATACATGTATGGCTCCGCCGAAGTGATCGGTCTCCAAATGCTGCCCGTCCTGGGTACCGTGTGCGAATCCACCGAGGCTGCACCGTACGCCGCAGCACTTGGAAAAGCGTTCCAGCTCACCAACTTCCTGCGCGATGTCGATGAAGACCTGCAGCGCGGGCGGATCTATCTACCCGCCGACGAACTGGCCGTCCACCAGGTGGACCGCGACGTTCTGAACTGGTGTCACGACCATCGCCGTACCGACCCGCGAGTGCGGCGCGCTCTGGAGGAACAGCACGCGGAGACCAGGCGCATCTACCGATTCGCCGAGCAGGGCATTGCCCTGCTTCACCCTCGGTCGAGACCATGCATTTCGGCTGCGCTCACTTTGTACTCTGAAATCCTCGACCGCATCGAAGAACTCGACTTCGCGGTATTCGATCAACGCGCCACCGTCGGCACGGCCCGCCGACTCCAGGTCGCTGGTCGCGGATTCGTCGAAGCGTGGGTCGCCCGAATCCGCCATTCAGGGACGTGACGATGGACCGTTGGCAGTACCTGCTCGTGCTCGCGGCGTGCCTGGTGATCACCGCACCCCTGGAGTTCCTCGGGCCCGGTGTGTATCGCTACGCCAAACGCACCGCCCTCGCGGTTCTTCCGGTCGCTGCGGTGTTCATATTCTGGGATCTGATCGCGATCACAGCGGACGTGTGGACGTACAACCCGCAGTACGTGACGGGCCTGGAACTCCCGGGGCAGATGCCCATCGAGGAACTGTTGTTCTTCGTGGTGATACCGCTGTGCGGGTTGCTGACCTACAACGCGGTCGACGGCCTGCTCGGACGAGTCCGTGCCCTGCGGGAGAACAAGGCAAGGCAGGCGCAGTGACCGGCATCGGCTATACCGTGCCCGCCGTGGTCGCGGTGATCGTCGTCATCGTGCTCGAATTGGCGATACTGCGAACGGGACTGTTCCGCCGTGCGGCGTACTGGATCTCGATGGCGATCGTGCTGGGCTTCCAGATCCCCGTCGACGGTTGGCTCACCAAGCTCAGCGCTCCGATCGTCATCTACGACGAACAGCACACCAGTGGACTGCGGTTTCCGCTCGACATCCCGGTCGAAGACTTTCTGTTCGGCTGGGCGATGGTGACCGCGGTGCTGTTGCTATGGGAGCGTCAACGGCTTCGTGAACAGACAAAGGAGACGTTGTGAGTCTGTCCTCCAACGAGATTCCCGGTGCGTTCGACGTCGGGGCACCTGCCTACGACAAGCTCGTTGGCGCCAACCCCGGCTACCACGATCACCTGCGACTCTCGGCGCAGCGTATGCGGATCGTTGGCGAGGGCCGTGGTTTACGCCTGTTGGACGCCGGATGCGGCACCGGGGCGTCGACCGCGGCACTGCTGGCCGTCGCGCCCAAAGCCGAGATCGTCGCGGTCGACGCGTCGGAGGGGATGCTGGCACAGGCGCGGGCGAAGGCGTGGCCGACGTCGGTCAGCTTCGTGCAGTCTCGGATCGAGGATCTCGCCGACGCCGGCGTCGTCGGACCGTTCGACGGCATCCTGGCGGCCTACCTGATCCGCAACGTAACCGACCGGGACGGCCAGCTACGCAGGTTTCGTGAACTTCTGCGACCGGGCGGAACGCTTGCGGTGCACGAATACTCGGTCCGCGATTCCAGGCTCGCCACGGCGGTGTGGAACGCGGTGTGTACCGCGATCATCATTCCCAGCGGTCGCTTGCGCAGTGGAGATGCCTCGCTCTACACCTACCTCCGGCGCAGTGTGAACACCTTCGACGGCGTGGGAGCCTTCCGACACAGGATGGCCGCGAACGGCTTCGAGTCCGTCCGCAGCGAGACGATGCCCGGTTGGCAGCGCAACATCGTGCACACATTCCTGGGGCAGGCGCCACGATGAGCGATCCGCGCGCTCAGACTCATCCCGCGCCGTCTGGCGTGGCGAACGCATCTGAACTGGCAGAGCGCCCTCGCGTCGTCGTGGTCGGCGCAGGCATCGCGGGCCTTGCTGCCGCCACGGGATTGGCTGAGCGCGGCGTCGCGGTGGACCTCATCGAGCGCCAGTCCTACCTGGGCGGCCGAGTCGGCGGATGGACCGAGCGACTTTCCGATGATTCTGAGGTCGCGATGAATCGCGGCTTTCACGCGTTCTTCCGGCAGTACTACAACCTGCGAAACCTCCTGCGGCGCATAGACCCTGCGCTCGCGATGCTCACGCCGGTGGATGACTACCCACTCATCGATGCAGAAGGCCGCACCGACACCTTTCGGGGTTTGCCGTTGACGCCGCCGCTCAACGCGATGATGTTCGCCCTGCGCAGTCCCACGTTCCGGCTACGAGATCTCGTCCGACTCGACGCGCGGGCGGCCGCGCCGCTGGCGGCGGTGTCGGTGCCGGACATCTATGACCGCCTCGACCACCTAGATGCTGACTCCTTCCTGCGCGACATCAACTTTCCCGTAGCGGCGCGGCATCTGGCGTTCGAGGTCTTCTCCAGAAGCTTCTTCGCGGAGCCGACCGACCTGTCGGCAGCCGAACTGGCAGCGATGTTCCACATCTACTTCCTCGGCTCCCGTGAGGGGCTGATCTTCGACGTGGCCGATGCCAACTTCGATGCGGCGCTGTGGAACCCGCTGGGCGCCTACCTCGAGTCGCTTGGTGTTCGCGTCCACCGTGAGACGTCGGTGAGCGAGGTGCGACACGGGCAGGGTTGGATGGTCGGTCTCGACGGCGGAGCGAAACTAGACGCCGACGGTGTCGTTCTGGCCACCGATATCGCCGGCCTGCAACGGATCGTCGAGAACTCGGCTGGCATCGGTGACGACGACTGGCGCAAGAGCGTGGCGAAACTCGGCAAAGCGCCGCCGTTCATCGTGCATCGGTTGTGGCTGGACAAGAAGGTGAATTCCGACCGGGCGCCGTTCATCGGAACAGGCGGCAGGCCACCACTGGACAACGTCAGCGTGCTGGAGCGATACGAACGCGAGGCGGCGGACTGGTCGCGCAAGCACGGGGGGTCGGTGGTGGAACTGCACTCGTACGCGGTGAAGACGCCTGACGATACTCTGCGTGACCGGCTGCTGGGTCGCCTCCACGAGCTGTATCCCGAGACCCGCAGTGCTCAGGTCGTCGCCGAAAAGGTGCTCTGGCACAACGACTGCCCGCGCTTTGCGCCTGGCGACTTCGCCGACCGGCCGGTCGTGAGATCGCCAGATGACGGACTGGTGCTTGCCGGTGACGGTATCCGCATCGATCTGCCTGTCGCGCTGATGGAACGCGCCGCGACGACGGGATGGTCGGCGGCGAACCAACTTCTCGATCGCTTCGGCATTCGAGGTCACTCACTGCAGACGGTTCCGAATTACGGGCGGATGGCGCTCTTGAGTCGAGTCGCCGAACGTGGAGGGCCCAGGACAGGATGAGCAGAATCGCGAGACTTCGGTCGCGGCTTTCCAAGACGGTCCCTTTCGACCTGCTGCCCGCGCTGTCTTGGCCCGCACAGCGGCCGACCTACCGTGACGCCGTACCGGCGGTGATCGACGCGGCCTTGCGACGTTCGCAACAGCGGCCGAGCGGTAACTGGTATGTCCTCGGCGCCAGCGACGCCATCAAGAACCGGCCATACGGCACGTCGGTGGCGGGACAGGAGCTGGTCGCCTGGCGTGGCGCGGACGGTGCTCTGAAGGTGGGACCCGGCGCGTGCCCCCATCTGGGAGCCGACCTCGCGACCGGGACCGTCGACTGCGGTGCGCTGATATGCCCATGGCATGGGCTGCGACTGGAGGGCGGACGCGAGTTCGGTTGGCGGCCATATCCTTGCCACGACGACGGAGTGTTGGCGTGGGTGCGGCTCGACAGCATCGGAGGAGAAACACCGACCGAATTGCCCGTGGTGCCGGCACGCCCCGACGGCGAGCAGATGCACGCTGTGACAAGACTCGTCGGAACGTGCGAGCCGAGCGACATCATCGCCAACCGGATGGATCCGTGGCACGGGTCGTGGTTTCACCCGTATTCGTTCAGCCGTCTGGAGGTGCTGTCGGCTCCGCCCGCTGACGATGACCTTCCCGAGGAGATAGACCGCTTCCTCGTCGCAGTCACCTTTCGCATCGGCAGACTGGGGGTGCCGGTCGTCGCCGAATTCACCAGCCCGGAGCCGCGGACCATCGTGATGCGCATCGTCGACGGCGAGGGAACGGGCAGCGTCGTGGAAACCCATGCCACACCGGTGGGTTCGGACCGCGACGGATCACCGCGCACCGCGGTGGTCGAGGCCGTCATCGCTCATTCGGACCGATCGGGCTTCGCCTATGCGACGCGCGCAGCGCCGTTGATCAAGCCGGTCATGCGGCACGCGGCAGCGCGGCTGTGGCGTGACGACCTGGCGTACGCCGAACGAATCTTCAAGCTGCGCAGCCCTTGATCAGACGACACCGGACGCGTCGAGCAACGGGATCTGTTCGGCAGCCCACGGACTGATGGCCCAGGGCAGTTGGGCGGCCGACCGCAAATCCGGCCACGAGACCCACGTGTAGTCCATCACCTCGTCCGGCGACGGATGCAAATCACCCACGGCCGCAGCGCAGTACACCGGACAGACCTCGTTCTCGACGGTCCCGTCGGCCGCGACGGCGCGATAGCGGTAGTCGGGTAGCGCGCACACCACGCGTTCGATCGTCAGCCCGAGTTCCTGGCGGGCGCGCCGGTGGACCGCATCTCCGATCGGCTCGTCGGGTGCCGGATGGCCGCAGAACGAATTCGTCCACACCCCAGGCCATGTCCGCTTGCTGAGGGCGCGCCGCGTCATCAACACGCGTCCGTCGGCGTCGAAGACGTAGCACGAGAAACCGAGGTGCAACGGGGTACTTGCGTGGTGCACGGAGGCTTTCGCGGCAGTGCCGACCGCGGCACCGCGGTCGTCGACGAGCACCACGAATTCCTCGGAACCAAGCGCAGTGTCACTCATTGCTCGTATATACCCCTCTTACGGCAAACGATACGTGATCATGTGTCGGCGGTGGCGCGCAGTCCGAGCGAGAAGAGCAACCGGACATCGGGGTCGTCCAGCGTGGTGGACAGCAACGTCTCGATGCGCCGAACCCGGTACCGCACTGTGTTGGGGTGCACGTGTAGGTGCTTGGCGACGGCGGCCACGTCGCCGAACCCGTCGAGGTACGCCCGCAGCGTCTCGGCCAGCATCGGATCCTCGGCGCGCAGGAGTCGCACCCGGGGGTCGACGAGCCGCGATCGTCCGGCGACGTGCGACACGATCTCGTCGAGGAGCACGGTGGTGTGCGCCTCGTCCAGCGAGGTGATCTGTCCGATCGCGCCGGGATGGCGATCGGCGCTGTCGAAGACGCGGTCGATCTCGACGCGGGCGGCCGCCGCGCCTGCCAGTCCGCCGAGCGGGGCCGCGACGACGGCACGAAGCGTGAGGCCGAGTTCGCGACGCATCGCGGCTACGACGCCACGCACCCAGGACATCACCGACGACGGTGTACCGATCTTGGGTAGCAGCACGTACACCCGGCCACCGGTCGAGACCGTCTGGGCGTCGGCACGAAAAGCGCTGGCGCTCAACGCGATGACACCGGTCGGCGCCGACGGGCCGCCCTGGAAGCCGACGAGCGCCGCCCGGCCGTCGACGGCGATTCCCAGCTCGCGCGCTATCGCTGCGAGGTCGACATCGTCGCCGGCGAGCCCGAGCAGTTCTTGGACCTGCACCGCATGGGTCGACGGCGTCGCTGCCAGTCGCGTCATGATCCGCGCCGCCAGCACCGCACCGCCGCGCAGAATCTCCTCGGCGTCGTCGGCCAGCGGCGCGGAGCCCTGTTGTAGCCAGATCGTGCCTGCGAAGGCCGGCGGGCGACGGGCATCGGTACTGGGCAGGTGAATGCCGACCGCCAGCCGCGGGCGCAGACCCAACTCGGGGCGCTCGGCGACGCTCACGACATCGCCGCCCGCACGCAGCGCGTCGAAGATGCCCCACTGCGCGATCCATTCCAGGTGTTCGGGCGGACCGGCGCGGCCCAGGATCGTCAGGCGGCGCAACTCGTCCGCGTCGTCACTGGACGCCGAGTAGGCGAGCACGTGTGATTGTTCGTCCTCGATGCTGACCATGCCGCGGGTGCCGTCGGCGATCGATTGCGCGAGCCCGAACAGGTCGGTGCCCGAGTCGCGGTCGTCCCGGTCGCCGTGATGTTCGAAGGCATGGGTGACGAGGCGGTAGAGCGACTCCCACCGGGCTCGAGGGTCGACGGCCACGACCGCGGTACCGAGTGCGACGGCCCGCCTTACCGCGGTGTCGGTGGGTTGCTTGACGAAGATGGCCGTCGGCACCGTTCCCGAACCCGCGAACTGCTGCTCGAGCCACCGCACGGCCTCGGCGTCGGCGACGCCGAGCAGAAAGAAGAGATCGGCGGAACCGGCACCGACCGCCAGGCCCAACCGGACGTCGTCGGCGTCGACGAGCGCCACCGAACCGACCGGCATGTCCAGGCCGCGGGGGGCTTCGACCAGCGTCACCATCGTGCGGTCCAAGGCCAGCAGCAGCTTGCCGAGCCCGAGGCCGGAAGACGGTGCGGTCATCGCGCCCCTCCTTTGTCTGATCCAACTATAAGTCCACGAGCTCTTTGTCCGATCAGCCATCGGTTGAAAACGGTGCGAACGGGGATCCTTACTGGATGGACGCCATTAGCGACGTGCCCGCCCCGGCCAACGAGCCGGTTCTCGACTACGCCCCGGGTTCAGGGGAGCGCTCCCGGCTCACCGAAGCCCTTTCGACGCTTGCCGCAGATCCGATCGACCTGCCCCATGTGATCGGCGGCGCCCACCGCATGGGTGGCGGGGAACGCGCCGACGTGGTGCAGCCCCACCGTCACAGCGCACGGCTGGGTACCTTCACCAACGCCGTGCACGCCGAGGCGACCGCCGCCATCGACGCCGCGATTGCCGCCAAGCCCGGCTGGGAAGCCACGCCGTTCGACGAGCGCGCCGCGGTATTCCTGCGCGCCGCCGATCTGCTCGCCGGACCGTGGCGCGAGAAGTTGTGCGCGGCGACCATGCTGGGGCAGTCCAAGACCGCGTACCAGGCCGAGATCGACGCCGCATGTGAACTGATCGACTTCTGGCGATTCAACGTCGGATTCGCCCGCGAGATCTACGCCGAACAGCCGATCAGCGCGCGTGGCGTGTGGAACCGGACCGACTACCGCCCGCTCGAGGGATTCGTCTACGCCATCACCCCGTTCAACTTCACCGCGATCGCGGGCAATCTGCCCAGCGCGCCCGCACTGATGGGCAACACCGTGGTGTGGAAGCCGTCGCCTACGCAGACCTTCGCCGCATACCTGACCATGCAGTTGCTCGAGGCGGCCGGCCTGCCGCCTGGCGTCATCAACCTGCTGGCGGGTGACGGCATCGCGGTTTCCGAAGTGGCACTTGCTGATCCGCGGCTGGCCGGCATCCACTTCACGGGGTCGACGGCGACGTTCCAGCATCTGTGGCGTGAGGTCGGCACCCACATCGACCGCTACCACACCTATCCGCGGTTGGTGGGGGAGACCGGCGGCAAGGATTTCGTGTTGGCGCATTCCTCCGCTCAGCCCGACGTGTTGCGCACCGCGTTGATCCGTGGCGCGTTCGACTACCAGGGCCAGAAGTGCTCGGCGGCGTCACGGGCGTTCATCCCCCGATCGGTATGGCAACAGATGGGTGACGACTTCCTCTCCGCCACCGAAGCATTGACATACGGCGACGTCACCGACTTGACCAATTTCGGTGGTGCCCTCATCGACGAGCGGGCATTCGCGAAGAACGTCACCGCGATCGAGCGTGCCAAGAGCGCCGCGAATGTCACCGTCGCCGTCGGCGGTGAATACAACGACAGCGAAGGCTATTTCGTCAAGCCGACGGTCCTGCTGTCCGATGATCCGACCGACGAATCGTTTTCGACCGAGTACTTCGGTCCCATCCTCTCGGTGCACGTGTATCCGGACGGCGACTACGAACGTGTCATCGACGTCGTCGACAGCGGTGCGCGCTACGCGCTGACCGGAGCGGTGATCGCCGATGACCGTGCGGCGGTGCTGACGGCGCAGCGACGGTTGCGTCATGCGGCGGGCAACTTCTACGTCAACGACAAGCCGACCGGTGCGGTCGTCGGGCAGCAGCCGTTCGGTGGCTCACGGGCATCGGGCACCAATGACAAGGCCGGCTCGGCGCTGAATCTGTTGCGCTGGACGTCGGCGCGGTCGATCAAGGAGACGTTCGCCCCCGCGACGAACCACACCTATCCCCACATGGAGGCGTGACGTGGGTGTCTTCGAGCGGGTCGCGCGCCCGGCGATCATGGCCGTCAGCCGGTCGGACGGATTGCGCCGCACAGCCGAGCGCCTGCCCGTCACTCGGCAGGTCGTGCACCGCTTCGTGCCCGGTGAGACGGTGGCGGATGCGCTGGACTCCGTTGCGCAGTTGCGGAATTCGGACCGCCTGGTGTCGATCGACTATCTCGGCGAGGACGTCACCGACGCCGACGCGGCGAATACCACCGTCGACGCCTACCTTGCGTTGCTCGATGCGTTGGACCGTCGCGACGAGCCCGCGGCGGCGGTGCGTCCGCTCGAGGTGTCACTGAAGCTGTCGGCGCTGGGGCAGGCGCTGCCCCGCGACGGCGAGAAGATCGCGCTCGAGAACGCCCACACCATCTGCGAGCGGGCGCAGCGTGCCGGTGCGTGGGTGACCGTGGACGCCGAGGACCACTCGACGACGGACTCGACGCTTTCCATCGTCCGCGACCTGCGCACCGAATTCGATTGGCTGGGCACGGTTTTGCAGGCGTACCTGCGACGCACCGAGACCGATTGCAGGGAGTTCGCCGCCTCCGGCGCGCGCATTCGGCTGTGCAAGGGCGCCTACGACGAGCCCGCATCGGTGGCGTACCGCGATCGTGACGACGTCACCGCGTCCTATCTTGCGTGCCTGCGAGTGCTGATGGCTGGCGACGGCTATCCGATGGTCGCCTCACACGATCCTGCGATCATCGAGGCGGTTCCTGCGCTGACGCTCGAGTTCAACAGGGGCGTCGATGATTTCGAATATCAGATGCTGTACGGAATCCGCGATGCCGAGCAGCACAGGCTGGCCGCCCAGCGCAATCACGTCCGGGTCTACGTGCCGTTCGGCACGCAATGGTACGGCTACTTCGTGCGGCGACTGGCCGAGCGGCCCGCCAACCTGACCTTCTTCCTGCGTGCCCTGGCCGAACGCCGTCACTGAGCGGGAAACGCCGCGACGTTCATGATGACGCTGCCGCCGCACGGTCCACCGTCGATATCGGTGCGCCAGACCCCGCGTAGCGATCCGTCGGCTTGCGGGGTGTAGTACGCGACCGAATGCGCGGGGTTCCACTGCTTCGGCACACCTTCGCCCAGATAACAATCCCACTGCCAGTCGTAGACGTGCACCCACCGGGTGCCGTCCCACGTGTAGCGGGGTGGCAACGGCAGCGTCGGATTCGCGGGCTTGGGGCCGCCGACGACGGTCGACACGCAGGCGCCCGTCGAACAGTCGGTGGAAAACAGGTAGACATCGCTGAAGTCGGGCTCGTGCTGGCGGGCGGCCATGCTCGTGCCGGTCTTGGTGGCCGCGTACCGCAACAGCGAGAACTTGCCGTTCCAGATCTGGCCCGTGGCATGCGCGTGCGGGGCGGTCACCAGGCTGCCGAGGACGACGGCGACGAGCACCGCGGTGAGTGTTCGCCTGGACACGGTCGTGACGGTATCCGTGCACGCCCGACGGACGTCGACGGCGCGCCGCGCTAGTCGGTCAAGCAGAACGAGTGGTGCTCGTGGGTGACGACCCAGCGGCCCTCGCGCTTGCGCAGCCCTATCGTCAGCCTCAGCCGGTTGTCGGGGTTGGCCTCGAATTCCTCGGGCTTGCCGCATCGCAGCAGGGCCCACGCGAACGCGACATCCTCGCCCGCTGTCACGTCGAGTTCTTCGATGTCGAATGACGCGCCCTGACGTTGAAACTCGAAGAACGGCGGCCAGGAATCCCGGTACGCGTCCATCCCGCGCACACCCCGGTACGGCGGTGGGACATCGAACATCACGATGTCCGAATCGTGTTCTGCCAGCACAGAATCAAGATCGCCCGCATGGACCGCCGCGGCCCAATCGGTGATCAGTTTGCGGATGGTCGCCTCATCGCTCATACCGGGTAGACCAGCGGGCGCTTCAGAACTCATCGAGCAGCCGGCGGTTGCGACAACAGCAAAAGCGCATACGCCGCGATGGACTGGGCGTCGGTGATGTCACCGTCGCGCATCATCCGCTCCACCTCGGTGCGGGCGAACCATGCGCTGCGCATGTCCTGTTCCTCGTGTTCGCGGGCGTGTTCGCCTTCGGTGATACCCGTCGCATGAAACACCAGGCCACGCTGGCTGCTCATCCCCGGCGCGACGTCAAGCTGACCGATGATCGTCATCGCCTCTGCACGCAGCCCGGTCTCCTCACGCAGTTCCCGCGCGGCAAGCTCGAACGGCTCGGGATCGGTGTTGTCCTGCACGGTGCCCTGGGGGAACTCCCAGCGCCGCAAGCCCAACGGGTAGCGATACTGCTCGACCAGGTGGAGCCGATCGCCGGCCTGCGCGATCACCAGCGCGTACGTCGGTTTGTCGACGACCGCGTATATGCCGTCGCTGCCGTCGGGCCGACGGATATCGTCTTCGCGCAGCGAGAACCAGTTGTTCCGGTAGATCTGCCGCGAAGCAACTGTCTCGATGGAATCCACGCGCCCAGTATCCTCACGAACGTGCTGCTGTCCTCCTTGAACCCCGCGACAGTGGCGGCAGGCGCCGACATCGGCGACGCCGTGCGCATCGACGGAGCGGTGCTTAGCCGTAGCGACCTGGTCGGCGCCGCGACCTCGGTCGCCGAGCGCGTGGCCGGTGCACACCGTGTCGCCGTGCTCGCGACCCCGACCGCCACGACCGTGCTGGCGGTGACGGGCTGCCTGATCGCCGGGGTGCCCGTAGTCCCGGTGCCCGCCGATGTCGGCGCCGCGGAACGCACACACATCCTCACCGACTCCGGAGCGCAGGCGTGGCTGGGGGAGAGGCCGTCGGACACCGGCGGGCTGCAACACGTTCCCGTGCGATTGCACGCACGCTCGTGGCACCGCTACGCAGAACCGCACCCCGATGCGACGGCGCTGATCATCTACACCTCGGGCACCACGGGCCCGCCCAAAGGTGTGGTCCTGAGCCGGCGCGCCGTCGCCGCGGACATCGACGCGCTGGCGCAGGCCTGGCAGTGGACGCCTGAGGACACGTTGGTGCATGGACTGCCGCTCTACCATGTGCACGGGTTGGTGCTCGGTCTGCTCGGTTCGCTGCGCATCGGAAATCGGTTCGTGCACACCGGAAAACCGAAACCCGACCTCTACGCCGCCGCGGGCGGGTCGCTGTACTTCGCCGTTCCGACCGTATGGTCGCGGATTGCTGAGGACTCCGCGGCGGCGTCGGCACTCACGTCCGCTCGCCTGCTGGTTTCCGGCAGCGCACCGCTGCCGGTGCCCGTGTTCGAGCGGCTCGCCGAACTGACGGGGCAACGACCCATAGAACGCTACGGGTCCACCGAGTCGTTGATCACCATCAGCACGCGCGCCGACGGCGAGCGCCGGCCCGGGTGGGTGGGCCTGCCGCTGACGGGAATCGAAACGCGGCTGCTCGAAGAGTCCGGTGCTGCGGTGGCGCGTGACGGTGAAACCATTGGACGGCTTCATCTTCGGGGTGCCACATTGTTCGACGGTTACCTCAATCGTCCCGACGCGACCGCCGAGGTGTTGGACGCCGACGGCTGGTATCACACTGGCGACGTTGCGGTCGTCGACGCTGACGGTATGCACCGCATCGTCGGCCGCGAGTCGGTCGACCTGATCAAGACCGGCGGCTTTCGGGTGGGTGCCGGTGAGATCGAGACCACGCTGCTCGGGCACGCCGGCGTGTCGGAAGCCGCGGTGGTGGGTGTCCCGGACGACGATCTCGGCCAGCGAATCGTCGCGTTCGTCGTCGGCGATGCGGATCCGCAGGCGCTCGTCGACTTTGTCGCCCAGGAGCTTTCGGTGCACAAGCGACCGCGGGAGGTGCGGGTGGTCGAGAGCCTCCCGCGCAACGCCATGGGGAAGGTGTTGAAGAAGGAGTTGGCGCAGTGGGCCTGAGGTTTGACGAGATCTGTATCGATGCCCGCGACGCCACCGCTCTGGGTCGCTGGTGGTCACAGGTGCTGGACTGGCCACACGACGTCGACGAGGACGGCGACGTCGTGCTGCACGCACCTCCCGGTGCCGGAGTGAACTGGATTTTCATCGCGGTTCCCGACGAGAAGGTGGTCAAGAACCGCATTCACCTCGACTTCCGTCCCGACGATCAGCAGGCTGAGGTGGATCGGGTGCTGGCCCTCGGTGCGCGACGGGTCGACGTGGGGCAGCGTGGCGACGAGAGCTGGGTAGTGCTGGCCGACCCGGAGGGCAACGAATTCTGCATCCTCGCTGCCTCAGACGATTGACCGTGCGGGCGCTCCGCGTGTCCGCGGCAGTGGGCGCGCTGCTGCTGGCCACGTGTGCGACGGCGCACGCGCAACCGCCGCCACCGCCGGCGCCCGGCGACACCGGCGGATCGCTCGACATCGGAGCGGGAGCGATCGACACCTTCGGCGGCTGGCTGCCCGACGGAGTCACGCTGAGCCCCTTCGACGTGGCCAACCCCGTCGTCGGATTACTGGACCCCGCACTGTTGTCCGCGGTTCAGGACGCTGCGCGCAAAGCCGCGACCGAAAACGTCGATATCCGGATCAATTCGGGTTGGCGCACAAGGGGATTCCAGCAGCGCTTGTTCGACGACGGGGTGCGCACCTACGGGAGCATCGACGCGGCGCGGCAGTTCGTCGCGTCGCCGGACACGTCCAAGCACGTCGAGGGCAAGGCCGTCGACATCGCCCCGGTGGAAGCCGACAAGTGGTTGATCGCCAACGGCAGGCAGTTCGGCCTGTGCCAGATCTATGCCAACGAGATCTGGCATTTCGAACTGGCAATCGATGACCAGGGCCGGTGCCCGCCGCTGAAACCGAACGCGACGGGCTGAGGAGCCTGACACGATCAGTTGGCGTGTAGGGCCTCGTTCAGCGTGATGCCGGTGCCATCCCGCTTGACCACCTCGACGGCTCCGGTCACCGAATTGCGCCGGAACAGCAGATTGTTGGCACCCGAGAGCTCGCGCGCCTTGACCGTCTGACCGTCGGCGGTCTGCACTTTGGTGCCGGCCGTCACGTACAGGCCGGCCTCGACCACGCAGTCGTCGCCGAGCGAGATACCCAACCCGGCATTCGCCCCGAGCAGGCAGCGCTTGCCGACCGAGATCACCTCGGTGCCGCCACCGGACAACGTCCCCATGATGGACGCGCCACCGCCGACATCGGAGCCGTCGTCGACGACCACGCCCGCCGAGATACGGCCCTCCACCATCGAATTGCCCAGTGTCCCCGCGTTGTAGTTGACGAAGCCCTCGTGCATCACCGTGGTGCCGGAGGCCAGATGCGCGCCGAGGCGCACCCGGTCGGCGTCGGCCACCCGCACGCCCGTCGGCAACACGTAGTCCACCATCCGGGGGAACTTGTCGACGCCGTACACCGTCACCGGGCTGCGCCGGCGCAGTCGCGCCCGGACGATCTCGAATCCCTCGACCGCGCATGGCCCGTGGTTGGTCCACACCACGTTGGTCAGCACGCCGAAGAAGCCGTCGGCGTTCAGTCCGCGCGGCGCCACCAGCCGGTGGGACAACAGGTGCAGGCGGAGATATGCGTCGTAGGCGTCGGTGGCCTTGTCGTCCAGGGACGAAATGATGGTGCGCACGGCGACGACCTCAACGCCGCGGTCCTCGTCGGGTCCGGTCAGTACGCCCAGTTCCTCGGGGATCTCGGCGACGGACAGCCGGGTCGTGCCCGCGGGGCCGTCAGCACCCAGTTCCGGCGCCGGAAACCACGTGTCGAGGACGGTTCCGTCGGCCGCGAGTGTCGCCAGGCCTATACCTGCAGCAGAAGTCACGCCGCTCAGACTAACGTCAGGCAGGTGGCCCTTGATCTGCACGGCGACCCGATCGCCCTGACCGCGGCGCTGGTGGACATTCCCAGCGAATCGCGTAGCGAGCGACGCATCGCCGACGAGATTGAGGCCGCCCTGCGGGAGCAGACGACCGGATTCGAGGTCGTGCGCAACGCCGACGCGGTGCTCGCGCGCACCAACCTGGGCCGGCCGTCGCGCGTGCTGCTCGCCGGCCACATCGACACCGTTCCCGCCGCCGACAACCTGCCCAGCCGGATGGCCGACGGCGAACTGCACGGCTGTGGCACGTCGGACATGAAATCCGGGGACGCCGTCTTCCTGCACCTCGCCGCCACGGTCACGGAGCCCCAGCACGACATCACGCTCGTGATGTACGACTGCGAAGAGATCGAGGCGGCAGCCAACGGTCTCGGCCGCATCGAACGCGAGCTGCCCGAGTGGTTGCAGGCCGACGTGGCGATCCTCGGCGAGCCCTCCGGCGGGTACATCGAGGCCGGCTGCCAGGGCACGCTGCGCGTCGTGGTGCGGGCCCCGGGCACACGCGCGCACTCGGCGCGATCCTGGTTGGGCGACAACGCAATCCACAAGCTCGGTGCTGTCCTGGACCGGCTGTCGTCCTATCAGGCGCGCAACGTCGACATCGACGGCTGCACGTATCGCGAGGGTTTGTCGGCGGTGCGCATCGACGGCGGGATCGCGGGCAACGTCATCCCCGACGCCGCTTCGGTGACGGTCAACTTCCGGTTCGCCCCCGACCGCAGCGTCGCCCAGGCCACCGCGCATGTGCACGAGGTGTTCGACGGGCTCGACGTCGAAATCGAGCTGACCGACTCGGCCAGCGGAGCGCTTCCGGGTCTGACGGCGCCCGCCGCCGCGGCGCTGGTGGATGCCGCCGGGGGACAGGTGCGGGCGAAGTACGGCTGGACCGACGTCGCGCGGTTCGCGGCGCTCGGCGTCCCCGCCGTCAATTACGGGCCCGGTGATCCGAACCTTGCCCACCGGGTCGACGAGCGCGTCGACACCGCAGCCATCACCGCGGCCACCGACATGCTGCGGAGATATTTAACCGGTTGACACCGATCCGTACGCTGGAAGCATGCGGTGAGACAACGACTCCGGTGTCCGACGCCGGCTGAGCCGGCAATCCCATTGCAGTCGTTTCCGTCATGAGAGATCTCTCGCATGTCTTCCATCACTTGTTCGGCCTTGTCATTCGCGTTCTCCGACGGCACACCGCTGTTCACGGACCTGTCGTTCACCGTCGGCGAGGGCCGCACCGGCCTGGTCGCCCCCAACGGCGCGGGTAAGAGCACGCTGCTGCAGTTGATCGTCGGCGATCGCAAACCCACCGGCGGTTCGATCAGCGTCGATGGCTCCGTCGCCTATCTGCCGCAGACGCTGGCGTTCACGACGGAGCGGACCGTCGCCGAAGTGCTCGGCATCGCGCACGTCATCGACGCGCTCAACGCGTTGGCCGGCGGTGACGCCGGTGACGACGTGTTCGCCGCCATCGGTGACGACTGGGATGTCGAGGAACGCAGCCGCTTCCAGCTCGACCGACTCGGCCTTGGCCACCTCGACCTCGACCGGCGGCTGGGCTCGCTGTCCGGCGGCGAGGTCGTCTCCCTCGGGCTGGCCGCGCAACTGCTCTCACAACCCGACGTCCTGCTGCTCGACGAACCGACCAACAACCTCGACGTCGACGCCCGGCACAAGCTGTACGACGCGCTCGACGACTTCACCGGATGTCTGCTGCTGGTCAGCCACGACCGCGTGCTGCTCGACCGGATGGACCGCATCGCCGAGCTGCATCGCGGCGAAATGCTGTTCTACGGCGGCAATTTCACGATGTACGAAGAAGCGGTGAACGAGGCGCAGCGGGTGGTCGAGGGCAACATTCGCAACGCCGAACAGCACCTCAAGCGCGAGAAGCGCGAAATGCAGCAGTCGCGCGAGCGCGCGGCGAAACGGTCATCCACGGCCGCACGCAACATCAAGGATGCCGGGCTGCCGAAGATCATCGCGGGCGCGAAGAAGCGCAGCGCGCAGGAGTCGGCGGGCCGGATCGACGGGGTCAACGCGGCGCGGGTCGCCGACGCCAAGAACCGTCTCGACGAGGCGGAACGCGCACTGCGCGACGACGACGTGCTGGTGCTGGAACTCCCCGAGACGAACGTGCCTGCTGGCCGGACGGTCGTGCGGGCCGAAGGCCTGATCGCGCAACGCGGCGGCCGGGTGCTGTTCACCGATGCGGATCTGACCGTTCGCGGTCCTGAACGCATCGCGCTCACCGGGCCCAACGGCGCGGGTAAGTCGACGCTGCTGCGCATCATCGGCGGGGAGGCGGCGCCCGACGCCGGAACCGTCGCCCGTGCCGACGGCCGGGTGGCGTATCTGTCTCAGCGACTCGACCTGCTCAGCCCCGACGCCACCGTCGCGCAAAGCCTCGCCGTATCCGCGCCCAGCCTGTCCGAGACCCGGCGGATGCATCTGCTGGCCCGGTTCCTGTTTCGCGGTAGCCGCATCCACCTGCCGGTCTCGGCGCTCTCGGGCGGCGAACGGCTGCGCGCGACGCTGGCATGCGTGCTCTACGCCGAACCGGCGCCGCAGCTGCTGCTGCTCGACGAGCCGACCAACAATCTCGACCTGGTCAGCGTCGGACAGCTGGAGTCGGCGCTGAACGCCTACCAGGGGGCGTTCGTGGTGGTCAGCCACGACGAGCGGTTCCTGGCGGAGATCGGTGTCCAGCGCACCCTGCGGCTATCGGGCGGACGGTTGCATTCGGACTAGTCCGCGCTGATCGCCGATCTCGGCGGACAGAATTTGCGGACCGGCAGCTACCGCGGGCACGGTAAATTTGGTCCCTATGGCGATCGAGCCCGATACCAGCCCGTACGGGGGCCAGACAGTGACCGGCCCGGGCTGGCCGAACGTCGACGAGGAGATGCTGGCGGCGACGGCCGCCAAGTTCGAGGCGCTCGCCGCGAAAATCAGCGGCACAGTGGTTCCTCAGCAGCAGGGACAGCTGATGAAGCTCACCGATGTGTGGGAGGGCACGGGATCGATGGCCGCCGCGGGCGAGGCGACCACGATCATCGGCGGTCACGAAGCCAATGCCGCGCACGCCACCGCGATCGCGGTCAAGCTGCGCGCCATGGAGGCGTCGGTCGTGAAGACGAAACTGCTGGCCAACACCATCGCGCAGGAGACCCAGGCCGAAGCCGAAGCGATCGCCGCGATGCCCCTCCCCAACGCCGCCGAGCTGGCCCGCAGCCGGGTCATGATGGGCCTTTCGCAGAACATGGCCAACGTGACCACCAATACGAGCGAGCTTGCCAACACCCTCGGCGTACCGCCCAGCCTCCCACTGCCCGGCACCCCGACGGTGCCCGGCGCGAAGGAGGCCCAGGACTCAGGCGAGGAAGCCGCCAAGCAAGCCGGTGGAGGCTCTGACCAGGCGATGCAGATGCTCAGCCAGCTGGGGTCGATGGCGGGTCAGCTCCCGCAGATGCTGATGCAGATGCCCCAGCAGATGATGCAGCCGTTGCAGCAGCTGACCCAACCGTTGCAGCAGCTGACGTCGATGTTCGGGCAGGGCGGCAAATCGGATTCGATGGGCGCGGCCGGACTGCCGTTCTCGGCTTTCTCGAATCACCCGCTGGCGGGCGGCGGCGGCGCGGGCGGCGGTTCCGGCATGGTGCGCGCGGCATCGCTGCCCGGCTCGGGCGGTGTGCCGTCGCAGACGCCGTTGATGGCGAACCTCGTGGGCAATGCCAAGCCGGTCTCCACCGCCCCGCCCGAGGGCGCGCTGGCAGGCGCCGGTGCGCTCGGTGGGGTGGCGCCGATGGCCGCGGGCGCCGGGATGGGCGGTATGGGCCCGATGATGGGCGGTATGCGCGGCGAGAGCGGCGGCACGTCGCCGGGCCTGGCTGTACCCGCGCCGCTCGACCATGATCTGGACGAGGACGACGTAGACGATGACTGGTGATAGGGGAGGACTGTGTCGCTTGGCCCACTGAAGAAGCCCGAGGGCATCAGCTGGAACGCGGCTTCGGTCGAATTGCCTGAGATACCAATGCTTCCGCCGGGTCCGGACGCGATGAGTGCGACGATCTCCGCCGTGCTGCCCACGCTGGCCGCCCAGTTGACGGCCAATGTCGCGGCGTTGCAGGCGAAGGAGCACACGTACTCCGGAAAGGTGGGCGACGCACAGGTGGCGTACTCGGCTTCCGACGAGTCCGGATCGCAGTCCGTCGGTCAGGTTGTCGGCATGCTGGGCAAGCTCGGCGAGCAAGCGGGCCAGTTGGCTGGTGCGCCGTCGCAGGCCGCCCAGGGCGGGTCCGGCATGTTCGGATCGCTGATCGAGCAGGTGATGAAGGCTGCCCAGGGCGGAGGAGGTGGCGAGGCTGGTCAGCCTCCTCCCGGCGCCGCGCCGGTCGGTGCCGTGCCTGCCGGGGGTGCTCCGCCGCCGGGTGCGCCGGGTCAGCCTTCCGGGCAGCCGGGCCGTGACCCGCTGGAAGATCGGGTGGAACGCCTCGAGGAGCGCGCCGCACGGGAAGATCGGCCGCAGGAGCAGCCGGTGCAGTCCGCACCGCAACAAGAGCAGCGCGAGCCGCTGCAGCGTGCTGACGACAGCAATTTGGCGTCCGGACCTGAAAACAGCAGGTCTGGTGCGGGTCCGGCCCCCGTCGCGCCACCGGAGTCACCGCGTCACGCCGCCGAAGACGATCTGGGCCGCAGGCTCTAGCGTGGTGCGGGCAGCGCGCTTAACGGGTTGATTACTAGCATCAGGTGCGTGCGATCAACCCGCTAGGCGTGGGACGCGCTGAGTTTCAGTGCTCGGCCGCTTGTGCGGCGGCGTCGGCGGCCGCGCGGTGCATCCCGATGGCCGTCAAGCGCTGTGCCGCGTCGCTGAGGCCCGCCGCGTCGCGGCCGACCAGTGCGCGTGCGTAGGTGAGCGCCAATTGGCCGAGCGCGCAGTCGCATTCAACGCTGGCCCGCGCGATAGCGTCGGCTGCGCGAAGGTCGCCGCGCCGGCCCGCATCGAACTGTGCCCGCAGCACGACCGCCGTCTGTCCGCCACGCTCGGCGCTGCGCGCCGCGTCGCGTGCCGCCGTCACGGCGCCGTGCTTGTCGCCCCGCGCCGACATCGTCCACGCGCGTGCCAGCGCGAGTTCCGGTGCGAACAGCATCGACTTCAATCCGTGCCGAGACTCCGCGCGCGACAACGCCTTTCCCGCCTCGACCGTCGAGCCCTGCTGGCCGAGCGCCTGCGCCAACAGCATCCAGGCCAGCGGGCCCCACGAATAACCCGTCGGCGCCAAGGCCGCCGCAGCCCTGCGCAACAGCCGAACTGCCGTCTCGAGTTCGCCCTTCGCGATCAACACGTCGGCCACCAGCACCTCGCCGATGGCGCGCCCGGGCTGTTGCAGCTGCGCGAAGTCGGTGAGCTGCTGCCCGAGGTCCTGTGCGCTGTCCAGGTCGCCCGCCATCAACAGCGCCGTCGTCTGGCCGAAGCCACTGGTGAACCGCAGCAGTCCCGGATGCCCAGCGGCGATGGCCCTTTCGGCGAATGCGTCGACGTCGGAGAACCGTCCCATGCGGGCCGAACTCAACGCCGCGGCGGCCGATGCCCACCCGATCGCGGTGTCGTCGGCCGCCGGTGACTTCAGGACCTCGTCCGCGATCTGCAGTGCCCTGGCCGGACCGCCTGCGTTCATCGCGAACGTCGCCGACAACGCATCCAGGGTGGTTCGGGCGGCGGGCGAGGACACCTTGTTTCGTGTCGACTGCAGAAACGCGGTTGCCCGCTCCGGCTGGGACAGCATCCAGAATTGGTTGGCGGCCAGCGGCAAGGCCCACGCCATCAACTCGTCTTCGGAAAGGGTCGACGGATCCACTTGCGCCAGAACGGAATCAGCGTCGCGGCCGCGACCCTGCCACGCCAGGGCGTAGGCGAGTGTCAGCCGGGCGGGCAGGGACGCCGCACGTTGCAGCGCCGCCCGTCCGAGCCGCTCGGACAGCTCGAGGTCGCCGAGGCGGAGCGCTTCCTGGGCGGCCTTGACCAATTCGGCGGTCGGCTGCGGCCGGTCGGCGTCCAAGGCGAGCACGGCCAGCCGCAGCAGGTCGACCACGTCTCGAGGGGGTGCCGCGCCCAGGCGCTCGACGAGTTCTGTGCGCAGTCGGCGCAGGTCCGGTCCACCCAGTGCGTCGCGCACGGCGTCGACGAACAGCGGATGGGCTGGTCGCACCCGATCGTCGTCGACAACGATCGCGCCTGCGGCCTCCGCCTCGGCGACGGCTTCGCGGCTCACCAACCCGGAGATTTGAGCGAGGGGGAGCGGATCGTCGACGGCGAGGTACTCCAGGACCCGGTGAGCGGTGGGGGGTAGCGCGGCGACGAATTGCTCGACCAGCGTGGCTACTCTGCTGTCGTCATGGCCGGCGGGTTGCAGCTCGATTCGGTCGAGCAGGCCGTCCTCCCAGAGCGCCGACACCTCCTTGGCCACAGGTCCGTTGGGCGCAACCGTCACGATGAGCTTGACTGCGCCACTCACGGCCAGCTGATGGACCAGAGCCGCCGACAACTTGTCCAGCAGGTGGGCGTCGTCCACCACCAACAGTCGGCCGTCGCCGAGCGACTCACGAGCGTTCCGCAACACCTCCGCGGTCTTGCCGGTGTCCGGTACCTCGATGAGGTGGCTGAATGCGGCGAACGGAATTGTGGCGGTCGGCGCCGTCGCAATCACCCAATCCACCCGGTCGAACCCGCTCCCCAGACGCGCGGCCGCGGCGCGGGCCAGCGTGGTCTTGCCTACTCCGGCGGGGCCGATGATCACCGTTCCGGCGCGAGTTCCCCAGCTGGCTTCGAGCGTTTCCAATGCCGGTTCAAGCGGCACGGTCACCCACTCCACTGGCACGGCGAGAGTCTATGGCTACGTTTTAGCGTATGTCCGGCGAACTCGACCGCGAATGGGCGGTCTGCGTCTACTGCGCGTCGGGACCGACGCATCCTGAACTGCTGACACTGGCCGAGCAGGTCGGGTCCGCGATCGCGCAGCGTGGCTGGACGCTGGTATCCGGCGGCGGGAACGTGTCTGCGATGGGCGCGTTGGCGGCCGCCGCCAGGGCCCGCGGCGGTCACACCGTCGGCGTGATCCCCAAGGCGCTCGTGCATCGCGAGGTCGCCGACGTCGACGCCGACGAACTCGTCGTCACCGACACGATGCGCGAGCGCAAGCAGATGATGGAGGACCGCGCGGACGCGTTCATAGCTCTGCCAGGTGGCATCGGCACGTTGGAGGAGTTCTTCGAGGCTTGGACCGCCGGCTACCTGGGTATGCACGACAAACCGGTGGTGATGCTCGACCCGTTCGGGCACTACACCGGTTTGCTCACCTGGCTGCACGGGCTGATCGACACGGGCTACGTCACCCACCGGGCGCTGGACCGGTTGGTGGTCGTCGACGACGTCGAGGCCGCTCTTGCCGCCTGCCAACCGCGTGGGTGATCGTCGACACCCACGCCGATAGGGTGTGTTCGGTAACCGAACACCGGAGGGGACTCACCGCATGGCCGACCAGAAATCCGGCGTCCGGAGCAGCGTCGGTCTGCTCGACATCGCAAGCCAAGTGCCAGGTCTGATCATGGACATGCCGACGATCCTGCGCGGTGTCATCACTGGCTTCGGGGCACGGCCGACCGGCAAGACATCGATCGGCAAGGTGTTCCAGGAGCGTGCCGAGCAGCACGCCGACCGGCTGTTCCTCAAGTTTGATGACCGCGAGATCACCTACCGCGAGGCCAACGAGACGGTGAATCGCTACGCCGCGGTGCTTGCCGCCCGCGGTGTCGGCCACGGTGACGTCGTCGGCATCATGCTGCGCAATTCGCCGGATCCGGTGCTGCTGATGCTGGCGACGGTCAAGTGCGGCGCCATCTCCGGGATGCTGAACTACAACCAGCGCGGCGACGTGCTCGCGCACAGCCTCGGCCTGTTGGGTGCCAAGGTCGTCATCGCCGACCCCGACATCGTCGACCCCATCAAGGAGAGTGGCGCGGAGACCGACGGGCTCGTGACGCTCGACGAGTTCCAGCGGCTGGCCGCGACTGCGCCGACCACGAATCCGGCGTCGGCTTCCGCGGTGCTGGCCAAGGACAAGGCGTTCTACATCTTCACTTCGGGCACCACCGGCATGCCCAAGGCCAGCGTGATGACCCACTACCGCTGGCTGCGCGCGCTCGCCGGGTTCGGCGGCATGGGCATGCGGCTGAATGCGAGCGACACTCTGTACTGCTGCCTGCCGCTGTACCACAACAACGCGCTGACGGTCGCGTTGTCGGCGGTGCTGAACTCGGGTGCGACGCTGGCGCTCGGCAAGTCGTTCTCGGCGTCGAAGTTCTGGGACGACGTGATCCGCTATGACTCGACGGCTTTCGTCTACATCGGTGAGATCTGCGCCTACCTCCTCAACCAGGCTGAGAAGGACACGGACCGCAAGCACAGGGTCCGGGTGATTGGTGGTAACGGCTTGCGGCCCGCGATCTGGGACGACTTCACCGAGCGCTTCGGCATCGACCGGGTCTGCGAGTTCTATGCGGCCAGCGAGGGAAACACAGCGTTCGTCAACTTCTTCAACCTCGACAAGACCACCGGCATCTGCCCCACACCGGTGGCATTCGTCGAATACGACGCCGACACCGGCGAGCCGACGCGCGACGACAAGGGCCGCGTCAAGAAGGTGCGCAACGGCGAACCCGGCCTGCTGCTGTCGAAGGTCAGCAACTTCCAGCCTTTTGACGGTTACACCGACCAAAAGGAATCCGAAAAGAAGCTCGTCCGCGACGCGTTCAAGGAAGGCGACGTCTGGTTCAACACCGGTGACCTGATGCGGTCGCAGGGCTTTGGCCACGCGGCGTTCACAGACCGTCTCGGCGACACGTTCCGGTGGAAGGGCGAGAACGTCGCGACCACCGAGGTCGAGGCGGCCGTGTCGACCGACCCCCAAGTCGAGGAAGCCACGGTATTCGGCGTCGAGGTCGAAGGGGCTGGCGGCCGGGCCGGAATGGCGGCGATCCAGCTCAAGGAAGGCGAAGAGTTCGACGGCAAGGCGTTGGCCAAGGCCGTCTACGACAAGCTTCCGGGATATGCCGTGCCGCTGTTCGTGCGAGTGGTCAAGGAACTCGCACATACGTCGACGTTCAAGAGCCAGAAGGTGGACCTGCGCAAGGAGGGCTACGGCGGCAGCACCGGCGAGGGCGACGAGGACGACGTGAAGATCGAGGACCCGATCTACGTGCTGTCCGGTCGCGAGGAGGGCTACGTCGAGTTCTACGACGAGTACCCCGACGAGGTCGCGGCGGGCAAGAAACCCAAGAACTAGCGATTCCGATAGTGCAGCAGTAGCGCCCCGGTCTCGGTGGCCTGCGCGTCGACCAACTCGAGGCGGCGCAGTTCCTGCTGACCGTCGAACATCCGATACCCGCGCCCGGCGAACGTTGGTGCGACGAGCAGCCGGTAGTCGTCGATCAGTCCGGCGTCGTGCAGCGACTTGGCCAACCCGACGCTTGCGTGGATGCCGATGTCCCCGCCATCACCCTCCTTGAGGTCGCGCACATACGTTTCGGCGGGGGCGCCGACGACGACCGTGTTGGACCATTCGGGCTCGAGCGGTCGGGAGGTGAACACGTGCTTCGTGGTGGCGTTGATGAAGCTCCGGAACGGCTCCTCGCCTTCATTGGGCCAGTGCCCCGACCAGTAGTCGTACGTGCCGCGGCCCAGCAGCACGGCGTCCTGGCGGCCGATCACCCCGGCGATGTTGTCGAATACGGCCTGATCAACGTCGAAGACCCAATCGCCGGGCTCCTCGGCGACGCCGTCGAGCGACCACATGTGAAACAGGACGACGCGGCGCATCGCTACTCCTCTTCTCGGATTCACCAATGTTCGCCTGGATGGACTCCAGCTCGGCCCAAACCTCATCGACTGAATCGCTGAACCCCGGGAAACGTAGCCTGGAGGGCGTGCAGTCGACGTTTCTCGGTCGCCCGGTAGCCGGTGACCGCGCGCTGATCATGGCGATCGTCAACCGCACGCCGGATTCTTTCTACGATCGCGGCGCCACTTTCACCGACGAGGCCGCCAAGACGGCCGCCCACCGCGTGATCTCCGACGGCGCCGACATCGTCGACGTGGGCGGCGTCAAGGCGGGGCCGGGCAGCTCGGTCGACGTCGACGAGGAGATCGCCCGCGTCGTCCCCTTCATCGAATGGCTCCGCGACACCTATCCCGACCAGCTGATCAGCGTCGACACCTGGCGTGCGGTGGTGGCCAAGCAGGCCTGCGCGGCCGGTGCGGACCTGATCAACGACACCTGGGGCGGTCATGACCCAGCGCTGGCTGAGGTCGCCGCGGAGTTCGGCGCCGGCTTGGTCTGTTCGCACACCGGCGGTGCAGTGCCGCGCACCCGCCCGTTCCGCGTCAATTACGGCATCTCCGAACGCGGCGTCGTCGACGATGTCATCGAAGAGGTGACCGCCGCGGCCGAGCGTGCGGTCGCTTCCGGGGTCGCGCGGGACGCCATCTTGATCGATCCGACCCACGATTTCGGCAAGAACACTTATCACGGTCTTAGTTTGTTGCGCCACGTAAAAGACCTTGTAAATACTGGATGGCCGGTCCTGATGGCGCTGAGCAACAAAGATTTCGTCGGGGAAACTCTGGGTGTGGACCTGACTGAACGCCTGGAAGGCACGTTGGCTGCGACCGCACTGGCCGCCGCCGATGGCGCCGCCATGTTCCGAGTGCATGAGGTGAGTTCCACTCGACGCGTACTGGAAATGGTCGCGTCGATCCACGGAACGCGTCCACCGACGCGCACAGTGAGGGGACTGGCATGACTGTGCTAATTGAACAGCCAACGGAGCTGGCCGCCACCGATATCGCGGCACACCCTTGGCTGGCCGACAACAGCTGGAGCCGGCCCATGTGGACGATCGAAGAACTCGTGGCCGCGAAGGGATCCCGCACCATCTCGGTGGTGCTGCCCGCCCTCAACGAGGAAGAGACGGTCGCAAGCGTCGTCGAGACCATCACGCCGCTGCTCGGCGGCCTGGTCGACGAGCTCATCGTGCTCGATTCCGGATCGACGGACGACACCGAGATCCGCGCGCTGGCCGCCGGCGCCAGGGTGATCAGCCGCGAGGTGGCCTTGCCGGAGGTCGCACCGCAGCCCGGTAAAGGCGAGGTGCTGTGGCGCTCGCTGGCCGTCACGACCGGCGACATCGTCGTCTTCGTCGACTCCGACCTGATCGACCCCGACCCCATGTTCGTGCCCAAGCTCCTGGGTCCGCTGCTCACGGCTGAGGGTGTGCATCTGGTCAAGGGGTTCTACCGGCGGCCGCTCAAGGTCAGCGGCAGCGAGGACGCCAACGGCGGCGGGCGTGTCACCGAGCTCGTGGCCAGGCCGCTGCTCGCCGCGCTGCGCCCCGAACTGACCTGCTTGCTGCAGCCGCTGGGCGGCGAGTATGCGGGCACCCGTGAGCTGCTGACCTCGGTGCCGTTCGCACCCGGCTACGGCGTGGAGATCGGCCTGCTGGTCGATACGTACGACCGCCTTGGTCTGAATGCGATAGCGCAAGTGAACCTCGGCGTCCGGGAGCACCGCAACCGGCCGCTGACCGAGCTTGCCGCGATGAGCCGACAGGTCATCGCGACCCTGTTGTCGCGGTGCGGAGTGCCGGATTCCGGCGTCGGCCTGACCCAGTTCTTCGCCGACGGCGACGGTTTCACACCGCGCACCTCAGAGGTGTCGCTCGTCGACCGGCCGCCGATGCAGACCCTGCGGCCAGGCTTGTAGGAGCGCGCCGGCGCGCGGGGGGTGCGGTGCCTGTCGCTGCCTGTCGGAGGCATCGGGCAGTATCGAGGACGTGACGCTGGTTCTGCTGTATCTGGTCGTGCTGGTTCTGATCGCCATCGTGCTGTTCGCACTGGGCAGTGTGCTCTTCGGACGTGGCGAGTCGTTGCCGCCGTTGCCGCGCGATACGACTGCCACGGTATTGCCGGCCTCCGGCGTCACCTGCGCCGACGTCGAGGCGGTCAAGTTCAGCCAGACCCTGCGCGGTTACAAGACCAGTGAGGTGGACTGGGTGCTCGACCGATTGGGCCAGGAGCTCGACCTGGTGCGCGGGCAGTTGGCCGCCGTCCGTGCGGCTCACGGGATCGAAGACGACGACGGGGACCCGCGCCACATCGAGGGCGGAGCGCACGCGCTGCCGTCGTCGGAGGCCGAGGGCGAATCGTGACCGCGGACGATCGTGTCCGGTGTGCGTGGATCGACGAATCGCGCTTGTCGCCAGACGATTTCGTCCTTTACCGGGATTACCACGACACCGAGTGGGGCCGGCCGCTGCGCGACTCGACTGCACTGTTCGAGCGCGTGACGCTGGAGGCGTTCCAGAGCGGCCTGTCGTGGCTGATCATCCTGCGCAAGCGGGAGAACTTCCGTCGAGCGTTTCACCAGTTCGACGTCGAGCGCGTCGCAGGCTACCGCGACCGCGACATCGCCAGGTTGATGGAGGACGCCGGCATCGTGCGTAACCGCGCGAAGATCGAGGCGACCATCGCCAATGCCCGCGCGGTCGCTGATCTGGATGTGGACTTCGGCGAGTTGCTGTGGTCTTTCGCGCCGCCACAGAGGCCACGCCCGGCCGCCATGTCCGACGTCCCGGCGGTCACCCCGGAGTCGACCGCGATGGCCAAGGAACTGAAGCGGCGAGGCTTTCGGTTCGTCGGGCCGACGACGGCCTACGCCCTGATGCAGGCGACCGGAATGGTCGACGATCACACGGCAGACTGCTGGGTGCCAGCGACATTCCAGTGACCTGTCGAGGGGGCGTCGAGGTGGCCATCGCCGGGTCTTTGCACACGCGAAGCCGCGGATAGGGAACAATAGAGGGGATTCGTTAGGCCCACCGTGCGGGCTGGCTCATGTGGAGGGAGCACTCGATGGCGGCGATGAAGCCCCGGACCGGAGACGGTCCACTGGAAGCAACCAAGGAGGGGCGAGGCATCGTGATGCGGGTACCGCTGGAGGGCGGCGGACGTTTGGTCGTCGAACTGACCCCCGATGAGGCGGCAGCCCTTGGCGACGAGCTCAAGGGCGTCACCAGTTAGTCAGCGCGTGCCCGTGAGCCTGCGCGCCTAGGAAGCCACCTTCCGATAGATCTCGAGGGTCTGCTCGGCGATGTGCGCCCACGAGAACTCGTCAATGCAGCGCTGCCTGCCCGCCTGACCGTATTGCGCGGCGCGTTGCGGGTCGGCCACCACCGTGTTGACCGCGTCGGCCAGCCGCGACTCATAGCCCGTCGGGTCGTCCTTGTCATAGTGGACCAGGGCGCCGGTGTGGCCGTCGGCCACCACCTCGGGGATACCGCCGACGTCGGACGCCACCACCGCCGTTGCGCAGGCCATTGCCTCCAAGTTGACGATGCCGAGCGGTTCGTATACCGATGGGCAGGCGAAAACGGTTGCGGCGGAAAGAATTTCGCGAATCTTCGAGATCGGCAACATCTCGCGCACCCAGAAGACGCCCGTGCGGCTGCGCGCCAGATCCTGTACGGCCGCGGTGACCTCCGCGGCGATTTCAGGGGTGTCGGGTGCGCCCGCGCAGAGCACCAGCTGGATATCGGGGGCGAATCTGTGTGCCGCCGCGATCAAATGCGGGACGCCCTTTTGGCGGGTGATGCGCCCGACGAACGCGACGATCGGCCGGGTCATGTCGACGCCGAGTTCGGCGAGCACCGACTCGCCCGGTTCGGGCGGGGCCGGGTACCACACCTCGGTGTCGATCCCGTTGCGCACCACGTGCACCCGGTTCGGGTCCAGCGCCGGATAGGTGCTCAGCACGTCGTCGCGCATGCCCGAGCTGACGGCGATCACCGCGTCGGCTGCTTCCACCGCGGTCTTCTCCACCCAGGACGACACCCGGTATCCACCGCCGAGCTGTTCTGCCTTCCACGGCCGCATCGGCTCCAGCGAGTGTGCGGTCAGCACATGTGGAACGCCGTACAGCAGCGCGGCCAGGTGGCCCGCCATCCCGGTGTACCAGGTGTGGGAATGCACCACGTTGGCCTGACCCGAGGTGTTGACCATGCTGAGGTCCGCCGACAACGTGGACAGGGCGGGGTTGGCGCCCAGCAACGTGGGATCGGGTTGCGCGACGATCGCGCCTTCGCGCGGCGCGCCCATGCAGTGCACGTCGACCTCGCATAGGTGACGCAGCTGGGCGACGAGCTCGGTGACGTGAACGCCTGCCCCGCCATAGACCTCGGGTGGATACTCCCGAGTCATCATCGCCACCCGCATGCAGATGACGGTACCGAAAAAGAGGGCCGTATCTCAGGGCCGCATCCTTGTTTTCGAATGCGATTAGGTGTCAATAACCTTGACAGACAGCTGCGAATGCCTAGCCCCGGTCGGCGGGGGCGGATAGGTTTGGATCATGCGGGAACTGCCACACGTGCTGGGTATCGTCCTGGCTGGCGGCGAAGGCAAGCGGCTGTACCCATTGACCGCCGATCGGGCCAAGCCCGCGGTCCCCTTCGGCGGTGCGTACCGGCTGATCGACTTCGTGTTGTCGAATCTCGTCAACGCACGATATTTGAAGATCTGCGTTCTGACGCAATACAAATCGCATTCGCTGGACCGTCACATCTCGCAGAACTGGAGGCTTTCGGGGCTTGCCGGCGAGTACATCACCCCGGTGCCCGCGCAGCAGCGCCTCGGTCCGCGGTGGTACACCGGTTCCGCGGACGCCATCCTGCAGTCGCTGAACCTCGTCTACGACGAGGACCCCGACTACGTCGTCGTGTTCGGTGCCGACCACATCTACCGGATGGATCCGGAGCAGATGCTGCACTTCCACATCGAGAGCGGCGCGGGTGTCACCGTCGCGGGGATCCGGGTGCCGCGCTCGGAAGCGAGTGCGTTCGGTGTCATTGACTCCGACGAGTCGGGACGCATCCGCGCGTTCATCGAAAAGCCCTCCGATCCGCCGGGCACGCCCGACGATCCCGAGCAGACGTTCGCGTCGATGGGCAACTACATCTTCAGCACCAAGGTGCTCGTAGACGCGATAAAGGCCGACGCCGACGAGGACCACTCCGATCACGACATGGGCGGCGACATCATCCCGCGACTCGTGAACGACGGCATGGCCGCGGTGTACGACTTCAATGACAACGAGGTCCCCGGTTCCACCGAGCGCGATCACGGTTACTGGCGGGACGTCGGAACCCTCGATGCGTTCTACGACGCTCACATGGACCTGGTTTCGGTGCATCCGGTGTTCAACCTGTACAACCGGCGTTGGCCGATCCTCGGCGAGTCGGCGAATCTGGCGCCGGCGAAGTTCGTCAACGGCGGCTCAGCTCAGGAGTCGGTGGTAGGCGCGGGCAGCATCATTTCGGCGGCGTCGGTGCGCAACTCGGTGCTGTCGTCCAACGTCGTCGTTGACGACGGTGCGATCGTGGAGGGCAGCGTGATCATGCCGGGCACCCGAATCGGTCGCGGGGCCGTGGTGCGCCACGCGATCTTGGACAAGAACGTCGTCGTGGGGCCGGGCGAGATGGTGGGCGTTGATTTGGAGAGAGACCGCGAACGCTTCGCCATCAGCTCCGGCGGTGTCGTCGCCGTCGGAAAGGGCGTCTGGATCTAGGCGGGTTTCCGGCGTCGTCTGCGCACGAGGTGCCAGACCGCCCAGGCCAGCACGACGACGGCCACCAGCACCAGCACCGGGACCAGGATCGCCACGAAGACCAGCCCGACGCTGATGCCGTCCTCGACCGTGCTCAGCACCGGTGCGGCAACGCCTGCCGTGGCCACGTTGGCGGCCGGCCGCACCGCGGACTTCGTCAACGACACCACCAGCGCGACAACGACACCGATAGCGACGGGGATCCACTGACCCGATTGTGCGAAGGCGCCCGGGTCGGCGACGGCGTTGGTTTGCGCCGCGGTGCCCGACCCGAACACGATGCCGCCGGCCGTCGGGCGGACGAAGGTTTGGATCGCGTCGTTGATGCTGTCCAGCGCGGGAACCTTGTCGGCGACGATCTCGACGATCAGCAGCACGGCGACGATGGCCATCACCCAGCCGTTCTCGAGCCAAGTCCACCCGTGGGGCAGGGTGACGAGGTCGGTGAACCGCGATAGCAGTCCGAGCGCCAGTAGCGGGATGTACGCGTTCAGTCCCGCGGCGGTGGCCAACCCGAATCCGGTCAGCAGCTCCATTTACGCATTATGCGATGGCGTGACCCGTCGTGTCGGCGCCTCGGAGTAGGGTCGAAAGTATGTTCGAATCGCACGCGGTCGCCGACCCTCTCGCCTATGAGGCGTCGCTGGTCGACCGTATCGCGGAGCTCGAACGCGGCAAGGCCGCCGCGGCTGCCGAACAGGCCAGGGTCACCGCCGAACTCGACGTGGCCCGCCGCGCTCGCGAGGCAGCCGATGGCGTGCCCGCCACGAAACGTGGGCGCGGCCTCGCCGCCGAGATCGCGCTCGCCCGTCACGATTCCCCGAACCGGGGCGGCCGGCACCTCGGCTTCGCCAGGGCGCTCGTCCACGAGATGCCGCACACCCTCTCGGCGTTGGAAGCCGGTGCGCTCTCCGAATGGCGCGCGACCCTGATCGTGCGCGAGTCGGCGTGCCTTTCGCTCGAGGACCGCCGAACCCTGGATGCCAGAATGTGCGCCGACCAGTCTGCGTTGGAGGGCCTCGGCGACAAGCGGATTGAGGCTGACGCCAAGGCCATCGCTTACGAACTCGATCCGCAGGTTGTCGTGGACAAGGCGGTCCGCGCTCAATCCGAGCGCACCGTTACCGTCCGGCCGGCCCCCGACGCGATGACCTACGTGACCGCTCTACTCCCCATGGCGCAGGGTGTGTCTGTCTACGCCGCCCTGAAGCGCGAGGCCGACACCACTTTCGACGGCCGCAGTCGTGGCCAGATCATGGCCGACACCCTTGTCGAGCGCGTCACCGGTCAACCCGCTGACGTCCCGGTCCCCATCGCGGTCAACCTTGTTCTGACCGATGAGACGCTGTTCGGCGGTGGCACCACACCGGCACGAGTTCCCGGGTACGGTCCGGTGCCCGCCGCAATCGCGTGCCGTCTGGCGGGCGACGCGATCACCGACGAGCGGTCCAAAGCCACCCTGCGCCGGCTTTATCGCCATCCCGATTCGGGAGCATTGGTCGCGATGGAGTCCCGATCGCGGCTGTTTCCGAAGGGTCTCGCGCAATTCATCGCATTGAGGGACGACACCTGCCGTACGCCGTATTGCGACGCGCCGATACGACATACCGACCACGCCACACCGCACGCGCGCAGTGGTTCCACCACTGCCGTAAACGGTCTCGGCGAGTGTGAGGCCTGCAATTACGCGAAGGAAGCACCGGGCTGGACAGTCCATACCTTCGACGCCGATGGCCAGCGTCACAAGGCGGTGTACGTCACGCCCACTGGCTCGCACCACGAATCACATGCACCGCCAATGCTCAACGACGTCGTCGTATTCAAGCCCAGCGCCATCGAGGTGCTGATCGCCGATCACCTCGCCGGGTTGACCGCCGCCTGACCTCGTCACCAGAGGGTGGAGGCTCCCTTTACTCACAGGGCATCGCGACGGCGATAGATGGCGCCGGCGGCGAATGTCAGGGCCGCGGCCACGACGATCATCACGGCCAGGGCCAGAACCGGGTAGTCCGACGGCGCGGTGGTCTGGCCGACGGGGGAAAGGTCGAGCAGCCAGCTCGGCAGGCGCAGGAGCGCACCGAGGTACAGCGATACGACGACGAACGTGACTGCGAGCCAGCCGATCCAGCCCCTTCTGATCGCGACCCCGACCGCCGCGATACCCGCCATCACGGCCATCGCCGGCACGTAGGCCAGGCCCGCCAACGTCAGCCGCACGATCGTGCCCGGTTCCCCGAGCGTGATACCTGCACCCAGACCGTTGCCCAGGCCGGCGAAGAACATCAGAACGGCGGAGCCGACGAGTGCCGAGGCGACGGCGGTGAGCAGCCAGCGCCACCGTGACACCGCGCCGGCCAGCACAGCTTCGCCGAGGCCCTTCTCTTCGTCGCCGTACACCCGCAGCACCGACGAGACGACGTACGCGGTGGCCGCGGCGGCGAGGAACTGCGTCATCGTGGTGTACACGCTGTCGGTGCCCTGCGCCACCAGCACGCGTTGAATGAGTTCGTTCTCCTTGGCGGCGTCCAGCAGCGATTTTGTCATCGAGCCAAAGGCCAAGCCGCCCAGGAAGAGCCCGACCGCCCAGCCGATGGTCTGGCCGCGTTGCAGCGTCAGATGCAGACCGAGCACGGTTCTGATGGCGTGCGCGTTGGGACGCTCGCCGGTGGACGGGATGGTGCCGTCGTCGTACTGCCGTCTGCTCTCCAGGCCGGCCGCCAGCGCGATCAGCCCGAGCGTCAGGACGACGAGGAGGGCGAACGGCCACCAGCGCACGTCGACGAATGCCCGCATCTGCTGCGCCCATGCGATCGGCGAGAACCAGCTCAGCGCGCTGCCGGAGTTCTCGATGACGTCGCCGATCCCGCGGACGAAGACGGCCAGCGCAAGTATGGCCATCGCGGCGCCGGCGGCGGTGCGCGATTGCCGCCACAGCTGGGCGGTGACGGCGGCCACCGCGCCGAAAACCATGGCCACCCCTGTGATGCCGAGGCACATCGCGGCGGTATCGACCAGCCCGAAACCGGTGGAGGCCATAGCCAGCGTCATCGTCACCGTCAGCGCGGCGTTCACACCACCGACCATCATCAAAGCGGCGGTCGTTCGTGCATAGCGTCCGACAACCGAGGACAGCACCAGTTCCGCTGCGCCGCTTTCTTCCTCGGCGCGGGTGTGCCGAATCACGGTCAGAATGGCCAGGATCGACGTCGCGACGATCATGGTGAGCATGAGCTCGTTGGCCATCATCGCGCCGAGGTCGGTTTCGTTGCCGCCGAACATGGGCCCGCCCATGATGATCGCCGCCGGCGTCTTCATCAGGTTTACCCGGGCCTGCCGTTGCGCCTCGTCCGGATAAGCCAGCCTGATCGCGTTGGGGGCGTACACCATCATCAGCGTCACGGCAGCCAGCCAGATCGAAAGGCGAATTCGGTCGCGGCGCAGAGCCAGCCGGAGCAGGCTCAGCGTGCCCGTCCACAATCCGGCGTTGCGTTGAGCTGTGTGCGGTGCGAGGGCGGTGCTCATCGCGAGGCCCCCTGGTACTCACGCAGGAACAGGTCTTCGAGCGATGCCGGTGTCACGGTCAGGTCGAGGATGCCCAGGTCGGTGAGTTCACCCATGGCGCGGTCGAGTTCGTTGCGGTCAACGGAGAACGTGTAGTGGCCATCGTTGATCGCGAAGTCGTGAACGAACGGACTGCGTTGCAGCGCTTGCCCATCGGTGCGGGTGCGCACCGTAACCGTTGTCCGCATCAGGTGCCGCAGCTCGTCGAGCGAGCCCGACTTCACGGTGCGGCCGGAGCGAATGATCGTCACGGTGTCGCACAGCTTCTCGACCTCGGCGAGGATATGGCTGGACAGCAGCACCGCCGCACCGTGTCCGGTCACTTCCTCGACGCACTGCTGAAACGCCTTCTCCATCAACGGGTCCAGTCCAGAAGTCGGCTCGTCGAGAATGTAGAGCTCGGCGTTGGTGGAGAACGCGGCGACAATCGCCACCTTCTGCCGGTTGCCCTTCGAGTAGGTGCGCGCCTTCTTGTGCGGGTCGAGTTCGAAGCGCTCGATCAGCTGGTCGCGTCTGCGGGTGTCGACGCCGTTGCCGCGTAGGCGGGCCAGGAAGTCGATGGCTTGCAGGCCGGTCAGGTTGGGCCACAGTGTCACGTCACCCGGGACGTAGGCGATTCGGCGGTGCAGGTCGACGGCATCGTGCCACGGGTCGCCGCCGAGCAGCCGTACTGTTCCGCCGTCGGCGCGCAGCAGGCCGAGCAGCACGCGGATCGTGGTGGACTTGCCCGCTCCGTTGGGGCCGAGGAATCCCGCGATGTCGCCGTGCGCAACAGTCAGGTCGAGACCGTCGAGTGCTTGGGTTCGTCCGAAAGACTTTGACAGTCCCCGAATTTCGACCGCGAGTTCGGATCGCGCGCCAGCATTAGTCCGCTGTAGGGACGGTGCCGTCATTTCCATCTCCTTCTCCAGATGTGAACGGGATGCCTTTTTCGTGTTGTGCCAGGAACGCGTCGTACATCGTCGAGTCGGCCATCAGGCCGTTGGTGAACATCTCCAGCGCGGGCAGCATCATGTCTTCGCCGTAATCGCGCAGCACGGCCCGAAGGTCGGTGGGGTCGTCATGCATTTGTAGGTAGAGCAGGAAACCGCCGCCGTTGATAATGCTGAGGTATCTCGCCCTGGCCTTCGGGTCGCGGCTCGGCTTGAGAATGCCTGCCTGAACGCCCTCCTCGATATACTGCTCGGCGTTGTCGATCATGCGCTGCCAGAACGACTTTGCGAGGTCGCTACCCGACTGCATGCTGCGCACCAGATACGCCATCATCGGGGCGTACTCCTCGATTTCGGCGACCTGTGCGAGCCAGTCGGCCGGGTCGGTGGTGCGCATGGACTCGGTCTTGGACTCGCGCACCATCTCGGTGATGTGGTCGTCGCACGCCTTGCGCAGGCCGTCCTTGGAGCCGAAATGGTGGATCACCAGCGCGGCGGACACGCCTGCGGCCTCGGCGATGGTCCGGAGCCCGACGTTGAAGCCGTCTCTGCCCCACTGGTCGATCGCGGCATCGCGAATCCGGGCGATGGCCGTCCGATCGTCAGGGGCTGAACGCATGTTTAGTACGCTAAACGCGCGTTCAGCCCGCGGTCAAGGGGTCAGCCCGTCAAGAGTCCGTAAAGATCGCGCCATCGTCCGCCTGACGTGGCGAAGTGGCCTCTAGTCGCGGGCAGCGGCGAGCAAGCCGTCGCCCAACGGGATCAGCACCGGCGTGAGCCGCTCGTCCTCCGCGATGAGCCGCGCGGCCTCGCGTACCGCGGCCACCTCGGCGTCGTTGGCATGAGCGTCGCCGGCCCGCCCGCCCAGCGCGGCGCGATGCACCACGATGGCGCCGCCGGAGCGCAGCAGTCGCACGCCTTCCGTCACGAATTGCGGCTGATCGGCCGGATCGGCATCGATGAACACGAGGTCGTAGGACTCGTCGGCGAGTCGGGTGAGCACTTCCTGCGCCCGGCCGCTGATCAACCTGCTGCGGCCGGGGCCGACACCGGCCTCGGTGAACGCCTGCTTCGCGATGCGCTGATGTTCGGGCTCGACGTCGATGGTGGTGAGCACGCCGTCCTCGCGCATGCCCGACAGCAGCCACAACCCGCTCACCCCGGCCCCGGTACCCACCTCGACGACCGCCTTGGCTCCGGTCATCTTGGCGAACACGCACAGCAGCGCCCCGACGGCGGGCGTGACCGCGCCGGCGCCCAGTTCGACCGCGCGTTCACGGGCGGCCGCGACGATCGCGTCCTCCGAGATCGACTGCTCGGCATGCTTGACGATCGACTCGGCGCGATTCTGCGGCCCGCCGCCTATCACGTCGTCGATGCCAGCCATGCCCGCAGCGTAGAACCTCCTCCGGAGGGCACGCCCGCGACACGCCCGTCCCCGAACTGCGGATTTCCGTCGAAATGGCCTGGTTCTCGCAGGTCGAAAATGGGTAGAAGATCTTTCTCAGGAAATGTTCAGTGTGCTCATATGCCAAACACACCAGGGTCGGAGACGGTATGTCCCATGGATGACGGCGGGCGTTGGGATACCGGGAATAAGCGCGGGGAGTTTCACGTTGCCGCCATCGTCGGGCCGTCGATAAATGACGACGGCTGTCAACAGGAGGATCTGACGAAGAATTCGAACGCCCCAACTGCGCCGGCCGCGCCATCGTCGATGGCTCATCTCGAGCAGTACACCGACGGGGAATGGGTTGAGCCTTCCGACGAACTGACCGGAACCGCCGTGTTCGACGCCACGGGTGACCACACCACGATGCCGTCCTGGGACGAGCTCGTGCGCCAGCATGCTGATCGCGTCTACCGACTGGCCTACCGCCTGTCCGGCAACCAGCACGACGCCGAGGACCTCACGCAGGAGACGTTCATCCGCGTCTTCCGCTCGGTGCAGAACTATCAGCCGGGCACGTTCGAGGGCTGGCTCCACCGCATCACCACGAACCTGTTCCTGGACATGGTTCGCAGGCGCGGCCGCATCCGCATGGAGGCGCTGCCCGAGGACTACGACCGGGTGCCCGCCGACGATCCGAACCCCGAGCAGATCTACCACGACTCGCGACTGGGTCCCGACCTGCAGGCCGCGCTGGACTCGCTGCCGCCGGAGTTTCGTGCCGCCGTGGTCCTGTGCGACGTCGAGGGCTTGTCTTACGAGGAGATCGGCGCGACGTTAGGCGTCAAGCTCGGCACCGTCCGCAGCCGCATTCACCGCGGCAGGCAGGCGCTGCGCGACCATTTGGCCCGCCACGGTGACGGGGATTCGACCCACTACCGGGACACGGCCAAGTCAGCCTGAGTGTTCGCAGGTGTTTGGCGCCGCGCGCCGCGCTACATTCGAATCAGTAACGTTGACGCGACGCGAGTACGCCGAGAGGAGCTGGGCGATGGTCGACCCGGGGCACATGTTCCGCCGTGCGTTCTCCTGGCTGCCTACCCAGCTGGCATCTCAGAGCGAAGCGCCCGTGGGGCCTCGGCAGTTCGGATCCACTGAGCATCTGTCGACGGAGGCCATCGCGGCGTTCGTCGACAACGAACTCCGACTCACTCCTCATCTGCGCGCGGCCAGTCATCTTTCGCTGTGTCCGCAGTGCGCCGCAGAGGTCGACGCACAGCGTCAGGCACGCAGTGCGCTGCGGGAATCTCATCCGATAGCCATCCCGAGCTCGTTGCTGGGCCAGCTGTCGCAGATTCCGCTGTGCAGCGGCAACGCCCCCGATCCGACCGCGGCGACACAGGACTCGCAGTTAGCTGAAGGCGCCCAGCAAGGCCGCCGTAAGCGCCGGTAGGGTGGATATCAAAATCGATCAACGGCGTGCGCCGGCCATTGCTGGTGCTCGGATAGAGGTGATGAACGGGTGAGCAATCTGGACGAGACCGGACGCGAACGTCTCGAGCCGCGGCCGGTGTCGCGGCCGCCTGTCGACCCGGCGTCACGGCGTGCGTTCGGCAGGCCCGACGGCGTCAGCGGATCTTTTCAGGGTGCGGAGAAATACCGCGATCAAGGCGCCTACACGCCGAAGGACCAGCCGCCCGATCCCGTGCTGGCCGAGGCGTTCGGCCGGCCCTACGCCGGCGGCGATTCGCTGCAGCGTCACCCCGCCGATGCCGGTGCGCTGGACGCCGAGCGCGAAGGCCCGGGGACCGACCAACCCGATGATCCGTGGCGCAATCCAGGTGCCCCGGTGGAGCTGGGCACTCCGGCGATGACGCAGCCGCCCCGCGCAGCGTCCAACGTCAGCACCGGCAAGCTAGGCGTGCGCGACGTCCTGTTCGGCGGCAAGGTCTCCTACGTCGCGCTCGCGGTGCTCGGCATCGTCGCGCTCGTGATCGGGTTCGCCGGCGGCTGGGTCGGCCGTACGACGGCCGAGGTGGTCCAGGCGTTCACCACCTCCAAGGTGACGCTCGAGACCAGCGACGTCGGCGACGCGCCGGAGGGCCGGTTCGCCAAAGTTGCTGGGGCGATTGCCGATTCAGTGGTCACGATCGAGACCAAGAGCGACGAGGAGGGCTCGCAGGGCTCCGGTGTCGTGGTCGACGGCCGCGGCTACATCGTCACCAACAACCATGTGATCTCCGAGGCCGCGGTCAACGCGAGCAAGTACAAGATGACCGTGGTCTTCAACGACGGCAAGGAAGTGCCCGCCAACCTCGTCGGCCGTGATCCGAAGACCGACCTCGCCGTGCTCAAGGTCGACAACGTGGACAACCTGACGGTCGCCAAGCTGGGCGACTCCGACAAGCTCTATGTCGGCGAAGAGGTGATCGCCGCCGGAGCCCCGCTGGGTCTGCGCAGCACCGTCACGGCGGGCATCATCAGCGCGCTGCACCGCCCGGTGCCGCTGTCTGGTGACGGTTCGGACACCGACACCGTCATCGACGGGGTGCAGACCGACGCGTCGATCAACCACGGCAACTCCGGTGGCCCGCTCATCGACATGAACGGTGACGTCATCGGTATCAACACGGCGGGCAAATCGTTGTCGGACAGCGCCAGTGGCCTGGGCTTCGCGATTCCGGTGAACGAGGTCAAGACGGTCATAGAGTCGCTGATCCGCGACGGGAAGATCGCGCATCCGACACTGGGTCTGACCGCCCGCTCGGTGAGCAACGACCTCGCGTCGGGCGCCCAGGTCGCCAACGTGAAGGCAGGCAGCCCGGCCGAGAAGGCGGGCATCCTGGAAAACGACGTTGTCGTCAAGGTGGGTGACCGAACCGTCGCTGACGCAGACGAATTCGTCGTCGCTGTGCGCCAACTCAAGATCGGGCAGGACGCGCCCATCGAGGTCATGCGTGACGGCAGGCCCGTCGTCCTGACCGTCAACCCCGGCCCCGACAACAGCACCTAGAGATGTTCGCGAACGTCGGCTGGGGCGAGATGCTCGTCCTGGTGATCGCCGGTTTGGTGATCCTGGGCCCCGAACGGCTCCCCGGTGCGATCCGGTGGACGTCGAGCACGCTGCGGCAGGCCCGCGACTACATCAGCGGCGCCACCAGCCAGCTGCGCGACGATCTTGGTCCGGAGTTCGACGACCTTCGGGAGCCGTTGAGTCAGCTGAACAAGCTGCGGGGGATGACGCCGCGTGCCGCGCTCACGAAACATCTTCTCGACGGCGATGATTCGATCTTCACGGGCAAGGTGGACACCCCCGCGGCCAACGCGGAGAAGCCCGTGAGTGACGGTGCGCCGAAGCCGGTGTCACCGCAGGAGCCACCGCAACCCGAGACGCCCGAAGTCCCGGCGAAAACCCCCTACGACAGCGACGCGACCTAACGGCCGGCCGGGTCCAGGCCCAGCGACATGCCCGCGAGTCCCCGCTTGCGGCTCGACAGCGCATCGGCGATGTTGCGCAACTCCTTGCCCGCCACCGAATCCGGTGCCGAGAGCACCAGCGGTACCCCGTCGTGGCCTGCGGCGACCAGTGCGGGATCCAGCGGGACCTGGCCCAGCAGCGGCACGTCGGCGCCCACCGCACGGGTCAGGCTCTCGGCGACCTGCTTGCCGCCGCCCTCGCCGAAGATCTGCATCGTCGTGCCGTCAGGGAGCAGCAGACCGGACATGTTCTCGACCACGCCGACGATGCGCTGACGGGTCTGCAGTGCGATGGCGCCTGCGCGCTCGGCCACCTCGGCGGCCGCCAGCTGAGGTGTCGTCACCACCAAGATCTCCGCTCCGGGGATCAGCTGGGCCACCGAGATGGCGATGTCTCCGGTGCCCGGCGGCAGGTCGAGCAGCAGGACGTCCAGATCGCCCCAGTACACGTCGGCGAGAAACTGCTGTAGTGCGCGGTGCAGCATCGGTCCGCGCCACACCACCGGGGTGTTGCCCTGGGTGAACATCGAGATCGAGATGACGCGGACGTCATGCGCGACGGGCGGCACGATCATCGACTCGACCTGGGTCGGTCGGTCGGTCGTGCCCATCATCCGCGGCACCGAATGCCCGTAGATGTCGGCGTCCAGCACGCCCACCGACAGCCCGCGCGCGGCCATCGCCGCGGCCAGGTTGACGGTGACGCTGGACTTGCCGACGCCGCCCTTACCCGACGCCACGGCGTATACCCGGGTGAGCGAACCGGGCTGGGCGAAGGGGATGACGGGCTCGCGGGAATCGCCGCGTAGCTGCTTGCGCAACTCGGTGCGCTGCTCGTCGCTCATCACGTCGAGGGTCACCTTCGCGTGACCCGTGCCCGGGACATCGGCGACGGCTTGGCTCACGAGTTGGGAGATCTCGTTCTTCTTCGGGCACGCCGAAGTGGTGAGGTAAATCTCGACGTGCACCCCGCCGTCGGGCTCGATGGTGACGTTTTTCACCATGCCGAGCTCGGTGATCGGCCGCCGCAGTTCCGGATCGATTACCTTCGCCAGCCCCGAACGGACCGCGGACTCCAGGTCAGGAGAAGTAGTGGACATCGCTGTCGAGTCTAGGCCGACCCGACGGGCGTGCTAACCAGCCGGTGCGGGCGCAGGACCGGGCAGCGGTCCCGGTGGTGCGCCCTGCGGCGCGACGGGAGCCGGCGCAGGACCAGGCGGCGGTGCCAGCGGACCCGGGGCGGGTCCGGCCGGGACGGGTCCCGGGGCAGGCGCCAGCGGGCCGGGCGGCGGTGCCATTCCCGGCGGCACCATCTGCTGTGCGACGGGCGGCCCGCCCAGCGCAGCCTGCAGCGGTGCGGGCTGGTCCTTGATGCAGAACACCGCACACTCCGGCGTCGGCGTCGGAGGCGGCTGCATCCATGGCGGCACCCACGGCGCAGGTTGCTGCGATGTCGCCGGGGTTGCCAACGGGCCGGGTGCGGGACCGGGCAGCGGGCCCAGCCGCTGACCGGGCACGAAGCCGGGGAGCTGGCTGGCGACGTCGCTGCGCGCCAGCACCGGCATCAGTGCCAGCGGATCGTTGGAGGGCAGACCCAAGGCGTTGAGCGGCAATCCCGGACCAAGGCCTTCGTATTCATTGAGGTGCGTGGCGGCGCCGTCGTCGTCGCTCAGTACGGGGACCGACCCGGTGATGGGCGGCAGGTCGACCGGCACGACGCCGGTGGCGTACGCAGCGGCCCAGCCCAGCACGTTGCGGGCGTAGGCCACCGAGTTGTTGTAGCGCAGAATCGCCGACATCACGTGGGCCTGATCGCGCAGGTTCATGTCACCGCTGCACAGATAGCGCGCGGCGGCCAGGGTCGAGTCGAACAGGTTCTGCACCTCGGCCTTGCCGTCCCCGTCGCCGTCGGACGCGTAGCGCGACCAGGTACCGGGAAGGAACTGCATCGGACCCATCGCGCGCGCATAGGTGACGCGCTCGGCGGACCGGTTCTGCACGATGATCTCGTTGCCGGGCAGCGTCCCGTCCAGAGCGGGCCCGTAGATGGGCCGCACGGCCGTACCGCGGGCGTCGGTGGCGCCGCCATAGGCGTGCATCGACTCGATACGCCCGATGCCCGCCAAGAGGTTCCAGCTGACGCCACAGCCGGGATCCGCCACGGCCATCATCCGCTCGGCGTTACGGTATGCCGCCAGGGCCATGGCCGGAATGCGAAGTGTGCCAGGAGCATTCACCACAGCTGCGGGCTGAGGCGACGAAGACGCCGAGGCGGCGATGTGGAATTCGGTCGGTGTCTTGGTGACAGCGATCACCGTCGGGCCCGCGCGGTCGACCGAGGACGACTCGACAGAGGCCAGCGGGGTGACCGCGGGGTCGCGGACCGGTGAGCTCGGTTGTACGGAAGCCCCCACGGCGCCGACCAGAATGATCGGCGCGATGACTGCGAATCCCGAGGCGACGCGGGCACGGGCAGGGGTGAGCGCGCCGCGAACACTGGACGGCTTGACGGCAGCGCTGAAGTTGACGGCTCGCATGCGAGAAACACCATCGCCAGCACTGTGCGCGACTCGCTTTGCCCCCCGTCGCGCTGCCTCGAGGGCGGCCCCTGCCCCTATGTGCACTCAACCGTCCTTGGTCTGTTGTGGTTGTGAACCAAGTCACCATACCTAGTCGATATCTCGCGCGTTACAGCAATGGCGTTACGTGATTCAGCTCTGCTTTTTCGAGCGCCGCTCATTCTGCGCTGTTTTGCCGCCGCCGTCGCGATTATCGGATCCCGCCGGCGGGGCCAGCCGGTTCAGTAGCTCGTGAATTTCCTCGAGCTCGCGCCGCAGGTAGTCGCGGGTGGCGACTTCGCCGACCGCCAACCGCAATGCGGCCAGCTCACGGGCCAGATACTCGGTGTCCGCCTTGGTCTGTTCGGCCCGCCGACGGTCTTCCTCGAGCGACACCCGATCCCGGTTTTCCTGCCGATTCTGAGCCAGCAGAATCAACGGCGCCGCATACGCCGCCTGGGTGGAGAACGCGAGATTGAGCAAGATGAACGGATACGGATCCCACCGCAACTTCACGGCAAACAGATTCAGGATGATCCAAACGATCACCATGATGGTCTGCCAGGCCAGGTAGCGGCCCGTGCCCAGAAAGCGGGCGATCGACTCCGAGAACTTGCCGACCGCCTCGGCGTCGACGTTGAGCGTGAACCGTCGGCGGGAGACCCGCGGGGTGTCCAGGCGCTGGCGCGCCGTCAGGTCGCTCATCACGCGCCCTCGTTGGCGGCGAACAGCTCGGGCTCTTCGCGTTCACGCCAGTCGTGCGGCAGGAGATGGTCGAGCACGTCGTCGACCGAGACCGCGCCGAGCAGGTGGTTCTCCTCGTCGACCACCGGTCCGCACACGAGGTTGTACGCGGCGAAGTACCGGGTTACCGCCGACAACGAATCCTCTGGTGCCAAGTTCGGAAGGTCGGTGTCCACGATCCCGCTGACCAGCTCCGCGGGCGGTTCTCGCAGGAGCCGCTGTAGGTGGACACAGCCCAGGTAGTGACCGGTAGGGGTGGCCGTTGGCGCGCGGGTCACGAAGACCAGCGACGCGAGCGCCGGGGTCAGGTCGGGGTCGCGGACCCGGGCCAGTGCCTCGGCGACGGTGGTGTCCGGTGCGAGCACCACCGGTTCCGAGGTCATCAGGCCGCCTGCGGTGTCGGGTGAGTGCGCCAGCAGCCGGCGTACGTCCTCGGAGTCCTCGGGGTCCATTCGGCGCAGGAACTGTTCGGCGTCCGTCGGCGTCATGGTGCCCAGCAGGTCGGCGGCGTCGTCGGGGTCCATGGCCTCGAGCACGTCGGCGGCCCGTTCGGGGGGCAGCTTCCTGAGCACGTTGACCTGCTCGTCCTCGGGCAGCTCCTGCAATACGTCGGCCAGTCGCTCGTCGTCGAGCGCGTTGACCACCTCGTGGCGACGCTTGTCAGGCAGTTCGCGGATCGCTTCGGCCACCTCGACGGCGCGCTGACCGACGAACTGCTCCAGCAGCTGCGCGACCCCCTGGTCGGGCATCGCCAGTCCCGACGGTGTCAGCCCCTGCACGTGCTGCCAGTCGATGATCTGCACATTGCCGCGGCGGCCGAGGCGTCGCGCGGGCCGCACCGCCACCTTGGTCACCATCCAGTCGCGCGTGCGGGTGGGTTCGATGCCGAGATCGACCACGTACACGTCGAGCCCCTTCAACTGCTCCTGGTCGGGATCGTCGACTCTGACCTGGGTTTCGATCACCTGGCCGAGCACGAGCACCTCACCGGGGCGCTGGGTGAACTTGCGCAGCGAGACGCTGCCGGTCGCCAGCGTCACAGCGCCGGGATCGATGGATGTCACCCGCAGAATCGGCACGAAAATTCTTCGACGCGTTAGCAATTCGACGACCAGGCCGAGCACCCTCGGCTGTTGGCGCACGATGCTGATGCTGATCACCACATCGCGGACGCGGCCAAGGGACTCCCCGTCGGGTCCCAGCACCACCATCCCCACAAGCCGGGCCGCATAGACCCTGTTCACCGCCGCCATGCCTAGAAGGGTAAAGAGTGTGGTTGTGGAAAACCGCTATCGACCCCGCCGAACGATACTTTCGGTTCCAGGCAGCAGCTCGAAGATGATCGAGAAGGCAAAGTCTCTGCCCGCCGATGAGGTCTTCCTCGATCTCGAAGACGCGGTCGCGCCCCACGCCAAAGCCGAGGCGCGCGCCGCGGTGGCGGCCGCGTTGGCCGAGCCCGGTTGGGGCGGGCAGTTGCGCGGCGTTCGGGTGAACGACTGGACCACGCCGTGGACGCATGCCGACGTCATCGACGTGGTGTCGGCCGCGGGTGCGTCGCTGGACATAGTGGTGTTGCCGAAAGTCTCCGATGTATCGCACATCCACGCGCTCGACCTGCTGCTTGGTCAACTCGAGGCGACGCACGGATTCCCCTTGGGCCGCATCGGTATTGAAGCTCAGATCGAGAACGCCGAAGGTTTGACGAACATCGATGCGATCGCGGCGGCCCCACGGGTGCAGGCGCTGGTCCTCGGGCCCGCGGACATGGCCGCCAGCCTGAACATGCGCACGCTCGAGGTCGGCGAACAGCCCGAAGGCTACGACGTCGGTGACGCCCACCATCACGTGCTGATGCGAATTCTCGTCGCGGCCCGCACGCGCGGCATCCTGGCGATCGACGGCCCGTATCTGAAGGTGCGCGACGTCGACGGTTTCCGCCGGGTCGCGGGCCGGTCCGCTGCGCTGGGCTACGACGGCAAATGGGTGCTGCACCCCGATCAGATCGCTGCGGGCAACGAGATCTTCAGCCCACGCCAAGAGGCCTACGACCACGCCGAGTTGATTCTCGAGGCCTACGAATGGCACACGTCGCGGGCCGGCGGTGCGCGCGGCGCGGTGATGCTTGGCGACGAGATGATCGACGAAGCGAGCCGCAAGATGGCGTTGGTGATCGCCGGCAAGGGGCGCGCGGCGGGGATGGAGCGCAAAGGCGAGCGGTTCAGCCCGCCGGCCTAGCGCGTCAGGGCCCTAACGGATGGAGCTGATCCCGAGCGCTATGTAGAGCAGCAGGACGACCAGCAGGCCTGCGGTGAACAGGCCACCGATGATCGTGCCAGCCAGCGCCATGCCCCACCCCGCCTGTCCAGAGCGTTTGGTCTCGCGCATCGCGAGCACACCCAGCACGAGACCGACGATGGCCAGCGGGGCGCAGCACACCCAGCCTGCGATGGACGTGACGAGCGATGCGATCGCCTTGTCGTTGGTGCCAGGCGGCTTCAGCGGCCGGTACGGGTCATAAACGGGGTAATAAGCTGCCACGCCTGGATATCCGGGCGGTGGCGGGTAGACCGGCGGAGGCAGCCCAGGTGCGGACGGATAGTCGACCGGCGAGTGTTCCGGGTCGCTGGCGTTCATCTGTCCCCGGGCGTCCGTCGATCAACTAGCCATGACGCCGATGGTCCAGAGCACGTTGATGAGCAGCGAGAGCACCCCGACCGCGATACCTGCGACCGCGAGTCCGTGGCCCTTTTCCCCGCTCTGTTTGATCTGGTTCATCGCGACGATGCCGAGCACGATGCCGACGATCGAACCGATGCCGCAGCAGAATCCGACGATCGACGCCACCAGCGCGCCGATGGCCATCGCGTTGGTCTTCTCCGACTGCGCGCCGTACGCGGGATAGCTCGGAGCCGCGGGATAGCCCGGAGGTGGACCAAAGCCCGCAGGCGGGCCATAGCCCGGTGGCGGGCCGTAGCCGGGAGGTGGTGGCGGTGGCCCGAAGCCGGGAGCCGGTGGTCCGAAGCCGGGAGGCGGCGTGCCGTACGGCGGGGGCGGCGGATACCCGGGGGCAGCCGGATCGCCGAACTCGCCGTAGGACGGAGGCGGCGGATAACTCGGATACTCCGGTGCCGACTGGGGCGTGGGGTCGTAGGCCGGCGGGGGCGTGTACCCCGGCTGCTCGAACGGCCTCTGCTCGTAGACCTGGGTCGGTTGCTCGGGCGGTCTCTGCTCGTAGACCTGGGTCGGCTGCTCGGGCTGTTCTCCGGACGGCTCCTGGCTCTGCTCGATCGGCGGCGCCTCGTAGCTCGTCGACGCCGGCTCGGATGCCCCGTCGCCGGAGCCGGATGATGCCGTTTGGCCAGCGTCGTCGCCCGGATTTGTCATGCTGTTCAACCTAGCGCAAATACGCGGCACCTTTGCGGGGCGGAAGACGTTGTCTTGGTGAGATCGCCAGCCGGATCCCGCGGCAACAGCAGGCCCGCGACAAAGGAGAATGATTCAGCGATGACCAGCCCGTTCCAGCCTGGACAGCCGGCCGGCACAACGCCGGGCACGCCGACGACCCGACGCGGTCCCGCGGCCCTGCCCACACCTCCGAAAGGCTGGCCGATCGGGTCGTATCCGACCTACGCCGAGGCGCAGAGCGCCGTCGACTACCTGTCAGACCAGCAGTTTCCGGTCCAGCAGGTGACGATCGTCGGTGTCGACCTGATGCAGGTGGAACGCGTCACGGGCAGGCTGAGTTGGCCCAAGGTGCTCGGCGGCGGTGTGCTCACCGGCGCGTGGCTGGGTCTGTTCATCGGACTGATCCTGGGGTTCTTCAGCCCGAGCCCGTGGGGCGCGCTGATCACCGGCCTCATAGCCGGGGTGTTCTTCGGCCTCATCACCTCCGCGATTCCGTATGCGATGGCGCGTGGCACAAGAGATTTCAGTTCGACGATGCAACTCGTCGCGGGACGATACGACGTCCTGTGCGATCCCCAGAGCGCCGAGCACGGCCGGGATCTCCTGGCACGCTTGAAGATCTAGTCGGGGACGCGCGGGCGTTAGCTGGCACTTTGCCCAGGCGCGCAATTGCGTAACGGTGTGCGACGCGCGCGCGGCAAGTGTTGCAAATCACGCGTAACTGGCAATACGGTTTCCGCGCAGGAGTGTTGCTCGGAGCCGCCCCGGCGGCGACCTCGGACGCGGACGGGAGGCAGCGGTGCGCCCACGGCGGCTTGGTGCTGCGGCATTGGCCGCGCTGACGACGGCGTCGATCGTTTCGGCATGCGGATCAGGCGGCGGCGGAATCGTCGTCAACTACTACACACCGGCAAGCGAGATGGCCACGTTCACCGCGGTCGCCAAGCGGTGCAACGAGGAGCTCGCCGGCCGCTTCACGATTCAGCAGATCAGCCTTCCGAAAGAAGCGGACGCCCAGCGGTTGCAGTTGGCGCGGCGGCTGACGGGCAACGACAAGACCCTCGATGTGATGGCCCTCGACGTCGTGTGGACGGCCGAGTTCGCCGAGGCGGGTTGGGCATTGCCGCTGTCGGAGGATCCATCGGGTAAGGCCGAACAAGATGCGACCACCGACACGTTGCCGGGTCCGCTGGAAACCGCCAAGTGGCAGGACAAGCTCTACGCAGCGCCGATCACCACGAACACCCAATTGCTCTGGTACCGAGCGGACTTGATGAACGAGCCGCCTGCGACGTGGGATGCCATGGTGGCCGAGGCGACCCGTCTGCACGCCGAGGGTAAGCCGAGTTGGATCGCATTGCAGGCCAAGCAGTACGAGGGCCTGGTGGTGTGGTTCAACACGCTGCTGGAAAGTTCTGGCGGTCAAGTGCTTTCCGACGACGGCAAGACCGTCACGTTGACCGACACAGACGAGCATCGCGCCGCGACGGTCAAGGCGCTGGAGATCATGAAAGCGGTTGCCACCGCGCCGGGTGCGGATCCGTCGATCACCCAGACCGACGAGGGCACCGCGCGTTTGGCGCTGGAACAGGGCAAAGCCGCGCTCGAAGTGAACTGGCCGTTCGTGCTGCCGTCGATGCTGGAGAACGCCGTCAAAGGTGGTGTTTCGTTCCTGCCGCTGAACGAGGATCCCGCTCTGGCGGGCAGCATCAACGACGTCGGCACCTTCTCGCCGAGCGACGCACAGTTCGAGGCGGCCTACGAAGCCAGCAAGAAGGTGTTCGGTTTCGCCAACTACCCGGGTGTGACCGACGAGCCGGCCAAGGTGACGCTCGGCGGTCTGAACCTCGCCGTAGCCAAGACGACGCAGCATCGGGCGGAGGCTTTCGAGGCGATCCGGTGCATGCGCAGTGCGCAGAATCAGCGCTACACGTCGGTCGAGGGCGGTCTGCCCGCGGTGCGCGCGTCGCTGTACGACGATCCGACGTTCCAGAAGAAGTACCCGCAGTACGAGATCATCCGTGAACAGCTGACCAACGCGGCGGTGCGGCCGGCGACGCCGGTCTATCAGGCTGTCTCCACCCGCATCTCGGCGACGCTGGCCCCGATCACGGATATCGACCCCGAGCGGATGGCCGACGAGTTGACCGTTCAGGTGCAGAAGGCGATCGACGGCAAGGGGCTGATTCCGTGACCGCCACCGCAGAGCCGGTCAAGGTCGGTACCGACGACACGAAATCTGAACGGCGACTGGCATTCACGCTCATCGCGCCCGCTGTCATCCTGATGCTTGCGGTCACCGCTTACCCGATCGGTTACGCGGTGTGGCTCAGCCTGCAGCGCTACAACCTCGCTCAGCCCGACGATGTCGAGTTCGTCGGCCTGGAGAACTACATCACAGTGCTGACCGACAGGTACTGGTGGACGGCGTTCGCCGTGACGCTGGCGATCACCGTCGTGTCCGTGGCGATCGAGTTCGTCCTCGGCATGGCGCTGGCGCTGGTCATGCACCGGACGATCTTCGGCAAAGGCGTTGTGCGCACAGCGATCCTGATTCCATACGGCATCGTCACAGTCGCGGCGTCCTATAGCTGGTACTACGCGTGGACGCCTGGCACCGGATATCTGGCCAATCTGCTGCCGGAGGGCAGCGCTCCACTCACCGAGCAGCTGCCGTCCCTGGCCATCGTGGTCCTCGCCGAGGTGTGGAAGACGACGCCGTTCATGGCGCTGCTGTTGCTCGCCGGTTTGGCGCTCGTGCCACAGGATCTGCTCAACGCCGCCCAGGTCGACGGTGCGGGGGCATGGAAGCGGCTGGTCAAGGTGATCCTGCCGCTGATCAAACCCGCGATCCTCGTGGCGCTGCTGTTCCGCACGCTGGACGCGTTTCGTATCTTCGACAACATCTACGTGCTCACCGGCGGCGCCAACGACACCGGTTCGGTGTCAATCCTGGGCTACGACAATCTGTTCAAGGCGTTCAATCTCGGGCTGGGATCGGCGATCAGCGTGCTGATATTCCTGTCGGTGGCGGTCATCGCTTTCATCTACATCAAGCTCTTTGGGGCGGCGGCGCCCGGATCCGACGAGGAGAGGCGCTGATGGCCGAACGGGCTGGCGCGGGCCGTGCGACCGGATGGACGATTGTCAACATCATCGTCGTCGCCTATGCGTTGTTGCCGGTGCTGTGGATCCTCAGCCTTTCGCTCAAGCCGACGTCAAGCGTCAAGGACGGCAAGCTGATTCCGACGCAGATCACCTTCGACAACTACAAGGGAATCTTCACCGGCGATGCGTTCAGCTCGGCGCTGATCAACTCGATCGGCATCGGCCTGATCACCACCCTCATCGCGGTCTTGATCGGCGGAATGGCGGCGTACGCCGTGGCGCGACTGGCGTTTCCGGGTAAGCGACTGCTGGTCGGCGTCGCGCTGCTGATCGCGATGTTCCCCCAGATCTCGCTGGTGACACCGCTGTTCAACATCGAACGCAGGCTGGGATTGTTCGACACCTGGCCGGGTCTGATCATCCCGTACATCACCTTCGCGCTTCCGCTGGCGATCTACACCCTCTCGGCGTTCTTCAAGGAGATCCCCTGGGATCTGGAGAAGGCGGCCAAGATGGACGGCGCCACGCCGGCGCAGGCGTTCCGTAAGGTGATCGCCCCGCTGGCCGCGCCCGGCATCGTCACCGCGGCGATCCTGGTCTTCATCTTCGCGTGGAACGACCTGCTGCTGGCGCTTTCACTGACGGCCACTCAGCGTGCGATCACCGCGCCGGTCGCGATCGCCAACTTCACGGGCAGTTCGCAGTTCGAGGAACCGACCGGGTCGATCGCGGCGGGCGCGATGGTCATCACCATCCCGATCATTATCTTTGTTCTCATCTTCCAGCGACGGATCGTTGCCGGCCTCACGTCCGGCGCGGTGAAGGGGTAACTCCATGGCCGAAATCGTGTTGGACCGGGTGACCAAGAGTTACGCAGGCGGCGCCACGGCCGTGAAGGACCTCTCGATGACCATCGCCGACGGCGAGTTCATCATCCTCGTCGGACCCTCCGGCTGCGGAAAGTCGACCACGCTCAACATGATCGCCGGTCTCGAGGAGATCTCCTCCGGAGAGCTGAGGATCGGCGGCGAACGGGTCAACGAGAAGGCGCCCAAGGACCGCGACATCGCGATGGTGTTCCAGTCGTATGCGCTCTACCCGCACATGACTGTGCGCCAGAACATCGCGTTCCCGCTGACCCTGGCCAAGATGAACAAGGCTGAGATCACACAGAAGGTCGAGGAGGCCGCGAAAGTCCTTGATCTGACCCAGTTTCTGGACCGTAAGCCAGCCCAGCTGTCCGGCGGCCAACGCCAGCGGGTGGCCATGGGACGCGCGATCGTGCGCAACCCCAAGGCGTTCCTGATGGACGAGCCGCTGTCGAACCTCGACGCCAAGCTGCGCGTGCAGATGCGTTCGGAGATCGCCCGCCTGCAGGACAAGCTGGGCACCACCACCGTCTACGTCACCCATGACCAGACCGAGGCGATGACGCTGGGGGACCGCGTGGTGGTCCTGCTCGCCGGGGAAGCACAGCAGATCGGCACGCCGGAGGAGCTGTACAACCGGCCGGCCAACCTATTCGTCGCGGGCTTCATCGGATCGCCTGCGATGAACTTCTTCCCGGCCACCTTGACCGACGTCGGCGTGCGTCTGCCCTTCGGCGAGGTCACGCTGACCCAGGAAGTCCACGACCTGATCGCCAGGCACCAAACCCCCAACAACGTGATCGTCGGCATCCGGCCAGAACACCTCGAGGACGCCGCGGTGATGGACGGCTACGCGCGGATCAGGGCCCTGACGTTCGACGTGACGGTGGACTTCGTCGAATCGCTCGGCGCGGACAAATATCTGCATTTCCAGAGCGAGGGCGAGGGTGCGCAGGCCGCCCAGCTGGCAGAGTTGGCCAGTGAGTCGGGAGCCGCCGAAAACGAGTTCGTGGCACGGGTTTCCACCGAATCCCAGGCCAAGCAGGGCGACACGGTCCAGCTGGCGTTCGATACGTCGAAGCTGACGATCTTCGACGCCGACACCGGCATGAACCTCACGCTTCCCGACGCGACGCCCGCGCCGGCCGAGTGATCGACGTCCCGGCCGCGGTTCGCGCACACCTGCGCGAGCACTTCGTCCGGACTGGCATCACCGCTGAGCCCGTCGAGGCCAGTGTCACGTTCCTTGGCACCGAACGGATCGATGTGCTGCGCTTCGGTCCCGATGGTGGCGGTGTCAGTCACTATGTGTCGGTTGGTTGTTCGCGTCACCCGATGTTCGATCCCACGGAGCTGGTGACCGACGCACTGCACGGTCCCCGCGCCGAGGCCGTCGTCGCGCTGCGAGGTCCGACGCCCAAGGGTCTCGCACGCTCGTTGGCGATCCTGGCCGCGGCACCCGCCGTCGAAGGCCTGATTCTGGAACCGGACGCGCTGATCGACCTGGAGACGCCGCTCTGGGAGGGTGCACCGTTCTCCGCTTTTCTGTTGGGACGCAGCGACATCGAAGACGTCGCACTGACCGACCCGCTGCCGCCGGTGACGGTGCTGAGCGCCACACCCATCACGGCCACCGAGGCGGCGTGGGTGCGACTCAAAGGTGCCGAAGCCATGCGCGAGGCGTGGACGCAGGACGGCGTCGACGTCTTGAACCCTGGGCGGCGAGCCGCGCAACCGAGTTAGAGCCAGTGGTTGCGCCTGAACGCCCGGAACAGCAGGGAGCAGATGATGACCATCACCAACAGCACTGCCGGATAACCCCAGGCCTGTCTGAGTTCTGGCATGTAGTCGAAGTTCATGCCGTAGATGCCCGCGATCGCCGTTGGCACAGCGGCGATGGCGACATACGCGGAGATCTTGCGCATGTCGGTGTTCTGTTGCATCGCCACCTTGCCCGCCGCGGCCTGCACTAGCGAGCTGAGCACCTCGTCGTAACTGGTGATCCGGTCGGACGCCTGAATGTTGTGATCGAGTATGTCGCGCATGTACCGGCGGACCTCGATCGAGATCAGGTCGTTGTGGTCGGTGCCGATTCGCTGCAATGCGAATGTCAACGGCGCGACGGCGCGGCGTAGCTCTACGACCTCCCGCTTGAGCAGATAGATGCACTCGATATTGGTCTTGGCCGTCGGCGAGAAGATGTCCTCTTCCATCGCGTCGATGTCCGTCTCGATCAGGTCCGTGACGTCGAGATAGCTGTCCACGACGTGATCGGCGATGGCATGCATGACCGCATACGGGCCCAGCTTGAGGCTGTCGGGTGATGCGTCGAACTTCTTGCGAACCCCGGCCAAACCGCTGTGGTCACCATGGCGCACGGTGACCACGAAATCCTGGCCGACGAAGATCATGATCTCGCCGGTCTCCACGATCTCGCGGGCCAGGGCTACGGAGACATGCTCGACGTAGTTGACGGTCTTGAGGACCAGGAACAAGGTGTTGTCGTAGCGCTCCAGCTTCGGTCGCTGGTGGGCGTGCACGGCATCTTCGACGGCCAGCGGGTGCAGGCCGAACACGTCGGCGACGGCCTGCATCTGACGATCGTCGGGTGCGTGCAGGCCGACCCAGACAAACGCGTCCTTCCCGGCGGCCTCGAGGTCGTGCACCTTGCTCAGCGCCGCCGCGTGGGTGTACTTGCCGGGCAACCGGGTGCCCTCGCAGTAGACGGCGCAATCCACCATGGCCCGCGCGACGGGAACATGAATCGAGGCGGCATCCGGTTGGCCGGGCCTGGGCCGCACGTTCGGCCGCAGCGACGGAGGCAGTTGGCGAAACGATGGCATCGGGTCACCTCCCCGGGTCGATACGCGCAGCGCTGGCCTTACAAGACTTGGTGAATGCTACGCGGCATACCTCAAACGGACCCTGCTAGTTTCGTCCCCGAAAGCAACCGCTTAACACATCCGTCCAAGGAGCACCTGACGTGAGCACATCTCCCCTCAAGGTCGCGGTGACCGGTGCCGCCGGCCAGATCGGCTACAGCCTGCTGTTTCGTCTGGCCAGCGGTTCATTGCTCGGCCCGGACCGTCCGATCGAGCTGAGACTCCTGGAGATCGAACCAGCGCTCAAGGCGCTCGAGGGCGTCGTGATGGAGCTCGACGACTGCGCGTTCCCGCTGCTGGCCGGCGTCGAGATCGGTGCCGACGCCAGCAAGATCTTCAACGGGGTGAACCTGGCACTGCTCGTCGGCGCCCGTCCCCGCGGCCCGGGCATGGAGCGCGGAGATCTGCTCGAGGCCAACGGTGCGATCTTCACCGCCCAGGGCAAGGCGCTCAACGAGGTGGCCGCCGACGACGTCCGCATCGGCGTGACAGGTAACCCGGCGAACACCAACGCGCTGATCGCGATGAGCAATGCCCCCGACATCCCGAACGAGCGGTTCTCCGCACTGACCCGCCTCGACCACAACCGGGCGATCTCGCAGCTGGCCCAGAAGACGGGCGCCAAGGTCACCGACATCAAGAAGATGACGATCTGGGGTAATCACTCGGCCACCCAATACCCGGACCTGTTCCACGCCGAGGTGGGCGGCAAGAACGCCGCCGAGGTCGTCAACGACCAGAACTGGATCGAGAACGACTTCATCCCGACCGTCGCCAAACGCGGCGCGGCGATCATCGACGCCCGCGGCGCGTCGTCGGCGGCCTCGGCGGCATCGGCGACCACCGACGCCGCACGCGACTGGCTGCTCGGCAGCCCCGAGGGCGACTGGGTGTCGATGGCGGTCTTGTCCGACGGCAGCTACGGCGTTCCCGAGGGGCTGATTTCGTCGTTCCCCGTCACGACCAAGGACGGCAACTGGTCCATCGTTCAGGGTCTGGAGATCGACGAGTTCTCCAGGGCGCGTATCGACAAGTCGACCGCTGAGCTGGCCGACGAGCGCAAAGCCGTCACTGACCTGGGGCTTATCTGAGATAAAGTCGATTAGGTTACCTACCGGTTCGTCAGTAACCTGAGCGCCGTGTCCCAAGCGGTGGAAAACCTGACTGACAACAGAGCCCCGATCGTCCTGCACGACGACGAGATCTTCGCCGCCCATGTGGGCGGAAAGCTGTCGGTAGCGCTGAACGCGCCGCTCGACTCCCAGCGGGCGCTGTCGGTTGCCTACACGCCCGGCGTTGCGCAGGTCAGCCGTGCGATCGCGACCGACCACACCCTGGCGGCGCGCTACACGTGGGCCAATCGCATGGTCGCGGTGGTCAGCGACGGCAGCGCGGTCCTCGGCCTCGGCGATATCGGGCCTGCGGCGGCACTTCCGGTGATGGAGGGCAAGAGCGCGCTGTTCAAGCAGTTCGCCGACCTCGATTCGATCCCGATCGTGCTCGACACCAAGGATCCCGACGAGATCGTCGAGACCCTGGTGCGGTTGCGGCCGTCGTTCGGTGCAGTCAACCTCGAAGACATCTCCGCGCCGCGCTGCTTCGAGATCGAACGCCGTGTCATCGACGCGCTGGACTGCCCCGTGATGCACGACGACCAGCACGGCACCGCGATCGTCGTGCTGGCGGCGCTCATCGGTGCCGCGCAGGTACTCGACCGCGACATCACCGGATTGCGGGTGGTCGTCTCCGGTGCCGGTGCCGCAGGAGTGGCATGCGCAAAGATCCTGCTGGCCAGGGGCATTCGCGATATCACGTTGCTGGACTCGCAAGGCATCTTGCACAAGGACCGCGGCAATCTCAACGCGTACAAAGCCGAGATCGCCGAGGAGACGAATCCAAACGGCCTCTCGGGTGGCATGGCCGAGGCGCTGAACGGTGCCGACGTGTTCCTCGGCTTGTCGGCCGGTGTCGTGCCTCCGGAGATCGTCGCGACGATGGCCCCGGATGCAATCGTGTTCGCGCTGTCCAATCCCGACCCGGAGATCCACCCCGACGACGCGAAGCAGTACGCGGCGGTGGTGGCCACCGGACGCAGCGACTTCCCGAATCAGATCAACAACGTGCTCGCGTTCCCCGGGGTCTTCCGCGGCGCGCTGGACGCCGGCGCTCGGCGTATCACCGAGCAGATGAAGGTGGCGGCAGCCGAGGCGATCTTCGCGGTGGTAGGTGACGATCTCGCCCCCGACTACATCGTGCCCAGCGTCTTGGATCCGCGGGTCGCCCCCGCCGTGGCCCAGGCGGTTGCCGCGGCGTCGCAGGCCTAGGTCTTCTCGGTGCGCCGGCTCGCCTGCGCGCTCGCTGCGCTCGTCGCGGTGAGCGCCGCCGGTTGCGGCGCCGGCGAACAGACACCGTCGCTGACGGTCGGTTCGGCGCCGGATCCCGAGTCGGCGCTGATCGCCCACATCTACGCCGAGGCGTTGCGGTTCTACGGCAGCCCCGCCCACGTCGAGACGTCATCGGATCCACTGTCGAAACTGGACTCGGGGGAGGCGCGCGTCGTTCCCGGCTTCACCGGCCGCGTGCTGCACAGGTTCTTCCCCGATTCGACGGCTCGGTCGGCGACCCAGGTGTACCGCGAGATGGTGTCCGCGTTGCCTGAAGGCATCGCCGCGGGGGACTACACGACGTCGGCCGAGGACAAACCCGCGCTGGCCGTCACCGAGGCGACCGCAGAAGCATGGGGCGGGCGGGACCTGACGGCGGCGACGCGGAACTGCGGCAAGCTGAAGGTCGGCAGGGTCAGGGACGAATCCCGCGCGCCAGGACCCGACGTCATCGGCACGTGCAAGCTGTCCAAGGGTCGCGAATATCCCGACGCCGCAGCGCTGTTCGAGGCGGTTCGGGCGGGCAAGATCAATGCCGCGTGGACGTCGACGGCGGCACCCGACATCCCGGCCGAGTTGCTCATGCTGTCCGACCGCACATCGTTGATACGCGCCGAGAACCTGGTGCCGCTCTACCGGCGCAACGAGCTCAACGAGTCGCAGGTGCTGGCGCTCAACGAGGTTGCGGGCGTACTGGACACCGCCGCGCTGGCCGATATGCGCGCTCAGGTCGAGGACGGCACCGAACCGGGTCTGGTCGCTGGCGCGTTTCTCGCCGAACACCCATTGGGCGACTGACCTTTTCGGTCAGTGCGCGTTGGGTACGAGCCGCGATACAACCGTAGAGAACAGCCGCTGGTAGCCCGATCCGGTGATCCGCACGATCACGTCGAGGATCTTCGCGTCGGGACCGACGAGCACCCGCGCGCGGTTCTTCCGTACCGCCTCGAGGATGATCTGTGCCGCCTTCTCGGGGGTCGTGATCGTCAGCTTCTTGTCGAAAGTCTTTGTCAGGCCGTCTTTGTCGACGCCCTCGGCTGCGGTTGAGTTGCGCATGATCGCGGTCTTGATGCCGCCGGGGTGCACGGTGGTCACCTTCACCGGGTGGCCTGCGGCGATCATCTCCTGACGCAACGCCTCGGTGAAGCCGCGGACCGCGAACTTCGCCGAGTTGTACGCCGCCTGCCCGGGAACCGAGAAGATGCCGAACAGGCTCGAAACGTTCACGACGTGTCCGTCGCCGGACGCGATCAGATGCGGCAGAAAGACCTTGGTCCCGTTGACCACTCCCCAGTAGTCGACGTCCATCACCCGCTCGATGTCCTTGAACGGGGTGATCTCGACATCGCCGACGTACGCGATGCCCGCGTTGTTGTAGATCTGGTTGACCTTGCCGAAGTGCTCGACCACCGAGTCCGCGTACAGCTCGAAGGCCTCACGCTCGGTGACGTCGAGCCGGTCGGCCTTCACGTTGGCGCCGATGGCTTTCAGCCGCTCCTCGGTGACCGCGAGGCCCTCGGTGTCGACGTCGCTGATCGCCACGCTGGCGCCCGAGCGTCCGAGTTCGATCGCCAAGGCCTGCCCGATGCCCGATCCGGCGCCCGTCACGACGGCGACTTTTCCAGCGAAGCCCTGCATGCCACTCCTCAGTGTCCGTTGACTCGGATCGAGGGTAGTCGTTACCGCTGGTTCTGCTTAAAGGGGCCCACTAGCAGGTTGATCCCACGCGCCAGGTGCACGCGATCAACCCGTTAGTGAGTATGCACAGCGGCGAGTCGCGGCAGGTTGGCCATTAGCTCGTTCGCGGCCACGCTTACCTATCGTGAGGCGTTGGCATCTTGGACATGTCGAGCGTCTGCTCTGGCTACAGGACGGGATCATTTCGCGTCGCCAAGTTCTGGACGCAGGCGGAACCGACGCCGACATCGCCAGAATGCTGCGCCGTCGCGAGTTAACCGATGTCCACCGTGGCGTCTACGTGAGCCACAGCGGCCCACTCACCCTTGAACAGCGGCACTGGGCCGCGGTACTGGCGTTTTGGCCGGCCGCTCTGGCTCATGCCTCGGCGCTGCCCGATCCACCGACGACGGTTTGCACGTGGCCGTTGGCCTGGGGCGTAATCTGCGGCCATTGCCACGAATCGGGCTGCACAGGACGCCCGACTTCGAGCAACGGGCCGAACTGAACCGCAGCCCGCCGGCAATTCGCCTGGAGCACGCGCTGATCGACGTGGTCAGCGGGGAGCTCCACGATAAGGATCTCGCGGCTGCGTTCGCGGTACAGGCGCGGGTGTGTGCGAGCCGACGGACCACGCCGCAGCGGATACTGCGGGTACTGGCGACTCGCCAACGGGTGTCGGGCCGGCGCACGTTTGAGGCAATGCTCGCCGATCTGCGTGACGGCGCATGTTCGGTATTGGAGCGCGGCTATTTGCTGAGGGTCGAGCGGGCGCACGGGCTGCCCAGAGGCGAGCGTCAAACTCGGGATCGCGATGCGCTGCGTGATCTCGCAGAGTTGAGCCGATCAGGCCTGGTCACAACGCGAGTGACTCATGGACTCGTCTTCGACGATGCATGCCGCACGGCAGTTTTGATCGGTGGCCTGCTCCGCCGCCGGGGCTGGACCGGGCGGATGAGAACCTGCCCTGTTTGCCGGCCCGCGCTCGCGCTGACGGGTTGATCCCGCGCACCAGGTGCACGCGATCAACCCGTTAAACCCTACTGCGCGAACGCCTCGTCGAGGATCTCCTGCTGCTCGACGGCATGCACCTTCGACGAGCCCGACGACGGTGCCGACATCGCACGCCGCGAGATCCGCGTGATGCCCGTCAACCGGTCCGCGCAGACCTCGGGCAGCGTCAGCCCGAACGTCGGCCACGCACCCTGGTTGGCCGGCTCCTCCTGCACCCAGAAGTACTCCTCGGCATTCGGATACAGGTCGAGCGTCTGGCTCAGCCGGCGCTTCGGCAGCGGGGCGAGCTGTTCGATGCGCACGATCGCCACGTCGTCGCGCTCCTCCTTGTTCTTGCGCGCCACCAGCTCGTAGTAGATCTTGCCGCTGGTCAACAGGATTCGCTTGACCTTGTCACGGTCACCGGTGCCCTCGGTGTAGGTGGGTTCCTCGATCACCGAGCGGAACTTCATCTCGGTGAACTCGCGAAGGTCGCTGACAGCGGCCTTGTTTCGCAGCATCGACTTCGGCGTGAACACGATCAGCGGGCGGTGGATCCCGTCCAGGCCGTGTCTGCGCAGCAGGTGGAAATAGTTCGCAGGCGTCGACGGCATCGCGATCGTCATCGAGCCCTCCGCCCACAGCAGCAGGAAGCGCTCGATGCGGCCCGACGTGTGGTCCGGGCCCTGGCCCTCGTGACCGTGCGGCAGCAACAGCACCACATCGGAGAGCTGACCCCACTTGGCCTCACCGGAGCTGATGAACTCGTCGATGATCGACTGTGCACCGTTGACGAAGTCACCGAACTGGGCCTCCCACAACACAAGTGCATCGGGGTTGCCGACCGAGTAGCCGTATTCGAAGCCCACGGCGGCGAACTCGGACAGCGCCGAGTCGTACACCATGAATTTGCCGCCCGTCGGCGAGCCGTCAGAGTTCGAGGTGAGCAGCTGTAGCGGCGTGAACTCCTGACCGGTGCTGCGGTCGATGATCACCGAGTGACGCTGGGTGAACGTGCCGCGCCGGGTGTCCTGACCCGACAGTCGGATCGTCTTGCCTTCGGCGAGGAAGGATCCCAGTGCGAGCAGCTCGGCGAACGCCCAGTCGACCTTGCCCTCGTAGGCCATCTCGCGGCGCTTCTCCAGCACCGGCTTGACGCGCGGGTGCACGTTGAAGCCTTCCGGGAAGGCGAGATGGGCGTCGCCGATCCGGGCCAGCAGTGACTTGTCGACGGCGGTGTTCATGCCGGCGGGCACCATCTGGTCGGCCTCCACCGACGCGCTGGGCGCGATCTCGTGCTTCTCGAGTTCACGAACCTCGTTGAACACCCGCTCCAGCTGACCCTGGTAATCGCGCAGCGCGTCCTCGGCTTCCTTCATCGAGATGTCGCCGCGGCCGATCAGCGCCTCGGTGTAGGTCTTTCGCGATCCGCGCTTGGTGTCGATGACGTCGTACATGTACGGCTGCGTCATCGACGGGTCGTCACCTTCGTTGTGCCCGCGCCTGCGGTAGCACAACATGTCGATGACGACGTCCTTCTTGAACTGCTGTCGAAAGTCCATCGCCAGCCGTGCCACCCAGACGCAGGCCTCCGGGTCGTCGCCGTTGACGTGGAAGATCGGCGCGCCGATCATCTTTGCGACGTCGGTGCAGTACTCCGACGAACGCGAGTCACCCGGGTGAGTGGTGAACCCGATCTGGTTGTTGACGATGATGTGGATGGTGCCGCCCGTGCGGTAACCCCGCAGCAGCGCCAGGTTCAGCGTCTCGGCGACCACGCCCTGTCCGGCGAACGCGGCGTCGCCGTGCAGCATCATCGGCACGATCGAGAATTTCTTGGAACCGTCAACTTCCTCCCCGACGTCCAGCAGGTCCTGCTTGGCGCGCACCAGTCCCTCGAGCACCGGGTCGACGGCCTCGAGGTGGCTCGGGTTGGCCACCAGCGACACCGCGATGTCGTTGTCGCCGAACATCTGGATGTAGTTGCCGGTGGCTCCGAGGTGATACTTCACATCGCCGGAGCCGTGGGCCTGAGACGGGTTCAAATTGCCCTCGAACTCGCTGAAGATCTGCGAGTAGGGCTTGCCGACGATGTTGGCCAGCACGTTGAGCCTGCCGCGGTGCGGCATACCGATCACGACCTCGTCGAGGCCGTGCTCGGCGGCCTGGTCGATCGCCGCGTCCATCATCGGGATGACGGTTTCGGCGCCTTCGAGTGAGAACCGCTTCTGGCCAACGTATTTCGTCTGCAGGAAGGTCTCGAACGCCTCCGCGGCATTCATTCTCGACAGAATGTACTTCTGCTCGGCGACGGTCGGCTTCTCGTGCTTGACCTCGATGCGTTCCTGCAGCCACTTCTGCTGATCGGGCTCCAGGATGTGGGTGTATTCGACGCCGACGTGACGGCAGTAGGCATCGCGCAGCAACCCGAGGACATCGCGCAGCTTCTTGTGGTCGGCGCCGCCGAATCCGTTGACCTTGAACTCGCGGTCCAGGTCCCACAACGTCAGGCCGTGGGTGTTCACATCGAGATCGGGGTGGCTGCGGAACCGCGTCTGGTCCAAACGCAGCGGATCGATGTCCGCCATCAGGTGGCCGCGGTTGCGGTATGCCGCGATGAGCTCGATGACGCGACCGTTCTTGTCCTCGATCGAATCGGGGTTGTCGGTGCGCCAGCGCACCGGCTCGTACGGGATACCGAGCTCGCGGAAGATCTCGTCGAAGAACTCATCGCTCAGCAGCAGTTCGTGCACCGTGCGCAGGAAGTCGCCGGACTCCGCACCCTGGATGATGCGGTGGTCGTAGGTCGAGGTGAAGGTGACCAGCTTGCCGACACCGAGCTCGGAGATGCGTTCTTCGCTGGCGCCCTGGAACTCGGCCGGGTATTCCATCGCGCCGACGCCGATGATGGCGCCCTGCCCACGCATCAACCGGGGCACGGAGTGCACGGTGCCGATGGTTCCGGGATTGGTCAGCGAAATCGTCACGCCGCCAAAGTCTTCGGCGGTCAGCTTGCCCTCGCGTGCGCGCCGCACGATGTCCTCGTAGGCGGCGAGGAACTGGCCGAACCGCATGTTCTCGGAGTTCTTGATGCCTGCGACGACGAGCTGACGGTTGCCGTCCTTGCCCTGGAGGTCGATCGCGAGACCGAGGTTGACGTGTTCGGGGGTTACCGCGTTCGGCTTACCGTCGATCTCGGCGAAGTGACGGTTCATGTTCGGGAACTTCTTCACTGCCTGCACCAGCGCGTAGCCGATGAGGTGGGTGAAAGAGACCTTGCCGCCGCGGGTGCGCTTGAGGTGGTTGTTGATGACGATCCGGTTGTCGATCATCAGCTTGGCCGGGATGGCACGCACGCTCGTCGCGGTCGGCACCTCCAGCGACGCCGACATGTTCTTCACGACGGCGGCCGCGGCGCCGCGCAGCACCTGGGAGTCGGAGCCCTCCGCAGGCGCCGGGGCCGGCTTCGGCTTGGGCGCCGGCTCGCTCTTGGCCTCTGTCTTCGGCGCGGCGCTCTTCTCTTTCGGTTTGGCTTCGGCTTCCGATTTCGATTCGGCCTTGCTCTCGGCCGGCTTGGGTGGGGGTGCAGGCGCGGGCTCGGGCGGGGCGACGGGCGCAGCCGTCCGCTGGCCGTTGCTGGTCTGACTGTCGGTGGTCGGTTCGGGTGAGTAGTCGACCAGAAATTCATGCCAACTGGGATCTACCGAAGAGGGGTCCTCGCGAAACTTGCGATACATCTCCTCGACCAACCACTCGTTCTGTCCGAATGGTGATGGTGAGCTCACGGCAGCTACTCGCCTCGATTCCTTCGCCTCACGCAAGCGCACTCGGCGCTCGCCGATTTTTCTCCTCTAGTCAGCGGGTACCCGCTGTCTGCCGTCTAAAGGCTATCGCTCTCACAACAACCAGACCATGACAACGCTCTTATGGTCGTTGTGGTCAGACGCGTGCCGGGTGACGGCTAGTTTCGCGGTGCGGGCAGGACGTGAATCGCTGCCGGCCAGCGAGGAGGCGGATCGCCGAACGCGTTGCGCGCGTTCGACACGATGCGCTTGCCCATCATCCGGTTGCCGACACCACCGACGACGGCCCCGATGCCGACCGGCAGCAACTTACCGAATGCGATCGCTCCGCGCTTGAGCGTGTAGCGCTTGATGAAGTACTTCAGCAGCCTCGAGTTCAGCTGTGAGACCGCGGGCAGCGGCAATGTCGCCGCCCCGTCGGCAAGCCAGGACCCGCTCGTGCGGCCGGGGCCGAGCAGATCGGCCACCGCGCGCTTGCTGTCCTCGCCGACCAGCACCGCCAAGACCAAAGCCCGTCGGCGCTCCCGATGATCGGCTGGGATGCCGTACACCTCGGCGACGGCCAGTACATAGAGCGACGTCGCCTCGAGGAAAACGACCGTCTCGCCCGCGACAGCCGACATGGCCGCCAGCGTGCCGATCCCGGGGAAGGCGGCCGCCGAGCCGACGGCGGCGCCGCTGGCCATCACTGCGGCAAGGTAGTGCTTCTCGAGGCGGGTCACGATCTGGGCGGGTGTCGCATGGGGGCTCTGCTGGCGCAGCCGGTCGACGTAGGCCTTGACCGCGGGCGCCTGCACGCGTGCGCTGCGTTCGATGATCGTCGAGAGGACCTTCGCCGCGGCACCCGGATTCTCGTCGACGCCATCTCTGGTCGCCGGCAGCTGCTTCTTGGCGCTTGACCTGGCACTCATGTGCGGCCTCCCTGTGCGAACGGCTGGCCTTTCAGGCTAGCCCCATATGAACGCGCGAACGGGCGCGGCGGGTGCCCGAACGTGATCGCGCTCACTGTTTGTGAAGTGGGGAAGAAAATATTGGGAAGCGACGCTAACCATTTTCATGGCAACATCACCCGCTGTGGACGCGACGGCTGTGGAATCGACGACCTCCGGGGATTCCTCGCCGGAGGCGAAGTCGCCGAGCCGCACCAAGATGGTTTTGATCCTGGGACTGTTGGTTGCCCTTGGCCCGCTGACCATCGACATGTACCTTCCGGCGTTGCCGAAGATCGGCGACGACCTCGGGGTGTCGTCGTCGGTGGCGCAGCTGACGCTCACCGGAACCCTTGCGGGCCTCGCCCTCGGACAGCTGATCGTCGGTCCGCTGTCGGACTCGCTCGGTCGTCGCCGACCGCTGATGGCCGGCATCGCCCTGCACATGCTGGCGTCGCTGGTGTGCCTCTTCGCGCCGAACATCGCCGTCCTGGGCGTGGCGCGCGGGCTGCAGGGTGTGGGTGCCGCCGCGGCGATGGTCGTGGCGTTCGCCGCGATCGGGGATTTGTTCGAAGAGTCGGTCGCCGCCACTGTCTTTTCCCGAGTGATGCTCGTGCTCGGCGCTGCTCCGGTGCTCGCCCCCTCGCTGGGTGCGGTCGTGCTGTTGAAGGCGTCTTGGCATTGGGTGTTCGCGGTGCTGGTGGTCATGGCCGGGGCGCTGTTGTTGCTGGCCGCCCTGGCGTTGCCGGAAACCCTGCCGGCGTCGCATCGACGTCCGCTGAAGGTGCGCAGCATCGCGGCCACCTACGTCGAGGTTCTGCGCGACGTCCGCTTCGTCGTGCTGGTCCTCGTCGCCGCGCTCGGCATGTCCGGGCTGTTCGCCTACATCGCGGGTGCGGCCTTCGTGCTGCAGGGCCGGTACGGGTTGGACCAGCAGGCCTTCGCGCTGGTGTTCGCCGCAGGTGCCGTCGCGCTGATCGGTGCCACCCAGTTCAACGTGGTGCTGCTGCGCCGGTTCACACCGCAAACCATCGCGCTGTGGGCGCTGGCCGCAGCATCCGTGGTGGGCGTTGTGTTCGTGGGTCTTTCGGCTGCCCACGTCGGTGGACTGTTCGGATTCGTCATTCCGGTGTGGGCGATCCTCGGCGCGATGGGTCTAGTGATTCCGAACGCTCCCGCCGTCGCACTGACCCGGCATCCCGAGGCCGCGGGTACCGCGGCGGCGGCGCTCGGCGCGGCGCAGTTCGGGCTGGGTGCGGCGATCGCCCCGCTCGTCGGGGTGCTCGGCAACGACGAGTTCGCCCTCGCGTTGGTGATGACGGTCGGTATGGTGATCGCGTTGTTCGCATTGGCCCTTACGCTGCGCGTCGGGGCTCGGGCGGTGGGCACGCCGGCGCCCGTATCCAAGGACAATGAGCGGGACGGTGTCATCGGCGACGCCGTCCCAGAGCCGGCCTGAGGTCTGTAATGGCGCGACCCTGATTTGTCGGGGTCGGCCACCATCCGTAGCGTCGGCCGAATCCTTGAGTAAGTCGATGTGATGTACGAGACCCTGACCTCCCGGAACGACGAACGCGGCCCCGGAATGCGCGGCACCGCCGCCGCGAACCCGTGGCACGCGTTGTGGGCGATGTTGGTCGGCTTCTTCATGATCCTCGTGGACGCGACAATCGTGTCGGTCGCCAACCCGTCCATCATGGCCGCCCTCGGCGCCAGCTATGACTCGGTCATCTGGGTGACGAGCGCCTACCTCCTCGCCTACGCGGTTCCGCTGCTCGTGGCGGGCCGACTCGGCGACCGGTTCGGACCGAAGAACCTCTACGTGGTCGGGCTGACGGTCTTCACCCTGGCGTCGCTGTGGTGCGGGCTGGCCGACAGCATCAACACTCTGATCATCGCGCGGGTCATGCAGGGTTTCGGGGCGGCTCTGCTCACACCGCAAACGCTGTCGACGATCACCCGCATCTTCCCGGCCGACCGGCGCGGTGTCGCGATGAGCCTGTGGGGCGCGACGGCGGGCGTCGCGACGTTGGTCGGTCCGCTCGCCGGTGGTCTGCTGCTCGACGTCCTGGGCTGGCAGTGGATCTTTTTCGTCAACGTGCCGGTCGGTGTCCTCGGGGTCGCCCTGGCCGTGCGCCTGATTCCGCAATTGGACACCCAGGTGAAGCGGCTCGATCTGCTGGGCATGGCGCTGTCCGGCATCGGCATGTTCATGATCGTGTTCGCCCTGCAGGAAGGGCAGTCGCACAGCTGGGCGCCGTGGGTGTGGGGCACGATTGCGGGCGGCATCGGCTTCATGGCCGCGTTCGTGTTCTGGCAGTACGTCAACCCCACCGATCCACTGGTTCCGCTCCGCATCTTCGCCGACCGTGACTTCTCGCTGTCCAACATCGGTGTGGCCACCATCGGTTTCGTTGTGACGGCGATGATCGTGCCGGTCATGTTCTACGCCCAGGAGGTGTGCGGCCTCTCGCCGACGCGTTCGGCACTGGTGGTGGCGCCGATGGCCATCGCGAGCGGTGTGCTCGCACCGTTGGTCGGCAGAATCATCGACAGGTCCCATCCACGCCCGGTGATCGGCTTCGGCTTCTCGCTGGTGGCGATCGCGATGACGTGGCTGTCCATCGAAATGACGTCCGCCACTCCGATCTGGCGAATCGTGCTGCCTTTGACGGTCACCGGCGTGGGCATGGCGTTCATTTGGTCGCCGCTCGCAGCAACGGCCACGCGCAATCTGCCGCCGCATCTGGCCGGGGCGGGGTCGGGCGTCTACAACACCACCCGTCAGGTGGGGTCGGTGCTGGGCAGCGCGGGTGTGGCGGCCTTCATGGCGTGGCGGATCAGCGACGAGGTGGGAGTGACGGGCGCGGAGTCGCCCGCGGGCGACAGCGTGAACCTGTTGCCGGCATTCCTTCAGGAACCGTTCGCGGCCGCGATGTCGCAGACGCTGTTGTTGCCGGCGTTCTTCGCGTTGTTCGGGGTGGGCGCGGCGCTGTTCTTCCTAGGGTTCGGTAGTCCGCGGTCGGTGGAGTTCGACGATCCGCCTGCCGACCGCGACATCGGCGACGCCCCGGGATGGAGCGACGACCAGGGGTTCGCCGTCGACCACGACGACTACGTCGAGTACACGGTGTCGTGGGATGACGTGGAACCGGTCAGGACACGTCGGCCTACCGCCGAGTCCGATCCCGAACCGGCCACCGAGCCGATGGCTTCCCGCCCGCAGCACGTACTGCATGCGCCCGCGGACCTCTGGCACGACGAGCCCGTCGAGTCCTGGCGCCACGTGACCGACGAATACCCCGCCGGGGTCGAGGACATGCCGCCGGCAGCGCAGGACATCCTGGACTTCTTGCGCGGCGCGGATACGCCCCCGCCGAAGGTCGAGCCGGTCGGATTCGCACACAACGGTTTCCACGTCGACGATGAAAAGCACGTCCAGCCGGTGCCGCGGCCGCCGCTCGCCGACCCGGCCGGCCGCCATGCGCGTCGCCTCAACGAGCGCGAACCGTCGCGACACCGGGCGCGCGACGAAGAACCGGAGCCGCGGACGTTCTGGTTCGAGTCCAATGGCAGGCATGCCCGGCAGGATCGCGATGACACGCCCCGCCACGGTAGACATTCCACCCCCTGGCCGGACTAGCCGAAGAGCACCGCGGGGTTCAGGTAGCCGGTCGGATCGAACGCGGCTTTAACCGCCCGCATCGCCGCGATGTCGGCCGCCGTGCGTGACATCGACACATAGTCGCGTTTGCGGGTGCCGACGCCGTGCTCAGAGCTGACGTTGCCGCCCAGATCTGCGATCAGCCCCATCATCGCCGAATACAGATCGTGCTCGCGCTCGGGCTCCAGCACGCACCGCACGAGGTTGAGATGGAGATTCCCTTCGCCGATGTGGCCGAACAGCACCGGGATGGTTTCCGGTGAATGTTCGGCGACCAGATCGACGGCCTGGTTCGCGAATGCCGGAATCGCTGAAAGGGGCAGCGAGACATCGAATTTGAGCGGAGGTCCGTATACGCCGAGCACCTCGGCGACGGACTCGCGCACCTGCCAGAGCCGCTGCTGCGCGACCCCGTCCACACCGACCGCGGGTTCGCCGGCCAGCTGCGCCTCCTCCAGCGCCCCGGCGAGACGCTCGGTCTGGTCGTCCCCCGCAAGCGGGTGGTGCCCCCAGTCGCCCGCCAATTCGATCAGCAGCAGCCAGGCGCCCTCGACGGGCGCGGACACCCCGGCGTGTTCGGCGGTCAGCGCGCTCGCGCGGGCATCGATCAACTCCAGCGCCGCGATACCGTCCATCTCTCGGAACACCCGGCCCGCCTCGATGAGCGCCTCCAAGTCTGCGAACCCGCAGACCGCGGTCACCCGGCTGCGCGGGGCGGGATGCAGCCTCAGGTCCAGGCTGGTGATGACACCGAGCGTGCCCTCGGCGCCGATGAACAGCGACGCCAGGTCGTAGCCGGTGTTGTCCATGCGGACCTGACTGTGCCGGCGCACCACCGTACCGTCGGGCAACGCCACGTCCAGGCCGACGACCTGTTCACCCATGTTGCCGTAGCGCACCGTGCGCAGCCCACCGGCATTCGTCGACGCCATACCCCCGACGGTCGCCGAGTCGCGCGCGGCCAGATCCACACCGAACACCAGCCCCGCCGCCGTCGCCGCGCGCTGCACCTCGGCCAGCGTGACGCCGGCTCCCACGCGGATCCGTCTTTCCGCGACGTCGACCTCGCCGATGTCGCGCAGCCGTTCCGTCGACAGCAATACGTCGTCGTGCTCGGGCACCGTGCCGGCCACCAGTGAGGTGCGTCCACCTTGGACGGTGACATACACCCCCGCGTCGCGGCAGGCACGCAGCACGTCCGCGACTTCGTCGGCCGACCCCGGCCGGACGAGCAGCGCGGCGTGCCCGCGGTAACGCCCGGTGTGGTCGACGCTGCGGCCGTCGAGCACATCGGGGTCGGTGCTGACGTAGCCGGGGCCGACGATGTCCGCCAGCCGCTCGGTCAAGTTCATGCCGTGGGTCTATCACACGTGCGCAGCGACAGGAACGCGCCCAGTTCGACGAGGCGATCCGGTGTGCCGGGCAGGTACTCGGTCAGCAGCGGCGACTGCACGATGACACTGAGATACTTGGCTCGGCTCACGGCGACGTTGAGCCGATTCCGGTTGAGCAGGAACGCGATTCCGCGTGGCACATCGTCGGCCGACGATGCGGTCATCGACACGAACACCACCGGCGCCTGCCTGCCCTGGAACTTGTCGACGGTGCCGACCTCGACGTCGGTCAGCCCCGCGTCATCGAGGCGCCGCCGTAACGTCACGACCTGCGAGTTGTACGGCGTCACAACCATCACGTGCTGCTGAGTCAGGGGAACCGTGCCGCTTTCGTCGGTCCAAGCGGTGCCGAGCAGGCCGCGGATCTCGGCGACGATCGCGTCGGCTTCCTCGGGGCTGTCGGTGGAGTTGCCGTCGTGTTCGACGCTGAGCACACGCACCCCGGGCGCCTGCCCCTCGAGGCTGCGCGCCGCGGTCACCGCGTCGTGCGACTGCAGCCTGCCGTCGTAAGACAGACGTGAGACCGCCGCGCACACTGTAGGGTGCATGCGATAGGACTGATCGAGGAAGAAGCCCAATTCGGTTGGCAGCGTGTGTCTTCCGTCGATGAGCCAGCCCAACGCCGATGTGTCGACTGGTTCGGGATGGGTGCCCTGACTGACCTGGGGCAGCTGCTGCGGATCGCCGAGTAGCAACAGGTTACGCGCCGCCGACGCGACGGCGATGGTGTTGGCGAGGCTGTACTGGCCGGCCTCCTCGACGACGAGCAGGTCGAGCGAGAGCCGCGGTACGCGTCCGGAATTCGCGAAATCCCATGCCGTGCCACCGATTACACAACCCTGCGGGTCGGCTATGAACGCGGCGTAGTCCTTCTCCTCGACCTGTTGCCACGGCATGCCGGCGCTCTTCTTCTTGCCCACGCGGTCGGGGTCGACACCCGCCTCGATCACGCCACCGAGCAGATTCTCGACCACCGCGTGTGACTGGGCCACCACACCGACGCGCCACGCATTGTCGTTTACCAGTCGCGCGATCACCTTCGCAGACGTGAAAGTCTTGCCGGTGCCCGGCGGCCCGTGCACCGCCAGGTAGGACGAATCGAGATCCCTCAGCGCTGAGGCGATGTCGTCGGCGATCACGCCGCTGCGGGGGAGTTCGCCGCCGCGGACGGTTCGGGGCGGACGGCGCAGCAGGATGTCGGTCACGGCGTCGCACGGCAGGCTGGGGAGTCCAGCGGCCACGTCGGCCGCTGTCGCGTCGATCGACTCCTGCAGCGGCCTGGTGTTGATCGGCGGTCCCGGCGTCAGCGCGAACGGCACCTGGTTGAACATGTCGCCGTCCTTGGGTGGTCTTTCACAGACCACGACTTCGGTGGGTACCTCGGGGTCGTCGTACCCGATGACGGTGACACTCCCGAAGCCGCGTCGGTCGGGATCGTCGGCGAGGCCTGCGGGCGCGGGCGGGTCGTACAGCGCGTACATGTTGTTGGTCAGTCCGCCATTGGCGAGGCTGCCGATCAGTCGCACATGTCGCTGGGGCTTGCGCGCTTTCGGCGGTTGGTGCCAGTCGTTGTCGATGACGGCCTTGTCGGCGATGAAAACGTCGCTGTTGTCCGCCCACTCGTCGACGGGGTTGTTGACGCGGTCGAAGTGGCTCCACCAGAACGGCTTTTCCTCGCGACGGTGAAAACCTCTGGCGGAAGCAATCATCGCGACAGCGGTCTGTTCGGCGGTCCGCGCTTCGACGCCGTCGCCCGCGAATTTCATCAGCTTGCGTTCGAGGTCATCACCGAGTTCGATCACGTCGTCGTCGCGCACGGGCTGCGGTCCGCGCGGCGGGACACCGGATTCGATGGCGCGGGCCATCATCCAGTCACGCAGGCGGCGCGTCGAGCGGCAGTCGTAGACGTTGTAGTCCTCGATCTCCTTGAGCACGACGGCCGCTTCGTCGGATCTTCCCTCGTCGCGTAGTGCGCAGTAACGCGCGTACTGCGTGATGGAATCTGCGGCGGTGGTCACCTGGCCGTCGCGCAATTCGTTGCCCATGTAGAGGGGTTCGAGGGATTTGATGCTGTAGTTCTCGGTACCGACTCGAATGCTCTTGCGCACCAACGGATACAGGTCCACGAGTATGCCGTTGCGCAGTAGGTCGTCAACGTCATTCTCGCCGACGCCGTAGCGACCGGCCAGCCGAAGTAGCGTGCTCTTCTCGTATGCCGCGTAGTGGTAGATGTGCATGCCCGGGTGGCGCTTCAGCCGTTTGCGCACCATGGCCAGGAAATCGACAAGTGCCTTGCGCTCACTCGCGCGGTCGTGCGCCCAGAACGGGTGGAACTCGTCGTTGACGGTGAGGACGCCCCACAGGTACTCCAAACCCCATTCGTGGCCGTCGACGGTCCACAGCGGGTCGCCCTCGAAGTCGAAGAACAGATCACCTTTGTTCGCGTCGGGCAGCACCATCAACGGCTGCGCGTCGACGACCTCGTAAGGCGGCTTGCCGTCCACCTTTGGAGTCGTCTGCAGCCGGGCTTGGGAGGCCAGTGTCGTCACGGTGCGCGCCGACAGTTCGGGCACCGGTCCGGCGTGCCGGGCGAGGTCGGCGACGGTGAGAATGCCCGCGTCGATGAGCCGGGCCCGCTGGCTCACCCGCATTCCTGCGACGAGCAGCAGGTCGTCGTGGGCGCGCACCTGGATCTCGCATTCCGGACAGCGGAAACATGCGCGCACGTGCTCGTCCTCCCACGTGACCGCGGCCCCGCCGGCCAGGTGATCGTCGAGCAGCCGCTGCAGGCTGGTGCGCCTGCTCAAATACACCGGGAGCAGTTCGTCGACGCGGTATCTCGCCGTCGCGCCGTCACCGAGCACCAACTCGACCTCGGACGCCACCGGCACGCCTGCCTGGGCGAGGGTGTCGGCGTAGGCGGCGAGCTGCAACAGGGCCTCGACCTTGACCGAACGCGCGAGCTTGGTGTCGCGCAGCCGATACGCGTCGCCGTCGAGCACCAGGAAGTCCGCGAAACCGGCGAAGCGGCCGTCGAACATCGCGGCCTGATAGATCACGGGCGCGCGGCGCTGCACGGCGCGCATGGTCGCCTCCGCCGCTGCGGTCAGTCCGTCGACGGTGTAGTCGGGCCTGCCGATGACCGCGACGTTCTCCTCAGTCAGTGCGCGAAGCTCGTCGAGGTGCCGTTGTTCGTGCTCGCCACCGAGCTGGGCGGTGCGGGCGAGCAATTCGTCTTCCATCGAGACGGCCGGGCCCCGGCCGAGTTTGGCGTCGAATGCGCGCAGCAGCGCGTACTCGCAGCGGGCGGCCGCCGCGAGATCGGATGCGCTGTAGATGACTCGGGCCTGCGTTCCTTGGCCAACAACGAACACGCTGTCACTGTAGGTGAGCGCGGCGACACCTCACCTCAGGCGCGAACGTGGGTTACCGGCACACGAAATGCCGCCCGAGCGTGACGCAAGACCGCACTCGTCCATCCACATCCGCGTACTCATCCACAGCTCGGTCCGCACCAGCGTCTCGACGGCCACTCGGTGTGGGACCTCGCGCCGACGGTGGGCGCATGAATCAGGAACCCATGCCGTTCATCGGCACTGAAGCTGTAGCCGCCGGCACGGTGACGAGGCGGACGCTGGTCAGCCGCCACCGGATGGTCTATCGCAATGTCTATCTGGACAAGAGGGTGGAACTCGATCCCCAGCGACGCGCCGTCGCAGCGTGGCTGTGGTCGCAGCGCAACGCGACCGTCGCCGGACTATCCGCCGCGGCGCTGCACGGGACAAAGTGGATTGACGCAGCGCTACCGGCGGAGCTGGTCCGGCAGGACACCTGCGATGTCGACGGCATCCTCATTCATCGCGCGCGGCTGGCCGATGAAGAGAGTTGCGTCGTGCAGGGGATACCGATGACGACGCCGGCGCGCACAGGATTCGATATCGGCCGACGAGACTCGCTGCAAACGGCGATCATCCGCCTGGATGCGCTGGCGAATGCGACAGACCTCAAACCGCACGAGGTCGTAGGCGTTGCGGCCGACCATCACGGTGCCCGCGGAGTTGTGCAGTTGCGGCGTGTAGTGGAACTGATGGACGGGGGCGCTGAGTCTCCGCAGGAAACCAGGACGCGGCTGCTCCTCATCGCTGCTCGTTTCCCCAAACCGAGAACTCAGATCGTCGTCGTCGACGATTACGGCGCGTTTGTGGGCCGGATGGACATGGGGTGGGACGAATGGAAGGTCGGTGTCGAATACGACGGTCCTCAACATTGGGACGACCCTGAACAGCATGCGCGTGACATCGATCGGCTCGCCGACTTGGCCGCACGGGGCTGGGTGATCATCCGGGTGAGTCGAGATCTCCTGCGCTATCGCCCGCATGTGTTCCTGGCGCGTGTACGGGACGCGATGCGCGCGGTGGGATGGCCAAATTGCGACGACATCCGACTTGACGCCCGCATCTCGTGGCTCGATCCGGCCAATCGAGTGTGGGCTTAACGCACGCTTCGCACGCAAAACATGTGCGGGTAATCCACGTTCGGCGGGAAATTAGCCCGTGTTGCCGATCAGCTCGACACCGTTGCCGTTCCAGCGGAACCGCACCACGCTGTCCAGCCCGGAGACTCCGTTGGAGTAACGCAGCGCGACGGTGTCTCCGGTGGTCACGGCGTTGTCGATGCCGTTGAAGCCATAGGTATCCGGAACGCCGGTGGGGATGAACTGCCCGAGGTGGAACATCATGGCGCGGGTGTTGGGGTTCTCGGCGTTGGTGTTGGCCCTGACGATCACCGCAGACAACTGCGCGCACTGGTTGTAGTTGCCGGCCAACGGGACCGGATACCAGCCCTGGTTGCTTCGCGGATCCCGCGGCAACTCCGACACCGCGCTGGCGATCTCGGGTGCGGCCAGGTTGACGTCACACGGATCGGCTTCGGCGGCCGGAGCCGCTGCAGGCGCCGACGGCGCGGGTGGACCCGCCGGGGGCGGCGTGCTCACGGGAGGCGGCCCGGGGGTTTTGGACGCGGTGGAGTCGCTGGACCCGCACCCGGCCACTGCGGATGCCACTGCGACCGTCACCAAACAAATTTTGACCGCCGACTTCACGTTGCGCACCGTACCGAAACCCGCCTCGGCGATCGGGCAGGCCGCGCGGCGGGTCGGGCACGTTGCGGGCACTAGACTCATCGACTGATGACGTCCCCCGACCCGGACGAGAACCGGGCAGATCTGACCTTCGAGGACCTGCAGATGCACCCATCGGTGCTGCAGGCCGTCCACGAGGTCGGCTATGAGTCACCGTCGGCCATCCAGGCCGCGACGATCCCGGCGATGCTGAGAGGTTCCGACGTCGTCGGCCTGGCACAGACGGGCACCGGCAAGACCGCGGCGTTCGCCATCCCGATCCTGTCGAAGATCGACACCGACAGCCGCACCACCCAGGCGCTGGTGCTGGCGCCCACTCGCGAACTCGCACTGCAGGTAGCCGAGGCGTTCAGCCGGTATGGCGCCCACCTGCGGGTCAACGTCCTGCCGGTGTACGGCGGATCCTCGTACGGGCCCCAACTCGCCGGGCTGAAGCGCGGTGCGCAGATCGTGGTCGGCACCCCGGGCCGGGTGATCGACCACCTGGAGAAGGGCACGCTCGACCTCACCCACCTCGACTATCTGGTGCTCGACGAGGCCGACGAGATGTTGCAGATGGGCTTCGCCGAGGACGTCGAGCGCATCCTTGCCGACACCCCCGAGTACAAGCAGGTCGCGTTGTTCTCGGCGACGATGCCGCCCGCGATCAAGAAGATCACGTCGAAGTACCTGCACGACCCGGTCGAAGTGACGGTCAAGTCCAAGACGCAGACCGCCGAGAACATCACTCAGCGGTATGTGCAGGTGTCGCACCAACGCAAGATGGACGCGCTGACCCGCCTGCTCGAGGTCGAGCAGGGCGACGCGATGATCGTGTTCGTCCGCACCAAGCAGGCCACCGAGGAAGTCGCCGAAAAGCTTCGTGCGCGTGGGTTTTCCGCCGCCGCGATCAACGGCGATATTCCGCAGGCGGTCCGTGAGCGCACCATCAACTCGCTCAAGGACGGCAGCCTCGACATCCTCGTGGCCACCGACGTGGCGGCGCGCGGCCTGGACGTCGAACGCATTTCGCACGTGCTCAACTACGACATCCCGCACGACCCGGAGTCCTATGTGCACCGCATCGGACGCACCGGTCGGGCGGGCCGATCGGGTACCGCGTTGTTGTTCGTCACACCACGCGAACGTCATCTGCTCAAGTCCATTGAGCGGGTCACCAGGCAGAAGCTCGTCGAGATCGAGCTGCCCTCGGTGGACGACGTCAACGAGAAGCGCGTCGCCAAGTTCCTCGACTCGATCACCGAGGCTCTCAATGCGCCCGGAATCGATATGTTTCGCCAGCTGATCGAGGGCTACGAGCGCGACAACGATGTGCCCCTTGCCGATATCGCCGCGGCCTTGGCGCTGCAGAGTCGTGACGGCGAAGAGTTCCTCATGACCGAGCCGCCACCGGAGAAGCGTCGCGAACGACCCGACCGCGGACCGCGCGAGGGCGGTCCGCGTAAGCCACGCGAGCGGCGGGGCGACTTCGCCACCTATCGCATCGCGGTCGGCAAGCGCCACAAGGTGATGCCGGGTGCGATCGTCGGCGCCATCGCGAACGAGGGTGGCTTGCACCGCAGCGACTTCGGGCACATCTCGATCCGGCCCGACCACTCTTTGGTGGAGCTGCCGGCCAAGCTGTCCCGCGAAACCATGAAAGCCCTCGAGCACACCCGTATTCAGGGCATTTTGATCAACCTGCAACCTGATCGTCCGCCACGAAAAGGCGGGAAAACCGGCCACAAGTCCAAATGACTCTGTCGAACAGCGTCGCTCAAGGCGGACTGGAATCGGTTGGCAAGGCCGAGCGGGTCGCATCGCTCACCGGCGTCCGGGCGGTGGCGGCGCTGCTCGTCATGCTCACCCACGCCGCGTACACCACCGGCAAGTACACCCACGGCTACCTGGGTCTGGTGTGGTCGCGTGCGGAGATCGGCGTGCCGGTGTTCTTCGTGCTGTCGGGTTTTCTGCTCTTCAGCCCGTGGGTGAAGGCTGCCGCGACCGGTGATTCGCCGCCCTCGGTGCGCCGCTACGCCTGGCATCGGGTGCGACGCATCATGCCGGCATACGTCGTCACGGTGCTCGCTGCATATCTGCTGTACCACTTCCGCACGGCAGGGCCCAACCCCGGCCACACCTGGGAAGGATTATTTCGCAACCTCACGCTGACCCAGATCTACACCGACAACTACCTGTATTCGTTTCTGCACCAAGGGCTTACGCAGATGTGGAGCCTGGCGGTCGAGGTGGCGTTCTACATCGCCCTGCCGGCGCTGGCCTACCTACTGCTCGTGGTGTTGTGCCGCAGGCAATGGCGGCCGGGTCTGCTGTTGACGGGTCTTTTCGCGTTGGCGTTGCTCACCCCGGCGTGGCTGATCCTGGTGCACACCACCGACTTCCTGCCCGATGCCGCGCGGTTGTGGTTGCCGACATACCTGGTGTGGTTCCTCGGCGGCATGCTTCTCGCGGCCCTGCAGCCGCTCGGGGTGAGGGCATATGGGCTGGCATGCATTCCGCTGGCGTTGGTCTGCTACTCCATCGTGTCCACGCCGATTGGCGGTGAGCCGACGACGTCACCGGCGGAACTGCGTGAGGCGTTGGTGAAAGCGGGCTTCTACGCGGTGATCGCCACGCTCATGGTGGCGCCGCTGGCGCTGGGGGACCGTGGCCTCTACGCGAGGTTCCTGTCGTCGCGGCCCATGGTCTTCCTCGGCGAGATCTCCTACGAGATCTTCCTGATCCACCTGCTCACGATGGAGCTGGTGATGGTCGAGATCGTGCGGTATCCGATCTACACCGGCTCGATGTGGTGGCTGTTCATCGTCACGTTCGGGGTGACGGTGCCGCTGGCCTGGCTGTTGCACCGCGTCACCCGCGTGCGCACCCCCTGATCGTTTTATTAGGGTAGCCTAACTTGCATGTCCGATACGAAGTTGTCGCGCGGATTTTCCGGCGCGGTGCTCAAGCTCCTCGGAGCCGGCGACCACACCCTGGCCGTGACGAAGCGGCACGAGCTCAGCCCCCACTACATACGGCTGAGCTTCGATGCCGGCGGTCTGCTGGCAGACCGATCGCTGCACCCGACAATGTGGATACGGATGTGGTTCGCCCACGGGGACAAGCTGCACCAACGCGGCTACACGCTGGTCGACCCCGACCCGGCGGCGGGCACCGTGAACATCGAGTTCGCGTTGCACGACGGCATAGCCGCCAATTGGGCGCGCAATGCGAAGCCGGGCGACACCGTCGACGTGACGGTCCTCGGCAGCAACTTCGGACTACCTGAACCACGGCCTGCGGGCTATGTCATCGTCGGCGACACCGCCTCGCTGCCTGCGATCAACTCGCTGCTCGACGCGATCGGCGACACTCCGGCGTGGGTGTTCCTCGAAGCCGGTCACGACAGCGACAAAGATCTGCCCGTGGGTGGACGCAACGTCGACGTCGAGTGGGTGGACCGCAAGAACAAGGGTGAGGCACTGATCCAGCGCATCAGCTCGTCGGCGTTCGATGCTGCCGACCACTTCGCGTGGGTGGCGTGCGACAACCGCACCACCCGTGCCGTCGCCAAGGTGCTGCGCGAGGATTACGGCATTCCTCGCAACTCCGTCAAGGCGCAGGCGTATTGGGTCGCCTGACAAAACGGTGAACACTTCGAGCCTCGGTCGAGAACTCCGGCGTCGACGGACCCGGCCGCATAGTGTGGCCGGGTCGGACTAAACAGTGGGTCCGAACCGTCGAGAGGATGTTCATGCCCGGTTCGTCAGTGCACGACAGTGGCCACTCCGACGCAGGGGCACCCCCTGTGCGGCGCGACATCCTTCCCATCCCGGATGTAACGCATGTCGGCTTGACGACGTACGACGCGAAAGATCCGGACACCAGCTACCCGCCGATCAAGGATGTGCGTCCACCCGCGACGGCTCCCAACGTGGTCGTGATCCTGATCGACGACGTCGGATTCGGCGCGAGCAGCGCGTTCGGCGGCCCCTGCCAGACACCCAATTTCGAAAAGTTGGCAGCGGGTGGGTTGAAATACAACCGATTCCACACCACGGCGTTGTGTTCACCCACGCGTCAGGCCTTGCTCACCGGCCGCAACCATCATTCGGTGGGTATGGGAAACATCACTGAAACTGCCACTGCAGCACCGGGTTACACCTCGGTACTCCCGAATACCAAGGCGCCGCTGGCGTTGACCTTGAAACTCAACGGCTATTCGACAGCGCAGTTCGGCAAGTGCCACGAGGTCCCCGTGTGGCAGACCAGCCCCGCGGGCCCGTTCACCGCGTGGCCGACGGGCGGCGGCGGATTCGAGTATTTCTACGGCTTCATCGGCGGCGAGAACAATCAGTGGGATCCTGCGCTGTACGAGGGCACCACCCCAGTCGAGCCACCGAAAACCCCGGCGGAGGGCTACCACCTCACTGAGGATTTGGCTGACAAGGCGATCACCTGGGTCCGGCAGCAGAAGGCGCTCTTGCCCGACAAGCCCTTCTTCATGTATTTCGCGCCGGGTGCCACCCACGCGCCGCACCACGTCCCGAAGGAGTGGATCGAGAAGTACAAGGGCAAGTTCGCTCACGGCTGGGATAGGCAGCGCGAGATCACATTCGAACGCCAGAAGGAACTCGGTGTCATTCCGCCAGACGCCGTCCTAACGCCGCGCGACGCGGAGATCCCGGCCTGGGCGGACATGGACCCGGCGCTGCGGCCGGCGCTCGAGCGCCAGATGGAGGTGTACGCCGCCTTCATGGAGCACACCGACCACCACGTCGGCCGACTGCTCGATGTGTTGGAGCCACTGATGGACGACACTCTCGTCTACCTCATCGTCGGCGACAATGGCGCCTCGGCGGAGGGCACGCTGCAGGGTGCATTCAACGAGATGGCGAACTTCAACGGGATGGCTGACATCGAGACGCCCGAATTCCTGATGTCGAAGATCGATGAGTTCGGCGGTGAGGGCTCTTATGGCCACTACGCGGTGGGCTGGGCATGGGCCATGGACTCGCCCTATCAGTGGACAAAACAGGTGGCGTCGCACTGGGGCGGCACCCGGAACGGCACGATTGTGCACTGGCCCAAGGGAATAAAGGAAAAGGGGGGTCACCGCAACCAGTTCAGCCACGTCATCGATTTCGCACCCACTGTTCTGGAGGCGGCAGGCATCCCGGCACCGATGATGGTCAACGGCGTGATGCAGAGCCCCTACGAGGGGACAAGCATGCTGTACAGCTTCAACGACGCCGATGCGCCCGAGCGGCACGAGACGCAATACTTCGAGATGTTCTGCAACCGCGGTATCTATCACAAGGGATGGAGCGCGGTCACCAAGCACCGCACACCATGGGCGATGGGCGGCGCGGTGATGCCTGCCTTCGACGACGATGTCTGGGAACTCTACGACGGAAACAGCGACTGGACCCAAGCCAACGATCTGTCCAAAGAGAACCCAGCGAAACTGCACGAGCTGCAGCGGCTCTGGCTGATCGAGGCGGTCAAGTACAACGTTCTTCCCCTCGACGACCGGCAGATCGAGCGCATCAACCCCACGACCGCCGGTCGGCCGTCATTGATCAAGGGCAACAGCCAGTTGCTGTTCGCGGGCATGGGGCGGCTATCGGAGAACAGCGTCGTCGACATCAAGAACAAATCGTTCGCGGTCACCTCCGAGGTGGACGTGCCCGCCGACGGTGCGGAAGGCGTGATCATCGCCCAGGGCGGTCGGTTCGGGGGCTGGAGTCTCTACGCCAAGGGCGGTCGGGCCAAGTTCCACTACAACGTGCTCGGTATCAAATCCTTCGACATCGAGGCGACGGAAGCCGTGCCGACCGGAACCACCCAGGTACGCATGGAGTTCGAGTACGACGGCGGCGGGATGGGTAAGGGCGGCAATGTGACGCTCTTCTACGACGGCAAGAGGGTGGGTAGCGGCCGCGTTGACCAGACGCAGGGCTTCATCTTCTCGGCCGACGAGACGACCGACGTCGGCTACGAATCGGGCACCACCGTCAGCCCCGACTACACCGCCCACACCAGCAGGTTCAGCGGCAAGATCGACTGGGTGCGGATCGACCTCGGCGAAGATGCCAAGGACGCCGACCATTACGTCGACCCCGATGAACGCTTCCGGATTGCGATGGCGCGGCAATAGCCGTCACCCGCTCGGCAATCGGTCCAATCGCGACCTTGTGGCCGGCGGTTGTGATTGTGTTATTGCCGTCGGTAGCCGTCTCACGTGAGGGCTCCCAACGCCTCTACGACGGGAGCGAAATGGTGATATCGGGACGCGCTGCACGGCGTGGCGCGGTTGCAGTGATCGGTAGCGGGGCGGTGGCCGGCGCAATGCTGTTCGGGGGCTCCGCAGTGGCATTTGCTCAACCCACGCCCGCCCCGCCGCCTCCGGCGCCTGCGGCCCCGCCGCCTGGGTGCACGGCAGCCGACCTGGCGCAGGCGTCGGGCACAGTCGGAACGGCGACGGGGCAGTACTTGTTCACCCACCCGGACGTCAACAACTTCTTCACCAGTCTGCGTGGGCTGCCGAACGAGGAACTCCGCGGCAGGGTGCAGACCTATATGGACGCCAATCCTCAGGTTGAAGCCGAGCTCAACGCCATCCGTCAGCCGGTGACGGATCTGAGGAATCGCTGCGACGCGCCAGCCCCTCTGGATAGGTGACGTGCCAATCGAGCCCCTTAAGGAGATAACCGACATGACCCGATGGACAAGGCCCTGGGCTATCGCGGCGGCGAGCGTCTTCGCTCTCGCAGCTGTCCCCGGCGCGATCGTCACTGTTCACGCCCCGGGAATCGCAAACGCCGACGTGTGCGTGAGTGCGGGCCGACGGGTATCTGTGAGTGGCTGCGCAAATATCGCCGACGCCGTCGCGCCTTACGTTCCGCCGCCGGCGTACTACGCGCCGATGCCGTACGACCCGCCGCCGCCTCCGAACGTCACCGGGTGTGTCGGTTACAACGGCCGGTTTGTCAACGCCTCCGGATGCAACTAGGCCGCGGGCGTCAGCCCAGCCGCTCGCATGCCGCGGGCAGCACGATCGGCACGACGAACTCTTCGAGCATCGCCCGCTCGTCGTCCTCATCATGCCCGGGGAACAGCATCAGCGACGTCATGACGCGCACCAGCCAGCGTGACCGGTGTGCGACCAGTTCGGGGTTGTCGGGTCCGAGCGAGATGACGAACGCCTCAGTCAACGCCTTGATGACCTCAGATTCCTCAGCCATCTCCGCGCCGATCGGTCGCTGCGTCGTCGCGAACCACGATGCCAGCGCCGGACTTTCGCGAACATTGCGCAGTGAGGCGATCATGCCTTCGATCAGACGCTCACGGGGATCGACCAGCGCGGTGATCTGGTCGGTCATCTCGCGATAGAGCCGGTAGGCCTCGCGGTGCACGTACGCGGTGTAGAGCGCCTCACGGTTCTCGAAGTACCGGTACAGCGTCGCGCGCGAACACCCTGCGGCGGAAGCGATTTCGTGCATGCCGACGGTCGCGGCCTCTTTTGCGGCGAACAGTTCACCCGCCGCGTCGAGGATCCGGTCGGCGGCGACCTCGGTGCGCCGCGCCGCCAGCCAGTCGCCGGCCATCAGCGGATGACCGTGAACGGAACCGACAGCGGGCGGCGCACGTAACTGCCTCCGGCCCAGACGATCCCGTCCTCGTCGACCTCGAAGTCGGGGATCCGCGCCAGGAGCTCGGTCAGCGCTACGCGGGACTGCATCCGGGCGGCGGCGGCACCGAGGCAGTGGTGCGCGCCGTGGCTGAACGTGAGGATGTTGCGTGGTTTACGCGTCACGTCGAGTTCACCCGCATCGTCGCCGTACTGGCGTTCGTCGCGGTTGGCCGATCCGTAGAGGAGCATCACGCGCCGCCCCTCGGGAATGGTGGTATCTGCGACCGTGACGTCGCGGGTCACCGTCCGGCCGAGCATCTGGACCGGCGAGGTGAGACGCAGGAACTCATCGATCGCGTCGGGGATCAGATCGGCGTTGTCGGCCAGCAGCTTTCGCTGGTCGGGTCGCTGGTGCAGCAGTTGCACGGAGCCGCCGAGCATGCCGGTCGTGGTGTCGTTTCCGCCGGTGACCATGGTGAAGGTGAACGCGAGAATCGACAGCACACCGGCGATGTCGCCGTCCGCGCCGACGCCCGCCGCCACGAGGTGCGAGACCGTATCGTCCTCGGGTTCGACGCGACGCTTTTCGATCAGCGCGGTGAAGTAGGCCATCATCTCGCCGAGCGCGTCACCGAGATTTCCGAGCGCTCCGCCGATGCCACCCTCGGCGGTATTGGCCGCGACGATCGCGTCAGTCCAGCCGTCGAACTTGTCGCGGTCGCCTTCCGGCACGCCGAGATAGTGCGCGACGACCATCGACGGCAGCGGCTTGAACAGTTCGGCGACGATGTCGCCGCCACCGTTGGCACGGAGGCGCTCGACCCGCTCTCTCACGTACTCGCGCACCTTGGGCTCGACGGCCTCGACCTGACGGGGTGTGAAGCCACGCGACACCAGCCTGCGGAACTCGGTGTGCACCGGCGGGTCTTGCATGACCATCGGCGGGTTGTCGGCCAGGCCGATGAGATCGAGTTCCCCGTAGTTGACCGTCAAACCCTGGGCTGAGGAGTAGGTCTCGTGGTCGCGCGCCGCCGCGAAGATGTCGGCATGCCGCGACATGACGTAGTAGTCGTGGTCAGGCCTGTCGTCGGGCACGACGTGGTGGACGGGGTCGTGGTCACGCAGCGCCCGGTACATACCCCACGGGTTGGCCCAGGTGCTGGCGGAGGCTAGCTGAAAACCGACCGGTGAGCTCTGAGACAGAGTTGCCGTCATGTCTCATTGGTACGACAGCGCACCCCGAGTGTCAATAGGTAGAAGCAGACTGCCCGATTTGTCGCAGATAACGCACAGCGATCAGATCGCGGCTCCGGGGTTCAGGATGTTGTCGGGGTCGAGCGCCGCCTTGATGCGCCGATTGAGCTCCATCGCATCCGGGCCGATCTGTCCCTCGAGCCAGGGGCGCTTCAACCGGCCCACGCCGTGCTCGCCGGTGATCGTGCCGCCGAGGCCGACGGCCAGATCCATGATCTCGCCGAACGCTTGGTGGGCGCGTTCGGTCATCGCGGCGTCCGCGGGGTCGTAGACGATCAGCGGGTGGGTGTTGCCGTCGCCGGCGTGCGCGATCACCGAGATCAACAGGTCGTGATTCGCGGCGATCTTCGCCACGCCGCCGACCAGCTCTGCCAGCGCGGGCAACGGAACGCCGACGTCCTCGAGCAGCAGCGAGCCCTTCATCTCCACGGCGGGTATACAGAATCTTCGGGCCGCGACGAACGCCTCACCCTCATCGGGATCCGCGGTCGTGAACACTTCTTTCGCCCCGTATTTGGTGAACACCTCGGCCATGAACTCGGCATCCTCGACGCCGGTGGCGCCACGGTCGTCCGTCGCCGCGACCATCATCGCGGCGGCCGTCCGGTCCAGCCCCATCCGCAGCTTGTCTTCGACGGCGTTGATCGACACCGAATCCATGAACTCCAGCATCGACGGCCGCATCTTGCCGGTGATGGTGACGACGGATTGCGCTGCGGCCTCGACGGAATCGAACGTGGCGACGACAGTGCTGGCCACCCGCTGCGGCGGGAGCAGGCGAAGTGTCACCTCCGTGATGACGCCGAGCGTGCCCTCGCTGCCGACGAACAGTTTGGTCAGCGAGAGCCCGGCGACATCTTTCAGGCGCGGACCGCCGAGTCGCACCGCGGTGCCGTCGGCCAAGACCACCTGCAGCCCGAGGACGTAGTCCGTGGTGACGCCGTATTTCACACAACACAGCCCGCCTGCGTTGGTGGCGATATTGCCGCCGATGGAACAGATTTCGAACGACGACGGATCCGGCGGATACCACAGCCCGTGCTCGGCGACCGCGGCCTTGACCTCGGCGTTGAGCAGGCCGGGCTGCGCGACGGCCGTGCGGGTCACCGGGTCGACGGTGATGTCGCGCATCTTCTCGGTGGTCAGCACGATCGCGTCGTTCAACGCGGTTGCGCCGCCGGACAAACCGGTGCCCATACCGCGGGGCACGACGGCCACCCGATTGGCGGTGGCCCACCGCAGCGTCGCCTGCACGTCTTCGGTGCACCGCGGCCGCACCACGGCCAGTGGTGTTCCCGCATTCGGGTCGAAGGCGCGGTCCTGGCGGTAGGACGCCAAGATGTCGGGATCTATGACGACGGCACCTTCGGGGAGCTCGGCAATCAGGCCGGCCAGCGCATCCGCACTCATGAGTCGATGCTACGAGCAGCGTCGAACGTCATGACGGCACCATCCACGACAACACCGGAGTGGCCTGCAGCCCCGACAGGATGCACATCAGGAGCAGGAAGCCCAGGCTCCACAGCACGACCCTGCGGAAGATGTCGCCTTCCTTGCCGTCGAGACCGACGGCCGCGGCCGCAATCGCAAGGTTCTGCGGTGAGATCATCTTGCCGAGCACGCCGCCCGAGCTGTTCGAGGCCGCCATCAGAACGTCCGAGAGCCCGGCCTGATTGGCTGCGGTCACCTGTAGCGCGCCGAACAGTGAGTTCGCCGATGTGTCCGACCCTGTCACGGCGACGCCGAGCCATCCCAGGATGGGTGAGATCACCGCAAACAATCCACCCGTCGCGGCCATCCACGTGCCGAGAGTGATCGTCTGACCGGACAGGTTCATCACAAACGCCAACGCCAGCACCGCCATCACCGTGACGATCGCCCACCGGAGTTGGTGCAGTGTCGCGCCGTACGCTTTCAGCGCGCGCGGCGCGGACAGCTTCAATGCGACCATCGTGAGGATGCCCGCAACGAGCATCTGAGTGCCCGGCGTGGTGAGCAGGTTCAGGCTGAACTTGGTGAGTGACAACGGGTCGCCGTCCGGGTCGACGACATCGAGTCCCGGCCAATTGAACGCGAACGTGGCTTTGTCGAGCAGGCTCTTCACCGCGGAGATCTGGCATACGACGAAAACCGCGATGATGATGACGTACGGCGCATACGCCCGAACGACGTCGGACCGCGAATCGTGCCGGGCGTCGGCGTTCTCGACCCGCTGGGCGAAGTCCGCGGACGGTTCGTCGGCCGCACCGCCCGCGACGGGGGTGGGCTGTTCGGTGTAGGCGTGCCGCGGCCGCCAGACCCGTACCAGCGCGACCACCGCGGCTGCGGACAGCAGCGATGCGACCACATCGGCCAGCGGCACCGACAAGAAGTTCGACGTGGCGTACTGCGCGACGGCGAACACGAATCCGCAGACCACCGCCGCCAACCACGTCTCCCGGATGCCGCGCCAGCCGTCGACGATGGCGACCAGCGCCAGCGGAACGAATAGCGCCAGAATCGGCGTCTGCCGACCAACCATCGCGCCGAGCGTGTCGACCGGTATCTCGGTGACCTTGCCCAGCGTGATGATCGGAGTCGCCATGGCACCGAACGCGACGGGCGCGGTGTTGGCCACCAACGCGATCACGGCGGCCTTCAGCGGTTTGAAGCCGAGCGCCATCAACATCACCGAGGTGACCGCCACCGGGGTGCCGAAACCGGCCAACGCCTCGATCAGCGCGCCGAACGAAAAGGCGATGATGATGGCCTGAATCCGCTGGTCGTCACTCACCTGACTGAACGAGCGGCGCAAGACGTCGAAATGCCCCGTCTCGACGGTCATTTGGTACACCCAGATGGCATTGATGACGATCCACAGGATCGGAAAGAACCCGAACGCGGCACCCTCGGTGCCAGCCAGCAAGGTCTGTCCGATCGGCATGCCGTACACCACGACGGCGATCACGATGCTCACCGCCAGCGATATCAGCGACGCCACCCAGGCCGTGACCTTCAAAGCGCCCAGCATCACGAACAGCAGCAGCAGCGGCAGCGCGGCGACTACCGCACTCCAGGCGAGTGAGTTGGCGACTGGATCAAGAACTTGCTGGTACATGGCTCCCTCGATTGTGGCGCGCGTCACATCGTGATCCGGTTACCCGGCGCCCGCTTGATGCCAAACGCCGTCGCGAGAATCCCTGTCATTCACACCGACGAGCACGTCGGGCGCGTTATAGTCGCGCCGTGATCAGCGGGGATCCGCTGGCGGGACGCGACAGCGAGCTTTCGGCGATTCGTCGCGCACTCAGCGGGGGAAGCAAGAATTCAGGCGTCGTGATCGTGGGCGCTGCGGGGGTCGGAAAGACCCGGCTCGCACGCGAAGTCCTTTCGCGCGCCGAGACGGCGGGGGAGCGCACCAACTGGATCGTCGGTACCGAGTCGGCGCGGGCACTCCCGCTGGGTGCGTTCACGGCACTGATCGGCGATGCGATCGCCGACCCCATGCCCAATGTGCGCAATGTGATCAATTCTTTTGTCGCGCAACAGCGTCAGGGTCGCGTCCTGATCGGCGTCGATGATGCGCACCTGCTCGACGGACTGTCCGCGCATGTCGTTCATCAACTCGCCAACACCCATAACGCCCGGCTCGTGGTGACGCTGCGGGCGGGCACGAAACCACCCGATGCCATCACCGCGCTGTGGAAGGACGGCCTGCTCGCACGTCTGGATCTCGAGCCGCTGACCGTCGACGCCACACGCGCGATGATCGAGACCGCTCTCGGTGGCGTGGTGGACGCCCGCAGCGCGCGCCGTTTCTGGAAGCTCACCGGCGGAAACGCGCTGTTCCTGCACCAACTCGTCAAGGACCAGGTCACCGCGGGCCGGATGCGGCTGATGGCCGGCGTCTGGATGTGGGACGGCGACGTCGCGGTGTCGCAGAGCATCAGCGACATGGTCGGTAGGCAACTGCACGAGCTCACACCAGAGATGGCCATGGTCGTCGACCTCCTGTCACAGTGCGAACCACTGGCCGTCGATGTGTTGTGCGATCTGGTGGGACGCGGCGATCTCGAGGATGCCGAGCGGATGCGCCTGATCACCATTGAAAGATCCGGCGATCAACTCATGGCCCGTCTCGCCCACCCGCTGTACGGCGAACTCCGCCGGGCCGCCGCCGGTGAGATGTACCTGTCGAAAATCCGCGGACGGCTGGCGCAGCGACTCGCAAAGGACGCGGACGCGGATTCACAGGCGACGGTGCGCAGGGCCTTGCTTGCCCTCGAATCCGATCTTCCACCGGATCCGCAGCTGTGCCTGCGGGCCGCGCAGTATGCGATGACTCTGCTGGATCTCGATCTGGCCGACCGCTTCGCGACCTCGGCGGCGTCGGCCGGGGCACCGGACGCCCTCGGGGTGAGAGCGATGAATCTGCTTCTTCTCGGTCGCGGCCCCCAGGCCGAGAACGTGTTGCGTGAGATCGACGAAGGCGGCGCGGCCGGGGCGGATCAATGGGTGACGCTGCGAGCCGCCAACATGATCTGGATGCTCGGCCGGTGCACCGATGCCGCGGCGCTGCTGCAGGATTTGGCCCGCGACTCCGAATCGCCCGCCGACGCGGCGGCGCGGACGGCGGTGGAAGCATGCGTTGACGCGGTGTCCGCCCGATGCGGGGCGGCTGCGGAAAAGGCCACAGCGGCACTGGATTCCGGCTTACTATCGGATTTCCACGCGATGATGGCGTCGGTGGCGCTCACCATGGCACTGGGTGCGTTGGGCCGCGGGGACGACCTCACCACGGTCGCGCAGGACGCGCTCGACCGTGCCATCACGTCGTTCCAGGCATCCCACATGCGGTTCTGGTTCGGCAGTGTCTATGCCAGGGCCTGCAGGCTGACCGGGCGGACCGACGAATGCGTGGCGATGGTCGAACGCCTTGCCGACTCGGCTCGCGAGGTGCCCGGCCTTGCCTATGCCAACCTGGCGTCGCTGATGGGCGTCGCCGAGTTGATGCGCGGCGATGTCAGGACCGCGGTGAAGCTACTGCACGAGGCGCTCGCCGGCGTCGAAAGGCACGGCGTCACAACTGGTTTGCGGCCAGCTACGTGTTTCCTGCTCGCCGAGGCGCATGCGAAGCTCGGCGAGGCGGAAGCGGCCAAGGACGCGATCGTCGAGGCGCAGTCCAGTGTCCCACCCGACTTTCTTTTCATGCAGACCGCGCTGAGTATCGCCACGGGCTGGTCGCTGGCCGCGAACGGTTGTGTCAACGAGGCGGTCGCCGCGGTGAAATCGGCTGCAATTCAGGCGCGGGAACGCGAACAGCCGACGCACGAGCTGGCCTGCCTGCAGGCGGCGGCACAGTGGGGCGACGTCACCGGCGCGCTACGGGCCCGCGAGCTCGCGAACGAACTGGACCTGCCGCTGGCCAAAGCCGTTGCCCTGCATTCGGAATCGTTGGCCGTCGACGACGGCGAGGGACTTCTGCGGGCGTCGAGCGATTACCAGGCGATCGGTGACCGCGCGACCGCTGCCGACGTCGCCGCTCAGGCGGCTGTGGCGTTCACCGCCGATCAACAGCGTAAGCGCGGTCTGTGGGCCGCCGCGTTGGCCAAGGAACTCAGCGACGCGTGCGGTTCGCTGTGCACCCCGGCGCTGCGCAGCCCGGCAAGTCAGCCGTTGACGGGACGGCAGCGCGAAATCGTCGAACTGATCGTGGCGGGGCTGTCCAATCGCCAGATCGCTGACCGGCTGGTGATGTCCGTCCGGAGTGTCGAGGGCCACGTGTACCGCGCGTGTCAGCGGGTCGGGGCCAGTTCTCGGGAGGAACTGACGAGGATCGCACGGGCGGGACCGGCCGCAGCGCGCTAGTGCGGGCGATCCAGCTCCCGCAGCGCGGGCAGGAACACCGCGACGACGCCGAGCGCCAGCATGGGTAGCGACAGCGCGAGAAACGTCGTGTGTAGGCCCGCAGCGTCGGTGAGCGGTCCCGCGACGATCAGACCGAGTGGGCCCGCGGCGTAGGCCAGTGACCCCATCACCCCGACCACCCGGCCGCGGAGATGCTTCGGCGCACGGGTCTGCATCACGTAGTTGTAGATCGGCGCGATCGGCCCGTAGACCAACCCGACGACGGCAGTCAGCCCGAGGATGAGCGGCAGGGGCGGGAGGAACGCGATCACCGTCATCGCCGCGCCGAGGGTGATCACCGCGGTCAGGATCGTGGTGCGGCGGCTCATGTACTTCGACAGGACCGCATATCCCAGCGCGCCGACCAGGCCACCGATCCCCATGGCCATCAACACCCACCCCAGCTGCGCGGGTTCGTTGCGGTCGGTGAAGTACTTGGGGAAGAGCACGCTCTCCATCGGCAGGTAAAGACCGTTGGCCGCCAAGCTGATGAACGCCAATGTGCGCAGGACCCTGTTGTGCCACACGAACCGGAGCCCCTCGACGACGCCGGCCCAGACGCTCTCCGATAGCGCTTCCGTGTCGGGTTTGCCGGTGCCCTCCAGCCGCAGAATACCGATCGCGATGATCGACAACGCGAACGCCGTCGCCGTGACCCACATGGTGTTGACACCGCCGAGCGTGGCTATCAGCAGGCCGCCGATACCGGGTCCGACGATGTAGGCCAGATTGAAGATCGCCTCGTAGACGCTGTTGGCACGGTCCAGGGTCCAGCCCGCCCGCCCCGCCGCCTCCGGCAGCATCGTCTCGCGGGCGGTCATGCCCGCCGGGTCGAAGAAGCCACCGAGTCCGGCGAGCACGGCCAGCACCGCGACGTTGATGACCTCGACCCCGAACGTCAACGCCAGCACGGGCACCGCGGCCACCGATATCGCGGACAACGCATCGGAGATCATCGCCACGCGTCGGCGCCCGAGATAGTCCACCGCGGCGCCGGCGATCAGGGCCGCCGCGAGCAGCGGCAGGGTTCCGGCCATCGCGACCACCGATGCCTCGACAGCAGAGCCGTTGCGCTGCAACACAAGCCATGGGAATGCCACGATCGAGATGCCGTTGCCGGCGCCGGCCATCAGCGCGGAGAACAGGATCAGAAAGAGCGGGCCGCGCTTGTTCGTCGTCATGTTGATCTCGACGAAGATAACAGCGGCGAGGGCCGCTCGACATACCATTTCGCGGCGCATGCACAGTGGTCATGTGGATTTGAAGCTGCCCCATCCGCGTACCGGCGCGCTGTTCGCCTCGCCGGTACCACCCGGTGCCGGTTGGCCGGGAGACGTCGCCTCTCCCGTGACCCCGGTCGCGACCAAGTCGGCGCAGGTGGTCCGGCTGGCGGCCGCGGCGATGTCGATGGAGCAACTCGACGCCGAGATATCCGTCTGCCGTGCCTGTCCGCGTCTGGTGCAGTGGCGCGAAGAGGTCGCCGTAGGCAAGCGCAAGTCCTACGCCGACCAACCGTATTGGGGGCGGCCCATACCCGGGTGGGGGTCACCGCGGCCGAGGATGATGATCGTCGGACTGGCGCCCGCGGCGCATGGCGGCAATCGCACCGGCAGGGTCTTCACCGGAGACCGATCCGGAGACTTCCTCTTCGCCGGACTGCACCGCGCGGGACTGGCCAATCAGGCACTGTGCGTCGATGCCGCTGATGGGTTGGCGCTCAACGACACTCGGATCGCTGCCGCGGTCCGATGCGCACCGCCGGCCAATGCGCCGACACCGGAGGAGCGGATCACATGTGCGCCATGGCTGGACGCCGAGTGGCGCCTGACGCGTGCATCGGTTCGGGTGATCATTGCGCTCGGCGCGTTCGGGTGGCGGGCCGCGCTGGAGATGGTTCGCAACGGTGGCGGAACCATCGAATCACCGGCACCGCGCTTCGGCCACGGCGTGACCGCCGACCTCGGTGAGGTCACGCTCATCGGCTGCTTCCACCCGAGTCAGCAGAACACATTCACCGGGCGGCTCACTGCGCAGATGATCGACGACGTGTTCGAGCGGGCGAAGGCTCTAGCATCTCTCGAATAGCGTGCCCGACCGGGAACGTGCGAGCACAACGCAGCGTTGAACCTCAGATGCAGCTTTCCGTCCTAGACCTCGTTCCGGTACGTACCGACCAGTCCACTTCAGACGCGCTGGCCGCCTCGACCCACCTGGCGCAGACGGCCGACCGGCTTGGTTACACCCGATACTGGGTCGCCGAGCACCACAACATGCCGTCTGTCGCGGCGACCAGCCCGCCGGTTGTCATCGCTCATCTGGCCGCGCACACGACGCGGCTGCGCCTCGGCTCCGGAGGGGTCATGCTGCCCAACCATGCGCCGCTGGCCGTGGCCGAGCAATTCGCGTTGCTCGAGGCCGCGCATCCGGGACGGATCGACCTCGGCATCGGCCGAGCCCCGGGCTCCGACCCCGTGACGTCGCTCGCGCTGCGCGGCGCCGCCGGTCGCGACGATCGCGATATCGAAGCGTTCCCCGAGTATCTCGACGACGTCGTGGCGCTGATGGGCGCCAACGGCGTGCGGGTACCGATTCCGAACCAGCGCTACGTCCTCAAGGCGACTCCGGCCGCGGTGACGGTACCCAAGCTGTGGTTGTTGGGCTCGTCGATGTACTCAGCGCACCTGGCCGCCGCCAAGGGGTTGCCGTACGTGTTCGCGCACCACTTTTCGGGCCAGGGTACGGCCGAGGCGCTGGCCGTGTACCGGTCGGAGTTCCGGCCGAGCGATCTTGCGCCCGAACCGCTGACCTTCCTCACCGTCAACGCGGTCGTCGCCGAGACCCGTGACGAGGCCGTGGCGCTGGCGCTGCCGAACCTGCAGATGATGGCGCGGCTGCGGACGGGTCAACCGCTGGGCGCGCTGGACCTCGTCGAGGATGCTCAATCTGCGGTGGTCAGCCCGCAGCAGCAACTCATCGCCGACGCCGCGCTGCGACGCTCGGTGATCGGATCGCCGACCGAGGCGGCCGAGCAGATGCGTGCGCTCGCCGATGAGTTCGGCGTCGACGAGGTCATGGTCAACCCCGCCGCATCTGCGCGCCGCGGGACTGACCCTGCGACCGCGCCCGCACGGGACAGGACACTGGAATTGCTGGCGAAAGAGCTTTTCTAGTCAGGACTTCGGCGTCAAAGCGACGACACTGATGGGTCGCGTCGTCTTCTTCTGATAGGCGGTATACCGGCCGCTGTTGTTCTCGTCGGCGATGCGGAACAGGCGGGAGTAGTCGGCGTCATCCGGTCCGACGATGCGCGCGGTGACCGGGAACCGTTTGGGCCCCACATTGATCTCGACGTCCGGGTTCGCCTTCAAGTTGTGGTACCACGCCGGATAGCGTCTGGCGCCCGCATTGGATGCGACGATCAGATAGTCCTCCCCGTCCTTGGCATAGGTCAGCGAGTTCGTTCTTGCCGCACCGGTTTTCGCTCCGATCGAGCGGAGCAACAAGTTCGGGGGAGCGAAGGGCAGGCGGTGGCCCACCCAGCCGTTGGTCCCTTGATAGATCTTGTCGTGGATGCTCAGTACCTTCAGCATCGCCCGCTGCACACGTGACGTCATGGGTCAATCCTGCTCAGCAGGGTCTAGTTTCGCCAGCGCCTCCCGCAGGAGGCGTCCGGATTCCTCCCGGTCCGGGTCCCGTCGCATAAGCATGCCTTTCGCGAAGGACAGCTTGTCGCCGCTCTGGCGCGGCAACACGTGCAGATGGATGTGGAACACGCTCTGAAAAGCGGCCTTGCCGTCATTGATGACCACGTTGTTGCCGTCGGCGTGCAGACCGGATTGTCGCGCGGCCCGCGCGATCCGCTGCCCGATGGTCACCATGGCGGCGAGGGTTTCCGGAGGTGTATCGGTCAGGTCGACGGTGTGCTGCTTCGGGATGACCAGGGTATGGCCCCGGGTGAATGGCCGAATGTCCAGTATTGCCAGGTAGTCGGCGTTCTCAAAGATCTTGATGGCCGGAGATTCGCCGGCGACGACGGCGCAGAACACACAGGACATTCCGCCACGGTAGCGAAACCAAAGCGGCGCCCACCTGTCGGTGGGCGCCGCATCGGTCACACCTCGTCAGCCATTGCTATTGCTGCTGTTGTTGCCGTTGTTGCTCGACGAGTTGTTCGAGGAGTTGTTGTTGGACTGGTTGCCGCCGGCGTTGCCGTTGGCGCTGCTGCGCGCACTGCCACCGGTCGCGGTGCCGCCATTGGCGGTACCGCTACGGGCACCGCCCGTGCTGGTGGCATTACCGCCGCGGGTGATGTTCTGGCTGCTGCTGGCCGAGCCGCCCTCACCGTCCCCGGCGTCTTGATCCACGTCAGCGTCGCCACCGGTGGCGTCACCCCCGGCCGCGGCGGAGTTCGCGGTGCTGGTGCCGCCGGTGGCAGCGGTCGCGCCCCCAACCGTTTGGGCACCGGTCCCGTCTCCGCCGGTGCCCGGCCCGTCGAGCGCGCCGGTCCCGGCTCCGCCGACACCCGTTTGAGCGGCGGTGGTCACCGGGACCGCCACACCACCGGTCGACACCGGCACGCCCGCGGCGACACCCCAGCCGCCGAGTGCCAGACCGCCCAGCGCCGCGCCGAGATTCGAGCCACCGGCGCCGATGCCACCGAGCGCGGGGTTGAGGCCGAGCGCAGAACCCGCCGTCACGACGTCCACGTCGGCGGCCGTGCTCGTCCCGGCCCCACCGACCGCAGCGCCGCCGGTTGTCGGTGCGGCGTTGGTCGCGTTGCCGCCGGCGATGACGGGGCTGAGAACCGGGACGTTCAACTGGCCGTTGGCGATGTTGCCGTTGGCTGCTCCGAACTGATTCGTGATGCCGTTGCCGTTCGACCCGATCTGGTTGTTGTTGCGGCTCAACACTTCGTTGAACCAGCCGCAGCCGAAGCCTGAATCGACGCAGTTGTCCGCCTGTGCGCTGGCTGCGCCCGCGAGGGCACCCAGTCCGAGGGCGCTGCCTGCGATCGCGCCGATCGACACTGTGCGACTCAACCTGCCTGGTTCTCGAGTCTTGTTGTCTTTGATCATTCCGCTTGAGCTCCTTTGCTTTTGCTCTATGCCGATATTTATGGCGCCGGAGGCAGTGCGTTATCTCCCACACTGCTGCCCGATGTCACTTCATCCACACCTCCCTGGAAACCCTTCGAATCAGGCGGCGGAATCGCCGTTGCCATCGCCGCCGTTGTCGCTTGCTCCACCGTCGTCATTGCCGCCGCCACCGGCGGTGACACCGCCAGTGACACCGGTCGCCGCGCTGTCGCCGTCCGCGCCGTGCGGGGCATTGTCGGGGGTCGCCGACGTGGCTCGTGCGCCAGTTCGGCTGAAAGAGAACAACTCTCGTCGCTCTTGCTGACTCTGACGGTTGATGCGGAACGGTCTGGCCGCGGATGCGAGGCTCGAGTTTGCGGTCCGGGCATCGACATCGGCATCGGCAGAGCCTGAGACAAGGGACATGACGTCCTCGAAGTCCTTCGCAGCGGTGGTGCTCGAACCCCCCGGGGCGCCGGTGCCGGGACCGATATTCACCTGGTCGTTGTGGATGTTGCCCGAGCCGTTTGCCACCTGGTTCGTGTTGCCGTTGCCGGTCCCGGTGACCACGCTGCCCAGACCACCACCCGTCACGGCGTTGGTGCTCCCGTTTCCGTTGCCGTCAGCGGTATTGGTGGTGGCTGAGTTGTTACTCGTGTTACCGCCGCCCAATGTCCACTGCGGATTCGAGATATTGGATACGAAGGACCCGTACTGGTGGCTGTTGCCATTACCGCCGCCGAACACGAACGAGCCCAACGAATTACCGACCGTCGAGATTGCCTGGCTGCCGTTGCCGTTGCCCATCGCGATGTTGGTGACGGTGACGTTGTTGCTGATGTTTTCGCCGGTGAGGCTCGTCTGCGGGTTGAAGATGTTGCCGGAGAAGAGGGAGAACTGAGCGGAGTTGCCGTTGCCGGCTCCACCGCCCAGGAACGGCAGTAAGCCGCCTGACGTCGTTGCGACGCTGTTGTTTCCGTTATCCATCGCGACGTTGGTGACGGTGACGTTGTTGCTGATGTTGGCGCCGATCAGGCTGATCTGGGGATTGAAGATGTTTCCGGACAGGAGTGAGTACTGAACGGTGTTGCCGTTGCCTGCCCCGAGTGCAGTCCCTGTCACGTCGCTGACGGTGTCGTTTCCGTTGTCCATCGCGACGTTGGCGACGCGCACGTTGTTGCTCATGTTCGCACCGGACAAGCTCAGCTGCGGGTTCAAGACGTTGTCGGACAGGATGTTGACCTGAGTGCTGACGACGCGGCCTGTCGTACCGCTCAGGTTGATCTGTAGCGACAGCAGTCGGTCGATGAAGCTGTAGCACCGGTTCAGCACCGCGCTGCCGATGATCAGGTTCGAGCTGCTGTTGTTCCCGTCGAGCCCGAACTGAGGATTGAAGACGTTGCCTTCGAGAATGTTGATTCGCGTCGCGCTTCCGGCGCCATCGACCTCCGGGCCGGGCAGCAGTATCGACAATGCTTCCGCTGTGGGGGCGCCCAGGTAGGAGGCTGCGCCGATACCGAGCACCGCACCACCGGCGGCCACGGAGCTCGCGAGTGCGGTCCGCCGGGCAGGCACCTTCCGGTGGGCGCCCGCCGTCTTTCGCCGCGTGCGCGCATTGCGCCGAGCCCTAGCCATCCGCTTCTCCTCTTCCGAGCTGGAGACATGATCAGTTGCGTGGTGCGGACACTAGATCTTTGCTAGAAGGTGTGTCAAGGATCATAGTTGTGTTTCCCGCGCACGAATTTCAAATTTTGTGGCAAAGAGTCCGTGGAAGACCGATCACTCGTATCGGCACCGACTAGGATGTGATTTAGGGCTTTGAACAGCGTTGAATTTCGTTTCATAAAGTATTGTTTTCGCTTTTTGGCCGCAACAAGAATTGCCCTATGTGTAAATTGCAAACAGATCGATTCGGGTGGCCTTCATTGATCGACGGCCTGGTCACTGGCTTGAAAATTAACTGCTGGTCATCAAGGGGCGGCATGGCAGTTCGCTAGCCGGGCACACCATCGAAGCGTCGCGCGTCGCGCCGTGGCTCCCGCAAAGGTCCGCGATCTTGAAACGGCTTCCGTGGACTTCCACTTTGTCGCTCGGCTGCCGTTCTATGCTTCGGCCTCAATGGACGATCATGAACTCGCCTTCGCAGGCGCCGCGCAGCAGGCCCGCATGCTCGCAGACGGAACCGTCACCGCGCCGGCGCTGCTCGATGTCTATCTGGATCGCATCGGTCGCTTCGACCCCGAACTCAGGTCCTACCGGGTCGTGTTCGCCGACACCGCGCGCGAGCATGCGGCCGTCGCACAGGCCCGCCTCGACGCCGGTGAACGACTGCCGCTGCTCGGTGTACCGATCGCCATCAAGGACGACGTCGACATCGCCGGACAGATCACGGCTTTTGGGACCTCGGCCCACGGCGCGGCTCGCACCACCGACGCTGAAGTCGTCCGTCGCCTTCGCGAAGCGGGCGCGGTCCTCGTCGGCAAGACCGCCGTGCCGGAGATGACGCTGTGGCCCTTCGCGGAAACGACGACGTTCGGTGCCACCCGAAATCCGTGGAACACGGACTACACGCCGGGTGGCAGCAGCGCCGGCAGTGCCGCGGCGGTCGCCGCGGGACTCGCATCGATGGCATTGGGATCCGACGGCATGGGATCAATCCGGATTCCGTCGACGTGGTGCGGACTGTTCGGCCTCAAGCCGCAGCGGGACCGGGTCCCGATGGCCCCGCACGACGACGCCTGGAACGGTTTGACCGTCAACGGTCCGATCGCTCGGACCGTCGAAGACGCCGCTCTGTTCCTCGACGCGACGAGCGGCGGATCCGGCTTCGTCCGTGCTGCCGCGAAAGAGCCTGGGAGGCTTAGGATTGCGGTGAGCAGCAAGGTTCCCACGGGGGTGGTGACGCGGGTAGGCGCTCCGCAGCGAGTCGCGCTCGAGGAGGCGATAGGGCTGTTGCGTGAGCTCGGGCATCAGGTCGTCATCCGCGATCCCGACTATCCGTCGACTGCAATCGCCCACGCGTTGTCCCGGTACTTCCGCGGCGCGCACGACGACGTCCAGACCCTGCTCCGGCCGCAGCGGCTCGAGCCCCGCACCCGGAACTTCGCGCGAATCGGTTCGTTGATCTCCGACGAGCGCATGAAGCGAATCAGGGGCGCGGAAACCGGCATCGCCGAACGCGTCAACTCGATCTTCGACGACGTGGACGTCCTCATCACGCCGGGCACGGCGATGGGCCCGTCACGCATCGGCGCCTACCATCGCCGCGGCGCTCTCTCGACGCTTGCGTTGGTCGCGGCCCGGGTGCCGTTCCAGGCGATGTTCAATGCCACGGGCCAGCCGGCCGCCGTCGTGCCGTGGGGCTTCGACGACAACGGAATACCGACGTCGATCCAGCTGGTCGGCCGGCCGTTCGACGAGGCGACCCTGCTGTCGCTGAGCGCACAGATCGAGAAAGTGCGGCCGTGGGCTGATCGCCGCCCACCGGTGTCCTAACGCGCGGTCAACGCGTCACGCCAGGCTTTCAGTTTGTCCTCGTAGCGCATGGTCTGCGCTGGACTCGTCGACGGAAGCCGCCGGTACGGCAGGTCCGGTGCGACACGGGCAAATCGATTGAAGTTCTTCTCGGCGGCGGCGCCGTTGAAGAAGATTCGTCTGATGCCCGGATGCGCGACGAATAGTCCTCCAAAGTCGTTGCCCACCATGCTGTCCGGCTCGACAGCGGAATCCAGGCTGCCCTTGCGCCTGCATGATTTCAGCACGTCCCACACAGCGATGCCGTTGGCGACCAGCGCAGCGCTGCGTTCGTCGTAAGGATCGTCGGCGGCGAACCCGAACAGCTCACCGGTGATCCGCCAGAACGCGTTGCGGGGGTTGCCGTAGTACTGCTGGGACGCCACCGACATCACGCTCAGCATGTTGCCGAGGATCAACGTGTGCGCCCCCTCGCCGACGATCGGCGGGAGCCCATGCACCTCTGGCGCGGCCATGGAGCCGAATATCGCACGGCGCCGCGGTATACGTTGAGCCCGTGGCCGAAGATTTCGACATCGAGGCGTCCGGGCTGCTCGACGGTCTCGACGGCACGGCCCGGACGGAGCGGGCTGAACTCATCGGGTGGCTGCTCGCCGAAGGCTTCACTGTCGACCAGATCAGAGCGTCGTTCATGCCGATGTTGCTCGCCGCTCGCCGAGTTCTGGGTGAGGACGGAACCTACGTGTCGGCCCGTGAGACCTGCGAGAAGACCGGCATCGACCTGGAGCTGCTCCAGCGCTTGCAACGCGCAATCGGCCTGCCGACCGTGGACGATCCCGACGCCGCCGTGCACTCGCGTGCGGACGCCGAAGCCGCGGCCTATGGGCAACGCTTCATCGAACTCGGAATCGAACCCGATCAGCTCGTACAGATCACCCGACTGTTGGCCGACGGCCTGTCGCGGGCGGCAGAGGTGATGCGCTACGCGGGTCTGGCCACCATTCTCGAGCCGACGGCCACCGAGCTGACCATCGCGAAGAATTCGAGAATGCTCGTCGCCGAGGCGGCGCCGTTGCTCGGTCCCATGATCCAGGAGATGTTGCGGCTTCAGCTGCGACATCTGCTGGAGACCGAGGCCATCACCGCATCGGAAATGGCGGAGGGGCAACGCCTTCCCGGAGCCCGCCTGGTAAGCATCGCGTTCGCCGACCTCGTCGGATTCACGCGGCTGGGCGAAGTGGTGCCGCCGCAAGACCTCGAACGGCTCGCGCACCGCCTGGCCGACCTCGCGCACGAGGCCGCGGTCCCGCCGGTGCGTTTCATCAAGACCATCGGCGACGAAGTCATGCTCGTCAGTGCCGAGCCGGTGCCGCTGCTCGAGGCCATGATGACACTGGTCGAGGCGACAGAGGGCGACGACGAATACCCCAGGCTCAGGGCCGGCATGGCGACCGGCATGGCCGTCAGCCGGGCCGGCGACTGGTTCGGCAGTCCGGTGAATCTCGCCAGCCGGGTGACCGGCGCCGCCCGCCCCGGTTCGGTTTTGGTGTCGGAGTCGACGCGCGAGGCCATCGGCGACGACGAGCGATTCGCGTGGTCCTTCGCGGGTGCGCGCCGTCTCAAGGGCATCTCATCCGACGTCAAGCTGTTTCGCGTCCGTCGGTCGACCTGAGCGGTATTTGCTACACGCAGATCAGCCCGGATGCGACGGCCCTGGGTTTACGATCCAGAGATGCGCCGGGTGATTATGGGGCTGATCTCAGCGGTTGTGCTGACCGCGGGGTTCGCCGGTGCGGGTGCGGCCCAGGCCCTGCCCCTGCCGCCGCCGAATCCGGGTCCGTGCAACTTCACGCTTTCGGCGCCGCAGGTCGTCCAGGTCGACGGTGTGGCCAAGGTGACCGCCACGCTGACTCCCGCCGGCTGCCTGGCTCCGTGGAAACCCAGGTATGGCGTGGCCTGCCTGTCCATCCAGGGCCAGTCCGACCACTGCACACAGTCCCGGGACGCGGCTCCCGCGCAGGTGTACTTCGAGCCGTACACGCCGGGCCTGGTCTACGAGGCATCGGGCAGGGGCTGCAGCGCGGTCTTCGACTACACGACAGATCCCAACTGTCTGTTGCTCGGACCCGTCAACGCCACCCTCTGACCGACACCGCGGTCGCTTACGATCAGCCGATGCGCGGTACAAAGATCCTCATCACCGGTCCCACCGGGCAGGTCGCCGTTCCCGTCGCCAAGGCCCTCGCGGCCGACAACGAGGTGTGGGGGATCGCCCGCTTCACCGACTCCGCGGGCAGGGCCGACCTCGAAAAGTCAGGGGTGCGCTGCGAGACGGTCAACCTGGCCAGCGGCGACTTCACCGGGCTGCCGACGGACTTCGACTACGTCATCAACCTGGCGGTGGCCAAGAGCGGTAGGTGGGACAAGGATCTTGCCGCCAACGCGGAGTCGGTCGGACTCCTGATGGCGCACTGCCGCGAAGCGAAGGGTTTCCTGCACTGCTCGTCGGGCGCCGTCTATGACCCACCCGACGACGCCCCCCGTTCTGAACGCGCCGTCCTCGGGGACAACCACAAGCCAATGTTCCCAACGTATTCCATCTCGAAGATCGCGGGTGAGGTCGTCGTCCGCACCATGGCGCGCGCTCTGCGCATCCCGAGCGTGATCGCTCGCCTGAACGTCCCCTACGGCGACAACGGCGGGTGGCCGTTCTTCCATATGGAGATGATGCTGGGCGGCTCGCCGATCCCGGTCCCGCCAGGTGGGCCCGCCCGCTACAACCTGATGCACGAGGACGACATCATCGCCACCATCCCGAAACTTCTCGAGGTCGCGTCGGTTCCGGCGACCACCGTCAACTGGGCCAGCGAGCAGTACGTCAGCATCCAGGAATGGTGCGCATACCTGGGTTCGCTCGTGGGTGCGGAGCCGAGGTTCGAGGAAAGCGATCAGGCTCTGCGCGGAAATCCGCTGGACGTCTCGTATATGCGCGAGCTGATCGGGCCCGCGACGGTCGACTGGAAAGACGGCTTGCGTCGAATGGCGGCCAAGTTCCACCCCGAGCTGATCGGCTGACTATCGCGACGGTTTGAACCGGCGCAGTCGCAGGCTGTTGCTGACGACGAAGACGGAGCTGAAAGCCATTGCGGCGCCCGCGATCATCGGGTTGAGCAGGCCGGCCGCCGCCAACGGCAACGCTGCCACGTTGTAGGCGAACGCCCAGAACAAATTGCCCTTGATCGTCGCCAGCGTCCTGCGAGACAATCGGATGGCATCACCGACGGTGCGTAGGTCATTGCGGACCAGCGTCAGGTCGCTCGCCTCGATCGCTACGTCCGCGCCGCTGCCCATCGCCAGCCCCAGATCGGCCTGTGCGAGCGCGGCCGCATCGTTGACACCGTCACCCACCATCGCGACGATTTTGCCGTCGGCCTGCAGTCGCTTGACGACGTCGACCTTCTCGGTAGGCAGTACCTCGGCGATCACCTCGTCGATTCCCACCTCGGCCGCTACCGTGCGGGCCGTCGCCTCGTTGTCTCCGGTGAGCAGGATCGGCGTAAGTCCCAGCGCACGAAGCTCTTTGACGGCATCGGCTGATGTCGGCTTGACCGCGTCGGCGACCACCAACACGCCAAGGGCCGCCCCGTCCCGGCCGACCGCGACCGCGGTCGATCCCTCGGATTCCGCCAGGCGCATGGACTCTGCGAGCTCCTCGGGCATCTGCGTGAACAGTCGCGCCCGCCCGACCGTCACATCGACGCCGTCGACAACACCTTGGACACCGAGGCCGCGCAGATTGGTGAAGTCCACTGCCGCAGGCAGATCGCCGACCTTCGCGTGTGCACCGGCCGCGATCGCCTTCGCGACCGGATGCTCGGATGCCTCCTCGAGTGCACCTGCGAGCCGCAGGACCTCGTCGGTGCGCACACCCTCGGCGGCGATCACGTCGACCAGGGTCATCGTGCCGGTCGTGACCGTGCCGGTCTTGTCCAAGAGGATGGTGTCGACCCGGTCCGTGGACTCGAGTACCTCCGGACCCTTGATCAAAATGCCCAGCTGCGCACCCCGGCCCGTGCCGACCATCAACGCCGTCGGCGTCGCCAGACCCAGCGCGCAGGGGCACGCGATGATCAGCACCGCCACCGCCGCGGTGAACGCCGCCGCGATCGGTCCGCCCGTGCCGATCCAGAAGCCCAGCGTCGCAACGGACAACGCGATGACGATCGGCACGAACACACCCGAGATCCGGTCCGCCAACCGCTGGGCTCGCGCTTTGCCGTTCTGGGCGTCCTCGACGAGCCTGCTGATCTGCGCCAGCGCAGTGTCGGAGCCGACCCTGCTCGCCCGTACCACCAACCTGCCATCGGCGTTGACGGTGGCACCGACCACCTCGGAACCCGGTTCGACCTCAACCGGCACCGACTCCCCGGTCAGCAGCGACGCGTCGACCGCGGAGCGCCCCTCGACCACCACACCGTCGGTGGCGATCTTCTCGCCAGGACGCACGACGAACTCGTCGCCGACCGTCAGTGCATCGATCGGGATGCGCTGCTCGGCACCGTCTCTGCGGACCGTCACATCCTTGGCTCCGAGCTCGAGCAGCGCCCGCAGCGCCGCGCCCGCGCGTCGCTTGGACCGGACCTCGAAGTAGCGCCCGGCGAGGATGAAGGTGGTGACGCCCGCGGCGGCCTCGAGATAGATGTTGCCGCTGCCGTCGGTGCGGCCGATGGTCAGCTCGAACGCGTGAGTCATCCCGGGCGTGCCCGCGGTGCCCCAGAACAGCGCGTAAATCGACCACCCCAGCGCCGCCAGCGTGCCCATCGAGATGAGCGTGTCCATGGTGGCGGTGCCGTGCCGCAGGTTCGCCCACGCCGCCCGGTGGAACGGCCATGCACCCCAGATGACCACCGGTGCAGCCAATGTCAACGACAACCACTGCCAGTACGTGAACTGCCATGCGGGCACCATCGCCATCGCGACGACCGGCACCGTCAGCGCCAGGCAGATCAGCAACCGGGTCCGCAGCGCGGCGGTCGGATCATCTTCGGCCACCACGGGATCCGGCACCGGAAGGTGCGCCTGATAGCCGGCGTCCGCCACCGTCGCTACGAGTTGTTCAGCGGTCACGTCGTCGCCGAACTCAACCCTGGCTTTCTCGGTTGCGAAGTTGACCGTGGCGATGACGCCCTCGATCTTGTTGAGTTTCCTCTCGATTCGGTTGGCGCACGACGCGCACGTCATGCCGTCCACCGAGAGTTCGACGACTGACATGTCAGTGTTGGTGTCCGCCGCCGGACGGGGCAGGTGCCGTCGTCGAGGCGCTGTCGGTGACCTTCACGGTGAACGCGGCGGTGCGCACGACATCGCGATGCCGGAAGTCGAGGAACAGTCGGTACGACCCCGTGCTGGGGAACGTCGTGTGGAACCCGATGTCCGGGCCGGAGACCGCGGTGCCGCCGTCGGGCTCGCTGATCGGATGCACGTGCAGGTAGGCGAGATCCGGCGCGCGAACAGCGACGAGGTGCCCGTACGCGCCGAGGTAGGGCTGCAGGTCGTCGACGGGTTTGCCGTCCCGGCTGACCGACAGGGTGAGCATCGACGCGTCGTTGGCCTTCGGCGTCCCGCGCAGCGTCACCGTGTAGTCGTCGACCTCGGCGGTCAGCGCTGCCGGGGGCAGCGGTTGCGGGTCGTACTTGCCGGCGACGTGCAGATTGGCGCCCAACGTCAGCGCGGGACCGCCCGATGGCATGAAGTCGGCGAAGACGCGATAGTCACCGGCGCGAGACAGGTTCAGCGGCACACTCCACGTGCCTTGCTCGTCGAGCTTCGGGTGGACGTGCTGGAAGACCGCAAGATCGTTGCGTACGACGATCAGGTGCAGCAGTTCGTCGTGTTTCTCGACGTAGCGCTTCACTGGCGCTCCGGTGGCACTCAGAATCTGAAACTTCAGTGGCACATCGGGATTGGCGGTGGCGATCGAGTTGTCCAGGGCCAGCGTGTATCCGTCCTGTGTCGTCTGCAGTCCGCCGGGCAGCTCTTGTGCGGCCGTCGTCGTCGCTTCCTGCGGGGTGACCGCGTTGCCGATCCAGACGGAGATCGCGAATACCACGGCGAGTCCGACGACGAACGCGATGACCTTCTGTCCGGTTTTCATCAGCTGGCCAGCTGGTAGCCGGCGTCCTCGACGGCGGTCTTGATGGCGGCCGCTTCGAGCACGCTGTCGCTGTCGATGGTGACGCTACCGCTGGCAAGGTCCACGTCGACGGATCGGACGCCGGGGATCTCCGTGATCTCCTCACGCACCGACGTGGCGCAATGTCCACAGCTCATTCCGGTTACGGTGACCGTTGTCGTGCTCATGAGTCCATAGGTACCATACCCCCATAGGGTATGCAAACAGCCGGTGCCTGGCAGCATCGGCGACCATGCGCGTCCTGGTCCAGCGGGTGACGTCGGCGGCGGTGCGGGTCGACGGTGAGGTGGTCGGAGCGGTGCGCCCCGAGCGCCAGGGGCTGGTGGCGCTGGTAGGGGTCACGCACGACGACGACACGTCGAAGGCGCAGCGCATGGCCGAAAAGCTGTGGCAGCTGCGCATTCTCGACGACGAGAAATCGGCGAGCGACGTTGAGGCGCCGATCCTCGTGGTCAGCCAGTTCACGCTTTACGCCAACACCGCCAAGGGCCGCCGTCCCGCCTGGAACGCCGCCGCCCCACGCGCGGTGGCCGAACCGCTGGTGACCGCCTTCGCCGACGCACTTCGGGCTTTAGGTGCACAGGTCGAGACGGGCGTGTTCGGGGCGGATATGCGGGTGGAACTCGTCAACGACGGCCCCGTGACGGTGCTGCTGGAGCTGTGAGCCCTCAGTGTGCCGCGGTGACCGGCGGTATGCCCTCCGATGGCTGCACGATGACGAAGCCCGGCCCGTAAAACGACACCTGAACCGCCTCGCCTGAGCCGCGGCCGATCAGCGCCCCCGCTTTGAAGCTCGTCTTGAGCTGGGTCTGAAGGTTCGCCGACCACGCCACCACCGCGTTGGTGTCGGCGAACGTGGGCGCCTCAGCGGCGTTGAGTACGACGGGTGGGCCGTCGGTGGTGAGCGCCACCCAACCGGTACCGCGCAATGTCGTGTTGAACAACCCGCCGGCCACCATGCTGCCGCCCTTGACGCGCTCGATGTTCCAGTCGAGGCTCGCCGAGAAGGCCAGCACGTTCTTGCCGCTGATCGACAACCCGGAATTCGTCAGGTTCAGCAGATGGACGTCGTAAGCGCGCTCGGCCAGGAACACGTCGCCCTGCCCCTGGCACCGCATCAGTGGCAGGCCCTCGCCCGTCAGCGCCTTCTTGAGGAACTTCGATGCCCCTCCGCCCTCGAACGCGAAGTCCACGTTGCCCTGATAGGCCACCATGGCACCCTGGCGCGCCATGAACGGTTCGCCGAGGCGCACGCGCAGCAGCTTCGAGTTCTGGTTCGCGATCGGTTTGGCTTCCTTCTCGCTGAACCGTCCGTCGACCAAATCGCCAGTGATGCCGGAGAATCCGTCGCCGGCCGGCTGCCCGCCCATGACCGCCGCCTGGGGCGGTCCTGGCTGATGCTGCGGCGCGGGCCCGGCAGGAGGTGCGCCCAGCGGCGCCCGGACGACCTGCCCTTGGTGTGATACCTGATCGGTCCACTGCTGGCCGTCCCACCAGCGGTGTTCGTAGCGTCCCTCGGGGTCGGGCCGCCAGCTTCCGGTATTAGGTCCTGTCATGGAGACAAAACTAGACCGACGACTGGCATCCTGGTGAGATGGCAAAGGAAATTGACCGGGTGCGCGCGCAAAGCGCCCTCGCGGTCATCAAGCAGCACCCGGGCATGGTGCTGTTCGTCGTCTCCCCGGTGATCATCGGGCTGGGCCTGGTGTGGTGGCTGGTCAGTCCGACCCTGGCCATCCTGCTGTTCATCGGTGCGGTCCTGGGCGGCGGAGCTGTTCTCCTCTTGAACCGCAAGCAGTAGCGCGCACGCACGGCGCTGTTCGCTTCGGGAGAAAGCTGTCCCAACAGCGGTGTAACGATGTAATCATGTAATCATGAGACACCATCACTCCGGCAGAAGGCCGGGCCGCTCCGGCGGCTGGCAGCAGGCCGAACAACCCGACGCGAGCAGTGCGGGCGACTGGTTCTCCGGTCGCCTGCCCGAAGGCTGGTTCACCGGTGACCCGACCGTCGTCGTCGACCGCGAGGAGATCACCGTCATCGGCCGCCTCCCCGAAGTCGCAGGCGACTCCGACGTTGCGGAAAGTGAAGCCCACGCATCCGGCAGAGTGGCGCGGTTCCGCGAGGAGACGCGTTCGGAGCGCATGCGGATCGCCGATGAAGCCGAGCGTCGCTACGGTCGCAAGGTCGCGTGGGGCGTCGAGATCGGGGCGGTAGGTGACGATAATTACGAACGCGTTCTGTTCACCCACATCGCCGTACCGGTGATGACGCGCTTGCGTCAGCCCGAGCGCCAGGTACTCGACACTCTGGTGGACGCCGGCGTGGCCCGCTCCCGCTCCGATGCGCTGGCGTGGTCGGTCAAGCTGGTCGGCGAACATGCCGACGAGTGGCTGGGCAAGCTACGCGACGCCATGCGCAACGTCGACGATCTGCGCGCCGAGGGCCCACAGCTTTAAACGCGCTCGACACCCACGTACCCCGAGCTCAAGGCCGAGGTCCCCGACAGCGGGTCGACGGACACGTCGTCGATGAGCAGATTGCGGTTGGCGCCGTAGGAAACCGGATCGGCGCCGCCGCGCGGGTCGAAGATCCTTGAGCCCCAACCGTGGTCGACTATCAGCACCCCGCGACGGGGACGATCGCTGACGGAAGCGGTCAACTCGATCTGTCCGACGGGGGAGAAGACCCGCACCGCGTCTCCATCGGCGATTCCCAGTGTCACCGCGTCCTCGGGGTTGATCACCACGTCATTGCGCTTACCCGAGGGGTGTAGGCCGGGAAGCTCGTTGAGCCAGGAGTTCATCGAGTGCCGGTTGCGACGGTTCGACAACTGGAACGGATACCCGGCCGGGGGCCCCGGCGCAGGCTCGGTGAGCAGTTCACGCGTGCGGGCCACGAACTCCGGCGGTGCGGCGTGCACCATCTTGTCCTCGGTGCGCAGCGCGCCGCGAAAATGACCGAACTCGCGTGGACCCAGCACCATTCCATGCGGATTCGCCATCAGATCACGCCAACTCACCCTGCGCCCGTTGATCTTTCGGCTGGTCGCGACGAGCAGGCGATTCAACCACGCCGGGGTGAACTCGAGGCCGGGCCTACCGGTCAGGCTGGCAAGAGCGCGGGTGGCCCGCACGAAACTGTTCATACCTTTGGCGCCGAAGAGCGGCTTGCGCATCGCGATCGCGAGATCGACGAAGATGCGCCACTCCTCACGGGCCCCCGGCGGTGGATCGACGACCGCCCGTCCGTACTGCACGTACGGTTCGTCGTGCAGGTTGCTGGTCAGGGCCAGCAGGTCGTCGCGTTCCAGCCAGTGCGCGGCAGGCAGCAACCAGTGCGCGTGACGGTGACTTTCGCGCTGTACCAAGTCAATCGCGACCAGAAGATCCAGTTGCGCGAGCGCGGCGTCCAACTTGGCGCCGTGCGGTCCGGACACCACGGGATTGCCGCAGTTGATCACCATCGCGCGAATCTGTCCGGGCCCGGGTGTCGTGATCTCATCTGGCAGTTCCGCCAGTGCGTGGGCACCCGCGACCAGGTCGGTGCCCCTGAGCCGACTCTTGTGTGCCGGCGGTTTCGCCATGCCGGACAGCTTCAGCGCATCGACATAGCCGGGTTCGAACCGGCGCCCGCCCGGCCGGTCCATCCGACCCGTGATGATGTTGAGCACGTGGCCCAGCCACTCGCCGATGGTGCCGGTGACGTGCAGTGAAACACCGGTGCGGGTGACGACCATCGCGCGCTTCGCGGTCGCGAAATTTCTTGCCACTTGCTCGATGACGGCGCGCGGGATGTCGCACCGCACGGCCAGGTCGTCGAGGTCCGCGTCGGTGACGAGCACGCGGAGCTCATCCACCCCGGTGGCGAGATCGCGGCAGTCACCTTCGTGTTCGAGTCGCTCGTCGAGGATGACCTTGACCATGGCCAGCAGCAGTGCCCAGTCCTGTCCGGGTCGGACGGCCAGATGCACATCCGCCTTGTCCGCGGTCTCGGTCCGAAGGGGATCGACGACGACGATCTGCGCGCCTCGGCGCTGTCGCTCCAGTGCGCGCTGCCAGCCGCCGGGCACGGTTTCCAGCCAGTTCCACGCGCTGACCGCCGGATTGGCGCCGACCAGCAGGAAGTAGTCGCAGTTGTCGACGTCGGACACCGGCGCCATCAGAATCGATCCGTACATCGCGTCGGCGACGACGTGCATCGCGTTCTGGTCCACCGAACCGACGGCGTACCGGTTCTGGGTGCCGACGGCATCCAACCACGCGATCATGAACAGCACGTTCGACGACGAGTAGCCAGTCGGGTTCCCGTAATAGAGGCCGATCGAATCGGGGCCGTCGGCGTCGATCAGCGCCGTCATCCGCGCGGCGATGTCGGCGATCGCCTCGTCCCAGCTGGCTTCGACATACTCGCCGGGGAAGTCCCCGACCCGACGCATCGGCGCCACGATCCTGCGCGGGTGCTCGACGAGCTGATTGGCCGTCCTGCCCTTGGCGCAGAAGTCATGCCAACTGTGCGGGTTCTCCTTGTCTGGTGAAATCTTGATCACCCTGTTGTCCTCGACGGTGACCTCGAGACCGCAGGCTGCCGAACAGTATCTGCAGAAGGTGTACGACGTCGCTTTATTCGGTGTCGTGGTCATCGATTCGAGACTACGACGACTACGCCTGCGTCATAGACCAATAAGCGCCACGCTTAGCCATGAGCTGCGCGTGGTTGCCTTGTTCAACGATGCGACCGGCTTCGAGGACGACGATGGCGTCGGCGTCGCGGATCGTCGAAAGCCGGTGCGCGATGATGAAACTCGTCCGGTCGCGGCGCAATTCGGCCATTGCCTGCTGGATCAGCAATTCGGTCCTGGTGTCGACCGAACTCGTCGCCTCGTCGAGGACGAGCAGCTGCGGTCCGGACAGCGTGGCACGGGCAATCGTGATGAGCTGTTTCTCGCCCGCGCTGATGTTTCCGCCGTCGCCCCTGACCCACGTTTGATAGCCGTCGGGCAGATGGTGCACGAACCGGTCGACGTAGGCGGCCTTCGCGGCCGCGATCACCTCGTCCTCTTCTGCATCGGGTCTGCCGTAGGCGATGTTGTCGTAGATGGTTCCGCTGAACAGCCAGGTGTCCTGCAGCACCATCCCGATGCGGGATCGTAGTGACTGGCGGCTGACGGTGGCGATGTCCACGCCGTCGAGCAGGATCTGGCCGGAATCGACTTCGTAGAACCGCATCAGCAGGTTCACCAGCGTGGTCTTGCCCGCGCCCGTCGGCCCGACGATCGCCACGGTGGTTCCCGGTTCGGCGGTCAGTGACAGGTCCTCGATAACGGGTGTGTCTTCGCGGTAGCTGAAGTCGACGTTCCTGAACTCGACCCGGCCGGGGCGTCCCGCCGGCGACGGCGGCATCGCCGCACGCTCAGGGGATTCCTCCTCGGTATCGAGTAGCTCGAACACCCGCTCCGCGCTGGCCACGCCGGATTGCAGGGTGTTGTACATGCCGGCGACCTGGGTCAGCGGCTGGTTGAACTGCCGGACATACTGGATGAAGGCCTGGATACTGCCGAGGGTGATTTGTCCCGTCGCGACTTGTATTCCGCCGACCACGGCCACCGCGACGTAGCTGATATTGCCGATGAACACTGTCGCCGGCGACACCAGGCCCGAAAAGAACTGCGCCTCAGAGCTGGTCTGATACACGTCGTCGTTGAACTCGCCGAACTGTTGCTGTGCCTGGGCGCGATGACCGAATGTCTTGACGATGGTGAACCCGCTGTACGTCTCCTCGATGTGCGCGTTGAGCCGCCCGGTGTTGGCCCACTGTGCGACGAACAACCGTTGAGACCGTCGTGCGATCACCCGGGTCGCCCACAGGGACAGCGGCACGGTGATCACGGTGAGCAGCGTCAGCAGCGGCGAGATCGTCAGCATCATCACCAGCACCGCGATAACCGTCAACACCGATGTCAACAGTGAGTTGATCGTCATCGACAGCGATGTCTGGATGTTGTCGACGTCGTTGGTGACCCGACTTAGGACCTCGCCGCGCTGACGGGAATCGAAGTACGACAGCGGCATTCGGTGCAGCTTGTCCTCGACGTCGGAACGCAGGGTGACCATCGTGCGCTGCACGACGACGTTCAGCATGCGTGCCTGCACCCAGACCAACAACGCGGCAACCAGGTACAGGCACAAGGCCAACAGCAGCGTGCGGCCGACGGCTGCGAAGTCCACGCCCTGGCCCGGTACGACGTTCATTCCGGACAGCAGATCGGCGAAAGTGTTGTCACCACGCGCGCGCGCCGCTTCGATTGCCTGCTCTTTGGTCAGGCCGGCGGGCAGCTGACGGCCGATCACGCCGTTGAACAACAGGTCGGTGGCGTGTCCGAGAATGCGCGGTCCGACGACACCGATCGCGATGCCACCGACGCCGAGCAGGACGACCGTGATGGCCAGCGCCCGCTGCGGCGTCAGCTGCTTGACCAATCTGATCGCTGAACCCTTGAAGTCCCGCGACCGCTCGGTCGGGGCCTGACCCACGCCGCGGATGGTGCGTGCCATCGTCAAGGCGCACCCACCACCTGCGAGTCGGCGAACTCCGCGTACTCCGGGCAATCCGTCAGCAGAGTGTCGTGGCTACCCACACCGAGGATCCGCCCGTTGTCGATGACGATGATTTGATCGGCCTGGGCGATTGTCGAAATACGCTGGGAAACAATCACAACCGTGGAACCGGCCGACTCCTCCCGAAGCGCGGCTCGCACCTGTGCGTCGGTTCGGACATCGAGCGCGGAGAACGCGTCGTCGAACAGGTAGACCGCGGGACGGCGGATCACCGCGCGCGCGATCGCCAGCCGCTGACGCTGTCCGCCGGAAAAGTTGATGCCCCCCTGCGCGACGCGCATGTCCAGGCCGTCGGGGTGGGCGCGTACGAAGTCGTCGGCGGCCGCCACCTTGAGCGCGTGCCACATGTCGCCTTCGGTCGCGACCGTTCCTGGGGCCGCGCCGACCTTCAGGTTGTCTGCGACGGTCCCGGAGAACAGATAACCTCGCTGCGGAACCACACCGATCGCCGCCCACAACTGTTCGAGATCGAACTCGCGCACGTCGATGCCGTCCACGCGAACCGAGCCGGCTGTCACGTCATACAGGCGGCAGATCAACGAAATCAACGTCGACTTGCCGGAACCGGTCGATCCGACGATCGCCGTGGTCGTCCCCGGCCGCGCGGTGAACGAAATATCCTGCAGTACCGGGCGCTCGGCGCCGGGATAGCTGAAAGAGGCGCCATCCAAACGGATCTCGCCCTCGATGGCCGCGGGCCGCACGGGATCCTGCGGGCTGGTGATCTGGGGTTCGGTCGACAACACCTCCCCGATGCGTTCGGCGCACACCGACGCGCGGGGGATGAGAACCAGCATGAATGTCGCGAGCAGTACCGCCATCAGGATCTGCATGAAATAGGCCAGGAACGCGATCAGCGAACCGACCTGCATCTGGCCGGCGTCGATGCGCAGACCGCCGAACCAGATCAGCGCGACGCTGGAGATGTTGATGACGAGCGTCGTCGAGGGCAGCATCAATGCCTGCCAGCGGCCCGCCTCCAGTGCCGCATCGGCGACGGCCTCGTTCGCTTCCGCGAATCGCTTGCGCTCGAACGTTTCCCGGGCGAAGGCGCGAATCACCCGGATTCCGGAAAGCTGTTCACGCATGACCCGGTTGATGCCGTCGATGAGTCGTTGCATACGCCGGAAGATCGGCAGCAGGTGCGACACCACCCAGTAGTTGGCGGCGGCCAGGATCGGCACGCTGACCAGCAGCAGCCAGGACAGGCCCGCGTCCTGATGTACGGCCATGAAGATTCCACCGATCGACATGATCGGCGCGGTGATCAGCATGGTGCAGGTCAGTTGCACGAGCAGCTGGATCTGCTGGACGTCGTTCGTGGTCCTGGTGAGCAGTGACGCCGCACCAAACCGTGCGGCCTCCTCGGCCGAGAACCCGGTGACGTGGTGAAAGATCGACGATCGGAGGTCGCGACCGAACCCCGAGCCCGCCCGCGACCCGAAGTACACCGCGCCGATCGCACACAGCACCTGCAGTGCGGTGACCGCGAGCATCACGCCACCGAGCTCGACGATGATCGGCAGATCGCCCTTGGCGACGCCGTCGTCGATGATCGAGGCGTTCACCGTCGGCAGATACAGCGATGCCAGGGTGCTGATCAACTGGAGCAGCGCCACAGACGCAAGCAGCCACCGATATGGCCGCGCGTACTGTCGTAGCAGCGCCCACAACATGGGAGTTACTGTCGCATACCGCCTATCCGTCGTGGCCAGCAGTGTCACCTGAGAATTGGATAAATAGGCAGGTCAACCGGCCTGTCGGTGGTTGACCTTCTGACCTGCCGCTACAGTGCATGGCGTGACTCCCACGACGCGCGCGGCTCGGACGAGCCGAAACGCCAAAGCGCTGGCCGTGGCGGCCGCGGTGATGATTCCGATGTTTGCCGCTTGCTCGGATTCCGAGCCGTCGAACCCGGGGGAGGTGCCGCAGAGTCAGGCACCTTCGGACAACGCGACCCACGGCCCCTTCTTCCCCGAATGTGGAGGGATCAGCGACCAGGAGGTGATCTCGCAGACGCGGGTCCCGGGTCTGGTGAACACCGCGAAGACGTCGGTGGGGTGTCAGTGGCTTGCCGGCGGCAGCATCCTGGGCCCGCACTTCTCGTTCACCTGGTTCCGCGGCAGCCCCATCGGTCGTGAACGCAAGACCGAGGAGCTGACCCGAGCCAGTGTCGAGGACATCACCATCGAGGGAAAGAACGGCTTCATCGCCACCGGTGACGATCCGATGCTCGGAACCAACCTGTGCGAGATCGGCATCCAGTTCGATGACGACTTCATCGAGTGGTCGATCAGCTACAACGAGCAACCGTTCCCGGACCCGTGCGACGTCGCCAAGGAACTCACCCGCCAGTCGATTGTGAACTCCAAATGAGAATCGGACTTACCCATCAACGCCGGGGTGCCGCGCGCGTTGCTGCTGTGGCGCTGGCCGCGGTCGCGGTGCTTGCCGGGTGCACCAGCACCGTGGAGGGAACTGCGACCAAGTCGGGGTCCGGTGACACACCCCGCAACAACGACTCCGAACGGCAGTACCCGAACCTGCAGAAGGAGTGCGACGTCCTGACCGAGGACATCCTCGCCGAGACGGTCAATGCGGATCCCTTGGATATCCAGAGCACGTTCGTCGGCGCGGTGTGCCGCTGGCAGGCCGCGAACCCGACGGGACTGGTGGACATCACCCGTTTCTGGTTCGAGCAGGGCAGTCTGGCCAATGAACGCGAGGTGGCCGACCAACTCGAGTACCAGGTCGAGAGCAAGTCGGTGGCGGGTATCGAATCCATCGTGATGCGCCCGAACGATCCGAACGGCGCCTGCGGGGTCGCCAGCGATGCGGCAGGCGTGGTCGGCTGGTGGGTCAACCCGCAGAGCCCGGGCAGCGATGCCTGCGCGATGGCGCTCAAGCTGATGGAGCTGACGCTCGCCACCCGCGCCTGACTTACCGCCGATGAGCGCTTGCGCGAAGAGATCTCACCGAGGCACGTGGAAGGTGACCAGCGTGGCACCGTTGAGCGCCAGCTGATCCCAGCCCTGGCCGGTTCGCAGCACCGCGACCGACGACGTCGGGAACTTCTCGGAGATGCGTTCGGCCGCAGAGCTGTTGCTGCCCTCAGCAGTGGCCAATCCGAGTGACACCGCGGACATCGTCGGCTCGTGCCCGATGACCAGCAGCGTGTTCACCTCGTGGTCGAACCGTGAGGCGACCCCGTTGATCTCGTCGATCACCACGCCGGGCGTCGCGTCGTAGAGGCGGTCGACGAACTCCGTCGGCGCGTCGATGCGGGTCCGTTCCAGCGTCTGCCGGGTACGGGTGGCCGTCGAGCACAGCACCGCGTCCACCGCGGGCGCGTGCGCTCGCAGCCAGTCACCGGCCAGCGCGGCCTCCCGGATACCGCGCGGTGCCAGCGGACGTTCGTGATCGGCCACTCCCGCCGGGTAGTCCGACTTCGCGTGGCGAAGCAGCAACAGCGTGTGATAGGAGTCGCTCACCGTCTCACCGTAGAGGTGGCACCGTATTGGGGTCTACTAATTCATGTAGTAGCAGCGGCGGTAAGGTTCGCCACGTGAGTACGCCGAAGTCACGGGCGCGCTGGGTGCGCGGCGCCCTGGTGGGTGTGTGCTCGGCGGTGGTCACGGTCGGTGCTCACGCCGCCGCAGGCGGGGTCGTTCCACAGGGCGGACGACTCATCGCTTCAATGCTGGTCTGCGCGATCATCGGCGCCATCCTGGCCGCCGCGCCACTCGAGGGCCGCCGCGGCAGGCTGCTCGGCGTGATCGGCGCGCTCGCCGTCGCGCAGTCGCTGGGCCACCTCACGTTGATGGCGTCCGCATCACATCACCACGGCGACACTGTGGGACTCACGCCTGCGATGGTCGCCGCGCATCTCGCGGCCGCTGCGCTGCTCGGCGTCGCGATCACCTCCGTCGAATACCTCTACGTCGTCTGCGAGTCGGTGCTGTGCTGGCTGCGACTGTTCGCGCGGGCCGCCTTGCGGCCCGCCGCGCGGGCGTTGCCGCTGGTAACCAGTGACGTTGTCGCACAGTCGGTGCTGCTCTGCGCCGGTCTCGGTATGCGTGCGCCGCCTCGGCAGGCTCTCCCGGCCGGATAACGGTCGATCTCACACACCACAGCAGCGAAGCCTGAGACGAGGTGTCGCTGCCGTCATCTGTTGTGTCAGCGCTGAATCGATGCGCCGCAACCGATCTCCCTCTTCTTGCTTGATCCGATTTAAGGATGTGAATCAGGTGTTCGACACACCTCTCCTCGTGCTTGGCATTCTTCGATGAAGCCGATAGTCGCGAAGCGCGGCGATGCCGCCGTGCTGCGGCGCATCTGGCGTCTGCATTTCTGGGTGGCCCTGTTCGCCGCACCCGCTCTGGTGTTGCTCGCGTGTTCAGGCCTGGTGATCCTGTACAGCGGGCCGCTCAACGACTTGTTGAACCGCGATCTCTACGTCGTCGCCGAAGGGCCGGAGACAATTCCGCTCGACGAGCAGGTCGACGTGGCCACACACCACGTCGGTGTGGACTACACGCTCGACGCCGTCACACCACCCGCCGCTGCGGGACAGTCGACACGGATCGACTTTCTGCCACCGGCGGGCCTTTCGCTCCCCGCCGCGGAAGCGAACCTCACCCAGGTCTTCGTGGACCCGCACACCGGGCGATATCTGGGCCAGCGCAGTGAGCTGTCCGGCCTCGTCGGGTGGGCCAATCAGCTGCACCGCCTGTTCGGCAACGACGGGCCCCAGGTCCATCTGCCGTCGGTCGGGCACCTGATCTCGCCGTCGGCCTATCCCGACGCGACGATTCCGGTGGGGGTCGGAAACCTGTGGATGGAGCTGACGGCGCTCTGGATCCTTGTGCTGATGGCCACCGGGATCTACCTGTGGTGGCCGAGGGCGATCGAGGCGACGAAGCCGCTGCTGACGATCCGTTGGGGACGCGGCGGCCGCATCCGGTGGCGCGATCTGCATGCGCTCACCGGTGTGGTGATCGCGGTGGTCCTCATCTGTTATGTGCTCTCCGGGCTGACGTGGTCACGGTATTGGGGCGAGAATTGGCGGGCGGTTTCTTCGACGATCACGCCGTCGATCGAAGTCGACGCCCCCTCGATGCCGGCGTCCATGGGCGATTACGACCGCCTCGGCCGACGCATCGCATGGGCGGCGGCCGACGATCCGGTGTACGCATCGGCCAGCCACGATTCGGTGCCCGACCGTCTGTCGTTCGCAGACGTCGACCGGCTTGCCAAGGGCGAGCATATGGTTCCGGGCTACGCGATCATCCCGCCGACGGACATCACCGCGAACGGGGAAACGCTGTACGGCAGCTACACGGTCGTCAACGCGTGGCCGCAAAGGCTTTCGGAGCAGCGCACGTTGTACCTCAACCAGTTCACCGGACGGACGATCAGCAACGCCACCGCTGAACATGACGGGGCGCTGTCCCGGGCGACCAGCTTCGGTATCGCGATGCACATGGGCACTCAGTTTGGAGTGCTGACGCGGATCCTGGCGACCGTCGCGTGCATCGGGGTGATCCTGAGCGCGTTTACCGGACTGTTCATGTGGTGGCATCGCCGCCCCTCGGGCCGCAGCGGATTGCCGGGTCCGGTCAGCGATGCGACCCGCGCCGGCACACCCAAACGTGCGGCGGTCGCGGTGTCCGTCGCCGCGGTCGTTCTCGGGCTCTTGTTCCCGGTGTTCGGGGTGTCGCTGCTCGTCGTACTCGGGGTGGAAGCCGTTCTCGCCAGGCGGCGACGAACCCACCGGCGCGAGGCCGCCGCCGACAGCGGTGATGCTGAGGAGGCGAAAGCATATGTCTGACAAAAGATGTCGGGTGTGGGTCGCGGCCTTCGCGGTCTGCACGCTGCTCGGCACCGGCTGTTCGGCTTCCTCGGGCGACCGCAGGGAGCTGATGGCGTCCACCGTGACCGTCGAGAACCAGTGGGCGAGCTCGGCTGAGACGGGGATGGCCGCGGTGTTCGGCACGTTCTCAAACGCGGGCGGCCACGACGCCCGCATCGTGTCCGGTGAATCGCCGCTGGCCGGACGGGTCGAGGTGCACGAGGTCGTCCCGGATGCATCCGGCGCAATGACGATGCGTCCCAACGCGGATGGCCTGACGGTGCCGGCGGGCGGTTCTCGCGAGTTGATCCCCGGTGGCGAACATCTGATGCTGATGGATCTCAAGGAACCGCTGCAGCCAGGTGCCGACGTGACGCTGGCCGTCGTCTTCGAGGACGGCTCGACCCTTCCGGTGACCGCGCAGATCCGCGACTTCGCCGGTGCCGACGAGCAATACACACCGGGCGGCACCGGATCCGGCGGAGGGCATCACTAGCCATGGGTGAGCATCCGATGTTCAACCGGCGGCGTCTCCTGGCCGGGGGCGCCGCCGCGGTGGCCGCGGGAACCGCCCTCACCCAGTGCAGTGCAGCGCAATCCGCCACTGCGGCAGGCGGATTCGGCACCGCGGTCGAACCGTTCTACGGCGCGCACCAAAGCGGCGTCGCCACACCGCCGCAGGCGCACGCGATGTTCGTCGCGCTCGACCTGCTCCCGCAGGGCGGTCGAAGTGCCCGCGACACGCTCACTGCCGTCCTGAAGCTCTGGACATCGGACGCGGCCCGGCTCACTCAGGGCGATCCGGCGTTGGCCGACACCGAACCCGAGCTAGCGCTGCGACCCGCCCGACTCACCGTCACCGTCGGACTCGGGCCCTCCGTTTTCGACCGTGTGGGGTTGGCACACCTGCGACCGGAAGCGGTCACCGAACTGCCTACCTTCAGCACCGACCGGCTGGAGCCGGCATGGCGTGGGGGAGACCTGTTGTTGCAGATCTGCGCCGACGATCCGATCGTCATCGCGCACGCGGGCCGGGTGCTGCTGAAGAACGTCCGCTCCATGACCCGCCAACGCTGGCGGCAGAGTGGCTTTCGCAACGCCCACGGCTCCAATCGGCCGGGCGGCAGCATGCGTAATCTCATGGGGCAGGTCGACGGGACGGCGAACCTTCATGACGAGCAGGCGTTCGACCGGTATGTGTGGGCGGATGGTGCGGCCGCGCCGTGGTTCGCCGGCGGCACGGTGCTCGTCATCCGGCGGATCCGCGCCGAAATGGACACCTGGGACGAACTCGACCGTCCCAGTAAGGAACTCACCGTCGGGCGGCGCCTGGACACCGGTGCTCCGCTGACCGGTCGAACCGAGAGCGACGAGCCCGACCTCGGCGCCACCGTCGACGGGATACCGGTGATCCCGCCGAATTCCCACGTCGCGCTGGCCCGGCACCGCACCGATGACGAGCAGTTCCTGCGCAGGCCGTACAACTACGACGATCCGCCCCGCGACGACCGCACGACCGACAGCGGGCTCATCTTCGCCTCCTACCAGCGTGACCCTGCGCGACAGTTCGTCCCGGTACAGCAGCGCCTCGCGGCCGGCGACGCCCTCAATCAGTGGATCACCACCATCGGATCGGCCACTTTCGCGATCCTGCCTGGCGTTTCGACGCCCGGCGGATTTGTGGGAGAGTCGCTGTTGGGATCCCAGGGGTGAGCGAGGACTGCTGATACACGGGCGCAACGAACCGGCCACGTCTTTGTAGCGGCGTCGACATAGCTTCGCGAAATGAAAGCCCTGTCGCATCCAGCGCTCCAGATCGGTGTCGCCGCGGTCGCCGGACTCGCCTTCGGCCTGATCGCCGGCGAGTGGGCGGCGAATCTGAAATTCGTCGGTGACATGTTCATCCGACTGATCCAGATGTCGATCGTGCCGCTCGTGATGGCCTCGGTGATCGTCGCGACCGGTTCGATGACGGGCGCGGGCACCGGCCGAATCGCGTTCCGCACGTTCAAATGGATGTTCGGTTTTTCGATCGTTGCAGCCATCCTCGCCTGGGTGCTCAGTGTCCTCATCCGCCCCGGCAGCGGTATCGAGTTCAGCGGCGAGGTCGACTCGTCGCTTCAGGAGTCCGCCGGAGAAGCGCTGGGGTGGCAGGACACCCTGCTCAACTTCGTCTCCAAGAACATCTTCGAAGCGATGTCGAGCGCGACGATGGTGCCGATCATCGTGTTCTCACTGCTTTTCGGCGTGGCGTTGCGCAACCAAATCACCAAGACCGGCGATACCAGGGTGCTGACGTTCATCGACCAGATCCAGCAGATCGTGCTCACCATGATTCGACTCGTCATGTATGCCGCCCCGATCGGGGTGTTCTGTCTGCTGGCGGCGCTGGCGGGCGACGTGGGCTTCGCCGTCGTCACATCGGCGCTGAAATACCTGGGGGCGACGCTGGCCGGTGTCCTCATCCTCTTCGCGTTGTTCGTTGTCGTCGTCACGCTGCGCACCCGGCTGAGTCCGTGGAAACTGCCGGGCAAGCTCGTCGAGCAGACGGCGATCGCAATCACCACGACGAGTTCGGCGGTGACGTTCCCGACGGTGCTCAAGAACACCGTCGAGAAGGTCGGCGTCAGTCAGAAGGTCGCCAACTTCACGCTGTCGGTCGGTCTGACGATGGGCTCGTACGGCGCTGTCCTCAACTACATGATCGTCGTCATGTTCCTCGCGCAGTCGGGCGACATCGAGCTGAGCTTCGGCGCGATCGTGCTCGGTATGGCACTGGCCATCCTCCTGAACATGGGAACGATCACCGTTCCCGGCGGCTTTCCGGTGGTGGCTACGTTCCTCGCGACCTCTTTGGATCTTCCGCTCGAGGCGGTCGGACTGCTCATCGCCGTCGATTGGTTCGCCGGGATCTTCCGCACGTTCCTCAACGTCAACGGCGATACCTTCGTGGCCATGCTGGTCGCGAACGCCGACGACGAGATCGAGCGTGAGGTCTACAACGGGACAAGGACCGTGGTGGCCGAGGAAATCGAGCTCGCGGACTATCAGGACGTGCTCACCCGCGCCGATCAAGCCGACTGACGGGGCCCGCCGCGCCTCACCGGACATGTCGGCGGCCGGACCTACACTCGCGATGCCTGGCAAACACCGAGTGGAAGGAATGGGCCGAGATGCGATTCATCCACACCGCCGACTGGCAGCTCGGTATGACCCGCTACTTCCTCAACGGTGAGGCGCAGCCCCGCTATTCGGCCGCGCGCCGCGATGCGGTGGCCGCTCTGAAGGAACTGGCGGCCGGTGCCGGAGCCGAGTTCGTGGTCGTGGCGGGCGACGTGTTCGAGCACAACCAACTCGCGCCAAGGGAGGTCAGCCAGTCGCTGGAAGCCATGCGCGCCATCGGTGTCCCGGTGTATCTGCTGCCGGGCAACCACGATCCGCTGGATGCCTCGTCGGTCTACACCAGCCCGCTGTTCGTCGCGGAGTGCCCGGACAACGTGACGGTCCTCGACCGGTCCGGTGTGCATGTGGTGCGGCCCGGCGTGGAGCTCGTCGCGGCGCCGTGGACGTCCAAGGCCCCCTGCGCGGACCCGGTGGCCTCCGTACTCGACGACCTGCCTGCCGACGGAACCGCCCGCATCGTCGTCGGCCACGGCGGCGTCGACATCTTCGTCCCCGACAAGGACCGGCCGTCGCTGATTCGGCTGGCGGCACTGGAGGCAGCCATCGCCCGTGGCGCCGTGCACTATGCGGCGTTGGGCGACAAGCACTCTCGTATGCAGGTCGGTTCCACCGGGCGTATCTGGTATTCCGGTTCGCCGGAAGTGACCAACTACGACGACATCGAAACCGATCCAGGTCACGTCCTGGTGGTCGACCTCGACGAAGCCCATCCTGACGCGCCTGTGCAGGTCCAGCCCCACACGGTGGGCCGGTGGCGGTTCGTGACGCTGCGCCGCTCGGTGGACAACAGCCGCGACATCGCCGACCTGGACCTGAACCTGGATCTGATGCCGGACAAGGACCGTACCGTCGTCCGAATCGGGCTGACGGGTTCTCTGACGGTGACCGACAAGGCCGCGCTCGATGCGTGTCTGGACAAGTACGCGCGTCTGTTCGCCGCGCTCACCGTGTGGGACAAGCAGTCCGACATCGCAGTGACACCCGCTGACGGGGAGTTCGACAACCTGGGAATCGGCGGATTCGCGGCGGCCGCGGTCGATGAGTTGGTCGCCGCGGCAAGGTCCGACGGCGATGACGCCGACGCTGCGCGTTCGGCACTGGCGTTGCTGCTGCGCCTGGCGGACAGGGGAGTGGCGTGAAACTGCACCGCATGGTCTTGACCAACTACCGCGGCATCACGCATCGCGAGATCGAGTTCCCCGACCGCGGCGTGGTGGTTGTCAGCGGTGCCAACGAGATCGGCAAGTCCTCGATGATCGAGGCGCTGGACCTGCTCCTGGAGTCCAAGGACCGCTCGTCGAAGAAAGAGGTCAAGCAGGTCAAGCCGACGCACGCTGACGTCGGCGCCGAGATCACCGCCGAAATCTCTACCGGCCCTTATCGGTTCGTGTACCGCAAGCGGTTTCACAAGCGGGCCGAGACGGAGTTGACTGTCCTGGCGCCGCGTCGCGAGCAGCTCACCGGCGATGAGGCGCACGAGCGGGTTCGGTCGATGCTGACCGAGACCGTCGACACCTGTCTGTGGCAGGCCCAGCGCGTATTGCAGTCCGCGTCCACCTCGCCGGTGGACCTTTCCGGCTGCGATGCGCTGTCGCGTGCGCTCGACGTCGCCGCGGGCGAGGCCATCGGTATGTCGGAGGCACAGCCCGCCGCCGGTAACGGCACCGACGCGTTGCTGATCGACCGGGTCGAGGCCGAGTACCTCGACTACTTCACCCGAACCGGTCGTCCCACCGGACAGTGGGCCGCCGCGACGAACCGCCTGCGCGCCGCCGACCAGGAACTGGCCCGGTGCGCGGCAGCGATGGCCGAGGTCGACGACGCGGTCCGGCGGCATGCCGAGCTCACCCCGGAGGTGGAGCGGCTGACCGCCGAACGCGTCGACGCCGAGAAGCAGCTCGTAGCCGCCCAGACCGCAGCCGAGGCTGTCGCCGCGCTCGCCGGCCAGCTCAAGCAGGCCGAGCAGGTCGCATCCGCCGCGGACGCCATCCGCGCCACGTCGGTCGCGGCGGTCAACGAGCGGCGCAAGCTGGCCGAACAGATCGATTGGCGGGCCGCCGCCATTGTCGAACTCGAAGCGTCAGCCGCAGCCGCGGCGGAGGAGCTGGCCACCGCCGCGGAGGTACAGCAGGCGGCCGAGGTCGTGGCCGAGCAGGCGCGGACGGCGATGGCTACCGCCCAGGTGCGCGTCGAGGCGGCCCGCCGAAACGTCGACCAACTTGTTGTGCGCGACGAAGCCGACCGGGTGGCCTCGCTGCTGTCCAAGATCGCAGGGGCGCAACGCGATCTGGAGCGCACCGCGGCCGAGCTCGCCGACATCGCGCTGACGGCCGAAGGCATGCGGGCCATCGAGACCGCGAAGTCTGCGGTTGACGTGGCAACGGGTCAGGTCGAGCTGATGTCGGCGCATGTCGAGTTGGTCGCGATCGGCGACATCGAGGTGTGCCTCGGTGGCGAATCGCACACCCTTGCCGCGGGTCAGACGTTGTCGGCGGGCATCAGCGCGCAGACCGACATCGAGGTTCCTGGTGTACTGACCGCACGCGTGGCGCCGGGCGCACCGGCATCGGAGATGCAGGCCAAACTGGCCGCGGCCCAAGAGGTTTTAGCTGCAGCCTTGGCCGCCGGCGGTGTTCCCGATGTCGCCGCCGCGCGCGATCTGGATCAGCGCAGGCAACACTTGACGACGGCCCGGGATCGACTGGCCACCCGGATCGAGGCGCTGTCCGGCGACGGATCCGTCGATCAGCTGCGCATCAGGTTGGCCGAGTTGACCGCACGTCAGCCCGCTACCGCTGACCTGTTCGGCGTCGACCCCGATACCGCTCGCGCCGAGCTCGACGCGGCAACCGTCGCGGTGGCGCACGCCATCGCCGAGGGGGAAAAACACCGCAAGGTCGCTGAGGCGGCGGCAAAACAACTGGGGGAGTGCGAGACCCGCGTCGCGCTGGTGCGCGACAAACTCGTCACCGAACAGGCCCAGATCATGCTGGCGCGTGAGGAACTCGCGCGACAGCGCGCGGTGGCCAGCGATGCGGAGCTGGCCGTCAAGGCAGGGGCACATGAGGAGGAGGCGCGTCGCGCGAGCAGCCTCGTCGCCGAGCTTCGCGAGGAGCTCGCCGGCGCCGAACCCGACGCTGTCGCTGCCGCGTTCACCGATGCCGCCCGTCGCGCCGAAATGGTGAGCCGCGCCCACGACGAGGTGGTCGAGGCGCTGCGCGAGGTGAAGACGCAGCTGAAGGTGTACGGCACCGAGGGGCGCAAAGGGCAACTGGACGCGGCTGAAACCGAACGAGAACACGCCGAGGCCGACTACCTGCGGGTGCAACGCCGGGCCCGTGCCGCGGAGCTGCTGCGTTCGGTGATCACCCGTCATCGCGACGCCACCCGGCTGCGCTACGTCGACCCGTTCCGAACCGAGGTGGAACGGCTTGGCCGACTGGTCTTCGGCACGAGCTTCGAGGTCGAGATCGACAGTGACCTGAAGGTCTGCAGCCGCACACTGTCGGGGCGCACCGTCCCCTACGAGTCGCTGTCCGGTGGGGCGAAGGAGCAGCTGGGCATCGTCGCGCGGCTGGCCGGCGCCGCGCTGGTGGCCAAGGAGGACACCGTCCCGGTGGTGATCGACGACGCGCTGGGATTCACCGATGCCGATCGCCTCGCGAAGATGGGTGAGGTGTTCAACGCGGTGGGCGGTGACGGCCAGGTGATCGTGCTGACGTGCAGTCCGCAGCGCTATGCCGCGGTCGACGGCGCCCATCACATCGCGCTGACCATCTAATCCGCGCGAGTGGCACCCATGGCGCCGCAGTACTCATAGACTCCGGCGGGTGGACGCCGACTACATCGTTGTGGGAACAGGCTCAGCCGGATCGGTGGTGGCCAATCGTCTGAGTGCGGATCCGGCCGCTGCGGTCGTGGTACTCGAGGCCGGGCCGAAGGACAAAGACAAATTTGTTCACATCCCTGCGGGATTCGCCAAGCTGATGCGCACCCCGATGGACTGGGACTATCTCACGGAGCCTCAGAAAGAGCTCGACGGGCGTGAGATCTATTGGCCGCGAGGCAAAATGCTCGGCGGCTCCTCGTCGATGAACGCGATGATGTGGGTCCGCGGATTCGCCGCCGACTACGACGAGTGGGGTGCCGCCGCCGGCGAGCAGTGGAGCTACGCCCGTCTGGAACCGTATCTGCGCCGTATCGAAGGCGGCCCGCTGTCGATCGCTCGTCAACGAAGCCCCCGGTCGTCCACGGCCGCATGGCTCAAGGCCGTCCAGGAATGCGGCTACCGCATCGAAGAGCCCAATCAAGATGAGCCGCAGGGCTTCTGCGAAACCCGCGTCACACAGCGCCGCGGGGCGCGGTGGAGCACCGCGGACGCCTACCTGAAGCCTGCGGTCAAACGTCCGAACCTGACCGTGCTGACCGAAGCCACCGCCACCAAGGTGCTGTTCGACGGGCAACGCGCGGTCGGGGTCGAGTTCGAGAAAGACGGACGCAAGCAGGTGGCGCGGGCAAAACGCGAGGTGGTGCTGTGCGGAGGCGCGATCAACAGCCCGCAGTTGCTGATGCTCTCCGGGATCGGTGACCGCGACCAGCTCACCGAACACGGCATCGACGTGGTCGCCGAGTCACCGGACGTCGGCGCCAATCTGCTCGATCACCTGGTGGTGCCGCTGGGATTCGACGTGCCAGACGACAGCCTGTTCGCGGCGGAGAAGCCGCTGGAACTGCTCAACTACCTGATCCGCAGGCGCGGCATGCTCACATCCAACGTCGGTGAGGCGTACGGCTTCGTGAAGAGCCGCGCCGATCTCGAATTGCCCGATCTGGAGCTGATATTCGCGCCGGCACCGTACTTCGAGGAAGGCCTCGGCGACCCGTATCCGGGCCATGCGGTCGTGATGGGCCCGATCTTGTTGAAGCCGTACAGCAGCGGCACCGTCACCTTGCGGTCCTCGAATCCCAAAGACAAGCCGATCATCGATCCGCGGTACCTGACCGACCCGGCCGGCGCGGACCGCGACGCGCTGATGGCCGGCCTGCGGATGTGCGCGACCATCGCGAAGTCACCGGCGCTGAACGGCATAATCGGCAAGATCGCCCGACCGCTGAACGCCACGAACCTCGACGAGGAAACGTTGGACCGCGCGCTGAACTCGTTGTCGCACACGCTGTATCACCCCGTCGGCACCTGCCGCATGGGTGGCGACGACGCCAGCGTCGTCGACCCGCAGTTGCGGGTCCGTGGGGTCGAGGGCCTGCGGGTCGCGGACGCATCGGTGATGCCGACGATCATCCGCGGGCACACCCATGCGCCCAGCGTGCTGATCGGCGAGAAGGCCGCGGACCTCATCCGCTCCTGAGCACTAGGCGGGTGAGTCGGGCTGCGAACTCATGGCCCTGCGAGCCGCACTCGTCAGCACCTCGGGGCCGGTGCGTAGCGCCTTGCGCCACGGTGCGACACCGTCGATTTCGATCTCGATCGTGATGCTCAGCACCGTCCTGATGAGGACGATCATCCCCAGAACGGCGGCGTCGGTGAGCGAGGGCGTCGACGTCACGGTTTTGACGATGTCGGCCGCGACCAGCAGCTCGAGGCCGAGAAGAATTGCTCCACCCAGGGATTCCCGCAGCGTCTTGAACGCACGACCACCGTTTTTGGTGCGCCTCCAGGTGATCAGCGAAAGTCCGAACGCGAACGCGAACCCGATGATCATCGACAGCACGCCCAGCACTTCGAACGCCTGCGTCGCCCGCTCGAAGAACTCCTGTGTTCGCACGCTGCCTCGGCTCCCGTGGGGTGTTCGATTCGTCCCGCGACTCTATAGAACCTGGGCGCGCAACGGGCAGAATGTAGGGCGATGACCATGAACGCCAGACGCCGGCGCGCGCACGACAAACTTGCGGCGCTCCCCGGTGTTCGCGCCGTCCGGCGGCCGGTGCGCAGCGGCCAGGACGGCGCAGATGACGAGTTCGACCTCTACTACGTGCGCGCCGGGCGCAAGTCTGCTCATCCGCTGGTCGTCATCCCGGGTGGTCCCGGAGCGGCATCGGTCGCGCTGTACCGGGGCTTTCGCCGTCGCGCGGCCGCTGAGGGCCTGGACGTCATCATGGTCGAGCACCGCGGTGTCGGCCTGTCCCGCCACGACGATCGCGGCGCCGACCTCCCGCCGGAGGCGTTGACGATCGGCCAGGTCGTCGACGACGTGGCCGCCGTACTCGACGATGCGGGCGTCGACAAAGCGGTCGTTTACGGCACGTCTTACGGCACCTATCTCGCAGCGGGATTCGGCGTACGCCATCCGCAGCGGGTGCACGCCATGATTCTCGACTCACCTGTGCTGTCCGCCCAGGACATCGACGCGGTCCGCGAGGCGGCCCGCAGCCTGCTCTGGAACGGCGAGGACCCCGAGACCGCAGACCTGGCGCCCAAGGTGCGACGGTTGGTCGGCGACGACCAGTTGACGCCGGCAGCCACCCAGCTGGCAATCGCCGTCTACGGCCTGGCCGGACCCGCGCTGCTGCGGCGCCAACTCGATCTGCTGCTGACCGGCAAGCACTGGCTGTGGTCGGGCATGGCCCACGCCACCCGGCTGGTGCTGGAGCGCAAGGCGCCATACCGAAACGAGCCCGACCTCGTCAACCGCATCGCGTACCGCGAGCTGAACTATGGCGCGACGCCGGACGGCAAGCCGTTCGACCCCGCCGTGGCATATCGCGAAGCCGACACAGGCGCAACAGAATTCGATGCCGAGCCCTTCGATCTGGTCGCCCAGATGCCGAACTTCACCTGGCCCACGGTGGTGATCTCGGGAGGTCGTGACCTGATCACGCCGCCGACGGTGGCACAGCGGGTCGCGTCGCTGATCCCGAACGCGGTCCTGGTCAACCTGGCGACCGCGGGGCACAGCATCGTCGACCTGCGCGAAAGGGCGGCGCTGGGCATCGTCAAGGAGATCTACGACGGCACGTTCCAGACGCTCCCCGAACGCGAGGCCGCCCTTGATTCGAAACCCGCCGGGCTCGGCGTGCGCGCTTTGATCTGGGGTATCGAGGCGGCGGCAACCCTCGAATCGGCGGTGCCCGGGGCGATTCCCCGAACCGTGCGCAGAGCTACTTCATGAAGCCGATCGTCGCGTAGTTGGCGTCGGCGAGGCCGAACGCGCCGAAGTTCGCCAAATTGCTTCGCACCGCGACGTTTCCGGTCGACTGCGTCAGCGGAAGGCTGAACACCTCCTCGAACAGCAACTTGTCCAACTCGTTGGCGAGCGTGCGGGCTTTTGCGGGATCCAGTTCGCTCACCGTCTCCTCGATTTTGGCGTCGATCGCCGGGCTGCTGATGTTGCCGAAGTTACTCTCCGCGCCCGTGCGGTAGATCTGCGTCAGGCTCGACAGCGGGAAAGCGTCACCGCTCCATGAAAATTGGGCGATGTCGAAGTTGCCGACCGTGACGTAATCGGTGAAGAAGCCCGCCGCGGGCCGGATGTCGAGGTCGAGCTTGACGCCGATCTGGGCGAGGTTGTTCTGCGCGATCTGGGCATACTGCCTCGTTCCGAGCGAGTCGAAGAGAACATCGCGGATGATTAGCTGCTGACCGTCCTTTTCGCGGAACTGGCCGTTCATCCGCCAGCCCAACGCATCCAGTTCCTGCTTCGCCTTTTCGGGGTCGAAGGCGACGACGCCGCTGTTGTCCTGGTAGCCCTCCTGGCCGGCGACGTAGATGTGGTTGTTCAGCGGCACCGGGTTGTCGGCGAGCCCCCGCTGGACCACCGCGGCAATGGTGTTGCGATCGATGCCTCGGGCGACGGCGCGTCGCAGTGCTGGATCCGCCAGGATCCGGTCCGGGGATCCGTTGAACGTGAAGTGATACCAGCCCAGCCCGGGGGCGCGGCGGATGGCGACGCCGTTGGTGCGCCTGGCGATCTCCATCTCGTCGAGCGTGGCGAGGCCGGTGGCGTCGATCGTGTTGTTCTGCAGTGCCGGGATGCGCGCGGCGTCGTCCAGGATCAGGTACGTGATGCTGTCCAGCAGCGGAGCCTCACCCCACCATTTGGGGTTGCGCGTCAACGTGATCCGCTTGGCGCCACGGTCGAGATTGGAGATGAGGAAGGGCCCCGCCGACGGGCCCGGCCCGTTGAGCTGCGCTCGGTTGAACGCCTCCGGAGTGGCCGTCGAACTCTTCGGCAGCAGCATGGTGCTGCCCGCGAACATGCCCTTCCAGTCGGACCAGGGTTTGGAGAACGTGATGACGGCCTGTCGATCGTCGACACCGCGTTCCACCTTCTCCACGCGATCGCTGCCGTTGGTGGCCGCGATCGCGAAACCTTTGTCCTTGCCGCTGGTGGCGTTGATCTGGGATTGGAGGTCCTCCCAGGTGATCGGGGTCCCGTCGCTCCACACCGCTTTGGGGTTGATGGTGTACGTGACGACCTGAGGGTCGGTGCTCGTCAGCTCCACGCTGGTGAAGTAATCGGTGTTGACCGAGGCCGAGCCGTCGGCGCCGATCCGGAATGCCCGCGGCATCGTCGGGCGTTCGATCGAGGCGACGTCGCCGGTGTTGCCGTCGATATGAAGTGAGTTGAAGTTCGGCGGGAAGTCGTTGAGCGCCAGCCGAAGGTTGCCGCCCTGCTTCAGGTTCGCGACGTCCTGCGGGTTGACGTCGTTGGTGCTGCCGACTTCTGCGGATCCGCCCGCCGATGGCGCCTCCTGGTTGCTGTCGGAGCAGGCGGTCAGGGTCAGGGCAGCGATTACAGTTGCCATGCCCAGGGCCTGAGTGATGCGTCGGAGGCTCATGCGCACCGACTCTAGCGGCGATTCACCTCCGGTTGCGGAACCGCGGCAAGCAAGCGGCGGGTGTACTCGTGTTGCGGGCTGCTGAACACCTGGTCACCGTCGCCCTGCTCGACGATCGCGCCCTTGTGCATCACCGCCACCCGATGGGCCAGATGCTTGACCACGGAAAGGTCGTGGGAGACGAACAGGTAGGACAGCCCGAACTGCTGCTGCAGGTCCAACAGCAGGTTGATGATGCCCGCCTGGATCGAAACGTCGAGCGCCGAGACTGGCTCGTCGAGGGCGAGGATCTTGGGCTGCAGCGCCAGGGCACGCGCGATACCGATGCGCTGCTTCTGCCCACCGGAGAACTCAGCGGGATAGCGCGCGGCGTCCTCCCGCCGCAAGCCGACGATACCGAGCAGCTCGGCCACCCTGTCGTCGATGGTCTTCTTGTCGAAACCGTTGGCGCTCAACGGCTCTGCCAGTACTTCGAACACCGGCAGCCGTGGGTCCAGCGAGGCGACCGGGTCCTGGAACACCGCCTGCAGATCGCCGCGCAGGGCACGGCGGGACCGCGAGTCGAGAGTCGCGACGTCGGTGTCGAGGACCTCGATCGAACCCGACTGCGGCGCAGTCAATTCCAGGATCTGATGCAACGTGGTCGACTTGCCCGAACCGGACTCGCCGACGATGCCGAGCGTGCGGCCCTGCTCAAGCTCGAAACTAATGCCGTCGACCGCGCGCACCTCGCCGACCTGCCTGCGGAACACCACCCCCTTGGTCAGCTTGTACGTCTTGACGAGGTCCCGGACCCGCAGCACCACCGTGCGGTCGGCGTCCTCATCGGCGGCGTCGGGAGGTTCGGTGGACACGCCGTAGATCTGCGCCGCACTGCGTCCGGCCACCTCGCCGGTGCGGATGCACGCGGCCCGGTGGTCAGGTGCGATCTCGAGCAGTTCGGGTTCGTTGGCGCGGCAGTCGTCGATGGCGAGCGGGCAGCGCGGCTCGAACGGGCAGCCGGGCGGTAGCGCGGCCATGGCGGGCGGGGCGCCCGGTATCGGCACCAGCCGCGCTCCCCGAGCCGCGTCCAAGCGAGGCACCGATCCGAGAAGCCCTGCGGTGTAGGGCATTCGGCGGTCCTGGTACAGCGCGTCGACCGAAGCGATCTCGACGGGCCGTCCGGCGTACATCACCAGGGCACGGTCCGCGAACTCGGCAACCACCCCGAGGTCGTGGGTGATGATCAGGACACCGGCGCCGGTCACGTCGCGCGCGGTCTTGAGCACATCGAGGATCTGCGCCTGCACCGTGACGTCCAGTGCAGTCGTCGGCTCGTCACAGATCAGCAGATCGGGATCGTTGGCGATCGCGATGGCGATGACCACGCGTTGCCTCTCGCCGCCGGACAGTTCATGGGGGAACGCCCGCGCCCGCTGATCCGGCTGGGCGATGCCGACCAGATCGAGCAGTTCGACGGCGCGAGCCCGGGCCGCCCGCCTGGTGGTGTCGCGCTGGTGGATCTCGATCGCTTCGGCGATCTGATCGCCGACCGGGTAGACGGGCGTGAGCGCCGACATCGGGTCCTGGAACACCGTGCCGATGGTCTTGCCGCGAATCTGCGACATCTCTTGATCGGATCGCCCGATGAGCTCGTTGCCCTGCAACCGAACCGAACCCGACACCGCGGCGTATTCGGGCAGCAGGCCGACGACGGCCATCGCGCTGGCCGACTTGCCTGCACCCGATTCGCCGACGAGCGCGACGACCTCTCGGGGGTCGACGTGAAAGTTCATTCCCCGCACCGCATTGACGACGTCGGTGTCGGTGGGGAAGGCAACCGTCAGATCGCTCACCTCGAGCAGGCTCACGTGCGTGCCCTCCTCCGCCGCCGCAGCGCTTTACTACCGGGGTCGAGTGCGTCGCGCAGGCCGTCGCCGATGAGGTTGGCGCAGAAGATGATCAACACGAGCGCACCTGCGGGGAACAAAAACAGCCACGGGAAGGTCGTCGCCGACGGGGTGCCACTGGCGATGAGGGTTCCCAGCGACACGTCGGGCGGCTGGACACCGAAACCGAGGTAGCTCAGCGCTGTCTCGGCGAGGACCGCTATTCCGACGTTCAGCGCGGTGTCGATGATGATGATGGAGGCGACGTTCGGAATGATGTGACGCAGGATTATCCGTGTATTGCTGACGCCCATATACCTTGCGGCCACGATGAATTCGCGTTCACGCAGGCTCATCGTCATACCTCGCACGATGCGCGAACTGATCATCCAGCTGAAGACGGACAGCAGAACGATCATCCAGAGGATATCGCCCTTGGTGCGCTGTACGACGATGGTGACGAGCAGGAAGCTGGGTATCACCAGCATGAGGTCGACGATCCACATCAGGGTGCGATCGCGCCAGCCGCCGAAGTAGCCGGCGATCGTCCCGACCGTGGCCGCGATGACGGTGGAGATGAACGCGACACAGACACCGATGAGCATCGATTTCTGCATGCCACGCAGAGTTTGGGCCAGCAGGTCCTGGCCGAGTGCGTTGGTGCCGAACCAGTGATCGGTGCTCGGCGGCTGCTGCAGCGCGAAGTAATCCAGATCGCTGTAGCTGTAGGGCAGTAGCGGCGGTAGTGCGTAGCAGCCGACGAACAGAAGGACGAGTATCGCCATCGACACGACGGCGGGCTTGTTGCGCACAAACCGCCGCAGGACCAGAGTGCGCCTCGACGCGAAGGACGCGACAGCGGTCATGATACGCGCACCCTCGGATCGAGTGCGGCATAGATGATGTCCGACAGCAACCCGGCCAACAGGACCGTGACGCCCGCGAACACGACGATGGCCGAGATGATGTTGATGTCCTGTGTGTTGAGGCCTTGGATGAACCATTCACCCATGCCGTGCCATCCGAAGATTTTCTCGACGAAGACCGCGCCGGTGAACAACCCGGCGAAACTGTAGGCGAACATCGTCGCCATCGGGATCAGCGCCGTGCGCAGACCGTGCTTGAAAAGTGCTCTGCGACGGGTCAATCCCTTTGCCCGCGCGGTGCGGATGAAGTCCTGGCCGAGCACGTCGAGCATCGCATTGCGTTGGTAGCGGCTGTAGCCGGCCATCCCGCCCAGCGCAAGGGTCAGCGTCGGCAGCACGAGATGCTGGAGACGATCGACGAACTGGTTCCATGCACCACCGACCGCGTCCGGCGATGTCTCGCCGGTGAACTCGAATAGTTGAACGCCCACCGCCGAGTTGATGCCCAACGCCGACAGGATCAGCAGAGTGGCCATCACGAACGACGGAGTGCTGATCACCAACAATGACAGCGCGGTGATGACGCGGTCGCTCACGCGGTACTGACGGATCGCCCCCCACGCGCCGATGACCACGCCGGCGACGGTGCCTATCACCGAACCGAGGACCAGCAGTCGAAGACTGACACCGACACGGCGCCACAGCTCGTCGGTCACGGGCTGGCCGGCGATGGTGGTGCCGAAATCTCCGTGGAGGACGCCGGAGGCCCACAGGCCGAACTGAACCAGCAGCGGCCTGTCGAGATTCAGCTCGACCCGCTTCGCTTCGATGACCGCTTCAGGCGGTCGCGGGTTGCGACTCAGGAGGTTCTCGAGCGGATCGAACTGCCAGGCGGCCAGAAGGTAGGCCACGAACGATGCCAGCGCCAGCAGCACGAGGTAATTGAGCAGCCGACCCGCGAGAAAGCGCGTCATCCGTCCGGTCCGCATGTGCGCTGCATGCGCACAGGTTATGAGATTCGGGTGGCCGACCTTTGGACAACTCACACGTGGCGGTCAGCGGGTCTCCAGATTCGGCGCGTTCACTGGCGGTCACCTGCAGTTATTCGACGGTGGCCGCGAGGAAGGGGCGACCGGCAACGCCAGAGGGGCAATGTGAAATGGATGATCAGCACAAGAGCAAATCCCGCGCAGATCTGAGGCTGTGTGCAGCCATGATCGGCGGCAGCGCGGTCGTCGCGATGGCTGCGATCGGCCTGATGGTCGCTCAGGAGCACGCGGGGGACCCCGTGGCGAAATCGTCGTCGATGACCGTCGGCTCGACAAGTACGCAGACCACCCCGTCCAACGCTCCCGCCGTCGCGGTGGCCAAGCCCGTCATGAAGGGCCCCGCACCGCTGCCGTCCGAGGAGGAGGCCGCCAAGTAATTCGTTTCACCCCTCTCCACAGCGGTTACCCAAACAGTCGTAAGGGTCAAGGACGACCCTTCAGCGCACTGTTCGACGAGCCGCGACGAGGTGGCTCCCGAAGACCGAATGGAGTGGTCAAGGTGAAATCGACACAGCTGAAACTGGGTGCGGCAACGCTGGGAACGAGTGCGTTGCTGGCCATGGGGGCCATGGGCGTGGCGGCCGGTGTGAGTTCCGCGCAGGACGAGGTCGAAGTTCCGAGTCCGGAAATCACGCTCGGGGAGACGACGACGTCCACGACGGCGCCGCCCGAACCCGAGACATCGGTGGCGGTCCCCGAGGTCACGGCCGAGCCGGCACCGACGGCGTAAGCCACTAGTTGTGCGGAGCAGGTCCCGGTGGTCCGGCAGGACCGCCGGGACCTATCTGTATGTCCACTGATGTGGCGGTCGTCACCTGGCCGGTGCGGGTGCCCTGGATCGACACCTGATCGGAAACGGCGACCGTTCGATCGGTATGCGCCGCTGCCACGCCCACAGCGACGAGTGTCTCTCGCACGCCCCAGCATTGCGGGGTAAGCGGCGACGCACCCCAGCCGGGCTCGGTGGATTGATCGATCGTCATACGTACACGCTGCATGACCCACATGTGCATCGGCTGTGCACCTGATCAGTGGTCGGTGTGCAACGGAGCATTCACAGCGGGCACATAGACAATGCACAGGGGTAGCCCACGACTGCGGCCGATAATGGATGCGTGGCGAGTTCCAGCGGTTCGGCGGTCAACGACCAGGAGCCCGCGCGCGTCGTCATGCGCCGGGCCGACGGTAGGCCCATCCATGTTCTGGTCGTCGACGACGAACCGGTTCTCGCCGAGTTGGTGTCGATGGCGCTGAGGTATGAGGGCTGGGAGATCGCGACGGCTGGCGACGGTGCAACCGCCATTGCGCTGGCCCGCCAGACCCCGCCCGACGTGGTCGTGCTCGACGTCATGCTCCCGGACATGAGCGGGCTTGATGTCCTGCATCAGCTGCGCGAGCAGATTCCGGGGCTGCCATTGCTGCTGCTGACGGCGAAGGATTCGGTCGAGGATCGCATCGCCGGGCTGACCGCGGGCGGCGATGACTACGTGACGAAGCCGTTCAGTCTCGAAGAGGTGGTGCTGCGACTGCGCGCGCTGCTGCGGCGCACGGGGGTCACAAGCGAGGCGGGTGGTGCGAAGGTCGTCGTCGGTGATCTGGTGCTGGATGAGGACAGTCACGAGGTGACTCGCGCGGGTGAACTGATCACATTGACCGCCACCGAGTTCGAGCTGTTGCGGTTCATGATGCGCAACTCCAAACGCGTACTGAGCAAGGCGCAGATCTTGGACCGTGTCTGGAGCTATGACTTCGGCGGAAGGTCGAACATCGTCGAGCTGTATGTCTCGTATCTGCGCAAGAAAATCGACAGCGGGCGCGAACCGATGATCCATACGCTGCGCGGTGCCGGTTATGTCCTCAAACCCGCACGCTGAGCCACCGAACAGGAGCCGGCTGCTTTCACCGCGCACCTGGTCGCTTCGCACGCGGCTGCTCGTCTCCCAGATCCTGCTGTTGGCGTTGGTGTGTGCCGGGATTGGTGTCGGCACAATGATTGCGCTGCAACACTTTCTGACCAACCAGCTCGATGATCGGCTGGCTGAGACCGCCAGGCGCTCCGCGGGCCTGTTCGAGTTCGGTCCGCCCCCGCCGCCGCCGGGGTTTCCGCCGCCTCCCGGCTTTCCGCGACGGATTGTGATCCGTGACGACATGGGACCGGGACCGTCCTTCCTCAACGCACCGGGGCAGGCCGCGCGCACGGTCGGCGCGGTGATCTCGCGCGGCACTCCGTTGGACGCCGGCGTCATCACTGCCGACGGCACCCGCGACCGGATCAGCCCCGCCGCGGCAGAACAACTGGCGCACATCGAACCTCACGAGGCGCCGCATACTGTCGAACTGGACGGCCTCGGCCGTTACCGCGTGATCGCGATGCGCGCGCACCCGCCCGGCCAGACGATCGTCACCGGCCTGCCGACGTCGGAAGTGGATGACACCCTGCTCATCGTGGGGATCATCTTCAGTGTGGTGGGCGTCGTTGCGCTGTTCGGCGGGACGACGGTGGGATTTCTCATCATTCGCCGCCAACTCGCCCCGCTGTCAACGGTTTCCGCCGCCGCCCGCCAGGTCGCCGACCTGGAACTCGACCGCGGAGAGGTCCGCCTGCCCACCCCGATCGTCAAGGTCGACCCGGCGGCGGCGCACACCGAGATCGGGCAGCTCGGCTCGTCGCTGAACCGGATGCTCGACCGCATTGCGGGCGCGCTGTCCGCTCGGCATGCCAGCGAGACCCGGGTGCGTCAGTTCGTCGCCGACGCGAGTCACGAACTGCGCACGCCGCTCGCGGCGATCCGCGGGTATACCGAACTGGCGCAACGCAAGCGCGGTGACGTACCCGATGACGTGGCGCACGCGATGAGCCGGGTCGAGTCCGAGACCGAGCGCATGACGCGGCTCGTCGAGGACATGCTCTTGCTTGCCCGCCTGGACACCGGGCGACCGCTGCAGCAGGAGTCGGTGGATCTTTCGCGGCTGATCGTCGACACCGTCAGCGATGCTCACATTGCCGGTCCCGGCCATGAGTGGTCGCTGGATCTGCCCGACGAACCGGTCGTCGTCACCGGTGACGAAGCGCGACTGCATCAAGTCCTGGCCAATCTGCTCGCCAACGCGCGCACCCACACTCCGCCGGGCACGTCGGTCACGACGTCGCTGACCCGATCCGAGGCCGGCGACGTCGTCCTGACCGTGGGCGACGACGGACCGGGCATACCCGAGTGGCTGCAGCCCGAGATCTTCGAGCGATTCGCCCGCGGCGACACCTCGCGGTCGCGGCGCGGCGGAAGCACCGGCCTGGGGCTGGCGATCGTCGCGGCCGTGGTCAAGGCGCATCGCGGCGCCATCGATGTGCGCAGCGGGCCCGGCGCGACGGTCTTCACCGTGACCTTGCCCGGCCATTCACAGTTAAGCCACAGCGCGGACTGATTCGGGCCCTAGCCGGGCCGGACAGGATCGTCTCAGTGACGACGACCCTGGTTCTTCCGCGCGAGGGTGCGCTCGTAGCCCCGAATCGCCCCGGCGACAGGCTCTCTGGCCTGGTCTCGAGGCTGGGACTACCTATTCTGCTGACGTCGACGGCGGTGCTCTACCTGTGGAGACTGGGCGACAGCGGGTGGGCGAACGCTTTCTACGCCGCGGCGGCGCAGGCCGGCGCGCACAACTGGACGGCGATGCTGTTCGGGTCGAGCGACCCTGCCAACGCGATCACCGTGGACAAGACTCCTGCGGCGTTGTGGGTCATGGACGTCTCGGTTCGCCTGTTCGGGCTGAACTCGTGGAGTGTGCTCGTACCGCAGGCACTCGAAGGGGTCGCGGCCGTCTGGTTGCTCTACGCCACCGTTCGCCGCGTCGCGGGACCGGGCGCAGGACTGCTGGCGGGCGCGGTGTTGGCGGCGATGCCCGTCGCGGCCTTGATCTTTCGGTTCAACAACCCCGATGCGTTGCTGGTGCTCCTGTTGGTCGCAGCTGCCTACTGTGTGCAGCGCGCATGTGAGAAGGATTCCAGCCCTTGGTGGTTGGTGGCGGCGGGCGTCGCGGTGGGATTCGGCTTCCTGGCCAAAATGCTGCAGGCGTTCCTGGTATTGCCCGCGTTCGCGACCGCGTACGCGTTTGTCGGGCATCGCACTCTGTCGCGCCGCATCGTCGACCTGTTCATCGCGGGTTCGGCCGTCTTGGTGTCGGCAGGGTGGTACCTCGCGCTCGTCGAACTCTGGCCCGAGTCGTCGCGCCCCTACATCGGGGGTTCACAGCACAACAGCATCATCGAACTGACTCTGGGCTACAACGGTTTTGGTCGCTTGACCGGTAAGGAGACCGGCGGCCTCGGCAACCTCAATCACGACGTCGGGTGGGGCCGACTGTTCGGCGACGGAATGGGTCTGGACATCGCGTGGCTGCTGCCGGCCGCGCTGATCTGCCTGGTGGCCGGCCTGATTCTCACTCGTCGCGCGCCGCGCACCGACCCCGCACGGGCCGCGCTCATCCTGTGGGGCGGCTGGCTGGTCGTATCCGCATTGGTTTTCAGCTTCTCCAACGGCATCATCCACGCCTACTACACGGTCGCGCTCCCGCCCGCGGCCGGTGCCTGCATCGGAATCGGCGCAACACTGCTGTGGCAGAACAGATTCGACATTCGAGCTGCGACCGCCCTGTCCGGGACGGTGCTTGTCACCACCATCCTCGCGGCGGTGTTGCTGACCCGTCATTCGGAGTGGATGCCGTGGCTGCGGGTGAGTGTCTCGGTCGGGGGAGTTGGGGCCGCGGTGCTGCTGCTCGTATCCGGTCGATTGACACCGGTGGTGGCGCGATCGGTGGCGGCGCTGGTGGTCGTGTCGTGTCTCGCCGCGCCCGCGGGTTTCTCGATCGCGACGGCGGCGACGGCGCACAGCGGTGCGATACCGAGTGTGGGGCCGTCCCAACGGGTACCCGGCCCCGGCTTTGGCGGGGCGGGCGGCCTGCTGGATTCGCCGAAGCCGGCGACCGGGCTGGTGGCCACCCTCTCCCGCGGCGCGGACGACTACACCTGGGCCGCGGTGGTCGTCGGATCCAACAACGCCGCGGGCTACCAACTGGCCAGCGGAGCGCCGGTGATGGCGATCGGAGGTTTCAACGGCACCGACCCTGCACCGACTCTCGAGAAATTTCAGCAGCTCGTCGCCACGGGTGAGATCCACTACTTCATCCGCGATCGCATGATGATGCTGACCGGCAGGTTGGGATCGTCGAGCGGCGGCAGCCGCGCGGCCGCCGACATCGCGCAGTGGGTGGAGACGCACTACACCCCGCTCGTCGTCGACCGTGCGGTCATCTACGACCTCAGCGCGCCTCCGCCGAATACATAGCTGGCATACAGCTTGGCCCAACGGCCAGCACAATCTGCACCTCGACGATGGGTTCCATGACCGATACCGCCCTTGAACGTGGCACCTCTGCTCGGACCCGATTCGAATCCCGGCCGAACGCCACCGAGATAGCGCGCGAGGCGGGTGTGCCCGTGCTCGACGTAGTGGTGCCGGTGTACAACGAGCAGGTCGCTCTAGCCGACTCGGTGCATCGTCTGCACCGTCACCTCCGGGAGCACTTTCCGTTTTCGGCGCGCATCACCATCGCCGACAACGCGAGCACCGACGACACCGCACGAATCGCCGCGCAACTGGCCACCGAACTGAGCGACGTCCGGGTAGTGCGGCTGCCGGAGAAGGGTCGTGGCCGTGCCTTGCACGCCGCGTGGTCGACGTCGGACGCACCGGTGCTCGTCTACATGGACGTGGATCTGTCCACCGACCTCGCCGCACTCGCACCGCTGGTGGCGCCACTGGTCTCGGGACATTCCGACCTGGCGATCGGCACCCGACTGGGTCGCGGCTCGCGGGTGGTGCGAGGCGCCAAGCGCGAGGTCATCTCCCGCTGCTACAACCTGATCCTGAAATCGGCGCTCGCGGCGCGCTTTTCCGACGCGCAGTGCGGGTTCAAGGCGATTCGGGCCGACGTTGCACAACGCCTGTTGCCGCACGTGGCCGACACCGGATGGTTCTTCGACACCGAACTTCTGGTGCTGGCCGAACGCAGTGGTCTGCGAATCCACGAGGTCCCGGTGGACTGGGTCGACGATCCCGACAGTCGGGTGGACATCGTCGCGACCGCGGCTGCCGATCTCAAGGGCATCGGCCGTCTGCTGCGCAACTTCACCAACGGTTCGATACCGGTGAATAAGATTGCGGCACAGCTGGGTTCGTCACAGCGCTCGGCCGCGCCGGGCTCGCTGTTCCGGCAGGTCGTGCGATTCGGCACGATCGGGGCGGTGTCGTCGGCGGCGTACGCAGTGCTGTTCATGCTGATGCAGGGGTCGCTCGGCGCGCAGACGGCCAACCTGATCGCTCTGCTGCTGACCGCCATCGGAAACACCGCGGCGAACCGTCGCTTCACGTTCGGCATCGGCGGCAGGACGAACGTGGCACGTCAGCACGTCGAAGGTCTCATCGTGTTCGCGATCGCGCTGGCGATCACAAGCGGGTCGCTTGCCGTTCTGCACACGTTCGTCACCGACCCGCATCATCTGGTCGAGCTCGTCGTGCTGGTGATAGCCAACCTCGTAGCCACCGCGGCGCGCTTCGTCCTGCTTCGCGGCTGGGTGTTTCACCCCCGCCGGACCAACTGAATATTCCACCAGGACTTCTCAAATGACAAAGGAATCCATCGAATGACCATCACCGCTGACGTGCAGCCGCACACCACGCCGGCCGACAATGACCCTCGGGATGTCGCGCAACCGCGCTGGGTGCGTCCCGCGCTGTTCACCCTTCTAGCGGCGACGGCAGTGCTCTACCTGTGGGGCCTGGGGTCCTCGGGCTGGGCCAACGATTATTACGCCGCCGCCGCGCAGGCCGGAACCCAGGACTGGAAGGCCTGGCTGTTCGGCTCGCTGGACGCGGGCAATGCGATCACGGTCGACAAGCCGCCCGCGTCACTGTGGCTGATGGCGTTGTCCGGCAGGATCTTCGGGTTCAGCGCCTTCTCGATGCTGCTGCCACAGGCGTTGATGGGTGTCGGAGCCGTCGCCGTGCTGTATGCGGGCGTCCGACGTTGCAGTGGACCAGCGGCGGGCCTGATCGCGGGCACAGTGCTCGCGCTGACGCCAGTCGCGGCCCTGATGTTCCGGTTCAACAATCCCGATGCGCTGCTGGTGCTGCTGCTGGTGGTTGCCGGCTACTGCATGGTGCGGGCCATCGAGGCAGCGAGTAATCGCTGGATGGTGTTGACCGGATGCGTCATTGGCTTCGCATTCCTGACCAAGTTGCTGCAGGCGTTCCTGGTGGTGCCGGGCCTGGCGCTGGCGTTTCTCGTCGCGGCCCCCGTCGGCATGTGGAAACGCATCGGAAAGCTGCTCATTGCCGGCATCGCGATGCTGGTCTCGGCCGGCTGGTACCTCGTGCTCGTCGAGCTGTGGCCGGCCGACTCACGGCCCTACATCGGCGGCTCGTCAGACAACAGCCTGCTGCAGTTGACGTTGGGCTACAACGGACTCGACCGTGTCCTGGGCGGTGGTGCAGACGGGCCGCCCAGTGGAGCGCCCAATGGACCGCCCGCAGGTATGCACCACCTGTTCTTCGGCGGAGAACCCGGCATCGGCCGACTGTTCGGTCATTCGATGGGCACCCAGGCGTCGTGGCTGCTGCCCGCGGCACTGGTCGGCCTGCTCGCCGGGCTCTGGTTCACCCGCCGCACCGCTCGTACCGCGGGTGTGCGCGCCTCGCTGCTGCTGTGGGGCGGCTGGCTGATCGTCACCGCCGCGGTGTTCAGCTTCATGGACGGCATCATTCACCCCTACTACACCGTCGCGCTGGCGCCGGCGATCGCGGCGCTCGTCGGCATCGCCGTACGAGAACTATGGCGCGGCAAAGAGTTTCTCATTCCGCGCCTCGTGCTGGCAATCATGTTGGCGGGTACCGGCGGGTGGGCCTTCATTCTGTTGGACCGGACGCCAGAGTGGTTGCCGGCCCTGCGCTGGATCGTGGTGGTCGGCTCGATCATCATCGCCTCGATCCTGCTGTTCGGGGCACACCGACTCGGCCGGATGACGCCTGTTTTGATCGCCGGTGCCATGCTTTTCGGTCTGCTCGGACCGGCCGCGTTCTCCATTCAGACGGTGACGAACGCACACAGCAGTGGCCCGATGGCCATGGCGGGTCCTAGCCAGTTCACACAGATGGGGCCGCCGGGAGATGACGGGCCTGGCGGTCCGGGCCGTGGTGGCGTTGACAACCCAGTGCTCGAGAACCTGGTCAAGGGTGCGGGCAATCGTTGGGCAGCAGCGACTATCGGCTCGATGACGGCGAGCAGCCTCGAGTTGAAGACCGGGACGTCGATCATGGCGATCGGCGGATTCACCGGCTCGGACAACTCACCGACGCTCGAACAGTTTCAGGACTACGTCGCCGACCACGACGTGCGGTACTTCATCTCCGGCGGTCACGAGGGCCCAGCCCGGCGGGAATCTGGTGCTGCGAACGACATCGCGACCTGGGTGAAACAGAACTTCACACCGATTGATATCGGAGGCACGACGGTATACGACTTGGACGCGCGGTTCAGCAGCGCGACGCCGTCGCCCTAGTGCCCCCTCGAACAGACGGCCGCCCTGCGTACCCCCGGCAGGGCGGCCGTCGTCAATTCGATCGGGGTGATTCTCTTCGGCTCCTACCCCTGCGAGCGGGGATACAGTGCAACGATGTCCGTGACCGACGAATATCTGAAGAACAACGAGGCATACGCGAGTTCCTTCACCGGCCCGCTGCCGCTGCCGCCGAGCAAGCACGTCGCCGTGGTGGCGTGCATGGACGCTCGGCTCGACGTCTACCGGGTCCTCGGCCTCGGCGACGGCGAGGCGCATGTCATCCGCAACGCCGGCGGCGTGATCACCGACGACGAGATCCGATCGTTGGCCATCAGCCAACGCCTCCTCGGCACCAGAGAGATCATCCTGATCCACCACACCGACTGCGGCATGCTGACATTCACCGACGACGGTTTCAAACAGCAGATCCAGGACGACACCGGCATCAAGCCCGAGTGGGCGGCGGAGGCGTTCGTCGATGTCGACGAGGATGTGCGGCAGTCGCTGCGCCGCATCGAGGCCAGTCCGTTCGTCACCAAACACGAGTCCCTGCGCGGCTTCGTCTTCGATGTGGCTACGGGCCGCCTGAACGAGGTGACGTTGTAGACCTTTCGCCGAGTGCACGGTTGTTGACGGGTCTCCTCGCGTTTCGCGTACAACAAGCGTGCGCTCGCTGTCGCCTACCCGACCTTGTAGGTCGCGATCGCCTTCGCGACCGCTTCACCGTCCGGCGTCACGACGTCGACGTCGCAATTGACCAACGTCTTGCCCCGCCGCAGCACCCGGCCGATCGCGATCAGGTCGGTCGCCCGGGCCGGCGCGAGGAACTGTACGGACATCGACGTGGTCACCCCCCGCAGCGACTCGGGTACCTCCGCACCCGCCCACGCGGCAGCCATCACCGCGACGTCGGCCAGGGCGGCGACGGCGCCGCCGTGGACCATGTCGCCGAGCGTGACGTTGGATTCGTCCCACGGAAGTCGTAATCGCACCTCGTCGCCGTCGAGGACCTCGGCGACGATGCCGAGTTTGGCGACGAACGGGGACGCGGGGATGAATTGGGCCATGACGTCGGCGCCGGTCTGCGCGCCAGCTGTAAGTGACATGCATCCAGTATCTGCACCGGATCAATTACCTGGGGGGTAGTCGGCCGAGTCGCGTCGGCATGAGCCGATTCGCCAACACCGATCGTTGACATGGCAGGCCAACCCTGGTTTCATATCGGGTTATGCAGATAAAGCTGGTCATTTCTACCAACTTTACGAGGAAATCATGACCGAGACCGCCGAGCAACTCGACGCTCCCCGATACGAGCTGAGCCACCTGCGCTCGCTCGAGGCCGAAGCCATCCACATCATCCGGGAGGTGGCCGCGGAGTTCGAGAAGCCGGTGCTGCTGTTCTCCGGCGGCAAGGACTCCATCGTCATGCTGCATCTGGCGCTGAAGGCCTTCCGGCCCGGCCGGCTGCCGTTCCCCGTGATGCACGTCGACACCGGGCACAACTTCGATGAGGTGTTGCAGGCTCGCGACGAACTCGTCGCCGACTCAGGTGTGCGACTGGTAGTGGCCAAGGTGCAGGACGACATCGACGCGGGCCGCGTCGTGGAGACCATCCCGTCGCGCAACCCGATGCAGACCTTCACGCTGCTGCGCGCCATCCGCGAGAACAAGTTCGACGCCGCGTTCGGCGGTGCGCGCCGCGATGAGGAGAAGGCCCGCGCCAAGGAGCGGGTGTTCTCCTTCCGCGACGAGTTCGGCCAGTGGGACCCCAAGGCGCAGCGGCCCGAGTTGTGGAACCTGTACAACGGTCGCCATCACAAGGGTGAGCACATCCGCGTGTTCCCGCTGTCCAACTGGACCGAGTTCGACATCTGGTCCTACATCGGCGCCGAGAAGATCAAGCTGCCGTCCATCTATTACGCGCACAAGCGGCAGGTCTTCGAACGGGACGGCATGCTGCTGGCCGTCCACAAGTACCTGCAGCCGCGCAAGGATGAGGAGATCGTCGAGAAAACCGTGCGCTTCCGCACGGTCGGCGACGTCACCTGCACCGGCTGCGTGGAATCCCTCGCGGGAACGGTGTCCGAGGTGATCGCCGAAACCGCCGTCTCACGATTGACCGAACGCGGCGCCACCCGCGCCGACGACCGCATCTCCGAAGCAGGCATGGAAGACCGCAAACGAGAGGGCTACTTCTGATGGCGACGTTACTGCGCATCGCGACCGCCGGTTCCGTCGACGACGGGAAGTCGACCCTCATCGGCCGGTTGCTCTACGACTCCAAGGCCGTCATGGAGGATCAGCTCGCCGCCGTCGAGCGCACCTCCAAAGAACGCGGACATGACTACACCGACCTGGCTTTGGTGACCGACGGCCTGCGCGCCGAGCGCGAGCAAGGCATCACGATCGACGTTGCGTACCGCTACTTCGCCACGTCCAAACGCAAGTTCATCATCGCCGACACGCCGGGCCACATCCAGTACACGCGGAACATGGTGACCGGAACCTCGACGGCCCAGCTGGCGATCGTGCTCGTCGACGCCCGGCACGGCCTGCTCGAGCAGTCGCGTCGGCACGCCTTCCTGGCCTCACTGCTCGGCATCCGGCACATCGTGCTGGCGGTCAACAAGATGGACCTTGTCGACTGGGATGAGGAGCGTTTCAACAAGATTCGCGAAGACTTCCACGAGTTCGCGGCGCGCCTCGACATCCACGATGTGACGACCATTCCGTTGTCGGCGCTCAACGGCGACAATGTCGTCACCAAGTCCGATGTCACCCCGTGGTACGACGGGCCCGCCCTGCTGTCGCACCTCGAAGAGGTGTACATCGCCGGCGATCGCAATCTGGTCGATGTGCGTTTTCCGGTGCAGTATGTGATTCGGCCGCAGACCCACGAGCACGCCGACCACCGCAGCTATGCGGGCACGGTGGCCAGTGGCGTCATGCGTCCGGGCGACGAGGTCGTCGTGCTGCCCACCGGTAAGACGAGTCGTATCACCAAGATCGAAGGGCCAGGGGGACCGGTCCAGGAGGCGTTCCCCCCGATGGCCGTTTCGATCAGCCTGGCCGACGACATCGACATCTCGCGCGGCGACCTGATCGCCCGGCCGAACAATCAGCCGAGAGTGGCAAAGGAATTCGACGCCACGGTGTGTTGGATGGCCGACGAGGCTTCGCTGGAACCCGGCCGCGACTACATCGTGAAGCACACGACCCGCACCACGCGGGCCAAGGTAACGGCCCTGGACTACCGCCTCGACGTCAACACACTGCATCGGGACAAGTCGGCCACGGCGCTCAAACTCAATGAGCTCGGCCGCATTTCGTTGCGCACCCAGGTGCCGCTGCTGCTCGACGAGTACAGCCGCAATGCTGCCACCGGTTCGTTCATCCTGATCGACCCGAACACCAACGGCACCGTCGCGGCCGGCATGATCCTGCCGCAAATCACGACCCGCGCGTCGAGCCCGAACACTGTGCGTCACGAGTCGCTGTGCAAAGCAGAAGACCGGCTGTCCAAGGGCAGGACCGTGTGGTTCACCGGGCTGTCCGGCTCCGGAAAGTCCTCGGTCGCGATGCTCGTCGAGCAGAAGTTGCTCGAAAAGGGCTGCCCGGCTTATGTTCTCGACGGCGATAATCTGCGCCACGGACTCAACGCCGACCTCGGGTTCTCGATGGCGGACCGTGCGGAGAATCAGCGTCGGCTGGCCCATATCGCGGCCATCCTCGCCGACTCCGGGCAGGTTGTGCTCGTGCCCGCCATCAGCCCGCTCGAAGAGCATCGGGCGCTGGCGCGGCGGCTCACCAATGAGGCCGGTCTCGACTTCTTCGAGGTCTTCTGCGACACCCCGCTGGAAGACTGCGAGCGCCGTGATCCAAAGGGGCTGTACGCAAAGGCGCGCTCGGGTGAGATCACCCACTTCACCGGGATCGACAGCCCGTATCAACGGCCCAAGAATCCCGACCTGCGGCTCACCCCGGAACTCACGCCCGATGAGCTGGCCGACAGGGTGGTCGAACTGCTGGAGAGCAAGCAGTGAGTGATCACGACGTCGCCGCGCGCCTGGCGACGGAGGCGGGCAACCTGCTGCTCGAGGTTCGCGACGAGCTGGCCGAGGCCACTCAGGACGAGCGAAAGGCGGCGGGGGACAAGCGGTCCCACGACTTCCTGATGGCAGCGCTGGCCGCCGAGCGGCCGAACGACGCGGTGTTGTCGGAAGAGGGTGCCGACGACCCGGTTCGCCTGTCCGCCGACCGCGTGTGGATTGTCGATCCGCTCGACGGCACCCGCGAGTTCTCGGAGTCGGGGCGTGACGACTGGGCGGTGCACGTCGCTCTGTGGCAGGCGGGTGAACTGGTCGCAGGTGCGGTTGCCCTTCCGGCGCAGGGCATCACGCTCGCCACCCCGAATGTCAGCGCACCACCGGCTGCTCCAGGGCAACCGCGAGTGGTGGTCTCGCGCACCCGGCCGCCCGCGGTGGCGCTGGCCGTGCGTGACGCGCTGGGCGGCGTCCTGGTCGAAATGGGCTCGGCGGGCGCCAAGGTGGCCTCGGTGGTGCAAGGTCTGTCCGACGTGTACGTCCATGCCGGCGGACAGTACGAATGGGATTCGGCGGCCCCGGTCGCGGTGGCCCGCGCAGCGGGCCTGCACACCTCACGCATCGACGGCTCACCCCTCACCTACAACAGGCGCGACCCACGATTACCCGACGTGGTGGTGTGCCGACCCGAGCTCGCAGCGGCGGTGCTCGCGGTCACACGTGATTGACTGGGCTCATGCGGATGTCGGCCAAAGCTGAATACGCCGTCCGCGCGATGATTCAGCTCGCCACCGCCGACGACGGTGAGGTCGTCAAGACCGACGACCTGGCCAAGGCGCAAGGCATCCCGGCCCAATTCCTCGTCGACATCCTTTCCGACCTGCGTACCGATCGCCTCGTGCGCAGCCACCGCGGCCGCGACGGCGGGTACACGCTGGCTCGTCGTGCCGCCGACATCAGCATCGCCGACGTGCTGAGGTGCATCGACGGTCCACTGGCCAGCGTGCGTGACATCGGACTCGGTGACCTCCCGTACTCCGGACCGACAGCAGCGCTGACCGACGTCTGGCGGGCGCTGCGGGCCAGCATGCGGTCGGTGCTCGAACAGACCAGCCTCGCCGAGGTCGCCGCGGGCACCCTGCCCAAACACGTCGGCAGGCTGGCCGACGACTACCGCGCGCAGGAAGAAAGCCGCGGCCACTCACTGGGCTAACCCCGGCGTCGCTTCCTGCCCCGCACGGCGATCCCGTCGAGCAGCATGCGCAGACCCTGTGCGAAGTCCTCTTCCACCGACACCTCGCGGGCGACGTGAGAGAGCGCTTCCACGTGCTGATGGTCCGCACCCGCCGTCGATCCGATCCGTGCGGCGGCGTCGCGCGCGTCGCGTCCACGCGTGAACGGCCCGGCGAGTTCGGACTGGGCCGCGCCGACCACCAACGCGAGGACGGCGTGGAAAGCCGCGAGGCGATCGGGATCGGAGAGTCCCCCGCGGCCGAGGGCCGCGATGAGCGCATCGACCACGGCGAACCCGGTTGCCGAGGACGTGCGCCGGGTCAGCACCAACGGGATGGCGGCCGGATGCGCACGGATACCCAGCCACATCGCCTCGGCAACGGCGTAGACGTCGTCGATCCAGTTCGCGGTCGGCTCGGGTATCCGCACCTTGGCCACGACCGCGGCGACGACGAGTTCCTCGAGGCCTTCCTTGTCTGGCACGTAGTTGTAGACCGTCATCGGACCGGTGCCCAGCGCGGCGGCAAGTGCCCGCATGCTCAACGCGCCGACCCCGGCATCGTCGACGATGCCGAGTGCCGCGGCCGCGATCTCGTCGGTGGTGAACCGTGCACGCAATTCGGACTCCTTGACAAGTACGTTGTACGTGAAGCAGTCTAAGCCATACGTACAACGTACTTATAAGGAGATGGTGATGACGGCGACGATCCCGACCGAACGCGTGGACTTCGAGTCCCGCGGCACACGCTGTGCGGCCTGGCTGACGGTGCCCCAAGCGGCGGGACCGCACCCGGCCGTCGTGCTGGTCCACGGGCTGGGGGCGACCCACGACATGATGCTGGCTCAGTACGAACAGCACTTCGCAGCGGCGGGTATCGCCACTCTGGCGTTCGACTATCGGAATACCGGTGCGTCCGACGGTCAACCGCGCCAACATATCTCGACGCGGAACCAGTGCCAGGACGTCGTCGCGGCCATCGGCCATCTTGGCCGTCGATCCGACATCGACGCCGCACGCGTCGGGCTGTGGGGCACCAGCCTCGGCGGTATGAACGTGATCAGGGTCGCCGCTGCCCGCGACGACGTCGCCGTCGCGGTGGTGCAATGCCCGATCGTGCACGGGCCGGGTGCGGCCCGCCGACTCGGACTGCTCGCGGCGTTGCGCCTCGCACCGGCGATCACCGAGGACCTGGTGCGTCTCGCCACGGCGCGTGGTCGCCGCTACGTGCCGATCGTGGGACCGCCGGGAGGATTCGCGATGGTCACCGTCGCCGGTGCCGAGACCGGCTGGAACTCCACCGTGCCGCCCGGCGGGCGGTTCGACAACCGGATCGCCGCCGCCGGCGCGCTGGCCATGGTGACGACATCGGCGCTGCGGCATGCACGCGAAATCGAGGCGCCGTTGCTGGTGTGCGTGTGCGACCGCGAGAACCTCATGGACCCCCGCTACGCCGAACTCGTCGCGCACCGGGCTCCTCGCGGCGTCGCCCGCCACTACGACTCCGACCACTTCGCCATATACCATCCGCCGCTCGTCAGCCAGGTTCTCGCCGACCAGACGGCCTTCCTGCAGGAGCATCTCGATGTCTGTGCGTGACATGTTGCGCAGCAACGACGAACGATTCCGTGCGCTGGCGGTCGGTCTCGGACCCGACGAGTGGGCGCGGCCGAGCCTGTGCGAGGAATGGACGAACCACGAGGTGCTGGCGCATCTCGTCATCGGCTACCGGTTGCGCGTCGCCGGGATGATGCGCGAGATACTCAGCCACGGCGTCTCATTCGACCGTGCGAACACCGCGATGGCCGGCGCGCTCGCCGCGGCTCGGGGCCCAGCAGAACTGCTCGACGAATTCGGGGAGCTGGTGGCTCGGCCTCGTGGCCTCGGCCGCATCTTTCCGCCTCGACTGCTACTGGGCGACCACATCACCCATGAACTCGACATCCTGTTCGCGCTCGATCGTGCACCGCAGATTTCGGGCGAGGCCGTGGTGGCGGTGCTCAATACGCAAGTAGCGCTTCCCAATCCGTTCGTACCCGCGTTTCACAACAGCAGGGGACTGCGACTGCGCGCCACCGATGTCGAGTGGGGTCACGGCGACAGCGGCCCGCTCGTCGAGGGGCGCGGCACCGAGCTGGTGTCCGTTCTGGGGAGCCGGCCACGCATGTTGTCAGCACTGCGCGGTGACGGTGTGGAGCTGCTCTCCTCGCGAATCAGCCCGTCCCGGATCCGTAGGGGCGGGTGATGATCTCGAGATAGTGCCCGCCGGGATCCTGAAAGTACACGCCGCGACCGCCGTCGTTGTGATTGATCTCGCCGGGCCGGCTGCCCCTGGGGTCCGCCCAGTGCTGCAGATTCCGTTCGCGGATGCGCCCGTAGATGGCGTCGAACTCGTCCTCGGACACCAGGAACGCGTAGTGCTGCGGGCGGATCTCCTCGTCACCGCCCACCTGGGCGTAGTCGAGGCTGGCGCCGTGATTGAGCTCGACGACGAGAAACGGTCCGAACTCCTTGGCGGCCGGTAGACCGAAGAGGTCGGTGAAAAACCGGGCCGATTGTTCGCGGTCCTTCGCGGCGACGATGGTGTGGTTGAACGTGATTGCCATGTCAATCCAGTCAACCACCGTTCACGTGGGGGCGGCAACAATGCACGATGGAGCGATGTCGCACGCCCACTTCCGAGGTCCACGGGTGACGCTGCGAGCACCCACCCTCGATGACGCAGAACCGTTGTTCGAGATCGCGTCGGACCCCGAGGTGTCGCGGCATATGTCGTGGCGACCGCACCGGAATGTCGAGGAGACCAGGCGCGTCATCACTGAGGTGCTCAACGTCGGCGGGGAGACCACACGGCTGATCACTCTGAGTCAAGATGAGACCGTGATAGGTGTCATCGGGTGGCGGCGCCCGCAACCACACATCGTCGACTTCGGTTACTACCTGGGTCGGCAATGGTGGGGGCGGGGGCTCATGTCGGAAGCGGTGCAGCTCGTGCTCGACAGCGCCGAACGCGATCCAGTCGTGTACCGAGTCTCGGCGTATTGCCACGTCGACAACACCCCGTCGGCGAGAGTGCTGGAACGCAACGGGCTCACCCTGGAAGGCCGGCTGCGGCGTTACACCGCACTACCCAATATCAGCGAGGAACCGCAGGACTGCCTGCTGTTCGCCAAGGCGGTGAAGTAGATGAGTGCATTCGATCTTCGCGACCTCACGGTCCCGATCATCGTTGCGCCGATGGCCGGTGGGCCGTCGACGCCCGAACTCGCCGCCGCGGGATCCGAGGCCGGCGGCCTCGGGTTCGTCCCCGCGGGGTACCTGACGGCCGAAGTATTCGCCGAACGCATCACCAAGGCGCGCCGGCTGACGGCCGGGCCCGTCGGCGCCAATCTGTTTGCGCCACAGCCAAGTGCGGGAACGCCCGCCGCCATCGAGGCATATGCCAAGGCGCTGGCAACCGAGGAGCTGCGCTACGGCGCGACCCTCGGCTCCCCGCGGTTCGACGACGACGCGTGGGCCGCGAAAATCGAGGTGCTGCTGGACCTGCGCCCCGACGTGGCGTCCTTCACGTTCGGCGTGCCGAGCGCGGACGAATGCAGACGACTACGCGACGCCGGTATCACGACCGTCGGCACCGTGACGACGGTGTCGGAGGCGCAGGTGGCCGTGGCGGCGGGCGTCGATGTGTTGGCGGCGCAGGGCCCGTCAGCGGGCGGACATCGCGGGACGTTCGACCCGTCGGCGCAGCCGACATCCGAACCGCTGGACCAACTTCTGACGGCGCTCAAGCATGACGCCGATATTCCGGTGATCGCGGCGGGCGGGCTGTCCACCGCTGACGACATTCGGCAGGTCGTGGACGCCGGCGCGGTTGCGGCACAACTGGGCACGGCGTTCCTGCTGGCCGACGAAGCCGGCAGTAGTCCCGTGCACCGCGCCGCGCTGACGGATCCGCAGTTCACCGAAACCGTTGTCACCCGGTCGTTTTCCGGACGCTATGCACGTGGGCTGCGGAACCGGTTCATCGACGAGCACGAACCCGAGGCGCCGTTCGGCTACCCGGAGGTGCACTATCTGACCAGTCCGGTCCGGGCGGCGGCGGTGCGCGCAGGCGATCCGCACGGTGTGAACGTCTGGGCCGGGACCGGATTTCGCGAGCTGAAGGCTGGTTCGGTGGCCGAGATCTTCGCCGTTCTGACGTAGCCGTCAATATGGCCGTGATGTCGGCGGTGGCAAGCTACTCTCTCGAACCATGCAGCTTTCCCGGCGTGCGTTCACGCTGGGTTGCGGCGCGCTTGCGGCCTCGCAACTGCTTCCAGCGTGTAGCAGCAGTGGCGACGCGCCGAAAGCGCCGGATGGGTCGAAAGAGCGCATTGTGGTGATCGGTGCAGGCATGGCCGGCCTTGCCGCCGCACGGCGTCTTACCGACGCGGGCATGGACGTCACTGTGGTGGAAGCGCGTGACCGCCTCGGCGGCCGCACGTGGACTGATACGACGCTCGGTGTGCCGATCGATCTCGGTGCGGCATGGATCCACGGTCCCGAGGGCAACCCGATCACCGAACTCGCCGACCAGGTCAACGCGCGGCGCGTCGAGACCGACTTCGACAAGCCCGTGATATTCCAGGACGGCCGCGAACTTGCCGCGGAGGTCGTGCAAGCCGCCCTGCAGCGCTGGCAGGAGATCACCAACGAGCTTGGAGTGCTGAGCGAAGACGCGGGAGTGGACGAGTCGGTCGCCACCGGACTCTCCGAGGTCGCCGATATCAACGATCCGCTCGTCCGGTGGAGTGTGGCCAGCGAGATCGTCGGCGAGTATGCGGCCGACCCAGAAGAACTGTCGCTCAAGTGGTTGGGCAACGAAGGCGAGTTCGGCGGACCTGATCTGATTTTGCCCGGCGGATACACCCAACTGGTGCAGCATCTTGCGCGCGGGCTGACCATCCGACTGAGCACCGAGGTCAAGCGCGTCAGCTACGGCGGCTCAGGCGTGCGGATCGAGACGTCTCAGGGCGCTGTCGAGGCGGACCGTGCGATCGTCACCATTCCGCTGGGTGTGCTGAAGGCGGGCACGATCGCGTTCGACCCGCCGCTGCCCGACGAGAAGCGGGCGGCGATCGAACGTCTGGGGTTCGGCCTGCTCGACAAAGTGGTGCTCAAGTTCGATGAGCCGTTCTGGCCGGACGCCGACGTGATCGGGCTCGTCGGCAGCCAGCAGCCGGTGCCGTTCCTGATCAACGGTGAGACATTCGCCGCTGCGCCGTTGTTGATCGGCCTGCGTGGCGGTTCGGATGCGCGTGAGCGAGAAGTCCTTTCCGATCAGGATGCGGTGGCCCAGGTGGTGACGGCGCTGAATGCACCGGCCCCGACCGGATCGCTGGTCACCCGTTGGGCCGCAGACCCGTACGCGCGCGGTTCGTACAGCTTCATCGCCGTCGGCTCGAGTCCCGACGATATGGATGCTCTCGCCGAACCGGCGAACGACCGACTCGCGTTCGCTGGAGAGGCCACCAACGCGGAGTTCTTCGGCACCGTCCACGGCGCGTACCTGAGCGGGGTACGCGAAGCCGAGCGGATTCTCGGTTAGCAGTTGCGTGCGGACTAGGTGCCTACGTGCCGGCTGACAGCCCACGCCGTCGACCTCGCCGGCCCGGGGTTGCAGAAGCGGCTCAACACGGGCACCCGAGGCACGCTCTCAGCTCGATCCGCGTTACCGCGGCCGTCGCAACCCCTACAGCGGCATCTTCCGGCGCACGTATTGAGCGACGCTACTTCGGGGCACTGAGCTCGAGGGCGATGTTGTCGGGATCGCGGAACTCGAGGATGTAAGCCGGGCCGATGTCCTTTATCGGCTCGTGCGCGATGCCGAGAAAATCGAGATGATCCACCGCGGAATCCAATTCGTCCTTGCTGCCGACCCGGAACGCGAGATGGTCCAGACCGACGCGGTCCTCATCGAAGCGGTCGGCGGCGACCGGGCGCAGCCCGATCAGTGTGCCGCCCAGGTCGTAGATCACGCCGCCGAACAGAAAACTCAGCATCTCGCGTGTCGCGGCGTCGGCCTGTTCAGGCACCTCGACCAGGATCGGCCAGCCGAACACGCTGTCGTAGAACTGCCGGGACTGATCGATGTCGGTCACGGTGAGCCGGACGTGGGCAATAGACGTGGTGTTGATCGCCATAAAAGCCCATCGTGCCAGAATCGCGATCGTGCACATTGGGATGACGATGCCGGTGATGGAGCCGGATCTGGACGCCTCGACGCTCCGAGAATGGGCGCAGGTGATCGACGCCGGGCCGTTCTCGTCGCTGTGCTGGGGCGAGCGCATCGCATTCAGCAACCCCGACTCGCCGACCCTGCTTGGTGCGTTGTCGGCCTGGACCGAGCGGGTGCGGTTGGTGACCACCGTCATCGTTCCCCAGCTGCACGATCCGGTCATGCTTGCCAAGGCGCTGGCCACCGGCGACATGCTCAGCGGTGGTCGGCTGACGGTCGGGCTCGGTGTGGGCGGCAGGAACGAGGACTACAACGCCGTCGGCGCGGATCTCGCGACCCAGACGATGCGCGGAATGGCCGACAGCGTCGCGGTGATGCGCCGCGTGTGGGCCGGGGAGAAGGTCACCGAGTCCGTCGAACCGGTCGGGCCGCCGCCGCTGCAGGCCGGTGGGCCGCAACTGCTGGTCGGCACCATGGGTCCCAAGACCGTCCGCAGTGCCGCCGCGTGGGCTGACGGGCTCGCGGGTACGACGCTGGATTTGGACGTCGGTAAGGAGAACGAACTGTTCGACGTCGCACGCGAGGCGTGGGCGCAGGCGGGCAAGCAGCCTCCGCACCTGGCCACGTCGTTCTGGTTCGCGATCGGCGATGGCGATGGTCCCCGGGCACAGGTCCACGAGCATCTGCGCCGTTACATGAACTGGATTCCGGTCGAGTACGTCGACGCGATGGCGCCCACCACAGGGTGGGCCGGTAGCGGAAGCGAGTTGCTGGAGGTGCTGCGCGGATTCGCCGCGATCGGGGCTGACGAGATTCATTTGATCCCGACGAGTTCGGACATCGACCAGGTTCGGCAGGTCGCAGAGGTGGTCGAGGAGCTTCAGAGGTCGTCGTAGACCTTCTTGTAGTAGGCCGACAGCGAACGCCGACCGACTATCCGCATCAGGGTGACCGCCGCCAGACCCCTGGCGCTTTTCGAGGTCTGCTGCCACACGCCGTGGACGGCGCTGCCGGCCTCGTGGTGCGCCGCGGTGAGCGACATGAAGCCGCCCGTCTCGAGGTCGTCGCTTTCGGCGACTGTCAGAACCACCGAGTTCGGCTCCGACCAGTCGTAGTGCCATTTCGCCCAGAGTTTCGGGAAGTTCTGGCCCTCGCGAATGTCGGCATCGGTGTCTCCGATTCGATACACCTCGAATGCGCGGACCGACGAGGCCGGCCATCGGTGCGGGCGGTTGGGGGAGAAGTCGATCATCAACTCGACGACCTGTGCCGGCGTCGCCGTGGTCACGAAATCGAATTCGAACCTTGTGCGCACGTGCCGAACGTATCAGGCAGGCTTGAACCATGACGACGCCGTTACCGCCCATCGTGTCCCGTTCCGAATGGGAGCAGGCGCGCGCCGAATTGCTGCTTCGGGAAAAAGAGCTGACGCGGCTCAAGGACTCCGTCAGCGCGGCCAGGCGCCGCCTTCCGATGGTCGAGATCACCGAGGCATACACGTTCGATTCCGAAGAGGGTGCGGTGACGCTGCTGGATCTGTTCGACGGGCGCAGGCAGCTGATCCTGCAGCACTTCATGTTCGGTAGCGAGTGGGAGCAAGGATGCGACGGGTGTTCCATGATGGCCGAACACATCGGTCCGCTGTCGCATCTGCACGCGAAAGACACGTCTTTCGTGCTGGTTTCGCGCGCCGCGGTGCCGAAGCTGCTGGAATTCCGTGACCGGATGGGCTGGCGGCTTCCGTGGGTGTCGTCGGGAGGCGCGACGTTCAACGAGGACTTCGGCGTGACCGTCGACGGAGAGGAGCGCCAGTCGGTGAGCGTGTTCCTGCGCGACGGCGGCCGCGTCTTCCACACGTGGCAGACCTTCAACCGCGGGGAGGAACCGTTCATGGTGGTGTTCGACCTGCTCGACCTCACGCCGTACGGACGGCAGGAGACGTGGGAGCAGTCGCCGGATGGCTGGCCGCAGCAACCGCCGTACGAGTGGATGCGCTTGGCCGACTCCTACTAATTGCGCAGCATGAATCCCGCGTCGAGCGGCCATGATGTGCCCGTGATGAACTGACCGGCATCTGAGACCAACCACGCCACCGCTCCTGCGATGTCCTCGGGCTGCAACAGTGGGATCGGCAGGGCATTCTGTTGCGCGATGATCCAGGGATCCTCGGCGGCGACGAGTTTCATCGTCGCGTCATTGAGAATCATGTCGGTGGCCACGCCGCTCGGATGAATCGTGTTCACGCGTATGGAGTGGGGAGCGAGCTGAGTCGCCCAGCCCTGCATCAGCGCCACGAGTGCACGCTTGGATGCCGCGTAGGCCTGCGGACCCGCGCGGTCGGTACCCAGCGCTTTGATCCCCTGCGTCGAACTCGTCAGCACGATTGATCCGCCGCGACCGCCGGAGATCAGCGCCGGTATCGCGGCGTCGACGGTGTTCCAGGCGCCGACGAGGTTCACCTCGACGATGTCTCGGAACGTCTGACGCCGATGCTCGCAGTCGGTCACCCTGATGATGCCCGCATTGGCAATCACGATGTCGATGCGGCCGAATTCCGACATTCCGTCAGCGACGACGGCGTCCATCGCGGCGGCATCGCGAACGTCGTCCTCGCGCACGAGGATCCGGCGCCCTTGCGCCCCGACCAGCCTTGCCGTTTCGGCGAGGTCGGCGGCCGTCGCGCCGGGATAGTCGGTGGATTCGAAGTCGGCGCAGATGTCGATGGCGATGATGTCTGCGCCCTCGCCGGCGAGCCTGACCGCGTGCGCACGGCCCATCCCCCTGGCGGCACCGGTGATGAGCGCGACCCTGCCGTCGAGGCTGCCCACCATCACTCCTTCGGGAAGTTGACGTCTTTGGTGACGGACTCCCACTCGTCGATCAACGCGGAGAACGCGGCGAGCTTGTCGCGTACCGCCTTGAGCACGTCGCGTCCGAGGAGGAGCCGCAACGGTGGGTCATCGAGTTCGGTCACCATCAGCACCGCTTCTGCGACCTTGCGCGGGTCGCCCGGAAGATGGTTGGCGAATTCCTTGATCATCGTCTTGCGCGCGCCGACGTTCTCATCGTAATCACCTATCGGGGTGGAGGATTCCCACATCGACCGGGCGGCCCAGTCGGTGCGGAATGCGCCGGGCTCGATTGCGGTGACCTTTATGCCGAACGGTTTGACCTCCTGCGCCAGGGCTTCGGTCAACGCCTCGAGCGCGAACTTGGTCGACGAGTAATACGCGTTCGGTGGATTGGCCACCAGACCCGTCATGGACGAGATGTTGACGATGTGCCCGGAGTGGCGGCCACGCATCTGGGGGAGCACCGCTTTGATGGTGTCGACGACACCGAAGTAGTTGGTGTCGAAGAGCTTACGAACTTTCTCGTCCTCACCTTCTTCTATCGCGGACAGGTAACCGTTGCCCGCATTGTTGACCAGAACGTCGATCCCGCCGAACGCTCGGTCGGCTGTCTGGACCGCCGAGGCGATCTGGTCCTTGTCGGTGACGTCCAATGCGACCACGGCGGCGCGCGCACCATACGCGTCTTCGAAGTCAGCCACCGTGTCTGTGCGCCGTGCCGTCACCACCACGGAGTGACCGGCCTCCAGCGCGGCCCGAGCGATTTCTCGTCCGATACCTGTCGAGCATCCGGTGATCAGCCAGCGGCCCATGTCAATTCGTCCCTTCGGGTAGCCGGCGTAGATATGCTGCTCGGCGCTCGGCGAGCTCGGCGGCCCGCTCTGCGGTGGACACTCGGCGCAGCGACGGCACCTCCTTGTCGAGGTCGTCGAGTTTCACCACCCGTCCGCGAGCACCGAGATCCTCCGTCGGCCCGTCGCCGCCGAATTCGGCCATCCGCAGGGTCAGGATGGCCTCGTGCAGGCCGTCGGAGTCGATCCAGTTCGCGACGCCAGGATCGGTAGGGGCGATAACGTAGGTGTAGGTGCCGTCTTCGTTCGGTACCGACTGCGCCTTGTTGAGGCTGCCCGTGCGGTTCACGATCTCCAACGTCGTGCCCCAGATGTTGCTCAGCGGCACGGTGAAGTACTCGGCCCCGCCGTCACTCACGTCGACGACGAACGCTTCGCCGGGATTCAACTCGAATCGGCCCATCACGTACACCTGGTTTCGCATCGCGCCGACGCGGTCGGCGGACCACGCGAGGTTGAAGTTGTTGGGCGCCATCTTGTAGACGCCGTGGCTGAGTTTTCCGGTGAAGTCGGCGAAGTACGCCATCATCGCCGCGGTGGCGTCGGCCTGTTCGTCGAGTGTGCGCGGCGGTGTCGCGGGCTCTGGGCCGAGCCGCTGCACACTCAGATGATTCGGGTCGTCGCGGTCCCAGTTGAGCAGCACATCGCGGATGTAGAACTCGTGGGCCTCCGGCGTCGTCTGTACGTGGTTGGGACGCCCGTCGGCGGGGTCGGAGTCGACCGTGATGACGAACGAACCGTCCGCGTCGACCTCCATAGTGCGACCGTTGAGCACCGCGACCGTGCCCATGTTGGCGTCCCAGAGCGTGAAGTAGTTCTCCGTCATGCGATTTGCGCCGACGCGACCGTGAATCTCATAGCGCTCGTCACCGGAGATGGGGATCACCCTGTACACGCTGTCCGGATTGTCGATGCCCCAACGTGATCCAGGAACCGCACACCCCGCCACCGGGTGGCCGATCCTGGTGATGCAGCTGACCTTGGGTCGTAGCTTGTCCTGATTGGAGGACCACACTGCGGCCGAGAACATCACCTCGGCGAACGCGTCGTCGAACCGCTGCCGCATCGCTTCGGATGCCTTGGCCCGACTGAGCCATGTCTCGGCTACGCTGCGGTACGCGGCTTTGACGGTGGGATGCTCCATGAGCTCCAGCGCGGCGAGCTCCTGTTCATGTTGCGACGCCGTAGCCACCGGGTCGCCTGCGAAACCCGACATCACATCCTCCTTGGAGTATTCGCTGCTGCGCGAAAACGAGAGTTGTAATCGGCGAAGCGTTCACCGATCTGGGCATCGCTCAACCCGAAGTCCTCCGCCGAGTACGGCGGGCGGGCCGGTTCGCGGGGACGCTCCGCAAGCCAACGGCGCATGGCGGATTCGGCTTCGGAAGAGAATGTCGCGCCGATCGCTTGATAGACACGGGCGGCCTGCCCGATCGGATCGGCCACCGCGTCGGTGAACTCGATGTCGGTACAACGCTGCACCTCGTCGCTCCATCCCGCGCGGGACGCCATCGCACGGTCGTTGGTCCAGCCCATCCGTTGCAGCCACTGGGCGCCGACACGGCCGAGGTCTACCTTGTCGGAGTGCATGGCGTGCAGTGTCGCGTTGAGGCTGGCCCCGGAGGGAATCGTCTCCCTGGGGTCGCGGTGCATGTGGACCAGGTGCAGGTCGGGGAAGTGGGCCCGCAAAGTATCCAGATATCCGAGATGCGCAGGGGATTTGAGCACCCAGCGCCCGGCGGTCAAGCCGCGTTGCCGCTTCTGCCACTGAAGAAACTGCAACATCCTGTGCAGGTATGCATAGGCCGGCGTGAAGTCCTGCTCGTCGATCCACGCGCGGTATCGCGGTACGTGCGCGCCGGACTCCGGTACGTGCGACAGAAACGCATCGGACAGGAAGACGATCTCCTCTTCGGGTTCGCGGGCATACATCGGGTGGATGGAGAACAACACTGGGGCGAGTTCACGCGATGTCGCTTCGCGCTTCTCGCTGATCGCGATCCGTGGGTCATCGTCGTGAGCTGACCAGTCGTAATCGAGCCGGGGTGCGACCTCGACCACCTCCCAGCCGTACGCGCAGTGGAAATGGTCGTCGGCGGCGAGAAGCCGCTGCAGCAGGGTGGTACCACTGCGCATCATGCCGACCACCACGATCGGCGCGACGATGACCTCGTCGGTGATCTCGGGATGGCGCCGGATCCACTCTTGAGCACGCAAACGCATTCGCAGGCTGTGGACGAGACCCGAACGGAGGATGTGTACGCCGATGTCGTTGAGATCCGCCGACGAGTAGCTCTCGGCGAGCACCCCCAGCGGCTCCTCGAACGGAACCGGGCCCCAATCGTCGAGGTCTTCCTTCCGCTGCGCGGCGATCGCGAGTCCGGTCGCGCGAAAGGGATCGTCCACCGGATCAGAACTTCAGATGACGGCTGGTGTCGCCGATCTGGTCGACGAACATCGTGCGCGTATCGAACCACCAGACACCGTCGATGCGGTGAAAGGTGTCGCGATAGTGGCCGGTCACGATGATCTGCAGCGGCAGGTCAGGCGTCGCCTGAGTGACGCAGTAATACGCGCTGCCGTTGGCGGTTCCGGCGGCGTCATCCACCTGCAGACGCACATTCGTGGTGAAGTGCTTGGTCTTCGGGGTGCCGTCCTCGTAGAGGCGCGTTGCCATCTCGTACATCTGCCGCACCCGGGAAACGCCCACGAACACCGTTTCCGGCGGCCCGTCCTCCATACCGCAGATGCGCCCGTGAGCGAACAGCGCGGCGACACCGTCGAGGTCGCCGGCGTCGAGGCGCTCGGCATAGGTGTAGACGAGGTTCTCGATCTCGCGGGCGCCGTCGCTCATCGGCGGTAGACAACCAGGCCGAATCTGTCATGTCAACGTTTGTGGTCGGATACCCCCTGGCTATCGTCAACAGGGTGACCTCGAACTGGGCGCCGAGCCGACTCGGCGATTTGAGCGGTAAGCGCATCATCGTGACCGGCGCGACGAACGGTGTGGGCCTGGGGACGGCACGCGCGTTGGTCCGCACCGGTGCGCACGTGATTCTCGCGGTCCGCAACCTGGACCTGGGCGCCCAGCGTGCGGCCGAGATGGGCGGTGACACCTCCGTCGTCAAGCTCGACCTCGCCGATCAGTCTTCGGTGCGTGCGTTTCCCGACCTGATCGAGGGTGACGTCGACATCCTCATCAACAACGCGGGCCTGGTCGCACAGACGCGAAGCGAGACCGTCGACGGTTTCGAGATGATGCTCGGCACTAACTTCCTCGGCCCGTTCGCATTGACCAACCTGCTGTTCGAACGGGTGCGATCGAAGATCATCAATGTCGGCTCGGACGCCCACAAAGGGGGCGTCATCGCCTTCGATGATCCGCACCTGCGCACGCGGAAGTGGTCTTCCCTTCCCGCGTACGCGCGCTCGAAATTGGCCGTCATGTTGTGGGGGTTAGAGCTGGATCGCCGGTTGCGTGAGGCGAATTCGCCGGTCACATCGTTCCTGACACATCCGGGCTGGGTGGCGTCGAACCTGTCCAACGTCTCCGACACCCGCGTGATGTCTGCGTTTCACTCGGTGGTGACGAGAGTCGCGAACGTCATCGGCAACGACATCGACGCCGGTGCCGCGACGTCGCTGTACTGCATCAGCGAGCCCATTCCGCCGGGCAGTTTCGTGGGCATCGACGGACGGTTCGGATTCAAGGGCGGACCGACGCTCGCCGGCCGGACGGCGAACGCCTGCGACTACGAAGACGCCCAAAAGCTTTGGGAGTTCGCAGAGAGCGAGACGGGAACGACATTCCCCATCAGGGGCACATGAGGCTGATTTCGAAGGGCTCGGTGACCTGCCTTGGCGGGTTGGTTTCGCTCTCACCAGATGCGGTGCCGATGACCGTGTAGGTGTTGCCGGCCTTGGTGGCGGTGGCGGTCCTTTCGAGCGAACTCAGGTAGACGTCGTCGACGTTGGCGAGCTCCACGCGGTGTACCACCGACGCGTCCGGCTCGAGTTCGACGACGATCTTGAGTACCGAGTTGCCTGCGGTGATGGTGGACCTGCCGTTCCAGTACTTGCACACGACCGGGCCTCGGACGTCCACCGGCTTGCCGCCTATGGTCGCGGCGACAGGGAGGGGAGCGGGGGGAGCGATGTCCGGCAGTTTCGCCTTGAGTATCTCCAGTTGACGCCGAGCGACCGAATCAATGAGTTGCGTTGGTAATCCTTCGAGCTTGCCGTAGGGGCCGTCGAACTCGAGTGTGACGACGGCGTTCTGTTCGGAGAACGTGAGCACCGCGATACCCGTGATTTGATCCAACGACATCCCCGCGATCACCGATCCGTTGGTGCCGATCGGCGACGGCTCTCGCCTGCCCGCGACGTTTGATATTTCATCCCTGGTCAGTTCGAGTACCCTCGCGGCTTCGGCAGGGTCGGCCAGGATTCTGATGGTGGAACCGATCATCGAAGAGTCCTCGGCGAAGAACTGCCCCCTGACGCCCGCCTCGCCGTTCGGATTGAGGATCGGCGGCTCAGCGGTGAAGGGTTCCGATGAGTCGATGTCTTCGGTCGTGATGAGCAGGGCGCTGTAATCCGCGGGCGCCGCGGCCTCAGTGGTCGTTGACTCGCTCGGCGTACCGCTGGCCGGCGCCGACGAAACCGGCGATGCCTGGCCGTCGCTCTTGCTGCAGCCTGCGAGCACACATAGGAGTGCCACCCCTGCTGCGGTCAGCCTGACCGGGGCGGCAGCCTTCGTCACCACGTCGTCCCTCCTGTGCGAGCCGATAACCTGCGCGGACGGGTGCGGGATCACGATAAGTCAGCCGGGAAGCCGGCGACACGGGATTGCTCAGGCGCTGATCGACGCGGTCGCCGTGAGAGCGCTGTCCTCGCTGTCGCAGCCCCGCATCATCGAGCCGAGGCTGCTTTGGTCGTATTCGGCGGCCAGTGTCGAGTCGAGGAACCGCTCGACAACGGAGACGAAGCGGTCGGGGTGGTCGCGAAAGGGCATGTGCCCGGAGCTTTCGAAGATCTCCAAGCGTGACTCGGGCATCGCCTCGTGGGCTATCCGCGCGTGGCTCGCCGGAATCACCATGTCGTCTTCGCCCCAGATGATCTGCTTCGGGATCGACGGCATGAGGTAGGCGCGATCGAGCATGGTGACGAACTGTCCACGGCCGTCCACCACACCTCGCACTGTCCGCGCGAACGCCGACAATGCCTCCGGATCGGCCAGCCGGGCGAGCAGATCGATACCGCTGCCCAGATCGCGTCCGTGCTTGGTCGAACCGAGCAGCGACTTGGCGGCGCGGCCGGCGAATTTCAGGGCGGGGACCGCGCCCGGGAGGCGCAGCGCGGCCAGCGACTCGGCCCCCATCGGCACTGCTGCCAGTCGCAGAGCCGGGGTGACGTCCTTCGTCACACCGCCACAGCTGACCAGCACGATGCGTTCCACCATGTGGGGGTACTGGTAGGCAAACTGAGCGGCGATCCCGCCACCAAGGGAGTGACCCACGAGGGTGACGCGGTCGATTCCGAGTACGGCGAGTAGGTCGCGCATGCCGTTTGCGAAGGACGCCAGCGAGTAGTCGGCGCGTGGCTTGTCGGACTCACCGTGGCCCAGGAGGTCCGGCGCGATGACCGTAAATCGTTGCGCAAGTTTGGAATGCACGCTGTTCCAGGTCGTCGAGTTGTCGCCGACTCCGTGGATCAACAGCACCGCGGGGCCGGATCCGGCGATGCGAAAGGCGCGGCGATAGCCGTGAATGGTGCGGAACTGAAGCGATGGCGCGACCTCGCGGGCCGGCCGCAAGTCGGGACGTGAAGCAGGCACTGGGTCTCTCCCTTCGATCAGGCGTTTGGAGCAGCCTGAGAGGAAGCACTTGGTGATTCCTTGGAGACCGGTGGTTGCTGCACCGATGGGCGACGCGGCGTCCTCGGCCCAGTGACTAGTCGCCGGAGGTCAGCACTCGAAATGGTGCTTGGTTGCGGCGAAGTGTCGCACGGCGTCGTGGACGGCGAATGACCGATGCCATCGCCGTCGCCCCTTCCAACCGCAGTCGCAGCACGCATATCCGCCGATCCACGCGTCGACGATGTACGACTGCGGCGCACCAACGTCGTCCTGGAGCGGGGGCGTCAGGCGCGGTGGGCGGCTTTTGTCGGGGCCGTTGGTTGATGCAAACGCCGACACGACCGTGTAAGCGATGGGGATCAACACGGGACGACGCTAGCAAAAATCTCGGGTCCGGGACAGGTACCGCAAGTTGGCCCTCTACCGGGAGATTAGACCCGAAATTGGGACAGCGAGTGCAAAGACAGCACAAGATCTGATGCGGTCAAGTGAGGACCTGGACGACCGTGGGCCGGGTCGCGGTCGACCTATCGTCCGTCGTCGCTCGACGACATGTTCGATGGCTGTCCCGACATGTTGATCAAGATCATCAGTCGTCGTTGAAGAGGCGGGTGGAGGGCTGGCGTGGCGGAACCGAGTTCAGCGCAGTGGGACTGCTGAGGCTGCCACTTTCTCGTGTTGGTACCGCGGGGCTTTCGACAGAAGGAACACGTAGAGAAGATCCAGGATCAGGATCTCGATGTAGATCACCAACCAGAGAACGTTTCCAGGGTCATAGAGGTATTGGGACATAGCGGCGGTCACGGTGCCTAGCAGCTTGCCCCAGGCGATCCACATGCTCTGGCCGCGCCGGTCACCGCGGCGCAGAAGCATGCTCAAGAAGAGCGCCGACATGATCAGGTTATCGATGTACGCCGTGTAGACCGAACCGTCCTCGCGCCCGAACACCGACACGGTGGCGACCATCATTGGGGTCACCATCGCGAAGGTGAACGCGAACATGGGCCAGAAGTACGACTCGGGAAGGTTTTTCGGGTAGTCGGAGCGCCAGTACTTCAAGAAGATCGCGAGGATCGCAATGTCGGCGGCAAACCAGATCGCGTTGATGCTTTCCTGCATGATGCCGCCGACCGAAGGATAGACGAACGTAAACAGGAACTCCCAGGTGATGTTCATCGCGAGGGCGAGAAACGGCATCGCGTACGTGCGGTCGAGCAGGCCACGCCTTATCACGCATGTGTAGGTGAAGATCCAGAAAATCCCGCTGGCGAGTCCGAGCGCGTCGATCAGGGACATCAGGCCCAACTTTCCGCGGTAGTCAGTTACAGACTAGTAGTCTGTATCCGATGAGGCGGCCGAATGGCTGAGATGCGACGCACCCAGGCGCAGCGCCGGGCTGCCACCCGCGCTGCGATCCTCACCGCCGCTCGCGAGTTGTTCGCGGAGTACGGCTATCACGGGTGCAGCATCGACATGATTCTGATACGTGCCGAATTCAGTAAGGGCGCCTTCTACCACCACTTCCACGACAAGGCCGCGGTTCTTGAGGCCCTGCTCGCCGAGTTCGAGGAAGAGGGTGTGCGCAGAGCGAAGCATTGGAGCGCCGGCATGACCTCGCCGCTGGAAATCATCCGGGTCTCGGCACACAACCTGTTGGCCTGGTGCACGGATCCCTACATCCGCCAGGTCGTGCTGACGGATGCGCTGTCGGTTCTCGGATTCGTTCGGTGGCATCAGATCGACGATCGCTACACGCTCGATGTCCTCGATCAGTTGTTGCAGCGCGGTATCGAGTCTGGCGACGTGCGACCGTTGCCGTCGACCCGAATGATGGCGCGCCTGATCAACGCCGCGACAAATGAGGCAGCGCTTTTTGTCGCGAATGCGGTCGATGTCGAGGCTTCGCGTGACGAGGCGAGCGCCGGTATCGACCACCTGATCATGTCGATCGCAAGAGTGGGCCCTACCGAGTAACGGCGCTAAGCGCCGGGCGATGAGGCCGCAAGTTGGGTCCTGAAGCACGTGCGACGTTCGGTGGCAGAGCAACTGCAGCAGTTCAAATCCGAAGATGAGAACTGGACATTGAGGAACAGTCGCTGTGCGCAGAGAACGCGACTCAGAGCTGCATGCAGCTACGCTGACTGTATGGCTGAGTCGATATCCGCGAAGCGGGCCGCAAGCGCTGTAGCGAATTTCGTTGCAGCCCAGCGATATACGCGTGAAGAAATATTCGCCGATCCATGTCCGGTGCCCGGCGAATCGGGTGCCCATGGCTGGTGGTTCCGCGACACCCCTGGTGACATCGATATCTCGGGTTGCGAACAACGCGACGGCTGGGCGCTGCTCTATGTCGGGATCAGCCCCGGCCCACCCCGGGCCGGGAGCAAGCAGCAGAACCAGCCGGATCTTCGCAAACGCATCCGGTATCACTTCGGAGCCGGCAACGCGAGCGCTGACGGTTCCACCCTGCGCAAATCGCTCGGGGTTCTGCTCGGCGACCGGCTTGGCTTTGCGCTGCGCAGGATCGGTTCGGGAAAGCGACAGACCTTCGCGGGCGGCGAAGCGGTCCTGACCCAGTGGATGGCCGAGAATGCCGCAGTGTCCTGGGTACTGCACCCGGAGCCATGGCACCTGGAGGCCAAGCTGATCAACGCGCTGGATCTCCCGCTGAACTTTCAGGACAACGAACGCAACAGTTTTGCGCCGGAACTCAAGCGTTTGCGACGGGATGCGGCGGTAAAGGCAGCCAAATTGCGCGTGCTCGCGGAGTGGTCGTAGCCCCAAAGTCACTCCCAGCAGTCATGCACGCTGCAGGGCTACCCGGGCGTGGATCTCGGCGGCCCCCGACGCAAGCCCTTACTCCCCGAAGACTATTGGCTACCCGCCACCCTCGTTGTGACGCCGCGGCAGGACGGCGCGACATCGCCCGCGACATTCATTGGGCCCCTGCAGCCGTCAGACTGAATCCAAGCTGAGGACAGTCGGTCAGCAAACCTAGGTGAAGGTCAAGGCCGAGGGATCGCCTGTGTAGGGTCGAGTAGCCGCCGGCTGCGCCATCGGTGCTAGCGACCGCCGTGGCGTTCAGAGTTACGACGTCGATGGTGAAACATGCTGTGCCAGAGGTCTTCCGGCGCCGTCGCAATCGACCGCGCCCTCTCGGTGAACCTGCATCCGCGGTTGGCCGTCGGCCAAGCGTGCTTGCCCGCTCGAGCCTCGTTGAGAGTTGTTGAAAAACAACGCTATTGGCAGCTGCTTGGCGGACACGGAAAGTCACGAGAACGGTAGGGCATTCGCTCGCAGCGCGTTCGCCGATAGCCCGGGCGCCCATGTGAGCGCGAAACAGGGTTGTTACCAAAGTGATAGACGCTTCTATTGTAAATTGACGGCGAGGAGAGGAAATTAGCAATCAGGTTGAACGCAGTCGTTGGGCCCCCGCTCAGATGGAGTCGCCATGTTTCGGTTGCGCGGGATATCCGGGTGGGTCGGCGTTGGTGCCATAGCGACCGCCGTCGCCGTCACCGTGTCGGTCACGCCGTTTGCGACGGCCGCGGCTTCGACCGTTGTGGAGGCCGAATCCATGAGCGTCTCACCGTCGTTCGCCGGTGCGATCCGCCGCGATTCCACTGCGTTTGGAGGTTCGTTCATCGCCCTTACGTGGGCGGCGACCGTCTCGAAGAAAGTCTCGCTACCCGCTTCGGCGACCGTCGTCGTTCGAGCCAAGGGACAGCAGTGCAACGGCGCGCCGTCAATGGCGGTAAAGGTGGATGGCGTCACCATCGGCACCCACACTGTGTCGGCGAATTCATGGACCTCCTACACGTCCGCGCGAAAGATTTCCGCCGGTTCCCACACGATCGGCGTCTCGTTCACAAACCCGTACCGGACAATCAGATGCACCAGACAACTGTCGGTGGATGCGGTGACCGTCCTCCCGGAGGTCCCCACGACTACGACGAGCAGCACTCCGCCGACAAGTCCGACAACAACTACTGCGCCAACCACGACGACCACCTCGGTACCGGCATCCACCGCACCGAAGGGCAACCTGCCGGGCTGGACCCACGCCTTTGCCGAGGACTTCACGCGATCGGCGCCGAAGGGCAGTTGGGCCAACGATACCGACCCATACAAGGTCGTCTATGTCGGAGCGGAGGGCCAGCAGTGGCGCACCTACCCGTCCACTTTCCTCGACACATATCAGCGCAGGCCGTACCGGCCAGCGGAAGTCCTCAGTGTCGCCGACGGGATGCTCCAGTTCGACCTTCACAACGTGGACGGCCAACCGGCGGGGGCCAACCCGTCACCGATCATCGCGAACGGCAGCCAGTATCAGACCTACGGCCGCTACTCGGCGCGGCTGCGCGTCGACAATCCAAACCTCAGCGAGTATCACATCGCTTGGCTGCTCTGGCCCGAGTCCGAAAAGTGGCCGGACGACGGTGAAATCGACTTTCCCGAGGGTCAGCTGAATGAAACGGCCTACGGATTCCACCACTATGCGCTGGCCAGTGGCGGACAGGACTCCGCCAACACCGGCGTGTCGTTCAACAACTGGCATGTCTACACCATCGAATGGTCCCCCGGCCGGGTCAGGTTTCTCCTCGATGACGCCGTGGTCCTCGACACAACGCGGTACGTCCCGACGAAGCCGATGCGCTGGCAGCTACAGACCGAGACGAAAGGGTACGGGACCAACCGCGGCAATCTGTTGGTCGATTGGGTGTCCATCTGGTCGTATGCGGGGAGCTGACGGAAACACGAGCCACCACAAAGCCTGAGATGCGTCAGCCGAGAACCGCACCATAGGCGGCAGGTCAGTACGCGGCCTCCCAAAGGCAGGAGGCAGGCGCAGGGGTGAAAAGCCAAGGCTCAAAACATATCTGGTGACCGAGAGCAAAGGGTACGACCGGCGGGCCGCGGATTACCCGCCAACACCATCGGCCCGACACCGTTCGTTTCACCATGTCGATTTCGCGACAGTCGTCGGATACCCGATGAGTACCGAGATGGTTACCTAGGAAGCCGTTGGTGGTTTTGCAGCTCGACAAGCCGGCTCACGGTGCTGCGTTCCTCATGAGCTGGGACGTTATCGGCGGGCGCCGACAGTCCTTTTAGGAAGCTCCAAGCCCGGGCCGGGAGGGTCGACTCGGCACGTACCGCTCAAAGCTCAGGAAGGTGGAACATGGTTCGGAAGTTGGAGCAGCGCCCGACCCGGGTGCGGGGCGCATTGGACAGATTTGGCCCGCCACTCGAGAGCATCGGCAGTGTTCTCAATGTCGTCGCGAAAGATGAGGCTGCGGCTCAACCGCAAGAATCGCTGGAGTTGAAGCCTCGTACCTAGGACCGGTCTCGGTCCGTCACTGGAGAGCTGAGGCCGTGGCGGCAGGGCCGTTTCGAGTGGGAGGGTCAGGGTATCCGGATGTGAGCGGCGTCACATCGCTGCATCGTAGGAAGAAGCAAAACATGACCAACCCGGAAGCACAGTCCCAGCAAGTCGATGGCGGACCAGGCACGCACAACACCGGATCAGACGAACCCATCAAGAATGTGGACCGCCCGGCCGGCGCCGTTGACCCTGATGCCAACCCGCCCATCAGCGACCCAGACGATAAGACTACTGGTGACGGTGGTGTAGGCAATATGCCATCGCAAAAGACCGAAGCCGTTCTACCGCCCTATGAAGGTCGTCAAACCAGCGCCAAAGACGTTGACACGGCCGATGACTCGGGTACAGGTGGGGCGAGCAGACCGGAGAAAGACCCGGAGTATCGGTCTCCGGAGCCGCAGGGCACCCCCGGTGGGGCGACGGCTTCGCCGGCTGACGAGCAGCCAGCGTCGCAGGGCTCGGAAACCCAGAGTGATGATGAAGGTGCAGACGCACCAGCTCACGTATCCGGCACCCGCCGCGGCGAAGATAAACCGTGACGTAACAAGCTGGTCAAAATTTTTCGCACGGCAGGATTCGAACCTGTTACCGTCCACACGTGAGTCCTGCTGATCCGCGAAACTCGATGCTGACCTGCGGTTTTCGGTCGGACCGAGCCCGGCAGATTACGTAGAGGTTCGCGGGCGAGTATCGACAAGTCGTGGCCCTGCCGTGACACCGTGGCCCAGCCGAGCCTCGTACACGCCCATATCGGGCCACTTCGACGCGCCGGTTTATCCCGCCACGAGCGCGGGAAACAGTCGAGCAGCGTCGCATCCAGGGTTGGTCACGTCTTGGGTCGGCGTGATGGAGGTGACGGGGTGACCCTGGATAGTTCAGCAGCGAGCCTGGCCCGTCACCTCCGCCCCAGCCTGAGCGATGCACGAGCGATGCTTTACGAACACGGTTAAGGCCGGGAGGGATAAGTCTTCCTAGCTCGGCGCGCCTAACCGCCGTAGAGGTGTCGGGGCCTGCCTCTAAAGTGCCCGCGCGGCGTCACGAAGTGTTGCGCTGACGAGCTGGCAAGCCAACAAACACCGGCGAAACCCCTGGTCAGATGGTGCCCCCGGCAGGATTCGAACCTGCGGCCTTCTGCTCCGGAGGCAGACGCTCTATCCCCTGAGCTACGGGGGCGCACGGGTGTGAACCTGCGCCAACGGGCGTCGACAGCCTAACGCATCGGAAGCACCGGAAACCGATTCGGGGCCTGACCACGTCAGACCATAGGATGGACCCTCGTGACCCCAGCCGACTTGGCCGAGCTGCTCAAGACCACCGCGGCCGCGGTGCTTTCCGAGCACGGACTCGACAGCGCCGCGCTACCGGACACGGTCACCGTCGAGCGCCCGCGCAACCCCGAGCACGGCGATTACGCCACGAATCTGGCCCTCCAGCTGGGCAAAACGGTCGGCACGAACCCACGCGAGCTGGCCGGCTGGTTGGCGGCCGCGCTGGCGCAGACCGACGGGATCGCCGCCGCCGACGTCGCGGGGCCCGGCTTCGTCAATCTGCGTCTCGACGCCTCCGCCCAGGGCGTGATCGTCAACAACATCCTCGTCGCGGGCGCGGACTACGGTCACTCCGACGAGCTGAAGGCCCAGAGCATCAACCTGGAGTTCGTCTCGGCGAATCCGACGGGGCCGATCCACATCGGCGGCACCCGCTGGGCCGCTGTCGGCGACGCGCTGGGCCGGCTGCTCTCGACGCAGGGCGCGTCCGTCTTACGCGAGTACTACTTCAACGACCACGGCGCCCAGATCGACCGGTTCTCCAACTCGCTGATCGCGGCGGCCAAGGGTGAGCCGACGCCCGAGGACGGGTACGCCGGCGAATACATCAAAGACATTGCCGCACAAGTGGTCGCCAAGGAACCCGACGTCCTGAGCCTGACCGACCACGAAATGCGGGAGACCTTCCGTGCCATCGGGGTCGACCTGATGTTCAGTCATATCAAGTCCTCATTGCACGAGTTCGGCACGGACTTCGACGTCTACACCCACGAAGACTCGATGCACACGTCGGGGCGCGTCGAGCAGGCGATCGCCAAGCTGCGCGACGCGGGCAAGGTGTACGAGAAGGACGGCGCAGTCTGGTTGCGCACCACCGACTTCGGCGACGACAAGGACCGCGTCGTCATCAAGAGCGACGGTGCGCCGGCCTACGTCGCCGCCGACATCGCCTATTACCTCGACAAGCGCGAGCGCGGCTTCGACCTGTGCATCTACATGCTCGGCGCCGACCACCACGGTTACATCGCCCGGCTCAAGGCCATCGCGTCCTCGCTGGGTGAGGATCCCGCCACGGTCGAGGTGCTGATCGGGCAGATGGTCAACCTGGTCCGCGACGGCCAGCCGGTGCGGATGAGTAAGCGCGCCGGCACGGTGATCACGCTCGACGACCTTGTGGACGCGATCGGCGTCGACGCCGCCCGGTACTCGCTGATCCGCTCCTCGGTGGACACCCCCATCGACATCGATCTGGCGTTGTGGTCGTCGGCGTCCAACGAAAACCCGGTCTACTACGTGCAATACGCGCACGCACGGCTCTCTGCCCTGGCTCGGAACGCCGCCGAGCTCGGTCTTGTCGCGAGCACCCAGCATCTCGAGGTGCTGACGCACGATAAAGAGGGCGTGCTGATCCGCAACCTTGGCGAGTTCCCCCGTGTGCTGAAAACCGCTGCGACTCTGCGTGAACCGCACCGCGTCTCCCGTTACCTCGAAGACTTGGCCGGTGACTATCACCGGTTCTACGACTCGTGCCGCGTGTTGCCCCAGGGTGACGAAGCGCCGAACGATCTGCATTCCGCGCGCCTGGCGCTGTGCGAGGCCACACGCCAGGTCATCGCCAACGGTCTGGGCATCCTCGGCGTGAGCGCTCCGGAGCGGATGTGATCGCCCACCCGGCCGGACCACGGCACGCCGAAGAAATCCACCATGGTGGTGCGCCGCCGCGTCCGCTCTCGGCGGCCGAGGTCTTGCTGCTCGCGCCGAATGTCTGGCCGCGCAACACGGTTCGCGGTGACGACGGCGTGGTATCTATCGCCGGAGTGTCCGTCGCGGACATCGCCGCGCAGTTCGGCACTCCGACGTTCGTGATCGACGAGGACGACTTCCGGTCGCGATGCCGGGAGATCGCTGCGGCATTCGGCGGCGGTCACAACGTGCGCTACGCCGCCAAGGCCTTCATGTGCTCCGAGGTGGCCCGCTGGATCGCTGAAGAGGGGTTGTCCCTCGACGTCGCGACCGGCGGCGAGATGGCCGTCGCACTTCACGCCGGCTTTCCCGCTGACCGGATTGCGTTGCACGGCAACAACAAATCGGTCGAAGAGCTGACCGCCGCCGTCAATGCGGGCATCGAACACGTGGTCGTTGATTCGATGGTCGAGATCGAGCGGCTCGACGAAATCGCCGGAGCAGCGGGTGTCGTACAGGATGTCCTGGTCCGCGTCACCGTCGGCGTCGAGGCGCACACCCATGAATTCATCTCGACCGCGCACGAAGACCAGAAGTTCGGCCTGTCGCTGGCCAGTGGCGCGGCCCTGACCGCCGTGCGTCGGGTGTTCGCCACCGACCATCTGCGCTTGGTGGGTCTGCACAGCCACATCGGATCGCAGATTTTCGACGTCGCGGGCTTCGAGATCGCCGCGCATCGCGTCATCGGCCTGCTGCGCGACGTCGTTGCCGAGTTCGGCGTCGAGAAGACGTCGCAGATGTCGATCGTCGACCTCGGTGGGGGACTGGGCATTTCCTATCTGCCACAGGATGATCCGCCGCCGGTCGCCGAGCTGGCCGCCAAGCTGAGCGAAATCGTCCGTGAGGAGTCGGCGGCGGTCGGGCTGCCCACCCCCCAACTGGTCGTCGAGCCCGGTCGCGCGATCGCAGGTCCGGGCACCATCACGCTCTATCAGGTCGGCACCGTCAAGGATGTGGCGGTCGCAACCGACCGGTACCGCCGCTATGTCAGCGTCGACGGCGGCATGAGCGACAACATCCGTACCTCGTTGTATGGCGCTGAATACGACGTCCGCCTGATCTCGCGCGCCAGTGAGGGTTCGTCGATACTGGGTCGTGTCGTCGGAAAGCATTGCGAAAGTGGCGATATCGTCGTGCGCGACACGTGGGTGCCCGACGACATAAGGCCGGGCGATCTGCTTGGTGTCGCAGCCACCGGCGCCTACTGCTATTCGATGTCAAGCCGTTACAACCTCATCGGCCGCCCAGCGGTCGTGGCCGTGCGCGACGGGCAAGCCCGCCTAATTCTGCGCCGGGAAACGGTCGACGATCTACTCAGTCTGGAAGTGAGGTAAGCAAATGAGCACCGAGGAAAAGCCCATCGGCGTAGCGGTCTTGGGTTTCGGCAACGTGGGTAGCCAGGTCGTCCGCATCATCGAGGAGAGTGCGCAGGACCTCGCGGCCCGCATCGGTGCACCCTTGGTGCTCCGTGGCATCGGGGTGCGCCGCGTCGCCGACGACCGAGGCGTGCCGGTCGAGATGCTGACCGACAACATCGACGAACTCGTGTCGCGAGACGACGTCGACATCGTCGTCGAGCTGATGGGGCCGGTCGAACCCGCGCGCAAGGCCATCCTGTCCGCTCTCGAGCAGGGCAAGTCCGTCGTCACCGCCAACAAGGCGCTGATGGCCGTCTCCACCGGCGAATTGGCCCAGGCCGCCGAACACGCCCACGTCGACCTGTATTTCGAGGCGGCCGTGGCCGGTGCGATCCCCGTCATCCGTCCGCTGACCCAATCGCTCGCGGGTGACACCGTGATCCGGGTCGCCGGCATCGTGAACGGCACCACTAACTACATCCTCTCCGAGATGGACAGCACGGGCGCCGACTACACCGCGGCGCTGGCCGATGCGAGCGCGCTGGGCTATGCGGAGGCGGATCCGACCGCCGACGTCGAGGGATATGACGCCGCCGCCAAGGCTGCGATCCTCGCCTCGATCGCCTTCCACACCCGTGTCACCGCCGACGACGTGTACCGCGAGGGCATCACGAAGGTCACCTCGGCCGACTTCGTCTCGGCCCGCGCCCTCGGCTGCACGATCAAGCTGCTCGCGATTTGCGAGCGGCTGACCACTGACGAGGGACAGCAGCGGGTTTCGGCCCGCGTGTACCCGGCGCTGGTGCCCCTGACTCACCCCCTCGCCTCGGTCAACGGTGCCTTCAACGCGGTCGTCGTCGAGGCCGAGGCCGCGGGACGGCTGATGTTCTACGGCCAGGGTGCCGGTGGAGCGCCAACCGCCTCCGCGGTGCTGGGTGATCTGGTGATGGCCGCGCGAAACCGGGTGCAGGGTGGCCGAGGCCCGCGGGAGTCCAAGTACGCCAAGCTGCCGATCTCGCCGATCGGCTTCATCCCCACCCGGTACTACGTGAGCATGAATGTCGCCGATCGTCCCGGTGTGTTGTCAGCTGTGGCAGCCGAATTCGGTAAGCGTGAGGTCAGCATCGCCGAAGTGCGCCAGGAGGGCATGGTCGACCCAGAAGGCCAACGGTGCGGCGCGCGCATCGTCGTCGTCACCCACCAAGCGACCGACGCCGCACTGTCCGAAACCGTCGAGGCGCTGGCCGACCTCGATGTGGTGGAGGGCATCAACAGCGTGCTTCGACTGGAAGGAACCAGCGAATGAGCGATGAGCCGCTTGCGCGACGAGCAGTGAGCACAGTCCCGCCGAAGGGCGTTCATCAGCCCTGGCCCGGGCTGATTGCCGCGTATCGGGATCGCCTTCCGGTCGAGGACAGCTGGACACCGATCACCCTGCACGAGGGCAATACGCCGCTGCTGCCCGCACCTCGGCTGTCCGAATTGACCGGCTGCACCGTGCATTTGAAGGTCGAGGGCCTCAACCCGACGGGTTCGTTCAAGGACCGCGGTATGACGATGGCCGTCACCGAGGCCGTCGCTCGCGGCCAGAAGGCGGTGCTTTGCGCGTCCACCGGCAACACCTCCGCGTCGGCGGCTGCCTACGCGGCCAGGGCGGGTATCACCTGCGCCGTGCTGATCCCCCAGGGCAAGATCGCGATGGGCAAGCTCGCCCAAGCCGTCATGCACGGCGCGAAGATCATCCAGATCGACGGCAACTTCGACGATTGCCTCGAACTGGCGCGCAAGCTGACCAACGACTACCCGACGGTGTCGCTCGTCAACTCGGTCAACCCGTTCCGCATCGAGGGGCAGAAGACCGCCGCATTCGAGATCATCGACGCACTCGGCGCCGCACCGGACGTGCATTCCCTACCCGTGGGCAACGCGGGGAACATCACCGCGTACTGGAAGGGCTACCGGGAGTACCACCGCGACGGGATTTCCGACCGACTGCCACGCATGTTGGGCACGCAGGCCGCGGGCGCCGCACCCCTGGTGCTCGGCGAGCCGGTGACCAATCCCGAGACGATCGCCACGGCCATCCGGATCGGCTCACCCGCGTCGTGGACGACGGCTGTCGAGGCCCAGGAGCAGTCCGACGGCCGTTTCGTCGCCGCCACCGACGAGGAGATCCTCGCCGCCTATCACCTGGTGGCCCGCACCGAGGCCGTGTTCGTCGAGCCCGCCTCGGCCGCAAGCATCGCCGGGCTGCTCAAGTCGATCGAGGATGGCTGGGTCGCCAAAGGCTCGACGGTGGTGTGCACTGTCACCGGCAACGGCCTCAAGGATCCCGACACGGCGCTCAAAGGCATGCCGGTCGTGACCCCGCTACCAGTCGACGCGTCAGCCGTGGTCGAGATGCTGGGTCTGGTCTAGCAGGTGCCCTTGTGACGCAGACTCTGCCCGTCGGTCTGACGGCCACCGCCGTCGTTGCGGCCTCGAGCGCAAACCTGGGTCCGGGCTTCGACAGCCTCGGCCTGGCATTGAGCCTGTACGACGAGATCGTCGTGGAAGTCACCGAATCCGGCCTCGTCGTCGAAGTCGAGGGCGAGGGTGCAGGGCAGGTCCCCCTGGACTCGTCGCATCTGGTCGTGCGCGCGATCGAGCACGGGCTGCAGAGCACAGGGTTTCAGGTCGCCGGTCTAAAGGTCATCTGCCGCAACGACATTCCGCATTCCCGAGGTCTCGGCTCGTCGGCTGCGGCGGTCGTCGGCGGGCTCGCCGTCGTCAACGGCCTTGTGACGCAGGTGGGTTCGGAGCCGCTGAGCGACGCCGAGTTGATCCAGCTGGCGAGTGAGTTCGAGGGACACCCCGACAACGCGTCCGCGGCGGTGCTCGGCGGGGCAGTGGTGTCGTGGACCGAACACGAAGGCGTGTTGCCGCGCTACTCGGCGGTGCCGATCCAGCTGCATCCGGACATCCATCTGTTTCCCGCGATCCCCGAAGAGCGCTCCTCGACGGCCGAAACGCGGGTCTTGCTCCCGGAGCACGTCAGCCACACCGATGCCCGGTTCAATCTGAGCCGCGCCGCACTGCTGGTGGTGGCGCTGACGCAGCGCCCCGACCTGTTGATGGAGGCCACCGAAGACGTCTTGCACCAGCCGCAGCGAGCCGCCGCCATCCCGCGGTCTGCGGAATACCTGCAGATCCTCCGGCGTTGTCAGGTGTCAGCGGCGCTGTCGGGAGCCGGACCTGCGGTTATCGCATTTAGTACGCAATCGGAGTTGCCGGCGAAAGCCGTTGAATATGGCATCGCGAACGGGTTCACCGTCAGTGAGATGAGAGTCGGCGAGGGCGTGCGATGGACATCGGGCGTTGTTGCCCGGACTTGATCTGTGTTGGGTCGCACCGACAACAGCAGTCACATCCGAACCAGTGTCGTTCTTGCTTCCAGCACAGAAGCGGGTTATTCTCGCTCTCGTCCAGCAATTGCAGCGTCTCTGCCTGCGTCGACACTAGGACGACCACTCTTCTTTCAGGTGCTCATCTCGTGGACTGACGGTTCGCCGGTTTGCGGCGAATCCCGGCGATCACTGTTGCAGAGGCAATGGTGGGACCCCCGCGTTCAGCGGATTAGCTGAACGCACGAACCCCCGCATGACTTGATCAGCGAGGGAAAGAAAGGAAATCCGTGACCGAAACGGACCTGATCACGGCTGGCGGTAGCAGCGAAAACGACCAGCTGCCGAGCCCCGTGAATTCAGACATCTCGACTCCCGCGGCCGAGGAGGCGTCCAACAGCACGCCCACCGCGGAAACCGCACCGACCGCCGACGTAGCGTCCGGCAACCGTGCAGGCTCACTATCGACGATGGTGCTGCCCGAACTGCGGGCACTGGCCAAGCAGATCGGCGTCGAGGGCGCCTCCGGAATGCGCAAGAGCGACTTGGTCGCCGCCATCCGTGAGCGTCGCGGCGAATCCAACGGCACGACCGCCAAGGCCGCCGATGTCGCCCCAGCAGAGCCCGCCGCTGAGACGGCGACCGCCTCTGAGACGACTACCGAGGCCGGCGAGCAGACCGAGCAACAGCGCCCACGCCGTGAGCGTCGCGGCGCTTCGCGCGGATCGGGCGCCCCGAGCGGCTCGGATCAGTCCGCACAGGGCCGTCAGGATGCGAAGCAAGACACCGCCGAGCAGCCCGCCAAACAGCGCGACAAGTCCGAAAGCGACAAGTCCGACGGCGGTAGGTCGGACGGCGACAAGGCCGATGGCGGCGACCAGCAGGGCGGTCAGCAAAACCGCAACCAGAACCGCAACAACCAGAACAACCAGAACAACCAGAACGACAACGACGACGACGGTGAGGGGCGCGGGGGTCGCCGGGGTCGCCGGTTCCGTGACCGTAGGCGCCGTGAGCGCGGCGGTGAAGGTGGCGGCGGTCAAGACCGCGACACCGAGTTGCGCGAGGACGATGTCGTGCAACCCGTTGCCGGCATCCTCGACGTGCTCGACAACTACGCGTTCGTCCGCACCTCGGGCTACCTGGCCGGCCCCAACGACGTGTACGTGTCCATGAACATGGTTCGCAAGAACGGTCTGCGCCGCGGCGACGCGGTGACCGGCGCCGTCCGCGTGCCCAAAGAGGGCGAAGGTGGCGGTCAGAATCCGCGACAGAAGTTCAATCCGCTCGTGCGGTTGGACACGGTCAACGGTGGACCCGTTGAGGACGCCAAGAATCGCGACGAGTTCACCAAGCTGACCCCGCTGTACCCGAACCAGCGGCTGCGCCTGGAGACGACATCGGAGAAGCTGACGACCCGTCTGATCGACCTGATCATGCCGATCGGCAAGGGCCAGCGTGCGCTGATCGTGTCGCCGCCCAAGGCCGGTAAGACCACGATCATGCAGGACATCGCCAACGCGATCACCAAGAACAATCCGGAATGCCACCTGATGGTCGTGCTCGTCGACGAGCGTCCGGAAGAGGTCACCGACATGCAGCGCTCTGTCAAGGGCGAGGTCATCGCCTCGACCTTCGACCGCCCGCCGTCAGACCACACTCAGGCTGCCGAGCTCGCGATCGAGCGCGCCAAGCGGCTCGTCGAGCAGGGCAAGGATGTCGTCGTGCTGCTCGACTCGATCACCCGACTGGGCCGCGCCTACAACAACGCGTCGCCGGCCTCGGGCCGGATCCTGTCCGGTGGTGTCGACTCGACCGCGCTGTATCCGCCCAAGCGGTTCCTCGGTGCGGCCCGCAACATCGAGTTCGGTGGTTCTCTGACGATCATTGCCACCGCCATGGTGGAGACCGGTTCGACCGGTGACACGGTGATCTTCGAGGAGTTCAAGGGCACCGGCAACGCCGAGCTCAAGCTCGACCGCAAGATCGCCGAGCGACGCGTGTTCCCGGCTGTCGACGTCAACCCGTCGGGCACCCGTAAGGACGAGCTGCTGCTCTCGGCTGATGAGTTCGCCATCGTGCACAAGCTGCGCCGCGTGCTCTCGGGCCTCGACCCGCACCAGGCCATCGACTTGCTGATGAGCCAGCTGCGCAAGACCAAGAACAACTACGAGTTCCTGGTTCAGGTCTCCAAGACCGCGCCCGGCTCCGCGGACGGCGACTAACACCAGCGATCTGGACGTGCCCGGTCACCCTCGGCGGGACCAGGCACGCCGAAATCACACGGCGGGGTCGGCTTTCAGGCCCGGCATCACGTAGCGGCGCACCTGCACCAGCAGAGCGTCGGAGTTTTCCGGGTCGAGCGTGTCGCCAGGCACCGTTGCCAGCGAAATCAGTACGCGGGCAACCCATTCCGACGCTTCGGCAATGTCGATGTCGGGATGGATCTCGCCGCGCTCACGGGCGGCGATGAGGTAGCGCGACCAGAAATCCGCCAGGTCGGGCACCAGCCCCTGGACACCTGCACCCGCACAAGCCGCGAACTCCTCGGGCTCCTCCATCCGCAGCTTCATCAGCAGCGCACCCGGATCGTCGTATGCGGTGCGGGCGTGCCGGATGCCCAGCGCCATCTGGCGGTCCAGACCCTCGACCTGCTCCAGCATCGCGTGCGCGTCCGACCAGTACGCTTCGTTCAACCGCACAATCGCCGCGCCGAGCAGTGTGACCTTGTCCGGGAAGTGGCGGTACAACCAGCCGCGGGATACCCCGGCGACCTCGGCCACCTCGGACACCGTGGTCGCGCGGATCCCCTTCGCACGCATGCAGATCTCCGCCGCGTCGGTCAGTCGATCGCGAACGTTCTTGGTGGCAGTGCCGGTCGTCACCTGGGCATTGTGGCACGGTAGACAGACTCACAGATCTGTTCAGCCGCAGAGGTCACGCCAGAGCGGCGCGAGGAATAGCGACCCCGTCGCGTGCGTTTAGGCCATTGGCGGTTGACCTGGCATAATGGCGCCGACACCCTCGGTTCCGGTTCACGCCGATACCTCCTGGTCAACGGAGGGGCGACCCGGTGCCCACGATTGAAGAGGAAACGATGAAATCAGGCATTCATCCTGACTACGCCGACACCACGGTGATCTGCGGCTGCGGCAACACGTTCACTACCCGCAGCACCAAGAAGGGCGGCCAGATCCACGTCGAGGTCTGCTCGCAGTGCCACCCCTTCTACACCGGCAAGCAGAAGATCCTCGACAGCGGCGGCCGTGTGGCGCGCTTCGAGAAGCGCTACGGCAAGCGCAAGGCCGGCGCCGATAAGGCTGCGGACAACTAGCTGTCTTCCCGACGCCCGATGCTGCGCACGAGCGCAGCCCGGGCGTCGGTTTGCGTTTGGCGGAAGGACCGAGGGAGTGCACTGCGGGTAAGGAGGAGGACATGGCCGACACGGCACCCGTGATCGAGGCATTGCTCGCCGAGCACGCCGACCTCGAGCGCCAGCTCTCCGATCCCAACCTGCATGCGGACGCGTCTGCCGCGCGCAAGGTCGGCCGCCGGTTCGCCCAGGTTTCGCCGATCGTCGCGACCTACCGCAAGCTCGAGGCTGCCCGCGGCGATCTCGACGCCGCACGGGAACTGGGCGCCGACGACGAGTCGTTCGCCGCCGAGGTGCCCGAACTGGAAGCCGTCGTCGAGCAGCTCGACACCCAGCTGACCGATCAGCTCTCACCCCGCGACCCGCACGACGCCGACGACATCGTCCTCGAGGTGAAGTCCGGTGAGGGAGGCGAGGAATCGGCATTGTTCGCCGCCGACCTGGCGCGGATGTACATCCGCTATGCCGAGCGGCACGGCTGGACCGTCGAGGTTCTCGACGAGACCTACTCGGACCTCGGCGGCTACAAGGACGCGACGCTGTCGATCCGAAGCAAGGGAACCCCGGCCGACGGGGTGTGGTCGCGCCTCAAGTTCGAGGGCGGCGTGCACCGTGTGCAGCGGGTTCCGGTGACCGAGTCGCAGGGCCGCGTGCACACGTCGGCCGCGGGCGTGCTCGTCTACCCCGAACCCGAAGAGGTCGAGGAAGTCCAGATCGACGAATCCGATCTGCGCATCGACGTGTACCGGTCCTCGGGCAAGGGCGGCCAGGGTGTCAACACCACCGACTCGGCGGTGCGCATCACGCATCTGCCCACCGGCATCGTCGTCACCTGCCAGAACGAGCGCAGCCAGCTGCAGAACAAGGCGCGCGCGCTGCAGGTGCTTGCCGCCCGGCTGCAGGCACTCGCCGAGGAGCAGGCGCAGGCCGACGCGTCGGCGGACCGGGCCAGCCAGATCCGCACCGTCGACCGCAGTGAGCGGATCCGTACCTACAACTACCCCGAGAACCGGATCGCCGATCACCGGATCAACTTCAAGGCGCACAACCTCGACCAGGTCCTCGACGGCGACCTCGATGCCCTGTTCGACGCGCTGGCCACCGCCGACAAGCAGTCCCGGCTTCAGCGAGCATGACCCGGCCCGGCCGGGTGCGAGCATCCGCCAACATCCGTCAGGCGATCGATGGCGCGGCGTCGGCACTGGCGCGGGCGGGAGTCGGATCGCCACGGGCTGACGCGGAACTGCTTGCCGCATTTGCCGCCGGTGTGGAGCGCGGACGGTTGGCATTCGTCGACCCCGGCTCGGACTTCTACGAAACCTATGAGGGCCTCGTCGCCGAGCGCGTCAGCCGCAAGCCGCTTCAGCACATCGTCGGAACCGCGGCGTTCGGTCCCGTCACCGTCCATGTCGGTCCTGGTGTTTTCACACCGCGGCCAGAAACCGAAGCGATGCTGGAATGGACTTTTGCACAACAGCTTTCGCTGAACCCGGTGATCGTCGATCTGTGCACCGGTAGCGGTGCGCTGGCGTTGGCGCTTTCGAAGTTCTGGCCCGCGGCCCGCATTGTCGCCGTCGACGACTCGCAGAGCGCGCTCGAGTATGCGACGCGCAATCTCGCAGGCGCCGGGGGCGTCGAACTGCTGCGCGCCGACGTCACGGAATCGGGCTTGCTTCCCGACCTCGACGGCTCGGTGGATCTGCTCGTCGCCAACCCGCCCTACATTCCCGACGGCGCGGATCTGGAACCCGAAGTCGCCGAACATGATCCACCGCACGCGCTGTTCGGCGGGCCGGACGGGATGGAGGTCATCGAAGCCATCGCCGACCTCGCTGGGCGATGGCTGCGTGCCGGCGGGCTCTGCGCCGTCGAGCACGACGACACCACCGCGGCGCGGACCGTCGAAGCGTTCGCCAGGACAGGGCGATTCGAGGACGTCACCAGCCGCTTCGACCTGACGGGTCGGCCCCGCTTCGTCACTGCAGTCCGGAACCGGTGAGAAACTGGACTTCATGACGGAGATGTTCGACTGCCTCGATGAGCAGACGCGGGCGATCGGTATCGCCTCGGCCGTCAGCGCGGTCAAGGGCGGCAGTCTGGTGGTGATGCCGACCGACACCGTCTACGGCATCGGCGCCGACGCGTTCGACAGCGAGGCCGTTTCGGCTCTACTGTCGGCCAAGGGTCGCGGTCGCGACATGCCCGTCCCGGTGCTCGTCGGGTCCTGGCACACGATCGAGGGGCTGGTGTACTCCGTCCCGAACACCGCCCGCGAACTCATCCGCGCCTTCTGGCCTGGTGCCCTCAGTCTCGTGGTGCGGCAGGCGCCGTCACTGCAATGGGACCTAGGCGACGCGCACGGCACCGTCATGGTGCGCATGCCGCTGCACCCGGTGGCCATCGAGCTGCTACGCGCGGTCGGGCCGATGGCGGTGTCGAGCGCGAACATCTCGGGTCAGCCCCCCGCCGTCACCGCGAAAGACGCGCGCGACCAACTCGGCGACCTCGTCGAGGTCTACCTCGACGCCGGACCGTCGCAGCAGCAGGCGGCGTCGACGATCGTGGACCTGACCGGTGCACATCCCAAGGTGCTGCGCCAGGGGCCGGTCACCGTCGACGCGGTGGCGAAAGTGCTCGGCGTCGACGCGGCGACGTTGACGGACTGATCCGGGGCGACCTGAAGCAACATGGCATACGGTTCATCGGTGATCTACGCGGCAGACAGTCTGCTGGCGCTCAACGATCGCGGTGCAGGCGTCCCGCTTCGCGAGCTCGCGCTGGTCGGACTCACCGCAGCGATCATCACCTATTTCGCTACGGGATGGGTGCGCGTCATCGCCCGCCGTCTCGGGGCGGTGGCCTATCCGCGCGAACGCGACGTTCATCTGCAGCCGACGCCGCGGATGGGCGGGCTGGCGATGTACGTCGGCGTGGTCTGCGCCGTGCTGCTGGCGTCGCAGCTTCCGGCGCTCACCCGTGGGTTCGTGTACTCGTCGGGAATGCCCGCAGTCGTGGTCGCCGGCGGGCTCATCATGGCGATCGGTCTGATCGACGACAGATGGGGACTGGATGCACTGACGAAGTTCGCCGGCCAGATCACCGCGGCCAGTGTGCTTGTCACGATGGGCGTCGCGTGGAGCGTGCTCTACATCCCCGGTGTCGGCACCATCGTGCTCGACCAGGTGTCGTCGATCCTGCTGACGCTGGCGCTGACCGTCGCGATCGTCAACGCCATGAACTTCGTCGACGGGCTGGACGGCCTCGCCGCAGGCCTTGGCCTGATCACCGCATCGGCCATCTGCATCTTCTCGATCGGGCTGCTGCGCGATCACGGCGGCGATGTCCTGTTCTATCCGCCTGCCGTGATCTCGGTGGTGCTCGCCGGAGCATGCCTGGGATTCCTGCCGCACAACTTCCACCCCGCCAAAATCTTCATGGGCGACTCGGGTTCGATGCTGATCGGCCTGATGCTCGCCGCGGCCTCGACGACGGCCGCGGGACCGATATCTCAGACCGCATACGGCGCCCGCGATGTGTTCGCCTTGCTGTCGCCGTTCCTGTTGGTGGTTGCCGTGCTGTTCGTGCCAGCGCTGGACATGCTGTTGGCGATCGTGCGGCGCACCCGCGCGGGTCGCAGCCCGTTCAGCCCCGACAAGATGCACCTGCACCACAGGCTGCTTCACATCGGTCATTCGCACCGGCGGGTGGTGCTGCTGATCTACTTGTGGGTGGGCATCATCGCGGTCGGCGCCGCCAGCACGATTTTCTTCGATCCGCGCTACACCGGTGCCGTCATGCTGGCAGCGATTCTGGTCGCGATCGTGGTTACTCTCATCCCGCTGTTGCGCCGCCGAGACGGTCAACCAGATGAACTGTACGACAAAAAGTAGTAGACGTCTTTTATGGCTCTCACCATGTGTTAGGGTGCAGTCAGAACCCGAAAAACCTCGCGGGTTGCCGGCCTCCGGGCCATCGGTGAGCCACCGATCGGCGCGGAACAACGACCGACAAAGGGAGCGACCCCAGGGTGATTCCAGTGGGCCCGATGCACTCCGATACGCTCGGGGCGCCACTCACAGAAATCATTTGGCAACTTCCTCTGACCGCGGGATTGAGGTGAAGCAGTGACGACGCCAGGGCATGACGCGCCGTTGGTGTTTCCGTCGGTTGCGTTCCGGCCATTGCGGCTGCTCATCGTCTGCGTGGCGCTCACCGCCGTCGCGGTCGCCGCGGCCTGGTTCACCGGCCATCCGTTCTTCGGTGTTTTCTTCGGTGTCGGACTGGGTCTCGGTTTGCTCAACGCCCTCTTGGTGAAGCGGGCGGTGGAGTCGATCACCGCTGAGGAACACCCGCTGAAGAAGAAGATGGCGCTGAACTCGGCGGCGAGGTTGCTTGTGATCACCGCGATCGCGCTCACCATCGCCTTCGTCTTCAGGACCAACGGCGGGCTCGGGGTGGTGTTCGGACTTGCGATCTTCCAGGCGCTACTGGTGATGAGCACCAGCATTCCGGTGATGAAGAAGATCCGAAGCGACGGTCTGGATTACGTGGACACGGATTCGAAGGGTTGAGCGGGCTTTCATGAACTGGGCTACGACAGGGACGTCGGAGATCATTCTCGCGGCCGAAGAGGGCGGCGGTGGCGCCGTCATTCACGTCGGCCATCACACGATGGTGTTCGAGCTGTTCGGCATGACCTTCAATGGCGACACCATCATGGCGACCGGCATCACCGCGCTGATTGTCATCGCCCTTGCGTTCGTGCTTCGCGCCAAGGTCACGTCGACCGGCGTTCCCGGTGGCGTGCAGCTGTTCTGGGAGGCGCTGACCATCCAGATGCGCAATCAGATCGAGAGCGCCATCGGCATGAAGGTGGCGCCCTTTGTCCTGCCGCTGGCCATCGCGATCTTCGTCTTCATCCTCATCTCCAACTGGCTCGCGGTGCTGCCGTTGCAGTACGGCGGAGCCGACGGCGCTGCGGCCGAGCTCTACAAGGCGCCCGCCTCAGACATCAACTTCGTGCTCGCGCTCGCCCTGTTCGTGTTCGTCTGCTATCACGCCGCCGGATTCTGGCGCCGCGGCCCCCTCGGCCACCCGCTGAAGGTGATCAAGGGTCACGTCGCGCTGCTGGCGCCGATCAACATCGTCGAGGAACTCGCCAAGCCGATCTCGTTGGCACTGCGACTTTTCGGCAACATCTTCGCCGGCGGCATCCTGGTGGCGCTGATCGCAATGTTCCCCTGGTACATCCAGTGGGCGCCCAACGCGATCTGGAAGACCTTCGACCTGTTCGTCGGCCTCATCCAGGCGTTCATCTTCTCGCTGCTGACGATCCTGTACTTCAGCCAATCGATGGAGCTCGACGACGACCATCACTGACCGGTAGTCCGAAACAACTGAATCTTGTAGCACCAACGACCACGAACTCTGGCGGAGGCCGCCAGTTATCAAGGAGGATAAAGGAAATGGATCCAAACGCCCTCATCACCGCTGGCGCTCTGATCGGCGGTGGATTGATCATGGGTGGCGGCGCCATCGGTGCCGGTATCGGTGACGGCATCGCGGGTAACGCGTTGATCGCCGGCATCGCACGTCAGCCCGAGGCTCAGGGCCGGCTGTTCACACCGTTCTTCATCACCGTCGGTCTGGTCGAGGCGGCCTACTTCATCAACCTGGCGTTCATGGCGCTGTTCGTCTTCGCCACGCCGGGTGCGTCGTAGTTCGACAGCATGACCGAACTGACCACGACGATCCTCGCCGCGGAAGAAGGCGGGGGACAGAGCAACTTTCTGGTCCCCAACGGCACCTTCTTCGCGGTGCTGCTCATCTTCCTGATCACCCTCGCGGTGATCTGGAAATGGGTGGTGCCGCCGGTCGGCAAGGTGCTCGCCGCACGGGAAGCCATGCTGGCGAAGACGGCGGCCGACAACCGCAAGTCGGCTGAGCAGCTCGCGGCCGCACAAGCCGACTACGACGAGAAGATGGCCGGCGCGCGCAGTGAGGCGTCGGCCATCCGCGACCAGGCTCGTACGTCGGGGCGCAAGGTCATCGACGAGAAGCGCGCGGAGGCCAATGGCGAGGTCGCCAGCACCCTGCAGGACGCCGAACAGCGGCTGTCGGCGCAGGGTGCGGCAACTCAGACCGAGCTGTACTCCTCGGTCGACGGGCTGTCCGCCACGCTCGCCAGCAAGATTCTCGGCGTCGACGTGAAACCAGGTGGGAAGCAATAGATGTCGACTTTCATCGGCCAGCTGATCGGCTTCGCGGTCATCGTCTTCATCCTCATGAAGTGGGTTGTCCCGCTGGTGCGCGACATGATGCGCAAGCAGCAGGACGCTATCCGTGCCGCCCTCGAAGAGAGCGCCGAGGCGGCGAAGAAACTCGAAGACGCCGACGCGATGCACGCCCGCGCGGTCGAGGATGCCAAAGCCGAATCGGCGAAGGTGACCGACGAGGCGCGGCATGATTCCGAGCGCATCGCCGCCCAGCTGCAGGAGCAGGCGGGTACCGACGCCGAGCGGATCAAGGCCCAAGGCGAACAGCAGGTCCATCTGCTGCGTCAGCAGACCATCCGGCAGCTTCGTAATGGCCTGGGCGAGGGTGCCGTGCAAAAGGCCGCCGATCTGGTGCGTGCGCACGTTGCCGATCCCGCAGCCCAGGCCTCGACGGTCGATCGCTTCATCGACGACCTCGACGGCATGTCCTCGTCGACCGCGACCATCGAAACCGGGGCATCGGTCAGGCTGCGTGCTGCCAGCAGGCAGGCGATGGCCGCACTGACCGAAGAGTTCGACAACGTGGCGGGCCGACTGCGCGAACCCGGTCTCACCACGCTCGCCGACGAACTTACTTCTGTGGTCAGGCTCCTCGTGGCCCAGCCGGGCTTGACAAAGCACCTCGCAGAACCGAGCGACAACTCGCACGCCAAGATGACTCTGATCGAGCGGCTGTTCTCGGGCGAGGTGGACAGCCACACGCTGGAGCTCTTGCGGACGGCGGTATCTCAGCGCTGGTCGGCCGACGCCGACCTTCTTGTAGGCATCGAACACATCGCACGGCTGGCGCTGCTGAAGCTCGCGGAAGTCAACGGTGAGGTCGACGAGGTGGAGGATCAGCTGTTCCGGTTCGGGCGCATCCTCGATTCCCAGCCGAAGCTGACCTCGCTGCTGAGCGACTACACCATTCCTGCGGACCGTCGAGTCGCCTTGCTGGACAAGGTGCTCGAAAGCGACGACGTCAACCAGACGGCCAAGGCTCTGCTCAAGCAGACCGTGACGTTGCTGCGCGGCGAACGTGCTGATGAGGCCGTCGTCGACCTGGCCGAATTGGCTGTCGCACGGCGAGGGGAGATCGTGGCCCACGTGACCGCCGCGGCCGACCTCTCCGATGCGCAACACACCCGGCTGAGCGAGGTGCTCACCCGGATCTACGGGCACCCAGTGGCCGTGCAGTTGCACGTCGACCCAGATCTGCTCGGCGGGCTCTCCATCACCGTCGGCGACGAGGTGATCGACGGCTCGATCGCCTCTCGGCTGGCGGCTGCCGAGAGCCAGCTGCCGGACTGACCGAACACAACTAGACCACCCGTTAACGCTAGGTAGGAAGACGAAAAACCATGGCAGAGTTGACCATCTCCGCTGCTGACATCGAAGGTGCCATCGAGGATTACGTATCCTCGTTTTCCGCCGACACCGAGCGGGAAGAGATCGGCACCGTCATCGATGCAGGCGACGGTATTGCCCACGTCGAGGGCCTCCCCTCCGTCATGACGCAGGAGCTCCTCGAGTTCCCCGGCGGCGTGCTCGGGGTGGCGCTGAACCTCGACGAGCACAGCATCGGCGCCGTGATCCTCGGCGACTTCGAGAAGATCGAAGAGGGCCAGCAAGTCAAGCGCACCGGCGACGTGCTTTCGGTGCCGGTTGGTGATGCCTTCCTCGGACGCGTCATCAACCCCCTCGGAGACCCGATCGACGGACAGGGCGACATCGAGTCCGACACCCGTCGCGCGCTCGAGCTGCAGGCGCCGTCTGTGGTTCAGCGCCAGGGCGTCTCGGAGCCGCTGCAGACTGGCATCAAGGCCATCGACGCCATGACACCGATCGGGCGCGGCCAGCGTCAGCTGATCATCGGCGACCGCAAGACCGGCAAGACCGCTGTCTGCGTCGACACCATCCTCAACCAGCGTGAGGCGTGGGAGACGGGTGACCCCGGGCAGCAGGTGCGCTGCGTCTACGTCGCGATCGGCCAGAAGGGCACCACGATCGCAAGTGTGAAGCGTGCCCTCGAAGACGGTGGCGCGATGGAGTACACCACCATCGTCGCGGCACCGGCCTCCGACGCCGCCGGCTTCAAATGGCTTGCGCCCTACACCGGTTCGGCCATCGGTCAGCACTGGATGTACGACGGCAAGCACGTGCTCATCGTGTTCGACGACCTGTCCAAGCAGGCCGACGCCTACCGCGCGATCTCGCTGCTGCTGCGTCGCCCGCCGGGCCGCGAGGCCTTCCCCGGCGACGTGTTTTACCTCCACTCGCGGCTCCTGGAGCGTTGCGCGAAGCTGTCCGATGAACTGGGTGGTGGCTCGATGACCGGCCTGCCGATCATCGAGACCAAGGCCAACGACATCTCGGCCTTCATCCCGACCAACGTCATCTCGATCACCGACGGACAGTGCTTCCTGGAGTCCGACCTGTTCAACCAGGGCGTGCGTCCGGCCATCAACGTCGGTGTTTCGGTGTCCCGAGTCGGCGGCGCTGCTCAGATCAAGGCAATGAAGGAGGTCGCCGGTTCGTTGCGCCTCGAGCTTTCGCAGTACCGCGAACTCGAGTCCTTCGCCGCCTTCGCCTCGGATCTCGATGCGGCCTCCAAGGCGCAGCTCGACCGCGGCGCCCGCCTGGTGGAGCTGCTCAAGCAGCCCCAATACTCGCCGTACTCAGTCGAGGATCAGGTTGTGTCGATCTACCTCGGCACCGGTGGTCACCTGGATTCGGTTCCGATCGAAGACGTCTCGCGCTTCGAGCAGGAATTGCTCGAGCATGTCAGGGCGTCCCACGACGGCATCCTCAAGGGGATCCGGGAGACCAAGAAGCTCTCCGAGGAGGACGAGAAGAAGCTCTCCGACGTCATCAACGAGTTCAAGAAGGGCTTCTCGGCAAGCGACGGCAGCTCGGTCGTGGTGAACGAGGCCGACGCAGAGGCCATGGACGAAGAAGACGTGGAGAAAGAAACCGTCAAGGTCCGCAAGGCCGGCAAGAAGTAAGACACCGAAAGGGTCTGGAGAACCTAGATGGCTGCAACACTGCGCGAGCTACGTGGGCGCATCCGTTCCGCGGGGTCGATCAAGAAGATCACCAAGGCCCAGGAACTGATCGCCACGTCGCGGATCGCCAAGGCGCAGGCGCGAGTCGAGGCCGCTCGGCCTTTTGCGACCGAGATCACCAGCATGCTCACTGAACTCGCCAGCGCCAGCGCGCTGGACCACCCGTTGCTGGTCCAACGGGACAACCCGAAGCGAGCGGCTGTGTTGGTGGTGTCGTCGGATCGTGGTCTCTGCGGTGCCTACAACGCCAACGTGCTGCGCCAGTCCGAGGAACTGTTCGCGCTGTTGCGTGAAGAGGGCAAGAGCCCGGTGCTCTACACGGTCGGCCGTAAGGCGTTGGGCTACTACAGCTTCCGGCAGCGTGAGGTGACGGAATCGTGGACGGGATTCTCTGAGCGGCCCACCTACGAGCAAGCGCGTGAGATCGCCGACACCCTGGTGACAGCGTTCATGTCCGGTGCCGACGACGATGACGATGACCCCGGCGAGGACGGCATCCTCGGAGTCGACGAACTGCACATCGTGTTCACCGAGTTCAAGTCGATGCTTTCGCAGAGCGCGGTGGCGCGACGCATCGCGCCGATGGTGGTCGAGTACGTGGAAGACGAGTCGCCCGAAGACGGTCCGCACACGCTGTTCTCGTTCGAGCCTGACCCGGAGACGTTGTTCGACGCGCTGCTACCGCGCTACGTCGCGACTCGCGTCTACGCCGCGCTGCTGGAAGCAGCCGCGTCGGAATCGGCGTCTCGGCGCCGAGCGATGAAGTCCGCCACCGATAACGCCGACGACTTGATCAAGGACCTCACCTTGATGGCGAACCGTGAACGTCAGGCGCAGATCACCCAGGAAATCAGCGAGATCGTCGGCGGCGCCAACGCGCTGGCCGACGCCAAGTAAGCCCCGTAGGAAGCGAAGAGAGATATGACTGCTACCGCAGAAAAGACCGCAGGCCGGGTAGTCCGCATCACGGGTCCGGTTGTCGACGTGGAGTTTCCGCGCGGCTCCGTCCCTGAGTTGTTCAACGCGTTGCACGCCGAGATCACCTACAAGGAGATGGCCAAGACGTTGACGCTGGAGGTCGCGCAGCACCTTGGGGATAACCTCGTGCGCGCCATCTCGATGCAGCCGACCGATGGTCTGGTGCGTGGTGTCGAGGTGACCGACACCGGAGCGTCGATCTCGGTGCCTGTCGGTGACGGCGTGAAGGGCCACGTATTCAACGCGCTTGGCGACTGCCTCGACGAGCCCGGCTACGGCGAGGACTTCGATCACTGGTCGATCCACCGCAAGCCGCCGGCCTTCGCTGACCTCGAGCCTCGTACCGAGATGCTGGAGACCGGCCTCAAGGTCGTCGACCTGCTGACCCCCTACGTGCGTGGCGGCAAGATCGCCCTGTTCGGTGGTGCCGGCGTGGGTAAGACGGTGCTCATCCAGGAGATGATCAACCGCATCGCCCGCAACTTCGGTGGTACCTCGGTGTTCGCCGGCGTCGGTGAGCGCACCCGTGAGGGCAACGACCTATGGGTCGAGTTGGCGGACGCCGACGTGCTCAAGGACACCGCGCTGGTGTTCGGTCAGATGGACGAGCCGCCCGGCACCCGTATGCGGGTCGCGTTGTCGGCGCTGACCATGGCGGAGTACTTCCGCGACGAGCAGGGCCAGGACGTTCTTCTGTTCATCGACAACATCTTCCGGTTCACCCAGGCGGGCTCGGAGGTGTCCACGCTGCTCGGCCGTATGCCGTCGGCCGTCGGTTACCAGCCCACCCTGGCCGACGAGATGGGCGAGCTGCAGGAGCGGATCACCTCAACCCGCGGTAAGTCGATCACCTCGATGCAAGCTGTGTACGTGCCCGCCGACGACTACACCGACCCGGCGCCGGCGACCACGTTCGCGCACCTCGATGCCACCACGGAGCTCTCGCGTGCGGTGTTCTCGAAGGGCATCTTCCCGGCGGTGGACCCGCTGGCGTCGAGCTCGACGATCCTCGACCCAGCGGTCGTAGGTGACGAGCACTACCGGGTTGCGCAGGAAGTCATCCGAATCCTGCAGCGCTACAAGGACCTTCAGGACATCATCGCCATCCTTGGTATCGACGAGCTCGCCGAAGAGGACAAGCAGCTGGTGCAGCGCGCCCGCCGTATCGAGCGCTTCCTGAGTCAGAACATGATGGCGGCCGAGCAGTTCACGGGCCAGCCTGGTTCGACGGTGCCGTTGAAGGAGACCGTCGAGGCATTCGACAAGCTATCGAAGGGCGACTTCGACCACCTGCCCGAGCAGGCGTTCTTCCTCATCGGCGGCCTGGATGATCTGGCGAAGAAGGCCGAAAGCCTTGGCGCCAAGATCGATAAGGGCAGCAGTGGGGGCTCGTCGAAGAAGGACGACAAGAAGGACGACGAGAAGGCCGACGATTCCGACGACTCCAAGAGCGAGGACGCCTAGCTCATGGCCGAAATGACCGTAGAGATCGTCGCCGTCGAGCGCGAGCTCTGGTCGGGTGAGGCCTCGTTCGTTTTCACCCGAACCACCGCCGGTGAGATCGGCATCCTGCCGCATCACATCCCGCTGGTGGCTCAGCTCGTGGACGACGCGATGGTGCGCGTCGAGCGCGAAGGCGAAGACGATCTGAGGATCGCGGTTGACGGTGGATTTCTCTCGGTCACCGAGGAGACGGTTCGGATCCTCGTCGAGAACGCCGAGTTCGAGTCAGAGATCAACGGCGACAGCGCAAAGCAGGACTCCGAGTCTGACGACGAGCGCACCGCGGCCTGGGGCAGAGCGCGCTTGCGCGCTCTAGGCCAGATCGACTAGCCAGCCGATGAGCGTGTCCATGTTCGTCATGGTCGCGCTGATTGGCGTGCTGCTGGCGGCCGTCGCCATGATGTGTTACCGGTTGTGGAAGCTTCGGCAGGTCGGCGGTACAGCCGCGATCTTGCGTGATGTTCCTGCCGTTGGTGGGCACGGGTGGCGGCACGGCGTAATGCGGTATCGCGGTGGGGAAGCCGGCTTCTATCGGCTGTCCAGCATCCGGTGGTGGCCCGATCGCACGCTGAGCCGGCGAGGGTTGGAGATCGTGTCACGGCGTGCCCCCCGGGGTGACGAGTTCGACATCATGACAGACGAAATCGTGGTCCTCGAGCTGCGAGACTCCAGCCCCGAGCGCCGACGCGGCTATGAGGTGGCATTGGATCGAGGCGCGTTGACGGCCTTCTTGTCGTGGGTCGAGTCGAGGCCGTCGCCACGCGCACGACGTCGCACGTCTTAACCTGTTGCGGGACCTGGTTTGTCTCTCATCCGCCCGGTTTCCAAAGTACATCGCCGTCGGGGTTGGCTGCCCTGGACAGAATGAACAGCAGGTCCGAGAGCCGGTTGAGGTACTTGGCCGGTAGCACGCTGACGGTTTCACCGTGCGTTTCTACCGCAACCCACGCCGACCGTTCGGCCCGCCGCGTCACGGTTCGGGCGACATGCAGCAACGCAGATAGCGGTGAACCGCCAGGCAGTACAAAGGAATTCAACGCAGGTAAATCCGCGTTGAATTCGTCGCACCACGCCTCGAGCCGGTCTATATAGCTCTGCGAGATCCGCAGCGGTGGATGTTCGGGGTTCTCGACCACCGGCGTGGACAGGTCCGCACCTGCGTCGAAGAGATCGTTCTGAATCTGCCTGAGAACCTTGAGAACTTGGTCACTGGGGTTCCCCAAAGAGACCGCCACGCCGATGGCTGCGTTGGTTTCGTCACAGTCGGCGTAGGCCGCGAGCCGGGCGTCATTCTTTGACACCCTGCTGAAATCGCTGAGTCCAGTGGTTCCGTCATCACCCGTCCGCGTGTAGATACGGGTCAGATGAACTGCCATGTGGAAACCGTACCGGAGAAGGTGGCTGGAAAGCTGTCGGGAAACTGACACGGCCCACGGCGCTGTTTACACTGACCCGCGTGAGCGAGCGATTCGTGGTGACCGGTGGAAACCGGTTAGCAGGCGAAGTTGCCGTCGGGGGGGCAAAGAATAGTGTTCTGAAGCTGATGGCTGCATCGCTGCTGGCAGAGGGCACCAGCACGATCACGAACTGTCCCGACATCCTTGACGTGCCGCTAATGGCCGAGGTGCTGCGCGGCCTCGGCGCGACCGTCGAGCTCGAGGGCGACGTCGTGCGGATCACCTCGCCCGATGAACCCAAGTACGACGCGGATTTCGCCGCGGTCCGTCAGTTCCGGGCATCAGTATGTGTGCTCGGCCCGCTGGTTGGGCGCTGCAAACGCGCGAAGGTTGCCCTGCCCGGCGGCGATGCGATCGGATCGCGGCCGCTGGACATGCATCAGGCCGGACTTCGTCAGCTGGGTGCGCGATGCAATATCGAACACGGTTGCGTTGTCGCCGAGGCGGATCACCTGCGAGGCGCAGAGATTCAGCTGGAGTTCCCGTCGGTAGGTGCCACCGAGAACATCTTGATGGCGGCGGTCCTCGCCGAGGGTGTCACGACCATTCACAACGCCGCGCGTGAGCCCGACGTCGTCGATCTGTGCACGATGCTCAGCCAGATGGGCGCGCAGATCTCGGGGGCGGGCACGTCGACCATGACGATCACGGGGGTCGACCGCCTGCATCCGACCGAGCACCGGGTCATCGGGGACCGCATCGTGGCGGCGACATGGGGTATTGCGGCCGCCATGACCCGCGGGGACATCTCCGTCACCGGTGTCGACCCACAGCATCTGCAGTTGGTGCTGCACAAGCTTCACGATGCCGGCGCGACCGTCACCCAGGACGACAACGGGTTCCGGGTGGTCCAGTACGAGCGGCCGAAGGCGGTCAATGTCGCCACGCTGCCGTTTCCGGGCTTCCCGACGGACCTGCAACCGATGGCCATCGGCTTGGCGTCCATCGCCGACGGCACCTCGATGATCACCGAGAACGTCTTCGAGGCGCGGTTCCGCTTTGTCGAGGAAATGATCCGGCTGGGCGCCGACGCCCGCACAGACGGTCACCACGCCGTGATACGGGGGATACGGCAGTTGTCCAGCGCTCCGGTGTGGTCGTCGGACATCCGTGCAGGCGCCGGGTTGGTCCTGGCCGGGCTGGTCGCCGACGGCGACACCGAAGTCCACGACGTGTTCCACATCGACCGTGGTTACCCGCTGTTCGTGGAGAATTTGACCAGCCTTGGGGCGGAGATCGAGCGCATCGCGTAGGGCTCGGAGGCCCGGGTTTGGGACTGGGTCGTTTAGGGCGTACTATTTTCTCCAGAAGCCAAGGGCCCCAGTCCAAATGGATCGGCGGACCGGGTTTGACCTCTCTGACCACATGGAGTACAGTGGCAGGGTTGCCTGAAAACCGGGTGTGTTGTTTGAGAACTCAATAGTGTGTTTGGTGGTTTTTGTTTGTTGTTGTTTTTTGGTCTGCCTCTTTTTC
>NZ_MVIM01000029.1 GCF_002086795.1 Mycolicibacterium tusciae | reverse complement strand
CAACCGCACCTGGCAACCTGATTCACCCCCCGTCACCACGACGACGGCTGCTTGACTTCTTCATTGAGAGTCCTTTCCGGCGCAGCTTTACAAATCATGGCAAATTTGTAAACTAGCGAGGTGAAGTCAGTTGCGCCGGTCGTCGGCCTCGCGTCGCATCTCGGGCGCGGTGTACAACGTATCGTCACCGACGCCGCCATCGGCCGTGTTAGGTCGCTCCCCCGCACGGTAGACGATCTCGACGCGGCATACCTGTCATTTGTGATGGGGCGCAAGGTGACGTCGGCGTCCGTGATCGGGGGCGACGCGGGGACGTCGTCGCGGGTCCGCATCGCGCTCACCGGGGACGACGTCCCGGCTTCGGTGTTCGTCAAGATGGCCGCCGAAACGGCCGCGACCCGCCTCATGGGGGAGGTAGGCCGACTCGGCGAGACCGAGACCCGGTTCTATCGGGAGCTGTCACCGGAACTGAGCGGGCTGCCCAAGTCATACGGATCCGCGTTCGACGCCGTCACCGGACGTTACGTGCTTGTGCTGGAAGACCTCCCCGCGGACGAATGCGAGTTCCCGACGACGCTCGAGCCGATCAGCACCGATCGTGCAGTCAAAATCGTCGACCTGCTCGCCCAACTGCACGCGACGTTCTGGGGCCGGATCCCCGACTGGGTGTACTCGGCGTCGAACGACTGCTCGTCGCTGATGGTCGGCCCGCTGCTGAAGCGGTCCGCTCGCCGGATCGCCGAGCGCACCGACATCGACGTCGCTCGGGGCCGGTTCATCGACGAGAATTACCGCGCCGTCGCGACCCTCCTGGACGCCACGCCGAACACGGTCATGCACGGCGACGCCCACCCGGGCAACGTCTACTTCCGCAACGGCGAGGCCGGCCTGCTGGACTGGCAGGCCGTGCGCCGCGGGCACCCAGGCCGTGAACTGTCCTACACGCTGATCACGAGCATGACGAGCGCCGACCGGCAGGCCAGCCAGCACGACATCCTCGACGGGTACCGCCATGCACTCGCCGCCGCGGGGGGACCGGAACTCGACCGCGACGAACTGTGGCAGCGCTACCGGGAGGGTGCGCTGTACGCGTACACCGCCGCCCTCATCACTGCCGGGATGGGTGGCATGCAAGACGAGAACATCGCGTTGGAGGGTTTGCGGCGTGCGGTCACGGCGCTCGACGATCTCGACACGGTCGCGGTCCTCGAGAAGTCGCTACACGTGACGAACTAAACTCATGGAACCCAAACGATTGAGGCACCGAAGGTGAACGATCCACTGCGTGATGCATCCGTAGCAGCCGAGGACTCCTCGACTCGACACCGAATCCTCGTCGCGACCGCTGAAGTACTCGCCCGCAGTGGACAGACCAAGCTCAGCCTCTCCGAAGTCGCCCTCCAGGCCGGCGTCTCCCGGCCGACGTTGTATCGGTGGTTCGCCTCCAAGCAGGAATTGCTCGATGCGTTCGGCATCCACGAACGCGAGATGTTCGACAACGGGATCAGCAAGGCGACAGCGGGCCTGCGCGGCACCGAGAAACTCGATGCGGCGCTGCGATTCATCGTCGAGTACCAGCACTCCTACTCGGGTGTGCGCCTGGTCGACATCGAACCCGAAGTCGTGATCGGGCAGCTGGGTCGGATTCTTCCGATCATGCGGACGCGCCTCGAGAAGCTGCTGAGCGGCCCGAACGGAGCGGTCAAGGCGGCCACCGCAATTCGCGTCGCGATCTCGCATTACATCGTGCGCAGCGACGACGACCACCAGTTTTTGGCGCAGCTTCGGCACGCGGCGGGGATCAAGCAGCCCGCCTGATTCGTCGGCGTCAATCCGGGGGTGACACTTCCGCAGAAGTTTGTAATGCTGAGCGTATGACCAGCGTGCAGGACGAAACGGGAGTACTGGCCGGCGACGAGCGGATGCTCATCGACGGCGAACTACAACACACCAGCAGCGGCGCCACATTCGACGTCATCCATCCGGCCAGCGAAGAGGTGGCCGGCCAGGCAACCGACGGGACCGTCGCCGACATGGAACGCGCGGTCGGGGCGGCGCGGCGGGCATTCGATCAGACCGACTGGTCGCGTGATCTGGACTTCCGCTATCACTGCCTCACCCAGCTGCACGAGGCGTTCGAACGAAACAAGGAACATCTGCGGCGGGTTCTGATCACCGAGGTCGGCTGTCCGGTGAAGGTGACCGGGTCTCAGATCGAGAGTCCGATCGAGGAGGTCAAGCACTGGGCCGAGCACGGCAGGAACTTCGAGTACCTGGCCGACAACGGCGTGCACGAAACCCCGATGGGTCCTGCGCGACGCAAGATCCATTACGAACCCGTCGGGGTGGTCGGGGCGATCACCCCGTGGAACGTTCCGTTCTACCTCAACGTCGCCGAAACCATCCCCGCACTGATGGCAGGCAACACGGTCGTCCTCAAACCCGCGCAGCTGACGCCGTGGTCAGGTAGCGAGTACGGCCGCATCGTGGCCGAGGAAACCGACATCCCCGCGGGCGTGTTCAACGTCGTCGTCTCGAACGCCAACGAGGTGGGCGCGGCGCTGTCCGCCGATCCGAGGGTGGACATGATCACGTTCACCGGCTCCACCGCGACGGGGCGGGCCATTCTGGCCGCGGGTGCGCCGACGGTCAAGAAGACGCTGCTCGAACTCGGCGGCAAGTCCGCCCATATCGTGCTCGACGACGCCGACTTCAACATGGCGCTGCCGATGGCGGCGTTGATGGCGTGCGTGATGTCCGGGCAGAGCTGCATTCTGCCCAGTCGGATCCTGTTGCCGCGCAGTCGTTATGACGAAGGCATCGAGATCATGAAGAACATGATGGAGAATTTTCCGGTCGGCGATCCGTGGGATCCGAACAACATGCAGGGCCCGCAGATCAGCGAGGGGCAGCGCCAGAAGGTACTCGGGTTGATCCAGTCCGGTATCGACTCGGGCGCCCGGCTGGTCACCGGCGGCGGCATCCCAGAGCATCTGCCGACCGGCTACTACGTCCAGCCGACGCTGCTGGCCGACGTCGACCCGGATTCGCAAGTGGCACAGGAGGAGATCTTCGGGCCGGTGTTGTCGGTCATTCCCTATGAGGGTGACGCGGAGGCCATCGCGATCGCCAACAACTCGATCTACGGACTCTCCGGTGAAGTCAGCGGCGGCGATCTGGACCGCGCACTCGAGGTGGCCAAGCGGATGCGGACCGGCAACGTCACCATCAACGGCAAGAGCCACTTCGGCATCAACAGTCCGTTCGGCGGGACCAAACAAAGCGGTCTTGGCTACCGCAACGGCGAGGAGGGGTACAAGGAGTATCTGGAGGCCAAGACGATCGGCATGCCCGAATGAGCGACGAGGTCGAAATCGCCCGACTGTTATACCGGTACGCCCACGCCGTCGACACCAAGGACTGGGAGTTGTATCGGTCCGTCTTCACCGACGACGCGCACATCGACTACTCCTCGGCGGGCGCGATCGTGGGCAGCCGCGACGACGTGGTGGACTGGTTCGCGGCGAACTTCGGCGTGATCCGGTGGAGCATGCACTACATCACGAACATCGAAAGCGACATCGACGGTGATACCGCGACAGTGCGGGCGATGTTCTACAACCCCATGCAGCTACCCGGCATGGCGGAGATGAGCTCGTGCGGCGGCTACTACCACCACGAGCTGGTGCGGACACCCGACGGCTGGCGCAGTCGTCAGCTCCGCGAGGAGAACGTGTGGTTTGTCAACTCCCCGACCGGCGCTTAGGTCCCAGGTCTCTGCATTGACACTGCGTACAGGGCGCGATTTTGTGCGAGATCGCGCCCTACGCGCAGTGTCGATGAGCAGACGCTAACCTGCGGCGACGATGCTCGAGACGATCAGGTGTAGATAGGGGCGAAACAGGTCCGCTCCATCGAGATGGCTGCCAAGGGTGACGCCGTCGTTGACCGCAAGGATCAGCTGGGCCAACGTGTCCGCGGGAATCGTCAGCGTTGCGCCCAACCGAGCGACGTTCTTACTGATGAATTCGGCCAGCGATCGAACGGTCTCGCACCGCTGTGCATCGAGTCGTTCACGCGCATCCGGATTTCGCAAAAGATACAGCGTGAGTTCGTAATTCAGGGCCGCCCGGTTCGGGTCGCTGCCCACTTCGCGCCACCGCTCGGCCAGTTCGTCGACGCTGAGTTCGTCGAGTCGCGCGAAAGACTGGATGATGTCGTTGAAGCCGTCGAGGAACCGCTGCCGCTGCCGGTCGACGACCGCGAGGAACAACTCTTCCTTGGCGCCGAAGTGCGAGTAGATGGCCCCGCGGGTGTAGCCGGCGACATCGGCGATGTCTTCCAGCGCGGCGCCGGTCAGCCCCTTGCGCGCGAACACCTCCTCAGCGGCGTCGAGCAGCAGGTTGCGGGTGTGCTCGAGACGACGCTCCCTCGTCCACCGCTCCGGCATTCGCCGATCCTCCCACAGCACTGCCCGAGTACCGGCGTTCACGGCGCTACAGCGGTTGCTGAGGTCTGCGCAAAGTCTGGCGCCACCAAGAGGTTTGATGCACCTAGCGAAAACATCTCGAGATCCACGATGCGTGGCGGGATATTTGCGGCGAGCAACGCCCGAGCCTTGAAAGCGCGCGCGGCGGCACTGACGTGATGACGCACCCAGTTGTGCCGGCCGCGAGCGAGGTCGCGCCGGGAGGCGCCATCGACCACCAGCGCATCTACCGGCTCGATCTCTGACGCACGCTCGGCCACACCCAGGATTGCCAGGGCCTGGACGTGCTCGAGCTGCGGAGCCCACACCGTGACTGTCCACCCGGCCATCGCACAGTCGCAGAGCCAGCCGCCGGCGACGCTGATCAGATCCGCGACGTTGACGGCGCGAATGTCGAGCACACACCCCATTGCCGTTCCTCCCATTTCGACCCGGGGCCTCCGACCCGTGGGCAGCGATGTGATCCAGAGCACTTTTATACATTGTTGTATATCTAATACGTCAATGTATATGGTGACTGCCATCACAGCAATCGCGTGCGGATGAACTCACAGCCCAGATGAGCATTCGGTGACCAGGAGGTTTGGTAATGACACAGACAATCCGCCCCGGCGAATGGCTGAAGCCCGATTCCGGAAAAGGACTCGGTCTTCAGGACGTGAAGCCGGAGACGTTCAACATGAACATCTCGACCGAGCGCTACACCTGCCCCGAATACGCGGCCCTGGAACGCGAACGCATCTGGTCGCGCGTATGGCAAGTCGCCGGGCGCGTCGACGACATCCCCAAAGTCGGTGACTGGAAGCGATATCAGATCCTCGACCAGTCATACGTCATCGTCCGCGGCAAGGACGAGAAGCTGCGAGGTTTCGTCAACGCATGCCGGCACCGGGGAAACATGCTGTGCATGACCAACACCGGGAATGCCAAGCGTGGGTTCCTGTGTCAGTACCACCTGTGGTCCTACGACCTGGAGGGCAGGCTACGCGGTGTGCTGCGGGAGAATCTCTCCGGTCAGGTCGACAAGAGTGACAACTCGCTGCTGGAGGTTTCGGTCGACACCTTCGGCGGGTTCATCTTCCTCAACCCGCAACCCGATGCCCAGCCGCTGCGGGAATACCTCGGCGACGAGGTGGTCGAACTGCTCGAGCCCTACCACCTCGACCAGATGACCACCGTGATGGACGTCCGCGAGGCTCTGGACTGCAACTGGAAAGTCGTGATGGACGCCTTCGAAGAGGGCTACCACATCAATGGAATCCACCCGCAGTTGCTCGCCGTCCTCAACATCGACCCGGCGACCACCCGCTATCAGTTCTTCGAGGACCACAGCGTTGCCGTCGCACCTTTCGAGGTGCAGGGCGCCGGTGCGCAGAAGCAGGTCGACGGCATCATGGCACTGCCCGAGACGTTCCCCGGCACGGCCGCGGTGATCCCGCGCTTCCAGGAACTCGTCGCGCCGTATCAGGGTGCGGACGGTGAGGTGGAATTTCCCGACGGCGTGACGGCACGGGGCCTGCTGCAGCAGGCGACCCGCGACACCTTGACGGGAATGGGGCTCGATGTCAGCGAACTGACCGACGATCAGATGAGCGACAACCAGGGCTGGGTGCTGTTCCCGAACTTCTTCATGACGGTCCGGGCCGGCGAATGCCACATCATCATGGCGGTCCCGCATCCCGACGGCGACCCGAGCCGCTGCATCTGGCACGTCAGCAGCTACATGTTCCTGCCCGCTGAGCACCGAGATGCCTTCCGCGCAGATCTCATCGAGGTCGACGAACCCGGCAGCTACAAGTATTTCGAGGCGCTGCACCAGGACTACGTCCAGATGCCTCGCCAGCAGAAGGGATTGCGAAACAAACGGCTCGATCACATGTCGTTGGTAAAGGAGGAAGTTGTCATCGGCCACTTCCATTCCGTCATCGACCGCTACATGGCGGCCTCCCAGTCCTAACCATCTTCGCCAAATTACGAAAGGAAGCAATGACTCTCGAGGAACGCGTCGCTCGGCATACTCAGATGGCCGAGGCCTACCGCGACACCTACCTGCGGCAGGGGGTGAAGGACGGTGAGGCATTCGCGGGCACATGGAGGTTCGCGGTTGACGGGGTGTATGCCTCGCCGTACTTCACCGGCGACGACGTGTTCAAGCTCAGCGAGTTTCCCTCTGAAAAGGCGTTTCTCGACGTCGCGATCGGCGTGCATGGCCCCTACCGGGGCACCGGCGAGTACCTTGAGGCGCTGGAACGCCGCCTGGCGAAATCTGAGGTGACGGCATGACGACGCTGGATGAAGTGCTCGCGGCGGCTACCGGTCGATCCCGGACCGTGTTGGAGTACAGCCAGACCACCAAGCGTCTCGTCGATGCCGCCAAGGATCCCGACTTCACGTCGGCGGACTGGGCCCCGCTGGCGGAGTTGATCGACGTCGACAACTTCGTCCGGGTAGGGCCGTTCAAAGAGGTGATGGACTGGACGTCCTACGTGGAGTTCCTGACCAACTGGGCGAAGTCATCGGAATGGGACTGCGAGTTTCAGCGCCTGACCGAGACTCCGGACGTGGTGTTCCTCGAACTCGAGGAGCGCAGTCGTATGGGTGACTTCAGCAGCGTGGTCAACAGTGTGTCGGTGTATGAGTTCAACGCCGACAACAAGGTTCGGCGTATTGCCGTCTACCTACAGATGGAACCGCCGGGCGGATCGGTGCCGAGTTTCGATGGCGCGGAAGGCTCGCAGTGATCGAGCACGACACGCGAGACTTCTTCACCGACAACGAGTTGCTGCACGACCCTTACGACTATCTGGCTTGGATGCGCGACGAATGCCCGTTGCGACGCGAGAAGCACCACGACGTGGTGATGGTCACCGGCTATGACGAGGGGGTGGCGATCTACAACGATACCCAGAGGTTCTCATCCTGCGTCTCGGTCACGGGGCCCTTTCCGGGATTCCCGGTTCCGTTGGGAGGCGACGACATCTCCGAGCTCATCGCTCGGCACCGAGACGAGGTGCCCTTCAGCGATCAGCTGCCGACGTTCGATCCACCGGTGCACACCGCGCATCGGGCGCTGCTGTCGCGGATGCTCACCCCCAAGCGGCTCAAGGAGAATGAAGACTTCATGTGGGAGCTGGCCGACCGTCAGCTCGACGAGGCCCTCACCGACGGCAGCTGCGAGTTCATCGCAGATTTCGCCTCCCCGTTCGCGATGCTTGTCATCGCCGATCTGCTTGGGGTTCCCGAGTCCGATCAGGACGAATTTCGCGACGCGCTGCTGACCGAAGCGGGCACCATCGGAAGCAGCGAGGGCGAGCAGATGCATCATTCTCCGCTGGAGTATCTGTACGGCAGGTTCAGCGAGTACATCGAGGACCGCCGCCGTGCACCCCGCGCAGACGTGCTCAACGGCATCGCTTCTGCGACGTTCCCCGACGGCAGCACGCCGGAGGTGATCGATGCGGTACGCGTGGCGGCCAACCTCTTCGCCGCCGGCCAGGAAACGACCGTGCGCCTACTCAGCGCCGCGGTGATGATGATCGCCGAAGATCGCGAATTACAAACACAACTGCGCGCCAACTGGGATCTCATTCCCAACTTCATCGAGGAGGCGCTGCGTTACGAGAGCCCGGTGCGCGGCGACTTCAGGCTGTCGAAGTGCCCGGTCACCGTCGGGGGGGTCGACCTGCCGGCGGGAACCACCGTGATGCTCGTCAACGCGGCGCTCAACCGCGACCCGCGCCGGTTCCCTGATCCCGACGTCTTTGACATGGCCCGCCCCAATGCGCGCAGCCATGTCGCGTTCGGTCGTGGCCCGCACGCCTGCCCGGGTGCACCGCTGGCGCGCGCCGAGGGGCGCATCACCTTGGAGCGACTCTTCGACCGCACCACCGACATCAGGATCGACGAAGGTAAACACGGCCCCGCCGACAAGCGCCGATATTGCTATCTGCCGACCTTCATCCTGCGCGGTCTGACCCGTCTACATATCGAATACTCATAGGAATCCTCAAGATGCCATTCGAAGACGCCACCGCTGTCGTGACCGGCGGCGCCGCCGGCCTGGGGCAGGCCATCACCGAGGCACTCGCGGCCCGAGGTGTCAAGGTCGCCATCTTCGACATCGACGCCGCCCAAATCGGTACTCACGTCGACCGATTGCGCAATGAGGGCGCGAAAGTCGCGGGCTACGAAGTGGATGTATCCAACCGCAGTGCGGTCGAGGCCGCCGTCGCGCAGGTGCGCGCGGATCTGGGCCCCATCCTGATTTTGGTCAACAACGCCGGTATCGAGCAGTTCGGCAAGTTCGACGAGATCACCGACGAGCAGTGGGACCGCGTGATGGCGGTCAACCTGCGCGGCCCGTTCATCTGCACGCAGGTGGTGCTGCCCGACATGCTCGATGCGCACTGGGGCCGCATCGTCAACATCTCATCGTCGAGCGCGCAGGGCGGCCAGTCGCGCATGGCCGCCTATGTCAGTTCCAAGGCGGGCGTGATCGGGTTCACCAAGAGCCTCGCATTGGAACTGGGGCCGAAAGGCGTAACGGTCAACACGATTCCGCCCGGCATGGTGGTCACGCCGATGCTGGAGAAGGCGATCGAGGAAGGGCGCTTCACCGCGTCGCTGGAGCACTTCGCCAAGGCCACGCCGGTGCGGCGGGCGGGGCGACCGGAGGACATCGCAAACGCCACGATCTTCCTGTGCCAGGACGAATCGGACTACATCACCGGTCAAATCCTTCCCGTCAACGGAGGGCGTCGGACATGACCCGCACTGACGGCACCGAGCCGCTGCTGGCTCCGCTGGCCGCCGAGGAATGGGGCGACGACGAGTACGCCGCGTTCGGCGCGCTGCTGGGTCTACCGGGAGACAAAGTTCCCCGCGCCGGTTCGGGGCATGCCGCCGATCCGCTCAACTTCGACATCATCGGACTGCTTGTCCGACATCCGCACATGGCCCGTCGCTTCCTGACGTTCAACGGCTGGCTGCTGCAGCGCGGCGAATTGCCCCTGCGGCTCAGGGAACTGGCGATCCTGCGGGTGGCGCAGATCCGTCGGTCCGCATTCTTCTGGGCCGAGCACACCAAGGTCGCTACCGACGGTGGGGTGCCGGCCGACGACATCGCGCGTCTCGCCGAGGGCAACGAAGGTTTCACCGGTGCCGACCGGTTGGTGCTCGAGGCAACCGACGAACTGCTGACCCGCGGCTACGCCGACCCGCCGATGTGGCATCGCCTCACTGAGGAAATGGGCACGCACCAGGCAATGGAACTCATTTTCGTCGTCGGCACGTACGCGATGTTGGCGATGGCCTTTCAGACGTGGGACTTGATGCCGCCGCCTCAAAGCCCAGCGTTGCCCGTAACCACCGATGTAACTGACGTCAACCATGAAACTGCGTACAGGGCGCGGTTTCGGTGCGAAGCGCGCCCTACGCGCTGAGTCGATGAACAGACGCTAACCTTCGGCGGCCAATTGACCGCATGCGGCGGCGATTTCGCGGCCGCGGGTGTCGCGCACGGTGCAGGACACTCCGCGCTCCCGCACGCGCTTGACGAACTCGCGTTCGGCGGGTTTGGGACTGGCGTCCCACTCGCTACCGGGTGTCGGATTCAGCGGAATGAGGTTGACGTGCGCCAACGGTCCCAGCGCACCGTGCAGCAGCTTGCCCAAAAGATCCGCCCGCCATGGCTGGTCGTTGACGTCGCGGATGAGCGCGTACTCGATCGACACGCGCCGCCCCGTTGTGTTCGCGTAATACCGAGCCGCATCAAGCACTTCGGAGACCTTCCAGCGATTGTTCACCGGAACCAGCGTGTCGCGCAGCTCGTCGTCGGGCGCGTGCAGTGACAGCGCCAGCGTCACGCCGAGGTGCTCGTCGGCCAGCTTGCGGATCGCCGGCGCGAGCCCGACCGTCGACACCGTGACCGAGCGAGCCGAGATGCCGAATCCATTGGGCGGCGGCGCGGTGATGCGACGCACGGCGGCAAGGACGCGGTTGTAATTGGCCAGCGGCTCGCCCATCCCCATGAACACGATGTTGGACAGCCGGCCGCCGCGCGCAGCAGGCGCAATCCCCTCGCCGTCGCGGTCACGCAGTTCGACCGCCGCCGCCCGCACCTGCTCCAGGATCTCCGCGGTCGACAGGTTGCGCTGCAGCCCGCCCTGGCCCGTCGCGCAGAATGGGCACGCCATGCCGCACCCGGCCTGCGACGAGATGCAGACCGTGTTGCGCTGCGGATAGCGCATCAGCACCGACTCGAAGGTCGAGCCGTCGACCGCACGCCACAGCATCTTGCGGGTCTCACCCTTGTCGCATTCGATCTCGCGCACGGCGTCGAGCAGCTTCGGGAACAGCGCGTCCGCAATCTGTTCACGAAGTGCCGCGGGCAGATCGGTCATCTGGCGCGGGTCGGCGGTGAGCCGTCCGTAGTAGTGATTGGCCAGCTGTTTACCCCGGAATGCGGGCAGACCCAGGTCGGCGACGGCGGCGGCGCGGGCGTCGTCGTCGAGGTCGGCGAGGTGACGCGGCGGCATCGCGCGTCGCGGAGGGTCGAAAACGAGAGGTAGGGAAATGGCCATGAGCTCCTGCCAGTATCTCATTGCTGAGGCGGCGCCCTTCGCGTCGCCGAGTGTGGGCTCGACGCACACCCGTCCGCCGGCGGACGTGCGGGTAACCCACGTTCGGCGGCGTTTACCAGGGCTTCACGCCAGCAGCGTGAGGACGACCCATCCGGCGACAGCCGAGGGCAGCATCGCGTCGATCCTGTCCATGATTCCCCCGTGGCCGGGCAATAGCTTGCCCATGTCCTTGATGCCGAGATCGCGCTTGACCTGCGACTCGACCAGGTCGCCGAGCACGCCCGTGATGACCAGCAGCAGACCCAGCGGAATCCCGACCCACCAGGCTTTGTCGAGCAGGAAGACCACCGCAAGGACGGATGCGGTGATACCGAACACCAACGAACCGCCCAGACCCTCCCAGGATTTCTTCGGGCTGATCGCGGGCGCCATCAGATGCTTGCCGAACAGCACGCCCGCCACATAGCCGCCGATGTCGGCGAACACGACGGTCAGGATCACCACGAACGTCCTGATTCCGCCGTCTTCCTGGAAGATCAGCAGCGCACTGAAGCTGGCGAACAGCGGCACCCACGTCGCCAGCAGGATCGTCGCCGAGATGTCGCGCAGGTAGTTCTCGGGCTGCTGATTGAGCCCACGCCCGACCAGGCGCCACACCATGCACACGACGATCGTTCCGGCGTACGCACCCAGCAGCCCGGCGGGCCCGAACGGCCACGTCAGCCAGATCATCGCCAGGCCACCGACGAGCAGCGGGATCGCGGGCAGCGAATAGCCGGCCTCCCCGAGCCGGCGGATGACCTCGTGCATGCCGATCGGGACCGCCACCGACAGCATCACCAGCCATCCGATGGGCGCGAACAGCAGCACGCCGATCGCAAGTCCGCCGAGCAGGACTCCGACCCCGATGGCGGCAGGCAGGTCACCGCCGGCCCGGGACTTCTTCTTGGGTGGCCCTTCGACCGGCGTTTCTGCCACGGGAGTCATGTGCTGGTCGGTCACTAGACCTCCAGCAACTCGCCTTCTTTGTGCTTGACCAGTTCGTCGATCTGGTTCGTGTAGGTGTGGGTGACCTTGTCGAGGTCCTTCTCGGCCCGGCTCACCTCGTCCTCCCCCGCCTCGCCGTCCTTCTTGATGCGGTGCAGCTCCTCCATGGCCTTTCGACGGATGTTGCGCACCGAAACCCGGGCGTCCTCCCCCTTGGCCTTGGCCTGCTTGACGAGGTCACGACGACGCTCCTCGGTGAGCTGCGGAATGGACACCCGAATGACATTGCCGTCGTTGGTCGGGTTCACACCCAGATCCGAGTTGCGAATCGCGTCCTCGATGTTGCGCAGCTGGTTGGACTCGTACGGCTTGATCACGACGAGACGCGGCTCGGGGACGTTGATGCTCGACAGCTGCGTGATCGGCGTCTGTGAGCCGTAGTAGTCCATGTTGACGCGGGAGAACATGCCGGGGTTGGCGCGCCCGGTCCGGATCGACGACAGGTCGTCGCGCGCCACCGCCACCGCCTTCTCCATCTTCTCTTCGGCGTCGAAGAGGGTTTCCTCGATCACGTTGCTCTCCTCATGACGCGCTCCTGCGGTGCGCGTCCATTATTTAGGTGGTGACCAGTGTTCCGATCTTCTCACCTGCGACGGCACGCGCGATATTGCCGTCGGTGAGCAGGTTGAACACCAGGATCGGCATGCCATTGTCCATGCACAGGCTGAACGCGGTCGCGTCGGCGACCGCCAGACCGCGGTCGATGACTTCGCGGTGGCTGATCGCGGTCAGCAACTCGGCGTCCGGATGCAATCTCGGGTCGGCGGTGAAGACCCCGTCGACGGCCTTGGCCATCAGCACCACCTCGGCGCCGATCTCCAACGCTCGCTGCGCGGCGGTCGTGTCCGTCGAGAAGTACGGCAGCCCCATACCGGCCCCGAAGATGACGACGCGGCCCTTCTCCAGATGCCTGCGGGCGCGCAGCGGAATGTACGGCTCGGCGACCTGACCCATGGTGATCGCGGTCTGAACGCGGGTCTGGATGCCCTGCTTCTCCAGGAAGTCTTGCAGCGCAAGGCTGTTCATCACGGTGCCGAGCATGCCCATGTAATCGCTACGGGTTCGCTCCATGCCGCGCTGCTGTAGCTGCGCACCTCTGAAGAAGTTGCCGCCACCGATGACGACGGCGACCTGCACACCGCTGCGAACGACTTCGGCTATCTGTTGTGCCACTTGCTGGACGACGTCGGGGTCCAGGCCGACTTGGCCGCCACCGAACATTTCGCCGCCAAGCTTGAGCAGCACGCGGGAGTACCCCGGCCGCAGCGGAGTATCGGACGAAACAGGGTCGGCACCGTTGGGGCTGGTTGGCTGGCTGGCTGGCTCTGCCATCCGACTCCTTCGGGGTCCTTGCTGAGATTCCCCTAATCCTGCCTCATGGCGGCTCCCAGACCCAGAAGCGGGGTCGCGCGTCGCGGTCAGCCCGGCAAATGCGCAGTGAGGAGGAAGGCAGGCACCGAGTGGCGGCCGTTCGGCTCTTTCCGCACGTCGGTCACGGGAAAGAACGCCTCGAAGCCCTCGGGGAAGACGCCGTGGATCCGCGCCGGCTTGACCTCGTCAATGGTCCAGTACTTCGACACGACCTCGCGCAGTTCGTCCTCGGTGACGGGGTTGGCCGGCCCGTCGGGCATGCCGGCCCTGTCGAACACCAGCACGAAGTACGACGCGCCGGGCGCTGCGGCCCGCACGATCGACTGCTGATATCCCTCGCGCAGTTCGACCGGCATCGAGTGGAAGAGCGTCGAGTCGACGATCGTGTCGAAGCGACCGTCGTATCCGCCGAAATCGCTGATGTCGGCGACCTCGAAGCTGGCGTTGGTCAGCCCGCGCTCGGCGGCCTCCGCCTTGGCCATTTCGATGGCGGTCGGCGACTGATCCAGCCCGACGGTGGTGAACCCGCGTTCGGCCAGATATAGCGAAATGGCGGCCTCACCGCAGCCGGCATCGAGTACCTCGCCGCGGATTTTGCCCTGCTCGATCAATGTCGCGAGCTCGGGCTGCGGCTCACCGATGCTCCACGGCGGCTTCGCTCCGGCCATCTCGGGCGCCTCGCCCCGGTATGCGGATTCGAACATCTCATTCGTGGGTTGAGTCATGAAACCGGTATATCAACCTGGTTGATATGTGTCAAGATGCTTGATATGGAGGAGATGCTCGAGGATCAGCCGCTGGGATATCTGCTGTCCCGGGTGGCCAACGCGCTGCGCGCGGAAGTCACCGCGGCGGTGCTGGATCCGATGGGACTGGCCTTCCCGCAGTACATCTGCTTGCGGATCCTCTCGAAGTACCCGGACCGGACCAATGCCGATCTCGCCCGCTACACGAACGTCACCCCGCAGGCGATGAACATGGTGTTGCGCCGCCTCGAGGAGCGCGGACTGGTCACCCGGCCGGCGAGCGTGACATCGGGACGGTCGCTGCCCGCCCGGTTGACGCGCGACGGCGAGGAACTGCTCAAGCGCACCGACGCCGGAGTTCGTGCCGCGGAGCGCAAGCTGATGTCGGGTCTGAGCGCCGAGCAGCGTCGGGAGTTCAAGCGGGTCCTCGTGGCGCTCGGTTCCGACTAGGTTCTGCGAGACTGAGTCCGATGAAGATCGTTCTCGCACCGGACTCGTTCAAGGAGTCGATGACCGCGACCGAAGCGGTCGCGGCGATGAGTGCCGGCGTACAGCAGGTGCTACCCGATGCCGAATGCATCGGGGTTCCCATGGCCGACGGCGGCGAGGGCACCGTCGACGCTGTCGTCGATGCGCTGCACGGCCAGCACATAGCGGCGCAGGTGTCCGGTCCGCTCGGCGCGACGATCACGGCACGCTACGGCTACATCCCGCTGCGTCAGCTGGCGGTCATCGAGATGGCGGCCGCCTCGGGCCTGGAGCTCGTCCCGCCCGATGAGCGAGATGTGCTGCGCGCCAGCACCTTCGGCGTCGGACAGCTCATCTCCTCCGCACTGGACCGCGGGGCCGAGGAGATCCTGATCGGACTTGGCGGATCGGCCACCAACGACGGCGGCGCCGGCATGCTCACCGCGCTCGGCGCCTCGTTCGTCGACGCCGACGGTGCCACGCTCGAACCCGGCGGCGCCGCGCTGCGTCACCTCGATCGCATCGACGTGTCCGGTCTGGACCCGCGGCTGCGCGACGTCCGCATCAACGTCGCGACCGACGTCACCGCTCCGCTCCTGGGCCCCACTGGCGCGTCAGCCGTGTTCGGACCTCAGAAGGGGGCGACGCCGGCCGATGTCCAGACCCTGGAATCGGCTTTGACGCAACTGGCGAGTGTCACGTCCGCGACGCTCGGAAAGGCGAGCCCCCAGCTGCCGGGCAACGGCGCAGCGGGTGGCCTGGGTTTCGCACTCGTCGAGTTCCTCGGTGCGGACAGCAAGCCGGGCGTCGACGAGGTCGCCGCTACCGTCGGTCTCGAGCAGGCTGTGCGTGGCGCCGATTGGGTCTTCACAGGCGAGGGCAGCGTGGATGCCCAAACCGTCATGGGGAAAACGCCTTTCGGCGTCGCACAGGCCGCGACACGGAACGGTGCGAGGGTGGTGATCTTCGCCGGACGGGTGGCGCCGGATGCCTACGTGCTGCTGGAGCACGGAGTGGAGCGGCTCGTCGCGATCACCGCGGAGGGCACGCCCATCGAGCAGGCGCTGCGCGAAGGCGCCGAATCACTCACGCGCGCAACGGCAGAGGTTTGCCGTCAGATCACTGGCTCATGAATGGATTTTCGCCCACGGGTGGGCCTCTTCGAGCTCGTATGCCAACTCCAGCAGCCGGGCTTCGCGGCCACGCGGGCTCGACAGCATCATGCCGACCGGCAGACCCGTGGCAGATTCCGCGAGCGGCAACGAGATTGCGGGATCGCCGGTCGCATTCTGCAGCGGGGTGAACGCCGCCCAATCAACGAGACGGTTCATCACGGTGTCGAAATCCTGCATCGGGTCCAGGTGACCGATCGGCGGCGTGACCTCGGCCAGCGTCGGCATGAGCACGGCGTCGTACCGCTCCCCCAGCCTCGCGGTAATGCGGTGTGACGCGGACAGCCGTCGAATGGCCGTCGGCACCTTGTGCAGGTTGCGGGCGGCCTTGCGGTCGAGTCCGAGCGTGATGTTGTCCAGACGCGATCGGTCGAAGCTGGGCCCGAACATCCGGCGTCCGCCGCGGATGAGGGCCATCGCCAAAAACGCCCAGTAGACCAGGAAGTCGTCCTTGAAGCGGGCGGGGACGGGGTTATCGATCTCGGTGACGCGATGGCCCAGTTCCTCCAGCATCGCCGCTGTCTTCAGTGTCAGCTCGCGGATCTCGGGACTGGCGTCGCGCGAAATGGACTGCGTGCACACGGCGATGCGCAGGCGCTGCTTACTGGGTTGCGTCACGTCGCCGATGGGCGCCAGCTTCGGATTGCGGTAGACGCGCTCGACTTCGCGCAGGAACGCGGCGGTGTCGCGCACCGAACGTGACACCACGCCGTTGGCGACCAGATGCAGCGGCATCTGCGCGGTCTCCTTATCGAGCGGGATGCGGCCACGCGTCGGCTTCAACCCGACCAAACCGTTGCAGGAAGCCGGAATTCGGATCGAACCGCCGCCGTCGTTGGCGTGCGCAATCGGGACGACGCCGGCAGCGACGAACGCGGCGGAGCCGGACGACGACGCGCCCGCGGTGTGCTCGGAATTCCACGGATTGCGCACCGGGCCGATGCGCGGATGCTCGGCCGCGCCGCTGAAGCCGAACTCCGACATCTGCGTCTTGCCCAATGGCACCAGCCCCGTGGCGAGAAATACCCGCGCGAACGCGCCGTCAGCCGGCATCGGCTGCGGATCCCACGCATCGGTGCCCTGCATCGTGGGCCAGCCCCCGACGGCGACGTTGTCTTTGATGAACGACGGCACACCGTCGAAGTAGCCACCGAACGGACGTGACGCCGCCGCCCGGGCCCGGGCACGGTCGTACGCCTCGAAAGCGAGGCCGTTGAGCGCGGGGTTGACGGCTTCGGTCCGGGCGATCGCCGCGTCGACGAGTTCAGCCGCCGACACCGTGCCAGCCCGCTGGGCCTCGACAAGGCCGACGGCGTCGAGGTCGCCGAGGGCGTCGTCGCCGAAGGCATGGCATCGGCCGTCGGTTCGTCGGCCGAGGGCGTCATCACCACTTGTCATACAGCGACGGTACCAAGTCGTACCGCGTGACCGGTCCGCCTAATGCAAAAGGCCCCAGAATCCTGGGGGCCTTCGCGGTAGAGCGTTGCTAGGTCTGGCCGACCTCGAAGCGCACGAACCGGGTGACGGTCACGCCCGCCTCGTCGAGCAGCGCCTTCACGGTCTTCTTGCCATCGGACACCGACGGCTGATCCAGCAGCACGACGTCCTTGTAGAAGCCGGTCACGCGGCCTTCGACGATCTTGGGCAGCGCCTGCTCGGGCTTGCCCTCCTCCTTGGCCGTCTCCTCGGCAATGCGTCGCTCGTTGGCGACGATGTCCTCGGGCACGTCCTCACGGGTGAGGTACTTCGCCTTCAGAGCCGCGATCTGCAACGCCACGGCGTGCGCAGCGCTCTTGTCATCGCCCGTGTACTCGACCAGAACACCCACTCCGGGCGGCAGGTCGGCGGCACGCTTGTGCAGGTACGTCTCGACGGTGCCGTCGAAGTAGGCGACGCGGCGCAGTTCGAGCTTCTCGCCGATCTTCGCCGACAGGTCCGCGACGAGCTGCTCGACCGTGGTGTCGCCGACCTTGGCGGCCTTGAGCGCGTCGACATCGGTGGCCTTGGCCGCCGCGGCGGCCGCGACGATCTGGTCGGCCGCGGCCTGGAACTCGGCGTTCTTGGCCACGAAGTCGGTCTCGGAGTTCAGCTCGATCAGCGCGCCGTCCTTCGCGGCGACCAGACCTTCGGCGGTGGCGCGCTCAGCGCGCTTGCCGACGTCCTTGGCGCCCTTGATGCGAAGCAGTTCGACGGCCTTGTCGAAGTCGCCCTCCGACTCGACCAGCGCGTTCTTGGAGTCGAGCATGCCGGCGCCGGTGAGGTCGCGAAGGCGCTTCACATCGGCAGCGGTGTAGTTCGCCATATCAGCCTTTCCCTATGACTCTTGAGGGGTTTCAGTGGTGGGGGCGGCGTCGGCCCCACCGGCATCGGTGGACGCCGTGGCGCCGGCGAGCAGTTCCTGCTCCCACTCGGCGAGCGGCTCGGCACCCTCGGCCTCGGCCTTGTCACCATCGCGGCCTGCACCGGCACGGGCCTGCAGGCCCTCGGCCACCGCGGAGGCCACGACCTTGGTCAGCAGCGCGGCCGAGCGGATCGCGTCGTCGTTGCCCGGGATGGGGTAGTCGACGAGGTCCGGATCGCAGTTGGTGTCGAGGATCGCGATGATCGGGATGTTCAGCTTGCGGGCCTCCGCAACCGCGAGGTGCTCCTTGTTGGTGTCGACGACCCAGATCGCCGACGGCACCTTCTGCATGTCCCGGATGCCGCCGAGGCTGCGCTCGAGCTTGTTCTTCTCGCGGGTCAGCATCAGGATTTCCTTCTTGGTGCGACCCTCGAAGCCACCGGTCTGCTCCATGGCCTCGAGTTCCTTGAGGCGCTGCAGACGCTTGTGCACGGTCGAGAAGTTGGTGAGCATGCCGCCCAGCCAGCGCTGGTTCACGTAGGGCATGCCGACGCGGGTCGACTCTTCGGCGATCGACTCCTGCGCTTGCTTCTTGGTGCCGACGAACATGATGCTGCCGCCGTGGGCGACAGTCTCTTTGACGAATTCGTAGGCCTTGTCGATGTACGTCAGCGTCTGCTGCAGGTCGATGATGTAGATGCCGTTGCGGTCGGTGAAGATGAACCGCTTCATCTTGGGATTCCAGCGACGGGTCTGATGCCCGAAGTGGGTGCCGCTGTCCAGCAGCTGTTTCATGGTCACAACAGCCATAATGTTTTGGCCGGCCTTCTCTGTCGTCGGTTGTCGCGCAGCGTCGGATGACGCCGTGCCCTGGTGCCCGCGGGAGTGCCGAACCCGTCCGAGAACGGGACCGACGGCATCCTGATTGACCTTGGTGGAACCGGGTCATGTGCAGACACGCGAAGTCAGCCCGCGCAAGCGAGCTGCGGATAGGAGTTTACACGCTGTCCAGGGGTGCTTTTTCCACACAGACGCGCTACTCCACAGATTACCGACGGCGGCTGGCGTGACCGTGGCCCATCGCGCTGAGCTGGGTATATGCGATGGATCGTGCTGTTCGCGGCTGCGGTTGCCCTGGCCGGGCCGGCGTCAGCCGATGGTGAGCGGCTGGCGTGGCCGCTGTTGCCTAGACCGGCTGTTGTGCGGATGTTCGACGCTCCGTCGCCCAACTGGAAGCCGGGCCATCGCGGCGTCGATCTCGCCGGAGCCCCTGGTCAGCCCGTATTCGCCGCAGCCGGCGGAACCGTGGTGTTCGCTGGTGAGCTCGCGGGCAGGCCGGTCGTGTCGATCGCTCACCCCGGCGGTTTACGCACCAGCTATGAACCCGTCGTGGCGTCGGTGCGGGCCGGCCGGCGGGTCGACGCCGGGACGATGCTCGGCGAACTGCAGGCCGGCCATGCCGGGTGCGCCGCAGCGGCCTGCCTGCACTGGGGTGCGATGTGGGGTCCGGCGTCGCGCGCGGACTACGTCGATCCGCTCGGCCTCGTCGAAAGCACGCCGATCCGCCTCAAGCCCACCCGGTAGTGAATTGGGCGCGCTGATGCACCGTTGCGGTCGGTTAGCGCGCCGAATCGCCAGTCAGGCGCGAGGGTGGGCCTGGTCGTGGACCGCGCGTAGCCGCGCAACCGTGACGTGGGTGTAGAGCTGCGTGGTGGCCAGGCTGGAATGGCCGAGCAGTTCCTGTACGACGCGCAGATCCGCGCCGCCCTCGAGCAGGTGCGTGGCGGCGCTGTGCCGCAGCCCGTGCGGCCCGATGTCGGGGGCGCCGTCGACCGCAGCCATCGTCTGGTGCACGACGGTGCGAGCTTGCCGCGGGTCGAGCCGTCGGCCACGCGCCCCCAGAAGCAGCGCGGGACCAGAGTCTTTGGTGGCCAACGCGGGGCGACCGTCGGACAGCCATGCAGTGAGCGCCGATACCGCGGGCGCCCCGAACGGCACCGTTCGCTGCTTGTTGCCCTTGCCCAGTACGCGCAGCAGGCGTCGGGAGGTGTCGACGTCGTCGATGTCCAGTCCGCACAACTCGCTGACCCGGATGCCGCTGGCGTAAAGCAGCTCGACGATCAAACGGTCGCGTAGCGCTAACGGATCTCGTTGTTGTGCACCGGATTTCGCTGCCGCCATGGCGTCCAGCGCCTGGTCCTGACGCAGCACGGCCGGCAGTGTGCGGCGAGCCTTGGGCATCTGCAGGCGGGCGGCGGGGTCGCTTGCCATCAGACCGCGTCGCACCGCCCACGCCGTGAAGGTCTTGACGGCCGACGTGCGACGGGCCAGCGTCGTCCTGGCTGCGCCTGTGGCGGCCAGCGCCGCAAGCCACGAACGCAGGATCGGCAGTGTCAGCCCAGAGATCCCCGCATCGGGTGCGCGTTGGGCGACAAAGTCGAACAGCGACCGCAGATCACCGAGATAGGCGCGACGCGTGTGTTCAGAGCGACCGCGCTCCAGCGCGAGGTGCTCGTCGAACTCCTCGAGTATCGCGTCCACGCCTCAACCGTCGCAGACAACGACTGCTCGGCTCAGATGACGCGCCGCAACGCATCGGGAGTCAGTTCCTTCAGCGAGCGATAGCCGTCGACGGCCATCGTCAGGTCGGCTTCGGCGAGCAGCGACCGCAGCACGTGCACGATGCCGTCCTCTCCGCCGAGCGCGAGGCCGTAGGTGTAAGGCCTGCCGATCGCGACCGTCGAGGCGCCGAGCGCGATCGCCTTGACGATGTCGGCGCCGCTGCGGATGCCCGAATCGAACAGCACCGGCATTCCGTCGGCGGCCTCCACCACCCCGGGTAGGCAGTCGATGGCCGGTATTCCGCCATTAGCCTGGCGGCCGCCGTGGTTGGAGCAGTAGATGGCGTCGACGCCACCGTCTTTCGCGCGCCGCACGTCGTCGGGATGGCAGATGCCCTTGACGAGCAGTGGCAGCGAGGTGAGCGAGCGCAGCCACGGCAAATCGTCCCACGTCAGCGGATTTCCGAAGATCGAGATCCACTGCATGATCGCGGCCTGCATGTTCTCTTCCGGCGGCTGCGCCAGGTTGTCGAGGAACACCGGATCGGTGGTGTAGTTGGCCAGACAGTGACCACGCAGGAACGGGAAGTTCGACGTCGACAGGTCGCGTGGTCGCCAGCCGGGGATCCAGGTGTCCAGGGTCACGACGACGCCCTTGAAACCGGCGGCCTCGGCGCGTTGCACGAAGCTCGCGGCAACGTCTCGGTCCTTCGGGGTGTAGAGCTGGAAAAAGCCTGGCGTGTCACCCAATTCGGCGGCGACAGCCTCCATCGGATCGGCAGTCATGGTCGAGGCGATCATCGGCACACCGGTACGCGCCGCCGCACGTGCTGTGGCGAGGTCGCCATGTCCGTCCTGCGCGCACAATCCGATGACGCCGACGGGCGCCATCATCACCGGCGACGGCAGCGAGAGCCCGAGGAAATCGACAGTCAGATCGCGTTCGGCGGCGCCGACGAACATCCGCGGCATGAGACCCCAGTTCTCGAAGGCGGAGGCGTTGACGCGCTGGGTGCGTTCGTCGCCTGCGCCGCCCGCGACGTAGGACCACATCGACGGTGACATCGCGGCCTGCGCCTTGGCCTCCAACTCCGCGAAAGACATCGGGAGCTTCGGCAGGACGCCGGACAGACCCTGGAAGTAGATCTCGAGCTGGTAATCGCCGTATGCCATGCGGCTAGCGTGCCAGGCTCGCGGTCACGCGTTGGCCTGTTCTGCCTTCGCGAGTTCCGCCTTCCACTGTCTGAACGTCTCCTCGGTGCGGCCGCGGCGCCAGTATCCCGAGATCGACGACGCCCACTTGGCGTCCACGCCACGCTCCTTGCGGATGTAGGGACGCAGGTTGTGCATGATGGTCTGCGCCTCGCCGTGGATGAAAACCTGCACTTGACCGGGTAACCACGGCGCGCCCTTCACGGCGTCGATGAGCGGCGCGTGGTCGCCGGCAAGGTCCTCGGCCACCAGGTCGGCGCGGCCGCCCCGGTAGATCCACGTGATGTCAACACCCGGCGGCGCCTGCATTTCGACCTCATCGTCGGGCCCGCCCACCTCGATGAAAACCTGACCGATTGCGTTGTCCGGCAATGCTTCCAACGCCGCGCCGATCGCCGGCACAGCGGCCTCGTCTCCGGCCAGCAGGTGCCAGTCCGCCGCGGGATCGGGCGCGTACCCGCCGCTGGGCCCCATCAGGTAGGCCGGTTGACCGGGTTGCGCGGCGACGGCCCACGGACCGGCGACACCGTGCTCACCGTGCACCACGAAGTCGATGGCGATCTCGCGTCGCTCGGCATCCACCTTCCGGACCGTGTACGTGCGCACGGGCGGTTGTTGCGCGGCGGGCAGAGCCTTGAAGCTGTCCAACGTCAGCGGCTGCTCCAACGCGGCGACGTCGATACCGGGGTGAACGAACACGATCTTGACGTAGGCGTCGGTGGAGTCGTTGGGCGTGAAGGTGTCGAAGCCTGCGCCGCCGAGCACGACCCGCTTGAGATGCGGGGTCAGCTGCTCGGTACGCACCACTTCGAACGTGTGCACCGGACGTCCTGCCACTGTTCCTCCTGTTGATCGCTCGCCACGTCGAGGATACGAGCGCCCGCCGGGTGCCGGTCGGTTACCTCATGTCGTGCGAGATGTCGTCCTCGCCAGCTTCCACCTCCCCTCTCGGCGCACCACCAAACCGGACAGCTCCAGCACCGCCAACGGACCGAGCACCTGCGTCGGCGGCAGGCCGGCGGCCACCGCGATCTCGTCGGCGGTGCGGGCGGCCCGGGCCGGCAGCGCGTCGTAAACCCTCTTGTCGGCGTCGCTCAGCCCGTCCAACACAGATGCCGGTCGGTCCTCGTCCGGCGCGAGTTCGCCCACGCGGCCGATCAATTCGATGACGTCCTCGGCGCGAGTCACCACGTTGGCGCCCGCCTTCAGCAGAGCATGACTGCCGACCGACGCAGACGACGTCACCGGGCCGGGCACCGCGCAGACCGAACGCCCCAGCGCACGGGCCCACGCCGCGGTGTTCGCCGCACCGCTGCGCGCGCCCGCCTCGACGACGACCGTCGCACCGGCGAGAACCGCGACCAATCTGTTGCGCGTCAGAAAGCGGTGCCGCGCGGGCCGTTCGCCAGGCGGATACTCACTGATCACGAGACCGTGGTCGCGGATCTGCCGCAGCATCGCGGCGTGCGCCGACGGATAGGGCACGTCGATGCCACCTGCGAGCACGGCCACCGTGGTCCCGTCCGCCGCCAGCGCGGCGCGGTGTGCGGCGCCGTCGATTCCGAATGCCCCGCCCGAGATCACCGTCGCGTCGCGGGCCGCCAAACCCGCCGCTAGGTCGGCGGCGACGAACTCGCCGTACGCCGTGGCCGCCCGCGTGCCGACAATTGCCGCAGCACGATCGGAAACCTCGTCGAGGCACATCGGACCGACGGCCCACAGCACCATCGGCTCATGTGCCTGCGGCCGGTCCTTGACACCGCGAAACGCGTTGAATGCCAACAGCGGCCACTCGGCATCGTCAGCGGTGATCAGCCGTCCGCCCATACGGTTCAAGACTTCTAGATCTTTTGCTGCACAGTCGATCTCGCGTCTGGCCTCGACGACCCGCCCGACGGTGCCGTCGGCTGCTCCGCTACGCACACGGTCGGCGGCCTCCACCGGGCCGACTCGTCGGGCCAACGCGCGCAGTTCCGGACACGGCGGCTCCGCGACGCGCGACAAATAGGCCCATGCACGTGCGATCTCATCGATCATCGCGCTCCCCCGTCCTGTCGAAAGCTCAACGCTGTGGTCACGTCCTCCAACGCCGGCGACGTTCGTCCCGCCAGGTCGGCGAGTGTCCAGGCGACTCGCTGAACGCGGTCTGCTCCGCGCTGGCTGAGCAGACCGCGGTCGAGTGCGAAACGAAGAGGCTCGGTAACGGTCTTGGCAAGCCGGAACTTCTTGCGCAGTAGGGACCCACTCACCTCGGCATTTGTGCGGATGCCATGGGGCCGCCACCGCTCCACGGCGGCCTCACGTGCTTTTGCGACCCGCTCGCGCACCTTGGCGGTCGACTCACCCTCCTGTTGGGCAAACGCACCGGCGCGCTCCGAATGCATCTCGACGACCAGGTCCACACGGTCGAGCAGGGGGCCGGACAGCTTGCCCAGATAGCGTCGCTTGATCTGCCCCGGACAGATGCAGTCGCGCGGATCCGCAGGTGCACACGGACACGGGTTGGCGGCCAGCACCAACTGGAACCGGGCCGGATAACGCGCCACGCCGTCGCGGCGAGCCAGCCGAATCTCCCCGTCCTCCAGCGGAGTTCGCAACGCTTCCATCACACTGACGCCGATCTCCGCGCATTCGTCGAGGAACAACACCCCGCGGTGCGCGCGACTCACCGCACCGGGCCGAGCCAATCCGCTGCCGCCGCCGACCATCGCCGCCACGCTCGAGGTGTGATGCGGCGCGACGAATGGCGGCCGCGTGATCAACGGCGTACTGCCGGACAACAGGCCGGCCACCGAATGAATCGCCGTCACCTCAAGGGCCTCACCTTCGCTGAGTTCGGGCAACAAACCCGGAAGCCGCTGTGCCAGCATCGTTTTTCCGACGCCCGGCGGGCCGGTCAACATCAGGTGATGCGCACCGGCGGCGGCAACCTCGACGGCGTAACGGGCCTGTGTTTGACCGACCACGTCGGACAGGTCGGCCACGGGTGCCGGCACCGGGTACGGCGTGCCGCCGTTGTCCTCGAGGTGCGCCTTGCCTTCGATCCAGGACTTCAGCTGGCCGAGTGTCCGCACCCCCTTGACGTCGATGCCGTGCACCAGCGCCGCTTCCGGCAGATTCTCAACCGGAACCACCACGAGCGGCCATCCCTCCTTCTTCGCAGCGAGTACCGCAGGCAGCACTCCCTTCACGGGGCGCACCCGGCCGTCGAGCGCCAGCTCACCGAGCAGCACCGTTTTCTCCAACCGCGCCCACTCCGCCTTGCTGTGCGCGGACATCACCGCCAACGCGAGCGCGATGTCGTAGACGGACCCCATCTTCGGCAGCGTCGCAGGTGAGAGCGCCAGCGTCAGCCGGGTCTGCGGCCACTCGTTGCCGCAGTTGGTGATCGCCGCGCGAACCCGGTCCCGCGACTCCTGCAGCGCGGCGTCGGGCAGTCCGACCAGGTGCACACCGGGCAGCCCTGACGCGATGTCGGCCTCGATCTCCACGATGTGGCCGTCAAGGCCGCGCACGGCGACCGAGAATGCTCGCCCCAGCGCCATCAGCCCACTCCCCGCAGATGGGTGATCTCCGGGATCGGGCGGCGACCGATGCGCACGCCGACGACATCGATGCGCACGCCGGACCACCGAACGTCCTGTCGTGCCAGCCACAGCCCCGCGAGGCGCCTCAGCCGACGCACCTTCTGCGGTGTCACGGCCTGTTCGATTCCTCCGTACCGGTCGCTGGTGCGGGTCTTTACCTCGACGAACACCACGACGCGTGTGGCGTCGTCAGCCGCGATCACATCGAGTTCGCCATAACGGCAGCGCCAGTTACGTGCGAGGACTCGCAATCCCACCGACTGCAGATGCTCGACGGCCAAGCGTTCCCCGAGTGCGCCGATCTCGGCGCGGGTCCACGACGTCTTCGGATGAGTCATGGCCACACGGTGCGACCCGACCCCGACAAGCTGCGGCCGCCGAACCGCACTTATCCCCAACCGCCAACTCATCCACAGCCTGAGTAAGTTTCGCCACCGTCAAAAGGCGGGTACAGGACGACATGGCCAACAAGTCCCTCCATGGCGCGGCTGATCGCGCGACCGACAGCGACGCGTTCGAATACACCGCCCGCGCGGGCTTCGTCGTCAGCGGTGTGCTGCACCTTCTTGTCGGCTACATCGTCCTTCAGATCGCCTTCGGGTCAGGCGGTAATGCGGATCAGTCCGGTGCCCTTGCGACCCTGGCCGCCCAGACCGGTGGCAAGTTGATCCTTTGGGTGGCCGCGATCGGCCTTGTCGCACTTGGTCTATGGCGTGTTGCCGAGGCAATCGTCGGATCCAAACCGGGTGAAGGGTCCGGAGCCAACCGGGACGACACACCTGCCTGGAAACGGGGGAAGGCCGCGGGACTGGCAATCGTGAACTTCGCCATCGCGCTCTCGGCGGCCCGCTTCGCCATGGGCAGCGGTCAGCAGAGCAGTCAGCAGAACAGCGGGATGAGCGCGCAGTTGATGCAATCCGGCTGGGGCAAGACGCTTCTCATCGCCGTCGGGCTCGGACTCGTCGGGGTGGGCGGCTACCACGTCTACAAGGGCGTGGTCCAGAAGTTCTTCAAGGACCTGCGCGTCTCGGACGGCACCTGGATCAAAGCCGTCGGGATCAGTGGCTACGTCGCCAAAGGGCTGGTGTTGGCCGGCGCGGGCCTACTGGTGATCGTCGCGACGCTGCAGGCCGACCCCTCGAAGGCGGCCGGCCTCGACGCCGCGGTGAAGACCCTCGGCCAGGCACCGTTCGGCAAGTTCCTGCTCATCCTCGCCGCGCTCGGCATCGCCGCATTCGGCGTGTACAACTTCGTACGCGGTCGCTACGGCCGAATGTGACGGGTCAGCCGCCGCTGCCGTAAGCCCGCGCGATGTCCGGGCTGTCCAGCCAGCCCGAGTACGTCGGCCGTGACGGCCAGCCGTCGGGCGAGTCCTGCCATTCCTCCTGCCGGCCGTACGGCAGCAGATCGATCAACGCGAAAGAGTGACTGAGCTGCTCGGTGCCGCGCCCGTTGGTGTGCCAGGTCCGGTAGACGGTGTCGCCGTCGCGCAGGAACACGTTGACTCCGAACCCTTCGCCCGGCGCGGCATCGACGTCGGCACCGAACGACGTACCCGCCGCGGAGTACCACTCCATCCGGTTTCCGACCTTCTCGCGGTAGGCCAGCGCCTCCTCGATCGGCCCGTTCGTGACGATCACGAACCGGGCGTCGTAATTGTCGAGGAACTCCAGCCGGGTGAATTGCGAGGTGAAACCGGTGCAGCCGCCGCACTGCCATTCAGCGCCGTCTTCCCACATGTGGTGGTAGGTGATGAGCTGCGTCCGCCCGTCGAAGATGTCGACGAGCCGGACTGGACCGTCGGCACCGGCCAGCGTGTAGTCGTCCATCTTCACCATCGGCAGCCGTCTGCGCGCCGCGGCGATCGCATCGAGCTCGCGCGTCGCTGCTTTCTCGCGGCGCCGTAGGTCGTCCAGTGCGGCGCGCCACGTCTGATCGTCGACCACCGGAGGCTTGCCCGCTGTCGTCGTCGCCTCAGTACTCATCGGCTCTCCCTTCGATGTTCCGGAAACGGTCAATAGAACGACTACCCGCGCCACCGAAACTCATCGGCCGATCAGACCTCCATCGCGTCGAACAGTGTCGCGAACTGGGCGGGCGTGATGGCGATGCCGCACTGGTTACGCAGGTCCTTCAATGGGCTCGCGATGCGCGACAGGTCCAGGAATTCACCGGGGTTGCCCATGAAGTAACCCCGTACGTTGCTGCGCGCCACGTCGGCCGGCTGCGTGGCGGCCGCGGTGAGGACGTTGTTGGCACCGGGATGGCCGGCGAGGTAGCCGCCCGCCTCGGCGAGCACACCACCGGCGGTCACGGCGAGCCCGCTGGCGGTGCAGTCTGCGGCACTGGCCATCGGCGCGGTGACGACGGCCACCGAGACCCCGAGAGCACATGCGGCGGCGACTCCGACGACTCGCGAGCGTGTGATTTTGGTTGACTTGTTCATGCGATGTCCTCAAGGTCGATGCCGACGGATCATTTTCAGGGCCAACCTACCCGGCACCCCGTCGAGAAACTGCTCTGAGCATGAAAAACGGTGGGCACACGGCCCCGCAGCCCAAGGGGGCAGGGTATGTTCATTTAGGTAAACCTCAGCTAAATGCGCCGGGTTGGCGCGGGAAGGACCGCCTGAATGCGCCACCGTTGGAGCCGGATCGCCGCACTCGTGTCGACCGTTGCCGTCGTGCTGGGAGCGACGTCGTGCTCGGGTTCGGACGAGAGTGACGAGTTACTGATCTACAACGCTCAGCACGAGTCGCTGACCAAAGAGTGGATCGACGCGTTCACGAAAGAGACCGGCATCAAGGTCACGTATCGCCAGGGCGGCGACACCGAGCTGGGTAACCAGCTGGTGGCCGAGGGCGCCGCATCTTCCGCCGACGTGTTCCTGACGGAGAACTCGCCGGCGATGGCGGCGGTCGAAAAGGCGGGACTGTTCGCCGATCTCGATCAAGCGACTCTTGATCAGGTTCCAGAGCAGTACCGCCCGGCCACCGGCAAGTGGACGGGTGTCGCGGCGCGCAGCACCGTGTTTGTCTACAACACCTCCAAGCTGTCGCCGGATCAGCTGCCGAAGTCGCTGGTGGACCTGCAGAATCCCGAATGGAAAGGCCGGTGGGGCGCTCCCCCGACTAAGGCTGACTTCCAGGCCATCGTCGCGGCGCTGCTCCAGCTCAAGGGGGAGGCCGAAACCGCAAAGTGGCTCGCGGCGATGAAGTCCGGCGCGACGTTGTACAGCGACAACATCGCCACGCTGAAGGCGGTCAACTCGGGCGAGGTCGATGGTGGCGTGATCTACCACTACTACTGGTTCCGCGATCAGTCGAAAACCAAAGAGATGAGCGCGAATACGGCGCTGCACTACTTCAAGAACGAGGATCCCGGCGCGTTCGTGAGCCTGTCCGGCGGCGGCGTGCTCGAGTCGAGCAAGAAGAAGGACGAGGCCCAGCAGTTCATCCGGTTCATCACCGGCAAGACGGGCCAGGAGGTGTTGGAGAAGGGCACCTCGTTCGAGTATCCGGTCGCCAGCGGCGTGCCCGCCAACGCCGCGCTGCCGCCGTTGGACACGCTGCAGGCACCCACGGTGGACCCGTCGACGCTGAACTCCGCGCAGGTGACGGATCTGATGACGAAGGCGGGCTTGCTGTAGGTGATTGCTGCTCCCCCCATTCCGGCGCCCGCTGCGGGGTCCCCGCGGTCCGAGGCGACCGCGAGGCCGGGTCCGCTGGTTTCTGCAACCGTCGCGGTTCTGGTTGCCGCCACCTGCATTCCGCTGGGCTATGTGGTGTGGGGAACGGTGTCGGTCGGGTGGACGCGCGCCTACGAGTTGGTGGTCCGGCCTCGGGTCGGTGAACTGCTGTTCAACACCGTCGCGCTGGTGATCGTCACGGTGCCGCTCTGCGTACTGATCGGCGTCGGCCTCGCGTGGCTGACGGAGCGGACCGACCTTCCCGGCCGGGGGTTTTGGCGCCCGTTGTTCGTTGCGCCACTGGCTGTTCCGGCCTTCGTCAACAGCTACGCCTGGGTCGGTGTCGTCCCGTCGATCCACGGGTTGTGGGCGGGAGTCCTCATCACCACGCTGTCGTACTTCCCGTTCATGTACCTGCCCGTCGCGGCGACCCTGCGCCGACTCGACCCTGCGGTCGAGGAGTCCGCACGCGCACTCGGATCGGGCTCGACGGGTGTGTTCTTACGCGTCGTTCTTCCACAATTGCGGTTGGCGATCCTGGGCGGCGGACTGCTCGTGGGTCTGCATCTACTCTCGGAATTCGGCGCGTTCGCAATGATCCGGTTCGACACGTTCACCGTCGCGATCTTCCAACAGTTTCAGGCCACTTTCGACGGTGCTGCGGGCAGCATGCTCGCCGGAGTTCTCGTCGTCCTGTGCCTGGTACTCCTCACCGTGGAAGCGGTTGCGCGCGGCAAAGTCCGATTCGCCAGAATTGGATCTGGCTCGCCGCGCGCCGCTACGCCAAACCATCTGGGCCGCAGCATAATCCCCGCTCTACTCGCAGCGACCGCCGTCGCAGTGCTGTCGCTGGGCGTTCCGATCTGGACGCTGCTGCGCTGGCTGTGGATCGGCGGCGCCGACGTGTGGGACTTCGCCGAACTCGGCAATTCGCTCGGCCAGACCATCGGGCTGGCGAGCACCGCGGCGATCGTCACCACAGTTCTGGCCTTCCCCGTGGCATGGGTCGCGGTGCGGTCGAGCGGAGTGCTCGCCCGCACAGTCGAGGGCGCCAACTACGTCACCAGCGCCCTGCCGGGTATTGTCACCGCGCTCGCACTGGTCACCGTCGCGATTCATTACATGCGACCGCTCTATCAAAGCGTCCCGCTGATCGTGTGCGCCTACGTCCTGCTGTTCATGCCGCGGGCACTGGTCAACGTCCGGGCCGGTCTCGCCCAGGTTCCGCCGAGCCTGGAGGAAGCGTCCCGGTCGCTTGGTGCGTCGGCGTCGGAAACGTTCGTCCGGGTGACGCTGCGGCTCACCGCCCCCGCCGCCGCCGCCGGTGCATGCATGGTATTCGTCGCCGTGGCAACCGAATTGACCGCGACATTGCTGCTGGCGCCGACTGGCACCAGAACGTTGTCGATGATGTTCTGGTCGTGGAGTAGCGAACTCGACTACGCAGCCGCCGCGCCTTACGCAATGGTGTTGGTGCTGTTGGCCATACCCGTGACCGTCCTGCTCTTCCGTCAGTCGATGAAAGTGGCCGCACTGTGAGCGAGGTGATGGTCGATATTCGGGGACTCGCGAAGTCCTTCAACGGCCATGTCGTGCTCGACCACATCGACCTCCAGCTCGAGAAGGGCAGCACCACTGCGGTTGTCGGCGCTTCGGGCTGCGGGAAGACGACACTGCTGCGGCTCATCGCCGGTTTCGAGACTCCCGGCGAGGGAACGATAACGATCGACGGCCGCCAGGTCGCGAGCGCCAAACGCGCGGTGGCACCGCACCGGCGCCGTATCGGATATGTCGCGCAAGACGGGGCGCTTTTCCCCCACCTGACCGTCGGCCAGAACATCGCCTACGGGATCCGCCGCGAGGGCCGCGACAAAGTGCGTAACCGTATCAGCGAACTTCTCGAAACCGTTTCGCTCGACCCGTCATTCGCCGATCGCCGACCGGACCAGCTCTCCGGCGGACAGCAGCAGCGCGTCGCACTGGCCCGGGCACTGGCGCGACAGCCGGTATTGATGCTGCTCGACGAGCCCTTCACCGCCCTGGACACCGGACTGCGCGCGTCCACCAGAAAGGTGGTCGCGGGCCTGCTCGCCGATGCGGGCATCACGTCGCTGCTGGTGACCCACGACCAGGAGGAGGCGCTGTCGATCGCCGACCAGGTCGCGGTGATGCGCGACGGCCGGTTCACCCAGGTCGGCTCGCCGCAGTCGGTGTACCGGCAACCCGGTGATCGCTTCACGGCCGAGTTCCTCGGCGACAGCATCACGCTGCCGTGCGTCGTCGCGTCCGGGTTCGCCGACTGCGCCATCGGACGGGTCGCCGTGCGCGCTGACGACGGGCCGGGCACGCTGTTGCTGCGGCCCGAACAGCTGGTGGCGAAGGTCGTTTCGGACAGCGGTGAGCTGGACGGCGTCGGCAGGGTGCTGGCCGTCGAGTTCCTCGGCCACGACGTCCTGCTGACCATCGACCCCGCAGGCGACGTCGAGCCGATCATCGTGCGCCAGAACAGCCTCGAGCCCCCATCGATCGACGCGAAGGTGCGTATCGAGGTGGTGGGCAACGGAGTCGTGTTCACGTGAGGTCGCTCATCGAGCATCTGCGGGGCCACGGCGAGCGTGTCGCGGTTCTCACCGATGCCGCGCAACTGACCTACCTCGAGCTCGCGGACCGGGTCGCCGACGCCGTCCAGGCACTTGACGGTCCGCGCCGGCTTGTACTTCTCGAAACGCGCAACGACATCTCGACGCTGGTCTACTATCTCGGCGCCCTGGCGGCAAACCACGTCGTACTACCCGTCGCTGAACGACGCGACCACACCGCGATCGAAGAGACCTACCAGCCCGACATCGTCATCGACGACAGCGGAATCCGCGTCCACCACCACGACGAACGCCAGATGCACGACGACCTCGCGCTACTGATGTCGACGTCCGGCAGCACCGGTTCCCCGAAACTCGTACGACTCTCGCACACGAATCTCGTCGCCAACGCCTCGGTCATCGCCGAGTACCTGGGTATCCGCGAAACCGACAGGGCTGCAACCACACTGCCGATGTCATATTGCTATGGACTGTCGGTGATCCACAGCCATCTGCTCGCAGGCGCCGGCCTGATACTGACCGACCGCTCCGTGGTCGACGAGGAGTTCTGGCGGCTTTTCCGCCGGCACCACGGAACGTCGTTTGCGGGCGTGCCTTACACGTTCGAACTGCTCGACAGCGTCGGGTTCGACGCCAAGGACCTACCCGATCTGCGCTACGTCACCCAGGCCGGCGGAAGAATGCCACCCGAGCGGGTCCGCAAATTCGCGGAGCTCGCGCAGGATGCAGGCTTCGAGCTGTTCGTGATGTACGGAGCCACCGAGGCAACGGCCCGGATGTCGTATCTACCATCGGAACTCGCGTTGTCCCGCCCGAATGCCATCGGCCGCCCCATCCGCGGTGGATCGTTCTCCATCGAACCATTGGACGGCTGGACCGGCGACGACGTCGGCGAGCTGGTCTACCGCGGCCCCAATGTGATGATGGGTTACGCGCACGGACCCACCGACCTGGAGCTCGGCAAGACAGTCGAGACGCTGCGCACCGGCGACATCGCCCGACTCTGCGCCGACGGGCTGTACGAGATCGTCGGCCGCAACAGCCGATTCGTGAAGATGTATGGCCTGCGTATCGATCTGGGACAGATCGAGGCCGCGCTGCGCGCACAGGGAATGCAGTCGTTCTGCGCCAGCGATGACGACGCCCTTGTGGTCGCCGTCGCCGGCAAGCACGACGATCGCGAGATCCAACGGGCGGCGGCGGAGGCAGCCGGTGTGCCCCCGGGTGCCGTGCGTGCCGTCACCGTCGAGGAACTGCCCCTGTTGCCGTCGGGCAAGCCCGATTACGAGACCGTGCGCGGAATGGCGGGCACGACCGATCCGCCGCAGTCCACGGATCTGCGTGGACTGTTCGCCGATGTGCTACAGGTCGAGGCCGCCACGCTCGATCCGGACGCCAGCTTTGTGGACCTGGGCGGCAACTCGCTGTCCTACGTCACGATGACGGTGCGGCTCGAGCGGACGATCGGCCAGCTTCCGTCGAATTGGCAGAGCATGCCGATCCGGCAGCTCGAAAGTATCTCGAAGCCGGCGCGACGCAGCTGGCTGGCGTCCCTGGAGACCAGCGTTGCGTTGCGCGCCGCAGCGATCGTGCTGATCGTCGGGTCGCACGCCGAGCTGTTCGAGTTGTGGGGCGGCGCGCACATTCTGCTCGCCGTCGCCGGGTACAACTTCGGCCGGTTCTGCCTCACCCCGGTGCCACGTAACGACCGGGTGCGGCATCTCGGCAACACGATCGCCTGGATCGCGGTGCCGTCGGTGTTGTGGGTGGCGGTCGCGCTGCTGCTGACTGACCATTACACGTGGACAAACCTGTTGCTGGCCAACAAGTTTCTCGGGCCGCACGACAGCATGACCGCGGGCCGACTGTGGTTCGTCGAAGTGCTGGTGTGGATTCTCGTCGGGCTGACACTGCTGTTCTGGTTGCCGCTGATGGATCGGCTCGAACGGCGTCGACCCTTCACTATCGCCGTCGTGTTCCTGGTCATCGGCTTGGCGCTGCGGTACGACATCCTCGGGATGAACCTCGGGCGCGATGCGTGGTTCACGATGCTGGCGTTCTGGTTCTTCGCCATCGGCTGGGTGGCCGCGAAGGCTACGACGACGCTGCAGCGCCTTGCCGTGACCGTCGCCCTGATCGTCGCACTGCACGGATATTTCGACAGCACCCTGCGTGAGGTCATGGTGATGGCCGGTCTCGCCCTGCTCATTTGGGTGCCGACGATCCGGTGTCCGTCCGCGCTGACGGTGGGGATCGGGGTCATTGCGGAGGCGTCGCTGTACACCTATCTGGTGCACTACCAGGTGTACGCGATGTTCGACGGCCACCCCGCGCTCGGCGTCACCGCCTCACTAGCCGTCGGTGTGCTGCTGACGTTTGTCGTCACGGTGCTGCGCAGGTGGCTGTGTAGCCGGTTCGATTCGCTGCGCTCGGATGTGTCGACCCGAAGCAGCACGGTCAGCCAGACCTGAAATCTCTTCTGTCACTTTGGTTTCAGTTGTCACATTTTCGAATTGGCTGTCGGTGGTCGAATGTATGTTCGACTCATGTTGGCGACTCGGGTTCAGGTGTTGATGGCCGCGCTGCGGTCCGCACATGACGAGTTGGCCGCCTGTGACCTCGACATGCTGACCCACCGCGAACTGCTCGACGTGCTGGAC
>NZ_MVIM01000028.1 GCF_002086795.1 Mycolicibacterium tusciae | reverse complement strand
TCCAGGACCGCACCCCACAGCAGGCATACCTGAACCCAATTACCCAAGAAAACCTGCCAACTTCTTGACTCAAGACATCGCCCCGACGACAAATCAGGCCGCCGAGCACATCGCATTAAGGAAACGCCAAGACTGATCCGTCAGCTTGGGAATCGGTAAGAAAGGAGAACTCAGATGATCGTCACCGTGACACCCACCTACGAAGACGACGACCACATCATTCGATCGGAGAACTAGCGTTTCAGGTTCGCATACCAGTCGAGCAGGTCCGGATCGTCGACGGCGGTGCGCTCCACGACCTTCGCCGCGTCAGCGCCTGCGAACAGTTTCTTGATCGGCACCTCGAGCTTCTTCCCGGTGCGCGTATGCGGCACCCCGGGAGCCTCGATGATCTCGTCGGGCACATGCCGCGGGGAAACCTCGTCGCGGATGGCCTTCTTGATCCGCTCACGCAGATCATCGGTCAGCTCAGCGCCGTCGGCCAGCACGACGAACAACGGCATCCAATACCCGCCGTCCTCCTGCTCACACCCGATCACCAACGCCTCGGCGATCTCCGGCAGGCGCTCCACCGACTGGTAGATGTCAGCACTGCCCATCCGGATCCCGTGCCGGTTCAGCGTCGAGTCTGATCGCCCGTGCACGATGACGCTGCCGTGATCGGTGATCGTGATCCAGTCACCATGGCGCCACACGCCGGGAAACATCTCGAAATAAGCACTGCGATAACGTGATCCGCCGTCGTCGTTCCAGAAGCAGATCGGCATCGACGGCATCGGCTTCGTGATGACCAACTCGCCGACCTCACCGCGCACGGAGTTACCCGACTCATCCCACGCGTCCAGCGCGCAACCGAGGAACGGGGCCGACAGCTCCCCTGGCCACACCGGCACGGTGCGCACACCGCCGATAAAGGCCGAGACCACGTCCGTGCCGCCACTGATCGAAGCGACCTGGACATGTTCACCGACGTTGTCGCGCAACCACAGTGAGGACGACGGTGGCAACGACGATCCGGTGATGCCGACCGTCCGCAGCGCCGTTAGGTCATGCTCTTTGCGCGGAACAGCGCCCGCCTTGGCGCATCCGAGCACATAGCCGGGACTGGTTCCCAAGACGGTCGCCCGCAGTCGCGCCGCGATGTCCCACAGCGCATCCGGCCGGGGCGAGTTCGGACTTCCCGAATAGCAGACGATTGTCGCACCCACCAGCAGCCCGGCGATCTGGAAGTTCCACATCATCCAGCTCGGGCTGGTGTACCAGAAGAAGGTGTCGTCTGGCCCGATATCCGACTGCAGGGCAACAGCTTTCAAATGCTCCAGCACGACGCCACCGTGCCCGTGGACGATTCCCTTGGGCTTACCCGTCGTGCCGGACGAATACAGGATCCACAGCGGATGGTCGAAGCCGACGGGCACCGTCGTGAGCTCGCCGCCGGTCGCGGTGAGCTCAGATGCCAGCACAGTCTCTTTCAGCGTCGGCAGTCCCTCGCGCAGGGCTTCGACATCCTCACGCTTGTCGTAGTGCTTTCCGCCGAAGTCGTATCCCTCGGCCGTCACCAACACCACGGGCTCGAGCTGACCCAGCCGATCCAGCGCGGCCTTCGCCGAATAATCCTGGCCGCAGGCGCTCCAGATCGCCCCGACGCTCGCCGTCGCCAGGAAGGCGATGACGGCTTCGGGGATGTTGGGCAGGTATCCCGCGACCCGATCGCCCACGCCGACACCGAGCGAGCGCAGCCTTTCCGCGAATACAGCTGTGCGCCCAAGCAATTCGGCCCAGGAGACTTCGATGTCAGTGCCGTTCTCGGCGACATGGATGATCGCGGCTCGGTCGGTGCGCGCGTTGCGGATGACCTGGTCGACATAGTTCAGCGTGACGCCCGGAAACCATTGCGCGCCCGGCATCGTGTCGTTCTCGAGGACCTTCTCGCCGCGCTGCCCGAGCTCGAAGTAGTCCCACAAAGTCGCCCAGAACGCGGGGGGCTCGTCCACCGACCACTGCCACAACGATTGGTAGTCGGTGGTCGTCACGCCGGTGCGATCAGCCACGAAGCGCGCGAAGTCGGTCACTCGGGCTGTGGCGGCGTCCTCGGCCGTCGGCACCCATTGCGGTGCGGCATCGGTCATCGCGCGCTCCAGCCCCCGTCCATGGTGTAGGACGCACCCGTCACCATTCCCGCGGTCGGCGACGCCAGCCAGCCCACCAATGCCGCTACTTCCTCGGGTTCCACCAGACGTTTGATGGCGCTCTCCTTCAGGAGGATGTCGGTGACCACCTTATCCTCCGGGATGCCGTGCACCTTGGCCTGATCGGCGATCTGCTTGGTCACCAGTGGGGTTCGCACATATCCCGGGTTCACGCAGTTGCTCGTCACGCCGTGCGCCGCACCCTCGAGCGCAGTCACCTTCGAAAGGCCCTCGAGACCGTGCTTGGCCGTGACGTAGGCGACCTTGTACTCCGATGCCCTTATCCCGTGCACCGAGGAGATGTTGATGATCCGGCCGAAGTTCTGCCGATACATGTGCGGGAGCGCGGCGCGGATGAGCAGGAACGGCGATTCCACCATCAGCGTCATCAGGTGGCGGAATCGGTCAGGCGCGAATTCGGGGATCGGGCTGACGTGCTGAACACCGGCATTGTTGACCAGGATGTCGACTTCGAGCCGCAGATCTTCGAGCACCGATACATCAGAAAGGTCTGCGGGCCATGCCTTTCCGCCGATATCGTCGGCCACGGCCTTGGCGCCGATGTCGTCGCGATCGGCCACGGTGACCACGGCACCGCGGGCGGCCAGCTCCCGCGCGCACGCCTCGCCGATGCCGCTCGCACCGCCGGTCACCAGCGCGGTGCGTCCCGCAAGCTCGGTCATACGGCCCCGGCCTTGGCGAGCTCTTCGCGATCGGCGACGTCGATGGTCTCCAGGTCGAGGCCGTTCGTCTCACGCATCACGAGCACTGCGATCAGCGTGACCACCGAGGCGGCTGCCAGGTAGATCGCGATCGGCACCCAGGAGTCGTAGATCTCCAGCAGCTTCACGGCGATGATCGGCGCGAGCGATCCCGCAACGATGGAGGTGACCTGATAGCCAAGCGACACACCGGAATAACGCATCCGCGTCGGGAACATCTCGGCCATGATCGCGGGCTGCGGTGCGTACATCAGCGCATGGATGATCAGTCCGATGACGATGGCGGCGATGATGAGCAGATAGTTGGCGGTGTCCATCATCGGGAATGCGAAGAACCCCCACGTCGCCGCCAGGATCGTGCCGACGAGGTAGACGGGTCTGCGGCCGTACCGATCGGCCAGTTTGCCCACGAACGGGATCACCAGGAAGTGCGCCGCGTGCGCGACGAGCATGTACCGCAGGATCGCGTTGGTGTCGACACCGACCTGCACCTTGAGATACGTGATCGAGACGATGACGACGAGGTAGTACATGATGTTCTCGGCGAATCGCAGGCCCATGGCCGTGAACACACCGCGCGGGTACCGCTTGAGTACCTCGACCACGCCGTAGGAGACGGCCTTGACGCGCTCCACCTCCTGCTGTGCCTCGAGGAATATGGGCGCATCGCTGACCTTCGTCCGGATGTAATAGCCGATCAGCACCACCACTGCCGACAGCCAGAAAGCGACTCGCCAGCCCCAGGACAGGAACGCCTCTTCCGACAGGGTCGCGGTCAGCACCCACAGCACGACCGTCGCGAGCATGTTGCCCACAGGTACCGCGGCCTGCGGCCAACTGGCCCAGAAGGCCCTGCTCCGGTTCGGGCTGTGTTCGGCCACCAGCAGCACGGCGCCACCCCACTCGCCGCCGACGGCGAACCCCTGCAGGAACCGCAGCACCACTAGCAGCGTCGGGGCCCAGATGCCGATCTGGGCGTACGTCGGCAGGCAGCCCATCAGGAACGTGACGACACCGACGAGCAGGATGGCGAACTGCAGCAGCTTCTTGCGCCCGAACTTGTCCCCGAAATGCCCGAACACCACGCCGCCCAATGGGCGGGCGACGAAGCCGACCGCGTAGGTCAAGAACGCCGCGAAGATGGCGCCGTAGGCGCTGTCACTCTCCGGGAAGAAGACCTTGTTGAAGACGAGCGTGGCCGCGGTGCCGTAGAGGAAGAACTCGTACCACTCGACGACGGTGCCGGCCATCGAGGCGGCGACCACCCGTTTGAGGCCCGTCGGAGCGGAGGTCCCGTCACCTCCGGTGGCTTTCGGGTCGTTGTGAATCGTCATCGAACGCTCCTCGATTGTGATGCAACGCACAGATCTCTGTGAGTATTCATGCAGGTACCCCTACCTGCAATGGTCAAAACTGCAGGAGTTATCTGCAAAAATGCAGATATGGCTGGGTTCTCTCGTTCATCGGGTCGTCAGCCCAGCGCCGACGACCTTCTCGTGTTGCTGGCTGTCGGACGGTCGGGTCGCTACAACATCGCCGCGGAGGAGCTCGGCCTCAACCACACCACGATCTCGCGCCGCATCAACGCGTTGGAACGATCAGTCGGCGGCCGGGTGCTGGCCAGGGTCGCCGGCGGTTGGGAGCTGACGGATCTCGGGCGCGAGGCACTGTCGGCCGCCGAAGCCGTCGAGTCGGCAGTGCGTTCGCTGTCCGTCAACACCGGCGGCCAGCGCGCGCTCGAAGGCGTGGTCCGCATATCGGCGACCGACGGCTTCTCCGCCTACATCGCCGCACCCGCCGCCGCCCAGGTGCAACGCAACCACCCGAATGTCGCGGTGGAGATCGTCGCCGCGACCCGGCGCGCCACCCAACAACGTTCCGGCCTGGACGTTGAAGTGGTGGTCGGGGAGCCGAAAGTACACCGCGCCAAGGCGATCCGACTCGGCGACTACTGTCTTGGCCTCTACGGTGCACGTGATTACCTGGCCGACAACGGAACACCGGCGAGCATCGCGGACCTCGCCCGCTATCCGCTGGTGTACTTCATCGACTCGATGCTTCAGGTCGACGACCTCGACGTCGCCACGAGCTTCGCGCCGGCCATGCGCGAATCTGTGACGTCCACCAACGTGTTCGTGCACGTCGAGGCGACGCGGGCGGCGGCGGGCATCGGTCTGCTGCCGTGCTTCATGGCCGACCGGCACGACGATCTGGTGCGAGTGCTGCCGGACGAGGTGGCGGTTCGACTGACGTACTGGCTCGTCACGCGTGCCGAGACGTTGCGCAGACCGGAGGTCGCAGCCGTCGTCGATGCGATCCAGCAGCGGATGACCGAACAAGCCGACGTGCTGCTCGGCGTGGACTAACTCCGCGTTGATGGCTATCCAGACCGCGCCCGACCTGCATCTACGTAGGAACTACGTAGGATAGTAATGCAACTGCTCCGACGAACGACGGGACAATACCTATGCGGCGGGTCTGGTGGACGACAGCGACCGTGATGACCATCGTGGCGCTCGTCGTGGGGCTCGGCGCATGCAGCAGTTCGTCGCCGTCGCCACAGCCGCAGGCGATCATCGACAAGGGCACGCCATACGGTGATCTGTTGATCCCGAAATTGCAGACGTCGGTCACCGACGGCGCCGTCGGGGTTGCCGTCGAATCGCCTGTCACGGTGAGCGCCGAAGACGGCGTCCTTGGTCCGGTGACCCTCGTCAACGACGCGGGCCGGACGGTCAAGGGGGAACTGAGTCCCGACGGTCTCATCTGGCGCTCGGCCGAGCCGCTGGGTTACAACAAGCAGTACACCCTGACCGCTGAAGCGTTGGGTCTCGGTGGGGCGACGCAGAGCAACGCGACGTTCGAAACTCACTCGCCCCGAAATCTGACGATGCCTTACGTCTTCCCCAAGGACGGTGAAGTGGTGGGTGTCGGTCAACCGGTCGCGGTGCGGTTCGACGAGAACATTCCCGACCGATTCGCCGCGCAGCAGGCGATCACCGTGAAGACGGATCCCCCGGTCGAGGGCGCCTTCTACTGGGTGAACAGTCGCGAAGTCCGCTGGCGCCCAGCCGAATACTGGAAGCCCGGGACGAGGGTCGATATCAGCGTCAAGACCTACGGTGTCGACCTGGGCGACGGACTCTTCGGCCAGGACGACGTGACGAGTCACTTCATCATCGGTGACGAGGTCATCGCGACCGCCGATGACAGCACCAAGACGATGACGGTGCGCGTCAACGGCGAAGTCGTGAAGACGATGCCGATCTCCATGGGCAAGAACGCAACTCCGACCGACAACGGCACCTACATCATCGGCGACCGCTACTACTTCCTCGTCATGGACTCGTCGACGTACGGTGTTCCGGTCAATTCACCCGACGGATACCGCACCGAGGTCAACTGGGCGACCCAGATGTCCTACAGCGGAATCTATGTCCATTCGGCGCCGTGGTCCGTCGGTAGCCAGGGCCGCTCGAACGTCAGCCACGGCTGCCTGAACGTCAGCCCGCAGAACGCCGAGTGGTTCTACGAGAGCACCAAACGCGGCGACATCGTCGAGGTCGTCAACACCGTCGGGTCCACGTTGTCCGGCGTCGACGGACTCGGCGACTGGAACATCCCCTGGGAGCAGTGGAAGGCCGGAAACGCCGGGGTGTAATCGTCGATCAGCGCTAGCGTCGAGGTATGCCGTTCATCGACCATCCGACGGGCCGCGCGTATTACCGGCACTGGGCCGCCCCCGAGCCGCGCGCCGCGGTCGTCTTCCTGCACGGCTTCGGCGAACACACCGGGGTCTACCACCGCTACGGGTTCGCACTCAACGCCGCGGGCATCGACCTGTGGGCGGTCGACCAGTTCGGCCACGGCCTCAGCCCGGGCGACCGCGGCGATTTCGGTTCGATCGAATACAGCTCCGACCTGGCCGACACCCTCACCGAACTGGCAGAAGGTGAGCGACCTGGCGTGCCGCTGATCGCGCAGGGCCATTCGTTCGGTTCCATCGTGACCCTGTTCCGGTTGCTGGACCAACCCGACCGCTACCGGGCCGGAGTCATCTCCGGCGCTCCCCTGGTGCCGATCCCCGAACTGCTCGACACCGACACGGCGTTCGACCTCGAGCCCGGCTGGCTCTCGGCGGACCCCTTCTACGTCGATTCGCTGGAGAACGACCCGCTGGCGTTCGTCGGCGCCGACGGGACGTCGCTCGCCCGAGAACTCGACAGGGCCTGGGACCGGTTCGGCGGAGATCTGCCGAAGCTTTCGGTGCCGACGTTGGCGGTGCACGGCGTCAACGACCCGATAGCGCCGGTCGGCGCCGTCCGCGCCTATGCCGAGCAGATTGCGCCGCTGCAGCTCACCGAGTTCCCAGCCGGCCGCCACGACATTCTCAACGAGACGGTCCACCGTGAGGTGGCTCGGACAATCGTCGAATTCATCGAGACGGTGGGGCTAGGCTCGTCGTGATGATCAAGAAGGCAGTCCTCGCGGCCGTCGCCATCTGTGGCGCGACGGTGGCGTTCGCCGTCCCGGCCGCCGCACAGCCCGGACGCCCTCCGTGCGACCTTGCGCTCACCTTCATCTGCAACATCATCCCGACGGCGCCCGAACTCGATCACAACGTCGACCTGTCGACGCAGGTGCCGGTAGATCCGAACGCCCCGGACCCCGAACTGATGCCGCCGCTCGACCCCTGCTCGGCGGGCTGTATCTAGAGCCAGGTGTCGTCGGTGGTGGCGGTGAGAAACGCCTCGAGATCGTCGCGCCAATGCGCCGGGCTGTTCTTGTCCGGCTCGATTCCGGTGTACTGGCCCTTGTAGAACAACAGCGGGCGCGGCTTCTTGTGCGGCACGTCCGACAGCGTGTGCACCGCGCCGAACACCACGAGGTGATCGCCGCCGTCGTGCACCGAATGCACCGTGCAGTCGACGTGCGCCAGCGTGTCCTTGATGACGGGCGACCCGAGTTTCGATAGATGCCAGTCGATTTCGGCGAACTTGTCGGGCTCCTTGGAGCCGAAGCGTGCCGAGACGTCTTTCTGTTTCTCATGCAGCACGTTGACGCAGAAGCGCCCGCTGGCCTCGATGGCCTTCCAGGATCGCGACACCTTCGTCGGGCAGAACAGCACCAGCGGAGGATCCAGCGACAGCGCGGCGAACGACTGGCACGCGAACCCGACGGGCTGCCCGTCATGCACGGTGGTGATCACGGTGATGCCGGTGCAGAACTGCCCCAGCACATTTCGGAATGTGCGGGGATCGATGGGCTCACCCACTACTTGAAACCGATGCTGAAATCGTGGCCCCACAGGCTGACGGCGGTGCTCTCCCTGGCAACCCAGTCGTCGTCGGTGACCTGCAGGCCTTCGCAACCGAATTCGACGTCGAACCCGCCGGGTGTCTTCATGTAGAACGAGAGCATCTTGTCGTTGACGTGACGGCCCAGGGTGGCCGACATCGGGACCTTGCGGCGGAGCGCGCGGTCAAGGCACAGCCCGACGTCGTCGGCCTCGCCGACCTCGACCATCAAATGCACGATTCCGCTTGGTGTCTCACCGGGCATGAAGGCGAGGCTGTGGTGGCGCGGGTTGACGCCGAGGAAACGCAGCCACGCCGGCGCACCATCGGCGGGCCTGCCGACGAGCTGCGGGGGCAGCTTCATCGAGTCGCGCAGGAAGAAGCCGAGCACGTCGCGATAGAAGTGCAGTGTCTCCGCGTCGTCGCGCGTGGTGAGCACCACGTGACCGAGACCCTGCTCCTCGGTGATGAACTTGTGGCCGTACGGGCTGACGACGCGGCGGTGTTCCAGCGCGACCCCGTGGAAGACCTCAAGCGTGTTGCCCGACGGATCGTCGAACGTGATCATCTCGTCGACGCGGCGCTCGGCGAGTTCGGCGGCCGATGCCTCTTTGTAGGGCGTGCCCTGGATGTCGAGGCGGTTGCGAATCTCTTGCAGCGCCGCGGCATTCGCGGTTTCCCAACCGGACTGCAACAGGCGGTCATGCTCGCCGGGGACGATGACCAACCGCGCCGGGAACTCGTCCATCCGCAGGTACAGTGCGCCCTCGGTCTGACCGGATCCCTCAACCATGCCGAGCACCTTCAGGCCGTACTCGCGCCACGCCCCGACGTCGGTTGATTCGATGCGTAGATAACCCAATGACTTGATGCTCATGAGCCACCCCCGAGAAAATCGATAGTCAGCTTGTTGAACTCGTCGAACTTTTCCACCTGCGCCCAGTGCCCGCACTGTCCGAAGACGTGCAACTGGACCTTCGGGATCTGCTTGAGCGCCACCAGCGCCCCGTCGAGCGGGTTCACCCGGTCTTCGCGGCCCCAGATCAGCAGCACCCGCTGGCGCAGCTTGTACACCTCGCGCCACATCATGCCGAGCTCGAAGTCCGCACCCGCGAACGACTTACCCATCGCGCGGGCGGCGGCCAGCGATTCGGGCTGACTCGCGATCTCGAACCTCTCGTCGATCAGCTCGGGCGTGACGAGGTTCTGGTCGAAGACCATGATGCGCAGAAACTTCTCCATGTTCTCGCGCGTCGGCTCGGCGGTGAACTTGCCGAGCAACCGCACACCCTCGGTGGGGTCCGGTGCGAACAGGTTCACCGACAAGCCGCCGGGGCCCATCAGTACCAGCCGGCCGGCGCGCCTGCCGTTGTCGAGCGCGAACCGCACCGCGGTCCCACCGCCGAGCGAGTTGCCGACCAGGTCGGCACTCTCGATCCCGAGATGGTCGAACAGGTTCAGCAGCGCGATGGCGCTGTAGCGGTTGTACTGCTCGTGCTCGGTGTGCTTGTCCGAGTGTCCATATCCCGGCTGGTCGACGGCGAGCACGTGGAAATGACGGGCCAGCACCGCGATGTTGCGACCGAAGTTCGACCAGCTCGACGCGCCCGGTCCACCGCCGTGCAGCAGCACGACCGTCTTCTCGTTGCCGACACCCGCCTCGTGGTAGTGCAGGCGCATGTCATCGCGAACCTGCGCGTAGCGCGAGGTCGACTCGAACGTGATCTCTTGCTGCTGCGCAGCTTCGGCAGCGAAGGAGGTCATCAGGCCTTCCCAGTTAAACCATCGTGTCCTGCGGTGGCAGGCCGAACTCGTTGTTGCCGAAGATCAGGTAGGCCCGCTCCGGCTCGTTGGCGGCGTGCACGCGGCCGGCGTGCGCGTCGCGCCAGAAGCGCTGCACCGGCTGATCGGAGTTCAGCGCGGTCGCGCCGGAGGCCTCGAAGAGCAGGTCGATCGATGAGATTGCGCGGGCGGTGGCGCGGACCTGGTCACGTCGGGCCCGCGCCCGCAGCTCGAACGGAATCTCTTTGCCCGCCTTCAACAGTTCATGCTCATCGTGAACATTGCCGATGAGCTGACGCCAACCGGCGTCGATATCGCTCGCCGCCTCGGCGATCCGGATCTTGGCGAACGGGTCGTCCTTGGACTTCTCGCCGGCGAACGCCGCGCGGACGCGCTTGCCCTGGTGTTCGACGTGGGCATCGTAGGCGCCGTACGCCATTCCCATGATGGGCGCCGAGATCGTCGTGGGATGCATGGTGCCCCATGGCATCTTGTACACCGGCGCGGTGTTGTTCTCCAGCCCACCGGCGGTGCGGTCGTTCATCGCCTTGTAGGACAGGAAGCGGTGCCGCGGGACAAACACGTCCTTGACCTTGAGCGTGTTGCTTCCGGTGCCCTTGAGCCCTACGACATGCCAGACATCGTCGATCTCGTAGTCCGAACGCGGAATGAGGAAGCTGCCGAAGTCGACCGGCTTGCCGTCCTTGATCACCGGACCGCCGACGAACGTCCACGTGGCATGGTCGCAGCCCGAGGACCAGTGCCACGCGCCGTTGACGAGATAGCCGCCGTCGACCACGGTGCCCGCCCCCATCGGCGCGTACGACGAGGAGATCCGGACGGCCGGATCGTCGCCCCAGACCTCTTCCTGCGCTTGCTGGTCGAACAGGGCGAGGTGCCAGTTGTGGACGCCGATGATCGAGCTGACCCATCCGGTCGACCCACAGGCGCTCGCGATGCGGCGGACGGCTTCGTAGAAGTCCGTAGGATCACACTGCAGGCCGCCCCACTGCTCGGGCTGCAGAAGCTTGAAGAACCCGGCCTCGTTGAGTTCGGCGACGGTCTCGTCGGGCAACCGCCGTAGTTCCTCGGCCGCCTGCGCCCGCTTTGCGATGAGCGGCAGCAGATCGTCGATGCCGGCTAGGACCGACTGCACGTCACGCTGTTCAATGGACGTCACTGGATTCGCCTTCCGGAGTATGGGCCTAGATGAAGATTAGAACACGTTACGATTTGTGTCGAGAAGGGCCTTGCTGCGGCGGCTGGACCTGGGGACATGCATTTCTGTAACCTGTTCTAGTTATTGTCCATATATTTCACGAGGAAGGGTGCACGGTGACGGACGAGCCGCTCGGAAGCCACGTGCTCGAGCTGGAGCTGACCGACGTCGTCGAGGAGACCGCCGACGCGCGTTCGCTGGTTTTTGCCGTCCCCGACGGAGCCGATGTCCCTGCCGACCGGTTGCGCTACTCGCCGGGTCAATTCCTGACGCTGCGGGTGCCCAGCGATCGCACCGGCTCGGTGGCGCGCTGCTACTCGCTGTGCAGTTCCCCCTTCACCGACGACCCCCTGACGGTGACCGTCAAGCGCACCGCGGACGGATACGCTTCGAACTGGCTGTGCGACAACGCGCACGCCGGCATGAAGATGCACGTGCTGGCACCGTCGGGCACCTTCGTACCCAAGACCCTCGACACCGACTTCCTGCTGATGGGTGCCGGCAGCGGCATCACGCCGATGATGTCGATCTGCAAGTCGGCGCTCGCCGAGGGCAGCGGCAAGGTCGTTTTGATCTATGCCAACGAGGACGAGAACTCGGTGATCTTCGGCGCCGCACTGCGCGACTTGTCGGCCAAATACCCCGATCGGCTCACTGTCGTGCACTGGCTCGTCAGCGTGCAGGGGCTGCCGAGCGCGGCGGCGTTGGCCGGCCTGGCCGAGCCGTATTCGGGACACGACGCGTACATCTGCGGCCCGGGTCCGTTCATGGTCGCGGCCGAGGAAGCGCTCAAGGCCGTCGGCGCGCAAAGCATCCACATCGAGGTGTTCAAGTCGTTGGACTCCGACCCGTTCGCCGCGGTGGTCATCGAGGAAGACGACAGCGATGAGGGCCCGGCCACAGCGGTGGTCACGCTCGACGGTGAGAAGCATGAGATCACCTGGCCGCGCAAGGCGAAGCTGCTCGACGTCCTGCTCGACAAGGGCCTCGATGCGCCGTTCTCGTGTCGAGAGGGCCATTGCGGCGCATGCGCGGTACTGAAGAAGAGCGGCGACGTCGAGATGGAAATCAACGACGTGCTCGAGCAGTCCGACCTCGACGAAGGCCTGATCCTGGGCTGCCAGGCGCTGCCGCGATCCGATTCGGTCGAAGTCACCTACGACGAGTAACCCGCGGGCTACGATGCGCGCACCGAAGGGAGCATCTCTGTGATTAGGCGGTTGGCCGGCGCGTTCGTGGCGATCTCGGCGACAGTGCTGACACTGGCATCCATCACACCGACAGCCGTGTCATCGGCTGCGCTGGACACCGCGGACTCGTCGATTCCCGTCAACCCGGTGGACACGCTCCAGATGCATGTGACAGCCAATTGCATTGCAGCCGAAGCGAGATGCTTGTTCGACACCGTCGCAAACCTGCGCACACCGAACGGTGTGATCGGGTTTCCCGGCGATCTGTATGCCCGGCAGAACGTGACGCTGCGCACGATGGACCGCTCCGTCTACATCAATTCGAACGTCGCGACCCCGAACACCCGGATCTTCAAATCGTTGACCGACAACGAGATCTCGACGGTCTACTTCGGTGGCGGACCGCCGGACAGGGTTGCCCTGCACGGCGTCGCATGGCCCATCGACTCCTACACCGGCCGTCCGCGTACCGACGTTCCGCTGATCGTGTGCTCCTACATCCAGGTGGTGTACGCCGGCGTCAACCTGACGTCACCCAACGCCTGCGCACAGGCCGCCTTCAGCTAGCGGGGTAGACCGAGCAGTCGTTCACCTGCCATGGTGAGCAGAATCTGCTCTGTTCCGCCCGCGATCGTCAGGCAGCGGGTGTTCAAGAAGTCGAAGACGGTCTTGTTGTCGACGACGCCCGCGCCCTCGGACAGCTCCATCCTCAGCTCGGACAGCGCCTGCCGGTAGCGCACCCCGATGAGCTTGCGCGCGCTGGCCTGCGGACCCGGATCTTGGCCCCCCACAGCGAGTTCCGCGATCTTCTGATCCAGCAGCGAGCCGACCTGGGCCGCGAGGATCAGCGAGCCGAGCTGGTGCTGGCCGGTCGAATCGAGATCGAGATCGGCGACCTGACGCAACAACTCCTCCATCGGGTTGCCCAGCGCGGTGCCATGCGCCATCGCCACCCGCTCGTTGGCCAGCGTCGTGCGTGCCAGCCGCCAGCCGTCGTTGACAGGGCCGACCACCATCTCGTCGGGCACGAAGACCTCGTCGAAGAACACCTCGTTGAACAGGTTGTCGCCGGTGATCTCACGCAGCGGACGGATGTCGATGCCCGCCGACTTCATGTCGACGAGGAAATAGGTGATGCCCTTGTGCTTGGGGGCGTCCGGATCCGTACGGGCCAGGCACACCCCCCATGCCGCCTTGTGGGCCGCCGACGTCCACACCTTCTGTCCGGTGAGCTTCCAGCCCCCCTCCGCGCGAACGGCCTTGGTGCGAAGCGCGGCCAGATCCGACCCCGCGCCGGGCTCACTGAACAGCTGGCACCACAGGAACTCGCCCCGCAGCGTGGCGGGGACGAACTGCTCGATCTGCTCGGGAGTGCCGTGCTCGAGAATCGTCGGCACCGCCCACCACCCGATCACCAGATCCGGTCGGACCACCTCGGCCTTGGCCAGCTCCTGATCGATCAGCAACTGTTCGGCCGGGCCGGCCTCGCGGCCGTGCGGACGCGGCCAGTGCGGCGCCAACAGCCCGGAATCAGCCAACGCGACCTGCCGCTTCTCCGCGGGCTGTGCGGCGACTTCGGCTACCGCAGAAGCGATTTCGGGGCGCAGATGCTCAACCGATTCGAGGTCGATCTTCAGATCGCGGCGCACACCCTGCTGAGTGAGTGTCGCGACACGGCGTAGCCACTTGTCGGCGCCGCCGAGGAAATGCGCGATGCCGTACGCGCGTCGCAGATACAGATGCGCGTCGTGCTCCCACGTGATCCCGATGCCGCCGAGTACCTGAATGCAGTCCTTCGCGTTGGCCTTCGCGGCGTCGATTCCGGCGGCCGCAGCCACCGCGACGGCGATGGAGAGCTGCTGTTCGTCGTCCTCGGCAACCGCCCTGGCCGCGTCCGCCGCGGCCACCGAAGCCTGCTCGGAGCGAAGCAACATCTCGGCGCACATGTGCTTGATGGCCTGGAAACTGCCGATCGGCTTGCCGAACTGCTCGCGCACCTTCGCGTAATCCGTTGCGGTCTGCAGTGCCCAGCGCGCCAGCCCCGCGGCCTCGGCGGCCAGCACCGTGGCGGCCAGGTCGGCGAAACGTTGCGGCGACGTCGACAGCTTCGCCGCGGGTGCGCCGTCCAGCACGACGCGCGCCAGCGGCCGCGAGAAGTCGGTCGGGGTCAGCGGTTCGATGGTGACACCGTCGGCAGACGCGTCGATCAGTACGACGGAGTCTGCAGCGGGCAGCACCAAAAACCCGCCGGGATCGGCTCCCAGCACGTAGTCGGCGGTGCCGGATGCCCGCGCGCCGTCGAATTCGATGTTGGCCGTCAGCGTGACGCCCGCAACGCGCTCACCGGCGATCAGGAACTCCAGGATGTCAGCCTGCTCGACCAGCAACGTGGCCAGTGCCGTGGTCGCGACCGGACCGGGGACCAGGGCTGCAGCGGCCTCGTCGACCATCGCGCACAGATCCTCGACGGTACCGTCGGCGCCACCCCTCTCCTCGGACAACGCGACACCGAAGAGGCCGAGTTGAGCCAACCCGTCGTAGGCTGAACGCCACGCGTCCGGCTGGCCCGCCTCGACCCTCCTGGCCGCCTCGGAGGGGCCTGAAGCAGCTGCCCAGCTACGGACCAGCTCGCGCGCGGCAAACTGCTCGTCGGTCATTGTGGCTGACACCGTCTGCTCCTAGCGTTTGGGTGAGAAGTCCATGCTCCCCACTAGAACGTGTTCTAATAGTGCCAGCGATCGACCGTCAAGTCGACCGCCATAGCAGCAGGACACGTCGGTGCCGCGGCGTTTCTGAAGTGAGAAAATGTAGTTCGGCATGCGTATCGTTTTCGGCGATACCCGTGCGGAGAAGGAGTAGTCGAACAGATGTCCGGCCTGTCACAGCCAAACCAGGGATCGGGGTCGGATTCGCGACCGCCCCAGGTGATGACCGTGGCGGTGTTGGCCGAGTCCGAACTGGGATCCGAAGCCCAGCGGGAGCGCCGCAAGCGCATCCTGGACGCCACCCTGGCCATCGCCTCCAAGGGCGGTTACGAGGCGGTGCAAATGCGCGCGGTCGCGGAACGGGCCGATGTCGCGGTAGGCACGCTGTATCGCTACTTCCCTTCGAAGGTGCACCTGCTCGTCTCGGCGCTGGGCCGGGAATTCGAGCGTATCGACGCCAAGACCGACCGTGCCACGATCGTCGGGGGCACCCCGTACCAGCGGCTGAACGTCATGGTCGGCAAGCTCAACCGGTCGATGCAGCGCAATCCGCTGTTGACCGAGGCGATGACACGGGCATTCGTATTCGCCGACGCGTCGGCGGCGGGCGAGGTCGACCACGTCGGCAAGCTGATGGACTCGATGTTCGCCCGCGCCATGAGCGACGGCGAGCCGACCGAGGACCAGTACCACATCGCACGAGTCATCTCCGACGTCTGGCTTTCGAACCTGCTCGCCTGGCTGACCCGGCGGGCGTCGGCGACCGATGTCGCCAAGCGTCTGGACCTCGCCGTGCGGCTTCTGATCGGCGACGGCGAGCACCCTAAGATCTAGGCGTGCTCCCGGTCGAACTGCAGCGCGCGCTCGATACCGTTTCCCGGGTTCCCCGATTACTGGTCACCTGCGATTTCGACGGCACCCTCGCGCCCATCGTCAGCAACCCGGCCGACGCCCGGATGCTGCCCGATGCGGCCACCGCGCTGACCGCACTCGCCGAACTGCCCGACACCCACGTGGCCCTGGTATCCGGACGGGCGCTCGGCGTGCTGCGAACGCTGTCGAGGATGCCGGCATCCGTTCACCTGGTCGGCAGCCACGGGGCCGAATTCGACACCGGCTTCGCCCACGACATCGATGAGGGCCTACTGGCGCGAATCATCGCCGAGCTGAACGAGATCGCTGCGGACAAGCCCGGCGTGACGGTGGAGACCAAACCGGCATCGGTCGCCCTGCACGTCCGCAATGCCAGTCCGGCCGACGGCGAGGCGGCGTTGGAGCAGGCCCGCCGCGCCTCGGACTCCTGGGATGCGCACGCCACCGCGGGCAAGGCGGTGCTCGAGTTCGCCGTCATCCAGACCGACAAGGGCGAGGCGGTCGACATCCTGCGCGAGCAGAACGCCGCTACCGCCGTGGTCTTTCTCGGGGACGATGTCACCGACGAGAAGGCATTCGCGCGGCTGCGCGACGGTGACATCGGCGTCAAGATCGGACCCGGTGACACAGCGGCGGGCTTTCGCATCGGGTCGCCCGACGATGTCGCAGAAGCGTTGGCGTACCTGCTGAATTCACGTGCTCTCCGCTGACGAGCTGAAAGCCCGCACGACACGAGCGGTTTCGGCCGCGACGGCGGCGGGTCGCGCTCTCGGACTGAGCGTCTCGCAGCCGCGTGTCCTCTACGACGTGTTCTCCGTGATCGTCCATCTTGCTCCTGCACCCGTCGTCGTCCGGGTCCCCACGGTGCTGCCGCCGTCCTATTCGGCGGCGCCGGAAACCCAGATCGCGCAGCAACGTTGCGAACTCGCCGTGGCGGGGTGGCTTGCCGACCGCGGCCATCCGGTGGTGCCCCCGAGCCCTCTGGTGCCGCGCGAACCCGTTCGGCGCGAGGGGTTCTCGATGACCTTCTGGCAGTTGATCGATCAGGTCCCCGCCGCGGACACGAACATGATGCGCCGCATCGAGCAGACCGCACACCTGCACGCTGCGCTGCGTGAATACGACGGCGACCTCGAGTTCTGGGCACCGTTCGCCACCTACATCCCCGACGGGCTGGCCGCGTTGGCGCGCATGCCCGAGCTGCTGCCCGCTACCGATCTTGAACGGGCACAACGGGAATGGGCCGTGATCGCGCCGGTTCTGACGTCACAAGACCTATTCGAACAGACTTTTCCCGGGGTCGGAATTCAGCCCATCCATGGGGACGCGCCCTACTACAACATGATCAGCACACCGGACGGCGACCTGTGGTCGGACTTCGAACTCGTCACCCTCGGCGCGATCGAATCGGACCTCGCGATGGTGGGACCCGAAGGGATCGCGGCCTACAACGCGGCCGCTGCGGGCGCGGGCCTTCGGCCCGTCGACGAGCGGGTGTTGCGGGTCACCGAGGCGGCGGGCCGCCTGGCGGTTGTTGCGGTCCTGGCGATGGTGCCGCAGTTGCCGATGCTGGTTGACGGTTTGACGCCGGCTCTCGACGAGTGGCGCGCCAGCCCGCCGATCACCGAGGTCTAGGCGGGCGGGCCCGACGTGCGGCCGCGAACCACCTCGATCTCGAGCACCTCGATCACCGGCAGACCGGAGCGCGGTGGGTTGTGCAGCAACCGGCCCGCGCGGCGGCCCTTTTCCATGCTCGGCTGTACCACCGTCGTCAGGCCGCGCCGCAACGCCTCGGGCACACCGTCGAAGCCGGTCACCGTCATCTGCCCGGGAACGTAGACACCCTTCGCGCGCAAGTGATCCATCGCCGACAGCGCCAACACGTCGGCCGTGCACATCAGCGCGGTGATGCGCGGGTTTTCGTCGAGGGCCACCTCGGCGGCCGCCCCACCGGACGTCGGCAGGTGTTCATAGCTCTCGACCACGGTCAGCGACGCCGGGTCGAGGCCCGCGGCAGTCATTGCGTCGTGTACGCCGTGAATGCGCTCGCGCTGGACGTGGAAGTGCGGAGTCTGGACTCGGTCCGGGTCGGCCAGCGCCGGCTTCGGTCCACCGTGCGGCCAGTCGCGTCCCAGTCGCATCGTCAGCAGGCCGATCTCCCGGTGGCCAAGGCCCACAACGTGTTCGGCAAGTAGGCGCATGGCTTCGCGGTCGTCGATACACACCCGCGAGGTGCCCGGCGCATCCTTCGGCTGGTCGACGACGACGATCGGCAGGTGCCGCTGCTGCACCACCGACAGATAGGGATCGTCGTCGGAGGCGGAGTACACCACGAACCCGTCCACCCCCGCCGCGAGGACGGCGGCCGAACCGTCGTCGAGGCTTCGCTTTGGACCGATCGCCACGAGCAGCAGTCCCTGCCCGGCCTCTTCGCACGACTCCGCGAGGCCGGCGACGAAGTCGAGCGCGGCGGGATCGCTGAACGAGTAGTTGAGCGGTTCGGTGATCATCAGCCCGACCGCCCCTGCCTTACGGGTGCGCAACGAGCGGGCCACCGGATCCGGTCCCGGGTAGCCCAGCTGCTTCGCGGTGGCCAGTACACGGTCGCGGAGATCGGCCGACAGCTGATCCGGCCGGTTGTAGGCGTTGGAAATGGTGGTCCGCGAGACCTTCAACTCGGCGGCCAACGAGGCCAGAGTCGCCCGGCGCCGGGGCGCTGGACTCCTGGACATGCTGTGACGTTAGCCCATGAATTTGCGTTACCCGGGATGCCGTGGGATAGAGTTATTGGAAACGGTTTTCATTTCTATTCAGAGGCTTACGGGAGGTGCCATGCGTGCCAGCATTGCGGCGATGACGGCGGTGGTGGTGGCGATCGGCGCGGCCGGATGCAGTCAGCAGGAATCCGCGCAATCCGGCAACGGCACCGTATCCGTCGTGGCATCCACCGATGTCTGGGGCAGCGTGGCCGGCGCTGTCACCGGCGACCATGCTTCCGTGACGTCGATCGTGAACGGGACAGTGGCCGATCCGCACTCGTTCGAGGCCAGCCCCGCCGACACCGCGGCGCTTACCGACGCCTCGCTGGTCGTCTTCAACGGCGGCGACTACGACCACTGGGTCGAGCACGTGCTGGAAGAACATCCGGACGTGCCAAGCGTCGACGCCGTCGCGCTACTGCCGGCCTCGTCGCAACCCCCGAACGAGCACGTCTTCTACGACCCGGCGACCGCTAAGGCCGTCGCCGCGCAGATCGCTGAACGGCTATCGACAATCGACTCCGCCAACGCCGAGGCCTACCGCGCGAACGCCGCGACGTTCGGCGCCAAGGCCGACGAGATCCTGACACTCGAGCGCACGATCGGCCAGGAGCATCCGGGGGCCTCCGTCGTCGCGACCGAGCCCGTCGCGCACTACCTGCTGGTCAATGCGGGTATAGCCGACAAGACTCCGGAGGGCTTCGCCAACGCGATCGAGGAGGACACCGACCCGTCGCCTGCGGACCTGGCCGCGATGCTCGACCTGATCAACGCCCGGCAGGTGTCCGCGCTGCTGTACAACCCGCAGACCGAGACCGCGGTCACCAAGCAGCTTGCCGACGCCGCCAACCGCGCCTCGATACCCGTCGTGAACGTGACGGAGACCCTGCCCGATGGCACCGACTATCTGACCTGGCAGCGCCAAACCGCCGAACAGCTGGCGAGCCAGTTGGATAAGGCGCCACAGGCGAACAGATAATCAATCCGTGCCTGCTGACGTCGTCGCCGAACTGACCAGCGCCCGGCTGGCGTTCGCCGACCGCGTGCTGTGGGACCAACTGGACCTCGCAGTGCGCGCGGGCGAATTCATCGCGGTGCTCGGCCCCAACGGTACCGGCAAGACTTCCCTGCTCAAGGTGCTGCTCGGCCAACTGCCCCTCACCGCGGGCAAGGTCACGATCTGCGGTAAGCCGGTCGAAAAGGGCAGCAGGCGAATCGGTTACGTGCCCCAGCACCGCGCGATCGACAGCGGGCTGTCGCTGCGGGGGTGTGATCTCGTCGGTTTGGGGTTCGACGGCCACCGCTGGGGTCTGGCGACCGACCGTTCGGCCAAGCGCACAGCCGTGCAGCGGGCGCTGGACCAGGTCAACGGCAAGGCACTCGCGAATGTGCCGGTCGGTGTGATGTCGGGCGGCGAACTCCAGCGGGTGCGGATCGCCCAGGCGCTGACCACGGATCCGGTGCTGCTGTTGTGCGACGAGCCACTGCTCAACTTGGATCCGGCCAATGCACGGCTGGTGTCGACGCTGATCGATGCGCGCAGGCGCGACGCGAACACCGCCGTACTTTTCGTCACCCATGAGGTCAATCCGGTTCTGCCATACATAGACCGGGTGTTGTATTTGGTCGACGGCCGATTCCGGATCGGCACCGTCGAAGAGGTGATGACGTCGGCGACCCTGTCCGAGTTGTATCGCGCCGACATCCAGGTGGTGAAGGTCGGCAGCCGCTACGTCGTGGTCGGCGAGCACGACCACTCGGCACATGCGAGCGGCCACGACCATGAGTGAACGGCTCGCCGACCTGCTGGCACACCTGTTCTCGTTCGACATCACCATCGACCTGTTGCGCCGCGACTTCGTCCAGCAGGCCCTGCTCGCGGCCGCACTGCTCGCCCTGGTGTCCGGGTTGATCGGACCGTTCATCGTGATGCGGCAGATGTCGTTCGCGGTGCACGGGTCCAGCGAATTGTCCCTCACCGGAGCGGCTTTCGCGCTGCTCGCCGGTTTCAACGTCGGTATCGGCGCACTCGTCGGATGCGCACTGGCCGCGGTGTTGTTCGGGGTGCTGGGCCAGCGTGCACGCGAACGGGATTCGTCGATCGGGGTGGTGCTGGCGTTCGGGCTCGGCCTTGCGGTGCTGTTCATCCATCTCTATCCCGGTCGCAGCGGGACGAGCTTCGCGCTGCTGACCGGGCAGATCGTCGGCGTCGGCTACTCGGGGCTGGCGTTGTTGGCCGTCGTGTCGGTGGTCGTCATCGTCGTGCTTGCGGTGTCCTACCGTCCCCTGTTGTTCGCCACCGTCGACCCTGAGGTGGCGGCGGGACGCGGAGTTCCGGTGCGCGCGTTGGGCATTGTCTTCGCCGCGCTGGTCGGGGTCACGGCCGCACAGGGCGTGCAGATCGTCGGGGCGTTGCTGGTGATGTCGCTGCTGATCACACCCGCTGCGGCCGCCGTTCGGGTGTTCTCGTCACCCGGGGCGGCGGTCGCGGCATCGGTGATCTTCGCCGAGGTGTCCGCCGTCGGGGGCATCCTGCTGTCGCTGGCGCCTGGCGTACCGGTCTCGGTGTTCGTCACGACGATCTCGTTCGCGATCTTCCTGGTGTGCTGGCTGATCGGTCACCGTGGCCGTGCCCGCAGTTAGTCCCGTTCCACCGGACGCGTTGAGTCCGAGGACCATTCCGACCATGAGCCCGGATACAGCGCGGCGTCGACTCCGGCCGCGGTGAGCGCAGCGACCACGACCGCCGCCGTGACACCCGATCCGCAGTACACGCCCACGGCGCCGCTGGACTCCGGCACATCGGCGACAAAACGTCCGTCGCGGTCCAGCAGGCTCGTGCTCGGGACATTGCGGGCGCTGGGAATGTGGCCCGCGACCGGATCGACGGGCTCGACCTCGCCGCGGAAGCGTTCCGGCGCGCGGGCATCCAGCAGGGTCAGGTCGGCGGCGGTCACCTGCTCGGCACTGAGTGTCGGCAACGCACCTGCGTACAGGTCGTGGTGTGCCACCGTCACATCGCCGGGTGCCACGCTCGCCGGACCGCTTTCGAGCGGACCCGACCAGGCGGCCAGTCCGCCGTCGAGGATCCGCACATCGGCGATGCCCGCCGCGGTCAGCACCCACCAGGCGCGCGCCGACCCGGCCCGGTTCCAGTCGTCGTACACGACGACTGGCGAACCGTCGCGTACACCCCACCGTCTGGCGGCTGCCTCCAGGTCGCGACCGGACGGCAGCGGGTGGCGGCCGCGCCCGGTGACGGTGTGGTCGGACAACTCGTCCTCCAGCGAGACGTACACCGCACCCGGGATGTGCCCTCGCTCGAATGCCGCGCGACCGTCGGGCTCGGTGAGCTGCCAGCGCACGTCCAGGATCGTCGGCCGCTCGCCGTCGTCGAGTCGCTGGTTCAGCTCCGCCGCACTGATCAGTACTTGCTCGCGGGTCACCTTTCGATGGTGCCACCTAAGCTCACGAGCGTGACCGAGCACGCATTCAGCCCTGCTGAGCGAAGCGCGATCTACCGGGTGATCGCCGCACGCCGCGATATGCGCCGCTTCGTCCCCGGATCCGAGATCCCCGAGGACGTCCTGGTTCGGCTACTGCAGGCCGCGCATGCCGCGCCCAGCGTCGGGCTGATGCAGCCGTGGCGATTCATCCGGATCACCGAGCCCGCGTTGCGCCGCGACATCCACGCCGTCGTCGACGAAGAGCGTCAGCGCACCGCCGAGGCGCTCGGCCCGCGCAACGCCGAGTTCCTGGCCCTGAAGGTCGAAGGCATTCTGGACTGTGCCGAGCTCTTCGTCGTCGCGCTCGGCGACGGCAGGCAGGCCCACGTGTTCGGCAGGCGCACGCTGCCCCAGATGGATCTCGCGTCGGTGTCGTGCGCCATCGAGAACCTGTGGCTGGCCGCACGTGCCGAAGGTCTCGGCATGGGGTGGGTGTCGATATTCGACCCTCGCCGACTCGGGGAGTTGCTCGGTGTACCGGAGGACGCCGAAGCGGTCGCTGTGCTGTGTCTCGGTCCGGTGCCGGAGTTTCCCGACCGCCCGCAACTCGAGATCGACGATTGGGCGGTCGGACGACCGCTGAGCGAGTTCGTCGCCGAGAACTGGTGGGCCGCGCCGGCGCCGATCGTAGGCTGGTCGACGTGACCGTCGATCTGAACGCCGATCTCGGTGAGAGCTTCGGAGTGTGGAAGCTCGGTGACGACGACGCCATGCTCGACGTCGTCACGAGCGCAAACGTCGCGTGCGGTTTCCACGCCGGCGACTCTGCACTGTTGCTGCGGACGTGCCGGGCGGCCGCCGAACGCAATGTGCGCATCGGTGCTCAGGTCAGCTATCTCGATCTCGCCGGGTTCGGCAGACGCTTCATCGACGCCGATCCAGAAGACCTGAAGGCGGACGTGATCTACCAGATCGGCGCGCTACAGGCGATCGCTCGCGTGGCGGGATCGACGGTCACCTACGTCAAACCCCATGGCGCGCTGTACAACACCATCGTCACCCATCACGATCAGGCGCGGGCGGTCGCCGAAGCGGTACGCGCTGTCGACCCGGCCCTGCCCGTCCTGGGCCTGTCCGGTTCGGTGTTCTTCGCCGAGGCGCAGGAGCTCGGCCTGCGGACCGTGCCCGAGGCGTTCGCCGACCGTGCGTACCGATCCGACGGGCAGCTGGTGTCGCGGCGGCTGCACAACTCGGTACTGCATGACGTCGAGGAGATCGCAGACCGGGTGTCGTCGATGGTGACTGCGGGTCGAGTTGGCGCAGCGGACGGCTCCACGATTCCGATCACGGTCGAATCTGTTTGTGTGCATGGAGATTCACCGGGGGCGGTGCAGATCGCCCATGCAGTGAGGGCACGGCTGCATTCCGACGGAGTCGAAATCAGGCCGTTCACCTGAGCCCGCGTGTTCACAGGCTCAGCCGGCGATAGCGCTGCAGTCGGCGGATGGCGCCTGCAGGCGCGTTTCCGTCACAAGGAGCGAGCGTGTCGTGAAGAACTGCGCGCACGTGCTCCACGTCCAGATCCATTCCGATCGCGACGAGGCTGTTCGGCGTCGCCGACGCGGGAGCGGTGGAGACATGAATGGACGGACCAACCAGATGCACGACATAGGGCCGCACTGTCGAGCGGTATCGCACGGCGATCGTCCCCTTGACTCGATAGACCCCAGACGGCGGATTCTCCAGAAGGTCAAGAATTTTGCCCGGGTCGATACACCCCGAGCCGGTCACCGTGACCGCGTCGGCGTGGGCGTGATCATCGTCCGCGTGGGCATGCGCCTCGTCCGGGGCGTCAAAGAGGAGTTCCCTGAACGAGAGCTGGCCCAGCTCGTCATCCGATCCGGGTAGGTCATACAGCAGTGCGGGGTCGATTCGTGCGCCGATTGTCCCGACGACAGGGGCATGAGGGTTCCGTTCTCGCACACGCTGTTCGAGTCTCTCGAGCAGCGGTTGCCTGTCCCCCTCGGGCAGTTGATCCATCTTGTTGACGACGATCAACGAGGCGGCGGCATAGCGCGCCGGCGGGCGTGCATCGCGATCGACCACGTCGAAGTGGGTGGTGGCGTCGATGACGTCGACGATGCCACCCGGCCGCACGCCGTCAACGCCGCTGAACCGAATCAGCTGCGCCACGGCGACGGGGTCGGCCAGGCCGCTGGTCTCGACGATGATGGCATCCAGGTCGAGCCGTGGGTCGGTGAGCTTGGTCAGCGCCTCGTCCAGCCCACCGTTGTCCGGCAGACAGCACACACAGCCGCCGGTGATCGAGGCGGGTTCGTCGATCTGGCCGGTGACCAGGCCGGCGTCGACGTTGAGCGCGCCAAAGTCGTTGATGATCACGCCAAGTCGTGCGCGCGGGGTCCGCAGGACATGATTCAGGAGGCTGGTCTTACCCGCGCCGAGGTAACCGGTCAGCGCGATGACGGGGATGTCGCTCACTCGCTGTCGCTGCACGTCCCTATAGTTCACGACGCTCGAGAGCCGGCAGTGCTTGGCACGAGAATTCGGTAGTTGACCTGAACCTCGACTGAGGTTGGAGACTGCGGACATGAACACCGCGGTGGCGCAAGCCGCTGGGCTTGCCGGTGATCTACCGGTTCGCCAACCACGCTGGATACGACGGCGTGATGATCGGGCTGCCCGGCATCGACCACCACCTCGAGTTCACCTCGCACGTCGACGGCAGTCCAGGACCCGCGCCGTCGACGCCGAGAATCCGTACTGGGCGGGAGTGGGTGCGCTGACCTTCGCGGATCCTGACGGCTGGCGTGTCGTGCTGGTGCCAAGGCCGGTGTTCTGACCCCATAGGCTGGCGCCATGCGCTTCAAGCTCGGCAGGCCGAAGCTGGCCGACTACGCCGGCTATTTCGACGCGCCCGCTGCACCCGAGGGTGCGTCGCTTACCGTCACCTGGGCCGGTGTCACCACGCTGCTCGTCGATGACGGCGAATCGGCGGTGATGACCGACGGCTTCTTCTCCCGGCCGAGCCTGGCCGAGGTCGGGCTGCGGTCGTTGTCGCCCTCGGCGCCCAGGATCGACGGCTCGTTGGCGCGATTGGGGGTGCAGCGGCTCGAGGCGGTGTTGCCGGTGCACACCCATTTCGACCACGCGATGGACAGCGCCGTCGTCGCCGAGCGCACCGGCGCGAAGGTGGTCGGCGGAACATCGGCGCGACAGGTCGGCCTCGGTCACGGGTTGCCCGACGATCGTCTTGTCGTGGCGACACCGGGTGAACCCATAACCCTTGGGGCGTACGACGTCACGCTGATCGAGTCCGAACACTGCCCCCCCGACCGCTTTCCCGGAGTCATCACCGAACCCGTCGCGCCACCGGTGCGCGCGTCGGCATACAAGTGCGGTGAAGCATGGTCGACGGTCGTGCGTCACCGGCCGTCGGACCGGCGGCTGCTGATCGTCGGCAGCGCCGGTTTCGTGCCCGGTGCGCTGGCCGGACAGCAGGCCGACGTCGTGTACCTCGGTGTGGGGCAGCTCGGTGTGCAGCCCGAGCAGTACCTGCTCGACTACTGGACAGAAGCTGTGCGCACGGTGGGTGCGCGCCGCGTCGTCCTGACCCATTGGGACGACTTCTTCCGCCCGCTGCACATGCCGCTGCGCGCACTGCCCTACGCCGGTGATGATCTGGACGTCACGATGCGGGTGCTGTCCCGGCTGGCGCGCGAGGACGGTGTCGCGCTGCATCTGCCTATGCTCTGGCAGCGCGCTGACCCGTGGCGTTGAGCCTGGCGCTCGTCGCGCTGGCCGTCGTGCTGCTGTTCGCCATCGTGCGCCCGCACGGCTGGCCCGAGGCCATCGTCGCGGTGCCGGCGGCCGCCACGCTGATCGTCGCCGGCGTCATCTCGGTGCCGGAGGCGTTGGCCGAGGTGAACCGGCTGCTGCCCGTCGTCGGCTTCCTCGCGGCGATCCTGGTGCTGGCGCGGCTGTGCGACGACGAAGGCCTGTTCCGCGCCGCAGGCGTCGCGATGGCGCGGTTCAGCGCGGGCAACCCCAAACACCTGCTGTCCATGGTGTTCGTCGTCGCATCGGCGACCACCGCGATCCTGAGCCTGGATGCGACGGTCGTGCTGCTGACACCGGTCGTCCTCGCGACGGCACGCACGCTGGCCGTACCGGCTCGACCGCACGCGTATGCCACCGCCCACCTGTCCAACAGCGCGTCGCTGCTGCTGCCGGTGTCCAACCTGACCAACCTGCTGGCATTCACGGCAGCGGGCCTGACGTTCCTGCATTTCGCCGCGATCATGGCCCTGCCGTGGCTGGCGGCGATAGCCGTCGAATTCGTGCTTCTGCGTTGGCTTTTCAAGCGCGATCTGTCGATCGAATCGCAGCAGGTGAACACCTCAGAGCCCGTCGACGTCCCGGTGTTCGTGCTGGTGGTTCTCGCGCTCACCCTCGTCGGGTTTGCGGTGGTCTCGGTACTCGGACACTCCCCCGCTTGGGCGGCCCTGGCCGGTGCCGTCGTCCTGGGCGTGCGCGCACTCGCCCGGCGCGACACCACCGTCACACGGATCGCGTCCGCGATCGACGCGCCGTTCCTGGCGTTCGTATTGTGCCTCGGGGTCGTCGTCGACGCGGTGATGCTGCACGGCCTCGACTCCGCGATGCGCCATGTGCTGCCCACCGGGAACACGCTGCCCGCGCTGCTCGGAATCGCCGCGATCGCCGCCGCGCTGTCCAACGCCGTCAACAACCTGCCCGCAGTGCTGGTCATGCTTCCGCTCGTCGCGGCATCGGGCCCGGCCGCCGTGCTCGCCGTACTGGTCGGCGTGAACATCGGGCCGAATCTGACGTACGTCGGCTCATTGGCCAACCTCCTGTGGCGCGGTGTCGTTCGCCGGGAGATGCCGACGGGGTTCGTCGAGTTCACCCTGATCGGGTTGTGCACCGTACCGCTCACCCTGCTGGCTTCGGTCGCAGCGCTGTGGGTGAGCATTAAATTGATCGGCGTGTAGGCCCGGTTACCTGCGCTCAAACGACAGTGGGACAACGCATGTCGATTGAGCCACCGGCGGCGCTGCGGGGTGCGCGTCGCCTTAGTATCGGCCAGATTGATGCTATGGCTGTGTCCCGACTGCCGGCTCGGCCGGCGGTGTTCAGCAGGTACGTCGCGCTCGGTGACTCATTCACCGAAGGTATCGGCGACCCCCACCCAGACTGTCCGAACGGTCTGCGCGGCTGGGCCGATCGCGTCGCAGAAGTGCTCGGACAGCACAACCCGCACATGCGGTACGCCAACCTGGCGGTGCGCGGGCGCACCATGGACGAGATACTCGCCGAGCAGATCCAGACCGCCGTCATGCTCGAGCCCGATATCGTGACGGTATACGCCGGGATGAATGATCTGCTGTTGGTGCGCAACAACATCGACGCCATGATGGCGCGCTATGCCGACGCATTGAAGACGCTGCAGCAGACGGGTGCCGTAGTGCTGACGTTCACCGCGGCCGATCTCGGCACGGTGCCGCTGTTCCGCCGGTTGCGGGGCCGTGCCGCGATCTACAACGAGTTGCTGCGCACCGTCGTCGACGACATCGGTGTTCAGCTCGTGGACTTCTGGCGGTTCACCGAATTTCGGGATCCGCGGCTGTGGGCGGGCGACCGCATTCACCTGTCCCCACTCGGGCATGAGCGCATGGCCGCCAAAGTCCTCGACACACTCACGATGCCGCACACCCTCACGTCGCGCTCAGCCGCCCTGGCGTCGTCGCCTCCGGTACACAGCTGGTGGCAGAACCTGCGATGGGCGACAGCATTCGCTGCGCCGTGGGTGGCGCGGCGGCTACGGCGCGTGACGCCAGGTGCCGGTATAGAACCGAAATTGCCTGGGCTCGTCGAGATTCTGCAGCCCGCGTACTAGCTGCGGCGCTGGCGGGCGATTTCGGCGAGCACCACGCCGGCGGCCACCGAGGCGTTCAGCGATTCCGTCGGACCGGCCATCGGGATCGACACGATGGTGTCGCAGTTCTCCCGGACCAGCCGCGACAGTCCCTTGCCCTCGGATCCGACGACGACCAGGATCGGACCGGCGCCGTCCAGCTCGTCGACCGTGATGTCACCGTCGGCGTCCAGACCCACCACCTGCAGTCCCCTGTTGGCCCAATCCTTCAGCGTGCGATTGAGATTCGTCGCCCGTGCCACCGGAAGTCGCGCCGCCGCACCGGCACTGGTGCGCCATGCGACCGCGGTCACCGACGCCGATCGGCGCTGGGGAATCAGCACCCCGTGACCGCCGAATGCGGACACCGACCGCACGATCGCGCCGAGGTTGCGCGGGTCGGAGATGTTGTCCAGGGCGACGAGCAGTGCGGGCGTCACGTCGCTCGTCGCCGACTTCACCAGGTCGTCGGGATGCGCGTAGTCATAGGGCGGCACCTGCAACGCGATGCCCTGATGCAGCCCGTTGGTGCTCATCCGGTCCAGGTCGGTCCGGGGCACCTCGAGGATCGCGATGCCGGAATCGGCTGCCCGGGTTACCGATTCGGTCAGTCGTTCATCGGATTCCGCGCCGAGGGCGACGTAGAGCGCGGTGGCAGGCACTCCCGCGCGCAGGCATTCCACGACGGGATTGCGCCCGAGCACCAATTCGACGTCGTCGGTTTTGCGTTGCCGGCCCTGCTGCTTTCTGGCCGCCTTGGCGGCGCGTTTGGCCGCGGGATGATTGACCCGGTCCTTGGCGGCCGGAGTCGCTCCCCTGCCCTCGAGGCCACGGCGGCGCACACCGCCCGATCCGACGGTCGGCCCCTTCTTGGTGCCCGGCTTGCGAATCGCGCCGCGGCGTTTGGAGTTTCCAGCCATTTACTTTGTGTAACCGTCCAGCAGTGTCCATTGCGGTCCGTCACCGGTGTCGGTGACCTCGATCCCGGCCGCCTTGAGACGGTCGCGGATGGCGTCGGCCTCGGCCCAGTCGCGTCTGTCCCTGGCATCAGCGCGGCGCTGCACCTCGGCCTGCACCAGCACATCGACCGCGGCCAGCGCGGCCGAGGTCTCGTCCTTGGACTCCCAGCGCTCGTCGAGCGGATCGGCGCCGAGGATGCCCATCATCGTTCGGATCGACATCGCCTGTGTCAGCGCCGCTTCGTGGTCGCCGGCGTCCAATGCCCGGTTTCCCTCAGCGCGCGCGGCGTGGATTTCGGCCAGCGCCATCGGCACCGCGAGGTCGTCGTCCAGGGCCGCCGCGAACTTCGGTGTCCACTCGCCCGGCACCACGGCGCCGACCCGGGTGCGCACGCGGTGCAGGAAATCCTCGATTCCGGTGTAGGCCTTCGCGGCGTCCTGCAGCGCCGTCTCGGAGAACTCCAGCATCGACCGGTAGTGCGCGCTGCCCAGGTAGTACCGCAGTTCGGCAGCCCGAACCCGTTGCAACACAGCCGGTATCGCCAACACGTTGCCCAGCGACTTGCTCATCTTCTCGCCGCCCATGGTCACCCAGCCGTTGTGCAGCCAGAACCGGGCGAACGGATCACCGGCGGCCTCGGCCTGCGCGATCTCGTTTTCGTGATGCGGGAACACCAGGTCCATACCGCCGGCATGGATATCGAATTCGGCGCCCAGGTAGGCCTCGCACATTGCTACGCACTCGGTGTGCCAGCCCGGACGGCCGCGTCCCCACGGCGTCGGCCACGACGGTTCACCCGGTTTCGCGCCCTTCCACAGCGTGAAGTCGCGCTCGTCGCGCTTGCCGGTGGCAACGCCTTCGCCCTGATGTACGTCATCGATTCGGTGGCCCGACAGCTTCCCGTAGTCGGCCAGGCTGAGCACGTTGAAGTAGACGTCTCCGCCACCGACATAGGCGTGGCCACGATCGATCAGGCGCTCGATCAGCTCGATGATCTGTGTGATGTGCCCGGTGGCCCGCGGCTCAGCCGACGGCGGAAGGACGCCCAGAGCGTCGTAGGCGGCCGAGAACGCGCGCTCATAGGTGGCGGCCCATTCCCACCACGGCCTGCCCGCATCGGCGGCCTTGTTGAGGATTTTGTCGTCGATGTCGGTGACGTTGCGGATGAACGCGACGTCGTAACCCTTCGCCATCAGCCAACGACGCAGGACGTCGAACGCCACCCCACTGCGAACGTGCCCGATATGAGGCAGACCCTGCACCGTCGCGCCGCAGAGATAGATCGACACGCGGCCTTCGCGCACCGGCACGAAGGCGCGGACGGCGCCCGTCATCGTGTCGTATAGCCGCAGGTCGGTCACGACGGGCCAGCTTACCGGGCTTATTCGGGCGGAATGACCAGTGCGGTCGCGATCGCGGCCAAACCTTCGCCCCGGCCGGTCAGACCCAGACCGTCTGTCGTGGTCGCCGATACCGACACCGGGGCATCGATGAGTTGGGACAGCAACTTCTGGGCCTCGGCCCGACGCGGACCCACCTTGGGCCGATTGCCGATGACCTGAACGGCGGCGTTGCCGACGCGGTAACCCTCGGCCACCAGTAGACCGTGTACGTGGCGCAACATGTCCGCACCGCTGACGCCGCGCCATTCGGGGCGGCCCGTGCCGAAAACCTCGCCGAGATCGCCGAGGCCGGCAGCGGAAAGCAACGCGTCGCACAACGCATGTGCGGCGACGTCGCCGTCGGAATGTCCGGCGCAGCCGTCGGCGTCAGCGAACGACAGGCACAGCAGCCAGCACGGCCTACCGGTCTCGATCGGGTGTACGTCGGTACCGAGCCCGACTCTGGGCAGAGTCACTGCTCTTCGCGCAAGCGGCTCATCGCCCTCGTCACGGGCCTTCAGGAGGCGGCAGCAAGTGCCTCGTCGAGAATGGTCGCGGCCTTCTCGTCATCGGTGTTCTCCGCAAGCGCGAGCTCACCGACGAGGATCTGACGCGCCTTGGCCAGCATCCGCTTCTCGCCGGCGGACAGGCCACGCTCCTGATCGCGACGCCACAGGTCGCGGACCACCTCGGCGACCTTGTTCACGTCGCCGGAGGCCAGCTTCTCGAGATTGGCCTTGTAGCGGCGCGACCAGTTGGTCGGCTCCTCGGTATGCGGCGCACGGAGCACCTGGAAAACCTTGTCGAGACCTTCTTGCCCGACGACGTCTCGCACGCCCACGTATTCGGCATTCTCCGCTGGGACTCGAACGGTGAGATCGCCCTGGGCGACCTTCAAGACGAGGTATTCCTTCTGTTCGCCTTTGATGGTCCGGGTTTCGATCGCTTCGATCAGCGCGGCGCCGTGGTGTGGATAGACGACGGTGTCTCCGACCTTGAAAATCATCAGATTAGAGCCCCTTTCACAACCCAATGTTAGCACGGGGTCCAGACAGGCGTGGATCAACGGTGCAGGTCAGGGGCACTCCGGGTCGAGACTAGGGGTTGACAGGCGGATGAATATGTGCGACACGCTGCTGCCATCGAGAAATCTGGAGACCGTCCGTCGGCCCTCAGCTACCGCCCGCCACGCCCACCTACTACAGTCCATAGTCGAATCCAAAGTCCGTCGAGCAGGAGGCACGTGTGGACCGCTTCAAACTGGCCGCCTGTGGACTGGCAGCCACCGTCGTCCTGAGCGGCTGCAGCGCCGGGCAGGTCTCCCAGACGGCCACCCAGGAACCGGCGGTGAACGGCACCAGCGCGAACATCGGGCAGATCGCGGTGCGCAACGCTCACCTGCGGGTCGACCAGACGTCGGATTACGTCCAACCGGGCCGTGAGGTCGACCTGATCTTCGTCGCCTCCAACAACTCGCCGGACGTCAACGACAAGCTGGTGTCGATCACGTCCGACGTCGGGACGGTCACGCTGAGCGGCGACACCACCCTGCCTGCGACGAGCAACCTCGTGGTGGGCGCCCCCGACGGGCAAATCACTCCGCTCGAAAGCGTCGAGACGGTCGACGCGGCCGAAGCCAAGGTGGAGCTGACGAAGCCGATCACCAACGGCTTGACGTACGACTTCACATTCAAGTTCGAGAAGAGCGGCGAGGGCACCTTTGCGGTGCCTATTTCCGCCGGTGAGAGCCCGCGGCGCGAAGAGGGCGGCAGCGCAGGCCACTCGGGCGGCGGCTCCGGCGGTCACTGACCGCACAACTCCGCGACACGGCCGCTCACCACGGAGTTTCTGTCGGCCCGTGCGGCTACGGTCTTGTCGTGGCCAAAGCGCGTTCGCAGTACCGCTGCTCCGAATGCCACCACATCACAGCGAAGTGGGTCGGCCGGTGCGCGGACTGCGGCACCTGGGGCACGGTTGACGAGGTGGCGGTGCTCGCCGCCGTCAACGGATCATCGATGCGGCGCGCGGTCGCCCCGACCTCGCCCGCGGTACCGATCAGCTCGATCGATCCCGGCCACACCCGGCACATCCTTACCGGAATCACCGAACTCGACCGGGTCCTCGGGGGCGGAGTGGTCCCCGGGTCGGTGACGCTGCTGGCAGGTGAACCCGGAGTCGGGAAGTCGACCCTGTTGCTGGAGGTCGCGCACAGGTGGGCCGAGAGCGGAAAGCGCGCGCTCTACCTGTCCGGCGAGGAATCGGCCGGCCAGATCCGGATGCGGGCCGGGCGCACCGGCTGCACGCACGACGAGGTCTTCCTGGCCGCCGAGTCGGATCTGCAGATGGTGCTCGGCCACATCGACGAAGTGAAGCCCAGCCTGGTCATCGTCGACTCGGTGCAGACGATGTCGACGACCGAAGCCGAGGGCGTCACGGGTGGCGTCACCCAGGTGCGCGCGGTGACCACGACGCTGACGATGGCCGCCAAAACCTCTGGAGTGGCGATGATCCTCGTCGGCCACGTCACCAAGGACGGTGCAATCGCGGGGCCCCGCTCACTGGAGCATCTCGTCGACGTCGTCCTGCACTTCGAGGGTGACCGGCAGTCGTCGCTGCGCATGGTTCGCGGCGTCAAGAACCGCTTCGGAGCGGCCGACGAGGTCGGCTGTTTTCTGTTGCACGACAACGGAATCGAATGTGTATCGGATCCGTCGGCGCTGTTCCGGGATCAGCGGCCGCAGCCGGTGTCAGGGACGGCCGTCACGGTTACGCTCGACGGTAAGCGCCCCCTCATCGGCGAGGTACAGGCGCTCATCGGAGCACCGGCCAGCGGGTCGCCGCGGCGCGCGGTCAGCGGTATCGACTCGTCGCGCGCAGCGATGATCACCGCGGTGCTGGAGAAGCGGGCGAAGCTACCTGTCGGCGCCAACGACATCTATCTGTCGACGGTTGGGGGCATGCGGTTGACTGATCCCTCCGCCGATCTTGCGGTGGCACTGGCGATCGCGTCGTCGTGCATGGACCTGCCGATGCCCGCCTCGGCCGTGGCGATCGGCGAGGTCGGACTGGCGGGCGATCTGCGCCGCGTCAGCGGTATGGATCGACGGCTGGCCGAGGCCGCACGGCTGGGCTTCACCGTGGCCGTAGTGCCTCCCGGCGTGACGGCGGTGCCCGCCCGACTGCGCGCGATTTCGGCCGACAACATCGGCTCGGCATTGCGGGTGCTGCGAGAAATCGCGCAGAATAACGGCCAGTCGTAGGAGGGGTTCGATGGCTGTCAAGCCTGGTGGGAGGTCCGGCCGGACCGTTGTGCCGCTGGCGAGGCCAACCATGCGCGAGACCATTTCCCGACTGGCCCCGGGGACCGCGCTGCGCGACGGGCTCGAGCGCATCCTGCGCGGCCGCACCGGCGCGCTGATTCTCATCGGCTACGACGACAGCGTCGAGGCGATCTGCGACGGCGGTTTCTCGCTCGACATCCGCTACGCGCCGACGCGACTGCGCGAGCTGTCCAAAATGGACGGCGCCGTGGTGCTGTCAACCGACGGCAGCCGAATCCTGCGGGCCAACGTCCAGCTGGTGCCCGATCCGTCGATCCCCACCGAGGAGTCCGGCACCCGGCACCGGTCGGCGGAACGCACCGCCATCCAGACGGGCTACCCGGTGATCTCGGTGAGCCACTCGATGAGCATCGTGACCGTCTACGTGGCCGGCGAACGCCACGTGATCCCCGACTCGGCGACCATCCTGTCGCGCGCCAACCAGACCATCGACACGCTGGAGCGCTACAAGGCCCGCCTCGACGAGGTCAGCAGGCAACTGTCGACGGCTGAAATAGAGGACTTCGTCACGCTGCGCGATGTGATGACGCTGGTGCAGCGGCTGGAGATGGTGCGACGGATCAGCCTGGAAATCGATTCGGACGTGGTCGAACTCGGCACCGACGGACGTCAGCTCAAGCTGCAGCTGGAAGAGCTGGTCGGCGACAACGAGACCGCGCGCGAGCTGATCGTGCGCGACTACCACGCCAACCCGGACCCACCGACCGCGGCTCAGGTCAGCGCAACGTTGGAGGAGCTGGACCATCTCTCCGACAACGAGCTCCTCGATTTCACTGCGCTGGCAAGGGTTTTCGGTTACCCATCGACCGCCGAGGCACAGGATTCCGCGATGAGCTCGCGCGGCTACCGTGCGATGGCGGGCATTCCGCGATTGCAGTTCGCCCACGTCGACCTGCTGGTGCGCTCGTTCGGCTCACTGCAGGGACTGCTGGCCGCGAGCGCGACCGATCTACAGAACGTCGAGGGCATCGGATCGATGTGGGCACGCCACATCCGAGAAGGGTTGTCGCAGTTGGCCGAATCGACGATCGCCGACCGGCTGGCCTAACCCACCGCGGGCGGTGGCGGCGGTGCCTCACCGGGCGGCGGCGCAGGCGCGGGGGCGGCGAGGCCGAACGGAACCGCCGCCGAGCGCAGGTTGCCCAGCTGGACCACCAGGTTGTACATGCCCGGTCCGATGGGTTGCCGCGGCAGCGGGCAGTTCGGTGCCGAGCCCATCCCGGTCCAAGTCACTTCGGTCGTCACCTGCTCGCCGGGCTGGAACGTTTTGACCAGCGTCTCGTTCGATGGCGCGCAGTCCAGGTTCGACCACAGCCTGCCGTTCTCCAGCGTGTAGACGTAGGCGGCCAGCACCGCGGCGCCCACGTCGCGCTTGCACGCCACCAGGCCGATGTTCGTGACGACCATCGTGAACTTCGGCTGATCGCCGACGACGTACTGCGGCTGGTTCGTGATGCCCTTGACGGCCAGCGTCGAATCGGGGCAGTCATCGCCCTCGTTGAGCACCGGCGGCGGGGCGACGGCCGCGGTGGGGGTGGGGG
>NZ_MVIM01000027.1 GCF_002086795.1 Mycolicibacterium tusciae | reverse complement strand
GGTTGGTGGGGGTGGCCGGGGCGCTGGGCTCGGACGGAACCGTGGTGGTCGGGCCTGCCGGGACCTGCGCGACGCTGGTCGAGGGGGAAGTGGCGGTGTCCTCGTTTGTGCTGGTGTCGCCGGTCAGCATCACGTAGGCCACCAGTGCGGCGGCGATGACGACAACCCCGCCCGCGATCCACCACTGACGCTGCTGGAGCTGCTGGATCCAACTGGTGCTCGGCGGCTCGGGGGAGGGCTGCGGCGCCGAGGAGGCGTGCGGTGCACCCGGCGGGGGTGGCGGTGATGCGTACTGCGGGGGTGTGGGGTAGCCCTGCGGTGCCTGCGGATACGGGGGCGGCGGCTGCTGAGGTCGGGAGAACGTCTGCGCCTGCTGCGTCTCCTGCTGATCAAACGGTGCCTGATCCCGGTTCGGGTTGCCCCCGGGCCAGGGCCGTTGTTCACGGCCTCCCGGCTGTCCATGCCCCTGCGGATTCATGTAACCCCCCGAAAATGTCGCGGTGCGATGAGTTGTCCTGCACCATCCGTCGCATCGATCATCGCATGATCCGTTGCACCCCCATTGCACCAATTATTTGCCGCTCAGACCCCCTCTCATGGTGTGTAACACTGAATTCGGCAACAGCACAGCTCACCGGCTAGCACCGCTCACCTGGACGGGTTTTGCCGTTTTAGCTGGAGATATGTTCTGCGACGGTTTGGGCGTTGCTGGGCCACAAGTCGTGCTCGCGCGACGGCGGCAGGGCCGGGGATGTAGTGCGATCGAGGAGGGGACGTGACAGTGCAGCAATGCCAGGAGCCGCCGGCGGAGGTCGAGCTGCCCGCGCTGGCGATCGAGGTGGCGGGTAAGACCTTCATCGCCCGACCCGATCAGGGACCGGTGTTAATCGGCCGGGCATTACCCGCGCAGATCCGCATCACCACGCATGCCATCTCGCGCACCCACCTGCGCATCGAACCGGTCGGGCAGCAATGGGTGGTCAGCGACGCCGGCACCCGCAACGGCACCTTCTGTGATGGTGAGCGCATCGACGCGGTGCCGCTGCCCACCCCGCTGACCGAGTCGGTCACCTTCCACATGGGCGGCGTGGACGGCATCGCGGTCCGTATCCGCAGTGCGGCCGCGGTTACCGATACGCCCAAGGGCACGGTGGTGGCCCTGGCTGCGGCCGACCTGGCCGACCTGGACGATCGTGACGGCGAGGTCGCGGACTCCGCAGACTCTCTAACCGGGGAGATTGACCTGTCGGTCGCGCGGGCGGGAGCGGCGGTGGCGGCTCGGCGCGAAGAGCTGGGACTGTCCCAGCGCAAGCTCGCCGAGGAGCACATCGTCAGCCAGAGCGTGCTGGTGCGGTTCGAGCGCGGTGAGCACTGGCCGCGGCAGAACACGCTGACCAGAATCGAGGGCTATCTGGACTGGTCGCCCGGCACGATCGCCCGAATCCGTGCCGGGGCTTCGGCACCCGATGCAGAGTCCACCGAGGTGCTGTCCCCGACCGTGCAGGTCGCGGTCCTCATCGATGCCTCCGAGATCGCGTTGCGGGTGCTGCTGGCACGTGCGGCCGGGTTGCCGTCGACGAGCGCCCCGCATTTCGGAGCCGAGATTGCCCCCCTGCTGTCCGAGCTGCGCCGACTGGAGCGCACCATCTCCGGAGCCGCGACCACCAGCACAGGCCGTCCTGAGATCGCCCGACTGCTCAGCCAGATCCGGCATTCGGTGGAGGATCTGGCCGGCATCGCCGCCCGCGCACCGGGAGCCACGCTGGGCCAGCGCCTCACAGCCGTACGTACCCGCAGCCGATTGACTCCCGTCGAGGTGGCCGCCGCATCGGGCACTGATGTTGACACCGTCGCTGCCGCCGAGGCTGAACGCCCACTAAGCGGGCAGGCCCGCGCCGCGTTCGAGCAGTTTATCGCCGTGGTGGGTGCCCGATGACGCTGCGACAGAGACGATCACGACTGCTGGCAGCCACATTGGCCGCAGCGCTGGCAGCCACACTGATGACCGGCTGCTCCAAGCCGCTGGACGGCGGCGGTCAGGCAAAGTCCTCACTGTTCAATCCCGACACCGTCGGCGGCCTGCCGGTTGCCAACGGACCTAGCGGTGTGCGCCCGGATGCCCCTGAACCCGAGGGCGAGGTCGTCGACAGCGACGGCTCCGATGCTGACGCGCTGGGCCTGCTGTCGGTCAACGATGTCGTGGAGTTCTGGGAGCAGCACTACACCGATCCGATGGCAGGCACTTTCGAACCGGTCGAGAACATCGCCTCCTATGATTCGACCAACCCACTCGGGCCGCGCCTGTGTGGCTCGGACTGGTTTCGCAAACCCAACGCCTTCTTCTGCCCGGGTGCGGATTTGATCGCCTGGGACAGAGGCAGCCTGGTGCCCACCGGCATCGAGTACTTCGGCGATGTGTCCATCGCGGCACTGCTGGCCCACGAATACGGCCACGCGGTACAGACCATGGGCGATCTCGTCGACCGCTCCACCCCGGTGATCGTGCGTGAACAGCAGGCAGACTGCTTCGCCGGCAACTACATCCGCTGGGTCGCCGAAGGTAACTCCAAGCGCTTCGAACTGAACACCAGCGACGGACTCAACCGCGTGCTGGCCGCAGTGATCACCATCCGCGACCCCGTCCTGACGCCCGAAGACCAAGAGATGGTCCACGAAGGGCACGGCAACGCCCTGGACCGCATCAGCGCCTTCCAGGTCGGCTTCATCGACGGCGTGCAAGCCTGCGCCGACATGGATCTCGCGCAAATCGAAGCCAACCGAGGCGATATGCCCATGATCCTGGAGGACGAGCAGAACCAGGGTGGGGAAGCGCCGATCAACGAGAAGATGGTGCAGATGGTCACCGAGGTGGTCTCGGGCATCTACGGGCTCAATTCACCGCCGACGGTGACCTTGGATGCGGATGCGCCGCCCTGCCCGGACGCCAAAGCCACACCACCGGTGTCCTATTGCCCGTCGAGTAACACCCTGGCCGTCGACCTGCCTGCTCTACAAGCGTTGGGCAGCCAAGCAGGCTCCAAAGAACGCGTGCTGGTCCAGGGCGACAACACTGCCATCTCTGTGCTCACCTCGCGGGTGGCACTGGCGCTGCAACAGCAGCGCGGTGTCAACCTGACCGACGCCGCGGCATCGGTACGCACCGCCTGCCTCACCGGAGTGGCTCAACGCAAAATGGTCGAGCCGATCGACGCCCCCAGCGGAGGGAACCTCGTGCTGACCGCCGGCGACTTCGACGAAGCGGTGGCCGGGCTGCTCAACAACGGGATGGCCTCCTCCGGGGTCGACGGCAACACCGTCGCAGCAGGATTCACCCGGATCATGGCGTTCCGGTCCGGGGTGATCAATCCCAGTGTCGACGGCTGCTTCACCCGATTCCCATGAGCATGGCGACCACAACGCGGCTCAGCCGCGGTATCGACGCTGCCATCGCATTCCCGCTGCTGGCCGTCCACCTCGCACTCGGTTGGGGTGCCTCCGTGCTGGTGACCTTCGCGGTGACGACGATGCAGGACTGCCAGAGCGCCGTCTGCCCGGACACCAGCTGGACGTGGCTCGTACTGCTCGCCGCAGCCGTCGGTGTCATCGCGCTGCCGGTCATCGACCTGGCGCTGACCATTACGGCACTGTGCATGCGCAGACCGGCGTGGCTGGTTCCGCTGGCGATGTCGGCAGTCCACGTGGCCTACACGGTGCTGCTGCTGGTGCTCCTGGCCCAGGCGGGCCGCGCATGACACGGCCCAGCTGGGGCACTGCAGGTTCCGGCGCGCAACTGGCACCCGGGCACGGCGCCACGACAACGGCCGCATGGACACCGCCGCCGCGACACCGCGGAGTCGATGCCGCCGGGGCGTTCCTGTTGCTGGCGGTGCATATCGTGCTGGCGATAGGCACTGTCATGGTGGTCGGGTTCGCGGGGGTGGGCCTGGACCCGTGCTCCTACCGCCCCTGCGGGAACCCGATCTGGTCGACCATCAGTCTGTGCATGGTGCTGGTGTCGGCCGCGGCGCTGCCGGCGGTTGATTTTGCGCTGATCGTGGTGCGGCTTGTGAAGAGCCGTGCGGCCTGGGCGATTCCCCTCGTGTTCAGCGCTGCGCATATCGGCGTCGGCGCTGTGTCCTTTACCCTGATGGCCGCATCGGGCCCGCAGTGAGCGGGCCCGGATCCGGCTCGGACGGGCCCGCGGAGGGCGTGTTCGCCATAAATCCGGAGGAGAAGATCTGGACGTTGGCGCGTCAGCTGGTCACAGGGCAGCACACCATCAGCCAACTAAACGACTCCGCCAACCTCTTGGCAGAAGCCAACCCGGGTGATCCTGCTGTGATGCAGCACCTTTCGCAGCTGCGCCGGAGTAACGATGATTGGTTTTACGGGGCGCTCCCCACTCTGCTGGCCGCGATGCAGGTCTCCATCGAGGCGCGGGAAACATTCGGTCCGGGCTTCACCCGCGTGAAGGATCCGATTGACGCTGCTGTGTGGAACCATAAGCTCGGGCTCTGGCGTGAACGGCTCAGCGGCAGGATTAAGCACGACGGCGGCTACGGTTAATTGGGATGATCGCTGCCGCCGAACTGGCGTGCGACGGATTTGAACACCGCGCCACCTCGGACTGGAACCAAAGAGCAGACCCTCACCTGCGCATCGCCGGCAGGAAGCATGCGTAGCGCAGCGCATTGTGCGACCGTCTAGTAGGACTTTGTTAGGTGGGGAAGTAGTGGTGGCATAGTGGGCAGGTGCCGATCCAGATGGCCAGTGCGCGTTGGATTTCGCGCAGGATGGCGTAAAGGGTCAGTCCTGCCCGGCTGCTTTTGGGAGCGTCAACCGCAGGGTGGTGAGGAACAGGTGTGCGGCGGTGACGAGGGTGGCGTGGTGGTGCCAACCCAACCAGGAGCGGCCTTCGAAGTGATCGAGGCCCAGTCCGGTTTTGAGTTCGCGGTAGTCGTGTTCGATGCGCCAACGCATTTTGGCCAGCCCGACGAGTTCGGCAGCGGGTGTGTCGGCGGGCAGGGTGGACAGCCAGTAGTCGGTGGGTTCGGCGGTGTCGGTGGGCCATTGGGCGATCAGCCAGCACTCGGGGAGCGTCCCGTCATCGCCGCGGGGAATGTCACGGTTGGCCGGGAGGACCCGCAGGGTCACGAACTGCGATGCCATGGTCGCGGCGGGGTTGTCGGGGCCGGTCTTGGTGCCCTCGCGCCAGGTGACGGTGCGGGCTGCGCCACGCCCGGCGGCCACCGTGAGCTCTTTGAGACTGACGGCCGGGTCGGGGTAGGCCGGCACCGGAAAGCGGCCACGGTCCCCGGCGCGGGGCGCTGCGACCGGCATCGCGTCGCCGGGGTGGGCGCTGGTGGCAGCTTTGACCGCCACCACGTACGGGATGCCGCGTGCGGTCAGGGCCAGCCGAAACGCGGTGATATCGCCGTACCCGGCATCAGCGACCACCGCGGGTGGGGTGCGTCCCCAGTCGATGAGTTCATCGAGCATGTCCAGGGCCAGTTCCCATTTGCGGCGATGATGCTCATCCTCGGGGATCGCGGCGCGGCGGCGGCGGGTGGCGATACGGGCACGTTCCTCGGGATCCTCGGCGTGCTCGACATCCCAGCTTCGCGGCACGAACAGCCGCCAATCCAACGGGGCCGACGCCGCGTCGGTGGCGGCGTGTACCGACACCGCGACCTGGCAATTGTCGACCCGGCCCAGGGTGCCCGAGTATTGCCGGGTCGCACACGGCGAGTGCGGGCCGTCCTTGCCGAACCCGGTGTCATCAATCACCCAGCAACGTGGAGCGATCAGATCGCACGCCTTGCGGGACAACGTCTTGCGCACCGGCACCACATCCCAGGGCGAGGTCGTCACGAACTGCTGCAACTGCTGATGATCCACCTGCAGCCGTGCCGCCATGGGCTGCATCGACTTTCGTCGTCCATCCAGCATCAACCCACGCGCATACAAGCCCGCCTTGGCCCGCTGATCACTACGCTTGAGCGACGAGAAGACCTCGGCGACAAACACATCCAGCGCCTCGCTGACCCGACCCAGTGCAAGATCATCCACCCACAAATGCTCTCGAGAGTCTAAGGCAATGTCCAGACGACACGCCCACCTAACAAAGTCCTACTAGGTGCCTGGGCGATGTGAGAGTTTCGGGGATGACTTTCGTTGAGTGGACGTGAATTCCAGGTCGGCCAGGTGAATGAAGAGTTCGGCAAGCGTCGTGGGACGGGCGAGGAACGGGCTGTGTCCACCGTCGATCCAAGTCGGCTCGACGCCGAGGCGCGATGTGGACGTGGCTCGCACCCAGTCCGCAGACACCGCTCGGTCGTCTCGACCCATGACGTAGGCGGTGGGCACGTCCGGGAATTCGTGGAGCGGGGTGGGCTCGATGACCGGTGTCGGAGCCTGCGGGCGCAGCCGCACCGCTGACGCGGCGGCCATCCCGGGTTCGCAGTCATGGAAGAAGAGGTCAATCGCAACATCCGATGGCCAAAGGCTCCGACCGTCGGAGTCCTTGAGTTGGCGGGGTAAGCCATTGTCATACCACCATGGCGCCATCGGTCGGCCGGCCTTGAGCTGGTCACGCCAGCTGGTTCCAAGCTCGGGCAGAAGTGCGGCGAGAAAGATCAGGCCGTTCACCGGCGCGAGCGCGGGAACCAGCGGAATGGCGAGCCCCGCCAATGAATGCCCAACGACGACACTGCCCGTCGGTTGCACGGCAGCGGCGATCGCCGCTGCGTAGGCCTCGGCGCCCTGGCCCACCTCATCGCTGGGTAGCTGAACAGCCGTCGCCGTCTGGCCGCGATCTTCGAGGACATGGATCAGGGGCGCCCAACACCATGCGTCGTGCCAGGCGCCGTGGGTCAGGATGAAGTGGGTCACCCGTCCTGCCCTACCGCCGGCGATGCCTGTGAACGCAGTCGCTCAGACAGGATCTCACCACCGGAGGCGACCTCGTCGGGAGAGACCTCGACGATCCAGACCCGGACAGAGGTTTCGGGTACACCGAGGGCGTCGCTGGCGGCTCGAGAGATGCCGAGGACTAGGTTTCGCTTCTGCTCAGGGGTCCTGCCGCTGGCCAAGTTCACTTGAATGAAGGGCATATCCGTTCCGTTCCATTTGATTGCTCATGGCTGTTGGGACCCGTCGTCAGATCTTGACGCCGCTCAAGCTGACGCTTCCGATTCCGGTCACGCTGGCAGTGACGGTACTGCCAGGCTTCATCGGTACGGGAGCGGTCAACCCACCGGAGAGCACGACCCAGCCGGCTTCGAGTCGCTGCCCTCGGCGGGCGAGCGCATTGGCCATGAAGGCGACCGAGGCTGCCGGGTGTCCCAAAACCGCTGCACCAGAGGCAGAGTCGGCGATGACACCGTCGACATCGAGTAGACAGCCGACGGCGGCCAAGTCGAGAGTCGGCCGTACCAGGTCGGTGCCGAGCGCGAAGCCTGCCGAGGACGCGTTGTCAGCGATCGCGTCGAGATGGGTGAACGAGAACCCGTGGTAGCGGCTGTCGATCACGTCGAGGGCGGCGCAGACATATGAGGTGGCACCGAGGACATCGGCTGCGGTGGCATCAGGACCCTGCACCGGCTCGGCGAGCACGAAGGCGATCTCGGGCTCCACCCGCGGATGAATGAGCGCGTCAAGATCCAGCTCAGAACCGTCGGCGAGCATGTCGCTGGTCACGAACCCATAGAGGGGTTCGTCCACGCCCATCGCGATCTGCTTGGCGCGGCTGGTTAGTCCGAGCTTGCCGCCCAATAGCCGCGCCCCACGGCCGATCCTGGCGTCCACCACACCGCGTTGGATCTGATAGGCGGCATTTTCGGTGAGCTCGGTTTGCTCGGTCAACGGCGGGATGGTGATACGGGTCGTGGCTGCCTGGTCGAGCCGGCTCGATAGTTCAACGAGACTGAGATCGGTCATCTTCCCGCCCCCGAACCGGCCGACGCGAGAACCTGTCTGTCACTGGTGTCGTCGACGAATCCCACGGTGACGTCGCCGAGACCGTCGAACTGGGCACGGATGGTGTCACCTGGCGTGACGTTGATTGCCCGCGTGCAAGTCCCCGGCATGACGAGCTCGCCGGCCTCGAGCTGCACCCCGTAGGCGGCGAGGGTATTCGCCAGCCACGCCACCGCATTGGCGGGGTTGCCCAGAACCGCACCCGACGCGCCGGTCTCCACGATCGAGCCGTTGCGGCGCAGGACTACTCCAACTGCGCGGATGTCGATGTCGACCAGTCGAGTCGGCGTCCCGCCGACCACGACCCGTGCAGAAGAAGCGTTGTCGGCGATCGTGTCGACGATGGTGATCTGCCAGTCGCGGATCCGGGAGTCGATGACCTCCAAGGAAGGCACGACGAACGCCGTCGCGGCAAGAACGTCAGTGACCGTCACGCCGGGACCGCGCAGCGATCGGTTCAGGACGAAGGAGACCTCCGGTTCCACACGCGGGGCGATCAGCGCAGAACTGCTCAGTGGCGTGCCCTCGGGGTGGAACATGGATCCGAGCAAGACACCGAAATCTGGTGTGTCCACGCCGAATTGCACCTGCATTACCTTCGCGGTGAGCCCGACTTTCCGACCCCGGACGGACTCACCTGCCTGTACACGCAGTTTCGTGCCGGCGGCTTGGATGGCGTAGGCGTCCCCGATCGTCGCCTCCGGGTGTCGCTCACTGATCGAAATGCCCGGAACTCCCGAGGTCTCGGCTACGTAGAGCTCCTCGGCGAGTTGGAATATCTGCTCGTCGTCAAGGACTCGGCCCTCGGTTTTGGTTGGACTAGTCATACCGGTAACTATCGCGACCGCTGAATCACACGACAACGAACCGGACCGCCCAGTGGACCGAGGGCGGGACTTCGTGTGTGCCCGACGCAACGATCAGAGCCAGGCCGTTCGCGGCCCAACCAGCGCAAGAGCCCGCCGAAGACCAGGTCCACCAGGGTGACCCACGGCGAGGCATCACACCGAGGAAGCGAGACGATGACCTCCACCCCCCTGATCGTCAGTACGAACCCCTTCGACCGTTCGGACCGGGTCGGTGAGTTTCCCATCTCGTCAGCTGACGAGATCGCCGACGTCCTCAACCGGGCGCGGGACGTACGCCGGGAGTGGAACGCCCTGCCCGCAACTGCCCGGGCGGACGCGCTCTACGCTGCGGCAGCCGGCCTCGAAGCCAACAAGGTTGAGGTCACCAACCTCGTCGTGCGCGAGGTCGGGAAGCCGGTCGTCGAGGCACGCGGCGAGCTCAAGCGCGGTATTGACATCTTGCGCTATCACGCTGGTTCGATCATGATGCCGTCCGGCGACACCCTGCCGGGCTCAACGGTGACCGGCATTCAATTCACCACTCGCCGTCCGCTGGGCACCGTTGCGGTGGTCACCCCGTGGAACTTCCCGGTCGCGATCCCACTGTGGAAAGTAGTCCCCGCTCTGGCGTGGGGGAACGCCGTCGTCCTCAAGCCGTCGTCGGAGGCTGTCGGAGTGGCCACCAAGCTGGTGGAGATTCTGTCCGTCTACTTACCCGCAGGACTGCTGAGTTTGGCTGTCGGTGGCAAGGCCGTGGTCGACCGGCTCATCGATGGCGCTGACGGGCTCAGCTTCACTGGAAGCACGCCGGTCGGACTCGCTCTGGTGAAAAAAGCTGCCGAGCGCGCGATCCCGTGTCAGACCGAGATGGGCGGCAGCAATCCGTCGGTCGTGCTGGCCGATGCGGACATCCCGCGTGCCGTCGCCGCGGTCGCAGGGTCGGCGATGGCATTCGCGGGTCAGAAGTGCACCGCCACCGGCCGGATCATCGTGGAGGCCCCGGTCTACGACGAGGTGCGCGACCGGCTCGTCGAGGCCGTCGAACGGCTCACGGTCGGCGACCCCGGGAACGACGCGACGGTGACTGGGCCCGTGATCGGAGAGGCCGCCCTTGCCGAGGCTCTCGACGCACTCAAGCAGACCCGCGGTCGTCAGCTTTGCGGCGGCAACGCGGCCCCGGACACCAACGTCCTGTCGCCCACGATGGTCGAGGTGGACGGTTCGGAGCACGACATCCTGCTCGACCAGGAGGTGTTCGCCCCCGTCGCCGCGCTCGTACGCGCTGACGACCCGTCCCATGCCATGGCACTCGCCTCAGCTACCCCCTACGGGCTCTCTGCGGGGCTGTTCACCGCGAATGTGGCTGCGGTGCTGCAGTTCATCCGGCACAGCGAAGTCGGCATGGTGCGCGTCAACGCTCCGACCACCGGTGTTGACTTCTGGGCGCCATTCGGCGGGATGAAGGCGTCGTCCTTCGGTTCCCGTGAGCAAGGCCCTGCCGCGAAGGACTTCTTCACGCACGGCGTGACAGTCTTCGTCGACGCGTAGACATTGGACGCGACTAGTCCTGCGACGCACGCAACAAGTGTTCTGCTCCAATGGGTTCCGCTACGGGGTATGGTTGTGTGCGCGGTGGTGTTTGCTCTGTTGACCCGTCTGGTCGTCTCATTGGTCATTGGAAGCTCGCGGCACGACGGGGATGGGGCTGAGCCGGCGTATGTGTTTGCCGACCCCAGATTCATCTGCGAAGACACCCCGTATCGCGGCTTTGCGTACGTTTACCTGCCGGGTGGCTATCGACGACGTGATCAAGGTCGATGACGGATCGCACTTGGAAGCCCTCCGCCCGACTCACTCCGAGAAGTCATGGGGCGCTGTCGAGCAGGTTGAAATCCAGCACCCAGCGATGTGACTGTCCGACCTCGAGCCGCGGGCAGTCCTGACATTGCACGGCTGTCCGCGCCGGTCCGGTCAATGGACTCCGATGTAGATAGACAGAGCGCCTTGTTTGGAGTATGTAGGTCAGCCGCGAGACAGGAGCAGAAATGGGGCAGCACCACCACGGGCCTGTCGTGCGTCGCCTAATTCCCAATGAGCGGCGGACGAGCGGCCGCGACAGAAGGTGAGGGACGCGATGTCGATCATCGAAATCGACCCGGGTGGCTTCGTTGTCGAGGCCGAACTCGGCGAGACGGTTCTTGCGGCCATGCGCCGTCACGGTATCGCCCCGAGGTCGGGTTGTCGCCGCGGTGGCTGCAGCCTATGCAAGGCCGATGTCGTCTCCGGCACGGTAACGCACGAGGTCGGTGCCGCTGCTACTGCGCTCACGGCCGAAGAAGTAGCGGACGGGGTCTGCCTTCCATGCCGTGCGCACGCCCTCACCGACTGCAAAATCCGTCTGCGGGGTCCTGCTCGCCGCATCTTTACCGCAACACCACCGCGTACTGCGACGCCCGCTTAGGAGCGGACGAAGATTCCTAGCAACCACCGGGCACTGAAGAAGCAACGTTCACAATCTAATCGGCGAAGGAGATCAACCATGGGTGTAATGCGACTTGGGTACGTTCATGTGCGGCAGAGTGACCTCACCACCGCGACCAAGCATTACAGCGACACACTCGGAATGACCGTGATGGCAGAGAAGCCGGGCCAGGTGTTCCTGAAGTCCTGGGATGAGTACGACCACCACTCCGTCGTGCTGGAAGAGGGTGGCGCAGGATTGGTGAAGATGGGCTACAAGTGCGAGAAGCCCGAAGACATCGAGGAGATCGAGAAGAAGGTTCTCGCCTTCGGCTGCACTGTCGAGCGCATGTCCGCTGGGGAGAATCTCGCGATCGGCGACGGTGTCAGGATCACCCTTCCCTCCGGCCATCTCGTCGAGCTCTACTCCGAGGCGGAGTATGTCGGGCACGAACTCGGCCTGCTGAACCCCGATGTCGCGCCGCGAAACCCGATCGGCGTGCACGTGCCCCGCCTCGACCACGCCGTCATTACGGCCGAGGAGCCGGAGGTTATCGAAAGGTTCTTCCAGGAGTGCATGGGCTTCAAGCCAGCCGAGCGGGTGCTGGGAAATGAGCCGAAGCCGGAGTTGCTCGGATCATTCCTGTTCTGCAGCAACACTCCACACGACTTCGCGGTGCTGAAGGGGCCAAACAACAAGCTTCACCACTTCGCCTACACCGTCCAGGACTGGTCAGATATATTGCGCGGCACCCGAATCCTCGTCCAGGACGACGTCCGGATCGACGAAGGCGCCACACAGCATTCCGTCACCCGAGGGACGACGACCTACTTCTTCGATACCTCCGGTAATCGTAATGAGATCTTCGCGGGTGGCTATACCACCTTCCCGGACTGGCGGCCGATCACCTGGACCGGTGACAACTTGGCCAAGTCGATCTTCTACTTCCATCAGGAGTTGTCCGACGAATTCATGACCACGCTGACCTGACGGAAATCTATTGGGCGTCAATCACTTATATGCAGGCACACACAGAAAGTAGTCCGATGCGAGCAATCATCATTGGTGGGGGAATCGGGGGACTGTTTACCGCGATTGCCCTCCGGCAGGCTGAAGGGGTCTTCGACCAGATCGAGGTCTTCGAGCAATCGTCGGTGCCGACTGAGGCCGGTGCTGGACTGAACATCGCTCCCAATGGCGCCCGTTTATGTCACTGGCTCGGGGTAGATCTCGACGGGGGGGATCCCAAAGGGCCCAGCGGTGTGCCGGATGGCGGCCGCGCTTCGATCCTGGACGTGACGCGGATGATCAACGACGATCTCAGTGTTTCGCGGAAGCCGTTCCACTACAACGCCCCCGAGAAGCGGGCACTTGGTGGTGGGTTCCATCACATGCACCGTCAAGATCTGCTGATGTGTTTGCACGAGCGGGTACGTGAATTGGCGCCTGAGTATCCCGTTGCCAGTCCGATCAGCGTTCACATGGGTAAGCGTCTGGTGGGCATCGAGCAGCACGACGCGGGTGTGACGGCCAGCTTTGCCGATGGAACCACCACGACCGGCGACATCCTCATCGGTGCGGACGGTATCCACTCGAAGGTGCTGGAGCTGACGTGGCCGGAGGCCCCGGAGCGGCGGTTCACCGGTTCACTGATCTTTCGCGGGCTGATTCCACGCGCGGATGTCGAGACGCTTCGGAAAGCCGATGGGAGGCCGCTCGATCACAACCCGCTTGACGAGCTGTGTATGGACATGTACAAGCGCAACGACGACTACGCCATGAGCTATTGGGTACGCGGCGGCGAACTTTTGAACATCGGTTTCACCTGGTATGACCCCGAGTCGACCGAGTTCACCGATGACTGGGGCGATTGGCGCACCATCGAGGTCGACGAACTCGTCGAGCACATCAAGAAAATGTGGGCTGGCGACCCGCGGATGGATAACCTAGTCGCACTTGCCGGCGCGATGAAGAACACCACCAAGTGGGGTCTCTACGATCGCCCTGCCTTCACGTCCTGGCAGGACGGTCGGATCTGTCTTGTCGGGGATGCCGCGCACCCGATGTTGCCGACGATGGGTCAGGGTGCCTCCCAGACGATGGAGGACAGCGCAGCCCTTGCCAAGGCCTTCGCGCTGCACCAGAGCGACTTCGCGTCGGCCTTCCTGCATTACGAACGCGTGCGCCACTACCGCGCGACCCGGTTCCAGTTCGCGTCGAAGGTCGCGTTCAAACATCTCGAGCCCGAGGATTCAGCTGAGCGCAAGCAGATCCTGGCTGCCGTGGATGAACGAGACTTCGCGTTCTTCGACCACGAAGAACGCGCGGGCAATGACGACTCCTGGATCTATGAGTTCGACGCCCGCGAGATCGGGGACCGGCTTCCGCCTCGGCGGTGGGGACCGTGGGATTACCGGGCGTCGGGTGCGGGTGCTGAGGCGCGTCGGGTGATCACGATGAACCTGTGGAAACCGAGCGTGCCCGCGACGGGCGATCGCTTGGTGACCCGACAGGAACTCGAGCAGCACAACACCTTCGAGGACTGCTGGGTCATCATTCACGGCAAGGTTTATGACCTCACCGAGTGGAAGGACCGCCATCCGGGAGGGCCCTTCGTGGCGAGGCTGTACGCAGGCAAGGATGCCTCTGCTGAATTCGGTGACTTCCACAGCAAGGCAGCCACGCGCCACATGCGCCTCTTCTGTATCGGCGACTACGCCGGCGACCGAATGACCTCGGAGGAGTTTGCACGTGGGACCGCACATTAGTCTGGCCGACGGCATCGATGTCGTTGTCGACAGTGTTCGCCAACTCACCCCGGACGTCGCCGAGATACGGGTGACCGATCCGTCGGGGGCGCCGCTCCCGCCGTGGCAGCCCGGTTCGCACATCGAGGTGGGTCTCCCCAGCGGTATAACGCGGCAGTACTCGCTGTGTGGTTCGGGGTCCGACGAGCGGTCTTACACCATTGGCGTGCTGCGCCAGCCTGCCGGTCGCGGTGGTTCGGCGGAGTTGCATCGCGTGACCAAGCCCGGTTTGGTGTTAAGGATCAGCAAGCCGCGAAACAACTTTCACCTCCGCGACGCACCCTCCTATCTCTTCCTTGCCGGTGGAATTGGAATCACCCCGCTGCTTCCCATGGTTCGTTCGGTGGCGCAGCGCGGGGCCGAATGGAGGCTTCACTACGGGGCGCGGTCTCTTGAGCAAATGGCTTTTCGGGAACGCGTTGACGAGTTGTCGCCGGCGCGGTACACGCTCTGGCCGCAAGACTCTGCTGGCCGGATGCCAGTCGGTGAGCTGATCGCAGCGGCGACGCCGGAAACGTTGGTCTATGTGTGTGGGCCCGCTGCAATGCTGGATGCAGCGTCGGTCGCGGTCAAAGCCGCCGGTCGTACACCGCGACTGGAGATTGAGCGGTTCACGGGTCCCGCAGCCGTTGATGAGGGACCGTCGGGGGCCATCGAGGTGGAGTTGAAGCGCTCGGGTGTGGTCGTGCACGTCGACGGTGGGCAGTCGATCCTGGATGCGGTGCGGGCTGTCGTTCCCGAGGTGGAGTTCTCTTGTCAGGAGGGCTATTGCGGCACGTGTGAGACCGCCGTGTTGTCGGGGATTCCCGATCACAGGGATGTCTACCTCGACGACGAAGAGCATGCATCGAACTCTGTGATGATGATCTGCATCAGCAGGGCACTCACACCGAATCTGGTCCTGGACTTGTAGGCCAATCGCAGGAGCGGAAGGGCCGCAACAGAAGTGGAGATGAAGACCTGGCCACCGCGACCGTCGGTCGCTCATGACGACCGGTCAGCGATCGGCTTTAGTCACACGGGTCGCACTGCCCGCTGAGCGGGAGTTGGCTGAAGTGCACGGGGCCGAGGATGACGGGTTTCCCGACGTGCGGTTTTGTCCTCACGCGTTTGGCGATGACCGCGCGTGTCGGGGTGGGTTGGCCGCCATCGGCCGGCATGTCGGCGCCATGGAAGCGGTAGCACTGTAGCCGCGACTCGGCAGCGTGCGGCTGAAGATCCTTCGGCTTTGGCTGACCCATGATCTTCAACGCGTATGCGTAACCCGCGCCGACCGTTTCGTCACCGCTCGAGACGCACAGCGCCCTCAGTGGCGGTCCACCTTCGGTCGCATTCCGGTCTGCAATCGCGACCGGAACCCTTGCCGATCCAGCTCCGCTGATGCGCGCCGTACTGGATGCCCGAGTCGCCAAGGACGCTCCGCGCAAGGTCCGAGTAGGTGAGGTAGTCGTTGTAGCGCTTCGCCGTCTGGATGAGGACCCCGTAGGCGGCTCGGACCCATTCGGCATGTGCTTCATGGAAGGAAACCGGTGCTCCGTCAGACGCTCGCCACGGTGAAGGAACGTTCAGTCTTCGCCCGACGGCGCGGAGCTGTCCTTGATCGGATCGTCCGGCTCGCTGGTCGGCGCTGCTTCTTGCTCGTCGCTAGTCACCTGTGACGACAGACAGGCGGGTCTGCTGAGCGATGCTCGGCGAGAAAGGTCGCCGTGATGACGACACTGGATGATGTGACCAAGAAGAAGGCTGAGCAGTCCGCAGAGCAGCAGGCTGCGGTCGAGTTGGTCCGGCTGGCCCAGGAGCAGGGCCTGTCGCTGACAGGGCCCGACGGGTTGCTCAAGCAGCTGACGAAAACGGTCCTGGAGACCGCGCTGAACGAGGAGATGACCGAGCACCTCGGCTATGAGAAACACGATCCGGCCGGCGCGGGGACAGGCAACATCCGCAACGGCACCCGCTCCAAGACGGTGCTGACCGACACCACCGGCCCGGTCGAGATCGACGTGCCGCGTGATCGGGCAGCGACGTTCGAGCCGCAGATCATCAAGAAGCGGCAACGCCGACTGTCCGGTGTGGACGAGGTGGTGTTGTCTTTGTATGCCAAAGGGCTTACCACGGGCGAGATCTCGGCTCACTTCGCCGAGATCTACGGCGCCTCGGTCTCGAGGAAGCGGCTCCTCGGCCTCCAAGGAGGCGATCAGCCGGATCACCGACAAAGTGCTCGAGGAGATGAACGAGTGGGCGGTGCGGCCTCTGGATGAAACCTACGCGGCGATCTTCATCGACGCGATCGTGGTGAAGGTCCGCGACGGCCAAGTCGCCAACCGGCCGTTCTACGCCGCGATCGGCGTCACTCTCGGCGGGGAACGCGACATCCTGGGCCTATGGGCCGGCACCGGCGGTGAGGGCGCCAAATTCTGGATGGCCGTGCTCACTGAGCTACGCAACCGCGGCATCAAGGACACCTTCTTCGTCGCCTGCGACGGTCTGAAGGGCTTGCCCGAGGTGGTCGGCAACGTGTGGCCGCAGGCGATCGTCCAAACCTGCATCATTCACCTGATACGCAAGACTTTTCGGCTCACCTCCCGTAAGTATTGGGATGAGATCAAGCGCGATATCAAACCGATCTACACCGCGGTTAACGCCGCCTCGGCCCGCTCGGCGTTCGACGAGTTGGCCGAGAAATGGGGGCAGCGCTATCCGGCGGTGATTCGGTTGTGGGACAACGCCTGGAACGAGTTCATCCCGTTCCTGGACTACGACGTGGAGATCCGGCGGGTGATCTGCTCGACGAATGCGATCGAGTCGCTCAATGCCCGCTACCGCCGCGCGATCAAGGCCCGAGGGCACTTCCCCGCGGAGCAGGCCGCCCTGAAATGCCTCTATCTGGTGACCCGGTCGCTGGACCCGACCGGTGCCGGCAGGGCACGATGGACGATGCGGTGGTTGAGTCGGCCCGGGGCGCGGTGTCGGCATTGCTGCCGCTCCGTTTCCCCGGGCCGCTCGCCGAACCCGGCGTGCGTGTCTCCACGCACCGGGCTCTCCACGATCGGGTGCCGTCAGGCCGTTCTCAGCCGCAGGAACGGGTTAGGAATCTTGTTGCCGCGGTATCGGTAACGGGTGACCGTCACCGCTGCCGGATTGAACACCTCGATCCCATCTGCCGCGATCGGAAGCCACCTCCCCGTGGGAGTGGTGAACTTGCGGCGGAACACCTTCCACCTCCAGCGGTGCCGTTTGCGCAACCAGCGGATGATGCGCCAATTGACGAAGCGGCGCAGCCGGTTGAGCGTGTGCTTGCACACGGCATACCGGAAGTAGTTGGTCCAACCGCGCAGGATCTGGTTGATCCTGCCGACGACGGCTCCCATGTCCGCTTGGCTGACACGATGTGTCAGAGCACGGATCTTCGCCTTGACCGACCGGAACGGCCGATCGGTGATGAACGTGTGGACGAACCACTTCCGTGTTCCCCGTTTACGTTTCCACTGGATGCGGAAACCGAGGAAGTCGAACCCTTCGCGCATGTGCACGATCCGCGTCTTGGACTCCGAGAATCGAAGCCCTAGCGGAGCAAGCACGGTCGCGATGTCCTCGCGCAACGCGACCACGTCGCCTTCTTCGCCGTGCACGAGCACGACGAAATCGTCCGCATAACGGACGATCCGCCACGTCGGCAGACCCTTGGAGCGACGATGGTTGCGTCGGTAGGTCGTTCCCATCACCCCGTCCGGTTGCCACGGGGCCATCACGTGCTCATCGAGCACTGACAACGCAATGTTGGCCAGCAGTGGTGAGAGAATCCCGCCCTGTGGGGTGCCGGTGTCGGAGTCCTCGTAGCGGCCGGTCTCGGTCAACACCCCAGCCTTGAGGAATGCCTTCACCAGCGCGAGCACGCGCTTGTCTTTGACCCGCAACCGAACTCGGCCCATCAGAGCCGAATGATCGATCCGGTCGAAGCACGCCTCGATGTCGGCGTCCAGCACCCACTGATAACCGCGGGAACCAAACATCTGAATCTCAGCGATCGCGTCGTACGCCCGCCGCCGGGGCCGGAAACCGTAGGAGACCGGAAGAAAGTCGGCCTCGAAAATCGGCTCCAGCACCAGCTTCAATGCGGCCTGAACCACCCGATCGGCAATGGTCGGGATCCCCAACTTGCGGAGCTTGCCCGACCCACCCGGTTTCGGAATCTTGCGCTGTCGTACGGGCACAGGACGAAACGAGCCGTCCTTGAGTGACGTACGGAGCTGGTCCAGGAACCTAGGCATCCCGAGGCCTTGTTCGACGTTGACGGTAGTCACACCTCGAAGCCGGGCGTGTTGCGGCCACGGTTGTCCGCGACCCGGTCGAACGCCACGATCAGCGTCGCCGGGTCGTGCACGAGGTTGAACACATCACCAAACCGCCGCCCAGTATCGGCCACCGCCCAACGGTGCAGCTTGTCCTGCATCTCCGATACCCGCTGCCACGGACCCTTCTGGCGCGCGGCCGGCGCCGCCTTCGGCGGTGCATCTTTCGGCATTACAGCAACCAACTGCATCCTCTCGCTGTTGCCCTACCCCATGTGACCGGTCCCCCGACCTCGGAGCACTACGGCAACTCCGCCCCGCCGCGAGCCGATCGGCCGACGGTGCACCCAGGCCCCCGATACGCTGGCCGCCACCGGAAAGGGCAGACCCGCAACGGCTTCCGTGTTCACTGTGTTCGCTCGATCGAGGAGCATCCCGACTCTGCCCCTGCGGCCTCGCTGTGGTTACAGTCCCAGCCCCGGGCTCGTAGAGGTGGCTGATCATGCGTTTGAGGGACGGATGGGGTATCGATTCTCGCTCAGTGGTACTTTTTTATACCAAATTCCTGAGAAACTTTTCGTGTCGGTTAGCCGCGGGTTCCGATCAGAATTCCTTGTAGCCAAGGTACTTGCCGCTCAGGACGATTCGGACGCGGTCGCCGGCCGCGTCGGGCTCGCGGGAGAGATCGATGCGGAAGTCGATGGCGCTCATGATGCCGTCACCGAACTCCTCATGCACGAGTTCCTTGATCGTTGGGCCGTATACGGCGACCATTTCATGCAACCTATAGATGAGCGGGTCGGTTGGTACGACGGCAGGCATTGAGCCCTTATAGGGCGGTGCCTGCAGAATGTGCTCCGCCTCAGCGGGCAGGTTGAAGATTCGTACCACAGCTTGCGCCTGGTCTGCTTCGAGCGCCATCTGTCCAAGGCACGCCGCGGTCGTCCATTCCTTGCTGGCGCCGACCTCCTCGGCGACTTGGGACCATCGAACCCCACGCTGAATGCGCTCGGCGGTAATGAGTCCCGTGACGTCAGCGCGAGTGAGGGGGGTGGTCATCGGTCAGCCTCCTTGAGGAGGGCAATGGCCTCTGCGGTGGTCCAGACCGCGCTGGCGAGGAATCGGAAGTTCACTAGCGCGGCGAGGTAGCCGTCGCCTTCGGGCAGGCGTGGGCCCGCTGTGGCGTCCTTGACGACGGCGACTTCGAAGCCCTGCTCGACGAGTTCACGCATGTGGCCTTCGACGCACAGGTTGGCAGCCATCCCTGCCAGGATCACCTGGTTCACGCCGCGTTTACGTAACTGGAGAACCAGGTCGTTTGACTCGGGACCGACGATCTTGTGCGGAGAGGCGATCACGGTTTGCCCGTCATGGATGTGGTGCTGGTAGGCGGGCAGGAAGTCGGCGCCCGAGCCGGCGAAGCCGTCCGTCGTGTATGCGCCCCGGCGCCCGAACATGCCGGCAGTGCTCATGAACTGTTCGAGCGGATCGCCGAACCGCCACTGCTTGTCGGTGGGATAGAAGTAGTGCGGCGACACCGCAACTGTCATGTGCATCAGCTTCGCGGCGTCGAACAGTTCGCCGATGTGAGCGACGGTGTTGTTCTCGCTGATGCTGTCACCGAACACCGCCCATGAGACGCCCTCGGGGCTGAGGAAATCGATCTGCGGATCAGTGATGACCAGCGCGGCGTGCTCACGATTGAGCACAAAGGTAGAACCTGGGAGCGCAGGGTTGTCTGGTTCGGCGTAGATAGTCAGATCTGTCATGGGGCAATCCTCACGTGCCGGAAAGGGAAGAGCGAGACACTATGAATAATAGATGACCAGTCGACTATATTCAAGCACCGCGCCGACGCCGAACCCGGCCCTGGACAGATCGGTGCAGAAGCGCAGGAACGGTGACCGCTTCGAAGCTGTCATATGGCGCGCGGCTGCGGGCGACCTTCCCGCGGAGGGCCGCACCCTCCCACGCCTGGATCAGCTGCTGGGCGATCTCCGCCGCATCGAGATCCGCTCGGACGCCACCCCATTCACCCTGGCCAGAGCGCACACACTCGGCGAGAGCCTCATCCCAACGGTAGAGAATGCGGAGGAGTTCGGCGCGCACCGGTTCACTAGAACCACCAAGCTCGAGCGACAAGTTGCCGACCAAGCAGCCGAGCACGAAGTCGCCGGCCTCGTGCTCGTCGGCGAGGGCGTGGAAGAAGCGTGTGATTCGTTCCCGTGCCAAACCTTCTGCTTCAAGAATTGGGAGAAGGCGCGTTTCGATATCGGACCAATAATGTTCGAGGATCGCCGCGGCGAATGCCTCTTTGCTGGCAAAATATGCGTAGAACGACCCTTTTGGCACACCTGCGACATCGGTGATGTCTTTGACCCCGCTGGCGGTGAATCCACGCGCGTGTATGAGGCTGAGTCCCGCTTCGAGCAGGCGGCGACGCACGTCGGGATTCGATGGGCGGGGCACACAGCCAATCGTAGCTGACCGGTCGCCTACCTCTGTCGGCTCGACGGCAAGCTGATGGATATGCACAACGCGAGCTCAACATTTCACGAAGAGTCGTGAAGCCAACCGGGCGCTCACCTCGCGTCCGCGGGTCTCCAGCCTTCCCGCACGCCAGCAATCTCGCCGATCTCGCCCGGCCTGTTCGCGGTGCAGCCCGTGCAAGCGGTGTTGCCGGGCGTGATTGAGGGCTGGTGGGGTCGATTTGGCAGTCGTTCCAGCTTGGCGCTCGGGACCGAATGCACTCTCTTGTATGCGAGCCGAGTAGGCAGCCTGGAAACCGTGCAGCGGACTTGCCCAGAGAGCTTGCTGCACACCGCGCCACCGTGAATGATGTTGTGCCGGGGCCCGTTGAATGGGGGGCGTGCCGTGGGATTGACCGGATCCGATCGTGAAGCATGTGCCCACGATGAAATCCGTTGCGTCCGGCTGAGGTTGCCCACCTGATCACTACGTTGCTGCACGAGGCGGTATACCACGTATCGAGGGTCAGAGTGTCAGGGTCCGTTATGCCGACTACTTACCCACCGACGGTTTCCAAACGCAAAATATTGTCTCCACGATTGGGGCCTTCACTTTAGCGGCCTCAATGCTGCCGTTCGTCTGGAACTTGTTAAAGAGCTGCGCTACGGCGAACCAGTCGTCGTCGATGACCCCTGGGGCTTCGGCAACTCGCTGGAATGGGCCACCAGTTGCCCACCGCCACGACACAACTTCACCGAACTGCCCCGCGTCCGCTCCGAAAGGCCCGCCTTCGAACTGAACTACCCCGCAAATGCTCAATCGGATACCCGCCGAAAACCACACTAGGAGCAATCACAGAGCTGAGAACCGAGGCCTAACCGATACGATGGCGAAAGGCCGAAATAGTGACCCATGAGCCGGACCGCACAACTATGTGCAACCCCAGCTGCCGGGTTACCGCCGCGACCGTGGATCGTGTCCATTGACAGCACGTTCGATCATCAGCCCGCGCAGGATGTAGCGGGCGCAGCGCCGGATCGTCGCCCGCCGCGGCGGGCGAGTCGATCGGCGTTGTGGGCGAACACGTTGCCACGGATGAAAGCAGCCTCGCCCGCAGCTGGCGGACGACTGATCGTCGCATTCCAGCCACACCTGTACTCGCGGACGTTCGCCATAGAGTCCGGCGCCGCGTTGGATCATGGCGATGAGGTGGTCGTGTTGGACGTCTACGTCGCGACAGAAGACCCGATCCCGGGTTTCACCCGGTGGCCTGATCGCCAATGCGGTGCGCTATCACCGGAGGGCGTGCATTACGTGCCCAAGCGCGGCGCGGTGCCGACCGTGCTCGCAGGGCTGCCAGCTCAGGCGACATCATCATCACCATGAGGGCAGGGGATACGACATCACGGCGCTGCGATCAGAGTTACTGGAGCAACTGGCACGCAAGAAGCGGCCGTCTTGAGCCGCGCCTCAGTGGTGCGAGCCGGATTACTCAGGTCCTCGTCATGTGCAGTGGCAGTGGAATCTAGCGCAGCGTGTAGAGAGAAGGGTATGTCGGCCAACACCGGTCCACCACCCTGGGCCACCGAGTCCGTCGATCTCGTCGACGCCGATCCCGCCTGGGCTCTCCGCGGTGAGCAGGAACGCGACCATCTCGAAACGCTGCTCTCCCCTCGGCGGATCGCCCGCATCGAGCACGTCGGCTCCACCTCGATACCCGGTCTCGTAGCGAAACCGATCATCGATCTTCAAGCGCCCGTCGCCGATCTCTCGGATTCAGATTCGATCGCGGCGGTGTTGGCTTCCCACAACTGGCATCACGTGCATCCCGATCTCGACCAGCGACCCTGGCGGCGCTTCTTCGTCAAAGTCGCCGACGGGCGGCCCAGCGCCACCGTCATGTGATGACCCCCGACAGCCCGCGCCGGCACCAGCAGATCGCGTTCCGCGACAGCTGCGCGCGGACCCCCAGAACTCGGGGCAGAACACCGAATCGTGCTCTGCGATAGCGACCCGTTGAAGTTGCACTATTCATGGGGGTCTGGCCAGAATCGGTGCCGCCCCCTGGTCCAGATTCGAACATGAACTTGGCGCTACGCGAGCGGCTTTGGCCGCCGGCAGGCTTGGCTTTGCCGATGTCGCGCTGGTGTCGATACTTTCTGTCCACGTCCTGCGCACCCGTAATCCCAAGCCACAAACCCGACCCGCCAAAGGCGGTCATTTGACGTGCAATGCGCAGCTGCGGGAGCCGCCGCGCGAGTTGGTACTCCACAGTCGAGCGTGCCGAGCCCGGCAGGGTGATGTGGACTTGGCCGGCGTCCCGACGGCGCTGGGTGAGCGGCCCCAGCGCTGCGATCCAGCATTGCTCGACGACATCATCGGTCACCCCCGCCCGGGTAGAGTAAGACATCTGGATCCAGGGCCAGTTTCTGTGAGCAATTGACCGACTGAACGGTTTCGACGTTCTGGCGGCGCCGGACTCGGCGGTTAGCTTGACGACTGGCGCAGGTGGGACACCACCGGGAAGCGACGTTTGCACGCATCGACCGCCTGGGTGTTCCTCCTCTGTGAGGAGTGAACCCTGCCCGCAACCATCATTGATGGCGCACGTGTCGCCCAAGCCATGCTTACCGAAACACGCGAGCAGGCAGCGGAGTTCCATAAGACATGCGGTCGAAAACCTTGTTTGGCAACCGTCTTGGTCGGTGATGATCCTGCCTCGCACACCTACGTCCGCATGAAGACCAACCGCTGTCGCAGCACCGGCCTGGAGTCGCGCAGTCACCAAATTGCCGCAATAGCGACCACCAGCGATGTCGTCGACCTCGTGCCGAGCCTTTCCGCCAAAGACAGTGTGGACGGCATTCTCGTCCCACACCCGATGCCCGCCCATGTCGACGAACGTGCGGACTTCGAGCCATCCCCCAGCAAGGACCCGATATCAAGGGCCAGGCTATTGTTTGGGCAGTACCTAAACGTATGCGATCGATCGGTGTAGCGCGCACCGTCACCATCGGCCCAGACTTGGTGTGCTCAGCTGGCCACGTATCGCCAGCGCTTACATGACAGTCATCGCGCTGGCGCGCTACGGAGCCGGGCCGATGACAACGACCACGAGATGGCACGGCGGGCCGCGCAAAGTCTTGACCCGCTCCTGAGTTGGGTCACTTCGGACAGTTTTCGGAAGCTGCAGGGCGTTGAACTGCAGTGATGTCTCGGCTTAGTGCACCCGCTAGGCACTAATTTGGGTCGGTAGGCTGCCTGGATGGTCTGGATTCGGCGGGTGCGCACCGCCTCGGGCGCAACGGCGGTCCAGATCGCCGAATCCGTCGACGGCCGCCGCAGGATCGTGCGCCATGTCGGTTCTGCGCGTGATGACGCCGAGCTGGGTCTGCTCATCGAGGAGGCCCGCCGGCTGTTGGCCGATGACACCCAAGGCGAGCTTGATCTCGGGATTACCCCGAAAGCTGTTCGGGCCCAGATGGTTCCGAATCCGGCTGAAGCGTTGTTCCCCGACGGTGCTGGTGTGCCCACGGCGCGGGAGTTGGTGGCGCGACCACGGGTGCTCAAGAGCAGCAGCGGGCTGCTCTATGACGCCCTGGCCCAGGTGTACGCCAGCCTGGGGTTCGAGGCCGCGGCGGGCGATGAGGTCTTCCGGGACCTGGTGATCGCCCGGGTGGTGGAACCGACCAGCTTGCTCGATGTCGATCGGGTCCTGGCCGAACTGGGCCGCACCTCGGCGTCACTGTCAACCCGCAAACGCACCCTGCGCCGCGCCCGCGCCGGTGGGTATCGCGAGCAGATCGCTACCGCCTGTTTCGCCCACGCCCGCACCGCCGGTGATGTCAGCCTTGTGCTCTACGACGTCACCACGCTCTACTTCGAGGCCGACAAGGAAGATGACCTGCGCCGCGTCGGCTACTCCAAAGAACGCCGCGTCGATCCACAGATCGTGGTCGGATTGCTGGTCGACCGGCGCGGATTCCCCTTGGAGATCGGTTGTTTCGAAGGCAACAAGGCCGAAACTCTGACGATCGTGCCCATCGTGAAAGCGTTCCAAGCCCGCCACCAGATCACCGATATGGTCGTCGTCGCCGATGCCGGCATGCTCGCCAGCGGCAATCTGCGCGAGCTCGACGAGGCAGGGTTGCGGTTCATCGTCGGATCCAGGGTTACCAAAGCGCCCAATGATCTGGCATCGCACTTCCATTGGCACGGCGATTTCTTCACCGACGGCCAGATCATCGACACCATCACCCCACGCGATCAACGCGGCACCGCCACCAAGACCAGCGACCCCAAACGCAAAGCCGAGCCCGTCTGGGATCCGGCCGTCCACGCCAAGTCGTGGCGGGCGGTGTGGGCGTACTCAACCAAACGCGCGGTGCGTGACACCAAGACGCTCAACCTGCAGGAGAACAAGGCCCGCGCGGTCGCCGCCGGCGAGAAGGCGGCGCGGGTACCGCGGTTCATCAAGAACCGCAACGGTTCCCAAGAATTCGACGAGGCATCGTTGCAGCGGGCCCGCCGGTTGGTAGGGCTCAAGGGCTACGTCACCAACATCGACGCCGCGCTGATGCCCGCGACCGAAGTGATCGCCAGCTACCACAACCTCTGGCACGTCGAGGCGTCCTTCCGGATGTCCAAATCCGACCTCGCCGCCCGACCTATGTTCGCCCGCACCCGCGACGCCATCGAAGCCCACCTGACGATCGTGTTCACCGCCCTGGCCGTCAGCCGCGAGGTCCAGAACCGGACCGGACTGTCACTGCGCCGATTCCTGCGCACCCTCAAACCCCTGCGCTCGGCCACCATCGACCTCAATGGCGTCATCGCCACCTACCCGCCAGCCATAGACAACGAGGTCAAGACCATTCTGGATGCGCTGGAAGCCGAAAATTCAAGGCACTAAGCCATATGACCCAACTCGGGCCGAAACACGCGAGCAGGCAGCGGAGTTCCATAAGACATGCGGTCGAAAACCTTGTTTGGCAACCGTCTTGGTCGGTGATGATCCTGCCTCGCACACCTACGTCCGCATGAAGACCAACCGCTGTCGCAGCACCGGCCTGGAGTCGCGCAGTCACCAAATTGCCGCAATAGCGACCACCAGCGATGTCGTCGACCTCGTGCCGAGCCTTTCCGCCAAAGACAGTGTGGACGGCATTCTCGTCCCACACCCGATGCCCGCCCATGTCGACGAACGTGCGGACTTCGAGCCATCCCCCAGCAAGGACCCGATATCAAGGGCCAGGCTATTGTTTGGGCAGTACCTAAACGTATGCGATCGATCGGTGTAGCGCGCACCGTCACCATCGGCCCAGACTTGGTGTGCTCAGCTGGCCACGTATCGCCAGCGCTTACATGACAGTCATCGCGCTGGCGCGCTACGGAGCCGGGCCGATGACAACGACCACGAGATGGCACGGCGGGCCGCGCAAAGTCTTGACCCGCTGCAAGGAGTCCGTCATCGGCCCTCACGCGACGGTATTCTTGGCTGCGGCAGCTTGCTTTTCAGAGCCGGGCCAGTTGTAGCTGCCTGGCTTGCGACTCTCCTTGGCAATCTGCTTGACAACGGTCTTGCAGATCATCTCTTTGATACTCGCTGCCATCCTGCCGCCCACATAGACACGCCGCGGCGTGTCGTCGCGGTGTGTCAGCTGGAACGTGCCGCGGCGGCGTCCGATGCTGATGCACTGCCCGCCGAAATTCTGACCGAGGGGTGTGAGCGGATCGCCAGCGACACGTTGGAGCACAGTGTTGGCAGCCCTGGCGCCCAGCGGCCCAGCGGCCTGGCAGCTCATTCTCAGCGGCTCATTGGAGGGGGCCACAGCGTCGCCGGCACCGATGATGTACGGGTTGTCGACGCTCGTCAGTGTCTCGTCGGTCAGCAGCCGTCCCAGTTCATCGGTGCTCAGGCCGCTCTTGGCGGCCAGATCCGGCACGCCAAAGCCGGCCGTCCACACAGTCACTTTGCTCGGTAGGGTCCGCCCGTCGCTGAGCCGGACGTGGTCGGAGCGGAGTTCGGCCACCACCGCGTCGTCTTGGACATCGACGCCAAGGCGCTTGAGCTGCCGGCGGACTGAAGCACGCCCTTTCTCGCTCAGACTCGGACCGAGGACTCCTCCGCACAGCAGGGTCACCGAGCCCTCGCGACGGTGCTCTGCCAGTTCCGAAGCGGCCTCTATACCGGTCAATCCCCCACCCACGACACAGATTGGCGCATCGGGTTGCAGCTTGTCCACTGCGTCGCGAAGTCGCTCGGCTTGCTCAAGCTCAGCAATGGGGAAGGCAAATTCGCTCGCGCCATGCAATTTAGTGGGCACTATGCCGATGCTTCCCACGGCATAGATCAGATAGTCGTATGGCACTGTCCCGCCTGAGGCCAGAGCCACGCTGCGGGTAACGACGTCGATGCGCGCTGCGGTGTCGACAATCAGCCGCACACGGTTGCCCAGGATCCCGGCTAGGTCGACTGTTGCTTCTCCGCTTCGGGCAACCAATTGGTGCAACCGCACCCGCTCAACGAACGTCGGGCGCGGATTGATGATGGTGATGTCGATATTTCGGTTCTGTTGCAGCCGATTGGCAGCCAGCGCCCCAGCATAGCCGCCGCCAATCACAACGACGTGGAATCTCTTGTCCAACATAGTTCGTACGTTGTTGATGCTCATCGAGACCTCCTGATCCAGTTATTTCTGACAACCGTAAGACACCACCCTGCGGCGAAATGTGACACCGTGTGTCGGACATCACTTAGCTAAGCGCGCCACGCTCATCGCGTGTTCGACGGGCAGCTGCACCCACCCTTTGGCGAGCCCCGACGAGCCCCGACCGATTTGTCCCAGAATGTGGCACCAAGGCCGGCGGCCAGGTTTGAGGAACTGCCGGCGCGTCGATCTGGAGATGCTGTCGTTACGCGATAGGCGAGCATCGAGCCGAGACCGGCGGTAACGGTCGTCGTTCCGACGACGGCAATGCGGTAGCACCGCACAACAGAATTCGTGCACGATCGCCCGGACAGATGTCAAGACCTGGCGGCAATTCGGGCTGGCCCTCGCGGCGTTGGTTATCGTGGACACCGGGGTTGGCGCGGTCAAGCGAAGGCGGGGTCCTGACCGCTGGTGTCACGAATGTCCACCCTGCGGTGTCTACAGGGGCATGACGACCAACCTGCGCCGCACGCTGCTCGTGTTCTTATTGCTCACCGCGCTCGGCATCGGCGCCTGGGCCTACTTCTCGCCGATGTATCGATAGCAGATGCTCCTATCTTCAGGCAACGATTTTCGCGGGTTGTTGAGGCGGTCGTAGGGCGTGGAAGATCTCGCGGGCGATGTAGCGCTTGAGGCAGCGCATGGCTTCGTTTTTGGTTTTGCCTTCGGCCAGGCGGCGGGTCAGGTAGTCGCGGGTGGGTTGGTGGCGGCGCATCCGTACGACCAGGATGACGTGCAGCGCGCGGTTGGCGTCGCGGTTGCCGCCCCGGTTGAGTCGGTGGCGAACGGTCTTGCCGCTGGATGCCTCCAGTGGGCTCACGCCGCAGAGTTTGGCGAACGCGGCTTCGTGACGGATGCGGTCGGGGTTGTCGCCGATCGCGGACAGCAGGGTGGCGGCGGTGTCGGGACCAACCCCGTAGACAGCACGTAACTGGGGCGCTGCGGTGGCGGTGATGGTGTCGATCTGTCGCCCAAGACGGTCGGTCTCGGCGTCGAGTTCGCGGCAACGGGTGGCCAACGACTTGAGCGCGATCTTGACAGCATCGGTTGGCGTGGAAAGCATTTCGGACACATCGAGGATCCGGCAGGCGTAGAGCAGGTCACTCTTGTGCAGACCGGTCAGGTGTTCGCGCAGTTCGTCGGGGGCGGTGACGATGAGATCTTTGAGTGCGGTCACGACTTTGGCACGTGCCCGCACGGCGTTGGTGCGAGCTACCCGCAGCACCCGCACCATTTCGGCGGGGCCATCGGCGGTCTTGGGTGCTCCGAGGTCTTCACCGGCCAGCACGATGGCCGCAGCCCCGGCCGCATCGGCGTGATCGGATTTGCCGTAGCGGGCGCGGCGCTGCCGCTTCGGGCGACCGACCTCGGTGACGGTGATCCCTTCGACGCGTAGGTGGCGGGCCAAACCCCCTCCGTAGTGGCCGGGGCCTTCGATGCCGACCACCGCGAGTTGTCCCAAAGATCGTGCCCACGCTACGAACACGTGGTAACCGTGGCCTGTGGCGGGCATCTGATGAGTGCCCAACGGGCGACCGAGTTCATGGATGGCATGCGCGACGTGGAACTGCTTATGCGTGTCGACACCGACGGTGACGCCTGGCAGGCTCGGTGCTGCGGCGATGATGGATTGCATTGTGGCCCTTCCTATGACCGGAGTTTTTCTGGATGGGTGAAGGGCAGAGCCGCCGGTACGGGGACGATACTGCTACGGGATGCTTGGTCGCGCTCCTATCAGGTCACTCCGTGCTGGCGGTTCCGCGCCGAACCAAGCACGGTCGACGGATCTGACAATTGCAGGCACACCCAACGGGTGGCCGGTAAAGAAATGAGTCAGACCGTGCTGGTTCGGACGCGGACCCTACCGACGCAGCTGTTGCGCGAGGCTGCAGAAACGCCGGTAGTTCTTTAATAGCAGTAGAGAAAGTTCTCACATCGCAGGTCAGAGGCGGTCGAGGGCGTTGACGCGCGTGCTGTCCGTGGCGGCGCGATGCGACCCGGTAGCGGTACCGGCTTCGACTTGTCGTGATGGCGGGGCGCTGAGGCCGCTGAGATGTGGGCCCTGATTGTCGTGGCCGGCCGGTAGTGGCGGCGGACGGAGGGCGAAGTGTAGCGACCGGCGCGGACGGGAGCAGAGGGAGCGTAGCGAAGCCCGCAGGTAGCCGCCGGATTCCTGCGGGCTGTGCGGTCACGGCTGCGCTGAGCATCAGCTATGGGTCTGCACCGTGGCGATGGGGCTCGTAGGCTGGCTGGTGTGAGCGGGGTGTTGGCGCAGCGTGCGCGGCGGGAGGCCGAGGCGCGGTTGGCTGGGCAGCCTCGGCGGTTGGCGCATGTGCGGGGTGTGGTTGAGTCAGCTGAGCGGCTTGGCCGGTATTTCGATGCGCAGACTGCTCAGTGTTTGCACTGTATGTTCTGCCACATCGATACTGACCACCCGTGCCGTGACCCGACTGACCCCGATGGGGTCAAGGATGCCGTTCAATGGGACGCGCATACTCTCGGGATTGGCCTCGTAAAGACGGGGTCGAACCACTAGATCATCTCGATCACTGACAAGCGTCACGTGCAGTTCGTCGCCGTCATCGCCGGCCGCGCGGGCCCTGCGGACCGCGCCCGCGGCACTCCAGACCCCAGCAAACCCGCCGCCGACAACGAGAATTTCCTTCATGACTAGCCTTTCGTATGCAGTATGTGGTTGCTGATAGCTCTAGCTTGCGCGAGCGACTGTTGACCGTCTCTCAGAATGACGACCACGAGGTAGTCGATCGTCATTGAGGTTGCCGATATGAGGCCCGGATTATTGCGGAGTTGCTGGTGTTGGTGTGCACCGTCAGGGTGAGGACGTACTGATGGGTCGCGCGGCACCCCGCTGAAGTCTTGGCGGGCTCGCAGGGTGCCGCGCTGTAGTGCACGGAGGCACTCATGGTGACGGTAGAGGCTGATCTCGTTCACGTCGAGTCCCGGCTGGCGGCCGGACAGATCGTGTGCCCGGTCTGCCCCGACGGGGTGCTGGGCGGCTGGGGATTCGCCCGAGTCCGCCGCATCCACGGCGTAGCCGGCCCGGTGCGTCCCCGACGGGCTCGATGCCGGTCGTGTCTGGTTACCCACGTGCTGCTATCTGTGAGGACGCTGCTGCGCAGAGGGTATGCAGCCCAGATTATTTGGGATGCGCTCGCGCTGCGAGCTCGTGGCTGGGGACATCGCAGAATCGCAGACAAGCTGGGAACGCCAGGGGCCACGGTGCGGGGGTGGCTGCGCCGGGCGGCCGGGCGAGCGGAGCCGCTGCGGACGTGGTTCCTCCAAGTCGCGGTCGGCACCGGAATCGACGTGGAAATCCCGGATGGGGCCGGCTGCGGTTGGGTTGACCTGGTGGCTGCGATCGTCACCGCTGCCGCAGCGATCCGGACGCGGTTCGGCCCGGTCGGCGTGCTGGGCGTGGTGACGCCACCGCTGGTGATGGTGGCGGTCAGCAGTAGCCAGCTGTTGGCGCCGGTCTGGCCACCGGCCGTCCGCCGGGGTGAGCAACACCAGTTGCCCCTGACGCGGAACCCACGTGTTCGGTGATCCTCGCCAAGGCACCTGTCCGGCAACGGTTTCGGGCGGGGCCGCCGAGCATGCGAGGAGGACACTGCGGTGTCATTGGAAGAGCACAAACGTCGGGAACGGGCCCAGGCGATCGGGTTGTTCCGCTATCAGTTGATCTGCCCCGCACTGGAGGCGGGATTGTCGACCAAACAGCGGGGCCGGCTGGTCCGCGACATCGCGCAGCGCCGCCATATCGATCCGTTCGGCAGTCAGGTGCAGGTGGCGCGACCCACGTTGGACCGCTGGATCCGCCGCTACCGCGCCGGCGGGTTTGAGGCGTTGGTGCCTGAGCCGCGGCGGCTGGCCACCCGCACCGATGAGCAGGTGTTGGAGCTGGCTGCCTCGCTGAAACGGGAGAACCCGTCGCGCACTGTGGCTCAGGTGGCCCGGATCCTGCGCACCGCGACTGGGTGGGCGCCCTCGGAATCGACCTTGCTGCGCCATTTTCACCGCCGCGAGCTGATGGGCCCGGCCGCTGGCCAGACCGGTGAGGTGTTTGGCCGGTTCGAAGCCGCCGACCCGAATGAACTGTGGGTCGGCGATGCTCTCCACGGCCCGCGGGTCGGGGACCGCAAAACCTACCTCTTCGCCTTCCTCGACGACCACAGTCGGCTGGTCGTCGGGCACCGGTTCGGGTTCGCCGAAGACGCCGTGCGCCTGGCCGCGGCGCTGAAGCCGGCGTTGGCCGCTCGAGGAGTTCCCTCCTCGATCTATGTCGACAACGGGTCCGCGTTCGTGGATGCGTGGTTGTTGCGGGCGTGCGCGAAACTCGGGATCCGGCTGGTGCATTCCGCGCCGGGGCGCCCGCAGGGCCGCGGCAAGATCGAACGGTTCTTCCGCACCGTGCGTGAACAGTTCCTCGTCGAGGTCACCGACACCAGCAGCGAAGACCTTGCTGCGGCCGGGGTCGACCACGCCACCGCGTTGTTGGAGCTCAACCGGCTGTTCATGGCCTGGGTGGAGACCGAATACCACCGCCGCACCCACTCCGAGACCGGGCAAGCGCCGCTGGCGCGGTGGGAGGCCGGCTGGGACCGGCGCGGCGGGTGCCCGGCATTACCGACCGCGGCGGATCTGACCGAGGCGTTCTTGTGGTCGGAGTTTCGGGTGGTGACCAAGACCGCCACGGTCTCGCTGCACTCCAACACCTACCGGGTCGACCCCGCCCTGGCCGGGCGCCGGGTGGAGCTGGTGTTCAGTCCCTTCGATTTGGAGAACATCGAGGTCCGCTACCGCGACCAGAGTTTCGGCGCCGCCGTGGCTCACACCATCACCCGCCACACCCATCCGAAAGCCAGACCCGAAACCGCTGATCCTTCACCGGCGGCGACGGGGATCGACTACCTGGCGTTGACTGCGGCCGCCCACCATGAGCAACTGCGCCACGATGAACGCATCGGCTACCACGCCCTCTACGGCCCCAGCGCTGACCGCACTGTCGACGCCGTCAGCGACCATGGCCAGATTCCCGATCAACTCTCGATCACCGTCCTCGACAGCACTGTTCATGAGGGTGGGGTGTCGGCATGAGTATCGAACGGCTGCAGTCGCATTGGGGTTTCAGTCGGATGCCGTTCGGGCGCAACCTGGCCCCGTCGATGCTGCACCGCTACCCCGGCCACAGTGAAGCGATCGCCCGCATCGGCTGGTGTGTGGATCAGTGCGCCATCGGGGTCATCACCGGTGAAGTCGGCGCCGGCAAAACCGTGGCCATCCGCGCCGCGGCGACCGCCCTGGACCCCGCCCGGCACGTCATCATCTATCTGGCCAACCCCACCATCGGCGTTCGCGGCATGCTCACTCACATCGTGGCCGCGCTCGGGCACACCCCGGTATTTCACACCGCCCGCCTCGCACCGCAAGCCGCCGACGCCCTGGCCGCTGAACACGCCGAACGCGGCCGCAACCCCGTGCTGGTCGTCGATGAAGCCCATCTGCTCGACAACCATCAGCTCGAAGCGATCCGGCTCCTCACCAACCACGACATGGACTCCGGATCACCGTTCGCGGTGGTGCTGGTCGGCCAGCCCACCCTGCGGCACCGGCTGCGTCTCGGGGTGCTGGCCGCGTTGGATCAGCGCATCGCGGTGCGCTACACCCTGCCCGGGATGAGTCCTGCTGACACCGCCGACTACATCAGCCATCACACCAAGATCGCCGGCCGCTCCGATGTCCTGTTCGCCGACGATGCCGTCACGTTGATTCACAACGCCTCCCGCGGCCACCCACGAGCGGTCAACAACCTCGCCCTGCACGCCTTGACCGCGGCGTTCGCCGCCGGTCATTCCATCGTCGGGGAGAAAGCCGCCCGCATCGCCATCAGCGAAACAGCCTCAGACTGAACCAGACTCCCATCACCGTGACCACCACGGCATCACCGCGGCGACGATCCCGTCACCGAGACCACCACGGCCCCGCTCAAACACCGAGCGGGGCCGTTCTCATCGATCCGTCATCATCACCGACGATGACGTCAACATCGTCACGTTCAACGACGGGCAACAGCGACCGGCACTTCGGACCCTGGGAAGTGCGTAGTCAATGTCGTGGTCACCTGGCGGCATCGCTGCGCTTGAGACCCGTGCTCGGGTGTGTGAGTAGAAGCACGCACTACTGCTGAAGCGAACTCCTGGTTGCGAGCGCTTCGTTGTGTAGTCTTCCGGCTTGGTACGAGGACCGCACTAAGGGCCCACTCATCACTGCCGTGAAACCCACAGCTTTCGCCTCTGCGGCCAGCTCGACAAATTCTTCTGGCTTGACCCAGCGTGTTACGGGATGATGCCGTACTGACGGTCGCAGATACTGGGTCATTGTGAGCAACTCGCACCCACTGTCACGTAGATCGCGCAGAGTGGCCGAAATTTCGGAACGAGTCTCTCCTAGACCAAGAATCAGATTGGACTTCGTGATGAGGCCTGCCTCTCGGGCGGCCGTCAGCACACCCAAGGAACGCTGATAATCAAAACCGGGTCGAATCTTCTTCATGAGCCGAGGGACCGTCTCGACGTTGTGAGCCAATACTTCTGGCGAGCTTTCGAACACCTGGTTCAACTGATCTCGTATGCCGCGAAAGTCCGGCGCGAGTAGCTCGACGCCGGTATTTGGGTTGAGGTGGTGAACCGTACGGACCGTCTCGGCGTACAGCCAGGCGCCGCCATCAGGTAGGTCGTCGCGTGCGACCCCGGTGATGGTCGCGTACTTCAATCCCATCGCCCTCACGCTCGCCGCGATCCGCGTAGGTTCGTCTCGGTCCAAGGGCTCTGGCTTACCGGTGGTTATCTGGCAGAAGTCGCAGCGGCGACTACAGACGCTCCCGCCAATCAGAAAGGTCGCTTCGCGGGCATCCCAGCATTCGTAGATGTTCGGGCACCCGGCCTCCTGGCAGACCGTATGCAGGTTCTGACGTCGCACTAGGTCAGTTATCTGCAGGTAGTTCGGGCCCGTGCGCAGTCTGGTTCTGATCCAGTCGGGTTTGCGTTCAATGGGGACGCTAGAGTTACGCGCCTCGATGCGAAGCATGCGCCGAGCCGGCTCGGGGGAGAGGACGGACTGTACGCCTGGGGCGTTGTCACTTGAAGAAGTCACTGCATGCTTTCTAGCGAGGCGGGTTGGGACGAAGCTGTCAGTCGCGATAAGCGTCCCCGATGCGGCGGTGGCGGCATGGTGATAACTTGCCTAGTTGTTCCGCTTTTCGGCCACGAATCGAAATGGCCACCTTGGTGTTGGACCTGCCATCGCGGACTTGATCGCGAGCACGTGTACGAAGAACGTCAGTTGGTGTACGCCAGCGCGAGTGGATCGCAGTGACCACTGATGCGGACAAGTGGATTGCTCCTTCCACCCGTGCCATTTGGAATCCGGCCGGTGCAAGGCATCAGCACCGTGCCTATGGCCCGACGCTGTTGCACGGTGTGGGTTTAGATGCGACGTGCGCCCTCTTGGGTTAGCCATCCCCGCTGTCGTTGCGGTCAATCGGCCACTGCGCGAGCTGATTATCCGCCGCATCGAGGCTTCGACGGATCACGAACCTGCACAGAGGCGCGAGCGCCTGCAGCAGGTTCCTGTCGACGAGCTTGCCGTGTCTCCCTAACAACCCATCCGGCTGCCGTGGGCACGAAACTCAAGGCCTGTCGCTCCGTGTCGCCTGGTCGAGGCAGCCTGTCGATGTCCTACGACATGATTGAGCTGGCGCACGTGCGGAGCCAGTTCGCGCACGCTTACCCGTTTCGCGACGACATCGGATGAGCTATGTCGAATGGCGGACGCAGATGCGTGTTTCGGCGAAGCTTCGATCGCATGTCGGCTCCGGTTGAATTCTGAGCAGCCTGCTCCCGGGGTGGGTTCTAGTCAACGTTGCAACACTGATGGACTGCTTGACGCTAGCAGGGCCGCGAATAGATCCGCGGGGCAACGGTCTTGGAGGACCATCCGGGGACGTTGATTGAGTTCCTCCTCGACTGCCAACAGGTGCTCCAGCGAATAGTTGGCGAGGGTGACGCCCTTGGGAAAGTAGTCACGCAGCAGCCCATTCGTGTTCTCGTTGGTGCCCCGCTGCCACGGTGATCGAGAGTCGCAGAAGTACACCGGCGCCCCGAGCTTGTCGGCAGTCGCGAGATGGCGGGCCATCTCGGTGCCCTGGTCCCAGGTTATCGATCGCATCAGCTCCGGCGGCAGGTCCTGCATCCGGTCGACCAGAGCGGTGTGCAGCGAGTCAGAATCCGCGCGAGGCAGATGCACCAGGCGCAGTGTCCGGGTCTGGCGTTCGACCAGCGTGCCGATCGCTGAGAGGTGGTTGTCACCGATGATGAGGTCGCCCTCCCAATGTCCGGCTTGGGACCGGTCAACGGGTGGGAAAGGGCGGTCGTGGATGGTGAGCATGGGCTGCTGGAATCGCGGTCGGCGGCGCCGCTGGCACTGATGGGCGCGGCGGTGATCTCGGCCGGTACGCAGCGGCGAACGCCGATGCGGTGCCAATCGCGTAGGTCGCAGGAAACGTGAATTCGGTTGGTAGACAGCCTGATAGATACTTTCATGACACAACCACATCGACCGATCTCCAGGGAAAAGCACCCGGAGGTGGCGGCTGATCTGCTGCGGGCTCCACCGCCGACCAAGCAGCTCAGCGACCAGGACACCGAGCTGTTCATTGGTGTCGACCCGTCGTCGGTGATGACGTGCTCGGCGCACGGTAGCCCGCCGATGAGCCTCGAAGGGTTGATATCCGCGACCGGCCGGCGCGGCGTTGCGCCCGAGCTCGCGCGAGATGGTCGAGGGCGCACGCCCGAGCTTGTCGGCAATGGCGCGCATGCTCAGCCCAGCACGGCACAGATCAGCGATCTCAATGCGTTCGTCCTGGGACAGGTAGCGAGCGCTGATCTGACGTACGGCCAGCGGATCCAGTGGCGGGACGAACCCGACCACGACGCCGTTTCGGTAGGTCTTATGACCGCTGGCCCAGCTGGTCCCGGACGACCGCGATACGCCGACTTCACGGGCCGCGGCACGGACGCTCCACCCGCGGGCCCGCAACTCCATGAACCTTTGACGCTTGGCCGACAGCGGACGACGCCCCGGCCCCTTCTTCACCCGACGCGACGATGCCAACACAACCTCCAGAATCTAGAGTGTTGCGACGACGCCTCGAAACCACCCCGGAGCAGGCTGCTCAGAATTTAACCGGAGCCGACACCACACTGTCGCCACGATCGACGCCTTTGCGGCGGCCCTCGACGGACAGGGCGGCCCGACCGAGCAGGAACTTTTCA
>NZ_MVIM01000026.1 GCF_002086795.1 Mycolicibacterium tusciae | reverse complement strand
ATCCGCGGCAGCGCGTTCTCGGCCATCGGACGTCACCATAAGAGACCAGGCCTCAACCAATTTTCGTCAGGTCCCGTGTCCACCTCGGGGGCTCGGACCCCCGCGATCACGGACACACCTGCTGCTGTGGGCACCACGATCACGCTCGACATCACCCCCGGCACCAGCGCACCCCAAGTCACCGCAGACGCCGAACCGGCGAACCAACCGGGCGCGGCGACCGAGCAAGCATCTGCCCCAAGCGAGCTGGCGGCGTCCACGGCCGACACCATTGAGGACCGTCTTGTTGCACAGCAGACAGGCGAGGGTTCCGGGGACGCCGATGCGCGCGAGACCACCAGCACCACAGCTGGAGCCGAGGAGTCCATGGTGAGAGCGAGCCGATCGGGCACGCGGGGAAGCCGCGCCGCAGGGGAGCGCCGCGGGAACACGGCGGCGGATAGGTCGGCCGGCGAGTCCGATACGAGATCGATTCGTGGGGAGCCGAACGCCGAGCGGGATACCAGGACGCCGAAGGCTTCGTTGCGCGCGGACCGTGAGTCTGCGACCACCGACGGACCCACGAATGCGCGTTCGGACGCTGCCTCAGCCAGTGGGTCGCGTTCCATCTCAGGAGACCGCCCCAGAGTTAGAGGCTCAGACCGCGGCTCTGCGGGATGAGCGACTGCGCCCACTGGCGTTCTTGGTCAGTGACCTGTTCTGTAGTGCGTGGTTCTACGGTGTCCAGCAGCAGGGCAGTGAGGCGGCCGTAGTGTCCGGTGCTGTGCCCGTGGTAGCGGGCGCCGATGAACTCTTCACGCCGTGCAAGAAGTTGCACGCCATCGAGTGCGTAGCCGTACTTGCGGCATACGGTGGCCATCAGCATGGTCTGGCTGCGGGTGTTGCCCTCGCGAAAGGGGTGGACCTGATCCAGCTGGCCCCAATGCTGGGCGATCGTCGGGATAAATGATTGCGGGGCAAGGTTTGCCGGGTCGCTCAACGCCTGCTGGAGTCGGGCAAATACAGCTGTGGCTTGTTCCTCTACGAGGCGTCCCGCTGGGTACCGATAGGTGATCCACGGGGCGGACCGGTCGTCGGGTGCAAAGTTGACGACATCGCGCCACTGCTTTGCCATCGCATTTTCTGGAACGACGCGGGTGGTGCCGGCCCACGGGTAGACGTCTTGGAAGAGGCGATGGTGCACGCGTCGGTAGTAATCGAGGTCGACGGTCGCGGGAAGCGTGGACGGGTCATCGAGGATAATTCCGCGCATGCGAGGCGCTACAGCGTGTGCTTCGGCAACCGCTAGGTCGGGGTAGTTCTTGATGCCGAATTTGTTTTTGAGTACACCTGGTGCATCAGGCCAGAAGTAACTATCCCACGTGTCGTAGGACGTCACCTCTCACAGAATCCCGGCTGGGTGAAGCGCGCGACCACCTCTGCGGCAGCCTGCTCCTCGTCAAGTTCGCCACTGTCCATACGGGCCAGGAGTTCACGAACCGAGTCGCTGTCGGGGAAGCCCGCGAGGCCGGCGGCCGCGATCGCCAGAGACGACGCTTCCTCGGGTGTGTAGGACACCGGTCGGCGCTGGAGCTGGCTCATGACAGTCATTGTAGATTCTCCAGTTCGGTCGGGGTCAGAACAGCCGGTGGTGTCCGACTGCGGGGCGGATCGCTGCCCGTAGGCCTGCCGGGGTTAAGGCGTAGTCGATAGGCGAGTCGGGGTGCTCGTCACTGAGGGTGTAGTCGATCGGGGAGTCAGCGGACGGGTATGTGTCCATGGGAGATAGCGCCTTTCGCGTGGGAGGGGGACCTGGTGACCGCACATAGCGGTTGGCTATAACATACCATCGATGGTAGGCTATGACCACCACTCCCTAGAAAGGTGTCGCCTCGTATGTCAACCAGTGAGCCACTGAAATTGGACCTTCCTGAGGTGAATCAGCCCATGAGTGTTGGTGCGCCCTGCTCGGCGTGCGAAGCGCAGCAGGGGACAGGCGCGCTCAACATGTGCAGCCGCTGCGCGAACGCGACATGCGACCCAACCGACGAGAGCACCTGGCACAAGCCCTGCTACGCGTGCGGACATGTCCCCGGTTGCGCGTGGATGGACGACTGTGGGTATGCCTGCTGCCATGAATGCGGGGCGGACTGATGGGTTGGGTCCGATAGGCACCAGAGAGGACACTGCGCCCGCTTCCGACCTAGCGAGCTAGCCGCTGCGCAGGATGTCGGTGACGCGGTGCTGCACGGCGGTCCAATCCTCGGGTGAGAGGGCGGCGATAGCCGGGGTCCATCCGCTGTTGGGGTCGATGTGGTGGCGCAGTTCGGTGAAGCACACGACCTGGGGCAGCGCTCCAGTGGCGGTCAGTTCGCGGATGCGGGCTACAACGCCACGGGCGTGGTGGTCGATGTGAAGCCAGTAGGTCACTGGCCGGTGGGTGACGGCGGCCAGGTCATCGTGGCGGACGTGGTGCCAGCTGAGGTAGGTCAGGCCGTTGGTGAGGCGCACTCGGGCAACGGGGTGGTTGTCGTCGGCGCTGACCGCGTGGAAGGGCCGCACGGCCGCCACGTAGGGGGGAGAGCTGGCGGGTACCTGAGCGCTGCGGTCTGGCGGGGAGTCGAACGGGTCCATGTTGTTACTACCGTTTCGTTCGGGGACCGCGACCGCGCTGGGGCGAAGTCAAGAGTCCTGGGACGGCATGGCCATCGCTTGCTCGATGCCCCTGGTTAATGCAGCCACGGTGGTCTGCAGGGCCGGTGCGATCTTGGCCAGAAACACCACGGTGGGAGTGCGTTCGCCGGCTTCCACGCCGCGCAGGAAAATGCGATCAACGCTGGCCTGCTCACTGAGGGCGCGCTGGGACAGACCGAGTGTCTCTCGCCGCTGTGCGATGTTGCGGCCGACCACGGGCATGATGCGCGCCAGGAGCGCGCGGTCGGCTTGAGCTTGCAGTTCACGTGCGACCACGCCGGCGCGTTTGCGTTCCTCGGCGGTGGTGCTGGCCTGGGTAGGAGACATCGGCTGTGGTCCTTTCACTCGCGGTGATGACGCCGCGACTTCTTGCCGACAGCATACGCGCGGTGGAGGGCGAAAGGCTACCAGAGTGCGTGCGTGAGCCACGGCCTTCCCTTACTTGGGCTGTTGTCTTTCCAGCTTCGTCTCGGGTCCACCAATCACCCAGTTGTACACGCATCAGAAGTCCCAATCATCTTGGTGGGGTTCGGTGTTCGATGCGGAGATGGCCGGGTCGCATCCGCAGGTGAGCGGGTGCATCTCTCCAGACCGCTGGTAGTCGTTGATGTTCGCGACTTCGTCGTCGGTCCACGGAGGCAGATGCCATTCGGGTTCGGAGGTATACGTCATGTCGCGGCGGATGCTGGCTGGTCGATACACATCAAAAGCCTCCATTCCATATTTGTTGGCTATAGCCTACCGCCAGTGGCGGTGTATAACCACCCATGTTGGGTTGGTGCGCGGCGTTTGGTGATGATCACGCTGGGCAGGTCTCAGGTGACCACAGTCCACGGGATTCATCGGCAGCGGCGCTTTCGGCCGCTCGAAGTTCCGCCTGGTAGCGGTGGGGTGTCCTGTACGTGTATTCGTTGGCGTAGCCCTCGGCGATGAGGTCGAGATTGACAAGTCGCTCGGCGGTCGTCCAGACATACGCCAGGCCGCGCCCGTAGCGGTCGATACGGTCTTGGGTGGGGTCGTATTCCAGGTAGACCGACTGGCCAGTGAGCAGGGACTTGGTGTACTCGGATGCCTCACGCGAGAAACACTGAACCGGCTTTCGCGGGTCAAGGAGTTCGGGTGTGTCGACGCCGATCATGCGGATAGTCGTTGGCGTACCGTCGATTTCGACCACGATCGTATCGCCGTCGATAACGCGTACCACAGGAAACGGACCGTCGATCACATCCGTGGCCGGCATCGGCGGATAAGTGGCGGTAGTGGCAGTGTGCGCCGTCCACGATGAAGGGCTGTGACATCCAGCGAGCACTATCGCGGCCGCGCCCAGGAGTGCAGCAAGTGCGCGGCCGGAGGCAGATCGGGCGGTCATGAGGGCATGGTGACCGTTTCTGACGACGGATTCCAATGGATAGGCAGAGCGGTCAATCATGGTGTCTCCTAGTACTGTTGTCGCGGCGGGCGGTATCTCGTTGAGCGCGGGCTTTTCAGCGACACGTGATGCACCCGCGGTGGTCTTCGGATGGCTGGCAGTCATCACCCCACTCGCTTCCGGCGTGCAACCCCTCCATGCGGTCTGCGCACCCGCCGCAGCACCCGGCCCAGCCCTGCCCGTCGTCAAGGGATTCGCGACAGCCTTCATCGAACGGGTCGCGGCACGCAGCGTCGTCGTCGCTGATGTCGAATCCGTCGATGATCGTTGCTATGGCATCGGGTATCGATGAATGCGGGATGGCCGCGGAAAGGCGTTCGAGCTGACTTGACGTGAGCCGGGAACCGGCCCAGTCGTCGGCTTGATCGTGTGAAATCAATTGCAGGACTGTCATATCCAATGAACTCATAACAATTAGTGTAGTCGATAAATACGGGCTGTGTGAACGGTTTCGCGACATCATGTCGAATGACGCAGCAAGAGAACGGGTTCGGGGGCTGATTCGTTTGCGGCCGACTCCAGCCCGGTGACGGTTGCAGGAGGTATGCTCGGTGCGTGGCCCTGGTGCTTCATAGTCTGCGGGGATTTCCCCATACGGATATTGCTGCACGCCTGCCGCTGGAGCTGTCGGTGGCCGGACGGTTGCGCTCAGATATGCCGGGTCGGTTTTGGTTCTGCCGGGTAACGGCTGAGGTGTGGTGCCGGCTGGATGACTCCACGGAGCGGCGCCATATCAGTGATGCCCTCTTGTCCGAGGATGGTACTTCGTTGCGCGTGAGCGCACTGGTGGTGACTCCAGCGGCGAGTAATCAGGTTCTACAGGCCGGGATTCAGAACCTTGCAGTGCACGCTGGGGCGGTCCTCGACCCCGTTCTGGGCGAGTCGGGGGTTTTCAACGCCGCGCAGGTCGGTTACCTGGGCTGCGGACTGTTGGACGACGCGACGCAGGTGCCACCTCGGGTCTGAGTGGGTGATCCCGCGCCTGGTCAGGAGTGGCTTGACCACCAGGTATAAAGCTGTTCCAGAGTGGGTGTTTGCGGTGTGTCGGCGTGGATCGTCGCCAGCACGAGTGTCGATGCGGTGGTCCAGGCGACCATGGGTTGACCGGCAGGGTTGGTGCCACACAGCAGGGTTCCGGCGACACGTTCGGGGCTGGCGTTACGACGCCACGCGCCCGGGGACTGGTAGCCACCTGGGCAAACCTTCGCGGTGGTGGAGGAGGTGACTTCGGCGAACGCGGCATCGAGGTCTGTCGTGGCGTCATAGAGCGTGTAGTGCGCGGTGGTGGCCTCGGCGATGGCGGGGTGTGGTCCGCAGCGCAGGCCAGCCAGGGTTGGCGCGGGCTCCACGGTGGGAGTGCAGTCGGATGGTCGATATCCAGGTGGCAGGTTGCGGCGCAGGAGTTCCACAGCGACCGTCGTGGTGTCGGTGGCGGTGTCCGGGGCGCTGGTGGTCTGCGGCGGTGCTGGTGATGGCCATAGAAGGATCACCCACAGCACGACCGCGATGGTCGCAACAACGGCAAAGATCGACCACAGGATAACCAGAGGTCGTTGCATACGCGGTTGGCGTCGGTTCGGGGTGATAGCGATCGTGTGGTCGAAGCTCGCGCCCAGATGTGAGTCCTGGGCGCTGACGGATGTGCCGTGGGCGGCAGCGCTCACGCCGAGGTCAGTGGCCGGCGGCGGGTACGGGTGTGGGTCGTCGGCAGCAGACCAGGTGAAGAACTGGCTGAGTTCGGGAAGGGGACCAGTGGGCGCGTCGTCGGAAGTTGGTGTCATGAGTGCTCGGTTCGGTGCGCGGCAGTGCTGGCTTCCGCGCATGCCCGCTTGAGTAGATCGGCAACGTCGCCGTCGCCGCGTCGGCGAAGGATGTGCTCAGGGCTTGCTTGCGGGTTATCCAGTGCGGCGGACATGGCAGCGTTGGGGTCTCGGGGATCGCGCCCGGTGAGTTGAGCGATCTGTTCGGTGGCCGGTGCTGTCGGATCGAGTGTGGCAATCGAGTATGTGCGGCGGTGAGTGTTGAAGGTGATGATCAGTGTGTCCCCGAGCGTGGCGTTCAGCTCGTGGGCGTGGGTGCGGAGCGAGCCGATGCGTGCGTTGTTGCTCGCGTTGGTAACCCAGGTGACGGTGATCGGGCTATGGCGTGGATTGGTGAAAGTCTGGTGCCCGCCGAGAGTGATGTGCGCGGCCCGCGCGACGGACACGGCAATACCGCGGCCAGACCCCCGTTGTAGATCGGTGGTGACCGGTAGTGCAAGCCGGATGACTTGAGTGTTGGTGCGGTACACGCCCCGGGCCTGGTTGAGGGGTCTGCTGGATGGGGCAGGGTCGTCGGCGGTGCGGCGGCGGCTGTAGCCGTCTCGGGTGATGTATCGGGGTGTGGCGAGGTAGGTGCGCAGGGATCGTGCGCTGATGTCGGGGTATGCGGCCTGGAGGTCATTGAGTAGCTCGGTGGTGGGGACGTGCCCGCCATGGTCATCGATGTATCTCGCGATGGCTTCGTTGATGCTGGTGTACTGGGGTAGCTCCCATGCGCGCAGCGCCCAGGTGGTGCGGCTGGCCCGCGCGAATTCCTTGTGGGCCGAGAGCACGGTTGTCACCGAGCCGGGCGAGGCGGGAATGCCGATATCAGCGCGGAGCTCATCGACGGTGAGTGGCCGTTGGTGTGCGTGCAGTACCGCCGCCGCCATCTTGGCCGTGGTCTCTGCGGTGTGGGTGATGCGTCGGCCAGCGATGGTGGTGTGGAGGTAGGTCTCATCGAGGTAGGCGTCGATCGCGTCAGGGTGCATCCCCGCGGCCTGCAAGATGGCGGTCAGTTCGGTAGTCCGCAGCGCGCCTGCACCTGTTGTAAGGGCTTGCGCGGCAACGCGATCAATGGTTTCACGGCCGCAAAGTCCGGTGTTCTCCAGCCATTGGCGATGGCGGCGGTACGGTCCGGCGACGTACAGCAGCAGCGCTGTGGTGTCGGACGCAAGTGACTGGTCTGACTGGCCAAGTTCCTTGGTGGCCAGGTGGGCGGGCACATAGGGGCCAAGTCGCTGGGCGAGCAGCTGCGCGTGGCGGTGCAGGGGTTCGTGTTCGGCGTGCTCAAGGAGTCCGGTGAGTTTGCGTTCGGCCCGCCGAGTCCGTCGGGAGACGCTGGCTTTGGCGCAGCCCAGCATCGCTGCCACCTGCCCGGTCGACTGTGGATCGAGTGGAGTGACGCGGGTAGCGACGATGGTGCGGGTCTCGGGGTCAAGTTGGTCAAGCAGCTTGGCCGCCGCACCAGGGGCGGTATCGGGGTGGCCGGCTGTTGCGCTGCGAATCGCGCGGCGGGCAGCGCCGACGATCGCGTCGAGAGCACTGGCCCCGATGGCCGGTTGCGCAGCAAGGTGTTTGACGGTGTGAGCACCGATATCACGCCACGTTGGATACATCTTGGCGTATGCGGCCAGGCGTGGTGGAAGCTGACTGTAGGGAATCAATTGGTCAGCGATCACGTCGAAGTCCTCAATGAGCTCGCCCAGCGGTCGCGTCGAGTCTTCGACTATGGGTTGGGACATGCGGGAACCTGGCTATCGTGCCGGATGAGATTGCCCGACATGGAATCTAGGCATAGGACGCCTTTGAGGGAACTGGCCGCACGGTCGGGCCTACGATCGATGTTCGTGGGCCTCGGGCTTCCAGCGCATGGAGCGCCAGATGCGCCGCAAGGAGCACAGCCACAAAAATGCGACCATGGTAACGGTCGCAGCGATCATGACCACTGGGCTCCAGGCGCCCTTGTGCGTGCCTACAAACGCTATCGCCCATGCCGTGCACATCGCGAGGAGAAATAGCGTTCCGATGCGGGTAAACATCCAACGCTGCGTCCAGCGTTCCGCTTGATCCAGCCCACGCGTGACCGGATTGCTAGCCATTGTCGGCACCCCTCTGTGTTGCGGTGGGGTCGAACCAGCCCAGGAAGTCAGGCCCTGAGCTGACGCTCTCCAACGGCTGTTCCTGACCTGAGACCAGCACCTTGCCGTTGCCCAAGGCCATCACCTGGTGGTCCTTCCACATACCGACATCACCGGCCTGCAACTTCGTCGGCGGGATCGGCTCCGTCACCGGAGTCCCCGCAGGAGGCAACGTAACCCCAGCCTTCTGATACGACTCAGACACCGACGAACCCGCCAACGCCGCCCGCACCGCCTCGGCACCCACAGGCGACCGCGCCTCGAATACTTCACCGGCGACGTGCGGTTGTTTGCTGCTCTGATTGTCCATGTGACTTTGTCCCTTCTGCTCTGCTGCGAGGTGTTACGGATGAACGGTAGCGGTGTCGTCGGGGCCGCCTCCCGAGCTGGCCAGATCTCGTTGTCGTTGACGAATCCGCCGACGGACTGCCATCGTTCCCATGCGGCTGGGGTCGCTTGCTGAGGAATCCATTCTGATTACCGTTATCGTGTGGCCGCCCTCAACCCATGAATGCGTAGTCGTCACCTGCTCGATCAGCGGTGCAAACTCACGCGCGCGTTGCTTGGTTTCATTCTCGCGGTCACCTGCAATGGCGCCAAAGTCGTGAAGTGCCAGCGCGAGCCACCGGGCGGCGGACTCGGCTTTCACCCATTCCTCGGCCGGGGTGTAGTACCCGCCTGGGTATCCTGGACCTTCAATTTCGAACGTCCACAGTGACGTAGCTCCGTCAGCTCCCATGTCACTCTGTCTCCTTGTATCCGTTGGGTATTGAGTCGCGGTGTCGGTACCAGGCATGGCGCAGGAACCGTTGTGCGGGGTTACCTGCTGATCTGGGTGAGCCCACCGCGGCGTAGCAGTGTTTTCACTGCCTCGTGTTCGTTGTAGAGGTAGGCCCTGGCCAGGAGGTCGTTGAATGCTCTCGCTACACCTGGGTCGTTGTCATCGACCGGGATCGTGAGCAAGACACCGGCATCGGCGCCGATGAGCAGGCTGTTGGCGACAAACACGGCCGTGCGTTTGTTACCGTCCTCGAACGGCTGCGCTTTAGCGAGGTTCACGAACAAGTCCAGTGCGTTTTCTTCGGCGTCGGGGCTGCGGGTCGCGTTGTCCAGCAAGACTTGGAGCTGATCTTCGGTGAGCGCGTCGGGGGCGTGGCGACCGTAGGACGTAGTGACACCGATGGCCTGTTCCTGGGTTCGTAACCGTCCTGGATGCAGGGCTGCGCTGCGGGTGAGGGTGGCGTTAATGGCCTGCACGAATCCGGCGTCGATTCGATGCGCGGCGTGGTCGATGACGAACTGGGCCGCATCGCGTAGATCTTCCAGGAGTGCCAGGTCAGCGCGCGATGCCACGCCGTCAAGGCTGCCGGTCCGCAGGAAGTTCTCAGTGTCCAGCCGGCCGGTGGACAGTCCGTCGAACACTCTGCCCGACGAATAGACCACACCGGCGAGGTCAGTCACGGTGAGTCGACCCACGGCACGGTCGTCTTGGTCGGCTGCGTTCATGGCTTTTAGTGTAGTCGATTAATGAAGTCGGCGGATAGGGATTGTGTAGTCGATTATCATCGACGTATGCCGTCTCCCGGAAGACCGCCTTTGAAGGCGGGGCAACGCCGAAGCGCTGCCGTGCCGGTCCGGTTCACCGAGGAAGAGCGCGAAATCATCGACTCCGCAGCCGAAGCCGACGGACAGGCCGTATCGGCATGGGTCCGCGACCGCGCACTTGCCGCAGCTCGCCGGCGTTCTCGGGGCCGAGGAGAAGAGGGTTAGTTGCGCACGCCTGAGGGATGTGGGCCGTCGAGTTCGGCGTGCGCGGCGGTGATGTGGCCGACAGCTTCGTCGGCAAAGACGGTGGCAGCGTCGAGTTCAGAGGGTTGGGCATCGTCGGCCTCATTCACCATGACGTACATGGCGAAAGTCCAGGCCCTACGGGCGTGGACGATCCGCAGTCGCGGTTGAGCCATTGCCCTCACCGAGGCATGCAGGTTCGCACGGGCCTCACCGAGCCACACGCTGGGCAGCTGATTCGGGATCATGTGCTGTTTCTCACGCGCCTTCCTTCGGCAGGGGAGCAGTGCCGGTAGCTACTCGCGCGGGGCCTGCGGGGCGGGCGTCTTCTTGCTCGCAGGACGTTCCCGGGGTGCCTTCTTCTCGGGGCTGGCGGGGCCATCGCTGCTGGCGGTTCCGGTCGCTTGCCGCGCGAGGGTGAGCGCGTCGGTGAGGGCTTGCACTCTGTCATCTGCGCTGCGCTGTACGAGTGCGAGCTGCTCAGCGTGGGCAGTCTGCAAGCGTTCACGTTCGGATCGTTGCTCGACGCGGACACGATCAAGTTCGGCGGTAAGGGTGGACACTGTGGCGCGCTCGGTGTCTGCGGCTCGTTCTGCCGACTCGGCGCGTGCCTGAGCTGTAGCGAGTTCGACGCGTAGCGCCGCAGCGTCTGCCGTGGCCGCGCGGACTTCCTCGCGCGCAGTGTCGATCTGGCTGCGCAGGGTGGACTGCTTTTCCTCGGAATCCGTTCGAGCTTGGTCGAGTTGGCCGCGCAACTGCGCCGCGGTCTGCCGTTCACGCTCGGCCGATTCATTCGCCGCGGCCAGTGCTGCTTGGGCTGCGCTGGCCTCGATTTGTGCGGCTTTGGCTGCCTCGCGGGCGGTCTCGACGTGGCGGTCCCGTTCTGCGAGTTGCTCGCCGAACCGAGCGCGAGCATCGGCAAGGCTGGCTTCTGCCGCTGCGACAGCTGAGTCGGTCTGCGAGCGCAGTTCGGCCATTTCAGCCTCGGTAGCGTTGCGGAGTCGCTCAACCTCGGTGAGAGCGTCTTCGGCGAGCGCGTCGGCTTCCTCGCGTTCCTGGTGTGCCTGCGCTGCTCGCTCGTCGGCGGCCCGCGCGGTGCGCTCGGCAGTGGTGGCACGGCGCTCGGCTTCGGTGACTTTGGCAAGGGCGTCACGGTGGGCGTCCTCGACCTCGGCCCCGGCGGCTTCGACATCGCCGGCCGCGCGAATCCCGACCAGCACGTCATCGAGATATTGGCGGATCTCAGACACCCTCTGAGGGAACTCGGCAAGACGTTGTTCAAGGGTCGCCCGCGCCATCGAGACCGGTGCATCGGCTTGCTCGGTTTCAGTGTGTCGCGCTTCGCCCGAAGGGGCCTGCGTGCGGCGTGCCTTCCATGCGTTCGCGCGGTTGTGAACCGGCCCGCCACTGTCGTCGGCCCGCTCGCAGTAGCGAGAAGGACGGCCAGTGGCCGGGTCTGGGCGGCGAGGACGAGAGCAACCGGGGTAGTGACAGCGGTCAACGGCCGTCGCCGCGGCTGCGTTCGCATCAGTCATACCGCCATCTTATCACTTTCGTCACCGAATAGCACATAACGAAAGACGAAACGGAACGTAACGAAACGAAACATGGGCAGCCAGCGATTCGCACCTTTGAGCCAGGTACCAGGAACCAGGAACTACGGGGGGGCAACGTGGAAGTAGCGGTGGTGGCCTGGCTTCAACGCAGAAGACTCGCCGCCGCAGGTTTACGTGCAGGAATGAGATTCGGTGTCGTTTGATCGCGAAGTTTAGGGGTACTGAACTGTTCGTGAGAATGTGAGTATTCGTGATCGAATGTGTGTTTTAGTGAGTGTGTGAAGTTGGCTGAGTGGGCGCGTGCGAGTGGTGTGCATCCGCAGACGGCGTATCGGTGGTTTCGTGAGGGTCGGATGCCGGTGCCTGCTCGCCGGTTGGAGTCGGGGACGATCTGGGTCGATGCTCCGGCCAGCCGGGTGGCTGGCCGGACTGTGGTGTATGCGCGGGTGTCGTCGCATGATCAGCGGGCCGATCTGGACCGCCAGGTTGCACGGCTGACTGATTGGGCTACGTCGCACGGGTATGTGGTCGGTGAGGTCGTGACCGAGGTCGGGTCCGGTCTGAACGGCAAGCGGCCCAAGTTGCGTAGGATCCTGTCAGACCCGTCTGCTTCAGTGGTGGTCGTGGAACACCGTGATCGGCTCGCGCGCTTCGGGGTTGAGTATCTCGAAGCCGCGTTGTCTGCGCAGGGCCGCACGATCATCGTCGCCGACCAAGGCGAGACCGTCGATGATTTGGTGCGCGACATGATTGAGGTGCTGACCTCAATGTGCGCGCGCCTGTACGGACGCCGGGGGGCGCGCAACCGTGCGATGCGGGCGGTGACGGCCACCAAACAGACTGAGCCTGTCGGGGTGGTTGGTGGTGGCTAAGTTCGAGATACCCGAGGGTTGGACCGCGCAGGCCTACCGGTACGCACTGGATCCGACACCGACACAGTTGCGGGCGTTGGCTTCTCATGCTGGTGCTGCGCGGTTTGCCCACAATCACATGTTGGCGTTGGTGAAGGCAGTGATGGATCAGCGGGTCGCCGAACGCAGCTACGGCGTCCCTGAGGATCGGTTGACCTCGGTGTTGGGGTGGTCGTTGCCGGCGTTGCGCAAGGTGTGGAATCAGCGCAAACCGTCGTGCGCGCCATGGTGGGCCGAGAACTCCAAGGAGGCCTACAACACCGGCCTGGATGGGTTGGCCCACGGTCTGGACGCGTGGTCGAAGTCCCGAAAAGGTGAGCGGGCCGGCCGCGCAGCCGGTTTTCCGCGGTTCAAAACGGCCCGCGCCCCGCGCTCGGTGCGGTTCACCACCGGTGTCATCCGGTGCGAGGCCGATCGTCGCCACATCACGTTGCCGCGACTCGGCGCGGTCCGCAGCCATGAATCGACGCGCAAACTGGCCCGCCGGATAGAGGCCGGGACGGCGCGGATCTTGTCGGCCACCGTGCGCCAAGACAGTGCCGGACGCTGGTACTGCGCTCTGCAGGTCATCGTCGCGGTCAAGGCCCGGCCCGCGCACGCGCGGCGGTCAATCCATCCGATTGTGGGTGTCGATGTCGGGGTGAAAGCCGACAGCCTGCTCGTCGTGGCGACCCCCGGGGGGACCGAGATCGATCGCGTTGCTGCGCCGAAGTCGCTGACCGCTGCGCAGGGCCGGTTGCGGGCGCTGCAGCGCCGCGCCGCCCGCCAGCACGGCCCCTACGATCCGGCGACCAAGACCAAGCAGGTGCCGTCGAAGCGGTGGCGGCGCACCCAGGCCCGGATCGGCCGCACACACGTCCACGCCGCGGCCGTGCGTCGCGATGTCCTGCACAAGGCCACCACTGCACTGGCTCAGCAGCACCAGGTGGTGGTGGTCGAACTCTGAACGCCGCGGGCATGCGCGCCAAGGGCGGGGCTCGCAAGCGCGGGCTCAACCGCGCCTTGGCTGATGCCGCCCTGGCCGAGATCCGGCGCATGCTCGGATACAAGACACGTTGGTACGGCAGCCATCTAGTGGAGGCCGATCGGTTCTACCCGTCATCGAAGACGTGCACGGCCTGTGGGAGGCGAAAGTCAAACCTCACCCTGGCCGATCGAGTCTTCGAATGTGACGACTGCGGTATGCGGATCGATCGCGATCTGGGTGCCGCGACCAACCTCGCCCGACTCGGCGTACCCACACATCAGGGTGAACAGAGTCCCGCCGGGAGTGGCCCGGTGGCAGGACGTGGAGCCACGCGTGAGACCGAACCCGCACCAGCGGGCGACGCAGCGGGCGATGAAACGTCAACCCCGCACCACCACCCGGTGGACCAGACGGGGACCGCCTCACCGCAAGGCGAGGCTGCCTAATGAACGAGCACACTCACATTCGCTCAACAAAAGGCAACGGCAGGAACTGCCGGGCTCTGTACTTAAAGCGCTACTCAATGCGAGGGACGTGCCGCGGTGGCCGCGGTCCGTGCTCGGGTGGCATCGCGGCGCAGCGCCTGGGTTAATGCGTCGTTGTCGGTCAGATCGGCTGCGGTGGTCAACGTCCGCGCTATGCGGGCAAGCAGCGCCGGGGGAGCGGCGATGGGACCTTGGGTGTGCTCGGCTTGAATCATGCCTGCGATGGACAGCAGTTGCGCCGTCTCGCGTTGGCGCGCGGCTCGTTCTGCGGCGGTGGTTGCCGTCGTGCTCTGGTAGAACAGCAACGTCTCGGCCAGGCCGCTGATCAAGCGTCCGAACACCGACACGCTGATGTGCACCGTCCGGGCAAGGGCGAAGAGATTCTCGCCCGGTTCCTCATCGGTGAATGAGGCGACGATTTCGTCGGCGAGAGCATCGAGGGCGGCGTGATCGAGTAGAGGCTGTGCGGACCGTTCGCTGATACCTAGCTGGCTGGCCACGGTGGCGTGGCGCTCAGCAAGGAGCGTGCAGGCCGCCTCGTGGGAGAGCACCATGCCACGATCACTGATGCGGGCAATCAGGACCGCCGCGCGTTCATCTAGCCAAGCCTGTTTGTCCGGCAACGCGTTCCGCCTTTCAGATTTCCCAGGGGTCCTCCCCACGGCTAAAGCCGGGGGGATTCCAAGCACGGTTCATACTGCGGGTACAGCAGTGGTCTCCGAGAACATCCACGCACTGTCGGTCGGGCATTCCACGTGCGTGACCTTGCCTGCGAGGTCGAGAGTGGCTGGGCATTTGAAGTCGTGAAAATAGGTGGACGTCCCGCCGGGAGAGTCGACCGTCGCGGTGAACTGACATGTGACGAGCGCTCCGCCAGCGGCGGGGTCTAGGCAGGAGACTCTGCTGATCTGGATGTCGCTTCTAGTATTCGCCGACATCCACTCAGCGAACTGGGCCGGCAGCGACGGGCTAGGAGGCGATGTCGTGGTCGTGATCCTCTGAACAGCGACTACGCCGCCGAGCGCCACCACAAACACGGCGAGGGCAAGAATGGCCCACTTCGCCGGTGCACCGAGTCGCTGCGCCCGAGGCCATGGGCTCGGGCGTTCAAGTCTCATGTTTGACGAATCTCCTTGCTCTGCAACCAGGTCGGAATAGCCGAAGCGCAACCGCCCCTGCTGCTGTGGCAACCTCTCCGATGCAGATTCACACCGCCCACTGTCGAAGCCGGATCCAGTCATGCACGAATTCCGTTCTCTCCGTATTCTATTGCGGGCTGAGCGGGGTCGTCGCCCGAACACGGAACCTGAGGCATCGGAGGCATCGGCGCCGCGCCTTGTGTCTTCTCGGTCTCCCTGTCTTCGTCCGCCTGGCGCGCCATCGCTTTACGCAGCTTTTCGCGGTATTGCGAGGCTGCGGCTATTGCGGTCAAACGTGGCTCCACGGATGGCCGCTGGTTGAGAGCAACACAGATGGCGGCGAGCTGCGCGTCGAGCACGCCCTCTACATCGGGGACGAGCGTGTTTCTGTTGGTGGAGGTCGTGCTCATCTCAAACTCGATTCGGTCCTCATTGTTCTTGTCCTCACTCACCTATCGCTCTCTTCCTCTTGGTACGTTTCGCGGACTATGGCTTGCCGACGAGGGTGCGCAGTCGCTCGACTTCATCCGCCAGCTCCAGGTGCAACGCATCCCCGCCGCCCCACTCGTAGGTGTACCGAGCCCGCACAACCATGTCGATGTCCTCGCGCCGCTGGCCCGCCTCAAGTGCACGCTCGACCGTCGCCCTAACGTCGGGGTCTTTCACGAGTTTCCCGCCTTTCTCGTCTCCGGCTCGCTGCTCATCGTGCGTAGCGACGTATTGGGCGATGGCCTCGCGCATGAGATCGCTGGCGCTTCGGTTCTCGCGGTCGGCTAGCTGGTCGACACGCTCGCTAAGCGCACGGGGCAGCCGAACTTGCCGGCGTGGCGAGACTGCTCCCGGTTCGGAGGCGGGGTCAACGCTGGGCCGACCACCGGCCCGGCGGATCAGTTCACGGCTTGATCGCGTTGCCTCAGTGCCCGTTTCGCCGCGCTCGGGATGAATGCCGCGGTCGGCACTTTCGGCCCAATCCGCAAGCTTGTTGTATCGGTCCTCCTGGTCGATGTTCATCGGTCGCCCTCCTTTTGATCGAGTCGGTCGAGGAACTTCACGCGAACAGCCATGACATGGAAGATCCTCACGGTTGACGGCGGGATGACCTCTGCCATGACTTCAATCAGCGGACTCTCGGTGAACTCGATGGCCATACCCAGTAGTGTACTACACAACCGTGTAGTTGTGTAGTACATATCTCGGGTCTCGGGTTCGTTTCCTTCACCCACCCCCAGTTAACGCCGCTGCGTTGAGGTCTATGCCCTGGACGCTGTGCCACCCGCCAACCACAGCCGGTCAACTTGGCTGGCACCGGGTAGGGGAGTGAGAACTCGCTAAAACCATTGGCGCGGTGCCATATTGACGCCACCGAGGTCTGACATCGCGTGCTTGGCGGGCGTCGCGCAGCATGAGTAGTCCCCATGTTGGAAAAGTTCGGCGGAGAGTCCCACCGCCACGGATCGTTGAGCGCTCCATCGTGCACTCAATGTGTGCACTGCAAACGCTTGGTGCATTGCATCTAGTGTGTGCTTTCATGGTTGGTGTGGAGAACACAGACAAGCGGCGGACGACAATGATCGACCAAGCGCGGGATGTTTTGGCCGAAGCTAAGTATCGCGAAGAGCTCGCACGGACTGCGGCGGGTTGCATCGCTGGCGCCCTGGCGTGGGGCCTGCGCGAACAGGGCCTCACCGATAAAGCGATCGGTGAAACTCTCGGCGTTTCGCGTAATCGGGTGGGCGATCTCGTCGACGCGGGCATGTACCCGACGATTTGCTCGGACATGCGGCTAGGTGATGACCGTCAGCGTGAATACGTCACCGCTGAGGTAGAAGCTGTTTACGGCCCGCTGGCACGGCCAGCGAGTGGGTGGACCCACACGAAAACTGCTGCGAGCGGCACGGTTGCCAAGACTAACGGCATCCCCCTACCAGCGACTGTCCGTGACCCGGAGCACCTCAGCCTGTCCGGCGCCCAGTTCGACAACCTCGACACCGGTGAGCGAATCCTCGTCTACACGTTGGACCGCCACTACGGCCAACCGCTACTTGATGCGAACTTGCGCCGGGTGGGGGCAGACCACCGCGGTGAATATCGCATCGACCTGTGGTCGTCACCCGGCGGGGTACACCCGTACCCGCTGGAAATACTGAACATCCAGGCCGCAGATCTACGTTTCGGCAAGAATTGGGATTCGCCCAAAGAACGGCGCACCGACGAGCAGGCCTACTTGAACGCCATTCGAGCAGTGCGCCGGCACTACGGGATTTGGCCCCGTCCAGGGCTTACCGAGCACGCTGAGGACCTGGCCACGTAACCCGACCCCGCGACCGCGTCCTACCGACACCGCCAGCCCCCGTCGTAGAACCTGAGCGTGAGCGTTCCGGGGGTTGGCGTCGAGCCTGTTGCGGTAGCCGGTGGATCGGCGGCGGCTGTCTGTTCTCAACAGACCTGGCGGCCTGATGCAGGTACGCCAGCTCGCCTGAGGCGCATACCTGGGTCGCCGTCTCATCTGAGATGGCGGATCGAGCCCGCGTGTCGGCGTTAGTCGCCCTGGATGGATTGGATGTAGGCTGGCCAGCTCTCGGTGATTGTTTGAGTAAGCCCGAGTCGGGTTGTGTTGCGGTCGGCTTCTGTGAGCTGTTCTCGGCTCTCGGGGTAATGGATGACCATGCCTTGGCGGGAGGCGTCGCAGACAATGCAGTACGAGCGATGATCAAGTCCTAAGTAGAGCCCGGGTAGCACTTCGGTGATGTCGTAGAGAGCCTGGTCAAAGTCGATTCCATCCGAGGACCACGTGCGTCCAAAGTGGTCGAGCCAGCGAGTCAGCTCGGCGAGGAATACAACGCGGTATTGGCTGTGGCTCGCGAAGTAGCGCGCGAGGTCCAAGACCTGGCGTGTCGGCGTCCTGAGCAGTTGGACTTGCAAAGCGTCTGGGGCGATAGCGATAGCCGATGGAGCTCCGCTCAGTGCATCGCCCGACCAGGCTAAGCCTGCGACCAGCCAGAAGGAGGGTCGTAGCACTGACGAAGACAGGGTCACCACGTACGCGATCATGACACTACCCACCGACAGCGCAACCGAGACGGCTGCTGCCCATGCCGAAGGCCGGCCCTGCCAACTCGAATCGAGACACCCGCCTCATTTCCGCGACCGCCAGGTTCATTGCGAAAGCCGCCAGATGCAACCGAGTCCGGACAATTATTGTTGTTGCCGCGCGAATTCGGGTGTCGGACATGGGGCTATCTGACAGGTTGACATAATCTAAGTTATCGGCCAAATATCAGGCTAGTCACAGGCCAGAAACCTGGCTATACTCGACGCATGAGGAATGTACCGCTGAGTGAAGCCAAAGACAAGCTGTCGGCGCTCGTAGAGGAAGCCGACACGACGCACGAGATCATCCAGATCACGCGTCACGGACGGGTCGCGGCCGTGATCATGTCTGCCGACGACCTGGAGTCACTGAATGAAACCTTGCACGCGCTGCGCACACCTGGACTGGTCGAGGAACTTCGACAAGCCGATGCCGACTATGCGGCCGGCAACGCCGTGTCAGGTGCGGACCTGCGGCAACGGTACGGGTTGCGGTGAGCGAACCACAGCCATGGTTGGTTCAGCTGTCGCCGGGCGCGATGCGCGCGTTAGACCGCCTGCCACACAAGGTGTCCGCAGCGATGGCCGAGTTCATCACCGCCACGTTGCCCACAGATCCGTACCTCATGTCCAAGCCCTTGCGGTTCGAACTGGAAGGCTGGCGTGTAGCGCGGCGAGGAAGCTACCGGGTGACGTTTCGTCTACTCCCCGACGACCACACGCTTTACGTCGGCCGGATCGAGCATCGCGCACACGCCTACCGCACGCACTGAAACTGGGCCAAAACGTCACAGTGACGCAACGTCCGCGGGGGCGGCGCGAGCTGTCGGCATGGCGGACATGCATGCCCGGTCGCCCATCTGCCCGGGGGCCTTCTCGCTACGCCTGGGGACAGCATGGCTTTCTCATTTGATCTGATGCAGATTTGTCGTTTACCGAGGTCTCGGGCTCGGTTGTCGGCAACGACCACTCCGAGTGGAGGACACACTACAACGTAGTCGCACAATTGTGGCGCACAAATGTGTTTAGCTCTATACTTGGCCCATGAAGAATTATTTGAGCAGCACGCAAGTAGCTGATGAGCTGGGGATTAGCAGGGATGCACTCAACTCGGAGATCAGGGCGGGCCGTTTTGTTGCCCCGGATGCTGTCGTCGGTGGACGCTTTCAGGGATGGAGTCGCGAGACAGTGGAGCAGATCCGCCGAGATCGCGAGGGTGGGAATGTCATTCGGTGTGACGTCGCTGGTGTGCGATACCTGATCGCTGAGGTGCGAGAGGCGGCCGAAACGGTTCGGGCGTATGGCTTTTCACCTGAAAATGCCGTCAGTGACGTCTATGTGCAGATTCCGAGAACCTTGCTGATCCTCGTCGCGCGGATGGAGTCCGAGATGCGGCGGCTGATTGTCCTAGATCACACCTATGCACGCATCATCGCCGGTAGTGATGACCCTCGGCATAACGAAGAGACGCCCGTCGAGTTCGAGGTGGACCCGGTCCACAGCCTCGTATTCCCGCTAGAGACCGACCCGCGGATGCGCTCATACCGGCTGCGCAACGCTGCCGAGCAGTTGGGAGCCGTGGTGACACGGATGCCCGAAGTCCTCAAGAGCGCGGAAGCCCGCGCCGTGATGCGGGCGCTGGGCGCGGAGCGCGACAAAATCACCGACTACGCCGACGAACTGGAGCAGGCCCTCGACGGCTCCACCGCATAGCGCCAGATTAGGCAGTCGATGAGGTATCTTGGCAGGCAACGCCATTGCGCGAAGGCGGACTCCCCCGGTCGCGTCGCAGTTCCGCCCACATCGGAATTGCCACCGAACCGAACTACTTTCCGGGGACCAGACTCACCGGGTCACGCGCTCCCGACAAAGATCGTGCGTCGGTTGATGTGGGCAGCTACGCACACGTGTCTTTGAAGGGATTCGTGATTTCATGGCGTCATCGAATGCACGCAAACGCGCAGCGCGCGACCATCAACGACGGTTCCCGGGTACGCCGTATCCGGTGGCTCTGCGTGCCGTCACTCACGCTGACAGCGCCCTCCAGGTCGTGATCGGCAAGGCCGCTGGTCGTCCTTGCTGGGTTGGTATCGAGGAGATGGCTGCCGGGGGGGACGGTCCGCACGTGGCGGTGATCGGTGCGTCGCGGTTCGGTCGTTGCAGGGCAGTCGAGCTGATGGTCGAGTCGCTGGCCGCACGGCCTCCTCGGCGTGGGGTTGAGGTGCTGACCACACAGGGGGAAGTTGGACAGGTCAACCACCTGATCGAAGAGCGAGCGCGTACGTTATTGCAGGCTGGGGCAAGGGATTTCGCTGAATTGCACAGACCGCGCGCCGGTGAGCAGCGCGACCTGGGCGAGAACGTCCCTGCGGTAGTGGTGGTTGTCGACATTGACGATCACCTGATTGACGGCTTCCCGCCAGTTCTAACGCGCGAAGGCTATGTGGCACGAGCGGAGTCCGAGGAGACGGTCTCCATGTTGAATCGTTTGCTGCGGCAAGGGCGGAGCTTGGATCTGCACGCTGTCCTCAACGTGCGACAAATGGAGGGACCGTGGCTTTCGGCCTTGTCAGGGCAGATCTCCAGCATCTTGGAAGTGAACGCTGACAGCATGACTGCGACCTGGCGAACGCACGATGGCTCTCCTGTCGATGTGGTGTTGCCGGCGAAGGTGGCCAGCGGAAAGGGGTCGTGATGTCCATGCCGTCTCCGGGAATGTCGGATGCCTCCCAGCAGGTCGGTGCGCAGTATGCAGCTGTGCTGTCACATCGCGTGGGCTGGAGTCGCATCCGGTGTATCTTCCCGAAGGTGGGAACCGCTAACTAGGGGTGGTCTTCGTAGTGCAGCAGCACGACAGCGGTCGGGGTTTCCACGACGTGAAACTGAGGGCTGGCGGTTGGTAGTTCCTGGGCGCAGCGCTCGGCTTCTGTCCAGGTGCTCACGCATGCGGGGCAGTCGTGGTGGGCAAGGTGGGCCAGGCTGACCAACCACGCGGTGGCGGGTTCGGGGTCGAGCATAGTGTCGAAGTGGACTGTAAGCAGCGGTAGTTGGCTGACGCTGTATGGGTGGTGGTAGAGCGAGGCCTGCGCGGCGGCCACCACAGGGTCAGCTTCGGCGCGAAAGCCGGGAATGTAGAGCGGACGCCCGTCGGTGAGGTGGTCGAATCGGGAGCTGGCGTAGCGACCTAGCTCGGCGGCGATGACCAGCGGCGGCAGGGTGCGGGTGCTCATAGCTCCAGCCCGCCCTGGGAGCTGTGGTGGCGGCTGTGGCGGGGGCGGTGACGCTCCCACCAGGCCTGCTGCTCGGCGGTGAGACCGTCCTCGCTTGCAGCAGCGGGGCGCTCGGCGGCCTGCTGGGGTGTGGTGGTCTCCTGGGATGCCTGGCTGGGCAGCAGGGCGGCCAAGCGGGGGTCTTCGTGCCATCGGTCCCCGTAGACGGAGTGTCCGACCCAGAGCGCGATAGCAGGGACCGCGGGCCCGGCTAGTTGCAGTGGCGGTGTGTGGTCGTCGGCGAAGGACATGGTGACTGCCCGGCGGTGGGGATCGGGGTAGAACTCAGCCATTTCGCTGTACCAGAACGATGTCCACCCGCCTTGGGGGCGGCTGCACATCAGCCGCTGGTTGGTGGTCAAGACAGCGGCGTCGCGGTAGTTGGTCCATTGGGGTTGACTGCTGCGGTCCGCGTCACGTCGTCGTCGGCTGTTGACGACACCTTGGCCGGCCATGGCGGCGGCCATCAGGACCGGGTTGACCATGAACGGTGCTTGGGCGCGTTCATAGTTGCCGTCGCCGGCGGCGAGACGGCTGTAGGTGGCGGGGCTGCTCAGTCGGGCGACCTCGTTGGAGTTCAGGAATGGGCCGTGTACAGCCACGGTCGGCGGTTCCTTGCCTGACCGTAGGGCGGCGGCGGTTCCGACCGCGTAGCTCCACCATGGATCTGCTGAGGGCGGCGTTGGGGCGCTCACAATGTCCTCCCATCGTCACTGCGCTCTTGGTGGTCCTCACGCTGGGCGTCTCGGTACTCGCTGGCGCGGGCCTGTTCAGCGAGCCCTTGCGCGAACCGGTATTGGTCGGCGGTGGCGAGCCCGGATTCTCCGATCAGGAATGGGGTGGGGTTCAGGTGCAGTGACCAGCCTGGTTGGCGGCCGGCGGCCAACAATCGCTGCTGTGCTTCGGCGGCCTTTGCCTTGGCTGCTTCGGACTGGGCCTCCAGTTGCAGCAGTGTGGTCAGGGTGGTGTGTTCTTCGCGTTTGGCGGCCAGCTCGTCGCCGCGGTCGAATGGTTCGACCTCGGTGTTGGTGAGATCGGTGAGTGCGTGGGTGAGGTGGTCGTGCTGGAGCTGGAGTCGATCGCGATGGGCGGGAAGGTCTTTGTAAAGGTTTTCCACTCGGGTCAGCAGGCCGCGCGCTTTGGCGCTGCTGGCCCCGTTGGTCTCCCCTACCTTGGGTGCGCTGTCGTGCAGGTCTTGGATGGTGAACGCGATTTCTGCCGAGGGGCCTTCGAGGGTGATCCAGAGCCGATCGCCCACGTGGTCGCGGCGGGCGTGTAGAGCCATGCCGTTGATCGCGGTGTTCAGGGGCTGGCTATCCCAGGATGCCGAGTTGTTCAACGAGCCGTACACGCGGCGGCAGACTTCGGCGAAGGGGGCGGCGCAGTCTTTGCGTTCTGGGTAGCGACGTCCTTCGACCACGATGTCGACGGGGGCGTCGGCGGGCCGGGACGCCATGGCGTCCACGGTGGGTGTGAGGGCGTCAAGTTGGGAGGTGGTGATGTCCAGTTGGCGCTGGCGCTGTCGGATATCGCGGTCGCGGGCCGCCATGCCGTCGTGGTAGGCCCGTTCGAGAGCGGCGAGGTGTTCGATGTCGTCTTGGAGCTGGACCTGGCGGACGTAGCGGGGGTCTCCGGTGGCCAGCGCCTTGGTTTCGGCGGCCGCGACAGTCATTTCGTTGCCACCGATGTCATCGACTTCATCGACGCTGATGTCGGCACGTTTGACCTGCGCGATGAACAGTGATTTGGCTTCAATTTTCTGCCACATCACCACGTCATAGGAGCCTTCTACGACGTAGTTGAAGATGCTGACGGTCTCGTTTTGGTTTCCTTGCCGGATGATGCGGCCTTCGCGCTGTTCGAGATCGGCCGGCCGCCATGGAACATCGACGTGATGCAGTGCGACAGCGCGGGTTTGGACGTTGGTTCCGGTGCCCATTTTCTCGGTGGAGCCGATGAGCACCGAGACCTGGCCGCGGTTGCAGTCATCGAACAAGCGCAGCTTGTCTTCGGCTTTTTCGGCGTCGTGGATGAAGCGGATCTTCTCGGCGGGCATCCCCCGGGCGATCAGGTCGTCGCGGATAGCGCCGTACATGTTGAAGTCGTTCTTTTTCTTGCTGCCTTTGCTGGGGGTGCCGCGGTCGCAGAAGACGATTTGCAGCCCGCCGGGTGTGGGCATGTCGTGACCGTATTGGGGGTCTTTGTAGATCGTGTCGGCGTACTGCTGGTGCACGGCCATGATGTTCTCAGCGACTGCGGCGGTCCGAGAGTGGGTTGGTTCGGGCAGGTGGACCATGCGCGGGTCGAGACTGGCTTCGCGGCCATCGTTGGAGATTTTCAGGATGTTGTCGCGGGCAAGGTTTTTCGGATCGAGAGTGCCGGCTCGGTAGCCGAGGTCGGTGATGAAGTCCCGAAGGGTTTGGTCGGCGGGGATGCTGACGATGGTGCGCTTGCCGTCGTTGCTGAGTTCGGGCAGTTTCAAGCCGATTTGGTCGCGGGTGATGACATCGGTGAAGACCGACGAGATACGCAGCAGCTCTTGGAGGTTGCAGAATTTTCCGACTCGGGTGACTGGCTTGAGCTGTGTGCCGGTCGCGTTGACTTCGACGGTGTTGACGGTGGCGGTGAACGTCGTTGCCCAGTCGTTGATGTGCAGCACTCCGGCGTCTTCGAGCAGGTCGGGGCGTAGGTAGCGTTGCATGACGTATAGCTCGCCGAGGGAGTTTGCGATCGGGGTTCCGGTAGCGAAGGTGGCGACTCGCTCGTCGGCGGGGGTGGGTGTGCGGCCGGCGGCGATGGCGTCCTCGCGTCGGCGGTTGCGTAGGAGTTCCATTTTCATGGCCAGGTCGTCGGCGCGGTCGGAGCCGTCCGGGCAGGCGAGTTCCTTGACGGGGCTCAGGCGGGTCCGGTTTTTGTACATGTGGGCTTCGTCAATCATCAGGTAGTCACACCCGGTGTGTTCGAACAGAAGTCCGGTGTCTTTGCCTTCTTGGTCGGTGAGTTTCTCGAGCTTGGATTCGTAGCGTTGCAGTGCCGCCTCGAGCCGTTTGACGGTGGCGGCGGTGGCGTTATCTCCGGTGATGTTCTCCAGTGATTCGCGCAGCATCTTGGATTCTCGGGCGATGTAGTCGCGCTGGGCGTCGTGGCCGACGGGGATACCCATGAACAACGACTCGGGGGCGATCACCATATCCCAGTCCGAGGTGGCTGATTGGGCCACGAATCGGCGCCGGCCTACTGCATCGGTTCCGGGTGTGCCGAGCAGGATTTCCGCGCCGGGGTACCACCACTTGGCTTCCTTACCAACTTGTTCGATGATGTGGTTGGGGACCACGATCCAGGGTTGGCGGGCCAGTCCGAGGCGGCGCAGTTCCATGGCTGCCATGAACATGGTTCCCGATTTCCCTGCTCCCACAACGTGATCGAGAAGAACGTTGGGCTCTGCGATGATGCGGGCTACCGCGTCGCGTTGATGGGTGTGTGGGGTGAACCGGTGTGACAGACCGGGCAGCGTTAATGCTGCTCCGCTGTACTTGGGTGCGCGCAGGCTGTTGAAGCGCTCGTTGTAGGTGGCAACTAGTTCGGTGCGGCGGGTGTCATCGGCGAATACCCAGTTCTGGAACGCATCGCTGATCTTGGTGGCTTTGGCTTGCGCGGCGACGGTGGCGTTGCGGTTGACACCGGTCCGGCCGGTGGTTTCGGTCTCCTCTTTTGTGTATCGGATGGCGATTTCTTGGTTATTGCAGACCATTTCGAGCAAGGAGATGGCATCGCGTTTAGGGAACCGGGTACCCCAGGTCTCGGTCATGGCGGCAGTGTTTCGGCTTTGGCATTCGATCGACCAGACTCCCTGTACGTGGTCGGCCTTGACGTCCACTGGTGTCGCGTCAGCGGCTTTGAAGGTCTCGCTGGCGAACTGGGCGATGTACTTGGCGTCGATCCAGGGTGATCCGGGGCGAGCGCTGATTTGGCTGGCTTCGCGGTCGACTGGCTGGACTTCGCGCAGCGCAGCGACGTACTCGTGGAAGCGCGGGTCGTGTTCGGCGGCTGCCTGTGCTTGTCGTAGCTGCTGGCGGACGTTGCCGGATAGTGCCTGCGTTGCGGGGATGAGAATGTCGGGGTCGCGCAGGGAGGGAAAGACCAGACCACGCATCTTTTCTCGCGCGGCAGCAGGGTCGATGTTCAGCAGGGCGGCGATGTGCAGGATGTCCACGCCACCGTTTTGATCCAGGCTGATAGCGAGGGCCTCTTCGGCGGTCTCAGCGCGGTCTCGGACCTGCGGTGGGCTCAGCAGGTCTACCGAGAAGATCGGTGCCTTGCGTGTCTGTCCGGTGAGTTCGTCGTAGCCCTCTAACGCCAGAACTGTGGTCCAACCGGGGTCGTTGCGCAGCGCGGTGACGATGTGCGGGCGCATCTTGTACTGGCTGGGTGTTTCCCATGCCTGCTCGTCCCACGTTTCGAGGAGCTCGGCGGGCACAGTGTGCTGCTCGGGGTTTTTCTGCCGCCACCGTTCGATGGATTTCGCTAGCGTCTTGTCGTGGCGGTCCTGGGTGATGACTGACGGCTTGCTCCACTTGAAGCGTTGGATAGGTCCGTGTTTGGCGACGTAGGTGTCATAGAGCCGGTTGAGTTCACCGCGCAGTTGTTCACGGACATCGCTGGGCTGGCCCGCGCGTTGCGATGAGACGACCGCGTTGGCGACGTCACGCAGCTTGAGCAGGTGGATGGTCTCCTGCTTGCGGGTGTTGAAGACCTTCGCGGTCTTCCAGGTGTCCTCTGTCCAGGTCTGGAACTCATCGGATGCTTCATCGAATCGCAGGGTGTCGCGCGCCGGGAGCCTTGTGGTAGCGGCGGTGATGAGGCCGGGATCGAAACTGACGTCGTTGACCTCGGTCAACGTGGCGGCGGTGGCGGTGAGCCCTTGGCCGCGATCCAGTGCACCGTCGATGATGGCGCGCAGGCGGTGCCCGACTTGCAGGGCCAATGGACTGGATTCGTCGGCAGCCACGTTAAGGGTCTGATGGCCGTGGATTCCGTGGCCGAGGCTGGGCTGGCCGAGGATGTTGTCGGGGTGGCGGTGAAAGTAGGCGTTGATGTCGATTTCGGTGTCGGGGCCGTCATCGGCGGCCACGGTCAGCGGTGCAGTGTGTAGCCAGTCGTCAGCGCCGTCTTCGATAACTCGGTCGGCTTCGCGGCGGCGCAGCACGAGGATGTCGGTGACTACTTCGGTGCCCGCCACACGCCGGAAGGCGTTGGACGGCAAACGTATTGCTCCGAGGAGATCGGCGCGGGACAGGATTTCGCGGCGCGCTTTGGGATCGGCGTTGTCCATGGTGAAGCGGCTGGTGAGAACGATCTGGTAGCCGCCGGGGGCCGTGAGGTCCAGGGACTTGACGATGAAGTGGTTGTGGATGGACAGTCGGCGAGGGTTGTAGGCGGGGTCGCGTAGGGCGAAGTTTCCGAACGGGACGTTGCCGATTACCGCGGCAAAGGAGCCGTTGGGGACGTTGGTTGTTTCGTAGCCTTCGGCTCGGACTTGAGCTGAGGGGTAGAGGTGGGCGGCGATGGCGGCGCTGATGGGGTCTTTCTCTACGCCGACCATCTGCGCCGCCTCGGGCGCCAGGCCGATGAACGTTCCCGCGCCACACCCGGGCTCCAGGACCCGGCCGCCGGTAAATCCGGCGTGCTGCAACGCTTTCCACATCTGCTCAGCGATGGCGGGGTCGGTGTAGTGGGCATTGAGCGTACTTCTAGAGGCAGCCTGATATTGGTCGGTGCCCAGTGCCTCTTTGAGGTAGTCGCGCTGGGCCGCGTAGGTGTCGGTGCGGGTGTCGAAGACCTCGGGGATCGCGCCCCACCCCGACCAGCGGGCCAAGGTGTCTTGTTCGGCGGCGGTGGCGTGGCGCTGTTGGCCTTGGAGCGCGATAAGCGTGTCGATGGCGGCAAGGTTGGCGGTGAGCCGGGCCTTGGCGCCTGACGGGACCGCGATGGTGGTGCCGGGCCGGTAGTCGATGGCCGGCGGCAATGGCAATGCGCCCGTCTCGGGGTCACTGACGGTCGCGTCGCTGGCGGCGACGGTAGGGGTTGCGGGAGGCTGCGCCGTCGCGGCCGGGGCGGTGGCCAGTGAGGCAGCGGTGAGCGTAGTGGCGGTGGTGTCGTCGCCGATCGGTACGGTGCGTGCGGGCCGCTTGAGGGTCAGGGCATCGATAGCGGCTGAGTGCCCGTGGTCGGGTTGGGCGCTGTCCTGGTCGGGTGCTGCCGGTATGAGCGGCGGCAGTGGAGCGCCACCGGGGTCGATGATGCGCGGATCGGTCGGCAGGTCGAAGGAGTCCTCGGCGAACAGCGCAAGTTGCGGATCGTCCTCGGCCAGAGGTTGAGCTTTACGCCTGCGGGCTACTCGCCCGGATACCCCTCGGCTGTCATCGCTTCGGCGACCTCGACTCCCAGGTCGTGGGTCAGGCGCTGGCCCGGGGCGGTGGGAATCGCCCGGTTTTCTTCCAGCCGGGTTGCTAGCAGAAATGCCGCCTTGACCCGGAACATCGCGCTGCGGTCCGGCCACAGATGGTCTGCGAGTTCCTCGATCTGCTCGCTCGGCTCGGCCCGATAGATCAGATGCCGCCACCGTTGAGTCCAGGGAATATCGGCCGGTGTTGGCGGCGGGCTGTCGCGTCCCTCCGGTGGCTGCGGAATGAGGTCGTACAGGCTCTGGCGCACGATCGCTTCGCGTGCGTTCTGTAGAGCCGTCTCGTGCAGGCCGACTGTCGTCTCGTGGTCCGGCTGGCCGTTGTGCTGCTGGGTCCAGCTCTGCACCGCCTGCTCCCCCAGCTCCAGTGCCAGGGCCGCGGCCTGATCGTCCAGCCGCTGGGTCACCAGGCTCAGAAACAGCTCTGTCTGCTCCGGGGACCACCCCGGAGGTGTCCCGATCTGTTGGCGGTACACCTGTTCGACGGCTTGGCGCATCCACTCGGTCACTGTGACTGTGCTCCGATTCCTCGACGCTGAACAGACCCTGGTCCTCGGTGTCGGCCATAGTCGGCGCTCCCCTACTGCAATACCGCTAGTCATGGATTTCTCCCGTTCCTGCGGCATCACCCTGTTCGGGGTCGCCCATCTCCGACAACAGCAACGCATCAAGGCGTTCTCTGTCACCAAGTTCACTGATCGCGACGCTGACACGCTCCAGCGCCTCGTCTACATCCGAATGTAGCTGAGAAAGGCTCTGACTCTGGCGGGTCAGACGCACCTTCACAGCATTGAGTGTGTCCAGGGCACCGTTGAGCGGGACCAGTGCCGGGTTCGGCGCCACCTTGGGGCCTTTGCGCACCGGCGTGCCGCCGCGAAGAGCTGTGAGTGCAGATCCACGCTCCCACAGCAAGAATGTGTCGATCCGATCAAGGGTTTCTGCGCTCGGGCCAAAGCCCCGCTTACCTAGAGTCGCCAGCGTCGCGCGGGCCGGTCCCCCAATGGCGGCGAACTTGGATTTCGTCATGTTGAGTTCGCGTAGGCGCTGATCAATCCACCGGAGCAGGTGGTTATAGTCCCAGCCGGCCGGGTCCTCGAAACTCGTGTCGAAGACATCGTTGAGCGCTGCCGTCGCCGCGGCGACGTCCTCTTCCGGTGCGTCGGTAGGTGGGGCCGGCAGTTTGCCGTAGACGCCGTCCTCGCGCGGTACCGGTTCTCCGCCATGCAGAGCCCGCTCTGCTGATCCAGGCTCCCAGCTCAGCAGGTCATCGAGCTTGGATAGCGTCCGGTAGCTCGGCACCCGGTCGGCACCCTGAGTGATGGCCGTCAGCGTCGAGCGCGACAGGATTCCATACTCCGATGCGGCGAGCACCGACATTCCCTGCCGACGTAGGCGTGCTTTGACGTGGCGTGCGAGTAGGGCGACATCGGGGTCGCCGGGGTGGTCCTGGTCCACGACGGCCGTAATGATCGCCTCCCAGTCCCCTTGCGCAGTGGTCACTTAGTGGACGTGGTGGTGAGTGCCCGCGCCGCCACGTTGCCGCAGAGTTTACATGCACTGTTGGCATACATATAGCGCAACAGTGCACAATGGATGATCGTGGCGCGTCGGCGAGTTCTATCGATAGAACGGTAGAGCGATTAAAGGCGGATTCTCCCCTGGTTGGACGTTTCGGGCGCAGCTTCGCGGATCGCGGCGACAACCTGTTCGGGAGTCATGTGTTCGGCCAAGTGACGCACCGCATAGCGGATGACCGCGCTTGCCGAGGTGACCTTGGGCTTGCCGTATCGCCCGGCTTCAAGCGCACGACGTATGTACTTGTCCTCTTCCAGTTCCAGGTACGCCGTTGTCGGGTAAAGCTCGGAGCTGTTGCTAGCTGGCTGGCTCGGCGCAGCTTTGTCCGACTTGTCCCGTGCTGCTGGACGTTTCGCCTTGGCGCTCGGCGTCACGGCAGGCTCAGTCGACGGGGCCGACAGTGCCACTGACGAAGCGGGCGTTTCCGTCGCCGCCGGCACAGACGGCGACGTGGGCTCCCCCGCCCCTTCACTCGTGACAGGGATGCTCACCGGCGTAGCCCGGGGGCCGTGCATCGGCTTGGGCATCTCGTTGCCCACCGACTTGCGTTTGTCCCGCTGCGCCTTGAGGATGTCCATCCCGTTACTCATTCACGTACTCCTTCACGAATTCGCACACCAGTTTGTAGCGCTCAGCCAGGAGCCGGAACGGCTTAGCGGGCGGCTCTTCAGACGTGATAGCAATCCGCTTGGTTCGTTTGGGCAGGTCGGCGACCAACGGGATCGGCGGTGCGATCTGAACGGGAGTTCCAGCGGTGATCTGCTCAAGCTTCTTCAGCCCGACTGCGGCCGGGACTGCGCGGACCTTGGTCGGCAGCACCACAATCGGGTAGTCGACCATCTCGTCCACCAGCTGCTCCAACCCTCGAAGATCCAGGAGATCTAGGGTTGTAGGCGCCAGGACGACATCTGCCACAGCAAGGGCACCATGCGTGTGCTCACCGGCCCCCGGATGCGTGTCGACAACGACCCAATCGGTGTCCCACTCCGCCGCCCATTTCAGCAGGGCCTCTGACATCTGCTCGCGGCTGGGCGCTTCCTTGTCAAGGTGCGGGTGCCCTGGCACAAGCCGAGGCTTGCGGTACCCCTTGAGGGGTTTCGGGGTCCGGCCGGTCGCAAGTGCGTCCAGGATTGGAACCCTGGCTCGGTCGAGTGGCCGGTCCCCCCATATCGACGTGACGCCGGCGATGTCGTGCTCGAGGTCCACCAGGACGGCATCGAGCGAATATGCGACTTCGTACGCGCTGGTGCTTTTTCCGACGCCACCCTTTCGTGAGTGGGTGACGAGAATCTTCGCCATTGGTTTGTGTCTTTCTATCGAAGCATTGAGATACCGATCAAACGCTGTACCGATCAAACGCTGTACCGATCAAACGCTGTACCGATCAAACGCTGTACCGATCAAACGCTGTACCGATCAAACGCTGTAAGCCTATCACAGTTGAAGACTGAAACGATAGTACGTTGGAAGCGTTAAATAATTAACGAATGTATCGTACAACCGTTCTAGCGTTCTAATGTAGAATGGCTGTACGGCACGGTGAACAGCGACTACCAGGAGATATGCCGCTGGCAACAGTTAGCTAGCGCGGCTTACGTCACAGTGACGTTAGTAACGAGTATGGAGCGATGCGAGCCTAGTGCAAAGCGATGACGTGGCCCTATAGCGCCTAACCCGTTGCCTACCGGTGTGCGACGGAGGATTTTGATAGCGAAGCTGTTTAGGTACCAACCGAGAGCGAAATCGGGGGGGAACCTTCTGCTGGGGTGGGGGGTCAACGTGGCCAGAGATGGGGACGCACGACTTGCTGGTTGAGCGACCGATGGTCAAGCGCCTCCAGCGCCCCATGCGGCGAGGTTGGCGGCCCGGAGGCGTCCACACCGGCGGTGTCCAGCCCCAAGGTCGCCCCGATCATAGTTCGGCCGATCCGGGGGGGCTCCGGGCGAGACCTGGGCCCCGTGCGCGACATGATCGAAGGTTGCTGATCCTCGATGCCCCGGCGCCCGCACGGGGGGGAGGGCCGGACAAGCTCTTCGGTCGCTTCCCCTCGGTTCCCGTCCGCCCGGGACGCCCGAAGAGCAATTCGACCGCCATCGACGGCTTATGTCAGCCTGCCGTCGGTGGGTGGCCAGGTCCGCACGCAACGAGTCGACCTGCAAGCGGAGGGGCCAGGCCTTGGCTGAGCTGGAGGTGAACCACCCACCTCAGCGTGGCGCTTGGTTCGCGTGGCTACAGCCGGCCGAAGTCCCATCTGCACAAAACTAGGCCGGTCGACCCGTCTGCGGCGACTTCTGGTCTCGCCGCAAATCCGTTCATCTGGAGCGTCCAATAGTGGGAATTCTGCGGTGCGTAGTCAGCAGCGCCAGGGAGCGCTATCAGGGATGGCAGCGACCAGAGCATCCGGTCCGCAAAGAGTCGACCGGCTGGCTCGTTCGCGATGAACTCCGCGACACCCAGAACGGCGGGCCGTAGTCGTATGACGGCATCGCGGGTCGGGTCTTCGTGGCGCGCGCGAACAAGTTCGCCTGACTCGACCCACGACTCCCAGAGGGTCACGACTTCATCGATGGGCTGGTCCAAGAATGCGAGACAAAACGGCATCCCGACGGCGATCACGATGGTGTCCACTGTGAGACCCCCTTTCCCCATTTAGCATTTAGCTTCTGGCGCTCATGCTCGCACAGGCGTCCGACAAGCCCATTGCGCAGTCGCATGCCCTCGCCTCGTGATGGTTTGGGCACGTCTATCTCCAAGGGCCGCGTATCGTCACTGTGACGGTTTCGGCGGGGCTGCTGCGCGTCGAGTGAGCAGTGTTGCCCCCATGATGGTTTCGATCAGGCCGATCGCGTGATCTTCTAAACGTTCGATGTCCTCTGGAGGTCCGGTGCGCAGAACTGACTCCAGGTAGTCCTTAGTGTCAGCGAATGCGTTGTACGGCGGAGATGATTGGTCTGCGTCGCCTCCCGGTGCGCTCGCAGCGGCGAAAGAGACGTCCGCGTTTTTCAGGCGTTCCCGGATATCGAGCCATTGTTGCCATTGCGCGCGTTGTTCACGGTAGGTCTGTTGGCGTTGTTCTCGTAGGTGGGGGAGTTGATGTGCTTCGGCCAGGGTGTGGGGGGTGATTGGCCCTGGCCCAAGCATTTTGGGCGCTGTGGCTGCGATGAGTCCGTGGATTTGTAGTTGGCGCACCGCGTCGTCTCCGGTGCTTCGGGATACCGCAGCGGCGGCGTAGATGTCTTCGCGATGGGTCAGGCCGTGGTGGGCGATGAGTTCGTAGATTCGGCGTAAGTGGTGTCCCAGGATGTGCCATATGTCGTGGACTGCTTCGATTCGTACACGCTCGCAGTGGTGGTTGAGGCCTCTGATTACGTTGTTCTGGCTGGTCAGAGCGTAGTAGTCGGCCTCTAGACCCATGTGGCTGCGCACGAGGACGATCGGTGATCCTTGACGGTCCCTGAGATCTCGCAGGACTCGCCACACAGCGTCGGGGCTGAGTAGCCCAGCGCCGAGGGAAAGACTTCGTCCTCCGACCCCTACCACCCAGGTTCCCGTGCTTTTGTCGCCGGCTTTGAGGGCGTGCACGGCGAGAGTTTGCAACACAGCGTGCACGGTCCAGCGGTAACGCTGCCCAGCATATTCAAGGTCGGCCCATCTGAACGCGTTGGCCAGCCAGTGGCGTAGCTCGGGGGGGCCTGTGAACCCGCTCTTGTGAGTAGCTGTTGTTAAAGAACCCCCCTGTGTGTACTTCTGCTTGTGCTGCGGGCGTCGGTATAGAAGGGGGTTTGCGATGAGCCAGTCGAAGGCGCGGTCGATGTCGCGGAGTAGGGCTCGGTCGGCGCCGTGGCCGTAGCGTTTGTAGGCGTGTCCGAGGCCGTCGTGCCATGGGCCGTCGGGGGCGATGAGGTCGCGCAGCGTTGCCGCGGTGTGGCCGCGGTCGAGTGCGGCCACGACGGTGGCGAAGCGGGCTTCGCTTGGACTTTTCCAGTGGGGGCGATCGGTGGGGGCGGTGTCGCCGCGGGTGGCGAAGGCGGCGATGCTGTCGGGTAGGGGGTCGGTGCGGGTGTAGGCGGGGGTGAGGCGGCGGTCTTCACCTTCCCCGGTGGTGTAGCCGGCCGCGCTGGCGTCGTGTGGCTCCTCGGGAGGTGACGGGTCTGGGGTGGCGGGTTTGAGCATGCCGAGGAGCTGGTAGAGCCGGGGGAGCATGCCGGGTTCTGAACGCTCGATGAAGGCTGCTCGGGCGGCGGTGAGGGTGCCATCGAGATGGCGGTAGCCGCCGCGTTTGGTGAGGGTGCCGGGCAGGCTGATGCAGCCTTGGGCGGGGTTGAGGGCAGGAGCGATGTCCAGGGTGGGGAGGTGGCCGGCGAGCACGCGCATGAGGGCGGTGACTTCGGGCAGTGAGGCGGTGGTGCCGATGGCGAGGGGGCACAGCAGGTGGCGGCCGCCGTCGTCGGTGTAGTCGGTGACGACGCGGGCACCGCAGCGGATGAGCCAGTTTTCGGCGGTGCGCAGGTCGCGTTCGACGGCGGCGGCGTCGCCTCGGCTTGTGTCGAAATCTAGCGCTAGAAGGACGGTTGTTGCGTTTGCTGAGTAGAGGTACACGGCCGCTGGCTGAGTGGGCCATTTGGCGGTGAGTTTGGCGGTCTGGGAGAACTTGCCGGTATCGGGGGTCCACAGGCGCATTTGGTGGCGGCCTGGAGCCGCAGCTAAAGGTGCCAGACCAGCCCATACCTCGGCGGGGTGCACCTCTGCGGGAGTGGTGTGTAGCGCAGCGCTCATAGTGGCCGCGCATCACCGGCCGCGGGGCGGGTGGGTAGCTGGCCAGTGGGGCTGATTTTACGAAGATCACGATTTGCCAACGCAGCCTGTGCCGGGTCTGGCACAAGGTCTGGATATGCGCTATCGTGAGACGAGTCCATCAAGACTAGTCCCTTCCAGAGGGGATGTGGATATCGGTAATCCGAACCGAAGCTGCACACTTCGGTTGAAACCGGGACAGAGCCCCTTCGGGGGCTTTTGTCATTTCCGGGGGTTTACCGCGATCCGGTATTCAGATGTTCGGGTGTAGCCCCTGTTAGCCGGCCACGAGGTTTCTTTAGTCAGGGGCTGGGTGTGTTACATCGCCAGCGGCAGGCCCTCCTCGCGTCGGCGGCCGTGGGTGCGCCGCAGCTCTGGGTTGTCCAGGGCGCGGGCCAGGATCTGGGCGACGTCTTCGCCGTCGAGTTCGCGCATGAGTTCGGGGTGGCCAACGATGGCTGCTAGGAGGTCGGCAACCCACTGGGACATGGGTATGCCGTCGGCTCCGTACTGACCGCTGTTGGCGGCCACTGCGTCGTAGACAACCCGATCGACGCGGGGTCCGAGTTGCGCTCGGTCGCCCTTGTGTGTGCTGCGAATCGCCATAAACTCAGACTCTTTCAGACCGGAGCGGTGCTAACTGTTAGCGACACGCGGAAAGGGTTGCACTTACTCAGACGTACCGTACACAATGAGTCAGTACGTGAACAGTTCTATACATTCATGTGTGACAGGAAGGTGCTCAGATGGCCAACAGCGGCGGCGAAGCAATCGCCCTCGACACCGACGCGCAAGCACAACTGGCGGCGCAGTGGGAGGAGTACGCAGACGCGGTGGAGGCCAGCGGCCAGCCACCTGTGCAGCCCGAGGCGCTGCGCGAACAACTCGGGGCGATCTACGAGCCGTTCGTGCAGTCCAAAGCTGGAGAGAACCTGGCCCGCCAGCAGGCGTATCAGCGGGTGGCCGCCGAAGCGCGTGCACACGCGGCCAAACTGCGCAACCATAAGATCGGCTTTGAGCAGCACGACGACGATGTGGCTCGGCAGATCTCGGCGATCACCGGCAACGGCTAGGGCCCGCGCGGATAGGGGTGGTGGCGGTGCGATCCGATAGCGGAGCGGGGGACTGGTAGTGGCGAAGGTGGCTGTTGATCCGGGGGCGCTGGCATCGCATGGCCGCGCGCTTGCCGGTCACGCGCCGGGTGCGCAGTGCTCCCAGTGTCAGCCGGCCGCCTCCGATACCGTGTCCACTGCGGTGGCCGCGTCCTTCACGGCGTGGGCGAGCGGGCTGGACATGCTGATCACCCATGCAGCCTTGCAGCGTGCCGCTGGCGGTCTCGCAGTCGATCTCACCGGGGCAGCGTTGCAACAGGGCGACCAGGAGGCCGCAGCGCACATTGCCAGCGGTGGGACAGCCCCCACGGCCAGCGCAGCGCCGAACCTACCCCGCGAAAGTGGCGGGGCGCCGTCGTTACCTGTGGCGCCGCCGGTGCCGGCGGTGCCTGATCCGAGCACCGGGGAAGTGTGGTCCCGCACGATTCACGGCGGGGCTGGTGCTGAGCCGCTCAGGACGCTGGCAGGGCAGCTACGCACAACGGCCCAGAACCTCGCTACCGTCGCAGGAGACATCGAGCGGACCGGCGCGGGTGTCGATTCCGCGTGGGATGAGGGTGATCAGCCCGCCGGGGAGAAGATCCGGCGTCACGCACAGTGGTTGAACAGCGCCGCTGACTATGCCCGACAGCTCGCAGCATCGGCTGAGACCGCCAGCGCAACCGTGGAGACGGCGCGGAACGAGACGCCCACACCGGAAACGTTCACAGCGCTCAACGCGCAGTATCGCAAGGCGCAGCAGACGTACGCCTCCAGCGGTGGGACTGTGACCGAACCCTTGATGACCGCGACGACAAAACTTCAAGAGGCGAAAGCCGAAGCGCTGGCGGCACAGACACGTTATGCGGCCGCGGCCAACGTCGACAGCACGACAGCACCTGACCCACCGCCGGCCCCGCCGCCCATCGTCGGTGGCGGGCCGTCGAGCGCTGACCAGGACAACAACAACCCGGCCGAGACCAGTGCTGACAAGAAGCGAGAGGGCGCTGACAAGGACGGCAAAGGCGAGGGGTCCGACAGCGAGGAGGATGCAAAGCTCGCCGCCGATTCCACCGAGCAGCAGCCCCTGGACTCCAGCAGCGGCACTGACGAGCCGGGTCCACCCCCTGCCGAGGCGAAGCCCCCGGTCGAGCCGCTGGCGTCGGCTGTCGATCCGGCTGCGAACACTGCCGGTGAAGTGATGGGCACGATTCTGGGCACAGTCGGTCAATCCGCTGGAGCGGCATCGGGATTGATGCCCGGCAGTGGTGGCGGTGGACTTCCCATGTCGGCACTGTCAGGGCTGCCGTCGATCCCAGGCCTAGGTGGAGCTCCCTCGATGAGTCCGCCCGAACTGGGCTCTGAGGAAGACGATTTCGATTTCGAGGACACGTTCGGCACGACCCCAGCAAGTTCTGGCGGCAGTGGCGGTGGCGGTGGCGGTGGTCTTCCTGCGGCTCCGTCGGTGTCGTCGCCTGCTGCTGCGGCTCCTGGTATTGCGGCGATGCCACCAGCTCCACCCACGGCTGCCGGATCAGGTGCTGCTGGCGGCGCGGGGGCACGTATGCCGATGGGCGGCATGATGCCGCCGATGATGGGCGGCTTGGGTGGCGGCCAGACCGGCGAACGAGATAGAGATCTCCATCCAGATCGACGGGTGGTACACCGGCACCCTGCCAATACCGAGGCAGTGTTCGGTGAGTTGGAGCAGTTGAGGAAGCGTCCAGGCCGCCGCAGGGCGGCCGCGACTCAGGAGGAAACAACCGGTGACAACGCCCACGACGACCGCTAACCCAGCGGCAGCGGCGGCTCTCAAGGCCAACGACGCGATGCTGGGACTGATCTATGACTGGATCGAGGAAGCCGAAGAGTTCTTGTCCAGCGGCGACGATGACGACGACGTGATCGTGGTCCACGATTCCCGCGGCAGGTTGATCGACCTCGATGTGCGTGAAGGCCTTCAACGTGAACTCACCGTGGATGAACTCAACGATCAGATCAACGCGGCCCTGGGCGACAACGCTGAACGTGCCCGCAAGGGAATCGATGCCATCTCCGAGCGCCTATTTCAGCGCTGCGCTGAGCTGATCCCCGAGGAACTTCGCAAACATCCTGTTGCTGACCAGCTTTCAGCAGCCATGAAGGGGCAGAGGGGATAACGATATGCCAGCAGTAACACCGTCGGGTGGCTCGGGAGATCTCATCAAGGTCGACCCGATTGCTCTGCCTGCATCTGGCGCGACGACCGGCGCGGAGGCCGCAACAGTCGCTGCTCGCGGCGCCACCGGAGCTGCGCAGGGTGTCGGGAGCTTGGCCAGCGGGGCGGCACAGCCCGATGGGGTTTCACTGGCAATCAATGCCATCACCAGCACATGGCCCGCCCAACGTACGACGTTCTTGGCGGACATGAGCCGGGCGGCAAGCACCGTTGCCACCGGGGACGTCGGCAGCGCGACACAGTTGGAAACGCAGGACGCTGAGAACGCAGCAGACATAACGGCCGTCGCGCCGGCAACGATCAGCGTGTAGACCAAAGTGGGTGGGCGTTGGTAGGCTGTAGACAACCGTTATCGGGATCGCCGCAGGGAGGCGCGACAACATGAACCACCCAGTGATGCACGACATGCGCACCAATCAGCAGTACAGCGCTGCCCCTCTGCCTCCTGCTCCGGGCCAGTATGGCGCGCTACCGCCGACACCACGGCCTGGAGAGGCTCTGCCGTCCGCATCATCGCGACGTCGACCTTGGCTGATCCCAGCTGGCGTTGCTGGCACCGCAGTAGTCGCACTAATCGCTGGCGTGACACTGGGAGCTGTCTTCGCGAGCAGCGGAAGTGACTCCGGGGCCAGCGACGCTGCGCCGACCGCAGGCCTACCAACCAATGCGCCGGGTGGTGTCACCCCGTCAGCGGCGGAAGTACACGCCCAAGACGTGTCCCTGTGCACCAGCTACGCCATCATCAATAGCGCCATTCCCAGGCCTGATCGAGTTGGCTCTGACCTTCTTCCCGCGGTGACCGCTCTGAAGGTTGCACTGGCCGAGAATCCTGACGCCAGCGCACCTGTGAGGGTTGCTGTCACTGACATCGCCTCGGTGTACCAAGCCCGTGTTGCGGAACATGGGAAGGTCCGTACCCGTGGGCTGGCTGAGCCCCCGCCGTACAGCTTGGATGCAGAAAAGAACGCCGTGGACCAGGTGTGGACGGCCTGCGGTTTGGATGAAGAGTAGGCCGGAGAGGTTTCAATGGCGGCGGTAGTCGGAAACGCAGGGGACATACAGCGGCCGTCAGGGCGAGCATCGTCACTGACTGTCCTACCTTATTGGCCGTCCATCAGCGAAACTGATTTGCAGGCACTGGCCGACGACGAAAGAGCCATGGCCACATCGGTATCCGGATACGCCGACACCGTGCAAAATGAGATGACCAAAGGCGCGAGCCTACTGGTAGGTCAGGGCGGCGAAGCCCGCATCGCGCTGATGCGCAAAATGGTCAACCACGCCGATGGCGGCGCCAACCACTTCAAATCCACTGCAACGGCAGCAGATTCATTCCGCGCAATCGTCTCCGGATTGAAGACCGACCTCAGCCGCGTCGCCGACGCCGCAGCCGAAGCATGGGACACCGCCCAATCCAGCGGCGGCACCTCGGCCGCAGTGTCAGCCATGGCCCCGTTCAAAGCCGAAGCTGCCAGCCTCTACAGCACCGCACTCGAAGACATCGCCGCCACACCCGCCGTCCTACCCATCCCCGAAGCACCAGTCGGCGAAACACCCGACGCACCAAGGGATAACGTCGCAGAGCCAGCCAGCAACACTGAGCAAAAAGAAGCTGACGAGAAGCCGGTGCCAGATTCACCCGGAGAGGAGGCCCCCGCAGACGGTGATTCTGCGGGGAAGGATGGTGGCGACGTAAAGCAGCTCGGTACCGAACCGGACGGCACCGCAACCGACGTCCGAGAGACGACGGACGGATCCCCCGTCGCACCAGGAACCGCGACCGGGCTTCCGTCTACTACGACAGGGCTGCCAGCGGCAGGATTGCCGATGGGCGGTGCAAGTGGCGGCTCTGCGGGTGGGGGCATGCCATCGGCGGGTTCGGCGATGGGTGGTTTGCGGCCGCCGCAGATGCCCTCCGGGCTCAGCAATCCTTTGGGCAGTGGGGGCAAGTCACTGTCGGATGCGTTCACTTCGCCTGCGTCGGCAGCAGACTCGCTGGGTAGTGGCGGGTCATTGACGAGTGCGGCGTCGAGCTTCAATTCGGGGTTGGCGTCGGGTATTGGTTCTTCGGGTGCGGTGTCGCCGCCTCCGTTGGAGAAGTTCGTAGCCCAGCATCCGGGTGCGGCGCCTGCGGTGGCAGCTCCTTTGCAGGGTCCGGTGCAGCCGTCGGTGGCGGCTGCTGGTGGCGGTTCTGCGGGCCCTGCTGCGGGACCGATGGTTGGTGGTGGCGGTGGTATGCCGATGATGGCGCATCCGCCCGCGGCTGGAGGTTCCGGTGGTGGCCCGCTGGCCCCGTTTGTTCCGCCTGGGGGTGGGTCGGCGGCGAGCCCGACGGCTGCGGGACCGACGGCTCCTGCGTCGGCGGCGGCCGCGCCGGCTTCGGCGGCACCGTCGGGTCAGCAGGGCGGTGCCGCTCCGGTGATGGCGGGCACGTCGGGTGCGGCAACAGCAGCGAGCATGCCTGAGCCCGAGGTGAGCGCGGACATGATGTTGGCTCGGCAAGTGATCGACGGGTTGGTTCGCGGTACCGATGCCGCGTGGAACACGATCGATGCCGGGTTTGTGAATTGGGCTGTGGCCGTTGTGCGTACGCATCTGGGTCCGCAGCTTGTCATTGGTTCTAGTGCTGGTGGTGGGGTGTATGTGCCTGCTTCGGTGTTCGTTCCGACGACGGCGCGGTTGGCCCCCATTGATCCTGCTTTGCCGTGGAGTTGGGCGTCGGGGTTTTTGGGTTGGCGGCGACCGGCGGATCTGTTGACTGCGCATGCGGATGTGTTGTCCGACAGAGTATCTGGGGTTGTGCGCAGTGCTTTGGTGACCACTGCGGAGGGTCCGCGTCCGGCGGGGTGGTCGGATTTCGAGACGGTGACGCTGCGGTCGATTTTGCACTCGCCGGGGTCTGTGCCTGTGCTTGATGGTGCTCATCAGCATCGGTTGGCGACGATTGATCCGGCGCTGGCTCAGCAGATTGCGTCGGTGGGCTCGGGTCCGGCGTCGATATCGGTGGCTGCGGTGATCACTCGGAGTGTGGTGGAGTCGGCGGTGGCCACGGCGGGTGCGGTGGGCCCGGATGGTCCGGTGCGTGGCGCGGATGGACCGATTCACGTTGCCGAGGCGGCGGACCTGACGTTCTTGAATCAGCTGAGCCAGGGCGCCGTGGACTGGGATTCGTACGATGCCGAGGTCGCTCAGCGTCACGACGGCAATGCGACCAGTCCGCATATGAACGGTCCGCTGGATCTGGATGATTCGGCGGACTCGCTGCGTCAGCGTCTGCTGTACATGGCGTTCTATCGGACGGCGTTGATTGCGGAGCTCATTCGTTTCTGGCGGCAACCGGCCTCGCCGGCGTTGGCCGATATCGTGTACTGCGCGGTAGCGGCGGGCTTCAAGCCTGTCGTTACCTCAACGTTGAACTCGATCTGACGATCTGCCCGCCATGAAATGGCGGGGAGCGGTGTGCGACTGTTGGGCGCTGTCTTCCGTAAACCTGGAAATTAGTGGTTCGGCACGAGTGGCGATCCCGGCGAACCTGCTCCTTGGACCGATACCGTCACCGCCCATGAGTCCGTTCGATGCCTGGATTGATGAATCGGGGTCTAATCAACGTGTTGATCCCGGTACGTACATCCTCAGCGCGGTCATCAGCGAAGCAGGCCGTGCTGAGCATGCGCGGGAGGCGATGCGGGCGCTGCTCGTAGGGAGTCGACATCGCAAGCTGCATTGGCGCGATGAGGACCGCGGCCGGCAGCGCACGATTGCCAAGACCGTCGCAGGGCTCGACGTTGAGCACCTCGTGGTCGTCCGATCCCGGCCTGGCATCACCGAGCACCCGGAACGTCGGCGCCGGATCTGCATGGAACTGCTACTGCCCGAGCTGGTGGCCTTGGGTGTCGCGCAGGCGATCGTGGAATCCCGCGGCCCCAAGGACGACCGGGAGGACCAGCGCACCTTGGACTACCTGCGGCGAAAGCGCGCTCTAGGGGGTCGGCTGCATCTCGATCACGTTGGCGGCCCCACTGAGGCGATGCTGTGGATACCCGATGCTTGCTGTGGCGCGGTGACCCAACTCCGCAGCGGCGACCCCGAGCACTTCGGGATCATTGAGTCGAAGGTAACCATGCTGGAAGTGCCCCAGAAATGACGCGGCCCCAGGCCCTGTCTTCCGGCAGGAACTCCTGGGGTCCACTTCCGATGACACCACGATGCATCGGCTCACCAGTAAGTCTAGGTAAACCGCACCAGCCGTGCAAGGCTGCTGTACTACACGCGTACGGCTGGTGCCAGCTCTGGTGTGGTGTTATAACTGGCGGTCAGCGACCCGATATCTCGGGATATCATCAGTGTATGAGTGATGTCTTGATTCGGGACTTGCCAGATGACGTGTTGGCTGGCATTGATGCGCGGGCGGCCGAGGTGGGCCTATCGCGCGTTGAGTACATTCGTCGGCGCCTTGCCCAGGATGCGCGGGTCACCCGCAGTGCGGTCACGCGCGATGATCTCCAGCGCCTCGAACAAGCCGTTTCCGGCCTCGCCGACGCAGAGTTGATGCGTGGGGCGTGGGGGTGAGCGAATGGTTGATCGACAAATCGGCCTTGGTGCGACTTTCGTACAGCGACGATGTGGACCAATGGGTCACCCGCATCGAGCGGGGGATGGTTCGGATCAGCAACATGACGCGACTCGAAATCGGGTACTCGGCTCACTCGGGCGAGGTCGGACGCCGCGAATTCCGGGAGTCACCGCTGGCTGCGATGCCAGTCGAGTATTTGACACCGAGAATCGAGGACCGCGCGCTAGAAGTCCAGTTGCTGCTTGCCGATCGGGGGCAGCACCGTGGGCCGTCAATTCCGGACCTCATCATCGCCGCCACCGCGGAGCTCTGCGGGCTGGCGGTCCTGCACGTCGACAAGGATTTCGAGACGATCAGTGCGATCACCGGGCAATCTACGGTCCGGCTGGCACTGCCTGGTGGAGCGGCGCCCGCTTAGCTCATTGGAGGACGCCGCCTGCCGGTGTTGAAGTTGGAGATGGGCATGCACGCTGTCACACAAAGTTGATCACTGATTGTTCACGTGATTAGTCAGTATGTGTAATATGTCTATCAGTGCGTAGAGCGGCGCAGCGGCGTTGGCCGGAAGGGGACCGATGACCAAGCATCTGAGTTCGCAGACTGATGAGCTGATGTCGCAGGTGGCGGCGACCGCTATGTCGTCTCGGCGGTCTGTGGTCGTGCGTGTCAATGCGATGGGGTTTGTGCGCTATGTGGCGTTGAGCAATGAAGCTCGCCAGTGGGATTCGGTGACGCTGAACAAGCGGTGTCGGGCGGTGGCTGCGGTGGCTCATGATCGATGGTTGGCCAACCATGGGGTTTCTGATGGGACGTTACCGACGCTGGAAGCGGTTGCCGCTGCCGAGCGTGCATTGAACTTCTAGTCGCGTAAGGAGCGATGCATTATGTCGTGGGACGTGTTCGGTTTGGCGATTAACCAGGTCGTGGGGAACGCGTTGAAGGCGTTCGCGGGTCCGGGTGCTGTTCCGTTAAGTACCGGAACGGGGGCCGCTCCATTTCCGCTGGATTATCCTCAGCAGCCGCCTGTGCCGGCTCCTCCTGGTCCGGTTCCGAGCCCTCCGCCTGCACCTCCCGGTCCGGAAGGTCCACCTACGACGACCACAACCACACAGGGTCCGCCCGGTGCGCCGACCCCTCCTGTGGGGCCGCCACCGCCTCCTCCGGCTACTCCTGAGGTGGGTGACGGCGGGCCGGCTGCTGAGGCGGCGAAGGAGAATGCCCGCAAGATTGGCATGATGCTGGAGACCCTTCATGATCTGGATTCCGCCGGTATCAGCGCCGATGAGATCGCCGCGGCCGGGGAGGCCGGTCGTGCGGAGCTGGAGAAGATCAACGCTGATGTGCAGGCCAAGATTGCCGAGCTGAAAGCCAGTGGTGCGCTGTACACCCCGGAGGGGCAGCAGGCCCTGATGGACTACAGCAAGACGCGGCTGGAAGAAGCGCGTGGGGTTATCGAGAAGGCCGCGGCCGAGGCTGAGGACAAAGCCAAAGACACCGACAAGAACACCGAGGCCTATGAGGGTGTCGGTGGCCAGGGTAGCGGCAGCGCTGACGGCGGTGCCGGTGGTGGAGAGGCTGGCGGCAGTGGCGGCGAGGCTAAGCCTGCTGAGGAGCCGGTGGCGGCGGCTGGGCAGCCGGGTCTGGGTATGGGTGGCATTCCTGGTATGGGTATGGGCGGCGGCATTCCTGGGCTAGGTGGTGGCATTCCGGGGTTCGGCGGCGGGGGTTCTCCGTTTGGTGGTG
>NZ_MVIM01000025.1 GCF_002086795.1 Mycolicibacterium tusciae | reverse complement strand
CGCTCCCGCCCCGCAAGGTCAGCCGGCGGCGCCCGCCCCCACGGCTCCGGCCACTGGACCAACTGGATAAAAGGGCCTGTTCCCCCGGGCGAAGCCTGGCGCCCGGGGGGACGCCCAAAAACCGCTAACCGCCGCCTCGTATTCTGTGGCGCATGTTCATCGTCGCGGTGTTGTGCCTGTGCGCCGCGGTCGCGATCGCGGGTCTCGGTGTTTGGCTGCTGGCCCGGCCACGGTCGGCGGATCCGATCCAATCTGTGCTCCGCGGGGTAGCCCCGACCCAGCTCGCCGCCGCGGCGATGCTGGCCGCCGCCGGCACCGTGGCGCTGTCAAGCCACCCCGACACCGCGCTCGTCGTGGTCGTCGTCTGCGTGGTCGGTGCCGTGAGCACCGTCGCGGCCGGCTGCTGGCAGGCGGCCAAGGTCATCGCAAGCCGAGAGGCGGTCGGTGCCGACGCTTGCGCTGGTGCCTGCGCGACATGCACGCTGTCCTGCAGCTGAACGGTTGCCGCGCAGCGCTTTTCAGTTGCGGCTGATATCGACCGGGTGTGTCGCGAGTAGCGACAGCGGCAGCGGCTGACGGCGCAGGACCCGGGCCCACAAATCCATCCGGGGCTCGGAGAGCACGTCAGTTGGCAACGCGGACAGCACAATCCAGTCGTCGCGCTCGATCTCACCCTCCAGCTGACCGATGGTCCACCCCGAGTAACCGGCGAAAATCCGCACCCCTTCGACCACTGGTGCGATCGAATCGGGGTCGGCGTCGAGATCCACCATCACCATGCGGCCCTGCACGTGCCGCAGCCCGGGCAGGCCGGTCGGGTCCATACCGACCCGCAGGGTCGCCAGGCACAGTGCGGCGTCGCGCTTGACCGGTCCCCCGATGAACATGGTCTTCGGTTTGGTGGCCAGCTTCGCCCACTGCGGCAGCACGTTGTAGACCGCGGTCTCGCTGGGCCGGTTCAGCACCACACCGAGCGTGCCGCCGTCGTTGTGCTCGACGATGTAGATGACACTGCGCCGGAACGTCGGCTCGAGCAGGTCGGTGTTGGCGAGCAGCAGTGTGCCCGCGCGGACCCGGTGTTTCGCAGGCGCTATGAAGTCCTCCGGGTCCTCTGAGTGCGCCATCACACCATCATCGCATCAGCAACCAGCGAACGTGGCGAACAAAGCCGGTCCGGCGGGATATTTGTACTGTGGGTCGGGGGGCCGCCGAACATCGATCGCCGCAAGCCGCCCGGCGATGCAACAGGGACGGGATTGTCGTGGTCGAGGCACGTTCGCCGCTCGCCCTGTGGCATTCGGTACGCGCCCTTCCCGAGTTTCGACGCCTGCTCGAGCTTCGGCTCGTCAGTCAGTTCGGTGACGGTCTGTTCGCCGCCGGCCTGGCGGGCGGGCTGCTGTTCAGCACCGAACGGGCCGCGACGCCGTGGGCCATCGCCGGTTCATTCGCCGTGCTCTATCTGCCGTACTCGCTGCTCGGCCCGTTCGCAGGCGCGCTGCTGGACCGCTGGGACCGCCGCCTGGTGCTCATTGGCGCCAACATCGGGCGCCTGCTCACGGTGGTGGTCGTCGCCGCGCTGCTCGCGGCCAGCGCTCACGATCTGGCGATTCTGGTGGCCGCGCTGATCGTCAACGGCTTCACCCGATTCGTCTCCTCGGGTCTGTCGGCGGCGCTGCCGCACGTGGTGCCGCGAGAGCAGGTGGTGTCCATGAACTCGGTCGCCACCGCGACCGGCGGGGCCGCCGCCTTCCTCGGCGCCATCTTCATGCTCCTGCCGCGCTGGCTCTTCGGGGCAAACGACGTCGGCGCCTCGACGATCATCTTCATCGTCGCGGTGCCGGTGGCGTTTGCGCTGTGGCTGTCGTGGCGCTTCCCGCCGCATCTGCTCGGTCCCGACGACAGCAAACGCGCGGTCCACGGATCGATCGTGTACGCGGTGGCCACCGGTTGGGGACATGGCGCCCGCACCGTCGCGGCGGTGCCGTCGGTGGCCGCAACGCTCGCGGGGCTGGCGGCGCACCGCATGGTGCTCGGCATCAACAGCCTCCTGGTGCTCGTCCTCGTCCGGCATGCCGACGTCGATGTGCCGGACGTCGCGGGTCTGGGGACGACGGCGTTGTTCTTCGCGGCCGTCGGCACCGGACAGTTCCTGGCCGCCGCGGTCATGCCGGTCGCCGTCGCGCGGTGGGGCCGATACGCGACGGCCAACGGGGCGTTGGCGATCGCCGCGGTGATTCAGGTACTGGGCTCAGGCCTGCATCTGCCGGTGATGATGGTGTGCGGCTTCCTCATCGGACTGGCGGGCCAGGTGGTCAAGCTCTGCGCCGACAGCGCGATGCAGCTGGACGTCGACGACGCGCTACGCGGCCACGTGTTCACCGTCCAGGATGCGCTGTTCTGGATCGCATTCATCCTCGCGGTGACGGCGTGCGCCGCGGTGATTCCTCCCGGCGGTCACCAACCGGCGCTGGCCCTCGCGGGTGCCGGCATCTACCTGCTCGGATTGGCCGCGCACGCCACGCTCGGGCGGAGCCGACGCCAAGGCTAAGGTGACGGCATGGCTGGTGCCGAGCCTATGGTCGCTGACCTGCGCGCCGAGAGCGACGAACTCGACGCGCTCGTGGCCGACCTTCCCGCCGCACGTTGGAGCGAGTCCACACCGTCGCCGGGATGGACCATCGCCCATCAGATCGCGCACCTGTTGTGGACCGATCGCGTCGCACTCACCGCCGTCACGGACGAAGCCGGATTCGCCGCCGTATTGGAGGAGGCGTCGAAGGACCCGTCGGGATTCGTCGATGCGGGCGCCGAAGAGCTGGCGTTGACGCCGCCGGACGCCCTGCTGGCCGATTGGCGCCGCACCCGCAGCCGTCTGCACGACGAGCTGTTGACGGTGGCCGACGGACGTAAGCTGCCGTGGTTCGGTCCGCCGATGAGCGCCCCGTCGATGGCTACCGCACGGCTGATGGAGACGTGGGCGCATGGTCTCGACGTCGCCGACGCCCTCGGTGTCGACCGGCCCGCCACCGCACGCCTGAAGTCGATCGCCCACATCGGCGTGCGGACCCGCGATTTCGCCTTCGCCGTCAATGGCCTTGCGCCACCGGCAGATCCGTTCCTCGTCGAGCTGAGCGCCCCGGACGGGTCGACGTGGTCGTGGGGGCCGGGCGACGCGGCGCAACGAGTCACCGGCTCGGCGCAGGACTTCTGCATGCTGGTCACGCAGCGCCGGCCACGGTCGCAGCTCGATGTGACGGCCACCGGTGCGGACGCCGAGCGGTGGCTCGGCATCGCGCAGGCGTTCGCCGGACCACCCGGGCCCGGGCGGGCGTGATCAGAGCTCGTCGGCTCCATCGGCCTTGCCGTCGGCATCACCGTCGCTCAGCTTGATGTCCCACCGGCCGTCGCCGTCGGTGTCGACGAAGGCGTGCTCGACGCTCACCGCGCGGTCGGCCAAGCCGTCGCCGTTGAAGTCCACTAGCCGGTCGTCGACCTCACCGTCGGCGTCGACGTCGACCACCAAACCCCCGGCGTGCTCAACCCCGTCGAGCCCGAACCACCTCAACGACCCGGCCCGGTCCAGGCTCACCGCCCAGGTTCCGGTGCCGTCGTCGGTGAAGTACGCCGCGTCGGACAGGTGATCGCGCACCAGCTGATCGGCCACGCCGTCGGCATCCAGGTCGGCCATCGCATCGTCGAGCAGACCGTCCCCGTCGAAGTCCAGACCGACGGCGTCGAGCGCACCATCGCTGTTCAGGTCGACATCCGGGGCAGCGCTCCAGATGGTGGCCGACCCGTCACCGTCGCCGAGGCAGTACTCCATACCGATCAGACGGTCTGGTCGCCCCGCGCGTTCCACCATCTGGTCAATTCCTCGACGGCTTCGTCATGTGACAGCGGGCCGCGGTCGAGTCGGAGCTCCTTGAGATACCGCCACGCCTCGCCGACCTGTGGCCCGGCCGGGATGTCGAGTAGCCGCATGATCTCGTTGCCGTCCAGATCCGGCCGCACGCGCGCCAGATCCTCCTTTGCGGCAAGCTCGGCGATGCGCGCCTCGAGATCGTCGTAGGCCGCCTGCAGGCGCGCCGCGCGCCGCTTGTTGCGGGTCGTGCAGTCGGCGCGAACCAGCTTGTGCAGTCTCGGCAACAACGGGCCGGCGTCGGTGACGTAGCGCCGCACTGCCGAATCGCTCCACCTGCCTGTCCCATTGCCGTCGGCGTAACCGTGGAACCGCAGGTGCAGATAGACCAGCTGCGAGACGTCCTCGATCATCTGCTTGGAGTACTTCAGCGCGCGCATCCGCTTGCGCGCCATCTTGGCGCCCACCACCTCGTGGTGGTGAAAGCTCACCCCGCCGTCGGCTTCGTGCCTGCGCGTGGACGGCTTGCCGATGTCGTGCAGCAGCGCTGCCCAGCGCAACACCAGATCTGGGCCGTCCGATTCCAGGTCGATCGCCTGCCGCAGCACCGTCAACGAATGCCAGTAGACGTCTTTGTGCTGATGGTGTTCGTCGATCGCCATCCGCATGCCGCCGACCTCCGGCAGCACCACGTCGCCAAGCCCGCTCTGCACCATCAGGTCGATACCGGCGACCGGGTCCGCGCCCAGCAGCAGCTTGTCCAGTTCGGCGGCCACGCGTTCGGCGGAGATGCGCTGCAACTGAGGTGCCATCTCGACGAGCGCCTCCACTACCCTCGGCGCAACGGTGAACCCGAGCTGCGAGACGAACCGGGCCGCGCGCAGCATCCGCAGCGGGTCGTCCCCGAACGAGATCTCCGGCGCCGCAGGCGTATCCAAAACCTTGGCCTGCACCGCCGCCAGGCCGCCGAGGGGATCGTGAAATTGTCCAAGACCGCCTGGGCCATTGGGGTCGATGCGCACGGCCATCGCGTTCGACGTGAAATCGCGGCGTACCAGATCGTCCTCGAGGCGGTCGCCGAACCGCACCTCCGGGTTGCGTGACACCTGGTCGTAGGTGTCGGCACGAAACGTGGTGATCTCCAGGCGGTCGTCGCCCTTGCCGACCCCGATCGTTCCGAACTCGATGCCGGTGTCCCATAGCGCGTCGGCCCACCCGCGCAGCATCGCCTGCAGCTGCTCCGGCCGCGCATCGGTGGTGAAGTCGAGGTCGTTGCCCAGACGGCCCAGCAAGGCATCGCGCACGCTGCCGCCGACGAGGAAGAGTTCGTGCCCCGCGTCAGCGAACACCCGGCCCAGCTGGCGCAGGACATCGCCATGCCGGTTCAGCGCAACTTGCGCCGCGGCAAGCAGTTCAGCATCAGCACCCGATCCGGCCACGTTCGGACACCCTAATAGCAACGGGTCCATCACGACCGGTGAGTGTGGCGGGAGCGATACTGCGTGGCAGCTACTATCGCTTGGGTGTCGGACGGCGAACATGCAAGACCACGACGGCGCCGCGGGCGACGTCGCGGCCGCCGCGCGGCAGGCCCTCCCGAGTCCGCTCCCCAGCCCGCCGAACACCACAACAACTCGTCCGGCGCGGCCATCGCTGGCGCGAAGGACCAGGTAAACGCCCAGCCCAAGCCGCAGAAGTCACGTCCGCGCCGGCCACCGGACCGGTTGCGCACCGTCCACGAGACCTCGGCGGGCGGGCTCGTCATCGACGGCATCGACGGGCCCAAAGACGGCCAGGTAGCCGCCCTCATCGGGCGCACCGACCGGCGCGGCCGGATGCTCTGGTCGCTGCCGAAAGGCCATATCGAACTCGGTGAGACCGCCGAACAGACCGCCATTCGCGAGGTCGCCGAAGAGACCGGAATCCAGGGCAGCGTGCTGGCCGCGCTGGGCAGCATCGACTACTGGTTTGTCACCGAGGGCCGCCGAGTGCACAAAACCGTGCACCATTACCTGATGCGATTCCTCGAAGGAGAGCTGTCCGACGAGGACGTCGAGGTCAGCGAGGTGGCCTGGGTGCCACTGAAGGAGCTGCCGTCGCGGCTGGCCTACGCCGACGAACGCCGCCTCGCCGAGGTCGCCGGTGAGCTCATCGACAGATTGCACGCGGACGGGCCCGCCGCGTTGCCGCCGCTGCCACGGACCTCACCGCGGCGACGGGCCCAGACGCACTCGCACACCCGCAACCGTCGTCCCGACGAAAAGACAACTCGGCGGACGAACGGCTGCGGCCAAGGGCCGTGATCACGGCGGGGCCGCGCATGTCCACTGTGGCGGTGGCGCGCCTGTTGCTCGCGGTCGGGATGTTGGCGATGTTCGTCGTGCCACTGGCGATCCCCCTCGCCGCCGCCGGTGAACCCGGCTCGACGCCGTTCCTGACGGTGCGCATCGACCGCGTCACCCCCGAGGTCGTCACCACGACCAGCGAACCCGTCGTGACCGTCGCCGGCATCGTGGAGAACGTCGGCGACCGTCCCGTGCGTGACGTGATGGTGCGCCTCGAGGACGCCGCGGCCGTCACGTCATCGGCGGGGCTGCGCACCAACCTCGCAGGCAACGTCGATCAGTTCGAGCCTGTGGCCCAATTCGTCACTCTTGCACCAGAATTGGCGCGTGGGGGCGCTGTCCCGTTCACGCTGTCCTACCCGCTGCGGTCCGCGGAGCAACCATCGCTCGGCATCGAGCGGCCCGGCGTCTACCCAGTGATGGTGAACGTCAACGGGACGCCCGACTACGGGTCGCCCGCACGCCTCGACGACGCCCGGTTCCTGCTGCCGGTGCTCGGCGTCCCGCCCGATCCGGCCGCCGACACCGACGACGCGCTGACGGCGGTGGTCCCGCCGGACACCTCCAAACCGGTCGGCCTGACCCTGCTGTGGCCCATCGCCGACCGGCCGCGGCTGGCCGCGGGCGCCCCCGGTGGCACCACGCCGATCCGGTTCATCGACGACGACCTCGCGACGTCCCTGGCACCCGGTGGACGGCTCGACACCCTGCTGTCGGCCGTCGAGTTCGCCACCGGCCCGCAGGTCGATCCCGAGGGGAACGTCCGCCTCGCGACGTGTCTGGCCGTCGACCCCGACTTGCTCGTCACCGTCAACGCCATGACGGGCGGCTACGTCGTCAACGACGGTCCCGACGCCGGGCCGGGCACCCCGACGCATCCCGGCAACGGCCAGGACGCCGCCGTGGCCTGGCTCAACCGGCTCCGCGGCCTCGCGCAGCGCATGTGCGTCGTCTCGACCACCTACGCGCAGGCCGACCTGGACGCGCTGCACCGGGTCGGTGATCCCGGACTGTCCACCATCGCGGTGAAGTCCGCGGGCGACATCGTCGACCAGATCCTCGGGATCGCGTCGGTCCGGGGCGCCAGCCTCATCGGCGACGGGCCCCTCACCGGGCCGGCGGTGCAGCTGCTGTCCGCCTTGGGCCCACGCCCGCAGGGCAGCGGAGAGCAGACCGTCGCGATCGGCGCCGCCGAGGTCGCGGCCTCGGATTCCGACGGCGCGAACGCCGCTCCAGAACCCGCCGAACTACGGCCGGTGCGCTACGCGCCGAACGTCGTCGCGGCGCCGTTCGACCCCGCGGTGGGCGCGGCGCTGGCCGGGGCGGGTTCCGAACCGGTCGCACCGTCATACCTCGACCCTTCACTGGACGTCCCGCTGCACCACGGTTCGGACGTGGCGCGCAGGCAAGACGCCGTCGGCGCGATGATGTGGCGAGCACTGCAGCCCGACATCGAGCCGCGCACCGAGATCCTGATGCCGCCGATGGCGTGGAGCCCACAGCCGGCGGACGCACAGGCGATCCTCACCGCGGCGGCCACCATGATCAACGCCGGGATGGCGCGGCCGCGCCCGTTGACCCAGGTGATCACCGACGGCAATGCCGTACCGCCGCAGCGCATCGCGCCGCTGCCCGAAGCCAACCTCGGGGATTCGCGCGGGCGGTTCGACGACGCCGTGGTGTCCGGCATCGCGGCGGTGACGGCCCGGCTGTGGGGTCTGACGACCGCACTGACCACCGACGAACGCACGGGCCTCACCGGCTACGGCTACACGGCGCCGCTGCGTGAGGACTCGCTGCGCGCGCTGAGCCAGTCGGTGCGACCGGATGCGCGCAACGGCCTTGCACAGCAACGGCTTACGACGGTGAGCCGCACAGTCGAAGACCTGTTCAACGCCGTCACCATCGTCAACCCCGGCGGCTCCTACACGCTGGCGACCGAACGCAGCCCCCTCCCCCTCGCCGTGCGCAACAACCTTCCCGTGCCGATCCGGGTGCGGCTGGACGTCGATGCGCCGCCGGGCATGACCGTGACCGACATCGGCGAGATCGTGGCGCCGCCCGGCTTCCTGCCGCTCAAGGTTCCGATCGAGGTGCACTTCACCCAGCGCGTCGCCGTCGACGTCGCACTGCGCACCGCCGACGGTCTACCACTCGGCGAACCCGTGCGGCTTTCAGTGCACTCCAACGCATACGGCAAGGTGCTGTTCTTCATCACGCTGACCGGCGGCGCGATCCTCGCGCTGCTTGTCGGCAGAAGGCTCTGGCACCGATTCCGCGGCCAGCCCGACCGCGCCGACCTCGACAGACCCGATCCCCTCGAGGTCGCGATGCGCTTCGACGAGGACACGGTTGCTCAGACCGGGGAGAAATGAGTCCCGTCCCCGGCGGCCCCCCGACGCCACCATCGCGAACCGGGCCGCCGCGGCCGGTCGGCGCCCGCAATCCGGTGCCCGGTCCCCCACCGCCGCCGCCTCGCAGGGGTTCGGCCCCACCGCCACGGCTGCCCCGCGGCCCCGCACCCAGGCGTCGCGCCGGACGCCCCGAATTGTCGGACGCCGCGGTCGTTTCGCGCTCGTGGGGCATGGCGTTCGCGACCCTGATCAGTCGGCTCACCGGATTCGCCCGCATCGTGCTGATCGCCACCATCCTCGGCGCCGCGCTGTCCAGTGCGTTCTCGGTGGCCTATCAACTGCCGAACCTCATCGCCGCGCTGGTGCTGGAGGCGACGTTCACCGCGATCTTCGTGCCCGTGCTCGCCCGCGCCGAACGCGACGACCCCGACGGCGGAACGGCGTTCGTGCGCCGGCTGGTCACCCTGGCGACCACGCTGCTGCTGCTCACCACCGCGCTGGCCATCGTGTCGGCGCCGCTGCTGGTGGAGCTGATGCTCGGCGCCGACCCTCTGGTGAACCGCGACCTCACCAAGGCGTTCGCATATCTGCTGCTGCCGCAGGTGCTGTTCTACGGGCTTTCCTCGGTGTTCATGGCGATCCTCAACACCCGCAACGTGTTCGGGCCGCCCGCGTGGGCCCCGGTGTGCAACAACGTCGTCGCGATCGCGACGCTTGGCCTCTATCTCGTTGTGCCTGGCGAGCTTTCGGTGGATCCGGTTCAAATGGGCAATGCGAAGCTGCTTGTCCTCGGCATCGGCATGACGCTGGGGACGGTGACGCAGGTGGTGGTGCTGCTCGTCGCGTTGCGGCGCGAGCGGGTCAGCCTGCGTCCGTTGTGGGGCATTGATGACCGGTTGAAGCAGTTCGGGGCGATGGCGTCGGCGATGGTGCTCTACGTGCTGATCAGTCAGATCGGCCTGATCGTCGGCAACCGAATCGCCAGTGGCGCTGCGGCTTCCGGCCCGGCGATCTACAACTACACCTGGCTCGTCCTGATGCTGCCGTTCGGCATGATCGGGGTGACGGTGTTGACGGTGGTGATGCCGCGGCTGAGCCGCAACGCCGCGGCCAACGACAATCCGGCGGTGCTGGCCGACCTGTCGTTGGCCACCCGGCTGACGATGGTGACGCTCATTCCGATCGTGGCGATGATGACGGTCGGCGGTCCGGCCATCGGCAGCGCGCTGTTCGCCTACGGGAACTTCGGCGATGTCGACGCCGGCTACCTCGGCATGGCGATCACGCTGTCGGCGTTCACGTTGATCCCGTATGCCCTGGTGCTGCTTCAGCTTCGCGTGTTCTACGCCCGGGAGCAGCCGTGGACGCCGATCGCTCTCATCGTTGTGATCACCGTCGTCAAGATCGCGGCGTCGGTGGCCGCGCCGCACCTCACCGATGATCCGGACCTGGTGGCCGGCTATCTCGGCCTGGCCAACGGGCTGGGGTTCCTCGTCGGCGCGATAGTCGGCTACTTTCTGCTGCGCGCGAACCTCAACCCGCCCGGTGGACGGCTCATCGGCCTGCAGGTGGTCCGCACCATCCTCGTCACGATCTGCGCGTCGCTGATCGCCGGCCTGATCGCCCACGTCGTCGACCAGCTGTTCGGTCTCGAGTCGCTGACCACCAATTGGGGTGGCGCCGGGTCGTTGCTGCGGCTGCTGGTGCTCGGCCTGATCATGGTGCCGACGATCGCCGGTGTGCTTCTCGCGGCCAAGGTGCCGGAAGCAGAGGCCGCCCTCGCTGCGGTGAGTCGCCGCCTGGGCCGCCCCCGACCTGTGCCCGAGACCCTGGGCCCACGTCTGGAGGGCAGGGGAGGGAGGGAGGCCTCACCACCGAGAATGCTGCCCGACCAGCCTCCGCCGGGCACTCCCCTCACGTACGCTCGTCAGAGGAATTCGTCCGCGTCAATACGGCGCCCGGCACCGCCGGTCGGAAGGCGGGAACCCTCGGGGGAGGTTGTCAGGGATGGAATGGGGAAAGGACCAGCGGTGAGCAACGAACCCGCAGGCGGCTCCGGGCCCGACAACACCGCCACGGCGAAGATCCCGGTACCGCCGCCCCCGAACGACCGCGAATCCCCGGTGTCCGCCGACGACTTCCAGCCCGACGTGCCGACTCCTGATGTCCCCGCCGCCCCGTCGCCCGCCGATTTCAAGGCGACCGTGCAGGAGCCCGTCGACTTCGGCGCAACGGCCCGCCTTTCGACGGCGGAACCCAACGGCACCGCGCCGATCCCGGCATCCGGCCGGCCGCCGTCGGACTACGGCGGCGATCCGACCCGCGAATCGCTGCCCTTCGACGTGCCGCGCGAGCCGCCGATTGAGGCAGCGACGTCTGATGAGGATGTCCATCTGATCCCCGGCGCGGTGATCGGCGGCGGCCGGTATCGGTTGCTCGTCTTCCACGGCGGACCCCCGACGCTGCAGTTCTGGCAGGCGCTCGACACCGCGCTCGATCGCCAGGTGGCGCTGACATTCGTCGACCCGGACGCGACGCTGCCCGACGAGCAGTTGCAGAAGATCCTGGCCGCCACCCTCAAGCTGAGCCGCTTGGACATGCCCGGTGTGGCCCGGGTGCTCGACGTGGCGAACACCGGTTCGGGTGGTCTGGTGGTTTCGGAGTGGATCCGGGGCGGGTCCCTGGCCGAGGTGGCCGAGACGTCGCCCTCCCCGATTGGTGGCGCGCGGGCGATTCAATCGCTGGCGGCCGCCGCTGAGGCGGCGCACCGGGCGGGTGTCGCGATGTCGATCGATCACCCCAGCCGCGTACGGGTGAGCATCGAGGGCGACGTCGCGCTGGCGTTTCCGGCGACGCTGCCCGATGCCACCCCGGAAGATGACATCCGCGGTATCGGCGCCGCGCTGTACGCGCTGCTGATCAACAAGTGGCCATTGCCCGAGACGGGCGTGCGCAGCGGTTTGGAGTCCGCCGAACTCGATCCCGCGGGACAGCCGGTCGAACCGCGCTCGGTCGACCGTCAGATTCCGTTCCAGATCTCGGCGGCGGCGGCGCGCGCGGTGCAGGAGGGCGGCGGGATCCGTAGTGCGCCGACGCTGCTGAACCTGCTGCAGCAGGCCACCGCGGTCGCCGATCGCACCGAGCTCATCGAGCCCGTCGACGACCCGGTGGCTGCGCCTGCGCCGCAACGGTTGCGCGAGCGAGACCCCGAGGATCCCGACGCACAAGCCCGCCGCCGCAAGGCTCTGCTGATCGGGCTCAGCGTCGGCGGCGCGATCCTCATCGTCGCGCTGGTGGTGCTCGGCACCGTGCTGACCCGGATCTTCGGCGACGTCGGCGATGGACTCGGCGGTGACGAACTGGGGCTCAATGCGCCCGGTACGTCGGAGGCCGGCGACGGCGGTACCGGGGAAAGCGTGAAACCCGTTTCGGCGACGGTCTTTTCGCCCGAGGGCGAGGCGGACGCACCCGCCGAGGCCGGCCTCGCGATCGACGGCAACCCGACGACCGTGTGGCCGATCGACACCTACACCGACCCGGTGCCGTTCCCGAACTTCAAGAACGGTGTCGGGCTCATTCTGCAACTGCCCGAGCCCACCAAGGTCGGCGAGGTCGACATCGACCTCAACAGCACGGGCACGGCCGTGGAGATCCGGTCGGCGCAGTCGCAGACACCGGCCTCGCTGACCGACACGACCGTGCTGAAGTCGGCCACCTCGCTGCAGCCCGGTCAGAACACCATCAAGCTCGACAACGCCGAACCGACGTCCTACCTGTTGGTCTGGGTGTCGACCCTGGGCACCGTCGACGGCGAGAACCGTTCGGACATCGCAGAGATCACGCTGAAGGCGGCGGGGTAACCGAGCTATCCAAAGCCCGGTAAAGATGACGGCGGGGCCCCTGCTCGCCGTGCACTCGCGGCCACCCGCCGCTCGGACAAGCCTGAGACACAAGATGATTCGGTGAGCCGGACCTGACTCGAGAAAGTTGACTTGATGTTGCAGGTATGCCCTAACGGTCCTCACGATCGACGACACCATCCTCACGTGCCCATAACAGTGGCCGACGTCGTTGCCAGCGTCGAGACATCGCTCGAAGCCGGGGCGAGTGAAGTCCACGTGCACCCGAAGGATGGCGGGGGGCGAGACAGTCTCGATCCCGTGCACGTCGATCCGCTGGTCGAGGCGTTGCGCGCACGGTGTGGCGCGGTGCCCGTCGGAGTCACCACCGGAATCTGGGCGGTCACCGACCACCGACAACGTATGCAGTACGTCGAGCAATGGGGCAGTCACCCCGATTACGCGTCGGTCAACTGGCACGAGCCCGGTGCCGCGGAACTCGCAGACCTCCTTCTCGACAAGGGAATCGGCGTGGAGGCCGGCCTCTGGTATCAGGATGCGGCGGAATCATTTCGCGATACACGCGGGCGCGCGAATGCACGAGGATTCTGATCGAAGGCACAAACCCAGACGCGGACGCGGCCATTGACGAGGTGGAGCAGATGATCGACTGTGTCGCCGATCTTGGGCTGCCAATCCTGCTTCACGGTGAGGGGACGAACGCCTGGCCGCTGCTCAGGCTTGCAATGGACAACAATTTGGACTCGCGGATCGGTCTAGAAGACACCTTCACACTTCCTGATGGCCGCACCGCCGACACCAACGCTGAGCTGGTTCGCGCTGCGCTATCGGGCAGCTGCCGTCCGAAGCCCAACCCCTGCTAACTGCCCGGCAATGGATCGCGAAGCTCGAGGATTTGGTCAGCCACCGACTTTGCCCATCTCCGAACTGTGCGGCGATATGTGTGCTCACTCGAGGTGTCGACATCGCGGATCGTGTACGGCCACTCCCTCTGTAGCCGTTGGCTGGTCGCCGAGTCCGGGCTTACCACTTTGGTCGCGCCGTCGGTATGCCTCCTGAGTTCTTTCATGGTGTACGGATCGGGAGGACGGTCGATGTGCCGGATGATGAACCGGGCGGCATCGGCAGTGACACCGTCCGCATAAATCCCGTGCTGCAGCATGTATGTCGCCACGGTCAGGTGGTGCACCGTCCCGTACCGGGAATCGCTGTAGTCCAGCACCAAGCACGCGTCAAAGGCGGCGCGGCAGTCGCACGCACCGCATCGCGGGCAACAAGGCGCCGTCATCCGTTTCAGCATAGGACCGCTCGCGCCGTCGACACCGTTGGACGCGAACGCACGTCGTTGAGCGGCGGGGTAACCGAGCTATCCCCAGCCCCGCAAAGATGTGTCGGAAGGGCCCCTGCGGGCCGTTTAGTGTTCGGCTGTGGGGACCTTCGGCGACAGCGGCCGCACCGATGCAGAGTTGCTCGCCGCGCACGTCGCAGGCGAGCAATACGCGTTCGAGGAGCTGTTCCGCCGCCATCACCGCCAGCTGTACCGGCTCGCCCAGCTGACCAGCCGCAACCCGGACGACGCCGCCGACGCCATGCAGGACGCGATGCTGTCGGCGCACCGCACCGCTCCGGCCTTCCGCCATGACGCCGCCGTCAGCAGTTGGTTGTATCGCATCGTGGTCAACGCCTGCTTGGATCGGTTGCGCCGCAACAAGACCCGTCCGACCACCACACTGCTCGACGACACCTGCCACGCCGGCGATCCCATGCCGCACGTGGACACTGCGATCGTGGTCGAGCGCGCGCTGATGCGGTTGCCCGTCGAACAACGCGCGGCCGTGGTTGCGGTCGACATGCAGGGCTACTCCGTGGTCGAGACGGCTCGGATGCTCGGTGTCGCCGAGGGGACCGTGAAGAGCCGCTGTTCGCGCGCCCGGCGCAAGCTCGCCGAGACGCTGGATTATTTCGCGCTCGATGGAACCGCAGCGGCCTCGTCATCGTCTAATCCCCCGGTGATGGAGACTGGCTGACGTCAGGGCAACCGGCGGGAGCACGCGATGGACAACGGCACCGAGGACGACCTCGATCCCGCGGTGGTCGAGCGTGTCCGTCGCGATCTCACCGAGCTGGGGTCGGATGAAGCTTCGGCGCCCGACGTGCCGCCGGAGGTGACGGAGCGCGTCCTCGCCGCCCTACGCGCCGAACCCGCCCACACGGTCGCGCGGCCACTGCTGCGGCGGCTGCAGGTCATCGGGCTCGTCGCCGGCCTCGGCGCCGCGGTGACCGCCGTCATCGTCGGTGCCGTGATGTTGAACCGCCCCGAGTCACCCACGTTTCCCACCGGTCCGACCGCCAAGATGATCACCGTCGAGCGGTCCACCGCGATACCGCTGCCTCACCCGCAGATCATCGAGCTGCTGTCACGGACCCCGGACTACGGGCCGCTGACCGACCCCGGGCGCCGCGGCTCCTGCCTCGGGGGACTGGGCTATCCCCCGGGAACGACGGTGCTGGGCGCCCGGCCACTGGACATGCGGGGACAGCCCGGGGTACTGCTGCTGCTTCCCGGCGATTCAGCCGACGATGTCGTGGCCGTCGTGGTCGAGCCGGGTTGCAGCGGGGCTCACACCGGCCTGTTGGCGAAGTCCTTGGTCAGTCGGACGTAATCTGTCCACCAGACCGGGCGGGAACACCCACGCCTAGGCTGGTGTTACACCCGTGCCGGTTGCGAATCGGCAGAAAGGCGAAAGGCGCTCATGACCTCCAACCCCACGGTTCATGACCTGATCGTCATCGGATCCGGGCCCGCGGGCTACACCGCGGCCATTTACGCGGCGCGCGCCCAGCTGGCCCCGCTCGTATTCGAGGGCATCCAGTTCGGCGGCGCTCTGATGACCACCACCGAGGTAGAGAACTACCCCGGCTTCCGCGACGGCATCACCGGTCCCGAACTGATGGACCAGATGCGTGAACAGGCGCTGCGCTTCGGCGCCGATCTGCGGATGGAGGACGTGGACTCCGTCTCGCTGGAGGGCCCCATCAAGACCGTCACCGTCGGTGACGAGACCTATCAAGCGCGCGCCGTCATTCTCGCGATGGGCGCGCAAGCCCGCCACCTGGGAGTTCCCGGTGAGGAAGCCCTGATCGGCATGGGTGTCAGCACCTGTGCCACGTGCGACGGCTTCTTCTTCCGCGACGAGGACATCGTCGTGGTCGGCGGCGGCGACTCCGCGATGGAGGAGGCGACGTTCCTCACCCGCTTCGCCCGCAGCGTGACGATCGTGCACCGCCGCGAGGAGTTCCGCGCATCCCGCATCATGCTGGAGCGCGCTCGCGCCAACGAGAAGATCACCTTCCTGACCAACACCCAGGTCGTCGCGATCGAGGGCGATCCCAAGGTCAGCGGTGTGCGGCTGCGCAGTACCGTGACCGGCGAGGAATCCAAGCTCGACGTGACCGGCGTGTTCGTCGCCGTGGGCCACGATCCTCGCTCGGAGTTGGTGCGCGGACAGGTCGACCTGGACGAAGACGGCTACGTGCAGGTCAAGCAGCACAGCACCGCGACCTCTGTGGAAGGCGTCTTCGCCGCGGGCGACCTCGTCGATCACATCTACCGACAGGCCATCACCGCAGCGGGCACGGGCTGCTCGGCGTCGATCGACGCAGAGCGTTGGCTCGCCGAAATCGGTTCTGCCCCAAGCGATGAAGCAACCGCCACCCCCGTACGTTAGGAGTTGTACCCATGACTGAGACCTCGGCCGGAAAGGCCACCGTCACCGTCACCGACGATTCGTTCTCCAGCGATGTGCTGTCGAGCAGTACCCCTGTGCTGGTGGACTTCTGGGCCACCTGGTGTGGTCCGTGCAAGATGATCGCCCCCGTGCTCGAGGAGATCGCCGGCGAGAACGCCGGTCAGTTGACCGTCGCCAAACTCGACGTCGACGCGAATCCCGCGACCGCACGTGATTTTCAGGTGGTCTCGATTCCGACGTTGATCCTGTTCAAGGATGGTGCGCCGGTGAAGCGGATCGTCGGCGCAAAAGGCAAGGCAGCCTTGCTGCGCGAACTCGCTGACGTGGTGTAACGCCCCCTAGCTTCGCTGTGGGCCCGACCCCTAGCTTCGTCCCCTAGCTTCGTCCCCTAGCTTCGCTGTGGGCCCATGTGGGCCTTGGTGGGCCCCCAATCGGGCCCGGCGGATACCCGCCTGGCGTTTTCTCGATTCGCAGATCCGTCTGAGACAATGCTGTCTAGCTTTATTACGTCGTGTCGGCGTTGTGCGACCGCCGGCAACCGTGACCGAAAGGCCGCCTATGTCGAGTCTGCGTCGCGGTGACCGCGGAAGTGCGGTCACCGAGATCCGGGCTGCTTTGACGTCCTTGGGCATGGTCGAGAATCCCGACGACGACATCACCACCGGCCGACACGTCGCGCTCGACGTATTCGACGGCGAACTCGACCATGCGGTGCGCGCATTCCAACAGCACCGCGGCCTGTTGGTCGACGGGATCGTCGGTGAAGCGACGTACCGCGCGCTGAAAGAAGCCTCCTACCGCCTGGGCGCACGCACGCTCAACCATCAGTTCGGCGCTCCGATGTTCGGCGACGACGTTGCGACACTCCAGGCGCGGCTGCAGGATCTCGGCTTTTACACCGACATGGTCGACGGACATTTCGGACTGCACACGCATAACGCGCTGATGTCGTACCAGCGTGAGTACGGGCTGTATCCGGACGGCATCTGTGGCCCAGAAACGTTGCGCTCCTTGTACTTTCTGGGTTCACGCGTCACCGGTGGCTCTCCGCACGCGATCCGTGAAGAGGAGCTCGTTCGTAGCTCCGGTCCGCGGCTGTCAGGCAAGAGGATCATCATCGATCCGGGCCGCGGGGGCGACGACCACGGGTTGATCATGCAGAGCCCCGACGGTCCGATCAGCGAGGCCGACATCCTGTGGGATCTGGCGAGTCGGCTCGAGGGGCGCATGACCGCGATCGGTATGGAGACGTTCCTGTCTCGCCCCGTCAACCGTTCGCCGTTCGACGCCGCACGGGCCATGACCGCCAACACGGTGGGCGCTGACCTCATGATCAGCCTGCGCTGCGCCACCCAGCCGAGCCCGGCCGCCAACGGCGTCGCATCGTTTCACTTCGGCAACTCACACGGTTCGGTGTCCACCATCGGACGCAACCTCGCCGACTTCATTCAACGAGAAGTTGTGGCGCGCACCGGATTACGTGACTGCCGCACCCACGGGCGGACCTGGGATCTGCTGCGGCTCACCCGCATGCCCACGGTGCAGGTCGACGTCGGCTACGTGACCAATCCGCGCGACCGCGGACTGCTGGTCTCGAGCCATACCCGGGACTCGATCGCCGAGGGCATCCTGGCCGCGGTCAAGCGCCTGTACTTGCTCGGCAAGAACGATCGGCCTACTGGCACATTCACTTTCGCCGAACTGCTGGCGCACGAACTCTCCGTCGACCAGGCCGGGCGCGTCAGCCCGAGCTAGCGTTGGCACGCCCCCTAGCAGGGGCTGGCGCCCGCTCCGACCGGCTGTTGCAGCTGAGCGCTTTCCAGCAGGCGCTCCAGAGCCGCCTCGACATCGGCCTTCCAGCCCAATCCCTGTTCCAACTCCAGCCGCAGCCGCGGAAAGTACGGGTGCGGCGAGACAACCACGAAGCCGGCGTCCTGCAGCACGTCGACATCGAGCACACACTGGTCGACCGAACAGTCCCCCAGCACCTCGATGATCGGGCGCAGGATCGGCGACACCGCCTGCGGGTCGGTCAGATCGGACGCATCGGCGGTATGGCCGAACGCCTCGAGCGCGCGCACGCCACGACGTACGAGATCACCGACCACCGCCGCGATCAGAGTGCGCGGTAAGGCATCTGCGCCATCCCCGGGCTCCACTCCCAGGGTCGTCAGCAGTACCGCGTCGGCACTGACCGGACCGGACGGGAAATGCCGGGCCCGCGGCACCGCGCGCGGCGGCGCATAGAACGCGTAGCCCAGGCAGGCCTCGTCGCCGGTCGGCACGGCGTCGTCCCCCATCGAATCCGGACACTGCACCGCTATCTGCCCGCACGCACCCCATTCGAGCATGACCATCGAGAGCCACGCTTCCTTCTCGAACTCGGGGTCCCACAGCTGGTTCCCACCCGCTTGCGAACCCTGCAGGGTCGACGGATCGACCTCCCAGAACACGCAACGGCGAGCGTGCTTGGGCAGCTGCTCGAAAGCTTCGAGCCGCATGGGCGTGATACGTGGCGGCACTAGCCTCTCCGGGTTTCGCACGGGGTCGATGTGCACGGATGCCACTCCAGGATAGAAGGGCGCGGCGCAGATGGCGCCAGATCTGCGCTGAGAACCTCGAGCGGCCGTGGCATTGTCCAAAGCTGTTGATACACAGTCATTTCCACTCAGGGCCGACGGGCACGGGCACTCTCCCCAGGGTACGTGTCACAGTGACGTAACTGCCGCGGGTTAGGGGTCAGCGGTTGGACGCGCTCATTAGTTCAACTATGCGTTGTAGGTCCTCGACCGACCCGAACTCCACCACGATCTTGCCTTTGCGTTTGCCGAGAGCGACGGTGACGCGGGTGTCGAAGGCCGTCGACAGCCGCTCAGCAACATCCTGTAGCCCTGGCATGTGGATCGGCTTGCGCCGGGGCGCCGCGGGCGCCGCCGGGCCGGCGCTGTTGGCCAGCGTGACGGCCTCCTCCGTCGCGCGCACCGAAAGCCCCTCGGCGACAATGCGTGCGGCGAGTTCCTCCTGCTGCTCTGCTCCGCCCTCGAGCGAGAGCAGCGCGCGGGCGTGCCCAGCCGACAGCACGCCGGCCGCCACCCGCCGCTGCACCGCGATCGGCAGCCGCAACAGCCGGATCATGTTGCTGATGAGCGGACGCGAACGACCGATGCGTGAGGCAAGTTCATCGTGGGTGACGCCGAACTCGTCGAGCAGCTGCTGATACGCGGCGGCCTCTTCCAACGGGTTCAGTTGGACGCGATGGATGTTCTCGAGCAAGGCGTCGCGAAGCATGTTGTCGTCGCCGGTCTCCCGGACGATCGCCGGGATGGTCGCCAGCCCCGCCTCCTGCGCGGCCCGCCACCGGCGCTCCCCCATCACGATCTGATACTTCGGCGTGGCCGCGCCGGGCAACGCACGCACGACAATGGGTTGCATGAGGCCGAACTCGCGAATCGAGTGCACCAGTTCGGCGAGCGCTTCCTCATCAAAGACCTGGCGGGGCTGCTTTGGATTGGGTTCGATCGCCGACGGATCGATCTCGCGGTACACGGCGCCCGATACGTTGACCGGTCCACCGATCACCACATCGGCAGCGGCGTCACCCATCCGGCCGAGCGACGATTGTTCACCATCGGACGGACCGGTGGGGATGAGCGACGCCAGCCCGCGGCCCAGACCGCTGCGCTTGCCTTTGGGTTGAGTCATCCAGATCTCCTCATCGGTGGGTGGGCCCCCGCTTGCGTGGGGAGTGCCCTCGTCCCCTGTCCCCTGCTGACGCGTGGGCCCATGCGCGTGGGCCCACCGTGCAAGCGCTCATTGGCGTTCCGCGATCTCGCGGCTGGCGTCCAAGTAACTCATCGCACCTCGCGAGCCGGGGTCGTAGTCGAGGATCGTCATGCCGTAGCCGGGCGCTTCCGACACCTTGACGCTGCGTGGGATCACGGTCCGCAGGACCTTGTCACCGAAGTGGGCGCGCACATCGTCGGCTACCTGATCCGCCAGCCGCGTGCGCCCGTCGTACATCGTCAGGATCACCGTGGTGACGTTGAGTTCCGGATTGAGGTGGGCCTTGACCATCTCGATGTTGCGCAACAGCTGACCCACACCCTCGAGGGCGTAGTACTCGCACTGAATAGGGATCAGCACCTCCGGCGCCGCGACGAGAGCGTTGATGGTGAGCAGCCCCAACGACGGGGGGCAGTCGATGAAGACGTAGTCGAAGTTGTGGTTCTTGAGACTGGCGAGCGCACCGCGCAGCCGCCCTTCGCGCGCCACCATGCTGACCAACTCGATCTCGGCACCGGCCAGATCGATGGTGGCCGGCAAGCAGTAGAGCCGCTCGCTGTGCGGGCTGCGCTGAAGGGCGGCCTCCAGCGGGATCTCGCCGATCAGTACTTCGTACGACGACGGTGTGCCCTCCCGGTGCTCCACCCCGAGCGCGGTGCTGGCATTGCCCTGCGGGTCGAGATCGATCACCAGAACTTGGAGCCCTTGCAGCGCGAGCGCAGCGGCGATGTTGACGGCCGTGGTCGTCTTCCCTACGCCGCCCTTCTGGTTCGCGATGGTGAAGACGCGTTGCCGTTGCGGACGCGGTAGCCCGCCTTTGGCGGCGGCGTGCAGCAGGCGCACGGCGCGTTCGGCTTCCGCCCCGATCGGCGTATCCACCGCGGGCGGATCCGGCCACGGTTCGGCCTGCGCGGGCGCGCCCTCCCATGTTTCACGTGAAACATGGGTTGGGTTCGTTTCACGTGAAACATCGCGGTGCGGCAGCGGGCCGGCATCCGGCCGCGTCGACGCCGGAACGGAACTCATACTCGGCTCCCGTCCCCCGGCCCCGGCCTGTGGTCGGCCGGACTCCGCCGGCGCGCCACGACGACGGTCGCGGGAGGATCCAAGACGTCCGCGCAGCATTTAATCACCCTCACATCGATGGCTCCCAGAGACGCCAGCACACGCCGGTGTTCCCGGGCCTCCTCTTCGGCACGCTCTCCTTTGATGGCCAACATCTCGCCACCCGGACGCAGCAGCGGCATGCTCCACTTCGCGACCTTGTCCAGTGACGCCACCGCCCTGGAGGCCACCGCGTCCACTTCCCCTACCTCTTCTCGCACGGTCCGCTCCTCTGCCCTGCCGCGTACCACCGTCACGTCGATCTCGAGTTCGTCGATGACCTCGCGAAGGAAATCGCTGCGGCGCAGCAGGGGTTCGATCAGCGTCACCCGAAGATCGGGGCGAGCCAACGCCAACGGTATCCCGGGCAGGCCCGCGCCACTACCGATGTCGGCAACCCGAGCGTTCCGGGGTAACAACTCGACGATCGCGGCGCTGTTGAGGAGGTGGCGATCCCACAGTCGGTCGACCTCGCGGGGCCCGATCAACCCGCGTTCGACGCCGGCGCCGGCCAAGATCGCAGCGTAGCGCCGTGCTCCGTCCAACCCGGGACCGAACAAGGTGTCGGCGGCTTGTGGCGCTGCCGACACCTCGTCATGTTTCACGTGAAACATCCTCCGGATCATCGCGGGGCCGACTGGTCCGCCGAGGCGAACTACACAGATGTAACTCTTGTCAGTCGGCAAGAATGACGACGCGGCGCGACGGCTCAACGCCCTCGCTCTCGCTGTGCACACCGTCGACCGCGGCGACCGCGTCGTGCACGATCTTGCGCTCGAACGGCGTCATCGGCGACAGCTCCTCGCGCTCGCCTGACTCCAACACCCGCCGCGCGACCTTGTCGCCCAATGCCGCCAACTCGTCGCGGCGGCGCCGGCGCCAGCGCGCGATGTCGAGCATCAGCCGGCTCCGTTCGCCGGTCTTCTGATGCACCGCCAGGCGCGTCAACTCCTGCAGCGCGTCAAGCGCCTCGCCCTTGCGGCCGACGAGCTTGTTGAGATCGCTGCCGCCGTCGATGCTCACGATGGCGCGGTCGCCCTCGACGTCCAGATCGATGTCGCCGTCGAAGTCCAGCAGATCCAACAACTCCTCGAGGTAGTCGCCGGCGATCTCGCCCTCGGCGACCAACCGCTCCTCGAGGTCCTCTGAACCTGTGCGCTCTTCGGCGACTTCGTCGCCGGCCAACTCCTCGCTGCGCTCGGTCGTATCAGCGTCGGTCATGTTTGTGTCTCTCCCTCATCTACGGTCTGCACCGGTCGTCTTCGGGTGCACCCGCAGCCACCCGGCCACAGGTACCCCAGCGCTTCTCACCGTGGGCCGGTCAGCGCTTACGTTTTTTGGGCCGTGCTCCCGGCCGCGGGGTCGCGCCCGGCCGCGGCGTTCGGCTGCCGGTGCCCGACGCGGTCTTGCCCGGGCTCGTCCCGGTCGCCTTGCCGTCGGACGATCCGTTCTCCGTCGCCTTGCCGTCCATCTCCACACCGTCGCTCGTCGTGATCTCGGCCGGTTCGGCGGCGGCCTTGGACTGCTTCTTGGGCTTGGCCCCGGGCGGTGGTGCGTTCTGTGCGCGGCGTTCCTTCGCCTCGAGCTTCTTCGCCTCTTCTTCTTTCTCGATCATTCCGAACACGTAGTGCTGCTGTCCGAACGTCCAGATGTTGTTGGCGAGCCAGTACATGATGATCGCCAGCGGCAGGAACGGGCCGCCGGCGACGACGCCGAGCGGGAAGACGTAGAGCGCCAGCTTGTTCATCATCGCCGTCTGTGGATTGGCCGCCGCCTCCGGACTTTGGCGGGCCACCGATGCGCGGCTGTTGAAGTACGTGGCGATGCCGGCCAGGATCATCATCGGCACGCCGACCCCGATGACCGCCACGCGGTTGAATTCGGTGAACGCCTCCAGGCCGTGCTGCTGGATCATCGTGGCACCCAGCGGCGCACCCAACAGGTTCGCATCCAGGAAGTGCCGGACGTCCTCGGCGCTGAACACGTAGTTGCCGAGCTGAGCGTTCTCCTCCACTGACAGCCCAAGCCGGCCGATGCCGGTCTGGGTCCGGTTGAAGGACATCAGCACGTGATAGAGCCCGAGGAACACCGGCAGCTGGGCGAGCATCGGCAGACAGCCGAGAATCGGATTGAAGCCGTGCTCGCGCTGGAGCTTCTGCATCTCCAACGCCATCCGCTGGCGATCTTTGCCGTACTTCTTCTGCAGCGCCTTGATCTGAGGCTGCAGTTCCTGCATCTGCCGCGTGGTGCGGATCTGCTTGACGAACGGCTTGTAGAGAATCGCGCGCAGGGTGAACACCAGGAACATCACCGACAGTCCCCAGGCGAAGAAGTTCGTCGGCCCGAGAATGAAGGCGAACGCCTTGTACCAGACCCACATGATCGCCGACACCGGGTAGTAGATGATGTCGAGGCTGAACCAGTTAAACACGCGTCTCGCTCTCTGCTCGCGATGTCTGGGTGCCCCACACATCGTCGGCTGCGTCCGGACCTATCCGGTGCTCGTCTGCGCCGGCGCACGAGTCATGCGCGTCGCCGCCACGTTCCGGTATCGGGTCCCATCCTCCCTTATGCCACGGCCCGCATTTCAGCAACCGCATCACCGCCAGCCATCCGCCCTTGACGACGCCGTACTCAGTGAGCGCGTCGACGGCGTACTGACTACAGGTGGGCATGAAGCGACAGGATGCCGGTCGCAGCGGAGACACCATGTGCCGGTACAGCTGGATCACGTAGATGAGAGCCCGCGCAATCGATCGCGTCATCGCGGCGCCCCGCTCTTCGGGAGCGCACGACCCAGCGCGGTCCGCAATTCTTGTTCGAGTCGTGCCGAGACTGCCGACCGGCTGCCGGGTAGTGCTCGGATCACCACACGGTCGGTCGGCTGAAGGTCGTCGATCACGGTGCGAGCCACGTGACGCAGCCGTCGGGCCACTCGGTGCCGTTCCACGGCGTTGCCCACGGATTTGGATACGACGAGTCCGATGCGGGGCCCGTCGTCGTCGACATCATGGCGCATGGTGTGCACGACAAGGTCGGGCTGCACCGCCCGCACCCCTTGATTGACCGTGGCACCGAACTCGGACGAACGCGTCATCCGGTACCGCGCCGGAAGCACTGCTAGATCCCGAGTCGGGTTACGCAGTCAGCTTGCGGCGACCCTTGGAACGCCGGCCCGACACGATGGCCCGGCCTGCCCGGGTACGCATCCGCAGGCGGAATCCGTGCACACGTGCCCGGCGCCGGTTGTTCGGCTGAAAAGTCCGCTTGCCCTTGGCCACGGCTGTCTCTCCTCGTTTCCGTCGGCATCAACGCCCACACCGGTACTCACGTCATGCCGGTGGAACGCGGTTGCCCGTTGGTAAGCTCGTCCGTCTCGCTTAGCCGGCGCGGTCTCCACAACATCTGGGTCGCAGCCGTGCCGCCACGTGCGGGCGACTGTTCGAGGGTACTGACGAGATTTCCCTAGGTCAAACCACCCTATCCCCCGCCATGACCGGTCTGAAAATCTTTACAAACGCCTCAGCCGTCACGACGTCGCCGCGCCGCGAAAGTAACCCACACGCAATGTTGCAGAACGGTTGGCACCCGCGAAGAAAACTGTTAGCTTCTGCCAGTGTCGTTTCGATAACGAAACGACGACAGACAACGAAGCGGGGATGCCCACCAAGTCGCGAGCCCACAGACCGCACCACTGCTGTGACGAGCCCCGGCCAGCGGCGTTCCAGCCCGTAGACAACCGAACGAAGACGACTGTCCTGTTTCCACAACCTGTGGATAACCATGTGGACAGTTCGTCATCGTTACTTTGGCCTTCCCTGAAACGGCCGCAAGGGGGTACGCATCATTGACTGCTGACCCCGATCCACCATTCGTGGCCGTATGGAACACGGTCGTGGCCGAGCTCAACGGCGACATCGAAGCGGTCGGAGTGGCGAACGGTGATGCGGGCCCGGTCCTCACCCCCCAGCAAAGGGCGTGGCTGAAGCTGGTCAAGCCGCTGGTCATCACCGAGGGATTTGCCCTCCTGTCGGTTCCGACACCTTTCGTTCAGAACGAGATCGAACGTCATCTCCGCGAGCCGATCATCAGCGCGCTGAGCCGACAACTCGGTCAACGAGTGGAACTCGGTGTCCGCATCGCCGCTCCGGAAAGCGACGAACCCGACGAGTCCCACAACGGGCTGGCCGCCTCGGTCGTCGACCTCGACGAAGACATCGACGAAGACCAGGCGGCACTGGCAAGCGCCGAGGAAAGCTGGCCCAGCTATTTCTCCAACCGGGTCCAGAATTCCGCGGACGAGGATTCCACCGCCGTCAACCTGAACCGCCGCTACACCTTCGACACCTTCGTCATCGGTGCGTCCAACAGATTTGCTCACGCCGCGTCGCTTGCCATCGCCGAGGCACCGGCCCGCGCCTACAACCCACTCTTCATCTGGGGTGAGTCCGGCCTCGGCAAAACGCATCTTCTACACGCCGCAGGAAACTACGCCCAGCGTCTCTTCCCCGGGATGCGAGTCAAGTACGTCTCGACTGAGGAATTCACCAACGACTTCATCAACTCGTTGCGCGACGATCGCAAGGCCTCGTTCAAGCGCAGCTACCGCGACATCGACGTGCTGCTGGTGGATGACATCCAGTTCATCGAGGGCAAGGAAGGTATCCAGGAGGAGTTCTTCCACACCTTCAACACCTTGCACAACGCCAACAAGCAGATCGTCATCTCCTCCGACCGGCCGCCCAAACAGCTGGCCACCCTCGAAGATCGCCTGCGCACCCGGTTCGAGTGGGGGCTGATCACCGACGTTCAGCCTCCTGAACTCGAAACCCGCATCGCGATTCTGCGCAAGAAGGCCCAGATGGACCGCCTCGATGTTCCCGGTGATGTCCTCGAGCTGATCGCCAGCAGCATCGAACGCAATATCCGCGAGCTCGAGGGTGCGCTCATTCGGGTCACCGCGTTCGCGTCGCTGAACAAGACGACGATCGACAAGTCACTGGCCGAGATCGTGCTGCGTGATCTGATCTCCGACGCGAGCACGATGCAGATCAGCACCGCCGCGATCATGGCCGCGACCGCCGAGTACTTCGAGACCACCGTCGAGGAACTGCGCGGTCCCGGTAAGACGCGGGCGCTCGCGCAGTCCCGACAGATCGCGATGTATTTGTGCCGCGAGCTCACCGACCTGTCTCTTCCGAAGATCGGCCAGGCGTTCGGACGTGACCACACGACCGTGATGTACGCCGAGAAGAAGATCCGCGGCGAGATGGCGGAACGTCGCGAGGTCTTCGATCACGTCAAGGAACTCACGACCCGGATCCGTCAACGCTCCAAGCGCTGACCCCTCGACTCCCCCTCACGCGCGACCAACCCGGTTGCTTTTCACCGAATCACCCATGCGCGCCGAAAATTTCTCCAAAAAACTTCCGCACCGTCGGTATCACTTGTCACAGGCCGGCGCTGTGCACACCGATGTGGACAACTTGGGATCAACCGCCGAATGACCGGCCGCTTGTTTCACAGCCGCGGCCGTTTCCACAGCCGCCGAACATTCACCTCCCAACGATCCACAGGTACCCCACAGCGATCCACCGCCGGCACGCAGCACCGACGCCCGTTCATCCCCAGCGTCCACAGGCCCTATTACTGTTGCTTGTATATCTACCTAGAAAGTTCTTAGAAGAAGCCTGCTGGGGAACACTTGAAATCCAGTTCTCCGAGCCGGTTCACCGAAGCCCATGTCGGCGCGATCGATTAGCTTTCAAGTTGGGGCCGAAAGCTCTACGGTGGTTCAGCGACAGCCGTTACGGTCGTCCCTACGCATCGTTTCGAGGCGTGTTGAGACACCAGGAAATCGCTGCTTAGCGCTTGTTGTGTTTTTGATCGAAGGGACTGTATGGACGTGGCGACAACAACCGTTGGTGTCACCGATTTGAAGTTCCGTCTGGTGCGTGAAGACTTCGCCGACGCCGTGGCTTGGGTAGCTCGTAATCTGCCGAACCGGCCGACGGTCCCGGTCCTGGCGGGTGTGCTGCTCACCGGTTCTGAAGACGGTTTGACGATCTCGGGATTCGACTACGAGGTATCGGCAGAAGTACAGGTGGCGGCTGAAATCGCTTCGCCTGGAAGCGTTTTGGTGTCGGGGCGGCTGTTGTCTGACATCACCCGGGCGCTGCCGGCCAAACCGGTGGATGTCAGCGTGGAGGGCACTCGGGTGTCATTGACCTGCGGAAGCGCAAGGTTCTCGCTGCCGACCATGGCGGTCGAGGATTACCCGACGTTGCCGACCCTGCCCGACGAGACCGGTGTCGTTTCGGCCGACCTGTTCGCCGAGGCGATCGGTCAGGTGGCTGTGGCGGCCGGGCGTGACGATACGTTGCCGATGCTCACCGGCATTCGCGTCGAGATTTCGGGCGAGAACGTCATTTTGGCGGCGACCGACCGGTTCCGGCTCGCGGTTCGGGAGCTGACGTGGTCGACAGCATCGGCCGACATGGAGGCCGCGGTGTTGGTTCCGGCCAAGACCTTGGCCGAAGCGGCCAAGGCCGGTGCCGACGGTTCGGATGTGCACCTGTCGTTGGGTTCGGGTGCCGAGGTCGGCAAGGAAGGCTTGCTGGGTATCCGCAGCAACGGCAAGCGCAGCACCACGCGCCTGCTCGACGCGGAGTTCCCGAAGTTCCGTCAGCTGCTCCCGACTGAGCACACCGCGATCGCGACGATCAATGTCGCCGAGCTCACCGAAGCCATCAAACGTGTGGCCCTGGTCGCCGATCGCGGCGCGCAGGTGCGGATGGAGTTCGCCGACGACGTGCTGCGGTTGTCCGCCGGCGCGGACGACGTCGGACGCGCGGAAGAGGATCTGCCCGTCACCTTCGCGGGTGAGCCGTTGACCATCGCGTTCAACCCGACGTATCTCACCGACGGGTTGAGTTCGTTGCACTCCGAACGCGTGACATTTGGTTTCACGACACCCAGCCGCCCCGCAGTGTTGCGTCCGGCGGGTGAAGATGACGGCAGCGTCGGCGACACGGGGCCGTTCCCCGCGGCGCAGACCGATTATGTCTACCTTCTGATGCCGGTCCGGCTTCCTGGCTGACCGGCCCGACGCCACGACGGGGGCGCACATGCAATTGGGTTTGGTCGGCCTGGGTAAAATGGGCTTCAACATGCGCGAACGCCTGCGCGAGGGCGGGCACGAGGTCATCGGCTTCGATCCGCGCCCGGAGGTCACCGACGTGCCGACGTTGGCGGCGCTCGCGGAAGCCCTCGACGCGCCGCGTGTGGTCTGGGTGATGGTGCCGTCCGGGCACATCACCGACGAGACCATCGTGTCGCTCGCCGACGTGTTGAGCCCCGGTGACCTGGTTATCGACGGCGGCAACTCCCGCTACACCGAGGACGGACCGCACGCGAAGCTGTTGGACGACAAGGGAATTGCGTTCATCGATGCCGGGGTGTCCGGGGGCATCTGGGGTTTGACCGAGGGCTACGGCCTCATGGTGGGCGGCAGCAAGGGAGACGTCGCGCGGGTCATGCCGATCTTCGAAACCCTGCGTCCGCCCGGAGACCGGGCCGACGGATTCGTCCATGCCGGGCCCGTCGGTGCAGGTCACTACGCCAAGATGGTCCACAACGGCATCGAATACGGGCTGATGATGGCCTACGCCGAAGGCTACGAACTGTTGGCCGCCGAGGAGCTGATCGAAGACACCCAGGCGGTCATTCAGGCGTGGACCAACGGCACGGTGGTGCGGTCGTGGCTGCAGCAGTTGCTGGCCAAGGCGCTGAAAGAAGATCCTAAATTCACGGATATCACCGGATACACCGAGGACTCCGGTGAAGGTCGCTGGACGGTGGAGGAAGCCATCAGCCACCGAGTGCCGATGCCGGTGATCGCGGCGTCGCTGTTCGCCCGGTTCGCTTCGCGCCAGGAAGATTCCCCCACCATGAAGGCAGTGTCGGCGCTGCGCAACCAGTTCGGCGGCCATGCCGTGCAGAGGATCAGCGAGTCTGGATAGTTGTACGTCAGAAACCTTGCGCTTACCGATTTCCGGTCCTGGGCACGGATCGAGATCGACCTCGATCCCGGCCGAACCGTATTCGTGGGGTCCAATGGTTTTGGCAAAACGAATCTGATTGAGGCGCTGTGGTATTCGTCGACATTGGGTTCACATCGGGTGGGCACCGACGCGCCGCTGATCCGGGCCGGCGCCCAACGCGCGGTGGTCTCGACGATCGTGGTGAACGACGGGCGTGAACTCGCAGTCGACCTGGAGATCAACCCGGGCCGTGCCAACAAAGCACGGCTGAACCGCTCCCCCGTTCGCAGCGCGCGCGAAATTCTGGGCGCCCTGCGGGCGGTGTTGTTCGCTCCCGAGGACCTTGCGTTGGTGCGCGGCGATCCGGGAGAACGACGGAGGTACCTCGACGAGCTGGCCACCACCCGGCGTCCGCGAGTCGCCGGTATCCGTGCCGATTACGACAAAGTCCTCAAACAGCGGACGGCGCTGTTGAAGTCAGCGGCCGGGGCGAGGTACCGGGGTGATCGCAGCGTGCTCGACACCCTGGATGTGTGGGACGGACACCTCGCCGCCCACGGTGCGCAACTCATCGCGGCGCGGGTCGATCTGGTGAACCAACTGGCGCCCGAGGTGGAGAAGGCCTATCAACTGTTGGCGCCCGCATCGCGGCCGGCGGCCATCCGGTACCGCAGCGGCGTGGAGGTCATCCAAAGCGAAGCCGACGCCGGAACCGGAAGCGCCGAATTGTTCGAAGCGGCCCTGCTCGACGACCTGGCCAGACGCCGCGACGCCGAACTGGAACGCGGCGTTTGTCTCGTGGGTCCGCACCGCGACGATCTGGAGTTGCGCCTCGGCGACCAACTCGCGAAAGGCTTTGCAAGCCATGGTGAATCGTGGTCAATGGCGTTGTCGCTGCGGCTGGCGGCGTACGAATTGTTGCGTGCGGAAGGCAGCGACCCGGTACTGCTCCTCGATGACGTCTTCGCCGAACTCGACACCGCGCGCAGGCAGGCGCTCGCCAACGTCGCGGCGTCCGCGGAACAGGTTTTGGTCACCGCGGCCGTCCACGAGGACATCCCGCAGGACTGGGATGCGACCAGGATCGAAATCGTCATGACCGACGACGACACCGGCCGGATTTCAGGAGTACGTGACAGAACCGGTGGGGACGGGAAATGACCGACGACGTGGAACCGCCTGCGCACCTGGCGCATCTAAAAGGTATGGATCTGGTCAGGCGGACCCTGGAGGAAGCTCGCGGCGCCGCCCGCAGTCAAGGGAAGGATGTCGGCCGCGGCCGCAGCACGCAGCCGCGCAAGAAGGTCGCGGGCACCAGTCGGCGACGGTGGTCGGGTCCGGGCCCGGATTCGCGCGACCCGCAGTTGCTCGGATCCCTCACCCGCGACCTCGCCCGCAACCGCGGCTGGTCGGATCGGGTGGCCGAAGGTGCGGTGTTCGGTCGTTGGTCGGCGGTCGTCGGTGAGCAGATCGCGGCCCACGCGACGCCGACGTCTCTTCAGGAGGGTGTGCTCACTGTTTCGGCGGAGTCGACGGCCTGGGCCACCCAGCTGAGAATGGTGCAGGCGCAACTCCTCGCGAAGATCGCGGCAGCAGTCGGCGACGGCGTGGTGAAATCGATGAAAATCGTCGGTCCGGTCGCTCCCTCCTGGCGCAAGGGGCGATATCACATCGCCGGGCGAGGACCCCGCGACACGTACGGATAGAAGCGATATTTCTGTTGCCTGAGAGCCGCCAGAACACAGAAAGCGACGTTCTCAAGCGTCATGAGGCACCTCGGAGCGAGAAATTCAGCAGACGGCGCAAATAGGTATGTGAAAACGCCGCCTCAGAGTCGGTCCCGACGGTAGTTGACGGTAGACTGGTCGAGGATCCGCGAGAGTCGTCATCTCTCGCTATGCAAACCCCAAGGAGACGCGTCCAACGTGGCTGCCCAGAAGAAGAGTGCACCGAAAGAATACGGTGCCGATTCGATCAAGGTTCTCGAAGGCTTGGAGGCGGTCCGCAAACGCCCCGGCATGTACATCGGCTCCACGGGTGAGCGCGGTTTGCACCACCTGGTCTGGGAGGTGGTGGACAACGCCGTCGACGAGGCGATGGCCGGCTTCGCGACCAAGGTCGATGTGCGGCTGCTCGAGAACGGCGGTGTGCAGGTCACCGACGACGGCCGAGGCATCCCCGTCGCCATGCACTCGACGGGCATCCCCACCGTCGATGTCGTCATGACGGTTCTGCACGCGGGCGGAAAGTTCGAAGAGGGCGCCTACCAGGTGTCCGGCGGTCTGCACGGGGTGGGTGTCTCCGTGGTGAACGCGTTGTCCACCCGGCTCGAGGCGGACATCTCGAAAGACGGCTACGAGTGGTTCCAGACCTACGACCGCTCGGTTCCGGGCAGCCTCAAGCAGGGTGAGAAGACGAAAAAAACCGGTACCACCATCCGGTTCTGGGCCGACCCCGACATCTTCGAGACCACCAGCTATGACTTCGAGACGATCGCGCGGCGGCTACAGGAAATGGCATTCCTGAACAAGGGACTGACCATCGAGTTGACCGATGAGCGGGTGACGGCCGAGGAGGTCGTCGACGAGGTCGTCAGCGACCAGGCCGAAGCGCCGAAGTCGGCGGAGGAAAAGGCCGCCGAGGCCGCCGCTCCCCACAAGGTCAAGCACCGCACCTTCCACTACCCCGGCGGTCTGGTCGATTTCGTCAAGCACATCAACCGGACGAAGTCCCCGATCCAGCAGAGCGTGATCGACTTCGAGGGCAAGGGTGTCGGCCACGAGGTCGAGATCGCGATGCAGTGGAACGCCGGCTACTCCGAGTCGGTGCACACGTTCGCCAACACCATCAACACCCACGAGGGTGGCACCCACGAAGAGGGTTTCCGTGCCGCGCTGACCTCCGTGGTCAACAAGTACGCCAAAGACAAGAAGCTGCTGAAGGACAAGGACCCCAACCTGACCGGCGACGACATCCGCGAAGGTCTTGCGGCGGTCATTTCGGTCAAGGTGGGCCAGCCGCAGTTCGAAGGTCAGACGAAGACCAAGCTCGGCAACACCGAAGTCAAGTCGTTCGTACAGAAGATCTGCAACGAGGAATTGCAGCATTGGTTCGACGCCAACCCGGCCGAAGCGAAAATTGTTGTGAATAAGGCGGTGTCGTCGGCCCAGGCGCGGATGGCGGCACGCAAGGCACGCGAGTTGGTGCGCCGCAAGAGCGCCACCGACATCGGCGGACTGCCCGGCAAGCTCGCGGACTGCCGTTCCACAGATCCGAAGAAGTCGGAACTGTATGTGGTGGAGGGTGATTCGGCGGGTGGCTCGGCCAAGAGCGGCCGCGACTCGATGTTCCAGGCGATTCTTCCGCTGCGCGGCAAGATCATCAACGTCGAGAAGGCGCGCATCGACCGCGTGCTGAAGAACACCGAAGTCCAGGCCATCATCACCGCGCTGGGCACCGGCATCCACGACGAGTTCGACATCGCCAAACTGCGCTATCACAAGATCGTGTTGATGGCCGACGCCGACGTCGACGGCCAGCACATCTCGACGCTGCTGCTGACGCTGCTGTTCCGGTTCATGAAGCCGCTGGTCGAAAACGGCCACATCTTCCTGGCGCAACCCCCGCTGTACAAGCTGAAATGGCAACGCAGCGAACCGGAATTCGCCTACTCCGACCGTGAGCGCGACGGGCTGCTCGAGGCCGGCAAGAAGGCGGGCAAGCGGATCAACGTCGATGACGGCATCCAGCGTTACAAGGGTCTGGGTGAGATGGACGCCAAGGAGTTGTGGGAAACCACGATGGACCCGTCGGTGCGCGTGCTGCGCCAGGTGACCCTCGACGACGCAGCGGCCGCCGATGAGCTGTTCTCGATTCTGATGGGCGAGGACGTCGAAGCGCGCCGCAGCTTCATCACGCGGAACGCGAAAGATGTTCGCTTCCTAGATGTTTGATTCGCGACGTATCGAAAAATAGGGCTGAAAAAACATGACTGATACCACGTTGCCGCCAGGCGATGCAGCAGGCGACCGCATCGAGCCGGTCGACATCCAGCAGGAGATGCAGCGCAGCTACATCGACTACGCGATGAGCGTGATCGTCGGCCGCGCACTGCCCGAGGTCCGCGACGGCCTCAAGCCGGTGCACCGCCGCGTGCTGTACGCGATGTTCGACTCGGGCTTCCGGCCGGACCGCGGCCATGCGAAGTCGGCCCGATCGGTCGCCGAGACGATGGGTAACTACCACCCCCACGGCGACTCGTCGATCTACGACACCCTGGTCCGGATGGCACAGCCGTGGTCGCTGCGGTACCCGCTGGTGGACGGTCAGGGCAACTTCGGCTCGCCGGGCAATGACCCACCGGCCGCCATGCGCTACACGGAAGCGCGTCTGACGCCGCTGGCGATGGAGATGCTGCGCGAAATCGACGAGGAGACGGTCGATTTCATCCCAAACTACGACGGCCGTGTCCAAGAGCCGACGGTTCTGCCGAGCCGGTTCCCCAACCTGCTTGCCAACGGCTCGGGCGGCATCGCCGTCGGTATGGCCACCAACATGCCCCCGCACAACCTGCGCGAGCTCGGCGAGGCAGTGTTCTGGTGCCTGGAGAACTTCGAAGCCGACGAAGAAGCCACCCTCGAGGCGGTCTGCGAACGCGTCAAGGGTCCCGACTTCCCCACCTACGGCCTCATCGTCGGATCGCAGGGCATCTCCGACACGTACCGGACCGGCCGGGGGTCGGTTCGCATGCGCGGAGTCTGCGAGATCGAAGAAGACAGCAGGGGACGCACCGGGATCGTCATCACCGAGCTGCCGTATCAGGTCAACCACGACAACTTCATCACCTCGATCGCCGAGCAGGTGCGCGACGGCAAGCTGGCCGGTATCTCGAACATCGAGGACCAGTCCAGCGACCGCGTCGGGCTGCGAATTGTGGTGGAGCTCAAGCGAGATGCCGTCGCGAAGGTCGTGCTGAACAACCTCTACAAGCACACCCAGCTGCAGACCAGCTTCGGCGCCAACATGCTGTCCATCGTCGACGGCGTGCCGCGCACGTTGCGCCTCGATCAGCTGATCCGTCACTACGTCAACCATCAGCTCGACGTGATCGTGCGGCGCACCACCTACCGGTTGCGCAAGGCCAACGAGCGGGCCCACATTCTGCGCGGTTTGGTCAAAGCGCTCGACGCGCTCGACGAGGTCATCGCATTGATCCGCGCGTCGGAGACCGTCGAGGTCGCGCGGGCAGGCCTGATCGAGCTGCTCGACATCGACGAGATCCAGTCGCAGGCCATTCTCGATATGCAGCTGCGCCGCTTGGCGGCCCTTGAGCGTCAACGCATCGTCGACGACCTGCAGAAGATCGAGGCCGAGATCGCCGACCTCGAGGACATCCTGGCCAAGCCGGAGCGCCAACGCGCCATCGTGCGCGACGAGCTCAAGGAACTTGTCGACAAGTTCGGCGACGATCGTCGCACCCGCATCATCGCCGCCGACGGTGACGTCGCCGACGAGGATCTGATCGCCCGCGAAGAGGTCGTCGTCACGATCACCGAAACCGGCTACGCCAAGCGGACCAAGTCCGACCTCTACCGCAGCCAGAAGCGCGGCGGCAAGGGTGTGCAGGGCGCGGGGCTGAAGCAGGACGACATCGTCAACCACTTCTTCGTCTGCTCCACGCACGACTGGATCCTGTTCTTCACCACTCAGGGCCGGGTGTATCGCGCGAAGGCGTACGACCTGCCCGAGGCGTCGCGTACGGCGCGCGGCCAGCACGTCGCCAACCTGCTGGCATTCCAGCCGGAGGAGCGCATCGCGCAGGTCATCCAGATCAAGACGTACGAGGATGCGCCGTATCTGGTGCTGGCGACGCGTAACGGTCTGGTGAAGAAGTCCAAGCTCACCGACTTCGACTCCAACCGCACCGGCGGCATCGTCGCGGTCAACCTGCGTGACGGTGACGAGTTGGTTGGCGCGGTGCTGTGCTCGGCGGACGAGGACCTGCTGCTGGTCTCCGCCAAGGGGCAGTCGATCCGCTTCTCAGCAACCGATGAGGCACTGCGTCCGATGGGCCGCGCCACCTCCGGTGTGCAGGGAATGCGGTTCAACACCGACGACGAGCTGCTGTCGCTGAATGTCGTGCGCGACGACACGTATCTGCTGGTCGCGACCGCCGGCGGATACGCCAAGCGCACCGCCATCGAGGAGTACCCGGTCCAGGGTCGCGGTGGCAAAGGGGTGTTGACGATTCAGTTCGACAAGCGACGTGGCAGTCTGGTCGGAGCGTTGATCGTCGATGACGACACAGAGTTGTACGCCATCACCTCGGGTGGGGGTGTCATCCGGACGGCGGCTCGCCAGGTGCGCAAGGCCGGGCGGCAGACCAAGGGCGTTCGGTTGATGAACCTGGGTGCGGGCACGACACTGATAGCCATCGCGCGCAACGCGGAGGAAGGCGACAGTACCGACGAGGTGAACACCGACGTCGGCGAGTAGCTCATCAGGCGTGACCTGTAGTGGCCAGTTAGGAGCCGTAGGTGACTTCACCGAACGAGCCCGGGTATCCCCGCGCGACTGACGGGGGTGGGAACGGCTCCGGCACGGGTCCCGATGGCGGCTCGGTGAGCGGACCGGCGCCGCGGGGTCCGGTGACCAGTGGATCCGGGCCGGAACGTATCTCCGACGCGGCCGACGTCCCGCCCTGGCAGCGCGGCCGGCAAGCCGGCCCGACGAACCGGGGTCCCGATGCCCCGGGACGGCCGGACTCGCCGGCCCCCGGTCCAGATGCACCGCGTCGCGGCAATGGCGGCGCGACGGGCCAGACCGCCGGGATCGACGCGCGGCTGAACCGGTTCCTGGCCGGCGGCTCGTCGACAGCGCCCCAGGAGGCCGACGCGTCGGGCTGGGCAGACCCGCCCGAGCCGACGCCGCGACCCGAGCCGACCTCGCGACCCGAGCCGACGCCCCGTCCGGAACCCGCGCCCCGACCCGAGCCGACGCCCCGTCCGGAGCCCGCGCCCCGGCCGGAAGCCCCCCGTCCCGAGCAGCCGCGTCCCGAGCAATACGCCAGTGAGATTCCCGATCTGTCGGGTGCGGCGCCGCGGTCGGGACCGCGCAAGCCCGGCAGTCCGGAACGTCCAGAGCGGCCGGGGCAGGAGCCTGCGGGCCGTCCCGCTCGCCCAGGCGGGCGGCTTCAGGCGGCGGCCAGTCGCCATCAGGGTCCGGTGCGCGCCAGCATGCAGATCCGCCGGGTGGACCCGTGGAGTGTGCTGAAGGTCTCCGCGGTCTTGTCGGTCGCGCTGTTCTTCGTGTGGATGATCGCGGTCGCGTTCCTGTACCTGGTACTCGGCGGCATGGGTGTGTGGAGCAAGCTGAACAGCAACGTCGGCGACCTGCTGACCAGTGCGAGCGGTAGCTCCGGCGGCGAGCTCGTCTCCAGCGGAACGATATTCGGCGGCGCCGCATTGATCGGGTTGGTCAACATCGTGCTGCTGACGGCGATGGCCACCATCGGTGCCTTCATCTACAACCTGACCACCGACATCGTCGGCGGTGTGGAAGTCACCCTCGCCGACAGGGACTGACCGCCGATCTTCGTTGAGTCTGCGCCCATGGCGTAGCAGTCGGCGAGTCGACGTCCCTCAGCGCAGGGTCGACCCCTCGCGTGCGGCTCCTCGCGTTCGCGGTTTGGGCGGGAGCTTACGATTGCGGTAGTCTCGTCGCTCGGCCGTACCGGCACAAACGGGGCTATAGCTCAGGCGGTTAGAGCGCTTCGCTGATAACGAAGAGGTCGGAGGTTCGAGTCCTCCTAGCCCCACGGAAAGGTTCACACCATGAGGGTTGTGGTGCTGCTCGCCACGGCGGTCGCCGCGGTTGTCGCCGTGGCGATCTGGCGGTCACGGCACGGCGTGGAGGTGTGGCACGCGGCGGCCGACGTGCCGGCCTGAAGTTTCCCCGAGGGGCCTTAGCTCAGTTGGTAGAGCGCTGCCTTTGCAAGGCAGATGTCAGGAGTTCGAATCTCCTAGGCTCCACTCAGACTGCCGATACCCCACGCGCACAACCGGTTAAGGCCTGGGCGTGACCGGCACACTCGGCTGCAGCGTCGGCGGCTCCTCCGTTGGTGGACGCCGCAGGATCGAGAACGCCACCGCTCCCCCGGCCAGTACCCCCACCCCGAGCACGGCGAGCAGCACGGGGCGCCGACGACGACGGCCGCGCGCCTTTTGCAGCGCCTCCGGCAGGTTGGCCACCACCTCCTGGGCGGCGGCGAGTTCGGACGCGATGGTGTCCTGAGCGGCCGCCAGCTCTTGTCGGAGCTGATCCTTGAGCCGGCTGCGGCGATAGACGTCGCCGATCCACGCGGCCGAGTGCTGCGCTCCGTCTACGCCTAGACCCAACGCTCCCCTGGTGACGTCGACCGGACCCACCGCCGAATACTTGAGGCCGCGGGACAACCGCTGCCCGGGGGTCAGGCGGATCTCGGTCTTCGCGCGCATGGTGCACCTCTCTGGCGGCCTGAACGGGAGTCGTTACCAGACTGCCATGCAGCGCTACCCAGCGGTGCCCGTTGAGCGTTCATGGCGGCGTGGCACACTGGCATCCCGTGACGAGCCCCATACAGACAGCGACCGCGACGCTGCACACCAACCGTGGTGACATCAAAATCGCGCTGTTCGGAAATCACGCACCCAAGACCGTCGCCAACTTCGTGGGACTGGCGCAGGGCACCAAGGACTACAGCACCGGTAACGCCTCAGGCGGATCGTCGGGACCGTTCTACGACGGCATGGTCTTCCACCGGGTCATCGACGGGTTCATGATCCAGGGCGGCGATCCGGAGGGCAGCGGCCGCGGCGGCCCGGGCTACGAGTTCGCCGACGAGTTTCACCCCGAGTTGCAGTTCGACAAGCCGTACCTGCTCGCCATGGCGAACCGGGGCCCGGGGACCAACGGCTCGCAGTTCTTCATCACGGTCGGCAAGACGCCGCACCTGAACCGCAAGCACACCATCTTTGGTGAGGTCGTGGATGCGGAGTCGCAGAAGGTGGTCGACGCGATCGCGACGACAGCCACGGATCAGCGCGACCGGCCGACCGATCCAGTGGTCGTCGAGTCCATCACCATCGCCTGAGCGTCAGGAGCCGGCGAAGCCGGCCGCTGTCAGTGCGTCCAGCACGTGCAGCGGGTCGGTGCCCAGGTCCCACCGGGTGAACACGAGTAGCCGGTCATCGACCGTGTCGATCTCCAGCAGCCGCGTTTTACGCCCGATGCGGCGGAACTCCGTGATCCGGATCAGCTTAATATCGGCCTGCCGCAGCTCGGTTTCACCCATTAGACCGCGGGTAACGAGGGCGCCATTTTTGATTGCCAGCTTGGGCCGCGCCCGCCACGACAAGCTTGCAAACACAATTAACCCGACCGCGGCAATGCCGACTAGGACACGTCCAGGAGGGTCTGTGATCAGCGTCACAGCGCCCACAGCCAAGATAAGGCCGCCTACGCCAAGGGCTGCGATGCCGAGCGTGGGCGGACTCCACTCAGTTTGCTGCACGACGCGCTAACACCCTTTTACCGTGGCTAATGAAGTTATCCACAAGTGCTATCCCCAATGGGGATGAATAACAACCGTGTGATCTGGTGGCCGGAAGGTTGCTAAACGGGTAACGCGCGGAAGCGTGGATGAATTCATACCGCTTGTTGTATTGCTCAGCGCCAGCGCATCGTGAGCAACAGCCCACTGATCATGAAGGCAAACGCGATCGCGTAGTTCCACGGGCCGAGATCCGCCAGGAAGGGAATCGCGGAGGACGCCAACTGGAACACCAGCAGCCACGCCAGCCCGATCAGCATCAGGCCGACGAAAAACACGACGAACCAGGTGCTCGACGGTCCGGCCTTGACCTTGACCGGGGTCCGGCTCACCGGCTTGATCGTGAAGTCGTTCTTCTTGCGAACCTTGGACTTGGGCATGCGTACCTTCGGGACAGACGGCGTCACACGGTGCGACGATGTACCTAGCCTATCGCAGGCACCACCTCCAGGAGACACGCCAATGGCGCCCAGGTCGAAGTCCGTATGGCGGTTCGGCGTGCCCGTGGTCTGCCTGTTGGCCGGGCTTCTGCTGGCTGCGACGCACAATGTGTCCGACGGCGGCGAGATCAGACGCAGCGACGCGCCCCGGTTGGTCGACCTGGTGCGCGAGGCACAACAGTCGGTGGATCGGCTGGCCGCAGAACGTGACTCGCTGGCTAACACCCTCGACTCCCATCACGGCGGCTCGCCGGGGGCAGACGCAGCATTGGCCGCCATCACCAAGCGGTCTGCCCAGCTGGCCGTCGAGGCCGGCCTGGAACCGATGCGCGGCCCCGGCCTGGTGGTGACGCTGAACGACGCGCAGCGCGACGCTGAGGGCCGTTTCCCCCGCGACGCAACCCCAGACGACCTCGTGGTGCACCAGCAGGACATCGACGCCGTGCTCAATGCGCTGTGGAGCGCAGGGGCCGAGGGCATCCAGATGCAGGACCAGCGGATCATCGGCACCTCGGCGCCGCGCTGTGTGGGCAACACGCTGCTCCTCAACGGACGGACCTACAGCCCGCCGTACGTCGTCACCGCGATCGGCGACGCGGAAGTCATGCAGGCCGCACTGGCCGCCGCACCGTTGGTCACGCTGTACCGGCAGTACGTGGTCCGGTTCGGGCTCGGCTACACCGAGGAGCCCCGGACGCAGGTCGAGCTGGTGGGTTACCGCGAGCCGGTGCGGATGAAGTTCGCCAAGCCCGCGGGACCCGTCGGCTACTGACCCGGAGAAAGACCGGTAACCTGGCCTTATGCGTGTCCTCGTCGTCGACAACTACGACAGCTTCGTGTTCAACCTCGTCCAGTATCTGGGCCAGCTCGGGGTGAACGCCGAAGTCTGGCGCAACGACGACGACCGCCTGGGCACCGAGGACGACATCGCCGATGTGGCGGCGACGTTCGACGGGGTGCTCCTCTCCCCCGGCCCCGGTACCCCCGAACGCGCGGGCGCGTCGATCCCCCTCGTGAAGGCCTGCGCGGCGGCCGCGACGCCGCTGCTCGGCGTGTGCCTGGGTCACCAGGCCATCGGCGTGGCGTTCGGTGGCACCGTCGACCGTGCGCCCGAACTGCTGCATGGCAAGACCAGCACGGTGCACCACTCCAATAGCGGTGTGCTGCAAGGTCTTCCGGATCCGTTCACCGCCACGCGCTATCACTCGCTGACCATTCTCCCCGAGACGATGCCGGCCGAACTCGAAGTGATCGCCCGCACCGAGGGTGGCGTCGTCATGGGCGTGCGACACGTCGAATTGCCCATTCACGGTGTGCAATTCCACCCCGAGTCGATCCTGACCGAGGGCGGGCACCGCATGCTGGCCAACTGGTTGGGCTACTGCGGCGCCGCGCCGGCCGAGACCCTCGTCAGTCGGCTGGAGGACGAAGTTGCGACCGCGGTCGCCGCGGCTACGACGCGAAGCTCAGCGTGATCCGGCTGTCGTAGTTCACACCGGTCCCGGCTGACGGGCTCTGAGTCACCACCGCGTTGGTGCGCTGACCGCTGTTCTGCACGTCGCCGCCACGGTCCAGCACGCCCGTCCAGCCGAGGGCACGCAGTCGCGGCTCGGCGTCGGTCCAGAACTGGCCTCGGAGGTCCGGCATGATGAACTGGTTACCCCGCGAGACCTGTACCTGGATCACCGTATCGACCGGAACGGTTTGTCCCGCAGGCGGATTGGTTCCGATCGATTGACCGGCCGGAAGGGTGCTGTCCACCTGCACCGGGACGGTAGTGGTGAAGCCCGACGCGGTGAGGATCTGTACAGCGCTCTCCTGCGATTGGTCTTTCACGTCAGGGACGGGACGCGTCTCGGGGCCCGCGCCCAGCACGATCGTGATCTCGTTGGTGATCGCCGACGTCTGGTTGACCGGCGGATTGGTGCCGAGCACCTTGTCCTTCATCTCCGGTGTCGACGGCGACGACGACGGCCGGAAGTTCTCGAAGCCGGCGTCGGCGAGCTTCTCGACGGCGTCGTCGTAGCTGAGGTTCCTGACGTCGGGGATCTCACGCTGCTCGGGGCCGGTGGACACATTGATGGTGATCTCGTCACCGGCGTCGACCGACGCGTTGGCGGCCGGGTCGGTGCCGATGACGTGGTCGGGAGGCACGTTGGAATCGGGCTTCTGCAGCGAACGAGTTCTGAACCCGCGGTTCTGCAGCTCGGCGATCGCGTCGGCCGACACCTTGCCGCTCACGTCGGGCACCTGGACGGCGCGTGTGCTGCCGCCGAAGGTGTTGATCGCCAGCGTCACCAGCACCGTCAGCACGGCGAGCACCGCCACCGCGATCAGCCAGCGGCCGACCGAACCGCGCCGCTCCCGCTCGATGTACCGGGGCTGCGCTCGACCGACGGTGTCGATTTGCTCGGTCTGGTGGTCGCCCGGCGCGGCCGACATCAGCGAGCTGCGCTCGGCGTCGGTGAACACCTTGGGTGCGTCGGGTTGCTCTCCGCTGTGCACTTTCACCAGATCGGTGCGCATCTCCGCCGCCGTCTGATACCGGTTGTCAGGGTTTTTTGCGAGGGCCTTGAGGACGACGGCATCCAGCTCGGGGGAGATGCCTTCGTGGCGCTGCGAGGGGGGCACCGGGTCCTCGCGGACGTGTTGATAGGCCACGGCAACCGGTGAATCACCGACGAAAGGTGGTTCGCCAGTGAGGATTTCGTACAGGACGCAGCCCAGTGAGTAGACGTCGGAACGGGCGTCGACCTTCTCGCCGCGCGCCTGCTCGGGGGACAGGTACTGCGCGGTGCCGATCACGGCGGCGGTCTGGGTGACATTGTTGGCGTCGGCGAGCGCGCGTGCGATGCCGAAGTCCATCACCTTCACCGCGCCGGTGTTGCTGATCATGATGTTCGCGGGTTTGACGTCGCGGTGGATGATCCCGTGCTGGTGGCTGAAGTTCAGCGCCTGGCACGCATCGGCGATCACCTCGATGGCCCGGCGCGGCTCCATCGGCCCCTCGGTGTGGACGATGTCGCGCAGCGTGACGCCCTCGACATACTCCATCACGATGTAGGGCAGCGGGCCGTTGGGCGTCTCCGCCTCACCGGTGTCGTAGACCGCGACGATGGCGGGGTGGTTCAGCGCGGCGGCGTTCTGCGCCTCCCGTCGGAATCGGAGGTAGAAGCTCGGATCGCGGGCGAGATCTGCGCGCAGCACCTTGACGGCGACGTCGCGGTGCAACCGCTGATCGCGCGCCAAATGGACTTCGGACATGCCGCCGAAGCCCAGGATGTCGCCGAGTTCGTACCGGTCGGACAGGTGTTGCGGGGTTGTCATTGCAATGTCTGTTCTGGCGTCGATGAGGACCGTGTGCCCTGCGGCTCGGTGGGCGGACGCGTCACCTGCACCGTTGCCGGGGACGCGATCGCATTGAGTCGGGTTACCCCGAATTCTGCCCCACCATCACCCCCACCTGCCTGCCCGGGCCGTTCCGGCATCGCTGTCGGCGAGAAGGGCGTGGTCTCGGTGATCGTGTCGGTGATCGTCGGCTGCGGTGTCTGCTCCTGGTCCTTGCGGTCCTGAGCGTTGAGCACGATCAGAATCGCGATGACGATGGCCAGGGCACCGAGCACACCGGCCGCCCACAGCAGCGCTCGCTGGCCCGAGGAGAACGTGCCGCGAGACGGCGCTGGGGGAGGGCGATGACTTCCGGTGGCCGGACGGGGCCGGGCGGCGGTGGCGGGGGAGCGGGTGGTCAGATCCGCGGCGGCGCGAGCCTGGGCAGCCGAGGGCACGGCCGCGGGGGTGGCCCGGCCGAGTGTCGGCGCCTGGTTCGGCCGCGGGGGACGTCGGCCCGAGCGGACGGCGGCGACCGCGTCGGCGAACAGCCCGCCGGAGCGATACCGCATACCCGGATTCTTGACCAGGGTGATCTCGATCAGCTCGCGTACGTTGGGCGGCAGGTCGGCGGGCAGTGGCGGAGGCGTCTCCTTGATGTGCTTCATCGCGACGGTCAGCGCACCGTCTCCGGTGAAGGGCCGCTTGCCCGAAACAGACTCGTAGCCAACGACTCCCAGTGAGTACACGTCGCTGGCCGCGGTGGCGTCATGGCCGAGCGCCTGCTCGGGGGCGATGTACTGGGCGGTGCCCATCACCATCCCGGTCTGGGTGACCGGGGCGGCGTCGACGGCCTTCGCGATGCCGAAGTCGGTGAGTTTCACCTGACCGGTCGGCGTGATCAGGATGTTGCCCGGTTTGACGTCACGATGTACCAGCCCCGCGGTGTGGGCGACCTGCAGCGCCCGGCCGGTCTGCTCGAGCATGTCCAGCGCATGGCGCAGCGAGAGCCGGCCGGTGCGCTTGAGCACCGAGTTCAGCGGCTCGCCGTTGACGAGTTCCATCACCAGGTAGGCGGTGCGGCCCTCACCGTCCATGTCGGTTTCGCCGTAGTCGTACACACTGGCGATACCGGGGTGGTTGAGCATCGCCACGGTGCGCGCCTCGGCGCGGAACCGTTCGACGAACTCCGCGTCCTCGGAGTACTCGGCCTTGAGCACCTTGACCGCGACACGGCGGCCCAGCCGGGAGTCGATACCTTCCCAGACCTGGCCCATGCCGCCGGTGGCGATGAGCCGCTGCAGCCGGTAGCGGCCGGACAGCGTCACTCCAACTCTCGGGCTCATATCTCGCCTCCGGCTCGGGAGCTCATGTTCCCTCCCGCAGAGCTGCGGCGATGGTGGCCCGCCCAATCGGCGCGGCCAGCGTCCCTCCGGTGGCGGACAAGCGGTCGCCCCCGTCCTCGACCAGCACGGCGACGGCGACCTTGGGTGCCTGCGCCGGGGCGAATGCGATGTACCAGGCATGCGGTGGGGTGTTGCGCGGATCGGTACCGTGCTCCGCCGTGCCGGTCTTCGAAGCGATCTGCACGCCGGCGATGGCTCCCTTCTGCTGCGTGACCTGCTCAGCGGCGACCATCAGATCCGTCAGTGTATCGGCGACCTCCTGCGACACCGCTCGCCGCTCTTCCTGCGGCGCCGCCGACCCGATATTGCCAAGGTCGGGTCCCTTAAGGCTATCGACCAGGTACGGACGCATCGTCACCCCGTCGTTCGCGATGGTCGCGGCCACCAACGCGTTCTGCAACGGCGTCACCGCGACGTCCTTCTGCCCGATGCTCGACATGCCCAGCGCGGCGTCGTCGGGAATCGGTCCCACGGTCGACTCGACGACCTGCAGCGGGATCATCGAGGGAGGGGTGTCCATTCCGAAGGACTGCGCCGCGGATCGCACGGCATCCCTTCCCGCGTCCAAGCCGAGCTCGACGAATGCCGTGTTGCACGACTTCGCAAATGCCTGACGCAGCGTGGTCGTCGGGCCAGGACCACAAGTGGAGCCGTCGAAGTTCTCCAGGGTTGCGGTGCTGTCCGGCAACGGGATTCGCGCCGCGGTCGTCACCTGGGTGTTCTCGTTCGCACCGCTTTCGAGCGCGGCCGCGGTAGTGATGACCTTGAATGTCGAGCCGGGCGGGTAGGTTTCGGAGATCGCGCGGTTCAGCAGCGGTGCATCGGGATCGTCGCGCAGCCGCTGCCAGGCGGCCGACTGCTCCTCCAGATTGTGGGTGGCCAGCAGATTGGGATCGTAGGACGGCGACGACACCATTGCCAGGATCTTGCCGGTGGACGGCTCGAGTGCCACCACCGAGCCCTTGCACGGGCCGCCGCAGCCGTCCTTCATCGCGTCCCAGGCCGCTTGTTGCACTTGGGGTTTGATGGTGGTGTCGACATTCCCGCCACGCGGGTCACGACCGGTGAAGAAGTCGGCGAGCCGCCGCCCGAACAGGCGTTGATCCGACCCGTTGAGGACGGTGTCCTCGGCGCGCTCGAGTCCGGTGCTCGAGTACTGCAGTGAGTAGAACCCGGTGACGGGCGCATACGCGTACGGATTGGGATACACGCGAAGGAAGCGGAACCGGCCGTTGGTCGACACCGAATACGCCAGCAGCTGACCGCCCGCCGAGATCTGGCCGCGCTGACGCGAGTACTCGTCGAGCAACACCCGCTGATTGCGCGGATCCGACCGCAGGCCGTCCGCGGTGAACACCTGGGTGAGCGTGGCATTGGCCAGCAGGAGCACGACGAGGACCATGACCGAGACGGCGATGCGGCGCAGTGAGGTGTTCATACCTTCTCGATCACCTCGGTGCTCACCGCCGCGATCGGGGTCGCGGACTGCGGGCTGGTGACGATGGGGCGCCGCGCGGAGTGGGATATCCGGACCAGGATCGCCAGCAGCAGGTAGTTGGCCAGCAGTGACGAGCCGCCGTAGGACATCCACGGTGTGGTGAGACCGGTCAACGGGATCAGCTTCGTCACGCCGCCCACGACGATGAACAGCTGGATCGCCAGCGTCGACGCCAACCCGGCGGCCAGCAGCTTGCCGAAGCTGTCGCGCACCGCGATCGCCGTGCGAAGGCCACGGATGATCACGATCGTGTACAGCATCAGGACGGCTGCCAGGCCGACCAGACCGAGTTCCTCACCGATGGCTGCGATGATGAAGTCGGTCGACGCGGCGGGCACCGTGCCGGGCTGCCCGTTGCCCAGGCCGGTACCGAAAATCCCGCCCGTGGCGAAGCTGAACATCGACTGCACCATCTGGTAGCCGGCGCCATCGGGGTCGGCGAACGGATCCAGCCAGTTTTGCACGCGAACCTGGACGTGACCGAAAAGGTGATATGCCGCAACGCTTCCCGCGGCGAACAGTCCCAGGCCGATGACCACCCAGCTGAGCCGGTCGGTTGCGATGTAAACCATCACCAAGAACGACGCGTACAGCAGCAGCGAGGTGCCGAGGTCCTTCTCGAAGATCATCACGCCGATCGACGCGATCCATGCCGCCAGCAGCGGAGCGAGGTCGCGGGGCCGGGGCAGGTCCATGCCGAGGAAGTGCTTGCCGGCGCTGGTGAACACGCTGCGCTTGGACACCAGGACCGAGGCGAAGAAGACGAGCAGCAGGATCTTCGAGAACTCGGCCGGCTGAATGGAGAAGCCCGGCAACCGAATCCAGATCTTCGCGCCATTCTGCTCGGACATCGAGCTGGGCAGGACCGCCGGAATGATCAGCAGAACCAGGCCGGTGAGCCCACACACGTAGCCGTAGCGCGCGAGGATGCGGTGGTCCCGCAGGAAGATCACGACGAGCGAGAAGCCGATGACTCCGACGAGGGTCCACAGCATCTGCTGGTCGGCGGTGCCGCCGAGGCCCTGCTGGATGAGCACGCCCTCGGCGAGGTCCAGACGGTGAATCATCACCAGCCCCAACCCATTCAGCAGCGCGACGACAGGAAGCAGCAGCGGGTCGGCGTACGGCGCGAACCGTCGTATCGCGAGATGCGCGCCTGCGAAGAGCGCCAGATACGCGACGACGTACTGGGCCAGGTCCCAACGCAGGCCCTGTTCCTGATTGGCCTCGACGAGCAGCAGCGCGACCGTGGTGATGACCGCGGCGAAGCCGAGCAGGAACAGCTCGGCGTTGCGCCTGTTCGGAAGCGGGGGAGTGACGGCCACCGGTGACTGCGGCTGGGTGGTCATGACAATTCCCGGCAGTCCGTCCCGGGTACCTGCGGTGGCGGGGGGAGTGCGGTGACGGTCGGAGACGGAGGGGGTGG
>NZ_MVIM01000024.1 GCF_002086795.1 Mycolicibacterium tusciae | reverse complement strand
TCCGGACCGAACTCCAACCACTCCTTCGCATCCGGAGACTCCACACCCACATAACCCAACGCCTTCACCAACATGTGTAAAACCTTTCTAAGGCGACCGAAGGTCATTGCGCATCGCGCCGGTGGCGAGTTCCAGCCCTCCCGACGGCTGGTTCAGACCCCGCACGCCCAAGCCGCCGTCACTGTTGATGACGACGCCCGTCACCGCTCGCGAGTTTTCTGCAGACGCGAGTAGCAAGTACAGGCCGGCATGATCGGCAGGCTGCTGGGCGTACTGCAGAGGGTTCGTGACACTCATCATGTCGGCGATGCCGGGCACCGATGACAACACGTTTCCACCCTGGCCGAGGTCTTCGATACCACGTAGGCCCGTTATCGTGCCGCCTGGAGCCACGCCATTCACCCGGATCTTCGGCGCCAACTCGTACGCCAGTTCACGCACTACGCCAACGACTGCGTGCTTGGAAGCGGTGTATAGCGGGCCGCCACTAGAGGCATAGAAACCAGAGTTGGAGACGGTGAAAATGATGCTAGGCCCATCGCTTTTGAGGAGTTCAGGAACGGCGGCCCTAGCACCAAGGAGGTACCCCTTGACATTGACCGCGAAGATCTCATCGAAGGCGCTGCTGAGGTCGGCGCCGTCGAAACCTATTAAGGGGGCGAAGTAGTCAAAGATCCCAGCGTTACCGACGAACACGTCGAGCTTTCCGAACGCATCGACCGTTTCGCGCACCGCCCTGACATTGTCGTCATACGCAGTAACGTCACCTGTTACCGCGATGAGCCTGCCGTCGGCGCTGCCAATGGTAGCCAGGTCGCCTTCCGAGCGATCCAAGACACCCACGCATGCACCCTCGGCCAAGAACCGCTCGACCACGGCCAAACCGATTCCGGCTGCCCCGCCGGTCACAAGTGCGACTTGTCCGGTCAACCAACTCAAACTATTGCCCTCCGGTGATGTCGCCGTTGCAGCAGCGCTTCATTTGCTGATTAGCTTCCTCGTCGCAGAATGGGGGGTCTATCCGCACAGCGCGGTCGAAGCTCCGATTCACGCGGGTCTCACGACCAGGGTTGGAAATTGCGAACGACTGCGTGCGGTCCGCACGCTGAGCAATGCTCGGGCGAGGACGGTGCAGGATGTGTACGCCAGCGATTCGACGGGATTGGAAGCGGCGTCCCAGACCGCCCGCGGGCGATGGCCGTGAGCTCGTGGCCGCATGGCCCGCCAGTGGCCTATGAGGATCGTTTTTTGGAAGTGTGACGCGACGAACGATGGGTTTGGAGGCGTGCCAACTCGTGACGCCACGCGATGGTCTCGTTAAACGCATTCCCTAGGTCAGGCAGCTCTGCTGCATCATCGTCGGGCAAATCAGCCAGAGTGCCACCAGCAGAAGCGATCTGAAGCGACAAACGCGATATCGTGTCGACGCTGATGGCCTGTAGTACGGCCCGCTCAACGGATTCCGCAGCACTAGTGAGGCCGTGGGCCCGCAGAACGACAACCGGCCGGTCCGCCATAGCAGCAACCATTTCCTGGGCGAGTTGCCGATTGCGCACCAAGACCCCTCGCCGATAGACCGGCACGCCATCCGCGGCGAGCCTAAAACCGGGGATGTCAAACGCTCCGACGATCGGCCGGACGCCTAGACCGGCGAGATCGGCGGCAACTACCGCCTCGGGGTGCGCATGGACCACGGCATTGACATCGCGGCGGGTGCGGAGCACTTCGCTGTGCAGTGGCAACTCGTTCGGCGGCTGGTAACCGTCGTCGAGTTCTCCTGGGGCGCCCTCTTCACCGTCCAACGTGACCAGCCGGATGTCTTTTGCACGGGTGAACGCGAGTCCTCGCTCGTGCGGACCACGACATCGGATCAGCAGTCGATCTTTATCGACGCGCAGGCTGATGTGGCCGAGGATGCCTGGCGCCAAGCCGCGCGCCGCCAGGACGCGACAGGCCAGCGCGATGGCGTGTCGTTCAGTGTCTAGCCCTTTTGCCGAAGGGGTGGAGCTCATCGCGAACCTCGGCTGTCGGTGTCGACGCCGCCCTTGGCGGCGATGCCCAAGTTCGCGGGCGCCTGGTACGAACTGCGATGGGCGCTGCTGGCAGTGCAAATGGCCATCCGTATCGCCTCCTTCTTATCGGTCTCTGTGTGATTGGCCTCTGGAGGCCCCAGGCTGAAGCTGCACCTCCGCCACGGGCCAATTACTTCCGTTCCGTGACTAGATTCGATTCATCGACCGATAGATCCACTGGAGGATAGAAATCTTTTCTGTAAGACAGAGAGTATGGTGGCGACGCAGTCGGGTCAACCGGCAAAACCGTGCGCCCGCGTGCCTGACGCGATGCCCTAATTAGGGATCTCGGGGTGCGTCCAAGCGACGGCCATTCCCATTAGCGCGCGGGGGATCGGCTCGTAGACGCTGGCCCATGGAGTGTTGCCGCCGACGGCACCGACAGCACATATCCAAGATCTCAGCTCGATGTTGCCAGAGTTGAGCAAGTCTTCACTGGTCAGCTTGCTCAGCTCGTAGCCGTTTCCGGCGGCGAGGACCTTCAGAGTGCGGCGATCGAACTCGTCGTCGATTGAGCCGTGGACACGCGGCCCGTGGTAGGCAGCCCACGGAAAGCCGGCCGTGAAGTGTGAGAGCCCACCGGACGCGTAGACACCTATCCTCTCGCCTGCGGGGCGCCGTGACCGCACGGCGTCGCCAATCGCACATCCGAGCGCGAAGCACCGCTTAGGCGACAACGACGGCACATGAACGGCATTGAGGAAGACCAACACCACTGGGACTTCGTGGTCTCCGAGAATGTTGGCCACAATCTCGCCATGGGCGTGTGAGTGCAAGGTTGTCTCACGGAAATCGACGACGGTGGCGACGTCGAACCCCGCCTCGACGGTGTGCTCACTCAAGTCCTTACTGAGCTCGGGCGAGCTTTTCCAGAACCGCGCGGCGGGCAAGAAGCGGTCGGACACTTCGAACCCCGCTCCTGTGTGGATGGCTATCTGGGGCAGTGCAGAACCGTCGAAGTTCTCGTTTTGGTCATCGCCGATGATGATCAGGCAATCGAGTCGGTCGCGTCTAATGCTGTCCCGCAGCCGTTGAAGCCCGTTTTCAATATGCGTGTAGCGCGCCGCGGCGGCGTCGAATGGTTCTTCGTCTGTCTTTGGCGGGCAAGGTGCGTTCTTACCGCGTCGCAATGTGTAGTTCTTCCTGTTCTTTGTGCGGAAGAGTTCCCACCTGCTCGGCGGGATGAAAGTGAAGGCATGGGACGACGCGTAGCCCGCTACAATCTCACCCACGATTCCTCCTCCTCTGGAGTCACAGCGCTACCTGGTGGGAGAGAACGACTTCACGTTCTTCGTAGGCCGATTGCAGGATGGCGAAACATACTTCGAGCGTGGCGCGCCCCCAGCGACCGTCGTGCTGAACAGGGCGGTCCTGAGTGATCGCACGATGTAGTTCAGCCAACTCCGCGGCCCTGCCCCGCATCGTGCGCGCGACCGGTATTTCCTGCAGTCCGTCTTGCCCGTACACCACCAGGCCGTCGGGCGACTGCCTGATCGCGCCGCGTTCGCAGGACACCACGGTCAGGCCGAAGTAGGGGTGGTGGACGATCTCTCCCGGGGCGGAGTAACCCCAAAGTTCCTGAGATTCTTCGGTCGTCGTCGCAGCACCGTAGCGGCCCTGTTCCTTTTGAGCTTCCAGTGCGACTTCGAGTCGGTCGGGGTCCTGACTGAGCTGAGCGAAGTTGCTGGCCACCAGCTGGTTCGCTTGGGGGCTGCGGCGGCCGCCGTCTTCTGCCACCCACGAGTGCAACTCCGCGACATCGAAGAAGGCTCGGCCGTCATAGACGAGCGTGGCCGAAGCTCCTGATTTGAATCCAAGGTGACAGGTGTATCCCCCGACGCATTCCCGGACGTCGTCCCATATTGTCGACGCGCGTACTGTTCTGGCCAGACCGCCGACTATTTGCCGCACGATATCGACCTGGTGGGGTCCCTGGTTGAGAACTGGCCCGCTGGTCGAGCGCAATTCCGAAGTCGGCCACGGTCGCCGGTTGAAGTCATTGAAGTTCCAGGTGTTGACCATGAGCAACTCGCCGAGATCGCCACTGCCTACGAGTTCGGCCATCGCTCGCACCGGCGCGTCAAAGCTGTGTGTGTGGCCGGCCATCAGCTGTACGCCCGCCGCGTGGGCCGCCTCAACCATTGCGGTGCAATCGTCGATCGACATGGCCAACGGCTTTTCGACGATCATGTGTTTTCTGTAATGTGCAGCCATTAGCGCATGCTCCCGGTGCAGCTCGGGAGGGGTAGCGATGTAGACGACGTCCACGCTTGGATCCGCGCACAGCTGCTCTGCGTTCGTGTAGGTCTGGCCCGAGAACTCGCTCGCGAAGCGGGCGAGCGAGTGTGGCCGGGTATCTGCTGCCGCCACAACCCGATACGGCAGTGTCGACATGTCCGGGTACTGCTGGAAAATTCTGGCGACAGCCTGACCGATTCCGAGAAATCCGAGGCCGAGTTCGCGTGAAGCGACATCTGTCATGTGCGACCTATCTGAGGGCTATTGCTGGGCTTTAGAAGAAGATCGAAATCGCTCGTGGAAGAACGCTATGAGCCAGAGTGATGGCCCGGGCGGCCAGAAGCAGGCCCGAGTCTTCGTCCCGGCGTAGCACGTCTTGTCGTTTGCCGATAAAGAAGTTCTCGTGGCGTTCATGGCGTACGAGGAACACCAATACGCTGGATCGGACGCTGAGCTCTTGATCGGACACATCGGTGACCAGGATGTCGCTGACTATGCGCTGGGTGATCGTACGCGGAGTTTCTCCCGGGGCGAGCCCGGTAGCCAGACGGGCAATTCTGAGCTTCAACGATTCATAGTCGTCGTTGAACAGCAGAAACGGCGGTAGGTCGTCATCATCGCCGAGCGGATGCGTGCTGGACTCTGGGAATGGCATCGTGTATCTGACATCCGGTGCCAATAAGCGCAGCCACTCGTCCAGCCGCCCATCGTCGAGAAGCATGGTCTCCCGGGCATAGAATTCATGTATTCGCAGCCGCAGTTCCACGTCCAACTGGCTGGTCTCCATGGCTACGCCGGCTCCGTCATGGTTTGGTTCCAGTGCCGGTAGAACTCACGCTGGTAGGTTTCGCTGACCTGTGGCCTGACATTGCCGGGTAACTCCGCGATCAGCGACTCCACCGGTTCGACGTCCTCGCCAAGTGAGTAGTTGAACGGCACCTCCCGGGCGATTCCCGTCTCAAGGGCGTCGGACAGCCGTTCGAAGTTTTCGTGATCATCGGGCGTCACGAGGCCGGCCGCCGACTGCCGCTGGCTCAAGACGAAGACCATGCGTTCCTTGACCGAGCGGGGCGCGGAGCTTTCCACCAAACACCACTCCCAAACCTCGGTCAACCGCGGTCCCCGAGGCTGCCACATGATGAAACCCCGGCCATAGAAGGCCGTGCCCATGCCAATCATGCTGAAGTTCGGGAAGATATTGGCCACATGAAAGCTGTAGGGCTGCACGGAGTATGCCGCCAACCGCTCGTCTTGCAGACGCTGCCGCTCGGTTAGCCAGTCGACCGCTTCGGCACCGAGCGTCTCGGCCTGGGCGAGATCGTCTTGATAAAAATTCTTGCCGACTGCGAGTTGTAGCAACCCATGGGGTGCGCCGCCATCGAGAACCACGCTGTAGTGCTGACCCTCGTCAATCGAGAAGTCAATGCGGGCAGTCCGCCCCGCTTTCGACAGTGCGGCGACCGATCCATGAGTGGCCGCAAAATGGTACTGGTCGCCGCCGAAGTTCTCGGCCAACAACTTCCAGTTGACGGGCATGAGATAGCGGTGCAGGCCGGGAACGACCTGCAGGCCGTTGGGGTCGCTGTCGAGTAGGAAGTTGTCGAGGTACCACAGCAGGCCCTCACCCAGATATTCGGTCAGCGGCGGCGCCGACTGATCCCAGCACGCAAAGATAAGTCCTTTGTAGGTAGCCACCCGCGGCGAAACCAGACCCATACTGGACTTGTCGAACTGCGGTCCATAGGCGCTTTCGGCCAGCGGAACACCGCGCAACTGCCCGGCGGTGTCGTAACTCCAGCCGTGGTAGCTACAGCGAAAGATGTTGGCATTTCCCTTGTCGAACTGACAGACTTTATTGCCCCGGTGCCGACACTTGTTCAGCAGCACACGAACACCGGATTCCTTATCCCTGCAGACGATCACCGCATCGTCGCCCATATAGGTCGTGCGGAAATCACCGGGCCTGGGGATCATGGACTCATGGCCGACGAACAGCCACGAACGCTTGAAGATGACTTCGAGTTCCCGCTGGTACACCGCCTCGTCGTAGAAGGCCGAGGAGTCGACGAGCCCCGCCGAGCCTGTTATGGAAGAGATCGTCTCCATCAACCTTGCCCTCGGGATGCGCGATCACCGTTGAGGTAGTCGGTGATGATCTGGTTGAACTCCTCCGGCCGTTCCCATTGCGGCCAATGGCCACAGTCCTCCATCAATGCGAATTCGGCATCGGGAATCAGCTCGGCTGCGCGCCGGCCGAAATCCACAGTCGCCGAGGGATTGTGACTCGTCCACAGAACTAGCGTGGGCGTGCTCAAGCTAGCCAGCCGCTCAGCCGTGAGATTGTCCTGCGCAGTGGCCGCTGATGGCGGCGCCGTCGCATTGGTCATCGCCGACCGCGATTCTTCGGTCTCGTAGAGCGCCCACCGCAGCGCCACCAGTTCATCGGTCAGATCGCGGTCCGGCTGGTGGAAAAGCCAGGCCATTCTCTCCCGTACATTCGCCGGACTGGGGTCAGCCAGGAATTGCTGGGTGAGTCGGGCAAGCTCTGCGCGCCCGGCAGCGGTGCGAGCCTCGGCATCGGCGCCGACCTGCAGTGTCAACCGCGCGCCGCACACGTAGATCAACCGGTCGACACGGTCGCGATGTTCCAGCGCAGTCCACGCTGCGATCCAACCTCCCAACGACTCGCCCAACAAGTGGGCTCGATCGATACCTTCCTGGTCCATGTATCCGAGAAGGTGACTGACATAGTCCTTTCGCCCCGGGGCGACATCGCAAGGACCGGTGAGACCGTGACCCAACAGATCCAGCGCATGCACCCGGAAATGACGCGACAGCGTCGACACGTTGCGTGCGAAGGCTTCGGCGTGACCACCTCCCCCGTGCAAGAGAATCAGGTCCGGACCTTCGCCCGCCTGAATTGTCCTAGTTCGGATGCCATCGACATACACGAAGCGTGTCTCCGCCCCAAGCAAGCTCACACAAATCGAAGTGTCTTTGAGCAACCTCGGACGTCCTCTCAGCAAGTTCGGTAACAACGTTTTACCACAGCTTCCGAATATCTGCAAGATAGAAATTTAGGCTTCTGTGTAAATGGGCTTGTCAGAGAAGCCGGCGCAGCGGTGCGGCTTCGCTGCGGTCGTGCCGCGGTCGTGTCAACAATTCCCCTGTGTCACAATGTCATTCGACACGTTGCGACCAACGCTGAACGCCACACTGGAACTCCCACGTGACACGTAGGAGGACGCAACCTAGCCGCCGAGCGAATCTTCTTCTCGGGAGTGCTCATTACCTGAGTGCAGCCGATCTGACGGGCCATTTCGAGCCGTAGGTATGCGAGGCGAGGACTGCCAAGCGGGCGTCAGAGCGCGCTCCGAAACTCCATAGCTAAGTACCGAGGTAGTTGTGAAGGCGCTCAACGTTGTAGAAGTCGTAGCATCGCCCGGTCAGTTCGAGGATGGGGCCCAATCCATATCGGCGGTCACAATCTTTTATCCGGCTACCGATCAGGAGGTGCGCTGGCCGGTCGGATAACTCTCCAAGCAATCTATAAGTTCGTTCAGTCGTGCGAGGAGCTGCTGCCTGTGTCGCGGGTTGATACCGGCAAAGAGTCCCTCGAGGAAGTCGTAATGACCGGGCAGAAACTCGGTCATGAACTGATCCCCCTTCTTCGAAATCGCGACCACTACCGAGCGCCGATCGCGGGGATTCATCTTGCGCGTGACCAACCCAGCCTTGGTCAGGCTGTCCACCACGCTCGTCAGGCTGGCTTGGCGTACAGAAATCGAATCGGCCAGTGCGCCCATCGTAATCGGCCCGTCGGCCCGCTTGAGGACGGTGAGAACATTGAATTGGCTCATCGAAAGGTCAACAGGCGCAAGCTCATCGACGGCTACCCGGCCGAACGCCGTCACGGCACGGTAGAGCGCAAGCGGGAGCGCCAATGACGAAGGATCGTGATCGGGTCCCGCTTCGCGGGTCTTGGCCGCGACCTGTTGGGCCATCGTCAACTTCTCGGTAGTCATGACGTCCCTCGCAACGTTGATCAGCGGTTTGGCACATCTCCGGCGTATTGATCATGATCATACCGGCAAACGGCCAGTGGTCTTTCTATACGTTCGCCGATATTCGGCGATTTGCAATTCAGCTAGCTATACAGCGTGAGCGCCTTTATGTCACGGCGTGGAGGTCGACTTCGGAGGCATCGACCGGATTCGTTTAAGAAGTTTTGTGCTCTCGGGGTAGGCACGGTCGCGAAACTCCGAGGCCGCAACGCTTTGGAAGAAGTCGACGACGACCGCAAGCGTTCTACTGCGGATACCGGCGTTCGTCGCCATTCTCTCCACCAGCGCGGAGTCTTTTTCGATGGTGCTAGCGGGTGCGCGGCTACGAACGAACTCAGTGTCGTGACGGAAATACGCTGCCGCCGTAGTGAGACCCGAGTCCCCCCCGCTGCACTCCGCGATCGCTTCGGCAACCTCGCTGGCCTTCAACCCCATCGCCTCAGCAATTAAAAGCGCTTCCGCAGAGGCGAGGTACCAACTGTACTTGACATGCTGGTTGAGGAGCTTGGTGGCGTAGCCCGCACCTCGTTGGCCGCAGTACACCAAGGTGCGGGCCACGGCGGCAAGGACATCGGCATCAGGGCCGAGCACCCCGCGCGGCCCTCCGACCAGAACGGTCAGGTCCGGCGCCTTTCGGCTAACGGGGCAATCGACGAAGCGCCTCCCAACCGCGTCGTAGGCCTGCCCGATGACCGCTGCAACCTCGGGGTTACACGTCGACATATCCAGCAGGGCGGCCCCTTCGGGAAGGCCGGCCAGCACACCTCGCTCCGACCCGAGCGCGACCTCCAGCACCTGAGTCGGCCCCGGCAGGACCGTCAAAACGACGTCACATGCGCCGGCCAGCTCACGCGCGTCCCCAGCTGACTGGGCGCCTAGCTCTACAACTGGGCGTAACACGTCGGGCCGAATGTCGAAACAAACTACCGAATGGTCCGTCGCGAGAAGTGACGCTGCCAGGGCGGAGCCCATACCGCCCAAACCGACCACGCCGACCCGCCTCATGACACCGACCCCCGAATGTCGGGTTGTAAATTGACTACCGACACAGTCGGCAAATGGCAACTGCGGCCCGATGATTCAACCGACGGCTATCCCAGCGCAGGATCGGCGAATTTGACATTGTTTCGCTTGGCCGCCTCAATAAGGGCCTTCACGTCGCCGGGGCCGTTCGAGGTTTCATCCACATCTGAGAAGAAATCCAGCGCGCCCCCCGGGAAAGACGAGGTCGTAAGCCACCGGGCGCCCTCAGAGAGAACGCGATAGGCGTGCACGACGCCAGCCGGCACCCGAATCGCCTCACCCACCTGCAGGGTCGTTTCTTCGCCGCCGCGGCTCACCCACAGTTCGCCCTCGAGCACCACATAGCTTTCATCCCAAGGGTGTTGGTGCGGTGGAGGTCCAGATGATTGCGGAGCGCGCACATCGAACATCTGATACCCGTCGCCGACGAGAAGCGGGCGCATTTCCTCTGTCATCACTCGCAGGGCGGTCACATCATCGGCACGCCGCTTCGGTTGGAGCGAAGTAGACATTCCAGCTGCCCCCTCGTTGGTCGCGCACCATTGCATAATGTTTAGAGAACAATATATTTTCGCGTACTGAAGGTCAAGAGTTCAAGGATAGAGTCCCGCTTCATAAGATGATCGAGAGGTTCTTGGCGAGCAACACCGATTGATCGAGGAGTAGCCGGCGACGGCACAGTTGCCAGTCACCAGCGACACGGCGCAACCGGTCCTTACGCCGACCGACGAGCAGATCAGTCTCATCGGCGACCCGGTTTCGATACACCAGGAACCGGCAACTCACATCGACTTCCGCGCCGTCGATCCCCTCGATGCGCACGTTGGTGACCAGGTGTGACACTCGCGAGACGGGTTCTTCGGCCCAGTGCAGTCCTGTCATCAGCTGCTTCACCCGCAAAGCGACGGTCTCCTTCGTCTCGTCGAACCAGCAGATGTCGTTACCTTCCTGAGTCTGCTCCAGCTCCGCGAGGTCGTCGTAGGCGACGTTCGCCCGCAGTGGAACGGAGTACTCGTAGTCGTCGGTGAGCAGACCAAGCCACTCGGAGTAACGCCTTTCGTCGAGCAGGTCGGCTTCCCGATTGAGGAAATCGGCGATTTCGGCCTGGAGCAGCAACTTCTCGACCGCATCCTGCCTCGTGGCAATTTCATCGCCCGTCACTCGGCTCACGACTGTGCGGCTCTCTCGTCGGATTTGGCGAGCTCGGTCAGTTGAGGCCACGAGAGGTTGTCAATGAACTCGGCCCATCGCCGGTAAAAGGCGCGTGCATTCACCTCTCCGGCGATGGGCTGGTGGGAATGAACAGCCTTGTCGAGCGCACTGGGAGTTTCCTTACCCAGTCCCTGCTGATAGTTGTAGGGATAGCGTCGGGCTATCACGCCCTGGCTGGCCTGCGTCGCGTAATTCCAGTTCTCCATATCGTCTTGCTCCGTCATCCCTCCGGGACCGGAGTAGCGCATGTAATAACGTCGCAGCCAATCACGTACATAATCGGGTGCGCTCTTGTCGATGAGGTACCAGCGCCACACCTCGGTTTCGGTCGGGCTGATCGGGTGTGACACCAGAATCGTCCTCGGAAAACCGGCGGAAAACGACATGTTGGGGAACATCGTCGCTGGTCCACGACCACCGAGCTGTCTGCCCTGCGCCTCCAACCGCTCTTTACGGAGTGCCCAGGCCTGGGAGAAGTACTCACTCAAGGCCGGTTCTTCGGCGAACTCAGGATAGGCGATCTCATACGCCAGGTTGTCCGACGCACCGTGACCCGTACGAAACGACGTCTTCACTCGGCCTTTCGAAAAACCACCCTGATCCTGTCGTTCACCGTGGCGCCGCGAATTCCTGCCGCCCGGGCCAATACCCACCTGCTCAACCGAGGCATGAGTCGTCGCCCCGTGATAGGTATCGCCGAGAAAATTCTCTGAAACGAACTTCCAATTCGACCTGATGCGCCACTTCTGCACTCCGCGGAACACCTCCGTAGCGCCCTCGGTGCCATCGAAAGCATCGGCCAGGTTGTCCAGCCAATAATGAAAGTCACCGACATACTCGTCGAAGTCCGGGGCAGCGGGATCCCAGCACGCGAAGATCAGGCCCTTGTAATTGTGGACCTTGGCAGCGCTGACAAGCCCCCAACTCGCTTTGTCAAGGTCATTACCGTAGGCCATGCTCTGCTGCGGCACACCGTGCAAATCTCCTGGAGTGGACACCAGCGAACCGTCCATCGAGTACGACCAGCCGTGGTAAGGGCAGGTGAACTGAAGCGCACGGCCCTCGTCATAGCGACACACCGCCATACCCCGATGTCGACACGAGTTCAGCAGGACATTCACGCCACCCTGCGCGTCACGGGTCAACAGCACCGGATCCGAACCCATCCTCGACGAGAAGAACTGACCCGGCGCAGACACCTGCGAGGCATGACCCACAAACAACCAGGTCCGCGGAAACAAACACTCCAGCTCAAGGTTGAAAATCGAAGCATCGACGAAGATTTCCCGACTGATCTCCCCGCGATCGACATCGACGAGACTACGAGCGGTCCGATCCGCACCGCCTGAAGTACTCATTTCTAACGTCATCGGTACCTTTCCTTTGCTGTAATGCCCGAGCCACCCGTAGACAGCCGTAACTCAGATCGCCACAAACCGTCACGCCGTCTGCCAAGTGTCGATTTCACGTCGTACCTCGTAGGTAAACTATATTCTGATCGGTCTGTAATACATGAGAGCTCATATCGGTTGAGCGGCAAGCACATTCGGGCAACGACTCGTCTCCTCCATAAATTGACGCATTGACCCCTGGTATTTGCGCCGTTCACGGCCGTCTCGCTCACGCCGTTTCGAGACGTAGAGCCGAGACGGGGCAACTGCGAATTGCAGTGACAATCCGGGCCTCATCGCTCTCGGCTACCGTGTCATCAAGAATGACAACGGTTCCCGCATCACCGATGTCAAAAATGTCGGCCGCTGCGACGACACAGTTCGCGTAGCCCTGGCAGACTTCCTCGTCCGCCTTGATGACACTCAAAGGGACTCTCCTTCTCCTACAGAACTCTGATTAGCATTGCTTTTCCCATCGAGCGTGATAATTGCAATCCCTTGCACCGCTTGCCGATCCCCAGCGAAGACGCCGAATTGGAGATCTACGGCTTCTGCCCCGGCCTGCGCATGCTTGCCGGTCACAGTCCATCGCGCCTGCACCATATCGCCCGGGTGAATCGAGGCACTCATCTTGAATGGACCGAGGTGCACCAACCTGCCGCGAAGGCCCATCCAGCGACGAAGCCCGATCTCGAAAAGGGTTTCCAGGCCACGAGTATTGAAGATGATGTCGGGCAGCCCCGCGGCATGCGCGGCCGCGGCGCTGTGGTGTATCCCGGAAAACATGCGATCCGCGGCAATGTTCATCACAATGCGTTGGTAGGTCAGGGCCAAAGCCGGTCCGCGCACTTCAGCACCGACCTCAACGTCGTCGAACTCAAGTGGCGTGGTCCAATCGACACGGATATCGGCATCGTGCACTTGAGGTGGGCGGGGACGGACGCCCTGCTGGGTGCGTGCGGAAGTGCCGGGCTCATGCCGGGGCCTCGAGGCGTCGTAGTTGAAGACGGTATTTCGGTTGAGCGCGACCAGTTCTCCAGAATCCTTCAAATACTCTGACTCGTATTGCAGGAAGATTCCGGTACCGACCCGGGTTCGCTTCTGCTCTACCGAGATTATCGTCGTAGTCCCATTCAGCCTGTCCCCGAGGTATAGCGGTGTGTGGTACTGCCACTCGCTACTGACGTTGACCGATCGGCTGAACGGCAGAGCCAACGTGTCGGTGATATTCCCTGTCATTTCCTGCCCGTCGGCCAGATAAGGACTGGGCTGGCCGGGTGCCCAATACGGCGGTAGTCCCCACAGCGGAGTCATTGTCACCGGAGCCACGACGCCGAGATAGCCGTGTGACTTCGCTGCCGCCTCGTCGTCATGCAGCGGGCAGGAAAAGGTGAAAACCTCTAATTTGCGGCGGATATCATTTTGCGTCACCGAGTCGGCGCCGCGGAAGCGGATCTTCTCACCGACACGATCGCGTAACTCGTCAGCGGCGGTCATTGCCCCGCGCTTCCGCGGTAGACAGCCGAAATGCCGGTAGCACAACATCATCGGCGACGTGCACGTAGACAACCTCGACGGCCGCATCCGCCAGCGTCGCTGTCCGGTCGGCAACTTCGTCCACTATCCGTGCCACCATCCGCACACCCTCATCCATTTCGACGACGGCACACACGAACGGGACGTCCTCGTCGAAACCGGGATGCAGCGCGCGGTGAATAACCGTGAAGCTGAATACCACTCCCCTACCCGACGACCTCTGCCAAGACCATGCGTTACTGCCGCACCCGACGCACGCCAGGCGAGGAACATGACGCCAACGACCGCAGCTTGAGCATCGCTGAAACGACAGCTCTTGACGTCGGCAGTGGCCGTAAAACTCCGCCGTGAGACCTTCCAGGGATGGCAGTGGCGGTGTTGCGACATCCGCTCCCATTCGCGTCACACCGGGCCTCTCGTGAACACGCCGGTCACGACGCTGTCACCGACGCAATATGGCGAGAGCACCTGAACCCCATCCGCCGCCCATACCGGTCACTACCGCTAATTCCGCATTGTGGACCTGCCGCTGGGCTAAACCCCCGCGCAGCTGCCGCACCGCCTCCACCAGATTGTTCATGCCCTGCACGTGCGCTTCGGACAGCAAACCGCCGTTGAGATTCGTCGGCAACGAGCCGTCGGCGGCGATATGGCCGTCGAGCACGAAATCCGCTGCTTCGCCGGCCTTACAGAACCCGGTCGCTTCGATCTGACGCAACACGTTGATCGTGAAACTGTCGTAAACCTCAAACAGATCGATATCAGACGGGGCGACACCAGCGTCGGCAAATGCGCGCGGCGCCGCTTCGGCAAGCCCGATCTCCAACGGGTCTGCCCTGTTGGCGAATTCATCGACGGGAAATGGGCGCCCTTCCGCCACACTCATCACAAACACCGGCCGGTGCGGACCGTCCGCCGCACAATCGGCCCCTGATACCACCACCGCAGCTGCCCCGTCGGTCTCCAAACTGCAATCGAACAAACGAAACGGCGTACTGATCGGTGGAGAGTCGAGATATTCCTTCATCGTCAACTCACGGCCGCACATCACCGCATTCGAGTTGAGCTGCGCGTTAGCGCGAAACGCAACTGCCACGGCCCCCAACGCTTCAGGCGGCACGTCGTACTTCCGGACGTATCGGTCGGCCACGAGCGCATACTGGTGCACAGCCGACACCGCGCCCTGTGGGGCGTAATAGTCCCGAACAACCTTGCCTATCGCCATCTCCGCGCTCGACGCCATCCCGCGGGCACGCGGACCGGAGTACCCACACCAGCCCGCGGCAATGAGGACACTACGCGCGACGCCCGACCACACCGCCATCGCCGCAGTGGCCAGACCCGCCACACTTGCCGCCCCTCCGGTATGGGATGTCACCGCGTAACGAAGTTGTGTCAGGCCGAGATTCGCTACGAAGTCTTCGGCCGTGCCACCGTTGATAGGGCAGATGAGGCCATCGATCTCACCAGGCGACATCCCGGCATCCACAATCGCGGCACGGGCTGCATCAAGTTGCAGGCCAAGGTCTGTTGCCGACTCAGTACCACCACGACGGTAGACCGTATGACCAACGCCGACGATACAGGCCTTGTCGCGCAGCGCAGTCAATGCCCGGGATCCTCTCCGTCGACGTCGACCGCTCCGACGACACCCCTAGATACCAGGGCCTCGTACTGCGAGTCGGCCAAGCCGAGCCACTCAGTCAGCACCCTTTTGCCGTGGATCCCGAGACGGGGCCCGGTGCTGCGTACGGATCCGGGAAAGTTCGTCAGCCTCGGCACCACCCCGGTGACACGGACCGGACCCAATTCCTGATCAGCGACCTCGACGAGGCTCTGGCGAGCCGCGAACGTGGGACTTGAGAACATCTCTGCCGGCGTGAATATGCGCGCAGCAACGACGCCCGCACTCGCGCAGGCCTTTTCGACAATATCGGAGTTGTTTTCGGCGAACCACTTCCGAACCATCTCGCCGAGCTCTTCGCGGTGCAACATCTGCAGCTCCTGAGTCGCGTACCTCGGATCGTTGCGCAGAGTCGTGCCGCCCAACAGGTCGAGAAGGCTCTGCACTGACCGCACGGTGCCGGTCGCCACGGTGTACCACACCCCATCGCAACTGAGATAAGTATCTGACACCGGTGACGGGCTGACCTGGAACTGGTTGCCCTGACGCTCGGCAACAAAGTTCAACTGGTCGTAGAGGATGACCTGCCAGTCGATGCCACGAAACAGTGATTCGTAGAGAGCCAGATCGATACATTCCCCATCGAAGCGAGTCCCGATCACTTCACGTTTGAACAGTGCTCCGGCAACAGCGAATGCACCCATGATTCCTGTCGTCACATCGCCCAGGGAGAAACCGAAATGTGTCGGTGGTCGGTCAGGGTGGCCGGTGATGTGTACCGCTCCGCTCATCGCCTCCCCGACCCGTCCGTATCCCGGCTTCGCACTCTCCGGGCCGATCTGGCCATACCCAGAAATCCGCAACATGATCAGCCGCGGGTTGGCTGCGTGCAGTTCCTCCCATCCCAGTCCCCAACGCTCGAGCGTTCCCGGACGGAAGTTTTCGATCACCACGTCTGCGCGTTCGACCATTTTGCGCACCAGCGCTTGCCCCTCGGGGAGGCGCAGATCGATAGCCACGCTTGACTTGTTCCGGGCCGCGGACTTCCACCAAAGGTGCACTCCGTCTTTCGTGGGACCGGACCCGCGCAACATGTCGCCCGAGCCGGGGTCTTCGATCTTGATGACCTGTGCTCCGAAGTCGCCGATCAACGACGCAGCGAAAGGCGCCGCGATCACGTGCCCCAGCTCGAGGACCGTGAGACCGTCGAAAAGGCTCTCCATATTCGCGGACACTTAACTCCTTTGGTGCGGCGGCGTGATATCCACTGCGGGTAGCGATCGCAGCTATGCCGATGGGTCGATCAGTATTTTTATGTGTGCATCGCGGTTGATGCGCAACTCCTCGAAACCCTGACTGACCACGGCGTCCAACGGGATCTCATCGGTGATCAGTTCACTTAGGCTGAGGGCCCCAACAGAAAGTAAGGTGAGAATTGCCGGAACCTGACTTTGGGCTTCGTAACAAAACGAGAAGCCGATATTGGCTTCGCGCATGATGCTTCGATTGATGTCGATACCAGCCGCGGCCTCCCATATCGCCACGACCATCAATCGACCGCGGGGGCGGAGAACGCTCAACGCCGCGTCAAGCGCGGGTTGTACGCCCGCGGCGTCGAAGGAGACATCGACGCCGTTTCCGTGTGTCAACGTCTGAACCACCTCGACTGGATCCTCGACCAGAGGATCGATTACGCGAGTAGCCCCGACCCGGTGGGCGGCGACGCGGCGCGATGCCGAAACCTCACTGACGATGATCTGAGTCGCACCTTGAGCAAGGCAGAACTGCACAAGCGCAAGGCCGATCGCGCCGGCACCGGCGATGAAGACGGTCTCACCCGCTGCCAGCCGGCTACGGCGAACAGCGTGGTACGCCGACGCGATCGGTTCGACGACGGCAGCCTCGACGAGACTGATGTCATCCGGGATGCGAAACAACGCCTTCGCCGACACCGATGCGTAGCGGGCAAGTGCCCCATTGAGAGCGAAGCCGATGAAACCGACTGTCCCGCAGAGTGCTTCAGCGCCCTGTTTGCAGGAGCCGCATTCACCGCAGCCGAAAACGCCGACGCCGCAAACCCGGTCACCTTCGGTGAACTCGTGCACGCCGGGCCCGACGCCGACCACCGTCCCGGAATATTCGTGCCCCATGACGACCCCTGGTGCAGCATGCATCGGACCGGCGATGTACTCGTGCAGGTCTGTGCCGCAGATCCCCGCTCGGGCCACCTCGATGACCACTTCTCCCGCACGTGGACTCGGATCGGGAAGTTCTTCGATCCGCACGTCTTCGCGACCGTGATAAACAGCTGCGCGCACCTACCGGCCTACCTTCAGGACGGACCCGGATTCTTTCGGCAGCACCGACTTTCGTTGGCCGGAGTCTCGGCGGAGGTGCCGCCAGGTTGATGTCAAGCTCACCGGCACCTTAGATCCAGAATGACAGGTTGTGCGTGGGCAACGTGGTGTGATCCAGCAGGATCTCGCGCTGGACCAGTTTCCAACCCCCCTCGTCGCGACGAATAATGTCTCGGCGCTCGGCAGAGACTGTCTCCGCCTTGGCCTCGTCCGCGCGCGTGCGCACCAGCAATGCATTCGAGGTGACTCGGTACCGACCGTCGCCGTCACCAGACCTGACCCTGACGTTGGTTATGAAGTGCCGGATCCGCGAGGGAGGATCCTCAGCCCAATCCGACGACGTTCGGTGCCGCTGAATACGCATCTTCAGGCTCGTGTAGTTATCGTTCAAATGCATGGAGCGCTCAGAAAACCCCCGTCCCCCTGCTCTTCGAAGCGTCTGACGGACGCGCGCGAAATAGTGCACATCCGGTGCCAGCAATCCCAGCCACTCCTCGAACTCATCGCGATCCAACAGATCAGCCTCGTCGAAAAGGAAGTCTTCGATTTCCTCACGCACCTCCCGCGAAACCCTCGCAGCTTGAGGTGGATCCTGCGGCAGCGTTGTCGTCATACGTTCTCATCCCTTCTCGGGGTGGCCAGATAGTCGAAGTACTGCTTCCAGTACTCGCGCTGATTTTGTTCGGCGTAGCCACTGGCCAACGGTCGTCCCGGACCCAGCCACGTTGGATCAGGGGCCAAGTTGTCCAGTCCCATCTCCACGTTCAACTCCACACCACCAGCCAACTCGCCGCGGGTTCCCTTGGTAATAGCCTGGAATATCTCGGCGTCATCCTGCTCGAAGACGCCCCCAACCCCGAACGTCCGAACATAAGTCTCAAACGATTGCTGCTTGAATTCTTCGGGCGCATTGCGCTCCACGAAGAACCACGACCACACCTCCATGCGCGCCGCGTCCAGAGGACGCCATTGCCGCAAGGTCAGAATGGGCACCGGCATAGACTCGCCGTCCTTGGCGATGAAGGCGTTCAAGAAGGACAAGTTCGGGAACACATTGCCATGAATGAACATTGTCCGTTTCAGCATCTCGCCATGGACGTCATCGCCGTAACCTTCGCTGAGACCGGAGACGATTTCCTCGGGATAGCCCATATACGGTGGTGCGGGTATGCCGGGGGGTGCGCCTAAAACGCCCGCCCCGTGCCCCCCCGATAGGCTGACGTGCGCCGGCGAAACGGCCACATTATCGGGCGGTAACAACCCCAACTCGCACATGGAGCGGTGCGTCATGACCGTGTGATAGCCGTCCCCAACAAAATTGTCAGCGCCTGTCTTCCAGTTCGCGTCAATCACCCAACGCTGCGGAGCCCCCCACACCTGAATGCCGGCCGCGCTCTTACTCATCATCAAGTCGAGATACCACCGCATATCCCCGAGGTACTCATCCAGCCCTGGGGCCTCATCTGACACACACCCGAAAACGAGGCCCGCGTACGAGTCGAGCATCGGCAGAGCGCGCAACCCTAGCCGACTCTTGTCGAACGCAGCACCGTAGACGGCCTGCTGCGCAGGTATCGCGATGAGATCACCGTTGTTTCGATAGGTCCAACCGTGGTACGGGCACTGGAATGCCGACTCATTCCCCACCTCGGTTCGGCAAAGCAGCGTGCCGCGGTGCCGGCACGAGTTCGACATCGCCCGAATCGTCATATCCTGCTGCCGCGCAACAATAATAGAGTTATCAGCGATGTAGCGGACAACATAATCGCCTGGATTAGGGATCTCGTCTTCGTGGCAGAGAAACTGCCATGTCCTGCCGAACACTCGCTTTATTTCAAGCTGGTAGAGCGCCGCATTAGCAATGAGAGACGCAGGGAGGCGGCCCTTCAGGATGGAGCCGCGCGCATTCTCTAATAGTCGCATTGTCGTCGCATCAGGCGCCATCGAATTCACCAGGCGCACCTTCCTGTCGATTCCTGCCTGCAGAAACATGAGCACTTACGTGAGCTACACCACTGCGAGTTTACATAGGATAGCAACTGTTTGCAAGCTATTATTTAGGCTACCGTGGTACCTGCAGTGCTAGGTGGCATCCCTGCAGACCCACGCCGGGGCACGCCAGGATTAACTGGGTATTCCTGTATTTCATTTGGCCCCCTGGAAACTCGGCGACGAACAACGCGCAAACTTCGAGGATGATCGGTGGGCTCGATGGCCGAAGTCCATCACCACCACGAGGCGCGCGCCTAGTTCAAGCCGTCTATGCGCCGACTGGTGGACTGACAGCCGTTCGTTCAGCGTTCACGCCGCGGTGTTTGGCGGGAGCGCTGATTTTGGCTATCGCGTCTCGCAAAGCCTTTAGCTCGTTACTATCAAGTGCCGCAAGCGCTTCGGGAGCCGGGTCGTCGATCCCATGGATCGCGGCCACCATCGACCAGCCGCGGTCGGTCAGTGAAACCACTTTGCATCGCCGGTTGGTGGGAATAGTCTGACGCATGACTAGCCCGCGGTCCTCCAGATCGTTGACCGCCACCGTGGCCGCCGGGGCATCGATTGTCACGGCTTGCGCGACCTCTTTGACGGTCATCGAACCACGGGCCAGCCGGAGCAGGATTCGGATGCGACTGAATGGCAGCCCCGTTTGGTCGGCGGTCGCTCGCCTCCAGCTGTCGCGGTTGTCGGTGACCAGTGTGGTCATCACGCGCCAGACCTCGTCCGCTTCTGGATTATGCGACACCGGCAGCCTCCCGTCGCGGATCGGTTCCTGCGATCAGCGGCGCCAGGTGCTCTGCTGAGCGCAGCGCACGCTTCGACGTCGAATAGACACCGAGCGCGATAATTAGCACACCAACTCCGGCGAACACCAGCCAAAGCGGCCGGGCGGAGACCGCGAAATCGACGTTGGTGTCGCCCAGTGCCGTACCAGCGACCGAACCGCAAAGGGCCACACCGATTCCCACGCCCACCTGGCGGCTGGTGGACGTGATGGCCGCCGCCGCACCGGCACGGTCGATCGGCATACCGCTGACGGCCGCGTTGGTGATCGGTGCGTTCACCATCGAAGTACCGATGCCGAAGACCGCGAAGGCGACCAGCATCTGCCATTGCGGGGTAGCGTCGCTCAACTGCGCGAACATTAGAGTCGCGGCGGCAATCAACGCCCCGGCGATCATCAGCGACGGTCTGGCACCGAATCGCCCCACCAGCCGGCCAGACAGAGGTGAGAAAATGAGTGCGCCGACGGCGACGGGCAGAAACATCAGGCCCGTGTGCATCGCGGAGAGCCCCCGCTCCCCTTGCAAATACATCGACATCATGAATACGAACGCGCCCCATGCAGCGAATGCGCACACCGCGATGGCCGTCGCCGAAGCGAACGGGATGCTGCGGAAGAATCGCAGCTCGACGAACGGGTCGGGGCGGCGTGACTCGTAGCGCAGGAAAATCGCGAACGCAATGGCTGAGAGTCCGCACGTGACGACGACACGCGTGTCGGTCCAGCCCATTCCTGGCCCCTCGATGAGCACGAAAACCAGTCCGAACAGGAAGGCCATGCCCAGGCCCAAGCCGATCAAGTCGACGTCGCGCATGGTGACCGACTTGGATTCGGGAACGAAGACAGCGGTCAATAGTACGGCTACTGCGCAGATCGGCACGTTGACCCAGAACACTGCTCGCCAGTCGACGTACTCGATAAGTATTCCGCCCGCGATCGGACCCAACGCCATCGAGATGCCTACGACGCCCCCCCATATGCCGATCACACGCGCGCGCTCCACTCTGCCGGTGAACACCTGCGTGACGATCGACAATCCAGCAGGGGTGAGCATCGAGCCGCCGATAGCTTGCAGGAAGCGGGCGCCGATCAGCGTTTCGACGTTGGGAGCCACGCTGCAGAGTAGGGAGGCCGATGCGAAGACCATCAACCCGATCTGCAATGTGCGCCGCCGGCCGAATCGGTCGGCGGTGGCACCCGACAGCAGCAACAGCGAGGCCACCATCAAGGTGTAAATGTCGACGAGCCATTGCATTTGCGAAGGCGACGCCGAAAACTCGGCGCGGATGCTCGGGATTGCAACGTTGACGATCGTCACGTCAGTCGACACAATCAGCACGCTCATGCAGCAGGACGCCAAGACGAAGGCCTTACGTCGGCGGCTTAGCTGTCCGACAGCACTTTCATTCACAGAACTACGACCCCTTCGCTGCGGTGTCCGGCGGTCACCGCTGCCCGACTTCGGTGCGGTGGACCTCGAACGCGTCGCGTCACATTGAAGCTTCGGTCACCTACTTACTAGGTCTGGGAGGCGACTAGACGGTGCTCCGAATCCACTGCTACGCATTGACATTCGCCGATCCGTGTCCGACCGGGGATGGACGCGCCTTATTCCATGGTGACGGTTACCGCCTTGACTTGTGTGTAGGACAGCAATTCCTCCGTAGATTCTTCCGATCCAACGCCTGATGACTTCCAGCCTCCGAATGGCAACCCCCAGTAGTGGCGTGCGCTGCCATTAATCCAGACGTAGCCGGCATCAAGTCCCGCAGCCATGCGGTGACCCTGGCTTAAGTCGTTGGTCCACACCGCGGCGGTCAATCCGAACTCGACGCTGTTGGCGACTTGAACAGCCTCGGCTTCGTCGCGAACGGTTAGCACCGAAAGAACGGGCCCGAAGATCTCGTCGCGGGCGACGGCGGCTTGTGGTGCCACGTCGGCCAATACGGTCGGTGCGACATACCAGCCTTCGGGCCCAACACCCTGCGCGCGTCCCCCACCGGTAAGCACGCTGGCGCCGGCCGCCCGTCCTGATTCGATGGCCTGCAGCGACTTTGAGTATTGCGCTTGGTCGATGACGGGTCCCATGTCTGTGCCGTCAACGAGCGGGTCGCCTACCTTGATGGCAGCGACTTGATCGACGACCAAATTAATAACCTCGTCAGCGATCGCTTCGTGCAGCAGCAGTCTGCTTGTTGATCCGCATGATTGGCCGGCTGTGGTGGTGAAGTTCATCCCTATGACGGCGCTTTTGGCAGCCGCCTCCAGGTCGGCGTTGGGCATGACGATCATGGGGTTCTTGCCGCCGAGTTCCAGCGTGACGTATTTGACGCCGTGCTCGGCGGCCAAGCGCTGAATATGGCGGCCCGTGCCCGGGGAGCCGATAAAGCCGATTCGCCGGACTAGTGGATGAGCGACCAACGCGGCGCCGGCAGTCGCCCCATGTCCGGTTACCACCCCAAATAGGCCTTCGGGCAGGACCTCCCCGGCGAGCTCGGCGAGCCGGATGGCCGACAACGGTGTCTGATCGGGCGCTTTGAGCACCACGGCGTTTCCCGCCATCAGCGGAGCGGCGATCTTGGCTCCTGCAAATAGGACAGGATGATTGAAGGGCACGATTCGAGCAACCACGCCGTACGGTTGCTGCAGCGTGTAGTGCAGGTTCGCCGAGAGAGGGATAGTCCGCCCGCCGAGGTTGAGCGCGCCGTCTGCCATCAGCTCCAACACGTCGGCCGCCCAAGTGACATCGTCGCGCATCGCAGGCAATGGAAAGCCGCCGTCAACGGCGTCGAGCAGCGCGAGTTCTTCGGAGTGATCGCGCATGAGTGTCGCCAAAGCCCGCAGCGCGGTGGCGCGCTGGCGAGGCGTCCGCAGCGCCCACTCGCGTTGAGCGGCATGTGCAGTTGTCACCACCCTGTCGACATCTTCGCCGCTGCAGTCGGGCACCTGGGTCAGCACGTTGCCGGTGCACGGGTCCTCGACGTCGTAGACGCTCTGGCTCTGCAAAGTCGCGGCACCTAGGGGTAGCGTCCACGTTCTCATGACTGCACTGCGTGCGTCGTCTACCACTCGTAGCCTCCTTGACAGTTGACACGTGCCCCTATGTTCGTACGTGTCCTCTTGCTAGCAGATCGGATCTCCGCAATGCAGAGAGTTTAGCTCATCGCAGGTGTGCTACCAAGGCTTCGTGGCCTGCCAACTGGCCGTATCACCGCACGGTTTCGAAGAATTCGCGGACGTCGTCGACAAAGAGACCCGGTTGTTCCAAAGCGGCGAAGTGCCCGCCGCGCGGCATGGTCGTCCAGTGGGTGATGTTGTAGATCGGTTCGCACCAACTTCGTGGTGAGCGCAGGACCTCCTTGGGAAAGGCAGCAATACCGGTGGGCAATTCCACACGAGTTGTCGCGTCCAGGGTCTTGAAGCTCTCCCAGTACAACCGGGCCGACGAGGAGCCACTGTTGGTAGCCCAGTAGATCATGACGTTGTCGAGGAGCTCATCGCGGCTGAGCACGTTCTCGGGATGCCCGTCGCAGTCCATCCACGCTGCGAATTTCTCGACGATCCACGCCATCTGGCCGACTGGCGAATCGGCCAGTCCGTAGCCTATGGTCTGTGGCCGGGTGGATTGCTGCTCGGAATAGCCTGTCCCCCAACGCTGATGAGCCGTCAGGGCGGCCAGGGCCAGCTGTTCTTCCTCGGTCGGATCGGCGATGCCGCCCGCGGGAGGGTAAGCGATCGGCATGTTCAGATGGATGGCGGCGCAGTGGCCGCGGTTGCGGCCCATTTGTGTGGTGATAGCTGCTCCCCAGTCGCCGCCTTGGGCACCGTAGCGCTCGTAGCCAAGTCGCAGCATGAGCGCCTCCCACGCCTGCGCGATTCTTTCAACACCCCACCCGGAGTGGGTGGGCTTGCCGGAGAAGCCGTAGCCGGGAAGCGCCGGGCAGACCACGTGGAAGGCGTCCTCGGCGCGTCCGCCGTGGGCAGTCGGATTGGTCAGTGGCTCAATCACGTTGCGGAACTCCACGATCGAGCCAGGCCAACCGTGGGTGATGACCAGCGGGAAAGCCTCTTCGTGCGGAGATCGCTGGTGAATGAAATGGATGTCCACGCCGTCGATTTCGACGATGAACTGATCGAATCGGTTGAGGGCGGCTTCACGGGACCGCCAGTCGTATACGTCGGCCCAATACGCGGTCAGGTCGCGGGTGTACCCGAGTGGGATGCCCTGGGTCCAGTCCTGTACACACTCGGCTTCGGGCCAACGGGTCCGCGACAGACGCGTTCGTAGATCATCGAGAACGTCATCAGCGACGTCGATGCAAAACGGTCTCACCGCCGGCAGACCACTCAAAATCCCACCTCCTCACACGCTGCCATCGGGCTGACGAGGGAGACACCAGCAGACCTTGAGGTTGGGATGGTGCTCATTTCGGCTCGAAACCCGATATCAGCCAGCGGGATCCGACTTTGTCGAGGCTGACCTGAACGACGGAGTCGGTGTCTGTCGGCGCGTCGTTGCCCACGGTGGTGGTTTGGTCGACAAACACCAAGACGATGGCACGGTTCTTACCGGCGGACACGGAGGCAGCGGCTGACACCCTGGCGGTGGCCGAGATTCGCTTCTGCTGTGCTCCCGGAATTACGACATCGTCGGTCAACGATGTATATGAGTCGCGAAGCGGTCCCGTCAGTCGATCGCGCGCATCCTTCAGTTTCTCGGCTGCCGTTTCAGGCGTGTAGGACAGCATCGCGACCGTCGCTTCGGTGGCGACCTGAACGGTTTCCGCGCGGGCGCGGTCCGTGCCAGCGGCGGTCCCCGCTTGATACTTGAAGTAGGCCGCACCCAGCGCCAACAACAACGCGATAAAGGGCAAGAGCCAGAATGCGAGCATCCGCACAAAGGTGCCGCGACGATCGTCTGTCGAGTCGACATCGCCAGGGTCCTGGCATTCTGGCGCGTCGCCGGACTCACATCCCGACGAGTTGCTCGATGCGTTCCCGGGTGATGGCGGTGGATCGTCGACTTCGGCGGAGTGGACGGCATCATCCTGTTCATCTTTCGCTGGTGAAGTCCTCACGATACGAACTCCACGTCGGCGACCTTCACATCGTTGCCAACCTTCTGCACCGTGACGCGCATTCGCCATGCTCGGGGCTCCTGTTCGGGCCCATCGCCGACAGTGGTCTTCACGCTGACCGCGACCAGCACTTGGGCCGTGTCATGAGACTGGGACTCCAAGCCCGCCTCAGTAATGGTGCCGACCGATTTGGACTTCACTTTGTTGACCACGTCGATGAATGGTTGTGACCGCTGGGAGAACTCGTCGTAGAACGTGCCAGTCGCCGAGTCGAGAATGCGCTTAGTGTCGGCATCGGCGTGCTGCCAGTCGATCGTGGTTAGATCCAGTGCTCCTTGACGTCCGACCTGAACAAACAGCTGCCGTTGTTCGGAGGACTCATGCGTTTGGCGGGCCTGGTAGCCCAGCCAACTGGCTAGTGCGGCCATCGTCACGGCCGCCAGCAACCCCATCACAAGCGCTAGTCGCTGCGGCGGCATCGGGGTTCGCGAGGGGGGCGCGGTGTCCCCATGTTGTTTTTCGTTGGCGACTTCGGGGTCCCCGCCGTCGGCGCCTTCGGCCGAACCGACATCGACGGTGTCATCAGGGGCCGTCCCACTCGCTGTGGGATCGTCGGCCGGGTCGTCGGCGGTGTGGATGGTCACCGTTCACCGTCCTTTGGCGGAAGCAGCATGTCCTGCCAGGTCTGATCCCCGGCAGCATTCCGGCCCAAATCCGCCTGCCTGTACTGTTTTCCATCCGGTCCGATGTAGCTGCCTGTGCTCGGGTCGTACTCGGCGACCGGAATCGGGGCGGTCGCCGGCACCGGGGTGGGCGGTGGCGTTCCTGGCGGCAGCTGCGGAACCGCCTGACCGGACAGCGTCGCATTCGGATCGCCTTTCCAGTTGGTGCCGTCGTTGAGTGGTACGTAGTTTTCGTCGCTTTCGCACATCTTCACCGTGGGCGCACGCTTTCCCGGCCGAGTCACACAGGGCAGGTTGCGCGCTCCGCGGACGTTCGTGAGGCCGGATTCCTGCGGTATCCGGCAGTAGAAGTCACCGGCGGGCTTCGGTGGGTAATCCACTTCAGACGGTACGCGTTGCTGTTGGGCGGGTAGGTATCCCGTTCTGCACGGCGGGGGCACATTGAGGTTCAGGTTGAAGGACAAGAACACACCTTTGTAGTCCTGTTTGGTGTTTCGGTTGGCCAGTGCGGCACCTTGGAGGCCGGCGATCTCAATCGGGTAGAGGGCGAGGATCTGCTCGAGATTAGGTTGATAGGTCAGGGCCACTTGCCCGAGGCTGACCATATTGGCCAGCAGGATGGGCAGAGTGGGCCGTACGCGGTCAAACAGCTGACGTACCTGGTCAGCGGCGGGGGGTCCGTTGACCAGTAGGCCTTTCACCGATTCGTCGTGCAGCTGCAACTGATTGGTGATTTGAGCGAGATTGGCTGCCCAGGTCTGGATGGAGTCGGAGGTTTCGGTCTGGGTATCAAGGACGGGCTTGGATTCGTCGATCAGGGTGGTCAGTGCAGGCAGGTTGTTGCGCGCATCGATCGCGAGCGTGGTGGCACCCCGGGTCAGCCGGGAAAGTTCAGGCCCCAGACCACCGAAAGCCGTGTAGGACTCGTCGATCACCGTTTTGAGGTTGTTGCGCGGGATCGCTTGGACACCGGTGTTGACACCCCGCAGCAGTGCGTTGATGTCGGCAGGGACCGAGGTGCGGTCGGCCGATATCACGTCGCCGTTCTCCAACGGCGCGCCGTCACCGCTTCGCGGGACGAGGTCGACGAACAATTCGCCTACCGCGGTCTGGCTGCCCACGTGAGCGTCGAGGTCGGCCGGGATCTTGATGTCTGACTGCAGCGACAGCACGGCGTCGACGCCCGTGTCACTGAGGCGGACATCTGAGACCCGGCCTACCGTCGCGCCGCGGTAGGTCACGTTGGCGTTGTCGTACAGGCTTGCTGAGTCCTGAAGCTTCATGGTGACCTGATAGCGGCCGACACCGAAGAGCAGGCTCGGCAGCCGAAGGTAGTAGAAGCCCATGGTTCCACCGGCCAACAGCGTCACCGCTCCGAACACGGCCAGCTGCACCCGAACTCGTTTACTCAGGTACATTACGGTCCTTGGTCCAACCGGTAGGGGACAATTAGCGGATTTCGCGCGGTGTAGGGGCTTGGCAGTTGCCCGATCGTGCGGCCCCACTGCAATTCGAGTTCGGTGAGGTTGCCTTCGAACCGGGTACCGGTGAATAGCGCCGCGTCGATGCGACTTAATGTCAAGTCGACGATGGTGGTGATATTGGCGTAATCACCCCGCCACCACTTGGTCAGGTTGTCTTTCACAAACGGAATCGTGGTGAACAGGTTCAGTGAACGGGTCAACGCGGGACCGGCGTTCGCCAGTGATTCCAGTACCGGTCCCAGGTCGTTCAAGATCTGGATCAATGACTCCTGCGACTGGTTGACTGTGTCGGCGGCCAGTGCGCCGAATTTGCCGAGCTGGTCGACCGCCTCCACGAGCTGGTCGCGTTCGGCGTTAATCACCGCCAGCGCGTCGGGAATCGTTTCTAGCGCCTTGTCGATGACCGGTTTTTGTGCGGCGAACTGGGCGGCCAGATTGTTGAGGCTCTCGGTGGCCGCGATGATGTCGTCGATTTGACCGTTGACGTTGGCGGTGAAGGTGTCCAGTTGTGTGAGCAGGCTGCGGAATTCGTTTTCGCGGCCTCCCAGCGCGGACGTGAGTGCTGTGGTGATGTCCTGTACCTGCCCCACTCCGCCGCCGTTGAGCAGGAGGGAGACCGACGCCAGGGTCTGTTCGGTGGACGGGTAGGCCCCAGCCGAGGACAACGGAATCAGCGAACCGGCCCGGAGTTTTCCCGCCGGGCGAACATCGGTGGGGGGCGCCAACTCGATGTGTAGCGAGCCCAGCAGGCTGGTTTGACCCAGCGACACGGTCGAGTTGGCGGGAAGGTCGACGCCACCATCGAGTGCGAGGGTAAGCAGCGCATGCCACCCTCGACGCTCGATCTTCGTGACCGTACCCACATTGACGTCACCCACTCGGACACGCGAGTTCGGCTGAAGGTTTTCGACATCGGGCATTTCGGCTTGGATCGTGTAAGAGCCCTGCCCGTGGCCTTGCGTCCCGGGCAGCCGAAAGGAGTTCAAGCCGCGAAAACCGCATCCCGGCAGCGCGGCGATGGTCAGCGCGATCACGAGCACCGCGGCGGCACGAAAGCAGCGCTTCCCCGTCATGAGCCGCCCCCGGGTGGAATCATCATGCCGGGCAGCCCGGCGGCCGGATCGGTGGGCTGACCCGACGGGCCAGAAACCGGCACCGGGGCTTCAGCAGGCAGCGCTGGCCCGGCAAGCGGTGGCGGCGCATTCGGGTCGGAGGCGGTTGCATCGGGTGGCGAAATCGGTTGCGGCGGAACGTAGTCCGGCCGCATCCAGTCCTCACTGTACGTCACTTCATTCGGCCGGGCGCTGGCCTGGACGAACGGGTTCACCCCGATCGGGGGGAAGTTATATTGGCGGTTCTTGATGATCGGCGCCAAGTACTGCACGCATAATTTCGCCGATTGTTCGCTGTTCAGTCGCGAGGCGGCCTGTACTGCGCCGCACAAAAAAGTAATTGGATCCGAAAAGTTGGCGACGTTGAGCACTCCGGTGAGTGTGCCCTGGGCGGGCTTGTAGAGGTTGGCGGCGTTTGACAACGTCGTCGGCGCGATATGCAGCAGCTGTTTGATGTCGTCGATGCTGCCCGTCAGTGCATCGGAGACCGACGTCAACTTGTCCGACGTGGCGCCGATCGTCTCGCGGTTTGCGGCGACGAAGGCCGTCAGGTCGCCCACCACGTCATTGAGGTTCTTCACAGCGTCCCCGACTTCGGTCGGGTTGTTGGTCAGGAGCCCGGTTACCGCCGCCAGGTTCTGATTCAGCTGACGTACCAGCACAGTGCTGTCCTGCAGCGCAGACACGAGTGTCGAAAGATTCTTGACGCTGCTAAAGATGTCCGGGCTGTGATCGGCTAGCGCGGACACCGACTGTGACAACTTGATGATGGCGTCGCGTATTGCCGGGCCTTGGCCACGCAAGTTGTCGGCGGCGGTGTTTACCAGGGCGCCCAGCGTGCTGACTCCGCCGGGCTCGGTTGGCTGCAGCAGTGTCGTCAACCGTTCGAGCTGTTGCCGGAACTCGTCGAACTCCACTGGAACAGCGGTGCGTTCTCTGGGGATGACGGCGTTGTCCTGCAGCATCGGGCCACCGGTGTAGCCGGGGGTCAATTGGATGGCGCGAGAGGTCACCAGCGTCGGCGACAGGATCACCGCTTTGGCCTCGGCGGGCACCGTGTATTTGGCGTCGAACCAGAACGCGATTTTGACTAGTGTGGGCTGCGGTTCGATGGCCTCGATCCCGCCTACGCGAACGCCCTTTATACGCACATCATCGCCGACGAACACTCCGTTGCTGTTGTCGAAGTAGGCGACGACGTGCACACGATCGACCTGGTGTGCCGCACGCGTCACCGCAATCGCGCCGCCCACAATGAGGCTGACCAAAACGATTGCCAATGCGAGTTTGGTCCGAGAGTTTGTCATGGTCTGCCTTGGGGGATCGAGGAGTCTGTTGGTCCGGGCGCGACTTCGTCGGGCGCCGGCACGAAGACCGGGCTTGGCGTCGGCGGCTGTGGGAACTGCTGATCGGGTGGCGGGGGTGCCGGCGGACCTGGCGGCGGGCCGCCTGGCGGCGGGGCCGGTACGGGTTCGCGGTACGGGTAGCGGGGATCGCCCGGGTTTCCAGTGATCGCATCCGGCAGAGTCAATTTGGGGTCGCCGCCCTGGCCGGTCCTCGGATATGGAATCGGTAGCGCCGGGGTGCCGGGCTGGCCCACCTGGGGGTCGGTGCGCTCGGAGGGCAGCAGCACGTTGGGATCCAGACCGAGATCGGAGAATGCCGCATCGACGAACGGTTGAATGAACTGTCCAGGCACTAGGTTGGCGAGGTAAGCGTTGAAGAAGGGACCGGCAGCGACGGTCTCGCCGAACTGCATTGCATAGGCCGCCAGTCCTTTGATGGACTCTTGGATCTGAACTTTCCGGTTGTCGAGGATCGCGAGAACCTCGTTGAGTTTGTCGAGTGCAGGTTTGAGCGTCGTCTTGTTTTCCGCAATGAACCCGGCGATCTGCCGACTGAGCTGAGTGATGTTCGTCGAGATCTCATCCAGCGCAGCGCTTTGCGAACGCAGCTGCGCCAGCAACGCATTGGTGTCGGAGATCAGACGCACTATGTCGGTAGTGCGTTCGCCCAGGACGGTGGTCGCCTTGGCGGCGTTCGCGAGCAGTTCGCGCAGCCGGGCATCGCGCTGGTTGAGAGTTTCCGAGAAACGTGCGACACCTGCGACGGCGAGGCGCAGGTCATCGGGGGTGTCTTGGAGCGTCTGGGACAGCACTGTTAACGACGTTGACAGCTGCTCGGTGTCGAGCCCGCTGATGGTAGTCGTAAGGTCTCCGAGGGCGTCCGGCAATTGATACGGTGAGGTCGTCCGCTCGACAGGGATGGCGCCGGAGAGTGTCCCCGCGCCGCGGGTGGTGAGATCAAGGACCTTATTGCCAAGCACACTGGTCGTCTTGATCGACGCCTCGCTGCGGTCCCCCAGCCGGATACCGTCGGCCACCGTGAACTTGACCAGTACCCACTGCCCGTCGAGCGTGATGCTCTCGACTTGGCCGGCGGGAGCGCCCGACACCCGCACCGGGGCTCCGGTGGTCAGTCCACCAGCCTCGTCGAAATATGCCGAATAGGTCTTGCCGGAGGAGACGAACGGCAGCTTGCTGTAGTTGAGCGCGCCGACTACGAGCACGGCGGTGGCCAATACACCGATGGTTCCCATGAGAACGAAGTTGCGCTCCGCGAACGGCTTCATTGGGGTGTGCACCTGCCGCTACTTTGTCCGACCAGCTTGATGTACACGGGTTGTCCGCCCTTTCCATTCACTTTCAGCAGCAGATCGCACAGGTAAAAGGCGAAGTAGTTGCCGTAGAGCCCTTGCCGCAGCAGTACTCGGTAGGCGTCGGGCAATGTATTGAGGAGGTTGTCGAAGTAGTCACGATCTGCGAGCACAGCGGTCGCGGTGCGATCGGTCTCGTGCACAGTTTTCTGCAGCGGTGGTCGGGCTTGTGCGAGAAGGTCGGCGATCGAGCGGGCAGCCTCGTTGGCGTAGGCCACTCCGTTGCTGATGTCCTGCTTGCGGGCTTGCAGCCCGTGTACGAGCTCCGACAGCGAGTCGATAGCCTTGCCGAATTGCTCGCTGTGCTCGCCCAGCGATCCCAGCACCGCGTTCAAGTTGACGATGGTCTGCCCGATCAGCTCGTCTCGGTCGGCCAGAGTGTTCGTCAGCGCTGCGGTCTGAGCCAGTATGGAACCGATTGTGGCGCCTTGACCCTGAAAAGCTGCGATGAGTTGGCTGGTGAGAGTGTTGACCTGTGTGGGGTCCAGGGCGCGGAACAGCGGCCGGAACCCACCGATCACCGCGTCCAGATCCAGTGCGGGCGCGGTGCGATTCAACGGAATTGTGTCGCCGGGCCGCAGTTTCTTGGTCCCGCCCGCGCCTTCCTCGATCGCCAGGTAGCGGTCTCCGATCAGGTTGTCGTATTTGATGACAGCGCGGCTGCCGTCGGTGAGTACCACCGAGTCGTCGGCCCCGAACTCGACCTGGACCGTGGAGTCATCGCGGACTGTGATTGTTTGGACCTTGCCGACCTCCACACCGGCGATGCGGACGAAATCCTCGCTCTCCAGTCCGCTGACGTTGGTGAAGACAGCGGTATAGGTCTGTTCGCGCTCGAAGCGCAGCTGCGCGAAGACGGCAAAGAGGGCAAATGCACCCAGAGCGCACACGAGCACGAAGATGCCGAGGCGCCACAAGACAGCCGACACTCTATTGGTCACGGCTATGCTCCCCTCCGACATTTGCGGGTATGTTTCGAACCATTTGCGTGGCGGGCGGTCACGGTGGTGTGGGTCCCCGTGACGGCGGTGGCGGGACCCCGGGATATAGGGGCGTTCCGTCGGGGCCGTACTGGGGTGCGCCGTAGGGCGGCGCACCGGGGTAGGGCATGGGACCGGGCGCCGGGCCGCCCGGGTAGCGGATACTCGGCGGTTCGGGGACCGCCCGAGTCACCGGGAAGTAGTTGGCGTACCCGGGGAATCCGATGCCGGGATTGGGCCGCCAATCCAATCCGGTGCCGAAGCCGGTGTTGGCGATCAGCTGTCTCACCGGGAAGTTCTGGGCGACGTCGGGGAGCGAGCCGCACCCGGGCTTGCCTCCTTCCCCGCCCTTAGCAGCGTTGATGGGCAAGTTTTTCGGATACCGGTACGGGTCGTATCCCGGCAACAGCTCAGCGTCCATGATGAGAGACTTGCCGTTTCCGCCAAGCATGTCGGCATAGCCGGAGTCCAGAGTGGTCTTGGCGCCGACGATCAAGCAGGTGAGCTCGGGGTTGTACTTCATAAGCAAGTTCGTCGTGGGTTCCAGCAGGTTGACCGCAGTCACCAGGTTGTCTTTGCTGGCCCCTAGCAGGTCCACTCCGCTGCGCGACAGCCCCACTACGTTGAGCAGCAGCGCATCGAGTTGCTGGGCATGGCTGGTGACTGTCGCGCTGGTGGTGGTCGCGGCGGCCAGGGTGTCGATGATGTTCTTTGCCGCGGCGCTGTAGGTGTCGCTGACACCTTTAAGCGCGCGGAAGTCCTCGCGCAGAGTGTCTGTGCGCGGATTCAGCTGCAGCAGAACCTGATTGCTCGCGGTGATCGCTTCGCCGATCCTGTCGCCCTGTCCTCTCACGCCCTCGGCAAGCGCGCTGAGTACAGCATTCAGCTTGAACGGGTCGATCGCCTTGATCAGCTGCACCGCGTTTTGAAACACGGTGTTGACCTCGGTGGCGACGTTCAATGATCTCAGCACCGCTCCCGCGGACAGCCGCTGTGGGCTTGGGTTGGGTGGGTAGACGAGGTCGACGTACTTCGCCCCGAACAGGGATATCGATTGGATTCGCGCCTCGACGTTGGCCGGGATGTATTGAATCTGGGCAGGGTCAATGTCCAGCTGGATGCGGGTCGAGTCTCCGCCGCCGACAGAACTGACGCGGCCGACCTGCACCCCGCGCATCTTCACGCGGGAGTTGGGCTCCAGCACCAGACCGGAGCGGTCCGCTGTCAGAGTCACCGTCACGCTTGGGGTGAACGTCCTGTTGAACATGGTCAGACTTAGCACCACCGCCGCGACGATGCCCACGACGAGCAACATCGCCCACCATTCAGGGGAGATCCGACGAGCGCCCATACCGTCTGCCATATGCGTCACCCCGCGTAGTTGAAGTTGCCGGTCTGGCCGTAGAGAGCCAGGGTGACTAACAGAATCACCATTTGAGACGCGATCAGTGAGGTCCGGGTCGCGCGCCCGACCGCTTCGCCCACGCCCGCGGGCCCGCCGGTGGCGTTAAGTCCGTAGTACGTGTGGATCAACATGATCACCAGCACTTCGGCGACCGTGACGGCGAAGGAGAAGAACACAGCCTGCGGACTGAGAAAGGTGTCGAAGTAGTGGTCGAATACTCCGGGCCCTTGCCCGTAAAAAGCGGTGGTGATGACCCGTACCGAGAAGAACGACATCAACAAGGCCACGCAATACAGTGGAATGACCACGATCATGCCGGCGAGCAAACGGGTGGAGGCCAGATAGGCGATGGGCCGGATGCCCATCACCGCTAGCGCGTCGACCTCCTCGTTGATTTTCATTGCGCCCAGCTGCGCGGTGGTACCAGCACCGATCGTCGCGGCGAACGCGAAGGCGGAGCTGGCCGGGGTTACCAGCCGAACGTTGACGAAGGCAGAGGTGAAGCCCGCCAACGCTTCCACGCCGACTTGAGACATCTGGTTGTAGGCCTGACTTGCGAGGGCGCCGCTGGTCGATATGTTCAAGAAGGCAACGACCGCCACGGTGCCACCAACCACCGCTAAGGATCCCGCTCCGAGACCGATCGCGGCGATCTGGCGCAGCAATTCAGCCCGATAAATACCCACCGCCTGCACTATCGAGGCGACCGACTGCCCGTAGAAGTGAGCCTGATCGCCGAGATCTCTCCACTTGGCCCTCCACTGACTCAAAGAGCGGGCGGTGCCGGGAAACCGCTGCCGAAAGACAACGCCGGCGCTCATTTCGTGACCTCGAACCCGACCGCAGTGACGATGGCATTGACGACGAACAGCAACAAGAAGGCAATGACAACGGTTTCGTTGACCGCGTTACCCACACCGGCCGCGCCTTTTTGCACCCGCAAGCCTTGGTAGCAGGCGATCAGACCTGCCACGAAACCGAACAGCGTGGCCTTGACGAGAGACACGAGGACATCGCTGAGACCGGTGAGCAGCGTCATACTGGCAACGAATGACCCGGGAGTCACGTGCTGGAAGTACACCGAGAACAAGAAAGCGCCCAAGAGACCAGTCACGGTCACGACAGATGACAGGAGCACCGCGACCGTCGTCGTCGCCAGCACCCTGGGGACGACAAGGGAATGGATCGGGTCAAGCCCCAGGACCCGCATCGCATCGACTTCCTCGCGGATGGTGCGCGACCCGAGATCGGCGCACATCGCCGAAGCGCCCGCACCCGCCACGACGAGAACGGTGACGAAGGGGCCGATCTGGTTGACCGCGCCCAAGGCTGCGCCGGTTCCTGAGAAGTCGGCGGCGCCGAATTCGCTGAGCAACGTGTTGAAGGTGAATGACGTGAGGACAACGAGGGGAATCGACAACGTCAGCGCGGGAACCACAGAAACCCGCGCCACGAACCATGTTTGGAAGAGGAACTCGCGCCATTGGAACGGTGGCTTGACCATCGCGACGAGCATGTCCAGCGTCATCGCGTAGAGCCCGCCAATAATGCTGAGTGGTTTCAGCGCTTTGACGTCAGCCGCTGTCGGGAAGGCTGCGACCGTGTTACGGAGGGAAAAGCGCTTCACTCGAAGACCCCATTACCGTGCTGAGGTGCGCCTCCGGGACCGTCGGCGTCGCCGCGGCCACGCCGACGCCAACAGCATCGCCAGAATGCGTCCATGACAGCCGGTACGGCGAGGCCGCATCGCCCCAAAACGTTCACGTCACTGCTCCCTGGCGCGACTCATCAGAGGTTTCAGCCGTCACGCAAATTGCTGGCCGCAGTGTGATGTCGAAACGAAGTCCGATGTCGTCGCGGGTCGTGATAAGGGCTTGCCGCTGCTCGGCGGGCAAGCGGCGCAGCAGGGAGTCTTTGGCGAGATGGCACCCCGGAAGGTAGGCGCGGGTGATCAGCCGATCGAGACCCCCCCGGGCTTCTACTGATACCGCTATGAACGGTGCTGATCCGTGCTCAGGTGCTTGAGGCGGCACCATTTTCACGCTGTATCGACCCTGCTGGTCGGTGATGACGCACGTCGGTCGAGCATTAATCCAGCCGTCGCTCCGAAGCAGTCCGGTCTTTTCCACCGCGTTGTTGTCGTCGCCCGCGGAAAGCCAGGTCTCGATCAAGGCGTCAGGAACTGGTCGACCATCTTCACCGGTGATCACCCCGTGAAACTGAATGGCCCCGGAGGCGCCGGCCCTCCGGTCCCAACGCCACCGCGAAGCAGCTGCCATCCTCAGTCTCCCCAGACGAGTCCGTCGACCTGGCCTACGAGGCGGAGTCCGGCGCCGAGCACCGCCATGTTCGCCATCGCCACCTTGATCGGGCCCACGAATTTGATCTTGCGCGTTGCGATGGCGTTCGCTATGCCTAGCTCGCCATCCGCGACCCGGTGCCAGACGCTCGCGGTTGCAGTCAGAACAAAGTCCGGCTTTCGCCCTTCGATCTGCACCCCGCCGTAGACGGCCTCACCATCGGTGATCTCCAACTGTGAGACCTGATCGTCGGCGTCCTGAACTCGCCATTCGATCAGCATGCTCAACTCTTTGGCACCCTGCCGGATTTCGGCCGAGTCGTTCCACAGGTCGCGGTACGCGCGTGCCCACGCGGGCGACATCAACGCAACGGCAGTCATTTTCGAATCCTTTCCTTCGGTCGACGAGTCAAACGGGGTACACCAGATAGCGCGGCGGAGTGTTGTCCACCACCACGAATTTCTGCTGAAACAGCGCGGTTTCGTCGTCAAGGACCACGACATCTTCGCTGTAGCCACTGACCAAGATCCCGGGCTCGCCGGAGGAGCCGGTGTAGGCGACGAGGACGTTGGACCGTACCGCCCAGCGGTCTTCGCCGAGCTCACGCATCGCCGTACGCTGCTGAACGTGGCGGGTGTCGTAAGGTTCGACCGTGCCCGCCCAGACCTCCTGGATCATCTTCACGCGGTCGGTCAGCCGTTCTCGGCAATCGTCCATCATGTACGCCAGCGGCAGCCCCTCACGGACGTTCTCCATCGCGCGCACCTCGTAGGCACATTCCGGCGCGAACAGCGCCAGCCACGCGGTGAAGTCTCGCTCGTCGACTGCGCGCGCGTAGGCTCCCAGCAGTTCGTCCACCAGGTAAGCGGCACGTGCCCGCCGATCTTCGATGCTCGATGTCAACAAAACTCCATCACCTCCTGGTAGTGCGCCCACCAGCCGGTGTTGGCGACCTCATCGTTCTGCGACGACTCCGACAATGGTCGGCCGACGCCGGCGACAAACCGCTGATAGCCGCCGTCACGCGCGGTCGCCTGCACGCGGTTGTAGACGGCGGCGTCCTCGATACTGATGAAGCCGCTCGGCCCGAGGAGGTTCGACGACTGGCGTACTCGGTGGCGTGCGAAATCCTCGCTGTCACTGGCGTGGCCAAAGAACGTGTATCGCACCTCGGTTCGATCAACCCCGAGTGGGCGGGCGTACCGGATGTTGATCGTGTCAACGTGACGCACGATCCCCGTGACCGGCCGTAACGCGATCACGCGGGCTCGGCTGTCGTCGCCCTTCCGCGTGACCACACTCGGGTCTGCCAGGAAGCCGTTGTCCACGTAGGGTTGCGCATCGTACAGAATCGACATGTGCCCGTAGGGCTCGCTGACCAGCACGTTTCCGCTGCCGCCCTGCCAGTTGAGCAGTTTGAACGCGCTGTGCAGCAGCGGCGCATGGTAGGGATCGTTGTCGATGTAGGTCTTCCAATTACTCTGAAACACCACCGTCTGGTAGCCCAGCAGCGTCAAGTCCCCGTCATCGAGCATGCAGTCGCGCAACGGATTAGCGCTATCGCCGAGGTAATCGTCGAACGGCGGCGGCTCATCGGCCATGCTGACGAAGATCAACCCCCACGACTCGACTACGTGCAGCTCTCGTAGGCCGTAGTCCTCCTCGCGGAAGTCGGGGCGAAACTGCATGCGGCGTGGCGCGCCTGCGAACCGGCCGTCATTGTTGAAGAGCCACCGGTGGTACGGACACTCGAATCGCTCCGCCACCCCGCACCGGCGCTGCTCCAGCAGCGTTCCCCGATGGGCGCAGGAGTTGACGAACACGCGGATGCGGTCATCGCCGTCCCGCACCATCAGCAGCGGCACGTCGGCTAGCCATCTCGTCCGGAAGGCGTTGCGCTCGGCCAGCTCGGCCCGGTGCGCGATCGGATGCCAGTAGGGGCCATAGAAGATGCGGGTGAGCTCTTCCCGGTAGACGTCGGGGTCGCTGAACACCTCCTTGGGAATGTCCGCGGCAGAGGTGAACCGTTTCCGGATCGCCGGCTGTACATGGTCGAACTCCAGCGTCGGTCCAAGCTTCACTGCGCTGTTCCTTTCTTCGGCGTCGCGATGTGGGTGATCGCGCCGAGCCCGTCGGCGAGGCACTTCCAGGTGTGGCCCTCGTCTTCCGACACGTAAAGTCCACCCGCCGTGGTGCCGTGGTACAGCAGCAGCTCGCCGCCATCAGTGAGCTCGCCCTCCAGCGCCCAGACCATGTCGAACAAGCCGCGGTCGTCCGCGCTATCCAGCCGTACCCAGGAGGCGCCACCGTCGTTGCTGCGGAAGAATCCCACGTCGGCGCCGCGGCGTCGGCGCAGTTTGGACGGCGACAGGAAATAGACGTTGCCGTTGAGCACGCCCATCACCAGCCGGCGCACTGCGGCCCACTTCGGTGGGATGCCGTCGGCCGCGGCGAGGAACACCACGTCGGGGTCGGCGGGATGCACCACGATCGCGTCTTCGGTGTAGTTGCGCTCGCCAAGTCCGGTGTTGGACTGCACCCAGCTCGATCCGCGGTCGGTGCTGCGGTAAATGCCCTTGCCGCCGCGGTAAGGCTTCGTGTCCTGGCCGGTGGTGACGATGAGCCGGTCGGGAGCATCCGGGTGCAGGACCACGCGGTGGATGTCGTGACCGAGGCCATCGATCTCCTCCCACGTCTGTCCCCGGTCCCGGGTGACCAGGAGGGAGCCGACTTCAATGCCGGCGTAGACGACGTCGGCTTCGCGTGGGTGCACGGCGATGGTACGGACGTGCGCGATTCCCGGGCGGATGGGAAAACTCCACCTTTTCGCTTCCGGTACGCCGAGTAGGTCTCCGCACTCGGCCCAGGTCCCGTCTTGCCACCGCAGCAAGTGCGCTGGTTCAGTTCCGGCGTAGAGCGCGTTGGGTGTGTGCGGGTCGAACGCCAGGGCGCGCACGTCGCGGTGGGCGAGGCCATCGCCGAGGTCAGTCCAGTGGTCTGCGCCCGCGGTGGCCAGAAACACGCCGTGCTTGTGGACGGCGACGGCGACGCGCTCGTCCTGGACAGCCATGGCCATGACCTGCCCTGGCAACTCGGGCCAAGCCCGGGCCTTGGCGTCGCTGGACACAGTGAACACACCGCGGCTTGTCGCGGCGACGACCATCAAGCCTCCCTCACTCACGGCTTCACCAGCACCTTGACCAAACCCTCCCGGCCCTCTAATAGCCCACCCAATCCATCCTTGACGGCGCGGTCCAGCGGGATTCGAGCGGTGATCTGCGGCGTTAACGCGAGTTTTCCGTCAGCGATCAGGGCGAGAACAGCCGGGAAATCGTCGAACATGTCGTAACCGAAAACCATCCGGAGCTCTATCTCCTTGAGCAGATGGCGGTTGACATCCAGCGTGGCCGCACCGGCCCATGACGACATCTCCATGAAGCGGCCTTGTTTGCGAAGGCAGTCCAGGCCTTGTGTGAATGCCTCCGCGCTGCCCGCCACATGGAAGACGACGTCCACCCCGACGCCCCGTGTCTCCTCCAAAATTCGCGCGGTGGTCCCGGGGTCATTCGGATCGAGCACCAACGTCGCACCGAGGTCGCGCGCCAGGCTGCCGCGTACGCCGCTTGGCTCTGTGACGTAGATTCGCGCAGCTCCGGCTGCGCGTGCGCACTGGATCACGGTGAGCCCGAGTGCCCCGGCGCCGAGGACCATCACCGTTTCGCCGAGGAGCAGTTTCGCTCGCCGCACCGCGTGGAACGCCACCGCCGTCGGCTCGGTCAGCGCCGCCACCTCGAGGTCCACCACGTCCGGCACTCGGACCGCGAGCCGAGATGGCACTGCGACGTAGTTCGCCAAGCCCCCGTTTCGGGTGAAGCCGATCCACCCTGGGCGCTGGCACAAGTGATAGAGCGCCCGGTGGCAATAGTGGCAGCTCCCGCAGAAGTCCATCGGAATCACCGCGGCGCCCTCGCCAATGCGGGATTGGTCGATGCCCGCTCCAACCTCAACGATCCGGCCCGAGATTTCGTGGCCGAGCACCACTGGCGGCTGCGAGAAGGTAGGCCCCGCGACAAACTCGTGGAGGTCAGTTCCACACAGTCCGGTCGCCGCCACCTCGATGATGACCTCACCGGCCTGCGGCGCCGGGTCTGGCACCGATGTCAGCCCGACGTCGTTGTTGCCGTTCAGAACGATCGCTTCCATCTCAGCCCGCGGCGCTTTCGTGGGTCCGGCGACGATTCCAATGGTTAGGGACCATGCTCATACCGCCTCGAACGCCCGGAAAGTGACGCCGGCGGTCATGCCTCCGTCGACCGGCAGCACGGCACCAGTGATGTAGGACGCCTCGGGCGAGGCAAGAAACACAGCCGGTGCAGCGATCTCGTCTGGTCCTGCGAAACGCTGCATCGCGCAGAGGTCAACCATCATCGAGGCGTGTTCGGGGTGCTCGGCCAGGAACCGTTCGATCCTCGGCGTACGGGTGCCCCCAGGGGCGATCGCGTTCACGCGGATGTTGTCGCGAGCGAAGTCGAGGGCCATGTTTTTCGTGAGCAGCACGACCCCGCCTTTGCTCGCGCTGTAGGCGGAGCACCTGTTCTCGGCCAGAATCCCGGCCGTCGATGCGACGTTAACGATCGATCCGCCGCCACGCTGGCGTAGCAAGGGGATTACGGGTTTGGACATCTGAAAGACACTGCCGAGGTTCATGTCGATCTGGCTGCGCCACTGCTCCTCGCTGATCTCCTCAACATTGCGGGCCAGGCTCCCGCCGACGACGTTGAACAGTGAGTCGAGCCGCCCGAACTCGGTCATTGTCCGTTCGACGACACCGTTGGCGACCTCGCGGAGGCAAACGTCGCCGGCGACGCCGCAAACTGCCGCGCCGGACTCGGCCAATTCGGCCACGGCGGCATCGAGACCCTCGCCGTCGGTGTCGGCCATGACACAGCACCCACCTTCGCGGCACCACCGCATGGCGATCGCCTTACCGATCCCCGCCGCGGCGGCGGTGACGATCGCGACCCGGCGGTCCCCCGCCGTCACGGCACTCACGCGGCGCCGATCGTTGGACGGGCGCATTTCGCGCACAGCCTGGGTAACAGGTTCATCAAGCACGCCCACCGAATGCGGCAGGTTGGCCCATGTATTCCAGCCATCTCCCCCAAAACCGCCGCTGGTTCTGCTCTGCGTACCCGCTCGGGAGAGCCTCTCCCGGCCCTGGCCAGTCGGTGAGCGGAGTCAAGTCCATGCCCATCTCGTAGTTCAGCAGGCCTGCACCGGCGAACGGACCCTGGACAGATTCGGTGATGGCCTTCCATGCCTCGGCGTCGTCCTGTTCGAAAACACCGCCCGGGCCGAAGTTGTTGACGTAGGACGCCTGGGACGCATCGCGCAGCCATTCCGGAGCGTCGCGTTCGACCAGGAACCAGGAGAGGATCTCCATCCGATCATGAGAGAGCGGATGCCACACCCGGAACGTGATGAAGGGGGTTGGGGGCGACATATGGTCCGGCGCGATGGTCACGTTGATGAACGACAAATTCGGGAACACGGTGCCGTGAATAAAGGCCGAGCGTCGCATCATGTCCTTGTGTGCCGGCGACGGATAGGACGCCGCCATCTGGTCGACGACTTCGTCGGGGTATCCCTCGTACTCGGGAAAATCGGCGAGCGTGGGCGGAAAGCCGAGTACGCCGACGCCGTGGCCGTTCTGCAGCGAGATCTCCGCTGGTGCGCTCGCGAAGTTCGGGTCACCGGGCGCCATTCCCAGCTCGACCATGGAGCGGTGAGCAAAGAGGGTGTGGTAGGAGTCGCCGACAAAATTGTCGGCGGCTGTCTTCCAGTTCGCCGACATCACCCATCGATGCGGTGCCCCTATCACCTCCAAACCGCCCGCCGTCTTCTTCGCAATGAGGTCGAGGTAGAACGTCGTGTCGCCGAGGTAGTCGGTCAGACTGGGCGCTTTAGGATCGACGCTGCCGAAGATGAATCCGGCGTACGAGTCGACATGGGGGATGTGACGTAATCCCCACTGCGACTTGTCGAAGCCGCCGGGATAGGCCTCCCTCATCGCCGGCACACCGACGAGCTCGCCGGTGTTGCTGTACACCCAGCCGTGGTACGGGCACTGGAAATGCGCGGTGTTTCCCATCTCCGCCCGGCACACGAGCGCACCACGGTGTCGACAAGAATTGGACAGCGCCTGGATCCGGCCGGAGCTGTCCCGGCAAACGATCACCGAATCGGCCCCGATGTGCCGCACGACGAAGTCGCCGGACTTGGTCAACTCCGACTCATGTCCGAGGAACACCCACGCTCGTCCGAAGATCCGCTCCATCTCGATCGTGTGCAGCGCAGGATCGCTGACGACGCGGGCCGGTAAGCGCCCGACCTTGAGCCCGTCCGCTACGTCGCGCAACGCGAGCCGCAGGTAGGGATCGGTCGCGTCAGCTGTTCCGGTTGTTTCGGTGGTCATATGGTCGGGCCCTTTCTGGAATTGGCGATATCCACGAGGAGGTGGTGAGGGGAGCTGGCCCTACAGGAATACCGACAGGTTGTCGATGGGCAACGTCGAGTGGTCGAGCAACACCTCGCGCCGAGCCAGCCGCAGCGAATCGTCGGTCCGGCGCAACACGTCGACGCGTTCGGCCGAGAGCAACTCCCAGCGGCCGCTATCTCCGCGGCTGCGAAAGAACAACAGGTTCGAGCGCACGGTCAACTCATCAGTCCCCGGTCCGGCAGTCGTGCGGATGTTGGACACGAAGTGCCGGGTCCGCGACCGAGGTGACTCGGCCCACGAGAAGTCCGTCTCGCCGCGAAGAACCCGCATCTCCAAACCCGTGTAGTCGTCGTTCCAGTGCGCGATCGCGCCCACCCAACCCGCGGAGTCCTCCCTCGTGGTGCGCACCGGAACCACATACCGGATGTCGGGGTCGAGCAGACCCAACCATTCCCGGAACTGCCCCCCATCGAGTAGCTCCGCCTCCCGGAACATGAACGCCTCGACAGCCTCACGGGTATCCCGATCGACCCCGACCGCATTCATCACACCGAACTCCTCGATCAACCCGTCAACACTCACTCTCTATTCTGCTGAACAGATGCGTCCTCCGCTGTAGAGAATGCTAGATACGTCACACCGGCCCGTCAAGACGCCATGTCGGAATGAACCACGACCAAAACGGCTCCCACAGCAAGCCCCACGGCGCTCCCCGAACCAGCCCCACGGCACACGTCATTGACGGCCAGCGAACCTGCAGACGACAACCGGATGTATCGCCCGGTCGTCGCCTTGCCCGGCGGCTTGACAGCGGCGGCGGCCCTTGCAATGTGCGCACTGTCGGTGAGAGCGCTGCCGGCGTTTTCCTCGTCAACGCGCGGCAGCACACGCACGTCTATTGGCCGGTCCCTACGTTATGAGGGTCGAATCGCCGCGATTAGAGGGCTGGAATGGATCATTAATGGCGGCAGCCTGCTAAAGCACGCGCCGCTCATGCCTCCGCACCTTCGGCGGAGTTATCCCTATGCATCGATACCGCCGCGTCGTCGTCGCGGATCTACGCCCGTGACGTTTATGTGTCGGTCAGGCTCCCGGCCGGACTCAGGACAGCGGAGGGCCTGGCGGCCCGATGCGACGGCTGATTGTTTGTAATTCGGTGTAGGAATCCAGGCTGGCTGGAGAGAATTCGCGTCCCAAGCCGCTTGCTTTCGCCCCACCGAAGGGTGCGCGGGGGTCGAGGGAGGTGAAGGTGTGGCTGTTGATGAAGACGGAGCCGGTGTCGAACCGACGGCCAAGCAGGAACGCCCGCTCTTCATCTGACGTCCAGATCGAGGCGGCAAGCCCGTATTGCGATTGATTCACGAGCCGGATCACGTCGTCCAGTTCGTCGTATTTCAGCACGGGCACTACCGGGCCGAACTGTTCCTCTTCGACGATTGCGAGGCGGGGATCAGCCGCAGTGACCACGCTGGGCATCATGAAGTGGCCGTGGTCCCAGGCCGCCGAATCGAGCCGCTGCCCGAGGGTGGTGACGGTCGCGCCGCTCGAGCGCGCGTCGTCCACGATCTTCTCGACGAGGTTCTTCTGCTGAGCGTTGTTCAGCGGCCCCATGGTGACTCGGGGGTCGTCGCCGGGCCCGCCGACGATTTCATACACGGCGGCTGAGAACGCTTCCACGAAGCGGTCGTGGATGCGGGTCGGCACGTAGATACGTTTGAGACCGAAGCACACCTGGCCGGTGGTCGCGAACGCGCCTTTTACGATCTGCCGCATAGTCTCGGGCGAGAGGTCGACGTCGTCGAGGAGGATCGCAGGGTCGTTTCCGCCCAGCTCGAGCGTCACCCGCTTGATGTCGCGCGCGGCCGCGGCCATAACTTTGCGCCCGGTATCGATGCCGCCGGTGAAACCAATCTTGCGAATTCTCGGGTGAGCGACGAGTGCTTCTCCGACCGCGTCGCCTCCGGTGACCATGTTGAGCACGCCCGGAGGAAAGTGCTGTTGAAGGGCTCGGATGACTTCAGCGAGAACCAACGGGGAGTTTGCCGCCGGCTTTAACACGACTGTGTTGCCGGCGACGAGCGCGGGCGCCAGCTTCATGAATGCCAGGACCACCGGGAAGTTCCACGGCGTGATGGCGGCCACCGGCCCGATTGGGCGGCGGCGGATGAGGGTCGTGCCCCCGGTGTCGCGAATCTGTTGGTCTGCCAGGATTTCAGCCGAAATGCCTGCGGTGTAGCCGCAAATGCCCGACGCGAATTCGAGGTCGACGTGCGACTCTTCGAGGATCTTTCCGTTCTCCCGGCTCAGGATCGGCGCATATTCCTCGATCATGTCGTGGATCGTGCCTGCGGCGGCAAGTAGTGCTCCCTGGCGTTCTTCCAGGGGCCGCGACGACCATTCTGGGAACGCCATTGAGGCCGCTGCAACCGCTTCGTCGACCTGCCCGGGTGCGGCGTCTGGGACCGAACCGAGCAGTACTCGGATATCAGCCGGGCTGACGACGTCGATCGTCCGGTCGGATGTTTCCTCACGTCCGTTGATGATGAGGTTTGCGTTGATCATGCCGAAGTCCTAACTTTCCTGCGGGGAACGGTTGATTTGTGGGAGCCATGTCTGGGTCATCGGAGGATCGCCCGGCGACCGCCAGATAAGTGCCGAATCCGGCGCCGGCCGCATCGGGCGACCATCATCGCCTGACCCCGCAGCCTGGACCTTGCCGAAGCCGAACACGTCCCGGCTTGCGCTACTCCGAAGGACATCAAGTTTTATTTTCGTCGGGCGGAGAGTCGCCGCTGCCGTCGAGGGGCTCTACGCCCGGGAGGAAGGGGTCCGGGATCACTAGTGCGTGGCTGACAACGATCGCGTCCACGTGGCAATCGATTGCGCACAACCGACAGGAATGACAGTCGTTGGGGTAGATGATCTTGGCTCGCCACTTGGTCGTGGCCCACGGTTCGTCGCCCTCCACCAGCCGGATCACCCCGGTTGGGCAGCTGTCGATGCAGACGTTGCACCCGTCGCACGTTGTCTCGTCGATGCTTTCGATCACTGAACCGCCGCCTCCTCGCGGTAGCCTTGCGGCACGGTATATGGACTTGGATGGCGGCCGGGCGGGGCCTGCACCGGCCACGACTGGATCGGCAGGTCGCGTTCGCTGAACTGCAGGTCGAACTCACCGCCGCTGCCCCGGCGCACGAGCAGCCACTTCAGCCACTCATCGTTGTCGGCGTAGGGGTAGTCGATACGAAACAGCTCCCCGCGACTTTCGGTGCGCCGCTTCATCGCCTCACAGGTGATGATCGCCAACGTCAGGTATGCGCGCACCTCGTGCGCTTTCTTAAGTTCTTGATAGTCCGGCGCGAAAACGTAACGCAGTACCCGATCCCGGATCCGGTACAGCTCAGCGAGCGCTGAATCAATCCGTGCCTCCGACTTGAACAATGCGAATGCCGGATTGGCCGTCGCCTCGCCGATGGCTTTCCACACATCAACCGGCCGGACCTGCCGCAGCCGACGCATCGGCGCGAAATACTCCGCGAAGCTCTCCTTAGCCTGGTTCTCCCAGACACTGCGCGCTACCGCGTGACCGCCGCGCGCCGCCGCCGCAGTGCCCGCCCGGTACCCCGCAACCGCGGAGAAGCTCGAGATCCCGCTGCCAGAAATTCCCGACATCAAATGCGGACACGCCGTGCCATACCCGGCCGCGTACAGGCCGGGCACTGTGGTGGCTCCGTCCAAGTCGATCGTGGGACCGCTGGTGCTGCTCGTGCCGAGCACGATGAACGGGGTCACCTCCAGCAGGTCAGTGGAGGGATCGACCTCAAACTCGGTAAAGGCGCGCCGCACCGTCGGAGACACTTCATACAGCACCTCTAGATCCGCCTGTGGTACGTGACGCAAGTCGAGATAGCACGGCCCTCGGCCCTCCACCATCTCGGTCATGATCGCGCGCGCGATGGTGAACAGCCCGCCCTTATCCCCCCAGATCGGGTCATAGCGGTCCATGAAGTACTCGCCCGCCACGTTGCAGAACTTGCCACCGATCCCCTGAATCTTGGCTTGACCCGGTGTGAAGAATGAACGATTGAAGTAACTCCAGGCGGCGAACTGGCCGAACTCCATGCCGGCGAACTCGGCACCCACTCGCCACGCCGCCACATGCCCCTCGCCGCTGCAATGGTCGGCGAACGCGTAATGCAGCTTGGGATACCAGGGGCCGGTGTTGAGGATGACGCTGCCCGCCGTAAAGACATGACACTGGCCAGTGACAACGTTTACCCCCACCGCACCACACACCGCACCAGCGGTGGGCCGGCACCCGTCGGTGGTCAGCAGATCGATCACATCGACTCGCTCGAACAGACGCACCCCCGCCGCCTTCATCCTCTCCTTGAGGATTTCCATACACACGCGACCATCCACACCCAGCGTGGTGCCAAGGTTATGGCCGCGGACCGTCACATACTTCAGCGACCCATCCTTATGGGTGGAATAGGGCACACCCCACCCGATCTGCTCGTTAACCCTGTCATAGGCCTCGGCTATGTACTGCTGCACCCAATCCTGATCGGCCAAATAATTGCTGCCCACTACGAACTCGCGCGCCCACTCCGTCATCTCCTCACCCTGCACCCGGTGATCAGGGGCGTATTGGCTGTGGACATACGTCATCGGCCCTGCCCGAGACACCACCGCCTTCTCCACCAGAATCACCGACGACCCCAACTCGGCGGCCCGTAGTGCTGCCCGCACTCCGCCAATTCCCCCACCCACCACCAAGACGTCGCATTCTTGGACCGACACATCCAGGTCACTGCCCATAACGTCAGTCACGCCTTCACCAACATCTCGATCACGTCCGTCTCGGTTGTTTCGGTGGTCATATGGTCGGGCCCTTTCTGGAATTGGCGATATCCACGAGGAGGTGGTGAGGGGAGCTGGCCCTACAGGAATACCGACAGGTTGTCGATGGGCAACGTCGAGTGGTCGAGCAACACCTCGCGCCGAGCCAGCCGCAGCGAATCGTCGGTCCGGCGCAACACGTCGACGCGTTCGGCCGAGAGCAACTCCCAGCGGCCGCTATCTCCGCGGCTGCGAAAGAACAACAGGTTCGAGCGCACGGTCAACTCATCAGTCCCCGGTCCGGCAGTCGTGCGGATGTTGGACACGAAGTGCCGGGTCCGCGACCGAGGTGACTCGGCCCACGAGAAGTCCGTCTCGCCGCGAAGAACCCGCATCTCCAAACCCGTGTAGTCGTCGTTCCAGTGCGCGATCGCGCCCACCCAACCCGCGGAGTCCTCCCTCGTGGTGCGCACCGGAACCACATACCGGATGTCGGGGTCGAGCAGACCCAACCATTCCCGGAACTGCCCCCCATCGAGTAGCTCCGCCTCCCGGAACATGAACGCCTCGACAGCCTCACGGGTATCCCGATCGACCCCGACCGCATTCATCACACCGAACTCCTCGATCAACCCGTCAACACTCACTCTCTATTCTGCTGAACAGATGCGTCCTCCGCTGTAGAGAATGCTAGATACGTCACACCGGCCCGTCAAGACGCCATGTCGGAATGAACCACGACCAAAACGGCGCGGAGCTAACGACGATGCTGCACAACCGATCTGGACGCGAGCTCACGTGGCGGCTCCAGCCGATGCGCGATACCCGGGCGCCTGACGCGTCACCTTATGTCGGCGAGATCACGCTAAATCCTGACGAATCAGGCATTTACGACGCGCTCGGCAGGCTGCGGCAGTTCAAGCAAGATCGAGACCGGGACGTGTTGATCTCGTTGACCGACTTGCCTTTGCGCCGGGGCCGCCAGCCGGTCACGGCGGAGGTTTTGGCGATGTCGTCGTGCTGCCGGTGCCCTGCTGGGAGCTTTCGGCCGCGGGGCTCGGGAACAGAAAGCGCTCGCGGCGGTCGCTGCCGCTACTGTCCGCGGCGAAGCCGACAAACACCCCGGTTGCGGGCGTTAGCCGGCTTCTCTCCCCGGATCGCCCGGGTCGGCAGGCGATGATGATTGTCGCACCTATGGGTTCGGACATCTCCGAGTGATCGCCGGCGTGGTCCCTGGCAGACCGCCCGTGGCGCTTGTGACTTGTGACATGCTCGCTGCGGCCACGGCGGCGAAAACGCTTGTTACGCCGAACATCTGGGTGCTCGGCGACGCGTTGGGTCGGGTGCGACTTCCTATCCTGACGCTGCTCTCGATCACAATCCTGACTGGCTGACCCATCATCGTGCACGGGCTCTCGGAGAAGCCCACCAGGTCGGTGGCCGCGAGCAGGCGGCATTGTTCAACCTCGCCACCGTCGCAGTGCTCGGCTTGGCAGTCCTTCCCGAAGTTCAGCCGGTGCTGAGTGGGCTGGCGACGTTGGCTACAGACCTAGACGCCTAGGTGGCGGGCGTGGTCAGCAGGTCGCCCTGAAGGTTCTTTCCCGGCGTCGACGACGAGGCGGGGGTGCCGTTCGCCGCGGCAGGCGGCAGCCCAGCGGCTTCCCTTGACCGGTGGTAGCGCTCCGCAAGTCCTGCCCAGCGTTCACCGTAGCGGTGCGCGGAGTCGACGACGGTCTGCGGTATGTGAACGAAGGGCGGCCGAGCAGCCCCAGCACGCCCATAGCCCGCAGTGTCGATTGCGATCTTCCACCAGGCGGACTGCATGGCTTGGAATTCCTCCATAGTCAAGCCCAGCGTTCGAAATGGCGCCTGCATCTGGTCGGCGATGGTCGCGGCCTCTGCCCAGTCGCCACGCTGGCATGCATCGCGCAGCGAAAGCGCGGGCCAGGGACCCATGCATACGTCGATGCTCCACGCTCCGGCAGCACCGAACATCATTGCGGGGTACATCAATTGGTCCAAGACGAGGACCGACATCTTGTCCTTGACCGCTTTGATGGCGCCGATCACATTGAAGATGTCCATCGAGGTCTGCTTGAGCGCAACGATATTGCGAATCTGGGCCAGCTCCCTGAATGCACCGGGCGGCAATGTGATGCGGAACGCGTGCGGGTTCTGGTAGATCATGATCGCCAGCTCCGGAACGGCCTCGGCGAGGTCTTTGTAGTACTGGACCGCGTTCTCGGCAGTCTGCGGCAAATACATCGGCGGTCCGCTCATGATGCCGTCCGCCCCGAGGTCGGCGATGACGCGGGCGCGTCGGATCGAGTCGCGCGTGTTGAGCGTGCTGGCACCAACGAACACCGGAACCCGGGCGTTTACCGTCTCCACGACCGCGGTGATGAGCGTGCGGTATTCGTCGTCGGAAAGGGTGTGCGACTCGCCGGCGCTGCCGGTCGTGACGATGCCGTCGACACCATCACGCACCAGTCGATCCACCAGAGACGCGAGCGCATCGGTGTCGATCGTGTCGACCGCGTTGACATCGGCGGCGTCCGGCGTCGAGCAGGCTGGCACGAATCCCCACAGCCCCTTCATGTCGCTGGGAACGAGTTCGCTGCTACGTGTTGTCATGAGCCGTGTCCAATCTGGTTTGAGGATCTTCGGAATGGGTTTTATTGGCGGTATGGTCGCGCGAGACCGCCCAGGGTGGGACTTGAGTCGATGGTCGGTGCCGATGCATACCCGTTCGTGGAATCCCGTCCCTCGGGCGAAGTCAACTTAGGCGCCGCGATCCGTGCTAGTAGTCGATGTCTAAGCCGCTCTCGAGTTCAGCGAGCCGATCCTGGGCTTTTCCGATCGACATCATCTTCATCATGTTGCCGACAGCTTTCATCTGCCCGGTCATGGCCGCAGTCTGGCCGTTGAGCGCTCCCCGAGACAGCTCGACGTTCGTTTCGTAGCTGAGCTCGGCCTCAACGTCGGGCGTGCGCGGTGGCGACCCGATACCCACGATGAGTGACCCGTCAGAGAAATGCATGTAGTAGTCATCGCTGGCCGGGCTCTGCGACACGGATACGCGGAGCACCACGTCATGTCCCTTCGCTGCAATGCGGAACCTCTCGTCGGCATTGGCAGCGTCGGTCACCGCAGTCGCCCAGTCGTCGGTCAGGAACTGGATCGCCATTTCACCTCCATATGATCGTTTTTCGCCGTCTCGTCTGTCGAGCCGTTCATGTTGTTGCGGCTTCGAGTGCTCCTGGTGGTGTTTGGGCGACCATCTGGTGGCCCCACACACTGGGTCGGTC
>NZ_MVIM01000023.1 GCF_002086795.1 Mycolicibacterium tusciae | reverse complement strand
CAACCGCACCTGGCAACCTGATTCACCCCCCGTCACCACGACGACGGCTGCTTGACTTCTTCATTGAGAGTCCTTTCAGGCTGCCGATGCCCAACGAGCCGTCCCCGACGGGCACACCGGCAACGGCGGGCACGTCTTGTGTTGCCTCCGAATCCGGAAGCGGAGGAGGGTCGTTGAGAAAATCGACGATCGGCGTGAAGAACTTCCCGCCGGTGATGGCAGTGGAGAACTCCAGGATGTGGTCGGTGTTGCCTGGCGGATCACCGAGGAACATGTTGGAAAGCATCTGCTCGGTTACCGCGGCCGTTCGCGAGTAACCGATGAAGTACGTTCCGTATTCGTCTTTTCCGATCTCACCGAACGGCATGTTGTGCCGCACGATCTTCAGTTCGGTGCCGTCCTCGTCCTCGATGACGTTCAGTGCGATGTGCGAGTTCGCCGGCTTGACGTCGTCGGCCATCTCGATGTCCTCGAGCTTGCTGCGTCCGATGACCAGTTCCTGCTCGGTGACCGACAACGAATCCCACGACGACATGTCGTGGACGTACTTCTGCACGTGCACATAGCAGCCACCGGCGAAATCGGGATCCTCATCGCCGATCTCGGTAGCGGACACCGCAAGTGGGCCCTCGGGATTCTCGGTGCCGTCGACGAACCCAAGTAGATCGCGGTTGTCGAAGAAGCGGAACCCGTGCGTCTCGTCGACGACGGTGACAGCGCCCAGCGCCTTGACGATCCGGCCCGCCAACTCGAAACACATGTCCAACGACATCGCCTTGATGTGCAACAGCAGGTCCCCTGGCGTCGACGGCGCGTGGTGGCGTGGGCCGGACAACCCGATGAAGGGGGTCAACTCCGCCGGCCGCGGCCCAGAGAAGAGCCGGTCCCACGCGTCCGAGCCGATCGACGTCACCACCGATAGGTGCTTGTCGGGGTCGCGGAAACCGACCGCACGCACGAGTCCGGCGATATCTCCGAGCCCGTCGTGCACGGCTGCCTCGCCGCCTTCGTCGATGGTCACCACCAGGAAGATGGCCGCAGGTGTGAGCGGCGCCGTGACCGGCTGCGGCAGTGGTGCGGGCACCACACGACCCTAATTCAAGATCGGCGTCGATGATCGGCGAAGATGAACAACCATGTCGGCTAGTCCGCAGGGCCTGTGTGAGTTCATCGACGCTTCGCCGTCGCCGTTCCATGTCTGCGAGACGGCGGCCGACCGATTGCGCGCCGCCGGCTTCACCGAGCTGAACGAAGGCGATGGATGGCAAGCCGAGGGCCGGTTCTTCACGCTGCGGGCGGGATCGATGGTCGCCTGGAGGGCCGAGACCGGCCCGTCGGCGCCTTTTCGGATCGTCGGCGGCCACACCGACAGCCCGAATCTGCGTGTCAAACAGCATCCCGACCGCTTCGTCTCGGGCTGGCAGGTCGTCGCGCTGCAGCCGTACGGCGGGGCGTGGCTCAACTCTTGGCTGGACCGTGACCTCGGCATCAGCGGGCGGCTGTCCGTCCGCGCCGGCGACGCGATCGAGCACCACCTGATCCGCATCGACGAGCCCATCTTGCGCGTACCGCAGCTGGCCATCCATCTCGCCGAGGACCGCAAGGCAGTCGAGCTGAACCCCCAGCGCCACGTCAACGCCGTGTGGGGCGTCGGCAGCGGGACCCGGTCCTTCCTCGGCTACGTCGCCGACCGCGCCGGCGTCGCCATGTCCGACGTCTTGGGTGCGGACCTGATGACCCACGACCTCACCCCGTCGACCCTCGCGGGTGCCGGAGACGAACTTCTCAGCGCGCCGCGGCTGGACAACCAGGCGACCTGCTACGCCGGTCTCGAGGGCTTCCTCGCCGCCGAGCCGCGCGGCCATGTGCCCGTGCTCGCGCTGTTCGATCACGAAGAGGTCGGCTCGCAGTCCGACCACGGCGCCCAATCCGAGCTGCTGCTCACCGTGTTGGAACGCATCACGCTGGCCGCCGGCGGTGGTCGCGAGGAATTCCTGCGCCGGATGCCGGGCTCGATGGTGGCGTCGGGCGACATGGCGCATGCCACGCACCCGAACTACCCCGAACGTCACGAACCCGGCCACCTCATCGAGGTCAACGCCGGACCCGTGCTCAAGGTGCAGCCGAACCTCCGCTACGCGACCGACGGGCGGACGGCGGCGGCGTTCGCGGTCGCGTGCGCTCAGGCCGATGTGCCGTTGCAGCGCTACGAACATCGGGCCGATCTGCCGTGCGGTTCCACGATCGGACCGATGACGTCGGCGCGCACCGGCATCCCGACAGTCGACGTGGGTGCCGCCCAGTTGGCCATGCACTCGGCGCGTGAAGTGATGGGTGCCCACGACGTCGCGGCGTACGCCGCTGCGCTGGGGGCTTTCCTGTCCCCGGCCTGAGTCGGCGTGCACATCGCGGGCCGATCGCAATGTCACCCTGACAGCCGCTCCGTGCATATATATCCATGTCTGCGTCGTCAGGCTGACATTGCGATTGCCCCTGCCGTGCTCAGTCGCCTCAGGAGGCGGTGTCGACCAGGTCGTAGCGGATGACGTTCTCCACGACCACGCCGTCGCGGGCGCGGACCCGGTCCAGACCGCGGATCGCGATCGGACCCTCAGGCCCGGTGCCCTGGCCGACGTAGTGCAGATACACCAGCTGTTCGCCGGGGACATCGCCGTCGATAGTCGCGCTGTCCAGCAGCTCGAGTCGCAGGTCGGGTACGGCGGTGATGAGCTCGACGATCTTCGCGGTGTAGGCCTCGCGACCGTGCACCGGCTTCGGCTCACCCTGCCAGTAGCCGACGATGTCGTCGGCCAGGATGTCGCCGATGCGCGACTCGTCGGGTGCCGCCCAGAACGCGGCCCACATCTCGGAACTGAACTTCGGTTGGGTTTGTGTCTCGGTCATGGACCAAGCGTGCGGGGTGAACGCGGCGCCGCTCAATTACGCCAGACGTAAGCGCCCTTGTCGCCCGGCTGCTCTAGGGTCAGCCCCATGGCACTCAAGGTGGAGATGATCACGTTCGACTGCGCCGACCCTGACGCCCTCGCCGACTGGTGGGCGCGCGCCGCGGGAGGCGACGTAAATGCCGTTGCACCAGGTGAATTCGTCATGGTCAGCAGCGAAGGCCGGCCGGCTCTGGGCTTCCAGCGCGTGCCCGATCCCACACCGGGCAAGAACAAGGTCCACCTGGACTTCCACGCCGCCGACAAGGAGGCCGAGGTGGCGCGGCTGATCGGCCTGGGCGCGCGGGAGACGGCGCGGAACAGCTTCGGGCCGGAGTTCGATTGGGTCGTCATGGCCGACCCCGAAGGCAACGCCTTCTGCGTCGCGGGCGGCTGACGGCGTTTCCGCCGGATCGCAAACTAGACTGGCCGGGTGACGTCGGAGCTAACCCACGCCCTCGACACCGTCGAACACGCCACCGCCACCCCCGACCAGCCTCAGCCGCACCGCGAGCTGGGCCTCAAGGACGACGAGTACCAGCGGATCCGCGAGATCCTCGGCCGTCGGCCCACCGACGCTGAGCTGGCGATGTACTCGGTGATGTGGAGCGAACACTGCTCCTACAAGTCGTCGAAGGTGCACCTGCGCTATTTCGGTGAGACCACGACCGAGGCGATGCGTGCCGGGTTACTTGCCGGCATTGGCGAGAACGCCGGCGTCGTGGACATCGGCGACGGGTGGGCGGCCACGTTCAAGGTGGAGTCCCACAACCACCCGTCCTACATCGAGCCCTATCAGGGTGCGGCCACCGGGGTCGGCGGCATCGTGCGCGACATCATGGCCATGGGCGCGCGTCCGGTGGCGGTGATGGACCAGCTGCGATTCGGCGCGGCCGACGCGATGGACACCCGCCGCGTCGTCGACGGGGTCGTCCGCGGCATCGGCGGGTACGGCAACTCGCTGGGCCTGCCGAACATCGGCGGCGAGACCGTGTTCGACGCCTCCTACGCGGGCAACCCGTTGGTGAACGCCCTGTGCGTGGGGGTGCTTCGGAAGGAGGACCTGCACCTGGCGTTCGCCTCGGGGACCGGAAACAAGATCATCCTGTTCGGTGCGCGCACCGGGCTCGACGGCATCGGCGGCGTGTCCGTGCTCGCGTCGGACACTTTCGGCGGCGACGAGAGCGGCGCCGCGGGGCGCAAGAAGCTGCCCTCGGTTCAGGTGGGCGACCCGTTCATGGAGAAAGTCCTCATCGAGTGCTGCCTCGAGCTGTACGCCGCCGATCTGGTGGTCGGCATTCAGGACCTCGGTGGTGCCGGATTATCCTGTGCCACATCGGAACTCGCATCAGCCGGTGACGGTGGTATGCGGATCGAACTGGATACCGTCCCGCTGCGCGCCGCGAACATGACCCCTGCGGAGATCCTGTCGAGCGAGTCCCAGGAGCGGATGTGCGCGGTTGTCACACCCGACAACGTCGACGCGTTCATGACGGTCTGCCGCAAGTGGGACGTGCTGGCGACCGTGATCGGTGAAGTCACCGACGGGGACCGCCTCGAAATCACCTGGCACGGCGAAACCGTCGTCGACGTGCCGCCACGCACAGTCGCCCACGAGGGACCTGTCTACGAGCGCCCCGTCGAGCGCCCCGGTACCCAGGACGCGCTGAACGCCGACACCTCGGCGAAACTGCCACGGCCGTCCACCGGCGACGAACTGCGCGCGACGCTCTTCGCGATGCTTGGCAGTCCGCATCTGTGTAGCCGCGCCTACATCACCGAGCAGTACGACCGCTACGTCCGCGGCAACACCGTCCTCGCCGAGAACGCCGACGGCGGAGTGCTGCGTGTCGACGAGGCCTCCGGCCGTGGCATCGCGATCTCGACCGACGCCTCGGGCCGCTACACCGCGCTCGACCCGTACACCGGTGCGCAACTCGCGCTGGCCGAGGCGTACCGCAACGTCGCGGTCACCGGCGCCACACCGGTGGCGGTCACCAACTGCCTCAACTTCGGCTCGCCGGAGGATCCGGGAGTCATGTGGCAGTTCAGCCAGGCGGTCCGCGGACTCGCCGATGGCGCTGCGAAGCTGGGTATTCCGGTCACCGGCGGCAACGTCAGCTTCTACAACCAGACCGGGACCACAGCAATTCTGCCGACCCCGGTCGTCGGTGTGCTCGGCGTCATCGACGACGTGAAGCGTCGCATCCCGACCGGGCTTGGCGCCGAACCCGGCGAGACCCTGATCCTGCTCGGCGACACCCGCGACGAGTTCGACGGCTCGATCTGGGCGCAGGTCACCGGCGACCACCTGGGTGGACTGCCGCCGAAGGTCGACCTGGACCGGGAGATGCTGCTGGCCGACGTTTTGGCCGCGGCATCGCGTGACGGGCTGGTGTCGGCAGCGCACGATCTGTCGGAGGGCGGGCTGATGCAGGCCGTGGTCGAGGCCGCGCTGACCGGCGAAACCGGTTGTCGCATCGTCGTTCCCGAAAATTCTGACCCGTTTTCCTTCCTCTTCTCGGAGTCGACGGGCCGGGTGCTGGTGGCCGTGCCACGGACCGAGGAGAGCCGCTTCGTCGCTATGTGTGAGGCGCGCGGACTGCCGGCCACCCGGATCGGTGTCGTCGACCCCGGACCACGAGAGGGAGAGGCCGCTGTCGAGGTGCAGGGCCTGTTCACCGCCAGTCTGGAGGACCTGCGAAGCACGTCGGAGGGCGTGCTTCCCGGGTTGTTCGGGTGATTGCGCAGAACCGCGAACGACACCCCTTCTATGTCTGGGCATGGAGCCTGGTCCGGCTCGACTTCGTCGGAATCGCTTTTGGTGCACTGTTTTTCTGCCTGAGCCTGACACCCTCGCTGTTGCCCAGAGACTGGCTGTTCCAGGGTCTCATCGGCGGGCTGAATGCGGCCATCGGCTACGGCATCGGCGTATTCGCTTGGAGATTGTTCCGCCGCTTCGTGATTCGCCGGCGCAAGGGTTGGCCGCCGTCGAGGCGGGTGCAGTACGTGTTCAAGACCGCGACGGTGATGCTGGCGATCGCGGCGAGTGTGCTGATGCTGATCCCGGCCGCCGAATGGCAGCGCCAGGTGTCGGCGGTGGTGGGTATCGAAGGGCCCACGACGCTCGGATACCTGAGGACACTGATCATCGCGGTGCTGGCCGGTGGCGCGTGCGTGGGCGCCACCCGGGTGCTGATCGACTTGATCAAGTCGATGGCGCGGTTCTTCATCCGGCGTTGGCGACTCAACGACGAGGTCGCCTTGTTCATCGGCACCGCGATCGTCGTCGTGTTGACGATCACGCTGATCAACGGTGTCCTCGTCCGTGGCTTTCTCACCGCCTCGAACCGGGTGTTCCAGCCGCAGAACTTCACCACACGGCCCGGGATCGTCCAGCCCCTGGAACCCGAAAAGTCCGGCAGCCCAGACTCTTTCGCGCCGTGGGAGACGCTGGGGTATCAGGGCCGCAATTTTGTCGCGACCGGACCCGATGCCGCGGAGCTGACCGAACTCAACGGTCGGCCCGCCAAGGAGCCCATCCGCGCCTACGTCGGCCTGCAGACCGCCGACACCGACGAACAGCGAATGGCGGTGTTGCTCAGCGAACTGGAGCGAACCGGAGCGTTCGAGCGCGAGCTGCTGGTGGTCATCCCGACCACCGGCACCGGGTGGATCAACCCGGTCGCCGCGCGGTCGCTGGAGATGATGTACAACGGCGACACCGCGCTGGTCGGCTCGCAGTATTCGTATCTGCCGAGCTGGATCTCGTTCCTGGGCGACCAGCAGAAGTCCATGGAATCCGGCCGCATGATGATCGACGCCATTCACGAACGCTGGGCGAAGCTGCCACCGGACCGGAGACCGAAGCTATTGCTCTACGGCGAAAGCCTCGGCTCGATGGCCGGCCAGGGCGCGTTCGCGTGGCTACCCGATATCGCCGAAATGGGCTTCTCGTCGGTGCTGTGGGTCGGCCCGCCGAATGCCAGTCCGTTGTGGAGCGCGATCACCGAGCGTCGCGATCCGGGTACCCCTGAGGTCCGGCCGCGTTACGACAACGGCCGGACGGTGCGGTTCTCCGAGGCCACCGATGCCCAACAGATCGCCACTGAAGGGGAAAAGCCCTGGGAGGGAACGCGTGTGCTGTTCATGCAGCACCCGTCGGATCCGGTCGTGTGGTGGTCCGAGGACCTCCTTTTCAGCAGGCCCGACTGGCTGCGGGAACCCCCGGGCCGTGACCGCACGGCGTCGATGCGGTGGTATCCGATCATCACGTTCTGGCAGGTCGCCGTCGACATGACCAACGCCGGATCGGTCCCGGCTGGGCACGGGCACAACTACGGCGACTATGTGCTCGACGGCTGGGCCGCCGTCGCGCCGCCCGACGGCTGGACACGAGAGGACACCCAGCGGATCCGCCTCGCACTCCAGAAGACCGAAGCGGAGGACGGTCCCGAATACTAGTGCGCACCAAGCAACGTTCGGCGGTAGCAGCGCTGGGCCTGGCGGCCATCCTCGTGGGGTGGAGCCTGGTGGCGCCGCGGTTGCCGTCGCGCTGGCATCCCGCCGCGCACGCCCTCGTCGGCGCCGCACTGATAGCCCTGACGCGCGCGCCCGTCGGCTTCCGGCATCCGGGCTCAGGTCTGCGGTTCGGCCTCGGCGCTGCCGCCCCTGTCGTCCTCGGTGTCGCGGCGGCGACGGCGTTGCCCCGGGTGCGACAGGACATGGCCGATCGGGACCTGCCTGATGGTGCGCTCCGTTGGCTCTTGTTCGGTATCCCGCTGGGCACGGTGTGGTCGGAGGAGGCCGCCTTCCGCGGTGCGCTGGGCACCGTCGCCGCGCAGGCGTTCGGGACCGGCGGCGGCCGGTTCCTCCAGGCCGCGGCCTTCGGGTTGTCGCACATCACCGATGCCCGCAGGACCGGAGAGCCCGTCGTTCCCACGGTGCTGGTGACCGGATTGGCCGGCTGGGTGTTCGGCTGGCTGTACGAGCGTTCGGGCAGCCTGATCGGCCCGATGCTGGCGCACCTGGCGATCAACGAATCTGGTGCGGTGGCGGCACTGGCAGTGCAAAACAGCCGTGCACGTGCGATTTCTCTGTGATAGTGGCCTATGGCCATCACCCGGGCCGCAGTTGTCGCCGCAGTCGGCATCGTCGCCGGCTCAGCGTTCGCGGTCTGCTCATCACCGGTCGCCGCGGCAACTCCGTTGACCGATGGCCTGTACCGGCTGAGCTTCGCGGGCACCGAACCGAGTGACTTCGACTATCCGGAGCCACGCGGTCCGTACACCTGGCTGTTGGCAATTCGCTCGGCCTGCCCGCCCGCCGGCTGCCTCGCGACGGCGACCAACGTCGGCGGCGTATCGACAACCTACGTCTTCCGCGAAAGCGGTGGTCGGTACATCTCCAGCCAGGCACAAGGTTTCGCGTGCGAGGGCAAGAAGACCGCGGGCACTTCGACGATGTCCTTCTCCGCGTCAGGGACCTCGCTGAGCGGTGAGTTGGTCGAGTCGGCGTCGCCGTGCCAGCCGATCTCGCGGTCGTTCACCGCGGTCCGCGAGGGTGACCTGCCGTCAGGCGTGACCGTGGCGGACCCCAATTCCGTCTGACACGAATCGAATTGCGTATCGTCTGCCCATGACAGACAGATCCGCATCCCGCACCTTCGTCGTCACCGGCGCAGCGTCAGGCATCGGCCTGGCCACCGCTCGGCGACTGCTGGCCGAGGGCGGCACCGTCATCGGCACCGACCTGGTCGCCCCCACCGAGGAGCTGGGCGCCCGATTCACCTTCGTCGCAGCCGACGTCGCCGACGAAGCGGCGGTCGCCGAGGTGTTCGCCGCGGTTCCCGGCCGCGTCGACGGCGTGGTCCACTCCGGCGGTGTTGCGGGCGGAGGACCGGTGCACCTGCTCCCCAAAGAGGAGTGGGAACGGGTGATCTCGATCAACCTCACCGGCACGTTCCTGGTCGCGAAGGCCGCACTGGCCAAGATGATCGAGCAGCCGAGGGTCGACGGTGAGCGTGGTTCGATCGTGACGCTCGCCAGCGTCGAGGGCCTCGAAGGCACTGCGGGTGGTAGCGCCTACAACGCGTCCAAGGGCGGCGTCGTCCTTCTGACGAAGAACATCGCGCTGGACTACGGCCCCAGCGGCATCCGCGCCAACGCCATCTGCCCCGGCTTCATCGACACCCCCATGCTCAACGCCGTGATGGGTCTCGAGGGCATGGAGGGCCCGTTGCAGTCGATCACCAACGAACACGCGCTGCAGCGCAGGGGCCGGCCTGATGAGATCGCCGCGATGGCAGCCTTTTTGGTGTCAATCGATGCCTCGTTCGTCACCGGGCAGGCGATCGCGGTCGACGGCGGTTACACCGCGGGCCGCGATCACGGTGTCGTCAAGATGTTCGGCTTCCCTGACTGAGCCGCTAGACGTCCCGGATATCCGCGGTCAGTTGGTGCGGCTCGGTGTCCTGATCGTCGATGCCGAAACTGATGATCCGCGTTGGGGTGACGCGGATGATCGCCGTATCCAGGTGGTCGCCCGCCGCACCCTGCGACGGGGCGATCACGGCCTGTTCGGCAGTGCCGCGGATCTCGAGGCAACGCACCCGCCACGGGTCGCGTGACGCGATGTCGTCGACGACGAACGCAACCCGGTCGTTGTGCGCGATGTTGCGATACTTCTGGCTCTTGGACATCTGATAACCGGCGATGTCAATCGTCCCGAGCTGCTCGTTGTAGGTGAATCCGACCGGACTGTTCTGCGGTGTCCCGTTGCGCTGAATGGTGGCCAACCGACCCAGGTCGGCTCGCCGAAGATATTCGATCTCATGTGATTTGAACGTCATGCCCGCGAACGTAAAACCTCAACAAATGTTGATGTCAACGCTCACGGGTTGATGGTCAGCTCGCCGACCTGCCTGCCCCACACGTAGTCGATCAGGATCGGCTGCCCGAGTTCCACGTGGTTGTAGGGCGCGATGCTGGCGCCGGTGTCCATCACCAGGTACGGCGCGGGCCACAACTCACGGGAGATCTTCTGCCAACAACCCGGACGACCCTCCGGGCCGCCCCTGGCGTTCACCCGCGGCAGGTTGTCGGGGTAGATGTACGGGTTGCCCGCACCGGCGAACGTGCCCGATGACGTCGCAAGCGAGTAGCCGTTCCCCCCGAGAGTCTCGGCGACCTTCTCCTCGATCTCGGCGAAGTTCCGCAGCGTGCAGAACAGCTGGGGACTGTAGTAGTCGAACAGTTTGGACGTGGGGATCAGATCCGCCGCGCCGCGCACGAAGTACGGTCCGGCGCGATTCAGACTGTCGGCAGCGGGGTCGGCGAAGCCCAGCGCGGCCATCAACGCCGCGTCGATGCCGTCCCACTGCGCGTTGAACGTGCGCGCGGTGGTGACCGCGTTTTCCAGGCCGTCCCACAGATCCGGTGACGCATCGGCGTACACGTCGAGAAGACCCGCCACCAACCTGGTGTCCTCGCGGATCTGCGGCATTCGCGCATTGAGGTCGTCGAGGATGGTGTTGCCGTTCGACAGCGACTCACCGAACCGGTCACCCAGGCCCGTCAACGCCTCGGCCGTGGCGGTCAGTGTCTGGTTCAGCTTGATCGGGTCGACCTGCTCGGCAAGTGACAGCACCGTCTCGAACAGGGTGTTGAACTCGGTGCTGACCGAGGACACCTCGATCACGTCTGTGCTCGAAACACGTTCTGTAGAAGGATCTTCCGGTGATCTGAACGACACGTACTTGTTGCCGAACACGGTGGTGGCCTGCACGTCGGCGATCACGTTCGCCGGAATGAGCTTGATGTATTCGGGGTCGACGTCGAGGGACAGCTGCGCCTTCGCGGTGCCATCCACCTCGACGGTGCCGATGCGCGCGACGCGGCCGATCTCCACGCCGTTGTAGGTCACCTTCGCGCCGGGTTCGACGACCAGGCCAGAGCGCGACGAGACCAACGTCAGTGGTGTGGACGGCATGAAGTCGCCCCGGAACTGCAGGTAGATCAGGCCCGCCGCAACCGCGGCGATCACCACCAAGACCGCGCCCGCCGTCCGGTAGGGCGGATTGTGGCGGTCGACAAACACTTTGAGAATCTAAAGTATGTCCACCTCTCGTAGGGCCGATCCGGCAATGACGCGTGCTGCGGTTTCGGCCGTTGCCGCGTGGCTGCGCGACGAGAGCGAACCCGCACCTGCGCGCGCCGAACTCGCCGAGGCGGTGCGATTGACCGCTCGCACGCTCGCCGCACTCGCGCCGGGCAACAGCGTCGAGGTCCGTATCCCGCCATTTGTTGCGGTGCAATGTATTTCAGGGCCGACGCACAGGCGAGGGAATCCGCCCAACGTGGTGGAGACCGACCCGCGGACGTGGCTGCTGCTCGCGACGGGCCTGCTGGACGTGGCGGACGCCACCGCAGGCGGGCTGTTGACGTCGTCCGGGGCGCGCGCCGGCGAGGTCGCCGGGTGGCTGCCGCTGGTCCGCCTCCACGGTTAGCTTCGCCACACGTCCGCCTGAGCCGATGCTCAGGCCCGCGCCACCGCCGCGCATCCGTGACCTGGTGATTCACCGATTGGTGACGACATGTGAGGAATTTCTCGACCCGTAGAAGTCGTTCTTTTGTGCGCGACATCGCCGGTGTCTTCCGTGATTAACCGGTGATGACCGTAGACTGAACTCGTCTACCCACACCGCCCTGGGAGCAGCCATATCGTGACCGGCCCGCAGACCGATCAAGAACCCCGCGAAGAATGTGGCGTATTCGGCGTCTGGGCGCCGGGTGAAGAAGTCGCCAAGCTCACCTATTACGGCCTCTACGCGCTGCAGCACCGCGGCCAGGAGGCCGCAGGCATCGCCGTCGCCGACGGCTCCCAGGTGCTGGTATTCAAGGATTTGGGCCTGGTCAGCCAGGTCTTCGACGAGCAGACGCTGGCGGCCATGGAAGGCCACGTCGCCGTCGGGCACTGCCGCTACTCGACCAGCGGATCCACCACTTGGGAGAATGCCCAGCCGGTGTTCCGCAACACGGCAGCCGGCACGGGCGTCGCGCTCGGCCACAACGGCAACCTGGTCAATGCCGCCGACCTGGCCACCCGGGCCCGCGAGGCGGGTCTACTCGGCACCCGCGGCGCCCCGGCGGCCACCACCGACTCCGACATTCTCGGCGCGCTGCTGGCCCACGGCGCCGCCGACGCGACGCTGGAACAGGCCGCACTCGAACTGCTGCCGACCGTGCGCGGCGCGTTTTGTCTTACCTTCATGGACGAGAACACCCTCTATGCGGCCCGCGACCCCTACGGCGTGCGGCCGCTTTCGTTGGGGCGGCTGGACCGCGGCTGGGTCGTGGCCTCCGAGACGGCGGCTCTCGACATCGTCGGCGCCTCGTTCGTCCGCGACATCGAGCCCGGTGAGTTGCTGGCCATCGACGCCGACGGCGTGCGCTCGACGCGCTTCGCCAACCCCGAGCCAAAGGGTTGTGTCTTCGAGTACGTGTACCTGGCCCGACCCGACAGCAACATCGCGGGCCGCTCGGTGCATGCCGCTCGCGTCGATATCGGCCGCCGGCTGGCCCGCGAGAAGCCCGTCGAAGCCGACCTGGTGATCGGTGTGCCGGAATCGGGCACCCCGGCGGCCGTCGGTTACGCGCAGGAGTCCGGCATTCCGTACGGACAGGGCCTGATGAAGAACGCTTACGTCGGGCGCACGTTCATCCAGCCGTCGCAGACAATCCGCCAGCTCGGTATTCGCCTCAAGCTCAATCCGCTCAAGGAAGTGATCCGCGGTAAGCGGTTGATCGTCGTCGACGACTCCATCGTCCGCGGCAATACGCAGCGGGCGTTGATCCGCATGTTGCGTGAGGCCGGCGCCGTCGAGGTGCATGTGCGCATCGCATCGCCGCCCGTGAAGTGGCCGTGCTTCTACGGCATCGACTTCGCCACGCCTGCCGAGCTGATCGCCAACGCCGCGAGCACCGAAGGTGATGCCGGAGAACTGCTCGAGGGTGTCCGCCACGCCATCGGCGCCGACACGCTGGGCTACATCTCGCAGCGCGGCATGATCGCGGCCACCGAACAACCCGCGTCGCGGCTGTGCTCGGCGTGCTTCGACGGCCACTACCCGATCGAGTTGCCTGGCGAAACGGCGTTGGGCAAGAACGTCATCGAGCACATGCTGGCGACCGCGGCCCGCACCGGGGTGCCGCTGCAGGCCGACAACGACAACGTCTCGGCGCTGCGCAGACCCTAACTCGGTACAGGCCTACGGCCGACGTGTGCCCAATGCGGATCGCTCGGCAGCGGGCCATTTGTCAACGCGTTGACGACCGCGTCCCGGTAGGCGGTGAGACCGCCGCGTGGCGGTCCGATGACGGCGTCGATGTCGTGCTCGCCCATCACCGCATCGACCTCCAACGATTCGATCAACGGCCGCGCCAGGCCCGGCGGCATGGGCGTGACCAGACCGATCCACAGACTCGCGATCGTCGGTGTCAGGAACGGAATCGCGATGATGAGTCGCCGTCGCAGCCCCGCCACCTCAGCAAAACCCTGCATCATCTCGCCGTACTCGAGCACATCCGGCCCGCCGACATCCCAGGTGCGTGACTCGGGCAGGACAGCTGCGGCCGCCTCGGCGAGGTAGTAGAGGACGTCGTCGATCGCGATCGGCTGGATCTTGTTGTGCACCCACTTCGGCGTCGTCATCGCCGGCAGGCGGTGGATGAGATGGCGCATCATCTCGAACGACGCCGAGCCCGAACCGACCACGATCCCGGCCTGTAGCACGACCGTCTCGATGCCGGAGTCCAGCAGGATCTCACCGACAGCGACCCGCGACCGCAGGTGCGGCGACAACTCCGCGCCCGAGGGGTGCAGCCCGCCCAGGTACACCAACCGCTGCACGCCTGCCTGCTTCGCTGCGGCGACGACGTTGCGGGCCGACTCGGCCTCCGCCGCGACGAAATCCGACGATGTGCCCATCGAGTGCACCAGGTAATAGACGACGTCGGTGCCGTCGAACGCTTCCCTGAGCGAGTCGGGGTCGCCGAGGTCGCCGCGTGCGACCTCGACTCGATCGCGCCAGGGCCGGTCCGCCAGCTTGTCGGGGTCACGCGCCAGCGCACGCACGTTGTACCCGCGGTCGAGCAGTTCGGGCACCAACCGGCCACCGATGTAGCCGGTCGCACCTGTCACCAAGCAATGGGGCTTTTCAGCGGACACCTACGCCGGATCTCCGTTCTTGGCCTCGGGCAAACCTAAATTGGGCAGCCGGGCGGCGGCGGGACGTCGACGGACAGCGGGGTGCCCGCCGGCTGGATGTAGTCCACCCACAGCACCACGGGAACGGGGCCCAGGTTGCGGCCGTTGTGGGCATGGTCCGGACCGGACGCTTCGGTCACCGGAGCGCCGGGCGGATCGACCACGTCCTTGCAGTCCGGCATGGTCCGCGTCAGGGTGCCTTCCTTGACGATGCCGAACACCCGGCCGTCGTGATAGTGCCAGCCGGTACTGCCGCCGGGCTGGATGGTGATCCTGCGAGTGATGTAGTCGACGCCGTCGACCGTCGACTGATTGATGACCACCGAATCGACGTTGACCGCCGGGGTCGCGACGGCGGCGGGGGCCACCAGGGCGGCGGCGGCCGTCAGAAGCACGGGCAGAGCCGGCGTGCACCAGCGAACAAGTTTCATGGTCGGTCACATTCCCATACTCGGCGGCCCGTCCGTGAGCGATCGGAGTGAATGCCGATCCGGGAGGACAATCAACCTCGCGCAGTCATCACCGGTAGCCTTGTGCGCGATGACCGAACGCGCCGAACCTGCCGGCATCTCCTACGCGTCGGCCGGGGTCGACATCGAAGCCGGTGACCGCGCCGTCGAACTTCTGAAACCGCTGGCCAAAAAGGCCACCAGACCTGAAGTGCGGGGCGGTCTCGGCGGCTTCGCCGGGCTCTTCGCGCTGCGCAGCTATCGGGAACCCCTGCTGGCGTCATCCACCGACGGTGTCGGTACCAAGCTTGCGGTCGCCCAGGCCATGGACAAGCACGACACCGTCGGTATCGACCTCGTCGCGATGGTCGTCGACGACCTCGTCGTCTGCGGCGCCGAACCGCTGTTCCTGCAGGACTACATCGCCGTCGGACGCACTGTTCCGGAACGGATCTCCGAGCTGGTCTCGGGCATCGCCAACGGCTGCGTGATGGCCGGTTGCGCCCTGCTGGGTGGGGAAACCGCCGAACATCCTGGCCTCATGGCGCCCGACCACTACGACATCTCGGCCACCGGTGTCGGCGTCGTGGAGGCCGACGACGTGCTGGGACCCGACCGGGTCAAGCCCGGCGACGTGCTCATCGGGATGTCCTCGACCGGCCTGCACTCCAACGGTTACTCACTGGCCCGCAAGGTCCTGCTGGAGATCGATCGGATGAACCTCGCCGGACACGTCGAGGAGTTCGGGCGCACGCTCGGCGAGGAGCTGCTCGAGCCGACTCGGATCTACGCCAAGGACTGCCTCGCGCTGATCGCCGAAACCCAGGTGCGCACCTTCTGCCACGTGACCGGTGGCGGGCTGGCCGGCAACCTCGAACGGGTCGTCCCGCCCGGACTCACGGCCGAAATCGACCGTGGCACATGGACTCCCGCGCCTGTGTTCACGATGATCGCGCAGCGTGGCCGGGTTGAGCGGGTCGAGATGGAAAAGACGTTCAACCTCGGCGTCGGGATGGTCGCCGTCGTCGCGCCGGAGGACACCGATCGCGCGCTGGCTGTGCTGACGGCCCGTCATCTGAAGTGCTGGACGTTGGGCACCGTCACCAAGGGCGGTAAGGACAGCCCACGAGCCAAGCTCGTGGGCCAGCACCCGCGCTTCTAGGGCTTACCGACGCCAGTCGTCATCGTCGGCCACGTCATCGTCGGCCAACCTGTCGGTGCCGTTGAGATCGTCGGCGCCCGCCAGTTCGCGCTGGAGGCGGTCGAAATCGGTCTGCGGTGAGCTGTATTTGAGCTCACGAGCAACCTTGGTCTGCTTTGCCTTTGCCCGGCCGCGGCCCATTGGGGGTACCCCCTCGCGCAATAACGGAGCGGCCCAAATTTCAGGCGGCTCCGATCTGAGTGTGTTTTATCGTCCTGCCGACACTTTACCGTGCCGCGGTGCGGTGCGCTGGCAGGCCCGTCCGGAGGGACCCGAGCCCGCGAGCCCGTGAAATATCGGCACTCATCGTGGGTGTCCCCGCAGCTGTTCCACCGCGAGGCGTCCGGCGCCCGTCGCATCCGGTGGCGGCATCGAATCGGCGTCGATCACGGCGGCCACCGGCGATTCCCCGCCGGTGGTCAGTTCGGTCTCAGCCAAGAGACCCCGCTTTACCAATGCCAGGGCGATCGGCCCCTCGTCGACGTGGTCGACCACGGTGCCGACTCGCCCGACGGTCCGGCCGCCGGCCAGCAGTGGATCCCCGGTCGCCGGCCTCTCGCCGGAGCCGTCGAGATGCACGAGAACCAGCATGCGCGGCGGTTTTCCCAGGTTGTGGACGCGAGCGACGGTCTCCTGGCCGCGGTAGCAGCCCTTGTCCAGGTGAACCGCCGAACCGATCCAGCCGACCTCGTGCGGAATAGTGCGCTCGTCGGTGTCGACCCCCAGCCGTGGCCGCAACGCGGTGACGCGGTGCGCCTCATAGGCCCAGACACCGGCGGCGCGCACCCCAGCCGCAGCGAGCCGATCGCGCCATGCCGCGACTTGATCGCGGGGGACCACCAGATCCAGCTCCACATCCGGACCGCCCATCCTGCGCAGGAAACCGCCCTCGGGAAGGGTCACCGCGGTCATTTCGGCCGGTAGCGAAACCACGCCGAGGACGTCGAGCACCGGCGGATCCACCAGGCGCGGGCCGAGCAGCGAAAGTACCGCCAGATCAGCGGGTTCGACGACCACGTCGGCCCAGAACACCATCTTGCGCAGATAGGCGGTCAGGGGTTCGCCACGCCACGATTCAGTGTCGAGGTAGGTGACCCCATCCAGCTCCGTCTGGATCCAGTGATCTTCGACACGACCCTGGCCGTCGAGGCTCAGATTCTCGGTCACGGTGCCATCGGCGAGGTCGGCGACGTGCTGCGTGGAGATGTTGTGCAGCCACGATTTGCGCTCACCGCCGGTCACGGTGATCACAGCTCGTTGGGAACGGTCCACCAGGACCGCGGCAACGGCGGCCGAGCGTTGTTCGCCGAGGGGATCGCCGTGATGCCAAACGGCTCCGGCGTCGGGCCCGGTATCCGGGGCTGGCACAGCTGACATACCTCAACATTACGGCGCTACGCTTCTTGCCCATGGCGAGCCAACCTGCGGTCGTGGTCACGCTCGACGGTGTCTTGCACGATCCGGCCGCCCCACTGCTGTACGCCGACGACCTGGCCGCCGTCCGTGGTGACGGCATCTTCGAGACGCTGTTGATCCGCGACGGCAGACCCTGTCTGCTCGAATCCCACCTGGCCCGACTCACGCAGTCGGCGCAGATGATGGACCTTCCCGCACCGGAGTTGCCGCGGTGGCGGGCGGCCGTCGAAGTGGCGGTACAACGGTGGCTCGCCGACGGCGCGGGAGAGGGCGTACTGCGGCTCGTGTACAGCCGTGGGCGCGAAAGCGGTTCACCGCCGGTCGGAGCCGCAGGGCCTGGGACATCCGGTACGGCGTTCGCGACCATCGGAGCGCTGCCCGCTCGGGTGGCCGCCGCGCGCAGCGATGGGGTCGCGGCGGTGACGCTGGCGCGTGGACTCTCCGCCGAGGCCACCACCGGGATGCCGTGGCTGCTGGCGGGCGCCAAGACGCTGTCCTACGCGATCAACATGGCCGCGCTGCGGCACGCCGATCGCCTCGGCGCAGGAGACGTCATCTTCGTCGGCGCCGACGGCCTGATCCTGGAGGGTCCGCGGTCGACGGTGGTGATCGCCACCGAAATCGACGGGGCACCTGCGCTGTTGACCCCGCCGCCGTGGTATCCGATCCTGCGTGGAACCACGCAGGAGGCCTTGTTCGAGGTGGCGCGCAACAAGGGGTACACGTGCGACTACCAGGCGCTTACGCCCGCTGATTTGTTTGCTGCACAAGGTGTTTGGTTGGTATCGAGCATCACGCTTGGCGCTCGGGTGCACACCCTGGACGGTAAGGCTCTGCAACCCGCCCCACTTGCCGGTGATTTTTCCGAACTCGTCGACGCCGCGATCATCAGCGATCGCTGAACGCTGAACCGGTCAAAATCTGTTGTCGCCTTCTTGGTCCGCGGGTACCGTCGGCCGTACACAAGGAAGGAGGTGGTCCGAGAAATTGATTGACTTATGGACATGTGAGGTGGCTGCGAGCTAGCAGCGCCAGGGGATGAACCGCCTGCGCGCGCTGGCGAATTCCCCGCAGTCACCCGGCCCCCGAGCCTCTTGGTTTTGTCCAACCAGAACACATGGCTCGGGGGCCGCCCCATGTCCGGGGGACCTCAATGGTGGCGTCGGCTCTCTGCGTGCGCGATGATGCCGCACATGGGCAATAGGTGGTGGCTGCCAGCCCTGCTGGCCGTGGCCACGTCGGCCGCCGCCTGTGCTCCCGTCGTCGACGAGTCCACCTCGTCGGGCACTCAGAACTGCCGCAAGGACTCGCTGTCGACGCTTTACCCCGGCATCTTCACCGTCGGCACCGATCAGCCCGCCTATCCGCCGTGGTACATGGGTGACGACCCGACCAACGGGGAGGGATTCGAAAGCGCACTCGCCTTCGCCGTAGCGGGAAACCTTGGCTACACCCCCGACGAGGTGCGCTGGGTCCGGGTTCCGTTCAACGGAGCTCTGGAGCCCGGCCTGAAGACGTTCGACGCCAACCTTTCTCAGTTCTCGATCACCGATCAGCGCCGGGCGTCCGTCGACTTCTCATCGCCGTATTTCGACGTCACCCAGGTTGTGGTCACGACGGACACCTCACCGGCCGCGCAGGTACAAAGCATCGGTGACCTCACGAAGACGCAGCTCGGCGTGCAGGTCGGCACGACCAGTCACACCGCGGCGATCGCGATAGCCGGCGATGTCCCGGTCGAGGTGTACAACACGAACGCCGACGCCAAGGTGGCGCTGAGCAACGGCGAGATCGACGCTTTGGTCGCCGACCTGCCGACCGCGTACACCGTCGCGGGTGAACTGCGCGGCGGCAAGATCGTCGGACAGCTTCCCGCGGACCCGGAGGACGTGGAGCAGTTCGGGATCGTGCTCGACAAGGACAGTCCGCTCACGCGCTGCGTGTCGTCGGCCGTCGATGGACTGCGTTCGGATGGCACGCTGGCGCGGTTGGAGCGCCAGTGGTTGTCCGACGCTGGGAGGGTGCCGGTGCTGCGTTAGCCGGCCGGTCCAGGGGCCAGCGACGAGCAGGTCTGCATGGCCTCGTGCCACGCGTCGGGATCCACGCCAGGCGGCGGTCCGGCCATCGGGCCCGGAGCCGCAGGCACCCCGTGTTCACTGAGGCATTGCGCCAGCGAGCCGTGACCGGTCGGCGCCACCGACTCTTCGGTGGTGGACTGCTCGGCGGGAGAATTCGACGAGCACCCCGCGAGGATGCCTGCCGCAGCGAGGCCCGCGGCCAACAATGACACGCGCATCAGCCGGCGTACCTCGACAACCGTGCGGACAGGTGCGGCACCAGGCCGCCGTCGGCGTCGACGCGCTCCTCGACGTAGGCCAGATCGCCGCCCTCGACGATGCCGTAGAGCCGTTTGGCACCGCCGACGAGCATCCCGGACTTGGTGCGCGCCAGCGCGTCGGTGGCCAACTCCCACGACGACTGGTTCAGTGGTCGGCCGTAGAACAGCTCGACGTAGCCGGCCGAATGCGCCAGCAGCAGCTCGATGGCATCACTTTCGGTGGGATCGGCAGGGTCATTGATAAACCGCCAGAATCCGGACTCGCGCAGCGACGCGCTCTCGAACTCGCCGTCCGCGGTGATGCGCCACGACCTGGCCTCCCAGATCAAGTAGTCGCCACCGTCGTGTGAGACCACGATCTGCTGACCGAAGCGGTAATCGCCGTCAGGCCCGCGACCCTCGCCTTCGCCGCGCCACACCCCGACGAGGGGCAGCAGCGCAAGCAGCGCGTCGTTGAGGTTGGCGCCTTCGCGAAGATTGGCCGTATCGGCCGGCGCAGGGAGATCCTCGAGGGCGGGGATGTTTCGGGCTGCCGTCGTCTTCGCGCGCTCGGCCGCGGCCGCTACAGCGTCGTCGCCTGAGGTCACGACTCGTCGGTGATGAGGCGGTAGAGCGTGTAAAGCGCGAACCAGGTGATGACCACCACGGCGGCGATCAACAGGATCTCGAAGAACAGCACCACGGCAGAAAGTCTAGCCGCAACACTGCCGACGACCCTCGTCGGTCGCAGTGGAATCGATCACGGAACCGGCGGACCGGCTCAGGCGACCTTGACGTCGACCTCGTGGATACCCGCGCCCGACGGTGCGATGCTGGCATCGCCGTTGCCGGCGGGGGACAGCGCACGCAGCGTCCACGTGCCCGGTGCCGCGAAGAACCGGAAATCACCGGTGGCCGACGCGACGACCTCCGCCGTGAACTCGTCAGAGCTGTCCAGCAGCCGGACGAACGCGCCGCCGACGGCCTGGCCCGCGCCGTCGACGACGCGTCCGGTGATCACGGTCTCCCGTTCGAGGTCGACGCTGGAGGGCAACGTCAGACCTTGCTTCGGTGCAGAGCACATATCAACTTCCCAACTCGATCGGGGCTCCCACGAGAGAGCCGTATTCGGTCCAACTTCCGTCGTAGTTCTTGACGTTCTGGTGTCCCAACAACTCCTGCAGCACGAACCAGGTGTGCGACGAGCGCTCACCGATCCGGCAGTAGGCGATGGTCTCCTTCTGGCCATCGAGTCCCGCCTCGGCGTACAGCTTGGCCAGGTCCTCGTCGGACTTGAAGGTCCCGTCCTCGTTGGCCGCCTTGCTCCAGGGAACATTGATGGCGCCGGGGATATGCCCGGGCCGCTGACTCTGTTCCTGCGGCAGGTGGGCGGGGGCGAGGATCTTGCCGGAGAACTCATCGGGGGAGCGCACGTCGACCAGGTTCTTCTCGCCGATCGCGGAGATGACCTCGTCGCGGAACGCGCGGATGGCGTTGTTCGGCTGCTTGGCCTCGTACGAAGTGGCAGCGCGGGCGGGGACCTCCGTCACCAGCGGGCGCCCGTCGAGCTCCCACTTCTTGCGTCCGCCGTCGAGCAGCTTGACGTTCTCGTGGCCGTACAGCTTGAAATACCAGTACGCGTAGGCGGCGAACCAGTTGTTGTTGCCGCCGTACAGGATCACGGTGTCGTCGTTGCTGATGCCCTTGTCGGACAACAACTTCGAGAACTGCTGCTGGTCGACGAAGTCACGCTTCACCTGGTCCTGCAGCTCGGTCTTCCAATCGAGCCGCACAGCGCCGGCGATGTGGCCGCCCTCGTAGGCGGAGGTGTCTTCGTCGACCTCGACGAAGACAGTGTTAGGCGCTTCGAGATTGCTCTCGGCCCAGTCGGTCGTGACCAGGACGTCGGAGCGTGCCATGTAGGAAATCCTTTCGGTTGCTTGCTATTTGAAGTGTTAGGCGGGGTGCGGGCGGAAACGTGCGACGAGCGGATAGATCTGACAGCCGAGGCAGATGCCGAAGGCCGCGTTGAGAAAGGCCGCCACGAGCGCGAAGCCGGTGGCGATCGGGCCGAGCAGCGGGACACCAACGGCGAACCCGACGACACCGAGCGCCGCGAACGCCAAACCGACGAGTTGGGCGAACTTCAGTGGCGGTACCGGCTCCTTCTCGGCGACCGTTCCGAGGCGTGGAGCGACCAGCGACCGGAAGATCAGCCCGTACGGATGCTGCTGCGGTCCGCGCTGTGCGCCGATCGCGAACACGATCGCCTGCACACCGAGGATCGCTGCCGCAGCGACGGCGCTGACGGCCGATGCCAGCAGCGCCGCGATGAGGACGCCGGTGGTGACCCACGCAGCGAAACGCGGCCCTCGCACGTCCACCTGATCAGGTGGGGCGATGGTGTTCGTGCTGGTCGACATGGATGTGCTCCTGTTGCATGGATGGCTGGCTGGAATGGGAGGGCAGGCCACAGGGGGCTACTCCCGAGTGCGGCGCGAGGGGACGGCGCGGCTACTCAGCAGCTACAACAACAACAGCAACAACCCGCGACGCGGCACAGATCGACTGCGCGGCGCTTGGTGAGCATCGGCTCGAGGCGGGCGGACACGAGCGACAGCTTACCCAATGACATGGTGATCAAGCCAACAGTGGTTCCAGGGCCGAGCGCAGGTCAGCAGGCTTGGGAACACCGTGGGTGCGAAAGCGCGGGCGCCCGTCGGCGTCGAAGATGATCGTGGTGGGCAGCGACAACACCGAAAGCCGCCGGGCCGCTTCCGGATTGGCGTCCATGTCGATCTCCACGTGGGCGACCCCGGGCAGCTCTGCGCACACCTGGTCGACGACCTGTCGCACCCCCGCGCAGGGTCCGCACCACTCGGCGCTGAAGTGCAGCACCGTCGGTCCGGTCTCGGACAATCCCAGGTCACTGGTGTCCACGTTGGCGGCGTCCTCGCTCGCTTTGAGGAGCCCGGCGCGCAGGGTGAGCAGCCTGCCGACCACGTACGCCAGCCCGAGTGCGGCGACGAGCACCACGATCACCAGTACCCATGAAGAGCTCATGACTGATTGAACCCGCTCAGCGGCACGGTTACTCCCTCGGCGATGCCTTCGATGATGAGGTCGGAGCCGCGAGCGCCCTCGGCGGTCGGCGCGAGTCCGAACGGCAGCTTCTGACCGGGCAGGCTGGTGGAGAACGCGGCCAGCACCTCGGCCTTCTTGTCGTCGGGAACGGCCTGATCGGCGGTGCCTGCGCCGGTCAACACGTCGGTCGCGGTCAGGACCAGGGTGGTTTGTTCCGGCCCGGCGATCGACAGGTCCACCGCGATGCTGACCCTCTCGTCGAAGCCGGCTGACGTCGGGGTTCCGGTGAACACCACCCCGCGATTGCTGGATATTCCGGATTCGGTGGTGCCGCCGGTGGAGTCGTTGCTTTCCCGCGTCGGTGCCTCGACCAGCAGGTCCGGAATGCCCATGAATCTCCCGACGTGCGTCGAATCGATGATGATGCGGCTCTCTGCCTTGCCCACCCTCAGCTTGGCCTCCGGGCTGACCAGCCACGAAGAGTCCAGGAGGTCGATCGAATGCAGCGTTGCCTCCAGCGACGCCTTCCCGACCACGGGGTGGCCGACGCCGGCGGCCCGAATCTCCACTTCGTCGTAGTGGCGGTTGGCCGCCTGCGGGATGAAGGGAAAACCGAGGATGGCCACCGACGGGTCCCAGGCCAGGTCAGCGGCGCTTCGCACACTTCTGGCCAGGCGATACTCGGCGTAGATCGCCGCGCCGAAATCGGCTCCGAGGGCGCCGACCACCACCGCGGTCGTCGTCGCCAGAACACCGATCAGCAGCTTTCGCACCCGCACATTCTTGCCCACTCGCGCCCGCTGGACCGCGTTGAGTCAGCTGACCATCAGGTGTCGCGCTATCGTTAGATCACCATCGGCCGAGTAACGGCTGTATGTCAGGCATGAATCTGGGAAGTCACCGACCGACATTGTTGTCCAGGCGAGGTCCCCATGGCTGCTGGAGGGCCAGTTGGATCTACTGCTACTGACCGTTGATCCCAATCCTGAGTCCGTGCTGCCTTCGTTAGCGCTGCTCGCGCACAACGTACGAACCGCGCCCACAGAGGTTTCCTCATTGTTGGAAGCCGGTAACGCGGATGTGGCGATCGTCGACGCGCGTGCAGATCTGGCCGCTGCGCGTGGCCTGTGCCGCCTGCTGGGGACGACCGGTACGTCGGTGCCGGTGGTGGCCGTCGTCAACGAGGGCGGCCTGGTGGCAGTAAACGTCGAATGGGGTCTCGACGAGATTCTCCTCCCGAGCACCGGACCCGCCGAGATCGATGCGCGGTTGCGCCTGCTGGTCGGGCGTCGCGGCGGCACGGCCAATCAGGAGAACGTCGGCAAGATCAGTTTGGGCGAGCTCGTCATCGACGAAGGCACCTACACCGCGCGGCTGCGCGGCCGGCCGTTGGACCTCACCTACAAGGAATTCGAACTCCTGAAGTATCTGGCACAGCATGCGGGCCGGGTGTTCACCCGTGCGCAGTTGCTCCAGGAGGTCTGGGGCTATGACTTCTTCGGCGGCACCCGCACGGTCGACGTGCACGTGCGGCGTCTGCGCGCCAAGCTCGGCACCGAATACGAGTCGCTGATCGGCACCGTGCGCAACGTCGGATACAAGGCGGTTCGGCCCGCGCGGGGGCGAACCCCGACGCCGGCTGCCGATCCGTCCGACGAAAGCGGCGACCTCGACGATTACGACGCGGTGCCCGAGGCGCTTGCCGACCCGCTGCGCAGTCAGTGACCGGCCGGGTCATCGACTGGCGCACCAGTCTGTCCGCGGACGATCAGCGCCGCATCCGCGAGCTCATCGACGCGGCCACCAGGGCCGACGGAGTCGCGCCGGTCGGCGATCAGGTACTGCGTGAACTGAGCCACGACCGCACCCGGCACCTGTTGGCCGTCGACGGCGCAGACATGGTCGGGTACCTCAATCTGACGCCTGCCGACGAACAGGCATCGGCGATGGCCGAACTCGTCGTGCACCCGTCGGCCCGGCGTCGCGGCGTCGGTTCGGCAATGGCGCGGCAGGGGTTGACCGAGGGCGGTGACGGCGCCCGGATCTGGGCGCACGGCAACCTGGAGGCCGCGCGCGCCACCGCCGCGTCGCTCGGCTTGTCCGTCGTCCGGGAGCTGCTGCAGATGCGTCGGCCACTCGTCGATCTGCCTGCGGCGACCATTCCCGACGGCGTGCGTGTCGCCACTTACTCAGGACCCGCCGACAACGCGGAACTGTTGCGCGTCAACAACTCCGCGTTCGCCTGGCATCCCGAACAGGGGGGCTGGACCGATGCCGATATCGACGAGCGCCGCGGTGAAACGTGGTTCGATCCGAACGGGCTCTTCCTGGCGTTCGACGAGACGAGCGGAAAACTGCTGGGCTTCCATTGGACGAAGATCCATGCCGCGTCCCGCGGCGAAATCCACATGCCCGACCTCGGCGAGGTGTACGTCGTGGGCGTCGACCCGGCGGCACAGGGTCGCGGACTCGGTGCCGCGCTGACGCTCATCGGGCTGCATCACCTCGCCGACCGATTGTCCGACAGTTCGAACGGCGTGGTCATGCTGTACGTCGAGGCGGATAACGCCGCGGCCGTAAAGATCTACGAGCGAATGGGTTTCGAGGTGTCGTCGGTCGATACCGCTTATGCGTCGAGCGGGTCGTCCTAGCCGCACCCGCTCGCCGCCAGCTCGTGGTCGGCTCCCTTCGCCTCGGTTTGGGACTTGAGACCGCAACCCGATCCGGCCTGGGGAAGGACCAGTTCGACACGGGCGGCGGCTTCGTGGTCGCCGGCAAGTTCGGCGACGACTGAGCGGGCCTGCTCGTACCCGGTCGCCAACAGCAGGTTGGGCGCGCGGCCATAGCTCTTGGCGCCGATGGCATAGAACCCGTGTTCGGGATGCGCCAGTTCCGCAGCGCCGTGCGGGGGCACCGAACCGCACGAGTGGACGTTGGGATCGATCAACGGCGCCAAGGCTCGCGTGCTCTCGACCCACGGATCGAGGTCCAGGCGCACCTCGCGCAGGAAACTGAAATCTGGTCGTAGTCCGGTCGTCGCGATGATCTCGTCGAACGGCCCGACGGCACGCCCCTCCGGGGACACCAGCATGATGCCCAACTCGTCGGACTGGATTCGTTCGGTACGGAATCCCGTTTCGAGCTGGACCCGTCCTGAGGAAACCAAATGGTGCGCGTCGGCACCGAGCTTGCCGCGTTCGGGAAGCCGGGCGTCCACCTCGTTCCCGTACACTCGCTGATCCTCACCTCTGCGCACGATCCAGGTGATCGTGGTGTCGGCCGCCCGCTCGGCCAGAAGCGACAACTCCCGGATCACATGTTTGGCCGAATGGCCGCTTCCGACGACAGCAATTCGCCGGTCCGCATAACGGTTCCGGTCGGCGTCGAGGACATCCGGAATGCCATAGCTGATCCACGGGGCTGACTCTGCTTCGCCAATCGCCGGTATACCCTCGGCGCCAACCGGATTCGGGGACAACCAGGTGCCGGTTGCGTCGATGACGGCCCGCACCGGCGTCCGCGTGATACCTGCTGGCCCGCTGGTGGTCACGATGAACGGCCGTTCTTCGCGCTCGTCGTCCCGCAGCTTGTCGACACCTTGGCGGGTGACGCCGATGACGCGATGGCGCAGCCGGACATTCGGCGCGATCGCGTCTAGCTGCGCCAACGGCGTCAGGTACTCATCGACGAGGTCTGCCCCGGTCGGGAAGTCGGCCGGATCCGGGGAATTCCACCCGTGCGCCTTGAGAAGTCGTTGCGCCGCGCGATCCAGGTCGGTTCGCCACGGCGAGAACAGGCGGACGTGACCCCAGCGACGGATGCTCGCGCCGACGGAGTCGCCCGCTTCGAAGATGACGAAGGGGAGTCCTCGCTCGGTCAGATGAGCAGCTGCTGCCAGCCCGACCGGACCCGCTCCGAGGACAGCTACTGGGAGTTGTGTCGACATGATATTTCTCCTTGTGTGGTGGACGTTCATGAGTACTGACGCTCACTCACCCAAAAGGACGCACGAAGGTACTTCGCTGCGTCCCGGCGGACCTGGGTACGTCATTACAGGTGTCAATCACTGACCCTGAAGGAGTGACCATGTCCACCAGTCGAATCCAACTCGCGCTCAACGTCGACGATGTCTCCGCTGCGACCGCGTTCTACGAGAAGATGTTCGGCGTGCCCGCGCACAAGATCCGCGATGGCTATGCCAACTTCGCTATCGAGAACCCGCCGTTGAAGCTGGTCCTCATCGAAAAGCCGGGCGCTACCGAGCATCTGAACCACCTTGGCGTTGAAGCAGCGACGGCCGAAGGGGTTGCCGCGGCAATGGAACGTTTTGCGGCGGCCGGCCTGGACACCACCGTCGCGGAGCAGGACATCTGCTGTCACGCCACACAGGACAAGGTCTTCGTCACCGCGCCGGACGTCCCCCTCGGTTGGTGGGAGTTCTACAGCATCACCGACGACAACCCGGCCAACCCGGATGGTGAGTCGAACTCCGTGTGCGCAAAGAACTGCGCCGCCGAGGACAATGCTGAAAGCACTTGCTGCGCATAGCTGTCAGCCGGGCTGCGGTCAGTCCTTCGCGCAACCGCAGCCCGGTCCCGGCTCGTAATCCATTGGCACGCCGCGGCCGTCGAGAATGAGTGCGCAGCACTGCCCCAGCAGATCGGCGAGTCGCCGGCGGCCGCGCTGCACGCGGGACTTCATTCCGGACAGCGAAACCCCCACCTGTTGCGCGGCATCGGCTTGGGTCATCCCCGCCAGATCCACCATCTCCAGAGCCTCACGCTGGTCCGCCGACAGCCCCTTGAGCAATGGCCGCAGGCACGCAGAGAGCTCTTGCACCGCGCTCGGCTCGTCCTGATCCGTGAATGGCTCGATCACCCGCTCAGGCGGGGTAGACGTCAGCTGTTCCCGGCTGCGGCCGGCTCGCCGGTACTCGTCGATCACCGCGTTTCGCGCAATGCGAAACACCCAATTCGGCAGCAGCTCTCGATCGTCGAGTGAGGCCACATTCTGGTGGATACGCAGCAGGATGTCGGCGACGAGGTCGTCGGCTCGGTCGGGGTCCGCAATACGTCGCCGCACGAACTTTCGCAGCTGCGGCAACATCTCGCGCCACACTTGTTCGGTCGGCTGCCGCACGGCCGCAGATTCCGTCTTCATCATGTCGGCATTCATGACCGCCGTCCTTCCGGCTAGCCGCAACACGTCGGGTCGAGAACAGCGCACAGTGCGACCAGCGAGTCGCGCCGCGCACGGTGATAGACGTTCATGCCCCGACGATCGGAATCGACCAGTCCCGCTTTGCGCAGCTGTGTCAGGTGATGGCTCACTGTCGATTCGGTCAGCGCCACCGCAACTGCCAGATCCCCGCTGTTCAGTTCGCCGATTGGCGAGCTGAGAAGCAATGACATCAATTTCACACGGGCGGGGTCGGCGAGGGCCTTGAGCCGTAGGGCTACTTCGAGAGCCGCGGTGTCGTCAACCGGACCTGCGGCGACGGGCGCGCAACACACGGGGGCGGACATGTCGATGACGGGCAACGCCTTGGGCATGAGTCCATCTTGCCAGTAGTGTTGACATATATCAAAAAGGTGGGCATGCTGGCGGTGTTCGTGAGTTTGATATATGTCGTACTACAGGAGGTACCATGTCCCGCGCTCAACTCGCCCTCAACGTCGACGACCTCGATGAGGCTGTGACGTTCTACTCGAAGCTGTTCAACGCCCAGCCGGCCAAGCGCAAGCCCGGCTACGCCAATTTCGCGATTGCCGAGCCTCCTCTGAAGCTGGTTCTCATTGAGAACCCGGGCCAGGGCGGCACCCTCAACCACCTGGGCGTCGAGGTCGAGACCAGTGACCGGGTGCATGAAGAGATCGCCCGCCTGTCCGGTGAGGGGTTGTTCACCGACGAAGAGATCGGTACCACCTGTTGCTTCGCGACGCAGGACAAGGTCTGGGTGTCCGGCCCTGGCGGTGAGCGATGGGAGGTCTACACCGTGCTCGCAGACTCTGAGACCTTCGGAACCAGCTCGCGGGACACGGAGGCGGGAGGCGAGTGTTCGTGCGGTACCGCCGAGGAGCACGCGGAGGAAGAACTGGCCAAGGCCAACACGGCCTGCTGCTAGGGGCTGACGCCGAGAATTCATCTGCTGTCGGTTTGCCTGCTGATTCGATATCGGTCAATATCGATGCATGTCGAATCAGTTCACGTCGTCGGAAGCCTGCTGTGTGCTTGAGCCATTGGCCCGGGAACCGCTGACAACGGCTCAAGCGACGGAAATGGCGTTGAAGTTCAAGGCGTTGTCCGACCCGGTACGGCTGCGCTTGCTGAGCTCAGTGGCCAGCCATGCTGGCGGCGAGGCGTGCGTGTGCGACATCTCGCCCGGGCTCGAGGTCTCGCAGCCGACGATCTCGCACCACCTCAAGGTGCTGCGCGACGCGGGGTTGCTGACCTCGGAGCGGCGCGCTTCCTGGGTTTATTACACGGTCGTGCCCGAGGTGCTCGGCTCGTTGTCGTCGTTGTTGAGTGTCAGTGCCGACGCGGCGGTCGCTCGGGCATGACCGACAAAATTCAGCAGCGTCAGGCAACGGTGCCACCCGTCGTGGCGAAGTTGTCGACGTTGGACCGGTTCCTCCCCGTTTGGATCGGAATCGCAATGGCCGCCGGCCTGTTGCTCGGCCGCTGGATTCCGGGACTCAACACGGCTTTGAACAAGGTGCAGATCGACGGCATCTCGCTGCCGATCGCGCTCGGACTGCTGATCATGATGTACCCGGTGCTGGCCAAGGTCCGCTACGACAGACTCGACGCTGTCACCGGCGACCGCAGACTGCTGATCAGCTCGCTACTTCTCAACTGGGTGTTCGGTCCGGCGCTGATGTTCGCGCTGGCGTGGCTGTTGTTGCCGGACTCGCCCGAATACCGCACCGGGCTGATCATCGTCGGCCTGGCTCGTTGCATCGCCGTGGTGATCATCTGGAACGACCTCGCCTGTGGAGATCGCGAGGCAGCGGCCGTGCTGGTTGCCCTCAACTCGATGTTCCAGGTCGTGATGTTCGCGGTATTGGGTTGGTTCTATCTGTCGGTGTTGCCGGGATGGTTGGGGTTGGAGCAGACCACCATCTCGACATCCCCGTGGCAGATCGCCAAGTCCGTCCTGATCTTCCTGGGCATCCCGCTACTGGCCGGGTACCTGTCCCGGCGGCTCGGCGAGAGGGCCAAGGGCCGCGAATGGTACGAGTCCAAATTCCTGCCTGCCGTCGGGCCGTGGGCTCTTTATGGACTCCTGTTCACCATCGTGATTCTCTTTGCGCTGCAGGGAGATCAGATCACCAACCGGCCACTGGACGTAGCCCGGATCGCCCTGCCGCTGTTGGCGTACTTCGCCATCATGTGGGGTGGCGGCTATCTGTTGGGTGCGCTCCTGCACCTCGGGTATGAACGCACGACCACGCTCGCGTTCACCGCAGCAGGTAACAATTTCGAATTGGCGATCGCCGTTGCCATCGCTACGTATGGGGCCACCTCCGGCCAGGCGCTCGCCGGAGTGGTCGGTCCGCTGATCGAGGTCCCGGTGTTGGTCGCTCTGGTCTACGTTTCTCTGGCGCTGCGAAAGCGATTCGGCGGCAACCACTCTGCGGCCGTCGAGCCATCGACTGCTGCCGGCACCGAAAGGCAAGTGCGTTGAGTAAAGGAACGAAGCCGTCGGTGTTGTTTGTCTGCGTCAGGAATGGCGGCAAGTCACAAATGGCAGCCGGACTCATGCGACAAGCGGCGGGCGAGACGGTGGACGTGTACTCAGCGGGTACCAAGCCCGGCGCGGAGATCAACGCTCTCTCGGCAGCGTCTCTCGCCGAGGTGGGAGTCGATATCAGCGACGAGGAGCCCAAACCGATCGACCCAGACCTTCTGGGGAAGGTCGATCTCGTCGTTACCCTTGGACGCGAAGCGAAGGTCGACCCTGTCCCGGGGGTGGAGCTCGAGAACTGGGATACCGACGAACCGTCCGACCGGGGCATCGACGGCATCGAACGAATGCGCCTTGTCCGAGACGACATCGCGGTACGGGTGAAAGCACTTGCCTCCCAGCTGACTGCCACGACGTAACAAGTCCTGGCTCACGTCGCAGCAACCGGGGGCCCGACGAACGGCAAGGTCACATCACGTAAGACGACTTGTGCCGCTACCACGGACGACACTTCGACTTCCACGCTCGCCAGCTCACGCTCACCGCGACGCACTGAGACGTCGGATCTGATTTTGCGTCTCATCATCTCGTGCCGTCAGCAGCGCCAATCGCTCTGGCGTGTCATTCCCGTTCGCGCACCCAATATCGCAACGACTCCTACAGTCAAGAAGTTCGCCAGCTAGAGAGTTCTAGCGCGAGCGGGTAACCGCGCCCGCCCGAATTGCCTGGCGGTCGCAGGAGAGCCGAATGATTAGTCAATGGCTGGTGGCCAACCTTTCGTCGTGGGTGCTGTTGCTGGGAATCATCGTCGTCGTCGCCGGTGGAGCGATCCTCATTCAAGTATTTGTGCGCCGTAGTTTCCCCGGCCTCAAGGGTGATGAGCACAACGATGTCATCAAGTTTGCTTTCGGGGTGGTCGGATTCGTGTTCGCGTTCTTCCTTGGCTTCGTCGTATCCGCCATGTGGGGACAGATCGGCGACGCGGACGGAAGAGCGCGTACCGAGGGGGCAGCGGGGGTGCAGCTGGTCAGGACCGTCACAGTGTTCGACCAGCCCGATGAAGACCGGATTCGGAAGGCTCTGCTCGAATACCAGCAGGCAGCGTTAGTCGAGTGGCGCGAAATTGCCCAGGGCGGCTCATACCCTGACGCTGACGAGGCTTTTACGCGACTGTATGCGGCCTATGAAGACGTTCAAGCACGCACCGACGCGCAAAAGACGATACTTTCAACCTCTTTCGGCAATCTCGACAGTGTCGGGCAGGCACGTACGCAGCGCTTGGCGCAAGCACAAACGGATGATGGGCCGCCCTGGTCGCTGTGGGCGGTCATCTGGCTGACCAGCGGCCTCCTTCTGGCCTGCGCAATCATTTACGATGTCAAGAAACCCGCCACCCACTACACGATGGTTGCGATTCTGGGCATTTTGGTGGCCGTAAACCTGTTCCTCGTCGCTGAACTCTCACACCCATTCATCGGTGAAATTGGTACGACCTCGGAACCACTGCAACAGGTCATCCGACAGTTGTCGTGAGGTCGTTTCGGCACATAAAGCCCAGGCGAATTTGCGACTTGACCGCACCCCGCCGCAGACGGTTATGCACGCGCCGGAACTTCGAGCTCCGACAGCAGCGCTCGGACCCGCCGCTCGATCTCGTCCCGGATGGGGCGAACGGCAGCGACGTCGTGCCCGTGCGGATCTTCGAGGACCCATTCCTCATACCGGCGGCCCGGAAATATCGGGCAGGCATCGCCGCAGCCCATCGTGATGATGACGTCTGCGGCCTGCACGATTTCATCCGTCCACGGCTTGGGGTATTCACCCGAAATGTCGATGTCGCGCTCGGCCATGGCCTCGACCGCTGCCGGGTTGACCAGCTCGCCTGGCTCGGAGCCCCCGGACCACGCGACCGCCCGGTCGCCGGCGAGATGAGTGAAGAAGCCCATCGCCATCTGCGACCGGCCGGCGTTATGGGTGCACAGGAACAGGACGGTCGGCTTTCCGTCGTTCGATTTGCCCTCTACTTTCGCCAGCGCGCGGAGTCGTTGCCGCGCAAAGCGTTCGGCCAACAAGGGGAGGAAACGGGGCACCGTCGCGCGGCCGGCGAATTGGTCATAGGACGAATGTAGGAACCTTTCGATGGTTTCAGCCCCGAACACACCGTCGAACTCCTTCTGGAGTTGGCTGGCGGCCGTCTTCATCGCCAAACGCTGGTCGATGGACAGATCGCTACGGAGATGGTGCTCAGTGATGTTGTCGGTCATGGCTTCTCCTGAACTAGGCGGGCTGAACATCGGGGACGAAACGGTCGATTCGAGCGGTGAGTTCACGTACCGCATCATCGAACGCGGACGCGATGGCGGTGCGGGTCGGATCGCTGATCGACCAGTGGATGCGAGGTAGTTCAGCGGGAAGTTCCTCATGTGCGTTGTCGCACACCGCGATCACCAGGTCGTCGGCGGCGAGGACATCACCTAGATAGCGCGGTTTGACTGCGCGCATCGACAAGTTGAGGCGTTTTGCCGCGGCCACCGCGCCGCGATGCACCTGGGGCGCGGGTTTGGTGCCGGCTGAGGTAGCGGGTAATTCGCTGCGCCGGTTCCAGATTGCGGCGGCAAGCTGACTGCGGGCCGAGTTGTGGGTGCAGACGAACACGACGCGACGAGCACGATGCTGGGCTGATGGGAGCAGACCTTCGAGCGCCGCATGGTTGAGCTTGAGGTATGTCCGTCGCCCGTCGGCTTCTGACCGGGTCTGTCGTACGACCCCGGCGGTCTTGAGTACAGCGAGGTGATGCGCGAGCAGGTTGGAAGACATCGACAGGACGGTGCGCAGTTCTGAGGGGGACACATCCGCATTCAGCAGGTGGTCGACGATCGTCAGCCGGGCGGGATCGGATAGTGCGGCGAAAACCGCCGTACGGCGCGCCACATTCGAATTCACATCAACAGACATTGACTCAATTTCTACTGATACAAATTTGTGAAGTCAACTCGTCCAGTGGAAATGTCGCCTCGAGCCCCTTACCGGTTCATCTTCCGTTCACCATCCGTAGGCAAGTGATTAACGACGTGCGCTTAGGTTTTCAGCCGAGCAGCAACCGGTCTGCTCGACGCGACATGTGTCACGGCGGGGGCAACGGCCCGTGCCAGCGTCTACCTGTTTCACAAAGGAGCTTCGTGAAGGCCAATCGAACTGGTGCCGCGCTGAGCCTGCTGGCCGCCGGCACCTTGCTGCTGTCGGCGTGCGGTAGCGACAACAACGCCTCTTCGGGATCTGGATCAGACAGTGGGTCTACACCGGCCGGTGACTGCGGCGGCAAGGAAGCGCTCAAGGCCAGTGGCTCGTCGGCGCAGGCGAATGCGATGACGCGCTTCATCAACGCTTACGAGAAGGACTGCCCCGGCTTCACCCTCAACTACACCTCTAGCGGCTCGGGTGCCGGTGTCTCGGAGTTCATCGGCGGACAGACCGACTTCGGCGGTTCCGACTCGCCGCTCAGCGCCGAGAAGGGCGAGGTCGAGAAGGCCAAGGAGCGGTGCGGCGGCAGCGACGCGTGGAATCTTCCCGCGGTGTTCGGGCCCATTGCCGTCACGTACAACGTCGCAGGCGTCGACGGTTTGGTGCTCGATGGTCCGACCTTGGGCAAGATCTTCAACGGCACGGTCAAGACGTGGGATGCCCCGGAGATCAAAGCTTTGAACGAGGGCGCATCGCTGCCGGCCGAGCCGATCAACGTGATCTTCCGCAGTGACGAGTCGGGTACGACCGACAACTTCCAGAAGTACCTGGACGCGGCCTCCGACGGGGCGTGGGGCAAGGGTGCGGGCAAGTCCTTCGCCGGCGGTGTCGGCGAAGGTGCCAAGGGTAACGAGGGCACGTCCGCAGCGATCGCGAGCACCCCGGGGTCCATCACCTACAACGAGTGGTCCTTCGCCAAGGCGCAGAACCTGTCGATCGCTCGGATCATCACCTCGGCAGGGCCGGAGCCGGTTGAGTTGAGTACTGAATCGGCGGGCAAGGCCATCGACGGCGTCAAGTTCAAGGGCGAGGGCAACGACCTCGTGCTCGACACCGCGTCGTTCTACATGCCGACCGAGCCCGGTTCGTACCCGATCATGCTTGCCGCCTACGAGATCGTGTGCTCGCAGTACCCCGACGCCGAAGTTGCCACCGCGGTGAAGGCGTTCATGCACTCAGCACTCGGTAACGGCCAGACCGGTCTCGAGGAGAACGGCTACATCCCGATCCCCGAGGCGTTCAAGACTCGCCTGACCGAGGCCGTTGACGCGATCAACGCGAAGACGTAGTAGCAACGACGCATGGCTGTGACACCAGATTCGACCGCTGTGGGCTCGTCAGCAACGACGAGCCCACAGCAGGTTGGGCATACTTCAGAGAAGCCAACCAAGGATCGGAAGGGATCGGCTTTGAAGCAGGGCGAGGGGCGTTGGGGCGACACAGTCTTCAAGTCCATCGCGATCGCTGCCGGCGCCACCATCATCGGCGCGATCGCTCTGATGGCCCTCTTCCTGATCGTCAAGGCGATCCCGTCGCTGCAGGCCAACCAGGCGAGCTTCCTGACCAGCACGGAGTTCCTCACCAGCGACTCGGCGAATCTGCGCTTCGGCATCCGCGACCTGTTCATGGTGACGGTGCTCAGCTCGGTGTTCGCCCTGATCATCGCCGTACCCATCGCGATCGGCATTGCGGCGTTCTTGACGAACTACGCCCCGAAGCGGTTGGCACGGCCGTTCGGAATGCTGGTGGATCTTTTGGCGGCGGTGCCGTCGATCGTCTTCGGTCTGTGGGGCATATTCGTGCTGGCTCCGTGGCTTACCCCGGTCGCGACCTTCCTCAACGAGAATCTCGGCTGGTTCTTCCTTTTCTCGCAGGGCAACGTGTCACTGGCCGGCGGTGGAACGATCTTCACCGCGGGAATAGTGCTCGCCGTGATGATTCTCCCGATCATCACCTCGGTCACCCGCGAGGTTTTCGCACTCACGCCGCGCGGCCACGTCGAGGCCGCGCAGGCGCTCGGCGCGACCAAGTGGGAAGTCATCCGGATGACCGTGTTCCCCTACGGCCGCAGCGGCATGATCGCGGCGTCGATGCTCGGGTTGGGCCGCGCGCTCGGTGAGACGATCGCGATCCTGATCATCCTGCGCACCGCTGCGCAGGCCGGCCACTGGTCGCTGTTCGACGGCGGCTACACGTTCGCGTCCAAGATCGCCTCGGCAGCAGCGGAGTTCAGCGCGCCACTGCCCACAGGCGCTTACATCGCCGCCGGCTTCGTGCTCTTCGCGCTGACCTTCGTGGTCAACGCGCTGGCCCGGGCAGCGGCCGGCGGAAGGGTTAGCGGAGGATGACGGCAACACTGGACCAGCCGGTGAAGGCCCCCACCTTCCACCCGGTCAGCACTAGTCGCAAGCTCAAGAACGGCCTCGCGACAACACTTTTCACCGCGTCGTTCGTGGTCGCGATGGTCCCGTTGGTCTGGCTCATCTACACCGTGCTGGCCAAGGGCATCACTGCGATCACGTCCTCGACGTGGTGGACCAATTCGCTGGCCGGCGTGCTTCCCGAGGAGATGGCCGGCGGTGTCTATCACGCGATCTACGGCACCCTGATCCAGGCCGCGATCGCCGCGGTGCTGTCGGTGCCGCTGGGTGTCATGGCCGCGGTGTATCTGGTCGAATACGGCCGGGGCCGGTTCGCCAAGGTAACCACGTTCATGGTCGACATTCTCGCCGGCGTGCCGTCGATCGTGGCTGCGCTCTTCATCTTCGCGCTGTGGATCGCGACCCTGGGATTCGAGCAGAGCGCCTTTGCGGTGTCGCTGGCATTGGTCTTGCTGATGCTTCCCGTCGTCGTGCGCAACACCGAGGAGATGCTGAAACTCGTACCTGACGAGCTACGCGAAGCGTCGTACGCGTTGGGCATTCCGAAATGGAAGACCATCGCGCGCGTCGTCGTGCCCACCGCGTTGCCGGGCATGATCAGCGGCATCCTGTTGGCCCTTGCCAGGGTGATGGGGGAGACGGCTCCGGTGCTGGTGCTCGTCGGCTACAGCCGGTCGATCAACATGGACGCTTTCGAGGGCAACATGGCGTCGCTGCCACTGCTGATCTACACCGAGCTGGTCAATCCGGAAGCGGCAGGCGCGCTGCGAGTCTGGGGTGCCGCGCTGACCCTCATCTTGATCATCGCGGTGCTGTACCTCGGCGCTGCATTCATCAACCGATACCTGACGCGGAACAGAGTTTAGGAGCCTCATGGCCAAGCGGCTGGATCTCAAAGATCTCAACATCTACTACGGTTCGTTCCACGCCGTCGCCGACGTGGGCCTGTCTGTCACGCCGCGAAGCGTCACAGCCTTCATCGGCCCCTCGGGCTGCGGAAAATCGACGGTGCTGCGCACTCTCAACCGCATGCACGAAGTCCTGCCCGGTGCCCGGGTGGAAGGCTCGGTGCTGCTGGACGGCGAGGACATCTACGCTTCGGGCATCGACCCGGTGAGCGTCCGCAAGACCATCGGCATGGTGTTCCAGCGGCCGAACCCGTTCCCCACCATGTCGATTCGCGACAATGTGGTGGCGGGCCTGAAGCTGCAAGGCGCACGCAACAAGAAGACGCTCGACGAGGTCGCCGAGCGCTCGCTCAAGGGCGCCAACCTCTGGAACGAGGTCAAGGACCGGCTGGACAAGCCCGGCGGCGGCCTGTCCGGTGGGCAGCAGCAGCGACTGTGCATCGCGCGCGCGATCGCGGTGCAACCGGACGTGCTGCTGATGGACGAGCCATGCTCAGCGCTGGATCCGATTTCGACGTTGGCGATCGAGGATCTGATCTCAGAGCTCAAGCAGGACTACACAATCGTCATCGTGACCCACAACATGCAACAGGCGGCTCGGGTCAGTGACCAGACGGCTTTCTTCAATCTGGAGGCCACCGGTAAGCCGGGTCGGCTCGTCGAGATCGACGTGACCGAGAAGATCTTCTCCAATCCCACACAGAAGGCGACCGAGGACTACATCTCCGGCCGCTTCGGTTAAGCGCTGAGTTCGCAAAAGCCAAGAGCCCCCGATCACTCGGGGGCTCTCGGCTTTTGGGGGTGAGTCGGACTCAGCGTGACGTCAGCTGGTCTTCCTCTGGGAGGTTGCCGGTGGCCTGGAAGATGACCCGCCGGGCGATCTCGACCGCGTGATCGGCGAAGCGCTCGTAGAACCGGGACAGCAGCGTCACATCGACCGCGGCGGTGACGCCGTATTTCCACTCGCGGTCCATCAGCACGGTGAAGAGGTGGCGATGCAGATCGTCCATCGCATCGTCTTCCTCGCTGATCCGTGCCGCCTTCTCCGGATCGCGCGTAACGAGCACCTCCTGGGCGCTGTTACCCAATTCGACTGCCACCCGGCCCATTTCGGCGAAGTAGCCGTTGACCTCTTCGGGCAGCGCATGCTGGGGATGGCGACGGCGGGCGATCTTGGCGACGTGCAGCGCCAGGGCACCCATCCGATCGACGTCGGCGACGATCTGGATCGCCGTGACAATCGAGCGCAGATCACCTGCCACCGGCGCCTGCAGCGCCAGCAGCACGAACGCGGCCTCCTCGGCGCGCGCGCTCATCGCGATGATTTGCTCATGGTCGCCGATCACCTGCTCTGCCAGAACGAGATCGGCCTGCAATAGGGCTTGGGTTGCACGCTCCATCGCCGCGCCGGCCAGCCCGCACATGTCGCCGAGCTGTCCAGATAGCTGATCCAACTGGTCGTGGTACGCGGTTCGCATGTATCCACCCTACGGTCTGAGCAGTCGGAACGTCACGACGTGCAGGGTGAACGCCAGGTGAATGGCGCATGCCGAAAGGCCGACGATGCTACGCGGACAGGGCTATTCGCAGGTCGTGTCGGCGGCGTTGGTGACGGTCAGATCCTCGGGCAGGTCGGTCGCTGTGCTGCCGGTGCCGCGCACGACCTGGACCTGCACCGGAGATCCGCTCGATGGCGGCGAAGTCACCGAGTAGAAGTCGTTGCCGAGTACCACCTGAACGACGTCGCCGAGGTTGGTCGCGCGTTCGATGGTCGAGTTGGGGAACGACGCGGCAACGGTTGCCGCCGCCTGCTCGTTGCCCGGGGAGAAGAACACCGTTGTGGTGTCCAGCGGACCGGGGTAATCGTCGGGCGTGATGACGTTGAAGCCATGCGTCTGGAGTTCGCCGGCCGCGGTCGCACCCAGCCCGTCTTCGCCCGTCGAATTCGACACCTGCACGGTGATGTCGTTCGGGTCGGTCGTGATCGTGTCGACGAGCTCGGTCGGTGCCGCGGCGTCCTGACTGGGTGCTTCGGTCTGGCTTTCGGGAGTGCCGGGCACCGGGGTGTTGTCGGCGTTCTTCTCCTCGGGCAGCGGATCGTCGTTGATGATCGCGTCGAAGATGGCCCGGTTGTCTTCTTCACGAAGGTGCTCGTTGCCGTACTCGTCCATGTACCCCGTCGTCGGCACGGTCAGGAACGTGATCCGGCCCGCGGCGATGCCCTGAACCGACTGGCCCAGTGTGACCAGGTCTTTGGTGTCCATGTTGTCGACATAGCTGTCGTTGATGAACATGTTGACGACGTTGTTGAGCTTGTTGAGTGAAAAGAACACTTCCTTGGAGATCATCGAGCGCAGCAGCGAGGACAGGAAAAGCTGCTGACGCTTGATGCGACCGTAGTCGCCGTTGGTTTCCGTCGTGATCTGGCGTGCCCGCACGTATTGAAGTGCGGTGTGGCCGTCCACCGTTTGGCGGCCGGCATTGGCCAGCACGGTGCCCAGCTCGTAGTCCTCGAGCGGGGTGGTGCTGCACACCTCGACACCGCCGAGTGCGTCGACCATCTTCGAGAAGCCCGCGAAATCCACTGCCATGAAACGGTTTACGTATAGGCCCGACAACTTCTGAATGACCTTCACCAGGCACTTCGGTCCACCGACGGCGTACGCGGAGTTCAGCTTGTACTCGGTGTAGACCCTGTCAGCCCCGTACATGGGCGACTCGGGGTCGGTGATCGGGCCGTATTCCCCGGTTTTGGGGTCCCACGGCTCGCACTGCATGGGCTCGATGGCGAGGTCTCGCGGAAACGACACCGCCACAACACGTTCACGGTTTGCGGGGATGTTCACCAGCATCACCGTGTCCGACCTCGCGCCCGCGGCCTCGTCGGTCGTGCCCGCACCCATGTCGACGTTCTCGCCCATGCGGCTGTCCACGCCGACGATCAAGAAGTTCTCGTCACCGAACTGTGCGTTCGGATCGAGGATGTCGCGGGAATCGGGATCGAGCGCGGAGATCCGGTTGAGCATGTTGTTCTTCGCCGACTGCCACTGCCACGCCCCACCGGTGAGGGCAAGAGCGAGCACGGCGATCAGGGCGGTGACCACGCGCCCGACGACCATCGACCTGTGCCGGCCCCGGGACGGATGATGCTCATCGGTTCGGCGACGGCCGGCACCGACATGAGACGGCGGAACGCGGCCGTGCCGATGGGTGGATGTCAGGTCCGGCAGGTCCATCGCGACGGCCGGGATGACCTCGGTGTCGTAGTAGTCCTCGGCCTCAGGGACTTCGGCAGCGGCTTCGTGAGGGTCGATGTCGGGTCCGAGGGGCCGCTCGTGCCGGCCGTACGCCGGCACGGCATCGATGACCTCGGTCGGCGGAGACGGCGGCGGATCGGCAGGCGGCGGCGTGCTGTGGTCGGGCCGGTGTCGTTTCAGCTCCGCTGGGACGGCCTCGTCGCCGTTGAGCTTGGCGATGAGGTCGGCGACTGTCACTCCGTCGGTGTGGTTACCGGCGGGGGACGCCGATGGCTCCTCGGTTGGCGCATCGTCATCGTCGGACACGTGTGCGCGCTCCCACGGCGCGGCGCCTGGCGACGGCTGAGATCTTCGGGTATGCCATTGATAGGTCTCGGACCGGTCGTCAGGCGACGACGAGGCACCCCGGCCATGACGGCCAGGAGTGGCGTTGTCGCCGTCACTCATCCTTCTACCGGCCTCCGACTCATCAACCGCCGCGCGCGACGTTGGGCTCCGATGTACCCGGTGCTTCCCTACAGGTCACAGCACCCAGCAACACTCCAGTGGCCCCGACGTTGGAGCCGACTACGAACGAGACTCATATCGTACTGAGACATCCTGAGAGATGTGATGTCAGAGTCGTCTCAGGTGGGAGACGACTGTGAGACGACCTAACCTCCTGAATGCATGACCTCGGCGCCCACCGGGACGGTGCAGTCGTCGGGGTCTGTTAGCCAGCCCTCGGGTAGTGACACCGCGGCGGGTGAGCCCTGCCGGCCCCGCGGCCCCATTGCCGCGGCGGGAAAATCGATGTTCTGGTCGAGGTTCTGCAGCAGGCTCCGCAGTTCTTCCAGCGACTTGACCAGCGCCAACGCGCGCCGCAGGTCCGCACCGGCGGGGAAGCCGTGGAGATACCAGGCGACGTGCTTGCGGATGTCGCGCATACCCTTGTCCTCGCCGAAATGCGCGGCGAGCAGTTCGCCGTGGCGCAGGATTATCGACGCGACCTGGCCCAGTGTCGGCGGGGCGGCGGCGGGTGTGCCGGTGAATGCGGCCGACAATTCGGCGAACAGCCAGGGGCGACCTAGGCACCCCCGACCGATCACAATGCCGTCGCAACCGGTCACATCCATCATCGCCAGCGCATCGGCGGCTTCGAAAATGTCGCCGTTGCCGAGCACAGGAACCGTCGTGACGTGCTGTTTCAGCGCGGCGATCTGTTCCCAGTCCGCCTCGCCGGAGTATCGCTGTGCAGCAGTGCGCGCATGAAGCGCGACGGCGGCGGCGCCCTCCTCGGCGGCGATCCGGCCGGCGTCGAGGTGGGTGTGATGAGAGTCATCGATTCCGATCCGGAATTTCACCGTCACCGGGATGTCAGTGCCCTCGGTGGCGCGCACCGCCGCGGCCACGATCTGCCCGAACAGCCTGCGCTTGTACGGCAGCGCCGCCCCGCCACCGCGTCGGGTGACCTTGGGAACCGGGCAGCCGAAGTTCATGTCGATGTGATCGGCCAGGCCCTCGTCGACGATCATCTTCGCGGCCAGATAGGTGTTGTGCGGATCAACGGAGTACAGCTGAAGCGATCGCGGGGTTTCGTCGTCGGCGAAGGTGACCATGTGCATGGTCGAGGGGTGGCGCTCGACGAGTGCCCGGGCCGTCACCATCTCGCATACGTAGAGCCCGCTGACGGTGCCGGCCCTGGCCATTTCCAGTTCGCGGCACAGCGTGCGGAAGGCGACGTTGGTGACGCCCGCCATCGGTGCCAGCACGACGGGGCTGCGCAGCGCGATGGAACCGATCTGCAGCGCTGGGCGGGCGTCGGTCAGGACGCCGATGAGGCCACCAGGAGGTTCTTGGCGGCCTTCTTCTCGGCCACCTTGGCGATGCGTTCGAGCCTGCGCTGCTTGGCGATTTCGAACTTCACGCAGGTGTCTTCGAGCTCTTCGACGTGGACGGCCAGCTCGTCACGCAGCCGGGCGGCCTCACCGGTGAAGTCGTCGCGTTCGAAGATGCGCCACTTCTTGAGCACCGGCATCACGACATCATCGAGGTGGATGCGCGGGTCGTAGACACCGCCTGAGGCGATGGTGACAGCCTTACGCCGGAAGTCCGGGATCGTGTATCCGGGCATCTTGAAGTTGGTCAGCACCTTGTGCAGCGAATGCATCGCCTGGTTGGGGGCGATATCGAATCCAGCAGCCGAGACGTCACGGTAGAAGATCATGTGCAGGTTCTCGTCCGCCGAAACCCGTTGCAGCAGTTGGTCGGCGACGGTCTCGTTGCAGGCCTTGCCGGTGTTGCGGTGTGACACGCGGGTGGCCAGCTCCTGGAATGTCACATAGATGACGGAGTCGAACAAGGATTCGGCGAACAGGTTGGCGTCACCCTCCAGCTGCTGGTTCTGGCCGGGTGAGAAGCCGCGGGTGACCTGTTCCATGCGTAGCTGCTCGAGCTCGACGGGGTCGATCGCGCGGGTGACGACGAGATAGTCGCGCAGCGCGATGCCGTGCCGGTTCTCCTCGGCGGTCCAGCGGTTCACCCAGAAGCCCCACGGCCCGTCCATGCTGAAGTTCATCGCGATCTCGCGGTGATAGGACGGCAGGTTGTCCTCGGTCAACAGGTTGGTCAGCATCGCGACCTGGGCGACCTCGGACAGCTTCGACTCTTCGGGGTCCCAGTCCTTGCCGCCGAGGGCGTAATAGTTCTTGCCGTCCGACCACGGGATGTAGTCGTGCGGATTCCAGTCCTTGCGCATGGTCAGGTGCCGGTTGACGTTCTTCTCGACCACTGGCTCGAGTTCGGTGAGCAGCTGTATGTCGGTCAGGTCTTTCGACATGGCCCCTCCCAAGTTATCTGTACCTGTTGGTTGCACTCAATATATCTGTGCCCCGCGGTGACATTCAAGTCACCACGCATCGTGTCACATAAGCCACACGGGACTCACGTGTGCTGGCTACCATTTCGCCGGGCAAACAATTGCAAGCCCATTCGCCAGGCGCAGACGACTAGGAGGACGGGCTCAGGTGAACATGCTCAAAATCGTTGCCCGTGGGATGGCCGCGGTGGTGGTTGCCGGTACCGGTATGTGTCTGGGGCCGGGCACGGCGAACGCCGCCCCGGAGGTTGTCGATCGCACCTATAACGACGCCAAGCGGATCATCCAGCAGGCGGGCGGCACCGCTGTCATCGCGACGCGGACAGGTGCGGGTCTGGAAGATGGAAAATGCCTTGTGATGAACGCCTGGGACGCGGGTTATCAGCGCATTGTCCGCGGCGGTATGCGGGCTAACAACGAGGTGCTGCTCGCCCTCAACTGCAACGGCGTTCTGGCGGGCCCGGGCTCGTCGGGCAACTCCTTGGCGAGCCCGGTCGGTCGCGAGGCAAAGCTGAAGGCCGAGCAGGAAGCCGCGAAGCGGGCAGCGCAGCAGAGGCAGGCCCAAGCGGCTGCCTCCAGTGGCTAGCCTCCCCCGGTAGCGGCCCCGACCGGAAGGCCATAAGCTACGGTCATCACCAGGTTTGAGGTCATTGACTGTGGAGGTCGGGTGCACGTGAAGAAGCTCATCGTTCTAGGGGCCGGCTCGGCGTTTGCCGTCGCGGCAGCCACGTCTTTGTTGTTCGGGGCGGGCATCGCATCAGCCGCCCCTGATGTCGTGGGTGACACGTACTCGGATGCTCTAGAGGCGATCGAGGAGGGCGGCGGTTCCGCCGTCGTCGCGTCGCGGTTCGGCGACAAGCTCGACGAGGGCGATTGCATCGTCACGAACGCATGGGACGCATCGTTCCTGCGCATCGATTCGTCAGACGAATCTCAGGTCAATGTCGCGCTGAACTGCAGCGGCGCCTACGCCTCTGCGACCAACCCCGGCACTTCTGTCCAGCATCCGCTCGGCCGCGAGGCCAAGTCGGAGGCCGAGAAAGAAGCCGCCGAGCAGGAAGAGCAGGAGCTGGCAGGACCTGAGATCCCCGACAATTAGGGATCAGTAGCTGGATACGCGGCTGACCAGCATCTCCACGCAGTAGTCGATGAACTGCTCGCGTGAGGCTGTGAGTCTGCCGTTCAAGTAGGCGGTGAACAACGCCGTCAAAGCGCCGATCAGGCCAGTGGCGACCATGGCTGCCTGGACGGGGTCCCCGATGCGCGTCAGCTTGCGCTGCACGAGTTCGATGAAGCTCGGCATCCATTCGGCGCCCGAGCGGGTCAGTACCGGTTCCTTTTCGGGCGCCAGCAGCAGAACCCGGCCGCGCGCTGGATCGTCGACCATGAGCGCGACGAACTGCTCGACCGCGTCGCGCGGGGTTTTCGCCGTGGTCAGCGCGGACATGGCCCGCGCGCAGACGTCGTCGTAGACCGCGCGGACGAACTCATCCCGGTCGGTGAAGCTCTCGTAGAAGTAGCGTTCGGTCAGCCCGGCCGACTGACACACCCCGCGCACGGTCAGGGCCGGCCCCTGCGCGCCACCGAGACGGGCGACGCCTGCGGCGATCAGCTCGTCGCGGCGCAATGCCTGCCGGTCCTCCAGGGGCACACCGGACCATCGGCCCCGTCGTTGACCCGACGCCACATCCCTCCTAGACTTCATTCTGACAACGCGTGTAGTCAGAATAGGTCGTTCTGACTGGATGGGAAGCTAACCCAGTGACTCAAGATACGTCCGCGACATGCCCCGTGCACAGAGACGAGTCTCCTGTGGCAGCCGGGTGCCCTGTGTCGTCAGGGGGATACGACGCTCCGCCGCAGTCGCTGGGGCCCGACTCGCTGACGTGGAAGTACTTCGGTCGGTGGACCGGAATGCTGCAGGGGCCCTGGGCCGGCTCGATGCAGAACATGCATCCACAGCTGGGTGCCGCAGTCCAGGAGCACTCGATCTTCTTCATGGAAAGGATGCCGCGGCTGTTCCGGTCGGTGTATCCGATCGGGGGCGTGGTGTTCGACGGTGACCGCGCGCCCCAGACCGGGGTACAGGTCCGCGACTATCACATCGGGATCAAGGGCGTCGACGATCAGGGTCGTCGCTACAGCGCCCTGAACCCCGACGTTTTCTATTGGGCACACGCGACGTTCTTCAAGTCGACGCTGCTGGCGGCGGAATGGCTCGGCGGCGGGCTCACGGAGGCGCAGAAGCGGCAGCTGTTCGACGAGCACATCGTGTGGTACCGCATGTACGGCATGAGCATGCGGCCGGTGCCGAAGTCGTGGAAGGAATTCCAGGAGTACTGGGATCACATGTGCCACAACGTGTTGGAGAACAACTGGGCCGCACGCGAGGTGCTCGATCTGTCATCGATGCCGAAGCACCCCTCGCTGAACTGGATGCCCGATTGGATGTGGAAGCTGAACATCCTGGGGATGCAGCGGTTTTTCAATTTCACGACCGTCGGCCTGTTCGATCCGGCGGTGCGTGACCTGATGGGCTACACCTGGACGCCCCGCCAGGAGCGGCTGCACAAACTGTTCGGCAAGGTGGTGTATCACGCCGTCAAGGTGCTGCCCAAACGCGTGATGATGCACCCGCGCAAGCGATCTGCGTGGGATCGTGCCAGCGGCCGGCTGCCCGCGGACTCACCGTTGGTCGAGACGCCGGCGCGCAATCTTCCGCCGGTGGAGTACCGCGATAACCCGCATTACTACTCACCTAAGGTCTGAGACCTGACGTCAGACGGTGTGATCCGTCCATGCCACACTATCGAAACACCTGATCCGGCATCGGTTTTGCGAATCCGGAACCAGCCCCCTGCGCAGGCTCAACCGGTGTTCGTAGTCGGCGCGGGCACCTGAACCAGGAATTCCAAGGCCACCGGTGCTGCAGCGTTAAGATGCAGATGACCTGGAACGAGGGTGTCAATGACCGATCCGAGTGCCCGCCGGCAAGCCGAGTTCGCTCCAACTCAAGTGTCGGCCGACACGGTGGACCAAACACGAAGCGGCACCCGAACACTCGGCTCGTCGTTTGACCTTTCCGGGCCATCCCAGATCGCGCGGATCGAGGTCGGCCAGCGGCTCGATGACTTCGACCTGCTCGTCGAACTCGGCAGCGGCGCATTCGCGCGAGTCTTTTTAGCTCGTCAACGGTCTATGCAACGCCTGGTGGCGGTGAAGATCTCCGCGAACCGCGGCGAGGAAGGGCAGACCCTCGCCCAGCTTGATCACGATTACATCGTCCGGGTCTTCGACCAGCGGATACTCCGAGACCGGGACTGGCGGCTGCTTTACATGCAATATGTGCCCGGCGGGACGCTGCTCGACCTCGGTCGACTGATTTTCGGTGACGAGCGGCGACCCGAATCCGGTCAGGCGCTGCTCGACGCGGTAGACGTCGCGCTGGAGTCACGCGGGGAGAGCCGGCCGACCGAATCAACCGGTCGCGCTGAGCTCGCGACCCTTTCCTGGCCCGAGACGGTCGCATGGCTGGGGAAACGACTGGCTGAAGCATTGCACTATGCGAATTCGCGGGGCGTCCTGCACCGCGACATCAAGCCCGCCAACGTATTGCTTGCGCCCGATGGCACCCCCAAACTCGCGGACTTCAACATCAGCTTCGCCCGAAACCTATCCGGCGCAAGCCCGTTCACCTACTTCGGCGGCTCACTGTCCTATATGTCTCCCGAGCAGCTCATGGCCACCCGGCCCGGGCACGTCCATGACGCGGCAAACCTCGACACCCGCAGTGACATCTACTCACTCGCGGTCATGCTGTGGGAACTGCTGACGGGCATGAAACCGTTCGATGATTCCGCGGCGCAGGCTGCTCGCGCGGCCTCGGCCGAATTGGTCGGCGATACCACCGCGCTCGATCTGATGCTGTCCACCCGTGCAGGAGGGATTACGTCGGAAGCACTCGCGGCGCTACCGAGTGACTGTCCTACCGCGCTGCGTCGAGTTCTGCTGAAGGCACTGAGCGCAGACCGTGATCAACGCTGGGCCTCGGGGGCTGAACTCGCCGAGCAACTGCAGTTGTGCCTTGATCCGCAAGCGCGTGACCTGGTGGATCCACCTGAACGAAGCTGGCGGCTGCGTCTGCGGCCGTACTTTCTGCCGATTGCCGTGCCGGCCGTCGTGATTCCCAATGCGTTGGCCGCCGCCTACACCATCTACCACAATCAGCTGCTCATCGTCAGCAAGCTTTCCGAGCACGGCCAAGACCGGTTCATGCAGCTCACGACGCTGCTCAACCTACTCGTCTGGCCGCTCGGCATTGTGTTGGCGGTCTATTCGAACCGTTACGTGATCTTCGTCCCGCGGCGCCTGCGGCGTGGGCCGGCACCGCCTGCAGAAGCATTGGCCCGAGCGCGCCACGATTGCCTCGTCGCAAGCGAACGGGTGGTGTTCATCGTCATTGGCTCGTGGGTGATGTCTGGGCTGACGTTTGCGCTCATCCTGCAGTCCGTTGCGGGTGGAATGCCCGGTAGATCCGCGATCCACTTCGTGGGGTCCCACGCGGTGGGCGGCGCGATCGCGATCGCGTATCCGTTCTTTCTCTTGACCTTTTTCATCGTGCGCAGCGTCTACCCGGAATTGGTGGCACACGGACAGACGGATCAGCGGGATGCCGAACAGCTACGAGCACTCAGCCGTCGACTGTCGCGCTATCTCGCGATCGCGGCCTCGGTGCCGTTGCTTAGCATCATGGCCGTCAGCTTCCTGACCGCGTCCGAGATCGCCGAAATCATCGTGCCGATCAGGGTGGTGTGTATCGGGGGAATTGCCGCATTCATATTCGCGTACTGGCTGTCGCGCATGATCGAATCCGACATTCAAGCGCTCGAGCGGGTGATTCTCCAGGCACGCATTTCTGAACGCCGCGTGCCGTCGTAGATAGGGTGCGCTGCACCGCGCCAGTCGGTGCGGCTTGCGAACTCGTACTTCTGGTGCCCCCACCAGGGCTCGAACCTGGGACCTGCGGATTAAAAGTCCGTAGCTCTACCAACTGAGCTATAGGGGCGCGAGGCATCAGGATACTGGGTGCCGTCGGGCACCGCGTTTGAGGATTGGGGTGTCCGTACCCTAAGCTAGCGAGGCTCCCAGCGTCACAGCGTTGTGAGTACCCCGGAGAGATTCGGCTGGCCCCCTTCGTCTAGCGGCCTAGGACGCCGCCCTTTCAAGGCGGTAGCGCGGGTTCGAATCCCGTAGGGGGTACGCGCGGCACCGTACGATTGGAAGCCGCAAGCGTAGAAAAGCAAGGCCCTGTGGCGCAGTTGGTTAGCGCGCCGCCCTGTCACGGCGGAGGTCGCGGGTTCGAGTCCCGTCAGGGTCGCCACTATTGGCGAGGCACTTCGGTTATCGATACGGCCGGTGCCTTCCGGCCAGGTAGCTCAGTTGGTACGAGCGTCCGCCTGAAAAGCGGAAGGTCGCCGGTTCGATCCCGGCCCTGGCCACTCCAGAGGCGTTCTGCCTCGATGGCCCCGTCGTTGACTTCGTTCGAGTAACGACGGTCGACGGCCAATCCGTGGAGTACTCCGTCACGACCCGCCGGGATTAGTTGCGTCTTTCTGGCGGAGCGCATATCTTCCGTTGGTACGATGGTGTACCACGGAGGGATCATATGGCCGAGCCGACCACGGACCCGGTGCGCTTGCCACCGGCGCCGCGCATACCCAAGTTGCTGCAGGGCGTGGGATTCCTCGCTGCCCGGGATAAGGCGGTCGCCGCCGTGTCCAGGCGATACGGCCCCACATTCACGCTCAACCTGCCGATTTTCGGCCCGACCGTTGTTGTCGGCGATCCGGTCCTGATCAAGGAGTTGTTCACGGCCAAACCCGACCTGATCGCACGAGCCGGGGTACTCGGCGAGATGTTCGGCCCGGGCTCGACGTTCAGTCTCGCGGGCGCCGAGCACCGTGAACGTCGCAAGCTTCTGGTTCCGCCGTTCCACGGCAAGCGGATGGCCGGCTACGAGGCGATCGTCGAAGAGGAGGTCATGCGTGAGGTGGCGTCCTGGCCCGAAGGTCAGGAATTCGAGACCATGCCCTCGATGATGCGCATCACCCTGAACGCCATTCTGCGCACGGTGTTCGGCGCAGAGGGGACGGCCCTGGACGAACTGCGCGATTGTCTGCCGCAGATGGTGTTGTACGCCTCTCGGTTGGCCGTCATGCCGCCGGTGGTACGCAGGGATTTCGGACCGCGCAGCCCCGGGCGGAAACTCGCCGAGAACCGCAGGCGCTACGACGAGATCATCGCCCGCCTCATCGCCGATATCCGCAACGACCCGGAGTTTGAGCAGCGCACCGACGTCCTGTCCCTCTTGCTGCAGGCGCGGTACGACGACGGGTTACCCATAGCCGACGACCACGTGGCCGACGAACTGCTCACGCTGCTGGCCGCCGGACACGAGACCACCGCCACCACCCTGGCGTGGACGGTCGAGCGGCTGCGCAGGCACCCGCGGCTCCTGTCGCGCCTGGCCGCTGAGGTCGACGCGGGCGGGTCTGAACTCGTCCAGGCCACCATCTGGGAGGTCCAGCGGACCCGGCCCGTCATCAACGGCACGGCGCGAATCACGAAAACGCGGATCCGGCTGGGCGATTGGGTCATTCCCGAGCGTCACGTCGTGATGGCCAGCATCACCCTGGCGCACGTTGCTGCGAGCAGTTTCCCCAACGCGGAGGTATTCGATCCTGACCGGTTTGTCGGCAATCCACCGGATAACTACGCGTGGATTCCCTACGGCGGCGGCGTTCGCCGCTGCATCGGGGCCGCGTTCGCCAACATGGAGATGGTCGTGACGCTGCGAACGCTGATGCGCGAGTTCGAGTTCGGCAGCACCTACACCGCGGGTGAGCGCAGGCATTCCCGCGGCGTCGCCACCGCGCCCGGTCGCGGTGGCCGGGCGGTCGTATATCGCCGTCGTGCCGCAGCTCCGCAGACCAGTTCTTCCGGCGCGGCGAGGATATCGGCGTGACGGCGAACGAGACCGTCGTCGACGTCGGCCGGGGCATCGAACTCTGCTACCACCACACCGGCGACCCAGCCGATCCACCCGTCATGCTGATCGCCGGCCTGGGGCAGCAATTACATTCCTGGCCCGACGAATTCGCCGCAAGACTTGTGGGACTCGGCTATCACGTGATCCGGTTCGACAACCGCGACGCCGGCCGTTCCACCCACATGTCCTATCGTCCGCCCAATCCGGTGGCCATGTTGCGCGGCGGCGATGCCCGGCATCAGTACCACCTGGGTGATATGGCGCGCGACACCGTCGGCCTGATGGATGCGCTCGGATACCGAGACGCGCACCTGGTGGGCGTGTCGATGGGCGGCATGATCGCGCAGACCGTCGCCGCGCATCATCCGGGCCGGGTGCGCACACTCACCTCGATCATGTCGACGACGGGGGCGCGTCGGCTGGGACGGCCCGCGCTGTCCACGTGGCGACGGATGCTGACGTCGAAGCCACCGCGGACGAGGGAAGACGAAATGGATCGCGCCGCGAACATCTTCGCCCACATCGGATCCCACGGATTTCCCTTCGACGAGGAGGCGGTGCGCACCTATGCCGGCATCGCCTTCGACCGCGACCCCAGCCCGGCGGGAATCGCACGGCAGCTGGCGGGCATCTTCGCGTCTGGCGACCGCACCGCCGAGCTCGCCCACATCGACGTACCGACCCTGGTCATCCATAACGACCGAGACCGGATGGTTCATCCGACCGGCGGAGCTGCGACCGCCCGAGCGATACCGGGCGCACGCCTCGAGACGATCGTCGGCCTCGGGCACGACCTGCCCGTCGGGGCATGGGGCCAAATCGTCGACCTGATCACCGACCACTTCACTGGCGCAGAATTTGCCGCGCGCCGCGGCGCAGCTCTGACCCACACCGACCGCGAGGAGAACGCATGAGCAAGAAGCATAGGACGATAAGTGGCCGCACCGCGGTCATCACCGGCGCGGCATCGGGTATCGGTCGCGCTCTGGCGCAACGGTTGTCGGCGCACAGCTGCCCGGTCGCCATCGCCGACGTCGACGAGGCCGGACTGAAGGAAACCGAGGCGTCGTTGCCTGGCCCAGCCCTGCTGCGGGTTCTCGACGTCAGCGATGCGCAGGCGCAGCGCGACTTCGCCGCAGAGGTACGTGACTGGGCACCCCAGCCACTCGGCGCGGTGTTCAACAACGCCGGCGTTGCCGTCGGATCGAGCGTGCTCGACGCAGTCCCCGAGGACGACGAATGGCTGTGGAGCATCAACTTCGGAGGCGTCGTCAACGGCACGAGGGCGTTTCTGCCCATCCTCGTCGAACAGGATGAGGGCGTGATCGTCAACACGTCGAGCGTCTTCGGTCTGGTCGGCATGCCGACCCAGAGTGCTTACTGCGCAGCCAAGTTCGCCGTCCGCGGCTTCACCGACGCCCTTCGTCAAGAGCTGCGCGGCACCGGCGTCACTGCCATCAACGTGCACCCGGGCGGGATAAACACCAACATCGTGCGCAACGGTCGGATGCGCACAGATCCCGAGGGCCGAGGCCGCACCCAGGAGCAGATGGCCAAGGAGTTCGCGAACATCACCATGACGCAGCCCGACAAGGCCGCCGAGATCATCCATCGCGGTGTGGAGTCCGGCAAGGCGCGGATACTCGTCGGACCCGACGCCTACATGTTCGACGCTTTGGCGCGAATGGCGCCGACGCACTATTACGACGTGCTCGGCCGGCTGCAGAGCGTCCTGCGAAGGCGCGCCTCGAGCTAGGGGACCAGCACGACCTTGCCGATGTTCTCACGCGCGGCGAGGATGCGGTGCGCCTCGCGCGCGTTGTCGAACGGCACGGCGGCGTGCACGATCGGCGTGACGACGCCGTCGGCCAATGCCTTTGCCAGGGGCCCGATCCACGGTTCGAGTGTGCCGCGGTCATCCCAGAGCGCCAGCATGTTGAGGCCGATGACTGCCTTGGAGTCCGAAAGCTGTTTGGTCAGGTTGAACCCGCGCAGCATCGGTAGCAGCTGAGGCAAAACGGTACGTAGAGAACGCTTCTCGCCCTGCTGCAACGCCGAGATGCCGTACGCGATCAATTTGCCACCGGGCCGGAGCAGGTTGTAGGAGCGGCGCAGCGATGCACCGCCTATCGCGTCGAGCACCATGTCGTAGGGCGGCAGATCCTTCCACCACCCGTCACGGCGGTAGTCGATGGTGCGGTCCACGCCCATGTCCTTGAGCACCTGATGCTTCCCCGGTGAGGCGGTGCCATGGATTTCGACGCCCGTGGGTTTGGCGAGCTGGATGGCCGCGGTACCGACACCGCCGGCCGCCGCATGGATGAGGATGCGTTCACCGGCCTTCGGCGAGCCGTATCCGTGTAGCGCGGCCCATGCGGTCGCGTAGTTGACCGGAACGGCGGCGCCCTGCTCGAAGGTCAGGCGGTCCGGAAGCGGAACCGTATCGGCAGCCTTGACGTTCACGATTTCGGCGTATCCACCGAAACGCGTTCCAGCCAAGACTCTTTGGCCCACACGTGCTTCGTCGACGCCCGCACCGACCGCGTCGATCGTCCCCGAGACTTCGTAGCCGACCACGGATGGCGGTTTGGGTGCTTCGGGGTAGAGGCCCACGCGCGCGAGATGGTCGGCGAAGTTGACTCCGGCGGCGTGCACCGCGATGCGGACCTGGCCCGGCCCGGGGGGCGGCGGTTCCGGTCGTTGTTCGACCTTGAGCACCGAGGGATCACCGTGCTTGGTGATGACGACGGCGCGCACGGTTACGCAGTCGCTTTCGCGTGTTCGTACAGATCGGCGTCGTGGGCGCAGACCATTAACAGGTCGGGCTCCTGACGCTGGTAGAGCTCGGTGAGGCGAGCATGGTTGTCCAGCACCTTCTTTCGGTCGAATGCGAGAAGAGGCTCGATGATCCTGATCGGCCGGGGGACCTCAGAGATGCCGTCCAGGGTGCCCTGCTGGTAGAACGCGTCACCGCAGTGCAGCACCCAGCGGTTCCCGGCGTCGACGGCGATACATGCGTGTCCCCGGGTGTGGCCGGGCAGCGACACCAGGACGATTCCCGGTGCGATGTCGTCGAGCTCTTTGGCGGCGGCGAATCCTCGCCACTTCTCGCCTGCCGGCTCGTGCTCCACGATCTTGGGGCCATGCGCCCATTGGACGGCGCGAAAGCGCATCTTCTCCTGAAACGTCGGTTCCCTTACCGCTCCTTTGATTTCGGCGCTGGTGGCGTGGACTTGGGCATCGGGGAAGTCGGAGATGCCGCCGATGTGGTCCATGTCGAAATGCGTGACGACGATGTGGCGGACGTCGGAGCGGGTGAACCCGAGCCGCTCCACCTGGCGCAGTGCCGTCTCGCCGTGGTCGAACACCGGCTTGAACAGGTAGCGGGTGGGCCCGACCCGGGCGTGGTCGTCGCAGTCGCGCGTCCCGTATCCGGTGTCGACGAGCACCAGGCCGTTGTCGGTCTCGACGAGCAGGACGTGGCAGACGATCCGCGGCGCGATGTACGGGTTCATCGTCCCGCAGTTGAGATGGTGGACCTTCACAGCTCTCCCGCCATAGCGAGCAGTTCGCCCCGCCCGATCTGCGTGACGAGGCTGGCCGAGTCGAAGTAGATGCGTTCGTTGACGACGCGGTCGCCGTCGAAGTAGAACACCGCGATGATCGGCACCCGGAACGCCTTGCCGGTCGGCGGCAGGCCGTAGAACTCGCCGAGATTGGTTCCCAGTAGGTCGAATTCGACGATGACGGCATCATCGGCGACGTGGCATACGACGTTGTCGTGCCGCTGGTCCGGGAACGCGGTCCTGGTGGTCCGGTAGTAGCCCATGACTTCGTCGTCGCCGTCGAAGACCTGTCCGGTGGCCATGATCTCGTAGTGCGGGCGGCCGTTAAAGGTGGCCAGGGTGCGGTCGAACTCCTTGGTCACCTCGGTGTCCATGTGCTCCCGGATCACCTCGAGGCGGCGCTCGCGCAGATCGTCTGTGATCATGCCTTGACTGTAGGCCGCCTCCCGGGTGTCAGACCGCGGATTGCAGCTGCGCTCCGAGCTGCTGGTGCCGGTGCTGGCGTTCGACGACGGCGAGGTAGGCCGCCCACGCGAATGCCGAGCTGGCGAACAGGATGAATCCACAGAAGAGCCACGCGTGTTTGATGCCTCGCCTACGGCCGTCGACGATGGACCACAGCGGAAACAGCAGCAGGCTCATAATTGTGTAGTCCTGGCTCGCCGAGCTCGCAGCCGGGTTGGCGTACCCCAGCGTGATGAACTCCGACCAACTGCCGGGTCCCCAGATGAAGTTGTGCACACCGCCCGGCGGCGCGTACTCCGCGACGTACTGGTTGTTGAAGTAGTAGCCGAGCACGACCGACGCGATACCGGCGACATAGTAGAAGAGCTCGAGCCCGGTGACCTGAGGGCCGGACGAATAGCGCGCGAAGATCGCCGGGTTCGTCTTGACGATGAAAGCCATCGTCGCGAACCCGAGGACGAGGTGGACGATCAGGGAAACCATAAAGGCGGAGTCTCACCAGGGTCTGAAGTTTTGTCAATAGTGACAGAACTTGGTGCGGTAGTTTCTCCACATGGTCCGACCCGCCCAGACGGCACGAAGTGAGCGCACGCGCGAGGCGTTGCGGCAGGCCGCGGTGGTGCGGTTTCTCGCCCAGGGGGTCGAAGACACCTCGGCCGAGCAGATCGCGGCCGATGCCGGCGTTTCGCTGCGGACGTTCTATCGGCATTTCGCGTCCAAACACGATCTACTGTTCGCCGACTACGCCGGCCTGCAGTGGTTCAGGACGGCGCTGGCGCAGCGCGATCCCGACGAGTCGATCATGGATTCGGTGCACGCCGCGATGATGGCGCGCCCGTACGACGACTGGGCTGTCGCGCAGACCGCCGCACTGCGCGCACAGGAGATCGAACCCGACCGGATCGTGCGGCATATCCGGCAGGTCGAGGCTGATTTCGCCGAGGCGATCGTGCATCGCCTTTCCGAGGAGAACCCACCCGCACCGGGTACCGACGAGGCAATGCGCGTGGCGATCACCGCGCGGTGCATCGCGGCGGCGGTCTTCGGTGCGATGGAGGTGTGGATGCTCGGCCAAGAGCGCTCACTGCCCGAGTTGTCGCGGTTGACCCGGGAGGCGCTGGACACACTCGCCAAGGGGATCAGCTGAAAGTTTTGTCAATATTGACAAAACCTATAGCGCGTGTCAGCCTCAGCGCATGGCTGACTTTGATGCGATCGTCGTCGGCGCGGGCCACAACGGGTTGACCGCTGCCGCACTTCTCCAGAAGGCGGGGCTGCGGACGCTCTGCCTCGACTTCAAGCTGTATGCCGGCGGAATGGCCTCCACCGTCGAGCTGTTCGACGGCTACCGATTCGAGATCGCAGGGTCGGTGCAGATTCCGACCTCGGCCGTGGTCAGCCGCGAACTCGGACTCGACGAGTTGCCGACCGTCGACCTGGACGTGATGTCGGTGTCACTGCGCGGCGTCGGCGACGAACCGCTCGTTTACTACACCGACCCGATGAAGCTGATGACGCACATCAACGAGGTACACGGCGCGGAGGCCGTGAACGGGATGGCCGGTCTGATGGCGTGGTGTCAGGCGCCGACGCGCGCGCTCGGCCGGTTCGAAGCCGGCCAGCCGCCCAAGACACTCGACGAGATGTATGCCTGCGCGACAAACGAATTCGAGCGGCAGACCATCACCGATCTGCTCTTCGGCTCGGTCACTGATGTGATCGACCGCTACCTGCCCGACAGGGAGAAGCACGGAGCGCTGCGCGGCATGCTCTCGTTGCTCGCATGCAACACCACCTATCGCGGCCCCGCGACGCCGGGTACCGCGGCGGCGCTGGCCTACGGTTTCGCCGTTCCGGATGAGAACGCCCTGCTGGTGAAGAAACTCCAGGGTGGCATCGGCGCGTTGACGTCGCACCTGTGTGACGTGTTCACCTCGGCCGGCGGCGAATTGCGGTTGCGCAGCAAGGTCGAAGAGATCCAGGTCGCCGACAGCCGGGTGAGCGGTGTGCGCCTGGAGGACGGGACGGTCATCACCGCGCCCATCGTGATCTCAGGTGTCGCACCGGATCTCACCATCAACGGCATGATCGATCCCGCCGCGCTGCCCGCCGATGTTCGGGAACGCTTCTCCGGTCAGGACCACCGCGGCAGCTATCTGCAAATGCACTTCGCGCTCGACGGCATACCGGACTTCGCGGCGCCCTACGAACTGCTCAACGATCCGGCGATGCAGTCGAATATCGGAATCTTCTCCACCCCCGAGGAACTGCAGCGGCAGTGGGAGGAGTGCAGGCACGGCATCGTGCCCGCCGACCCGTCCATCGCACTGCAGATACCGTCGGTGAACGACCCGGGCCTGGCGCCGGAAGGCAAGCACGCGGCATCGGCGTTCTCGTTGTGGTTCCCCATCGAGGAGTCGGATTCGAGCTATGGGGAGATGAAGGCCGAGATGGGGCAGCGGGTGATCGACAAGATCACCAGGTTGGCGCCCAATTTCGAGAGCCTGATTCTCAAACACACCACCTTCACTCCCAAGCACATGGGCACGATGTTCGGGGCGCCGGGCGGCGACTACTGCCACGGACTGATCCACCCCGACCAGATCGGGCCCAACCGGCCAGGCCCGAAAGGCTATGTCGATCAACCTATTCCGATCGACGGCCTTTACCTGGCCAGTGCGGGATGCCACGGTGGCCCCGGCATCACTTTCGTGCCCGGTTACAACGCGGCCAAGCAGGCGCTCCTCGACGCGAAGTAGATCTCGGACGCCGGCCTAGGGTCCGCGTTCGGTGTTGCCGTCGTCCTGGTCTGGTGGGCGCAGGAGTAGTTCGGGGCGGTGGTGGTAGTTGGTGCGGGTTTGGCCGGTATCCAGGTCGGGTGGTGGGTGCCATTCGGCGTCGCCCTGGTCGTTGATGGTGGTGGTCCAGCCGCCGTCTTTGTTGACGAGGCGG
>NZ_MVIM01000022.1 GCF_002086795.1 Mycolicibacterium tusciae | reverse complement strand
CCGACGGCCTGTCCACCGTCCTCGTCGGCGGGGGTGGCGTTTCGGGTTTGTCCGGCTCGCTCATGGTGTCTGAGGTTACTCGCAGGCTCCGAGATTGAGGGCGGGACTTTCAAAGTCGGCCGGCAGGTGATGGGTGGCGACGACGACCGTGCGCTCGGCGGGGAACAGAGCGCCGGGGGTCAGCATTTCGGCGAGTAGCCGTTCGCCATCGGCGGCGTCGAGGTGTTCGGTGGGTTCGTCGAGCAACAGGATCGGCATCTTGGAAACCAGCGCGCGGGCCAGCAGCAGTCTTCTACGCTGCCCCGCCGAAACGGCCGCGGCCCCGCCGACGAGGACGGTGGACAGGCCGTCGGGCAGCGTGTCGAGCCAATTGGCGAGCCCCACACGATGCAGGGCTGCACGGAGTTCGTCGTCGGTCGCATCGCCACGCGCGACAAGGAGGTTGTCGCGAACGGTCGTCGCGAACAGATGTGCATCCTCGGCAAAGAAGGCGGTTTGCGACGGGATCTCCTCGGGCAGCAGACCCGCGAGGTTCATCAGCAGCGTCGTCTTCCCGGAGCCGCTGGGGCCGGTGACCGCCAGTCTGGCACCGGGTTCGAGGTTGATCTCGGGGACCGTCGGACGGCGCGCGTCGTCGCTGTCCGGGTTGATCAGCACGTGCAGGCGGCGTGCGGCGAGGCGTGAACGCAACAGCTGGACACCGGCGGCGGGCAGCGCTGTTGTCGCCTCAAAAGCGGAGAGCGGCAACAGCATCAGTATCGCGACCGTGGTCGGCGCCACGGTCGGCGCCAGGGCGATTCCGCAAATGACAGCACCCAGCACGCTGGCGCCGATGGCCGCGATGGGAGCGGCCGATGCCAAGGCGGCGGGTGCCGCTGCCCGGTCGATGGCGCGGCCCCAGTCGCGTTGCTGCCGGTCGGCGTCGGCCAGCAGCTCGTCGAGCCGACCGCTCACCCGGAGCTCGGGCGCGTGTTCGAGTGCGATCATGGCTGCTGTATCGCGCTGTGAACGATGTTGTGCCGCAAGCTGTTCAGCGGCCGTCGCGGCACAGGCGGTCAGAACGGGTGCGACGACGCCCGCAAGCAGCAAGCACAACATCAGGACAATGGCGGCCGCGGGGGAGATGACGGCGATGACGACGGTGGCGGCGGTACCGAGGATGGCCGCCACCGATATGGGGACCGCCGCGCGCACGAGCACATCGGAGAGCTCGTCGACCGATGCGCCGATGTCGCTGACCAGTTCACCGGTATGCCGCCGCAGCACCGCGTCGGCGGGTCCTGCGGCGAGCTGTGCGTACAGTCGCTCCCGGACGTCGGCGGCGGCGCGCAGGGCGGTGTCGTGCGACGCCAGCCGTTCGCAGTAGCCCAGCACTCCGCGCGAGATACCCAGTGCGCGCACCGCCACGGCCGCCACCGTCAGGTGCAGCACCGGCGGCATCTGCCAGGCCCTGGTGATCAGCCATGCCGCCACACCCGCCAGGGCGAGCGCACTGCCAAGGGACAGCACTCCGAACAGGATGGCGAGCAGCAGCCGGGGAAGCCGCGGGCGCAGCAACTCAAACATCGACGAGGCTCCCGAGCTGCAGGACGCGCTCGCCGGTGGCGAGCACCGGTGCGCGGTGGCCGACCACGATCACCGTCGCACCGGCGGCGGCGCGTGTGGTGATGGCGTTGAGCACTTTGTCTTCGACCTCGGCGTCGAGGTGAGCGGTCGGTTCGTCGAGAAGCAGGACGGGAGCGGCCGATCCGAGCACCCGGGCCAGTCCGAGTCGTTGGCGCTGACCGAGTGAGAGGCCGACGCCGCCGCTGCCCAGCATGGTGTTCAGGCCATCGGGCAAGTCGGCCAGCACCTCATCGAAACAAGCCATCCGGCAGGCCTTCTCGATATCGTCGAGCGGTCCGAAGAGCTCGAGATTCTGCCGAACGGTACCGGGAATGATCGCGGGGCGATGCGCGAGCCAGGCGACCTGTGCCCACCAGGCGGGCAGGTCCAGATCGGCCACGTCGATGGCGTCGACGCGAATCCGGCCGGACTCCTGCTCGGTGAGACCCAGAATGGCGTGCAGCAGCGTGGTCTTGCCCGCTCCGTTGGGCCCGGCGATGACGGTCACCCGGCCGGGCTCGACGGTGGCGTCGAGAGCCGTGATGTCGATGGTGGCACCCGCGGCCGTCACGTGGCGCGTCCCGCCCACCGAGGACGGCAGCGTGTCGACGAGACGGAAAGCGTTGTCGGCGGCTGTCTTTCCGTCCTGTGCGGCGTGATAGGCCGCACCGACGCGGCGCAGTGGCCAGAACACCTCGGGTGCCAGTAGCAGCGCCGTGAGACCCGCAGTCAACGTCACGTCGCCGTAGACCAGCCGCAGCCCCACGCTCACCGCGACGAGCGCCACACCGAGTGTGGCCAGCAATTCGAGCACCAGCGAAGACAGGAAGGCGATGCGCAACGTCGCCATCGTCGAACGGCGATGTGCGGCACCCAATTCGGCGATCCGCGTCGCAGAGCCTCCCACGCGTCGCAGGGCCCGCAGTGTCGGCAGGCCCGCCACCAGATCCAGCAGGCGCGACTGCAGCGTGGCCATCGCGCGTAACGCCGCAGCAGAGCGCTCGGAGGTGGTGAGGCCGATCAGGATCATGAAAATCGGAATGAGTGGCAGGGCGATCGAGACGATCAATGCGGATCGCCAGTCGTACCAAGCGATCACGGCGACGGTCGCCGGTGTCAGAAGCACGGCGGCGAGCAGCGCGGGTAGATATGCCGTGAAGTAACTGCGCAGGCCGTCGAGGCCCCGGGTGACGAGGATGGCGGCGTCGTCACGGCGCTGCGCGAACTGGCGTGGCGGCAAGGCCGTCGTCGCCGCCAGCACCGACCGGCTGAGGTCGGCAATCACCTCGCTCGCCCCGCGCTGTGCGAGCCGGCCCTGCTGCCAGGTCACCACTGTCCGGAATGTCCACAGCAGCACCAGGATCGACAGCGGCACTGCCAGTCGGCTGAGGCTGCGCGCATCCGGATCGGTGATCACGCGGGCCACGATGTCGGCCAGCACTACCGCGGAGGCGATCGTGGCGCCGGCGATCAGCACGCTGCATGCGGTCGACGACACGAGAAAACGGCGCATCGCTGTCGATGCACGCCACAGGCGCGGGTCGACAGGACCGTTCACGTGCGTTGCCGTGACAATCCGATTGAGGCCGGGATGGCTTCGGCGGTGATCCTGCGGCGGAACACCCAGTACGTCCACCCCTGGTATCCGAGCACCAGCGGCAGCAGCGTCAAGGACGCCCACGACATGATCGCCAGCGTGTACGGCGTCGATGAACCGTTGTAGATCGTCACGTTCCAGTCCGGATTCAGTGTGGACGGCAACAGATTCGGATACATGGTGCCGAACAGCAGCACCACGACCGAGGCGACCACCACCATGGTCGAGGCGAACGCCCAGCCCTCACGGCGGCGGGTCAGCATCAGTGCCACCGCCGTCAACAGCGCGATCACGGCGATTCCCAGCGGCAACCATGTCCATGTCTTGCCGTGCGCCAGTTGCGTCCAGAGTCCGAACCCGCCTGCGAACACGATGGCCGGCAGCGACAACACGCGGGCGAAGCGGAATGCGTCGTCGCGCACTGGACCTGCGGTCTTCAATGCCACGAACACCGCACCGTAGAACGCGAACAGCGACGCCGTCGCGAGGCCGCCGAGAACCGTGTAGCCGTTGAGGACATCGCCGATCGACAGGTGAGCCCGGCCGTTGGCATCGATGGGTAGACCCCGCACCAGGATCGCGAACGCGACGCCCCACAGGATGGCGGGCAACCAGGATCCGGCCGCGATACCGGCGTCGGCCCATGTGCGCCAACGCGGATCGTCGATCTTGCCGCGCCATTCGATACCCACGACGCGCACGATCATTCCGACCAGGATGGCCAGCAGGGGCAGATACAGCGCCGAGAACATCGTGGCGTACCAGTTCGGGAACGCTGCGAACATCGCTGCGCCCGCAGTGATCAACCAGACCTCATTGGCATCCCACACCGGACCGATGGTGTTGAGCGCGGCGCGCCTGCGCTGTTCGGGATCCGCGCCGCTGCTCTTGCCCGCCCGTCCGAATGGGGCCATCAGCATGCCGACCCCGAAGTCGAAGCCCTCGAGCAGGACGAAGCCGCCGAACAGGACGGCAATGATGAAGAACCACAGCTCTTGTAGGCCCATCACACACTCCTAGTACGCGAAGGACAGGGGAGCGACGTCCTCGTCGTCCGGCGCGGGCGGCGGCACGGGCTCGGAGTCGTGCTCCAGCGGACCCTCGATCACATACCGGCGTAGCAACCAGAACCAGATCACGCCGAGCACGCCGTACAGCAGGGTGAAGACGGTGAGTGAGAGCACCACCATGCCCGTCGCATGGCCGGATACGCCCTCTTGCACGGTCATTCGCACCAGTTGATCGCCGGTGGGGTTGGGCACCACCACCCAGGGTTGCCTGCCCATCTCGGTGAAGATCCAGCCCGCCGAGTTGGCCAGGAACGGTGTGGGCAACGTGATCAACGCGAACCGGCTGAACCACCGTTGGTCGGGTATTCGGCCGCGACGCGTCAGCCACAGCGCGGCGAGCGCGAACACGACGGGCACGAGAAGCAGTCCGATCATGGCCCGGAACGCCCAGTAGGTCACGAACAGGTTGGGCCGGTAGTCGCCGGGGCCGAACTTCTGCTGGTATTCCTGCTGCAGATCGTTGACGCCTTCAAGGGTGACGCCGCTGAACCTCGACTCCGCAAGGAAGGGCAGCACGTAGGGCACCTCGATGAGGTGGGTGACGCTGTCGCAGTTGTTGTGGGTGCCGACGGTCAGGATCGAGAAGTCAGGATCGGTTTCGGTGTGGCACAACGACTCTGCCGACGCCATCTTCATGGGCTGTTGGACGAACATCAGCTTGCCCTGGAAGTCTCCGGTGAAGAACAAGCCGCCCGCGGCCACCAGCGCGACCAGGCTGGCCGCGATGGTCGCGGGCCGGTACATGGTGCGTGCCTCTTCGGTTTCGTCCGCACGCTTGGCTGACCGCACCATCAGCCAGGCACTCACCGCGGCGACGAAAACGGCTGCGGTGAGGAATGCTCCGGCCACGGCGTGCAGGAACGCCCAGATCGCCGTGTTGTTGGTCAGCAGGGCGCCGAAGTCGACCAGTTCGGCGCGCCCGGTCTCCGGATTGTATTTGGCGCCAACGGGATGCTGCATGAACGAGTTCGCCGCGATGATGAAGTAGGCCGAGGCGTTGACCCCGAACGCGACGATCCAGATACACGCCAGGTGGACCAGACGCGGTAACCGGGTCCAGCCGAAAATCCACAGGCCGATGAACGTCGATTCGAAGAAGAACGCGATCAGCCCCTCGAACGCCAGGGGCGCGCCGAAGATGTCGCCGACGAAGCGCGAGTATTCACTCCAGTTCATGCCGAACTGGAATTCCTGCACGATGCCGGTTGCGACGCCGAGCGCGAAATTGATCAGGAACAGCTTGCCGAAGAACCGGGTCAGCCGGTACCACGCGGGGTTGCCGGTGATGACCCACGCTGTCTGCATGGCGGCGATGAGCGGAGCCAGCCCGATGGTGAGGGGGACGAGTATGAAGTGGTAGACGGTGGTCGTTCCGAACTGCCACCGCGACACATCGAGTGCGTCCATGTGAACCTCTCCCGTGGCTGTTCCATCAGCCTACGACAGAGCGTAGTAGAAATCAGTGTGCGTTAGCTCACCGGCGCTTCTGTCGAAGGTGCGGGCGCGGTGCCGCCGAGGCCCTTGGAGGCTTTGCGGATGGCGAATGCCGTGCCAATCTCGGCTGCGCCGAGGAAAATCAGGATGATGCCGGTGACCTGGGTGACGGCGACCAGCCCTTCCATGGGCCACGCGAACATGATGATGCCCGCGATCACACCCAGCACGCCGATGAAGATTTCCCAGATGCGTCCCGGCAGGGTGGGGTCCGAGACCGCCGACATCAGCGTCGCGACGCCGCGGAAGATGAACCCGATGCCGATCCAGATGGCCAGCAGCTCGATCGAGTTCGAGAAGTTGATGAAACAGAGGACGGCCAGCACCAGTGCCGCCGCGCCGCCGATGAACAACAGGACTCGGCCGCCGAGGGACGACTTCAGGCTGAACGCCATGACGACTTGCGAGATGCCGGTGACGAGAAGATAAGCACCGAAGAAAATGGCGGTGACGAAGATCGCTGCAGCGGGCCGCCACAGGACCAGAACCCCGAGAATCAGCACCAGGATTCCGGTGGCCAGTGCCGACTTCCAAAGGTGCCGCAGCATGGTTGGTTGAGCAGGACTTTCCATGCGCGAAGTTTCGCACAAAGGCCATACCGAGGCCCGAGTATTCCCCGTTCCGTATGCAAACCGTGTCATTGGAGCGCCGCGGAATTCGTCGGCCGTTCGTGTTCCCCTGCCGCTTTCGTAGCTCTCTATTACTGTTCCCCTACCGGCGCTTGGCGCTGGATCCACGAGGCAGAAAGTAGAGAAAACCGTGCTACGTGAATGTCAAGACCGTCGAGGGAAACTTCTGCGTATCGCGGGTGTGTTTGCTGCGACTGGCGCACTGCTCCTCTCGGGGTGCGCGAGCGGTACCAACACCAGCGAAAGTGAGACCGGCAGCCCGACGGCCGCGGCCGACAAGGTCGAGGAGATCGCGAACACCGTTCCAGAGGCGATCAAAGAGTCCGGCAAGCTGATCGTCGGCGTCAACATTCCCTACGCGCCGAACGAATTCAAGGATCCCAGCGGCAAGATCGTCGGCTTCGACGTCGATCTGATGAATGCGATAGCCGGAACTCTGGGGCTGGAAGCCGAGTACCGCGAATCGGACTTCGCCAAGATCATTCCATCGATTCAGGGCGGCACATACAACGTCGGGATGTCGTCATTCACCGACACCAAAGAGCGCGAGGAATCGGTCGACTTCGTAACCTATTTCAGTGCGGGCATTCTCTGGGCGCAACGGCCCGGCTCGCCGATCGATCCGAACAACGCGTGCGGCAAGAAGGTTGCGGTGCAGGCCACCACGACCGAGGAGACCGAAGAGCTGCCGGCCAAGAGCAAGGCATGCGTCGACGCGGGCAAGCCGCCGATCGAGATCGTGTCGTTCGACGGGCAGGACGCCGCAACCAACGCCGTAGTGCTCGGTCAGGTGGACGCCATGTCCGCCGACTCGCCCGTGACGTCGTACGCGATCAAGCAGAGCAACGGAAAGCTGGAAGCTGCGGGCGAGATCTTCGACTCCGCGCCGTACGGTTGGCCGGTTCAGAAGGGTTCGCCGCTGGCGCAATCCCTGCAGCAGGCGCTCGAGCATCTGATCGAGTCGGGCAAATACGAGGAGATCGCCAAGAACTGGGGCGTCGAGAACGGGATGATCGACAAGCCAGTGATCAACGGCGCCATCAACTAGAGGTCCGAAATGACTGATGTCGACACGTCGCCACCTACCGCTCCGGCCGCAATCGATGCAATTCCCCTGCGTCATCCGTGGCGGTGGGTGGCGGCGGTCGTCATCGTCATCCTCGTCGCCCTGTTCCTGTGGGGTGCGGCCACCAATCCCGCATACCGCTGGAGCGTGTTCTCGCAGTACCTCTTCAACGAGCGGGTACTGACAGTCGGCTTGCTCAACACCCTTCAGCTGACCGTCTACTCGATGGTGCTGGCAATAGTCCTCGGTGTGATATTGGCGGTGATGCGGCTCTCGGCCAACCCCATCTTCAAAGCGGTGTCGTGGGTGTATCTGTGGATCTTCCGTGGCACGCCGATCTACGTGCAGCTTGTCTTCTGGGGCCTGGTCCCGACGATCTACCAGAACATCCGGCTCGGGGTGCCGTTCGGGCCGTCGTTATTCGAATTCAACATCCAGGCCCTGTCCATTCCGTTCCTGTTGGCGATCCTCGGGCTGGCGCTCAACGAGGCCGCGTACATGGCCGAGATCATCCGTGCCGGAATCAGTTCCGTGCCGGAGGGACAGCTCGAAGCATCGACAGCGTTGGGCATGTCGTGGGGAATGGCGATGTGGCGCACGGTCTTACCCCAGGCCATGCGGGTGATCATCCCGCCGACCGGCAATGAAGTCATCAGCATGCTGAAGACCACATCGCTGGTGACCGCCGTGCCATTCACGCTCGACTTGTACGGCATCACGTCCCGAGAGATCGCCGCGCGCGAGTTCGAGCCGGTGCCGCTTCTGCTCGTGGCCGCGTTCTGGTATCTAGTCGTCACCAGCATCCTGATGGTCGGGCAGTACTACCTGGAGAGGTACTTCGCGCGCGGCGCGTCGCGGAAGTTGACGACCAAGCAGCTCGAGGCGTTGGCCAAGGCCCAGATTCAGAACCCAGGGATGTGACCTGATGACACCGATGGTCAAGGCCGAATCGGTCTGCAAAAGCTTCGGCGCCCTGGACGTCCTGAAGGGCATCACGCTGGAAATCGGCAAGGGCGAGGTGCTGGTGATGGTTGGCCCGTCCGGCTCGGGCAAATCGACGTTCCTGCGGTGCATCAATCATCTGGAGCAGGTCAATGCCGGCCGGCTCTATGTCGACGGTGAGTTGATCGGCTACCGCGACAAAGGCTCGAAACTGTACGAAATGTCCCCCCGTGACGCCGCAAAGCAGCGCCGCGACATCGGGATGGTGTTCCAGCACTTCAATCTGTTCCCCCACCGCACGGCACTGGAAAACGTCATCGAGGCGCCGATCCACGTCAAGAAGGTCAAGAAGGCCGAGGCGGTGGCACGGGGCAGAGATCTCCTGCACCAGGTGGGGCTGTCGGAGAAGGCCGAGGCCTACCCGGCTCAACTCTCCGGCGGACAGCAGCAGCGGGTCGCGATTGCGCGCGCCCTGGCGATGAGCCCAAAGCTGATGTTGTTCGACGAGCCGACCTCGGCCCTGGATCCGGAACTGGTGGGTGAGGTCCTCGAGGTGATGAAAAAGCTTGCCGCCGAGGGGATGACGATGGTGGTGGTGACCCACGAAATGGGATTCGCCCGCGAGGTCGCCAACCACCTGGTGTTCATGGACGAGGGAGTGGTGGTGGAAAGCGGGCCGCCACGTGAGGTGCTGAGCAACCCGCAACACGAGCGGACGAAGGCGTTTCTGTCAAAGGTGTTGTAGTGCCTGCGGCGAGCCAACCGGATCCGGCCACGCCGCTATGGCGGGCAGCCCAGGTTTTCCGTCTGCTCAGTTGTATTTACGCACTGGGCTTTCAAATCGCCGTCAACGGCGAACTAGACCGTCCGGCGATCGGCTGGGCGCTGTTCGCGGTGCTGCTCGCATGGAGTGCGTTGTGTGCGTTCGCATATCTGCGTGGCTTCGGCAGGCGCGCGTCCTGGGTGGTGACCGAGATCGTCGTCGTCGTCGCGCTGATCCTGTCCACCGAGTTCGTCGCCTCCGAGCAATGGGCGTTCGCCAACCAGTCGTGGCCGACGACACTGTGGGCGACCAACGCCACGATCTCTGCAGCCATCCTGTCCGGACCAATCGTCGGGATGCTGGCCGGGGTCGCGGTGATGATCGCCAGCACCGTCGTGAAGGGCTTCATCAATTACGACCTGGGTCGCAACGCGACCATCGTGATCGAGCTCGCGGTCGGACTCGCCGTCGGCATGGCGGCACAGACGGCACGGCGTGCGCACGCCGAACTCGAGCAGGCCGCGCGGCTGGCCGCCTCGCACCAGGAACGGGAGAGGTTGTCGCGCCAGGTGCACGACGGTGCCATCCAGGTGCTTGCGCTGGTATCCCGTCGCGGTCGCGAAATCGGCGGAGCCACAGCCGAATTAGCTGAGCTCGCGGGCGAGCAGGAGCGCGCCCTGCGCCGACTCGTCAGCTCGGCCGAGACCGAGACGCCGGCCGGGGAGATGACCGACGTCGGCGCACTGTTGCGTAAGCGGGCCTCGGACGTGGTGTCGGTGAGTGTGCCCGCCGAACCGGTGCTGCTGGATACGGCGACGGCGGGTGAGCTGTACGGCGCCGCCGTGAACGCGTTGGATAACGTGACTGCCCACGCCGGTCCCGACGCCCGCGCCTACGTCCTGCTCGAGGACCTCGGCGACTCGGTCACGGTCAGCATCCGCGACGACGGCATCGGAATCGCGAAGGGCAGGCTGGAGCAAGCGGTCGGAGAGGGCCGCGTCGGGGTGGCCAAATCGATTGTCGGACGAATGAATTGGCTGGGTGGAAGCGCGAAGCTCACCACCTCGCCGGGATGTGGGACGGAATGGGAGCTGACAGTACCCCGACGGTGATGGTGGTCGACGACCATCCGATCTGGCGGGACGCGGTGGCCCGCGATCTCGCCGAGGACGGGTTCACCGTCGTCGCCACCGCCGACGGTGTGGCGGCGGCGCGCCGCCGGGCTGCGGTCGTACTGCCGGATGTCGTCGTGATGGACATGCGACTCTCCGACGGCGACGGGGCGCACGCGACCGCGGAGGTGCTTGCGGTCTCGCCGTCTTCGCGAATCCTGGTGCTCTCGGCGTCCGACGAACGGGAAGACGTGCTGGAAGCGGTAAAAGCCGGTGCAACAGGCTATCTCGTGAAGAGTGCCTCGAAGCAGGAACTCGGTGACGCGGTGCGGGCCACCGCGGAGGGCCGCGCCGTCTTCACTCCGAGACTGGCGGGTTTGGTCCTCGGCGAGTACCGGCGTATCGCGGCGAGCCGGGAAGCAGGGCCAGCCACCCCCAGCCTCACCGAACGGGAGACCGAGATCTTGCGGCACGTCGCGAAGGGACTGACCGCGAAGCAGATCGCCGCCCGGCTCTCGTTGAGCCACCGGACTGTCGAGAACCACGTCCAGGCCACGTTCCGCAAGCTCCAGGTCGCGAATCGAGTCGAATTGGCCCGTTACGCGATCGAACACGGCCTGGACGAGTAGTCCTACTCATCCGAAAGCGGTGATCGGGCTGCCACGATGTCAGCCATGACCGAACAACGCGCCCTCATCGCCCGCGTCTCCGCCGATTTCTCGGCGATATCGCAGTACATGGCGAGGGTATCGGCAGACCTCAGCGCACTGGACCGCCTGCTGTCCGAAGACCCGCAACCGGCTGTGGTCGCGCAACCGGTAGCACAACCGGTCGCCCAACCCCAGCCCTATCCGGTGCCGTACGCGCCGCAATACCAGTACCCGCTGCACGTCCAGACGCCTGCCACGCCACCGGCCTACCCGGCGCCTCCGGCGGCGCAGAAGCCGCCGCGCGATGAGGGGTGGATCGGCAAGCTGCTCGCCGTCGCGGGTGTGGCCGTCACGCTGATCGGCGTGGTGCTGCTGGTCGTGCTCGCCGCACAGGCAGGCATTTTGCGTCCCGAGATCCGGATCGCCGGCGGTGCGTTGCTGGCCGGCGCGCTGGTCGGGGTGGGCGCCTGGCTGTACCGGCGGCCCGGTGGCCGGGTTGGCGCCATCGCCCTGGCCGCGACCGGTGTCGCCGCGGCCTACATCGACGTCATCGCGGTGACGACCATCTACGGCTGGGTGTCGGCGCCCGTCGGTCTCGTCACCGCCGCGATCATCGGTGGCGGTGGGCTGACCTTGGCCCGGCGGTGGGACTCACAGCAGCTCGGCGTGCTGGTACTGGTCCCGCTGATCGTGCTGGCACCCGTGGTGACCGACGGTGTCACCCTGCTGCTCGTTGGCTTCATGCTGGCGCTCGCCGCCGCGTCGCTACCGGTGCAGCTGGGCAAGGATTGGATCTGGCTGCACTGTGCGCGCATCGCTGCCAGCACGTTTCCGCTGCTCATCGCGCTACTGGGCCTGCACTTCGACGATCGGCGCGACCTGTGGCTGGTGGGGGCGTGCGCCATCGCGGCGGGGCTGGCGGTGGTCGCCGCACTGATCCTGTTGCCCCGGACCACCAATCGGGTGTTGATGGCGTTGGTGACCGGCGCGGGTGTACTGCCCGCGCTGTGCGTGGCGCTGGTTGCCGACCGGGTGGTCGCCGCTCTGATGGCGGCCGTCGTGGCGGCGACGTTTTTGGCGATCGTGCTCATCGGTAACCGCGTGACCGGTGTCGACGGCGCCGTGCGACCGATCTGGGCGGCACTGTCGGCGATCTCGGCGACGATCGCGGTGCTGGTCGCGTTCGACGGTTACGTCGCAGGTCCGATCCTGCTGGCCATGGCGATCGTCGTGGCCGTCGCCGCGCGTCATGAGGCGACGGCGCGGTGGGTCGCGCTCGGCCTGGCCGGCGTCGGTGCCGCGTTCTATCTCAGCTACGCACCGCCCAGCTCGCTGATCTACGCCACCGAAACCAGTACCGCGGCAGCGGTGTCCACGCTGATCGCCAGCCTGCTGTTGATCGCGTTCGCCGTCGTGATCGTGTGGACGCTCGACGGTCCCGATTCGGCTATGTGGGCGGGGGCGGCCGTGGTCGCCGCGTATGCGATCACCACCTTCACCGTGACAGCAGGTGTGCTGATCGGTGGCGAGGAGCGCGGTTTCTTCGCCGGGCACATGGCCGCGACGATCTGCTGGATCGTGATGGCGGCCGCACTGCTCATCTACGCCGCACGGTTGCCGCGAGCCACTCGATCGTTGCCGATCGGCGGGGGATTGGCGCTGGTCGGGGCGGCGATGGCCAAGCTGTTCCTGTTCGACCTCGGCACCCTGGACGGCATCTTCCGGGTTGCGGTGTTCATCGTCGTCGGCCTGATACTGCTGGGCATGGGTGCCGGCTACGCTCGGCTGCTCGACAAGCAGGACCTGCAACAAGACAAAACGTTGTGAGCGTAGTCACAGCATAATCTGGAGTCATTCCAGATTGTCGGACGTTGAGCAGAACATGGGTACAAAACGACGCACTGACACAGACGTACACGGATTCCAGGCATCGGCGGAGTTGAGCAAGAACCTCCAGCGGGTCCTGGTCGACCTGATCGAGCTGCACCTGCAGGGCAAGCAGGCACATTGGAACGTCGTCGGTACCAACTTCCGCGACCTCCACCTGCAGCTCGACGAGGTCGTTGACTTCGCGCGCGAGGCCAGCGACACCGTGGCCGAGCGGATGCGGGCGCTGTGGGCCGTGCCGGACGGACGGTCGGATACCGTCACCGCCGGCACCACACTGCCGCAGTTCCCGCCCTACGAACACAGCACCGACGAGGTCGTCGACCTGATCACCGATCGCATCTACGCGGCCGTCGACACCCTGCGCGATGTGCATGACGCGGTGGATGCCGAGGATCCCAGCACCGCCGATATCCTGCACCAGCTCATCGATGGTCTGGAGAAGCTGGCCTGGCTGATCAAGTCGGAGAACCGCAAGGTCTAGGACCCACGCGCGCTCCGCGCTCAGCCTAGGAACGACCCGCGGCCGCGCCCTGTTCTACCGCGTTTCGAACGGCATCGTCGTCACGACGCGCGACCAGGTACCAGGTGTGCATGACGCCCTTGCCCTTGATGTCGACCCCACCGCGCTCTTCGAGTACGAATGCGTGGTTCAGGCGTTCGTACACGTCCTGCGGCACCTGGATCCGGCCCTCGACATCCGTGGTTTCCATGCGTGACGCGACGTTCACGGCGTCACCCCAGACGTCGTAGAAGAACTTGCGCGCGCCCACGACACCCGCCACCACCGGCCCCGCCCCCAGGCCGATTCGTAGCGGCACTGCGTGTCCGTTCGGGTCTTTGAGATCGGCGACGGCCTCGGCCATGTCCAATGCCAGGCATGCCAAAGCCTCAATGTGGTCGGGCCGCGGCTCGGGCACTCCGCTGACCACCATGTACGAGTCGCCGCTGGTCTTGACCTTCTCCAGACCGTGCTTGTCGACCAGGAGGTCGAGGTCGGTGTAGAGCCGGTCCAGAAACCGCACGAGGTCGCTCGGCGTGGTGTCGCTTGCACGTTTGGTGTAGTCGGCGATGTCTGCGAACAGGATCGAGGCGTCGTCGTACTTGTCGGCGATGATGTTTCGCGACGGATCCTTCAGCCGCTCGGCGATGGACGCCGGCAGGATGTTGGTCAGCAGTTGCTCGGATCGCTCGTACTCCGCGTCCATGGCCTCTCGGGTGCGGCGGATCTCGCGCAGTGCGAACCAGATGGTCGCGATGACGAGGATCCACGCCGTGATCACTGTCAGCGTGAACGAGACCTTGAACGCCCATGGAGGCTGGGTCCCGGTGTCGTTGGGCACGAAGAACTCGAGCAGGACCACCGTCGCGGCGCCGATAGCGGCCAGTATGGAGGCCAGGACAATGTGGTCGGGCCCGAGAATCACCAACACGATGGCCGCGGCCACGACGAAATAGAACTGCAGCCCCGAACCCGTGCCTAGATAGACGCACAGCACCGTGATGGTGAGGTACGAGATCACGAAAAACACCACGGGAGCGACGAGTTCGCCCATGCCGCACATGCGCGGGATCATCACGAAGACGGCCGCGCTGCCCAGGTTGATGGCGGTGACCCACCAGTCCTGACCGATGAAGAGCCCCTGGATGCCGAAGAACGCGGAGATCGCCGCACTGATCATCGCGGTCACGTCAAGCACGCGCCGGTGCCGGGCTGCGCGCTCGGAGAGGAGGCGGGTGCGCCCGGGGCCGCGGCGTTCCACGGCCACGTCGGGCACGCACACCGGCCGGCCTCTCATCGCCACCACCCGAGCCTAGCTTCGAAGTGGCAGCTACCTGCGGCTTTCGGGGGTGCAGGAGAGGAGTTGAGGGCCGTTCGTTTTGTGGACTCTTGTTGTTGCTTCGCGGATGCGTTCTGCCATTGCGTCCGAGTCAATTTGTTTGCTTGAGCACAAACTGCTTTCCGAAAGCGTCCCGCCGGCGCACCGCAGGATCGGGCTGCGCGCTGTCTACGAGATCCGTTGCCGACTCAGGCGCTCGGCGCTCCTTGGGCCTCGAACACGCACCGTTTACTGCGACCGGAATGCACACCTATAAGTCGGCTTATCGGTACCCGGCGTGCCGAAAAGGCGGTCAGGTTACATTAAGTTGGTTATCTATGTTGCCAACGACTATCAAGATCGTAAGTTGCAGAGTAGTTATCGGAAGCTGTGCTCTGGGCGGTGCCGAAATATGTTGTACAACATGATACTTCAGCCAAGTGGCATTGTTTTGTCAGTTTGGACGATAGCCATTTAAACGGCTAAATTCTTTGCTAAATCTGAACCAGAATGCATAGTTCGCACGTGGCACAACTGGGCCGAACGTCCGCCCGGCGACGTGTATCCAGTACGGCGCAATAGAATTTCGACTCATCTGTCAATATCCGGTACGCGATTCGAAGCGATACGATAAATTCATCCGCACGTCCCGTGAAGTGCTCGATGTGGGACAGGACGAGGAGTGGTCATGAGGCCCGTCGGGGACCGTAGGCTGGCGCGATGTGACGTCACGCGGGAGGTTGCCGTGGACTCTATGACCGTCCGGAATCGGCACGTCCACAATTTGCTCCTGCTAAGGGATGTGGACGTCGCCGAAGACTTTTGGGCGCGAGGAATCAACATGCCGCGCGTGATGGTTCTGCCCGGCGGGGACGGTTTGGCCGACGGCGGTGGCTACGGGGGAAGCCGCAACGTGTCGCCCGTCTCCGAACCCTTCATCGCAGCATAGAACGAGGGGTACCTGCTGCGGATCACATATGTGGTCCGCAGCAGGTCTGCGCAAATATGGCGACTGGCGTGCCATCCCGAGCGGTTGGGATGTGCTGGGTGCCCTCGGTGAGACTCGAACTCACACTGGACGGGTTTTGAATCCGTTTCCTCTGCCAATTGGGATACGAGGGCGTTCGGCGCGTCGGAACGCAGCGGCCTTCCACCATAGAGGATGCCCCCGAGGTCGCTGATCGCGGCGGCTACCGCCACAATGTCTTCCATGGCAGTTCCTCCTGAGTCACCGGCCGGCATCGAGAAACCACGACGCGTTCTCGTCGCCGAAGACGAAGCGCTCATCCGGATGGACCTGGCCGAGATGCTGCGCGAAGAGGGTTACGAAATCGTCGGCGAGGCCGGCGACGGGCAGGAGGCCGTCGACCTGGCCGAGAGCCTGAAGCCCGACCTGGTGATCATGGACGTGAAGATGCCTCGTCGCGACGGTATCGATGCCGCATCGGAGATCGCGGACAAGCGGATCGCTCCGATCGTCATTCTCACCGCGTTCAGTCAGCGCGAGCTCGTCGAGCGGGCCCGCGACGCCGGCGCCATGGCGTATCTGGTCAAGCCTTTCAACATCAACGACCTCATTCCTGCCATCGAGGTGGCGGTGAGTCGATTCAGTGAAATCGCCGCACTGGAGCATGAAGTCGCCGAACTGTCGGATCGGTTGGAGACCCGAAAATTGGTCGAGCGCGCGAAGGGTTTGCTGCAAGCCAACCAGGGGATGACCGAACCTGAGGCGTTCAAGTGGATTCAGCGCGCCGCGATGGATCGCCGTACCACCATGAAGCGCGTCGCTGAGGTCGTGCTGGAGACCCTCGATACGCCCACCGACGCATCCCCGTCGAACTAGCGATTACCCCGGCCAACCGTTAATTGTTCGTTTCCTACGCTGCGGTTTGGCCCGATTGCCGGGCAGATCGACACGGTCCCTTCGTCAACATCACGCACTGCCGCCATGTGTTGGCTATGGTCGTCCCGAAGCATCGCCGACCGCGCCGACCTGGCAGGGCCGATGATGCCGACGAAAACATAAACCCGGAGGTGAAGCGTGCGCGGTCGCGTGGCACGGAAAGCATTTGCTATCGGTAGCGCAAGTTTGGTCGTGCTCGGCATAGCCGGCTGCCAACAACAATCCGAGCCGAGCGAGGACGGCGCGGCACCCAGTGACCTGAAGATCGTCGAGCAGGTCCAGATCGACGAGAACGGCACTGAGGTCAAGCCACCCGAGGGTGTGACGCCGCTTGATCCCGCCGGTGACGGCAACGCACAGTGCCCGCCGGTGTCCCTGGCTATGGCGGGCGCGCTGAACGGACCGGATGCCGCGCTGGGTATCAACATCAAGAACGGCATCCAGCTCGCCGTCGACCAGCACAACGCCGCCAACAAGGGCTGCCAGGTGCAGTTGAAGACGTTCGACACCGAAGGTGATCCGCAGAAGGCCACCCAGGTCGCACCGCAGATCATCAACGACGCCTTCACCATCGGCCTGATCGGACCGGCCTTCTCCGGCGAGACCAACGCCACCGGCGACGTGTTCAACCAAGCCGGCCTGGTTGCCGCCACGGCGTCGGCCACCAACGTCACGCTCTCGGAGAAGGGATGGAAGACATTCTTCCGCGGGCTGGCCAACGACGGCGTGCAGGGGCCGTCGGTTGCCAACTACTTGAAGAACACACTGGGCCACAAGAAGGTGTGCGTGGTGGACGACAGCACTGACTACGGTCTGGGTCTGGCCCAGGCGGTCCGGGAAACGCTCGGCCCGGTTGCCGATTCGGCGTGCAACATCTCGGTGAAGAAGGGTGACAAGGACTTCTCGGCCGCGGTGACGCAGGTGAAGGGCGCCAGCCCAGACTCGGTGTTCTTCGCCGGGTACTACGCCGAGGCGGCTCCGTTCGTCCAGCAGCTCAAGGACGGCGGCTTTGAGGGCACCTTCGTCAGCGCCGACGGCACCAAGGATCCCGAGTTCGTCAAGCAGGCGGGTGAGGCGTCCAGCGGCGCCATCCTGGCCTGCCCCTGCGGCCCCGCCACCGGCACCTTCGCCGAGGACTACAAGAAGGCGTTCAACCAGGAGCCGGGGACCTACAGCGTCGAGGGTTACGATCTGGGCGCGATCATGCTGAAGGGCATCGACTCCGGCAAGATCACGCGGCCAGACCTGCTGGAGTTCGTGCGTACCTACGACGGCCAGGGCGTCGGCCGTAAGTACCAGTGGACCCCGACGGGCGAGCTGACCACGACATTGATCTGGATCTACGAAGTTCAGTAGGAAGCTGCTCGAGACGCGTCCGAGACCAGAGGGCTCGGGCGCGTTCTCGTTCGCACAGTGATTTTGCAAGGAGCCGCCGCCGGTGATTTCCCAGTGCGTGGATCACGGAGCCCAGTACGCCTGTCTGGCCGCGAACATCACCTTCAATCTCGATGGCCTGCGAAATGGCTTCTGGCAGTTGACGATCGACGGCCTGTCCTGGGGCGCGATCTACGCGCTGGTGGCGGTCGGCTACACACTGGTGTTCGGTGTGCTCCGTCTGATCAACTTCGCGCATTCCGAGATCTTCATGCTCGGTATGTTCGGCGCCTATTTCTGCCTCGACATCATCCTGGGTTTCACGCCGAGCGGTAACGACTACGAGAAAGGCGTAGCGCTCACGGTGCTGTATCTCGGCGTCGCAATGCTTTTCGCGATGCTGGTTTCGGGTTCGGCGGCGGTCGGCCTGGAGTTCATCGCGTACCGGCCGCTGCGAAAACGCGGGGCGCGATCCTTGACGTTCTTGATCACGGCGATCGGTATGTCGTTCGTGCTGCAGGAGTTCGTGCACTTCGTGCTGCCCAAGCTGCTCCCGGGTTACGGCGGTAGCAACGCTCAGCAGCCGATCATCTTGATGCAGCCAAAGACTCAGTTCACGATCTTCGGTGCGACCGTCTCCAACGTCACGTTGGTGATCGTCGCCTCCGCGCTGATCTTCGCACTGCTGACCGATATGGCGATCAATCGAACGAAGTTCGGCCGGGGCATCCGCGCCGTCGCCCAGGACCCCACCACGGCGACCCTGATGGGTGTCTCGCGTGAACGCATCATCATGACGACGTTTCTGCTCGGTGGTCTGCTCGCCGGGGCGGCCGCGCTGCTGTACACGTTGAAGGTGCCGCAGGGGATCATTTACTCCGGCGGATTCCTGCTCGGCATCAAGGCCTTCTCCGCCGCCGTCCTCGGTGGTATCGGCAACCTGCGGGGCGCGCTGTTGGGTGGCCTGCTGCTCGGGATCATGGAGAACTACGGGCAGGCGGTGTTCGGTACGCAGTGGCGCGACGTGGTGGCGTTCGTCCTCCTGGTTCTGGTGCTGCTGATCCGGCCGACCGGAATACTCGGTGAAAGCCTCGGGAAGGCAAGAGCTTGACGTCCTCCCAGACTTCCGTCGGGGATTTCAACCCATCCCACTACCTACGGGGCAGGAGTAGCGAGTTGCGGTTCACGGTTCGCAGACCGCCTATCGGCGAGGTCTCCCCGTGCTGTCACCGCCCGTCCGGCGGCGATGTTGCGTGCTGCGTTGACATCGGCGTTGCACCGCCCGGCGTTGCAGGCTTGGCACTCGAAGATCGCTTGGCTCTCACGATTTCCGGGTGCGACGTGCCCGCACGCGGAGCAACGTTGCGACGTGTACGCAGCGGGCACTTGCTCGACCCGGCCGCAAGCCTTCTGCTGCAAGCGGGTGACCAGCAGCCCCCAACCGCTGCGGCTGATCGCACGGTTGAGCCCACGCTTTTGAGCGACGTGCACTCCCGGTTGCTCGATGGTTCCGCGCGCGGAGCGTGTCATCGACCGCACGTCGAGGGCCTCGACCCTGATCACGTCAAAGCGGCGGGCGAGATCCGTGGTCGTCTTCTCTACCCAGTCCTTGCGCCGATCCTTTTCACCGCCTTTCAACTTCGCGATGGCGCGTTTCGTATCGTCACGGCGATTCGAGCCGTGCTTGGTGCGAGCGAGCCGTTGCTGCAACACCCTCAACCGTTTCGACTCACCCTTTGTCAGACCGGGGACGTGCAAGAGTTCACCGGTAGAAAGTGCGGCTGCGACAGCCACGCCGCGGTCAATTCCGACCAGGCTGCCGTCGCCTCGACCGCTGATCGGGTCGGGTATGTGAGCGAACGCGACATGCCACCGGCCAGCCCGATCACGGGTAACCCGATAGGACTTGACTCCTGCTGGGACCGGTCGCGAAAGGCGAAATTGCACCCAACCGACCTTGGGCACCCACACACGACCGATGCGGCGATTCAGCTTCTCGACGTGATGTGCTTTCACCGCTACCTGTCGAAACCCCTCATGCACACCCGCTTTGCGCCATTTCGGACGTCTATGGGTGCCTGCGAAGAAATGCCGCATGGCTTGTGCAAAATCCCGCAGCGCCTGCTGCTGCACCGTCTGACTGCCGGCCCTAAGCCATTCGTACGCGGCGCGCGCATCCGTCAACTGGGCGCATTGCTCCACATATCCGGGCGCCTTGCGGCCCGGTTGCCAGCACTGTTGCTGCTCCACCGCCAGATTCCACACACACCGCGCATCCCGACAATGCGCCAACAACCTCGCCTGCTGCTCAGGGGTCGGCGACAGTCGATACCGCGACATAGCCGCACCCTAATGATCACCACTGACATCCGCCTTCTCGGCATTCCCGCACCCCTCAATACCGGCCTCCTTCCCGCTACCAAGATCCCCGACTTTGAGTGGAGAGGCAGATGAGTCTGTCCGACAGGTTGATGGCGCCCGGCGACGGGCTGCGTCAGTGGTGGGATCGGCTGTCCCGGGTACAGAAATGGGGTTTCGGCGTCATCGGCTTCGGTCTGCTGGCGCTGCTGCCGCTGTTCCCTCCGCCGTTCCTGAACACGCCGAACATCAGCTTCGGCGGCACGATGGCGCAGTTCGCGATGGTGGCGATCATCGCGATCGGCCTCAACGTCGTGGTGGGCCAGACCGGTCTGCTCGACCTCGGATACGTCGGCTTCTACGCTGTCGGCGCCTACACCGTCGCGCTGCTGACCAGTCCGAACAGCCCCTGGAACCAGACCGGTCCGGATGGTTGGTTCAACGAGAGTTGGGCGTGGCTCGCGTGTGTCCCGCTGGCGATGGCGATCACCGCCTTGAGCGGACTGATCCTCGGCTCGCCGACGCTGCGACTCCGCGGTGACTACCTGGCCATCGTCACGCTCGGGTTCGGCGAGATCATCCGGCTGCTGGCCGACAACCTTTCCGACGTCACCAACGGTCCCCGCGGCCTCAACGAGGTGGCCTATCCGCGGGTGGGCCAAACCGACGCGTTGCCCGACGGAGTGTTCTCCAGCGGAAACTCGACGGGCGACGCGAATTACGGCACCTGGTGGTTCTGGCTGGGCATCGTGATGATCGTCATCATTCTTCTGCTCGTCGGAAACCTGGAGCGCAGCCGGGTCGGACGGGCCTGGGTAGCCATCCGCGAAGACGAGGACGCCGCGGAAGTCATGGGCGTCAACGCGTTCAAGTTCAAGTTGTGGGCGTTCGTGATCGGCGCAGCCATCGGCGGGCTGTCCGGAGCGCTCTACGCCGGCCAAGTGCAGTACGTGGCACCGCCGACGTTCAACATCATCAACTCGATGCTGTTTCTGTGTGCGGTGGTGCTCGGCGGGCAGGGCAACAAATTAGGCGTGGTGTTCGGCGCGTTCATCATCGTCTATCTGCCGAACCGCCTACTGGGCGTGGAATTCCTCGGCATCAATCTCGGCGACCTCAAGTACCTGTTCTTCGGGATGGCGCTCGTCGCGCTGATGATCTTCCGGCCTCAGGGCCTGTTCCCGGCGCGTCAGCAACTACTCGCCTACGGCAAGGCTGCGCGTGAGTTCCTGCGGTCGCCGGAGAAGGAGTCGGCGAAATGAGTATCGAGGAACTGGCAGGCGTCCACCGTGAGATCGAGGCGGCCGAGGGCGAAACACTGCTGCAGACAAAGGATTTGACGGTCAAGTTCGGCGGTCTGACCGCGCTGGACTCGGTCACCTTCGATATCCGGCGCGGCGAGATCCTCGGAATGATCGGTCCGAACGGCGCGGGTAAGACGACGTGCTTCAACGCCATCACCGGGGTGTACCGGCCTACGTCCGGCACGGTGACATTCGACGGCGCCCCATTGGGTCGCATCAAACGCCACCAGATCACCCGTCGCGGTATTGCCCGTACCTTCCAGAACATCCGGCTGTGGGGCGAGATGACCGCGCTGGAGAACGTCATGGTCGGCACGGACGCACGGCACTTCACGTCGGTGCCGGGTGCGCTCGTGCGTACTTCGCGCCATCGCCGGGAGGAGCACTCGGCGATCGAGCGTTCGGCGGCCCTGCTGCATTTCGTCGGGATCGCTCATCGCGGCGAGGAGAAGGCGAAGAACCTGCCCTACGGCGATCAACGACGGTTGGAGATCGCCCGCGCGCTGGCCACCGAACCGAAGCTGCTGTGCCTCGACGAGCCTGCCGCGGGATTCAATCCACGCGAGAAGGCCGCGTTGATCGAGCTGATTCAGAAGATCCGAGACGACGGCTACACCGTGCTGCTCATCGAGCACGACATGCGGCTGGTCATGGGCGTGACGGACCGCATCGTCGTACTGGAGTTCGGCCGCAAGATCGCCGACGGCCTGCCGGCCGAGATCCGCGAGGACCCCAAGGTCATCGCGGCGTATTTGGGAGTGCCAGATGACGACATCGAATGACGACAGGCCGATCTTGCTCGAGGTGCGCGACCTGGTCGTGCAGTACGGCCGGATCCGTGCGCTGCACGGCATTTCGCTGCAGGTCCGGGAGGGCGAACTGGTGACCCTGCTCGGCTCCAACGGGGCGGGCAAGACGACGACGATGCGCGCGATCTCCGGCCTGCTGCCGTTGACGTCGGGGTCGGTGTGGTTCGAAGGTGCCGACATCTCCAGGGTAAAAGCTCATCACCGGGCGGTTCGAGGTTTGGTGCAGGCACCGGAGGGCCGCGGAGTGTTTCCGGGTATGACGGTGATCGAGAACCTTGAAATGGGTTGCTACGGAAGAAAGTTCGAGTCCAAAGCCGAGCATCGGGAACGCCTGGACTGGATATTGGAGACGTTTCCCCGGCTGGCGGAACGCCGGAGCCAGGTCGGCGGAACCCTCTCGGGTGGCGAACAGCAGATGCTCGCGATCGGCCGTGCGCTGATGGCCCGGCCAAGAGTGCTGTTACTCGACGAGCCGTCCATGGGCTTGGCGCCGATGGTGATATCGCAGATCTTCAAGATCATCGCCGAAATCAACGCCAGCGGCACCACGGTGCTGCTGGTGGAACAGAACGCCCAGCAGGCGCTGAGCCGATCCGACCGCGCCTATATTCTGGAGACCGGCGAGGTGACCCGCACCGGTGTTGCACGGGAACTGTTGGCGGACGACAGCATTCGCGCCGCCTACCTCGGTGTCGCTTAGCTCGAAACGCGGGTCTCGATGGCGTCGAGGACTACAACCTGACTCGTCGGAACGCAGATGTGCATGACGAGATGGTCGTCGGCGACCTCGAACGTGAATGTGAAGAAGGAGCAGCATTCACTCTCGCGTCCAGCGAGATCGCGCGCAGCCGACTCGATGTCGGACGGCAGCACCAGGTCCAGTCGCGTGGTCTCGGAACGGGTCCAGCGCAGCACATGGCCGAAGAGGTCGCTGAATGCGGCTATCCGCAGTGGGCGCTCAGAAGTCGGCAGCGTGCATGCGTCCGGTGCCCAATCGTCTTGAGTCGTCATATCTAGGGCGATCCCGCACCGGGCACGTCGACCCGTGCTTGCATGATCCATCCCGTCGACTCGCCGGCCATGAGACCTTCCACGGTGGTTTCGTCGATCACCATGTACAGGGTACGGCCGTCAGCGCCGCCGAGTGCTGGCGCGATCGCCCATCCTCGGTCGATCTCGACGCGATGGGTGATGGTGCCGCCTCGGATGATTCGGAGGAACTCGCCGGTGTCGTAGCAGCCGACCCAGATCCCGCCTTCCATGTCGACGCAGAGGCCGTCGGGATGACGTTCGGGTCCGAGGTCGGCGAACACGCTTGGCGCGCCCAGGCTGCCATCGTGTTCGACCGGAAACGCCAGGATTCGCGACCCGTTCGTCTCGGCGACGATGATGGTCGACTCGCCGGGCAGGGAGGCCATGCAGTTCGGGACGTCGAGTCCGCTGGCGACGATGCGCACCACACCGGTGGTGTCGACGAGGCCGATGTGTCCCGTCAGCCCGGAATCGTCCACCTGATACATGTCGACATAGGCGCGCCCGTCGGGGGTGACCAGCAGGTCGTTCGTGGACCAGGCGAAGTCGCTGAGATCGAATGTTGCCACCACGTCGCCGTGTGCACCGACGTGGTGGATGTGCGCGTCCATCAGGCCGGATACCACGAGCGTGCCATCGGGAAGCCAGCCGAGCCCGGAGGCGTGTGGAACCTCGGCCTCGACAGCGAGGTCGCCGGTCTCGCCGACGGAGTACACCTTGCCCGCGGGTCCGTCGCTGAACCATAACCGGCCGTGGTGCCACCGTGGCCCTTCGCCGTAGACGATGCCTTCGATGAAAGGAAGCGGCTCAACGGATTCGATCGTGCTCACCGCGCGAATCTATCGCGCGACGACCACCGACGAGCCGTGTCCGAACAATCCCTGATTCGCGGTGACGCCCACCTTGGCTCCTTCGACCTGACGGCCAGTCGCCTGTCCCTTGAGCTGCCAGGTCAGCTCGCAGACCTGCGCGATCGCCTGGGCCGGAATGGCCTCACCGAAGCAGGCCAGACCACCCGATGCGTTGACCGGGATCTTGCCGCCTATGGTCGTCGCGCCGCTGCGCAGCAGCTTCTCGGCCTCGCCCTTGGGGCACAGACCGAGGTGCTCGTACCAGTCGAGCTCCAGCGCGGTGGACAGGTCGTACACCTCGGCGAGGCTGAGGTCTTCCGGTCCGATGCCTGCCTCGGCATAGGCGGCGTCGAGGATCTGATCTTTGAACACCCGATTGGGCGCGGGCACAGCCGCGGTGGAATCCGTTGCGATGTCCGGCAATTCGGGAAGGTGCTGCGGGTACTGCGGCGTCTGGAGGCTCACCGCACGCACCGAAGGCACACCTTCGAGCGACCCGAGATGCTTCTCGGCGAACGACTTGCTGGCCACGATCAACGCGGCCGCTCCGTCGGAAGTGGCACAAATGTCAAGCAGGCGAAGCGGATCGGAGACCACCGGGCTGGCCAGCACGTCTTCGACCGAGCTTTCCTTGCGGTACCGCGCGTTCGGATTGTCCAGCCCGTGCTTGGCGTTCTTGACCTTCACCTGGGCGAAGTCCTCGAGCGTCGCGCCGTAGAGGTCCATGCGACGGCGCGCCAGCAGCGCGAAGTACACGGTGTTCGTCGCACCGATGAGATGGAAACGCTGCCAGTCGGGGTCGTTCTTGCGTTCACCGCCGACCGGGGCGAAGAAGCCCTTGGGGGTGGTGTCCGCACCGATCACCAGCGCGACGTCGCAGAAGCCCGCCAGGATCTGGGCCCGCGCGCTCTGCAGCGCCTGCGAGCCGCTGGCGCATGCCGCGTAGCTCGAGGTGACAGGAACGCCGTTCCAGCCCAGCTTCTGCGCGAACGTGGCGCCCGCGACGAACCCCGGATATCCGTTGCGAATCGTGTCGGCACCCGCGACGAGCTGGATCTGGCGCCAATCCAGGCCGGCTTCGGCGAGCGCGGCTCGGGCGGCGACGACGCCGTACTCGGTGAAGTCACGGCCCCACTTGCCCCATGGATGCATACCGGCACCCAGGATGTACACCGGTTCTGGACTCATGACGCGATCCTCCAGGCGTGTACGACGCGCTCGACGCCGTCGTCGTCGACAAACAGTGGCATGGTGGTCAGTTCCATCTCGATGCCGACCTTCAGGTCAGCCGCAAGGGTCCCCTCGACAACCTTGCCCAACACGATGATGCCCTCGTCGGCCAGCGCAACGGCGGCCACGGCGAACGGCTCGAACGGATCCGGCGACGGATACGGAGGCGGTGGGGCATAACGGTTTTCGGTGTAGCTCCACAGCGTCCCCCGCCGGGACAGCGGGACCTGGGCCAACTCGTCGCCGTCACAGCCCGGATTGGGACAATTGTTGGCACGCGGGGGGAACACGAACGTCCCGCACAGATGGCACTTGCTGCCGATCAGATACGCGGCGCCCGATTCGTCGGTGGCGAACCACCCGTCGACCGCGGGCTGAGTAGATGCTGACACGCGGTCAGCCTAACGAACCGGCCCCTGGAACTGAAACGTGTTCCAGTTTGGCCGGCTCTTCAGGGAAGGATCTGTGGAATTGGGATCGGTAGCCGCGGCGACCATCTCTACTGAGTGCACCGGCGTCGCCAACGAGGCGCGCCCACGGAGATTGGAAGACACCAATGGGATTCTTCGACAAGGCGAAGCAGGCGGCGCAGCAGGCCAGTCAGGCATTCGCGCAGCAGGCCGGCCAGCAACAGGGCGGCATGGTGCACGTGCAGGGCGCCGGACCCATCGATCCGGCCATCATGGGCGGCCCGTCGACCCGCTCGGTGTCAGCCGACGATCCGATCTGGCAGCCCATCAACGGCATCTCGCTGCAGGACTACGCCGAGCTGGCTCGCGACGCGCAGGCCCGTGGCATCAACGACGAGGCGGGCATGATCACTCTCGCCCAGGAGCGCGGCTGGGATCCGGCGGACACGAAGGCCGCGCTCGACGGCTGGGTGCAGCGGATGGGCCAGTCGATGGCCGTCGGCCAGCAGTTCCGCAAGTTCCTCGGCTACTGATCGGGGTTGGTCAACATGCCCAACCCGTTCAAGGACTGGGCGCGAATGTACGGCGCCAACAAGCAGTACCTGGAATCACAGGGTCGCCCGTCGTCGTTCTTCGGCCAGATCGGGGACGTCCCCAACCGCATTCACGAGGCCGCCGATGCCACCGAGATCGGCGTGAAGATGATGCGTCATTCGCAGCTGATGAACGGTGGCGGCATACCGGCCACGGTCAGTGTCGAAGGTGTCTGGCAGGTCGGGTCCTACCTGAACACGTCGCCGGTCCTGCGGATCCAGGGGCAGGTCGTGCGCGACGACGGAACCGCGCCGTACGGCGCGGTCTTCGACGAGGTCGTCGCGCAGATGCATGTCGCGCGTGCGCAGCCGGGCATGACGCTTGCGGTGTTCGTCGACCCGCAGAATCCGACGGACATGGCGATCGACTGGATTCGCACCGGCCAACTGGGTCCGCCGCCACCGGGCACCACGCCAGGGCCCGGAGCGCCGGGGGCGCGGCAGATTTAGTCCTCGGCGGCTACAGCGTGTCGGCGGCCGTGCATAGAGTAGGGCCGTGACCGCGAGCGCAACGACCGAGAAGGCCACCGAAAAGCCGACATTGATGCTGCTGGACGGCAATTCGTTGGCGTTCCGGGCGTTTTACGCGCTGCCCGCCGAGAACTTCAAGACCCAGGGCGGCCTGACCACCAACGCGGTGTACGGCTTCACCGCAATGCTGATCAACCTGCTGCGCGACGAGCAGCCCACCCATATCGCCGCAGCGTTCGACGTGTCGCGGCAGACGTTCCGCCTGGAGAAGTACCCCGAGTACAAGGCGGGGCGGTCGGCCACCCCCGATGAGTTCCGGGGCCAGATCGACATCACCAAGGAGGTGCTCGGCGCGCTCGGCATCACGGTGCTGGCCGAGCCGGGCTTCGAGGCCGACGACGTGATCGCCACCCTGGCAACGCAGGCCGAGGACGCGGGCTATCGGGTGTTGGTGGTGACGGGCGACCGTGACTCGCTGCAGCTGGTCAGTGACGACGTGACGGTGCTGTACCCGCGCAAAGGCGTCAGCGAGCTGACTCGGTTCACCCCGGACGCCGTGCTGGAGAAGTACGGGCTGACCCCGCAGCAGTATCCCGACTTCGCGGCCCTGCGCGGCGACCCGAGCGACAACCTGCCCGGCATCCCGGGTGTGGGGGAGAAGACCGCCACGAAGTGGATCGCCGAATACGGGTCGCTGCAGACGCTGGTCGACCAGGTGGACACCGTCAAGGGCAAGGTCGGCGATGCCCTGCGGGCGAATCTGTCGTCCGTCGTGCTCAACCGGGAACTCACCGACCTGGTCAAGGACGTCCCGCTGGCCCAGACGCCCGACACGTTACGGATGCAGCCGTGGGATCGCGACCAGATCCATCGCCTGTTCGACGATCTCGAATTCCGGGTACTGCGCGACAGGTTGTTCGACACGCTGGCCTCAGCGGATCCCGAAGTCGATCAGGGCTTCGACGTGCGCGGCGGCGCCCTCGAGTCCGGCGAGTTGGCGGCCTGGCTGGCCGAACACGGATCCGGCAAGCGGTTCGGGATGGCCGTTGTCGGTACGCATTTGGCATTCGACGCCGACGCCACCGCGTTGGCGATCGTCGCAGCCGACGGTGACGGTCGCTACCTCGACACCGCGACGCTGCAGTCCGACGACGAGGCCGCGCTCGCGTCGTGGCTGGCCGATCCGAGCCAACCGAAGGCACTGCATGAGGCCAAACTGGCGATGCACGACCTCGAGGGTCGCGGCTGGAAGCTCGCCGGCGTCACGTCCGACACCGCGCTGGCCGCCTATCTGGTGCGCCCGGGTCAACGCAGTTTCGCGCTCGACGACCTGTCGCTGCGGTACCTGAAACGTGAACTCCGTGCGGATAACCCTGAGCAGCAACAGCTTTCGCTGCTCGATGACACCGAAGGCGTTGATGAGCAGGCCGTCCAGACGGTGATCCTGCGAGCGAGCGCGGTGATGGACCTCGCCGACGCTCTGGACGAGGAACTGGCGCGCATCGACTCGTCGGCGCTGCTGGGCAACATGGAGCTGCCGGTGCAGCGTGCGCTCGCGGAGATGGAGTCCGCGGGCATCGCCGTGGACCTGAAGCAACTCGCCGAACTGCAAAGCGAGTTCGCTGATCAGATCCGCGATGCCGCAGAAGCGGCGTACGCGGTGATCGGCAAGCAGATCAATCTCGGCTCACCGAAACAGCTCCAGGTCGTGCTGTTCGACGAGTTGGAGATGCCGAAGACCAAACGGACCAAGACCGGCTACACCACCGACGCGGATGCGCTGCAGAGTCTCTTCGACAAAACCGGACATCCGTTCCTGCAGCATCTGCTGGCGCACCGCGACGCAACCCGGCTCAAGGTCACGGTCGACGGGCTGCTGGCAGCTGTGGCCGCAGACGGGCGGATTCATACGACGTTCAACCAGACGATCGCCGCCACGGGCCGGCTCTCGTCGACCGAGCCGAACCTGCAGAACATTCCGATCCGCACCGAAGCGGGCCGCCGTATCCGGGACGCATTCGTCGTCGGCAAGGGTTACGCCGAGCTCATGACGGCGGACTACAGCCAGATCGAGATGCGCATCATGGCGCACCTCTCCAAGGACGACGGTCTGATCGAGGCCTTCAACACCGGCGAGGACCTGCATTCGTTCGTCGCATCACGGGCGTTCGGCGTGCCGATCGACGAGGTGACCTCGGAGCTGCGGCGCCGGGTGAAGGCGATGTCGTACGGGCTCGCCTACGGTCTGAGCGCATACGGCCTGGCCGCGCAGCTGAAGATCAGCACCGAGGAAGCCAAAGAGCAGATGGAGCAGTACTTCGACCGGTTCGGTGGCATCCGCGATTACCTGCGTGACGTCGTCGATCAGGCACGCAAGGACGGCTACACGTCGACGGTGTTCGGGCGCCGCCGCTACTTGCCGGAGCTGGACAGCAGCAACCGCAACGTACGCGAGGCCGCCGAACGCGCCGCGCTCAACGCACCGATCCAGGGCAGCGCCGCCGACATCATCAAGGTCGCGATGATCAACGTCGAGACCGCCCTCAAGGACGCCGAGCTGAAGTCGCGCATGCTGCTACAGGTGCACGACGAGCTGCTGTTCGAGATCGCCGACGGTGAGCGCGATGCGGTCGAGAAGCTGGTCCGCAAGCAGATGGGTTCCGCCTATCCGCTCGACGTGCCGCTGGAGGTGTCCGTCGGGTACGGCCGAAGCTGGGACGCCGCGGCCCACTAGCGGGCGTCGGCCGCCAGTCCCAGGCCCAACGCCACCAGCGCCGCACCCATGACGCGTTCGATACGGCGGCGAATATGGGCTCGGCTCAATACGTTTCGAGCACGATCGGCGGCGAGGACCACGCCCGCGCACCACGTGGTGTCCAGCACGAGCTGGATCACGGCCAACACGAGCAGCGTCGGCAGCACCGACCCGCTGGACGGCAGGAACTGCGGTACCACGGCTATCCCGAACGCGGCCGCCTTCGGGTTGGCGGCGATCGAGATCAACGACGCCCGGAACGCCGAGGCGGGCGTGCGGCCCCGGGGCGGCACCGGTATCGCGAGGGCCGCATCCGCGGGCCTGTTCGCCTGGCGCCATGCGCTGACCCCCAGCCAAATCAGGATCACCGCACCGATGACGTGCAACGCCAACGACAGGGCTCGGTTGGCGGTCAGCAACACCGACAGTCCGGCGCCCCCGGCGATCGTCCAGCCGAAGATGCCGATCTCATTGCCGACGACGGCCGCCAGCCCGGCCGCCCGGCCGTCCCGAACGGAGCGGTGCAGGAACAGCGCCGTCGCCGGGCCTGGGAGTGCGGCGAGTATCACGCACGCGAGCAGGAACGCGGGCATGACGTCGATCAGATGCTGCACCTGCATGTCAGCAGTATCGCCGAGGCGGCAAGCGGTTTAGCGCACCGGCGGAGCGTGAAACCCGGCGAGTCCCGCCAAGGCGGGCGTCTGCATGCGCGCGACGTGCACCGCGTTGGCCTCCTCGGTCTGCATCGCGTACACCCGCGCGTCGCCGAATCCGCGGTCGATGCGGTCGCGCACAAACGCCAGTTCCACGACCTGGGCGGCGAAAGCCTTGACCGCTTTACCGGCCGGCTTACCTCCGGACCGGCGTGCGTGGGCGATCGCCAACTTGCGGTTCTTGATCGAGTTCAGCCATGTCGCCTCGCTCGGGGTGACGAGCTGGGCGGCCACCATGCCCGGCAGTTTCTCGGCGACGACCCGCTGCTCCTTCTTGCGGCTGCGAACCCCCAGCACGATCGCGAACACGAAGACCGGCACCATCCAAAAGACATAGACCGCCAAATAGGTTTCCGGTCCGATCACCGACGAGCCGTTCCACAGACCGTGCATGATCACCGCCCCGGCGTACCCGAGCAGGATGTAGAGGGTCTTCATCGCGGGGCTGCGGTTATGCAGCGCGAACCAGACACCGAGCGCGAACATGGTGGTGAACAGCGAATGTGCGAACGGCCCCATGACCAGCCGGACGCTCGGCGTCAGCAGCGAGTCGCCCAGAGTCTCGCCGCCCGCGATGTACAGGATGTCCTCCAGCCAGGCGAAACCGGCGCCGACGAGGCCCGCGTACACCAAGCAATCGGTCAGGGAATTGAGTTCATTGCGCCGTCGCCCCGTCATCATGAGCAGCAGAAATGCGCCTTTGGCCGCTTCTTCGATGACCGGTGCGCCAATCGCTATGGACACCCAGCTGCTGTCCTCGGACCCGCCCTGTTGGATCAGCGCGTCCAGGAAGAGACCGATGACCACCGACAGGATCACGGCGACCGACGCACCCCACAGAAATGCGAAAATCAGCAGCCGGGGCGGTTCCGGTTCCCACCGATCGAGCCAGATGTAGGCGAAGACGACCACGCCGATCGCCACCCCGGACAGCACGAAGCCGACCGATGCGCCGACCGGGTTCAGCGCGGTCAGACCGATGACGATCAGCCCGGCGAGGATGCCGAGCAGGATGAGCACGCCCAACGGTGCGCCGACTTGCCGGATCTTGCGCTCGAAGGGCGGTCGCGTCGGCCATGACTGCTGGGGAGCACCGGCATATGCCACGTAGGCAGGTTAATCAAGGATGAGATCGTTTGCGGGCTTCCCGGACCGGGTTTGTCCAGCATGGACCGAGTCGAGTAACCTCTACGCGTACCTGTCTGTGCTTTTTCGTGGGCTCGAGTCGACTCGAGTTCCTCGAGGACGGGTAACACCAATAACAACTGTCCCTACGACCAAACCTGTCCGGAGCAACCCACCACATGCCAAGTCCCTCCGTCACCTCGCCACAAGTAGCCGTCAACGACATCGGCTCGGCCGAGGACTTTCTCGCCGCCATCGACAAAACCATCAAATACTTCAACGATGGCGACATCGTCGAGGGGACCATCGTCAAGGTTGACCGTGACGAAGTCCTGCTCGACATCGGTTACAAGACCGAAGGCGTCATCCCTTCCCGTGAGCTCTCCATCAAGCACGACGTCGACCCCAACGAGGTCGTTTCCGTCGGCGATGAGGTTGAAGCCCTGGTCCTCACCAAGGAGGACAAGGAAGGTCGCCTGATCCTGTCCAAGAAGCGCGCTCAGTACGAGCGCGCCTGGGGCACCATCGAAGAGCTCAAGGAAAAGGACGAGGCCGTCAAGGGCACCGTCATCGAGGTCGTCAAGGGTGGCCTCATCCTCGACATCGGCCTGCGCGGCTTCCTGCCCGCGTCGCTGGTCGAGATGCGTCGTGTCCGCGATCTGCAGCCGTACATCGGCAAGGAGATCGAGGCCAAGATCATCGAGCTCGACAAGAACCGCAACAACGTGGTGCTGAGCCGCCGCGCCTGGCTGGAGCAGACCCAGTCCGAGGTGCGCAGCGAGTTCCTCAACCAGCTGCAGAAGGGCGCCATCCGCAAGGGTGTCGTGTCCTCGATCGTCAACTTCGGCGCCTTCGTCGATCTCGGCGGTGTCGACGGCCTGGTGCACGTTTCCGAGCTGTCCTGGAAGCACATCGACCATCCGTCCGAGGTCGTGCAGGTCGGTGACGAGGTCACTGTCGAGGTGCTCGACGTCGACATGGACCGCGAGCGGGTGTCGTTGTCGCTCAAGGCGACTCAGGAAGATCCGTGGCGCCACTTCGCCCGGACCCACGCCATCGGTCAGATCGTGCCGGGCAAGGTCACCAAGCTGGTGCCATTCGGTGCGTTCGTCCGCGTCGAGGAGGGCATCGAGGGTCTCGTCCACATCTCGGAGCTGTCCGAGCGCCACGTCGAGGTCCCGGATCAGGTGGTTCAGGTCGGCGACGACGCGATGGTCAAGGTCATCGACATCGACCTGGAGCGTCGCCGCATCTCGCTGAGCCTCAAGCAGGCCAACGAGGACTACACCGAGGAGTTCGACCCGTCGAAGTACGGCATGGCCGACAGCTACGACGACGCGGGCAACTACATCTTCCCCGAGGGCTTCGACGCCGAGACCAACGAATGGCTCGAGGGCTTCGAGAAGCAGCGTGAGGAGTGGGAGTCGCGCTACGCCGAGGCGGAGCGTCGCCACAAGATGCACACCGCGCAGATGGAGAAGTTCGCCGCGGCCGAGGCTGCAGCTGCCACCGAGGCTCCGCGGTCGTCCAACGGTTCGTCGAGTTCCGGCGAGCCCGCCGCCGGCGGTTCGCTTGCCAGCGACGCCCAGTTGGCGGCTCTGCGCGAGAAGCTCGCAGGCAACGCGTAATTCTTCGTACACAACGTGTGCCCCGGCTCTGAGTCGGGGCACACGTTGTTTTCGGGTGCTGACAGACTGGGGCGGTGCTGCGCATTGGTCTGTCCGGCGGTATCGGCGCCGGAAAGTCGACGGTGTCCTCGACGTTCAGTGAACTCGGCGGAATCGTCGTCGACGGCGACGTGATCGCCCGCGAGGTGGTGGAACCGGGGACCGAGGGGCTGGGCAAGCTCGTCGACGCGTTCGGTGCGGACATCCTGCAGGAAGACGGTTCGTTGAACCGGCCTGCCCTGGCAGCGATCGCCTTCAGCGACGACGAGAAGCGGCAGACGCTGAACGGGATCGTGCATCCGCTGGTGGCGCATCGTCGTTCGGAGTTGATTGCCGCAGCAGCCGAAGACGCCGTGATCGTCGAGGACATCCCGCTGCTCGTGGAGTCCGGCATGGCGCCGATGTTCCCGTTGGTGGTGATCGTGCACGCGGACGTGGAAACAAGGGTCAAACGGCTGATCGAGCACCGCGGCTTCACCGAGGAGGATGCCCGCGCGCGGATCGCGGCGCAGGCCACCGAGGAACAGCGGCGCGCCGTCGCCGATGTGTGGCTCGACAACTCCGGCAGCGCAGGCGAATTGGTGGAGCAGGCGCGGGCGCTGTGGCATGAGCGGATCCTGCCGTTCGCCCACAACCTCGACCACGGCCGGCCCGCGCGCTCGGGACCGGTCCTCGTGCCCAGCGACCCGTCGTGGCCGGATCAGGGGCGTCGTATCGCGGCTCGGCTCAACACCGCATGCGGACACCGGTCGGTGCGCATCGACCACGTCGGGTCGACGGCCGTCCCCGGGGTGGATGCCAAGGACGTGATCGACATGCAGGTGACGGTCGCCTCTCTCGAGGCGGCCGACGAACTGGCCGACGCGTTGACGACCGCCGGCTACGTGCGCAGCCCGACCACCGCCGACGTCGGCAAGCCCGACGCCCGCAGTACGGTCGCGGCGTTCGATCACACGAACGAAGAATCGTTGTGGCACAAGCGACTTCACTGCTCAGCCGATCCGGGCCGGCCGACCAATGTCCACATCAGGGTCGACGGTTGGCCAGGTCAGCAGTTCGCGCTGCTGTTCGTCGACTGGTTGCGGGACAACCCTTCCGTCCAGGCCGACTACGTCGCGCTCAAGCGGAAGGTGGCGGCCCAGGCGCACGCCGACAACGGCGCGTACGCCGACGCGAAGGAGCCGTGGTTTCTCGACGCCTACCGACGGGCCTGGGAATGGGCGGACACCACGGGCTGGCGGCCGTAAAGGTCAGGCGGCAGGCGGGGACGGCGCCGCGTTCGGATCCGCCGGTGCGGCGGCCGGATCGACGGGTGCGTCGACTGGGTCGGGGACCCCGACGACCGGGATATCCAACGGAGCGCCGCACTGCAGCGTCCCGTACAGCGGATCGTCCTTGACGCGGAAGAACCTCGGTGCGATGAACTGGTCCGCCTGCGCGACGATCTGGTCGTCGACCAGGATCTCGCAGTGCAGGTTCGATCCGTACGGCCATCCGATGGACAGCGTCATGCCTGCCTTCGCGGGATCGTCGAGCACCGTGTTCACCTCGAAGGTCTGGCCGGGCAGCATCGTCGGGGTGGCGCTGTTGACGTTCGCGTCGTCCTGTTTGTACGCCACTACGGCGTCGCGGGACGTGCCATCGGCCCGGGCACGGTAGACCACGTTGTGGAGTACCTCGGGGACGGCCGCGTCAGGCGCCGGCTGCGGTTCGGCGGGCTCGGTGCCGGGCTGGGCGAGCGCGGTCGCAGGCGACGACAGCATGCCCGTGCCGATGGCGGCGACAGCGACGACTGCCTGCCATCGGCGCGTGGTGGAACTCATGACAGCTGACTTTACCGGCTCTGCGCTCGTCGGAGCCACGCCGTTGACCTGCGCTGTTGTCGTCATCACACGGGAAATCGATCAAGATCGTTCAGGTGTTACGCGGGATCGCCAGGTCAGGGTGATCCCGTGAGCCGCGAGCCAGCGGTCCAGGTCGTAATCGTTTCTGGAGAGCCCGTCCATGGTCGACACCGCCGTCTGAATTGCCTGTTCAGCGGCCTCGGGCGACAGCAGGCGGTGTCTGACCGCGGTGAGCAGCTCGTCGACGTCGGCCAGGTCGAACCCGATGCCGGTGCGCACCATCAGATCCAGATAGTGGTCCTCGGCCTGCCAGACCGTCTCACTCGGCGTGAAGAGCCCGATATCGAGGTAGTAGTCCTGATCGCGCTCATAACCGGGGTTGAAATGAAAGACCGTGGCGCGCAGCCCCAGCGCCGGAAGCAGCCACGACTCCAGATAGTGGAATTGTGCGCGGCCCGGCGCGGGGCGGGCCATGTACAGACCCCACGGCTCGACGGTGTACGTATCGACGGCCCGCACGATGCCTTTCGGATCGGTGTTGGTGCGAGCCAGCAGGTCGAACGTCTCGTGTTTGGGAGGATGGATGCGACCAGCCTACGTCGGCCAGGGCTGCGGAACAGAACATGTCGGTGCGGGGTTCTACCCTGGTGAATATGGCTTTCGCTACTGAACACCCGGTGCTGGCGGTCTCGGAGTACCGTCCTGTCGACTCGATCGTGCGCGCCGGCGGCCGGTTCGAGGTCGTCAGCGAGCACCAGCCCGCGGGCGATCAGCCGGCGGCGATCCAGGAGCTCGAGCGCCGGATCGAGGCGGGCGAGCGCGACGTCGTGTTGCTCGGCGCCACCGGTACCGGTAAGTCGGCGACGACGGCGTGGCTCATCGAGCGTCTTCAGCGGCCCACCTTGGTGATGGCACCCAACAAGACACTGGCCGCCCAGCTGGCGAACGAGTTGCGGGAAATGTTGCCGCACAACGCTGTTGAGTATTTCGTTTCGTACTACGACTACTACCAGCCCGAGGCGTACATCGCGCAGACAGACACTTACATCGAGAAGGACAGCTCGATCAACGACGACGTGGAGCGATTGCGGCACTCGGCGACGTCGAGTCTGCTGTCGCGTCGTGACGTGGTTGTGGTCGCGTCGGTGTCGTGCATCTACGGTCTTGGCACTCCGCAGTCCTACCTGGACCGGTCGGTGGAACTGCAGGTCGGCCAAGAAGTTCCCCGTGACGCGTTGCTGCGGTTGCTGGTCGACGTCCAGTACACCCGCAACGACATGGCGTTCACCCGCGGCTCGTTCCGCGTCAGGGGCGACACGGTCGAGATCATCCCGTCGTACGAGGAGCTGGCGGTGCGCATCGAGTTCTTCGGCGACGAGGTCGAGGCGTTGTACTACATGCACCCGCTGACCGGCGACGTCGTGCGCCAGGTCGACTCGCTGCGCGTCTTTCCGGCCACCCACTACGTGGCGGGCCCCGAACGCATGGCGCATGCGATCTCCACGATCGAGCAGGAACTCGAGGAGCGGCTGGCCGAACTGGAAGGCCAGGGCAAGCTGCTCGAGGCCCAACGGCTGCGGATGCGCACCAACTACGACGTCGAGATGATGCGCCAGGTCGGCTTCTGTTCGGGCATCGAGAACTACTCGCGCCACATCGACGCCCGGCCGGCGGGTTCGGCGCCTGCGACGCTCCTGGATTACTTCCCAGAGGACTTCCTGCTGGTCATCGACGAGTCGCACGTGACCGTGCCCCAGATCGGCGGGATGTACGAGGGCGACATGTCGCGCAAGCGCAATCTCGTCGACTTCGGGTTCCGGCTGCCCTCGGCCGTGGACAACAGGCCGCTCACGTGGGAGGAGTTCGCGGACCGGATCGGGCAGACGGTGTATCTGTCGGCGACACCCGGACCGTACGAGCTGAGCCAGAGCGGTGGCGAGTTCGTCGAACAGGTAATTCGGCCGACGGGCCTGGTCGATCCCCAGGTGGTGCTGAAACCGACCAAAGGTCAGATCGACGACCTGATCGGCGAGATCCGCAAGCGCACCGAACGTGACGAGCGGGTGCTCGTCACCACACTGACCAAGAAGATGGCCGAGGACCTGACCGACTATCTGCTCGAGATGGGCATCCGGGTGCGCTACCTGCACTCAGAGGTCGACACACTGCGTCGTGTCGAGCTGTTGCGCCAGCTGCGGCTCGGCGACTACGACGTCCTCGTGGGCATCAATCTGCTCCGAGAGGGTCTCGACCTGCCGGAGGTGTCGTTGGTGTCGATCCTCGACGCCGACAAGGAAGGCTTTTTGCGGTCGACCCGCAGCCTGATCCAGACCATCGGTCGCGCGGCGCGCAACGTGTCGGGCGAAGTGCACATGTACGCCGACAAGATCACCGACTCGATGCGCGAGGCGATCGACGAGACCGATCGGCGCCGGGCCAAACAGGTCGCCTACAACGAAGAACACGGCATCGATCCAAAGCCGTTGCGTAAGAAGATCGCCGACATCCTCGACCAGGTTTACCGTGAGGCCGACGATGTCGAGATCGGTGGCTCCGGCCGCAACTCGTCACGCGGCCGTCGCGCGCAGGGTGAGCCGGGCCGCGCCGTCAGCGCAGGCATCATCGAGGGGCGCGACACCACCAATATGCCGCGCGCCGAGCTGGCAGACCTGATCAAGGATCTGACCGAGCAGATGATGGCCGCCGCGCGCGATCTGCAGTTCGAGTTGGCGGCCCGAATCCGCGACGAGATTCACGATCTGAAGAAGGAATTGCGCGGTATGGATGCCGCGGGTTTGAAGTAGTCGGCAGTGCGCGTTCGAAATACTTGACCTCAACGACGGTTGAGCTCTTAGCGTGAGCGGCGTGACTGTGACCGCGGCGACTGCTACCGGCGGCTGGCGTGAGCTGTTGGGCCCGAAGAATCTCGGGGCCTCGACGGTGTTGGCCGGCGGCGTCGCGCTGTACGCCACCAACGAGTTCCTCACCATCAGCCTGCTGCCCAGCACGGTCGCCGACATCGGCGGCCAGCGGCTCTACGTCTGGGTCACCACCGTGTACTTGGTCGCCTCGGTCGTGGCGGCGACCACCGTCAGCGCTGTGCTCGCGCGGGTGGGTCCGCGGTGGGCCTACCTTTGCGGCCTCGCGGTGTTCGCGCTGGGCAGCCTGTTCTGCGCGTTGGCGCCCACAATGGAGCTGCTGCTCGTCGGCCGAGTAATTCAGGGCGCCGCGGGCGGCCTGCTCGCAGGGCTCGGCTACGCGGTGATCAATTCGACGCTGCCACAAGCATTGTGGACCAAGGCGTCGGCCCTGGTGTCGGCGATGTGGGGTGTCGGTACCCTGCTCGGCCCTGCGGCCGGCGGCCTGTTCGCACAATACGGTTCGTGGCGTTGGGCTTTCGGCGTGCTCGTCGTGCTGGCCGTCGGGATCGCTGTGCTGGTGCCGTTCGCGCTGCCCGCCCGGACGGATGTCCCGGTACGCGACCGGATTCCGGTGTGGTCGCTACTGCTGCTCGGTTCGGCGGCCCTGGCGATCAGCGTGGCCGGGGTTCCGCGGAACGTGTCCTGGACCGTCGCTCTGGTCGTGCTGGGCGCGGTGCTGGTCGCGGTGTTCCTGATCGTCGATCGTCGTGCGAGCGCGGCAGTGCTGCCGCCCACGGCTTTTCGGCCCGGCCCGCTCAAGTGGATCTATCTCACCCTCGGCATGTTGATGTCCGCGACGATGGTCGACCTGTACGTGCCGTTCTTCGGTCAGCGGCTGGCGCACCTGGCACCCGTCGCGGCGGGATTCCTCGGTGTGGCGCTGGCGGTCGGGTGGACGATGAGCGAGATCGCCAGCGCGTCGGTGACCAGGACGAAGATCGTGGTGCGCATCGTCGCGGTCGCGCCGCTGGTGATGGCGACCGGACTGGCGCTGGCCGCGGTGAGTCAGGTCCAGGACGCATCGGCAGGCGTGATCGCGGTCTGGGTGGCCGCGCTGTCGCTGACGGGCATGGGGGTCGGGATGGCGTGGCCGCATCTGTCGGCGTGGGCGATGGGCAGTGTTGACGACGCGAGTGAGGGCGGCCGCGCCGCGGCGGCGATCAACACCGTGCAGCTGATCTTCGGAGCGTTCGGCGCCGGAGTGGCGGGCATCGTGGTCAACGCCACCGATCACGGGGATGCGACGGCGGCGCGCTGGCTATTCGTCACGTTTGCCGTGCTGGCCGCGGTCGGCGTTCTCGCGTCTACGAGAAGTGGTAGTCGGACAGGTCGATCGACACCATGAGTTGGTCGAACATCGGCCGGCCATCGTCGCCGCAGAGGTAGGCGCGTCGCTTGGTCGGCATCATGACACCGTCGGCTTCGACGTAGTCCGAGATGTACTGAATCGCCGAGAAACTGCCGGCGATTTCGACGCGGTAGTCGTGGCGCGCCAGCAAAAGGTCGGGTCCGAAGTAGAACTCCTGAAGCGTGCTGTGACTGACGAAACCGGCCGGGAATGTCACCTGCAGGCCGGTCAGTGCTCGGCCGTCATCGTCGATCGGGTCGAGTTCGCGCACGGTGTACCCCGGCAGCGCCAAGAGAAACGGACTCGTCAGGTACGTCCACAGTGCGTAGCCGTTGAAGTAGGCCCGCTGCAACGGATTCCACGGTGTGTGGAGGTCGTCGCCTTCGAATGACGCCTCGGGGTTCATCAGTTCGGCCACCACCGCGCCGTCGAGTCTCTCGATCGCTATCCGCTCGGGTGTGAAATCGGTTTTCTGGTCGTCCGCACCGAAGGGTTGCACCGAGGCCCATTCATGTTGCAGCGCCGCGGTCATTCGGCGAGGTGTCGGGTCCTGGGGTTGGCCTTTCATCTCGAACATCAGTCCGCCGCTGACGATCGTGGCCTCGACGCGACTGAACCGCCGCCACACGTCCAGTCCGCCGTGCGCGTCGAGCACTCTGGCCAACAGACTCGTCATAGGACCGGCAACAGCTGCCGCAGGATCGTGGCCGATGTCGCCGAAGCCTGGTCGACGAATGCGGTGAAGTCGAAAAGCGCATTCCCGCCGGCGAGGTCGGATAGCGCGCGGATGACCAACCAGGGAAGTCCGAACGCCTCGCAGACTTGCGCGACCGCTCCGCCCTCCATTTCGATCGCCCTGCCTCCGAACTCGGCGAGCAGCCACTCCCGCGTCGAATCGCAATTCAGATACTGGTCACCGGTAAGGACTGTGCCGTAGACGATTTGACCGGGGACCGACATGCCGGCGAGGCGGTCCTTGACCCTGCCGAGCAAGTCGGGATCCACCGGATAGCCGAGGCGATCGGTCTCGTTGATGATCGGCGCGTGGCCCGGTTGATAGGGGCGGATCTTCTCGTTCTCGAGGACACCGGCGTCGTGCTGGACGATGCGGTCGGCCACGACGACGTCACCGATCGACAGCGCCGGGTCGAGCCCGCCAGCAACACCGGAGAAAACGACTGTGCGGCAACCGAACCGGTCGGCCAGCAGCGTGGTGACGATCGCTGCGTTGACCTTGCCCATCCCGGACCCAGCCAACACGACGTCGTGGCCGTCGAGGACGCCGGTGACGAACCGGGTGTGCGCCCTGGCCTCGGAGTGGGTTTCCGCCAGATCGCCGCGCAGCGCGTCGAGTTCCTGCGGGACGGCGCAGATGAGTCCGATGGTCACAGTGCATTCTGACGCGGTCTAATCGGGGTCGTCGTCGAACTGGTGGATTCCGATGACACCGTCGATTCCGGCCAGGACCATCGGCGCGTTCACGATCCCTCGGCCCGAGAGCGTCATCAAGACGCCGCCGTGTCCTGGGTCAGCCGACAGTTCCGCGCTGTCGGCTGCGAGGTCAGTGAGCTGCCATTGCCGTCGCTCGCACGCCTGTAGAAGGCGACTCATCACACCTTGGCCCTCCCGGTAGCTGACGTGCATGGTCACCGATCCGCTCAGCCGGGAGGTGAGCCAGCGGGCCAGCGGCAGGAAGCCGACGACGACGAGGAAATGCATGGCTGTCACGGTGACCGCAAGCAGAAGCAGACCGGACCCGGCCGCCATGCCGATCGCCGCGGACTCCCAGACTGCCGCCGCGGTGGTCAGCCCGTGTACCGAGCCTCGGCGGAAGATGATGATGCCGGCGCCGAGAAAGCCGATGCCCGAGACGATCTGGGCGGCGACACGGGACGGGTCGACGACGACGAGTCCGTCCTGCAGAACGTCCTGGAAGCCGTACTTGCTGACCAGCAGGATCAGGGCCGAGGCGGTGCCAACGATCGTCTGTGTGCGCACGCCGGCGCTCTTGCCCTGGAGTTCGCGTTCGAGACCGATCAGCGCCGTGAGCCCGAACGCGACGAACAACTCGACGATCTGGCGGGTGCCCTGCCCGGGACCGCCGAAGAACGGTGGATCGGCGGCGGCCAACAAGACATCCATCCGCACAAATTAACCCCGGGACCAGCGCGCTGACGGTCGGCGCGCCGTCGGTTCGCATCATCGCGATTGCAACGGTGCGCGTGGGTTCGAATCCCGTCACTCGCTCCAGGGAATCATGGTTAACATCTGAGCGTGGCCAAACTTGAGCTGTCGCGAGACCTGTCGTTGAGCCCCGATGACGCGTGGGTACATGTATCGGACCTCTCGACGCTCGGCGACTGGCTGTCGATGCACGAGGGCTGGCGTGGTGAGCTGCCGTCGGAGCTAGAGGTGGGCACGACGATTGTCGGGGTCGCCGGCGCGAAAGGCATGCGCAACCGCGTCAAGTGGACCATCCGTGAACTGGATCCGCCGCGACTCATCGCCATCACCGGGGACGGCGTCGGCGGAACGAAGTACGCACTGAAGATGACGGTGAAGCCGACGAACCAGGGGTGTTCGTTCACGATGAAGATGGAACTGGGCGGTGCGCCGCTGTTCGGGCCCATCGGAATGGCGGCGGTGCGGGCGGTGAAGGGCGACCTCGAACGGTCGATACGCAAGTTCGAATCGCTGTACGCCTGAATCTTTGCAGAAAGAATTTACCGCCCCGTCGCTCGCAAACCTGCTCAACCAATAACGCTGCGGCAGAATCACGTTCAGCGTACTCGGTAACACGGCGCCTCACGATTTGCTGAAAGTTTCGGCAGGCGGGGACCGACAGGGGCACCCGAACGGCAATCCGTACAGCGGTTAAGATCGTGTCGGGTCGGATAGCTGATAATGCAGAGGTTTGATCGTGAAGATGAAGAAGATCGGCGCCAGTGTGGCGTTCGTCGGGGCAATGGGGTTCACAGCAGCGGGGCTGAGTGCCGCCGTCGCCAATGCCGAACCGGCGGTACCGAATTCGTCGGGAATCACGTTGAAAATCGACAAGCCGCGCTGGCACGACCGACGCGACGATTACCGCGAATGGCGTGACGCACGATGGGACGGTCCTCACTACTACGGACCCTGCGGATGGGTACCACCGAACGTTTCGGGATGGGTGCCGCCCGCCGTCTGCTAGCGACGCAGCGAGTCGAATATCTCCCGGTAGTGCAGGTGTGCGACGAAGTGTCCGCCGTCGCGAATGTTCAGGGTCGCGTTCGGGATTCGTGATGCGAGGCGCTGCGGCCAACTCGGGTTGACCAGTTCGTCGTCAGTGCCCGCCCAGATGTCGACGGGTACGTCGAGGTCTTCGGGTGCAAACCCCCAGGGTCGCATCCATGCGCGGTACTCCTCGACGGCGCCTGCCGGTTGGCACATCGCTTCGCGCGACATTCTCGAGAATGTCCGGAACCCCTCGCCGCGGATGACGGCGCCGTCGGCCTGCCCCAAGTCGTGCGCGGCGAGGCGTCCGTACAGCACGGGGGCGAGCCGTGGCGCAAGCCCCATGATTCGAAACCACTGTCGCGCCAGCCACGGCGCACGCTCAGACATGCGGGTGAGGTATCGGTCCATCGCGGGCAGCTGGTCGAACACGCCGGATCCGGTCAGCGGCAGTGCCCCTGCGATGATCGCCACCCGGGTCACCCGGTGACGCAGGGCGTGTCCGACCGCCGCCGCGTACTGTCCGCCCATCGACCAGCCCATCACGGCGAACCGCTCCACCCCGAGTCGGTCGACCAATTCTTCGACATCGGATGCCCAGCTCAATGTGGTGCGCCCGGGATCGGGATCTGAGCGCCCGACACCGGGCCGGTCCGGTGAGATCAGCCGAATCCCGGCCGCTGCGGCGATGTCATCTGCCGATTCGACGTCGAGGCGGCAGGCAAGGCCACCGTGTGCGTTGACGACCGGGAAACCGTCGTGGATCCCGTACTCGGCGTAGGCCAGCAACCGCCCGTCCCGCAGCCGAGCCGTGGTCTCCATGCACTGATGATGTCCTAGGAGGCCAGCAGGTCGGCTGCGAATCGCAGATCCGACACCAGCGCGTCGAACGCCTCCTCGCGGTCCTCGGGACGGCCGCGCAGCACCGACGACGGGTGTGCGGTCGCCACGATCTGCGGATCGAACGCGACATCGTCGGAGTCGGGTAGGTGCAACACTTCGCCGCGATGGGCGGTGAGTCGAAATCCGCTGCCCATCAGCGATTGTGCGGCCGTCGCGCCGAGCAGCATCAGCACCTTGGGCTGCACGGCCATCAGCTCGGCGACCAGCCACGGCCGGCAGGCCACCACCTCGGTTCGACTCGGTGTCTTGTGGATGCGTCGCTTGCCCCGCTCGGGGAGCGTGAATTTGAAGTGTTTCACCGCATTCGTGACGTACAACCGATCTCGCTCCACGCCAGCCGCCGCCAGCGCCTTGTCGAGCAGCCTGCCTGCAGGCCCGACGAATGGCTCGCCTGCCCTGTCCTCCTGATCGCCGGGCTGTTCGCCGACCAGCATGAGATCCGCTGTCGCCGACCCGGCGCCGAACACCGTCTGGGTCGCGTCCAGGTACAGGTCGCAGCCCTTACAGCTGTGCGCGGCGTCCGCGAGTTCGTCCAACTTGAGGCTGTCGGGAACGAATTCGGCCGCGGTGTGCCCTGCCATGGCAAGCGATTACCCGCCCGTCGGTGCCGTAACCGTGCGGACCCCTTCGCATGTAGGCGGGGTCACGTCGGGACGACATCAGTGATGTTGCTTCCGCTCAAATGGCGAAAGACCAGGCTGATGCCACTCATGTGTGGTGATTCGCACCCATGTTCGCCGGAGGACGGGTTACTGTCTCGGGTGGCGCTGCAACCTACCTTGGGAGGGCACGAATGAGCGGCTACACGACCATCGTGGTCGGCACGGACGGATCGGATTCGTCGCTGCGCGCGGTGGAGAAAGCCGGCCAGATCGCCGCCGGGTCAGGCGCGACTGTCGTCGTGGCGACGGCGTACTTCCCCCAGAGCGAAGACCAGCGCGCGGCCGACGTGCTCAAGGACGAGGGCTACAAGATGTCGGGCAACGCCCCCATCTACGCGATTCTGCGCGAGGCGAAGGAGCGTGCGCATCAGGCGGGCGCCAAGAACGTCGAGGAGAAGGCGATCGTCGGCGCACCCGTCGACGCCTTGGTCGATCTCGCCGAAGAGGTCAAGGCCGATCTTCTGGTCGTCGGTAACGTCGGACTCTCCACGATCGCGGGCCGCCTGCTCGGCTCCGTGCCGGCCAACGTCGCTCGCCGGTCCAAGACCGACGTGCTGATCGTGCACACCACGCCGTAAGGATCAACACCGCCGCCACCACGATCGGCCAATGACCGAGCCGATCGTAGATGGTGACGCGCGAGTCCAACGGCACATCGACCACCAGTACACCTTGGTCGGACGCGGGCAACCGCCCGAGTTCACGGCCCCGCGCGTCGAATGCCGTACTGACACCGGATGTTCCGGCATGCAGGGCGGGATGACCGGTTTCGGCGGCGTGGACGGCGGCCATGCTCGCCAATTGCGGTTGCGCCCAGCTGCCTTGATAACTCGACGTCGAACTCTGATACGTCAAAAGCTCGGCGCCAAGGCGCACTACACGCCGCGGCAGATCCGAAAAGGTGGTCTCGAAGCTGATCAACGGCCCGACGGCCAGCTCCCCGGCGTGCAGTACCACCGGGCCGTCGCCGCGCCGGCGATCCTCACCGGCCGCCTTGGTATGACGGGTCGCCCAGCCGAATAGCGTTCGTAGCGGCACATATTCGCCGAACGGCACCAGCCGCGTTTTCGCATACGAGCCACGTGGTCCGTCGGACCCGATGAGCACCGACGATTTGTAGATCCCGCCGTCGGGAGCACGTGCGTCGACGTTCACCAACACGTCCGCGCCGACCCGGCGTCGCAGTTCGACGAGGCGCGCTGTGGCGTCCGGGTCGCTCGTCAGATCGACGCCCACACTGCTTTCACCCCAGACCACGAGATCGAGCTGCCTGCCGCGCAATTCCTCGGTCAATCGCTCGCTCGCCGCCTGACGTGCCGCGGCGTCGTCGATATCGCCCGGCTGGACGAGTGCTACCCGCACCGTCGGCCCCGCGCCGGGCGCCGGACCCAACCAGAACCACGTCGGGCCGAGGGCGAGGAGGGCAACCGGCAATGCTGCCGCACGCCAGGAGCGCAGCAGGATCGCCGCAACAATCGCGGTGTTGACGGCGACCACCAGGAAGCTGACGAGCCATACGCCGCCCACCGAGGCGGGTGCCAGCATCGCCGGCTGATTCCACTGTGACGCGCCGAGCGGCGCCCACGGTCCGCCGAACTGATGCCACGACCGCACCGCCTCGGCGAGCACCCAGGCAGAGGGGAGTACGACGACCGCGGCAAGCACCCGTCGCACCGCGGCCTCACCGGAAAGCAGCCGCTGCGCCGCGCAGCCCCACGGAAACCACAGCACGCCGACGACGAGCGCGACCACGACCACCAGCGGGCCTGCGCTCGGAAACAGCCAGTACTGGTTTGTCAGCACGAAACCGGCCATGCCGAACCAGGCACGTCCGCCGCCTTGTAGTGCGGATGGCGCCGCACGGACGATGAACAGCAGCGGGATCAGCCCGACCCACGCCAGCCACCACCACGACACTGCGGGGAAGGCGAGGGCGGGTAACGCGCCGGCGACCAGGGCCGCCGCGAGCCCGCGAGTCAGTTCAGGTGGCCTCAGTTAGCGGATGCCTTCGCGATGCTCGCGATCGCCTGATCCAGGGTTGCGTTGAATTCCTCGTCGCTCTGCTGCGCGGTCAGACCCTCGGTCAGCGCGCGCGAGAAGCTCGCGATGACGCCGGTGTTGCGGGCCAGCTTCTCGCAGGCCTCATCACGGGCGTAGCCGCCGGACAGCGCCACGACACGTAGCACCTTGGGGTGATCGACGAGCTCCCTGTAAAGGTTGTCGGTGTCGGGCAGCGTCAGTTTGAGCATGACCTTCTGGTCGTCGCTGAGCGCGTTCACGCCGGCCAACAGGGCGGCCTTGAGCTGCTCCTCGGCTTCGGCCTTCTTCGGGCTCTTGATGTCGACCTCGGGCTCGATGATCGGCACCAGGCCCTTCGCGAGGACCTGCCGGCCCACCTCGAACTGCTGGGCGACGACGGCGTCCAGGCCCGCGCCGGGCAGCTTGATGACCGAACGCTCCTTGGTGCCGAAGACGCCGTTGGCGACGGCGCGGTCCAGCAGATCATCGAGGCCGGGCATCGGCTTCATGGTCTGCGCGCCGTCCTGCTCGTCGTTCAGACCCTTGTCGATCTTGAGGAACGGAACGATGTTCTTGACGTTCCACAGGTAGTCGGCGGTCGGGCGGCCCTCGATCTGGCGGTCCATGGTCATCTCGAACAGGATCGCGCCCATGATGCGGTCGCCGTCGAAGGCCGGACTGGTGATGATGCGGGTCCGCATCTCGTGCACCAGGTCGAACATCTGCTCGTCGCCGGAGTACGCGTCCTCGCTGACGCCGTAGAGCTTCAGGGCCTTCGGGGTGCTGCCACCACTCTGATCCAATGCCGCGATGAACCCGGCGCCGCTCTGCGCCTTCTTTAGCTGTTCGCTGTTCATGTCTGCCCTTTCTGCTTCACAGGCAAATCTAGCGGGGGCCGGACCGCCGATCGTCAGCTGCCTCGCCGAAACTGGGGTCGATCCCAGTTCCGGGTGCCACACTCGAATTGGCGGAAGGGTCAATTATGACTGTGACGACGCATCCGGTTCGTATCGAGCGGCGCGAGAACGGCGTCCCACCGCCGCATGTACCGCTCGCCGATGTCGACCTCGGGTCACTGCAGTTCTGGGAGCGCGACGACGACCTACGCGACGGCGCGTTCGCGACGTTGCGAAGGGAGTCGCCGATCACCTTCTTCGATGTCCCCGAGGTCGCCGGGTTCGCGCCTGGGGCGGGGCACTGGGCACTGACGACCCATGACGACGTCCATTTCGCGAGCCGTCACCCGGAGATCTTCAGCTCCATCCCGACCAGCACGGCGCTGAACGATGTGCCGGCCGAGATCGCCGAGTTCGTCGGCTCCATGATCAGTCTCGACGACCCCCGTCATCTCCGGCTGCGCAAGATCGTCAATCGCGCGTTCACGCCGAAAGTGGTGGCCCGCATCGAGGACAGCGTGCGCGCGCGAGCCCGCACGCTGGTGGCGGATATGATCGCGAACCATTCCGACGCGCGCGCCGACTTCGTCGCCGAGGTCTCGGGTCCCCTTCCGCTGCAGATCATCTGCGACATGATGGGAATCCCCGAACAGGACGAGCAGAAGGTCTTCCACTGGACGAATGTGATGCTCGGCGTCGGGGACGACGAGGCGTCCGGAGAGTTCGACGAAGTGGTCGCGATCATCACCGAGATCGCCGAGTACGGCATGGCGCTGGCCGAGGAACGTCGCGCCCGACCCCAACATGACCTGACCACCAATCTGGTGCAGGCCGAGGTCGACGGCGAGCGTCTGACGTCGACCGAGATCGCGTCGTTCTTCATCCTGTTGTCGGCCGCGGGCAACGAGACCACTCGCAACGCGATCAGCCACGGCATGGTGGCGCTGACCCGTTACCCCGAGCAGCGTGACATCTGGTGGAACGACTTCGACGGCGTCGCCGCCACCGCGGTCGAGGAGATCGTCCGGTGGGCGTCGCCGGTTATCTTCATGCGGCGCAACCTGACTCGCGATATCGAGATGCGGGGCATTCCGATGAAAGCCGGAGCCAAGGTCTCGATGTGGTACAACTCCGCCAACCGTGACGAATCGAAGTTCGCCAATCCGTGGCTGTTCGACGTCACCCGCGACCCCAATCCGCATTTCGGTTACGGCGGCGGTGGCGCGCATTTCTGCCTGGGTGCAAACCTGGCCCGTCGGGAGATCCGGGTGCTGTTCGAAGAGTTGCACCGGCAGGTGCCCGATGTGGTCGCGGTCGAGGAGCCGGCGATCCTGCATTCCGCGTTCATCCACGGCATCAAACGGTTACCGGTCGCTTGGACGCCGCGAACCTGATCACAGCGTCGATTCGGCCCATTTCTGGTGGCCTTCATATTCCAGATCTGTCGCCGGCTCACGGTCTCGTGGATATTGCCTACCAACCCCGCTCGCGCCACTCGCCGAGATGCGGCCGCTCCGTACCGAGCGTGGTGTCGTCGCCGTGACCCGGATAGACCACCGTCGAGTCGTCGTAGACATCGAAAACGCGCCTGGTCACGTCGCCGAGCAGCTTCTCGAAGTCGCCTTCCTGCCAGGTCTTGCCGACACCGCCGGGGAACAGACAGTCGCCGGTGAACAGGTGCGTCTTGTCGTCGGCGCCGACGAGCGCCAGCGCCACCGATCCCGGGGTGTGACCCTGCAGGTGGATGACGTCGAAGGTGAGGCCGCCGACCTTGACGGTGTCGCCCTGGGCCAGGATCCGGTCGGGCTTGACCGGCAGCGCCTCGGCGTCGAGTTGATGGGCTGCGGTCGGCGCGCCGGTGCTCTTGGCCACCTGCTCGAGCGCCTGCACGTGGTCGAAATGCTGGTGGCTGGTGACGATCAGGGACAGCCTCGGCGCGAACCGCTCGATGAGTTCGAGCAGGATTTCGGGGTCGTTGGCCGCGTCGATGAGTAGCGTCTCGCCGGTCTGGGAACACGTCACCAGGTATGCGTTGTTATCCATCGGGCCCACCGAAACCTTGACGATCGATGCACCCGGAAGGGTGCGTCGAGCTGCGGTCTGCGCTTCGACATGTCCGGTGTAGTTGTCTTGGACGACGGTCATGGTCCTCACGGTATCGGGCTTGGCCAGGACTTGGCCGGGAGTTGTCGGAGGGGGCACATAGCATGGGCTTCAACTATGTCTTCGGGAGGAATACCGGGTGGCTGACCGCCTCGTTGTGAAGGGTGCGCGCGAGCACAACCTGCGTAGCGTCGACCTTGATTTACCGCGTGACGCGCTGATCGTCTTCACCGGTCTGTCCGGTTCGGGCAAATCGTCGCTGGCGTTCGACACGATCTTCGCGGAGGGCCAGCGCCGCTACGTCGAGTCGCTGTCCGCCTACGCGCGCCAGTTCCTCGGCCAGATGGATAAACCCGACGTCGACTTCATCGAAGGTCTCTCGCCGGCGGTGTCCATCGACCAGAAGTCGACCAACCGCAACCCGAGGTCGACCGTGGGCACGATCACCGAGGTGTACGACTACCTGCGTCTGCTGTACGCGCGCGCCGGCACGCCGCACTGTCCGGTGTGCGGTGAGCGCATCGCTCGCCAGACGCCGCAGCAGATCGTCGACCAGGTCCTCGCCATGGACGAGGGCCTGCGCTTCCAGGTGCTCGCACCCGTAGTGCGCACCCGCAAGGGCGAGTTCGTCGACCTGTTCGACAAGCTGAACACCCAGGGCTACAGCCGCGTCCGGGTCGACGGTGTGGTGTATCCGCTGACCGAGCCGCCAACGCTGAAGAAGCAGGAAAAGCACGACATCGAGGTCGTCGTCGACCGGTTGACGGTCAAGGCGAGCGCCAAACAACGGCTGACGGACTCGGTGGAGACGGCGCTGAACCTGGCCGACGGCATCGTGGTGTTGGAGTTCGTCGACCGGGAAGACGACCACCCGCACCGCGAGCAGAGGTTCTCCGAGAAGCTGGCATGCCCGAACGGGCACCCGCTCGCTGTCGATGACCTCGAGCCACGGTCGTTCTCCTTCAACTCTCCGTACGGCGCCTGCCCGGAGTGCACGGGGCTGGGCATCCGCAAGGAGGTCGACCCCGAACTCGTCGTCCCCGATCCGGACCTGACGCTCGCCGAGGGCGCGATCGCACCGTGGTCCATGGGGCAGACGGCCGACTACTTCACCCGGATGCTGTCCGGCCTCGGTGACCAGATCGGCTTCGACGTCGACACGCCGTGGAAGAAGCTGCCCGCCAAGGCGCGTAGAGCGATCCTCGAAGGCTGCGACGAGCAGGTGCATGTGCGGTACAAGAACCGCTACGGCCGAACCCGTTCGTATTACGCCGATTTCGAAGGCGTGATGGCGTTCCTGCAACGTCGTATGGAGCAGACCGACTCCGAGCAGATGAAGGAACGTTACGAGGGCTTCATGCGTGACATACCGTGCCCGGAGTGCGAGGGCACCAGGCTCAAGCCGGAGATCCTGGCGGTGACGATGACGGCGGGGGAGTACGGGCCGAAATCGATCGCCGAGGTCGCCGAACTGTCGATCGCGGACTGCTCACAGTTCCTCAACGCGTTGACACTCGGCTCGCGTGAGCAGGCCATCGCGGGCCAGGTGCTCAAGGAGATCCAGTCGCGGCTCGGGTTCCTGCTCGACGTGGGGCTCGATTATCTGTCGTTGTCGCGGGCCGCGGGCACGCTGTCCGGCGGTGAGGCGCAACGCATTCGGTTGGCCACGCAGATCGGCTCCGGGCTCGTCGGGGTGTTGTACGTCCTCGATGAGCCGTCGATCGGGCTGCATCAGCGTGACAACCGGCGGCTCATCGAAACGCTGATCCGGTTGCGGGACCTGGGCAACACGCTGATCGTCGTCGAGCACGACCTCGACACCATCGCCCACGCCGACTGGGTCGTCGACATCGGTCCTGCGGCGGGTGAACACGGCGGTCAGATCGTGCACAGCGGCACGTACGAAGATCTGCTGACGAACTCGAATTCGATTACCGGCGCCTACCTTTCGGGTAAGGAAGAGATCGAGGTCCCGGCGATTCGCCGGCCCGCCGACCGCAAGCGGCAGCTGACCGTCGTCGGCGCGCGCGAGCACAATCTCCGCGAGATCGACGTTTCGTTCCCGCTGGGCGTGCTGACGTCGGTCACCGGCGTCTCCGGTTCGGGTAAGTCGACCCTGGTCAACGACATTCTGGCGTCGGTGCTGGCGAACAAGCTCAACGGCGCACGGCAGGTGCCGGGTCGGCACACCCGCGTGACGGGGCTGGACAAGCTGGACAAGCTCGTGCGCGTCGACCAGTCGCCCATCGGCCGGACACCGCGGTCGAACCCGGCCACCTATACCGGTGTGTTCGACAAGATCCGCACGCTGTTCGCGGCCACCACGGAGGCGAAAGTCCGTGGCTATCAACCCGGCCGGTTCTCGTTCAACGTCAAAGGTGGTCGCTGCGAAGCGTGTTCGGGTGACGGCACCATCAAGATCGAAATGAACTTTCTGCCGGACGTGTACGTGCCGTGCGAGGTGTGTCAGGGCGCCCGCTACAACCGCGAGACCCTCGAGGTGCATTACAAGGGCAAGACCATCGCCGAGGTGCTCGACATGTCGATCGAGGAGGCGGCGGAGTTCTTCAAGCCGATCACGTCGATCCATCGATACCTGGCGACGCTGGTCGACGTGGGACTCGGCTACGTCCGGTTGGGACAGCCCGCCCCGACGCTGTCCGGTGGTGAGGCGCAGCGCGTCAAGCTGGCGTCCGAACTGCAGAAACGGTCCACCGGCCGCACCATCTACATTTTGGACGAGCCGACCACGGGCCTGCACTTCGAGGACATCCGCAAGTTGCTCGCCGTCATCAACGGCCTTGTCGACAAAGGCAATACGGTCATCGTCATCGAGCACAACCTCGACGTGATCAAGACGTCGGACTGGATCGTCGACATGGGTCCCGAGGGCGGAGCGGGCGGCGGAGGGGTCGTCGCGTCCGGCACCCCGGAGGACGTCGCCGCCAACCCCGACAGCTACACGGGCCACTTCCTGGCCGAGGCGCTGGGTGTCGCGCGGCCGGCACCGAAGAAGCGCAAGCGCAGCAAGGTCAGCGCCTAGCCAACGCACCCTTTGACAGCGGGGAGGGGAAGCGCGGGTTGATCCGTACCCCGGCGAGCCAGTCGGTCAGCTCGTCGGCCCGCAGCTGAAGAGCCTGCCGTGCTTTACGGCCGACATCCTCGAGGAGTCGCAGCTCGACCCGCCCGTCGGCGTCCTGACCCCATGCCCCGACGATGCGACCGTCACACCATGCCGTCGGACCGCCGTTTCCATTCGAGTCGAACACCTGCGCGCGGTGCCCGCCGAGATGCCAGTCCCGGTCGAACCACCCCATCGTCGTGACGTCGAGCCCGGGCAGCAGCGCACACCACGGTTCGGCATCCGGTTCGACGTCCAGATCGTCGGGGAGTACGAACCCGGGTGTGCCGTCGAGGTCCACTGCGACCGCCTCGAGGTCGACAAGGGCCTGACGCGCCCACGTCAGCGTGTTGCCGAACCACCATTTGATGTCGGTGACGGTCGCCGGGCCGAACGCGCGCAGCCACCGTCGCACCAGTTCGGTGCGCGCGACGTCCGGTGACACCTGGTTCGGCATCGACGGCAGCCAGCCGGCCATCGGCGCCCACCGCGGTCGCGACACCGTCCACGATCCGTCGTTCGGTCCTCGGACGATGTCACCCCGCACCGACAGCAACGTCAGAATCCTTGGTGCCAGCGGTGTTTCGCCGCCCCACCGCTTGCCGGGCGCGGGATCGTGATGGCCCGCCAACTCCGGCAGCGCGACACGCAGGTCCTTGGCGCTGGTCGGACCGTGCTTGCCGAGGTGTTTCAGTACGGCCCTGGACGCGGCTGCCAGCCACGCATCGCCGTCGCCGCACACGCCGGCCTTCTGCGCGTCGGCAACGAGCTTGCGTCGTTCGTTGTCGGCCACCCGGTCACTGGCGCCCGTTTGGATGTGGGGCAGGTCGTCGGCGCGAACCACCCACAGCGTTCGCCGCATCGCCAGGTGCTTCACCAGCGTCCGGCGGTCGTAGAGTTCGGAGTCCAGGTCGGCGATGGTGAAGCCGGGCACCCGCGACCACAGCGAGAGATAGGGCGTGGCCGGATCGGTCGCATGCAGGCCGACGACATCGCCTGCGACCTGAGCCGGGTCCTGTGCGGGCGCGCTGAGAAAGTGCCTGCGCGCGAGCCGGGCCCGCCGCTCGGCAACCGTGAATGACCGCATCGCCTGCGAACGCTACCTGCGAATACCGACAAACTTTGGGATCGGTAGCCGCGTCCGCCGCCTTGACTGAGCTCACGACGACGCCAGTGGGGCGGCGTATGACGAAGGAGAGATCGATGAATCGAGTTGTCGCGGGTGTGGTTGCACTGGGTCTGGGCGCGGCCGTCCTGGTGGGCTGTTCGGACGACAAGCCGTCGGCCGCACCAAGCAGCGAGGCATCCGGAGACGCGCAGGTGAGCACGAGTGGTTCGACCGAGGTCAAGGTCGGCGGCAGTGACCTGTCCGGTCTGGACCTGAACTCGGTGACCTGCGTCAAGCAGGGCGGAAAGATCAACGTCGCCAGCGCGGCGATCAACGGCCAATCCGGCCTCGCCGTCGTGATGACCGACGAGGCGATCCCGACCGTGGAGTCGCTGGCGATGTCGGTGGACGGCAACGCGCTCGGCGTCACCAACACGATGGGCGCGAAGACCGGCTCGGCCGAGGTGAAGGTCGACGGCAGCACCTACACCATCACCGGTGAAGCCACCGGCGCCGACATGGCGAATCCGATGGCCGGCATGGTCACCAAGCCCTTCACCATCAAGGTGAACTGCACCTGATCGGGCGCCTACCGGAAGCGGCGGACGTATCCTCCATGTCCGCCGCTTCCTATGATTCAGAAATGACGATCGTGGCCGACCTCGAGCGGGCACGCCAGTTGTCGTTGGCCGCCAAAGAGGAGGCGGCCAAGGACCTGCTGCTGTCACTGGTTCCCGCGATCGAGGCGGCCGACCGCGACGATTGGCTGCTCGAGGTGTACGCACAGCTGGGCGAGCTCTATCTCGTTCGCACCGCGTACGACGGGACCGACGAGTCTGTGCGCCGCATCCGCGAATGCCTCGCGACCTACCAGCAGGTCCGGGCGGGCAACCGGCCCGATTTGGCGGAGCAGGTGACCATGTCGGACGCCGAGATCGACCACATGACCTGCCGGTACTCGCGCCGCGCGCAGTTCCTCCAGACGGGTCTGGCGGCCGCGCACGGTGACCACGAAGCCGCCGAGGCGGCGCTGCTGGTGTTGACCGAGGACACGACCGACCATCCGGATCTCGCCGACGAACACCGGCGCCTCATCACCTTCGCGCGCATCCTCTGCGCCAACGCGCTTTGTGAGGACGATCTGCACGTGCAGTCGGTTGCCCTGTGGGAGAAGGTGATCGACGCGATCGAAGGTACAGACGGCAGCGATGAATTCGACGACTACCTCCTTGTCAACGGCGCGACGTCGTACGGCAGGTTCTGCATCGAGACAGGTCGGCTGCCGCAGGCCGAACCATGGCTGCGACGGGCAGGTGCCCGCGCCGAAGCGCGGAATTGGGCATTAGGCACGGCGAGAACGCAATTCGAACGTGCGACGGCGGCATGGGCGCTGGGCGACCGCGCCAAGGCGCAGGACTTGGCGCACGCGTCGTATCCGGCGATCGCCGAGGGGTTGCGGGCGCACGATGTCTCGCGGTGCTGGCTCTACTTCGGCCTGATCTCGCTCTCCATCCATGAGCTCGACGACGCCGACGAGCGGTTCGGCCACGCCGAGCGGCACTGGCGCGAAATCGAGAAACCACTACACATCCACCGCATTCTGTTGCAGCGCAGCTGGGTTGACATCTTCCGGGGCGACTTCGACGCGGCACGCCGGCGGACCGAAGAGGCGCGCGAACTCCTCGATTCATGGCCGCGGCACAGCTGGCTGCAATATGCCCGCCTGCATGACCACATCGGCAGCATCTGGCGCGCGGACGCACTGGCCGACCCCGATAACGCGGCGGCCAAGCTCGAGAAGGCGGCCGAACTGAAGGTGCCCGCTGCACTGGCGGTCGACTCGGTGCGTCACCTGATCACCGATGCCGACGCCCGAATGCGCTGGGCCACCCATGTGTCGGCCCGCATGCTCGCCGGGGCCTTCGCCGTGGCCTGGGAGTGGGGCAACACCGACCTCGTCAGCCAGTTGGTCGAGTATCACAGTGCACGAGGGACATTCAGCGCCGAACCCGATCAGGAGCCCACTGAATGGACGGGGACCGCGACAGCTGCGGTGCCGCTGGAGACCATCGACGAGTACGCGCTGGTTGCGGCGGGCGAGTCGCTGTCTGTCGCGGGTGCGGGGCTGACGCGGCTGGGTCCGCTGCCGGCGCTGCAGATGGACCCGACCTCAGGTCAGATTTTGACTCGGTATCGCAGCCTGGCGCGCGAAAGGTATGGCCGCGACGTGACCGCCGCCGGCGCGACATGGGCGACGTGGCCGTGACCCCAGGGGGATCCCAGCCCGAAACCGCCACGCTGGTCCTGCGATTCGCCGACGTCGGAATCGCCACGTATGTCAGCCTGCGTGTCGTAGGTGAGCCGTCGAGGACCGTGACGTGGGTCCTCGAGGAGGTGGCGTTACAGGCCGCGCTTGACGAGTTGACCGCCGCGTTGCCGGATCCGATCGACACCGAGACCCGACGCGACGCCCTCGAACGCGCAATCACCAAGGGCGCCTTCGCGTCGTCCGCGACCGAAATGTCGATCGCCCGCACTCTCGGCACCCAGCTGATCGCCCCCGACGCCTGGCAGTTACTTCTCGACTCTGTCGCGTCACCCCGCGCCGTGTTGTTCGTGTCGCCCAGCGCGCGGCTGGCCCGGGTCCCGTGGGGTCTCGTCGCGATGCCCGGTGACGACGGACACCGACTCATCGAGCTGGTCGACGTCCTGATGGCGGCTCCGCCGAACATCGTGCACTCGCCGCGCGACCCCGCCGGCTGGGCCTGCCGGCAGGGCAGACCGCCGGTGCTGGTGCTCGATCCCCGGGTGCCCGGTCAGCGGCCGGATTCGGCGTTGGGGTCCGTACTCGGGCGTCCGTCACCGGATACGTTGTTGGCCAAGCACTTCGGCGAGCTGATGGACGGTCGGAAGGTCCTTCCCGATGTCGCGGCATCGGTCGACCTGTTCCGGCGTGCCGACGCGGACCGCGCCTGGCTCGAGGATCTGCTCGCACAGCAGCCCAGTCGTCTGCTGTACGTCGGCCACGCGACCGCGGCCGATGGCGACGTCGGACACGCTGACCGGGCCGCGCTTCACCTGGCCGACGAACGACCGCTCACCGCATCGGATCTCATGGCGCTGAGGCTTCCCGTTCCGCCACGCGTCGGCCTGCTGGCCTGTGCGTCCGGCGGTGACTATCGGTTCGACGAGGCGACTGGGCTGGTCGCGGCGATGATCCTCGGCGGCGCGGAGCTGGTGACGGCCACGCTGTGGTCGCTGCCGACGGCTGCGGGCTACCGGCTGTTCGCGCCGACGAATGATGCCGACCCGATGTCTGACGCGATCCTGGCCGTCGACCGCGCGCACGAGGCCGAGGATGCCGGCCGTGCGGTCAACAGCTGGCAACGGGAACGGATGCGCCGCTGGACCGACGGTGATGTGACCGCGAGCCCGCTGTACTGGGCCGCGTTGGCGACTTTCGCGGTCGACGGTGCCCGGTGATCAGGCCGGCGATACACAGACGGCGACCGCGGACTCGTCCTCGGAGCGGTAGTACGTGTCGACGACGCTGCCAGGCGAGACCTTTGTGATCGCCGTTTCGGGAATGAGTGCCATCTCGTGAGCCGCGAACTGTCCGCCGCTGGGCCGATGCACCATCACGTCGAGCTCGACTTCGCGGAAATCCTCCCGCGCGCGCCCGGTGGTCCGCATGCCGGTGATCACCGCGCGGGATTTGGTGCCGTGTCGGATCAGGTCGATCTGACCATCGGTCACCAGGCCTTTCGCAACCAGCATGCGGTCGAACTCGGCTCGAATGGCCACCATGTCGTCGGCGGTGGCAAGGCGCTCGTCGGCTTCGCCGCCTTCAGGGGCGACGACCTCGTCGCGGTCGGGAATCAGGTAGGCCAAAGCCGTGGCGACGAGCAGGAACATGACTAATGCGATCGAATACGCGCTGGACATGCCCCCAGGCTCTGACACTCCGTCGGCTACCGAACCCAACTTTGCCGGGTACCCGACTCTTATCCTGTTGCTATGAGCACTGCTGAGACGGCCATCGCCGTCGCCCATCCGCGGCGCGCGGTGATCGACCGCGCGTGGCGCGCGATCGGGCCCGGTGTGGAGGTGCTCAGCGGTGACGACGGCGGCCCGTTGCGGCGCACCGTGAAGCGCATCATCGACCCGTTGGTGCTGCGGTTGCGCTCCAACACCCAGTTCTCGGCGCCGTTCGTCGCCGCCGACGTCGCCGAGGCCATGCATGATGCGATCGTCGGCCAGGCCGCCCAGATGCGCGCGGCGGCAGCGTGGTTCGAGCTGCTCAAGCGTGAGCGCCGTCGGCTACGGATCACCAGCGGTAACGCCCAGGAGTTGTATTTCCCGGTATGCTACGAGCTTGCTGTGACGAAAGGTGCACCCGCACAGGCTGATTCCGGCGAGGCCGAATCGGTGCTGCGGGAGATCCATGCCGACCGCGACCGCACCGCGATCGAAGTGCTGAACACCTATTCGTCGGACCATCTCGTCATCTCGGAACTGTCGGACCAGCTGCGCTCCAGCTGGAAAGACGTTCGGCCCGGGAACCAGATCACCGGTCCCTTCCTGTCCGGGTTGACCACGGTGCTGGGCCCGGCCGATTCGCACGGCGCCGCAGCGGCGCGGCAGCGGGTGTGGCAGGCGCTGATCGCCGATGTCACGCCATACAACCTCGGCGCCGCCGCGCATGAACGCGGGTCACAGCTGCCGTGGTCGATCGTCGCGCTCGGCCTGAGCTCCGCGGAACCGCAGGGTCCGCCGGAGGTCATCGGTGGGTACGACGGCGAACGGCCGCTCAATCGGTCGGTGATCGACCGGGTACGCGCAACCCTTCGTCGTGCGATGGATCGCGAAGAACTGCCAGAGGTTCCGATGCTGTGCGAGGAAGAGGTCGACCGGTGCTGCGCGCCATGGGGGCTGATGGGCGAGGACAAGCAGGCGACGCTGGTCGCCGGCATCGAGGTCGCCGTCGACCTGGCGCCGCTGTCCGAAACCGCGATGACCCGGTATGACCTCGCCCGTCAGATCCAGGCCCGGCTGCGCAAGGAGGCGTACGTGCTGCACGCGCGTCGCTATCTCGCCGACAGCGGGCCGATCCACCCTCGCCAGCAGCAGGTGATCGACGACCTCGCCGCGTTCGCCCGACCGTATCTCAGCCGACTGTGGGCGCGCCTGCATGGCCGCGACGTCTGGCAGGAACCCTGTTCCGATGTCGACGACGTCCGCGCGCTGTTGGAAGGCGTCGCGCGGTCGGTGAGTCTCGACCACCGGCAGCGCATCAAGACGATGCTGGAATTGCAGGTGGCCGGATGAAGTTGATGTCCGATTCCGGGCTGTGGAGTACGGGACCCTCCGCGGCACCTTCTCCGCTGCACGCCGTACTCGAGGTCAGCGGTGCGGTGCTGTCGTGGACCGTCGACGATCCGTCCGCTGATCCGCAGATCACGTTCACCGATCCCGCAAGGGCGGACTGGCTGTGGCGCGTGCTGGGCGAAGACGGACATCGGGCGGTCGCGTCCACGGTCGATCACGCTCCACCCGACGATGCGCGGGCGGTGGACCTGGCGGGGGTAGATGTGTTGCCCGGCTCGCTGGACCCGTTGCGGCGGTTGGCGTTCGGCCATTGGTTGCGGCGGTGGTGGCCGGCGAGCCAGCGTGATGGGATCGCGGCACTCGACGCGGCGTTGCTGGATGCGGAGATCGCGATACTCACTGTGGCCGCGGAGGACTTCTTCTCCGACGACACCTTCGACTCGGACGTGGCCGAGGTGTTGCGGTCGCACGTCGCCGCGCTCAACGCCCATGTCCACGAGGGTGACCCGCGCGTCGTCGAGCTGGTGGAGAAGTGCACCGACCTCGCCGACGAGGTGGGCATAGTCTTCGACACGCCTGCGCGATCCGGTCGCAGGGACGATTACGCGCTGGCTGCGGGCGGGGATGGCGGAGGGACGTCGACGGCGACTATTGCAACGGGAGTTGGCTCAGTGCACTGGTCCGCTGTTCCCGCCGGTGTATTCGACGCGGCCGAGAACACCGTCAATTGGAGCGTCGAGTCTGCCGACGACGGGGTGACTGCAACTGTGCGCGTGGAGTTGTCGGGACTGGGCTCGCCCAATGGCGTGCCGGTACGGCTGCGCTCCGGCGCTTTCGGAGGTGACGGAGCACTCGGGGCCGACGGCCGTGCCGCGTTCCCCGTCGTGGGCCCCGATCAGCAGTCGATATCGGAATCGTTGGCGTGGGACCATGATTGGCGCGTGACCACGCTGACGGTCGGCGCCGGCGGCGGCGAGTCGGCGCAGACGCGCGAGCGGATTCGGGACTTAGCGCGGTCGCGGCTGGCCGCACCGGCCGACGACGCCTACCTCGCCGAGATCCTGGCCGCCGAATCCGACTACTGAGACTCAGGTTTGCGCATGGATTCACGGATCTGCGCGAGCCGGTCGGCCGCGGCACGCTGCCGCGCTTCGTACTGCTCCTCGACGGTGCGGCCTTCCGGCGTCTCGGCATCGAGTTCCGCGGCGCCGATCGCCGTGCCGTAGCGGGTCTCGATCTTCTCGCGCACCGAATCGAACGTCGGGACACCGCCTGCGGTGTAGCCCGTGTCCGCGGGTTCTGCGGGGGTTGTCGCCGGACCCGCCGGACCCGCCGGAGGCGCCGGATCGGGCTCGACAACGGCGTCGACGATGGCTTCCGGCTCCTGGGCTGGTTCGTCCGGCATGCGGTCCACGCTACCCGCTACCTGGCGGCCACCTGAATGATCGGCGGAGGTGGAGGTGGTGCGGGCAACGGCACATGCGGAGCGCCGGGGGTGAGGAGTTGACCGGCCATCCAGGGCAGTGCGGTCGCGAAGGCCTGTGATGCGAAGGTCCAGTCGTGCTTACCGGTTTGCACGACGACCGCGCAGCCGACCCCGTTGGCGTTGCCCAGTGAGCACAGCGAGTTCGCTGCCGAACTCTGCGCCGGGGCCGCTTCGCTGTTCACGGCGAACCAGCCGGCCACACCGTCGTAGCGTCCGTGTCGCGTGATGACGGTGGTGGGATCGAAGGACGCGTAGGCCGCGGCGTTCCCGCCGAACAGCCGTGAGATGGTCTCGTCTTTCGTCCCCGAGTTGGGGGCGATGTCGCCGGCGATGTCCTCGAACGCGCCGAACATGTCGGGATGCATGACAGCCAGGTCGACGGCGCACGTACCGCCCATCGACCAGCCCACCACGCCCCAGTTGTCCCGGTGGGCGCTCACACCGAACTTCGAAACCATAAACGGGACAACGTCTTTAGTGAGGTGGTCGGCGACATTGCCGCGGCTGCCGTTGACGCACTCCGTGTCGTTGTTGAACGTGCCGCCTGCGTCGACGAAGACGAGCACCGGCGCACTTCCGCCGTGGGCCGCTGCAAAGTCGTCCGCGACGGTCACCGCGTTGCCGATTCGTACCCAGTCGGCGGGGGTGTTGAACTCGCCGCCGATCATCATGATCGTCGGCATGGGTGGTGGAGGGTCGGTGGCATACCAGGCCGGGGGCAGGTAGACGAGTTCGTCGCGATGCTTGAAACCTGACGCCCCGTCTCCGATCTGAACCGGTACCACGGTGCCTTTCGCGGGAATCTGGTGGTGGTGCTGCAACGCCAGTACGGTCACCTGATCTGTCTGATCAGGCAGCGGACCCGCGGTGAGCTGATTCCACGCTGTCTGGACGGTGGGGAAGTACCCGGTCCACAGGTTGAGCGAAAACGCTGCACACAAGAGGCACAGCGGCACCGCTGAGGCCGCCACCGCACGTCGCCACCACTGCGCACCGCGCCAGCCCGCCACCAGCACGCCGGCCGCGGTTCCCGTCAGCCCGATCCACACCCAGAGCCCGTCGGGTGCGGGATTTCCCGCGAGGCCTTCTGATTCGACATACCAGTAGGCGGCCGCGGTCAGGGCCACCCCGCACAGCACCGCCCACGGCACCCATACGTATCGCCAACGTCGGATACCCCAGCAGATGGCCGCCACCAGTGCGATGCCGGCCAGGACCTGGACCGTTATCGGAATCCAGCCATGCAGCAGCGACAAATGGTGGCGCAGCAGGTCGCGGAGCGTCACGGCCACAAGAGTGACTGCCAATCCTTGTGCTCCGCTGTGAGCAAGCTGCGGGCATGCACCTAACAGCGACCTAACGCGTCTGACGTGCACCATATTGGTATGCGCGTTCTGGTTGTCGAGGATGAGCAGCTGCTGGCCGACGCCATCGCGGCTGGGCTGCGCCGCCACGCGATCGCTGTGGATGTGGCCTACGACGGTGACGCCGCTCTCGAACGGGCGGCAGTCAACGACTATGACGTCATCGTGTTGGATCGCGATCTTCCGACCGTCTCCGGCGATTTCGTATGTGCTCAACTGACCGATTCTGGCGCGACGGCCAGAATCCTGATGCTGACGGCGGCCACGGCTGTCGTTGAGCGGGTTAGGGGCCTACAGCTCGGCGCCGACGACTACCTCACCAAACCCTTCGAGTTCGCTGAACTCGTGGCACGCGTTCATGCCCTGTGTCGGCGGTCGCGGCCCGCGGTCTCTCCGGTGCTGGAACGAGCCGGTATCCGACTAGATCCGCATCGGCGCACAGTGTCGCGCGAGGAGAGACCGATTTCGTTGACACCCAAGGAGTTTGCGGTGCTAGCTGAGTTGTTGCGTGCTGAGGGAGGCGTGGTATCTGCCGAGCATCTGTTGGAAAAAGCGTGGGACGAACATATCGATCCGTTTACCGGCGTCGTCCGCTACACGATCATGATGGTGCGCCGAAAGCTTGGCGAGCCGCACGTGATCGAAACCGAGGCCGGTGTGGGGTATCGCATCCCATGACCATCAGGGTGCGCCTCACAGTGCTGTACGCGACGGCCTTCTTCATCGCCGGAGCGGTGCTGATCGCGCTGATGTACTTCTACCTGGACCAGTCGATGGACCGTCGCCCTGGAGCCGGTGCACAGAATTTGGTGAAGCAGTTTCTGGCCGAACGCGGGCTCCGGGAGTTTCCTGTTGCCGAGAATCTGGTGTCCGCCTTCGCCGCGCAGGCGGAACAACAACGCGAGGACATCAAACGCGGAATGCTGACGTGGTCCTTCGTGTCGTTGGGTGTCGTCGGCTTGGCGGCGGGCGGATTCGGGTGGCTGCTGGCCGGTCGCGCACTGCAACCACTGCATCAGATCACCACCACAGCAAGGCGAGTGGCGGATCGCAGCCTGCACGAAAGGATCGGGCTCGACGGGCCCGACGACGAGATCAAAGACCTCGCAGACACGTTCGACGCGATGCTGGAGCGCCTGGATCATGCTTTCGACGGTCAACGTCGCTTCGTCGCCAACGCGTCGCACGAACTGCGGACCCCGCTGACGATCAACCGCACCCTGATCGAGGTGGCCATCGACGACCCCGACGCCCCCGAGTCGACGCGCCGACTGGGAGCTACGTTGCTGGACGTCAATCGCCGTCATGAGCGGCTCATCGACGGCCTGCTGGTGCTGGCGAGCAGTCAGCAACAGCTCGCCCGCCGCGTGCGGGTCGATCTCGCCGACATCGCACGCCGGGCGGTCGCCCTGTCGGAGACCGCCGCGGCGGAGTCGGGCGTCGAGGTCATCACGAGGCTCGCCCCCTCCTATATCAGCGGCGATCCGGATCTGCTTGAGCGCTTGGTGGGGAACCTGATCGACAACGCGATCCGGTACAACCGCGCTGAAGCTGGGTGGGCGATCGTGTCGGTGTCGAACGATGACGGAGTAAGCCGGCTGTCGGTCGAAAACTCGGGATCGGTGATTCCGCAGTCTGCAGTCGACGGGATATTCGAGCCCTTTCATCGCTTGAGCGTCAGCGACCGAACCTCTGACGGCGGCCCGACGAGTCGAGGGGCCGGACTGGGCCTGTCGATCGTGCGGTCGATCGCCACCGCGCACGGCGGTGAGGTACGTGCGGTGGCCCGCCCGGATGGCGGGCTCACCGTCACGTTTGTCGGGTCGAGCGATCAGTAGTTGTGACACGTGTCAGCGATGCGCTGCATCTTCATCAGCTTGTCCTGTCCCTCGGGCGTATTGCGCTTCTGCGCAATCATCGACGCCACATCTGGATTGCGGTCCATGAAGGACTTCACCCGCTGCCGTCGTTGGTCGATCGGCAGCGCCAGGAGTTCCTGGATCTTCGCCTGCGCGTCGGGGCGTTCGGCCAGTCGCCCCGATGCCTCGGGTGCCTCGACCTGCAGGGCTGCCTCGATCTGCGTGTAGCTACAAGTGGTTTCGATGAGCGGCCCGGCGGCCTGCGCCAAGGCAGGCCCCGCCGTCATCAGCGATAGGGCGCCCGCTAGCCCGAGCACGCCGAGAATCACGCGTGGCATCAGAACACCCCCGGTCCTGGTGCTCCGAAGCCAAGTCCGGGTAGCAGTCCGAGTCCGGACGCCGGCCCGCCCAAGCCTCCGCGACCCGGACCGGGTAGGAGGCCGGGGCCTGGTGCACCCCAACCGATTCCGGGATCTGCGGTGGCGGTAGCCGTGCCGAAAAGTAGAGGCGCACATGTCAGTACGGCCATCGTGGCGAGGCTGGCTGCTGCTCTTCGTGGGATCATCTGTTCTCCAATCAGTTGGGCGCGCGATTGCGCGATTTCCGACCCGAGAACAGTTGATCAATCCGGCTGTTGGGCTGGCGTTAGGAGCCGAGTCACCGGTTGACTAACGCGGTTTGGCCAAGGGGAACGGCAGAGTTTCGCGAATGCTGCGGCCCGTGATCAGCATGACGACGCGGTCCACACCCATGCCGAGGCCACCGGTCGGCGGCATCGCGTATTCCATCGCCTGCAGGAAGTCTTCGTCGAGTTCCATGGCCTCGGGGTCGCCGCCCGAGGCCAGCAGCGACTGCTCCTGCAGCCGGCGCCGCTGCTCGACGGGATCGGTCAACTCGCTGTATGCCGTGCCCAATTCGACGCCCCACGCCACCAGGTCCCATCGTTCTGCCACGCCGGGGATGCTGCGGTGCGGCCTCGTCAGCGGCGACACCGATGTGGGGAAGTCCTTGTAGAACGTGGGCGCTTCGGTGTGGTCCTCGACCAGGTGCTCGTACAGTTCGAGCACCACCGCACCGGCGTCCCAGTGGGTCAGATAGGGAATCCTTGCGCCGTCGCACAGCTTGCGTAGCGTCGTCAGGTCCGTCTCGGGCCCGATCTGTTCGCCCAGCGCCTCCGACACCGCCTCGTGCACGGTCTTGACCGTCCACTCACCTGAAATATCAACGGGTTCCAGCGTGCCGTTTTCGCGGGGACGCATGAACACCTGCGCTCCGTTGGCGGCCTGAGCGGCGTTCTGGATCAACTGCCGGCAACCGTCAATCCACACGTTGTAGTCGGCGTGCGCCTGATAGGCCTCCAGCAGCGTGAACTCCGGATTGTGGCTGAAGTCGACGCCCTCGTTGCGGAATGCCCGGCCCAGCTCGAAGACGCGCTCGACACCACCCACGCACAGACGCTTGAGGTAGAGCTCGGGAGCGATCCGCAGATACAGATCGAGGTCATAGGCGTTGATGTGCGTCAGGAACGGCCTGGCGTTGGCGCCGCCGTGAATCTGTTGGAGTATCGGTGTCTCGACCTCCAAAAATCCCTTGTCGAAGAGGTTTTCGCGGATCGCGTGCAGAACACCGCTGCGCGCCCGGATCAGGTCGCGGGCCTCGGTGTTGATGGCCAGGTCGACGTAGCGGGCGCGCACCCGCGCCTCCTGGTCGGTCAGCCCTTTCCATTTGTCGGGCAGTGGGCGCAGGCATTTACCGATCAACCGCCAGCTGAGCACGATCAGCGACCGCGTGCCCTTCTTGCTGTAACCCATCGTGCCCGTCACCTGGATCAGGTCGCCCAGATCGATGGCATGCGTGAAATCGGCCGTCGTTCCGTCGCCGAGCTGCGAGTTGTCAAGCAGCAGTTGTACTTCCCCCGACCAGTCGCGCAGCTGCGCAAACAGCACGCCGCCGTAGTCCCGAATGCGTAGCACGCGGCCCGCGACGGTCAGTGTGCTCGCACCCTCGGACTCGATCGCGGCAAGGATCGTGTGGCTGGGTTGCTCGCCGACCGGGTAGGCGTCGACGCCGTTGTCCTGCAATGTCTTGAGCTTGGCCATCCGGACCCGGACCTGTTCGGGCAGACGGGACTGTTCCTCCTCGTCCAGTCCGACTTCCAGTTCGTCGACGTCGGGGGCGGTGCCGTCATGGTGCAACAGACCGCGGTCGATGATGCTTTGCGGCACCGCGATGTGGTGACCGGTGTGCGGTTGCTCGTGCCTGCGTGAGAACGGAAGCACCAGGAAGCCTTCGGCGATCACCGACGCCACCCCGACTCGGGGGACCAGTCGCGCGTCCTCGTAGCACGCATAGCGCGGCACCCATTCGGGCTGATACTTCATGTTCGAGCGGTACAGCGTCTCCAGCTGCCACCAGCGAGAGAAGAACACCAGCAGCGCCCGCCACAGCCGTGCGACCGGGCCCGCACCCAGCTGGGCGCCTTGTTCGAACGCCGAGCGGAACATCGCAAAGTTCAGCGAAACACGCGTCACCCCAATGCCTTCGGCCTGCATGCACAGCTCGCTGACCATGAGTTCGATGGTGCCGTTGGGGGATTGCGGTGACCGGCGCATGAGGTCCAGCGAGGCCCCATTGGCGCCCCACGGCACGAGGGAGAGCATCGCGACGACCTGTTCACCGTCGACCCCGGGCTGAATCGCCTCCACGAGTAGGCAGTCACCGTCGGCCGGATCGCCCAGCCGGCCCAACGCCATGGAGAACCCGCGCTCGTCTTCGGTATCGCGCCAGGTGTCGGCCCGCTCGACCACCTTGGCCATCTCGTCGGCGTCGAGATCGCGATGTCGGCGGATCCGCACCGAGGCACCGGCGCGCCGCGCACGCGTCACCGCCTGCCGCACCGCGCGCATGTCCGGGCCCGACAAGCGGAAGTTGTCCGGATACAGAATCGCCTCGTCGCCGAGTTGCAGAGCATTGAGACCAGCCGCGCGAAACGCCTCAGCACCAGTCGAACTCGCTCCCATCACCCCCGGTGCCCACCCGTAGGCCTGACACAGCACCAGCCACGCCTCGATCGCCTGCGGCCACGCTTTGGGGTCGCCGACGGGATCGCCGCTGGCAAGGCAGACACCGACTTCGACGCGGTAGGTGACGGCGGCGCGGCCGGACGGTGCGAACACCACGGCCTTGTCGCGGCGGGTCGCGAAATAGCCCAGAGAGTCGTTCTTGCCGTACAACTCGAGCAGTCCGCGGATCGCCGACTCGTCTTCGCCGGTGAGTGCGTTCTCCGCGCGCTGCGACTGGAACAACACGATCGCCGCGACCATCAGCGCCAGTGCGCCGAAGAGACCCAGCAGGGCATTGATGAACACGTGTGGGTGACCGGTGAACGAGTCCGAGCTGGCACCCGCAAAAGCGCCTACCCGATTCAGTGCGTAGAAGAAGCGGTCCTCGCGGGCGAGTGATCCAGGGAAGAGCTCGATCAGACCCCAACCGATCAGGGTGCCGACGGCCAGCCCCGCGACCAGTGTTGCCGCCGCCTTGATCAGGGCGCCACGGCGTACCTTGGCCCAGAACTCCTTGCGGGCCAGCACGAGGAACGCGATGGCGGCGAGGTGGAAAGCCAGGCCGACGACCTCACCGCTTTCCTGGAGCCACGTTTCGTCACCCGAGACGAGGTCGCCGACGTTCCAGCCGAGGGCCGCGACCATGTATCCGACGAGAATCCACCACGCGATGCTCTTGCGGGCCGCGAGCGCGGCGGCCAGCAGCGCCAGCACGAACGCCCACGCGAAGCTGGTGTCGGGGAAGTTGAAGATGTAGTCGTTGACGAACTCGCGTGGCACCTTGATCAGCGCGCGCACGAACGGCGACACACTCGCCAGCAGCGACAGGGTGGCGATGATGCCGACCGTCCAGCCGGCCGCGGCGGGCACCCACCTGAAGGCGGAGGTACGGCGCGCCTTTGCGATGCTCGCAGAGCTGGCCGGACTAGTCACCGTCATAAAGCGCGAGGATATGCGCTCGACCCGCGAAATTGGTGGTACTGGCTACCAGACGGGGCCGGTGTATTTCTCCCCGGGACCGTGACCCGGTTCCTCCGGCGCGGCACTCGCTTCGCGGAACGCGAGCTGCAGGCTCTTCAGACCGTCGCGCACCGGTCCGGCGTGGGGGCCGAGGTACTCGGCGGACGCCGTCACCAGCCCCGCGAGCGCGGTGATCAGCCGGCGCGCCTCGTCGAGGTCGCGGTGCGGGCTCTCATCGGGGTCCTCGGCCGACAACCCGAGCTTCTCGGCGGCGGCGCTCATCAACATGACCGCCGACCGGGTGATCACCTCGACGGCGGGAATATCGGCCAGCTCGCGGGTCGGCAGCTCGGCGGCCGGTTCCGGCGATGCGGGATCCTGGGTCATGCCTGCTAGACTTGCACGCGCGACCGTCCCGGCGTACGCCAGGGACAGCAAGTGGAGTCCCACTCCCACCGCTGACCATACCGGTACAGCGGTCCGGTCACAGGCATCCGATGCCTGTCCTGGTCGGCTTTGGGCCCTGCTTTGAGCAGGGCTTTTCTGTTCTTTGAACAGATGCTGATGGGTGGGGTTCCTAGACGACAACATAGGAGGCCCCATCAGCACTGAGACCCGCGTCAACGAGCGCATCCGCGTACCTGAAGTCCGTCTCATCGGACCAGGCGGCGAGCAGGTAGGCATAGTGCGCATCGAAGACGCTCTCCGCGTCGCCGCGGATGCCGATCTCGACCTTGTCGAAGTAGCCCCGGACGCCAAACCACCGGTTTGCAAGATCATGGACTACGGCAAGTTCAAATACGAGACGGCCCAGAAGGCACGCGAGTCTCGCAAGAACCAGCAGCAGACCGTCGTAAAGGAACAGAAGCTGCGTCCCAAGATCGACCCGCACGACTACGAGACCAAAAAGGGACACGTGGTCCGCTTCCTGCAAGCGGGATCCAAGGTCAAGGTGACCATCATGTTCCGCGGACGCGAGCAGTCGAGGCCCGAGCTGGGCTACCGACTCCTGCAGCGGCTGGGCGCCGACGTCGCCGATTACGGCTTCGTCGAGACGTCGGCCAAGCAGGACGGCCGCAACATGACGATGGTGCTGGCACCGCATCGCGGCGCGAAGACTCGCGCCAAGGCGGCGCACGATGCCGACGCTCCGGCTGCGCAACGCGCACAGCCCGCCGAGAGCGCACCGACCGAAACACCACCGAACTGAACTGAGGACACATGCCAAAGGCGAAGACCCACAGCGGCGCTTCCAAGCGGTTCCGGACCACCGGATCCGGAAAGATCGTGCGCCAGAAGGCCAACAAGCGGCACTTGCTCGAGCACAAGTCGAGCCGCCGCACCCGCCGGCTCGAGGGCCGCACCGAGGTGGCGGCCAACGACGTCAAGCGCGTGAAGAAGCTGCTCAACGGCTGACAGGCCCCCCTGTCCGGACCTGAACGAACCTGAACGAAGAGGAAAACCCCCATGGCACGCGTAAAGCGCGCAGTAAACGCGCAGAAGAAGCGCCGCACCATACTCAAGGCATCCAAGGGCTACCGCGGTCAGCGGTCGCGGCTGTATCGCAAAGCCAAAGAGCAGCAGCTGCATTCGTTGACCTATGCCTACCGTGACCGGCGTGCCCGCAAGGGCGAGTTCCGCAAGCTGTGGATCTCCCGGATCAACGCGGCGGCCCGCGCCAACGACATCACCTACAACCGGTTGATCCAGGGCCTGAAGGCCGCCGGAGTCGAGGTGGACCGCAAGAACCTGGCCGAGATCGCCGTCAGCGATCCCGCCGCCTTCACCGCGCTGGTGGAGGTCGCCAAGGCTGCGCTGCCCAGCGATGTCAATGCGCCGTCGGGCGAGGCTGCCTGACGCTCACCGAACGCGCAGACCGGGTGGCGGCAGCGATCAAGCTGCACCGCCACGTCGGACGACGTCGCGCCGCACGTTTTCTCGCTGAGGGACCCAACCTCGTGGAGGCCGCGATGCGGCGCGGACTCGTCTCCGAGGTCTTCGTCACCGAAGCCGCGCAGGCCCGCTTCGCATCGCTGCTGAGCGATGCCGACGTGTATGTGGTGACGGAGCGAGCCGCGAAAGCGTTGTCGGACACGGTTACTCCGGTCGGCCTGGTCGCGGTGTGCTCGGTACCCGAGACCTTGCTTTCCGACGTCCTCGCCGATGCCCCACGGCTGCTGGCGGTCGCGGCGGAGATCTCCGAGCCCGGTAACGCGGGCACCCTGATTCGCATCGCCGACGCGATGGGAGCCGACGCCGTTGTACTCGCCGGCCAGAGCGTCGATCCATACAACGGCAAGTGTCTGCGTGCCTCGGCCGGAAGTATCTTCTCGATTCCCGTCGTATCCGAGCCGGATGCCACCACGGCGGTGTCGTCGATCGCTGCAGCCGGACTTGCAGTGCTCGCCACCACTGTCGACGGCGAAGTATCGCTAGACAGCCCAGATTTGCAAGCCGATCTCGCGAGTCCCACGGCATGGCTGTTCGGACCGGAGGCGCATGGCTTGGCGACCGAACTGGCCGAGATGGCCACGCAACGGGTGCGAATCCCCATGCCTGGCAACGCCGAAAGCCTCAACGTGGCATCGGCGGCGGCGATCTGTCTGTATCAGAGCGCCCGGGCACACCGTCTGTAACGGCATGGCGAAGAATGCGCCCGAATCCCGCCGTGGCGTTACATCCGATGCCGCTAGTTGGCTTTCAGGAGCTGCTCGGAGATCTGCACCATCAGCCTGCGAGGCGTGACCCGGTAACCGTTGGCGAGCAGAAGGTTTCGCCAACCCGAGACCACGGTCGGAGTGGACTTGTCCAGCGCCGCCATCGCGGTGTCGACGACCTGTTTAGCGGTCTGCCTGCCGTCGGTGAGGAATTCCTCTCCGGTCCGCGCGAAGAACTCCGTCTCCGTCGCACCCGGGCAGAGTGCGAAAACGCGCACGCCGGTTCCCTTGCACTCTTGCCAGAGCGCCTCGGAAAACGACAGCACGAAGGCCTTCGTGGCGCCATAGACCGCCATGCCCGGCGTCGGCTGGAACGCGGCGGTCGATGCCACGTTGATGACGATGCCGCGCCCTGCTGCCGTCATGGCCGGGAGATAGGCCGCCGTCAGGTCGACCAGGGTGCCGCAATTCAGCTGGATCTGCGCCGCATTGGCGGCGGTGTCCTGCCCGACGAACTTGCCGTGCAGACCGACGCCGGCGTTGTTCACGAGGATGTCGATGGTCTTGCCCAGGTCGCTGACCTTCGACGCCAGGTCGGGACCGGAGCCTGGGACGGCGAGATCGGCGGTGATCACGTCGACCGTCAGGCCGGGATGTTGCTCGGTCAGCTTTGTGCGTAGCTCAGCGAGCTTTTCGGCGCGACGTGCGACCAGCACGAGGTTCACCCCGCGCTTCGCGAACTGAACGGCGAACTCCTCGCCGATTCCACCGCTGGATCCGGTGATCAACGCTGTCTTGTTCTTCAGGTCCACATGATCAGGCTAGTCGGCGAAGCGACATGTCGTACCTCCGTGCCATTGTCGGCGCATGACCGACTCGCTGGAGGTGAGGGGGACCGATCTTCGGTACCTGCTCACGGCGTACTTGTTCGACCATGGTCCCGCGACAATCGACGAACTGGTCGACGCGCTGGCGTATCACGGCTTCCGACCGGTTGGGCGCGCGTCGAAGTCGGTGTCGGAAGCGTTGCGCTGGGAAATCTTCCAAGGCCGGGCCGTGCGGTTGCGCCGCGGTCGGTACCGTCCGGGGACGATGCCGCATACGACCGCACAGCGGATCTACCAACGCGTGCGGGCTCTGCACGACGAGGTCGCTACGTCGTCTTTCAGCCACCGGCAACTGCGGACCCCTCCGATTCCGCCGGCCGCCTAAGCGTTGTTCAGCAGACCCCGCGCCACGTGGGTGATTTGAACCTCATTGCTGCCCGCGTAGATCATCAGTGACTTCGCGTCGCGGGCCAGTTGCTCCACCCGGTACTCGGTCATGTACCCGTTGCCGCCGAATACCTGCACCGCCTCCATCGCCACGTCGGTGGCGGCCTGCGAGCAGTACCACTTGATCGCCGACGCCTCTGGCAGCGAGATCGGCTGACCCTTCTCCGCCGACTCGATCACCCGGAACAGGATGTTGCGCACGTTCATTCGCGCCACCTCCATATTCGCGAGCTTCAGCTGAATCAACTGGAACTGCCCGATTTCCTGACCCCACAGCTTTCGGGTCTTCGCATAGTCGACACACAGCCGCAGGCATTCCTCGATGACCCCTAGCGACATTGCGGCGACGCCGATCCGCTCGGCGGAGAAGTTCGACCGTGCACTGGCCCGCCCGTCGCCGGCTGAACTGTCTTCGGTTTCACCGAGCAACCTGTCCCGGCCCAGGCGCACATTGTTGAAGAACAATTCGCCTGTGCGGGAACTGTGAATACCCATCTTGCTGAACGGCTTTGACTGGACGAAGCCCTCCATGCCGCGATCGAGCACGAACGTCAGGACCTTGCGGTCACGCTTGTCGGCGCCGTCGCCCTCGTCAAGCTTCGCGTACACCACGACCACATCGGCGTCAGGACCGTTGGTGATGAACGTCTTCTGACCGTTGAGGATGTAGTCGTCCCCGTCACGCACTACGTAGGACTTCATGCCGCCGAACGCATCCGAGCCCGAATCGGGTTCGGTGATCGCCCAGGCGCCGATCTTGTCGTAGGTGACCAGATCCGGCAGCCAGCGTTCCTGCTGGGCCAGCGTGCCGCGGCCCTGGATCGTCGGCACCGTCAGCCCGAGGCTGACCCCCATACCGGTGACGATGCCCATCGATACCTTGCATAGCTCGCTGACCACCACGAAGCCCATGCCGCCGGAACCGCCGCCGAACATGCCGCCGCCGCCCGAGGATTTGCCGGACGACTCGCCGCCGTCGCGAAGCTTGGCCAGCCGCTTGTTCAGCGACTCACGCGCCATGTCGGCGATGCCGAACGTCGCGAACAGCTTGCGGATAATCGGGTAGGGCTCCATGTCGCCGCTTTCGAGATCGTCGACATGGGGTCGTATCTCTTTGTCTACGAACTCCCGTACGGCGTCGCGCACGGCAAGGTCAACGTCTGTCCATTCGAGCATGCCCCTAGGCTGCCTTATCGCGCCCGCGCGCCGGACGCAGCCCCGCCAACGAGAACGTCGTGTGCACCAAAGACCCTGCTCTGTCCAGCAGGGACTTGCGCGGCGGCACGTAATGCATCGGCAGGCCGTGGCGATCGCGTGGCGGCGCCATGAAGCTGGGCGCCTCGACCAACGGCGCGTCTTCGGCGAGCTTGCCCTCGGCGCGACGATAGGCGGCCAGCGCGCGTGGATGGAGCCGTATCTCGTCGGGCACCGCGACGAACGCCAACTCGACGAGCTTGCCGAAGATGCGCAGCAACACTTCGTCGCCCGGCGTCCAGCGCATGCCGGCCTTCTCGCGTACGGCGGGATCGAAGAGGCCCGCGGCGATCCAGCGCTGCGCGCCGACCATCGGCTTGAAGAGTTGATCCCAGATCGGCGTCGGCATCAACACGAACCACGGCTTGGGAATTCGGATGGAGAAGATGTCGAGTGTCGCGCGGTTGAGTTCCAACTCGTCGCGACACTTGGCGTCCCAGTACTCGCAGAAGTCCTCCCACGTGTCGGGGACCGGCCGCATGCTCATGCCGTACATCCGGTACCACTGCACGTGTTCGTCGAACAGCTGGCGCTTCTCGGCGTCGGTGAGCCCGCCGCAGAAGTACTCGGCGGTCTTGATGATCAACATGAAGAACGTCGCGTGCGCCCAATAGAACGTCTCGGGGTTCAACGCGTGGTAGCGCCGGCCTTCGGCGTCGACGCCCTTGATCGTGTTGTGGTAGCTCTTGATCTGCTGCCCGGTCTGCGCGGCGCGGTCACCGTCGTAGACGACGCCCATGATCGGGTACACCGATCGCGCGACGCGCTGCAGTGGCTCCCGCAGCAGGATCGAATGGTCTTCGACGCCCGCGCCCAGTTCGGGATACATGTTCTGGATCGCCCCGATCCAGACGCCGAGCATGCCGGTCCGCAGGTCGCCGAAGTACTTCCACGTCAGCGAATCTGGGCCGAGCGGGTCTCTGTCGGCAAGCCGTGTGGTGCCGCTTGCCGTCGAAGTCGATTTCAGGGCCATCGGTTTCCTCCGCCGTTAGACCCTCACGATAAACTTGACAACGCACGTTGTCTACGATTTGCCGGGCGTGGCGGCCGCAGTGTTATTCACCCTCCACGCGCGCTCCACTAGCCTGTGACCAGCCGGTTTATTCGCGTTTCGGCGCTCAAACTAGGCTTGTGCCCGTGGATGAGGTCGAGTCGATCGACGAACGATCTGGCAGGCAGTCATCCGGGCCTGTTTCGTGGCTGAAGAGCACCAACCACAGCCCGTCCGTCATCGCCTTCCTGCGCCGCGCCCGGCGCGCGCTTCCCGGGGACCCCGAGTTCGGAGATCCACTCTCGGCGTCCGGTGAAGGCGGCCCCAGAGCCGCCGCCCGCGCGGCCGATCGGCTGCTGCACCGCGAGGCGGCGTCACGCGAGGTAAGCCTCGGCGCGCTGCAGGTGTGGCAGGCGCTGACCGAGCGGGTGTCGGGCAAGCCCGCTTACCAGGAGGCGACGATCGTCTTCACGGACCTGGTGGGATTCTCCGCGTGGTCGCTGAGCGCGGGCGACGACGCCACCCTCAAGCTCCTGCGCCGCGTCTCGCAGGTCGTCGAGCCGCCGTTGCTGGAAGCCGGTGGTCAGATCGTCAAGCGCATGGGCGACGGCATCATGGCGGTCTTCCTGCGGCCGACGACGGCGGTCGCCGCCGCGGTCAAGGCGCGGGATGCGGTGAAATCCCTTGACGTGGACGGCTACACCCCGCGGATGCGCGTCGGGATCCACACCGGCCGGCCGCAGCGAATCGGCTCGGACTGGCTGGGCATCGACGTCAACATCGCTGCGCGAGTGATGGAGCGGGCGACCAGGGGAGAGTTGGTGGTGTCCCAGGCGACGCTGGACGGTCTTTCGGCTGAGGACCTCGACGCGTTGGGGGTCGACGCCAAGCGGCTGCGCAAGCAGGTCTTTGCGCCCAAGCAGGACGGGGTGCCCGCCGATTTCGTCATGTACCGGCTGAAATCGCGCAGGCCGTCACCGGGTGACGCCGACCTGGACGGCTACCCCTCGGGCGAGTAGCCCCAGCTGCCACGCATATGATCGCCGGGTGGCTGATCAGCCAATAGACCTGTCTGAAGAAGCGTTGACGAAGGCTGTCAGCGCGGCTCGGCATGCCTTCGACGCGGCGAATGACCTCGACTCTCTTGCCCGCGCCAAGACCGAGCAGCTGGGTGACCGTTCGCCGATTGCGCTCGCGCGCCAGGCGCTCGGCTCGTTGCCCAAGGCCGACCGCGCCGATGCGGGCAAGCGGGTCAACGTGGCGCGTACCGAGGCGCAGCAGGCCTACGACGAGCGCCTCGCGGCGCTGCGGGCCGAGCGCGACGCCGCCGTGCTGATCGCTGAGCGCATCGACGTGACTCTGCCGTCGACCCGGCAGCCGGTCGGGGCCCGCCATCCGATCACGATCCTGGCCGAGCATGTCGCCGACACCTTCGTCGCGATGGGCTGGGAACTCGCCGAGGGGCCCGAGGTCGAGACCGAGCAGTTCAACTTCGACGCGCTCAACTTTCCGCCCGACCATCCGGCCCGCAGCGAGCAGGACACCTTCCACGTCGCGCCCGACGGTTCGCGGCAGGTACTGCGCACCCACACCTCACCGGTCCAGATCCGGGCGCTGCTCGAGCGCGAGCTGCCGGTCTACATCATCTCGATCGGCCGCACCTTCCGCACCGACGAGCTGGACGCCACCCACACCCCGGTCTTCCATCAGGTGGAGGGGCTGGCCGTCGACAAGGGGCTGACGATGGCCCACCTGCGCGGAACGCTCGACGCGTTCGCCCGTTCCGAATTCGGACCCGAGGGTCGTACGCGATTCCGTCCGCACTTCTTCCCGTTCACCGAACCGTCGGCCGAGGTCGACATCTGGTTCCCGAACAAGAAGGGCGGTCCCGGCTGGGTGGAATGGGGCGGCTGCGGCATGGTCAATCCGAATGTGTTGCGCGCCTGCGGTATCGACCCAGAGGTCTATAGCGGATTCGCGTTCGGCATGGGATTGGAGCGCACCCTGCAGTTCCGCAACGGTATCCCCGACATGCGTGACATGGTCGAGGGCGACGTGCGCTTCTCCCTGCCGTTCGGGGTTGGAGCCTGATGCGCCTGCCCTACAGCTGGCTGCGCGACGTCGTCCAAGCCGGTGCTCCCGGCTGGGACGTGTCAGCCGAGGAACTGGAACAGACCCTGATCCGCATCGGTCATGAGGTCGAAGAGGTCCTTCCGGTCGGGCCGGTCACGGGACCCTTGACGGTCGGCCGGGTCGTCGAGATCGAGGAACTGACCGAGTTCAAGAAGCCAATCCGCGCGGTCAAAGTCGATGTGGGTGAAGCCGAGCCACGTGACATCGTTTGCGGGGCAACCAACTTCGCGGTCGGCGACCTTGTCGTGGTGGCACTGCCCGGTTCCGTGCTGCCGGGTGACTTTGCCATCGCCACCCGCAAGACATACGGCCGCACCAGTGACGGCATGATCTGTTCGACCGCGGAACTCAACCTCGGCTCCGATCATTCCGGCATCCTGGTGCTGCCCGAAGGCACGGCAGAGCCCGGCGCGCCCGCCGCCGACGTCCTCGGCCTCGACGACATCGTGTTCAATCTGGCGATCACCCCGGACCGCGGCTACTGCCTGTCGGTGCGCGGCATGGCCCGCGAGATCGCCAACGCCTACGACCTCGACTACGTCGACCCGGCCGATATCGCGCCCCTGCCCGCCGAAGGTGAGGCACTGCCGCTGACAATCGACGAGGGCACCGGGGTGCTGCGCTTCGGCCTGCGTCCGGTCACCGGCATCGATCCAAAAGCGGTGTCGCCGTGGTGGATGCAACGACGGCTGTTGCTGTCGGGCATCCGGGCCATCTCACCGGCCGTCGACGTGACCAACTACGTGATGCTCGAGATCGGGCATCCGATGCACGCACACGATCGCAGCCTGATCACCGGCGGCTTCCGGGTCCGGTTCGCTGAACCGGGGGAAACCGTCGTCACGCTCGACGACATCGAACGTCGCCTCGACCCTGCCGACGTGCTCATCGTCGACGATGTCGCCACCGCGGCGATCGGCGGCGTGATGGGCGCGGGCACCACCGAGGTTCGCGACAGCACCACCGATGTGTTGCTCGAGGCCGCGGTATGGGACCCCGCCGCGGTGTCGCGCACGCAGCGGCGTCTGCACCTCAACAGTGAGGCTGGCCGTCGCTATGAACGCACCGTCGATCCGGCGATCTCCGTCGCCGCATTGAATCGCTGCAGCACGCTGCTGGCCGAGATCGCCGGGGGCACAGTCGAACCGACGTTGACCGACTGGCGTGGCGATCCACCTCGTGACGACTGGTCGCCTGCGCCGGTCAGCATGGCGGTCGACCTACCCGACCGCATCGCCGGTGTGGAGTACGCGGCCGGCACCACCCAGAAGCGCCTCACTCAGATCGGCGCCGATGTCGTCGTGCGCGACGGTCAGGTGACCGCGACACCACCGAGCTGGCGCCCCGACCTCCGTCAGCCCGCGGACCTCGTCGAGGAGGTCTTGCGGCTGGAGGGCCTCGAGGTCATCCCATCGGTGCTACCGCTCGCACCACCGGGCCGCGGTCTGAGCCCCGCGCAGAAACGGCGCCGCGCGATCGGAAAGTCGCTGGCGCTGAGCGGCTATGTCGAGATCCTGCCGACCCCGTTCCTGCCCGCGGGAGTCTTCGACCAGTGGGGTTTGCCTGCCGACGACCCGCGCCGGTCCACGACGCAGGTGCTGAATCCGTTGGAAGCCGATCGGCCCCGGCTGGCCACCACTCTGCTGCCGGGACTGTTGGAAGCCTTGGGCCGCAATGTGTCCCGCGGAGCGGTCGATGCCGCGTTGTTCGCGATCGCTCAGGTGGTCGAGCCGACGACGGAAACCCGCGCGGTGGAACGTATTTCGACCGACCGTCGGCCCACCTCCGACGAGATCGCGGCGCTCGATGCCTCGCTGCCGCATCAGCCGCAACACGTCGGCGCGGTCTTGACGGGGCTGCGCGAGCCCGCGGGCCCGTGGGGGCGGGGCAGGCCCGTGCACGCCAGCGACGCGTTCGAGGCGGTGCGCGTCATCGGTCGTGCCGCAGGCGTAGCGCTCACACTGCGATCCGCCCAGCACCTGCCCTGGCATCCGGGCCGATGCGCCGAGGTGGTCATCGGCGATGCCGTCGTCGGATATGCGGGCCAGTTGCACCCCGCCGTCATCGAGCGGTCGGGTCTGCCCGCGGGCACCTGTGCCGTCGAACTGGACCTCGATGCGATCCCGCTCACCGAAACGCTTCCCGCGCCCGCCGTATCGCCGTTTCCAGCGGTGTTCCAGGACGTCGCGCTGATCGTCGGCGAGGACGTCTCCGCGCAGAATGTGATCGATGCCGTCCGCGAGGGTGCGGGTGAACTGCTGGAGGAGGTCCACCTGTTCGACGTCTATACCGGGCCGCAGATCGGTGAAGGACGCAAGTCGCTGGCGCTGGCGCTGCGGTTCCGGGCCACCGACCGCACGCTCACCGAGGACGAGGCCAGTGCCGCCCGCGACGCCGCGGTTCAGGCGGCAGCCGATCGCGTCGGAGCCGAGCAGCGCCGCTGATTTCGCAGTAGTGCCGCCGATTCCGGAGTAGGAACGTAGCCATGATCGAGGTACTGCAGGACATGCCCGCCGGCGTTGCGGGAATTCGCGTTTCGGGCAAGGTGACCGGCGAGGAGATGATCGAGTTCAAGCCCGAACTGGAGAAGCTGCTCGGCGGCGAGGAAGTCCGGATCGTCGAGGTCATCGCGCCCGACTATGAGGGCTTCGGACGGGGAGGGCTGGTCGAGGACCTCAAGCAGGGCTTCGGCACCCTCATCAACCATCGGTCGGCGTTCAAGCGCATCGCGATCGTCACCGACAAAGAGTGGGTCGCGCACACCGTGCATGTGGTGGGCTGGATGGTGCCCGGTGAACTCGAAGTGTTCGGCCTCGATGACCTCGAACGAGCCAAGGAATGGGCCGCCGGCTGATTCCGTCGGCGTCGCGGAGGAAAGGCCGGCATGGGGGAGACGGGGGAGCAGCCGCGCACTTCGGTAGACGGCATCGCGATACTCGCGATGTTTCTGATGGTGGTCGCCTTCACCTACAACGACGAAATCGTCGAGCTCGCCTACGCCGGTGCGGGCGACTATATCTCGTATTCGCGGTGGATCGTCTTCCTGGTCGATTCGGCAATCGTGTTGTGTGCCGCCGGTCTGAAATGGCGGATGGAGGCCCGGGAGCAACTGGGCCAGACGATGTCGTGGCAGGAGTTCGTGCCGAGGTTGCTGCACGGCCCATGGCCGGTCGGGGCGGCGCTGATGGTGGTGCTTCACATCGCGATGGCGTTCCTACCGCTCAATCTCGGGGTGGACATCGCGCTGTCGATGTTGTTCACGGTGTCGATGAGCCTCGTGCTGGTGGCCGTCCTGGATGTCGGGTCGTCCGGCGGGCGCGGTCTCGGACGCAGGGACTGGATCGTGCCGCTGCTTGTCGGCACGTTGGTCGTTCAGGTCGCATCCGCGCTGTGGTTTCCGGTTCTCAACGTCGCAGGCGAGTGCGCAGATACCGTTTCGACCGACTTCTTCGCGCAGATGGTGCAGGTCATTCCCATGCTGCTGGTGACCCTCGGCATCGAGTTGGGTTTCCTGCGGCGGTCGTCGCCCCTGCGCACCCTGGGCCAGCGAGCGGCGCCGATCCTGACCATCGTGATGCTGTGCGTCGCGGAGATGATGAGCTTTTCCATGCTCGTCGTATCCGATCGCACCGCCTGCGGGGTGGCAGCGACGATGCACGAGTTTGCGGCCTTCGTGCTCAGCGTCCAGGCGACCGCGATCGCCCTGGTGACGCTGGTCTGGCTGCTGCTGAAGGACCGCAATCAAATGAATTTGCATGAGGATGCATAACCATGCAGAATCGCGTGCATGACTTCCGTCGCAGTGGCCGGTGCCAGCGGATACGCAGGTGGGGAGATTCTGCGATTGCTGCTGGGGCACCCCGCGTACGCCGGCGGGCGGCTGACGATCGGCGCCCTCACCGCGGCGGCGAGTGCCGGCACCCTTCTCGGTGAGCATCACCCGCACCTGCTGCCGCTGGCTGACCGCGCACTCGAGGCCACCGACGCCGACACCCTGAAGGGCCACGATGTGGTTTTTCTGGGGCTTCCGCACGGTCATTCCGCAGCCCTGGCCGACCAACTCGGCAGCGACACCGTCATCGTCGACTGCGGCGCCGACTTCCGCCTCACCGATGCCGGGGCCTGGGAACGGTTCTACGGGTCGTCACACGCGGGCAGCTGGCCGTACGGCTTGCCCGAGCTGCCCGGCGCCCGTGACCGGTTGCGCGGCGCCACCCGGATCGCCGTTCCGGGTTGTTATCCGACCGCGGCCCTGCTCGCGCTGTGGCCCGCGATCGCCGAGGGACTCGTCGAGCCCGCGGTCACCATCGTCGCCGTCAGCGGCACCTCGGGTGCCGGGCGCGCCGCCAAGACAGATCTGCTCGGCTCCGAGGTCATCGGATCCGCGCGTGCCTACAACGTCGGCGGCAAGCACCGACACACCCCGGAAATCGCACAGGGCCTCAAAGCCGTCACCGACAAGGACGTCACGGTGTCGTTCACCCCGGTGCTCATCCCGACGTCGCGCGGCATTCTGGCCACCTGCACCGCGAAGACCACCACACCGCTGTCGCAGATCCGCGGCGCCTACGAGAAGGCTTATGACGCTGAGCCTTTCATTCATCTGCTGCCTGAGGGCCAGTTGCCCAAGACCGGCGCGGTGATCGGGAGCAACGCCGCTCAGCTCGCGGTCGCCGTCGACGAGGACGCCTCGACGTTCATCGGCATCGCCGCGATCGACAACCTCGTCAAGGGCACCGGTGGGGCCGCCGTGCAATCGATGAACCTTGCGCTGGGCTGGCCGGAGACGGAAGGACTTTCGATCGTGGGCGTGGCGCCGTGACTGAGTTATCCGACACCGCGCGGCTCATCCGCACCCAGGGTGTGACCGCGCCCGCCGGCTTCCGCGCCACCGGAATCGCGGCGGGCATCAAGGCTTCCGGCGCGCTCGACCTCGCGCTGGTCTTCAACGAGGGACCCGACCACGCCGCTGCGGCCGTGTTCACCCGCAACAAGGTGAAGGCCGCGCCGGTGCTGTGGACGCAGCAGGTGCTCACCACCGGGCGGCTGCGTGCGGTGGTGCTCAACTCCGGTGGCGCGAACGCCTGCACCGGGCCGTTGGGCTTTCAGGACACCCACGCCACCGCAGAGGCCGTCGCCACGGCGCTTTCCGACTGGGGCACCGAGACCGGGGCGATCGAGGTCGCCGTATGTTCCACCGGGCTCATCGGCGACCGACTGCCGATGGACAAGGTGCTGGCGGGCGTCACCGAGATCGTCCACGAGATGGCCGGCGGACTGACCGGCGGCGAAGAGGCCGCGCGGGCGATCATGACCACCGACACCGTGCCGAAACAGGTTTCGCTGCATCACAGTGACAACTGGACGGTGGGTGGCATGGCCAAAGGTGCAGGGATGCTGGCGCCGTCGCTGGCGACCATGTTGTGCGTCATCACCACCGACGCCGTCGCCAGTTCGGATGCCCTCGACCAGGCGCTACGCACGGCGACCGCCATGACGTTCGACCGCCTCGATGTCGACGGTAGCTGTTCAACCAACGACACGGTTCTGCTGCTTGCCTCCGGCGCCAGCGAGATCGCCCCCCGCCAAAGCGATCTCGACGACGCGGTCCTGCGGGTCTGCGACGACCTGTGCGCACAGCTGCAGGCCGATGCCGAGGGCGTCACCAAACGTGTCGTCGTCAGCGTCACGGGAGCCGCATCGGAGGAAGACGCGCTGACGGCGGCTCGGGTCGTGGCTCGCGACAGCCTGGTCAAGACGGCGCTCTTCGGGTCCGATCCCAACTGGGGCCGCGTACTGGCCGCGGTGGGCATGGCGCCGGTCGTGCTGGACGCCGAGCGGATCGGCGTGTCGTTCAACGGCTCTGCCGTGTGCGTCGACGGTGTCGGAGCACCGGGTGCCCGTGACGTGGACCTGTCCGGCGAAGAGATCGACGTCACCATCGATCTTGGCGTCGGCAATGACCGAGCGTCGATCCGGACCACCGACCTGTCCCACGGTTACGTCGAAGAGAACTCGGCCTACAGCTCATGACACTCGCGACGCCGGTCAAGGCGCAGATACTCGCCGCCGCCCTGCCGTGGCTCAAGCAGTTGCACGACAAGATCGTCGTGGTGAAGTACGGCGGCAACGCGATGACCGACGACACCCTCAAGACCGCGTTCGCCGCCGACATGGTCTTCCTGCGCAACTGCGGCATCCACCCCGTCGTCGTCCACGGCGGCGGCCCGCAGATCAGTGCGATGCTCAAAAAGCTCGGTATCGCAGGTGATTTCAAGGGCGGCTTCCGCGTCACCACACCCGAGGTGCTCGACGTGGCCCGGATGGTGCTTTTCGGACAGGTCGGCCGCGAACTGGTGAACCTGATCAATGCACACGGTCCGTACGCCGTGGGCGTGACAGGCGAAGACGCGCACCTTTTCACCGCAGTGCGGCGCGACGTGACCGTCGATGGGGTGGCGACCGACATCGGCCTCGTCGGTGACGTCGAAAAGGTGGACGCGGATTCGCTGCTCGATCTCATCGACGCAGGGCGCATCCCGGTGGTCTCGACTATCGCACCCGACGCCGAAGGTGTGGTGCACAACATCAACGCCGACACCGCGGCGGCCGCGCTGGCGGAGGCCCTGGGAGCTGAGAAGCTGGTGATGCTCACCGACGTGGAGGGCCTCTACACCGACTGGCCCGATCGAGGTTCGCTGGTAAGCGAGATCGACACGGCCGCATTGACTCAGCTGCTACCCAAACTGGAAACCGGCATGGTGCCCAAGATCGAGGCCTGCCTACGTGCCGTATCGGGAGGCGTGCCGAGCGCACACGTCATCGACGGCCGCGTCGAGCACTGTGTGCTGGCTGAGCTGTTCACCGATGAGGGGACGGGGACCAAGGTGGTGAGCGCATGACCCTCGCGCAGCGCTGGGAAGCCGTGATGATGGACAACTACGGAACGCCGCCGCTGGCTTTGGTCAGCGGAGACGGTGCCGTGGTGACCGACGCGGACGGCAAGTCGTATCTCGATCTGGTGGGCGGTATCGCGGTCAACATCCTCGGTCATCGGCATCCCGCTGTCATCGAGGCCGTCACCCGCCAGCTCAACACGCTGGGGCACACGTCGAATCTCTATGCCACCGAGCCCGGCATCGCACTGGCCGAAGCGCTGGTCGGTCTGCTGGGCGTCGACGATGCGCGGGTGTTCTTCTGCAACTCGGGCGCGGAGGCCAACGAGGTTGCGTTCAAGATCTCGCGGCTCACCGGACGCACGAAACTCGTTGCCGCACAGGGCGCGTTCCATGGCCGGACGATGGGATCACTGGCTTTGACCGGCCAGCCGTCGAAGCAGAAGCCGTTCGCTCCGCTGCCCGGCGACGTCACCCATGTGCCGTACGGCGACGTCGAAGCGCTCGACGCCGCGGTCGACGACCAGACGGCGGCAGTGTTCCTCGAGCCGATCATGGGCGAGGGCGGCGTCGTGACTCCACCCGCCGGATACCTGGTGGCGGCCCGCGAGATCACCGCCGCACACGGCGCATTGCTGGTGCTCGACGAGGTGCAGACCGGAATGGGCCGCACCGGAGCGTTTTTCGCGCATCAGCACGACGGCATCACGCCCGACGTCGTCACGCTCGCGAAGGGTCTCGGTGGTGGACTGCCGATCGGTGCCTGCATCGCGACCGGTGAGGCCGCCGGGCTGCTGACCGCGGGCATGCACGGCAGCACGTTCGGCGGCAATCCGGTCTGCACGGCGGCGGCACTCGCGGTGTTGCGGGTGCTGGCCGACGACGACCTTGTCGGGCGCTCAGGCGTTCTCGGGAAGTCGCTGCACCACGGAATCGAGTCGCTGGGTCATCCGGCCGTCGACCACGTGCGCGGTCGCGGGCTCATGCTCGGCGTCGTCCTCACCTCCGATGTGGCCAAGCCGGTCGAGGTTGCGGCACGGGAGGCCGGGTTCCTCGTCAACGCCCCCGCCGCGAACGTGATTCGTCTCGTCCCACCGCTGATCCTCACCGATGCGCAGGTCGACGACTTCCTCGGTGCGCTTCCCGGTGTGCTCGACACAGTCGCGGGGTGTGCGCAATGATCCGCCACTTCCTTCGCGACGATGACCTCACACCCGACGAGCAGGCCGAGGTGCTGGCGCTGGCTGCGGAGCTGAAGAAGGCGCCATTCAGCCGCCGCCCGCTCGACGGTCCGCGCGGCGTCGCGGTGATCTTCGACAAGAACTCGACGCGCACGCGGTTCTCGTTCGAGATGGGCATCGCTCAACTCGGCGGTCACGCGGTGGTGGTGGACGGCCGCAGCACGCAGCTCGGTCGCGACGAGACACTGGAGGACACCGGCCGGGTCCTGTCACGGTACGTCGAGGCGATCGTCTGGCGCACGTTTGGACAGGATCGGTTGACCGCCATGGCTTCTGGGGCGACCGTGCCGATAGTCAATGCGCTGTCCGACGAGTTTCATCCCTGCCAGGTGCTTGCCGATCTACAGACGCTCGACGAACGCGTGGGCACCCTCAACGGATTGCGGCTGACCTATCTCGGCGACGGTGCCAACAACATGGCTCACTCGTTGATGCTGGGCGGGGTCACCGCAGGCGTCCATGTCACCGTCGCCGCTCCATCCGGTTTCGAGCCGGACCCGCGATTTGTCACGGCGGCCAACGAACGGGCCGTCGATACCGGCGCCTCGGTGACGGTGACGGCCGATCCGGAAGCCGCCGCCGACGGTGCCGACGTGCTCGTCACCGACACGTGGACGTCGATGGGTCAGGAGAACGACGGCCTGGACCGGGTGGGACCGTTTCGACCCTTCCAGATAAACACCGGTCTCGTCGAACGTGCGCAGCCGAATGTGATTGTTCTGCACTGCCTTCCGGCGCACCGGGGAGACGAGATCACCGATGACGTGATCGACGGCGTGCACAGCGCGGTTTGGGATGAAGCCGAGAACCGGCTGCACGCCCAGAAGGCCCTGCTGGTGTGGTTGATGGAGCGGTCGTGACTTCCGCGGCTACCCGCGCAGGTCGGCAGGCTCGCATCGTGTCGATCCTGTCGTCGCAGTCGATCCACAGCCAGAGTGAGCTGGCGACGATACTCGCCGACGAGGGGATCGACGTCACCCAGGCGACGCTGTCGCGGGACCTGGAGGAACTCGGTGCGGTCAAGCTGCGCGGCGCCGACGGTGGTGTCGGGGTGTACGTCGTGCCCGAGGACGGCAGCCCGGTTCGCGGCGTCTCCGGTGGCACCGAACGAATGTCGCGACTGCTTGCCGATCTGCTGGTTTCCACGGATGCCAGCGCCAACCTCGCGGTGCTGCGAACACCGCCGGGAGCCGCGCACTACCTTGCCAGCGCGATGGATCGCGCTGCGCTGCCGTACGTTGTGGGCACAGTGGCCGGCGACGACACCATCTTGGTGATCGCACGTGAGCCGATGACCGGTGCCGAACTCGCGGCGAAACTCGAAAGCATTCAACACAGAGGAGATTAGGTATGCCAAAACCGGGGTCCGAGCGCGTCATCCTGGCGTATTCCGGTGGTCTGGACACCTCGGTCGCGATCAGCTGGATCGGTAAGGAGACCGGCAAAGAGGTGGTTGCGGTGGCCATCGACCTCGGCCAGGGCGGCGAGGACATGGAGGTGGTCCGGCAGCGGGCCGTCGATTGCGGCGCGGTCGAGGCGGTCGTCGTCGACGCCAGGGACGAATTCGCCGAGCAGTACTGTCTTCCCGCAATCCAGTCCAATGCGCTGTACATGGACCGCTACCCGCTGGTGTCGGCACTGAGCCGCCCCCTGATCGTCAAGCATCTCGTGGCGGCCGCACGCGAGCACGGCGGCGGTATCGTCGCGCACGGTTGCACCGGCAAGGGCAACGACCAGGTGCGCTTCGAGGTGGGATTCGCCTCGCTGGCACCGGATCTCGAGGTACTCGCCCCGGTCCGCGATTACGCCTGGACCCGCGAGAAGGCCATCGCGTTCGCCGAGGAGAACGCCATCCCGATCAACGTCACCAAGCGCTCGCCGTTCTCGATCGACCAGAACGTCTGGGGCCGCGCCGTGGAGACCGGCTTCCTCGAGCACCTGTGGAACGCGCCGACCAAGGACGTCTACGACTACACCGAGGACCCGACGGTCAACTGGAACACCCCTGACGAGGTCATCGTCGGATTCGAACGCGGCGTTCCGGTTTCGATCGACGGCCGCGACGTCAGCGTGCTGCAGGCCATCGAGGAACTGAACCACCGCGCAGGAGAGCAGGGCGTCGGCCGGCTCGACGTCGTCGAGGACCGCTTGGTCGGCATCAAGAGCCGGGAGATCTACGAGGCCCCGGGTGCCATGGTGCTGATCACCGCGCACACCGAACTCGAGCACGTCACGCTGGAGCGCGAACTCGGCCGGTTCAAGCGCGGCACCGACCGCAAGTGGGGGGAGCTGGTGTACGACGGTCTCTGGTACTCGCCATTGAAGGCGGCGCTCGAGTCGTTCGTCGCCAAGACCCAGGAGCACGTGTCCGGTGAGATCCGGATGGTGTTGCACGGCGGGCACATTGCGGTCAACGGCAGGCGCAGTGCCGAGTCGCTGTACGACTTCAACCTCGCGACCTACGACGAGGGCGACACCTTCGACCAGTCGTCGGCCAAGGGCTTCGTGCATGTGCACGGACTCTCGTCGAAGATCTCCGCGCAACGGGACCTGGCAGGCCGGTAGGCATGAGCACCAACGAGGGCTCACTGTGGGGCGGCCGGTTCGCCGACGGTCCATCGGACGCCCTTGCGGCGCTGAGCAAGTCGACGCACTTCGACTGGGTGCTGGCGCCCTATGACATCGCGGCTTCGAAGGCGCATGCGCGGGTGCTCTACCGGGCCGGGCTGCTGACCGAGGAGCAGCGCGACGGCCTGCTGGTCGGCCTGGACAACCTGGCCTCCGATGTCGCGGACGGCAGCTTCGGACCGCTGGTGACCGACGAAGACGTCCACGGTGCCCTGGAGCGTGGTCTGATCGACCGGGTCGGCGAGGACCTGGGCGGACGGCTGCGCGCGGGACGGTCGCGAAACGATCAGGTGGCCACCCAGTTCCGGATGTGGCTGCGCGACGCCGTCAGGCGCGTCGCCGACGGGGCACTCGAGGTGGTCTCCGCGCTGGCGACTCAGGCCGCGGCGCATCCCACGGCGATCATGCCGGGAAAGACGCATCTGCAGTCGGCGCAGCCGATTCTGTTGGCGCATCATCTGCTCGCGCACGCGCATCCGCTGCTGCGCGACGTCGACCGCATCGCCGACTTCGACAAGCGAGCCGCAGTGTCGCCGTACGGATCCGGCGCCCTGGCCGGATCGTCGCTCGGGCTGGATCCCGACGCGATCGCCGAGGAACTCGGCTTCGACGCTGCGGCCGACAATTCGGTCGACGCCACGGCGTCGCGTGATTTCGCCGCCGAGGCGGCATTCGTGTTCTCGATGATCGCCGTCGACCTGTCCCGCCTCGCTGAGGACATCATCCTTTGGAGCACAACCGAATTCGGTTACGTCACGCTGCATGACTCCTGGTCCACCGGCAGCTCGATCATGCCCCAGAAGAAGAACCCCGACATCGCAGAGCTGGCCCGCGGAAAATCAGGCCGCCTGATCGGCAACCTCACCGGGCTGTTGGCGACGCTGAAGGCGCAGCCGCTGGCGTACAACCGGGACCTGCAGGAGGACAAGGAGCCGGTGTTCGACTCCGTTCTCCAACTCGAGCTGCTGTTGCCTGCGATGGCGGGCCTGGTCGCGACGCTGCGGTTCGACGTCGACCGGATGGCCGAACTGGCCCCGCTCGGCTACACGCTGGCCACCGACGTTGCCGAATGGCTGGTGCAGCGGGGAGTGCCGTTCCGGGTTGCGCACGAGGCCGCAGGCGCCGCGGTGCGTGCCGCCGAAGCTCGCGGCGTCGGCCTCGAGGATCTCGAGGACGCCGAGCTGACGGGCATTCACCCGGAGCTGACGCCTCGGGTTCGTGAGGTGCTCACCATCGACGGGTCGGTGAATTCCCGGGACGCCAGGGGAGGTACCGCGCCCATCCAGGTCGCCAAACAGCTCGGTGCCGTCCGCGCGACCAGCGACCGGCTGCGGCTGCGGCTGCGGCGTTAGTCGTCGGCGGCGGCCAGCCAAGCCTCTTCGAGAGATTCCTTGCGCGCCAGCATTTCCTGCAACTCGGCATTGAGTTCACCCGCCCGCACGTGATCGGCGGCCGCCTCGGCCATCGATTCGTGCACCGCGACGATCCGCTCGTCGAGCTTGGCGAGTTGACCCTCGATGCGCGCCATCTCCTTGCCCGCCCGCCGTTCCCGCGCCGACGCCGATTCATTTCGCTGCGGTTCGGCGCGCACCGGTTCGGGGGATACCGCGGCCGCCCGCTCCACGAGGTACTGCTCGACACCGCCGGGCAGCAGATCACACCGCCCACCGCCGGTCAGCGCGTACGTGACATCGGAGACCCGCTCGAGAAAGTACCTATCGTGCGTCACGACGATCAGCGTCCCCGGCCAGCCGTCGAGATAGTCCTCGATCACGGTCAGGGTGTCGATGTCCAAATCGTTGGTCGGCTCGTCGAGCAGCAGCACGTTGGGTTCGTCGAGCAGCAACCGCAGGAACTGGAACCGCCGCCGCTCACCGCCCGACAGGTCCCCCAACCGTGTCGTCAACTTGTCCCCGGTGAACCCGAAGTCCTCGAGCAGTGACGACGCACTGACCTCGCGGCCACCCGCCAGTTCCGCAGAACGGCGGGACCTTTCGACCGCATCGAGCACGCGATCGGTGGGGTCCAACTCGATCAGAGCCTGACTCAGGTAGCCGATCTTGAGTGTCTTTCCCTGCTTGAAGGTTCCGGCGGTGGGGGTGAGCTCGCCGGCCAAGAGCTTCAGCACGGTCGTCTTACCGGTGCCGTTCACGCCGACGAGACCGATGCGAGCACCAGGCCCGATGGACCAGTCCAGCTTGTCGAGGATCACTTTGTCGCCGGCCTCGAGGCGCACACGGTGCAGATCGAAGACGTCCTTACCCAGTCTGGCCGTCGCGAAGCGTTGCAGGGCAAGGGAATCCCGCGGCTCCGGTTCGTTCGCGATGAGGTCGTTGGCCGCCTGGATGCGGAATTTCGGCTTCGACGTCCGCGCCGGCGGTCCACGCCGCAGCCACGCCAGCTCCTTGCGCATCAGATTCTGGCGGCGCGCCTCGACCCCGGCCGCCAACCGCGCACGCTCGGCGCGGGCCAGGACATACGCCGCGTATCCGCCGTCATAGGCGTCGACGGTGCCGTCGTGCACCTCCCACGTCTTGGTGCACACCGCGTCGAGGAACCACCGGTCGTGGCTCACCACCACCAACGCCTTGGCGCGGCGCGCCTTCAGGTGATCCGCCAGCCAACCGATGACCTCGACGTCCAGATGGTTCGTCGGCTCATCGAGCACGATGACGTCATGGCCGGCGATGAGTTCGGCCGCCAGCGTGACCCGTCGCCGCTCACCGCCGGACAGCCCGCCGACCTCGCGGTCCAGGTCGACGTCCGTGAGCAGATGGGACACGACGTCGCGGGTGCGAGATTCGGCGGCCCAGACATGGTCGGGCCGGCCGCCGACGATCACGTCCCTGATGGTCGCGCCGCTGAAGTCGTCGCTCTGGCGCAGGTAGCCCACCGACAGCCCGGAGGTGTGGGTCACCCGGCCGGAGTCGGGCGCGCGGGTGCCCGTCAGCACCTGCAGCAGCGTCGACTTGCCGTCGCCGTTTCGTCCCACGACCCCGATCGCGTCGCCCTCGTCGACTCCGAGGCTGACGGCGTCGAGCAGCGTGCGGGTGCCGTACCCGACGCTCGCGCGTTCCACATTGATCAGATTCGCCATCGCGCCCGATGATAGGTGGCCCGCTGTGCGCCGAAGCCGTCGCGCGAGGGCAACCGTCGAACCTGACGGTCATCAACTCGCGCTATGCCATGATCATGGCAGCAGTCGGGGGATTGGCGAGCTAGGGGAGCGTGCGTTGGTGGACCTGTCCGGATTGACCCGACCAGTGGAACGACTGGTCGCGACCGCGCAAAACGGGTTGGAAGTCCTGCGTTACGGCGGCCTGGAGACCGGAGCCGTGCCGTCGCCGTTTCAGATCATCCAGAGCGTGCCCATGTACCGGCTGCGGCGGTATTTCCCACCGGACGCCAGGCCGGGAGCAAAGCAACCCGGGCCGCCCGTGCTGATGGTGCACCCCATGATGATGTCGGCCGATATGTGGGACGTCACCCGCGATGAAGGCGCCGTCGGCATCCTGCACAAGGCGGGCATCGACCCGTGGGTCATCGACTTCGGATCGCCCGACAAGGTCGAGGGTGGGATGGACCGCAACCTGGCCGACCACGTCGTCGCGCTGAGCGAGGCCATCGACGCCGTCAAAGAGGTGACCGGTCGTGACGTCCACCTGACCGGCTACTCCCAGGGCGGCATGTTCGCCTACCAGACGGCCGCCTACCGGCGGTCCAAGGACCTCGCCAGCATCGTCGCTTTCGGCTCACCGGTGGACACCCTCGCCGCGCTGCCGATGAACCTGCCGGCCAGCCTGGCGCCCGCCGCCGCGGACTTCATGGCCGACCATGTCTTCAGCCGCATGGATATCCCGGGCTGGCTCGCCCGCACCGGTTTCCAGATGCTCGACCCCATCAAGACCGCGCAGTCCCGTATCGACTTCCTCCGTCAGTTGCACGACCGCGAGGCGCTGCTGCCCCGCGAACAACAGCGGCGATTCCTGCAATCCGAAGGCTGGATCGCCTGGTCCGGGCCGGCCATCGCGGAACTGCTCAAACAGTTCATCGCCCACAACCGCATGATGAGCGGCGGCTTCTCGATCCATGGTGACCTGGTCACCCTGTCCGACATCGACTGCCCGGTGCTGGCCGTCATCGGTGAGGTCGACGACATCGGTCAGCCGGCGTCGGTGCGCGGGATCAAGCGCGCGGCCCCGAAGGCGGATGTCTACGAATTCCTCATCCGTGCAGGACATTTCGGGCTTGTTGTCGGTTCCAAGGCGTCGACGCAGACCTGGCCCGCGGTCGCTCAGTGGGTCAAGTGGATCGACAGTGCCGGGGATATGCCCGAGGGTGTGACGCCAATGGCGTTGCAGCCTGAGGAGCACAGTGAAACTGGTGTCTCGCTGAGCTCGCGGGTGGCGCACGGCGCGAATGCCGCGACGGAAATGGCGTTCAGCGTGGCCCGGTCGGCCGCCGACGCGCTGGTTGCGGCCAACAAGTCAGCGCGCGCCATAGCTGTCGAGACGTATCGCACCCTGCCCCGCCTAGCTCGGTTGGGTCAGATCAACGAGCACACCCGAATCTCGTTGGGCCGCATCATGTCCGAACAGGCCCGCGACCTCCCCAACGGCGAGGCGTTGCTGTTCGACGGCCGGGTTCACACGTACGAGGCGGTCGATCGCCGCATCAACAATGTGGTCCGCGGTCTGATCGGGGTGGGAGTTCGGCAGGGTGTACACGTCGGCGTGCTGATGGAGACTCGGCCGAGCGCGCTGGTCGCGATCGCCGCGCTTTCGCGCCTGGGCGCGGTAGCGGTGCTGATGCCGCCCGACGCCGACCTGCCGACCGCCGCCCGGTTGGGTTCGGTGTCCGAAATCATCACCGACCCCGGCAACCTCGAGGCCGCGCAAAGGCTCGACATGCGCGTGCTGGTGCTGGGCGGCGGTGAGGTGCGCGACCTGGATCTACCCGAAGACGCCGACGTCATCGACATGGAGAAGATCGATCCCGACGCGGTCGATCTGCCCGGCTGGTACCGGCCGAATCCGGGACTCGCGCGGGACCTGGCGTTCATCGGGTTCAGCTCGATCGGCGGCGAATTCGTCGCGCGGCAGATCACCAATTACCGCTGGGCACTGTCGGCGATCGGCACCGCGTCGGCGGCGAACCTCGGACGCGGCGACACGGTGTACTGCCTGACCCCGCTGCACCATCAATCCGGACTGCTGGTCGCGCTCGGGGGCGCGGTGGTAGGCGGATCCCGCATCGCACTGTCTCGGGGTCTGCGTCCAGACCGATTCCTTCAGGAGATCCGCCAGTACGGCGTCACCGTCGTCTCCTACACCTGGGCAATGCTGCGCGACGTCATCGACGACCCGTCATTCTCGCTCACCGGCAGCCACCCGGTCCGGTTGTTCATCGGCTCCGGCATGCCGACCGGCCTGTGGAAGCGGGTGACCGACGTATTCGAACCCGCCCAGATCGTGGAGTTCTTCGCGACCTCGGACGGGCAGGCCGTCTTGGCGAACGTGTCCGGCGCCAAGGTCGGCAGCAAGGGGAGGCCGCTGCCGGGCAGTGGCGAGATCGCCCTGGCCGCCTACGACCCCGACGATGACCTGATCCTCGAGGACGAGCGCGGATTCGTCCGTCGCGCAGAGGTCAACGAGGTGGGGGTGCTGCTTGCCCGTCCGCGGGGTCCGATCGACCCGACGGCGTCGGTCAAGCGCGGGGTGTTCGCACCCGCGGACACGTGGGTGTCCAGCGAATACCTGTTCCGACGCGACGATGACGGCGACTACTGGCTCGTCGAAAGCCGCGGTCAGCTGATCCACACGCTGCGCGGTGTCGTCTACGCCTCGACGGTGAACGACGCCGTCAGCCGCCTCGACGCGGTGGACCTGGCGGTCACCTACGGGGTGGAGACCGACGGCCACTGCCTCGCCGTGACGGCGCTGGCGCTGCGGCCGGGCGGGACCATTCCGTCGGCGGATCTGTCAGAAGCGTTCGCCGATCTGCCGGTCGGCAATGCGCCCGACGTCGTACACGTGGTGCCCGAGATGTCGCTCAGCGCATCGTTCCGGCCGGTGTTGAGTCCGCTGCGCGAAGCCGGAATCCCCAAGCCGTCCCGTAACGCCTGGTATCTGGACACCGATACGAATCGGTACAAGCGGTTGACCGTCGCGGTGCGCGCCGAGATCGCTGGTGGGTGACTGCGACGGCCGTGCCATGCGGTCGACTCGCTGTTAGGCTCCCGCTGGCGGCAAATCGCCACCGGGTCGGGGAATCAGTGGTCTATCGCGCTGGAGGATTGATGGCATCGCAGGCCGGAAATACCGACGTCAAATGGCGTCGCGCCATCGTCGGCGGGGTGCTCGTCGCGGGTCTGATGTCCGGATTCGGGGTCTCCACGGCCTTCGCCCAGCCCGATTCGGGGCCGTCTGACACTCGCGCACCGGGAGAAAGCTGCACGGGAGACGACTGCAAGAAGCCCGTAGAGGGCGAGGCGCAAGCGGCCGGCGAAGAACAACCGACGATGACCGCCGATCAGGCGCTGATGATCATCCACAATGAGTACAACTTGGGTGACGGCGGCGGCCAGTTGTCGAAGCTGATCGACGACGTGCTGAATATGCGCGCTCAAGGGTTCAAACCGTCGAACGCGAACAAGCTGGCGATCCAAGACGCGCTGGAGCACCGGCCGAACCAGACGCCGCTGGTCGAGGCTTTGAAGGCGACGCTTGCTTATCAGCGCAAGCTGCAGGCGCAACAGCAAATTGCTGCTCAGCAGCAGGGGCCGGTAGCCGGACCCGTGCCGGTCCTCCCCGGCGGGTCGTCCGTGCAAGCGCCGGCCGGACCCGGCACCATGACCATCCCGCTGGGCTGACGCGCGGCCGTGCTCGACGAAAAACTCCTGAGCATCCTCGTCTGCCCCGAGGACCGCGGCCCGCTTCTCCTGGTGGGCGACGAATTTCTCTACAACACGCGGTTGCGGCGGGCGTATCGCATCGAGGACGGCGTTCCCGTCCTGCTGATCGACGAAGCCGTCACCATCACCGATGACGCCGAACACAACCGGCTGCTGGAGCGGGCGTCAGGGGAATCCGGGTAGGTCCGCGGTGAGGTAGCGCTGCAGGTTCGGGCCAATGGTCTCGGCGATCTGCTCGACCGGAAGCGATTTGAACGGATCCAACTCCAGGATGTAGCGCGCCATCACCACGCCGACCAATTGCGATGCGACGAATTGCACGCGGATCATCCCGCTTCCGGGCGGATCATCAACGCGGGAGCCGACTTCCTTTGCGATGACCTCCTGCAGGAACGAGCGCACGAGCGAGGTCTCGTTGCCGGCGAGGATCGATCGCAGCGTCGCGAGGAATCCCTTACCCATCTCGGAGTCCCACAGCGGCAACAGGAGTCGTGGAAGCGTGTAACCGATCTCGTCCACCGGAATCTGACGGAGCGGTTCGATGATCTGCATCGGGTCGATTGGGATGTGGATCGCCGCGGCGAACAATTGGGTCTTGGTGCCGTAATAGTGATGCACCAGCGCGGGATCGACGTCGGCATCGGCGGCGATTGCACGGATCGAGGTCTTGTCGATCCCGTTGCGGGCGAACAACTCCCGCGCGCTGGTGAGGATGCGCTCGCGGGTATCGGACGTGCCGGGTGGTCGCCCGGGACGCTTACGTTCTGCGTTGGTGGTCAATCCCGTTACGGTGTCCTTCGTCTTAGCGTCGCCGCGGCCAGGCACAGTGCCACGATCGCGAAGCCGATGACGACGACGATATCCCGCACCGCGATGAACGTCGGCTCCGCGTGCGCACCGACCTGTTGCAACGCCTCCAGAGCGTAGCTGGCGGGCAACACGTTACTGATCCATTGCAGCCAGTCGGGCATCACGTCACGGGGCACAATGATGCCGCACAACAACAGCTGTGGAGCGATCACCAGCGGCATGAACTGCACCGCCTGAAACTCGGTGCGGGCGAATGCACTACACAGCAGACCCAAACCAACCCCCAGGACGGCGTTGATGATCGCGATGATGAACACCAGGATGGGGCTGCCCGCGGTGTCCAGCCCGAGAAACCAGAACGACACGATGCACGCCAGCGTCGCTTGTGCGGCGGCGGCGATCGAGAACGCGGTGCCGTAGGCGGCCAGCAGGTCCACACGGCGCAGGGGGGTCGTCAGGATCCGTTCCAGCGTGCCCGAAACCCGTTCGCGCTGCATGGTGATCGAGGTGATCAGGAACATCACGATGAGCGGGAACACGCCCAGCATGATCAGGCAGGCGTTGTTGAACGGCGACGGTGCACCGGGCGGATGCGGTGCGTTCTGGAACATGAAGTACATCAACGTGATGATGAGGCTCGGCACGACGAGGATCATCGCCACGCTGCGGTGGTCGGCGGCGAGCTGACGCAGGATCCGCGTGGTGGTGGCCAGGTAGGCCTGCGGGCTCAGCCGGCTCGGACTCTTCAGGCTGCGGTGCTGTGCCGGATGACGGACAGGAACGCTTCCTCCAGTGACTGGCATCCTGTGTCCTCTCGTAGCTTCGTGGGTGTGGTGTGTGCGAGGAGATGGCCCTCGCGCATGAGCAGCAGGTCGCCGCAGTGATCGGCTTCGTCCATGACGTGACTGGACACGAGCAGCGTCGTACCGTCGGCGGCGAGCCGGTGGAATTGCTCCCACAGGTCGACCCGCAGCACGGGGTCGAGGCCGACGGTGGGTTCGTCGAGCACCAGCAGATCGGGGTGTGACACCAGTGCGCAGGCGAGTGAGGCGCGAGTGCGTTGGCCACCGGAGAGGTTGCCGCACAACGCAGTTCGATGATCGTCTAGCCCGACGGTGGCGATCGCCTCGTCAGCGCTGGCGGCGTCGACGCCTGTCAATGCCGCGAAGTACCGGACGTTGTCGATGACTCGCAGGTCGTCGTAGATTGTCGGATCCTGGGTGACGTATCCGACCCGGTGCCGGAGCTCGGCCGATCCGGCCGGGTGGCCCAGCACCGTCACGGTGCCTCCTTCGATGATCTGCGTGCCGACGACGCTGCGCATCAGCGTGGTCTTGCCGCATCCGGATGGACCGAGCAGTCCGGTGATGGTGCCGCGCGCGATCCGGACCGTGATGTCCTCCAACGCGACGCGCTTACCCCTGATGACCCGCAGGTTTTCGACGTCGATAACGGCGTCGGCAGCTCCGCCGGGTAATTCACCGTCCGATGAACTCATCATGTGGTGAATAATGCTCCCCGCCGATGGTGGTGTCAAGGGTGCCGGGCAGAATCGCAGCGGTGAGCGTGCGCCGGCTGTCCGTGGACCCGCTGACCGCGGCGCGACGCCTACTCGGAGCGACGCTGGTCGGCCGCGGCGTGAGCGCGATGATCGTGGAGGTCGAGGCCTACGGCGGTCCCGAAGACGGACCATGGCCCGACGCGGCTTCGCATTCGTATCGCGGCATGGGAGGGCGCAACGCGGTCATGTTCGGTCCGGCCGGGCGGCTCTACACCTACCGCAGCCACGGCATCCATGTCTGCGCGAACGTCGTGTGCGCCACCGACCAGGTGGCGGGTGCGGTGCTGCTGCGGGCCACCGCGATCGAATCCGGAGCCGACGTTGCGCAAGGTCGCCGCGGCGAAGCGGTCCGCCCCGCGGCGCTCGCTCGCGGCCCCGGAAATCTGTGCTCGGCGATGGGAATCACGATGGAAGACAACGGGATTGATCTGTTCGATGCGAAGAGTCCGATCCAACTGAAATTGGGGGAGAAGCGCGACGGAGTCGCCGGCCCGCGTGTGGGTGTCAGCAAGGCGGCCGATCGCCCGTGGCGATTGTGGCTGGCCGGACGTCCCGAGGTGTCGCTGTATCGCCGCAGCCCACGGGCACCGGCTCCCGGCGAAAGCGATTAGTCGTCCGGGCCTAGGTCGCCGTGCGAGGTCGTGTGGCACTGAACAGCGCGACCTTGCCGACCATCGTCGTCGTGTACTGCTCGAAGTATGTGTCCAGCGCCTTCTGTAGGCCGGCGAGGTCGTCTGTCTGGTTGTGGAAGGTGCCGGATGCGTTGAACCGGGCCATCGTTCGCCGACCCAGCCGGTTGTGATGAACGCCCTGACCCAGGATCGTGGACCCGAAGAACACGCCATCGGGTGAGAGGACAGCGGCGATGTGTTCAATCGCCAACGATTTGGTGTCCCAGTCGCCAGGAATGCAGTGGAAGACGTAGTTGGCGGCGACGGAGTCGAACTTTTCGTCCGTGGGGATCGGCGAATAGATATCCGCGTTGATCGATACCGGGGACAGCTTGCGCAGGCGCCTGCTCGCCGTCGCGAGGCTGTCCGGGCTCAGGTCAAGCAGGGTGACTCTCGGCTTCCGGCAGGGAAACGCGACGTGCTGCAGATACCAACCCGTGCCAGGCCCGATGTCGAGGTGATTGCAGCGGATGTGCTGATCGTAGTGACGGAGAAGTCGACGTCGGGGACAGCGCCATAGAAATCGATTGTTGAACCTCAAGACGTAGAGGTTGTAGATGAAGAGCCCGCGCGCGTTGTAAAAAGCCGCTCCTTTGCGAATCTCGCCTGGATTGGGCCGCGGCGGAGTCATGCGGTGCCGGCTCTCTTTCATCAGCGAAGGAAGTCGTCCGTGATGCTAGCGGCAGTTCCACGGAATGTGGCACGCGGCGCCCGCTGCTACCGGGCTGCGATGTCGTGTCTGAGCACCGGCTGTGGTCATTGCGCTGCGGTACGGGAAGATCGATTGCGTGACGTCTAAGGACACGCCGAACATCCTCGATGAGCTGGAGTGGCGCGAGCTGATCGCGCAGTCCACCGACCGGGACGCACTCGCGGCGGCCTTGGCTGCGGGTCCCGTCACCGTCTACTCCGGATTTGATCCGACGGCGCCGAGCCTGCATGCCGGCCACCTCATCCCGCTCCTGACGCTGACCCGGTTTCAACGTGCCGGACATCGTCCGATCGTCCTGGCGGGCGGCGCCACCGGCATGATCGGCGATCCGCGCGACGTCGGCGAGCGCACGCTCAACAACGCCGACACCGTCGCCGAGTGGGCCGACCGAATACGTGGCCAGCTCGAACGCTTCGTCGAGTTCGATGATTCGGCCACCGGCGCGGTGGTGGAGAACAACCTCACCTGGACCGCCCAGATGCCCACCATCGAATTCCTCCGCGATGTCGGAAAACATTTCTCCGTCAACGTGATGCTCGACCGTGACACGGTGCGACGACGACTCGACGGTGACGGCATCTCCTACACCGAGTTCAGCTACATGCTTTTGCAAGCCAACGATTACGTGGAGCTACACCAGCGGTACGGCTGCGGACTGCAGATCGGCGGCTCCGATCAGTGGGGCAATATCATCGCCGGCGTCCGGCTGGTCCGCCAGAAGACGGGGGCGACGGTGCACGCGCTGACCACCCCGCTGGTGACGGACTCCGAAGGCCAGAAATTCGGTAAGTCGACCGGCGGTGGCAGCCTCTGGCTCGACCCGGAGATGACCAGCCCGTACGCCTGGTACCAGTACTTCGTGAACACCTCAGACGCGGACGTCGTCCGATACCTGCGATGGTTCACGTTCCTGTCGCCCGAAGAGTTGGCGGAGCTGGAGGAGGCGACTGCCGAACGGCCCCATGAACGTGCAGGTCAGCGCCGATTGGCCCGCGAGCTCACCAATCTGGTCCATGGGGAGGCGGCCACGGCGTCGGTCGAGCACGCCAGCCAGGCCCTGTTCGGGCGTGGCGAGCTCGCGCAGCTCGATGAATCGACGTTGGCCGCGGCCCTGCGCGAGGCGTCGGTCGCCGAGCTGGCGCCGGGCGGACCCGACGCGATCACCGACCTGCTGGTGGCCAGCGGCCTGTCGGCGAGCAAGGGGGCGGCCCGTCGCACCATCGGCGAGGGCGGGGCGTACGTCAACAACGTCCGGATTGAGAGCGAAGAGTGGGTGCCGCAGCCGTCGGACTTCCTGCACGGCCGCTGGTTGGTGCTGCGACGGGGCAAGCGGAATATCGCCGGCGTCCAACGCGTTGGGTAGTTCGTCGGGCGGCGACTGCGGCCCGGCCGAGATTGGTGTCGTCACTCGGGAACAAACTCCGCGGGTGGCGCGTTGAACCCCATGAACAACGAGTCGACGCACTGTTTGTGCGCTCGGTGGACGCGGATCGAAAGACACGCCCCATCAGCCCATTTGACTCAGAGTTATCCCTCACGTAACTTATCGGAGTCGCTGCGACACGGGCCAAAACCCGGCGAGCGCGGCGGCTCCCAGAGGGAAGCCTCAACTTCGGTTGGGTTCCTGATTGTCCGCATACGAGCCCGCGGCTTTTGCCGCGGGTTGGTTGCGCGGTCGAGCGGGTGTGTTGTTTGAGAACTCAATAGTGTGTTTGGTGGTTTTTGTTTGTTGTTGTTTTTTGGTCTGCCTCTTTTTC
>NZ_MVIM01000021.1 GCF_002086795.1 Mycolicibacterium tusciae | reverse complement strand
TCGTCATCTGACACTCCTTCTGACATGCCGCCAGTCTTAACCCGACGAACATGACAAGAAGTTTGAGTCAGTGGAGCACTCATGTCTCGAACATAGGTTCGAACTCTAAGAACTCTCTAGAAAATTTCCGAAGAGATCTCTAAGAACCTAAAGCGTTGTCATGCAATCGAATTCGAGCGACATTGTCGCTCGAATGTCGCTCAATCGTCGTCGATCGCCAGCACCTCAAAAGGCTCCGTCGGCGTCTCGGCGACCGCCACCTTTGCCGCCGAGTCAGTGGGGATCACGTCCCCATGTAGCGCGGCGAGCGCTGCGTTGGTGCCCACATCGTGACCCGCCCGTTCGCTCAGCAGCCAGCGGACTTCGAGCAGATCGCAGTACGCCTGGATCGGGGTGCCCTTGTTGCCGACGACGTCGTGGGCCAGCCGCTCGTACGGGGTCAACACTTCGATGACCCACAACCTTGCGGCGGTGCGCTCGTCGACTTCGTGGCCCTCCTCCCGGCACAACTGCGCCTGATACGCGAGCAGATCGCCAAGCAAGATCTGGGCCTGCCCCTCGCCCACATCCAGTCCCGCGAGCTCCTGCAGACGTTGCGCATGGTAGCGCCGATCACCCACAGCAACACGGAGTTTGAGCTTGCCCGCCTCGATCGGCTGCAGCGACACTTCGTCGACCGCGAAGCCGAGGTCGTTCAGTTTCCGCACCGTCCCCTCGACGCGGTAGCGATCGGTGAACCCGAAGACGGGCTCGGCGTGCAGTGCGTCCCACAGCATGTCATAGCGAGCCCTGGTGTCCTGGACCTCGGAGATCAGCACGTCCTCCAGGGCCGTCTGTCCAAGCCGCTCGGCAAGGTCGACCATTCCCATCGCGACGTTCTCGACCATGATGTCGAGGTCGTGCTCGCGTTGTCCCCTACTCAAACTCGGGTGGACTTCCGAGGTTTCAGCGTCGACCAGCCACGCCTGCAGCAGCTGCCCGTCGCGGGAGAACAATGTGTTCGCCAGCGAGCAGTCACCCCAGAACACACCGTGCCGGTGCAGTTCCACCAGAAGACCGGCCATTCCGTCCAGCAGCCGCGCACGATGTTTCGGTTGGTCCGGCGGCAGCCGCATGAACAACCGGCGATACTGCCAAGACCCTTCGAGATAGCGGGTAACCAGGATCGCGGTGTCGAATTCGGGCTGCACCACCACACCGGCGGGACGCACCGCGGGCAGGCCCATCTCCTCGAGCCGCCGCAGGATGCCGTACTCTTTGGCCGCGATCCGCGGCGGCATGTCCTTGACCGCCCACAGCGCACCGTCGGCGTCGACGAACTTCACCAGGTGACGGCTGGGCCCCACCGCGATGTCGCGCAACGGAACGTCGGGAACCGTCCAGTCGTGAAGCGGCCGGTCCCACGGGAGCCCCAGCAGACCGGGAGTCGGTGCCCGGAGCCGGAACTGGGTTAATCCCCGGTCGCTCCGCTCCTGCCCGCCGGACGGCGCACGCATGCTAATTCAGGCGCTCACCAGACTCGGGGTCGAACAGATGCACCGCGCCTTCGGGGTTCTTACGCAGTCGCACCGTGTCGGCCAGCCTGGGCGCCGTGCGTGGGTTGCACCGCGCGACGAGTTCCACGCCCGAACCTGCGTGCGTGTACACATACGCCTCACTGCCGAGATCCTCGACCAGGTCGACCACGACCTCGACGCCGTCGGACTCGGAGATCTCGAGCTGTTCGGGCCGGATACCGAAAGTGACCTCCGATAGGCCCGCGTCGCTCAGCTTGGTCAGATCGTCACGCTCGAGTTCCAATACGGAATCACCGATCTTGACGCCTTCGGCCGCGACGGGCAGCGTCACGAGGTTCATTGCGGGTGAACCGATGAAGCCTGCGACGAAGGCGTTGGCCGGCCGGTCATAGAGCTCGTTCGGCGATGCGAACTGCTGCAGCTTGCCGAACCGCAGTACGGCAACCCGGTCGCCCATCGTCATCGCCTCGACCTGATCGTGCGTGACGTAGACGGTGGTGGTGCCCAGACGCCTTTGCAGCGCCGCGATCTGGGTGCGCGTTTGCACCCGGAGTTTGGCGTCGAGATTCGACAGCGGCTCGTCCATGCAAAACACTTGTGGCTCACGCACGATGGCGCGGCCCATCGCGACGCGCTGCCGCTGACCGCCGGACAGCTTGGCCGGTTTGCGGTCCAGGAACTCGGTCAGATCCAGGATCTTCGCCGCTTCCTCGACCTTCTTGCGACGCTCGTCGGCGGACACGCCGCGCAGCTTCAGCGCGAAACCCATGTTCTCGGCGACGGTCTTGTTCGGGTACAGCGCGTAGTTCTGGAACACCATCGCGATATCGCGGTCCTTGGACGGCACGCCGACCATGTTCTTGCCGCCGATCTCGATGTGGCCCTCGTCGATGTCCTCGAGTCCGGCGAGCATGCGCAGCGCGGTGCTCTTGCCCGAACCCGAAGGACCGACCAGCACGACGAACTCGCCGTCGGAGATGTCGAGGTTGAGCGAGTCCACCGCGAGCTTGTCGGAGCCCGGGTAGATGCACGACGCGTTCTTGTAGGTGATCGATGCCATTGATCTTCTCCTGGTTGCTTTTTGACGGTTACTTGATCGCGCCGAACGAAAGTCCGCGCACCAGCTTGTTCTGGGCGACCCACCCGCACAGGACCACGGGAAGCGCAGCCATGGTTGCGGCCGCCGACAACACGGCCCAGTACTGACCCTGACCGGCGATGAAGCCGACCAGGTACACCGGCATGGTCTGAGCGTTAACCGCGGTCAGGTTCACCGCGAAGAAGAACTCGTTCCAGGCGAAAATCACACAGATCAGCGCGGTAGCGGCGATGCCGGGCGAGACCAGCGGCAAGATGACCTCGCGCACCGACCGCCACAGGCTTGCGCCATCCAGGCTGGCCGCCTCGAGCAGTTCACCGGGCACCTCCAGGAAGAATGACCTCATCATCCACACCGCGATCGGCAGGTTCATCGCCGTGTAGAGAATGACCAGCGCCCAGATGTTGTCCAGCAGACCGATGTTGGAAACGATCACGTACAGCGGCAGGATCACCGCGACGATCGGCAGCATCTTGGTGCTCATGAAGAAGAACAGTGCGTCCTGCGTCTTTTTCACCGGACGCAACGACAGCGCGAACGCGGCAGGCACACCGAGTAGCAATACCAACAGCGTCGAGATCCCGGTGGCGAACAGCGAGTTCAAAAAAGCCGGGCCGATACCCTGTTCGAATACCGCGTTGAATTGGTCCAGCGTAGGGGTGAAGAAGAGCTTAGGCGGACTCGTCGCCGCATCGGCCTCGGATTTGAAGGCGGTCAACACCATCCAGAAAACCGGGAAGAAGAAGCCGAGTCCAACGATCCATGCCACTACACCCCATGGGCTGAACTTCCGGGACTTCTTCTTTGACGGTGCGGCCGAAGTCGCGGTGGCCGTGTCCTTCTCAATTGTCGTCGTCATCAGGCTGCCTCTTCCTTGCCGGTGAACGATTTGAAGATCAGTCGAAGCGCGAAGTTCGCGATGATGATCGTGAAGATCACCACCACCACACCCATCGCCGCGGCCTCGCCCATGTCGAAGCCGAGGAACGCGCGCTGATAGATGTAGAACGGCAGGTTCGCACTGGCGATACCCGGACCACCCTGGGTCAACATGTAGATGGTGTCGAAGGTGTTGACCAGATAGATCGCGCCGAGCACCACGCCCAACTCGATGAAGCGTCGAAGGTGGGACAGCGTCAACTCGCGGAAGAGTTGGAACGCGCCCGCACCGTCGACTCGACCGGCCTCCAGGATGTCGCGAGGCATCGACTGGAGGCCGGCGAGGATCAACAACATCATGAACGGCGTCCACTGCCAGATCAGGACAACCATCACCATGGTGAGCGGGAACTGGCCGATCCAGTCGACCGGCCCTATGCCCACCAGCGACAGCAGCCAGTTGAGGATGCCGTTTGTGGCGTCGAGGATGGTGGTCTTCCAGATCAATGCTGCCGCAACGGGTGTGACGAGAAACGGCGTTATCAACAGGGTTCGGACCACGCCGCGTCCGAGAAATGCCCTGTCCAAGAGCAACGCGAGTAACAGGCCGAAGAACGCCGAGATCAATACCACGACGACGATGAGAATGACGGTGTTGAGGGCGACCGACCAGAATTGGCTGTCCTTGGCGACGGCGATGTAGTTCTGCAGGCCGACGAACTGCCGTGAGCCGGGACGCACCAGGTTCCACGACAGTGTCGAGTAGTAGAGCGTGAGCAGGAACGGGATCTGCGTGACGGCGATCATGAAGATCAGGGCGGGAAGCAACGGCCCGCGCCGCCGCCAACCCTCGGCGCGGCTCACGCCGACGTCTTGGGCCTCCCGAATTTTTCGAACTCTCTCGGCCACGGCCCTTTCGTCGGCCTCGGCCGCGGCATCAGCGGTAACGGTCATCACTTCTCCTGATATGTGCGGCCGACGACTTCGGCGTATTCCTGTGATTGTGCGAGCGCGTCTTCGACCGACTTCTGTCCGGCGATTGCGGCGCTGATCTGCTGGCTCACTCTCGTCCCGAGATCCTGGAACTCGGGGATCCCGACGAACTGCACGCCGGTGTAAGGAACAGGTTTCACCGTCGGGTCATTCGGCGTCGCGTTCCTGATCGACTGCAACGTCAATGGGCCGTATGCCTTCGAAATCGCCTCGTATTCCGGCAATTCCGTGTAGGTCGACGTCCTGCTACCCGGTGGCACGCGTGCCCAGCCGAGTTTCTCGCCAACCATTCTCAGGTATTCCTTGCTGGTCATCCATGAGATGAACTTCCACGCGCCGTCGGGGTTCTTCGCTCCCTTCGGAATTCCCAGCGACCAGGTGTAGAGCCACCCCGAGTTCGGCTTGACGACGATGGGGGCGGGCAGGTAACCGATCTTGCCCTGCAGTTCCGGATAGGACTTTGGGTCCTCGAGTACCGAAACGGCCGACGTCGCGTCGTACCACATGGCCGTCTGGCCCTGACCGAACAGGTTGGCGCACTCCTGGAATCCCGTCGACGACGCTCCGAGTTCGCCCGCGCTGTTGAGTGTGTCGACATAGAAGTTGACAGCTTCCTTCACCTCGGGGCTGTCCAGCCGCGCGTTCCACTGCTCGTCGAACCACCGGCCACCGAACGTGTTGATCACGGTGTCCAGTGGCGCCAGCACCTCACCCCAACCCGGCTTGCCGCGCAGGCATATCCCCGCCCGGTCGTCGGTCTTCAACTTTCTCGCCCAGTCGGCGACCTCTTGCCACTGCGGCTGGTAGTTCGGGTCCTGGTTGACCTCGATGCCGGCCTGTTCGAACAAATCCTTGCGGTACATCAGAAACGACGACTCGCCATAGAACGGCACCGAGTACATGTCGCCCTCATACGACAGCGACTCCCGCAGCGACGGGATGAAGTCGTCGGGGTCGTATCCCGGCGTGTTCTCGATGTAGTCCGACAGGTTCACCAGCCAGCCGTCGCGCGCCCATTGCGGGGTTTCGAAGTTGCTGATCATGACCACGTCGAATTCGCTGCCGCCCATCGCGGCCGACATGGTGATCTTGGCGCGCGCCTGGTTCTCCGACAGCGTGACGAACTTCAGCTTCGTGCCCGGATTCTTCTTCTCGAAATCCGACGACAGCTGTTGGGCATCCGTCATCTGAGAATTGGACACCAGCGCGATCGTCACCTGATCACCCGAGGCACCAAGGCTGCCCGCGCCGGAACAGCCGACGGCCGTCAGCGTCAACCCCGCCACGGCGGTCAATGCAGCCCATCGCTTGAGCGCTTTCACCATCACATCACCTTTCGCTGGATCATGCTTGGGCCAGTAGCCAACGGGCACAATCGATGTCACAGACCAGTAGCCTGGCCAGATTTCCGCGTAGTGCGCCGAGCGTGGCGGGATACTTGGTGACGCCGCTGGAGATCAGCAGCGTCTTCTGGCAGCGGCGGATGTCCTCGAGCGGGACGGAGACCGCGCGCTGCTGCAGTTCGGTGTCCACGGGCGCGCCGTCGGCGTCGAAGAAGCGTCCGCCGATCTCCCCCACGGCGCCCAGCGAGATCAGCTCGTCGAGCATGCGGGTGTCCAGATAACTGCCTTCGAACAGCGTCGTGGAGGTCGAAACCGCGCCCACGCCGAATACCATGACGTCGGCACGCCTGCCCGCCTCGAGCGTCCGCGAGATCACCGAGTCGCTGCGCATCGATGCGACGGTCGAAGGATCAGCATAGAGGGGGGCGGGCAGCCGGATCGCGCTGGCGCGCAACACGTCTGCGCACCGGCTGAGGATCAGCTCGGTACCGGTCTGGTAGGCCGCGGTGGACATGGCGCCGTCCAGCTGCACCACGGCCCGGCAGCTGGCGACGCCGGGCAGCAGCCCGGTGGCCACCGCGACCTGCTCTGGGCCCCAGGTGAATCCGAGGACATCCTCCGGCGAGAGCCGGCGCATCAGCAGTGCGGCCGCGGCGCGACCCACGCTCGCGTACGCGGCCGGACGCCCGGGCGCTCCGACGTCGACACCGTGTCCGGCCACCACGGCCTCGGTGAGGCCGAAGCAGCGTTCGAGCTCGCGCTCCTCGTCGGCGTGCAGGTTGTCACGCAGATCCGGCGGTACGACGACTTCGATTCGCACGAGGCCTTTGGCCTTCGCCCTGGCCACCAACCGGCCCGCGGTGGGGCGTGAGACGCCGAGACGGGCCGCGATCTCGGCCTGCGTCAGGCCGTCGAGGTAGTACAGCGTTGCCGCGCGCAGCGCGAGCCGAAGGTCCTCGGGCGCCCCGGCACGACTCTGCGCAGCCGGCCTGGCGACCTCACCGTTCGACGTCGAAGCGGTCACGTAATGCGCCCCACTTTCCCTCAACCGTGTGAGCATTTGCTCAGGGGTGCGAGTAGATGCTCATAACGCTAACATGTTGAGTGTGACGCACACAACACTTTCGCCTGATACCCGGATGCGGACCGCTGTACTCATCGAGCCGGGCCGCATCGAAATGGAGCAGCGACCGGTACCGACGCCGCGGGCCGGTGATGTGCTGATACAGGTCTCGTCGGTGGGTGTCTGCGGCTCGGACACGCATTACTACCGGCATGGCCGGGTGGGTGGCTTCGTCGTGGAAAAGCCCCTGGTCCTCGGACACGAGGCGGCGGGCACCATCGTCGGCGTCGGCGATTCGGTCGACCCGTCGCGTATCGGTCAGCGGGTATCGATCGAACCGCAGCGGCCCGACCCCGACAGCGACGAGACGCGGCGCGGTCACTACAACCTGTGTCCGCATATGCAGTTTTTCGCCACCCCGCCGGTCGACGGCGCACTCTGCGAGTACGTGACCATCGGTGCGGAATTCGCGCACCCGGTACCGGACTCGATGTCCGACGATGCCGCGGCGCTGTGTGAACCGTTGTCCGTCGGCATCGCCGCGATCCGCAAGGCCGAACTCGACGGTCGATCGCGAGTGCTCATCGCAGGCGCCGGACCCATCGGCATCGTGCTGACCCAGCTCGCCAGGGCCTATGGCGCAACGGAAATCGTCGTCAGCGATCCCGACCCGACCCGTCGCGACCGGGCCTTGGCGTTCGGCGCCACCACAACCGTGGACCCCACCGCCGGGAGCAATGACGATCTGGCGGTCGACGCATTCATCGATGCGTCCGGTGCCGCGGCTGCCGTCGCCGCCGGCATCCACGCCGTACGTCCCGCGGGACGGATCGTCCTCGTCGGTTCAGGAGCCGAATCCATGGAACTGCCCACGCAGTTGATCCAGAATCGTGAGCTGGTGCTGACGGGGGTGTTCCGGTACGCCAACACGTGGCCGACGGCGATCGCGCTGGTGGAATCCGGGCGCGTCGACCTCGACGCCATGGTGACCGCCCGCTTCCCCCTGGAGAAGGCCGCCGAGGCACTGGACTCAGACCGGATCCCGGGTAGCGTCAAGTCGGTGGTGACGGTGTCATGACAGTCAGCAGGCCTAGCTATGATCGCCACGAGATCAGCGTGGGCATAGTGCATTTCGGGGTCGGCGGCTTCCACCGCGCCCACCAGGCGATGTACATCGACCGGCTTCTCGAGATGGGCCTCGCCAAAGACTGGGGGATCTGCGGCGTCGGTGTCATGGCGGCCGACCGCAAGATGGCCGACGTGATGGCCGCGCAGGACGGGCTGTACACGCTGCTGCTCGAGAACCCCGACGGCACTCGCACTGCGCGGGTGATCGGATCGATCATCGACTATCGATACGCGCCCGACGATCCCGAGTCGGTGATCGAACTGCTCGCCGCACCCAGCACCCGCATCATCTCGCTGACCATCACCGAGGGCGGTTACAACATCGACGGGGCGGGACCCGAAAGCGTATTCGGTCTCGTCGCGGAGGCGCTGGCACGTCGGCGCGACCGCGGCATCGCCTCACCGACGATCGTGTCGTGCGACAACATCGAGGGCAACGGTGACGTCGCCCGGCATGCGTTCACCACCTACGCCGACCGTGTCCACCCCGGCCTCGGCGAGTGGATGACCGCGCACACCACGTTCCCGAACTCGATGGTGGACCGCATCACCCCGGTCACGACACCCGACGTGATCGCCACCGTCAAGGACGAATTCGGCGTCGACGACCAGTGGCCGGTGGTCGCGGAACCATTCACCTCATGGGTGCTCGAAGACGACTTCTCCGTTGGTCGTCCGCCGTTGGAGAAGGTCGACGTGCTGATGGTCGACGACGTCACGCCGTACGAGTTGATGAAGCTGCGGTTGCTCAACGCCAGCCACCAAAGTCTGTGCTACTTCGCATATCTGGCGGGATACCGGCTGGTGCACGATGCCGCGGGTGATCCGCTGTTCGCCGAGTTCCTGATGTCGTACATGGACGAGGAAGCCACCCCGACGCTGAAGCCGGTGCCTGGTATCGACCTGCCGGACTACAAACGGACACTGATCGAGCGGTTCGCCAATCCTGGTGTCAAGGACACGATTGCGCGGCTGTGCTACGGCTCGTCCGACCGTATCCCCAAATGGCTGCTTCCGGTGATCAGGGAGAACCTGAGAACGGATGCACCGATTCGGCTGTCCGCCGCCACCGTGGCCAGCTGGGCGCGGTACGCCGAAGGTGTCGACGAGCAGGGTGAGCCGATCGACGTTCAAGACCAACTGGCCGATACCCTTGTCCCGCTGGCGAAGTCGCAACGAACGAACCCGACTGCGTTCATCGAGAACGCTGAGGTGTTCGGCGACCTCGCCAACGATTCGCGGTTCGTCGAGGCCTATGTATGGGCACTGGAATCGCTGCACCGCGACGGAGCGCGGGCAACGCTCGAAACGTTGCTTCGCAAGGATTCGCGATGAGAGCGCTGGTGATCGGCGAGGCGCTGATCGACATCGTCGAGCGAGCATCCACCAGCGCGCGAGACGCCGTCCCGACCGAGCACGTCGGGGGTAGCCCGCTCAACGTGGCGGTGGGGTTGGCTCGGCTGGGTCGGGGAGTCGACTTCCTCACCCACATCGGCGACGATGCGCGCGGAAGACGAATCGCCGAGTACGTCGAAAGCTCTGGAGTACAACTCGTTTCGGGCAGTATGTCCGCCGACCACACCCCGACCGCCGTCGCCACGCTCGACAAAGACGGTTCGGCGCAGTACACCTTCGACATCGACTGGCAGCTTGCGGGCACTCCGGAGGTCACACCGCCGCTCGTCGCGCACACGGGATCGATCGCGAGCTGGCACGAGCCGGGCTGCCGGGCAACCGCGGCACTACTGGATGCGTACCACCCGTCGGCAACGATCACCTTCGATCCCAACGTGCGGCCGGCGCTGATCGAAGACGGTGACGCCACGAGGGGCCGCATCGACCGGCTCCTCGAGAAGTGCGACGTGGTCAAGGCCAGCGATGAGGACCTGCGCTGGATTGGCCCGAATCGCTCGGCCAAACAGATCGCCCGGACGTGGCTGACCCTGGGCCCGTCGATCGTCGCGGTGACGATGGGCGATCGCGGCGCCTTCGCGATGTGCGACGCGGGTACGGCGCGGATCGCCGCCCTCCCGGTCGACGTCGTCGACACCGTGGGCGCCGGCGATGCGTTCATGACCGGGCTGATCGATGCGCTGTGGGAGTTGAATCTGCTGGGCGCCGAAAGACGCCACGACCTGCGCGCCATCGGTCTCGATGCGCTCAACTCGGTAGTTGCGACGGCAGCGCTCTCGTCGGCGCTGACCGTGGGCCGTGCCGGTGCCGACCTCCCCGATCGCGCAACACGTGAGGCTGCAGCGGCGAGCTCCGGCCCGCGGCCGCCCCGACCCGGCTAACGTGGGTTTATGCGCTCCATATGGAAGGGTTCAATCGCCTTCGGTCTGGTGAACGTCCCGGTCAAGGTCTACAGCGCGACCGAAGACCACGACGTCAAGTTCCACCAGGTGCACGAGAAGGACAACGGACGCATCCGGTACAAGCGCGTCTGCGAGGTGTGCGGCGAGGTCGTCGAGTTCCGCGACATCGCGAAGGCCTACGAATCCGACGACGGTCAGACGGTGATCATCACCGACGACGACATCGCGACCTTGCCCGAGGAACGCAGCCGTGAGATCGAGGTGCTGGAGTTCGTTCCCGCCAGCGACATCGATCCGATGATGTACGACAAGAGCTACTTCCTCGAACCGGAGGGCAAGTCGTCGAAGTCGTACGTGCTGCTGGCCAAGACGCTGATGGATACCGACCGGGTCGCGATCGTGCACTTCGCGCTGCGGAACAAGACGCGGCTGGCTGCACTGCGGGTGCAGGACTTCTCAAAGCGCGATGTCATGGTGATCCAGACGCTGCTGTGGCCCGACGAGATCCGCGATCCTGACTTCCCGTCGCTCGACACGAAGGTCGACATCAAGCCCGCCGAGCTCAAGATGGCGAGCCAGGTCGTCGAGTCGATGACCGACGACTTCAAGCCCGACCGCTATCACGATGACTACCAGGAACAGCTGCACGAGCTGATTCAGGCCAAACTCGAAGGCGGCGAAGCGTTTACGACCGAGGAGCAGCCGAAGGAGCTCGACGAGACCGAGGACGTCTCGGATCTGCTGGCGAAGCTGGAGGCCAGCGTCAAGGCCCGCCGCGAAGGCGGTTCGGACACCCCTGCCAAGAAGGCGGCGAAGAAGGCCCCGGCCAAGAAGGCGCCCGCGAAAAAAGCGGCGAAGAAAGCGCCCGCCAAGAAGGCGGCCAAGAAAGCCGCCGCCAAGAAGTAGCCGTCATTCGGTCAGAAGTTCTGGACGCAGCAAGAGGCGGGGCAGTGCGTGCGCGAGCCACTGCTCGTATTGGTCCGGCGTCCAGCCCAAATCGGCTGTGTAGATCGAATACAGGTGCGGCGCCTGCACGGTGAACGCCACGTCGGTCGCTTGATCCTCGGACAGGCCGGGCCGCAGCGCCTCCGATCCGATCTGCGAGATCCACACCGAAACCGCGGATCGAATCTGGCGAAGTAGGTCTGTGCGCCTTTCCTCGAGACTGGGATCAGCCGAGGCGGCCCCCTCCATCACCCGCATGAGCCCCGCGACGCGGTCATGCATTTCACGCACGAAATGCGCGGCGGCGGCGAACTGTGAACGATGCTCGGACAGCTCCGCGAGATCGGGCGCGAAATCCATGAGCGGGGCCTCATCGTAATCGCCGGCGACGGCGATCTCGATGGCGCGGAAGAGGACAGCGGCTTTGGAACCGTAGGTCGCATAGATGGTCTGCGCCGACACATCGGCCGCGGTGGCGATCTGATCGATCGTCGTCGGACCGAAACCCTGCTTGACGAACAACTCGGTGGCCGCCTCGATGATGCTGCGTTGGCGGGCTTCGGCGTCGGCGCGCCTGCGGCTGTTGTCGTACCTGCGACGGGGCTTCGATTCGGAAGCTGTTGACACTGATCCTCTACTTCCTTATAGTTCGCTATATCCAATATACGGTGCTCTATCCAAATTAGCATGGAGGCCGCCATGACTACCGTTCCCCCTGGACTCGCGAGAGTCGTCGAGCGCGTAAGGCATCACGTCAATCGACTGCATCTCCGGCTTGCGCCTGCCCCGGTGGCGATGGTGGAACTGATCCTGGCGGCGTGGACGTCGCAGGCGATCCAGGCCGCCGCGCAGCTGGGCGTCGCCGACGCTCTCGCTTCGGGTCCGCTGTCCATCGAGGACTTGGCGCGTCGCGTCGACGCCGACCCCGACGCGCTCCGCAGGCTGTTACGAGCTCTCATCGGACGCGGCGTATTCCGTCAGGACCGCCGTGGCCGCTACGCGCTCAATACTCTTGCCGACACCTTGCGGTCCGACGCGCCGCAGTCCATGGCCGCAGCCGCGAAGTACTACGGCTCGCCACAGCACCGCGAACACTGGAGCATGCTCGTCGACTCGATCCGGACGGGCCAAGCAAGTATCCCGCGGCTACGCGGCAAAGACTTCTTCGAGTACCTCGACGACGAGCCCGAACTCGCTGCGCTGTTCAACGAAACCATGACCAACATTTCGGGTTTGTCCGAGGACTTCGTCGTTGCCGCATACCCCTTCAGCGGCGGCTCGACGATCGTCGATGTGGGGGGTGGACACGGCCGGCTGCTCGCTTCCGTCCTGGCTGCCACGCCTGGGGCCCGCGGTGTGCTCTACGACCTGCCGCAGGTGGTCGCGAACGCGCCTGCGCTGCTGGAGAAAGCGGGAGTAGCCGACCGTGTCCGCATCGACGGCGGGTCGTTCTTCGAGAAGGTCCCGGCCGACGGCGACGTCTACCTCATGAAGCACATCATTCATGATTGGCCTGACGATCAGGCGGTCGAGATCCTTCGCACGGTCCGCGCTTCTGTCGGCTCCGCGGCCCGAGTCGTGTTGGTGGAACTCGTGATTCCCGAACACGACCGCGACTTCATCGGCAAGTGGGCCGATCTGGAGATGTTGCTCGGCGGAAGCGCCCGTGAGCGCAGTGCCGACGAGTATCGCGACCTGCTGCGCCGAAGCGGACTCGAGATGACGCGCGTCATACCGACCGCGTCTCCATACAGCCTTGTCGAGGCGAGAGTCGCTTGAAGTAGCGGTCTGTCGAACGACCGGCACACGGCCCGGCCGCCTACTACCGCCACAGCCCCTGACCAAAGTAGAACGTGTTTCAGAAAGTCCTTACCGGCGCTGTCTAGGCTTGCTAAGGTTCGCCCGGGCGACGGAAGGAAACAATTGTGATACTGGACAGATTTCGGCTGGACGACCACGTCGCGGTGGTGACCGGCGCTGGCCGCGGCCTCGGCGCGGCGATGGCGCTGGCATTCGCGGAAGCCGGGGCTGACGTGGTCATTGCCGCCCGCACGCAATCGCAACTCGAAGAGGTGGCCGAGCAGATCAAGGGTGTCGGTCGCAAAGCCCACGTCGTGGTCGCCGATCTCGCCCACCCTGAGGACACCGCCAAGCTCGCGGGCGAGGCCATCGAGGCCTTCGGCAAACTAGACATCGTCGTGAACAACGTCGGCGGCACCATGCCCAACACATTGCTGACCACCTCTACCAAGGACCTGCGTGACGCCTTCACCTTCAATGTGGCCACCGCGCACGCGCTTACCGTCGCCGCCGTTCCGCTGATGCTCGAGCATTCCGGTGGCGGGAGCATCATCAACATCACGTCGACGATGGGCCGCGAAGCCGGTCGCGGATTCGCCGCATACGGCACCGCCAAGGCCGCGCTCGCGCATTACACCCGGCTCACCGCTTTGGACTTGTGCCCCAAGATTCGCGTCAACGCGATCGCCCCCGGTTCGATCCTCACCTCGGCGCTCGACGTGGTCGCCTCCAACGACGAACTGCGCGCACCGATGGAAAAGGCCACGCCCATGCGCAGATTGGGCCAACCCGAGGACATCGCCGCAGCGGCCGTGTACCTCGCCTCCCCCGCAGGCTCCTACCTGACCGGCAAGACACTCGAGGTCGACGGCGGTCTCACCTTCCCGAACCTCGACCTGCCCATCCCGGATCTGTGAGGAGCAACTCTTGAGTATCAAAGCAGCAGCGATCGGCACCGGCAACGTCGGCCGGCACGCTCTGACCCAGCTGATCAACGATCCGCAGTTCGAGCTGACCGGGGTGTGGGTGTCGTCGGATTCCAAGGCCGGTAAGGACGCCGGAGAGCTTGCCGGACTTGATGTTTCGACGGGAATCACCGCCACGACCGATCTCGACGCCGTTCTGGCGACCAAACCGGACTGTGCGGTGTACACCGCGATGGCCGACAACCGTCTGCCCGAAGCGTTGGAGGACCACCGGCGCATCTTGGCCGCGGGCGTCAACGTGGTCGCCAGCAGCGCGGTGTTCCTCCAATACCCATGGGGTGTGATTCCCGACGAACTCCTCAAACCGATCGAGGATGCGGCGAAGGAGGGCAACGCCAGCATATTTGTTAACGGCATCGACCCTGGGTTCGCCAACGACCTGCTTCCGCTCGCACTGGCCGGAACGTGCCAGAGCATCGAGCAGATCCGGTGCATGGAGATCATCAACTACGACACCTACGACAGCGCCACCGTGATGTTCGACGTGATGGGCTTCGGGCAGTCGCTCGACGACCTTCCGATGCTCTTGCAGCCGGGGGTGCTGAGCCTCGCGTGGGGTTCGGTGGTTCGGCAGCTGGCCGCGGGCATCGGCGTCGAACTGGACGAGGTGACCGAGACCTACGTACGCGAGCCCGCCCCCGAGGATTTCGACATCGCGTCCGGTCATGTCGAGAAGGGCACCGCGGCGGCGCTGCGCTTCGAGGTCCAGGGGAAGAAGGACGGCAAGGTGGCCGTCGTACTCGAACACGTCACTCGGTTGCGCGACGACTTGCGGCCTGACTGGCCGCAGCCGGCGCAGGAGGGCGGCTCCTACCGCATCGAGATCACCGGTGAGCCTTCCTACGCTCTTGACCTCTGCCTCAGCAGTCCCAACGGCGATCACAACCACGCCGGACTGGTCGCAACGGCCGCCCGCGTCGTCAACGCGATCCCCGCCGTGGTCGCCGCGCCGGCCGGCATCAGGACCACCCTCGACCTACCCCTGATCACCGGAAAAGGGTTGTACTCTGTGCAATAAGCCGGGGACACAGTAAAGAAGGGCGCGCCTATGCGGACCACACTTCGAATCCTTACTCCGCTCTTCGCCGCTGCCGGGGCAGCGGCCGCGATCGTGGTCGCCCCCGCGGCCAGCGCCCAACCGGCGCCCGAACCTGCACCTGCACCTGCACCTGCGCCAGCACAGGAACAGCGTCCGCAGGCGTCGGGTCTCCTCCCACAGTGCGTCAACGAGGGCGGCTCCGCAGCCCTCGGCGGCTCCTCGACCGAGTGCGCAACGCCGGGCAATGTGCAGATCAACGACACACCCGCCCAGCAGGAGTACGTCGGTCCGTGGGGTGACATGTGGGGCGAGCCCGGCTTGTTCTTCCCCTGACCGGGGTCTTGGGCACGGCCTAGGAGCCACCCGTGCGAATTGACATTCGCTGTCTGACATTGCTTTCGCAGGGCTTTGGTGGTGGCGGTTTTGGCGAGGGTGGTGGCGGCCACGGCGGCCGCTGACTCCACTTCTCGCGGCCTGAAGGAGGCCCAATCATGTCGTCAAGACTTCGTTATACCGCAACGGTTTTCGCGATGGCAGGCGCATGCGCCGTTGCCCTCGCTCCGGCCGCTGCGGCCGCACCCGAATGCATCAACACCGGCCCGAACACGACACAGTGCCAGACCAACGGCAGCTCACAGATCGTCACCTCACCGCCACCGATCAGCAACGGCGGCGGCTGGGGACCCTACTGGGGAGGCGGCGGCCTGGTCATCAGCCTCGGCGGCTGGGGCTGGTGACGCTGCGCTAGTTTCGCGTCGGCAGAGATTTCGGCTAACCTAACTTTTCTATTCGCCGTTCCGATAGAAGGTGGGTTGGTGGCACAGGACGCTGACGTGCGGTTGCGGCCGAGCTGGTTGCTGCTCGGACCGGCGTTCGTCGCCGCCATCGCCTACGTCGACCCGGGCAATGTCGCCGCCAACGTCAGTGCGGGCGCGCAGTTCGGCTTCCTGCTGGTGTGGGTCATCGTGGTGGCCAACATCATGGCGTGCCTGGTGCAGTACCTGTCGGCGAAGCTCGGTCTCGTGAGCGGTCAGTCGTTGCCCGAAGCCGTCGGCAGCAGGATGCGACGCTCGACTCGGCTGGGCTACTGGCTGCAAGCCGAATTGGTCGCGATGGCAACGGATCTCGCCGAGGTGGTGGGCGGAGCCATCGCGCTGTACCTGCTTTTCGATCTCCCACTGCTCACCGGTGGCGTGATCACCGGAGCCGTCTCGCTGTTGCTCTTGGTGATCAAGGACCGCCGCGGCCAGCAGATGTTCGAGCGGGTCATCACCGGCCTGCTGCTGGTCATCGCAATCGGGTTCTGCACCAGCCTGTTCGTCGCAGCGCCGCCCGCGAGCGAGGCTGCCGCCGGACTGGTGCCGATGTTCGCGGGCACCGAGAGCGTGCTGCTCGCCGCGGCAATGCTCGGAGCGACCGTGATGCCGCACGCGGTCTATCTACACTCCGGTCTCACCCGCGACCGCCACGGTCACCCCGATCCCGGTCCGATGCGCCGGATGCTGCTGCGCGTCACCCGCTGGGACGTCGGAATCGCGATGGTCGTCGCGGGTGCGGTAAACCTCTCGATGCTGCTCGTGGCGGCGACGAACCTGCAGGGCCGCGACAACACCGACTCGATCGAGGGTGCCCACGCCGCGGTCAACGACACACTGGGCCCGACGGTCGCCCTGCTGTTCGCGATCGGACTGCTGGCGTCGGGTCTCGCGTCCTCGTCGGTGGGCGCATATGCAGGCCAGATGATCATGCAGGGCCTGCTCCACGTGTCGATTCCGATGGTGGCCCGACGGCTCATCACCCTGGTGCCCGCACTGGTGATCTTGGCGGTGGGCGTCGATCCGAGCCGCGCGCTAGTGTTGTCCCAGGTGGTGCTGTCGTTCGGTATCCCATTTGCGCTGATTCCTCTGGTGCGGCTTACCAGCGACCGCGCAGTGATGGGCGACGACACCAACCATCGAGTGACCACTGCTCTTGGCTGGCTGGTCGCCGCGTTGATTACAGTGCTGAATGTGGTGCTCATCTATCTCACCATCAAGGGCTGATGCGGCATACCTACTTCGCCTACGGGTCGAACCTGTGCGTTCGGCAGATGGCGCGGCGGTGCCCCGGCGCTGTCGACCCGCGGCCGGCGACGCTGGCCGACCACGACTGGCTGATCAACGAGCGCGGTGTGGCGACCGTCGAACAGTTCGACGGCTCGCAGGTACACGGCGTCGTGTGGCAGCTGACCGATACCGACCTCGCGACCCTCGACAGCGCAGAAGGTGTTCCGGTGCGGTATCGCCGCGACCGCCTCACCGTGCACACCGACGACGGCCCGTACCAGGCGTGGGTGTACATCGATCACCGCGTCGAACCGGGCCCGCCGCGGCCGGGCTATCTCGAACGCGTCGTCGACGGCGCACTGCAGCACGGCCTTCCGCAGCGCTGGATCGACTTCCTGAGGCGATGGGATCCAACCCGGTGGCCCGGGAGCACTGCTAGTTCGAGTTCACCTGCACCACAATCACTTTCGGAGCTACTCGCGGACCCCGGCATCGTCGAAGAACTGACTCTGCGGTCGCGGTTCGGGTTCATGGCCTTCCACGGCGGCGGCCTGGAGCAGATGACCGACGTCATCGCCGAGCGCGCCGCAGATGCCGCCGATGCGTCGCTGTATGTGGTGCGTCACCCCGACCGCTACCCGCACCACCTGTCATCGGCGCGCTATGACCCCGCGGAGTCCGAACGACTGGCCGAGTTCCTCGACCATGTCGACGTGGTGGTGGCGCTGCATGGCTACGGCCGCATCGGTCGCAGCACGCAACTGCTCGCCGGCGGCCGCAACCGCCGACTGGCCGAACATCTCGCGCATCACGTCACCGTGCCGGGGTACCAGGTGGTCACCGACATCGACGCCATACCCCGTGAGCTGCGGGGCCTGCACCCGGACAACCCGGTGAACCGTGTGCGCCGGGGCGGCACACAGCTCGAACTCACGCCGCGGGTGCGGGGCATCAGCCCGCGCAGCCAGCTGCCCGGTGACGACGGCCTCTCCCCCGCGACTTCGACGTTGGTACAGGGGCTGGTCGCGGCGGCGCGTTCCTGGGAATCGTCCCCGACCTAGCGGGTACCACCTCACCCATCCGGAGCGGCCCCCGCTCCGAATACGGGATGTGGAAAGTTTCAGCCCCGCTTCACGCTCCGTAGCCGTCATCGGCAGCGGCGTATCAGGCCTAGTCGCGGCATATGTCCTGGCACAGCGCGACCGCGTGACCCTCTACGAAGCCGACACCCGGCTCGGGGGGCACGCCCACACCCACCAGATCCCCCACACCGACGACGGCCGCACCATCGGCGTCGACTCGGCATTCCTGGTGCACAACGACCGCACCTACCCGACGCTGTGCCGGCTGTTCGACGAACTCGGCATCTCCACCCGCGCAACCGACATGTCGATGTCGGTGCGCGACGACGCGAGCGGTCTCGAATACGCCGGTGCCCGTGGGATCGGCGGGTTGTTCCCGTCGTGGTCATCGCTCACCCGCCCGCGGTACCTCTACATGCTGGTTGAGGTCAAACGATTCCACCGGGCGGCGCTGCGCCTGCTCGAAAGAGGCGAGGATGACGCGACGGTCGGCGAGTTTCTCGACCGCCACGGTTTCTCCGAGTACTTCATCGAGTACTTCATGACGCCGCTGATCGCCGCGGTGTGGTCGGCTCCGCCCGGCCAGTCGCTGAACTATCCGGCCCGCTACCTGTTCGTGTTTCTGGAGCACCACGGGATGCTGTCGGTGTTCGACTCACCGACCTGGCGGACGGTGGTCGGCGGTTCCGTCACGTACGTCGACGCGGTGGCCGAAGTGATCGACGAGGTGCGCCTGGGCGCCGCGGTGCGCTCGGTGGCACGACTGCCCGACGGCGTCGAGGTTTCCGACGCAATCTACGGACCGCGGCGCTACGACGCCGCCGTCATCGCCACCCACCCCGATCAGGCGCTGCTCATGCTCGCCGACCCGACACCAACCGAACGCGCAGTGCTCGGTGCCATCGAGTACAGCATCAACCACGCACAGCTTCACACCGACGAATCGGTGCTGCCCAAAAGCCGACGCGCCAGGGCGTCGTGGAACTACCTGGCCACCTCCGACGACGCATCGGTGATGGTCACCTACGACGTGACGCGACTGATGCGTCTCGGCGGCGGTTCCCGAATCCTGGTGACACTCGGCGGCAGGGACCGCGTCAACCCCGCAAGTGTCCTCACCGAGATGACCTACAGCCATCCGATGTACACACCGACCTCTGTTGCCGCTCAACAACTTTTGCCGACCTTGAACGACGACCGCGTAGTGTTCGCAGGCGCGTACCACGGCTGGGGTTTCCACGAAGACGGTGCGGCCTCCGGATTACGGGCGGCGCAGCGCCTAGGTGTCGATTGGCCGGCCGTCACCCGCGAGGCAGTGGCATGCTGACTCAACCCGCCATCTACCGCACTCGGATCACCCACCTCCGTCGCGCCCCGGTGCATCATTACTTCGAACATCGCGGGTACAGCTGGTACGTCGACGTCGACGCACTACCCAAGCTGCCCCGATGGCTGCGGCCGTTCGCCCGCTTCGACGCACGCGACCACCTCTTCGAATCCGACGGTCCGAATGACACCCTGCGCCAACGCATCGACGCGTTCCTCGCCGACCGGGGTATCGACCTCAACGGCGGCCGTGTCACCGCACTGCTGCAGGCGCGGGTTCTCGGATTCGTCTTCAACCCGCTCAGCCTTTACTGGTGCCACGACGCCGACGGAACGCTGCGCCACGTCATCGCCGAGGTACACAACACCTACGGCGGACGCCATGCCTACCTGCTGCCGCCCGACAGCGACCACCCCACGATCGTCATGAAGAGGCTGTACGTCTCACCGTTCAATGACGTGGACGGCTACTACCTGGTGACCGCCCCACGGCCCGACGAAAACCTCGACGTGCGCATCTCCCTGCACCGCGAGAACCAGCCGGCCTTCGTCGTCACGATGCGTGGAAACCGAAGGCGCGCAGGTGTTGCCGAGATCCTGCGGCTGCAACTGGTCGCGCCGCTGGCTCCTTTGATGGGTGCGATCGGGATTCGGGTACAAGGCATCACTCTCTGGCTGCGGCGAGTCCCGATCGTGCCCCGCGAATCCCACGTCAAGGAAAGAGTCCACCAGTCGTGATCATTGACCTGACCTCCGCCGCCCCGGCGACCATCGATTCGGACAGATGGCCGGCCGTGACACGAGTGCCGGGCGGACCGCTCAGTGCCGCAACGGGCGCGATCGCCGACCGGTTGTTCCGCCGGGCCGTGTCGCGATTGCCGATCCGCGTCGTCTATCCCGACGGAACCGTCATCGGGGCGGCTGACCCCACGCTGCCGACCATGGTCGTGCATCGGCCCGAGGCAATGGTTCGCCGGGTCGGTCGCTACGGGCTCATCGGCTTCGGTGAGTCGTACATGGCCGGCGACTGGAGTTCTACGGATATCGCGTGCCTGCTGACCGAATTCGGCAAGCGGCTGACGGAGCTGATTCCTCCTGTCCTGCAGAGGTTTCGGCCGCTCGCCGTCGTACGCCCACCGCGGTCGCAGTACAACAGCCCTCGGCAGGCGCGGCGCAACATCGCGGACCACTACGACCTGTCGAACCTCATGTTCGCCGAATTCCTCGACAAGACGATGACGTACTCCAGCGCGCTGTTCGAATCCCTTCCCGCCCACGAGTCGAGCCTCGCGGATGCGCAACACAGAAAGATCGAACGGATCCTCGACGCCGCGGGGGTCAAGGCGGGCAGCCGGGTGCTCGAGATCGGCACCGGCTGGGGCGAACTGTGCATCCGCGCCGCTATGCGCGGCGCACGCGTCCGTTCGATCACCTTGTCGGCCGAGCAGCAGCGGCTGGCCCGACAGCGGGTGGCCGAGGCGGGCCTTTCCGACCTGGTTGAGATCGACCTGTGCGACTACCGCGACGTCGAAGGCAGTTATGACGCCGTGCTGTCGATCGAGATGATCGAGGCGGTTGGATACCCGTTCTGGCCCACGTACTTTCAGACTCTCGACCGGCTGGTCGCTCCCGAAGGGCGGGTGGCGATCCAAGCCATCACCATGCCGCACGACCGGATGCTGGCCAGCCGCAACACCTACACCTGGATCCAGAAGTACATTTTCCCCGGCGGTCTGCTGCCCTCGACCGAGGCGATCCTCGGTATCACCGAGTCCACCACCAGGCTGCGCACCGTTGACATGTTCTCGCTGCGGCTGCACTACGCCGAGACGCTTAGGTTGTGGCGGGAACGCTTCGTCGGTCGCCAAGATGCTCTGGCGGAGTTGGGGTTCGACGACGTCTTCCAGCGGATGTGGGAACTCTATCTGGCCTACTCAGAGGCCGGTTTCCGGTCGGGGTACCTCGACGTTTACCAGTGGACATTCGCGCCGTCGGGACGTGCGAGATGACACCGTCCGCCGGAGGCGGGCAATGAATTTCGTCGTCGTCACTACGGCGTCGCTGGCCATCCTGGTCGTCGTTCACACCGTCACTTTCCTGATCGGTCGCCGGATCGGGCGCTACAACGTCGTCGACACCGCCTGGAGTCTGGGATTCGTCGCGGTGGCCGCTGTCGCCGCCGCCCTCGGCACGGGTGACGCGTTCCGACGGGTCCTCCTGCTGGTTCTCGTCGCGGTGTGGGGACTGCGACTGGCGTGGCATATGACGCTGAAATCGGCTGGTAAGGGCGAGGATCCACGCTACCGCGATCTGCTGCGCGGCGACTTCTCGGCGGGCCACGTGATCCGAAAGGTGTTCTTGATCCAGGGGGCGGCGACGTGGTTCGTCTCGTTGCCCGTGCAACTTTCGGCCGTGCTGGGTCCAACCCCGGCGCTGCTGCGGCCGGTGTTCGTCCTGGGTGTGGCCGTGTGGGCGCTCGGCTTGCTGTTCGAGGCCGTCGGCGATCACCAGCTGCGCCGCTTCAAGGCCGACCCAGCCCACCGGGGTGTCATCATGGACCGCGGGCTCTGGGCGTGGACCCGGCATCCGAATTACTTCGGCGACGCATGTGTCTGGTGGGGACTGTGGCTGGCCAGCATCGCGGGCGCGATTTCGCTCGTCACCGTGCTGTCCCCGGTGGTCATGACCTATTTCCTGGTTTACGCCACCGGAGCCCGGCTCACCGAGAAGTACATGGCCAATCGAAACGGCTTCGACGAATACCGTTCGCGTACTTCATTTTTCGTACCGCGTCCACCTAGATCGCGAATACCATGACGCTATTTGCGCCGGTCGATAGGCTACGGCCTGTGACAAGGGACCTCGACGAGCTGCTCCGCCAGGTGGCCCAGCAGGACGTCGACGCGTTCGCGGAGTTCTACGACCAGACACGGGCGCGGGTATTCGGCCTGGTCACCCGTGTTCTGCGCGATCCCGGCTACAGCGAGGAGACCACGCAGGACGTCTACCTGCAGGTATGGCGCACCGCGGATACATACAATCCCGCCGCGGGGTCTCCGATGTCGTGGCTGATGACGCTCGCGCATCGTCGGGCCGTGGACCGGGTGCGTTCTGAGCAGGCCGCCGGTCAGCGCGAGTCCCGCTATGGCGCCGCCAATGTCGAGCCGCCGTCCGACCAGGTCGCCGAGTCGGTGATCCAGAGCGACGAGCACCGCCAGGTGACCGAATGTCTCGGCTCACTGACCGATACTCAGCGAGAGGCCATTCACCTCGCCTATTACGACGGCCTGACCTACGTTCAGGTGTCCGAGCGGCTGTCGGCCAACCTCGCGACGATCAAATCGCGGATGCGCGATGCCATCCGCGGCCTACGCAGGTGTTTGGGGCTGACATGACTCAACCGATAGACGATTTGACCGCCCTGGCGACGCCGTATGCGTTGCACGCGATGCCCGAGGCCGAACGTGCCGACATCGACCGTCGTCTTGCGAGTGCACCGCCCGACGTGGCGCGCGCCTTCGGCGACGAGGTCCGTGCGGTGCGCGAAACCATGGCGGCGATATCGGCCGCCACCGCTGTCGAGCCGCCGGACGAACTTCGCGACCGCGTCCTCGCCGAAATCGGCAGGACACCTGCCGTGCCGGCACCGGTGATCCCGATGAAGCCCCGCGCGAAGCGGTGGCGCACGGCCGTGCTGGCCGCCGCGGCTGCGTTGATCGTCGGACTCGGCGCCCTCGGCGTCGGCCTCGCGCTGCGGCCCCCACCGACGACCGCGGAGCAGATCTTCGCCGCACCGGACGTACGCACCGTTTCCGGCGACATTCCCGGCGGCGGCCGGGCAACGGTCGTCTTCTCCCGCGACAAGGACGCCGGCGTGCTGGTGATGAACAACGTCGCGCCGCCCAAGACCGGCACCGTCTACCAGATGTGGTTGATCAACGACGAGGGGCCGCATTCGGCGGGAACCATGGACGCTCAGGCCATCGCGCCGTCGACCACCGCGGTGCTGCCGGATCTGGACGGGTCGAGCACGCTGGCGTTCACCATCGAGCCGGCCGGCGGTTCACTGATGCCGACCACGGCACCCTTCGCGGCACTGCCACTGACCTAGGTCCCTTCGAGAGTGGCGGCTGCGGCCTCGGCGATCACATCAGCGACGTCGTGACCCCGCCGCCAGGCCCGCAGTTGGCGCATCGCCCCGTTGCCCTCCTCGCCGACGCGGTGCAGTTCGCTGGTGACGAGGTCGTAGTCGCCGACCGCCTCGAGCGCGGACCGCACGTGCTCGACCAGGTTTTCCAACAACGTTCGCGCGGGCGCACACTCGTGCCCCTCGGCCAGGTCGAGCGCTTCACCGTCGAGGCCGTCGCGCGCCGATTTCCAGTAGGCGGCCCGCAGGGCATGAGCTGATATCGGCGGTACCGGTTGGCGCTGCCGCTCGTCGTCCAGCGCCGTCATCACCGCTCCGCGGATCAACGCCGCCAGCAGCACGGTCTCGGCGACCGTGGCCGGCACGTCGGCGACGCGGACCTCGACGGTCGGAAACTTCGCCGACGGCCGCACATCCCAATAGACCATCCCGTCGTCCAGCGCGGCGCCCACGCGGATCAGCATCTGCACGACGGCGTCGTACTCGTCGACTGAATCCAATGCCGGCGGCGGTCCCGCGCTCGGCCACCGCGCCCACAGCACGCTGCGCCAGCTGGCGAAGCCGGTGTTGGTGTTGCGGTAAATCGCCGAATTGGCGCTGAGCGAGAGCAGCAGCGGCAGCCACGGCCGCAGCCGGTTGCTGACCCGGATCGCGGCCTCGCGGCTCGGCACGGCGACATGCACATGGGCACCGCAGATGCCTTGTTCGTGCGCGATCATGCCGTGCCTTTCGGCGATCTTTCGGTAGCGCGGGGTGTCGGTGATCGGGAATTCGTGCGGCACGGTGGGCGGTAGTCCGACGGCCAGCAGCCGGGCGCCGCCGGCTTCGGCGGCCTCAGCCGTGATGCGGCGCAACCTGGACAGCTGGTCGGCGAGTTCGCGGGTTCCGCCGACGACGTCGGAGGTGGTTTCGACCTGGCAGCTGGTCAGCTCGAGCTGTAGCTTCACGCCGCGCTCGGCGGCGTGACCGGCGACCGTCGTGTTGACGGCGACCGGTTCGCCGGTTGCGGGATCGGCGAGCAGGAATTCTTCTTCGACGCCGATGGTGGGATGAGTGGCCATGGTGTGTTCGGGTCTGAAAATTGATCCGGTCCGTCGGAGTCTCGCTCACGACGGACCGGATCGGGGTGACAAGTCCTGAGTTGGCGTGACGTCGGGGTTCGAAGTCAGCGGCAGAATGATGCCCATTGCGGACAGCTGCTAAACCTGGCGCGCAGAACTTCTACGATCAACGGATGGTCAAAGACTTCCGGTTCGGTGTCGGACTGCAGGCCGCACGTCGTCAAAAGTCGGTCCAGGACTGGGCGCGCCGAGCTGAGGGCATGGGGTACGACGTCGTCCACATGGCCGACCACCTCTACACGACGGCGCCGTTCCCGATGATGACGGCCATGGCGATGGCGACCGAGAACCTGCGCGTCGGCACCTTCGTGCTGAACGCCGGCTTCTACCGGCCCGCGCTGCTGGCGCGGGACGTCACTTCGCTGCGTGACCTCAGCGGCGGCCGTTTCGATCTCGGCCTCGGCGCGGGGTACGTCAAAGAGGAGTTCGAGCAAGCCGAGCTGCCGTACCCGACGGCGGGTGAACGCGTCGCGTGGCTGCGTCACGTCACCGAGCACATGAACCAACACGCGGCCGGTGTGCCGATCCTCATCGCGGGCAACGGCGACAAGCTGCTGACCCTCGCCGCGCAGAAGGCGAACATCATCGGGCTGACGGGCGGTCACCCGATCATCGGCGGCGTTGATCCGCTCGCCGACCGCATCGCGTTCGTCCGCGAGGCGGCCGGTGACCGATTCGGTGAGCTGGAGCTGAATCTGTCCGTGATCGCGCTGCCGACCGACAACTCGGGGGTTCCCGACCTGTCGCTCGTGCGGCGATTCCTGCCGGACTTGTCCGAGGAAGAGATGCTGGCGACGCCCGCGGTGTTCTCGGGTACGCCGAGGGACATCGCCGACACCATTCGGCACTTGCGCGACGCTTACGGCGTCACCTACATCACCGTGCAGCAGCAACACGGCGAAGAGTTCGCGAAGGTGATCGCCGAACTCCGCTAGTCACAGCCAGAGGTATAGGCCCGACAGCACCGCCCAGACGGCGAAACAGTAGACCTCGAACAACACGCGCAAGGGTATCGGCGCGTGGCGCAGTTCCATGAAGTCCAGGCCGACGAGGCGCACCTTGATCGCTGCGATGGCCAGGACGACGATCGCCACCATCGAACCCGTGCCGTGGTCGGCGCCGACGGCCCACGAGACGACGGTCGCCGCGACGAGGATCAGCCACGAGAGGCCCGCGCGGTTGCGTACCAGTTGAAACACCGAAGGCCCCTGCATCAGCTCACCAGGTACAGCAGTGCGAACAGGACGATCCACAGCAGGTCGACGAGATGCCAGAAGCACGCGCCACCCTCGACGGCGGCCATCCTGGTAGCGCTGATCTCGTCGCGGCGGGTCTGCGTCAGCAGGAACGCCAGCACGCCGATGCCGACGCACACGTGGAAGAGATGCAGTCCGGTCAGGATGAAGTAGTAGAGGAAGAAGTCATTCGCACCCGGGCCGTGGCCGCTGGTTGCCAGCGAGACATACTCATAGACCTTGAGGCCGACGAAGAGCAAGCCGAACGCGATCGCCGCGGAAACTGCTTGGGCGGCAATCGACTTCGCGCCGCCGCGGATCGCGCCGAGCGCGACCACGATGCAGAGCGAGCTGGTGAGCAGGACCAGGGTGTTCGCGACGCCGACGCCGATGTGCAGCGACGTGCGGGCGACGTCGAACAGGTCGGCCGCCTTGGCCCGTTCCACCATGAAGGTGACGAAGAAGACGCCGAACACGAGCATGTCGCCGAACAGGAACACCCATGTACCGGACTCGGCGGGGATCCGCCGGGCTGAGGGATCCCCCGGCGCCGTCGCAGCCGCCGTCACGGCGTTGCGGCCAACCGGCTTTCGGCGGCTTCCTCCGCCTTGATGGACTTCAGCAGCACGACGGTGGTGCCGATCATCCAGACGATCAAAGCGAGCCCGGGCAGGTAGTAGGAGAACACGCCATCCCATGCGAGCGGGCCGGTACTCATGGCCACCACGACGCAGCCGGGGAGCGACAGCATGGCCACCCACAGGTTGAGGAAGCCGTACCAGCGCGGGAAGGTCGGGGGGTCGCCCTTGTCGGTGAACGACGCGATCGCCAGTGTGAGGTTCTGCATGACGATGGTGCCGACGATGCCGATGAACCACAGCCAGAAGAAGTCGCTGAACGCCTGGGTGATCTCCGGATCACGCTGCCCGGCCCGAAATGCCGCTGCCGCCAACGCCATCAAGGAGAACATCATCGCCGGGGTGAAGATCGCGGCGGCCAGCACCTGGGTCAGGGTGAGCATGCCCCATTGCCCCTCGGCTCGCCGCAGGCGCAGCACGATCACCGCGTGGAAAGGAATGGCGAGCGCGGCTGCGAGCAGTGCGCCGGCAAGCCCGAATCGGACCCAGAGGTTCTCGGTGGTCAGGAAGGCATCGGTCTGCTCGGCCGTGTCCGACGGGGACATCGGCGGAAAGAGTTTTGCGATGCCGGAAAAGCACACGCTGTAAAGGACGATCATCGCGGTCCCACACCATGCGCCCACGCGCTGCAACTTCAGCTCCACGGCTGAAGACGCTACGGTGCAGGGGCCCGATTCGGAAGAAGTTTTGTCAAATTTGCCAAAACGGAGATCTGGGCTGCGCAGGACGAGGCGGTCCCGACCGGTAAGCTTCCTGCGGTCCGCCCCCGTAGCTCAGGGGATAGAGCACGGCTCTCCTAAAGCCGGTGTCGCAGGTTCGAATCCTGCCGGGGGCACAGTTTCTTATTTGGGTGGATTGGTCTCGGCTGGCGTCTCGAAATGCAGCTGGTTTGCCCGCGCCCGGGCCTGTGCGACGTCTGCCTGCTTCCTGGCGTCAGCGGCCAGGGCTCGGGCTGCGGAAGCCAGCGACTCGGCGGCAACCGCTTCCGCCCGAGCGCGCGCTTCGGTGATCATCTGCGGCCATTTGGACCTGCCCGGCAGCCTGAATCGGCCCATGCGCGACCCGAGATTCCACCTCGGGGGCCCGCCCGCAGCCTGCGCCGGGTACTCATCCGGCTTCTGCTGATCCGCGTAATACTCGATCCCGATCAACGCGGCGCCGATGAGCACAAGCAGTGGCACGAAAAACAGAGGGAGCATGGCCACGCCGGCCAGAACGATGATCGTCAGCGGCACCGCGATCGCCCCCACGGCCCACGGATACTGCTCGATGAAACGGAGGGCAGCGGCACGCAGTGTGAACACCCGAGCAGCCCACAGCCTGCGATCCGGCCAACTAAGGGCCCCTCTGGGAAACTCCACGATCCGTTCCTTCACTGAGTGTCGGCCACATCATTGTGACACGTCATGAGGTCGATGGGCCGGATCCGCGAAACTAATGAATTTCCGGGTGGAGCAGTGAGTGCGCGATCCTTCCACGCTCTGAACGGAATTCGTGTGCGGGCCGTCGCAGCGGCTCGATGGTGGCATCCCGATGCACGATGACTCCGCCGCCGGAGGGGATCCCGAGCCCAGCGACTGTTCCGTGGAGCAGATGAATCGTGCGCGCCAGCCGCGGCCATCCGGCGTGCTCGTCATGTGTGTCGACGACCAGGTGGACGAGCCCGAACACCTCGAACGGCGGCGATGCAGACGTCTCGGCGAGACCGTAGCATCCCAGTTGCACCGCGCCGGCTGAAATACCAGCCAGTACAGCACCTTTGGCGTATCGATCCAAGATCACGTCTTTCATGCCGGTTTCTTCGATCGTGGCCCAGCCAAGCTCCACATCGCCCCCCGCGAGGACGATCAACTGTGCACACTCAAGAAACGCGCGGTCGGCTGGACCAAACGAGGAAACGATCATGCGTCGTTCAGCGATTCCGATCGCCGCCATCGCCGCCTCGAAGACTTCGTAGAAATCCATCCTGTCGCCGTTGGAGGCACCTACGTAAGCTGCGCGGATCGAGGTGTTCCGCGCGAAACCGTCGAGGGCCGCGTCGAGAACCAGTCGACCCTTGTGCTTCCAGAACAGCAGCTGACTGTCCGCGAACAGATAGATCGGGTGGAGTGGTGGCGCCGGCTCGGTCAAGCGCTTGTCTCGCGGTGCGGATCGGCGACGGGTTTCGACTCGGCAGACCCGCGCTGCCGCAGGAAGATCGACAGTCCGATGATCGCCGCGACCGCGATGAACTCGCTCTGCCAGTTCTGCATCGACTCGAACCAGAATTGCGCGGTGGTCACGTACCGCCATACCGAGATCACCGGTTGACCGTGCTGAATCTGTTGGCTGTTGAATTCGCTGACGCCGCCCACAGCGTGCAATGTCCACGACGCGAAAAACAACACGAAGAAGGCGATCACCAACGAGTGCTCGTAGACGGCCAACGGCCACCCGCCCCGCCTTACCGGCCACGGTGAATTCCGCTTGTCGGCGTCGCGCGGATCGGCGTCCTGGGGCGCAGGCGTGTGCATCGGTTTCGACTCCGATGAACCCTTCTGGTAGAGCAACGCCGTCAGGACGACGTACATCCCCATCTGAAGGAATTCCGATTCCCAATTCTCGAACGTCGCCTCGACGAAGTGCCCGGTGGTCAGATACTGCAGCACGGAGATATGTTCGCTCGATCCGTGTTCAAGTTGTTCCTCGTTGTAGGTTGCTGCACCGGAAACGACCATGCCCGCGAAGAACACCGCGAAGAAGCCGAGGCATGCCAGCAATAGTCCGTTCTCACGGACCCAGTCCCGCCAAGACCGATCAGCCGCCGTCGCGCGAGTCATTACCGCTCCGAGTATCGATGACCCGTTGAGCAATGTCGGCCAGCCGAGTATTGCTGTCCTGCGAGAGCCTTCTGAGCATCTCGAACGCCCGCACGTCGTCGACGTCGTAGCGCTCCATGATGATGCCCTTGGCCTGACCGATCCGGTCCCTCGTCGAAAGGGCCGACTGCAACTGCTCACCTTGACGACTGGCCAGTATCGCCGCCGCGGCGTGGGCGGCGAGGACAGTGGCGGTTGTCTCGTCCTCGGCGTCGAAGGCGTGCGGCTTGAACGCGAACAAGTTCAGCGCGCCTGCGGTGCGGTCGGCGGTGTACAGCTTGACCGACAGACCGCTGAGGACGCCGAGTTCGACAGCAGCGGGGGCGTACTTCGGCCACCGGCCCTCGGTGCGGAAGTCTTCCGTGCGCACGATCACATCGTCGATCGCGGCCTGCACGCAAGGCCCCTCGTCATACTTCATCTGATAGTCATCGAGCTGGTGAGGCAAGTCCGTTATGCCGGCCAGGGACTCGTACTTGCCGTTCTTGCCCACGAGTAAGACGCCGGCCGTGTCGACTCCCGGGATGAGTTCCTTCGCCGTTGCCGTGACGTCCGACAGCACCTCTTCGACAGTTTTGGGCGACGCGGCAGTACGCGCCAACTCGGCCATACGGCGAGCTAGGTCGTGGTTCCGTGCGTCAGTCATCGCTACAGACTTCCCACTACGACTGGCCATTACACGAACGTTTGCCATCTCACACAACGGGCAGTCCAAGTAGAGGCTCGCGTGGTGGTCGACCTCTACGCATAGCCAAGGTTCCGTCGGTTCAGACCTGAGTGCCGACGGGGCCGTCCTCTAGGGTCACTCTGTTAATTGTAGTAACGTGACCACAATGGGCGCATCCAATGTCTGGATCCTCGGTGGGTATCAGAGCGATTTCGCCCGCAACCTCAGCCGGGAGGGACAAGATTTCGCAGGCTTGACCAGTGAAGTCGTGGACTCGACCCTCACCGCCGCGAAGGTCGCCGCATCCGACATAGAGGTCGTCCACCTGGGCAACGCCTTCGGCGAGATGTTCGCCAGGCAGGGTCACCTCGGCGCCATGCCCGCCACCGTCAACAACGGTTTGTGGGACACACCCGCCTCGAGGCACGAGGCCGCGTGCGCCTCGGGCAGTGTCGCGACACTGGCGGCTATCGCGGATCTCCGTTCGGGCGCATACCGAACCGCACTGGTGCTCGGCGTCGAGCTGGAGAAGACGGTGCACGGCGACACCGCCGCCCAGTATCTCGGTGCGGCCGCGTGGACCGACCACGAGGGCACCGACGCCAAATTCATGTGGCCGCACATGTTCGACAAGCTGGCCGCCGAGTACGACCGCCGCTACGGCATCGACGACGCCCACCTGCGGGCCATCGCCCAAGTCAACTTCGCCAACGCGCGCAACAATCCCAATGCGCAGACGCGAGGGTGGGCGGTTCCGGACCCGATCACGGCCGATGACGACACGAACCCCGTCATCGACGGGCGTATCCGTCGCTTCGACTGCAGCCAGATGACCGACGGGGCCGCGGGCATCGTCCTCGTCACCGACGATTGGCTGCGCGATCACCCCGCCGCACGTCCGCTCGGACGAATCGACGGCTGGGGCCACCGCACCGTCGGCCTCGGCCTGCAGCAGAAACTCGACCATTCGGCCGACCACCCCTACGTGTTGCCCCACGTGCGCACGGCGGTGCTCGACGCGTTCGACCGGGCGCGCGTCACCCTCGATGACGTCGACGGCTTCGAGGTGCACGACTGCTTCACGCCCAGCGAATATCTCGCGATCGACCACATCGGCCTCACCGGACCCGGCGAATCGTGGAAAGCCATCGAGAACGGCGAGATCGAGATGGGTGCGCTGCTGCCGATCAACCCCAGCGGAGGCCTGATCGGCGGCGGGCATCCCGTCGGCGCGTCCGGTGTGCGCATGCTGTTGGACGCCGCTAAACAAGTCAGCGGCGGCGCGGGCGACTACCAGGTCGAAGGCGCAAAGACGTTCGGCACCTTGAACTTCGGCGGAAGCACCGCCACCACCGTCAGTTTCGTCGTGAGTGGAGTGTGAGATGAGTGTGAACGTGGAGGTCGTCGGGAAGTTTCTGTCGACGCTGCCGGAGGACGACGACCATCCGTACCGCACCGGACCGTGGCGTCCGCAGACCACCGAGTGGGATGCCGACGATCTGCAGGCGGTCGAGGGCGAGATTCCGCACGACCTCGATGGCGTGTACCTGCGCAACACCGAGAACCCTCTGCACCCCGCGCTGAAGTTCTACCACCCGTTCGACGGCGACGGCATGGTGCACGTCGTCGGATTCCGTGACGGAAAGGCGTTCTACCGCAACAGGTTCGTGCGTACCGACGGTTTCGACGCGGAGAACGAGGAGGGCGGCCCGTTGTGGCCGGGCCTCGCCGAACCGATCCAGCTCGCCAAGCGCGACTACGGTTGGGGCGCACGGACGCTGATGAAGGACGCGTCGAGTACCGATGTGATCGTGCACCGCGGCACGGCGTTGACGAGCCACTACCAGTGCGGCGACATGTACCGCATCGATCCCTGCACTGGAAACACGTTGGGTAAAGAGGACTTCAACGGCGGGTTCCCGTTCGACTGGGGGGTTTCGGCGCACCCTAAGGTCGACGACCGCACCGGCGAGTTGCTGTTCTTCACCTACAGCAAGGAAGCGCCGTACATGCGCTACGGCGTGGTCGACGCCGCCAATGATCTGGTGCATTTCACCGATATCCCGCTTCCCGGACCGCGACTCCCCCATGACATGGCGTTCACCGAAAACTGTGCGATCCTCAACGACTTTCCGCTGTTCTGGGATCCGAAGCTGCTGCAGGCCGGCGTCCACCTACCCGGTTTTCACCGAGACATGCCGTCCCGGTTCGCGGTCATCCCCCGCCGCGGTGGCGCCGAGGAGATCCGGTGGTTCGAGGCCGAGCCAACCTTCGTCCTGCATTGGGTCAACGCCTACGAGGACGGCGACGAGATCGTCCTCGACGGCTTCTTCGAAGGTGATCCCGCGCCGGTCGACACCCTCACCGGAGACAAGTACAAGAAGGCGTTCCGGTATCTCGCCCTCGACGGGTTGCAGACCAACCTTCATCGTTGGCGCTTCAACCTGGCCACCGGCCAGACGCGGGAAGAACGCCTGTCGGATTCCACGACCGAGTTCGGCATGATCAACGGCGGCTACGCGGGCGGCCAGTATCGATACACGTATGCCGCAACGGGTAAACCGGGATGGTTCCTGTTCGACGGCTTGGTGAAGCACGACGTCGCGACGGGCGCCGAGGAACGTTTCGCATTCGACGACGGCGTGTACGGCAGCGAGACCGCGATGGCGCCGCGGGTGGGGAGCAGCGCCGAGGACGACGGTTACCTCGTGACGCTGACGACCGACATGAATGCCGACGCTTCGTACTGCCTGGTGTTCGACGCGGCCCGGGTCGCCGACGGCCCGGTGTGCAAACTCGCACTACCGGAACGAATTTCCAGCGGCACCCACTCGACATGGGCACGTGGTTCGGAGCTGCGGCGCTGGCGAGACACCGACACCGCGGCCGGCGCGATCGGCCTGTAGGTGACCGAGCCGGACCCCAACGCCGTTGCGCGCATGTTGGGGCTTCTCGGCGACGAGTGGACTCTGCTCGTCGTCCAGCAGGCGCTCCTCGGGGCGACGCGCTTCGGCGACTTCCGCGCCCGGCTACCCATTTCGAACTCCGTGCTGACGGCACGGCTCCGATTGCTGACCGGTGAAGCGCTGCTCGAAAGCCTTCCTTACCAATCGAATCCACCGCGTTCGGAATACGTCATCACCGAACGCTCCCGATCGCTGTGGCCGGTGCTGCTGTCGATCTGGGAGTGGGAACGCCATTGGGTTCCCGACCACGACGATCCCCTGCCCGGCATGCGTCACGCATCGTGCGGCGGCGACTTCGCACCGGTGGTCACCTGCGGCTCGTGCGCAGAGGCGGCGAGCGAGAAGGACGTCGTCGCACAGTGGGGTCCGAGCGGCTCATGGTCGCGGTCGATTCCGGTGGCGGCGACGCGACGACGGTCGGCGTCCGATCAGTCCGCAGGGTTGTTCCCTCAGACGATGAGCGTCATGGGCAACCGATGGGGATTCGCGCTGTTGGTCGCCGCGTTTGTGGGGATGAGTCGGTTCACCGATTTTCAGACGCAGCTGGGCGCACCCCCGGGCTCGATCGCCGACCGGCTGGCGATCTTCACGGCCAACGGGGTGTTCGAGATGTCCGACAACCGATACCGCCTGACCGAGAAGGGCCGGGCGCTGTTTCCGGTCCTGGTGACCGCCCTGCAGTGGGCGCAGCGCTGGTACCAGTCAGCCGAGGGGCCGGCGGTGGCCCTCGTCCACACAGCGTGTGGCCGCCGATTCGTACCGGTCCTGACCTGCGATCAGTGCTCCGAACCACTGCGCGGCGCGCATGTCGCCGCGGTCGAGAAAAACAGCTGAAACTTCTGGCACTCTCGACATGCGAGTGCTAATCTCGCAGGTGCACAGTGATTTGGTCGCCCGCCAGGGTGGCGGGCTCTGAACGATTGAGGAGGTGGATTGCTGTGCTGCGTTTTGATCCGTTCAGTGACCTTGATGCCTTGACCCGGGGCTTGCTGACGAGCCAGACCGGATCGAATCGGACCCCTCGGTTCATGCCGATGGACCTCTGCAAGATCGATGATCATTACGTCCTGACCGCCGACCTGCCCGGTATCGATCCCGGTTCGGTCGATGTCGACGTCGACAGCGGCACCCTCACGATTTCCGCGCACCGCACTGCCCGTTCAGAGGACGCCGTCCAGTGGCTGGCGAACGAGCGGTTCTTCGGCACCTACCGCAGGCAGCTTTCCCTCGGGGAAGGCATCGATGCATCGGCGATTTCGGCGACCTACGAGAACGGCGTGCTGACCGTGACCATCCCGGTCGCCGAGCGCGCGAAGCCGCGCAAGATCGAGGTCGCCCATAGCGGCAGACAACAGTCGATCGAGCCGACAACCGCCGACTCGGAGTAACCGCTACATCGAGACTGCGGGCAGATCGCGATTCAGCTCTTGAGAACGTGATCGGTCCGCGGTCTCGGCGTGCCCGCCGAGTCGGTGTCACTAGGTACCGTCGTCGTCATGACGACGCTCCCCGACCGCCCCAACACCGGCGTTCTCGTGATCGATGTACAGAACGGTGTGGTTGAACAGGCGCACCAACGTGATTCGGTCGTCACCAACATCGGCGCGGTGGTCGACCGGGCGCGGCGAGACGGTGTGCCGGTGGTGTGGGTTCAGCACTCTGACGACAACTTGGCGAGGGGTAGCGAGAGCTGGCAGATCGTTCCCGAACTGGTTCCCAGCGAGAGCGAACCGCGCGTCGAGAAGAACTATGGCGACTCGTTCGAGGACACCACGCTCGAGGACGTGTTGTCGAAACTCGGCGTCGGGCGGCTGGTGGTCGTCGGCGCGGAGACCGATGCCTGCGTGCGCTCCACGCTGCACGGCGCATTCGTGCGGGGATACGACGCCACTCTGGTCAGCGATGCCCACACCACCGGCGATAAGTCGCAGTGGGGTGCACCGCCACCGGAACAGGTCATCGCGCATACGAACCTCTACTGGGAATACCAGAGGGCGCCGGGCCGCGTCGCAGGCACGGTCACCACGGCAGAGGTCGACTTCGGCAACTGAAGTCGGGCGTGCACCGAGGAAATACGACCCCTCGCAGACGCCATCTACGCGTCGGCGCTGATGTTTGACGGTCCTAGTGGCAGCAGGCTGGCTAGCATGAGCGAAATTGACGCTGCCGTGCTGAACTGGAGCGACCTGGGCGTGAGCGAGCTGGTACCGACGGGGACGGTGACGCTGCTGTTGGCGGATGTCGAGGGCTCGACTCGGCTGTGGGAGACTCAGCCCGATGCGATGACCCCGGCCTTCGCAAACCTGGACCGCGTTCTGGCCGAGGTGGTGCCGATCCACGGTGGAGTCCGGCCCATCGAACAGGGTGAAGGCGATAGCTTCGTCGTCGCGTTCGGGCGCGCCAGCGACGCCGTGGCATGCGCACTCGACCTGCAACGCGCCGCGCTGGCGCCCATTCGGTTGCGCATCGGCCTCCACACCGGCGAAGTCCAGTTGCGCGACGAGTCCAACTACATCGGGCCGACGATCAACCGCACGGCACGCATCCGCGATCTCGCCCACGGCGGACAGACTGTGTTGTCCGGCACCACGGCCGATCTCGTCTTGGATCACGTTCCGCCCGACGGGTGGCTGGCTGAGCTCGGAAGCCATCCGGTCCGCGATCTGCCACGGCCTGAGCGCATCGTGCAGCTGTGCCACCCCGACACCCGCAACGAGTTCCCGCCCCTGCGTACCGCCAAAGCAGCACGCTCCCATAACCTCCCGGCGCAGCTGACCACCTTCGTCGGAAGAGTCGGGCAGATCGACGAGGTCCGCGCACTGCTGCGCGAAAGTCGGCTCGTCACCCTGACCGGCGCGGGTGGTGCCGGTAAGACGCGTCTCGCCATCGAGACAGCGGGCGAACTGGCCGGTGAATTCGATGGCGGCGTGTGGTGGATCGACTTGGCACCCGTCGCCGACCCCGCCGTCGTGCCGGTCACAATCGCCCGCACCATGGGCCTTCCCGACCAGACGGGACGGTCCCCGATGGATACAGTGCTCCGGTTCATCAGCGACCAGAAAGTCCTTCTGCTGCTTGATAACTGCGAGCATCTGCTGGATGTCTGCGGCGAGACGATCACGACGCTGCTCAACGGCTGTCCACAGCTGACCATCCTGGGGACCAGCAGGGAGACTGTGTCTGTTGCCGGCGAGGTCACCTGGCGCGTGCCGTCACTTTCGCTGAACGGGGAGGCCGTATCCCTGTTCGTCGATCGGGCCCGGCAGGCTCGGCCGACCTTCCGAGCCGCGGGTGAGGATGCCGAACTCGTTTCGGACATCTGCCGCCGCCTCGACGGGATGCCGCTGGCGATCGAGTTGGCGGCGGCCCGCGTGCGGGCGCTGTCGCTTCGCCAGATCTCCGATAGCCTCAATGACAGGTTCCGGCTCCTGACGGGCGGCGCGCGAAATGTGCTGCGGCGCCAGCAGACTCTGCGGGCCTCAGTGAACTGGTCGCACGCGCTGCTGACCGACGCCGAACGCACCCTTTTCCGCAGACTCGGCGTCTTTATGGGCGGTTTCGACCTCGAGGCCGCACAGGCCGTCACCGCCATCACGGAGGCCGAACAGTTCCAGATTCTCGACCAGCTCACCCTGCTGGTCGACAAGTCACTCGTCATTGCCGACGACGAATCGGGCGTGATGCGATTCCGCCTGCTAGAAACGATGCGGCAGTACACGCTCGAGAAGCTCAGCGAGTCAGGCGAAGCCGATGAAATTCGCGACCGCCATCGCGACCATTATGTTGCGGCCGCAGCCACGCGCGAAGCGAACAACTCGTTGGTCGAGTGGGCCGAATCGGAGATCGACAATCTTCGGGCTGCGCACACGTGGAGTGTCGAGAAGGCGGATTTCGAGATCGCGCTGAGTTTCGTCTCCTCGCTGCAGCGACTGTGGGTGCACCGTGCCCGATTCCTCGAAGGTATAGGTGGCTTCGACCGCGTCTTCGCCGATATGCGGTACCGCGACTCCGACGTCGCTACCCGAGTCTGGGTCCGCGCAGTGGCGGACATGAGCGTTCTGGCGGCGTGGATCACGGCCCCCGCGAGCCTCGCGCGCGCCGAAGACGCCTTGGGGACGGCGCGCGATCTCGGCGACCAAGATCTGGTGATCTGGGCCCTGACGGCGTGCGGCGGTCTGTCGTACTACAGTCCCGAAGCGGCGCGACGTTACTTGACCGAGGCCGCCGAACTTGCCCGGGCAGTTGGCAACCAACCGATGCTCTGTCACGTTCGCGGCTATCAGGCGTTCGCAGCCAACGTCGCAGGGGAACCACTGACATCGCGGTTGGCCGCCGAGGAGGGCGGCGATATCGCGGACATGATCGGTGACCGCTTCATGTCCCGGTTCTGTCGCCTCTGGCAGGGCTTCGCGCTGATGGCCGAGGGAAATATCTCCAAGGCCTGTGATGTACTCACGTCTCTGCTCGCGGAGACACAAGCGGAGAACGAACGGATGCTGACGCTGATCGGGAGCGTGGGTCTGTCCAACGCGTTTGCCTTCGGAGGAAATGTGTCGGCGGCGGCTGAAATGTTGCAATCTGCTAGGCAACTGACGGCAATCATGGGCGGGTTCCATGAGGACGCCATCTTCAATGGCTCCGCCCTCGTCGCCGTGTTCGCCGACGACTGCATCGCTGCCAAAGAAGCCGCCGAGGCGTCGATGGAATGCGCCGTTTCGGAACGAGCCATGTACGTGCGAAGCTCACTCGCGATGCCTGAGGCATTGGTGGGTACCGGAGATATCGTCAGCGCGCGCCGATGGGTCGACGAGAACCTCACATTCGTGCCGGGATGGTTCCGCTGCCACGCGCTCGTGACGCGCGCATATATCGCGATCGCCCAGGGTGAGCTTGAACAGGCTGACGATGACGCACATGAGTCGCTTGCAATCGCATGTGAGATTCGCGCATACCTGCAGGTTCCAGACGCGCTCGACTGCCTGGGCCGGCTGGCCGTAGTTGCAGGTAACCACTTACTCGCCGCGCGGTTGTTCGGCGCGGCGGCAGCGGCACGCGAGCGGATTGGCATCGTCCGCATTCCCGCCTTAACCCATGGGCACGTAGAAGTCGTCGACGCGACCCTGCAAGCATTGGGACAGAATGAGTTCGACACGGCATGGACCGCGGGTGCGGCACTCTCCACCCAAGACGCGATCGCCTACGCCCAGCGCGGTCGCGGAGAACGCAAGCGACCAGCCAGCGGCTGGGAATCGCTCACCCCCACCGAGCGCAACGTCGTCGAGCTGGTGGCCGAAGGGCTCGGCAATAAGGACATCGCCGAACGGCTCTTCATCTCACCGCGCACGGTACAGACGCACCTCACACATGTCTACGCCAAACTCAACCTGGAGTCGCGAATCCAGCTAGTCCAGGAGGCATCCCGTCACGTGTGACGGTCCAGCCGGTAGCGCAGGTTGTTGCGCACCGAAGGCCACTCGATATCCAGGATCGAGTACACGACGGTGTCGCGCCGCGATCCGTCGGCCAGCAGCTGGTTACTGCGCAAGACACCGTCGAGCTTGGCGCCCAGGCCCTCGATCGCTCTACGGCTGGTGAAGTTGAAGAAGTGCGTCCGGAATTCGACTGCAACACAATTCAGTTCGTCGAAGGCGTGGCCGAGCATCAACAGCTTCGTTTCACTGTTGACCCCGCTGCGCCGGGCCGATTCGACGTACCACGTGTTGCCGATCTCGAGTCGCCGGTTGGCCGGGTCCACGTTCATGAAGCTCGACGAGCCGACGAACGAGCCGTCCAGGCGACGCACGACCATCGTCAGTCCCGTATCCGGCGTCTGTACCGCCAGCCGTGCATCGACCCATCGCTCGACCGCTTCCGGTGCCGGCGCCGCGGTGAACCACAGGCTACCGAGCTCACCGTCGGCCGCGACCGCTTTGATCTCCGGAACATGTTCTGAGCTAAGGGGTTCCAGCTCGACCCAGCGGTCCCCGGTCAGTGTGACCGGTTCGACGAACCCGCTCATGGCGTTCGCACAGTGGCCGCCGACCACGCGGCGACCATCGTCACCACCGACAGCACCGCCGCCGCGATCGCCACCGCGACGCCGATATAGAGGCCGAATCCCGCCGACACCGGCGTGTGCACGTAGAGCCGGTAGTAGAACACCGTGAGTACCACCAGCAGCACCGAAATGGCCAGCGCCGCCGACGATGCCACCCGGGCCGACAGGCCCCGCGCCGCCATCGCTCCCGCCACGATCAAAGCCGCCGACAGCAGGACGATGAGCTGACCGACGCCGAAGCCGGATAACCGGTTCCGCAACTCATCCATATCGCCCACCACTCCGCCGACCGCGCTGGCGCGAGCACCGTCAGCCGTCAACCAGGGCATCCACGCATTGACCACAAGAACCGTCGCGCACAGTGTGACCAGCCATCCGGGACGCAGGCGCGACATGCGTGAAGACTACGGTATGACGATGACCGAACTTCCCGACTGGGCGCGCCACATCGACATGGCTCCTCACCCCGAGGGCGGCTATTTCAAGGAGACCTGGCGCAGCGAGTTGACGGTGCCACAATCGGCACTTCCACTGGATTACAACGGCCCGCGCAACGCCGGGACGGCCATCCTGTTCCTACTGATGCCGGGCCAGCAGTCGGCATGGCACACCGTGCGCAGTGCCGAGCTGTGGCTGTATCACTCCGGGGGGCCGCTGCTCCTCGAGTTCGGTCCCGAACAGGACACCGCCACAACACATCTACTCGGCTCGGACATCGTGGGTGGCGAGAGCCCGCAGATCATCGTGCCGCCCGGGGAATGGCAGCGCGCCCGCCCGCGTGACGATCAGCCCTGCCTTGTCAGCTGTGTCGTGGTCCCGGGATTCGATTTCGCCGACTTTGCTCTCGGGGCACCGGCCGACTGACTCGTCAGATCCGGCCGGCGCGCAGCTTGTCCAGCAGTCGCCGGTCCCGCTTCGTCGGCCTGCCCGCGCCACGGTCACGGACGGCGATCGCGATCGTCTCGGTGGGCTCGGCTTTGGGTGTTCGGTCCAGGAAGCACGTCGCCGCATCGGCCGCGCCCACCCGCTTGTGGATCACCCGCACCACCTCGACCACCCGCATGGTCTGGCCCACCAATGCGCGTACCTCGTCACCCGGTGACACCGTGGTGGCGGGTTTCGCGGGACGGCCGTTCACCCGCACGTGTCCACCCCGGCAGGCGTCGGCGGCGTCGGGCCGCGTCTTGACGAGCCGGACCGACCACAGCCATCTGTCCACGCGGGTCGACTCCACGCTTTCCATCATGGACCAGGTGGTGAACTACGCACCCGGCCGATTCGTATGTCGAGATGCAGCGAAGATTGACAAGACACGCCTGACTACTTTGACAGAACTTCGGCGTGTCGCGGCGGCTTGTTAATCTTCGTTGCAAAGCGCAGATCAGAGCCTCTGTGGTTGGTCGTGCTCTGCGGTCGTCGGTGTGTCACGCGCCGTTGCGGAGTTGACACGTTGTCGAGCGATGTACTGCTGCCCGGCGAGAGAAGGCCGCGGCACTCACCTGTCCGTGTCGACGGTGTTCATCTGGACCATTCGACCAGAGCGGTACGTCAGCGCATGACGGGTAGCGTTTCATCCGAAGCCGACCGCTAACACGACATGAGGCTGGTGTAGGCCGTTGATCGTTCCGGACGGACGGACTGATCCCGAGAAGCTACGCGAGCTTCTGGGCAACCCAGAAGAAACCCATCTTGACTTGAAGGCCAAGGTCAACCTGGCCGACAACGAGGACAAGTTGAAGTTCGTCAAGGATGCGGTGACGATGTCGAACCGCCCGCCAGGTGGCTACATCTTGATCGGCGTTGACGACTCCGGCAACCCCTGTATGCCTGTCGGGACCATCCCGGACCGGAGCCGGTTCGACGGGTCTCGGATCGGCGCCCTGATCCGCGGGTACGTCGAGGCCGATGTACACGTCCTCGTGCAGGTGCAGGAGCAAGCTGGCAACGAAATCGCGGTGGTCTACATTCAAAACCGCGGTCTGCCAGTCCCGTTCAGCAAGGATGGCCAATACGCCGACGCAAACGGGAAGATGCAAACCGTCTTTCGTAAGGGTGAAATCTTCGTCCGAGAGGGCCCCGAAAACGTGCCCATCCGCTACGCGCACTGGCAGGACATCTTGTCCGACTTCGCGAAGCAGCATCGCGACGAGGGTGCTGCGGCTGCGCAGACCGTGTTGAGCCAGTTTGTCGCCGCGCAAGCGTCGTCATCTTCGGGCAATGCAATCGATGTGCCGCTCTTAATGGAGATGGATGAACCGACGTTTGCGGGCGCGATAGCCACGCTCCTGGAGTCCGACGACGAAGTTCGCCTCCGCCAGTTCATGCGGGCCCTATGCGGTCCCATTGGATCGAGCGACCTTGAGGACTTCAACCATGCACTCAATAAGTGGACGGTCTATTGCGCCCAATGCCTCTACTTCGAACGCTCCGATCTCGTCGATGATGCGATCGAGAAACTTCTCGGCGTGTACAAGAAGCTCGATCTCGACGACGATGCGAACCGCAAACGCCTTGCCGTTGTGGAGCGTCTCTACGTGGTCGGTGGTCTTGCGGTTCGATTGGAGGCGTGGGACACGATTACCTCGTTGACGCTGCGCCCCGTTCCGTCTGAAACCTATGGCGACGATTACGTCTGGTCGTCGTGGATTCGGCATGGTCAGACTCTTGCCTCGCGAGCCAACCTCACCGAGGATCCCCGTGGCGGATTCATTATCTCTGCGGCACGTGAACTCATGGTTGAGCATCCGGCCATGCGGCCGGATCTTGCAGATACGCAGGTACCCGCTGAGGAGATCACCGGCAGCGATGTCGCCCTTAACTCGTTGTGCGAGTTCGACATCGCGTATTGTTTCGTCGTTGCCGCGATGGGTACAGGACATGGCTCCGGATACCCGTCGTCGGCGGCGTTCGATGAAGAACGCGCCAAGCCGATGGCCCAACTCATAGTCGCCAACCCAGAAGTTAGGACACATCTTTTTCCCGATGCGGACGACACCGCAATCGCCGAAGCCATCTTCAGGATGTACGAGATCGCAATCCAGCAGTCGGCAATTAACTACGGTGGCCGATGGTGGGACATGCCGCCGAGTGTCAGGCTGTGGGTCGAACACCATCGACCGCCACAGGTCTAGTCGCGGAATCGGGTGTCTCCGTTGTGCATCGGCGCTAGGCCCGGGGGTTCGCAGCTAGGCTAGCCATACTCTCAACGCCGCGTCGAGCAACTGGTGGTCGTTGAGCCCCAGGTCTTGCGCCCTTTCCTGTACATCCTCAAGAAGCTGCGGGTGAACTTTGCCGGGCACTCGTTGGGCGTCTCCTGGGGGTTGCGGTGTCGGCGCAGTGCGGAGTTCGTTGCGAGGAAATAGTTCGATCAGGGACATCATCTGTGCGGCGTTGATTTCGATTGGTTGACCGCGAACTAGTCCCCAATCAAGGAACCTAAGGTTCGCGGATTCTTTACAGATGCCTTTGTTGTGCACGAAGTCATTACGGATCAAGCGGATGTCGCCGAAGTAGTCGATCAGTATGTCGCTTCCGCGAATCCGCGCTTCACCGATCTGATTGAAGCAGGCCGCGATTCGGCCTCGAAATTGCTCTTCCCAAAGTGCGAACACATAGGTGAACCACTGTGCGTACGCCACTGCTTGTACTTCAGGGTAGTTGTCGAGCTCCTCACGGCCCGTACCTCCTACCCACATTAGGGTGCCTGCATCTATTGCCGAGATGAGTTCTTGCATATGGACAAGTCCACTGCCTGGACCGTCGACATAGGTGAAGGTCCTGACCTCGAAGTAGTGGCCGACATCGCCGGGAACATTCCCTCCTTGCATAAATCTTCGGTGTGGCTGCTCCCAATCGCTCACCTTTTCGACGAGCACGTTATGCGACGTCAGGGTCACCAAGAGGGACACGAGCATTGCGCGCTCAAGTTCAGAGACAAGATCGTCGATCGAGGTGTCAGGTTCCGTGACGCGCTCGGCTAACGGCGGTATCGCGGCCTCTATAGCGACCCGCAGATTATCAATGCTGCCGATAAAGTCGTCGCCATAAGACAAGCCGCCGTATGCATCGATGACGGCGTGGAGGGTTTCGGCGAGCCATGAGCCAGGCGCCGGCGGCTGACTCTCAAGGGTCAAGGCGATGGAGTCGCTCGCTTCAAGGATGAGCACACGCTTGTCTTGTTCATTGAGGGCGCGGACGCGATCGCCGTACTGCTTCCGTGCTTCAGCCAACTGACGAATTTGATCGACGGCAAGACGTGTATTGACCTCCGCCTTTCGCAGGACGCTGAGCCACCGCCTTGTTCGACTGTGCAGGTACATCGTTTCCCCCTCGCTTGATAGGTGGCGCGCTCCCGTTGCTCATGCGCGCGCTTCCCCAGTTCCTGGTCCAACTTCCTTATGGGCACGACGGCTTCGGGCGCTGCATTACCTAGAGCGGGAACTGTAGCGATCGGCACCGACATGGTGCCGTAGGTACGGCTGAGCTGTATGTCTATACCGATGTGTTGCGGAAACCGCCTCTGACCTGCGCCGTGTCAATAATGATGACGGTGGACAATGTAGGACACACCATGACATCATGGTGTCATCCAACAACGCACACCGACATCGACACACACACCGACACACACACCGACACACACACCGACACACACACCGAGAGATTCAGCCATGACCGATCAAGACCAGAGGACAGTAGGGGTAACTCTGCGTCTGCCTGTAGAGCTTGCAGACGCTCTAAAGAACTACGCGTTTGTCACGGAGACCTCCGGGAACGAAGTGATAAAGCGTGCGCTTGTCGAATACCTGAAAGTTCACGGCCGCACCGACGTAGTACGCGCCGCGTTCGAGAAGGTGCTTGATCAACACGCGATTGCGCTCGACAAGCTTAAGGATCTGTGACCTGCAGATCCTCGTCTAACCCGAAGAAACGCGATGACAACGTTCCTGACTACAGATGAGATCCAAGACGTAAATGCCCACTTCGTGGGACCGGATAAGCTCCGCGACTTTGGTCTGCTCGAAGCCGCTGCCATACGGCCTCAGTCGAGCGCATTCGGCGAGGATGCCTACCCGACTGTGCACGAGAAGGCTGCTGCACTGCTGCACGCATTAGCGCGGAATCATCCGTTTGTGGACGGGAACAAGCGCACGGCTTGGGCGTCAACGGCGATATTCTACATGTTCAATGGCTACACGATTTCCACCGATCAGGGCGACATCGTTGCCCTGGTCGTTGATGTCGCTGAAGGCCAGAAGGGCGTGCAGGACATCGCCGCCACGCTAAAGAGCTGGACTCAGCCCTTCGACATCGCCGACGACTGGATGGGCTAGCACCTAAGCGCCGCCCGGACGAGTTTGACCCCAACCGAAGAGTGGAGTGGCGGGCCGAGTGGGGTAAGCAGTCGAGGCGGTATCCGCGCCGGCCTGGATGTCGAGCGCACCAATTCCGCGCTCTCGATGAGCAACCCGGCAAAGCTCTCCGCTCCTGGGCGACCGTCATGCGGTATCGGTGGGTCGTATTCAGATGAAACCCGTTGAGCGGGCCCTCGCACGCCTGCCCGGGTGCGGCGTTTCAAATTGGGGCAGCGGACAGCGCGCGCCTCGTACTCGCGGGCCCGGCGCCCGACGCCCAGCTCGGGGCGATAGGTGTGGTGGTCACGGCTACGTACCTCTCAGGTGGGTTGCTAGCGCCCTGCATGACCAGTTCACATGCAATTCATGCTGGCCTATTCCGGTCTAAGAAATAGATTCTCACCTGCGTCAAACATGGTGCGCGATACTGGGATTGAACCATTCCCATAGCTTGGTCCACCACCGCATTTTCACCCGCAAAAACCACGTCAGCCTTAAAGCCGGCGCAGACGATCCAAAGTTTTCGACTTACCCAGATCGCGCGGCACTGCACAGCCGACGCTGCCACTACCAACATCCCGCTAGTACAACATCCGATAACACCCGACTGCCTTGCCTTGCCTTGACGCAACGACGCAATATCGGGCGCAGCGCCAGACCCGCCGCACTCAGTTCGTCTCTGTGACAATTTCCAACGCGGTGCGTGCCCCATTTGGTAAGCGAGAGACGGTGACGGGGAAATCTCAGTGCGATTGAGATGTGATGTCAGTTCATCAAGGCTTGAACGGGCCATGTCATCATCGGACGGATGGCACCGAGAGCAGCGAAGAAGACCGACAGCAGACTGGCTGCTCGTCTCGCGGCGATCGCTTCACTCGGCGCAGCGGTTATTCACTTCGCCGTCGTGCCGACACACTGGCAAGAGTGGATGCCGGCAGGGCTGTTTTTTGTCTCAATCGCGCTGTTTCAACTGATTTGGGCGCGAGTGGTGCTGGCTCGGCCGACGACGGCAGTGCTCGCCGCTGGGATCGCGGCCAATGTCGGTGCCGCCGCGCTTTGGGCCCTGTCTCGGACCGCGGGGGCGCCGTTCGGTCCAAACGCCGGAGAACCCGAGTTGGTACAAGCCGCCGGCCTCTGCGCACTGCTGCTCGAGGTCTACGTCGTGATGGGAGCTGGCTGGGTGTGGTACCGAGGCCGTCAACCCGAGCAGATATCAGCGTTTTCGAACGTGATTGTGCTCCTCGGCGCCGGCTCCGTGATCGCTGCAGCGGCAACGGTAGGAGTGGCTTCGGGTCTGCAGCACGGCCACCATGCGCCGGCCGGCGCAGAAGCCGAACACCACAAGCCGGGCATCGGACACGAAAATGGCCACCAAAATCATCCGGAGCCGATTGCGGAGGTGATCCGCCCACCCGCGGCTCCGGCTCCTGTCGAAGCTCCGCCTCCCGCAACGGATCCGGCACACGACACTGACGGTGATGATCATCATGAGGAGTGACACCGCCTTCTGACGCTGGTTCGCTCAGGGGCAACGAGACGGCTCGATTGTGGTGTGTACCTACGTCGAGACGGCGACGAGATGGGACGGGTGTCGGATGGTTCGTCAGCTGGCGAGTAAGTGTCGGAAGGCGCTGTCGGCCAAGGCGATGGCGTCGGCCTGGTCGACGATGTGGCCATGCAGTTCGGGGTGGTTGTCGAGGTAGGACTGCGCGTGGTTCTGGTCAGCGTGAAAGTTGATCGAACCGCAGAGGGTATCGGCCAGGGTTCCGCAGCAGTCGGTGTGGGCGATTACGACGACGGTGGTGGCGGGATGCCAGGTCCATTCGTGATCGCGGAGGTGGACCCGGATGGGTGTCCCGGTGGTCGGGTCCGTGGAGTCGATGACGCCTTCGGTGCCGGTCATCAACGGGATGCCGAGCGCGTCGATCGCGCACATTGCTGCGGCCGGCGGGTGGCCGGTGAGGTGGACGCTGTGGCGGGTGGGTCGTCGCGCGAAGGGGTAGGCGATGTCGATCTGTCCGTCGGGTGCGGTGTGGACGAGGTCGGCGCTGCCGAGTTGCTGCAGCGCATCGTCGAGGTCGACGCCGAGGGCGGCAGCGGTCGGGTTCAGGTCGTCGCGATGGACCTGTGCGCTGTCGCGGAAGCCGCGCAGCACGGCTCGGTGGAGTTCGCGGATCGCGGGCGGCAGCTGTTCGACCGAGGCGGCGACTGACTGGGGGGTCTCGGACTGGTCGGGCATCGGTTACTCCGTTGAAGGTGGCGGCGGTTGGACAGGACTGCTTCGGTGACCTCGCAGCGCGTCGAGCACACGTCGAGGTGTGGGCAGGTCTAGTCGGCAGGCGTCGCCGGTCGGCTCGCCGTCCTCGGGGCGCATCACGTCGATGCCGTCAACGAGGATGGTCGGTGAGGGATAGCGCCCGACGCGCTCGATGATCGGCAGGTCGAGGGCGAGGGTGGCCAGGCAGGCCGCGACCGTTTCTTTGGCGGCGGCGGCGTTGGGGCATCCGGGTGAGGTGAGAACTTCAACACGCATGGTGATCACTCCAGTGCGGTTAGCGTTGCGCGGCGGCGGTTTCGATGTCCAGCAGGATCGGGCAGTTCCGTTCGGCTCGGGGCTGACCGCAGGTGTCGATGAGGCGGGCCAGTGCATCGCGCATGCCAACAAGTTCGTCGATGCGCCGTTGCAGATCGGTGATACGGGTGCGGGCCATGGCCCGCGTCTCCTCGCACGACGCGGATCCGCCGTGGGCCAGGTGCAACAGGTCCTCGATGTCATCGAGGGTGAAGCCGAGTTGTTGGGCACGCTTGATGAAGCGCACTACCCGCACCGCGTCCGCGGTGTAGGCGCGGTACCCGGAGCGAGTCCGCTCGGGTTCGGGCAGCAGTCCCCGGCGTTCGTAGTACCGCAACGTTTGGGTGTTGACCTGCGCCTGCGTAGCGACCTCGCTGGTTCTCACCCCACCAGCATGAACCCTGTACCCAACTACCGGGTCAAGGCCGCCACCTCATCACCTGTGCGCGGCACGCCACTATGCAAGACCAGAACTAGGACATCAGGGTCTCTATGCGTTTGAGGAGATCGGCGACTCGTTCTGTGATGTCGTCGCGGACCAGTCGCATCCGTTCGATGCCGTCGACGCCACGCTCGAAGGGTTCATCGGTCTCCCAGTTCTCGAAACTGGTGCCGTCGACCGGCTCGACGTGGGCCTCGCGACCCAAGGTGACCACGATGTCGACGTCGCGCAGGAGCTGGATGTCGATGGGCTTGGGTGTCTCCTTGCTGATGTCGATGCCGACCTCCGCGAGCGCCTGGGCGGAGAGCTCGTTGATGGCACTGCCGGGCTTGGTGCCCGCCGAATACACCTGCACGGCGTCGCCTGCGATTTCACGCATGAGGCCTGCGGCCATTTGCGACTTGCCGCCGTTCTTCACACAGACGAATAGCACAGAGGGCGTGGGGGTTTCGGTCATGATGTTCTATCGGTCAGGCGACGGGGGTGATGCCGAGCTCGGTCAGCAGACGACGGACGCGCTCCTCAATATCGTCGCGGATCGGACGTACGGCGTCGACGGTCTGGCCGGCGGGTCGGTCAGTACCCATTCTTCGTAACGCTTTCCGGGGAAGATGGGGCAGGCATCACCGCAGCCCATGGTGACGACGACGTCGGCGGCCTGGACGATTTCGTCGGTCCAGGGTTTGGGGAACTCGCGGGTGATGTCGATGCCGGCCTCGGCCATCGCCTGCACGGCCGACGGGTTGATCTCGTTGCCGGGTTCGGACCCACCCGACCAGGCGACGCCTGCGTCGCCGGCGAGGTGGTTGAAGTACCCGAGGGCCATCTGGGAGCGGCCTGCGTTGTGGGTGCACAGGAACAGCACGGTGGGCTTGGTGTCGGTGATCTTGCCCTCGACCCGAGCGAGGGCGGTGAGGCGTTGGCGTGCCCATCGTTCGGCCAGCAGCGGCAGGAAGTTGGGAACGGTGGCGCGCCCGGCGAATTGGTCGTAGGAGGTGTGCAGGAACCGCTGAATGGTCTCGACGCCGAAGTGCTCGCCGAACTCGTCGTGGAGTCGGGTGGCGGCGGTCCGCAGCGCGAGACGCTGGTCGATGGACAGATCTGCGTGGTGGTGGGTGGCCAGTGGTACGGGGCTGTCGGTCATGTCGAACTCCGTTGATCGGCGTGATGGGTTTCGGTGTTGTGCGGGACGACGATGTTGTCGGCGGTGGCGGCGGCGTCCGGGTAGAGGGCGGCCACCAGCGCCAGTCCGATGAGTGCGCCGAGGATCTGGGCGGCGATGAAGCCGGGCGCGGAACCGGGGGCGATGCCGGCGAAGGTGTCGGAGAACATTCGCCCGACAGTGACGGCGGGGTTGGCGAACGACGTGCTGCTGGTGAACCAGTAGGCCGCGCCGATGTATGCGCCGACGGCGGCGGCGGACAGCGCCGCCCGCCCGGTGCGCGCCAAAGCGAAGATCAGGGCGATCAGTCCTGCGGTGGCGACGATCTCGCCGACGAGGTGGCCAGTGGTGATGCGGTTCTTGGTGGCGATCTCGATCACTTGGCGGTCGAACATGACGTTGGCCAGGACTGCGCCGAGGATGCCGCCGAGGGTCTGAGCGACCGTGTAGGAGGCCACGTGGCTGGCACTGATGCCGGTCCCGGCACGGCGTCCCAGCAGCCAGTCCGCCGCCGACACCACGGGGTTGAAGTGCGCCCCGGACACCGGGCCGAACAACAGGATCAGTACGGCCAACCCGAGCACGGTGGCGGTCGAGTTCTCTAAGAGTTGCAGACCGACGTCGTCGGGCGAGAGCTGCTGGGCCGCAATGCCGGAGCCGACGACGACCGTGACGAGCAGTGCGGTGCCGGTGAACTCGGCGAGCAGCCGTCGAGGCAAAGCAACCGGATGAATCATGAGCTGCTCATCCGCAGGGTGTCGATTTCGAGGAGCAACGAAAGCTGTTGCAGCGCATCAGTGACAACGCGGTAGTAGACCCATGAGCCGCGCCGTTCGCTGTCGAGAAGCCCGGCGGTGCGCAGGATCTTCAGATGATGGGAGATGGTGGGCTGGGTCAGGTCGATCCCAGCAGAGAGCTCGCACACACACGCCTCGCCACCGGCATGGCTGGCGACCACGCTGAGCAGCCGAAGCCTGACTGGGTCAGACAGCGCCTTGAGCTTGATCGCCAGCTCGGTCGCAGCTTCCGGGGACACGGGTTGTCGGGCCGGGGGGGCGATGACGCAGCCCGTGGCGTCGGTGAGCTGCTGGCCTGACTTCGACATCCATCGATATTGACAAACATCGAATCAAGCCGCAAGCGAACAGGCGGTGAACATGCTCCGAGTGTCACTGTGTTGCGGTGAGCGTGAGCTGGTGAGCGTGGAAGGCGAAGTGCCGTCCGGGGTAGCGGTACAGATCCTCCAACGTCATGAAATCTTCGAAGAACGGGTCCCAGTTGGTCGGGTAGTGCATACCCCGAGCGAAGTCGGCATCATTCTCGCGGGCGAGCCTACGTTGCAGCGAGCCGATTACACGGTCGAGTCTTGCGCCCATCCTGCGCCGGTTGTAGACCGTCGCCGCCGCGCACGAGCCGTAGTAGTTAATGAGATGGAACGGCCTAGTCGCGGCGTCAAGAATGTTGGCGAAGGCGCGGCTCACTGGATCGGGCAAGCGACTGAAGATCCGCACGAGAATAAGTAGCCGCTGCACGACCATATAGCCGAACACCATGTGTAACAGCAGTTGCTCATTGGTCCAACGTGTTCCGGAAGTTGGGCTACACCAATCCTCTGGCCCGGCTGCGGCGAGTAGCCGCTGGAACTCAATGCGTGCCCGCTCCAAGTCCGCGGCGATGTCGGCACGATCGACCTTTCCATGCTCGTCCGCCATTCCTCGATCATGCACCTGATGCGAGGCGGGTTCAGCAGCAGGATGATTCTGCAGCCACCTTGGCGTCGTCAGACGCGGTACCTCCGCAGCAGACGCCACCCTCGGAATTGCCGTCCTCGACGAGGTGCTGTGGGCTGGTGCCGAAGGTGCCGGAGTCGGCGAGCACGGTGTAGACCTCCCACTTCTCACCCGCTGGACCGGTGACCCACACCTTGTCCTGGGTGGCAAAGCAACAAGTAGTGCCGATCTCTTCGTCGGTGAACAGGCCCTCGTCGGTGAGCCGTGCGATCTCGGCGTGCACGGTGTCGCTGGACTCAACCTCGACACCGAGGTGGTTGATCGTGCCGCCCTTGCCGGGGTTTTCCAGGAGCACCAACTTCAACGGCGGTTCAGTGACGGCGAAGTTGGCATAGCCCTCTTTGACCTTGTTGGGTGGCGTGTTGAACAACTTGGAGTAGAAAGTGACGGCCTGGCCGAGGTCATCGACGTTGAGTGCGAGCTGTACACGAGACATGGGACACCCTCCTAGATATGTGACTTATATCGAAGTAGCTGACTGTCCCCATAGTGCATACCTCTTTGACTTATGTCAATGTCTTCGGCAACATGGACGTTGTGCCCAAGACCTTGCCGGTGATCGACATGTCCGCGCCGGTGTGCTGTGCGCCCGTCGCCGCTGGCCCAATGAGCGATGACGACGCCCTCCAGGTGGCACTCCGCCTCAAAGCGCTCGCCGATCCAGCCCGCGTGAAAATCATGTCGTATCTGTTCAGCTCGTCCTCGGGTGAGGAGAACAGTAGCGACCTCGCGACGGTCTTGGGCTTGACCGAGTCCACAGTCAGCCACCATCTCAGCCAGCTCCGGCGCGCCGGGCTCGTGGAGTCCCAGCGCCGCGGGATGAATGTCTACCACCGGCCACACCGCGATGCAGTCGGTGCGCTGTGCGCCGTGTTGGACCCGAACTGCTGCAGCTAACGCTGCGCTGAAGATCCGAGACTCTCGTACCTTGTCGCTGCCGAGACGGTGTTGACGGAACTCAAGCCGAATGCCAGCTGCACGAGATTCCCTCGGCGGGCGTTAAGTTATCGATTCTCATCCAGATGGCGGATCCGCCACCTTGCGCCATTGCAAATGAGGATCTCACCTTGCAGAGCCTTGCACCGTAAGCGACGGAGCGCACTTTCGGTCATGTGCCTAGGGACTAATGGTCGTGGTCGAAAAGAACGAGGGTGTTGGCCAGGTTGCCGTCGATGAGGTAGGCACGACAACTGAAGGGATCACGGATCGTCGCCCCAAACGCGTCGCCTTTGACATCCACGACACCAGAGACGTTCAGTACCGTGATGCGGGAGTGGTCGACCCCTTTGAGTGGGTCGTCGAGTAGTGAGAATAGATCCTTGCTGTCAGGGTCTAGGACCGTACTTGCCACCTCGACGTTTGACAGTTTTCCCGTTGAGGGTGAGGCCAGCCGCTTAAGCACGTCAGATTCGCAGCGGTCCTGCGCCGTACGTTCGTTCGAGGCACGGTCCGTAGAGTCTACGAGGCCGAAACCGCGTGTCGCGACGGCGATTATGGACAGGATCACTACGCAACCCGCCCCGGCCGCAATCAACCACGCACGCCTCCGGTTCTTGCGGGGTGTGGGTGGCGAACTACCCATTCTGTACGTCTCCAATATCGCGCGTCGAAAGCTATCTGCGGGTCGCGAGGGCGCCGTCGGGTGTTGTCTCGCTGCAAAGGTACTAAACACTCAGCAGACAAAGGACGGACTGGACCACAATCCACAACGGTATCCGCTATCAGGGACGTGCCCTGCAGACCGATACTCCTTCGCAGACACAGCCTCCGCCGTGATGGCTCGGGCGAACGTCGACATGCGCTGCTCCATCCCGTTCACTTCCGACTGGCGACATCGCCGCCCGCCTCGTCTCGTCTGGCGATTCAATCGATTTGCCGAGCAGCGACATGCGCGGCTCCGCGACGTAACCCACGTACTTCGCGCTAACCCTTACGCGCTTTTAGCTGCGCAAAACGGTGGCAGTGTCTTCGCGCTCTTTGGCTGCCATTGGGCTTGATCACATAGAGGGGTGCAGCCGCGCAAAAGAGCTGTTATTCAAAGTTACAGGAGTGTAATTTGTGGTGATTGTTGCTTGTGGGGCTGAAGTGACTTACGGTGAATTTATACGTACTTATTACGTACGTCGACGACTGCAAACTATTGCTGACGGGTGGGCACAATTTTGTCCCGGTTGGGAGTCATTCTTGGTCTTGTTGGGGCTGCTGCTCGGCCTCACCGTGCCCCCGCGGGCCGTCGCCGACGAGGGTCTGTGGGATCCGACATTGCAAAGTCCTTAGCGCTGGCGCACCAGGCGATCCCGTCTCGATCGCGAATGCCTCGCTGCAAGCGACGAATGTAGCCACTCAGACCACGCTGGACCTAGGTCGAAAGTTCCTCAGTAGCCTCGGCATCGGGGGTAGTCCAACGACTGTGGCTCCCGGACGCCGCGTGTACGGCAGGCAGGCGATCGAGTACGTGATCCGTCGCGCCGGCTCCCAGATAGGTGTGCCGTACTCCTGGGGCGGTGGCAGCCTGACAGGTCCGAGCCGCGGCGTCGACGGCGGCGCTGACACGGTGGGCTTCGACTGCTCGGGCCTTACGCGCTACGCGTTCGCCGGCGTCGGTGTAATGCTCCCGCGGTTCTCCGGGGACCAGTACACCGCGGGGCGCCAAATACCGCCCTCACAGGCCAAGCGCGGCGACCTGCTGTTCTGGGGTCCCGGCGGCAGCCAACACGAAGCCCTCTACCCGGGCGGCGGCCAAATGCTTGAAGCCCAGCAAAGCGGTGTACCGATCAAGGTCTCACCGGTACGAACCGGTGGAATGACGCCGTATGTGACGCGGATTATCGAAAGTTGATGATGATTTTCACAGGCCCGGTCGAGACGCGGAACCGAGTCAGCTCACCTTCGTGATCAGCCCATGGAGCGCTAGTCCAATGACGCTGCGGCGGGCGGCTTCCGCGTCCCAGTGGTGACTAGCGCGCAGGTGGATGTAGCCCCAGCCGACCATGTTGAACAGGACGGTCGCGGTCACGGTCTCGGGCACGCGCCGCACGGTTCCGTCCGCGGCGCCGTCGATGAGTAGGCGTTCGAATGGTTCGGCGAAGACGTCGACGGTCAGTGCGTCGGGGCCGGGCCGGTGGAAAACCTCGCCGTGCGCGAGGAACATTCCCGCGAGCAGGGGAAGGTATTCGTCGGCGGCCGCGCACATCGCCTCGAGTGCGGCCTCTAGCCGTTCTGCCGCGGTTCCGCGTCCCGTGATCGCTGGCCATATCGCGTTGCGAAACGTCTGCGCGGCGCGTGCAGTCAGTGCCGCGACGAGCTGATCGCGTGTGACGTCACGACGGTAGATCGTCGCCCGCGACATGCCGGCCTCGGCCGCGATCCGCTCTCGCGTCGTCTCTGTCAGACCCCATCGAGCGATCGCCGCGGCAGTCGCATCGATAAGCCGAGGATCAACCTCGGCGGAGTTTCCGGGCCTCTCTTGACTCTGAGCCACACGAACATCATAGTTGAGACATGCTAGTCTCAGATGTGAACTCGCCGAGTATCACACTTTCGCCGGCCTACGGTGCGCTTGCCGCCGCTGGTGGCGCTGTGTCGTTGTTCGCCACCTACTGGGACGACGCCTGGCACACCGACATTGGCCGAGACACCGCCCTGATCCCGCCGCACCTGGCGTTGTACGGCAGCGTTGCCGTTGTGGGTCTCGTGGTCCTCGGCTGGGGACTCGTTGCCCTGGCGCGTACTCGTTCGATCCGCGCCGCGCTGCGGCAGCCAGGCCTGTTGTTGGCCGGCTTGGGCGGCGCGGTCACACTCGCCGCGGCCCCGCTGGACGCGTTCTGGCACGACGCCTTCGGCCGCGACGCCGTCCTGTGGAGCCCGCCGCACATGCTGGTCGTGTTCGCCTCCACAACGATGGCCATCGGACTACTGGCCGGCCTGCGACCGACACGGCGCGGGATGGTCGAGGCCGCCCTGTCCGCAGTGGTGCTCGGCAGCGCACTGATGACGGTGCTTGAGTACGACACCGACGTTCCGCAGTTCAGCCAGATCCTTTATCTTCCGGTGGTTTTGGTCTCCGGCCTGCTCACTGTGGCCATCATCCGTGCGCTCGTTCCCCGGCCATACGCCGTTACACGAGGTGTCGCCGTCTACGTCGCAATGCGGCTCATCGTCGTCGCGGCTCTGATTCTGATCGGCCGCAGTACACCGGACCTGCCGGTGGCTGTCGTTGGGCTCGCCGTGGCCGACCTGCCCTGGCGCGGAGATGTTGCACGCTATGGGGCAACCGGTGCCGCGGTCGCCGCGCTGGCCTGGACGGCATCAGCGCTGGGCGTGGCGAGCCAGCCCGCCGCCGCGGTCGGTGTGGTCGCCGCGCCAGTCATCGTGGTGGGTGTCGCGCTGGTGCTGGCCACCTCGTGGCGCACACATCCGGTTTGGGCGACCGCCGCTGCGCTACTGGCGGGTGCCAGCATGTTGATGCTGGGGCCCGTTCCAGCCGCCAACGCCCACGATCCTGGACAGGGACAGCCCGTTACGTCAGTGCAACTGACGGTGGTCGGGGATGGCCGTGGGAATGTGCGGCTCGACGCGGTTGCCCCTGATGCCGGCTCCCAGCTCGCGGCAGACAGGATCGTGGCTCGCCGAGGGGGCCAGACGCTCACCGCGCCGCTGGATGAGATCGGCACAGGCAAGTTCACCGGCACCATTCGCCTGCCCGAACAGGGCCGGTGGTTCCTCTACGTCGAGTTCGGGCGCGCCGGCGAGACAGTCGAAGCGTGGCTGCCCGTTGACTCCGGATGGCAAGGAACCACCTCGGCCGAGCGTGAGCTCTACGTGCCCGCCGGCACACAGCCCCCGACCGCTACGCAAATCGGCAGCGGCGCAACGATCTACGCCGTCGGTCTGATCCTGTTCGGCCTGGCCCTCATCCAGACGCGGCGCATCGTGCGGCGCCGCCGCGACAATCCGGCTTGAGTTTCCGGCCACCACCTACTCAACCTGCAGTAACTGAGGAACCCTTATCCACCAGGTTTCTCGCTCTGGCTGTTGCGGCCGTAATCGGGCGTTTTCGCGTCACCTGATGCGAGCCCTTTGTCCGCAGGCGCCGCGCGACCTGAATCCACTCCGCTCTCGGCCCGCACGGCAGAGTCGTCACGACTGACCGCAGCATCCTGCGTCGCCTGGGCTTCGCCTGTTGCACTGATCGCGAGCTCCTCGCGACCCTTCGGCGCGATGAAAAAGTAGATGAGGGCGCCGATCAATACCAATGTGGCGGTGACTGAATTGATCCGGATGCCGGCAATTTGGGTCGCCGCGTCGCTGCGCATCAGCTCGACGAAGAACCGGCCGACACAGTAGTTTGCGACATAAAGCGCGAACAGTCGTCCATGGCCGATTCTGAATCGGCGATCGACCCATATCAGCATGCCGAAGACCAAGGCGTTCCACAGCGACTCATAGAGGAAGGTGGGATGCACGACCTGCGCGACCTGACCTGTCGACACGCCGTCGACCGAATGCACGTCGACGACGCCCGAAGGGTCACGGCGGTAGTAAATCTCCAATCCCCACGGCAGGTCGGTGGGCCTCCCGTACAGCTCCTGGTTGAAGTAGTTGCCGATGCGGCCAATCGCCTGAGCCAGCACAATGCCCGGCGCGACGGCATCGCCGAAGGCGGGCAACGGAATACCGCGTCGTCGGCAGCCGATCCAGGCGCCGACGCCACCGAGGGCCACCGCACCCCAGATGCCTAGGCCGCCGTCCCAGATTCTCAATGTGGCGTCCAACCCAAGACCGTCATTACCAAAGTAGGTGCGCCAGTCGGTGATCACGTGATAGAGCCGGCCACCTATCAATCCAAACGGTATTGCCCATATCGCGACGTCATAGACGACACCCGGTTCGCCTCCCCGGGCGATCCAGCGGCGGTTCCCTATCAGCAGAGCGGCGACGATGCCGGCGACGATGAACATCGCGTAAGCCCGGATCGGCAGTGAGCCAAGATGCCACACCCCTTGTGGCGGACTAGGGAAGGAAGCGACCAGGGTGGTCACGGCAGCCTCTGCGGCACGACAGCGACGGTTGACTTCTCAATCAGGACAGACATACTCCTCTATCGCAATCACTCGTGTTCGGGCCTCAGTGGGTTCGGCATGCTCGCGGGCTACCTACTTGTCTACTACGGCGGATAGTACTGTACAGGTGCCGACCTCCGGCAATGACGCCGATATACCGCACCTCGACGACCCTGCCGCACAATCGAGTCGGTCTTCGCTCAGTTCAGCATCTAGCATCACAGTTCCGAAGTCCGCCCGCTGCACGCGAATGAGTGCCTTCGCCGATGTTGCACTGCCCCTCCGCAGACCAATCTTCCTCCCGCTGCTAACAGTTCGCCGGCTCGTGGCGATATCCAGATTGCATTGCGGGGTCCGGTCCCCGCGGCATGGATCTGGCGGGGAACGCGACTCCTCCCCCGCCAGATCGCCAGCTTGAAACCGCTCACCACCGTCGCGATCCCAGCTCGGCGCCAGGGTAGTGACGCCGGCGGCAGCAGCAGCCCCCGCTTGACCTATGTGGCCAACGGTGCGTCCTGCGGCGAACACCGCGTGAGGAGGGGCGTATAGCGTGGTGTGCTCGGCGCAGTTAGCCGACCCCAACTCTAATGAATCTTTAGCCAATCGCTTTCGGCACCAAAGGGATGGTTCGCGTCTGACAGCTTGAGGACGATCAATCGGCTGCCGGCCTCATGCCAGCATTACGCCACGACGCAACAGTATTAGCCCTGCAGGGATTCACCTTTCGCGATCCGACGGCATACTTTGCATCGCCTGCCAGAGTGGCGGGGAATGCCATTGCGGCATCGCCGTTACCCTCGATAGGGAGCCCGTTGCGACTCGGATTTCCGGCCGGTATGCGACTCTATTCGCGCCAGAATGGAGCTCGGTCGCGGCGGGTCGCAGCCGTCTATTTGCTGACACGGGATAGCCTGTCGCCGTGTGTGATCGATGCACGGGCGGGCCAAGTCGGCCCGTTTCGCGGCGGGCCGTCCTGAGGTTGGCGGCCGCGGCGCCGGCGGTTGTCGGTCTAGCCAGCACCGCGCCCCTGCTCCTCGGGACACCGCACGCGCCAGCGCAGCCGCCTCTGTCGGCGGACACGGCCACGGCCACACCACCGATACCCATTATCAGCCGCGGTCAATGGGGCGCCGACGAGTCGCTGCGGCGAGCAGCGCCGGTGTACGACAACGCGATTCGGGCCGGGATCATCCACCATTCCGCAACGGGCAACAACTACGCGCCCAACGAGTCGGTAGCGATTGTGCGGTCAATCTACGCGTATCACACACGCTCGATGGGTTGGGCGGACATCGCCTACAACGCGCTCGTCGACAAGCATGGTCAAGTTTTCGAAGGCAGATTCGGCGGACTTGATAAACCGGTCGAAGGATCGCATACCGGCGGATTCAACAAAGACACGTGGGCGGTTTGCCTGATCGGTGATTACGGCAGAGAAGTACCGACGCCAGCGCAGCTGCGATCGGTTGGCCGGCTGCTGGGATGGCGGCTGGCGCTCGGCGGCGTCGATGCCAGAGGCGCCGTCGCGCTGACATCTGCCGGTGGCCCCTACACCCGATTCCGGCAGGGGATGACCCGCATGCTGCCGAGCATCTTCGCTCACCGCGATGTCGGCGATACCGCATGCCCGGGCAACGCCGCCTACGCGTTCCTGGATCGGATCCGCGATATCGCCGCGCGTTTCAACCAGCCTCCCACGGCAGAGGACGTGGAGGAGTCGATGCGGGGTGGGGCGATTTTTGCGCGATGGCAAGCGCTCGGTGGCGCCAGCGGTGTGTTGGGTCCGGTGAGGTCGCCGGAAGCCCCCGGTGCTGGTCCAGCGCGCTACGTCATCTTTTCCCAGGGAGCGATCTACTGGTCACCGGCCACCGGAGCGCAACCTTTGACCGGAGCGATCTATGACGCCTGGGCGACGCTGGGTTACGAGCGCAGCACACTCGGCTTGCCCACAAGCGGCCAGATCCAAGCGCCGCAATGGATTGTGCAGAACTTCCAGCACGGCACGCTGAACATAGATCGAGAGAACGGTGCGGTCACCATGGTGGCCGACGGGCAGCCCCGCGTCTTGCCTCCGCCGCCGCTCGGAGGGCCACCCGTTCAGCTCGAGCGATTCTCTCCGGCGCGCAACCGGATCCCCTGACCGGCTCTGTCACCGCGGGCTGCAGCAAGAACTCGTCTCGCGGCGTCCGCCGAATCGACACCTCTCGCGTCGCGCACCATTGAGAGCCGGCCCTCGCGCTTAGCGCTTGGCCGCTCGCTTCGTCCGTCGACGGAGCGCGGCACGCAGGCGCGCCGACTCCTCGGGGCCGATTTGTTCGAGGAAGTAGCTGAGAACCAGATCGGGTTGGCCGCCGGAGTCCAACGCCGCGCGCATGAGGCTTGCGCTGTGTTGCTCCCGGGTCAAGGTGGGCCAATACCGGTAAGCTTTGCCGTCGCGCTCTCGGGCCAGGTAGCCCTTGCTGTGCAGATTGTCCATCGTGGACATTACTGTGGTGTAGGCGATGTCGCGTTCTGCCGCTAGTTCGTCGAATATTTCTCGCACCGTCGTCGTCGTGTCGGAACCACGGTTCCAGATGCGGTCCATGATGACGGCTTCGAGTTCGCCAAATCCGCGTGTACGCACCGTTGGCCTCCCGGCTGTCCGTGTCGAGCCTCTGTCACGCATGGTGCGCCCCTTCGGCGGAACGGCGTATGGTCTACGTACCAAGAGCGTAATGCCGTTCCATACGGTTTGGTAATCGAAGGCTTGTCCCATGCATAACGTCAAAGGCGGCACGGGTGCAGCGCGCAGACTTCGTGCGTTCAGCCAGGCCCGGATCGGCAGCCGCTGATGCCCGCCACCGTCTCGCGACGATTATGGGACGAAGGAGACTGGCGCAGCTTCTTCCCGCCGGTGACGACTGCCGTTGCCGCGATAGCGCCCGACAACGGCCAAGAATCCGCCTCACCCGGTTCTTGCCATGGGCGAAAATCGTTGCCTTAGCAGCAGAACGAAGGCCATGTCCCCATCAACCGATGCTAGGTTACGCGCGACCGCGCCGGGCGCGTCGTTACCTGGTGTCAGGGGGCCGGCAAGCGAGGGTTGCAGACACCGGCTTCACAATGGCGCCCTTTGTGTCGACGGCGCCCAATGGCCGAGTCGGTGTCCCCGCATCATCACCTCGCTGCGGTGTGGGCTCATCGCGTTTGCGTTCGCCGTGCAGATATCGGTGGGGCCGGGGGCGGGTAGCGCGCAGGCGCATCCCACGTTGCTGTTCACCGAACCCACAGCAGAGACCGCGGTTGCGACGTCACCCGAGGCGATCACACTGCTGTTCAACGAACCTGTCACCATCGGCATGCGCGCGATTGTGGTGCTGGATCAATCCCGCCGCGACGTACCGGTCGGGCCGGCCAACCTCGCGCGCGACGGCCGCTTCGTCACCGCCGCGCCGGTTTCTGCTTTAGCGCCGGGGACCTATGCGGTCCGTTGGCGCGTCACCGGCGGTGACGGTGATCAGGTCGAGCAGGAGTTCCGCTTCGCGGTCGGCGTGACGCTGTCGGCTGCCGCGCCAACCGCTTCCGCGACGCCGGCTTGGGGTGAAAGTGCGTTGCGCTGGCTGCTTTTCGCCGGGTTGGCCGCCGCAGTCGGTGGCTTGATTGGTCGCCGTGCGACCGATGCTGCACGTGCTGCACGCCCGGATTTGTCACCCGTGCGGTCGTGGGCGCCTGCAGGGATGGTGGTTGCGCTCATCGCGGCGATGGCTTTGGTCGCTGGTCGGGCCCTTGACGCCGGCACCGTCAGTGCGGTGTGGGATGGCCGCGCGGGTGTGTTGCTGTTGATTGAGGCCGGTGGACTGTTGACTGCGTTGGCCCTTGCGAGTCGGGGTCGGTGGGCTCTGGTTCCGCTGGCGGTGGTGATCGCCGCCGACGGGATCCGCTCGCATGCGGGCACAACATTCGGCGGCTGGGGCGCGGTTCTGACCGGGGTGCACCTGGCGGCGGTCACGGTTTGGGTGGGCGCGCTCGTGCACACAACGCGGGCGGTGGTGGCGTGGCGAGCGGTGCCAAACGCCCTCCGTTGGGTCTTGGCCTCCTATGTCCGGCTGGCGGTGGTGACCTATCTCGTGGTGGTGGCCACGGGTGTGATCAGCGCGCTGATGTTAGTCCCCCTGCCGCAACTGGTCTCAACCACCTACGGCAAGGTGCTGCTGATCAAACTCGGGCTCGTCGTGGCAGCGTCGGCGGCGGCGCTGTCCTCGAGGCTGATCCACCGCGATACCCGTCAGGCGACGCGGATACGGAGAGCGATGGCCATCGAAGCCGCGCTTCTGGTGGTCGTGCTGGCAGCCAGCGCTGTGCTGGTGTCCACACCGCCGCCCACCGGGACGGCGGCGGCGCTGCCGCCGCAACCAACCGGTCCTGTCGTGTCGCTGGGCACCCTGGCCGGCCAGGTCGGTATCAGCCTGACCGCCAGTGAAGGGCTGCTCGTGGTCCGGCTGTCCACACCGCGGCGCGGCGACTACTACGCTGCTGAACCCGGCCAGGACTACAGCTTGGCGGCCTCGCTAGGTGAGTCGGCTCTCGCGCTGACCGGCTGCGGCAGCGGATGCTATTTCACGCGGCTGGCGTGGCGTGACGGTGACAATGTGTTGACGCTGCGCGCCGGAGCCACAGGCTGGCCCGGCGGCGCCACCGGGCTGATCGTATCGTGGCCACCGCGTCCCGGCGCGGCTGATCTGGCCGCAGCCGTCGCCGCGACCCGCGCGGCCGGCAGGCTCGCGGTCTATGAAACCGTCACCAGCGACACCACCGCCGACCCACCCGAACCGAACCGGCTCGACCTGGACGCCGCCTTCTTCCTCTCCCAGGAGCCCTATGCCGATGGCACCGCGCCGATCGCGGCGCGAACCTCGCCCCCAGGCACGGTGGTGCGCTTGGCGCTGGGTTATCCCGCCGCCTCCATCAACGTTCAGCTCACTCTCGACGACCGCGGCCGTATCACCGAGGAAATCCTCACCGACCCAAAGCATCTCGTGACGCGCCGCATCCTCTATCCCTCTCCTGAGTAACTCACGTGCCGGGGCGGGCGATTCCCAGAATGTGGGCCTGGGATGGAAAGAACCGCAGCGGCGCGTAGTGGAACCGTTGAAGGGATTCGATGGCGAATCCCGCGGCGCGGATAGCCGCCGCAGTGTCGCGGTTGAGGTGACAGCCCCCACCCACCCGTGACCACAGCGGCGTGAGGGCATCCTCCACCAACGCGAACCATGGTTTGGTCGAACGCACGTGCTCGAAGAACCGAAGCTGGCCGTTCGGCTTGAGCACCCGCCGCAGCTCGGCCAATGCGGCCGGCACATCCGCGACCGAGCACAACACCAACGACGCAACGGCACCGTCGAAGGTGGCATCTGCCACCGGCAGCGCGGTCGCGTGACCGGCCACCACGTGTACCGGCACAGCTGCGGTTTCAGCAGCCCGCTCAGCCAGTGTCCGCAGGTGATCCTCAGGCTCGACCGCGACGACTTCTGCGACCGTAGTCGGATAGTGGCCGAAGTTCATGCCGTTGCCGGCGCCGACCTCAATCACCCGGCCGGACAGGCCAGCAAGAGCTCGGTCGCGATGCTGCGCGGTGCCACGCTGCTCCGACTCGGCGCTGATCCGCTCATACATGCGTGCGAACCGTGGATGCTGGAATTCGGACAGATCCGCCATGTCGCCTCCTTCGCGGTCGGCCTGTGCAATTTTCCTTGCCGTCGGGCTGGCGTCACACGCCTTCGGCGAAGTCGTATGTCGAGGGAATGGTTTCGCCAGGGCGGGGGACGCCGTAGACCAGGGCGATCTCGTCGCGATCGCCCAGCATGATGGCCGCCGGGTTTCCGGTCTGCTGTGCGCCGTTGACGAAAACGCGCACGGCCTTACCGTCGACGGCGCGCAGCGCCCCGATGTTGTCCGCCGATAAATTCACCTGCCATTCGGTGAAAACCTCCCCCAGGCTGAACTGTCTTTTCACCGGGGACTCAACGTGAATCACGCCGCTGCCGTCATGGGTGTGCAGCGGGCTAATAGTGCCGCGCTTGGTGTCGATACCCAACTCGGCTGGAACCGCCACAGGCTGCCCGTCAACGAGTACATCCAGATGGGCGTGAATGTGCTCCACGGCCCCTTCGCTACCTAACATCGGCAACCCGGCTGCGGCCACCGCCGCACTCGCATCCGCAGGCGCCGGCCACGGCGGCATCGTTTCGCCGCCCGCGGCCACGGTGGCCGGTGGACTCTGCAGGCTCGCCGATTCCGTGTCCGGTGTGGGCTGTCCGGGCGATTTAATGATGCTGATAATCACGATCACCACAATGGGAGCGGCGAAGACAACGCCGGCGGCCAGCCACAGCCAGCCGCTACGCCGGCTCGACTGCGCACGCGCGATGGCCTTGCGTCCATCTCGTGAAGACTTCACCGTCGTACGGGGGCTTTTCCTCGCCGCCATGAACACGCTCCCTTCGTCTGCAGACGCGTCGTCACCTGAAGCTACTGCGTAGCTTAGTAGCTAGTCCTCGACCTAATTGTTCTTCGCAGGACACGTCAACAGGGCAGCGTCCAGGCCGGAAACGAGTTCGGCAACCTCAGATGTGGTGTTGTCGTTCAGACTTCAGCTGGTCGACCTCCGCCCGCAGTCGAGTCATTTCCTCACGCTCAGGCATGTCCGTCCCGCGACTGGGCCGCATCATCAGGAACATCATCGCGCCCATACCAACCGGGCAGGCCAGCGCGGCGGCCGCCAAGAGTAGCTGCTCCATTCGGGACTCCCTTCGGCGCGTAGGATCCTGCGCGCCGTCGTTCGCACGCGTTGACCTACGATCTACGTACACGCATAGTAGACCCGATGGAAATCCATCACCAGTGGAGAACCGATGCCCAATCGCCTGCGTGCACTCGGGGTGTGCGCCATCGCGGCCCTCATCGTGGTGGGATGCGCCACTGGACGCGATGCCGTCGCGCAGGGCGGCACATTCGAGTTCGTGTCACCCGGGGGCAAGACCGACCTCTACTACGATCCGCCGGAGTCACGGGGCAGCATCGGCGACCTCACGGGTCCCGCGCTGATGGACGATCGAGCGATCCATCTATCCGATTTCGCCGGCAAGGTGGTCGTGGTCAACATCTGGGGGTCCTGGTGCGCACCGTGTCGCACCGAGACTCCAGAGCTGGAGCAGGTGTTCAGTGAGACCGAACCCCTCGGCGTGGCATTCCTCGGTATCGATGTGCGGGATGACCGTTCGGCGGCAAAGGATTTCGTCACCGACCGCAATGTAAGCTACCCGTCGATCTTCGACCCTGCGATGCGCAGCCTGATCGCCCTCGGCAAGGGCTACCCCACCAGCGTGGTACCCACCACGCTGGTCCTCGACCGCAAGCACAGGGTCGCGGCTGTCTACTTGCGGACGCTGCTCGCCGAGGATCTGCGGCCCGCCGTGCAGCGGATCGCGGCAGAGCCATGAGCGCACACGCCCAGGGCATCGGTGACGCTTTCGGCGCGGCGGCGGCGTCCGGACCGCTGCTGCTCGGGCTGGGCGCGGCCGCACTAGCCGGTACCGTCTCCTTCGCGTCTCCCTGTTGCATCCCCTTGGTGCCAGGCTATCTGTCCTACCTCGCCGGCGCCGCAGGGGCGAACGGCTCACCAGATGAGCCGCCGGCAGCGCGGGATTCGTGGCGTGCAGCCGGTGCTGCCCTATTGTTTGTCGCCGGGTTCACAGTCGTGTTCGTTGCAGCGACGGCGTCAGTGTTCGGATTGATCGGCGCACTGGCACTCAGCAGCAACCTGCTGCAGCAGATCGGCGGCGTAATCACCATCGTCATGGGCCTGGTATTCATCGGGTTCATCCCAACGCTGCAGCGCGACATCAGGTTTCACCCACGCCGGATGACCGGCATGGTGGGAGCACCGCTGCTCGGCGCGACATTCGGGCTCGGCTGGACGCCCTGCTTGGGACCCACGCTGGCCGGCGTCCTCTCCGTGTCCGCCGGCACGCAAGGCGTAACTGCGGCACGCGGGGTGCTTCTCATCGTCGCGTATTGCCTAGGACTTGGCGTGCCATTTGTCCTGCTGGCGCTGAGCACGAGCGCGATGCAGCGCTGGTTGGGGTGGCTCCGGCGCAACACCCGCCGCATACAGATCGTCGGTGGCGCCATGTTGATCGCCGTGGGCATCGCACTGGTGACCGGTGAATGGGCCGTTTTCGTCGGCTGGATCCGCGACCAATTCGTGACGACCACGGTGCTGCCAATATGAGCCCGAGACCTGTGCATAGCAGCGCCCACCAGCCACTTTGACTCAGCCGGCCTAGAGGCCGCGTGAACGGATGGGGGCCAAGCACGTCGATCTGAAAGTGCAACTCGAGCGAGGCACCGTCATCGACACGCCGCCAACACTAATCAATCACCTCTGCCATGGGTTGCACGGCACTGGACGATCGAGCCCCGCTGTGACGACATGCTCCTTGTCGGCGCGGCCCGGAGGGTCAAAAGTACTGGCTTTGAGCGTCGCGCTCGCCGCGCCCGTTGGCGGCTACCGCATCCCGGCAACGGCGATACGGCCGCGAACCCATAGGGACTTTGGTCCATACAGATGATGACCTTTGTGCTACGGATCAAGTCCGTAGTCCCATTGGCTTCGCCACGCAAGTGGCGCACCGTTAATCCAAACCTGAACGGAAGGAAACAAGATGAAGCGCCAGTATTACCCGTGGTACGCAATAGCCTTGGCCGCCGCGATCGTCGCCGCAGTCGTCGTCGGGGTGCCAATCTCGACGCTCTTACTCCTGCTGGTGGTGTTGGCGTGCCCGCTGATGATGATGTTCATGATGGGTGGCGGCCACGGTCATGGGTCCGATGGCAGTAGCGATGACACGCATCAACACCACGACTCCTCCGGACGCTCCTAACCGATCGAGTACCGATCGATCATGAATCACAAGGCGACCGCAACAGCGACATCCGATGAGCCGGTGACAGGGTCGTCCCTGTCTGTGCTGTCGGCACAGGGGATTGAAAAGTCGTTTCGCCAGGGCATGTGGCCCGTGTCGCACCGCCAGTCGGTGCTGCGGGGCGTCGATCTGACCCTCTCTCCGGGTGAGGTCGTCGTATTGGTGGGCGAGAACGGTTCCGGCAAGTCGACGATGATGAAGATCCTCGTCGGCGAATTGGCCCCCGACGCTGGGACCGTGACCCGCTCGGGGATCCTCGGCTATTGCCCGCAGCAGCCGGTCGTCTATGACCGGCTGACGTGCGACGAGCACATCGAACTGTTCGCCCGCGCCTACCGAATGACCCACGAGGCCGAACGGCGTGCCCGCCGAGACCTATACGAAGCGTTGGGCTTTGAACGATATGCGGGCACACGCGCCGACCGCCTCTCCGGCGGCACGTTGGCCAAGCTCAACCTGACCCTAGCTATGCTGCCCGACCCTCAAGTCTTGTTGCTTGACGAGCCCTACGCCGGACTCGACTGGGACACCTACCTGAAGTTCTGGGAGTTGATGAGCCATCGCCGCGAAGCGGGACGATCGGTGCTGATCATCAGCCATTTCGTGGCCGACGAACATCGCTTCGACCGCATCCTTCAGCTCTGCAACGGGCAGGTGTGCACGGGGCAGGCCGTCCAGCGATGACGACCGCGGTGCATGAGCAATGGCGGCCAACACTGCTGCTGACCCGGTCATTTGTCGCCGGCTATGTGCGCAATCCAGTGAACTTGATAGTCATGGTCCTGGTACCGCTGGTGTTCGTCATGGTGGCGGCCCGCTCATTGGCCGATGCGATGGAGTTGTTGGGCGGGGAGCTCGGCCCCGCGCTTGAGACCACGACGGCGGGCTGGGCGGCCGGCTTCCTCTCCAGCCTGGCGATGTACTTCCAAGTCCGTTCAGCCCGCGCCGCTGACAAGCGGATGCTGCTGGCCGGCTTGCCGCCGGCACGTCTGATCGCCGGCCGGGCGGGCACCGGGCTGCTGCTGGCTGGCCTGGTGTCGGCGGTGGCGTTGGTCGCGTTGGCGGTGCGCACGGGAATCGACGATCCGGGCCGCGTGATCGCTGGCACTTTGATGTTCGCCGTCATCTATCTGGCGATCGGCGCGCTTGTGGGTGTGGCGGTTAGCAATCCGGTCAACGGCGCGGTGGCGATCCTGCTCATCTGGATAATCGACGTGTTCTTCGGTCCCGGGGGCAGCGGTGGCGACTACGTGATATCGCGGTTCTTCCCAACGCATTTCGTCACGCTGTGGATGGTCGACCTGCCATCGCGTCACGGTGGGCGGCTGGGCGATCTCGGAATTTCCCTTGTCTGGGTCGTGGGTGCGGTTGTGGTCGCCGCGGCGGTGTTGGCGGCGGGCTCACGCACCGGCCGACGCAGCCATCGCACTTCTGGACAGTTGGCTACCGCGCTGCGGTTCGGTCTGGTCGATCTGCGCCGAAACCCGGTGCTGCTGGTACTCCTGGTGATTGTGCCGGTGCTGTTCGTGCTGCTTGCGAAGATCACCACACCGGCTCGCAACCTACTCCTCACCGTGACCGAGGACGGCGCCTCCCGCACCGCATCGTTCTGGTTCCCAGAGGTGCATGCCGGAACCATGGCACCGATCGCGATCGCGGGGCTGGCCGCCCTGGCCGGCATGTTCGTGGTCATCGACGCCGCAGCCGGAGACGGACGGCTGCGGCTGGCCGGCTACCGCACGCGCGTCGTGGTGGCGGCCCGGCTCGGCGTCGTCGCCGTTGCCGTTGTCGTCATATCGGTGGCCGCGCTGGCCATGACGGCGACCGTGTTCGATGCCGCTCAATGGGCCGGGTACGCCGGCGCCAACCTACTGCTCGGCATGACCTATGCGCTGGTCGGCGTGATCATCGGACCGCTGTTTGGCCGCGTGGCTGGGGTGTTCATCGCCTTCTTGGTCCCGTTTCTCGATCTGGGGATCGCTCAGAGCCCGATGCTTCGTCCCGTACCCGAGGAATGGGCAAATCTGCTACCTGGATACGGCTGGACCAAGGTACTTTTCGACACCGGCCTGACCGCACACTTCGACCAGACCGGACCACTGCTGGCCGGGCTGGCCTGGCTCGGCGGCCTGCTGGTTGTTGCTTCGTTGGTGCTCGCACGTTCACGCCAGCAGGGCCGCACCCTTGTTGCTGGATGACGACTCCGCTGCCGGCGTCTTCACCAGCGGTTTCGCCTCGTGACGGATCGGTCCTGCGCGGCACGGCAAGCCAGCAACGCGTCGGGCGCGTTCAGCTGGGTTCGCGGAGTGGGAGGCCAGCGGCGCGATAGATCGCATCGATGACGGTCATGTTCTCGACCGCGTCTTCGGGCGTCGTGGTCACCGGTTCGCCGCGCAGCACTGCCGCGGCGAAAGCGTCGAGCTGATATGCGTAGGACGCGCGGCGCGAGAAACGCTCCACCCGCGTGCCGTCGGCTGATCGGACGGAGAGCCGGTGAAAGAACTGGGGCATTACCGGATTGAGCACGCGCAGCTCGCCCTGGTCGCCAACCACCTTCGCGCTGATCTGCAGCAGATCCGACGACCACATCGAGCAGTGGACCCGGCCGGTGTGCCCGCCGGCAAACTCGGCCGTCATGGCCCGGTCGATCTGCCGATCCTGCAGTTTCGCCTGCGCCGAAACAACTTCCGGAGTTGCACCGCCGAACGTGCGGGCCATATGGACCGCATAGCACCCGGCGTCCATCGTCGCGCCGCCGGCGAGCGAGTAGTTGTAGCGGATGTCGGAGAACTTCGGTAGCGGGTAGCACAAGGTCGCCTCCACCCGCTCAAGCTTCCCCAATTCGTCCGAGGCAATGATCTGCCTAATTCGCGCAGCCAGCGGGTGGTAGTAGTAATGGAACGCCTCCATCACGACCCGGCCGGACTTCGCGGCGAGTTCGGCGATCTCACTGGCTTCGGCGGCGTTGGCGGTGAACGGCTTTTCGCACAGCACGTGCTTGCCGCTGGCCAGTGCGGCGCGGGTCCACCGGCCGTGCAAGCTGTTCGGCAGCGGGTTGTAGATTGCGTCGAGGTCCGCGTCGGCGATCAGTGTCTCGTAGCTTGCGTGGACCCGGGCGATGCCGTGTTTGGCGGCAAAGGCCCGGGCACGCGAGACGTCGCGCGCCGCCACAGCGGCGACCACGACCTCGTCGTTTCGTTTGGCTGGCTTGATGAGCGCCATCGGTGCGATACGCGCTGCGCCCAGGATGCCAATGCGCAGCGGGGAGGCCGCATTTCCCGTCACGGACGCGACGCTAGCACTTGTGCCGGCTCGGTCGGTGAGGCGAGAAGTCGGGCGACTCGGCGACGACATCTCGGCCCTGCGCTGGCTGGCTGAGTGACTTCGGGAGCACTTCAGCGAGGCGCCGCACACGAAATGTCTTCTGTCCGCGCCACAATGACGAGCCGCGGCCAGGCTGTCAGGGCGGCTTTGCCTGGCGTCACCAACAAGATGACGGCGCTCGCGAATGACATCTGGCCCTGCAGTGATCGACATTGTCCTCTAGGCACGCGACCGGCACGCGGCGCAATGTCAAACAACCACCACATATCTGCGTACGTCCTTATCACCTTGGGCGTGCTCTTCGCCGCCATCGTGTTGGTCACCCACGGGATCGCGCTATTGCTCCTCCCGTTGGCAATGATCGTCGGACCGCTGATCCTGCTACTCATGACAACCAACGAACGCACCGACCGATCCGGCAAGTAGCACGCGGCGAGACCGATGCGCACGAGCAGCGTAGGCGTAACGGCCTCTGCTCACTGCAGTGCTCAGCGAAGGCCCGGGTCGCTCGGCGATGGCGGTGCAGACCAGGATCTCCCGCTTGCCCTCGGTGTCGTGCCCGGGGACATGCACTGGCAGCCCGGGCCAGCGCCTCGGTGAGCACCGCGATTTGTGGTTGGCGGTTCGACCCCGCGTTGAGCTTCTCCCCAATCCTTGACTGTTCGCTTCGCCGTTCGGCGCTCGCGTTCAGCCTGCGCACGAAATCCGCGCCGTGGTTGGACGGACGCGGCTTACTCGGCATGAAAAGACTTGCAGCGTCGGATCGTTGGCGCCCGGTCCCATCGTCACTATGAGCGCGACATCCACCTCGCCCAGCGCCGCCCGCAGGGAACCGGCACCGGGATCGTGCAGGTCGACCACCCGGTCGGCCCGCGCGCCCACCGCGCCGTATCCCCGAGAGCCAGTAATCGCATCCGGCGACCTCACCTACTGGCCAATCAGTCGCGACGGTCCTCACCGCTGAACGAGAGGCGTATGGGGCGGTTTACGTGTGAGCGAGCGGATGTGGGGCACGAATGCCGAGGTTCGCGCTGCGTATTCGTTCCACTGCTGGCCGAATCGGTCCGCTACCGCGCGTTCTTCGGTGCGAGCCAGTCGCGCGTAGATATAGACGAGCACGGGGAACATGATCAGGGTGGGGATTGTCGGCCACTGCAACAAGAAGCCCATCATCACCAGCAGAAAGCCGTCGTATTGCGGATGCCGTACCCAAGCATACGGTCCGGTGGTGGCGAGCCGATCGGCCCGGGCCGCCTCGTGCAGATGCCGCCAGCCGGCTGCGATGAGCCAGAAGCCCGCGCCGATTGCCACATAGCTGGCGAGATGGAAGGGGCTTAGATGTGGGTCGCCGGTCCAACCGATCAGGTCATTCCACAGGTGCCCGCCGGCGTGGGTGTCGCGCAGCAGCGGGAACCGTGATCCAAGCCAGCTCCCGAGCAGATACACGGTTAACGGGATGCCATACATTTCGGTGAACAGCGCCACCAAGAAGGCGGTGTATGCACCCATCGCCCGCCAATCATGATTCGTTCGTGGGTGAAAGAAACTCAGTCCAAATGCCGCGAATAGCAAGGTGTTCACGAGTACTAACGGCCACAAGCCGTAGGCTGCATCTGCCATCGCACACCTTCTGTGATTGTTCTAGCAGTGACGTTTCAACGTTGCATCGGCCAGCTGCGCGAGCCGATGGGACAACGTCCGCGATCGGGTGTCCATTAGGCACAATCTCGGACTAACCAAAGACCTTCACGTGTCCACGGACGTCAAAGGCGCTGCGTCTGCTCATGCCCGCCTTGGTTAATGGTGCGCAGTGTGGTCTTGGACGCTCGGGGATTGTGCTGGGACTTTCAGCGTGGCGGTCGTTGTGCCGGATGCGGCCGGGGGGCGCGACGTGTAGCTGATCCCGCTGGGACCCGTGCCGACAGCGATTGTCGCCACAATCGACCGGCTGGGTAGGTCGATGACGGACACCGTGTTGTCGTAGGTGTTTGTGACCCATGCCCGCGTTCCGGAAGTGTCGATGACTACTCCGTGTGGCCCCGAGCCGGTGCCGACGGTGCCGCGAACGGTCATTGCCGCGGTATCGATCACCGACAGCGCATGTCCGGGCTTTTCTGCAGTGCCCTGATCGGCCGACAACACAGTTGTCTCGTCCGGCGTCAGGTACACCTGGACCGGAGAGGCGGACACCTGTGCGGTGCCAACAACCTTGCGGGCGGTCAGATCCACTTTCACCACTGCCGGAGGGTCGGTGATACCGGCGTAGGCGTACCGTCCATCGGCGGTGACTGCAACCTGCGCCGGGCCGGGGCCCACCGGGACAGAGCCCAAGAACCGATCGTTGGCAGGGTCGATGAGATCGACCGTCCCAGCCATCGTGTTGGCCACCACGATCAGCGAGCCGCCGGCGGCGGGGCGTAGTCCGTGGGGCATCCCGCCCAGGTCGATCCGGCCCGTCGCCTCAAGGCCCCGAGCCTGGTACACCGACACAGTGCCATCCCCGGAATTGGAGACATAAACTTTGCCGTTCGGTACCTCGATCACATGGGCCGGAGCTGATCCTGTGGCTGCGACCGCGGCGACCGTGTACGTGGCTGCGTCGATGGCCATCACCGTGTTGCTGTCGCTGACGGCGTACACGGTTGCCCCGGCGCGGCCGACTTGAACGTTGTGCGGTCCTTTGATGCCGGTCACGGTCATCGCCACGGTGTTTGTGGCCGCATCCACGACGGTCAGGCTTTCACCGCCCTCGTCGGCCACCCACACCGACCCGGAGACGACTCTGCTCGTCCCTGCCGGCGATGTTGTCGTCAGTGGCTGGTTTGACGAAACCGTCGTTGCGCCGGAACAGCCCGCCAGCGCTGCAGCCAGCGTGACAACTGCGGCAGCGGCAACAAGCCGAATGTTCATGGCATGTAGTCCTTTCGGCTGACTGTGCTCGGTCTCTTGATGTTCGATGTCGCTGTGCCACCAGCGAGACGACGTTCAGGCTCGTCGGCCGTGTCCTCGGCGCCGAGCGCCTCGTCGATCTTGTCGGCGATAACCTCCGTGTAGCTAAGGGTGTAGTGCATTACGTCGCCAACGTTGCACCCCTCGGGCGAGCAGCCCAATGGGACAACGTCTGCTGTCGGCCCACCGAAAGGCCCAAATCCGACTGACGAAAGTCCCTGAACTTGTCGGTCTGGCGCCAACCAGCAGATCGGGCCCCTACGCTCATGCGCACCTGCCCAGTACTGTTGGCGCTAGTAGATGGCGCACGCCACGATCAAGGACCGATAACGACGATGGCTGTCTTTCCCGAGGACCGACCGCAACCGGCTGCCGAGATCCTCCTCCCGCCGCATCCGGCAGGACCCCGATTGGGCCCTGTATCGGCGCACGTTTGGCCCGGGGACAGCCGGTTCACCGCGACCCGCTGCGACGGGGCCGGGTCCGGCAGTTCCGGTCGGTGTTGCTGATGCACCTCGACCACCTGCCGGTGCCTGCCGGGCGTACCCGCAACGGCTACGGCGCGGCGATCTTCGACATGGACGGGGTGATCACCGACACCGCAACCGTGCACGCGGCGGCGTGGAAGATGCTGTTCGACACGGTCCTTCCCACCATCGGGAGTGACCGCCAGCCGCCCTTCGACGCGGAACGCGACTACCGCACCTACGTCGACGGGCGCACCCGCGAAGGCGGTGTAAGCGCACTGCTGGCCTCGCGCGGTCTCGACGTGCCGGTCGGAAGCACCGATGATGGCCCGGAGCAACTGACCGTGTACGGACTCGGCGCACGCAAACAGCGGATCTTCGAGGACCTGCTTGCCCAGGCAGGGGTGTCGGTGTTTCCCGACGCGAGAAAACTGCTCGTCGAACTTCAGGCGCGCAATGTGCCCGCGGCGCTGGTGACCTCCAGCCGCAACAGTCAGGCGGTTCTTGACGCGGGCGGGGTGACACACTTCTTCTCGGTGCGTGTCGATGGCATCGACGCGATGCGGCTGTCGCTGCCCGGCAAACCCGACCCGGCGATGTTCATCGAGGCGGCCCGCCGGCTATCCGTGCCGCCGTGCGATGCGATCGTGTTCGAAGATGCCACCGCCGGTGTCAGCGCCGCCGCAGACGGAGGTTTTGGTCTGGTCGTGGGGGTCGATCGCACCGGAGCCGGATCAGCGCTGGCCGACGCGGGTGCGGACGTGGTGGTGACCGACCTCACCCAGATGCCGCCGACCCCGAGCGGCCGCGGCCACGCAAACCGGGCATGGTGCGGCGGCGCGACGGTCCCCGCCCAGGCCGGGTGGCAGCTGGTCTACGACCACTTCGACCCAGCACAGGAAGGGACCCGGGAGGCTCTGTGCACGCTCGGCAACGGCTATTGGGCCACCCGCGGCGCCGTCGCCGGCAGCACCGCCGACAACGTCCATTACCCGGGTACTTACCTCGCGGGGGTCTACAACCGGCTCACCACCGATCTGAACGGAGCCACCGTCGAGACCGAACACCTAGTCAACGCCCCAGACTGGACGCATCTAACGGTACGGTTCGCCGGCGGGGCGCCGTTGCGTCCAGGATCGCCGGACATGGTAAGCCACGAGCAGACACTCGACATCCGCGCCGGCGTCCTGACACGTACCAACCGCTACCGCGACACGGCCGGCCGCACCGTGCGACTCACGTCACGACAGATACAGTCCCTGACCCATCCACACCTGGCCGCCCTCGAAGTCATGCTCGAATCCGAAAACTGGTCCGGGGACATGATTGTCGAGTCCGGAATCAACGCCGACGTCGCCAACCGCAATGTGCCCGCCGACCACGAGCTGGCCCACCACCATCTCATCCCCACAGCCACAACAGAAGTCGACCGCGAAACTGTGCTCGCCGACGTTGCGACAAGCCAATCTCACATCAGCATCGCCACCGTCGCGCGCACCCGTGTCCGCGGCGTTGACGCAGTGATCAACCGCGAGCCTGTGCTGGCGCCCGCCTACGCAGGACACACCTTGACTGTGCACCTCGAGCCGGGCACACACGTGGCGATAGAGAAAGTCGCGGCGGTGGCCACCTCTCGGGACCGGGCCATCTCGACCGCCGCCGCGGACGCATGCAACCGCATCGGCCGGGCTCCCGGATTCGGCGAGCTGTTCGAGGACCACGAGCAGGCGTGGGAGCAGATGTGGCAGCGATTCGGGATCGATCTGGCCGCGGGCCCGCAGCAGTCGCTGGCATTGAATCTGCACATTTTCCATGTGCTACAAACCATTTCGGCCGCGAGCCCAGACCTCGATGCCGGCCTGCCGGCCCGAGGCCTGCACGGCGAGGGCTACCGCGGCCACATCTTCTGGGACGAACTGTTCGTCTATCCGATGCTGACCCTGCGCCAACCCGAACTGACCCGGTCCTTGTTGCTGTACCGCTATCGCCGCCTGGGCGCCGCCCGCGCCGCTGCCCGCGCCGCAGGCCTGGCCGGCGCGATGTTCCCATGGCAGTCCGGCAGCGAGGGCCGCGAAGAAACACCCACACAACTGCTCAACGTCCGCAACGGACAATGGGTACCGGACAACTCGCACCGTCAGCGCCACGTCGGGCTGGCCGTCGCCTACAGCGTGTGGCAGTACCACCAGGCCACCGGCGACATCGGATTTCTCACCGACTACGGGGCGGAGATCCTGGTCGAAGTGGCGCGGCTGTTCGCCAGCTTGGCGGCACACGACCCGGCCGATGACCGCTTCGACATCGTCGGGGTGATGGGACCCGACGAATATCACGACGGCTACCCCGACACACCCGGGCAGGGACTGCGCAACAACGCCTACACCAATGTCCTGGCCGCCTGGGTGCTGGCCCGCGCGCAGGAGACGGTGGCGCTGTTGGCACATCGTGACTGTGAGCAACTCTGGCGTCGCCTCCACCTCCAGCCCGAGGAGCCGGCCCATTGGCGCCGAGTCGGCAGCAGGCTGCGTGTCCCCTTCCACGACGGCGTCATCAGCCAGTTCGACGGCTACGACGAGCTGGCCGAATTCGATTGGGATCGCTACCGCAGCCGCTACGGCAACATCGGACGTTTGGATCTGATCTTGCACGCCGAGGGCGACACCACCAACCGCTACAAGCTCTCCAAGCAGGCCGATGTGCTGATGTTGTTCTACCTGTTTTCGGCCGAGGAACTGCGCGCCGTGTTCGCCGAGCTCGGCTACGAGCTGCCGCCGGAGCTGATTGTTCGCACGGTTCGCTACTACCTGGCCCGCACCAGCCACGGGTCGACGTTGAGCAGGCTGGCCCACGGGTGGGTGTCGGCGCGCACCGACCGGCGACGATCGTGGTCGCTGTTCACCGAGGCGCTGCAGGCCGATCTGGCCGACACCCAAGGAGGCGCCACCCGCGAAGGCGTCCACATCGGTGCCATGGCTGGCACCGCCGACATGGTGATCCGCTGCTATGGCGGCGTGGAGACCCGAGGCGATGTGCTGTGGCTACACCCGGTGTTGCCCGCAGAGCTCACCGCGGCGTCGTTTCGGCTGCGCTACCGCGGTCAGCCGATCAGCGTCGATCTGACCCAGCAGCAGGCACGACTACATCTGCCGCCGTGTTCGGCCGCCCCGGTCCAACTCTGCGTCGAGGGCATCGAAAAGACACTGAACGCGGGCGAACTCTGGGAAGTGCCGTTATCGTCTGCGGCGCCGGAGCCCTCCCCCACTGAGCTGAAGTTGTAAGCCATGGCCCACGGTGAGCGGTACCGGCAGATCGCGGAAACCCTGGCGCGCCATGGTTTTGGATTCTTCATCGGCGTGGCGGGTCTGCAACGATGGGTGCCGCTGCACCACGGACTGCTGGGTCATGAACGCCGCGAACAGCCCTATTCCAACCCCGACCACCTGAGGCTGGCTCTTGAGCAGCTCGGCCCCAGCTTCGTCAAGCTGGGCCAAATCCTGTCCACCCGCCCGGATCTGCTGCCCGAGCCCTACCGACAGGAATTGGCCAAGCTGCAGGACTCGGCCCCACCAGTTCCCGCTCCGGTGATCACCGAGCTCGTCGAACGTGAGCTTGCAGGTCCCCCGTCGCAGATCTTCGCGACCTTCGACCTGGAACCGTTGGCCAGCGCCTCACTGGGGCAGGCGCACGCCGCCACCCTGCACGACGGGACCGAAGTCGTGGTCAAGGTGCGCCGCCCGCATGCAGTCGAACAGGTCGAGCAGGATTTGGAGGTTCTGCGCAATCTCGCGGCACGCGCGAGTCGGCGCTGGGAGGCGGCCGCCGACTACGACCTGGTGGGCATCGCCGAAGAGTTCGCCGATACCTTGCGGGCCGAACTCGACTACCTGCACGAAGCCCGCAACGCCGAGCGATTCGCCGCCAACTTCGCCGCCAGCCCCACGATCCGGATCCCCCGAATCTATTGGGACACCACCACCTCGCGCGTGTTGACCATCGAGCGCATCAGGGGAATCAAGATCAATGACGTGCACGCGCTCGACGCCGCCGGTATAGACCGGCGAGTCTTGGCGGACAACGCGGCTCGGGCGGTCGCGAAAATGATCTTCGAGGACGGGTTCTTCCACGCCGATCCCCACCCGGGCAATCTCTTCGTCGAACCTGACGGCCGCATTGGCCTGATTGATTTCGGCATGGCGGGTGAGATCGATGAACGCCTGCGCGAGCAACTCGCCGCGCTGCTTATCGCGCTGGCCGGGCAGAATCCTCGCCGCGTGGCTTCGGCTGTCGCCGAACTCAGTTCAACCAAGGGCACGATCAACGTGTCCGCACTTACCGCGGACCTGGCGCCCATCCTGCAGCGCTACACCGGACGAGCGCTGGGGAACATCCCGATCGCAGCGTTGATCCACGATGTACTCGCGGTGGTCCGCCAGCACCACCTGAAACTGCAGCGCGAACTGGCGTTGCAGTTGAAGATGCTTGTCATGGCCGAAGGCCTAGGGGCAGAACTCGATCCGGCATTTCAGCTGGCCGCGATCATCGGTCCCTACGCCCGTCGCCTTGTCGCCGGCCGGTATTCGCTGGACGCATTGGCCCGCCGATTCGGCCAAGCCGGCGTCGACGTGCTCGACTTTACCGCGGAACTACCGGACCAGTTGCGCCGGTTGCGAGACGTGCTTGATGCCGGTGGACCCGAAGTTCACCTTCGTGCAGCCGAGTTGGAGCCATTCGTCGGCAGGCTCGAGGCGACCGGTCACCGGTTAGGTGCGGCGCTGATAATCGCCGCTCTGGTGCGTTCTATCGGGGACGTCATGGTCGCCGATCCGCGCCACCGACGGTCCCGGGCCGTCTCTGTCGTGGGTGCCGGCCTGGGATCGGTGGGCGCCTACCTCGCGTTGACGTCGCGCCCACGCCGAAGGTAGGGCTCGTGGCTGGCCGCGCATGCGGGAAGACCAAAAGTGTTGTGCCTTCGAGGAAAAAGATGTACTGACCGGTCCGCGTGCCGGCCCGATGGCCGTTCACGCCTGCGCGCTGTGCGAATCGAGTTCATGTCGTTGCAGGATCCGTGGCGGATTTATCTGGTGTTGTGTCCGCCCCGAGCAAGCCGCTCAGTATGTCGATCACCGTAGCGGTCAGCGCACCGAGGCGGTTCAGGTCTGGCTCCGTGCCGCTATTCGAATGCTGTTGTTGCTGGGCCGGATTGGCGTCGCTTAATCGAGTACCGAATGCGCACACGTCCAGCTCGCGAATCGAGGCGACTTCAGCGAGGTTGACTGGCCCGCTGTATTCCGGGCGGGCACACCAGGTGAGTACCGGGGTCACCAAGAACTTCGATTCCGGGTCGGTCATCGCGGGCAGGGCGCCGAGGAGGTGCACGCTGTGCGGGTTGAGCCCGATCTCCTCGGCCGCCTCGCGCAGGGCGGTGTCGATCGGGCCGGTGTCGCCCGAATCTTGGCCGCCGCCGGGAAATGTCAGTCGACCCGGGTAGTCGCGCAGATCCGTGGCGCGTTCGGTGAGAAGCACCCGTGGCCCCGCCGGTCCACTGGTGAGCACTACCAATACTGCCGCTGGCCGCAGCGTGACGACCTGCTGGGGTTCTTGGGTGAGCTGCGGGTAGCGCCGGGCCATTGCCGCGGCCAATGACTGCGCCCATTGCGGAAGCACCGCCGGTGACGGTGAACCCGAATGCGGTGCCCGGTCAGGCCCGGCCTGGACCTCTGTGCTGGTCCAGCCGATCAGTGCTGACCGCACGTGCATGGTTGTGAAACCGGCCGCGGCGTCCGCGGACGCAACCAGGCGGGTCTGCTGTCCCAGACCGGGGTGCCCGAACAGCGCGCGCGCCGGACGGTGCACGGCGTGGTTGTCGGGATCGGCCCAGTCCGCAGGGTTGTTGGCCACCGCGACCAGCGCCTGAGAAGAACCGACGAGGTGGGCGATCTGGCCGGTGAATGGGGTCAGGCGTTCGCTCATCGCGGGAACCAGCACGAGGTTGGCACCGGCCTCCGTTAAGGCGTGCACTGCCTGCGGGTTGAGAAGGTCGCGGCAGATGGCCATCACAATATGCCAGCCCGCGGCGGTGACGTACACCCGTAACTCCGGCCAACCCTGCGGTTGGATGTCTTCGACGATCGGATGCTGTGCGGGAGAGTGTTTTTCGTGGATCAGCGGGTCTGGATGCCCACGCACCCAGGCGATCGCGGTGTTGCGCCGCCTGCGCGGTGAACCATCGCTGTGATGGTAGCTGCCGGCGACCAGTAGGCGGGGTCCGTCCGGACGGCGCACCCACGCCTGCAGTCGTCGCGACAGCGACTCGGTGACACACAACTCTGGTAGGACCACTATCGAGGCGCCGGCGTCGGCGGCGGCACCGATGAGCTCATCGAGGATGCGGTGTTGTTGACGGACATTAGTTGGCCGGATGGGGAATGCGGGCTGCGCGGGATCCGCGGGCAGCGTGAACTCCGTTAAGGCCGTGTTCGGGTGGCACGTGGCGATGATGGTATCGATGGTGACCAGATCCGCCAATGCGTCAAACAGGCTGTAGTCGAACACGATTCGAAATTGGGTGGCCCACCCGCCGGCCAGCCGAACTCGGCGGGTTTCGTCGAGGCGGTTGGCCAACAGCCACGGCGGCGCGGTGGGCCGCATGTCCATCACGGCGCGAATGTCGGGCACTCCCAAGGGGATCGGGTCACCAACTGCCGGCTGATACGGACTGCGCCGTCGGAACGAGTCGGCAAGAAACTCGCCGTAGTGTTCGTCCACGAAACGCGCCAGAGCGTGGGCGATCATCACCGGCGCGACGCTGTCGACAGGAATCAGGGCCTGCGCCAGCGCACTACGCGTGGGCGTGTCGAGGGTTGACTCGGCTGGGTGGGACACGGCGATCGCCTCAATCGGACGAAGAATTGTGGCGAGCATCGCCCGCATCCGCGGATCGGTGGCTTGCGCCCATAACACCTGGTGTTCGTCACGGCACAGATGCAGCAGGTGCGTCAGTGTGACCAAGGGGTCTGTCTGTTCGAGGACCCTTTCCCGCAGAGTTTCCAGCCGTTCGGCAGGCGACTGTAGCCGAGCCACGCACGGCGAGCACGGCCCCACGTTCGGATCAAATCCGGTGGGCATGTCGTCACCAACGATCTTGACGGGATTGATCGCTGGATCGCGTGTGCCGCATGCGTGTGCTCACCCGGGCCAGGTCCAATCCGCGACTTTCGGGGATCAATGTGACGGTGTCCACCGATCCAATGCGTCATCGAGCGGAGTGGAGTCCAGCACCCGCTTGCGGCCCAGCAGACCCGCCGGCCTGGCCGCCTCCACAGTGACCTCGAGGATCCGGTTCGGCCACCTCGAGCGGGCCGGCCCGGCGCGCATGTCTATGAACACCGTGTGCTCCCTCTCGAGGTCCTGACTGTCGAGCACAAACAGAATCTGCGTCGCCCGCGATGCTCTTCTGGGGTGCCTCGCTGCTCAGACCACTATCGCGCAGCGCTTACTGCCCGGGCGACATACCGCCAGGCGCCATTTCCCCGGGCGCCATAGCTCCAGGCGACATAGCTCCAGGCGCCATGCCCCCGGGCGCCATACCCCCGGGCATCATGCCTTGGTGCATGGGCAGGCCGCACCTGGCGCTCAGATCCCTGACCGGTTGGTGGATGTTCTGGAACGTGGCCGCCACGTCTGGGTGGGTGTCGGTGTAGGCCTTGATCGCGGCCCGCCGCTCCTCGGGTGTGCCCTGGCTCCTGGCATCAATGAACACCTGCTGGACGTCTGGACGGGAGTCCAGATAGTCGGCCATCTGGGTCATCGCGGCGGCGTGTGCCCGCATCACCGCTGCCGGAGAACACGGATCCGGCGGTGGCTGCGCCGCCGCCGCGCCCGCTGCTGCGAATGCCACGATTCCCGCCGCCACGCCAGCTGCTGCCGCGCGAACCACACGCCGTGGAACCCGCCCGCCATGCATGTGCTTATTCACTGTCATCACTCCTTCCGAACGGCTGCTTCTGATGACCGCCCATGATTACCGCTGAACGCATCGCCTGAAGTCCGCGTTGACCCGGCGTCGGGCGCCGACACCCTCGTGGTGTCGGTTGCCCACGTAGGCGCTTCCCCTGAGGTCTAAGCCGGGGCCCAGCCGACACGGCTTCGCTCCGGGAAGATGCCCGGCGCGCAGTCTTGCGATAGTGCCGCCGCCCACGCAAACCGTCCACTGCAGCAGCGCCACGGGTGTTCGGAGGCTTATTTGATCGACGCTCAGGAATATCTCCCATCGGGCCCCTCTATGTCGGCGCCAAACCCCAACACTCCCTGCAGCCGTATGTCAGGGAACATCTGGACTCACGTCCACCATGCACGATCGTGATGCCGCTTTCGTAACCTATCTGGGATCTACGCAGTTGGTCCATACTTCGCGAAAGTCGACCGCGGCGAGCCGTGCCGATCACCGCGGTCGCCCACGATGATGGAGGACCTCCCTGCGGCGCAGGCCCGTGCTTACAATGGCTGGTTGCAGACGTGCTGGGGCGCTCGTGGCTGCCGGTGACCGGGGAACCGGGTCTGGCACCGGTGGCCGACGAAGTCACCACGAAACTTTCAGGCCGCCATCGATTGGCTCGCCGAATCGCACGTCATGAGGTCGGTCGCCCTCACGTCGCAGGAACCGGTCTGCAGCCAGCCAGGTCAGTCCTGCCAAGGGCGGGGCCCGGATTGGTCGGAATCGCCTGGTGAGCGCGGTGCCGAAGAACACGCCCGGTTCAACACGCCGGTTCAGGCCTTCCGTGCCACCCCGACGAACATCATCCCGGCGAGGTGGTCTTCGATCCGCCCGGTGCCGTGCAGCCCATGGCGGGCCAATTCGGCGGCGAATTCGTCGGCCTCGAAACGATTGTCGGGTGGATGCACCGTGAACGTGCGGAGCGCCCAGCTGTCGAGCACGTGGCGCGGAACCTCCTCGAACAAGAGCAGGCCGCCGGGCCGAAGCACCCGAGCGATCTCGGTGACGGCCTGCTGCCAGTCCGGCACGTGATGGATGATGCCGAAATCCACGACCGTGTCGACGCCGCCGGTCGGCTCCCCGATGTCGCAGACATCGCCCACCGATAGCGACACCGGACGTCCGTGCAGTCGTTTGCGCGCCAGCTCCACCATCGATTCGTCGAGGTCGAACGCGGTGACGTTGGCGGCACCCAGCCGGTCCAGGATCACCTCCGCACCCACCCCGCGACCGCAGCCGACCTCGAGTACATGCTGGCCCGCCAATGCGCCGCCGGCGAGCCGCCGGAACCACGCCGCCTCCCGGTGGTGCTGGTGCGCGGCCCGCACCGGATTGTTCATTGCGGCCCGCTCGATCTTATTGAGCTTCATATCCCACCTCTTCCGCTTCCCGATGATGAACGGCCGCAGGCCCCATGTATCGCCAAAGACACTGCTGCCCAACTCATTTCACTACCGAGTAGGCGTGAATCGCCGCAGTCGCAAGCTGTTGGTCACCACGAACACCGAACTGAAGGCCATCGCGGCGCCGGCGATCAGCGGGTTGAGCAGCCCGACGGCGGCCAACGGGAGTGCTGCGACGTTGTAGGCGAACGCCCAGAACAGGTTGCCTTTGATCGTGCGCAGGGTGGCGCGGGCCAGACGGATCGCATCAGGTGCGGCGCGCAGGTCGCCGCGCACCAGGGTCAGGTCGCTGGCTTCGATCGCGACGTCGGTGCCGGTGCCCATCGCCAGGCCGAGGTCGGCCTGGGCGAGTGCGGCCGCGTCGTTGACGCCGTCGCCGACCATCGCCACGACTCGCCCCTCGCCCTGCAGCTTCTTAATGACGTCGACCTTGTCGGCGGGCAGCACCTCGGCCACGACTTCGTCGATGCCGACCTGGTGGGCGACGGCCTGGGCGGCGCGGTGGTTGTCCCCGGTGAGCAGCACCGGGCGCAGACCGAGCGCGCGCAGCTCGCCGACCGCCGCGGCCGAGGTGGCCTTGACGGTGTCGGAGACCACGATCACCGCGCGGATCGCGCCGTCCCAAGCGATCCACACGGGGGTGCGGCCCGCCGTTTCGGCTTCGTCGACGACCAGTTGCAGCGATTCGGGGGCGGTCAGCGCCCACTGCTCGCGCAGCCAGCTGTACCGGCCGGCGACTATGGCGTGGCCCTCGACGACACCGGAAACGCCTTGGCCGCCATGGTTTTCGAAGTTTTCGACTTCCGGCGGCGGGCCCAGCGCGGCGGCGTGGGCGGCGATGGCTCGGGCGATCGGGTGTTCGGAGGCGTGTTCGAGCGCGCCCGCCAGGCGCAGGGCCTCGGCCTCGGATTCGCCGCCGGCGGCGTGCACCGAGGCGACGGCCATCCGCCCGGTGGTGACGGTGCCGGTCTTGTCCAGCACGATCGTGTCGATGCGGCGGGTCGATTCGAGGATCTGCGGGCCCTTGATCAGGATTCCCAGTTGAGCGCCGCGACCGGTGCCCACGAGCAGCGCGGTCGGGGTCGCCAGACCCAGGGCGCACGGGCAGGCGATGATCAGCACCGCGACCGCGGCGGTGAATGCGGCGGTCACCGAGTTTCCGGTTAACAGCCAGGCGGCGAGGGTGAGCAGCGCGAGCCCGATGACGATGGGGACGAATACCGCCGAGACCCGGTCGGCGAGGCGTTGCACCGGCGCCTTGCCGTTCTGCGCCTCGGTGACCAGGCGCGCCATCTGCGCGAGTTGGGTGTCGGCTCCGACGCGGGTGGCGCGCACGAGGATCCGGCCGCCGGCGTTAACCGTGGCGCCGACGACGCTGTCGCCCGGTCCGACCTCGACGGGTACCGGTTCGCCGGTGAGCATCGACGCGTCGACCGCGGTGGTGCCCGAGGTGATGACTCCGTCGGTGGCGATCTTCTCGCCGGGGCGGATGACGAACTGGTCGCCGACGGCGAGTTGGCCGATCGGGATTCGGGTCTCGGTCGATCCATCGCGCAGCACGGCGACGTCTTTGGCGCCCAGGTCTAGGAGTGCGCGCAGCGCCGCGCCGGATTGCCGCTTGGCACGGGCTTCGAAGTAACGCCCGGCCAGGATGAACACCGTGACGGCGGAGGCGACCTCGAGGTAGATGTGCGGTTCGGCGCTGCCGGTGGTCAGCAGGTCGAAGGTCATTGTCATGCCGGTCATGCCGGCGTGGGTGAAGAAAAGCGCCCACAATGACCATAGGTATGCGGCCGTAACTCCGACCGAGATCAGGGTGTCCATGGTGGCGGCGCCGTGCTTAAGGTTGGTCCACGCGGCGCGGTGGAAGGGCAGTGCACCCCACACCACCACCGGCGAGGCCAGTGTCAGCGTCAGCCACTGCCAGTTGTCGAACTGCAGCGCCGGGACCATCGACAGCAGCACGGCCGGCACGGTCAGCACCGTCGACACGATCAGCCGCTGCCGCCAGCCCGCGGCCTCGTCGGGTTCTGGCGGGCCGGCCGTCTCCTCGCGGGCCGCGTCGGGCAGCCGGGGAAAGGTGGCGGTGTAGCCGGTCGCCTCCACTGTCGCGACCAGATCCTCGGGGGCCACCTCGTCGGCGAAGGTGACCTTCGCTTTTTCGGTGGCAAAGTTGACGGTGGCGCTGACCCCGTCGAGTTTGTTGAGTTTCTTCTCGATACGCACGGCGCACGAGGCGCAGGTCATCCCGCCGATCGACAGCTCGACGCTGCGCGGGTTGTCAAGTTCGGCGGCGTGATCGGTGGTGCTCATGTGCTGTCCTCTCCTTCACGTTCACGCATTAGCGAAGCGGTGCCGGGGTTTGTCAGTCGGTGGCCAGGCGGTAGTCGCCGGCCTCGTCGAGAGCGGCGGCGACCTCGTCGTTGCCGATCGGGGTGTCGCTGGTGACGGTGACGGTTGAGGCGCCTCCGGAGACCAGCTCTATGTTCACCGAGGTGACGCCGGGCAGCGCGGTGAGTTCCTTGGTGACCGCGCCGACGCAGTGAGCGCAAGTCATTCCGGTGACGGGGTAGCTGGCGGTGGTGGTGGTGCTCATGGCGTTGTCCTTCGACGGAGTGATCGGAATGGATGCGGTCTGCGGTTGCGTGGAGCAGCAACTGCATCGGGCGGTTGCGGGCGCAGCCGGCGGCAGCGAGCGGGTGAGCTTCAGGTCCATGGTGTTGAGTCCTTCCGCGGTACGGGTCGGTCAGGAAATGGGTTGTTCAGGAGCGCACGAGACGCGCGATGGCCGCCGAAGCTTCGTTGATCTTTTCCTCCGCCACGTTCCCGCCCGCCTGGACGGCGTCGCTGACGCAGTGCGTCAGATGTTCGTCGAGCAGTATCAACGCCATCGATCCCAGCGCTTTGGTGGTGGCCGAGACCTGGGTGAGCACATCGATGCAGTAGGTGTCTTCCTCGATCATCCGAGCCAGCCCACGCACCTGACCCTCGATTCGGCGCAGCCGCAGGACGTAGGCATTCTTGGAGTCCACATAACCCGGTGCGGTGGTGTCCATCGTCGCCCCTTTCCTACAGATACCCATGGGGAGTACCCCTATCGGAGATTATACCCCCATGGGGTATAGGTTGGTCAAGGGGCGCCGCGGTGAGGGGCCCTACGACGTAGCGGCGGTATACCGGGCGAGGTGCTGGCCTCACCGGCCGTGATGACGCAACTCCCCTGATCGTCGGTTAGCGCCTGGTGGTGAGCAGATCGGCGGCCTTGGCGGCCAGGGCCGGTGTACACGCGATGTCGTAACGCTCGGCGGCCAGGGTGGAGACGGACGTGAAGTCCCGGCGGCCGTGGGTGGCCCAATGTTCGACGAATCCGAAGATCGCCCCCCACACGGCGCCGATGAGCAGGCCGGCGAGCATGACGCCTAACCATGCGGCGCCGGCGGCGAACATTCCCAACAGCAGGCCGATGAACAAGCCCCACCATGCGCCGCCGGCCGCACCGGTGAGGGCGGCGCGTGCAGGGGTCATGCGGCCGGTGATGGCCTCCACGGTGCTCACGCCGTGGCCCACGATGCGTAGATTCTCCACGGGGAAATCCGCATCGGAGAGATAGTCGACGGTGCCCTGCGCCTGGGTGTAGTCGCGGTAGCTGGCTATTACCCGATACTCGGCGGTGGCAGCGGCTTGGCTGGCCGGGTCGTCGAAAGATTGATCGCGATGGCTGTCCATGGTTTCTCCTCCTTGGTGGTTGGGTTCGGGTTCGGATGCCGACGTTCCAGGCGGCTCGACCCGGCGGCGACAGTCGGGATCTGGTCTAAGAGGGCCAGGTCCAGCCGCTGATGGCGGGGTCGTCCTCGCCGTGGGCTCGGGTGTAGGCGCGGGCGCGCAGCCGCGCGTCAACCATCCGCTGGCGCAGCGCCGCCGCGGCGGCGCCCAGGCCCGGTACCCGGTCGATGACGTCGATGACCAGGTGGAAGCGGTCCAGGTCGTTGAGCATGACGAGGTCGAACGGAGTGGTCGTGGTTCCTTCCTCCTTATAGCCGCGGACGTGGATGTTGACGTGGTTGGCCCGCCGGTAAGTGAGCCGGTGGATCAGCCACGGGTAGCCGTGGTAGGCGAAGATGACCGGCCGGTCCGGGGTGAACAGTGCATCGAACTGGGCGTCGGGCAGCCCGTGCGGGTGTTCGGTATCGGGCTGCAGCCGCATCAGATCGACCACGTTGACGACCCGCACCCGCAGGGCGGGCAGGTGTTGTCGCAGCAGCGCCGCGGCCGCGAGCGTTTCCAGGGTCGGGACGTCGCCCGCGCAGGCCAGCACCACGTCCGGCAGCCCGTCGGCGCCGTCGCCGCCGTCGTTGCCGGCCCATTCCCAGATTCCCAGCCCGCGGGTGCAGTGCGCGACCGCCTCCTCGATGTCCAGATAGGACAGCGCCGGCTGCTTGCCGGCCACAATCAAGTTGATGTACTGGCGGCTGCGCAGACAGTGATCGGCCACCGACAGCAACGTGTTGGCGTCCGGCGGCAGATACACCCGCACGATCGCCGCCTTCTTGTTCACCACATGGTCGATGAACCCGGGGTCCTGGTGGGAGAACCCGTTGTGGTCCTGGCGCCACACGTGCGAGGTCAGCAGGTAGTTCAGCGACGCGATCGGCGCCCGCCACGGTATGTCGTTGGTGACTTTGAGCCATTTCGCGTGCTGGTTGACCATCGAATCCACGATGTGGATGAACGCCTCGTAGCAGGAGAACAGGCCGTGCCGGCCGGTGAGTAGATAGCCCTCCAGCCAGCCCTGGCACAGGTGCTCGGAGAGCACCTCCATGACACGTCCCGCCCGCGCGAGGTGCTCATCGGTGGGCAGCGATTCGCCTTGCCACACCCGGTCGGTTTGCTCAAACACCGCGCCGAGCCGGTTGCTGGCGGTCTCGTCGGGGCCCATCAGCCGGAAATTGTGGGGGTTGTCCCGGATGACGTCACGCAGGAACGCCCCGAGCACCCGCGTCGCCTCGTGCAGCGCCGTGGCCGGCGCGGGGACCGCGACGGCGTAGTCGCCGAAGTCGGGCAGCCGCAGCGGCTTTAGCAGCTGCCCGCCGTTGGCGTGCGGACTGGCGCTCATCCGCGCACACCCGGTCGGCGGCAGCGCCGCCAGCTCCGCGATCAGCGCGCCGGCCTCGTCGAACAATTCCTCGGGCCGGTAGCTGCGCAGCCACTCCTCGAGCTGGCGCAGATGCTCGGGATTGTCGGCCAGATTGGCCAGCGGCACCTGATGCGAGCGCCAGGTCCCCTCCGTGGGGAGGCCGTCGACCTCCTTCGGACCGGTCCATCCCTTGGGCGTCGCTAAGACGATCAGCGGCCAGCGCGGCCGCTGCGCGTCGCCATCTTCTCGAGCGGCCCGCTGAATCCTGGCGATCTCGGTGACCGCGTCGTCCATCGCTGCGGCGAGGTCCTGGTGAACCTGTGCCGGGTCGTGGCCTGACACCACATACGGCCGGTGTCCGTAGCCCTGCAGCAGGTCGATCAGCTCGTCGTCGGGGATGCGTGCCAGGACCGTCGGGTTGGCGATCTTGTAGCCGTTGAGGTGCAGGATCGGCAGGACGGCGCCATCGTGGACCGGGTCGAGGAACTTGTTGGACTGCCAACTCGCCGCCAGCGGCCCGGTCTCAGCCTCGCCGTCCCCGACGACGCAGGCCACCAGCAGGTCGGGGTTGTCGAACGCGGCACCGTAGGCGTGCGCCAACGCATAGCCCAGCTCGCCGCCCTCATGGATGGAGCCCGGGGTTTCCGGGGCGACGTGGCTGGGGATGCCGCCGGGGAAGGAGAACTGCCGGAACAGTCGGCGCAGGCCGTCGGCATCGCGGCTGATGCCGGGGTAGACCTCGCTGTAGGTGCCCTCCAGGTAGGCGTTGGCTACGAGTCCCGGGCCACCGTGGCCCGGGCCGATCACATACATCGCGTTCAGCCCGCGCCCGCGGATGACCCGGTTGAGGTGGGCGTAGATCAGGTTGAGTCCGGGCGTGGTCCCCCAATGCCCGAGCAGCCGCGGCTTGACATGATCGAGCTGCAGAGGTTCGCGCAGCAGCGGATTATCCAGCAGATAGATCTGCCCGACCGACAAGAAATTGGCCGCCCGCCAGTACGCATCCAACAGACGCAGATCGTCGGGTGACAGCGGGCCGGACGCGCCTGGCCGGGCGGTGCTGAGGTCGGAAGTCGGGGTGGTGACGCTCATGGGTTGCTCCTCTGTATTGGCGGTAGACACGAGACGGGTGTGACGCATCCGCGGTGTCGGCAACGGGTCAGGCTCGGCGCGCGTCCAGCCGCGCCGGCGGGGCTACTGAACGCCGACCGGTGATGGCTCTCCGGATGGCTTCACCGCGGCGGCATCGGGTTGTGGTGGTTGCGGTAGTCGCAGCCGTTTGAGCATCAGGGCGTTGACCGCGACGATCAGGCTGGACCCCGACATCGACAGGGCGGCGATCTCTGGGCGAAGCACCAGGCCCAGTGAGGGTTCGAAGACGCCGGCGCCGATGGGCAGGGCGATGACGTTGTAGCCGACCGCCCATCCCAGGTTTTGCCGCATCTTGCGCAGCGTGCCCCGCCCGATCCGCAGCGCGATGGGCACGTCGAGCGGGTCCGAGCGCATCAGAACCAGGTCGGCGGTTTCGATTGCCACGTCGGTGCCGGCACCGATCGCGATGCCCAGATCCGCCTGCGCCAGCGCGGGGGCGTCGTTGACGCCATCACCGACCATCGCGACCTTCTTCCCTGAACGCTGCAGTTCGGCGATTTTGGTGGCCTTGTCGCCGGGCAGCACTTCGGCGATGACGGTGTCGATGCCCAGCTGCCCGGCGATGCGCTGGGCGGTGGCCTCGTTGTCACCGCTGAGCATGACCACCTCGACGCCCAATTCATGCAGCGCGGAGACGGCGTCTGCGGAGGTTTCTCGGGCGGCGTCGGCCAGGGCGATCACCCCGATCCCGCGCCCGTCGACGGCCACCAGCACCGCGGTGCGGCCGGTCGAGGCGAGCTCGTCGCGCCGATCGATCACCGAACCGAGGTCGACGTTGTCGGCGGCCATGAGTTTGCGGTTGCCGACCGCAACGCGGCGGCCTGCCACGTCGGCGGTGGCGCCGTGCCCGGGCACGTTGCGGAACCCGTCCAGCGACAGTCGCGGCACCCCACGGTCGGCGGCGTAGCGCACGATCGCGCCGGCCAGCGGATGTTCGGATTCGCGTTCGACGGCGGCGACGAGGGCGAGCAGCTCGTCCTCGCCGATGCCGTCGGTGACCACGTCGGTGACTTCGGGTTCGCCCTTGGTCAGGGTGCCGGTCTTGTCCATCACCACGGTGTCGATGCGCGCCGAGGTTTCCAGCGCGGTGGCGTTCTTGAAAAGCACCCCGCGTTTGGCGCCCAGTCCGGTGCCGACCATGATCGCGGTGGGAGTGGCCAAACCGAGCGCATCGGGGCAGGTGATGACGACCACGGTGATCGCGAACAGGAGTGCCATCTGCACGCTGTCACCCGCCAGTAGCCACACCAGGAAGGTGCCGGTGCCGCCGATCAGCGCGACAAATACCAGCCAGAACGCGGCCCGGTCGGCCAGCCGCTGGCCGGGGGCCTTCGAATTCTGGGCCTCCTGCACCATGGCCACGATCTGGGCGAGCACGGTGTCGGAGCCGACCTTGGTGGCACGCACCCGCAGGGTGCCGGTGGTGTTGATCGAGGCGCCGATCACGGCCGAGCCGGGCGCTTTGGTTACGGGCAGGCTTTCCCCGGTGACCATGGACTCATCGATTTCGGAGTTGCCGTCCTCGACGGTGCCGTCGACCGGGATCTTTCCGCCCGGCCGGATGAGCAGCAGGTCTCCGACCACGACCTCGGCGGTGGGGATCTCGATCGGTTCGCCGTCGCGCAACACCACCGCCATTGGCGGCGCCAGCTCCAGCAGGGTGCGGATGGCGTCGTTGGCGCCGCCGCGGGCGCGCATCTCGAACCAGTGCCCGAGCAGCACAAACGCGGTCAGCACGGTGGCGGCCTCGTAGAACACCTCGCCGCCGCCGGTGACGGTGATGGCGAGGCTGTAGAGCCAGCCGGTGCCGACGGCCACTGCGACCAGCACCATCATGTCCAGGGTCCGCGCCCGCAGTGCCCGGTAGGCGCCGTCGAAGAAGATCCAGGCAGAGTAGAAGATCACCGGCAAGCTCAGCAGCAGCGTGAACACGTCGTCGCGCAGCCCGAACGGTGCTGGCACTGTGAATCCGAGGACGTCGCGTCCGATCGGGGACCACAACAGGATCGGGATCGACAACACCGCGGCCACCAGGAAACGGTTGCGCATGTCGCGCACCATGTCCTGCATCGATGCCCCGGCATGTCCGCCGTGCCCCATCGCCTCCTGCGGGGTTCGCACGGCCGCCGCTCCGGCCTGGGCTTCGTGTCCGGCGTGACCGTCGGCGACCGCCAGCGCTTGGTCGTGGGCCTGCTCGGCGGGGTGGGCGTGTGCGGTGGGGGGTGGATCCGGCTCGTCCATCGGGTCGCACACATGCTGGGGCACCGACTGCCCGGCGCAGTGGAAGCCGCAGTCGCGCACCCAATCGCGCAGCTGCGCCAGCGACGTCACCTGCGGGTCGAACACGACCGTCGCGGTCTGCGCCACCGGGTTGGCGTCCACTTGCAGGACGCCGGGGCGGCGGCCCAGCACGGCGGTGATCCGGTTTTGTTGCGACGCCCACAACATTCCCCGCACGTCGAGCACGGCGGTGCTGCGGTCTTTCGGCTGTTCGGTCATCGCAAAGTCCTTCATGTCATTGGGGACGGCAGCTGGGTGGAGGTGGCTCGGCTCGGCGCGCGGATCGCGACGATGGCGAGTCCGGCGGCGGCGACCGCCAGGACGGCGTTGACCCAGAAACCCATGGTGATGCCGGTCGTGAAGGCGGTGGCGTCGACGGCCGATCGCGCGAGGTCTCCGGGCCAGTGGGCGGCCACCACGGCCCCCATCACCGCGACGCCCAACGAGAGCCCCACCATCCGGGAGACGTTCAGCGTCGCGCTGGCGATGCCGGAGCGCTCGTCGGGCACCTGCTGCATCGCGGCGGTGGTGATCGGGGTCGTGGCAAGCCCGAGACCCAGACCTTCGATGAGCAGCCCGGGCAGCAGCTGCCACATTCCCCACCCGGGATCGACGCCGGCCAGCAGCACCAACCCCGTCGCCGCCAGCACCATGCCCGCACCGATCAGGACGCGCGCGCCGACGTGCGACACCAGCCAGCCGGCCAGCGGCGCGAGGACGGCGATCAACACCGTCATGGGCAACAAGACGAGGCCGGCACGCGTCGGGGAGAACCCGGTGACTAGTTGCAGGTACAGCGAAAGAAAGAAGAACACGCTGCACATGACGGCGAGGTTCAGCAACGCCAGCACATTGGCCGCCGCGACGTTCGGAATGCGAAACAGCGACAGATCCACCAACGGCGCCGCCGACCGCCGCTCCGCCACCACGAAGATCGCAGCGCTAGCCGCGGCGATCGCCAGCATCGCCCACAGCCGGATCGAGGTCCACCCAAGGCTGTTAATTTGCGTCAGCGCGAGCACCAGCGCGAACAGGGCGATCGCGGACGCGATGAGCCCCACCACATCCACCGGCGCACGCAGCGGCCGCCGAGCCGGCCGCGGCCTGGGCAGCGCGGCGCGGGCCAGAATCAACATCGCCAGCCCGGTCGGGAGATTGAGAAAGAAGATCGACTGCCAGCCAAACGCGTCGGTCAGCAGCGCCCCCAACAGCGGGCCGACCGCCAGTGCTGCAGCACCGACGCCGGACCACACGCCCAAAGCGAAGCCGCGCCGCGCCCCGGAGAACGACGTGATGAGCAAAGTCAACGCGGACGGTGCGATCAGCGCCGCCGCACCGCCCTGGGCGGCGCGCATCCCGAGCAGCATCGCGCCCGTCGAGGCGAAGCCGGCCAGTACCGAAACGACGGTGAAGGCTGCCACGCCGCCCAGGAATACCGGCCGTGCACCGAACCGGTCGGTCAGCAGGCCACCGGCAAGAGTGAGCACGGCAAAGGGCACCGTGTAGATGTTGATCACCCACTCCAGCCCCGACAGGCCCAGACCGAGCTGACGGCCTATCGACGGCAGTGCGATCGCCACGGCGGTGTCGTCGAGCAGAACCAGAAACGATGCGACCGCCACCGTTGCGAGCACCCACCACTGCCGACTCTCAACCGCGGTGGACCCTATCCCCTTGGTCGTTACGTTCATCATCCCCTTGGTCGTTACGTTCATCCGATCCCCGTCTATCGCCTCGCCGGCCGGCGTGTGGTCCCCGGCAAGACTGCCAGCGGATCATCGGGTACCCAAGGGACTTTAGACCTAATTACTAGATAACTTAGTAGAGATGTCGGGAGGCGGCACCGTCCCGGCGCCAAGATGGGGAGCGCCGAAGGGAGACGATGAGGAAAACCTCAATACAACCAAGTGGCCGCCGCGGCCAGCCCAGCTCCGAGGATCGCCTGACACCCGCGGTGCAGAGTCCTCCCGTGGCCGGTGTCGCTTGCACGAAATAGCGTGTGTAGCTTCGATTTTGGCTGGCTTCGCAGCGTGGGTAACGGTTGCCGGTCCTCGCCTGTCCGGCTGGACGATCTGCGGGTGGCTGGCGACGGCCGACAGAATTCGGGCCGCGAGCGGGCGGGTCCGTCGTGTTTCCCTAGGCGGCGCGGGCGTCGGCGCGTGATCAGCGCACGTTTGAGAGGTGCGCCAGAGGCGCTCGCACCGAGCCTAGGCGAACGAGGCCCGCTATTCAGCCGATGAAGGCGCACCGCAGGCAGGCGGGCCGCCTTCGCCGATCGCGCGGGCTTCGTCAACATCGAGGATCCTCAGTAGCGGAGGCAAGTCGCTGAGCTCCGCAACAGCCGCCCGGCACGAAGCGCATATGGCCAAGTGCGCTTCGAACTCTCGCCGCTCGGCACAGGACAGAGCACCTAGCACGTAGGCGGCGTCCCACATCGCGAAATCGTGGGTGTTCCGGTGCGGCGACAAGCCGTTGGGCGGTTCCCCACACAGCTTCATGGCATCACGAACTTTCTTGGCGAGGTAGGGCTACCAAGCCGACCATTGCATCAGGTTGGCCAGAGCCCGCGTAGAGCGCTAAGTTCTTGCGGTGCATAACGTTTCCCCCTCCCTGAAACTTCCACCAACTGTCCTCGGGCCGGCCGTTCCCCGGTAGGGCATCAGGTCACTTCGGGTCGGTGCCCAAAGTCCTGTGCAACCTAGTAGTGGGCCACAAGCGACGCCCAACCTGCACCTCGTCCGTTGCCAATTCCACGCCGGTGGGCGTGGAGGGCGGCTAACACCACGCGGATACATCGAGCTGTCCAAATGCATCGCGACCACATCAGCGGCTTCGATTACGACGTCGGTCGTGGGTCGCCACGCTCTTTGGTCCCCTTCTCGACGCCTGACAGACCGGTCTGCCGTAAGCAGCAACACAGCCAGTCGATCCTGGACTGCCCGAGGGACTTTTCGGCCTAATACTAAGGGACCTAGTAGAGATGTCCATGGCGGCTCCGGCGCCACACTGAAGAGCACCGAAGGGAGGCGTGATGCCACGTCGATACAAGCTCATAGCGGTCGACACCGCGGAACAGTCCGCGGGTCAGACCGAGGTCTTGGGCCGGCGGGTGCGGCGGGCCGCCGTGGACTCCGCACCGTCCGGCTCACCGACACCGACAAAGCCGTCGAGCGGCGGCCCTAATGAGTACAGTCACGAGGGAGTCACCCGCCATGCCACGCGATGACTCGAGGTCGCGGTGAACTGCATTAGTCCCGATCTCGGACGTGATCCCCGCGTTCTCCCTTGAACAGACACGGCCTATGTACGTAGCAAGAAGAACGCTGTCGGAATTGGATTAGTAGTGTCACCATCCGCGTTGAGGAATACGGAATCGCGGATTCGGGACCCGCGTCACCGGCTGCGCGAACAAGAGCCGCGAACACGCAATGCGATCGCACGCTACCCGAACGTGTTGCCTCCGGGCGCGGGCGCCGCCGCAGAGTCGGTGCCTAAGGCGAGCCGACGCAAACGTGGCCGCTCATAGAAGTTGGTGGCGTTGTAGTGATTTCATGGAAAAGAAGCCGACGGCCGCCGGGAGCCAGAAGGTTGCCAGCCGGTAGGCCAGGACGCCCGCGACGGCCGGTGCGCTGGCGACACCGCCCGCCATAAGGCCGGCGACAAGGGCGGCCTCGACCACGCCGAGGCCCGAAGGCGTCGGGCTGGCCGCCCCGAGTGCCGAAGCGCCGAGGAAGACTGCGGCGACCAAGGCGGCCGGCGCGTGACCGCCGAATGCGTGCACCGCGAAGCCCAGCGCCGCGATATAGGCCAGGTTGGTGCCCAGTTGCCCACTGAATACCAGAACTGCCCGTCGCGGCTGGCGGGCGATGTCGGCCATCGAGCCGGCGGCTTTGCGCACGTCCGCCAGCCAGTCCCGGCGCCGGACCAACACCGCGATCGCCACGCCGAGCACCGTCATGACAGCGACGAATCCGATCAGCAGGCCCCAGCCGCTCGGCAGTGCCGAGGCGAGCACCACGCGCGACTGGCCGAGCCACAATCCGACGCCGAGCAGTTCGAGGATGTGCAGGACCGCGCCCACGGTCACCGTCACAGCGACGGCGGCAACGGCGGTGGCGCGCGACAGCCCCGATCGCTCCAGATACCGCTCGTTGACGGCCGCCCCGCCCAGCCCGTAGGGCATCAACCGGTTCGCGAACGAGGTCGCCAGCTGCACATTCACCGTGCGGCCAAACGCGAGCGGACGCGGACTGGCCCCCATCAGGACAAGGGCCGCCGCCACATACGTCGCAGCCGACATCGCGAATGTGCCTACGAGCCATTGCCATTGCGCCTCGTCGAGGGCAGCGATCGTATGGCCTAGATGACCGACCTGGGGCAGCAGCACATACGTCGCGAATATCGTCGCCGCGATCCAGCCGAGCGTGCGCCAGCGGAACCGCAACAGAACCTCCCGCTGCGCCAGTTCCGCGCCGGTGGAATCGGCGACGGCGGAGCGCAGCTCGTCGAGCAGGCCCGGATGATGCCGCACTGCCTTGCGCGTCGCCGAAGCAAGTGCCAGCGGCTGCAGCAGCGGCGCCGCGCCGCGCAACGGATCGGGACCGACGATCTGAAGTGCGGTTGCCACAGCGCGTTTCACACCGACGTTCAGGCTCATCGAGACGAGCAGCTCGGCCACATCGGCGTCGAGCCGGTGCTCGGAGGCGCCGGACTCGCCAAACCCGAAGTCGACGATCCAGGGCTTTCCGTGCTCATCGATCAGCACGTTGGCAAGGCGAAGGTCGCGGTGCGCGATCCGCGCGGCCCGCAACAGCGGGACCTGGCACCACACCTCGCACAGCACCTCATCGGACACCGGCTCGGACATCGAGCGAGCGAGGTTACGTCCTGGAATCCGCGCCTCGGCCAGCCATGCGTCGCCGTTCTCGGCGACTCCGACCGAGACGATGGCGGGGGTCCGCACACCTGCCTGCTGTGCTAGCAACGCGATGAGGGATTCGTGCTCGGCCTCCTGTTTGGGTGTGGCGAAAGGGGATTCGTCCTCGACGTTTCGGAAGACGGTGTGGCGGAACAGTTTGAATAACAAGTCTGCGTTGCGTTCGTGGTACCCGATGACTTTCACGAACAAGTCGGTACATTCTCCGCAATTCTCGGTGGCGACGAGAAACGGTCGCGAGCCTCGCGCATCCAGGGACAGAGGAGTGACCCAGATCGGGCACAACCCGGCGGCGGCCAGGGCCCGCTTGATCGCAGGCGCCTCAGCACGGTGCACCGGGGCTCCCCACAGCAGGTGCAGGCCGGCGGCGACCGTCCAGCCGAGCGCAGCGCCACCGAACACGTCGAGAACGAAATGGGCCCCGACGAAAACCCGCGCCACAGCCACCACGGCCGCAGCCACCCACGCGACCCGGCGCCACGGACGCGGCAACCACGGTCCCGCGGCAGCCGCCAACGCGGCCGCAACCGCCGCGTGCCCCGAGACGAACCCCAATCCGCCCTGAAGAGTACGCAGCGTCAGCTCATCGAGCAGGACGTCGGGCCGTGCCCGCCCGACCAACGTCTTCACCACACGCGCGAGGAGATAGGCCAGCACGCCCGCGGCGGCCAGGTCCCGAGCAAGACCGATCCGCCGCGCGAGCAGCGCCGCCCCGGCCGCGACGCCGACCGCGCCGATCGAGCCCAACTGCATAACCGCCAATAGAACGGGCGACACCCACGACGGCAGGTCATTGATCACCCGGAACAGGTCCACCTCAAGGCGAGGCACGTGCACGTTGGTGTAACGCGCCGCCAACGCCGAAATCACTAGTGCCACAACGCCGAGTGCAACCCGGACGACATCACCCACATGGCGCTGGATGACGATGGCATACGACGACTCGCCGCCCGCGATCATTGCGGGCGACGCCAAGTTTTGTGTTGCCTCGGACGCCATCGCCTGAACGGTCCCAGGGGCATCGACCCCGGACTAGGGGATTTCGGCTCCGGCCATAAGGACGATGTACCCCGCTTGGATCCTCACTCCGAAGCCCGGCCCACGCCATCCGCGCGACCCCGAACTCCGACAAGGAGATTCAGCAGGGCGCCTATGGCCAGGCCGGCCGCGGCCCCGCCGATCACATCGAGCGGCGAATGCGCCCCGAGGTAGATGCGCGCCGCGGCCGCCACCACCGCGATGACGAGGATGACGGCCCGCCAACGACGGCTCAGATATGGACTAGTAACGCCGCCATGCCTAAGCGGATGACGGCGTGGCCCGACGGGAACGACGACCCCGCGGCGTGCATGTCACGCAGGACCGCCCCAGGTATGCCTGCCCCGGGCCGCTCACGCTTCACGAGAGCTTTCAGGATGTCCCGCTCGACGATCAGTTTCGTCGGAACCAGCAGCATCAGGCCCGTGGCGAGGCGAAACTTGCGCGCGCCCAACGCGACGGCCGCGGCGACGCCCGGTGCTCCGAGCACGCCCGTCAGCTGAACTACCCAGAGTGGCCGATACAGCATGTGGGGCGGCGAGTTTGATGCGAGTAGACACCTCGCTGTCGACACGGGACGGGGGCATCCAAACTCCACGCTCGTCATCGACCCATGCCCCCGCGGGCACCCCGTCAGGTCGCGTCACCCAGCTCGATCGGAACGCCCACGAGCGAACCGTATTCGGTCCAACTTCCGTCATAGTTCTTCACGTCGGAGTGACCGAGCAGCTCCCGCAACACGAACCAGGTATGCGAGGACCGTTCACCGATGCGGCAGTAGGCGATCGTCGGTTTAGATCCATCCAGCCCGACGTGGGTATAGATGGCCGTCAGGTCGTCATCGGACTTGAAGGTGCCGTCCTCGTTGGCGGCCCTGCTCCATGGCACGTTCATCGCGCCCGGGATGTGGCCGGCGCGCTGCGCCTGTTCCTGCGGCAGATGGGCGGGGGCGAGGATCTTGCCGGAGTACTCATCGGGCGAGCGGACGTCGACGAGGTTTTTGTGGCCGATCGCGGCGAGGACCTCGTCGCGGAACGCACGGATTGTGTTGTCGGGCTCCTTGGCCATGTATTCGGTGATCGGGAGGTTCACCGTCTCGGTGGTCAGCGGGCGGCCGTCGAGTTCCCACTTCTTGCGGCCGCCGTCGAGCAGCTTGACCTTGTTGTGGCGGTACAGCTTGAAATACCAGTAGGCGTAGGCGGCGAACCAATTGTTGTTGCCGCCGTAGAGGATCACGGTGTCGTCGGTGGAGATGCCGCGATCGGACAGCAGCTCGGAGAACTGGTCCTGGTTGACGAAGTCGCGGCGCACGGGATCCTGCAGGTCGGCCTTCCAGTCGAGCTTGACCGCGCCTTCGATATGACCGCCGTCGTATGCCGTGGTGTCCTCATCGACCTCGACGAACACGATGTTTGGGTTGTCGAGGTTCAGCTCGGCCCACTCGGCGGTGACCAGAACGTCCTTGCGGCTCACTGCGGTGACTCCTCACATCTCGCTAGAGTGGCTCTTGCCTGTCACGCCATCTACGCATGTCAATAGTAGATACGCTACTGGGGTGATCGGGCCCCGGATTGGTCGGTGGTTGTGGATTCGACGATCTGCCGTGCCCATCAGCACGCCGCGGCCCCAAGGTATCTGCGCGGTGTTCCACGAGTGTTCTGATCTGATCGGTCATCGCCGACGATGGGCCACAAAGCGGGTTCCCAGTCGGTTTGAGACCTCGTAACGCAAGAAGTGCAACGGGATTGAACGATCTTCGACACCGTCAAGATCTGGTGAGGCGGGCGACGCGCTACGACAGACACGCCATCCCCCCATGCGGCCCGTTCGAGACCACCCACCCGATCGAACCCCTGCGCTGCTTTCAACGCTGTTCGGCGTCGGAGAGGGCCGGAACGGACGGTCGAGCATTGCTACGGCCGTGCGTGATCACGCAAGACTGCCAGTCGATCACGGAACTCCGATTCACTGATCTCCCCCCGCGCGAACCGGGCGGCCAGAGCCTGCTCTGGCGACGGCGCATCGGGCCGAAGCGGTGGACGATTCCGCTGATCGCCGATGGCGTATCGGATCAGCGCGACGATTCCGACAATGAGCAGGGCCCAAAACAGCACCATCCCCACGCCCATTCCTGCATAACCCCACCAACCCATATCAGGGCCGTACCAAAACATCACGGCTCCTCCTCCAACTCGCTGTTGAACCACATAACCGAAGTACAGTCTGGTCGCTGAGACCGCAGGTACCGCAGAGTCATTAGCACCACGTTGAAGGGACCTTCGCCACTCCTCGTTGTGGATCAAGGCGAAGAACAGGTGCTCGCGGATATTGCGCATGGTGGCGCGGGAGAGCCGAATCGCGGTGACAACGCCGGCCAACGAGCCCGAGATGAGTGTGATGTCGGCGGCCTCGGCCAGGGCTGGCGCGTCGTTGATGCCGTCGCCGACCATGCCGACCCGCCGACCTTCCGCCTGCAGCCGCCGGATCTCACCGGCCTTGTGCTCGGGCAGTACCTCGGCAAGCACTAGCCGGGACGCCGACCTGGCGGGTGATCGCCACGGCGGCGCGGGCGGGGTCGCCAGACCCGAGCGCGCAGGGGCAGGCGATGATCAGCACCGCCACTGCCGACACCAGCCCAGCGTCAATGCGGGGGCCGGGCCGGCCACGAACCAGACCGCGAAGGTGGCAATCGCGATCGCGATGACGACCGGCACGAAGTACGCAGACGTTGCATCGGCCAGCCGCTGGATCGGAGCCTTGGACGCCTGTGCCTGCTGCACCATGCGGATGATCTGCGCCAGCATCGTGTCCGCGCCGATCTTGACCGCCCGCACCCGCAGGGAGCCGGTAGACCACCGACTCGTCCACCGCGGACTGCCCGGCCAGGACCGCGGCGTCGACCGGGATCTTCTCGCCGGGGCGGATGAGGATCTCGTCGCCGACCACGACCTCATCGATCGGGATTTCATCCTCCTGACCATCACGCAGGATGCGGGCAGCGCGGGCATGCAACCCGAGTAGCGCGCGGATCGCCTCCCCGGTGCCGGCCTTGGCTCGCGCTTCCAGCAACCCGACCAAATCTCCCATCGGGGGAACACGCCCATAGGCACCCCCACGCCATCTGATGAAGTCCACGCGGGCGGTTGCAAGCAATGTGACCTACGACCCGATGCGGTGGGGTCTCAAATCTCACGACGAGATCGGTACGCACCTCCTAATGTCGACACTGCGGTGAGCCGCCATTCGCCGAGGTTCGCGCTGCGGCTGGCCGGTGACCGGGGCAGAGCGACCGATGAAAGGACTCTCAATGAAGAAGTCAAGCAGCCGTCGTCGTGGTGACGGGGGGTGAATCAGGTTGCCAGGTGCGGTTG
>NZ_MVIM01000020.1 GCF_002086795.1 Mycolicibacterium tusciae | reverse complement strand
CTGGTCTCAGGTCAGGAACAGCCGTTGGAGAGCGTCAGCTCAGGGCCTGACTTCCTGGGCTGGTTCGACCCCACCGCGACAGGTAAGACCCCGGCAGCGGTGTAGAGCATGTCTGTGGAGACGTTTGTGCGGTCGGCTGGGGGGGTGATGGGTGGTGTGCGCGATGGGTTCGGCGCATCCGGTGGTTCTGCGTTACTGCCGCTTCCGGCCAGCCCGCCGCCGGCACCGCCGGCCCAAGCGCCAGGCAGCGGTCAGGGTGCGGAGGGGCAGGAGAACAGTGGGTGGCAGATCAGCAATAAGGTTGCCGCCCTTGCTGACCAGGACAACACCGCGCAGTCCGAGTTGCGGTCCACCCTGGGATGCTCCGATGAGCATCAGGGGGAGATGACCGCGATCATCGATCAGGCTGTTGCTGATGTGCAGTCGATGGGTTTGGCGACCAACACTCCCGAAGGGAAGCGGGCGTTGATCACTGCGATCATGCAACGACTGGAGGAGACCCGCGGCACCGCTGATGCCGGCACTGCGCACGCGAGTACTCATGCGGCCTCGACGGCGGCGAATGTGGCTGGCTACAACGATATCGGTGGTGTTCCTCGCGGCCCGTCACCGCTGGCGGGGTTCGGCGGCGCTATGCCGGGTATGGGTGGCGGAATGCCCGGCGGTGGCGGTATGGGTGGCGGGATGCCGGGCATGGGTGGACTGTCTGCGCTGGGGCAACCCTTGAGCGCCTTGGGCGGACTGGCTTCCCCGGCTACACAGACCATCTCTAAAGCATCGGCATCAGGCCGTGATTCCGGTGGCGGATCTGGGCGAAATGTGTCGTCGGCCGGGCGCATTCCTGTCAAGGATGTCCGGTTTGACCGTGAGAAGTTCGCCGTCGGCCGGGAGGCCTACAAACGTTATGTGGCCGAGGCGCTCGACGTCATGGGTATCACCGATCCTCAGGCGCGCCAACGGTGGGCTCAGGGCCTGATGACGGCGGCGGCGCGGGAGTCAAGCTTCAATCCGCTGGCCATCAATCTGACTGATTCCAATGCCCACGGCGCTGCTGCGGCCGATGGCTATTTTGGGAACTCGTCACGGGGCGGGTTGCAAACGATTCCGACAACGTTCGCTGCATACCATCAGCCAGGCACCTCGACCAACATTTATGACCCGGTGGCCAACATCAGCGCCGCCATGAACTACGTGATGGGCCGATACAACGTTTCCCGTGACGGCAGCGACCTGGCGAAGGTAGCTCAGTTCAATCCGGGCTCTTCTGGAGGTGGTTACTGATGTCTGTGGAGACGTTTGTGCGGTCGGCTGGGGGGGTGATGGGTGGTGTGCGCGATGGGTTCGGCGCATCCGGTGGTTCTGCGTTACTGCCGCTTCCGGCCAGCCCGCCGCCGGCACCGCCGGCCCAAGCGCCAGGCAGCGGTCAGGGTGCGGAGGGGCAGGAGAACAGTGGGTGGCAGATCAGCAATAAGGTTGCCGCCCTTGCTGATCAGGACAACACCGCGCAGTCCGAGTTGCGGTCCACCCTGGGATGCTCCGATGAGCATCAGGGGGAGATGACCGCGATCATCGATCAGGCGGTGGTCGATGTGCAGTCGATGGGTTTGGCGACCAACACTCCCGAAGGTAAGCGGGCGTTGATCACTGCGATCATGCAACGACTGGAGGAGACCCGCGGCACCGCCGAGGCTGGGACCGCCGATGCCGGCACCCATGCCGCCTCGACGGCGGCGAATGTGGCTGGCTACAACGATATCGGTGGTGTTCCTCGCGGTCCATCACCGCTGGCGGGGTTCGGCGGCGCTATGCCGGGTATGGGCGGTGGAATGCCCGGCGGTGGCGGTATGGGTGGCGGGATGCCGGGCATGGGTGGACTGTCTGCGCTGGGGCAACCCTTGAGCGCCTTGGGCGGACTGGCTTCCCCGGCTACACAGACCATCTCTAAAGCCGCGTCCACCAAGCCTAGTGGCGGTGCTGATCGGGGGCTGGATACGAGCGGGCCCGGCCGCGCCAATGAGCGTGGGCTGCAGAAATACACGAAGCTGATGAACCGGGCTATCAGTGCGGCGTTCCCTGAGATCAAGGAGATCGGTGGGGTTCGCCAAGATTCGCTGCACTGGCATCCCGACGGGCTGGCGCTGGACGTCATGATTCCGAACTGGGATACCCCAGAAGGGCGGCAGTTGGGAAATGAGGTCGTCAACTTTCTGGTTCGTAATCGGACCGAGCTGGGGTTGGATCACATGATCTGGCGGCAGCAGATGATTCAGCCCGATGGGAGCGCCTCGATGATGGGCGGTCGCGGTAGTGCGACGCAGAACCATATGGATCACGTGCACGTGGTGTCGATCGGCGGGGGAAGGTAGCGCAGGTGGCGGGCTCGAACGAATCTGAGAAGCCGCGTCGGCGTGGCACCGGGCTTACCTATGCCTCGCTGGAGCAGGTCGCCGCATGGCGGTTTCTGTGGCACCGCATGGCGGTCGCGGTGGCTCGGCACTCGGTGCGCCTGGTGCACGACCCGTCGAAGAACTACGGGGCCTCGACCCTGGTGGGTGTGGTGATTGCGGTACTGGCGCTCGGGGTGTGCTTTGTGTTGGCGTGGCTGCGGCCCGCAGGCCAGATCGGGGACTCCAAGCTGGTGGCCGATCGGGCCAGTGGGGCACTGTATGTGAATATCGACGCAACGATGCACCCGGTACTGAATCTGGCGTCGGCACGTCTGATCCTGGGTCAGGATGTGTCTCCCAAGCTGGTCCCGATGGCTCAGATCGAGGATCGTCCGATGGGCCCGATGGTCGGCATCGTCGGCGCCCCCAATGATTTGGCGCCGCGTACTCCGCAGACGACCGGTTGGGGGCTGTGCGACAGGCTTGGCTCTGGTGGGCCGCAGAGCAAGCCCTCGGTGACGGTGCTCGGCGGCGACTTGGAGTTGGGCGATTGGTCACACGAGATGCATTCCCCTCAGGCAGTGTTGATGAATTATGGCGGTTCGGTGTATCTGGTGACCGATGGCCACCGCTCGCTCATCGACCTCGCTGATCGGCCGGTGACCCTGGCGCTGGGCATTCAGGCCGGAAGCGTGCGGCCGGCACCGATGTCCAAAGCGCTCTTTGAAGCGCTGATTCCGACTGCACCCCTACGGGTTCCGGCGGTGCCGAACGCTGGGGGGCCTGTCGGCTACGCCGAGGCGCAGCTGCCGGTCGTGTCGGGGTCGGTAGTTCGGTCCGTGTCCGCCGACGGGCAGCAGCAGTTCTTTGTGGCCTTGCCTGCTGGCATGCAATTGATACCCGAGACGGTGGCGTTGATGTTGAGCAACGCGGACCCATCCGGGCAGGGACGTGTGCTTGACGCCGCACCGCACGTTGTGGCTGATGCCCCGCAGGCGGTGGGCTTCGACGTCTCGAAGTACCCCAGGGGTCCTCTGACATTGCTGGACAAGGCTGTAGAGCCTGTCACCTGCGTGGTGTGGAGCAAGGACGCCAACGAAGCGCAGGCCAGCGTGAGAACAGTGTCGGGGCGTCGCATACCGATCCCAGTCAGTGAGGAGCCCAAGGTGATGCGCATGGTCTCCGGGCAGGCCAACGACGCAGCCGATGAAGTCTATCTCGGCGCGGGTAGCGCGAATTTTGTGCAGGTTACCGGTGTAGAACCGGACTCGCCGCGGCGGGAGTCCTTGTGGTGGATCGGCGACACCGGGGTGCGGTTCGGAATTGATGTGGCAGGCCAGGGCAGTACAACTCAGCAAGCCCTGGGGTTGAAAGACACGACACCGACGCGGGCTCCGTGGACGGTTATCCGATGGCTGCCGGCGGGACCGCTTCTCTCGGAACAGGCGGCCCGCGTGGAACGGGACACGGTGATCAACATTCCGGGGCAGCGGCTACAGAGCGGGGGGAACTGATCGCGATGACCAAGCAGGGATTCGACAAGGAAAAGGCGCGTGCGCCCGAGCTTGGCGAGCGCAGTCTGACATTGCCCGAGCTGGCTGAATTGGTGCGCCCGCCACAATCTCGGCCGCCCATGTGGGTGTGGATCTTGGTTTTCGTCAGCGCCGTGGTGGTTCTGCTGGTGATCATGATCCGTAGCGGTGCTCGCACCATGGGCATGGGTGGTCTGTTCATTCTGCCGATCATGCTGATGTCGGTGTTCATGATGATGCGCAACCGCGGCGGTGGGCAGAATGAGAAGGCGCGGCCGGCGGCATTGGCGGCCAGCCGGGTTGATTATGCGCGCACTCTCGATGAGCTGCGTGAAGATGTCCACGACGGTGCCCGGGCGCAGGCCCGCGAAATCGCTTACCACCATCCCAACCCCTCTGAGGGGGCGCTGTTAACGCTGGTCGGCACAGCCCGGATGTGGGAGCGATCCCCGAACGACCGGAACTTTGGGCATGTGCGCATCGGCGTCGGGGTGACGCGTCTCAGGACGAAAATCCTTCCTCCCCAGAAGGTTCCGCCACCGGAGTTTCGTGAGACGGCGACGGCGATCGCGGCTCGTGACTTTCTGCTGACGCAGAATGTGGTCCACGATGTTGCCCGGCCGTTGCATTTGTTCGACCAGATGGGGTGGGCGTTGTTTACTGCCGACGATGATCAACGCCCGATCGTTCAGGGGTTGCTTCGGGCGATGGTCTGCCAGTTATGCGCCTTTCACGGCCCTGATGTGGTCCGGATGGCGATCATCACCGATGATGAGGCGGCGTGGCAGGGCGCTAAATGGCTTCCGCACGTTGGCGATCCGGTTCTGGTTGATGCCTCTGGGCCGGTTCGGATGATCTATTCCGATGTTGGTGAGTTTATGGATCGGCACGGAACGGCGCTGCAATCCAAGGGTCCGTGGTCGGCTCGTATGGAGGGGATGCCGCCACCGGATGATCACATGGTCGTGGTGGTGGACTTGCCGGGTGCGAATTGCGCTCCGCTGCTCGGGGTGCTCAAGAGCGGTGACCTCGGCGAGCCGGTGGATGCGATGGGGTTCGCCGGGCTGTGTGTGCTGGAGGCGACCGGAGACACGTTCTCGGCATTGGCGACGTCGGCAACGGCTTTCGTGCTCGATGACCAGGGCCACTTGCTGCGCGCTGAGGAGGTGCTGTGATGACCGAGGTATCGAGTCGGTACGCCAAAGGGCTGAAATTCGCCGCAAAACCGGACGTGATGTCGCAGGTGGAGTTCGAGGTTTTTGCTCGAGCGATGTCGCGGTTCGAGCGTGAAGATGCCGCGACCCGCCTGCTTGCTGAGCGGGCCGCTGATGCTCGCGCGGGTCAGGATTTCTTGGACTTCTTCGACATTGCGGATGCCCGGCAGTGGGATCCGCACACGTTATGGTCGAAAATGACCGTGCAGAGCCGGTTGCGGGCTGCATTAGGCAAGAACCCGACCTCGGGTAAGCCGGTGTGGCTGGACTTGAAGGAGTCCGACGAGAGCGGTATGGGGCCGCACGGGATGCTGACCGGACAGATCGGTTCCGGTAAGTCCGAGACGTTGGTGGCGTTCATCCTGGCGTTGGCTATGACGCATAACCCCGAGGTGTTACAGCTGATCCTGGGCGACTTCAAGGGTGAGACCGCGATGATGGCGCTGGCTGACCTGCCTCAGGTTCAGGGTGTCATTTCAAACCTCGAAGAGTCAGCCTCGCGGCTGGATCGCTTAGAGGACATGCTCAACGGCGAGGTGGTGCGTCGAGAGACCATCTTGAAAGCCGCTGGGTATAAGGATGTCCGCAATTACGAACGGGCGCGGGCGACGACACGTCCCGAGCTGGAGCCGCTGGGCGCTCTCGTGATCGTGCTGGACGAGTTCTCCGAGCTGCTCAAGATCCGGCCTTCACTCACCGGAACGTTCGACACGGTGGCCCGTAAAGGCCGCGGTTTGTGGATGCATATTCTCAATGCTTCGCAGCGGGTTGAGTCAGGCCGGATGGCCGGGATGATCAGCCAGCAGACCTACTCGATCGGGTTGAAACTCAAGGACGCCGGGCAGTCGCGCCAGGCGATTGGGTCGCCGAAGGCGTATACCGATCTGATCGGCGCCCCGGTGGGCACCGGGTTTCTGGTGCACGACGACGAACACCAGTTGTTCCGGTCGTTTTACGTGTCAGCGCCGTTCATTGCGCCGGTGGTAGGCAAGGCGCAGCGGCGTCGTCAGGAGGGGCAGTTCATCGACGCGCACCGCTTCGAAACGGGTGTGCATTCCTTGCCGATCGACATTGAGTTGCTCGATGACGAGGATGATCGCGCTGCGCAGGAGCAGGCCGAGGAGCAGGCACTCGCTCAGACAGACGTCGATTCCCCGACGGTGGTCTCGACGCTGGTCGGACGGCTCGCCGGCGCGGGGCGTACGTGCAGGCCGATGCACCGGATGTATCTGCCTCCGCTGGAAGATATTGCAACGATTCCGTTGGACGAGATGGCCCAGGAGTTCTGGGGGCGAGACTGGCTGGATGTGACCGAGGACGCGGGTCTTCGGGTGCCCTACGGCCGCGCGGATGACCCGTTTGGCCATACCCAGAACTTGGTTGTTGCAGACCTGTCCAGGGCTCAGGGCAACGTGATGGCGGTCGGAGCCCCGCAGAGCGGAAAGTCGACGGCGCTGCAGACCATCGTCACGTCGTTGGCGATATCGCATAGTCCTCAACGGGTGCAGTTCTACGGTATCGACTTCGGCGGCGGCCGACTCGATGCGTTAGCAGGATTGCCGCATGTGGCCGGGATCGCGGGCCAAGGTAACGCGGAAAAGGTGGCCCGCGTGGTCAGCGAGGTCGAACGGATTCTCAAGGATCGGGTGCGTAGCTGGGAGATCGCGGGTTGCGACCTGGAGGAGTTTCGTGCGCGCAAGTTCGCCGGCAAGCCCGGCAAGATCCCAGAGGATGGGCATGGCGATGTGTTCCTGCTCGTGGACAACCTTCCTGGGCTCAAACAGGAGGACATGGATCTGCACGGCCGGATCGTGGCGCTGGGCACGGGCTCGGCACTGAACTACGGCGTTCATTTGCTGGTGACCAATGACCAGTGGGCCACCGCGAACCTCACTCTCAAGGAAAAGTGCGGCACGCGTGTCGAGATGCGTGTGCAGGAGCCCACCCAGAGCGAGGCCGGCGATCGTGAGATGGCCGGCAAGGTTCCTGATCAGCCAGGCCGGGGTCTGATCAAGGACAAGGGCAAGGTGTTGCATTTCCTGGCGGGGGTGCCAGTGGCCTCAGCCGTGCTCCCTGCGGTGGAGTCTGCTGATTACGGCCAGGATGCCGTTCAGCAGACGTGCGCGCTGATCGCGCAGCGGTGGAGTGCTCTGGGTATTGCCCCTGCGCCGACGTTGCCGACGTTGCCCGCTGAGGTGAGTTACGCCGAGCTCGACGATGTGCCGCGGGGGATGTTGAAGCTCGGGATCGGGGACGTCGCGCTGGCCACGGTGGGGGTGAACTTGGCTGAGTGCCCGCACTTTTACGCCGTGGGAAGTGCTAAATCGGGTCGCACCACGGTGCTCAGAACGCTCATCGCGTCGATCCAGCAGAGTTTCACCCCCGAGGCCGCGAAGATTATTGCCTTTGACGTCGGTCTGGAGCTGGGGGCGTTCATCGATCCTGCCTACTTGACGTTCTATAGCTCGGACTCGCAGCAGATCGGTGAGGCGTCTAAGAAGCTGGCGGCCAAGTTCGCCGAGCGCACCGCGCCGGCAGATGCCAGTCCCGAGGAGAGAGCTCGGTGGCGTTTTAGTGGACCGCGCTATTTCATTGTGATTGACGACTTCACGCTGCTCAATGTTCCGGGGTACAGCTCGATGTCGCTGGTGGCTCCTTTGGAGTCTGCTGTGTCGCGGGGTAGACAGATTGGGGTCCACTTCCTGGTCGCCTCGGCGGTCAAGAATTGGATGTCCACTACGGGTGGCAACAAGATCATCTCTGGGATGAGCGCGGCTGGGTCGGGTGTGCTCATCCTTGATGGTTCCCGCGATGATGGACCGATTGTTACCGGCATCCGGGCTACTCCCCGGGCGCCGGGGCGCGGAGAGTTGATCTACCCGAAGGGGGGACGCCAGGTGATTCAGGTGGCTACCCCACCGTTGCCCGAAGGCTACAGCCCGATCTCTGGTGGCGATGAATGGTGAGCGGTGGAAACTCGCGCATGACAACGTCGTCAATTCGTGGTGGTATCAAAGAGAGGCAGGCTAGTCGCGTGTATGGCTGGCAAACAAGTGGGCGGCCACGAAGGCTGTTCACTTTATGTGTACGGGGTGACTATTCCTGTGTTATCGTGCAGGAGTCCTGATTAGTTAGGGGGCGTCCATGACGTCAGTAGTTGTCAATCCGGTGGGTCTTGCCGCTGCTGCGGCGGCGACCGCAGGGCTTTCGGCTCAAGCTGCGGGGCACACGGCGCAGGCGGCCGCGGCCGCGGCTGTGGTGCCGCCGGGGTTGGAAGAAATTTCGGCGACCAACGCGGCGAAGATCGCCGCGTACAGCGCGGAAGTGTCTGCGGTGCTGTCCGGGGCATCTGCAATGCAGGCGCTGTACGGCGTGGCGAACTCGGTGGCCGGCACGGTGACGTCGCTCGAAGATGCCGCCAATGCGGTGCTGATGAACGCGGTCCTGTAGGACCCAGGCAGGGGAGACGGGGAGCACCGCTATGCCACCGGGGGCCTATCAAGCCGAACCGCCGGAAACCACGTCGGCGGGCTTTTGGCTGGGACCGTCAGCTGCCTCGTTTTTCGCCTCAGCCGCGCAGCTCGAAGCGCTAGCCGGTGCGATCATCGGCATGCTGGGCGGCCATGCGGCTGTGGAGGCTGCTATGTCGATCAGCTGGCCGTCGGTCACGGGCGAGGTGGCTAGGCTGGCCCATGTCCCGCACCTGGTGTGGCTGGGGACCGTGGCGACCATGCTCAACCACGCTTCGGCCAGCATTATGGCCACCGGGGACGCATTCGAAACGCTGCGGGCTGCAACCCCTAATCCTGGTGAAGTTGTCGGCAATCAGAGCGAACACATGGCGCTGGTCGGGGCGAACTTTCTGGGGATGCTGACTCCGCTCATCGTCGCCAATCGTGGTCAGTACACCGAGATGTGGATGCGGGGAGCGGCCAACAAGTCGGCCTATGAAGCGGCTTCCATGGCTGGTGTGCAGGCGATACCGCCAATCCCTCCACCTCCGCCTAGCACTGTCGGCGCGGCGGGTGGTGGATCCCAGCCCAGCGCCCAGTCTGCCGATCCCAGTCAGATGATGGAGACCGCGACTGGGCTGTTCCCGCAACTCCTCAGCATGCCGACGCAGGCGCTGTCAGCGTTCAGCGGTGGCGGTCCATTCAAGAGCATCTCGGAGCTACCGCAGCAAGCGTTTGGTCAGCTCAGCTCACTGGCGTCGTCGCTGAATGTGTCACCGGACGATCTGGGGGCCGATTTTTCCGCGGGTGATGCTGACTGGGTGACCCAAACACCGCAGGCAGGGGGAGCAGTCGCGGCCTCACTCGGTGGAGCTGGTGGGGGCGGGGGCATGGGTGGAGCGATGTCGGCGGCCTCAGCGCTGCGCAGTCCTGGCTCCTGGGCGTCGTCGGTGAGCGCGGCGACGCCGGTCAGCGCCGACACGGGGTCGCGCATCGAGCAGGCGCGGGCCGGTACGACGATGCCGGCCAGCATGGGCGGCGGCGGAATGATGGGGCCGATGGCCCACGGCGCTGCGGCGGCCGGTGGCGCTAATCAACAGGATTCCGAAAAAAAGCAGGTCGACGGCGCCACTGTGATGGCGGCCGCGTCCAGTCTCTACAACGGCACCGACACGATGCCGGTGATTACCGGAGGCGGTGGTTTGGTGACTGCCAACACCGGGGGCAAGGGGGTGCCCTGAGCAAGATACGGGCACAACACATTCTCGACAGACACGCAGGCGCCGCACACGAAGAGTGCTGTAGCCGTTAATGAAAGGATTTACAGGACATGACGATTTCCGGCGATATGGAGCTCATGGAGACCACCCAGCAGGGTCTCTTTGAGAAGCAGGACCGGTTGCAGTCGATGGTGCAGCAGCTCGGATCGGCACTCGAAGGGGTCGCACCAGGCTTCAAGGGTGCTGGCCAGGCCGCGCTGATGCGGGTCGGTGAAGATCTGCAGACCCTGGGCAATCAGCAGGCGCTCATGCAAGAAGAGCACGGTCAGAAGATGGGCGTGTCGAAGACGAGCCTGCAGGAAGGCGACGAGGACGCCGCCGCGGGCCTCAGCGCCATCGACGCCATGAGCGTCTGACCAGACCACTACATCCCGCATCCAGAAACAGCCGTAGAGGAGCAACATCATGAGTTTGATCGAATACAACGTCCCGATGATTCAGGACTGCGCTCACCAGATCGAGGCCTGCGAAACGCTGACCGCCGAAGTCGCCGTCGAGGCAAACAAGTTGAAGTCCATGACCGAGGGATCTTTCCAGGGCGGCGGCGGCGATGCCTTCCGCGAGAACTACACCCGCGCTATCACCTTGGTCGATGCCTTGAGCGGCAAGCTCAAGGAGGCTAAGGCTGCTCTGCTGACCGGCGCGGACGGAATGGTCACCAAGGACGCGTCGATCAAGGCGCAGTACGTGTAGGTGGCCATCCACCTTCGGTGACGGGTATTCGGCCCGGTCTGGCGATTCTGTCGGCAGGCCGGGCCGAGTGCTTGAGAGCAGCATTGCAAGAAGGTCGTTCACGACGGGGAGAACAGAAGAACCATGGGCGGGACAGCATTTGTGGGTCGTCCGGGTCCGCGCGCAGCGGGGCCGCAGCCAGCGACGAGCTTGGAGATCACCGCCGAGGGGCTCTGGCTGGTGCAGGCATTGTGCGCAGTGGAGACCTTGCCCGCGGTGCTCGTGTGTCGACCATTTGTCAGTGAGTGCGGACTGCCTGAGAGTCACCCGGGCTATGCGGTGCTCCAGGAGGCCGGTGTCCTGCTCGGCGGCGATGTCGTGCACCCACAGGTGAAGCTGTGGGTGCAGACACTGGGCAATCCGGATGTGGTGCTGTCGTGTCTGATCCACCGCGGCGGCGAGCATCTACGGGTAGCTATTGCCCGCCGCGGTGATGTGACGGTCGCCGCCGCGCGACATGGGGAGAACGTCACGGTGGAGAGCCTGGGCCCGGGCATGACGCTCGCGGGCTTGGTCCAACGCGTGCTCCCGCTGTGCGGCCCGGCCATGGTGCCGGCTTCCTTCGACGCAGTTACCGTCCCTACGGCGGACTTGCTGAGCAGCTTGGCGCAGGTTCTGCGCGGCGAGCACAGTCCGATGGTGGCGTTGGGGCGTCTGGGCATGGATGCCGACCAACATCGGATCGTCACGCTGGCGGCGGATCATCCGGTCATGGAGTTGTCGATGGTTGTTGTGACGCACGGCAGCAACCATCAGATGCAGGTCAGCAAGACAGCCGCCACGGTCACCGATACCAGTGCTGGCAGGGTCGTCAGCGGCCCTGTTCGCAGTGAGAGTGGTTCATGGTGGACGCTGATTGCGCCAGGGTCCGATGCGGCGATCTTGTCTGCGCTGAAATCGGTCATGTCCACAGTAGGTCTGGCTGAGTGGTCGACTACCCCCCGACCCGGCCGTTAAGTCCCTTACGTCCGAGCCTGTCCGCACGGTGAACACGACCAGATAAATCAGTCAAAATAGCTGTTTACGTGGTGCCCAAAAGTGATTAATCATGTACTGTAGTGAATCAGTCCGAGGAGGTAGGCCACTTGTGGCGCAGGAGAATCGAGAGCCCGTGAGCGATCAGGACTTTTTCAGCCAGTATCTGCAACCGACGGGTACGCCCGCCGCCGGGGCGGATGACCCGGTGACCGCGCTGCCGTCCGATGACGATGCTGAGGCCGGCGCCGATGCGCCTGTGGGCGCGGGAATGACTGGCCCTCAAGCTGTTCCAATCGGAGTAGAGCCCTCACCGCACGCTGCGGGCCCGGCCGTGCCCGACGATGGTTTCGACGGTGTCCCCCCGGCGGGCGCGTACCCCGCGCCGCCGGCGGACAGCACCCCGCCGTGGAGAGCTGATCCCGGATACAACAGCGAACACCTACCACCAGACCACTACACAGCGCCGCCCCCGGCGACGGCAGGATTCGACGGTGGCCACCCCCCGGCGGGCGCGTACCCCGCACCGCCGGCGGACAGCACCCCGCCGTGGAGAGCTGATCCCGGATACAACAGCGAACACCTACCACCAGACCACTACACAGCGCCGCCCCCGGCGACGGCAGGATTCGACGGTGGCCACCACCCGGCGGGCGCGTACACCGCACCGCCGGCGGACAGCACCCCGCCGTGGAGAGCTGATCCCGGATACAACAGCGAACACCTACCACCAGACCACTACACAGCGCCGCCCCCGCCCCCGGTTGGGTATCCGGCACCGCGGCCGCCCGGCGGTGAGTCGATAGCTCGGCACGCTCAGCGCCCAGGACCCAGCTATCGGCACGACGGTAATGCGGACGACTACAGCGTCTCCCAGCGCGGATATACGGCCCCGCCTGCGCGGCACACGCCCGCCCCGCCACCGGCGCCGGGACAGTACGATCCGCGCAGCGCTTCGCCGCGTCCAGAGCCGACCGATCGGCAGGACTGGCAGGCTGGACCTCCCGCCGCCGGTTACCCGGGCGGCCCACCTCCACAGTCCCCGCCGCCGCCCCCGTTCGCGGCCCGCCCCGGACCGCTCGGTGTGCCCCCGCAGCGCCATGAGTCGGTGGGGGCGATGCAGTCGCAGGTCCGAGAGGCCGACTTTGTCACCCCGTACAAACAAGTTCCTGAGCGCGGGTGGCGGCGCAGGGTGTATCAGACGATGCGGATCAACTTGGGGCTCAGTCCCGCTGAGCGTGAGTGGAATGATCTGCGGCGCCGTCTAACGGTCAACCTGCGCGGCACTTACACGATCGCGGTGTTGCAGCAGAAGGGGGGAGTGTCTAAGACCACTACCACCGTCGGGATCGGTGCTGCGCTAGCGCGTTACCGCGACGACAAGGTGGTCGCCATTGACGCCAATCCAGCCAGCGGTAACCTCGCGAAACGAATCAATGAGCCCAGCACGGGAACGTGGCGCGGGCTGTTGATGGATCAGAATTTGCACTCGTACAGTGATTTTCGGCATTACCTGGGCAAGGATAGTTCCTCGGGTTTGGAGGTGCTTGCGGGTGACCCGGGGGACGAGGTGATCACCGGCACCGCGTTGGTGATGACATGGCAGCGTTTGTCTCGGCAGTACCCGATCGCGTTGCTCGACTGCGGAAATCAGATGCGCGACGACGTGATTGCCGCTGTGCTGTCGATGGCCGACGTTGTGGTGGTTCCCACGACGACGCGCTACGACGGAGCCGAGGCTGCCCGTGAGACGTTGGATTGGCTTATGCAGCATGGCTATCCGCACCTGGTGCGTTCGGCGGTGATGGTAGTCAGCAACGTCAACAAGGTCACTCCCACCAAAGCGGTACGCAATCTCCATGAGGGATTTGAGCGTGCTGTGCGGGCGGTCCATGACATTCCCTACGATCCGCATCTCAGCGATGCCACAGCAATCAACTTCGATCGGCTGGCGCCGCAGACCCAGCGGGCATTCATTGAAACAGCGGCCTCGATTGTGGACGGGTTCGCAGGTGCGGCGGACAAAGACCCGGGGTATCGGCCGCAGTGGCCGGCGTCGGGCGATGAGCGCGGGCAGGAGCGGCGATGACATCAACAGACGTTGCGGTGACCGAGAACTACCCCGTCGGTACGGTCGCTGCCGAGCGAGTGCGCTTGGCCGAGCAGGTTCGGGTGGCAGTCCTTTTTGAGGGTCGACAACACGATGTCACTCTGCCGGCGAGTTCGCCCGTGGCGGCCGTTGCTGATTCGTTGGTGCGTGTCTTGCTAACCCGCGAGGGCAGCGACGACGGCATGCGCAAGCCCGACGATGATCGCATGATCAGCCCGGGCGTGGTGCGGATGACGTTGATCAATGGGCAACCGCTGGATCGTACCCAGAGTCTCACGCAGCAGGGTGTGCGTGATGGCGAACTGTTGGTGCTCGACATCATCGATGCCGAAGTGGAGTTCACCCCGATCTTCGAGTCGCCCTCGTCAGCGGTGGCGGTGCTCAATCAGCAGCAGTATTCGGTGGTGACCGCAGAAACCGCACGCCGAGTGGCCGGGGTGGTCGTTGGTGCGGCGGTCGCGGCGGTGACCGCACTGTTGGGGTTGGCATGGTGGCGCAACCTGAACAGCGGCCAAGACTGGAATCTGATCCCCGGGGTCGCGGCAGCGGGTCTTGCAGTGGTGCTGTTGGTTGTCGGGTCATTGGTGTGGTGGCGGGCCAAAGACCTGGTGACCGCGACGGCGATGTGGCTCTCCGGTGTGCTGATCGCGTGCCCGGCAGCAGCAGTCATGGTGACTCCGGGCTATCCGGGGTCGTGGCACCTGATGTTGGCAGCGGCAGTCACAGCGGCGGTCGCGGCGGCGTTGTGGCGGTTGAGTCCGGCCCCACCGATCGTGGTGTCGGCCACGGTAATGGTCACCGCGACGGCAGCAATACTGGCGCTGATCTACGCGCTGACTGGGGCCTCCTTGCAGAACCTGTCGGTTGCGGTGTTGGCAGTCAACCTCTTTGTACTAACCGGTGCGCCTAAGCTGGCCGCACGGATGGCTGGTATCCCGATACCGCCGTTTCCGACCGTGACAGGCAAGGACACCTTTGCCGATGCCGATGCTATTGCCGCAGAGGCGTTGGTCGCTGCCGAACACCAAGGCACGCCGACCGTGGAGCAGCTTCGGCGCTCAGCAGAGGCCGCGAACGTCTATTTGACCGCACTGCTGGTAACGGTTGGTGTGTTCTTCATCGGGGGCTCGATCTGGGCGGTGATACCCGGGCAGGGGCGCTGGTGGCTGGCCACGGTGTATATCGGTGTGCTGGCTGCGATCCTGGTCATGCGGGGTCGCGCGTTCGCTAGCCGGGAGCAGTCCATCATCGTGGTGGCCACCGGGTTGCTGATGGTGCTCATCACGGCCGCCAACTATGCACTCACCGGCGAGGGCACGTTCGCTGCGTATATCGCGGCCGCGGTGGTGCTCAGCCTCGGCGCGGCCGGATTGATCGCCGCGGCGGTCGTGCCGGCCAAGGTGTTCTCACCGGTCTTCCGCAAGGTCATCGAATGGATCGAGTACCTGCTGATTGTGGCGATCCCGCCGCTGGCGATCTGGCTTCTGAACCTCATCTACCTGGCGAGGAACATGTGATGAGCGGCCAACGTGCGTCGGCCGTAGCTGCGGTGGTGATGTTGGCGGCAGCCTGGCCACTGGTCGGCGCCCCGTCGGCAACAGCCATCACACCGCCGGTTGTTGATCCGCTGGCGGTCCCGGACGGCACCCCGCGACCCGACGAGCCCATGCAGCACAAGTACGACTGCATCCCCACGGGGTTGATTGCGGGCACCGACCCGGCAGCGGTCCCCGGATCCCAAGCCTTCATGAATCTGCCCCGTCTCTGGGAATCGGCCGGGCGGGGAGCAGGAGTATCAGTGGCGCTCATCGACACGGGCGTCTGGCCCAACCCTCGGTTGCCCCGACTACGCGGCGGCGGCGACTTCATCATGGACGGGGGCGACGGTCTGCAGGACTGCGACGCTCACGGTACGACGGTCGCAGCGATCATCGCTTCAAGTCCTGCCGAAGGTGACGGATTAGTCGGCGTAGCACCGGAAGTCGAGCTCATATCGATCCGGCAGTCCTCGCAGATGTTCACGCCGGTAGCGCCGTCTGCGACCTCGGAGGAGGACCGTCGAGCAGGCACCGTCAGCAGCTTGGCGCGGGCCGTAGTCGCCGCGGCCAACACTGGAGCCCGCGTGATCAACATGTCGATCGTGGCGTGCATCCCGGTGCTCAAGCCCGTCGACCAGACGACCCTTGGTGCCGCGCTACGCTACGCCGCCGTAGAAAAGGATGCTGTGATAGTCGCCGCAGCAGGCAACACATCCACTCCGGGATGCGCACAGAACCCCAACATCGACGCCACCAGTGTCGAAGACCCACGCAACTGGAACTCAGTGGTGACGATCAGCACCCCGGCCTGGTTCTCCGACTACGTTCTGTCGGTGAGCGCCACCAACAACGAAGGCCAGCCCGCCGTAGATGACCAGGGCACCGACATCAGCGTGGGCGGACCCTGGGTCGGTGTCGGCGCACCAGGGCTGTTCGTGGAGGGCGTCAACCAAGAAGGAAACCTCATCAACGGGACCCACGACACGAAGACCAATTCCCTCAAACCCATGAGTGGCACCAGCTTTTCGGCGGCCTACGTCTCCGGACTGGCGGCCCTGATCCGAGCAAAGTACCCCGATCTGCCGGCCCATCAGGTGATCAACCGAATCAAGCAGACCGCGCATTCGCCGGCTGCTGTCGTGGACAACCGCCTGGGTTACGGTGCGATCGACCCGGTAGCTGCGCTGAACTATGACGTGCCGCCGATCCCTGCGCCCCGGGAAAACCTGTCGCGCCCTCTTGGTCCGCCACAGCCTGAACCCGAGCCGGACCGCCGCCCGATGGTGATGGCCTTGGTGGGTACCGCGACACTGACGGTGCTGCTGGGCGCAGCGCTGGCAGTCGGCGCCATGTCGAAATCGCGACGAGGCTGAAAGGGCCGATCCGATGGTGATGTTAGACGAGCATATTCCCGGCCCGAAAGCCGGCTTGAGCGAGCAGATCCGGCGGTGGCGCTTGGACTTTCGGCTCGCCCTGGTCGTTACTGCCGAGATAATCGCGCTGGCTGTTCTGGCCGCTATCACCCCAGTGCTGTGGTGGGTGGCGGTACTGATTGCGGTAGCAGCGCTGCTCGTGGTCACCCTCAGCTATAACGGTGCCACCGCGTGGGAATGGCTTGTCCGCGCGCTGCGCTACGCCTATTTTCGGCGCAACACCAGGGCTCACTTACGGCGAGCAGGGATTTCGCCCGCGTTCACCGTCGACATGCCGGGGGCCGGGGCGGTCGGCATGCGCTGGGACGGACAGTATGCGATCACCATGATTGCGTTGCACGGCAAGCCTTTTGCACCGACGGTGCTGGTGCCCGCGGGCGCTGAGACCACCAGCTTGGTTCCCGTTCAAGCCGTCATCGACCAGCTCCATCAGTTCGCCGGCCTGGAGCTGCATTCTGCCGACATCGTTTCAGCAGGTGCCCGGGTGGCTCTTGATGGGCGTTACACCCCAAAGTATGAGGAAATCATTGCCGACCGAGCAGCTGTCGGGGAACGGCGCACGTGGCTGGTGCTGCGACTGTGCCCACAAGCATGCCTGGCGGCAATGATGTATCGAGGTGATGCGGCGGCCGCAGCAGCGGCGGCCACCGAGCGGGTCCGCCAGTCGGTGTTGCGAGCGGGCTGCCGGGCAATCACCTGCACTGCCGATCAGGTGGACCAGTCCACTAAGGCGCTCCTGGCTGGCGCAGAGCTGGAGCGGATTCGCGAGGGCTGGGGCTATCTGGATACGGTGTCGCAGTACGTCACGACATATCGGATCGCGGGCAACGACCTCACTACGCGTGTGCTCAACGATGTGTGGACCGTGCGTTCCGATGCCACGGTCACCTCGATCCGCCTGACCGCCGATCGGGCCGGCGTCGTCGCTGCCGGGGCGGTGGTCCGTTTCCATACAGCTGCGCCGTTACCGCATCCGCCCCTGCTGACACTGCGGCCCATTATCGGGCAGTGCTTTGACTCTCTTCTCGCGAGTCTGCCGCTCGGTGATCGGGCATTGCGCCTGGAGATGTCGCCGCGGCGTCTGACCAATCCGGCCGAGCTGAAAGTGCCGGTGGGGCCCAGCGGTCCGATGCTCGGCATGACGGTCACAGGTGTTCCGTTCCTGATGCCACTGACTGACCCGTTGCGAGCCAGCACGATATCGGTCAGCGCGTCCTTGGACGCCGTGATTCCGTTGCTGTTGAGGGCCAGCGCCGCTGGATCGGTCATCCTGATTCACACCGAGCGCCCCCAGGTATGGCAGCCACTGCTCGACAACGCCCATCGCATCAGCCTCGCCAGTGATCGCGAGCCTGTGCGCCCTCCGAACGTCATCGTCGCTGACGGCATCGGGCACGGCCTCACAGCCGGCGAGCGTGGACACACCCTGATCACGCTCACCGACGTCGCCGAACCGAGTGCAGACGTGACGTTGGTGCAGCAGTCCGGCGATGAACTCGTACTCGGCACCCCGAGTGTGCAGGGAGTCCGACTCAGCATCATGCGTCCGCGCAATGAGGCACAGTTTCTGTCTCACTTGGTCGTGCGCACATGATCAGTCAGCGCTCTCTGGATGCCCTGCGCGCAGCGATGAAGGTCATGGGTTCGGCTCCTGAGCGAGCAGCGCAAGTCTTCGTTCTTGCTACCCAAGACGATCCCGAACTGGCGGATGGATGGTTGGGCCGTTACGCCACCGGAGAGCGCACATTGGCGGTGCTGTCCAAGCTTTCTGCGAATGCCGATCGGCTGGGTGAGGGGTTAAGCAGGCTCCAGCTGGGCCCGGCCAATATGGGCGCATTCTTCGAAATCGAGTACGCGCGCTTTCCGATCGCTGATCAGATCACCGCCCAGTTGGCCTACGCGGCCGCACTGATCGCCTCGAATGAGTTCCAACAGGCTAGCGCCATACTCGACCGGTTGCCGGCCGATAGTCCCGAAACCGGGTACGTGCGCGCATGTTTGGCGACCAAGACCCAGCGCTGGCCCGACGTGCTGACGGCAGTCGGTGTGTGCACCCAAAATCCTCGGGACACGTATCTGGCGCGGGCGGCGAGTCTGCTGGAGGCGTGGGCGGCGGCCAGCCTGGGGCTGATGCAACCTGCGCTGCAGGCTGCGCAACGCGTGATAGACGGCAAGCCAACTTCTACCGACGGGCTGGGCGCGCGAGGAGTGGGCATCAAGGATGTGCTCACGCGAGACGCACTGTTTTGTCGCGCCTTGGTGCTTCGCTATCAGGGCGAGGATGAGGAATCCGAGTCTGTGTTGACCGGAATACGCGTGCAATGGCCGGATTTCGAGCGCGCTCAAGTCGCTCTCAACGATCGCACGTTCGGCTTAGAGGTCACCGACCCGGAGACGATCGCCTCCCGTACCGACAAGTGGGACGCGGCGACTGGCACCAGCCGTGCTGCGCGCGACCAAGCCGACCGTGATGCCACGCGACAGGAAGTGCTCGCCCGCGCGGAGGAGCGGCTGGCGGCGTTCATCGGCCTGGAGGGGCCGAAGGAACAGATCGCCGTGTGGCGCACGGAGATAGAGATTGATCTTCTTCTTGCAGAGCAAGGGCAGGAGGTCGGCACCGCCAATGAGAACCACATGGTCTTTGAAGGTCCACCGGGCACAGCGAAAACAAGCTATGCGCGGATTGTCGCCGAAATCCTGTTCGGGCTGGGGAAAATCGATCGTCCTAAGCCACTGGAAGTGACCGAGGAAGACATCGTGGTCGGCTATGTCTCGCAGACCGCTGAGAAGATGCGCGACATTTGCGAAGAAGCGCTCGGCGGGGTTCTGTTCATCGATGAGGCCTACCGGCTCGCGCCTGAAACGGAGGGGCATTCTTTCGGCAAGGACGCCATCAACACGTTGCTCAAGTACATGGAGGACTACCGCGACCAGCTCGTGGTCATCGTGGCGGGGTACCCGGTCGAGATGCGCCGGTTCATGGCAACCAATCCCGGTCTCGCGGGCAGGTTCCACTTCACGTTGACGTTCGACAGCTACAACGCTGACGAGATCGTCGCTATTGGCCGGTCAATCGCGGATCAGGAAAAGATCACCGTTGCCGAGAGTGCGTGGGAGATACTGCGGCAAGAAACGGATCGTCTTCGCGCCATTCCCGCCAAGGAGGGCACAGCTCTCGACGCCGCGGGCAACGGTCGCTACGCCCGCAAGGTGGTCTTGGCATGCAAGCGGGAACGCGCCCGCAGGCTGCGCACGCTGGGCTCTGCGGGCTTGAGGGAGCTTGCCGCTGCGGACCTGTCCGCGTTCGATGTCACCGACGACGATATGGCCCGCGCGCTGGTGTCGGCGCTGTCGACCGCCGCCACGACGTGAGAGTGGACCGCACCGAGGACGGCTTGCGCGCGTAGTCCTGAACGCGTTGTTGCACACGATGATTGCCCAGTCCGCCGCGACACCGCAGCGGTCGTCGTGACCATGCTGGTGCGGACGTAGCGCCGCGTCTTGGCCGCACCTCCGTCGTCGGTGAGCGCACTCACCCACACGACCGTTTACGTGGTGCGTTCGCATTGACTACTTATGACTGAATATGTCACTGTGTAGTCATGTCGTGGGGTGAAGCGGTCGCGTCTCTGTCCAGCATGGATTCAGCACTTGACCTTGCGCACGGTCTGCTCAAACTCGGCAAAGACGGCTTAGGTAAGCAGTCGGGGGCAACCATTTGGGAGGTACGCGCGGTCCTCCCGCTGGCTGTGATTCTGTTCGCTGCGGGCCCGGTGGGCTGCGGCGAAGGTGAGCACTGGGTACGCGCTGCGGTGGACAACGCCGACCCGGAGGACACCGCGCAGCCTGGGTGGGCACGCGCCGCACTGCTGTGTGCCACCAGCGACCCGGTGATGGCACGTTCGATGGCTGGGCTGACTGCACTGGATCAGCGCCAGCGTGACTGCGTGGTGATGGCGCTACGCGCAGCGTTGGACGAGTCCCCCGACAGCCGGGCTAACACTGCCCGCGTCTAGGCGAAAGGACGAAACACTATGTACGTCAAACCATCAACGCCATATTGCGGCTTCGGACGCCGCGCAGGCGGCACAGAGATGTTCGTACCGAGCAGTGCCGCACACGTGTTGGTCTCCGCACCGACGGAAACCGGCAAAAGCCGGCGCCTGCTCGCGCCGGCGGCAACGCTGTGGGGTGGTCCGGCCGTGGTCGTCTCCTCCAAGGACGACCTCATGCAGTACGTCATGGAGCGCCGATGGGGACCCAAGGCACTATTGGACCTGCGCCCTCTCAGTTCGCCCGTCTATCCAGAAGGCGTAGTTCCCACGGTCTACGACCCGACAGTCAGCATCGACAGCCCCTACGAAGCCTTGACGGTGGCCGAAACGATCATGCAGATGTCGACGGTCGGGTTGGGGTCGGGGGCCGACCAGGTATCCGACGGCGGCGTGTGGGAGTCCCAGGCCGCTGGTCCGTTGGCGGCATTTCTGTTCGCGGCGTCCCCCGCAGGAAACTCCAAGGGCATGGCCTGGGTGCTCACCGCCGTCGACAACATCGACCCGGAGAACAGCACCCAGCCGGGATGGGTACAGGCCGCCGCACTCTGCCACGAGTACCCGACGCTGGCTATGGGCATGGCCCGGATCATGGAAATGGACCCGCGCCAACGTGACTCGGTCGCCATCACGATGCGCAAGGCGATCACGCCGTGGCTGCGAACCTCGCTACTCGATCGCGAAGGGTTTGAGCCGTTCACCCCGGACTTTCTCGATGATCCCCTGGCAACCTTGTTCATTCTGGCGCCGGCCGACGGCACTGTGGCCGGTTCGGCGGTAACCCTGCTGGATTCGTTGGTGCGACGATGGCGCGAGAAGACCTCCGCTAGGGAGACCATGCATCGGCTGCTGATGGTCATTGACGAACTTCCCAATACCGCTCCGATTCCCAACCTACGTCGCATCGTCGGCGAGGGCCGTGGACTGGGCATCAACCTGATGGTTGCCGTCCAGGCCTCCTCGCAGCTCGACACCGTGTACGGAGCGGTGTACGCCAATGAGTTGCGCGACATCTTTCCATGTTCGGTCATCATGTTTGGTGCCCGAGAGGAAGAACTCCTCACTGCCGCGGAGCACTGGTCTGGGCTGACCAACCGGCGACCGCAGGGATTCGGGCAAAACGATGGCAGTAAGAACCTCAACAACGACCTCGGTGCCACGTTGCGCTGGCAAGAACTCCTTCCGCCGACACGGGAGCACGCCCGGCTGCTGATTCGTGGTGGTGTAGGCACGTGCGTGGAAATACCGGACTGGTCGGTCTTCCTGCACCTCTACGATCAGACCACTCAAGCGATTCTGGCCAGAGCCCAGGGCGGCGGGACTGATCCTGGGACCGTCGAGCCGGGCAGGCTTCGCCGTATGGTGCGGCGCGCGTGGTTGGATCGCGACAATGCCGCGTGACCCTGAGTTGGCGCGTCGGATCAACCTGCTGTTCGACGTCATGCACAGGCGAGGAGAGACGCCGCTGAGCACAGCGGCTGCCGCGGCCGCCATGACCGCGCACGCTGGCGCCGGGGTCACCATGGCGGCATTGGAGGAATTGCGACTCGGCAATAGTGCTGCCGCTAGCTGTGTTCTCACGGGACGTTGTACGCACAGTCGCACGTCTCGACCGCCGACAGCCTCGACACCGGAGGCACACCACCGAGCGCGGCATGGCCTCGGTGGTGGTTGTAGTAATGGATGAAACCAGTGAGCGCGTCCCTGCGCTCAGCTTCGCTGCTGTAGGCCCGCACGTAAGCCCATTCGCGGGCCAGGGTGCCGTTGAACCGCTCCACCTTCCCGTTGGTGCGCGGCGTGTAGGGCCGGGTGCGCTTGTGCGTCGTGGCACTGACGGTCAGAGCCGCCGCCCACGTCCGGGACCGATAGCAGGAGCCATTGTCCGTCAAGGCCCGTTCTATGTGGGCGATTCCGTACGCCCCGAAGAACTCCACGCTGCGCAACCAGAACGCCGCCGCCGTCTCGCCCTTCTCGTCTTCGAGAGCTTCGGTGTAGGCCAGACGGGTGTGGTCGTCCACCGCACTGTGCAGGTAGGTGTAGCCGATCCGTCCGGTGCCGGGGCCTCTGCGCTTGGACGCTCTACCTTCCGCAGACTCGCGACCATGGACCCGCCATCCGCCGCCGAGAGGAATCTTGCCGAGCTTCTTCACGTCGACGTGGACCATGTCACCCGGCGCGGCATGTTCGTACCGATTAACTTGCCGCATAACGGTTCCCGACACCGGGTCCATGTCCGACAACCGGGCCATCTGGTGTCGTCCCAGCACGCGATGCACTGTCGCGGCCGAGATCATGATGCCTTCGCTGCGAAGGTGGGCTGAGATGCGATCCGGCCCCCATTTGGTATCCCGCCGCAACTGCAGGATGCGTTCCACCACGGCTTCCGGCGTGCTCCCGGGAGAGACGCGCGGTCGGGATGACCGATCAAGCAGCCCGACGTCGCCGTCGACCAGCCATCGCTGGTACCACTTGGCGGCTACAGCGCGAGAGACGCCCATTTCGGCGGCCACGTGCGCGATTGGTCGACCTGAATCGATCCGTTCGCACAACCGTTTCCGGCCCTCAGGTGTCAGAGGTGAGTTCTTGTGCCCCATGAACGCGAGCAGAAGTGTGCCCGCGCTTGATTTGGCCTACATATCAACGACAATAGAAGTAGCTGCAACCGATTTTCCGGAGGGAGGGCACGCCAGTGAGCGGAATGACCGCCGCGGACTACTACAGGTCCCTGCCCGAGGAGCCCGCCGAGACGGTGATGGTGCGCCGGAGCTACCTCGACCCACACGTCTGGTACTGCGTCGGCGCGAACATCAGCGCCGACATTTCCAGCCTGATGTGCCCCGGCCGCCTTCGGGCGGTCAAGCATTACGCGGAACAGAGGTTCGGCGACGAGGAAGAGTTCCGCTGGGTTCGCCAGGACCGCGACACCTGGGTGATGGAGTTCGTCTAACCCTGGCTGCGTGTCGACAACCTCATGAGGGACTACAGCTAGCCGTGCGGAACTGGACGTGATTGCCGAGTTCTTCGGGGTGCCAGTCTGTTACCTCACCAACACGAGGGTTCGGACCGGAATCGACGCTCAGCTTCACCTCGTGAAGGTCATGCGTGATGCTGGGGACTTAAGACCCGTGCATGGGTCGACCCTCCCCGCTTTGGCTGACACCGAGGGCGACCGCCCCGCGTACATCGGTGAGCTACTGGACCGCAGTTCCGGATCACTTGCACATGAGTAGGTCGAATCACTCTCCCTGGCAATCGAGTCAAAGCGACGCTTGCGCAACATGTGGCGAGGTCATCCCCGAAGGGGAAGCCGAGTTCGGCAGCCGTATCGGTGTTCCCCACCACGCCACCTGCTTGTCGATGCCTGAGACGTTGAAAGCGAAGATCTCCCGGTGTCCCGTCTGCGGTCACATGGAGGGGCGTCACCTTGAGGTGACGGATTTCGATGAATCGAGCGGAAAGCTACGTGCGAGGCCATCCCGATGCACCTGCGGATGTGACTACTACCTGAAGCCGCGCGGGGTCGGCTGAGATGAATCTAGGTGGTGTAGAAAAATGGTGATAGGCGATATGCCTGCAGAGCCGCGCACCGGCCATATGGGGTGTTCTGATCCGCAACCCTTTGAGCCGACGCCAACCAGCGTCGGTTCAGAGGGTTGTTCCCTAAGGGCATCCGGGGCCGCCGCGGTAAGCCGTTACAGATAACGGATCAGTAGCTCGATCCGATAGTGCTGCTGGGTGTGAATGCCTGTTCCGCAACAGTTCCGATTCCTACCCCTACGGCTGCGAGGGTCCAGAGGATTCCTGCTGCGTTGAGGATGAGGCCGATAGCGATGAGTTTGGCCGAACGCGGCATCGGGCGCACCGCGCCCGCACCTAGCGGTGTGAGGTCGATGGGGTCGGCTGGTTCGATGGTGCGGAACGGCGAGGGTGCGGTCATGTCGTCGGGCAGCAGTGGCAGGGAGAGGGTCACAGTCGGTGCCGTGGGGGACAGTGGCCACCAGTCGGTTGATCCGTCGATTGCCAGCCAGCCGTTGAGGATTCCGTAGATTCCTGCGGTCAGGGATGCTGCTGGAAGTTGCGCGAGCAGCCATGGCGCGAGGACGGTGCTTGTCAGCGTGTCCGTGGGCCGGTACAGCAGAAGCAACAGCGCCCCCAATGCAGCTGCCGCCCAGAGGAATGCAGGGATGGGGAAGGAGCGTAGCCGGTCGGGGATCAGTGCTTCGCTGCGGTGATAGATCAGCTTGCCCAGCGGCCATCCAATGGGGGCCAGCACGGCCGCCGCGACGACGATGCCGACCTCCAGTACACCTTCGATCGTCTTGACGCCTCGGGTGAGCAGTGGGTGACTGGGATGGTCGTTGTAGGGGCTGGGCCTGGCGCCGGCGACGTCGCGGGCACGTCGGCGAATTCCTCGATTGAGCAGCTCAGCGCGGCGTATCTGCATGGAGAAGATGCCCGCGTGCTCAGCGATCCACTCGCGGCGTAGTTCGTCGTATCGGTCAACACTCGATGTGAATACCATGTGTTTACGTGTTGCCTTCTATTGCGTAATCTGTCAGCATGATGGGCATGACGGACAGCGTAGCGATGGGCGGTGCGATGGTCTACCCCATCGCGGCGTTTCTGGTCGCAATCGTTGCGATTGGCGTCCTGGCCTCGCTTTTTGTGGTGTTGGTGGTGGTTTTGGTGCGCCGGGTTTGGCGCCGCAGCAACCGGGCCGGTGCGACGCCATGGACTGACTCATCGGTAAACACCGTCGCTGGTGGTTACTCACCGGTGGGGGGATCTGCCTTGTGGCCAGCGGCCCTGGTCTACCAGATTCCAGAGCCCGAACCGGCCCGCCGACCCGGGAAGCGATTCAGCCGTGGAGGCCAGCGCCGTCAGATCAGTTCGCGCAGCGCATCGACCTTGCAACATGGCACCGGACGGAGACGGTAGTGACGCTCACCAATGACCAGTGGTCCAACGATCTGGCCGCTGAGGACGACGATGGGTTCGGTTTCCCCGAGGCTCCGGCGTTCGAGCTTCCCGCAGAGGCTGAGGTCGGTGGCACCGACGTGGATGAGCCCGAACTCGACTGCGATGCGGTCGGCGAGCGGGGATTTGGTGATTGCCGCGACCCAGAGGATGAGCACGGCGGCCCCGAAGACGACGTGGCCGATGACGACTACGACGACTATCCGGTCGACGGGCAAGCCCTTACCGGACCTGTTGGTGATGGTCAGCCCGGGCCGGCGCAACCGCGGCGGGCCCGCAGGTTTGATGGCAAGGTCGCTATGGGGTTCGGTGCTGTCGGACTGGTGGCCGTGTTGGTGGCGATCGTCGGGGCAGTCGTTGTGTACGGCTCGGATGAGCCCAAGCCCACAGGTGCCCCGAACGGAGCCGACGCCGTGGCGCTACCGCCGTCGCGTTCGGCCGCGCCTGCCCCGGCGCATGCTCCCGTCCTGGACCGTCCGATCTCTTTCACCGCCGATGCCCTGGGCTCGTGCGCGGAGGGCTCGACCTCGGCGCAAACCATGGCCGGCACCGATCCTCACGCGGCGTTCCTGTGTGTGCGTGGCGGCGGCGACGGACAGGTCATCGACATCGAATTGCCGGGCACTCACCTGATCACTGCGATCGTGGGCGAGTTTGGCTGGGTGGGAACTGATGCCAGCGGGTCGAAGCCGTGGTCGCAGTACCGGGTGGTCACGACCGTGCAGTACACGTTCAACGACACCGAGGCGACTCTGGTGACCCAGGACACCAAGAATGTCCACGGTGAGGCGACGCAGCCGATCAAGCGGGTGCTGGCATCCAAGATCCGCATGCTGATCCGGGAGACGTCCCGGCCGCCGGCCCAGCCCGAAGGCGGTGCCAGCGCAGCACCGACGAAACCGAACGGTCCGCTGGGACTGGAGCTTCCGCAACTGCCGGGAGTGCTGGGCGGTGGGCAACAGAACAGCGATCCGGTTGACGCGGCTTTCGCTATCAAAAGTTTGAAGATCATCGGCCATAAGCCGGTATAGCGGCGAGGAACATGACCCATGGCAATGAGCCGCATTTGGCAGCAACGGATCAGCCGCACCCAGGGTGCGCTGACGAAATTTGGAAAGCCCGCAGTCCTGCTTCTAGCCGCCCTTGCGGGCGTGAACGTGTTGTGGCAGTTCTTATTTGCCACAGACCCCGACCTCACTGAGCCGTCACGGGCGGTGGTCAATCGGTCCGCGGTGGTCGGTGCGTTCGCCCAGGATTTCGTCGCGGTCTGGCTTGAGGCAAACACTCAGGACGCCGCTAGCCTGAGCCAGTTCATCAGCGTCGATCCAGCTTCCCTGACGCTGCCCTCAACCCCGGCCGTGGTCATCAACACTCCCACGATCGTGGCCGTGTCGCTGGAGGGCGTTGCAGGCCAGGAAGCCGACGCCGAAGTCTATTCCGTGGTTGTTGGTGTGACCCAGCGGCCATACGAATCAGCCGCCCCGCACCGCGCGCTGTACCGGGTTCCGGTGCTGTGGTCGCGGTTCGGCCCGCGTGCTGCAAGTTTCCCGGCCCGCATCGGTGGCCCGGGCGCGGGCGCAGACCTGCCGCTGAGCTACCCGAGCACGTTGAGCGAGGCCGATCCCGCCTACGGCACCGCCACGGGTTTCCTGAAGGCGTACCTGACGCCTGCCGGGGGCGTGGAGCAGTACGTGACCACTGATTCGATGATCGCCGGATTGGGCAACGCGTACGAAAGCCTTGTCATACAAGGGGTAACTGCACTCGGAGCTCCCTCGTCCGTGCCCGCGGATGGCGAGTTGGCCCGTGTTTTGGTCCGCGTGACCGCAGTGAATTCGCAATTCGCTCCCTCGCCGTTGGTCTACCCCTTGACGCTTCGCGGAGTGGGTGGGCGCTGGCTCGTGGCAGCGATCGATAAAGCACCAGCGGTATCCACCGACGACAGCCTCGTCCCGGCGGCGGTGTCCACCGACTGGAGTTCTGCAACACCGAACTGACCGGCACGCCCAACCGGCGGCCGTGCCACAAGGAAAGGGAACCACAATGACTGAAACGACCTTGGCCGCAGGGGATCTACTTACCGCCATCCCGTCACTATGGGAATCGGCACAGATACCACTGGCGATTATCGCCATCTTCGTTGGCGGCGTCGCCGGCGCATTCGCGCTGGTGCGCGGGTTCGGCGCCGCCATGGGCAAGGTGCTCGGCGGGGTCGCCGTCGCGGCCATCATCCTCGGCGCGGTCGGGTTGGCGGTCTCACTGAAAACCACCGTGGACAAGCACGGTGGGGGCATCACCACCGGACAGTTCGGTTAGACCGCCTGCCAGGCGTCGAGAGCGTCTGGTGCAGCAGATGGTGTTGACGAGACGTAGTTGGAGGTTATGTAGTGGGTGAGAACACCTTTCGTGGTCAGACGGCCCGGGTATACGCCGATGTGCGTGACTTTCCCATCTATGTCTCCCACATCGATGACAACACCCGGTTGTGGTTCGCGCCGTGGCGAATCTGGGACGGCGCAACCTTCCTGATCGGTATCACGACGACAGTCTGGGCAACCCGCAAGTGGCTTGACTCCGGGCATGCCATCGCCATCGCACTGTTCGGCATCGCACTGACAGCGGCACTGACGGTCGCCGCTCGCCAAATCCCAGTTTCTCGACCCAGCCCGCTCTACCGGATCGGCTGGCTGCTCGGCGGACTGTTGCACACCCAGCGCAAGGCCGGGGTCAACGGTGAGGGCGAGTCCGCTCTGTCGCCACCCAAAGAGGTGATCGGGAATCTGAGCTTCACCTCCGGTGGTGTCTACGCAGAGTTCATCGTGGACGGTCAACCCGGCGGAATGATGCCCTACGCACTCAAGGACGCGATTGCGATGCGTCACCGACCCTTGGTGCGCCAACTCCCCTCTGGGTTGCTGTTGTGGGGCTGCTGCGTGCGCCTTGACCACCGGCGGCTGCTGCGGTGGATGCTCTCGGGCTACGCGAACGAGCCCGCGTGGGTGCAGGAAGTCCGCGACTGGGAAGACTTCTTGACCATCGAGCCGTTCTACGAGCAGGTATTCGGCATACGCGTGCCGGTGGACTCCGGTCAGGCCGGCCGGACCGGAGTGGGTGGATTGGCCAAGGCGGCCACCGTGGTCGCCGGCCGCGACCCCGACGACCCGAGATCCCTTGCCGGGTACCAGGAAATGTCGGCCTCGATACTGTCGAAGATCCCCGCGGAGTTCAACGCGCGACCGGCCACCCCGCGCCAGATCCACTGGTGGTATCGGCGGCGGCTGGCCATCGGTGCCGTCAACGACCCCTTTCCGCACGGCGAAGGCGGTCCTGACCGGCTCACCGAAGCCGACTTTGCGGCCGTGGTGCCTGCGGACTTCGACTGTGGTGATCAGCAGGCCCGCAAGAAGGATCGCCGCTGGTGGCGCCGTGTTGTGCCATCGCTGGCAGCAGTGCTGGTGATCCGCGGTGCCCGGCGCCCGGACAGCTTTCAAAGCATGCTGGCCGTAGCGCAGATTCCGCGCGGCGGGTTGGCCTATCCACGTGCGGAATACCTGCTAGCGGTCTATGACGTGGACACACCTGCCGACATCGACTGGATTCAGCACATTTCTACCCGCCCGGCCGAGCAGGCGCTCACACGGATCGATCGCGCTCAGCGCAACCTCGATGATCAGGCGTTCCAGCGGGCCGGCAGACGGTCCAGCGACAGTGATCTCATCGAGCGCTACTCATCGGCCGAGGAGTACAACGCCAAGCTGCGGGCCTCGAAGTTGGAGCGGGAAGTGGAGTCCACGACGGTGGTCGCCGTCGGAGCCCGCTCACGGGCCGAACTCGACGCGGCCTGCCAGCTGCTGCAAACCCACTTCGCAGAAGACCTCGACATGACGTTGAGTCGACGTCGCGGGAGCGCCCAAATAGGGCTGTGGCAAACCGGGCTGGCAGGCAGTGAAGAACGCAGCCCGCGCAGCCAGTTCAGCCAGCCGGGGACCACTACGGACTGGGCCCGTTTCTCTCCGCTGGTGTCCAGCAAGCTCGGTCACGACACCGGGATTCTGTTCGCCCGCAATCTGTCCACCCGCCGACCAACCCCTGTCCTGATCGAGCCCGAAGGCGCGAGCAGGCGGCGTCAGGTGCCTGGGATGCTGTTCTACGGTCCACCGGGAGGGGGCAAGTCTCAAGGCGCTAAGCGAGTGACGCTCGGTTTGCTTGCCCGGGGCAATCAGTGCAGCATCCTTGACCCTGGTTCCAATCCTGAGTGGGTGCGTGCGCTGGCGCATCTGGGGGATCGGGTGGCGGTGCTTGATCCCACACGCGGTCAAGTCTCGGTCGACGGGTTGCGCATCTTTCGCCGTGAAGTCGCCGTCGAACGCACTCTTGATCACCTGCTGCCCATGATGGGTGTCGAGCCCGATGCCGAGATCGCCCGACAGCTCCGCTTTCTGTTGCGCCCCGATCAGCGGGTCGCCGAAAGCATGGGCGCCCTGGTTCGCTACCTCAACAGTTTGCAGGCAAGCGCCTACAAGGAGTATGCGGAATTGGCGGCGCGCCTGGATATGTGGGCCAATATCGACTATCTGCGGGCGATGTTCGATGAGTCGCTGCCGATACCGCCGATCGCTGAGAAGGACGCGGTGATCTGGCTGACCGGTGACCTGGAGTTGCCGACGACCTCCCAGACCGAGGATCTCCACCTCTACAAGCGCCAAACAGCGCGTGCGCGAGCCGGGTTGGCCATCTACGGGATGATCGCAGCGGTCACGCGGGAAAGCTACACCGGGCCCAATCGTCGGCCTGGCAAGTTCGGTTGGTTCGTTGCCGAGGAAGCCCGGGCGTACTTCGCCTCTCCCGTTGGCCGCGAAGATGCCACCGAGTTGATTACCCAAGGCCGCAAGCAGCGATACGGGCTGATCGGCATCGCACAGCATGTCGAGTATTTCGACGGGATTCCCACCAAGGATTTGCCGACGCGAGTCATTACACCGTTTAAGGCCTCCGCGCGAGAAGAAGCGACCGAAGAGTTCAAGCGCATCGGGATTGACCCCGATGAGTATCCTGAGGTGCTCAACCTGCGCACCGCCGAGGGGCACGGCTACGCGTACATGATTGACGACACGGGCAGCACCGGCCTGATCGACATTCTGCAACCAGTACAGCCCGAGCTGCAGCAAGCCTTTGATACCCGCGGCCTTGAGGACGAGGCGCTGGAGCTGACGCGGTGATGGCCGCCTACAGCGCCTGGCTATATGAGCACCCACGTATCCGGCGGGCGTGGCTGATCGCTCAACTCCTGTGGGCGGGTTGGATGATGGCCCTGCTGACCGCCCCACACGCGGTGGCGGCCGGGTTCGCCGGGGCACTCAACTGGCCCAGCCCGATCGTGGACACCTACGACCAACCGGTGGGCACCTACTTCATCAGCACGGTGTCGATGCTCGACGCCATCCGCACCCAGGGCAGCGACGTCAGCATTATCGATCCGGGTTCCTGGATTCCCGCGTTGACCGACCGCTTCGAAATCGCCATGACCTACAGCCAATTGGCCGTCATCCTCGGATGGTTCTGCGGGTTCTTGGTGATGGTGGGTGCGGTCGGAATCTGGTTCATCAAGATTGCGCTGGGCTCGGCCTGGTTGGGCTGGCTGGCCGCACTGGCCGCGCCCGTGCTGGTCGCGATCAACAATCTGCTCGGTGAGTTTCAGATCATTCCACTGGCACTGATCATCTGTGTCTTCATCGGCGGAATCATCGCATTGACCAAAGGCTTTGGGCGCGGCGCCGGCGTGATGTGCAGCGGGTTCCTGGTGATCTTGCTGATCGGGTTCTTCCTCAACGACCCGGTGAAGGAACTCGGAGGCGACGGCCTGCTCGCTGCCGGCCGGGCCATCGGATTCGAGCTGTCGTTGGGAATCGCCAACAACGGCAGCTTCGACCCATCCGGTAACGCCGACGGTCAGATCGAAGTGCTCTCGCAGTGGATGGCCACCACCCTGATCCGCCACCCCATTCAGATCGCCAACTTCGGCAGCGTGATCGACAACATCGACGGATGCGCACAAGCCTGGAACGCCGCGCTCAACGCCTCTACGGTCCTGACACCCGCAACCCAGGCGCTCGCACCGGCAGGAAGCCACGACGGGCCGGTAGAAGCGATGCGGGCCTGCGGCGCGGGCGATGCCTATGCCCACGCTCACTTTCTCAGCGGCGAGACGATCGGGCTGATGTTCTTCATCAACTGCGTCGTGCTGGTCGTGCTGATGCTGCTGTGCTACATCGGCTGTGAAGTCATTCGCATCGGGTTCAAAGCGTTCTGGAACGTGCTGGTGCTGGTGCCGGCCGCCGCGGTAGCCGTCGCGCCAGGACCTCAGCGTGAGTTCGCCAAACGCACCGCCATCAAGTTGATCGTTCACGCCCTGGAAATGCTGTTCGCTACAGCGGCTTTCGGCATTGTCCTGGTGCTGATGTCCCGAGTATCGACCGGGCAACTTGACGGTTTCGAGGTTCAGCACCCGATTGCGATCCTGCTGCTCATGCTGCTGTTCTCCGGTGGAGCGGTGTTCGGGTTCAGGGCGCTGATGCGAGGCTTCGGTGATCGAGGCCTGCCGGGGCCGATGTCGGTGCTGCGCAAGACCGCTGCCATCGGAGCCGGTCCAATGAGCTTCTACCCGGCGATGCGCGACATGGGCCGCTCAATGCGCCGCGACATCAACGCCGACGGTGTGGGTATGCCAAGTTCAGGCAAACCCGGCGATGAGGGCACCCGAGCCCCCGCAGCCAAGGGCCGCAAGGCACATCCCAATCCCGGTGGCATCCCCTCCGATAGCGGGTCATCTCCGAGCGCAACGCCGCCGTCTACAACCACACCCGCTACTGGCGCACACGCGGGCGGGTCTGCCGCTGCCGGGACCGCGGCGCGCGGGGCAGCCGCCCGTGGTGCAGCGGGCGGGGCGGCGGCCAGCGGAGGCGCAGCAGGCGGGGCCGCTGCGGGCGGCGGTGGCGCGGCGGCCGCCGCTGCGGCCGGGCCGGCCGCCCCTGTGGTCGCTGGAGCCGTGGTCGCGTCAAAGGTGATCGAACGGCAGCAAGCCAACAAGCGCCGCGACACCGGGCCCGCTGCGAGCAGCACCACGAAGGCAAGCACGGATGCACCCGCCGCGCCGGGGCGCACCAGTGCCGCCCCGAGCACCCGGCCCCAAACACCGCCCAGTGGGCGCACCGATGAGCAACCGACACAGCAGCGTCCATCGGCTCAACAATCTCCGGCGTCGAGCACGAGCACCCCGAACGAGTCTCCCGGGCGCAAGCCACAGCCCCCGCAGGACGGCAGGACATCATGACCGCTACCGGCATATATCTGGACGCAGAACTGAACACCACCGGACGCGCTTATTGGGCCATGTCACGGATGGTCAATCACGGGTGGTCGGTCCTGAGCTTCGGACTCGACTGCGGCGGGTGGCTGCGGCTTCGCACCCCGGCGGGGGTGGAGTTGCCCGTAGCCGCCGATCCGATTGACCACACACCGTCATCCCAGCAGCGGATACAGGGCCAGCCCAGTGTGCCGCTGCTGCCGCTGCACGCCTGCCGACTGCTCCACCAATGCGCCCACGAGCGAGCAGTCGCGCACCGTGGCGACGACGCCGCCCGCACGATCGCAGCGATGCTGCGCCTGGGAATGCCGGCCGGGCGGGCGCATTCCGACGATGCGCGGTGCCCGTGGTATCTGCCTCATCACGGTGCCGCGCAACCGCCGGAATCGGTGCGCCGGGCTTACTGGGCGGCGACCACACTCACCGATGACTACGGATGGCGTATCACGGGTGTCGACGCGCGAGGGTTCACCGCGGTCGGTCCCTACGACGAGGAGGAAGTTCGGTACCGGAGTGCGACGGCGGCTGACTGCACCACCTCAGGTCGGCTCACGCGGCTGCTCGCTGCGGTCGCCACAGACGGCTGCACCGCCGACCTGGAACGTTTGATTCTTGAGCACCAGCACGTCCGCCGCAACATGGCGGTGGCCCGATCATGACCAGCCGCACTCTTCCCAGCGACCTTGCCCGCCTCCGCGGCAACGGTCTGGCTCGAGGGCACGCACGTGTCGCAGACTTCCGTGCTGGCGGTCCAGACATGTGCGGTGCTCCACACCGGCTCGGTGCTGATGGTGTGCCTCCAGTGCCATGCGCCAGTGCCTCCGAGGCTCATCGCCTGGCCGCACTAGTCGAGTATGCGGTACGTCTAGCGGGCAGCCTCGATGAACTCGCGCGGGCCCGTCAGGCTCTCGCCGCCGTGGACTGTGCTTGCGCACCTGAGGATTTCGGATGCGTGCGGCGGGTGCTCCACGACGTTTTGCACACGCCGGACCCGAGCGCAGAGACCGGGTTGGCGATGGGGTTGACTGTGCGACGGCCGTGGGCATCGATGCTGCTGGTGTCGAGTCAGATCGGCGGGAAGAACGTCGAGAACCGGACAGATTCCACCGACTATCGCGGTCCTGTACTGATCTACGGTGGTACCCGTATCGACCAGGCCGGTATCGAGCTCGGTGCACAGCTGGGCATGCGAGAGATGAACTTTCATTGCGACCAGCAGGGCTGGCTCGGCGCAACCGTACTTGTGGACGTGCATCGGGCCCAAGGGTGCTGCGCCCCGTGGGGTACGACTCCGTTTAACCCTGGCCAGCCCAAGTATCACTGGGTGTTCGAGGCACCCGCGCGGCTGGCTGCCCGTCCATGGCACGACAACGCCAAAGGCTTTGACGGCCTGCGGCCAGTGTCGTGGTCGGCGCTGGTCAGCCGTAAGGCGGCACGCTACGCCCGGCAAGGAGTGACCGGTGCATCCAGGTGAGGGTGATGATCAGGGCTGCTGGCAGCAGTGGCGCACCGACCGCGACCGCGAGGAACAACGTCGGATAGCCCAGCAACGGCGTGACCGCAAGGTCCGCAACAAGCTCAGTCGTGTTGTGGCGGTCCTTGACGAACTGCTCAGTCCGGGTCAGCAGCAGCCACGTTGCCTCGGTGACGTCGCGGACTTCTATCAGGTGAGCCAGTACCGGCTTTCGACTGTGCTCGAAAAGCACCGCGAAGAGTTCAGTCAGGATGGTTGGCGACCACACAACCGCGACCACGACGGGCAGGACCTGTGGACTGATCGCGCCGTGGTCCGGGCCGGGTTGTTGCTGGAGAAGTCCGCTGTGGCAGCCCATCTGCGCCATTTGCTCGGGGTGGGCGACATTCCGCTGGTGTACTCCCAGGGCGAGGCTCGCTTGGCTGAATGCCGGCAGCTCTACAACAAGGCTCTGACGGTCGTGGCCGACATCCATGGCGAGTCCAGCCCAGATGAGCTATGGCGGGCCATGCAGGGTGCCGATAGGTACGACCTGATGGCGATGGCGATGACCTTGGCTGCGCTCACTCCCTACGACCGTCCCAGCTTGGGACAGTGGCTACGCGAAATCAGCGGGCTCACCACGAAAGACGGGAGTATCGCACGGGGGCTAGCGCTGCTGATTCCTCAGCGCCAGGCGGTCGATGTACGAAAGCTCAAGGAGCCTGGCTCTGCACGCTCGAACAGATTGCGCGCAGACGGTGAAGGGGCGGTGTGCCAATGAGTTCCGCTGCGCATCTTCGCTCACCGTTGGTAGAACGACGTCCTCGCTCGGAACAGACCGGTCGGCAGATTGCCAGCCTGTTGCCCCCGCACACGCACTATGTACAACCGCTGTCGGGGACGCTGGAGGTTCTGCTTCACAAACCGTGCAGTGCGCTGGAGACGGTCAACGATGTGGATCGCGAGCTGGTCACGTTCTGGAAGGTCTTGCGTGATCGGCCGGCTGAGCTGGCCCGGGCGTGTGCGTTGACTCCACACTCGCGGGTGGACTTCTCATCCGCCATTAGCGGTTCCCGCATCCCCGGTGAGGCCAACGAAGTGGAGATTGCCCGGCGAGTATGGCTGCGCCTCAATCACAGTCAGTCCGGTCCAGCACGGATGCGTCCTCAGTGGCAGAACGCTGCAACCCACCGCAAGATGGCGTCAGCGCTGGATATTGCCATCGATCAGATGACCGAGACCGCCGCCCGGATCAAGCGGGTGAGTCTGGAATCGGCCGCTCCTGTGAAGTTGATCGCCGCGGTGGCACGCCAGCTTGGGGTGTGTATCTATCTCGATCTACGACCGGATGTGTTCGGTGCCCAGGGCGCCAGTCTGGTCCATGGTGCTCGCGTGGAGCCGGTGCAGGTTCTGCGGGCAGTGTCCACGGCTAAAGCTGCCGTGGTGATCCGTGCGGAGCGCAGCGCGATCACAGACAGTCCAGTACGGAGCTGGACGTGCACGTCGGTGGGGGAGCAGCGCGACGGTTCAGCGGTGCACCTGTGGTCGAACCGCGTGCTCTCGATGCAGGAGCACCTGTTCGACCTTGGTGACTATGGTCTGGGGGCGACGTGACCACGGCGGATACTCTCGCGGTCCGCGAGCAACTGGTCGCGGTTCTGCGAGCCGCCGACAGGCCAATGACGAGCGCTGAGCTGGCTGGCGTCCTGCCGTGGCAAACCCACCGGTTAGATGTGGGCTGCGAACTGGTGTGTCACGCACCTCGCCGGCCGGCGGCCATGCGTGTGGTCGAGTGCCATCGAAGCTGGCATCTGGTGAGTCGTCCACGGTCCTCGCAGGACTCACGGACGGGGATCTATCGGCATCTAAGGAGCCTGGCCCGCGAAGGGATCATCCGCTCAATTCCGTTGGGGCCACGCAAGGTTCAATGGGAATTCGTAGGAGAATAGGAGAGCGACAATGCCCACCATCACCGTGTACACCAAGCCCAACTGCGTGCAGTGCAACGCGACGTTCAAGGCGCTCGACAAAGCAGGCATCACCTACGTGAAGGTCGACATCAGCGCCGATGACCAGGCCCGCGACTACGTGATGGCCCTGGGCTACCTACAAGCCCCCGTCGTGATGGCCGGCGACGACCACTGGAGCGGCTTCCGGCCCGACCGCATCACCGAAGTCACGGGTCCGGCACACACGCAGCTGTCCATGTAGTGCAAACAGGGAAAGAAGACCTAACGATGGCAAGCAAGCACGCAGGGTCCCTATATGTCTCCGCGCCGTCCGCCAGGGGACCGGCGCGGGTCTTGGCAATGAAACATTGCGTAGCTCACGCGGCCAGGTCCATTCCCGTTCCGCCCCCGACAGGGTGTCGCTGTGAAGGCTGCTCGTGCGACAGATGCCCGTCCACACTTTGGCTCCCTCCTCCGGTCGCACACACGTTGGGCGTTCACACATCGTCTGGCAAGCGGACATGCCCATGACGATCGCGACCCCGTTTCAGGTCGGGGGACACGTGGTAGACGATGTGAACAGCCCAGAGGGACAACAGATCCTCATTGACGCGAAGGCAGCAAGGTCACGACCGCTGTGCCTATGCCAGCCCTCAGGGGTCCAGATGTATATCGCTGCTGCTGGGCAAGGACTCATCGTCAAAAGGATGCCCGGCACGGCAGCCGCACATGACCATCGATGCCGATCCTGGCTGCCCCCCAGTGAGCTATCAGGTTATGGCGCCGTTGCCGAACGGTCGATCGTTGACAACCCCACCACCGGAACTACCACGCTGCGACTCGGGTTTTCGCTGTCAAAGTCCGGGAATCGCGCTGCTCCCGAGCCGTCGGTATCGCCGGCGACCGCGGTGCAGTCCGACGGCAACAAGTTGTCGCTACGTGCTGTCCTGCACTATCTCTGGGACGAGGCAGAACTGACGACGTGGCACCCCGGCTTCGCCGGGCGACGCCCATGGGGCGTCGTGTATCGCAGGCTGCGCGATGCCGCGGACGGCAAGCTTGTTCGGAAAAGCCCGTTCGCCGCGTCATTGTTTATCCCTGAGCCCTTCTCGGCCGAACGCAAGGCCGAGATCGAGCAGCGCCGGATCAAGGCATGGGCTCCAGCTCGCCGACAGCCGGGAAGACCCACCAAGTTCCTCATCGGTGTGGGCGAGATCAAGGCACTTGAGCCAGCCGCCCACGGATTCAGAATGCAGGTACGGCATCAGCCGGGGCACCCCTGGTTTCTGGATGAAGACCTGTACCGCAAAATGACTAAGCGCTTCGCCACGGAACTTGAACTGTGGCAGATGGCAGATCCGGGTGATGTGCGGTTAGTGGCAATCGCTACCTTCTCAGTGTCTCGGGCTGGCTATGCCAACGTCGAACAGCTATCGCTGATGGCGACCGACCACAACTGGCTACCCTTCACCAGCGATGCCGATCGCACCCTGATGACTACCGCCATCACCGATGAACGTTGTTTCCGTAAAGTGTTGCCCTACAACGGTAGCTCTACTGCCCTGGCATCTTTGATCTTCACCGACACAACGCCGGCAATAGCCGCGTTCATCGACCGCTCTGGCGGCGAAGACGACGACGACAACTCGATCGCTGGGCTGCCGGTGTGGAACTGGCGCACCGACGAAGATATGCCGGATCTACCGGCGGCTCTCCCTGACACCGAATGACACTACTTGGGGCACCCTATGCGCCACACCCGCAGCGTAAAACAAGCCGGTCGATTTCAGCGGCCAGCGAAACCACCGCTGTCACAGGTCTGGGGGACAATCCACCCATGACTGACTACCCGGACTCCACCGCTCGGACGATGGCTCAAATCCGCAAGGAGGGCTCTTACTTCGCACGCAGAGCAGCTGAGTCCGAAGCTAAACGTGAAAGGATCGTTGCCGAGGTCGCCCGCACTGCCGGCCCGGACGATGACATCGACTACCTGACCAAGCGTGCGCTGTATGACGTCGGCCTCATCAGCGCGTCCGAACTGCATGCCACAGGCTCGTCTCAACTCCTGCCACGGGGCTGGTACCAGCACTATGTCGAAGCGATAGACGAGTACTGCCCCACTCGCGTCTTCTCGCTCGGTGAAGCCGGCCTCGATGCCGCCAAACTCTACGACCGCGGCTACCGATGGGTGGTCGTATTCAGCGAGCAGACCGGGCCGAGGGGCGATCGCACGTTCATTGACGTCCGCAGCTTCGCGGCCGCCGCAATGACCGAGCACAGTCCCCTCACAGAGCAGCACGCGCTCTCAGAACTCCTCCATATGGGCTACCGCATCGTGGATCTACCCAACGACATCTTCCTGTCGCCACCTCCGACCATCCCGCAGCACCGCAGCCCGCCTCCACTCCCCGGACCGGGCTGGTACCCCGATCCCACCGCCCGATTCCAGCATCGGTGGTGGGACGGGCAACGCTGGACCAGTGCGGTTGCTCTTCACGGGCAGACCCACACCGACCCGATCTGAACTCCCCGCGCCCCGATCCCCGGCGGGACTAGGTGTGGTGTTCCATCACGTTGGCTACACGATTGGGCAGCTCGTCAGTGTCGCCGACATACCACCGCACGAACGCGGTGAGCTCAGCCGCCATTGATGTCCCGGCCTGCGTCGTCGCTGCCTTGAACCGTTCCTTGAGGTCTGGGTCCGGTCGGAAGTTGACGCCTCGGTTCTTATGCCGTCCGGTCATCATCTGAGTATCACTCGGTGGGTGGCCACTTGTCGACTTTCCGATTAGACTCAACTTTGGGTGGCCACCCACCCAAACCTCTTTAGATTGAGCCCCAGGGGGTACGTTGGCAACGCCAGCTTTGCGTCCGCCGTTCGCATACTTCGGCGGCAAGCAGAAGATCGCTGCGACCATCGCCGCCATGCTTCCCGAGCACACCCACTACGTCGAACCGTATGCCGGCGGATTGTCAGTGTTGTTGGCTAAGAAGCCGAGTCGGCTCGAAACGGTTAATGACCTGGACGGCGACATAGTGCACTTCTGGAGGATGTTGCGCGAGCGTCCCGAAGAGTTGGCACGGTACTGCGCGCTGACCCCTCACTCACGCGCCGAGCGCAAGTCGGCCATGGACCGGCCTGCAGATTTGGATGACCTCGAACGTGCCCGCCGGGTCTGGATTTGCCTGGCGCAGGGGCGCACTGGAACCTTGCGCCCAACTGGCTGGCGTTTCGACTCCGCAGACTTCGCGCACACGTCGATGCCGCGACGCCTTGACGGATATGTGCGGCGAATGGAGTCCGTTGCCGAACGGATTCGTTCGGTGTCGCTGGAATGCCGCGCAGGTCTTGACATGATCGCCGCCTATGGCAAGGGTCGGCGCACGTTGATGTACGTGGACCCTCCCTATGTCGGTGATGTCCGAGAACGCAACTACCGCAACGAGATGCTGTCACCGGCCGAGCATCGGGAGCTGGCCGAGTCCCTGCACTCGTGCGCGGCAACCGTCGTCCTCTCCGGATACGCGTCCACGCTATACGACAACGAGCTGTATGCCGACTGGTACCGAGTTGAACTGACGACCGCGACCAGCCAAGGTGGGGTCTACAAAGGGCGCACCGAAGTGCTCTGGTCCAACCGCCCACTGGCAACCGTCGCCACCCCTGACGTCGACATATTCAGCCTCTCCGAAGACACCTGTAACGAAATGGAGCCCAGCGAGCCTGCATGTAACGAAACGCGGTGCCCGGTGTGTGAAGGGGTCATTCGACAGGCGCGATCGGGACGCCGCCGCGTTTACTGCTCGCCGGCGTGCCGGGTGCGCGCGCACCGCCGAGCGTCCCTCGCTGGCTGACAGCTGGTCAGGTTGTCGGCCCGGGCCGCAATACTTCGGCCAATCGGCCGGGTAAGGAGACCCAGCTGACCTGATCGTTCGGGGGCGGAATGCTATGTCGCACGCCAATGCCCCCTTGACTCCGACTGGTCGCGACGCCGGCTGTGCGAGCGCGTGGACTCGGGTCGCCCGATCGCGCACGTCGCCGCTGAGGCGGGGAGATCTCGCGGCGGCGCTTGGCCAAGTGGTACGCCCGCTGGGTTAAGTCCGGTCCTGCTGGACTTCTTGAATCACTCGTCGACCCCGAACTCGTCGCCGGGACAGACCGATCCGGAGGTTGAGCACCTGGTCGAAATGCTGCGTCGCCAGACCAAGTACGGCGCCGGACGCTTCACAGCCCGCTGTGTCCTGCTGGCGCGGCGGTCTCCGGCATGGCTCTATGTCCTGTCACCATGTCCTGTCACCGGGCCTGCTATGTGGCGATCCCGCTAAATATCGCGGTTGAGTCCACCGTCGCGTTGTGCGGCGTTCCACATGCGGGTGTGTAGTTCGTGGGCGGTGGTGTTGCGCTGCTGGGCTTTTCGGTGGCGTTGCAGGGCGTTGGTGATGGCGGGGGTGTGGTGGTCGGGGTGTAGGCCGGCGGCTTGGGTGAGGGCGGCGTCGGTGTCTGGGCTGGCCTGGTAGTGGTTGATGCGGCCGGTGGACGCGGTGAGCACTGGCGACCAACGGAGTTCGGTGTGCAGCAGTTTGAGCAGCGGGGCTGCCGGTGGTGGTGGCCAGGTGGCGGTGTTGGTGTCGAGCAGGATGATCCGGGCGTGGGCGGTAGCGGCGTTTTCGGTGAGATCCGCGATGGTCTCGGGGGTGAGGTGTTCGGCGCGGTCGATGATGACGATGGTGCCGGGCGCGCTGTCGGTGAGGTCGATGGTGGCGGCGTCGATGACGGTGGGGTTGATCGGGGACAGGTCGGGGTTGTCACAGATGGTGGGGGGTGCGGCCCAGATCAGCGGGCGCTGCGCGGCGTGGGCGGCGCGGGCGAGATGGTTCATCATCGGTAGCAGTGCGGCGCGGTCGGTGGCGTGGGCGGCGGTGAGCACGAACGGAATGTCGGTGAGTCGGTGTAGGCGGTGGGTGTCGATGTCGGGGTGCTCGGGGATGGGCAGCCGGTCTTGGAAGGCGTGTTGGCCGGCGGCGTCGAGCACCCGCAGTTCGGTGTCGATGCGAGGCAGTAGGTCGGTGATGTGGTCGGCGGTGCTGCGCTGAGCGTGGGCGAATGCCTGCGCGGCGGCGAGTTCGGTGCGGTGCAACTGTTCGCGTAGCGCCGCGCGGTCGGCGCGGTGGCGGGCGAGCAGTGTGTCGTCGTCGGCGCGGCACCGGCGCAGCAGGGCGTCGGCGTCGGCGTGGGTGACGATGTGTTCGCTGCCTCCGGCTGCGGCGGCGCGGGCAGCGGTGGCTTCTTGGAATGCCGGGTGGAACTGCTCGGCGGGGCTGCGGGTGGGTAGCTGGTAGCTGGTGAGGAAGTTCAGGTTCTGGGTGGCCGAGGCGATATCGAGCGGGTCGGCAGCCGGGTCGGCGCGCAATATATCGAGTTCGGTGCGGGCGTGGTTGATGAGTTCGAGGGCTTCGGTGTAGGTGGTCTCGGCCTCGTGCCACTGCGCAAGAACGGTTTCGACGCGGGCCAGGAAGGGTCGATCGGCGTCGGCGGCGTCGCGCATGCGCCGCAGTTCATCGGTGGCGGCGAGCACGTGCGGTCCAGCGCCGGCGGACACTTGTGCAGCGAGTTCACGTAGCTCGGCGTCGGCGGCGGCGTAGCGGGCACGCAACGCGTGCACGTCGGCGCGGTGGGCGGCCAGCGCGGCAGCCGGGGTGGGCCGGCGGGTGCTCAGGCTGTCGAAATCCAGGTGCGATTCGGCGTCAAGGACGTCGTGGGCGTACTCGGGTGGGGGCAGTTGTTCGTCGGGTTCGGTGGGCTCGGTGAGGTCGTATTCATCTAGTCCGAGCGCGGCGGCGAGGTTGTTGGGGTCAGCCAACACATCCTCGTGAGAGTGCTGGCGCCAGGCTGGTGCGTTGTCGATGTCGGGGTGCAGGTGGGCGAGTTCTTCGTGTTCTTCCGGGGTCAGCGGTGCGTGCTCGGGAAGGGGGATGTCGTGGTCGTAGGGGTCGTCGGTGGTGAACACCTCGATCGAGTAGGTGAGCAGGCGGGCGTACTCGTCGGCGCGTAGGTGATGGGTCAGGTGGGCGTCGGCGTCATAGAGGTGTTCGGCGGCCACGTGCAGCAGATCCAACGGTGTCCACTGGTCGGGATCGGCGTTGCTGATCGCGGAGACCAACGCGGGGAATGCGGGGTCGGCGGCGATCGTTTCGGCCAGTTCGGTGCCAAACACGGTGTGCAGATCGGGCAGCCAGTCCGGGCGCAACCCACCGTTGGCAGTTTCCAGTGCGGCCGGGGACAGGGTGCCGCACAGCCGCCACCACAGGGCGGCGGCGGGTAGTTCGTCGGGCAGCGGTCGGTCGGCCGCGGACTTGCGTACGAGCTGGGTGATGTTGACTCCGGTGCGCGCGGCCGCCGACAGGTGATGCGCCAGCTGTGGCCAGTAGGGGTCGCGGCGGATGTGCGGGTTGATGGAGTCGATCAGGTCGTCGTAGCGGTTGGTGGTGGCGTCGGTGCCGATCAGTTCGGCTGCGCGTTGTTCGAGTCCGCGTTGGGCGGCGCGGGTGCGGGCGGGGTATTGCTCGGGCCCGGCGATGCGGGTGTCGTTGTCATCGACGGCGGTCGCGGCGCGATACACGGCCAGCTCGGCGGCCAGCTCTGCGTTGGTGTCGATCAGGGGGCGTGCCCATCGCGGCGCGGTCGCCGGGCTCCATCCGCGTGCGGTGTCGGCTACCTCGGCGGCCAGTTCGGTGACCCGCTGCGCCCGGGCCGCCAGATAGGTGCTCCACTGAGGGTCAGCGGCGAGGCGTTCGGGGATGGCGGGCAGCCAGGACAGCGGACCGGCACCACCGGAGTGCGCTCCGGTGGGGTCCAGGCGCCAATCGATGACCGCGGCCGGGTCGGCGGCGTTGTCGAATCCGCCGGCAGCGACCACTTTGTCGAGCCGTTTGAGCGGGTGGATTCCGGCGGCGGCGATCAGCGCGAGGTGCTGGCGCAGCACCGGCCAGGCCGTGGCCGAGGTGAGTCCGGGCACCAGCTTTTCGGCGTGGGAATCCAACTCGGCGTGCTGGGCTGGGCTCAGGCGTGACTCGGCCGCGGCACCGACCGCATGGGCGTACATGGCTGTCGCAGCGGCCAGGCGGGCGGCTGGATCGGTGGCGGCGCGGGCTGCGCTGGTGGCCGACACTTGCGCGGCGTCGCGGCCCAGCGCGCGGGTCAAGACGTCCACGGCGGTGTCGGGGTGGGTCGCCTTCGGGGACAGCACGCGGTGTGGGTCGTGTTCGGCGGTGGAGAAGTAGATGTGGTTGCCGTACACCCCTCGGGTGAGTGCGGTGTACACCTGCTGGCGGGTCAACTGGTCAGAGCCCACGGTGTGACACCGGTACCGGGCGGTGGCTCCCTGGGTGGCGTCAATGGTGCGGGCGTAGCCCAGGGTGACGTGGGCACGGACGTACTCGGCCGGCAGGCGCAGGTGCGCCCCAGACTCCAGATGCTTGACGGTGATCGAGCCTTCCGGGTCGACCTCGGTGACTTCCCACCGGTAGCCGTTGCGCACGAAATCAGTCGCGCCGAGAGCCAAGGTGCGGTCATTCTCCTTGGTGAACACGAGGTCTCCGACGCTGGCGCGCGCACCGGCCATCAACACCGCTTCGATGCCGGGGGCGCGGGCTCCGAGTTCGGTGAGCCGGTGCAGTCGCGCGCGGTCGTTGAGTTCGGACACCAGATCGTGGGTGGGCGCCAACAGCAGCGAGTGCTCGCCGGCGGCGATATCGGATTGCCATGCCTGGAACGCCATATCGGATGCGGCGGCTTGAGTGCCGACGTGCACGCGCTGCTCATCGAGATAGAACGCGATCCCCGACGGGTCACCGTCGCGCAACGCCAGACCGGCTTGGGCTTCGGCGGCTGAGGCGAACCGCATCACTTGGGACAACGTGATCGCACCGTGGCGGTGGGCCAGGTCGCGCAGCACACCGCCGGCGCTGATCGAGGACAGCTGCTTGTCGTCACCGACGAGGCGCACGCTGGCGCCGCGGGCCAACGCGACCGCGATCATCGAGGCCAACGCCAACGTGCCGGCCTTACCGGCCTCGTCCACGATGATCAACGTGTTTTCATCGATCGCGTCGTACCACTGCCGCGCCGGATCACCGGGGGCAATGTCGGGATTGTCGGTGAGCCAGTTGAACTTATCGAGAGTGTCACCGACTTCGACTTCGATTTCCTCGCGCAGCAGCTGCGCCGCACTCGCACTCGGGGACAACCCGATGACGGTGCCCCCGGCACCTTCCCAGGACCGCGCGAGCGCGGCCATGGCGGTGGTTTTTCCCGACCCGGCCGGGGCGAGCGCGAGCATGACCCGCTGCCCGCGACAGGCCATCTCGCGGACCAGTTGGGCTTGGCCGGCGTTGAGTTCACGCCGATGCGCGGCCTGGGCCAGTAGTTCAATCTCGACGTCGGCGGCGGGCACGGTGCGCCCATCGCGCAGCTCGGCGGCGGCCAGGATGGAGCGTTCGGCGGCCAGGATCTCGTGGCTGGTGTAGGTCTGCGATCCGACTTGGCGGTACACGCTGGAGCCGTCGCGGCGACGCAACATCGCGGGCTCACCGAGGTCGGTATCAGGACTGCACGCGTGGCGGATGCTCAACGGTTCGGCCAAGGCGGCGTCGGTGATGAGTTCGGCGATGCCGTCGATTCCGGCGTGCCCGGTGACCCGCACCACCCGCAACGCTTCGGCCAACACATGGGTGCGGTTCCAGGTGGCCCGCGCCGCGGAGACGGTGGCGATCACTTGAGCGGCGCGCGCTTTGATCCAACTGTCGGTGACCTCGGCCGGTGTCGTGGTGCGCCCGGCCAAGGACCGGGCGATCATCGCGTTGACCGCCTCGTCGCTGCCCAACAGACCGACCGCTTGAGCACGCCACTCTTGGCGTTGTTCGGCCAGTGAGCGTGGTTCGTGCTTGGCGTCGCGGGTGGCCAAGGTGGCCTGCTGGAACATCGCGATCGACTCCGGGGTGGTCGGCTCGCGGCCGTGAGCAGCCTGAAACTTCTTGGCCAACACCGCATACTCAGCGTCGATCGCCGCCCGGCGCGAGGACCACAGTTCGTTGAGCTCGCGGCTCACCCCGACCACTTCGCGGACCTCGCGTTTGCCTTCGCGGGCATCACCGCGAGCGGCGAACCGCATCCCCAACACCTGACCCAGGTAGGCCTCCAGCCGCGAGTTGTACAACTCCGAGGCCGCGACGGTGGAGGCATACAACGGACGACCATCGAGGGCATACCAGCGGGCGATGCCGTCGGTGCCGCGGGCGCGGACCTTGTTGGAGATCGCGACGTGGGTGTGCAGGCCGGGGTCCGAGGCGCGGGTGTCGCGGTGCAAAAACTCCGCGGTGATGAACCCTTCGGTGTCGACCTGGGCCACGCCCTGGGCGCCGATGCGGGTGTAGGCGGCCTGATCTTGCAGGAAATCCAACGCGTCCTGGACGGCCTTGCTGTGGCACTCCTCGATCTGCTTGGCGATCGGCTCCGGGCACAGCGCATAGAGCGCGGACACGCTTTTGACCGGAGTGAAGGTCATGTCGTAGCCGGCGACCGAGGTGGTTTGGTCGCGGGTGCCGCGGGCGATGAACCCGGTCAGTTCCCGCTCATCCAAGGGGGCGCGGCGGTGCTGTTCTTCGAACATCTCGGTCGCGATGTCGGTACGCATCTGCGCTCGCACCGACTCATCAATCGCGGCGTTCCAGTGCGCACCGATGGACAAGTTATGGTCCCGGTAAGCCAGCGCCAGGCGCTGCTGCAACTCGGTTTCCCCGGCATTGACCCGAAACGGCCGCCCCAGCGAAGTCGCGGTCAGCGCCGAGTTCTTGCGCGCCCCTTGAGCGATGAGCTGCTTGGTCAACGCTGAGGCGTTCGGGTGCACGCCCAGCCCGAACAACGCCTTCATCTGATCCTCGGTGACCTCCGAGCCCTCGGCCACCGACCACAGCCGGTCCCCGGCGTCGGTGCGCGTCCAGTTCTCCGAACCCGCCGACAATCCGGCCAGCCCGCGCCCACCCCAGCGGCCCGGGGTCTCACCCTTCGAGGAGTAGTAGTCGCCCAACGATTCCGGGCCATGAGTGCGGTCATGGGCAGCCACCTGCCGCACCAGGTACAAGTACCCGGAGCCAGCCGTGAGCTTATGGATGCCCGCATTCACCTGCCCAGCGCACCGATTTCTCACGACGAAACCAAGGCCGCTTTCCGCCAGCCCCCGAACGGACCGTTACCCAACCGTGACCTAAGTGCAAGAGGTGTGTGGGACCAAACCAGGCTGGAAAGCAACGATGCAGGTCAACGAGGGTGAGACGGTGGTGAGGGTGAAATGGCGAGTGGGTAGGGCGGTTGTGCGGGAAGCAAGCGTGATTGCGTCGTAAGTGATGGCTAGCATCCGGAAACATGGCAAACGCAACGACAAAACACGCAGTGAAACAACGGGTTCTGGAGGCGCGGCGCGCCGAAAAAGCCGCGCGCGAGGCGCGGGAGGCAGCCATCGTGGATGGCCTGTCGGAGTTTCTCGCCGAAGTGGATCGCGCGGCAGCGGTTGGGGCAAAGCTCGAAGGTCAGGTGGCGGCAGCGCGCGCGAAAGCGCTTGAGCGCGTCGAGCGGATTGAGCAGGAGACCGAGGAACGGATTGCAAAACTGACCGAGGCGGCGCGTGAGGAGACCGTACGATGCGAGCGTGCTGCCGGTGAGGCGGTGATGCGGCTGCGCGAGCAGGGCGAGACAGTAACGGCCATCGCGAGTCAGACTGGGCAGAGCCAAAATCGGGTGCGGGAGCTGGGCAAGCTGGCCACGACCGCCCAGGGCGCTACGGAGGTGGTCCCGATGGGCAGCGCAGATGCCTCGGGCGCGAGCGAGGATGCCGAGTCTGCCGGTGTGAACGCTGAGGAGCCTGACGTGGTGCCCGTGGCGGCCAGCGACGGCGCAGGTGATGGGGTGGGCGCCGAAGAGCCGGCGGTCGACGCAGCCACGAGCCTCAGCGCGTAGCGAGGCTCGTGGTGGGTGCGCTGGCGCGCGAGCTGTCAGTCGATCCGGACCGCGATATCGCTGAGGTGGCAAGGTTCTTCAGCCGAGTGGTCGCGGGTCCAGGTCGGCAGGACTGTTGGCTGTGGACCGGGGCCATCGGTGACGACGCGTACGGCCGGTTCGCGATTCGACGCGAGGGCAGGCTGCGGATGGTGCGGACACCGCGGTATGCCCTTGCGGTGGCCGCAGGCGGTCGAGCGCTCGAAGGGCATCTGCGGGCGCTGCACGAGTGCGATGTGCCGATGTGCGTCCGGGTGATCACGGCCGAAGAGTTGCGCAGCGGTGTCCGACCTCATGTCGTTGCAGGGACGCAACAGGAGAACATGGAGAGAATGGCGAGGGCGCGGCGCGGTGGAGGGACACCAGCAGTGATTGCGCGGCGTGCCGGGGTCAAGGCGCGACGTGAGCAGGCGCTGGCGCTACGCGCGGCCGTGCGCTCTGGGTGGGATGGCGCGGCGGTGGAAGCCGCGCTGCTCGGCGAGCAGCCCCGATTGTGGTGAGGATTGGTTAGCTCTCGTTGAGTGGCCCCCGGTATAACCGCGGCGGGGCGCCGCTCGCAGGGCGAGCTCTGGCTCCTATCGGGCGTGCGGCGAGTTCCTTCGCGATCTCGCCGCACGTCGCGTTAAGCCTGCACCCGCGTTACGTATTCGATCTCGATGACGCGGCTGCCGATTCTGAGGACATCATCACCCGACCCTGGTGACAACTCACCCGTGACGACTTCGCCATGGGAAAGCGTCACCTGAACCGGACCATACGGCCCATCGTCGGTGATGTCGGCGACCAGAGTTCGAACAAGGATGCTGAACGTTCCTACCCATCCCGCGCCGGATGACGCGAGGTCGAGATCGTAGGCGTCGGCGGTGGCGCGGTCGGAGGTCTTCTTCATCGGTGTGGCACCTTTCGGTATGGGCGGTGGGGGTAGGCCCCGGCGAGTGGGGGATGCACGCCGGGGGCCTACTGGCTTAGGTGGTGACGGTGGCGGGCTCGCCGGTGAGGGTTTCCACGACGAGTCCGACGAGATCGCGGGCGGCCGGTGGGGTGACGGCGTTGCCTGCCAGGCGGACTTGCTCGCGGCGGGTGCCGAGCATGCGGTAGTCGGTGGGAAAGTCCATCGCGGCGGTGATTTCGCGGGGCTCTAGCATCCGGAAGAACACGTCGTTGATATCGATGTGTTGCGGTGGCGCGGGGGCGGGTCCGCTGGTGATCAGACTGTGGTGCTCGACGGTGGTGACGGTGGGCAGTGCCTCGTCGGCAGGGATGCTGCCGCCTTTGCCGTAGTAGCTCGTGATCAGCGGTCGCGGCTCGGTGGGGTTCCAGCGGCCGTGGAACACGTCGCCGCGTGTGACGGAGCTGTAGACCAGGCCGTGGTGGTTTCCGGATGCGGTGACCGTCGATAGCGCTTCGGTGGTGCTGCGGGCATCGCTGGAGCCGCCGCGTAGTTCGGCGATGAAGGGTGCGAAGGCGATGCCGTCATTCTCGCGGGTGGTGCGGGTGGCGATGGGTTGGTCGGCGGCGACGGCCTCGGTGCGCCACGTGCCTCCGGTGGGGACCAGCAGCGCGGTCTCGCTGCGCGTGGTCATGGTTCGTGTCGGCTGGTCGACCGGGGCGGCGTTCTTGCCGTCGCGTCCTTCGACGGGCACCAGCATGGGCTGCCAGTAGCGCTGGATTCCGGCGGCGATGCGGGCCATGGTCTTGGCGGCCAGTGGGCGGCTGCGATCACTGATACGAGTGCCGGTCAGCGACCAGTCGATGATGTCGGCGGCCGGGCGGTAGGTCGGCTCGATCACCTGGTTGCGGCACGAGACGTTGGGGCAGCGGTAGACGTACTGGGCGCGGTACTTACCCCACGGTGCGCGGTCGGTGCGCTTGAAGCTCTGCACGGCGCGCACCGGCCCGCAGTCGGGGCACACCGCGTAGGGGGACACGACACGCTTGACGTCGGGCCGGGGGTCGCCCACGCGGGTGAAGATCGCGTAGAACCGGTCGCGTGACTGGGGGGCACCTCGGCCGTAGAGCTGGGCGTGCATGGAGTTGAGGTAGACGAACTGGGCGGTGTATCCGATGGATTCCATTGCCATGCGCCACGCCTGGAACGGTGGCCAGAACACGACGTCGACCACGTTCTCCACGATGACTGCGCGGTACATGTGGTACTCGGAGAACCGCACGACATCCCACATGGTGGCTCGGCTCCGTTCGGCCGCAGCCTCGGGGAGGATCTCGCCGAACAGATCGGGTTGGGCGTCTTGTCGTTTGCGGCCCTGGGCGATGCTGTGTTTGGTGCAGCTCGGGCTTGCCCAGAGCAGGTCGGTGGTGGGGAACAGGCGCGGGTCGATCTGGGAGAGGTCGGCCTGAATGTGGTCGGTGTTCGGGTGGTTGGCGCTGTGGGTTTCGATGGCCCGATCCCAGTGGTTACTGGCGACGGTGGCGACGACGTTGTTGATCATCACAGCGCCAGCGGTGGAGCCTCCGGCGCCGCAGTACAGGTCGCAGATCGTCAGCATGGGGTGGTCCTCTCAACAATGGATGATGGCTATAGCCTACCACATAAGGGGAGGCTATAGCCATCCATATGGGTGGGTTCTTGGGGTGCCCCGTGGCGGCAGCGTCTCACATGGCGGGGCGGTCAGATGAACTGGTCGAACAGGTCGAGCTGGGCACCGGCGTCAAGGTCGAGAACTCGACGCAGGAGGGCATGGGTCTTGTCGCGCATCTCATTGGCGCGGCGGTAGTGCTCGCGGTCTTCTTCATCTGAGGGGTGGTAGCGCGTGCAGGGTCCGCTGTGGGCGTTGCGCGCCTCGTAGGCGTAGGGGCACCGGCACCACTGCCATGTGCGGTCCTGCTCTGCCCGAGTGGCGGTGAGCAGGTCGGCAATCTCGCCGCGCAGTGCAGACGGTAGGGCCTGGCCGAGGCGTTGGATCTGGGTGGCGGTGACGGTGGCGCGTGTGGGGCCGGAACCGGGGCGCGGGCTGACGAACTTCGATCCGACGGTCCAGTAGCTGGTCATCCAGTCGGGTGCACTGTGGGGCGCGGTCGGACCGGACGCGCCACCTGCACGGGCCAGCAGGGATCGCAGAGCGCGTTCCTCGAGGAACGCGTCAAGGAGCGCGGTTCCCGAAGACCGGCCGACGAACGCCAGGAGGTGGCGTTGCTCGGATGTCAGAGTGGAGTGCACGCCTACGCCCCCTGCTCACTGATGGTCTTGAAGTCGGGACTCGCGGAGCTGCGAACCACCGGCTCGTGGGCGCTCATGCGGACAGTCCCGTTGCGTCTGGTGCGAATTCCGCTTCATCGCAGACGGCCTTGATGCGGTCGGGCCGGAAGCCGCTCCAGTGGTCGTCGCCGGCCATCACGACGGGGGCTTGTAGGTAGCCCAGGGCCATCACGTAGTCGCGGGCCTGGTCATCGGCGCTGATGTCGACCTTCACGTAGGTGATGCCTGCTTTGTCGAGCGCCTTGAACGTCGCGTTGCACTGCACGCAGTTGGGCTTGGTGTACACGGTGATGGTGGGCATTGCGCCTGCCTTTCTAAGTGGATGGCCATAGCCTACCATCACGGAGAGGCGGTGTCAACCTGATTATGGCTCTGAGCTGCTGGTTTCTGTGCGTCTAAGGGTGTGGCGGGCTCGGCGTGAGCAGGGGTGCGGTGTCCGTGACCTTCTTCTTATCCAGGCGTAGTTCTGCTGAGGGGTACGCAGGCCGGGACCCCGGTGGATTGTGGGCAAGTGGTGGGTGCGCCAGAGTGCATGACCGCAGCCGCGTCGGCGGTTGGGTGAGGCGGGCCAGGCTCATGCGTAGTCGAGACCGCCCCCTGGCGGGGTGGGTGCAAGAGGGTGAGTCCACGCCAACGGGTAGTCGACAAAGGTCGACTCGGCGCGAAAGGGACGACCCGTGACTCCTGGCTTTCACGCCGCATGTGCTGCGGTGAGTTCGGCTGCGATGTCGCGCGGTCACGCTTGCTACCGTTTCGGGATGGCCGATTCGACAGCGGAGGTGTTCTCAGCGGCCAAGTTCACCCTTCGGGCTGCACAGACCGGTGTGACGTGGAAGGAGTTGGCGTCCCGGCTTGAGGTTCATCGGACGACATTAGGTGCCGTTCGTAGCGGACGCAGTGCACCGTCCACGGAGTTGTTGGTGAAGATGGTTGAGGTCCTTGGGGGGACACCGGAAGACTATCTCGATCTCCCCGAACGTCCGTCATGGACCTTGAAGCTGTTTCGGATGGTGGCCGGCTATACGCAGCACGCGGTCTCGGAAGCTCTTGGAGTGGCTCCGGCTGCGGTGTCGGGTTGGGAAACGGGCCGCTATAAGCCTCCACGTTCGGTCGTGCCGAAGCTTGCGAAGATGTACAGGGCGTCAGAGGCGGAACTGGAGGCGGCAGTGAGCCGCCACGGCGAGGTTGCCCCGACAGAAGCCTTGGTGTTGTGCGCCGAATCTGTGGTGCGGTTCGCCGAAGTCGCCTTGGAGGCGGTCGCGGCTATGCCCGCGGCATCCCGGCGCGCTAGGAGCGCACTGGTTCGTGAACAGTTGGAAGTCTCGATGGAGTCCCTCTCGTCAGCGGTTCGCGAGCTTCCGGACGAGTCCAAGCGGGCCCGCCTCGTTGGCGTGGTGCGACGACTGGCCGAACTACACGCGTCCGCGGAACCGTAGCGACGTGTAACCAATACACTTGATACACTCCGCTGGTCAGACGCCAGCAAGGGGGTGGCCATGTCTGTCGACCTACCCGACCAGGAGGGTGTAGCCAGCCAAACAGCCGGCCGCACCCTCGACCTCGCGGCGGCGGGACTCGCCTTGGCCCGACTCGCGGTTGAGGCCTTCGCCGAAGGGGCATCCGAGGTGTCCAACGCCCAGGCCGAAGCGGTACAGAAGGCTTCCGAGCAGGTCATATCCGCCATTGGCGGCCTACCTGGAATGCCGCCTGGGCAGCGCAATATTGCCGCCGAGATCTCGTGCGAACTGTCCACGCTGGCGACTGATCTGGTGGATGACTCCGACGTAGGGCTGAGCCCGGCCTAGGTTTCGCCGGGCGCGGATGTGAGCGCTTGCCCGATGATGCGTTGCCAACATGTTGAATACACTGCTATCGTCCCCGTCAACAATCACTTTCTGGGCAGGGGACCCGACAATGACCACTCCGATCCCGCTGTTGCGGGCCAAGATCGCCGCAGGCACAGTCGCAGCCGTCACGCTGGCTTCGGTGCTGACCACCGCGCCGGCAACCGCTACCACCACTGACCGAGCCCGCCCAGTCCACGAGGTGGCCATCTCATTGCTGGCGGAAACCAGCAGTGCCGCACCAGTGTTCGGTGTCGCCGACTCGCATCTGTACGACCTCGGTCCTGATGAGCTAGCGGCACGGTTGACCGAGCTGCGCAACTTGGGCGTCACGGATCTGCGGATCGCGGTGCCGTGGGTGTACATGGAGCCCGTCAAGGGCACCTACAACTGGGCGAAGATGGACGCCCTGGTGTCCACGGCAAGCGAGCTGGGTTTCACTCTGACCGGCAGCGTGACGGCGACCCCGACGTGGGCGGGCCTGCCGCTGGCCGGTGCCCCGGATCCGGACACCTACGCCGCGTTCGCCGGAGCGGTCGCCGCCCGGTACGGGTCGCAGATTGCAGCGTACGAGGTGTGGAACGAACCGAACGGCGTAATCTTCTACGCCCCAGTCGATCCCGCGGGATATACCCGGATGCTCAAAGCGGCGTACACCGCGATCAAGACCGCCAACCCGGACGCAATGGTACTCGCAGGATCGCTGGGGGCGACAACCAATGTCGCCGGGATCTCGGTGACCCCGCAGCGATTCCTGGCTGACATGTACGCCGCGGGCGCCGCAGGCTATTTCGATGCTCTGTCGTATCACCCGTATCACTACACACTGCCATTCTCCGCCGGGGCGGGCACAGCCAACACACCGCTGGACCAGGTGCGCAAGCTCTACGAGTTGATGGTCGCCAACGGCGATGGCGACAAGCAGATCTGGGCCACCGAGTACGGCACAGCCACCACACCCGGATGGGGTGTCACCCAGGCCGAGCAGGCCGCGCTGCTGCGCGACTTCCTCACCGCGTGGTCCAAGCTGCCCTATACGGGTCCGGCGTTTGTGTACACCTCTCAAGACGCGCAGACCGGGATTCTCAACCACGAGTACAACTTCGGACTCTTCACCTCCGACGGTAAGCCCAAGCCCGCCGCGCAGGTGCTTGCCGAACTGATCGCGGCCAGCGGTGTCGGTGAACTGCCCGACTACACCGCACCGCGCATGACGGCCGCACGGGACCTGTACTTGCAGCTCGCCTCGGTCGGTTTTGGGCTGGCCAACCAGGCGCTCGTTATTCCCAACGCTGCGATCGCCGTGATCTACAACCTGATGCCAGGTCCGCTGCGGCAGGCGTTCACCGCCGTGGCTAACGCGGTGTCGGCGGTCGTGGCTCAGGTCGCGATCGCGGTGACGCCGGTCATGGAGGCAGCACTCGGGTTGGTGATCCGCGCACTGCCGCAACCCTCAGTGCCCGTCTCAGAGCCCACCGACGATGAAACAGACGAAACGACAACAGGTGTGGCAGAGAATGCCGCCGACCGGGAGGGCACGGGCGAGACGGCCGGCGACCCCGGTGGCGAAACCACTGCGGTGCTAGCCGACGATGCAGACGCCCAGCTCATCAACGTGCCCAATGATGACGGCGGCCACGATCTGGTCAGCACGACGAACCCGGACACCGCACAGGAGACGACAGTCGATCCGGTGGACGTCGGGGAATCCCTGACCGCGCCAGTCGCGGAAACCGAACCCATCGCCGACCCGACTGAACCGAGCGAACCCGATACCGCGACAGACAGCGGCGACTCGACAGGCGAGACCGAAACGGTCAGCACCGATGAACCGGTTGACGACACCGACACCACGACCGAGGCTGAGCCCGATACGGGGCACACGTCAGGCGTCGACAACGCCACGCAGGCAGGCAAGCGCACAGACGAAGCCAGCAGCGAAGACGGTGCCGTGCAGTCTGACCGTTCGCCGCGGCGCGGACCGCGCACGGCCACGTCGCCATCACGGCAGCGGGCTTCCACGGACCGGGCCGACCGCGCCGAGCAACGGTCCACCCCACGGGGATCGGGACGTGACAACAGCCGGACCGGAACCGGCAAATGACGACTCCCCACATCCGCCGAAATACGCACTGGGCCAAGCGGTGGGCAGGGGCCACGGTCTGTGCGGCGCTGATCGCGGCGCCCACGGTGGTCATCAGTCCTACACCCGCGCAGGCCGCTGACTCGGTGTTCTACCTCTCGGGCACACGCAACAATCCCGCACCACAGCAGATGATCGATCTGGCCGACATCGGAGCGGCCTTTACCTATTTCGGTGAGCAGGCATTGCAGATCGGCTACGCAGCGGCACTGTTTCCGTTCCAGGGCGCGACCGCGTTGAACGCCTCGGTAGCCGAGGGGTTGGCGAACCTCGTAGCGGCGTTGGAGGCCGCGCCGCCCGGAGATCGGCTGGTGCTGATCGGGGTCTCGCAGGGCGATATTGTGCTGAGCCTGTTGGAGCAGGCGCTGCTCGCGGCGGGCGAGGCCCGCGACGTGCTGTTCGTGCGGATGGCAGGCCCGTCCGGGGACACCGGGGTGATGGGCCGCAACTGGGGCTTCAACCTGCCTGGACTTTCATTCGTCACCCGGCCAGACGAATCCCCGTTCGATCAGATCGTGCTCAACCACGAATACGACGGGCTCGGCCACTGGCCGGTTAATCAGCTCAACGTGCTCGCTGTCCTCAACGCGGTCCTGGGCACCCTCACCTTTCACAATCCCAACAGCTACGCCGTGGATCTCGCCAACTTTCCCTTGGCCGATATCACCACGACCGTGAATTCGCTCGGCGCAACCACCACGACCTACCTGATCCGGGCGACCGGGCTATTGCCGTTGCTGCGGCCGTTGCAGGCGCTCGGTGTAGACGAAGGCCTGCTCAATGATTGGCACCGGAAGTTGAAACCGATCATTGACTCCGCTTACGAGCCCGGTCGTGCCCCCGTCCTGGCGCGGGTGGTGCAATCGATGGTGCGCGTGGTCGTCAACGGCTTGAGCAGGGTGGCCGAAGGCGTGGGAACGGTTTTGCGCCGCATTGAGGCTGCGCACCGGCCCGGTACGGCGACCGCTGTCGATGCGGTGGGGGACGCCGGCGACCAGGCGGCAGCGAGCCGTGCAGACCATGACCCGGGATCGCCATCACGATCGCAGACCGCGCTGGTGTCCTACTCTCAGGAGCCGGGTCTTGATCCAGTACCAGACACTGATCCCGCAGTGTCGCAGTCGAATACGGAAACACTCGGCGAAACCAGCAGTGAGCCGACCTCCTCCTCCAGCGCACCGGCCACACAGGACCCACTGTCAGAACCCGCCACCGCTCCCGCCGATGATCTCGATGCCGACAGCGACGAGCCAGGCACCACGGGCCCACCCGGCCCGCAGGAAGACGCGACGAGCATTACTCGCGGCAGCGACTTCCCCACAGGCCACGACGACACCGCGGTCACACCCGCCGACGCGCGTGTGACCACCACCAGCACGCGCCCGCACATGCGGACCTCCAGGCAGGCCGCGAGCTCCGAAGCGGTGTCGCGGCCGCGGTCCCCGAAGACGGTCAGTGTGTCGAGTAGGTCCGGATCCCCCGGCAGCGGCAGCGACCGCGCCACTTCCACATCGGCACCGCGCGCGGACACTTCCCGCACCACGAGAGATTCAGGAACCGAATCGTGACCCTCACAGCGCTGGCCTGGCTAGTTGGTGGCGCGGGCGTGCTTTTCCTGTGCTGGGAGGCGCGTCGCCGGGCTCAGGCAGCCTCGGCCCACATCCGCCACTGCATTGACTCCTTCGAGCCCCGCTCACCGACCGGCGCGCAGGCACCCGAAACTCGCCCTGACAGCACTGTGGCGCAAGGGGACACTTCGTGATCGGGCCGGTCACTTTCTTTCTCGCCGTCGCCGCCAGCACAGCGATCCTCACGGTGCTGTGGGCGCGGCATCGAAAGGCGTCGAAGTGAGCGGCGCCGCGTTCATCAGTGGCGTAGGGCCGTGGTGTTCGGTCGTGATTCTGGTCGTGTCAATACTTTCGGCGATGGCGATCCTTGCTCGCTACCGCCAAGGCACCGAGGTGTTGGGGCCCGCGCTTCTCGCTCTTGCGGTTTCCGTCGCGGGGGCGGTGCTGGCACTGCTGGTCGTCTTGGTGCCCTACCTCCTCGCAAGCCCGCCCATCGATGACCGGGCGCTCGCTGCCGCCATCGGAACGCCACATTGGTTGTGGCCGGCCACCTTGGCAATCGTCGCCTGGGTATGGGTGCTCGCCTATTCCACCTGGACTATGCGCCTGTTTCATCGCCAGCAGGGACCCTCATCGGCCACTGTCGGCCGTAAGCGGAGGGTGTCGCATGGCTGACTCCGAACGGCCACCCCGAGAGCAACGACGGTTCAGCGACCGATCTGCGCCCGCCGTCATCATGATTCGAACCCACTTCGCCTACGACGCGCCGTCTGGTCGGGCACCGCGAGTGGCCCGCTACCACAGCCACATCACAAACTGCGGCGAATTCGGCAACGACACAACGCAATACAACCATGTAGGCGATGTCTTTCAGCGCATGGTTGCCGCCTTCGGCGACGACGCAGACCTCGAAGTGGTGATCCGGCGGGCCGCCCCGAACACCGCGGAGACAGATCCCGCATCCCAGTTAGAGAACAGAGGTCCCGAATGACGACAACACAGACCGCTGCGGACGCAGCAGCTCGGTCGGACAGCTTTGCCGCACAGCTGAATCGGCTGTTTTCCAGCATCTACCCTCCTGGTCGGGGGCCGTACACCAGTCAAGAGTTGGTCCGTTGGTTGGGCATGCGCGGTCTGGCTTTGTCGGCGCCGTACTTGTCGCAGCTTCGCACAGGCGAGCGAAAGCGGCCCTCTGAGCAAACGGTCGAGATGATCGCCGAGTTCTTCGGAATCCGAAGCGAGTATTTCACCAGTCCCGAAAGCGGCTACGGGGAATGGTTGGACTCCGAATTGCGCTGGCTAGAGGTCGCGCACGACCCCGATGTGCGGCGGCTCACGACGATGCTGACCGCCTTGGACACCGATACCCGAGAGCAGCTCATGTCCGCTGCCGGTATCTGAACAGCCCCAGCCAAACACCCTCTAGGAGCGTCAATGTCCACCACCTCGCGCCGCTTGGCCGCCACGGTCGTAGCCGCGGCCACCGTCACCGCGCTGACCACCGCGGCAGCCGTCCCCACGCCGCCACCCGCCCCGACACGGCTCGTTGAGGCGCAGGTGAACCTCGCCGCTTCGACTGGCGTCTATCCGATCGGACCCATCCCGCAGGCGTTCCGCACCCTGGGCATGGGTACCGCGCAGGACTTCCTCAACGGGATGGCGGGGCTGGCGCAGATCGTCCCTGGCGAGGCGGGGCAAGGCCTCAAGCAGACGGTGGAAAACCTCGCCGCCCTGGTCGCCGCACTGCAGTCCGGTGTCAATCTGCCGATCTTGGGCAACATCTCCATCCCGGAGATCGCCGTGCCGCCGATGGGGCCGGCCGGGACCGTCGACCAGATCAACACGTTGCAGTGGTCGACCCTGACTCAGGGCACGCTGTCGGCGCTCAAGACCGCGCTGGCCGCCGGTGACGCGGCCGCGGTCATCATCGGGCTGCTCGGCGACATCACCGGCATCGACACCGAGATCATCGAAACCCTCGTGGGAGACCTGCCGCTGAACGTTCCCGGCACTTGGGACGGGCCGTTCTTCTCCGACGCCGGCAAGTTCGCTATCGTCCCGGCAATCGGCTTGGGCGGCACCAACTTCGCGCTCGCCTCACCGACGCTGCTCAACGATCCAGCCTTCGCCAAGACCGCGATCCTGGCGATCGCGTTGCGCAACCCGAGCCGCACCGGCGGCGGGATTCTCTCGCTGCTGGACCCGCTGTCGTCTACGGTCGGGCTGAATCTGTCGAATGCCGACGGAACGGCGTCGCACAAGGACACCAACAACTGGGGTATACCGATCACCGTCATGGACGGCAACGTCACGGTGTGGGACTTCGGGGCCGCATACGACATCATCTCCGATGCCCCGTCCACACTGCTCAACCCGCTGGCGTGGTTCAACAGCGGCGTCGGCCAGGTCGCGCCGACCTATCTGCTGCCCCCGAACGTCGATGCGTTCTTCGAAGTGATCAGCGATCTCACCGGTGGCAACCTGAGCGCCGGGACGATCAATCACCTGCTCGACACGGCGGACCTGATGAGCCTGCTGCACGTCGACGTCGGCGCGGACGGCAACCTGTATGTCACCTACGACTCGGGTCGTCTGCCGCTGCTGGAACCCATCCAATTCATCCCCCGCACACTGAGTTACCTGCCCGGATTCGGATTCTCCACCACTCTGTCGGACTCTTTCGCCGATGTGCTCACCCAACTGGTCGCCCAGGGTTACCAGGACGTCAACATGACCGTGGACGCCGAAGGGGTGGCCACCTTCACCCGCGGCTGGGACATGGCCGGCACCCAGGCGAAGTTCTGGCAGAACCCCATCACCTGGCAGATGGGCCTGGAGACCCCGCAAACCGTCTTCAACTCGATCATCACCGGACTGCAGACCAATCTTCTCGATCCGGACAAAGGCGAGTTCGAGATCTTCGGCAACAAAGAGATCGGAAACCTGGTCTACCGCAACGCAGTCAGCGTCGCCGTCGCGCAGCTCATATCGCAGGCGCTGGAGCAAGTACGCGACACGCTCAATCCGATCATCAACGACGTGCAGGGTGGGCTCACCCCGCTCGCGAAGGCGCTCGATGAGGCCACTGGGCAGGTGAACAAGGTCATCGATGACGGCCTGGGCGCAATGACCGGCCTCGGAGTGGACCTCAACGGGCCGATGCTCGACGCGAACCGACTTGTCAACGAGGTTGGCGATGGCATCAACAACGGCATCCGCAGCATCTTCAATCTCAAGCCGATCGACTCGCCACCAGCCCTGGAATCGACCAGCGACAGCGCACAACATTCGCCAGCGGTGGTGTCCACCGGGACGTCTTTGGATACCTGACTAAAACCTAGCCGGTGGGAGCGCGGGGTGGTTTTCGGCGGTGTTCGTGGCGTCCTGGTGTTGTTCCCGGCGAATTAGCTGGTCGTCGGGGAGTAGCGGGTGTGAGTGTAGCGGGCGCGACGATAGCCACGCGACGCGCTGGCGTCCGTGGCCGGCCTGAGTGAGCCTCGCTGTCGTGGTGGCGGCGTTAGGCAGTTCGCTCTTCGGGGTGTCGTCGGCGGTGCAGGTAAGCCGCTATTGCGTTTCGGCCCAAAGCGAATCCGAGCATCACGGTCAACTGGCGAACCGCAGCAAAAGCGATCATCCGCCCGCCATAGAGGGTGCGGTCGAGGGTGTTGTTGAGGCTTTCGCTGTCTTCGCGCCAGCCATAGCAACGGTCGTAGACGCTGCCGCGGTCGTCGGTCTTGACGTGCTGGCGTAGGTGCTCGGCGCGGTTGTAGCCGCAGCTGCGGTCGGCGTCGGTGGTGTCGATACGCGTACGATGCACCGTGCCGCAGGATGGGGTGGCGAACTCGATGTACCAGCGGTGGCTGTCGTCGGCGTTGCCGCGCGGGTAGATCTTGGCCACCGGGCAGGGCTGCATGTGTCTGTCGCCGGCGTCGAGGATCTGGCGTTCGCAGATCCGTCCATCTTCGGTCCACAGGTCATGAACGTCGCCGCACGAGCACTCGAGTCGGGCGAATGCGGTGGGTACGCGGGTGCTGTCGTGCATCGGTGAGAGCACGGTCAACCCGAGCTTCATGGCGCGGTCGATGTGCTTGCCGCGGAACGCTCCGTCGTAGCAGACGCCGTCACACCGTACGTCGGCGTCGGCGACGACGCGGTCGATCATGTCGAGAGCGACACGAGCTTCACCGCCGTAGCCCTTGCCCGCTGGCACGGCGTCGACGTCGAGGATGACCCTGTTGTTGCGGATGGTGTCGGGGCGGGTACTGAGCATGGCGAACTTGGTGCCGTAGCGGAATTCGGTGTCGCTGTCGCCGTTTTGGGCTTCGATGCCGGCGTGCACGTGGCGTCCGCCTTGTTCGGCCCAGTGGTCGGCGGTGGCCTTGCGCACTGGTGCGGCGACAACGGTGCCATCGCCGACGACGTACTGCCCGCGCGCCGGGCTGGTGTGGGACACCCCAGCGTCTGGGTCGAGACAACCGAGTTCGCGCGCGAGCCGCCGCGCGAGCAGGCGAAACGTGTCAAGCAGCTTGTCGGTGTACTCGTCGAGTAGCCGTTGGGCGTAGTTGTGGTGCCAGCGCTGTGGTGGGCGCCGCGGCGCCCTTGGTGGCTGATGTTTGGCGGCCCGGTGGCGGATGGTGCGCCAGTAGGTGGGGTGGGCCATCGCGCGGGCGGCCTTGCTGTGCGAGCCCAGCACCCCGGCTAGGGCCTTGTGCAGCACGTGCACCCATGGGGGGTAGTGCGGACGCCGGCCCGGGGTTCCCGGCTCGTGGACGGGCAGGACCGCGGCGAGTTGATAGATGACCTCGTGGGAGGCGATCGCCTCGATGGTGTCGATCTCCAGCAGCGTGAGATCCATTGGCGTTTCGACCCGGCGCAGCTCGCGTTGCTTGATGCGTTCGGCGCCGTAGGCGCCGGCCTTTTTACGGGACCGGTCTTTGGGGTTCATAACGGGCCCGCCCGGTCATGCCAGTGGTAGCCGATGAGGGCGGCGGTGGTGTCCAGCGAGGGTGAGCCGATGAGACGCGCGGCGTCTTCGATGCGGCCGGTGCGGTCGAACTCGCGGCGCGCCGCGAAGGCGGTCAGCGATGCCGGCCGCACCCCGGAGTCGTCGGATAGCTCGGCGCGGGAGAGGATTTCGCGCACGGTCACGCACACCCGGGCCTGCTTATGTGCGTCGCTTCCGCCGGCGCCGGTGCACAACACCGGCGAGGGTTTGGGGCTGGGTAGCGGGCGGGTGAGGTGGGCGGCGCGCTCGGAAAGCACTCGCATCGACCAGCGGTCCAGCGTCAGTGTGCGGGGGCGATACTTGCTCGAGCCGTGCATCCACACGGTTGCGGCCTGTGGATCCAGATCGGCGGCGGTGATGTGTCCCAGCTCGGAGGTGTGCGCGCCGGCGAGTAGCAACGCCGCGGTCGCGGCGTGCCGAGTCGGGGCGGTGCGTTCGGAAAACAACCGCACCAGCGCGGCCTCATCCTCGGACAGTGGGCGCTGGCAGGACGACTGTCGGGCGGGGACGGCGATGTCGATAGTCGGGTCGTCCAGCGTCAGCCGCAGCCGGCGCGCGGTGCGAAAGAACGCGCGCAGCGCCGCACGGCGGTTGTGCATGGTCGCCACCGCCGCGTCCGATACGACACCGTGGCGGGTACGGCCTTTGGCCGCAACGAATTTCGCGACCAGCGCGTGATCGACTGCGGCGAGGGTGGTGACGTCGTGCACTGCGGCGAATCGGCTGAATCGGCGGATCAGCAGACCGAACTTGTCCAGCGTCTGCGCGGCCAGCACCCCATCGGCGATCCACGCACCGGTCACCGCCTGCACCGCCGCGGCCAGGCTCCCGTCAGCCATGGCCGGCCCCCACTGCAGCGGCAGCAGCAGCTGCACCCCGGGCCTCAGCATGCGGCGCCGCCGTTGATGACAGCTGGATCATCATGGTGACCCCTTCCCAAGTGGTGCGTGTATGCACCATTGGAGCAGAGGGGTCCGACACGTCGGCCTGCGGCGACGGTGGGGCGGGATATCGTGGGCCTGTGTCGCGCAGCAATGGTGACCGCCCACCGAGCGCATACGTCTTGCGGGGGTTCTGGCCGGACGCCGACCTGGACCCCGACGCGCCACCGTCGGCACCTGCCGCGCAGCAGCTCGCGCGTGCATTGCGCGCAGCCATGACCGAGACCGCCACCGGCCAGCGAGCACTCGCGGCGACCAGCGGAGTGGCCCACACCACCATCGGACGGATCCTGGCCGGCACCGTGCTCTGCGACATCGGCTCCCTGGCCCGCCTGGAACAGGCCCTGGGCCGACGGCTGTGGCCCGAACGTGACGACGTGCAAAGCCGCCCCCGCTCCAAGCACCGAGCGACCACCCGAAAGGCGAGTGGCGTCTGACACGTGAGGCAGGTTACAGGGTTGTAGTTCGATTGCAGGCCCGCCGATGCGGTGTGTTGCGCTTGACTCACGTTACAAGTGGCAGAACACTAGGTGTCGCGCGAACATACAGACGCGTCAACAGACCGAGCTAATGGGCGGTGGGCTGACTATGGGTAAGACCAGCAGATCGCTGATCGATTTGATCGACGTCGCCGCGCAACGTTACGGTGGGGCGTCCGGGCGCAGGCTAGCCGAGCTGGCGCAACACGGCGGGCATGACATTTCGCACGCGACGCTGAACCGGCTGCGGCAGGGCACGTATGCCACCCGGCCCTCGGATGCGTCGATTCGGGCGATCGCCTACCTGGCCGACGTGTCGGAGAATACCGCGTTCGCGGCGGCTGGGGTGAGGGCGCCGGGTGCGGTGGGGTATGAGCCGCCGTCTGAGGCCCAGCGCATGAACACCCGCCAGTGCAAGGCGATCGACGAGCTGATTCGGGCATTCATCGCCGACGACACCGGCGCGGTGGCGACCCGCAGCGACCTGACCAACCTCGTCGATGCGCGGCAACGGCTTGGGGCCGCGTTGAGCGCGGTCGACGTTGCTCAGCCCGCGACGGGCCAACTCGTGGCCGCCGCACAGGATGCGATGCGCTGCATCGACGAGACGCTGGACATTTTGAGCAACACCAGCGCGATGCCTCCGTCCTGGCACGGCAAGCCGCCGGAGGAGATGACCGACGCCGAACTGGACGAGGCCGCCGCGGCCGGGGACCCCTGGCCTGCGTACATTCGCACCAGGACGAAGGAGCGGATCGACGTCGACGGGGGGTAGACATGCTTCCGCGCTGCATGGGCGAGCACGGAACACTACCGCCGGGCATCCATCGGGCGACGTTGGACGAGGTACGCTCTCGATTCGTCGATGACGCTGCCGATCACACGCGCGAGCGGCGTGGCTTGATTCTGGATGCGATCCGGATTCACATCACCCTTGTCAGACAGTTGTTCTATCGTCACGAGATCACGATTTGGCTCAGCGGCGGCTTCTGCACCTATAAAGACGACACGCCCGGCGACGGCGATTTCGCCTGTCTGGTGCCAGCTCACGCGTTGGAGCAGGTACACGGTGATGCCGCACTGCCGCTGTGGACTCTCGGCTCGGTCACCGGCACCCTCGGGCACAGTGACCTGGTTGTGCAGACAGACAAGCTGCATTGCATGGGCGGGCTCACCGACGCCCTGGTGGTGAACCGCGACAACCCATATGCCGTTGAGCGGCAACGCCGGTGGTGGTCACGGGTGATCGGCCCCGATGGTGAGATAATCGACAGTGCGACAAAGGGCTTCGTGGAGGTGATCGATCAATGACCGGTCTCGGCCACCTCTCCGGCCTCAGCGACGACGACCTGCTTCGAGCCGCCATCCGCTATGAATACGAGCATTTCCCCGACACCGCGGATTTCGCACTCGGCCAGCTGTATTCGGGCACGGTACAAGGTGATCCGGCCGCAGAACGCGTCTGGGCCGAAGAAACCGCGCCTGAACAAGTCGAGCTCGACCTGCACTTGGAGGGCGCCGGGGTGCGGGGCCATGCCACCCGCGCGGACAAACTCGCAACCTTCGTCGCCGGAGTCAACGACGCCACCAAAGCGATCGTTCGAGAGAGACTTCAACTGAACGCGCTGAATCGAAACCTTCTCATACACGGGCTCGGTCCCGGCTCGGTGCGGGTTGTGCTGCGCGCCGACGCCCCACTTGACGGAGATGCGAAGCATGTACCACTCGGCGGCACAAGCCAATTCGCCTCAAGCCCCGATTCGGAGGCGCTGCGCACAATCGCCCGGCTGTTCACCAACGCTAGCTCCAGTGCCGCCGGAGTCGGCAGCGACGTGCGTGACCTACCGATCAAAGCGCGACGAGGCCTGCTGCGCTCCACATCCGCAATGAGAACAGCTGGATGGGACATCGCCGGACAGATACGCCAGCGCGGCCTCGGATCTACCGAAGTCGCCTTCACCCAGGCCGGAGCCGCGCTGCTTGGCAGCGAACTGAAAAACTACAACTACGACAGCGAACGCGGATGGGCGATCGGCACCATCGACGGTTTCCGCCGCAGCCTCGGCAGCCTATACCTCACCCCGTCAGGCACCAAAACCCCTCTGGCGGTCAACGTCAGCGACCCCGACACCCTCGCCGCCGCCGCGCGGCTGGCCGCCGAGGAGGGAGTGGTCGTGCAGGTGCAGATCGAAACCGTGCGCGCGCTCAGCAGTGAGGAATCGACTCGCATGACAACCAGCCGCAGCCTGCTGCAGATCGAACGTGCCGCCGAATCACTGCCCTACCCCGAATAACCTTGCTGCTGTCGGGCACGCGACGCGGCGGGCGGCCGCTGCCGTTAAACCACATCGAGCGGTTCATGAGGCACATCAGCAAGTCATGGGGCAGCGCAGCCGCATTGGCCGTTACCGCAACCCTGCTCGCGGGATACGGCGGGGGGCCGCCAGGTGATGTCGCCGGTGGCGACAAGCGGCCGACCGGTGAGACGACGCTACGCGTGGTGCCCACGCCGCGCCGAAGCCCGGCTGGAGCAAGACCATCCACGCCTTCGCCGCCACGCCGGAGGGCAGGGGAGTGGCCGTGACCACGTTCTACTACGGCGCCTCGGGTGATCAGCCGCGCGCCGTTGTCGACCGCAAGCCCGCCGACATCGTCAACTTCTCGGTGGAGCCCGGTGTCACCCGACTGGTCAGGGCCGATGAGGTAGCCAAGGACTGGAACGCCGACAACATCAAGAGCATCCCATTCGGATCAAGAGCATCCCATTCGCGGGTGGGCTCTGGGATTTAACGCTTTACGGTGGCTGGCATACCACGCCCGAGGAGTGTGTGGTGGCAGTGAAGCGCTATGACCGCGACTCAGACAGCTCGAATGCGCGGCCGCGAGGACTGTATGTGCGAGGACGAGGTCTGTGAGCTGGAGCAGGTACGCCGTGCTGTCTGGTGTGTCGAGACCGTCTGACACTATCGGGCTTCGGGCCCGTCGGGCATGTGTTCCCCCTCGGGAGTCGACTCAGGTGGTGTGCCGTCTCCAAACGGCCTACCGCCTAACTCTTCCCGGCCGTGCGGCGTGAGCCAGTTTGACAGGTCAGGACCCTTCGGCACGACTTGTGTCGGATTGATATCCGTGTGCACGATGTAGTAGTGCTGCTTGGTCTGCACGAAGTCGATGGTGTCGCCAAAGCCCGGTGTCTGGAACAGATCCCGCGCGTAGGCCCACAGCGTCGGCATCTCTGTGAGTTTCGACCGATTGCATTTGAAGTGGCCGTGATATACGGAGTCAAATCGGGCCAGTGTGGTGAACAGCCGGATGTCTGCCTCGGTGATGGTGTCGCCTACGAGATAGCGTTGGGTCTGTAGGCGCTCAGAAAGCCAATCGAGTGCGCTGAATAATCGGTCGTAGGCTCTGTCGTATGCATCCTGTGAGCTCGCGAACCCGCATTGGTAGACGCCGTCGTTGACCTCGGTGTAGATGCGCTGAGCGACGTCGTCGATCTCGTCGCGCCGTCGCTCGGGATAGAGCTGGGGGGCGCCCTCGCGATGGAAATGGGTCCACTGCGTCGAGAAGTCCACGGTCATTTGGGCGAAGTCGTTGGTGACCACTGCGCCCGTCGGCGCGTCCACGATCGCGGGCACCGTGACTCCCTTCGGATAGTCCGGTATGCGCTTGTTGTATGCGTCGCGTAAGAAATGGATCTTCAGCACTGGGTCGAGGCCACCTGGGTCGAGGTCGAAGGTCCAGCTGCGTGTATCGTGCGTTGGTCCGCAAAAGCCAATAGACAGAACCTTTTCCAGGCCGAGCAGTCGTCGCACAATGATCGTGCGGTTGGCCCACGGACAGGCCCGCGCGACGATCAGGCGGTAGCGGCCTGGTTCGACGGGATAGCCGTCGCGGCCGTCAGCGGTGATGCGGCTGCTGATGTAGTTGGTGTCGCGATTGAATTCGCCGGCCGCGGCGACATAGCTCATGGTTTACTCGTCCTTTTCAAGGGGTTACCCGATCTGGAATCGTGTGGGATTGATGTGGCCGTAGGTTTAGACGAGGGGTGCCGGTCAGGGTTTCGACCTGCAATCGGTTAGCCACCTCCGGCGTCCAAAGAGCGTCTTCGACCGATTGGGTATTAATGCCCATCAACACATCTCACGTTTTTACCTAGAACATTGGTGTAGCTCGCATGCGCTGCGCTCCACGTCGGATCGATCAGTCACCACCGCGTGGGATGAGCAAGTCCTGCCACGCGCGCGGCCGCCCGTCCCGAGCGAGATCGGTCTGCGTGTACTGCTTACCGTCGGGCCCGGTGTACGTGCCGGTTGCGGGGTCATACTGGGCGACCGCGATGGGTGGCGGTGCGGGGGGACCGGCTGGTGGCGGCGTCCCCGGCGGCTGCTGGGGTACCGACTGGCCGGACAGCGTGGCATTCGGGTCGCCCTTCCAGTTGTAGCCGTCGTTGAGAGGCACATAGTCCTCGTCGCTCTCGCACAACTTGACGGTGGGTGCACGCTTGCCTGGGCGTGTGATGCATGGGGCGTTACGCGCACCGCGCACGTCCAACGCCGAGTCTTGCGGCACCCGGCAGTACATGTCGCCCGCCGGCCGTTCGGGATAGTCCACTTCGCTGGGCGAGCGTACCTGTTGAGCGGGGAGGAAACCGGTGGTGCACGGCGGAGGGAGGTTGGCGTTGAGGTTGAACGACAGGAACAGTCCCTTGTAGTCCTGCTTGGTATCGCGGTTGGCGAGTTGGGCCGCCTGGAGCATTTCGATGTCCTTGGGGAACAGGACAGGGATCTGTTCGAGACTGGGTTGGTAGGTGACTGCCACCTGTTCGAGGTTGACGAGGTTGGCCAGGACCACGGGCAGCGTGGGTTTGAGCCGGTCAATCAGCTGGCGTGCTTCGGTTGTTGCGGCAGGCCCTCTGTCCAGCACGCCTTTCAGCGCGGGATCCTGTTCTTGCAGTTGGCGGGTGACCTCAGCGACGTTGGCCGCCCAGGCCCGGATCGAGTCCGAGGAGTTGATCTGACTGTCCAGCACGGGCTTGGATTGATCGATCACGGTGGTCAGCGAGTCGAGGTTTGCGCGCGCATCGGCGGCAAGGGTAGTTGCCCCCTTGACGATGCGCGCCAGTTCTGGCCCTAATCCTCCTATCGCCGTGTAGGACTCGTCGATCACAGTCTTGAGATCGCCGTGGGGGATGGCTTGCAGTCCGGCGTTGGTCTGAGCCAGCAGGGTGTTGATATCGGGGGGCAGCGTTGCGTGGTCGGCAGGTATGACGTCACCGTCCTTGAGCTTGGGGCCGTCGCCGGAGCGGGGGACGAGCTCGATGAACAACTCGCCGACAGCTGTCTGACTGTGCACATTGGCGTCGACGTTGGCGGGAATCTTGGTGTCAGACTTCAATGACAGCACCGCGTCGACTCCGCCGCCGTTGAGCCGAACGTCCTCAACGCGGCCGACTTCAACCCCGCGGTAGGTGACGTTGCCGTCTTTGTACAGCCCCCCAGACGATGGCAGGTTCACCGTCACCTGGTAGTGGCCGATTCCGAACAGCGCCTTGGGCAGGTCGAGGTATCCGATGGCCATCGTGCCTCCGGCGACGACTGCGACGACGGAGAAGACCGACAGTTGGCGTCTGACCAGCTTGCTGAGATACACGGTTACGGTCCCTGGTTGTAGCGGTAGGGCGCCAGTAGGGGGTTACCGGCGCCGTTGGGCGGCGCACTGTTGGTGCACGGACTGGGCAGCTGGCCAATGGTTCGGCCCCACTGCATCTCCAGCCATGTCAGATCGCATTCCCATCTGGTTCCGGTGAAGATGGAGCTGTCGATCCGGCTCAGCGTCAGGTCGACGACCAGACTCACGTTGGCGTAGTCGCCGCGGAACCACTTGGTCAAGGTGGATTTCGGGAACGGGAACGTGGGTATCAGGTCCAACGCATGTGTCAGCGCCGGGCCGGCGTTGGCCAGTGATTCCAGCACCGGCCCAAGGTCTTTGAGTTCCTGGACCAACGGTGCTTTGGTCTTGTTGACCGAATCGGCAGCCAGCGCGCTGAATTTGCCCAACTGGTCGACCGCGTCGATGAGATTCTCCCGTTCTCGATTGACCACCGCCAGGGCGTCGGGGATTGTGTCAAGGCCCTTGTCGAGAACCGGCTTCTGCTCGGCGAATTGGCCCAGCAGGCGGTTGAGACTGTCGCTGGCCGCGATGATGTCGCCGGTTTGATCGTTGACCCGGGTGACGAATGTGTTCAACTGATCCATCAGGCTGCGGAGGTCTCCCTCCCGCCCGGATAACGCGGTGCTCAGCGCGGTGGTGATGTCCTGTACCTTGGCGATACCTCCGCCATTGAGCAGCAACGAGGCGGTCGCCAGTGTCTGCTCGGTCGATGGGTAGGCCTTTCCCGATGACAGCGGTATCAGCGAGCCCTGATGAAGCCTGCCCTCAGGCGCTTCGTCGGTCGGCGGCGCCAGCTCGATGTGCAGCGATCCCAGCAATGCCGTCTGGCCCAGTGTCACTGTCGAATTGGCGGGTAGCGTGACATCGCCGTTGAGCTTCATGGTCACCAGCGCGTGCCAATCCTGGCGCTCGATTTTGGTGACTGTGCCCACCGTGACGTCACCGACGCGCACGCGTGAATTGGGCTGGATGTTGTTCACATCAGGCATCTGCGCCTGGATGGTGTAAGCCCCGGGCCCACCGCCTTCGGTTCCGGGGAGTGGCAGGGAATTCAGCCCTCGCCACCCACAGCCTGCGACCGCGGTGGCCGCCAGGATGCACGTCAGGACAGCGGCCGGTATCCGTCGCCAGCTGCGCATCGTCATGACCCCGTCCCCGCAGGCAGCATCATTCCCGCCAGCCCGGCTGCCGGGTCGGTGGTCTGCGGCGCCGGCCCGCCGACTATGGCCGCCGCATCTGTGGGTGCTGCCTGTTCGGCGGCCAACGGGGGGCCGGGTGGGGCGGGCGGCGCAGCTGGAGCCGGTTGCGGCGGAACGTAATCCGGGCGCATCCAGTCCTCGCTGTAGGAGATCTCGTTCGGGCGTGCCGTGGCGCCGACGAACGGGTTGAAGCCAAGCGGCGGGAAGTTGTACTGGCGGTTTTTCACGATCGGCGCCAGGTACTGCACGCACAGCTTCGCCGACTGTTCGGCACCCAGGCGTGATGCCGCCTGAATGGCGCCGCACAGGAAATTGATGGGGTCGGCGAAGTTGTTGACCGCGGCGATGCCGGTGAGGCTGCCTTGTGCGGGCTGATAGAGGTTGGCGGCGTTGGCCGCCGTCGTCGGCAGGATATGCAGGAGCTGTTTGATGTCGTCCAGGCTCTCGTTCAGAGCAGTCGAAACCGATGCGAGTTTGTCGGAGGTGGTGCCCAGCGCTTCGCGGTTGTCTGCAACGAAACTGCTGACCTTGCCGACCACATCATTGAGGTCTTTGACGGCGCCGGCGACCTCGCCGGGCTCGTCCGCGAGCAGTCCGGTGACCGAAGCGAGGTTTCCGTTGAGGGTCTCGAGCAGTCCGGCGCTGTCCTTCAGCGCGGTCACCAGCGTTGCGATGTTCTTGACGCTGGTGAAGATGTCGCCGCTGTGATCGCCGAGCGCCGAAAGTGCCTGGGACAGTTTGATGACCGCGTCCCGGATCGCTGGGCCCTGACCGCGGAGATTGTCCGCGGCGGTGTGAACCAACGCTCCCAAGGTGCTGCTGCCGCCAGGCTCGGTGGGCTGCAACGCCTGGGTGAGGCGTTCAAGCTGAACGCGGACGTCGTCCCATTCCACCGGAACCGCGGTGCGCTCCTGGGGGATGACCGCGTCGTTCTGCAGGGTGGCGCCGCCGGTGTAGGGCGGGGTGAGTTGGACGGCACGTGCGGTCACCAACGTCGGCGATACGATCACGGCCTTGGCGTCGGCGGGAACCGCGTACTCGCTGTCCAGCCAGAAGCTGATTTTCACCCGGGTGGGTTCTGGCTCGATCTTGTCGATCTTGCCGACGTTGACACCACGGATGCGGACATCGTCACCGGGGAAGATGCCGTTGCTGTTGTCGAAATAGGCAACGACATGCGTGCGATTCGAAGCTCGAATGAATTGCACGACAACGTATCCCCCGACCACGACGAGGACGACCAGCGCCGCCGTCAGCGCTGCCTTGACTCTGCGGTTATTGATCATTGCCCGCCTCACTGGAGGCCGTCGGTTCGCCGGGTGCGGGTACGAACACCGGGCTTGGCGTCGGCGGCGTTGATGCGTTGGGATCGGGTACCTGCTTCGCCGGTGGACCGGGAGGTGGACCGCCAGGCGCAGGCGCGGGTGACGGCTCCCGGTAGGGATAGCAGCCGGGACCAGGTAGCGCAATTGCGGGCGGACCACATGCCTGGTCGCCGGGGTTTCCGGTGATCGCGTCGGGCAGCGTCATCCGCGGTTCGCCAGCCTGCCCGGTGCGCGGGTAGGGCGCCGGAAGAGCCGGGGTTCCCGGCTGACCCGTCTGCGGGTCGGTGCGTTGCGACGGCAGCAGGACGTTGGGGTCCAACCCGAGGTCGGAGAATGCGGAGTCGACAAATGGCTGAATGAATTGGCCTGGAATGAGATTGGCGATGTAGGCCTTGAAGAAGGGCCCCCCGGACAACACCTCGCCGAAACTCATCGCATAGGAGTTCAGTCCCTTGATCGACTGCTGGATCTCAGCTTTTCGGTTGTCCAGCGTCGCCAGTACGCCGTTGAGTTTGTCCAACGCGGGTTTGAGGGTCGCCCCCTCTCCCACCACATCCTCAGCACAAGTGACGAGAAACCCCTCCACCGTCATCACCTGACGAGACGTCCAACACCAGGCCATGTGGGGGGCCGCGCAGTTAGGTCGTTGGAAGTGGCATGACCCTGACGTGCACGTACCGCTGCTTGTCGACAATGACACCCGGTTGTGGGTCTACAGCCCATCCACTCTGACATGCAGTGATCCGGCGGCGATGATCGGCCATTGCGATCAGGCGCAGGGCTCGAATCGATCCTTTTATAACCACTACCGCAGCGCAGGCGGACGCAACGGGCACTTTGACATTGCCCAGGGTGGGCAACACGACTGGAACAGCTGGGCTCCCCAGCTGGCAGCCATGGCCCCCGACATGACCGCTACCATCCGATGACCATCGATCGCAACCGGGCGGCCCAAGTACTCCGGCGCGGACGAACTCCGGCCGCCACTACCGCAGGTGCGCTCGCCACGATTCTCACATGCGCGGCGCCGTCTACGGCACGCGCCGACACCGATAATCCGTGTTCGTTGGCGGCGACGTTCTTGTGCCAGTTCATACCAATCGTTCCGGAACTGGAGGACGACGTGGATCTGACTCAGGAAGAGCCACATATGCCGGTGGTCGTCCCCGGATCGGCGACACCATCGGCATCGCCGATGTGGCTCACGGGTGAGCACACAAGGCAACTGGTGGTAAGGCGGTTGAGGATAGGCGCCATGCACGAAGGGATGTCCGGTGGGTATTGATGTTTCGGTTGAGGGGTTGACGAAGTCGTTTGGGGCCCAGCGAATTTGGGAAGACGTCACGATGGAGATCCCCGCCGGTGAGGTCAGCGTCCTGCTGGGCTCGGGTACCGGTAAATCGGTGTACTTGAAGTCTTTGATCGGTCTGCTGCGCCCCGAGCGCGGCAAGATCATCGTCGACGGCACCAACATCATCGAGTGCTCGGCCAAGGAGCTCTACGACATCCGCACACTGTTCGGCGTCATGTTCCAGGACGGCGCGCTGTTCGGTTCGATGAGCCTGTATGACAACACCGCGTTCCCGTTGCGTGAGCACACCAAGAAGAAGGAAAGCGAGCTCCGCAACATCGTCATGGAGGAGCATGAACCACCAGGATCCTTCCCAACCCGGGGAACTCGATGTCGATCAGATATCTCGAGCCATGGACGCTCGACTTAATGCGTGATCCGTCGACGGTGCGGAATGGAGGAACCGATGGTCGGTTAGGCATGTGCCGACCCCTGGCGAGAACGTTGCGGTCACTGAATCATTCATCACCTCGTCGACCGCGCGGGTCGCGACCATGGGGTCAGCGCTTGGTCTGTTGTTGGACTTGCACTTTCGAAAGTATGGGAAAGTATTATGCCGAAATTCTCCGAGAAGACTGTGATCATCACGGGTGGCGCCGCGGGCATCGGTCTCGCCGCTGCTAAACTATACGCCGCCCAGGGGGCCAACGTTCTTATCACCGGCCGCCGACAGGACAGACTCGACGACATCGCACGCGATGACCGAGCCATCGTGGGGCTCGTCGCCGATGCTGGCGATGCTGACGACGTTTATCGGACCATCGATTTCGCGATGGCGCGGTGGGGGCGCCTAGACGTCATCGTGAACAACGCCGGAGCGGGCGTCCTCGCCGCGCTCGCCGACGTTTCGATCGAAGCAATATTCAACACATTCCGAATCAACGTGATCGGCCCTACTCTCATGGCTAAGGCGGCCCTTCCGCATCTGGCCCGATCACACGGCAGCATCATCAATGTGTCCAGTACATACGGGTCGAAACCTGCTGCTGGCTTGTCTCACTATGCGGCAAGTAAAGCCGCGGTCGAGCATCTCACGCGCTGCTGGGCGCTTGAACTGGCCTCCACAGGCATCCGGGTGAATGCGATCGCATCGGGGCCTGTCGAAACGGCATTTCTAAAGGAAAGGATGGGACTCAGCGAGGACGCGATAAAGGAAGTCAAAGCCCTGGAGACGGCAACCATTCCGCTGGGGCGGCGCGGCGTCCCCGACGACGTCGCAGCCTGGATCATCAAGCTGACCGATCCCGGTTCGGACTGGGTCACCGGTCAAGTTCTCGCCGTGGACGGCGGCCTCGCCGTCACATAGCTCCTCGTCACGGCTCCTTTTCGTACTCCACTATTGATTAAACCTTTGCACCCGAGTCCTATGACCGCGGCCCTGGCACGGCGAGTCGGTCGCGCTCGCTTCGAACAGCACAACACCTTCGAAGACTTCGACTTCACCCTCAGCCCCAAGCTGCCCGCCGCGATGCTCGATCTCCGCTGGGAGCTTACAGGTCACCGGGTTGGCAGTGTGCCCGGCGCGGCGCGGACGTCGTTGATGTAGTCGCCGAGTGTGAGCTCGAGTGGGCCGGGCTGTTGGAAGCCGTCTTTGAGTGCTTGGGCGATGATCGATGCGGCGGCGGGGCGCGCAAAGGCCCCGATGAGTGTGTCCATTTCGGAGAGCAGGGTCGCGTCGGCAGGTAGTGACGCGTTGTTCACGAACCGTTTGATGTCGGCGAGGGCGAGCAGGTCGAAGCGTGACACCCGATGTGCGAATGCGTCGACGAATGCGTCGAATTCGGCATCGGGGATGGCCCTGTTGACGTATCCGTAGCGCTCGGCCAGCTCACCGGTGAAATCGTGGCCGCCGAGGAGGATCTCCAGGGCCCGTCCGCGGCCGACTATCGTGGGTAGCCGGCTGGATGGACCACCGCCTGGGATGGCGGCGAAGCCGACTTCGAATTGTCCGAGGATCGCCCGTTCGCGGCTGGCGAAGCGGATGTCGGTGGCCAGCGCTAGCTCGCTGCCGGCGGCACGCGCTCGGCCGCGGATGGCGCTGATCGTCACGGCTGGCAATTTGCTGATCCGGATCAGCAGATTGGTCCAGTGATGAAACGGCGAGGGCGCGGTGGGCAGCGCCGTGAGTGGTGAGGGGTCGGCTGCGACGTCAACGTGGTTAAGGAAGAAGTCGGGGTTGGCGCTTTCGAACACGATGACGGCAACGTGGTGGTCTTGTTCGATTTCGGTGAGGAGTTGGTGAAGTTCGACGACCATCAGCGGGTCGACGAGGTTGATGGGCGGGTTGTCGAACGTGACCCGCCACAGTGCAGGGGTGGTGCGTGTGACGCTGAAGCGTGGCGAAGTGTCGGCTTGGGTGCTCATCGCGTTTCCTTGGGGTTGTGGGTGAAGTCCTGCGCGCCCGGTGGGCGTTGTTGATGGCGATCACTGTTGGCGTGCGGTGGCGAGTATTTCGTCCACCGTCCATTGGTCGTAGGCGTGGCTGCCGTACTTGGCGGCGAGGATTCGTCCATCGGGCCCGATGAGCAGATCGGCGGGCAGTCCGAGGTTGCCGTTGGTCGGTGAGGCGGGCAGTGGTGAGCGGCGTTTGGCGATCGCGGTCTTGATGGCGTGCCAGTATCCGCCGGGCAGCGCGCGCCAGGCCGCGAGTCTGAGGGCTTTTGTCGAGGCTTCCACCCCGAATCGGCGGTAGAGATCCTTGTCGGGGTCGCCGACCACCGCAAAGGGCATATCGTCTTGGTATTTGCGCAGCTCGGCGGCGGTGGAGTGGAACACCACCACTTCGCGGATGCCTGCGGTGTTGATCTCCTCGATTCGTCCGCTGATCGAGCGCAGGTGCAGATTGCATACCGGGCAGCCTGCGAAACGCCGGAACTGCAGGTGCGTTAGCGCGCCCGTGGGGTCGGGAATCTGTACGGGTTCGTCGTTGAGTCCCCTAAGCAGCAGGGTGGGGAACTGCTCGCCGACAGTGACGCGCTTGGATCGTGCTGGGGCCGTGCGGGCCATGATGATCTCCTTCTACTGATGGGCCGATGGTCAGGTCGGGCGAGCAGATGCCCACCGTCGACGATCAATTCGGTGCCGGCGGGCGTTCACTCGCCTCGTCGGCTCGTAGTGTGCCGGGCGGGGAGTTCGTTGGGGGGCCGGAGGGTCCACGCCCGCGTCGTCGTCGTCGACCACGTTCGGACCCGGCCCCTTTCCGCTAGGGCCACACCGCACTTCGATGTGTCTTGCCCCGATGTGTTGCTTTGGTTGCGGTGCTCATCCGGCTTCCGTTGGGTTGTGGGTGAAGTCCAGCGTGTGCTGGTTGGCGTTGTCGATCGCGATGACAAAGCACACGCGTCCGGGGCCGCGGCTCGGGAAGGCGGCGCCGGTGTATTTGATTGAGATCGGGTCCATGTAGTGGCAGGCGGCGTCGTCGCGGACTGCGATGACCCTGCCCTGCAGGGCGGCCATCCGGTAGGGGTTGTCGAACGCGGTGATCGACAGGCCGACGCGAGGGTCGCGGCGCATGTCCTTGGCCTTCGGGGCCTTGGCATGGGTGCAGATCAGGACGTTGTCGTCCTCGCGCGCGACCCACACCACCCAATTGCGGGGATGACCGCCGGCCGAAACTGTGGACAGGTGCGCGTAATTCGGTCCGTCAATAAGCACCCGGATGCTGGCCGGGATCGGGCTCGACATCCTCACCGCCCGCGCCGCTTGGCCGGGGAAGAGGCGGCGGGCACCAGGCGGCTCGGCTGCATGTGTTCCGTCGGGCTGGTCTGGCGGCACGGCAGCGGCCTGCAGCGGTGTGCGGCGTTGCTCATCGCGCGTCGGGGTGCTCGGACAGGTACCGGACGAAACCGATGACGTCGTCGGCAACCAGCCGCCCGATGGCCCCGCTCGAGTACACCGCGAGCCGCACCGTCCCATCAGGTGCCAGCACGAAGCCCGTCGATTGCAGATAACGGGGATGGTCGTTGACGTAGGCACCCGTCGCCGCAGCGATCGCGTCGGCGTCGGCGCTATGGCCAACCGGGAAACGCAGCTTGTGCTTGGCGACCAGCGCAGCCGAGGTCTGCTCATCATCCACCGACAAGGCGATCACCTTGACGTTGAGTTCACTGAGCGTGTCGAGCGCGCGGGAGAACCCGGCCAGCTGGGCATTGCAGTATGGGCACCACGACCCGCGGTAGATCAAGATGACGCCGTAGGACCCGGCGAGATCGCCGGGCAGGGAGATCGTGGCGCCGCCGACGGCGGGAACCTCGATCCGGGGAAACAGCTGACCATAATCGAGTCGGGACATCGGCATCCTTCCGAGGGGTTGGGTGGACTACTCGGTCCATCATGATGACATAGGAGTGGACTGGCAAGTCCAGTGTCGGTAGGCTGCGGTCATGGTGTCAACGGAGGGCCCTGCTGGTTCGCGGCTGACGGCTCGCGGCGCGGCGACTAGAGCCCGCATCGTCGCGGCGGCGGCGTCGCTGGTGCAGGAGCACGGGGTGGCCGGAACCAGCCTGGACGATGTCATGGCCGTCACCGCCACCAGCAAGTCGCAGCTGTATCACTACTTCGCCAACAAGGACGCGCTCATTCGCGAGGTGATCACCATCCAGCTCGGCCGCGTGATCGCCGCCCAGGAGCCCGACCTTCGCGAGGTCTCGTCGTGGGAGGGTCTGCAGCGCTGGTGTGATCACCTCGTTGCCATGACCCGCGCGAGGCAGGGTGTCGGCGGCTGCCCCCTTGGCTCGCTGGTCGGTGAACTCGCTGAGCGATCCGAGACTGCGCGACACGTGCTCGCGCAGTGCTTTGCCGAATGGGAATCGTATCTGTCCGCGGGCTTTGTGGCCATGCGCGACAACGGCGAACTGGCCGCCGAGGCCGACCCGGCCGAGCTCGCGTTGACAATGATGAGCGCGCTGCAAGGCGGTCTGCTGATGGCGCAGACCATGCGCAGCGCCCGCCCCGTCGAACTCGCCCTGAACATGGCGCTCGGGCACGTCAGTGCTTACCGGCGCAACCCATAGGCGCGACGGCGCTGATCAGCCAGCAGCCTGCGACTCAGTCGACGTCAGCTCGCCGGCAGGGCGGCCCCACCCGAGAGGCTGGTTCGGATCGGCAGCGACGCCACGGCCAACCCGACGCTGTTGTGCCGCGACCGTCTTGGATGGATAGGTGCGGCTCAACGGGCTGAGATCGCGAGGATGCGTTCGGCGTTGGCGTGGGCGATCTTTGCCCGGTCACCGGCACTGAGCGTTGTTCGCTGCAGCCGGGCGACGGCCTCTTGCGAGGACTCATACGGGTAGTCCACGGAAAACATGACAGCATCGGCGCCCACCTCCAGCACCGCCCCGGTCAGGGTCGCCGGCGAGAACACCCCGCTGGTGGTGAACACGATGTTGGTGCCGATGTAGGCCGATGGTGGTTGCTTGAGCGGTGTGCCGGGTTGGATGGTGCGGACACGCGAGTCGAGCCTGCTGCGCTGCAACGGCAAGAACGCGCCCATGTGGCCCAAGATCAGGGTGGCCGAAGGGATGGCGGTCGGAAAACTCCGGCGAAGAGTATCCGCAGGGCGTGGCCGCTGACCGCGGCGCCCCAACTCCCCGTCGGGCCATACAGTTCGCGCCGACCGTCCAGGGCATGCCACCGATCGGCCGGCGGGGCGCCCGGGTGCAGATACAGCGCTACGCCCAGCGCTTCCAAGGCGGCCCAAACCTCGTCGTACTCGGGTGCATCCAGGCAGTGTCCGCCCGGTCTGTGGATGCAGTCATTGACCAGCGCCCCGGACAACCCGAGCTGTCGCACGCAGCGTTCCAGCTCGACCGCCGCCCCGGCCGGGTCCTGCAGCGGCAAGGCCGCAAAACCGCGGAACCCAAGGGTGTAATTTCATCGTTTCGGCGCCGATTCCGTCTGAAGTCCTCACGCCCAACGGCTGTGTCGCCGCCGTGGTGGTGACTGCTGGGGCCGAAAGTACTGGCGCTCCTAAAATCCTTAGCGGTCGGGCGCGATGCGCTGATTGTGCCGTCGGCGCTGGCGAGTTGGCGGCGTGCACATTTTTGAACGAACAGCGGATGAGGTCGCACAGGGGGCTGGTGTCCAAGCGGGCGTAAGCATGTTTGGTCGCGGCCGACAGGCCGATCTTGCAGACAGCATGGCTTTTCGGCAGTCGAAGACGGCGACAGAGCGTCCGGGTTCGCAAACGGCGACGGCCAGCTGCAGGAGCGCGGCGCGAAGGACTTTAACGTGGTCGCCTATTCCCCCCTGCACGGGGCAACGCCGCGGCATCCCGATTCCGAGACCAATCTCCTTGTGCCGCTAGACCATACCGCGGCTGCCGCGAAGTCCAGTATCCACCGTGTCATCGGCGTCACCGTCACGATGTGCACGTCCGATTCGGATATCGAACTGGCACAGGCGTTCTGTTCACACCGCATCCCACTCGAAGCCACTGTGATGATGGTCAGCGGACGGCGGACGTTCGCGCTCAGCTGAAGGAGGCGGCGGTCGGGATTCCGATGCTGTCCTCGGTGTTGGCGCTTTTGTTGCTGTCGTTCGCCCGGCAAGCCAGGCCGGGCTGGCCGTGGTGGCGTGTCTGGGGGCGACTCGGTGAACGTCGATACCAGCCCGACTACTTCCGCTTCTCCGTAGGCCCGCGGTAAGACATTGTTCAAGCTTGCGGGAGGGGCGTCTGTGTTGCTTGTGGTGGCGAACCCCGCAGATTTCTAGGGCAGTGCAGGGCGGTGGACGAGGCCGGGTTTCGACTCGCGGTGATCATAACGGTGGCCGCTCGCAACAGGAACTGCAAACTTATTGTGCGGGCGCCACGGTTTGTTGTCGGGTGGGCGCATGGACTCTGACGATGCAGGAGAACATCGATACCCACCGCACTGCGACGTCCGCGTGGCCGGATCGTCTATCAGGTCATCGAGCGCTGTGCGGGACGGGAATGCGGTGCCAGCAGGCGCAGTTCATTGCGCAGACCCGATTGCGCAGACCCGTCTGCCTCGGAGGGTTGAAGTCCTTGGAGCCGGGCTTGTTGATCCGGTTCAGCGATACGAGTGCGCTACAGCTACGTAATGGATCCATAACCAGGAATATCTATCGTGCGACAGATTGGTAGCAAGGGAGTCTGCAGAATGTCGACGCTCCGAGTTCGCGGCGGCCGGCTAGCCCGGTTGGTCGGCCGCATTGGATTTGTTGTGGCACTCGTGCTCTTCGTAGGTGGCTGTGGCGGGGGCGGTGGTGCCCCGGATACAGTCCGGATTGGGACTTTCGCCAGCGCAGTCGATTACGCACCGTTCTATATCGCGCGCAAGCAACGGTTGTTCGAATCCGCCGTCGGCGCCGGCACGAAAGTCGACTACGTGGAATTCGACTCGGCGCCAGCCGTCACAGAAGCGTTGGCGACAAACCGGGTCGACATGGTCTTCATGGCCGAGCCGCCGGCTCTAATCGCCGCGGCGGCGGGAGTTCATTGCAGGATTGTGGCTCTGGGCGCGAGCCTGGTCCAGGACATCCTCGTACCGATCGACAGCAAGATCGCGAGCGCTGCCGATTTGGGCGGAGCGCGCGTCGGTGTGTTAGCGGGTACGTCGTCGCATTACGCCTTGATCAAGATCGCCAAGGATGCCGGCGTCGATCCCAAGTTAATTCAAGTGATCGATATGGCCCCGCCGGACGCGAAGGCGGCGTTCGAATCAGGTCACCTGGATGCGTGGGCGGTGTGGCCGCCGTTCGTGCAGCAGCAGCTTGTCCAGAAGACCGCCAGGCTGCTACCGGCAGGCGATGCTGCGATCCAGTCCATCGCGGTTGCACGGCCCGGGCTGGCCGAAGATGCACTGGCCGTTTACTCCGCTTTGGTCGCTGCCATCGGCAAAGCAAAGGAGTTCATCCGCGCATCACCGGCAGAAGCGAAATCGATTGTGGCCACTGAAGTTCGGGTCGATCCGGAGGTGGTCGAATTGGCCTGGCCGCGCCACGACTTCACCGCCACGCTGACTCAGGAGGTCATTGCCGACATCCAGGCGAAGGCCGATTTCCTGGCCGATGCTGGCTTCATTCAGCAGAAGGTCGATGTCAAGGACCTGGTCGGACCTCCGCGATGACGATGATGGTGACTGCGCCCGTGGCGACAAATGCGCCCCGTCGACGCCGGCGGTTCTTCGATCGTCTGACAAGCTGCGTACTTGCGCTGGCCGTACCGATCGGACTGGTCGTGGCATGGCACGTCGCGGTGGTCAGCGGCGTCCTGCCGCACACGCTCGTTGCTGGACCGCTCGACTCACTCGAAGCGTTCGTCAGGCTGGCGATGGATGGAACGCTGATCGAGCACGCGTGGGTCAGTGTGCGCCGCATAGCGATTGGCTTTGCCATCGGCAGCACGGTCGGCATTCTGGCAGGGGCGGTGATCGGCACCAGCCCGTTGGCAGCCAAAATCCTGGAGCCCACCGCCTTGACGTTGATTCCGGTCCCGGCGGTGGCGTGGATTCCGGTGCTGGTCATCGTGTTTGGCATCGGAGAGCTCTCAAAGGTGACCTTGGTGGCGATCGGGTCCGCCACCACGCTGATCCTGGCGACCGCTGCGGGGATTCGTTCTGCCTCGCAAGATCTCGTGGAGGTCGCGCAGCTCTACGAGAAGTCGCGCTGGACAGTGCTGCGGACGGTGTTGCTGCCGTCGGCGGCTCCGTCGATTGTCGCATCGGCGCGCGTTGCGATGGCGCTGTCGTGGACACTGTTGGTCGCGGCGGAGGTCATCGCGTCGGCTAACGGGTTGGGATGGCTCATCTGGGATTCGCGCAACTTCGCACGGCCCGCTGCCATGATCGCCGGAATGCTCGCAATCGGCATTCTCGGAAAGGCCACCGATGGGCTTCTCGCCCGCTTCGGCCGCTACCTCACCCGCTGGGACCGCTCCTACCGTGGCTGACGTGAATGGCGCGGAGGTGCCGGCCCTGCAAGTACGAATTCGCGAGAAACGGGTCACGGTCGGCAAGCGTCCCCTGGATGTGCTGAGCGAGGTCAACTTCGACGTCCGCCGTCAAGAGGTTGTCGGCATCGTGGGTGGCAGCGGAGCTGGCAAGACGTCGCTGCTGCGCGCGATCGCGGGCCTTGACACCACGTTCGTTGGCGAAATCCGGGCCTTCGGTCGACTCGTTCGGGGACCCGGCCGGGACCGGGGCCTGGTCTTCCAGGAGCACCGACTGATGCCGTGGATGTCGTTGTCTGACAACGTCGCCTACGCGCTGCCGTTCCGGAGACCGGCCGCCCAAATCGAAAAGCAAGTCGTCCATGCGCTCGACCTGGTCGGGCTGGCCGGTTTCGGCAAGGCGTGGCCGAATCAGCTTTCCGGCGGCATGGCGCAGCGAGCCTCCTTGGCCCGCGCCTTGGTCACCACTCCCGAGATCCTGCTGCTCGACGAGCCGCTGGGCGCGCTGGACAGCCTGCTGCGCAGTCAAATGCAAACCGAACTCGAGCGGATCATCCTCGACGAGGCGCTCACCGCGATCCTGGTGACCCACGACGTCGACGAGGCCGTGCTACTGGCAGACCGGGTGATTGTGATGGCTGGTCCACCCGGACGGATCATCGCCGACATGGCGCACCCCCAGCCCCGCCCGCGGGACGTGGCGGACCCAGCACTTCAGGCCCTCCGCGCCCAGATCCTCACTGTTTTGCATCAAGGAGGCAGGAATGGACATCTACTGGTACATCCCCACCCACACCGACGGCCCACACCTGTCGACGATGCACCGGGCGCGGGCGGCTAACCTGCGTTACATCACCCAAATCGCGCAGGCCGCAGACGATCTGGGCTATGTCGGAGTGCTGGTCCCGACGGGCTCGGTGTGTGAAGACGCATGGATCACCGCGTCGTTTCTGGCACCCGAGACCACGAGCCTGCGATTCATCGTCGCTGTCAGGCCCGGGCAGTCGACCCCGTCGATGACGGCTCGAATGGCCTCGGCCTTCGACCGCTACAGCAGGGGTCGGCTCACCGTCAACGTGGTCTGTGGAGGCGATCCGGTCGAACTGGCCGGCGACGGTGTCTTCCTGTCGCATGGCCAACGCTATGAGCAGGCCGACGAGTACATCCAGGCGTGGACCGACCTGCTGCAGGGCAAGACCGTGGACATGAACGGCCGATATGTCCGCATCGAAGGGGGGCAGCTTCACTACCTTCCCCTGCAGGAGCCGCACCCTCCGCTGATGTGCGGCGCCTCCTCTGGCGCTGGGCAAGCGTTCGCCGCGAAATGGATCGACACCGTGCTGACGTGGGGCGAACCACCGGAGCAGGTGCAGCCGAAACTCGACGAGATGCGGGCCAAGGCACACGCTGCCGGGCGACGAGTCACCTTCGGCATCCGGCTACACACCATTGTGCGGGAAACGAGCAGAGAAGCGTGGGCGGCCGCCGATGACTTGATCCGCTACGTGCGCGACGAGGACGTCGCCGCCTCCCAGGCGGCGCTGGCCCGCTCTGAGTCGGAAGGCCAACGCCGCATGGTGGCCCTGCACCGTGGCTCGAGGGAGCACCTCGAGGTGAGCCCCAACCTCTGGGCAGGCGTCGGTCTGGTCACCGGCGGGGCCGGCACCGCGCTGGTGGGCAGTGTCGAGGAGGTCCGTGACCGGATCATGGAGTACCACGACATCGGCATCGACACGTTCATCCTCTCCGGGTATCCGCACCTCGAGGAGTGCTACCGGGTCGCTGAGACGCTGTTCCCGCAGCTGCCCTTCGAACCGAAGGTGAACAGCCTACAGCCGAAGGTGATCCCCGGCGGCTGGTGATCGACTGTCAGGACAAGGTGTTGGCCTCGCTGACCACAGCGGCGCCCGCCAGGTTGACCGGAAATCGCCTCAGCTGCAGTCGCTTCCGTCATGGAGCGGGTATTCAGGCCCACTCGCCGCGACACGATGGACGTGTGACGACGTGGGCGTGATAGCCGTCGCCGTCAAGTATCGGGCTCGGATTCTGGCGCCTCTCCGTTTCACATCGGAGAGGCCGCCCTGCCGCGGTCTTCGAGGATGACCCCGGCACCGCACGTGTCGTGTGACGGCTGGCCTGGCGGGCCGCGGTCGCGTGACCCGCCAGGCCGTGCGGTTCACGGCTGCACGATTGGGAAGTCGATTTCGGTGTGCGCGACGTTGTTGAAGTAGTTCGTCAGCACGTTAAGGCCCACGTGGCCAATGACTTCGGCGATCTCGGCGTCGGTCAGACCTGCGCGGCGCGCGTTTTCCAGATCGGCGTCATCGATGTGGCCGCGGTGTTCGTTGACGGCCACCGCGAATGCAAGGATCGCGGCGGTTTTGGGGTCGTCCGCATCTGCTTTGCGCGCCGACCCGATTTGATCGGCGCTGAGTCCCGCCGCCTTTTCACCCAGGTAGCTGTGTGCGGACAGGCAATACGAGCACCCATTGGCCTGTGCGATGGCGATGGCGAGGCGTTCGCGGGTGGAGCCCGGCAGCGTTCCGCGGTCGAGAGCGCCGGCCAAACCGAGATATCCGCGCAGCAGCGCCGGACTGTGCACCATCGCGCGGGTGAGGTTGGGAATCGTGCCCAATGCCTGCTGCACGGAGGCCAACGCCTCGGCCTGGTCGTTGGTCGCGTCGGCGTCGGTGACAAGGGACAGCGTGCTCATTGGTTCTCCTCCAGTATTGTTCGGGTTGATGGCCTTACACCGCATGCCAGATCGATGAGGCCACTGGTTAGACGCCCGTGCAGCTGATCTGTTACACGGGCCGCAATTTCGGCTGGGGAGCGGTGCTGGGTAATGGGCGAACACATCCGCACGGTCGTCGACGACCGGTGGGCTAGCGAGGACGAGTTCGTCGACGCGTTGCGGGCCGGGGACACCGAAGCATTCCGCCTACTGGTCGACACGATGCATGCACCCCTGGTCCGCATGGCGCGGATCTACCTGTCGGCGTCCATTGCAGAAGATGCCGTGCAAGACACGTGGACGTCGGTGGTTCGCACGATCGGGAGCTTCGAAGGTCGTTCGACGGTCAAGACGTGGGTGTTCCGCATCATGCTCAACCGAATACGGACGCTGGCCCGAACACAGGGGCGCACCGTGCCATTTGCCGTCGCAGGTCCGGAGGCGGATCCGTACCCGTCGGTAGATCCCAACCGGATGGTTCACGCCGAACTGGGTGCCCACCACTGGTCTGACGTGCCCGCAAGGTGGGACCTGTTGCCAGAGCAACGACTGCTTTCTCGCGAAGTGCGCACCTTGATCTCGCACGCCTTGGCCAAACTGCCAGACGCGCAACGCGAGGTGGTCTCGATGCGCGACGTCGAGGGCTGGACGAGCGAGGAAATCTGCGACGCGTTGGGGATCTCGGCGGTCAATCAACGCGTGCTGCTGCATCGTGGGCGCGCCGCCCTGCGGGCTGCGCTGGAGGAGTATCTCGATGACTGACGAATTCATCACCAACGAACTGCAACTGGCGTGCAGCGACGTGATCGAGCTGGTCACGACGTATCTCGATGACGCACTGAGTAACACAGACCTGCGCCGGTTCGAACAACACCGACGCGGCTGCGAAGCCTGCCGAGTCTTCATCGACCAGATTCGCCGCACCGTCAAGATCACTGCCGCCGCGCGCGACGACGCGGTGCAGGTGCGCCCGGCGAACTTCGACGCTCTGGTCGCCGAGCTGCGACGGCGGGGCCGTAGCTAGGGCCATCGTGTGCAAATCCACGCCGAACTCGATGCCCCCGAACGTCGCATGCCGCCGATGATGGCCCATGGCTGCGCGGGGGACAACGAAACTCGAGTCCCCGCCAGTTGTGCGTTCGGACCCGACAGGGCTTGGTGCTCAAGCGAGTTCATCGTCTGTACTGTTTGGTACACTAGGCGAGATCGCTGTCGACAGGCTCGATGACACCACCGACGGGGAAGGCGTGCTATGACAAGCTCTAAGTTCACCACTTTCAGCGAGAAGGTCGCAGAATTGGCGGAGCAGTTGGCCGGCGTGGCTCCGCCTGAGGTGCTCGAGGTCTTCGCCGCCGACCAGCGCGAGCTCCAGGCGGCCGGGGTGCCGGCGTCGGTGGCCGTGCCTGGGACGCGATTCCCGATCGCTGAGCTCATTGGGGCGGACGGGACGTCAGTCTCGTCGGCCGACGTGCTGGCCGGAGCACCCACGGTCGTGGTCTTCTATCGGGGGGCGTGGTGCCCGTATTGCAACATCGCGCTGCGCGTTTACGAACAGGATTTGGTGCCGGCGCTGGAGGCCCGCGGCGTTCGTCTGGTGGCCATCAGCCCGCAGAGCCCGGATGGTTCGGTGTCGATGCAGCAGGCCAATGAGCTGAGCTTCGCGGTGCTCTCCGATCCGGGCAACCGCATCGCCGCCGCGTTGGGCATCGTTATCGCGCCCAGCGACGAAGCGCAGGCCGCGCAGAAGCAGCTGGGGCTTGATCTTGCGGCGGTGAACGCCGACGGCACCGTTGCGCTGCCGATGCCCACGGTGGCGATCGTCGATGCCGAGTCGGTGTTGCGGTGGATCGACGTGCATCCTAATTACGCCACGCGCACCGAGCCTGAAGACATCTTGGCGGCGGTCGACCGTGTTCTTGGCCGCGCGGCCACGTCAGCGGCGACCACACCTTCTCTTGCCCCGGTGGCGCCCCGCCTGGAAGAACTGGCCGACGAACTCGGTGTCAAGTCCGTTCTGGTCATGCGCTCGGACCCCGATTCCATGGTCGTCGCGGCGACGGCGGGCCCGGGCACCGCCTTCTATCGGGTGGGCGCCGCAGGCTCCAAGGCCGGCGCCGCACCGGATCGGGTGCCGCTGTATTGCGAACGGGTGGTCGACGGCGGGGAGGCGATCTTCGTGCGTGACTCCCGCCTCGATGACACCTTCGCGGGCAACGAGGATGAGACCGAGTTCGGCTTGAGTAATTACCTCGGGATGCCGGTCCGAGACGCCGGCGGGCACGTGGTGGGGACGGTGTGTGTTCTTGATGACCACGCACGCGACTATGACGGGGCCGCCCGCGACCACCTCGACGCGCTGCGCATCGAGGTGGAGGCGATCGTGGCAGCCGACCCGTCGGCGCTTGTCACCGATGATCGGTAGTCAGCGAGCGGCGGCGACAAATCGGTGGATGGCTTCGTCGGCGCGATCTTGGATCGTGGTGTCGGCGAAGTCTGCCAGGATCGTCGCCTGGTCGACGACGGGCCCGGTGAGCTTCCCGGCGCCACTGGCGTAGAACACTCCGCTGCGGTACGAGTCATCGACGATTGCGTCAACCAGACGTCGCGCGCCGACGTCGAGCTTGTGCGCAAGGCCGAACAGCGGTGCGATGTAGGGCATCACGACGCGGCTCATGACGGTCCTCACTATCGGGTTGGTGTGCTCGAACGCGTTGGTGCCTGCGGTGTTGCCCGGGCTCACGGTGAGCAGACGAAGGTCGGGATGGCGGCGTGCCAGGGCCGATATCCACAGTGCACCAAGATATTTCGCGTGGGCGTAAGCCAGCATCGCGGTGGCGCGCCTGCCGGTGTAGAAGGATCCGTCGATGACGCCGGCGAACTCGTCGGCGGAATGGTGGGCGAAGGTTGGGGGTGGGATGCGCAATTGAACAACACCACGGGCAGCCTCGCTGCCGGTCAGCACGGCGGCGGCGGTTAACATTTCACGCTGGATCAGCGCCTCCAGCAGCATCACGTGCCCCAGCACGTTTGCGGCGAAGACCTCGGTGACACCATGGTCGTTGAGCGCCAATGGTTTTGGCCCGCCGAGGCCGCCAGCGTTCAAGACGACGGTGTGCAGCGGTTTGGTGATCGTGTCGAGGGCCGATTGCACAGATCCGGGATCGGCGACGTCCATGTGCAGGATTTCGAACAGCGCGGTGTTCGTGGCGCGCTCGAGGTCGGATCGTGCCGACGCGGCTCGCGTGAGGTTGCGACACGCGAGGAAGATTGTCGAAAATGCGCCGCGCAGTGCCAGTTGCCGTGCGATCTCCTTGCCGATCCCGGAATTCGCGCCCGTGATGAGAATGGCCCGATCCGTCCGTGTCATCGCCGCTCCGACCGCCGAAAGTCTGACTTTACCGTTCGGTACACTACATCACGATCACCTGCCTCACACCTGGAGCTGCCCGATGAGCGTTGGCCTGCCTGAAGTTTTTCGGACCCCGGAGGGCCGATTCGCCCACCTGCCTGGCTATGACTTCACGCCGCACTATGTCGACGTTGACGGTCTGCGGATCCATTACCTCGACGAGGGCCCGCGCGAGGGCACGCCGATCGTGTGTTTTCACGGCGAGCCGAGTTGGGTTTACCTGTACCGCAAGATGATCGGCCCGCTGGTGGCCGCGGGCCACCGTGTCATTGCGCCGGACTACGCCGGCTTCGGGCGCTCGGACAAGCCGACTGACCCGAACTGGTACACCTTCGACCGGCACGTGCAGATCGTCAGCGCGGTGCTCGATCGCCTCGACGTGCAGCAGGCGACGGCCGTGGTGCAGGACTGGGGCGGCCCGATCGGCCTGCGCTGGGCCGTCGAGCACTCCGATCGCGTGGCTGCACTGGCGATCTTCAACACCGGGCTGTTCACGGGGCGGGTGTCCAAAGGGTTCCTGTCCTGGCGCGAGTTCGCCGAGAAGAACCCCGACCTCCCGGTCGGAATGGTGATCCAGGGTGCGACGGCCACCGACCTGGCCGACGACGTCGTCGCCGCCTACGACGCGCCCTTCCCCACGCCCGAGTCCAAAGCCGGGGCGGCCCGCTTCCCGCTGCTTGTCCCCATCACGGGCGACGACGTCGGGGCCAACGAGATGCGGGCGGTCATCGACCAGCTGTCGCGGTGGCAGAAGCCGGCCCTGGTGGCGTTCTCCGACCAGGACCCCATCTTCCCCTTCCCCCGAGCTGGTCAGGTGTTCTGTGACCTCATCCCCGGCGCCATCGATCAGGTGCGCATCGAAGGCGCATCGCACTTCCTGCAGGAGGATCGCGGCGAGCTCCTCGCCCACGAGGTGCTCAAGGTGGCGCCGTGACGAAAGTGTGACGGCTGGTGGCAACGACCCGTTGGCCGTGTCACGCTGAATTCATCGGCCCGGCATTCCGCCGCGCCGACCGGGGATCTGGGGACCCGATGATTGTCGAGGGCGAGAAATGACGTCTAAGGCTGGCCGGATGCGGTGGTGGTGGCGGCGGCGCGGGGTGATGCGGTCGCGCCCGCTGCGGTGCGAGGAGATGGTCGAGCTGGTCACGGCGTATCTGGAGGACGCGCTCGATGCCGACGATCGCGCGCGCTTTGAGACGCATCTGCACGGATGTGAGGGCTGCGCCGCTTATTTGGACCAGTTGCACGCCACGGTCGGCACTCTGGGCGGCATCCGTGAGGAGCACCTCGATCCGGTCTACCGCGCCCGGCTGCTGGCCGCCTTCGCCGAGACGGCGGGCTCATGGTAACCCGGATCGCCGGTGAGCAGGCGTTGGTCACGGGGCTTCGCGCGGGTGATCAGCGTGCCTTTGCTCAACTGGTCGACGAGCACACGCCCGCCCTGTTGCGTGTCGCACGCGCCTACGTCTCCGATCACCCGACAGCCGAGGACGTGGTGCAAGAGACTTGGATCGCCGTGGTGAAGGGCATTAGGGGTTTTGAGGGCCGATCCTCGCTCAAGACGTGGCTCTTTGCGGTGTTGACAAACATCGCCAAGCAGCGCGGGGTTCGCGATCATCGGCGCAACGAGACCCTCACCGACTTCGGTGCGGCCACCGTGGATCCAGCGCGCTTTCACCGTCCCGGCGAGCCCGGCGCCGGCTCGTGGAAACAGCCGCCGGCGCCGTTCCCGGACAGCCCGGAGGGCTCGGTTCTGCATCGCGAGTTGTTGGAGGTTGCCCGGCGTGAGCTGGACAAGTTACCCGAGGGACAACGCGCCGTGGTGACCCTGCGCGACCTTCTCGGGTTCGACGCCGCGGAGGTCTGCGAGGTGCTCGACATCACCGCGGGCAATCAACGGGTGCTGCTGCACCGCGGACGCGCAGCGATCCGTCAAAGTCTTGAGGATTACCTCAGCGCAGGCCAGCGAGAGTTCTGACGGCTCAACGGGTTTGGCGCTTGCGGCGGGCCGATCCGGGTTTGGCGGGTGCTGAAGTAGCCGCCCAGCGGTGAAGTTCGGTGACCGCGCCGTCGAGGGTGTCGCGTAGCACGGTGACGTTTCCGCGCACACGGGCGAGCAACATCCCGCCCTGCAGGGCGGCGATGACCATGGCGGCCAGGCGCGCCGGTTTCGCCGTGTGCACCAGGTCGCCGCGATCCTTCATCGCCTTCAGCCCGCGCGCCAGGGGGGGCTTCCCACCGAGCGAACGCGGCATCCAGGCTGGGGCCAAACGTGTCATCGTTTTTCAACTCGGCCGCGATCGTTCCCAACGGACACCCGAACGGGCCGCCCCTTCGGGATTGCTCGCGCACGATGCGGGCCATCCACGCGTCGATGCCCTGCCAGGAGTCGGTGTGGTCGAGTTCGGGTTGCTGCGCGGCGAGCACCAACTCCAGTTGCCGCTCGATCACCGCGGCCACCAGGTCGGCCTTGCCGTCGAAATAGTGATACATCTGGCCCTTGCCGGCGCCCGCGGCGGTCAGCACGTCGTCGAGGCTGGTGGTGCTCACGCCGTTGTGATACATCAACGTGGCCGCGGCGTCCACGATCTGTGCGCGCGCACGCTGACCGCGCGCGGTCGCTGGGAGCGGGCGCGCCGTGCCGGTCGGTCGCAATGCGGACATCCCGAAAAGGATATAGAAGCAACCCTGGCCGACCGGCACGGCGCGACCGCGGCCGGTGTCACCGCACGTGGGCCAGCAGTTCGTCGACCGACCACTGGTCGTAGGCGTGGATTCCGCGTTTGGCGGCGACCACTTTGCCGTCCGAGCCGATCAGGAAGTCTCCCGGCAGCCCCAGGGTGCCTCCGATCGGGTCGTTGTTGTAGACCGGTGTCGGGGTCGGGTCGCCCCGCTTGAGGAGTTGGCGAATCCGCTGGGCCACGACCGGGGCGAGGGCGCGGGGGTCGAGGATGGCCCGCCGCGAGGAACCCACACCGAACTCGTCGTAGAGCAGCTTGGCCGGATCGCCGATGACCGCGAACGGCAGCTCGACCCCGTGGCGGCGCAGTTCGTCATCGCTGGAGTGGAACACCACCACCTCACGGATGCCGGCCGCGGCGATCTCGTCGTAACGCCGCGCCATCGACTGAAGGTGCACGTTGCAGATCGGGCAGCCCGCGAAGCGACGCAACTGCAGATGGACAAGGCGGTCGGGATCCGGGATGCGCACCGTCTCTCCGGATACGGTGACCAGTTCCCGGGGTGCCACCACAGTGCCCGGGCCGACGACGTTGGCTTTTCTCATGAGAAGTACTGCCTTTCAGAAAGTTCGTGGCGGGCCCGCAAGTGACAAAGATAGTGTACTAAACAGTACAGTCGAGGCTGCGGTGGGTAATGGGCGATTTCGCGGCTGTCGGCGTTTCGTCACCATGACCTGACGGTGTACGACAATGCTTGCCGCCCAGGGCCGAATCGCACTTCGGTGGTGGCGTGCCGAGTCGGCGTCGACCATGGCGCCCATCGTCGATCGCGTGGGGGTCACCCACGTAGGGTGTCGGCCAGGGTCCACAGCGACACCCCGAGTAGGACGACGTCCTTGAGCAGGAACTGACCGGTCGACGACAATGCGGGGAATCCGCCGCCGGCCGCTTCGGCGACGCCGGGGGTGCTGAACAGGAAGCTGATCGTCGTCAGGAACAACAGCGTCGCCAGGACGCTGCCGAGCACCGAGAGTTTGGGCGCGATGGGTTTGGCGGCCAGCAGGATCGCGGTGAGGATCTCGAAAACCCCCAGCAGATTGGAGAAGGTCTGCACCGAGAACAGGTTGTAGAGCCAGCTCAACAGTGGGCTGTTGGCGACCAGTGGCTGGATGCCCTCGGCCTCGTAGGCGGTGAACTTCAGCGCACCGATCCAGGCGATCACGACGACCAGGCCGTAGCGGGCGACGAAAGACGCGAGGCCTTCGAGCCTCGCGTGGATGCCCGGATTGGTCAGGACATTGTTGGTAGCCACGAGTTTAACCTCCAAACGGGAGTCTGCTGTCGTTGGTGTGGTGTCGGCCAACCCGGCTTCCGTTACACAGAACAGGGTTTCGGCTCCAAGTTGACCGAATGGTCAACTACGACTCAGGCGCGAGGCGCCTGTCCGCGTGGTCGCTGCCTGTGTGTTTGACAAGGAGTGGACGCGGGCGCCGTAACGGCTGTTCGTGGCGACTGTCAGGTTCGCAACGGTGTCGGGTTTACCGACGCTGTCCGTCAACGGCCGAAGCGAGACGGCAGACGGCGTCGGCGATCTGTTCTGGGTAGTCCTCTTGGAGGAAATGTTTGGCGGGCAACAGGATCGGGTCGTCGATGCCTGATGCCAGTTGCGCGTGAATGCCGTCGTGGCGCAATGTCAGGGCGTGGTCTCGGGCGCCCCAGACGATCTGCACCGGATACGGGGTGTTCCGTACGGCGGACACGTAGCGCCGTTGCTTGTCGGCGGTCGGCTCGAAGCCTCGCATGATCTTCAGGAACGCCCGCCCGCCGTCGTCGCCGAGCAACAGCGGGACATACGCGGCGATTTCGGCCGCCGGAACCTTGCGGCTGACACCCGTGTAGCGCATCAACGACAGGAACACACCGGGCAACTGCAGCGACGCCAGCCACGCCTCGCCCACGCCCGTGTGTGCAAACGGCTCCATCATCCACGGGCGCTGAAAGCTCTCAACGGCCACAGTGGTGTTGAGCATGGTCAACGACCGGATCCGGTCAGGCTGTGCTGCGGCGACTTCGAACCCGATCGGCCCTCCGATGTCGTGCACCACCAGGTGGAAACGTTCGAGCTCCAACGCGTCGACGGCCGCGAGCAACCAGCGGCCAAGGCCGGTCCAGGTGTAGTCGAAGTCCGCCGGACGTTCGGCGTAACCCAGCCCGGGCAGGTCGACGGCAATACCGCGCAGACCCCGGTGCGCCACGGCCGCTACGACCTTGCGGTAGAGATAGCTCGACGCGGGAACCCCGTGCACGCACACCACCGGCTCGGCGTCCGGCGCACCGGCATCGAGGGCAAAGGAGCGCACCCCGGCGGCGGTGAACTCTCTGCCCGATGCCCGGTACCCGGCCAATAATTGCTCGACGGCAAGCGACATTATCCTGTGGATCCGTTCATCTCAGCCTACCCTGTACTGGACAGTACACTACCGGGCGCTGCATACCGTCGCACCGTAGCGTCCGGTGCGGTTGGCGGCCTCGTCAGCAGCCGGTCGGGCAAGAAATGTCGACGTAGGCGGTCGGGTTGGCGCCCCCAGCGTCCTTCTTGACGCCGGTGACGGTGCACGCCGAGAGGTTGGCGCTTGGTGTCCCGTTGATTTGCACGTTGTAGCCCTCGGATTTCAACGAGTTGACGGTGTCGTCGGCCGTCGCCCCCGCGGGTCCGGCTGTGGCAACACCGGCCACGGCCAGCAGGCTGGCGCCGACGATGGAGAATGCGATTCGATTCATGAGGGAACCTCCTTGGTTGGCATGCGTTGGTTGGTTGGCATGCGCTGGGGCCGGCGCCTTCGGCAGCAGCCCTGATTGTCGCACCGCGGCAAAGCAATTGGATCACGCCAATTGTGACGGAACGGTGACCGCCAAGTCTCGACCGGTGGTGAGCGCGTAGGGTTCGATTCAAGACAGCACGATTTTCGAATCAGTGAGTTGATCAGATTCCTTCGGCTGCAAGGAGTTACGGACATGCATACCCTCGCGTCAGCATCGCTTGCTCCAAGACGAGTGTGCTCGCGATGCCCGAAAGACGTTCTGCCTCAGCCGACATCCAACTTTGACCGATCGGTGAACCATGGATGATCTGATGATGAACGACTCGTCGGGCGCTTCCGCTGCGCGACGCCCGCGAGCCTCGGGCACCCTTGGGCGCCGGCTGGCCGGGCGTGCACGGTGGTGGCTGGGTGCGTTGAGTGTGGTCGCGGTTGTGGTGGTGCTTGCTGTGGCCGGTATCCACCATTCGTCCGAACCACAGACGCAGCACGGTGCGTCACGATCCACCGCCGCGTCCTCGGCGATTCAGACGTGGCGCGGCGCGCATCAGCCGTCCGAGGGCGATGCCCTCGCGAGGGGATCGGTGTCGGCGCCGGTCGTGGTGGCGGAGTGGGGTGATTTCCAGTGTCCGTTTTGCCGGGCGTTCGATCTGGACAGCCAGCCGGTGCTGATCGGCGATTACGTGCAGACCGGCAAGGTGCGCTTCGAATGGCATGACCTGGCCAAGTTGGGTCCGGAGTCGGTGCTGGCCGCGCGCGGCGCGCGCGCAGCAGCGCGCCAAGGGGCGTTCTGGGCGTTTCACGACGCGTTTTACCGCGACCAGGCCCCGGAAAACAGCGGGGCGGTGACCGAGCAATCGCTGATGGCGATGGCGCGCAACGCGGGACTCGACGTTGACAGGTTCGTCGCCGACTTGGCTGACCCCGCCATCGCCGACGCGGTCGAGCGCGACCGCAGCGACGCACGGCAGCTCGGCATCACCCACGTGCCCTCCTTCCTGGTCAACGACGAGCTGCTCATCGGTGCGCAATCCTTGGACACGCTTCGTCGGGTCATCGATGCCGCCGCGGTGAAGGCGCCTTGACGTGCTCGACATCGGCTACCTGGCTGCGTTTCTGGGTGGGGTGCTGGCGCTGCTCAACCCGTGCAACGCGCTGCTGTTGCCGTCGTTCTTCGCGTACGCCTTTTCTAGTCCGACGATGATGGTGGCGCGCACCGGTGTCTTCTATCTCGGCCTGGCCGCGGTCCTGGTCCCGTTGGGTGCGGGCACAGGCGGACTGGCGGCCATCCTCACCGAGCATCGGAGGGTGTTGATCGTTGCTGCCGGGACGGTGGTCATCGTTTTCGGCCTGGTTCAGATCCTCGGCGGCGGGTGGACTCTGGCGCCGGTGGTTCGCCTTCAGGCGCGAATGGCCCAGCGCAGCACCTGGATATCGACCGCCGGCCTGGGAGCGGCATACGGCCTGGCCGGCTTCTGTTCCGGCCCAATCCTGGGTGCGGTACTCACGGTGGCGGCCGCCGGCGCGGCCCCAGTGCGCGGTGGCGTGCTGCTGGCCGTCTACGCCGCCGGTATGACCGCGCCGCTGTTCCTATTGACTGCGGCGTGGCAGCGGTTCGACCTCGGGCATCGGAAATGGTTGCGTGGGAGGGCATTTCAGGTCGGTCGGCTGCACCTGCACACCACGTCTGCCATCGGTGGGCTGCTGTTTGTCGCGACCGGGGCGGTATTCGTCTTCTTCGGTGGCAGCACCGGCATCCCCGCCGTCGATCCCAGGATCGCACTGCGGGGCGAGACGGCCGCCGCGGCTCTGGCCGCTCACGTTCCCGACACCGTCGTGGTGCTGGTCGTGCTGGCCGTCGCGGTGCTCACGCTGCGGTGCCGGCGGCGACACCCGCGGGCGGGGGCCGCCGACTCGACACAGCCGCCGGACGGCAGGCCCGCGATCGTCGGTGGTGTCGAGCACTCGGTCCGGCACACCGCGGTGGCAGACCCCGACTGAGGCCGCGGGCTCGACGAATGCGGGTTTCGCTGGACATAGCATCTATCGCATTGACCGTCGGCCTGGCCGTCGGTGTGACGGTCGGGTGTGGCCGCGATGCCGGCTCGCCGGTGTCCACGTCGAGTCCGCCTCCGACATCGGGCGCGGCGCGGCCGGCTGAGCCCGCGACCGCGGGTCAGTTGCGCACTCCGCCCGCGGGCCGGGTGGTGTCGATCGGAGCTGCGCCGGAAGGAATCGTGGTCGGGCGGTCCGGAGTCGGGGCCGTGGCGGTGCGCAATCCCGATGGCGTGGTGTTGTTCACCGCTGCGACAGGTGTGGTGCGTCGACGGATCTCGACCACCGCAGCGGCGCGGCACCTAAGTCTGGCCGGACCGGACGGGCCGGTCCTGGTGCCGATGGAGGGGTCCAACGAGCTGCTGCAGGTGTCGCTTTCGCAGGGCGCGGTTGTTGCCAGGACGACCGGAGTCGGCCACCAGCCGCACGACGCCGCTCAGACCGCGGATGGAACCATCGTGGTCACCAACGAACTCGGCGGCGGTGTCGTTTTCGTCCGCGACGGCCAGGTCATCGGTTCGGCTCCTGGCGGCCCGGTGCAGCCGGGAGGCGTTGCGGGCGTGGGCAAGTACGCGGCCGTCGCCGATGTGCGGGGAAACGGATTATGGGTCTACGACGGCGCCGCGCAGCGGCTGGCCGCGCACGGCCCGGCCGGTGTGAAACTGACCCACGTGGTGGGGTTGTCCACCGATCTGGTTGCACTCGCCGACACCGACGGTGGTGCGGTACTGATCGAGCGAATCGAGCCGCAGATCTCGCAGGTCTCCAGGATCGAGGGTCCCGGCAACCCGTACGGGCTGGCCTACGATGCGCGCCGTGCCCGCCTTTATGTCACCCTGACCGCATCGAACCTGATGCGCGTGATCGACACGACCGACGCCGCGACGCCGCGCATCATCGCTGACGTCCCCACCGTCCAACAGCCCAATTCTGTTGCAGTGGATCCATCTTCAGGCACCGTGCTGATCACCGGCAGCCACCCCGTCGGCCAGGACAACTTGCAGATCGTGTCGCCCGACCGGCTGCCTGCCGGCTAGCCGACCGATTTTCGGCAGGTCCAGAGCCGATCACCGGGTGAACGTATCGCGCCGCTGTGGCCGACGCGCGGCTCGCTCATCGAGTCTTGCTGTTGGCCGGCAGAACATTCACTGCCGCGGTCCTGCCTCGCCGATGGCCAGAAGGTCATCAGGGGTTTGCATCAGCTGCCGCGCCGGGGTGCAGGCGTTGTGGTGGGGGACCGATGGCGGGCGTGATGCTCAATGGTGACCGCACCGTGACGTCGAAGCGGTGTGCGAGCGAGCCACCACGACGGACCGACACCCTTGTGTGTAAACCCTGTCGGCCCGATCCCGAAGGGACTGCAGACTTGGAGTCACAGCGTGCACGCGAGGCGACTCCCGGCTGGCTGGCTCTGCTTGTCGGCCTCGTGGGCATCGTTGCCGGCCTCGCGCTGCCATTCTGTCCGGTGCGGGCCCAAACGACGACGCTGACCTGGCCGGTGCCCGGCCAGCCGGTCGTCTCCAGCAGCGCGATCGTGGTGCCCTACCGACCGCTGCACCTGCAGGCGACGATCCCCTGCGCGGCCCTGCGCGCCGCGACCGCATCTGCCGTACGTGTCATTGCGCTGAGCACCGGTACCGGGCCTGCAGGCCTGACCGTCGGCGGTGATCGCACCGGGATCAGTGTTGCCGCCGACGGGCGCAGCGTGCATTTGCCGGTCGCGCGCCACGACGTCGCATGTGACGTGCACGTCGCAGCCGGACCGGCCGGGATGTCGGTGCGCGACGCCGACTCCGGGCGCACGATCGAGCTGCCCGGCCACCCGGTTCCTGAGGTGTTCGGGTTCCGTACGGACCTCGACGCGGCCGATGCGACCGGGATGCAGGTGCGCCTCGAGGTCGGTGATTCCTTCACCACGTCTCCCGGTCCACTGAAGAACGCCCTGATCGGGGTGCAGCTGATCGCGGCTGCCGCGGCGCTGTGGTTGTTGCCGCGACCCACCGCGCCGCGTCGACGGTGGCTGCGGCAGCGGGATCGACTGTGGTGGGTCGACGTCGCGGTGGTGGCGGTGCTGGCCGGGTGGGCGGTGATCGGTCCGCTGGCCGTCGACGACGGCTGGGCCGCCATGATCGCGCGCAACCAGGCCGAGACGGGCAACCCGGGTAATTACTATCGATGGTGGAACGCCGCCGAGGCGCCGTTCGCGTTGAGCCAGCAGCTGCTGGCACCGCTGACTGGGGTCAGCGTGGCGCCGTTTTGGCTGCGGGGCCCCAGCACCGCATTGGCGATCGCGACCTGGTTTGTGTTGACGCGGGGGGTACTACGCGCGGCTTTGCCCGGGGTCGCGGCGAGCATGCGGGTCCGCAGTTTGGCGGCGTTGTTCCTGCTGGCGACCTGGCTGCCGTTCAACCTCGGTACCCGTCCGGAACCGTATGTGGCGCTGGGTGTTACGGCGGTTCTTGCGCTGGCAATACGCGCTCGCAGTCCGGCCGGTGTGGGCTGGCTGCTGCTGGTCGTCGCAGTCACGGTGCCGATCAGTGCCAACGGCCTTCTGGTCGTGGCCCCGATGATGGTGTTCGCCCCGCGGCTGATCGCGGCAGTGCGCGCGGCATCCGCTCGCATGCACCTGTCGGCGGTTGTCGCGATGCTGTGCTGCGTCGCGGCTGTGGCTCTTACCGTCGTCTTCGCCGATCAAACCTGGGATGGCGTGGTGGTGGCCACCGACTGGCACAACTTTTTCGGGCCGTCGCTGCGGTGGCACGAGGAGCCACTGCGCTATCGGTACCTGTTGGGGTCCGACCAGCAGGGCAGCTTCGCCAAGCGGCTGCCCGTCTTGTTGTCCGTCGCGATGGTGCCGATCACCTTGTGGGCGGGGCTGCGCCGCGGCGATCGGATCGGCCGGCCCGGTGCTCGGCTGGCGGGGGTGGTGGCGACGGCGCTTGCGTTGCTGGCGCTGTCACCGTCGAAGTGGTCCTACCACCTGGGGTCAGCGGCGGGACTACTCGCCGCGCTGCTCACTGTGGGCGTCGTGATGCTCGTCCAGCGAGTCGCTGCGGCCGATCGTTACGGCGTTCTTGCCGGGGTTGTGGGATCGGCGCTGGCCGCCGGAGCGGCGGCGCTGGCCTTCGCCGGGCCGAACGCTTGGTGGCTGCCTGCGGTCTATGACGTCCCGTGGGCCGACACGGCGCCCCGACCGCTCGGCCTGCCGCTGGCTCATCCGGTGTTGTGGCTTGGGCTGGTCGCGGCGCTGTCGGCTGCAGCGGGGATCGCCGCTCGACGGCCGGGTGCCCTGCGGGTGGTGGTCGCGGGTCCCGCCATGATCGCCGTGACCGCTGTCGGTATGGCGCTCGCCCTGCTGGTTGGCTCGTTTGTCGCGGCGCCCATCCGCCGTCCGGCCGGTTCACTGGCCCTGATGAACACGCACTGGATCGGCGGCAGCCGGTCGTGCGGGTTGGCCGATGACATCGAAGTGTTGCCCGACGGCGCGATCCTGGACACCGCGCCCGACCCCGGCGGCGCGATCGCCGGATTCACCGCCCACGGCGGCTTCGTGCCCGGCGCCCCGCCGCCCGACCCCCCGGGGCGAGGCACGTCGACTTTCCTGTGGGGTAGCCGCGCGGCCGGTGTCGCAGCCACGGCAGCCATGACCAGCCCCTGGTTCGTGTTGCCGGTGCTCTCGCCCGACGCCGGCATCGCGGTGTCGGTCTCGGGGCGCACCAACGGCGGCAACGCGCTCGCCTTCGAATTCGGCCGCAGCCAGGGGGCGGAGGTCAGTGTGCTCAGCGACCGCGCCCCGAACGACCGGCCGGCCGCCGGCGAGGATCCCGACCATCCACTGTGGCGCACGATCGGTGTCGATGCCGCCGAGGTGCCCCGCGGCGCTGACCGGGTACGGATCCGGGCGGTCGACGCCCGCACCGACGCCTTCGGTTGGCTGGCGTTCACCGGACCGCGGCTGCGTTCGATCGTGCCCTTGAACCGGTTTCTTGCCGGCCACGGACCGGTTCTGCTCAGCTGGCCGCAGTCGTTCGTGTTTCCGTGCGTGCGCGACATCGCCACGATCTCTGGCGGCGTCGCCCAGACACCCGTCGTGGTGATCGAGTCACCACGACCCTGGCTCACCGAGGACAGAGACCCCGACGTCGGGGGCACCTTCACCGAGCTCGCCCAGTTCGGGAACCTCTACGAGATCCCCAGCCGTCTGGTCGGGCACCCAGAGGTCGACTGGGGAACGGTGAAGGTTTCAGGGGACACAGCCAGCCGCGACGCCTACCAACGCACCGTCACCGAGGTGATCGTCCCCGGCAGCGGAGGTGTCGCGCATCAACGACCCGAACGCTGAGCGCGCAGACTGCCGCCCGCGCGCGATACCGACCGTTGCTGACGGAATCCTCACATGCCCGGCGCTCGCCAGGCAACCAACGCCACCCGGACATAACAATGACCGTGCGCGTCAGGCACCGCGATTGGGTGCAGACGCATCCCGAGCCGACGACCGATCGGCGACTCAACACCACGGGCGTGCCACGCCCTCTACTCGTACCTGGAGGGTGGATGCTGGGACCGCAGTACGAGCGCGCGCTTCTGGGGGAGCGCTGCTGGCTTCGCCACGACGACGGTGAACGCGTAGAGCTGCCGGTGGATCTCTGGCTCGGCCATCACGGCGCGGACCACTCCTTCGACGAAACGGTGGTGTCTTTGTGCACGGGTCCGACGATCGACCTCGGCTGCGGACCTGGACGTCTGGTCGCACAACTGATTCGACGCGGGCTACCCGCACTGGGAATCGATCAATCCGCGACCGCCGTGCGGATCGCCAACCAGCGTGGCGCGCCTGCCCTGCGCGGCGACGTGTTCAGTGCGTTGCCCGGCGAGGGTGGTTGGGGCACCGTGCTACTTGTCGATGGCAACATCGGCCTCGCTGGCGATCCCGTGCGGGTGTTGGCCCGCGCCGCGCGGTTGCTCGCTCCCGGCGGGCAATGCCTTGTCGAGTTCGACCCGGCGACATCGGGTGTCAAGCAGCGACGGGTTCGCCTGGAATCCGACAGCGGGATGGGTCGCTGGTTTGACTGGGCCTCGGTCGGCCTCGACAGCGCCTCGGAGCTGACCGAGCGAGCGGGCCTGACCTTGACCCATACCCACCGCGTGGGCGCACGATGGGTGGCGCAGGTGTCCAAGCCGCGATGATCGGCCCACAACCCGCGACGGACGAAAGACCGGCGCGGGCGGACATCGCGGGTTCTCACGATATGGTTGCTATCGGCCGCCCGATGAGTCATCGAGACTTCGTGTTGAGCACAAGCAGTGTGTTCGCGGTGGCGTCTCGGCATGCGCGGCCGGCGAAGTTGGCATCGGCGCGGTTGGCCGGGGCCCGGGTCAGTTGCGGTGGTGGCGGTGGTAGTGCCGGGCCACTCGTGTCCTGTTGGCGCAGATGTTCTGGGTGCAGAACTTGCGGCGGGGGTCGGAGGCGACGAAGAGCATGCTGCAGGTCGGGTTCTCACATCTGCGCAGGCGATTGTGCGCAGGCCCGACCAGCAGATCGATAAGGCTCTCGGCGACGGCAGCTAGCGCGAGTTCGTACAACCGGTCGGCCGGTGGATGGCGAGTGGTCAGGGCGGCCCACCCGGCTGGGGTCTGCACCAGCTGCCGGGTGCAGGCCACGCTTGATGCGATGTCGTTGACGCGATTGACGACCGCTGCGCTGGGACTGATCCCGGCGATGTGTGCGTCGAGTATCTCGCGAACTGCTTGACGCAGCTCAATGGTGAGCGCAAGTGACGGAGCCGGCGTCCCGTCGGGTAGTCGATCCTGCTGCAGGCCCCACCAGAACCGACACGCCGCCTCGTCGGCAAGCAGATCGACGACTGGATCCCGACTGGTGATGATCGTGTCGGCCAAGTCCACAGCCAAGGGCTCTCCCGCCACGACGAATCCCGCCGCCTGCGCCCTTTGGAGCCGTGACCCGGTATTCATTTAACTAATGCTATCAAGATGTTGACAACGTTAGGCAGCGCGAGTACAAAATCTAACGGTAAACATTGCTGTCAAACGTTAGTTGACGAAAGGAACTCGGATGAACTCGTTGGACCTGCTGCAACAGGCCGATAAGCGCCTGGTCGACCTGGTCTCCACTCTGAGCGTGTCGAATCTGGACGCCCCCAGTCCGTGCTCAGGGTGGAGCGTGCGGTCGCTGCTCAGCCACACTGTCGCCACGATCGACGCCTTTGCGGCGGCCCTCGACGGACAGGGCGGCCCGACCGAGCAGGAACTTTTCA
>NZ_MVIM01000001.1 GCF_002086795.1 Mycolicibacterium tusciae | reverse complement strand
GATGCAGCCTCACCCGGCCCACCCGGGTCACAGCACAACGTAACAACACGAAGTAACTGCACCTACGAACTTAAGGAGCCCGATGGTCAAGGCGGATTTCGCCGTCCTGCTGGCCCTCGGCGCTGCCCTGTTCATCGCGATCGGCGACGTCATGCACCAACGTCAGGCGCACGAGGTGACCGACGAGCAGGTCAGTCACGCGGCACTGTTTCTGCAGTTGTTGCGCGATCGTCGGTGGTGGCTGGGCAGCCTGGTCGCGGCGGTCGGCTTCACGTTGCAGGCCGCGGCGCTGGGCCTCGGTTCCGTGCTGCTGGTGCAGGCGGTGCTGGTGACCTCGCTGCTGTTCGCCCTGCCGATCAACGCGCGGCTGTCACACCGCCGGGTGACGAGGTGGGAGTGGACGTGGGCGGCGCTGCTGGCCGCCTCGGTCGCGGTCATCGTCACCGTCGGCAATCCGACCGCGGGCCATTCCCGCGCCTCGTTCGAAACCTGGGGAGCGGTGGTCGCGGTGCTCGGGCCGGTGCTGGTGCTGTGCGTGATCGCCGGCAGCATGCTCGAGGGGCCGATCAGTGCCGTGCTGTTGGCGGTGGTGTCCGGCGCGTTGTGGGGCGTGTTCGCGGTACTGACCAAGGGCGTGGTGGATCGGCTCGATGACGGGCTTCTGGCGCTGCTGAGCACACCGGAGCTTTATGCGTGGGCCATTGTCGCGGTCGCGGGCACCGCGTGGCAGCAGTTCTCCTTTCGGGCGGGCTCGCTGACGGCGTCATTGCCGACTATGACCGTCACCGAGCCGGTGGTGGCGTCGGCCCTTGGCGTGGTGATCCTCGGCGAGTCGCTGCGCCCGGGAGATGCGGGCTGGTTCACCCTGATCGCCGCCTTCGCGGTGATGGTCGTCGCGACCGGTGCGCTCGCCCGCGGCGAAGCGGCCGACGCAGGGCAGCGTGCGACGCGGCATTAGCGTGGTCACGTGCTGAGCGCCATCGCGATCGTCCCGTCGGCGCCCGTCATGGTGCCCGAACTGGCCTCGGGCGCCGCTGCCGAGCTGGCCGGCCTGCGTGAGGCGGTGTTCACCTCTGCGGCGGCACTGCCCGCACGGTGGATCGCCGTCGGAGCCGGACACGCCGACGGCGACGTGACACCCCCGCAGACCGGGACGTTCGCCGGCTACGGCGTTGACGTGCGGGTCGCGTTGTCGGCCGACGACTCCGGCGCGCCGACGGAACTGCCGCTGTGCGCGTTGGTGGCCGGCTGGCTGCGCGGGCAGGTCAACCCCGACGCGACCACCGAGGTGCGGATCTACGCCGACGATCACGGTGCCGACGCGGCGCTGGATCTCGGTCGTCGGCTGCGCGCCGAGATCGACGAAGTCGCCGACCCCGTCGGGGTTCTCGTCGTCGCCGATGGCGCGAACACCCTGACCCAGCCAGCGCCCGGCGGCTACGACCCGGATTCGATCCCCGTACAGGCCGCCCTCGATGACGCGCTGGCCACGGGCGATGCGACGGCGCTGGCTCGGCTGCCGGCCACGATCGTCGGCCGGGTGGCCTACCAGGTGCTGGCCGGACTCGAGCCCGAGCCGCGGTCGGTCAAGGAGCTATACCGTGGCGCGCCCTACGGAGTCGGATACTTCGCCGGCGTCTGGCTTCCATGACGCGACCGATCGCGATCGTCGGCCCGACCGGCACCGGAAAATCCGAGCTTGCGCTGGCGGTGGCCGAACGCCTCGGCGGCGAGATCGTGAATGCCGACGCCATGCAGCTCTACCGCGGCATGGACATCGGGACCGCGAAACTGCCGGTCGCCGAGCGGCGCGGCATCCCACATCATCAGCTCGACGTCCTCGAGGTGACCGAAACCGCGAGCGTGGCCCGCTACCAGCAGGCCGCCGCCGCGGACATCGAGGCCATCGCCGACCGTGGCGCGGTGCCGGTCGTCGTCGGCGGATCGATGATGTACGTCCAATCGCTGCTCGACGGTTGGACCTTCCCCGCGACAGACCCGGCCGTGCGCGCCAAGTACGAGCAACGCCTCGCCGAGGTCGGTGTCAGCGCCCTGCACGGTGAGTTGGCAGGGGTGGACGCCGACGCTGCCGCGTCGATCCTGCCCACCGACGGACGCCGTATCGTGCGCGCGCTGGAGGTGGTCGAGTTGACGGGCCAGCCGTTCGCCGCATCCTTCCCGGCGATCGGTGCTCCTCGGTGGGACACCGTGATTGTCGGACTCGATTGGGAGACAACACTTCTCGATGAACGTCTGACACAGCGCACCGACAAGATGTTCCGCGATGGACTGGTGGATGAGGTCCGCGCACTTCTGGACCGCGGCCTGCGCGACGGTGTGACAGCCGCCAGGGCACTCGGGTACGCCCAGGTGATCGCCGACCTTGATGACGGCGGCGACGGGACGGCGGCACGCGAACCGATGTTCGTCGGAACCCGCCGTTATGTGCGCAGGCAGCGGTCGTGGTTTCGTCGCGACCACCGCATCAGTTGGCTCGACGGTGCAGCGGGTGGCACCGTCGAGGAAACGCTGCGTATCTGGCGGGACGTATCCTGAGCAGGTGAAGTTCGCCAAAGGGCACGGCACCCAGAATGACTTTGTGGTGTTGCCCGACCCCGACGGCGAATTGACGCTGCCCGCCGCCGCGGTGGCCGCGCTGTGCGACCGCCGCCAGGGTCTCGGCGCCGACGGCGTCCTGCGGGTCACCAGGGCGGCCGCGGCGCATTCGGCGGGCATCTTCGACCGGATTCCCGAGGGTGTGGCCCCCGACGACTGGTACATGGACTACCGCAACGCCGACGGGTCGATCGCGCAGATGTGCGGCAATGGGGTCCGGGTGTTCGCGCACTACCTGCGCGCCTCCGGGCTGGAGAGTCGCGACGAGTTCGTTGTCGGATCGCTGGCGGGACCGCGGCCGGTCGTGCTGCACGACTGGGACGCCACGGGCGCGGACGTCACCGTCGAGATGGGCAAGACCAACCAACTGGGTATCGGCGAAGCGATCGTGGGCGGCAGACCGTTCGCAGGGCTGGCGATCGATGTGGGCAATCCGCATCTGGCGTGCGTCGACCCCGTCATGACGTTCGGCGAACTGGCGGCGCTGGACGTCGCGGCGCCGGTGTCGTTCGACCGCGCGCAATTTCCCGAAGGAGTCAACATCGAGGTGCTGACGGCTCCGGTGGACGGGGCCGTGTCCATGCGGGTGCACGAGCGTGGTGTCGGCGAGACGCGGTCCTGTGGCACCGGAACCGTCGCCGCAGCCGTCGCGGCGCTGGCGTACGGAGGTGCGGGCACCGGCACACTGCGGGTACACGTCACCGGCGGCGCCGTCACCGTGACGATCACCGACGCGTCCAGCTACCTCCGCGGCCCGTCCGTCCTGGTTGCCGACGGCGAACTATCCGAGGAATGGTGGCGTGCCGCCCAGCGTTAATTCATGTGCATCGGCGGCACTGGCCGTGCCAGTCTGTATTCGCTTATGACGTATCCCAAATTCCCAGTCAACGAGACACCCAGCGCGGGTGAGCTCGCCCTCGAAGACCGCGCGGCGCTGCGCCGCGTGGCGGGTTTGTCGACCGAACTCTCCGACGTCTCCGAGGTCGAGTACCGCCAGCTTCGGCTGGAACGCGTCGTGCTGGTCGGCGTGTGGACCGAGGGCAGCGCCGCGGACGTCGACGCCAGCATGGCCGAGCTGGCCGCGCTCGCCGAGACCGCCGGCTCAGAGGTCCTCGAAGGTCTCGTGCAGCGTCGCGACAAGCCGGACCCGTCCACGTACATCGGCTCGGGCAAGGCGGCCGAACTGCGTGAAGTGGTGCTTGCGACCGGGGCCGACACGGTGATCTGCGACGGAGAGCTGAGTCCTGCGCAGCTCAACGCGCTGGAGAAGGCCGTCAAGGTCAAGGTGATCGACCGGACCGCGCTGATCCTCGACATCTTCGCCCAGCACGCCACGAGCCGCGAAGGCAAAGCGCAGGTGGCGTACGCGCAGATGGAGTACATGCTGCCCCGGCTGCGCGGCTGGGGTGAGTCGATGTCTCGGCAGGCCGGTGGCCGGGCCGGCGGAGCCGGTGGCGGTGTGGGTACCCGCGGGCCCGGCGAGACGAAAATCGAAACGGACCGCAGGCGCATCCGCGAGCGAATGTCCAAGCTGCGCCGCGAAATCAAGGACATGAAGAAGATCCGCGACACCCAGCGCAGCCGCCGGTTGGCCAGCGACGTGGCGTCCATCGCGATCGTCGGCTACACCAACGCGGGCAAGTCGAGTCTTCTCAACGCACTCACCGGCGCCGGCGTCCTCGTGGAAAACGCGTTGTTCGCCACGCTCGAACCGACAACGCGCCGTGGGGAATTCGCCGACGGCAGGCCCTTCGTCCTGACCGACACGGTGGGGTTCGTCCGGCACCTGCCGACCCAGTTGGTCGAGGCGTTTCGGTCCACTCTGGAGGAGGTCGTCGACGCCGACCTGCTCGTGCATGTCGTCGACGGCTCCGATGTCAGCCCGCTGGCGCAGATCAATGCGGTGCGCCAAGTGGTCAACGAGGTGGTCACCGACCATGACAGCAAACCGGTCCCAGAGCTGGTGGTGGTCAACAAGATCGACGCAGCAGACGACCTCGCGCTGGCGCAGCTTCGGCGGGCCCTCCCGGATGCGGTGTTCGTCTCCGCGCACACGGGTGACGGTCTGGGGCGACTGCAGCAGCGGATGGCCGAACTCATCGCTCCGACGGACACGGTCGTGGATGTGACGATTCCCTATGACCGTGGCGATCTGGTCAACAAGGTGCATGCCGATGGTCGCATCGATGCCACCGAGCACACCGCCGACGGCACGAGGATCAAGGCGCGCGTGCCGATTCCGTTGGCGGCCACGTTGAGCGAATACTCAACGTTCTAGTACACGATCATCGTCCCATCACGCGCTGAGGCGTCCGACCCTGTGAATCGTCTTGTATTGCTGTGTCCTGCAGCGACATTCGCATTTTGATTGGGGATCGCGCGGCCGAATTGCTCACCGCACCGGCCTGACAAGCCAAAAAGCCCCCGAACCCATGGGATTCGGGGACCTTTTCGGCTTCGGGTGAGCTAGTTCTGCTCGGCCTTCTGACGCTCCTCGGCAGTCTTGGCCGCGGCACGAGCACCTTCGGCCTCCGCTTCCTTCTGTGCGGCGTTGCGCTGCGCATCGGCCTTGTCCTGCTGAGCCTGGCCTTCGCGGTACAGGTCATCGCGTCCGGCGACTGCGCCTGCAACCTCTTTGACCTTGCCCTTCACGCCCTCGACGACGCCCTTGACGGCTTCTTCGGGGCCGCTGTTCTTGTCCGACATTTCGCTGTCCTCCTTGATAGGTGGACCATGAATGCCCGCAAACGCGGGTTTGCTAAACCCTTACTGCCGCACCGTGGCTAACGTCACATGCCGTCCGAACGGCAGTGCCCTGCAGCAAATTGGAATCGAAGCGTCAGCTTTCCGCCGCAGTACACCAAGGAACGCAAGGCATTTCGTCATCCGATGGGGCCACCAATGCTCGCGCAGCCCATCGCGATGCGAATGACAATCGCCGAGTCCTTTGAAGCGGCGAGGTGTTTAACGCCGAATAGATCTGTGCCGGGGCGGCAGTTCACTCGAAAGTCGTCGCATCTGACCCCTGGCAATTCGATTCGGCGCTTCGCTGGGCAAGATCCGAAGATTTTGCACATAGCCGGGGTATTTTCTCTCTCAGAGTTTGCGTGTGTTCTTTGGTTATTAACGTCTTCTGACGGACAGTTGACGGGCGCGATACGTTTCATGGAATTTGCGCCGACTGTGGGAGGGTCAATGAGCGGGCAGCAGAGTCGGCGCCGCGTGGTGCGTAATCGGCTCGGAATCAGTTTGCTGACATTGTCGATGGCTGTCTTGTTGGCACCGATCACGGCGGCGCAACCGGATGCCGACGCGAACGCAGCGATAACCGCGGCGTGGCAGGCCAGCGGCGGTGACGGCGGCACGCTAGGACCCAAAAACGGCGACGTCTACCCGGCCGGCCCCGGTTTCGGCCAGAACTTCGCTGGCGGCAAGATGTTCTTCACGCCTGCGACCGGCGCACACTTCGTACAAGGTGCCATTCTGGAGAAGTACGAGTCGCTCGGCGGCCCAGCCGATAGCGATCTGGGTTTCCCTACCATCGATGAGGGGCCCGGGCGGGCGCCGGACAGTCGAAACGTCACGTTCAGCGCGACGGACAAGCCGGTCATCTTCTTCACACCCGCGACCGGCGCACGCGTAGTCCGTGGGCCGATCAACGCCGCGTGGGACAAGCTCGGTGGTTCGTCGGGCACACTCGGCGTACCAGCGGAGGACGAGGCCTACAAGGGCGACGTCGTCTCGCAGAAGTTCACCGGCGGCGAACTGACATATGACATTCGCAAGAAGACCTTCACCACCGTGCCGCCGGAACTTGCCGCCCAGTTGGGTGACCTGCAGTTTCCCCAGGATCCGACCGCGGCTATCAATGCCGCCCGGCGCGCCGCCGGAGGGCCGCTGGGGCCGCTGGGCGCCGCCGACGGAGCGCCCTACCCGGTCGGCAAGGACGGACTGAGACAGAACTTCGCCGGTGGCGCGATCTTCTATGCGCCTGCCACCGGTGCGAACGTCGTGACCGGACAGGTGCTGGCCAAGTACGAGAGCGTCGGCGGGCCCGAAGGCGATCTCGGGTTCCCGCTCACCAGCGAGGTGGACGGCGGCCTGCCCACTGCCAGCCGCATGTCCAGCTTCGCAGCCGAGGACAAGCCGGTCATCTTCTGGACGCCGGATCACGGTGCGGTGATCGTGCGGGGTGCGATGGCGGCAGCCTGGGACCGGCTCGGCGGGGCCAAGGGCGAGCTGGGCGCGCCGATGGCCGACCAGACGGAGGCTGGCGACGTCGTCACGCAGCGCTTCACCGGTGGTGTCATCTCATGGGACCGAGCGAAAAACAGCTTCAGCACCGAACCGGCCAATCTGGCCGCCGAATTGGCCGGACTCGAGGTGCCGGGCCAGCAGCCGGCGCCCGAGGCGCCGGGCAGCCCGCAGGCGTCAGACTCGGACGACACCAACAAGTGGTTGAAACCGAACGTGTGGTGGCTGCTGGCGCTCGTGCCGTTGGTGGCAGTGATCGGAGCCGTTGTGCTCGCGATCGCGCTGCGGCGCCGCAACAAGACCGACCCCTTTGCGCCCGACGAATCTCTTGCGATGCAGGACATCCGGTTCAGCGGCGACGCCGATGCCGCGTACAGCACCGCGGCCGCTCCGGATCGGGTGTCCACCGACGACGAATACGCTGCGGCGATGTTCGGCGATCGCTACGCCGGCGGGGGATTGAGCTCACTACCGCGCCGGGGCGAGGATATGACACCGGAGGTCGTGCCCGAGGAGGAAGACCTTTGGGGTGCGCCCTCGTCGGCATCGAGCGTTGAGGAGACCGCACACGACGCCGAGGACGCCGAGGACAACCCCGCCCCCCCGGCCGCCCAAGCCCCCCCCCACTATCACGCCGACCACCCGGCCGCGGGCCACCCGCCCCCCACTCTTATTCCCCCCCCCGACGCGGCTTTGGCGGCCGCGGCGGCGGCCGCCGCCGTCAAGCGCGACCCCCTCATCGATACCGGACGCCATGCCCGGATCGAGGTCGACGACGAACCGCCCACGCAGCGCGTTGCGTTCCTGGTGCCGCTCGACGATTCAAACGAGGCGCCAGAGGGCTACCCCGTCAAGGCGAACACCAAGACTGGTGTGTATTGGACACCCGGCAGTCCGTTGTATGACGACGCCAGCGCCGAAATCTGGTTTGCCAGTGAGGAACTCGCGCGCGTGAACGGCTTCGTCACCGACGATGAGGCGCGCTAGATCTTACGGATCACCGTCACGACCTTACCCAGCACGGCGGCGTCGTTGCCGGGAATCGGATCGAACGCGGGGTTGTGCGGCATCAGCCACACCTGACCGCGCGTGCGCTTGAACGTCTTCACCGTCGCCTCACCGTCGATCATCGCGGCGACGATATCGCCGTTGTCCGCAACGTTCTGTTGACGCACGACCACCCAGTCGCCGTCACAGATCGCTGCGTCGACCATGGAGTCGCCGACGACCTTCAGCAGGAACAGCGAGCCCTCGCCGACCAATTCCTTCGGTAGCGGGAAGACGTCCTCGACGGCCTCTTCGGCCAGGATCGGGCCGCCGGCGGCGATGCGGCCCAGCACCGGTACGAAGGTCGGTTCCGGTAGGGCGTCGGAGCCCGCGACGTCCGTGGCGACGACCGGTGGCGCATTGTCCGCGCCTCGGACGTCCACGGCGCGCGGACGGTTCGGATCGCGGCGCAGATAGCCCTTGCGCTCCAACGTGCGGAGTTGATGCGCCACCGACGAGGTCGACGTCAGCCCGACCGCATCGCCGATCTCCCTGATGCTCGGGGGATAGCCGCGATTGGTCACCGAGGCGCGGATCACGTCGAGGATGGTGCGTTGGCGCTCGGTCAGACCCGTGTCGAGCCCACCTCGTCCGCCGGTGCCGTCTGTGCCACCCGGGGTATCGCTGCTGGAGTCCATGGCGCGAATCTAGCCCGCGGCCGCCGATTAATCAAACATGTGTTCGAGGCGTGTCGGATAGCTGCGAGTGCCAGATCCGGACGTCGGAACTTGTCGGTGGGTGCCGCTATCGTTTGGCAACAGTTCGATCACATGTTCTATTAATCGAACACCTGAGCGAGTATGTTCGAACACACAAGCGAACGACCTTGGACCGGAAGGCAGGAAGATGACGATTCTCGAGACGCGGGAAATCCAGGCGACACCTGTGGTCAGGCCGGGTATCCGGCCCGCGGGTGCACGACGGCGGCCACCGTCACGGCGGCCCGGCGGTGCTCCGGTGCGGTACCGCAGCTCCGGTGTCCTCGTGTCGCGCGCTCCGCGCCGGCGCCGGCCCATCACCCCGGTCACGACGGTCCTGTTGGCAATGGTCGCCGCAGGCATCACAGTCTGGCTCGGGCTGGTGGCACAGTTCGGCGGTGTCGTCGGCGAATCGGCCCCGGTGCCCGACCGGCTCGCGGTGGTTCAGGTGCAGACGGGCGAAACGCTGCAGCAGGTGGCGGGCCGAGTGGCGCCCGACGCGCCGGTGGGAAGCGTTGTCGACCGGATCCGCGAACTCAACCAACTCGACACGGTGGCGATTCATGCCGGCCAGACTCTGATCGCACCGATCAGCTGACGTGCGCTGTGGGCGCTGAAAACATCAGCCGCGCAAGGGTATTCGGAAGCGCCACGACGGGAGATGTTCCAATCAGCACGAACCTGAGCTCGCGAACTCCCGCGCAGGTACGCTCGGAGGCGTTCGGGTTGGTCGTTTGGTGGTGTGGCGAAGGAGCGGTGATGCACTGTCCGTTCTGTCGTCATCCCGATTCCCGAGTGGTCGACTCCCGGGAAACGGACGAAGGCCAGGCGATTCGCCGCCGCAGATCATGCCCGGAATGCGGTCGTCGCTTCACGACGGTCGAGACGGCGGTGCTCGCCGTGGTCAAGCGCAGCGGTGTCACGGAGCCGTTCAGCCGGGAGAAGGTGGTCAAAGGCGTGCGCCGCGCCTGCCAGGGCCGGGCGGTCGACGACGACGCGCTGAATCTGCTTGCTCAGCAGGTCGAGGACGCGGTGCGCGCCACCGGCTCGGCTGAGGTCCCCAGCAATGAGGTGGGCCTGGCCATCCTCGGTCCGCTCCGTGACCTCGACGAGGTCGCCTACCTACGATTTGCCTCGGTCTACCGCGGATTCACGTCGGCAGAGGATTTCGAGCGCGAGATCAAGGAGCTGCGTGAGCATCGCGAGTCTCCACAGCCGGCCCAGAGCTGACCGGGCGCCTCACTCGATCTGTTTCGTACCGTCGTTGACGACGCGCCCTGCGACCCGCACCCAGCCCTCGGGGCTCCACTCGGTGGATATTCTCGACCCCTTACCCTGCACGATTTCCAGGTCCTGGCTGAGGTAGTCGGTGATGCGGACCGCCGCGGCGCCGGTGGCCTCGTCCTCCGGGACGCCGAGATCGGCGGCGAACATCCTTGAGCGGATCACTCCGGCGGTTTTGTCGAGCCAGGTCCACAGGTAGTGCTCGGTCGCATCGGTGTAGTCGGACGGATCCGCCGCCATCAATTCGTCGACGGACGCAAGGTCATAGATCGCGAAGTCCGGAGCCCATTCCGAACGCGCACTCACGGCCGTCAGATCACCGTCGTAGGTGACCTGCACGATGCCCGCGGGCACTTGCAACGTGTTGATCGCGAAACCTTGATCGCGCAGCCACCACGAGGCACCCACGGTCGGATGGCCCGCAAAGGGCAATTCGACGGCCGGGGTGAAGATCCGCGCGTGCGCCGTGCTGGAGCCGCTTTGCGGTAGATCGATGAAAATGGTTTCGCTGTAACCCAATTGGGTAGCGATCCGTTGACGGTCGGTGGGGTTGACGGTGCTGTTGTCGACAACGCCTAGCGGATTTCCGAAGTTGCCGTCGGGGTCGGTGAATACCCGCAGTACCGTTACGTCGATGGCCATGGATCGATGCTACCGAGGCGCGTCGACGTCTTCAGGTGGCGCTGCGCTCGTCGTGGTCCATTGCGTCGAGTACGGCCACCCGGGTGTCGACCGAGCCGGAGATCGCACCCTCTTCGATGCCGGTGCGTAGCAATCCGCGCAGATAATCCTGGTCGTAGACCGCGGGTTCGGTGGAAAGAATGAACTGCTCGAGAACCTCGACGAACCGGTCTGGGTCGTCGTGGAACGGGAAGTGCCCGGAACCCTCGAAGATCTCCAGCAGTGAGCCCGGCATCGCCGCATGTGCCAGACGGGCATGGCTGACCGGTATCACCGAGTCGGCGCTTCCCCAAATCAATTGCACTGGAACGGATCGCGTCAAATAACATCGGTCGAGCATTGTGACAACTTGGCCGCGCCAGTCCACTACCGCGCGCAGCGTGCGCGCGAACGCCGACGAGGCCGTCGGCTCCGGCAGATCCGCGAGGATCCGAAGCACGTCGGGAATGTCACGGCCCAAGCCAGTCGATCCGAACATCGCTCCGGCCACGCGTCCGAAGGCATGCACGGCCGGCAGCACCAGCGGTAGACGCAGAAACGCCAACGCCTCGCTGCCCATCGGCAATGAGGCGACCCGCAGCGCGATGTTGACGTCCTTGGTCACGCCGCCGGCTCCCACGAGGATCAGTCGCTCGACGAGCTGGGGGAACTGGTAGGCGAACTGCATCGCCACGCCGCCACCCAGGGAGTGGCCTACGACAGTGACCCGGTCGACGTCGAGAACGCTCAGCAGGTCCCGCATCCCGTTGGCGTACGCGGCCACCGAGTAGTCGGCGCGGGGCTTATCGGACTTGCCGTGGCCCAGCAGATCTGGCGCGATGACGGTGAATCGCTGGGCCAACTTCGACTGAACCGTGCTCCAGGTGGTGGAGTTGTCGCCGATGCCGTGAATCAGCAGGATCGCTGGTCCGGAGCCCGCCACTCGATACGCGCGCCGGTACCCGTGGATAGTGCGGAACTCCAACTCGGGTGTGAGTTCCCGAACCGGGCGCAGGTTGGTCGGTCGCGCGGCCATTGCGACAACTTAGCTGCCCTTCCGGACGGGCGCTATTTGGCGTCGCCGTCTTTGCCCCTGTCCTGCTGCCGGAGGAACCGCTCGAACTCCGCACCGAGCTCCTCACCGCTGGGCAGATCCTCGTCGTGGGCAAGCAGCGAGCGGTTCTCCTGGGCCGAGGCGAAAGCGTCGTACTGACGCTCCAACGCGGTCACCACCTGGGCCACCTCGGCGCTTCCCTCAACCTGCTCGTTGATCTTCTGCAGTATCTCGGCGCCAGCGGCGTCCAGCGCCTCTAACGGGATCTGGAGCCCGCCGGTCTTGGCCACCTCGGCCAGCAGCACCTCCGCGGCGGCGGGGTAGTCGGTCTGGGCAAGGTAGTGCGGCACGTGCACGGTGAATCCGACAACCTCGTACCCGTGCTGGGACATCCGGAACTCCAACAGGTTCGACACACTGCCCGGCACCTGCACCTCGCCGACCCACGGCTGATGCTCGGCGATCAGTTCCTTGTCGTTGGAGTGTGCCGTCAGCGTGACGGGGCGGGTGTGCGGGACGGCCATCGGGATGGCCCCCAGGCCAATCACCCGGCGTACCCCGAGCCGCTCGGCCAGCAGTCGCACGGCCGTCAGAAAACGCTCCCACCGCAGGTCCGGCTCTAGGCCGGCGAGCAGCAGAAACGGCGTGCCGACGCTGTCGTGCATCGCGTAGAGGCTGAGCTCGGGTTCCTCGTAGTGGGTGAAGTGGTCGGTCTTGAAGGTCATCAGGGGGCGCCGCGATCGGTAATCCAGCAGTTCGTCGATCGCGAAGGAGGCCACCAACTCGGTTTCGAGGGTGTTCCTGAGGTGCTGGGCGGCCAGCTTGATGGCGTGGCCGGCGTCGGAAAAGCCCTCCAGCGCATGGATCAACACCGGACCGCGGCCATCCGCCGACGTCAGCTTCGGGGCCGGAAACTCCAGCTCGTACATGCCCGTCTGGTCCGGTTGGTAACGCTGCTCGTGTTGATCTGCTTCGTCCGCCATCTCCACGCCTCCTCGACGGTGTGAAAAGCGTGATCGCCTTTCCCAACGTGACAACCAGTGTGGCCCATGTTGCGTTCCCCAAACGTACGACCCCGGCCAAATGCCGGTCGTCGAAGCGAGAATCGCTAATGGCGAAATTGATTCAGAGCACGCAGTTTGTTCATCACGTCCAGCGCCGCGACCTTGTAGGCCTCTGAGAACGTGGGGTAGTTGAAGACCGCGTCGACGAGATATTCGATGGTTCCGCCGCAGCCCATCACGGCCTGGCCGATGTGGACCATCTCGGTCGCGCTGGTGCCGAAGATGTGGACACCGAGCAGCTTCAGGTCGTCCGTCGATACCAGCAGCTTCAGCATTCCGTAGGAATCTCCGGCGATTTGTCCGCGCGCCAGCTCCCGATAGCGCGAGACGCCGACTTCGTATGGCAGGCACTTCTTGGTCAGCTCGACCTCGGTGGCGCCTACATATGACACCTCGGGGATCGAGTAGATGCCGATCGGCTGCAGGTCGGTCATGCCCTTGGCCGGCTCGCCGAAGGCGTGGTAGGCGGCGAGCCTGCCCTGCTCCATGGAGGTGGCGGCCAGCGCCGGGAACCCGATCACGTCTCCGACGGCGTAGATGTGGTCGACAAGGGTCTGGAAGTTGCTGTCGACGGTGATGCGCCCGCGCGGATCGGCCTGGAGGCCGGCATTGGCGAGATCGAGGTGTTCGGTCTGGCCCTGCCTGCCCGCGGAGTACATGACCGTCTCGGCCGGGATCTGCTTGCCGCTGGCCAGCGTGGTGACCGTGCCCGAGGCGCCGACGTCGACGGCGGTCACCTCCTCGCCGAAGCGGAAGGTCACCGCGAGGTCGCGCAGGTGGAACTTCAGCGCCTCGACGATCTCGGGGTCGCAGAAGTCGAGCATGTTGTCGCGCTTTTCCACCACGGTCACCTTGGTGCCCAGCGCGGCGAACATAGAGGCGTATTCGATGCCGATCACGCCGGCGCCCACCACAACCATCGTGGCCGGCAGCGACTTCAGGTCGAGGATGCCGTCGGAGTCCAGGACGCGGTCTTCGTCGAACTCGACGCCGGCCGGCCGCGCCGGCTTGGTGCCGGTGGCGATCACGACATTGTCTCCGCTAACGGTGGTGCGCTCGCCGCGCGTCGGCTCCTCGACCAGCACGGTGTGCGGGTCGACGAACCGGGCGTGACCCTGAATGAGGTCGATGCGGTTGCGCATCAGTTGCGACCGCACGACGTCCTGTTCCTTGCCGATGACGTGAGAGGTGCGGGCAAGCAGGTCGGCGGGGGTGATCTTCTCCTTGACGCGGTAACTGGCTCCGTAGAGCTCGCGCTGGTTCATGCCGGTGAGGTAAAGCACTGCTTCCCGCAACGTTTTGGACGGAATGGTGCCTGTGGTCACGCACACCCCGCCAAGCATCCGTCCTCGCTCGACGATGGCGACCGTCTTGCCGAGCTTTGCCGCCGCAATTGCGGCCTTTTGACCACCCGGACCCGAACCGATGACGACGAGGTCGTATTCGAGCATGGAACCCATGGCAACAAGGTCTACGCCGGTTGCGCGGATCTCGCACGCCGACGGGCGTCAAGACCACGTGAAATTAATCGTCCGTTACCCAACCCGGATCCGTACGCGCGCCTGACTGGTCGGCGGGCGCAGCGGTGAGACGATGGCGCCGATGGGTGACAGGCTGTCGCGGTGCCTGCGCGGCTGCGCGCTGCTGATGGCCGCGGCGTCGCTGGCCGCATGCAGCCGTGTCGTCGTCGGGGCCTCGCTGCCGGTGTCCGCCCGAGAGGCAAAGGCCCCGGTCCCGGTTGCGCAGCTGCTCATCGAACCCAACCGTTTCCCGCCGCAGTACGCGGCTGCCAAACTCGACGACGGCGGGCTGGACCGCGCGTTGCAGGACATCGACGGTGTTCCCAGGGGCGAGGTCGTCACCCCGCCCACCTGCGCGCCGCCGGTGTTGTGGCACAGCGAGGCCGTTGGTGTGGAAGGGGTCGACAGCGCGACTGCGAGCAGGCTGATTGTCGTCGTGATGCGGCCTGTCCCGCCCTTGAGCAGTCGGCTGGAGCAACTGCGTGCATGCCCGTCGTTCGACGTGGGCGCGGGCGAGCAGGCATCGACAGTGGACGTGACGGTGCTGCCCGCGCCGCCGGTCGACGCCGATGACGCCTACGCCGTCGAGCAGACCGTGATGACTCCGGAATCAGAGCGGACAGTGCTGACCTTCGCGGCCCAAGTCGGCGACACGCGGGTCAGCGCGAGCTGGCTACAGGACCCAACGGTGGACCAGGCCGACACCTCATCGCTGGACGCCCTGTTCCGGGATGCGGTGGTGAAGCTGCGCCGCGACGGATAGTGCCGGTTTCATCCCCAATCGCACTTTGATCCACATGGACGCGCTGTGCGACGTTGTGACGGCTGGGGGAGTCGGCGCCGGGAACCACGGTGGGAGCATGACACCGCATTCGCCCGACTTCAGCATCAACCGCCCCGGCGTACTGATCGCCGCCCTGCCCGCAGTCCTGGGCTTCGTGCCCGAGAAGTCTCTCGTTTTGGTGACGGTCGATCACGGGGAGATGGGATGCGTTATGCGCGTTGATCTTTCCGATGAGGTGACGGAGTCCGTAGAGCACATCGCCGAGGTGGCCGCGAGTGCGCGACCAGACGCGGCGATCGCGGTCATCGTCGATGACGACGGCGCGAGCTGCCGGATGTGCAACGACGACTACCGCCACCTGGCCGCCGCTCTGGCGGCGACACTCGCCGAGCACGGCATCGAACTGCTGGCGGTTCACATCGTTGACCGCGTCGCCGCAGGCGGACACTGGCACTGTGCCGACGGCTGCGGGAATGCCGGAACCGTCGAAGACCCGTCCGCATCGCCGTTGGCCGTCGCCGCGGTCCTGGATGGACGCAGGCTCTACACGCGGCGCGCGGAACTTCAGGAGGTCATTGCGGTGGCGGATCCGGCCCGCAGCGCCGCGCTCGAGGCTTCCATCGGTAGCTGTGATGCCGACCGGTCGGACGCCGATGTGCGACGCGATGTCGAAATGGCCATGGCCGCAGCGGTCAACGTCGCCGACGGTCAGCCGCTGTCCGATGACGCCGCCGCACGGCTGGCTTGTGCACTGACCGACCCGCTGGTGCGCGACACGCTCTACGCGCTGGCGGTCGGTGAGGCCGCCGGACAGGCCGAAGCGCTGTGGGCACAGTTGGCCCGCACGCTTCCGGAGCCATGGCGGGTGGAAGCGCTTGTGCTGCTGGCATTCTCGGCATACGCCCGCGGCGACGGGCCGCTGGCCGGAGTGTCGCTGGATGCGGCGCTACGGTGCGACGAGACCCATCGGATGGCGGGCATGCTCGACACCGCCCTGCAATCGGGGATGCGACCGGAGCAGATTCGCGACCTGGCCACGACCGGGTACCGGTTGGCCGATCGGCTGGGTGTGCGGTTGCCGGCCAGGCGCGCGTTCGGGCGCCGCGCGGGTTAGACCTTCTCGACCTTCACGGCGTGCGCCATGTGGTGCGGCAGCTCGACCTGCTCGTGGCCGGGGATCACGATCATGACGCCACCATGGTCGTTGGCTTCGACCGTGACGCGCGCATTGGGCACCACGCCGGCGTCCTTGAGCCGTCCGATCAGCTCGACGTCACCCTGCACGTGCTCGGTCAGTTGTCGCACGACGACAGCGACAGGCATGCCGGCGGGCAGCTCGGTGAGCCGAACCAGGTTGATCTGGTCGGTGCCCGACTCGCTCGAGGCCAGTCCGAGCTCGGCAAGGCCGGGAATCGGATTGCCGAACGGGGACGTGGTGGGGTGGTCGAGCACCCGCACCAGGCGACGCTCGACGTCCTCGCTCATCACGTGTTCCCACCGACAGGCCTCGGCGTGCACTTCCTCCCACGGCAGCCCGATCACGTCGACCAGGAGCCGCTCGGCGAGCCGGTGCTTGCGCATCACGGCGACGGCCAGGCCGCGGCCCTTGTCGGTGAGCTGGAGATGTCGGTCGCCCGCGACGTGGAGCAGCCCGTCGCGTTCCATCCTGGAGACGGTCTGGCTGACGGTCGGACCGCTCTGGTCGAGGCGCTCGGCGATACGCGCACGCAGCGGCACGACGCCCTCTTCCTCGAGGTCGTAGATGGTCCGCAGGTACATCTCGGTGGTATCGACCAGATCGTTCATTTCACAACCCTCCGTCAAGGGCGAGTCTACCGGCCGAGGGGCTTGAACTGCGCCGCTACGCACCCCGACACGTGCAACTGAGAATGCCCGCCGGCGGACCGGCGGGCATTCAGTGAAAACGTTCTCAGCTGGCGTAAGACCGCAACCGATCGGCACGTTCGCCGTTGCGGAGCTTGGCCATCACCTCGCGCTCGATCTGGCGGACGCGCTCGCGGGACAGACCGAACAGCTTGCCGATCTGGTCCAGGGTGCGCGGCTGGCCGTCGTCCAGGCCGAACCGCAAACGGATGACCTGTTGCTCACGTTCGTCGAGCGTGGCCAGCACATGGCGGATGTCGGTGTGCAGCAATTCGGAGATCACCGCGTTCTCGGCCGACATCGCCTCGGCGTCCTCGATGAAGTCGCCCAGCGGCGCTTCCTCGTCGCTGCCGACCGGCATGTCCAGGCTCACCGGATCGCGGCTGTGCTCGAGCAGATCGGTGATCTTCTCCACCGGGATGCCCGACTCTTCGGCGAGCTCCTCGTCGGTCGCCTCGCGGCCCAGATTCTGGTGCATCTCGCGCTTTATCCGGGCGAGCTTGTTGACCTGCTCGACGAGGTGGACCGGAAGCCGGATCGTGCGGCTCTGATCGGCCATGCCGCGGGTGATCGCCTGACGGATCCACCACGTCGCATAGGTCGAGAACTTGAACCCCTTGGCGTAGTCGAACTTCTCCATCGCACGGATCAGGCCGAGGTTGCCCTCCTGGATCAGGTCGAGCAGCGGCATCCCGCGACCGGTGTAGCGCTTGGCCAGCGACACCACCAGACGCAGGTTGGCTTCCAGGAGGTGGCGACGGGCGGCTTCGCCGTCCCGGACGACCACGCCAAGATCACGTTTGCGGCTCTCGCCCAAGCGCTTACGCGTGTCGAGCAGGTGCTGCGCGTAAAGGCCTGCCTCAATGCGCTTTGCGAGCTCAACCTCATCGGCGGCATTGAGCAAGGCCGTTTTGCCAATGCCATTCAAGTAGACGCGTACGAGGTCGGCGGCTGGACTCTGGGCGTCCAGATCGCCCTCGATGCGGGTAAGGGTGGCATTTGCCATCACGGCCTCCTGATCGGGTCGAACTGTCATGAGCTATAACGCCCATCTGCCCGTAGGAGTTCCCAAGGATCGGTTGCTTCACACCTTCTGATCTGCGGTTATTCGATCTTGACCTGAGAATGTGCTGAGAAATGCAGTAGAAAATCCTCAGTCCGCGAAATCGCGTTGCGGATCACCTTCACCCGATTGCCGCGTCGAGTGCGCGCGATAATCCAGCGCTGGCCGCTCCGCTGTCGGGAACAACGGAATTCGGCGCGCGGACTCGTAGCGTCGCGGTTCCTCGGCACGGCGCGGCGGCCGATCGTTGGCGATGAGTACCGCGATCCACGGCAGGGGAATCGACGCCACCAAGATCGCCAGGGAGATGAGTCCGTTCTCCCAAATGCCGTACGCCACCGCGGCTGCGATGAGGGCGGGAATGCGCCAGAACATCAACGCCAGGTACTTGCGTACCCGCTCGCGGTGCTGGACTTCGTATGAGGGTGCGGCCTGGGTGATCAGTATCGGTCGGCCGTCATCATCGAAACTCAGCTCTGGGCCGTGTTTCATACCTCCACTGTTCCACACTCGTCGTCTCTTGTACGTGTCGGAATTCTTACAGGCAAAATGGTTGGCATGCAGACCCAGACGATCGAGCGCACCGACACCGACGAACGCGTCGACGACGGCACCGACGGCGACGCCCCCAAGTTCTTTCATTACGTCAAGAAGGACAAGATCGCAGAGAGCGCGGTGATGGGTACGCACGTCGTGGCGCTGTGCGGCGAAGTGTTCCCGGTGACCAAAGCCGCCAAGCCGGGGTCGCCCGTCTGCCCCGATTGCAAGAAGATCTACGACCAGCTCAAGAAGTAGCGGCATCGGGGGTCGGGTCCGCCGCCGGCGCGTTGACGTCGTCCCGCGCGGGCACGCCGCGACCGTTGCCCGACTCGGCCTTCTGCTTGAGCCACAACCGGACCCGTTTGGCATGTGTCGGGGACGCGGGCCATTCCTCCTGGATCGCGGCGTTCAGTTCGGCGCCCAGCATGATCGCGAAGCCGAGGAAGAAGGCGAACAGCAGGAACGCGATCGGCGTCGCGAGCGCGCCGTAGGTGTAGCCGGTGCTGGTGATCCACGTCAGGTAGACCCGCAGCCCCAATGTCGCGCCCAGGAAGACGACAGTCGCCAGGATCGACCCCAGGACAAGCCGATGTGTCGGTAGCGGTTCGGGCAGCGACACCCGATAGAGGATGGTCACCCCCACGAATAGCGTGACGATCAGCAAGGGGTAGTACCCGAAGGCCAACACGTTGTCCCAGCTGTCGGGCAGGTATCCGGCGATCTTGCGCGGCCCGAGCGCGACGAGCGGCGCTGCTGCGATCGCCACCACGAGACCCGCGACATAAAGGCCGAGCGCGAAGAATCGTTGCCGCACCGGGTGGCGCAGCGGTGTCTGGTCGTGGGCGTCGACGACAGAATCGACGAATGACGACATCGCCGACGATCCCGCCCACAGCGATATCACGAAGCCGATCGACACCACTTCGCCCCGGGCGTTCCTCACGATGTCGTGCACTGTGGGCGTGATGATCTCGTTGACGATGTTCGACGAGAAGAAGCGCTCCGCCGTGCTGATCAACTGGTCCTGGATGACGGGCAAGGTTTCCGGGCCGAACAGCGGCGCGATGTACGCCAGACTTCCCAGCATCCCCAGCAGCAGCGGCGGCAGCGACAGCGCACACCAGAACGCCGCCTGCGCCGACTCGGAGAAAATCGAGTCGTCCCAACTCTTCGAGAGTGTGCGCCGGACGAGGTGCCTCATGTGATGGCGTGATGGCGGACGGGGTAACGGCTGGGACTGGTCGTTCATGTCCAGACCAGCATTCCTGACGACGGGCCGTCTCGCCTAACCACGCGGGCCGTCGTGTCGGCGGTTATGCCTCCAGCGGGCTCGATTCGAGAACGGCGGCCAGCTCCACCAGCTTGGCCTCGTGCTCGTTCGCGTGATGCTGGCAGAACAGCAGTTCACCGCCCGACGGGAGCTTCGCCCGCACGCGAGCCGCGGCCCCGCAGCGATCGCAGCGGTCAGCCTTGGTCAATTCCGGGCTAATGAGCGTTGCGGTCATGGCACCTCCATCGGTTCTCGCGTATCTCTACTGTCTCAGACGCTTTCGGTTTCGGCCTTGTTCCCTAGGGGTTTACCGGTGTGTCGTGTCTCACCGTTATGCCGAGTTGCCCACGCGTCAGACCCGCGGTATGCCACTCTTGCCGGCTGTGCTGGTCCACATTTGCGGCGCCGAGGAGTGGCGGTCGGCTCAGGACGACGGTGAGCTACGGCCGGACTCGCTGGCCTCGCACGGTTTCGTGCATCTATCCACGCCCGAGCAGGTGCACCTGCCCGCGAACCGGCTCTACGCCGGCCGCTCAGACCTCGTGCTGCTCCGCGTCGACCCTGCACGCCTGTCCTCTCCGATCCGCTGGGAACCCGGTTTGCCGAGCGATCCCGATGCGATGGTGTTCCCACATTTGTACGGTCCACTACCTACCAAAGCTGTGATCAGTGTCACGCAGTACGAGCCGGGTGCCGACGGCGTTTTCGCGCCGCTCGAGCAGTAGGGGCCCGAGCGCGGCGGAAGAGGTCCTACTCGGCCACGTACGCGTCGACCTCGATCTCCACGAGGTGTTCGGGCGCGATCAGTGCCGACACCTCGACCATGGTCGCCACCGGCATGACGTCGCCGAAAACCTCGGCATGGACGGCGCCGACGTCGTGCCAGCGCGAGATGTCCGTCACGTACATCCGGGTGCGCACCACGTCCGCCAAGGAGGCGCCGACCTCCTGCAAAGCTATCTCTATGCGCCGCAACGCGTCCCGCGCTTGCACCGCGACACCGTCACCGGCGCCGGTGGTGCCCGCGACGGCGACGAGTGGGCCGGTCCGCACCGCCCGCGAGTATCCGACCGTGGCCTCGTACTCGGAGCCGGAGGAGACATTGCGGCGCGTCATCAGACACAAAGTAGTCGCCCCGGTGGCTCAGGCAACGGGTTTACAGTCGGGCCATTGACTGACAACCTAAACTGACCCACCGTGGGCATTCTTCTGGGCTTCGCGCCGTGGATCGTCTATTGGGTCCTGGTCGGCAACGTCCCCTTCCATACCGCGGTATTGGTCGCGTTTGCGATTGCCGTGCTGTCGTTCGTGATCGGCCGGGTGAAGGGATCGGCGGGTCGCACACTCGAGATAGGCGCCATCGCAACGTTTTTGGTGCTGACGGTGCTGACCTTCACGCTGAGCGAGCAATTCATGCAGCAGTGGATGCAGCCGCTGAGCAACGCGGGTATCTTCCTGGTGGCGCTCGGCAGCATCCTCGCGCACAGGCCGTTCGTCCGTGAATTCGCGGAGGTCGGCCAGCCGAAAGAGATCATCGAGACCGACGTCTTCAAACGCATCACGGCGGTGCTGACGTGGATCTGGGTGGCCGCGTTCGCGGGGATGACGGTGTCATCGGCCATCCCGCCGCTCGTGTACGGCGAGGCGACCATCCTGGACACCAAGACACCGCTGTCCTTCGTCTGCTACTGGGTCGTCCCGTTCTCGCTGCTGGGCCTGGCGGCGCTGGCGTCACGGCTGCTTCCCGAGCGGATGGCTCCGCCCGACGAAGAGATCGTGCGAAACACCACATTCGTCGCGTTCGCCGAGGCGGAGATCGACCAGTTGATTTACCTCGCGACCGAGCACGCCAACCGTGAGGTAGGTGCGGGCAAGGAGGCGTTCGACATCAGGATCGGCAGCAAGGGCGTGCCGCTCGTCGGCGACGAGACGCGGGAGTCGTGGCCCTCGACGTACAAGGTGCGCGAGAAGAAGCGCTGACGGCGATCAGACCGGAGCGGCCTCCACGATCGACATCATCGGCGTCGCGGTGTCGACGACACGCGTGAGCCGGAACCCGCATCGCGCCAACAGATTGGCGAACTCTGCGCGGGTGCGCTCCCGGCCGCCGGGGGAGACGAGCATCTCCATGTCGAGCACGGCCCCCCAGTTCGAGGTCGCACGCTCTGGCAGCACGAGTTCGAGCAGCAGCAGTCGGCCGTTCGGCGCGATCGCGGTGCGGATGTTGCGCAGGATCTTCTCGGAGATCTCGTCATCCCAGTCATGGATGATCGACTTCATCACGTAGGCATCGGCCCCGTCGGGAACCAGGTCCATGAATGAACCCCCCTCGACGGCGCAACGATTCGCGACGCCGGCGGCCTCGAGCACCGGCCCCGCGCCTGCCACGACCGACGGGAGGTCGAACAGTACGCCGCGGGCGGTCGGGGCCGAGCGCAGAATGGCGCTCAGCAGGTTGCCGTGACCACCGCCGATATCGGCGATGAGCTTGAAGCCGGAGAAGTCATATGCCGGGATCACGGTTTCGTTGGCCAACCTGGCCATCGCTGACATGGCGTCGTTGAAGACCGCAGCCTGCTCGGGCGCCTCGTCGAGATGCTCGAAATATGATTTGCCGTAGAGCTTTTCAGGTGAGGGCCGACCCGTCTGTACCGAATGCAGCAGCTCGCCCCATTCAGCCCAGTGCTCCGGAGACCCGATGAACAGGACCATCGACCGCAGGGAATTGGGTGCATCGGCGCGCAATGCTTGGCCCATTGCGGCCAACTCGAACCGGCCATCGGAGAGTTGGCGGAACACATCCCGGCCGGCGAGCATGCGCATCAACCGGAACACCGAGTCCGGGTGCCCGCCCACTTTGGCGGCCACCTCGTCGGCCATCTTGGGGCCGTTGGCGAGCTCGTCGGCGATGCCGAGTTTGGCGGCTACGTAGAGGGCCTGGGACACCCAGGCGCCCTGTGCCGTCTCGAGTAACGCGATGTAGCCGGGCACCATCGCGCGGTTGACCTTCTGCAGCGCGGTACGGGCGGACTCGATGATGCGGACGACGCGGGCGGGCGGGACTTTTGCGGGCTTCTCAGGCACGGAGCAAGAGACTACCGGTCGATAGCGCCGCTTCATTCTTTGCCGCATGCACGGAGTTATTCGCGGATTAGCTCCGTGGATACGGTTATTAACTCGCAAAGGTTCGGTACGCTTCCGCCGTGCCGGAAATTCGCGTCCGTGAAGCAGCCGAACTCCTGGGGGTCAGCGACGACACCGTGCGCCGCTGGATCGATGACGGCGCCTTGACCGCTCACCTCGATGCGTCGGGGCGCAAAGCGATCGACGGGGCCGCGCTGGCCGCGTTCGCCGGGGCGAACGCGAGTGTGGCGCCCAAGGACCCGCTGAGCGTCGCGAGTTCGGCGCGCAACCGCTTCGCCGGACTGGTAAAAAAGGTCGTCACGGACACCGTCATGGCCCAGGTCGAAATGCAGTGCGGACCGTTCACCGTCGTCTCGTTGATGAGCACGGACGCCGTAAGGGAACTGCAGCTCGAGCCGGGCAGTGTCGCCGTTGCGGTCGTGAAGGCAACCACCGTGATCGTGGAGACGCCTGGGGGCCAATGATGAAGCAGTCCAAGGTGTTTGCATCGGCGGCGACGTTGGCGTTGGTGTTGTCGGCGTGCGGATCTGGCGACGAGGCGGAGGACAGTCAGACGATCATGGTGTTCGCGGCGGCCTCATTGAAGTCGGCGTTCACCGAGATCGGTGAGCAGTTCAACGCCGACAACCCGGGGACGAGGGTGAAGTTCTCTTTCGCGGGCTCCTCGGATCTGGTCACCCAGCTGACACAGGGCGCACCGGCTGACGTCTTCGCGTCCGCCGACACCGGGAACATGGACAAGGCGACTCAGGCTGGACTGCTGGACGGCGAACCGGTGAACTTCGCATCCAACACGTTGACGATCGCGGTTGCACCGGGAAATCCCAAGCCGATCACGTCATTTCGGGATCTGACGAAGCCGGGACTCGCCGTGGTGGTGTGCGCGCAGCAGGTGCCGTGCGGCTCGGCGGCCCAGCGGGTCGAGGAAGCCGCCGGTATGGATATCACACCAGTGAGCGAGGAAACGTCGGTCAGCGACGTGCTCAACAAGGTGACGACGGGCCAGGCCGATGCCGGTCTGGTGTACGTCACCGACGCGACGGGCGCGGGAGACAAGGTCACTGCCGTGCCGTTTCCAGAATCCGCCGGTGCCGTGAACACCTATCCGATCGCCGCGCTCAAGTCCGCCGAACACGAGGAACTGGCCCGCAAGTTCATCGACGCCGTCACGAGCCAAGCCGGCCAGGCGACGCTGACCGCGGCCGGCTTCGCCAAACCCTGATGGATGAGGCGGGCCGACCCCGGTACTAATCCAGGTAGTCGCGCAGCACCTGAGAGCGGCTGGGGTGGCGCAACTTCGACATCGTCTTGGACTCGATCTGGCGGATGCGCTCACGCGTGACGCCGTAGACCTGACCGATCTCGTCGAGGGTGCGCGGCTGGCCGTCGGTCAGACCGAACCGCAGCCGAACCACACCCGCTTCGCGTTCCGACAGCGTCTCCAGCACCGATTGCAGCTGATCCTGTAACAGCGTGAAGCTCACCGCGTCGACCGCGACGACGGCCTCGGAGTCCTCGATGAAGTCGCCCAGCTGCGAATCGCCCTCGTCACCGATGGTCTGGTCCAGCGAGATCGGCTCACGCGCGTACTGCTGGATCTCCAGCACCTTCTCCGGCGTGATGTCCATTTCCTTGGCCAGCTCTTCGGGAGTGGGCTCGCGGCCCAAGTCCTGAAGCAGCTCACGCTGGATACGGCCGAGCTTGTTGATCACCTCGACCATGTGCACCGGGATGCGGATGGTGCGGGCCTGGTCGGCCATCGCGCGGGTGATCGCCTGCCGGATCCACCACGTCGCGTACGTCGAGAACTTGTAGCCCTTGGTGTAGTCGAACTTCTCGACCGCACGGATCAGACCGAGGTTGCCCTCCTGGATGAGGTCCAGGAACGCCATACCGCGGCCGGTGTAGCGCTTGGCCAGCGACACCACCAGACGCAGGTTCGCTTCCAGCAGATGGTTTTTCGCGCGGTCGCCGTCACGGCAGATCCACGCCATGTCGCGACGCTGCGCGGCGGGCAGCTTCTCGCCCTTGTCGGCGAGTTCAGCCATCAGCTGGGTCGCGTACAGGCCGGCCTCGATGCGCTTGGCGAGCTCGACCTCTTCTTCGGCGTTGAGCAGTGCCACCTTGCCGATCTGCTTCAGGTAGGCGCGCACCGAGTCGGCAGAAGCCGTCAGCTCGGCGTCCTTGCGGGCCTGCCGCAGAGCCTCGGATTCCTCTTCGTCCCAGACGAAGTCGCCCGACGCCTTGTCCTTTTCGCTTGGCTCGGCGATCTCCTCGTCGTCGGTCGCGGGGGCTGCCACCGCGACCTTGGGTGCGGGCTTGGCGGCCGCGCCTTCCCCGGCCTCAGCCGCGACGGGCTCGTCGTCGACTTCGAGGTCTTCCAGATCGACGTCCTCTACTTCGAGGTCACCGTCGGGCTCCACCTCGACGTCGTCGTCTGTCTCGAGCGCTTCGACCTCGCCGTCGACCTTCGTCGCATCCGCCTCAGGCGACGTGGCCTTCTTGGCCCGGCCACGGGTCGCCGGCGCGCCGTCGGTCTTGGCTTTGGCGGCCCGCTTGGCGGGCGCGGCCTTGGCCGTCGCCTTGGTGGGCTTGGTCGCGGTGGTCGCCTTGGCGGCGGTCGTGGCCTTGGTCGCCTTCGCGGCAGGAGTCTTGGCGGCCCGCTTGGCTGGTGCCGAACCGTTGGCGGTCTTCGCCGCCGGGGCCTTCTTGGCCGGGGTCTTGGTAGCGGTGCGCTTCACCGGCTGATCGATTGCCGGGCTTGCCTTTGTCGCTGCCACGTCACCCTTTCGTCGTACTTCGTTCCGGTGGGCAGTGCGGATCCCAACGCAGGCTGGGGTCATGCGCCATCGAAAAATGTCGGCTGTCGAATATCGGCGGTTTGATCTCGCCGCTATCCGGGCTACGGCCGCCGTCGTCCATTGTAACGACAGTGTGTGCCACTGCCGCCTTGAGCGGCAAATTCGATCGTTTCGGCGCGGCTACTTGCCGGTAGCTGTGACGTCGACCGCGGCGGCCATCGCGGCGCCGACGATGCCGGCCGTGTTCTGCAGGGCCGCGGCCACCACCGGTGTGCGGTTCTGCAGCAGCGGAATCCACTTCTCCGCTTTTCGGCTGATGCCGCCGCCTGCGATGAACAGGTCCGGCCAGATTGCGTTTTCGATCGCTACCAGGACCTTTGTCACCTCTTGGGTCCAGCGCTCGTAGCTCCAGTCCTTCTTTTCCTTGACCGAGGACGCCGCGCGATGCTCGGCCTCCTTGCCCCCGACCTCGAGATGACCGAACTCCGTATTGGGCAGCAACACGCCGTTGTGAATCACGGCCGAGCCGATGCCGGTGCCGAAGGTGAGCAGCACGATGACGCCCGTGTTGTCCCGGCCCGCGCCAAACCTCTCTTCGGCCAGCCCGGCCGCGTCGGCATCGTTGAGCACGGTCACCTGCTGGCCGTCGAGTGCCTTGCTGTAGAACTCGCTGGCATTGCTCCCGATCCAGCCCTTGTCCACATTGGCGGCGGTGCGCACGATGCCGTCGGTCACGACGCCCGGATAGGTGACCCCGACTTTCTCGGTCCAACCGAACTCGCGGACCACGGCGGCGACGGTCTTGCTGACCGCTTCGGGGGTGGCCGGCTGCGGGGTTTCGAGCTTGAAGCGGTCTCCGATCAGCAGACCGGTGTCGAGGTCGACGATGCCGCCCTTGACGCCGCTTCCGCCGACATCGATGCCGAACCCGCGCCGTTGGCCCGCGCCGGTGGCCGCCGCTTGTGCGGCTGAATCGTTGGCTGTCATCGGCGCTCCTCTGGATCGGCCCGGCACTGCGATGCGCCACACACCTTAGTGGCTAGGCAAAACTCATGGGCGATCCCTTGATAACGCGCGGGCCCAGTCGCGCAACCGGTTAGCGAACAGGCTCCCCGCGTGCCGCCGGACTGTGTTGCGATGTGCGGGTGGTCGAAAACGACACCCCGGCGGGCCGGGAATCCATCACCGATCCCGTCCTGCTGCGCTCGGTAGCCGAGCAACTGGCCACCGAGGCGGCCGCGTTCGTGCGGGCGCGCCGCGCCGAGGTTTTCGGCGATCGGAGCACCGTCTCGCCGGTGCAGGCCAAGAGCACTCCGACCGACCCGGTCACCGTTGTCGACACCGAAACCGAGGCGCTGCTGCGCGACAGGCTGGCGGCCCTGCGTCCGGGGGAGCCCGTGATGGGTGAGGAGCAGGGCGGAACGAACGACGGACGGTTGACGTGGGTGCTCGATCCGATCGACGGCACCGTGAACTTCGTGTACGGCCTCGAGGCATACGCGGTCTCGGTCGGCGTCCAGCGCGGCGGAGCATCGGTGGCCGGGGCGGTCGCGAACGTCGCCACCGGCGCGCTGTACTCCGCTGCCGTGGGTCACGGCGCCGGCCTGCAATACGGGGGAGTGACGACGCGGCTTCGGGCCAGTGCCGCCAACGAACTGTCGATGTCCTTGGTGGGCACCGGCTTTTCGTATGCCGCTGAGAAGCGGACAAGGCAGGCCGAAGTCCTCACCGCGGTGCTGCCCGCCGTCCGCGACATCCGTCGTTTCGGGTCGTGCGCGCTCGATCTCTGCATGGTGGCGGCCGGCGGTCTGGACGCCTACTACGAAGACGGCGTGCATGTGTGGGACTGGGCCGCGGCCGCGTTGATCGCCGCAGAGGCCGGGGCGACGCTGCGGCTGCCGGCCAGCGACGGCACACCCGGCCTGATCATCGCGTGTGCACCCGGCATCTCCGACGAGCTTGCGGCTTTGCTGAACCGGGCGGGTGCGGTTTAGCTTTACCCAAACCCGTTGGGCGCCAGGGAGTTAACTGCCTAGCAGGTGCTGGAGTGAATCTTTTCCAGCAGTGCCGTATCGGCTGTCTGCGTCGCGTCGGGGCGCAGGCTGGCCAGCACGGCGTCGATGTCGTCGCTGTGGCTCAGTTCGGTGAACTCGGTGCCGATCGCCAGGTCGACGGTGTCATCGGTGCGCTCGTCTTCGAACAGTTCGGTGCACGGCGCGACGAGCCAGACGGCGGCCGCGGCCGCCCGACCCGAGGGCCCGAACCGAATCTGGCCCTGGCATGTCAGTCGGGCGCTCGCGTACACGGCGTCGTTGGCCGCCGTCGGCTCGGCGAAGCCCTGATCGCGAAGTGCGCCGGCCACCTCGGCGGCCTGGCCGCCCTGCCCGCTCGCATTGAGCACCCTGATCTTGGTGTCGGCGAGCTTGGCCGGGGTGACGTCGACCATCTCGCTACGGGTGATCTGCTGGCCGAGCGTCGGCGGCGGGTTGTTCGCGTCCGCCGGCGGCGGCGGGGGATTGCACGCGGCGGTCTCCTCCACCGCGACCGGCTGGTTCAGGGCGATGACCCAGATCGTCAGCGTCACGACGGACAGGGCGACGAGCGCCAGAATGCCCGGCAGGTAATTGCGCCGCCGGAATGGGCGGCCATGCTTGTCGAATGCCGTACCCTCGGTGATTTGCGCGACCACGAGAGCACTCTAGAGGTCCCGTCGCTGCGACCTTAAGGTGGCATCCAAGAGACTGTGATGTAAATCACAGTGCAACGTGTTTCATTCCGGGCACGAATCATTTGGTGGATGCGTTCGACGCTGGTACAAAGCAACGCTGCAAGGTTTGATGAGGGGACAGGAAATGGCTACCGATTACGACGCCCCGCGGCGTACCGAAACCGATGACGTTTCGGAAGATTCGCTGGAGGAGCTGAAGGCGCGGCGTAACGAAGCCCAATCCGCGGTGGTCGACGTCGACGAATCCGAATCCGCCGAATCATTCGAACTGCCCGGTGCCGACCTGTCCGGCGAGGAGTTGTCGGTTCGCGTCATCCCGAAGCAAGCCGACGAGTTCACCTGCTCGAGCTGCTTCCTGGTCCATCACCGCAGTCGGCTCGCCAGCGAGAAGAACGGCGTCATGATCTGCACCGATTGCGCCGCTTGACGGCTTCAGGAACTACGCAGGGCCGCCAGCACTCGGTCGGGGTGGCGGGAGCTCACCAGCCAATACGGCGTCGGATCATCCGGATCGTCGAGAACCATCAGAACCATCGGCCCTATCCACGCCTTGTGCACGACGTAGGCGGCCGGGTCCAGCTGACGGCCCAGTGCCGCCGATTTCGCGCTGCGCGGAACTTCGGCAGACCTGGAGATGACGCCGACAGGCAGATGTGCGTCACCGACCCACAGCTCGGTTTCGCCTTCGCCGGCGATCACGCGCAGTTGGGTGCTGCTCAACATCAACAGCGCCACCGCCGCGACCGGCAGCAATACGGCGTAGGGCAGCCACAGGGGAATCGCGGGCACGCCCTGGTTGACCTCGAGTGCGATCAGCGCCGCCAATCCCAGGCCGGGCAGCCACCACCACCACGGCACCATCAGCCGTTCGCGGTAGCGGACGGTTTGGGACGTGGCGCGCGTGTCGGACACGCGGCCAAGAGTAATCTCTGACGTCGTGTCCACCACTCTCGCGGTCGTGCGCCTGGACCCCGATCTGCCCATGCCGAGTCGTGCCCACGAGGGCGACGCGGGGGTGGATCTGTACAGCGCCATCGACGTCGAACTGGCTCCCGGTCAGCGTGCGCTCGTGCCGACCGGCATCGCAGTCGCCATCCCGCACGGAATGGTCGGACTGATCCATCCGCGCTCGGGTTTGGCTGCCCGCGTTGGACTTTCGATCGTGAACAGCCCCGGCACCGTCGACGCCGGATACCGCGGCGAGATCAAGGTGTCACTGATCAATCTCGACCCTGCCGAACCCATCGTCGTACACCGCGCAGACCGGATCGCACAGCTATTGGTTCAGCGAGTCGAACTGCCCGCCCTGGTCGAGGTGACGTCGTTCGACGAGGCTGGTTTGGCAGTCACTTCCCGTGGCGACGGTGGCCACGGTTCCTCCGGCGGACATGCGAGTTTGTGAAATGGCATTCGGTAGGCAAAAAGACAGCAGTGGCAGTGGCGATGAGGTCACCTCGGTGACCGAAACCGACGTCGAGCCGGACGGACCGTTCGACGTCGACGACTTCGACGACCCAGCGGTCGCGGCTGAAGGACGTCTGGACCTGGGCTCGGTGCTGATTCCGCTGCCAGAGGCCGGCCAGGTGCAGGTGGAGCTCACCCCGCAGGGTGTGCCCAGTGCGGTGTGGGTCGTCACGCCCAACGGCCGGTTCACCGTCGCCGCCTACGCTGCCCCGAAATCCGCCGGCCTGTGGCGTGAGGTCGCCGGTGAATTGGCGGAATCGCTACGCAAGGACGCCGCCGAGGTGTCGATCAAGGACGGCCGGTGGGGCCGCGAGGTCGTCGGTGCGGCATCGGGTCCGCAGGGGGCCGGTGTCGTGCGGTTCATCGGAATCGACGGTTATCGCTGGATGATCCGGTGCGTCGTCAACGGGCCGGAGGAGAACGCCGAGGCCCTGGCGAAGCAGGCGCGAGACGCCCTGGCCGACACCGTGGTTCGCCGCGGCGACACCCCGCTGCCGGTGCGCACCCCGCTGCCCGTCGAGCTTCCCGAGCCGATGGCGAACCAGCTGCGCGCAGCCGCCGAACAGGCCGCCGCGCAGCAGGCGCAGCAAGCCGGCGGGCAACCGCCCGAGGCGCCGACGCCGGCCGCGCGTCGCAGCGAGCAGGGTTCGGCGATGCAGCAGTTGCGGACCATCACCGGCGGCTAGCGAATTCGGCGCGCCGACCGACCGTGGGGGTGCATTCGCGCGCCCGAATCGCAAAGAGTCACGCCTCCAGCAGCGCGGACACGCACGCCGCGCCCAGCACCGCGGGGTCGGCGCCCAACTCGTCGAGCGTGACCGTGTGCAGCGAAGCGCGCGGAGCCGCCGTCATCCACTCGACGCCCACCTCGACGGGGTGCACTGGATCGTCCGTCGCCGCGGCAATCCCCATTGGGACCGCCAGCTTCTCCAATTCGCTGCACGTCGGCGCGACATAGGCCGCCGCGGCGTCCATCGCGTCGGGCAGCGCCGGCCACTGGCCGACCCACGAGCGGGTCAGCTCGTCGGCCAGCCAGGGCGGGCTTCCCGCGCGCATCTGAGCGGTGGCCGAGGCCAGCCCGTCGCGCCGCAGCACACTCGCGGAATGGCGTGCAGCTATCGCCGCCGGAGCTGTGTCGGGGGCGCCCGTCCAGGCCGGCAGGGCGGCGAGGACCGCTACCGCGCGGCCGGGATGAGCAAGCGCCCAAGCAGCGGCGACCGCGGCGCCGATGGACACGCCGCCGACGGCGATCGGGGCCGTGCGCGCCGCGTTGTCCAATGCCTCGCGGTACCCGTCGATCAATCGCTGCGGTTCGGGTTTCGGGGTGACCACGACTGCGCCCTCGCCGTGCAGGGCATCCGAGAACGCCCGATAGACGAAGTCGTCGTCGGATCCGGTGCCGGGCAGGAGCACCGTCGTGACGCCGCGGAGAATGACGCTCATCACACGATCGTGCCCCCCGAACTGCCTGATCGGCGCGTCGACCCGCCCTGCGTGGCAGATCGGAACCAAGAGGTCTACCGTGGCGTTGTTCGGGGTATAGATCAACGATAGATCTGCAGAACGTTCAGGAGAGGCCATGGCTACGGCCGAAGGGTACCTACGCCGACTGACCCGGCGGCTGACTGAAGCCCCGGATCAGCTCGACGTCGAAGAGCTGTCTGACGAAGCGGCCAACACCGGCGCCTCCAAAGCGATCGACTGTCAACGCGGCCAGGAAGTCACGATGATCGGCACCCTGCGCAGCGTCGAATGCAACGGCAAAGGATGCGCGGGCGGTGTCAAAGCTGAAATGTTCGACGGCACCGACACAGTGATGCTGGTCTGGCTCGGCCAGCGCCGGATCCCCGGCATCGAATCGGGTCGCACTCTCAAGGTCCACGGTCGGGTCGGCAAATTGGACAACGGCACCAAGGCGATCTACAACCCGCACTACGAGATCCAAAAGTGAGTGACCCCGGAACCGAACCGGGGAAGCGTTCCAGCAAGGCACACGCCGTCCTCGAGCAAATGGGCGGCGTCAGCGGCCTGATCTACTCCTCGCTGCCGGTCGTGGCATTCGTTCCGGTATCGCAGTTCTTCGGGCTCACCGCCGCCGTCTACTCCGCCCTTGGCATCGCCGCCGTCATCCTGGTGTGGCGGCTGGTGCGGCGCGAGTCGACCCAGCCGGCGATCTCCGGCTTCATCGGCGTTGGTGTCTGCGCCGGAATCGCCTACTTCATGGGTGAGTCCAAAGGCTATTTCCTGCTTGGTATTTGGTCATCGCTGATCTGGGCGTCCGTCTTCGCCCTGTCGGTGCTGATCCGCCGTCCCGTCGTCGGCTACGTGTGGGGCTGGGTCAACGACCACGACCGCGACTGGCGCAGCGTGCGCAAGGCGGTGCGCGCGTTCGACATCGCGACGGTGGTGTGGGTGTTCGTCTTCGCATCCCGCTTCGTCGTGCAGCACCACCTCTACGACGCCGATCAGACAGGCTTGCTGGGCGTCGCCCGCATCTCGATGGGCTGGCCCCTGACCGCGGTGGCGGCGCTGGTGACCTATCTGGCTATTCGGGCGGCACAACGCGCGATCCACGCCGACGCCCCAGAGGCCGAAGTGGCCGAAGTCCTTCCGGAAGACACGCAGCGCGAGAATCCGGGCGTGACGCAGACGGATGCCCACTGAGCCTGACGATCCGAGCCCGCGTCGCGCCCGCGACACCGATAGATCGCTCGTCGCGGTCGCGGTGCTGGCGTCATTCGTCGCGTTTCTCGACGGGTCCGTGGTCAACCTGGCGCTGCCCGCCATCGGGCGTGATTTCGGCGGCGGCCTGGCGCTGCAGCAGTGGGTGGTGGACGGATATCTCCTCACCCTCGGCGCGCTGATCCTTGTCGCGGGAGCCATCTCCGACCAGTACGGCCGCCTGGTGGTGTTGCGAGCGGGCCTCACGATTTTCGCGGTCTCCTCGGTGGTGTGTGCGTTGGCGCCCACCGGCTGGGTGCTCGTCGCCGCCCGCTGCCTACAGGGCATCGGGGCGGCGTTCCTGGTGCCCAGTTCGCTCGCGATGATCAACGCTCGCTTCTCCGGGTCGGCGCAGGCCCGCGCGATCGGAACCTGGACCGCTTGGACCGGAACGGCTTTCGTGGTCGGCCCACTACTTGGTGGCGTGTTGGTCGACGCGCTGAACTGGCGGTGGATCTTCGGACTCAACCTCGTGCCGTTGGCGATCACGCTGTACCTGACGACCAGATTGCCCTCGGGGGAGTTCACCGCATCCAGTCGGTCGGCACGCGTCGACGTCGTCGGAGCGGGGCTGAACGCGGTCGGACTCACGGGCTTGGTGTACGCCCTGATCGAAGGGCAGCGCCTGGGATTCGCACATCCCGCGGTCGTCGTCGCCTTGGCGGTCGGAATCGCCTGCCTGATTGCATTCCCGTTGTGGGAGTGGCGAACACCCGATCCGATGATGCCGCTGCACATCTTCGCCGCCCGCAATTTCGCGGTCGGAAACCTTGCCACGGTGTTCTTGTACGCCGGCGTCTCACTCGGCATGCTCGTCGTCGGGCTGTTCCTCCAGGAGACCGCAGGCCTTTCGGCGACGGAGGCAGGACTGGCCACTCTCCCGGTCCCGGTGCTGTCGTTTCTGCTCGCGCGCCGGTTCGGCACGCTGGCAGGGCTCCACGGTCCGCGACTGTTCATGGCGATCGGGCCGCTGATCGCGGCGATCGGCTATCTGCTGATGTCGTGGACGGCTGAGCCGTTCGACTTCTGGACGCAGATGCTGCCCGGACTAATGGTGTTCGGCCTCGGGTTGACGATCACCGTGTCGCCGCTCACCGCGGCTATTCTGGCCGCCGTCGATTCTGCGGAGAGCGGCATCGGCTCGGCGATCAACAATGCGGTGTCGCGGATCTCGGGTCTGATCGCGATCGCCTTCACCGGCGTGATCATCGCCCTGGGCGAGCGAAGCGACGGGAATGGCGTCGGCGCAGTCGATTTCGCTGGTTTCCGGCAGGGCATGCTGGTGACGGCGGGACTCTTTGCGCTCGCCGCGGTGATCTCGGCGGTGGGTATCCGCAATGACCAGGGTGATCTCGGCCGCGTCTCACCGGAGTCGACGGCACCGTGTTACGACAGGGCAACGCCGCCACCGGGCTACCCGCAGCGTTCGGTCAGCGCGCCTCGGGATTGAGCAGGAGCTCCTGCAATCGATCCTCGACCTCGGTGACCGCGACGAACAGCAGCTCGTCGCCGCCTTCCAGCGGCTCGTCGCCTTCGGGCACGATCACCCGCGGACCGCGCAGGATCGTCACCAGAGTCGCGTCGCGCGGCAATTCGAGACGCTTGACGGGTTTACCGCCCCACGGCGTGTCGTCGGGCAGCGTGATCTCCACCAGGTTCGCCTGACCCTTGCGGAACTCCATCAGCCGCACCAGATCGCCGACGGCGACGGCTTCCTCCACCAGGGAGGCCAACATCCGTGGGGTGGACACCGCCACGTCGACGCCCCAGCTCTCGTCGAACAGCCACTCGTTGCGCGGGTCGTTGACGCGGGCGACCACCCGCGGCACGGCGAACTCGGTTTTGGCCAGCAGGCTGACCACCACGTTGACCTTGTCGTCGCCGGTGGCGGCGATCACGACGTCGAATTCGTGCAGGCTCACCGACTCCAGCACGGTCAGCTCGCAGGCGTCGCCAAGGCGCCACTGGGCCGCGGGAATCGCGTCGACGTCGATGTGGTCGGGGTTGCGTTCGAGCAGCGTGACCTCGTGGCTGTCGACGAGTTCCCTGGCGATCGAACGTCCGACCGCGCCCGCCCCCGCTATGGCGACCCTCATTGCGCCTCGACGTCCTCGCTGGGCGGCAGCGCGGCGATGGCCAGCGCCTCCGCGATATGTCCGGCGATGGCGGCCATGAACACCTGATCGCCGGCCTGGACGACGGTCTTGGCGTCGGGCAGGCAGCCCTCGCCGAAGCGGATCAGGAACGCGACTCGGCCGCCGGTGGCGGTTTCGAGGTCGGTCAGGCGTCGGCCCACCCATTCCTCGTGCAGCGCCAGCTCGGTCACGCCGACGTTGCCCGACGGATCGCGCCACTTGGTGGTCTCGGTTTCGCGGGTCAGCACGTTGAGCAGCCGATCGGTCGTCCACGGCACGGTCGCGACGGTGGGAATGCCCAGCCGCTCGTAGACGGCGGCGCGTTTGGCGTCGTAGATGCGGGCGACCACGCGCTCGACGCTGAACGTCTCGCGGGCCACGCGCGCGGAGATGATGTTGGAGTTGTCCCCGGACGACACGGCGGCGAACGCACCTGCATCCTCGATACCCGCCCGCAGCAGCACGTCACGGTCGAATCCCATGCCCAGCACCCGCTCGCCCGGAAAGTCCGGGGAGAGTCGGTGAAACGCGGTGCTGTCCCGATCGATGACCGCGACGTCATGGCCTATGCGGGCCAAACTGTCGGACAGCGAAGCGCCGACGCGGCCGCATCCCATCACCACTACTCGCACCTGTTGGTCCCTTCCGGTCGAACCTGCGCACTCGGAACGCTACAACCATTCACCTCTGCGCTTACCCTTGGCACTCGTGTCAAAGCTTTCGACCGTCACACGGCGGCTGGTTCTGGGCCGTCCGTTCCGCAGCGACAAGCTGTCGCACACCCTGCTGCCCAAGCGGATCGCCCTGCCGGTGTTCGCCTCCGACGCCATGTCCTCCGTCGCCTATGCACCGGAGGAGATCTTTCTGGTGCTCTCGGTCGCCGGCCTGGCGGCCTACTCGATGGCGCCCTGGATCGGACTGGCGGTCGCGGTGGTGATGATGATCGTGATCGCCAGCTACCGGCAGAACGTGCACGCGTACCCGTCGGGCGGTGGCGACTACGAGGTGGTCACCACAAACCTCGGCCCGACCGCGGGACTGACGGTTGCGAGCGCGCTGCTGGTCGACTACGTACTGACGGTGGCGGTGTCGATGGCCTCGGCGATGTCGAACATCGGGTCGGCCGTGCCGTTCGTCGGCCAGCACAAGGTGTTGTTCGCCGTCATCGCGATCCTGCTGCTGGCGTCGATCAACCTTCGTGGCATCCGGGAGTCCGGCACCGCGTTCGCAATTCCCACCTATGCCTTCATGTTCGGCATGTACGTCATGCTCGCCTGGGGTTTCTTTCAGATCTACGTTCTCGACAGGCCACTGCAAGCGGAATCGGCGGGCTTCGAGATGCACGCGGAGCACGGCGAGATTCTCGGTTTCGCCTTGGTGTTCCTCGTCGCGCGGGCGTTCTCCTCCGGTAGTGCCGCGTTGACCGGTGTGGAGGCGATCAGTAACGGCGTGCCGGCGTTCCGGAAACCGAAGTCGCGCAACGCGGCAACGACGCTGGCGCTGCTGGGCGCAATCGCCATCTCGATGTTCATGGGCATCATCATGCTGGCCAAAGCGACGGGTGCGCAGATCGCCGAGCGCCCCGATGAACAGCTCGTCGGCGCCCCGCCCGACTATGATCAGAAGACCCTCATTGCTCAGCTCGCCGACGCGGTCTTCCACAATTTTCCGATTGGGCTATACCTGATTGCCGGCGTCACGGCGCTGATCCTGGTACTGGCGGCCAACACCGCATTCAATGGCTTCCCGGTGCTGGGATCGATACTGGCGCAAGACCGTTTCCTGCCCCGACAGTTGCATACCCGCGGCGATAGGCTGGCCTTCTCCAACGGCATCCTGTTTCTCGCACTCGCCGCAATCGCCTTCATCGTCGCGTTCAGGGCCGAGGTCACCGCGCTCATTCAGCTGTACATCGTCGGGGTCTTCGTCTCCTTCACCCTCAGTCAGATCGGGATGGTGCGCCACTGGACGCGGCTGTTGCGCACCGAGACCGACCCCGCCGTCCGTGCGAAGATGAAGCGTTCCCGAATCATTAACTTCATCGGGTTGCTCTGCACGGGAACGGTTTTGATCATCGTCGTGGTGACGAAGTTCCTCGTCGGTGCCTGGATTGCCATTCTTGCGATGGGCGGCTTGTTCGTGATCATGAGAGCCATTCACAAGCATTACGAAACCGTGGCGCGCGAACTGGAGGCGCAAGAGGCCGAAGAGGCCGACGGCATGGTGTTGCCGAGCCGCAACCATGCGATCGTGCTGGTGTCCAAGCTGCACCTGCCGACCATGCGGGCGCTGGCCTACGCCAGGGCTACTCGCCCCGACGTGCTCGAGGCGATCACCGTCAGCGTCGACGACGCTGAGACGCGCGCGCTGGTCCACAAATGGGAGGGCAGCGACATCAGCACGCCGTTGAAGGTGATCGCCTCGCCGTACCGAGAGATCACCCGCCCGGTGCTCGACTACGTCAAGCGGGTCAGCAAGGAGTCGCCGCGCACCGTCGTGACGGTGTTCATCCCCGAGTACGTGGTCGGCCACTGGTGGGAGCAGGTGCTGCACAACCAGAGCGCGCTGCGACTCAAGGGCAGGCTGTTGTTCGAGCCGAACGTGATGGTGACATCGGTTCCATGGCAGTTGAGTTCGTCGGAGCGCCTGAAAACGCTGGCGCCGCAGTCCGCTCCCGGCGACGCACGCAGGGGCTTTTTGGATTGAGCGGCGACGGAAAGGTCGACGGGTCGCCCGGCGCGTCGTCCGAACTCACCTTGACCGTGGGGCCGCCTGCCAACGGCGGCAGTTGTGTCGCGCGCCATGACGGGCGGGTGGTGTTCGTGCGCTACGCGTTGCCCGGTGAGACGGTCCGCGTCCGGATCAGAGACGGCGCCTCGGATCGCGGATCCTATTGGCACGCCGACGTTGTCGAGGTCATCGAGCCGTCCGCCGACCGGGTCGACTCGATCTGCCCGATCGCCGGGGTGGACGGTGCCGGTTGTTGCGATCTGGCATTCGCCGAACCGGCGGCGGTGCGGCGGCTGAAGGGTGCGGTGGTCGCCAATCAGCTGGTGCGGTTGGGCGGATATGCATGGCGTGACGAGGGTGACGCGGTGGCCGAGCCGGTGGGCGAGGGCGGGGTCACCGGTTGGCGAACCCGCGTGCGATTGGACACCTCCGCGCGGGGCAAGGCGGGATTTCACCGATACCACAGCGCCGAGTTGGTCACCGATCTCGATTGCGCGCAGCTGCCGTCGGGCATGCTCGACGGCGTCAACGACTGGGTCTGGCCGCACGGTGCCCATGTGCACGTGGCCGTCGACGACGACGGTGACCGCCACGTCGTGCAGTCGGGTCCGCGGGAGGGCCGCAAGTCCGCCACGCACGTCATCGAAGGCGAGTACGAGGCGGTGCAGCGGGTCGGGGACCGCGTGTGGCGGGTACCGGTGACCGCGTTCTGGCAGGCGCATCGCGACGCCCCGCGGGTCTACAGCGAGCTGGTGACCGATTGGGCGCAACTGCGCCCGGGCATGACGGCATGGGATTTGTACGGTGGGGCAGGGATTTTCGCGGCGACGCTGGCGCAGGCCGTCGGTGACACCGGGAAGGTCCTTACCGTCGACACGTCGCGCGGGGCGTCCCGCTCGGCGCGCGCGGCGCTGGCCGACCTGGGGTGGGTTTCCGTCGTCACCGACTCCGTGAGAAGGGCGTTGACCGGTCAGCGGGGGAGGCCAGACGTCGCGGTGCTGGACCCCCCGAGAACGGGAGCCGGGCGCGAGGTGATCGACCTGCTGGCCGACGCCGAGGTGCCGAGGGTGATTCACATCGGTTGTGAGGCCGCCTCGTTCGCCCGCGACATCGGGCTGTACCGCGGCCACGGATATGCCGTCGAAGATCTGCGAGTGTTCGACTCGTTTCCCTTGACGCACCATGTCGAATGCGTCGCAGTGCTCACTCGCTGACGCGTTGACTTCCCCGGCTGCGCGTTGACTTCCCCGGCTGCGCGTGGGCCCAGCGCTCAGGGCGCACAAATGGGGATTTCGACCGCCCCCACCGCAGAGTGAAGAGCAGGATGGCGGATCGAGCTGGCTGACCAGCTTGCAGGCCGCGATGGTCGGCGAGCCGGTCAGCTATCGAAGTACCGCTGCAGCCGTCGTTGCCGATGCCCGAACAGCGCGCGAATCCCAGCGCCGATCACAGGTGTGAGAAAGCGCAGCGGAGTCCGGAGCTCGAACGTGAGGCGATCGCGTACAACGGTTTTCGTGTCGCCGTCGGGGTCGACGGTGCGCTCGTGGCGCCAGCTGCGCATGGACAGCATCGTCGACTGCTCGTCGAAGCCGCGGCCCGGCCGTAACTTGGCGATCATCAGGTCGTCGTAGTCGAACGGGAGGACGCCGAACAACCGCATCCAGCAGCGCCCGATCGGGGTTCCGACCGGCACAGTGTCGACGGTCAAGTCCTTGGCGCCGCGCGGCATCGACATCGTCAGCCACGGCCGCAGTTCATCGTTGATGCCTTCGGGAGTGACCACTCGGGCCCATACCCGATCGGTGGGTGCGTCGATGACGCTCTGCCGTTCGATGATCATTGGTGTTCGAGGCTATCGGACTGCGACACCCCGACAAGGCCTACCGCTGTCGCCAGCGATCGAGTAGCGCCGGGATCTCATCCAGGAGGAATGCGTAGAAGTCGCGCATCTGCGTGAGACGTTGATGGGCGAGGCCGTACTCGGGTGTGGCCGCGATCCCCGCCTCCGCCGCCTTCAGGACGGCGGTCGTTACTTCGTTCTGATTCGTATATTGGACGGCCCACGCGTCATCGCGCAGCCGGTAGTGGTCCCGCCGGCTTCCTGGTGCCGGCACGCGCTCCACGAGTCCTACGGAGCTGAGCATCTTGAGAGCTCCCGAGATCGCGCCTGTGCTGGCCTGCAGCTGTTCGGCGAGGTCGCCCATGGTCATGGCCGGATCTTCGGTGAACAGCAACGATGCTAGAACTCGCGCGGTCATCCGCTGCAGACCGTGTGAGCTGAGAACGAGCGCGAGCTGCTCGGCACTCTCTTGCGGATCCGAGGCCATAACGATCTCCGGTCAGAGTCTTCAAAGATTTCTGAAAAGTCAGTATAGTCAGCGACGGCGCTCCGGGAAGTCTGGTCGGAACTGGTATCCGCATACCCAGAGGAGACCGTCCATGGAAAGTGTCGCCCCGGCGGCCACGTCGCCGTCCACCACTGCTGAGGTGATCCGCGTCCGCGGTTTGACCTTCACCTATCCGAAATCGACACAGCCGGCGGTACGCGGCATGGACTTCTCGGTGGGACGAGGAGAGATCTTCGGATTTCTCGGTCCCAGCGGTGCCGGCAAGTCGACGACGCAAAAGCTACTCATCGGGTTGCTTCGCGGGCACGGCGGCGAAGCAACGGTGTGGGGTCAGGACCCGCTGAAATGGGGGCCGGACTATTACCAGCGCATCGGGGTCTCGTTCGAGTTGCCGAATCACTATCAGAAGCTCACCGGCCTGGAGAACCTGAGATTCTTTGCCTCGCTCTACGACGGCGACACGCTGGATCCGATGGAACTTCTTGGCGCAGTGGGTCTCGCCGACGACGCTGACACCCGAGTTGGCAAGTACTCCAAGGGAATGCAGATGCGTCTGACGTTCATCAGATCGCTGATCAACGACCCGGACCTGCTTTTCCTCGACGAGCCCACTTCCGGTCTTGATCCGGTGAACGCGCGCAAAGTCAAAGACATGATTCTTGATCTAAAGGCGCGGGGCCGCACTGTATTCCTTACCACGCATGACATGGCGACCGCCGACGAGCTTTGCGACAGAGTCGCCTTCGTGGTCGACGGCCGGATTGTCGCCATGGACACGCCGGCCGAACTGAAGATCGCCCGCAGTCAACGACGTGTCCGAGTCCAGTTCCGGGGGGAGAATGGCCGTCTGGAGGCCGCCGAGTTCGCCATGGACGGCCTGGCCGACGACCCCGCGTTTCACTCTGTGCTGCGAGATCACCACGTCGAAACCATTCACAGCCGCGAGGCCACCCTGGACGACGTCTTCGTCGAGACCACCGGAAGGCAACTGGCATGAAACGGCTGACGAGTGCGTTGCGGCTCGAGGTCACGCTTCAAGTCAGGCAGAGGTTTCTGCATGCGGCGGTCTTCTCCGGGCTCATTTGGCTGGCAGTGTTGCTGCCCATGTCGCACGCCTTGCGTCCGATTGCTGAGCCATACATCTTGTTGGGCGACATCGCGATCATCGGGTTCTTCTTCATCGGAGGTTCGGTGTCTTTCGAGAAGCAGGAGCGCACCCTCGGTGCCGTCATCTCGACACCGTTGCGGTTCTGGGAGTACCTTGGCGTGAAACTCGCTGTGCTGTTAGGTGTTTCAGTTATGGTGGCGCTCATCGTGGTGTCGGCCGCCCACGGATTCGCCTATCGTCCACTCCCTCTGTTGACCGGTGTGGTGCTCGGCACCTTGTTGATGCTGCTCGTCGGATTCATCACGTCGCTCCCGTTCTCTTCGGTCAGCGATTGGTTCATGTCGGCGACCGGCCCTCTCGCGGTGATGACGGGCCTCCCGGTGCTGTACTACTCGGGGGTGTGGGAGAGTCCGGTTCTTTACCTGATCCCTACGTTGGGGCCGCTGCTGCTGCTGGGCGAGGCCTTCGATCAAGTGACACTGGCCCCGTGGCAGGTGGCCTATGCCGTGCTGTATCCCCTCGCAGGTTTGGCGGTGCTGTTCTGGGTAGCCAGGGCGCTGTTCGGTCACTACGTCGTCGCAAGATCGGGAGGTGTGTGATGACTTCGATGACAACGTCAGTGAAAGCGCTGGCGGCATTCGGCCGCAACGACATTCGCGGTACCTACCGTGATCCGCTGTTGGTCATGATCGTTCTGGCTCCCGTCATCTGGACTGTCGGAGTCGTCATCCTCGTCCCGTTGTTCACCGACATGTTGGCGGCACGATACGACTTTGATCTGGTTCCCTACTATCCACTCGTTCTCACCGGCTTCTTGCTGCTGACGAGCATCATCATCACGGGCGGACTCGGCGCCTTCCTTGTGCTCGACGAGGTCGACGCAGGCACGATGACCGTGCTGCGGGTGACCCCGGTGCGGTTGTCGACATTCTTCGCCTACCGTGCGGGCACCGTCATGGCGTTGACGACCGTATATGTGGTAGCGACGTTGTCGTTCAGCGGAATACTCGAACCAGGTCTCGTTCCCACCCTTGTTCCGATCGGGCTGCTGGCCGGATTGTCGGCGGTCGTCACGCTGCTGCTGATCGTCGCCGTCGCGGCCAACAAGATTCAAGGCATCGCCATGCTGCGCGGCCTCGGCATGTTGATCGCCGGGTTGCCGTGCCTTCCGTGGTTCATCGATTCGGCCTGGAATCTGGCTTTCGGTGTGCTGCCGCCGTATTGGGCGGCAAAGACGTTCTGGGTCGCCAGCGAGCACGGCACGTGGTGGCCATACCTGGTCGCCGGTACGGTCTACAACCTCGCGGTTGCCTGGTTACTGTTCCGGCGATTTGTCGCCAAGAACACGTGACGGCGAGATGTGAATGCCAACTCAGGAGGTCAAATCGCGGAGGCGGTAGCCCGCGATCCCCAATGCGGTAAGCGCTCCACCCACAACCAGGAACGTTATTGTCGCCGGAATGTCGGGTGAGACCGACGGCACCGCCGCGATATGCACGTATGGAGAGATGTCCAGCACCCACGCCGGAGCACGCATGCTGTCGGCGATGACGTTGAGCAGAAACCCCCCGACCACAGGTAGCGCGCCGATAGCACCCACCGTCGACGGGAGCCAGCCGACGGCCAGGGCTGCCGCGCCGAGCGCCAGCCACCCAACCGGGGCGGTGTTGAGAGCTCCTGCGAGTGCATCGCCGATCCGCAGCGGGGCGCCGGTCAGCGCCGCGCCGCTCCACATGGCGGCTGCTGCGACGAGGTGCAACGCGACCAATCCCACTGCGGTAACCGCTATCTCCGTGCCCAGCAGGCGCTCGCGAGACGACGGCGAGGCGAACAACATGGTCCACCGCCGCGCCCGCTCGTCACCTACGAATGCCGCGAGCCGGGTTACGCAGTACAACCCGGTCGCATTGGTCATCAGGCTGAACAAAGCCGCAGCGAAACCCTCCGCCGAGTTCAGGCCCGCGAATCCCGCAGCGGCGGCCAATTCCGCGAACCGAGGGTTCTGCTCGAAGAAGTCCAGTATGGAAGCGATCACCGCGCCGATGATCAGGAAGTAGGCGCCGATTCCCGCAGCCCACCCGACCGTGGGACGCAGGGCGCGCCGCGCGGCGAAACTGTCGATCGATCCCAACAGGCTGGTGCGCGGCGGGCGTCGTGTCGAGAGTGTCAACAGTCCGGTACCGAGGTCGCGGCGGCCCGCTGCGTCGGTGGCGACAACCGCGAACGCGACTGGATAGCACGCCAACACCAGCAAGGGGGCAATCCGGTTCTCGGCGTAGGGCGCCACGCGTGCGACGAGACCGAATGGGCTGAGCCAGGCAGACCATGCGAATGCCGCGACTCCGTCGGAGAGCATCCGAACCAACAATGTGGCACCGAGAAACCCGACCGAGAGTCCGACCGCGGATGGCCGGTTCGGCATCACCTGAGCGGCCACCAACCCGACGGTGGCAAATGTGAGCGTCACACCGAGAACGCACGCTGCGTACAGGATGGCGCCGAAAGCGTCGGTGCCGGCGGCCATCATCCCGAGGCCGACCCCTGCACTGATGACCGTGGCCGAACCGGTGAGCGCGATCAGGTAGCGACGCACGACCTCTACAGTGCGGATCGGGCCGGAAAGCAGAAGATCCCAGCGGCCGGCGTCTTCCTCGCCCCGGGTGATTCGGACGGCGGTCAGCATGATCCACACACCGGCCAGCACGAGCACCGGTGTACCGGTCCGCCACACCGTGAACCCCCCCCGGGTCGTCCAAAGCCACCGGCGCGCCGAAAAGAACTCGTATGGCTGGGTTTTCGGCCAGCGCACGCAGTGCGCTTTGACTCAACTCACCGCGGAAGGTGGACTGGTACTGGGCGGCGACCAACGTCGACATCCCTGCGCACACTGCGGCGACGAGCAGCGTGCCACGTCGCAGTTGTCGGGCCGCGAGCCGGGTGACGGCTCGCTCGGCCGGCACCCGCCGGGCGAGCGCGTGGCACGCGGCGAGGGTTGCGGCCATCACGACGCCTCGCCGTAGTAGTCGAGGAAAATCTCTTCCAGCGTGGGCTCGTGCATCGCGACCGTCGTGACGTCGACCGCGGCGAGGGCTCGCAGCGCCGGCGTTGGTGAGCCAGACACGTTGAAGCGCAAGTGTTTTTCTCCGAGTCGCTCAAGGTCGGTGACGCCGGGCACGTCCATGAGGCTCGGCTCGGCGTCGCGGTAGGTCACTTCGATGCGGGTTCGGCGCAGCCGACGCAACTCGCCGATCGTGTCGATCTCCACGAGCCGGCCCGCTCGCAAGATGGCGACCCTGTCGCAGAGCGCTTCGACTTCGGCCAGTTGGTGCGAGCTCAGGAACACCGTCTGGCCACGTTCGCGCGCCTCGAGGACACAGCGCCGAAACTCACGCTCCATCAAGGGATCGAGGCCGCTGGTCGGTTCGTCCAGCACCAGCAAAGGGGCCCGGGTGGCGAAGGCGGACACGATCGCGACCTTCTGCCGGTTCCCGCTGGAATAGTTCTTGGCCCGCAGGTCCAAGTCCAAGGCGAAGCGGGCAACCAGTTCAGCTCGGTAGTCGACGTCGACCCCGGGGCCCACGTTGCCGGTCACCTCGAGGATCTCCGCGCCGGTCATCGTCGGCCACAAGGCGACATCGGCAGGGACATACGCGAGGTGGCGGTGGGCGCGGCGGACGTCGTCGGCGCGGTGATCGAAGATCATGGCAGTGCCTGCAGTGGGCCGGATCAGTCCGAGCAGCATGCGGATTGTGGTGGACTTGCCCGCGCCGTTCGGGCCGAGGAAACCGAACACTTCCCCTCGTGCGACGGTCAGGCTCAGGTCGCCGACCGCAACGAGTGAACCGAAACGTTTGGTCAGCCCGTCGGTCCGGACGGCGTGATGGGAATTCGCGCGTGCAGGCGCGGCGGATATGGCATGCATCTCGGGGCCTCTCAGGCGTCGGTCAACTGACAGCCGACCAGGCTTCCCGGCACTCCTGACGAGGAATGTACTCGCGTGCATGTTCGGGCACCAGGTTGTCAACGAATGGCGCTCTCGGCCGAATGACATAGGGTGATCGTCAGGTGTGCCGGGAAGTCTGGTCGGCGATTCCTTCAGCGACCAGCGACTACCGATTAGGGCGAATAGTGAGCACCGATCCACCTCGCTTCCCACGTGGAGCGCTCTTCTCACGAGGCTCGTGGTCGGAGACCAGCCGGGTCACGTCCATCCTTCGCAAGGAGACCGTCGGCGGTGCGATCCTGCTGGTGGCCTCGGCCGTAGCCCTGATATGGGCCAATTCGCCGTGGTCGGCGGGGTACTTCGGACTTCGTGATCTGGAGATCGGCGGTGAACCGCTAGGCCTGCATTTGAACCTGACTCTCGGCGAATGGGCCGCCGACGGGCTGCTCGCGATCTTCTTCTTCATCGTCGGACTGGAGCTCAAGCGCGAATTCGTTGCGGGCGATTTGCGCGACCCGAGTCGTGCCGCCCTGCCGATCGCCGCCGCCGTCGGGGGAATGGTGGCGCCGGCGCTGATCTTTGTTGCGGTGACCGCCCATGTCGGAGACGGCGCGACGCGGGGTTGGGCGATCCCGACCGCGACCGACATCGCGTTCGCAGTCGCTGTGCTCGCCGTCATCTCGACACATCTTCCGTCTGCGCTTCGCACTTTCTTGCTGACTCTCGCGGTGGTCGACGATCTCCTGGCAGTCACGGTGATCGCCGTTTTCTACACCGACGACATCAAGATCTGGGCGCTGGGTCTGTCAGTGGTACCGCTGGCGCTTTTCGCGCTGTGTGTGCAGCGTCGGGTCGACTCATGGTGGCTATTGGTGCCGCTCGCTGCGGCCACATGGGTGCTGATGCACGAGTCCGGTGTGCATGCCACAGTCGCCGGCGTGTTGCTCGGCTTCACGGTGCCGGTGATGCGCTCAGCCGCGGCCGGCGGTCCCGAGGCGGGCCCGGGATTGGCCGAGCACTTCGAGCACAAACTGCGCCCATTGTCGGCAGGTGTCGCAGTGCCCGTTTTCGCCTTCTTCGCCGCCGGGGTGTCACTCGGCGGATTCAGCGGACTGATCAACGCGTTGAGCGACCCGATCGCCCTGGGAATCGTGCTCGGACTCGTCGTCGGCAAGCCCGTCGGCATCTTTCTGACCACCAGAGTGCTGGCCGCGGTGACCCGCGCCACTCTCGACTCGGCGCTGCGGTGGATCGACGTCCTGGGAATTTCGATGCTGGCGGGCATCGGATTCACGGTGTCGCTCCTCATCGGGGATCTCGCGTACGGTTTGGGATCGCATCGTGACGAAGTCGTCAAAATGGGCGTGCTGACCGGGTCGGTGTGCGCCGCGGTGCTGGCAGCGGTGCTGTTGCGGCTGCGGAACAGGCAATATCGGCGGATCTACGAGATCGAAACCGCCGACGCCGATCTTGACGGTGTGCCCGATGTCTACGAGTCTCGGCAGGACCGCACCGAACCCGGTGCGTAGACTGACGGGATGCTTGAACAGATCCGCGGCCCCGCTGATCTGCAGCACTTGACCCAGTCACAGATGAGTGAGCTGGCGCAGGAAATCCGCGAATTCCTGATTTACAAGGTCGCTGCAACCGGCGGACACCTCGGCCCGAACCTCGGCGTCGTCGAGCTGACGCTTGCGCTGCATCGGGTGTTCGACTCGCCGCACGATCCGATCATCTTCGACACCGGACACCAGTCCTACGTACACAAGATGCTGACGGGCCGCATCCGTGATTTCGACTCACTCCGCAAGAAGGGCGGCCTGTCGGGCTACCCATCGCGCAGCGAGAGCGAGCATGACTGGGTCGAATCCAGCCACGCCAGCGCCGCGCTGTCGTATGCCGACGGACTGGCCAAGGCCTTCGAGCTGTCCGGGCACCGCAACCGTCACGTGGTCGCCGTCGTCGGCGACGGCGCACTCACCGGCGGCATGTGCTGGGAGGCGCTGAACAACATCGCCGCGTCCCGGCGCCCGGTCGTGATCATCGTCAACGACAACGGCCGCAGCTACGCGCCCACGATCGGCGGTTTCGCCGAACACTTGGCCGGACTTCGCCTGCAGCCCGGGTACGAGCGCGTGCTCGAGGAGGGCCGCAAGGCCGTCCAGAAGGTGCCGATCATCGGCGAGATCTGCTACCAGTGCATGCACAGCATCAAGGCCGGCATCAAAGACGCGCTCTCGCCGCAGGTGATGTTCACCGATCTCGGCCTCAAGTATGTCGGCCCGATCGACGGTCACGACGAGCATGCGGTGGAGAACGCGCTGCGCCACGCGCGCGGCTTCAACGCGCCGGTGATCGTGCACGTCGTCACCCGCAAGGGCATGGGGTACGCCCCGGCCGAGAACGACGAGGCCGACCAGATGCACTCCTGCGGTGTCATCGACCCTGAGACGGGGCTGGCCACGTCGGTGCCGGGGCCCGGCTGGACGTCGGCGTTCTCCGACGCACTCATCGGCTATGCCGCCCGGCGGCGCGACATCGTGGCCATCACCGCTGCGATGCCCGGCCCGACCGGTCTTTCCGATTTCCGGAAACGGTTCCCCGACAGGTTCTTCGACGTCGGCATCGCCGAGCAGCATGCGATGACGTCGGCCGCGGGTCTGGCGATGGGTGGCATGCACCCGGTTGTGGCGATCTACTCGACGTTCCTCAACCGCGCGTTCGACCAGGTCATGATGGACGTCGCGCTGCACAAGCTGCCCGTCACGATGGTTCTGGATCGCTCCGGCGTCACCGGTCCCGACGGTGCCAGCCACAACGGCATCTGGGACCTGTCCATGCTGGGCATCGTCCCGGGCATGCGGGTGGCCGCCCCGCGCGACGGCGCCCGACTGCGTGAGGAACTCGGCGAAGCGCTCAACATCAAGGACGGGCCGACCGCCATTCGGTTCCCGAAAGGCGATGTCGGCGAAGATATTCCGGCGGTCGAACGCCGTGACGGCATCGATGTGCTCGCGGCCCCGGCCGACGGCCTGTCCGACGACGTGCTGATCGTGGCAGTCGGCCCGTTCGCGGCGATGGCGTTGACGGTCGCCGAGAGGCTTCGCAACCAGGGGATCGGGGTCACAGTCGTGGACCCGCGGTGGGTCCTTCCGGTGCCCGCCGCCCTCGGTGAGTTCGCGGCCGCGCACAAGCTGGTGGTCACCATCGAGGACAACGGCGTGCAGGGTGGTATCGGTTCGGCGGTGTCGGCGGCGCTGCGCCGGGCAGAGATCGACGTGCCCTGCCGCGACGCCGGGTTGCCCCAGGAGTTCTTCGCACACGCATCGCGCGGCGAGCTGCTCTCCGACGTCGGACTGACCGACCGCAACATCGCCCGCCAGATCACCGGCTGGGTGGCGGCTCAGGGTTCCGCGGTGGCACCCGAACGCGAAGTCAGCGAACGTTTCGACTAGCGCTTATTCAGACCGAGGTGCTCTCTGTCAGTGAGACGCGGCCCACTTCTTCCAAAGACGTTGTCCTGCGCGGCTGTTCGAAAAACACCTCGGCGCTGCGACCGTCGACCTCGAGGGTCGCGATCGTATTCCCGAACAAGGGCCCACACACGTTCGTCCACGTCAACGGTGGTGACTCGACGCCGTGCCTGCGCACCCACCATCGCGTGAACGCAGCAGCGGGACGGGTCCAGCCCAACGCGAACGCGGGTTTGACGAACAACGGCACGTAGTTGTGCACCGGAGAGCAGACCAGCTGATGTACTGCCGACCCGCTCGGTGACACGCCATCGAGTCGGGCGCGCGCGGCGTAGCTGTGGTGGACGTCGCCTGACAGCACGCTGATGGTCGCGGGCCGGTCGGGATGGTTGGCGATCCTCGTGATCATCTCCGCCAGCCGTACCAAGGACTTGTAGAACGCCGGCCAGTGTTCGAAATCGCCTGCCCTGCGCAAAAACTCGCCGAAGCGGCCGCGCCTGCCCGGACGGTCCGCCGCCTTTTCGTTGAGCGTCTCCAGATCACCGATCGCGGGTGGCATCAACCACGGCACCGACGAGGCCAGCATCAGATGGTCCAGCTGCTCGGGATGCTCCTCGGCCTTGGCCTCGACCCACCGGAATTCTTCTTCGCCGATCATCATGCGCTCACCGGATTCCAGAATGCGCCCGTTCCGTGAGTCGATCATGATCAGTCGCGTCCGTCCGAGATCCCATCGGTAGCTGAACCGAATGCCTTTGTGCGCCTCGATCTCGCGGTCGGCCCGGCCGGCAAGCTCGGCGAGATGCGACCATGTGTCGCCTGCTATGGCCAGCAGGCGTTGGTAGTCCTCGTTGTCGGCCAGCTCATCCGGGCTCAGGTTCCCCAGATGTTGGTACACCCAGTAGGACGCGAGTCCGGCGCGGATCCGGTCCTGCCACCACGGTTCCTTGGCCATACTGACGCGCCAGGACGCCGAGGTGTTCCAATCGTCGCGGATGTCGTGGTCGTCGAAGATCATCGCCGTGGGCACGGTGGACATCAGCCATCTGATCTCCGGGTCGCCCCAGGAATGGCGGTACAGCCGTTCGTACTCGGCGAAGCTGACGACTTCGTCGGGCGGACGATTGCCGTTTCGGTGGTGCCGGGCGCGGCGCTTGTTGACACGGCGCTGCTCGTCGGGCGGGAGTTCGTCGGCGTAGAGCTGATCACCGAGCAGGATCAGGGCGTCCGGCCACTGGTCGATCGGGCGCACGGCCATCCGTGACGCGTACGAATCGAGCGCGTCGTGCTTGATTTTGGACTCGATCTTCTTCACTTCGGTTTTGGGGTAGCGACACGACCCGAATATGGCGCGCAATCGGTGCGCTGTGTCGGGGCCCCGGGTCCGGATGACGCTGGGTGGAAACTCGGAGAATGCCGGGTCGGTGAGCGGCCATACCGTCGCCCCATTGAACGTCACCTGGTACTCGGTCACGCTGTCCGGCTTCAGCCCGGTGACCGTGACGAGTGCGAAGTGATGGTTCTGCACCTCGAACGTCGGCGCCGAACAGCCCAGTACGTCGACGGTGCCCGCGTTTTCGGTCTGTACCCACACCAGTGCGGTCGTGTCCGAGACGTGCCGCAGGGTCGGTCCGAGAAGCAAGCTCACCAAGTCGACACTAGGACACCTCGCGGGCCGCGTCCTGAAGTCACGACAGGCTCGTGACAGAGTCTGGTCATGGATGCTGCACTCGAACGCTGGAAGGCTGCCGGCCGGCACTTCGACTATCTGGGCTTCGATATCTTCTACCGCGTCGACGGGCCGCCGATCGGCCGGGCACCCGTCCTGCTGGCGATCCACGGCTACCCGTTCAACTCATCGGATTGGTCGCTGATCTGGCCCGCATTGGTCGAGCGGTTCACCGTCGTCGCACCCGACATGATCGGCATGGGCTTCTCGGACAAACCCGTCGCCTACGGCTATTCGGTGCTTGATCACGCCGACATGCACGAGGCATTGCTCGACCATTTGAACGTCGAGGTCTGCCACCTGCTCGCGCACGACCTCGGCGACTCTGTCGGCCAGGAGCTGTTGGCCCGCAGCGAGTTCGGTCAGCACGCGTATGGATCGCCGCGCTACCAGTCGATCACCTGGCTCAACGGCGGAATGTTCAACGAGGCCTACACACCGCGCACCATGCAGAAGCTGATGTCGGGGACACCGCTCGGCGACCTGATGAGTCCCCTGCAGGGCAGCCCGCTGTCGCGGCGGATCGTGGAGCCGACGATCAACGAGATGTTCGGCCCCAACACCAAGCCCTCACGCGAGTTGATGGACCGATTCCACGAGATTCTCGAATACAACGACGGCAAGCGGGTGATGCACAAGGTCGGACGGTTCCTGGCCGACCGGTACACCCACCGCAATCGTTGGGTGCGCGCCATGCGTGCGACCGCGGTGCCGATGCGGCTCATCGACGGGCCCATCGACCCCAATTCCGGTGCCCATATGGCTCGGCGGTATGCCGAGGTCATCCCCGACGCGGACGTGGTGATGCTAGCTGACGACATAGGTCACTGGCCGCAGATCGAAGCCCCCGACGCGGTGTTGAAGCACTTCCTGGCCCACGTCGACCGGGTCAGCTAGTCGCCTCCCCGTCAGAGGCGGCGGGGTCGGGGTACAGGGCGTCGGTCAGCACGGGGTCGACGAGCTCGCGCTGCCACTGCCGTGCCCCGGCCTCTCGCAGGAAATCGTCTATCGCCGCTTCCGTCGCTTCGCGGGATGGCAGCGGCTGCCAATCCCAACACAACCGCCGCACGATCTCCGGGGTGATGACGTTCTCGGTGGGCACCGAAATACGCTGCGACAGTTCGGCGATACCGGACCGTGCCGCCTCCAGTCGGACTGCGGCTTCGGGCTTACGGCGCGCCCATCGCGATGCAGGTGGGGGGCCGGTGGACGGTTCCTGCGACGTCGGCGGGTCGTCGGTGGTGCGCGCACGCGCGAGCGCCTCCAGCCATACATGGGCCATTCGTCGTTGCCGTGAGCCCCCGAACACCGGTAGGGCGGTGAGCTTTTCGGCCGTGTCTGGGTCGACGGTGGCGGCGTTGACGATCGCCGCGTCGGGCAGGATGCGTCCCGGCGCGATGTCACGGCGCTGCGCGATGTGATCTCGCGTCATCCACAATTCGCGGACCGCCGCCAGCGCGCGTGCGTCCCGGATTTTGTGGATGCCCGACGTGCGCCGCCAGCGGTCCCGGCGCGTCGGCATGGCCTCGACCGTCCGCAGATACTCGAATTCCTCTGCAGCCCAGTCGGATTTGCGCTGCTCCTGGAGAACAGCGGCGATCGCGTGGCGCAGGTCGAGCAGCACTTCGACGTCCAGCGCCGCGTAGTTCAGCCATTCGTGCGGCAGCGGCCGCTGCGACCAGTCCGCGGCGCCGTGCCCCTTCGTCAACTGCAGGCCGAGGAGCTTCTGCACCATCGTGGCGAGGTTCACCTTGTCGTAGCCGGCGAGGCGGCCTCCGAGTTCGGTGTCGTAGAGCTTCGTCGGCCGCATACCGATCTCGGCAAGGCAGGGCAGGTCCTGATCGGCCGCGTGCAGCACCCACTCGTCGGTGGACAGCACCTTCGCGACGGGGGCCAGCGTGGCGACGGGATCACCGCCGTGGTTGACCGGGTCGATCAGCACCGTGCCCGCACCGGCCCGACGAATCTGGATCAGGTAGGCGCGATTCGAGTAGCGGAAGCCTGAGGCGCGTTCGGCGTCGACCGCGAAAGGCCCTTCGCCGGACGCCAACAGCTCGGCGGCCTTTTCGATATCGCGTGCGCTGACCGACAGGTCGGGCACGCCGTCGCGCGGCGCCAGCAGCGGTGTGGCTTCCGGCTCATCATCCGAGCCCGACTCGGGGCCGGCCTCCTGGGGGTCGGCCATGCGTCAGGCGCGCGTGCGGGAGCTCAAGTCGGTGACACCTGACGGCGGCAGGCCGGCGGCGTGCTCGAGCACCTCGCAGAACGCTTCGACATGTGGTCCCAGCTCCAGGGTGGTCGCCGTCCACGACGCCCGCAGTTCCAGCTGGTGGGCGCGCGGGGGACCGGAGATGTCGCCGTAGCGCACCGACGTGGTCGCGGTGACGGTACCGCCCAATGCGGTGACGTGCTCGGCCCGCGACTCCAGGGCGTCGACGAGCCAGCTCCACGCGACTTCGGGCAGCAGCGGGTCGACGGCTTCACTGGAGTCCAGGTCCGCCTGGATATAAGCCACGAGACGCATCGTGCCATCCCACGCTTCGGCGCCCTCAGGGTCGTGCAGCAGGATCAGCCGTCCGAACGCGTCGCCCTCGGAGCGTTCGGGAACGATGGCCGTCTCGGGATGGCGGACCTCCGCGCCCAGCGCGTAGCTGTACGGCGCCAGCCGCTGAGGCGGGCGAATCGGGCCGAGTTCGATCTCCGCCCGGACGGTGGTGGCATTCATCGCCGCCACCGCTTCGCGAAATTGAGCCGGTTCGGCGGTGGTCACCGTTCGAAGCTAGCCCCATTTGGCCAGGCGTGTGCGCAGGCGCGCCGATTTTGCCCGGTGAGGGGATCTCCCGTGGTCAGGCGTTGTTTGCTGCGCCCACCCACGGCCCCACCTGTCCAGAGAGCGAAGCGGGGGTCACCGCAGCGCGAATTGGGGTGTTGCGGGGCGCGCATGGCAGCATTGGACACGATGACTACCCGCCGCGACCTGCCCGACTCGCCCTATCTCGCCGCCGCTTCAGGCCGCAAGCCGAGCCGCGTGCCGGTGTGGTTCATGCGGCAGGCCGGACGTTCGCTGCCCGAGTACCGGGCGCTGCGGGCGAAGAACACCATGATGCAGGCCTGCTTCGACGCGGAGCTGATCACCGAGATCACCCTGCAGCCGATTCGCAGGCACGGCGTGGACGCCGCGATCCTGTTCTCCGACATCGTCGTGCCGCTGCGGGCCGCGGGCATCGAGCTCGACATCGTGCCCGACGTCGGACCGGTGATCGAACACCCGGTGCGCACCATCGGCGATGTCAACGCGATCAAACCGCTTGAACCGCAGCAGGTTGCACCCGTGGCCGACGCCATCACGCAGCTGACCGCCGAGCTTGGTGACGTCCCGCTCATCGGCTTCGCGGGAGCGCCGTTCACGCTGGCGTCCTATCTCGTGGAGGGCGGCCCGAGCCGCAACCACGAGCGCACCAAGGCGTTGATGCTCGGCGAATCCGACACCTGGCACGCGCTGATGACGGCGCTGACCGATGTGACCATCGCCTTCCTGCAGACGCAGGTCAGCGCCGGTGTGGATGCCATCCAGCTGTTCGATTCGTGGGCCGGCACGCTCTCGCTGGCCGATTACCGCACCTACGTGCTGCCGCACAGTTCACGGGTGTTCTCGACACTCGCGGGCGCCGGTGTGCCGATGACCCACTTCGGCGTGGGCACCGCCGAACTGCTCGGTGCGATGGGCGAGGCCGGGGCCACCGTCGTCGGCGTCGACTGGCGCACCTCGCTGGCCGACGCCGCGACACGGGTTCCGCCCAACACGGCCCTGCAGGGAAATTTGGATCCGGTCGTGCTGCTGGCGGGCTGGCCGGTCGTCGAACGGGCGGCGCGAGCCGTCGTCGAGGACGCCCGTCGCGCCATCGACGCCGGCGCCACCGGCCACATCTTCAACCTCGGCCACGGCGTGCTGCCGCCCACCGACCCCGGCGTGATCACGGACTTGGTCTCGATGGTGCATTCGCTGTGAGCATGTCGTATTGCGTTGTCGGCGGCGGCATTTCAGGTCTTGTCGCCGCCTATCGGCTGCGGGTGGCGGCGGGGCCCGACGCGTCGATAACGTTGTTCGACCCGGCCGACCGACTCGGCGGTGTGCTGCGGACCGAGCGGATCGGCGGCCAGCTGATGGACGTCGGCGCGGAGGCGTTCGTCGCGCGCCGCCCCGAGGTGCCGGCGCTGTTGGCCGAGCTGGGCCTGAGCGGAAGACAGATCGGCACCACGGGGGCGCGCCCGCTGATCTACAGCCAGGAACATCTGCATCCGTTGCCGACGGGCACGCTGCAGGGCATTCCGGCGCATCCGGGAGCGCTGGCCGGCCTCGTGGACGACGCGACGCTGGCCCGGATTCGCGACGAACGAGCGCGGCCGCTGCGCTGGCGTCCCGGCGCCGACCCCTCGGTCGCCGAGCTGGTCGGGGACCGCTTCGGGGACCAGGTGGTGGCCCGCTCGGTAGATCCCCTGCTGGCAGGTGTGTACGCGGGGTCGTCGGCCACCATCGGCGTTCGTTCGGCTCTGCCGGCGCTGACGGCGGCGCTGGACCGCGGAGCGCGCAGTCTGACGGACGCGGTGCGTGACGCGCTGGCGGCCTCGGGTCCGTCGGTGGCGACGGGCTCGGTGTTCGGGGCGATCGAGGGCGGCTACGCGGTGCTGGTCGACGAGCTGGTCCGGCGCGCGGGTATCCGCTGGCTTCAGGTCACCGTCGAGCGGGTCGACCGATCTTCGCGCGGCTGGGAAATCGTCGACGACGAGGGTGTAGGCCACCACGCCGACGCGGCGGTGTTGGCCGTGCCCGCACCGCGGCTCGCCCGCATTGCCGAGGGCGTTGCCCCGCGCACCGCCGCGGCGGCACGACGCATCGGGGTGGCGTCAAGTGCGCTGGTGGCGTTGGCACTGCCTGGTGGCACGCCGGTGCCGCAACAGTCCGGGGTGCTGGTGGCCGCGGGAGAACGGTTGCGCGCCAAGGCGATAACCCTGTCGACGCAGAAGTGGGGCCGGCGCGGCAACGTCGAGCTGGTGCGTTTGTCGTACGGCAGGTTCGGCGACGATCTGGCCCGAAGCGCGGGTGACGAAGACCTGCTGGCGTGGGCGGGGCAGGATCTGGCCACGGTGTTCGGGGTGACGACGGATCCCGAGGACTGTCACGTTCAGCGGTGGATCGACGCGATGCCGCAGTACGGGCCCGGGCACGGCGCACTGGTCGCCGAGCTGCGGGCCGGCCTGCCGCCGACCTTGGCCGTGGCCGGCGCCTATCTGGACGGCATCGGCGTGCCTGCGTGCGTGGCCGCGGCGACCAGGGCGGCTGCGTCGCTGGTCACCGTCGCGAGAGCGACGAATAACGCCTGAGCCCGCGCGTGGCACGATAGATCTCATGGCCAAGCTCGACTACGACGCGCTCAACTCCACTGTCCGCTACCTGATGTTCTCGGTGTTCTCTGTGGAGCCGGGCGAATTGGGCGACGAGCGCGCCGGCGTCGTCGACGAGACGGCGACCTTCCTCAAACAGCAGGAAGACAAGGGTGTCGTGGTACGCGGGATCTACGACATCGCCGGCATGCGGGCCGACGCCGACTTCATGTTCTGGACCCACGCCGAAACCGTCGAGGCGTTGCAGGCCACCTACTCGGATTTTCGCCGCACGACCACGCTGGGTCGAGCGAGCGATCCCGTGTGGAGCAGCGTCGCGTTGCACCGGCCCGCCGAATTCAACAAGAGCCACATTCCGGCGTTCCTGGCCGGCGAGGATCCCGGCGCATATGTGTGTGTCTATCCGTTCGTGCGGTCGCTGGAGTGGTACCTACTGCCCGACGAAGAGCGCCGCAAGATGCTGGCTGAACACGGGATGGCCGCCCGGGAGTACAAGGACGTCCGCGCGAACACGGTGCCCGCTTTCGCGCTGGGGGACTACGAGTGGATCCTGGCCTTCGAGGCGCCCGAGCTGTATCGCATCGTGGACCTGATGCGTGAATTGCGCGCGACCGACGCCCGCCGCCACACTCGCGAAGAGACTCCGTTCTTCACCGGTCCGCGGGTGAGCGTGGAAGAGTTGGTCACCAGACTCCCGTAACCGGCTCCAGCGGAAGGACCCCGTTGTCTGAGGCAAAAACCGGCCAGGACAGGCTTTTTGACGCGCTCACCACGAAGGGCACCGCCTTCACCCACGCCGAGCGCCGCAAGTACGGAATACTCGGCCTACTGCCGACCGCGGAGAAAACGCTCGATGAACAGGTCGAGCACAGCTGGCGCGAATTCAGCACTCGCCGTGAGGGTCTGGATCAGCACATCTATCTGCGGGCCCTGCAGGACCGTAACGAAACGCTGTTTTATCGCTTGCTGCACGACCACATCGCCGAAACCATGCCGATCGTGTACACCCCGACGGTCGGCGAGGCGTGCCAGCGGTTCAGCAAGATCTATCGCAAGCCGCGCGGTCTGTTCGTGTCCTATCCGGACCGCGAATATCTGCGCGAGATACTTCGGAACCGGCCGATCGGCCGACGCGATGTCGACGTGATCGTGGTGACCGACGGTCAACGGATCCTCGGGCTCGGCGATCAGGGCATCGGCGGTATGGGCATCCCGATCGGCAAGCTGTCGCTGTACACGCTCATCGGCGGCATCGACCCGGCGCGCACCCTGCCAATCGTCCTCGATGTGGGCACCGACAACGTCGAGCTGCTGGAGGACCCCCAGTATCTGGGTTGGCGGCACCGAAGGGTCGGCGAGGACGAGTATTTCGAGTTCATCGACGAATTCGTGACCGCGGTGCACCAGGAGATGCCCGATGTGCTGCTCCAGTGGGAGGATTTCGCGACCGCGCACGCGCAGCCGATCCTGGAGCGCTACCGCGACAAGCTGCTGACCTTCAACGACGATATTCAGGGCACCGCCGCCGTCGCACTCGGAGCGCTGCATGGTGCGGCGAACATCGCGGGCCGCCCGCTGTCGCAGCAACAGGTCGTGATGCTGGGTGCGGGTTCGGCCGGAATCGGCGTGCTGAACATGGTCAAGCGGGAGATGGTCGCGCAGGGACTGTCCGAGCAGGAAGCGGCCTCGCGGATCTGGGTCGTCGACGTCGTGGGACTGCTCACCGACGACCGCACCGATCTTTCCGAAGGGCAGCGCGCATTTGCACAGCCGGCCGACAGCGTCGCGGCTTGGGGTTTGTCGGGACCCGCGCAGCTGGCCGACGTCGTGCGCCACGTTGATTGCGGTGTGCTGCTGGGGCTTTCGACTGCTGCCGGCGCCTTCACCGAAGACATCGTGCGTGAGCTGGCGGCCAAGACCAAGCGGCCGATCATCTTCCCGCTGTCCAACCCCACCAGTCGGGCGGAGGCGCATCCGGCCGAGTTGGATGCGTGGACCGACGGGCGGGCATTGATCGCGACCGGTTCACCGTTTGCACCGTTGGTGCGCGATGGCGTCGAGCGCCCGGTGGCGCAGTGCAACAACGCCTACATCTTCCCCGCGATGGGATTGGCGGTGACGGCGGCGCAGGCGACGAGGGTGACCGACGACATGATGCGGGCGGCGGCCGCGAGCCTCGGTGACGCGTCGCCCGCCCTTGCCGATCCCAGCCAGCCGCTGCTGCCCGCCTGGTCGGAAGTTCCCGACATCGCGGTGCGCATCGCGCTCGCGGTCGGGCGACAGGCCGTCGCGGATGGTGTGGCACCGAAGCGCAGCGACGAGGAACTGGCGGCGCGTATCGACGAGGTGCGCTGGATTCCCGAATACCCGTCGACATAGCCGAACGCCCGTCATCATGGGTCTATGAGCATCAAAGCCCTGGTTGCCGCGACATTGCCGGTCGCCGCGTTCGTGATGGCACCGAGCGCGGTCGCCCAACCGCCGGGCGGGGAACACTGCGCGCCCAGTGGCGGCCAGAGCATCGTCATCACCGCCGGTGACATCGACTGCATCACCGCGGCGGACTTTGCCGCTCAGTACGACCTGTATGGCGACAAGTTTCAGACGATCGGGCCATTCACCTGCTATTCCGGGAATGCGATGACGGCGCCGTTGCTGTTCCAATGTGTGGCGGACACCGCCGACGCGGCCGAGTTCGGGGTCTACCCCGCGTAGGGCGTCATTCGGCGGGCACCAGTCGCAGTGAGATCGAGTTGATGCAGTAGCGCTGATCGGTCGGCGTGGGGTAACCCTCGCCTTCGAAGACGTGGCCGAGGTGGCTGTGGCAGTTGGCGCAGATGACCTCGACGCGGTGCATGCCCAGGCTGTCGTCGGAGCGCAGGATCACCGCGTCGGAATCGGCCGGATCGAAGAATGACGGCCAACCGCAGTGGGATTCGAACTTCTCGCTGCTGCGGAACAGCTCGGCACCGCAGGCCCGGCACTGATACACGCCTTCGGTCTTGGTGTCGGTGTATTCACCGACGAAGGGGCGCTCGGTGCCGGCCTCGCGGAGGACGTGAAACTCCTCGGGGTTCAGCTTCTTGCGCCACTCGTCGTCGGTCAGCTGAAGCTTCGGGCTGGGGGTCGTCATAAGTCCACGCTAGCCGTCTCCGGCCTCACGCACCCGCTCCTCGGCATACGCGAACGCCGCCTCCTCGTCCTCGATGTCGAACCGACAAGCAGATGTGAGTCGGCCCTTGAACTCGTACACATCCAGCCACGACCATGCATAGCGTTCACCGTCCGACCCGACGGCCTCGCGCTCCAATCGAGCGACGACCCACTGCGGCGAAAGCCAACGCACGGCCGAATGCCACGAGCGCGACGAGGTGACCATCGCGTCCAGCTCCTCGATGCTGGCCCGGATAGCCGCGGCGGTCCGGTCGCCGAACACTGAACTCGATCGGTTCTCAACCCGCATGTCGGGGGCCGTCAGCTCGCCGAATACTCGGTCGAAGTCACGCTGGTTCATCGCTATGTGCCACTCGGTCAGTAACATGCCCTCGTCGGCAGACGCGGCGCCCTCACCGGCGTAGTAGCGCCGATCCAGCTCGCGGTACGCGCCCTCGAAGTCGTCCTCGTCGAAGCGGCCCTCGTAAACGAAGCGTCCGTTGTTGCCGGTTTCGTTGACGATCAAGTGTGTCGTCTCGAATCCAGACTCATTCGACCAGCGGCACCTGGCCAGTTGCAGGCGGTCACCGCGCACCGCGAGACTGCGCGCTTCGAATTGGCTGTACTGCGACAGGATCTTCTCAGCGGTAACGCGGAGATTTCGGATCGGGTCCCCGCTCAATCTCCGCCGGTCGTCATACCCGAAGCCATCGATGTAACAGTCGGCCATCGCATCTGCGTCGCGCGCTCGCGCCGCATGCATCAATGTGTCCAGTCTCCGGGTTGCACTGTTGGTCATCGCGAGGCGCGTGTTGCTGGCGCGCACCCGTTCTTCGGCGTAGGCGAAGGCGGCCGCCTCGTGATCGGGCTCGAACATGCAGATCGAGGTCACTCGGCCGTTGACCACCTCGCTGGCAATGATTCGAGTCCATTCGAAATGTTCACCGCCTCGTCCGACTGCTTTGCGTTCCTGCCGAGCGACACTGACAGTCGGCGACAGCCAACAAATGGCGGAACTCCACGTCCGGACCGTTTCGAGCATACTGTTCAGCTCGCTAAGACTGTCGCTGAACTCAGCGACCGAACGCTCGGGGAATCCTGAACGCGAACGGTTCTCGACGCGCATGTCCGCAGCGGACAATTCGCCGGCCAGTCGGTCGAAATCTCCGTGGTTTGCCGCGGTCGCATACTCCGTAGCCGTCGCGCCCGCCTGCGCGTAGGCCGCGCCCTCGCCGCGGTAGTAACGCTCTTCCAATTCGCGGTAGGCACCGTCGAAGTCGTCGTCGTCGAAGCGGCCTTCGTAAATCTGTCGGCCGTCTTCAGCGATCTCGAATACGTGCAGATAACCCGACTCGTTGCCCGCATCGTCTGACCACGCGCTCCAATTCATGTTCAGACGATCGCCACGAACGGCCAGGATTCGCCATTCGAAACGGCTGTATTGCTCGAGAATTCGTTCGAACGCGGCCCGGAATGCCGCTGGGTCGACAATCGGATCGCCGCTGAGGCGTCGACGGTCGTCGTAGACCATCTGCGCCGAGACTAAATTCATGATGCCGTCGATGTTCCGGTCCTGCATCGCAACGTTTATGGCGACGGCTGTCTCATACGACCGGTTCGTCACGGTCAGGCGACGTGAGGTAGCTTGAAGCCGCTCTTCGGCGTACGCAAATGCGGCATCCTCGTCCTCGAGCTCGAACTGGCAGATCGATGCCATCCGGCCGTCGCGGAACTCGATCATCAGCACGCGCGTCCACGAGTACCGCTCGCCGTTGTCGCCGACGGCGTCGCATTCGAAACGGACGGCGGCGCACTCCGGTGACAGCCACGTCACCGCCGACAGCCAGGTCCGCATCGACGTCACCATCGAGCCCAGCTGTCCGAGACTGGTACGCAAGTCGGTGACGGAGCGATCGGGGAAAGCCGACCTGGTTCGGTTCTCGAACCGCATGTCGGGGGTGCAGAGCTCGCCGAGCAGCAGATCGAAGTCGTTGGCGTTCAGCGCGATTATCGACTGGGTCGCGATGGCACCGGATCGTGCGAATGTGGCGCCTTCGCCGGCGTAGTAGCGACGTTCGAGCTCGCGGTAGGCACCGTCGAAGTCGCCTTCGTCAAAGCGTCCGTGGTAGACGATGAGGCCGTCGTCGTCGACCTCGAACACAGTGAGACCGCTCGTCCTGTTGTCATCCACGTCTGATGCAACACTTGAGACTAGGTGCAGGCGCTCACCTCGAACCGCCAAGACATCGAACTGGTACTCGGTGAACTGTGCGAGGTGGCGCGCAATACCCGCGCGCATCGCGTCGCGGCTTACGATCGGGTCACCGCTGAGTCGTCGGCGATCGTCGTAGACAATCTGTTCCGAGTAGAAGGCGATGGCGCCGGCGACGTCGTTCGCCCGCATCCTTTCCAAGAACCCGTCGATAGCGCCGGATGCCTGATTCCTCACTGCAAGCTGACTGGACTGCGCCCGCACCAGCTCGTCAGCGTAGGCGAAGGCGCTTTCCTCATCATCGGGGTCGAACTCATATATCGAGGTGACCAGTCCGTTGCGATGCTCGGTGACGAGAATCATCGACCACTGGTACATCTCGCCGTCGGCTCCGGTCGCCTCCCGTTCCAGCCGGGCGACGCTGCAGCTCGGTGACACCCAAACCACTGCAGACATCCATATCCGCTTCGACGTGACCAATGTATTGAGTTCTTCGAAGCCAGCACGAAGATCGCTGGCCGTGCGGTTGGGAAAAGCTCTGCGGGAATGGGTTTCGACACGCATGTCGGGAGAGGCGATCTCACCGAAGAGCTTGTCGAAATCATCGCCACTCATCGCCGTTGGTGCCTCGCTGGCCGGCAGCCCGTTTTTGGCGAACGGTGCTCCTTCTCCAGTGTAGTAGCGCTTGTCGAGCACACGGGACGCACCGTCAAGATCGTCCTCGTCGAAGCGGCCCTGATAGACGACCTGTCCGGCCTGGTCGACCTCGAGCACCATCAGACTCAACGTTTCGTTTCCGGCGTCATCCCACTGGCGGGCCCAGCGCAGCTCTAAACACTCGCCCCGCACAGCCAGCGTGCGCCATTCCAGGTGAGGGTATTGCTCGCAGACGTACGCAATACCCATCCTCATTGCGTTGACGCTGCTGACGGGGTCGCCACTGAGGCGTCGATGATCGTCGTACACAAAGGTTTCCGAGTAGGTTCGAGCGGCACCGTCGGCATCGTGGTCGCGCATTGCTCGACATACGATGTCGAATATCTCGCTCGCCCGGTTGGTCACCGCGAGCCGGGGCGGGTCCGCCCGTATTCGCTCCTCGGCGTAGGCGAACGCCGCTTCCTCGTCCTCGATTTCGAACTCACATAGCGACGCGAACCTGCCGGCGCGGAATTCCGAGACCAGGATCCGTGTCCAGGCGTAGTCTTCGCCGTCCTGTCCCACGGCCTCGCGTTCGAGTCGGACGACGCTCACCGACGACGACATCCAGCGACATACGGAGATCCATGTCTGGACGGAGGACGTCAGCGCTTGGAGATCATTGAAACTTGCAATCAACTCCATGGCCGAACGATCGGGGATGGCCGACCGCGACCGGTTCTCAACGTGCAGGTCGGATGTGCAGAATTCAGTGATGAACCGGTCGAACTCATTTCGGTTGAGCAGGATGGGTGCCATCGTGGCTGCGTCAGCACCTTCGGCGAATGCCGATCCCTCTCCGGCGTAGTAGCGTCGCTCGAGTTCGCGGTAAGCGCCCTCGAAGTCGTCTTCCTCGAACCGTCCGAAATACTCGATGCGCCCGAGATCGTCGAACTCCATGACGTTCAGGGTTATCGCCTCATTGCCGTCGCCGTCCCACAGTCGACTCCAGTGCATTTCCAATCGCTCGCCGCGCACCGCCATCGTTCGCCATTCCGCGTGCGGGTAGCTCTCGAGGATGCGCTCGGTCGCGGCGTGCAGGTCGGCTGCCCCCGCGATCGGGTCACCACTGATCCGGCGTCTGTCGTCGTATACGAAGTGATCTGAAGGATCAACACGGAGCGCATCGACGTCATGCGCCTGCAATGCCTGTGAGGCAAAGTGAGCAATTTCGCTAGCGCGGTTGCTGACTCGGAGACGGCTGGCGCTTGCGCGTATCCGTTCCTGGGCGTATGAGATAGCCCCGTCCTCATCGTCGAGTTCGAATTCGCACATCGACTGGACGCGACCGTCGCGGAACTCGAATGCTATAAGAAAATGCCACGTGTAATGCTCGCCAGGCTGGCCGAGGGCGTCGCGCTCACAGCGAGCTACGCACCAGTTCGGCGACACCCAGAACATCACCGAGGTCCATGCCCGAGTCGAGACCACCATGGCGGCAAGCTCTTCCAGCGTCGCGCGATACTCGCGCGCCGACCTATTCGGAAAGGCGGAGCGCGACCGATTCTCGAGGATGAAGTCGCCGGCCGTGAGCTCGTCGAACATTTTGTCGAAGTCGCCTCGATTGACTGCGAGCGTCCACTCGATGACCGTCACACCGGCTTCGGCGAACGCCGCACCCTCACCGCTGAAGAAGCGGCGGTCGAGCTCGCGATAAGCGCTTTCGAAGTCGTCCTCGTCGAAACGAGCGTGGAACCGCACACGGCCGTCATCAGCGGTCTCGGTCACGTAGAGATTGGTTGTTTCGTTCCCGTCATCGTCAGATCGGCGTTCCCACATCAGATGTGAATGCTCGCCACGAACCGCCACAACGCGGAAATCAAATCGTGTGTATTGCTCGGAGATGCGCTCGAGCGTCTGACGAATGGCACCGAGGCCCACAATGGGACCGCCGCCGAGTCGTCGATGATCCTCATAGACGAACTCTTGCGAGAAATATCTGAGGGCGCCGTCGATGTCATGGGTCTGCAGCGCTCGGATGTAATCAGACATGACTTCGCTGGACTGATTCGACACAGCCAGGCGTCGTGATCCCGCATCGACATCGGCAACCGGTCGTGACACTGCGAGCTCATCCGCTCGGCCGACGCGCGCCGTCACCTCCTTCGCCGCGTACAACGCTTCGGCCTCGCCACGAGCACTCTTGGCGCCCTTGGCATCTCCCGCGGTGGTGAGCACCCTACTCAACGCGAGGCAGGCCTCGGCATGGTCGAGCACCAGGTCTGTTCCCGCGCCGACCGCCACCGCCTCGCGCGCCATCGTGACCGCTTCAGCATGGCGGCCCTGCTCGGCAAAAATTTCGGCTCGCACCGCGCGCCACGCGATAGCCGTCTTCAAATTGCGACCGGCGAGGCGCTCACTCTCGGCGGCATGGCGGTCGGCTTCCTCGAGCCGCCCCTGGGCGAGGACGGAACGGGCGAGAAGGGCGGCGGCCTGACCCGCGTCGGCGCCTACGCCGAGAGCGTCCAGGCCTTCCAGCGCGGTGCGGAAGTGTGGTTCGGCGGCGACGGGGTCGCCCTCCATCGATTCGATGATGCCCGCGAACAGCTCGGTCTCCATCAGCCCGTGCCGCAGACCGAGATCGGCGACCACCTGGCGCGCGTCGGCCAGCATCGTCCTGGCCTTATCAGGCCGTCCCCGCAGCAGCTCAAGGACGGCGAGGTGGCGCAACGACGTGGCCTCCAGCGAGGGCGCAGCCGTGGTCATCCGCTGCATGCGCACCACATCCAGGCACCGGCCGCCCGCTTTCGGTACCGGACTCGGACCCCACAATGCGGCGCCCGGAGCCGCCCCCAACGCCGCGGTGATCTGACGATGGTCACCGCTTTGGCGGGCAGCGATGAGTGCCTCGAAGAGGTCGATCTCGCTGTCGCCGATCCGCCCGAGACGTCCGCGTGCACCAGCGCGAACCCGGTGCGCTTTGGCAAGTCCCGCGTGATCCGTGCGCCGGCCGAACTCGTCGATGGCCTCGTGTAGCCGTGCCTCGACCTCAAGGAGCCGTTCCGGATCGGTGTAGACGACGAACTGACATCTGTAGCACGTCGCCCACGGCGCCAAGGCGTCGTCGGCGATCCGTTCGAGTTCGTCGACCAGCGGTGCACCCGCCGCAACGTCGCCTGCGGACAGGAACGCCTCGCATCCGATCAGCAGCAGATCAGCGTGCAGTGCCTCGTCGGCCGCCGCCAGCGCGGCGCCCCGCGCGGCCTGTGTTCCCGCGGATACCAGTTCGTCGCGGTCGAGGGCTCGCCGTGCCGACGCGGCGTAGTGGCGTGCTGACCGAACGGCCAGCTCGCGCGAGTGAGCATCGAGCGCGCCGAGCTGGCTTCGATAGGAGTAGGCGGCTTCCAGATGCCGGGCGACCATCTCGTCAGAGTCGAACGCCACACTCTGCCCGCCGGTTTCGACCCAGCCTGCCAGCTTCTCGTGCAGCTCGGCGCGGTCGGATTTCAATAGTCGCCGGTAGGCGACGTCCCGGATCAGCACGTGGTGAAAACGCCAGACAGGTTCATCGCCGACGTAGGCTCCGCTGGGCTGGGCCAGCTCCAGCCGGCGAAGGCGATTGAGGGACAGGGTGACTCCGGCCCCCCTTCCGTCGGCGATTGCGCGCACCGCGCCGATCGAGAACTCGCTGCCCACCACCGAAGCGATCTCGAGGACGCGCCTGTCCGCAGCGTCCAACCGTTCCAGTCGTGACGCCAGCAATGCCTGGATCGTCGGCGGTACCGCGATGGCGTCGACATCGATCGTCAGCCGCCAGGTGTCCTCCTCCCGGAGGAGCACCCCGTCATGCGCGAGCATCCCGACCAGCTCGCGCACGAACAGCGGGTTGCCGCCGGTGGACGAGGGGAGGCGTCGCAGCAGCTCGTCGGGTAATTGCGCGGCGCCGAGCACGTTCGCGGCCAATTCTGCCGTCGCCCCGGCGTCAAGCCCGCTGAGGTGGACGGCCTCCGACACGAACCGGCCGACGGTGACGAGTTCGGGTCGCAGCTCGCGCAGTTCGGGCCTCGCCAGCGCCAGCACGAACACCGGCACGTCAGCCGCCCACTCGACAAGGTGCTCGATGAAATCGAGGAGCAGAGTGTCGGCCCACTGGATGTCATCGAGAACCAGCACGACGGGCTTTTCTGTCGCCAACACCTCGACGAACCGGCGCAAGGCCCAGAAGTTCTCCTCCACCGAACCGGCTTCGCCCGTGGCAAGGCCTCCCAAGTCCCGAAGCAGCCGGTCCCGCTCGGGAACACCTGCGGGAATCTCAGTTTCGAGGTCCGTTGCCCGCAACACCTCGATCAACGGCGCCATCGCGACGGTGCCTTCGAGATCGCACCTCGCCTCGATCGTCCGCACGTCGGTCTGGGAACCGGTGAACTCCGCGGCGATCCGGCTCTTGCCGACACCCGGGTCGCCGACCACGGTGACCAACTGCGCGGCACGCGCCGACACGGCCGCGTCCATTGCGCTCTGCAGGCGACGAAGCTCGGCGCGTCGCCCGACGAAGGGAGTGGCGTCTACCGACTCCGACTGGCGTCCAAGCCACTGGTAGACGGCAACCGCGGCGCTGCGGCCCTTGACCTGCACCTCGCCAAGCGATTCGTAACCGTAATGGCCACGGGTCGCGCGCCAAGTCTCCTCGCCTACCACGACATGTCCACGCGGACATTCGGATTCGAGCCGGGCGCCAACGTTCAGCGCGTCACCGACAAGGTCGGCATCGCCGGCCCCGACCACGACCTCGCCGGTGTTCACCGCGACCCGCAACGCGAGTTCCACTCCGTGGGTTGCGGTGACGCGGGCGGCGAGGTCGACGAAGCGCTCCTGCAATTCGACGGCGGCGTCGACGGCACGCACGGCGTCCTCGGGCCCGATCTCCGGAACCCCCCACACGGCCATGAATCCGTCGCCGATGTACTTCGTCACCCCCGCCCGATGACGTAGGGCGACGGCCCGCAATAGGTCGTGATAGCCGCCGATGACCTCCCGTGCAGTCTCGGCGTCGACGCGTTCCTCGAAGCTCGTCGAGCCCGCGAGGTCGGCGAACATGACCGTCACCGTCTTGCGCACCGGAGCTGCGTCGAGCGCGCCGGACACCCGCGTCGGCTGATCTAGCGGCGCACCGCAGCCACGGCAGAAGCGTGCTGTCGCATTGGCTTCCACGCCGCACGTCGCACAGATCCGGGCCAGGGAGGCGCCGCAGCCCTCGCAGAAGCGGGCGTCCTCTTCGTTCGGTGCGCCACACGAGGCGCAGCTGCGGCGGCTCTCGGCCATCGTCAGTCTGGTCTCAGCGACAGGCAGTCATGGTCTTCCATGGCCGCCACCGAACGACTGAGCATGGTGCGCGCCAGCTCCATGTTGCGTTCGTTGACTACTTCGATTCGGCCACTGGCCATCACGGGGTAGATGAAGCACCAGGCCGTCGTCAGCCGGTAGTCACGTTGTAATTCGGCACTGGGGTACTCGATTCCGAGTTTTGCGAGACGCCTGGCATAGCGCGCGATGAGCTCGTCCTCGATGTCGCGCCGTGTCTCGGGAGTAAGACTTTGAGACAGGAAGTAACTGAGATCCCAAGCGCCCCGGCCCCTTCCCGTGATTTGCCAGTCCAAGACGGTTACCGGCGGATCGTCATCTTCTACGGCGAAGAAAAGCTGGTCGAGCCGCAGATCCCCATGCAGAAAAGTGTGGGGTTCACGGCTGAACTCCTCAATCAACCATGGCATCAACGATGTGAATCGCTCACCGAAGCGGCGCATCAAAGGGGACAGGTCGGACCCCGCGAGCTCGAGGAATTTCGGCCATGCGGCCCGGTAGTTGTCGACGATGACTTCGGTGAAGGGTGGGGCGGTGAAGGGCTTCAGCCAGTGCAGCGATGACAGGCGATCGTTGGCCCACCAATGACCATGGTGCCGGGCAATGGCATCGATGACCGTTGCCGCGTCCGCGGGGGTGCATCCTATGAGCTGGTCGACGTTTCGCAGTCGACCGAGATCCTCGAGTACGAGAACGAAATCATGCGTCGCATCATCGAAGGCGGCAAAGTACGGCTGCGCCGGCCGCAGCGGGTTGGTGAGCCCGATCTCCTGGTAGAAACGGACTTCACGCAGATAGAACTCGAGCTCTTCGCAGAGGTTCACCCGCGCCGTCACGTCCAGCGTCGGCAGCTTGACGACGACGGTTTCCGGAACATCGGGGCCGCCCTCGAGGTGCACCCGGAACAACCGGCCCAGCAGGCCGACGCCGATGGCGATCTGTTCGACTTTGCATGCACTTACGTCGGCGTCAAGCACTTCGCTGAGCCAGCCGGCGGTAATCGCTGACGGATCTTCAGGGATCAACGGCATTCGCATCGCCTCCCCGTGACCCTCCTGCGCGCGAGCTAATCGTATGCGATCAGCCTGCTGTCACAGCGAATTTAAGCGGTCGTCAGCCGCTCTGCACGGGAGTCGGCTCTTTCACCGCATCCTTCATCCAGACCGGGTCGATACCGTCATCCAGCCGGTTCTCGGACTTGGCGTCCAGGTAACGGAAATACAGCACGCAGAACACCACGATCAGCATCAGGCACCAGCCGTAGGTGAACTTCATGTATTCGAGGAACCGCCCCGTGGTCGGCCAGTGTCCGAGCAGCCATCGGTCTGAGCTCATGAAGCCGTATATCGCCAGCCACGCCGGCCAATTGCGCAACACCGAGTTGCGCAGCACGACCGTCATCAGGAACGGGAACAGCATCATCGAGTAGTAGCCCTGACCCAGCGACAGCACCAGGAACGACGTGATCAGCAGTACGCCGGAGGAGGTCAACATCCAGAACAGCGGATCGCGGGTCCGGTAGTACTTGTAGAGCAGCCAGAGTGACAGCACCGCCAGCACGACGAAGGCCAGGCGCAGCAGAATGATCAGCCAGAAAGGCAGTCCGTAGTAGAGCCCGTTGCCGGCGATCGAGCTGTTGAAGTAGTCGCGCGTCGTGAAGATGTATTTGGCGGTGCGGGTGACGAAGCTCATCGGGTCCTTGACCAGCGGCCAGGCCACCGCGTTGAACACGACCGGCACCAAAAATGCGGGGATCAACGCCCGCCACTGCCGGTTCAGCAGCGGAATCAACAGCAGCGGCGCCAGCAGTGGTTTGACGACCAGCGTCAGACCTATGGAGATTCCAGCCAGCCACTCGTGGTTGCGTTGTCCGTCCAGTAGCCAGCGGAAGAACAGCACCTCGAGCAGCAGGATGCAGCCGTTGATATTGCCGAAAACCAGTGTGTTGACGACGCTTTCGCTGATGAACATCGCCGCCAGCAGAGCGGGCAGTGCGACCGAGTCGAATTTGAATCCGAACAGGCGAATCAAGAAGTACGCGGCGAGGATGATCGCGATGGTGTTGAACGTGATGAACCAATACCGCGACGCGTCGACTGGGAGGTAGCCGAACGGCGCCATGATCAGCGTTCCGCCCGGAGGGTAGAGATAGTGCGGGTCGACGTGGTTGAAGTGCTCGTTGTAGATGTCCCAGCCCATTTTGAAGTTCACGACGGCGCGGTACACCGGACCGTAGTCGTCGGTGATGTAGCCGTTGGTGGCCAGGACGTAGCTGCGATGAATGATGAACAGGATGGCCAGCGGCCACAGGATCGACCGCAGCACCGTTGCCAGACTCGGCGGGGAGGTGCGGGGCCGGAAGGCGGCCAGGACAAGATCACGCACGACCGAACCGTACCCGACCCCGTTAGGCCGAGGTGTCAGGCGGGGCAGAACGTGTCGGTCTCGGGCAGCTTGCCGCTGTCCAGATAGCCGGTCACCGGCGTCAGTGCGCAGGGGGAGTAGATGGCCGCCCCGTGGCCGATGCCCTGCCACATCACCCGCCTGTTGACCGCGCCGGCGTTGATCACGGTCGCCGCGACGGCGGCCACGCCCTCGTTGCCGACGATCGGATCGTGCTGGCTGCCCAACAGCAGCACGGGAGTCTTGAGATTCGTCGGCTCCTGCGGGGCCGCGCCACTGGGCCAGTTCAGGCATTGCACCAACTCAAGCGCGCCGACCTGGCCGAACTGCGGGTAGATCTTCTCCCACGCCACCACGAGTTCGCGGACCCGGTCGGGGGTGGGCCGGTTCAGTGAGTCGCTGCAGCTGTTGACGAACTGGCCGTCGGTGCCGCGCAGCGCCTCGGCCTCGGTGACCAGGGTGTTCATGGCGTTCCAGTCCCCGGAGCGGGCACCGGCGACTGCAGAGGCGAGCCTGTTGGTGGCGGCTACGCGATCGCCACGCGGGTACGCCAGCGCCGTGGCGATCGCGTCGGCGACGGTGGCCACCGATCCGTCGTTGGAGTTGTATCCGCGCACCTGGTTCAGCACCGCCGTCACGGCAGCCTTGGGGTCAACACCCAACGGGCAGTTGATCGCCACGCATTGCGCGGCCCACGCATCGAGTGCGGATTGTTCGCCCTTCACACGCTGTTCCATCGCGGCTTCGGCGGCGATGCCGAGCGGAAGTGGGGAATCGAGCACCAGCCGGGACACCTTGTTGGGGTGGCTGCCCGCGTAGGCCAACGCCACCTGGGCGCCGTTGCCGATGCCGTACAGCGCCAACGTCGGTACGTCCCAGGTGCTTCGGAGTCGCTCGATGTCCTCGGCGGCGTGCGAGTTGTCGTAGGCCGAGTCTCCAGGGGCGATGGTGTCGGTGCAGCTCGTTGTCGCGGCCTGGACGATCTCGCCGAGATTGGCGACGGGGTCGTCGCCCGGCTGGAACTGGGCCTGATCGAGCATCGCATTGCGGTCGTACAGATCGCGGCAGTCCAGCGCACCTGACATTCCGATGCCGCGACGGTCGACCGCCACGACGGGCCGCGTCTTGAGCACGTCGGCACCCGACTGTGTCAGCCAGACCGGCAGCTGCATCGACGTCGGCAGATCCGAACCCGTCGTCATCACCAGCGGTCCGGCGTCGGCGGGGGTTTCATCGGTGGTCGCGCGGACCACACCGATGCTGATCGTGCCCGTGGCGCCCTTGATCGGGTCGAGTTCGGCGTCATAGGTCGCGCAATCGAACTTCACCCCGGCGATCGGGGGGATCGACGCGTCGGACGAGATCCGCGAGGTGCAGTCACGCCACGACAGGTCGTTCTTGGGTGGCTCGATCGGTGGTGGGCCGTCGGGTGCCTTGGTGGTCTCCGGCTGACCCTGGGGTTCGGCGCCGGAATCGGTGGCGAAGCGTGGATTAGCCGCCAGACCAGGGGCGCAACCGGCAAGAAAAACCGACACCACAAGCGCAGAGGTGCTCAACACCCGTATCGGACGACGCCGCTGCATGCCGACCACAGTACTGATATCCGTGCTGGATCCTCGTTGCCCAACGCCTCCTGGTGCGTCAGCGCGCCCGGACATAGCGGGTGTAGAGGTAGCCCTCGTCGTCGGACAGCAGGTGTGCGGGCCGCATCTTGGTGTGCACCTCGCCCGCGCCCGCCGCGATGCGCCGTCCCGAACCGCCGACCAGGATGGGCGCCACCGTCAGACAGAGTTCGTCGAGCAGGTCATCCTCGATCAACTGGCTGAGCAGCAGCGGGCCGCCTTCGGTGAGCACCCGGAACAGTTTGCGTTCGGCGAGGAGCTTCAGCACGGTGGCACCGTCGACGGAGTCGGATTGCGGCCCGGACGCGTTGAGCACCTCGGACACCGCGCCCAGCCGCTGACGAGTGGCATCGACGGAGTCGGCGCACGTCAGGATCAGCGGCGGGACCTCGGTGCGGGTGAAGAACAGGGCGTCCGGGTCGAGGACGCCGGTGCGCGTGACGACCGCGATGGGCGGCACTTCGGCCTGTCCGCGGCGTTGCCGGGCGTGGCGCGCCGCGAGTGGCACCTGGGCGCCGGAATAGTTCTCGACCCTGACGGTGGCGGCGCCCACCAGGATGACGTCGGCGCAGTGCCGCATGAGGGCGAACATGCTGCGGTCACCGGCCCCGGCCAGACCACCGGCCTTGCCGTCAGCGGTGGCGCCACCGTCGAGGCTGGCGATCATGTTGCCGCGGACCCAGCACGTCTGCAGGTCGTCGGGGTATGCGTAGAAGTCGGACAGCCGGCCGTCGGCGCCGTCTATCGCGGGACCGTCGGGCCCCAACGCGGTGAATTGCACGCCGGCGGTGGTATCGGCCATGAACAGCATTGCAACACGTCGATAGGGTGCGTGCATGCAGGGGTCCATCGATGTCGGTCATTTGGTCGACCGGCATCCCAAGGTCACGCCGGATCGTTTGATCGCTCAGCTGACCCCGCCGCCGACGTTCGCCGACGTCAGCTTCGACACCTATCTCCCCGACCCTGCCGAGCCCACGCAGGCCGCGGCGGTGCAGGTCTGCCGACAATTCTGCGCGCAGGCGGTCGAGCGGCGGGCGGGCAAGAAGAAGTTGTTCGGCAGACGTGACGTGCTGCCCGGCGTCGGGATTTATCTCGACGGCGGCTTCGGCGTCGGGAAAACCCACCTATTGGCGTCGTCGTACTACGAACTTCCTGAACCGAAGGCGTTCGCGACGTTCGGCGAGTTGACGCAGTTGGCGAGCGTCTTCGGCTTCGTCGAATGCATTGAGCTGCTGACCGATTACGTCGTCGTGTGCATCGACGAATTCGAACTCGACGATCCGGGAAACACGACGCTGATCTCGCGGCTGCTGTCACAGCTCGTCGAGCGCGGGGTATCGGTGGCCGCCACGTCGAACACGCTGCCCGAGCAACTGGGGGAGGGACGCTTCGCCGCTCAAGATTTTCTGCGCGAGATCAACACCCTCGCAGCGATTTTCACGACAGTGCGGATCGACGGACCCGACTACCGGCACCGCGATCTCCCTGCTGCTCCGGAGCCGTTGAGCGACAACGAGGTTGCGGCCCGTGCGGCACGCACACCGGGTGCGACGCTGGACGACTTCGATGCGTTGTGCGCCCACCTGGCCACCATGCACCCGTCGCGATACCTGACGCTGATTGAAGGTGTGTCCGAGCTGTGCATCACGGGCGTGCACGGGATCGACGACCAGAACGTCGCGTTGCGACTGGTTTCGCTTACCGACCGGCTCTACGACGCGGGCATTCCGGTCGTCGCGTCCGGGTCGAAGATGGACGCCATCTTCAGCGAGGAGATGCTCGCGGGCGGGTTCCGTAAGAAGTATCTGCGCGCGACATCGCGGCTGCTTGCGTTGACGGCAGCGGGTCAGACGGGTCGGACCATCACGTAGTCGTTTTCGACGCTCTCGCCGAGCCGAAACGTGCGGGTCCCGGTGACGGTGAACCCCTGCTTGGCGTAAAAGCGCTGAGCGCGTTCGTTTTGTTGGTTGACACCCAGCCACACCGACTCGGCGCCCAGTTCCTTGGCGGTACTCAGCGCCGCCGTCATCAGCGCCGCAGAGGCACCCGCGCCGTGGCTGCCGGGCAGCACGTAGATCTTCGAGAGTTCGATGCCGTCGTCGGCGCGAACCAGCATGGCGTAGCCAACCATTCGCGCCTCCTCACGGACGACGAGCACTGCCCGATCAGGATCGGCGAGGTATCGGCGAAACCGGTCCTCGGAAAGGTTCTCGTCGATGAACGCGGCGATGTTGTCGACGCTCACCGACGGCGGGCACGCCAGCGGAAACGTTCGCGCGGCGACGTCGGCGAGTTCGGGAAGATCGGCGACGACGGCCGGGGTCACGTCAAAGTGCAATACCTAGGCCACGTTCCACTGCGCAAGGTGCTGACCGGTGACCTTGTCGAGCAGGACGACATTGGAGATGAGGTCGCGATAGCAGTCCCACCACACCCCGCCGCTGACGGTAGAACCGGCCGGAGCGTTCATCAGCGCGAGTGTCAGCGAGTCGGGTGCGTCGGTGTTGCGCGGCTCGTAGGAGTCTCCCGTCGCGGTGACGCCGCGGAACTGATACGTGATCGCCTGGGCGTAGGGCGTGGGCACCTTGACGGGGTTGACGGTGATCTGAGCGCGCCACACCTCATACCGGGGCGCCCGCGGGGGGTAGCCGAAGCCGGGCGGGATCGGTGAGGGAGCCAGGCTGTTGACGGTGATGTTGGCAACCAGGCCCTCGAAGTTGATCTGCAGCGTCTCTCCGAGCCGGCCGATGGGCGAGGGCACGGACTCGGCCTCGTCGGGCGCAGCCGGGGCGGGCGCGGCCGTGAGGCCGGCGAGGGTCACCATCATGGCGGCAAGGAGGACGAACCAGCGACGCATGCACGCATGATTTCACAGACTGAAACGTGTTACAGCCGCTTCAGGACACCCACGGTCCCGAGCCGCCGATCTTCTCGATGCGGACCCGTGTGAGGAGTCCGGCCGGCGCGTTGGGCGGCGGGAAATGCTCGTCGCTGCCCAACATCACCTTGGCCAGCTGCTTGAGTAGTTCCGGGGCACCACCTTCGACGATCCGCGCCACGCCGGTGACCGCCAGATAGTCCCTGAGTCGCCCGGGCCGCTCGGGGCCCAGGATCGTGACCGCCACGCGCGGATCGCGGCGCACGTTACGGGTCTTCCGGTACTCGTTGAGGTGGGCCGAAACGAGCTCGTCCCCGTCTGGCGTCGACTCCAGCGCCATCCAGATCGTGGAGACCTGCGGGCTGCCGTCGGGGTTGAGCGTTACCAGGATCGCGTCGGTGCCCGCCCCGATGAGCTGGCGGGCGGCGTCGTTGAGCTTCATGCGATGTTCTACGGCTGAGGGTGCCGGTTCATTCCCTCAGCCGGCTTCCAGTTCGAGCAGTGTCGATTTGGCCAGAGGCCCGCCCACGTACAGACCCGCCGACCCGTCGGAGCGCACGACGCGATGACAGGGGATGACCACCGGGAGCGGGTTATGGGCGCAGGCTGTGCCGACGGCGCGGACCGCACGCGGACGGCCGATCGCCGCGGCGACGGTCGCATAGCTTTCCCGCCGGCCGTAACCGATGTCGCGCAAGTGCTCGACGACGTCGCGCCGGAAGCCGTCGGCCAGCCGGAGATCGACCCGGACGTCGAAATCGGTGCGGCGCTTGGCGAAATACTCATCGATCTGCCGCGCCGCGTCCTCGAGTCGCGACGGAGAGCGCAGAATCCGGGGGCTCACGGCGTCGGCGAGCCGGTTGAGGACCGCGTCGTGGCCTTCGATGTCATAGGCCACGCGAACCAGGCCGACCGACGTCGCGGCCAGCAGGAGCGTGCCGACCGGGGTGTCGATCGTGCGGTAGGCGACGTCGAGCGCCCCGTCGGCTTCTGCCGCCTGTTCGAGCCGTGTGTGCAACCGCGACATCGTGTCGTCATCGGCATGCAGTTCGTCGAAGAGATTGGCGCTCATGGTGTTTCGTCCTTCGAATAGATTTTTCGCAGCGTCTTGATGCCGTCGGCGGCGGCGCGCCGGGCGGCGTCGGGGGAGTTGTCGAGTAGTGGGGCGATCTCGGCGAACGGCAGGCCGGCGATGTGGTGGTAGGCCACCGCCTGGCGTTGTTTGGTCGGCAGCTGTCGTAGCGCGGCCCACAAGTCGGGGTCTCGGGCCGCCGGATCGGCGTGCGGTGTGGGGTGCTCGGGCAGGGTGTCGGTGGGCACGGGCCGTCGGCTGCGCGCGCGTCCCACGTCGAGCGCGCGGCGGTGCGCGATGGTCACCAGCCACGCCTCGACGTTCGCGTCGTCGGGAAGCTTCGGGTAGGCCCGCAGCGCCGAAAGGAAGGTTTCCGACCAGGCGTCCTCGGCGTCCAGAGGTCCGACCACGGCACGACACACCCGCAGCACCGTCGCGCCGTGTTCGGCGACTACCTCTTCGAACGGGCGCACCTTCACATTCTGTAGACGGCGCAACGGTGCGCGATGTGAGATCAGCTTTTGGTGAACGGCTCCAGCGCGGTCGTCAGGTCGTTTTCGAAGCGCTCCCGGTCAACGCCCAAGCGGTGCAGCGGGCCGTCATCGTCCTCGGCCTCGAGCAGGGCGAGCACGATGTGCTCGGTGCCAACGTAGTTGTGGCCCAGACGAAGTGCCTGTCTGAACGTCAATTCGAGCACCTTTTTCGCCGCGCCGTCGAACGGCGTCAGCGCGGGCAATTCGCCGTCGGCTGCCGAGGGCAGCGACACCGCCGCGCTGACCTTGCCGGCATCGACGGCCTGGCCGGCGAGCAGCTTCACCGCGAGTGCGTCGGAATCGACGAACATCGCCAACAGCAGGTGGTCGGGGGTGATCTCGGTGTTGCACGCTTCGTGGGCCTTGTTCTGGGCTTCGACGATGACGTTGCGTGCGCGCGGGGTGAACCGGCTGAAGCCGGCGTTGGGATCGAGCGCGTCGGCGTCGTTGGGAGTCCTGGGGACGAACCGCTTCTGAGCGGCCTGCTTGGTCACACCCATGCACTTGCCGATCTCGGTCCATGACGCCCCCGACCGGCGCGCCTGATCGACGAAGTGGCCGATCAGGTGGTCGGCGATCTCGCCGAGGGACTCGGCGGCAAGTACCGCGTCGGTGAGCTGCTCGAGCGGTTCGTCGTGCACCTTCTTGATGACGTCGATGAGGTCGTCGAGGCGGACGGGGTTGGTGATCTTCGAAGGCTCGGTCATGGCGTCAACGCTAGGTTGACGCTGTGGATTCGTCAACCTTTGGTTGACGCCTTGGGGTAGCCGCGCCTGACCGTGCGATCGAGGATGCCCAGGGTGCCGCGCAACGCGAGCTCCGAAACGATCGGGAAGATGTTGGCATCGCGCCAATGCTGGTCGATGTTCGACCAGTCGTAGAACGACGTCACCAACGTTCCGCCGTCGACCGGCTCCAAGCGGTAGCCGTAGACGTGCCCGATGTCCGGCTTGAGTTGACCGAAGATGGTCCACGCGATCAGCCGGTCCTGCTCGAACTCGGTGATGGAGACGGTGACGTCGTACTTGCCGAGCGGATAGTCATTGAGCGCCTCGCGATCCATGTGTACGACGAAGCTGTCGCCGACCGCGCGTGCGGGATCGCCGTCAGCGTCCTGCAACATCCCGGTGGCGTCGATTGCGACGTGGCCCTGCGGGTCGCACAACACAGCGAAGATGTCGGCGGCGGGGGCGGGGATGGTGCGTGGCACCTCGATACGTTCGGTCATCGCTCGATCGTCTCAGGTGTGATCTGTGTCGAGCCCGTTTTAGGGCTAGGTATGCGGGTAATAGTTCGAGCGAAATGTCCACTGAACCAGTCGAGCCGACGACCACGAAGCCCGTCCTGCTGCGGCAGGCGATGGCATTCATCCACGAGAACGCGCATCGCGATATCACGCTGAGCGACATCGCGGCTTACGTGAACGTCACACCGCGATCCGTGCAGTACACGTTCCGGCGCTATGTCGGCGCGACGCCGCTGGAGTATCTGCGTGGGCTGAGACTCAATCGGGCGCACCGCGAATTGCAGGCCGCCGACCCGTCGGTCGACACCGTGATGGCCATCGCGGGCCGGTGGGGGTTCGGGCATGCGGGACGGTTCAGCAGTATGTACAAGCGCAGGTTCGGCAACTCGCCGAGCGAGACGCTGCGCGGTTGACGGCTCGCGTTTACCGCGGGAAGAAGCCCTCGCGGGTGAAGATTCCGGGCTGCCACCCCCGAGCGCCCAGGCACAGCATCGGACGTCCGTCGGGATGTTGCGCTGCCGCTTGGGGTTTGGGGCACGGCGCGCCGGTTTCCTGCACACCGAACAGCTCGTAGGTGGCGACCCAGAAGCCGGTGTAGATGGGTGGCCACTGGTTCTCGATCCAACGACACTGCAGGACTTCGCCGCCGGGGCCGCGACCGAACGTGAATCGCTCCAAGTTGGTGCACGGCGCGGTGAGGTGCGCGTCGTAGTTCATGCCGGGCACATCAGACGGGTAGCGCCCAGGGGTGTCGGGATACGCCAGATTGTCGGCGGCAGCCAGCGGAGCAGCGCTGATGGCAGCGCCGGCGATCGCAGCGGCGGAGAGGAGTTCGCGAATCAATTCCCACCCCTTGGTCGTCTTGATGGGTTGGCCTTCAGAGCGTAATGGGTGCCCCGAGATGCACGGGTGCTTTCGCCTCGATGACGGACGCGTCAGGTGGGGTCAGCGGGGCATCGAATGCCGGCCGTGTGACCGATGACGACGGATCGGCGCCGCCGTCAACCGCGAGTCCCACAACGCCCCCGACAACATGGCGACAAACAGTCCGAAAAGACCCGCAGTCGCGAACAACGCTTCATTCGCCATGCCTTGTAGGTACCCAAACCACCGCGCGTGAACACCCAGGTGAGGAATCAGTGCCGAATCAGCGCTTTGGGTGCGAAGCCCCCGACCCCAGCGCGGGGGCTTCGCTGGGCCAGCCGCCTGCGCCGGGTGTGCGAATTGGATGCAAGACGGAAGGCTCATTGACTTAGGTAGCCCGGCCGCGGCGAGCCTAATCATCAGGGCAAAGCGTTTTGCCTAGCTGTACGGTCAGCGACCGGCGAAAATCCGGTACAGCGCAACTTTCGTTCCGAAAGGGAACGCTGCTCGGATTGCTGGGCGAGTGTGCGGTGCTCAGCGGTTGATTTCGTCCTGCGGGGCAGACGCGAAAAGTTCGCCCCAGGAGTGGACGCTGGCCATCTCGGGTGTCGTGCTGGTGGCGGCCGACTCGCTCGAGCTGAGAGCCGACGCGAACGCGCCGAATCCGACGACTGCGACGGCTGCGGTGGCTGCGGCGACGTGCTTGATGCTCATGACGGCTGGCTCCCGGTGTGTTGGCTTACTGACTGCCATCAGCATTGGTCGTCGGCCTTGGATCTTTCTTGGAACATGGGCCGGCCCGCCACTCGGGGGGTAGTGGCGGGCCGACGTCTGTTGCGCGCGGCTGCTAACCCAGCCCCGCGGCGAGTCCCAGAAGATCCCCCGTGGGAATGATGTTGCCGATGTCGCCAAGGACCGGGATGTTTCCGAGCTCTCCAAGGCCCGCGATGCTGCCGAGGTCGGCGACGTCGTCGAGCAACGGGAGGTAGGACTGCCAGTCCTCGCTGAGCCCTCCGGGAATGAGGGGTGCGATGTCATCCAAGCCGGGGTCGGCGTTCGCCGCGCCTGACCCGAATCCGACTGCGGCCAAACCCATTACGCCTGATATGGCGCCTGCGGCCGCGATTCTCTTTGTTGCCTTCATAGTGCTGTGCCTCTCGTTGCAGCTCGGTATCGCCTGACACCCGTAGCGGGCTGAGTCTTCGCGGTAGACCTTGGAAGTTTCTAAAAGCCCAGCACGGGAAGGAAGCGCGACGATTTTGCTTCTTGGCCAAGGCATCGGCCCAGGTGCTGCGTTTGTGCACACAGCGAACGCGACGGCGGCCAGTCTGATGGTGACTACTTAACACCCACAGTTGCGCCAACGGCCATCTTGCAACGGATACGCGAACGCAACCGGCCCTAAATCCGCTGCTAGTTCCAGGGTAGCGGCGGTTCGCCTACCTTTGGCTCTTTTTGAGCGACTATCCGCCGGCAGCTCGCGATGGCTCGGTCGCGCTACCTGGAGAGGAAATGGCAGCCCGCACAGCGAACAGCCCCCCTAGGTGCCTGCGCGCCGAAACCGACGCCACTAATGCCGAACTGGAGGCCGAACTGGCCGATGAGTTCGAGGACGACGACCTGGACCGGCTGGACGTGCCGAGCCGGTACGTGGCCACGCCGCCGTTTCAGTTCGTCGGGATGGAACCGACGACGCTGGAGATCCCCGGCGTTGACACCGTCGAGCCGGTCGACGTGGAGCGGTTTCTCGACGCCAATGGGCGAAGCGTGAGCATGCAGGACATCTACCGGACCGACTTCGCAAACGGGTCCGAAGATCGCGGAGACCTAGCCGACGCTGAGGCTCAGATCGAAGCGGCGGGATACGTAAAGGTGCCCAACGGCGACGGCAACGGCTGGCACTGGGAGCTTGTCGACCAGTCGGCCTCCGTGTGGACTACTTCTGCCCCTCCAGCAGATGGGTATACGGATCCGACTCGGTACCCACGGATTCTGGCATCGGATAGTAGGTCTTGATGAGCAGGTTTCCAGCGTCGTCCCACGCGAACGTCTCGATGCTGTGTGCCATCTGCACATTCGGCTCGGTGCCAAAGTGGTTCTCGCACACCCAGGCCATCTCGTTTCCGTTGACCTGAACCGTAATCATCTTGATCTTGAGGATCGACTGGAACATGTCGAACGCGTCCGACGTCGCGGCAGCGAAACCTTGCTTCTCTTCGGTGCCGACTGGATCGAACATGCTGACGGCACCGGGGCAGATCGTCCGCCAGGACGCGACCCATTCGTCCCTGCGACCCGCGTTCCATAACTCCGCGTGCTTGGCGGCGTGCGCCAAGCGGGCCTGACGGCTTGGAACCTTGCTCATTTCAGCCCCAACTCTCTCAACCGGGTTTGCGATCATCGACCAACACGATAGCTGGACACCTGTCCAGTCGAAAGGGTCAACGAAGCGCGCGGGTAGTCCGAACGTGACCATGACAGGCCGGACCTGTCGTCTTGGGTGTGAGGAAAGTCTCGGAAACGTCTTGAGAAGCGCCCTACTACCTGCATAATCGCAGGTCAAGCATGGTGCGCGATACTGGGATTGAACCTGTACCAATGCCAATTCCTGACAAGCACCCTGACCTCGGTTATTAGCCGTTTGAACTGCGCTTATGGTAGACCAGACCCATGGACTTACCAGGACTCAGAATCCCTCAATTGGATCTTTATGTGGTGCATATGTGGTGCAAGACCCGCTGATGGGCGCTGTGCCGCGGTCCACTACCCGTCGCGGCTTCGGCCGTCTGCGGCAGTTCCGGTCCGGCCGCTGGAAGGCCAGTTACACCGGGCCCGACGGACTGTTGTACGAGGCGCCGAACACGTTCGCACTGAAGCTGGACGCTGAGGCGTGGCTGACCGACCGGCGCCGAGAGATCGATCGCGAGCTCTGGTCGCCACCCGACAAGGACGACAAGCCGCGCCGGCAACGTCATGTGACCCTCGCCGACTATGCCCAGCGATGGCTGGAGACCCGCACCGTGAAGGGCCGGCCGCTGCGGCCGCGGACCCGGGCCCATTACGAGTCCCTGCTCTCCAAGCAAATCCTGCCGACGTTCGGCCCCAAGCCGCTGCCGTCGATCACGATGGAGATGGTGGACCGCTGGTATGCCAAGATGGGCGCCGGCGCCCCGACGTTGCGGGCCCACTCCTACAGCCTGCTGCGCACGGTCTTGGAGTCTGCGCGGACCCGCGACAAGCTGATCGAGTCCAACCCGTGCGCGATCGCCGGCGGCGGGTCCGCGGACCGAGTCGTGAAGCCCAAGCCGGCCACCCTAGAGCAACTCGACGTCCTGGTAACCGAGATGCCCGACCAGCTTCGGCTGATGGTGCTGCTGGCGTCGTGGTGTGCTCTGAGGTTCGGTGAGCTCGTCGAGCTTCGCCGTGGCGACGTCGACCTCGAGGACGACGTGGTGAAGGTCCGCCGCGCCGCGGTCCGCGTCGACGGCGGCTGGATCGTCGGAGACCCGAAGTCCGATGCCGGCAAGCGTGACGTCGCGGTGCCGCCGCACCTGATTCCCGCGGTTGAAAACCACCTGTCCGAGTATGTCGCGCCCGGACAGCGCGCCCTGCTGTTCCCGGCGAAGTCGGGGGAGCACCTGCAACCGAGCACCCTGTACCGGCACTTCTACCGGGCCCGTGAGAAGGCGAAACGCCCCGACCTCCGCTGGCATGACCTTCGCCATTCGGGTGCCGTCCTGGCCGCTCAGACCGGCGCCACCCTCGCGGAATTGATGGGACGCCTTGGTCATTCGAGCCATCAGGCGGCAATGCGATACCAGCACGCCGCGGCTGGCCGCGACAAAGCGATCGCTGCGGCAATGTCCAAGATGGTTGAGGGAGTAACTCAGTGAGCCTGCCTGACGCCGTAGTGACGGTCTACTGCGACGAGCCGTCCCACTGCGACACCCCGGTCGGACTGTTACTGAAGGGCACGTGGCTGGAGACCGGCCGGCTACTCGCTGACGCCGACGAAGGTGTGTTCATCTGGGCCACGATGGAGCGCGGCCGGGAACGGGCAGGCGCTTGGACAGCGAGGCCGACCGTTCTGACCCCCCATGGCCTCCGCCAGGCACGGCGCGGCGGCGGCTTCCACTGGGCGCCCGACAACGACGCCTCACCCGAAAGGGTGGCGGAGTTCGCCATAAGGAATTTCCAGCCCGTCCGTGGCCGCTTCGGCGCCAGGTGCGCGTACTGCGGCCTGTCGTTCACCCGCCAGTGGCCGGCCATGGTGCAGACCCTGGACACCCTGACCGCGGCCGGGATCACCGCTATCTCCCTGCGCGGGCTCATTGATACGACCTAAGTCACGTACTTTGCCAGTAAGTCGCGCCATGTAATACTGGTGTCGCTGACTGCGACATCGCGATTCGCAGCAGATCACCTCCCAGAAGAGGCAATTTCGTCATGCCCTCTCTGGGAGGTTTTTCGTGTCTTCGCCCTCGCGACCCCAATCAACAGTGCCGGCCAGCGCTAACAGGCGCACCCGCCGACACCCTGAGCACGTTCAGCGCGGCTTTGTCGGAATCCCTGAAGCCGCAACCTATCTCGACGTCACCACGAAGACGGTCAGGCGGATGATCAGCCGCGGCCAGCTCGACGCGTACCGGCTCGGCGATCGGCTGATCAAGATCCGGATCAGCGACCTCGACGCCTTGATGATCCCGGTCGGGCTGGTCTGATGGCCGACGACGTTTTGCCACTCCGCGGCGCCGCGGCCACCACGGAGGCAAGCCAGGGTGACTAGGACGAAACAGCCCCGGCCGCCGGCCGGGGCTGCTCGCCGAGAAGAAGGCGTTTTAAAGGATACCGCCGGCGAGCTCATCTGCGAAGCTCACGCGATCCGTGGGCTAGACGCCAACGTCATCGGCGCTACCGACATCGGCACCCACGCGATCGAGTACGCGATCCGCAACTGGGCGGTCTTCCCAGTGCGCGGGAAGATACCCGCGATCGCCGGCGGGCGCGGCGTCCTGGACGCCACTACCGACATCGGGCAGGTTGCCGCCTGGTGGGGCGGCGCCTACCGCGGCTGCAACATCGGCGCCCGAGTTCCCGAGTCGATGTTCGTGCTCGATGTGGATCCGCGCAACGGCGGCGCCGAGACCATCACTGAACTGAAGCGCCGGCACGGCCCGCTGCCCAAGACGTTGGCCACCATTAGCGGCCGCGGCGATGGCGGAAGCCACCGCTTCTACCGCAGGCCCGCCGGCAAGCTGTGCAGCAAGCGACTCGGCGCCGGCCTCGACATCAAGACGGCGACCGGCTATGTGGTGATGGCGCCATCGATTCATCCCGACACCGGCCAGCCGTACCGGCGCATCGACCTCCCGGTGGCAGAGCCGCCGGCGTGGCTGGTCGACCTGATCCGCCCTGAGCGCGTCGACGAGCCGGGGCGCCGGCGCGAGTTCTCGGTGTTTCACGGCCCGTCGCCGGCCGACCAGTTCAGCGACGCCACGTCCTGGGCCGACGTCCTCGCACCGCACGGCTGGCGATGTCTCGACGCCGACCCCGATGCCGACGGTGCGCGGTGGCGCCACCCGAACTCGACGTCGGAGTGGTCGGCAACCGTGCGCAGCGGCTGCCTGTTCGTGTACAGCCCCAACACCCCGTTCGACGTGACTGAGCCGTCTGACCCCCACGGCTACACGAAGTTTCGGGCCTATGCCGTCCTCGACCAAGGCGGCGACTTGAAGGCCGCATACCGGGCCATCACCGGCAGAGGGGTGGTGTGATGATCGACGCCGACACCGTCGACCCGATGTACGAGGAGTCGCCGATCGACGGGCCGCTCCCACTGACCGCGAAGGTGGCGGTACCGCCCTTCCCCACAGGCGCACTGCCCGAGCCGATCGCGGCCATGGTGCGCGGCGTCGCCGAGGCAACGCAGACCGACCCGGCGATGGCGGCAACGTCGGCGCTGAGCGCGATGTCCGCGTGCACCGGCGGCCACGCGGAGATCGAAATCCGCTATGGCTGGAGAGAGCCCCTGGTCTTGTACACGGCGACGATCGCCGCGTCCGGGGAACGCAAGAGTGCCGTGCAGTCGTCGATGACGCGCCCCATTCTCGACGTCGAAAAGCAGCTCGCCGCCGAAACTGCCGCGGCGCGGAAGGAGGCCAGCGAGCGCAAGGAGATCGCATCCAAAGCCGTTGAGAGGCAACGCAACATAGCCGCACGTGCCGATGGAGCAGAGCAGGACCAGGCATTTGCCGACGTGATCGGGGCGGCCATGATCGCCGATTCCATTGAGGTGCCGCCGATCCCGCGGTTGGTCGCAGATGACATCACGCCGGAGGCGGCGGCATCACTGCTGGCCGAGCAGCGAGGCCGCCTGGCGATCATCAGCGCCGAAGGAGGCATCTTCGACATCATCGCGGGCCGATACTCCCGATCGGTCCCAAACCTCGATCTCTGGTTGAAGGGCCATTCCGGCGATCCGCTGCGGGTGGACCGGAAAAGTCGCCCTCCCGAGTACGTTGAGCGGCCCGCATTGACCTTGGGCCTGATGATTCAGCCGCAGGTGCTGTCCGCGATCGCCGCTAACCAAGAGTTCCGCGGCCGTGGGCTCCTTGCCCGCTTCCTGTACGCGGCGCCGGTCTCGAAGGTCGGCCGGCGCAAGATCGGGGCTGCACCGATCGGCCCCGAGGTCGAGGAACGCTACCGGGTCACCGTGAGCCGACTGGTCAAGGGAATGGTCGGGTGGGCCGGCGACCCGCTCATCCTGCGACTGACACCAACGGCGCAGCAAGCCATGTCGGAGATCGAGGCGGAGATCGAGCCCACGCTCGCCGGCGAAGGAGAACTGGCGCCGCTGGCGGACTGGGGCGCGAAGTTCCTGGGAGCGATCGGCCGCATCGCCGGGATCTTGCACCTCGCCGGCCTCGGCGCCGACCACGGGCCACGCAAGCCGGTTGAGGTCAGCACCGTCCTGGCCGCGGCTAGGATCGGCGCCTACTTCAAAGCCTCCGCGATCAACGCGTTCATCGCGATGGGAACCGATCAGACCACCGCCGACGCGAGCTATCTGCTTGAACGAATTTGGCGGCTCAACAAGGACGCCGTGTCGGTCAGGGACGCGTTCACCGCGGCCAGCCGCGCACGGTTCCGGACTACCGCGGCCCTCAAGCCGGCGCTGGACCGGCTCGTCGATCACGGGTACCTGGTGCCGCTTCCCGAAGCGGCGCCCACCGGAGGGCGACCAGCATCACAGCGATTCGCGGTAGCCGCACAAGCCGCACAAGCCGCAAAAGGGGTCTCATGACGAGACTTCTGCGGCTTCCGCGGCTTCTGCGATCAACACGAGATCACACCCCCGGGCCGGCGGGGCCGACAAGAAAGCAGGCATGAGATGACGAATTGCACGACCTGCGGGCACCCCACCACGACAGGGCAGAGCACCCACTACACGTGCGGCGGCATCGAACCCACAGACCAGCGGTTCGCCCCAGACCTGGCAGCCACACACATCGTGCGCCTCCTCAACCGCAACCAGCCGCAACGGCCCTACGAGCTCTGGGTTCGTCTGCGCCCCGAGCTCGCTGACCACTTCGACGCCGCGATCGACCTGCTGATGCAGGCCGGCAAGATCCGGCGCACGAAAGGCAAGCTCTCGCTGGCGCCCGAGCGACGGGTTCGCCGGCGCCCGCGCGCCGCGGTCGATGACGGCACCGAGGACGGGCTCTTCGAGCTCCCACCCGACGCCCGCGTGCAGAGGTCATGAATGAGCCGCACATAGACAACCCCGCCAAGTCGGTTGGGGCCGAGAAGGAAGATATGAGGTTAACGAAATGCCAGACGTCCCAGAGTATTTCGATGAGGACTACATCAACGACACCCAGGAGCACCTGAGGTACCTGCGGTCGATGGACGCCTCCCGAGAGAGAGCCGTAGAGGCGGCGATCGATTTGGTGCGGGACCAAGGTGCCGTCACAGTCATGGATGTCGCCGACGAGGTGTCGCAGTTCGGTATCCGGATTCTCGGCAAAGAAACCATGACGATCGGTAACCACGCGGTCGGCGACGGTGTCGGCACGACACCGATGGCCGACCCGCCCAACGTGGTGCTGTGGAACTGCGGGACAGTGGAGTTCCTGGCCGTTATCGAGGCGATGCTCGCCAAGGAGCCTCGCATCGTCCTGGAGCGCACCGACGCCGCAACGTACGAGGCCGGCGGGATGGTGCTGCTGGAGGACTACACCGACGATGGTCGCGAGGGGGTGCGCTTGCCGGCCATCGACTTCGGTGACGAGCTATTCGTGGACGGCTATCTGGTGCCCACCTGGCTGCCTGTCATGTTCGCCTGGTCCGGCGACTAGTAGTTAACCGATGGCCGGGGGTGGCAGCACCCGTCGCCCCTGGCCATGAAAACAGCTGAGGGGCAACGAATCAGAGATGTACAACCTTTTGCAGCCCACACAGACCACCCCATCAAGTCGGTGGAGCCGGAACGAATTCAGTGAGGAGCGACCAGACGCAGACACCTGCGATTAACCGGGATGTTGAAGACATCGCCGACCGCGCGAAGTATGCGTATGCCAAGGGCACGCAGCTGCTAGCGGCCACGCAGTACCGACTCGCCGAGCTGGCCGGCACAGGCAGGCTCGACGCCGAAGAGGTGTGGGAGCTGCATGACCAGCTCCTCCGGATCTGGGAGGAACTGTATTTCGGCACGTTTACGCCGTGCGCGCCGCGACACCGACGATGACACGTGGGCCTGGGCCCTGCCGTGGCCGTGCTCATGCGCCAGGTCACCGAGGGCACGCTGACCGGCGCGGTGATGGCCGGCCAAGCCGCACAACGCTGCCGCGAGGTGTTCGCTGTCTGCGACGGTCCCACCGATCCGCTCTGGCCGGCACACGTAGAAATCTGCCGCTCCGTGCTCGGGTTCGGTGGACTGCCGGCGGCCGAGTTGGCGCAGTGGCTTGCTGTGGCACGTAATCGCGAAGATCCCGCAGGGTCAACCCTTCGCCCGCCCGCGCTGAATGTGTCGGGCCGTGAGCCGTACGGCCGCGAATACGCCAGCGTTGACGATGACGCTGCCCCTGAGCCGAAACCCGTTGTGTCCGAAGCGGATATATTGGATACCTTGGCCGACCTTCCGCGCGACGTCCTAGCCGAGGCCGAAGCCGCAGCGTGGGCAGTCATCGACCGCTATCCGTGACAGCGTGAGGCCGGCGACCGATGAAGCGCACGCTGCTGCATCGCATCGCCGAGGCGCTGTGGTCAATCGAGCACGACTCTGCACCAACCGAACCGAACCTGCACCGGCGCAGCCCGTCGAGCCCCAGCCCGAACCACTGCCGCTATGCCAGCGGCGCGTCAAGGTGTCATTCGACGAGGTGTTGGCAGTTCGTGGATACAGCTACCCATACATGCGTCGGCAGATCGCGCCGCCGTCCGGCGCCGAGCGTGCGCGTCGGGCAGCCGAGGCCCCGATGGGGGGCCGGACAGGACGTGCTGGCCGGATTGACCGCCCTGATGACCTCGCCTCCGGCCGGCGATTGTCAACATTTCGGCAACACCACATCGTCACAGCTGGCGGCGAAACCCGGCAATATGCTCTCTGACCGGCGGATATGTGCTCGCCCTCAAACCTGCGACCGCTTGCTCATGGATCGAGTGGGACACCGATGACAGCGCAACTAGGCGGGTCAAAGCCTTTCACGTTCGGCAATCCCGTGCACGCCGCGCACGCTCTGGCGGAAGCTGAACACCTGGCCCAAGTGCGCTCTCGCAGGGCCCCGACCACACCGGCGGACCTTGGCTGGCGAGCGGTGCTCGGTTACCGAGTCACCCCTGCGGTGGCACTGGTCAGCGACGAAATCGACCGCGCCATACGGACACCCGATGACCGCATCATCATTTGCATGCCGCCGCGTGAGTCGAAATCGACCACGGCCGCGGTGCTCGGCTGCGTCGAGGCACTACGCCGCGATCCCGATGCTAGGCACATCCTTGCCAGCTATGCCGACACTCTCGCGCAGGCGCACAGCGCGGCGGCGCGGGCCATCATCGCCGAGCACGGCGACCTGCTCGGCCTGCGCTTATCGGCTGAGAAAACATCGGTCGGTCGTTGGGAACTCGATGGGCACAGCGGCGGCATGCTCGCCGCCGGAATCCTGGCCGGCATCACCGGCTTCGGCGCGACCGGCCTCCTTGTCGTTGACGACGCGATCAAGAACATGCAGGAGGCCGACTCGCCGACGCTGCGACGCAAGGTCGTCCATGAATTCCGCGCAACGCTTATGACTCGCGTTCATCCCGGCGCCTCGGTGGTCGTCATCGGCACCCGATGGCACCCCGAGGACTTGATTGGCACCCTTCTCGCCGAGGAACCCGACCGCTGGCGCTACGTGAACATCCCAGCCATCGGCGAGCCGCGCGCCGTGCCCGACTCGCTGGGCCGTGCGGCCGGCGAGCCCATGGTTTCGGCGGTGGGCCGCACCGCCGAGGACTTCGCAGACCAGCGTCGGTCAGTCGGTGAGCGAACCTGGTGGGCCGAATTTCAAGGCGTCCCGGCGAGCCCCGAGGGCAATGTGATTCGCCGCGAATGGTTGGACCTCTGGCGGCTGCCGGCTCTGCCGGCCGGGCTGGTGCGCACCGTCATCGGCGTCGATCCGTCCGACTCTGGCGAGGGTGACGCGGCCGGCATCGTCGCGGCCTCGTTGACCACTTCGGGCACCGTTGTCGTGCATCGCGATGTCAGCGAGCCAATGACACCCGAACGGTGGGCAACGGTGGCAGTCGAACTGGCCATCGACAGCGGTGCATCCGAAATCGTGATCGAGACATTCACCGCACGCGAGGGTTATCTGTCGGTGCTGAACACGGCGCTGCGGCGCTACCGGCTGCCGCACCTGGTGCGGGTGTCGAGCTGGCCACCGAAACGCAGCGACCGAGGACGGGGTGACGCGATGGCCCGCAGTGCCAAATTGATTCAGGGTCTGGAGACCGGAACCGTCCAATTAGCCGGGCACCTGCCGAGCCTTGAGGCGCAAGCCGTTCTATGGCAGGCAGGCCAACATCAACCGGATTGCGTGGCCGCGCTTACCGTGGCGCACGATGTGCTGGTACACGGCGCCGGGCGAGTGACCATCGTCAGCCCGCTCGACGTCGAGCGCCGGATGCGGCAGGGCGCGGTTCCACAACCACCGGCATGGATGACTCGCCGGATCGGCGGTGACCGGCATCGGACATGGGCCGACGTCGTGACCGGCAACCTCGTCTAAAAGGGAGGGACCATTGTCAAGTACTGTTCACGCCAGGGCGGTTAGGTGCAATCGGTTGCGACCTCAGCTTTGCTTCTTCCAGACGGATTGTTCACGGTCTGGTAGATACAAGCCCTGATTCGGCCGCCGAGCGCGGTGATCAATTGGTGCAGAGCCGCGATTGTTGACCCCTCCGTGTCCGCTCGGCTATCAGAATGCTGTCTAGACAGTTTGTTCGAAATCAACCAATCGGCACCAGGTAATTGGTGTATATCGGATCGATGTCAACGTTCCTGCTCATAATCGGTGACCGCGAGGCACTGGGCTGGATTCTCGATGCTCGCCGCACAGCGTTCCCAGGCGCGGGGAAGGGCGCGCATAGGGCAGAAGTCCGATCACTAAAGATCGACGACGAACTAATGGTGTACACCACACGAGGGGCCTTCAAGAACTCAACTCGTGACCGAGGCCGCGTAATCGGCACAGCTCGCGTAACGAGCGACCTGACGCAGCTTGATCAGCCGGTGTTCTTTGGTGGGCGCGGATATCCCGTCGGCTGCGACTTGGAACTTGAGACGCTTGTTCCATTTGGCTCAGGCGTCAACCTAGCAGAGCACGTGTCGCAGCTTGACGCGCTGAAAGACCTTGGCGATAGTTGGTCACTAAGGCTGCGGCGACCGCTCTTGCGGATATCTGAGCGGGACTCGAAGCTACTCAGAGAGCAGCTTCTTTTTGCTGGCACAGGAATTGTGAACGACGAGGTCGTTTCCGGTTACTCGAAGTGGTACCGCGCTCAAGGCAGCGACTCGGGTGGCTAGATTCCTTTAGTCTCGTCTACTCGAACTGTTCAAGCCTCTGATGAGTCGTTCCTGGGGGTGGTCAGGAACGGGCTGGGCTCAGCGTGCCAAGTGACAAGAAGCTCCTCGCGTGCCCGGGTGCAGGCAACAAACAGCAGACACTTTTCGCGCTCCAGGTCCTGTTGATGCGTCTGTTTGTCGTCCTCGATCGGGGTCACGGCGTTGGCGGCTGGCACCTGCTTGGCGCTGACACAAGCGACACACATACAGCGGAATTCGAGTCCCTTCATGCGGTGCATCGTGCCGACACGCACGACATCGTCGTCGTCCGTTGCCTTCGCAAGGTCGACGCTGCCGATCCCGGCCGCGTTAAGGGAGCTGTGGATTTTCGAGGCCGACCACATCGCTCGGACCGCAATCCCAATCTCCGACGGTGCAATTCCGCTGTCGATCCATTCCTTCACCGACGAGGCGATGAACTTGGCCTCCTCGTCGGCACTGTGGTGTCCACTCAGTGCCGGCGGTAGCCCGTGCACGTAGGACTTGCAGCCGGCGATGGAGTCCAGGCCGCCTTCCATGTCGTCGATCGGTTCACCGCGCAGCAGGCCCAAGCTCCAGCCGAGGATCTCGGCGGTGGTGCGGTAGTTGATGTTCAGTCGGGAGGACCGGCCGGCGATGTTGATTCCGACCTCGCGCAGGCTGACCCGGTTGTCGTAGATGCGCTGGTGCGTGTCGCCGGCGATGAAGATATCGTCGGGTGCTTTGGCGACCGCGGCGCGTAGCAGGCGCCACTGGTCCGGGCTGAGATCCTGGGCCTCGTCGATGATGATGTGGCGGAACGGCTTATCGGATGATTCCTCCAAAAGGCGGGTCGCTTCGCGCCGGATGGTTTCGTGCGTCCACACGCCCTGCTGGGTAAGGGCCTGTTCGAACGCCCAGATGGCCTGCCACACCTGCGTTCGTTGGGCTGCTCCGAGGGCGCGGCCGCGACCGGTCCGCTTGGTGGCGAGGTAGGCGTCCGCGGTACTTATGCGACGGGCCAGGGCCACCTGCCGCCATTCCTCGGACAGGAACACGGGGGTGAAGGTGAGGCCGAGTTCGTCGATCAGCCCGGCCCACAACGCTTTCTCGTCCTCGGAGCCGAGCATGTGCGGTGCACCGTGACTCTTGCGGAAGAGGCGGTGGGCGATCCGGTCCACGTGTGACACCTCGATCCGATCATCGACCCTTTCGTCGTCGACGAGCATGTCGAGCCCGGACTGCAGCGTGTCGGACAGCGTGGAGGTGAAGGTGGTGACGAGTACCTTGCCGTCACCACGCTGGGCGAGCATATGCGCGCGATGCAGGGCGACAACAGTCTTACCAGTGCCGGGGCCGCCGGTGACGCGGGCCGGGCCCGTGTAGGCCGCGTCGACGACGGCGCGCTGCGTCGGGTGCAGGTACACGCGCCAGGTGGCGAATGGGTAGGCGAACACGTCCATCAGTTCGTCGGGCCCGGAGACGAGGACGACCCGGTCGCTGCTGCGCAGGATGGCGGCATCGATGTCCTTGGTGTCGACGGGTTCGCTCAGAATTTGCGCGCCGAGGTCTCCCCAGACTTCCTCGGGGGTGAAGCCGGCGGCGAGACCGAACAACACATCCCACTGCGTCTCGGGCAGAAAGGATCTCGCCGCGTCGAGTTGAGCGGCATCGGTGACGGTCCGCGCGAACGCCAGCACCTTCTCGTCTATGCCGAGCTTAGCCAGCTCACCGTCTTTGACGTTGGCGAAGATCGGGGTGCCGGCGGTCTTGGCCGCTTCTGCCATTTCGGGGATCTGGCGGTCGAGTTCGGCTTCGTCGCGGATCTCGATACCGCCCGTAGCGGAGTTGACCGAGACATTGCTGCGTTGCGCCCACGCGTAGGCGTCGTCGTGGTGCAATACCTTCAGCAATGTGTAGACGTCGCCGGTGACGGGGGCCAGCACGATGCCGCGCCAGGCTTGGTCGATGCGGATGGACCGGAACCGCGGGTTGCGGGCGTTCGCAATCTTCTCGAGATGCAGCCCGGTGTGGGTCGCGGCATCGAACTCGTCGAAGACTTCGGTGACGCGGTTGTAGACGGGCTTCTCCAGCTTGCCCAGGTCTTTGAGGAACCCTTTGTCGATGGCGAGTGGCATTTTTGATCTCCCGGGCAATTTACGATTTGCTCTTCGGTGCGTGCTGTTTGGCGTGGCACAGCCTGTCGAGTTCTCCTATGTGCCAAGCGAAACCGAGTTCAGACTCTTCATTTAGGCGCCCTGAGTAAATGCCGATGAGCCGCAAACGAGGTAGCACGTCATCGGAGGCGATGTCTGTGAAGTGCCGCCTACGCAGAAACACGGGTGAACCGGATTGTCCGGGGCGGGTTCGCGAATCCACTAGGAACAGCGGATACTCCTCCCCTCTGTAGGGGAAGTAGAGCGCGGGTTCGGATGCCACGGTGCCGCGCATCCAGATCGGCCAGAGAAAGCCATGGTCAAGGCCAAACGGGTATCCGACGGTGTAGACGTCGTCTGTCACCCAGAACCGCGGATCCGTTCCATATGCGGCGTCTTTAGGTTCCAGCGGAAGGAATAGCAATTCGCCTACAGCCAGGTCATCGAGTGGGCGCGCCGCGATGTCTACCTGGAAGCCGCGGGGGTGCTCGAACCATAGTGGGTTCTCGTCTTCGTCAACTAGTTTCAGGCAAAAATCGACGAAGCCAAGATGATTGGCATCTAAGGTTTCTGAGCGAGGCATGGTGCGCACGCGCATGGTCAAGTGCGTGGGGGTCACCGGAGGTTCCAGGTATTCGTTAGTGCGCCACGCCCGATCCGTAAAACAGTGGCGCGCAGTGGCCAGAAAGTTCCTTCCTTCGAACCGATAGAAGAAACCGGTGCCCTGCGTGCAGGGCTTGACGCCAGGTCGAAGTGTGCCGTCGTCCGGGTTGACAGCCTCGTCTGGGGAGACGCCGCCGTCGGGATGCCAGAGCATGTTGATTGACACCGAGTGGAAGTACTCGTTCGGGAACTGTATGTGGAGTTCAGAAGTATCTGGATCTGAGTCAGTCATGCTTCGTCGATCCCGTCGGTCGGCACGATTCTCGGCGGTCCTAGCTTCTTCGCGAGTATTGTCCGGTCGAACTCGTCGAAGCCTTCGGTGACGCGGATGTAGACGGGCTTCTCCAGCTTGCCCAGGTCTTTGCGGGATCCCTTGTCGATGGCGAGTGGCATTGTTCTTCCGTTGCTTGACTATTCGGAGTGACGGGGACCGTGGCCGGCGGGTGGATCGGCAAGCGGCTTCCATCCCTTTCCGCCGTTGGCGATGGCCTCGGCCATGCGGTCGTAGGCTTCCAGCACGAGACGCTTGGTGCGGTACTCGCCGAAGTCTCGTTCGTCGTACTTGCGAACGATGGGGAAGGAACCCAACACGTGTTCTGATTCGTCGCGGTCCAGGCCGTAGATGTGGAGGAAGCCGGCGTCGAGATCGGCGCGTAGTAGGGCTCGGCGATCGGGATCCCAACGGAATGGCTTACCGTCGTCGCCGAGATCACGCGAGTATGAACATACGCGATACGACGTGTAGGACAGTTCGAGGATGTAGGGCTTGATCCAATTATCGAGCTGCTCGCTGTGGCGCCAGGGGGCAGGACTCTTGAACTGCTTGGGTATTGGGCATGCGAGCTGCTTGACCATAAAGTATTTCAACGACGTGCCACTCATCTTCTGGCGCGAGACGTAGTCGAATATCAGGCTGGACCAGACGGCGTGCAGGCGGGTAGCGGCCGTGGCCTCACTCGGAAGAGCGAGGAGGAACTTGTCGCCGACGGCAGATGCTGGCAGTACGGCGGGCACGAAGGTACGTACCTTCTCGGTGCCAGTTATATCGCGCCACCCGAGTAGCCAGTTTGCGTCCCATCGGTCATCGAGCTTTGCAGCAACTACCGTTCTCTCGACCCAGTAGCGGGCCAGGGCCTCAAGGTTGGGATCATCGTGTTCTTCGTCAGAGACTCGCGGCAGGGTCTGCATTCTAAGTTGGGCTGGCGTCGCCTTGCGGTATGTAGAGAATCGATGGTCGAAGTGCCACAGCATTTTTCCCTCGTACAGCGGCACGTACTCCTTATTGCCGCGTTTGTAGGACCAGCCGTCGAATTTCGCATCGGCGAGGTCTTCGGCGGTGTGAAACAACCCGGAGTCCGAGGCCATGTTGAACAGACCTTGGCTGAACGAGAGGGCCCAGGGATTGCCTTCCGGATCATTGTCGCGGATGAGGATCGGGTGTCGTGAGTAGATGCCGAGCGTGATGTCGGCGTCGTCGCGGCTGCGGAACATTGGCAACGTTCCGGTGTTCGGATTGAGCGCCAGAACTTCCTTGGCCGCTAGTTGGAATCGCTTGTCCGCAACGTCCGAGACGTGCCGGTTGAGGAAGGCGAACTTGGTGCGGCCGACCTCGCGTAGAGATCCGGTCATCGTCGTGATTGCGAACCGGTACGCATGGTGGACATCACGGAAGATTCTTGCTTCGTTGTCGAAGTCATAAAACGCATACAGCCGGTGGTTGCTGAGGGTGTCAGCGAAGAATGGTGCAGTTGTGTTGTCGGTGGCGAGGCCTGTCGGTGTAATGATGCCGGCCTGTCCCTCGGGACTCAGGATGGTTCGCATGGTCTCGGCAAACACGCTGTACGTGTTGATCTTTCCTTGCGCTGTCAACGGATAGCGCCCGCCACGTACCAGATGATTAGTCGCGTCAGAGCGTCGCCGTGCATCGTTATATAGCCTGAATACGTCTGGGTCTGATGACTCGAGTTTGGCGATCATCTTTTTCCGCGCACTCGCGTTCGAGGCGTTCTCGATGTCGACCCGGCCGAGATTGCCGAAGAACTGCTTATCCTCAAGTTGTAGCGAATCCCACGGCGGGTTGCCCAGGACGCACGAGAAGCCACCCGTCCACCCAGTGCTGGCTTCGGCGCTCCCGTCGTCGGGCACGGTGAAGATGCCGGGGAACTCCAAATGCCAGTGGAAGAACCGGTACTGCCTTGCCAGGGCATTGACCTGGGTGACGATGGTGTCGGGCACTGACTCCGGAGCCTCTGAGAGAGCGCGCACGGTTGCGTGAGTGATGCCCTGGCCGGACGTCGTCGCCCCGGTCTTGGGTTGCACGAACGCCGCGCACCATGTATCCGCCACCAGTTTCGCGGCCACCAGGTCGGGATCGGCTTCCAAGCGTCGCCACGCGTCGGCGCGGGCGCGCAGGGCGGCCACCGACGCGACAGTGCCGGTATCGGCTTCGCGGGCGGCCTTGGTGAACTGGCTGGTTTCGACATTGAGGGTGTCGGGCCCGAAGCTCAACGTCAACTGGTCCTGGTCGGCTTGACGTTCGGACTTGTTGCGGGCCTTGAGCTTGGACGTCCACTCCTTGTCGTCACCACCCAGCGGCACAAAGGCCGTGTCGGGGATGTTGTGGCGTAGCAGTTCAGGGGTGGTGCCCAGCAGTGTATTGCCGACGCGGAAATGCGCATCGAGGAACGGAAACGGCCGGTCGGCGTCGAACGCCTCCAGCCACAGCGCCACCTTGGTGATCTCGATTGCCAGATCGTTGAGGTCCACGCCGTAGACGCAGCGTTCGATGACATCAGCGGTTGCAGCCCGAAGGGCGGCGGGCGTGGGTTCGGTCTCTTCTGTGCGCACGGTGGCCAGCGCGGCGGCGATCCGGCGGGCGGCAGCGACAACGAAATGGCCACTGCCGCAGGCCGGATCGACCACCGTGAGATCCAGCAGCGCCTGTTCGGGGTCGGATTCCCGAATGGCCTCGTCGATCAGCGGGTTTAGCGCCTCGTCTAGCACGAGCGCGATCAGATCCGATGGGGTGTAATACGAGCCGGATTTCTTTCGTTCGTTGCCGGTGGACACGTCGAGGGTGAACGTCCTCTCGTCGGCGTGGTAGCGCGGTGTGTAGGCCAGCAATCCCTCGTACATGCCGCCGAGTTCTTCACTGTCGAGGTTGCGATAGTCGACCGAGCGCGGAAGTCCGGTGACCGGGTCGTCGATCTGTGACAGCGCCCGCACCGCGGCAAGCAGCGCCCGGTTGGCCAGCTCGGCGCCGTCGAGGATGCTCAGCGCGTCCCGTGAAAAGAGGCTGGCGCCAAGCCCACTCAGGCCGAGCGCGGGTAGTCCGTCGCCGGCGAGCGCATCGGTGACGATCTGGTGCGCTTGCCACAGGTCGGTGTGCCAGCCGCCGATCGGTTCGGCGGCCAGTCGGCGCAATCGTGCGGCGGAGAAGTAGTCCGCATACAGGGTGCGGGCACTTTCGGGGACCTCGGAGCGGTGCAGCAGACCGCGGTCCTCCACCACGAACAGCACGACGAGCCGGTAGGCGATGCGAAGCAGTGCGCGCTGCAGATCGCGGTCGGCGTCGGTGGCGGCGGCCAGCGTCTCGCGCAGGGCGGCGTTGGCTGGGTGCGAGACGAAGCCGGTGCCGAGCTCCTGCAGCGCCACCGCGATGCCGTGTTGCAGGTTCAGCAGGGCGCGGGCGCCGTCGTCGATGGCGGTGGTACGCCAGCGTTCCAGCCAGCAGTTATCGAGTTTGGGCTCGGCCTGCTCGACCTCCGCGTCCTCATCGGAGTCCTCGCTGTCGACAACCGCTTTCGCCGCCTTGTCGTCCAAGCGGGGCGCGAACCGGCTGGCGTGGACGGTCAGGAACAGGATGCGGAAGTCGGAGTAGAGCTGGTCGGTGAAGATCGCGTCGAGGTCGAATTCGATGAAGGACTGCCGGGTGAGGCTGGAGGCGTCGCGCAGCAGTCGCAGTTGGTGGCCGTTGGACACAATCGCCCACAGCGCATGGTCTTCCCGGTTGAGGTAGTCCTGCACCATGGCTTGCGGCGCCCGGGCGGTCACCCCCGCGGTCTTGGTGTCCAGGTCGATTCCGGCACCCACCAGGTGCAGCGGCACCCAGGCTGTGGCGTTCGCGGCGTCGGGCCAGGCGACGCGGTGCGAGATGGGAAAATGGGGTGGCTCGGTCTCACCGAGGCCGGGCGGCACGGCCAGGCCGCCGCTGACGACATCGGGCCGGCCCCAGCCCAGCTCGTACAGCAGCGGCAGCAGCCACTTGTCTCGGGTGAGTTTGGTGGCGGCGTCACTGTCCGGGAGCCGCTCCAGGGCCGCGCGCCAGGTGTGGTGCGCGGCGAGCATGGCTTCCCACGCGCGGGCGATGGCACCGTTGACCGCCATCCCCGGTGACAGCTGGTAGGCGTCCGCGGTCTGACCTGGCATGCGCAGTTCGTTGGCCCGCGGGATGGCTTCGGAGGGCAGCGCGGTGCCGACCGCGCGGACGGCACGGAAGACCGTTAGTGCGGTCATCTGGCACCCGCTTCCGGCAGGAACACGTAGATACCGAGCACGTCGGCAGGTGGCAGGAACCGGACGGTGGGTGCGCGTCCGCCGGCCTTGGAGGCGCTGCGCACCGCCTGATGCTCGGACAACAGGTCCGTTGCAGCGTCTTCACCTGTTGTGGTGAGGTGCTTGGTGAGCGCCTGCAGGCGCCCCAGTGCACGGCCTAACTGCATTCGGGCCAGCGCGTCGTCGACGTTGCCCGACGGCGTCAAGGACAGCAGCGCGTCGACCTCGGCCTGCGGTAACCAGGTCAGGGTGTCGCCGCTCGCGGTGAACGCAAGGAACTTGGCTTCCTCGGCGACTTGCTTGACGGTGCCGGCCGAGCCCTGGATGGTGATCTCCAGCCGATGCCGCACCATGAGCAACGTGGTCACCTTGGCGATTCCGCGGGTGCGCATCACGCCGGCGCGGCGGGCGGGTCGGGCCGACGGGTCGAGCCGGGAGTCGAGTGCGGCGTCGAGGACATAACGTGACAGCGCATCGACCGTGGCGTCAGTGCGGGTCAGCACGCTGTGCCCGGCCGGGACAGGCAGCGAGCGGTGGAAGTGCAGTCGCCCGTTCTTGGTGGGCGGGAGTTGATCGCGTACCGCGGCCGGGAGGGCGGTGACGATCGCGGTGAACCCATCGTCGGTGTCGCTGACCGGAGCACCGAGAATGGATAGTGCTGTACGGGCGAAGGTTTCGACATCAGCTGGCCCGCCGAGGGCGCGGCGGACCTCGGCCAGGGCGTGTTCGACGGTGTCGGGTTTGAGTCCGGCCTGCCGAAACCGGGTACGCGATGCCTTCTCCCGTTCGGCCGCGTTGGTCCATTCGACCTCCACTTGTTCTGCTAAGGATTTGGAGGTGGCATCGGCGAAGTCGAGGGTCATCTGTTCGGCTTCCTTGCCGCGCAACAGCAGCGACTCCCAGATCGCCTTCATCACGGTGGTGGAATCGACCGGGATCGGCACGGAGACGCCGATGCTGCGTTTGATGTTCTCGTGGCGGCGGATGAGGACCTGCAACACGATGCCATCAATGCCGTTGTCCTCGCCGTAGTACGTCACCGTGCGCACGGTGGGGGCTTGCTGGCCGAATCGGTCGACGCGACCTTCACGTTGTTCGTGGCGGGTGGGGTTCCACGCCAGGTCGTAGTGGACGACGGCGCTGAAGCCGTCCTGCAGGTTGATGCCCTCCGACAGGCAGTCGGTGGCGATCAGCAGGCGGGGGCCGTCGTGGACACTGAGGGTATCGACGCGGGATTCGCGTTCCTCCGGAGGGAGAGTTCCGGTCACGGCGTCGATCTTGAGGTCTTTGACCTTTGACAGGGCTGAAGTCAGGTGCTCGGCGAGATAGTCGGCGGTGGGGATGTAGCGGCAGAAGACGATCGGGTGGTAGCCCTCGTCGAGGAGTTCCTTGAGCAGCGGGATGAGTCGCTTGAGCTTCGCGTCAGACCGCGGGCCCTTCAGTGCCGCCGCGGCAGACGCTAAATCGCGCAGGCGCTTTCGGCTCTGCGTGTCGGGTGTGTCGGTGTCGCCGGTATCGGCGCCGACGGTGACGTCCTCGGCTTCGAGCGTGTCGTCCAGATCGGTGTCCAGCACACGGGGTTCGGCGTAGGCGTCCACCTCACTCTCGTCCTCGGCGGCTGCGACCGCCGAACGGTTGAGCAGGGTCTGTTCGGCTGCGGCCGGGCTGGAGGCCAGGCACCGCAGCAGCGCGATCGCCGACCACCACCGGACGCGTTGCCGCACCGCGCTGAGCTTGGGGTCGGCGACCTGTTCGCGGACGTAGTCCATCACGTCGTCGAACAGTTGGCGGTATCCCGCGGTGAGTTTGTACGCGGTCTCGGTGGTTTCGCGATCGGGGAACGGGGTGTCCTCGTCGAGGTACTCGCGGATGTCGGCGCGTTGGCGTTGGATCATGTACTTGGCCAACAGTTTGCGGTCGTCTTCGCGGTCGCGGCCGGACAGGTCTGCCGGCAGGTCGCCGAGGCGGTCGTCGAGCAGGCCGATCAGCGACTGCCAGGCGCTGTCGTCGCCGCTGTGTGGAGTCGCGGTCAGCAGCAGCAGGTGGCGCTGCTGGTCGTCGGCGAGTTTGCGCAGCAACGCATATCTCAGATGAGCCTGGGAGGACTTGCCGACGCCGGCGGATGCCACACAGGTATGCGCCTCGTCGACGATCACCAATTCCGGGCAGTGCAAGGCGAATTCGTCACGACGGGACTTCTGCTTGATGAAATCGGTAGAGATCACCAGATACGGGTAGTGCTGGTAGACGTTGGATCCGAACGGGACGCCACGCATCAGCCGGTTGACCGTGGATGGCAACAGAAGTTGCGCGTCGATACCGAACTTGTGTCGGAGCTCGCCCTGCCATTGCGGCGCCAGCTGGGGCGAGCACAACACCGCCAACCGCTGCGCTTCCCCGGTGGCCAGCAGCTCGGCGGCAATAAGTCCCGCCTCGACCGTCTTGCCGATACCGACGCCGTCGGCGATCAGCAACCGGGTGACATCCTGGTTGGCCGCCATCATCAGCGGAACCAGTTGGTAGTTGCGGGGCGCGACGGCCAGGCGCGCGAATGAACGGAACGGGCCGCCGCTGGCGCGAAAGGAGAGCCTGAGCGCATCGCGAAGCAGGCGGGCCCGGCCGGCGTCCCCGCGGTCGTCGACCGTCGGTGGTTCGAATGTGGCTGCCGCGAAGTCGTCGATCTCGGGCAGCAGCACGGTGGTCTCGTGCTCGTGACCCCCGAGGGGGCGGACCAGCAGCGTGCCATCGGGGGAACCCGGTAGAACGAGCCAGTCCCGGCCGCGGGCATTGACCAGGCTGCCGGCGGGGTAGTCGACCGTCGTCATGCGTTCGCCTTCGCTTCGCCGAACACACCGCTGTGTTCTGCAATGGTTGTGAGCCAGCTGGCATCTGCATCGTCATGGTGGAAGCGCAGCACCATCCACCCCGCCTCATCTTCGAGCTTCATGCGTGCCTGCTCGTCTTTCTCCTGCTGATGCGCGGTGTTGTGGACGGGGCCGTCGACAAAGATGGCAACGTCCATACCGTCGGTGTGGTAAGCGAAATCAGGTCGGACGTAATAGCCGCCCACTATTTTCTGGGCATCGTCAGGGAGCCGGAAGCCGTGCTGTTCCAGCAGGACGAGGAACCGCTTCTCCAGCTCGCTGTCACAGGCCTTGGTCAGGCGTTCAAGTTGTGCCGCTCGGTCCTCGCCGCCGGCTCCGACGGCCACATTGGATGTGGCGAGTCGTCGGAGCAGGTCGACAACGCGGTGGCGGTCCAGGTGCTGGTGGTCCCACTGGTTGCTGTAGGACAGCAAGCAGTCGTAACAGGCCTGTGCACAGTCCTCAATCGCATGCGGTGCGCGGTGGAGGTCTTCACCGCTGTCGGGGTCGAAGTGCAGAATTTCCAGCGCTTTTCGCGCCACTTGACGTAGTTGCCCATCTTCTGTGGCAAGGCGACGCAGCACGCCGGCTCCGCCCTCGGCGGCTTCGAAGAACAACAACCGCGACCACGCGTGGTCGCCTGTGTTGCTGGGAAGCGCTTCCACCGCAAGTTCGGAGCCTTCCAACTGGTAGACGGCCTCGATGCCACGTTTGAGCGCATACATTGCCGCCATCCGCTGATCCGCAGCGATCGATGGGTCTAGATGCAGCAGCAGCGCGTTGCGATGGTCCTCGACGTGGGGGATCACTCTCTGATACCGCGGGGCCTCGCCGTGCACGTTCTTGGCCAGATCTGCCTCTTTGCACCAGCGCCCCTCCACGGTGTCCAGCACGTACCCGCGGACGTCCTTGTCCTTGCGGCGGCGCAGACCGACGTTCATCCGGCGGATCAGCGCGGTGTCGCCGTAGGTCATGGTGCCGAGCTCTTGTCCACCTTCGGTGATCGTGCTTGTGAGTTGTCCGGCCCGAACTCCGTGCGGCACAAAACGAATCGTCGTGACGATTTCGTGTCCGGCGCGCTGGCGTTCCTCCTCGTCGGCGCTGATCCGGTCGCGGCGACGAGTCTTGACCGACAGCAGCCGCATCAAGTTGGTTAGTGTGCTTTCCGGCGCGAACGGCGAACCGCAATGCTGGCAGAGATCGGGGTCGGTGGACTCATGGAGGTAACCGCAGGCGCTGCAGCGCTTGATCTCGGTGATGTTGACGCCAGTGCCGTCGTCTCGCGCGGGCAGGCTGACCCGGTTGACCTCGTATCGCGCCCCTTCGTGGTAGATGAACGCGCCGGGTCCGAACTCGCTGATCGCCATGAACCGGGGCCGCTGGATGAAATCTCCTTCCCCGCCGCTGCGGGTGCGCCGTTCCGCCGGAATGAACGCCGAAAGCGGCAGCCGCGGGAAGGAATAACCGGGCAGAAAGCCCTCCGAGGCGAAGTAGCGGTACGTGTAGAAATCACCCTGAAGCACATCGTCGACCTGGCCCTTCAGAAGGTCGAGAGCAGCACGTGCCTCCGAAATGCGGCCGCGGGCACGTTGTTTCGAGCTTTCGGACGCACCGATGGTTTTCAGGGTCGTGTTGGCCTGGTCCAGCTCCGTTTGCGCCTCGTTGTAGAGCCCACGCCATCGGTCCGCGGCGTGGTTGAAGCGAGTCGGCGCCTGCTCGACGGTTTCAGCGATCCAGGTCTCCGTCCACCACGGCGCCGCGGTCACTTCGGTGGTAGCCGTCAGGACGTCGGTGATCGCGGCGATGGCAGCGCTGCGACTCGACGGAGACTCGATCGTCGTGAGTACCTCGGCGCGCAAAGGCTGGCCGGGCTGATCGATCTCCAGCAAGTCGACCATGCTGGCTTTGAGGTCCAGGCCGCACTTCACCAGCCAGATCGAGTGGGCGTGTGCGCGCACCAGATCCTGGTTGCCCAGTTCCAACCGCGGTGGTGCGACCGCTCCGGCCACCATGTCCTGACTGCGCCGGAAGTAATAGGCGTCGTGCGCATTGCCGGTAGCGCAGTAGGTCAGGGCGATTGCCGGCTGACCCGACCGGCCAGCTCGTCCCGAACGCTGCGCATAGTTGGCGGGAGTTGGCGGGACATTTCGCATGCCAACGACATTGAGGCTCTTGATGTCGACGCCGAGTTCCATCGTAGGCGAGCAGTAGAGCACCGGAAGCCGGGCCTCGCTGAATTCTTCTTCCCGCTTCTGACGTTTGGCCGGCTCGACCTGAGCGGTGTGTTCGCGCGCCTCCAAGCCGACGAGCTTCTTCGCGGTTTCGGCGTAGAGCGCACGGAAGTACGGATTTACCCGGCCCTCCGATTGATTACTGCGGATGGGGTCCGGCGCGCGACGCTCACCCGTGCCGGGATACCAGGCGATGAGGTCGGCACGCAGCTGGTAACCCGTGGGCCGCTTGGGAACCGGAATTCGCACCAAGATGCCGGCGCCGGCCATGACGTCCATCAGGCTCTCGATGAGGCCCTGGGCGTCGGCCGTCTTGAGCGCATGCTGGAAGCCGGGAAACCGATTGGGACGTCGCAGCCAGCGCCCGTAGGCACCCAAGCCAGACAGGTGAAGATCGGCGCCACTCCCTGTTGCACCCTTGGGTCGCCCACCGGGGTAGGCGAGGCCGCTGTACGTGCCGGCGTCATCGGAGATGGCCCACGGGTCTTTCAACCACTCCCTGCTGGCACGCCGGACGGCATCGAACTTCTCGTCGGTGAGAAACTCGGTGTCGATGCAGAGGTTGCGGCGAAGTTCGTCGAGAAGGACATGCATCACGTCGCGGCGCGTCTCGGCGCTGACGCCCGCCAGTGGTTCTCCGTAGCTTGCCCATTTGTCATCGTTGGCGGCGAGTTCGTCGACCCCCTCATAGGCCAGGCGCAGTTGTCCGGTCTGTTCCAGATTCGGCATCGTGATACGCCAGCCACGCTTGAGATCAGCCCACAAGCGATAGGCGACGACATCACGCAGTGCGCGGGCGATCTTCTTCCGCGGGATGTGCTCGTCGGCGGTCTCTTCGTCGCGGGCAAAGAACTTGAGGCTCTTCCCGCTGAGCGCTTTCACCACTTCGGGTCCGAGGTTCTCGTCAGTGAGCGGTTCTCCGGGGTTCTGTTCCTGGTAATCGGCGGCGGCGCGGTACAGGGCTGAGCGGATCAGCCCGACCAGCACGAAGTCGTTGAAGTGGCCCGCCTGCAGGCTTGCGTCCTGGCGGTTGTCGCTGAACGCCAGGAACTTTCGGGCGTCGTTGTCGAGGTCGGACTCGCTTCTGAGGGCTCTGACGATTGATTGCGAGAGAACCGTTACGGCGCTTGCGCGACCTTCAGTGCCAAGACTGGCCACGCGGGAGAATTGGGACTGGCGGGCGCTCTCGTAGCTCGTCTTGCATGACGGGCAGAATTCGAGCCGCTCGAAGAAGGCCACCGGCATTCCGTCGTCGGTGATGGTTCCGAACTCGTCGACACGTAATGAGTTGGGTAGCTTTGTGATTCGAGCTTTGTCCAGAATCTGACCGCTCCCGCTGGACACCACCCAGTCCTCAGGGACGAGTTCGAGCAATGCAGGGTCGTGGGGATCGGGCCATGGGTTCTCTGTCAGGAGCAACAGGCCGTCGGCATCGGGATTTTCGACAAGATCGGAATTTGGGATGCGAGGACTGAAGCTCTCACCGCCGCGCTCTAGGTTCACGACGAGAAAGTCCTGACCACACTCGCGACAGAACGCCAATGGGAAGAGAGGCTGTCCCGCGGGCCTATTGGGTGCGCTGCGCTGGTACTGGGTGGTGAGGAAGCGCTTCGCCGGGGGTTCCAGGGTGGTGTAGACGGTGTCGCCCTTGCCGATGAACTGATGCAGCTTGAAGGCGAACAGCGAACGGCCTTGCGGATCGCGGGCCCGTGAGCCGGCAAGCAGTAGCTCCTGCAGCTTCTCCCGGCAGACCACCTCGTCCACGCCGGTCTCGTCGTGCAATCTCGTAGCCGCATCGCTGAGTTTGGAAGGCGGGCGTCGAGCGAGCTTGCCCTCGTCGTCAGTGTGTAAACCAAAGTGCTGTTCGGTCCAGACGGCCAGTGGGTCGGCCTTAAGTTCTTCCCACTCGGCCGGCGTCGGTGCTGCCAGCCGCGCTGTCAGCGTGGCCGGGTCTGCCTCGCCAGTTGTCGCACGTCGTAGTGTTTCCCCGACGACGTTGTATGCCGGAATCTCGACACCGAAGATCCTCGTTGCCAATTCGGCGACCTGCTGACGTTGCTCAGCCTTGGTGCCGGGACCGGCCAGCGTCGCACTGGTACCGATGCACTGGACGTCATTCGACTTAACGGCGCCGCGCAACCGGCGGACCAGCATCGCCACATCGGCCCCTTGTCGGCCGCGATAGGTATGCAGCTCGTCGAGAACCAGAAATGACAGATTCTCTGCGCTGCTGATGAGGTTCTTGCGCTCCTTCGGGCGGGTGAGCATCAGTTCCAACATGACGTAGTTGGTCAGCAGGATGTCCGGGGGAGAGGCGAGGGTCTTCTCGCGTTCCTCCCTGTTCTCCTGCCCCGTGTATCGCGCGAAGCTGACCTTGGGGTTCGTCTTCCCGAGGAACTTTTCCAGCTCGTTGCGCTGGCTGTTGGCCAGGGCATTCATCGGATAGATAATGATGGCCCGCACACCCTTGCCCGAGCCCTCGCGCAGCACCCGGTCGACGATCGGCACGATGTACGCCATCGACTTGCCGGAGCCGGTACCGGTGGTGAGTACGTAGGACTCACGGCGCTTCGCGATTTCGAAGGCATCGGTCTGATGGCGGTGGAACGCGATCTCTGTGCCCGTCGGGTTGCCTTCCGTGCGCGCTCGGAACACGTTGACCGCGTCCGGGTGCAGAACCTTGCGTTCGACCAGCTCAGAGGCAGTGCCGCCAGACTCGAACGCCGGGTTGAGTGCAAGCCAGGGCTCCGGCCAGAGCAGACCGTCGGCGATCTCTTTCTCGACCTTGCTGCGGATCTGGTCGTCCTTGATCTCCAGGAAGCCCTTGACGAAGTTCTCGTAGTCGCCCAAGACCTCGTCGAGGATTCCGAACGCATCCATGCGCCCCCCTTATCGCCGACGTCAAGCACCGAACGAAGGTGACGTTACTTTGCGGACCGACAGTGAGAGGGATTGTCACGGCCATAATTGATTGGGTGGCGGTCGGAGAGTACGCAGGGGTGCCGCAGCAGGACGCGCGTGACACATGGCGCAACGGCGCTGCGTTCCTGCTCCGAAAGCGGGCGCGAGCATCCGATTCGGTGTCGCTCGACGGTTGGGTCACGTCTGTGGTTCGCGGCGAGAAGGCGGTCGTGACTTGTGGGCCGACGCGGGCGACAGACTTCGGCGCAACGTTCACCGAGGCACTCAATGCCGCCAACCGATGCCTGGATTACCTATCCGTCACTAACCGGAGTGCCGCGGATCGTTGTCGTCGACAGCTGGCCCAGTGGCCGGCATTGTGGTGCCCGGCGTCTGTCAGGCTCTGCTTGAGCAGGAGCGTGTGCGCGTCGACGATCCGCACTTCGGGATCCCCTGGCAGCGGCTACGTCCAGGCCGCAACTGCAGCGATCCGGGCGACGTAGCGACCACGAACCATCACGGTCCAGTACCGCCGCGGCTGTGAACTGCTCGACGCTCTCGAGCACGGCGGGTCGGTAACCGTTCCCCGGGCTTGCATCGGCGGTAGATAAGGGCGCGCCGACTGCGGTCGGCCTGACATGGGGTCGCAAAGTTCTGACGGTGCAGGTGGAACCCGAACGACCGATTGCAGCCGGAGATTCACCCGGCGTGGTTAGCCCTGCTCCGGCCGCGGCGCCTCGTAGCATGGCCGAGCGGGGATGCTTGATCAGAAAGGCCCGGGGGATCGTGGCTCGAGTGGAATGGACCCGGCAATCCGGCGAAGCCGTTGAGGTTGTCGTCGGAATGTTGTTGTGCAGTCAGCACCCAAACGCTGTCCGGATACGTCCGAGTCAGGGCGATGCCGGGATCGATATTTTCATTCCGGGTCCGTCCGGCTGGGGTAGGGAGCGTGAGGTCTGGCAGGTCAAGCGGTACTGCCGCAACCTGACCGGTACCGAAAAGCGTGCGATTAAGAGATCATTCGCGAAGGTCGTCACAGCCAGCAACAAGGAGGATTGGCGGATCATGAAGTGGCACCTCGTCATGCCACTGGACCTCACCACCCAAAATCTCGGCTGGCTAAACACTTACATTGCGGATGCATGCGTTGATTTCCCTTACGAGACACACGGTTTACTACTGTGCGACACCCTCGCCGCGAACTATCCGAAGGTCATCGACTACTACCTCCGCGATGGCAAGGGACGCCTACAGGCGCAGATGGACAATCTCACCAAGATCCTGTCAGGTCGGCTGGATCGGCAAGAAAACGAACCGCTTATGCCTGCCGACGTAGTGAGCGATCTAGGCGCAATCCACAAGGCTCTAAATGCGTGCGATCCCTTCTACAAGTATAACTTTGATGTTTCTGACAAGCCGCCGCCTGATGAGCCGTCTCCGGATGATGAGGGTTTGGTCGCCGCGTGGGCAATGTGTCAGGACTCGGTTTGGGTCACCATCAAAATCTACGCGCTATCGTTGGCGGCACTTGAGGAGCGTCCGATCACCTGGCGGCTGCAGCTTGCGGTTCCCGCATTCGACGACGAACTGCGAACGCAGGTGCAGAAGTTCATCGACTACGGCGGGCCCCTGTCGATGCCGGCGGGCACTGTCAGCGGATTCCTCGATCTCCCGGCGGGACTGGGTGGGGACCTCAGCGGCAGCAGCCTCCAAGTCGTCAATGTGGTCGAGCAGTCCGTCAACGACGAGGAAACCGAACTGGCAATAGCGATGCTCGCGCCCGACTCCGACACTGTGATCGCCAAAACGACCATCAAGCAAACCGAATTCAGCCGCGGTCAAGGCGGCGCGCGCAGCATCTGGGTCGACAACGCGGAACTCTTCACAATAGAGATGCTGGCAAGGGACGCCGACCGGCGACAACTCTCCTGGAACTTCAACGTGGAGTACAACCTCGACGGCCGCCGGCCAGCAGACATTGTCGACAGCCTGAAATTCCTGGCGGCCATGCATGCGCCAAACCGGATCGGAATAGGCTCGACCTACGGTCCAGAGGAGTTCAGCAGCGGCGGGCTGGCGCCGAGCAGCGACCGTGATCGTGAGGCGGGCCGATGGGCTGCGGTAGCCGACGCGCTTGCTCGTATTCAGGACCATGTCGCAGTGCTTCTCCGGATGCCTGCCGAGATGACCGGGAATCAATCGGTCGCGATCCTGGAGGCGGCAAAACTTCTCGCCGGGGAGACGCGCACCGGCGCAATGACCGGCAACTTCACAGTCGTCAGGCAGCAGACGCAAATCGAGCCACAACTAGACACCGTCTATGAATTCGTCGCGATCAAGGCGTTGAAGATCACTCTAGGCAACGACGAGATCCCCGTCGGAAAGGAAGCATTGTTCTTCCGCGGCATGTATACCGAAATCGGCGACGAAGAGTTCACAATCGGACCGATGGCGGAGGGCACCAGTGGCCGGTACACGGGTGACATAGACGCCGGCCGCGTCTTCGCCCGCGTCGCGCCCGCGATCGCCGACGACGAGTCGCCCAGATGACGACGATCTCCCGATAACAGCGACGGCACCGAAATGAAGCGCCCTGGAGATCCCGGAGACTCTGCTTGTGCAGACACCCATGTCAGGATGCGCCAGCTTGACTATTCAAACCCGCGGTGGAGATTGGTCGTTACTATCCCGACAGTTGCAGGTCAGCCTGTACGGCAGGAGGTTCCGGTGGCGGCAGTGGTCGGTGTTCACGGCATCGCGCAACAGAGGTCTGGTCCCGAGCGTCAAGCCAGACTGTGGCGGGACGCGTTTCACCGCGGACTGAGGCGTGCGCAATGTCCCGAAGATGAGTTCCCGTCGTTGGCTGTGCCGTTCTACGGACATCTGTTTCGGGACGGGTCAGGCTTCCTTGACAGCGTTGAGGAGCACGCCTGGGACGACGAGGAGATCGCGTTCGTGGCTGGCGCGCTGGACGAGCTCACCGCAGGAATGTCCGAGGCTGAGTTGGACGAGCTAGTGGGAGCTTCCGTTACCCTATTTCCCCCTGCGCTCATTCCTCCTCCGCTGCTTCGTGGGTTAGCTGCAATCGACCGGCGCTGGGGTACAGGTCGCGGGCTGCTGCTGGTCGGTGAGCTGCGCCAAGTCAACGCTTACCTCTTCGTGCCGGAAGCGGGCGAGCAGATCCGACAGATCGTGACCGATATGGTCAACGCCGATACCCGTGTGCTGGCCGGGCATTCCCTGGGCAGTGTTATCGTCTACGACCTAATACAGCGGGGAGCCGCCCCCCATATCCGGACACTGGTCACGCTGGGCTCACCGCTGCCGCTTGCCACCATTCAGTCGGCATTGCCACAGCAACCGGCCAGTGCAGTTGTGCCTAGCACAAATCTGTTGTGGTTCAACGTCCATGACCCGTGGGACGTCGTCACGGTCGGTAAGGGGCTAGCGCCACATGCCCAGGACATCCCGGTTACTAACCGGCGTAGCGACCCGCACGCCCTGTCAGAGTACCTGAGCCGCGAGGAAACGGCCCAGGTGATTATTCTTGGCCTGGCTGAATGAATCAGCCAGGCGAGGACCAGTGGAGGCGGCGGCTGGTCACGATCGCCGTCCGGGACTACCACTACGCGCGCGACGACTTCGCCGCGCGTATCGACGCCCAGGTCGAGACAGTTTGCGATTGGCTAACCGCCCCAACGCTTCACGGCCGCGAATTCCAGCACGAATCACTAAACCCCGGAACACGCTCACATATAACCGATTTCGTCGCGGAACAACGACTTGACAGCGCCGATGCCGACGATGTGCTGGTGTTGTATGTCACTGGTCACGGCGTCAAGGGGGGGAGCGGAAATCACTATCTCGTCTTACCTGACAGCGTCGAAAAGGATCCTCTGCACACCTGCTATTCCACCGTGGACCTGCTTGCGGTGGTTCTGGGCTCCGGGGCCGAACACGTCCTGATCATCGTGGACTCCTGCTGCGCTGGGGCCCTAGATTCCCAATGGGCACTCCTGAGTAAGGACCTCCCCAAGGCCCGCCGTGAACTTAAGACTTTGATGGTCCTAGCCACTGCCGACTTTGACACCAAGACCCGCGTCGGCGAGTTTGCGGATTTGCTGCGCCTGGTCTACGAGCGCCTCCAGGGCCCCGCCGAGATCAAGGGAAGTTACCTCACGGTCAACGAGCTGTTCACCGAGATCGGATCAGTTCTCACCCAACACCCCGAACTGGGTGAACCGATGTCGATTTGGCCTCGATCAGTTATGCACCCGACCTGCACCCCCTGCCTGCCCAACCCCGCCTACGTGCCGCCGATCGACCTAGTCGATGCCTCCCGCCAGCAGGTCTCGATCACCCAGGCGGAACTTGACGACTACTGGACCTCACGCGCCTCAGGGCGGATTTCCAAGGAGGATCCCGGTTGGTACTTCTCTGGACGGGTCGAGTTGATGGAGTCCGTCGTCGAATTCTTGCGCGACGGGGAAGGAATCCAGATCATCGCCGGTGCGGCAGGGTCTGGCAAATCAGCAATCCTGGCCCGCGCCGTTACCCTGTCTGACCCGCAGTTCCGTCGCAATAATCCCGCAGTGCTCGACGGCATCAGCCCCGCTGTTCTGCCTCCGGAGGGATGCATTGACGCGGCCGTCCTCGCCCGCGAAATGGACACCGAACAGTTCTGTGTTGAACTACTCGATTTACTCGGCGGCAGTCGATCAACTTCGGACGAGGACGCTTTCCAGCAGCTGAAGGCCCACCTCATCGCCAGGCGGAAACGCCCCCTGATCGCTGTCGACGGCGTTGACGAGTCGACCCATCCCGACCGGCTCATCACCGGCGTCCTCGCCCCGCTGGCCCGGCTCACCGATGACGCCGGGACACCTCGGGTGCAGTTCCTGCTCGGCTTGCGCACCGGGGAGAGTGGCTCCCCAATCAGCGACGAAGATTCAGGCCTACTCGGTCTGCTGCAGCGGGCAGTGCAGGGAACCGTGCTAAGCGTGGTTCGAACCGATGAAACACCCTCTGTAACAGCAGATATCGGCGCGTACCTAACGGCACTGCTGAGTGTCAAAGGCCCGTACGCGGACACCATCTCGCCAGACGATTCAGTAGTGAAACTCGTTGCCTCTAATGTATCGCCGTCATTCCTCGACGCCCGGCTGGCCGGCGACCGGCTGCGCGACGCAGCCGGACAACAAGACCTGTCGGACCCAGCGTGGTTAGCGACCCTGGCGGACGGCACAATATCGCTATTCCACGCCGACCTCACCGACACCGCCGACACGCTCCAACATCCAGCTGAACACCTCCTCGCGGTGCTACAGGCGACCGCTTTCGCGAGGGGACGCGGCGTGCCCTGGGCCGACATCTGGCCCACCATCGCGGAAGCCATCTTCGGTGGGCACTTCGCGAATATCAACGAGGTCATCGGCGAGGTACTGCACAGCAGACTCGCTGGCTATCTGACTCAAGACGTCGAGGACGGCCGCGTCGTGCATCGGCCCAACCACGTCCGCCTCGCAGAGGCCTTACGCGACAAGTCATTTCCTGCGCACGACGACCATGGGCAATCCGAGACCAGCAGTGAAATCCACGCGCGGATCGCGAGAGCGCTCGCTGGTTTGGTCGACGACACAGGACTTGCCCCCCCGCACCCCTACCTCGCCAGACACCTGATCGACCACGCCCACCGCGGCCGCGTACTCGATGACACTCACGTGCCGGCCGCCGTGCTGCCCTGGGAGCCGGGGGCGAGGGTTCGAGGGTTGCTCGGAATGCCGCCACCGGCCAATGCTTCCAGCGGCAGACTCGCGGCCTGGGCGAGTATCGAACCGTACCTCGGAAACGTCGACATACCGTCACGTCGGATGTCGCTTGCCTTCGCTTCCGCCAGCGCCGGACTGCCGCTCTCACCCTCTGTGGACGCGGATCCGTTCACACCGGCCTGGGCTCACTGGCAGCTCCCGCCCGGCAATGTTGTCGCCGCCAGCACGTACAGCCAGGCGGATTCGATGCTGATGGCAGGACTACCGTTGCCCAACGGGCGGGTGCTCCTTGCTACCGCCGGGAGCAGCGATGGGACGGTGCGGGTTTGGGACCCGATCGCCGGCACTGCTGTGGGGGAACCATGGCTTGCTCACGACGAGGCCATCACAGCGGTCGTTACGCTGCGACCGGATGACGAGCCGCTGCTACTCGCTACTGGCAGTGAAACCGGGATGGTGCGGGTGTGGGACCCGATCGCCGGCACTGCTGTGGGGGAACCATGGCTTGCCCACGAAGACGGTATCAACGCAATGACCGTGCTTCGCAACCCAATTCGGGGTAGGCGGCTTCTTACAGTTGGGCACGACCAACGAGGAACGGTACAGCTCTGGGACCCGCTCACCGGCGCACCTGCTGGACGCGCTCGGCGCGCGCAGCATGTTGTGAGCGCGATGCTCGTGTTACGACTAACTGATTCGCGGCAGCTACTAATTACCGGTGGTGCCGATGACGGAATGGTACACATACAGGATGCGGACACTCGCGGAGCTAATTGGAAACAAATCGAGGCTCACGACGACAGTGTGACTGCGATCGCGGTGCTGCGGCTTGCCGGCAGAAGACCGGTGCTGGTCACCGCGAGCTTGGACGGCACGGTGCGAATGTGGAACCCGGTCCTCTGCACTGAGGTGGGAGACCCGTGGTACGCACACGAGGATGGCGTCAGCGCAATGGTCGTTGTTCAGCAGCCTGGCGGGTCGAAGCTGCTTGCCACAGCCGGCATAAGTGACGGGATGGTGCGGGTGTGGGATCCGGTCGACCGCACTGCTGTGGGAGACCCATGGCACGCACACGGTCAAGGCGTCAGCGCGTTGGTCGCCTTGCCCCCGGCGCGACCTGGCCAGCGGGTGCTACTCGCCAGTGGCGGCGGCGGACTCGACAGGACGGTGCGGCTGTGGGATCCCCTAACCGAAGCCGCTCGAAGGCGTGTGCCTGCCGACGACGACGCCGTGAGCGCATTGGTCGTATTGCGACAGGTTGGCGGGAAGGTGTTGCTCGCCAGTGGCGGCGGCGCCTTCGACGGAACGGTGCGGCTCTGGGATGCAACTACGGGAACTGCTGTGGGACAACCGTGGCAGGCCCACGAGTCTGACGTCCTGACTACGTTGGTCACGATGCGCCTGCCCCGTAGCCGGGTTGTGCTTGCAACCGGTGGCATTGATGGGATGGTGCAGTTGTGGAATCCATTCAGCGGCACCGTTATCGGGGATCCATGGCAGGTCAACGACCGGGGCGTGAGTTCGTTGGTCACGATGCGCCTGCCCGATGGGCGGGTTCTGCTTGCCGCTGGCGACAGTGATGGGATGGTGCAGGTGTGGGATCCGCTCACTGCCACGGCTGTGGGGAATCCGTGGCACGCCCACGACCGGGGCGTGAGTGCAATGATTGAGTTCCGGCTACCTGATAGGCGCGTTCTGCTTGCAACCGGTGGGTTTGACGGAATGGTGCAGGTGTGGGATCCGCTCACTGCCACGGCTGTGGGGAATCCGTGGCACGCCAACGACCATGACGTCAGTGCGCTGGTTGTTCTGCCGCAGCGCGATGGAGGAGCGCTACTCGCCGCCAGCGGCGGCTTCGACGGAATTGTGGGGGTATTGGACCCCGTCGCTGGCACTGCTGTGGGGCAACCCTGGCACGCCCACGACCGGGGCGTGAGCGCGATGACGGCGCTGGCGTTAGGAGGCGGGCAGGCATTGCTGGCCAGCGGAGGTTCCGATAACGCTCTAAAGGTCTGGAATCCCACCGATGGATCGGAGATCGCCAGAATCGTCACCGGAAGGGGCATCCGTTCACTCGCGACATTCGTGGAGAATGCGCGCCGTTACGTGGTCGTCGGTGGAGACGGCGGAATCGCCTGCTGCACCGTCAACATTCCAGCATCACCTGCCGATCCCTGAGTCGCATAAGCGTGGGAGTGAGCATCTTGGCATGGATGACGCTGCACGGGGCAAGCCGCGGAACCACCCGAACAACAGGCGGGTCGAAACGGGGTGAACGTTCGCGCCTAGACCGCCCGCTGGTTCACGCCAGCGACATCAGGTGGTCGCGCACCCGGTCGTTACGTTGCCATCAAGTTGCCAAGACACGGGCGAACAAGGTGGACACGGTGAAATGAGGTGAACATTCGCGGGGCTGTGAACTGCACGTATTGGACACCATCGAACAGACGTGCACTCAGTCCTTTCCCTTTACACACCAGCGGTCGGCGGTTCGATACCGTCCGCGCCCACTTCAGTGACGTGCCGCCTACTGAGCGAGCTGCACGTGCGAGGACAGCCCGAGTTCGGTGTAGACCTGGGTGAGGCCCTGCACCGTCCGGGGTGAGACGAACAGCAGTGCGGCGACGTCGTTGCTGGCGGGGCCTTGGCTCATGGGCTTTACCACGTCGAGCCCACCACGGAGTTTGAACGGGCGGGGCTACCTGTTGTGCGCCCGGTCCCATGCACTGCCAGCCCTCAAACGTGGTCTGGCCGCTCGGGCCATTTTGGTGTGTTTGCATCGGGGGCAGACCACCTGCCCCGCCCAGCTCGAGCATTCGAAGGCAGGAAGGCGACTATCGCGAGGCCAATGACTCCAAGGAACAGGCCGAGTGCGGCAGGCCATCCGGGAATTCGGTTTCTCCGCCGCCCGATGATGGCCGCGAGAACGGCACAGACCATCCGACGGCGAGCTCAACCGGCCTCAGATTGTCGGTGTTCAACACCGGTCTGCCGTCGGGCCGGCGGTCGAGCCAGGCTAATCATCTTCAATGGGTGAGCCATCAGATGGTTTCCAAGAAACGCATTGACCAGCTCAACACACCCCGCGGGGAACCCCTCCCCCCATTTCAACCCGCCACGGCACGGACACCACATCCACCTGGCTGCACGCATAAACGCTGGCTCGTTCGTAGAATTGACTGATGGCACGATCTGCTGCGGCGCGAAAAGTGTTGCGTGATCTGGATAAAGAACTGGCCGCCGCTTCGGCGCGGCAGGGCCGAAGCCTGGTTTGGAGTGCCCAGGAAAGGGCGATCTTGGCCCAGATTTCGTCGATTTTGGACCGAAAAGCCGAATTTCTGGAGCTGTATGAGGCCGCCGAGGACACCAAGACGAAGCTGAAGATCAGCGCGGAGGTGCGGCTGCTGGAGCAGGCCGCGGCTCGGCTGCTTCGGGGCTTTAATACGGACATTCCGCCTGCGCCGACCGTGCGGACGGTCATGGCCAGGCGCGCCGCCGCGGTCCGCTGGGACCGCGATGCCGCGCGTTGATGCCGGCGCCGGCGGTGGTGGATACCGGTTGCCGGGGGTGTACCGCGCCCTCCTTGATCAGGAGCGGGCAAGGGATGGGCGCCCCGATCCGCGGTACGCGTTGATCGATGAGTCGCACCGGCCGCCGCTCGAGGAGCAGGTGCGGGAGCGTTCGCCGCTGTTGCTGCGGCTGCAGGCCGGCCAGCCGGTGATCATCCCGGCCTGGAGGCTTGGCGGGCACAGCATCCCGACGCCGGCGGATGTGCCGCTGTTTACCGATAGGACGATCCCGTGGTTGAAAGTGGCCGCAGATGACGTCGTCAGCCCATCCAGCCGCACTGCTGGCTGATTCGCGTTCGCGCGTTCAGTGCCGCGAGCGGGCTCGAAACGGACGCCGATGAACCCTATGCTGGTCCGACGAACTCGATGACGAATTCGCCGGTGATCGAGGTCTGCCGACGTCTCGACGGCATGCCACCGGACATCGAGCTAGCCGCAGCGCGCGTGCGCCCTATACGTCACGAGACCTTAGGCAGCTTGCATGACCGTTCGCCCCCTTACCGGTGGTGCGCGTACCGCGCGGTGCGCCGCCAACAAGCCGTGCTGCGCCAGTGGACTGGTATGCCTTGGGGACAGACCCGAATGAATCTTGTTTCCGCCGGCAGTCGGATGGATGACTGTCGCGCCGGGGATAACGAGAGGGCGAGATGAGACGCCTAGAAGAGATCGACTAAGGCGTCGAGGCCTGGGCCGAACGCCACCGCATGATGGGCCGCCACCCACGCCCTGCGCCAACGCCCGCGAACCAGAGCGGTGGGACACATCTACCCGTAACTCCATTGCTTTCATCAGCAACGGCACGGGTCCTCGCCGCGGCCTCATAGGATTCGGCCATGCCGTTGACAAACGGTCACACCTTCGCTGGTTGCACCATCATTCGTCAGCTGGGGTCTAGAGGGATGGGCGAGGTCTACCTGGCTCAGCATCCGCGACTTCCGCGACGCTCTAAAGGTCTTGCCTGTAGAGCTGTCCGCAACCGCGAGTTTCGCTTGCGCTGGCGGCGACCCTATATCACCCTCATATCGATGGCCTTCACGACCGAGGCGAGTGCGACGGGCAGTTGTGGATTTCCATGGACTACATCGACGGACCGGATGCTGGACGTCTATTGCGCGACGGCTATCCAGCTGGCATGCCGCGGTGAGCCGTCGTCGAGATCATTTCCGCCGTCGCTCAGGCCTGGATTGTGCCCATGAGAGGGGCTTGCTTCACCGCGACGTCAAACCTGCCAACATCCTGCTAAGCGGTGATGAACCAAAACCCGGCGAGTGTTGTTGGCAGACTTCGGCATTGCCCGCAGCACGACGGAGGTGGTCAGACTGACGAAAACTAATATGCCGCAGGAACAGTCAATTATGCCGCCCCCGGACAACTAATGGGCCTGACGCTTGATGGCTGTAGCGATCAATACGCCCTTGCGGTTACGGCATATCACCTTCTGACCGGCTCGCTTCCGTTCAATACTCAACCCCGCAGTCACAATCAGCCACCATCTCAACGCCAGTCCTCCACCGCTGTCTCGATCGAGGCCAGAAACTCCCTGTGGTTGACCCTGTTGTGGCGCTTGCGCTCTCGAAAGAGCCTGCCGACCGTTTCTTAACATGCATCGACTCCGCGCACGCCCTAGCCAGTGCGCGGATCAAAGGCGTGCGCCCGCTACATCTTCGCGACCTACAGCCGAAACACCCGTCGCCGGGAAGGGTTCTGCGCGAGGCGCGACTGAGGAGGGCCCTAAGCCGTCGGCCACCAAGAAGCTATCGACAAATCTGCCGCCAAAACCATTCGAGGTTCACGAGCCAAGATCGCGTTGGCCTGTAATCGTCAGCACGACCGCGCGTCGAACGGAATCACCGATATGCCCCCCACAACCACGAGCACAACCAGTACGGCCACAAGCTCGCCCAGCGCTTCGCATGTCAGCCGCTCTGGCCATTCGCAGCCCAGCAGGAGGCGGACCGCTGGCTGCGGGAGGACACGTCCCGCGGCATCACGCCATGGCACGCGGACCCATATCGGTTGTGCCGCAACCGAGCTGGAATCGTCCCCGTGAGCGCATCAGGCTTTGGTTCTTGGCCGCCCGATCCGTTTCATTGCGGCTCCACTGATTCTGCGGCAAGCAGCGCCCCGAGATCGATCAGGTGACGCTGGGCGAACCTGATTGAAACTGGCTCCCCGCAGAGCTCGAAGCTCGCGGTTCCACCATCGGGAAGATTGACGGCGTCCCCAGCGAGTTCTCGCAACTCGTGCAGGATGTCAACGGCCTTAGAGCTGCCATGAAGCGTCTTGGCGAGGCACGTCGGACAGAGGCAGAGGCTGTTGCCCGGTGTGTCGAGCCAGCGTTGCTCGACGCGCGACACGATGTATCGCGCCTCGAAGAACGGCTGGCCGTCGCGGCGGGGGAACGTTGCTTGACAGATCTGGCATCGCCCGCCGTAGGTGTGCAGAAGGTAAGCACGGACTGCGGGATCCCGTGCCTCCCAGACCTTCCGGGAAAGGAGCTTGAAGCGGTCGCCGCGCGACGGCTCAGCCTCTTTAGAGCGCGCGAGCGCCTCTGCGGAGCGTTCCTGCCTTCTCTCCGGGTTTGCCGCTGCTCCATCGCCGTCGAAGTCTTCGACCTCGGCTTCCCCTGGTCTGTTGAACGCATCGAAGATGCCCTCGGCGACGTCGATCGACTCGTTGTCCGAATCGTTTTCGTCGTGCATCCCGTCCGCATCGCCGCCTTCGTCGACACGGGCTCCGCGTTCCCGCTCGCGTGCCTCCGCGACGGCCCTTTTCAGCAGCTCGGGTTGCCGCCGGAGCAGGTCCAGGTCGTCGCTGTCGATCCCGAAAAGATCTGCTACCTCATCTGCTACCCCATGCGAGACGGTCGGTCGCATCTCAAGAACTCGCGCGAGCACCTCGTCCCTTGGGTAGGACGGGTCGAGATCGTCCAGTGTGACCTCTTCTGGCCTGCGCCAGTTGCCGTCGAGATCTAGCAGCCAGTGGTGCTCGGCAAGCAGATCGGCCACAGGTGAGTTGACTGTGTGAGTCCACGAGCCCGAGTAGTCCTTGCGTGGGCATGTCTCGACTTGACCACGGATTGGTGCATCCAGCGATGAGATCAGTTCCCAGACGAGGAGTGAGCGCTCGAGGGTCGGATGCTCGAGCGCGTGCTCCAGTCCATCGATCTCAAGGCCCGGGTCAAAACGGTGTCGCCCGCGTTTGTGCCAGCCGTGCTGCCTCGTAACCGTCACGTAGCCGTGCCAGTCAGGGTCTCGTTTCCGGATTTCAATGTCGCTCTTGACTCCGAGACGTCGCCAGAGAGCGATGTGACGAAGGGATTCGTCCGTCAGGAAGAACACGTCTTCGTTCCCCTCCATGAAGACCTTGAGCCGCTCGGAAGGTTCATAGCATTCCGTGGGACGACACCAGTACCGCTCGTTGTCGGTGGGGTCGGAGGCCAGCAGGAACGGCGTGTCGATGAGCTCGTCTATGAGTGCGTCGAGCTTCGCGCCGGTCGCTCCGGTGAGCGCTGCGGCGATGCGATCGAGATTGGAAGTGCCCTCGTCCTGATTGGGCATCTCGCCGTCGCCGCGATAGCGCGGCAGGATCGTGTCCATGACTTCGTCCGCCGCGTCGGGCTCGGTGAGACCGAGGCTGCAAAGGAAGGCGAGCGCCTCGGGGTCGGCGGCGACCGCTCGGTCGACGACCGGGTAGGAGGTTTCGCCGTCAGGGGGCAGCCACACCTGAGGTCTGCCGTCGGCAAAAGCCGCGATGTACTCGCCGTCGCTGCTTACGATTACTGGTTTCAAGCGGAGAGTTGCATGCAGAGCTGGCTGTGCGGCGAGCCATCGGTACAGCGAGATGATCCACTCGGTTGATTGCCGGGCAAGGAAGCTTGGTTCGATACGGCGACTGATCGCGCCGGGATCGAGCTCCATGCCGGGGACAAGCGCCGGTATTTCCGGATCGGAGCCCCATGAATATGGCGGTCGGTGCCCTACCAGGTAACGGTGCAGGATATGTGTCCGGTCGGCAGAGATCCCGGCGACTAACCAGGCGACCTCACCGTCGGCGTCGAGCAACTCGCCGAGTTGCACGGGTGAGAACAGTTCGCGCAGACCTGCGCCCCGGGCGAGCCGAACCTCTGTTGCGGCCAGGTAGCGGCCGTCGGCGGTCGGCAGGAGCGGACGGTCGGTGAGCGCATCACGGACCGCGTCGTAGAGTGGGCGAAGCAGTTGCTTGGGCGAGAACTTGGCGGTTTCGAGCGGCAAGGTCTCAAGCACGCCGACCGCCAGTAAACCCATCTCCTTGATCGCCTCCAACGCCTCAACGGTCAGCGCGGCGACGTCGGCGACAAGTCGCCGGTTCAGCGGGTGGTCGTCACGGACGTTGTCCCTCGCTGCCGTCGGGACGAACGGTCCTTGGATGAGGAAGCCGACGTGGGTTTCGCGTCTCGTCGGGAAGAACGCGACCAACTGAGTGTCGTCCGCGGGAGTGATCAGCTCGGCACCGCGATCGTCGCGGGTAAGGGCGAACGCGACCTCTACTGCGCCTGGATCGATCCCGTCGGCAAGGTGGACCTGCCGATCGAACACCAGCCACTCCTCCTCAGATTCCGAGTCGGCGCCGGCCAGCAGGGAAACCCTTCGAGCCTCTCGGTCGGTCCGCGTCTCGCGCAGAATATGGTCAGAGAGGCCGCCGGGCGCGAACCATTGGAGCTCGGTGAGATTGCTGAGAAAGAGAATCGTCCGACCGCTGAGTCGCTGCAGCCGGCGGGAGATCTGGTCGACGGCGTCTTGCGGCGTCACGTCCGAGCGGTCAAAGGGAAGGATCTGTAGCGTCGACCAGCCGGCTCCCGGGTCGACCGGGTCGGCTCGATGCGGGAGCACGTAGTCCTGGACTTGGAAGTGCTCGTCGCCGCAGTGCACGGTCGGTCTCGACGTGTACGCGTAGACGGATTTGAAGCCGACTCCGAAGCGCCCGATCTGGTCAGGGTCGTCTTCTTTGGTTGATTCCTTGATCCCGCAGATACCCCGCACGTCGGCCTCAGTGAAATGGCGCCCGTCGTGCCTGACCTCGAGCCGATCGGGATGCAGGTCGAATCGCACCCGAGTCGCGTGCGCGTCTTGAGCGTTTTGCAGGAGCTCCAGCAGGAAGTGGGTGCGGTCGGAGTAAAGGTCGACGAGAACGCCGCCGAAGTTGCCGACCTTCCTTCCGTAATCGAGGCGGTGCTCTTCCCGGATCGCGGCATAGTCAGATGGCATCGCGGACCTCGACTATCCCCATCGCGATTCGGGTCGAGACGATGTCGGCGTCGCGTACGCGCTCCAGCTCGGCGTGTCGACGTTGGTGCTCATGGCGATGGCGCTCGCGCTCGGAGGTCTTCATCCTGATGATCTTCGGATCAGTCGACCCGCTGAGCACGGAGTCGAGCTGGGCGAGCAGGCCTCGGTAGAACAGATCCAGCGAGGCCAGGCGCTGATCGACAAGCGCACTGTTGGTTTCCTGCAGTTGGGCGATGGCCGCTTGCCGAAGCTCGTGGGCGTGGCGGTCGAGCGCGTCTGCGGCTTCGGCCGACACAGGTCCAGGCGCGAACTCCGGAACCGCGTCCGCAAAACGGACCGCTGCCAGGAGGCGCTCGGCGACATGGTCAGCCGGGGTGGCGTTGTCGAATCCGACGGCTACCGGTACGAGTCGCGCGCCCGGCCGGGCGGCCAGCTCGTCCCAGCGTTCGAGCGCAAACAGGTATCGGCCTGTCGGAATCGCAGCGTCGGTCAGCGACAGCTGCACAACGAGCGGATCCGTGCGGGTCCTCCAAAAGCTCACGGCAAGCCGGGCGAGCGGGTGCACCGGCGTGACAAACTGGATCTCCCGCCGCGCAACGGCGAGCTCCTGGTCGAACGTGAGGCTGACCGGCGCCTTGCCGCCGAGCGCTTTGCGCAGCTCGATGGCGGTTCGGTCGGAGCGAGGTAGCCGAGAGAGCATTGACCGCAGCTCCTCTCGGTGCTCGGCGAGTCGGAGCTGGAGCTCGAAAACAAGACCCGTCGAATCGAACGGCTCAGGGCGCAGCCAGCCGCCGTGTAGCTGATCCCTCAGGAACCCTTCGACTATCTCTCGGAGCTCCTCGGCGGTCACGAACCGCCCTCGTGCGTCAATCGCCTCGGCTTCGTCGACGAGTGCGGCGTCGAGTCCGAGCAGTCCCGGCGCCTCATCCTCGAGCCGACGCTGCTCGTCGGCCCGACGGGTGACGTTGTCGGCCTCTTGTCTCGCCCTATGGGCGGCCTGCTCCGGGGTGAGACGCGGATCGGCAGCCAGCTGGTTGAGCGCAGCTGTGGTCTCGCCGAGTACCGCTTCGAGGTCGCCGACTGTATCGCGGAAGATGCCGAGGCGCTCGTAGCAGCGCATGAAGACCCGCTCCTCGACCGTGCCGGGTGTGACGAAGTTGAAGATCAGGACCTTTGGGCTGCGCTGACCGAAACGGTCGATGCGGCCGATCCGCTGCTCGACCCGCATCGGATTCCATGGGATGTCGTAATTGACGACTCGATCACAAAACTCGTAGTCGAGTCCCTCGGCTCCGACCTCGGTTGAAAGGAGCACGTCGATCGCATCGCGATCGGCGCGCGGCAGGCGGAATCGTGCACGCAGGGCCTGCCGCTCGTCGTCGTCGACGCCACCGTGGACAACGGCGATCCGGGTTTCACCGGTGCGTACCGCCCGCTCCAGATAAGCGATCGTCTTGCGGAAGGACGTGAACACGAGCAGCTTGCCGGGCCCGTCTTCGGCGCCCAAGGTGTCGCTCAGGAGCTGCCGTAGTCGATCTAGCTTCGGATCCCCCGGGGGCAGCCGGCGCGCCTGCTCGAGCAGGTCGGCCGCCTCGCTTTTGAGCTCCGGCGGCAGCAGAATCTCCCCCTCATCGTCTTCGCCGTCGGAATCTCCTCGCGAAGCCAACTTGCCGGTGCTGACGACCTCGGCGAGGCTTTCGACAACCCCGAAGAGGCAACTCGCTGCCTGCCGCTCGATCTGGGAGAGGACCAGGTTGGCGACCGAGCTACCGTGTTGAAACTCGAGCACCTGTCGTCGCCAAGCGACGAGGTTGTCGTAGAAGGACTGCTGCTCGGCCGTGAACGGCACCTCGACGGTTACCGGCTCGCGTTGCGTGAACGGTCCGATGTCCCTGCGGCGGGTCCGGTTCATGACCAGCGCAAGCGAGTGCAGCTCTTCAAGGTCGCGAAGGCATGTCACCCGCTCCTCATCGCCCATCGGCTCGGCTGAGCGCAGTCGCCCTGTCCAGTGCACGAACTGTGGAGCGCGGACGAGCGCCTCGGCTCCCCATGAAGTCCTGCTCGCGGATTCGAGTGCATTCGCTGCCGCGTCTTGCCACGAGTCCTCGGGTGTTCCGGTCCGAACGTGGCGCATCGCGTTGGTTATGTGGCGGTTGGGCTCGACCATCCGCCGAAAGGTGTCGTAGTTGGGGAAGAGGTCGGCGCGGAGAAGCTGCAGGAGCGTGAACAGGTTCTCCGCACCGGTGTGCACCGGGGTCGCAGAGAGCATCACGACCGCATGGGAAATCGTGGTCAGGTACCGAGTGGCGTCGTAGCGCGCCGCCTCGGTGTTCCTCATGTGGTGAGCCTCGTCGATGATGAGCAGATCGAACTGGGGAGGCTGCTCGAGCGTCAGCAACCCGGGCCGGCGCTCGTCACCCTGCAGATGCTCTTGTCGCTGGATCAGTTCCATCGGCAGTATCGCTCGTGCGGCTTCGCTCGGCCAGCCGTCGATGTCGGCTTCTCGGAGGCAGTGCTGGAGAGTGGCCCCGTCGAGGATCTTGAAATCTTCGTCGAAGCGTCGCATCTCGGAACGCCATTTGTGCACGAGGGATCGCGGGCACATCACAAGGACGCGCTCGACGTTGCCTCTGGCTTCGAGTTCCTTGAGGATCAGCCCGGCCTCGATCGTCTTGCCGACCCCCACGTCGTCGGCGATCAGCAGCCTGGGCTGGTCAGCCCGGAGGAGGCGTAAGAGAGGCTTGTATTGAAACGGAACGTGCAAGATCCGCGCGGCCCGCATCGCATACAGCGAGTCGACGGCCGGGTGGGCGAGTCGCTCACTGGTGACGCGGGCACGAAACTCATCCGGGGGCACACAGCGGCCCTGCTGAAGCGCCGCGATCAGGCCCTCCGGACTCTCGGACCCACTGCGATCGGGGACGAGCTGCTTTTCGTCGTACTCCCTTTCGTCTGGCCCATGAAAGACGCGATAGCGCGGTTGCCCGGAGCCGTGCGGGATCACCCGGACCACGACCCCGACCTTTTGGGCGTCGACACGGAGCGCAACCTTCTCGCCAACCTCGAACCGCGCAGCCCGACTCTGGGTGACGCCGGCCAACTCCTCGTCGTCCATCAGCACACGCTTTCGGTGGTCGCAGGCGCCCCCCGACCGGCGGATGGCGCCGATTGACGGCTCGGGCGGCCGGTGGAGATGGCGACTCGCGACACCTGGACCCTATGCTCCGAATACCGACGCGGCGAGCTCCCGGATCGCGCGGGAGCTGATTCCTTTCCCGGTGATGCCCTCCTCTGACCAGACCAATGTGCCTCCCGGGCCGCCGCCATCGGTCCACGGCAGGATCTCGTGGTGGGCGTACCACTTCTTGCGAGCGTCCCAATCGGCGCGGTAGCCGGCGAGATCGAGCATCCCGAGATGCTCCCAGTAGATCGTCGGCTTGCCCGGGCGCACGATCGTGAAATCCGGGCGGCGCGGAAACTCTCCCGGGAACTCGAGCTTGACTTCATAGCCGTAGTCAAGACCGAGCGGTGCCAGCACGTCGGCGAGTGCGTCGGCGACGATCACCTCCGACTTCGAGCGGACCAATTCGTCTCGCCCGGTGCGGTGAATGCGGTGGCCGTCGAGCACCACGTCACCGAGGACGAACGGGTCAACCGGGCTGAACAGGCAGGTCAGTCGCCGGGCGGTTGCCGAGCGCTCCGGCGCGGCAAACTCGCGGAGGTTGGCCGTCGAGCCCTGCTTGAGCAGCACGACTTTGTTGTTCTGACGAGTCAGCGCCGTATACAGCAGCTCGGGTGAGAGCAGCGGACACGGGTCTGGGATGACGACGAAGGTGACCTTGAACTGCGACCCCTGCGCCTTATGGACCGTGACGGCGTAGGCGAGCTCAAGCCATTCCTGGCTGCCCTCGCCGCCGTCGTTGAGCTCGTTGCGCCAGAAGGTGTACTGGCGGTGGGGCTGCGTCGAGAACTCCACGGTCTGACCGTTCGGGGGCTTGCCCTTCTTGCCGGCCGAGCGGACGATCATGCCGATCTCCCCGTTCGCCACCCCGTCGCGGACCTTCTGCCAGCCATCGGGATCGGTGCCCTCGCGGTCGTGGTCGTTGCGCACGCACATCACCTTGTCGGCGAAGATGACTCCGTCGGCGCCCATCGGCGGCGCGAACTTGTAGGACTTGAGCGCCAGGTTCGAATCCGTTCCCCGCCACGTCTTGCGCACCAGCTCGTTGAGACCTGCGACCCCACCCGGGCGCGCCCGCACGGGGCTCAGCAGCTGCCAGTTCTCGGCACCCTTACCGGCGGAACCCCACGGGAAACGCGGGAGGCCGTCGTCTTCACAGTCCGCACCGAACGACCGGCAGATCGCGCCGCGACACTTCGCGTCCAAGCCGAGGTCTGGCTCGGCGCACAGCGCCTCGACGACCTTGTGGTGCAGGTCTGGCTCGTCTTCCCAGGTCAACACCTGGACCCGGCCGTCGCCGTCGCCGGCGATCGCCCGGGCGAGTGCCTCCTCGGCACCCGGCATCACCGCGTCGATCGAGAACAAGGACGCCATAGCGACATCGTCGAGGACCGCGTCGGCGCTGGCGGTCTGTCGTCGGATCGTCCGAAGCTCGGCGACGCCCCCGCCGGGCTGCTCACTGTCACGCAGGAACGCGACGATGTCGGCGAACGGGCGGCCGGCGCCGATCGGGGGGAGCTGGCGCGGATCGCCGCAGAGAATCAGTCGTTCGACGCCGACGAGCGCGTCGATCGTGGCGGCGAGCATCTCCTCGGTCAGCATCGAGGCTTCGTCGATCACGACGGTCTTGGCGCCCCGGAACCGTGCCGCTTCGGTGTTCATGTAATACGCGCCCGAGTCGAAATCCCATCGATCGTGTCGCCTCAAGAACTGCGCGAGCGTCAGCGCTTTCAGCTTGGTCCTGGCGCTCAGCTGGACGGCCGCTTTGCCGGTCGGCGCCAGCAACAGGATTCCGCCGGACTTGAGGTCGTCGTCATCGCACAGCGCCTCCAGCATGCTGGTCTTACCGGTTCCGGCCGGCCCGATCAGAGCCGAGATCCGCCGGCGGACAATCAACTCAAGGGCGTGGGCTTTCTCGGTGCGCGCCTCGGTCTCGGCGGTGCGTTCCTCTGCTGCCGGCAACACCGCCTCGATCCGGCTGGCCCAGTCCCAGTCGGCGTCCAGCGCCAGGGTCTCGGCCCGTGTGTGTACCTCGGCGGCGATCCGATCGGTGGCCTCGGCCAGCCGATTCAGTTGCCAGGCGCGTCCGGCGTCATTCGCCATGGCTCGCTCGGTGAGCACTGGCGCGAACTCTTTGACGGCGATTTCGAAGGTCGCGTTGACCGGGTCGCAGAGCGGGGTGAGCTGAAGCCGAGTCAGACGCCGTCGCAAACCTGCCTCGTCGAGCACCGAGTTCCCCTGCTCGGCCGCGCGCTCAAGCACCTCGACGGAGGCCGCGCGGACCCGGCGGTCATCGCCGGCTTCCTCGACGGGTTCGGCGATCGCATCGCGGGCCAGCGCCGTCCTGGCGCTGGCATCCTGCGGGAACAGGCCGCGATCAATCGTCGACAAGGCTGGCGGCTCTTTGCAGGCACGGCCCTGCTCGTAGAGAACGTAAGGGTTGTCGAGCACCGGTGTCGGTCCCAGCTTCTCAAATAGGTCGCGCGCCTGGCCGACGGTCAACGAGAACCGGGACATGACGCGCAGCTGCTGGTAGCGGGGCTCATCGACGAGCAATTGCTCCCACGCCTTGCGCGCCGTTCGACCGACGAGACCGTCGAGATTGGAGGAGATCGCCATGGAGATGGCGGGCCACGGGTCGGCGTCGTCGTCGAGTGTGTCCAGTACGCGGCGGGCGAGCAGCGGGCCGCGCTCGAGCCCGGCGGCCGCCAGCATCGGTCCGAGTCCGGGATACGGTCCGCGGGCTTGCCACGCCTCACCGAGGCGATCGCCGATCCAGGCCGCCACCTGATCCCACGGCCCGTCGATCTTGTCGCCGATCAGGTCGACGACCCGGGCGAGCTCGGTCAGCGCGGCAATCGCACCGTCGTGGGAGACGAGTTCTGAAACGTAGGAGAACTCGTCGAAGTGATCTGCCGGGGTCCGAGCGACGTACTCGGCGAGGTCGAGGTGCTGGAAGGCGGGGTCGCTTAACAACTGCTGGTAGGGGAGGAGGAAGCCGTCGGTGAAGTTGGGCCGAATCGAGTGTGAGACGCCGCGCTCCCACAGCACCGAGCGAATCGGACCGTCGTCGATGTACTCCCACTCGACACATGGGTCCACGCTGTCGACCAACCCCGCGCCGACGAGGAACCGCTCGCCGGCCTGCCGCTCTTCGACCAGCGGCAGATCCTTGACGTACAGCAGGACCAAGGATTTGCGCGGCCGCAGCGCGGAGAAGAACGAATCCAGCATCGCCAGCTGGTTACGGTGATCCTGGATCCAGCCGCTCTTGTAGCTCATCAACGCATCTGCCGCGGTCTCGAGCGAGTTGTCGAGATCAATGCCCCACGGCCGCGAATACCGCTCATAGGAGTCCCGACGCATCCAGCGGAATGGGATCGCCTCGACGCTGTACTTCGGCATCCGCTGGATCGTCGGGCCGAAGTGGGCGTGCGAGCTCGACTTTCGTTGCTTGTACGGATGAATCCGCTCGTACTTGAACGTCTGGCCACGCATGAAGCCGCCACGCTCAAGCGCACACGGAGGCACCTCGGGTTGCTCTAACCCCTGCCAGGGCCGCCCGGCGAGGCCTTCCTCCGCCGTGGTGTTCTTGTTCTCCTTGATGTTTCGTCAGCACCGAACACGCGTGATTCGCGCCCGGGGCGGCGCACACCCGTCCTGTCCAGTCGAGGTCGTTCCACGGCACGCGGACCGACAGGTGGTGGTGTGGCAACTCGGCGGCGCCGGGAGAGAGGGAGCCCATGTGTCTATCGTTGCCGATTAGAATTAGGCTACGGTTGCGTTTCGCAGTCACGCTTTCGGGCCCCGACTTGACATCAATGCTCGCGCACATCAGCGCGAGGCTGGGGCTCGCGACTGGGGCCGCTGGCGGCCCACCCGAGAGCAGCGTGAGCGCCGTCTCGAAAACGATGTGTTGTTGCGACCTAGGCGTACCGGCGACGCCATATTCGGCGACCTGCACCGACGGCCTGGTGCGGGCTGTCTAGAGAACCCGTCTCATAACCTGCTCGACCGCCGACCAGAACATGGCGCTGCAACTCGACGCGCTGCGCCAGGTCGGAGTAGATCGCGCCTTTCGCCACCAAGGTGTCTCCGGCTCGACCTCGGCTCGACGGGGTCTCGATGCTTGCCTCGATCATCTCCGCGAAGGCGACGTGCTCACCGTCTGGAAACTCGACCGCCTCGGGCGAAACGCCCAACACGTCCTGACCGTGGTCGACGACCTCATGTCGCGGGGCATCGGCTTCCGCAGCATCACCGAGTATTTTCATACCGAGGGGGCGATGGGCAAGGCGATGCGGACCGTCATGGCTGCCTTCGCGAGTTGGAGCGGGACACCATGGTTGAGCGCACCCGAGCCGGACTGGCCGCTGCCGCAGCCAACGGGCGCAAGGGCGGGCGACCCCGCAAGATCGACGACGCCGCCGCCGCCGCGAAGGCGCGTAGTGTGCGGCAAAAGGGCATCAACGCGGCCGACATCGCCAAGATGCTGGGTGTCTCTCGCGCCACCGTGTACCGCTATCTGGCCAGCGACCAGGCGCTTTCTGTCTAGAGACGCACTCGAGGTGCTCGGCGGGCACCGTCGTCGCGGCGCGGGCACTGACGCCTCGCTGTTAGGCCTGGAGCCACCACCGCACGCGAGAACGCAGGAAGCGTCGCCGCTCGCCTGCCAGACTCACACCCGTGGAAATCGCCGAGATCGCCGGGTACCGCGTCATCCGTCAGCTCGGCGCCGGCGGTATGGGGCAGGTGTTCCTCGTGCAGCACCCGCGTCTGCCTCGGCGGGACGCGCTCAAGCTGCTTGATGCCGGGGTCTCCCGCAGCGACGACTTCAAGGCCCGGTTCCAGCGCGAGGCCGACCTACTCGCGCAGCTGAGTCACCCGAATATCGTGACGCTGCATGACCGCGGTGAGTTCGAGGACCGGCTGTGGATCACGATGGAGTACATCGAGGGCACCGACGCCTCGGAGCTACTTAGGGCCGACGGCCCCCTCGACCCCGACCTGGCGGTGCAGCTGGTCAGCGCCGCCTCCGCGGCGCTGGACTACGCCTGGCGGAAGCAGCGCGTCACACACCGTGACGTGAAGCCGGCGAACATGCTAATAGGCATCGACGAGTCCGACGGCGGGCCGCCGCAGATCGAATCAGTGAAGCTCGCGGACTTCGGCATCGCCAAGGCGGCTGGTGAGTCGACCTCGCTAACGTCCACCGGGATGACCATCGGGACGATGCAGTACATCAGTCCCGAGGCGATCGAGGGCGAGGTGGTCGACAACCGCTCGGACATTTACTCGCTGGGCTGCACCGCGTTCCACTTGCACGCCGGGCAGCCGCCGTTCACGGGAACTTCGATCGCCTCGACGATGTCCGCGCACCTGACCAAGGCGGTGCCGTCCATCAGCGCGATTAACCCGCGCCTACCGAAGGCGATGGACGCCGTCTTCGAGCTGGTGTTGGCGAAGAACCCCGACGACCGGTACCAGTCCTGCGCCGAGTTCGTCGCCGCGCTGCAGGCGGCGGCAGGCGGCGGGGTGCGGTATCCAGCCTCCGCTCAGACGCTGGCTGCGGCGACATTGCCTCACAGCGGTGCCGTAGAGCCGGACGCGCCGACCCTGATGCGGAAGGGCGAGGCGAAGGCAGCATCGCGGCCGAAGTCCCGGACGGTCCCGATCATCGTGGCGTCGGTGGCGGCCCTGGCGTTGGCGGGGACGGTGCTCGGCGTGTACGCGACCCGCGGTGGGAATGATGAGCCCGCGGCGCCGGCCGTCAGCACGACGTTGACGACGACAACTGTGCCTGTGACCACATCAAGCGTCGCGCCGCCGCCGCCGCTTGTGACGACGACGGCCGAGACCTCCACGTCGGTGCCCACGGAGATGCGCACCGAGGCGACGACAACGGCTGCGGCGGCGACCGCGCCGTACGAGGGCATGCCGTGCACTGCGGCGGAGTACGGAAACGTCTCAGCCGATGGAACTTTGGTCTGCAGCGCCCTGACGGGTGCGTGGAGAGACCTAACCCACCAGAGACGGCCCGCCGTCCAGCTCGGGACGGTGTGCACCGAGCCTGGTGCGCGCGCACGTGTCGCGCAGACTGACGGGATCGCGACGTGCACGGCAGGCCCGAACGGCGACCTGGTTTGGAGCTGGTGAGCGCCACGACAGTTCGAGCCACCCGGCTACGGCACCTTTTGTGCGAAGTCCACCGCGCTTGGTGGATAGAAGATTCACCTGCGTACCGATTCCGTGTTGCCGAAACACGGTGGCCCCCACAGCCCACGGCCGGCAATTCTGGCCTCTACCTCAGCTGCCTGTATCGCGCCGTGGCGGCTCACGGGCCGGTCGTAGACGTACGAGCGCGCCGTTCCCGCCCGCGCTGCCTCCACTGAATAGTCCCAGCCGTCCGCCCGGACGAGATAGGCCAGGGTGCGGCCATAGCGATCGGTCCGATCCTGAGTCGGGTCAGTCACGAGCGCAACCCGCTGGCCCACCAGGTTCGCCTGGGCGAATGAGGTCGCCTCGGGTCCCCAACACCCGACGGTGTATCCCGGCTTCTTGGTCTCCGGGGTGTCGATGCCCAACACCCGGATGCGCAGCCGTCCGCGAAGATCGTCGCGGATGTCAACCGTATCGCCGTCCACCACCCGGAGCACTTCGGCGGTGGTAGTCACCGGGTCGGCCTGAGCGGCGATGGTGGGTGTTCCAACTGCTGCTATCGCCATGACTGTCAGGGCAACAGCAAGCCTGCTGACTGCGAGCTTCACGGGATGGGCCCGTAGAGGTGGCTGAGTACCTGCGAACCACGACCACTGCTCTCGCACAGGGTCATTGCCGGGGACTGGCCCGAAGTTCATCAAGCTTGGCAGGAGGGTGCTCTACCGTTGGTCTGATGTCTTGGAATGGTTGGATTGCAATACTTTTCAGCGGACCGATGAACGGGCGATTGACGCTGGCACAGGGACGGAATCCCAAGCCTGGGCTTTCTACGTCAAGATCCACGTCAAGAACCTCGGTGCAGCCTTCGCCTCATGGCCAGCATCCGCATACGTCGGCGGTGGGACGGTACGGCCTACGGCGCAGAGAAAAATAAGCTGTACCGAAGGTGCAGAGCGGCGGCATGCGCTGGCGATCATCGGACCGAATCGGCCGCGATGGGTAGGTCCGGGCAAACCTTGAAGTAGTCGATATCGGGCGAAACCCAAGCGCGCCACTGTTGCGGGCTCATGTTGGCAGTGAGTTTGTTACACAAGGCCCGAGAGTCCGCGTACGCAGGCCATAGTCGTACCGTGCGATCAAGGCTGGCTGAAGCAACTTTGCGACCGTCGGGGCTGAAAGCGACGTTCACTACTCTTCCTGAGTGGCCCGTAAGCGGGTCTCCAAATGGTCTCTCCGACCGTGCATCCCACAAGCGCACCGTCTTGTCGTAACTGGCGGAGGCGATGCGCTGGCCATCCGGACTGAATGCGACGCTCCACACTGTATCCGTGTGCCCCGTCAGTGGTTCGCCGATTGGCCTCCCCGTGTAGGCGTTCCACAACCGCACGGTCTTATCGATGCTGCCAGACGCAATCTGGGTGCCGTCCGGGCTAAAGGCGACGCCCAGCACCGCTTCCGAGTGCCCGGTTAGTGGTTCGCCGATTGCCTGGCCAGTCGCGGCGTTCCACAACCGGAGGTTCTCGTCGCTGCTAGCTGACACGATGCGATGGCCGTCAGGGCTAAATGCGGTGCTATTGACGGAATCCGTGTGCCCGACCATCGGTTCGCCGAACGGTGCGCCTGTCGAGACATCCCACAGGCGCAGGGTCTTGTCATCACTGCCAGAAACAAGTTGCCTGCCGTCGGGGCTGAACGCCACGCTATACACCTCACCCGTATGGCCCAACAGGGGCGGACCGATAGGTTGGCCGGTATCGGCGTTCCACAACCGCAGAGTGTTGTCCTCGCTACCGGACGCGATCTGCCTGCCGTCTGGGCTGAAGGCCACGGTCCTAACTACATCTGTGTGGCCAATCATCGGTCGGCCGATCGGCGTGCCAGTGATCGGGTCCCATCGCCGTACGGTGTTGTCGGCACTCCCAGACACGATGCGCTTGCCATCGGGACTGAAGGCGACGCTGGCGACGGAATCCATGTGGCCGTTGAACGGCTGCCCGATCTTCGTATCCCACAACCGCACTGTCTTGTCAGTACTCCCAGATACCACTCGGTTCCCTTCGGGACTGAATGCGACCCCGTAGACCGAATCGGTGTGGCCTGTAAGCGGTCGCCCGATCGCTTTCCCCGTCTCGGCGTCCCAAAGACGGATAGTGCTATCGGCGCTAGCGGAGGCGATCTGTGTTCCGTCTGGACTGATGGCGATGCCGAAGACCGCGTTCGTATGTCCGAACATTGGGTCGCCGATCGGTTCCCTCGTCCCAGTGTCCCATCGATGGATGGAGTTTGAACTGGCGGAGACGATCCGCTTGCTGTCGGGGCTGAAGGCGATGCTCTCCACTGTCCCCGGGTGGCCCGTAATCGGCGCACCGGCGGGCTCGCCAGTAGCTCGATCCCAAAAATGCACCTTCTTATCAGCACTGCCGGAGGCGACGAGGTGTCCGTCAGGGCTGAAAGCCACGCTCATCACGGTGCCCATATCACCCGTCAGGGTCTTGCCGACGGGCTTGCCGGTGCTGGCATCCCATAGTTGAACCGTTCCCAAGCCGGTCGAGGCGATTTGCTGACCGTCAGGGCTGAACGCCACGCTGCCTACTTGGCCGCCGGGCTGCGTTAAGGGGATGCCGATTGGTTGGCCGGTGACGGCATCCCACAAGCGCAAAGTGCCGTCTTTGCTGCCAGAGGCGACCCGGTTACCATCCGGGCTGAACGTCACGCATGTCACGCGATCCGAGTGGCCGATCATTGGTGGCAAAGCGGCCTCGCCCGTGCTTGCGCCCCAAATTCGTATAGCGTTGTCGTCGCCGGCAGAGGCGATCCGTAGCCCGTCAGGGCTGAAGGCCACGCCTATCACAGGTGCGGGCGTCTCGATAATCTTTATTGTCTCAAGTCGCTTGAATAGTGCAGTCAATACCGCGCCGTCGTCGGGCACTTCCGTCAGCTCTCGAGCAGCAAGCAATTGATTGAACGCGCGTACGTCCCCTCCTGAGCGGATGTCTGCCAGCGCCGCCTCAGCCTCCGAAACGAGCCGCCGCGCTTCTGCCTCGTTGCGCTGGTGTATCGCCTCCTGTCGCTGTACAAACGCAACGCCCGCTGCGGCGATTGCCATAACCGTCAGCAGGACAAGCCCGAGCACCGCGACTCGGCGTAACCGCCGAAACCGCCGCTGCTCACGTACGTCGTCGCTAGCTAGTTCGTACTTTGACGTCCCGTGGATCGGTGCGGAGATTTCAGTGACTTTGTCCCGGAAGGCTGGCGCGTGGAGATCCCAGGGCGCATCCCCGCTGACATCGACATACAAGGGTTCGGCGGGCAGGGTATTCGATTTGGTGAATACGGGTGGCGCGGCGTCGGAGCGATTGGGATCGAAGCGACTAGTGGCCTCGTCCCACCAAAGCTCGCCATTCGCGAGGACGATTAGCAGGTGCTCAGGCCCCCGTTGGCTTAGCCAATAGGACAACTCTCTATTCACCCATACAGAATCTGCAGCCTGTGGTGACAACACCGCGATCAAGTAGCGGGAGCGATTCAGCGCATCGGTGATCCGGCCCCACAAGTTTGGGCTGGCGGCCAGATCGGTCTTGTCGCGAAACACGCGCAGCGCATGTAGACGGCCCGTCCGCCTACCAATCTTGTGCAGCCCTTTCTGTATCCCATCAGCAACCGCATCATCATCTCGGCTATACGACAGAAAAGCATCGAAATCAAACGCGTTGTTATTCGCGCGGGTAGGCGGATTTGCAGCCCGAGCGGCACCGACAGACACGTTCCCTCACAGACAAACTCATCGCGGCACGACGGGGCACACCTTCCGCCGACACCGACGGCAACGCTATCGTCGCACGACGATGCGCCCGAAAGCAGGCCTTATCCACCTGCGGGATCCTCCACCACCCTCCGCCAGGCTGCCGCAACTCGCCGTTGACCGCACCGTGCGGCACACCCGTCGCAGGTGGGCCGGCGTCGCATTGACCTACTGCCGCCTGATTTGCACTGCACTCGCCCATCCACCGATGAGTAGCAGATCGCGTCCACCCGACACATAACCGCGGACTTTCGACCTACCCAGCGGGTTCGCGGGATTAGCTGCGATCTTGCGACTCCGTCGGTATGTATAGACGTCGAGCCAGCCGATCGCGTGGGGGTGAGCAATGGCGGTGTTTCTGAGTTATCACAACAGCCGACTCGAGACGGTTGCGCACGTCGCGAACTACTTGGCGCGGCATCAGATTGACACTTGGTACGCACCGCGCGACATCCCATCCGGGGCGGTGTGGGGCCAGGCAATCGCTAATGCGATTCGCAACTGCGACGCCCTTGTCCTGCTATTCGATGCCTCAGCGGACACCAGTAAGCATATTCACCGAGAGGTCGATCTGGCTGATCGCGCCCATATCCCGATCCACTGGCTCCGCCTAGACGACGTCGAGCCAGACGAATTGAACTACTACCTGGGCACGATTCAGTGGATCGATTGGCTCGACAAGAGGGACGAAGCTCTCGACAGACTCGTCCGCACGCTGACACGCGACGTCAGAAAGACGCCCGTGATTTTGCCGGCACCCAGTCCTCCCCCGGAAGAAGATCCACTGCGGAAACCGGCAGTGCTGGCCCCCTACGTCGAATGGCAACCACGGCACTTGACCGAAGTCGCGGACGACACGATCGAAGAGATTATCGACGGCCTTGTCGACATCGTGGCGACTGAGGGACCGATCCTCGCGCACCACGCATATCGGATCTATGTGAAAGCCTCTGGCGGTCATCGCGTGGGCAAGAACGTAGAAGAGATTCTCACCCGGGCGACCGGACGAGCTGTGCGGACCAAGCGCCTCACACGGATTAAGGACCGCCTGCGCAAGGGCGACAAGACCCTTTACTTACCCGGTACATCTCCAGCGCACCCTAGAACCCTTGGCCCACGCGGCATTACAGATGTACCCCGCTCCGAAATACAAGCGCTGGCCTCTGCTCTCGGGCTCCCTTTCGATTCGGCAACGACACCGCGGGCGGTGGCAGACCAGTTTGGGATCCAGCGACTATCCGATGACACGGTCAATTACATCGATACGTCTCTCGCCTACAAGTTCGCCATACCGTCAACTGACGTTCCAGATGAAGATGATGAGCAGGCCAATCTTGGGGACTGCGAAGGTGCGCAACGCAGGCTACGTCGGCTGGGGACAATCCTTGCCGAAGCTACAGACCTCGCGACGGAAAACTATCCAGCGGGAGCCGTCGTGATGTTCCCGTCTGACCAGGTGATCACCGTTCAGCGGGCCAACCTCTGGATCGACGACGCGCATGTCCGACTTACCATGACGCCCGCAGAGCTAGCAGCGCAATACAAAAAGCTATATTCCGACGCCGATACGGTAGAAGCACTGATCGCCCTCGCCGACGACGACGGGTGGGCGCTCAATCCGAACTTTCACCTGGCTTTCCGCTTCGCCCACGGACCTCAACGGTGGTATCCGCCCAGATACATATCCGGGCCGGACTATGTGCGCCAATGGACCGACGATCTTCGTGACGGCCGTGCTGGTGGGCGAACGAAGGAACAGCTCAGAGCACCCGAGTTTCGGCATTGGCTTGTGGAACGGACGTACGCGAATAAGAGTGACCTGCCATCCCTTGATGACTGGCTGAACGACCGCCCCGCCGGAACTCAGCTACACATACGCCCAAGCGTGGAGATTCGGAGAAGTTGGCAGTTGACTGACGCCATCACCAGCGACGCCGTCGGGGATTTCATCGGCGAGGTTCGTGCCGCGATTGATCGGGTTCTAGCAGCGCTAGGGGAGCCGATTCTCGATCAAATCAGTAACGAGTAGCCCTCGGCAAAGCCTCATACCGTTCTGAGAACGAGACGGGCCCCTGGTATCGGCTCTCGAACTTCGCTGTCGTCACGGGCCATTGCTCGCCAGCATCTCCTTGGATAATCCAATCGCCTTCTTTCGCACGTTCTGGCCCCTCCAGGGTGTCGATAGTTTCGCCCGTTCGCGCCGGTCGTGCTAGCACGATTCCGCATGCCTCCCAAACCGTTGCTGTTCCGCGGCGGTATGACGACCGGAATACGTCATTTCGCACCGACCAGATTTCGCCCTCTGCGTCGTGAACTTCCCAGTCGCCCAGGCCGGCGCGCATCGTATCGCCCGACGAAGCCCGCCATGTCCACGGCGTCCAACGGCGTTTTGCACTAACTACTCCCACGCGCCGATAGGGCCGCCACAGAGGTTGGGACCGATATCCCAACTCGCGCAGGTGAATCAGCGTAGTGGACAAGCTTCGCAACGAAGCTTCGAGTAGCTTCGGGTCCGCCTTGGTCGCGGCCCAATCGGCAACTAGCTTTTCGTGGATCTTTTTGCCGTAGTCCCGCTCAGGCCCGTACTTCCAGCCTGCCTTGATGTAGTAGCGACGCCAACTCTCCCACTCACCACGCGCCATGGCGTAGGAGGCGTCGTCCTCGAATCCAAGCAGGCGAAGTTGTTCTATCGGGGTTTTATCCCGCAGCCCCGAAGGCGATATTTGGTCGGGAGGTGACGCCCAGGTATTCCAGGTGTGCCCCGCCAGCTGCTCCACCATCCAGAGGGCATTGCGAACTTGCCGCCGGTTGGAGTCTCGATAAAAGTCGTCTAGCGCTTCCCAGGGCACAGTTGCAGGGGTATCACGCCGGGTCGACGCGGCGAAACGCTCGTGGATCAGGATCGCAGCGCGCTCCCAGTTGTCGTGAGCCTGCCCTGAAGGTAGGTCGATCCCCAAGCGGTAATGGTGGAGCTTTCCCACAATCGGGAGAGCCTCCGCGGCGACGCTTGCCTTCGAATCCCACATATAAATAAGAAGGTTTGGGAATCGAGCAGCCAACCGGGTACCTGTTGTCGGTCCTATAATTGAGTCAACGAAGATCACCGCATTATTGCGTTCATCGTCGCGGATGAGCCGGCTCAACACTGCCTGTGAGGGTACTTCCTCCACCGCTTCGATCTGTAAATGATTCTCCCCGAATCCTCTTCGTGCTTCGTGGAATTCATAATCGTGTCTGAATTCCTCCGCACTTTCGGTGACCAATGTCAGCCTCGGCAGATCGAGGTCTTCCTCCGAAGGGTGAAAATCATGCTCAAGTTGCCTGCGCGCCATATCAGCGCAGAGCGCGAGCGTGAGTTGGGAACTCCCGCAGACGAACACTCTTCTGATGGTCCTCATTTCGACGATGTGATCGATGAGTCGGCGTGCCGTGACTTCGTATGTTCCTACGGCGTCGGCGGCCCAACGGGTATCGGAGCCGCCAAGCTGCTCCGCCCTCCACCCCTTCGCGAGCCAGGGGTCATCAATCCGGAGGATGAGCGGGAGCCGTCGCTTATGACCGGCCTGTGCCAACCGGTGATTGATAACGCGCAACCTACTCAGATTCGACGATGGGTCCGACGACAACAAATAGAGCCGGTCAAGATGCCGCCAGAGGCGGTGCATGCCGACGGTTTCTGGCCGGTTAAAGTCGGCTCGGAGAACGCGTGCACCGAGAGTCCGGCACTCTTGAATTACCGGGCTGTCGGGTGTTGTCGTAATCAGAACGAGCGTGCTGTTTCTTTCGGATGTCCGCGCAATCGCGTTCACCATTGACTGGGCATCGTCATCAACATCCACCACCGCGGTGACTGATCGTGCGAAGCCGGCCCGAAACCGATCGGCTTGCTGCCGGAAAACTGAGGTGGCTACGCCCACGATGCTGACTGCGAATGCTGCCAGGATTGCCATACGCGCGATGTCCAACGCCACTGGCGGATTTACCGGACAGACTCCTTCGCGCAGCGACTTCTCGTCTAAGCCACCTTTGACAAGAGAAACTGTCCATTGCAGTGCGGTGAAGAAGGTTGGATTGACTGCGCCGCTGCAGTTCCAATACGAGCCGAGTCCGAGGACGAACCCGACAGCGAAAAGTCCCACGACTATCGCTACAGGCACCGTCGCCGAGGTCCGGTTCTGACGCACGCGGTAGCTGACGATGCAGAGCAACGCGAGCACGGCGGTGACAATCAAGATTGTCCGCCAGTCGGCCGGCTTGCCGAACCAGTCAAACGGCTCAGGAGGTCTGGAATACGGCCGGAACGCCAGGAGGACGAGGTAGCCCACAAGCAGTAGCGACAACGCAAGCAGTGAGATCTGCACACCGCGCGCGACGCGCATTCGATGACTCCCGTCCTATCGAGTGGACACACCGATGATTCCATTGCCGCTACATGTCGTATGCCGGACTCGGCGAATCTATCGACCTGACTGGTCGCTCTCGCAAAGGGCGGGCGCAAGCGCCCCGATAGCGTCGGCACCACGGAAGCGCTAGCCGATTCAGCCGACGGGTCGCCTTCGAATCGATTCGATGGTGCGGCGAATGCCGGGATAGCAACGCACTTCAATCCGGGCGTGTTCGGCAGCATCCCCCAATATTCGGATAACGGCATCCCAGTGCGAAGACGGGATACCGGCGGACCAGCCCGGACATCAGAAATGACGCTGGGGGTTAAGTGGTCGAACCCGCAAGTTTGTCATCCAGCAGCGAGGTGGCTACTTGTGTTAGCCATGAGGATCGTCGGTCCGCTGCAACGTGTTGCCGTCCAGCCAATCTGCGATGTCTGACCAGCGGTAGAGGACTCGTCGCCCAACCTTGATGAACTTCGGTCCCCTGCCTGTGTATCGAAGTTGGGCAAGGTTGGCGACGGTGGTGCGTAGATACTCCGCTACCTCAGCTGGCGTCCCTAGATCGGGGATCTCGGGCGGTTTGTTCACTTGAGCCCTTCGATGTAGGCGCTGACGGCGGCAGCGGTGACGAAACGGCGGCGACCAATGGTCACGCTGCGGAGTCGACCATCGCCTAAAAGTTGATAGACCGTCGACCTGCTGATGCTGAGCATGTGCTGTATTTCATTGAGCGGGTAGAGCATCCGCTCAGGAGGCCACTCGTCCACGGCCTTCGGCGGCTCAGGAGGCGAAGGCTCCGCGAAAGGTTGCGCTAGCAGCGCCGCTCGCACCGCATCGTTGACAAGCTGGCGGATCGCGGCGGCGAGGTTGTCGGCTGAATCAGTCACCAAGCCGTTGTAGCTGCTCCCTGAAAGCTCGGTCGCCTCGGGCTCACAAGTTAAGGCTTACGCGTGTTGATGCCATCAACACCGTTCGCGTATCCGCAAGTCATTTCGCGTACTTTCGCGTATTCAGATTTGATATTTCCTCAGGTCACGTCAGTGGGTTCGATTCCCGCGGCGCAGGCCAGGGCCACAGGCTCTGTCCTCTTTTCTTTCGCTCGTGCCGAAGCGATGTCTTTGAGGACGATAGGTCATCGGTTCACCGACGACGGAGCTTCTCGCGAACCGTATCGATAAGGAAGCGTCCGGTGGACACTGGCCGGAACGCGCGGGCTGCCTCGGCCAGTGCGTCGCGCGAATCCGCCTTCAGCTCGATGTCGGCTGCGATGACCGGCTGTCCGAGCGCCGCATCGGCCTTCTGCCATCGCGCAAGCGAATAATTCGAGACACCGGCTGCGCCGATGTCGCCATTGTCGAGCAGGCTTCGCATTCCCGGCATGATTACCGAATCCGGGACCACCGGGTTCGGCTGGTGGACCTGGTAGAGAGGAATCCGCTTAAGCTGTAACCGCCGTGCACTGGCGCGCTCTCGCTGTTTGATTACTGGCGGGAACGGCGCGATTGGGAAGACCTTGCTGGCTACAGCAACCTCGGTGCGCTCGTCGCCGAGAGCTTCACCGAGAATGCGCTCGCTCTTGCCCGTGCCGTAGATTTCGGCCGTATCGAACAGCGTCACCCCCAGTGCGCGGGCGCGCTGCACGATGTCGCGTGCGGTACCCGAGGCGTAATTGTCACCGTAGCCCCATTCGCGTGAGCCGAACTGCCAGGTGCCAAGGCCGATCCGACTGACCCGTCCGATTCCACCGACGTCGAGATATTTCATCTACCCGACGGTACCGGCGCTGATCCACCGTCGACCGCTCGCCAGCGGAGGGAGGCGTGTGATGCCATCAACGCGTTTCGCGTATCCCGCCCGGAGGTTCGGTTTGCGTCGGGGCGAAGAAGTCGGTTAGGGGGCCGCCTCAAGTGGTGCATATGTGGTGCGACCCGAGATCGCAGTCGGCCTAAACCTGACTTGAACTGCGGTAATACTGGTGCGCGATACTGGGATTGAACCAGTGACCTCTTCCGTGTCAGGGAAGCGCTCTCCCGCTGAGCTAATCGCGCCGGGAACCTCGTCGGAGGTGGAGACGGGAATCGAACCCGTGTGCACGGCTTTGCAGGCCGTTGCCTCACCACTCGGCCACTCCACCGCGGGGGTTGATGCCACTGCACCCTTCGAGCGGATGACGGGATTCGAACCCGCGACCCTCACCTTGGCAAGGTGATGCGCTACCAACTGCGCTACATCCGCACGCCACGAACGGCGTGCCGCCCGTCGCGAAGGACGACAATAGTCGACCCGAGCAAGACACCACAAATCCCTTGCTTCGAAACCGTTTGTGTCAACCAGATGTTAGGCCTCGCGGGACAGCGAGAACTCTCCGCCGTACTGAAAATCCCAGCAGGTGATGCCCGACGGGGCGCTCGAGCACTTGATTGAACCGCAACGATCTTGTGGCCGAACGCCAACGGATTACCGGTCGACAACGCCGTATCGCCCCCACATACGCACGTGGCCTGGGTCAAAACAGCTGGTAGGCCTTGAGTGCGATAGTGAAGCCATGTCCGGTGTCGGCGTCGCGACACGTGATACCGGAGTTCGCGCTTTCGCACTGCAACGGGCCCGCGGTGATCGCATCGCCGTACGGCAGCACCTCGTCGGGGCCGAAGGCGGTGTCGCCGGCGCAAACGAACGCCGCCGGCTGGCCGGCGATGATCTCGATCCCTTGTCCGTAGTCGAACTCGCAATCCGCGGGGCGCGGCGGCGGCGACCAGTCGCGGTCGATGATGTCGCAGCGGGCCAGGTCCATGACGATCATGCAGGCGACATTGCCGGTCGGGGAGATGAACCCGGTGAACCCGGACACCTCTCGGTCCACCGGCTTGGGCTTGGCCGTCGACGTCGGCGGCGTGGACCGCGGCACGGACGCCTTGGCCGCCACCGAAGGGGAGCTTGTGGGCTCAGGGCTGGGGGAGTTGGCGCACCCGGAAAGGACGAGCAAGGCGACCGCACTGGCAACTGCGGAGGTCGGACGTCTGCCAGGTCGAGCCACGGCGCGACGATAGCCCGGCAACGCGAGAGGGGGCGGCGAACGGCGAAATGCGGAAACGCCCATTGCGAAAAACGAATTCGGGCCGAAAGCCGCGACCGTGCTAATCTTCGACCTCGTTCGACCTTCGGTCGAGCTCCCCGGTCTCGTAGCTCAGGGGGAGAGCGTCCGCCTCACACGCGGAAGGTCACTGGTTCGATCCCAGTCGGGACCACCACCACTTCGCTCCGCGGCGCAGCCGCCGTGACGAACCGCCACCAGGCCCGAAACCATACGATCGCCAGGTGGGCGAACCGGGGATCACCGACGACGGGCGCTACATCGTCATCAACGGGCGCCGGTGGCGAGCAACCGTCCCGCTGATACCGGAAGGGCGGCGGGCCGAGCTGGTGCAGATTCTGATGGCCTGGCGCCGCGAGGTGCGCCGAACCAAGGGAACCACAGAGGAATCCGCGGCCCGGGCGGGTGTGCAGGCCGCGAAGGTTGCATTGGGTGAGCGCGGCTCTCCGCCATGGTGGGAGCAGGACGACGAACACCGCCGCGCACGGTGGCGGGCCGAGGTGCCGGCGCCTGAGGTGCCCGACACGCGCAACTAGTGGCGCCGCCGCCAGATCACGATTCCCACCGCGAGCACCCCGACCAGTGCGACCGCGGCGATCGGCACCGTTCGCTTCGGATTGTCGGTGACGGTGTGCCGCACGGCGTCGGCCCTCTCGACCACCTGTTCCTTGGTCTCTGAAGCTTTGTCTTTGACGCGTCCCTTGACGTCAAGCTTGTCGGCCAGGGCCTCGACGGTTTCGCCAAGCTCCTTGCGGGTCTGTTCGGCATCAGCCTCGATGTCCTCGATGCCCGCGTCGGGACCTGGCTCGGGACGATTGGGGTTAGGTGCGGCCATGGCGTGCTTCCTTCACTTCCTCGATGTCGGCTTTCACGGTTTCGACCGTCTTCGGCGCTGCCGGGGTGACCTCACGCGCCTCGCGTCGACCGACCAGAGCCGCGACGCCAGCGACGACGAACAGCAGTGCTGCGACGATGACCGCTGCGGCCCACACCGGCAGAACCAGCGCCAGCGCGGCCACAGCCGCGGCGATCAGGGTCATGAAGCCCAGGAGGGCCAGCAAACCTGCGAGGCTGAAGAGCCCGGCACCGATACCGGCATGCTTTGCTGACTCTTGAAATTCCTTTTGCGCCAACCGCAACTCATCGCGGACCAACCGCGAAGTCTGCGCCGACAACTGACTCAACAACTCGCCAGTCGACGCCTCCGCGGCGGGTTTGGATTCAACTGTCATGGTTTGAGCTCCTTTCGCGCTCGATCCCACAGAGATGCCCGCGCGTGTGGCTTTGAAACGCCTGCCTGTCGCTTGCTGGCGGCAGGACACATTTCGGGCACAGACTGATCACCACTGCATCTCGATATCGGTGGCCAAACCTCAACGGGCGCAGTAATTCCGGTGCCCAGCAACGCGGAACATCACCGTTTGGAAGTACTACGTCACCATTTGGATACGGTGCGGTGCGGCGTGTCCCACTGTTGTAATTCGTACAGATAATTGACGAGGTCGTCCAACGACGGCCCTGGTACGGCGCGGGTTGTGCTGCACCACGTGAATGCGGAATGTCAGAGTGCGAATAAAGGAGTCGATGGGCGATGGCGATCTTTGATCGATTCGACCTCAAAGTAATTGCTGTCGGGGGGTTGTGTGGCGTCGCTATTGCGTTGAGCCCCGGCATTGCGGCAGCTGGCGGCTACGAATGCCTCCAGACGTCGGCAGGTGAGGCCGGCCCGGCTCCCGCAGCACCCGCAGGTGCCGCAGCGCCCGCGTGCGCTCCAGTCACCGAGATGGCGGGGGTACCGATGGCCCTCCCCGGGCCACCGCTGGCGCCGCCGATAGTTCCCCCACCGCTGGTTCCGCCGATCGTCCCCCCGCCGCTGGTACCCCCTTTGGTTCCGCCATTGGTTCCACCGGTGCCGCTCGCTCCGATCGGGGCGCCGATTGCGGCGGGTGCTCCACTTGCGCCGCTGACCACCATGGGCGGTGCGGCCGGCGGTAAGGGTGAGTCGACCGGTCCGGCGCCGTCCGGAGCGCCGGTGGCCGGTCAGCCAATCGCGCCTGGCCCCACCGGGCACTGACTCTGCTGTTCCGCGACGACCCGCCCCCACCGAGTGGGGGCGGGTCGTTGTTTTGCATGCTCACCTGAATGCATGGGTGCACCGCCTGTGTGTATGAATCCACTGGTAGGCAGTGGTTGTCGATTGTCATGTGACGCTTCAGAATCCATCTCGCGGGTCAAGCGTGCTGCGGCCCCGAGCACTACGCGCCGACAGGTCCTCGCGGTGGAGGAGTTACCCGGGTGTTGGTGCGCCTACGACAATTCGAACGCGCAGACTCGTCAGCCGGATATCGTCCGAGGAACTTCGATGCTGTTCTCCCGCACAATGATCGGATCACCGACGTTGACAGTGTTGAAGTACCACTCGGCGTCCTCGGTACTCAATCCGATACAGCCGTGGCTGACATTCTCGTAGCCCATTGAATTGACGGCCCACGGCGCTGAATGCACGAAGAGGCCGCGCTGGGTGAAGCGGACGGCATATTCCACGTCGAGCAGATAGCCGTCGGGGGAGTCGACGGGGATGCCGACGCTGCTCGAATCCATTTGCACGTCGCGTTCCTTGCCCATAACGGCGAAGGTGCCGACAGGCGTCGGATACTTCTCCCTACCCATCGAGGCGGGGAACACGCCCGGTTCTCCCCAGCGGGGCCGGTGGTGGGGCGAGGGAAGTTGAGGTGCGTCGACGCCGTCGATCGTGACGGTGAAGGTGTGGTCCGAGATGTTGGCGACGCCGATGACGGCGGGCCCGGTCCTAAAGGTCGTGGTGGCCAGACCGCCGCGCATCGTCAGCGACACTGTGCTGCGCGCGGGCCAGAATCCGTCCGGAACCCACTGCACCACAGTGCTTTCCAGCCATTCGTACTTGCCGGTCATGGCAGGCGTCGACTTGATCTTGAGGGTGCGCTCGGCTGCCCGCCGGTCGGCAACCGGCGTCTTGAACGTCACCACGACGGGATGGGCGATACCCACTACCGCATCTGTTGCGGGCAGCACCGACGCGATCGCGGGTCGATACGACTGGCTGGCCGCCGAGCTGGAGGCGGTCGGCCCCGCAATGACGCTCGCAGTCGTCACGACTGCGGCAAGAAAACACCGAACAACCCCACGCATGGCTTCCGATTCCTGTTGAAATTACAACCTTGTCAATTAGAGATCGTAGGGCTGATAAGGCGATTCGAAGCCCAGGCCCGCCTTCGCAATTCGGTCACCGGTTCGTCACGCTTGCGCAACGGCGAGCCGCTCGAGCAAACTACGAGGGGAATTGATGGGCAAAGTCGCACAACGGATTTCGATCGGCCGCTGCCGATCCGGTCGACTGAGACCTTCTCGCGACGACACCGAGACGGTACTGCGACGTTACTCGGCAGCGGTTTTGTCGGCGACGAGTTCGGTGGCGACCCTGATCAGCGGCACATTGGAATCCTGGGACAACTTGCGCAGCAGCTCGAACGCCCGCACCGCGTCGACGTCGTAGCGCTCCATGATCATGCCCTTGGCCTGACCGATGACGTCGCGGCTGGACAACGCCCTCTTGAACTGCTCATCGCGGCGCGCCGAGTTCCAGGCGACCGATGAGTGCGCGGCGAAGACCAGGCCGATGTTGCGCGATTCGCTGTCGAAGACGTTCGGTTGCTCGCTGTAGACGTTGAGAGCCCCCATCGTCTCGCCGGCGATGAACAACTGGAACGCCATGATCGACTTGATCGGGGTCTCGGCGAGGGCGTCCTGCCGGTAGAGCGGAAACCGATCGTCGGTCTCGAGGTCGGCGACATGGACGGTCTTCTCCTCCCACGCCGCGGTGAGGCACGGACCCTCCTGATGCCGCTGCTGGATCTTGTCCAACAACATCGGATACATGTGTGTCGCCGCCGGGGTTTCGATGTGCTTGCCGTTGCGCGTGAGGGTGATGCCGGCATATTGCGCGCCCGGAATCTCGATGGCGGCGTGCTCTGCCAGCTCGGCGACCACAGTGTCGGAGTCCGCATCCGGGCGGCCGTGCAGGCTCTGGACGAGCTCAGCAATACGCAGGTGGGTTGCTTCGACCTGGGTTGGATTGTTCACCGTTCACCGTCCGCACACTCGATGGGTTTCACCAGATTACGCGCGGTGAACGCGCCGGGTGACCGCGATCGCCAGGCCGGGTGTCACAGGGCATGCAAATAGCGCGTCGTGACGGCCGCCTGCACCAGCGACGTGACAGGCGATGCCAGCCGGCTCCACCACGTGGCGTGCCGGGAGAAGGCCGTGACCACGGCGGACACCGTCTCGCTGGCGGGGTCGTAGCGGACGAGGAACAGCTCCTCGCCCGATTCGGGGTGGCCGGGCAACGTGCCGTATGCGAAACCACGGCGATCGGGTTCGTCGACGACGTAGACGACCCGGCACGGCGCCTGCACCGGGCCCAGGCCCACGATCACCTCCGATCCCACAACGGCGACGTCCGTCGTCGCCTGGACCTTGACGCCGGCGCCGCGCAGCATGCCCCACCGCATCCCCGTAGCGGCGGCCTCCTCGAAGCGCGGCCGGCCCCGGCCGATCAAGGCTGTCTTCTGCACGTGCTGGTATCCGCCGGGCAGTGGCCCTGCGGTGGCACCGACTTCTGAATAGGTCAGTGGCAGGGCGGGAAGATCGCTCAGTTTCATTGCGGCCAGACGCTATCGCTCGAGTGGGCCCACGCGTGAGCCGGGGATTAACAATCTCGGCGTACGGTGCCAATCATGACCACCTTCACCATTGGCGGCGACCTCACCGTCAATCGTCTGGGATTCGGCGCGATGCGGCTGACGGGCAAGGGCGTGTGGGGTCCGCCCGATGATCGCGACGAATGCATCCGCGTGCTGCGCCGCCTTGTCGAGCTCGGCGTGAACTTCATCGATACCGCCGACTCCTACGGTCCATACGTGTCCGAGGAGCTGATCAAGGAAGCGCTGCACCCGTACCCGAACGGGCTCGTCGTCGCGACCAAGGCCGGTCTGCTGCGCACCGGACCCGACGCATGGCCTGTGCTCGGCCTCCCCGCGTACCTGCGTCAGGAATGCGAGATGAGCCTGCGTCGCCTCGGCGTAGACACCATCGACCTCTTTCAGCTGCACCGCATCGACGACAAGTTCCCAGCCGAGGACCAGGTCGGCGAACTGGTGAAGCTGCAGCAGGAGGGCAAGATCCGCCACATCGGGCTGTCCGAGGTGAATGTCGACCAGCTCGCAGCCGCCCAGAAGGTCGCGACGATCGTGTCGGTACAGAACATGTACAACCTCACGGTCCGATCGGCCGAACCTCTCCTCGAGGCGTGCGAGTCCCAGAACATCGGCTTCATTCCCTGGTTCCCGCTGGCTGCGGGGCCGCTGGCCGCGGCAGACGGTCCGCTGCAGCGCATCGCGGCCGATCACGATGCGTCGGCGTCGCAACTCGCACTGGCCTGGCTGCTCAAGCGGTCACCGGTGATGCTGCCCATCCCCGGCACGTCAAAAGTCGCCCATCTCGAGGAGAACGTTGCGGCCGCGGGTATCGAACTGTCCGACGAGGAGTTCGAGACGCTAAGCGAAGCCGGGTCGGCTTCCGCCTGACCCAGGCAATCCGGCCCGAGCGTGAGCCAGGCAATACGGTGGTCGGTGTGACGACCGATCATCCCTCGGGTGAGCACCCCGGCGGCGGATTCAATCCGCCGGTCCCGACCACCAACGGTGGACCCGACTACGGCCGGTTCGTCGACGCCGTCCGCACCCTGCAGGACCACGCCCGCGCCGCCGACGCGCCGGACGACGTGATCACCGAGGCCGCCGCCCTCGTCGAGAAGGTCACCCAACTGCTGGCGCCCTATTACGCCGACGAATGGGCCTCGCCCTCGGGGCGCCGCATGGACCTGCCCAACCGTGGCAACCTGCTCGCGATCCCCCTGGACCTGCACAAGACAGATGACGGGCGGATCGAGGGCACGGCGAGGTTCCGCCGCTTCCACCTCGGCCGCAACGGCGCCGCCCACGGTGGCGCGGTCGCCCAGCTTTTCGACGGGCTACTGGGGTACGCCGCGTTCACGCTCAGCGGTAGCCGAGCCCAGCGCACTGCGTTCCTGCACGTCGACTACCGCAAGATCGCTCTGATCGAGAAGGAGTTCGAAGTCGACGCCCGCATCGACGACATCGTCGATCGCAAGATCTTCGTGTCGGGCCGGCTGCTCGACGATGATGGCGTCCTCGCCGAATCGCACGCGCTCTTCGTGAAACTGCGGCCTGGGCAACCGTGAAACAGGAACAGGAACAGCCGAGCCGCGCCAGGCGGTGGGCGCGCTGGCGCGACAAGCTGCGCGAGCGTCCCCGCGTCGACTTCGTCTACCGCATCGTCGTCGGGGTCGTCGGCCTGGTGGTCTTCGCCGTCGGCATCGTCGCGATCCCGTACCCGGGCCCGGGCTGGGCAATCGTCTTCATCGGGCTCGGCATCCTTGCGACCGAATTCGAATGGGCCCGACGGCTGCTGGCGTATGCCAAGGAGCGCTACGACAAGGTAATGGACTGGTTCAAGGCACGACATTGGTCGATTCAGGCGATCGGCGGCATATTCACCGCGGCGTTCGTCTTGGGCACCCTGTGGGTGCTCGGCGCGGCCGACTGGACTGCCGAAGTCTTCGGCTTCGATTGGCACTGGCTGAGCTCCCCTATTGGCTTGGGGGATTGAGGACCCGCACCGATAGCATGGTCGCGTTCGACAGACCACGACGTCACCCCGACCCATTTGGAGACACCCTGATGAGCGCCGCCGTCAGCCCCGCCCTAGCAGCCCCTATCCGGGTCGCTGCCGGGACCACCGCGGGTGCGGCGGTGCGAGACGCGGGCCTGCCGGGTCGTGGTGATCCGGCCGCCGTGGTGGTGGTGCGCGATCCAGAGGGGCGGTTACGCGACCTGTCGTGGGCTCCCGACGCCGATGTCGACGTCGTGCCGGTGGCCGCCGACACCGAGGATGGGCGCAGCGTCATCCGCCACTCCGCCGCCCACGTGCTGGCTCAGGCCGTGCAGGAGATCTTTCCCGAGGCCAAGCTCGGCATCGGACCCCCCGTCACCGACGGCTTCTATTACGACTTCGACGTCCCACGCGCCTTCACCCCCGAGGATCTCGAAGCGCTCGAAAAGCGCATGCGCCAGATCGTGAAGGAGGGACAGCTCTTCTCACGCCGGGTCTATGAGTCCAAAGAGCAAGCGCGCCAGGAACTTGCGAACGAGCCGTACAAGCTCGAGCTCATCGAGGACAAGTCCGGTGACCCCGATGTCATGGAGGTCGGAGGCGACGAGCTGACCGCGTACGACAATCTCAATCCCCGTACCCGCGAACGGGAGTGGGGCGATCTGTGCCGCGGCCCGCACATTCCGACGACGCGTTACATTCCGGCGTTCAAGCTCACCCGCAGCTCGGCGGCCTACTGGCGGGGGAACCAGAACAACGCGAGCTTGCAACGCATCTACGGCACGGCGTGGGAGTCGCAGGAAGCCCTTGACCGCCACCTGGAGTTCATCGAGGAGGCGCAGCGTCGCGATCACCGCAAGCTCGGTGCGGAGCTGGACCTGTTCAGCTTCCCCGACGAAATCGGTTCCGGGCTGGCGGTTTTCCACCCCAAAGGGGGCATCATCCGCCGCGAGCTCGAGGAATACTCACGCCGCAAGCACATCGAGGCTGGCTACGAGTTCGTCAATACCCCGCATATCACCAAGGAACAGCTCTACATCACCTCGGGGCACCTCGAATGGTACGCCGACGGCATGTACCCCCCCATGCACATGGACGCCGAGTTCGACGAGGACGGCACGCTGCGCAAGCCGGGGCAGGACTACTACCTCAAGCCGATGAACTGCCCGATGCACCACCTGATCTTCCGATCACGCGGACGGTCGTATCGGGAACTTCCGTTGCGGCTCTTCGAATTCGGCTCGGTGTACCGCTACGAGAAGTCCGGTGTGGTGCACGGCCTGACCCGGGTGCGTGGCATGACTCAGGACGACGCGCACATCTACACCACCCGTGAGCAGATGCGTGACGAGCTGGCGTCGCTTCTCCGGTTCGTGCTCGACCTGCTCGCGGACTACGGGCTGAATGACTTCTATCTGGAGCTCTCGACGAAGGACCCGGAGAAGTACGTCGGCTCCGACGAGGACTGGGACGAGGCCACCGAGACGCTGCGTGAGGTCGCCGAGGCCTCCGGTCTGCATCTGGTGCCCGACCCCGGCGGTGCCGCGTTCTACGGACCCAAGATCTCCGTTCAGGTCAAGGACGCGCTGGGCAGAAGCTGGCAGATGTCGACCATCCAGCTCGATTTCAACATGCCTGACCGCTTCGAGCTGGAGTACACCGCGGCGGACGGCACCCGCAAGCGCCCGGTGCTCATTCACCGTGCGTTGTTCGGCTCGATCGAGCGGTTCTTCGGTGTCCTCACCGAGCATTACGCCGGGGCGTTCCCGGCGTGGCTGGCCCCCGTGCAGGTAGTCGGCATCCCCGTGGCCGACGATCACGTCCCGTACCTCAATGGCCTTGCGAATCAGTTGAAGATGGCCGGTATCAGGGCCGAGGTCGACGCCAGCGACGACCGGATGGCCAAGAAGATCGTGAACCACACCAACCAGAAGGTGCCGTTCATGCTCGTGGCCGGTGACCGCGACATCGAAGCCAATGCGGTCAGCTTCCGCTTCGGTGACCGTACGCAGATCAACGGTGTGCCACGCGACGAGGCGGTGGCGGCCATCGCCAAGTGGATCGAAAGCCGGGAAAACGCCACTCCGACAGCCGAACTGGTCAAGGTGGGCGCTCAGCCGTGACACGTGACGAGCGCCAGCACGAAGAGCGGGACGACGAGCACAGAATCGTCGACCACGGCGTCGGCGAGCCTGATCACCTGCAACGGCTGTGGACCCCGCACAGGATGAGCTACATCGCCGAGTCCCCGTTTCGGCGCAACAGTTCCGATCCGTCGGAGCCCTTTACCGACATCCCGAAGATGGCCGACGAGGACGGGCTGATGGTGGCGCGCGGCGAGCTCGTCTACGTCGTACTGAACCTGTACCCGTACAACCCGGGACATCTCATGGTCGTCCCGTACCGCCGGGTATCTGAGCTCGAAGATCTCACCGACACGGAGAGCGCGGAACTGATGGCGTTCACCCAGAAGGCGATTCGTGTCATCAAGAGTGTGTCCAACCCGATGGGCTTCAACGTCGGGCTGAACCTCGGCAAGGTGTCGGGCGGGTCGCTGGCCGAGCATCTGCACATGCATGTGGTGCCGCGTTGGATCGGCGACGCGAACTTCATCACCATCATCGGCGGCGCGAAGGTGGTCCCTCAGCTGCTGAGCGAAACGCGTGAACTGCTGGCGACGGAGTGGGCGAAGCAGTAATGAGCAATCTGTACCTGATGACGCGTGCGGCATACGAGAAGCTCTCTCGGCCGGTTGCCAAGGTTGCATTGCGCGCGGGGCTCACCCCCGACAGCATCACCATCCTCGGCACCGCGGGGACGGTGTTGGGCGCACTCACCCTGTTCCCGATCGGCCAGCTGTGGTGGGGCGCTTTCACCGTCTGGATCTTCGTGCTCGCCGACATGCTCGACGGCGCCATGGCGCGTCAGCGTGGCGGCGGAACGCGTTTCGGCGCTGTCCTCGACGCCACCTGTGACCGGATTGGCGACGGTGCGATCTTCTGTGGCCTCTTGTGGTGGGCCGCGTTCGGCATGCGGAGCACGTCCCTCGTGGTGGCCACGTTGATCTGTCTCGTCACCTCGCAGGTCATCTCGTACATCAAGGCGCGCGCCGAGGCCAGCGGGCTGTCCGCCGAGGGCGGCATGATCGAGCGGCCGGAACGGCTGATCATCGTGCTGCTCGGCGCCGGGCTTTCCGGGCTGTTCGGCATTCCGTGGCTGCTGCATGTGGCGATGTGGGTGCTCGCGGTGCTGAGCCTCGTCACCCTGGGTCAGCGCGTGCACAGCGTGCGTACCTCACCTGGAGCGATGGACCGGCTGACGAAGCCCGCCAGCGCTGACGGTGAAGAACCGGAGACGTCGGGGGGACACCAGCCGGCCGGTGGACCCGGGGATGAGTCATGACGGCACCCCTGTGGGAGCTGATGTCGGGCAAATCGCTGAGCGGGAGGTTCGCCGACTGGGGATACGCCGCAGGGTGGCAGGTCGTGCGGGCGATACCGGAGGTAGTGGCGCGCAACGCCTTCGGTGCCGGCGCGTACTACGCCGCACGTGGTGGTGGACCTGAACAACTACGCAAGAACCTCGCCCGGGTGATCGGTGTACCGCCCGAACGGGTGCCCGACGGGCTCATGCGCGCGTCACTTGCTTCCTATGCCCGGTACTGGCGCGAGGCATTCCGGCTGCCCACGATGGACCTGGCCGCGGTCGCCCGACGGTTGGACGAAGTGAGTCTCGGAACACACCGGCCGCAAGCGGCATTGGACGCCGGTCGCGGCGGAATTATGGCGCTGCCGCACAGCGGCAACTGGGATATGGCGGGCGTCTGGCTCGTCCAACAACACGGCGCCTTCTCCACGGTCGCCGAGCGGCTGAAGCCCGAATCGTTGTACCGCCGCTTCATCGAGTACCGGGAAAGCCTTGGCTTCGAAGTGTTTCCGGCCTCCGGCGGCGAGCGCCCACCGTTCGAGCTGCTTGCCGATCGGTTACGCGATAACAAGCTCGTCTGCCTGATGTCTGACCGCGACCTCACCCGGTCCGGAGTCGAGGTCGAATTCTTCGGCGAAGCCACCCGCCTGCCCGCCGGACCGGCCAAATTGGCGATCGCCACCGGCGCCCACCTGATTCCGGCGCACGTCTACTACGACGGCGACGACTGCGTCATCGACCTCCAGGAGCCGCTCGACACCAGCTCCAACGACGTCACCGCCGTCACCCAGGCGTTGGCGAATCGGTTCGAGCGCAACATCGCCGCGCATCCGGCCGACTGGCACATGATGCAGCCGCAGTGGCTGGCCGACCTCTCCGACGAGCGGCGCGCCAAACTCGAGGCGACCTGATGCGCATCGGCATGGTCTGCCCCTACTCGTTCGACGTGCCGGGCGGCGTGCAGTCGCATGTGTTGCAGCTGGCGGAGGTGATGCACGACCGCGGCCACGTGGTCAGCGTGCTGGCACCGACGTCGTCTCGAGCGCAGAGTTCGCTGCCCGACTACGTGGTGTCGGGCGGCAAGGCGGTGCCGATCCCGTACAACGGATCGGTGGCGCGGTTGCGTTTCGGCCCGGCGACCCACCGCATGGTCAAGAAGTGGCTCGCGCAGGGCGAATTCGACGTGTTGCATCTGCACGAGCCCAATGCGCCGAGTCTGTCGATGCTGGCGCTGAACATCGCCGAGGGTCCTATCGTCGCCACCTTTCACACCTCGACCACGAAGTCGTTGACGCTCAGTGTGTTCGAGCCGTTTCTGCGGCCGATGCACGAGAAGATCGTCGGCCGCATCGCAGTGTCGGACCTGGCGCGACGCTGGCAGATGGAATCACTCGGCAGCGACGCCGTCGAGATACCGAACGGGCTGGACGTCGACTCGTTCGCGTCGGCGCCGGCGATGGACGGCTATCCGCGCGCAGGTAAGTCAGTCCTGTTCCTGGGGCGGTACGACGAGCCCCGCAAGGGCATGGCCGTGCTGCTGCGTGCGCTGCCGCGCCTCGTCGAGCGGTTCGGCGACATCGAGATCCTGATCGTCGGCCGCGGCGAAGAGGATGAGCTGCGTCGCTCGGCAGGCAAACTCGCGAGGCATCTGCGGTTCCTGGGCCAAGTCGACGATGCCGCGAAGGCTTCGGCACTGCGCAGTGCGGATGTGTACTGCGCACCCAACACGGGGGGAGAGAGCTTCGGCATTGTGCTCGTCGAGGCGATGGCCTCGGGTACTGCCGTGGTGGCCAGCGACCTCGACGCGTTCCGCCGCGTGCTGGTGGACGGGACCGCGGGCCGACTGGTGCCGGTTGACGACCCGGCCGGATTGGCGGCAGGACTGATCGAGGTACTGGAGGACGACGACGTCCGGGTGCGCTACGTCGAGACGGCTGCCGAGGTGGTACGCCGCTATGACTGGTCGGTGGTGGCGCGCCAGATCATGCGCGTCTACGAGACGGTCGCCGGGGCGGGAGCGAAGGTTCGCGTGGCAGGTACGGCGAGCGCCGCCGAGGGCACCGGGCTCGCGAGTACCAGAGGAAAGGCCAGGGGTTTTAGGTGATCACCTGGATCCTCGTGATCGCGCTGGCGCTGCTTCTCGCGGTGCTGCTGTTGGTGGGCGCCTGGGCGTACCAAACCGCCAACCGGCTGGACCGGTTGCACGTGCGCTGCGACCTGTCCTGGCAGGCCCTCGACGGTGCGCTGGCGCGTCGGGCCGTGGTGGCTCGTGCGGTGGCCGTCGACTCCTACGGGGGCGCGCCGGCGGGTAAGCGACTGGCAGCGCTGGCCGACGCGGCCGAGCGTGCCCCGCGGCAGCGGCGTGAGGCTGCCGAGAACGAGCTGTCCTCGGCGTTGGCGATGGTCGAGCCGTCTTCGCTCCCGCACGCGCTGGTCGCCGAGCTGGCCGACGCCGAGGCGCGGGTCCTGTTGGCTCGCCGATTTCACAACGACGCGGTCCGCGACACCCTCACCCTGCGCGAGCGCCCGGCGGTCAGAATGCTGCGGCTCGGTGGAACCGCGCCACTACCAAGCTATTTCGAGATCGCCGAGCGTGCGACGGCATCCGATGAGATGGCGCCCGCACCTAACCAGCGGGTCTCGGCCCGCGTCGTACTGCTCGATCGCGACGGCGCGGTACTGCTGTTTCGCGGATCCGATCCCGCCGTCGCCGACGCACCGATCTGGTGGTTCACGGTCGGCGGCGCCGTCGAGCCGGGGGAGGCGCTCGCCGACGCCGCCGCGCGCGAGATCGCCGAAGAGACCGGCCTGCGGGTCAGCTCCGCCGATCTGATCGGGCCGGTGTGGCGCCGGGGCGCGGTCTTCGAGTTCAACGGCGTGCTCATCCGCAGCGAGGAGAAGTTCTTCGTCTACCGGACCGACCGTTTCGAACCGTCGACAAGCGGTCACAACGACCTCGAGCGGCGCACGATTCATGGTCACCGGTGGTGCGATGAGACAATGATTGCCGAGCTGGTCGCCAGGGGCGAGACCGTATATCCGTTGCAGTTGGGTGAGCTCCTCGGCGAAGCGACGAACTTGGCCGATCACCCGGTTGAAATGGCGCGGAGGCAGTTGCAATCGATCCGTTGATCTGCGGATTCTTTTGTATTTGCGGCCCTCATTAGACTGGATCAGTAGCGATTCGGAGGAGATAGCAGTGGATACCGCACCTAACGGGTCGGTGACCCAAACCGGAACCGCCCGGGTCAAACGCGGGATGGCGGAGATGCTCAAGGGTGGCGTCATCATGGACGTGGTCACGCCCGAGCAGGCGCGCATCGCCGAGGGAGCCGGCGCGGTAGCCGTCATGGCGCTCGAGCGGGTGCCCGCTGACATTCGGGCTCAGGGTGGTGTCGCGCGGATGAGCGATCCCGATCTGATCGAGGGGATCATCGACGCGGTGACCATCCCGGTGATGGCCAAGGTGCGCATCGGGCATTTCGTCGAGGCGCAGATCTTGCAGAGCCTGGGGGTGGACTACATCGACGAGTCCGAGGTGCTCACTCCCGCCGATTACACCCACCATGTCGACAAGTGGAAGTTCACCGTGCCGTTCGTGTGCGGTGCGACCAACCTGGGTGAGGCGTTGCGTCGGATCACCGAGGGTGCGGCGATGATCCGCTCCAAGGGTGAGGCCGGCACCGGAGATGTGTCCAATGCGACCACCCACATGCGCGCGATCGGTGGTGCGATCCGTCGCCTCACGTCGCTGTCTGAAGACGAGTTGTTCGTCGCGGCAAAAGAATTGCAGGCGCCCTATGACCTAGTCGCGGAGGTGGCGCGGGCAGGTAAGTTGCCGGTCACGCTGTTCACCGCGGGCGGTATCGCGACCCCGGCCGACGCGGCGATGATGATGCAGCTCGGTGCCGAGGGGGTGTTCGTCGGTTCGGGCATCTTCAAGTCCGGGGACCCGGCTGGTCGCGCCGCCGCGATCGTGAAGGCCACCACGTTCTACGACGACCCCGACGTGCTGGCGAAGGTGTCGCGCGGGCTGGGTGAGGCCATGGTCGGTATCAACGTGGAGGACGTCGCGGCCCCGCACCGGCTCGCCGAACGCGGCTGGTAAGAACATCAGGTGGCTATCGAAGAGATCCTCGATCTGGAGCAACTCGAGGTCAACATCTACCGCGGCAGTGTCTTCAGCCCCGAATCGGGCAACTGGCAGCGCACGTTCGGTGGTCATGTAGCCGGTCAGTCGTTAGTCTCGGCGGTACGCACGGTCGACCCGAAATACCAGGTGCATTCCCTGCACGGATACTTCCTGCGGCCGGGTGACGCGAAGGCGCCGACGGTGTTCATCGTCGAGCGGCTCCGCGATGGTGGGTCTTTCGCCACCCGCCGGGTCAATGCGATCCAGCACGGAGAGACCATCTTCTCGATGTCGGCGTCGTTCCAGACCGACCAGAGCGGCATCCACCATCAGGACACGATGCCGTCGGCGCCGCCGCCCGACGACCTGCCGGGCCTGACGGAGGTCAAAGCGTTCGACGACGCGGGCTTCAAACAATTCGCGGAGTGGGATGTGCGGGTGGTGCCGCAGGAGAAGCTGGAACGCCTGGCCGGCAAGGCTTCTCAGCAACAGGTCTGGTTCCGTCACCGGGATCCGCTGCCCGACGACTTCGTGCTGCACGTCTGCGCGCTGGCCTACCTGAGCGATCTCACTCTGCTCGGATCGGCACAGGTGCATCACGCCGCCGAGCGCCAACATCTGCAGGTCGCGTCGCTGGATCATGCGATGTGGTTCATGCGTCCGTTCCGCGCCGACGAATGGCTGCTCTACGACCAGTCGTCGCCGACGGCATCGGGCGGGCGATCGCTGACCCAGGGCAAGATCTACACCCAGACCGGTGAGATGGTGGCGGCGGTGACGCAGGAAGGGCTCACCCGCTACAAGCGCGGCTACACGCCGTGAGCGCACCGCACGTCGGCGTGCTGGCGCTCCAGGGCGACACTCGTGAACATCTTGCAGCATTGCGCGAGGCAGGCGTTGAGGCGTCCACGGTGCGGCGGCTACGTGAACTCGAAACCGTTGACGCGCTGGTGATCCCCGGCGGGGAGTCCACCACGATGAGCCATCTGTTGCGCGAATTCGAGCTGCTCGAACCGCTGCGCGCGAGGTTGGCCGACGGCATGCCTGCCTACGGCTCGTGCGCGGGCATGATTTTGCTCGCCACCGAGATCCTGGACGCCGGCACCGCCGGGCGCGACGCAACGCCGCTGAAAGCGATCGATATGACGGTGCGACGCAACGCGTTTGGTCGTCAGGTGGATTCGTTCGAGGATGACATCGACTTCACGGGTCTCGACAAGCCCGTGCACGCGGTGTTCATCCGGGCGCCGTGGGTCGAGCGCGTCGGCCCGGACGTCGAGGTGCTGGGGCAGGCCGCCGGCCATATCGTCGCGGTGCGTCAGGGCAAGATGCTCGCGACGTCGTTCCACCCGGAGGTGACCGGCGACCGTCGCATCCACAAACTCTTCGTGGACCTACTGTGAATCGGGCGCGCGTATGAACCGTGGCGGTCGATACGCGCGCCGAATTCGCAATCAGCGGATGGGCAGACCCGTCACCGCGCGACCGATGACCAGCCGCTGAATCTCGCTGGTGCCCTCGAAGATGGTGAAGATCTTGGCGTCGCGATGCATCCGCTCGACCGGATATTCACGCGTATAGCCGTTGCCGCCGAGGATCTGGATCGCCTCGTCGGTGACGTAGACGGCGGTTTCGCTCGCGACGAGCTTGGCCATCGACCCCTCGGCGTTCTCGAACGGTTTGCCGTTACGGGCCATCCAGCCCGCCCGCCACACGAGCAGGCGCGCAGCGTCGATGCGAGCTTTCATGTCGGCCAATTTGAATGCGATGGCCTGGAATTCGCCGATCTTGCGGCCGAATTGCTCACGCTGCAATGCGTAGTCAAGCGCGTACTCATATGCCGCACGGGCCACGCCGACCGCCATCGCACCGACGGTAGGGCGGGTCCGCTCGAAGGTGGCCATTGCGGCCTGGCCTTTCGAACTCTTGCCCTCGCGGACTTTCGCAATCCGCTCCTCGAATTTGTCTCTGCCACCGATGATCAGGCGGCCGGGGATGCGGACGTCCTCCAACACGACCTCGGCGGTATGCGACGCCCTGATGCCGTGCTTGAGAAATTTCTGGCCCTGCCGGAATCCGGGGGTGTTGGGCGGGATGATGAACGACGCCTGACCGCGGCTGCCCAGCTCGGGATACACCGACGCGACGACGATGTGCACCTCGGCGATGCCGCCGTTGGTCGCCCACGTCTTCGTACCGTTGAGCACCCATTCGTCGGTGGCCTCGTCGTAGCGTGCGCGCGTCAGGATCGCACCGACATCCGAGCCGGCGCCCGGCTCCGACGAACAGAAGGAACCGACCTTGGGGTCGTCGACTGTGCCGAACATCATTGGCAGGAATTCGGCTATCTGCTCGGGCGTTCCGCCGCCGGCCAGCGATGCGGCCGCCAGGCCGGTGCCGAGGATCGACAGCGCGATTCCCGCGTCGCCCCAGAACATCTCCTCGAACGCGACGAGCATGCCAAGGCCGGATGGTTCGCCCGCCTGCTCGGCGAAGAACTCCATGGAGTAGACGCCGACCTTTGCGGCCTCCTGGATTATCGGCCACGGTGTCTCTTCGCGCTCATCCCATTCCGCGGCGGCCGGCCGGATCACGTCGGTGGCAAATTCGTGGACCCAGTCGCGAATGTGGACGAGGTCGGGTGACAGGTCGAGGTCGAACGACATACCCGTATCTTACTCCGGAGTAAGATAGAGCGAAAGGCGTGTGTGTTCGACCTAACACCTCAGCCCTGGACCGGCAGTACCAGCCGAGATGCGGACGACACCGTATTCAGGCTGCTGGTTCCCACACTCGCGTGCCGGAAGTTCATGATCGCCGGCGCAGCGGCCTGATCTCCTCGCAGATCATGGGGTTGGCGATGATGCGATTTGTCTGGAAGATCGAACCGGTCGGGTCCATGACCGACGACCAACTGGTCGCCGCCGTCGCGCCGAACCTGCAGCACTACATCGAGGGGGACCTCCGATGAACCAGACGATCGAAGTCGAGCCGCAACCGCGGATCGACACCCTCGTGCGGCTGGCCGCAGGTGGCGAGGGGCGCCGCACCGAGTACGTCGGCACCGTCTGGTTCGACGGCAAGCCGGAGATTACCGGGCTGTTCTTGCGTCGGCCGCGGGATGCGCCGCGGGGGATCCGAACGCCCAGCTTCTCGGCGTCGTTCTTCGTGCCGGACAGCCTGGCATACCACCGGGCCGCGCTCGGCGATGCGTCTCTGGCGATTTCAGTGCAGCTGCAAGCATCGGGCGAAATCGGCGCGATCGTCGGCGCGGCCGCGTTGTTCGCCGACGACCCGTCGGGCTCGCCGACGTGGATCCAGGTGCACGTTCACGGTCACGTGGCGTGGCCGGCCGGCATCGGCTATCGCATCGTCGCGCTGACGCCGCTCGATGCAGTTCGGTAGCGCGCAAATGTCCACGTAGACTCGTCGGTCGAAGCTTGAGCACGACTTCAGGAAGTGAGTAGTACACGGATGAGCGGCCATTCCAAGTGGGCGACCACAAAGCACAAAAAGGCCGTCATCGACGCACGCCGCGGCAAGAACTTCGCAAAGCTGATCAAGAACGTCGAAGTGGCCGCGCGAGTCGGCGGCGGTGACCCTGCCGGGAACCCGACGCTCTACGACGCGATCCAGAAGGCGAAGAAATCGTCGGTCCCGAACGACAACATCGAGCGTGCCCGCAAGCGCGGCGCCGGCGAAGAAGCCGGTGGCGCCGACTACCAGAACATCACCTACGAGGGCTACGGCCCCAACGGTGTCGCGGTGCTGATCGAGTGCCTCACCGACAACCGCAACCGCGCCGCGGGTGAGGTGCGAGTCGCAATGACCCGCAACGGCGGCAACATGGCCGATCCCGGTTCGGTGGCGTATCTGTTCTCCCGCAAAGGCGTCGTGACCCTGGAGAAGAACGGGCAGACCGAGGATGACGTGCTGACCGCGGTGCTCGAAGCCGGCGCCGAGGAGATCAACGACCTCGATGACACCTTCGAGATCATCTGCGAACCAACCGATCTCGTCGCCGTCCGTAGCGCACTACAGGAGGCGGGCATCGACTACGAGTCCGCGGAGGCCAGCTTCCAGCCGTCGGTGACGGTGCCGGTCGACCTCGACGGCGCACGCAAGGTGCTCAAGCTCGTCGACGCGCTCGAAGACAGCGACGACGTCCAGGATGTCTTCACCAACATGGACATTCCCGACGACGTCGCGGCTCAACTCGACGACGAGGGATAGCCGGCGTCAGCCCTCGAGGAACTCGCCGATTGCCCGCGCGGTTTCCTCGGGCTGATCGAGCATGATGAGCACCTTGGCGTCGTCGATGTAACGCAATGTGCCGCCGGTCAATTCGGCCAACGCCTCGGCGTGCGCGACGGGCATCACGCGATTGCGGCTCCACAGCACCAGCACGTCGCCCGAGAAGTCCGCGAGCCGGTTGGTCGCGTGCACGAGCGAGGACTTGTCGAACCTGGTCCGTGCGTACTTGAGCAGGTCGCGGCGGATCCGCACGTCGGCGATTCCCGCATTCGTCCACGCCTCGATGATGTGCTGGGGGATGGGCTTGGCGGCCATCATGCCGAAGAGGAAGAAGCGGCGACGCAGCCAGCCGATGCGCAACTGCTGCATCGCCATCTTGACGGTCCCAGTGGTGCGGGTGCCGACCCAGGTGACCTTGCCGGGGAACCCGGGAGGGAAGTTGTCATACGCCTCTGACGGGCAGATCACGAGTCGGGCAATGCGCTTGTCGCGCCCGACGTCGGTGAGGAACAGCGGACCGCCCCAGTCGGACACGACGAGCGTGACATCGGTGAGATCCAGTGCGTCGAGGAAATCGGCGACGACGTCAACCATGCCGGGCATCGTGAGGTCGGCATCCTCGCGCATCGGGATGCGGTGCCCGCCGATCGGCAGCACCGGCAGCACGTAGCGGTAGCCGGCCGGCAGGTGCGGTAGGGCGAGGTCCCACTGCGTGTCGTTCATCAGCAGACCGTGCAACAGCACGACGGGCGGGCCGTCCGGGTCGCCTTCCTCGCGGTATTCGATGGTCCCGGCGGAAACGGCAAGCTCCATCTTTATTCCCCTAATTAGAACGTCGATTCTAGAACGTATGCTCTAGTCTGTCCGCAGGAGGCGTCAATGGCAAGATCCACGCGCGAATCGATCCTCACCGCCGCCGCAGAGCTGATGCGGCACCGCGGGTACGCGGCGGTGGGCATGAAAGACATCGCCCAGGCGTCGGGTGCGCCGATCGGCTCGCTGTACCACCACTTCCGCGGCGGCAAGGTGCAGATCGCGCGGGAATCTCTGATCATCGCGGGAGCGGCATACGGGCTACTCATCCCGACGCTCATCGACGAATACGACGACCTCGGCCAGGCGCTCGAGGGTGTCTTTGCCCAGGCCGCGCAGGACATGGCCGCCACCGGGTTCGCGAACATGTGCCCGGTCGCCAGCGTCGCCGCTGAGGTGGCCGACACGGTCGAAGAACTGCGCGAGACCTCAGCCGCGGTGTTCCGGGGCTGGATTGACGGCGGTGCCGCCTACTTCGCCGCCCGCGGTCTGGCGCCACAGTTGGCCCGCGAGGTCACCTTGGCGCTCATCGGCGCGCTGGAGGGCGCGTTCGTATTGGCGCGGACCATGCGCGATATCGCGCCGCTGTCGGCCGCGGGAGCGACGCTGGGCCCGCAATACCGGGGCGTCGCATTGGCCGAGCCGGCTCAGCGGCTCCCGTTGGAGGACCGGGCGAACTCGTCGTCGTAGTCATCGGTGTGGTGGTCGAACGCCTTGGCCCGCTCTTCAGCCTCGGGACTGCCGGAGAACATCCCTGTTGCGACCCGCGGAGTGTCGTCTTGCCGCCTGCTGGGCGCGCTCGGCTCAGGCATGAAGTCGGTGTTCTCCAGCCGCTGGATCGGCAGCGCTCGCCGGCGATTCACCCAGTCGACCATGCCTTCGCGCACATTGCACCGCAGGTCGAACAGCGCGCCGGCGTTCGGGGCGCTGACCACGATCCGTACCCGGACCATGCCACCCACGGCGTCGGTCACCTGCAGGACGCCACGCCTGCCGTCCCACAACTCATTCTCGGCGAGCAGCCGGTCCAGTTCGGTACGCATGTCGTCGAATGGCACGGAGAAGTCGACGTCGAATTCGACGCTGCCCATGATCTCGGTGTCGCTGCGGGTCCAGTTCTCGAACGGTTCCGTCGTGAAGTACGTCGACGGCAGCACGAGGCGGCGCTCGTCCCAAAGGCGCACCACGACGTAGCTCAGGGTGATCTCCTCGACGCGACCCCACCATTGGCCGTTCTCGAGTTGGACGACGTCGCCGACCCGGATGGCACCGGAGAACGCGATCTGCATACCTGCGAACACCGCGCCGAGAGAGGTTTGCGCCGCCAGACCCGCGACGACGGACAGCACACCGGCCGACGCGAAAACCGTGGTCCCGATATCGGAGAACGCCGGGAAGGTCATCAATACCGCGGCGCCGCCGAAAACCACGACGACGGCGATCGCGAGCCTACGCAGGACTGTGACCTGCGTGCGAACCCGTCGCCAGCGGCGATCGGCGTCGGAGATCTCCTCACCGCCACCGCCGAATCGGGCGATCATGCGCCGTTCGGCGACCCGGACGAGGCCGGTGAGCAGCCAGGTCACCCCCAGGATCAGCAGGATCACCAGCGAATGGTCGACCATCCTGCGCCAGGAGTCGGCCGGATCCGACGTCCGCTGCACCGAGATGGACGCCGCAGCCACCATGAGCGTGAACCGCACCGGCATCCGCGTGAGTTCGGCGACGTCGCAGAGCATGGCGCTACGGCGACCGATGCGGCCCAGCGCCCAGGTCAGCACCACTCCCAGCAGATACGCGGCGGCCATGGCGCCTGCGGCCCACGCCAGAGTGACGGCGAGATTTGTTGCGGTTTCCAGTTCGTTCTCGTCGGGCATTGGGTGAGATCAGCTCCACGGGGTTGGGGGTTCGGTCTCTGGGCGACCGTAGCGCCGCGCGCTGGCGTCGTCACATCGACGCGTCGCGATTTGCGGCCTTAATTGCGCGGAATACCCGGTCCTGCAAGGAAAATAATCGACGTGGCAGTTCTCACAGATCCCAACGGCACCGTCTGGTCGATCAACCGGCGGCTGTGGCCGTTCCCAGGCGACGCGCTCGACCTCACGTTCGGCTTGTTCGAGGTGGTCATCGGCATCGTGTTCGCGCTGCTGTGGCCGTTCTGGTTGCTGGCCAAGTTCTGCGGTGTGCGGTGGGTGATCACCGTCGAACGCAACGGCCATCAGGTGGGCCGGGAGCTCGTGCGCGGATGGAACGGATCCAAGCGCCGCGTCAACGAGATCGCACGCGAAGTCGCTTCCGACGGACGTTCAGGGCACATGGTGATCTAGCCGTGAGACACGCCTCGATTCGCCGCTGCGCCGAGCGGTCCGCCCGGTGATTGGGGGCGTGTCGAGACCCTGAGGTGTCCGCTGCCGGCGCTAAGCTCCTTCGAACAGGTGTTCACAGGCAAGGAGCTGCCACGTGCGGGTGATGGGTGTCGACCCTGGGTTGACGCGGTGCGGGCTGTCCGTCATCGAGGGCGGCACCGGTCGGCGGGTCATCGCGCTGGACGTCGACGTCGTCCGCACCCCCTCCGACGAGCCGCTGCACCGCCGGTTGCTCACCATCAGCGACACCGTCGAGTACTGGATGGACACCCACCGCCCCGACGTCATCGCGATCGAGCGGGTCTTCGCCAACCAGAACGCGAACACGGCGATGGGCACCGCGCAGGCAGGCGGTGTCATCGCGCTGGCCGCCGCCAGGCGCGACATCGACGTGTATTTCCACACACCCAGTGAGGTGAAGGCCGCCGTCACCGGAAACGGTCGGGCCGACAAGGCGCAGGTCACCACGATGGTCACCAAAATTCTTGCCCTGCAGGCGAAACCGACACCCGCCGACGCGGCCGACGCGCTGGCATTGGCGATCTGTCATTGCTGGCGGGCTCCGATGATCGCGCGGATGGCCGCGGCCGAGGCCATGGCAGCCGAGCAGAAACGCAAGTACCAGGCCACGATCAAGGCGAAGGCAAAGGCGGCACGATGATTGCATCCGTTCGCGGGGAGGTTCTCGACATCGCTCTCGACCATGTTGTCATCGAGGCCGCGGGCGTCGGCTACAAAGTGATGGCGACGCCTACCACGCTGGCGACGCTGCACCGCGGCGACGAGGCGCGGCTCATCACCGCGATGATCGTGCGCGAGGATTCGATGACGCTGTACGGCTTTTCGGACGCCGACGCCCGCAACCTTTTTCTGACGCTGCTCGCGGTGTCCGGCATCGGGCCCAGCATCGCGTTGGGCGCGCTGGCGATGTACGACGGGCCTACGCTGCGCCGTGCCATCGCCGACGGCGACATCACCGCGCTGACCCGAATCCCGAAGGTCGGCAAGAAGACCGCCGAGCTGATGGCGCTGAGCCTGCGCGACAAGATGGGGGCCATCGCACCGTCCGGTGCCGCCGTGATGAACGGACATGCCGTGCGCGGCCCCGTCGTCGAAGCGCTTGTCGGCCTTGGCTTTGCGCTCAAGCAGGCCGAGGAGGCCACTGACAAGGTGCTCGCCAATGACCCGGAAGCCAGCACCACCAGTGCGCTGCGTCTGGCGCTTTCGATGTTGGGTAAGAAGTGAGCGGTCGCTTCGAGGACGCGGAATCCGGCGACACCGCCGACAGGGAGATGTCGGCCGCCTTGACTGTCGGCGAGGGGGACATCGACGCCAGTCTGCGGCCTCGATCGCTCGGTGAGTTCATCGGTCAGCCCCGCGTCCGCGAGCAGCTGCAGCTGGTTCTCGAGGGCGCCAAGAACCGCGGTGGCACACCGGATCACATCCTGCTGTCCGGCCCGCCGGGGCTCGGCAAGACCTCGCTGGCGATGATCATCGCCGCCGAGCTCGGAACCTCGCTGCGGGTCACCTCCGGACCGGCGCTGGAACGTGCGGGCGACCTGGCGGCCATGCTGTCGAATCTCGTCGAGCACGACGTGCTGTTCATCGACGAGATACACCGCATCGCCAGGCCCGCCGAGGAAATGCTGTACCTCGCGATGGAGGACTTCCGCGTCGATGTCGTGGTCGGCAAGGGGCCGGGTGCCACCTCCATTCCGCTCGAGGTCGCGCCGTTCACGCTCGTCGGCGCCACCACCCGCTCAGGTGCGCTGACGGGCCCGCTGCGCGACAGGTTCGGCTTCACCGCGCACATGGACTTCTACGAGCCGGCGGAACTCGAGAGGGTGCTGACGCGGTCGGCCGGCATCCTCGGTATCGAACTCCAGAGCGACGCGGGTGCCGAGGTCGCGCGGCGCTCGCGCGGAACACCGCGTATTGCCAACCGATTGTTGCGACGGGTACGCGACTTCGCCGAAGTCCGAGCCGACGGTGTCATCACCCGTGACATCGCGAAGTCCGCGCTGGCGGTGTATGACGTCGACGAGCTTGGGTTGGACCGCCTCGACCGCGCCGTATTGTCAGCACTCACACGCAGTTTCGGTGGTGGCCCCGTCGGGGTATCGACACTGGCGGTCGCGGTGGGGGAGGAAGCCACTACGGTCGAGGAGGTGTGCGAGCCGTTCCTGGTGCGTGCCGGCATGATCGCCCGCACGCCGCGCGGGCGCGTCGCCACCGCCAAGGCCTGGACCCATCTCGGAATGACACCCCCGGCCGGAGCGACCGGTTTCGGGCAGCCCGGTCTGTTCGAATAGGAGGCAGTGACATGGGTTTCGCGGGACTCTTCTTCGCCGGTCTGGCCGCCTTGCTGCACGTCTACATCTGGGTGATGGAGTCACTGACGTGGACTTCCAAGCGCACCAGAGCGACCTTCGGCATCACCGAGGAGGAGGCGCTGGCCACCAAGGAGATGGCGTTCAACCAGGGCTTCTACAACCTGTTTCTGGCGATTATCACCGTGACCGGCATCGTCATCGGCGGACTCGGTCACAACTACATCGGCCTCGCGCTGATCTTCGCCGGCACCGGTTCCATGCTTGCGGCGGCGCTGGTGCTGCTGCTGTCCTCTCCCGATAAGGCGCGCGCCGCTGTGACGCAAGGCATCCTGCCGTTGATCGCGATCGTGCTCCTGGGCGTCGGGCTGACGCTATAGCAGACCCAACAGCTGCAGGTCGGTGATGTACTTGACGATGATCTCGGCCGTGATGTGTGGAATGTCCTTATCCGGGCCGATTTTCGCGTCCTGCACCGCGGCGCGGAATCGGTCGGTCGTCGCGACCGAACCGAGAAGCGGCTTGGCGGGCTGCGCATAGCTGTGGAGCAACGGCAACAGCGAGGCCTGACGCTGGCGGTCTGGTAGACCCCGCATGCTCATCTCGAACCGCTGCAGCCATTCTCCGTAGTCCGCGACGCGGTCGATCGGATAGCCGGCATCGACCAGCCAGTCCACGAACTCGTCGAGACCGACGCCGTCGTCGTGCGGGTTCATCACGTGGAAGGTCTCGAACCCGTAGCTGTGGTGTGCCCCTAGCGTGGAGATCGCGTCGGCGATGAAATCGACTGGTAGACCGTCGTAGTGGGCCCGCTGGCGATGGCCCGCGGCGTCCAGCTCATAGAACGAACCCGGTGCGATCCCGGTGGCCACCAGGCTGAGCATCAGTCGGGTGAACATATCGGGCACGTTGAGCTGGCCGGCGTACTCCGGCTCCGCGAGGATCATGTCGCACCGGAACACCTCGACCGGCAGACCGCTCAGATCATGTGCTTCGCGAAGTAGCACCTCACCCGCCCACTTGCTGTTTCCGTAGCCGTTGGCGTAGCTGTCGTTGACCACGCGTGTCGCGCTGATCTGGCGTACGTCGGCGTCCTCGACGAATGCCGACGGTTCGATCTGATCGCCGACACCGACGGTCGACAGGTAGACGAACGGCTTCAACTTCGTGGTCAGCGCCAGCCGGACCAGCTCCGCGGTGCCGACGACGTTGGGACCGAACAACTGGTCGTAGGGCAGGACGTGGTTGACCAGTGCGGCCGGATCCACGATCAGGTCGACGCTGTCGGCCAGCCGCTGCCAGGTCGTTTCGTCGAGCCCGAGCCCGGGTTCGCCTTTGTCTCCCGCGAGCACCTCCAAATGCCCTGCAGCCAAGCGCCGGTAGTGATCGAGCAAGGCGGGATCGCCGCTGTCGAAGGTTTCGTCCAGGCGCTGCCGCGCCGTGGCGTCGTCCTTGGCGCGAACCAGGGTGATCACCCTGCCGCCGACGAGGCTCATCCGTTCCAGCCAGTCCAGGGCGAGGTAGCGGCCGAGGAAACCGGTCGCGCCCGTCAGCAGCACAGTGCGTACCTCCTGGCTGGGGTAGGGAAGTGCCGGTGCGTTCGCCAGGGTGTGGGCATCGAGGAACTTGCCCAGCATCAGATCGCGCGCGTGGATCTCGGTGGCTCCGCGACCGTGGACGGACGCGAACGTCGGGCGGGTGCTACCGGATCGTTCTGTTTCGATGTACTCGGCCAGCGCCGCAAGGTCGGTGGCGGGGCTCACGATCACGCCCACCGGAACCTCGACAAAGAAGATCTCGCGTAGCAGGTTGGCAAACGTCAACGCCGACAACGAATCCCCGCCCAGATCGGTGAAGTGTGCATCGGGTGACAAGTCCGCAGCCGCGCTGCCCAACAGCGCAGCGGCCGCCCGAGTGACGGTCTCGATCACCGGGCAAGTCGCGCCGTCCTGCCGCAGCTCGCGCAGCTCGGCCGCCTGACCCTGAGCCAGATCCTCGTACAGTTCCTCCAGCTGCGGGCCGTAAATCTCCTTCAGCTTGGGTCGTGCCAGTTTGCGGATGCCGGTCAGCAGACCGTTTTCGAGCGTGAACGCCGTTGTCTCCAAGATGAAGTCGCGCGGCACTTCGAACGACTGGAGATCCGCCCCCTTGGCGACATCAGCCAGCGACTCGCTGATCAGTGCGCGCAATTCGGACGTGTCGTGCTGGGACAGCGCCTCGGGCGTCGGCACGATCACGGCCAACAAGTAGGAGCGGGCGCTATTGCCGTAGATGTAGATCTGCCGCACCAGCGGGCTGGTTTCGAAGACCGCTTCCAGCTTGGAGGCGGTGACGAACTCGCCTTGGGACAGCTTGAGCACGAAGTTGCGCCGATCGACGTACTGCAGTCGATCCGGCCCGAGCTCGGCCACGACGTCGCCGGTCCGGTAGAAGCCCTCCTCGTCGAACACCTCGGCGGTGACTTCGGGACGCTTGTAGTACCCGGGAAACATGTTGACGGTCTTGAGCAGCAGTTCGCCTCGGGGATGAGGACGATCGGTGCTGAAATAGCCAAGATCGGGGACATCAGCGAGCTTGTATTCGATGACAGGGGGCCTCTTGATCTGCCCGTTGAGCAGGACTCCGCCGGCCTCGGTCGAGCCGTAGCCGTCGAGCAGATCCAGGTCCAGGAACGACTCGACCCACGCCTTGAGGTCCGAAGACGTTGGCGCCGATCCGGTGACCGCGGTCAGGTAGCGGTTGCCGATCACAGCCGCGCGCACATCCGCGAGGAACTCGGCGTCCGACTTGGTGTCGGTGCCTTCAAATGCATGACGGTCGAGCCGGCTGTGCACCTCCGCGGACAACATGTCCCAGACGCGGGGGACAAATGACAGCTGCGTGGGTCGCACCAGGGCGAGGTCGTCGAGGAAGGTCGACAGGTCGCTCTTGGCCGCGAAATACGCGGTGCCTCCGTGGGATAGCGCACCGAAGAGGCCCGATCGACCCATCACATGGCTCATCGGCATGAAGCTCAGCACGATCGACGGTTCGACGCTGTCGGCCCAGCCCCAGCTCGCCGGACGCCACAACTTCCCGGTCATATTCCGGGTGTAGATGGCGCCCTTCGGCGCACCGGTGCTGCCGGATGTGTAGATCAGAAGTGCCATATCGTCGGCCTCACGATGGGCGGCAGGCTTGGCGGGCAACGTCTTTCCGCGCTCCAACGCATCCTGCAAGGTCTCCACCACGACCGTGCTCTCGGCGTCGGCGAGCCGTGCGCGCAAGGCATCGTACGCATCGCGGTGGTCGGTGATCTCTGGGTCATAGTCGAAGACAACAAGGCTCGACGGCGCATAGCCCGTTAGGACGAGTTCGGCTGCGTCGTCGACGTAGTCGATGCTCGACGCGATGACGGCAGGCTCGGTTTCGATGACGATGGGTCGCAGCGCCGTTAACGGGGCGCTTGTCTGAAGTGGCACCGCGATGGCGCCCAGCGGAATGGTTGCGACATCGATGACCGTGTAGTCGATGCTGCCGAATCCTAGGATCGCCACGCGGTCACCGGGATGCACATCCGTGAGAGCCCTGGTCAACGAGCTGATGCGGTCGTCCAGTTCGTGATACGTGATGGTGTTGTAGTGGGGCAGAAGCTTGGCCGAGGTGCGACCCCGACGGTCTTCGACGTAGTCGACGGCGCGCTCCCCGAGGGCGGGACGGTCGGCATAGGCCGTCAGCACGGTACGCACGACGGCATCCAGCGACAGCTCGGGATTCTCGATTGCCTGGCTGACGGCCGGATCGGGTTTGGCCGCGGCGAACTGGGGGTCGGCGGCGGTGAGGTCTGCGATGCGTCGGGCGAGGCGCTCTTCACGAGTATCAGTGGACATCGAGGAACCCTTCGATAACACAAGTGATTCGGTCGGGCGCTTCGTCGAGCCCACTAATAGAAATATCGTTAGCAAAGCTAAGGCTATTCCGTCAGCTTGCTGGTAGTTGCCTGTGAGCGGCGGGTGATCGCAGGTGAGACGGTTGCGTCGCCCCGGTGGCTTTCATCACAGCCTCGGCGAGGTGCCGTTTTTGACCCGGTGCAGCGGATTACGGCGCTCGCCGTTCGGGTATCCATCGCCCATGACTGAGACGCGAGTTCGGACCCGTGGCGGACGCCTGAAGATGCAGCGCAGCCGCGGTGCAATGAGCGGACTGCTACTGATTCTTCTAGGCGCTTTCGGTGCGCTCATCCCGTTCGTCGGACCGTACTTCGACTTCGCGTTCAGCCCGGATACGGCGTGGGCGTGGACGGATGCGCGCGGATGGCTGCAGGTGCTGCCCGGCGCAGTCGCCGTCGTCGGCGGCCTGCTGCTGCTGGTTTCCCGTAACCGTGCGACGGCGATGCTCGGCGCGTGGCTCGGCGCAATCGCAGGCGCGTGGTTCGTCGTCGGTCGCGCGTCGGCTGGACTGCTGGGCATCGGTGACGCGGGCGCCCCGGTGGCGGCGACGGAGGCCAAGTCCGTGGCGCTGGAGCTGGCGTACTTCTACGGCCTCGGCGCGCTGATCGTGTTTGTGGCCGCGGCGGCCGTGGGTCGCATCTCAGTTCGCAGTGTGCGAGACGTCGAGTACGTCGACACGCCGGTTGCTGAGACCGTGCAGCCGCAGCCGGCGTTCTCGGACTCCGATGAGGTCACCGAGATCCAACCGACGGGCACCGACACCGGCCGACACCGCGGCTGGCGTGGTGCATTCGGCAAGCGCACCGCCGTCCACTAATCCGACGTGAAAAGGGGCTCACACCAAAGTGTGGGCCCTTTTTTCGCGAGTGATCTGCGCCTCGATCCCGTTATATCTACCTCCAACGGCGGATTAGCAGACCTGCCGACGATCTGCTCACCACGCTGGTCGCACTCGACGACATTCGCAATTTCGTGGTCGAACTGGTGGCCGGGGCCCGCTAGCTGCGCGAGTCCTTTGGATCGAGCTCATCGAGCAGTCGCTGCATTGTCCTGGTCATCTGCGCGAAGTTCCTCTCGCCGACGACCTTTGACCATCGTTTCTCGATGTCGGCGACGCGACCACCCGCGTCGGCCATCAGTGATTGCCCCCGCTTCGTCAGGTCGATGAGCTTCGCGCGGCCGTCGGCCGGGTCGGGTCGGCGGGTCAGATAGCCCAGGTCCACAAGGTCGTTCACGATTTCCGACGTGGCCGCGAGACTCAACTGCGCACGGTCGGCGAGCTCAGTGAGGCGAATCCCGCCCATCCGGATGTTGCCGAAGATCTGAAAATGGGTCTCGCGCACGTCGCCGTATCCGGCGTCCGCGCGTGGCGCGGCGAGGTCATCGCGAAACTCTCGCAACAACCTGACCAGCAGCTGCCCGATCGCCAGGCGGTCGGGCGGCGGATCACTTGACGCAGCCATGGATCATAAGGATACTACGGATACCGAAGTTTCGGTTTCCGAAGTAAATGGAGATGTCATGGCCACCGAACTCATTGCCACCGACCTGGGCCGGCTACACATCGAGCGCCTGGGTAGCGGGTCGCCGGTCGTGTTGTGGCACAGCCTGTTTCTCGACTCACGATCATGGTGCGGCCTCGAAGCCGACCTCGCGCGCAACCACTCGGTGTACGTCATCGACGGACCGTCGCACGGCCGCAGCGACCCCGTCAGCCGCGACTTCACCTTCGGTGAGTGCGTGTCGGCCGCCGCGCAGGTCCTGGATGCGCTCGGCCTCGATCAGCCCGTCGACTGGGTGGGCAACGCCTGGGGAGGTCATATTGGAATCCAGCTGGCCGCGCACCAGCCCGGCAGGATCCGGACGCTCACCACCATCGGCACGCCGGCGCACCCGCTGCGCACGGGGGAGCGCTGGACCAAGGTATGGCCTTTGGTGCAGCTCTACCGGTTCATTGGTCCCAATCCGCTGCTGCTAAAACCGCTTTCGGATGCGCTCGTCGGGGCCGAATCGTTCCAACTCGCACCCGATCTCGCGAAAACCGTGATGCGCGGATTCACCGGCGCGCAGAAAGGCGCGATGTTCCACGCCATGAGGTCGATGATGCTCAACCGGCCCGACATGACCGCCGACATGGCCCGGATCGCCGCACCGACACTGATCATTGCCGGCCGTGAGGACATCACCGGATGGCGACCCGAGGACGCGCAGGCCATCGCGGAGACCATGGCCGACGCCAAGGTGGTCGCGGCCGCCGGCTCGGGCCATTCCTCACCGCTGCTGATCGACCGCGACCGAGTCCTTCGGTCCATCACCGATTTGTGGAGTCTCGCCCGCGGTCAGCGCGGCTAAGACTCCACAAGTCGCAAAGACCGCCTAGCCGGTGAAGGCCATCACGTGCTTGATGCGCGTGTAGTCCTCGAAGCCGTACATCGACAGGTCCTTGCCGTGGCCCGACGACTTGTACCCGCCGTGCGGCATCTCGGCGACCAGCGGGATATGCGTGTTGATCCATACGCAGCCGAAGTCCAGTGCCGCGGATACCCGCAGCGCTCGCGACACGTCCTTCGTCCACACCGATGACGCCAGGCCGTATTCGGTTCCGTTGGCCCACGCGATCGCCTCGTCCTCGTCGGAGAACGACTGCACCGTGATCACCGGGCCGAAGATCTCCTGCTGCACCAGCCGGTCGTCCTGGCGAAGGCCGCCGATGACCGTCGGCGCCACGTAGAATCCCTTGTTGCCCTGGCGTTCTCCACCCGCGGCCACATTCGCGTGCGACGGCACATCGGTGAAGAACGACAGCACGCGCTCCATCTGGTTGACGTTGTTGACCGGCGGCACCCACGCGTCCTCGTCGTCGGAGGCCTTGCCGAACGTCGTCGTGGCGCCGCGCGCCTGCTCGGCGAGCGCATCGGTCAGGTCCGACGCCACCTTGGACGTCGCGAGCACGCGGGTTGCCGCCGTGCAGTCCTGGCCCGCGTTGAAGTATCCGGCCGTCGCGATTCCCTCTGCGGCGCCGGCGATGTCGCTGTCATCGAACACGATCACCGGCGCCTTGCCGCCCAGCTCCAGGTGCGTGCGCTTCAAGTGCCCACCCGCACTCACGGCGACCGCGCGGCCCGCGGCCACCGAGCCCGTGATCGACACCATCTCCGGCGTTGGATGCGCGACCACCGCAGCGCCGGTATTCCGGTCGCCGCACACGACGTTCAGCACACCCGGCGGGAAGTGCTTGGCCGCGATCTCGGCGAGCATGACGGTGGTGACGGGTGTGGTGTCGCTGGGTTTGATGACGACTGTGTTGCCCGCGGCGATGGCCGGACAGAACTTCCAGACAGCCATCATCATGGGGTAGTTCCACGGTGATACCTGGCCGATCACACCGACCGGCTCGCGACGAATCCACGACGTGTGGTTCTCCATGTACTCGCCGGCGGACTTGCCCTCCAACATCCTTGCCGCACCGGCGAAGAAGCGAATCTGGTCGACCATCGGCGGAATCTCTTCGGCCGTGGTGACATGGTTCGGCTTCCCGGTGTTGCGGCCCTCGGCCTCGACGAGTGCCTGGGCGTTGCGCTCGACGTCTTCGGCGAAATCGAGCAGCGCCTTCTGGCGGTTGGACGGTGTCGTGCGCTTCCAGTCCTTGAATGCCTTCGACGCCGCGGCATACGCGTTGTCGATGTCGGCCTCATTGGAAATGGGTGCGGTGGCGTACTCCTCGCCGGTGCTCGGATCGACGAGCGGCATCGTGGCTCCGCTGACGGAGTCGACGAGTTCGCCGCCGATGAAATTCTGAACCTTCGTCATCTGTGAACTCCTCTTTGGGTTAAAGGTCTTTGAGGACAAGAGCAAGAACATCGAGACCTTCGACGAGAAGGTCGTCGCTGATGGTCAACGGTGGCAAAAACCGCAGCACGTTGCCAAATGTGCCGCAGGACAACACGATCACGCCCGCGGCGTGGCAGCCGCCGCACAGCGCTTTGGTCAGGTCGGCGTCGGGCTCGGTGCTGCCGGACTTCACCAGCTCCATCGCGATCATGGCGCCGCGCCCGCGGACGTCGCCGATCCGGTCATCCTCGGCCTGCAGCCGCCCGAGTCGATCCTTCATCAGCGCTTCGATCTGCTGCGCCCGCTCGACGAGCCCGTCGGCCTGGATCGTCTCGATGGTCGCCAGCGCCGCCGCGCACGCGACCGGATTGCCGCCGTAGGTGCCGCCGAGCCCGCTGACATGTGGCGCGTCCATGATCTCGGCGCGCCCGGTCACCGCGGACAGCGGCATGCCGTCGGCGATGCCCTTCGCGGTGACGATCAAATCGGGTTCGATGCCTTCGTGTTCGCACGCGAACATCGCCCCGGTGCGGGCGAACCCGGTCTGTACCTCGTCGGCGATGAACACGACGTTGTTCTTGCGGCACCAGTCCAGCAGCGCGGGCAGGAAGCCATCGGCGGGCACGATGAAGCCGCCCTCACCCTGGATGGGTTCGATGATGACCGCCGCCAGGTTGTCGGCACCGACCTGCTTGTCCATCACGGTGATGGCACGCTTGGCCGCAAGCTCACCGTCGGTGGCCATCTCCTTGCCGAATTCTGCATCGCGGAACGGGTACGACAGCGGTGCTCGGTAGATCTCCGGTGCGAACGGGCCGAAACCGTGCTTGTAGGGCATGGACTTCGCGGTCAACGCCATGGTCAGGTTGGTCCGCCCGTGATACGCGTGGTCGAACGACACCACCGCCGATTTCCGGGTGTAGGTTCGCGCGACCTTGATCGCGTTCTCCACTGCTTCGGAGCCCGAGTTGAACAGTGCCGACCGCTTGTCGCCGCTGCCGGGCGTGAGCCGGTTGAGCTGCTCGGCGACCGCGACGTAGCCCTCGTACGGCGTGATCATGAAACATGTGTGGGTGAATCTCGCGGCCTGATCCTGTACCGCCGCAACGACGGCCGGCGACGAGTTTCCGACGGTGGTCACCGCGATGCCCGACCCCAGATCGATGAGTCGATTGCCGTCGACATCCTCGACGATGCCGCCGAATGCCCGCGACGCGTACACGGGCATGGTGTTGCCCACCGCCCGGGATACCGCGGCGGTCTTCCTGTCGATCAGCGCTTGTGAAAGCGGGCCGGGTATCTCGGTGGCGAGAAATCGGCTCTGCTCGACGGTGCTCAAATCCGCCTCCTGACGTAGGTTCGGCGCACGACGCGCCGCGGTTCGAGCCTAGTCGGGAGCGCACCGATCCGATTGAAAACTCTGGGAGGTTCTAGCGGAATCGTCGGTCATCACAGATTGAGGCAACGGATTTCGTCGCCATCGCTCAATCCCGGTCGTGATGGCACACCGCTTCGAGCATCAGCCCCCAGGGGTCGAGCCAGAACGTCGCGAAATAGGGCTGGGGATACTGCGGAAATACCTGCGGCCGGTGCAGAACCTCGCCGCCGAATCGTGGGATCAACGTCGCGGTGAGGAGCTCGTGAATCTCGCGCACCAGGGATCGGGAACGCACGATGAACGCCAGATGCTGAAGGCCGGTCCGGTGCCGCGAGTATCGCGAGGTCTCGGCCGACGGATAGAAGAACAGGTATGTGCCCGGCTTGCCGCCCGCGGGACGATAGGCGAACTCGTCGGATGCCGTGAGGAACTCGTCGAATCCCAGCAGCGGCATGACCGCGTCGTAGTAGGTCTTGGACGCGCCCAGATCAGGAACATTGATGCCGAGGTGCCCGAGCACTACAGGACGCTAACACTGCGCCGGGGCGACGGGGGCCTCGGTCATCTGCGGCCGCAATGGCACACTGGTCACTGACGAAGCGCCTGACCTGCCGGTCTGCGCTGTGACACCGAGACCGATACGAAAGACAGTTGTTGCCATGGATCTGGTCATCTTCCTGCCGCTCATCATCATCATGGGCGCGTTCATGTTCTTCGCGTCGCGCCGACAGAAGAAGGCGATGCAGGCCACCATCGATCTGCACGAATCGCTGCAGATCGGGGATCGCATTCACACCACGTCGGGCTTGGAAGGCACGATCACCGGCATCGGCGACGACACCATCGACCTGGAGGTCGCGCCCGGCGTGGTCACCACATGGATGAAGCTCGCCGTGCGCGACAAGATCGGACCGGACACCGACGGAGACGACGATTTCGAGGACGTCGACGACGAGGCATCGACGGCGACCGAAATCACCGAAAGCCCGAACACCAAGGACTGAGGGCTGACCACTCAGCCTGAGCACGTACCCTTTGCGGTGCTGACGAACTGATCTCGAGGAGACCCTAGAAACGTGGCATCGCCTTCGACGCCGGTGCACCCTGCCCGCTACCTTGCGCTCTATCTGGTACTGCTGGTCGGCGCATACCTGCTGGTGTTCCTGACGGGGGACAAGGAGGCCGAGCCGAAGCTCGGCATCGATCTGCAGGGCGGCACCCGGGTAACGCTCACCGCTCGCACGCCGGACGGCTCTCGTCCCACCCGTGACGCCCTCAACCAGGCACAGACGATCATCAACGATCGCGTCAACGGTCTGGGTGTGTCGGGGTCCGAAGTCATCATCGACGGCGACAACCTCGTCATCACCGTTCCGGGTAACGAGAGCAGCGAGGCCCGCAACCTCGGCCAGACGGCACGGCTGTACATCAGGCCGGTGGTTCACGCGATGCCTTCCGCCGCGGCACAGCCACAGCAGCCGCCCACCGAGGAACCACAGGGAGCCCCGCCGGGTGCACCCGGCGCACCAGGAGCCATCCCCGGACTACCCGGCGCTCCAGCAGCGCCAGGAGCGCCCGGCGCCCAGGTGCTTCCCCCCGGAGCGGCCGAGCAGCCGGTACCGCCCGCCCAGTCGCCCGCCCCACAACCCCGTCCGTACCCCGTGGAGCCGCCGTCCCAGCCAGCCCCCGAGCCGCCGGCGCCGCCGCAGCCGACGCCACCGCCGGGGCAGGAGCCGGCACCGGCTCCCGGCACGCAGGCGCCCGCGCCACCATCTGGTGATGTCCCGCTTTCGCAGCGCATCGCCGACGAGAAGGAACTTCGCCAGAGCAGCGATCAGCAGATCCAGATCCTGGCGCTGCAGTTCCAGGCCACCCGCTGCGGCGAGGACGATGTGCTGGCCGGTAACGACGATCCGAACCTGCCGCTGGTCACGTGCTCGCAGGACGGCAACGAGGTCTACCTGCTCGACAAGTCGATCATCAGCGGTGAACAGATCGAGAACGCGAGTTCGGGCTTCGACCAGCAGCAGGGCATCTACCTGGTCGACGTCCAGTTCAAGGGCGATGCCACCAAGATCTGGGCGGACTTCACCGCCGCGAACGTCGGCACTCAGACCGCGTTCGTGCTGGACTCCCAGGTGGTCAGTGCCCCCGAGATTCGCGAGCCGATTCCCGGCGGTCGTACGCAGATCAGCGGTCAGTTCACCGAGCAGACGGCGCGCGAGCTCGCCAACGTGCTGAAGTACGGTTCGCTGCCGCTGTCATTCGAGTCGTCGGAGGCCGAAACCGTTTCGGCGACCTTGGGTTTGACGTCGCTGCGCGCCGGCTTGATCGCGGGGGCGGTCGGCCTCGCCCTGGTGCTGCTTTATTCGCTGCTCTACTACCGAATTCTGGGCGTGCTGATCGCGCTGTCGCTGGTCGCGTCGGGCGCCATGGTTTACGCGATCCTCGTGCTCCTGGGCAGATACATCGGATACACGCTTGACCTCGCCGGTATTGCGGGTCTGATCATCGGTATCGGTATGACGGCAGACTCCTTCGTCGTGTTCTTCGAACGCATCAAGGATGAGATTCGCGACGGTCGATCGTTCCGCTCGGCGGTGCCCCGTGGTTGGAACAGAGCGCGTAAGACGATTCTGTCCGGCAACGCGGTCACGTTCCTGGCCGCCGCCGTCCTGTATGTCCTGGCGGTCGGCCAGGTGAAGGGCTTCGCGTTTACCTTGGGCCTGACGACGATCCTCGACGTGGTGGTGGTGTTCCTGGTGACGTGGCCGATCGTCTACATCGCGTCGAAGTCGCCGACCATGGCGAAGCCCAAGCTGAACGGCCTCGGCGCGGTGCAGCAGATCGCCCGCGAACGACGCGCGGCCGCGCACGTGACGGGACGGGGGTAGCGACATGGCCGCCAGGCATAAAGACAACAAAGACGTGGACGACGTGTTGACCGAAGCCGTCGAGGCACCCGACCTCGAGAGCGAGACGCCACGGCACGGGTTCTTCACCCGGCTCTACACCGGCACCGGCGCGTTCGAGGTCGTCGGTAAGCGCAAGCTGTGGTTCACGGTCAGCGGCTTGATCGTTGCTGTGTGCATCGCCAGCATGCTGATTCGCGGCTTCACCTTCGGCATCGACTTCGAGGGCGGCACCAAGGTGTCCATGCCTGCGCAGACCGCCAGCGGCACCGTCACCACCCAGCAGGTCGAGGACGTGTTCAGCCGGGCGCTGGGCAAAGACAGCGACAATGTGGTCATTGTCGGCAGCGGCGATTCAGCCACCGTGCAGATTCGCTCGGAAACCCTCGACAACGATGAGATCGAAGCGCTGCGAACCGCGTTGTTCGACGCATTCCAGCCCCGCGGCCCGGACGGCCAGCCCGACAAGAACGCCATCAGCGACTCCGCGGTATCGGAGACCTGGGGCGGTCAGATCACCGAGAAGGCGCTCATCGCCCTCGTCGTGTTCCTCGCGCTGGCCGCCGTCTACATCACCGTGCGATACGAGCGCTACATGGCCGTCGCCGCGTTGGCAACGCTGGTGTTCGACCTGGTCGTCACCGCCGGCGTCTATTCCATCGTCGGCTTCGAGGTCACGCCCGCGACGGTCATCGGATTGCTGACCATTCTCGGTTTCTCCCTCTATGACACCGTGATCGTGTTCGACAAGGTCGAGGAGAACACCCACGGATTCGAGCACACCACCCGCCGGACGTTCGCGGAGCACGCCAACCTGGCGGTCAACCAGACCTTCATGCGGTCGATCAACACCAGCGTGATCTCGGTGCTGCCGATCCTGGCGCTGATGGTGATCGCGGTCTGGCTGCTGGGCGTCGGCACGCTGATGGACCTGGCGCTCGTCCAGCTGGTCGGTGTGATCGTCGGTACGTATTCGTCGATCTATTTCGCCACGCCGCTGCTCGTGACGCTGCGGGAGCGCACCACGCTGGTGCGCAACCACACCCGCCGGGTGCTGAACCGCCGCAAGGGAAGTGCCGCGAAACTTTCGGACTCCGGCGAGGACGTCGTCGACGACGGTGCTAACCCGGTGAAGGCGGCGGTGTCCTCGCAGGCGACGAGCACCACTCCGCCACCGGACAAGCCGGCGCCCGGCGCGCGGCCGGTTCGGCCGACGGGCAGCCGGTCCGGACGACCGTCGGGTAAGCGCGACGCCCGGCGGCGGTAGCCCAGATGATCGCATGGAGCCGGCGCGTGGCTGCTCTGGTGGCCGCCGTGGCGGTCGGTGCGGCGGGCCTGTCGGCGTGTTCGCGTGGCCCGGCCGCCAGCATCGACTTCGCGGTGGACGGCATGCTGACGACCTACAACACCAACACGGTGGCCGGTGCCGCCTCCGGTGGTCCGCAGGCCTTCGCGCGGGTTCTGACGGGTTTCAACTATCACGGTCCTGACGGCCAGATCGTCGCCGATCACGACTTCGGCAAGATCTCGGTCGTCGGCCGCGGGCCGTTGATCCTCGACTACGAGATCAACGCCGCGGCGGTGTACTCCGACGGCAAGCCGATCACGTGTGACGACATGGTGCTGGCGTGGGCGTCACAGTCGGGACGGTTTCCCGGGTTCGACGCCGCCAGCCGTGCCGGGTACACCGACATCGCGTCCGTCGACTGCGCTCCGGGTCAGAAGAAGGCGCGGGTGTCCTTCGCGCAGGACCGCGCGTTCGTCGACTACGGCCAGCTGTTCGCCGCCACGTCGATGATGCCGTCGCACGTGCTCGCCGATGAGCTCGGGCTGCCCGACGGCGGCGTCACCACCGCGATCACGAACAACGACGCGCCGGCCATCGACCGAATTGCCAAGGCGTGGAACACCACCTGGAACCTGACGCCGGATATCGACATCAAGAAGTTCCCGTCCTCGGGGCCGTACAAGCTCGATTCGGTGACCGACGAAGGCGCTGTCGCGCTCGTCGCCAACGACAAGTGGTGGGGCGCCGCGCCGGTCACGTCCAGGATCACCGTGTGGCCGCGTGGCGCTGACATCCAGGACCGCATCAACCAGGGCGCCTACGATGTCGTCGACGTGGCGGAGGGTTCGTCGGGCACGCTGAACCTGCCCGACGACTACGTCCGGACCGACGCCCCGTCCGCGGGCATCGAGCAGCTCATCTTCGCCTCTCGGGGCCCGATGTCGCAGCCGCCGGAGCGGCGTGCGCTCGCGCACTGCACTCCGCGTGACATCATCGCCCGCAACGCCGAAGTTCCCGTTGCCAACGCGCGGTTGAACCCTGTCACCGAGGACGCGTACAGCGCTGCCGAAAGCGCCGTCGAGGGCGGCCGGTTCACCGTCGCCAATCCCGAGGCGGCGCGGGCCGCGATCAACGGAAGGCCCTTGACCGTCCGCATCGGATACCAGAGCCCCAACGCCCGGCTCGCCGCAACGGTCGGCACGATCGCCAAGGCGTGCGCGCCCGCAGGCATCACGGTGCAGGACGTCGCGACCAACGAAACGGGCCCGCTCACTTTGCGCAACAACGAGATCGACGTCCTGCTCGCCAGCACGGGTGGCGCGGCGGGCAGCGGGTCCTCGGGGTCCAACGCCATGGACGCCTACGATCTGCATTCGGCCAACGGCAACAATCTGTCCCGCTACTCCAACGAGCGCGTCGACGGCATCATCGCGGCGCTAGCGGTGACGTCGGACCCCAAGGAGCTGTCCCGGCTGCTCGGGGAAGGCGGATCGATCCTGTGGACTGACATGCCGACCATTCCGCTCTATCGTCAGCAGCGGACCGTACTCACGTCGAAAGACATGTACGCGGTAAGTAGCAGTCCGACTCGATGGGGCGCGGGATGGAACATGGATCGTTGGGCGCTGGGCGGGTGACGGATCAGGACATCTCGATGCTCGTCGCGTCGCTGATGCGAGAAGTGCCCGACTTTCCCGAGCCGGGTATCCAGTTCAAGGATCTGACCCCACTGCTGGCCGACGCGCACGGCCTGGCCAAGGTCACCGACGCTCTTGCGGAGACCGCGGAGGGCGCTGACCTGGTGGCGGGTATCGACGCGCGCGGCTTCTTGCTGGGCGCCGCGGTCGCATTGCGGCTCGGGATCGGGGTCCTGGCGGTGCGCAAGGGCGGCAAGCTGCCGCCGCCGGTGCACAGCGAGACTTACCAGCTCGAGTACGGCTCGGCCACGCTGGAGTTGCCTGCCGACGGCATCGAACTCGACGGGCGCAGGATCGTGATCATCGACGACGTTCTCGCCACCGGCGGGACCATGGCCGCGACGGAAAAGCTGCTACGGCGCTGCGGTGCGATGGTCCCGGCCGCCGCCGTTGTGCTCGAACTTTCGGCGCTGAGCGGCCGCGAGGTGCTCGAACCGCTGCCTGTGACGTCGCTGCTGATGATCTGAGACGTATCCTCGAAGTCTGAGCGTTTCGAAACGTGCGATGAACGCGCATGTCGAGCAGGCGGGAGGTGACCATGGCTTCGAACGGAGAAGCTCCCGGCACGGGCCAGGCCGTGCAGTCGCCCCCGAACGCGCAGATGACCGAGACGCAGCCGTTGGAGATTCCCAAGGCGGATTCCGCGAAGGCGGCAACGAGTGCCTCGCGCCGGGTGCGGGCCCGGCTGGCGCGCCGGATGACGGCACAGCGCAGCACCCTGAACCCGGTGCTGGAACCGCTGGTCGCGGTCCACAAGCAGTCCTATCCCAAGGCCGACCTGACACTGCTGCAACGCGCGTACGAGGTGGCCGACGAACGGCACGCCGATCAGTTGCGCCGCTCCGGTGACCCGTACATCACCCATCCGCTGGCCGTCGCGAACATCCTGGCCGAGCTCGAAATGGACACCACGACGCTGATCGCGGCGCTGCTGCACGACACCGTCGAGGACACCGGCTACACCCTCGAGCAGCTCATCGAGGAGTTCGGCACCGAGGTGGGCCACCTCGTCGACGGCGTGACCAAACTGGACAAGGTCGCACTGGGCACCGCGGCCGAGGGCGAGACCATCCGCAAGATGATCCTCGCGATGGCCCGTGATCCGCGGGTACTGGTGATCAAGGTCGCCGACCGGCTGCACAACATGCGCACGATGCGCTTCCTGCCGCCGGAGAAGCAGGCGGCCAAGTCCCGCGAGACGCTGGAAGTGATTGCGCCGCTGGCACATCGACTCGGTATGGCGAGCGTCAAGTGGGAGCTCGAGGATCTGTCATTCGCGATCCTTCATCCGAAGAAGTACGAGGAGATCGTGCGGCTGGTCGCCGACCGGGCGCCGTCGCGCGACATCTATCTGGCGAAGGTGCGGGCCGAGATCAACGCGACACTCACGGCGTCGAAGATCAACGCGGTGGTGGAGGGCCGGCCGAAACACTATTGGTCGATCTACCAGAAGATGATCGTCAAGGGCCGCGACTTCGACGACATCCACGACCTGGTCGGTGTGCGGATCCTCTGCGACGATGTGCGTGACTGCTATGCCGCTGTGGGCGTGGTCCATTCGCTGTGGCAGCCGATCGCCGGCCGGTTCAAGGACTACATCGCCCAGCCACGGTTCGGTGTGTATCAGTCGCTGCACACCACCGTCGTCGGACCCGAGGGCAAGCCACTGGAAGTGCAGATCCGCACCGTCGACATGCACAAGACCGCGGAGTACGGCATCGCGGCGCACTGGCGCTACAAGGAAGCCAAGGGCCGCAACGGACTTCCGGCGACCTACGCCGCCGCCGAGATCGACGACATGGCCTGGATGCGTCAGCTGCTCGACTGGCAGCGGGAGGCCGCCGACCCCGGCGAGTTCCTCGAGTCGTTGCGCTACGACCTGGCTGTCCAGGAGATCTTCGTGTTCACCCCCAAGGGTGATCTGATCACGCTGCCGACTGGGTCCACTCCGGTGGACTTCGCCTACGCCGTGCACACCGAGGTCGGTCACCGCTGCATCGGATCCCGCGTCAACGGCCGCTTGGTCGCACTGGAGCGCAAGCTCGAAAACGGCGACCAGGTCGAGGTTTTCACATCCAAGGCGCCCAACGCCGGCCCGTCTCGCGACTGGCAGACGTTCGTGGTCTCGCCGCGGGCGAAGGCGAAGATCCGCCAGTGGTTCGCCAAGGAGCGGCGTGAAGAAGCGCTCGAAACCGGCAAAGACGCCATCGGCCGTGAGGTGCGCCGCGCCGGAATTCCGTTGCAGCGCTTGATGAATGCGGAACAGGTGGCGGCCCTGGCACGTGAGTTGCGATATGCGGATGTGTCGGCGCTGTACACCGCGGTGGGTGAAGGTCATGTATCGGCGCGGCACGTCGTGCAACGGCTCGTCGCGCAACTCGGTGGTGACGAGGACGCCGCAGACGAGATCGCCGAGCGCTCGACGCCGGCCACCATGCCGGTGCGCCAGCGCCACACCGACGACGTCGGTGTGGCCGTGCCCGGCGCCCCCGGGGTGCTGACCAAGCTCGCCAAGTGCTGCACACCCGTGCCCGGCGACATCATCATGGGGTTCGTCACCCGCGGTGGCGGAGTCAGCGTGCACCGCACCGACTGCACCAACGCGTCGTCGCTGCAAGACCAGTCGGAGCGCATCATCGACGTGCAGTGGGCGCCGTCGCCGTCGTCGGTCTTCCTGGTCGCGATCCAGGTGGAAGCGCTGGACCGGCACCGGTTGCTGTCGGATGTGACCCGGGTGCTGGCCGACGAGAAGGTCAACATCCTGTCCGCGTCGGTGACCACCTCCGACGATCGCGTGGCAATCAGCCGATTCACCTTCGAGATGGGCGATCCGAAGCACCTCGGTCATCTGCTCAACGTGGTGCGCAACGTGGAGGGCGTGTACGACGTGTACCGCGTGACGTCCGCGGCGTGACGGTTTTCGGCAAAGATTCGTTCGAGCGTCAATTTCTGTCATAATTCGGCGATGCGCACCGCATTGGTGGCGACGATGGTCGCCCTCGCCGTGCTGATCGCCGGCTGCGGCTCGACCATCAAACCCGACGGCGCCGCGCAATCCGTTGCTGATTTAGTGAAGAAGCAAACAGGTTTCGAGCCCAAGGACGTGAAGTGTCCCGAAGGTGTCGAAGCCAAAGTCGGCGGCACGTTCGAGTGCAAGTTCACCGGGCCCGAGGCCACGGAGTACACCGCGGATATGCGGATCACCAAGGTTGAGGGCGACGACGTCGAGTTCTATATCGAGACCCACCCGAGTTCCTGACGCATCTCAGTCGAGTCGCACGATCTCGATGGTCACGTCCTGGTTGGGCTTGCCGTCGTCGCTGCCGTTTGCCGTGCCCGCCGCGGCGATCTTGTCCAGCGTGGCCAGCCCGGTCTTGTCGATGGTGCCGAAGACGGTGTAGGTCGGCGGCAGCATCGAGTCGCGGTAGATGAGGTAGAACTGGCTGCCGTTGGTGCCGAGCCCCGAGTTGGCCATCGCGAGTGTGCCGCGCGGGTACAGCCTCGGAATCTCCATCGCCGGGTCGGTCAACCGGAACTGGTTGGTCGGGTACTCGTTCGGGAATCGGTAGCCGGGGCCTCCCCGGCCCGTTCCCGTGGGATCGCCGCACTGCAGTACGCCGAGCGTCGGGGTCGTGGTCAGCCGGTGGCAGGTTGTGTTGTCGAAGTAACCCTGCTGGGCGAGGCTGGCGAAGTTGTTGACCGTGCAGGGGGACTTGGCGTTGTCCAACTGCAGGCCGATACCACCGCGGTTGGTCGTGATACTGGCGCTGACGAGTGCCGGCTGGGTCGGCACCCGTCCGGTGCGCGGCGGCTTGGCCGGCTTGCTCGCCGGCTCTGCTGTGGCGGGGTACTGGCAGTTGGATCCGAGGGTGGCGGGCGGCTTGAACTCCGGCAGTGGCTGCGCGTCGATCGGCTGCGTCGGGGTCACGGTGTAGTCGGACGTCGTCCCGTCCAGGTCCTCGAGGCTACGGCCGACCGCGATGATGACGATCACCGCCCACACCAACACGAGGACCATGAAGGCGGTGAACACGTAGCTGATGATCAGGCCCGCCACGGCCAGTCCGCGGCCTTCTTCACCGGTCTTCTTGATCTGCGAAAGCGAGATGTGTCCGAACGCGATTCCGAGCGGCGCGAAGACGAATGCGCACACCAGCGATGCGACGGCCAGCGTGTTCGTCGGTCGGGGCTGCGGATAGCCGGCGTACACCGGCGGATAGCCGCCATATGGGGACGGCGGGTACGCCCCGTAGGGCGGCGGATATCCGCCGTACGGAGCCGGTGGGGGGTTGGTCACGGATCCAGCTGCAGCTTGGTGATCTTGACCTCGGACTTCGGCGAACCGTCGGGAGCGCCGTCGGCCGTGCCCGCTGCGGCGATCTTGTCCAGCGTCGCGAGGCCCGTCTCGTCGATGGTGCCGAACACCGTGTAACCGGGCGGCAGCTGCGAGTCCTTGTACACCAGGAAGAACTGGCTGCCGTTGGTGCCTGGGCCGGCATTGGCCATGGCGAGCGTGCCGCGCGGGTACAGCACCGGCTCCGCCAGCTTGGGATCGTCGGGCTGGTACTGGTTCGTCGGATACTCGTTGGGGAACTGATAGCCGGGACCGCCGGTGCCCTGCCCGGTGGGATCGCCGCACTGCAGCACCGACAGCGAGTCAGAGGTGGTCAGCCGATGGCATGTGGTGTCGTTGAAGAAGCCCTGGTTCGCCAGGCTGGCGAAGCTGTTGACGGTGCACGGGGACTTGCCGTTGTCGAGCATCAGACCGATATTGCCCTGGTTGGTCTCCATGCTGGCGCTGACCTGAGCGGGGTCGGTAGGCACCTTGCCCGTCCGCGGTGGCTTGACATCCTTGCTGGCCTTTTCCGCAGAGGCCGGGTACTGGCAGTCGTCGCCGAGGCCTGCGGGCGCCGCGAACGCGGGCAGCGTGCCGGGGCCGGTCGGTTCTGCACTCGACGTGGTCGACGTCTCGGTGGCAGCGGTGTTGTCGCCATCCGAATCGTCCCTGGTGAGGATGACGGCGGCCGCGACCCCGCCGGCGATGACGAGCACGCCCACGACCGATCCGACGATCGTGAAGATGCGACGCTGGCGTTCCTTGGCCGCCCGGCGCTCCAATTGCCGCTCGAGTTTGCGCTTCGCTGTCGCCCGCCGCTGTTCGTTGGTCGGCACCGCCCGTGTCCTCCTCGTATCGATCGGTCGGCAACGAGTGTGCCAGGCGTTGCTGAGTGTGGCGTTGCGACCCACGTCATCGGGGATGGAAAACTGGAGGCCGTGTTGGTCACCGGATTCCCGGCGGGCATGTTGGCGTGTAACTGCTACGTGCTGGCCCAGCGGCCCGGCGCCGACGCGATCATCGTCGATCCGGGCCAACGGGCGATGGTGCCGTTACGACGGATTCTGGACGAGAATCACCTGACACCTGCTGCGGTGCTGCTCACCCACGGTCACATCGACCACATCTGGTCGGCCCAGAAGGTCGCCGATATGTACGGATGCCCGGCGTACATCCACCCCGAGGACCGGTTCATGCTCACCGATCCGATCAAGGATTTCGGGCCGAAGCTGGCCCAGCTGGCATTCGGGGCGCTCTTCTCAGAACCCAAGCAGGTCGTTGAGCTGTGTCAAGGAGGTGCCGTCGGTGAAGAGCAGGTGGAACTCGGCGGCATCACCGTGACGGTGGATCACACGCCGGGTCATACGCGCGGCTCGGTGGTGTTCCGGGTTGACCCGGACATCGGGGCGGGCACTGGGTCGATAGTGTTCACCGGCGATACGCTGTTCCGGCAATCGGTCGGCCGCACGGACCTGCCCGGTGGCAGCGGGCGCGATCTGCTCGGCTCGATCGTGACAAAACTGTTGGTGCTCGATGACGACACCGTGGTACTGCCTGGACACGGCGCCAAGACCACGATCGGATTCGAGCGCCGTAGCAACCCTTTCCTCGAAGGCTTGAACTAGTGAGTGATTTTCAGGCGCCCAAGGGCGTCCCGGATTATCTGCCGCCCGACTCGGCGCAGTTCGTCGGTGTTCGCGACGGTCTGCTGGACGCGGCCCGCCGCGCGGGATACGGCGATGTCGAACTCCCGATCTTCGAGGACACCGCGCTGTTCGCGCGCGGCGTGGGGGAGTCCACCGACGTGGTGTCGAAGGAGATGTACACCTTCGCCGATCGCGGCGACCGCTCGGTGACGCTGCGGCCCGAGGGCACCGCCGGGGTGATGCGCGCGGTGATCGAACACGGGTTGGACCGGGGCCCGCTGCCGGTCAAGCTCTGCTACGCGGGCCCGTTCTTCCGCTACGAGCGGCCGCAGGCCGGCCGGTACCGCCAGCTGCAGCAGGTCGGGGTCGAGGCGATCGGCGTCGACGACCCGGCATTGGACGCCGAAGTGATCGCGATCGCCGACGCCGGCTTCCGGTCACTGGGTCTCGACGGGTTCCGGTTGGAGATCACGTCGCTCGGCGACGACACGTGCCGTCCGCAGTACCGGGAACTGTTGCAGGACTTCCTGTTCAAGCTTGACCTCGATGAGGACACCCGTCGGCGCGCGGAGATCAACCCGTTGCGGGTACTCGACGACAAGCGCCCCAAGGTGCGGGAGATGACCGCGGACGCCCCCGTCATGCTGGATCACCTGTCCGACGTCGCCAAGCAGCACTTCGACACCGTCCTGGTACATCTCGACGCGCTGGGCGTGCCGTATGTCGTCAATCCGCGCATGGTCCGGGGGCTGGATTACTACACGAAGACCACCTTCGAGTTCGTGCACGACGGGCTCGGCGCGCAGTCGGGGATCGGCGGCGGCGGGCGGTATGACGGTCTGATGCGACAGCTGGGTGGGAAAGATCTGTCCGGCATCGGTTTTGGTCTGGGCGTGGACCGGACGGTGCTGGCGCTGAAGGCCGAGGGCAAGGCCGTCGGCGGTACGGCCCGCGTCGACGTGTTCGCGGTGCCACTCGGCGAGCAGGCCAAGGTGACGCTGGCAGTGCTCGCGGCGCGGTTGCGCGCCGCGGGTGTGCGTGTCGACCTCGCCTATGGCGATCGCGGAATCAAGGGTGCGATGCGCGCGGCGGACCGCTCCGGTGCGTCGATAGCTCTGGTCGCCGGTGACCGCGATATCGAGGCGGGCACCGTGGGTGTGAAGAACCTCGCGACCGGCGAGCAGGTCGATGTGGTCGTCGATGCCGTTCTGGCAGAAGTCCTTTCGCGGCTCAACCGGGCCTAGCTAGGCGGGAGCGCCTGTTCGGCGAGGATCGTCGGTTCCGAAGGTGCGCTCATCGCCACCAGGATGCCCAATTCTCCGCGTAGGGTTGACCCGAACCGACCACGGAGGTGTCATGTCGCTGATCGCGCTCGAAGAGCATTTCGCCTGGGATCCGGCCAGCGACGGCAACGTTGTGGCGACGTGGCTGCAGTCCAACAACACGGTCGGCTACGAGCGGTTGTACGACCGGGGACCGCTACGACTCGAGCAGATGGACGCCGCGGGCATCGACTTCCAGATCCTGTCGCTGTTCGACCCCGGTGTACAGGAGATGACCGACGTCGCGCGCGCCATCGAGCTCGCCCGCGGCGCCAACGACGACCTGGCCGAGACCGTGCGGGCGAACCCGAACCGATTCGGCGGCTTCGCGACGCTGGCAACCCAGGACCCGGACGCCGCGACCGCTGAATTCGAGCGTGCCGTTACGGAATTGGGCTTGGTGGGCGGTTTGATCAACGGGCACTGTCAGGGTCGCTATCTCGACGATCCGGCATATGAGGCCCTGTTCGCCTGCGCCGAATCGCTGGAGGCTCCGATCTACCTTCACCCGACGACTCCGCATCCCGCGGTGATGGAGGCGTGGTTCGCCCCATACGTCGATGACGGTCTGCACCTGGCGTCGTGGGGATTCGCCGCAGAGGCGGGGACACACGTGCTGCGGCTGATCTACTCGGGACTCTTCGACAAGTTCCCGCGCCTGCAGATGATCATCGGCCACCTCGGTGAGATGCTCCCGTTCGCCGCCTATAGGGTCGACCGGTACTACGGCCTCGGCGGGAGCGGCTCAGGCGACCGCCTGCAGCATCTGCCGTCGGAGTACCTGCGCAACAACTTTCACGTCACCACAAGCGGCAACTTTTGCGCGCCGGCCTTCGCGTGCACGCTCGACGTGATGGGCGCCGACCGCGTGATGTTCTCGGTGGACTACCCGATGGACGACAATCAGACGGGCGCGGAGTTCATGGCGTCCTATCCCATGGACGCCGCGACACGGGCGAAAGTCAGCTCGGGTAACGCGATAAAGCTCTTCGGCGAGCGGATTCCCGCCGCTTTGGGCTCCTGAGGACAGGTCAGAGAGCGAACACCTGGCCGTCGCGCGCGACGGTGATCTCCCCAGAGAAGTTCTTCCCGATCTCATCGGTCCATTGAGAGTCGGGCAGATTGGTCGGCTCGTAATGGCTCAGGATGACGTGCCCGGCATTGGCCGCGGCCGCAACCTCACCGACCTGCACGGCCGAGGTATGCGAACTCTTGAGGTAGTTCGGCGGGAACCTGTTGCCGTAGTACGCGTCGTCGAGGCTGAACTGCGCCTCGTGCACCAGGATGTCGGTGTCCTTGGCCAACGTGATGAGGTTGTCGGATTTGGTGGTATCACCGGAAAACGTGACGGAGACGCGGGGTTTCTTGATATCGAAGCGCAAGCCGAACGCGGGAAAGACGTCGTAGTGCGACACCAGTGTCGCGGTGACCGTCACGTTGTCGTCCGACATCACCGGGAACGGGGCGGTCTTCGGTGATCTGTTCTGGTAGTTGGCTTCTGGTGGCACCGCGATCTCGGCGACGGTGAACAGCTTCTGGAGGTCGTCGGTCCCCATGTCGCGGATGAAGATGTTGTTCGTGTAGGCGAACGCTTGCTGCAGCGACTTCGTCATCTCGGCCAGGCCCGGGGTCGGATGTGCCGGATCGATGGTCGCCGGATCGGCATTGCCGACCTGGCTGGGCGGCAGTCCGCCAGCGGGGCCCGGCCCGTAGACCGTCACCGGTTTCTTGCCTTTGGACGCCGTGTAGCCGCCGGAGAACAAGAAGCTGCCGTAGTCGACCGTGTGATCGGTGTGCAGGTGCGTGATGAACATGCTCCGCAATTGATCGAACTTGAGTCCCGCGTTCGTGAATGCGTTCAATGAACCCAGACCGCAGTCGATTTGGTAAACGTCGTCACCTATCTTCAGCGCGGACGAGATCCCGGTCTTGTTGGGCACCGGGGGTGGTCCGGCTTGGACGCCGAGGGTGATGAGCGCGTTTTCGGGCAGCGCGGCCGGGCTCGCAGGCGGCGCTGATCGGCATGACGACACGCCGAATGCGGCTCCGCCGACAGCCGTTGCGAACAGGGCGAGTGCGGACCGTCTGGAGACCTGCACGATCAACCGCCGCGGACGACGTTGGTGAGGACCTCGTCGACATTGCCGACGCCCCCGTCAAAAGGGTTGCCGCGCTTGAGAACTTTCACCCCACCGGGCGTCAGCGCGACGAGTTTGGGCGAACTGGAACCTATTTGCATCCTGCGCGCGAACTGCACCTGGTCCAGCGGGACGATGGCGCCGCCGCCGTAACTGAACAGGCCGAGCTTGCGGTCGATCACCGCGACCGAGCGGCAACTGTGCAGCGGCTGGCTGCGGCGCCGGCGAATCGTGAGGACCACGCGGTACAGCACCGCCGCCAACGCGACTCCGACCGCGACGAAGATCGCGCCGAGCGACGCCGAGGGGACCGCGGTGATGAGTGCGACCAGGCCGAACCCACCGACGACGAGCGTCAATATGCCGAGAACGAAGGCCAGTATCGCCAGCGCGCCCGTGCACCGGTCGAAGATGTTGACCCGCCGGCCGTCGTCGGTGACGACAAGGCCGCCCGTGTCGATCAGTACCTTGGCCTCGGTCGGTGCGTTCACCTGCACAGCATGCCCACTCATCGCCCGTGAGCGACCGCGTTTGTACAGAAATCACCGGCGTGTTGCGTACAAACACGCCCGCTCGCGCTTAGTGATGGGCGGTCAGCACGGTGACTTCTCTCGACGGGATAGCGCGCCAACGACGACTACGACGCCAATGGCGACCACGCCGACGATCACCAAGGGGATGCTGCCGAGTCTTCGGTCCTCTAGCTCCATGTCACATAGCCGGGTGTAGTTCGTGTCGCCCAGTCCGCCAAGACCTGGAACATTGGCGGCGCGCCCGTCGTCATGGGACCGCGCTTCTGACAGGTCAGGATCGATCGGGCTGCCACAGCCGACGACCGCTAGCTCGGGGGACACCGAAGCAGGCACCACCAGACCGCCGATCCCCACCAGGAGAGCCACGAAACCAGCGAACGCAATTACTAGTCGCATAATCATGGGACATCGGTACCCGGCCGAGAAATGCTCATACGTGGTGTGGCGCAGGCGCTATGGACTTGTGTGGTCGAACCTGTGGTGTCCGCGCAGTATGACGGGGTGGGCCTCGGGTACTCCTCGACATGAGCAATGAACGACTGTCCAGGGCGCTGCGACACCGCATGGACCTCACGGTGGCCGTCGCCACGCTGACCACCACGCTCGCCGCCGCGGGATGCACGAGTGGCTATGAAGCGCTCGGCACCCACACCGCACGTGTCTTGATCAACGGCGAAGAAATCGCAGATCAGCGGCCGATCAGGTGCGAGCAGGTGCAGTGGGTGTGGTTCATCGAAAGCCTAGAGCAGACGCCGGGGTTTACCGTGCAGGTGCACACCGGCGACACCATTCAGGCCCGGCTGGTGCGGATCGACACCCTTGGCGGATTCACCGGAAGTGCCTGGGATGCTTCTGCCACCGCTCCCGCCGTCGAGGTCGATGCCGAAGTCATGGAAGGCACCTTCATTATCACCGGAACGGCCAAGGGGTTTTATCACGACGATCCCGGTGAAACCGCCACCGCTACCTTCGAGATTCGAACCGACTGCTGACTGATCGAAGGATTCGCACGATTCCGCCGATGAGATTGTGACGCGAAGAGATTCGTCACGGCCCTTGAACGGGGCACGCCTCTACCGGCACCGGCAACGTCAGGTCGCCTGCACGCTCGAATTGGAATGTGACATCGGCCGTCGTAGCGGGACGCAGATCCGCATCCAATCGATCCAACCGCACCGCCGGCCCGCTTGCGTCGTGCGTGTTCGGCTGACCAAAGCTGACTGTTGATTTGGGCGCGATTGGCACGCTCTCAATCAAGCGCGCCTGATCCGCCGCAGTCGTCGACAAGCCGAGAAGTCGCTCGGTTTCCACCGTACGGTTGTTCGTCACCGTGAATCGAAGCTCGCCACCGGCGCCCAGTTGAATCACGCACCGGCCAGGGACATAGGCCGGCACGATGTAGGCGTTCTCCACGGTGGTGCTCTGTGAGTGTGACCCGGAGCCGCGGTTGGATGAGCCCAGCACCGGATCCTCACCGCACCCGACGGCGCACATGGCTACTGCCGCCGTTCCCGCTAGAGCCGAAGCCCTGTCTCGAAACTGCACTGAATGTCTTCTCCTCTCGACGCGATGCGCTGATCACATCCGTCACCGGCGATCGCTGGCGCGGATACGAGGCAGCCTCGCGTCGAAGGCACGGTTTCCCCGTGGGGCGCGGTTGATACCTGGTTGCGGGAAAGAGTCGTGCCAGCGCCGGTGCCCCTACTTCGGCAACCTAAGAGGCGCCTGAAGGCCGCATTCAGATCGCATGAGCTTTCGGCACCTTCGCCGGTCTATCTCCGCGTCGTGATTGCGATTAGGCAACGATCAAGCCCCAGTCCGGTTTCTCGTTTCCTTCGGGGTAGGCGCTCTACAGGTAGTACGTGGGAGGACATCAGTCGCTTCTGCGCCGTCGAAGGAGGCCGACATGACCGTCGCACAGCGCGCTGAAACGAAAGCCGCGGCCGCGCGCGGCCGGGACAGGACGAACATCGACGAACGGTTGCTGCTGATGGCCGACTGCGCCAACCGGGATGAGCGCCGACGACGGCGGCAACAAATCATCACCGAGTGTCTGCCGATCGCCGACCACATTGCCTACCGATTTGTCGGACGTGGCGAGCCGGCTGAGGATCTGAAGCAGGCCGCCCGACTCGGATTGGTCAAGAGTGTTGACCGATTCGTGCCGGGCAAGGGCCGATTCATGGCGTTCGCGGTGCCGACGATCCGGGGAGAGGTGCGACGGCACTTCCGCGACAGCACCTGGTCGATGCGAGTTCCCCGCAAGGTTCAGGAGACGCAGCTCAGGATGCGGCGCACCGTGGAAATGCTGTCTCAGCAGTTGAGTAGACCGCCGACGAATCAAGAAGTGGCAGGAGAACTCGGCGTCGACGTTGACGACATATCGCAATCCGAGTCCGCGCACTGGGCCTACCGGCCGCTGTCGCTCGATGCTCCCCGCGGCGAACCTCACGGAGCACACGCAACCAGTATCGGCGAATCGGTAGGTGTGGACGATCCAGGCTTCGAGGCCGTTGAGGATCTCATCGTGTTGCGAGAAGTCATCGCTGAATTGGATCCCCGGCGACGAGCGATTCTGGGCATGCGTTTCTTCGACTGCTTGACGCAACGAGAAATCGCCTTACGCCTCAATGTCTCGCAGGTGCAGGTATCTCGACTCTTGAACGGCGCGTTGGCCCGGCTCCGTCAACGGATGCGTGTCGACGTCCCGACGCGGGCGCGTGGGTGTTCCCAACTGCCGGCCGGAATCGACGATTCGACGAAAGTAGTTGACTGACATGTGGTTTGATGTGGTCGGCGATATCGCCAGGGTGGTGCTGATCGGATCTGCGGCATACATCAGCTTGATCGTGATACTGCGCATATCGGGGAAGCGCACGCTGGCCAAGCTCAACGCGTTCGACTTGGTGGTCACTGTCGCGGTGGGCTCCACCCTGGCCACGATTCTGCTCAATTCCGACGTGTCATTCGCCGAGGGCGTGACGGCACTCGCGTTGCTGGCCGTGTTGCAATTCCTTGTGGGCGTCAGTGTCGACCAGATTCGCCAAGCCATCCGGTCCACGGGGCAGGGTGATGTCGGCCAGGTCGCCGCAGTGGTACTCGAGTCCGATGGGTCGCTCAGCGTCATCGCAAAAGACAAGGTCGGCGACTGGTCAGCGTCGGCGGGGCTGGGGAATGTTCCCGCGTCAGACCGTTGAAGGTGCCGACGCCCAATACGTCTCTAGGAAAGGAGAATTCGGTTGATGCTGGCGCTAACGGCGAAACCTGGTACGGCAGAATCGCTGGGCCGCACCGCGCAAACCGTTACGGGAAGCCCGCCTCAGGTTGGCGCCCAGCGTTGCTCGAGTGCCGCGCGGACGTGCTGGGCGCACCGCTCGAGCCGGCTGCGGTCGACTGCGTCGAAACCTTGCTCTGCAGCTGCACTTTCGAGTCTCACTAGTCGATCGGCGATCGCCTTCCGGTGCGAGGGCACGACCACGACCCACGCAAGTTCGCGCAGCAGGGTCAGCAATCTCTCCAGCACTGCGGAATCGCTTGCACCGTAGTGCTGTGGCTGACTGCAGACCACATCGAGCAGTTCGGGCAGGTCCGGCCGCGCCACCACCACCCGCTGGGTACCGCGGCCATCTCGCAGTATCCGGCGTCCCAAGCGGTATCCGGCGAGTTCACACAGAGTCGCGCTGCACGAATTCAGTCCGTGCACCGCGGTGGTGGGGTCGTTGATGCCCGGGCTCAGCGCACGCACCACCACATCCGTCAGCTGTCGGAGCCCGTAGCCGATGTCCTGGGTTGCGGTGCGCTCGATGCCGGTCTGCAGGGCGCCGGACACACGCGCGCGCACCGATGCCAACCCCTCTTCGTCAAGGGAACTGGCCTGGTCGGTGGCCCAGCAGAACGCCACGGGCGTGTCCGCCACGACATCGGATCCGACCGGACGGTCGATCCATATCACGACGTCGGCGTCGACTGCCGCGGCCAGCAGCGATTGCTCGTCGACCTCGACGAGAAATCCCGACGATCGAGCCGTGACTATCGACGCATGCACGGGCGGGGACGCAGCGAAGTCGCCGTCGGGGGTGTCGTCGAGTCGATCGAGCAGTCGCGCAGCGGTGTCTTTGATGTCGACACAGACGTGATCGAGCATCGACTCGATCCGAATCTGACGGACCAGATGCCCGAGGAAAAGGACCAGGGCCAGAACGCTGGCCATCGCCATCAGGTAGGCGACCGTCACCGCGATCGGGGGGACGAACTCCGCCCCTGCGTCGCTGTCGTTGCGGACGGTGCGCAGAACCGTGAGCGCGTAAACGAATGTGGCGAGGAACAGCGCGAGAGTGCGTTGGACGAACCGATCCGCCGCGAATGTTCTCAGCAGCCTCGGCGTGTACTGACTGCTGGCGAGTTGCAGCGTGATCAGGGTCAGCGAGAACGTCAACGACGTCACGGTGATCAGCGATGTCGCCACGGCCCCGAGGACCTCCCTCGCGGCATCGGCCCCGCCCCCGAACAAGTAGGCCGACAACGTCGGGGGAATGTGCGTGTCGAGGGCGGCGTCGAGTTCGGGAAGGACGATGCCGGCAGCGACGGCGGTTACCACGCCGAGCGCAGGCACCGGCCATAGCCGGCTGCGCAGTGAGTCGAGGACCGCTGTGCGCCGCTGGCTGATCGTTTCGAGAAACCTCGCGGTGTCGCGGTTACCCCCGCCTGTCAGCGCCATGGACGACCTACACCGCGGGGCGGACAGAATGCTCGGCCTCGGCGTGCCGAGTCGACCATCAGCGAGCCGATGTCGAGTGCCGACGACGGAACAAGTCGCCCACGCGGCGGCGTCGCGGTGTCTTGTCGTAATGGTCGTCGTCGGTAGAAGTCTCTGACTTCTCCACTGGCTCAACAGATTTACACGTTATCGGGTCTGCGCCTCGACCGGCATCGTCTTCGGCCAATGTCACCGGCGCGTCCGCGCGTCTGATGTCACGCAGACTCCGCACCGACAACCGGCCGATGCACACCGCGGCGAAAAAGATGATCAATGCGCCTAATCCGCTGAAGTACGTCAACTCCAGCCACGCGGCCTTGGTCTCGGTCGTGGCGACGGGTGTGCCCACTGCGCCGAGGTTCAACGGCGCAGCAACGGCGCGCCCCGCCACAAACCAGGCGCCGGCGAGGCCGCTCATCCATGCCCCCAGCATCGCTGTTGCACGGTTATCTGAAAGCGTGAGCAGCAGGCCACCGAGGACCGTGACCACTCCGGGAAGCACCTGGAGCCAGCCACGCGCGGCTGTCCATGCCCACTCCTGGTCCGGCGTGAAGGCGAAGTTGAAATAGGGCCCCAGAAAGGGGATCAACGCACCCCACAGACCCAGGACAATCAAGAGCAACCCGGTGGCGGCGCCTCGACTGCGCGGCATGTGCATCTTCCCACCGCGGCTTCGTATGCGGATGTTTACATCACTCATCAGGTCTCCTTGCGTGCCGGCCATCGAGTTACCACGTACCCCGGACGCGCGTCGGCATACGTATTGATTCGAATCCCGTGCTTGCCGCCGGTTCATTGGTGTTGACGTGTAGCACGGTCGCCTTCGGCACCACGGGCGTGAGCGGCTGGACGCTCTACCGACGAGCGGCCACCGCGGCGTCCACCGGCACACCTTCGAGGTGAGGGGCCGTGAAAGATCGCCGGGGCATGGGCCGCAGACAGGCTCGCTCGCGCTTGGTGACCGTCGCGGGAATCAGATGGCCATGGCGGCGCGCACGTCGGCCTCCGACGCCGAGCCGCCGGTACCGCTGGACGTGACGCGTCCCGCCTCCAGGATGTAATAGCGCTGCGCGGATTCCAATGCGAAGCCGATGTGCTGTTCGACCAGCAGCACCCCGAGGCCGCCGCGCTGCGTCAACGCGGTGATCGCCGCTTCGATCTCGGCGACAACCGATGGCTGGATGCCTTCGGTCGGCTCATCGAGGATCAGGCATTTGGGGGTGGTGATGAGTGCGCGAGCGATCGCCAGCTGTTGGCGCTGACCGCCGGACAGCAGGCCGGCCCGTCGCGTGAGCAGTTCCTTCAACGCGGGAAACAGATCGAGCTGCTCGTCGATCAGCTGCTTACCGTTCTTGCGACCGTCGGCGACGACCTGGAGATTCTCGGCCGTCGTCAGCTGGCCGAAGGACTGCTGTCCCTGCGGCACATACGCCAAGCCGCGCTTGACGCGGGCGCTGGGCCGTAGCTTGGTGAGTTCTTCACCGTCGAACAGCACCTTGCCGGAGTTGCACTTCAGTAGGCCGACCGCCGCGCGCAGCAGCGTCGTCTTTCCCGCGCCGTTGTGCCCCATCACGGCGGCGACCCCGTCGGTCGGCACCTCGATGTCGACGCCGTGGATGACCTCGGAGCGGCCGTACCCGGCGTGCACGTCGACCAGTTGCAGCATCAGGAGTTCTCCTCGACGAGTTCGATGCCGTCGGCGCCTGCCGCGGCGGTCCCCAGATAGACCTCCTGCACCTTCGGGTTGGCCTGAACCTCGGCCACCGAACCCTCGGCGATCACCTGGCCGCGTGCGAGCACGGTCACCGACGTGGCGAATGCCCGCATGAAGTCCATATCGTGTTCGACCACGACGACGGTGCGCTCGGCACCGATGCGGCGCAACAGGTTCCCGGTTTCTTCACGCTCTTCGGTACTCATACCCGCCACCGGTTCGTCGAGCAGCAGTACGTCGGCGTTCTGGACCAACAGCATGCCGATCTCCAGCCACTGCTTCTGTCCGTGGGCGAGCACCCCGGCGGGCTTGTCGGCCAGGTGGGTCAGCCCGATGGTGTGCATCGCCTGTTCGATCGCCGGGAGCACACCCTTGCGGCGCCGCAACAAGGTCCACGCGGATCGGGTCGCACCGGCGGCGATGTCGAGGTTCTGCAGCACGGTCAGTTGCTCGAACACGCTGGCTGTCTGGAAGGTTCGGCCCACCCCGCTCCGCGCGATCTGATGCACCTTCTTGCCGAGCAATTCCACACCGGACTTGTTCACCGACCCCGTCGCCGACACCAGCCCGGTGATCGCGTCGATCACCGTGGTCTTTCCCGCACCGTTGGGCCCGATGAGGAACCGGAGGTCACCCTGGAACAAGGTGAGGTCGACGTTACTGACCGCCTTGAAGCCGTCGAAATCGACTGTCAATCCCCGTACTTCGAGGTACTGGGTGCCCATCCCGACGTTGCCGCCCTCGATGGGTTCCTTGCTTGCCGTGCTCGCGTCGACCTCGGTCATGAGCTGGCGCCCACCTTCTCCGTGTCGGTGTCGGTTTCGGGGGCTTTCTCCGGAGGTGGTTCGACTTTGGCTTTGCGGCGACGCTTCAGGAACACACCCAGTCCGGCCAGACCCGCGGGGAAGAAGCCGACGACCACGATGAACAGCAGCCCCTGGGCGTACGTCCACTCCGACGGAAAGCGTTCGGAGAACAGGGTTTGCGCCCACGCCACACCGATCGCACCCAAGACCGGACCCAGCAGCGTCGTGCGACCGCCGATCGCGACACCGATCAGAAACGCGATCGACGGCAGGATACCGACCTGTGAGGGTGCGATGAACCCGACGATCGGCGCGAACAGTGCGCCGGCGATGCTGGCGAACAGCGCGGCGACGGTATAGGCGACGACCTTGATGTTGGCAGGGTCGTAGCCCAGGAAGCGCACCCTTTCCTCGCCGTCGCGCACCGCCACGAGCAGCTCGCCGTAGCGGCTCTGCATGAGCTGCCGGACCACGGCGACGACCAGCAGCAACACCCCCGCGGCGATGAAGTAGAGCATCCGGCGGTTGGCCGGGTCGTTCAGGGTGAAACCGAAGAATGTGCGAAACCTGTTGAGCCCGTTGCTGCCACCGATGCTGGTCTGGCCGACGAGCAGGATCGCCAGAGCGGCGGCCAGCGCCTGCGACAGGATCGCGAAGTACGCACCTTTGACACGACGCTTGAAGACGCCGAAACCCAACGCCGCGGCGGTCGCCGTCGGCACGAGCACGATCGCCAGCAGCGTGAAGGCGGGGGAGGCGAACGGTTGCCAATAGCCGGGCAGTTCGCGCACGCCCGCGATCTGCATGAAGTCGGGCACGTCGTCGCCGCGAATCTGCGCGTCGGCGATCTTGAGGTGCATGCCCATCATGTAGCCGCCGAGGCCGAAGAAGACGCCCTGGCCGAGCACCAGCATTCCGCCCCGGCCCCAGGCCAGCCCGATGCCGACCGCGACGATCGCGAAGCACAAGAACTTGCCGAGCAGCGACAGCCGGAAGTCGGACAACACCACCGGCGCCACCCCGAACAGCACGACCGCCGCGATACCGAAACCCGCCCAGGTCTGCCAACGGCCGAGAACGGTTCTCACACCAAACTCCTTGTGCGAACAGTGAACAGACCCTGCGGACGGGCCTGCAGGAAGATCACGATGATCACGAACACGATCACCTTGGCCAGCGACGCGGTGGTGTTGTACTCGATGAACGAGTTCAGGAAGCCCAGTGAGAACGCCGCGATCACGGTGCCCTTGATCTGACCCAGCCCGCCGACCACGACGACCAGGAACGCGTCGATCAGATAGCTTTGCCCGATCGTCGGACTGGTCGACCCGATCATCGTCAACGCGACACCGGCGACGGCCGCGAGACCCGAACCGATGAAGAACGTGGTGATGTCGGTCTTGCGCGAGGAGATGCCGCTGGTTTCGGCGAGGTCGCGGTTCTGCACGACCGCCCGGATGCGTCTGCCCATCGGGCTGACCTTGAGTGCCGTCGCCAGCGCGGCCACACACGCGACCGCCAGTACCAGGATGAAGATCCGGGTCTTGGGCACCACCGCACCGAAGATCTCCACACCACCGGACAGCCACGCCGGAGCGATGACGTTGACCGCCGGTGCGCCGAAGATGTCGCGGGCGATCTGCTGCAGTATCAGGCCGACGCCGAACGTGACCAGCAGCGTGTCCAGCGGCCGGTGGTACATCCGCTGGATCAAGGTGACTTCCAGCAGGGCACCCATGGCCCCGCCGACGACGAAGCCGACGACCAGCGAGATGAACAGGGACGCACCGGCACTGGAGATGATCTGCTGCACCACGTAGGCGGTGTAACAACCGGCCATGATGAACTCGCCATGCGCCATGTTGATGACGCCCATCTGACCGAACGTCAGCGACAGTCCGAGCGCAGCCAGCAACAGGATCGAACCGAGGCTCAATCCCGTTGCCAGCTGCCCGATTAGAACATCCATACCGTAATCAGCCGGAGAGACCGGCGGCCCACGGGTACGACTTGAGGTACGGGTCGGGCTCGATCGGGCCGGGCGACTCCCAGATCGTGTAGATCAGCCCGTCGGGGCGGATCTCGCCGATACGTGCCGTCTTGGTGATGTGGTTGTTCTCGCCGTCGATGGTGACCAGACCCTCCGGTGCGTCGAAGGTGACGCCACCGGCATTCTCCTGGATGGCGCTGACCTCGAACGACTTTGCCTTCTCGACGGTGTTCTTCCACAGGTAGACCGAGACGTAGGCCGCCTCCATCGGATCCGACGTCGGCTTGTCGGCGCCGTACTTCTTCTTGTAGGCCTCGACGAATGCCTTGTTCACCGGGGTGTCGATCGTCTGGTAGTAGTTCCACGCCGTCAGCTGTCCGGTGATGTTCTGCACACCGATGCCGCCGACCTCTTCCTCGGCGATCGACACCGAAACCACCGGCATGTCCTGCGGTGTGAGCCCCACGTTCTTGTACTCACGGAAGAACGCCACGTTCGAGTCGCCGTTCAGTGTGTTGAACACCGCGTCGGCGTCGGCGGTGCGGACCTTGTTGACGATGGTCGAGAAGTCCGTCGAGCCCAGAGGCGTGTAGTCCTCGCCCTTGATCTCGATACCGTTGGCCCCGGCGTAGGCCTTGATGATCCGGTTCGCCGTCTGGGGGAAGACGTAGTCACTGCCGACCAGGTAGAGCGACTTGACGCCCTTCTCCTTGAGGTAGTCCAGGGCGGGCACGATCTGCTGGTTGGTGGTGGCGCCGGTGTAGAAGATGTTCTTCGAGGACTCCAGACCCTCGTATTGCACGGGGTAGTACAGCAGCGAGTTCGCACTCTCGAAGACCGGCAGCATCGCCTTGCGGCTCGACGACGTCCAGCCACCGAACACCGCGGCCACGCAGTCGCTGCTGATCAGCTTCTCGGCCTTCTCGGCGAACACCGTCGGCTCCGAGGCGCCGTCCTCACCCACGACCTGGATTTGCTTGCCCATCACGCCGCCGGCGGCGTTGATCTCCTCGACCGCCAACGCGATCGCATCGCGCACCGTCACCTCGGAGATCGCCATCGTTCCCGACAGCGAGTTCAGCGAGCCCACCTTGATGGTCGAACCTGAGGTGTCCACACACGATTCGGCGTTTGCCGAGTCCGACTCGGTCGCCTTGCTTCCACATCCCGCCAACAGCAGGCCCGCCACAGCGACGACGCTTCCCGTCGCGAGCGCAGACCTTCTCAATGAAGACCGTTGTGGTAGTCGCATTGACAGCCTTTCCCTATATCAGCAGCGCACATCGGGGGATGAGCGTCGGCTGGAGTGCAGAATTTTCTGGCACCGCTGGGGTGTCGAATCGGGACGTTAGAGCGGCTGTGTTTCTGCGAAATGTCTATGTGTGACGAACAAATTAACCTGTAGGAGTACCGATGTTTATTTGCCGTTGACAGTCCGCGGCGTAGCTGATCTGAAGCGCCTGTAACAGTCCGGTACGGTGCGGCGATGTGACGAACATGCGAAAAGCGACATCGATGGTCGGGGCGGCGCTGGTGCTGGCGGCAGGTTCAATTGCGGTCAGTCAGGGAACAGGGATGGCCCAGCCACCCGCGCCGGCGGGACCAAACGTCAAATACGTTGTCACCGCAGACGCTCCGCTGAGCTTCGACATCAACTACGTGACCAGTTCGCCCGCGGACCTGAAGGCTTTCAACGCCGATGCGTCTGCCTACTCGACGAGAGGCAGCTTCGTCGCGCCCTGGGAAACCACCGCGACGCTCGCCGACCCCCAGTGGGCGTACATCAGCGTGGCGCGTGCCGGCCATGCCATGGAGGCCCCGCCGAACGCGCACTGCGAGATCTGGGTCGACGGGCAACTTGCCGTCCAGAACACAGGTCCCACGACGGCCTTCTGCCAACTGAGTCGCTGGTAGTCCTCGGCGCCGCAGCACGCGCGTAATTACCTTGACATCGCATCGAACATAAGTTCGAATAGGTGGGTGCGGTGGGATGGCCAGGGCGTCAGCGTCGACGACGGTGCACTGCCTGGCCTGCAGCGGATCGGCTTTGTCCGCAGCGTCCGCACGCCACAGTTCGAGGGCATCACGTTCCACGAGGTGCTGTGCAAGTCGGCGCTGAACAAGGTGCCGAACGCCCGGCCCAATGTCGCCGGCCGCCCGGCTCCGTCGATGCTTCCTTTCAATTACACGGTCAACGGCTATCGCGGTTGCTCGCACGCCTGCCGCTACTGCTTCGCCCGGCCCACGCACGAGTATCTGGAATTCGACTCCGGCGCTGATTTCGACTCGCAGGTCGTCGTGAAGACGAATGTCGCCGATGTGCTGCGGCGTGAGCTGTCGCGGCGGTCGTGGCAGCGGGAGACGGTCGCGCTCGGCACCAACACCGATCCGTATCAGCGTGCTGAGGGTCGCTATGCACTGATGCCGGGAATCATCGGCGCACTCACCGATACCGGAACGCCGTTCTCGATCCTGACCAAGGGCACGCTGTTGCGGCGAGACCTGCCGTTGATCGGGGAGGCGGCGCGACGCGTCGACGTCAGCGTGGCGATCTCATTGGCCGTCGGCGATCCCGACCTACACAAGGACGTCGAACCGGGGACGCCGACACCGCAGGCGCGCCTCGGGCTCATCTCCGCGGTCCGCGAAGCGGGCCTGGACTGCCATGTCATGGTGGCGCCGGTGCTGCCACACCTGACCGACTCCGCGGCGCATCTCGATGCGTTGTTGGGTCAGATCGCCGCGGCAGGCGCGACGGGGGTGACGGCGTTCGGGCTACACCTCCGCGGCTCGACGCGCGGGTGGTTCATGGCGTGGCTGGCGCGGTTGCATCCCGAGCTGGTGTCGAAGTATCGCGAGTTGTACAGTCGCGGAGCGTATTTGCCGTCGGACTACAGGAAGATGCTGCACGACAGGGTGACCCCGTTGATCGCCAAACACGGCCTGACCCCTGATCGTCGATCGTTTCGGGCGGTGGCGGCTCCGGCCGCCGACTCCGCCGAGGTCCTGCAGCCGACGCTCTTCTAGTGCTCGGCGGCGGACGCTAGCCCTTGTTGCGCTTGACCTGATTGAACGGCACGCCACGGTCGGCGGCATGTTCACGCGGAAAGCCGAGCACGCGTTCACCGATGATGTTGCGGGCGATCTCGGTGGTACCGCCGCCGAGCGCGGCGGCCTGCCGCGACAGGTAGCGCTCGCCATATCGGATCATGTCGTCGCCGGCATCCACGACGCCCGAACTGCCGGTCAGCGAGAGCACGGTGTCGAACTCCAGGTGATGTACCTCGGCGTGCGTCACCCGAATGATCGAGCCTGCGGCCGGCGGCAGCGAGCCGTCGAGTACACCGTGGTACACGTGATCGATCAGCTGTTCACGCACCGCGCGGTGCACCAGCGCGCGACCCGCAACCTCCTGCGCGCGCTCACTGTCGGCCTGCCCGGTCGCTTCCAGCAGCGCGACGTAATCGATCGGCACATCCGACTTGCCCTCGGCGCCAATGCCGCTCGCGAACTCCGACCCGCCTCCGACCGCCCTGCGCTCGTGATACAGCTGCCGGGACGCCACATGCCAGCCGCCATTGACCTCTCCGACAACCGCATCGTCACCGAGCTCGAGGTTGTCGAAGAATTCCTCACAGAACTCGACTGACCCGTTCACCTGCTTGATGCGCCGCAGCGTGATCCCGGGACTGTTGATGGGCACCAGGAACATCGTCAGACCTTCGTGCTTGGGCACATCCCAGTCGGTACGCGCGAGCATCAGCCCGTAGTCCGCGGCGAACGCACTGGTGCTCCAGGTCTTGGCGCCGTTGATCACCCATTTGTCACCTTTGCGGTCGGCGCGGGTGATGACGCCGGCCAGATCGGACCCGCCGCTAGGCTCCGAAAGCAGCTGCACGAGCACCTCGTCGCCCCGCAATGCGGCCGAGATGTGTTGCTGCTTCTGCTTTTCCGATCCAGTGTCCAGGATGGTCGCGGCGCATATCGTGAACGTCGGGGTGTTCAGGATGACCGGAAGCTCGTAACAGCGCGACTCGTTGTTGAACGCCTTCTGGTAGGCGATCGGCAGCCCGAGGCCGCCGTATTCGCGGGGGAAGCAGATGCCGGCGAACCCGCCCTCGTACAGGTTCTTCTGCAACTCCCGGGCGCGGTGCCAGGGTTCCTCTTCGCCTCGGTCGTGCTCGGGCGGGTTGGCCGGATCGATCGCCGGCATGTTCTCCGCCAACCAGGTGCGGGCACGCGTGGCGAACTCTTCGACAGACTCGGTCGTTTCGGTCGCTGCCGATGCGGTGTCGGTCATGAGGCGTTTTCCAGTCCCCGGTCCCCAGCTTGCGCGTGGGCCCATGCGCGTGGGCCCATCTTGGTGAGCGCATACACGCGCAGATTGTGCTCTTCGGGCGTACCGAACAGCGAGCGGTACAGCGTGGCCCGCCGCAGGAAGATGTGCAGGTCGTGCTCCCAGGTGACACCGATGCCGCCGTGCAGCTGAATGCAGTCCTGCAGCATACCCGGAGCATGTTCGCCCACATAGGATTTCGCGATGCTGACCGCCATCTCGGCGCCCGGGGACCGCGCGGCCACCTCAGCCACTGCGGCGTTCGTCGTCGCCCGGCACGACTCGAACCAGATCTTCAGGTCGGCGTACTTGTGTTTGAGCGCCTGATACGAGCCGATCGGCCTTCCGAACGAATGCCGGTCGAATCCCCATTGGATGGTGAAGTCCAGCACCGTCTCCAGGATGCCGACGATCTCGGCGCACTGAAGGATCGCCGCGATCTGGCTCTGCCGCTCGATGAGCGTCGGCGTCTGCTCGGCAGAGCCGACGACCGCGGTGGCCTCCACCTCGACACCGTCGAATTGCACTCGGGCATAGGTCTTCACCATGTCGAGCGACCGTTGCGCTTCCACGGTGACACCCGCCGCGTCGGTGGGAACCAGGAACTGTCGCACCGCGTCGTCGCAACGGGCCACCACCAGCAGCACTGCACTGTCGCCGGCCGCCTCGACGCGGTCCTTCACACCGTCGATGCGATACCCGGTGTCGGTGCGCGTCGCGGTCGCCGCAGCATCGAGCGGCGACCACTGTTTGCCCGGCTCGTAGACCGCCCACGAGGCGACGATCTCGCCTGAAATCAGCGATTCGATTGTCTGCTCGTGGTTCTCGGGGGCCTCGGCCAGACCCGCCAGGACGATGCTGACCGGATGCAGCGGACCCGGTGCCACGCTGCGGCCGGACAATTCCGCGACCAGAGCGAGGTCGGCGACGCCGTTCCCGGACACGTTGCCGCCGCCGAGTTCTTCGGGCACCAGCAAGCTGGTCCAGCCGAGTTCGGCGGCGCGCTGCCACCAGTCCATCTCGAACGACTTCCCGGCGTCGTGTAGTTCACGCAGCCGGCCCAGCGACGCGCCCTTCTCGAGGAATGACTGGGTGGTCGAGGCGAAGAGTAGCCGTTCTGGGTTTGCGGCGTCGGTCACGGCGCGAACTCACTTTCGCTGACGCGTGAACGTGCGTGCCGGAGCACCGGCACGCACGTCACGATGGATGCCGTTGGAATCAGGCGAATTCCAATGCGGGCACGCCCGGCTTGTGGACGATCTCGTTCGGAACCTTGAACAGATCGATCATGTTGCCACCCATGACCTTTCGTTGCCCTTCGGCGTCGAGGCCCTGGAGATCGTCGACCAGGTGCGTCGGCTGCGACAGGCCCTCGGGGTGCGGCCAGTCGGAACCGAAGATCACGCGGTCGATGCCCAGCAGGTCGGCCATCTGGGCGAAGTCGTCCTCCCAGAACGGTGCGACGTACACGCAGCGGTGGAACGCCTCGATCGGATCCTCCAGGAAGCCCTGCGGCATCTTCGAGTAGACGTTCTTGAACTGCTTGAAGAGGTAGGGCACCCAGTCCGCGCCGTTCTCGATCGACAGGATGCGCAGATCCGGGTTACGGGTCAGCGCTCCGTGACACACGAGAGCCGCCATGGTGTCCTCGATGGGCCGCTTGCCCATCGCGACCATCCGGAATGCGGTGGGCGCGAACGGCTTGAACTCGTCACCGGGTTCCCAGTCGTTGAGGTACTCGGAGTATCCGCTGTCCGAGGCGTGCATCGACACGGGGATGCCGGCCTTGACGCAGGCGTCCCAGAACGGGTCGAACTCCTCGACACCCAGCGATCGCGTGCCGCGATAGCCGGGCACCGGGGCAGGGCGCACCAACACGGTCTTCGCGCCGCGCTCCAGGCACCAATTGAGTTCCTCGATCGCGCGATCCACGTTGCCCAGGTTGATCACCGGCGTGGAGAAGATGCGGTCCTCGTAGTTGAACTGCCAGGTCTCGTACATCCACTGGTTCAGCGCATGGACGATGTCGAGAATCAGGTCCGGATCGTCCTTCAGTCGCTCCTCGACCAGGCTGGCCAGCGTCGGAAACATCAGGGAGTAGTCCAGGCCGAGGCTGTCCATCACCTCGAGGCGAGCCTCGGGATTGCGGAACGCCGGAATGGACTTCATCGGCTTGCCCATGACCTCGCGGAAGCTCTTGCCGCCGCTGCCATGCCGGAAGTACTCCTCCTGCGCGCCCGGGCGCGCGACCACCTCGAAGGTCGGGTTCGGGATGTAGTCGCTGACGACATTGCGGACCATGATCTTCGTTCGTCCGCGCACGTCGATGTAGTCGATGACGCCCTTGCGGTGATCCGGCAGGAACTGGGTCAGGGCCTCTTTGGGCTCATAGAAGTGGTTGTCGGCGTCGAACACCGGATAGGGGAGTTCGCGGGTCATAGTTGCGCCTCCTTAAGACTGGCTAGGCTGTGGTGGTAATGACATTACCACGTCTGGACCAGCGTAAACACCACCCCTGGTGGAGGAGTTATCGCGTCGGGCCCGCACCGCGCCCGGTGCAGGTCAGGCGGGGTCGCGGCGTCCGGCGAGGCTGCTGACGCAGAAGTCGTAGATGTGGTCGGCATCGACCGGAACGCCGGTGAGTTCTGCGCCGAGCACCCGCAGCCGCATCGCCCCCAGAGCCGATTGCATGATCAGGGCCGCTGTCGCGTCGACGTCGATGTCGGCACGGAAGGCGCCCTCGTCGATGCCTCTGCGGATGATGTCCTTGATCAGCTCGTGCACCGGAGACAGCACGCGGGCGTATTCGCTTGGCAGCGCCTCGGCCAAGCGATCGTTGTAGAACGTCAGGCCGCGGTTGACCTTGTCCTGCGTGGTCGTTTCCGCGGGCGTGCAGATGCGATCGATGAGTATCCGCAAGGCTTCGGCGGCCGGTAGTCCGGCGGTGTCCTCGCGCCACTTTCGCGTCGACTCCGACATGATCTTGTCGACCAGGGCCAGCAGCAACTCGTCCTTGGTGGAGAAGTGCTGGTAGAAGGATCGCAGGGAGGTCTTGGACCGTTCGACGACCTCCAGCACCGTGAAGTCCGTGCGGCCGGTCTCTCCGAGAATTGCCAACGCCGACTTCATGAATCGTTTCGGGCGCGACTCCGGGTCCAGGTCCACGACGTCGTCCGTCGCCGCCGGGCGGGCGCCTCCGCTCGGCGGCCGACTGCCACGCTTCGCCATGACACCTCCCCGGTTGTGCGCGCGAATGTCGGTAACGACGTTACCGCTTTTACCGCAGCTCGGTTAGTGTTCCCTCCCATGACCACAGACTCGGCGCAGACGCCCTGGACCGTTGAGAGCCTGCTCGAATTGTTCGACGTGCGGCCGGACGGCGAGAACAGATACATCGCCGAGACGGGCCCGGCAGGCCAGGACGACCGCCAGGTGGTCGAGGGAACGCAGGTCCTTGCGCAGGCTATTGTCGCTGTGGCCAAACGTTTTCCGGAGAAGTCCGTGCGATCGGTATCGGCGGTGTTTGCCCGCGCGGTCTTGGTCGGCGCGGGTCCGGTCGAGCTGGAGCTGGACGTGGTCAACGAAGGGCGGTCGACGGCGACCGCGATCGTCGCGGCCAAGCAGAACGGCAAGCGGTGCATCACGGCGACCGTGCTGACCGACGTACCAACCCCCGATGTCATCCGCCACCACCTGCCGCGGCCCGACGTCACGGGTCCTGAAGACGCGAACGTGTCGGAGATGCCGATGACCGGACGCCAACTACGTCTGGTCGACGTCGTCGACGTGAACAGCCCCGACGAGGTCGGACCACCCGAGCTGTACGCCTGGCTGCACTACGACCCGATTCCCACCCGCGACGACCTCGCCAAGGCGCTGATCGCGTATTTCACCGGACACCTTGGCATTTCGACGACGATGCGCGCACACGAAGGCATCGGGACCGCGCAGGCGCATCTGACCGTATCGACAGCCCCGATGACGATCACGGTCAGTTTCCACGAGCCGTTCTCGTGGGACGGCTGGCTGCTCTACACGCACGAGAGCACCCAGGTGGGCGCGGGCATGTCGTATGTCCGCGGGGCCGTCCACACCGAAAGCGGTGAGCTCATCGCCTCGTTCGGCCAGGACGCCTTGATCCGCCCGCTGCGCACGACCGACACGAGCATCGAGGAGCAGTCGCGGCTCTAAACCTTGAGATAGCCCTTGTCCGCGGGGATCTGGGCGGCGGTCACGAGCGACGACGCGTCGCTGGCCAACCACAGCACGATATCGGACACCAGGTCGGGTGCGGCAAGGGAATCCGTAGGCAGCGCGCCGGGGGAGAAGCTGTGGATGAAGTTCTGGTGATCGGCGAACATCTGCCACATCGAGGCGTCGTTTCCCATCGGCGTGTCGGTGCCATAGGGGTGAACGGAGTTCACGCGAATTCCGAACTCGCCCAACTCCACCGCGAGTGAGTTGGTCAGCGCGACTACACCGAACTTGCTCGCACAGTAGTGGCCGCAACCCGGAACGGCCTTGATGCCGGCCGCCGAACTGATGTTGATGATCGACCCGCCGTTGCCGGCCTCGATCATCGCGGGAACCACCGCCTTGATGGTGTTCCACACCCCCGTCAGGTTGGTGTCCACGACCTCCTGGAACTGTTGTGCCGAAATCTCCCACAGTCGGCCCCAATTCAGCACGCCGGCGTTCGCGACGACGATGTCGAGCCGGCCGAACTGCTCGATCGTGTCGGCAACCACACGCTGCTGGCCTTCGAGGTCGCGCACGTCAACCTCTTCCGCGCGGATCTTGCGCCCCTCACCCTCGACCAGGCTCACCGTCTCGGCGAGGTCCTCGGGTGACGCCGGGGGATAGCCGTTGTGCTCGGCGACCGGCCCGCAGGCATCGATCGCGACGATGTCGGCGCCCGCCCGGGCCAGGCGAATGCAGTGTGAACGTCCTTGTCCGCGCGCCGCTCCCGTGACGTAGGCGACCTTGCCTGCCAGCGGTGTGTCTTCAGCCATGCCCGACATCGTGCGCGTGATGGACGATGTCGTGCAAGTGGTAGATCGCAATTGATGCAACCGTGAACTCACTGCCGTTGCTGCGCAGCCCGCGCCGCGACCACGCGTCGGCGACCCCGGTGCGGTGCACGTCTCCGGGACAAATCCGCAATCGGGGCAGATCGAGACAGCACCCAGGTCCAGTCCTTGGTGTCGGGCGCGATGGGATCGTGCTCGGGCATCACGCGGTCAGTGTGGCAGCCGTGTCGCGGATGCGGGTATGGGCGGCCGAGATGATCGGTTCACCGTGGCCGAAGCAGGCCGTTTCGACATCGAGTTCCGCCAGTCGTTGGAACGCTGCGACGGTCTGCGCCCGGTCCTGGTTGAACGTACCGAGCATGACCGTCCCGACATTGGCGATGGTGTCGCCGGTGAACAACACGCCACGGCTGGGCAGGTGGATCGCGATGCTGCCGTCGGTGTGGCCGGGAATGGCCAAGATCTCCGCGCCGCCGCCGAAGTCCAGCACGTCTCCGTCGTGCAGTTCGACCAGGCCGGGTACCGGTGGTGCCGCCTCGGGCAGACCGGCTGAAACACGTTGGTGAATCGGGATTTCCCAGTCCTCGAACACCGGTGGTGGCATGGCGGTACCGTTCCGGATCTCCGTAGCGTCGCCGGCACCGGCGAAAACGGTTGCACCCGTGGCGTCTTGCAGCTCGGCCGCCGAACCGCAGTGGTCGACATGGCCATGGGTCAGCACGATCCGGTCGATCTGCGGCACTGCTGCCAGGATCTCGTCACCCGAACCGGGAGCGCCGGTGTCGATGAGCGTGGCCGAATCGCCGTCGCGCCACACGTAGACCTGCCATCCGTGCACGACGAGCATGGTGAGTTCGGGTGTGACGGTGACGGTGTCCATATGATCGACGCTAGATCTCCGGGCGCGGCGATCGCACCGGATCAGCTAGCGGCGAAATCTAGCCCAGATCGGTGGCGGCATACGTGTCACAGCTGTTGATGTCGCCGGTCCGATATCCCTCGGTGAACCACTTCTGGCGCTGTTCGGAAGATCCGTGGGTCCACGCCTCGGGGTTGACGCGTCCGGTGGCGGCCTGCTGGATGCGATCGTCACCCACCGATGCAGCGGCCGACAGCGCGTCGGCAATGTCTTTGTCGCTCAATGGCTCCAGGAACGGTACCCCGGTGCTCTCCTGCTTGGTGATGGTTGCGTAGTGCGCCCAGATGCCCGCATAGCAGTCGGCCTGTAATTCGGTGCGCACGCCGCCGCCGGTGGCGCCCTCCGGATCCTGCTGGGCACGGACGAGCGAGCCCTCGAGGTTCTGGACGTGGTGGCCGTACTCATGAGCCACCACATACTCCTGAGCCAGCGGGCCGCCGCTGGAACCGAACTGGTCGCGCAGCACGTCGAAGAAGCCGACATCGAAGTACGCCGTTCGATCGCCCGGGCAGTAGAAGGGGCCGACGTCGCTGGTCGCAGGTCCGCAGGCGGTCTGGACCTGGTTGGTGAAGATTTCCATCCGCGGCCGCTCGTAGCCGGGCAGCAACTGCTGCCACACGGCGTCCACCGAGTTGCCCGTCGCGACCACGCGGCACTGGACGATGTTGTTCGCGTCCTCGCCGGTCTTGCATTGGCTGAGATCGAAGCCGGGTGTCTCGACGCCTCCGCTGTCGTACTGCTGCGGCGGCACGACCGAACTGGGATCGACTCCGAGGAACAGCGCGACGACGAGGATGAGAAGGCCGCCGACTCCGCCGCCGACGGCGATGCCTCGGCCGGGACCACGACCGCCGCCACTGGTGGACGTGGTGCTCGTGTCGATCTGCATGCCCTCGTTGAACGTCATTGCCCTACCTCATTCGCGTCCATGTCCACGCTGCCGCACGGGTTTGCATTCACCTTTGCACACTACGATTCGGGCGTGGCAGTCGTTCTCGGACATTCGGGACCTTCGCCGGTCGCGCACACCGACCTCGGGGACATTCGCGGAGCGACCGAACTCGGCGTCGGTGTCTGGCGCGGTGTGCCGTATGCCGAGCAGCCGGTGGGGGACAGACGCTTCCTGGCTCCCGCGCCGCCGCAGCCGTGGACCGGGCTGCTCGACGCACTCGAACACGGACCATTGCCGCCGCAGAGCAAGTCGTTCGTCGGCGGTGGCCGCGACGATCCGAAGGTGCGCGACGAGGCCTGCCTGACGCTGACGGTGTGGTCGCCGGACACCAGCGCGTCGCTTCCGGTGATGGTGTGGATTCCCGGCGGCGCATTCGTCTACGGCGCCGGGCAGTTTCAGCTCTACAACGGGTCCAGGCTGGCCGCCAACGGCAAAGTGGTGGTCGTCAACATCACCTACCGCATCGGAGTGTTCGGCGGGTTCGAGCTCAGCGACCTCGGAGACGGATTCGATGACAATCTCGCGTTGCGCGACCAGATGGCGGCGCTGCGCTGGATCCGCGATCACATCGCCGCGTTCGGCGGCGACCCCGATCGGGTGACCGTCTTCGGCGAGTCGGCAGGCGCGACGTCAGTGCTGGCACTGCTGGCGAGTCCCGCGTCCAAGGGTCTGTTCAGCCGGGCGATCGCCCAGAGTCCCGCGCTGCCCTTGATCGGCGAACGCGAGAGTCGGGCCCGACAGGCGCACGAGTTCGTCAAGCGGTTGGGCGTCGATGTCGCCGAGGTCAAGATGCTGCCGCAGCGCCGGCTGCGCCGGGCCGCGGGCATGCTTCAGCTGAAGAGCGCGGCGAGCACGCCGAACCTCGCGTACGGATTGACCTACGGAGTGGACCTGCTGCCGAGGCATCCGGTGGACGCCGCCCGCGATGGCGCACTCGAACGGATGCCGCTGATCATCGGCACCAACAGCCATGAGGCGTCGATGTTCGCGTGGACGAAACCACCGATGCTGCCGACGACGACGGACGCGATCGACGCCTACCTCGACCGCGTCGCACCGGACGCCAAGGATGCGGTGCTGGCCGCCTATCCGGACTATCCGAGGCGACGGGCCCTGATCGCGTTCGGCTCCGACGTGATGTTCGGTGGACCCGCATGGGCGTTCGCCGACGCCTACAGCGCTGTCGCGCCCACGCACATGTACCGGTTCGACCACGTCGGCTGGAGCCTGCGGGTGCTAGGGCTGGGCGCCACCCACGGCAGCGAGATCGTGCACGTCCAGCACAGCTACGCGTCGTTCATCGGGCGCAAGCTGCATCCGCTCGGGCGGCGGCTGCAGCCACCGGTCGGCAGGCGGATGCAGCGGGCTTGGCTGGACTTCGCGGCAAAGGGATGGGATACCGGTGAGATCGAGTGGTCGAACGGGCACGACTGGCCGGTCTACGACACCGAGCGCCGCGTCACCCGCATCATCATGACCGCGCGCGACACCGTCACCGAGGACCCCGACGCCGAGCGCCGAAAGGCTTGGGCCGAGCTCTACTGATGGCGCGGAGATTGGCCCAATTTCCACCGCGAAATTGAATTCCAGCAGGTCCCTCCTCGAACTTTTGCTGCCGGAATTCAATTTCGGCGGTGCCGGCCGCGGGCCTGGGCGCCGCGATCGTCAACGCCAGCGCGGTGGCATCCGCGGATCCCGGGAACACATCCGTGGGTCCGACAGCCGAGGCGACCCACGGCTAGCTCGCAACGGTGAACCGCTTGTCCGAGTAGTCACGTAGGTTGTACAGGAATTTCTGGAACGTGCGTGCCATAAATGGTTTGCCGAGCGTCATGCCGATGCGACCCGATAGACCCTTGGGCTTCATCGCCATCACCCACGTCAGGTGACAGCCTTCGGCCGTCCGCACGACGCGGTAGTCCTCGGCGAACGCCGAGATGGAACTACTCGATGCTTCGTTGAACCGAAAAGCCATGTGGGTGAACGGTTCCCACGCCAGGAACTCCTCGTCACCGACGATGCCGCCGCGCATGTGCACCGTGCGCGTCGTACCGATACCGCGCGGTTCGGGGCTGGTCCAGGTGACTTTGGTGATCGCCGTCGCCCAGTGGGGCCACGATTCCGCGTCGGCGAGCACCTCGAACAGCTGCTCGGGCGTGATCTTCAGGTCCACGGTGCTGACGAACCGAAACGGCGCGCTGTCGATGAAGGCCAGCTCAACCAGCTCACATTGGTGCATGGCCACACACGATAACGGACAGTGTCTAGCCGGGTTCTAGATCGAAACGCCGAAGCGTTGCTCGGTGTACTTGCCCAGCTTGGCCAGGTATTGGCGGTATTTGGCACTCATCACGGTCCTCGCGATGAGCTTCACCCCCAACGAAGCCTTCTTCGGATCGTGCGCCAGCGTCCACGTCAGCCGGCACCCTCGCGGCGTCGGCTCGATGCGGAACTCCTCCACCGATGCGCCTTCCGTGGGCACAGACACAGCATTCACGCGAAAAGCCAAGTGCACCTGCGGATGCCACGCGATGATCTCATCGACGACACGCCCTCCACTGCGCGTCTCGATAGCGCGGGTGGAGCCGACTCGCAAAGGCCCGGAACCTGTCCACGTCATGCGGGTGACGTAGGACCACTGTGGCCAGGCCTCTGCGTCCTCGAGCACCTGCCAGAGTTGGCCCGGGGTGATCGACAGGTTCACGGAATTGGTGGAGCGGAAACGCGCCGTCTTGATGAGTTCCAATCCGACGGGATCGCACGGGTACATCTGCGGCGCGGACACGCGCTGAGATTAGCCAGGCCCGTCGCTGGCCGCCGCCAGAAGCGGGACCAGCACGTCACTGATCGGGGCGGCGAGCCCGTATTGGGCGGCCTTGCGCCTGACCACGCCGTTGCGGATGTCCCATTCCAGCGGGCGGTGCGCCTCTCGATCGGTCAGCATGGACGTCGTGATGTCGGCGGGGACCTGGTTGAACAGGTTCATGGTCTCGTCGATCACCTCGTCGCCCAGGGTCGCGCCGTCCGCGCGCGCCACCGCGAGGCATTCCTCCAGATAGCGGCGCGCGAGGGAGGCCACATCGTCGCGGCGGAACATGCCCATGCGCCGACCGGTGAGAACCATCAACCCGACCACGGCGTTCACCAGCAGCTTGCGCCATGCCGCGCTGATGAAGTCGGGGTCGAGCTCGACCGATACGCCCGCGTCGCCGAACAACCCCGCCAGCCTTTGCGCGGCCCGCTTATCGGGGCCGGCGGGCAGGACCAGCCGAACCCCGGTACGCAGCCGTATCCAGCCCCCTGGATCCGGTTCGGCCGAGATCCAAATGGCCGCGGGCACCACCGTCGACGACGGGCAGAACCGGCCTACGCGCTCCACCTGCTCGACGCCGTTCTGCAGAGCGCACACGATCGTGCCGCCGTCGCACAGCCTGGCCAGCCAGGCGCCGGCCTGCTCGTTCTGGGTGTCCTTGACGGCCAGCAGCACGATGTCGGCGGCCTCGGTGATCTCCGCCGGGTCGGTCAGCACCGGCCCCGGCACCACGATCGGGTCCTTGTCGTCGGGCCTGACCTCGATCGACTCCCGGGCGGTACGTCCGCACAAGGTGATTGGGTGGCCTGCGGCGTGCAGCAGGGCGGCGACCGTCGACCCGATCGCGCCCGGTCCGACGAGTGCGATGCGTGCGCTCACGAACGCCAAGCTACCGCCCGATATGGCCCCACTACACTGTGGCAGTCGTCCATCAGGCCATTCACAGGAGAGTTCGTGCTGCGCAGTCATGCCGCCGGTTCGTTGCGGTCCACCGACGCCGGACAGCGGGTGACGCTGGCCGGCTGGGTTGCGCGCCGTCGCGACCACGGCGGTGTCATCTTCATCGACCTTCGCGACTCGTCGGGCGTATCGCAGGTCGTGTTTCGTGAAGCGGACGTGCTCGCCAATGCGCACCGGCTGCGCGCGGAGTACTGCATCGCCGTCGAGGGCGTCGTCGAAATCCGCCCAGAAGGCAACGCGAACCCCGAAATCCCTACGGGTGACATCGAAATCAACGCGACGTCGCTGAGGGTACTGAGCGAGAGCGCACCGCTGCCCTTCCAGCTCGACGAGCAGGCCGGCGAGGAAGCTCGGCTCAAGTACCGCTACCTCGACCTGCGCCGCGAAGGCCCAGGCAACGCGATTCGCTTGCGGTCCAAGGTGAATGCGGCGGCCCGCGACGTGCTGGCGCGCCACGACTTCGTCGAGATCGAGACGCCGACGCTGACGCGTTCCACGCCCGAAGGGGCGCGGGATTTCCTGGTGCCCGCCCGGCTGCAGCCGGGGAGCTTCTACGCACTGCCGCAGAGCCCGCAGCTGTTCAAGCAGCTTCTCATGGTGGCGGGCATGGAGCGCTACTACCAAATCGCGCGTTGCTACCGCGACGAGGACTTCCGCGCCGACCGCCAGCCCGAGTTCACCCAACTCGACATGGAGATGAGCTTCGTCGACGCCGATGACGTCATCGCGGTGTCCGAGGAGGTTCTCAAGGCGCTGTGGGCGTTGATCGGTTATGACCTGCCGACGCCGCTCCCGCGGATCAACTACGCGGACGCGATGCGCCGGTTCGGGTCCGACAAACCTGACCTTCGATTCGCCGTCGAGCTCGTCGAGTGCACGGAGTACTTCTCCGACACCACTTTTCGAGTGTTCCAGGCGCCCTACGTCGGTGCTGTCGTCATGCCCGGGGGCGCTTCGCAACCGCGGCGCACACTCGACGGCTGGCAGGAATTCGCCAAGCAACGTGGGCACAAGGGGCTGGCCTACGTTCTCGTCGCCGAGGACGGCACCCTCGGCGGACCGGTCGCCAAGAACCTCACCGATGCCGAACGTGACGGGCTCGCCGCGCATGTCGGGGCGCAGCCGGGGGACTGCATTTTCTTCTCCGCAGGACCGACGAAGGCGGCGCGTGCGCTGCTCGGGGCGACCCGTATCGAGATCGCCAAGCGTCTCGACATGATCGACCCCGACGCCTGGGCGTTCACCTGGGTGGTGGACTGGCCACTGTTCGAGGCCGCCGACGAGGCCACTGCCGCAGGCGATGTCGCGGTCGGGTCGGGTGCGTGGACGGCAGTGCACCACGCGTTCACGTCGCCGAAGCCGGAATCGGAGGCCACGTTCGACACCGATCCGGGCACCGCGCTGGCCAACGCCTACGACATCGTGTGCAACGGGAACGAGATTGGCGGCGGGTCGATCCGTATCCACCGTCGCGAGGTCCAGGAACGGGTGTTCGCAATGATGGGCATCGGCCACGACGAAGCCCAGGAGAAGTTCGGCTTCCTCTTGGACGCCTTTACTTTCGGCGCTCCGCCGCACGGCGGCATCGCGTTCGGGTGGGACCGCATCACCGCACTGCTCGGGGGATTCGATTCGATCCGCGAGGTGATCGCGTTCCCCAAGTCCGGCGGTGGCGTCGATCCGTTGACTGATGCGCCCACGCCGATCACCGCGCAGCAGCGCAAGGAATCGGGCATCGACTTCAAACCGGACGCCAAGCCCAAGACCGACTAGGCACTGTGCCAGTCGCATCCCGTCAGCTCGGCAGACAACTCCCATAGCCGTCGGGCCATTTCGGGATCGACGGCCTTGGGCCGCGGCTTGGTGACCTTCGGCGGACCGAACTGATTGAACCGCGGCGCGAGATAGGTGCCGCTGGGCAGGTCGGTCGACACGGCTTGCAGACTGGCCCGCGCACCCTGGGCCGGTGTGTGCAGCAGCCTGCGCATGCCGCGGTGCTCGCCCATGCCCATTGATCTGGTGATGTCGGTGTCGGTCGCACCCGGATCGGACGCGTAGGCGCGGATACCCCGCGCGGCGAGTTCGTGCACGAAGAGCAGGTTGGCCAGCTTGGACTGCCCGTAGGCCGCGAACTTCGAGTACTTGCGGGTGTGCCAGTTGAGGTCGGCCAGGTCGAGATGGGTGAACAGGTAGGTGGCACTCGTGACCGACACCACGCGGTCTTTGATCCGGTCGCCCAGCAGACACGTCAACGCGAAGTGCCCGAGATGGTTTGTGCCCATATGGGCCTCGAAACCGTCGGCGGTCCGGGTCAACGGCATGCCCATCACCGCGGCGTTGTTCACCAGCACATCAACGGTCTCCACCGAATCGGCGAACGTCCGCACGCTGGCGAGGTCGGCGAGATCGAGCGAACCCACCTCGACGTCGCCGGGCATCTCCGCGGCGACGCGCTGGGCTTTGTCGATGGAGCGGCACGCGATCATGACGCTGTGCCCTGCAGCGGCGAGCGCGGACGCCGTCGCCGCGCCCACACCGCTGTTGCCGCCCGTGACGATCACCCGCATGACTGAGAATTATGCGGGCCCGGAATAGATGCGGCCGCGCAGGGGATAGTTCAGTCATGACCGAGATACCTGACGCCGAAGCCATGAAGGCGTTCAACGCGAATATCGTCGACGAGTTCCGCGCCAACGGCGGCAAGGTCGGGGGACCGTTCGAGGGCGCAACGCTGCTGCTGCTCACCACGACCGGCGCCAAGTCCAGACAACCCAGGCTCGCGCCGCTCGCGTACTTGACCATCGACGACAAGATGATCATCATCGGGTCGAAGGCCGGCGCCGACACGAATCCCGACTGGGTGCACAACCTGCGGGCCAACCCACAGGCGCACGTGGAAGTGGGATCCACGGACTATGACGTGATCGCTCGGGAGTTGCCGTCTGACGAGCGCGATGACGTGTACTCGAAGATTGTCGAGCAGTCACCGGTCTTCGGTGACTATCAGGCCAACACCAGCCGGGTCATCCCGCTCTTCGAGCTTCAGAAGGCGTGAATTCGGCGCGCTGATCGACCGTCACGGTGCGTCAGCGCGCCGAATTCGCTGATTAGAGTCGCTCGACGATCGTGGCGTTGGCCATGCCACCGCCCTCACACATCGTCTGCAGTCCGTAGCGCCCGCCGCGCTGCTCCAACGCGTTGACCAGAGTGGTCATGATGCGGGCACCGCTCGCGCCCAGCGGGTGACCGATCGCGATGGCACCGCCGTTGACGTTGGTCTTCGAAGGCAAAGCGGAAGCCGGCCCTCCACCCAGCTCGTGCGCCCACGCCAGCACCACCGGTGCGAACGCCTCGTTGACCTCGAACAGGTCGATATCAGACAGCGTCAGTCCGGCGCGCTGCAACACCTTCTCGGTCGCGGGGATGACCCCGGTCAGCATGTAGAGCGGATCCGATCCCACCACAGTCGAGGTGTGGATTCGCGCCAGCGGACGTAGGCCCAACCGCTTGGCGGTCTCACTCGTGGTGATCAGCACCGCCGCGCTGCCGTCGGACAACGGCGACGAGTTGCCCGGCGTGATCTCCCACTTGATCTGCGGGAACCGCGCTTCGTAGGCCGGCGTGTAGAACGCGGGCTTCAGGCCCGCCAGCGTCTCCACCGTGGTGCCGGGGCGAACGATCTCGTCGGTGGTGAGCCCGGCGATCGGGATCAGCTCATTGTCGAAGCGGCCCTCTTTCGTTGCCTGCGCAGCCTTTTCGTGACTGCCCGCGGAGAACTCGTCGAGTTGCTGACGCGAGAAGCCCCACTTCGCCGCGATCAGTTCGGCGCTGATGCCCTGCGGCACCAACCCTTCCGGGTAGCGCTGTGCCATGGCGCCGAACGGGTCGCTGCCCGGCAGTACGCTCGAACCCATCGGTACCCGTGACATCGATTCCACGCCGGCAGCGACGACGATGTCGTACGCCCCCGCGATCACACCTTGCGCCGCGAACGCGATCGCCTGCTGGCTGCTGCCGCACTGACGGTCCACGGTGGTGCCCGGCACGGTCTCGGGGAAGCCCGCGGCCAGCAGCGCGTTGCGTCCGATGTTGACGGCCTGATCGCCGACCTGTGAGACGGCGCCGGTGATGACGTCGTCGACCAGCGCCGGGTCGATGCCCGCGCGGTTCACCAGCTCGGTGAGGCTGTGCGCCAGCAGGTCGACGGGCAGGACGCCATGCAGTGCGCCGCCGGCCTTGCCCTTTCCGATCGGCGTGCGTACCGCCTCGACGATGACCGCATCCCGGCCTGCAAATTCAGCCATTTCCAGCCTCCTGAACTCGTCACTGAGTAATGCTTCCTATACCCAGCTATATCACCTGGGTATACTTAGAACAACTCAGAGGGAGGGTGCATTCCGTGACAGTGCTGCAGGGCAAGCTGGCCGACCGCAACGCCTGGTCGGCCGTGGGTGAATGCCCGGTCGAGAAGACGATGGCGCTGCTGGGCACCAAGACCGCGATGCTGATCATGCGCGAGGCGTACTACGGCACGACCAGGTTCGACGACTTCTGGCGCCGCGTCGGCGTGACCAAGGCCGCTGCCGCCGCGCGGCTGTCGGAACTCGTCGACGCCGGCCTACTCGAGCGCCGGCCGTACCAGGAGCCAGGTCAGCGCAGCCGCGATGAATACGTGCCGACTGAAGCAGGCATCGACTTCATGCCTGTGGTGTGGGCGATGTTCGAATGGGGGCGGCGCCACCTGCCGAACCGAGCCCCGCTGCGCCTGGCCCACGCCGCCTGTGGCGCTGAAGCCACGGTCGAGATCCGTTGTGAGAAAGGACATCTCGTGCCACCCGACGAGCTGGTCGTCAAGGCCGTCAGAGGCTAACGCTCCTGCGCGAGATATGCCTTCACCAATGTCTTGGGCGCCTGGGTCAGCCACGCCTCGGTGACCAGTTCGGTGAGTTCGGGCACGCCGATCGCCGCCAACCGCACCAGCACCATGGGATAGCCGTCAAAGTGCGGCGTGGTGAAGTAGACGTCCGGGTCGTCGGTGATGAGCGCAAACTTCACGCCCTCGTCCGGAACCCGCGCCCCGAGAATGTCGCCGTCCGGAGCGTCGTCGCCGAGCGCGGCGTAGTCGGCCTTGCGCAGCGGCCGTTCCCAGACCAAGAGCTTCTTGCGGACCCGCCAGTTGCGCGGTGAGACCTCGGCGGTTTCCGGCAACCGGCCGACGATTCGGCCGACGTCCTTCCAGGTGGCCACGCCGAAGATTGTGCGCGGTTAGGGTTCACCAGTGCTGCATTTGCGGGTGATCGCGCCCGAGGAGATGCGCGACGACATCGTCGGCGTGCTCCGCCGCGAGGTCGGTGTCGCGAATATTCTGCTGTATCCGGGGGCCGCCCTTGAACCGGCCGGCGACGAGATCACCGCCGACATCGCGCGCGAATGCGCCAACAGCGTCATCAAGGAGCTCAAGGACATCGACGTGCAGCATCGGGGCGCGATCACCCTCGAGGTGCTCGATACCGTCCTGTCAACGAGGGCGCACAAGGCAGAAGACGCTGCCGAGGGCGACCCTGCCGACGCGGTCGTCTGGGACGAACTGATCGGTCGGACCCGCGAAGAAGCCACGCTGAGCGTCACGTTCCTGCTGTTCTTGACGTTGGCGTGCCTACTGGCCGCTGTGGGTGTGGTCACCGACTCCACTGTCACCGTGGTGGGCGCGATGGTGGTGGGCCCGGAATTCGGTCCGCTGGCTGCGCTTTCGGTGGCGTTGGTGCGCCGCAGACTGGACCTGGCGCGTCGCGCGTCGTTGGCATTGTTGATCGGGTTTCCGCTGGCCATGGCGATCACGGCGGTCGCAACGCTGGGCGCCCAAGCTGCCGGGTGGCTCAGCCTGGACAGCGTCAAACAGCTCAGCGAAGTGGATTTCATCTTCCGGGTCGGTCCGCTGTCGTTCGTCGTGGCCCTGCTCGCGGGTGCGGCAGGAATGTTGTCGCTGATTTCGGCAAAGTCGGCCGCGCTGGTAGGAGTGTTCATATCGGTGACGACCGTGCCCGCGGCGGGATTCTCGGTGGTGGCCGGGATCCTCGGCGACTGGGACGTCGCAGCGAAATCGGCGCTTCAGCTCGCGGTGAACCTGGTAGGCATCGTGGTTGCCGGGGTACTCGTGCTTGCGCTGCGCCCGAAGGGCACACTCATTCCGCGCGTGGCCCAGACCTGAGCGCCGCACTGCGCACCCTCCTACCGTGTGATGGGATCTTGCGATGGGCATCAAGGTGGCGCTGGAGCATCGCACCAGCTACACGTTCGACCGACTCGTGCAGGTGCATCCCCACGTCGTCCGGCTGCGCCCGGCCCCGCACTCGCGCACGCCGATCGAGGCCTACTCGCTGACCGTCGAGCCCGCCGACCATTTCGTCAACTGGCAGCAGGACGCGTTCGGCAATTTCCTTGCCCGGCTGGTTTTTCCGTCCCGCGCTCGCAGCCTCACGATCACCGTCGGCCTGATCGCCGACCTGAAGGTGATCAACCCGTTCGACTTCTTCATCGAGGAATACGCCGAAAAGGTCGGATTCACCTATCCGAAGGCTCTCGCTGAGGACCTCAAGCCCTACCTGAGGCCGGTCGACGAGGGCGATGAGGGCACTGGGCCCGGCGACCTCGTCCAGGCGTGGGTGAAGAACTTCTCCGTCGCGCCGGACACCCGCACCATCGACTATCTTGTCGCGCTCAACCGCGCGGTCAACGTCGACGTCGGTTACAGCGTTCGGATGGAACCCGGCGTGCAGACGCCGGACCACACGCTGCGCACCGGCATCGGTTCGTGTCGCGACTCGGCCTGGTTGCTCGTGTCGATCCTGCGTCAGCTCGGCCTGGCCGCCCGGTTCGTCTCCGGTTACCTCGTCCAGCTCACCTCCGACGTCGAGGCGCTCGACGGCCCATCGGGCCCGGCCGCCGACTTCACCGATCTACACGCCTGGGCCGAGGTGTACATCCCCGGTGCGGGCTGGATCGGGCTGGACCCGACCTCGGGGCTGTTCGCGGGCGAGGGCCACATCCCGCTGTCAGCGACACCGCATCCGGACTCGGCCGCGCCGATCACAGGAGCCGTCGAACCGTGTGAGTCGACGCTCGACTTCACCAACGCCGTGACGCGCGTGCACGAGGACCCGCGGGTCACGCTCCCTTACACCGATGCGGCCTGGGGGGCGATTTGCGAGCTCGGCGGCCGCGTCGACGAGCGACTGGCCGCGGGTGACGTCCGCCTGACGATGGGCGGCGAGCCGACGTTCGTCTCGATCGACAACCAGGTCGACCCCGAATGGACGACCGACGCCGACGGGCCGCACAAACGCCGACTGGCATCCCACCTCGCCGCGCGGCTGAAGAAAGTGTGGGCGCCACAGGGCCTGGTCCACCGCAACCAGGGCAAGTGGTATCCGGGAGAACCGTTGCCGCGCTGGCAGATCGGGCTGTTCTGGCGCACCGACGGCGAACCGTTGTGGCTCGATGACGCGTTGCTCGCCGATCCGTGGCCGTCGACGCCGGAGACGATCGAGGTGGCGCCCGACGCCGGACTACGCGTGCTCGGTGCTCTCGCCGACGGACTCGGGTTGCCTGCCTCCCAGATTCGGCCGGCGTACGAGGATGCGTTGAGCCGATTGGGCGCCGCGGTGCGCTTGCCGGCCGGCGAACCCGTCGATGCGACAGACGATCTGGAGGCCGACACTGCCGAGGCGCGGGCGGCGCTGGTCGCACGGCTGGAGGAGTCGGTCACCGAACCGGCGGCCTACGTGCTGCCGCTGCACCGCGCCGACGACGGGTCCGGCTGGGCCAGTGCGGACTGGCGACTGCGGCGCGGGCGCATCGTTCTGCTCGACGGCGACTCACCCGCCGGGCTGCGGCTGCCGCTGAAGTCGATCAGCTGGCGCGCGCCTCAGCCAACCTATGCCGCAGATCTGCTGGCGCGCCGCGGGGCGTTGTCCGTCGAATCCCGCTCGGACGACGCGGAAGTCGTGGATGTCGACGCTACGCCGACGACTGCCGTCGTCGCCGAGATCCGCGAGGGACTGCTCTACATCTATCTCCCGCCGACCGACGATGCCGACCACTTCGTCGACCTCATACGCCGCGTGGAGGCCGCGGCGGCCAAGGCCGCCTGTCCGATCGTCCTCGAGGGCTACGGGCCGCCGCCGGACCCGCGGATCACCTCGATGACCGTGACCCCAGACCCGGGGGTCATCGAGGTCAATGTGGCACCCACCGCGAGTTTCGCCGAGCAGCGCGAACAGCTGCAAACGCTGTACAACGAGGCTCGGCTGGCCCGGCTGTCGACCGAGTCATTCGAGGTCGACGGCAGCCACGGCGGCACCGGCGGGGGCAACCACATCACGCTGGGCAGTATCACCCCCGCGGACTCACCGCTGTTGCGCCGGCCCGACCTGCTGGTGTCGATGCTGACGTACTGGCAGCGGCATCCGTCGCTGTCCTACCTGTTCGCGGGACGGTTCATCGGCACGACGTCGCAGGCGCCCCGGGTGGACGAAGGGCGCGCGGAGTCGCTGTACGAACTCGAGATCGCATTCGCCGAGATCGCGCGACTCTCCGCCGGTGAGGGCGGACCAAGGCCGTGGATCGTCGACCGGGCGTTGCGGCACCTGTTGAGCGACATCACCGGCAATACCCACCGCGCCGAGTTCTGCATCGACAAGCTGTACAGCCCCGACGGTCCACGCGGGCGACTCGGCCTGCTGGAGCTGCGTGGGTTCGAGATGCCGCCGCACTACCAGATGGCGATGGTGCAGTCCCTACTGGTGCGGTCGCTGGTCGCATGGTTCTGGGACGAACCGCTGCGAGCGCCGCTCATCCGACATGGCGCCAACCTGCATGGTCGATACCTGTTGCCGCATTTCCTGATTCACGACATCGCCGATGTGGCTGCAGACCTGCGCGCGCACGGCATCAACTTCGACACCAGCTGGCTCGACCCGTTCACGGAGTTCCGGTTCCCGCGTATCGGCACGGCCGTGTTCGACGGTGTGGAGATCGAGCTGCGCGGGGCGATCGAACCGTGGAATGTGCTGGGGGAGGAGTCGGCCGCAGGTGGCACGGCGCGCTATGTCGACTCGTCGATCGAGCGCATCCAGATCCGGCTCATCGGCGCGGACCGCCAACGCTACGTCGTGACCGCCAATGGCTACCCGGTACCGTTGCTCGCCACCGACAACCCCGATGTCCAGGTGGGTGGGTTGAGGTTCCGCGCGTGGCAGCCGCCGAGCGCGCTGCACCCGACGATCACTGTGGACGGGCCGTTGCGGTTCGAACTCGTGGACACCGCGACCGGCATGTCACGCGGCGGCTGCACATATCACGTGTCGCATCCCGGCGGCCGGGCTTATGACCGTCCGCCGGTCAACGCCGTGGAAGCCGAGTCGCGACGCGGCCGCCGATTCGAGACCACCGGCTTCACCCCCGGCAAGGTCGACATGGCCGACGTCCGGGAGAAGCAGGCGCGACAATCCACCGATGTGGGCGCGCCGGGAATCTTGGATCTGCGCCGGGTGCGTACCGTTCTGCAGTGATGGCCCTACCCGCAACGACTCCCCACGACATCGACAACCTGCTGTCGCGTTATCGCGGTGCGCGTGCCCAGCAGGCGCTGTTCGACGTACGCGGGGGTGCGGGCAGCGGGTACGACGAATTCGTCGATCCCGCAGGCAATATCCGGCCGGCCTGGCAGGAGCTCGCCGAATGCGTCGGCGAGCGCGGCCGTATCGGCCTCAACCAGCTTCGGTCGACGGTGCGCGGCTTGGTCGACAACGACGGCATCACCTACGTCCAGGTCGACCGCAACGGTGACGCCGTCACCAACGGAAACGGGGCGGCCGACCCCGGGCCCTGGCAGCTCGACGCGTTGCCGTTGGTGATCTCGGCGTCCGACTGGGACAGCCTGGAAGCCGGTCTGCTGCAGCGTTCGCGGTTGCTCGACGCGATCCTGACCGATCTCTACGGCGCACGCGAGTCGGTGACCAGTGGCGTGCTGCCCCCGCAGTTACTCTTTGCTCACCCCGGCTACATCCGCGCAGCACGGGGGATCGAGGTGCCGGGCCGCCACCAGCTGTTCATGCACGGCTGCGACATCAGCCGCGGACACGATGGCAGCTTCCTGGTCAACGCGGACTGGACGCAGGCGCCGTCGGGCGCGGGGTACGCACTGGCCGATCGTCGGGTGGTTGCGCACGCATTTCCCGATCTGTACGAGCGCATCGGGCCGCGTCCCGCCTCCCCGTGGGCGCAAGCGCTGCGCCTCGCACTGATCGACGTTGCGCCCGAGTCGGCCGAAGAACCCGTTGTCGTGGTGCTCAGTCCCGGAATCCACTCCGAGACAGCCTTTGATCAGGCCTATCTGGCGAGCGTGCTCGGCTTCCCATTGGTGGAGAGCGCCGATCTGGTGGTGCGTGACGGCAAGCTGTGGATGCGATCGATGGGCACGCTGAAGCGCGTCGACGTGGTGCTGCGCCGCGTCGACGCCGACTACGCGGATCCGCTTGACCTACGGCCGGATTCGCGCCTGGGCGTTGTCGGTCTGGTCGAGGTGTTGCGTCGCGGCGCGGTCAGCGTTGTCAACTCGCTCGGCAGCGGCATCCTGGAAAGCCCTGGACTGCTTCGCTTTCTACCTGAACTCGCGGAACGCCTGCTGGGCGAGACGCCGCTGTTACGGACGGCGGAGATGTACTGGGGCGGCATCAACACCGAACGCTCACATTTGTTGAGTAACCTGGCGTCGCTGCTGATCCGTCCGGTCACCGGGGGCGAGGCGATTGTCGGGCCGGCCCTGTCGTCCGCGCAGCGCAGGGAACTCGGCGTGCGCATCGAAACCGCGCCGTGGCAATGGGTGGGCCAGCAGCTGCCGCAGTTCTCCTCGGCACCCACCGACTACTACAGCGGTGGACTGTCGGCGGCCAACGTGGGCATGCGGTTGTTCACGGTCTCGCAGCGAAGTGGATACGCGCCGATGATCGGCGGACTCGGCTACCTCGTCGCACCCGGCCATGCGGCGCATCAACTGAATACCGTTGCAGCCAAGGATATCTGGGTCCGCACACCGACGCGGGTGACGGCCGAGCGGACCCCGACCGCACCACCGTTGGAACTGCCCGCGATCATGCCAAGTTCCACTCGGGCGGTCAGCTCGCCGCGTGTGCTGTCCGATTTGTTCTGGATGGGCCGCTATGCCGAACGCGCGGAGAACATGGCGCGGCTGCTCACCGTGACCCGCGAGCGCTATCACGAATTCCGTTACCGCCGGGAGCTGACCGGCAGCGAGTGCGTCCCGGTGCTGCTCACCGCGCTCGGCTCGATCACCGGAACCAGCATCGGTGACGGTGATTACGCCGAGATAGTGGCGACGGCGCCGACGACGTTGTGGTCGCTGACGGCCGATCGGCATCGTCCCGGCTCGCTCGCGCAGTCGGTCGAACGTCTTGGTCTCGCCGCGCGTGCGGTCCGCGACCAGATGTCCAACGACACCTGGATGGTGTTGGCGGCCGTCGAGCGCGCGCTGCTGCACGCCCCGGCTCAGCCTTTTGGCCGGCCTGCCGACGAGCCACCGGAGTCCAAGGCCGAGGGCGAAGCGTTCTTGTCCTCGACGACCAGTCTCACGCTGTCGGGCATGCTGGCGCTGTCGGGCGTCGCCGCCGAGTCCATGGTGCACGACGTGGGCTGGACCATGATGGACATCGGCAAACGGCTCGAACGTGGGCTGGGTCTCACGGCACTGCTGCGGGCCACCCTCATCACGGTCCGCAACCCCGGTGCTGAGCAGACCATCATCGAATCCACGCTGGTGGCATGTGAGTCGTCGGTCATCTACCGGAGACGCAACCCCGGAATGGTTAGTGTTGCCGCCGTGGCCGATCTGGTCTTGATGGACGCCGAGAATCCACGCTCGCTGGTCTTCCAGCTCGAGCGGCTTCGTATCGCGCTGAAGGCGTTGCCCGGGTCGTCGGGCTCATCGCGGCCTGAGCGACTGGTCGAGGACATCACTGCCCGGTTGCGCCGCATCGAGCCTGCCGACCTTGACGAGGTGACGCCCGAGGGTCGTCGTGCAGACCTTGCGTCGTTGCTCAACGACACCCACGCCGATCTGCGCGACCTCTCGAGCGTCATCACCGCGACCCACTTGTCGCTGCCAGGCGAAATGCAGCCGCTGTGGGGACCCGATGAGCGCAGGGTGGTGCCGTGACAGCGTTCCCCGACGGGCCGACGGCCTCAGGATCGAGCCGGTGCTATCAGGTTTCGCACCGCACGGTGTACCGCTACTCGGATGTCGTGACCAGTAGCTACGGTCGCGGCTTCCTGACCCCGCGCGACTCCGCGCGGCAGCGGTGCCTTTCGCACGCGCTCGAGATCGAACCGACGGCAGCGGACAGTTCCACCAGCCGCGACGCCTACGGCAACATCAGTTCGTACTTTCACGTCACCGAGCGGCACGAGACGTTGTCGATCACGAGCCGCTCGGTGGTGGAGGTGGATCCGCCGACCGCCGACCTCTACAACGGCGGATCGGCGCGCGCGCCGTGGGAGATCTCCAGGCCCGTCGGAACGGACGGCGCACTGGCCACGGAGTTCACCCTCGACCTGCGTTCGGCCGAGATCACCGAAGAGCTACGTGACTATGCCGCACCGAGTTTCGAGCCGGGGCGCCCACTCATCGAGGTGCTGCGCGACCTGAATTCGCGGATCTACACCGATTTCACCTACCGTTCCGGCTCGACGACGGTGTCGACTCGGGTGAGCGAGGTTTTGACTGCACGGGAAGGGGTATGTCAGGACTTCGCGCGGCTTGCCATCGCCTGCCTGCGTGCCAACGGGTTGGCAGCCAGCTACGTGTCCGGTTATCTGGCCACCGACCCACCTCCGGGAAAGGAACGCATGGTGGGAATCGACGCCACGCACGCATGGGCGTCTGTGTGGACGCCGCAAAACCAGTGGCTCGGTTTCGATCCCACTAACGCCCAGATGGTCGACGAGCGCTATATCACCGTCGGCTTCGGGCGCGACTATGCCGACGTTCCTCCGCTGCGCGGCATCATCTACACCGACTCCGAACGCAGCAAGATCGACGTCGCGGTCGACGTCGCGCCCTACGACGGCGGTGTGCTTCATGCGTGACTTCACCTGTCCCAACTGCGGCCAGCGGCTGGCATTCGAAAACTCGGTCTGCCTGTCCTGCCGCAGCAGGATCGGCTTCTCGCTGGACGACATGGCGCTGCTGGTCATCGCGCCAGGCCCCGAGTCCGAGCATGCCGGCGCTGTGGACTCCAGCGAGTACCGGCTGTGCGCGAATATGCATCTCGCAGAATGCAACTGGCTGGTGGAGAAGGGGCCGATCGCCAAGCTCTGCGCATCGTGCGCGCTGACCCGCACGAGGCCCAACGATGCCGACGTGGTCGCACTCGCCGCGTTCGCGACGGCGGAACGGGCCAAGCGGCGGATGATCGCCGAGCTTTATGAGCTCAAGTTGCCGATCGTGGGCCGCGACGCTGATCCGGAGTACGGGCTCGCGTTCGATCTGCTGTCCAGTCAGTTCGAGAAGGTCTTCACCGGTCATGCCAACGGGGTCATCACGCTGGACCTCGCCGAGGGTGACGACGTGCACCGCGAGCAGCTGCGAATCTCGATGGACGAGCCGTACCGCACCCTGCTCGGACACTTCCGCCACGAGATCGGGCACTACTACTTCTACCGCCTGATCGGGACGTCATCGGATTACCTGGAACGGTTCAACGAGCTGTTCGGCGATCCCGACCTGGACTATCAGGAGGCGCTGGATCGCCACTACAGCCAGGGTGCGCCGACCGGCTGGCAGAAGGAGTACGTGTCGTCCTACGCCACAATGCATCCGGCCGAGGATTGGGCAGAGACCTTCGCCCATTACCTGCACATTCGCGACGCCCTGGACACCGCCGCCGCCTTCGGGTTCGCGCCCGCCGGTGCCACCTTCGAACGACGCACGTTGGGGCCCAGCGGTTTCGACACGATCATCGACCTGTGGCTGCCGCTGTCGTGGGCACTGAACATGGTGAACCGCTCGATGGGCAAGGAAGATCTCTATCCCTTCGTCCTACGGGGCCCGGTGCTCGAGAAGATGCGGTTCATCCACACGGTGATCGACGAGATCACCTCGAATCCGGTGAAACTCGCCGAGATCGGCGCCCCGGTGGAGGATCAGCAGACGCAGTCGGGCTAGTCGCCGAGGTCGGGGGCCCACGGTGTGCCGTTGATGTGACCGCCGCCATCGACGAACAGCGTATTGCCCGTCAGGTAACGCGAGCCTTCGCCGGACAGGAAAACCGCGACGGGCGCGATGTCGTCATAGGGGTCACCCATGCGTCCCATCGGGTTCGCCGCATCGGCCACGGCCTCCAGTTCCGGGTACTGACCGATCGCGCGAAAGAAGGCCTGGCTCTTGGCTGCCGGGCAGATCGCGTTGACGGTGACGCCCGTGGGCGCCCACTCCCGTGCCGCGGTGCGGGTGAGTGCACGCAGCGCCTCTTTGGCCGCGTTGTACTCCAATGAGCCCATATGGGCATTGACGCCATTGAGGCTGCACATGTTGACGACCCGACCCCAGCCGCGATCCTTCATGTGCGGGAACGCAGCGCGCATCGCCCAGAAGGGACCGAAATACCCGACGGCGATGCCCTGCGACAGTTGTTCGTCGGTCTTCTTCTCGACCCGGCCGATTCCGCCGCCGCCCCAGGCGTTGTTCACCACGATGTCGATGGACCCGTACGCCGACAGTGCGGTCCGCACCGCGTTCTCGACCTGCTCGCGATCGGACACGTCGGTGGACACGAACGTTCCGCCTATCGACTGTGCGACGGCTTCGCCTGCCGCCGAGTCGATCTCGGCGACCACCACCTTGGCACCCTCATCGGCGAAGCGTCGGACGATGCCTTCGCCGATGCCCGCGCCGGCGCCGGTCACCAGCGCCACCTTGCCGTCGAGTTGTCCGCTCATGAGCCTGCGATCCCCGAGGCCAGCAGATCGCGTGCCTCCGATTTGCCGTCCAGCGTCCGCGTCGTGCGTTCGACGATCTGCCAGCGGTCGTCGATGAGCCGCAGCCGGAAGTGGTTGACTCCTGCGCGCGCGACGACGAACCCCTCGCCGCGATGAACCAGCAGGACTGACTCGCAGACCGCCACCGCGTCCATGCCATCGACGGTCACCACCGCCGGGCCCAGGAAATGACTGCAGCCCCGGTGGATCAGCCCCTGATGGGCGTCGGAGCGCACCATGGCCGCCACGTCCTCGCGACTGCGCATCGACCAGCCCTCCACGTCGTAGCTCCCGTCGGTGGCCCACAGCTGTGCCGCGGCGTCGGCTTCACCGGCGTCGACCAGCGGACCGTACGATGCGATCAACCGCTCGATCGCGCGCTCTTCCTCGATTCGTTCGAGCCGTCGTTCCAGTTCGAAAACCCGCTCGTCGTTCAACGAAATTCCTTTCAGCTAACCGGATCCCATGAGTTTTTCCATGAACTTGTGCGTACCGAGAACCACTTTCACGCGGTCGGGATCGTTTCGACGAGCGACGTCGTCGCCATTGCCGCCTGCGATATGGATCGGGCCGTTGGGGAGTTGTTCGAGACCCTCGCGGGCGACGTCCGCCGGGTCGGCGACGCGCATGCCGGGGACGTCGAAGTTCAGCCCGACGCGCGCCATGGCCGGGGTGCGAGTGACTCCGAGCACCAACTCCAGCACGTCGACGCCGTACTCGCGAAGCTCGAGCCACAACCCTTCGGCGAAGATGCGCCCGAAGGCCTTCACGCCGCCGTATACGGTGTGCCGCATCGAGCCGAGGTAGCCGGCCATCGAGCCGACCATCAGGATGCCGCCACGGCGGCGATCCCGCATGGGCCTGCCGTAGTGCTGCACCAGCGCCAGCATGGTGCCGATGTTGAGATCGATCACCCGGCCGAAGTCGCTCAGCGCACCATCCAGGAAGTGCTCGCTGCAGGTGTTCGCGCCCGCGTTGTAGATGAGCAGACCGACCTCGACGTCGGACGTGGCATCCGCGATCCGACTCACCGCGTCGGCCGACACCAAATCCACAGTGAGCGTTCGCACTTCGACGCCCAGGGCACGACACGTTTCCGCGGTCTCGGCCAGCGGTTCGGGCTTTCGGGCGATCAGCACGAGGTTGATTCCCGCGGCAGCCAACTGCCGCGCGAATTCCGCGCCGACGCCCTCGGAGCCGCCGGCCACGACGGCCCACGGCCCATACTTCGATAGCTCCATCACGGATTCATCTTTACCCCGACAGTCGCAGGAAGGCTCTGCCGCGTCCCGATAGGCGGTAACCCACGTCGAGGCTGACCGTCAGGCCCAGCCCCTTGAGTTGGCGGACGCGGCGTTTGAACCGCGGTACGTCCAGCCCGACGCGGTCGGCCAGATCCGGTGCGCGGACGGCCTCGTTGTCTCCGATCAACTGCAGGTACTGCCTCGTCCACGGCTCGGTGGCTGCGTCCCAGCGGTCCAGGCGCGCCGTTATCGCGGCGACTTCGTCGGCGGAGAGGCGGTCATTCGCGGCGAGCGCGGGCCGCTCGTCGGGTGCCAGGAAGGAGACCGCGATCGCATAGGTGTGCCGGGCCTGCCTGCGGTCCAGGTCATTCTGGGCCGACGCGGCATCCGGATAACCGGCCGCTCGGGCCTGCGCAGCGGTCACCCGGTGGCGTGCGGGGAATTCGGCGACGTCGTCGATGCGAATCGTGCCCGCCATGGTGCGCTGTGTGCCACCTGGCTTGACCCTCGGCGCGTCCCAGCGACGGAGCACAAGTGTGATGCTGCCGTTAGCGATTCCCTCGGCCGTGTCGCGGTTCAGCAGCACGGTGCTGACCCTACGATCACGCGGTGGCTGATCGCTATGGCTCTGATGTTCTCGCATCCAATCCGCACCAGAAACGACCCCGTTCGGCGGAGCTGCCGGTCGAGATCGGCATGGTCGTCGAGGACGCTCAAACCGGCTTCGTCGGCGCGGTGATGCGCGTCGAATACGGCCGGATGGAACTCGAGGATCGCAACGGCCGCAAGAAGCCGTTTCCGGTCGGTCCCGGCTATCTCGTCGACGGCCGGCCCGTCATTTTGACGCCGCCGAAGCGCGCCGCACCGCAGGCGTCGCGGACCGCGTCGGGATCGGTGGCGGTGGCCGGCGCGCGCGCGAGGGTGGCGTTGGCGAGTCGCATCTACGTCGAGGGTCGCCATGACGCGGAGCTCGTCGAGCAGGTGTGGGGTGACGACCTTCGCGTCGAGGGGGTCGTCGTCGAATATCTGGGCGGCATCGACGATCTCGCCGCGATTGTCGAAGAGTTCCGGCCGGCACCCGGTCGGCGGCTTGGTGTGCTCGTCGACCATCTCGTCGCGGGCTCGAAGGAAGCGCGGATCGCGGAAGCGGTCCGCCGCGGACCCGGCGGCGCGCACACGCTCGTGGTCGGCCACCCCTTCATCGACATCTGGCAAGCGGTCAAACCGGGCCGGATCGGGGTGCAGGCGTGGCCCGTCATCCCCAAGGGGATGGACTGGAAGAAGGGCGTGTGCGACAAGCTGGGCTGGCCGTGCGCCCAGCAGGCCGACATCGCGAGGGCATGGCAGCGGATCCGGGGCCGCGTGCGCGACTGGAACGACCTCGAGCCCGCGCTCATCGGCCGCGTCGAGGAACTGATCGACTTCGTGACACAACCAGCGGAGTCGTGAACGCATCGCGTCATAGCCGCGTGGTAAGCAGAGAGCGTGGCCGACGGTCTGTTTGACGTGCCCGGCGAGGAGCGGTCGCCGGGAGTGGCCCCCGTCGGCGCGTCCACCCCGCTTGCGGTGCGGATGCGGCCCGCCACCCTCGACGAGGTTGTCGGACAGGACCACCTGCTGCAGCCGGGTTCGCCACTGCGCCGGATGGTCGAGGGTTCGGGAGCGGCCTCGGTCATTCTCTACGGCCCGCCCGGGACCGGTAAGACGACACTCGCATCGCTGATCTCGGGGGCGACCGGCCGCCGCTTCGAGGCGCTTTCGGCGTTGTCGGCCGGGGTGAAAGAGGTCCGCGCCGTCATAGATACCGCCCGGCGGGCGGCCGCACACGGTGAGCAGACCGTGCTGTTCATCGATGAGGTGCACCGGTTCTCCAAGACCCAACAGGACGCGCTGCTGTCCGCTGTCGAGAACCGCGTGGTGCTGCTGGTCGCGGCCACCACCGAGAACCCGTCGTTCTCCGTCGTCGCACCGCTGCTTTCGCGGTCGCTGATCCTGCAACTGCAGCCGCTCGGCGCCGACGCGGTGCGCCAACTCGTGCGGCGCGCGATCGACGACGACCGTGGCCTCGGCGGCAAGGTCACCGTCGCCGACGATGCCGTCGAGTTACTGGTGCAGCTCTCCGCGGGCGATGCCCGTCGCGCACTGACGGCCCTCGAGGTCGCTGCCGAGGCCGGAGACGTATCAGTCGAGGTGATCGAGCAATCGCTGGACAAGGCCGCCGTCCGCTATGACCGCGACGGCGATCAGCACTACGACGTCATCAGTGCGTTCATCAAATCGGTCCGCGGCTCCGACGTCGACGCAGCCCTGCACTACCTGTCCCGGATGCTCGTCGCGGGGGAGGACCCACGGTTCATTGCCAGACGACTCATGATTCTCGCCAGCGAGGACATCGGCATGGCCGATCCGACCGCCCTGCAAACGGCCGTCGCCGCAGCTCAGACCGTGCAGCTCATCGGTATGCCGGAGGGGCAGCTCACGCTGGCCCACGCAACCGTTCACCTGGCGACCGCACCGAAGTCGAACGCCGTCACCACCGCCCTGGGATCCGCGATGGCTGACATCAGGTCCGGCAAGGCCGGTCAGGTGCCGAGCCATCTGCGCGACGGCCATTACTCCGGCGCCGAGAAACTGGGCAACGCGATCGGCTACAAGTACGCGCACGACGATCCCGATGGTGTTGTGCCCCAGCAGTATTCGCCCGATGAGCTGGTCGGAGTCGACTATTATCGGCCGACCACCCACGGAGCCGAACGCGAGATCGCGACGCGCCTGGACAAGCTGCGCGCGATCATCCGCAAGAAGCGCTAACGGTTTCTACATTTCGCAGGTCTACTCGCACGTTCTCTGCACAACGTTGAAAGCGTTGTGAAACCGCCCTTGACAGCCGCTGCGCACCGTCCTACGTTGGTAGTCAACCAATGCATTGATCAAATACAAGGTTGATAATGGAGAGTGATGGCGATGCGGATGCGCAGCTTGACCGCGCCTTCCTGGCACTGGCGGACCCGGTTCGACGTGCGATCGTCGCGCGGCTGTCCAGGGGGCCGGCCACGGTCAACGAGCTGGCCGCACCGTTCGACATCACCAAACAGGCGGTGTCCAAGCACATTCAGGTGCTCGAGCATGCGGGTCTCGTCACGCGGACCCGCGACGCACAGCGACGGCCGGTTCACCTCGACGCCGCCGCGCTGGAGCGGCTGACCGCATGGATCGACCGATATCGGCTTGACGCCGAACGCAGTTACCGCCGGCTGGACGCCTTGCTGGCCGGCATGACCGACACCCAGGAGAAAGGACGCACCAAATGACTAACGCATTGGACCTCAACGCCCCGGTCGACACTCTGGCCATGGAGTTCACCCGCGAGTTCGACGCTCCGGTCGAAGCGCTGTTCCGGGCGCATGCCGAGTCCGAGCTGATGAAGCAGTGGCTCGGTCCGCATGGTCTGGAGATGGAGATCAGCGAGTGGGTCTTCAAAAGCCATGGCGGTTACCGCTATACGCACTCAAACGACGAAGGGACGTTCGGTTTCAACGGCACGTTCCACACCGTGCGGGACAACGAGTTCATCCTGCAGACCTTCGAATTCGAGGGTGCGCCGGACATGGTGAACATCGAGTACATGTGGTTCGAGGACCTCGGCAACGGCCGCTCCCGGCTGCGGGGCCGATCGATCTGCCCCAACACCGACGCGCGAGACGCACTGCTTTCTTCCGGCATGGAAGGCGGAATGACCGAGGGCTACGAGAAGCTCGACGCCCTACTCAAGAACCTCTGACCTCGAGAAGGAGCGATCCCGGCTGCAGGGGTCCAGCCGGGATCGCTATTCGGGTGGTACGCGTCAGCGCATCAACCCCGAGCGTCGGCGGCCCGTCAGGCCGGTGCGGCGACGCCCCATGAGCGCCGACACCAGCGCCACTCCGATCACGGCCACGACGAGCTGAACGAGCAGCTCCCCCCAGTCGACGCCGGGCGTTGCGGTTGAGATGCCAATCGCCTGGGCAAGCCAAGTGCCGATTAACGCGGCGACGATGCCGACCAGGATCGTGACGAGCATCCCAATGGGCTGCTTACCCGGTAGCAGCAGCCTGGCCAGTACGCCGATGACGATGCCGATGAGAATTGCGGTGATGATGCCGGTGACGGTCACGATGCCTCCAATGTCTAGTGGCTAGGGCGTTCGTAGATCACCCTGGTCAAGCAGCGATACCCGCGCCTCCGGCGTAATAAACGCTCGCGTCAATCCGACCGATTGCTCGTAGGCTCGACGACGTGGACACGGATGTACTGGATATCGACACCGCCCGGCGCCGCATCGTCGACCTCACCGATGACGTGCGCTCGTTCTGCAGTGCGCACCAAGACGGTCTGTGCAATGTCTTCGTCCCACACGCGACGGCGGGTATCGCGATCATCGAGACCGGTGCCGGGTCCGATGACGACCTGCTGGACACGCTGGAACGCCTGCTGCCTCGCGATGACCGCTATCGCCACGCCCACGGCGCCCCGGGGCACGGCGCCGACCATGTGCTGCCCGCGCTGGTCTCGCCATCGGTGACGGTGCCCGTGCAGGGTGGAAAGCCGCTGCTCGGCACCTGGCAGAGTGTCGTGCTGGTGGATCTGAACAGCGACAATCCGCAGCGCAAGGTTCGGTTGAGCTTTATCGGTGCATAGCCGGCACCTGACGCGGTGCCGGTTCGTTGGCCTTTCAGGCGCCACAACTGCGACCGGTACTGTGGTGCGGTCGAATAGTCGCAGGTAATTGCGGAAGCCACCCATAGAACAAGGAACACAAAGAACGTGCAGACACACGAGATCAGGAAGCGCTTCCTCGATCATTTCGTGAAGGCGGGTCATACCGAGGTCCCTAGCGCCTCGGTGATCCTCGACGACCCCAACCTGCTGTTCGTCAACGCCGGCATGGTGCAGTTCGTGCCCTACTTCCTCGGGCAGCGCACACCGCCGTGGGATCGCGCGGTGAGCGTTCAGAAGTGCATTCGCACCCCGGACATCGACGAGGTCGGCATCACCACCCGGCACAACACCTTCTTCCAGATGGCGGGCAATTTCAGCTTCGGCGACTACTTCAAAAAGGGCGCCATCGAGTTCGCATGGAGCCTGCTGACGAACCCCGTCGAACAGGGCGGGTACGGCATGGACCCCGAAAGAATCTGGGCGACCGTGTATCTCGATGACGACGAAGCGATCCGGCTGTGGAAGGAAGTCGCCGGACTACCCCTGGAGCGCATTCAGCGCCGCGGCATGGCCGACAATTACTGGTCGATGGGCATCCCCGGACCGTGCGGACCGTCGTCGGAGATCTACTACGACCGCGGGCCGGCGTACGGCATCGAGGGCGGGCCCGAGGCCAACGAGGACCGCTACATCGAGATCTGGAATCTCGTGTTCATGCAGAACGAACGCGGCGAGGGCACATCGAAGGAGAACTTCGAGATCCTCGGCCCGCTGCCGCGCAAGAACATCGACACCGGCATGGGCGTCGAGAGGGTTGCGTGCCTGCTGCAGGATGTCGACAACGTCTACGAGACCGATCTGCTGCGTCCGGTGATCGACCTGGTCGCCGCCGTCGCCCCACGGGGGTACGGCCAGGGCAACCACGGAGACGACGTCCGCTACCGCATCATCGCCGACCACAGCCGTACCGCCGCGATCATCATCGGTGACGGTGTCAGCCCCGGAAACGAGGGCCGCGGATACGTCCTGCGCCGGTTGCTGCGCCGGATCATCCGCGCGGCGAAGCTGCTGGGTGTGGAGCAACCCATCGTCGCCGAGTTGATGACCACGGTGCGCGACGCGATGGGCCCGTCGTATCCGGAACTGGTCACCGACTTCGAGCGCATCCAGCGCATCGCCGTCGCGGAGGAGACCGCGTTCAACCGGACGCTCGCGTCGGGGTCCCGGCTGTTCGACGAGGCGGCCGCCACGACCAAGCGTTCGGGCAAGTCAACGATCTCCGGAACCGACGCATTCACCCTGCACGACACGTACGGCTTCCCGCTGGAACTGACGTTGGAGATGGCTGCCGAAGCCGACTTGAGCGTTGACGAAGAGGGCTTCCGTGGTTTGATGGCCGAGCAGCGGCGGCGCGCCAAGGCCGACGCGGCCGCCCGCAAACAGGCGCACTCGGATCTGTCGGCATACCGCGAACTCGTCGACACCGCTCCCACCGAGTTCACCGGTTTCGACGAGTTGACCACCGAGGCAAGGATTCTCGGCATCTTCGTCGACGGCAAGCGGGTACCCGTCATCGGACACGGAGCGCACGACGCCGACCGTGTTGAACTCGTTCTCGATCGCAGCCCCTTCTACGCGGAGTCCGGCGGGCAGATCGCCGACGAGGGCACGATCACCGGCGCGGGCGCGTCCGCGGCGGCCAAAGCCGCGGTGACCGACGTGCAGAAGATCGCCAAAACCCTGTGGGCACACCGCGTCAACGTCGAGTCCGGCGAGTTCGTGGAGGGCGACACTGTGGTGGCCGCCGTCGACCCGAGGTGGCGCCATGGCGCCACCCAGGGGCATTCCGGAACCCACATGGTGCACGCAGCCCTTCGGCAGGTGTTGGGGCCCAACGCCGTTCAGGCGGGATCGCTGAACCGTCCCGGCTACCTGCGGTTCGACTTCAACTGGCAGGGCGCGCTGTCCGAGGACCAGCGGACCCAGATCGAAGAAGTCACCAACGAGGCGGTTGAAGCCAACTTCGAGGTGCACAGTTTCACCACCGATCTGGAGAAGGCCAAGTCGATGGGCGCGATGGCCCTGTTCGGCGAGGCCTACCCCGACGAGGTCAGGGTCGTCGAGATCGGCGGCCCCTTCTCGCTGGAACTCTGCGGCGGCACCCACGTCAACAGTTCGGCACAGATCGGGCCCGTCACGATCCTCGGCGAATCCTCGGTCGGCTCCGGCGTGCGTCGCGTCGAGGCTTACGTCGGCTTGGACTCGTTCCGCCACCTGGCCAAGGAACGCGCCCTGATGGCGGGGCTGGCGTCATCCCTGAAAGTGCCGTCGGACGAGGTTCCGGCCCGGGTGGCCAATCTCGTCGAACGGCTACGGGCCGCCGAGAAGGAACTCGACCGGATGCGACTGGCGAGCGCGCGCGCCGCAGCCGCGAATGCGGCCGCAGGTGCCGAACAGGTCGGTAAGGTCCACCTCGTGGCGCAGCGGATGGCCGGCGGAATGTCGGCGGCGGATCTGCGGACGCTCGTCGGCGACATCAAGGGCAAGCTGGGCGGTGACCCCGCGGTCGTCGCGTTGATCGCCGAAGGCGACGGTGACTCCGTTCCCTACGTGGTGGCGGTCAATCCGGCGGCGCAGGACCTGGGTCTGAGCGCCAATGACCTCGTGAAGCAGTTGGGGACGCCGGTGAACGGTCGCGGGGGTGGCAAGGCCGATCTGGCACAGGGCTCCGGTAAAGGTGCGGCGGGGATCGAGGCGGCGCTGGCCGCGTTGCGTGCCGAACTGGGCCGGAGCTGACCGCGTGGCGAGCGCCGACGACCGTCAACCCGACCGGCCGGGACCCACGCTGCAGCCGCCCGACCCAGGACCCGGCCGACGGCTGGGCATCGACGCCGGCAGCGTCCGCATCGGGGTGGCGGTCAGTGATCCGGACGGAATTCTCGCGACACCGGTCGAGACGGTGCAGCGGGACCGCCGGAAGGGGTCTGAGAAGCATGTGCGACGGCTGGCGACGCTGGTCGACGACTTCCACGCGGTCGAAGCGGTGGTCGGGTTGCCGCGCACTCTCGCCGATCGGGCGGGTTCGGCCGCCCAGGACGCGATCGGCCTCGCCGATCAACTGGCGGCACGCATCGCACCGGTGCCGGTCCGACTGGCCGACGAGCGGCTGACCACCGTCGCGGCGCAGCGGTCCTTGCGGGAGGCCGGGGTCCGCGCCAAGGGGCAGCGAAAGATGATTGACCAGGCCGCCGCGGTCGGCATTTTGCAGAATTGGCTGGATCAGCGACGCGCGGCGTTGGCGGCACACGGTGACATCAGGGACGAGGTCGGGGATGTCTGACGATTGGGGCCGCGAACGCGTCGAGCCCAGCTGGCACCGGGAACGGGTGGAGCCGATGGCGGTTGGCCCACCACGGCGCAGAATGACCCGCGCGGACCGGTTGCGGGAAGCACGCGGGCGGCGCAAGCGGCGCCTGGCCGGCGGATTGGCCCTCGGCATCCTGATCGTCGTCGTCATCGGTGTGGTCTTCCTGGGCTCCAATCTGTGGCACAACGTGTTCGGCACCGGTAGCGATTTCACCGGCGACGGTGTCAACGATGTGGTGATCCAGGTCCATGACGGGGATTCCACGACCGCGATCGGTAACACGCTCCAGGACCAGAAAGTGGTGGCCAACTCCGCCACTTTTGTCGAAGCGGCCCAGGGGAATGCCGCGATCTCGGCGATCCAGCCCGGTTTCTACAAGGTGCGCACCGAGATCCCGGCCGCCAACGCCGTTGAACGGCTTGCGGATCCGGCAAACAGGGTCGGCAAGCTGGTGATCCCGGAAGGACGTCAGCTCGACGACGTTCGGGACGTCAAGACCAACGCCGTCACAGACGGCATCCTCAGCCTGATCTCCAAGGCGACGTGTGTCGACCTCGACGGTGAACGCAACTGTGTCGCCGTGGACGCGCTCAAGGAGATGGCGGGCACGGCGGAACCGTCGGCGCTTTCGGTGCCGGAATGGGCCGTCGGCCCGGTGAACGCGATGGGCACCGACCACCGCCGCCTGGAAGGATTGATCGCGCCCGGCTCGTGGAACATCGATCCGTCCGCGCAGCCGCAGGAGATCTTGTCGACGTTGATCAGCGCGAGCGCAGCCCAGTACGAGGCGGGCGGCATCCTCGACACCGCGAAAGCGATGAACATGTCGCCGTATCAGATCCTCACCGTCGGCTCGCTGGTGCAACGCGAGGCCACCCCGGAGGACTTCGCGAAGGTTGCCCGGGTCATCTACAACCGGTTGGCCGAGAACCGCACGCTGGAGTTCGACTCCACGGTGAACTACCCGCTCGACAGGATCGAGGTGGCCACCACCGACGGCGACCGCGGGCAGCTCACGCCGTGGAACACCTACGTGCGGCCGGGACTTCCTGCGACGCCCATCTGTTCGCCGGGTCAGCCCGCACTTGCTGCGGCGGAGAATCCGGAGCCGGGGGACTGGCTGTATTTCGTGACCATCGACCTGCAGGGAACCACCCTGTTCACCCGGGACTACCCGCAGCACCTGGCGAACATCGAACTCGCGATGCGCAACGGTGTCCTTGACTCCAATCGGTGACCGCACATGAGGTCGGCTGGCGGCGGTCCCCGTAAGGCCGCGGTGCTCGGGTCACCCATCGCGCATTCCCGGTCGCCGCAGCTGCATCTCGCCGCTTATCGCGCGTTGGGTCTGCACGATTGGACGTACGAGCGGATCGAATGCGCCGCCGAGCAATTGCCTTACCTGGTAGGCGGTTTCGGCCCCGAGTGGGTGGGAGTGTCGGTGACGATGCCGGGCAAGTTCGCCGCCCTCGAATTCGCCGACGAACGCACGGCACGCGCCGAGTTGGTCGGCTCGGCCAACACCCTGGTGCGGACACCTACCGGATGGCGCGCCGACAACACCGATATCGACGGTGTCACCGGCGCATTGGGTGAGGCGTCGGGCAGAGCGATGGTCTTGGGGGCGGGCGGCACCGCCCCGGCGGTGGTTGTCGGCCTGGCCGCACTGGGTGTGCAACACATCACGGTGGTGGCGCGCAATGCGCAACGGGCAGCCCCGTTCATCGAACTGGCAACGAAATCCGGTGTCAGGGCGCAATGGTGCGCGATCGATGGCGCGGACCTGGCGGCGCATGTGGCCGGCGTGGACGTCATGGTCAACACCGTGCCCGCGGACGCGGTGGCGCCGTATGTGCCCACGCTGGCGCCTGCGCCCGTGCTGCTCGACGCGATCTATGATCCCTGGCCCACAGCGCTGGCCACCGCGGTCGAAGCTGCGGGCGGACGCGTTATCAGCGGCTTGCAGATGCTGCTGAATCAGGCCTTCGCCCAGGTCGAGCAGTTCACCGGTCAGCCTGCGCCGAAAGATGCGATGAGGGCCGCCCTGAACGGACGCTAGCCTCGATGAATGGCGGCGGAGACGGTCGGCGTCTGTGTGCTGACCTGGTTTGCCTGGCTCAGTTGGTTCGACATTCGCGAGCGGCGGCTGCCCAATTGGCTGACGGTGCCCGGCGCCCTCGCGATCCTGATGTGGGCTGCGGCAACAGGGCGTGGCGCACCGGCGCTGGTCGGCGCGGTATCGCTTTTCGCGATCTACCTCGCCGTGCATCTGATCGCCCCGGCGGCCATGGGCGCCGGCGACGTCAAGCTCGCGATCGGGATCGGGGCGCTGACGGGTGCTTTCGGTGTCGATGTGTGGTCGCTCGCCGCGGTCGCGGCGCCGCTTCTGACGGCTGGTCTGGCGGTCATTATCCGGATGTTAAGCGCGGAAAGGACTGTGCCGCATGGCCCCTCGATGTGTGCGGCCGCGTCCGCGGCCACCGCTCTCGTCCTGCTGTGACGCGAGGACCTTGCATACTCATGGTAGGTTAATGCATACTTCGAGTATGCAAATGATGAAGCTCGACCTCAAGGTGATCTCGGAGAGATACTTCGCCGCGTGGGCGGCCCACGATCCGGATGCGATCGCGGCCCTGCACACGGCCGACACCCAATTCTGGATGCACATGGGTGGTGACCCCGTCGTCGGTCGCGACGCGGTGCGCAGCACTTTCGCCGAAATCTTCGCCCAATTCCCCGATCTCACGTGGGAGACCTACCGGGTGCTGTTCGGCAAGGACCATTGGATCCTCGACTGGGCACTGATATCGGGCGACGTCCGATTCGACTGCCTCGACGTCGTGAACGTATCGCCGGACGGGCTCGTCGCGCGCAAGGACACCTTCGTCGACGGTATGCAGCTGCACGCCGCCCTCGAAGTGGTGGCCCCGTGACCGCCGCGACGCCGGTCGATCAGTTGCCGTTGATCGACGCACTACCGGTTGAGCACCTGTTCGACATGCACGTTGATCTTCAACCAGCACAACCGATTACGACACACGTCGGCACCAGGATGACGTTCATCACGACCGGCGGCGTCATCGACGGGCCGAAATTGCGGGGGGAGATCTTGCCCGGCGGGGGAGACTGGCTGATGGTCGGGAGCGACGGAGTCGGACGCGTCGACGTTCGCGCCACGCTCAAGACGCATGATGGCGTGCTGATCCACTATGAGGCGCGCGGAGTCATCAACGTGCCCGCGGATGGACTCGATCGGCTGGCCGCAGGTGACGTGCTGGGGTTCGACGAGACGTATGTCCGGACCACGCCGACGTTCGAGACCGCGGACGAACGCTATGGGTGGCTGTCGGGACTGGTCACCGTCGGCTACAACGTCCTATCTCCCAACCACATCGACTACCGCATCTATCGGGTGCTGTGACCCGGCTTGATGTTCGACTATGGTCGGCCCGTGGCAAGAGGGCCGGCCAGACGCACGCAGGCGGAGCGCACCGAGGCGACAACCGCAGCGCTCGTCGAGGCCGCGCGCGAACTGTTCGCCCGCGACGGCTACGACGCGATATCCCTTGACGCGGTCGCGGCCGGTGCGGGTGTGACGAAAGGTGCCGTGTACCACCATTTCGCGGGCAAGCGCCAGTTGTTCGAAGCCGTGTTCAGCCGCGAAATCGAACACGTGACGGCTCCGCTCGTGGCGGCGTACTCACGCAAGAAGGACCCCTGGGACGCGTTCAAGGCGGCGAGCGCCGCGTTCCTCGACGAGTGTCTTGACCCCGGGGTACAGCGCATAGTCCTGCTGGATGCGCCCGCGGCGATCGGCTGGGATGGCATCCGACGGCTGGAGGCCCCGTTGCTGGACTTGATGGAGCTCGCGATATCTCGTGCCGTCGATGCCGGCCGCATCGAACGGAGACCGCCGGGCCCACTCGCCCACTTCCTCTTCGGTGCGACCTGCGAGGTGGCCATGATCGTCGCCCGGGCCGATGATCAGAAGACGGCCCAACGGCAGGCCGTCGCCGAAATCGGTCGCGTCCTGGACAGCCTCGCCATCACCTGACGGCAGCGCTAAACCAGGATCGACGTGGCCGGCCGCTAATGGTCGTCGCCGTTCGCGATCATCGGATTGGTCAACAGGTGGTGGTCGTCGACCACCTTGGTCAGTGCGGTGACCCAGTGGTCGTAGTACTCCCAGTCGCCGCGCTCACTCTGCGGTGTGTTCTCCCACCGGCTGATCGTTTCGATCAGGCTCTGCTGGAAATCGCTCCACTCGTAGTGACCGAACTCCGAGAGCGCCAACGCCAGCCCGAAGGCGCGCCGCTGCCACTCGTGCTCGAATTGCGGGGCCGCCTGGTCGGTCGTGCATGTCTCGTGCAGCGTCATGACACCGGGCCCGCCAGCGCCACGCCCATCATGGATTCCGTGGTCACGAGGTCCATCAACATCTCATCGGTGAAATCTTCGGTGCCGGAGGGGCGTTCGGGAATGACGAACCACCGTGAGTGCCCGCTGCTGTCCCACACCTTGATCTCGGTGTTGGCGGGCAGGTCGACGCCGATCTCGCCGAGAACCTTGCGCGGCTCGCGTGCGGCCCGGGACCGGAAAACAGGATCCTTGTACCAGTACGGCGGCAGCCCGAGCACCGGCCAGGGGAAGCACGAGCAGAGCGTGCAGATGATCAGGTTGTGGATTCCGGGAGTGTTCGCGACGGCCTGCAAGTGCTCACCCTCGGCGCCCGCCATGCCCTCGGGCAGGTCCAGTTCGGCGATCGCGGAGGGGGTGTCGACGACGACGCGGGCGGCGAAGTCGGGATCAGTCCAGGCCTTCACCACGATCTTGCGCCCGTTGAGCGGCGTCATCTCCGACTCGAAGTAGGAAAGCACCTTGTCGACGGTCTGCCCGGTGATCACGCCCTTCTCGATCAGAAGTGATTCCAGCGCAGCGACTTTGGCGGCGCTGGCGGCCTCACGGTCTGGGGGGTAAGCGAACTGGTCGCTCATTGGACTCCTTCCAGGTATGCCTCGAACAGCTCCGCGTAGATGGTCAGCGCTCCGGGCTCGGCGCGTTCGCCGAAGAGTTCGTCGGGACTGAACGCGACGATGTAGATGGGCATCGGATCACCGATGCCGTCTCCGGTGTGGACGAAATAGCCGTAGTCGCCTTCGAATATCCGCTCGATGGTGCCCTCGCGTTTCCGTAGATAGCCCGGCAAGCGGGTGTGGGCGGCGGCGGGCACATTGGTGATCCGGACGCGGTCACCGACGGCGAACTTGGGATGGGCGACGTCGCGGCGCGGGCTATCGCCCTTGCGCAGGTATTCGACCACCTGATCGTCGATCGCGGCTTCCGGTTCCGCAGCAGGCGGCGCCTGTTCGGCCGCCAATTCGGCTTGCCGCGAGGATAACTCGTCCTCGGTGACGTAGCCCTGGTCGATGAGGAACTGGGTGATACCGCCCAGCCACTTCTCGTAATAGCGGAACTTGAAATAATCGAACGGGTTCATCGCCTCCGCGCCGGTACGCAGACTCGCCCACGTCCACTCGTCTTTGAACGATGTCGGCACGTCGTCGATCGGATACTGCGGTAACGCCGTCCCGAGATGATTGGACAACCCCATCATCGCGACGTGAATACCGAAGATCCGTTGCTCCCAGTCCTCGACGAACACACGCTTCTCGAGATTCAGCGGTTCGGGGAGTCCTTCGAGACCGCCGAGATAGTGCTGGAGTTTCATTGCGCCGGGCTGCCTTCCTTCGCGGGTGCACGGGTGAGGACGTTCGCGACGTATTCCGACAGCAGCCCGAACGACGCACCGAGTAGGCACGCCATGGCCGCGACCAGCCCCGGATGCGAAACGGACGTCACGGTGATCGTGTTGCCGGTTCCCGCGACCGTCGACACGGTGCTCGCGAACCCGACGACGACCGCGGGTGTCGTGGACAGCAGGGGCACCCATGACGCCTGGACCATCACGGCGCTGCCGACGCCGACGGCGAGTGCGGTCACCCAGAGGCCGCCGCCCAGCAGGTGGGCGGCGTACAGGCTGGCCGATGCGATCAGCACCCCGACGAGGTTGCTCGACAGCGATCGCACCCATCCGGTGACTCCGCCGCCGACGAAGAAGAACGACGCCCACGTCAGGAAAACCACCCAAATCGGGACGGTGATGACCTCGGCGGTCAGGGCCACCGCCAGCCCGCCGAGCGCCCCGATGCTCAGCGTCAACGCGGATCTTGAATCCATGAAAAGTAGGTTCGCGCCGCCGTATTTCCCGGCTGTCACCGCCATATTGCGATTTCGGTGCGTAAACGACTGCTCAGCGAGCGTATGCGCACCGAAATCGCGGGCACTGCGCTATGGGAAGATGGGACGCGTGTTGCGATGGACTACAGCTGGTGAATCCCACGGCCGCGCTCTGGTGGCCGTCGTCGAAGGCGTGATCGCCGGCATCCACGTGACCTCCGACGACATCGCTGGCCAGCTGGCCAGGCGGCGGCTGGGTTACGGCCGCGGCGCTCGGATGAAGTTCGAAAAAGACCAGTTCACGGTGCTCGCCGGGGTCCGGCACGGCGTCACGCTCGGTGGCCCGATCGCCATCGAGATCGGCAACACCGAATGGCCCAAGTGGGAAACCGTGATGGCGGCCGATCCGGTCGACGAGTCCGAGCTCGAGCAGGACAGCGCCCGCAACGCCCCGCTGACCCGGCCCCGGCCCGGCCACGCCGACTACGCGGGCATGCTCAAGTACGGCTTCGACGACGCCCGGCCTGTTCTGGAGCGGGCGAGCGCGCGCGAGACGGCCGCCCGGGTGGCCGCCGGCACCATCGCGAGGGCACTGCTGCGCGAGACGCTCGGCGTCGAGGTGCTGTCGCACGTCATCTCGATCGGCGCGTCGAAGCCGTATGACGGGCCACCGCCGCAGTTCTCGGACCTGGCGACCATCGACGAGAGCCCCGTGCGTGCGTTCGACGAAGCAGCGCAGGACGCGATGATCGCCGAGATCGAGGCGGCCAAGAAGGACGGTGACACACTCGGGGGAATCGTCGAGGTGGTCGTCCACGGGCTGCCCGTCGGCCTGGGCTCCTTCACCAGCGGTGACAACCGCCTCGACAGCCAACTGGCCGGCGCGGTCATGGGCATCCAGGCAATCAAGGGTGTGGAGATCGGCGACGGCTTCGAGACCGCGCGCCGCCGCGGCAGTGTGGCCCACGACGAGATGTACCCCGGTGCCGACGGTGTGATGCGTTCTACCAATCGGGCCGGCGGCCTCGAAGGCGGGATGACGAACGGGCAGCCGCTGCGGGTGCGAGCCGCGATGAAGCCGATCTCGACCGTGCCGCGCGCGCTGGCCACCGTCGACATGGCCACCGGTGACGAGGCGGTCGCCATCCACCAGCGTTCCGACGTGTGCGCGGTGCCCGCGGCCGGTGTCGTCGTCGAGACCATGGTGGCGCTGGTGTTGGCGCGGGCGACGCTGGAGAAGTTCGGTGGCGACTCGCTGGCCGAGACGCGCGCCAACGTCGACAACTACCTGCGCGCAGTCGCGGAGCGCGAACCGTCCTCGCAGCCGGTTCAGGCGTCGGGCTGATGGCACCGAAAGCAGTGCTGATCGGGTTGCCCGGATCGGGCAAGTCGACAATCGGCCGTCGGCTGGCCAAGGCGCTTGACCTAGCGCTGCTGGACACCGACGTCGCCATCGAGGAGACCACCGGCCGCACCATCGCCGACATCTTCGCCACCGACGGCGAGGCCGAGTTCCGTCGCATCGAAGAGGACGTGATCCGGTCGGCATTGCAAACCCACGACGGCGTGCTGTCACTTGGCGGCGGAGCCGTCACTACCGAGGGTGTCCGCGACGCCCTGGCCGGTCACACCGTCATCTATCTGGAGATCAACGCCGCGGAGGGAGTGCGCCGCACCAACGGCCCCACGGTGCGGCCGCTGCTGGCCGGTGGAGACCGTGGAGAGAAGTTCAAAGCGCTTATGCAGCAGCGAGTCCCGCTCTATCGACGGGTCGCCACCATGCGGGTCAACACCAACCGTCGCAACCCGGGCGCGGTCGTGCGCTACATCGTGGACCGGCTGGAGAATTCCGAGACGTCGCGCCAGCACCGGCGCCGGCGTCGTCCACCATGGCGTCGCAGTCCCACGACGCTGACACCGGCCCCGACAACCGAGGCGCCCCCGTCGCCCGCGGAACTGGCGGCCAAGAGAGCTGCGGGTCCCCATGAGTGAACCGGTAACCGTCGACGTGCACGTCGATCCGCCGTACCCCGTGATCATCGGGACCGGGCTGCTCGGCGAGCTGGAACGCACCCTGGCGGGGCGGCACAAGGTCGCCATCCTGCACCAGCCGACGCTCGCGCAGACCGCGGAGGTCATCCGGAAAGCACTGACGGACAAGGGAATCGACGCACATCGAATCGAGATTCCCGACGCCGAGAAGGGTAAGGACCTACCGGTTCTGGGGTTCATCTGGGAAGTGCTGGGTCGCATCGGCGTCGGCCGTAAGGACGCGATCGTCAGCCTCGGCGGGGGAGCGGCCACCGACGTCGCCGGCTTCGCCGCGGCGACGTGGTTGCGCGGCATCGACATCGTGCACGTGCCCACCACCCTGCTCGGCATGGTCGACGCCGCGGTCGGCGGCAAGACCGGTATCAACACCGATGCCGGCAAGAACCTCGTCGGTGCGTTCCATCAGCCCGCCGCGGTGATCGTCGACATCGCGACGCTGGAAACGTTGCCGCGCAACGAACTCGTCGCTGGAATGGCCGAGATCGTCAAAGCGGGATTCATTGCCGACCCGGTCATTCTCGATCTGATCGAAGCCGATCCCGAGGCCGCGGTCGATCCGAGCGGCACCGTGCTGCCCGAGCTGATCCGGCGTGCGGTCGCCGTCAAGGCCGAGGTCGTCGCGGCCGACGAGAAGGAGTCCCAGCTGCGCGAGATCCTCAACTACGGTCATACACTTGCCCACGCCATCGAGCGACGCGAGCGCTACGAATGGCGCCACGGCGCAGCGGTATCGGTGGGTCTGGTGTTCGCCGCCGAGCTGGGCCGGCTGGCCGGCCGCCTGGACGACGACACCGCCGACCGGCACAAGACCGTGCTGACGGCGCTGGGTCTACCCGTCGAATACGACCCCGACGCGCTGCCTCAGCTGCTGGAATACATGGCAGGCGACAAGAAGACCCGCGCCGGTGTGTTGCGTTTCGTCGTACTCGACGGACTTGGCAAGCCGGGTCGCCTGGAGGGGCCGGATCCGTCGCTCCTCGCGGCCGCGTACTCGGTGATCGGAAAGGGGGCGCAGTGATGACCGACGTGCCGCACGAAGAACCTCAGCGACCGTCAACCGTCCTCGTGCTCAACGGGCCCAACCTCGGCAGGCTCGGCCGCCGCGAGCCGGAGAAGTACGGAAACACCACCCACGAACAATTGGTCGCGCAGATCGAGAGCGAAGCCGAAGACCTCGGGCTGAAAGCGATTGTGCGACAGAGCGACAGCGAAGCCGACCTGCTGGGATGGATTCATGCTGCGGCTGATGCCGGAGATCCGGTGATCCTCAACGCCGGGGCTCTCACGCACACATCGGTTGCCCTCCGTGATGCGTGCGCGGAGCTGCGGGCACCGCTGATCGAGGTACACATCACGAACGTGCACACCCGCGAGGAGTTCCGCCACCATTCCTACATCAGCGCCGTCGCGACGGGAGTGATCGCCGGATTGGGTGTTCAGGGTTACCTGGCGGCGCTGCGCTTTATCGCCGGCGCCACATAGGCCGGGTCATCGCCGCGAGCTGAAGCGTCCTGCCCGTTGGGCGGCGAGCCGGACGGGAGCATTGTCGCTGCCGTAGCCGTCGTAGTTGCCGCGTCGCTCGACGAACTCGAAGAAGACCGAGCCGACCGTGCGCGTATAGAAGTGGATGAACTCGCCGTCGGGGCTCCGGTCGTAGAGCAGGTCGAGTTCGCGCAGCGCTGCGACCGCGTCGGCTGCCACGCCGAAACGGCCCGCGACATAGTCGTAGTAGTTGTCGGGAACCGACAGGAACGGCAACCCGCGCGCACGGGCGCGGCGTGCCACCGCGAAGACGTCAGAGCATGCGAAGGCGATGTGCTGAGGCATGCCGGAGTCGTCCAGCACCTGCGGGGCGACGTTGAGGGGCAATCGAACCGCGCCGTCGACGGTGCGCATGACCTGGCTGCGCACCAGCCCGGTGGGGGCGGCCACCTCGGTCGGCACTTCGGCGGTGAGCCCGAAGGTGCTCGTCAAGAAAAGCACCGCCTCGTCGGCGGTCTGCCAGGGTTGTGAGAAGTTCACGTGGTCGATGGCACGCACCGTCGTGTCGGTGTCGGGGGGCATGCCGCTCTCGAACTCGTCGACCCACGCCGGTGGCAGCCCGGTCGGCGGCGCGGTGACCCAGAAGATCTCGGACCCGTCCGGCGCGATCGCGCCGCCCATCGGCTGCTCAGAGGCGTAGGTGCGGCGATAGGCCGGCGCGGCCATCAGGTCCTCGGCCCGCCGCGTGGTCGCATCGGCGTCGGGCACCTGGAGGCCGATCGCGGCGACCTGCGGTTCCAGATCCCGCGCCTGCTGCTCGTTGAGGATGACGCGCGCCTCGCCTGCGACCCAGAGGGACACCGGTTTGGTCCGGTGGCGGCCACGCGGGGTGAAACCGAGTTGCTCGAGTAGGACTTCGATCTCGGTGGTGTCCTCGGCCTTCAGCTCGACGAAGTCAAAGCCATTGGGAGGCTTGGCATCTGTGACCGGACGCAATCGCGTGTGATCCGCCGCTGTCAACTTCGTGGCCAGCTTGTCCTGAAGCCATACCAGCGAGCGGAGTGCGTGCACCGCGGTCCGGTCCGGGTCGGTCTGGCGGAACGTGTCGTTGAAGACCTCCAACGACAGCGGTCCGTCGTATCCGGCCGCCAGCACACGCGATACGAAGGTCGTGAGGTCGAAGTCGCCCTCACCGGGAAAAAGCCTGTGGTGCCGGCTCCAGGACAGCACGTCCATGGACAACGCTGGAGCGTCGGCAAGCTGCAGATAGAAGATCTTGTGGCCGGGGATGGTTTCGATCGCCGAGGTGTCGTGACCGCGGGACAGGACGTGGAAGCTGTCGAGGCACAGTCCGACCGCCGGGTGATCGGCCAGTTCGACGACGCGCCAGGCACGTCGGTAGTCGTCGATGAAACGCCCCCATGCCAGCGCCTCGAACGCGACCTTGATGTCCAATGTCTGCGCCAGGTCACCCAATCGGCGAAGTTGGCCGGCGGAGCATTCGTCGGAGTCGACGGTGGCGGTGGCGACATTGCTGCACACCAGGACCGTCTGGATGCCCAACCGTCGCGCCGTGACGAAGGTGGCTTCGGCGCGACGGAGGTTCTCGGCGAACGTCGTCTCGTCGACGCCCTCGATGTCGCGCAGCGGCTGGTAGAGATCGAGCGACAGGCCCAGGCGCCGGGCCAGACTCCGGATCTCCTCGGGACTGTGATCGCTGGCGATGAGGTCGGGTTCGAAGATCTCCACACCGTCGAATCCGGCCGCCGCGCAGGCATGCAATTTCTCGGTGAGCGAGCCGCTGATCGAGACCGTGGCGATGGACGTCTTCATCGTGCCTCCATTCGACCCTAATGTACCAATTAGTTAATTAGTATGGAAGAGGTTCCGGTGAATGGCGCGCGTGTACAAGTAAGCTGCCGAAGGTGACCGCCGAGTCCCGCCCGGAGCTGCAGCGCGATGCCGAACGCACGCGTGCGGAGTTGCTCGCGGTCGCGACGGAGGTTTTCGCCGAGTCCGGGTACTCGGGCGCCCGCGTCGACGACATCGCCGAGCGCACCCGCACGACCAAGCGGATGATCTACTACTACTTCGGCGGCAAAGAACAGCTCTACATGGCGGTGCTGGAGAATGCCTACCGCGGCATTCGAGAAGCCGAGCAACGGCTGCAGGTCGACCACGTGGATCCGGTCGTGGCGATGCGCAGACTGGCTGAGCTGACGTTCGATCATCACCTCGATCACCAGGCGTTTATCCGGCTGGTGTCGATCGAGAACATTCACCGCGGCCAGTTCATCAGTCGCCTCGATTCATTGCGCTCGCTCGCGCAGCCGGCCACCTCCCTGCTTGACCAGATCCTGGCCAGAGGCCACGCGCAGGGCGTCTTCCGCGACGACGTGGACGCCCTCGACGTCCATCTGGTCATCAGCGCGTACTGCGTCTTCCAAGTCGCCAACCGCTACACGTTCGGGTTCCTCTTCGATGTCGACTTCACCGAGGTCGCGCAGCGTGCACATCTACGACGCATGATCGGCGACGTCGTCGTCGGCTGGCTCACCTCCCGCTGATCAGAGACCTCCGTCACTCGTAGTCCTTGACGAGACACGCACCACAGTGCTCTACTTAGCGTACGTACTAGTTAGTACATTAATCAGGACGGTGCATTGTGAGTTCCAGCCCATATCTCGTCGGCCTCGTCGGCCAGGGCGTCGGCCCGTCGCTGACACCGGCGCTGCACATGGCCGAGGCACGCGCGAACGGCCTCGACTATGTGTACCGGACCATCGACCTGAGGACCGCCGGCATCGCGCCCGAACGCATCGGCGAGGTTCTGGAGTGGACACGCGCGCTCGGCTACAACGCGCTCAACATCACCCATCCCTGTAAGCGGTTGGTGATCGAACACCTCGACGCACTCGACGACGGCGCCGCCGCACTTGGAGCGGTCAACACCGTGGTGTTCGAGCCGCACCGCACGGTCGGCTACAACACCGACGCTCCTGGCTTCGGGACCGGGTTCGGTGAGGGTTTGCCCGGCGCCGCCACGGACAGCGTCACCCTCGTCGGCGCGGGCGGGGCAGGTGCCGCGGTTGGACACGCGCTTCTCGATATCGGCACTGAGCACCTGGTCGTCGTCGATCTCGACGTCGAGCGAGCCACCGCCCTGGCTCGCGAGTTGGCGCACAGGCACCCCGGTGCACGCGTGGAGGCTTCGGAGTTCGACAAGCTGTCGGTGCTGCTGCCGGTGAGCGACGGTGTCGTGCACTGCACGCCGACGGGTATGGCCGACCATCCGGGCCTCCCGTTCGATGCGGGACTGCTGCACCCCGGGCTGTGGGTCGCCGACATCGTCTATCGGCCGCTGAACACCGCGCTGCTCACGGCGGCGCGCGAGGTCGGTTGCCGAACACTCGACGGTGGCCACATGGCCGTGCACCAGGCCACTACCGCATTCGAGCTGATCACCGGAATCACCCCGGACGCCGCTCGCATGTCGCGACATTTCCGAAGCCTTGCCGACGAATTCCCGACGGTCAGCACCACTTCAGAAGGAAACTAGGAGGAACCCATGAGCGTCATCGACAGCAATGCACCCGATGGGGTGCCCGCAGGCGCGCCTGATCGCACGCCGAAAAAGGCCGCGCTGGCCAGCTTCATGGGCAGCGCCGTCGAGTACTATGACTTCTTCGTCTTCGGTTTCGTTGCGGCGCTGGTCTTTCCGAAGATCTTCTTCCCCGAGGGCAACGAGACGGTCGCCCTGGCCCAGTCTTTCGCCACGCTCGGGGTCGCCTACATCGCGCGGCCGGTGGGGGCGTTCGTGATCGGGCACTTCGGCGACCGGATCGGACGCCGGAACGTGTTGATGTTCACGCTGCTCCTCATGGGCGCGTCGACCTTCGCGATCGGCTGTCTGCCCACGTATGCGTCGGTCGGAGTGCTCGCACCAATACTCCTGGTGACGTGCCGTCTGCTCCAAGGGTTCTCGGCCGCGGGCGAACAGGCCGGCGCCAGTTCGCTGACGCTCGAGCATTCGCCAGATAACCAGCGGGCGTTCTTCACCTCGTGGACTCTCACGGGCACGCAGGGCGGCCTGATTCTGGCCTCACTTGTGGTGATCCCCGTCGTGGCACTGCCCGACGATGACCTGCTCTCGTGGGGTTGGCGCGTCCCGTTCTGGCTCAGCGCCGTTGTGGTCGTGGTCGCCTACTTCATCCGTCGCCGTCTGCACGAGACCCCGGAATTCACCGAGGCCAAAGCCGCCGGCACCATCGCCCGGATGCCGCTGAAGCCGCTGCTGCGGGATCACTGGCGCGATGTTCTGCGAGTGATCTTCTGCGCCTTCATCGCCGCCGTCTCGACGGTGTTCGCCAACCTCGCCATCGCCTATGGCAAGAAGATGGGCCTGAACGCGGACGAAACGCTGTGGCTGGTGGTGGTCGCGAACGTCGTGGCGCTGGGCACTCAGCCGATGTTCGGCAAGCTCGCCGACCGCATCGGGCGCAAGCCGGTCTTCATCTACGGTGCGCTGTCCTCCGCGGCGCTGATGCCCCTTTATCTGCTCTCGATGAGCAGTGGCAACGACGTACTGATGTTCGCGTTGGCGATCGCCACCTTCTCGTTCGGCTATGCCGCGGCCAACGCGGTCTGGCCATCGTTCTACGGCGCGATGTTCTCCACGAAGGTCCGTTTCTCCGGACTCGCGATCGGCACCCAATTAGGTTTCCTGGTGGCGGGTTTCGCGCCGGCGATCGTCACCGCACTCGGTGGTGTGAGTGAAGGCGGCTGGGTGGCGACGAGCATCTTCACCGCGGTGGTCTGCCTCATCGCCAGTGCTGCCGCGCTGACGGCGCGGGAGACGAAGGATGTGCCGACCGCCCTGCTGGGCACCAAGGTTCCCGATTCGGCGCGACAACTCGTCGATCGCTGAGGGGGTAGCTGACGTGGTGCCCTGTATGTCACAGCAAGCGGCCGATGCCGCGCGCGGCGACCTGCAGGGCACCGAGCAGCCTTTGCCGATCGCGCTTGAGGTTCGGCACGACCACGCCGATCGCCGCCACCACGGTGCCGTCCGACGCCCGGACCACGGGAACGGCCAGCGAACACGCACCGAGCGACATCTCTTCGTTCGTCGTCGCCACGCCGTCTCGGCGGACCCGCTCGAGCTGCCCCGCGAGGACGGGCTGAGCGACAATCGTAAAGGGTGTGACGCGGGTAAGGCTGGCAAACACTTGATCCTGGATCTCCTTCGGCGCATGCGCGAGCAGGACCTTGCCGACCCCGGTGCAGTGCATGGGCAGCTTGCTACCGGCGCTGCTGACGATCGGCACGGACGCGCGGCCCATCATCCGCTCGAGGTAGAGCACCTCTGCGCCTTCGCGAATCGCCAGGTGCACCGTGGCCATGGTCGCGGCGTAGACGTCGTGCAGAAAAGGCTCGGCAACCTGGCGCAACCTGCCTTCGACAGGCGCCAGCAGACCTGCACTCCACAACAACCTGCCGACCTCGAAGCGCCCGTCGGTCCGGCGCTCGAGCGCACCGCCGGCCACCAGTTCGGCCGCGAGCCGATGCGCGGTGGGCACCGGCAGGCCCGCGCGCTGAGCAAGCTCCGACAGGGCCAGGCTGCGGTGCTGCTCGTCGAAAGCCGCGATGATCGACAGCAAACGCATAGCGACGGTCACTCCGGGTGTCGAGGTGTTGCCTGCCATTTCCCTGATCCTTCCGCTGAGCGAAATTCTAGTCTTCACGACCCCCATGTGAGATGGATAGTGTGCGCACCATGACAGCTACGCCCACCGTCAACTCGGACAGTGCCTCGGCGAGTCAGGCCGAGGTGAGCAGCGAGATCGCCGCGATCGAGTCGGCCTATCAGCGATCGGGCGTCGAGGAGACGCAGCCGCGACTCGACTACGCGCCGTACCGGAGCAGCGTGCTGCGCCACCCGACCAAGGACCTGCAGCATGTCGATCCTGAAGGCGTCGAGTTGTGGACACCGTGCTTCGGTGCGCGCGACGTCCATCCGTTCGAATCCGATTTGACGATCCAGCACACCGGCGCGCCCATCGGCGAACGAATCGTGGTGACAGGGCGGATCGTCGACGGTGACGGGCGGGCAGTGCGCGGCCAATTGGTGGAGATCTGGCAGGCCAACGCGGGCGGGCGCTATATCCACAAGCGCGACCAGCATCCTTCGCCGATCGACCCGAACTTCACCGGCGTAGGCCGTTGCCTCACCGACGACGACGGCAACTACCGATTCACCACCATCAAACCCGGACCCTATCCGTGGAAGAACCACCACAACGCGTGGCGGCCTGCCCACATCCACTTCTCCTTGTTCGGAACCGAATTCACGCAGCGCATGATCACCCAGATGTACTTTCCCGGTGATCCGCTGTTCGCCCTCGACCCCATCTATCAGTCCATCACCGATCAGAAGGCGCGCGATCGGTTGGTCGCCACCTACGACCACGACGTGACCACCCATGAGTGGGCCACCGGCTACCGGTGGGACATCGTGCTGACCGGGTCAAGCCGAACTCCCGTCGCCCAAGGAGCCGATCGCTGATGTCGACACTGCTGACCGCGACCCCGGGACAGACAGTTGGCCCGTTCTACGGCTATGCACTGCCGTTCGAACGCTGCAACGAACTCGTGCCGCCCGGCTCGCCCGGCGCCATCCAGTTCCACGGCCTGGTAACCGACGGGGCCGGAAACCCGGTTCCCGATGCGCTGCTGGAGATCTGGCAGGCCGACGCCGACGGCGAGATTCCCTCCGCCACCGGCTCGCTGCGCCGCGACGGCTGGACGTTCACCGGCTGGGGCCGCGCCGCCACCGACGATGCGGGCCGCTACAGCTTCTCCACCGTGCTGCCCGGCGCGTCGGCTCCGGGCGCGGCACCCTTCATCCTCGTCACCGTGTTCGCCCGCGGACTGCTGAATCGTCTGTTCACCCGCGCGTACCTGCCCGGTGATCAGCTCGCGAACGATCCACTACTGAATTCGCTTCCCGCGCATCGCCGTCAGACCCTGATCGCGACTCGCGAAGAGACGGGTCTGAAGTTCGACATCAAGCTCCAGGGCGATGACGACGAGACCGTCTTCCTCAGTTATCCGGGGCATCGGCCGTGACCGACCTGTTCTGGCCCGGCGACCATCGCGCGGGAAATCTGATGAGCGATCGCGCCTTCCTGGACGCGATGGTCGCGGTCGAACAAGCGTGGCTGGATGCGCTCGTCGATGCCGAAATCGCGCCGCAGTCTGCGCGGACCGAACTCCGTGGGTATGTCACCGAAGGCGACCTCGAGCCACTCGCGCAAGACGCCGATGTCGACGGCAACCCGGTCGGCGCATTGGTTGGGCTGTTGCGTGCCCGTGCGGCCCAGCCAACCGCGCAGTGGCTACATCGCGGTTTGACGAGCCAGGACGTCGTCGACACCGCGCTGATGGTTTGCATCCGAGATGTGCTCGCTCGCATCCGCGAGGAACTTGCTGAGCAGCTGCGAACGCTGTCGCACCTCGCCGAGAAGCACCGTGCCACACCGATGCTCGCGAGGACACTCACACAGGCCGCGCTGCCGAGCACCGCGGGCGTCAAAGTAGCCCGGTGGCTGTGCGCGGTGCTGGATGCAGCGGAACCGCTGGCTGAGTTGCGGGTGCCGGTCCAGGCGGGGGGTGCCGTGGGAACCCTGGCTGCCGCCGTTGAGCTGAGCGGATCGGCGGAAAATGCGATCCGACTGGGTGACTCGATGGCACGTGCGCTGGGGCTGGCTCCGGCGCCACCGTGGCACACCTCGCGATCTGCAATCACCCGGATCGGCGACGGGCTGGTCGGCTGTTGCGACGCGTGGGGATACATCGCCAGCGACGTCGCGACGGGCAGTCGGCCAGAGATCGGTGAGCTCGCCGAGGCGAGCGGGGGCAAGTCATCGACCATGCCCCACAAGAACAATCCGGTGCGCTCGGTGCTGATCCGCCGTACCGCGATGACGACAGGGTCGCTGGCCGCCACGCTGCACACCGCATCGGCGATGTCCGTCGACGAACGTTCCGACGGCGCATGGCATGCCGAATGGGCGACCCTGCGGACGTTGGCGCGGCGCACCGTCGTCGCCGCCGCCCACACGACCGAACTCCTCACCGGATTGCAGATCGACGCGACCCGCGCGACTGCGAATCTGGCCGCAGCCGGCGACGGCGTACTAGCCGAGCAGCAGACGATGGCGGACTTGACCGGACGTGGTCCGGCAGCGGAATACCTCGGCGCTGCCGAACAGCTCGTCGACTCCGCGCTGCAACGGGCCGGTCACTACCTCAAGGACGTGCCATGAGTATCCCGCGCATCGTCGCCACCGAGTTCGGCGGGCGGGACACCGCCCCGTTGCTTCTTCTCGGGCCATCGCTCGGCACCTCTGCCACCACCTTGTGGAGCCGGGCCGCAGCCGAACTGACTGACAAATGGCGCGTCGTCGGCTGGGACCTTCCAGGGCATGGCCGCGGCGAAATCACGGACGCCTTCACCCTTGCCGAACTCGCCGCAGGCGTGCTGGCGCTTGCCGACCAGTTCACCCGCGAATCATTCGATTACGCAGGTGATTCGGTCGGAGGCTGCGTCGGGCTGCAACTGATGTTGGATGCCCCGTACCGTGTTGCGTCGGCCACTCTGCTGTGCACGGGCGCGGTGATCGGCACCCCGGACGCGTGGGCCGAACGCGCTGAAACCGTCCGCGCGTCGGGAACCGAGACTCTGATCGCCGCCGCGACGCAGCGGTGGTTCCCCAGCGGCTTCGCGGCGCGCGACTCCGTCACCAGCTCGGCTTTGCTCGATGCTCTGCGTAGCGCCGACGCCGGCTCCTACGCGCAGGTGTGTGAGGCATTGGGTGGATTCGACGTCACCGACCGGCTGCCGGAGATCAGCACACCGGTCCTTGCCGTCGCGGGCAGTCACGACATTGCCACGCCACCGGATCACCTGCAGCGCATAGCCTCCGGAGTCAAGGATGGGCGCTTGGTCGTATTGGAGGGGGTGGGACATCTCGCGCCCGCCGAAGCGCCGAACCGAGTCGCGCAGCTGATCGCCGAACACGCACGTGCGGCGACCGCGCCGATTCCGGCCACCACCGACGAGGTGTACGCGGGTGGGCTTGCGGTTCGGCGTGAGGTCCTCGGCGACGCGCACGTCGACCGGGCCATCGCGGCGACCACCGAATTCACCGCCGACTTTCAGCGGTTCATCACCGAATATGCCTGGGGCGCAATTTGGACGCGGCCGGGCCTGGACCGCCGCAGCCGCTCGCTGATCACACTCACGGCGTTGGTGGCGCGCGGACACCACGAAGAACTCAAGATGCATCTGATTGCCGCCCGGCGCAACGGGCTGTCCAACGACGAGATCAAGGAGCTGCTGATGCAGACCGCGATCTACTGCGGCGTGCCGGATGCCAACACCGCCTTCCGTATTGCGGCCGACGTACTACCGGGCTTCGACAGTGACAAGGGGGAGAGGTCATGAGCCGCACCGAGATCTGTGATGCCGCCCGGCACGCCGTCGCCGGCATCCATGACGGATCAACAGTTCTCGTCGGCGGCTTCGGCATGGCGGGTATGCCAACCACACTGATCGACGCCCTGATTCAACAGGGCGCGACCGATCTCACCATCGTCAGCAACAACGCGGGCAATGGCGACACCGGCCTGGCCGCACTGCTCGCCGCCGGTCGCGTCACCAAGGTCATCTGCTCGTTTCCCCGGCAGACGGATTCGTATGTCTTCGACGAGTTGTACCGCGCCGGCAAGGTTCACCTCGAGGTGGTTCCGCAGGGAAACCTGGCAGAGCGGATCAGGGCGGCGGGTGCGGGGATCGGTGCGTTCTTCTGCCCGACCGGTGTCGGCACCCCCCTTGCTGAAGGGAAGGAGACCCGAACCATCGACGGTCGAGATTATGTGCTGGAATACCCGATCCGGGGCGACGTCGCGCTCATCGGCGCCCATATCGGCGATCGGGCGGGGAATCTGTTGTACCGCAAGACTGCTCGCAATTTCGGTCCGGTGATGGCCACCGCGGCGTCGCTCACCATCGCCGAGGTGTCCCGGGTGGTCGAAGCGGGATCCATCGATCCTGAAATCGTCGTCACACCCGGAATCTTCGTGGACCGCATCCTCGACCTTTCGGCCGACCGACGTATGAGGGAGGCGGCGTCGTGACGCTCCACATCCCAAGTCGTACCACCACCGTCGAGCGTCTGGATCGCGGTCCGCTCGACCGCCGCGAACTGGCGGCGGTCATTGCCCGCGATATTCCGCCCGGTTCATACGTCAACCTCGGGATCGGACAACCGACGACGGTCGCCGAATACTTGACCCCGGAGGCGGGTGTGGTGCTGCACACCGAGAACGGCATGCTCGGCATGGGTGGGGAAGCGGTCGGTGATCAGATCGACGCGGATCTGACGAATGCGGGCAAGGTGCCCGTCACCGAAACCCCTGGCGCATCGTACTTTCACCACGCCGACTCGTTTGCGATGATGCGCGGTGGCCATCTCGACGTATGCGTGCTCGGTGCATTCCAGGTCAGTCAGCACGGCGATCTGGCCAACTGGCACACCGGTGCGGCCGACGCCATTCCGGCGGTCGGTGGCGCCATGGATTTGGCCATCGGCGCGAAAAGTGTGTTCGTCATGATGAATCTGTTCGCCAAGGACGGCAAGGCGAAGCTGGTGCCGCAGTGCACCTATCCGCTCACCGGCACCAGGTGCGTCAGCCGCGTCTACACCGACCACGCGGTCTTCGCTGTCGACTCCGGCGACAACGGCGGCATACGTGTGTTGGAGACATTTGGATCCACCGTCAAAGCGCTGGCCGACCGAATGTCGGTGCCGCTCAACTAGCGTCGCGGCGCTGCTTTGGCTCGAGTTCCTCGGATGGAGGCGCGCTCGTCGGTGCTGGCCACCGAGTAGCAGATCGCTGTCGAGACGATCGTGGGTAGCACGAACGTCAGTATCAGGATGAACGCGGTCAGACCGGCGGCCGGATCTGTCAACCAGGTCTTGGGAATTCGGGCGAGGCTGACCGCCAGCCACGACGCCCCGATCGCCAGAATTAACGTGGCTATGGTGGCGACCTTGATCGAGCGGAGTGCCAGACGGGTCGGTGCGCCGCTGTCGGCCAACGATCTGCGCAGCATCTTGGTCCGGACGTACACAAGCACGAAATCCGCAACGATGACCAGCGCGGCGGTCGCGATGATGATGCCGGTCACCCAGATCTCGGGCCTGCGGCCGTACATGAAATGCAAATAGTCGATGGCGGTCTCGGACAGGATCAGCGTCGTCGTCATGGCCGCGGCAAATGTCAGCCAGCCACCCAGATCAGCGAGAAAGCAGTACGCGCCGACGTCCTCGGGGTCTTGCTCGGACACCCTGTTGACCGCATGACTTGCGAGCATCCAGCCCAGCCCGCCGAACAGGGCCGTCGCGCCCGCGGCGAGCATTCCCGTCGACACCGCACCCTGCGTCCACGCGATCGCGCAGATGCCGCGCGCATCGCCCTCGTCAGGCACCTGGTTGCCGGTGATCAGGCTGAACAGGAAGCTGGACAGCATCAGGATCAGCACCGCGGAGGAGAACAGCGCGAGCGTGTGAATGCTCTCGCGGCTCTTCTTGTCCATCAGCAGGGCGATCGCGGTGATCAGGAAGCCACCGAGCACGCCCGCGAACTGGGAGTGGGACGCGGCGGACGACAGCACGCTCCATTGATCGGACGTGCAGAATTCGTCCGGATTCACGTTCGACTTGAGGAGCTCAGGTCGTCACAAGACGCGAGGACTACTTGTCGCGACGGGTCTCGACCGTCTCGTACTCCTCGGTGCGCTCGCCCTCGGGCTGGTTGACAGCGGCGAACACGTCGGTGTCAGCGCGCTCGTCGTCTCCGGAACGGTGCCGGGTGACCGGGGGTGCGTTGCGGTCGACGAGCCAGCGGCCGATGGTGACGCCAAGGAGGGCGATCAGGAACACCAGCAACGCGGTGAACGCCGCGAAGGTGGTGAGTTCGTTGATCAGCCCCTCGACGTAGAGGGACTTGTAGAAGAGGTGGATGAACCATGCGACGGCGCCACTGACGATGCCGGCGAACAGGCCGGCCAGCAGCCATGTCATGGACAGGTCGCCGCGGCGGTCCGGATCGGGATTGGCGCGGGCGTCGGCGCGGCCGTCGGCCAGGCCCCACACGAACACGATGACGGCGTAGAGAAGCACCAGAATGAGACTGATCAGCCCGGCCCTGGTCTCCCACGCGTTGATCATCGCTCCCTGCAGCAATCGCACGATCACCATCAGGGCCGCGAACACCAGTCCGCGCAGCAACCACTTACTCATGAGGCCACACCTTAGCGAGTAGGTTCAACAACCGTGACTATTTCACAGCGCCGGGACCGGCTGCGTCAGCGACTGGTCGCCGACGATCTGGACGCCATGTTGGTATCGGACCTGGTCAACGTCCGATATCTGTCCGGCTTCACGGGGTCCAACGCGGCACTGCTGATTCGCTCGGAGGACCCGACACCGGTGCTGGCCACCGACGGGCGCTACCGCACCCAGGCCGCGCAACAGGCGCCCGACGCCGAACTAGTCATCGAGCGGGCCTGCGGGCCGCATCTGGTTGCGCGTGCGTCGGCCGACGGACTGTCCCGCGTCGGCTTCGAGAGTCATGTGGTGACCGTCGACATGTTCACCGTGCTCGCCAAGGCCGCGGGAGACAGGACCGAACTGGTCCGGGCTTCGGGAACGGTGGAGGCGTTGCGCGAGGTCAAGGACGCCGGCGAGATCGCGTTGTTGCGGTTGGCGTGTGAGGCCGCCGATGCGGCGCTGCACGATCTCATCGAGCGGGGTGGGTTGCGTCCGGGCCGTACCGAAAAAGAGGTGGGCCGCGAACTCGAGGCGCTGATGCTGGATCACGGCGCCGACGGCAGGTCGTTCGAAACCATCGTGGCCGCCGGGCCCAACTCCGCGATCCCGCACCATCGGCCGACCGACGCGGTGCTGGCCGCGGGGGACTTCGTCAAGATCGACTTCGGGGCGCTGGTGTGCGGCTACCACTCCGACATGACGCGGACTTTCGTGTTGTCGCAGGCCGCCCAGTGGCAGCTCGACGTCTACGAACTGGTGGCGGCCGCGCAGCGGGCCGGCCGAGAGGCGCTCGCACCCGGGGTCACGCTCTCCGACGTCGACGCGGCGTCGCGACAGATTATCGCCGACGCGGGATATGCCGAGAACTTCGGTCACGGATTGGGGCACGGGGTCGGTTTGCAGATACACGAAGCGCCGGGAATCAGCGCGTCATCCGCCGGTACACTGCTTGCTGGCTCCGCGGTGACCGTGGAACCCGGTGTCTATCTGCCAGACCGCGGCGGCGTCCGAATCGAGGACACGCTTGTCGTCGGCAGTGACTCACACCCGAACCCTGACTTGCTCACCCGGTTCCCCAAGGAACTGGCGATCCTCTGAACAGGAGAACAATCAACCGTGGCATCGACCGCCGACTTCAAGAACGGGCTCGTCCTTCAGATTGACGGCCAACTGTGGCAGATCATCGAATTCCAGCACGTCAAGCCCGGCAAGGGCCCCGCGTTCGTGCGTACCAAGCTCAAGAACGTGTTGTCAGGCAAAGTCGTCGACAAGACCTACAACGCCGGTGTGAAGGTCGAGACCGCCACCGTCGACCGCCGCGACGCCACCTATCTGTACCGCGATGGCTCCGACTTCGTGTTCATGGACTCCCAGGACTACGAGCAGCACCCGTTGCCGGAGTCGCTCGTCGGCGATGCCGCCAAGTTCCTGCTCGAGAGCCTTCCGGTGCAGATCGCCTTTCACGACGGCGCGCCGCTGTATCTCGAACTGCCGGTCACCGTCGAACTCGAGGTCACCCATACCGAGCCGGGCCTGCAGGGCGACCGGTCCAGCGCGGGCACCAAACCCGCCACCGTCGAAACCGGTGCAGAGATCCAGGTGCCGTTGTTCATCAACACCGGCGACAAGCTGAAGGTGGATTCGCGGGACGGCAGCTACCTGGGAAGGGTGAATGCCTGACATCCGGGGCGACGGGAGAAACCGGCGATCCGACCGTGGCCGCCATCAGGCCAGAAAGCGCGCCGTCGACCTGCTCTTCGAAGCCGAGGCGCGCGGGATCACGCCCGCGGAGGTAGCCGAGTCGCGTAGCGCCCTGTCTCAGACGCAGTCCGACGTTTCACCGCTGAATCCGTACACGGTGACGGTGGCGCGTGGGGTCACCGAACACACCGCGCACATCGACGATCTGATCGCCGCGCATCTGCAGGGCTGGACGCTGGACCGGCTGCCCGCTGTCGACCGGGCGATCCTGCGGGTGGCGGTGTGGGAACTGCTGCACGCCGAAGATGTTCCCGAACCGGTCGCCGTCGACGAAGCCGTCGAACTCGCCAAGCAGTTGTCCACCGACGACTCACCGGGTTTCGTCAACGGTGTGCTGGGTCAGGTGATGTTGGTGACACCGCAGATCCGGGCGGCTGCAGAAGCTGTTCGGGGCACGGGCGATTCGGGCGCAGGGACGTAAATGGGAGCACCGCAGGACTGGGCGCCGTACTCGAGTATGGACTGACCATCACCGACCATGTGCTCACCACCGAGTACGAGGCGCTTGACGACGGCACCCGCAGGCTTTCGGAGGTCCGACTGCGGATGTACACCCAACTGGTCACCCGGTCGCGGCAGAAGTCGGTGACCGAGACCGACATCTACTGCGAATCGTTCCGCTACTACAAGTCGGTCGACAACGGCGGTCTGGCCCAGATGCAGCGCCTGCTTCAGTTCGGCCGGGTGCTCTCGCGCTGTATCGAGTAGTGCCGCTACTCGTCGGCCGATGCGGCGGCGTAGTCCGGAAGGTCGATGGAATCGGCGATCTGGAACCACACCCTGGCGGCGATGGGGCGAAATGGCCAGCGCTGCATCCACTTCATCGCCATCGCATTGTCCGCGATCTCTTTCTCCGTCATAGGTGCGAACCGGTCGATGTTGTTGGGTAGGTCCTGGCAGGTGTCGACGTAGGGCCGCATCACAGTTCCGTAGCGCTTCAGCGCGGCCTGAAGGTGTTCGGCGTCAAGCGAATCCGCTGGTCCAAGTTCGCCGGCGAGAACGTAGGCGCCGACCAGAGCCAGGCTGGTGCCCATGCCGCTGAGCGGTGAGGCGCAGTAACCTGCGTCGCCGACCAGTGTGACCCGCCCCGAAGACCACGATGGCATGTGGACCTGCGCGAGTGAGTCGAAGTAGAAGTCGTCGGCTTCCTGCGCTGCGGCCAGCAGCGCATCGCATTCCCAGCCCGCGCCGGCGAACCGCTCGACAAGGATCTGTCGCTGTTCGTCGAGGTTGTGCCGGTCGTAGACAATGGGCTCCGACTGAAAGGCCAACCCCGCCTTCGCGATCGACGGATCGTGTGAAGGCCGCATCGAGGCATTGAGACCACCCGGTGCCTGATACATCAGATACCAGGAGTCCAGGCCGATGCGGTCCGGCGCCGAGAACCAGGCGTTGTAGCCGCCGATCGGCTTGACGAACTGTTCCTCGGGCCCGAACACCAAGCGCCGCACCGCGGAATGCGGACCGTCGGCGCCGACTACGAGGTCCACCCTCAATGTGCTGCCATCGGACAACGTCACGTCGACCCCGGTGGGATCCTGTGCGAGATCGGAGATTCGGGTGTTGAAGCGGTACTCCGCCGTGTCCGTCGTGGCCTGATACAGCACATCCACCAGATCGCCGCGCAGGATCTCCAGCTTGGAGACCGGGCCGTTGCCGTCGAATGCCGTCACGGGCATCTCCGCGCGTCGGCTGCCATCGGACTTCACCCATGCGATGCCACGCTGGAACAGCGACCGCCGCTCCATCTCGTCCATCAGGCCCATCCGCTCGACGACATCGCCGCCGGCGCCCCGCAGGTCGACAGTCTGGCCGCCGGGCCGGATCCCGGGTCCGGTCTCCACGATGATGACGCGGAATCCGTTGCGCGTCAGCCAGAACGCCAGTGCGGGCCCGGCAATTCCGGCGCCGCTGATCACCACCGTGGGCTGGGTCATGCCAACACCGTAGCGTCAGAGATCAAGCGCTTGATACGTCCGACGGACGAACTTGGGCTGTGCGCTTTGCAGCTTCGCCAACGAGGTGTTGCCCGCGACGGCCGCTGCCATGTCGGCGTTGATTTCAGGGAGATTCTGGATCAAGTAGATGAGTACCAGATCGCCGCTCGGGTCGGCTTGCCACCACGTGCCGTACGCGCCGGGCCAACTGAACGTGCCGAGGCCACCGGGGCCGAAGAGTTGCCGTGATCTGGCGGGGTCGGTCACGACCGAGAGGTTGAGCCCGAAGCCGCGGCCGACCCAAAACGGCGACCCCAGAAAGGGTTGCCGCTTCTGCTCGTCGGTCAACCGGTCGGTGCGCATCAGTTCGACCGATTTCTCCGACAGCACCCGAACACCGTCCAATGTGCCGCCGCCGAGCAGCATCCGGGCAAACCGAAGGTAGTCGTCGGCGGTGGACCACAGGCCGGCGCCGCCGGTGCAGAACGGCGGATCGACGATCGGCGCCGGACCCATCACGTCGTGCTGAAGCACCATATCTGCGTCGAGCTTGTACATCGTCGCGGCGCGTGGCCGTCCCGCGGTGCCCACCGAGAAACCGGTGTCGACCATCCCGAGCGGTTGAAAGATGCGCTCCGACAAGACGTCAGAGAGTGACTTGCCCTCGATCCGCGACAGCGCAATACCCAGTACGTCGGTTGCGTGACTGTAGGTCAGTCGGTCACCGGGCTGGTGCACCAGCGGCAGCGTCGCAAGCTCGGCCAGCCAGCGGTCCTGATCCTGGCGGAAGGACATCCGCCCGTATGCCTTGCTCAGCGGACCGAGCACGGAGAACGTGTAGGCGAGCCCGCTGCGGTGGGTCATCAGATCGTCGATGGTGATCTGCCGGCGGGCGGGAGTCGTCTTGTCGAGCGGGCCGCGCGGATCAACCAGCACCTGCATAGCGGCCAGCTCGGGCAGCCAGGTCGAGACCGGGTCGGACAGCGACAGCTTGCCCTCTTCGGCCAGGCTCATCGCGGCGGCGACGGTCACGGGTTTGGTCATCGAAGCGATACGGAAAATCGTGTCCCGTTCCATCGGCTGGCCCGCGTCGACATCGCGGTAGCCGAGCTCGTTGACTTGCAGCACTTCGCCCGCGCGGCACACCAGCGTCACCGCCCCGGCGAGCAACCCGGCGTCGATGGCCTCTTGGATGGATGTCTGGTTACCGTCGAGCTTCATCGACGTCAGCGTACTGAAGCACCGGGGACCGATGGTGTCGTGTGTGGCGGGCCGAAATGCAGGTGCTAAGCTCCCCGCAGTTTCGACATCCTTTAAAGAGCCGTCCTGAGAGGCGGAGAAGGAGGTCAGGGTTACCTTGGGCGCGCCTGGCACCGACCGGGAACTGATGTCTTCAGCGGACGTCAGCCGGACCATCTCCCGCATGGCCCATCAAATCATCGAGAAGACCGCACTCGACGGTCCCGATGCTCCGACCGTCATCCTTCTCGGCATCCCCACCCGTGGCGTGACCATCGCCGCGCGGCTGGCCGAGAAGATCAAGGAATTCGCCGACGTCACCGTCGCCCGCGGCGGCCTCGACATCACGCTCTACCGTGACGATCTCGGCAGCAAGCCACCCCGACCGCTGGAGGACACCTCGATCCCTGAGGGCGGCATCGACGGCACTCTCGTAATCCTGGTCGATGACGTCCTCTACACCGGTCGCTCCGTGCGCTCGGCGCTGGACGCACTGCGCGACATCGGCCGGCCACGGGCCGTCCAGCTCGCAGTCCTCGTCGACCGCGGGCACCGGGAGCTGCCACTTCGGGCCGACTACGTGGGCAAGAACGTGCCGACCTCGAGGGCCGAGAACGTCAAGGTGCGGCTGACCGAAGACGATCAAGTCGAGGGCATCTGGATCGCACCGCAGGGAGGGCCCGCAAGATGAAGCACCTGCTCTCAACCGGCGACCTGTCGCGGGCTGAAGCGCTGGCGATTCTCGACAACGCCGACCGGTTCAGCCAGGCTCTGCTCGGCCGCGAGGTCAAGAAACTGCCGACGCTTCGCGGCCGCACCATCATCACGATGTTCTACGAGAACTCCACCCGCACGCGGGTGTCATTCGAGGTCGCAGGCAAATGGATGAGTGCCGACGTCATCAATGTCAGCGCGTCGGGATCCTCTGTCTCCAAAGGTGAGTCGCTTCGAGACACCGCCCTCACCCTGCGTGCCGCCGGGGCCGATGCCCTGATCATCCGCCACCCCGCCTCTGGGGCGGCCCAGCAGCTTGCCGAGTGGACACTCACCGAGCAGGGTGGCCCGTCGGTGATCAACGCCGGCGACGGCACTCACGAGCACCCGACGCAGGCACTGCTCGACGCGCTCACCATCCGCCAACGGCTCGGCGACATCGAAGGCAAGCGAGTTGTCATAGTCGGCGACGTGCTGCACAGCCGGGTCGCGCGGTCCAACGTGCTGCTGCTCGACACGCTCGGCGCAGAAGTGGTGCTCGTCGCCCCGCCCACGCTGCTGCCGGTCGGGGTCGCAGACTGGCCTGTCACCGTGTCGCACGACCTCGACGCCGAATTGCCCGTCGCCGACGCGGTGCTGATGCTGCGTGTGCAGGCCGAGCGGATGACCGGCGGATTCTTCCCATCCGCGCGCGAGTACTCGGTGCTGTACGGCCTCTCTGAGAAGCGCCAGGCACTGCTTCCGGGTAACGCGGTAGTCCTGCACCCCGGCCCGATGGTGCGCGGCATGGAGATCGCGTTCTCCGTCGCTGATTCTCCGCAATCGGCTGTCCTGCAGCAGGTTTCCAACGGTGTGCATATCCGAATGGCGGTATTGTTCCACCTGCTGGTGGGCGCTGAGGTGGAAGCGATGAGCGTATGAGCGTCCTGATCCGCGGGGTGCGCCTCTACGGCGAGGGTGACCGGGTCGACGTGCTCGTCTCCGACGGCCAGATCGCTGACATCGGTGCCGGGCTCGACGTTCCCGACGATGCCGATGTCGTCGACGCTACCGGTCAGATTCTGCTTCCCGGATTCGTCGACCTGCACACACATCTGCGCGAGCCTGGCCGGGAGTACGCCGAGGACATCGAAACCGGCTCGGCCGCAGCCGCTTTGGGTGGCTACACCGCGGTGTTCGCCATGGCCAACACCAACCCGGTCGCAGACAGCCCGGTCGTCACCGATCACGTGTGGCACCGCGGCCAGCAGGTCGGGCTCGTCGACGTGCATCCCGTCGGTGCGGTGACGATGGGTCTGGCCGGTGCCCAGCTCACCGAGATGGGCATGATGGCCAACGGTGCCGGGCAGGTGCGGATGTTCTCCGATGACGGCATCTGCGTTCACGACCCGCTGATCATGCGCCGCGCACTGGAATATGCGACGGGCCTGGGTGTGCTCATCGCCCAGCATGCCGAGGAGCCCCGCCTCACCGTCGGTGCGGTGGCACACGAGGGGCCCAACGCGGCGCTGCTGGGGTTGGCGGGCTGGCCTCGAGCGGCCGAAGAGTCCATTGTCGCCCGGGACGCGTTACTGGCACGCGACGCCGGCGCACGCGTGCACATCTGCCATGCCTCCACCGCGGGCACTGTCGAGATCGTCAGATGGGCCAAGGAACAAGGCATTTCGATCACCGCCGAGGTGACCCCGCACCATCTTCTGCTCGACGACGGCCGGCTGGCCTCCTACGACGGCCGAAACCGGGTGAATCCACCGCTTCGTGAGGCCGCCGACGCCGAGGCCCTGCGCCAGGCGCTCGCCGACGGGGTGATCGACTGCGTCGCCACCGACCACGCGCCGCATGCCGAGCACGAGAAGATGTGCGAGTTCGCCCACGCGCGCCCTGGGATGCTCGGCCTGCAGACCGCGCTGTCGGTGGTCGTCCAGACCATGGTGCGTCCCGGCCTGCTCACCTGGCGCGACGTCGCCCGGGTGATGAGCGAAAACCCGGCCCGCATCGTCGGATTGCCGGACCAGGGCCGACCGCTGGAGGCAGGTGAGCCCGCCAACCTGACCGTCGTCGATCCCGACGCGACGTGGACGGTGGAGGGGTCCGAGCTGGCGAGCCGCTCCGACAACACGCCGTACGAATCGATGGAGTTGCCTGCGACGGTGACGTTGACACTGTTGCGGGGCAAGGTCACTGCCCGCGACGGGAAGAGTCCGGCATGAACACCGGGACGCTGGTCGGGTCGCTGATCATGGCCGCGGTGCTGGCTGTGCTGATCGCCGTCATCATCCAGGCGATGCTGCGCGGTTGGCGTCGCCGCGCCGAGCGGCAGGCCGAACTGATCGGCACCCTGCCACCGCTTCCCGACACCGTGGGATCGGCGATCGTGGCCGCCACCAGGGGTATGTATGTCGGCAGCACGCTTGTCCCGCATTGGAACGACCGCGTCGCCGTCGGCGATCTCGGATTCCGCCACAAGGCGGTGCTGACCCGTTACCCCGAAGGGATCATGTTGCAGCGCAATGGCGCAGGACCGATCTGGATACCCGAAGAGTCGATCACCGCGATCCGCACCGAGCGCGGGGTCGCGGGGAAGGCGCTGACCCACGAGGGCATCCTCGCCATCAGGTGGCGCCTGCCGTCGGGCACCGAGATCGATACCGGGTTCCGCGCCGACAACCGCGCAGCGTACGACCCGTGGCTGGAGACCGCATGAGCCGGGCAGTACTGGTCCTGGAAGACGGACGCATCTTCACCGGCACGGCGTTCGGTGCGATCGGCCAGACGCTCGGCGAAGCGGTGTTCTCCACCGGCATGTCCGGGTACCAGGAAACGTTGACCGATCCCAGCTATCACGGGCAGATCGTGGTGGCCACCGCCCCGCAGATCGGCAACACCGGGTGGAACCAGGAGGACGCGGAGAGCCGCGGCGACAAGATCTGGGTGGCCGGCTACGCCGTACGCGATCCGTCCCCACGGGCCTCGAACTGGCGCGCGACAGGCACTCTCGACGACGAGCTCGTCCGTCAGGGCATCGTCGGGGTTGCGGGAATCGACACCCGCGCCGTGGTACGGCACCTGCGCAGTCTCGGCTCGATGAAGGCCGGAGTGTTCTCGGGCGACGCGCTTTCGCACGCCGACGAATTGCTCGCCCGTGTCCGCGATCAGCCGTCGATGCTGGGCGCCAACCTGGCCGGCGAGGTCAGCACCGACGCCACCTACATCGTCGAACCCGAAGGACTTCCACGCTTCACCGTCGCGGCGATCGACCTCGGCATCAAGACCAACACACCGCGCAACTTCGCCGCCCGCGGCATCCGCAGCCACGTGATCCCGTCAACGGTCACGTACGACCAGATCGCCGACCTCAATCCCGATGGCGTATTTCTGTCCAACGGGCCCGGCGACCCCGCCACCGCCGACCACATCGTCGGTGTGACACGGGAAGTCCTCGGCGCGGGGATACCGCTTTTCGGCATCTGCTTCGGCAATCAAATCCTCGGCCGCGCGCTGGGACGCTCGACATACAAGATGGTCTTCGGTCACCGTGGCATCAACGTGCCCGTCATGGACCACGCCACCCGTCGGGTCGCGGTGACCGCGCAGAACCACGGGTTCGCACTCGAAGGTGAGGCCGGCGAAACGTTCGACACCGACTTCGGTACCGCGATCGTCAGTCACACCTGCGCCAACGATGGCGTCGTCGAGGGCATCAAACTGGTTGATGGGAGAGCCTTTTCGGTGCAGTACCACCCCGAGGCCGCTGCGGGCCCACAGGATGCGAACTACCTGTTCGACCAGTTCGTCGACCTGATGGCGGAGGGCCGCTGATGCCGAAGCGCCGCGACCTGAACCACGTGCTCGTGATCGGCTCCGGGCCGATCATCATCGGCCAGGCGTGTGAGTTCGACTACTCGGGAACACAGGCGTGCCGCGTGCTCCGCGAAGAAGGCCTGCAAGTGAGTCTGATCAACTCGAATCCGGCGACGATCATGACCGACCCGGAGTACGCCGATCACACCTATGTCGAACCGATCACCGCGGCGTTCGTCGAGAAGATCTTCGCCCAGCATGCCGAGCGGGGCAACAAGGTCGACGCGTTGTTGGCCACCCTCGGCGGGCAGACGGCACTGAACACCGCTGTCGCGCTATACGAGAACGGAGCGCTCGAGCGCTGGGGTGTCGAGCTGATCGGTGCCGATTTCGAGGCGATCCAGCGCGGCGAGGACCGGCAGAAGTTCAAGGACATCGTCAGCAAGGTCGGCGGCGAATCTGCCCGCTCCCGTGTGTGTTTCACGATGGACGAGGTCCGCGAGACGGTCGCCGAGCTCGGATTGCCGGTGGTGGTGCGGCCCTCGTTCACGATGGGCGGGCTCGGTTCGGGCATGGCCTACTCCGCCGAGGATGTGGACCGGATGGCCGGCGAGGGGCTGGCGGCATCGCCGAGCGCCAACGTCCTGATCGAGGAATCGATCTTCGGCTGGAAGGAATTCGAGCTCGAGCTGATGCGCGACGGCCACGACAACGTGGTGGTCGTCTGCTCGATCGAGAACTTCGACCCGATGGGTGTGCACACCGGCGATTCGGTCACGGTGGCGCCGGCGATGACGCTGACCGATCGCGAGTACCAGAAGATGCGCAGTCTGGGCATCGAGATCCTGCGTGAGGTCGGCGTCGACACCGGTGGGTGCAACATCCAGTTCGCCGTGAATCCCGCCGACGGCCGCCTCGTCGTGATCGAGATGAACCCACGCGTCTCGCGTTCCAGTGCGCTGGCGTCGAAGGCGACGGGCTTCCCGATCGCGAAGATCGCCGCGAAACTGGCGATCGGCTACACCCTCGACGAGATCGTCAACGACATCACCAAGGAAACGCCGGCGTGCTTCGAGCCGACCCTGGACTATGTCGTCGTCAAGGCGCCCCGCTTCGCGTTCGAGAAGTTCCCGGGCGCAGACCCCACACTCACCACGACCATGAAATCCGTGGGCGAGGCGATGTCGTTGGGCCGCAACTTCATCGAAGCGCTCGGCAAGGTGATGCGGTCGTTGGAAACCAGTCGCGCCGGGTTCTGGACGAAGCCCGACCCCGACGTTTCCGTCGATGACCTGCTCACGGGCCTGAGGACGCCGACCGACGGGCGGCTGTACGACATCGAATTGGCGCTGCGCAAGGGCGCCACCGTCGAGCAGGTGGCGGAGGCCTCTGGTGTCGATCCGTGGTTCGTCGAACAGATCGCGGGACTGGTCACGCTGCGCGCCGAACTGCTAGACGCACCGGTGCTCGACGAACAGCTCCTGCGGCGCGGCAAGTACCACGGCCTGTCCGATCGTCAAATCGCCGCCCTGCGACCCGAATTGGCCGGTGAGATCGGCGTGCGGTCCCTGCGGACCCGGCTCGGCATTCACCCGGTGTACAAGACCGTCGACACCTGTGCGGCCGAATTCGAAGCCAAGACGCCGTATCACTACAGCAGCTACGAACTCGACCCCGCGGCGGAGAGCGAGGTCGCGCCGCAGACCGAGAAGCCAAAGGTGCTCATCCTCGGCTCAGGCCCGAACCGCATCGGGCAGGGCATCGAGTTCGACTACAGCTGCGTGCACGCCGCCACCACGCTGAGCCAGGCCGGATTCGAGACCGTCATGGTCAACTGCAACCCGGAGACCGTCTCTACCGACTACGACACTGCCGACCGGCTGTACTTCGAACCGCTGACGTTCGAGGACGTGCTCGAGGTCTATCATGCCGAATCCGCTTCCGGCGCAGGAGGTCCCGGCGTCGTTGGGGTCATCGTGCAGCTCGGCGGTCAGACCCCACTCGGTCTGGCGGAGCGGCTGGAGACGGCAGGCGTGCCGATCGTCGGCACCAGTCCCAAGGCGATCGACCTTGCTGAAGACCGTGGCGCGTTCGGCGAGGTGCTCAACACCGCTGGACTGCCCGCGCCGCGGTTCGGCACCGCGACCAGCTTCGAGCAGGCCCGCCGGATCGCCGCCGACATCGGTTATCCGGTGCTGGTTCGCCCGTCCTACGTCCTGGGCGGCCGAGGCATGGAGATCGTCTACGACGAGGAGACCCTGCAGGGCTACATCACCCGGGCCACCGAACTTTCACCCGAACACCCGGTGCTCGTGGACCGCTTCCTCGAGGACGCCATCGAAATCGACGTCGACGCACTGTGCGACGGCACCGAGGTGTACATCGGCGGCGTCATGGAGCACATCGAGGAGGCCGGCATTCACTCCGGCGACTCGGCCTGCGCGCTGCCGCCGGTGACCTTGGGCCGCAGCGATATCGAATCCGTGCGGCGCGCGACCGAGGCGATCGCCCACGGCATTGGCGTGGTCGGTCTGCTCAACGTGCAGTACGCGCTGAAGGACGACGTGCTGTACGTGCTGGAGGCCAATCCACGCGCCAGCCGGACGGTGCCGTTCGTCTCGAAGGCGACGGCAGTGCCACTCGCAAAAGCCTGTGCCCGAGTCATGTTGGGCGCCACCATCGCCGAACTGCGCCAAGAAGGAGTACTGCCGCCCACCGGTGACGGCGCGACGACCGCACGCAATGCCCCGGTCGCGGTCAAGGAAGCGGTCCTGCCCTTCCATCGCTTCCGGAAGGCCGACGGTTCGCAGATCGATTCGCTGCTCGGCCCCGAGATGAAGTCGACCGGCGAGGTGATGGGCATCGATCACGACTTTGGCACCGCCTTCGCCAAGAGCCAGACCGCGGCGTACGGATCGCTGCCCGCCGAGGGCACGATCTTCGTCTCCGTGGCTAACCGCGACAAACGCTCGCTGGTGTTCCCGGTGAAGCGGCTCGCCGATCTGGGCTTCCGCGTGCTGGCCACCGCGGGCACCGCCGAGATGTTGCGGCGCAACGGTATTCCATGCGACGAGGTGCGCAAGCACTTCGAAGATCCAGGGGAGGGGCGACCAGCCTCGTCGGCGGTGGACCTGATTCGGTCCGGTGAAGTCGACATGGTGATCAATACGCCGTACGGCAACTCGGGTCCTCGTATCGACGGCTACGAGATCCGCTCGGCCGCAGTGTCGATGAACATCCCGTGCGTGACCACCGTGCAGGGCGCCTCTGCGGCCGTCCAGGGTATCGAGGCGGGCATTCGCGGGGACATCGGCGTGATGTCGCTGCAGGAGCTGCACAGCGTGCTGGGGTCGTGACGGGTTTCGGCTCCCGGCTGGCCGAGGCGATCGCTGCCCGTGGCCCGTTGTGTCCCGGTATCGATCCGCATCCCGAGCTGCTGAGCGCCTGGGGGCTGAGCGCCGACGCCGACGGCTTGTCACGGTTCTGCGATATCTGTGTGGAGGCGTTCGCCGGCTTCGCGATCGTGAAACCGCAGGTGGCTTTCTTCGAGGCGTACGGTGCCGCGGGATTCACGGTGCTGGAGCACACCATCGCTGCGCTGCGCGACGCCGGTGTGCTGGTGTTGGCCGACGCCAAACGCGGGGACATCGGCTCGACGATGGCCGCCTACGCGAATGCGTGGTCGGGTGATTCGCCGCTGGCCGCCGACGCCGTGACCGCATCGCCGTATCTGGGCTTCGGATCGTTGCAGCCGCTGCTCGACACCGCAGAGACCAACGGCCGCGGTGTCTTCGTCCTCGCCGCGACATCCAACCCCGAGGGCGCGACCGTTCAGCGCGCCGAGACCGGCGGTCGAACCGTCGCGCAGTCGATTGTGGACGCCGCGGCCGCGGTCAATCGTGATCGCCTGCCCACACCCGGATCTGTCGGCGTTGTCGTCGGCGCCACGCTCGCCGAACCACCGGATGTCAGCGCACTGGGCGGTCCGGTGCTCGTGCCGGGCGTCGGGGCTCAGGGCGGACGACCCGAAGCGCTCGGCGGCCTCGGCGGGTCACACGCCGGTCAACTGCTTCCGGCCGTGTCTCGGGACGTACTGCGCGCCGGACCCGATGTCGCCGAACTGCGCGCCGCGGCCGAGAAGTTCCGCGACGCCGTCGCGTATCTGGCATGAGTGCCGATGACCTGCCGGCGCAGAGCGATCCGCTCGAGCGCTAACGCATCGCCGGCTTTTTCGGCAGGAGTCGCGTCAACAGGACGATCGTGACGACGCCGCCGACGCCGAGTATGCCGAGCAACATCAGGTACGTCAGGTCGCCGCGGTCGCGCGTGCGATAGACGACCTGCTGGAAGGGCGTATCTGCGGGCGCCTGCTCGAAGATGTAGTCACTCTCGATCGCCGCCGGGTCCAAAATCGTGTTCTTCCACCTCGTCAGAAACGCTGCGTCCCCGACGTGGTCGGCCAACGCGGGGGAGGCGCTGCGATCGATCCGGCCCGCGAATTCGAGAGTCGGCTTGTCGGCGAGAACGGGAACCGTCGACGGATCCATTCGATGCGGCGCCAATACGTAGAGGTCGATGTACTGCGACATCGTGGCCGACCGGGACAGTCGCATCGGATAGACGACGGTGTCAGATGCGAACGAGAGGCGCAGCGGCTGAAGCGCTCCCGACAGCGAGCCATCGGTTTCCGCCGGCACCAATTGGACCGCAACGATCTCCCAGCCTTCGGCGACATACGGCGCGAGGTTGTCATCCAGCCCATCCGGCTGTGGAAAACCGTTGTCCTTCAACCACTTTGCCAGGACAGTCGGATCACTGGCGCTTAGCCGGGTGACGTCGAATGGTCCGAGGCGCTGGCGGCCGAGCACATTGACCGCGCCGGCCGGTGCACCCGCGGTATCCGACTCCGCTCCAGCCCACACCAGCCAGGGGATGGTCGGCCACCACGAATCGCGATACTCGATCCTCGGTGCGGTGAGCTCGCTGAGCGCTTCGAACACCTCGGTGTCGCCGAGGGTGATACGCGCGGCGGACGGCACCGGCATGACCCATCCGGCCCGGTCCGACGAACCGGTCACCGACAACGACATCACGATGGTCTCGGTGGTGCCGTCCCAGGCGATCAGCGCGCGCTCGTCGGCCACCGAGGAGCTGGGGCTGTCGGGGACGTAGGCCCCACAGCCGCAGGCCCAAGCCGGGCTCGCGACGTTGACCAGCGCCGCCCCGGCCAGCAGAGCCAGCACCAGGACGATGGATCGACAGACGCGTGCGGCCACGACGACCTCCTCTCGGCGAATCCTATTTCGTTGCCGGCCTCGGATGAGGCCGCCATCGGCGAACAACATTGACAACACAAGCAACATCAGCCTCATAGGCACGGCCCGTCACGTCTCCAACCGAACTTTTGCATTCAATCCAAATATTGACGCTCGCGTAGCCGCTCGAACCGGCCCGCCAGGGGGCTGCGACACGCCCGACATGCGGTGACCAGGCAAAATTTTCTTGACCGGCCGTGAACCGCTGACGAGGTGTGGTCCAGGCCACAGGCTGAGTGGGTCGGTAAGCCACCCCAGGCGGACTGAAAGGCCTTGATACGCAGGCGAATCCGGCCCCTCAACGGCTCAAATCGACGCTTTCGGCCCATTTTGGGCGAATCGGCTCTCACGGCGGCCCTGCCTTACACGCTGGGCTTTTGGCGTCAGAACCAGGGGGTGGGGTTCGCTTTCGTCAGGTTGCGTGGGTACGGTCGTCGTCGCTGGCTGTTGTGGAATTTTTCATAGCGGCCGATAAAGAAACAATGATGGTGTGAGAGACGGAGGAACCCCGTGGCCCTTCCCCAGTTGACCGACGAGCAGCGCGCGGCAGCGTTGGAGAAGGCTGCTGCCGCACGACGCATACGTGCCGAGCTCAAAGACCGGCTCAAGCGCGGCGGCACCAACCTCAAGCAGGTGCTGAAGGATGCCGAGACCGATGAGGTCTTGGGCAAGATGAAGGTTTCTGCCCTTCTGGAGGCGTTGCCCAAGGTGGGCAAGGTCAAGGCGCAGGAAATCATGACCGAACTCGAGATCGCCCCGACCCGTCGCCTGCGTGGCCTGGGAGATCGCCAGCGCAAGGCGCTGCTGGAAAAGTTCGACCAGTAATTCCGGGCGCATAAGTTGAGCGCCGGCCGGGGGGCCGGGCGGGCAATCGTGTTGTCCGGCCCCTCTGCCGTCGGGAAATCGTCTGTCGTCCGCTGTCTGCGTGACCGCGTTCCCGACTTGCACTTCAGTGTCTCCGTCACCACTCGGGCCCCGCGTCCGGGCGAAGTCGACGGCATCGACTATTCGTTTGTCACAGCAGAGCGGTTCCAGGACCTGATCGACAGCGGTGCCCTGCTGGAATGGGCCGAGATCCACGGCGGTCTGCACCGGTCGGGCACCCCCGCAGCGCCGGTTTGCGAGGCCATCGAAGCCGGCCGTCCCGTACTGATCGAAGTGGATCTGGCGGGCGCTCGCGCCGTCAAGAAGTCGATGCCGGAAGTCCTCACGGTCTTCCTCGCGCCGCCCAGCTGGGAGGCTCTGGAGAGCCGGCTGATCGGGCGCGGCACCGAAAGCGCCGAAGTCATGGCCCGCCGACTGGCCACTGCACGCGACGAACTGGCAGCTCAGAACGACTTCGATGTGGTCGTCGTGAACAGCGAATTGGAGTCTGCCTGCTCTGAATTGGTATCCTTGCTGGTGGCCCGCGGTGAGCCACCCAAATTTCACGCATAACCGTCTGGAGATCTTCTACGTGAGCACACCCCACGCCGACGCCCAATTGACCGCTGTCGACGACATCGCGCCCGGCGCCGGCGCCTATGACACCCCGTTGGGTATCACCAATCCCCCCATCGACGAGCTGCTCGACCGCGCGTCCAGCAAGTATGCGCTGGTGATCTACGCCGCCAAGCGTGCGCGCCAGATCAACGACTACTACAACCAGCTCGGCGACGGCATCCTCGAATACGTGGGACCGCTGGTCGAGCCCGGCCTGCAGGAGAAGCCGCTGTCGATCGCGATGCGCGAGATTCACGGCGACCTACTCGAGCACACCGAAGGCGAGTAGCGGAGGGGCCCGGCGATGAGTCCTTGGGCGAAGGGTTGAAGTGACCGAACGCAAGCGGATCATCGTCGGCGTCGCCGGTGGCATCGCCGCCTACAAGGCGGCCACCGTCGTCCGGCAGCTGACCGAGGCGGGCCACGCCGTCCGCGTCGTTCCCACCGAGTCCGCCCTGCGCTTCATCGGTGCGGCGACGTTCGAAGCGCTCTCCGGAAACCCTGTTCATACCGGCGTCTGGGATGACGTCCACGAGGTGCCCCACGTCCGGATCGGGCAGGAGGCCGACCTCGTCGTGGTCGCCCCGGCGACGGCCGATCTATTGGCGCGAGCTGTCGCCGGCCGTGCCGACGACCTGCTGACCGCCACACTGCTCACCGCGCGATGTCCGGTGCTCTTCGCTCCCGCGATGCACACCGAGATGTGGTTGCACCCGGCCACCCAGCACAACGTGGCCACGCTGCGGCGTCGGGGCGCGGTGGTGTTGGAGCCGGCATCCGGGCGGCTTACCGGCGCCGACAGCGGCGCGGGCCGACTTCCGGAGGCCGAGGAGATCTCCACGCTCGCCCACCTGCTGCTGGAGCGCGGAGACGCCCTGCCGTATGACATGGCCGGCGTCAAGGTCCTCGTCACCGCAGGGGGCACGCGCGAACCGATCGACCCGGTGCGATTCATCGGCAACCGGAGTTCGGGCAAGCAGGGCTATGCAATGGCGCGGGTGATGGCACAGCGCGGGGCCGACGTCACGCTCATCGCAGGCAATACCGCGGGCCTCATCGACCCGGCGGGGGTTGAGGTGGTCCACATCGGCTCGGCTGCGCAGCTCAGGGACGCCGTCTCGAAGCACGCCCCAGACGCGCATGTGCTGGTGATGGCCGCCGCGGTCGCCGATTTCCGCCCGTCTCAGGTGGAAACCAACAAGATCAAGAAGTCCGCCGACCCCGATGCGGCGACACCGGTCATCGAGCTCACCCGCACCGACGACGTGCTCGCGGGTGCCGTCCGGGCGCGGACCGACGGCCAGCTGCCCAACATGCGTGCCATCGTGGGGTTCGCCGCCGAGACCGGCGATGCGAACGGCGATGTGCTGTTCCACGCTCGAACCAAATTGCAGCGCAAGGGATGCGATCTGCTGGTGGTCAACGCCGTCGGCGAGAATCGGGCGTTCGAAGTGGACAACAACGACGGATGGCTGCTGGCAGCCGACGGCACGGAGTCCGCATTGGAGCACGGTTCGAAAACTCTGATGGCCAGCCGTATCGTGGACGCGATCGTGGCGGTGCTGCAGGACGGTAGCGGGTAACGCGAATCACGACTCCGGGGCCGTGAAAGGGTTGTGCCGAACCTTTGCACGCGCTTGGGTGCAAACGAGCAGCATATAATTTGACTAACTAACTACCTCAAGGGGACTTGAGCGGAAGGATCACACCGTGAGTGAAGCTCGGCTGTTTACCAGTGAGTCGGTGACCGAGGGCCACCCCGACAAGATCTGTGACGCCATCAGCGACTCGGTGCTCGACGCGTTGCTTGCGGACGATCCCAAATCCCGCGTCGCGGTCGAAACGTTGGTCACCACCGGCCAGGTCCACGTCGTCGGCGAGGTCACGACGACGGCAAAGGAAGCGTTCGCCGACATCACCAACACCGTGCGGGCGCGCATCCTCGACATCGGCTACGACTCGTCGGAAAAGGGTTTCGACGGCGAGACCTGCGGCGTCAACATCGGAATCGGCGCGCAGTCGCCCGATATCGCGCAGGGCGTCGACACCGCTCACGAGACGCGCGTCGAAGGCGCAGGTGACCCACTGGACGCCCAGGGTGCCGGTGACCAGGGCCTGATGTTCGGATACGCCATCAGGGACACCCCCGAGCTGATGCCGCTGCCGATCGCGCTGGCGCACCGGCTGTCGCGCCGGCTGACCGAGGTTCGCAAGAGCGGCGTGCTGGATTACCTGCGCCCCGACGGTAAGACCCAGGTCACCGTGCAATACGACGGCACTACTCCGGTGCGCCTCGACACAGTGGTGCTCTCGACGCAGCACGCCGCCGGTATCGACCTGGACGCCACGTTGGCGCCCGACATCCGGGAGAAGGTCGTCAACACCGTGCTGGCCGACCTCAACCACGACTCGATGGACACCTCCGACTTCCGGCTGCTGGTCAACCCGACCGGCAAGTTCGTGCTCGGTGGTCCGATGGGTGATGCAGGCCTGACCGGCCGCAAGATCATCGTCGACACCTACGGCGGCTGGGCCCGTCATGGCGGCGGCGCGTTCTCCGGCAAGGATCCGTCCAAGGTGGACCGCTCCGCGGCGTATGCGATGCGCTGGGTGGCAAAAAACGTGGTCGCAGCCGGGTTGGCGGAGCGGGTCGAAGTGCAGGTCGCCTACGCAATCGGTAAGGCGGCCCCGGTTGGGCTGTTCGTGGAGACCTTCGGCAGTGAGACGGTCGACCCGGCCCGTATCGAGAAGGCGATCACCTCGGTGTTCGACCTGCGGCCCGGCGCGATCGTGCGCGATCTGGATCTGCTGCGGCCGATCTACGCGCAGACCGCCGCCTATGGCCACTTCGGTCGCACCGACGTCGAGCTGCCCTGGGAACAGGTCAACAAGGTCGACGAGCTGAAGGCGGCCGTCTAGCCGCCGGTGACGTGGCGCAGGACCGTCTGTAGTTCTTCGGTCGGCGAGAAGTCGATGTACTCGCAGTCGGTGACGGCCTCCGGCGCGTGCCCGGCGGCCCAGTAGAACGCCTCACCCGCGTTGTAGGTCTGCGCACCGCTGCTTGTGTGCATGCGAAGCTGCCCGCTCAGCATGTAACCCCAGTGCGGGCACTGGCACATGTCGCCGGGCAGTCCCGCCAGCGCCGGCCGCAGGTCCGCACCGGCGCCGAGCTTCACCCACGCGATGGACATCTCGCCCAATTGTTGGCTGCGAAAGTCCACGCCCTCCCCGTCGACGGCAACCGGGATGCCTTCAAACGTCAAACTCTGCATCGCTTACCCCTCGGTCGAACGACTGATTCACCGAGCCTAGTGCGGCTAGCGGGAGACGTCGACGACATGGAAGATTTCACACGCTTGGGATATATCGTAAGCGTATGCGGCCCAAGACATTCCAGCGTGGCACCGGGTCCGGCGAGAAGATTGCAAACGGAAGAAGCCGCGCGACTAGGGACTGAACTCGTAATCGGTGAGCGGGAAGCGTCGGGCGCGCCAATATGTCTGGAGTGTGCTGGCCGATCGCAACGGCACATCGCCGTTCTTGTCGAAGTAATAGCTCCTGGCGTCCTTGCAAGTGTCCTGCCAGAAGATCTGGCGGTGCCGCTTGCGCATCATTTCGGCGAAGTAGCGGTCGTTGGCCTCTTGTTTGACCTCTACGCGGTCGGCCCGCTTTCTGCGAGCGTGTTTCAGGCAGCGCACGATGTGGTGTGTCTGGGTCTCGATCAGCGAGAAGTACGAGTTCCCGACGTACCCGTACGGGCCGAACACCGTGAAAAAGTTCGGGAAACCGGGCACGGCGACGCCTTCATACGATTGCAGGCGCCGCTGGCTGAAATGCTCGCTCCACGAACGGCCGCCGGCCCCGGTCACCGGGTAGGTCGGATTGTCCTCGATGTCCATCACCTTGAACCCGGTCGCCAGGATCAGCACGTCGACGTCGCGGGTCTCACCGTCGACGGTCGCCACGCCTGACCCGGTGATCTTGTCGATCGGCTCGGTCACCAGGTCAACGTTGTCTCGGTTGAACGTCGAAAGATACGTGTTGTGAAAACCCGGGCGCTTGCACCCGACGGCGTAGCGCGGGGTGAGCTTGTCACGCACCTCCGGGTCGTGAACTTGCTTTCGCAGATACGACTTGCCGAACTGCGACATGTTCTTGGCCATCGGGTTGAGGGTGAAGTACTGCGCGGGCAACGTGAAGGTCAGTTCGACGTACGCCTGGCTGAGCAGACGCTGCAATGCCGGGCCACCGGGGAGTCGCATCAGACGCCGGGTCCTCGGCGACAGCGGCACGTCAGGCTTGGGGAGGCACCAGATCGGGGTGCGCTGAAAAACCGTCAGGCGCTCCACGATTGGCGCGATCTCGGGGATGACCTGCACGGCGGACGCGCCGGTCCCGATGATGGCGACACGCTTACCGGTGAGGTCCTGCGCGTGATCCCAGCGTGCGGTGTGCATCGTCACGCCGGCGAACGAGTCGACACCGTCGATGTCGGGCATATTGGGGGTGATCAGCACGCCGCTGGCGTTGACGAGGAATCTGGCGGTCACCGACTCGCCGGTGTCGAGGTGTACGCGCCACAGGTTGTCGTCGTCGTCGAAGGTCGCGCCGAGCACCTTGGTGTTGAATCGGATCTTGCGGCGCAGGTCATATTTGTCAACGCAGTGCTCGGCGTAGGCCTTCAGTTCCCGTCCCGGCGCGTAGGTGCGTGTCCAATTCGGGCTCTTCTCGAAGGAGAACTGGTAGGAGAACGACGGAATGTCCACGGCAATACCGGGATACGTGTTCCAGTACCAGGTCCCACCCGGCCCGTCGCCCGCTTCGATCACCAGATAATTGCCCATCCGGGACTTGTCGAGTGTGATCGCGGTGCCGATGCCGGAGAAACCGGCGCCGACGATGACGGTGTCGTACCGGGGCACTGTCATATGGCTTTCCCGTCGTTGGGCGGTGTCGCTCTAACCATGGTGAGGTCCCACGTCGAGGAGTGCAAGTGCCGCGCGCGATAGTGCTCGACGGGAACGTCTGCAGCGGCCAGCAATTCAGCGCAGGCCGGTCGCGAGCTCACCCCACGTGTAACGCGCTCCGAAGCGAACGCAGTGCGCGCTCGACGGCGTCCGTGGCGGCGGGTACCACCCCGTCGTACCCGGCGTAGCCGTGTACCAGCGTCTGCGCGTTGTGCACTTCGACGGGCACCCCTGCGGCGGCCAGCAGTTCGCCATACCGCATGCCGTCGTCGCGCAGCGGGTCGTGGCCCGCGACGGCGATGTAGGCCGGCGGAAGACCGGAGAGATCCTCCGCGCGGGCGGGCGCCAACGTCGCGGGCATGTCGGAGACGTCGAGATCGCCGAGATACCAACGCGTGCACCCTTTGCACCCGTCGACGTCGAGGACCGGCGCATTGGCATTCTCGGTGAACGACGGCAACGAGGTGTCGAAGGTCGTCGCCGGATACCACAACAGCTGAAACCGAATTCGTGGCCCGCCGGCGTCGCGCGCCAGCTGAGCGACCACCGCGGACAGGTTGCCCCCGCAGAGTCGCCGGCGACTGCCAGCCGATCGGGATCGCCACCCAAAGCGGCCGCGTTCTCGGCGACGCACTGGGTGGCGGCCCACGCATCGTCGACGGCGGCGGGGTAGGGGTGCTCGGCGCCAGCCGGTAGTCGACCGAGACGACGATCGTGTCCGCACCGACCACGTGACGACGGGCGATACCGTCGTAGGTGTCCAGGTCGCCGACCGACCACCCGCCGCCGTGGATGAACACCACCACCGGCAGCGGGATGGCACTGTCGGCGGCCGGCCGGTAGATGCGGATCGGGATCGGGCCTGCGGGCCCGTCGATGACGCGGTCCTCGCTGCGCACCTCTGGATAGACCTCCGCGCGGGGGATATCGCGGAAACGTTGGCGCGCTTCTTCAACACCTCCGTCGGTTGTCAACTGAAACGGGACGGATTCCATTACCTTCTCAGGATGGCGTCGACGGCCGGTTTGTCCTCAGAGACAGACATGGGGACACGGTACGCACACCCGCGAACCAGGCTTCTGTGGGTAACGGCCGCGGTCGTCGGCGCCGGTTACGGCGTGTTTTTGATTGTGACGGCGCTTCGATTGCCGGCCGGCGCCGAGCTGACCGGCCAGTTCGCATTGCAACCCGAGGTCAAGGCGGCGACGGCGGTGCTGCTCGCCGCCGCCGCGCTGACGCACCCCGTCGCTCGCGAACGCCGATGGCTGCTGGCCGCGCTGCTGTTCTCGGCGGCGGGCGACTTCTTCTTGGCGATGCCGTGGTGGGAGCCGTCATTCGTGCTCGGCCTCGGCGCGTTCCTCGTCGCGCACCTGTGCTTCCTGGCCGCGCTCCTCCCACTGGCGGCGCGGTCGGCTCCCCGGCTGGCGGCCGCCGCCGTCACAGTGTGTGCCTGCATCGCCTTGTTGGTGTGGTTCTGGCCGCGGCTGATCGCAGAGGGCATGGCCATACCGGTGACGCTGTACATCGCGGTGCTCTGCGCCATGGTGTGCACGGCGCTGATGGCCCGGCTGCCGACGCCGTGGACCGCGCTGGGCGCGGCGTGCTTCGCAGTGTCCGACGGCATGATCGGCATCTCCAAGTTCGTTTTGGGCAACGAGATGCTCGCCGTGCCCATTTGGTGGGCGTACGCGACATCGCTGGTGCTGATCACCGCCGGCTTCTTCTTCGGCCGCCCGGTAGAGCCGTCGGCGCCGTCTGCTACATCTGCATAGGTGGCGACCAGTACCCGGCAGCCGGCCGAGCACGAGCCCATTGCGCGTGTGCTCCCGATGTTGTCGGTACCGCATCTGGACCGCGAATTCGACTATCTGGTCGCCGCCGACCAGTCCGACGATGCGCAACCCGGGGTGCGTGTGCGGGTGCGCTTCCACGGCCGCCTGGTCGACGCATTCGTGCTCGAAAGGCGTTCGGAGACGGACCATGTCGGGAAACTCGGCTGGCTGGACCGGGTGGTTTCCGCCGAGCCGGTGCTGACGCCCGACGTGCGCAGGCTCGCCGACGCCGTCGCCGCCCGGTATGGGGGCACCCGGGCCGACGTGTTACGGCTCGCCGTCCCACCGCGACATGCCAACGTCGAAAAGCAGCCTCCCCCGCAGCCGAAACCCTTGGCCGTCGAACCCGTGGACACCACAGCGTGGGCCGCCTATCGCGGCGGCGAGCAGTACGTCGCCGCACTGTACGACGGGCGCGCCGCTCGCGCGGTGTGGCAGGCGCTACCCGGGGAGAGTTGGCCCGAACGTCTTGCCGAACTGGCCGCCGCGACCGCGAACACCGGCCGTGCCGCCCTGATCGTCCTGCCCGACCAGCGCGACGTCGACGCGATGCACGCCGCGGCCATCGCCCTGGTCGACGAGGCTCATGTGGTGGCGCTCTCCGCGGGTCTTGGCCCCGCACAACGCTATCGGCGATGGCTGTCGGTGTTGCGGGGCGGGGCGCGCATCGTCATCGGTACCCGCAGCGCGGTCTTCGCGCCGGTGGCGAATCTGGGACTGGTGATGGTGTGGGACGACGGCGACGACACACTCGCCGAGCCGCGGGCGCCCTACCCGCACGCCAGAGAAGTAGCGATGCTGCGGGCTCACCAGCTGCGCTGCGCGTCGCTCATCGGAGGTTATGCGCGGACCGCCGAGGCTCAGGCGCTGGTCCGCACCGGCTGGGCGCACGATCTGGTGGCCACCCGACAGGAGGTGCGGGCACGGTCGCCGCGCGTGATAGCGATCGAGGACAGCGGTTTCGCGCAGGAACGCGATCCGGCGGCACGGACGGCGCGCCTGCCGACGATGGCGCTGCAGGCCGCGCGTACGGCGCTGACATCCGGGCTGCCGGTACTGGTCCAGGTACCCCGCCGCGGCTATGTGCCCGCGCTGGCGTGCAATCGCTGCCGCACGATCGCCCGTTGCCGGCACTGCACGGGCCCGTTGTCGCTGCCCGCACGCGACGCCGCGGGCGCGTTGTGCCGGTGGTGCGGCCGGGAGGAACCCGCACTGCGCTGCACGCGCTGCGGATCCGACGCCGTGCGGGCAGTCGTCGTCGGCGCCCGTCGGACAGCCGAGGAACTGGGCCGCGCATTTCCCGGCGTCACCGTCGTGACATCCGGTGGTGACGCCATGGTCGCCGCGGTCCCTGCGGAGCCGGCCGTGGTCGTGTCGACACCCGGCGCGGAACCGCTCGCTGCGGGCCGTTACGGCGCCGCCCTGCTCCTCGACACGTGGGCGTTGCTCGGACGGCAGGATCTGCGGGCTTCCGAGGACGCGTTGCGCCGCTGGATGGCCGCCGCCGCCCTCGTCCGTAGCCGTGCCGACGGCGGCGTCGTGGCGGTGGTCGCCGAATCCGCCATCCCCACCGTGCAGGCGTTGATCCGGTGGGATCCCGTCGGCCACGCCGAATCCGAGCTCGACTCCCGCGCGGAGGTCGGGCTGCCACCCGCGGTGCACATGGCCGCGATCGACGGAGCGCCCGACGCTGTGCGCGCGATGATCGACACCGCGGAACTGCCCGACGACGCCGACCTGCTCGGGCCCGTCGACCTGCCACCCGGCGCACGTCGACCGCCCGGCACGCCGCCGGAGAAGCCGGTCAATCGGATGCTGGTGCGGGTGCCGCGCGACGCCGGGTTGCCGCTCGCGGCGGCGCTGCGACGCGCCGCAGGGGTGCTCAGTGCGCGGCGCGAGAACGAGCCGGTGCGTGTGCAAATCGACCCCTTGCACATAGGGTAATGCGGGCAGCCCGGGGTGTTGCGGACAGGAGGTTGGCGTGCGTCGCTTCTTTCTGATGCTTATTCCGTTGGCGCTCATCGCCGTTGGGGTGCTGTGGCCGGTCGTGTTCCGTCCGTCGTCGGAGGCTTCTGACGCCGACGACCCGGTGGTCTTCAGCAACTACGACGTCGATCTCATCGTCAGTGCCGGCGGGCGCCTCGACGCGGTGGAGACGATCACCGCCGAATTCCCCGGCGGTCGCCACGGGCTCTTCAAGTACTGGGCGGTCGACAACCAGAACGATCCGGGGGTGCGGCAGATCCCGGAGATCACTTCGATCCTGCTCGACGGCGAACCGGCGCCCTACCAGATGCTCTGGGAAGGCGGCGAGCGGTTCCGCGTGGCGAAGATCGGCGACCCGGACGAGTACCTCAGCTACGGCACGCATGTCTTCGAGATCCGCTACAACATCGACGGTGTCCTTGATCCGGGCACAACCGGCGCCGACAAGAAGTTCGCCGACTCCACCGGCAACGACTCGATATCGCCGTCCGTGTTCTTCTGGAACGTCATCGCGCAGGCATGGAACAACGAGATCGAACGGGCCGACATCTCGGTCACCCTGCCTGGCGACATCGGACGCGCCCAGTGCTCCGTGGGCTTCGGTATCGGCCGGGCCTGCGACGATCTGACCGTCAGCGGGAACAGGGTCGAGTTGTCGGCGTCGAATCTGGCGCCACGGACCCCAGTGACGTTGCGCGCCGGTGTCGACGTGCCGACCCCGCCTCGCAACGAGGTGCCGTGGTCCTTCGCCTGGGATCGCGTCCTCGGCCAGTCGGTGGGTGGCGTGCTGTGGGTGCTCGCGCTCACCGTCGCCGGCGCGCTTGGCGCAATCCTGTACTACCGCACCACCGTTGAACCCTCACCCGGTTTCCCGCTGCAATATGGGCCGCCGCCCGGACTGGGGCCGGTGCAGACCGAATACATCCGCACCGAGAGCGTGCCGAAGAGCGGCCTGACCGCCACGCTGTTCTATCTCGCCGAACGCGGTCTGATCGACATGCGCCAGGTCAACGAGAAACAGTGGACCCTCCGCGGCAGGGCCGACAATGGCGCATGGGCCGACGTCGACCCGGTCAGCGTGGCGGTCGGATCGGCGCTCAAAGTGATGGGCCCCGGCAAGGAGTTCGAGGCCAAGAAGACCGCCTCAGCGGGAAAGAAACTCAGCAAGGCCAAGACGGACATGAACGCGGCCGTGCAGAAGTGGGCGTTCGACGACGGGCTGATGGTCAAGCGCAAGAAGGAACTTTGGGTGCGAACCGCCAACGCGGTCGCCTTCATCCTGATGTTGTTCGGCTTCTTCCGATGGGGATTTCCGACGACCATGTGGGCGCTGCCCTTCGCGGCGTTCTTCCTGTTCTCCGCGGCGTCCTGGAGGGATGGTGTGGGCTCCCGCCGCACCGAGGCCGGCCGCGAACTGTGGTCGCGCGCAGGCGGATTCCACCGGATGCTGACCACTGATTCGGCCGAGACGCGCTTTGATTTCGGGGCCCGCAAGGACCTCTACTCGGCGTACGTCCCGTTCGCGGTCGCCGCCGGTGCCGCGGCGTTGTGGGCGAAGAAATACGAGACGACGACGGGTACCGTTGCACCGCAACCCGATTGGTATGACTCGCCCTCGCAGAGAAGCTCCGGCTTCGTCGCAGGCTCCGGTGGCCCGGACTTCGACAGCTTCGAGTCCGCGGTGTCGTCGTCGATCGGTGCGTACACCGCGTCGCAGGCATCATCCTCGAGCGGCGGCAGCAGCAGTAGCAGCAGCTCCAGCTCCGGCGGTGGAGGCGGAGGCGGCGGCGGAGGAGGAGGCGGATCATGGTGAGGTTGTTGCTCGTCATCGTGCTGGTGCTGGCGCTGTCGGCACTGATCATCTTCGTGTTGGGCTACAACAAGATCCGCTCGGCGCACGTACGGGTGGCCGAAGCCCTTTCCGGCATCGACGTCGAGCTGACCCGGCGGGCGTCGCTCATACCGAGCCTCGTGCACACGGTGCAGACGTTCGCCGGCCACGAAAAGCGTGTTCTGGACCACGTCACCAATGCACGCGCGGCGCTGACGTCGGCGACGAGCGGCACGTCGGTAGCGCAGCGCAGCGCCGCCGAGAAGGATCTGGATTCCGCATTGGTGCCGCTGCTGGCGCTCGGCCAGAGCTATCCGCAGCTCAACTCGTCGAACAACTTCCTGAACCTGCAGGACAATCTGGCCGACACCGAGAACAAGCTGGCCTTCGCGCGTCAGTACTACAACGATTCGGTGGCCACCCTGAACGGGTTGATCACCACCATCCCGTGGATGTTCGTCGCGCCGCTGACCGGTGTGAGTGAGCAGGAGTACTACCAGACGCCTCGCTGAATTTTTCCGGGTGGGGCACTTCTAGACTGGCGCGGTGCGTCTTGTCTTCGCAGGCACCCCCGAGCCCGCCGTGCCATCGTTGGCGCGGCTCGTGGAATCGCCACGCCACGATGTAGTCGCCGTGCTCAGCCGCCCCGACGCCACCGCCGGTCGGCGGGGCAAACCGTCACCGTCGCCGGTGGCACGATTCGCCATGGACCACGACATCCCCGTGCTGCGGCCGACCAAGCCCAACTCCGAGGAGTTCATCGACGAGCTGGCGGCGCTGGCACCCGAGTGCTGCGCGGTCGTCGCATACGGCGCACTGCTGCGCGAGGGACTGCTCGCTGTGCCCAAGCATGGCTGGATCAACCTGCATTTCTCGCTGCTGCCGGCTTGGCGCGGTGCCGCCCCCGTGCAAGCAGCCATCGCCGCCGGCGACACCGTGACGGGCGCCACCACCTTTCAGATCGAACCCGCGCTCGATTCGGGACCGGTGTACGGCGTGGTCACCGAAACCGTCCGGCCCACCGACACTGCGGGGGAACTGCTTGAGCGGCTGTCGATCTCGGGTGCGGCGCTGTTGGCCACAACCCTGGACGGCGTCGCCGACGGATCGCTGACGGCCGTGCCGCAACCGTCCGACGGCATCACCATCGCGCCGAAGATCACCGTCGAGGAGGCCCGGGTGAGATGGGACCTGCCCGCGCACGTCGTCGAGCGCCGTATCCGGGCGGTAACGCCAAACCCCGGCGCGTGGACCATGATCGGGGATGTGCGAGTGAAGGTCGGGCCCGTCAGCGTCGAGGAGTCCGCGGACACGCTGCCGCCCGGGGCGATCCGAGTCGAACGTAAGGGCGTGCACATCGGCACCGGTTCGCAGCCCGTCGCGCTCGGTGTCATCCAGCCCCCCGGAAAGAAGCCGATGAATGCCGTGGACTGGGCCCGCGGCGCACGCCTCGACGAAAACGCGCGGGCCCAATGACCAGGCCTCGAAACAACAAGCGCTCTGCGCGGCGTAAGCCGCTCGACCCGGCCCGTCGCGCCGCATTCGACGTTCTTCGCGCGGTGTCGGAGAAGGATGCCTACGCAAACCTTGCGCTTCCCGCGATGTTGCGCGACCGCGGAATCACCGGGCGGGACGCCGCCTTCGCGACCGAACTCACGTACGGCACCTGCCGCACCCGCGGCCTGCTCGACGCGATCATCGCTGCGGCAGCGGGACGTTCCCCGGACAATATCGATCCGGTGCTGCTGGATCTGCTGCGCCTAGGCACCTACCAGCTCATGCGAACCCGCGTCGAACCGCACGCGGCGGTGTCGACCACGGTCGAACAGGCCGGCGTCGAATTCGATTCAGCACGAGCAGGTTTCGTCAACGGTGTGCTGCGCACGATCGCGGGCCGCGACGAGGCGAGTTGGGTGAGCGAGCTGGCCCCCGAAGCCACCGCCGATCCCATCGGTCATGCTGCATTCGTGCACGCGCATCCGCGCTGGATCGCGCAGGCTTTCGCCGACGCGCTCGGCGCCGAAGCCGGACAGCTGAACACACTGTTGAGCAGCGATGACGAACGGCCCGTCGTCCATCTGGCCGCACGCCCGGGGGTGCTGACCGCGGCGCAGCTCGCCGAGCAGGTCGACGGTACCGTCGGCCGCTACTCGCCGTATGCGGTGTACCTGCCGGGCGGCGATCCGGGCCGGCTCGCCGCGATCCGGGACGGCGCCGCGCTCGTTCAGGACGAGGGCAGCCAGCTGGTGGCCCGTGCCCTGACACTTGCCGAGCTGGACGGCCCGGACACCGGACGCTGGCTGGACCTGTGTTCCGGGCCGGGTGGCAAGACAGCGCTGCTGGCGGCGCTCGCCGACGGCGGCCGGGTGACCGCAGTCGAACCAGCCGAACGCCGCGCCGAACTCGTCGAGCAGAACACCAAGGGGCTGCCGGTCGATGTGCTTCGCGTCGACGGCCGGGATCCCGGGCTGGATCCCGGATTCGATCGGGTGCTGGTCGATGCACCCTGCACCGGGCTGGGCGCGCTGCGGCGCAGGCCCGAGGCGCGCTGGCGTCGGGTGCCCGGCGACGTCCCGCAGTTGGCCAAACTGCAGCGCGAGCTGCTGGCCTCGGCGATCCGGCTCACCCGGCCGGGCGGTGTGGTGCTCTATGCCACCTGCTCGCCGCATCTCGCCGAGACCGTGGGCGTCGTCGCCGACGCACTGCGTCGTCATCCGGTGACGGCGCTGGACACCCGGCCGCTCTTCGCACCGGTAGACGACCTCGGTGACGGGCCGTACGTGCAGTTGTGGCCGCACCGGCATGGCACCGATGCGATGTTCGCGGCGGCGCTCAAAGTAGGGTGAGGCCATGCCGAAGCCGCTGATCGCGCCGTCGATTCTGGCCGCCGACTTCGCCGAGCTGGGCGACGAGGCCGCCGCAGTGGCCGGCGCGGACTGGCTGCACGTCGACGTGATGGACAACCACTTCGTGCCGAACCTCACCATCGGGTTGCCGGTCGTCGAAGCCCTGCTGAAGCGGACCGACATCCCGATGGACTGCCATCTGATGATCGACAACCCCGAGCGCTGGGCGCCGCCGTACGCCGAGGCGGGCGCCTACAACGTGACGTTTCACGCAGAGGCGACCGACAACCCGGTCGGCGTGGCACGCGACATTCGCGCGGCGGGCGCGAAGGCCGGGCTTTCCGTCAAACCCGGCACGCCGATCGAGCCATACCTGGAGATCCTGCGGGAGTTCGACACCGTGCTGATCATGTCCGTCGAGCCGGGATTCGGTGGCCAGAAGTTCATCCCCGAGGTGCTGCCGAAAGTCGGCACCATTCGCCGACTCGTCGACGCGGGGGAGCTGACGATCGTGGTCGAGATCGACGGCGGCATCAACGCCGACACCATCGAAGAGGCGGCGCTGGCCGGAGTGGACTGCTTCGTGGCCGGCTCGGCGGTCTACAGCGCGGCGGACCCCGCCGCCGCTGTGGAGTCGTTGCGCCGCCGGGCGGCAGACGCATCCACGCATCTTCAGCTATGAACCTCGAGGCCGCGATGCGGCTGGCGATCGAACAATCCGAGCGGGTCAAGGGTGCGACATATCCCAATCCGCCGGTGGGCGCGGTGATCCTGGACAGCGACAACGACGTCGCCGGTGTCGGGGCGACCGAGCCGCCGGGAGGCCCGCACGCCGAGGTGCTCGCGCTGCGCAGAGCGGGCGAGCGCGCCGTCGGCGGCACGGCGGTGGTGACGCTGGAGCCGTGTAAACACCATGGCCGCACTCCGCCCTGCGTAGATGCGCTTGTCGCGGCCGGTGTTTCGGCGGTGGCGTACGCCGTGGCGGATCCGAACCCGGTAGCGGCGGGCGGGGCGTCGCGGCTGGCCGACATCGGACTCGACGTGACCGCGGGCGTGCTGGCTGATGACGTCGCCAGCGGACCGTTGCGGGAGTGGTTACACAAACAGCGCACCGGGCAGCCGCACGTGACATGGAAATTCGCGACCAGTGTCGACGGCCGAAGCGCCGCGGCGGACGGCTCCAGTCAGTGGATCACCAGTGAGGCGGCGCGCGCCGACGTGCACCGCAGACGCGCTGTGGCCGACGCGGTGCTCGTCGGCACCGGTACGGTGTTCGTGGACGACCCGCTGCTGACCGCACGACTGCCGGACGGCACTCTGGCGGAACGCCAGCCGTTGCGCGTGGTGGTGGGGGAGCGCGAAATATCTTCTGAGGCAAAGGTTCTGAATGACGACTCGCGGACGATGGTGATCAGGACCCGAGATCCGCACGAGGTCATCAAAGCGCTGTCGGACCGGACGGATGTGCTGCTGGAGGGCGGACCGACATTGGCGGGCGCGTTTCTGCGCGCCGGCGTGATCAACCGCATCCTGGCTTACATCGGCCCCATTCTCTTGGGCGGCCCGATCACCGCGATCGATGACGTCGGCGTGCTGTCGATCGCGCACGCGCAGCGCTGGCGGTTCGACAGTGTCGAGTCGATAGGGCCCGACGTGCTGCTCAGCCTGGTGCCGAATTAGTCGGTTTCTGCGTCGGCGTCTGGATCGGATTCGGGTTCGGGTTCGGATTCGGATTCGGGGTCAGTGTTCAGCGGTCGGTGCTCGATCAGATCGCGCACACCGCCGAGACCAAGGCGCTCGCGGAACGCGCGCACGGTGTAGCCGATGACCGTCGCGTCGGTGCGCGCCCGCACAGTCGCCGAGCGAGGCAGGTGGAACACCGGCCCGATCTCGCCGAGGTAGTCGCCGCGCTTGGCCAGCTTCTGCAATTCCTCACCACCGCTGGCCAACTCGCGGACGATCTCGAGCTCACCCTCGGAGACGACGTAGATCAGTTCGCCCATCGTGCCCTGCTCGAAGAGCACATCGCCGGCCTCCAACTCGATGGTGTCGGGGGCGCGGTCCGTCGACGCGAAATCCGGAACGAGTTCGACCACGCGATCGGCCAACGGCAGAATCCGGCTGTCATGGGTCGCGACGACGACCATCCGGTCGCCGCTGGCCAGTTCGCGGATGAGCCGCAGCACCTCCTCCACCTGAATGAAGTCCAGGTGTGCGGTGGGTTCGTCAGCCAGTATCAGCGGCGGATCGAGAGCGATCGCACGTGCGACCGCCACTCGCTGCTGTTGGCCCCCGCTTAGATCACCCGGACGATGAGACATCCGCTCCTCCAGGCCGACGCGCGCAAGCAGTTGTCCGGCGCGCTTGTGGGCCACCCGGCGCGGTTGACCCGCCGCGAGGAGCGGCACCATGACATTCTCGAGCGCGGTGAGGCTGGGCACCAGGTTGAACGCCTGAAAGACGATGCCCACAGTTTCGCGTCGGTAATTCGAAAGCTCATGGCCCTCAAGCGATGTCACGTCGACATCGCCGAACTTGATGGCGCCCGAAGTCGGCTTCAAGATGCCGCCGAGACACGAAAGGAGCGTCGTCTTGCCGCACCCGCTCGGTCCCATCAGAATCACCAGCGAACCGGCGGACACATCGAGATCGAAGCCGTCGATGGGGCGGACGGTGTCGGCGCCACTGGCGTATTCGACCACCAGGTCCTGAATGCTGAGATCGCCCAAGATTTAGGGACCTCCGAACGCAAGGGCGGGGTCCACGGCGACCGCCCGGTGCAAACCTGTTGCGCTGGCGATCAACCCGATGACGATCGCGATGACAGGCAACGCGACGAATGCCTCGCCGGGCACGATCACCTGCATCGGGAACAAGGGTCCGAGCAACATGGACAGCCCGGCGCCGACGAGCGCCGCGAGCAGCGCAACGATGACCGCCTGCATCGCGAGCCCGGCCGCGATGGATTTGGTGGGCACCCCAATCGCTTTGAACACCGCGAAGTCTCGGAGACGTTCGAGTGCGGACAGATAGATCACCGAACCCACGACGAGCGCGGCGACCACCCACAGCAGAATGGCCACGATCGTGATCGAATTGACGGCCACCTTCAGCGGCCGCAACAGATCTTCGACGGCGCCCTCGCGGTCGATTGCGCGGTATCCGGGGGGCGCCTCCTCGAGCGTGCCGCGCACACCGATCGATGCGACGAGGGGTTCGCCCGCGTACACCAGTTGTTGGGCGCCCTCGGTGGTGAGGAACACGTTCGGCAGATTCGCCAGCGCGGTGGAGTTCTCGACGATGCCGACGATGCGCAGCTTGCGCGAGGCGATTTCGACCTCGTCGTCGATGCCCTTGCCGAGCGTGGAAGAAACCGCCACTTCGTCGCGCGTCGACGGCGGTCGGCCCGCTGAGACCGCGGGCATGCCCGGACCGTTCTCCGGCGCCCCGAAAATGTCCACATTGCGCGTCGAACCGTCGAGCGTGGCCGTTCCGCCTGCGTACGCGAGGGGAGCGGCCGCCTCCACGCCGGGCGCGTTCGCGATCCTGCGCAGTTCCACCGGCGCATACGGCGTCGCCCCGACGAATGGACCTGACGCACCGGCCTTGACGATGAAGAGGTCGACGCCGAGAGAATCGACGGTCTTGTCGGCCTCCACGCGGAACCCGTTGGCCAGACCGGTGAGAACGAGCGTCATCGCGAAGATGATCGCGGTGGACAGGATCGCGATGACGAATCGCCGTCGTCGCCACTGCATGTCGCGCAGCGCGGCCATCAGCATGCTGGCGACGTTACCGACGGTTGCACGTTCGCGGGTCAGGTTTGGCTACGATGTGACCTTTGAAATAACCCCAACCAACGACTTGCAGAAGGCGGGCAGGTCATCGGGTTTGCGACTCGAAACCAATGTGTTTGGGCCGCGCGAGCATTCGACGACTTCATCGTCGACCCAGTTTGCGCCAGCGTTGACGAGGTCCGTTTTGACGCTGGGCCACGAGGTGATCGTGCGGCCGCGCACCACGTCGGCCTCGACCAGCGTCCACGGCCCGTGGCAGATGACCGCGACGGGTTTCCCTTCGTCGAAGAAGCCCTTGGCGAAGGCGACGGCATCGCCGTTCATGCGGAGGAAGTCGGGATTGGCGACGCCGCCAGGCAATACCAGCGCGGCGTAGTCGGATGCGGACACGCCGCCCACAGCCTTGTCCGCCTCGAACGTGTCGGCCGGCGTCAAATGGTTGAAGCCTTGAACCTTGCCGACTTCGGTCGACACGAGTTCAGGTGTCCCGCCCGCCTCTTCGACCGCCTTCCACGGTTCGGTCAGTTCGACCTGCTCAACGCCTTCGGGCGCGACCAGGAACGCAATAGTCTTGCCATTCAGTGAAGTTGCCATGAATTTTTGTCCTTTGATCGTCGCTTTTTCACGCATACCCGGCGTGGTGACCAACAAACAGTGCCACTCAGGTCGGTACACTCGTACCAGAGTCGGCCATTTTGGTTCGGCTGTGATCTCTGCCGGATATCGCGCTTTCACCGACGAGCTGCGCGGGTGAGCACGAGCGAAGGACGACGAGCATGACTGCATTGCAGGACTGGCTCTGTGATCGGCCAATGGATCCCCGGAACCTCAAGTCGCTGATCCGGGGCGCGATCAGGGGCCTGTCGGTCGAGGAGCCCCAATCACTACCCGAGCACACCCTGATGGGCCCGGGACTCGAGCGCTGCTGACCCGGATTCAATCGGGTCGGCGGTGGCCCCCGGGTTGTTCCAGGCGGGCCGTTTCATCCGCAGACTGCCTCGAAATGCGGTGTGTCGGCGTCTCGATCGCTTGAGTCGGGTTGTCATCAGCTGGTGAACCGACCCGCACCCGCTGCGGACCGTCTTCGACGGGTTCGGGCTCGTCAGCGTGCTCGTCACGACCGCTGATCAGCAGGGCGATGGCCGCCCCGACAATGCACACCAGACAGGTGATCTTGAAAATTTCGCCGTACTGCAGGACGTAGGCCTGGCGGGATGCCTCGCTCACTCGGGCGGTCGCGGCGACGATGAGGCCACCGGGGGAGTCGGCGTCCGCGGGCGGCAACGCCGCGAGGCGCTCCTGCAGGTACTGGTTGAACTTGTACAGGCCCCATGCGGACAGCGCCGCAACACCGATGAGCATGCCGATCATCCGGGCAACCACGACGGCCGCCGAGGCGATGCCGTGCTGGGCGGCGGGAACCACGCGCAAGGTCGCCGACGTCAGCGGGCCGATCACCAGGCCCAACCCCAGGCCGGCGATCGCGAGATCGGTGTCCAGCATCGGCAGCGAGATGAAGCCGAGGTCATGGCGGGCCGAGAGAACGTCCGCGGGCCAACCCGAGACCAGGTAGTAGCCACCGGCGGCGATCAACAGCCCGACGCACGCGACGATCCGGTCGCCGACCTTGGTGGCGATCCAGCCGCCGAGCAGAGCCCCGATCGGCAGCGCGACGAGGAACCGCAGCAGCAGCAGGGCGGCCTCGATCTGGTCTTTGTCGAGCACTCCCTGACCGAACAGCTCGACGTTGACGAGTGTCACCATCAGGGCGGCGCCCGCGACGAGGGACGCGCCCAGCGCCGCGAGGAACGGCCGGAAGTGCACGCCTGCGGGCTCGATCAGCCTGGTTTTGGCGAACCGTTCCCACACGAAGAACGCCACGGCCGCGATGAGAGCGCCGATGAGCAAAATGACACCGTTGCGCGGTAATACCTCTTTGCCGTCCGGGGCGGGGTTGTAGAGGCCCCAGGTCGCCAGGCCCAGGGTCAACGCGAGAAGCAGACCGCCGACGACGTCGATCTTCTCGGGATTCTCGGGTTTCTGACGCGCAGGCAGGCTGAAGTGGATCATCACCATGGCGATGAGCGCGAGCGGCACATTGACCCAGAACACCGACTGCCAATGGCCGAACGCCCAGAGCAGCAGGATGCCGTAGATGGGTCCGAGCACACTGCCGAGTTCCTGGGCGGCGCCGACACCTCCGAGCACCGCGGCACGTTTGCGGCTCGACCACAGGTCGGCGGCGAGCGCCAGTGTGACCGGGAGCAGCGCACCGCTGGCAATGCCCTGGATCAACCGCCCGATGACGAGAATGTCGAGATCCGTCGACATCGCCGTCACAACAGAGCCGACGGCGAAACCGGCAAGGCTGACCTGTAACAACATCTTTCGACCGAACCGGTCCGACGCGCGGCCCAGCAGCGGCATCGCCGCGATGTAGCCGAGCAGGTACACGGTGACGATCGGTGTCACCCGCTGGATCTGGTTCACCGCGATGCCGACATCGTTCATGATGTCGCGAATGATCGTGATCACGACATAGGTGTCGAGAGCACCGAGCAGCACCGCAAGGCTGCCCGCGCTGATCGCGATGCGCCGACCGGCGGTCACCGGTTGCGCGGTTTCGGTCGAGGCCTGCATCAGACCGTCGGCTTGTTGACGGTGACCGGCTTGCCCCAGTCAGAGATCGCGATCGTGACGGATTGACCCTGGGCGGGCTCCATTTTGACCTGGACCAGTTCGTGGTCGCCTTCTTCGGCAATCCACGCCGTGCCGGGGACCGGCTCTGTCACCGCGAGCTGTGGCGCGATCGCGTTCACGGCCTCGACACTGATCTTTCCGGTCACGCGAACCGTCTTGACGCCGTTGATGGTCTCGCGGCCCTCGGCTTTCGGGTCGGAGAAATTGGATATGACGTTGCCCACACCCTTCTCGGGCGACAGGAGCGCCGAGACGTCGTATATGTCGGCGGCCGGTCCGAAGTCCTGGTAGGTGCCGGCCGTGATGGCGGCATACAAGGTGCCGTCGAGGACGACGAAGCCGACGCCCTCGAGGCGGGTGCCCAGGAACGAGAGGTTGGCCTTGCCCTCCGCGGCGACGGCGGGCTTGAGAGTCAGATCGCCTTCGAGCGACTCGATCGGAAGCGCCGCAATCTCACCCTGGACAGTGAGCAGAAGGTGCGCGCTCGTCTGGCTCTTGGTGGTCTCGGCGGACTGCTGCAGCAGCGTCGCGGCGTCGGGCAGGTTCGAGTTGTCCTCGGAGCTTGAGCACCCTGCGAGCAGAGCGAGGGAAGTAAATAGCGCGGCGAAGATCGCCAATAGGCGGGTCGGCATGAGTGCATCGTAGTGGGTGGGCTCACCAGCAGACGGGGGGCGGGCGCGCGCGGGAGCTCAGAAGTGGCCGATGAGCTGGACTTTCTTCAACGGGGGATTAGTCTGGCGGCGTGTTCACCGGAATCGTCGAAGAAATGGGCGAAATCGTCGGCAAGGAAGACCTGGGCGACTCCGCCAGGTTCGCCATCCGCGGGCCCATCGTCACCTCGGACGCCGGGCACGGCGACTCGATTGCGGTGAACGGCGTGTGCCTCACCGTCGTCGAGGTGCGTTCCGACGGTGCGTTCACCGCCGATGTCATGGGCGAGACGCTGAACAGATCCAGCCTGCGCGGTGTCGGCGTGGGGAGCCGGGTGAATCTGGAGCGCGCGGCGGCGGTCAACAGCCGCCTCGGCGGTCATATCGTGCAGGGCCACGTCGACGGGACGGGCCACGTCATCGCGCGTACACCCGCGCAGCATTGGGAAGTGGTGCGGATCGCACTGCCGATGGCCCTCAGCAGATATGTGGTCGAGAAGGGCTCGATCACCGTCGACGGTGTGTCGCTGACGGTGTCCGCCGTCGGACATGACTGGTTCGAGATCTCGCTCATTCCCACCACGCTCGAGCTGACGACATTGGGACGTGCCGGCGTCGGCACCTCGGTCAACCTCGAGGTCGACATCATCGCCAAATATGTCGAGCGGCTGCTGGATGCCAAAGACGGCCTGATCGACGGCTCGGGAGACTTTTCTCCCAGCTGAGGGGCACCCTAGTCTCGACTGCCGCGTGTGTCAGTCGCGGCCCTGGCAATGGTCATCCGCAAATTTCTGATCGATCAGCGTCGAGTAACGATCTTGACGTGCACGCAGATATTAAGAACAGCATGTCAAAGTCGGTTCGCCCGGATAAATATTTGCGGACCAGTTATTTAGGTTTGCGAGCAGAAATACGTTTTCCAACAAAAGCTCTGTAAGAAAGCGGTTTCGTTCGTCTATCCCGGGGTAGCCATGGAACGGGAAGCAAGAAGTGCAATTGGCCGCGCCTGCCTCCGGTGCGAGTTCACGAGAACTGGTTGGGCCGGCTTCCTTCAGGTTAGGAGAAACGAGTTCGATATGAATATGAAAAGAATTGCCGCAACAGCAGCGATGACGGGGGCGCTGGGCGTCTCGGTTCTGGGTCTCGGTATCGGTACGGCGCACGCTGACAACGGGCCTCGCGGATGCTGGCCGTGGCCGTGCGATGCCTTCCAAGGGCCTCCCGGACACAACCCGTTCGGGCCACCCGGACAGGTCAAAAAGGATCCCTTCCTCGGACCGTTCCTAAATCCGGTGTACGGAGTTCCACCCGGTCACTGGGACGACCGTGGGTTCTGGGTTCACTAGACCACGGATTCACCCGCAGTCCTGGTAGCGGCCCGCTGGCGACTAGATCGGCGGCGGGTCGACTGCTCGGGAGATAAACCGAAAACCCAGGTCAGGGGAGCGAGAATAAGACTTCGGCCTGGGTGGTTCATACTGATGTGGTGACGAGGCTTGACACCGTGGAGCGGGCGGTCGCCGACATCGCCGCGGGTAAGGCCGTGGTGGTCATCGACGACGAGGATCGCGAGAATGAAGGCGATCTGATTTTCGCCGCCGAGAAGGCGACTCCCGAGCTGGTGGCCTTCATGGTGCGTTACACCTCCGGCTATCTGTGCGTCCCGCTCGACGGCGCGGTCTGCGACAAGCTGGGCCTGCTGCCCATGTTCGCGGTCAATCAGGACAAGCACGGCACCGCGTACACCGTGACCGTCGACGCGAAAAGGGGTGTCGGAACCGGTATTTCGGCTTCGGACCGCGCGACCACGATGCGGTTGCTCGCCGACCCCACCAGCATCGCCGACGACTTCACCCGGCCCGGCCACGTCGTGCCGCTGCGCGCGAAAGACGGTGGCGTGCTGCGCCGTCCGGGTCACACCGAGGCCGCCGTCGACCTGGCCAGGCTGGCCGGTCTGCAGCCCGCCGGGGCGATCTGCGAGATCGTCAGCCAAAAAGACGAAGGCGCCATGGCGCAGACCGATGAGCTACGGGTCTTCGCCGACGAGCACGACTTGGCGCTCATCTCGATCGCCGACCTCATTGAGTGGCGTCGCAAGCACGAGAAGCACATCGAGCGCATCGCCGAGGCGCGCATCCCGACACGGCACGGCGAGTTCCGCGCGGTCGGATACAGCAGCATCTACGAAGATGTCGAGCACGTGGCGCTGGTGCGCGGCGACATCGCCGGACCGCATGGTGACGGGCACGATGTCCTCGTCCGGGTGCACTCGGAATGTCTCACCGGTGACGTGTTCGGGTCCCGGCGCTGCGATTGCGGTCCGCAATTGGACGCCGCGCTGGCGATGGTGGCCCGCGAAGGTCGCGGCATCGTGCTGTACATGCGCGGTCACGAGGGCCGCGGCATCGGCCTGATGCACAAGCTGCAGGCCTACCAGCTGCAGGACGCCGGCGAGGACACCGTCGACGCCAACCTGAAACTCGGCCTGCCTGCCGATGCGCGCGACTACGGCATCGGCGCACAGATCCTCGTCGACCTCGGGGTCCGGTCGATGCGGCTGCTGACCAACAACCCGGCCAAGCGTGTCGGACTCGACGGCTACGGGCTGCACATCATCGAGCGTGTTCCGCTTCCGGTTCGCGCCAACGCGGAGAACATCCGCTATTTGATGACCAAGCGTGACCGGATGGGCCACGACCTCATCGGTTTGGATGAGTACCACGAGGCCGTGACCATGGACTCGTACGAAGAGGGTGTGTACCTGCTGGGTGATCGTGACCGCACGTCACCCGAGCGCGATCTCGGCGGCGCCCTGTGAGCAGCCAGGACGGAGTCCTGAATTGAGCAGCCAGGACGGAGTCCTGAATTGAGCGGTGGCGCAGGCGTTCCCGATCTGCCTCAGCTCGACGCCTCGGGTTTGACGCTGGCCATCGTCGCCAGCACGTGGCATGGAACCATCTGTGATGCGCTGCTCGACGGTGCGCGCAAGATCGCCACAGATGCCGGAATCAGCGGCCCGACGGTCGTCCGTGTGCTGGGTGCCATCGAAATCCCCGTCGTCGCACAGGCGTTGGCCGCCACTCACGATGCCGTGGTAGCGCTGGGTGTCGTTATCCGGGGGCAAACACCACACTTCGACTACGTATGTGACGCAGTCACGCAGGGTCTGACCCGGGTGTCGTTGGATGCTTCGACCCCCGTCGCCAACGGCGTGCTCACCACCAACACCGAGGAGCAGGCCCTGGATCGCGCCGGGCTGCCCGGTTCGGCCGAGGACAAGGGTGCGCAGGCGGCGGCGGCGGCGATATCCACCGCGTTGACGCTGCGCGACCTGCGGCGGCGGCGATCATGAGCGACTGGGATGTCGAGATAAGGCCTCATCTGACACCGTATTTCGCGTACGGCGCGGCAGCGCTCATCCTGGCGGCGCACGTCACCGTCGGAGCACTGCTGAAGATCGCGTCGACAGGCGTGATCTTCCAGACCGCCGATCAGGTGGCGATCGCTCTGCTCGGTGTCGTCATCGCGGCGCTCGTGCTGATGTTCGCGCGTCCGCGGATCCGGGTCGGCGCGCAGGGGATCGCGGTGCGGAACCTGTTGGCTTATCGGCTCATTGCGTGGTCGGACGTCGTGGACGTGTCCTTTCATCCCGGCGCCCGCTGGGCCCGGGTGGATCTGCCAGACGATGAGTACGTTCCGGTGCTCGCGATTCAGGCGGTCGACAAAGAACGGGCAGTCGAGGCGATGGAGACCGTTCGTGGACTGCTTGCACGCTACAAGGGCATCAACTCACGCTGAGCGTCATCGCGACTTCGTCTCGGGGTTGGGTGTTTTCGGACGCGGCGACAAACCTGAATCCCAGGCTCTCGTAAACGGCGCGCGCCGCCACATTGCCGGAAGCGACCCGCAGCGTGATGGTCTGGACGCCTTCGTTGCGCGCCCAGTCCACCGCTGCTGCCACCAGCGGGCGTGCCAGGCCCCGACCACGAACGGTCGGGTCCAACCACAGCGAATAGAGATACACCGAGTCCGGATTCTCCCGCTGTGCGGCGATCAACCCGACGGGGCGGCCGTCGACGAGCGTCGCGAATTGCGTGTGGTTGCGTAGCCGTCGCCGCCACTGCGCCGCGGTGAATCCCGCTTCCTTTTTATATTGCGGATCCTGCTCTCCGAGGGCGTCGGTCAGGGCCCGCAACCGGATCGTGGCGAAGACCCTCCAATCGGACTCGGCGAGACGGATGACCTTCGCGGTCACCTGGTGTCGCCCATCACCAGCCCCTCACGGCGAGGATCAGCGCCACCGATGAAACCGTCGTTGTCGCGGATGATCGCGGACAATCCGCTGGTCTGATCGGCCAGGTCGACTTGATGTCCGAGTTTGCGTAGACCGACCACCAGCGGGTCGCGGTCGCCAGCCAGTCCAGGGGGGCCGGAGGTGTCGATGACGGGATGCTCGCCGCCGACGTTGGTCTTGGCAGTGTTGGCCGCGCCGAAGTCGACCATGGACACCGCCTGCTGCGGGTCCAGGCCCCAATCCACCATTCCCACAATGGTTTTCACGACGAACTGGATGATGACCGAGCCACCCGGCGATCCGAGTGCCGCGTAAAGCGGACCTCGCGTTCCGGGCTGGTCTGCCGCGTCGAAGATCAACGTGGGGGCCATCGAGCTGCGCGGCCGCTTGCCGGGCTGGATCCGGTTGGCTACTGGAGCGCCGTCGGGTCCGGTGGGTTCGGCCGAGAAGTCGGTGAGTTGGTTGTTGAGGACGAAGCCGTCCACCATGTGGAACGAGCCGAACGAAGACTCGATCGTCGTGGTCATCGACGCGGCGTTTCCGCGCGCGTCGATGATGCTGATCTGACTTGTTCCATGCTCCGGGGGCGGCGGCACTGGCGTCGTCGGCGGGCCGAATTCTCCTGGCTTCGCTGTCCCCATCGAACGTTGCTCGGAGATCAGCGCCGCGCGGCCCGCGAGGTAGTCGCTGTTGATCAAGGTATTGGGCGTGCCACCGGGCAGCGGGACGAAATCGGTGTCGGCCACGTACTTGTCCCGGTCGGCGTAGGCCAGCCGCTCCGCCTCGGATATCAGGTGCACGCCCATCACGGATGGTCTGCCCCCGTTGAGATCGATGTCCGTGGGCTTATAGCCGGCCATGGCGAAGTGTTCGAGTATGCCCAGCGCCGACGCGACCGCGATGCCCCCCGACGAGGGAGGCGGCATGCCGCAGATTTCCTTGCCGCGGTACGGCGAACACAGCGGCTCGCGCGTTTTGACGGCGTACCCGGCAAGATCTTCGCGGGTCATCATGCCCGGTGTGCGGCCGCCTGAGATGTCGGCGACGGCGTCGACGATATCGCCGGCGATCGCACCGGTGTAAAACGACTGCGGATCAGATGCGATGACCCCCAACGTCTTTGCGTAGGCGGGGTTGGTCAGAGTCGTCCCCTCGGTCTTCGGGCTGCCGTCGGGGTTCAGGAAGTATTCGGCCGCCTGGGGATCCAATTTCAGTTGCGGCGCGGCGCTGGCGATGGCGGTCGCCATCCGCGTACTGATCTTGAAGCCGTCGTCGGCGAGGCCGACGGCGGGGCTGAACAAGTCGCGCCAACCGGTCTTCCCGTGCTCGGCGTGCACATCCTGCATAAGCCGCACGATGCCCGGCACGCCGATGGAACGGCCGGATGCCCGGGTGTCGGGCTTGGGTTCAGTGCGGTCGGTGTCGGAGATCCAGCGCAGGTAGTTCTCGGTTGCCGCCGCCGGCGCCGTCTCTCGGCCGTCGTAGGCCTGTAGCGAGTCAGCCGCCGCGTCGTAGTACAACAGGAAGCCGCCGCCGCCAAGGCCGGACGACTGCGGCTCGACCAGACCGAGCACCGCCTGCGCGGTGACCAGTGCGTCGGCGGCCGTGCCGCCGTCGCGAAGAATGTCACATGCCGCCTGGGTGGCCAGCGGGTTGGCGGTGGCCACGGAGTAGGTGCTGGTCCGCACGGCGGTCATGTCCTTGCGGTACCCGGTCGCCACCGCGGGATTGGTGGAAATGTTTCGGGAAGTGGATACCGTCGGGCTGGCCGGGGCCTTGGGCGCCGGGGTGCCGTTGGCGACGATTGCGCACGGTCCGGCGGCGTCTGGCTCCGTGTTCTCGTCGGCTGCACATCCGGCAAGCACCACGACGACGCCGGTCAGCGGGGCCATCACCTTAGTCAGCGCCGAAAACCGCATCACCCGACGGTAGTTCATCGGACTCGTCCGGGGACGGCAGTAACCTGGAATCCGTGCCCGATCCCGCGACGTACCGACCCGCTCCCGGGTCGATTCCCGTCCAGCCGGGTGTCTACCGGTTCCGGGATCCGCACGGTCGGGTGATCTACGTCGGCAAGGCCAAGAGCCTGCGGAGTCGGCTGAACTCCTACTTCGCCGATTTGTCCGGCCTCGCACCACGCACCCGCCAGATGGTGACGTCTGCGGCCGGAGTCGAGTGGACGGTGGTCAACACCGAAGTCGAGGCGCTGCAGCTCGAGTACAACTGGATAAAGGAGTTCGATCCGCGGTTCAACGTGCGCTACCGCGACGACAAGTCGTACCCGGTGCTCGCTGTGACGTTGAACGAGGAGTACCCGCGGCTGATGGTCTATCGCGGCGCGCGGCGGAAGGGTGTTCGCTATTTCGGGCCCTACTCGCACGCCTGGGCGATTCGCGAAACGCTCGACCTGCTGACCCGGGTCTTTCCCGCGCGCACCTGTTCAGCGGGAGTTTTCAAGCGGCACAGGCAGATCGACCGGCCCTGCCTGCTCGGGTACATCGACAAGTGCTCGGCACCGTGTGTCGGGCGGGTGACGGCCGACGCACACCGGCAGATCGTCGACGACTTCTGCGACTTCCTGGCGGGCAAGACCGACCGGCTGATCCGTGACATGGAACACCAGATGAACCAGGCTGCCGAGCTGCTGGACTTCGAACGGGCGGCCCGGTTGCGGGACAACATTTCCGCGATGAAACGGGCCATGGAGAAGCAGGCCGTGGTGTTCGGAGACGGCACTGACGCCGACGTGGTGGCCTTCGCCGATGACGATCTGGAAGCCGCTGTGCAGGTGTTCCACGTGCGGGGCGGCCGGGTACGCGGCCAGCGCGGTTGGATCGTCGAAAAGTCCGGTGAGCCTGGCGAATCCGCCCTCGAGCACCTCGTCGAGCAGTTCCTGACCCAGTTCTACGGCGATCAGGCCGACCTCGACGGGGCCGCCGATACGTCGTTGACGCCGGTGCCCCGGCAGGTGCTGGTCCCGTGTCTGCCGGACAACGCCGAAGAAATCGAGACGTGGTTGTCCCAGCTGCGCGGCTCACGCGTGTCGGTGCGAGTCCCTCGGCGTGGTGACAAACGCGCGCTCGCCGAGACCGTCAAACGCAACGCGCAGGATGCGCTGACACAGCACAAACTCAAGCGAGCCGGCGACTTCACCGCAAGAAGCGCTGCATTGCAGAGCATTCAGGAATCGCTGGGTCTGGCGGACGCGCCGCTTCGCATCGAATGTGTCGACATCAGCCACGTTCAGGGCACCGATGTAGTGGCCTCGTTGGTGGTGTTCGAGGACGGGCTGCCGCGCAAATCCGACTATCGCCACTATGCGATCAGGGGCGCGGCTGGGAAGGGGCGTTCCGACGACGTCGCGTCGATCGCCGAGGTGACCAGGCGGCGATTCCACCGGCACCTGCACGACCTGCAGGACGCGAAAGGACTTGCGGCCCAGGACAATGTCGCCGCCGGGGCGGCTCCGCCGGAAAAACCGCGCAAATTCGCCTACCCCCCGAACCTGTTTGTGGTCGACGGGGGCGCCCCGCAGGTCAACGCCGCGCAAGCGGTGCTCGACGATCTCGGGATCAGCGATGTCGCCGTCATCGGGCTGGCGAAACGGTTGGAAGAGGTGTGGGTGCCGGCTGAGCCTGACCCGCTGATCATGCCGCGCAACAGCGAAGGTTTGTATCTACTGCAGCGGGTACGCGACGAGGCGCACCGGTTTGCGATCACCTATCACCGCAGCAAGCGGTCGAAGCGGATGACGGCGTCGGCCCTCGATTCGATCCGTGGGCTCGGCGAGCATCGTCGCAAGGCGCTGGTCACCCATTTCGGATCGGTCGCGCGCTTGAAGGAGGCCAGCGTCGAGGAGATCACCGCCGTGCCCGGCATCGGTGCAGCGACGGCGAAGGCCGTTCTGGACGCTCTCGGCGTCCCGCCCGATTCCGGAGCGCCCGAACCGGTTATCGGCAATGATCAGAGCAGAGCATCCGGATGACAGACCAGGGCATGCACGAAGAATTGCAGGATGGCGCCGGCAACGGCGAACGTGGGGGATCCGGCATCGATGTCGTACTGGTTACCGGGCTGTCCGGCGCAGGCCGGGGCACGGCGGCCAAGGTGCTGGAGGATCTCGGCTGGTATGTGGCCGACAACCTGCCGCCGGAGCTGATTGCGCGGATGGTGGAGCTCGGACTGGCGGCGGGCTCGCGCATCACCCAGCTGGCCGTGGTCATGGACGTGCGGTCCCGTGGGTTCACCGGCGATCTCGACTGGGTCCGCAACGATCTGGCCACCCGCAACATCACCCCCCGGGTGCTGTTTCTCGAGGCCTCCGACGACATCCTGGTCCGCCGATATGAGCAGAACCGGCGCAGCCATCCTTTGCAGGGGAATCAGACTCTTGCGGAGGGCATTGCGGCCGAGCGCACCTTGCTGGCACCCATCCGGGCTGCGGCTGATCTCGTCATCGACACGTCGACACTGCCGGTTCCCGCGCTGCGGGAAAGCATCGAGCGTGCCTTCGGCGGCGAAACCGTCGCTCACACCAGCGTCACCGTCGAGTCCTTCGGATATAAGTACGGCCTCCCCATGGACGCCGATACGGTGATGGATGTGCGCTTTTTGCCAAATCCGCATTGGGTGGACGAACTGCGACCGCACAGCGGACAGCACCCGGCCGTCCGCGACTACGTACTAGGCCAACCGGGCGCCGGAGAGTTTCTGGAGACCTATCATCGTCTGCTGGACTTCGTCATCGACGGATATCGTCGCGAGGGTAAGCGCTATATGACTGTTGCTATTGGCTGCACCGGAGGCAAGCATCGCAGCGTTGCGATCGCCGAGGCGCTGGCGGCCAGACTGCAGGGCGGTGACGACCTGACGGTGCGGGTATTGCACCGGGATTTGGGGCGCGAATGAGTCCGCGGATCGTCGCCCTCGGGGGTGGGCACGGCCTCTACGCCACGCTGTCGGCGGCCCGCAGACTCACCCCGCACGTCACCGCGATCGTCACGGTCGCCGACGACGGTGGTTCCTCCGGCCGGCTACGAAGCGAACTCGATGTCGTGCCGCCGGGTGATCTGCGAATGGCCTTGGCCGCGTTGGCATCCGACACTCCGCACGGGCGACTCTGGGCGACGATCCTGCAGCATCGGTTTGGTGGCAACGGTGCGCTCGCGGGGCACCCGATCGGCAACCTGATTCTCGCGGGTCTCAACGAGGTGCTGGCCGATCCGGTGGCGGCGCTCGACGAAATGGGCCGCGTGCTCGGCATTCACGGTCGGGTCCTGCCGATGTGTCCGATGGGGCTGGGCATCGAGGCCGACGTGGCGGGTCTGGAATCCGATCCGCGGATGAGCCGGGTGATCCGGGGGCAGGTGGCGATCGCGACCACGGTCGGGAAGGTGCGCAGGGTCAGGCTCATACCGGTCGACCCGCCGGCCACCAGGCAGGCGGTGGACGCGATCATGGCCGCCGACCTGGTCGTGCTCGGCCCCGGGTCGTGGTTCACGAGCGTCATCCCGCACGTGCTCGTTCCGCAGCTGGCGGCGGCGCTGCAGGCGACGGTGGCCCGGCGGGCGCTGGTGGTGAACCTCGTGGCAGAACCGGGGGAGACCGCGGAGTTCTCGGCCGAACGTCACATCCATGTGTTGTCTCAACACGCGCCGGGGTTCACGGTGCACGAGGTCATCGTCGACGCCAGCCGTGTCCCGTCCGAGCGGGAGCGTGAGCAATTGCGCCGAACCGCGAAAATCTTGGATGCCCAAGTTGAGTTTGCTGACGTGTCCAGACCTGGTACACCTTTACATGACCCGGCGAGGTTGGCCGCGGCTCTGGAGGGTGTGCGGTTGCGTGGTGCGGCGCCGCCCGTGTCTCCAACGCCGACCGTGCCCACACCGACAGCGAACGGACCGAGAGGTGACGACTCGTGGCGATGACAGCCGAGGTCAAAGACGAGCTCAGCCGTCTTCAGGTCAATTCGGTGAGTGCGCGCCGCGCCGAGGTGGCATCGCTGCTGCGGTTCGCCGGGGGGCTGCACATCGTGTCCGGCCGAGTGGTTGTCGAGGCCGAGGTCGATCTGGGGATCATCGCCCGGCGCCTGCGCAAGGACATCTACGACCTGTACGGCTACAACGCCGTGGTGCATGTGCTGTCGGCGAGCGGTATCCGCAAGAGCACCCGGTATGTCTTGCGGGTCGCCAAGGACGGTGAGGCGCTGGCCCGCCAGACGGGTCTGCTGGACCTGCGTGGACGGCCGGTGCGTGGCCTTCCCGCACAAGTGGTCGGCGGGAGCGTCGCCGATGCCGAAGCTGCTTGGCGTGGCGCGTTTTTGGCGCACGGATCCCTCACCGAACCGGGCCGGTCCTCGGCGCTCGAGGTCAGTTGCCCGGGGCCTGAGGCAGCGCTGGCGCTCGTTGGCGCGGCGCGCCGGCTTGGGGTCAGTGCGAAGGCCCGCGAAGTCAGGGGCGCCGACCGGGTGGTGGTGCGCGACGGCGAGGCCATCGGCGCATTGCTGACGCGCATGGGTGCCCAGGACACCAGGTTGACGTGGGAGGAGCGGCGGATGCGCCGCGAGGTGCGCGCCACCGCCAACCGGCTGGCAAACTTCGACGACGCCAATCTGCGGCGGTCGGCGCGGGCGGCGGTCGCCGCGGCCGCGCGCGTGGAGCGGGCGCTGGAGATCCTCGCCGACACCGTGCCGGACCACCTGGCCGCCGCGGGCAAACTACGCGTCGAGCATCGACAGGCGTCGCTCGAAGAACTGGGCCGCCTCGCCGATCCACCCATGACGAAAGACGCTGTGGCGGGCCGTATTCGACGGTTGCTGTCCATGGCCGACCGCAAGGCCAAGCAGGACGGTATCCCCGATACGGAGTCGGCCGTCACACCGGATCTGCTCGAAGACGCCTAGCTCGTCGCGAGCTGTGGATTTATCGCACGTAAATCGGCGGCAGTAAACGTGCCGTAACCAGCCACTCAGCGAACTTAAGTGTGCGATTCTGTGCAGGTGCCCGCGGGGGACCCGCCCGGTGGCGTGGTCACGTTCTTGTTCACCGATATCGAGGGTTCGACCCGTCGGTGGGAGTCGGACGCGGATGCGATGCGCGCGGCGCTGGCGGCGCATGACAAGGTGCTGCGCACCACGATCGATGCCCATGGGGGGTACGTCTTCAGTCACAGCGGGGACGGGATGGCTGCGGCGTTCTCGTCGCCGATGTCTGCAGTGGGGGCGGCGATCGATGCGCAGCGGGAGTTGCAGTTGCCGGTGCGGATGGGGATCGCGACCGGCGAAGCAGAATTGCGCGACGACGACTATTTCGGGACGGTGCTCAATCGCGCAGCGCGGCTGATGGCTGCTGGCCACGGCGGTCAGATCTTGGTTGCCGAATCGACCGCAGGCCTCCTGAGCGGAATCGAATTATTGAACCTTGGGCCACGTCGATTACGCGACGTGGCGAATCCAGTCACGATGTTCCAGCTGCAGGCGCCGGGGCTACGGACCGACTTTCCGCCGCTCCGCACCGTCGACCCCAAGGTGGGCAATCTGCGAACCCCGGCGTCCAATCTCATCGGTCGCGACGCGGAAATCCGCGAGATTGCCTCCGTGCTGCGCCAGCGACGCCTCGTGACATTGACCGGCGTCGGCGGCGTCGGCAAGACTCGGCTTGCACTCGAAGTCGCAGCGCAGGTGGCTGACGAGTTCCCCGACGGGGTTTGGGTTATCGAACTCGCCGCGGTCAATGATCCCGCTGCCGTGCCTGACGCGGTCGCCGCGAGCCTCGGTGTGACCCAGCAACCCGGCATGGGGGTTGGCGAGTCGGTGGCGGCGGCTCTCGAAGGGCGCGTCCGCTTGCTGGTATTCGACAACTGTGAGCATGTCCTCGACGCTGCTGCCGAATTGATCGAGGCGATCATCGCGGCATCCTCCACCGTACGGATCATCGCCACCAGCCGGGAGGGATTGAGCGTCACCGACGAACAGGTGTGGCCGCTGCGATCGCTGGACGCCGGCGCAGCCACCGAACTGTTCGAGGAACGCGCTCGCAGTGTCGCGCCGAACTTCTCGGCAGAAGGGACCGACGCCGTCGCGGAGATCTGCGCGCGCCTCGACGGCATTCCGTTGGCGATCGAACTGGCCGCCTCGAGGATGGCGTCCATGTCGGCAAGCGACGTACGAGACCGTCTGCATCATCGATTCAAGCTGCTCGTTGGGTCACGCCGGGGCCTGGAACGCCATCAAACACTTCGGCACGCGGTTGCCTGGTCCTACGACCTCTTAGACGAAGCAGACAGGGCGTTGCTGGACCGGTGTTCGGTATTCGGGGGTGGATTTGATCTGGAAAGTGCCTGCGCTGTAGCGGGATCCGAAGAAGTCGACGAGTACAGAGTGCTCGACCGCTTGGACGCACTTGTCCGCAAGTCGCTTCTGATCGCCGATCGTTCGACCGGCCGCACACGGTATTCGATGCTGGAGACGATCCGTCAGTTCGCCGAAGACCAACTCGTGGCTTCGGGTGCCGCTCCCGCCGCCCGGACCGCACACTCCCGCTACTTCGCCGGACGCGAACCCGAGATCATGGCCCTATGGGATAGCCCGAGGCAGCGCGGGGCCTACGAGTGGTTCGCCACCGAACTCGCAAACCTCCGTTCCGCATTTCGGTGGGCCGCCGACGAGCAGGACCTCGACACTGCCGCCACCATCGCCACATTTGTCGGGTTCATCGCATTCTTCGCCGACAATTACGAGCCCATCGCGTGGGTCGAGGAACTGATCGAACCCGCCCGTGCGGCCGATCATCCCCGACTTGCTTGGCTGTACCTCCTCGCATCCGTCTGTTATCAGACTGGGCGCAGTGATCAAGGTGTCGCTTACGCCGAGGCCATCCCAGCGGCGAAACACGATGGCTATAAAGAGATTCCGTTTGGGTTCGAGGGGTTGGCCGGCGGCGTCTACATGATGTTCGGGCAGCCCGAACGGTATGCCGGGTGGTGCCGCGAATTCATCCAGAGCGGTCGGGACACCCATGGCATGACCAGGTCGGCCCTGGTGAACGCGCTGGTTTTCGCGGGCGCGCGTGCAGAGGCCGTCAGCGCGGCAACGGGCGTCGTCGAAACGGCTGAAGCGACGGGCAATCCGTGGGCACTGTCCTACGCACTGCTCAGTGTGGCGTGGGTGTATGACGACGTCGATACCTCGCGCGCCATCGAGGCCGCGCGGCGGGGAATAGGGGTGACTCGCGAAAGCGGCAATCGCTTCAACGAGTCGCACTTGGCCGCCGTACTGGCCACCCTCGAGGTCAAACACGGCGATCCACTCGAGGCACTGAGTCACCTCACCCATGCGCTGCGAAACTATCAGGATGCCGGCAGCGTCGCCTTCTATCATTCGCCCATCGCGAGCCTCGCGGTGATTTTGGAACGGCTCGAACACTTCGACTCAGCGGCGACTCTCGCAAGCGTTGCCGTACGAAATCCCATGGTCATGGCGGCGTGGCCCGAAATCGCGGTCACAACTGACCATTTGCAGGAGATTCTTGGTGCACAGGCGTATGAAGCCCTCGCGCGCGAGAGTGCGGCGATGACGCCCGCGGCGGTCGTAGCGTATGCCTACGAGCAAATCGACCGAGCCCGAATCGAACTCGAGCGATCAGCGTGAATCCGCCGTCCGGGGTTGTCACGTTCCTGTTCACCGACATCGAGGGTTCGACCCGTCGGTGGGAGTCCGACGCCGATGCGATGCGCTCAGCGTTGGCTGTGCACGACAAGGTGTTGCGTTCGGCGATAGAAGCCCAGGACGGCTATGTTTTTAGCCACAGCGGCGATGGGATGGCTGCCGCGTTCGCGTCGCCGATGGCTGCGGTCGAAGCGGCGGTTCACGCTCAGCGAGAGTTGCAGTTGCCGGTGCGAATGGGCATCGCCACCGGCGAGGCCGAGTTGCGCGACGACGATTACTTCGGCCCCGTGCTCAATCGCGCGGCGCGGGTGATGGCAGCCGGGCACGGCGGACAGATCCTCGTCGCCGAGTCGACGGCTGGCCTGCTCAGCGGAGTACAGCTCATCGATTTGGGGCACCGACGGCTGCGGGATCTGCCTAACCCGGTCACGGTGTTCCAGTTAGAGGCGGAAGGTCTGAGCAGCGACTTTCCGCCGCTGCGAACAATCGACACAACTCCGGGGAATCTCCGACGCGCTGACTCGGTCTTCGTCGGGCGCGACGCCGAAGTCGTGGACATAGCGGCGCTCGTTCGTTCGCGACGGCTGGTCACTCTGACCGGTGTCGGAGGAGTCGGGAAGACGAGGCTCGCCGTCGAAGTGGCAGCACGGCTGTCCCATGAATACCCCGATGGTGTTTGGTTTTTCGAGTTTGGCGCAGTCAGCGATCCCGGCGAAGTACCCGAAAGTGTCGCTGCAGTCCTCGGCATTACTCAACAACCCGATAGGACGCTGACTCGGGCGATTGCGACCGCTCTTGACGGCCGTGTCCGCCTGCTTGTGTTCGACAATTGCGAACACGTCCTCGACTCGGTTGGGGATTTGGCCGACGCCATACTCGCGGAGTCGGCGACTGTGACGATCGTTGCGACGAGCCGCGAGGGTTTGGCGTTGCCTGACGAGCAGGTCTGGCCGGTACGGTCGCTCAGTCCCGCCGCCGCCGCTGAATTGTTCACCGAACGGGCACGTCACCTGTCCCCGTCTTTGGACTTCGCGGACGCGAATGTGGTCGCAGATATCTGTCGACGGCTCGACTGTATTCCGCTCGCGATCGAACTGGCGGCGTCACGTACCGCCTCGATGGCCGTCGATGAGATCCGCGACCATCTTGATCAGCGATTCAAATTGCTCGTCGGTTCGCGGCGCGCCCTTGGACGTCACCAGACGCTCCGCCATGCGGTGGCGTGGTCTTACGATCTGCTCGATGACGCAGAAAAGGTTCTGCTGGAACGTTGTTCGGTTTTCGCCGGCGGCTTCGACCTGAAAGGAGCCTGCGCGGTAGCCGGGTCCGATGCAGACCATTACCGCGTCGTGGACCTACTGGACGTGCTGGTCCGCAAATCACTTGTGGTCGCCGACCACTCGTCGGGGCGGACGCGGTTCTCTATTCTGGAGACAATCCGCGAATTCGCCGATGAACAGCTTGCCGACCGTGGTGACGCCGCGGACGCGCGTAATGCGCACGCCCGCCACTTCGCTCGGCTGGAATCCGACATTCTGGAAATGTGGAACGGCCCGCGCCAGAGTGATGCCTACAGGTGGTTCACGACCGAATTGCCCAACCTGCGCGCTGCGTTCCGGTGGGCCGTCGACGGTGGCCAACTCGACATAGCCGCTTCGATTGCCACCTACACGTTCGTCCCGGCGCTGGCGCTGGAAAACCAGGAGCCGTCGGCTTGGGCGGAAGAACTCCTTGAGGCTGCGGAGGTCCATGATCACCCCAGGCTCGGGTTCCTCTACCTGGCGGCTGCGCTCTGCTGGATGTCGGGTCGACTCAACGAAGCATTCGTCTACAACGAGAAGGCCCAAGCGTGTGTTCGCAGCGGGCGTAGTCAGGTGCCGTTCGGCCTCGAGGGGCTGCTCGGCGGCTTGCACATGGTGATCGGTCAGGTCGACAAGGCTCTGGAGTGGGAGGATGCGTATCGCGACGTGCGATCGGATCCGCTGGCGCTCAGCAGATCCAATCATTTGATCCAACTGGTGATGGCCGGCCGCATCGACGATGCAATGGCAGCAGCTCCGGAGGTCGTCGCCGCTGCGGAATCGACGGGCAATCCCTATGCGCTCTCGTGCGCGTTGCTGGGCTACGGTTTTGCATTCCGTGACGTCGACGCACAGAACGCTCTCGACGGGATGCGCCGGGGTCTCGGGATCGCACACGACAGCGGGAACCCGGGCGTCGAGGCGTACCTGGCCAACAACATTGGCCGACTGGAGGCCCGGAGGGGTGACTTCGCGGCCGCGCTCGATTACCTGACACTGGCCCTGCGCATTAACCAGAATTCGGGTTCGACCACGGCGATCCGCAGCCCGCTGGCGATACTTGCCGAAACGTTGCACAAATTCGAATGTCACGAATCGGCGGCCGTCATCACCGGCTTCGCGGTGAGTCCGCTGACGGTGGCCGCATTTCCTGAGGTTCCGAATCTCGTCGAGCGTTTACGCGAAGTCCTTGGCGATGACAGGTATGAATCTCTTGCCAGTGTCGGCGAATCCATGACGACCGCTGCGATAGCGACGTATGCCTTCGATCAGATCGAGCAGGCGCGAATCAAGCTCCAAGAACTACGGTGAAAGCCATGGAGACGCTCAAGGTCGGTGCGGCCTTCCCCGACCCCCCGTTCAACGGCATGCCGGACGACTCCGGGCTCGACATCGACCTGATGACGGCCATTGCTGAGAAGATCGGTGCAACAGTCGAATTCATCGCCTATGAGGGCGCCGACTTCAACGGCATCTTCGACGGACTCGGCGCCAGCTACGACTGCGTCACCGCCGGCACCACTGTCACGCCAGAGCGCGAACAGAAGGCCAGGTTCGTTCCGCCCTATCTGATCTCCGGGCAGGCTCTCGCCGTCGACACCCGACGGCTGCCGCACGTCACCTCCATCGACGACCTCGAGGGCCTGACCATTGGCGTGCAACAGGGCAACACCAGCCAACCGATCACCGAGCGTCTGGTCGCCGACGGCAAAGCGGGTGCCGTGCGCGTCTACGACTACGGCAGCATCCGCTCGGCCCTGACCGACCTGACCACCGGTGCCTGCGACGCATTCATGAAACTCGCGCCCGTGCTCAACGAACTCGTCAAGCCGATAGGCGGCGTCGAAGTCGTCCAGCGAGGCATCTCCGTGGAGAACATCGCCATCGCCGTCGGCCTCGACGACCAGGCGCTGCTCGGCCGCCTCACCGTGGCCCAGGCCGAACTGGAGCAGGACGGCGTCCTGCAGCGGATTCGCGGCAAATGGCTGGGCAATCCGTACGCCGACCAGAATCTGGCCGTGCATTGAGGACGATGCCGACCGGCTATGGGTCGCCCGCCATCCGCTCCGCCAACTCGGCGGCGCGGAGGTGGTTGTCACGGGCGGCCTCATACACCCGCACCGCGCGGCGGTGCGTGGCAACGTCGCCGATACCCTCCGCTGCCGCGGCGCGGTGGGTCCGCGCAGCCTGATCGTTTGCTTCGGCAGCGCGTCGATGCCGCTCGGCGGCGACCAAATGCGCTTGGCGCACCCGGGCATGGGCATGCTGAGTGGGCTGCGCCAACACCTGCGTGTCGCCGCCGGGAATTCCATCGGTCGCCGTCATGAGCCTGCCTTCGGCGCGGTTTCGGCCTGTCGTCGTACAGGCGATATGGCCATGATCACCGCGACCCGTGCCGAACAGCAGGGCCCTAAGTCACCAGCGTCGTTGCCCGACGTCACCAATCTGACCAGGCCGCGCGTGGCGCCAATCACACCACTAGGCTGGCCGTTGAGTATCAAGGCGAAAAAGGGAGATTCAGGTGACCATCCGGGTTGGCGTTAACGGGTTCGGCCGTATCGGGCGTAACTTCTATCGGGCCTTGGCGGCGCAGAAGGCCGAGGGTAAGAGCACCGACGTCGAGATCATCGCGGTCAACGACCTGACCGACAACGCGAGCCTGGCGCACCTGCTCAAGTTCGACTCGATCCTGGGTCGCTACCCCGAGGAGATCAGCCTCGAGGGTGAAGACACCATCGTGATCGGCAACACCAAGATCAAGGCGCTGGAGGTCAAGGAAGGGCCGGCCGCGCTGCCCTGGGGTGATCTCGGTGTCGACGTCGTGGTCGAGTCGACCGGCATCTTCACCGCCCGCGCCAAGGCGCAGGGCCACCTGGACGCGGGCGCCAAGAAGGTCATCATCTCCGCGCCGGCCAGCGATGAGGACATCACGATCGTGCTCGGGGTCAACGACGACAAGTACGACGGCAGCCAGAACATCATCTCCAACGCGTCGTGCACGACGAACTGTCTGGGGCCGCTGGCCAAGGTGCTCAATGACGAGTTCGGCATCGTCAAGGGCCTGATGACCACGATCCACGCCTACACCCAGGATCAGAACCTGCAGGACGGCCCGCACAAGGATCTGCGTCGCGCCCGCGCCGCCGCGCTGAACATCGTGCCCACCTCGACCGGTGCGGCCAAGGCGATCGGTCTGGTGCTGCCCGACCTGAAAGGCAAGCTCGACGGCTACGCGCTGCGGGTGCCGATCCCCACGGGTTCGTGTACCGACCTGACCGCCGAGCTGTCCAAGTCGGCGACCGCCGAGGAGATCAATGCGGCGTTCAAGGCGGCCGCCGACGGTCCGCTCAAGGGGATCCTGAAGTACTACGACGCGCCGATCGTGTCCAGCGACATCGTCACCGATCCGCACAGTTCGATCTTCGACGCGGGCCTGACCAAGGTGATCGACAATCAGGCCAAGACCGTGTCCTGGTACGACAACGAGTGGGGATACTCCAACCGCCTCGTCGACCTGGTCGCACTGGTCGGCAAGTCGCTCTAGCGCAATGGCCGTCAAGAACCTCGACGACCTACTGGCAGAAGGGGTTTCGGGCCGGGGCGTTCTCGTTCGCTCCGACCTGAACGTCCCGCTCGACGACGACGGCAACATCACAGACCCGGGTCGCATCACCGCGTCGGTGCCCACGCTGCGGGCGCTGGCCGACGCCGGCGCCAAGGTCGTCGTCACCGCGCACCTCGGCAGGCCGAAAGACGGTCCGACGCCGGAGTTCTCGCTCGCACCCGTCGCCAAGGCGCTGGGGGAGCAGCTCGGTAGGCACGTCCAGCTGGCGGGAGATGTCGTCGGCACGGACGCGCTGGCCCGCGCCGAAGGCCTTACCGACGGCGACATCCTGTTGCTGGAGAACATTCGGTTCGACCCACGCGAGACCAGCAAGGACGACAACGAGCGGCTTGCGCTCGCACGCCAGCTCGCCGAACTCGTCAGCGGCGCAGACGGGTCGCCCGGTGCGTTCGTCTCCGACGGCTTCGGTGTCGTGCACCGCAAGCAGGCCTCGGTGTACGACGTCGCGACGCTGCTGCCGCATTACGCGGGCACGCTGGTGGCCACCGAGATCAAGGTGCTCGAACAGCTGACCAGCTCAACCGAGCGGCCGTACGCGGTGGTGCTCGGCGGCTCGAAGGTGTCGGACAAACTCGCGGTCATCGAGAACCTGGCGACCAAAGCGGACAGCATCGTCATCGGCGGTGGTATGTGCTTTACATTCCTTGCCTCGCAAGGTGTTTCGGTAGGCAAGTCGCTGCTCGAAGAAGGCATGATCGATACCTGCCGTCAGTTGCTCGAGGACTACGGCGACGTGATCCACGTGCCGGTCGACATCGTCGTAGCCGACGAGTTCAAGGCGGATTCTCCGTCGGAGATCGTTGCGGCCGACCAGATTCCGGACGGCAAGATGGGCCTGGACATCGGGCCCGGCTCGGTACAGCGTTTCACCACGTTATTGTCGAACGCCAAGACCATCTTCTGGAACGGGCCGATGGGCGTCTTCGAGTTCCAGGCGTTCGCCGCGGGCACCAAGGGCGTCGCCGAGGCGATCGTCGGGGCGACGGGCAAGGGCGCGTTCAGTGTGGTGGGCGGTGGCGACTCCGCCGCGGCGGTCCGCCAGCTCGGGCTGCCTGACGACGGCTTCTCCCACATTTCGACCGGGGGCGGGGCGTCGCTGGAATACCTTGAGGGCAAGACGCTCCCGGGTATCGAAGTGCTCGACGACTGAAAGGCCCTAGACATGAGCCGTACGCCGCTGATCGCCGGCAACTGGAAGATGAACCTCAACCACTTCGAGGCCATTGCGCTGGTCCAGAAGATCGCGTTCTCACTGCCGGACAAGTACTTCGACAAGGTCGACGTCGCGGTGATTCCGCCGTTCACCGATTTGCGCAGCGTGCAGACGCTCGTCGACGGCGACAAGCTGCGCCTTACGTACGGTGCGCAGGACCTGTCCCAACACGATTCGGGGGCCTACACCGGCGAGATCAGCGGCGCCTTCCTCGCGAAGCTGGGCTGCACCTACGTCGTCGTCGGGCACTCGGAGCGCCGGACCTATCACCATGAGGACGATGCGCTGGTCGCTGCCAAGGCGGCCGCTGCGTTCAAGCACGGCATCACCCCGATCATCTGCATCGGCGAGCAGCTCGAGGTCCGTGAGGCCGGCAACCACGTCGAATTCAACACCGAATCGCTGCGCGGCTCAGTGGCGGGTCTCACAGCAGAGCAGATCGGCCAGGCCGTCATCGCCTACGAGCCGGTGTGGGCGATCGGCACCGGCCGGGTGGCCAGCGCCGCCGACGCCCAGGAGGTCTGCAAGGCCATCCGCGACGAGCTGGGCAAGCTGTCGTCTCCACAGCTGGCCTCGGGTGTGCGGATCCTGTACGGCGGATCGGTGAACGCCAAGAACGTCGGCGAGATCGTCGCACAGGAGGATGTCGACGGTGCGCTGGTGGGTGGAGCGTCGCTCGATGGCGAGCAGTTCGCCACGCTTTCGGCCATCGCTGCTGGTGGGCCCTTGCCGTAGCGGCCCTTTCCGGCCTGTAGGCTGTCGGCCATGGTTTTAGCTCTGCAGATCACGCTGATCGTCACCAGCTTGCTCGTGGTGCTTCTCGTGTTGCTGCACCGCGCCAAGGGCGGCGGCCTGTCGACCCTGTTCGGCGGCGGCGTCCAGTCCAGCCTGTCCGGCTCGACGGTGGTGGAGAAGAACCTGGACCGGCTGACGTATTTCGTCGTCGGCATCTGGGTGGTGTCGATCGTCGGCGTCGCCTTGCAGATCAAGTACAGCTGACCCGTCTGAGCCGATCGGCTCGTTCTGCACCTGACGCACGCCGCGTCGATACTGGTGGAATGGCAGATGTCGGCGGACTTGAACCCATCGGCGCGGTACAGCGCACGAAAGTGGGCCGGGAGGCCACCGAGCCGATGCGCGAAGACATCCGATTGTTGGGTGCGCTTCTCGGCGAGACCATCCGGGACCAGAATGGTGAGGCCGTCTTCGACCTCGTCGAACGCGCCCGCGTGGAGTCGTTCCGGGTCCGGCGCTCGGAGATCGACCGCGCCGAGCTGAGCTCCCTGTTCGATGGCATCGACATTCACCAGGCCATTCCCGTCATCCGCGCATTCACCCACTTCGCCCTGCTGGCCAACGTCGCCGAGGACATCCACCGCGAGCGTCGGCGCATCATCCACGTCGCCGCCGGAGAACCGCCGCAGGACAGCAGCCTGGCGGCGACGTACGCCAAACTGGACCTGGCCGGGCTCGATTCGGCGGCGGTCACCGATGCGCTGGCCGGAGCACTCGTTTCGCCGGTGATCACGGCGCATCCCACCGAAACCCGTCGACGCACGATCTTCGACACTCAACACCGCATCACGCAGTTGATGCGGCTGCGATTGAACGGCCATGAGCTCACCGACGACGGCCGTGATATCGAGCGTGAGTTGCGCCGCAACATCCTCACGCTGTGGCAGACGGCACTGATCCGGTTGTCCCGGTTGAAGATTCAGGACGAGATTGAAACCGGGCTGCGGTATTACCCCGCGGCGTTCTTCGAGGTCGTCCCGCAGGTCAACGCCGAAGTGCGTAACGCGCTGCGGTCCCGTTGGCCCGATAGCGATCTGCTGAGCCAGCCCTTCCTGCGTCCCGGATCGTGGATCGGCGGCGATCGCGACGGCAACCCGAACGTCACCGCCGAGGTCGTGCGTCTGGCGACCAGCAGTGCCGCCTATACGGCGCTGGAGCATTACTTCACCGAGATCACCGCGCTCGAAGAGGAACTGTCGATGTCGGGGCGGCTGGTCAAGATCAGCGCGGCGCTCGAGGCACTCGCCGATAAGTGTCACGAGCCCGCCCGGATGGACGAACCGTATCGCCGGGCGCTGCGGGTCATCCATGCTCGGTTGACGTCGACGGCCACTGAGATCCTCGATCGTCAGCCCGAACACGAACTCGACCTCGCGCTGGACCCCTACGAAACTCCCGCCGAACTCTTGGCCGACCTCGACATCGTCGACGAGTCATTGCGAAGGAACGGCAGCGCCGTGCTGGCCGACGATCGGTTGGCCCGGCTGCGGGAAGCCGTGCACGTCTTCGGGTTTCACCTGTCCGGGCTGGACATGCGGCAGAACTCCGACGTGCACGAGGAAGTCATCGCCGAGCTGCTGGAATGGGCGGGCGTTCACTCCGACTACCGTTCGCTGCCCGAACCCGAGCGCGTCGAGCTTCTCGCGGCCGAGGTCGCCACGCGGCGCCCGCTCATCGGCGACGGTGCCGAGCTCTCCGAGCTGGCGCGCAAGGAACTCGACATCGTCGCCGCGGCGGCCCGCGCCGTCAAGGTATTCGGGCCGCAGGCCGTGCCGAACTACATCATCTCGATGTGCCAGTCGGTGTCCGACATGCTCGAAGCTGCGGTCCTGCTCAAAGAGGTTGGTTTACTCGACGTTTCGGGACCCGACGCCTATGCGCCCGTCGGGATCGTCCCATTGTTCGAGACCATCGACGACCTACAGCGCGGCTCCTCGATTCTCGAACAGGCGCTGGAACTTCCGGTGTACCGCGCCATTGTGTCGGTGCGTGGTGACAGCCAGGAAGTGATGCTCGGCTATTCGGACTCGAACAAGGACGGCGGATACCTCGCAGCCAACTGGGCGCTGTATCGCGCCGAGCTCGATCTGGTGGAGTCCGCACGCAAGACGGGAATGCGGTTGCGGTTGTTCCACGGGCGCGGCGGCACCGTGGGGCGTGGCGGCGGACCCAGCTACGACGCCATCCGGGCGCAGCCGCCGGGTGCGGTCAACGGATCGCTGCGGATCACCGAGCAGGGCGAGGTGATCGCCGCCAAGTACGCCGAACCGCAGATTGCGCATCGCAACCTGGAGACCCTGTTGGCCGCGACACTGGAGGCCACTCTCCTCGACATCGAGGGACTCGGCGACGCCGCCGGTCCCGCCTACGACGTGCTCGACGAACTGGCCGCCCGCGCGCAGCGGGCGTACTCCGAATTGGTGCACGACACACCGGGATTCGTCGAGTACTTCAAGGAGTCGACGCCCGTGAGCGAGATCGGTGCGCTCAACATCGGGAGCAGGCCGACGTCACGCAAGCCCACCACGGCCATCTCGGATCTGCGCGCGATTCCGTGGGTGCTGGCCTGGAGCCAATCGCGGGTGATGCTGCCGGGCTGGTACGGCACCGGAACCGCGTTCGAAGGATGGATCGACGAGGGCGACGGACGGCTGGAGGTCCTGCGGGACCTGTACCGTCGCTGGCCGTTCTTCCGGACGGTGTTGTCCAATATGGCTCAGGTGCTCGCGAAGGCGGACATGGGTCTGGCGGCGCGTTACTCCGAGTTGGTGGCCGACGAGCAGTTGCGGTCGCGGGTGTTCGACAAGATCGTCGCCGAGCACACCCGCACCATCCAGATGCACAAGCTCATCACCGGCCACGACGATCTGCTCGCCGACAACCCGGCCTTGGCGCGATCGGTGTTCAACCGGTTTCCGTACCTCGAGCCACTGAACCACCTTCAGGTGGAACTGTTGCGCCGCTACCGTTCTGGTGACGACGACGAACTCGTCCAGCGAGGCATCCTGCTCACGATGAGTGGACTGGCGACCGCACTGCGCAACAGCGGCTAGGAACTGGCGCTGTCGCGAGCCTTCTCGAGCGCGGCGACCAGCGCGTCGACCTCGGCCCGCTTCTCGGCGGGGACCGTCAGTGAGTAGAACGTGCCCACGTTGACGATCACCTGCAGCAGTTCTTTTTTCTCACCGCCGAAGATCTTCTTGCGGCGGGTTATCTCCTTGATGTCGGTTCCGGCGTACTTGTCGGCCGGGTTGCGGCCGCGCGACGTGTTTGTCCGCAGCTTCTCGACCCAGTTGCCGTCGACCACGATGCTCTCGCCGTTGATGCCGTCTATACGGAACATCCGGCGATCCTATCGTTGACACCCGGGCTTCGAGATGTCACAGTCGGTGGGTTCTTAACTGAAAACCATGTTTTCAATTAAGCGAACTGGAGGCAGGTGTGAGCGACGCGAACCCGATGGCCTGGCTACCGTTTTCCATTGCCGAGGCGGCACTGACCGGGCAGAACGGTGGCGAGGGTGATCTTCCGCAGGCGTGGGCGCACTTGCTGAATCGGCTCAGTGCGGCCGGTGAACTCGTCGCGCTCAGCGAGGTCAACCGCAACCGCGTCGACTACGCGTCGGGGATGCGGCACCTGATGGTCCTGCTGGCCGTCGGTGTCGACGAGGCGCTACGGGTCGACCCCGATCCGGTGCTGGCGGTCAGCCGCACCAGTACTGACGACATCCTGACCTGGGGCATGGAGTGCCCGGACTGTCTCTACCTGCGGTCGACGTTGCGTGCCGGTGAGACGTATCGGCTTTTCGGCAATCGGGGGACCGCGCGCTATGTCGGTCTGCAGACCATGAACGGAGTCGCATCCACCGCCAACACGCTGGTGGATGACCTCGAGGTGGACGCGGATGGCGAGTTCGAAGTCGTGCTGTCCGCCGACGAGCACGAAGGCAACTGGATGCGTCTCGACGGTGACCATCCCACCCTGGTGGTGCGGCACTTCTTCTACGACTGGGACAGGGAGCAGCCATCGGTCCTGCAGATCGAGCGCATCGGCACCGAGGTCGCATCGAAGGATCGGGTGGTCGCTACCGATGTCGCGGTCTCACGGCAGATCTACGCGCTGGGCGAGTTCGTCTTCGACAACCTCAAGTTCTTCCTCGACTTCAACGCAGGCGCGCCGGTCAACGGGTTCATGCCACCGATCGACCGATCCAGTATGGGCGCCGCTGCCGAGAACCGCCCCGTCATCGGGCGTTACGAGCTCGAACCGGATGAGGCCTTGATCCTGGAAGTCGAGCCACCCGAGGGCGTGTATTGGAGCTATTCGGTCGGCAACCCGTGGTGGGAGACCATCCACTACGGCCGGCACCAGTCCAGCCTCAACGCGCATCAAGCGAACATCGACTCCGATGGGATCCTGCGCGTCGTCGTGAGCTCGCACGATCCCGGTGTCGCGAATTGGCTTGATACGGCTGGACATAGCAATGGTGCGATGATCCTGCGCTGCGTGCGGACCCTGACCGCGCCCACGCCGAACGCACGGGTGGTCAAGGTCGCCGACATTTCGTCGTCGTTGCCCACTGCCACCGCGAGGGTCAGCCCCGAGCAGCGGTCGGCGATCGTCGCGGCGCGCCGGCGCGCGGTGCACGAGAGGTTCTCCGCATGACGTTCACGGTGGACGACCTGGAAGACGGCGCGCGAACCGCCACCGGCCTCGACGATTTCGGCTCGACCTACTATCGCGAGGGGCTGGAGCGGACCGTCGATGCGCTGAACAACGAAGCCGATCTCAACGAGATGGGCGCGATCATCCAGCACGCGACGATCAGCAATGCCCTCATTCAGAGGTTGCGGATCGTCGACACCTACGAGCAGCACCCTGAGATCGACGACGAGGTCATCGGCGGGCCGGTGTTCGTGATCGGGTTGCCGCGCACCGGCACGACGGCGCTGAGCCAACTGGTGGCCAGCGATCCGCAGTTCCGGTCGTTGCGGATGTGGGAGTCCCAGGCATGCACGCCTCCACCAGAGGCGGCCACCCAGCACGACGATCCGCGGATTGCGCAAGCTGCCGAGGGAATCGCCATGATGGACAGCATGTTTCCGCGGATGCGGAGCATGATGAACTCGGAGCCGCAGGCCGCGACCGAATGCCAGGACCTGATGGGGATGAGTTTCCGCACCTTCCATTTCGACGGGGTGGTGCGGGTGCCCGGGTATCTGGCGTGGCTGATGCAGTGCGACATGCGCGAGACGTACACGTTCCACCGGCACGTGCTCAAGCTGCTGCAGTGGCATTGTCCGCCGACGCTGTGGCATCTCAAGACGCCGGTGCACATGTTCTCCCTCGATGCGCTGGTCGAGGCGTATCCGAACGCGAAGTTCCTGTGGAGCCACCGCGATCCGGCGAAGGTGCTGGCGTCGGTGTGCAGCCTGATCCAGTACGTGCGCAGTTGGAGCAGCGATCGTGACGACGCGCACGAGCTGGGTGCCGAACAGCTGCAATGTTGGACCGAAGGAGTCAGGCGCGCGATGGACTTCCGAAAGCGCTTCGGAGACAACCGGTTCGTCGATGTATCGTTCGCCGACTTGAACACCGACCCGATCGGCACTCTCCAGAACGGCTATGAGCGGTTGGGCCTGACCTTCACCGACGAGGCGCGTAGCCGCGTCCGGGAATGGTGGGACGGGCACCAACCGGGTTCGCGAGGTGAGCATGCCTATGACCTCGCCGACTACGGCCTGACGCGTGAACAGGTGCACGAATCGTTCGCCGAGTACCTCGCGAAATACGACGCGACGGCATGATGGACGCGGTAGTCAAGCGGCGGCGCAAGAAGCTGGACCCCGATCCGGGTGTGCGGGATGCTCTCGTGAACGCCGCCGCGAAGATCGTGCACGAAGAGGGGATCGCGGCTGTCAGCGTGGCCCGGGTGCTCGACCGTGCCGCGCTGAGCACACGGGCGTTCTATCGGCATTTCGACTCGAAGGACGCCTTGGTGTCGGCGGTGTTCCTGCAAATCGCGCAGATCGAGGTGCGCCGGCTCAAGCGGAAGATGGCAGCGGCGTCAGATCCGGTCGATGCGGTGGTGGCGTGGATCGACGGCAGGTTGGACCTCGCGTTCAACGAACGGATTCGGTCCGACCAGCGGAAGATGGCACTGGAGGCACAGTCGCAGATGTTCGCCGCGCCTGAGTTGGTCAGCGACGCCTACGGCGAGATATTGAAGCCACTCGTCGAACAGCTCGAGAAGGGCAGGGCCGCAGGTCTTTTTCCCGGTATCGATCCCGAGGCCGACGCGTTGTCGATCCACGGTGCGATCTGGGCGAGCACCGCACGCCAATGGACGACCGGCGATTGCGATAAGCACGAGGTTCGCGAACAGATTTTCCGGTTCTGCCTGCGCGGAATCGGTGTGACGCAGTGAGGAAGGTGACTCGATGGACCTGGGTTTGACGGGGTCGACGGCCGTCGTGACGGGTGGAAGCAAGGGTATGGGCCTGGCGATCGCGACGACGTTCGCCGAAGAGGGGGCCAGGGTCGCGGTGATGGCCCGGGGAGCCGACGCGCTGGACGACGCGGTGGCGATTCTTCGCGACGCGGGCGCCCCGGATGCGGTCGGGATCAGCGTCGACATGTCGGATGCCTCGTCGATCTCCGCCGGCTTCGAGTCCGTCGCCCAGCGGTGGGGCCGGCTCAACAGCCTGGTTCACACGATCGGGCCGGGTGATGGCTACTTCGAGGACATGGACGACACGCAGTGGGAGGAGACGTTCACGCTGGGAACTATGTCGGGGGTGCGGTCGATCCGGGCCGCGCTGCCGATGCTGCGGGCCGCGGAGTGGGGCAGGATCGTGACGCTGTCGGCGCATTCGATACAGCGGCAGAACCCGCGGATCGTCGCCTACACCGCATCGAAGGCCGCGCTGAGCAGTGTCACCAAGAACCTGTCGAAAAGCCTTGCCAAGGACGGAATCCTGGTCAATTGCGTGTGCCCGGGCACCATCGTCACGGCGAGCTTCACCGAGGTGCTCAAGGACGTCCTGGCCGCGGACGGACTCGATGCAAACGATCCCGCCGACGTGATGACATGGATCGACAACAACTTTCACCAGCCGTGCGATCTCGGCCGGGCAGGCTTACCCGAGGAGATCGCGTCGATCACGGTCTATCTCGCGTCACGGCGCAACGGCTATGTCACCGGGGCCACCGTCAACGTCGACGGTGGTTCGGATTTCGTCTGATCAGCGGCTGACGTAGCGCACTGGGCAGGGATCGGCGGATCGCGCGACCCCGCCGATCTGGGCCGGTACCGGACGTGGGTAGCAGGTCCACGATGGCGTCATGTCGTAGGTGCTCAACAGACGCGTCAGCGCCGTTGTCATCGCCGCCAGCGAAAACGGCTGGGCGGGGCACGAGTGCTTGCCGTGTCCGAACGCGGTGACCAACATCGGCGATGGCAACGACGCCGCGTCGACGAGGCGGTAGCGGTTCCAGCGCGCGGGGTCCCAGGTGTCCAGACCGGGCGCGGCCGAGGTGTTGAGCAGCGGCAGCAGTGTGGCAATGGTCCAGCCGGCGGGCACGCGGTACGTCTGGTCGCCGGTGTCGAGGTCGACGGGAGCCAGTACGGCTCGGGACATGATGGAACGCTGTGCCAGCCGGGTGCTCTCCAGCGCGCAGCGCTGCGCGAAATCCTGGTCGCCGTCGGCGACGCGCTGAGCCTGTGCCGGGTGTACGAGCAGGTCCACAAGCGCCCAGCCCAGTGCGGCCATCAGGTTCGACATGGAGGCGATGTGGATGAGGGCCACGTCGAGCGCGATGCCGCGCAGACGGACGTCGTCGGGTTCCGACGACCAGGCACGTACGATGCGGCCGAACAGACCGTTGTCGTCGGAATCCGTTGACTTCGCGAGGTTTCCGATGACAGCGACGACGTCGTCGAGCGCGGCACGTTCGGCCTGCTTGCCTGACGCCGCGACGGCCGCCATCGCCTCGGGATGAACAAACGCGTCGGAACCGTCCAGGGCCTCGAAGGCGCGGACCAGCCGTTCGAATGAATCCCCGTGTGCGGAGCGCGGTCCCGCCCAGGAGGCCAAACCCATTCGGTGCCCGAGGCGACGGGTGAGGCCGAACAGTTCCACGGTCCCTTCGGTTCCGAGCTCAGCCACAGTCTGGGTCAGGGCGTAGTCGAGGTTCGCGAGATACGAGGCGACGTCGTCGCGGCGGAACAACGAGGTCGGGAGTAACCGTCGTCCGTCGAAGATCTCGTCGGGAAGCTTGCGGCGCAGCATCAGGTAGTCGGCGACACCCTTGCTGGCCTTGTCTTCGGGTAGGCCGTAGAAAGATTCGACGCCCGCGGGGGAGAACGTGAACAGGTAGTTGTCGTCGCCACTGCGCACGCTGAAGGTGTCGCCGTACCGGGCGCGCGCGGCGGCGATGGCGGCGACGGCGTCGTCGACCGACACGTCCCACGGCAATCCGACGCCTTCGGCGAGCGGGGGCTGCGGAACCGGGAGGTTGGCCGACACTAGAGGCGGGTGGTCTTGCGCACCCTGTTGACCGCACCGCGGACCGCCTGCTCGGTGGCGGCAAGCGGGCCGATGACGGATTCGCCGACGCCGACGATGCGCTCGACGCGGGCGACGATGCCCTCCATGCGGTCCACCACCGCGATGAGGCGCGGGGCCAGCTCGTTGATCTGGTTGATCGTGTCGTTGAAGCGTTCCAGCGTGGCATCGAGTTTGCCGGTCGAGTTGTTGAGGTCGACGAGGGTTTCACTCAGCCCCTCGAGGATGGTGTCGACCTGCTCGACCGTGACGTCGGCGTTCAGCGCGGCCTGCGCCAGTTTCTGGATACGTTCCCGGCCGGTACGTGGCGCTGGTTTGCTGCCACCCTTGTCCACCATGAGGGCCATTTGACCACACCCGTGGGAACCGTCGAGGCGGACTGGTCGTCTGACCCTGTGTGACGACGCGTGCAGGGGATACGCCATCCCGTCAATGCCCAGGTTGTTCGTGGCGCAGAACTGTCGCAACGGATTCGACGAGCCCGACCGCCGAGTATGAGGCGGGTTTCCGGGACGGCGACAGGGATCGGACTATGGGCAAGCCTGCTTGATGATTGCAGCAACGGCGACGCCCCCGTAGTGCTCAGAAGGGCGGCGGTTTGTAGTTAGCGGCGAGCCAGGCTTGGTGTTGGCGTTCCTGTTCGGCGATGAGCTCGCTGCGTTGTCGGCGTTCGGCGTTGACGCGGTCGCGGCGGTCCTGAGCGCGGGTTTGTTTGCGCCGCGGCATTAGCGCCGTGCGGTCGACGTCTGGATCAATGGCGTGCGGCGCGAAATCGAGATCCCCGGTCGGTACGGCTAGCGCGGGGAACATCGCCGCCCCGTGGGGCTCGGTAGTGTAGGTATGCCCGGTCGGCGACGTCAACACGATCCTGCCATCGGGCAACTGCGGGTCGCTCCAGCCACAGAATGTCTTGAGCAGGTGGTGAATCCGGATCGCTAAAGAACGTTCTAAGGAATCGTCGTGAGCAGCGTAAACGCTGCCCGATACGCACCGCATGACCGTGCTGCTCGGCCTACACTTCCGCAATGTTCTCGGAGACGCGCTATGCGATGAACGGGGACTTGCGCGTCGCCTATCGCGCCTCCGCTGAGGGCGAGCGAGACATCGTGTTCGTCCCGAATTGGTTCACGTGCTGCGAGCTTTTTCCGGAGCTGCCATCCATCCAGGGGTGGGTTGAGGCGATGACATCGCTCGGTCGGCTCATCTTTTTCGACCAGCCGGGCAGTGGAGCTTCCGATCCTGTGGAGCCGGGCGCGATGCCTACGTTGGAGCAATGGGCCGACAGCATCACTGCGGTGCTCGACGCTCTCGGGAGCCCCGGCGCAGCTCTGGTTACCTGGCCTGGCGCATTCCCGACAGCGGCGCTTTTCGCCGCGACACATCCGTCCCGCACCACCGCGCTCGTTGTGCTTCACGGATGGGCCGTTCCGCTCGCCGAACAAACTGATCAAACTGATAGGCAGAAATACGAAGAAGTCATTGCCACCACGGTCGCAATGTGGGGCACGGGAGAGATCCAACATGTGATGAATCCAGACATGCCGTGGAACGAGGAGATTCGGGCAGCATGGGCTCGAATGGAACGTCTGGCGATGAGCCCACGGACGGTCGCCCTCCTGTTCCCTCTTCTGTACGAATTGGACGTCCGGACGGTTCTGCCGACAATCCGCGTGCCAACACTCGTAGTGCAGCACGCCGACGACCCAATCGAGCCGCCGGCTCTCGGAAAGGACATTGCCGATCGCATATCGGGCGCAAAATATCTTGAGCTGCCGGGGCGCAACGCGTATCACTTCGTAGAACCATGGCGGGACTCCTTCAAGGAGATCGCTCAGTTCCTGACCGGTGAGCAGGCCGAGGTGGCCGACGACCGGGTTCTCGCCACGGTGCTGTTCACCGACATCGTGGACTCAACGCGCCGGGCGGCGGAGATTGGCGACCGTGACTGGCATGCGCTGCTCGACGCCCACGACGCCATTGTCCGGTCGCAACTGTCCCGCTTCCGGGGCCGCGAAGTAAACACATCGGGTGACGGCTTCCTCGCAATGTTTGACGGCCCGCAGCGAGCGATCCGCTGCGCCATGGCAATTCGTGACGCGGTCCGGTCGCTGGGCATCGAAGTGCGCGCTGGTTTGCACACCGGCGAGTGCGAGATCCGGGGCGATGACATCGGCGGCATCGCCGTGCACATCGGCGCGCGGGTGAGCGCACTGGCCGGGCCCAACGATGTGCTGGTGTCGAGCACGCTGCGCGACCTTGTGATCGGGTCAGGGCTCGAATTCGAAGAGCGTGGCACTCACACGCTCAAGGGCGTGCCCGGCGAATGGCGCATATCCGCTGTGGTGTAGCTCCTGCGTACCTGGTGAATCCGACAGTAGTGCTTGGTAATTCGACGGATGTGTCGAGCCATCGGGGTAGGGCACGGTGTGGTCGACATCGCAGCCTGCGACTGGCTTGTCGCAGCCGGGCCAGCGACACGTCAGATCGCGCCACTGAATAAGTTCTTTCGTCTTGGCTGAGGGGCGGTACCCGGGATCTCCGGCGTCATCGTCCGCCGGCACGTCCAGCGGTTTCAGCTTGGCGGTCTTCGCCACCTCACGCACGGTTTCGGCGGGCAGGATGCCGAACCCCGGCCAGGTACCCCGGGTTGTCGCTCGTCCAATCGAGGGACCCTTGTTCGGCCAGCACGTGAATCACCGTGGCCGCTGTGGTTTGCGCGGCGGCCAGTGTTGCGGCTGCGGCGCAGTCTTCGCGCCCACACTGGCATTCCAGAGTGGCTTCCCGCCGCCCAGCGGCCCGCAGGCATCCGCACGTCGCCGCCCGGCAGTGCGCGGGTCGTGTGCACACACCGTGGCGCCGAGCGCATCCAAGCGCGCGATCAACGCCGCTGCGGCGGTGGCATACAGATGACCCGACAGCCACGCCATCCCCGGGTCGGATGACTGGGCCTCGACATAGCGGTTGTCCTTGGCGAGAGGCGGAATACGCACCCCGGCTGGATCGAAGTCGGCGACCCACTGATCCACCCGATCCTTGAGCTTGGGTTCTGACAGTTTCATCCACCTCGGCGCCCGGTGGGCGATCGCCTCATCAAGGGCCGGCAGCACGTCGTCCTCGACGTTCGTGGTGCGGTTGATGATCATCGCCACCATCCGCATATCGATCTCCCCGGTGGCGAACACCTTGGCCACCGCCGGCAGTCGATAGGCCAGCGCGCAGGCGAGCTGCACCTGCCCGATCGCGCGGGCATGGCTGATGTTCTGCGCCGCCGACACATCAGCGGCCACCGCGGCACAGTTGTCGATCACAGCCCAGTCCAACTCGGCTAACTCCGAGGTCCGCCGCGCGAACAACTCCGCCACTGCAGCCAACCGCCGCGCAATACACCGCGACTCCTGCCGACTGGCCTCACCCATCTCCTCGATGAGACCAAAATCCGATAGGCCATCGAACATATGTGCGAATATACCGTCGTACACCGACACGAGCAGTCAGCTGGTCAACGGCGCCCGTCAGAGCTTCGACGCCGCGCTCTCGTCGAGCAGCCACACCGTCGCGTCGCGGCCCACAGCGCCGGCGGCCGGTACATCGACGGGACTCGCGCCCCCGATCGCCGCGGCGACCGCATCGGCTTTCGCCTCACCGGACACCACCAGCCACACCTCACGAGAACGCTGAACAGCGGGCAGCGTCAAGGTGATTCGTCGCGGCGGCGGTTTGGGGGAGTCGGTCACGCCGATCACCAACCGGCTCGATTCCCGAACCGCGGGCGTGTCCGGGAACAGCGAGTTGACATGCCCCTCACCGCCCATGCCCAAAAGGTGGACGTCGAAGTCGGGTTCGCGCTGACCTTCGTCGGCGGTGTCGGCCAGCATTTGCTCGTACGCCGACGCGGCGGCATCGAGGTCGTCTCCGAACGCGCCACCGCTGGGCGCCATCGCATGCACATTCGCGGCCGGGATGTCGACGTGATCGATCAGTGCCTCCCGTGCCTGCTTCTCGTTGCGCTCGTCATCGTCGGCGGGCACGAACCGATCGTCGCCCCAGAACAGATGCACCTTCGACCAGTCGATCCCGTCGGCCTGTTCGCGAACCCGCTTCAACAGCCCGGTACCGGTGCCACCGCCGGTCAGCACGATCAGCGCACGGTCCCGCCGGCTGATCGCCTCGGTGATTGCACCCACCAACCGGTCACCGGCGGCCGTCACCAAAGTGTCTGTGTCCGGGTACTTTTCGACGACAGTGCTCATGCGTACTGCACCTTCTCGATTCCCTTCAGCGCCTCGTGGTAGATCTCGTCGGCGTCGAGCCTGCGCAAGTCCTCGGCCAGGCACTCCTTGGCCTCCCTGCGGGCCAACGGGATCAGCGAGTCCGGTTTCGCGGTCCTGCTGATCGTCGCCGTCACACCGGTCTGCGGCCGTCGCAGCGTGATGGTCTCACTGCTGCGGATCAGCTCGACCTTCAATTCGCCGATCTCTCGCTTCACGGGACCGTCGATCCGGGTGGCCAGCCAACCCGCGAGCACGTCAAGCGACGGTTCCTCGCGAAGTCCGGACACCACGGCCGAGGTGACGGGCTCGAACGGGGGCTGATCGAGCGCGGCCGTCAGCAGCGCGCGCCAGTAGGTGATGCGGGCCCACGCCAAATCGGTGTCACCCGAGCTGTAGCCCGCCAGGCGACCCTTGATCGCCGCCATCGGATCGGCGCAATCCGTCGCATTGGTGATCCGTCGAATCGCCAACTGTCCCAAGGGGTCCTGCGACGGATCGTCAGGCCCTCCGGCTGGCCACCACGCCACCACCGGGGTGTCGGGCAGCAGGAACGGCAGCACCACGCTGCTGGCGTGGTCGGCCATCTCGCCGTGCAGATGCAGGGCGACCACTTCGCCGGCTCCCGCGTCGGCGCCGACCCGCAGCTGTGCATCCAGCCGGGGCTCGGTGGCGTCCCGATCGCCGGCCACCACCACGATCACCCGGCACGGGTGCTCACGGCTCGCGAAGTTGGCCGCCTCGATCGAATCTTCGAGCAGATCGTCGGTGTGCAGCGAGATGACGAGCGTGAGCACCCGGCTCAGCGTGATCGCGCCACCCTCTTCGCGAAGCCCGGTGATCTTCTTGTTGATGTCGTTGGTGTTCGTCTTGGGCAGGTCGACTATCACGGCTCGACTCCTCCTCGCTCCGCTCCTCGCTCCTTCGTCGCTGCGATGCTCACTCGTCGTCGCCTTCGCGGATCACGGCCGCCTCCATTCCCGGCCCATGCGATGCAGCATCTCGTCGGCCGACGAGGGGCCCCAGGTACCGGACTCGTAGGAGTCCGGCTTACCGTGCGACGCCCAGTACTCCAACACGGGATCGAGTATCTCCCAGGAGAACTCGACCTCGCGGTTGACCGGGAACAACGACGGTTCACCGAGCAGCACGTCGAGGATCAACCGCTCATAGGCCTCAGGGGAGTCCTCGGCGAATGCCGAGCCGTAGGAGAAGTCCATGTTCACGTCGCGGACCTCCATGGCGCTGCCGGGAACCTTGGAGCCGAACCGTGTGGTGATGCCCTCGTCGGGCTGCACCCGGATCACCAACGCGTTCTGGCCGAGTTCCTCGGTCATCGTCTTGTCGAACGGCAGATGCGGCGCCCTCTTGAAGATCAGTGCGATCTCGGTGACCCTGCGGCCCAAGCGCTTTCCGGTGCGCAGGAAGAATGGAACACCCGCCCAACGGCGGGTGTCGATCTCCAGGGCTATCGCCGCGTAGGTCTCGGTGGTCGAGTCCTTGGAGAACCCTTCCTCCTCGAGCAACCCGACGACCTTCGAACTGCCCTGCCAACCGGCGACGTACTGACCGCGTGCAGTGGTCTGATCCAGCGGCTGCATCACCTGGGTGGCCGAAAGCACCTTGATCTTCTCCGCCTGGAGGTCACCTGGCCCGAAGTTGACCGGCTCCTCCATGGCCGTCAGCGCCATCAGTTGCAGCAGATGATTCTGGATGACGTCGCGGGCCGCGCCGACACCGTCGTAGTAACCACCACGGCCACCGAGACCGATGTCCTCGGCCATCGTGATCTGGACGCTGTCGACGTAATTGTTGTTCCAGATCGGCTCGTACAGTTCGTTGGCGAAGCGCAGTGCCAGGATGTTCTGGACCGTCTCCTTGCCGAGGTAATGGTCGATGCGAAACACCGACTCCTCGGGGAAGATGCTGTTCACAACGCTATTGAGCTCCCGCGCGCTCTGCAGGTCATGGCCGAACGGCTTCTCGATGACCACCCGGCTCCAGGAGCCCTCCCGCTTGTTCGCGAGCCCGGATTTCTTCAGCTGTTCGCACACCACCGGGAAAGCGTTGGGCGGAATCGACAGGTAGAACGCGTGATTGCCGCCCGTCCCGCGCTCGGCATCGAGCTTGTCGAGCGACTCGGCCAACCGCTCATAGCCCTTGTCGTCGTCAAAGGTGCCCTGCACGAAGCGGATTCCCTCCGCCAGGCGGTCCCAGACCTCCTGGCGAAACGGCGTCCGAGCGTGATCCTTGACCGAGTCGAAGACCAGCTTCGCGAAATCCTCGTCCGACCAATCCCTCCGGGCGAACCCCACCAGCGCGAAGTTGGCGGGCAGTAGTCCCCGGTTGGCCAGGTCGTAGATCGCCGGCATCACCTTCTTGCGTGCCAGGTCGCCCGTGACGCCGAAGATGACAACGGCGCACGGACCCGCGATGTGGGGCATCCGCTTGTCGCGTTTGTCGCGCAGCGGATTACGCCATTGGCTCATTTCTTGGCGGCGTCGAGCTGTTCCTGCGTGGCGTCGAGCAGTTCCTGCCAGGACTTCTCGAACTTCTCGACGCCCTCGTCCTCGAGCACCTTGAACACGTCGGGCAGGTCGATGCCGACCGCGTCCAGCTTGTCGAACACCGCCTGTGCGTCGGCGCCCTTTCCTGTGACTGTGTCGCCGGTGATGACACCGTGATCGGCGACGGCATCCATCGTCTTCTCCGGCATGGTGTTCACGGTGTTGGGCGCGACCAGTTCGGTGATGTAGAGGGTGTCGGAGTAGTCGGGATTCTTCACGCCGGTCGATGCCCACAGTGGACGTTGCACGCGCGCGCCGTCGGACTTGAGAGCCTCATAACGGGAGCCGCCGACGAACACCTCTTCGTAGGCCGCGTAGGCCAGGTGGGCGTTGGCGACGCCGGCCTTGCCACGCAATTGCAGCGCTTCATCGGAACCGATCTTCTCCAGACGCTTGTCGATCTCGGTGTCCACCCTGGACACGAAAAACGATGCGACCGAATGGATCTTGGAGACGTCGTGGCCGGCCTCCTTGGCTTTTTCCAGGCCCTGGAGGTAGGCGTCCATGACGAGGCGGTGGCGCTCGACGGAGAAGATCAGCGTGACGTTCACCGAAATGCCTTCGGCGAGAACGGAGGCGATGGCTGGAATGCCGGCTTCGGTTGCAGGGATCTTGATCAACAGGTTGGGCCGGTCGACGATCTTCCACAGCTCGATCGCCTGCAGGATCGTCTTGTCCGTGTCGTGTGCGAGGCGCGGGTCCACCTCAATGGACACCCGGCCGTCGACGCCGTCGGACAGTTCGTACTGCTTGGCCAGCACGTCGCAGGCGTTGCGCACGTCGTCGGTGGTGACGGTGCGGATGGTCGCGTCGACGTCGGCGCCACGCTCGGCCAACTCCTTGACCTGATCGTCATAGGCGTTGCCCTTCGACAGCGCCGCCTGGAAGATCGACGGGTTGGTGGTGACGCCGACGACGCTCTTGGTGTCGATGAGCTCCTGCAGATTGCCGGTCTGCAGCCGGTCACGCGATAGATCGTCGAGCCAGACCGAGACACCGGCGGCGCTCAGGGCGGCCAGATTCGGGTTCTGCGTCATGATTCTTGCCCTTCTCGTGAGGTCTAGTTGTCTATGGATCGTTCTGCGGCTGCCGCGACGGCCTCGGGGGTGAAGCCGAACTCGCGGAACAGCGTCTTGTCGTCGGCCGACTCGCCGTAGTGCTCGATCGAAACGATCTCGCCGGTGTCACCGACCAGCTTGTACCAGCTCTGCGCGACGGCCGCCTCAACCGCCACGCGGGCCGAAACCGTCGGGGGGAGTACCGAATCGCGGTACTCCTTGGGCTGCGATTCGAACCACTCGACGCAGGGCATCGACACGACGTACGCCGTGATGTCCTTTTCGGCCAAGAGCTTCTTGGCCTCCACCGCGAGCTGCAGTTCCGAACCGGTGCCGATGATGATCACGTCGGCGTCGTCGGCAGGGTTGCCGCCACCGAGCACATACCCACCCTTCTCGACACCCTCGGCGCTGGTGCCCTCCAGTACTGGGATGCCCTGACGGGTGAGGATGAAACCGACCGGACCGCTTCCGTTGCCGCGAGCCAGGATGCTGCGCCACGCGTACGCCGTCTCGTTGGGATCACCAGGCCGCACCACCGAGAGGTTCGGGATCGCCCGCAGCGCGGCGAGGTGCTCGATCGGCTGATGCGTCGGCCCGTCCTCGCCGAGACCGATCGAGTCATGCGTCCAGATGTAGATGGTGTCGATGTCCATCAACGACGCCAGCCGGACTGCGGGGCGCATGTAATCGGAGAACTGCAGGAACGTTCCGCCGAAGGCGCGGGTCGGACCGTGCAGCACGATGCCCGACAGAATCGAGCCCATCGCGTGCTCGCGAATGCCGAAGTGCAGCACCCGGCCGTACCAGTCCGCGGTGAAGTCCTCGGTCGAAATCGACGGCGGACCGAAGGACTTGACACCCTTGATCGTCGTGTTGTTGCTGCCCGCGAGATCGGCTGAGCCGCCCCATAATTCGGGCAACTTCGGTGCCACGTCGTTGAGCACCTGGCCGAACGCCGCGCGCGTGGCGACTGCCTTGCTGCCCGGCTCCCAGTAGGTCAGGTCGGAGTCCCAGCCCTCGGGCAACTCCTCGGCGGTCAACCGGTCCAGCAGCTTCTTGCGTTCGGGCTCGCGCTCGGCCCAGGCGTCGAATTGCGGCTGCCACTTCTCGTGGGCCTCCTTGCCGCGCTCCACCAGCTTGCGGGTGTGCTCGATGACCTCGGGGCGCACCTCGAAGGTCTTGTCGGGGTCGAAGCCCAGCACCTTCTTGGTCGCCGCGACCTCTTCGTCGCCCAGCGCCGAACCGTGCACACCACCGGTGTTCATCTTCGTGGGCGCGGGGTAGCCGATGATCGTGCGCACCGAGATGAACGACGGCTTGTCGGTGACCTTGCGTGCGGCCTCGATAGCTTCTTCGATTCCGGTGACGTTCTCGCCGCCCTCGACCTCCTGAACATGCCAGCCGTAAGCGCGGTATCGAGCCGGAACATCTTCGGAGAGGGCGATATTCGTGTCGTGCTCGATGGAGATCTGATTGTGGTCGTAGAACACGATGAGGTTGCCGAGCTGCTGGGTGCCCGCCAGCGAGGACGCCTCGCTGGTGACGCCCTCCTCGATGTCACCGTCGGAGGCGATGACATAGATGTAGTGGTCGAACGGGCTCTCACCCCATGCCGGGTCCGGGTCGAACAGGCCGCGCTCGTAGCGCGATGCCATCGCCATGCCGACCGCCGACGCCAGCCCCTGACCCAGCGGCCCGGTCGTGATCTCCACGCCCTTGGTGTGGCGGAACTCCGGATGGCCGGGCGTCTTGGATTTCCACGTCCGCAGCGACTCGATGTCGGACAGCTCCAAGCCGAAGCCGCCCAGATACAGCTGGATGTACAGCGTCAGGCTCGAATGCCCGCAGGACAGCACGAAGCGATCCCGGCCGAGCCAGTGCACGTCGCTGGGATCGTGGCGCATCTGCCGCTGGAAGAGTGTGTACGCCAGCGGGGCCAGACTCATCGCGGTTCCGGGGTGCCCGTTGCCCACCTTCTGCACCGCGTCGGCAGCCAGCACCCGAACGGTGTCGACCGCCACCGAGTCCACGTCGGCCCAGTCGTCGGGGTGATGGGGACGGGTAAGGGTGGAAATCTCTTCGAGCGTGGTCACAGGCGCCCTCTCCTGGTCGACGGGTGAGCTCGGCAAAGCTGCCTCTTCAAACACCCTAGTGCGGGATCGTCATCCGTTGCAGGTCGCGTGGGGGACGATTAGGCGGCCGTTCAGCAGCGGTCTACCATCCTCTGTAGTAGACGCCGCGCGCGCTGCAGCCATTTCAAGGAGTTACTGCGTGGACATTCGCGAGAGCCAGCTCCCCGTCGGGACGCACGGCCGGATGCGCACCACGCTGTTGGGCTACCTCGCACTGACCAAACCGCGCGTCATCGAGCTGCTCCTGGTCACCACGATCCCGGCCATGCTGCTGGCCGAGCGCGGCACGGTCGATCCGCTGCTGATCCTGAACACACTGGTCGGCGGCTTGCTGGCGGCGGCCGGCGCCAACACGCTGAACTGCGTCGCCGACGCCGACATCGACAAGAAGATGAAGCGCACCGAGCGCAGACCGCTGGCCCGCGACACCGTCCCGCGCAGCCATGCGTTCGTCTTCGGGCTCGCCCTGTCCGTCGGCTCGTTCTTCTGGCTGTGGTGGACGACGAACATGTTGTCGGCCCACCTTGCCGGCGCGACGATCGCGTTCTACGTGCTCGTCTACACGCTGCTGCTCAAGCGCCGCACGACGCAGAACGTGGTGTGGGGCGGCGCGGCCGGCTGCATGCCGGTGATGATCGGCTGGTCGGCGGTCACCGGAACCATCCAATGGCCCGCGCTGGTCATGTTCGCGATCATCTTCTTCTGGACGCCGCCGCACACCTGGGCGCTGGCGATGCGCTACAAGGAGGACTACGCGGCGGCCGGCGTGCCGATGCTGCCCGTGGTTGCCACTGAACAACAGGTGACCAAGCAGATCCTGATCTACACCTGGCTGACGGTCGCGGCGACCCTCGCCCTCGCGCTGGCCACCGGCTGGCTGTACGCGGCCGTCGCCATCCTTGCCGGCTCCTGGTTCCTGGTGATGGCTCACCAGCTCTACGGCGGCGTTCGCCGCGGTGAGCCGGTCAAGCCGCTGCGGCTGTTCCTGCAGTCGAACAATTACCTCGCTGTGGTGTTCCTTGCGCTGGCGATCGATTCGGCCCTTGCGCTGCCGACACTGTTCACCGCCTGAGGGTTACGGGCTAGGGGATCAGCACGACTGAGCCGACCGTCTTGCGGCCCTGCAGGTCGCGGTGCGCCTGCTGGGCGTCCTCGAGGCGGTATCGCTCGCTGACCGTGACGTTGATGGTGCCGCCGGCGATGGCATCGAGCAGTTCTCCGGCGCGCCATGCGAACTCATCGGGTGTGCGGGTGTAGTGCACGAGCGTCGGCCGGGTCAGGAACAATGAGCCGGCGGCGTTGAGCCGCTGCGGATCGAAGGGTGGCACCGGCCCGCTGGACGCCCCGAACAGCGCGAGCGTGCCGCGGACGGCAAGGCTGGCGATGCTGGCATCGAAGGTGTCGGCGCCGACGCCGTCGTACACCACGGCGACCCCGCCGTCGGTGAGGTCCTTGATCTTGGCGCCGAACTCCGCGGCATCGTCGGGGTAGTCGAGGACCTCGACGGCGCCCGCCTGCCGCGACAGCTCCGCCTTCTCCGGGGTGGACACCGTGGTGATCACGCGGGCGGCCATGCTGGTGGCCCACTGCGTCAGGATCAGCCCCACGCCTCCCGCTCCGGCGTGCACCAGAACAGCATCACCCTGCTGCACGGGATACGTCGACTTGATCAGGTAGTGCGCGGTCATCCCCTTGAGCAGAGCCGCCGCGGCCACGTCGGCGCTGACTCCGTCCGGCACGTAGGCGCAGAAATCGGCTGTCGCCAAGGCATATTCGGCATAGGCGCCGTTGGCCTGGGCGGTGACCACGCGGTCGCCGACCGCCAGCGCCGCGACCTCCTCGCCGACGGCTTCGACGGTGCCGCACACCTCGTTGCCGAGGATGAACGGTAGCTCCCGCGGATACAGTCCAGAACGGAAGTACGTGTCGAGAAAGTTCACTCCGATCGCTTCGGCTTTGATCAGTACCTCACCGGGCCCGGGGGTCGGCTGTGGCTTCTTGGCGTAGGTCAGCACTTCTGGTCCGCCGGTCTCGGCGACTTCGATGGCGTACATGCTTCTATCCTGCCTTGGTATGAAGCTGGCTCGCCCCGATGTCTTCCATCCGCGCATCGTGCTGGCCGGCTGCCAGGCGTTACCCCAGGGCGACGGTGACGATGGCGAACTCGTCGCGGCGCTGCGCCGGCGAGGACTGCACGCCCACTGGTTGTCCTGGGACGATCCGGACACACTGAAGGCTGACCTGGTGATTCTGCGGGCAACGTGGGACTACATCGAGCGGCTCGACGAGTTCCTCGAGTGGACGACCAGCGTCCGAAACCTCGTCAACGCTCCCGCGGTGGTCTCGTGGAACAGCGACAAGGCATATCTGGCCGACCTCGCCGAGGCCGGTGTTCCCGTCGTCCCCAGCACGTTCATAGCCCCGGGCGACCGGATGAACCTGCCCGAGGGTGAAATCGTCGTCAAACCTGCCGTGGGCGCGGGATCCGTTGGCGCACAACGGTTCCACGACAGTCAAGCGGCCCGACGCCACGTCGCGTCGCTGCACGACGACGGCCGGACGGCGCTGGTGCAGCCCTACGACCGGCGCGTCGAAGACGGCGAGACGGCGCTGGTCTTCCTCAGCGGCCGCCAGTCGCATGCCTTCACCAAGGGGCCGATCCTGCCGTCGCAGGGAAGTCAGCCCGCGTTCGACGACTCGGGCACGTACGCCGAGGAGTCGCTGACCCCGGCCGAGCCGGACTTCGAGCTGTGGGACGTCGGGCATGCTGCGCTGTCCGCGGCGGCCGCGCACCTCGGCATCGACGCGGCCGAGCTGCTATACGCACGGGTCGATGTGATCGGCGGTCCAGACGATCCGCAACTGCTGGAACTCGAACTCGTCGAACCGTCGCTCGGATGGCGGCAGCTAGATGCCGCTACCCGGAGCAGCAGGCAACGCGACTTCGCCGTCGGGGTCGAGGACACCCTCGAGCGCCTCGGGCTCGGCCCGCTCTCGCATCGACGCCCATAGCGCGGCGGTGGCCGCCGTGCACGTGGCCGCGAGGGCGACGTGGACGGCCACCAGCGCCGCGGGGACGTCGTTGAAGTACTGCACGGTGCCCACCACCCCCTGGGTGAAAACCAGTCCGACGAGCACGCCGAGCCGCAACATGACCGGCCGCGGCGCGCGCACCGCGAGCAGTCCGAAGCCCAGCGCGATGAGCAGCGACAGGTACGCCACGAGCAGCGAGGAGTGCATGTGCACGAGCGTCGTGATCTCGACCTGCAGGCGCGGCACCGGCTGGGTGATGCTCTTGTCGCCGGCGTGCGGACCCGCGCCGGTGACCAGTGTTCCGGTCACGAGCACGGCGGCCAGCGCAATCGCACTGAGAATGGTCAACTGGCGCAACGGTTTCGGAACCCGGTGCCGCACGACGCCGGTATCGGGTTCGCCGATCTTCACGTAGAGCAGCACCGAGACCCACACCATCGTCATCGACGCCAGCAGGTGGATGGCGACCGTCCACCACAGCAGGCCGGTGAGCACCGTGATCCCGCCGATCACGGCCTGAACCACGGTCGACACCGGCATCAGCCATGCGTAGACAAGGACCTCGCGGCGCCTGCGCGCACGCGTGACGGCCAGCACCGCCAGCGCGGCGGTGAGCACCACCAGGAACGTGATCATCCGGTTGCCGAACTCGACGGCCTGGTGGATTCCCGCGACTTCAGGGTGGGGGATCGGGGTGAAGCTACCCGGGAAGCACTGCGGCCAGGTCGGGCAACCGAGACCCGACGCGGTGACGCGGACGATCGCGCCGGTTACCGCGATACCGCCCTGTGTCAATACGACGGCAACGGCGATGGCGCGCTGGACCCGCAGGCTCGGCAACGGCAGAAGGTCGACCAGTCGCAGGAAGATTCGTCCGACGGGCACGGCCTCGATGGTAGAGCAGTATTAACTACACGCTGTAGTAGGGCTGCTCATTCGCGAGGCGCGACGAACGGCACGAGGACCTCGTCGACCAGCTGCACGACGAGGTCGTCATCGATCGGGTCGCCGGTGACCAACATGCGATGCCACAGCACGCTCTGCCCGAGCTCGCGGGCGATCTCGACGGGGACGTCGGGCCGTACGTCGCCACGTTCTATGCCGCGGGCCAGCAGGGCGGCCATCTCCGTCTTGCGCCAGCCGATGACATCCTGCTGAAACGCCGCCGTCAGCTCGGGATCGTGGGCCGCCGCGGCGACGGCGGCACGCAGCGCGGTGGATTCGGGCCCGGTGAACAGCGCCGCCCATCCACGCAGGATCGCGAGCATGTCGCTGCGGTAGCTGCCGGTGTCCTCATGGGGAATCGCCGTGGTCGCGATACGCAGCAAGGTGTCGCGCAACAAAGCGCCGCGGTCCGGCCACCGCCGGTACAGCACCGGCTTGCTGGTCTGCGCAGCGGCGGCGACCGCCTCCATGGTGACCCCCGTGGGCCCGTGCTCTGCGAGCAGCGCCAGGACCGCACTCCGGATGGCAGTGTCCAGCTCGTCGCCGCGACGTCGCCGCATCGCACCTCCTAAAGAAACGCTTGCGTATCTTACGGCAACAGCCTAACCTGGCGGCATAAGAAACGCTACCGTGTCTTGGAGGAATATCATGGCTCGTCCGGTGCTCTATCCGCTGCGATCCGTCGAGACCGCGACGGTGCAATACAGCGACCATCCGCATGGCCGGCGCCGCATCACGATCGATCATCGGCCGCTGACCGGAGTCACCCCGGCGATGCTGCTCGATTGGTTCACCCATCTCGACGGCACGATCTCCTACGGCGGTGTGGTCATCGACCGCTACCTCGCATGGCATCCGATCGACCACATCAACTGGGAACTGGCGCGCCGGGCACGCGGCGGGGGTGCGGCCGAAGGCGCGCGGTTTCGCATGGTCGAGGCGTTCGGCGGCAGGCCCGAATACCAGATCGACGAGATCGCCCGCGTCGAGAAGCTCGACCAGACGGGTATCCGGTTGGTCAAGCGGATTGCCGGAATCCCGGTCTTCCAACTCGAGCACACGTGGTCGGCGGGCAGCGACGGCGCGCACTACGTCACGGTGATGGACCTCGGTGTGCGATCTGCGCTACTGGCCGCGGTCAATCGCGTCGTGCGCCGGCACTTCCCCGAAGACAAGGTGGACGCCTGGGTCAGGCACAACATCGAGGAAGTCGGGCAGCTGGAATATCTGCTGCCGCGACTGGAGACGTCAGGTGAAGCGGAACCAGCGCAGGGCGCACAGGGCCGCAACGGCACCCCACACCGCGAGTACCGCGAGGCCGAACCAGTCAACTGACGGCGTCATCGCCTGGGTCAGCGCCTCGGTCAGCGCTCCGGACGGCGTGAGCCGCGCGATCCACGTCAGCGCGCTGGGCACCATGTCGCTCTCGACCGTCAGCGCACCAAGGCCCGCGAACACGAACCACAGCAGGTTCGCCACCGCCAACACGATCTCGGCGCGCAGCGTCCCGCCCAGCAGCAGGCCCAGCGCGGCGAAACCCGCCGTGCCCAGCGCGATGATCACCGCACCCAAGGCCAGACCGGCGATCGGCGGACGCCAGCCGAGCGCAAAGCCTATGGTGCCCAGCACAATTGCCTGAATGAACACCACGGCGACCACCGCAAGAGATTTGCCCGCGATGATGCCCCAGACCGGTAGCGCGGTGGCCCCAAGGCGTTTCAGCGCGCCATAGCGGCGGTCGAACGCCACGGCGATGGCCTGTCCGGTGAAGGCCGTCGAGATCACCGCAAGCGCCATGATCGCGGGAACGAACGTCGACGCGCGGTTGTCGCCGAACGATCCGAACGGCAGCAACGTCAGGCCCACCAGCAAGGTGATCGGGATGAACATGGTCAACAGCAGCTGTTCGCCGTTGCGCAGCAGAAGCTTCAACTCGAGGCGGAACTGGGCGGTCAACATCTTCTGCACCGTGGCCGAATGCGGGTCCGGTGTGAAAGTGCCTGGCGCAAAGCGATTCGTCATCGCAACTCCCGCCCGGTCAAGTCGAGGAACACGTCCTCGAGGCTGCGTTGCTCCACCCGCATGTCGGTGGCCAGCACGTTGACCCGTGCACACCACGCGGTCACGGTCGCCAGCACCTGTGGGTCGATGTCGCCCTCGACGAGGTATTCGCCCGGGGCCGTCTCGGTCGCCTGGTAGGTCTCGGGAAGCGCCGATATCAACAGTGACAAGTCGAGCATTCGCGGTGCGCGGAAACGCAATTGGTTCTCGGCACCGCTGCGCATCAGCTCCTCTGGCGTTCCGCTGGCCACCGCGACACCGTGATCGATGATGACGATGCGGTCGGCCAGTTCCTCGGCTTCGGTCAGCTGATGGGTGGTCAGCACCACGGTCACACCGTCGCGGCGCAGTCCATCGATCAACTCCCACACCACGATTCGGGCGTGCGCATCCATACCCGCGGTCGGCTCGTCGAGGAACACCAGCTCGGGCCTGCCCACCACGGCGCACGCGAGCGCCAACCGCTGCTGCTGGCCACCCGAGAGCCTGCGGTAGGTGGTGCGCGCTGACTCGGTCAGGCCCAGCGTGTCCATCAACCATTTCGGGTCCAGCGGGTTCGAGGCGTAGGAGGCGACGAGGTCCAGCATCTCGCCCGCCCGCGCCGCGGGGTACGCGCCGCCGCCCTGCAGCATCACACCGATCCGTTCGCGGACCGCGGCGTTGTCGCCGAACGGATCCAGGCCGAGGATCTCGATCGTGCCCGAGTCGGGCTTGATGAAGCCCTCACACATTTCGACTGTCGTGGTCTTGCCCGCACCATTGGGGCCGAGCAGCGCGAGCACCTGGGCGGTCTCGACGTCGAGGTCGAGACCTGCCACCGCCGTCGTCGACCCATACCGCTTGCTGACCCCGCGCAGGCGCACGGGGACCGAGGAAGCCCCTGATCCTGGGTGGGTCACGGGGATTCAGCGTAGGCGTCGGGCTTCACCGGTGGGGTCGGCGGTAGCGGGGGCTTCTCGGCAGCGGGCTGCACGCCGTCGTCGGTGGTGTTCTCGCCGGGGATGCTTCGCCACGGCAGATGGTTGTAGGTCAGCGCCATGAGCAGCAGGGCGATCACCGTGCTGGCCACGACGGCCAGCAGGATCTGGAACAAGGTGAAGCGGTCGCCGTTGGCCGTCGGACCGAAGATGCCCACCACCAACGTGACCACGATCGTCGTCGTGCGGAACGCCGGACGGGTGGCCCACGCGGCGAGCGGAATGACCGCCCAGAGCACGTACCAGGGCTGGACCACCGGGAACAGCAGCACCGTCAGACCGAGTGCGACACCGAGTCCGCCGACCGGGTGCAGCCGCCCGCGGAGCACTGCCAGCAGCAGCCAGGTCACCAGCACCGCGATGATGCTGACACCGATGGCACGGGTCAGGCCGAGGATCGCGGTGGTGTGATCACCGAGCCCGAGCAGGATCCCGACCTGTCCGGTGCCCAGTGCGGCCAGCGTCGGCAGGGACATCCAGCTGCGCACCACGTTCGCGGTGCCCAGCGTGAAGAGCCAGCCGAACCCGAGGCCGCTGGCCCAGCCGATCAGCGCCATCACCGCCACCGACACCGCGGTGAGCGATCCGCCGGCGAGAATGAACGCCTTGAAGGTGCCACCCCAACGGCACGCAAGGGCCATGGCCACGAAGCCGAGTGCGAGCAGCGATGGCAGCTTGACCTGAGAGGACATCGTGATGAGCACGACGCCGATGAGGAGCATCAGCGACGGTCGCCACCGCGCCCAGGCCTCCGGTCCCTGCGGCCAGGCCAATGGTTTCGGGATCAACGGCCGGGCGGCATCGATGCCCCGCAGCGCGAACTCGGTGCCCGCCAGCATCAGGCCCAGCATCAACGCCTCATTGTGGATGCCGGCGACCAGATGCATGATCAGCAGCGGGTTGGCCGCGCCGAGCCACAACGCGCTCACCTCGGCCACACCACACCGCCGCGCCAAACGTGGTGTGGCCCAGACGATCAGACCGACACCCAGCAGCACCACCAGACGATGACAGAGCACCGCGGCGACGATGTTCTCGCCGGTGATGGCCGATATGCCCTGACCGATCCACAGGAACAGCGGCCCGTACGGTGCCGGCGTCTCACGCCACATGTTCGGCACAGACAGCGTGAAGACATGATCCAAACCGAGCCCGGGCGCGGGGCCGACGCGATACGGGTCGAGGCCCTTGACCGCGATCTCGCTCTGTGCCAGATACGAGTAGACGTCACGGCTGTACATCGGCGGCGCGATGAGCAGGGGCAGCACCCACAGCAGCAGCGTGCGGTCCAGTTGGCTCCGGGACATGCGGCGATTGCCGAGGGCGAAGCGTCCGAGCATCAGCCACGCGAGCGCCATCATCACCGCGCCGGTGGTCGTCATGGTGAGCGAGACCGTCTGAATTCGTGACGGCAGGTTGAGCAGCCGAACGCCGAACGTCGGGTCCTGCACCACCGGGCGGGCGCCGACGCCCAGTGCCCCGATCGCCATCAGTACCGTGCCGGTCGCGCCGAACAGGCGCGTCCTGCGCATCGCGATGACTTCGGTGTCGTTGAGTGGTGAGCCGACGGCGCGCTCGTCGGCGTGCCATTTGGCAATCGACGAGCTGAGGGAGCCGGGGCGGGCGGCCATCAGTGCAGCGTAATCGTTAGAGCGCGACGATCACCTTGCCGGTGTTTCCACCGCTGAACAACAGGTTCAGTGCGTCGGGCGCCTTCTCTAGGCCCTCGACGACGTGCTCGGACGACTTGATCTTGCCTTCGGCGATCCAGCCCGCCATCTCCAGCTGGGCCTCGGGGAAGCGGTCGAGGTAGTCGAGGATGATGAAGCCTTCCATGCGTCCACGGCGCACGAGCAGGGTCAGGTAGTTGCTCGGACCCACCGGGGGGCCGTCGTCGTTGTAGGTGGAGATCGCGCCGCACAGCACGACGCGGCCGCGCAGCGCCAGATTTGCGAGACAGTCGTTGAGGATCGACCCGCCGACGTTGTCGAAATACAGGTCGACGCCGTCGGGGCAGGCGTCGTGAAGACGTGCGGCGACGTTCTCGGACTTGTAGTCGATCGCCTCGTCGAACCCGAGTTCGTCGACGATGTGGGCGCACTTCTCGGGCCCGCCCGCGATCCCGACGACCTTCTTCGCACCCTTGATCTTCGCGATCTGCCCGGCCGCCGAGCCGGTGGCGCCCGCGGCGCCGGAGACCACCACGACGTCGCCCTCCTTGATCTGCCCGACGTCGGTGACGCCGAAGTAGGCGGTCATCCCGGTGACGCCGAGGATGCCGATGGCGATGCCGGGTGGCACGCCGTCCGGCAGCACGGTCATCGCCTTCTCGCCCGCATCCGCGATCACGTAGTCCTGCCACCCGGTCATGCCGAACAGCAGCTGGCCGGGCCGATACGCGTCGGCCCGGCTCTCGATGACCTCGCCGACGCCGCCGCTGCGGATGACCTCGCCGATCTGGATCGGCGGCAGGTAGCTGGGCACGTCGTCCATCCACGTGCGAATCGTGGGGTCGATGGACAGATACCGGACCTTCACCAGGGCCTCGCCGTCGGCGGGTTCGGGTGCCGGTTCCGGCTCCATACGCACGGTGCTCTCATCGACGAGCCCGGAGGGACGGGCGGCCAGGACGAGTCGTCGGTTCGTTTCGCTCACCCGGCGATCGTATGACGGCGCTCACGTAAGGGTGACCTTGCTAGACCGGGTTTCCGAATTCCGTCACAATGGTGTTGTGAAATTCGGCCCGGACGGAACCGATCGCCACACCCGTGGCGCCATCGTCCGGCACCTGCTGGAGTCCGGACCCGTCACCGCAGGTGAGATAGGCGAACAGCTCGGAATCTCGGCCGCGGGCGTGCGCAGACATCTCGACGCGCTGATGGACGCCGGAGATGCGCAGTCCAGCGCAGCAGCGGCCTGGCAACACAGTGGGCGAGGACGTCCCGCCAAGCGCTACCGGTTGACCGCGGCCGGACGCGCCAAGATGGGTCACGCCTATGACGACCTCGCGGCCGCGGCCATGCGCCAGCTACGCGAGATCGGTGGCGACGAAGCCGTGCGCACCTTCGCCCGCCGCCGCATCGACACCATCCTGTCGGGAGTAACCGAGGGACCCGATGACGTTGAATCAGTCGTCGAGCGTGTAGCGGGAGCACTGACCGAGGCCGGGTACGCTGCCACCGCCACAGAGGTGAGCGCTCCGCTGCACGGGATCGAGCTCTGCCAGCATCACTGCCCCGTATCGCATGTCGCCGAGGAGTTCCCCGAGTTGTGCGAGACCGAGCGAGAAGCTTTCGCCGAGATCCTGGGTACGCATGTACAGAGGCTCGCCACGATCGTCAACGGTAACTGCGCATGCACGACGCACGTTCCGCTGACCGAGACCAACACCCTTCGGCACACAGCCCGAGCCGAAGCCACCACCACGAGCAAGCTAGGAGCGTCGACATGACGACCACCCCCGAGGCCCTGACCCAGGAGCAGACCATTGAGTCGCTGGGTCGTTACGGCTATGGCTGGGCGGATTCCGACGTTGCGGGCGCCAGCGCCCAGCGCGGGCTGTCCGAGGCAGTGGTGCGCGACATCTCCGCGAAGAAGAGCGAGCCCGAGTGGATGCTCGAGATGCGGCTGAAGGCGCTGCGCACGTTCGACAAGAAGCCGATGCCGAACTGGGGTTCCAACCTGGAGGGCATCTACTTCGACAACATCAAGTACTTCGTGCGGTCCAGCGAGAAGCAGGCCGCCACCTGGGATGATCTGCCTGAGGACATCAGGAACACCTACGACAAGCTCGGCATCCCCGAGGCGGAGAAGCAGCGCCTGGTGTCCGGTGTCGCCGCGCAGTACGAGTCGGAGGTCGTCTATCACTCCATCCGTGAGGATCTGGAGGCCCAAGGCGTCATCTTCCTCGACACCGACACCGCTCTGAAAGAGCATCCCGAGCTCTTCAGGCAGTACTTCGGCACGGTGATCCCGGCCGGCGACAACAAGTTCTCCGCGCTGAACACCGCGGTGTGGTCGGGTGGTTCGTTCATCTACGTCCCCAAGGGTGTCCACGTCGACATCCCGCTCCAGGCGTACTTCCGCATCAACACCGAGAACATGGGTCAGTTCGAGCGCACGCTGATCATCGTCGACGAAGACGCCTACGTGCACTACGTCGAGGGGTGTACTGCGCCGATCTACAAGAGCGACTCGTTGCACTCGGCGGTTGTCGAGATCATCGTGAAGCCCGGTGGCCGTTGCCGTTACACCACCATTCAGAACTGGTCGAACAACGTCTACAACCTCGTCACGAAAAGAGCGCGGGCGGAAGCCGGCGCCACGATGGAGTGGGTCGACGGCAACATCGGCTCAAAGGTCACGATGAAATACCCCGCCGTGTGGATGACCGGCGAGCACGCCAAGGGCGAGGTGCTTTCGGTGGCGTTCGCGGGCGAGGGTCAGCATCAGGACACCGGCGCGAAGATGCTTCACCTGGCACCGAACACCTCGAGCAACATCGTGTCGAAGTCCGTCGCACGCGGCGGCGGGCGCGCGTCCTATCGCGGACTGGTTCAGGTCAACAAGGGTGCGCACGGCTCGCGGTCCAGCGTGAAATGCGATGCGCTGCTTGTCGACACCATCAGCCGCAGTGACACCTATCCCTACGTCGACATCCGCGAGGACGACGTCACGATGGGCCACGAAGCCACGGTGTCCAAGGTCAGCGAGGACCAGCTGTTCTATCTGATGAGCCGCGGGATGACCGAGGACGAGGCGATGGCGATGGTGGTGCGCGGCTTCGTCGAGCCGATCGCGAAGGAACTCCCGATGGAGTATGCGCTCGAGCTGAATCGTCTGATCGAGCTGCAGATGGAAGGCGCGGTCGGCTAGATGACTCAGAACCTCACCAATGCGGTCGAGGGCGCCAACAAAGGGGAGTTGTTCACGTCGTTCGACGTCGACGCTTTCGAGGTGCCCGGCGGCCGCGACGAGATCTGGCGCTTCACCCCGCTCAAGCGCCTGCGCGGTCTGCACGACGGATCCGCCGTAGCCACCGGCACCGCGAGTATCGAGGTCTCCGAATGCGCAGGCGTCAGCGTGGAAACCGTGCGCCGCGGCGACGAACGTCTCGGCCAGGCGGGTGTGCCGGCTGATCGGGTTGCCGCCCAAGCGTTCTCGTCGTTCAACAGCGCGACCGTGGTGACCGTCCCGAGAAATGTCGTCTGCGAACAGCCCATCGAAATCGGCATCACCGGCCCGGGCGAGGGTGCGACGGCCTACGGCCACCTGCAGGTGCGGGTGGGCGAGCTCGGCGAAGCCGTGATCGTCATAGATCATCGCGGCAGCGGAACCTACGCCGACAACGTCGAATTCGTCGTCGAGGACGCGGCGCGGCTGACCGTCGTCTCGATCGCCGACTGGGCCGACGACGCCGTTCACGTCAGCAGCCATCACGCCGCGCTGGGCAAGGACGCGGTGCTGCGCCACGTCGCGGTCACCCTGGGCGGCGACCTGGTGCGGCTCACTGCGCGGACCAAGTTCTGTGCGCCGGGCGGCGACGCAGAGCTGCTCGGCCTGTACTTCGCCGACGATGGCCAGCACTTCGAATCCCGTCTGCTCGTCGACCACGCCCAGCCCAACTGCCGCTCGCACGTCACGTACAAGGGTGCGCTGCAAGGTGATCCGGACTCCGGCAAACCCGATGCGCACACCGTGTGGGTCGGCGACGTGCTGATCCGGGCCGCGGCGACGGGGACCGACACGTTCGAGACCAACCGCAACCTCGTGCTCACCGACGGCGCGCGCGCCGACTCGGTGCCGAACCTCGAAATCGAAACCGGCGAGATCGCCGGCGCCGGGCACGCCAGTGCCACCGGACGTTTCGACGACGAGCAACTGTTTTACCTTCAGGCACGCGGAATCCCCGAAGACCAGGCCAGGCGTCTTGTCGTCCGGGGCTTCTTCGGCGAGCTCATACAGAAGATCGCCGTCCCCGCAGTGCGCGAACGCCTCACCGAGGCCATCGAACACGAACTAGAGATCACCGAATCGAGGACGGCCACCTCATGACCACACTGGAAATCAAGGACCTGCACGTCAGCGTCGTCTCCAAGGAAGACGGGACCGATATCCCGATCCTGAAAGGCGTCACGCTCACCGTGAACTCGGGGGAGACCCACGCGCTGATGGGCCCCAACGGGTCCGGCAAGTCGACCTTGTCGTACGCCGTCGCGGGTCATCCGAAGTACACCGTGACGTCCGGCTCGATCACGCTGGACGGTCAGGATGTGCTGGAGATGAGCATCGACGAACGCGCCCGCGCCGGCCTGTTTCTCGCGATGCAGTACCCCGTCGAGGTGCCCGGCGTGTCGATGTCGAACTTCCTTCGCACGGCCGCCACTGCCGTGCGCGGTGAGGCACCCAAGCTGCGGCACTGGGTCAAAGAGGTCAAGAGCGCCATGGAGGGCCTCGACATCGACCCGTCGTTCTCCGAACGCAGTGTCAACGAAGGCTTTTCCGGAGGCGAGAAGAAGCGCCACGAGATCCTGCAGCTGGAGCTGCTCAAGCCCAAGATCGCGATCCTCGACGAGACCGACTCCGGCCTCGACGTCGACGCGCTGCGGGTGGTCAGCGAAGGTGTGAACCGGTTCGCCGAAGCGGCCGACGGAGGGCTGCTGCTCATCACGCACTACACCCGCATCCTGCGCTACATCCAGCCGCAGTTCGTGCATGTGTTCGTGGGCGGCCGCATCGTCGAGTCCGGTGGTCCCGAGCTGGCCGAAGAACTCGACGCCAACGGATACGAGCGTTTTACCCAGGCGGTCGGAGCCTGACATGACCACGTCGGTCGAGAAGTCGGCGCAGGCCCTCGATCTCAACCTGGAGGTCACGCGGATCAGGGCGGACTTCCCGATCCTTGCTCGCGTCATGCGCAGCGGAAACCAGTTGGCGTATCTGGATTCCGGCGCCACCTCGCAACGGCCGCTGCAGGTCCTCGACGCCGAGCGTGACTTCTTGACCACGTCCAACGGCGCGGTTCACCGCGGGGCGCATCAGCTGATGGAGGAGTCCACCGACGCCTACGAGAACGGCCGTGCCGATGTCGCGGCCTTCGTCGGCGCCGACACCGACGAGCTGGTGTTCACGAAGAACGCCACCGAGGCCATCAACCTGGTGTCCTATGCGGTCGGTGACGATCGATTCCCCCGAACGATCGGCCCCGGCGATGTCATTGTCACCACCGAGCTGGAACACCACGCAAACCTCATCCCGTGGCAGGAGTTGGCACGTCGGACCGGCGCCACGCTGAAGTGGTACGGCGTGACCGACGATGGACGGATCGACCTCGATTCGCTGGAGCTCGACGAGCGCGTGAAACTGGTGGCGTTCAGCCATCATTCAAACGTCACGGGTGCCGTCGCCCCGGTGGCCGAACTGGTGGCGCGGGCCAACGCGGTCGGCGCGCTGACCTTGCTGGATGCCTGCCAGTCGGTGCCGCACCAGCCGGTCGACTTCCATGGACTCGGCGTCGACTTCGCGGCCTTCTCCGGTCACAAAATGCTGGGGCCCAACGGTATCGGCGTGCTCTACGGCAGGCGTCAGGTGCTCGACCAGCTGCCCCCGTTCATCACCGGCGGCTCGATGATCGAGACGGTGACGATGGAGACCACCACCTATGCGCCCGCACCGCAACGCTTCGAGGCCGGGACGCCGATGACATCCCAGGTCGTCGGACTTGCAGCGGCCGCACGGTATCTCACCGAGATCGGGATGCCCGCCGTCGAGGCGCACGAGGCCGAATTGGTGGCGGCCGCACTCAAGGGGCTGTCGGCCGTCGATGGCGTGCGCATCATCGGACCGACATCCATGGCGCATCGCGGTTCGCCGGTGTCGTTCGTGCTGGACGGTGTCCACGCCCACGATGTCGGGCAGGTCCTCGACGACGAAGGTGTCGCCGTGCGCGTCGGGCACCACTGCGCGTGGCCGCTGCATCGCCGGTTCGGCATCGCGGCGACCGCGCGGGCGTCCTTCGCCCTCTACAACACTCACGACGAGGTCGACCGCCTGGTCGCCGGCGTCAAGCGGGCGGTGGAGTTCTTCGCGTGAGACTCGAGCAGATGTATCAGGAAGTGATTCTCGATCACTACAAGCACCCTCATCATCGGGGGTTGCGCGAGCCGTACAACGCGGAGTCCTACCAGGTGAACCCCACGTGCGGGGACGAGGTGACGCTGCGCGTGACGCTGTCCGACGACGGTCACCGGATCTCCGATATCTCGTATGACGGGCAGGGCTGTTCGATCAGCCAGGCCTCGACCTCGGTGCTCACCGATCAGGTGATCGGGCAGGACATCGGTACGGCGCTGGCGACCGTCGCGGCGTTCACCGAGATGATTTCGTCGCGCGGCGCGGTAGAGGGCGACGAGGATGTGATCGGAGACGGCATCGCGTTCGCGGGTGTCTCGAAGTACCCGGCGCGGGTGAAGTGCGCGCTGCTGGGTTGGATGGCCTTCAAAGATGCGTTGATACAGGCCAGTGAGGAGATTTCAGATGAGCGACACCGCAGTGCCTAGCGAGGAGATGCTCGCCGACCTGGAAGAGGCGATGCGCGACGTCGTCGATCCCGAGCTCGGGATCAACGTCGTCGACCTCGGTCTCGTCTACGGCTTGAACGTGGAGAAGGGCGAGCAGGGCGACGTCGCGTTGATCGACATGACGCTGACGTCGGCGGCCTGCCCGCTGACCGACGTGATCGAGGACCAGTCGCGTACCGCACTGGTCGGCAGCGGTCTGGTCAAAGAGATCAAGATCAACTGGGTATGGAATCCGCCATGGGGTCCGGACAAGATCACCGAGGATGGCCGCGAACAGCTTCGCGCGTTGGGCTTCACCGTCTGACGCTCTATCCAGTCGGCCCGAGTCGCTGGGCGAGCTCCCGCACGTCCTCGACGATGATGTCGGGCTGAGGTAACTCCGGAGTGGGCAGTGGAGCGTTGCCGGGGCGGGTGAGCAGCGCGCCGCGCAACCCCGCCGACTGTGCACCGACGGTGTCCCACACGTGAGCGGCGACCATCATGCAGTCCGACGGTTCCACCTCGAGCTCGCTGGCCACTCCGGTGTAGAGCCCTGCAGAGGGCTTGAACACCCGCCAGGTGTCGACACTGAACTGCCGTTCGAAGAACTGGGCAAGGCCGGCGCTGGCCAAGGGTGTCGGCACACCGGGTTTCGGTGGCGAATTGGTCAGCGTGACAAGCCGATACCCCTGTGCACGCAGAGTTGCCAGCCCGTCGGCGACATCCGGGTGGGCGGGCATCGTGCGCATGCCATGGGCGAGGTCCTCGAGGTCACCCTCGGTGATCGACGTCTGGCGACTGCCGCCGATCATCCGCAGCACCGCCTGTCCGAGAGTGAAGAAGTCGACGTAGTTGCCGGATAGCGTGGCCGTCATCGAGTACATGACGAGTTGGTTGAACCACTCGCGCAGCACGCCGCGGTCGCCGAACATCCGCTCGAAGTGCGGCGCCAGCGACTCGATGTCGATCAGTGTCTCGTTGACATCGAATACGAGGACCGATGGGCGCTCAGTCGTTTCCGTTGCCATGCCAATCCCATTGTCGTGGCCCTATGGATATTTACGTGGCGATTCGCTGCAGGAAGGACCGCATGAGGTCGGCGACTTCTTCGGCAGCGGTTTCGAGCAGGAAGTGGCCGCCCTCGAGGAGGTGGATCTCGGCGTCGTGCGCGTCCTTTCCGAACGCGCGCGCGCCGTCGGGCCCGAAGATCGGGTCGGCCTGACCCCAGACGGCGAGCACCGGCACCTTGCTCGTGCGCAGGTAGTCGTGCAGCGCCGGATACATAGGTGCATTGGTCGCGTAGTCGCGGAACAGCGCGAGCTGGATCTGGTCGTTGCCCGGCCGGCTCACCAGGGCCGCGTCGTGGATCCACGTGTCGGGACTGACAAGCGATTCGTCGTCGACGCCGGTCAGGTACTGCCATCTGATTCCCTCGACACTCAGCGCGCTCCGCACTCCGGCCTCGGTGTCGGGGTTCTGGTCGCGCTGGTAGTCCCAGACCGTGGTCCAGAAACTCTCGACGAAGCCCTCGTCGTAGCCGTTGCCGTTCTGCGTGACGATCGCGCTGATCGCCTGCGGGTGCCGCAGCGACAGGCGCCATCCGATGGGCGCGCCGTAATCCTGGACGTAGATGGCATATCGGGTCACCCCCAGTTGGGCAAGCAGTCCTTCGGTGAGATCGGTCAGCGCGTCGAAGGTGTAATCGAATTCGTCGACGGACGGCGCGTCGGAGAGTCCGAAGCCGAGGTGGTCCGGTGCGATCACGTGGTAGCGGTCGGCGAGCCGGGGGATGAGGTCGCGGAACATGAACGAACTGGTGGGGAAGCCGTGCAGCAGGACGAGCGTCGGCGCATCCTGCGAGCCCGCTTCGCGGTAGAACAACCGATGGTCAGCGACGGTGGCGTAGCGGTGGTGGACCTGAACTCCCATGACTAACTCCTCTTAGATTTTTTACCGGTTAGTGACATGCCTACTCGCTCTCGTGTAACCTGTCAATATCAATTTGGAGGTTAGATATGGATCTGGTGGTGGCGGCCCCGCCGGACGAGGCGTTTCTGCTCGATCTGCTCAACACAACGCCTGTGATCGACGGCACCGTGCATGACGGTCTCGCTGATTCGGCAGAGGCGCAGGCCTGGATGCGTGCGCACGATGTCGCGGACACCATCACCGAGCTCGCAACCCTGCGGCAGGCACGCTCGACTCTGCAGAAGGTGGTGCGCGGCCAGAGCGGTCCCACGGCGCTCAATCGCTTTGTCGACGACATCCGCCTGCGGCCGGTTGCAGGCGACGACGGCTTGGACTGGCGGGTCGACGGTGCTTCCGGCGCGGCGCGTGCGGTCCTGGCCTGGGACGCGCTGCGGATCTCCAGCCCGGGACGGCTGCGTCCATGTGCGAACGATGAATGCCGGTTGTTCCTCATCGACCGCAGCAAGCCCAACACCGCCAGATGGTGTTCGATGGCCATCTGCGGCAACCGGATGAAAGCCCGCAGACACTACCGTCGCGCGCGGGCGACCGAGGCATGAACGGTCCCGTGGTTCCCACCCTGGTATCCCTCAACATCGGGATGCCCGCCGATGTGCCGTGGCGAGGGAAGACCGTTCACACCGGCATCTACAAGAAGCCGGTGCAGGGTCCGGTGATGGTGCGACGCCTGAATATCGACGGCGACGGTCAGGGCGACCTCAACGGTCACGGCGGCGAACAACGCGCCGTCATGGTGTACCAGACGGAGTCGTATGAGCACTGGCAGCGCCATTTCGGCCGTGACGACCTCGAGCCGGGTACGTTCGGCGAGAACTTCACGATCACCGGCCTCAGTGACGACGAGGTGTGCATCGGTGACAGGTATCGCATCGGGGAGGCCGAGTTCGAGGTCACTCAGCCGCGTGTGACGTGCTTTCGCGTCGGCATTCGACTCGGCGAGCCCGAGATGCCCAATCTCCTTGTCGCCCATCATCGCCCGGGGTTCTACTTCCGCGTCATCGAAGAAGGTCTCGTCGCGTCGGGCGACGAGATCGTGCGGACACGGCGCGGACGCCACGCACTGAGTGTCGCCGACGTCGACGCGTTGCTGTATCTGCCCGACCGCGACGTCGACATGCTCCGCACGGCGGTAGACATCCCCGCGCTGAGCCCCGGGTGGCAGCAGTCCTTCGCCGAACTGCTGGCCGCGCACGACAGTCCGTCCGGCGCGACGTCACCGGCGATCGGCGTCGAACCCGGCTGGCACGGATTCCGCGCCCTGCGGGTGGCCGAAACCCGCCGCGAAAGCCCGTCGGTCCTTTCGATCGAGCTCGAAACCACCGACGGCACGGCGTTGCCCACCGCGCGGTCCGGACAGTTCCTGACGCTGCGTGTACCGGCGGGCGACCCCGCACCACTGCGCAGCTACTCGCTGTCGAGCACCGGCGACCGTTACCGGATCAGCGTGAAGCGCGAGGAGCGGGGCCGGGTGAGCACGTGGATCCACGACAACCTCAGCCCAGGGTCCGTGATCGAGGCGGCCGCTCCCCGTGGTGAATTCTATTTGGGCGACGAGACCGATCCGGTCGTGCTCATGTCGGCTGGTATCGGCATCACCCCGGTGCTCGCGATGCTGCACGCGTTGGCCGCGCAGCGCAGCGAGCGAGACGTCTGGTGGCTGCACATCACCCGTGACGCGCAGAGCCTGGCATTCGGCGGCGAAGTCGGCGATCTCATCGGCTCGCTGCCCAACGCGCGGCAGCGGACCTTCTACACCGCCGAGGGCGGCAGGCCGGGTATGGCGGCAGTCGAAGCGCTCGGTCTGCCCCGCGACGCGATCGCGTATCTCTGTGGGCCAGAACAGTTCATGGCCGACATGCGGGATGCGCTCGCGGGCGCCGGGATCGACGAGTCCCGCATCCATTCCGAACTCTTCGGCGCGCTGCCGCCGATCAACCCCGGCATCACCGATGCACCGCAGCGGCCACCACACCTGCCCGACGGCCCGCAGGGCACCGGGCCGGCAGTATCGTTCGCGCGCAGCGGGATCACCGTCAACTGGTCGGACGACTACGCCAGCATTCTCGAACTCGCCGAGGCGTGCGACGTCCCGACGCGCTTCTCCTGCCGCAGCGGTGTGTGCCACATCTGCGTCACGCCGTTGGTGGACGGGACCATCACCTACCGGCAGCCGCCACTGGAGTTGCCCGAGCAGGGGACCGTGCTGATCTGTTCGGCAAAACCGTCGCTGGGCGTCGTATTGGACCTGTGAGCCGTCGGCTGTTCGGTCAGACTGTGTTGCGTGGTCACGATTCCGGCGGTGGTGTGGCGAGGTGGGTTCGCGCTTCGCGCGCTGACGACCGGCGGCGTCGTCGGGCTCTGTGTCGGTGTGCTGGCATGGCTCGATTCGGGGTTCTGGATTTCTGGTGTGATCGTGCTTGTCGTCGTCGGCACGTTCTACGGAGTCTGGATGGCCCGCCGCATGGCGCGGTACTGGCCGGGTGCCAAAGCCCTCACCGGCCAGGAGCGCGTCGCGGTGGCACGGGCGGTCCGAGCGGGGCGGCCGCTCGATGACGATCGCCTGTCGGGGCCGCTCGTCGACTACGCCCGCGGGCTGCACGAGGCCGCGGAGACGGCTCGCTGGCTGCGCTGGGTGCTCATCGTCGTCCTCGTCGTCGCGGTGGCGACGGCGGCGTGGGACGCCGTTTACGGTTCGTGGGGCAATCTCATCGCGTCGGCCATCTATCTGGTGGCCCTTGCGGTCGAGGTGTTCTGGCTGCCGAAGCGCCGGGCGCAGCTGTTGGCCAACGCCGACACAGCCGCGGCATTGGCCCGAAAGTCTCTGTAACGCCGAGCCCTATCTGGTAACCCAGTCAGTGTGAGCTTCGAGGCGAACTATGTCAGGACGCGGCGCCAGCTGCGCGGAGTGGCCGAAAGTCTGATCGCCGGACCGCAGTACCGATCGGCGGGCACGATCCGGCTCGCAGTGCGCCCGGACGGATTCTCAGCGGTGACGATTCCGGTCGCGGTGCACGGCACCGAACTGGTCCTGCCCAATCATGCGGTCCCGTTGGAGGGCCCGATGAGTTCGATAGCCGAGGCCGCCGGCATCGTCGCCGGCCCACCCGAGGGCGTCTACACGATCGTCGATGCGCTGCCGCCAGACGCCGATCTGAGGCTCGACGCGCATGCTGCCGAATGGGTCAACCGCAGCCACTATGGGGGTGGGTATGCATTGAAGACGTTTCTGCCCGAATGTCATCCGGTGTTGTGGCCCGAACACTTCGACGTGGCGGTGACCCAGGACGAAGTCAACTACGGCGTATCCGCCGGCGACGACCAGCATCCGATGCCCTACGCGTACGTCAACCCACAGTCGGTACCCACCGGCGAATTCTGGAACGCGTCGTTCGGCGCGCTCTACCCGCTCGACCCCGCAGCCGATATCGACAGCCTCGCTAGCCACATCGCCGACTTCTTCGAACGTGGCCGCCGTGAATTGGACAGGAGCGCGTCATGACCGAGATCGACCTCGATTTCAGTGGCATCAAGGCACTTTTCATCAACTGCACGCTCAAGCGATCGCCCGAAGTCAGCAATACCCAGGGACTGATCGACATCAGTTCGGCGATCATGGCCAAGCACGGAGTGGAAACAGACGTGGTGCGTGCCGTCGACCATGACATCGCCACAGGGGTGTGGCCGGACATGCGTGAGCACGGGTGGTCCGCCGACGATTGGCCGGCCATCTTCGAAAAGGTGCTGGCCTCCGACATTCTGGTGCTTGCGGGTCCGATCTGGCTCGGCGACAACAGTTCGGTGATGAAGCGGGTACACGAGCGGTTGTACGGCGGCTCGCATCTGCTCAACGATGCCGGCCAGTACCTCTATTACGGACGGGTCGGCGGGTGTCTGATCACCGGCAATGAGGATGGCGTAAAGCACTGTGCCCAGAATGTGCTCTACACACTGCAGCACATCGGTTACACCATTCCGCCCCAGGCCGATGCGGGGTGGATCGGAGAGGCGGGGCCGGGTCCGTCGTATCTGGATCCCGGATCGGGCGGACCTGACAACGACTTCACCAACCGCAACACGACGTTCATGACGTGGAATCTGATGCACCTGGCCCGCATGCTCGCGCGGGCCGGAGGCGTGCCGGCCCACGGCAACATCCGTGCGGGATGGGACGCGGGATGTCGCTACGACTTTGCGAATCCGGAATACCGCTGAGGGATACCCCTGGTTGCTCCGACCACATAGTGGGAACAGACTGTCTGAGCCTGGCGTTAGGAGAAACGTGGCTACCAAAGACATCACCGCCGAACAATTCAACGAGACCATCACGGACAACGACATCGTGTTGGTCGATTTCTGGGCGTCGTGGTGCGGGCCGTGTAAGGCGTTTGCTCCGACTTTCGCCGCGTCCTCGGAGCAGCACCCCGACGTCGTCTTCGCGAAGGTCGACACCGAGGCGGAGCAGGAGCTCGCCGCGGCTGCCGACATCCGCTCGATCCCGACCCTGATGGTGTTCAAGAAGGGCAAGCTGGTCTTCAACCAGGCGGGAGCGCTGCCGCCGGCCGCACTCGAAGACCTGGTTCAGAAGGTGAAGGACTTCGACGTCGACGCAGCGATGGCCGCTCAGGAGAACGGTCAGCCCGAGTAACGTTTGCACGCGATAGCGTGCAGTCCGTGACCGAGCACCCAGAGCAAAACTTCGTCCTCGTCGACCGGCCGCGCCCGCATGTGGCGTTGGTGACGTTGAACCGTCCCGAGCGAATGAATTCCATGGCGTTCGACGTCATGGTCCCGCTCAAGGCGGTCCTCGACGAACTCACCTACGACAACTCGGTGCGGGTGATCGTGCTCACAGGTGCTGGTCGGGGATTCTCGTCGGGTGCCGATCACAAGTCGGCGGGCTCCGTACCTCACATTGACGGGCTCACCCGTCCCAGCTTCGCGCTGCGGTCCATGGAGGTGCTCGACGACGTGATCCTGGCGCTGCGAAAGATGCACCAGCCGGTCATCGCCGCGGTCAACGGCGCCGCGATCGGCGGTGGGCTGTGCTTGGCGTTGGCCTGCGACATCCGGGTTGCCGCAGTTGGGGCATACTTTCGCGCCGCGGGGATCAACAACGGGCTGACGGCAAGCGAGCTCGGGCTGTCGTACCTGCTGCCCCGCGCGATCGGCACCTCTCGGGCATTCGAGCTGATGCTGACCGGCCGCGACGTGGACGCCGACGAAGCCCAGCGCATCGGGCTGGTGTCGCAGGCCGTACCCGACGCGGACCTGCTCGACGTCTGCTACGAAATCGGCGAGCGCATCGCGTCGTTCTCGCGGCCGGGAATCGAGTTGACCAAGCGCACGCTTTGGAGTGGACTCGACGCCGGTAGCCTGGAGGCACACATGCAGGCCGAAGGCCTGGGACAACTCTTCGTCCGACTGCTCACCGCCAATTTCGAAGAAGCGGTTGCAGCGCGCGCGGAGAAGCGCGCCCCGGTCTTCACCGACGACAAATAAGAACCAAGGAGAGTGCAGCGTGATCACCGCAACGGACCTGGAGGTCCGCGCCGGCGCGCGCACGCTGCTCTCGGCCGAAGGTGCCGCGTTGCGGGTGCAGCCCGGCGACCGTATCGGCCTGGTCGGACGCAACGGCGCGGGCAAGACCACCACCATGCGGATTCTGGCAGGGGAGGGCGAGCCCTACGCGGGCACGATCACCCGCGCGGGTGATGTCGGTTATCTGCCGCAGGATCCCAGGGAGGGTGACCTCGACGTCCTGGCCCGCGATCGCGTGCTGTCGGCGCGCGGCCTGGATTCGTTGCTCGCGGATCTGGAGAAGCAGCAGGCGTTGATGGCCGAGGTCGCCGACGACAACGCGCGCGATAAGGCGGTCCGCCGCTACGGCCAGCTCGAGGAGCGGTTCGCCGCGCTCGGCGGTTACGCCGCCGAAAGCGAGGCAGGCCGAATCTGCGCGAGTCTCGGCCTGGCGGAACGTGTTCTGACCCAGCCACTGCGAACCCTGTCCGGCGGCCAGCGTCGTCGAGTGGAACTTGCACGAATCCTGTTCGCCGCATCCGAGTCCGGTGCCGGTTCGTCTACGACGCTCTTACTCGACGAGCCGACCAACCACCTCGACGCCGACTCCGTGGGCTGGCTGCGGGAATTCCTCCAGCAGCACAAGGGCGGACTCATCGTCATCAGCCACAACGTCGATCTGCTTGCCGACGTGGTCAACCGCGTCTGGTTCCTCGACGCGGTGCGGGGTGAGGCCGACGTCTACAACATGGGCTGGCAGAAGTACCTCGACGCGCGCGCCACCGACGAGCAGCGTCGCCGCCGCGAACGCGCCAATGCCGAACGCAAGGCCAGCGCGCTGCGGACCCAGGCCGCGAAGATGGGGGCCAAGGCCACCAAAGCCGTTGCGGCACAGAATATGTTGCGCCGAGCCGACCGGATGATGGCGGCGCTGGACGAGGAGCGAGTGGCCGACAAGGTGGCGCGGATCAAGTTCCCGACGCCGGCGTCGTGCGGCCGCGTGCCGCTGGTCGCCAAAGGCCTGACGAAGAATTACGGGTCGCTCGAGGTGTTCACCGGGGTGGATCTTGCGATCGACCGCGGGTCGCGTGTCGTGGTGCTCGGACTCAACGGCGCCGGCAAGACCACACTGCTGCGGATACTGGCCGGGGCTGAAACCGCCGACGCGGGAACGCTGGAACCCGGTCATGGACTGAAGCTCGGCTACTTCGCCCAGGAACACGACACGCTCGACGACCGCGCCACGGTGTGGGAGAACATCCGCCACGCCGCCCCCGACACCGGCGAGCAGGATCTGCGGGGTCTGTTGGGCGCGTTCATGTTCAGCGGTCCGCAGCTCGAACAACCCGCGGGGACGCTGTCCGGTGGGGAGAAGACCAGGCTGGCGCTGGCCGGGCTCGTCGCGTCGACCGCGAACGTGCTGTTGCTTGACGAACCGACCAACAACCTCGATCCCGCTTCGCGCGAGCAGGTTCTCGACGCATTGCGAAGCTATGTCGGTGCGGTGGTACTGGTTACGCACGATCCGGGCGCCGCCGAGGCACTGAATCCGCAACGCGTGGTGCTGCTGCCGGACGGCACCGAAGACTTCTGGTCGAACGACTATCGGGATCTCATCGAGCTCGCCTGAGCCGTCGGCAAACCGTTTCACCGAAACCTCACCCGCTTGTGTAAGCGGTTCCTAGGCTGGGTACCCGTCGGGGAATCAAACGCGCGGGGAGGTGCCGATGAAGAAACCCAGCAAGGCCCGAGATGAATTGCTCACCGAGCTGAAGAGCGCTTACGAAGGCGGCGCGAGCATCCGGACGCTCGTCGCGTCGACGGGTCGCTCGTACGGGTCGATACACAGCATGTTGCGTGAATCGGGGACCACGATGCGCAGCCGCGGCGGTCCGAACCATCGCAGCCGCAGGCACTACACCTGACCGCCTGGCCGAGCCTGGCGCAATGAAGCTTCGACCAGGTCCAGTACGCCACTGAGCTTTTCGGGATCATCACCCGACGCGAGCCGGGCAACGAGGCCGTCGAGCACCAGATCCAGGTACGTCTGCAGCACTGCGCTCGGGACGTCGTCGCGAAGCCTGCCCGCCTGTTTCTGGCGGCGTAACCGAGCGGTGGTGGCCGCCGAGAGCTCGGCGGATCGCTCCATCCACCCCCGATGAAACTCCGGGTCGTTGCGCAGCTTGCGCGCGATCTCCAGCCGAGTCGCCAACCAGTCGAACTGCTCCGGGGCGGCCAGCATGTCCCGCATCACCTGAACGAGACCCTCGCGCGACGCTACGTCGGCCATGCGTTCGGCGTCCTCGCGCGCCAACTCGAAGAACAGCGTGTCCTTGTCGCGGAAGTGATGGAAGATGGCGCCGCGCGACAGCCCGATCGTCTGTTCGAGCCGTCGCACGGTCGCCTTGTCGTATCCGTACTCCGCGAAACACCGCCGGGCACCGTCGAGTATCTGACGGCGGCGCGCCGCCAAATGGTCATCGGTGACCCGGGGCATGACTACGACCGCAGCATGTTGCGCAGCACGTACTGCAGGATGCCGCCGTTGCGGTAGTAGTCCGCCTCGCCGGGGGTGTCGATGCGCACCACCGCGTCGAACTCAACGGTCTTGCCGTCCTCTTTCTTGGCCGTCACCTTCACCGTCTTCGGGGTCTTGCCGTCGTTGAGCGCCTCGATACCGGTGATGTCGAAGGTCTCGGTGCCGTCGAGCTTCAGCGACGCCGCCGATTCACCTTCGGGGAACTGCAGCGGGATGACACCCATGCCGATCAGGTTGCTGCGGTGGATGCGCTCGAACGATTCGGTGATCACCGCGCGCACGCCGAGCAGGCTGGTGCCCTTGGCGGCCCAGTCGCGTGAGCTGCCCGAGCCGTACTCCTTGCCGCCCAGCACGACCAGCGGGATGCCCTTCTCGGCGTAGTTCTGCGCGGCGTCATAGATGAACGCCTGCTCGCCGCCGTTGGTGAAATCGCGGGTGTACCCGCCGGATACGTCGTCGAGCAGCTGATTACGCAGCCGGATGTTGGCGAACGTGCCGCGGATCATCACCTCGTGGTTCCCGCGCCGCGAACCGTAGGAGTTGTAATCCGCCTTCTCGACGCCGTGCGAATCCAGATACTGCGCCGCAGGCGTTCCCGGCTTGATGCTGCCGGCGGGCGAGATGTGGTCGGTCGTCACCGAATCACCAAGCAGTGCCAGCACTCTGGCGCCTTGGATATCGGTGACCGGTTCGGGCTGGGCGGGCATTCCGTCGAAGTACGGTGGTTTGCGCACGTACGTCGACTTGTCATCCCACTCGAAGGTGTTGCCGCTCGGCGTCGGCAGGTTGCGCCAGCGCTCGTCACCCTTGAACACGTCGGCGTAGTTCTGGACGAACATCTCGGTGTTGATCGCGTTGGCGATCGTGTCGTCGATGTCCTTCTGCGACGGCCAGATGTCCTTGAGGAAGACGTCGTTGCCGGACTCGTCCTTGCCGAGCGCTTCGGATTCGAAGTCGAAGTCCATCGTGCCTGCCAGCGCATACGCGATGACCAGCGGCGGGGACGCCAGGTAGTTCATCTTGACGTCGGGATTGATCCGGCCCTCGAAGTTGCGGTTGCCGGACAGCACTGCCGTGACGGACAGGTCGGCGTCGTTCACGGCCTTGCTGATGTCGTCCGGCAGCGGTCCGGAGTTGCCGATGCACGTCGTGCAGCCGTAACCGACGAGGAAGAAGCCGAGCTTCTCCAGATACGGCCACAGGCCGGCCTTGTTGTAGTAATCGGTGACGACCTGAGAACCCGGCGCCATCGTGGTCTTCACCCACGGCTTGCTCGTCAGGCCCTTGTCCACCGCGTTCTTGGCCAGCAGCGCGGCGCCGAGCATGACCTCGGGGTTGGAGGTATTTGTGCATGAGGTGATCGCCGCGATCACCACCGCGCCGTGGTCGATGATGCAGTCGCCGCGTTCGGAGTTCTTGACCTCGACGGGATTGCTCGGCCTGCCGTTGGAGCCGCTTGCGGCCGAGGGGACCACCGCGTCCTCGTCGGCAAACGAGAGCGAAGCGGGGTCACTGGCCGGGAACGATTCCTCGACCACCTCGTCGACGTTGGTGTGCGGCTGCTCCGCTTGACCCTCCACGTAGTTGTGAATGTCCTTGCGGAAGGCGGACTTTGCGTCGGTGAGCGCAATACGGTCCTGCGGGCGCTTCGGTCCGGCGATCGACGCGACCACATCGCCGAGGTCGAGCTCGATGTACTCCGAGAACTTGGGCTCGCGCGACGGGTCGTGCCACATGCCCTGCTCCTTGGCGTACGCCTCGACCAACGCCAGCTGCTGTTCGCTGCGCCCGGTCATCCGCAGGTAGTCGATCGTCACGTCGTCGATCGGGAAAATCGCGGCGGTGGAGCCGAATTCGGGGCTCATGTTGCCCAGCGTCGCGCGGTTGGCCAGCGGCACCTCGGCGACGCCTTCGCCGTAGAACTCGACGAACTTTCCGACCACACCGTGCTTGCGCAGCATCTCGGTGACGGTGAGCACGACGTCGGTGGCGGTGACGCCGGCCTTGCGCTCGCCGGAGAGCTTGAAGCCGACGACCCGCGGGATCAGCATCGACACCGGTTGGCCCAGCATGGCCGCCTCGGCCTCGATACCGCCGACGCCCCAGCCCAGCACGCCAAGCCCGTTCTCCATCGTGGTGTGCGAGTCGGTGCCCACGCAGGTGTCCGGGTAGGCAACCCCGTCGCGTTCCATGACGACGCTGGCCAGGTACTCGATGTTGACCTGGTGCACGATGCCGGTACCCGGCGGCACGACCTTGAAGTCGTTGAACGCGCCCTGACCCCAGCGCAGGAACTGGTAGCGCTCGCCGTTGCGCTGGTATTCGATCTCGACGTTGCGCTCGAAGGCGTTGGCGGTACCGAACAGGTCTGCGATCACGGAGTGGTCGATCACCAGGTCGGCCGGCGCGAGCGGGTTGACCTGGTCGGGGTCACCGCCGAGCTCGCCGACGGCCTCGCGCATGGTGGCGAGGTCGACGATGCAGGGCACACCCGTGAAGTCCTGCATGATCACCCGGGCGGGGGTGAACTGGATCTCCACGCTCGGATCGGCCGAGGGGTCCCACTTCGCGATCGCCTCGATGTGGTCCTTGGTGATGTTGGCGCCGTCCTCGGTGCGCAGCAGATTCTCGGCGAGCACCTTGAGGCTGTAGGGAAGTTTCTCGGTACCGGGCACCGCGTCCAGGCGGTAGATCTCGTAGCTCTGGTCTCCGACCTTCAGCGTGTCGCGGGCCCCAAACGAATTGACCGAATCTTTGCTGCTCACATCAACTCCCGGCTAGATATCGCCGCGACGGGCTGTGTCGGCGGCGCTGTCGATTCTAACAGTACGCTTGTCCTGTAAACCACCCCAGGGGTGGTAACAGTCTTCTCCTCGCGCGCGCGTGCTGCCACCCGGTCGGATACCCAATGCGTATGGTCGTACCTGTGATCGGACCGCAAGTCATGCCGTTGTTGCCGGCCTACATCCCGCCCGACATCTGTGGGCCGGTCGGAAAGGATCCCGCGACCACGCCGGTCGACGAGTGTATGAACCTCGTGATCGCCGACATCAAGGACAGCGGAGTGAGCGCCGCGCCGACGCCGGAGAACGAAGGCCTGGCCGACGTCGTCGCCGAGGCCAAGCAAAACGGGATCGACCTCAAGATCGTCGTGGTCGATCGCAACCCGCCGATCGACACCCCCTTGCGCGATATCGCCACCGAGGTGGGGGAGGCATACCCGGGTTCGACGGTATTGGTGCTCAGCCCGACCGAATCGGGCACGTTCAGCACGACGTACGACCGGATGACGCTGGAGGCGGGCCAGGACGTCGCCGAAGGTCGCGGTTCGGTGCAGGGTTCGAAGAATTTCGTCAGCGAACTGACCAATCAACATTTCCCCTGGACGACATTCACGATCGTGGTGGTACTAGCAGTGATCGCCGCCGTCGTGGCAACGCGAATGTTGCAAAATCGCGCCAAACGGCAGAACACGTAAATAGTCGCGAAAAGCGGCCTGTCGCTGGGGTTTTGCGAATTACCGCGCGACAAAATGTCACAGCCGGATAACGCTATCCGCAATTACAAACTTGTAGTTTGTGACTAAAGTTTCTTTGGCGTCAGATGTGACGTACGGTGCAGTCTGTAGCTGATGTTGCAGTTGTGACTCACGTGGCTTCTGTGCATCAGTGATCGACGAATGTGTCGGCACGTTCGCGTAAGCCATAGGAGACGTTGTCCATGAGACGCACCCCTAGCGCCTCTGCTTCGCGCCTTAGCACGCGGCTCTGCGCGATACCTCTGACCGTCGGGATGCTGCTTGTCACACCGGGTTTGGCCGTTTCGCAGCCCGCTGGCCCGGACAGCGTGGGCTCGCTCGTCGCTGCCGTCGCCAACGTCAACCAGAGGCTGCAGGATCTCGGGGCGGCGATCCAGGAGAAGCAGGAAAGCGTCAACAAAGCGATCCTCGACGTGCAGACCGCACGTGATGCGGCCGCGGCCGCGCAGGTCGAACTCGACGCCAGCGCGCAGCGGGTCAAGGATGCCAACGCCGCGATCGACGCGGCGCAGGATCGCTTCGACACCTTCGCCGTCGCAACGTATGTCAACGGGCCGTCGAGCTCGTACCTGACCGCGAAAGACCCCAGCGACATCCTCAATACCGCGACTACCGGCGAGACGTTGGCGGTGAGCACTCAGAGGGTGATCAGCGATCTACAGCGCGCGCGCACAGAGCAGGTGAACAAGGAGTCGGCGGCGCGGCTGGCGAAGCAGAATGCCGATCAGGCGCTCATCGACGCGGAGGCCAGTCAGCAGACCGCGGTGTCCGCACTCACCGAAGCTCAGCAGACCTTCCGGACCCAGCAGGCCGAGCTGGACAAGCTGACGGCCGAACGCGAGGCCGCGCAAGCCAAGCTCGATCAGGCGCGCCAGTATTCGGCGCCCGCCGCAGGAGCTCCGGCCCGCCCGGTTGCCGCGCCGACCGGACCGTCGTCGAACCCCGCCGGAAACTGGGACAGCGCACCACAGCAGGCGGACGCGGCCACCGGCAAGTGGGCCACGGGGTGGGATCCGACCCTGCCCGCGATTCCCAGCGCTTTCGTCAGCGGTGATCCGATCGCGATCATCAACACGATCCTCGGGTATGCGTCGACTTCGACGCAGGTCACCCAGCAGATGGGCCGGAACTTCCTGCAGAAGCTGGGTCTGCTGCCCACGCCGACCGGCTACACAAACGGGGGCGCGATTCCCCGGGTGTACGGCCGGCAGGCCACCGAGTACGTGATCCAGCGCGCCATGTCACAGCGCGGGGTGCCCTACTCGTGGGGCGGCGGAAATGCCGCAGGCAAGAGCCTTGGCATCGATTCCGGCGCGGGAACAGTCGGATTCGACTGTTCGGGGCTCATGCTCTACGCGTTCGCCGGCGTCGGCATCAAGCTCGATCACTACTCGGGTTCGCAGTACAACGCGGGCCGCAAGATCCCGTCGTCACAGGCCCGGCGTGGCGACATGCTCTTCTGGGGCCCCAACGCCAGCCAACACGTCGCCCTTTATCTCGGCGACGGTCAGATGCTCGAGGCGCCCTACACCGGCTCCGTCGTGAAAGTCTCGCCGGTCCGCACCAGCGGTATGACCCCGTACGCAACCCGTCTCATCGAATGGTGACGAGAAGGATTACTTTGCATTCCAGGCGTTTTCGGTTCCTGAGCGGCATTCTGATGATGGTCGCGGCACTTGCCGTGGCCGTTGGCGCGGCCATGCCCGCCACCGCAGCCCCCGACGACGGCCAATGGGATCCCACCCTGCCCAAGATCCTCAGCGCGGGCGCACCGGGCGATCCCCTGTCCATCGCCAACGCATCACTGGCGGCGACCGCGCAGGCCACCGAGGCCACGATGGACCTCGGCCGCAAATTCCTGGCCACGCTCGGGTTCGGCCCGCCGCCCACGGCGGGCGTCGCTCCCGGCCGGGTACGCGGACCGCAAGCCATCGAGTACGTCATCCGGCGCGGCGGCTCGCAGATCGGCACCCCGTACTCCTGGGGCGGCGGGAAGCCGACCGGCCCGAGCACCGGCGTCGACTCCGGTGCCAACATCGTCGGCTACGACTGCTCGGGTTTCACCCAGTTCTCGTTCGCCGGCGTCGGTGTGCTCATCCCGAAGTACTCGGGCGATCAGTACAACACCGGCCGCAAGGTCCCCACGAGCCAGGCCAAGCGCGGCGATCTGCTGTTCTGGGGGCCCGGCGGCAGCCAGCACGTCGCGATCTACCTCGGCGGCGGCAAGATGCTGGAGTCCGGGGGCACTGCGGGCGGGGTTGGGGTGAGCCCAGTGCGTACCGCGGGTCTGCAGCCGTACGTCGCTCGAATTATCGAAAGCTGAGCTGGGGCTGAGCAAACCCTGAGCTCCTGCTAGCAATGCTGGTCATGTCGGCGGCACGGGGCCGGGCAACGTCGACGGATCCCGGAGTGCCTGGAATAGTTGACGACGAGCGTGCGGCGGACAAGGTGTCGCAGAGGCCGGAAGACCGGCGAATACAGATGTGGGAGGACCGTTGATGACGTCACCGAGTGGGTCGCCGCAGGGCGCTGGAGGGTTCCCTGGCCAGGCCCCGGCCGGGCAGGGCCCTGCGCAGGGTTACCCCCCTCCTCAGGCTGGATCGCACGCGGCGCCGACCAACAACGGGGGCCTCCAACAAGAGGTACACACCCTCGAGCGAGCCATCTTCGAGGTCAAGCGGATCATCGTCGGCCAGGACCAGCTCGTCGAGCGCATGCTGGTCGGTCTGCTCGCCAAGGGTCATGTACTGCTCGAAGGTGTCCCGGGTGTCGCGAAGACGCTGGCAGTCGAGACCTTCGCCAAGGTCGTGGGCGGCACCTTCGCACGCATCCAGTTCACCCCTGACCTGGTGCCCACCGACATCGTCGGTACCCGCATCTACCGTCAGGGCAAGGAGGAGTTCGACATCGAGCTCGGCCCGGTGGTCGTCAACTTCCTGCTCGCCGACGAGATCAACCGCGCGCCCGCCAAGGTGCAGTCCGCGCTGCTCGAGGTCATGGCCGAGCGCAAGATCTCGATCGGCGGCAAAACCTTCCCGCTGCCCGCACCGTTCCTGGTGATGGCCACGCAGAACCCGATCGAGCAGGAGGGTGTGTACGCGCTCCCGGAGGCGCAGCGCGACCGGTTCCTGTTCAAGCTCAACATCGACTACCCGACGCCTGAGGAAGAGCGCGAGATCATCTACCGGATGGGCGTGAAGCCGCCGGAGCCCAAGCAGGTGCTCGGTCCCGGCGACCTGCTCCGTCTGCAGGATGTCGCGGCGAACAACTTCGTGCATCACGCCCTCGTGGACTATGTGGTGCGCGTCGTCACCGCGACCCGCGAGCCGGAGAAGTTCGGCATGCCCGACGCGAAGGCGTGGATCGCCTACGGCGCATCACCGCGTGCCTCACTCGGCATCATCGCGGCGTCCCGCGCGCTGGCGCTGGTGCGTGGACGCGACTACGTCGTTCCACAGGACGTCGTCGAGGTCATCCCGGATGTGCTGCGGCACCGCCTCGTGCTGACGTACGACGCACTGGCCGACGAGATCTCGTCCGAGACGGTGATCAACCGGATCCTGCAAACCGTCGGCCTGCCGCAGGTGAATGCCATTCCGCAGCAAGGTCATTCGGTGCCGCCCGTCATGCCCGCCGCTGCGGCTGCGGCCAGCGGTCGGTGACCCAAACACCGGGCCGACCGACGCGGCGGGTCGATCTGCCGTCGCTCAAGCGGGGGGAGATCCGTGATCCCGCGCTGACGGCGGCGCTGCGCAAGCTCGAATTGACCGTGCGCCGCAAACTCGACGGCGTGCTGCATGGCGATCACCTCGGCCTGCTGCCCGGGCCGGGTTCCGAACCCGGCGAGTCGCGGCTGTACCAACCCGGTGACGACGTGCGCCGGATGGACTGGTCGGTCACGGCCCGCACCACGCATCCGCACGTCCGCCAGATGATCGCCGACCGCGAGCTGGAGACCTGGCTGGTGGTCGACGTCTCGGCGAGCCTGGACTTCGGCACCGTCGGATGCGAGAAGCGCGATCTGGCGGTCGCCGCGGCCGCCGCGATCACGTTCCTCAACAGCGGTGGCGGCAACCGGATCGGGGCCATCATCGCCAACGGCGACGCCGTGCGGCGCGTGCCCGCGCTGTCGGGCCGCATGCACGAGCAGGAGATGCTGCGCGCCATCGCCACGATGCCGAAGGCGCCCGCGGGGGTCCGCGGTGATCTGGCCGCCGCCATCGACGCGCTGCGCAGGCCCGAACGCCGGCGCGGCATGGCGGTCATCATCAGCGACTTCCTCGGTCCCATCAATTGGATGCGCCCATTGCGGGCCATCGCGGGTCGGCACGAGGTGCTCGGCATCGAGGTGCTCGACCCGCGCGACGTGGAACTGCCGCCCGTCGGCGACGTCATCCTGCAGGACACCGAGACCGGTCGGACCCGCGAGTTCACCATCGACGAGCAGTTGCGCGAGGACTTCGCGAAGGCTGCGGCGGCGCATCGCGCCGAGGTGGCGCGCACGCTGCGACGCTGCGACGCACCGCTGCTGTCGCTGCGTACCGACCGGGACTGGATCGCCGACGTGGTTCGGTTCGTCGCAACCCGCCGCTTGGCCCTGGCAGGCCGCGCCTAAGAGTCGAATTGACAAGTCGTACATGACATTACCGATATTGGGACCGATCACGCTTTCAGGGTTCGAGCACGCTTGGTTCTTCCTATTCCTGCTCGTCGTGCTCGGCATCGTCGCGCTGTACATCTTCGTGCAGCTGGCCCGGCACCGCCGCATGCTCCGGTTCGCCAATATGGAATTGCTGGAAAGCGTTGCACCCCAACGGCCTACGCGTAAGCGGCACCTGCCCGCGATTCTGCTCGTCATCGCGCTCGTCTTCCTCACGGTCGCGATGGCCGGCCCCACACACGATGTCCGCATTCCACGCAACCGCGCGGTGGTGATGCTCGTGATGGACGTATCGCAGTCGATGCGCGCCACCGACGTGTCGCCGAACCGCATGGCGGCGGCGCAGGAGGCGTCCAAGCAGTTCGCCGAAGAGCTCACTCCTGGAATCAATCTCGGGCTGATCGCGTACGCCGGCACGGCGACCGTGCTCGTCTCGCCGACGACCGGCCGCGAGGCCACCAAGGCCGCGATCGACAAGCTGCAGTTCGCCGACCGCACCGCCACCGGTGAAGGCATCTTCACCGCTTTGCAGGCGATCGCCACCGTCGGCGCGGTGATCGGCGGCGGCGACGAACCACCACCCGCGCGCATCGTGCTGTTCTCCGACGGCAAGGAGACGGTGCCGTCGAACCCGGACAACCCCAAGGGCGCCTTCACCGCGGCCCGCACCGCCAAGGACCAGGGCGTACCGATCTCGACCATTTCGTTCGGCACGCCGTACGGCTACGTCGAGATCAACGACCAGCGTCAGCCGGTGCCCGTCGACGACGACATGCTCAAGGAGATCGCCGATCTGTCCGGCGGTGAGGCGTTCACCGCGTCCAGCCTCGAACAGCTGCGCCAGGTGTACGCGAACCTGCAGCAGCAGATCGGCTACGAAACGATCAAGGGCGATGCGAGTGTGGGCTGGCTGCGTCTGGGTGCGCTGGCGCTGGCGCTGGCCGCGTTGTCGGCGCTGCTCATCAACCGTCGTCTGCCGAATTAGGGATGACGAGCTGATATGAACGTTCCGCTGCTGGGGCCGGTCTCCCTCACAGGCTTTTCCCATATCTGGTGGCTGCTGTTCTTCTCCCTCGTCGTGCTGGGCCTCGTCGGGCTGTACTTCTATGCCCAACGTGCCAGGCGCAGGCGCCTGCAGCAGTTCGCCAATACGGAGCTGCTGGACAGCGTGGCGCCCAAACGGCCGAGCGTGTGGCGTCACGTGCCCGCGGCGCTGCTCGGTGTCGCGTTGTTGTTCTGCACGATCGCCCTGGCCGGGCCGACATTCGACCAGCGACTGCCACGCAACCGCGCGGTCGTCATGCTCGCCATCGACGTATCGCAGTCGATGCGGGCCACCGACGTCGAACCCGACCGGCTGACCGCCGCCAAAGAGGCGTCCAAACGGTTCGTCGACGAGCTCACCCCGGGTATCAACCTCGGCGTGATCGCGTACGCCGGCACCGCCACAGTGCTGGTTTCGCCGACCACGAACCGCGACGCCAGCCGGCGCGCCATCGACAACCTGCAGGTGTCCGATCGCACCGCCACCGGCGAAGCGATCTTCACGGCACTGTCGTCGATCTCCACGGTGGGCGCCGTGATCGGTGGCGGCGACACTCCGCCGCCCGCGCGCATCGTGCTGTTCTCCGACGGCAAGGAGACCGTGCCGTCGAACCCCGACAACCCGAAGGGCGCCTTCACCGCGGCCCGCACCGCCAAGGACCAGGGTGTGCCCATCTCGACGATCTCCTTCGGCACCGAGCACGGTGAGGTGGAGGTCAACGACGAGAAGGTGCCCGTACCCGTCGATGACGAGATGATGAAGAAGATCGCTCAGCTCTCCGGCGGTGAGTCCTACACCGCGTCCAACATCGAGGAACTGAACAAGGTCTACGGGACGCTGCAGGATCAGATCGGCTACGAGACGGTCCGCGGTGAGGCCACCACCGGCTGGCTGCGGCTTGCCGCGCTGGCGGCCGCGGCCGCGGCGATCGCCAGCTTGTTGATCAACCGCAGGCTGCCACTCTGAGGCGATTTCTTAGAAATGGCGTCCAGACGATAGGTTGGCGGGCATGACTGTGACCGATGACTCGGCCGACACCGCCGGCCAAACGGCTGGTGGCCGTCCGCCTTTCGTGTCGCGTTCGGTGCTGGTGACCGGAGGGAACCGCGGTATCGGTCTCGCGATTGCTAAGCGCCTCGCGGCAGACGGCCACAAAGTGGCCGTCACGCACCGCGGATCGGGAGCACCGGAGGGTCTGTTCGGTGTCGTGTGCGACGTCACCGACAACGAAGCCGTCGACCGCGCCTTCAAGGAGGTGGAGGAGCATCAGGGTCCGGTCGAGGTGCTGGTGTCCAACGCCGGCATCTCCAAGGACGCATTCCTCATCCGGATGACCGAGGAGCGCTTCGAAGAGGTCATCAACGCCAACCTGACCGGGGCGTTCCGGGTGGCGCAACGGGCGTCGCGCAGTATGCAGCGCAAACGCTTCGGACGGATCATCTTCATCGGCTCGGTGTCGGGCAGCTGGGGAATCGGCAACCAGGCCAATTACGCCGCGGCCAAGGCCGGTCTGATCGGCATGGCCCGCTCGATTTCGCGGGAGCTGTCGAAGGCCGGCGTCACCGCCAACGTGGTGGCCCCCGGCTACATCGACACCGAGATGACCCGCTCGCTCGACGAGCGGATCCAGGAGGGCGCGCTCGATTTCATTCCGGCCAAGCGGGTCGGGACGGCCGAGGAGGTCGCCGGGGCGGTCAGCTTCCTGGCGTCAGAGGACGCGAGCTATATCGCCGGCGCGGTGATCCCGGTCGACGGCGGCATGGGCATGGGCCACTAGGAAGACAAAGGACTTCACATGACACTTCTGCAAGGCAAGCGAATCCTCGTCACGGGGATCATCACCGACTCTTCGATCGCGTTCCACATCGCCAAGGTCGCCCAGGAGGCGGGCGCCGAGCTGGTGCTCACCGGCTTCGACCGGATGAAGCTGATCCAGCGCATCGCCGACCGACTTCCGGCGAAGGCGCCGCTGCTCGAGCTCGACGTGCAGAACGAGAAGCACCTCGACACACTGGCCGACCGGGTGACCGAGGCGCTCGGCGACGGCAACAAGCTCGACGGCGTCGTGCACTCGATCGGCTACATGCCGCAGACCGGTATGGGCATCAACCCGTTCTTCGACGCGCCGTACGAGGACGTTGCCAAGGGCATTCACATCTCCGCCTACTCGTATGCGTCGCTGGCGAAAGCGGTGCTGCCGATCATGAACCCGGGTGGCGCGATCGTGGGCATGGACTTCGACCCGACCCGCGCGATGCCCGCCTACAACTGGATGACGGTCGCCAAGAGTGCGCTGGAGTCCGTCAACCGATTCGTCGCACGTGAAGCCGGTCCGCACGGTGTCCGCTCCAATCTTGTTGCCGCCGGACCGATCCGCACGCTCGCGATGAGCGCCATCGTCGGCGGCGCGCTCGGTGAGGAAGCCGGCGCGCAGATGAAGCTGCTCGAAGAGGGCTGGGACCAGCGCGCCCCCATCGGGTGGAACATGAAGGATCCGACCCCGGTCGCCAAGACCGTCTGCGCGCTGCTGTCGGACTGGCTGCCCGCGACCACGGGCACGATCATCTACGCCGACGGCGGCGCCAGCACACAATTGCTGTAAGGGATGGACAACTCGGGTTTCGATGCCGTCCTGCTGCTGTCGTTCGGCGGGCCGGAGGGGCCGGACCAGGTGATGCCGTTCCTCGAGAACGTCACCAGGGGCCGGGGGATACCACCCGAGCGGCTGGCGTCCGTTGCCGAGCACTACCAGCATTTCGGTGGCGTGTCACCGATCAACGGCATCAACCGCGCACTGATCGACGAGTTGCGCGGTCTGATCGACCTGCCGGTGTATTTCGGCAACCGGAACTGGGAGCCCTATGTCGAAGACGCCGTTGCGGCGATGGCGTCCGACGGCGTGCGCAACGCCGCCGTCTTCGCCACCTCGGCGTGGGGCGGCTACTCGGGTTGCACCCAGTACGTCGAGGACATCGCGAGGGCCAGGCAGGCCGCGGGTGTGAATGCGCCGCGGCTGGTGAAACTGCGTCAGTATTACGACCATCCGTTGTTCGTGAAGATGTTCAGCGACGCGATCACCGCCGCTGCACAGACGGTGCCCGGCCATGCGCGGTTGGTGTTCACCGCCCACTCCATTCCACTTTCCAGCAGCTCTCGTTGTGGCACAGACCTTTACGCGCGGCAGGTCGCTCACGCCGCCAAGCTCGTCGCGGCCGCGGCGGGTTACGACGACTATGACCAGGTCTGGCAGTCGCGCTCGGGGCCACCGCAGGTCCCCTGGCTGGAACCCGACGTCGGCGATCACCTCGCCGCGCTCGTCGAGGCGGGGACGGATGCGGTGATCGTATGCCCGATCGGCTTTGTCGCGGATCACATCGAGGTGGTGTGGGATCTGGACCACGAACTCAGGCTGCAGGCGGCAGACTCGCGCATCGCGTTCGCCAGGGCTTCGACGCCGAACGCGCACCTCGCTCATGTGGTGGCCGATCTCCTCGACGAACTGCGCACCGACCGCGATCCCAGCCGGGTGCCGGATCCGGAATCCCCGCCGCTACAGGGCTTCTCGATCGACGGGGTGGTTTGCACACCCCAGTGCGTTAGCAGGTAGCCGGAGTCCCGTAATGGGTTACCGCGGTCCGGTGTTCGGGTACGGCTACTACCGGCACTGGTGGCCGTGGCGGTGGTGAGTGCCGCGCTGTCAGCGTTGCCAGGCGGCGTGCAGTATCGCGCTGACGGCAGCCAGGCGTGCCGACCGCACGACACCGTTCAGCGGTCGCAGCGCCGCGCTGGCCGTCTGCACGTCCGCGGAGCTGTTGAGCCCGATCGGGATCAGGCCTGAGCTCACGGTGATGATCGCGTCGATGTATGCCGCGTTCTCCAGCACCCGCAGCGCCCGGGTGGGCGCATGATCCGGAATGCTGTGCCGCCGTTCAGATTCCACGACCTGCTCGACGAGACTACGTGGGTCCTCGATGTCGGCGCCCGCAGCTTCGGCGTGCAGTGCGCCGAGTGCGTCGGCTGCGGAGCGGACCGCGGAGCGCATGGTGTATTCCGCCTCCCCGAGGTCGATACCCTCGAGGGGCACCGCACCGGGCACCGAATAGACCGTCCACGACAGCGCACACGGATCGGCTTCGAGATCGGGTTGGTCTCCGTCTTCGGCGATATCGGGGTACTCGAAGTCGGGCACCAGGCCGATGGCCTGGGCCGGGTCACCCGCCACGATGAGCGCCTCGCCCGCGGCCACGGCGTCGCGCTGAAACTGCGTGCCCGCAGGGAGTCCGCGGACATCGCCGGGGACCGGCAGGGCAACACCCAGCGCCGGTGTTCCGCTGGTCCGGCCCACCGAGGTGCGCAGCGTCTGCAACAGCGAGACCGCGCCCGCGTCGGTCAGATCCGGCCAGGGCAGGCCGGTGCGGCCGGCCGCCACCGAGTCGTAGGCGGTAACGGAATGTCTTGGCGCCCATTGAGATAGCGCATCCAGGACATCGTCGGGCGCGGCGGCTCCGGCAAGCCAGGCATTCGCCCAAACCGACAACGAAACACTCGGACACCACATGATTCCCGCAGTGTAGTAGTTAGCTGCTCATCGGGTCGGCTACGCGCTAGGCTGGCGGCATGCCTGCTGCGCTGATCTGGCTCATCGCCGCGCTGGCCCTCGCCGGGGCCGAGGCGCTGACCGGCGACCTGTTCCTGCTCATGCTCGGCGGCGGTGCGCTGGCAGCGGCGGGATCCAGCCTGATCTTCGACGACCTGTGGGTACACGGCGCAGTTTTCGCCGTCGTATCCGTGCTGCTCCTGGTGCTGGTTCGGCCTGCGCTGCGGAGGCACTTCAACTCGGGCAAGGGTCTGCCCGAGCCCGCGAAGGCCTTGGAGGGCAAAAGCGCGCTGGTGCTCGACCGGGTCGGCCGCCACGAGGGACAGGTGAAGCTCGACGGCGAGGTCTGGACCGCGCGCCCGCTGAACGAGAACGAGGTCTACGAACCCGGCGACCACGTGACCGTCGTGGAAATCGACGGCGCGACCGCCGTCGTTCAGAAAGTCGTCTAGAGAACACTGGACAACTAGGGAAGGAACTTTCATGGATGGTGCCGTCGCCGGCCTGATTTTGGTGGCCGTGCTGGTGGTGTTCGCCGCCATCATCGTGGCCAAGTCCATCGCGTTGATCCCGCAGGCCGAGGCCGCGGTCATCGAGCGGCTCGGCCGCTACAGCAAGACCGTGTCGGGACAGCTGACGCTGCTGCTGCCGTTCATCGACAGGATCCGCGCGCGCGTCGACCTGCGCGAGCGGGTGGTGTCGTTCCCGCCCCAGCCGGTGATCACCGAGGACAACCTGACGGTGAACATCGACACCGTCGTCTACTTTCAGGTCACCAATCCGCAGGCGGCCGTCTACCAGATCAGCAACTACATCGTCGGCGTCGAGCAGTTGACCACCACAACTCTGCGCAACGTGGTCGGCGGCATGACGCTCGAGCAGACCCTGACGTCGCGTGACTCGATCAACGGCCAGCTGCGCGGTGTGCTCGACGAAGCCACCGGTCGATGGGGACTGCGTGTCGCGCGTGTCGAGCTGCGCAGCATCGATCCGCCGCCATCGATCCAGGAGTCGATGGAAAAGCAGATGAAGGCCGAGCGCGAGAAGCGCGCCATGATCCTGACCGCCGAAGGCACTCGAGAGGCGTCGATCAAGCAGGCCGAGGGCCAGAAGCAGTCGCAGATTCTGGCCGCCGAGGGCGCCAAACAGGCGGCGATCCTGGCCGCCGAGGCCGACCGGCAATCCCGCATGCTGCGCGCCCAGGGCGAGCGTGCCGCCTCGTACCTGCAGGCCCAGGGGCAGGCCAAGGCCATCGAGAAGACGTTCGCTGCCATCAAGCGGGGCCGACCGACTCCGGAGATGCTGGCCTACCAGTACCTGCAGACACTGCCGCAGATGGCCAAGGGCGAGGCGAACAAGGTCTGGCTCGTGCCAAGTGACTTCGGGTCGGCACTCCAGGGCTTCACGAAGATGCTCGGCGCGCCGGGCACGGACGGCGTCTTCCGTTACGAGCCGTCGCCGGTCGAGGAGGACATCCAACGGCCGGAGGACGATTCTGCCGAGGTGGCCGCCTGGTTCAACACCCAGACCGATCCGGAGATCGCGCAGGCCGTCGCGAAGGCCGAAGCCGAGGCGCGCAAACCGGTGGCCGGGTCGATCGATCCGCCCCCGCAGTACCCGCCGCTGTCGCAGCAGCAGCAACCGCCCTCGCAATACAACGTGCCGCCGCAGGGCCCCGGCGGCGGCGCTCACTCCCGGTAGGAGACCTCGGTCTGATCGCGGGTGGTCTGATCGCGAGTGCGATCGCGGCGGTGAGCGCGGATCTCATAAGCGAGCCCGGCCGCACCGACGCATGCGGTGCAGAACGAGATCAGGACCAGTAGTGGGTTGACGCTGCCCGTCAGCGCATCCCCGAGGATCACCACGGCCGCGGTGCCGGGTATCAACCCGGCCAGCGTGGCGAAGGCGTACGGGAGCGCCCGAACCCCCGACGCCCCTGCCGCGTAGTTCAGCACTGAGAACGGCACGGCGGGGATCAGCCGCATCGACACGACGGCGGGCCACCCGCGCTCCCGCAACCGGGCGTCCAGCGCGTCGACCTTCGGATGGGGCACCAGCTTGTTGAGTTGCCAGCCGGCCGCGCGCACCAGCAGCAGCGCGATGACGGCGCTGACGGTGGCCGCCGACACCGCGAGCGGGATGCCGAGGACCGGTCCGAACAACAGCCCGGCGGCCAGCGTGAACGCCGTACGCGGGAACGGGAAGACCGTCACCACGATGTGCGCACCGAGAAACGCCAGCGGGAACCAGGGGCCGACCGAGTTGGCCCAATCTCTCAGCTGAACTGCGGTCGGCATAGGGACCAGCAGCGCGATTGCGACAAGAATCACAATCGCGGTCAGGATCGCGAACACCCGTCGCCGCGGCACCGCGGCCGCCGTGGCGACCACCGAGCCGCGCAGCGCGCGCAGGGTGCTGACGACGGTATTCACGTCCGCCAAGACTACTTTGCACGGCCTGCGGCCACCGGCCAGCACGCCGTGCGACCGCCGACCGGTGGTCAACCGCGTGACCGGGATCATTTAGCCTGGTGAGCGGTCGTGTTAGACACAGAGGTCACACGTCGCGACAACAGGAGAAGCCGGTGTCGGTAGATACATCTGCGGGATCTGAATCGGATCGCGAGCAATGGCGCGCCGCCGTAGCCGGAGTGCTCGCCAAGAGCAGCCGCAAGGATCCTGCCGATCTCGGCGAGGCGCCTGAGCAACTCCTCGACACACCGACCTACGAGGGCTTTCCGATTCGGCCGCTGTACACGATTCTCGACTCCCAGCCTGAGGCGCCGCTGCCCGGCAGCTGGCCCTTCATTCGCGGGTCCGACGGTCTGCGCGACGTCAAATCCGGTTGGAAGGTCGCCGAGGCGTTTCCGGCGCCGGGCCAGGTGTCGGTCGTCGACGGAAACGGCGCTGTGCTGACCGCGCTCACCGAGGGCACCAGCGCACTGATCCTCGATGTTGGGCCCACCGGGGTGAGCGCCGATGAGCTCGACCGGCTCCTCGAGGGCGTGTTTCTCGAACTCGTTCCCGTGGTGCTGGACGCGGGCACCGACTTCACCGCCGCCGCGGACGCGGTGCTGGCATTGGTGACCGACCTGGATGACGAACGGCGAGCGCGACTTTCGGTCGATCTCGGTGCCGACCCGCTCACCGCGACACTCAGCGGCCGTGCGGCGCCGTCAACCGACGAGGTGGTCGCCACCGTCGAGAAGACGATCGCCTACGGCGGGGGTGTCCGGGCCATCACGATCGACGGTCCGGCGTTTCACGATCTCGGTGCCAGCGCATCGTGGGAGCTCACGGGCGCCATCGCCGCGGGGGTCAGCTATCTGCGCCTGCTGGTCGACAGCGGGGTTCCGGCGCCGGATGCGTTGCGCCAGATCAGTTTCAGGTTCGCCGCGGACGATGACCAATTCATGACGATCGCCAAACTGCGTGCCGCACGACAGCTGTGGGCCCGGGTGGCCGAAGTGGTCGGCGCGGCCGACGCCGGCGCGGCGCGAGTGCACGCAGTGACCTCGCAACCGATGATGGCTCAACGTGATCCGTGGGTGAACATGTTGCGCACGACAGTCGCCGCCTTCGCGGCAGGCGTCGGGGGAGCGGACACCGTCCAGGTCCATACCTTCGATAGCACCATCCCCGGTGGATGGCCCGGCACCGCAGCAAGTTTCGCGCGGCGGATGGCCCGCAACACCCAGCTGTTGCTGTTGGAGGAGTCGCATATCGGGCGTGTTCTCGACCCCGCGGGCGGGTCGTGGTTCGTCGAAGATCTCACCCGCGCACTTGCCGAGGAGGCGTGGAAGCACTTCCGCGACATCGAATCCCGCGGCGGTTTCACGGCTGCGGTCGACTATCTGGCCGCACAGATCGCAGAGGTGAGCGAGAAACGCCGCGACGACATCGCGCACCGTCGTACGGCGATCACCGGTGTCAACGAGTATCCAAACCTCTCGGAAATGCCGTTGCCACCGTCCGACCCGGTTCCCGGTGTGCAACGCTACGCGGCGGGCTTCGAAGCACTGCGGGATCGATCCGACGCCTATCTCGCCGAGCACGGTTCGCGGCCCACCGCCTTGCTGCTGCCGATCGGCCCACTGTCCGAACACAACATCCGCACGACGTTCGCGGCGAATCTGCTGGCATCCGGCGGCGTCGAGGCCGTCAACCCGGGGCCGTTGGACGCCGCGGGTATCGCACAAGCGGTTTCGGATACCGGTGGAGCGGTCGCCGCCGTGATCTGCGGCACCGACGCCCGCTACGCGCAGGAGGCGTCGGGCGTGGTGGAAGCCGCCCGCGGGGCCGGTGTTTCGCACATCTACCTTGCCGGTCCGGAAAAAGCGGTTGCCGAAGCCGCCAACAAGCCGGATGAATACCTAACCGCCAAGATCGACGCGATCGCCGCCCTGTCGGCACTTCTCACCCGATTGGGGGCGTGACCATGACGATGTCCAATGTCGCCGGCCAGCCGGTTCCTGGCGTTGAACCGGGCGCGATCACCAACTTCGCCGACGTACCCCTGCACGGGGCGAAGACGGCCGAGCCTGCCACGGAGGCCGCGGTCGCCGAGCACGTCGCCGCGGCCGCCGCCGCGCACGGTTACACCGCCGAGCAGCTCGACTGGGTCACTCCCGAGGGTATCGACGTCAAACCGGTCTACATCGCCGCCGACCGTGACGCCGTGGTGGATGCCGGATATCCGCTGGACACCTTCCCCGGCGCGCCGCCGTTCGTCCGCGGCCCGTACCCGACCATGTACGTCAACCAGCCGTGGACCATCCGGCAGTACGCGGGATTCTCGACCGCGGCCGAGTCGAATGCGTTCTACCGGCGCAACCTCGCCGCCGGGCAGAAGGGGTTGTCGGTGGCCTTCGATCTGGCCACCCATCGCGGCTACGACTCCGATCATCCGCGTGTCCAGGGGGACGTCGGAATGGCCGGTGTGGCAATCGATTCCATTCTCGACATGCGACAGCTGTTCGACGGTATCGACCTGTCCACCGTCTCGGTGTCGATGACGATGAATGGTGCCGTGCTGCCGATCCTCGCGCTCTATGTGGTGGCCGCCGAGGAACAGGGCGTACCCCCGGAGAAGCTGGCGGGGACCATCCAGAACGACATCCTCAAAGAGTTCATGGTCCGCAACACCTACATCTATCCACCCAAGCCGTCGATGCGGGTGATCTCTGACATCTTCGGCTACACGAGCGTGAAGATGCCGAAGTTCAACTCGATCTCGATCTCCGGGTACCACATTCAAGAGGCGGGTGCCACAGCCGATCTCGAGCTCGCCTACACGCTGGCCGACGGCGTCGAGTACATCAAGGCGGGCCTGGATGCCGGCCTGGACATCGACAAGTTCGCACCGCGGCTGTCGTTCTTCTGGGGGATCGGCATGAACTTCTTCATGGAGGTCGCCAAGCTGCGCGCCGGGCGGCTGCTGTGGAGCGAGTTGGTTGGCGAGTTCAATCCGAAGAGTCCGAAATCGCTCTCGTTGCGTACTCATTCGCAGACCTCGGGATGGTCGTTGACCGCGCAGGACGCCTTCAACAACGTCGCGCGCACCTGTATCGAGGCGATGGCGGCCACTCAGGGGCACACGCAGTCCCTGCACACCAATGCGCTCGACGAGGCGCTGGCGCTACCGACCGACTTCTCGGCTCGTATCGCGCGCAACACCCAGCTGCTGCTGCAGCAGGAGTCCGGAACGACACGTCCGATCGACCCGTGGGGTGGTTCGTACTACGTCGAATGGCTGACCCACCAGCTCGCCACCGCAGCGCGCATGCACATCGGAGAGGTCGTCGCCCACGGCGGAATGGCGCAGGCGATCAGCGAGGGCATCCCGAAGATGCGCATCGAAGAGGCGGCCGCCCGGACGCAGGCCCGCATCGATTCCGGTGCCCAGACGGTGATCGGCGTGAACAAATACCAGGTCGACGAGGACCAGGAGGTGGAAGTCCTCAAGGTCGAGAACAGCCGCGTACGCGCCGAGCAGATCGCGAAACTGGAGAAGCTGCGCGCCGAGCGCGACGAGGGGGCAACTCAGGCTGCGCTGGCCGAATTGACCAGCGCCGCAGGTGAATCCGGACCGGCAGGGGAGGACGGCCTGGGCAACAACCTGCTGGCGCTGGCCGTCAACGCAGCCCGTGCCCACGCGACGGTCGGCGAGATCTCAGATGCGCTCGAGAAGGTGTACGGCAGGCACGTCGCCGAGATCCGCACCATCGCCGGCGTCTACCGTGACGAGGTGGGGAGCAGTGGCAACGTGACTGGAATCGGCAAAGCAACCGAATTCGTCGAGAAGTTCGCCGAGGCCGACGGTCGTAGGCCACGCATCCTGATCGCCAAGATGGGCCAGGACGGCCACGACCGTGGGCAGAAGGTCATCGCGACGGCGTTCGCCGACATCGGATTCGACGTGGATGTCGGCTCCTTGTTCTCCACGCCGGAAGAGGTCGCGCTTCAGGCGGCGGACAACGACGTGCACGTGGTCGGCGTGTCGTCGCTCGCGGCGGGCCACCTGACATTGGTGCCCGCGCTGCGCGAGGCGCTTGCCGAGGCGGGAAGGCCGGACATCATGATCGTGGTCGGCGGGGTGATCCCGCCCGGCGACTTCGACGAGTTGTACGCGGCCGGAGCGACCGCGATCTTCCCGCCCGGCACCGTGATCGCCGACGCCGCAATCGGCCTGCTGCAGAAGCTTGCCGAGCAGCTGGGCTACGACCTGAGTAGATGAACTTCCCGGTTTCTGAACTAGCGGACGCCGTTCGGCGCGGCGACCGAGCGGCGCTGCCGAAGGCCATCACGCTCGTCGAGTCCACCCGCACCGACCACCGCGAGCAGGCGCAGCAGTTACTGCTCCAGCTGATGGCCGAGTCCGGTGATGCCATGCGCGTCGGGATCACCGGCGTGCCGGGTGTCGGAAAGTCGACGACCATCGAGGCGCTCGGTATGCACCTGATCGAGCAGGGGCACCGCGTCGCGGTGCTGGCGGTCGACCCGTCGTCGACGCGGACCGGTGGCTCCATCCTCGGGGACAAGACCCGCATGGCGAAACTGGCGGTGCATCCCGACGCCTACATCCGCCCCTCGCCTACGTCCGGCACGCTGGGCGGGGTTGCCAGGGCCACCCGCGAAACGATCGTGCTGCTGGAGGCCGCCGGGTTCGACGTCATCCTCGTGGAGACGGTGGGTGTCGGGCAGTCGGAGGTGACCGTCGCCAACATGGTGGACACCTTCGTGTTTCTGACTTTGGCGCGCACCGGCGACCAGCTGCAGGGCATCAAGAAGGGCGTGCTGGAGCTCGCTGACATTGTGGTGGTGAACAAGGCCGACGGCGAGCATGCCGTGGAGGCGAAGGCGGCCGCGCGCGAACTGACCGGTGCGATCCGGCTGATCTATCCACGCGAAACGCTATGGCGCCCACCGGTTCTCACCATGAGTGCACTGACCGGCGACGGCCTGGTCGAGCTGTGGGACACGGTGCTGAAGCACCGCGAGGTGTTGACCGCGGCCGGCGAGTTCGAGGCCCGCAGGCGCACCCAGCAGGTCGAGTGGACGTGGTCGATGGTTCGCGACACCGTGCTGGACCGTGTGCTGTCGCATCCCGCGGTTAAGGAGATCCGGGCCGAAGTCGAGCGCCAGGTCCGCGACGGTGAGCTGACGCCCGCGCTTGCTGCACAACAGATCTTGGACGCGTCCGACGTGCGCTAACCTAACTTTTCGGTAACACCCGGTTTATTTGCCGGGGCTGCAGGTAAATTGTATGCATTGTGACGGGTGTCAAACCCGCGGGGCGCAGCGCAGCGCTCCCGCACAGGGTTCAGGGCGCAGCGGATTCGAACTTTGCATGCACCCTGCGGGCCTTCTCGAAGTTGTTCCCCGGTAAACGATTCGGCGGCGGTGCCCTCTCCGTCTACTTGCACGGTGAGCCCGTGGTCGATGTGTGGACCGGCTACTCGGACCGCCGCGGCACCGAGTACTGGACAGCCGACACCGGCACGATGGTCTTCTCGGTCACCAAGGGTCTGGCGTCGACGGTGATCCATCGGCTCGCCGACCGCGGCCTGATCGACTACGACATGCCCGTCAGCGAGTACTGGCCCGAGTTCGGCGAGAACGGCAAGGACGACATCACGGTGCGCGACGTCATGCGACACCGCGCGGGCCTGTCTCATCTCAACGGGGTCAGCAAGGCCGAACTGCTCGACCACCACGCGATGGAGCGGCGGATCGCCGCCGCACCGGTGAACAAGCTGCTGTATGGCCATCAGGCGTATCACGCGCTCACCTACGGCTGGCTGATGTCGGGGCTCGGCCGCGCCATCACCGGCAAGGGCATGCGGGACCTGATCCGTGAGGAATTGGCCGAACCGCTGAACACCGACGGGCTGCACCTGGGCCGGCCGCCGGCCACCGCGCCGACTCGTGCCGCGCAAATCCTGGCGCCCCAGGGCACTTTGAGCAATCCGGTGTTCAACTTCGTGGCGCCCCGGATCGCCGCCATGGGCGTCTCCGGCGTGTTCGGATCGATGTACTTCCCGGGGATGAAGGCGGTCGTGCAGGGCGACACGCCGTTTCTGGACGCCGAAATCCCGGCCGCCAACGGTGTGACGACCGCACGCGCACTGGCCAGGATGTACGGCGCGATCGCCAACGGTGGTCGCGTCGACGGCACGCAGTTTCTGTCACGCGAAAGGGTCGAGGGCCTCACCGGCGAGCCGAGCTTCGCGCCGGACCGCAACATCTGGGTGCCGCTATCGTTCCACCTCGGGTACCACTCGGTGCCGATCCCCGGTGTGATGCCGGGCTTCGGGCATGCGGGGCTCGCCGGCTCGGTGGGCTGGGCGGACCCGGAGACGGGGATGTCGTTCGGGTTCGTGCACAACCGGCTGTTGACGCGGATGGTCCTCGATCAGGCGACGTTCGCCGGGCTGCAGACCCTGATCCGCCGCGATGCCGCCCGCGCTCGTAGACGTGGGTACGAAACGATGCCCGCGCTCGGCGCGCCGTACAAGAAGGTCACCCGCTCCGTCGCGGGTTGAGCCGAAGTCGACCTCAGCTCTTCGCCGTCGAAAACCACCTGGTCTTCTTGCGCCAAGACTCGGCCGAGGTGATGGCAAACCCGGCGCCGCACATGCACGCGAACACCCAGACCAGTGTGGTGCCGCCGTCAATCGCCTGCAGCTGGGGGATGAAGGCCGTCGCCAGTCGGACGAGGCAGGCGGCGATGCCCGCGGCCGACGACACGAGGTAGATGTTGGCGACCGTGCGTGAGCGCGGGTCCTTACGCAAGACGAGCAGCGCCCGGGCGCCGTAGCCCAGCAGGTAGATGAGCGTGCCGCACAGCAGCAGCCAGTACATGTTCAGCCAGAAGTCCGTCGGCACCTGGAAGAAGTCGGCCTTGTAGATCTTCGCGCCGTTACCCAGGGTGAACGCCACCAGCAGCAGCGGGATGCACAGCGTCGCGGGGTACTCCACGTACTGCTTGAACGACCGCTGCAGTTCGTGATCCTGCTGCAGCCGGCCCAGCGCGTTGTACACGACCGCCGACGCGGCGACGATGTACAGATCGTGGCCGATGTAGTCCTCGAGGTTCCACTTACCTGTCAGCGAGTGGAGAAAGGCGCCCACCGTCTCCGAGGCCCACGGTGACATAAGCAGAACCGCGCCGCCCTGCAAAGCGATGTTCAGAGTTGCGGCGAACTCCCAACGGGACGACCATGTAACTCGGCGAATCCACAAACTCCACGCGATACAGCAAAGCGTGATCGCAATAAGAGTTGTCAGACCCATGAATGTCGCTTTCGAGCCGCGGTGTACTCAGCAAAGTATAGAGCTACAGCGGGGGCGCGTCACTGCGCGGTTTCAGCTCGGAGAGCTTTGGTGCACGGGTTCGATGGCTGGTTCGGATGGCGGCGGTCTCCCGCAGAGCGGTCCTGCCGAATGGCGCCGACTCGATGTAGCTCCACACTTCTTGTTCGCTCATCAGGCCGAACCTGATCTGCAGGTCTGGGTAGCTGACGCCGAATCTATCCGACACTCGGCGCAATTCTTCGGCGTCGGGGTAGTCGGCTTCCTTGATGCGCCGGTAGTACGTGCTGCTCGAGATCCCGAGCGCGTCGTAAATGTCTTTGGCGTCAACGTCGCCGTCAAGTAGGTAATCAAGCAGGGCTTTTAGCTGTCTGCCGTTCTCGTCGGTACGTGGCACCTTCCTACAATAAAGCAATCTTCATAAAATGGGCAGTACGAACCGCAAACCGGAAAGGTTTGCCTTAATTGACACTGCCGTCACAGTTTCGGGAGGCCTATCCCAAATTTGGGACACTTGGGCTATCGTTGGGGCCATGGTTGCTTCTCAGTTGCGTATGACGGCTAAAGAGGCCTTTAAGTCCTTTACTGAAATTGCATTAGCAACGATCCACGTGGTGGATCATGATGTCCCGGACCCTTCTCGTGCCGCGGGCATGGTGCGGCTGTCGACTCCCGACAACGAGGAACTCACCGCCGAACTCGAGGGAGCCTCCGAGTGGTTGGGTGCGCCAACCGACGAACTCCTCCTTGCGGCGCTCGCTCGCACGATCGCCAGGACACTCGGTGAGGGCATCGTCCCCATCGACGTGGCCAGCGAACGTGGCAGCCTGCTCGATGCCGTCCCGGTGATGTGTGTGACGGCTGCGCAGGCCAGCGCCACCGACGTTCTCCGCGGCGTTCACAACGCCCTGGCCTCGGCATCCGAGCGCACCGACAACGCGATGTCGGAGGTGTACTTCAATTATTTGGGCCAGGTGCCCGAGAGCTCGGTGCCGGTGCCGGTGCAGGAGGCGCCTCCGGGGCTCGGCCACGCGCTGGAGATGAGGGTCTACCGCACCCAGGGTCTGGTTCATGTGGACTGGTGGTACGACACGAGCTATTTCGAGCCCTACACCATCGAAGAGCTGGCCGAGCAGTTCCCGCGCGCGCTCTACGAGATGACCACGGACGCGCAGCCTGCCGTCTGAGACCTGCCTCGCGCGGTGCATGCGATTTGCGCTCGTCATTAGACTTGGCGAGAACGGCGTCGATCCGGCCATCACCGGGGAGCCTTCGGAAGAACGGCTGATTCCAGCTCAGTAGAACCGAACGGGTGGGCTCGTCATCGCCCTAAGTGAGCGGCGTACATCGTCGAATCAGGTGATGTACGCAAGCGGGGTGGTACCGCGGCGCTCGCGCACCGCGCGAACGTCGTCCCCGTGCCGCTGATGGGCTTCCGAGGCCGGAGGCCTCAATCAGGCACAGGAGACACGTGACCGCCTATCCGAAGCCGGCCGCCGGAGCGCCCAATTTCCCGGCGCTGGAAGCCGACGTCCTGGACTACTGGAACTCCGACGACACGTTCCGTGCCAGCATCGCACGCCGGGACGGATCGCCGGATTATGTGTTCTACGACGGTCCGCCGTTCGCCAATGGTCTTCCGCATTACGGCCACCTACTGACCGGCTACGTCAAGGACATCGTGCCGCGGTACCGCACCATGCGCGGCTACAAGGTGGATCGCCGCTTCGGCTGGGATACTCACGGCCTGCCCGCCGAACTCGAGGTGCAGCGTCAGCTTGGCATCGCCGACAAGGCGCAGATCGAAGAGATGGGCATCGAGAAGTTCAACGAAGCGTGCCGCGCTTCGGTGCTCAAGTACACCGACGAATGGCAGGCGTACGTCACCCGCCAGGCCCGGTGGGTCGACTTCGACAACGACTACAAAACGCTGGATCTCGGCTTCATGGAATCGGTGATCTGGGCGTTCAAGCAGCTGTGGGACAAGGGCCTGGCCTACGAGGGCAACCGGGTGCTGCCGTACTGCTGGAACGACGAGACGCCGCTGTCCAACCACGAACTGCGGATGGACGACGACGTCTATCAAATGCGCCAGGACCCGGCGCTGACCGTCGGATTCAAGGTGGTCGACAGCGACGACAAGGAACTAGCCGGTGCCTTCCTTCTCATCTGGACCACGACGCCCTGGACGCTGCCGTCGAACCAGGCGGTCGCGGTGGGCCCCGACATCCCCTACGTCTGCGTGCGGGCACCCGATGGCCGCCGCTACGTGCTGGCACAGGCGCGGTTGGCGGCCTATGCCCGCGAAGTGGGAGACGAGCCCGAGGTGGTGGCCACCTACAGCGGACGCGAGCTGCTCGGCACGCGGTATCTTCCGCCGTTTCCGTACTTCATGGACGGCGAGGGGGCGCGCAACGCCTTTCAGGTGCTGCCTGCGGACTTCGTCAGCACCGAGGACGGCACCGGCATCGTCCACATGTCGCCGGCGTACGGCGAGGACGACATGGCGACGGCCCAGGCGGCCGACATCGTCGCCGTCACGCCGGTGGACACCAAGGGCAGGTTCGACGCCACGGTGCCCGAATACGCCGGCCAGCACGTTTTCGACGCGAACCCGCAGATCATCCGCGATCTGAAGAACCAGGGACGCTCGGCGGCCGTCAACGGCGCGGTGCTGTTGCGCCACGAGACATACGACCACTCTTATCCGCACTGTTGGCGCTGCCGGAACCCGTTGATCTACCGCGCCGTGTCGTCGTGGTTCATCAAGGTGACCGATTTCCGCGACCGCATGGTCGAGCTGAACCAAGAGATCACCTGGTACCCCGAGCACGTCAAGGACGGCCAGTTCGGAAAGTGGCTGCAGGGTGCCCGCGACTGGTCGATCTCGCGAAACCGATACTGGGGCAGCCCGATTCCGGTGTGGAAGTCCGACGATCCGGCATACCCGCGGCTCGACGTGTACGGCAGTCTCGACGAGCTCGAGCGCGACTTCGGCGTACGTCCGGACAACCTGCACCGGCCGTATATCGACGAGCTCACTCGCCCGAATCCCGATGACCCGACCGGAAAGTCCACGATGCGCCGCATCGAGGACGTGTTCGACGTGTGGTTCGACTCGGGGTCGATGCCCTACGGTCAGGTGCACTACCCGTTCGAGAACGCGGAGTGGTTCGACGATCACAACCCCGCCGATTTCATCGTCGAGTACATCGGGCAGACCCGTGGGTGGTTCTACACCATGCACATCCTGGCCACTGCGCTATTCGACCGTCCAGCGTTCAAGACCTGTGTGGCGCACGGCATCGTGCTGGGCAACGACGGCCAGAAGATGAGCAAGTCGTTGCGCAACTACCCCGACGTCACCGAGGTTTTCGACCGCGACGGCTCCGACGCCATGCGCTGGTTCCTGATGGCCTCGCCAATCCTGCGCGGCGGCAACCTGATCGTCACCGAACAGGGCATCCGCGAAGGTGTCCGGCAGGTGTTGTTGCCGCTGTGGAACGCCTACACCTTTTTGACGCTCTACGCGCCAAAGAAGGGGACGTTGCGGACCCACTTGCCGAACGTGCTGGACCGCTACATCCTGGCCAAGCTCGCCGAGCTGCGTGACGACCTCACCGAATCGCTTGATGTCTGCGACATCTCGGGCGCCTGCGACCAGCTACGACAGTTCACCGATGCGTTGACGAACTGGTATGTGCGACGGTCGCGTTCGCGCTTTTGGGAAGAGGATCCCGACGCCATCGATACGCTGCACACCGTGCTGGAGGTGACGTGTCGGCTCGGTGCGCCGCTGCTGCCGCTCATGACGGAAGTGATCTGGCGCGGGGTAACCGGGGATCGGTCGGTACATCTGACCGACTGGCCCGAGGCAGACCTGCTACCAAGGGATCCTCAGTTGGTGGCCGCGATGGATCAGGTTCGCGAGGTGTGCTCGACCGCCTCGTCGTTACGGAAGGCGCACAAGCTTCGTGTGCGGCTGCCGTTGTCGCGGCTGACGGTGGCGCTGGAGAACCCGTCGATACTGCGACAGTCTGACGAGGAATGGGAAGAGTTCAGATGTCTGATCGCCGACGAGCTCAACGTCAAGGCCGTCGTGCTGACCGACGACGTCCGCCGTTACGGACGCTTCGAACTGTCGGTGAACGCAAAGTTCGCCGGACCGCGGCTGGGCAAGGACGTGCAGGCGGTGATCAAAAAGGTTAGGGCGGGCGAGGGCACCTATGATCCAGATGCAGGCACCCTGACCGTCGGGACGACAGTGCTAGGGCCTGGGGAATTCACATCGAAACTGGTTGCTGTCGACCCGGAGTTCACCGCAGCGCTGCCTCACGATGCCGGATTGGTGGTGCTCGACGGCACGGTCACCGAGGAGCTGGAAGCCGAAGGTTGGGCCAGAGACATGATTCGGGAGCTTCAAGAATTTCGTAGGCAGGGCCAACTCGATGTCGGCGACCGCATCGACCTAGTCCTTAGCGTCCCTTCGCTGCCAAACGGGTGGAGGGACGACTTCGAGGCCCTCATTAAGAAGGAGCTTCTAGCGTTGAACTTCGAACTCAAGCACGACGCAGGTATCGTTCTCCGGCAGTCATCAGCGTCAAGCCTGGATATGCAGGGTGGCAGGGTACAAAGGAATGGCGACGTACTGACTGGGTCTGTCGGCGGCGGCTATCAAGTGTTCATGGTGAAAGTAGCCAAGCCCTAACTCCCCGAGATGGTGCAGCCAAAGTCTGTGCAGTGCGTCGTGGACACTGTCTTGGAGGGCGAGATGCTCCTTGGCAGTCGCCGCCATCTAAAGCCCGTGAAACGTTGCGACGGCGATCTCGGCTAACGCGGATCCATTTAGGATTAGGAGACATGGAGGGACTTCGCTTCCGCTGACGCACAGGCTTGTCAGCTGGATCCACTGGGAAGGGCCGACTGGTGGCACTGAAGAGACGAATTTCAGAGATTACACGGCGCAAGATCTCCGACCTTATTGCTTTGCAACAGATTTCGTGGGCTGGACGACTTGAGGAGCCAGACTTCCTGGCGAGGATCTATGACCTTGCGGGGATTGCGAGCCGTGACACACGCTTCAAGGACGCATACGGGGACATTTGGCAGCACCGTGTAAACAATCCAGCGGACTGGGAGGACGACTGGATCTTCACCGACACGCGGTTTGGGTTGCAAGGTGGAGCTGACGAATTGATCCTGCGCTTTCTCGCGGAGATGCTGCATCCCGTGGTCCGGAGCGACGAAGCAGAGGTTGCTCGGCTACTCAACATGTTCAACGAAGTTCTAGCTCGCGACGGATACGAGTTGTATCCCGCCGAGTGGATTAGTGGCCACGCGATATACGGATGGCGTCAGCGGGGCTCGTTCCACGGCGCGAAGCCTGAACTCAAACTGAGCGAGCGCGACGTGTTGACGGACCCTGCTGTACTTGAAGAGCACCTTTCCCGAATCCGCGACAGTCTTACAGCCGACCCGGCCGCTGCTATCTCCTCGTCGAAGAATCTCATCGAGAGTCTTTTTCGAATCATCCTCGACGGTGCAGATATTGACCATGACACGAGCGACGACATCCCGCAGCTCTACAGGAAAGTGGCGTCGCTGCTCGAGCTCAAAGCGGAATCAGTACCACAGAGTGTGCGTGGAAGTGCGAGCGCGCAACAGATTCTGCGGACGCTCGTTACGACAGTGCAATCCCTTGCCGAACTCCGAAATGAACTTGGTATCGGACACGGGAAGTCAAGAAGGAGCGTTGCGCTGGCGCGACATGCCCGACTGGCACTAAACGCGACCGTGACGATTGCGGAGTTTGTTCTTGATACCTGGCAGGCAAGAGCGAGCTCGGGGCAACTGGAGGTGCGCCGTTGAAGCACCGATTAGGAGTCAAAAGAGCGGTGGGTTGATGACATCCGCCAGTGAAACGAGCGCGGCGCGCTCCTCTGGCGGACGCGACGCAGTCCTGTCGCGAATAAATTCTGAGATCTCATAAGCCGACATCGTCCGCTCATAACTGATCCCCGCGCGGGCCATGACAATGCGCGATACCCAGTCGGTTAGGTCGGCGGAGCAGTCCGCGACTGGATCGAGAACTAGCAAAGCCTCCCTCGCCGACTCCGGTGTCAGCGTGACATTGCCATCTGGGTCGAACCATAGCCCGTAGGCAACCCCGACGCGGTAATCGCGCGGCCAAGTCGCAAGATCATCCGAGCTGAGGCATGGCTCTACACCATCCCAATGGACGACGAATGTTTGCCGCGCAGCACGCTGCCCAACCGCAATCCCAATGCTGCGTTGATATCGCGATTCTAAGTGAGGCAAGCGAGCCGCCAGAAGCCGTCGTCGAAGGTCGCCTGCACGAAACGTCTGCGCGCTGCCCATCAGGGCATCGATGAGGGCTTCGGGTCGTCCTTCGGAGAAATAGCCCAGGCGTCGAAGGGCCCATCGTGCCCATAGCAGGCCACCATCGAGTGCGAGCACGACCATCTCGTCGGAGAAACTCGGGACTCTTGCTCTGCCGTGCCCACCTCCGAACTCGTTGCGTATGTTGCCAAGCTGTCGAGCGATCTTGCTTGCCTGGGTAGCTAGGTCGCCGAACGCCGTGTCGTTGGCGAGTTCGGGACCTGGCTGACCCTTGAGCCGGCTATGTGCTTGTCCAACAATAGAATTGAACGCTTCGCTCGAGGCTGCCGGCGTCCCATCGATGTCCAGGACCACGCGTGCAATGCTCTCCACCAGGCATTTGATGTCACTGAGGGCCTGAGGGCCGTCGTCTGTCGCCAGAGACCGGCGCAAACGCCGAATTTCGGTGTCGATTGCGAGCCAGTGGTGATCGGGAAGGTGCGCGGGCCGTTCGAGTCGGACGCGGTCGAAGCTGTCTGACTCAGATGACACAGTGCCTGATCTTCGCTATTGAAACGCCCGGGCGGGATGACGACGGCGCAGGCGTCACTTGAGAATGAACCATTGGAGGATCCTAGCGACGCAGCAAGCCAGATCTTCCAGGCAGCGGCATCGGCGACGGCGTGCGGGTGACGATCGCAAAGGTCAGCTCACCCGGGCGCGACGGCCGTTGAACTCCACGGTGTCACCCGAGCGGAGCTGTCGGCCTCTGCGGCGCTCGACTGCGTCGTTGACGATGACCATCCCGTCGGCGACGACCGCCTTGGCGTCCGCTCCGCTGTCGATCAACCCGGCCAGTTTCAGGAACTGACCCAAGCGGATCGTCTCGTCGCGAATCGGCACATCGTCCACGTGGTACCTGTCCCTAGACCCGGGACGGGATCGTCTTGACGCGACCGAGCATCGAGGTGAACTCGTCGTCATCGGCCGGATCAGACGGCACGTCAAGCGAGATGCCGTCGCACACCCCGGCGTACCAGGACGCGAGAACGCCGGGTAGCTCCTCGTAGGTCCCCTGTGGAACGAGTTGACTCACCACGTCATCGGTGAGTACGTCCGCGAGCGCGGACCATTCCTTGCGACGGGCGTGCTCGCTGAGGCGGGCCGCGACGTCGCTCAGTCCGAAGAGCTCGAGTGTGCGCTGATACGCCGGCGTGGAGTACAGGAAGGCGAGCTCGGTCCGCAGCTCGTCACGCGCGGCGGCGACAGCCGCGTCGTCACGTCCCGAGATGACGCGCGGCACGACGACCAGCCGCGGGCCGTCGTCGGTACGCCCCTCCTTAGCCGCACCGTCGGCGAGCGCGGGCAGGACGTACTCGCGCAGCACCGCAGGGTGCGAGCTGGTGGGATGCGCGACGAAGCCGTCGGCGACGGCGCCGGCGAGTCGGCACATCCTGCGGTTGACGCCGCCGGTCCAGATCGGCGGGGGAGCCGTCTCGATCGGACCCGGATTGAAGTACGGCTGCAGCCGGGTGAATGTGTAGTGGCTGCCGTGGTAGTCCACACCCTGGCCGTTCGCGAAGGCGGCGAAAATCGCGCGCAGGGATGCGACGTAGTCACGCAGCTGCGCGGCGGGGTCGGTCCACGGCATCGAGAACCGTCCGACGACGTTGCCCCTCACCTGCGTGGCGACGCCGAGCTCGAAGCGGCCACCGGAGTAGCGGGCCAGTTCCCACGCCGCGTAGGCGGTGACCATCGGGCTGCGGGCGAAAGCGACCACCATGCTGGTCCGGACCACCAGCGTCGTGGTGTGCTCCAGCGCGAGGGTGCAGACGGCGAATGGATCGCGAACGGTCTCGGATACGTGGACGGCATCGAAGCCCATCTCCTCGATGCGTTGCGCCTCGTCGGCGACTTCGCTCAGCTCCGCGCTCGCTGGGAGCGATGTGATCACGTCCACGACAAGGACTTTCGGTCGAACATGACGGCTGCCGCCAGCCCCGAGAAATCGGCGAGGACGTCGCGGACGAACGTGGTGCGTCGATAGCCGATCGCGTCGAGCACGCCCCGGTGATCAACGGCGACGACCACCGTCGCACCGATTGCGACCACCCACCACAGGCCCAGGGCGAGCGCGCGCATCGATGCCCGCGAATCCGCGAAACCGGCACTCAGGCGGTCGCGCTGAAACCGCACGTGGGCGTTCTCGTCGTCGACGATCCGCGCGGCGACGGCGCGCGTCACCGGATCCGGACCCGCCGCGGCCAGGCCCCCGTAATAGGACAGGGCTACGACCTCGGCGACGGTCAGCACCATCAACTCGGTGCGCAGGCCCAGCAGACGGCGTAAGCGGACGAAGATCGCGTCTGACCAGTGTCTGCTCATCGGGGCGCCACCGAGGTATCCGAGCAGCCGCAGGAGCAGCGCGGCATGCTGCTGCTCTTCGGCGACGAAAAGGGTTATCGCACTCACGTATTCGGAGTCGCCCGCTCGTTCGGCATTGCGGATCAGCTGCCGGCCGTCGCCGCTCTCGCCCAGCTGGAATCGGCGTACCGAGGCGATCAGCGGCCGACGCACGGTCTCGGGGACGGTGCAGTCGGCGTCGAAGTCGATCGCGGCGTCCACCCGGCGGTGCACGTCTTCGTTGGCTTCGAAGTGGTCGACCCACCGGCCGAAGCCACTCCGTTGACCGACACGTTGCGCCATGGACGTCAGGCTAGGAGCTGAATCGTGATTGCGCATTGAAGCTGAATTTCCAGAGCCCGATTCGTGACCGAGAGACTGTGGCAATCGATCCGCGAGGAGTTGTTTCGCGCACTAGATAGACCGTGCGTAGCTAACCCAGCCATCGGTTCGTTGTTGCGGCGAGCGGTCACTGTCGGTGATCGATGGTTTCATCACTAGCGTGGCATCGACGCCGGCTGACTCTCCCCCCTCGAGAAGTGATGACGTTGTGCCGCGCAGGCGAGGAAAGTCGAAGGGCCCGATGTACAAGTACGAGGGCCCGGTGGCAGTAATTCGCCTCGAGCTGGATCTCAGCGACTCGGTGGTTCGACGGCGGGTTCAGTCGCAGTGGTCCGCCGTTTTTCAGTTGCGGCGGGCATTGCAGCGCGACGCGGCGGCGCGATGTCGGGCATATTGGGCTGCTCATCGCGAGCGCAGTGCGGATCCGAAGGCTGCACGGGAGCGTCTGGGGTTGTCACGCAAGGCTCTTGAAGCTGCAGCTAGGGCCCACATTGAGGCAAGCGGATGGATGCGCGATCACTTGACCAAGGCTGTCGGCCAGCATGTCGCCGACGAAGTGTGGGAAGCAATTGATCGCCACCTTTTTACTGATTCGGCTGGGCACCGCCACGGTGCGCCGAAGATCGGATCGTGGTGGAGATTCAACAAAATCCCGGGCCGGGCTCGCTCGTATACGAAGGACATACCTATCTGGGAAACCTGGCGCCTAGTCGGGACCCTCGAAGGACACCTACGCGACTTCCGCCATCCCGATCTGACAACAACGGTGACGAACGCGACTGACGCCGCCACTGAACCGGCAGGCAGTTCCATTTTGGCTCAGCCTCGCAAGATGCCGATCCCATCGCACCCGCGTGGATCGTGGCGCACCCATACTGGGCCTTTGACAGTGGTGTTCACCGGCCTTCCCGCTGGCGATCTAGTAATGCCGGTTCGGCTGCCTCAGGGGGCGGGGCAGTGGGCGCACCTCCGCCATTTCTTGGCCGACCCAGCGGTGTGGCACAAGATCGACATGGTGCGAGTCCGAGATCGGAAGGCGCCTGGAGGATGGCGCTATTACGCGCATCTGTTGACCCGCACGACTGGCTATGTGTCGCCGGGCAACCGTGCTCGGCGGGCAACTATCCCTAGTGACCGTCGCGCCGGACTCGACGTGAACGTTTCCAACCTCACGCTGGCATCTTTCTCACAGGTTCAGCCGCAGCAGTTGATAGTGAGCGCGATCAGTCTCACCGTCAGACAGCAGCAGGCCGCGAAGCGGGCAGCCAAGCGGGCCCGCGATCGCCAGCGGGCTCTGGACCGCTCCCGGCGGAACACCAATGCTGATCAGTACGGACCCTCGGCGCGCCAGCGGAAGCGGGGGCAACGGCGAGCCGCAAAAGGTTTGCAGGTCAAGACGGTCGCGAACCCTGGAGGTGCGCGTACCGCGCGATCTGATGGCGTGCCAATACACGCCTATTCGCGTGACACGCTTTCCACGAGATATTGGCGCATTCGTACGGATCACGCCGCCGAGACGCGAGCTACGCGACAAGCGAAACAGGCCCGAGCCCGCCACATCGCGGCACGGATCGTGACACTGCACGGCAACTACATCACGGTGGAGCAAGCCACGATCACTACCTGGGCCCGACTGTGGGGCAAGAGGATTGCCCTTTTCAGTCCTGGCATGCTTGCCGCGGCACTGGCTGCTGAATGCGATGCCACCGGTGGCCGCTTGGATCGGGCCGCGACCCGCACCACCGCGATGAGTCAGCACTGCCTGTGCGGACAGCGGGTGAACAAGACGTTGGCGCAACGCATTCACCGGTGCTTCCACTGCGGGCTGCACGCCGATCGTGACGTTGTCTCGGCGGCCCTGGCAGCCTGTGTCGAATTCGGCGATGCGCATAATCCACGCACCGCACGAGTCAACTACCGACTTGCCCACGCCCTAAAGGCGGGGCTGGCCTCCCAGCAAGAGTGGGAGGGCTCAGTCAACCGATACCAGCCACCAACGCCGATAGATGGAGTTGGCTCGGCCAGGAGCGGCAGCCATCACACGGTGGCCTCTGCTGAGCGAGCAGCGCTTGCCCTACCTCCGAACAGACCAGGCCCACCTGGACGTCGCGGGAGCGGTCGAAAACATCCAGCCTCAAACTGGTTGGGCGGCGCTGCAGGGCCTACGACAACGGGTCAACTCTTACCGAAATAGCATCGGCGGATGTGGAAGGTCGGTGGGTGCTGCATCTCGACATGGACGCGTTCTTCGCGTCGGTCGAGCAGCTGACCCGACCCACCCTCCGTGGCAGGCCGGTGCTGGTGGGTGGGCTGGGCGGCCGCGGGGTGGTCGCCGGCGCGAGCTATGAGTCCCGGGTGTTCGGCGCCCGCTCCGCGATGCCCATGCACATGGCCAGGCGAATGGTGGGCGCCACCGCCGTGGTCCTGCCGCCGCGTGGTGTCGTCTACGGCGTCGCCAGCCGCCGCGTGTTCGACACCGTGCGCGGCTTCGTCCCGGTGCTCGAGCAGCTCTCCTTCGACGAGGCATTCGGTGAGCCGGCCGAACTCGCGGGCGCCTCGGCCGACGACGTCGAAACGTTCTGCCGGACGTTGAAGTCCAGGGTGCTCGACGAAACGGGGCTCGTCGCGTCAGTCGGCGCCGGATCGGGCAAGCAGGTCGCCAAGATCGCCTCGGACCTCGCGAAGCCCAACGGCATCCGGGTGGTCTCGCGCAGCGAGGAGCGGGTGCTGCTCGACGCGTTGCCCGTGCGCCGCTTGTGGGGCATCGGACCGGTCGCCGAGGAAAAGCTGCACCGACTCGGCATCGACACCATCGGGGCGTTCGCCGCACTGAGCGATGCCGAAGTCGCCGACATCCTCGGCGGCACTGTCGGCGCGGCGCTGCACCGGCTCGCGCGCGGCATCGACGACCGGCCCGTCGCCGAGAATTCCCCCGCCAAGCAGATCAGCGCCGAATCGACGTTTCCCGAGGACCTCACGACCCTCGACCAGCTGCGGGAAGCCGTAGCGCGCATCGGCGAGCACGCCCACACCCGGCTCCAGAAGGACGGTCGCGGCGCGCGCACCATCACCGTCAAGCTGAAGAAGTCCGACATGGGAATCCTCACCCGGTCGGCCACGCTGCCGTACGCCATCACCGATGCCGCCACCCTGATTGCGACCGCTCGGCGGTTGCTGCTCGACCCGATCGAGGTGGGGCCCATCCGCCTTGTCGGCGTTGGCTTTTCAGGACTGTCGGAGGTTCAGCAGGAGTCGCTGTTCCCCGATCTCGAGTTGCTGGCGGAGGAGGTGTCCGGCTCGCAGTTGCCGCCGACGCTGACTGAAACCACAGCCACGCCGCCGGCCTGGCGGATCGGAGACGACGTCGTGCACACCACCCACGGGCACGGGTGGATCCAGGGCGCCGGTCACGGCGTGATGACGGTGCGTTTCGAGACGCGCGGAACCGGACCGGGCCCGGTACACACGCTGCGCGCGGACGATCCGGAGATCGCCCGGGCCAACCCCGTCGACAGCCTGGATTGGGCGGACTATCTCGACGAGCTCAGCCGCCACCAGAGTTAGCCGAACCAAACGTTCACGATTCCCGCACATCAGCCCCAGCGCGCGAACACGTCGGCGACGGGCGAACCGGCCGCCAGCGCGGCCATCAGCAGGACGCGGGCCTGAGGCGGACGCAGCCGCGGCACCATGATCGCGCCGGCGTCGGCGAGCTCACGGCCCGGGCCGTACCCGGGGCTGACCCGTCCATCGGGCACGCGCGTCGACACCGCGACGGCGACACCGTCGCGGCGGTGCCGTCGCACGGCTTCGATCACGGCGGCGCCCGCGTTGCCCGAACCCAGCGCCGCCAGCACCAGACCCCGAGCCCCCGCGGCGACGCACGCGTCCATCGCCACAGCGTCGGCGCCCGGATACACCGCGATGGTGTCCACCCTCGGCGCATCGGCCGCCGAGGCGGCCGCAAGGAACGGGCGGTCCTTGGTGGCCCCTACCGCGAACGTCGCATCCGACACCGAGCCGATCGCCACCCCTGCGAAGCCCCGCAGATCCGCCGTCGCGACCTTCTGCAGGCCGAGAGGTTGCCACACCGTGCCCGCGAAACTCACCAGTGCACCCAGCCCCTGCGCGGGTGGGCTCGCTGCGACCGTCAGCGCATCGCGCAGATTGGCCGGACCATCGGCGTCGGGGGCGTCGGCACTGCGCTGCGCCCCGGTGAGCACGACCGGGGCCCGCCCGTCATACGTCAGCTCCAGCCACAGCGAGGTTTCCTCCATGGTGTCGGTGCCGTGTGTGATCACGACGCCGTCGGCGTCTGACGCAGAGCGCACCGCCGCGCTGATCCGGTCCCAGTCAGCGAGGGTGAGCATCGAGCTGTCCACCGCCATCAGGTCGACGACCTGCACGTCGAGCCCGGAAGTCAGGTCGGCGCCGGTTCGGGTCGGACGCTTCACGCCGCGGGCGTCAGCGCTGGTGGCGATGGTGCCGCCGGTGGTGATGACGACGAGGCGAGCCATGGGTGGAATTCTTACGTATTCCGGCCCTGGAATGATGGGGGAGTGACCGATGAATCCCCGGCGTCGGACGAGGCCACGACTGGGCCCGAGGCGCCGACGCAGGAGGAGCAGCCCGCGCCCCGGCGCCGACTGCGGCTGCTGCTGACTGTCGCGGGAATCGTGTTGATCGCCGACATCGTCACCAAGGTGCTCGCCGTGAGGCTGCTCACCCCCGGCCAGCCCGTCTCGATCATCGGTGACACCGTCACGTGGACCCTCGTCCGCAATTCGGGTGCCGCGTTCTCGATGGCCACCGGCTACACCTGGGTGCTGACGCTGATCGCTACCGCGGTCGTCATCGGGATCATCTGGATGGGCCGTCGCCTGGTTTCGCCGTGGTGGGCACTTGGCCTCGGGATGATCCTCGGCGGGGCGATGGGCAACCTGGTCGATCGATTCTTCCGGTCGCCCGGCCCGCTGCGGGGCCACGTCGTCGACTTCTTCTCCGTCGGGTGGTGGCCGGTGTTCAACGTCGCCGACCCGTCGGTGGTCGGCGGGGCGATTCTGCTCGTGGCGCTGTCGCTGTTCGGTTTCGACTTCGACACCGTCGGGCGCCGTACGGGCGACACGTCAGAGTGACCACGCGCTCGATGCCGGTCCCGGAAGGGCTGGCAGGCATGCGCGTCGACGCGGGTCTGGCGCGGCTTCTCGGGCTGTCACGGACGGCCGCGGCGGCACTGGCCGAAGACGGCGGCGTCGACGTCGACGGTGCGCCCGCGGGGAAATCCGACAAGTTGGTCGCCGGGGCCTGGCTGGAAGTTCGCCTGCCGGAAGCGCCTGCCCCAGTGGAGAATACGCCCGTCGCGATCGACGGCATGTCGATCCTGTACTCCGATTCCGACATCGTCGCGGTCGACAAGCCGCCCGGCGTCGCGGCGCATGCGACGGTCGGTTGGAGCGGGCCGACGGTGCTCGGCGGCCTCGCCGCGGCAGGGTTTCGCATCAGCACATCTGGAATCCATGAGCGCCAGGGCATTGTGCATCGACTCGACGTCGGCACCTCCGGCGTGATGGTGGTGGCATTGTCGGAGCGCGCCTACACGGTGCTCAAGCGCGCGTTCAAACAGCGCACCGTCGAAAAGCGTTATCACGCACTGGTGCAGGGTCATCCCGATCCGTCCAGCGGAACGATCGACGCGCCGATCGGGCGCCATCGCTCGAACGACTGGAAGTTCGCGGTCACCGAAGGTGGCAGGCACAGCATCACCCACTACGACACGCTGGAAGCGCATCAAGCCGCCAGCCTGCTCGACATCGAGCTGGAAACCGGCCGTACCCACCAGATCCGGGTGCATTTCGCGGCGCTGCACCATCCGTGCGCCGGCGACCTCACCTATGGCGCGGACCCGACGCTGGCCCGCAAGCTCGGGCTGGAACGCCAGTGGCTGCACGCCTGCTCCTTGGCGTTCGCGCATCCCGCCGACGGGCGCCGCGTCGAGATCACCAGTCCGTACCCACCTGATCTGCAGCACGCACTCGAGGTGTTGCGCCACCACGAACTGTGAGAACGACGGGACTTCTCTACGGCATCGGCGCCTACGCCATGTGGGGTGTGTTCCCCGCGTTCTTTCCGCTGTTGAAACCGGCGAGTGCGCTCGAAGTGCTGTCACACCGGATCGTGTGGACGAGCGTGCTGATGGTCTTCGTCATCGCCGCGGCGCGCCGGTTTCGCGACCTCCGGGCCATGACGGCTCGGGTATGGCTGTTGCTGGTGTGCGCATCGGCGCTCATCTCCATCAACTGGGGCATCTACATCTACGCCGTCAACAACGGCCACGTCGTCGACGCCGCAATGGGCTACTTCATCAACCCGTTGGTCACTGTCGCGTTGGGGCTGTTGATTTTTCGCGAGAAGCTCAACCGTGCTCAGCTCGGCGCGTTGGCGATCGCCGTGGTCGCCGTGGTGGTGCTCACCGTGGAGGTCGGCGCACCCCCGGTCATCGGACTCGGGCTGGCGCTGTCGTTCGGACTGTACGGTGCGGTGAAGAAGGTGGTACCGACCGATCCGCGGGTCAGCGTCGGTGTGGAAGCTGCAGTGGCGGCACCATTCGCGCTGGCTTATATCGCCGTGCTCGAGCACTCGGGACCGGGTACCTTCACCGACTTCGGCGCCGACCACATCGCGCTTCTCGTCGTTTCTGGTGCGGTGACGGCGCTGCCGCTGCTGTTGTTCGCCGCGGCGGCTCAGCGGCTGCCGCTGGTGACGATGGGGCTGTTGTTCTACTTGACCCCGGCGATGCAACTGACCTGGGGCATATTCGTCGGCCACGAACCGATGCCGCCCGCGCGCTGGCTGGGATTCGCGCTCATCTGGCTCGCCCTGTTGGTGTTCAGCGCCGACGCGCTGTGGCGGGCGCGCACCACGTCGTCGAAGGGCCCGGAACGCGAACCAGAACATAGGGAAACACCCGATTCCTTGGCGCCTCCAGCGCCCTAGCGTTGGGGCATGCCCGGCTTCTGGTTCACCGCGATGGTTGCAGGCCTCGTCGCGGCTGGTGTCGTCGCCCAACTCGGCTGGCAACTTCCGCCGAAAGCCGAGGTCAAGCGGTTGCTCAGGTTGGATCGGCTGCGTCCTGATCGGCAGCCCACTCATCTGCCCACGTCTGCAGGGGTCGTAGAGCCCTGATAAGGCCAATCCCGTGTCGGGTGAGCCGGTAGCCGCCCGCGTCATGTTCGACGATTTCGAGTGTGCGCAGTTCCTTCAGCCTCGTGTTCAATGAGCCGGGATTGCTGTCGCACGCGGTTTGAAGTGCGCGAAATGTCAAAGGGCCGCTTCGCAACTCCCACAGCACGCGCAGCGCTCCGCGTCTGCCCAGCATGTCCAGCGCCACCATGATCGGTCTGCCCGATTGCGACCCGCGGGCCGGGGAGCCGATCTTCGGCGACGTCATGCTTTACATTTTGTAGCAGAGGCGCTTAGAGTCGCAAGTATGGTTAGCTATAAAAATCATAGCGCCCGCATCGGGCCGGCACCGACGCCGCTACCGCGCGATATGCAGGAAGCCGTCGACGCCGTCATGCGGGGCGCCCCACCGCTGACGCTCTTCACGACCATGGCCCGTGATCGGCGTCTATTCTTCAAATTCTTCAATTCGGGACTGCTCGATCGCGGCCATCTGACGATCCGGCAACGCGAGGTCGTCATCGATCGAGTCACCGCATCCTGCGGAGCCGAATACGAATGGGGTGTGCACGTTGCCGCCTACGCAGCAAAGGCCGGCTTCACCGATGCTCAGATTGCGTCGCTGGTCACCGGGGGACCCGATGACGCCTGTTGGGACGACGCCGATCGATTGCTGATTCGGCTGTGCGACGGGCTGCAGGAGAATTGCACGATCGATGACGACCTGTGGTCGGCGTTGGCGGCCAATTACAGCGACGAGGCGATTATCGAGCTGATCCTGCTGGCCGGAACGTACCGAACTGTCAGCTACCTGGTCAACGGATTGAGGCTCCCACTGGAGGCCGGCGCGCGGCGGTTTCCTGCCAATTGACGGGCGGCAAGACACGCACCGCGACACGCCGAGATCTGTCGGAGGACCGCCATAGACTGGCGTCCCTATGAACTCGCAGTCCTTCGTGCACCTGCATAACCACACCGAGTATTCGATGCTGGACGGTGCCGCGAAGGTCACGCCGATGCTGGCCGAGGCGCAACGGCTCGAAATGCCCGCGATCGGCATGACGGATCACGGAAACATGTTCGGCGCCAGCGAGTTCTACAACGCCGCGACCGACGTGGACATCAAGCCGATCATCGGCGTCGAGGCCTACATCGCACCGGGTTCACGTTTCGACACCAAACGCGTCCTGTGGGGCGACCCGTCGCAGAAGTCCGACGACGTGTCGGGCAGCGGCGCCTATACCCACATGACGATGGTCGCCGAGAATGCGACCGGTTTGCGCAACCTGTTCAAGCTGTCGTCGCTGGCGTCATTCGAGGGTCAGCTCGGCAAGTGGTCGCGCATGGACGCCGAGATCATCGCCGAGCACGCCGATGGCATCATCGCGACCACCGGCTGCCCGTCGGGTGAGGTGCAGACGCGGCTGCGGCTCGGGCACGAACGGGAGGCACTCGAGGCGGCCGCCAGGTGGCGGGAGATCTTCGGACCCGACAACTTCTTCCTCGAGTTGATGGACCATGGCCTGGACATCGAGCGCCGGGTCCGCGAGGGCTTGCTGGAGATCGGCCAGAAGCTCGGCATCCCGCCGCTGGCCACCAACGACTGCCATTACGTCACCCGCGACGCCTCCCGTAACCACGAGGCGCTGCTCTGTGTGCAGACCGGCAAGACGCTGTCGGACCCCAATCGGTTCAAGTTCGACGGCGACGGCTACTACCTGAAATCGGCCGCCGAGATGCGCGCGCTGTGGGACGGCGAGGTCGCCGGAGCATGTGATTCGACACTGTTGATCGCCGAACGGGTGCAGAGCTACGCCGACGTCTGGACGCCGAAAGACCGGATGCCGATCTTCCCGGTTCCCGACGGTCACGACCAGGCGAGCTGGCTGCGCCATGAGGTCGACGCCGGTCTGCAGCGCCGCTTCCCCGGCGCGGCGGTACCCACCGAGTACATCGAGCGGGCCGCCTTCGAGATCAAGGTCATCTGCGAAAAGGGTTACCCGTCGTACTTCCTCATCGTCGCCGACCTCATCAACTACGCGCGCTCGGTCGAGATCCGGGTGGGACCGGGACGAGGTTCGGCCGCGGGATCGCTGGTCGCCTACGCGCTGGGCATCACCAACATCGACCCCATCCCGTACGGCCTGCTGTTCGAGCGGTTCCTGAACCCCGAACGTGTGTCGATGCCCGACATCGACATCGACTTCGACGACCGTCGTCGCGGCGAGATGTTGCGCTACGCGGCCAACAAGTGGGGCAGCGACCGGGTGGCCCAGGTCATCACCTTCGGCACCATCAAAACCAAAGCGGCGCTGAAGGATTCGGCCCGTGTCAACTACGGCCAGCCCGGCTTCGCGATCGCCGACCGGATCACCAAGGCGCTGCCGCCGCCGATCATGGCCAAGGACATCCCGCTGTCCGGCATCACGGACCCGAACCACGAGCGGTACAAGGAGGCCGCCGAGGTTCGCGGGCTGATCGACACCGACCCCGACGTGCGCACCATCTACGAGACGGCGCGCGGTCTGGAGGGCCTGGTCCGTAACGCCGGCGTGCACGCGTGCGCGGTGATCATGAGCAGCGAGCCGCTGGTCGACGCGATTCCGCTGTGGAAACGGCCGCAGGACGGCGCAATCATCACCGGCTGGGACTACCCCTCGTGCGAGGCCATCGGTCTACTGAAGATGGACTTCCTCGGCCTGCGGAACCTCACGATCATCGGCGACTGCCTGGAGAACATCCGCGCAAACCGCGGAATCGATCTAGACCTCGAAAGTGTGCCGCTCGATGACCCGGCTGCGTATGCGCTGCTGGGCCGCGGGGACACGCTCGGGGTGTTCCAGCTCGACGGCGGCCCGATGCGCGATCTGCTGCGCCGCATGCAGCCCACCGGATTCGAGGACGTCGTCGCGGTCATCGCGCTGTACCGGCCAGGACCCATGGGCATGAACGCCCACAACGACTACGCCGACCGTAAGAACAACCGCCAGGCGATCAGGCCCATCCATCCAGAGTTGGAAGAACCGCTGCGCGAGATCCTCGCCGAGACATACGGTCTGATCGTCTACCAAGAGCAGATCATGCGCATCGCGCAGAAGGTCGCCGGCTACTCGCTCGCCCGAGCGGACATCCTGCGAAAAGCCATGGGCAAGAAGAAGCGCGAAGTCCTGGAGAAGGAATTCGAGGGCTTCTCCGACGGCATGAAGGCCAACGGATTCTCGGCGGCGGCCATCAAGGCGCTGTGGGACACGGTGCTGCCGTTCGCCGACTACGCCTTCAACAAGTCGCACGCCGCCGGCTACGGCCTGGTGTCGTACTGGACCGCCTACCTGAAGGCCAACTTCCCGGCCGAGTACATGGCCGGGCTGCTGACGTCGGTCGGCGACGACAAGGACAAGGCGGCGGTCTACCTCGCCGACTGCCGCAGACTCGGCATCACGGTGCTGCCGCCCGATGTCAACGAGTCGAGCCTCAACTTCGCCTCGGTGGGTGAGGACATCCGGTACGGGCTGGGCGCGGTGCGCAACGTCGGCGCGAATGTCGTTGCTTCGCTTATCGGTTCGCGCACCGACAAGGGCAAGTTCATCGACTTCTCGGACTACCTCAACAAGATCGATATCACCGCCTGCAACAAGAAGGTCACTGAATCGCTGATCAAGGCGGGCGCGTTCGACTCGCTGGGGCATCCGCGCAAGGGCCTGTTCCTGATCCATACCGATGCGGTCGATTCGGTGCTCGGGACGAAGAAGGCCGAGGCGATGGGTCAGTTCGACCTGTTCGGCGGTGCGGACACGGCCACCGACGCGGTCTTCACGATCAAGGTGCCCGACGAGGAGTGGGAGGACAAGCACAAGCTCGCGCTGGAGCGCGAGATGCTTGGCCTCTATGTGTCCGGGCATCCCCTCAACGGCATCGCCCATCTGCTGTCGGCGCAGGTCGACACGGCGATTCCGGCGATTCTCGACGGCGACGTCGCCAACGACACTCAGGTGCGGATCGGCGGCATTCTGGCGTCGGTCAACCGGCGGGTCAACAAGAACGGGTTGCCCTGGGCGTCAGCGCAAGTGGAAGACCTCACCGGCGGTATCGAGGTGTTGTTCTTTCCGCAGACGTACTCGACGTTCGGTGCCGAGATCGCCGATGATGCGGTGGTCCTCGTGGGTGCCAAGGTTGCGATCCGTGACGACCGGATCTCACTGATCGCGAACGACCTTGTCGTACCTGATTTTTCGAGTGCGCAGGTCAATCGACCAGTGGCCGTCACACTGCCGACCCGTCAATGCACGGTCGACAAGGTGACCGCACTCAAGCAGGTGCTGGCCCGTCATCCCGGAACCGCGCAGGTGCACTTGCGGCTGATCAGCGGCGAGCGCATCACCACCCTGGAACTCGACGCATCCCTGAGGGTGACGGCGTCATCGGCGTTGATGGGTGATCTGAAGGCGCTGCTGGGCCCCGGCTGCCTGGGCTGATGTCGTTTCGCGAACTGCACGAACGCGGCTGCTTCGTCATTCCGAATCCGTGGGACCGCGGGACGGCGATCGCGCTGGCGGCCATGGGCTTTCCCGCGCTGGCCACGACGAGTGCCGGTGCCTGTTTTGCACGGGGGTTACCCGATACGCCGACCGCGCTGGGTGTGGAGGGCGCGCTGCGCAACATCGCCGAGATCGTCGACGCGGTCGAGTTGCCGGTGAACGCCGACTTCCAGGCCGGATACGCCCATGATCTGGACGGGCTGGCCGCCAACGTTCGGCGATGTGTGGCAACCGGTGTCGCCGGCTTGTCCCTCGAGGACACGAGAGGCGGCGCCGAGGAGCCGCTGTATTCGGTGCCGGAGGCCGTTGAACGGGTACGCGTCGCGTACGCCGCAATCGACGGCGCCGACGTACTCCTCACCGCACGCGCGGAGTGCTTCCTCTACGATCACCCCGATCCGCTGGGCGAAGCGATCACTCGGTTGCAGGCTTTCTCGGAGGCGGGAGCAGATGTGCTCTACGCACCGGGAGTGCGGACGCGAGAAGACATCTCCGCCCTCGTCGACGCCCTGCGCCCCGCGCCCGTCAACGTGCTGATGTCATCGGATACGGGGCTGACGGTCAACGATCTGGCCGAACTCGGGGTGCGGCGGGTCAGCGTCGGATCCGCGTTGACGCGTGTCGCGTGGGGCGCGTTCCTCTCGGCCGCCCGCCGCATCGTCGACGACGGGTCGTTCGCGGGGCTGGCAGACGCGGCGAGCTTCGACGAGCTCAACGGCCTGTTCACGAACTGAACACTCAGCCCAAAACGTTCACCGCTCTTGCGATGACGAGTGCCAACGTCGTGAACGAAATGAGTGCCTGCGCGGTCATCATCACCTTCGCCCGACGTGTCATCGGCATGGTGTCGGTCGGCGAGAACGCCACCACATTGGTGATGCTGACGTACAGGTAATCCAAGAACTCCGGACGCCAGTTCGGCGGCGCCAGTTCACGTTCCGTCATCTGCGGAAACATGAAGTCGGGGTAGGGACGGCTGCCCTGGCGCCTGGCGAACGGCCCACCGCGGTCCAACTCCCAGTACCAGATCCCGAACACGATGACGGTCGTGACATAGATCGCGGCGCCACTGCCGAGCAGGACAGCGGCGTTGTTGCTCACCTCGCCGGACAGAATGCGGATGTCAAGGATCAGCGCGGACAGGCTGTTGTCGATCGTGATGGCGGCCAGCAGCACGTAGCTAGCCCACGTACCGAATGTCGTCTGACGCTTCAGCCGCAACGGGTTCAGACCCACCAACACAATGAGGAGCAGGATCTCCATGGCGATCAGTGGCCACCGGGGAACCACGGTGTAGCTCTTCGGTATCGCGAGTTGCAGGGCGATCGCCACCAGCAGGGCCGTCAGCACCGGCATCCGGTTCTCGGGGTCGCCGGGACGCAGCCACGAGGGAACGCGGAGTTCAGCGTCCGACGCCATCGCCTCGGCGCGACGCATGAACTCCTCGACCGGCTTCGGGGGTTCGGGTGTGGTGTCCATCCGGCAAGTGTGTGCGCCACGATGGAGGTATGGAATCGCGACACGTCAGTATTTGGATCGACGTTGCACCCGAGGTCGTCTACGAATTCGCGGCGGACCCGCAGACCTGGCCGCGGTGGGCGGCCGGCCTGGCCGCCGGCGAGCTCCGGCAGGGCCCGCAGGGCTAGGTCGCTGATTCGCCGATGGGCACCGTGACAGTCGAGTTCGCCCCGCCGAATGAGTTCGGGGTGCTGGACCACGTGGTACGGATGCCGTCGGGGGAGCAGGTGTACAACCCGTTTCGGGTCGTCCCCGCCGGAGTCGGTGAGGCGGCATGTGAGGTGGTGTTCTCCGTTCGGCGGCGCCCGGGCATGACCGATGAAGACTTCGCCGGCGATGTCGCCGCCGTCGCAGCCGACCTGGCCACGCTGAAGAGTCTGGTTGAGGCGTAGTCGGTTCCCCCGATCGGGGGACACGTGAATTCCCCCGGTGTAGCGGCCGATCGGCGGACAGACCGGACGGCCTGGCCACGGCATTCTTTAGTCACGCCGGCAAACCGGCGCGAAGCACTAAAGCAGGAGCACCGCAATGACCACCAACTTCAACACCCGGATCGCCCGTTTCATCGCACTGCCGATCATGTCGGCCGGCATCATCGGCGCAGCCGGCCTGGGAATGGCGGGGATGGCCAACGCGGCCACCTCGACCGCACCGAGCGGCCCGGGTTACTCGTATTCGCCCGTCGTCAAGGCCCACCCCGCGCCTGCGCACCACCTGCACGGTGTGGCGCGCGTCGAGGCCAAGGTCCCGGGCTACCACCGCTGATCCAGATACGAGTCAGGCCCTCCCTATTCGGGAGGGCCTGATTTGTCAGCAGCTCAGTCAGTCGATTGGAAGGCGCCGAGGCCCAGCCACACCACGGTGCCGGCGGCCGCTGCGGCCAGCACCGCCGGTGCAGCGCTTGCCGTTGCGACGGCAACGATGACGAGCACTATTGCCGCCACAGCCAGGGCGAGCACCTTGTACACCGGCCAGGGAACTCCGGCGATACTCACTTGGTCGCGCACGGTCATGGTTTGACGATAGCTCGTAAGAGAGTTTTCGGGCAACCGAAACGCCGGATGAGGTGACTCACTTTTTGTAGTCGGCCTAAGCTGTCTGACATGCCACTTTCCGGAGAGTACGAGGCCAGTCCGTGGGATTGGGTCCGCGACCACGCCGATAAGATCATGCAGACAGGCAGCACCGAGGGCATCGAGATGAAGGACAAGCCCCTCATCCTGCTGACCACGATCGGTGCCAAGACCGGCAAGATCCGGAAAACCCCGCTCATGCGGGTGGAACACGATGGCCAGTACGCGGTTGTCGCATCGTTGGGCGGTGCGCCGAAGCACCCGGTCTGGTACTTCAACGTCAAGGCGCACCCTCGCGTCGAGCTGCAGGACGGCGCTGTGACGAGGGATTACGAGGCTCGCGAGGTCTTTGGCGACGAAAAGGCGGTCTGGTGGGAGCGTGCGGTCGAGGCGTGGCCCGACTACGCGGAGTACCAGACCAAGACCGACCGGCAGATCCCCGTGTTCGTGTTGACCCCGGTTGGCTAACGCGTCCATTTCGGAGAACGGCTAGGTAGGTGGCACCATTGATCGGTGTCCGCTGAACTGAGCCAGAGCCCGATCGCGTCGTCGCTGTCCGCGGCCGACATCGATGCGGCCGCTCAGCGCATTTCCGATGTGGTCCAGCGGAGCCCGCTGCAGTTCAGCGAGCGGTTGTCGGAGGCCACCGGCGCGAACGTCTACCTCAAGCGCGAAGACCAGCAGGCGGTGCGGTCGTACAAGCTGCGTGGCGCCCACAACCTTCTCATGCAGCTGTCGGCCGAGGAGATCGCCGCCGGTGTCGTGTGCTCATCGGCGGGCAACCACGCGCAGGGCTTCGCGATGGCCTGCCGCTCGATGGGTATCCGCGGCCGGGTCTATGTGCCGGGTAACACGCCCAAGCAGAAGCGTGACCGCATCCGGTATCACGGGCGCGAGTTCATCGAGCTGATCGTGACGGGCCATACCTACGACGAGGCCGCAGCAGCGGCGCTGGACGACATCGCGCGCACCGGAGCAACGCTGGTCCCGCCGTACGACGATCTGCGCACGATGGCGGGGCAGGGCACGATCGCCACCGAGATTCTCGACCAGCTCGACGACGAACCGGATCTGGTCATCGTTCCGGTCGGCGGCGGCGGCTGCATCGCCGGCATCACCACCTATATGGCCGAACGGACCAGAAACACGTCGGTGCTCGGCGTCGAGCCGGCAGGTGCGGCGTCGATGATCGCCGCCCTGGCCGCTGGGCAGCCGGTGACCCTCGAGCATGTCGACCAGTTCGTGGACGGCGCGGCGGTGAACCGTGCGGGCACGCTGACCTACGCTGTCCTGGCCGCGGCGGGAGACATGGTTTCGATCACCACCGCCGACGAGGGCGCAATCTGCACCGCAATGCTCGACCTCTATCAGAACGAGGGCATCATCGTCGAGCCCGCGGGCGCGCTGTCGGTGGCCGCCCTGCTCGAGGCGCGGCTGGAGCCCGGATCGACTGTGGTGTGCGTGATCTCGGGCGGCAACAACGACGTGTCCCGCTACGGCGAGGTGCTCGAACGCTCGCTGGTGCACCTCGGACTCAAGCACTACTTCCTGGTGGACTTCCCGCAGGAGCCGGGTGCGTTGCGGCGGTTCCTCGACACGGTGCTCGGCCCCAACGACGACATCACGCTGTTCGAATACGTCAAGCGCAACAACCGCGAAACCGGTGAGGCGCTGGTGGGTATCGAACTCGGTTCGGCCACCGACTTCGACGGTCTCCTCGAGCGGATGAAGGCGTCCGACATCCACGTCGAAACGTTGGAGCCCGGCTCGCCTGCGTATCGCTACCTGCTCTAGGAACGACGAAGGATCGCGAACGATCGAGCGGGCAACGACGTCGAATTCGCGTCGACCGCCGCCGGCTCATCCCACGCCAGCACCACCTCGCCGGCGATGGGAACTTCGACGGCCTCGGTCCCGAGGTTGCACGCGATGGCCAGCGACCCGCGCTGCATCACGATCCACCGCCGATCCTCGTCGTAGTCGACCTGCATGTTGTCCAACCACGGATCGGCGAGGTCGGGCTCGGTGTGCCGCAACGAGATCAGCTGCCGGTACACGTGACGCAGCCGGCCGTGTTCGGCCTCGTCGATCTCTTGCCACTTCAGCTTGGAACGTTCGTAGGTGGCGGGGTCCTGTGGATCCGGGATCTCGTCTGCATCCCACCCATGCTCGGCGAACTCACGCTTGCGACCCTCGGCGGTGGCTCTGGCCAATTCGGGCTCGGGGTGGGAGGTGAAGAATTGAAAAGGCGACGACGAGCCCCATTCCTCGCCCATGAACAGCATTCCGGTGTAGGGAGATCCGAGTACGAGCGCAGCCTTGACCGCCAGCTGGCCGAAGGTGAGGTTCTGCGACGGGCGATCGCCGCACGCTCGATTACCCACCTGATCATGGGTCAGCGTGTAGGCGAGCAGCCGGGTCGCCGGGATCGTCGCCGTGTCCAGCGGGCGGCCATGTCGCCGGTGCCGGAACGACGAGTACGTGCCGGCGTGGAAGTACCCGTGCCGCAACGTCTGCGCCAGCGTTTCCACCGAACCGAAATCCGAGTAGTAGCCCTGACGTTCGCCCGAGACGGCGGCGTGGATCGCGTGGTGGATGTCGTCGTCCCACTGTGCGGTCATCCCCAAGCCGCCGTGTTCGCGCGGGGTGATCAGCCGAGGATCGTTGAGGTCGCTTTCGGCGATCAGCGACAGTGGCCGGCCCAACTCTTCGGCCAGCGCGTCGGTTTCGGCGGACAGCTCCTCGAGAATGTGAATGGCCGTCGTGTCGACGAGGGCGTGTACGGCGTCGAGGCGCAGGCCGTCGGCGTGGAAGTCGCGCATCCACCGCAGTGCGCAGTCCAGGATGTAGGTGCGCACTTCGTCGGCATCCGGCCCGCTGATGTTGATCGACTCGCCCCATGGGTTGCTGCCCGAGGAAAGGTAGGGACCGAACCGCGGTAGGTAATTCCCCGACGGCCCGAGGTGGTTGAACACCGCGTCGATCAGCACACCAAGCCCGCGCCGGTGGCATGCGTCGATGAAGCGAACCAGCGCGTCTGGCCCGCCGTACGGTTCGTGCACCGCGTACCACAGCACGCCGTCGTAGCCCCAGCCGTGCGTTCCGCCGAAGGCGTTCACAGGCATCACTTCGACGAAGTCGACGCCGAGATCCACCAGATAGTCCAGCTTCTCGATCGCCGAATCGAACGTCGCGCCCGGCGTGAACGTCCCGATGTGCAGTTCGTAGATCACCCGGCCTTCGATCGATGCGCCGGCCCAGTTGCCATCGGTCCATGCGCCGGCGTCGGGCTGCCAGAGCGCCGATCGGGCATGAACACCATCGGGCTGACGCGGGGACCGGGGATCCGGCAGGACTGTCGGGTCGTCGTCGAGGACGAAACCGTAGCGCGCCCCGGTGCCGGCGTCGACGTCGGCGCGCCACCAGCCGTCGGGCGATCCGGTCATCTCGTGCAGGGTGCCGTCCACGTCGACCCGGACCCGCTCGGGAATGGGCGCCCACACCGCGAATTCAGCCATCGGTGCGCTCCAGCAGGGCAACGGGCAGTTCCGCGAACAACTCAACGGCGAGCACCCGGCCGCTGAACCGCGCTCCCGAGATGCGGTCGGTCCACTGACCGCCAGGCAAATCCAATGCGGTGTCGCCCCAACCGGTTTCCGAAAGGAGCACCGTGTGCCGACTGACGGCGGTTAGCACATCGTCGCCGCGAAGAAATCCCACCAGATGGTCGGCTGCTGGGCCGTCCGCCCGCACCGGTGTGTAGCCACCGTCGCTGAAGCTGGCGGCGCGCTCCCGCCGCAGCCGCAATGCCGCGGCCACAACCCGAATCTTCGGATGCCGCAACGCCTCCAGTGCGCGCGTGCGCGCTGTGTAGTCCACCGGCCGGCGATTGTCGGGGTCGACGAGGCTGTCCTCCCACAACTCGGTGCCCTGATAGATGTCCGGAACGCCGGGCGCGGTGAGTGCGATCAGCTTCTGGCCAAGGGCGTCGCTGCGCGCGTGAAGGTCAACGCGTGCTACCAGCGACGTCATCTCGGCACCGACGGGGCCGTCCAGTACGGCGTCGATCCAGGTGTGAACCGCGGACTCGAATTCGTCGTTCGGCTCGTTCCAGGTGGTGTGCGTCCCGGCCTCCCGGATGGCCTTCTCGGCGTAGCCGTGCAGCCGTTCGCGTAGCTGGGCGCCGATGATCCCGTCGACAGGCCATACCCCGAACATGTTCTGCAGCAGGAACAGTCCCGTGGCGGCATCCGGTGGTGGGGCGGCCAGCGCCCACTTACCGGCCAGCTCCGCCCACAGCGCCGGTATCTGCGACAGGACTCCGATGCGCGCGCGCACATCCTCGCCGCGCTTGGTGTCGTGGGTCGTCAAGGCGACCATGGCGTGCGGCCACATCTGCGCGCGCACCGCGGCACGTCGGTGGAACTCGGCGACGCTGACACCAAAGCGCTGTGGTTCGCCACCGACTTCGTTCAGCGACACCAACCGTGCGTCGCGATAGAACAGGCAGTCCTCCATCGACTTCGCCGTCGCCGCACCGCACAGCTGCTGCAGCCGCACGTTGGTCTCGGTGCTGACGGCCAGGGCGGATGCGATGATCGCGAAAGCGGGTGCAAGCTCGGGCCGTTCGGCGGCGGCATCAGCGAAGGCGATCGGCAGTACCAGCGACAGCCCACGGTAGTCGGAGCGGTAGACCTCGATGTGACTGAGCAGCGTCGCCACGGCGATGGGCACATCGGGGTGGTCGGCGCCGGTCGCGGCCGTGATCGTGCGGCAGAGCCGGGCCAGTTCGCTCTTGAGGGTATCGGTGACGGCCTGGACCTTGAGCTCGGTGGCCAGTGCGGGCATCGTGCTGTAGGCCTGTCCCGCGGAGTCAAAGAGACCGGTCAGGGCGCCCGCTCCGGCGGGGTCGACGAATATGCCGCCGATTTCGCGCAGCGCGTCGTACCCGGTGGTGCCGTCGACGGGCAACGTGGGTTCCAGCGGTTCGTCGACGGCGAGGATCTTCTCGACGACGATCCATGCCTGCGGTCCGACCAGTTCGCGCAGCCATCCGAGATAACCTGCGGGATCGGATAATCCGTCGGGGTGGTCGATCCGGATACCGTCGACAAGCCCCTCGTCGAACCAGCGTTTGACCTCGGCGTGCGTCGCGTCGAAGACGGCGCGGTCCTCCTGACGCAGGCCGGCCAGCGACGTGATGGAGAAAAAGCGCCGATACCCGCAGATGCCGTTGCGCCAGCCGATCGCTCGATAGTGCGTGTTGTCGGCGGGATAGCCCGGCGGCGGGTCGTCGCCGTCCTCGCCCAGCACCGGCAGCACGATGCGGCCCTCGGGATCCAGGTCCCAGTCGATGTCGAAGTAGGAGGAGTACGGCGAATCACGGCCCCGCGTCAGCACATCCAGCCACCACTGGTTCTGCTGCGGATCGTCCACGCCGACGTGGTTGGGGACGATGTCGATGATGAGCCCGATGCCGCGCGACCGCGCCGCCGCCGACAATCGGGCCAAACCGTCAGCACCACCGAGCGCGGCCGAGACGGTCAGAGGGTCGGTGACGTCGTAGCCGTGTGTCGAACCTTCGGCGGCGGTGAGAATCGGGGACAGATAGAGGTGGGAAACGCCGAGCGCATCGAGGTAGTCGAGTTGGTTCTCCGCATCGGCGAATGTGAAGCAGTCGCCGCGCATTTGGAGTCGGTACGTAGAGAGTGGATGCATGAGCTACGCGGTCTTACGCAGCACCAGCAGCGACCGCGAGGCGAGCGTCAGTCGCTCGCCTGCAACAATGACGAGATCGGTGTCGCCCTTGGGGTCGGCGGTGTCGATGTCCGCGGTCCACTCGGCGGCATAGCCGAGATCGGGCGCGACGAACTCCACCGGCTTGCTGTGTGCGTTGAAGCAGAGCAGGAACGAGTCGTCGACCACGCGTTCGCCCCGTTCGTTGGGCGCCGCGATCGCTTCACCGTTGAGGAACACGGCCACGCACTTGTCCAGGCCAGAACCCCAGTCCTCAGGTGTCATCTCGCTGCCCGCCGGGGTCAGCCACGCGATGTCGCGAACCTGGTCCCCGCTGCGGATCGGCGTGCCATCGAAGAAGCGTCGCCGCCGAAACACCGGGTGCCGTTTGCGCAGCTTGCTCACCTTGCGGGTGAAGGTGAGCAGGTCGGCGTTCTTGTCGCAGAGCGACCAGTCCATCCACGAGATTTCCGAGTCCTGACAGTAGGCGTTGTTGTTGCCTCGCTGTGTGCGTCCGATCTCGTCACCATGGGAGATCATCGGGGTGCCCTGCGACAGCATCAACGTGCCCATGATGTTGCGCATCTGCTTACCCCGCAGCGCGAGGATCTCGGGATCGTCGGTGGGGCCCTCGACACCGCAGTTCCACGACCTGTTGTGGCTTTCGCCGTCGCGGTTGTCCTCGCCGTTGGCCTCGTTGTGTTTCTCGTTATAGGACACCAGGTCCGCGAGCGGGAAACCGTCGTGGCAGGTGACGAAGTTGATGCTCGCGCCGGGACGCCGACCGGTCGCCTCATAGAGGTCCGACGACCCGGTCAGCCGCGAAGCGAATTCGCCGAGGGTTGCGGGCTCGCCCCGCCAGTAATCGCGCACAGTGTCGCGATACTTCCCATTCCACTCGGTCCACAAACCTGGGAAATTGCCGACCTGATAGCCGCCCTCGCCGACATCCCACGGTTCGGCGATCAGCTTGACCTGACTGATCACCGGGTCCTGCTGGATGATGTCGAAAAACGCGCTCAGCCTGTCGACTTCGAAGAACTCGCGCGCCAGCGCCGATGCCAGGTCGAAGCGGAATCCGTCGACGTGCATCTCGAGCACCCAGTACCGCAGGGAGTCCATGATCAGCTGCAGGGTGTGCGGGTGCCGCGGGTTCAGGCTGTTTCCGGTGCCGGTGAAGTCGCGGTACAGCCGCTTGTCGTCGTCCATCAGCCGGTAGTACGCGGCGTTGTCGATGCCTCGGAAGTTGATCGTTGGCCCGAGGTGGTTTCCCTCGGCGGTGTGGTTGTAGACGACGTCGAGGATCACCTCGATGCCGGCCTCGTGGAAGGATCGCACCATCGCCTTGAACTCCGCGACGGCTGCACCGGCGTGCTTGTTCGCCGCGTACTGGTAGTGCGGCGCAAGGAAGCCGAATGTGTTGTAGCCCCAGTAATTTCGTAGTCCGAGGTCGAGCAGCCGATGGTCGTGCATGAACTGGTGTACCGGCATGAGTTCGATCGCCGTGACGTTGAGCGACTTGAGGTGGTCGATGATCACCGGATGCGCGAGGCCCGCGTACGTCCCGCGCATCTCCTCGGGGATGCCCGGATGGGTTTGCGTCATGCCTTTGACGTGCGCCTCGTAGATGACCGTCTGGTGGTACGGCGTTCGCGGCGCGCGGTCGGATGCCCAATCGAAGTAGGGGTTGATCACGACACTGGTCATGGTGTGGCCCAGCGAGTCGACCATCGGCGGCGTCCCGCCGCTCGCCGGGTCGTCGGCCGTCAGGTCATAGGAGAACAGCGCCTGGCTGAAATCGAAGTCACCGTGGAACGACTTTCCGTACGGATCGAGTAGCAGCTTGCTCGGGTCACAACGATGTCCCGCGGACGGCTCCCATGGTCCGTACACCCGGAACCCGTAACGCTGCCCGGGGGTCACGGTGGGCAGGTAGCAGTGCCATACGTAGCCGTCGACCTCTTCGAGGTTGATGCGCTCCTCACTGCCGTCCTTGCCGATCAGGCACAACTCGACCCGGTCGGCGATCTCCGAAAACAGCGAGAAGTTCGTCCCCGCACCGTCGTAGGTGGCGCCGAGGGGGTACGTGGTACCCGGCCAGACGGTTGGTACCGAGGCCGGAGCGCCGGACGTCATCAGTCGACCCACCAACCGGTGGCCGCCGCGATCTGGCGTCCGAGTTCGGTGGTCATCGTGCGCATGTAGGTCGTCGAGATGTGGTGGGCATCGTGATACAGCAACACATTTCCCTCGACTGCGCGACAGATGTCCTTACGGCACACCGCGTCGCTCATGTCCAGCGGCTTGAGCAATGGGAACCGCGCGACGAAGTCGAGGGTGGGGTTGTAGGGCGACAGAACGTCGGAGCGCTTGACGCCGCAGGAGATGGCGTCACCGCCGTCGGCCAGGCAGTCGGCGGGGAAGTACGGCTGGCCGTTACGTACCAGCCAGGGGGTATCGCGCATCCCCAGAATCGGAATGTTGTTGTCGGACAGCGTCTGCCAGATTCCGAGGTATGTGGCAGGCATCACGTCGCCCGGTTTGACGTTCCACGGTCGCGTCGCGGTGGTGAACACGTAGTCCGGGCGGTCGGCGATGATCTTGTCCATCACCCGCTCGTTCCACTGGTGGCACTTGGGGTACGGACGGTTGTCGCCCATGACCAGCGGGACTTCCTCCGTGGTCAGCGGGCAGCCCATCTTCAGGTACGTGACGACCTTGAAGTTGTGCATCCGACCGAGCAGGTCCAGGGCGGTGATCCAGTGTTCGGCGTGGGAACCGCCCGCAAGTGCGATCGTGCGGGTCGCGGAGTCATCGCCGTAGTTGCAGGTGATGACACCGACGTTGTCGAAGTCGCTGATGCAGCCGTCCTCGGTGGTGCGGGGTAGGTCGTTTCTGGCCTCGAGCACCGTCGGGCGCATCGGCAGCTTCGGCACCTTGGCCTTGTTGATGAGTGCGCGGGCACCGGGATAGTCGCGCGACGAAAGTCCGGTCAGCTCTTTGCCTGTCGAGCGTTCGATGGTGACGTGCTCGCGCCAGGTGAACGACGTCGCGGTCAACGCCACCGCCAACAGGACGACGAACGATCCGAGCGCCATCGTCGGCCTGCGCAGCCGGGCGCGCAGCGGGACCGTTGGAGCTGATGCGGCCGGCGCGCGATAGCGCAGCGGGTTCTCGATGTACTTCGTCGTCAGCCACGCCAGCACGCCGGACACCACCAGGATGACCGCGCCCTCGACGAAGTTGACGCGCGTATGTCCGAGGTAGGACAGATAGAAGATCAGCAGCGGCCAGTGCCACAGGTAGAGCGAGTACGCCATCGCGCCCAGCGCGACGAACGGCGCGGTGGCCAGCAGGCGGTTGGGGGCGGGCATGCGACCGTCGGTGTGCGGGTCGGCCACCCGGTTCGCCGCGGACAGGATGAACAGCATGGTCGCGCCGACCGGCACCAGCGCCCACGGACCGGGGAATTCGTGCACTCCGTCGATCAGGGCGCCGCACGCGAGGATCGCGGCCAGCGCGATCACTGCAGCCGTCGTGCGCAGCCACATCGGCCAGCGCAGGTTCGTCACCAGTGCACCGACCAAGGCGCCGAGCAGCAGCTCCCACGCGCGGGCGAAGCTGTTGTAGTACGCGGTGGCCTGATCGGCGTTGTGGGCGAAGATCGCGTACACGAACGACGCGATGGTCAACGCGCTCAGCAACGCGATGAACGCGATCCGCATATGGCGGCCGAAGATGCGGCGAAACAGCAAGGCGCAGCCGAAGATCAGGGCGAGGAAGGCAATGTAGAACTGGCCTTGTACCGACATCGACCAGATGTGCTGCAGCGGACTGACGGCTTCGCCGGCACGGAGGTAGTCCGATGCGGTGTTCGCCAATTCCCAGTTCTGGTAGTAGCCCAGGCTTGCCAGACTCTGGTCTGCGAATGTCTCCCAACGGGTTTCGGGCTGAATGAGGATTGTCAGCACGGCGGCGGCAGCAAGCACGACGACGAGTGCGGGTAGCAGCCTGCGAACCAGTCGGGTGACTTCAGTCATCGGCCACAGCGACGCGCCGGGCGTCATGGCGGTGCGCAGCAGGCGTCCACCGAAGAAGAAGCCCGACAGCGCGAGGAAGACGTCGACACCACCGGATACGCGGCCGAACCATACGTGGAAAACCGCGACGAGCAGGATCGCGACGCCGCGCAGTCCGTCGAGGTCGTGCCGGTAGCTTTCCGACGCGCGCGCGGGCCTTTTCGCGGTGGCTCCGCGTGGCGGTGGTCCCGGGTCAGCGGCGGGCGCCGGCCGGGCAGGGGCGAGGGTCATCATGGTCGACGGATAATCTACCGAAGGTGGCAGCACTGACGCCCGCCGAGATCAGCGCGATCGACGCCGCCCACGTCTGGCATCCGTACAGCACGATCGGTGCGTCGGCTGATCCGAAGGCGCCGCCCCCGCTGGTCGCGGTGGGTGCCCGCGGGGCCTGGCTGACCCTGCACCGCGACGGGCAGGAGCTGCGGGTCCTCGACGCGATGGCGTCCTGGTGGACCGCGATCCACGGACACGGACATCCATCGCTGGACGCGGCGATCACCAGCCAACTGGCGACCATGAACCACGTCATGTTCGGCGGTCTGACCCACGAACCCGCGGCTCGGCTGGCCCAGCTGCTGGTCCAGCTCACACCCGACGGGCTGGATGCCGTGTTCTTCAGCGACTCCGGGTCCGTCTCGGTGGAGGTCGCCGTCAAGATGGCGCTGCAGTACTGGCGCAGCACCGGACGCTGGGACAAACACCGGTTGATGACGTGGCGTGGCGGCTATCACGGCGACACGTTCACCCCGATGAGCGTGTGCGATCCCGAGGGCGGCATGCATGAGCTGTGGACGCGCGGAAACTCAGTGCTCGCTCCACAGGTGTTCGCGCCGCCGGTACCCACCGGGTACGACGCGGCCTACTCTGCGGACTTCGAAAAACTACTGGCCGAGCACGCGCACGAGCTCGCCGCGGTGATCGTGGAACCGGTGGTGCAGGGTGCCGGCGGCATGCGGTTTCACGATCCGCGCTATCTCGCCGACCTGCGCGAGATCTGCACCCGTCATGAGGTGCTGCTGATCTTCGACGAGATCGCCACCGGGTTCGGGCGCACCGGTGAGCTCTTCGCTGCCGACCACGCCGCGGTGACCCCCGACATCATGTGCGTGGGTAAGGCGCTCACCGGCGGCTATCTCACCCTGGCCGCGACGCTGTGCACCAACGACATCGCGCAGACCATCAGCGCCAGTGCCGCGGGTGCGCTGATGCACGGCCCGACGTTCATGGCCAACGCGCTGGCGTGCGCGGTTTCGGTGGCCTCGGTCGAGCTGTTGCTCGCCGGGGACTGGCGTGCGTCGGTGCGCGCTATCGAATCCGGCCTGCGCGACGGCCTGTCGCCCGCGGAGTCGATGCCGGGAGTGGCCGATGTGCGGGTGCTGGGTGCCATCGGCGTCATCGAGATGGAACAGACCGTCGACCTGCGGATCGCGACACCGGCTGCGCTGGACCACGGGGTGTGGCTACGGCCGTTCCGCAATCTGGTCTACGTGATGCCGCCCTACATCTGTACGCCCGAGGAGATCGCACAGATCACCTCGGCGATGGTCGGCGTGGCGCGTGCACTAACCTGAACGGTGTTCAATTGCCGGCACCGCCGGCGTGTTCAATTGCCGGCTCTAGGAGTCCCTTCAGTGACACGCACCGGTCTTTCGCCGCTGGCGTGGCTCGACGAGGTCGAGCAGCAGCGTCGTGCCGCGGGTTTGCGCCGGTCGCTGCGCACGCGTCCACCCGTCGGAGCCGAATTGGACCTGGCCTCCAACGACTACCTCGGCCTTTCACAGCATCCCGATGTCATCGACGGAGGCGTCGCCGCGCTACGGACCTGGGGTGCCGGATCGACGGGATCACGCCTGGTCACCGGCAACACCGAGATCCACGAAGGCTTCGAGTCGGCGCTCGCCGAATTCGTCGGCGCCGAGGCCGCGCTGGTGTTCTCGTCGGGGTACACCGCGAACCTGGGCGCTGTGGTGTCACTGTCCGGAGCCGGGTCGCTACTGGTCTCGGACGCCCTGACGCACGCGTCCCTGGTCGACGCGTGCCGGCTGTCGCGCGCCCGGGTCGTGGTGACCCCGCACCGTGACGTCGCGGCCGTCGAGGCGGCACTGGCGGGCCGTGACGAGGAACGCGCGGTCGTGGTGACCGATGCGGTCTTCTCTGCGGACGGCGTGGTCGCGCCGTTGCGGGCGCTCCACGACGTCTGCCGTCGGCACGGCGCACTCCTGGTCGTCGACGAGGCCCACGCGCTGGGGGTGCGGGGGACCGGAGGTCGCGGGCTCGTGCACGAGATCGGCTTGGCCGGTGCGCCGGACGTGGTGATGACGACGACGATGTCCAAGGCGCTGGGAAGTCAGGGCGGCGTGGTGCTGGGACCCGCCGCGGTGCGCGACCACCTGATCGATGCCGCACGGCCGTTCATCTTCGACACCGGGTTGGCACCCGCGGCGGTGGGAGCGGCGCGGGCGGCGTTGGACGTCCTGATCGCTGAGCCCTGGCGCGCGCAGGCGGTGCTGGATCATGCGGCGGCACTTGCCACGGTGAGCGGTGTCGCCGAACCGCCCGAGTCGGCGGTGGTGTCGGTGATCCTCGGTGAGCCCGAGGTGGCGCTGGCCGCCGCTGTCGCGTGTCTGGACCGCGGCGTCCGGGTGGGCTGCTTCCGGCCGCCCACCGTCGCACCGGGCACCTCGCGGCTGCGGCTGACGGCGCGCGCGTCGCTCTCCGGTGACGAGATGGCTCTGGCGCGTGAGGTGCTCACCGACGTTCTCTCTGCGGGCGCGTGAGCACTCTCGTCGTCACCGGGACCGATACCGGCGTCGGCAAGACGATGGCAACGGCCGCCCTGGCGTGTTGCGCGCGGCTGGCGGGCATCGAGGTCGCGGTGTGCAAACCCGTACAGACGGGCAGCCCCGTGGATGACGACCTCGCCGATGTCGCCCGGCTTTCCGGTGTGACCGATCTGCGTGGCTCGTGGCGATACCCGGAGCCGCTCGCCCCGGTCGCGGCCGCACAACGAGCGGGTCTGGCGTTGCCGACGCGCAGCGAACTTGTCGCGTCGGTGCGTGAGGCGGACGCCAAGCTGGTGCTGTTGGAGGGGGCCGGCGGCCTGCTCGTCGAGCTGGGCCAGGACGGGGTGACGCTGCGTGACGTGGCGGCGGACCTGGCCGCGCCGGTGCTCGTCGTGGTCGCCGCGGGTCTTGGCACGTTGAACCACACCGCATTGACATTGGAAGCTCTTGCTTCCCAAGGGGTTCCGTGCGCCGGACTGGTGATCGGCGCGTGGCCGTCTGAACCGGGTACGGCCGAGCAGGGCAACCGCGAGGCGCTGAGCAGGCTGGCGCCGCTGCGTGCGGTACTACCTGCGGGCCTCGGTCGCGCGAGTGCCGCCGAGTTCGAGGCGGTCTGCTCGTCGGTGTTCGATCCCGATTGGATCGCGAGTCTTTAGGCATGGTGCATTCCGTCGAGATGCTGTTCGACCCGGACACCGATGCGGCGATCCGGCGTAGCTGGGACGACCTCACCGCGGCGGGTGTGCGCAGTCAGGCCGCGCACACCGCGCCCAGCAACAGGCCGCACGTCACCCTGGCGGTAGCCGCAAGCATGGATGAATCGGTGCATGACGCGTTGCGGCCGCTGTTGCGGCGGTTGCCGCTTCGGTGCACCGTCGGCGCGCCCATGCTGTTCGGTCGGCGGGATTTCACGCTGGTGCGGCTGATCGTTCCGTCAGCTGTGCTGTTGTCCCTGCACGCCGAGGTGCTCGACGCCTGTCTGCCGCACATGCCGAACGGTCCGCTTCCGCACTCGGACCCCGGCCGGTGGACGCCGCACGTGACGTTGGCGCGCCGGGTGCCGGCCGAGCAATTGCAAGCGGCGCTGACGGTGCCGGGTTTAGGACGCGACCTGTCCGCGACAATCGTCGGCATCAGGCACTGGGATGGCAATGCCAAACGCGAGTACCCAATCTAAGAGACTTCTGCCCCAACGCTTTTCGGTACACACATCCGCCAGCCGTCGATCAAGAGCTCGCGCAGCTCGTCGAGTTCGATCGCGTCGAGCCGTACCAGAATCCAGTTGTATCGCATCTCCGATTTGCGCGGCAGCATGAACTTGTCGGGTTCGGCGGCGACCATCGCCGCACGCTCCTCCTTGGGAAAGGCGACGCCCATCACCGTCTCGTCGCGTGAGAACGCGGCGTACACAAGCCGTCCCGCGCGGAGCCGGATCTCGTCGCGGACGACGGCTTCGTATGACCTCGGCAGCGTCGAGGCGATACTGCGCACGTCGTCGACGGTGATCACGGCCCGAATGCCAGCGGCGACTTCTGAGAGACGTTGATGCCGTCGACGAACAGCCGCAAGCCGAACGCGAACCGCGCGTTGGCATCGTCGGCCAGGACCGACTGCCACTCGGGTAGCTCGGCGCCGGCGGCATCCCATTGCAGACGCGACTGCTCGTCCACGGTGAAGCCGAGCACGTAGTAGACGACCGTGCGGGCGGCCAGCTCGGCGTGCGCGGCGTCGACGCCGACCTCGGTTACCGCCTCGGTCAGGACGGCCAGAATCTGCTTCATCGCCGACGACTGGCCCGCCGCGAAGCTAGCCGACACCAGTTCGGCGCCATCGGTGTGCGACAGCAGCGCGTCACGAAGCCGGTTGCATACCTCGACGACGCCGCGGGCCGACGGGACTCCGTCCAGAATGCGGTCGGCGATGGCGCCGAGGAGTTCCTGCTTGTTGGCGAAATGCCAATACAGGGCGCCGGGGGACACGCTGAGCTCGCGCGCGAGCCGTCGCATCGTGAGGTCGGCGATTCCGTACTCGTCCAGGAGGGCTGCCGCCGCCTCGACCACGTCGCGTTTGTGGAGCTGCACCCCGGTAGCCTAACCTGAACGGTGTTCAAGTGTCGGCTCGCCGACGTGTTCAAGACGAGAGGACTCACGGGTGAGCGACATTCTGGCGAAGGCACGCGACCAGGTTTTGGAGCGCGGCGAAGGCCTCGACCAGGATCAGACGCTTCAGGTGCTGCGGCTGCCCGACGAGAACCTCGACGAGCTGCTCGCACTGGCCCACGAGGTACGGATGCGCTGGTGCGGACCCGATGTCGAGGTCGAGGGCATCATCAGCCTCAAGACCGGTGGCTGCCCCGAAGACTGCCACTTCTGTTCGCAGTCGGGCCTTTTCGCCTCGCCGGTGCGCAGCGCGTGGCTCGACATCCCGAGTCTGGTCGAGGCCGCGAAGCAGACCGCGAAGACCGGGGCCACCGAATTCTGCATCGTCGCCGCGGTGCGCGGCCCCGATGAGCGACTGCTGGCGCAGGTGGCGGCGGGCATCGAGGCGATCCGCAACGAGGTCGACATCCAGATCGCGTGCTCGCTCGGCATGCTCACCGCCGAACAAGTCGAGCGCCTCTCCGAGATGGGCGTCCACCGCTACAACCACAATCTGGAGACGGCGCGGTCGTTCTTCACCAACGTCGTGACCACCCACAGCTGGGAAGAGCGGTGGGACACCCTGCAGATGGTCCGCGAAGCGGGCATGGAGGTCTGCTGCGGCGGCATCCTCGGGATGGGCGAAACGCTGGAACAGCGCGCGGAATTCGCCGCCAATCTCGCCGAACTCGATCCGCACGAGGTGCCGCTGAACTTCCTCAACCCGCGGCCGGGCACGCCGTTCGGTGACCTGGACGTGCTGCCGGCAGCCGAGGCGCTCAAGGCAGTCGCGGCCTTCCGGCTGGCGTTGCCGCGCACGATGCTTCGGTTCGCCGGCGGTCGCGAGATCACGCTCGGTGATCTCGGCGCCAAGCAGGGCATTCTCGGTGGTATCAACGCCGTGATCGTCGGCAATTATCTGACGACGCTGGGCCGGCCGGCCGAGTCCGACCTACAGCTGCTCGATGATCTGCAGATGCCCATCAAGGCGCTCAACGCCACCCTCTGATAACCGTTCAGTGATGGCGTTCAACGTCTACACGGGTGAGCCCGACGGCACGCCGCTGCCGGCGGCGGCGCAACTGGGTCTCGAACCCCCCCGCTTCTGCGCGGAGTGCGGCCGCCGGATGATTGTGCAGGTGCGTCCTGACGGGTGGTCGGCGAAATGTTCGCGGCACGGCCTGACGGACTCGAAGGATCTGGAGCAGCGATGAGCCTGGGGTCACGATGAGTGAGCTCGTCCCCCCGCGTGTTTCGCGCCGACGCGCGGCCCTGATCGTCGTCGCCGGACTGGCGCTCACTGGGGTAGTGATCGGTGCATTGTGGGCGGCGGTGGCCCCGGCTGTGCACGGTGTGGTGGCGTTGACGAAGAGCGGCGAACGGGTCAGGGCGTACCTCGGCAACGAAGCCGACCACTTCTTCGTCGCTGCCTTCCTGGCGGTCGGCATGCTGTGTGTGATGGCGGTCGTGGCGGCCGTCCTGGTGTGGCAATGGCGTGCTCACCGCGGCCCGTTGATGGTCGCGGCACTCGGTCTCGGATCCGCGGCCGCGGCCGGTGTGGCATCGGGAGTCGGTGCGGCACTGGCGCATTGGCGGTACGGGACCATCGATGTTGCCAGCGCGCCGATTTCACCCGACCATCGCGTGCACTACGTGGTCGAGGCACCCCCGGTGTTCTTCGGGCACGCACCTTTGCTGATGGCCCTGACCATCCTGTTTCCCGCGGCAATGGCGGCGCTGGTCTACGCGCTCATCGCGGTGTCGATCCCGCGCGACGACCTGGGCGCCTGGCCGCCCGTCGAGTCCCAGCTCGACGATGCGATCGCTAAAGCGGGGACCGCTCCACCGTCCGACCTGTGACCACCTTGGCGACGATCTTCGCCAGTCGCGCCATGCCGACGTAGGTCATCGGATTCAGCAGCGTCGGCCACTTGGTCCGAACCATGTGCTCGGACAACGGCTTTCCGGCGAACCGATCGATGAGCCAGCGCAATGCCATCGGTGCGGACATGGGGTGCAGCAACATGTGCTCACTGAACATGTCCCGGTGGTAGGTCACCGACGCGCCACCCGATCTGTACATCTCCGCGAGCTCGTCGATGTTCTCGACCGAGATCAGCTGATCGTGGACCGCCTGCACAATCAAAACCGGCGGAGCCGGTGCCGCGACGCCGAGCTTGATGTCGGCGAAGACGTGCTGGACCGCAGGGCTGTCGAGGATTTCCTCGAGCGGCCTGTCGAGCATGTCGGCCATGTCCTTCTTGGCCATCCGGACCATCGCCTCGGCGGTCGTCATCGTGTGCAGTCGCTCGAGGAGTACCTTGCCCTCTTCGGTGACGTGCTCCTGGATGAGCCGGTCGAGATCGGGATAGATGTGCGAAAGCGCGGCGACGACCAGTGCGGGGAGCCCGGACGCGAACGTGCCGTTGAGTCGGCGGAACGTATGGCCGAGATCGCCGACCGGTGACCCGAGTACCGCGCCGACGACGTTCAGGTCTGGCGCATAGGTGCCGCTCATCTCGGCGGCCCAGGCGGTGGCCAGTCCGCCGCCGGAGTAGCCCCATAGCCCGATCGGCGCATCGGCTGACAGCCCCAGCCGTTTGGAGCTGACGGCGGCGCGCAAGCCGTCGAGCACGTGGTAGCCGGGTTCGTACGGGGCGCCCCACATGCCCAGGCGGCCCTCGTGGTCCGGCACCGACACCGCCCAGCCCTCAGCGAGGCACGCGGCGACCAGGAGGAACTCGAACTGTGCGACGGACCCCGTGGCGTGTGCGTGGCGCCGCAGCGCATACGAGGGGAAGCAGCGTGAGGTCACGGCGTCGATGGCGCACTGGTAGGAGATCACCGGCGTGACGGCGGACGGCGTGCGCTCTGCCGGCACGATCACGGTGGTCGCGGCCGCGTCGGCGTTGCCGTGCATGTCAGTGGTGCGATACAGCAGCTGGGTGGCCCGTGCGCGCTGTGGGATCAGGCCCATGAATGCCAGCTCGACGTCCCTGCTGCGCAGGACGGTGCCCGGAGTGGCGTGCTGGAAGCCCGTGGGCGGTTCGTAGAACGGGTCATCGGACGGCAATTGCGGCCGGGCACCGCCTACCAGCTCCTCGTGGGGGACGTGCCCGATCCACTCTGCACCAGCTGCTGGCGCGACGCTGCCCAGATCCATCCGGCCATTCTTGCTTAAGAGAGCGCTAAGAAGCCAGCCGACTCACCCGGGCGGGCGTAATGCGGCGAATTCGTCGGTCACGCGGTAGCGGGAGTCGGTGAACCGGTATAGCGCCGCGGGACGACCGCCGCTGCGGCCCGATCGAGCGGTCGTACCGGTGCGGGTGATGACGTTGCGTCGTTCCAGCACACGTTGCAGGTTGGTCGCGTCGACTGGATGGCCCAGCGCAGCGCTGTAGATGTCGCGCAGTGTCGACACGGCGAATTCAGTTGGTGCCAAGGCGAACCCGATGTTCGTGTACGACAGCTTGGCGACGAGGCGCGCAACGGCGTGCTCGACCATCGGGCCGTGATCGAACGCCATCGGCGGCAGATGGTCGACCGGGTGCCATCGGGTGTCCGGCGGCAATTCCGGGGTAGCAGGGGAGGGGACCAACCCGAGGAACGTCGACGCGATGGTGCGGGTGCCCGGCACGCGGCTGGGATCGGAGAAAACCGCAAGCTGTTCGAGGTGGGCAACCTCACGCAGGTCGACTTTTTCGGCCAGCTGGCGCCGAACGGAGCTGGTCAGATCCTCGTCGTTGCGCAAGCTGCCGCCCGGTAGAGCCCATTTTCCGGCCTCCGGCTCCAGTGCACGCTGCCACAACAGCACGTGAAGTGCGGGTTTCGGGGAATCGACAGCTCGAACCTGGAACACGGCGGCCAGCACCTCATGCGCGGTGCTAATATGGGACATGTTTTCGATTGTAAGTCGAAAACCTCGACGGAGGTAAGGAGGCGGCTATGACGGTTTTGGACCGCATGCCCGCTAACGATCTGGTGGATCGCATAGTCGCAGGTCCGAATGGATATTCTGGAGTCGACGGCGACCAGGAATGGGCCGCCGAGGTGCGCCGCCTGGCCGATCTACGCGGTGCGACGCTGCTGGCGCACAACTATCAGCTGCCGGCGATCCAGGATGTCGCAGACCACGTCGGCGACTCCCTGGCGTTGTCGCGCATCGCCGCCGAAGTCCCCGAGGACACGATCGTGTTCTGCGGCGTGCACTTCATGGCTGAGACCGCGAAGATCCTGTCTCCGGGCAAGACGGTGCTGATACCCGATCAGCGGGCGGGATGCTCCCTGGCCGACTCGATCACCGCCGACGAACTTCGCGCCTGGAAAGCCGAACACCCGGGTGCTGTGGTCGTGTCCTACGTCAACACCACCGCCGCGGTGAAAGCCGAGACCGACATCTGCTGCACGTCCTCGAACGCGGTCGAAGTCGTTGCCTCGATCCCTGCCGACCGCGAGGTGCTGTTCTGCCCGGACCAGTTCCTCGGCGCTCACGTGCGCCGCGTCACCGGCCGCAAGAACCTGCATGTGTGGGCTGGTGAATGCCACGTGCACGCAGGGATCAACGGCGACGAACTCGCCGCCCAGGCCCGCGCCCATCCGGACGCCGAACTGTACGTACACCCCGAATGTGGTTGCGCCACTTCGGCTCTGTACCTGGCAGGGGAGGGCGCGTTCCCTGAGGACAGGGTCAAGATCTTGTCGACCGGCGGCATGCTGGACGCGGCCCGCGACACCCGGGCACGCCAGGTGCTGGTCGCGACCGAGGTCGGGATGCTGCACCAGTTACGCCGCGCCGCACCGGAAGTCGACTTCCAAGCGGTCAACGACCGGGCGTCGTGCAAGTTCATGAAGATGATCACCCCGGCCGCGCTGTTGCGCTGCCTCGTAGAAGGCAAGGACGAAGTCGACGTCGATCCCGAGACCGCCCGTCTGGCCCGTGCCAGCGTGCTGCGGATGATCGAGATCGGACAACCCGGCGGCGGCGAGTGACGCGCCAGGCCGCTTGTGGCGGTCGCGGCTACTGGCAGCAGCGTGCCGACGTCGTTGTCATCGGCACCGGTGTCGCGGGTCTGTGCGCGGCGCTCGCGGCACACCGTCGGGGCCAGAAGGTGATGGTACTCAGCAAGGCCGGCGACACCGCCACGTTCTACGCGCAGGGTGGCATCGCGGTCGTATTGCCGGAAGTCCTTCGGGAAGAAGGCGATTCGGTCGACGCGCATGTCGGCGACACGTTGGCGGCGGGGGCCGGATTGTGTGACCCGGCAGCGGTGCGTTCGATCGTCGCGGATGGCTACCGCGCGGTGCGTGATCTCGTCGAAAATGGTGCGCGGTTCGACGAAGCAGCACCCGGACAATGGTCCCTGACCCGCGAGGGTGGTCATTCGCGCAGGCGGATCATCCATGCCGGAGGCGACGCAACCGGTGCGGAAGTGCAGCGTGCCCTCGACGTCGCCGCAGCTCGGTTGGACATCCGTCGCAGCCACGTCGCGCTGGAGATCCTGCACGAAGACAGCGCGGTCACCGGTGTCCTGACGCTCAACGACGATGGTCCAGGAATCATTCACACCCGATCGGTGATTTTGGCGACCGGCGGATTGGGGCACCTGTACTCGGCGACCACCAATCCCGACGGGTCGACCGGTGACGGCGTGGCGCTGGCGATGTGGGCCGGGCTGCCGGTGTCCGACCTCGAGTTCATCCAGTTCCACCCGACCATGCTGTTCGACGGGCATGCGGGCGGAAGACGGCCGCTGATCACCGAGGCGGTACGTGGCGAAGGTGCGGTTCTTGTTGACTCTCGAGGTCGTTCGGTGACCGAAGGCGTGCACCCGATGGGCGACCTCGCGCCGCGCGACATCGTCGCCGCTGCGATCAACGCCCGGATGATCGAGACCGGCGACCCCTGTGTCTACCTCGACGCGCGCGGCATCAAGAGCTTCAAGAAACGCTTTCCCACCGTCACCGCGGCGTGCCGGGATGCGGGTATCGATCCGACGCGTCAAGCCATCCCCGTCGTCCCGGGTGCGCACTACAGCTGCGGCGGAGTGGTGACCGATGTGCACGGGCGCACCGAATTGGCGGGTCTTTTCGCGGCCGGGGAGGTGGCGCGCACCGGGATGCACGGCGCGAACCGGCTGGCCTCCAACAGCCTGCTCGAAGGCCTCGTCGTCGGCGGCCGGGCCGGAACGGCCGCAGCGGCACACGCTTCGAATGCCGGAATCGCCACCGCGGCACCGCCGGAGTCCACGACCCGACGCGCACTGCCGAGGGCCGATCTGCAGCGGGCGATGACACGATACGCGGCGGTGGTCAGAGACGATGCCGGCCTGCGCTCGCTGGGGCAGGTCTTGGAGACCGCGACTCCACGGAAGCTCAACTCGCGCAGAAATTTCGAAGATATAGCGCTGACGTGCGCGGCGGGTGCGGTGATGACGGCCGCATTGGAGCGCACCGAATCGCGGGGTTGTCACCACCGCGCCGACTATCCGGCTGCCGACCCGACGATGGCCCGCAGCCTGGTGCCCGCGGTGGTGTGCGCCTGATGGAACTGACTGCCGATGAGCTGACCGAGGCTCGCCGGGTGATCGCCCGCGGACTCGAGGAGGACCTGCGGTACGGCCCCGATGTCACCACGCTGGCGACAGTCAGCGCGGATGCCACGACGACCGCGTCGATGGTCGCCAGACAACCCGGCGTCATCGCCGGTGTGGACATCGCGCTGCTGGTACTCGACGAGGTGATCGGGGCAGGCGGGTACGTCGTCAAGCATCGTGTCGACGACGGTGAGCGGCTCGACGCGGGCGGGGTGGTGCTGGCCGTCGAAGCGCCGACGCAGGGCTTGCTGACCGCCGAACGGACCACGCTGAACCTGGTGTGTCACCTGTCCGGTATCGCCACCACGACCGCGGACTGGGTGGCCGCCGTCGCGGGTACCGGAGCCCAGATCCGGGACACCCGCAAGACATTGCCCGGACTGCGGGCTCTGCAGAAGTACGCGGTCCGGGTCGGAGGCGGTGTGAACCACCGGATGGGGCTGGGTGACGCCACGCTGATCAAGGACAACCACGTTGCCGCCGCCGGCTCGGTGGTGGCCGCGCTGCGTGCCGTACGAGCGGCCGCGCCGGATCTGCCATGCGAGGTGGAGGTCGACTCGCTGGAGCAACTCGACGAGGTGTTCGCCGAGAACCTGGGGGATCAGGCACTCGTGCTGCTCGACAATTTTCCGGTGTGGCAGACGCAGATTGCGGTGCAGCGCCGTGATGCACGCTCGCCTGCAACCAAGCTGGAGTCCTCTGGCGGGTTGTCGCTCGAGACGGCGGCGGAGTACGCCGGAACCGGTGTGGATTACCTGGCAGTCGGTGCGCTCACCCACTCGGTGACGGTGCTCGACATCGGCCTGGATCTCTAAACAGCACAGGCCATTACGATGGCGCATCGTGAACGCCGTTTCGCGCCGCCTCGTGGTGCTGACCGTCATCAGTCTGGTTCTCGCGGTCGCCGCGCTCGGACTGGCCGCCTGGTCGCTGTACCGGTCGGACCCCGCGAACAGGAACTATGACGCGGCACAGGTCGCCGATGCCAAGGCCAGGGCCTGCGCGGCCGTCGACATCGTGCGACGGGGTGTCTCGCTCAATACCAACCTGATGCCGGCGGGCGGGGCGGGTGACGTCACCGGCGCGCAGGCGGTGGCTGCCAATGCGCGGGTTTCGCTGAACGACGGCGGCCAGTACCTCGTCGCGCGGCTGGACCCCGCGACTCCGGAGAATCTGGCCGCCAAGGTCCGCGAATTCGCCGAGAACTTGATGGATATCGGCGCCAATGCAACGGCCGGCGTCACGAACGACGATCCCGCGCAGGCGCAGCGACTGAAGAACGCGGACGACCTGAACGCCAGCCTCGAAGAGCTGTGCAAATAGCTATCTGGTGAGCAGCGTGCGTGCGCCCACCTTCGCGGCGTCGAGCGCGGCGCTGTCACCCGCGATACGCGACAGGATGAGCGCCCCTTCGAGCAGCGCGACGACGGCGAGCGCCGTCTCATTGGCGTCGGGCTCGGTCCATCCGTCGTCGCGCAGCCGGTCCGCGATGGCCATGTGCCACGCGCGAAATGCCCGAGACGATGCTTCACGAACGAGCGGGCTCGCGTTCACTGATTCGGTCGCGATCGGTTCGATGGGGCAGCCGTCGCGCCGGTCCATCGCCAGCCCCGAGGACATCAGATCGATCCAGCCGTCCACGATGTCGGACACCGGCAATCCGCTGCTGAGGAACTGCCGCAGTCGCGTTTCGATGTCGGTTCCCGCGCTGTCCACCACGGCGGCGGCCAACTGCTGTTTGCCGTCGGGAAAGTGGTGGTACAGCGATCCGGCCTTGACGTCAGCGGTCTCCAGAATCTGGTTCACACCGGTTGCCGCGTAGCCCTGCCTGCGAAAGAGCAGGGCCGCGGCGTCGACGAGTGCGGCGCGGCTCCGATCGGGGCGGGGCATCCCTTGACTTTACTTGAAAGGTCACTCAAGAATACTTGAACAGTCGCTAAAGAAGGGACGCCGATGCAACAGCTGGTATTCGAGGAGATGGGCACCTACACCTGGCGCGAGACCGCCGAGCCCGAGATCCAAGCTCCTGAGCAGGCCATCGTTCGTCCGACGGTGGTGGCGTGCTGCGACCTCGACGTGGCCGTCGCCGAGGGCAGGCTCCCGATGCCGCCCGGACACGCCGTCGGGCACGAGGGCATCGGTGAGGTCGTTGCCGTGGGGAATGCCGTACAGGGTGTGGCGCCCGGCGACCAGGTTGTAATTCCGTTCCAGATCAGCTGCGGGCAATGCCGCGAATGCCGGAGGGGAGTGACGGGATCGTGCGGCGCGCTGCCGCTGATGGCGATGTACGGAATGGCGCCGCTCGCCGGGTTCGACGGTGGTGGATTCATGGCCGATCTGGTGCACGTGCCGTACGCCGACGCGATGCTGGTGCCCATACCGCGCGGGGTGGACCCAATCGGCATCGCGTCGCTTTCGGACAACATCGTCGACGCCTGGCGCGGCGTCGGGCCCTACCGGGCCGAACTCGACGCGCTCGACGACGTGGATCGACGTGTCCTCGTCGCCGGACGGCAATCCATCGGCCTGTACGCGGCGGGACTTGGCGTCGCGCTCGGCTACCGCGTCGACTATGTCGACATCGATCCACACCGGCTGGCCGCAGCCGAAAAGCTGGGGGCCACGGTGCATGACAGACCCAAGCCGGACAAGTCACTGGGCAGCTACCCGGTCACCGTCCACACCTCAGCCGCCCCCGACGTGCTGGCGGCGACGCTACGCGTGACGTGGCCCGATGGAGTGTGTACCGACACCGGCATCTATTACCAGGGCGCGGTTGAGATGCCGTTGCTCTCGATGTACACGCGCGGAGTCAGGTTCGTCACGGGGCGGGTCAACGCCCGCGCCGCCATTCCCCAGGTCATCGAACTACTCCAGGCGGGCTGCGATGTCACTCCCGCGGTCGACCGCGTGGCGCCCTGGGATGCGGCGGCCGACGTCTGGCCCGCGATGACGGGCAAGACGGTCTTCATGCGTTAGCTCAGGCGATATCGGCGACGAGGATCGCCATCTTCTTCGCTTGTGTGCGCGCCATGAACGGCAGGTCCTCGGCTCCTCCGCTACCCGCGGGCAGGATCCGCGGGTTGACGATGTGGACCGTGCGCGAGCCGAACATCACGTCGGCCTCGTTGGCGGCGAGCACATTCTTGACCCAGTCGGTCTTGCCATGGCCGAGCGTGATCGCGAGGGTGTTGCCCTTACGGAAGGGGGTGACGACGGTTTCGTAGCTTTTGCCGGACTTGCGGCCGCGATGCTGGATCTTCGCGACGCCGGGCATGAACCGCGCGATCCGCTTGACCATCGGGTTCATGTACTTGATCTGCAGGCGCTCGAACGCGGGCGGATAGATCATCGGGACGCCCGGCGCGTTGTTTGGGTGATCCTTGGCGGACATGAATCTGGACACTACGTGACGATGAGAATCGAATCGACGGCCCCGAAGGTGGAGCTAGTGTCGGCCGCATGTCTGAGACAGCGGAGTCTGCCAAGAGCTCTATCGTGTCCGTCTTGGCCCTGATCGTCGCGCTGACAGCGGTGGGTCTGGCCGCCTGGGTATTGATCAAGGACCCGAAGTCGTCCCAGTCAGCTCAGTCAGAAGAGTCGCCTTCCGTCTTCACCGGCGATGCTGCCGACAACCCCAAGGGCAGCATCTGCGAGGCGTTCAACGTCGTTCGGGCCGGCGTCCAGACGAATACCAACCTGCAACCCCCGGGCGGCCCCGAGGACGTCACCGCCTCGATGGCCGTCGCCGCCAACGCGCGCCTGTCGCTCGTCGGCGGTGGTCAGTACCTGCTGGCTCGTCTACAGCCGGATACATCGCCGGATCTAACGGACGCCATCCGCACGTTCGCCAACCGATTGATGGATATCGGGGCGCACTCGATCGCCGGCATCCCGAACTCCGATCCGGCCCAGTCGGCGAGGCTGAAGGAAGCCGACGTGTCCAGCGCCGAGATCGCCGATCTCTGCAAGTAAGCACGCTCTCGTGACTCGACGGGCGACGCTGCGTGGCGCAGCCGATAACGATTTGGCCTGTTCTGGGACAATGGCTACGTGAGTGATTCGTCAGTCCTGCTCGCCCGCATCGATCTGCGGGGCACCGAGCTATCGGCTGCTCGCCTGAGGTCGGCCCTGCCGCGCGGCGGCGTGGACGTCGACGCGGTGGTGCCGAAGGTTCGGCCCATCGTGAGCGCGGTGGCCGATCGCGGCGCTGAAGCAGCCCTCGAATTCAGTAAATCGTTCGACGGCGTGCGACCCACGCAGGTTCGGGTGCCCGCGGCTCATCTGCAGAGCGCGCTGGACGAACTGCCCTCCGACGTCCGTGCCGCGCTCGAGGTGGCGATCGACCGCGCCCGTGCTGTGCACGCCGACCAGCGCCGTACCGACACCACGACGACGCTCGCCCCCGGCGCCACCGTGACCGAACGGTGGGTGCCGGTCGAGCGCGTCGGCCTCTACGTCCCGGGCGGCAACGCCGTTTATCCGTCCAGCGTGGTCATGAACGTCGTGCCCGCCCAAATGGCTGGTGTCGATTCGTTGGTGATCGCCAGTCCGCCGCAGGCACAGCCGGGTCCCTTCCAAGGCCTGCCGCACCCCACGATCCTGGCTGCCGCGCGGCTCCTGGGCGTCGACGAGGTGTGGGCCGTCGGCGGCGCGCAGGCCGTCGCGCTGCTGGCGTTTGGTGGCACCGACACCGACGGGGCCGAGCTGGCCCCGGTCGATATGGTCACCGGGCCGGGCAACATCTGGGTCACCGCGGCCAAACGGATCTGCCGTTCACAGGTCGGGATCGACGCAGAGGCCGGCCCGACCGAGATCGCGATCCTCGCTGACCACACCGCGGACCCCATGCACGTGGCCGCCGACCTGATCAGCCAGGCCGAGCACGACGAGATGGCCTCCAGCGTGCTGGTGACCACCAGCACCGAGCTGGCCGACGCCACCGATAGGGAACTGGCGAACCAGCTCGAGACCACGGTCCACCGCGAGCGGGTGGCAGCGGCGCTGAGCGGTAAGCAGTCTGCGATCGTTCTGGTCGACGACCTCGAGGCGGGCATACGTACGGTCAACGCCTACGCGGCCGAGCACCTGGAGATCCAGACCGTCAACCCCCGCGACGTGGCCGGTCGAATCCGTTCGGCCGGTGCGATATTCGTCGGTGCGTACGCGCCGGTGAGCCTCGGCGACTACTGCGCGGGATCGAACCACGTGCTGCCCACCGCCGGCTGTGCCAGGCACTCCAGCGGGCTGTCCGTGCAGACGTTCCTGCGCGGCATCCACGTCGTCGACTACGACGAGGCCGCGCTCAAGGACGTGTCCGGGCACGTCATCACGCTCGCCGAAGCCGAGAACCTGCCGTCCCACGGCGAAGCGGTCCGGCGGAGGTTCGAAAGGTGATGAGCCGCTTACGCGAAGAAGTGAGAGCGCAGCCGCCGGGTCGATCAGTTTCATTGGACGACCTCCCGTTGCGCGAAGATCTGCGCGGTAAGTCGCCGTACGGTGCGCCGCAGTTGCAGGTGCCGGTGCGGCTGAACACCAACGAGAATCCGCACCCCCCGACGAAGGCGCTCGTTGACGACGTTACCGAATCGGTCCGGGCAGTCGCGGGGGAGTTGCACCGCTACCCCGATCGTGACGCGGTGGCGTTGCGCGCCGATCTCGCCGCGTACCTCAGTGCGCAGACCGGTGTCGCCCTTGATGTCGACAACCTCTGGGCGGCAAACGGTTCCAACGAGATCCTGCAGCAGCTTCTGCAGGCGTTCGGTGGCCCCGGACGTAGCGCCATCGGGTTCGTGCCGTCGTACTCGATGCACCCCATCATCTCCGACGGGACGCAGACAAAGTGGCTCGTCGCGAACCGCGCCGACGACTTCAGCCTCGACGTCGACGTCGCGGTCGCGGCGATCAGGGAGCACACCCCGGACATCGTGTTTCTCGCCAGCCCCAACAACCCTTCGGGACAAAGCGTTTCGCTGGAACACCTGCGGCGCCTCCTGGAAGCGATGTCCACCGGAATGCTGATCGTCGACGAGGCCTACGGCGAGTTCTCCAGCCAACCCAGCGCGGTCAACCTGATCGACGAGTACCCGAGCAGGCTTGTCGTCACCCGCACCATGAGCAAGGCGTTCGCGTTCGCCGGCGGACGGCTCGGCTATCTCATCGCCGCCCCGGCGGTAATCGATGCAATGCTGCTGGTCCGGCTGCCGTACCACCTGTCGGTGGTGACCCAGGCGGCCGCCCGCGCAGCGCTGCGCCACGCCGACGACACCCTGGGCAGTGTGGCCACGCTGATCGCCGAGCGCAAGCGAGTCGCCGAAGCATTGAGCGGCATGGGTTTTCGCGTCATCGACAGCGATGCCAACTTCGTGTTGTTCGGCGAATTCGCCGACGCATCCGCCACCTGGCAGCGTTATCTGGCTGCCGGTGTCCTCATCCGGGACGTCGGCATTCCCGGCTACCTGCGCGCCACCACCGGACTTGCCGAAGAGAACGATGCGCTGCTCGAGGTCAGCGGTCGACTGGCGGCTACCGAACTCGTATCCATAGGAGCACAGTGACCACGTCCCGTATCGCGAAGATCGAACGCAAGACCAAGGAATCGGACATCGTGGTCGAACTCGACCTCGACGGCACCGGCAACGTCAGCGTCGAAACCGGTGTGCCGTTCTTCGACCACATGCTGACCGCACTGGGCAGCCACGCCAGCTTCGACCTGACCGTGCGCGCGAAGGGCGACGTCGAGATCGAAGGCCACCACACCATCGAGGACACCGCGATCGTGCTCGGCCAGGCGCTCGGGCAGGCGTTGGGCGACAAGAAGGGCATCCGTCGCTTCGGCGACGCCTGGATCCCCATGGACGAATCGCTCGCGCACGCCGCGGTCGACGTGTCCGGCAGGCCCTACTGTGTGCACACCGGCGAACCGGATCACATGCTGCACTTCACCATTGCCGGATCCGAGGCGCCGTACCACACCGTGGTCAACCGGCATGTGTTCGAAACCATCGCGATGAACGCGCGCATCGCGCTGCACGTGCGGGTACTGTACGGCCGCGACCCGCACCACATCACCGAGGCGGAGTACAAGGCTGTCGCGCGGGCGCTGCGCCAGGCCGTCGAGTTCGATCCGCGTGTCACGGGAGTGCCGTCGACGAAAGGCGCACTGTGACAGCTAAAGTCGTTGTCCTCGACTACGGCTCCGGCAACCTCCGATCGGCTCAGCGTGCGCTGGAGCGGACGGGTGCATCCGTCGAGGTGACCGCCGATGCCGACGCGGCGATGAACGCCGATGGGCTGGTGGTACCGGGCGTCGGCGCATTCGAGGCGTGCATGACCGGTCTGCGCCAGATCGGTGGGGAGAAGATCATCGCCGAGCGGGTCGCCCTGGGACGTCCTGTGCTCGGAGTCTGCGTCGGGATGCAGATCCTTTTCGCGCGCGGGGTTGAGTTCGGCGTGGAGAGCACCGGCTGCGGTCAGTGGCCCGGTGCGGTGATCCGGTTGGATGCCCCGGTGATCCCGCACATGGGCTGGAACGTCGTGGACGCGCCTGCGGGCACCCGCCTGTTCAAGGGTCTGGATCCCGACACCCGGTTCTACTTCGTGCACTCCTATGCCGCGCAGCAGTGGGAAGGCAGCCCGGATGCGAAGTTGACGTGGGCCACCCATACCGTCCCGTTCCTCGCCGCGGTTGAGGACGGACCGCTCGCTGCGACACAGTTCCACCCGGAGAAGAGTGGCGACGCCGGGGCTTTGCTTTTGGGCAATTGGGTTGAGGGGCTCTAGGTTGTCGGCCGTGACATTGATACTGCTTCCCGCCGTTGACGTGGTCGAGGGTCGCGCCGTTCGCCTCATGCAGGGCAAGGCTGGCAGCGAGACCGAATACGGCTCGGCGCTCGACGCCGCGATGAACTGGCAGCGTGACGGCGCGGAGTGGATCCATCTGGTCGACCTCGACGCCGCATTCGGCAGGGGCAACAATCGTGAACTGCTCGCCGAGGTGGTCGGACGGCTCGACGTCGCGGTGGAACTGTCGGGGGGGATCCGCGACGACGACTCGCTGGAGGCGGCCCTGGCCACCGGATGCGCCCGCGTGAACCTCGGCACCGCCGCGCTGGAGAATCCGCAGTGGTGCGCGAAGGTCGTCGCCGAGCACGGCGACAAGGTGGCCGTCGGGCTCGACGTGAAGATCTCCGGCGACGACCACCGATTGCGGGGCCGCGGGTGGGAAACCGACGGCGGTGACCTGTGGGACGTGCTGGAACGCCTCGACCGCGAAGGGTGTACGCGTTTCGTCGTCACCGACGTGACCAAGGATGGCACGCTCAACGGGCCGAACCTCGAACTGCTGGGCAAGGTCACCGATCGCACCAATGCACCGGTGATCGCGTCGGGCGGGGTGTCCAGCCTCGACGATCTGCGGGCGATCGCGACCCTGACCGACCGTGGCGTGGAAGGCGCGATTGTCGGAAAGGCGCTGTACGCGGGGCGGTTCACGCTTCCCGAGGCACTCGCGGCGGTGGCACGGTAGATGGCCCTCGATACGGCGGACCTCGATGGGTTGGTCGCCGTGGCCACCAGCATCCTCGACGATGCGGCCAAGCCGTTCATCGAAGGTCACCGTGCCGATTCGGCAGTGCAGAAGAAGGGTAACGATTTCGCCACCGAAGTGGACCTCGCGATCGAACGCCAGGTGGTCGAGGCGCTGCGGCGAGAGACCGGCATCGAGGTCCACGGCGAGGAATTCGGCGGCGCCGATGTCGATTCGCCGCTCGTATGGGTGCTCGATCCGATAGACGGGACGTTCAACTATGCGGCCGGATCTCCGATGGCGGCCATCCTGCTCGGACTGTTGCGCAATGGCGAGCCCGTCGCTGGCCTGACCTGGATTCCGTTCACCGGTGAGCGGTTCACCGGTGTCGTCGGTAAACCGTTGCACAGCAACGGTGTCGAGCAGCCGGCGCTGCGGCCCGCGCAGCTATCCGAGTCCATCGTCGGGCTCAGTACGTTCAATGTCGACTCGCGAGGCAAGGTGCCCGGGCGGTACCGACTCGCGGTGATCGAAACCCTGAGCCGCAAATGCTCGCGCATGCGGATGCACGGTGCCACCGGCGTCGACTTCGCCTACACCGCGTCCGGAATCCTCGGCGGTACCATCAGTTTCGGCGCGCACCTGTGGGACCACGCCGCGGGTGTCGCGCTGGTGCGGGCGGCGGGCGGCATCGTCACGAACCTGGACGGCACCGATTGGACCACCGAATCGCGCTCAGCGTTGGTCGGGGCGCCGGGCGTGCACGGGGAACTACTCGAACTGCTGCAATCGGTCGGCACACCGGAGGATTACTAGATGGACCTCGCGGTTCGCATCATTCCCTGCCTGGATGTCGATGACGGCCGGGTCGTCAAGGGCGTGAACTTCGAGAACCTGCGCGATGCCGGGGATCCCGTCGAACTGGCCGCGGCATATGACGCCGAGGGCGCCGACGAACTCACGTTCCTGGACGTCACCGCATCGTCGGCCGGACGGGCGACCATGCTCGAGGTCGTCAAGCGCACGGCAGAGCAGGTGTTCATCCCGCTGACGGTCGGCGGTGGTGTGCGGTCGGTGGCCGATGTCGACGTGTTGTTGCGCGCGGGTGCCGACAAGGTCGCGGTCAACACCGCCGCCATCGCCAGACCAGAACTGCTGGCCGAGTTGTCGCGCCAGTTCGGTTCGCAGTGCATCGTGCTTTCGGTCGACGCGCGCACGGTGCCGCAGGACCAGGAACCGACACCGTCGGGTTGGGAGGTCACCACCCACGGCGGGCGACGCGGCACCGGAATCGATGCCGTCGAATGGGCGACCAGGGGAGCCGAACTCGGTGTCGGCGAGATCCTGTTGAACTCGATGGACTTCGACGGCACCAAGGCCGGCTTCGACCTGCCGATGATCGCGGCGGTGCGGGGGGCGGTCAACGTCCCGGTGATCGCCAGCGGTGGCGCAGGGGCGCCGGAACATTTCGCGCCCGCGGTTGTTGCAGGTGCTGACGCGGTGCTGGCTGCGAGCGTGTTCCATTTTCGAGAGCTGACGATCAACCAGGTCAAGGCGGCCATGGCGGCAGAAGGGATCGTCGTGAGATGAGCGCACTGGACTCCGACGTCGCCGCCCGGCTCAAGCGCGACGCCAACGGATTGTTCGCCGCGGTGGTGCAGGAGCGCGGTACCGGCCAGGTGCTGATGGTCGCGTGGATGGACGACGACGCGTTGGCACGGACGTTGGAAACCCGTGAGGCTACCTTCTATTCGCGGTCGCGGGGTGAACAGTGGGTCAAGGGCGCCACGTCGGGACACACCCAGTATGTGCACTCGGTGCGACTGGACTGCGATGGTGACACGGTGCTGCTGGAAGTCGACCAGGTCGGTGCTGCATGCCACACCGGCGACCACAGTTGCTTCGATGCGGACATGTTGCTGACCGCGGAGGACTGAGATGAAGCGGATTGCGGCGGTCATCGGACTGACGCTTGTCGCAGCGATGGTGCGCAACCATCTCGCGGTCCGCGATGGGTTGTCTCGCGTCGCACCCGACTTGCGAAGCCCGGTACTGCCGTATGTTGCGGCGCCGTTGACCGCCAAGAACCTGTGGACGCTCCGATTGATCTTCAAGATCCGCACAAGGCCGGGATCCGACGTCACCGTCACACGGCGTCTGGTCGACGAGTCCTCCGTTCGCACCTTGGTTTTCATGCCGAAACATCGCCTCACGCCAAGTCCTGCGGTGTTGTGGATCCATGGCGGTGGGTACGTCGCCGGCACCCCGGAGTCCGAGGCGGCAGGTACCGGGCGCCTGGTGAGTGACCTCGGGGTGGTAGCGGTTTCGCCGGACTACCGTCTGGCACCCGAGCATCCGTTTCCCGCCGGGCTGGACGACTGTATGGCCGCGCTGCGCTGGATGCTCGCCAACGCCGACGACTTGGGGATCGATCCGACCCGAGTCGCGGTCGTCGGCGCCAGTGCGGGGGGCGGTCTGGCCGCGGCGGTCGCACAGCGCTGTCATGACGAGGGCATCGAGTTGCGGGCGCAGGTCCTCGTCTATCCGATGCTGGACGACAGATCCACATTGCGCGGTGACCATCGGGGTCAGGGACGCTTCGCATGGACGCCCGAATCCAACGCGTTCGGCTGGACGGCGTATCTGGGTCGAGCCCCCCGATTGTCGGATGCGCCCGAATACGCCGCTCCAGCACGCAGACTCGACTTGGTGGGGCTGCCACCCGCATGGGTTGGCGTGGGGGACCTCGACGTCTTTCACGATGAGGACGTCGACTACGCGGCACGGTTGAAAGCGGCCGGGGTGCCGACCGAGCTGGTGACGGTTACCGGGATGTACCACGGCGCCGACGGTGTGAAGCCCAACGCGCCTTCGATGCGGGAATTTCGCGCAAGTATCGAAGCGCACCTGCGAACCCACCTTTGACGCTCACCGGTCGATGATGCGGGTGACCTTGGCGCGGGCGGTCCATCGGCCTTCGTCGTAGCCGACGACCACCGGATGATCGAACGCGGCGCTGACGTTGTCGGTCGTCACCGTTGTCCGCGCGGGACCGACGGCAACGGTGCGCCCTTCGGCGATCAGCAAGGCGTGCGTCGTGGTGGTCGGCAGCTCTTCGAGATGGTGGGTGACAAGGATCGACGCGACTTCGGGATGCGTCTCGTCGAGCGAATCAATGGTTTCCAACAGCTGTTCTCGTGCGGCGACGTCGAGGCCCGTTGTCGGCTCGTCGAGCAACAGCAGGCGCGGTTCGGACACCAACGCGCGGGCGATGATCGTGCGACCCCGTTCTCCCTGCGACAGGTTCGGCCACACGTCAGTCGCCTTGTGCGACAAGCCGACCGCGTCGATCATCGCGTCCGCCCGACCGAGTTCCTCGGGTCCGGGCGTCCAACGCATCGGGAGGTCGATGGTCGCTGTGATACCCGTCAGCACCACCTCGCGCACCGTCAACGAATACTGCAGCCGGTGACGGGGATTGACGTGACCGATGGAGTGACGCAATCGGGCGTGCTCTTGCCGGCACCGTTCGGACCGAGCAACGCCCAGGACCGGTGTCACGCGGACTGACGTTGGCGCAGCACCTCCAGCGCCTTGTCTGCGTGGGTGTCCATGTTGACCTCGCTGGCTATCACCTCGAGGACCGTGCAATCGGTGTCGATCACAAACGTCGTCCGCTTGACGGGCGACAGCTTGCCCAACAGCCCGCGCTTCACCCCGAACTGTGCGGCGACGGCGCCGCCGGTGTCCGACAGCAACGGATAGTCGAAACTCTGCTTGTCGGCGAATTTCGCCTGCTTCTCGACGGCATCGGTGCTGATGCCGACGCGGCTGGCGCCGACTGCGGCGAACTCGGCGGCGAGGTCGCGGAAATGGCACGCTTCTTTGGTGCATCCCGGCGTCATTGCGGCAGGGTAGAAGAACAGCGCGATCGGTCCACCCGCGAGCAACTCCGTAAGGCTTCGCACAGTGCCTGTCTGGTCCGGCAATTCGAACTCTGCAACCTGGTCGCCACGTTTCATGATCGCCACGCTACGCCCACCGAAATTCGTTGGCGCGGGTTGCCGTGGCCGTGAGAGCGTACGTTCGATGCTGGATGTCGACGAGTTCATGTCCAACGGCTACGCGAAGATCGAGCAGGTGGCTTCCCGCAGTGTCGCCGATGCGGCGCGTGCCGTGCTGTGGCAGCAGATGGAGCTGTCGCCCGATGATCCCGCCGGCTGGTCGGAGCCCGTTCGCTGGGCGGCCGATCTGACGGGTCAAGGGCCGTTCGGTGAGCTGGTGCGCAGTCCGGTGCTGGCGGAAGCACTGGACGTTGTCTGCGGTGCCGGAGCGTGGTTGCCGCGAGGCGCGCTGGGCAACATCCCCGTTCGGTTCCCCGTTGCACCGCCCAACGACGACCGCGGCTGGCACATCGATGCCAACACGCCGCAACCCGACGGGTCGTGGGCGGTGACCGGACGTCCGCACACGGTGCTGTTGCTCACCCTGCTTTCGGAGGTCGGTCCGGACGACGCACCCACTCGCATCCGGGCCGGATCGCACCGCGACGTGGCCCGCGTGCTGGGTCCCGATCCGGTGGAGTTCGCCGAGATGGGTCGGCTGGTCGACGAGGCGAGCGCGCATCGTCCGGTGGTGCACGCGACCGGACAGCCCGGCGACATGTTCCTCGTTCACCCGTTCACGGTTCATGCCGCCGACGAGCACCGCGGCCGCACCCCGCGGTTCATGGCGCAGGGGCCGGTCGTGCTGACCAGTCCGCTGACCCCTGCGTCGTCGTCGCCGCTGGCACGCGTCTGGGAGAATTGATGGGTGCAAACGACCGCCAACCTTGCCCTCACCACCTCACGCGAGGACTTCCGGGCGCTGGCCGCCGAGCATCGCGTAGTGCCGGTGACCCGCAAGGTGCTGGCCGACAGCGAGACTCCGCTCTCGGCCTACCGCAAGCTGGCCGCCAACCGGCCGGGGACGTTCTTGCTCGAGTCGGCCGAGAACGGCCGGTCGTGGTCGCGTTGGTCGTTCATCGGCGCCGGTGCGCCGTCGGCGCTGACGGTCCGTGACGGCGAGGCCGTCTGGCTGGGCACCACCCCTAAGGATGCGCCCACCGGCGGTGAGCCGCTCGCGGCCCTGCGCGCGACGCTTGAGCTGCTGAAGACCGAGCCGGTGACGGGCCTGCCGCCACTTTCGTCGGGTCTCGTGGGGTTCTTCGCCTACGACATGGTGCGGCGTCTGGAGAAGCTGCCGTCGCTTGCGGTGGACGATCTCGGACTGCCGGACATGTTGCTGCTGCTGGCCACTGACGTTGCCGCCGTCGACCACCATGAGGGCACGATCACGCTGATCGCCAACGCGGTGAACTGGAACGGCACCGACGAGCGGGTGGACTGGGCCTACGACGACGCGGTCAGCCGGCTCGATGTGATGACCGCGGCCCTCGGGGAGCCCCTCCCGTCGACCGTCGCGACGTTCAGCAGGCCCGAGCCGCTGCACCGTGCACAGCGCACTGTGGAGGAATACACGGCGATCGTCGAGAAACTCGTCGGCGACATCGAGGCGGGCGAGGCGTTCCAGGTGGTGCCGTCACAGCGGTTCGAGATGGACACCGACGCCGACCCATTCGACGTGTACCGGATGCTGCGGGTGAGCAACCCGAGCCCGTACATGTATCTGCTCAACGTGCCCAACGATGATGGCGGACTGGACTTTTCGATCGTCGGATCAAGCCCGGAAGCGCTGGTGACGGTCAAGGATGGCCGGGCGTCGACGCATCCGATCGCGGGCACGCGGTGGCGCGGGCAGACCGAGGAAGAAGATCTGCTGCTCGAGAAGGAGCTGCTGCACGACGAGAAGGAGCGCGCCGAGCACCTGATGCTGGTCGATCTGGGCCGCAACGACCTCGGTCGGGTCTGCCGGCCCGGCACCGTGCGGGTCGAGGACTACAGCCACATCGAGCGTTACAGCCACGTCATGCACATCGTGTCGACGGTGCATGGCGAGCTGGCCGGCGACAAGACCGCGTTGGACGCGGTGACGGCGTGCTTCCCGGCGGGCACGCTGTCCGGGGCGCCGAAGGTGCGTGCCATGGAGCTGATCGAGGAGGTCGAGAAGACCCGTCGCGGGCTGTACGGCGGCGTGCTCGGCTATCTGGACTTCGCGGGCAACGCCGATTTCGCGATCGCGATTCGCACGGCGTTGATGCGCGCGGGCACGGCGTATGTGCAGGCCGGTGGTGGAGTCGTGGCCGACTCCAACGGGCCGTACGAGTACACGGAGGCGGCGAACAAGGCCCGCGCGGTGCTGAACGCCATCGCGGCAGCGGAAACGCTCACCGAACCGTGATCCGGATCGCGCAGCTGGGGCTGGTGTTGGCCGCGGCGGGACTGTGGGGGGCGTCGCGGATGACGTGGGTCGATGTGTCGTCGTTCGACGGGCTGGGGCAGCCCAGGACAATCGCACTGTCCGGTGGGTCGTGGTCGACCGCACTGGTGCCGCTGGCCGTTCTGCTGCTGGCCACCGCTATCGCCGCGCTGGCGGTGCGGGGCTGGCCGTTGCGGGCGCTGGCCGTACTGGCGGCGATCGCCAGCGCCGGTATGGCGTATCTGGCGATCAGCCTGTGGGTGATGCGTGACGTCGGCGTCAGGGCGTCTGATCTGGCCGATGCGCCAGTTGCCGACCTGGTTGGGACTCAGCGGCACTACGGGGGTGCAGTGATCACGGCGCTGGCAGCGGTCGTCACACTCGCGTGCGCGGTGCTGCTGCTGCGCTCGGCGTCCAGGAACATCTCGGGTGTGGCTCGCTACGCACGCCGTACGGCTGTTCCGGCGGACAAAACGGACGACGCGATGTCGGAGCGACAGCTGTGGGAAGCACTCGACGAGGGCCGTGACCCGACCGACCCGGACAAGGGGCGGTGACACCGGAGGGTGTGGCGACCGTTACCCTTCGTTAGAGATCTGTGGGCATCATCCGAGAGGAATCAACACCCATGAGTTCGGCAACCGTGCTCGACACCATCATTGAGGGTGTTCGCGCTGATGTTGCAGCTCGCGAGGCTGTTCTGCCATTCGCAGACATCAAGGAAGCGGCCAAGGCCGCACCGTCTCCGCTGGACGTGTTGGCGGCTCTGCGCGAACCCGGCATCGGCGTCATCGCGGAAGTGAAGCGCGCCAGCCCGTCACGTGGAGAGTTGGCGTCGATCTCGGACCCTGCGGCGCTGGCTCGCGCATACGAGGACGGCGGCGCGCGCATCATCAGTGTGCTGACCGAACAGCGCCGGTTCAACGGCTCGCTGGACGATCTCGACGCGGTGCGCGCAGCGGTGTCAATCCCGGTGCTGCGCAAGGACTTCATCGTCGGCCCGTATCAGATTCATGAGGCGCGCGCGCACGGCGCCGACATGCTGCTGCTGATCGTCGCCGCGCTCGAACAGCAGGCGCTGGAGTCCATGCTCGACCGCACCGAATCGCTTGGAATGACAGCGCTTGTCGAGGTGCATACCGAAGAGGAAGCGGATCGAGCCCTGCAGGCCGGTGCGAAGGTCATCGGAGTCAACGCACGTGATCTGAAGACACTGAACGTCGACCGGGACTGCTTCGCGCGCATCGCCCCTGGCCTGCCGAGCGGTGTCATCCGCATCGCCGAGTCGGGAGTTCGCGGCACTGCCGATCTACTCGCATACGCAGGAGCAGGCGCCGACGCCGTACTCGTCGGCGAGGGACTGGTCACCAGTGGTGACCCCCGCGGCGCCGTTGCCGATCTGGTCACCGCAGGTACGCACCCGTCCTGCCCGAAACCCTCACGCTGACACGCGATGAGCCGCGTGCGCGAAGAGGATCGTTGATGGCCGACCTCGCCGGGCCGGAGTTGCCGCGTTCCAGCGCGGCGGTGGCCGAACCCACAGTCCACGATCCCGATGCGCGTGGCCATTTCGGTGTCTACGGTGGACGATTCGTCCCCGAGGCGTTGATGACGGTGATCGAAGAGGTGACCGCGGCCTACGAGAAGGCTCGTAGCGATCAGACGTTCCTCGATGAACTGGATCGGCTGCAACGCCACTACACCGGCAGGCCGTCGCCGATCTACGAGGCGACCAGACTTTCTGACCATGCGGGTGGGGCGCGACTGTTCCTCAAGCGAGAAGACCTCAACCACACCGGATCTCACAAGATCAACAATGTGCTCGGTCAGGCGCTGCTGGCCAAGCAGATGGGCAAGTCACGGGTGATCGCCGAGACGGGCGCCGGCCAGCACGGGGTGGCGACCGCTACCGCCTGTGCGCTACTGGGTCTGGAGTGCATCATCTACATGGGTGCCGTCGACACGGCACGTCAGGCGCTGAACGTCGCGCGAATGCGCCTGCTCGGCGCAGAAGTGGTGTCCGTCGAGGCCGGTTCGAAAACGCTCAAGGATGCGATCAACGAAGCCTTTCGCGATTGGGTCACCAACGCCGACAACACCTATTACTGCTTCGGCACCGCGGCGGGACCTCACCCGTTCCCGACGATGGTGCGCGACTTCCAGCGGGTAATCGGTCTCGAGGCGCGTGCGCAGATCCAGTCTCTGGCCGGCCGGCTGCCCGATGCGGTGACGGCGTGTGTGGGTGGCGGGTCGAATGCGATCGGCATCTTCCACGCGTTCATCGACGATCCCGGGACGCGGCTGGTCGGCTTCGAAGCGGCGGGGGACGGCGTCGAAACCGGACGTCACGCAGCGACATTCGCGGGTGGAACACCCGGGGCTTTCCAGGGTTCGTTCTCGTACCTGCTTCAGGACGAAGATGGGCAGACCATCGAATCCCATTCGATTTCGGCTGGTTTGGACTATCCGGGTGTGGGTCCCGAGCATGCCTTCTTGAAGGACATCGGCCGCGCCGAGTACCGGCCGATCACCGACACCGAGGCGATGGATGCGTTCGCGCTGTTGTGCCGCACCGAGGGAATCATCCCCGCCATCGAATCGGCGCACGCCGTCGCAGGAGCGCTGAAGCTGGGCGAGGAACTGGGTCGCGGCGCCATCGTCCTGGTCAACCTGTCGGGACGCGGCGACAAGGATGTCGAGACGGCGGCGAAATGGTTTGGCCTGATGGACGGTGAATCGTGAGCCGGTTGGCCGCTATGTTCGACACCTGCCGGGCGGAAGACCGCGCCGCGCTGATCGGTTACCTGCCGACCGGCTTTCCCGACGTGCCGAAGTCGATCTCGGCGATGACCGCGCTGGTCGAATCCGGCTGCGATCTCGTCGAGGTGGGCATCGCGTATTCGGATCCGGGTATGGACGGGCCGACGATCGCGGCGGCCACCGAAGTGGCGCTGCGCGGCGGTGTGCGGGTGCGCGACACGTTGGCAGCGGTCGAGCAGATCAGCAACGCGGGTGGGCGGGCCGTGGTGATGACGTACTGGAATGTGGTGCTGCGCTGGGGTGTCGACGCGTTTGCGCGCGATCTGGCCGCGGCCGGCGGACTGGGGATGATCACCCCCGATCTGATTCCCGACGAGGCGTCGGAGTGGATCGAGGTATCGGAAGCCCACGACCTGGACCGCATTTTTCTGGTGGCGCCTTCGTCGACGCCGGAGCGGTTGGCGGCGACGGTCGAGGCTTCACGCGGATTCGTTTATGCCGCATCGACGATGGGTGTGACCGGCGCGCGCGACGCCGTATCCAATGCGGCACCCGCGTTGGTCAGCCGCGTGAAGGCGGTGTCGGATATCCCGGTCGGCGTAGGCCTCGGTGTGCGCTCACGCGAGCAGGCGGCAGAGATCGGTGCCTATGCGGACGGGGTGATCGTGGGCTCGGCGCTGGTGTCGGCCTTGCAGGACGGGGAGGACGCCGTGCGGACACTGACCGCTGAGCTCGCCGAGGGAGTACGGCAGAGGGTTATCGCGTGACGACGACTGTGCTCGCCTACATTCCGAGTCCGTCACAGGGCGTTTGGCATATCGGTCCGGTTCCGATTCGTGCGTACGCGTTGTTCATCATCGTCGGGATCGTGGTGGCGTTGGTCATCGGCGACCGGCGATGGGAAGCCAGGGGCGGTGAGCGCGGCGTCATCTATGACATCGCGCTGTGGGCGGTGCCGTTCGGGCTGATCGGCGGTCGGCTCTATCACGTCATCACCGACTGGTCTAAGTACTTCGGTGAGGGCAAGCCAGGGATTCTCGGGGCGCTGCGAATCTGGGACGGCGGCCTGGGAATCTGGGGTGCGGTAGCACTTGGTGGCGTTGGAGCGTGGATCGCGTGCCGGAATCGTGGCATTCCGCTGCCCGCATTCGGCGATGCGATTGCGCCGGGAATCATTCTGGCGCAGGCGATCGGCCGATTGGGCAACTACTTCAACCAGGAGTTGTACGGCCGACCGACGACGGTGCCGTGGGGTCTGGAGATCTACGAGCGCGAGGGCGCCAACGGTGTGGTCAGCCCGGACCTGGCCAATGGTGTATCGACGGGCCAATTGTATGAGGTCGTACACCCGACATTCCTGTACGAATTGTTGTGGAATGTCCTGATTTTCGCGCTGTTAATCTGGGTCGATCGGCGGTTCAAGATCGGTCACGGCCGGCTGTTCGCGCTGTATGTCGCGGGCTACTGTTTGGGTCGCTTCTGGATCGAACTGTTGCGTAGCGATCAGGCGACGCTGATCGCCGATATCAGGGTCAACTCGTTCACGTCGACGTTCGTGTTCATCGGTGCGGTGGTGTACTTCATGGTGGCGCCGAAGGGTCGCGAGGACCCGGCGACGCTGAAGGGTAAGCCGCGCGATGAGTCGCTCATCAGTGAGGTGGCCGACGAACTCGTCGCTGTCGCGGCGACTTCGGGCGTGGTAGCGGCGGCCAAGGCGGCCGGGCAGGACGAAGACGAAGATGCTCGGGCCGACGCGGATGAGCACTTCGACGTGGAAGATGTCGAGCCTGACGATTCCGTCGATGAAGAGACTGCCGCCGAAGCCAAACTGCTTGCGGCGGCGGTGGCGGCCGAGGCTGAGGAAGCTGCAGCCGACGAGGAATCTGGGGTCGAGTCTGTCGGCGGCGTGGGTGCTGTCGAGGGTGAGGATGCGGTCGCGGCGCAGGACGCCGCACCCGAGGCTCACGAGACTGCGGTCGAAAGTGCCGAGGAGGCCGAAGAAGTCGCCGAAGAGGTAGCGGCCGAAGATGCCGAGGAAACGGGCGACGACGCCGAGGCCGAAGAAGTCGGAGCAGACGTAGCCGCCGAAGATGCCGATGCCGACGCACTTGCAGTCGAGCTGGCTGAGGCCGCAGAACACGTCGAGGACGAGACCGACGATTCACCCGAACCGGCCGAGGTCGAGGACAGCACGGAGGATGAGGCCGAATCCGTCGGTGGCGTGGGTGCTGTCGAGGGTGAGGACGCGGTCGAGGCGCAGGATGCTGCGCCTGAGGTTCATGAGGCTGCGGTTGAAAGTGCCGATGAGGCCGAGGGGCTCGCCGACGAGGTAGCCGCCGAAGATGCCGACGGCACGGACGACGACGTCGAAGGCCAGGAGAGCGCCGACGATGAGGCCGAATCCGTCGGCGGCGTGGGTGCTGTCGAGGGTGAGGACGCGGTCGAAGTGCAGGATGCTGCGCCTGAGGTTCATGAGGCTGCGGTTGAAAGTGCCGATGAGGCCGAGGGGCTCGCCGACGAGGTAGCCGCCGAAGATGTGGCGGCTGAAGAAGCCGCAGAGGTAGCCGGCGAAGGTGCCGATGCCGACGAACCTGCGGTGGAATTGGCTGAGGCCGCAGAACACGTCGAGGATGAGACCGACGATTTACCCGAACCGGCTGAGGCCGAGGACAGCGCGGAGGATGAGGCCGACTCCGTCGGCGGTGCGGGTGCTGTCGAGGGTGAGGATGCGGTCCAGGCGCAGGACGCCGCACCCGAGGTTCACGACGCCGCGGTCGAAAGTGCCGATGAGGCCGAGGAAGTCGCCGCCGAGGTGGCGGCCGACGACGATGCCGAAGACGCGGCGTCGCCTGCGAGCGACGCCGACGAAACAGACGAAGAGGTACCGCCGGAGGCCGAGGATTCAGCAACTGACGATGCCGAGGCTGAGGAATCTGAAGAGTCCGACGCCGAAACGGATTCTGACGTGGAAACGCCTGACGCGCCGGTTTCGGACACTGCGGCCACAGTGGTACGGCCGAAGGCCGAGCCACCAGTCGCCCGGGCCGAAGAGCGCGGCGGTCGACTTCGCCGGATCTTCCGACGCCGCAACAGCTGAGCGCCACGCATCACCCAGACCCAAAACTTGTCGGTGGGTCCGGATAGTGTCGAAGCATGCTCGATACAGCAGCGCTGACCTCGGTGGATTCGCTCGCCGACGAGGCTGAGTTGATCGGCCGGATCGCCGAGCTGGAGCGGCTGAAGTCAGCGGCCGCGGCCGGGCAGGCGCGCGCTGCGGCTGAGTTGGATGAGCGTCGACGCGCCGGCGAAGCGGCTGAGGGCATGCCAGCGGCTAAGCGGGGCAGAGGTGTGGCCAGCGAGGTGGCACTGGCGCGACGTGATTCCCCGTCGCGCGGCAATCGTCACCTGGGATTCGCCAAAGCCCTAGTGCACGAAATGCCTTACACGCTAGCCGCTTTGGAATGCGGCGCGCTCTCAGAATGGCGCGCCACACTGATCGTGCGCGAGTCGGCGTGCCTCCGCGTGGCGGATCGCCGAGCGCTGGATGCCGAAATATGCGCCGATGTCGGCAGTCTCGACGGAAAGGGCGACGCTCGGATCACCGCGATTGCCAAAGGCATCGCCTATCGCCTCGATCCCCAGGCGGTTGTTGACCGGGCAGCCAAGGCAGAGACCGAACGAAATGTGAGCATTCGTCCAGCGCCCGACGCCATGACGTTTCTGACCGCACTGCTGCCGGTCAAGCAGGGAGTGAGTGTGTACGCGGCACTCAAACGCGCCGCCGATACGACGTTTGACGATCGGTCTCGCGGCCAGGTAATGGCGGACACCTTGGTGGAGCGGGTGACCGGTCGACCTGCCGAGGTTCCGGAGCCAGTCGCGGTGAACCTGGTGATATCAGATCAAACATTGTTTGGCGGAGACAACTGCCCAGCGTTGGTGGATGGCTACGGCCCGATCCCCGCTGAGGTGGCCCGGCGGTTGGTCGACGCCGCGGTTGGCGACGCGCGTTCCAAGGCCACACTGCGACGGCTGTATCGCCATCCGGATTCCGGCGCATTGGTCGCTATGGAGTCGCGGTCACGTTGCTTTCCAAAGGGATTGGCGATGTTCATCGGGCTGCGAGACCGAACCTGCCGAACGCCCTATTGCGATGCGCCGATTCGGCACCGCGACCACGCGGTGCCAAAGAACAAGGGGGGACCGACGCACATTCTCAACGGTCTCGGCATGTGCGCGCACTGTAACTTCGTCAAGGAGTCACCGGGCTGGGAGGTGAGTCCCAGCGAAGAAAACGGCGTCCACAACGCCGATTTCGTGACGCCCACCGGTGCGCATTACCGCTCGACGGCGCCACCGCTGCCGGGATCTCGATTGATCACCGTGAGTGACGTCGAAGTCAGAATCGGCATCGAGCTGGCTGATCTACACGCCGCGTAGGTGATAGCGCCGCTCGGGTCTGCCTGCGCCGTACTGCAATCGCAATTCCAGTACGTCGGTGCTCAGATAATGCTCGAGATAGCGCCGCGCGCTAACTCGCGAAATCCCGACCAGATCCGCGCACTCGGCCGCAGAGACCTCACCGGCGCTGCGGACCGCATCCAGCACCAGTCGACCCGTCTCGGCGCCGAGGCCCTTCGGCAGGGCCTGTGTCGCTCCACCGGGCCGACCAAACAAGGAGTCGACCAGCGACTGGTCGATCCCACCGGCGGACTCCAGGGTGTCCGCCCGTGCCGCGAACGCCTCCAACTTCGCCTTGAATTGCGGAAACTCGAACGGCTTGATCAGGAAATCGGCGGCCCCGCCGTCCAAAGCGCCTTTGACGGTGTCCAACTCCCGCGCCGCGGTGATCATGATGACGCCGACCAGGTTCCCATCCGACCGCAATTGTTGCAGCACCTCCAGGCCCGTCATATCCGGCAGATACACGTCCAGCAGCACCAGGTCGGGCTGCAAGTCCTTTGCCGCGGTCAGCGCTTCCGTCCCGGTTCGCATTACCCCGGTCGCCCGAAAGCCATCCACCTGTTCGACAAATCGCCGATGGATCTCGGCCACCATGAAATCGTCGTCGACGATCAGCACGTCACGCATGGGCGGCCTTCTCGGCGACGACGCTCGCCGGCAGCCTCGCCACGAAAAGTGCGCCACCCGACGGGTCGTCGGTCACCTGCACCGATCCGCCGTGCTGCGACGTCACGATCCGCACCAGTGCCAGCCCGATACCCCGCCCGCCGGGGACCTCAGACTTCGAGGTCACACCCCGCGCAAAGATCGACTCCCGAAGTTGCTCGGGCACACCCGGCCCCGAGTCCGCGACAGAGATCGTCAACCCCTCACCGTCACCGATGCTGACCGTGACCAGAGCCGACTTCGACCCCACCGACACATCGACCGCATTATCGATGAGATTGCCCAGCAATGTGATCACGTCGGTCGCCAGCGCGGGCGGCAACACCGCCAGATGCGACTCCGGGGCGATCTCGAGCGACACACCGCTCTCGGCCGCCAGCGTCGTCTTCGCGATCAACAAAGCCGCTACGGCGGGATCGGAAATACGTTGCGTCACCGCATCACTGATTTCTGCCCGCCGTCGCGTCAGGGTGCCAACCAGATCACGCACCGAATCGTATTCACCCAGCTGGACCAAACCCGAGATGGTGTGCAGCTGATTCGCGAACTCGTGCGTCTGTGCGCGCAGCGTGTCCGTGACACTTTTGTGTGACGACAGCTGGCCCTGCAGAGCCGCCAGCTCGGTGCTGTCACGCATCGTCGTGACCGTGCCGATCCGCCGGCCTTGGCTCGTCGCCGCCCTCCGGTTCAACGCCAGCACCCTTGTCCGCGTGACGATCACAGTATCGCCGGCGGACTGGCCGTCCTCACCCGACAGCAAGAAGTCGACGACCGCGGGATCCAACCCGACACTGTCCACCGGACGCCCCACCGCATCGTCGGTCACCCCCAGCAGGTCCTGTGCGCTGTCGTTGAGCAGCGTGATGTCGCCCTCGTTGTTCACCGCGACGACGCCCTCACGGATGCTGTGCAACAAGGCTTCCCGATGATCCGCAAGCCCGGCGATCTCAGCGATCTCCAACCCACGGGTGTGCCGTTTGATCCGCCTCGACAGCAGCCACGACGCGAGCAGGCCCAGCGCCGCGCCCAGGCCGAGATAGAACAGCACACGTTCCCCGGACGCGCCCATCAACTCCCACACCGATGGATAACGCTCGCTGACCGACGCCACCGACACCACGTCACCGGTGTCGGCGAGGATTGGCACCTCGCCCACGAGGCTGTGCACCCCGCCGATCGTCAGATCGCCGAACCAGGCCCGCCCTTCGTCCGCCCTCGTCGGCCCCATGTCGACCTGGGTGCCGATGCGCGATGGATCCGACGACGCCCGCACCCTGCCGCCCGGGTCGATGATCTCTGCGAGCCCCGCACCCGATAGGGCTACCGCACGGTCGACCTCCGGCGCCAGCATCTTGGCGGCTCCGGGGTCGGCATATCTGTCGCGCACGATCGGCGTGGACGCCATGTTCTCGGCGACGGCGATCATCCGAGCGCCACGCACCTCTCGGAACTCCCGCGTCGACTGCGCCAACGACACCGCCGCCACCGCGATCAACACGATGGCGACGACCAGCAACTGAAAGACCAGAAACTGGCCCGCCAGGCTGCGGAAGCCTCGCGTGGGTGAGCGGAGAAGTTTCACAACGACCAAAACGTCCTTTGCGTCCATATCAGTGACTCAGCTCACTGTTTGGGTCCAGTATTGCTGAGCATCACAAGAGACTGGGGAACGACGTGAAGACCAAGCACACCCGGCCGATGCTCGTCATCGTCCTGATCGCCGCACTTCTGGTAACAGCCTGCGGCGTCACGCGCGACGGCGGCGAACTCGGCCTACACCGCCTGCGGATGATGGTGCCCAACAGCCCCGGCGGCGGCTATGACCTCACAGCACGTACTGCGGTGAAGATCATGCAGGACGACGACATCACCGGTCGGGTCGAGGTCTTCAATGTGCTCGGCGCCGGTGGCACCGTGGCGATGGCCCGGCTGATGAACGAAAAGGGCAACGACGACCTCATGATGACGATGGGCCTGGGCGTCGTCGGCGCCACGTACACCAACGGATCGAAGATCAAGGCATCCGATGCGACCGCCCTCGCGAAGTTGATCGAGGACCCCGGAGCGATCTTCGTTCCCGCCGATTCACCCTTCAAGACCGTGCAGGACTTCGTCGCAGCCTGGAAAGCCGATCCCGCGAATGTCACGATCGGCGGCGGTTCCTCACCAGGTGGACCTGACCATCTGTTCCCCATGGAACTCGCGAAAACGGTCGGCGTCGATCCGAAATCGGTCAACTTCGTCACCTATGACGGCGGCGGCGATCTACTGACCGCACTGCTCGGCAAGAAGATCACGGTCGGTACGTCGAGTCCCGGCGAGCTCATCGATCAGATCGAAGCCGGCCAATTGCGCGTGCTCGCCGTGTCAAGCGATGAGCGGGTCGAAGGCATAGACGCTCCGACCCTCAAGGAGTCCGGCATCGACATGACCTTCGCCAACTGGCGCGGAGTCCTTGCGCCGCCGGGTATTTCCGATGACGCCAGGAGATCGATGATCAAGGTGCTCGAAGACCTCCACGCCACCCAGGGGTGGAAAGACGCGCTGGTGAAGAACGGCTGGACCGACGCGTTCATAACGGGCGAAGCGTTCGAAGAGTTTCTCGTCGAACAAGACAACCGGGTCTCCACGACCCTGACCGAGTTGGGGCTGGTATGACGACGACAGACGATGCAGTGACCGCACCGCGCGAGAAACGAACGGACAAAGCGCAGTACCTCGTCTGTGCCGTGCTCGTCGTGGTCGGCGCATTCGTGATCTACGACGCGCTGACCCTCGAGGCGGGCTTTGCGAAGGTCGACCCCGTCGGCCCGAAGATGTTCCCCGTCGTCATCGGCGTCGTATTGATCGCTTTGGCAATCGTGTTGGCCATCGCGATCCCGCGCGGTTCGATGGGGGAGGCCGAAGCCGGTGAGGATGTCGACCCTGACGCGCCGGCTGACTGGCGTACCGTCGGCCTACTCGTCGGCATCTTCGTCGCCACGATCCTGCTCGTGATGCCGCTGGGCTGGGCGATCACCGGCGCTCTGCTGTTCGCGGGGACCGCGACAGTTCTGGGCAGTAAGCATTACGTCCGCAACATCGTCATCGGTGCGGTGCTCTCGGTCGGCAGTTTCTACGCGTTCTATTCCGGGCTTGGAATCCCTTTGCCCGCAGGCGTTCTGGATGGAATCCTCTGACATGGACAATCTTGACTGGCTGATCCAGGGGTTCGAGCAGGCCGCGACCCCGATGAATCTGCTGTACGCCGTCATCGGTGTGCTGCTGGGCACCGCAGTTGGCGTCCTGCCGGGCATCGGGCCGGCGATGACGGTGGCGCTCCTGTTACCCATCACCTACAACGTCAGCCCCAGTGCGGCCTTCATCATGTTCGCGGGCATCTTCTACGGCGGAATGTACGGCGGTTCCACGACCTCGATCTTGTTGAACACACCGGGGGAGTCCTCATCGGTCATCACGGCGATCGAGGGCAACAAGATGGCCAAGGCCGGGCGAGCCGCCCAAGCGTTGGCCACCGCCGCGATCGGATCATTCGTGGCCGGCACGATCGGCACCGCACTACTCGCGGCCTTCGCACCGCCGATCTCTCGTTTCGCGGTGACTCTTGGCGCTCCGTCGTATCTGGCGATAATGCTGTTCGCCCTCGTCGCCGTCACCGCAGTGCTGGGATCCTCGAAGCTACGCGGCGCCATCTCGCTGTTCCTCGGCTTGGCGATCGGCGTAGTCGGCATCGACTTCCTCACCGGGCAGCCGCGTGCCACATTCGGCATCCCGCTGCTGTCCGACGGCATCGACATCGTGATCATCGCGGTCGCCATCTTCGCGGTCGGCGAAGCGCTGTGGGTCGCAGCACATCTGCGTCGCCGCCCCGCGGACGTCATCCCCGTCGGCAGGCCCTGGATGGGCAAGAGCGACTGGCAGCGGTCCTGGAAACCGTGGTTGCGCGGCACCGCCTACGGCTTCCCGTTCGGCGCGCTGCCCGCCGGTGGCGCGGAACTGCCGACATTCCTGTCCTACATCACCGAGAAAAGACTCTCGAAGCACAAAGAGGAGTTCGGCAAGGGTGCCATCGAAGGTGTCGCGGGCCCAGAGGCTGCCAACAATGCCTCGGCCGCAGGCACTCTCGTGCCGATGCTGTCGCTCGGTCTGCCCACGAACGCCACCGCTGCGGTCATTCTGACGGCGTTCGTCTCGTACGGAATCCAGCCCGGCCCAACGTTGTTCGAGAAGGAGCCGCTGCTGATCTGGACACTGATCGCCAGTCTCTTCATCGGCAACCTGCTCCTGCTGCTACTCAACCTTCCGTTGGCGCCGCTGTGGGCCAAGCTCTTACGCACGCCCCGGCCCTACCTCTACGCCGGCATTCTGTTCTTCGCCTGCCTCGGTGCGCTCGCGGTCAACGTACAGCCGCTGGATCTGGCCCTGCTGTTGGTATTCGGACTCCTCGGCCTGATGATGCGCAGGTTCGGGCTACCGGTGCTGCCGCTCATCATCGGCGTCATTCTCGGCCCGCGCATCGAACGTCAACTCCGGCAGAGCCTGCAGCTCGGCGGCGGCGACTGGACCAGCCTGTTCACCGAGCCCGTCGCGATCGTCGTTTACGTCCTGATGGTGATCCTGCTACTCATGCCACTGATACTCAAACTCATGCACCGCAGCGAGGAAACCCTGCTCATCGTCGAGGACGATAAGGACCAACGCGAGAAGGCGGCCCAGTCATGATCGTCATCGGTTACAGCGCGGACGCGTTCGGCCGGGCCGCGCTCGAACACGGAATCGCCGAGGCGAAACTCCGCGGCACCACGCTGCTGGTCATCAATTCGACATCGGGGGAGGCTTACTCCGACCCTCGATTCGCGCAGTCCGACGAAGTGCACGACGTCGAGCGGCACCTCAGCGAGTGCGGCGTCCAATTCGAGCTCACCCAGCCCGTCGGGGTGGACACCGCCGAGGAACTGCTCACAGCCATGCGCCGAGATGACGCCGAACTGCTGGTCATCGGCATCCGGCACCGCAGTCCCGTCGGAAAGCTGCTGCTGGGCAGCGTGTCGCAGCAGCTGCTGCTCGAATGCCCGAAGCCGGTGCTGGCGGTCAAGCCCGACGAAAGCTGACGCGAACCTTGCCGTCGATAGCCTCCACGGGGTAGCTGCGGACGGACATTTCGTTGCCACTCGCCTCGCAGCCGGTGGACAAATCAAAGGTGTGGCCATGCAACGGGCACACGACGACCGCGTCGTCGGCCAACCCGTCAGCCAGCGGACCGCCCTTGTGCGGGCATACCGCGTCCACGGCCCGCAGCGCACCGTTTCGCAGCCGGAACACCGCGATCTGCTCGCCGTCGATTGCGAACGTGCGCCCCTCACCGACAGGAATTTGATCGATCGACCCGATATCGACGTCCGTCATCGCACCGGTACCTGAGGCAAGGGGATGAGTGGCAGCGATGTGCGGAACTGACCTTGCGTCACCGGGTTTCGGCCGTCGCTCCATGGATCGCGATACGCGTCGACGGACTTCTGCATATTCGCGTCCAGTTGGGCGAGGTAGGCGTCGTCGGCTTCCTCTATCAAGACGGCGCGGACCGTGTCGATACCAACACGAGGCACAAACGCGTACGTACGCTCGAGCCAATTCGCATTCTCCCGGTAGTACTGCAGGAACCGGCCGGTGAGTGTGATGACAGTTGCCGTGTCATCGACAGTGGCCAGCAAATCCCCCTTGCGGACGTGCGCACCCGCCGCGCCGCCGACATAGATCTCCCAACGCCCGCCGTCGATCGCAACCACGCCGAGGTCCTTGCACAGCGCCTCCGCGCAGTTTCGGGGGCAGCCCGTGACGGCCAGTTTCATCTTGGCCGGGCTGGCGAGGCCTTGATATCGTTCCTCGATCGCGATGCCCAGTGCCGTCGAATCGCCGACCCCATACCGGCAGAAGTCAGTGCCGACACAGGTTTTGACCGTCCGGAAGCTCTTGCCGTAGGCGTAGCCCGACGGCATGTCCAGGTCGGCCCACACCGCGGGCAGGTCCTCTTTGCGCACACCGAGCAAATCGATGCGTTGGCCACCGGTCAGTTTGATCATGGGGACGTCGTACTTTTCCGCCACATCGGCGATTCTGCGTAGTTGAGCGACGTTGGTGACGCCACCCTTCATCTGGGGCACCACTGAGAAGGTGCCGTCGCGCTGGATGTTCGCATGGACCCGGTCGTTGATGAATCGCGCGTCCCGCTCGTCGATGAACTCGTCGGCCCACATCGTCTCCAACAGGGACGCCAGGGCCATCTTCGAGGTCGCGTCTGCCTTCCCATCCGGGGCAAGGGCGGCGAAAACGGATGACACAGAATGCAGTTCGAGTTCGCGGATATGGCGCATCAATGTCGGCTTGTCATACGGAATACTCGGCACGTACCACGACGCGGACGGGTCGTCGGTGACCGTGCCGCCTGCCGCCCACTCGACGATCTGACCGACGAGTTCCTTACACGATCCGCAGCCCTTACCAGCCTTGGTTCTAGCCATCACCCCACTCACCGACGTCTCACCGTCCTGCACGCATCGCATCAACGCCGCCTTGCTCACGCCGTTGCAGTTGCACACCTGAGCGTCGTCGGCCAACTCGGCAACGCCGATCTCCACGTCGGGGGTGCCGATGTCGAACATCAGCGACACCCGCTCCTCCGGGAGCGGTAGTCCGCTGTCGAACGCCTGGGTCAGGAACGACACCTTGCTGACGTCGCCGAGCAGCGTGGCGCCGACCAGTTTTCCGTCCCGGATGACGATGGTCTTGTAGACGCCGTGACGGGGTTCGGAGTACTGCACGAACTCGTCGTCGGGAAGCTCGGGAGCCTTCAGTCCCATTGCGGCGACGTCGACTCCGGCGACTTTCAGCTTTGTCGCAGTTCGTGAGCCGTGGTACGCGGCGGTCCTGTCGGCGCCGGTCAGATGGTCGGCGAGCACTCCCGCCTGTTCCCAAAGCGGCGCGACGAGCCCGTACACCTGACCACGGTGCTGGGCGCACTCGCCGACGACGTAGATGTGGTCGTCGTCAATCGAGCGCATGTGGTCGTCGACGACGATCGCTCGCTCGACGGTCAGGCCCGACCTCTGCGCCAGGGCGACGTTCGGACGGATACCGGCAGCGATCACCAGCATGTCGCAGTCGATGGAACTGCCGTCGGAGAACACGATTCCCGCCAGGCGGCCGTTCTCGTCGGTGCGGACCTCGGTGGTGCGCTTCGACGTGTGAACGAGAATTCCCAGCGCCTCGACCGAGCGGCGCAAGATCGCCCCACCCATGTCGTCGAGTTGAGCGTTCATCAACACCTGCCCGGCGTGCACGACCTCGACGTGCAGGCCGCGGTTCTGCAGGCCACGGGCGGCCTCCAGGCCCAGCAGCCCGCCACCGATGACGACTGCCCTTGTGCGGTGCTCGGCCTGGGTGATCATGCCCATGCAATCGTCGAGGCTACGGAATCCGAAGACGCCGTCGGTCAGCGTCTTGTCGTCCGCCCACAAACCCGCCATCGGTGGAAAGAACGATCTGCTGCCGGTCGCCAAGATGAGGTGGTCGTAGCGGGTGACCGTCCCGTCGTCGGCCTGCACCAGCTTCGCGTAGCGATCAATACGGACCACCCGCACGCCTGCCCGCAGGTCGATCCGGTTCTGGGCGTACCAGTCCATCGCGTTCAGAAAGATATCGTCCGCATCGCCTTCAATGCTCTGACTGCCGGCTAGGACGTTGCTCAGCAAAATCCTGTTGTAATTTCCGTACGGTTCGTCGCCGAACACGGTGATGTCAAACATCTCGCCCCCGCCACGAGCGAGGACCTCCTCGATCGCCCGTACCCCGGCCATGCCGTTGCCGACGACCACCAGTTTGGGAGCCATCTCAGATCTCCACCAGTCCGAGGTCGACGACTACCGTCCCCGTGCAGCCCGCGGGTGCGGCTACGAACAGTTCGAGAACCGTGTCCCCAAGGAGGTCTTCGACCACCCGCAGTGCCACGTGAGTCGCACCGCGGGCGGCAATGGGGAAGTAGCGCATCGGTTTTCCATCGCGGAACAACACCACGGTGACCATGTCGTCGCTGGAATTGCCACCGCGGAAATAAACCGGCTGGGCTACGGAGCCCGCGGGCACCACGTAACGCAGTGAATCGTCGAGCAGCAACGGTTTGTCCAACCCGTTGCCCTCGAAATCGAAGGGGCCCTGCAGGAATCGGGGAGTGCTGCCGTCGCTCACCCTCCCTGAAGCTAGGGTGCATATGTTTCGGATTCGTTTCCGAAGTGAGTCGGCAATGAATCCCCTGGCGCACCCGGGCCTGTGTGGTGGATGTGAGCGGGTGTTGACATTGGCGACACTGCGGTGCAATCGAAGCGGAATAGCCGGGCCGTAGATGTATCCCTCGTGACTACTTTGACCCGTAACCGCACCATCGAGCACTGGGACGCCGAAGACGTGGCGGCCTGGGAGGCCGGTGGCAAGCAGATTGCCAAGCGCAACCTGATCTGGTCCATCTTCGCCGAACACGTCGGCTTCTCGATCTGGTCGATCTGGTCAGTGATGGTGCTGTTCATGCCGCAGAACGTCTACGGAATCGATGCGGCGGGCAAGTTCTACCTGGTGGCGGTGCCCACCTTGGTCGGTGCCTTCATGCGGATCCCGTACACGATCGCGCCCGCCAAATTCGGCGGTCGGAACTGGACGATCGTCAGCGCGCTGCTGCTGTTGATCCCGACTGTCTTGACCTGGTGGGCGATGAAGAGCCCCGGCACGTCCTACACCACGTTCATCGTGGTGGCGGCATTCGCGGGCTTCGGTGGAGGAAACTTCGCCTCGTCGATGACCAATATCAATGCCTTCTACCCGCAGCGGCTGAAGGGCTGGGCACTTGGTCTCAACGCCGGCGGCGGCAATATCGGCGTGCCGGTCATACAGCTCGTCGGTCTGCTGGTGATCGCGGCCGTTTCCAACACCGCACCGGAGATCGTCTGCGCCGTCTACCTGGTGCTGATCGCCTGTGCCGCCATTGGGGCGGCGCTGTTCATGGACAACCTCGGCAATCAGCGTTCGAACCTCGGCGCGTTGGCAGAAGCGTTGCGCTACAAGCACTCCTGGGTGATGAGCTTCCTCTACATCGGTACGTTCGGCTCGTTCATCGGATTCTCCTTCGCGTTCGGTCAGGTGCTGCAGATCAACTTTCTCGCCGGCGGTGACACCGCCGCACAGGCCTCGCTGCACGCGGCTCAGATCTCCTTCCTGGGGCCGCTGCTCGGGTCGATCTCGCGGCCGTTCGGGGGCAAGCTCGCCGACCGGATCGGCGGTGGGCGGATCACCATGTACACCTTCGTGGCGATGATCTTCGCCGCCGGAATCCTGGTGGGTACGGGGATGCTCGACGACAGCACGGCCGGCGCACCGACGGGCGGTCAAATGATCGCTTACGTCGTCGGATTCATCGTGCTGTTCATCCTGTCGGGCATCGGCAATGGATCGACGTACAAGATGATCCCCTCCATCTTCGAGGCGAAGGCCCAGGGTCACGACGACTGGAGCCCCGCGGATAAGGCGGCGTGGTCGCGGAGCATGTCGGGTGCGCTGATCGGTTTCGCCGGTGCCGTCGGAGCTCTGGGTGGCGTGTTCATCAACGTGGTGCTGCGGGCCTCGTACGTCGGTGAAGCCAAGTCCGCGACCAACGCGTTCTGGGTGTTCATGGCGTTCTACGTGATCTGCGCCATAGTCACCTGGGCGGTGTTCCTGCGGATGAAGACTGTGCGGGTCGACACGGGGGAGGACGTCGGCCGCCCGGCCGTCCCTGTTACTGCTGGTTGAGCTGCACAAATGATGCTCACCGCGGGGCGATCCCCGCGGTGAGCATCAGTTTTCCTCCAGATAACGTGCGCGGAAAGATCCCGGAACAGGGTCCGCCCACGATGGACTCATGACCGTCACCCGAACCGCGTGCTCGTACTGCGGAGTCGGCTGCGGCATAACGGTCGAGACCACCACCGACGACGGCCGCGCGGTGATAGCCCGCGTGTCCGGAGACAAGCTCCACCCCACCAACTTCGGCCGGCTCTGCACCAAGGGGTCGACACATGCCGAAATGATGGCCGCGGTCGACGGCCGGCTGACCTCCGCGCTGCTGCGGCCCGCTCGCGGCGAGGAGGCAGTCCCCGTACCGGTCGACGACGCGGTCGCCGAGGCTGGACGGCGGCTGCGCGCTGTCGTCGACGAGCACGGACCCGACGCGGTCGCGCTCTACGTATCGGGCCAGATGTCCATCGAAGCGCAGTATCTGGCCACCAAACTGGCCAAGGGCTTTCTGCGCACCGTGCACATCGAGTCGAACTCACGGCTGTGCATGGCAAGTGCGGGAACCGGTTACAAGCAGTCGCTCGGCGCCGACGGCCCACCGGGGTCGTACACCGACTTCGACTGTGCCGATCTGTTCTTCGTCACCGGCTCCAACATGGCCGACTGCCACCCGATCCTGTACCTGCGGATGGTGGATCGGCTGAAGTCCGGCGCCAAGCTGATCGTCGTCGACCCGCGGCGCACCGCCACGGCCGAACGCGCCGACCTCTTCCTGCAAATCAGACCCGGCACCGACCTCGCACTGCTCAACGGTCTGCTGCACCTGCTCGTCGAAAACGATGACATCGACGCCGATTTCATCGCCGACCACACCGAGGGCTGGGAAACCATGCCCGCCTTCCTTGCCGACTACACACCCGAGGTGGTCGCCCAGATCACCGGCCTCGCCGAAGAAGACATCCGCACCGCCGCGAAGATGATCGGCGAGGCAGGTGAATGGATGAGCTGCTGGACGATGGGGTTGAACCAGAGCACCCACGGCACCTGGAACACCAACGCGATCTGCAACCTGCACCTGGCCACCGGCGCGATCTGCCGACCCGGTAGCGGCCCGATGTCGCTGACGGGGCAGCCCAATGCGATGGGTGGCCGCGAAATGGGTTACATGGGACCCGGTTTGCCCGGCCAGCGTTCTGTCCTCTCGGCTGCCGACCGAGCCTTCGTCGAGCGGCAATGGGGGCTGGAGCCGGGTTCCATCCGGACCGACGTCGGACCCGGCACCATCGACATGTTCAGCCAGCTCGCCGACGGCCGCATCAAGGCGTGCTGGATCATCTGTACCAATCCCGTTGCCACCATGGCTAATCGCGCAACGGTGATCGCCGGGCTGGAAGTCGCTGAACTCGTCATCACGCAGGACACCTATCGCGAGACCGCCACCAACCGGTACGCCGACATCGTGCTGCCCGCCTCGTTGTGGGCCGAGTCCGACGCCGTGATGGTGAACTCCGAGCGTAACGTCACATTATTAGCGCAGTCACTGCCGCCGCGCGGGGAGGCACGGCCCGATTGGCAGTTGATCTGCCAGGTCGCAACGCATCTGGGATTCGGCGAGTATTTTGCCTACGAGTCCAGCGAGCAGATCTTCGACGAGATCCGCCGCTTCTCGAACCCGAAGACCGGCTATGACCTTCGTGGTGTGAGCTATGCACGGCTGCGCGAGACATCGTTGCAATGGCCGTGCCCACCCGGTGACGACAACGACCGTCACCCGATCCGCTACCTCAACGACGGCATCAGCCAGGACTACTTTGTAGACGAGAACGGCCACGCACCACGGCTGGCCTTTCCGACGCCGTCTCGGCGCGCGGTCTTCCACGCCCGACCGCACATGAATCCGCGCGAACTGCCGGACGACGACTTTCCGATGGTGCTCAATACCGGCCGCCTGCAACACCAGTGGCACACCATGACCAAGACCGGCAAGGTCGACGCGCTCAACAGACTGAACAGCGGACCGTTCGTGGAGATCCACCCACTGGATGCCGTTGCGCTTGACATCGTCGGCGATCAACCCGTCGAGCTCAGCACGCGGCGCGGTCGCGCCGTACTCCCCTCAGTCGTCACCGATCGAGTACGGCAGGGAACGTGCTTCGTGCCATTCCACTGGAACGACGAACACGGTGAATATCTGACGGTCAACGCACTCACCAATGACGCCGTCGATCCCGACTCGCTGCAGCCCGAATTCAAGGCCTGTGCCGTCAGCCTGCGACCGTTCGCCGCACCGCTGCGTAAGACCAAGCCTTTGACGCCTCCGGAACTGACCGAGGGGCCGCTCGTGCTGTGGGCGTCGCAGACCGGCACCGCCGAGGAGTTCGCGGGCAAGGTGGCCGCCGCCATCGGCGTGACGAACCTGGTCAACATGAACGACATGGCCCTCGCCGACCTCGCCACGCGCGACGTTCTCATAGTCACCAGCACTTTCGGCGACGGCGGACCGCCCGACAACGGTGCCGAGTTCTGGAGCCGGCTCAACTCCCCGGACGCTCCCACGCTGACGGGTGTGCGCTACGCGGTTCTCGGCATCGGTGACCGCACGTACGACAACTTCTGCGGCCACGCCAAGGCCATCGACACACGGTTGGTCGCGCTGGGCGCCGCACGGTTGCTCGAACGTGTCGAATGCGAGGCTTACGACGACGAACCGATGAGCCGATGGGTGGATCAGGTCGCCGGCCTGCTGGGACGCTCGGTGTCCTCGACGCACGCCGCCGTCGCCGCACCGTTCACCCGCGCGCATCCGATCGTCGCACCGTTGTGCAGGAACGTTCTACTGAGCTCGGCCTCGGCGCTAAAAGAGGTGCGCCAGTTCGGCTTTGACATCTCCGGGTTCGACGTCGGCTACGCGGCCGGTGACTCACTCGGCGTGTACCCGACGAACGATCCGGCCGCCGTCGACGCCTGGCTGGCCGCCACCGGTATGCACGGCGAGCACACCGTCGTCGTCGACGGCACCGAGCAGTCGATGCGCGAGGCGCTGACATCGCGTTATGACTTCTGTCGCGTGACACCGGACCTGCTGCGGTTCATCACGGAGAACAGTCGCGACGCAAAGGCGCTACGCGCCAGCAAGGACAAGCTCGACAAGTGGCTCGTCGGCCGCAACGGAGTCGATCTCGTGCAGGAATTCGTCGTGCACGCCGACCCTGACCAGTGGCTCGAGGTGCTGGTGCGGTTGACCCCGCGCAACTACTCGATATCCTCGAGCCCATTGGTGAGCCCGCACGAGGTGCAGCTGACGGTCTCGGTGGTGCGTTACCGAGGTGCCGACGGCGGTCGGCGTGGGGGAGTGTGCTCGACGTTCCTCGCCGACCGTGCGACGACGGCTCCGGTGTTCCTGCAACGATCCCCGCACTTCCGGCCACCGGAAGACAGCGGAACACCGATGATCATGGTGGGTCCGGGAACGGGTATCGCGCCGTTCCGTGGGTTCCTACAGGAACGTCGCGCGCTCGGCCACGCAGGCCGCAACTGGCTGTTCTTCGGCGATCAACATCGCAGCGAAAACTTCTATTACCGAGACGATTTGGAGGACATGGCCCGCGACGGCTTCCTCAGCCGCCTCGATGTCGCGTTCAGCCGGGACCAGGCCAAGCGGGTCTACGTCCAGCACAAGATGCTTGATCGCGGCGCCGATGTGTGGCGCTGGCTCGACGACGGCGGGCACTTCTACGTATGCGGCGACGCCTCCCGGATGGCCAGCGACGTCGATGCGGCGCTGACGGCGATCATCGAAAAACACGGCGGCATGTCACGTGAGCGGGCCCACGACTACAAACGCGAACTCGTCGCCGCGAAACGCTACGTGCGCGACGTGTACTGAGGCCCTATCGCAGACGTGGTGGCCGGTGTTGGCTCGTGCCCGCGGCCGACGTGTGCTTCGGTGCGTATTCGATCCGCCATGTGCGGATAGTGCAGCTCGAATGCGGGTCGCTCCGAACGGATTCGGGGCAACTCGGTGAAGTTGTGCCGCGGCGGTGGGCAACTGGTGGCCCACTCCAGCGAGTTGCCATAGCCCCACGGATCGTCGACCGTGACCGGCTCGCCGTAGCGCCAGCTCTTGAACACGTTCCACACGAACGGAATCGTCGAGATGCCCAGGATGAACGCGCCGATAGTCGAGATGACGTTCAGAGCGGTGAAGCCGTCCGACGGCAGGTAGTCCGCGTAGCGCCGCGGCATGCCTTCGTTGCCGAGCCAGTGCTGTACCAAGAAGGTGGTGTGGAAGCCGATGAACGTCAGCCAGAAGTGCAGCTTGCCCAGGCGTTCGTCGAGCAATCGGCCCGTCATCTTCGGGAACCAGAAGTAGATGCCGGCGTAGGTAGCGAACACGATCGTGCCGAAGAGCACGTAGTGGAAGTGCGCCACGACGAAGTACGAGTCGGTGACGTGGAAGTCGATCGGAGGGCTGGCCAGCATGACGCCCGACAGCCCGCCGAGCAGGAAGGTGACCATGAAGCCCACCGAAAAGAGCATCGGTGTTTCAAACGTCAACTGGCCCTTCCACATCGTGCCTATCCAGTTGAAGAACTTGATACCGGTCGGCACCGCGATCAGGAAAGTCATGAAACTGAAGAACGGCAGCAGCACCGCGCCGGTCGCGAACATGTGGTGCGCCCACACCGCCATCGAGAGCGCCGCGATGCTGAACGTCGCATACACCAGCGTGGTGTAACCGAAGATCGGCTTGCGGGAGAACACCGGCACCACTTCGCTGATGATCCCGAAGAAGGGCAGCGCGATGACATACACCTCGGGGTGGCCGAAGAACCAGAACAAGTGCTGCCACAGAATCACACCGCCATTGGCCGGGTCGTAGATGTGCGCCCCAAGGCGGCGGTCAGCGGCCAGGCCGAACAGCGCCGCGGTCAGTAGCGGGAAGATCAGCAGCACCAGGATCGACGTCACCAGAATGTTCCAGGTGAAGATCGGCATGCGGAACATCGTCATGCCCGGTGCGCGCATGCAAACCACCGTGGTGATCATGTTGACGCCGCCCAGGATGGTGCCAAGACCACCGACCCCAAGACCGAAGATCCACAAGTCACCGCCCACCCCGGGCGAGTGGATCGCGTCGGTCAGCGGCGAGTATGCGGTCCAACCGAAGTCGGCGGCACCACCCGGGGTGATGAAACCACTCATGGCAATCAGCGCGCCGAAGAGGAACAGCCAGAAGCTCAGCGCGTTCAGGCGCGGGAACGCCACGTCGGGTGCGCCGATCTGCAGCGGCAGCACCAGGTTGGCGAACCCGAACACGATCGGGGTGGCGTAGAACAGCAGCATCGCCGTGCCATGCATGGTGAACAGCTGGTTGTACTGCTCGTTGGACAGAAACTGCAGCCCCGGCATCGCCAGCTCGCCACGGATGAACAGCGCCATCAGCCCACCGATGAAAAAGAAGATGAAGCAGACGACGCAGTACATGATGCCAATCAACTTGTGATCGGTGGTGGTGATCAGCTTGTAGACCAGGCTGCCCTTCGGGCCGAGCCGGGCCGGGAACGGACGGCGCAGCTGGACATCTGTAACCGGGGGCGCTTCCGCCGTCATGGCATCCCATTCGCCGTGATAGTCGATGTGTGACTGTGCGATTCAGTTCAACATCGGCACCGGTAGGCGCGACTAGGGGCTTTCGTCACCACATCCGGCCATGGCCATCAGATTCCGTCTCGTCGTCGACTCTCCTTACAGCGCGGTGTCCATCGCCGCCGCGACTTTCGCTGCTTCGTAGTCCTGTTCTTCAAGAAGGCCTTTGATGACCCCGCGCCGGTCGGCCTCCGAGCGGTTCTGGCTCAGTTTCGCCTTGCCCTCGACGCGGGTGACGGCGATCTCGAGCCCCACGATTCCGCCGAGCTGGCCGTCGATGTAGCGCTCGGGCGCGTCGCTGACGTGCCACGGCTCACTACGCACGTCCTCGTGCACACCGGTCAATCGGGTGACGACGTCGCGCAGCCATTCCCTGTCCTCGTGGACCCGTACCGTGCCGGACAGGTGGACAGCGCTGTAGTTCCACGTTGGCACCACCCGGCCGTGCTCGGCCTTTGCCGCATACCACGACGGGCTGACGTAGGCCTGCGGCCCCGAAGAGATCAACAGCGCCGGGCTGCCGGGAGCAATGGACTTCCACTGTGGGTTGGCCTTCGCCATGTGCGCCAGCACGACGTCGCCCTCCCACATGATCGGCAGCAGTGTGGCGACAGGAACCCCGTCAGGATGGACCGTGACGAACTCGGCCGATCTCGCCGCCGCTACGAAGCGCCGAATCTCGCCGTCGTCATCGATCCGGTTGAAAGACGGGATATACATGTTGTGTCCGAGGGGGGACTTGAACCCCCACGCCCGTTAATAGGGCACTAGCACCTCAAGCTAGCGCGTCTGCCATTCCGCCACTCGGACCAGTTCGAAGGCAGCTTAGGTTATCGGATCACCCAGGCCGGACCCAAACCAAGGGAGACACGACCTTGGGGCGGGGCGCAGCCCGTGAGGAAAGCCGAGTGGTACGAATGGTGACTGTGAGCCCTCCGTCTGCAGCCGAAGCCGAGGTCGTTGATCTCGTCAGCGCGCTCATCCGCTTCGACACGTCGAACACCGGCGAGCCCGAAACCACCAAAGGCGAGGCCGAATGTGCCGCCTGGGTGACCGCACAACTGCAGGAAGTCGGCTACGAAACCGAAACCATCGAAGCCGGCGCGCCCGGACGCGCCAATGTGTTCGCGCGGCTGGAAGGGGCTGATCGCCGGCGCGGCGCCCTGATGCTGCACGGGCACCTCGACGTGGTGCCCGCCGAAGCCGCCGACTGGAGCGTCCATCCGTTCTCGGGCGCGGTCGAGAACGGTTACGTCTGGGGTCGCGGCGCGGTCGACATGAAAGACATGGTCGGGATGATGATCGCCGTCGCCCGCCACTTCAAACGCTCGGGCACCGTCCCCCCACGTGACCTCGTTTTCGCCTTCGTCTCCGACGAGGAGGCGGGCGGCAACTACGGCTGCAAATGGCTGGTCGACAACCGCCCCGACCTCTTCGAGGGCATCACCGAGGCGATCGGCGAGGTCGGCGGTTTCTCGCTGACGATCCCGCGCCGTGACGGCGGTGAGCGGACGTTGTATCTGATCGAGACCGCCGAGAAGGCGATGCTGTGGATGCGCCTGACGGCGCGCGGGCGTGCCGGCCACGGGTCGATGATTCACGACAACAACGCCGTCACCGCGGTCGCCGACGCAGTCGCAAAGCTCGGCAAGCACCAGTTCCCCGTGGTCCTCACCGAGTCGGTGGAGCAGTTCCTGACCGCCGTCGCCGACGAGACCGGCTATACGTTCGACGTCGACTCACCCGATCTCGAGGGCGCCATCGCCAAACTCGGCCCGATCGCCCGCATCGTCGGTGCGACGCTGCGTGACACCGCCAACCCGACCATGCTCAAGGCGGGCTACAAGGCCAACGTCATCCCGGCCACGGCCGAGGCGGTGGTCGACTGCCGCGTACTGCCCGGCCGGCTGGCCGCCTTCGAACGCGAGGTCGACGAGATCATCGGCCCCGATGTCACCCGCGAATGGATCACCAACCTGCCGTCCTACGAGACCGGCTTCGACGGGGAGCTGCTCGACGCGATGAACGCCGCGATCCTGTCCGCGGATCCGGACGCCCGCACGGTTCCGTACATGCTGTCCGGCGGTACCGACGCGAAACACTTTGCGCGCCTCGGCATTCGCTGCTTCGGCTTCGCTCCGCTCAAACTGCCGCCGGACCTCGACTTCGCCGCTCTGTTCCACGGCGTGGACGAACGGGTACCCGTTGACGCATTGACGTTCGGCACCCGGGTTCTCGAACATTTTCTGCTGAACTGCTGACCGCACGACTGACCACTCGAAAGGATCGAAAATGGCGTTTGACTACAACCCCTACGACTTCCTGCCGCAGCTTCCGACGTTCAAGGTGACGTCGCAGTCATTCGAAGACGGCCAGCCTTGGTCCAACGACCAGGTCAGCGGCATCATGGGCGCCGGCGGATCCGACATCTCACCGCAGCTGTCATGGTCCGGCTTCCCCGAGGAGACCCGCAGTTTCGCGGTCACCGTCTACGACCCCGATGCGCCGACGGCTTCGGGATTCTGGCACTGGGCGGTCGCGAACCTACCCGCGACCGTGACCGACCTGCCCGCCGGTGCCGGCGATGGAAGCAGTTTGCCGGGTGACGCGCTCACGTTGGCCAACGACGCCGGCGCGAAGCGGTTCATCGGCGCCGCCCCGCCCGCCGGACACGGTCAGCACCGCTACATCGTCGCCGTCCACGCCGTCGGTGTGGAGAAGCTCGACCTTCCCGCAGAGGCCACCCCCGCCTATCTCGGCTTCAACCTCTTCGGGAACGCGATCGCGCGCGCCATCATCACCGGGACCTACGAACAGAACTAGTTCTCGCGAACGGCCGAGCCCACCGCATCCGCCAACGACGCGAACCCTCCGTCGTGCAGGCGGTGAGCCAGGCTGTCGTGAATGCGCTTGGCCCACAGCCCGCCGCCGTAGATGAAGCCGGTGTAGCCCTGCAGCAGTGATGCGCCCGAGACGATACGGTCCCAGGCATCCTGTGCGGTTTCGATTCCGCCGACGCTGATGAGCACCAACTGGCCGCCCACGCGCCGGTACAGCCGCCGCAGCACCTCCGCGGACCGCTGCGCGACGGGCGCTCCGGAGATGCCGCCCGAACCCAGCTCATCGACTCCCGGCGTCTTCAGACCCGCCCGAGACACCGTGGTGTTGGTGGCGACGATACCGGCCAACCCCAATTCGACTGCAAGATCAGCGATCTCGTCGATCTCCTCGTCGGCCAGATCGGGCGCGATCTTCACCAGCACGGGAGTCGTCGTCTCCGCTTGGACCGCCGCGAGGATGGGCCGCAGCGATTCGACCGCCTGCAGATTGCGCAGACCCGGCGTGTTCGGCGAGCTGACGTTCACCACCATGAACGACGCCAACGGCCCGAGCAGGCGGGCACTCTCGGCGTAGTCCTCGACCGCCGACTCGGGCGGGGTGGTCTTGGTCTTGCCGATGTTGACGCCGATCGGCACCTCGGGGCTTTGGCGTGCGAGCTGAATGGCCAACTCACCGGCCCCGTGGTTGTTGAACCCCATCCGGTTGAGCAGGGCCCGGTCCTCGGGCAGCCGGAACATCCGCGGCTGCGGGTTGCCCGGCTGCGCCACCGCGGTCACGGTGCCGACTTCGGCGTAACCGAAACCCAGTGCGCCCCAGGTCTTCAACCCCAGGCCATCCTTGTCGAATCCGGCGGCCAAGCCCAGTGGAGCCGGGAAAGTCACCCCGAACACCGTGCTCGCCAACACCGGATCGCGGGGCGCCAGCCATCGCGTCAGCGGACGACGCGTGACCGCCAAGGCGGTGACGGCCCGCAACAGCGCGAAGATCCAGGTGTGAATGCGTTCGGGCGCAATCAGAAACAGCATCCGCTGCAGCGCGCGGTACATCATGAGCTCACGGCGCGGGCTGCTCCGGGACAACAGTTTCTCGAGCCGCAGACTTCTTGCGGCGCAGCAGCACCCGCCGCGACCCATCGGTGTACAGCCGCACGCGGGTCAGCTCCCATCCGCGGTATTCTGCCTCGATCGACAACCGGGTCGAGGCGTTGATCCGCGTCAGATCGGGCGGCAGCCGCAACGGAATCCATTCGTAATCGTCGGACAGATCAGCCGCAATCACCTCCGCCCAGCCCTCGGGCATCCGGCCGCGCTGCATCGTCGTCACGAGCCCACCGCAGCACCCGGGATCATCTGCACGCCCGCCCCTGAGCCCGACACCACGTAGAGGGTGCCGGAGGATTCATCGAATACCAGGGAGTTCGGCTGTTGCACGGTTCGATAGCGCACCTTCTCGACGGGGATGCCGGTTGACAAATCGTAGCCAACCACGGCGTTCGACGCAGTCTGCGACACCCAGGCCAGCGTCGAAGTTCCGGCCAGACCATACGGCGCGTCCCGCACCGGATATGCCTGGCGAAGAATCAGCGGGTCGACGCCGTACACCAGCAGTTGGCCGCCGCGGGTGTCGGCCACCAAGACCCTGCCCGCGTCGTCCGCCGCCATCGTGGTCGCGCCCTCGCCGGCGCGCAGTGCGTGCTCGCCCTCGGCGCCGTCTTCTGACAGGGCGGTCACGGAGGTCTGTCCACGGTCCAGCACCACCGCGGTATTTCCTTGTGTGACAAGATCATCCACTCGGGCGAAGATCTTCAGCTGCGCGCCGACAGCGGTGTCGGAGCTCAACGTGAAGACGCTTCCGTCAGCGCTGCCGAGCACCAATTTGCCGTCCTCGCGGCGCGCTATCGCGGTGAAGTCGGTGTCCTGCTGCCCCTCGACATCGACCAGCGTCGCGGTGTCCTCGACGAGGTCTACCCGGAAATAGCCTCCGCGCGTCGACACGTACAGCTGACCTTCGTCGTCTCCGGTCATCGCCGTGGCGATTCCCGGTAGGGGTACGACCCGGGAGCCGTCGACCTCGCCGAGGACTGTGACCACAGACTCCTCGGCGGATTTCGGACTGAGCACGGCCAACGACGCGGTTCTCGCGTCGAATATCGCGGCGATCGCATGGTCGGGCAGCGGCTCCACCGAACCGTCCGGCTTATCCGTCGCCGCTGGCGACACGGCGGCCTGAGCAGGGGTGATAGTCGGTGGCGGCGCATCGACACGGGTCGATGTGCACCCCGAAATGCCGCCGATTGCCAACGCGATGGCCAAAAAGCGAAAAACCTGACGTCTGCTGTTTACGCGAATCGGCAAGGGGTAGCTCTCGGACGTGCGAATTGGATCTTCTCTCGACCTGCAGTCTAGGCAGACCACGAACCGAGATATCGCGTGCAGGTTCTCGCGCCCGCCTGTCTCACCGTCATGAGTAGAGTTATGGTCGATGTCATGACCCTTGCCGCAGACCGTGAACTGGGAAGCCAAGAGTTTGCTATTGAAGACATTTCCACTGGTGTGCACGCTAGTGGATTTGGCCAAATTGGCGACGGCCGGAGCTTTTCATTTCACGTCGAACGCCAGTCACTGATGATCGAGGTGTACCGCCCACGGCTGACCGGGCCGGTTCCGCAAAGCGAGGACATTGTCGCGGTCGGCAGCCGCAAGCTGATCGACATCGACCTCAACGACAGGCGGAGCCTGGCGGCGGCCGTACGTGACGCGGTGGCCGAAGCGCAGCCGGTGCGACCCATCCGCTGACACCGCCCCCCGGTACGGTCGTCGTCGTGGCGGACGTAGCGGCGATGTCGTGGGTCCAGGTGGTCGTTCTCGCGATCCTGCAGGGTCTGACGGAGTTCCTGCCGGTGTCGTCGTCCGGACACCTGGCGATCGCGTCGCGGGTCTTCTTCACCGACGACGCCGGCGCTTCGTTCACCGCGGTCACCCAGCTCGGCACCGAGGTGGCGGTGCTCATCTACTTCGCGCGTGACATCGCGCGCATCATCAAGGCGTGGTTCAACGGCCTCCTCGTGACCGCCCACCGCACCGCCGACTACTGGCTCGGCTGGTGGGTCATCATCGGAACGATCCCGATCAGCGTGCTCGGTCTATTGTTCAAAGACCAAATCCGAACGGGCGCACGCAATCTGTGGTTGATCGCGATCGCGTTGATCGTGTTCTCGGCGGTCATCGCCGCGGCGGAGTACTACGGCCGCCAAGCGAGACGAGTCGAACAGCTCACATGGAAGGACAGCATCATCGTCGGCCTCGCGCAATGCCTTGCGTTGATACCGGGTGTGTCGAGATCCGGCGCGACGATCAGCGCCGGCCTGTTCCTCGGCATGGACCGTGAGCTGGCCGCACGTTTCGGCTTCCTGCTCGCCATCCCGGCGGTGTTCGCGTCGGGCCTGTATTCGCTGCCCGATGCGTTTCATCCGGTCGGGGAGGGAATGAGTGCCACCGGTCCGCAGCTGTTGGTCGCAACGCTGATCGCGTTGGTCGTCGGCTATGCCGCCGTCGCCTGGTTCCTGCGATTCCTGATCCAACACAGCATGTACTGGTTCGTCGGATACCGAGTGCTGCTCGGCACCGTCGTGCTGATCCTGCTCGGCACCGGGGTGGTGTCGGCGGTATGACGGTCATCCTGCTGCGTCACGGGCGGTCGACGTCGAACACCGCCCACACACTCGCAGGCCGCAGCGAGGGTGTCGACCTGGATGACAAGGGCCAGGAACAGGCTCAGGGGCTGATTGCGCGCATCGGCGCTCTGCCGGTCCGCGCGATCGTGCGATCACCGCTGCTGCGGTGCGAACGCACAGTCGCGCCGCTGGCTGCCACGCTGGGCCTCGATCCCGTCGTCGACGAGCGCATCTCCGAGGTCGACTACGGCGCGTGGACCGGGCGCAAGATCGGCGAACTGGTCAAGGAGCCGCTGTGGGCGGTTGTGCAGCAGCAGCCCAGCGCGGCGGTGTTCCCAGACGGGGAAGGGCTCGCCGCGGTCCAGGCGCGCGCTGTGGGCGCGGTGCGCGAGCACGACCGTCGGCTGGCCGAACAGCACGACGGTGACGTGTTGTGGATCGCCTGCACGCACGGCGACGTGATCAAGGCCGTCGTCGCCGATGCGCTCGGAACGCATCTCGACAGCTTCCAGCGGATCACCGCGGACCCCGCCTCGATGAGTGTGATCCGTTACACGGCGATGCGGCCGTTCGTCATCCACGTCAACCACACCGGTGAGCAACTGACCGCCGGCCTACTGGCAAAACCGCCGAAGGACGGTGCCGAGGACGCGTCCGACGACAGGGGCGTGCCACCCGAAGACGCGGTCGTGGGTGGCTCGACCGACTGACCGGTGAACCCCCGGGATTGCGGCTGACGCGGCCGTTACCGGTATTTTGGAGATGCCATGGCCCGCGCTATTCACGTCTTCCGAACACCCGACCGCTTCGTGGCCGGGACCGTCGGGCAACCGGGAAACCGGACCTTCTACCTGCAGGCCGTTCATGACAAGCGGGTGGTGTCGGTGATCTTGGAGAAGCAGCAGGTTGCGGTGCTAGCCGAACGTATCGCCGCATTGTTGCTCGAGATCAACCGGCGATTCGGCACGCCGGTGCCGCCCGAGACCGGCGAGGTTGACGACCTGAGTCCGCTGATCACCCCTGTGGACGCTGAATTCCGGGTCGGGACCATGGGGCTCGGCTGGGACTCCGAGGCGCAGACCGTCGTCGTCGAACTGCTCGCGGTGTCGGAGACCGAGTTCGACGCGTCCGTGGTGCTCGACGACGCGGAAGACGGCCCCGACGCGGTGCGGGTCTTTCTGACGCCGGAATCCGCGCGTCAGTTCGCGACGCGCTCCAACCGGGTCATCTCGGCGGGCCGTCCGCCATGCCCGCTGTGCGACGAACCGCTCGATCCCGAGGGTCACATCTGCGTACGCACCAACGGCTATCTGCGTGGCGCCATCACCGGTTCCGACGATGACGCCGTCGAATAGCCAATCGGACTCCGCTCGTGAAGCCAACGAGGTGCTGCGGCGCGGTGAGCTGACCGTCATCGGACGGATCCGCTCCGCAAGCAACGCCACCTTCCTGTGCGAGGCGCATCTCGGTGAGCGGCAAGCGCATTGCGTCTACAAGCCGATCAGGGGGGAGGCACCCCTGTGGGACTTCCCGGATGGCACACTGGCCGGTCGTGAACTGAGTGCGTACCTCGTGTCGGACGCGCTGGGGTGGAACATCGTGCCGTACACCATTATTCGGGATGGCCCTGCCGGGCCCGGCATGTTGCAGCTTTGGGTCGACCAGCCAGGCGAGAGCCTAGGAGAGGTCGGCGATGAACCCAAAGCGGGACCGGACCTCGTCGACCTGTTGCCCGCCGGGCAGATTCCGCCGGGCTTCCTGCCGATCCTGCAGGCCTACGACTACGCAGGCGACGAGGTGACGCTCGTGCACGCCGACGATGTCCGGCTACGCCGGATGGCCGTCTTCGATGTGCTGATCAACAACGCCGACCGCAAGGGCGGCCACATCCTGTCCGGAGTCGACGGGCATGTGTACGGCGTCGACCACGGCGTCAGCCTGCATGTCGCGGACAAGCTCAGAACGGTGCTGTGGGGCTGGGCGGGCAAGCCGGTGGACGAGGAGAGCCTGGAAGCTGTCGCCGCTCTGCGCGACCAGCTGGCCAATGGCTTGGCGGACACGCTCTGTGCGCACATCACCGAGCGTGAGATCGCCGCCCTGAAGGCGAGAACTGTTGCACTGATTGATGATCCGGTGATGCCCGCCCCGGACCGACGACGCCCGATACCGTGGCCGGCGTTCTAGTCCCAGTTGTCACAGCGGATCCTGTGGTGAGCGCAACCGGGTCGTTGGCGATACTGACCGGATGACTCTCACCGATGCCGCGCTGGCCGCCGAGGTGGCCAAAGACGCCGGTGAGATGTTGCTGGGGGTGCGTGAGGAGATCGGCTTCTACGATCCCTACGAACTGGGCGACGAGGGTGACCGGCGCGCCAACACCCTGATCCTCAACCGGCTGCGGGCCGAGCGTCCCGACGACGCGGTTCTGTCCGAAGAGGCGGCCGACGACATTTCCCGTGTTCAAGCCGATCGCGTCTGGATCGTCGACCCTGTCGACGGCACCCACGAGTTCTCGATGCCCGGCCGAACCGACTGGGCGGTGCACATCGCACTGTGGCAACGCAACGACGGCCCGAACGGCGGCGGCATCACCGACGCCGCAGTGGCCCTGCCTGCCCGCGGCGAGGTGTACCGAACCGACACGGTGGTCCCTCCGCCGCCCCGTGCCGAAGGACCGATCCTGATCACGGCCAGCGCCAACCGTCCACCGCCGGTGCTGTGGTGGCTACGGGACCGGCTGGACATCAGGCTGGTGCGGATCGGGTCGGCAGGCGCCAAGGCCATGGCCGTGGTCCGCGGCGACGTCGACGCATACCTGCACGCCGGCGGTCAGTGGGAGTGGGATTCGGCGGCCCCCGCCGGTGTGGTGGCGGCGGCCGGCATGCACGCGACCCGCCTCGACGGCTCGCCGCTGATCTACAACCGGGCCGATCCCTACCTTCCCGACCTGCTGATGTGCCGAGCCGAGCTGGCCGATGTGCTGCTCGAGGGCATCCTGTCGGCCTACCGGAACCGCTGAGCCGGGAATGAATCGGCCGCACGCGGTGTCCAATTCCCTGATGCCTAAAGTCGACGTCATGAAATCGTGGCCCGCGCCGACTGTCCCGGCCCTTGGCGGCCGCGGTCCGCAGCTACGCCTCTACGACAGCGCCGACCGACAGGTGCGCCCCGTCACCGCCGGCGAGGTCGCCACCATGTACGTCTGCGGCATCACCCCGTACGACGCCACCCACCTGGGCCACGCCGCCACCTATCTGACCTTCGACCTCGTCCACCGGGTGTGGCTGGATTCGGGTCATCGAGTGCATTACGTGCAGAACATCACCGACATCGATGACCCGCTGTTCGAGCGGGCCGAGCGCGACGGCATCGGCTGGCGCGAGCTGGCCGACCGCGAGACCGAGCTGTTCCGTGCGGACATGGCGGCCCTGCGGGTACTACCGCCACACGACTATGTGGCCGCCACGGAAACGATCGCCGAGGTCATCGAAGTGGTGGAGAAGCTGTTGGCCGCGGGCACGGCCTACGTCGCCGATGACGCCGAGCACCCCGACGTGTACTTCCGCGCCGACGCCACACCGCAGTTCGGCTACGAGTCGGGATACGACCGCGACACCATGATGCGGTTGTTCGCCGAACGCGGCGGCGACCCGGACCGCGCGGGTAAGGGCGACGCGCTGGACGCGCTGTTGTGGCGGGCGCAGCGGCCCGGCGAGCCGAGTTGGCCGTCGCCGTTCGGAGCCGGGCGGCCGGGCTGGCACGTTGAATGCGCCGCGATCGCGCTTAGCCGCATCGGCACCGACCTGGACATCCAGGGTGGCGGCTCCGATCTGATCTTCCCTCACCACGAATTCTCCGCCGCGCACGCCGAATCCGTCACGGGGGAGCGGCGTTTCGCCCGTCACTACGTGCACGCAGGCATGATCGGGTGGGATGGGCACAAGATGAGCAAGAGCCGGGGCAACCTGGTACTAGTGTCCCAGTTGCGCGCAGACGGCGTCGATCCCGGGGCGATCCGACTTGGGCTGTTCGCGGGTCATTACCGCACCGATCGCTTCTGGAGTCCTGCGGTGCTCGACGAGGCGAATGACCGGTTGCAGCGCTGGCGACACGCGGTGGCCCAGCCGGCAGGGCCCGACGCCGCCGACGTGGTGGCGCGCGTTCGACGCTATCTTGCTGACGATCTCGATACCCCGAAAGCCCTTGCCGCACTTGACGGCTGGACGACCGATGCGCTCACCTACGGCGGCCACGACCCGCAAGCGCCGCAGATCGTGGCCGGTGCCGTCGACACGTTGCTCGGTATCAAGCTGTAGGTCTGCCAAGCGCAGACCTGGGTGCGGAGTACGTTTGACGGCCATGGGTTCTGTGAACGGAAAAGTCGTCCTGATCACCGGCGCGGCCAACGGCATCGGCGCCGAGGTGGCCCAGCGGCTCCACGACAAGGGCGCCAAGCTGGTGCTCACCGATCTGGATGAGGTCCAGCTGAAGAGCCTGGCCACCAGGCTCGGCGAGGACCGTGTGCTGACCGCGGTCGCGGACGTACGCGATCTCGCCGCGATGCAAACAGCCACCGATGCAGGTATCGAGCGGTTCGGTGGCATCGACGTCGTCATGGCCAACGCCGGCATCGCCACCCACGGATCGCTGCTGGCGGTCGATCCCCAGGCGTTCAAGACGCTGATCGACGTCAACGTTCTCGGCGTCTTCCACACCGTGCGTGCGGCACTGCCGTCCGTCATCGAGCGGCGCGGATATGTGTTGATCGTGTCCTCGGCCGCCGCCTACGCGCCCGCGGCGGGCATGGTGCCCTACGACACGTCGAAGGCGGGTGTGGAACACTTCGCCAACGCCCTTCGCCTCGAGCTCGCGCACCGGGGAGTCGACGTCGGATCCGCACACATGCTGTGGATCGACACACCGTTGGTCCGGGAATCCAAGGACGAACTGGCGTCCTTCGAAGACATGTTGCGCAACCTGCCAGGGCCGCTCGGCAAGACGACGTCGGTGGAGAAGTGCGGTGAGGCGTTCGTCAAGGGCATCGAGGGCCGCAAACGCCAGATCAACTGCCCTGGCTTCGTCGGCCTGCTGCGCTGGTTGAAACCCCTGCTGTCGTCCCGGCTGGGCGAGTCGAGCACGCTGAAGAACGTTCCCGAACTGCTGTCGCGGACGGACGCCGAAGTGGCCGCGCACGGCCGCTCGATGAGCGCACGCACAGAAGCACTCGAGAAGCGTTGATCCGCCGTTTCGCGGCTCTCACGGCCGCCCTCGCCGTGCTGGCCGGCTGTGGCACCGAAAAGGCCGACGACAGTGCGACACCGGCCCCGTCGCCGGAGAGTTCCAGCGCAGTCTCCCTCGAACAGACCCGCGCCATCGCCAAAGATGCCTACATCTACGGCTTCCCGATGGTCGACAACTACCGGGTCATGTACTCGTATTTCGTCAACAAAGAAGATCCTGAGTACAAGGGCGGTTGGAACGAAGTCCTCAGCACCGCACAGGTTTACACGCCGGAGGACAAGGCGGTTCAGACGCCGAATTCCGACACGCCGTATTCCACCGTCGGCGCGGATCTACGTGCAGAGCCGCTCGTGCTGACCGTTCCGCCGATCGAGCAGGACCGCTATTACTCGTTGCAGTTCGTGGACCTCTACACCTACAACATGGCCTACCTGGGAAGTCGTACAACCGGCAACGGAGGCGGCAAATACCTTCTGGCGGGCCCCAATTGGCAGGGCGAGAAGCCAGCGGGCATCGACGAGGTCATCAGGTCCGACACCGATCTCGCGATGGTGCTCTACCGAACCCAGTTGCTGGGCCCCTCCGATATCGACCAGGTCAAGAAGATCCAGGCCGGCTACCAGGCAACACCGCTGTCGGTCTATCTGAACCAGCCGGCGCCGCCGCCGGCACCGCCGATCGACTTCGTGCCACCGCTGACTCGCGATCAGCAGAAAACCTCGCCCCAGTTCTTCGAGATCCTGAGTTTCGCGCTGCGGTTCGCGCCCACGCTGCCGTCCGAGAAGGATCTGCGCGCCCGATTCGCCACCATCGGAGTCGGACCCGACGGCAGTTTCGACGCCGACGAGCTGAGCCCGCAGATGCGTGCCGCCATCGAGGGTGGGATGACCGACGCGTGGACGGAGTTCGACGCGTTCAAGAAGGCGAAGGTCGACACCGGTGAAGTGGGGTCGGCCCAATTCTTCGGCACGGCAGAGGATCTCAAGGGCAACTACCTGTACCGCATGGCCGGCGCCGTCTTTGGCATCTACGGCAATACCGCCGCGGAGGCGCTGTATCCGGGCATCGTCAACGACAGCACGGGTGCACCGCTGACAGGCGCCGACAATTACGTCGTGAAGTTCCCCGCCGGTCAGCTGCCGCCGGTGAACGCATTTTGGTCACTGACCATGTACGAGCTTCCGCAGAGTCTGCTGGTCGCGAATCCGATGCAGCGCTATCTGATCAACTCGCCGATGCTGCCCAGCCTCCTACGAGATCCCGACGGCGGCTACACGATCTATGTCCAGAACGCATCGCCTGGCATCGAAAAGGAGGCCAACTGGCTGCCCGCGCCGAAGGGTCCCTTCCAGATGGTGCTGCGGCTGTACTGGCCCAAGCCCGATGCGCTGAACGGAACCTGGAAACCGCCACAAGCGGTGAAAACCTGATCTCGCCGGGCAATCAGCCTCGAAAACCCGGTCCGCGACGGCGCAGATAACGCTCGAACTCGGCGGCCAGGGCGTCGCCGTCGATCTTGCCGATCGCCTCGTGCATATCGACTTCAGCATCGCCGCGTTCCTCCAGCGACTGCACGTACTCGGCGATGTCGTCGTCCTCGGAGGTCATCTCGGTCACCGCCAGTTCCCATTCCTCGGCCTGCGTCGGCAGGTCGGCGAGTGGCACCTCGATGTCCAGGACGTCCTCGACGCGGCGCAACAACGCGACGGTGGCCTTGGGATTCGGCGGCTGCGACACGTAATGGGGGACGGCGGCCCAGAACGTCACTGCGGGAATGCCGGCCTGCACACAGGCGTCCTGGAACACCCCGGCGATGCCGGTCGGCCCCTCATAGCGCGTCTCCTCGAGGCCGAAGGCCTTCGCCGAGTCGGGAGAGTAGGCCGCTCCCGACACCGGAACCGGGCGCGTGTGTGGGGTGTCGGCCAGCAGCGCGCCGAGGATGACGACTGTCTGCACGTTGAGCTTGTCCGCGATCGCCAACAACTCGGCGCAGAACGTGCGCCAGCGCATGTTGGGCTCGACGCCGTGCATCAGCACGATATCGCGGTCCGAGCCGGGCGGACGGCAGTGCGAAATTCGCATCGACGGCCACACCAGCTCGCGGGTCACCCCATCGACCTGCCGAATCACCGGCCGGTTGACCTGGTAGTCGTAGTACGCCTCGTCGTCGATCTCCACAATCGGCTCGGCTTCCCAGATGGCGTCCAGGTGCTCCAGCGCATCGCTCGCAGCGTCCCCGGCATCGTTCCAGCCCTCGAAGGCCGCGACGACGATCGTGTCGCTCAAGTCGGGCAGATTCGGCGTCACCAGGCCAGCGTAAGCCCTGTGTGGTGGCTTGGAGCGGCATCGCCACACGGGTTGAATCGGTGGCGGTCCATCGAGACGAAATACCCTGGACGGCAATCTGGTTAATGTTGATACTTAGGCCATCGCCATAAGCTCCGAGAGCTGCCGATCATGGCGATGAGTGGGCGTCCAGACGTCGACCGGGTGAGCGCGTAGACTTTTCTGGTCGAGAGGCGTTGCAACGGTTCTCCGGTCATTGCCGGATTCCGCCACGCTCGGCGAAGTCAAGGACGCCTTCCGTTACGGAAGGAGTGCATTGTGGCCGCCCCGGAAAGCGTCGCCGAGTCGAAGGCGTTTACGCCGAACGTCCGCCCCGACTGCACCGAAGAACTCACGGCTGCTCTGCGCCAGCGGATCATGGTCATCGACGGCGCGATGGGAACGGCGATCCAGCGGGACCGGCCGGACGAGGCCGGCTACCGCGGCGACCGGTTCACGGAATGGCCGACTGCTCTCCAGGGCAACAACGACCTGCTCAACCTGACGCAGCCGCAGATCATCGAGGGAATTCACCGCGAGTACCTCGAAGCGGGCGCCGACATCCTGGAGACCAACACGTTCAACGCGAACGCGGTCTCGCTCGCCGACTACGACATGGCCGACCTGAGCTACGAGCTGAACTACGCGGGCGCCGCCCTGGCTCGCAAAGCCGCCGACGAGTTCAGCACCCCGGAAAAGCCACGTTACGTCGCGGGCGCCCTCGGGCCCACGACGCGCACGGCGTCGATCTCACCGGACGTCAACGATCCGGGAGCCCGCAACGTCTCCTACGACCAGCTGGTCGCGGCCTACCTCGAAGCTGCCAACGGCCTGGTGGACGGCGGTGTCGACCTCCTCATCATCGAGACGATCTTCGACTCGCTGAATTCCAAGGCGGCGGTGTTCGCCGTCGAGACGCTGTTCGAGGAGCGCGGGCGCCGTTGGCCGGTGATCATCTCGGGCACCATCACCGACGCGTCAGGGCGGACGTTGTCCGGTCAGGTGACCGAAGCATTCTGGAACGCGATCAGACACGCGAAGCCCATCGCGGTCGGCCTCAACTGTGCCCTGGGCGCACCGGAGATGAGGCCCTACATCGCCGAGATGTCGCGGATCGCGGACACCTTCGTCTCCTGCTACCCGAACGCGGGACTGCCCAACGCATTCGGCGAATACGACGAGTCTCCGGAGCGGCAGGCCGGCTACATCGCCGACTTCGCCGAGGCTGGTCTTGTCAATCTGGTCGGTGGATGCTGCGGAACGGCGCCTTCGCACATCGCCGAGATCGCCAAGGTCGTCGACGGCAAGTCGCCCCGCGAGTTGCCCGAGATCCCGGCGGCTACCCGTCTTTCGGGGCTCGAACCGCTCAACATCACCGAAGACTCCCTGTTCGTGAACATCGGTGAGCGCACCAACATCACCGGCTCCGCCCGGTTCCGCAATTTGATCAAGGCCGAGGACTACGACACCGCGTTATCGGTCGCCCTGCAGCAGGTCGAGGTCGGTGCACAGGTCATCGACATCAACATGGACGAAGGCATGATCGACGGCGTCGCCGCGATGGATCGGTTCACCAAGCTGATTGCGGCCGAGCCGGACATCAGCCGTGTCCCGGTGATGATCGACTCCTCCAAGTGGGAGGTCATCGAGGCGGGCCTGAAGAACGTGCAGGGCAAGCCGATCGTCAACTCGATCTCCATGAAGGAGGGCGAGGAGAAGTTCATCCGAGAGGCACGGCTGTGCCGCAAGTACGGCGCCGCCGTCGTCGTGATGGCCTTCGACGAGCAGGGTCAGGCCGACAACCTGGAGCGCCGCAAGGAGATCTGCGGGCGCGCCTACCGGATCCTGACCGAGGAGGTCGGGTTCCCGCCCGAGGACATCATCTTCGACCCGAACTGCTTCGCGCTGGCGACCGGCATTGAGGAGCACGCGACCTACGGGATCGACTTCATCGAGGCCTGCGCCTGGATCAAGGAGAACCTCCCCGGGGTGCACATCTCCGGCGGCATCTCGAACGTGTCGTTCTCGTTTCGCGGCAACAACCCCGTGCGCGAGGCCATTCACGCGGTGTTCCTGTTCCACGCCATCAAGGCCGGCCTGGACATGGGCATCGTCAACGCGGGCGCGCTGGTGCCCTACGACTCGATCGATCCCGAACTGCGGGACCGTATCGAGGACGTCGTACTGAACCGTCGCGAGGACGCGGCCGAGCGACTGCTGGAGATCGCCGAGAGGTTCAACACGAAGGACTCGGGCGAAGGCGATGATAAAGCCGCAGCCGAGTGGCGCAGTCTGCCGGTCCGCGAGCGGATCACGCACGCTCTGGTCAAGGGCATCGACGCCCACGTCGACGACGACACCGAGGAGTTGCGCGCCGAGATCGCCGCCGCGGGTGGCCGCCCTATCGAGGTGATCGAGGGCCCGCTGATGGACGGCATGAACGTCGTCGGTGACCTTTTCGGTGCGGGCAAGATGTTCCTGCCGCAGGTCGTGAAGTCGGCCCGGGTGATGAAGAAGGCCGTCGCGTACCTGTTGCCGTTCATCGAGGCGGAGAAAGAGGAGGCCGGGACCACCGGCTCCAAGGACACCAACGGCACGATCATCATGGCGACCGTGAAGGGCGACGTCCACGACATCGGCAAGAACATCGTCGGAGTCGTGCTGCAGTGCAACAACTTCGAGGTGATCGATCTCGGTGTGATGGTGCCTGCCCAGAAGATCCTGGATGCGGCGAAGGAGCACGACGCCGACATCATCGGGTTGTCCGGCCTGATCACCCCGTCGTTGGACGAGATGGTGAACTTCGCCGTCGAGATGGAACGCGAGGGGCTGGAGATCCCGCTGCTGATCGGCGGCGCGACCACCTCCCGCGCCCATACGGCGGTGAAGGTGGCGCCGCGTCGCCACGGGCCGGTGGTCTGGGTCAAGGACGCGTCCCGCTCGGTGCCGGTCGCCGCGGCCCTCCTTGACGACAAGCAGCGTCCAGCTCTGCTGGAGGCGACCGAGGCCGACTACGCCTCCCTGCGCGAACGGCACGCCCAGAAGAACGAGCGGCCGATGCTGACGCTGGAGAAGGCCCGCGCCAACCGGACGCCGATCGAGTGGGACGACTACACGCCGCCGGTGCCCGCTCAAGGGACGGGAGTACGAGAATTTCTTGACTACGACCTCGCCGAGCTACGCGAGTTGATCGACTGGCAGCCGTTCTTCAACGCTTGGGAGATGAAGGGCAGGTTCCCCGACATCCTCAACAATCCGGCGTCGGGCGAGACCGCCCGCAAGCTCTACGACGACGCCCAGCAGATGCTCGACACCTTGATCAAGGAGAAGTGGCTGACCGCCAACGGGGTGATCGGGTTCTTTCCGGCGAACGCCGTGGGCGACGACATCGAGGTGTACACCGACGAAACCCGCACCGAGGTGCTCACCACATTGCGCAACCTTCGCCAGCAGGGCGCGCATCGCGACGGCGTCCCGAACAAATCGCTGGGGGACTTCATCGCCCCCAAAGAAACGGGCCTGGCGGACTACGTCGGCGCCTTCGCCGTCACCTCGGGCCTCGGCGGTCAGGAGAAGATCGCGGAGTTCAAGGCGGCCCTCGACGACTACAGCGCGATCCTGCTCGAGTCGCTTGCCGACCGCTTGGCAGAGGCCTTCGCCGAACGCATGCACCAGCGCGTCCGTAAGGAGTTCTGGGGATTCCAGCCGGACGAGGAGCTGGACAACGACGCGCTCATCGCGGAGAAATACGTGGGAATCCGCCCTGCGCCAGGTTATCCGGCCTGCCCGGAGCACACCGAGAAGGCGACGCTGTGGGAGCTGATGGACGTCCAGGAACGGACGGGCATCGAGCTGACGGAGTCGATGGCGATGTGGCCCGGTGCCGCCGTCAGCGGCTGGTATTTCTCGCATCCGCAGTCGCAGTATTTCGTGGTCGGCCGGTTGGCTCAGGATCAGGTCGCCGACTACGCGAGACGCAAGGGCTGGACCCTCAAGGAGGCCGAGCGTTGGCTGGCTCCCAACCTGGGCTACAACCCGGAGGACTGAGCCCTGGCTCGTCGAGCCGAGATACGATGCACCCGAACGGGTTCCGGTTCCTTCGTCAGACGGATATCGTTGGCGCCCACCGTACGTGTCACCCATGCTGATCGGCGGCTCGCCGCCGTGACAGAATTCGAAACATGCGTGCGGTGCTGTTCGACATGGATGGGACCCTCGTCGACTCCGAAAAGCTCTGGGACATTTCACTGACGGCGCTGTACGAGCGCCACGGCGGCATCATGACGCCCGAGGTGCGGGCATCGCTGGTGGGCGGCTCGGCGGAGGACACGATCCATACGGTTTACACCGACCTCGGGCTCGCCCTCGATCCGGACGCGATGGCCGAATCCATCCGCTGGTTGCACGACTACACCGGAGAGTTGTTCGACGGCGGGCTGCCGTGGTGCGACGGCGCGCGCGAGTTGCTGGAAGCCCTTGCCGCCGAACGAACTCCGATGGCTCTGGTCACCAACACCCAGCGACAGCTGACCGAGCGCGCCCTCAACAGTATTGGTAAGCACTACTTTTCGGTGTCGGTCTGCGGCGACGAAGTGCCGAGGGGCAAGCCGGCGCCGGACGCCTATCGGCGAGCGGCCACGCTGCTCGGGCTGGAGCCGGCGGCGTGCCTAGCGGTCGAGGACTCGGTCACCGGCACTGCCGCTGCGGAGAGCGCAGGGTGCCCGGTGCTGGTGGTACCCAACGACGTCGAGGTGCCCGCAGGAGGGCGCCGGGCACATGTGAGTTCGCTGAGCAGGATCGGCGTCGCCGATCTTCGCCAGGTCTATGACCGTCTCAGCCGAGGCATCGGAGAACGCTCAGCGTAAGTCCCCCCGCAGCGCGCTTGCCAGTGGTAAGACGGGGGTACTCACGTGACCCGGATCACGCAACGCTGCGAAAGGGACGCCCATGGCAGGCTCCAATGCCCCCGCTGGAGACGAATCCTCACTACCGATCGCCGACGATGACTTCTCGTCGGGCGGCACCGCCGTCCGAATCGCCTCGGTCGCCGCGCTGGGCGGGTTGCTGTTCGGCTACGACAGCGCAGTGATCAACGGTGCGGTCGACTCGATCCAGGAAGACTTCGGCATCGGCAACGCCGAACTCGGCTTCGCGGTGGCCTCGGCGCTGCTGGGGGCCGCGGCAGGAGCCATGACCGCCGGACGGATCGCCGACTGGATCGGCCGCATCGCGGTCATGAAGATCGCGGCGGTGCTGTTCCTGGTCAGCGCCTTCGGAACGGGCTTTGCGCATGAGGTGTGGTCGGTCGTGCTGTTCCGCATCGTCGGCGGCATCGGTGTCGGCGTGGCCTCGGTCATCGCGCCGGCCTACATCGCCGAGACTTCGCCACCGCGAATCCGCGGCCGGCTGGGGTCCTTGCAACAGCTGGCCATCGTGTTGGGCATCTTCGCGTCCTTCGTTGTCAACTGGCTGCTGCAGTGGGCAGCGGGCGGCCCCAACCAGGTGCTGTGGTTCGGGCTCGACGCGTGGCGCTGGATGTTCCTCGCGATGGCGCTCCCTGCCATCGTGTACGGGGTGCTGGCGTTCACCATTCCCGAGTCACCGCGGTATCTCGTTGCCAGCCACAAGATTCCGGAAGCGCGCAGGGTGCTGAGCATGCTCCTCGGCGAGAAGAACCTGGAAATCACGATCGATCGCATCAAGGAGACACTGGAGCGGGAGGACAAGCCGTCGCTGCGCGATCTGAAGAAGCCGACCGGCGGCATCTACGGCATCGTGTGGGTGGGCCTCGGGTTGTCGATCTTCCAGCAGTTCGTCGGCATCAACGTGATCTTCTACTACTCGAACGTGCTGTGGCAGGCAGTCGGGTTCAGCGCCGACGAGTCGGCGGTCTACACCGTGATCACCTCGGTCATCAACGTGCTGACGACGCTGATCGCCATCGCGCTGATCGACAAGATCGGGCGCAAGCCGCTGCTGCTCATCGGATCGTCGGGCATGGCGGTCACGCTCATCACGATGTCCGTCATCTTCGCCAACGCGACCATTGGCCCCGATGGCAACCCGAGTCTGCCGGGAGCCTCCGGGGTGATCGCATTGATCGCGGCGAACCTGTTCGTGGTGGCGTTCGGCATGTCGTGGGGACCCGTCGTCTGGGTGCTGCTCGGCGAGATGTTCCCCAACCGCATCCGCGCCGCGGCGCTCGGCATCGCCGCGGCAGGCCAATGGGCGGCCAACTGGCTCATCACGGTCACGTTCCCCGGGTTGCGCGAGCATCTCGGACTGGCCTACGGGTTCTACGGCCTGTGCGCCGTGTTGTCGGGCCTCTTCGTGTGGCGATGGGTGATGGAGACCAAGGGCGTGTCGCTGGAGGACATGCACGGTGAGATCCTGCATCAGCATTCGCCAAAAGCCTCCACCTGAGGGTGGGGACCGCGGTGAAACCGCCGTGACTTTGCGCGCGGCGCCGTGACACAATCGCGTCCCGTGAAGACCTTCGACGCCCTGTTCGCCGAACTGAGCGAGCGTGCACGCACCCGGCCCGCGGGCAGCGGCACGGTCGCCGCACTCGACGGCGGCGTGCACGGGCTCGGCAAGAAAATTCTGGAAGAAGCCGGCGAGGTGTGGCTGGCCGCCGAACACGAGAGCGACGAGGCGCTGGCCGACGAGATCAGCCAGCTGCTGTATTGGACGCAGGTGCTGATGATCTCCCGCGGGCTGTCCCTCGACGACGTCTACGCCAAGCTATGAGCGACATGTTGCGCGTCGCGGTGCCCAACAAGGGTGCCTTGAGCGAGTCCGCCGCCGAGATCCTGTCCGAGGCGGGCTATCGCAGGCGTCGGGACCAGAAGGACCTGACCGTCATCGATCGGGCGAACAACGTCGAGTTCTTCTTCTTGCGTCCCAAGGACATCGCGATCTACGTCGGTTCGGGTCAGCTGGACTTCGGGATCACCGGTCGCGACCTGGCTGCCGACTCCGACGCACCGGTGCGGGAGCGATTGGCGCTCGGCTTCGGCAATTCGACGTTCCGATATGCGGGCCCGATCGGCCGGGAGTGGACCACCGCCGACCTGGCGGGCAAGCGGATCGCGACATCCTTTCCGAACCTGGTACGAAAAGACCTCGCCGCCAAGGGAATCGAGGCAACTGTTATTCGCCTAGACGGCGCTGTCGAGATTTCCGTCCAGCTGGGCGTGGCCGACGTCATCGCCGATGTCGTCGGATCCGGACGGACGCTCGCGCTACACGACCTGGTGGCGTTCGGTGATCCGCTGTGCGACTCCGAGGCCGTGCTGATCGAGGGCGCCGAAGCCGGGAACTCCGCGGCCCGTGACCAACTGGCGGCACGGGTACAGGGTGTGGTGTTCGGGCAGCAGTACCTGATGCTCGACTACGACTGCCCGCGCACGGTACTCGACGAGGCCGCTGCCGTCACCCCTGGACTGGAATCGCCCACCATCGCCCCACTCGCCGATCCGGCGTGGGTGGCGGTGCGCGCACTCGTGCCACGTCGCGACGTCAACGCGATCATGGACAAGCTCGCCGCGATCGGTGCGAAGGCGATTCTGGCGTCTGACATACGGTTCTGTCGCTTCTGATTCAACAGGTCATCGCACTGCACGCGTGTTAGCGTCCGGGTGTCGTTTTCACCGGTACGGAGGTTGGCATGACGCAGGTCCTCGTCATAGTGCTCGCGCTGCTGATCGGCGTGATCGCCGGATTGCGGGCGATGACCGCCCCGGCGGTGGTCGCCTGGGGGGCCATGCTCGGCTGGATCGACGTCGACGGCAAGTGGTCGGAGTGGGTGGCCCATCCGATCACCGTCACCGTCCTGACGATCTTCCTGCTGGTGGAACTCGTCACCGATCAGCTGCCGAAGACCCCGAGCCGCAAGACGGCGCCGCAGTTCGCCACTCGACTCATCATGGGTGCTTTCGCGGGGGCGGTGATCGGTAGCGCGTTCTTCCACACGTTCAGTGCCTTGGGCGCAGGCATCGTCGGTGCGGTGCTGGGCACGCTGGGCGGCGCCGCGGTCCGAACCAAGCTCTACGAAGCCAACAACGGTAAGGACCGGCCCGGCGCGTTCATCGAGGACGTGGTGGCCGTCGGCGGTGGCTTCCTGGTCGCCTTCCTCGTCAGCCTCGTCTGAACCGCGGCAGATGACTGAAAAGTTCGACGCGGTCATCGTCGGCGCCGGTCAGGCCGGACCGCCGCTGGCCGGCAGGCTGACCCAAGCGGGTTACACGGTCGCCGTCATCGAACGCAAGCTCGTCGGCGGCACGTGCGTCAACTCAGGTTGCATCCCGACCAAGACCCTGGTCGCCAGCGCGTTCGCCGCGCGCGTCGCCCGCCGCGGAGCCGAATACGGCATCGGCACAGGCGATATCAGCGTGGATATGGCCGCTGTGAAGGCGCGCAAGGACAAGATCGTGGTCGGTGACCGCGAAGGGGTCGAGTCCTGGATCGAGGGCATGGACGGGGCGACGTTGATCCGCGGCCATGCCCGGTTCGAGGGCCCACACATCATCCGGGTGGACGACCGCGTCCTGGAAGCGGACCGGATCTTCCTCAACGTCGGCGGCCGGGCGGTGGCGCCCGACATGCCCGGGCTCACCGACATCGACTACATGACGAACGTCGGAATTCTCGAACTCGACACGGTGCCAGAGCATCTGGTGGTCATCGGTGGAAGTTACATCGCCCTGGAATTCGCTCAGATGTACCGCCGGTTCGGTGCCCGCGTGACGGTCATCGAGAAGGGGCCACGACTCACCTCCCGGGAGGACGAGGACGTCTCGGAGACCATCAAGGAGATCCTGGAGGCCGAGGGTATCGACGTCGTCGTCGGTGCCAGCGACATTCGATTCACCAAGCGCGACAACGGCTTCGAGGTCACTCCGCGCGAGGGAGCCGAACCCATCGCAGGCACCCATCTGCTGATGGCGGTCGGGCGTCAGCCCAACACCGACGACCTCGGGCTCGAAGCGGCCGGCGTCGAGACGGACCGCCGAGGTTACATCGTCGTCGACGATCAGCTGCGCACCAACGTCGAACACATCTGGGCCATGGGGGACTGCAACGGACGCGGCGCCTTCACCCACACCTCGTACAACGACTTCGAGATCGTCGCGGCCAACCTGCTCGACGATGACCCGCGCCGGGTGAGCGACCGGATCACGACCTACGCCCTCTACATCGACCCGCCGCTGGGGCGGGCAGGCCTGACGGTCGACGAGGTGCGCAAGTCAGGACGAAAAGCGTTGGTGGGCAAGCGGCCCATGACGCGCGTCGGCCGCGCCGTCGAGAAGGGCGAGACACAGGGCTTCATGAAGGTAGTCGTCGATGCCGAGACCGAGCAGATCCTCGGTGCCACCATCTTCGGGGTCGGCGGCGATGAGGTCATCCACTCGATTCTCGACATCATGACGGCAAAGAAGCCCTATACCGCGATCTCGCGCACAATGCACATTCATCCCACCGTCAGTGAGCTGGTGCCGACGATGCTCCAGGACTTGCGGCCGCTGGACTAGCGGCACGGCCGACGTTGAGCTGTCGCGTGACGTGCGCGACCCGCCACCCGAGGTGGCGGCACGTGCGCACATCGGCGGGATGGACTTGATCGGAGTTCGCATCGACATCGGTCTGCGCGCCCGCGCCGAGAAAGAAGGCCAGGCGGTTGAGGTCGTGCTCGCTGCCTGCCGAACTGTTCCAGCCAGGTCCCAAACCCAGGTTCACCCAGTGCATGTGATGCTGCGCGGCGAATACGGACAACGACACCAACGTGTTCAGCTTGTCGCCGCTCTTGCCGCCAGAGTTGGTGAACCCGGCCGCGACCTTGTCCCGCCAGGTGCCCTCGATGCAGCGGCGCCCGGTCTGTTCGGCGAACGTCTGGAAGGCAGCCGACACGTTACCCATGTAGGTCGCCGAGCCGAAGACGATGCCGTCCGATCCGTCCAGGATGTCCCAGTCCGTTTCGCTCATCTGGTCGACCGGGATCACCGTGACGTCGGCGCCCGCCTCGGCGGCTCCGGCTGCGACAGCGTCGGCCAGGGTAGCCGTGTGCCCATATCCGGAGTGGTAAGCGATCGCCAACGTAGGCGCGGCAATGTCAGAACCGTTGTGTGCCATAGCTATTGTTCCTTCACGGATTCGGCCACCTCGCGGTAGCGCTGCGCCCAGCCGGGCAGGGGATTACCGGCCAGCTGGGCCTCGAGCCGGTCCAAGTAGGCATGTGTGCCGGGGCGGAATCCCTCTGCGTTGCGGATGCCGAGTCCACGATGGGTGAACCGCAACAGCGTGCCGTCGCCGTCGGCGCTCAGTTCGTAACGCACCACGCTGTCCTCGATGATCCGTTGACGCCATTCGTGTTCGAACACGTGCGGTGGGTCCCACACACGGATGCGGCCGGTCATCTTCTTGTGCTCGGGCGGCGCCGGGGGACCGTCGGGCATCATCTCGATGACACCCCCCTCGCGCGCGTCGATGGTGGTCTGGCCCATCCATTGGTTCCGGTGTTCCGGATCGGTGATCGCGGCCCACACCGCTTCGATGGGAAACGACAGGCGGCGTTCGAACGTCAGCATTGCCCGATCGCCCTCGATCGTCAGTCGTCCCTCACGGCCGGTCACTGCTTCTCCCGATGAGTCGCCTGCAGGTGCCGTTCGAGGGCATCGAGGTGATCGGCCCAGTAGCGGCGGTAGCGGTCGATCCATTCGTCGATCGCGACCAGCCCGTCGGCCCGCAACGCGTAGATGCGGCGCTGCGCGTCGGGGCGGACTTCGACGAGGCCCACCTCGCGCAGCACGCGCAGATGGCGTGACACCGTCGGTTGGGTCAGGTCCGGCAGCGTCGCCACGAGCTCACCCGCGGTGCGCTCACCCGTGGTCAGCGCGTCGAGTAGCGCCCTACGGCTCGGCTCGGCGACAGCTTCAAAGACGTCCATGCGACAAGTATGGCACTCCATCTATATAGATACAAGCGTATGTAAACAGTTCAGGCCCCAGCCGCACGCAACAACCGCAACTGGCCGATCTCCGCGATGTTCTTCATCAGCTCGGCGTTCAGCCACAGCGCGGTACGAACCTGGTCGACCTCGAGGTCGGCAAGCAGATCTCGCCAGCGGGCGGCCAACTCCCGTATCTGCGACACCGAGGAGGCGCCGTCACCCGGCCATATGACCTCATCACGATCGCGGGGAGCGTCACCGGTGACCTTGTCGATCGTGGTCGACCACCACCAGATGACGTGCCAGGTGAGCCACGCGACCGTCGGCACGGGCATGGGGTCGGGTGCTGTGTCGGCCCAGTCGGGACGCCAGACCCCGGCGGTATCGGGCCGTACCGTCCAGCACAATGCAGTCGGCTCCCAAAGGAAGTCGTCTTCGACAACGGCGGACAAGTGCAGATCCGCGAGCGCCCACGTGAGATCGAACTGCCACAACAGTTCGGCGTTCATGTCCGGCGCTGAACCAGCAGTGTCTGCGCGCAGGTGCCGATGAACCCTTGCTGGTCGAAGAGTTCCGCGGTGGTGACGCCGATCGCGTCGGGCCCGATGGAACCACGGGCCCGAAGCGCGAAGTTCTGGCCGGAAGGCAGCCGGTGCAGGTGGACGACCGTGTCGGTGTTCATGAACATGAACGCCTCCGGGTCCAGTGCGGCGCCCGATCCGTTCGCCGAGTCGACCACCATCGCGAGCCGCTGCAGTGCCGTCGTCGAGTCCGAATCCACCAACGGCACAAGGGGACTGAGCCACACCACGTTGCCCGTCTCGCCGGTCTCGGGCTGGCGTCGCCAGCTCACCGTCTCGAGATAACCCTTCGCGCCGACCCAGCTGTGCGGCACCGCGACCGCTTCACCTTCGACAAGCGGGGGATAGCGGTCGGTAGCCACGTCGGTCGTGTCGCCGGGCGCCAGCAGCCATGCGGTGACCCGCGCGACCGCGCGATCAGCGCCGCGGGACCTGGCCGCCGACATCTCCGCCATCATCAGCGAGATCCGTTTGCCCGGACGCTCCACCCAGGCCCGCACCTTCACCGAAGCGACGGGAATCGCGCCGAGAATGTCCAGCGTCAGACGTCCGATACGCAGCCCCGTATCGGCCGCCAACTCCTCGATCAACTTCGTCATCAGTGCGAGAGGCGGTGAGCCGTGCTGGATTTCGGGATCCCAATTGCTCCGCGTACCGTCGGTCGATTCGAACACCGAGAAGTCCCCGTCGGTATCGAGCCGACGGTAGTGGCAATCAATCACGCAGCCGACTCCCGGGTGTGCAGCACCGTGTCATCATCGCCTTCGTCGGGGACCGTCGGCCAGCCGGGGTAAGGAGGTGGCGTGCCACCGAACACCGGGCAATGTGCGTGGTGCGCACACCAGTCACACATCCGGGACGGGTTGGGACGGAAATCACCTGTGGTACCCGCAGATTGGATCGCTCGCCAGATAGCCATCAACGTCTTCTCGAAGCGCAACAGCTCGTCGAGATCGGGCGTGTAATCGAGCACCTGACCATCGGCCAGATAGAGCAGCCGCAGCCGCGCGGGCAGAATGCCGCGGGACCGCAGCAGCGCCACGGCATAGAACTTCATCTGGAACATGGCCTTGAATTCGGCCAGCGCCCTGGCCTCTGGTGGCGCCTTACCGGTCTTGTAATCGACGACCCGTAGCTCGCCGGTGGGCGCTACATCAATGCGGTCGACGAAGCCGCGCAGCAGCGTGCCGTCCTCGAGTTCGACCTCGACGCGCTGCTCGCAGCTCTGCGGGTCGAAACGAGTCGGATCCTCCAGCCGGTAGTACCCCGACAGCAGTGCCCGTGCCTCCTCGAGCAATTCGGCGCGTAGCCCGGGTTCGAAATCGTCGGCGAGGTTGGGTCGCTCGGCGACCAGGCGCTCCCACGCCGGATCAACGAGCGTCATCGCCGTATCGGGGACCCGCTCGGCCGCAGGCAGCCCGTACAACTGTTCCAGCGCGGCGTGTACCACCGAACCACGCACCTGCGCGGTGGACGACGGCTCGGGCAACCTGTCGATGGCACGGAACCGGTAGAGCAGGGGGCACTGCTTGAAGTCAGCGGCCCGGGACGGTGAAAGCGCGGGGCGCCGAACGGCTGTCGGCTCCTGCCCGTCGGTCATGAGTCCAGCGTATGGCGATACCCCGACAAAGCTCGGTAGACCCGCGCACCCGCGACGGCGCGCTGACTGGCAGGCTGAACACCTGTGAACAGGACCGGACCCTTCGCAATCGGTGATCGAGTGCAGCTCACCGACGCGAAGGGCAGGCACTACACCATGGTCTTGACTCCGGGCGGGGAGTTCCACACCCACCGCGGCATCATCGCCCTCGACAGCGTGATCGGGCTGCCCGAGGGGAGCGTGATCAAGTCCACCAACGGTGATCAGTTCCTCGTGTTGCGTCCGCTGCTGGTCGACTACGTGATGTCGATGCCCCGCGGCGCACAGGTCGTCTACCCCAAGGACGCCGCCCAGATCGTGCACGAAGGGGACATCTTCCCCGGTGCACGCGTGCTGGAGGCGGGCGCGGGCTCGGGTGCGCTGACGTGCTCGCTGCTGCGCGCCGTCGGCCCCGAGGGAAAGGTCACGTCGTACGAGGTGCGTGAGGACCACGCCGAGCACGCGGTGCGCAACGTCACGACCTTCTTCGGGGGACGTCCTGATAACTGGGAGCTGGTGACCGCGGACATCGGCGACTACGCCGGGCCTGAAGTGGATCGCGTCGTGCTCGACATGCTGGCGCCCTGGGAGGTGCTCGGCTCCGTCGCGAACGCGCTGGTGGCCGGCGGGGTCCTGATGATCTACGTCGCGACGGTGACCCAATTGTCGCGAACGGTCGAGGCCCTGCGCGAGCAGAAGTGCTGGACCGAACCGCGAGCCTGGGAGAGCATGCAGCGCGGTTGGCACGTGGTCGGGCTGGCCGTGCGTCCGCAGCACACGATGCGGGGACACACCGCATTTCTGATCAACGTGCGCAAATTGGCGCCGGGTGCGATTGCGCCGATGCCGCTGCGGCGTAAGCGCCAACTCGGCGGCGGAATCTGATTTTATCGGCTCGGCGACCTGTCTAGTCGTCGGTACTGCGACGCAGATCCCGCCGCACCGAGAGCAGTTCCAGCTCGGGGCGTGCCGCAACGAGCCGCTCGGCGGCGTCGAGCACCTCGACGACATGGCTGCGATCGGCCGCCACCATCGCGATACCCACGCCTGCACGGCGATGCAGGTCCATCGAGCCGGTCTCCGCAGCCGACACGGCGAATCGGCGGTGCAGTTCAGCGATCAGCGGACGGATGACCGACCGCTTCTGCTTGAGCGAGTGCACATCCCCGAGCAGGAGGTCGAATTCGAGCCAGCCGATCCACATCCGCCTGTTCCTAGCGCGGGGGTGACGGAGGCGCAGGCCCGCTGGGCGTCTGGGGCGCACTCGCGTCCGGTTGCAGCAGCTCGTCGGCGGTCTTACGGGCCAGCTGCCACGAATCGTCGACGAAGACGAACTCCATCGGGAAGCTGAAGTCGCCGGCCTGCGGATTGTCGGTCTTGAGGCTGATCAGAGCCGACACGGTGCCCGGAGGGTCCTGGACCCAGCGCAGATCCCGCGCCTCGAACGTGGCCGGTGCGTAGCCGTTCTGGATCAGCGCCTGGCCGAATTTGTCCATCGCGGTCGCGTCAGCCTGCGTGCCGGATTCGACCAGCCCGGCCTTTTCCGCGCCCGGGATGGTGGCATCCGCTATGCGGTTCATCACATCGGAAAGCGCTTCCGGCGGCGGCAGCGGCGCACCGGGCGGGCCGGGCGGCTCCTGAACTGGGGGCGAGGTTGCCGATGTCGCGGTCGCCGCCTGCGGTGGTTTCTGGTCGTCGTCGGAACTACATGCGCCAAGCCCGAGCGCCGCCGCAATTGCGGCGGCGCTCAGGATCACGGCACCGGTGGCGCGGTGCGCCAACTGCCTAGCCGACAGCCGACATCAACGCCATGAGCGACTGCTTGGACATCTGCCAGCCGGTGGGGCTCGGGCCGGGAACGAATGTGATGTTCTGGCTCGCGACGCCACCGTTCGCGGCCGTTGCCGTCACGTCGGCGGTGAAGCCGGGACCGCTCGGGACGATATTGGCCAGGCTGAAGGAAAGTGGGAACTTCCCTTCGGCCTGCGCCTCGCGCAATTTGGTGTCAGCGACGCGGCCTTCGATGCGGCCGATGCCACCCTGGATGTACGGCGCCTTGGACGCAGAGAGACCGGGTGCCCCGAGCGCCTGAAGCGTCGCAAGCAGCGGGCCCTGCACGTCTGGCGCGGGCTGCTGCGGCAGCGGGATGTCCCATACGACCTGCGCCACGCGTGGTGAAGCCATCACATCCGAGGATGCAATGGAAGTCACACCTGCCGCGGCACCGGCGATGACGGCGGCTGCTGCCGCGCCGCTAACGAGGGCTTTCAGGGTCACGTTTGTCCTTTCGATGGGCCCAACTCAGGAATGAGGTTAACAAGTAGCGATGGTGTGTCGAATTGCTAGAGCGCACACAAAGGCTGAATCGCCGGTAGCTTTGAAGTTGTTACTGCACCAACATCCGGTGCGGGGAGGAGCGCAATATGAGCGAGTCCGAGCGTTCTGAAGGATTTGGAACACCCCACGAGTCCGGCATGTCCAGCGATGAGGCAGCCGAACTCGAAGAGCTGCGCCGCGAGGCCGCTCTGCTGCGCGAGCAGCTCGAGAGTGCCGTAGGACCGCAAAGCGGTCTGCGCAGCGCGCGCGATGTGCACCAACTCGAGGCCCGGATCGACTCCCTTGCCGCCCGAAACGCCAAGCTGATGGAAACCCTCAAGGAAGCGCGGCAGCAATTGCTCGCGCTACGTGAGGAAGTTGACCGACTGGGTCAGCCGCCCAGCGGATACGGTGTGTTGCTGTCGGTTCAGGACGACGAGACGGTGGACGTGTTCACCTCGGGCCGCAAGATGCGGCTGACGTGCTCGCCGAACATCGACATCGAGACCCTGAAGCAGGGTCAGACGGTTCGTCTCAACGAGGCGCTGACGGTGGTCGAGGCCGGTCACTTCGAAGCCGTCGGTGAGATCAGCACGCTGCGCGAGATCCTTGCCGACGGGCACCGCGCGCTCGTGGTGGGACATGCGGACGAGGAGCGCATCGTCTGGTTGGCTGAGCCGCTGGTCGCCGCCGAGTTCCTGCCCGACGAGGTCGACACCGAAGACGGTGACGACGACCGTCCGCGCAGGCTGCGGCCGGGTGACTCGTTGCTGGTCGACACCAAAGCCGGGTATGCGTTCGAGCGCATCCCCAAGGCCGAGGTCGAGGATCTGGTCCTCGAAGAGGTCCCCGATGTGAGCTACAACGACATCGGCGGTCTTGGCCGGCAGATCGAGCAGATCCGCGACGCCGTCGAGCTGCCGTTCCTGCACAAGGAGCTCTATCGCGAGTACTCGCTGCGGCCCCCGAAGGGTGTGCTGCTGTACGGCCCTCCGGGCTGCGGCAAGACGCTGATCGCCAAAGCGGTGGCGAACTCGCTGGCGAAGAAGATGGCCGAGGTTCGCGGTGACGATGCCCGCGAGGCGAAGTCGTACTTCCTCAACATCAAGGGCCCCGAGCTGCTGAACAAGTTCGTCGGCGAGACCGAACGTCATATCCGGTTGATCTTCCAGCGGGCTCGGGAAAAAGCGTCCGAGGGCACCCCGGTGATCGTGTTCTTCGACGAGATGGACTCGATCTTCCGTACCCGCGGCACCGGTGTGAGCTCCGACGTGGAGACAACCGTTGTTCCGCAGCTGCTATCGGAGATCGATGGTGTCGAGGGTCTGGAGAACGTGATCGTCATCGGTGCCTCCAACCGCGAGGACATGATCGATCCCGCGATCCTGCGGCCCGGCCGTCTGGATGTGAAGATCAAGATCGAGCGCCCGGACGCCGAAGCGGCGCAGGACATCTTCTCGAAGTATCTGGTCGAGGAACTTCCCGTGCACGCCGACGACCTCGCCGAGTTCGGTGGCGACCGAGCGGCGTGCCTGAAGGCGATGATCGAGAAGGTCGTCGACCGGATGTACGCCGAGATCGACGACAACCGGTTCCTCGAAGTCACCTACGCCAACGGTGACAAGGAAGTCATGTACTTCAAGGACTTCAACTCCGGCGCCATGATCCAGAACGTTGTCGACCGCGCGAAGAAGAACGCGATCAAGTCGGTGCTGGAGACGGGGCAGCCTGGTCTCCGCATACAGCATCTGCTCGACTCGATCGTCGACGAATTCGCCGAGAACGAAGACCTGCCCAACACCACCAATCCTGATGACTGGGCCCGGATTTCGGGCAAGAAGGGCGAGCGGATCGTTTACATCCGCACGCTGGTCACCGGCAAGTCGTCGAGCGCTTCACGCGCGATCGACACCGAGTCGAATCTGGGCCAGTACCTGTAACTGCACTGGCCCAGATCGAAACGTCTCCGCCTATTCGCAGAGGTTGGCGGCGGCCGCGTCGTAGAGCACCTGTGCGTGCTCGGCGGTGATGTCGTTGCTGGTGTTCGTGTAGATCGAGACCACCGTGGTGCCCTCCGGGATGCCGGCTGCGATCTCGTTGCACACCGCCTGGCCCATCTGCAGCGCCGCGTCGTTGGGTTCGATGCCGCCCGCCTGGACTGCGTCGTAAAAGGCTGCGTCATCCGCGTAGGCCGGTGCCGCGAGTGCGAGGCCAAGTGCCAGCGCTCCGATTGACGAGACTACGAGCTTCTTCATAGTCGAATTCCCTTCACCCTTTTGTTGCGCAGCGTTTTCCGAGCCCGGGTGTGATCAAGACGATCACTCGGCACGTTGCATTGGCGCAGTTTATGGCGAAATCTTCGTTACCGTCAATTTATTGTGTTGATATCGTCCCTTTATTGCCATAACCGCAGTTGACCTGCGCGGACGCCCGGAACCTGGGTAATTTCGCGGTATGTCTGACGAGGGTGTCACGCTGATAGGCGACGTATTCGGGAAGCGTTACGGCGAGGTGCTACTGGTCCGGGACGCCGATTCGGGACCCGAGGCCACCGTGTACAACACCTTTCCGCTCAACGACTGTCCGGCCGAACTGTGGGACAAGTTGGACGCCACCGCCATCGCGGCGGAAAACGACGCGGTCGCCGCACTTCTCAACGGACCTCGCTATTGGCTGATGAGTAGCATCGGCAAGCGCGATCGAGATCACCTGGAACACAGGAGCTTCGGCGGGCTCGAGATGCTCCGACAAGCGACTGTGAAGCTCTCATCGATGAATCCCGCGCCCTATCAACCGAACCGGGTCAACCGAAAAGCACTGTTCACGTTCGACGCAGGTCGCGAGATCTACGAACTCATCGATCCCGATGGCAGGCGCTGGGTGATGCAGACGTTCAGCCAGACAGTCGACCCCAACTTGGCGCTGGCCGATCTGGCCGGCCTTGCCGGTCGCCTGTCCCTGCCGGACGGCTGGCGCTACGAAGCGCGCACACCCACGTCAACGCTCCGTGTCGACACCACGAACACCGACGCCAGCGTGACGCAGGACGACCTGGCGAACAGTTATTCGCTTCAGGCGCAGTCCTAGCCCGTGTCCATCGCGAGATAGGCGTCGCGGCCTGCCAGGCTCACCGCGACGTCGGAAATCAGCGGGTCGAAGAATCGCTCGCGGTAGATCGGGTCGACACTGGTGCTGACGGTGAAGTACAGGCCCGACAGCACCGCCACAAACAGCGACACGTGCACGATGGTTTGCGCCACCGGCACATGAATACCGAACCACGTTCCTGCGCAGGGCGGTTCGCCGATCGGGCACGACTCCTCGGCTGACCACAGCACCGCGACATCGTCGGGCACCGCGACGATCCCGAGCGCCACGAAGAACACGAACAGGCCCGTGGTGAAGAGCACCACCTGGATCGCCTGTGCCACCACCATCACCGCGACGACGTTGACCTGTTCGGCGAACGACAGCGCGGTGCGCGGGGGCGCGTGACCATCGGGGGTCTCGAGCGGCGTCCCTTCCAGCAGTTTGGCCGGGTCTCCTTGTCCGGCCCGATCTTCACGCAGCGCCTTCACTTCGTCGCGGATGGTCGCCACCATGAACAGGATCGCCACGACGGCGAGGAATCCGATGGTCTGCCAGAGCCTTTCGCGGGTCATCCGGGCCGCCAGCTGCCACAGCTCACCGGTGAAATACACCACCACCGTCAGCATCAGAAGCGGTAGCGCACGGCTCATCAGCGTGCCGAGCGCTCCCACCTGCAACCATGCGAACCTGAATGCCCACAGCGCAATTGAACCGATGCCGATGTAGGTCAGCCAGATCGCAAGCACCGCAACGAAGGCGAATCCGACGATCTCGGCCATGGCGATCCCGGAGAAGCCGCTGTCGGCGAACGGCAGTCCGAGCACGAACAGCGCCATCACGAGCAAGGCAGCCGTCCTGCGGCCCGCCTCGCCACGCGTGGTGCCGGAGCGGTGCAGCACGTAGAGCGCAAACGGGGCGGCGATCAACGCCAAGGTGAGTGCGCCGAGCCGGATCGCGTAGCCGTAGTCGGGGTCGCCATCGGTCAGCTCGGCCAGCGTCATCGTCAGCGCGATCAGCGCGCCGATACCGCTGACCATCGGGGCTGACCGGTCTATCAGCGCGCGCAACCGGACCCGCCGCGTCAAGACCAGTGGCAGCCCGCGATGGAGAAACCATTCGTGGACGCCCCGCATGTCGGACACGCGCATATTGTGCGGGAAACCGAGGCCTGGTAAGGGTCAGCGCGCCGGAACTGCCGCTCGGTAGCGGTTGCGGGCCACCAAGGTGAGCCTGAGTTCGTCGCTCAGCGGGTCGAGGAACTGCTTTCGGTATTCGCCGTCGCCCGCGGATTTTGCGCTGACGTACATGAACGTCAGCGCGCCGAGGAACAACGTGACCTGAATCAGCGACTGGGGCACCGGGATCGTCATCCCGAGGAATGTTCCATCGCTCGACCCCTCGCCCCGCGTCCACGCCGAGAGCACCTCAGGCGACAGCAGGATCAGACCGAGAATCAGGAAGATCAACGCCGTGACGATGGCAACGACGAAGATGTGGGCGAGTTGCGAAACCGCAAGCACGAACATCACATTGAGCCGTTCGGCGCGATTGAGGGTCTGCGCCCCGGACGGATCCGGCATCGCCGAAAACGGAGTCTCGGCCAGTTCCGCACCACGATCGGCAGCAGCATCCGGAGCCTCTATCACCGGCCGGAAACGGTCGATGGTGACGGCCACCACGAAGGCCGCGGCGATCAGCGAGAGGAACGTCAAGGCCAGCCACAACCGGCTGCGCGAGATGCTGGCCGCCATCAGCCACACCGGCGAATTGAAGAACACCAGAAACGTCAGCAGCAACACCGGCAGCGCGCGAATCATCAGCGTGCCCACCGCGGCCAGGTGGGAGAAGGTCTTTCGCGCCGTCCACGACAGAATGGATCCAAGGCCGGTCGCGGTCATCGCCAAGATGGTGGCGACCACCACCGCTTCGAAGATCAGATCTGCCAACACCTTGGGGCTCGGACCGCCGATGATGCCGCCCGCGATCCCGAACACCAGCGCGGCGGTCGCCGCGATGGTGCGGCCCCGCACGGTGGAGATTCTGGACACCAGCCAGCCCACCAGCGACGCAAGGGGCAGTACGAGGACAACCAATCCCAGTACGAACCACTCTGTGCGGGTCGGCCCACCCTCGATGTCGATCGTGTGCTTACCGGTTATCTCGACGACGACGGCGGAATTGACCATGAACACCGCGAATGCCGCCAGCGCCGGCGCCGATCGCGGCCACAGCCGGCGCACCAGCCGTCCTGGGCGCAACACCGCGGGCAGCCCGTGGTCGAGGAACCAGGCATCCGCCGCCCGCCGTTGTCCGACGTCAATCATGGCTGCCGACCTGGACGTAGTTCGGCAGTGCGAGGATCGCAGCGCCGAGCGCCGCCACGAACCGACTTGCGGCCGCGTAGTGCGCAGTGGCGGAGGCGTCCCTGTCAGACGGCACGGTCGCAGGCTACTTCGGACCGTCCCCTAGGCTGGGCAGATGCAACGGATTATCGGAACAGAGGTCGAGTACGGCATCTCGTCGCCGTCCGATCCCACCGCGAATCCGATATTGACCTCCACCCAAGCAGTGCTGGCGTACGCGGCGGCTGCGGGCATCCAGCGGGCCAAACGCACGCGCTGGGACTACGAGGTCGAATCGCCCCTTCGCGATGCCCGCGGATTCGATCTGAGCCGGTCGGCAGGTCCGCCGCCGGTGGTGGACGCCGACGAGGTCGGCGCCGCCAACATGATCCTGACCAACGGCGCCCGGCTGTACGTCGACCACGCACATCCGGAGTACTCCGCGCCGGAGTGCACAGACCCGCTGGACGCGGTGGTCTGGGACAAGGCCGGCGAGCGGGTGATGGAGGCCGCAGCGCGCCACGTCGCGAGCGTGCCGGGGGCCGCCAAGCTGCAGCTTTACAAGAACAACATCGACAACAAGGGCGCCTCCTACGGGTCCCACGAGAACTACCTCATGAGCCGCCAAACGCCGTTCTCGGCGGTGATCGCCGGGTTGACGCCGTTCCTGGTGTCGCGTCAGGTGGTGACGGGATCGGGCCGCGTCGGAATTGGGCCGTCGGGTGACGAGCCGGGCTTCCAGCTGTCACAGCGCTCCGACTACATCGAGGTCGAGGTAGGGCTCGAGACGACGCTCAAGCGCGGCATCATCAACACCCGCGATGAACCGCACGCCGACGCCGACAAATACCGCAGGCTCCACGTCATCATCGGCGACGCCAACCTTTCCGAGACGTCGACCTATCTCAAGCTCGGCACCACCGCGTTGGTGCTGGACCTGATCGAAGAGGGCATGGACCTCACCGATCTGGCCCTGGCCAGGCCCGTGCACGCCGTCCACGTCGTCAGTCGCGATCCGTCGCTGCGGGCCACCGTCGCACTCGCCGACGGCCGTGAGCTGACTGCCCTTGCGCTGCAACGGATCTATCTGGACCGGGTGGCCAAACTGGTCGACAGTCGCGACCCCGACCCGCGCGCCGCGCATGTCGTGGAAACGTGGGCCAACGTGCTCGACCTGTTGGAGCGAGATCCGATGGAGTGCGCGGAGATCCTGGACTGGCCTGCCAAGCTGCGGCTGCTGGAAGGCTTCCGTAACCGGGAGAACCTCGGCTGGTCGGCACCGCGTCTGCACCTGGTCGATCTGCAGTACTCCGACGTCCGGCTGGACAAAGGCCTGTACAACCGGCTCGTCGCACGCGGCTCGATGAAGCGTTTGGTCACCGAACAGCAGGTGATCGACGCCGTGGACAACCCACCAACCGACACGCGGGCGTACTTCCGTGGCGAATGTCTTCGGCGGTTCGGCGCGGACATCGCCGCGGCCAGCTGGGACTCGGTGATCTTCGACCTCGGCGGAGATTCGCTCGTCCGGATTCCCACCCTCGAGCCGCTACGCGGCAGCAAGGCCCACGTCGGTGCCCTGCTCGATTCCGTGGACAGCGCCGTCGAACTGGTGGAACAGCTCACGAACTGAGCCTCGAGGTGGCGCACTATCCACGGCATCCTGTGCGTTGACCGGTAGGGTGGAGTCACGGCGGGCTGCGATAGGCCCGCCGCAGACATACGCAGGAGGCGGCGATGGCGCAGGAGCAGACGAAGCGTGGTGGCGGCGGCGGCGATGACGACGACCCCACCGGTAACGCAGGCGCAGGCCAGGAACGTCGCGAGAAGCTCGCCGAAGAGACCGACGACCTGCTTGACGAGATCGATGACGTGCTGGAAGAGAACGCTGAGGACTTCGTTCGCGCGTACGTCCAGAAGGGTGGCCAGTGACCTGGCCGAACCGCGAACAGCTGACCTTTCCCTCCCCACTCCCAGGCGTGCCGTCCGTTCCCGTAGACCTGTCGTCCTTCTCTGAGCTGCTGCGGCGCCAGGCGCCCGAATTGCTTCCGGTGAACAAGCACAGCGTCGTGCCGACCGATGCGGTTCCGCACGGGACGACGATTGTGGCGCTGAAGTACCCGGGCGGCGTGGTGATGGCAGGTGACCGACGCTCGACGCAGGGCAACATGATCGCGGGCCGCGACGTGCAGAAGGTCTACATCACCGACGACTACACCGCGACGGGCATCGCAGGCACCGCGGCCATCGCGGTGGAATTCGCCCGGCTGTACGCCGTCGAACTCGAGCACTACGAGAAGCTCGAGGGCGTCGCGCTGACGTTCGCCGGCAAGGTGAACCGGTTGGCCACCATGGTCCGGGGCAATCTCGGTGCGGCACTTCAGGGCTTCGTCGCGCTGCCGTTGCTCGCCGGCTACGACCTCGACGACCCCAATCCGGTGGCGGCGGGCCGCATCGTGTCGTTCGACGCGGCGGGCGGATGGAACTTCGAAGACGAGGGTTATCAGTCGGTGGGCTCGGGTTCGATCTTCGCCAAGTCGTCGATGAAGAAGCTCTATGCGCAGGTCTCCGACGCCGACTCCGCACTTCGGGTCGCCGTCGAGGCGCTCTATGACGCTGCCGACGACGACTCCGCGACAGGCGGGCCGGATCTGGTGCGCGGCATCTACCCGACCGCGGTCGTCATCGGCGCGGACGGAGCCGAAGAGGTTCCGGAGGAGCGCATCGCGCAGTTTGCCCGACAGATCATCGAAAGTCGTTCCAGGGCAGACACATTCGGCCCGGATGCGACGCATCGATCCACGGACGCCCGGGGAGAGTCGTGAGCTTTCCGTATTTCATCTCGCCCGAGCAGGCGATGCGCGAGCGGTCGGAGCTCGCGCGTAAAGGCATTTCCCGGGGACGCAGCGTCGTCGTACTGGCGTATGCCGACGGTGTCCTGTTCGTGGCCGAGAACCCGTCGCGCTCACTGCAGAAGGTCAGCGAGCTCTACGACCGGGTCGGCTTCGCGGCCGTCGGTAGATTCAACGAGTTCGACAACCTGCGCCGCGGCGGAATTCAGTACGCCGACACCCGGGGCTACGCGTACGCCCGTCGCGATGTCACCGGACGTCAGCTGGCCAACGTATACGCCCAGACGCTCGGCACGATCTTCACCGAGCAGGCCAAGCCGTACGAAGTCGAGCTCTGCGTGGCCGAGGTGGCACATTTCGGTGAATCGAAAGCGCCTGAGCTCTACCGGATCACGTACGACGGATCGATCGCCGACGAGCCGCATTTCGTGGTCATGGGCGGCACCACCGAACCGATCGCCGAGAAGCTCAACGAGTCTTACACCGAGAACGCCGGGCTGGCGGACGCCGCGAAGATCGCGATCGAGGCGTTGAAGGCCGGCGGCAACGGTGAGCCGCGCACGCTAGCGGCGGCGACGCTCGAGGTGGCCGTCCTGGATGTGAACCGGCCGCGTCGCGCCTTCCGGCGGATCACCGGCTCGGCGCTGGAGGCGCTGCTGCCCGTAGCGGACGCCGGGGAAGGCGAACCGGAGGCGACGTAGTCCGTCACGCGGCGTCGCTCGGGCGCGCCCGGATGAGGACGAGCTCGGCGAACTGCTCGGGACATTCGAGTGGCGTGAAATGCCCGGCGTCGAACGCGACGTGCAGTTCCACCTCGCTGAAGTAGGAGTCGAGGCGGTCGGACCACTCACGTGGGAACAGCGGATCATGCTGGGGCCACAGCACATCGGTGGGCACATGAATCTTTATGGCGCGTTCCGGCGGCAATTCGGTGAGTGACTGGGCGATCATTCCGGCACCGGCGCGGTACCACGCGATCGACGCGGTGAATGCTCCCGGCAGCGCATAATCCGATACCAACCGCTCCAGATCATCCTCGGGGACAACGAAATTCGGTGCGGACCAATGCGACCAGAAGTGCCGAAGGTATTCCCGGACGGCCTCGGGATTGCCATCGATCAGCTGCGCGGCGAGCGGCAGTTGGTGGAACGCCTGATACCAGAACTCGCTCTGCGCCCTGGCGGTCAGCACCCGGTCACCGGCACCGGGCAGTGGGGGAGAGAGCACCAACGCCGACACCAGGTCGGGTTCCATCCGGGCGACGCTCTGGGCGACCCGGCTGCCGACGTCATATCCCGCGAGCACCACCTGGGAAAGCCCGAGTTCTCTGATGAGCCCGATGATGCTGGCCGCCTGCGCGGTGGCGCTGTAGAAATGGCGGACGGCGACGGCGTGCTTGTCGGATCCGCCGAATCCACGCAGGTCGGGGACGATGACATCAGTGGCCCCGGACAGCAGCGGCGCAACCCGTCGATAGTCGTGGCGGTTGCCGGGCCAACCGTGCAGCAACACCACCGGCGGCGCACCCCTGACGCCGAATCGGTCAAATGCGAGCCGGAAACCGTCCACCGGGGCGCTGCGCGACCACATCGGCCCATTCTGGCCGTCGTTCGACGGTAATGGCTGGTTTTGCCACCGTTAACCGGTCATCTGGATTCGCTCACGGTCGCCGGTGATCACCGCCAGGATGTTGCGCCAGGAGTCTGAAGGCGAATTCAACACATCGGAATGTGCGTCGAATCCGGCCATGAGTCGGCCGTCGTCGTAATAGCCTGTCGCCAAACGGATTACGCCCGGCATCTCATCCGGGTCGGCGCCGTGCGGACCACGCGGCAGGCCCTGCACGACCTGGATGAAGTCACCTGGCGCTGTCATCGAGTAGCGCACCACGTCGGGATTGCGGTTGTGCCATTCACTCGGATCCTGAACTCCGACACCTGCGCCCGCGGCCGCGACGTACATCGTCTGGTCGGCGGTCAGGCCCAGCGCTTCGGCGGTGCCCAGGATCGAACCGCCGTAGGAGTGGCCGATATAGGTGACCGGCACGGGCGCCCGGCCCACCGCCTCGGTGTCGACGGTGCGGTCGACGTCCTCGCTGAACGCCACCAGCCGAGGTGCCATGTCCAGCGCGTACCGCGGGCTGGCGGCCTCGACGACACCCGAAACGAGGTTGCCTCGGGGAAACGGTCCACCCAGGTACGTCAGGACCGCCACATCGCCACCGCCGGCCGCGACAAAGCGGCGTGCCGTCGCCGTGTTGGCGGCCGATCCCTCGATCGTCGTGTTCATGCCTGGAACCAGCACCGCGACGCTGCGGGCCGACGTCAGATCGCCGTTGAGCTCGACGAGCGAGGCTCTCGCCGGGTCGAACGCCACGATCTGCCGGTCGACCCGACGCCCGCCGCCTGCCGGATCGTCGGCCTCACCGAGCAGCGTGCGGTAGAAGGCGGCGCGCTGCGGATCGGGTTCGTCGAGGATCGCCTGGGCGATGTTGGTGCGATTCGCCGCGATACGCATCTCCCAGGGCACACCGTCGGTGTTGCCGACCTGGCGCGGGAACTCGGCGACGAGCTTGCTCCGCTGTTCGGGTGTCATGGCCGCGATCTGGGCAGCGATCCGATCCTGAGCCATCACGGGCCAGCCGGCTACCACGTCGCCGGGCGCCGCCCCGGCGGGCATTGTCGCGGCGGGCACCGAAACCGGGGTGGCGAGCGCCTCCTCGATGTCGCGGGCGGCGTCGGCGTCCGCGGCTCCGAGCCGGTCCAGCGCGTCGACCAGCCGCCGGGTCAGCTCTTGAGCCCGGACGAGGAGCAGGTCGTCGGCCACCCCAGCGTGCCCGCCCGACAGTGCGATCAGCAACGACGACGGCGCATCGCGGACGGATACCGTGCCGTCGTCGGAGACCGCGAAGCCCCCGGCCTCGGCGATCCCCACCAGATCCAGTACTGCGGAGCGGGCGATCGCGATCTGCTCAGCAGCGTCATGGGCCGCGATCGCCGCGAGCACCATCGCCCGGGCCAGCGCATCGGAGGCCCGCCCCACCGTGAGGGCTTCATCACGGGCGGCCTCGGCCGCTGAGCCCGTCCACACCTGCTGCGTGCCGATGACCCCCTGGATCATGCCGTCGACACCGGCGTGCACATCGGTCACCGCGGCCTGCCAGCTGGCTGCGGCCTCACGCAACGAGTTCGGTTGCCACGCTTGCGCATCGGACACAGTCGGACGCGTTCGGCCCCCCATGCCTCATGCTGACAGATCGGACCCCAACGGCGCCCGAGTTATCCACAGGGGTGCCGACCCAGGCGCCCCTGCCAAACCAACGACACCGTCAACAGCTTTGTTCGGCGCGGCAGCCCTCCGCGTCCGACCAGCAACCAGTAGTCTCGAACAGGTGCAGCGACGAATCATGGGCATCGAGACCGAGTTCGGTGTCACCTGCACGTTCCACGGCCATCGTCGGCTCAGCCCCGACGAGGTCGCCCGGTACCTTTTCCGGCGCGTGGTGTCGTGGGGCCGCAGCTCCAACGTATTTCTGCGCAACGGCGCCCGGCTCTATCTCGATGTGGGCTCCCATCCTGAGTACGCCACCGCCGAATGCGACAGCCTCGTACAACTGGTCACCCATGACCGCGCCGGTGAGCGCGTGCTGGAAGACCTGCTGATCGACGCCGAGCAGCGACTTGCCGACGAGGGCATCGGTGGCGACATCTACCTGTTCAAGAACAACACCGACTCGGCGGGCAACTCGTACGGCTGCCACGAGAACTACCTGATCGTGCGTGCCGGCGAGTTCTCCCGCATCTCCGACGTGTTGTTGCCGTTCCTGGTTACCCGCCAGCTGATCTGCGGCGCGGGCAAGGTGCTGCAGACGCCGAAGGCGGCGACCTTCTGCCTGTCCCAGCGTGCCGAGCACATCTGGGAAGGCGTCTCCTCGGCGACGACGCGGTCCCGGCCGATCATCAACACTCGCGACGAACCACACGCCGACGCCGAGAAATACCGGAGACTGCACGTCATCGTCGGCGACTCCAACATGTGCGAGTCGTCCACCATGCTCAAGGTGGGTACGGCGTCGCTGGTGCTCGAGATGATCGAGGCCGGCGTCGCATTCCGCGACTTCTCGCTGGACAACCCCATCCGGGCGATCCGTGAGGTCAGCCACGACCTCACCGGCCGACGGCCCGTCCGGCTGGCGGGTGGCAGGCAGGCCAGCGCGCTCGACATCCAGCGCGAGTACTACGCCCGCGCCGTCGAGTATCTGCAGAGCCGCGAGCCCAACACTCAGATCCAGCAGGTGGTCGACCTGTGGGGTCGGCAGCTGGATGCGGTCGAAAGCCAGGACTTCGCCAAGGTCGACACCGAGATCGACTGGGTCATCAAGCGCAAGCTGTTCCAGCGCTACCAGGACCGCTACAACATGGAGCTGTCCGACCCGAAGATCAGTCAGCTGGACCTCGCCTACCACGACATCAAGCGGGGCAGGGGCGTGTTCGACCTGCTCCAGCGCAAGGGGCTGGCCGCGCGGATCACCACGGACGAGGAAATCGAGGCCGCGGTGAACACCCCGCCCCAGACCACCAGGGCCAAGCTGCGCGGCGAGTTCATCTACGCCGCGCAGGAGGCGGGTCGCGATTTCACCGTCGACTGGGTCCACCTCAAGCTGAACGATCAGGCGCAGCGCACCGTGCTGTGCAAGGACCCGTTCCGTTCGGTCGACGAACGCGTCAAGCGGTTGATCGCCTCTATGTGAGGCGGCGGTGCACCGACACCGCGTAGTCCCCGCCGTGGAACGCGTCGCGATCCCAGGTCGCCCAGCGATCGACCAACTCCAGCCCCGCCGCGGCGCAGGCCGTGTCGTAGTGGTCGAGCGTCAGCCGGCCCGCGGTGAGCTGGAATCCCGCGACGAACAATCCGCCGGGCGCCAGTTGCGATGCGAGCTGGGAGATTACCGTCGCCTCGGTTCCGCGGGCGACGAAGATCATCACGTTGCCCGCCAGCGCGACGACGTCGAACTCCGAGTCCAGATGCGCGCTCGCCTCGCTCAGATCGGCCAGGATCCACCGCAGTTCAGGTGCCTTGGCGCGGGCCGCGGAGAGCATGCGCTCGTCGAGGTCCATGCCGGTCACCGAGAATCCACGAGCCGCCAGCTCGATCGCCACCCGGCCGGTCCCGCATCCCGCGTCGAGGACGCGACTTCCACCCGTCTCGCCGAGCAGCGACTCGATCAGATCGGCTTCGCCGTGGACACTCTGACCTGCGGCGGCCAGCTGACGCCACCGCTCGTCGTAGGCGTCGCCACGGGGTACGTCGGTGTCCTGCCAACGACTGCTCACAACTCACCCTAAGCTCATAGGAGTGGCGATTTCCAAAGTCGAACGGTTGATGAACCTCGTCATCGCCTTGCTGTCGACGCGCACCTTCATCACCGCCGAGCGAATCCGCGAAACGGTGTCCGGCTACTCCGACAGCGCCAGTGACGAGGCGTTCTCCCGCATGTTCGAACGGGACAAGAACGAGCTGCGTGACCTGGGCATCCCGCTCGAGACGGGTCGTGTCTCGCAGTTCGATCCGACCGAGGGATATCGCATCAACCGCGAGGCCTACGCGCTGCCCGCGGTCGAGCTGACCGCGGACGAAGCCGCGGCCGTCGCCGTGGCGACGCAGCTGTGGGAGTCTCCCGAGCTCATCACCGCCACCCAGGGCGCACTGCTCAAGTTGAGGGCCGCGGGGGTCGACGTTGATGCGCCGCACACCGACGTGGCGATCACGTCGACCGCGGCGCTGCCGAGCATGCGAGGTTCGGAGGAAGTGCTGGGAATTCTGTTGTCCGCCATAGATTCTCGACAGACAGTTCAGTTTCCGCACCGGCCGTCGCGCGGCGAGCCCTACGTGACGCGGACCGTCGAACCGTGGGGCGTGATCACCAACAGGGGACGCTGGTACCTGGTCGGGCACGATCGCGACCGTGACGACACCCGCACATTCCGGCTGTCCCGCATCGGAGCCGAGGTGACGACGATCGGCGCGCCGGGGGCGGTGCAACGGCCCGAGGGGACCGATCTACGCCAGATCGTCGAGCGTGCGGTTGGCGAGTTCCCGAGCAGCGGAAAGGCGAGGGTGTGGGTCGCCGACGGCCGCGCGACCGCGCTGCGGCGCAGAGCGACAGTCATCGGTCCCCGCACTTTGAACGGCCGGGCCGGCGAGGAGATCGAGCTGGACATCGGCATGATCGACAGGCTGGCACGAGAGGTCGCGAGTTACGGTCCCGACGCCGTCGCGCTGGAACCCGAGGCGCTGCGCGCCGATGTGGTGGATCGGCTGCGCGCACAGGCACGTCAGACGAACGAGGTGCGGGCATGACCGCGATATCGACGCGGCTGGTGCGGCTGCTGAACATGGTCCCGTACTTCCAGGCCAACCCGAGGATCACCTACACCGAAGCGGCATCCGATCTCGGCGTGAGCGTCAAGCAATTGCGTGACGATCTGAACCAGCTATGGATGTGCGGGCTACCCGGTTACGGTCCCGGAGACCTCATTGATTTCGAATTCTCCGGTGACACAATCGAAGTCACGTTCAGCGCGGGCATCGACCACCCGTTGCGGCTGACATCGCCCGAGGCGACGGGGGTGCTGGTGGCATTGCGTGCGCTGGCCGAAGTGCCGGGCATGGTCGATCCGGAGGCTGCCCGCAGCGCCATCGCGAAGATCGAATCGGCCGCGGGCGTGGTCGGACATGGTGAGGGCACGACGGCGGCGGCGGTCGACGAACCCGCGCCGATCGAAAGTGAGGCCGCCGCCGCGGTACGGGCAGCCGCGCGCGATGGGCGAGCCCTGGCCATCGAGTACTACTCGGCATCGCACGACATGCTTTCGAGCCGCGTCGTCGACCCGATTCGCGTCGTGCTGGTCGCCGATCACAGCTATCTGGAGGCGTGGTGTCGGTCGGCTGAGGGCGTTCGATTGTTCCGCTTCGACCGCATCGTCGACGCGCATGTCCTCGACGAGCCCTCCGCGCCGCCCCCACCGGCCGTGCAGGCCGGACCCGACACGTCGCTGTTCGACGCAGACCCGTCGTTGCCCTCGGCCACGCTGCTCATCGATCGTTCGGCATCGTGGATGTTCGACTACTACCCGCTGCGGGAGATCCGTGAGCTGCCCGACGGCGCCTGGGAGGCGGCGATGACCTATGCCTCCGAGGACTGGATGACCCGGTTTGTGCTCGGCTTCGGTTCGGCGGTACGGGTCCTGGAACCCCAGTCGCTGGCCGACCGGGTTCGGGAATCCGCCGCCGCGGCACTCAGCGCCTACGGCGTCGCCGGGTAGACTCGTCCCCGTCGTCTGGAGGTGACCAAATTGGGCGGTCTACAACCCTGGCATTGGGTAATCGTCATCGCAGTCTTCGTCCTGCTCTTCGGTGCCAAGAAGCTCCCGGACGCGGCGCGATCGCTCGGCAAGTCGATGCGGATCTTCAAGTCCGAGATCAAGGAGATGCAGTCCGACTCCAAGCCGGACACTCCGTCATCGGAGGCCGGCCGGCCGGCCCCGTCGCCAACCCCGATCGCCTCGGAACGCGCCGATTCGGCCGCCGCCCCGGCCCCGGAGACCGCGCCGCCGGACCAGCGACCGGCCTGACCGACGCAGACCAACCGCACGCGGCGTAACGCCGCGTCATAGGCATCGCCGTGCAGACCCCCGGAATCTTCAAGAAGCTCGACCCTCGCCGGCGCCGTTCGCAGGTCAACCCCGACGGCACCATGTCGCTGGTCGAGCATCTCCACGAACTGCGGACGCGCCTGCTGCTCTCCGTCTGCGCGATCGTGGTGACGACGATCCTCGGCTTCCTCTGGTACACCCACGGCGTCTTCGGGCTGCCCAGCCTGGGCGACTGGCTGCGGGGACCCTACTGTGCACTGCCCGCTTCCGACCGCGCGACCATCGCGCCCGACGGCGCCTGCCGACTGCTCGCCACCGCGCCGTTCGACCAGTTCATGCTTCGTCTGAAGGTATCGCTGACGGCGGGGATCGTGATGGCCTGCCCTGTCTGGCTGTATCACCTGTGGGCGTTCATCACCCCTGGCCTGTACAAGAAGGAACGGCGCTTCGCCGTCGCGTTCGTCGCCATCGGCGCCATCCTGTTCATCGCGGGAGCGGTGCTGGCCTACGTGGTGCTGTCCACCGCCCTCGGATTCCTTTTGACCGTCGGCAACGACGTCCAGGTGACGGCGCTGTCCGGCGACCAGTACTTCGGATTCCTGATCAACCTGCTGCTGGTGTTCGGCTTCAGCTTCGAGTTCCCGCTGCTGATCGTCATGCTGAACTTCGTCGGAATCCTGCCCTACGAGAAGCTCAAGAAGTGGCGACGCGGCCTGATCTTCGGCCTGTTCGTGTTCGCCGCGTTCTTCACGCCCGGCTCGGATCCGTTCTCGATGCTCGCACTGGCAATGGCCCTGACGGTGCTGCTCGAGTTCGCGATCCAGATCGCGCGCATCCACGACAGGCGCAAGGCGCGTCGAGAGGCCCTCGACGAGGTTCCCGACGAACAGGCGGCGCCGATCGGCGGTGTCGAGCAGATCGACGCGCCCGCCGCCGTGCCGACGGCCTCGCGGCTCGTGGTCGATGACGACGCCACCTAACGGGCCCCTGCTGGCGGGCTTCACCGAAGGGCTGCCGTTCAGTCTCGACCCGTTCCAGCGGACCGCATGCGAGGCGCTGGAGAACGGCCACGGTGTGCTGGTCTGCGCGCCGACGGGTGCAGGCAAGACCGTGGTGGGGGAGTTCGCCGTCCACCTGGCGCTGGCAGCGGGCCGGAAGTGCTTCTACACCACCCCCATCAAGGCGCTGAGCAACCAGAAGCACAACGATCTGGCCCGCCGATACGGCCCGGAGAAGATCGGTCTGCTGACCGGCGATCAGTCGATCAACGGTGACGCGGACATCGTTGTCATGACGACCGAAGTGCTGCGAAACATGCTGTATGCGAATTCTCCTGCGCTACAAGGCCTTTCTCACGTCGTCATGGACGAGGTCCACTTCCTGGCAGACCGGATGCGCGGTGCGGTCTGGGAGGAGGTGATCCTCCACCTGCCTGACGACGTCCTGCTGGTGAGTCTGTCGGCGACAGTGAGCAACGCCGAAGAGTTCGGCGGCTGGATCCAGACGGTGCGCGGCGACACCACGGTGGTGGTCGACGAACATCGTCCCGTCCCGCTGTGGCAGCACGTCATGGTCGGCAAGCGGGTGTTCGACCTGTTCGACTATCGCGCGACGGGCGCGAAACAGGCATCGCGTCGGCCTGGGCGCGAGTTGCTGGTCGATCCGGAGTTGTTGCGTCATATCTCACATCGGCTTGAAGCCGACCGGCTTGCCGATTGGCAGCCCCGTGGCCGGGGTCGCAATCGGGAGCGTCCGAGCATCTACCGGGGTCCGAGTCGGCCCGACGTGATCGGCACCCTGGAGCGGGAGAACCTGCTGCCCGCGATCACGTTCATCTTCTCGCGGGCCGGCTGCGACGCCGCCGTCAAGCAGTGCCTGCGCTCGTCGCTGCGGCTCACGACGAACGAAGAACGCGCCCGCATTGCCGAGGTGATCGGCCGCCGGTGCGCTGACCTGCCCGAAGCCGACCTGATCATTCTCGACTACCACGAATGGCGCGAGGGGCTGCTGCGCGGCCTCGCGGCCCACCACGCCGGCATGCTGCCGGTGTTCCGCCACACCGTGGAGGAGTTGTTCGTCGCAGGGCTGGTGAAGGCTGTCTTCGCAACGGAGACACTGGCTTTGGGCATCAACATGCCCGCGCGGACAGTGGTGCTCGAACGTCTGGTGAAGTTCAACGGCGAACAGCACATGCCGTTGACGCCGGGGGAGTACACGCAGTTGACCGGCCGCGCCGGACGCCGGGGCATAGACGTGGAGGGCCACGCGGTCGTGCTGTGGACTCCCGATGTCGATCCCGCCGAGGTCGCCGGTCTCGCGTCCACCCGTACCTTCCCGCTGCGCAGTTCCTTTGCGCCGTCGTACAACATGACCATCAACCTCGTGCACCAGATGGGCCCCGCACAGGCGCACAAGCTGCTGGAGAGTTCGTTTGCGCAGTACCAGGCAGACCGGTCGGTCGTGGGTTTGGTGCGCGGCATCGAACGTGGCGAGAAGATGCTCGAGGAGATCGCGGCCGAACTCACCGGCGGCGAGCCGATCAAGGGTCGAGAGATTCCGATTCTGGACTATGTGCGGTTGCGGCTGCAGATCTCCGAACGGGAGCGGGCACAGTCCAGGGCGTCACGGCTGCAACGGCGCAAAGCTGCCAACGACGCACTCGAGTCGCTGCGCCGCGGTGACATCATCACCATCACCCAGGGCAGGCGAGGCGGGCTGGCGGTGGTTTTGGAACCCGCCCGCGACAGCGAAGATCCACGACCGCTGGTGCTGACCGAACACCGCTGGGCCGGACGGATCTCGTCCGCGGACTACTCAGGGGCATCGGCACCACTGGGGTCCATGTCACTGCCGAAGCGAGTGGAACACCGCAACCCCCGAGCCCGACGCGACCTCGCCTCGGCGTTGCGCTCGGCCGCCGCCGGACTGGACGCTCCGGCGGGCAAGCGCAAGCGCAGCGGTGAGCCCGCCGAACGCGACGTCGACCCCGAATTGGCGTCGCTGCGTGAACAGGTTCGCCGGCATCCCGCACATCAACTGGCCGATCGAGAGGAAAAGGCGCGGCTTGCCGAGCGGTATCTGCGCGTCGAGCGGGACAACGAACAGATCCGGCAGAAGGTCGCGGCGGCGACGAATTCACTGGCGCGCACGTTCGACAAGATCGTGTCGCTGCTGACCGAACGGGGCTTCATCGAGGCAGGCGCGGGTGCGGCCGACCCGAAGGTCACCGATGACGGCCGTCTGCTGGCCCGGATCTACAGCGAGAGCGATCTGCTGGTCGCCGAATCCCTGCGCAGCGGCATCTGGGAGGGCCTGGACGCCGCGGAGCTGGCGGCAGTGCTGTCGGCGGTGCTCTACGAGTCGCGCGGCGACACGACGACCGCACCGGGTGGTGCCGACGTCGCGACCGGCAAGATGCGGCGCGCGCTGAATCAGACCCGCCGGCTGTGGACCGAACTGCGCGCCGACGAACAGCGCCACCGGATCAGTCACAGCCGCGAACCTGACGAAGGGTTCGTCGCCCCCATTTATCGCTGGGCCTCCACCGGCGACCTCACCAGAGCGCTGGCGGCATCGGACACCGGCGGCACCGGGTCCCCGCTGTCGGCAGGGGATTTCGTACGCTGGTGCCGCCAAGTTCTGGACCTACTCGATCAGGTGCGCAACGCAGCGCCCGACCCAGCGCTGCGGGCGACCGCGAAACGCGCGATCAACGACGTTCGGCGCGGCGTCGTAGCTGTTGATGCGGGGTAGGGTGTGGCAAGCACAGCACCGGGTGATCAAGGAGTGAGATGAGCGGACCGCAGGGATCTGACCCGACGCAGCACTGGACCGGCGGCCAGCAGCCGGACCAGCCCGCGGAGCAGCCGGCAAGCGATCCGACCAACCAGTGGCAGCAGCAGCCTGCGGCCAGCGAGCCGACCACGGCCGCGCCGCAGTGGCAGCCGCCGGCGTATGACCCGTCGCAACAACAGCCGCAACCGGCGTATGACCCGTCGCAACAGCAGCAGTACGGCCAGTACCCGCAGCAGCCGGCATACCAGCCGCCGCAGGAGTACCAACAGCCCACCGAGTACGGCCAGCAGGCCTACCCACAGCAGGGTCAGTACGGTCAGCAGCCCGGCTATGACCCGTCCAGCCAGTACGCGACGCAGTACGGCCAGCCCGGCTATGGCCAGCAACCGACCCAGTACGGCCAGCCCGGGCAGTACGGCCAGCAGCCCGGTCAGTTCGGGCAGCCCGGGCAGTACGGGGCGCCCGCCACCGAGGAGGGGTCGAAGCGCTCACTGGCGGTCATCGGCGGTGTGATCGGCCTGCTCGCGGCGGTCATAGTGGCCGTGGTGCTCGTGATGGGCTTCTGGAAGCCCGGGTTCTTCGTCACCACCAAGCTCGATATCGATGCAGCGCAGACCGGCGTACAGCGGGTGCTGACCGATGAGGCCAATGGCTACGGCGCCAAGAACGTATCCAACGTCAAGTGCAACGACGGCCAGAACCCGACGGTCGAGAAGGGTGGCACCTTCGACTGCGAGGTCAGCATCGACGGCACCAAGCGTCAGGTGACGGTGACCTTCCAGGACGACAGCGGCACCTACGAGGTCGGCCGCCCCAAGTAACTAGCGGTTCGGCAAGCCGTCCAAAGCCTTCTGCAGCCGGGCGATCGACGACGTGACGCCATACTGCTCGGCGAGTTTGGCGACCTTGCGCGGGTGTTCGGCGGCCAGCGGCAGCGCGTCTGACGCTGTGGACCAGTCGAGTTCGGCGTCGGGAGCCAGGTTGCTCGCAACTTTCACCACGGGTCCCGCCTTCTCGATGTAGTCGGCAGCCGCCATCAGTTTCGTCCGATACGCCTTGGACATCTTGGATTTCGGATCGCGTGCGGCGGCCAGGATGTCCTCCAGCGAGCCGTGCTGCGCCAGTAGCGTCGCGGCCGTCTTGTCCCCGACACCCGGCACACCGGGCAGGCCGTCGGACGGATCACCGCGCAGCAGTGCGAGTTCGGCGTAGGCGGCGCCGGCCCGCTGCACCGGCACCCCGTAGGTGTCGGCCACTTCTTCGGGACCCCATTTGGTCGCCTTCGCCAGGCCACGGCCCAGGTACAGCACCCGGACCGGCACCGGCTCGTCGCGGACGAGCTGCAGAAGGTCCCGGTCGCCGCTGACGACGACCACCGGGTCGCGTCGCTCGTGGATGGTCAACGCGCCCAGGATGTCGTCGGCCTCGCATTCCGGTGCGCCCGCGGTCGCGATGCCGAACGCGTCCAGCACCTCCATGATCATGTCCACCTGCGGTGTCAGGTCGTCGGGCACCTCCTCGAGGTCAGGCTCGTCGCCGGGGTTCTCCTCCACCACACGGTGCGCCTTGTACGACGGGATCAGGTCGACCCGCCACTGGGGTCGCCAGTCGTCGTCGCGGCACACCACGAGGCGACCCGGCCGTTCACGGGTGATGACCGTCGCGACGGCGTCCAGGAAGCCGCGCAGCGCGTTGACCGGCCGCCCGTCGGGCGCCGTGATCGACGAGGGCACACCGAAGTACGAGCGAAACCACATGCTGGCGCCGTCCAGCAAGACCAGGGGAGCGGACACGGTTTAAAACAGTAGCGTGGGGTACCGGGATCCCGACGGTAACCTCATCGAGGTCACCAGCTATCGAGTCGATTAGCCTGAAAGCCATGCCCGCCAGCAGCCCTGCGCGATTCGACACCGACGTGTACGCACAACGCCTGCGGGTGGCCGCCGCCGCGGCAGCCGACGCGGGCCTGACCGGCCTGGTCATCACGCCGGGCTACGATCTGCGATATCTGGTCGGCTCCCGTGCGCAGACCTTCGAACGGCTGACGGCGCTGGTGCTGCCCACGTCCGGCGAGGCCACCGTGGTGGTACCGCGACTGGAGCTGGCGTCGCTGAAAGACTCGGCGATCACCGAACTACCTGTGGCGGTGCGAGATTGGGTCGACGGCGACGATCCGTACGCGTTGGTGGCCGATGCGCTCGGCGGGGCGCCAGCAGAATCGTCTGGACGGCCCGCCGTCGCTGTCGCGGTCACCGACGCGATGCCCGCGTTGCACCTCCTCCCGCTGGCCGACGTGCTCGGGGTGGTGCCCGTGCTGGCCACCGACGTGCTACGCCGGCTGCGAATGATCAAGGATCCCAGCGAGATCGACGCACTGCGCAAGGCGGGCGCGGCGATCGACCGGGTGCACGCCCGCGTCCCTGAGTTCTTGGTGCCCGGCCGCACCGAGGCCGACGTGGCGGCCGATATCGCAGAAGCGATTGTCGCCGAGGGGCATTCGGAGGTCGCATTCATCATCGTCGGCTCCGGGCCGCATGGTGCCGACCCGCACCACGAATGCTCTGACCGCGAACTGCGGGCCGGCGACATCGTCGTCGTGGACATCGGCGGGCCGTACGAGCCCGGCTACAACTCCGACTCCACCCGGACGTACAGCATCGGTGAGCCCCATCCCGAGGTCGCGCGGCGCTACGCCGTTCTCCAGCGCGCCCAACAGGCCGCGGTCGACGCCGTGCGGCCCGGCATCACCGCAGAGCAGGTCGACGCCACCGCCCGCGACCTGCTGGCCGCCGAAGGACTGGCCGACGCGTTCGTCCACCGCACCGGCCACGGCATCGGGTTGTCGGTGCACGAGGAGCCCTACATCGTCGCGGGCAACGATCTGCCCCTCGAGGAGGGCATGGCGTTCTCCGTCGAGCCAGGCATCTATTTCCCTGGCCAGTGGGGTGCGCGGATCGAGGACATCGTGATCGTCACGGCTGACGGCGCCCTCTCGGTCAACAACCGCCCCCACGACCTGGTCGTGGTGCCTGCGGGCCCGGCCGCCTCGGGCTAGTCCGGAGCGCGGTCGAGCAGGTCCGAGGACCCCAGCACGCGCTCGACGCGGACCTCGATCACGACGCGCTTGGGGTTGGGCCGTGGCGTGCGGTACCGCTGCGCGTACCGCAATTCGGCATCACGCACCGCGTCCGGGTCGGGGTTGACCGCCGCCTTGCCTTCCAGGGACAGCCACCGCGCGCCGTCGACCTGGCTCAGGACCGCAACACCCTGCTTCTCGGCGTTGACCGCCTTTTGGGAGCCGCCCGAGGTGATCACCCGGGCGATGTGCGTCTTGGGATCGAAGGTGAAGCCCACGGCCACCACGTGCGGCGAATTGTCCGACCGGAGCGTGGTCAGCATGGCCAAATGGCGTTCGGAGAGGAACGCGATCGCGTCGTTGGTGAGTCGGGTTGTTGCCCGACGACTTGACTGGGCCATCAGGGCCCAACTTAGCGCAGGCCATAATCGCAACCGTGGATGACACGGCCGATACCGAGTTCGTCGTGATCTTCGGCGGACGCAGCGAGATCGGACTCGAGGTGGCGAAGCGGTTGGCGCCCGGCTCGACCGTGCTGCTGGCGGCGCGCCGCTGCGGCGATCTCGATCAACAGGTCGCGGCCGTGCGGGCAGCCGGCGCCGCCGCGGTGGCGGTGCGTGAGTTCGATGCCGACGCGCTGGAAGCGCACCGCCCGCTCGTCGACTCCATCGTTGCCGACTTCGGTCCGATCGACACCGCGGTGCTCGCGTTCGGGATTCTCGGCGACCAGGCCCGCGCGGAGCGGGACCCCACGCATGCGGCGGCGATCCTGCACACCGACTTCGTCGCACAAGCCAGCCTCTTGACAGTGCTGACCGCGACGATGTCAGCCGCGGGTTCTGGCCGCATCGTGGCGTTCTCCTCGATCGCGGGCGCCCGCGTGCGGCGGGCCAACTACGTCTACGGTTCGGCCAAAGCGGGACTCGAAGGCTTCTGCAGCGGGCTGGCCGACGCGCTGCACGGATCCGGGGTGCGGCTACTGGTGGTGCGGCCAGGTTTCGTGATCGGACGGATGACCGAGGGAATGAAGCCGGCGCCGCTGTCGAGCACCCCACAGCAGGTGGCGGACGCGGCAGTGCGGGCACTGCGCAAGGGCCGCGGCGCGGTGTGGGTTCCCGGGGCGATCGCAGCACTGGCGTTCGCCTTCCGAATGACGCCGCGGTTCGTGTGGCGAAGGATGCCCAGATGATCATCGTCGTTGGAATCGGCGCCGACGGCATGTCTGGGCTGGCGCAGGTGTCGCGGGCCGAATTGGCCAGGGCTACAGTCGTTCACGGGTCACGACGCCAGCTGGATCTGCTCGACGGCAGTGTCACCGCTGTGCGCCGGGCGTGGCCGTCACCGATGCTGCCGGCGATGCGCACGATCCTCGACGGGGCCGGAGCCGATGTGCACGTGGTGGCCAGCGGCGACCCACTGCTGCACGGCGTGGGCAGCTCGCTGATCCGGCTGCACGGCGCCGAGAATGTCGTCGTGCTGCCGCACGTGTCGTCGGTGACGCTGGCGTGTTCGCGGGTCGGGTGGGCGGTGCAGGACACCGAGATCATCAGCCTCGTCACCAGCGAGCCACACACCGCGGTCCGGCGCGGCGGGCAGGCCGTCGTGCTGTCCCGGGACGCCACCAGCCCGGCGGCGTTGGCAAGGTTGCTCACCGACACGGGGCGCGGCGACTCGGAGATCACCGTGCTCGAGCAGCTCGGCGGACCTGCGGAGCGGCGCCGCACGGCCACCGCACGCGAGTGGGCCGCCCGCCCGCCGGGCGATGTCGACGATCTCAATGTGATCGCCGTGCGATACCTGCCCGACGAGCGCCGGTTCGCGATCATGCCCGACGAGGCGTACGCCAACGACGGCCAGATCACCAAACAGCCGGTACGCGCGTTGACCCTGGCCGCGCTCGCACCGAGGCCGGGCGAACTGCTGTGGGATGTCGGGGCCGGGTCTGGAAGCATCGCAATCGAGTGGTGCCGCAGCGGACCCGGCTGTCATGCGGTCGCATTCGAACGCGACGAAGAGCGACGCAAGCGCATCACCGAGAACGCGATTGCCTTCGGCGCCCACGTCGAGGTTCAGGACGACGCACCCGGCACCTTCGATTCCGTGCCACCGCCCGCTGTGATCTTCATCGGCGGGGGCCTGACGCAGCCGGGCCTACTCGAGGCGTGCTACGACCGGTTGACGGTAGGCGGACGCTTGGTCGTGAACACCGTGACCGTCGAGTCGGAAGCGGTTGTCGCCGAATGGTATTCGCGATATGGCGGGGATCTTGTCCGATTCGAGTATCAACGGGGCGAGCCACTGGGCGGGTTCACCGGGTGGCGGCCGGCGATGCCCATCACGCAGTGGTCGGTGACCAAACGATGACCGTTTACTTCATCGGGGCAGGCCCGGGCGCGGCCGATCTCATCACCGTGCGCGGACAGCGGTTGCTCAATCGCTGCCCCGTCTGCCTGTATGCCGGCTCGATCATGCCCGAAGACCTGCTCGCACTGTGCCCACCCGACGCAAGGGTGATCGACACCGGCCCCCTGGCATTGGACGCGATCATCACCGAGATCGCCGACGCCGACGCCGCGGGCCATGATGTGGCCCGGCTGCATTCCGGCGACCCGTCGATCTACAGCGCGGTCGCCGAGCAGTGCCGCCGCCTCGACACGCTTGGCATCGACTACGAAATCGTACCCGGTGTACCGGCTTTCGCGGCGGCCGCCGCGGCACTCGGACGAGAGCTCACCGTCCCCGGAGTGGCGCAGACCGTCACGCTCACCCGGGTGGCGACACTGTCGACGGCGATGCCGCCGGGCGAGGATCTGGCGACGGTGTCGGCCTCTGGCGGCACGCTGGTTCTCCATCTCGCCGCCGCTCAGATCGATGCGATCGTTCCGCAGTTGCTGGCGGGCGGATACCGGCCCGAAACGCCATGTGCCGTCGTGGCGTTCGCCAGCTGGCCCCAACAGCAGATCATCCGGTGCGCGCTCGCCGATCTCGCCGAGCAGATGCATTCCGCGGAGATCACTCGGACCGCGGTGATCGTCGTCGGCGAGGTGCTCGCCGCCGAAGGGTTCGCCGACAGTTACCTCTACTCCGCCGGTCGGGCCCGCCGGGAACGGCATTGATGCGGATCTTGTTGCTGGGCGGTACGTCTGAGGCCCGTGCGCTGGCGGCCCGGCTGCATCCTGATGCCGAGGTGATCAGTTCCTTGGCCGGCCGGGTGCCCGACCCGGCGCTGCCGGTGGGTGAGGTGCGAATCGGCGGGTTCGGCGGTGTCGACGGGCTGCGGAACTGGTTACGTGAAAGCGTCGTCGACGCGGTCGTCGACGCCACCCACCCATTCGCGGCGACCATCACGGCCAATGCCGCGGCGGCCTGCGCGGAACTCGGGGTGCCGCACCTGCTGCTCGCCCGGCCCGCCTGGCCCTCCGGTGACGCCATCATGGTGACGTCCGACATTCAGGCCGCAAAAGTGGTTGCCGAACAAGGCTTTTCGCGGGTCCTCCTGACGACGGGACGTACCGGGACGGCCGCATTCAGAGATGCCGATGCCTGGTTTCTCATCCGCGCGGTGACCGCACCGGATGCCGACGCACTTCCGGCGCACCACCAGATCCTGTTGTCGCGCGGCCCCTACCGCTACGAGGGCGAGCTGGAGTTGTTGCGTGCACACCGCATCGACGCGTTGGTGACCAAGAACAGCGGCGGCGCGATGACCCGACCCAAGCTCGACGCCGCGGCCGCGCTGAGCATTCCCGTGGTCATGGTCGAGCGGCCGGCACTGCCGCCGGGTGTCAGAACCGTGACCACGGTCGACGACGCGGTCGCGTGGGTCAGGACGACTGGTACGAGTTGATCAGTTCGAGCGTTTCCAGATCGCGGATGGCCTGGCAGCCGCGGCTGAGCATGGCCAGCATCATGTCATCGCCGCGGTCGGTGGTGGCCGCGAAGGCGGTACCGAGAGCGACGAGCAGCGGAACCTGTACGGCGCCGAGGCGGTAGTCGCGCCAACAGGTTTCGGCGTCGTAATCCGTGATCCCGTACCCGAGTAGCGCTTGGTGGTAGGTCTCGACGAGGCCGCGCTCGACGTCGGCGCGCAACGCCGGTTCCAAGCTCGTCCCGGTGAAGTAGGCGAGGTCGCGTCCCGGCAGGCCGATTCCGACGGTCTGCCAGTCGACGACGGTGATGCGGGTGCGGTCCGGGTCGAACAGCATGTTGTCGAGCCGGTAGTCGCCGTGCATGAGTGCGAACCGTTTCGGCTCGGCCCTCAGCCACGCGGCGACGGAAGCCATTGAAGCAACCAGGGTTTCCTGATCCTCGGGGCTGATGCGCGCGCCGAGCCTGTCGAGCACGATGTCGGCGGCCATCGTGGAGATGTCGCCGAGGCCCTTGGCGGCGTCGTCGTCACCGGGTTTCGGCATGGCGATGGCGGCCAGATCCATCCACTCCGGATCACACCAGCTTGGGCCGTGCAGGCCGGCCAGCGCTTCCACCGCCAGCGTGGCCTCCTGTTCAGAGCACCCGGCGATCTGATCGCCTTGCACCGCAGGCGCCATGTCGCCGAGCAGCAGCACGACATCGGCGCCGTCGGAGGAGATGTCGCAGTAATAACTCTGGGGTACCGGGATGCGCATCCGGTCGGCGATCCGCGAGTAGAACTCGACCTCCGACCGGTATCCGAGCGCCACGCGTTCGCGGACCGCATCATCTTGCGCGGAGAGCTTGACCGCAAACGAGTTCGGCAGGCCCGCCTGCGGAGCGGCATACGTCGCCGAGACCCGATACGTCGCACCGGTCTGGCCGGTACCGATCGCGGTGACGTCGACCTCGCTCACGTCGGCGTCGAGCACCGACCCCAGCCATGCCGCCGTTACATCTTCGGGTCCGTGTGGAATGCCCATGGTCGTCAGATCCTAGGTGGGGTAGCGCCGGGGCGTGAAGACGGTGTCCCCGGCGTCGCTCAGGTACCACTGCGTCTGAGACGAACCGACGATCAGCAGGGTGCGCATGTCGACGTCGGCCGGATCGAGATCGGCCAGCCGCACCACCCGCACCTCTTCGGTGGGACCAGATACGTCGCGGCCGATCACCACGGGCGTTCCCGGATCGCGATGTTCGAGCAACACGTCGCGCATTGCCCCGACCTGCCAGGTTCTGCTCTTGGATGCGGGGTTGTAGATGGCCAGCACCAGGTCGGCCGTCGCGGCGGCGGTCAGTCGCGCCGCGATCACCTCCCACGGCTTGAGCCGGTCGGACAGCGAGATGACGGCGTAGTCGTGGCCCAGCGGCGCCCCGACCCGGCTCGCGACCGCCTGCGCCGCGGTCATCGCGGGGATGACCCGCACCTTCACGCCAGGCCATTCCTTGGCCTCCTCGAGCACCGCGGTCGCCATCGCGAACACTCCAGGGTCCCCGGAGGACACCACCGCGACAGCGCGGCCCTGTTCGGCCAGCGTGCATGCCAAGCGGGCCCGGGCGGGTTCATCGGTGTTGTCACTGGGGTGGCGGCGCTGACCGTCGCGAGCGCCGACGCGGTCCAGGTAGGGGCCGTACCCGATGAGATCCGTGGCCAACGCGAGCTCCCGTCGGCTCTGCGGGGTCATCCACTCGGTATCGCCGGGCCCGAGTCCGACCACCGCGACGCTGCCGCGCTGCGTCTCGGGCCGGGGGGTTCCCGGCAGCATCGCCAGCGAGAAGTAAGGCACCGATGTCTCGTCGACGTCCGCGGCGGCCAGCACTCGTTGCGCCGGTGTGCTCGCGCGCTCCACGTAGAAGGTCTCATTGAGGCGACCCGCCGACGAAAGCGCTTCGCGCACTGCCGGATACGAACGGCCGAGCTTGAGGACGACGGCCGCGTCGGTGTCGGCCAGCCTGCGCTTGAGTTCGTCGACCGGAAGGGTCCCCGGCAGGATCGTCAGCACCTCCTCGCCCTGGACCAGGGGAGTGCCCGTCGCCGCCGAAGCGGCGCTCACCGACGTGACGCCGGGGACGATCACCGCGTCGAACCGCTCGGTCAGCCGGGTGTGCATGTGCATGTAGGAGCTGTAGAACAGCGGATCGCCCTCGGCGAGCAGGGCGACGTCGCGGCCCGCCTCGAGATGTACCGCGATCCGGTCGGCGGACTCGCGGTAGAAATCCTCCATCGCTCCGGCGTAACCGCCGGGATGTTCGGTGGTCTCTGTGGTCACCGGGTACACCAGGTGCTCTTCGATCTGGCCGGCCCGTAGATAAGGCTCGGCGATGCCGCGCGCAATGCTCTTCCCGTGCCTGGCACTGTGGTAGGCGACGACGTCGGCCGCACCGATGACCCGCGCCGCCTTGACCGTCACCAGCTCAGGGTCGCCGGGACCGAGCCCGACGCCCCAGAGGGTTCCTCGCTGATCTGTCATTCGCGTTCTTGCGCAATAGAATTCACAGCGGCCGCGGCCATCGCGCTGCCGCCGCGGCGTCCCTTGACCACCAGATACGACATCCCGCGCGGCCGCTCGATCAACTCCTGTTTGGACTGTGCGGAGCCGACGAACCCGACCGGTCCGCCCAGCACCGCGGCGGGCGTGGGAGCGCCTTCGTCGACGAGTTCGAGCAGCCGGAACAGCGCGGTCGGCGCGTTGCCGATGGCGACCACGGCGCCGCCGAGCCGGTCGGCCCACAGGTCGACGCCCGCGGCGGACCGTGTGGTGCCCAGTCGCTCGGCCAGCTCGGGCGCCCTCTCGTCGGAGACAAGCGAGACGACCTCGTTGCCGGCCGGCAGCCGAGATTTGGTGATGCCCGCGGCCACCATCGACGAGTCGCACAGCACGGGGGCTCCGGCGACGAGTGCGGCGTGGGCCTTCGCGACTACGTCGTCGCTGTAGGCGACGTGATCGGCGACATCGACCTGCCCGCAGGTGTGGATCAGCCGGACCACGACACGAGCGACGTCATCGGGGAACCGCGACAGGTCCGCTTCGTCGCGGATGGTCGCGAACGACTGCCGGTAGATCTCGGCGGCGTCGCGGATGTAGTCGAGCACCCGATCACCCTACGGGTGGGTGTCTCGCGGCCGGTATCCGTCTCCGGTCGCGACCAGCACGTCACCTGTCGCAGGGCTGCCGCACGCGCGGTCGCATCCGACGAAGTGCCGATGACCGGTCGCCGGCTCAGCCACAGCCACGGCTGCGGCGGCGTCGGCCCGGACGTCGGCAGCAGAGCGCTCACAGCCCGGGCTTCCGGTGCAAGCACTGACCGACAACCAGGGCGAGTTCGCATCGAACACCAGACCCATGGGCGCCAGTACCCGCAGCGCAACGTCGGCGACATCCTCGGTGAGGTCGAAGACGAGCACCGAACGCCAGGGCGTGATCACCATCGGCGCGTTGATGGCCGCAAGGTACTCGGCGACGCGGGCGTTGAGGACGCCCAGCGGAACAGCGGCGCCCAGCGCGACGCGGCCGTCGTTCTGCTCGATCCAGCCGACCGGCGGCCGACTCACCGGGGGCCACGTCGCACCGGGTTCGGCGGTCAACGCAAATCCCGCCAGCAATCGCTCTGTGTCGTCGAGCTCGCTTACACGCCAGTGTGTTCCGCGACTGACGGCGAACCGGTCCGCCACGGTCACGAGCGTCGGGACCGCGTCGGCGGCCGGCACTCGGACGCCGGTATCGCGGCCGGCCAGCAGCAGCGCCGCCGAATCGCCGACGATCTGAACCCCGGCGTCAGCCCCCAGTCCGCTCACGTCGCCTCGTCCGTCGTCGATGCCGAACAGGAACCTGCCGGGCAGGCCGGCGAGCGTCGGCTGCCGCTGGATGGCCTGGTCCAGTGCGCCGACCATGGCGCGGATATCCGCACCCGCGCCGACGCGACCGGACAGCGGTGAGGCCACGATGTTGCGCACCCGCTCATGCGTCTCCGAGGGCAGCAGACCCGACGCCGCCAACACCTCGGTGACGGCGGCGGTGTCGGTGACAGCGCGGATCTGGACGTTGCCGCGCGAGGTCAGTTCCATTGCCGGGGAAGCCCACTGCGTCGCCGCGAGTGCCAGGGATTCGATCTGCTGAGCGGTGATCATCCCGCCCGGAAGCCGCACCCTGGCCAAGGCTCCGTCCGCGGCCTGGTGAACCTGCAACGCCCCCGGGCAGGCATCCTGGTCGCGGGTTCTGGCCACCAGTTCACGGTACGCCCGGGCGCCGGCGGATCGACCACCCATTGGGGTAGTCGCCTACGCATGTGCGACCGGCACCACGCTCGTACTTTTTCCTGGTAGGAGCCCGGGCAGCCCGGGCGCACACGGCGGGAGAAAGCCATGATCGATTTGACCACCATTCGTCCGACATTCCGTCGAACGGCGTCGCCCGCCGTGATCCCGGCCCCCACGGCCGAGGGAACGACGCTGATCACCGAGCAGCAGGTGCTGTTCGCCACGGCGGCGGCGACGACGCTGCCCAGCGTGCGGCCGAGCCGCTGGTCGGTGGCGATGAAGTCGATGTCTCAGGCGATGAGCGGGCTGGTCTCCGACTCGCGACCGCCTGCGCAGCGTTACCGGGCCAGGCGGCTCGCCTATCTGGAGGACGCGCTGATGTCGCGGGAGATGGGCCGGCTGTAGATCTGCCGGCCGGCCGGCCGCACCGAGCGGCCGGCTCGGAGAGGGTTTCGTCACCGCCGACCAACGCGCGATTTCGGAAACATCTGCGCTCGTCGGGCGTACCGTCCGTGCATCGGGAGGGGTTGATCATGCCGACACAACGAGCCCTCAGGGTTGCGATAATCGGTGCGGGCATGTCCGGCATCTGCATGGCGGTCAAGTTGCAGGACGCCGGCATCGACGACTTCGTGATCTACGAGTCCGCCGACGACGTCGGCGGGACCTGGCGCGACAACACCTATCCCGGGTTGAGTTGCGACGTCCCGTCGCGTTTCTACTCGTACTCCTTTCGGCCCAATCCCGATTGGTCGCGATTCATGTCGCCGGGTCCGGAGATCCACCGCTACTTCCGACAGGTCGCCGACGAGCGTGGCATCACCGGCCATATCAGGTTCGGCACGGAAGTGGCCGCCGCGCGATACCGCAACGGCCGGTGGACTGTCTGTTCTCCCACCGGCGAGGAGCAGTTCGACGTCGTCGTGACGGCGACCGGTGTGCTGCGCATACCGCGGTATCCGGATATTCCCGGACTGGACAGCTTCGAAGGCGCGACGTTCCATTCGGCGCGATGGGATCATTCGGTTCCGCTGTCCAACAAGAGAATTGGATTGATCGGAACGGGATCGACGGGTGTACAGATCACCGCCGAACTCGGCGGCAAGGTGCGTGGCCTCACGATCTTCCAGCGCACGCCCCAATGGGTCCTTCCGATGCCGAACCCGCGCTACGCGCGGCGCACCGGCGCGGCGATGCGCCGCTGGCCAGCCCTGAACCGAGCGAGCTACCGGTTCTGGCAGTACTTCTTTGAGAACGGCTTGGCCCCTGCGGTCGTCGCACCGGGTTGGCAGCGTCGCTTCGTATCCGCGCTGTGCCGTTGGAATCTGCGCCTTTCGGTGCGCGATCCCCAGATGCGCCGGCGACTGACGCCCGACCACCAGGCGATGTGCAAACGGCTGGCGATGTCCTCGCATTACTACCGGGCGATCCAGAAGCCGGGTGTCGAGCTGGTCACCGCGGCGATCGATCATGTCGAGGCGGGCGGCGTCGTGACCACGGACGGCGTGTTACACGAACTCGATGTGCTCGTGCTCGCCACGGGTTTCGACGCCCACGCATACGTTCATCCGATCGAACTCGTCGGAGAGAACGGACTCACGCTCGAGGAGGCGTGGGCAGACGGACCGCAGGCTTATCGGTCGGTCGCGGTGCCTGGCTTTCCGAACCTGTTCATGCTGATCGGACCGCATTCGCCGATCGGGAACCAGTCGCTGGTGATCATCGCTGAAAGCCAGGCCGATTATGCGATGTGGTGGATCGATCAGATCCGGTCCGGGCGCGTCGCAACAGCAGCGCCGACCGAGGTTGCCACCAAGGATTACAACGAGCAGATGAAAGCCGTTATGCCGCAGACGGTTTGGGTGACCGGGTGCAAGAGCTGGTATCTCGGCAAGGACGGCCTGCCGGAGCTCTTCCCGTGGCGGCCGATCCGTCACCGCGAACTATTGGCCTCGCCCGAGCTCAGCGATTTCGACGTCCGAACCGCCTGAATGTGACGGCCGCCACACTGGCCGGTCCAGTGATCCGTGCCACACAACATCCCCTATTTCTACCGCTTGAGCAGTACGTTCCTGGTAACTGCACGCGTGTGCAGTAAGCGATGTCAGGAAGGAGGAACCACGATGTTCGAGTTCATCGTTTTCGGCGCTCTGATGGTCGCACTCGTCGGCGCTCTCGGGCTGCTGCCGTACTCACAGAGCACCTACGACCGCTGGAACCGGCGCTAAGCCTGCCCGGGCCGGTAGGTCCCGAAGCACCACACGTTGCCGTGTGGGTCGCGTGCGGCGAATTCTCGTGAGCCGTAGTCCTGGTCGGTCAGCCCCATGACGATCTCGGCGTCCCCGGCAACCGCCCGGTCATGCAGCGCGTCGGGGTCATCCACCACGACGTAGAGCACGACGGGGCCCGGCAGCGCGAACGGGCTGTCGGTGCGGTCCGCGTCGTCGATCATCACCAGGCCGTTGCCGACCTTCAGCTCCGCATGCTTGAGCGGCTCGTCGGGTTCGGGGGGAACCACGAGGGTCGCGATGGCGCCGAACGTCCGCTCGAGCCAAGCGATCCCGGCGCGCGGGTCGCTGAAGGGGACAATCGGCACGGCGCCGTTGGTGGTCAGGGTTTCAGTCATGACGTCGACGCTAGGCCGACGCCGTCGCCTCGTCTTGGACGGAATTTACGCTGAGCGCCCGCAGCTCGGTGGGCGTGATATCGGCTAATTCCCGAACCTCGCGGGCCAGGTGGGCCTGATCGAAGTACCCGCACTCGAGTGCGACACCGGCCCAATCGACCGCCGGCTCGGAGGCCACGAGGGCCCCGAGCCGCTCGAATCGCACGATCCTCGCGACGAGCTTCGGCGGCAGCCCGACAGAGTCGCGGTAGCGGGCGATCAATCGCCGGTGACTCCAGCCCAACTCCGCGGCCAGGTCTGAAATTGTGGCGCCACCGTAGCTCGCCGTGATGCGGCGCAGCGACCACGCCACTCCCGCATCGACGGGTTCGGTGTCGGCCAGGCGGGCCCGGATGCCCGCATCGATCAATGCGAATCGTGCCGACCAGTCCGGGGCGTCGCCGACGCGCTGCACGAGTTCTCGCCCGAACCGGCCGAAGACATCGTCGATAGGCACGGTCCGGTTGGCCAACTCGCTCATCGGCATCCCGACCAGCCGGCGGGCGCCCAGCGGCGTCAGGTCGATCTGCAAACAGCGCGCAGACCCGCCGTGGCCCACCAGCACCGGTCCGTCGGTGATGCCCGCGACGAACGAACCGAGCCGAAGCGGCGCGGTATGTGCATGCTCCCGGTGGGCGACGGTCCAGCCCTCGTCGAGGTCGATGATGATCGGCACGAACGTGCACGGCAGTTCGCGGAACGTGACGGGACTGCCCCCGCGTTCCGCGAAGCCCTCGTAGCGCAACACGACGCCGCGCAGCGACGGATGAGGTGTGCCCGCCGCGAACATCGCGCTCACCCCACCCACGGTAGTCGGCGCCTGCTCGACCGGGTGGGGTAGTAATGACGGGTGACTCAGCCGGCTCAATCCCCGACAGTCTTGCTGTTGTCGACGTCTGACACCGACCTCATCACGGCCCGCGCCTGCGGCGCCGGCTATCGGTGGGCCAATCCGTCGCGGCTGGTCGACGGCGAACTCGACGAACTCGTCGGTGGCGCCGACATCGTCGTGGTCCGCATTCTGGGCGGCTACCGCGCCTGGCAAGACGGCATCGACACGCTGGAGGCAAGCGGTGTGCCGACGATCGTGGTCAGCGGTGAGCAGTCCCCGGACGCCGAGCTGATGGGCCATTCCACGACGCCGGCCGGTGTTGCGCTGCAGTCCCACGTCTACCTGGCCAACGGCGGTGTCGACAACCTGCGGCAACTGCACGCGTTTCTCTGCGACACGCTGATGATGACCGGCTTCGGATTCGCACCGCCGGTCACCACACCCAACTGGGGCGTCCTCGAGTATCCGTCCGAAGGTGCCGACGGGCCGACCGTCGCGGTGCTGTACTACCGCGCCCAGCATCTCGCCGGAAACACCGGCTATGTCGAGGCGCTGTGCCGGGCGATCGGCGACGCCGGCGGACGGGCACTGCCCGTGTTCTGCGCGTCATTGCGCACCGCCGACACCGAGCTGCTGGAGTTGCTCGGCACCGCCGACTGTTTGGTGACCACGGTGCTGGCCGCCGGCGGGTCCACCCCTGCCAACGTCTCGGCCGGCGGTAACGACGACACCTGGAATGTCGCGCATCTGGCCGCGCTCGACATCCCGATCCTGCAGGGGCTGTGTCTGACCAGTTCGCGGTCGCAATGGCAGGACAACGACGACGGTATGTCGCCACTCGACGTGGCGACCCAGGTCGCCGTGCCGGAGTTCGACGGCCGCATCATCACGGTCCCGTTCTCGTTCAAGGAGATTGACGACGAGGGCCTCATCTCCTATGCGGCCGACCCGGAACGATGTGCCCGGGTCGCGGGTCTTGCGGTGCGCCACGCGCGGCTGCGCGCAATCGCAGCCCCCCAGAAAAAGGTGGCGCTGGTGTTCTCGGCGTATCCGACCAAACACGCGCGCATCGGCAACGCCGTCGGCCTCGACACGCCAGCCAGCGCGATCGCGTTACTGCGCGCGATGCGCGATCACGGTTACCGGATCGACGACATCCCCGGCTTGGATGCGGGCGATGGGGACGCCTTGATCCACGCGTTGATCGATCGCGGCGGTCAGGACGCCGACTGGCTGACCGACGGTCAGCTCGCCGGCAATCCGATCCGCTTGCCCGCCAAGGAGTATCGGGAGTGGTTTGCCACGCTGCCCGCCGAACTCACCGACGCGATGGTCGAACACTGGGGCCCGCCGCCCGGCGAGTTGTTCGTCGACCGCAGTCACGATCCCGATGGCGAGATCGTGATCGCCGCAATGCGGGCGGGCAACGTGGTGCTGATGGTCCAGCCGCCACGGGGTTTCGGAGAGAACCCGGTCGCGATCTACCACGATCCCGATCTACCGCCCAGCCACCACTATCTAGCCGCCTACCGTTGGCTCGACGTCATGTTCGGCGCGGACGCCGTCGTGCACCTCGGCAAGCACGGCAACCTCGAATGGCTGCCGGGTAAGACGCTGGGCATGTCGTCCTCCTGCGGCACCGACGCCGCGCTCGGCGATCTGCCGCTGATCTACCCCTTCCTGGTCAACGATCCAGGGGAGGGCACACAGGCCAAACGCCGCGCCCACGCCACGCTCGTGGATCACCTGATTCCGCCGATGGCCAGGGCCGAAACCTACGGCGACATCGCGCGCCTGGAACAGCTGCTCGACGAGCACGCCAACATCGCGGCGCTCGACCCCGGCAAGCTGCCTGCCATCCGGCAGCAGATATGGACGCTCATGCGGGCCGCCAAGATGGATCACGACCTCGGGCTCGAGGACCGGCCCGACGAGGACTCGTTCGACGACATGCTGCTGCATGTCGACGGCTGGCTGTGCGAGATCAAGGACGTCCAAATCCGCGACGGACTGCACATCCTGGGTGAAAAGCCCACGGGTGAGGCTGAAATCGACCTGGTGCTCGCGATCCTGCGCGCGCGCCAGCTGTTCGGCGGCGAACAGAGCGTGCCCGGACTTCGACAGGCCCTCGGCCTGGCCGAGGACGGACACGACGAACGCGCCGCGGTCGACAGCGCCGAGGCGCAGGCCCGCGGACTCGTTGTGGCACTTGCAGACTCGGGATGGGATCCCGGCGCCGTCAACGCCATCACCGACGACGCCGACGTCGCGGCGATCCTGCGCTTCGCGGCCACCGAGGTGGTGCCGCGGCTGGCGGGCACCGAAGCCGAGATCCCGCAGATCCTGCGCGCGCTCGATGGCCGCTTCACCCCGGCCGGTCCTTCGGGTTCACCACTGCGCGGCCTGGTCAACGTGCTGCCCACCGGCCGCAACTTCTACTCGGTCGACCCGAAGGCGGTGCCGTCGCGGCTGGCGTGGGAAACCGGTGTGGCCATGGCGGATTCGCTGCTGACGCGCTACCGGGAGGACCACGGCGACTGGCCGCGCTCGGTCGGGTTGTCGGTGTGGGGAACGTCGGCCATGCGCACCGCGGGCGACGACATCGCCGAAGTGCTGGCGCTGCTGGGGGTCCGGCCGGTATGGGACGACGCGTCGCGGCGCGTGGTGAACCTGGAACCGATCGAGCTGGCAGAACTCGGCCGACCGCGCATCGACGTGACCGTCCGCATCTCGGGTTTCTTCCGCGACGCCTTCCCGCATGTCGTCACGATGCTCGACGACGCGGTACAACTCGTCGCGGGTCTCGATGAGGCCGCCGAGGACAACTACATCCGCGCCCACGCACAGGCGGATCTGGCCGAGCATGGCGACCAGAGGCGTTCCACCACAAGAATATTCGGCTCCAAGCCGGGTACCTACGGCGCCGGGCTGCTGCAACTGATCGACAGCCGCAACTGGCGCGACGACGCCGACCTCGCACAGGTTTACACCGCCTGGGGCGGTTTCGCGTACGGCCGCGGTTTGGACGGCAGGCCCGCGGCCGACGACATGAACCAGAACTACCGTCGCATCGCGGTCGCAGCCAAGAACACCGACACCCGCGAGCACGACATCGCCGACTCCGACGACTACTTCCAGTACCACGGTGGCATGGTCGCGACGGTGCGCGCGTTGACCGGAAAGGCGCCCGCCGCCTACATCGGCGACAACACCCGGCCCGACGCAGTCCGCACCCGGACCCTTTCGGAGGAGACCGCCCGCGTGTTCCGCGCCCGCGTCGTCAACCCCCGGTGGATCAACGCGATGCGGCGACACGGGTACAAGGGCGCCTTCGAGATGGCTGCGACCGTCGACTACCTGTTCGGCTACGACGCGACCGCCGGCGTGATGGCCGACTGGATGTACGAGCGGCTGTCGGCCGAGTACGTCCTCGACGACGACAACCGCAAGTTCATGGCGGAGTCGAATCCGTGGGCCCTGCACGGCATGGCCGAACGGCTGCTGGAGGCGGCGGGCCGCGGCATGTGGGCGCAGCCCGATCAGGCGACGCTCGACGGGCTGCGGCAGGTGCTGCTGGAGACCGAAGGCGACCTCGAAGGCTGACGGCTACCTTTGGACCCATGCCAACGACCTTCGCCGACATTGCGAAATCGGAATACATCCTGCTGACCACATTCACCAAGGACGGTCGACCCAAGCCCACCGCGGTCTGGGCGCCCCCGGACGGCGATCGTCTCCTCGTCATCACGCAGGAGAAGTCGTGGAAGGTCAAACGCATTCGGAACACCCCGCGCGTGACGATCGCGGAGTGCGACCGCAGTGGCAACCCGAAGGGTGAAGCGGTCGAGGCCGTGGCGAGGATCCTGGACAAATCGGCCAACGCCACCACATACGACTTGATCGGAAAGCGCTACGGTCTGTTGGGCAAGACGTTCAACGTCTTCTCGAAGCTGCGCGGTGGCATGAAGAACAACGTGACCATCGAACTGAAAGCGCCGTAGCCGGCGCACCGTTTCAGCGGCACCACGCCTGGGTATGCTTGTGCATCGTTTGGGCATCGAAAGAACGGACCCCATGGCAGACACGTTTGAAGACATCGCACGGTCGAAGTACATGCTGCTGACCACCTACACCAAGGACGGCCGGCCGAAGCCGACGACCGTATGGGGCGTCTACAAAGACGGCAAACTGCTCATATCGACCGACGACGGCTCGTGGAAGACCAAGCGCATCAACAACACGCCGCGGGTCACCATTCAGCGGGCCTACGCAATCGGCAACAAGCCAAAGGGCGAGCCGGTCGAGGCAGTGGCGCGGAACCTGCCCAAATCCGAGAATCGACGCGTCTTCGACATGGTCACCAAGAAGTACTGGTGGCACGCATGGTGGTGGATACCGCAGGCGATCGTCCGCGGGGGCATCGACAAGGTGCACAGCGCCATCGAGGTGAAGCCCGCCTAGGCCTGGAACCGGGGCGGCGTGCCGTACGTTGTCCATTGCATGGCGATGCGGCTGCTTGTTCTGTATTGGGTCATCGAGCTGGCGGTGATCGTCGCGCTGGTGTCGACGATCGGCTTCGGCTGGACGATGTTGCTGCTGCTCGGCACCTTCATAATCGGCATAGCGCTGGCCGGATCCCAGGTCAAACGGCATTTTCGACGGCTGCGCTCCGGCATCGACCCGGCCTCGATGCACGGGGCGGCGGCCGACAGCGTGCTGGTCGCGCTGGGCACCGTGCTCGTCGTCATCCCGGGTTTGGCCAGCTCCGTCATCGGCGCCCTCCTCCTGCTGCCGCCGACACGGGCGGCCGCGCGTCCGATGGTGTCGGCCATGGCCGCGCGTCGCATGCCGCTGATCACCGTCGCGAGTGCTGCCGGTTACCGGGCGCCGCGCGGTGACTACATTGACGGCGAGGTCATCGATGTCACCGTCCCCCGCGAGCGGGTGGGCCCCCAGCTTGCGAGGAGAGTGCCCCCAATCGAGCCTGCTGCCGTGGAGCGCAAACCCGACTAAGTGACGACCCTCCTCCTGAACGGCCGGGTGCACAGCCCGGCGATGCCCGACGCGTCCGCACTGGCGGTGCGCGACGGGGTCGTGGCGTGGCTGGGCAGTGACGACGTGGGCCGCGCGCAGTATCCCGACGCGCAGATCGTCGACCTGGATGGCGCCTTCGTCGCGCCGGCGTTCGTCGACAGCCACGTCCACCTCACCGCGAGCGGACTGACCCTGATCGGGCTGGACCTGCGGCGCGCGACCTCGCTGCGGCACTGCCTGCAACTGCTCGGTGACTACGCCCGTGCCCACCCGAAAGGTGCGGTATGGGGGCATGGCTGGGATGAATCCGGCTGGCCCGAGCGGACCCCGCCGAGCACCGCCGATATCGATGAAGCGGTCGGCGACAGGCCCGCATACCTGGCCCGGGTCGACGTCCACTCCGCCGCCGCCTCGACCGCACTGCGACGACTCGCACCCGGCCTGGAGGGCGCGCACGGTTTTTCCACCGAACAGCCGCTCACCGCCGACGCACACCATTTGGTCCGCGCGGCCGCACGCGACGGGCTGACCACCGAGCAGCGACGGCACGCGCAGCTGGCCGCCCTGGATGCCGCCGCCGCACTCGGCATCGTCGCGGTACACGAATGCGCGGGCCCGGAAATCGGTGGCCTCGACGACTGGAACGAGGTGCGTGGCATCGAGCACGGTGTCGAGGTCGTCGGCTACTGGGGTGAGGCGGTGAGCAGCGCCGCCGAAGCGCGGGATCTGATCGCACGCACCGGTACCCGGGGACTGGCCGGCGACCTGTTCGTCGACGGTGCGCTCGGCTCACGCACCGCGTGGCTGCACCGCCCCTACCGCGACGCGCCAGACTGGTGCGGCAACGCGTATCTCGATACCGACGCGATCGCGGCACATCTGGGTGCCTGTACGGAAGCGCGGATCACCGCGGGGTTCCACGTGATCGGCGACGCGGCCGTCGGCGCCGTGGTCGATGCGTTCGAGCGCGTCGTAGACCGATTCGGCGCACCCGCGGTCGCCGCGTGCGGACACCGCCTCGAACACCTGGAGATGGTGACCGAGGATCAGGCGCACCGGCTCGGAGTGTGGGGAGTGCTCGCCAGCATGCAGCCCAATTTCGACGCGCTGTGGGGTGGCGGACACGGCATGTACGCCCAGCGCCTCGGGGCCGAGCGGTCAAGATCGTTGAATCCGTTTGCGCTGCTAGCATCCCAAGGCGTGCCACTCGCTTTCGGCTCCGACAGCCCCGTCACCAGCATGAATCCGTGGGCGACGATACGTGCGGCGACACAGCATCAGACTCCGGGTAGCGCACTGTCCGCGCGTGCTGCGTTTGCCGCGGCCACCCGTGGCGCATGGCGCGCCGCCGGCGTGCGGGACGGCGCGACCGGCACCCTGGTGCCCGGCGCCCCGGCAAGCTACGCCGTCTGGGACGCCGACGAGCTCGAGGTCAGCGCGCCCAGCCAGTCCGGGTCTGCTGCGGTGCAGCGCTGGTCGACCGATGCACGCTCACGCGTACCCGCGCTACCTCGACTCGACGACGCAATGCCGCGCTGTCGCCAAACCGTGCACCGAGGTGTCGTCATCCATGGCTGACGACGTGCGTCCCGCCACCCTCGACGACGACGCCGACGACGTGGCCGACGAACCGGCCGAGCGTCGTTCGCGCGCAAAGCGGTTCGGTCACGCTGTGATCGACCGCCTGCCCCAGCTGGGCGTCGCGATCGTGGCCGGTCTGGCGCTGTGCCTGAGCTTCCCGCCGTTCGGCTGGTGGTACCTGGCTTTCGTGGCGTTCGCGTTGCTGTCATGGGTGCTGACCCGCGAAACAACCACTGTCGCAGGCGGATTCGGCTACGGATTCCTTTTCGGGTTGACCTTCTACCTACCGTTGCTGCCGTGGATCAGCGGGTTCGTCGGTCCGGTTCCGTGGCTGGCGCTGTGCATGCTCGAGGCACTTTTTCCCGCCCTGTTCGGCGCGCTGGCGGTCACTGTCCGGCGGCTGCCGGGCTGGCCACTGTGGTTCGCGGGGCTGTGGGCCGCGCAGGAGTGGCTCAAGTCGACCGTGCCCTTCGGCGGATTCCCTTGGGGCGTCGTGGCCTACAGCCAGACCGAAGGGCCGCTGGTATCACTGGTACAGGTGGGCGGCGCACCGTTGTTGTCCTTCGCCGTCGTGCTGATCGGATTCAGCTTGGCCGCAATCACTCTGGAGATCGTGAAGTGGTGGCGGTCAGGCAGTGCCAGGACCGCAAGGCCGCCTGCGGTGGTGATCCCCGGGGCATGCGTCACCGTCGTCCTGTTGCTGACCGCGCTCACCGGGCCGCAAGTCCGGCACTCGGGCATGAGTGCGGACGACGAACAGCCGGTCACGGTAGCCGCGGTTCAGGGGAACGTGCCCAGACTCGGCCTGGAATTCAACGCCCAGCGGCGCGCGGTCCTGGACAACCACGTCCGAGAAACGGAACGGCTGGCCGACGATGTGCGCGCGGGCCGGGCACAGCAGCCGATGTTCGTCATCTGGCCGGAAAACTCCTCAGATATCGACCCGCTGGCCAATCCAGACGCGAACGCGGAGATCTCGGCGGCGGCGGACGCCATCGACGCACCGATCCTGGTCGGAAGTGTGGTGGCGGCGCCGGGCTACACCAGGGACAACCCGGTCTCGAACAATTCGGTCATCGTGTGGAACCCCGAAACCGGTCCGGACGAACGTCACGACAAACAGATCGTCCAGCCGTTCGGCGAATACCTGCCGTGGCGCAGCTTCTTCCGCCTGTTGTCGCCATACGCCGACCGGGCCGGCTATTTCATCCCCGGCAGCGGCAACGGTGTGGTGCACGCCGCGGGCGTACCCATCGGGGTCGCCACGTGCTGGGAGGTGATCTTTGACCGCGCCACCCGCGAGTCGGTGCGAAATGGGGCGCAGATCCTGGCCGTCCCCACCAACAACGCCACCTTCGATGAGGCGATGAGCCGACAACAACTCGCCTTCGCGCGGTTGCGCGCCGTCGAACACGACCGCTACGTCGTTGTCGCCGGAACGACCGGTATCAGCGCGGTCATCGCGCCCGATGGACGTGAGCTTGCCCGCACCGAGTTCTTCGAGCCCGCCTACCTCGACGCCCAGGTCCGGCTGAAGACCCAGCTCACGGCGGCGACACGGTGGGGTCCGCTGGTCGAGGGAGTGCTGGCCGCAATCGGCGTTGGAGCTCTGATCGCCGCAATGCTGCACAATGGGAGTTTCGTCCGTCGGCTAGGAACGTCGACGAAAGGTAGAGGAGCTAAATGACGACGGGCCCGGGCCCCGGGGATCGCCCAAGTCAGCGCACGCTGGTCATCATCCCCACGTACAACGAGCGGGAAAACCTTCCGTTGATCGTCGGACGCGTCCAGGACGCGTGTCCCGACGTGCACATCCTGGTCGTCGATGACGGCAGCCCAGATGGCACCGGCGAGCTGGCCAACGAGTTTGCGCTCGCCGATCCAGACCGAGTGCATGTGATGAACCGCGCCGGCAAGGGTGGCCTCGGAGCGGCGTATCTCGCCGGCTTCGAGTGGGGCCTCGGGCGCGGTTACGGCGTACTGGTCGAGATGGATGCCGACGGCAGCCATCCGCCCGAACAACTGCACCGGCTGCTCGACCGTATCGACAACGGTGCCGACCTGGTGATCGGCTCGCGGTACGTCAAGGGTGGGGAAGTCCGCAACTGGCCGCGAAAGCGACTGGTTCTGTCCAGGACCGCCAACGGCTACTCGCGCATCCTGCTGGGTGTCGACATCCACGACATCACCGCCGGGTACCGCGCATACCGGCGCGAGGTGCTGGAGAAAATCGACCTGTCAACGGTCGACTCGAAGGGCTATTGCTTCCAGATCGACCTGACCTGGCGCACCATCAACAACGGGTTCGTCGTCGTCGAGGTGCCGATCACGTTCACCGAGCGTGAGTTCGGCCAGTCGAAGATGAGCGGTTCCAACATCCGCGAGGCGCTGTTCAAGGTCGCGGAATGGGGTTTCCGCGGGCGTCTCGATCGCGCCCGCGGCCGTGGCGTGACGCGCTAGCCGCCAGCTAGCCCCGGCGGCGAGCCTTGATGATGTCGAGGCGCTCCTTGAGCAGTTCCTCGAGTTCATCGACCGAGCGGCGCTCCAGGAGCATGTCCCAGTGGGTACGCGGCGGCTTAGTCTTCTTCGGCTCGGGCGCGTCGCCCTCGATCAGGGTGCCCTCCATGCCGTTGCGGCACAGCCAGGCGTGGGGGATCTCGGCGTCGTCGGCGAACGGGACGTCGAACTCCTCGCCGTTGTCGGTGCGGTAACGAGCAACCTGACGCGGCGCTAGGTCGTGGTTGCGGTCGGTCTCGTAGCTCACGGCCCCGAGGCGACTGCCTCTCAAGACGCGATCAGCCATGGTCCACACTCCTCAATCAATGCAAGTTGTCCGGAGAAACAACGCAGCGGCACGACACGCAGTTCCCGACTCGGCCTTTGATGATACCGGGATTCCCGTATCCGCCGGTTTACAGTCGGGTCCGTGGTCACCGTGTTGTCGAACCGCCGACGGTCTCAACCCTGTCGCTGGTGCGGGCGTGAAGTCGCAGATGCCGGGCTGGGCCGACGCAGGCAGTACTGCAGGCAGTCGTGTCGTCAGCGGGCCTACGAACAGCGATCCGTCGTCAGGGGCACCTCACTTGCACCCGATGCGGTGGTGCTGACCGCCGACGAGGCCGCGGAGCTCGCCGACCGCGTCTACCAGGTCAGATGTGCCGCCGAGGACGTATCGACCGCCGTTGAAGAGGGTGCGGACGGCACCGAGTTGCGGCAACTGTGCGACGCGCTGATGCGTGCGGCCAAGGCGGCCGACGGCTGGCGTTAGTTTCGAACCTTCTCGACGGGCTGCTCGTCGTTACGATGACCTGCAAACCTCCCGATGGGACCCGCCGTGACCTTGTCAACACCTGAGTCTTCATCCCCTCTGCCCACCTCGACCGGCGTGTGGAGGTTCGGACAGTTTGTGCTGGACACCCAACGCTATGAACTGCGATCAGGCGGAGAGTCGATCCGCGTCGAACCCCAGGTGTTCGATGTGTTGACCCAGTTGGTGAGCAACGCGCACCGATTCGTGTCGAAAGAGGAACTGTTCGATTCGGTGTGGGGCGGTCGCTTCGTCACCGAAGCCGCGTTGACGAGCCGCATCAAGGCCGCCCGCCGCGCACTGGGTGACGATGGTGAGTCGCAGCGTTTCATCCGGACCGTGCGCGGCCGCGGCTATCAGTTCGTCGGCACGCTCACCACCGACGAACCGCCGGCACCCGCGCCGCAGGAGATCGCGGTACCCGATGAACCACCGCCGCCACGACAGCACATCGCGTTCTGCAAGGCCGCCGACGGAGTACGGCTGGCCTACGCGGTGGCGGGGGAGGGCCCGCCGCTTGTGCGGGCAGCGAACTGGATGACCCACCTCGGGTACGACATCGAAAGCCCGGTGTGGAAGCACTGGGTGCGCGATCTGTCGAACAACCGCCAATTCATTCGCTACGACGAACGTGGGTGCGGGTTATCCGATTGGGAAGCAACAGATTTCACATTCGATGACTGGGTCACCGACTTGGAGTCGGTCGTGGAGGCGCTTGGCCTGACGCGCTTTCCGCTTCTCGGCGTCTCGCAGGGCGGCGCAGTTGCGGTGGCCTACGCGGCCCGTCATCCCGAAAAAGTCAGCCGCCTGGTGCTGTGCAGCGCTTACGCGCAAGGCCGTGCAGTTCGCGCGTCCGGCGAGGACGAAAAACGGGCCGCGGCGCTCGATCTCGAACTCGCCCGAGTCGGTTGGGGTCGTGATGATCCGGCGTTCCGGCAGGTCTTCGCCGCGCAGTTCATTCCCGACGGCACCCGCGCCGATTGGGCCGCCTTCGACCAACTGCAGCGGCGCACCACGTCGCCCGAGAACGCGGTGCGGTTCCTCGAGGAGTTCGGGCGCATCGATGTCCGCGACCTGGCGCGCGAGGTCTCGTGTCCGACGCTGATCATGCACTCGCGTGACGATCACCGGGTTCCGTTGCGCTTCGGTGAGGAACTGGCGTCGCTGATTCCGGATTCCCGCCTCGTCGCGCTGTCGAGTAACAACCACCTGCTGACCGCAACCGAGCCGGCGTGGCAGGTGTTCCGGGCCGAGATCGACGAGTTTCTGGCCGAATGAATCAGCTGCCGGACAGATCTCCACCCAATCTCCATGCATTCTTCATGTAACGCCGGTCGCGGAGATCCATGCTGGTCACATGAAGAAAATCACTCGCACTCTGCTCGTGGGTATCAGCGCACTCGTCGCGCTCGGCACCCTCTCCGCCTGCTCGGGCGGATCATCCAATCAAGCGACCTCCTCGTCGGAGACGCCGACCACCGCCACCACCACCGCCGCGCCGACCGCGTTCCCGGCCGCGGGACGCTACATCGCGGACATGACCGCCCCCGACGGCAAGACGATGACAATCGGCATCTCCGTCGACGGCGACCAGGTTGCGGCCTACGCCTGCAACGGAACCGACGACGAGGCGTGGTTCTTCGGCAACCAGGCCGACGGCAAGATAGACATCAAGTCGAGGTTCCGCGACACCCTCAACGCAGAGTTCGACGGCGCCAACGTCGAAGGCGACCTGAACATGAACGGCGTGGCGTATCAATTCACGGCGGCCCCGGTGTCCGGCGAGGCGGGCATGTACACCGCCGAACTGGACGGCATCCGGGCCTCCTGGGTCGTCCGCGAAGACGGATCGGCGATCGGCGTGCAGTTCGGCACCAGCAGCGTAGGTGACATCACGCAAGCGGAGATTCAGCAGCTCAACGACGCGCAGTTCCGCGCCGAGGTGCGCAGCAAGCGGCAACTGCAGCAGGCCCAGCAGATCACCCGTTTGTCCAACGGCAAGATGAGCTCCAAGATCAATGGGCAAGACGTGACACCGACCCTGGTCAACGGAAGTTTCCGACTCGGCTGACATCTCAAAGTCGTTGTCAGTCAACGGCCCTGCCGATGTGCCAATCACATCGGCAGGGCCGATGTCTTCGCATCATGCAGAATCAGAACCTACTGAGCCGACACGTCAAGGGCGAGCGGGTATCTGCAGCACCGGATCCGTTGCCGCAGAACTACTTTGGCGGCTCGTCGGCCGCGGCACTGCTGCGGCGGCATGGGGGTTGCTGACGAGCTGCTCGCCGAGGGAGGCGTCGCATAAGGGTCGACTGCGATCCGAGCTTTTGCCTCCACGCCGGTAGTTGGGTAAACCTGACTCGTGGACGAATGGTTCGAGCGCAGCCCATTCGTCGGCTTCGCGCCGTGGATTGTCTATTGGGTCGTCGCCGATGGTCCGAGCACGTGGATGTTCGGGGCGATCTGCGCGGTGATCTCGGCGCTGTTCCTGGGAATCTCCGCGGGCCGTGGAGGCGCGCGCATGCTCGATGTGGTGACGGTGGTGTTCTTCGTCGGGGTCACCGTCGCCGGCATGGCCGTCGGCGCCGAGGACCGCGACTGGATGGACACGTACGCGACCACGTTGTCCGGCGGAGTTCTCGCGGTGATGGCCGTCGGATCGCTGGCGTTCGTCCCCTTCACCCAGCAGTACGCGCCGCCGTCAGCGCCGCGACACGACTGGGAGAAAGCGGCGTTCCGCAGGACCAACCAGGTGCTGACGCTGATGTGGGCTCTCGTGTTCGCGCTCATCGCGGTCCTGGGATACGTCGCCGTCGCGGCGCCGGTCACGGTCAGCTGGACCAAGGCCGTCATCCCGGCGGTTGTGATCGTCGGCGCCATCGGCATGACCCAGATCTATCCAGACCGGGTGCGGGCCAAAGCCGAACCACACGCCTGAGCTCACGCGCTATTATCTGCGTATGAATGCAGATAAGCAGGTCTGCGGACGGCGGCTTGCCGATGACCAAGCCGACCTCGTTGTCGAGGTATTCAGGATGCTGGCCGATGCCACCCGTGTTCAGCTGCTGTGGGCGCTGGCCGATCGTGAGATGTCGGTCAACGACCTCGCGTCGCGGGTCGCCAAACCGGCGCCGTCGGTGTCTCAGCACCTGGCCAAACTCCGGATGGCGCACTTGGTGCGCACTCGCCGCGAGGGCACCCAGGTCTTCTACCGGCTCGAAAACGATCACGTCCGACAACTCGTCACCGATGCGGTGCACAACGCCGAGCACGCGACGGGCGGGGTCCCCGCGCACCACCTGGACGAGGGCGAACTGCGCGTCCTGCACGAGAAAGGTGTCGGGTAGTGGGGGTCGGACATTCCCACGACCACACAGATCGCGTCGACGATGCGCTGCGTGACAGCGCCGCGGGCATACGCGCGGTCAAGATCAGTCTGGTGATCCTCGGCACGACCGCGGCGGCGCAGCTGATCGTCGTCGCGGTATCGGGTTCAGTCGCCCTGTTCGCCGACACCGTGCACAACTTCTCCGATGCGCTGACCGCCGTGCCGTTGTGGATCGCGTTCGCGATGAGCCGACGCCCGGCAACGCGCCGGTACACCTACGGATTCGGGCGCGTGGAGGATCTGGCGGGCCTGTTCGTGGTCACGGCCATCGCCGTGTCCGCGCTCGTTGCCGCCGTCCAAGCCGTTCGTCGGCTCGTGGACCCGGTGCCACTGAATCATCTGAGCTGGGTGGTCGCCGCTGGCATCATCGGATTCATCGGGAACGAGGTCGTGGCGTTGTACCGCATCAGAGTGGGCCGCCGGATCGGATCGGCGGCGCTGCGTGCGGACGGAATGCACGCCCGCGCAGACGGTTTGACCTCACTGGCGGTGGTGGCGGGCGCGGTGGGCGTGTGGCTGGGCTTTCCCCTTGCGGACCCGATCGTCGGTTTGGTCATCGCCGGCGCGATCGGGGTCGTGCTGGTGATCGCGGCCCGGGATGTATTCGGCCGGTTGTTGGACCGCATCGATCCTGGATATCTGGACACCGCGCGCACCGTGCTGTCGCGGCAGCCGGGCGTGCGGGGAGTCCGGCGCGTCAGGATGCGGTGGATCGGGCATCGGCTGGAAGCAGACACCGAGCTCGACGTCGACCCGTCACTGAGCCTGGCCGACGCGCACGCAGTTGCCCACGCCGCAGAACATGAACTGGCACATGCCATTCCGAAGCTCGGTTCGGTGGTCGTACACGCCTATCCGGCTCACGAGCCGATCGTCAACAGCTGAATCTCTCGCCGATCTGCGGCGGAGCAGTGGCCGGCTGCAGGCAACCGAACGGTTCGATACCCGCGTCGCTGAACCTGACCGCCGTGTCGTGCGCGCGGTTGGCGCAGTACAGACCGACGGTGTCGACGCGGCACTGGTAGTCGCCAAAGCCCAGCGCCCGGCCGTAGGGCAGTTCGGGCCCGGTTCCCGCAGTGAACCTGCCGGGGTCGCCGCGCACCGATCCGACCTCGACACTCTGGCCGTCGAAGTCGACCCAGCCGCCCTTCCACTCGCCGTACGCGTCCTCCGGCTTCGGCGGCGGGTTGACGAGGTCGACCAAACACGCCAGGGCGCCACCGGCATATTTGGAGTCGGTCATGCAGTTGGTCTTGCCCGACGGTGTGACGAACGCGACGTCCGCGCCGAGATCGGTGGTCGTCCCGTCACGCACCGCGGTGTGGTACTCCGCGGCGTCGGCCGGATCACCCGCCTCGATCCAGGTGATGACGTCGGCCACCGGCGCGCCGGGGTCCGGCGGTTTGACGGGTGGCGTGGTCGTCGTGGTGGTAGTCGACGACGGCCTGCTGGTGTTGGGCGGTATCGGGGTGATTCGTTCGGCCCCGCCATCTGTCGAGGATGAACACCCCGCCACCAGTATCAAGATCGCGATCAGCCCGGCGAGTCGCATACCGGCCAGGCTAGCGGGCCGACTCGCCGACACCGTCCAGGCGCGGCGGCGGACAGCATTCGCTAACGTCGGGTGATGCACGAACACACGGTCCGCGCGACCATCGCCTCCGGCATCGTTGAGGGCTTCACGCGCGACGGCGTGAATCGCTGGCGTGCGATCCCGTACGCCAGCCCGCCGGTCGGTCGGTTGCGCCTGCGCGCGCCGCAACCCGTCCAGGCCTGGCCGGGCGTGCGGTACTGCCACGGGGTCGGCTACTGCGCACCACAGCAGCGCATGTACACCCTCCTCGCGCCGGGTAAGTACCAGCCGATGAGCGAGGACTGCCTGACGCTCAACGTGGTGGCGCCGAAGACTCTGCCGGATGATCCGTTGCCCGTCATGGTGTTCATCCACGGCGGCGGCTATTTCATGGGCAGCTCGGCGACGCCGATCTACGACGGTGCGGCGTTGGCACGCCAGGGTTGCATCTACGTATCGGTCAACTACCGGCTGGGACCCCTGGGATGTCTTGACCTGTCGTCGTTGTCCAGCGGCAGCCACACCTTCGACGACAACCTCTACCTGCGCGACCTCGTGATGGCGCTGCGCTGGGTGCGCGAGAACATCGCGGTCTTCGGCGGCGACCCGGAGAAGGTGACGATCTTCGGCGAGAGTGCCGGCGCCCACGCAGTGGCCACGCTGCTGGCCGTCCCCGCCGCTGAAGGCCTTTTCGCTCAAGCGATTTCCGAAAGTCCGGCCGCCGGAATGGTGCGCACGCCGGACATCGCGGCTGACTACGCGGCAAAATTCGCCGAGCTGGTCGACCCGAACGAGCCCGACGGCGCGGCAGCCGTGATGTCGGCCCGGCCGACGGAGCTCGTGACCGCGTTCGAACGGCTCATCGTCGCGGGCCAGCGCGAAATGCTCGGCGCGTTCGCGGCAGGCCCCACCAGCGGCTCCGAGTACCTACCCCTGGACCCGGTCGAGGCGATGCGCGAAGGGCATGCCCACCGCGTGCCGCTCATCGTCGGCACCAACGCCGACGAGGCCCGGCTGTTCGGCCGGTTTCTCAAGCTGTTGCCGATGACGGAGCCCATGATCGAGCGACTGCTCTCCGGAACCGAACCCGCTGAACGTGAACGCATTACATCCGCCTACCCCGGCTATCCGGACTCCGCGGCGTGTATCCAGTTCGGCGGGGACTTCGCGTTCGGGTCGGCGGCGTGGCAGATCGCGGAGGCGCACAGCAGACACGCGCCGACGTACCTGTACCGCTACGACTATGCGCCCCGGACGTTGCGGTGGTCTGGCCTTGGCGCCACGCATGCGACGGAGTTGCTCGCCGTGTTCGATGTGTACCGAACGACTTTCGGGAAGCTGCTCACCGCCGCTGCGGATCGCAAGACGGCATTGCGCGTCAGCGACGACATACAGGAGCGCTGGCGCGTGTTCGCCCAGACCGGGGTACCCGGTACCGAATGGCCTAACTACGCGGAGCCGGAGCGGGCAGTGCGGGTCTTCGACAGCCGGCCGCGCGTCGAATTCGATCCACATGCCGATCGCCGCCAGGCGTGGGAGGGCTTCACGCTGGCGGGCCGCTGAATCCGTAGCAGTGCCTGAAATCGCTGCGCATCCAACCGAGAATGTGGTTGCGTGAATCCCGTGGCTCACCCCCTGGATCCGCTCAGCGGCGACGAATTCACGGCGGTCGCGTCGATCTTGCAACGCGAGCACGGTGTCGGCACCAGAGCCGAAGGGTCGGCGACATCCGGCCTGGGCTGGCGGTACGCGTCCATCGAACTGATCGAACCCAGCAAGGCCGCACTGCGCGAGTTCGACAACGGGGGAGCGCCCCCGCCCCGCCGCGCGCGGGTGACCTGTTTCGAACGAGCGGCCAACGCGACCTACAAGAGCACGGTGTCGCTGACCGACGACCGGGTGGAGTCGTTCGAACACATTCCCGGGGTGCAGGCCAATTTCACTGTCGACGAATTCGCCGAGTGTGACCGGTTGCTGCGCACGCACCCCGACGTCGCGGCCGCACTGAACAAGCGCGGTATCACCGACATCGATCTCGTCTTCTTCGATACCTGGACCTATGGCAATGCGGTCGCGCCCCCGGAGTACCGCGACCGGCGGATCGGCTGGTCGGACACCTGGCTGAGAGATTCGGCAGGCGGCAGCCCCTATGCGAACCTCGTCAGCGGACTGCACTGCGTCATCGACCTCAACGCGATGGAACTACTGCGCGTCGAGGACACCGGTGGGGTCGAGAAGCCCGACGTGATGGGCGAATACGTGCCGAACATGATTCCCGAGGCGGTGCGTTCGGCGTCGCGCAGGGAGCCGCTCAAGCCGCTGCACATCGAGCAACCCGATGGCCCGTCGTTCACCCTTGACGGCAACCTGCTGCAGTGGCAGAACTGGTCGCTTCGTGTCGGCTTCAATCACCGAGAGGGGATGACGCTGCACACTGTCAGATACCGCGACGGCGACCGGGAACGCTCTGTGGCACACCGGATATCGCTTGCCGAGATGATCGTGCCCTACCGCGATTCGTCGGTGGACCACTACCGGCGGACCGCCTTCGACATCGGCGAGTGGGGTCTCGGGTTCATGACCACATCGCTCGAGCTGGGCTGCGACTGCCTCGGCGAGATCCGCTACCTGGACGCGGTGCTGCACAACAGCAGGGGCGAGCCATACACGATCACCAACGCCATCTGCATCCACGAAGAAGACAACGCGGTGCTGTGGAAGCACGTCGACCACACCATCGGCGCCGAGGTGCGCCGGATGCGCAGGCTCACGGTGTCGTCGCATGTGACCGTCGCCAACTACGAATACCTGATCTACTGGCGGCTCTATCAGGACGGCAACATCGAGTGCGAAATCCGGGCCACCGGAATCATGGTCACCACGCCGGTGGCTCCCGGTCAGCAGCACCCCAACGGCACGCTCGTCGACGAGCGCACCTACGCGCCTTATCACCAGCACTTCCTGGTCGCCCGGCTCGACATGGACATCGACGGCACCGACAACACCGTCGTCATGACGGAGTCTCACGCCGAACCGATGGGACCCGACAACCCGTACGGACTCTCACTCGTGACGCGCAGTATCCCGTTGCGCACCGAGAGCCAGGGCAAGCAGGACGTCAACTACGCGACCCAGCGCACCTGGAAGATCGTCAACCCCAACGTCGTCAACGGCATCGGCACGCATCCGTCGTACAAGCTCGTACCCGGCGGGGCGATCCCACCGATGTTCGACCCCGACTCGCCGGTGATCGAGCGTGCCAGTGTCATCGGCCATACTCTGTGGGTGACCCCGAACCATCCCGACGAACGTTGGCCTGCTGGCGAATTCGTCAATCAGTCGTCGACGGACACCGGCCTGGCCAAATGGACGCTGGCCAACCGTTCGATCGACAACACCGACGTCGTGATGTGGTACGTGTTCGGTATCCACCACATCACCCGGCCGGAGGATTGGCCGGTGATGCCCGTCGACATCGTGTCCTTCTGGCTCAAGCCGTTCGGATTCTTCGACCGCAATCCATCCCTTGATGTCGTGGGAACACCGCCCGACATGTGCCACACCTCGTCGACCAGTGCGCACCACTGACGTCATGGAGCGGCCGTCGGATCTGACGGCCGCGTGGCTGAGCGACGCGCTCGCCACCCCGGTCACGGATTTCACGTTCGAGCGCATCGGCACCGGGCAGATGAGCGAGTGCTATCGCGTCGAGTTGACCCGCGCGTCCGGGAACGACGGGCCGTCGTCGGTCGTGTTGAAGGTGGCGGCAACCGACCCCGCGAGCAGGCAGACCGGCCTGGCACTCGGGCTCTACGAGCGCGAGGTGCGCTTCTACACCGACATCGCGCCCAACCTCGGCGGCGGGCCGGTAGCGACCTGCTATTCCGCCGGCTTCGATCCTGAGACCGGCACCTTCCACCTCTTGCTCGGTGATGCCGCGCCCGCCGTCGTCGGCGACGAACTGCGCGGCGCGACAACCGAGCAGGCGATGCTGGCACTAGCCGAGCTGGCCCGGCTGCACGCACCGGCGTTCGGCGACGCATCGATGGCGCAGGCCGACTGGCTCAACCGCGATGCGCCGATGAACCAGGGGTTGATCGCCACGCTGTATGCCGGATTCCTCGACCGGTACGGGGATCGGATCGCGCCCGAGCATCGTGAGGTGTGCGAGCGCCTCGTCGGCAGCTTCGACGCGTATCTGGCGGCAGAGAGCGCCGCCGACCGGCTGATGGGCCTGGTGCACGGCGACTACCGGTTGGACAACATGCTCTTCGGTCAGCCGGAGGCAGACCGGCCGTTGACGGTCGTGGACTGGCAGACCGTCACCTGGGGCCCGGCCATGACGGACGTCGCTTACTTCCTCGGGTGCGCGCTGCCAAGTGATCTCCGCCGCGAACACTATGACGCGCTACTGCGGGCGTACCACGACGCTCTGGGCGCCGACACCGGAGTCAGTCTCGACGACGTACGTGACGGCGTGCGGCGGCAGAGTTTCTTCGGCGTGATGATGGCGATAGTGAGCTCGATGCTCGTCGCGCAGACGGAACGTGGCGACGAAATGTTCATGACGATGCTGTCGCGGCACGGCGACCACGTGCTCGACAGCGGGGCGTTGGACATGTTGCCAGACCCCTCCGAAGGCACTGCGGCGCAACCGCTCACGCCTGATCCCGCCGATGAGGAGGCCCACGCCGCGGGCGACGAACCGCTATGGAGCGAAAGCTGGTACTTCGACTTCGCCGACCCGCAGCAGGGCATCGGCGGCTGGGTGCGGCTGGGGCTGATGCCCAACGAGAACACCACCTGGGTGAACGCGCTGCTGTGCGGTCCGGACATGCCGACCATCGCGCTGCTGGATTTCGCGAACACCGGCGCCATCGACCTGGTCCTGGAGGCGACCGAACCGCTGCAGACCTACACGGTGACGGTGCGGGGGAGAGCCCAGGCCTACGACGACCCGTCCGCGCTCCTACATGGTCAGCCGGGCAGGCCCGTCGAGGCCACGATGGAGTTGATCTGGACGACCGTCGGCGTGCCGTACCAGTACCGGATCACCCCGCGATACGAGATCCCGTGCGCAGTGTCGGGCACGGTCACCGTCGACGGCCGCGAGTACGCGCTGAACACCGTTCCGGGCCAACGCGATCACTCCTGGGGGGTGCGCGACTGGTGGTCCATGGACTGGGTGTGGAGCGCACTGCATTTCGACGACGGTACCCATGCCCACGGCGTCGATCTCCGGATACCGGGCGCCCCGCCCATCGGCGTCGGCTACACCCAACGGCAGGGCGAGCCGCTGGTCGAACTGCAGGGCGTCAGTGCGGAGGCGACGTTCGCGGGCAACAATCTGCCGGCCACGACCACGATCACGTACATGCCGGGTGATCTCGTCGCGACCATCGACATCCGTGGACACGCACCGGTACTGCTGACATCACCCGACGGGCGGATCAGCCACTTCCCGCGTGCGTGGGCGACGGTCACCACCGCCGACGGGCGCACCGGAGTCGGCTGGGTGGAATGGAACCGCAACCAGCCAGGCACCTGAAACCTCCGCGAGTGGCCGTGTCTGTACACCAACACGCCGCGCAGGGCGGGCATTTTGGGGTCGCTCGCGGTCGACGAGTGCCCGCTCAGCGCGGGCCGTACATGACGATCCCGACGCCGACCAGAGCCACGACGGCACCTGTCACATCCCAGCGGTCGGGCCGGAAGCCGTCGGCGAGCATGCCCCACACCAGCGACCCCGCGATGAACACGCCGCCGTAGGCGGCAAGCACCCTGCCGAAATGTGGGTCGGGCTGAAACGCTGCGACGAACCCGTACGCCCCCAACGCGATGACGCCGGCTCCGATCCAGGCGAGCCCGCGGTGCTCCCTGACGCCTTGCCACACCAGCCAGGCACCCCCGATCTCCAACACCGCGGCGAGGATGAACAACGCAACCGATTTGACCACCATCACGTCGGCGGGCCTGCCGCGAGGTGGGCGCTGTCGTCGTTGAGGTCGTCACGGTTCAGGCCCATCGGCGTCGCCGCGGGCACATCGCCGGCGGCGCCCACTTTCCGGGTGATGGGCGTCAGGCCGCGGAAGAGCGTCTCGACCTCGGCATCGGTGAGCGCGTCGAGTGCAGTGAGCGCCAGTGTGTCGGTGGTGTCCTCGATGCGCTGTTTGAGTTCGCGACCCTGTGCGGTCAGCTCGTCGTGGTCGTCGAGGAGCCCGCGCCGCCACAAACTGTTGCGATGCTGTGCCCATTGATCGTCGTCGTAGTCGCGGCTACGCATGATCATTTCCTTCGGTACCCGGCCGGACACCGCGTGCAGGACGTTGCATTCGCGGCCGGAGAAGCCCAGCGACGTCAACACGGCCACATGCCCGTCGCCGCGCTGTTCGCGCAGCAGCGTCGCGGCATGCCACAGCTTGGCCAGCGGTTCGTCGGGCCAGTCGAGTGCCAGGTTGGCCGCGAACAGCGGGCGGCCGTCGAGGGGAGCGGTGCGCGCAGCCTTGGCGGCGAGATCAGCGATCGTGGCGACATCGTCGTCGGCGCCGACGCCGTAGCGGCGCAGCGCGTCGACCGCCGATTGTTGGCGCGCCCGCAGGGCGTCGGCCGGCGCAGCGATGTCCCATGCCGCGGGCAGCGCCTTCGCCACGCGGTGCGGGGCGAAGTTGTAGAAGGTCGCGGTCACCACGTCGGCAGGCACCACACCGAACGGCGCCGAGCGGGCGGCGAAGTACCCCATCCAGAAACCTCGATATCCGAGCCCATCGAGAGCGGCGCGAGCTTCCGGCGCGAAGTACGTCACGGCGTGTACCGGTTCGAGTCGGTCGAAGAAGCGCCGTGCGAGTCTGGGGTCCCTGTCCATGCCCTCAGTTAACCATTAGGCCTCTGGCTGGCCCGGGGGCGAAAACTCTTCGGTCACAGCGGATGCCGCCTCGTCGATGATCGCCCGCATGGCCCGTTCGGCAGCGGCCTCGTCGCGGAGTCTGATGGCACGCGCAACCTCGTCGTGCAGCGCGATGGCGGCGGGATTCGGGATGTCGGGCATCATGCCGTGGTGGGTCCGGCCGGTGAGCACCTCAGCGACCACCCCGTTCAGGGCACGGAACATCTCGTTGCCGCTGGCCTCGAGCATCGTTTGGTGGAAGATCTTGTCGGCCAACAGGTATGCGTCGAGGTCGCCAGACCGTCCATGCACAACCATGTCCGAAACCGCAGCCGCCATGATGCGGCACTGATGAGGGTCGGCGCGCCGCGCGGCGAGCGCCGCCGCGGCGGGTTCGAAGCCTCGGCGCAGCTCCGAGAGTGACAGCAGCTGTGCGGCCTTGTCGCCAGACTCGAGCCGCCACCGAATCACGATGGGGTCGAAGACGTTCCATTTGCTCGCGGGCTGAATCGTGATGCCCACCCGACGGCGGGACTCCGCCATCCCCATGGACTCGAGTACCCGAACCGCTTCCCGCACGACGCTGCGGGAGACGCCGTGCTGTGCACTCAACCCGTCGAGCGTGATGACCTGACCGGCCTGATATTCACCAGACACGATCGCGGTGCCCAGAGCGGAGAGCAAACCTCCGTGCAGAGCGCCGACGATTGGGTGAGAAACCACCTATACATCTTGTCATAGACTTTGCTGGCGTTATTAAAAACATATGATTGCGAAAGATACTTGAAATCGTATGATTATTGAGGCATGCTGTGTGACGTCAAGCACAATGGGGTAGGTGGAGAAGATGGCGTCACCAATCGTCGCAATGGGCGTCTCAGGTTCGGGCAAATCGACTGTTGGAGCGGCGCTGGCGCAGCGCCTTCGGGTGCCGTTCGCCGATGCCGACGACTTCCATCCGCCGGCCAACATCGCAAAGATGACCGCGGGCGAGCCGCTGAATGACGACGACCGGTATCCCTGGCTGGAGTCCATCGGGCAGTGGCTGGCCGAGCGCTGCGACTCCGGCGGTGTGATGAGCTGTTCTGCCCTGAAGCGAAAATACCGCGACCAGCTCCGCCGGCACTGCCCAAGTGTCGAGTTTCTCCATCTGAGCGGCACGCCCGAGGTCATCGCCAGACGCCAGGCCAGCCGCCCCGGTCACTTCATGCCTGCTTCGCTGTTGGCCTCGCAGTTCGAAACGCTCGAGCCTCTCGGCGATGACGAACGCGGCCTAACCATCGATGTCGACCAGAACATCGACGCCATCGTCGACACCTACGTCTCTCAAACCGTAACGCGCACAACAGAACAGGAGTTCTAGTGGAAGCAATCGAACCGGCATACGGTACCGCCACGCTCTTAGTCATCGCAGCGGTGGCAGTCGCCGTCCTGCTGTTCCTCATCATGAAGGTGAAGCTGCACGCGTTTGTGTCGCTGGTATTGGTGAGTGTGCTGACGGCACTGGCGGCCGGCATCCCCGTCGGCGACGTACCCGATGCGCTCTCCTTCGGGTTCTCGAACACGATCGGCTCGGTGGCCCTCCTGGTCGGCTTCGGTGTCATGATCGGCCGGCTCCTCGAAATCACTGGCGGCGCACAGGTTCTCGCCGACACCCTGATCGGTAGGTTCGGCGAGAAGCGTGCACCGTTCGCACTCGGCATCGCCGCGCTGATCTTCGGCTTTCCGATATTCTTCGATGCCGGTCTCGTGGTCTTCCTGCCGATCATCATGACGGTCGCGCGGCGCTTCGGCGGCTCACTCCTGCTGTACGCCTTCCCCGCCGCCGGCGCGTTCGCCGCCATGCACGCGATAGTTCCACCGCACCCAGGACCAGTCGCGGCCGCGGAGGCACTCGAGGCCAACATCGGGCTGACTTTGCTCGTCGGCGCGCCCGTCGCCGTCGTCTCCTGGTATATCGGCGCCTACCTGGTCTCCCAATTCATCGGGCGCCGCGTATATGTCGACATCCCCGAGGCACTGTTCGGTCCGATGAACGGCGGCCGCGAGGTGGTCACCGATCCTGATGCCGACGCTGACAACGACGGCGTTGGCGCGGGTCCAGGCCAGACGGTTACGCAGGCGCCCGCCCGGAAGGCGCCGGCGTTCGCGACAGTGCTTGGCATATTGCTGCTGCCGTTCTTCTTGATCTCGTTCAACACCGTGCTCAAGACCCTGACCACCGCAGGGGTGATCGAAGAAGGTGCGGCCTGGGCCGAGTACCTCATGCTGCTCGGGAACACCTCTGTCGCATTGCTCATCACGGTGCTCGCGGCGACCCTGGTGCTGGGACTGCGCGACCGGTCGATGGCCGGGGTCAGCGACATCTTCGACAACGCCCTCGGCCCGATCTGTACCGTCATTCTGATCACCGGCGCCGGCGGCATGTTCGGTGGCGTGCTGCGGCTGAGCGGCATCGGAGATGCGCTGAGCGGCTCACTGTCGAATCTGGGATTGTCCCTGATACTCCAGGCTTTCATCATCGCCACGTTGCTTCGCGTCGCCCAGGGCTCGGCGACCGTCGCGATTACGACGACGGCCGGCCTTCTTGGCGCCGCAGCAGCTGAGGCTAGCTTGAGCAGCTTTCATCTCACGCTCTTGGTGGTCGCCATCGCTGCGGGAGCCACGGTTCTCTCGCACGTCAACGATTCGGGTTTCTGGCTGGTGAGCCGCTTCTTCGGAATGGACGTGAAGACGACGCTGAAAACGTGGACGGTGATGGAGACGACGCTCGGCGTCACCGCGTTTGTGATTGCTCTGGGGCTGTGGGTCGTCACCTGACCCGAGGCGTCAACTCTTGAGGACCTGAGTTCCGCCGGCGAGCTCGTCGTGCTTGCCCTGCTTGGTCGGGCTGCCGTTGATGGTCACCGCGATGATGATGATCGCGACGACTCCCAGCAGACCGCCGATGAAAGGAATGATCGGCAGCAGCGTCCACGAATTGCGGATCGCCGACTGCGCGGGGGTCGGCTTGGGTGCGCCGGCCGGACCGTGGACGCTGAGGCCGAGCAGCTTCTTGCCGGGTGTCGCTCCGATGGAGACCTCGAACGCGACGAAGTACACGAAGGTGAGCACGCCGGTGAACAGGCCGGTCGCCCAGATATTCGACAACGTGTCCGTGAGGAAGATGAGGGCATAGCTGACGATGGCGACCAGGATGCCGTCGATGATTCGGGCCAGCCAACGCCAGAGCAATCCGCCGGGCTGCTGACCCCCGGCGGGCGGGTAGCCGCCTTGCTGGCCGTATTGGCCCGGCTGACCGTATTGGCCCGGCTGAGGGTTGTACTCGGGGGTTGTCATTTCGCACTCCTCGCGTCCGCTGCGCGGAAGGCGAATCCAACCGCGGGGATGGTGGAGTCAATGTACAACCGAATCTGGCCGAACGTGCCTGTTCAGCGCACGATGATCATGAATTCAGGCGCTTGCGTTCCTGCTTGATCTGCTTACGCGTCTGCTTGACCTGCTTGCGGCCCTGTTTGCGTGCCGTGTCGGCGAATTCGGTTGCGCGATCACGTGCGGTCTCAGCCAACTCCGGCGCACGGTCGCGGGCGACCTCTGCCAATTCCAGTCCGCGATCACGCGCGACGTCGGCGATTTCAGCGCTGCGCCTGCGCGCCAGCTCCGCAAACTCGGGTCCCCGCTCACGGGCGACATCGGCGATCTCGGCGCCGCGCCTGCGCGCCAGCTCCGCAAACTCGGGTCCCCGCTCACGGGCGACATCGGCGATCTCGGCGCCGCGCTTGCGCGCCAGCTCCGCGAACTCAGGTGCCCGCTCGCGAGCGACGTGAGCGAATTCGCGGCCGCGTTCGGCACCGACCTGCAGGCCGTGACCGACCTTCTCGGCGAGCGGGCTGTCGGCGAGCGCTCCACCGGTCGCCGCACCGACGGGCAACGCGGCGCTGACGGCGCCGGAGACCTTGTGGGCGGCGCGACGGCCGCGCCATCCCAGTGAGGGTTTGCCCTCGGTGTCGACGGCGGCGATGATCAACCCGCCGATGAGGCTGATGTCGGTGAGGAAGGCACGACGCTCATCGGCCTTGCGCTGGGGATCCGTCTCATTCCAGAAGGTGTGTCCGCCAAGGCTTCCCGGCACCACGCTGAACGCAAGCGCGGCCGATGCCAGCCGGGGCAACTTGCCGCTGGCGAGCAGGAGGCCACCGCCGATCTGAACCGCGGCGTTGACGCGGGCGACGGTTTCGGCGTTGGACGGGACATTGGTACCGACGGGGTCGGGCAGTTTGCTCAGCCCCTCGAGAGTGGGACGGGCCGCATCGGCGGCGGGCTTGGGGCTGCGCAGGGCATCGACGCCACGGGCGATGAAAGCCGCCGACAGCATGGGACGGGCAACACGTCGGATCAACATGGCCACGGTGTTCCCCGGGCCGGGGCGTCACAAACGTCAATAGGTCGGGTCGCGCAGGTCCCTGTCCCGCAGGGGCAACGCGTACCAGAACGTGATCAGCGCCACCAGAGTGCAACCGCCGGCGATCCAGGCGCCGGTTCTGCCGACCACGCTGTCGAAGATCACCACAGCGACTCCGGACAGCGCCATGCCCAGCAGCATGATGCCGACTTCGGCGTAACGATGCGAGACCGCGACCAGTGTTTCGAGCCGGCGCCGCCGAAACAGCACACGGTGCATGCTGACCGGCGCGACCAGCAGCACCGTCGCACCGAGCGAGCAACCGACCGTCACCAAATAGACGATGCGCATCACGACATCCAGGTCGGCGAAGCGCGGCTGGAACGGCAGGATGAGCAGGAACCCGGTGAGCAGCTGAACACCGGTCTGGGCAACTCGCAATTCCTGCAACAGACTCGACCAGTTGCGGTCCAGCCGTTCGGCTTCGGTCTCGTCGCGGTCGCGATCTCCACGTCCATCGACCTCGGGGTGTTCGCCGGCCACAGTGCATTATCCCTCCGTGATCATCGGGCTGCGCCAGATTGAGGGTTATGTGGCGCAGTAGCGGAGCAGGGTGACGCCCGATGTGAAGGCCTTGGGCGGTGCGACCAACGCCAGTCGCGGAAACGCGGCGCCGTCGGGGAACAGCCTCCGGCCGGCCCCCTGCACCGTCGGGTAGACGAATAAGCGGTACTCATCGACGAGCCGCGCGGCGATGAGCGTATGGGCCAGGCTGATGCTTCCCGTCAGCACGATGTCCCTGCCTGGCTGCGACTTCAGCTTCGTGGTCTGCTCGACGGGATCGCCGACGAGCACCGTCGAGTTCTCCCATTCGGGATCGGACATCGTCGAGGACACGACGTATTTCGTCACTTGGTTCAGATACGCGGTGATACCCGTGGGGTCGTCGGTCTGCGCGGGCCAGTAGCTACGGAAGTCCTCGAATGTCCGGCGCCCGACGAGCAACGCATCGGCCTCGGCGTCCTGTCGGTGTGTCTCCGCGACCAAATCCTCGTCCGCGATTTGTGGGTCGAACCAGTCGCCGAGCATCTCAACCGCACCGTCGACGGTGATGTTCTGGGTGACAACAAGCTTGCGCGTGTATGGCATGTGTAGGTAGACCCTGTGCGTACTGCGGACTCATCGGCGTAGCGTCGGCCGCGTGGCTCTCGTTGCGGGCGTTGACTCATCCACCCAGTCCTGCAAAATCGTCATCTGCGACGCCGACACCGGCGCGGTCGTCCGCTCGGCAAGCTCGCCGCATCCGGACGGCACCGAGATCGATCCGCAGCAATGGTGGTCGGCGCTGCAGGCGGCCGTCACCGCCGCGGGCGGACTCGATGACGTGGCGGCGGTCTCGGTCGGTGCGCAGCAGCACGGCATGGTGTGTCTCGACGGTACGGGCGCCGTCGTACGAGATGCACTGCTGTGGAACGACACCCGGTCGAGTGCAGCCGCTGACGAGCTTGTGGCCGAGCTGGGCGCCCAGGAGTGGGCAAAGCGCATCGGCGTGGTGCCCGTCGCCGCGATCACGGCGGCGAAATTGCGTTGGCTCGCCGATCACGAACCCGCGCATGCAGATGCGACGGCCGCGGTGTGCTTGCCGCACGACTGGCTGACCTGGCGGTTGAGCGGTTCGACTGACATCGCCGATCTGCGTACCGATCGAAGCGACGCGAGCGGCACCGGGTACTTCTCCTCGGAGTCCGACAGCTATCAATTCGACCTGCTCGAAATGGCGATGCGGGGTCGACGGCCCCATGTCCCGGCGGTGCTCGGCCCCGCCCAGGAGGCGGGGCGGACGTCGACCGGCGCAGTGCTCGGGCCCGGCGCCGGGGACAACGCGGGGGCGGCCCTCGGACTGGGCGCCGAGCCCGGTGATTGCGTCGTCTCACTGGGCACGTCGGGTGTCGTGAGCGCGGTGGGTGACGTGGCGCCGCACGATCCCGACGGGATCGTGGCGGGCTTCGCCGATGCAACCGGCCGCCAGTTGCCGCTTGTCTGCACGCTCAACGGCGCCCCGGTACTTGCCGCCGTCGCCACGATGCTCGGCGTTGACTTCGACGAGTTGGATCGGTTGGCGATGTCGGCGGAACCCGGTGCCGGCGGGTTGACACTGGTGCCGTATTTCGAAGGTGAACGCTCACCGAACTTGCCGTCGGCTGCGGGGGCGATGCACGGTATGACCACCCGAAACCTCAACGCCGCCAATATTGCTCGCGCCGCCGTGGAAGGCCTGCTCAGCTCGATGGCCTACTGCATCGACAGGATCACCGAACACGGCGTCGACGTCAATCGCATCATCCTCGTAGGCGGGGGAGCGCGCTCGGGGGCGGTGCGTCATATCGCGTCCGCACTGTGGGGGGCACCTGTACATGTGCCAACACCGGCGGAGTACGTCGCGCTGGGCGCGGCTCGCCAGGCGGCATGGGCACTCTCTCAAGATGACGCGCCGCCGGCATGGTCGTTCGGGATCACGACAACGTACACGGCAGCACCGACGCCGCACGTGCTCGATCAGTACCGCGCCGCGCAGCCGTTGACGCTTGGGCAGTGAACTACACGTGGGAACAGCTGGCGGACAGCGTTGTTCGGTGTCGCCTGCCGTTCCTCGACGTCACGGTCGGGGTGATTTGGGGACGGCTCGGCGCCGCGCTGATCGACACCGGATCCACCTTGACCGAAGCACGAGCGATCCGCGCCGATGTGGAGCAGATGACGGGCCGCGAGGTGAGCCACGTCGTGTTGACTCATCACCATTTCGACCATGTCTTGGGCTCGTCGGCGTTCGATGGTGCGGCCGTGTACTGCGCGGCTGCGGCCGCGGCGACCATGACCGATCACTCGGAGCGCCTGCGCTCAGACGCCCTGCAGTACGGCGCGAAACCGCGCGAGGTCGACGAGGCCGTTGCCGCGTTGCGGCGGCCTCAGCACGAGGTGGAATCGGACGTCATCGATCTCGGCGAACGCGTGGTTTCCATCAGCCATCTGGGCCGCGGCCACACCGACCACGACCTGGTCGCGGTCGTCGACGGTGCTGAGCGCCGCGTTGTCTTCTGCGGCGATCTCGTCGAAGAGTCCGCCGACCCGTCGATCGACGGTGGCTCCGATACTGCGGCATGGCCGGGCACTCTCGATCGCCTGCTCGAAGCCGGTGGCCAGGACGCCCTCTACATCCCCGGTCACGGCGCGGTCGTGGATGCCGATTTCGTGCGTCGGCAACAGCGGTGGCTCGCGAATCGTGTGACGAAGTCGGACCCTAGACTGTGATGTAGGTCATTGCTTGACCAGCTCTAATTAGGTGACCCTTACCATTCGTTTTGCTGACGAATGGCTGGAGGTGCCATGAGGGCCGACCTCGAATTCGCCTATGACCTGACGCTCGACGAGGCGCGACGCCGCAGTGCAGTCCTGGAGGCGATCGGTGACGAGTGGGATCCGATCGCTGTGATGGCCGAGGAACAGCGGGCTGAAGAAATGTTGTATTCCGACCTCGACGACGAGCAGCAACGGATCTATGACGATCTTGTTCGCGCTGGTGTCCTGCCTGATCGGAATGTGATCAATGCTGCCGATTGATCCCACCGCCGACCGGTCACGACGCGCCTGGTTGCCCTGCCCGTGTTGTGACCACCCCACCAAATGCGTGGATTGCGATAAGCGGAAGAACTGCGCCATCCATTGGCAGTACCTGCTGAGCAACAAGGGCACGGTGGTCCACCTGCAGTGCTCTGACTGCGGCTACCTGTGGTCGACCGACACGCGGAATCGAGCGCGGCGACGTCGCGCGGCCTGACTGCTAGCCACCCGCTTCGGGGCGAGGCCAGCGCGGCCGAGGCAGCGCCTGTCCCGGCGGCGGCCGCATCCGGTCCAGCACGGCTCGCAACGGTGGCCAATCGGCTCGGCCACGGCGTGTCACCGCGTACGCGGTCAGCACCGCTTCGGGTGTAGCCAGCGGCAGCACCTTCACACCTCGGCTGGTCGGACGACCCATGGGTAACAGACCGACCCCGAACCCCGCCTCGATCAGGTCTTCGACAAGGTCCAGGCTGTCGATCTCGTGCGCGATGCGCGGCGCGAAACCGGCGAGCGACGCCAGGGTGCGAACGGCCGTCTCGTCAGCTGTGTTGCGGGAGTTGACAATCCACGTCTGGTCCGCGTAGACCGCAATATCCGCGGGTCCGTCGGGATACGTCGAGGGGACGGCCAGCCCCCACATGATCGACCAGAGCGCCTCGGTCTGAAGCACCTCGTTTGGCGAGGCAGGAGCGAGGTTGTAATCGTAAGTGAGCGCCAGATCGAGATCGTCGTCGGTCAGCAACGCGAAGGCTTCGATGGGTTCGTACTCGCTGATCACCAAATTCACGTCCGGATACTGTGCGGCGAGGTCGGCGACGATCGGCAGCAGCGACACCCGGATACCGGTGGCAAATCCGCCCACACGCACCGTGCCCGACGGCTCGGCATCGGGATCGAGGTCCAGTCGGGCGCTGTCGATCGCCGCGAGGATCGTGACCGCGTGGTCGGCCAGTCGCAGCCCGGCGGGGGTCAGCCGCACCCGGCGGCCGTCGGGCTCGATCAGCTGTGCTCCCGTCTCCCTGGCGAGCGCGGCGATCTGCTGCGACACCGTCGATGTCGTGAGGTGGTGGGCATCGGCCACCGCCCGCATCGAGCCCAGACGCGAAAGCGACAGGAGGAGTTGGAGCCGCCGGGTGTCCACCGCCCAATTGTTCATTATTCGTGAACGGTATGTCCGGGAAAATCACGTGGACATGAACGGTATGTGTCCCGTTCAATGCATGGGTGACCACAAACCAGGCACGCACCGGGGCCTTCATGGCGTTGGGTTCGATGCTCTGCGTCCAGGTGGGTCTTGCGATCGCGGTGACGCTGATCGACGACATCGGAGTCGAAGGCGCGGCGTGGCTAAGGCTGGCGTGGGCCGGAATTCTGCTGCTGCTCATCGTGCGGCCGAAGCGTTCGGCGTTCACCCGGTCGAGCTTTCTGATGTGCGTCGTTCTCGGTGTCGTCACCGCGGCCATCACGCTGCTGTTCATGGCGGCCCTGGACCGGATTCCGCTGGGCACGGCCAGCGCCATCGAGTTCCTCGGCCCGCTGTGCGTCGCGGTGGCTCATGGCAAAGGCAGGCACCGCTTCGTGTGGCCGGGCCTCGCCGCGGTTGGTGTGGTGTTGCTGACCCAGCCATGGGCAGGCGTCATTGACCCCATCGGCGTCCTGTTCGCGCTCAGCGCGGCGGTGTGCTGGGCCACCTACATCCTGCTGACCCAGCGCGTCGGCGATCAGGTCGCGGGCATCAACGGTCTCGCGGTGTCGATGCCCGTCGCCGGCCTGGTGGCCACCGCGACGGTCGGACCCGCGGTGTTCGAGCGAATGACGCCCGAAATCCTCCTGATCGGCATCGGTCTCGCGATCCTGCTGCCGGTGGTGCCGTTCGCGCTGGAACTGTTGGCCCTGCGCCGATTGACGACGGCCGCGTTCGGCACGCTGATGGCGCTCGAGCCCGCGTTCGCGATGATTGTCGGCCTCGTCGTGCTGCACCAGATGCCCGGTATCGCAGGGGTGGTCGGGATCACCGTCGTGGTGGCGGCGGGGATCGGAGCCGCCCGTAGTGGCGCGCGTACTCCGTCGCCCGTACCCGCCGAGGTGAACTCCTAGCTACGCTCGTCGAATGGCAAGCGGATTTTACGGTTCACCGATCGTCGGCCTCATGAACAAGATGTTCGTCGCGCTCATCGATGCGCCGCTCATCGGACCGGTGGTGCGGCGCGGAATGATCAACATCCGCTATGTCGGACGACGTTCCGGCAAGACCATCGAAACCCCGATCGGCTACCGGCGCACTGACGACGGGATCGTCATCAACGTGATGTCACCGGACAACAAGACGTGGTGGCGCAACTTCCTCGGCGACGGTGGGCCCATCACCCTGCTGAAGTTCGACGGAAATGACCGGACCGGCCACGCCGTCGCCAGCCGCGACGCCACGGGCCGTGTGTCGGTCGCCGTCAAGCTGTAGTCAGCCCTCGAACCTCTTGCGCCGCAGCAGTGTTCCTGCTGCCAGCAGAATGAGACTGATCACCAGGATCGCGGTGGCGAGCACATTGATCTGAGGCGGCACCGCGGCCTTGACCGCCGCGTTCACATACAACGGATACGTCACCGTGGATCCGCTGACGAAATACGTGATGATGAAGTCGTCAAGCGACAGTGCGAACGACAACATCGCCGCCGCAACGATGCCCGGAATGATCAGCGGCAACGTCACTTTGAAGAACGTGCGCAAGGGGCTGGCGCCGAGGTCCATCGACGCGTCCTCCAGGGTCCAATCAAAGCCACGGACCCGCGCCCGCACGGTCATCGCGATGAAGCTGACCTCGAAGGCGATGTGTGCAATCAGGATCGTCGCGTATCCCGCGGCCCAGCCGAAGTCAAGGAACAGCGTCAGCAGCGCGGCACCCATCACGACTTCCGGAGCGGTCAGCGGAAGGATCAGGAAGGTGTCGACGGCCCTCTGCCCGCGCCACCGTTGGCGAACCAGCGCGATCGCGACCAGGGTTCCGAGCACCAACGCGACCGCGGTCGAGATGGCCGCGACCTCGAGACTCAGGATCAGCGCTTCGGTCAGCGGGGGATACTTGAACGGGTCGGCCCAGTTGTCCAGCGTGAAACCCTGCCAGGTGTAGTTGAACTTGCCTGCGGGTTTGTTGAACGAGAACAGGATGATCACGAAGATCGGCAGGAACAAGTAGAGCAGCACCAAGCCGGCGACCACCTTCAGCAGGAGGTCGCCCCAACGCGGAAAGCCCATCACGGTCTTCGCCGGTTTCGGGCTCGTTGCGGATTCCATGGCGGCGATGGTCATACAAGATCCTCCGTGCCCATCGCCCGCGTGTACATCAGCACTCCACCCAGAATGATGAGCATCAACACCAGGCTCAGCGCCGCCGCGGCCGGGTAGTCCTTGACGACCAGGAACTGTTTCTGGATGACGTTGCCGATCATCGTGGTCTGCGTACTCCCCAGGTAGTCGGCGTTGATGAAATCGCCGACCGACGGGATGAAGACCAGCATGCTTCCCGCCAGCACGCCCGGCATCGACAGCGGCAGAATGACTTTCGTGAAACTACGGACGTTGGACGAGTACAGATCCTTGGACGCCTCGATCAGCCGCGGATCGATCTTCTCGAGGCTGACGTAGAGCGGCAGGATCATGAAGATGATCCAGTTGTAGGTGAGCCCGCCGATCACCGCCCAGCTGGTGGACAACAGCCGGCCCTCCTCGGGCAGCAGTCCGATGGTGCCGAGCGTCTGGACCAGCCAGCCCTCGTCAGCCAGGATCGTCTTCCAGGCGATGGTGCGGATCAGGAACGTGACGAAGAACGGCAGGATCACTAGACCGAGGATCAGGTTCTTGAACCGTCCCGCCTTGAACGCGATGACGTAGGCCAGCGGAAAGGCCAGCACCAGGCACAGCAGGGTAGCCGCCAAGGCATAACCGAACGACCGCAGAATCTGATCGCGGTACAGGCTGAACGCTTCGAAATAGTTGTTGAAGTCCCACGCGAATTCGAGCGTGGGCATGTACACCGAACCGCCCGACGACGACAACGATGTCTGCGCCAGCGTGAAGAACGGCACCACGAAGAAGATTCCGAGGTACACGAGCGCCGGCAGGACCATCAGATACGGAGCGATCTTGCTCCGCTGTCGACCGCTGGTGGCTACACCCGCCATCCGATCAGCCGCCGGTGACTGCTGCGTACAAGGTGTTGTACTCGAGGGTCTGCTCGTCGGTCAGCGCTGCCCAGCCCTTCGACTTGTCCAGGGTCTCCTTCGACGGGTTGATCAGCGGGTTGCTCGCCGCGGCAGGATCGACCTTCTCCAGTTCCTCGGTCATATCCGACAAAACGGGGACGTACTGCACGAAGGACACCAGCTTGGCGTAGTTCGCCCGGTCGTAGATGTAGTTGATCCACGCCTCGGCAGCGCTTTGGTTTTTCGTGGTGTAGGGAATCACCATGGTGTCGACGAACGTCGTCGCACCCGACTCCGGAACCACGAATTGCAGATCGGGGTTGTCCGCCTGCAGCTGGACGACGTCACCCGAATAAGCCTGCGCGACAGCGATGTTGCCCGCCGCGAGGTCATCGGCGTAGTCGTTGCCCGTGAAGCGTCGGATCTGTCCCTTGTCCTTCTGCTCGCGGACCAGGTCAACGGCCTTCTGCACCGCCTCGGTGCTGGGGTCCTCGGGGGAATTGCCTTGCGAGAGCATCAGCATGCCGAGGCCGTCCTGGGCGTCCGAGAACAGGCTGACACGGCCCTTGAACGCCGGATCCCACAGATCGTCGATCTTGGAGATGTCCCGACCGGTCGCCGCACGGTTGTAGGCCAGACCGACGAGGCCGGACATGTAGGGCGCGCTGAACTTTCGCTCCGGGTCGACGCTCGCCTCGAGCAGATCCGGGCGCAGGTTCTTCTTGTTGGACCAGCCGGCATCGCTGATGTCATTCAGCCAACCGAGCTGGTGTAGACGCACCGCCATGAACGTGGTCGGCACCGCGAGGTCAGCACCGATGTCCTGCTTGCGCGACAACGGTTCCTTGTTCTTGGCGAACCACTGCTCGTTGTCGTTGAAGTCTTCCTTGTAGTCCACCGTGATGCCGGACGCGGTCTGGAAAGCGGCGACGAAACCGTCGGCCATGTACAGCGGCCAGTTCGAGACCCGCAACGTGCCGCTTGCTGGGCCACCGTTCTGTGCTGAAGTCTCGCCCGATCCGCCGCCGTCCGAGCTACAGGCGGCGAGGAAGGACGGGCCGAGAGCCAGCGCGGCGGCGGCCGCGGCACCTCCGCCGATGAACCGCCGACGTGACGTCCTGTTGGCGGCGAGCCGGGCGGCCAGTTCGAGGTCGATGTTCGTGGATGGCATGGCGACTGTGCCTTTCGTCGATGGGAAAGAGGGGACGGGCGAACGAAAACGGTCGATCAGGAGTCGTCGAGCATCTCTTCGAGATCTTCGGCCGTGGGGATGTCCGCCGCAGGCAGCACCAGCGAGGCGTCCGGTGCCCATGCCACGTGGACCCCGTCGCCGGGCCGCAGCATCGGGAGGTCTTGTTCGGGACCGACGTGAGCGATGATCGTCGAGTCGTCGGGCGCCACCATCATCAGCCGCAGCACCGGACCCTGGAACGTCAGATCCTTGACGGTCGCGGACACGGTCGCGACATCTCCGGTCGGGGCGTCGACCGATACTCGGACTCGTTCCGGCCGCACCATCAGCGTCGCGTGGCCGCCTGGTTCGATCGCGGTGTCACCGGGGCGGGCCTTCAGCGTCGTCCCGAGCACTTCGACTTCGACGAAGTCGCGGTTGGTGCGGCCGGTCTGGCGGCCCGCCCACAAGTTCGCCTGTCCGATGAAGCTGGCGACGAACACCGTGGAGGGGCGGTCGTAGATCTCGGTCGGCGTGCCGATCTGGTCGACGTTGCCTGCGTTCATGACCGCGATGCGGTCACTCATCGTCAGCGCCTCTTCCTGGTCGTGGGTGACGTAGATGAACGTGATCCCGACCTCGCGCTGGATCCGTTTGAGCTCGAACTGCATGGCGTGCCGCAGCTTGAGGTCGAGCGCGCCCAGCGGTTCGTCGAGCAGCAGTGCGCTCGGGTAGTTGACCAGCGCACGGGCCAGCGCGACACGCTGCTGCTGGCCGCCCGACAGCTGGGCGGGCCTGCGCTCGGCGAAGTCGGTCAAGCGGACGACCTCAAGCAATTCGTCGACCCGCCTGCGCACTTCGGCCTTGTCTTTCTTGCGGCTGCGCGGTCCGTACGCCACGTTGTCCCACACGGACATGTGCGGGAAGAGCGCGTAGTGCTGAAAAACCGTGTTGACGTTGCGTTTGTGCGGTGGCACCCGCGAGACGTCGACCCCCTCGAGCCGAATGGCTCCCTCGGTCGGACTCTCGAATCCCGCGATCATCCGCAGCGTCGTCGTCTTTCCGCAGCCCGACGGGCCCAGCAGCGAGAAGAACTCACCCGAGGCGATGGAGAAGTCCGCCTCGGCGACCGCTACATAATCCGAGAAGCGCTTGGTGACATGGTCGATCTCGATGACCGGACCGCTCTTGGTGCGGTCGGCCCCGTGTTGTCCCGTCGATTGATCTACGGCGGTGGTGTGTGAGCCGGTCAGAGCGGATCCTCCTCAAAAACCCCCGAAGCTGTGGGTAAACAATCGCCGATCATGCTGACCTTCGCAAGCGATTCCGCAACGAATTTACATTCCGACAATGGAATCCTTCGTCAACTGGGCCCGGCACCAAAAGAATCCGCTGAGGCGCGCGTGCGGGCCCGCGGCCGGGCGGTCTGAGCCGACGGCTGTGGAGGTCGCGACGATGCGCCCATGATCAGTTTTGCAGCCGTTGGCCGCGTGGTCGGCGAAATCTGATGACTCGTTTACCGCGGCGGCTTACCCGGGTAGTGGTGAGGGCATGGCAACGGTGGATGTCTCGGTGTCGTCCGATCTCAGCCCGGAGAAGGCGTGGCAGCTCGCGTCGGATCTGAGCCGGTTCGACGAGTGGCTGACCATTTTCGGCGGCTGGAAGAGCGTGGTGCCGACGCAAGTCGAGGTCGGCACCACGGTGTCGTCGACGATCAAGGTCAAAGGTTTCCGCAATGTCATCCACTGGCGTGTCACCCGCTACGACGAGCCGAAGGCCATCGAGCTGGTCGGCAGAGGAAAGCCCGCCGTGTGCATCGCCCTGCGCCTGTGTGTGAAGGAGGTACCCGGCCCCTCCGAGGATGTCGCCTCTGGCTCCGTATTCCAAGTGATCGCCGACCTCACCGGTGGTCTGCTCAACACCAAAATCGGCAATCTGGTCGCGAAGGTCCTCGAGTCCGACGTTCGCAAATCCGTGACGAACCTGGCGGCACTGAGGTAGTTCTCAGCCCCATTCGTGGTTCATGGCACGGGATTCGTAGCGCGCCTCGACGGATTCCGGCTCAGGGGCCCCCGCCCGCGAAACCGCGATGAGCACCATGGCCAGCCCGGCGGTCACGGCACCGCCGATGAAGATGACGAAGAAGCTGCTCTCCAGCGGCACATCCGTGCCGGCGGCCAGCCTACTGAGCAGGACCGCGACCAGCGCCGCCGCCGTGGAACTCCCGATGGTGCGTGCGATCGCGTTCATGCTCGTCGCGACGCCGGTCTCGTTCGCGTCGACCTCACTGACGACCAACGCCGGCAGCGCACCATAGCCCAGGCTGATGTACGCGTTGGTGAGGATGCCCGCGACGATCACCTGCCACGTCTGCGAATGAGCGAACGCGATGAACACGAAGCCGACGATCCCCGCGACCGCCGCCACCACGAGCACCGGACGGGCGCCGTACCGGTCGATGAATCTGCCGCTGAACAAGGCGATGAGAAACCCTACGAACACCCCCGGCAAGAGGAAGACCACGCTGGCCTCCAGAACCGTCGCCCCGAAGCCGTAACCCGCTGCCTCCCTGGGTATTTGGACGAACTGCGTCAGGCCGAGGAAGGCGAAGTACAGCCCCACCCCCACGAAGACGGTCGCGAGGTTGGTCAGCAGTATCGGGCGCCGCTTCAACATCTCGGTCGAGACCAGCGGTTGTTTGGCGCGCCGCTCCCACTTCCACCAGCCGACGAGCACGAGCGCACCGCCGACGGCACACCCGAGTGTCGCCGGCGACGCCCAGCCCCATGACTGGCCCTGCGTGAGTGCCAGCAGGACGGCCGACAGCCCGGCCGCCAGACCGAGCGCGCCGATCCAGTCGATCGTCCCGGTGACGCTGCGCGGTCGCCGGGGGACGACGAACATTGCGATCACGATGACGACGGCGGTGAATCCGGTGGTCAGCCAGAACACCCGGTGATAGCCCGCGTCTCCGCTCATCAAGAGGCCGACGACGACGAGACCGCTGCCGCCGCCGAAGCCCAGCGTGCCCGACAGCACCGCCATCGCCGACATCAGCCGGTCCTCGGGTAATTCCTCGCGCAGGATCGCGATGCCAATGGGATAGAGCGCATACGAGGCGGCCTGCAGTACGCGGCCAACGATCAGCAGGGGCAGCGATGTCGTGGTGGCCGCCAGCAGGGATCCGACGAGGACGACCCCGAGGACGCTCAGCAGAACGGTCTTCTTGCTGTGCAGATCCGCGACGCGGCCGATCAATGGCGTCGCGGCGATCGCGGCCAGGAGGTTGGCGGTCACCGCCCAGCTGACACCCACGTCGGAGGCACGGAGTTGGTCGGCGATGATTCCGAGCACCGGGACCACCGCGGTCTGCAGCACCGCGACCGTCAGCACCACGACGCTCAAACCCGCCACCAACAGCCTCGACCGCGTGCTGTTGTCGCCGGACATGGTCGACCGGTTCGCGTCGGCCTCGACCACGTGGCGCTCCGATCGTTAGCTGATCTTCGGGTTCGCTTTCGATTATGTTCCTCGACCTGTGCGGACTCATGACCGCCCGTCATGATCGAATGACCCCATGCCGGACGAGGGAGCCAGAAGTGCGCTGACCGAATCGACATTCAGCGGTCACCGCCCCGCAAAGGCGGGGGATCTGTCGGTCGAGACCCACGGCATCGCGCCGATCGGCGAGGATCAGCGATACGGAACGCCGGGACGGCTGTTCACGGTGTGGTTCGCCCCGCAGGTGAACGTGGCGAGCTTGTTCAGCGGCACGCTCGCGATCGTGCTCGGGCTCGGCTTCTGGCTGGGACTGCTGGCAATGATGATCGGGACCGTACTCGGCTCGATGATCGTGGGCTACCTGTCCACGTGGGGGCCGCGCACGGGAACGGGGCAGCTACCGAACGCCCGCATGGCGTTCGGCGGGACGGTCGTAATTCCCGGTGTCTTGCAATGGCTTTCGTCGATCGCATGGACGGGATTGGTCGGACTCTTCGGCGGGGAGGCGCTACAAGCGCTGCTCGGCATCCCGTTCTGGACGGCGGTGCTGATAGTGCTCGGGGTCCAGGGCGTCGTCGGCTTTTTCGGCTACGAACTGATACACCGCGTACAGGCGGTGCTCAGCGTGGTGCTGTTCGTGACCTTTGTGGTCTTTGCGGTGAAACTCGTTGGCGGACATCAGATCATCACTCCACCCGCCGTATCGGGGGCTGACCTTGCCGGTGCCTTCGTCCTCGAGGTGACCATCGCTTTCAGCCTCGCCGTCTCGTGGGCCAGCTATGCCGCCGATTTCAGCCGTTACCTGCCGGTGGAATCGTCGCGGATCAAAGTCTTCGGCTTCACGGTTGCCGGACTCGTGTTGTCCTACACGTTCATTCAGGGCATTGGGATCGCTGCTGCCGATGTGATCGGCGAGCACACCGCAGAAGGCATGCGCGCGGTGATGGGTGGTGGCCTGCTGGGAGCACTGGCGCTGGTGATCATTGCGGTGGCATCGATCGGGTCAGGTGTCATGAACGACTACAGCGGATCACTTGCATTGCAGACCATCGGAGTCAGAGTGCGCCGGCCGGTGTCTGCGGTGATCGTGACGGCCTTGGCGTTCGCGCTGATCCTCTGGCTGAACGCCGCCGACACCGCGACCCGTTTTCTGGACATCCTGCTGCTCGTCAGCTACTGGGTTCCGGCGTTCGTCGCCGTCGTCGTGATCGACTGGGCGCTGCGGATCCGCGGCAGGGCAAGCCTCAACCCGGCCGAGGAGCCGACGGACAGACGCGATGCCGCCGTCGCGTTGGTGGTGTTCGTCGTGGCGTATGTCGCGGCCATCCCGTTCATGAACACGTCGTTGCTCCAAGGGCCCGTCGCGGTCGCGTGGCACGGCGCCGACATCGCCTACTACGTCAATCTGTTGGTCGCTGCTGTCCTTTACGGCGGCTACCGCTTAGTGCGCAGGCGCGGCGAATCCGTGTGACGCGTGGTGTCGATGAAGTCATCGATCAGGTCCACCACTTCGCCCGGCCGTTCGACGTGAGGGAAGTGACCGACGCCCGCGAGTACCTCCAGCCGGCTTCCCGCGCGTGCTTCGTGGAGGGCGTAGCCATGCTCGACGGGAATGATGCGGTCCTGGTCGCCCCAGATCACCATCATCGGCATCTCAGCGGTCACGTGCAGCCGGTTCAACGCACTCACCGCTTGGCCGCGGTGGTCGACGACCGAGCGCAAAGTCCGCAGGAAGGCCTGTCGCGTCTCGCCATCGGCCAGCGAGGAATAGGCGCTCCACATCTCGGCGCCACGAGGTGATTGAATCCCGGCGGTGGACAACCACGAGCGCAGTTTGTTGCCTGCCGTGAGCACCGGGCGTGGCGCGATGACCGGCAGGATCAACTCGGCTCCGGGGGCGGACAGCATGCGAAGCGTCCAGCCGACATCGGGTCCCAGGCCGCCGCTGCTGATGAGTATCAGCCGCTCGCAGAAGTCGGGATGCTGGTAGACGAACTGCATGGCGACGCCGCCGCCCAACGACTGGCCGATGATCGTCGCCCGCGACACGTCCAACTCATCGAGCAGGTCCCGCAACCACACCGCGAACGCGCCCAGCGAGTAGTCGCCGCGCGGCTTCGCGGATTGCCCGTGACCGAGCAGGTCGGGTGCGACAACCCGGTACTTGCGGGACAGCTCGGGGATCACCGCCCGCCACGTCCCGGAACTGCCGGCCATTCCGTGAATCAGGACCAAGGTTTGGGGGCCGGCGCCTACGTCCTGGTAGGCCACCCGGTCCCCATGCAGCTCGAGATACTTCATCTCACTCACCTGAAACGGCCCCCTCGTGGTTTCCAGTCACTATCTACCCGAAAGCGGGGCAAGTGAAGCTGCGGTCAGAATTGTGAGATCAACGCAGTCGGCGAGTTCTCGGTGTACGGCCCGTCACATTGGGCTGCGCTGGCGGTCTTCGTCGCGGGGGCGATCACCGTCGTGTGGCTCGGCCGCAGGCAGACCGAGCGCCAGGCGCGGGTCTTCGGACGGATCGTCGGTGCGCTCACCGCGGCGATCTATGCCGCCGCGTTCGTCAACGCGTTGTCCCCGCCCGACGTGCGGTGGTCGGTGCCGTTGCATCTCACCGATCTGGCGACCATGGTGACCGCCTACGCCATGTGGTCACAGCGACAGTGGGCCTACACGCTGACCTACTACTGGGGCCTGGTACTCAGCGTGCAGGCCTTGATCTCGCCGGTGCTGACCGGTCCCGACTTTCCGCACTACCAATTCCTGGGGTTCTGGGCGATTCATCTGCTGGTGGTCTGGGCGGCGATCTATCTCACCTGGGGCCGGGGTATGCGGCCCGGGTGGCGCAGCTATCGGTTCGTGGTGGTGGTGACGCTGACGTGGGTGGCGGTCACCATGACGTTCAACAGCATCGCGGGCAGCAACTACGGCTTTCTCAACGCGAAACCCGCCACCGCGTCATTGCTCGATGTGATGGGGCCGTGGCCGTGGTACGTCCTGGTCGGGGCGGTCCTGGTCGCCGGCGTGTGGGCGGCCATGACGTGGCCGTGGGAACGGAGGCGCGGACGTCAGGCCGGGTCGTCGGCGTGTTCGTCGGCCAGCTGAGCCACGGTCATACCGTCGACGAGCCGGTCCAGCGCACCGGTCATGGTGGGACACTCGTGTGCGGGATGTTCGGTCGGGCATTGCAGCGCATGCGTGAGGAAGTGTTGCGCGCCCCGCGCCTGCCTGACCACTTCGTCCAATGCGCAGATCTGTTCTCGCACGATTTCACGCCACTGCGGCCCGGGCGCATCGAGCACCGCAGCGGCGGTATCGAGGGAGACGCCGAGCTGCTGAAAGATCTTGATGAACGCCAGACGGCGGAGGTCGTCGGGCCCGTACATCCGCTTGCCGGCCCGTCGGTGCGCAGGACAAGCGAGCCCGCGCTCGTCGTAGTAGCGCAGAGCGGACGTCGACAGCCCCAGCCGGGCCGCCGCCTCACCGATCGGTACGAGGTCCATCGCTTCTCATTTGACTTCAAGCTGACTTGAACCTGCAAGCTCGTAGGATGACCACTCCAGAATCACTTCCGGTCAACCATCACGCCGATCACCACGGCTTTTCTGGTGTGACCGGGGCGATTGTCGGGCTGCTGCTGCTGTGGATGGGACGGGCCAACGCGCGACTGGCCGTCGAGGTCATCGGAGTGTCGGCCGGTGACCGGGTCGTCGACGTCGGGTGCGGCCCCGGTGGTGCGGTGCGGGAAGCCGCACGCCGCGGTGCGAGGGCGACCGGTATCGATCCCGCTCCGGTCATGTTGCGGTTGGCCCGCACCTTCACCCGGGACGCGAGTATCGCGTGGGCCGAGGGCACCGCAGAGAGCGTGCCGCTGCCGGACGGTTCGGCGACGGTCCTGTGGTCGTTGGCGACCGTGCATCACTGGCAAAACGTCGGCATGGGCCTCGGTGAGGCACGACGGCTACTGGCGCCGAAGGGCCGTTTGCTCGCCGTCGAACGCAGGGTGCAGCCTGGTGCGACAGGTCTGGCAAGCCACGGATGGACACAACAGCAAGCGGAATCATTTGCCGCCCAGTGCCGCACATCGGGCTTTACCGACGTGGCGGTCGGCCAACACGGGCATGGTCGTCGCAGCGTTTGGACCGTGATCGCCGTCCGGCCATGAGAGATTGGTCAAGACCACCTCGGGGTAGTAACTGACGGTCAGGTAGATCTGGGGCCCTTTCGGAGGTGCGCATGGCCAAGGCGAAGAGCGGCGAGGGCGACGAGGAAGAACGTCAGCGGTTCGCCGATCGCGCGCTCGGGTTCCTGGAAGACGTCGTGTACTGGGCGATCGCCGTCGTGCTCATCATCGGGTCCGTCGCCCTGCTCGTGGCGCAGTTCAACACGATGCTGAGCCTGCGAAGCGCACCGGCCAAGACAGTGATGCTCGAGGTGCTCGACGGCCTGCTGCTGATCTTCATCTTCGTCGAGCTGTTGTACGCGGTCCGCTCATGTCTCCGATCCCGTGAGATCGTCGCGGAGCCGTTCATCATCGTCGGAATTCTGGCCTGTATCAAGGAGATCGTGGTGTTGTCCGTGGAGGCGGCAACACTACTGAAGGATGGGCCACAGTTCTCGCGTGCGATCGTCGAGGTCGCGGTGCTCGGTGTCGCGGTACTGGTATTGGCGGTGGCTGCCTTCGTGCTGCGTGAGCGTCGACGTGACAACAGCGACCCGGCCGAAGACGATGCGCGAGACGAGGAAAAGGCCGCTTCTGGCTGAGGGGCCGCGCGGTGCCTGTGCGAGGATTCGCGAATGGCAACGGAACCGGCGCATTTCACGCGAACCGAGGACGGCGGGTTCATGCCGACCCGCTTTGCGCTCAGCCACTGGGGCGATGACCATCTGAACGGGCCCGCAGTTGTGGGGCTGTCGGCGCAGGTGCTCGAAAGCCGCTGCGGATCGCCGGACTTCATGCCCGCTCGCCTCACCGTCGACCTATTCCGGGCGGCCCGCTCAGTGTTGACGAAAGTGGACGTGCGGGTGGTGCGTGACGGTCGCCGGGTGCGCAGTGCGGAATGCGATGTGCTTCAGGACGGCCGGGCGGTCGCACGCGCGACGTTGGTCCAGTACCGACGCTCGACGGCGCCACCCGGGGTTTTGTGGACCGCACCGATCGCTCCTCCGTCGCCACCACCTCCGGATGATCAGACGTTGCCCTTCATCGGCAGCGCTGCCGGCTGGACGCGCAGCCCGGCGGCGCATCAGAACGACTCACGCAAGAGCTTCTTTTACGGAGGCATCAATGCCGTTGCGGAGGAGCAGATCTCGCCGTTCGTACGGGCCGCAATTGTCGCCGAGTCGACCAGCCTCGTGACCAACTTGGGCACGAAGGGTGTCGGCTACATAAACGGCGATCTGACCGTCGCGTTGTCCCGGCTGCCGGTCGACGACTGGATCTGCATTCGGGGTGATTCGCACTGCGCGTCGGACGGGATCGCCGTTGGAACAGCCACGCTGTTCGACCACGAGGGTGCATTCGCATCGGGGATGACGACCGCCGTCGCGAACCCGGCGGCGCAGATCGACTTCGCGAACAAGCCCTTTCCGCCGACCGGTATCAACTACGAGTAGCAACTGCGAGTGGCTTACCAGCGGCTGGTGCTGCCGTGCTTACCGACTTCCGCTGAGGTGGGCGGTGTTACGGGCTTGGGCGCGACGCTGATCGGTGCCCGGGTGACGCCGATTTCCGGTTTCGGCGCTCGCGACCCCGAACCGCCACCCGACGACGGGTATTGGGGCCGGTACACCGGCGCGTCCTGTGCCGGTGGCGGCGGGGGAGGCGGCGGCGGTGGCGGGGCGGGCTGACTGGTCAATTCGGGTGCACCGCTGGTGGACGTCGGTTGCACACTGCTGGGCGTCGGTTCCGTCGACGGTGTGTTTGTCGGCGCCTCCGGTCCCGGGCTGCGCAGCAGCAGGGGGAGGAGTGCCAACACCAGCACAACGGCGATAACCCCGAGCAGCACGATCAGGCCGCGTTTGGTGCGATACCACGGCGTGGGGGCGGGCTTGAACGTCAGCGAGTCTGCAGGGGAGCCGGGGCGACGGTCGAGGAACGGCTTGGCATAGGAGAAGGCCCTGGCGGTCTCTTGGGTGTCGGCGATGTCCGTCAGGTCATCGGCGTACTCGGGTTCGCCATCGACGTAGCCGTTGCCGTATCCGGAATATTCGTCCTCGACCACCGGAATCGGCTCGGTGATCGGGTCGCGATGACCGCAGCCTGCGAACCCGTTGTCGGGGTCGGGCGACGAATCGTCGTCGATATCCCTTCCCCACAGGGCGATGCGCTCGGCCATGCTGCGACTTTACCGTTCTCAGCTGCGGAAAGCCGAAATCGGGACGGGCAGCCTGAAAGGCTGTTCACAACAACGACATTCAATTGAGCACGCCGGATGGTCCACGTGGTGGCGTCGGGTGCCACGTAACATATCGTGCATGAGTAGCGGGCCGGTCGACGAACAGCGCCTGCGCGACCTCAGACTGTTGCGCACAGTCCGCGACCGCATGGACCGCGAATACGCCCAGCCCCTGGACGTCGAGGCACTCGCCCGTGGGGTGAACATGTCGGCCGGGCACCTGTCGCGCCGATTCAAGAGCGCATACGGCGAATCGCCATACTCCTACCTGATGACCAGGCGTATCGAGCGGGCGATGGCCCTGCTACGACGCGGCGACATGTCCGTCACCGAGGTCTGCTTCGCCGTCGGCTGCTCGTCGCTTGGCACCTTCAGCACCCGGTTCACCGAATTGGTCGGTGTTCCGCCCAGTACCTACCGCGTACAGACGGCCGGCGCGTCCGCAGGCCTACCTCACTGCGTGGAGAAGCAAGTCACCAGACCGATCAGGAATCGAGAAGCGCCTGCGGTATCGCTGCACATAACGTGAGCGCCATGGACATCACCATCAACTCCAGCATGCTCCCGCACGACGACCCGGATGCTTCCTTGGCGTTCTACCGCGACACCCTCGGCTTCGAAGTCCGGCTCGACGTCGGAGAGGGAAAGATGCGCTGGATCACGGTCGGGCCTCCCAACCAGCCCGACACCAACGTCGTCCTCTATCCGCCGACCGCCGCGCCGGGCCTTACCGAGGATGAACGCCGCCTCATCGCCGAAATGATGGCCAAGGGCACCTACGCCCAAATCAACCTGGCAACCAAGGACCTCGACGCGACCTTCGAGCGTGTCCAGGCCGGCGACGCCGAGATCGTTCAGGAGCCAACAGAGCAGCCCTACGGTGTGCGTGACTGCGCGTTGCGTGATCCCGCAGGCAACATGGTCCGTATCCAGGAGCTGAGCTGAGTGGGTCATGCCGCCGACAGCCACGACCTGATCCGCGTGCACGGCGCCCGTGAGAACAACCTCAAGAATGTTCACGTCGAACTTCCCAAGCGCCGGCTCACCGTGTTCACCGGTGTCTCGGGGTCGGGAAAGAGCTCTCTTGTCTTCGACACCATCGCCGCGGAGTCGAAGCGGCTGATCAACGAGACCTACAGCGCCTTCGTCCAAGGCTTCATGCCGACGCTGGCACGGCCCGAGGTCGACGTGCTCGAGGGTCTCACAACGGCGATCATCGTCGATCAGCAGCGGATGGGCACCGATCCGCGCTCCACCGTCGGCACCGCCACCGATACGGGGGCGATGTTGCGCATTCTGTTCAGCCGTCTGGGTAAGCCGCACATCGGTTCACCACAAGCCTTTTCGTTCAACGTCGCCTCGATCAGCGGCGCCGGCGCCGTCACGATGGACAAGGGTGGTCGGACCGTCAAGGAGCGCCGTGAATTCAGCATCGTGGGCGGTATGTGCCCGCGCTGCGAGGGACGGGGTTCGATCAACGACATCGACCTGACCGCGCTCTACGACGACACCAAGTCGCTCAACAAGGGCGCACTCACCATCCCCGGGTTCTCCATGGAGGGCTGGTACGGTCGAATCTTCAACGGCTGCGGCTTCTTTGACCCCAACAAGCCGATCAACAAGTTCACCAAGAAGGAACTGGACGCTCTGCTGCACAAGGAGGCGACCAAGCTCAAGATCGACGGCGTCAACCTCACTTATCTCGGGCTGATTCCGCAGATCAAGAAATCCTTCCTCGCGAAGGATGTCGAAGCGATGCAGCCGCATATTCGCGCCTTCGTGGAACGGGCGGTGACGTTCACGACGTGTCCGGACTGCGGCGGCACCCGGCTATCCGACACCGCGCGGTCGTCGAAGATCAAGGGCCGCAGCATCGCCGATGTCTACGAGATGCAGATCAGCGATCTGGCCGAATGGATCGGCGGCATCACCGACAAGTCGGTGGCCCCGCTGGTGAAGTCGTTGCAGCACACCATCGACTCCTTCGTCGAGATCGGGCTGGGGTATCTGTCGCTCGGTCGGCCGGCAGGGACCCTGTCCGGCGGTGAAGCCCAGCGCGTCAAGATGATTCGCCATCTCGGGTCGGCGTTGACCGACGTCACATACGTCTTCGATGAACCCACGGTCGGGCTGCATCCACACGACATCGCGCGGATGAACGAGCTCTTGCGGCAGCTGCGCGACAAAGGCAACACCGTCCTGGTGGTGGAGCACAAACCCGAGGTGATCGCGATTGCCGATCACATCGTCGACCTCGGTCCCGGCGCAGGTGGCGACGGTGGCCAGGTCGTCTACGAAGGCACGATCGACGGGTTGCGCAAGAGCAGGACCGTAACCGGACGCCATCTCGACGACCGCGCATCGCTCAAAGACTCGGTGCGCGCATCGTCCGGCGCAATGGAGGTTCGCGGCGCGTCGACCCACAATCTGCAGAAGGTGGATGTCGACATCCCACTCGGCGTGCTGTGTGTGGTCACCGGCGTCGCCGGCTCCGGCAAGAGCTCTCTGATCAGCGGCTCGATTGCGGGCCGTGACGGCGTTGTGGTGATCGACCAGGCGCCGATCCGCGGATCGCGACGGAGCAATCCCGCGACCTACACCGGCTTGCTGGATCCGATCCGCAAGGCGTTCGCCAAAGCCAACGACGTCAAACCGGCGCTGTTCAGCGCCAACTCCGAGGGCGCATGCCCGACCTGTAACGGCGCCGGGGTGATCTTCACCGAGTTGGGCGTCATGGCCACCGTCGAGTCGCCGTGCGAGGAGTGCGAGGGTAAGAGGTTTCAAGCATCGGTGCTGGAGTACACGTTCGGCGGTCACAATATCGCCGAGGTGCTGGCCATGTCGGTGGCCGACGCGCTCGCGTTCTTCGGTGCCGGCGACGCCGCCAACCCGGCCGCGCACAAGATCCTGGACCGCCTCACCGACGTCGGTCTGGGCTACCTCTCGCTCGGCCAGCCCCTGACCACGCTGTCCGGTGGTGAGCGGCAGCGGCTCAAGCTCGCCTCGCAGATGGGGGACAAGGGCGACATCTACGTCCTCGACGAACCGACCTCGGGCCTGCATCTCGCCGACGTCGAACAGCTGCTGGGGCTGTTGGACCGCCTTGTCGATGCCGGTAGGTCCGTGCTCGTGATCGAGCACCACCAGGCGGTCATGGCGCACGCCGACTGGATCATCGATCTCGGTCCCGGCGCCGGTCACGACGGTGGCAGGGTGGTCTTCGAGGGAACGCCGGCTGACCTTGTCGCCGAGCGGTCCACGCTGACCGGCAAACATCTCGCGAAATACGTCGACGCCTGACTGAGATTCGCGGCAAGATGCCGGGCGTGGAGTTCGACGTCGATGCGCTGCGGCAGAAATATGCCCAGGAGCGGGACCGCCGACTGCGTCCCGACGGCATCGAGCAGTACGTCGAGATCTCAGGCGTGTTCGCCGGCTTCGCGACTGATCCCTGGAGCGATCGGGACTTGACCCGCGACCCGCTGTCCGATGAGGTCGATGTCGCGATCATCGGCGCCGGGTTCGGCGGGCTGCTCACCGGGGCTCGCCTGCGCGAACTCGGTGTACGCAGCATCCGGTTGATCGACAAGGCCGCCGACGTCGGAGGCACGTGGTACTGGAACCGGTACCCCGGTATAGCCTGCGACGTCGAGTCGTACGTGTACATGCCGCTGCTCGAGGAGCTGGGCTACGTTCCGACCGAAAAATATGCGAAGGGCCCTGAGATCTTCGCGCATTGCCAGAGCATCGCCGAACACTATGACCTGTACCGCGACATCTGCCTGCAGACCGAGGTGCAGCAGATCCGCTGGGACGCCGAACTGCAGCGCTGGATCATCACGACCAATCACGGCGACAGCATGCGCGCCCGCTTCGTCGCGATGGCCAACGGATATCTTCAGAAGCCGAAATTGCCTGGCATCGAAGGAATTTCTGACTTCGCCGGGCACACGTTCCACACCAGCCGGTGGGACTACGACTACACCGGGGCCGACCTGGCGAACCTGGCGGACAAGAAGGTCGGGATCATCGGGACCGGCGCGACCGCCATCCAGTGTGTGCCGCACCTCGCCAGGGCCGTCAAGGAACTGCTCGTCTTTCAGCGCACCCCTTCGACCGTCGACGTGCGTGGCAATCGCCCAACCGATCCCGACTGGTCGGGGTCTCTGCAAGACGGATGGCAGCGCCGTCGCATCGAGAATTTCCAGCTGCTCACCGCGGGCGGTGAAGCCGACGAGGATCTCGTCGACGACGCGTGGACGAGCATCGTCAAGAAGCTGTTCGTCATGCGGCAGACCCGTGTCGAGGGAATGTCCGACGAAGACCGTTTGCGCGCTGTCGAATTGGCCGACTTCGCCAAGATGGAAGAAATCCGGGCCCGCGTCGATTCGATCGTGACGGATCCTGCGACAGCAGAGGCGCTCAAACCCTGGTACGGCTACTTCTGCAAACGGCCCTGCTTCCACGACGACTACCTTCAGTCGTTCAACCGGGACAACGTGACGCTCGTCGACACAAGAGGTAAGGGCGTCGAGCGCATCACCACCGACGGTGTGGTGGTCGACGGCCAGGAACACAGCATCGACTGTCTGATCTTCGCAACGGGTTTCGAGGTCGGCACTGACTACTCGCGACGGACCGGCTTCGAGATCATCGGCCGGGACGGGGTCACGATCACCGACAAATGGCAAGAGGGTGTGCAGACACTGCACGGCCTCGCGGTCAACGGATTCCCGAACTGCTTCATCCTGTCGATCGCTCAATCCGGGTTCACGGTGAACTTCCCGTATCTCCTCGATGTGCAAGCGCGTCACACCGCAGAGGTCATCGCGTGGGCGTTGAACAATGACGCAGCGGAATTGGAGGCGACAGTCGACGCCGAATCGGCGTGGGTCGACACCGTGGTCGCACGTTCGGGGGCGAGCGCCGACCGCGCGAAATCCTGCACACCGGGCTACTACAACCGGGAAGGGCAGGCGAACGCGAAGACGCGACAGGGCAGCTTCTTTTATGGCACGCCAACCGAATACGCCGACATCCTCCAAGCGTCGCGCGCGAACGGCGCACCGGAAGGGTTCGAGATCCGCACAGGTATCCATCGATGAGGAGGCGATACCTAATCGGTCGTCTTCGAGCGCTGACCCGCCGCAGCAGATCTCCCCGGGTGGCGATCATCGGAGCCGGCTTCGGCGGGATCGCCGCGGCGGTTGCGTTACGACGCAAGGGTATCGACGACATCGTGATCATCGAACGGTCCGACGGCGTCGGTGGCACCTGGCGGCAGAACACCTACCCGGGTGCGGCGTGTGACATCCAGAGCCACCTGTACTCGTTCTCGTTCGCGCCGAACCGCCACTGGACCCGCACCTACGCCTACCAGCCCGAGATCCTCTCGTACCTGGAGTCGGTAGCCGATCGCTTCGACCTGCGCCGGCACCTGATGCTGGGGACGGGCGTGCACAAGATGGTGTGGAGTGAGCAGCAGAAGCACTGGGACATCGAGCTCGCCGACGGCCGGAGCCTCGTTGCGGACGCCGTCGTCAGCGCGGTGGGATTGTTCGGCGCCGCACGCTATCCCGATATCGAGGGCATCGCGGAATTCACCGGCCAGCTGATGCACACCTCGCAATGGGACGCGGGTGTCGACCTGACCGAAAAACGGGTCGCGGTCGTCGGCACCGGCGCCAGCGGCGTGCAGGTCATCCCGGAACTCGCCGCCATCGCAGGGCAGCTGACGGTCTTCCAGCGCACGCCGCCGTGGATGGTGCCGAAGGAGGATCGACCCTACAGCCCCGACGAGCTCGCGCGCTTCCGCCGGCTCCCGTGGGCCGCTCTACGTGAGCGTTGGCGGTTGTGGAAGCTGCAGCACGACAACACGGCGTTGACGCCCGAGCATCCACGAATGGCCGCGGTTCAGGAATTGTCGGCGAACTTTCTGCGCCGCCACGTCGAAGACGATGCGATGCGTGACGCTCTGACCCCGCGGTATCCGTTTCGGTGCAAACGCGTACTGCTCGGCGAGAAGTATTATCTGGCATTGCAACACCCGCATGTCGGCCTCGTGACAGATCCGATCCGGCGAATCACCGAGTCAGCCGTGGTCACCGAGAGCGGCCGCGTCGTCGAGGTCGACGCCATCGTCTTTGCGACGGGCTTCGAGACGAGCAGTTATCTCTCGGGACTCGAGATCGTCGGGCTCGACGGCGAAAACCTGCATGACCGTTGGGGTCTGGATCCTCAGGCGTATCTCGGCGTCGCCGTGAGCGGTTTTCCCAATTTCTTCATGTTGTACGGACCGAACACCAACCAGGGCGCGAACTCGATCATCTACGTCCTGGAGGCCGGCGCGCGCTTGGTGGCCAGCGCGGTCTGCCGGTTGGCCGGGCGCGGCGGCTATCTCGACGTGCGTCCGGACGTCGAACAGCGGTACAACGATCAGATTTCGGCCGACCTGGACCGGACGATCTGGACGCAGTGCGATAGCTACTACCGATCGCCCACCGGACGGATCGTCACGCAGTGGCCGCACTCGGAATTGGACTACGCGAAGGCGACGTGGCGCATACGGTCACGAGATTGGCTGCACCACACCGACGCTTGAGCGTCCACCATCAAGCCTTGCCGCCCGACGCCATGGCGTCGGTCGTTTCGGCGGTGGATCGGACAGCGTGTGCGAGGAAGGCGTAGTTCACCATCGCGGCGGAATAGCCGTCACCGAACGTTGGGTGACGGGGCCCGGCGGTGGCATCGCTGACCACCGCGACCTGAAAACCGTGCTCGAGCAGATCCCGCAGGTGCGATTCCACGCAGATGTTCGCGAGCATGCCGCACAGAATCACCTTGCCGATGCCACGCTTACGCAGCTGCAGAACCAGGTCGTTGGTCTGCGGGCCCCACACCTTGTGCGGGCTGGCTACCACGGTCGTCGGCGCCTCGATGAACGGCCGCAGCTCATCGAGCCAGTCCGCGCCGGAACCGGCGAAGCCGCTGAGGTCAAGCGAGCCGACGCGCGCAAAAGTGTCGGTACGGAGCTCATCTGTTTCCAACGGGCCGTTGAACAGCCAACTGTGGTCTGTCGGATAGAAGTAGTGCGGCGAGACAAACACCGGATAGCCCTGCGTGGTGGCCGCGGTGAGGATCGCGACAAGGTTCTCGACGGTTCTGTTCTCGGTCACACTGGCGGAAAGCACTTCCCAGTTCTTGCCCGACGGGCTGAGGACATCGTTCTGCGGGTCGATCACGACGACCGCGGTGTCTGTGCGGTTGAAATTCACGTGCGACTCTCTTTGGGGGTTTCGATTTCAGCGCAGAAGCTCTGGGCTGCCAGTCGGATGCGAACCGGCTGTCAGCGGCTGGGCTTCTTCGGCGTCGAGCGGGCTCTGGATTTGTCGGCGGCAGGAGTTGACCCACGACCGGCCAGCCGCCCCAGGGTGGCGACGCCGGGCAGTGACGATACGGCGCCATAGACCTCGTTGCCGGTTGCGACGAGTGCTTCGAGTTGCGGCAGCACCGCGTCCATCGTCCTGATCATCGGGTCGGCCAGCGCCAAATAGCGTTCGGCACGGTCGATTGCCTGATTGAGTCGCTCCGTCGCGACCGCAAGGTTCTCGATCAAATCCGGCAGCTGACTCGCAAGCTGTATCGACGCCGGCGGGATACGCAACGCCGCGCCGGCGGCGGACTGCGCCGTCTCTGCGGCCTCCCGCGCGGCGGCCTGAGCATTGTCGGCCGCCGCCTGCGCTGCCGCCAAGATGTCTTTCGGGCCCGGAACTTTGCTCGCCATCTGTCAACTGTGCCGCACGTTCATGGGACTGTCTGTCCTTTCGCCGATCGGCTCGGCCGATTCTCGGGTGAGTCTGTGGACCCGCAATTGCACCCGACGGGGGCGGAAACAGTCACTGTGACGTATTGACCTGCGGCACAAGGCGATTAGGGGAGACGATCCGGCGGGTTCCTCCCCTCCAGCCCACGGGATTGAGCGGTCAGAGCCACGTCCAAAGAGGAATCCGGCGGTTGCCGGGATACTTGGAGAACTCGACACCTAGGGCAAGGGGCTGCGCGTGACAGTAGTCGCCATCTATCTCGTCATCACGTTCGGTCTCGGCGGCCTGGCGATGGCGCTGCGTCTGCCGCCCCTGGTCGGGTTCCTGGCAGCGGGGTTCGTCATCAACGCCCTCAATGTGGGGGACGTTCCACAGCTGGATGTGCTGGCGGATTTGGGCGTCACGCTGCTGCTTTTCGCGATCGGCCTCAAGCTCGACGTTCGCATTCTGCTGCGCCGCGAGGTGTGGTTGACCACGTCCGTGCACATGCTGGTCAGCGTTGTGTTTGGAGGTGTCGCCATGTGGCTGGGCGCCCTGGCCGGGGTCGCGATGCTGTCCGGGCAGAGCGTGCAGACGATCGCCCTGTTGGCCTTCGCGCTGTCCTTCTCCAGCACGGTGTTCGTGGTCAAAGTCCTCGAGGAGCGCGGTGAATCGCACGCGCTCTACGGCCGCGTCGCCATCGGCATCCTGGTCATGCAGGACATCGTCGCTGTCGTTTTTCTGACCGCCACCAGCGGTCATCTGCCCAGCCCCTGGGCGCTGACGTTGGTGCTGCTGTGGCCACTGACCCGAGTCGCGCGCAAGATCTGGAGCCGGCTGGGTCACGGCGAAATGCAATCGCTTTTCGGGATCGTGATGGCGTTGGTGCCCGGGTATGCGCTGTTCTCCGCGGTGGGGCTGAAGGGCGACCTCGGCGCGCTGATCATCGGCGTCCTGCTGGCCTCGCACGCGGCGTCCTCCGAGCTGTCGCGTTCGCTGTTTCACATCAAGGAGCTGTTGCTGGTCGGGTTCTTCGTCTCCATCGGCCTGACCGGTCTGCCGGATCTGCCGACCATCGGCGTCGCACTGCTGATGGTGCTGCTTCTGCCGTTCAAGGCCGGTTGGTACGTCCTGCTGTTGTCGCGTATGAGGTTGCGGCATCGCACGGCGCTGCTCGCTGGGCTCGGGCTGATGAACTACTCGGAGTTCGGTTTGATCGTCGTGTCGGTAGGTGTGTCCGCAGGGCTGCTGGCGGAGGCCTGGCTCGTGGAGATGTCGATCGCGGTGGCGATGAGCTTCGTCCTCGCGGCGCTGGTCAATGGTCGCGGACACCTGATGGTGGAGAAGATCGCGGCACGGCTACCCGACCAGGACGAAAGCGCCCTTGTCCCGGAGGAACGCCCGGCCGATGCCGGGGACGCCGAGGTGGTGGTGATCGGCATGGGCCGGGTTGGGTTCGCGGCCTACCAGCGAATGACCGAGCACTACGGGTTGCGAGTGATCGGGGTTGATTACGACGGTCCCCGAGTCCAGCGACTCGCGGAGGACGGCCTGAACGTCATCGAAGGCGATGCGACCGATCTGGATTTCTGGCACCAGCTCCGACACTCGGAGTCGGTGCGCATTGCGGTGCTGGCGATGCCGCGTCACGGCGCCAACGTCACCGCGCTGGCATGTCTGCGCGAGTCAGGTTTCGACGGCAGGGTCGCAGCGGTCGCCCGGTACGACGATGAAGTTCAGTGGGCCAAGGACCACGGTGTCGACATCGCCTTCAATGTCTATGCCGGCGCGGGTTTGGAGTTGGCCGATCAAGTGTCTGACGACGAGGCACCCCGAGCTCCGGTCGAGCCGGCCGAGGATGGACCCGCAACCGGGCCGTGACGACGCAACAACCCTGGGGCTAAAGGGGCGCCAGTTCGTGAAGCTTTGCGGCAGCCCTCTCGGTTACGGCCGCGGGAAGAAACCCCGGGTGATGCCGTCCTCCAAGGCGCGCAGGAACATGTCGACGTAGTCGGGGAACTTCGGCCCGCAGCGCCGCGACATCGGGTCGGTGCTGACCCGTTGACCCCAGCGGCCACGGAAGCCGCGTTCGTTGTCGTCGTGCGGCCACCACACCTGAGTGTCCCGGTCGACGACGAAGTCGTAGGTGCGTCCAGCCAGCACCAGATTCCTTCGGGACCGCCAAACCTCGACGCGGCCGACCGCGTCCGGCACCGACACGTCGGATGGCCGAACCGCGATGCCGCCGGCCGGGGAAGCCGGCGCCTGCTCGGGGTCGGGCTTGTCGTTGCCCGGCCCGGTGGCGCCGAAGGGATGGTCGATCAAGGAGGTTTCGAGCAGGATCGCGATGGTGCCGATGATCGGGATTATCGCCTTGGCGATCAGAGCGACTACTTCCGCCGTCGACATGGGATCACCGGGAATGTCGCCCGGGGCCAGTACGGGGTTGTCGTAGCCGCCGCAGCCGCGCGGATTCTGTTCCGGCGGATAGGGATCGACGTCGTGTTCGCCGGGTTTCGTGTAGAGGCTGTGCGACCCCTTGGCCACATAGAGACGCGGATGCTCACCGTTGACCTCGGGTTGGAGTGCCACGGGCCCGGAGGTGGGACGCCACCTCTCCACCTTCATGACGGTCCGGTCCTCGGCGTCGAATTGGTAAGGACGATACGCCGGCGCGCCGGCGACATCGACCTGCGCCGGGCGTGATCCGGTGTGTCCGAAGAACTTCGGCGTGTACCGCGCCGGATCCTGTGAGCCGTCGCCTTCGAGCAGGATCGCGAGGCATTGCCAATCACCGGCGTGGCACGACACCTCGACCGCCGTGACGCTGGAGCACTCGTCCTTGCCGACCGACTGTTCGTGAGCAGGGAAGAACAGGTAGTAGCAGAGCAGCGTCGGGTGGTCCAGACCCAGCGACTCAAGTGTTTTGCGCAGGTTCGGCGGCCCGCCGGCCAGAGAGCGCAGGCGTTCAGTGTGGAAAACCTCGGCGTGATACCAGAATTGGCTGGCAGCCAGTTCGCCTCGATAGGCGTCGACGATCGCGTTGCGGTTGGCGTAGAGATTCGTGCTGTCCGCCGTCACGCCCGGTTCGGCCGACTCGTCGCCGTCCTTCCATGCGCCGAGTTCCAGGTAGCGGGCTTCGTCGTCGCCCTCGGAGAGGTTGTCGCCCAGGAAAGTTCCGCCTTCGGATCTGACGGCGGCCAACTTCTTGCGCTCGACGATGCGTCGCCAATTGCTCTTGTCGTCGTAGGGTGCCGTCGCCGACCACAGCGCGGCGTGCTCGACGAAGCGCTTGGCATCGCTTGGAAAGAACTTCTCGTCGGGATGCAGGAAGAGGATGGGCTCGAATCGCCGGATGAGCGTTTCGTCGTTGGTGGGCGGTGGCGTCGTGCCGGATGCCGAGTCGATCTCGACGACGATAGCGGCCGCGTTGGCCGCTGTCGCCCACGTCCAGCGGACATTGGGAACGACGGTGCTGGCGTCTTGGGTCTGGAGTGCACCACCCTGGCCCAGAAACTGCGCGGGCACCTGCTCGTGAATCTCGACGAAACCCGCGCCCGGAGTCACGCTTTGGGGGCCGTCGAGTGCGATCCCGGCGGCGGCGAGATTGCCCGCGTCGCCACCAGCTAGAGCGGCCGTGAGCGACGTGCCGGTGGCGGTCGTCTTGACTGCCTGCTTGACGGCCGCCGCGCCGAATGGGGCAGAGGTGTCGACATCGTCGAACTCGAAGAGCGACCACGCGCAGAAATCCTGGCTCCGGCCGCCGAAGTCGATGGTCACTGCCCCGGCAGTGGTGGGGCCCAGCGCACGAAGGCAGCTGAGCCTGCGACTGTTTCCGGCGCCGAACACGATGCTGTCGACCAGCGCCCACACCAGTCCGTTACCGGTGATGGTCGGCACCGGCGGCGTGCCCGCGAAGGCGGGGGCCGCACTCGTCACGTAGATCAGGACTAGGGCGTCCGTGCGAGGCGAGATGGAATCGGTGGTAAAGCTGGCGGCGTCGGCGGTGTTCGTGGCGGAGGTCAGGCTGCGGCGTGCCATGCTCTACTGCCCCTCGGCCCGGAAGCCGGTCATCATGTCGATGAACTCACGATCGCAGTCCGGCAACTCCAGCCGCCCCAACAGCTCTCTGACACAGGAGTCTTGATAGAACTCTGCGAAACCCGCGCCGGTCGCCGGATCCAGGCCGGCGCTCCGCAGGGCCGCGAGGAACTCGGCGAGCACCGCCGGGATCTCGTCGAGCCGGCCCGCCGACCACAACGAGCGGTAGCGTCGCGTCGCCTCGGCCAACTGCGACCGCAGCGGCTCGCCCTGATCGAGGATCGTGCGCAGTGACGCAGCGATCGCCTCGTTGAGCAGCACGACGGTGGTCCGCGCGCAGTCCGGGTCGGAGTTCATCAGCTCGACGAAGTCGCGGCTCCACTTCTTCCAACACTCTCTGACGGAGTCGTCGACGGGACGGTCGGTGAACTCGTCGTTGACCCGATGCGGGTTGCGCCGCCACACCTTGACGTCGTCGATGTAGCCGCTGAACTCATTGGAGAAGGTTCCCCCTGGGCGCTCGGAGGCGCCAATAGTGGCGAAGCGTTCATCCGAGCCGAGCGGTGACACGTTGCGATGCTCGAGGACGAGCCGGCCGTCGAGCCAGAAGCCGGTCGACATCAGTCCATCCCACATCCACGTCAGCGTCACCCACCTGCCCACGGGAACCCGGACGCCAGTGTGGCGCGTCGTGGTTCCACCACCGCCGATGTGAGCGAACGAGTAGTTCGAGAACATCACCCCCTCGTCGACCCCGAAGTAGAAACCGGGTCCGTCGACGACGGTGCCGTCGGCGACGCCGTCGAAGAAGCAGACGGCTTCGATGCGCGCCCCGGTGCATGGGCGCCAGACGCGGGTCAGTGGGACGCGCACGCATTTGCCCGGGCCCAGCCTGACGGCCCCGGAGCCGTCGGTTACGCCGTCGGCGAGGTAGTCGTTGGCGCTGAGTCCGATTGCTGTGCCGTGGCTTCCACGATCGGGGGACTGGTCGAAAATGACGCCTGGAGTGCCGCTGTAGGCGTGATGAAGGATGAGCTGCCACGGGTCTGCCATCGCATTCCCTCCGAGTCCCACACGCACCGGGCAAGAATCTGAGGGTATAGCAGACGGCCCGTCACCGGACTGTTTCAAGGAGTGGTATACGGCTTGTGTGAGAGATCAGTACTCAAACCTTCGTAGCGGCGGCTGCAGAATCTCTCGACTCCGGGCACTTGATGACAATGCTTGACACTGAAAATCATTGCGTGGGAATCCAATTCGTCCTTCAACACTCAGGCGACACATCCGGTTTAGCCACGGTGTTACGTCACTGTGACGTATTGGCAGCGCCACACGGTGCTACCACCGATATGTCGCGAGAGAGAATCAGGCATACGGAAGCTTCCGCGGACTCCGTCTGGCAGCCGGCCCAATCACGTGAATGCCGCTCGGAATGTCGACCTCGGTGTCGCACAGGCAATGGTCAATGACCCAGCGGCGCAAGGCAATTCGTCACTGTGACGTTTCGAGGGCTGTCGACGGTACGGAGGAGGAGCCGCCGAGGACTCGGCAGGCGGCCCCGAGCAAGCTGGCATCGACATCTCGTCACCCAACAACGAAAGCATTCATCAAGTGATTGAAATCGACTCACGGCTGCGGCGACGGCCAAAGACGAACGTTGGCGCAGCCGAGAAGCTTGGCCACCTCCCGTTGCATCCCGCGCCATCGCTCAGAGGTGCGAGTCGTTGCACGTAATGCAACTCGCCCCTGGTCGAACAAGTGCCGATAAGCCACATTATGTCAAGTTAAGGCTCATCGAATCAGGGACGTTCCAAGGACCACCGGCGGTATCCAATATGGCTGCATAATGCGAAGTGGCCTAACGGGTTTAGGCGTTGGCGGTCGTCGTAACGAAGCGGTGCATCAGCATTGCTCACTCACCCAGTCGCTGACAATGTGCAGAAATGAATTCTGCAGCTGCTGAATCAGGAGCGATTCGTCGGTTACCCTTGCGCGCCGGTACTTCCGGTACTGCCCGTGGAGCCAGTCGCGCCGGTGCTTCCGGTGGAGCCAGTGGTGCTCCCCGTGCCGGGGGTGCCCGCCTGACCGCCCTCGCCGCCAGCGCCGCCCGCACCTCCGGTGGTCGTACCGGTGGTACCTGATCGGCCGAACAGTCCGCCGGATCCTCCAGTGCCGCCCGCGCCGCCGCTTCCACCTTGGCCGCCTGCCCCGCCGGCACCACCGTTGCCGGCGCCGCCCCCTGCGCCGTCGATCGCGACCCTACTGCTTATCGCGGCACCGCCGGTACCACCGTTGCCGCCGGTGCCGCCGTTGGCACCTGTTCCGCCGGTGCCGCCGCTACCACCGTTGCCGCCCGCGCCGCCGCTTCCGACCAGGAGGCCCCCGCGCCCACCCGAGCCGCCGGGTGCGCCGGCGGTTCCCGCGCCGCCGACGGCACCCGTTCCACCATCACCACCGGCGCCTCCAGCACCGCCCGTCGCAGTAAGCGGCCTGTCCCATACAGTGCTGGCTTGGGCGTCACCGCCGTCACCGCCGTCACCGCCGGCGGCGCCGGTGCCGCCGGTCCCGCCCGCGCCTCCGGCTCCGCCGGTAGTTCCGATACCAGCCGGGTAGGGACCATCATTGCCCCCGGTGTTGTTGAAGAATGCGCCGGGCCGAGCGCCGCCGTCCCCGCCGCCGCCGCCCGCTCCGCCTGGGGCGCCGTCACCGCCCTTGCCGCCTGCGCCGCCCTCGAGAAGAACGTTAGCGGACACGCCGGAAGACGGGTTGGGCCCTCCGTTGCCGCCGTCGCCGCCGGCCTGTCCGAGCACGTCGCCGTCGTCGCCGTCCCCACCGGCCGGTAGGCGGTATATCGGCGGGTCGCCGGCAATCGTCGCAGCGTCGCTATCGCCTTGGGCTCCGCTGTCGGCTGTGCTGCCGCTGGCCACCGGGTTGACCGCGTCGTCTCCCTGATATCCGCGACCGCCGCTACCGCCGGCGCCACCGTTACCAATGAGCAGGCCGCCGTTGCCGCCGTTGCCGCCGGCGGTTGCGGCGACGGCATTGGTGGCGTCGATGCCGTTGCCGCCGGCGCCGCCGTTGCCGAAGAGCAGTCCGGCGTTGCCGCCGTTTCCGCCGCCGACCCCGGCGACGGTGCTGGTCCAGCCGGCCCCGCCGTTGCCGAACAAGAGGCCCCCGTCTTGGCCGTTGAGGTTTTCGGCGGTGCCATCGGCGCCGTTGCAGATCAACCCGCACGATTGCGGGCGCGCGGCCGCCACCGCAGCCGACAACGACGGCCGGGTTGTGGCGCCAAAGCTGGGCCCGAAGAGTGATTGGGTGCTGCAGCCGCTCTCGCCGGGCACACACGAGGAACCCACCGGCGTGACACCGATGTCTCCACCAGGAGAGGCAAATGCGATCCCGGCCGGGCCGGCTAGCGCCAACGCGCCAGACGTGATGATCCCGCCGGCCCACGTGGCCGCCGACGTGCGCCTTGCTAAAACCTGACGGTGAGCGCTCATGGGCGCGTCCTTTCCATTCCGCAGCAACCGATACCGGCCAGAGTCTTGGCGCGGACTGGTCTGGGAATCGAAAGGGAGCAGACAGCGACGTCCGGTGGGCTGAGCCTAGGCCTACCGAAGCTCAGGGTCACCGAAACAGCAAATAAATTGACAGGCGTGTAGTTTCACTCACGGCGGCGAAGCGACCAAAAACTGAACACGCGATTGAACGTCGGTTGCTAACGATGTGCTCGAACGAGGGTTGGGGCATAGATGCGGGCTTGGTGACGGTGCGCCCTCGAGGCGAGCTTTACTGGTCGGCGGTCAACACAGGCGCATCGGCGACGACGCGCGGCGGAACCTTCGTCGGCGGTGCCGGCTGGACCTCCACAAAAGTTCCCGACAAATCGGTGTGTACGAGTGGCGGACGGTTCGTCGGTGGATCCGGCTGCACCTCCAGGACGGCTCCTCCGCTCGGCTGCAGGAGGTCATCCGGATCGATGCAGGCGCCGTTGCGCATAACGCCGCCGGCGTGTTCGCAGCAGTAGTCGGTCGGCATGTCGCGCTCCAGGCACGATGAGAAGTCGGATTCCTTATAGGTGGCATTCGCGACTGCGAGAGCCCCGAACGGGATTGCGGCGAGGGCAAGTACACCTGCGGTCAGCGTGGCGCGTGCCGTCCAACGTGCAGGCGCGAAAACTGTGACGGGGCGGGCGGAGGTCGAAAGCTTCACGGTGGTGTCTCCTTAGGTCTTTGGGTATCGGCGTCCGGCGGAAGCCGTTTTCTTCGGTGGTGAACGTAAGTGTCCGACGGACGGCCATCCCTCCGTAATCGCTGGGACGCCAGATTCCACTCCCCAAAGGGAAGGTTTTGCTATCCACTGGGTAAGCAGCGCAGTCCTACGCGGATGGTGGTGCGCCCTCCCGCCGGTATGGAGAAATCCGGCCGCTGGAGGGCGTTCCACGACAAGGACAGGTCATTCCCGCCATGTCTTCGAACACAGCCTCTGAAGGAAGCAACGAGCGTGGACGGCATTTCACTCGGCAGCACGGGACTCACCGAGTTGGTTCAGTCGCGCTACCCGGTACTGGCCGACGTCGAGGTCTTGGTGATCAGCGACGGCGTGCTACCCATTACCGCCAGGACGATGACGAACAACGCCGGCCCAACCCAGGGACTGGATGCCACGCTCAATCGTGCGCTTTGACGCGTGCAAGCGCTCGGCTCTCCTCATGAAATGAGTCTTCCCTGGTCTCAGGTCAGGTCAGGTCCGAACCTGCGTGTTCCACAGCATCCGCAAGTGCGCGCCCTCCACGGCCCGCGCGACGTCGGTGAACACCACATCCGATGCGCGATCTCACTGTCGGTGTTCCTATGCCCGCGGTGGTCGGCACGACGCAGCGCTGGCACATCACCGCGCACGGTTACTTGATCAGGACGACATCTCAGCAAGTCGAGCGAGCGTATCCGTCAGCTGGTCCTCGGTCACCAGCGGGAACTTCACCTTCTCGAGCAGCTTCTTGTCGGTGACCTTCGACCAGTCGTAGGTATGGCGAACCAAGGTCTCGTCTGGCCCCTGCGGCTCCAACTCCCACAGCCACTCCCATCCGGGAGGCTCAGTGCCCGCGGGGGCGGTCTTCCACGCCAGGAGCTTGTCCTTCGCATAGCCGGACACGTGGTTATCAGTCTTGTACTCGCCACCCATGTGATCGCCCTGCATGTTCATCGTGAACACGTCGCCGACCTTCTGTATCCGATCGGCGTGGTCCACACTGCGCACAAATCCAGAGCCATCGAGCGCCGGGTGTTGCTCGGGATTGGAAAGGACGTCGAATAGCGCTTCAACGGACGCCGTGATGGTTCTTTCGACAGTGACCTTCTGGTTGTTGCTCATATCTCCACACTGCCCAAAACTGCCCGATCCCACACGTCGCGGTCGCGGCCACGGGCTCAACTTCCTGCTGCTGGCAGCAGCGTCGGATAGTGGCACACCCGATTGCCGCCCGCGCGCTTGGCCTCGTACATCGCTGTATCTGACGTGCGGATCAGATCGTTGATGAGTTGGAGATTCGCTCTGCTTGAGTCCGTCTCGAGCGGGGCGGCCGCTGTTCCGATACTCGCCGTCACCGGTAACGGAATTCCGTCGATGGCCCGGCGTAGTCGCTCGGCCATCTTGGCTGGATTCGGAACGGTGTCGATGTCGGCGACCACGAACTCTTCTCCGCCTACCCTGCCGATCACCGCAGCGGGGCGGCAGTTCTCGCGAAGCGCCGTACTGACGTCGACCAATGCCTGATCGCCTGCGGCGTGACCGAGGGTGTCGTTGAGTTGTTTGAAGTTATCCAGGTCGATCATCGCCATCACCAGGTAGACGCCCGCAGGACTCTGATGAAGCATCATGAGTTCGTAGACCGAGTTGTGGAACGAGCGCCGATTCCGGAGCCCGGTAAGCGGATCACGGTCAGAACCCTGCAAGTCTGTTCGCAATGTGTGCACCAACGACAGGATTCCGAACGGTACGCCGATATTCAGCGATGCCAACGTGACCAGCGTTGCGATTGTCAGCGCGACGTCACCGGTGGTGGCGATGAGCCGGGATGCCATGATCGCCGCGCACAGGGTGGCCACACCGAGGTTCGCGACCACGAAGCCAGTCGTGTGGAAGTAGGCGGCGAAACCACCGATGACGGCGAAGGTCGCACATGCTCCCAGCCCCGAGTACGGGTTTGAGAAGGCAAAACACGTTGCCGCGATTGCCACCGTGGCCATCGCCGAAAAGATGACAGACTGCCGCCGCGTGGGCCAACGAAGCAACCAGAGGAAACCACCGGCCACGGCGACCACAGCCGCAGCGATGGCGAGCGCGACCCTCACGGGATTGTCCGGACCGAAGGGACTCCAGATCATCACGATCGGCAGCGCAGCCGTCGTTACGGTGAAGCCGAACGTCGCGCGGCGCCAGAGCACCTGAAGCCCGCGTTCATTCAGATAAGCGCTGAGCCAGTCGTACTGATCCGGTTGCTTCAACCATTGCCCAGCCGATCGGGTCATCCCTCACCCCCGACCAAACTCGACCCCCAGCGATGCCTTGCTACCCGGGCGGCGATCGATATCGGCGCTACGAGCACGGTTGATCGTGGAAGGCGGTCGGACTGGATGACGACAGCGTATCGGTCCGCAATCCCCGGATGGACGGCAACGTGCGATACAGCCAGGAAAGCACACACGATCGCCACACTTCAGCAACGTAAATTGAGCGTCTGCACGCGTCTGCTAGCTCGGCAATGCCGCGGGATGGATGAATTCTGAAGATTGCCGGCGTTCCCGGGAAATGACAGGTCATTTCGCAGGTCAGCCCAAGGAGAACTCATGAGCGTGGACAGCATTTCAGTCAGCACCGGCCTCGACGAACTCGTTCCGTCGCGCTACGCGGTACAGGTCGGCGACATCGAGGTACTGGTGATCAGCGATGGGGTGCTCCCCATCACCGCCAGGACGATGGCGACCAACGCCGACCCGACCGAGTACGGGAACTGGCTCAACGACCAGTTCCTGCCACAGGACGTGCTCGACTGGCCGCTGAACGTGGTCGTCGTGCGCAGCGGCGGCCGGACCATCCTCGTTGACGCGGGCCTTGGCGTGGAATTCCCCGACTTCCCTCGGGCCGGCAAAACGGTCCACCGTCTGGAGGCCGCAGGCATCGATCCCTCGGCCGTGACCGACGTGGTGCTCACCCACCTGCACATGGACCACGTGGGCGGGCTGCTCACCGAAGGACTGAAAGAGCGGCTGCGCTCCGATCTGCGGGTCCACGTGGCGACCCGCGAGGCCGAGTTCTGGGAGGCCCCCGATTTCTCCCACACCGACATGCCGGCGCCGGTGCCGGGTGCGCTCCGACAGATCGCCTCGCGATTCCTGACCGAATACCGAGGCCAGATCAAGACATTCGAGACTGAGTACGAGATCGCGCCGGGAGTGCTCGTCACCCGCAACGGAGGCCACACCCCCGGCCATAGCATCGTGCGCCTCGCGTCCGGTGGTGATGCGCTGACATTTGCCGGCGACTCCGTGTTCGCGCCCGGATTTGACAATCCCGAGTGGCACAACGGGTTCGAACACGATCCTGTGGAGTCCGCCCGTGTCCGGGTCGAGCTGTTGCGGGAGCTGGCCGCGACGGGAGAGGCGATGGTGGCCACCCACCTCCCGTTCCCATCGGTCTGCCATGTGGCGACCCACGGCGACGTCTTCCGCTGTGTTCCCGCCTCCTGGGACTACTGACCACCCGCCGCATCCCGCCGAGCGGACTCACGGCGCACCAGGACCGCATGCCGAGCCATCGCCAAAGCAGCCAAGCCCGCAGCGGCCGCGGATACGACATGCCAGGCGCCGTGAAACTGCCACGGGCTGTCGGGCCGGCACAGTGGCGACCCGGAACGACCTGCGACATAGGTGATTAGAGCGATCGCGAGGATGGCGGCCGCCGCTAGCCACACTCGCCACTCACGTCGAACCGTGCACGCCAAACCGGCGAAATACACCACCGCGATCGCGATGATCGGCCAGTCGTGCGCAGCGCCCGCCCATGTCGGCTGAGGGCCGTGATAGACGACGCTGCCCGCACCCACGGCGACGAGCACCACTCCGGCGGCCGCTGCCAGCCCTCCCCTGGCTCGCACCGCCAATGCCAGCACTCCCAGACCCACCACAACGTAGGCCACGCTGGTGACCGCGAGAACTGGCTGGGCCAACGTGGCGTGCATGACGTGCTCGCAGTCCGACTGCCCGATACCCGCCGCAGCCGCCCACATCTGCACGACGATAGTCATTGCGCACGAGGAACAGCCTCGATGATCAGGCGCTAGAAAAGCGCCGGCGTCCTCGGTGGGGCGTCGTCGAGAAATGCACTGATCATCGGCACCAACAGCTCAGCCTCACCCGACACACCGATGTGCGACATCGCGGGCAGGACCACCAACCGCGCGTCGGGGGCCTTCTGCAACACACCTGTTGCCGCGGCCTCTTCGTCACCTCCACCGCGCAGCCTGAACATCGCCAGGGCGTGCTCGAGCATCACCCCATCCGCGTCGCCGACGATGACCATCGTCTTGGCCGAGATCGCGCGCATCTCTTCGTCGGTGATCTGCTGGTCGTCAATGTTCAGGACCTTCATCTTCTCGAGGTAGGTCTCGTACGCCTTGGCATCCGGCGTGTGCGCCATGAACGCCGTCTCGACGGGTGTACCCGCGAAGTCGTCAGCAGTCAGTCCCGCAATGGATTCGAACACCGCGGGATACCAACCCTGCTTGCGGAAGGTCGCCGACAGCGACACCAACTTGTTCACGATCGAGGGGTGACGGATCGCCAGCTGCAGCGCCACCCCACCGCCCTGTGAATAACCCATCACGTCCGCGCGCTGGATTCCCAAGGCGCCCAACAACTCCGCGGCGTCATCGGCGAATTGCTCGTATGACATCTCACGTGGCGTATCCGGTGTCCGGCCGTGTCCCTGTTGGTCGAACACGATCACCGTGCGATCGCGCGCGAACGCCTCAACCCAGGCGGGCATCGAGTCGGCGCCCATGAACGCGCCGGGGATCAATAGCAGCGGCGGCTTCGAGCCGCCGAGCTCGCCGTATACCTCGTGATAGAGGTCCAGCCCGTTGATCGGTAGATGTCCACCGCACGACGGCTTCGTTCCCATCGTTCGCCCTTCCGTCCCGTGTCGATCTCCTGAATGCAGACCGCCGTGTTTGGACAAACTCATCGTTGACCACAATTGCCGTGGATACTTCTCAGAAGTTCAAGATCAGGGAGCTGTGATGCGCAAGCCATTCCGCTGCGGGGCCGTCGCCGTGCTGTCCGCAGCGGCAGTCGCACTGGCGGCTGATCCGCCTTCGGCGGGCGCGGACCCCTACGCCCCGGCTCAGACTCAGGACAGCGCGGAGATCGCGATCGCCGACGGTTACATCGCGATGCAAGAGATCTGCACTCCCGACCTCTCCCCTGTCTTCGAATCCGTCACCTGGGATTCGCCCGGATTCACACCAGAGGGCGGCACCGGAATGATTCATGACGCCAACCCGGACCTCGGCGGTCACTTCGCCGCCACGTGGAGCGGCGAGAACTGGGCCGTCGAGTACCAGTTCTGCTGAAACACGCAGCACAACGCCCAATCAATTGTCGCCGAGCGTCACATCTGTACCGTGACGACCGTGAATTCCACTCGTCTGTCTTCCACCCTCGCGTTCGCAGGCATCGCCGCCGCGCTCGTGACCACCCTCGCGGCGTGCGGCTCGGACTCCGAACCCGAAGCTTCATCTTCGACCTCGTCTACCGCTGACCCCGCGGACCTTTACTCGGTCGAATCCGACATGCCCGCCCAACCGGCACCGTCGGCAGCAGCCACCACGTGCCCGACCGTGGCCCCCACCGGCGGCGCGCCCGAATGGACGCTGGACGGTGCCACCGGCAATGTCGCGGTCACCGGTTCCACGGACACGACGGCTCCAGACGTGAAGGTCGGCACGCCGTTCAGCGTGACCGAGACCCAGGTGCAGACGTTGCAGGCCGGTGACGGTCCAGTCGTCTCACCCACGGCGACGGTTTCGGTCTGCTACATGGGCGTCAACGGGCGTGACGGGTCGATATTCGACAGCAGCTACCAGCGCGGCGCGCCCGAACAATTCCCGCTCACCGGCGTCGTCCCGGGCTTCCAGAAGGCCATCGCGGGACAGAAAGTCGGATCCACCGTGGCCGTCGCGATGACGTCGGCCGACGGCTACGCCGATGGTCAGCCCTCCGCCGGAATCCTGCCGGGCGACACGCTCGTCTTCGCGATCAAGATCCTCGACGCCGCCGGTTAGCCGCGAGTCAGCGCCCGGTCGCGCCGTCGATCTGCTCGCGCAGGATGTCGGCGTGACCGGCGTGCCTGCCCGTCTCCTCGATCATGTGCACCAGGATCCATCGCATCGTCGGCGCCGACTGCGGTCGTGCTGAGCGTGGCGCCGGCTTCTGCAGGTCCTCGCACGCATCGATGACCTCGTTAGCGTGGGACACCGCGTCCCGGTACGCGTTCAGCACGCTCTCGACGGTGTCCTCGGGCGTCGGCCGGAACGTCGTACTCCAGTCGCTGACGTCCTCCCCGAGGAAGTAGAACCGCTCGACATAGCTCACGTGTTTCACCAGGCCCAGCACGCTTGTCCCCGATGGGACCCCGGCTGTGCGTACCTGTGGCTCCGGCGCTCCCTCCAGGTTTGAAACCATCGCGCGGCGCAGGTAGTTGAGGAACTCCACCAAGGTTGCCTTCTCCCCTTCTGCGGGCCGCGGAGGGCGGTGGTCGGTCTTGTCGGACATCGGCTTGCCCTCCTATGCGCCACGATCCGGGCGAGTGGCCGTTATCGTATGCCGGTGGAAGGCACGCCATTCGGTCGTTACCGGCTGATCGAGTTGCTGGGTCGCGGCGGGATGGGCGAGGTCTGGCGCGCGTACGACAGCCAGATCGATCGCGCAGTAGCTCTCAAGATGCTGCTCCCCAATCTGAGCGACGACCCCGAGTTCGAGCAGCGATTCCGCCGCGAGGTTCGTGCCGCCGCCCGGTTGGACGACCGCCACGTCGTGCCGATCTACGACTTCGGTGAAAGCGACGGGCGGCTGTTCGTGACGATGCGGCTGATTCCCGGCACCGACCTGCACAGCCTGCTCGATGACGGGCCGCTCGAACCGCCACGTGCGGTGGCCATCATCGAGCAGATCGCCGCCGCGCTTCATGCCGCGCACCAGACGGGCCTCGTTCACCGCGACGTGAAACCGTCGAACATCCTGATCGACGAGAACGACTTCGCGTATCTCATCGATTTCGGGATCGCCCGCACCGCCGAGGACGGGGTGACGCAGACCGGTGCTGCCATCGGCACGTGGGCCTACATGGCACCGGAGCGTTTCAGCGCCGACCAGATCAACCCCAGCTCCGACATCTATGCGCTGGCCTGTGTCCTGTACGAGTGCCTCACCGGCCAACAGCCCTTCCCCGGCAACACCTTTGAGAAGGTCGCCAGCGGTCACATCTTCACCCCACCGCCCAGACCGTCCGAGGTCAGCCGAACCATCCCGACCGCGTTGGACGCCGTCATCGCCACCGGCCTGGCCAAGCAACCCTCGGAGCGCTACGCCAGCGCCGTCGACATGGCCTCTGCTGCAAGGGAAGTCATCACCCGGCCGAATCCGACGCATGTGCAGACACCGACTGCATCTCCCACTTTGGGACACAGCGCACCCTCGAGCGCACCGATGCCGGCCCAGCAGCCATGGGCGCAACCACCACCGCGAAGCGCACCGGTGTTTTCGTACCCGCCCGTCAGCACACCCAACATGCACGTGCCGACATCGGCGCCGCCGAAGCGTCGGGGACGACACCACGGACTTCTGGTCGGTGCGCTGGTGTTCATCACCACCCTGATCGTCGTAGCCGGTGTCATCGCCATCGTGGAATTCACTCAGGGTGACAGGCCTGACGCCGGGCCGCCGTCCGCCTCACCCAGCGGCGGTGAATTCTCCGGCATCTACACCGCCGACTACGGCCCGGGAACCGATCTTGAAGGCAAACCCGTGCCGAATGCGCCTGCCACCACCAGCAATTGGGGCGTCCGCTCGCAGTGTGGCGCCAGCGGTTGCGTTGCGACCGCCGCCAACGTCAGCGGCGCCGGAATGGCGCTGCTGTCGAACCTGACCTTCGATCAGCTGGGCGGAACATGGGTCGCTGTCGGCCTGGCCTCGGCGCAGTGCACCGGTGAGCAGCCCGAAGAACTCTGGGTGGTGTTCACGCTGCAACCGAATCCCGACGGCACGCTGTCCGGCGAGACCATCAGGGCCTCCACGAACGGCGCATGCGCGGCCAGGCGCACCGTGAAGTTCACTCGCACCGGCGACCCCGACCCCAACAAGGTTCCCGATCCCGCGGTTCTTCCCGCTCGGGTCGTCAGCCCGGCCGAAGCACTGCACGGCAGCTACCAGCAGACGACGACGTTCACGAACGGCAACGTCGTACGCGGAAAGGTCCTTTCCGCCAACACCTACTGCCTCCGTACCGGCGATCGGTGCATGAGCCTGTTCCATGCGGTCGACGGCGTCGTCACACTGATCTTCGAAGACGACAAATGGACGCGCAACGAAGCGGGCGCGACGACATGCCCCGGCGGCGGTACAGCGCAATCGACGATCACCGCCGACTATCCGATGCCTCCACAGTTGGACGACCCGATAGCGCTACTCACCGGCAGCGGACGCCAAACCATATCGGCAGGCGGTGCCTGCGCCGGCGGCGGCGATTTCACCGACACGTTCGAACGCAACGGCGACAACTGATCGCCGCGTTGACCCGCCGCCGCAGATGCGGCACCGATCGCGATTTGTGAATGCCGAATATCAGACGGTGCCCGAGCCAACGAGGGCTACGACGGCATACCCGCAGCTGCGGGGTATCTTCACCGCTCAGTTGACCCAGTATGCCGTCAAGCAGGAGACCAGTCCGGTCCTGCTGCCGCAGATAAGTAAGCTAGGCTAGATGTAAGGCACACGACAGTTTTAGTGTGATGGCGTTCCGGCTGGACCGAGCGCCGATATGTTAACCACAATTCTTTTCGAAACTGCTTGCCGTGAATGCGACCAGATCGCGCGCGTCTGAAAGGTGTTCGAGTTGAAGTACAGGATCGGGACCCTCATGTCGGTAGTTCCTGCGGCGGTGGTGTTGGCCGCCCCCGCCACAGCGGACGAAGACGGGTTCGTACGGTCGATGCAGACCACCTATGCGTTCCTCACCGATCAGCAGCTGCGGACCGAGGGCGCAAAGATCTGCAGCACTCTTCGTAGCGGTACACCCGCATCGGATGCGGTCGTCATGGTGCGAAACGATCTCGGCGTGTCGATTTCTGCTGCGGGCGAAATCGTCAGCGCCGCGGTCGTTCAGCTCGACTGCTGACGCACACGCGAACCACACTCCGGCTGAGCAACCGTGTTGAGCTGGAGTTCTCCTGCGTTGCAGCCCATTACAGCAAGCGCTCGTAGCGTTGCGATCCGGGCAGGTAGCTGCTGATCCACGCCGATTATTGACGTCGCCGCCTTCCCGACGAGGGGAATTTCGTGATGACGCACTCGGTTGGCTCGTATTGCACGGGTCAGCGTTCGACTCGATGTCCGACGAACGAAGAGTGTGTCTCGCCGTAATCGATAGCGGCAGGGACCGATTGGAGTGGTCAGAAATGGACTCGAAGCACGTGAAATTGATATTGGCGACGGCCGGTGCCGGCGCTGTGTTTGCGGCGGGGGTATTGACCGTCGCGATCGGTGACGTGAATGCGGCTGTCCCCCAGCCGGTTCCGTCTGGCGCCGGGATCACTACCGGTCAAACGGTTACGGAGACGACGGCACCGTCATCACCGGAGACTTCGGTGGCAGTTCCACCGATCACGACGGCGCCCTACACCATTCCCACCGGCGAACCGCAATAGCGCCGTGGCGCACCCACGGGTATAGCTGCGGACGTTCGACGTACGTGGGAAACTGATGTCATGAGTGGACTGCGACGCCGGGTGTTGGGTGTCGGGGGCTGCGCGCTCGCGATTGCCTGCGCCGCGACCGGTGTCGGCATGGCACATGCGCAACCGGTACCGTCCGAGCCCGTCGTACCCCAGATCCCCGGTGTCGTGACAAACATCGTGACTGCTGACGGGCCGTTGCCGGCATCTCCTCCGCCTCCGCCAGGCGCGCCGACCGTGCCGGCCATCCCGGCAGACATGCGGCAGCAGCCTGGTGGACTCGGATCACTCGACGACGTCCGCGCCAACTTCAGCGATCCGAACAGCATCGTGACGAACCTTTTCCCCGATCCGGCTGTGCCCTATACGCCGGTTCGTCAGATGCCCATGGGACCGCCGCCGCCACTGGATCCCGCGTTCGCGCCGCCTGCCTAGGATTCGTACGCCCCGCACGAGGCCACTACCCTGAACCCCGTGGCGAAGGTGGTATCGGTCAACCTGGCTCGTGTCCGCGCAAATCCAGATGCGCCGTCGAGGCGGACGGGTATCGACAAGCGGGCGACGGACGAGGCCGTCATGGTGCGAGCGCCAGGCCCGATGCGAGGTGGCCTCGGCAGCGGTCTGCTCGGTGACACCATCGGCAACCAGAAGCTTCATGGCGGCGACGACCAGGCCGTCTACGCCTACGCCCGCGAGGATCTCGACGAATGGCAGACCCGACTCGACCGCCCGATCACCGACGGCATGTTCGGTGAGAACCTGACCACATTGGACGTCGAAGTGACACAGGCTCGGATCGGTGAACGGTGGCGCATCGGGACGGGCGGACTGCTGCTCGAGGTGTCTGCACCGCGAACTCCATGCCGAACCTTCTCGGCGTTCCTGGATATCGACGGTTGGATGAAGACCTTCACCGCGACCGCGAAACCCGGCGCATACCTGCGAGTCATCTCGCCGGGAGCGGTGCAAGCCGGCGACACGATCGTGGTCGAAGACCGACCGGACCACGACGTGACGATCGAGTTGGTATTCCGCGCCAAAATGTCGGAGCCCGGCCTGCTTCCGCAGCTATTGGCCGCCGATGCGCTCTCCGCCGAGCTCAAGAATTATGTGCGCCGCCGCCTGACGCCCGCCCGACCGAAGCGCAACGCGGGGGCCGACGGCTAGGTCGTCGACCTAACCTATTCGGATGCAGCCGGTTTGGGCCGGCGGCGCGTCGCACCCCACAGTCCGACTCCGATGCCGACGACGGCTCCGCCGAGACCGATGAGCTGCTGCGAGCGGGACATCTCGTTGTGCACCCGCAACCCGCCCAGCAGGTCGGACGCATCAGCGCCACCCGATGCAAGAAACCAGCCTCGGGTGTCTTTACCGCGCACCGCGGCCGTCATCATCAACCCCCCGATGAGCGCGTCGCGGTAGCCCATCGAGTGCAAGAGAAGCTGTGCCGTCGGCGCCGGCTCACCGGAATCTCCCCACAGCTTGTTGGCCCGGAGCGGATCGACGAGAAACGAGATACCCGACGTGAGGCGAATACCGCCGACGACCAGAGCTGCGCGGTCCAAAGACATGGCGTGCAGCCTATGGCAGGACGAGACTGGGCAGATGCGAATTGAGATCGTGGTGTTCGACGGATTCGACGCCCTGGACGTCGTTGCGCCGTGGGAGATCTTCGCCCGGGCGTCGACCATCGATCCCGGCCTCGATGTCGGCATGGTCCGCGTCGACGGTCCACCCGTGGTGTCCGCCGCGGAAGGGCTGCAACTGTACGTGGCGGACGAGTTGGGTTCCCCTGACGCGCTGTTCGTGCCCGGCGGCAGCTGGGTGGGTGGAACGGGCTCCGGTGTGCCACGCGAGATTCGGCGCGGCACACTGCCGCGCATCATCGCCGATATGTCGGGTTCGGTCCGGTGGGTGGCGTCGGTGTGCACGGGCGCACTTCTGCTCGGCGAGGCCGGCATCCTGGGCGACCGCAACGCGACCACGAATCCCGCAGCACTGGAAGAGCTTTCGAGATACGGTGCGATCCTCCGGGATAACCGCGTCGTCGACGACGGCACCGTGGTCACCGCAGGCGCGGTGACCTCCGGTATCGACCTCGCGCTGTGGCTCGTACAACGCGAAGTCGGTGAACCCGTCGCAAACAAGGTGGCGCAGGCCGTCGCCTACCCCATGCCGACCGACGTCTGGCAGCAACCCGGTCAGAGGCCGAACTGATCCTCGATGATGCCGAGCCAGATCTGTGCCGCGTCCATGGCGATCTTCTCGCTGATGAACGCGTGCTGACTGCCGGTGTACATGTCACGAAACGCTCGTTCGAGCCGGCTGCCTTCGCGGATCGAACTCGTGCCCGCAACCAGATGCGCCCACTCCGCGCACTCCCGGGAGACATCGGTCGCGTAGACGGCGGCGACGCGCATGTCGGCCCGCAGTGCAGGTGTCAACGCCTCCCCCGATTCGACGGCGGCCTCCGCGGTGGTGAACGCGTCGATCACCAACAGTCGCGCGGCACGCCACGCCGCGACATGATGCGCGAGGCCCTTCTGGAACGTGGGTCGACTGGCCAGCGACGCCATGTCGCTCATCCGGAACTTGGTCGCGGCGAGTTCCTGGACGTCGTCGAGCATGCTCTTCGCGACACCCAACGCCCACGAGGCGTGACCTGCGGCCGTGACGGGCATGAGCCCCATGCGGGTGGCCGGGGACGAGCCCCGCAGCGCGTCACGCGAAAACAAGGCGAACGTCCGGTACTCGGGGACGAAAAGGTCCTGGACGCTGTAGTCGTAGGACCCGGTGGCCTTGAGCCCCTGCACAAACCAGCCGTCGTTGAAGGTGATCTGCTCGCGAGGGATCACCGCCACCCTCATGTCGGGGACCCCTTCACTGATCCAGCGCATTTCGCCGTCGTCCATCGGGAAGAAGCCTGCTGCGACGTATTCCGAATGCCCGGTCCCCGAGCCGAAGCTCCACGCCCCGCTGAGCGTGAAGCCGCCGTCGACCGCCGTTCCCTGCCCGTTCGGGAAGAACTGGCCACCCATCGTCACGTGGTTCTGGTTTTTGGTGAACACCTCCGCGAAGCCTTCGTCGGGCAGGTACGCCGCCGCGGCGAAGGACGACGGGAGGTTCGCGATGCCGACCCACCCGAAGGAGCCGTCCTGCCAGGCCATCTCGATCCAGGTCTCGATCATCTCGGCGAACGAAGGTTCCACTCCCCCGGCCTCCACCGGGTTGAAGGCTGTCATCAGCCCACTTGCCCACATCTGGTCGACGATCGCCGGTGTCAGGGTACGTGCCCGTTCGGATTCAGCGGCCTGCTCGCCTACGAGCTCGCGCATGCCTCGTGCGAGCCCGACAACTCGGTCGGCCGCGTCGATTGTGGACGTCATGTGGTGACCTTAACCGGACAACCGGCAATTTCGATACCCAACGACGCGTAATTTTTCCGGGCCATAGACTTCGCCCGTGGACCAGCCGCGTTCAACCATTCCCGCCCTGCTGGAGCGCAGCGCTAATGAGTTCGGCGACGAGACTTATCTGGTCACGCCGACGGACCGGCTCACTTATCGCGAGGCGCAGAGGCAGTCGGCGCGACTCGCCCGCTGGCTCCTGGCCGAGGGCGTCGGCAAGGGCTCGCGTGTCGGATTGTTCTTCGCCAACGGCGTCGAGTGGGTCACCTGGTGGCTGGCCGCGTCCCGAATCGGCGCGGTGGTCGTTCCGCTGAGCACGCTGTACGCACCGGCGGAAATCGCCAAGGTGCTGCGGCTCGCCGATGTCGGGATCTTGATCGCCCCCACGCAGGTGCTCACCATCGACGTCGCCGAGCGCTTCGAAGAAGCACTGGGTGAGCTGCGCGGTCAGCCCACCAGCCGGCTCGCGCTGACCGCGGCCCCATACCTGCGCCGCATCGTGTTCACCGGGGACACAGAGCGGCACTGGGCGACGCGTTACGACGAGGCAGAACCCGAAGTGCCACAAGACATTCTGACGGCTGTCGAAGCGGAGGTCTCCCCAGCCGATCTGGCCATCATGCTCCATACGTCGGGTTCGACGGCAGACCCGAAGGGCGTGCTGCACACCCACGGCACCCTGGTACGGCAGACCTCGACATGGCCGGAAGCCATCCGCGCGGTGACCGGTTCCGGCGCTGGCGCAAGGATTCTGTGCGCGATGCCGTTCTTCTGGGTCGGCGGTCTCCTTGCCACGACGGGGGCCCTTCACGATCGCGTCACCCTGCTCGTCATGCCCCGACTGGACCCCGAGACGGCGCTGGACCTCGTCGAGCGTGAGCGGGCGACGGGCATCGTCGGATGGCCCGCATTCACCCAACGGTTGCGTGAACATCCGACCTTCAATCAACGCGACCTGTCCAGTGCGCCGATGCTCCGCGAGGGACCGCTGGATATCGCGATGACGAACGTTCCCGACGGGTTTCCCGTGCACCGCACCATGTCTGAAACCGCGGGCGGGTTTGCATTCACCGACATGCGCATCGTGGACGATGACGGTGAACCGATCACCGACGGCAGTGTCGGAGAGCTACTCGTTCGCGGCGTCGGGGTGATGGCCGGTTACAACAAGCGCGAGCGGGCCGAGACATTCGATCAGGACGGTTGGTATCACACCGGCGACCGCGTCTACCGCAAGGAAGGCGATCCGCGGTTGTTCTACGTGGGCCGGACGAGTGAGCTCATCAAGGCGGCGGGCGCGAACGTGTCGCCGCTGGAGGTCGAGGCGGTGGTCGAGCAGTTCCCCGACGTTTCGCAATGCATCGTCGTGGGGATCGATGATCCGGTGCGCGGTGAGGAGGTGTGCGCGGTCGTCGTGCCCGCCGGTGCGCAGATCGACGTGCAATCGCTCGCGGCGCGAACGCGGGATCAGTTGTCCGCCTACAAAGTTCCCACGTCCTGGGTGCTTGCCACCAGTGGGCAGATCCCCACGCTCGCGAGCGGAAAGCTCAATCGGAAGGCGCTGCAGGCACTGGTCATTGACGGGACATTGCCCCGCGCTCAGTAAGCCCTGGCGACATAGGCGAGTACGCCTGTGTCGTCGTCGGATTCGGGCAACGACCCGTCGCCGCGCTGCAGACACCTGACCGTCAGCCCACCCGCGGCCAGCTCGGCCTCGCCCCCCTCTCCGACCGATTCCCACGGCACCCTGGCAACGCCTGCCTGAGCAACCTCGCGCGTTTCGTCCAACGTCGCGCAGTCCACGATGACCGCGTCGCGGCGGGCAGTGGCAGCCGCCAGCATGTCGTCCTGGATACGAGGAGCCAACTTCCGCACCTCGTCCACGACGCTGTTCAGCCTCACCGTCGACTTCTCTCGGGTATCCCGGCGGAAAAGTAGCGCGGCATTGTCGGCGACGTCTCGCGGGCCCAGCTCGACACGGATCGGCACACCCTGCAGATCCCATTCAGTGGCACGCCAGCCGAAGCCCTGAGAGCTGTTGTCGTCCAGATTGGTTCGTATTCCGCGCGCATTCAGTTCGTCAGCGAGCGTCGAAGCGGTGCGGGTGACGGCACCGTCGGACTCCTTCACGACGACCACCACGGCCTGAACGGGTGCGAGTGCCGGCGGCAGCACAAGGCCGAAATCGTCGCCGTGACACATGATCAGCCCACCGAGCATGCGCGTCGATGCACCCCATGACGTGGTCCAGCAGTGGTCGTGGGTGCCGTCGGCAGTCGAGTACGTGATGTCGAAGGCCTGACTGAACCGCTGCCCGAGCTCATGGGAGGTGCCCATCTGCAATGCCTTGGCGTCCCGCATGATTCCTTCGCAGGTCATCGTGTTCGCGGCGCCGGCGAAACGCTCGCGCGCCGTCTTGCGGCCGACGATCACGGGCATGGCGAGGAGGTTGCGCATGAAGTCTTCGTAGACCTCGCGCAGGATCCGGCGGGCGTACTGTCGTGCCTCTGGCTCGGCGGCATGGGCGGTGTGCCCTTCCTGCCAAAGGAATTCGGTGGTGCGCAGGAAGATTCGGGGCCGCATCTCCCAGCGTACGACGTTGGCCCACTGGTTGAGGAGCAGTGGTAGATCGCGATAGCTGTCGATCCACTTGGCCATGTACTCACCGATGACGGTTTCACTGGTCGGACGGATGGCCAGCGGCTCGGCTAGTTCCTTACCGCCGCCATGCGTCACTACGGCGAGCTCGGGGCTGAATCCCTCGACGTGCTGCGCCTCGCGCTCGAAAAAGCTCATCGGGATCAGCAGTGGGAAGTACGCGTTGTGCGCCCCCGCGGCTTTGATCCGGCCGTCGACCTCGGCCTGCATGCGCTCCCACAGCGCGTAGCCGTTGGGCCGGATGACGATGGTTCCGCGGGCCGGCCCGTTCTCAGCCAGCTTCGCCTTGGTCAGGACATCCTGATACCACCGCGGAAAGTCGTCTTCTTGTGCCGTCAGCACCGCCATCCGCACGACCCTACTGATGGCCTGCGGGCTGCGTCGCGCGGTTTTCCGCGACGCTAGGCGATGATGCGGCTCAGGTAGGGCGTCATGTTGTTGGTACGCACCGGTGACACCGTGACGACGTCGCCGACCTCGAGCATCTGCCCATTTCCGATGAAGAGCGCGACACTGTCCTTACCTTCGGGCCCGTAGAAGATGAGGTCGCCCGGAAGCGCTTGTGCGGGTGTGACCTTCTGGCCGACCTTGTACTGCGCGCCCGACGAGCGTGGCAGCTTCACGCCGACGCCGGCGAAGGCATAGAGCATGAGGCCGGACGCGTCGAATCCGACGACGTCCGCCGCCGGGTTCAGTCCCACGACCCTGCCCTCGGGGTCGAGTCCGAGCGCGTTGGCGGTCGGGCCGCTGCCCCGGGTCGGTCCGTTGACGTCACCGCCGCCGAACGAAAAGGGAACGCCCCGTTGGGCAAGTCCGCGCGCGATCACCGTCTGGATCGCCTGCTGCTGACTGGCGGGCCGCGGGAACGGCTGAGCGGTCGCCAGACCGGGTGTCGCAACCAACAGCGCCAGGCTGATCGCCAAGGCGTAGATCCTTCTCATCGGACTTTTCACTTTCTCGATACACGACGCGAACAGTGCGGGGTCACCGTCGACCCACAATTCGCTATCCACTTTTTACAGCCGGTAAGTGGTTGCAGCCCAATTGCCGCACGGCACATGGCCAATGAGTTGTCGTACCGTGATCGAAAAGTGACCGCTCAACCGGCGGAGCACAGAACTACCGCCCCGGCGTCCTCGGCCGGCTCTGCCTCGGATTCGGACTGCCCGCGCGCCGGGGTCCTCGCCGGACTTGACGCGGCCGGGGTTCCCGCTGGCAGGATCCGTACCATCCCCGAGGTCTACGATTGGAAAACAGGTTCGTGAATCGATGGTGCTGAAGTTGCCGCATCCCACATTGGGTGACCTCGACGTTCCCGGCTCCGGGCTGGGCGCCGACCAGGACGATGTGTTCGCCGACTACGTCCGCGCCGGGGACGGCCGATGACCGACCGGGTTGCCGTCATCGGTGGTGGGATCGTCGGTGTCGCCATCGCGCGCGAGATCCTCGCTCGGCGTCCCGACGCACAGGTGACGCTGTTCGAGAAAGAAGACCGACTGGCCGCCCATCAAACCGGACGCAACAGCGGCGTGGTCCATGCCGGTCTCTATTACCAACCCGGTTCGAACAAGGCCGTGCTCTGCCGTCGCGGCGTCGGCCTCCTCGAAGAGTTCTGTGCGCATCGCGGAATCCAGAACATCAAATGCGGCAAGGTCTTGGTTGCGCTCGACGAAACCGAACGTGCACGGCTCGGTGGTATCGAGGAGCGCGCACTCGCCAACGGTGTGCCCGGCGTCCGCACGATCGGACCGGAGGAACTACGCGAGATCGAACCGCACGTCCGTGGTCTGGCCGCATTGCACTCGCCGTCGACATCGATCGTCGACTTCGCCGAGGTGACTCGGGCGCTTGCCTCAGACGCCGTCCAATCGGGGGCGAAAGTCCTGCTCGGACAGGAAGTCATCGGCCTCCGCTCGACCGGCACCGAGGTCGTCGTCACCGCGCGCACGGCAGGCGGTACCTACCAGGCCGCTTTCGACCAGGTCGTCGCCTGCGGCGGGCTGCAAAGCGACCGACTCGCCGAACTCGCAGGAGACGGGCCCGATCCAGTGATCATGCCGTTCCGCGGCGAGTACTACGCGCTGAAGCCGGAGCGACGTGGCCTCGTCAACGGACTCGTGTATCCCGTACCCGACCCGCGTTACCCCTTCCTTGGAGTCCACCTCACCCCGCGCGTCGACGGCGAGGTCCTCGTCGGCCCCAACGCGGTACTGGCGCTGGCGCGCGAGGGCTACAGCTGGCGCACAGCTTCACGGCACGACCTCGCGGAAATCGCTCGTACACCGGCATTCTGGCGTTTCGCCCGTCAGCATTGGCGCACCGGAATCCGCGAGATGTACGGCTCGCTGAGCAAGCGGCGGTTCATCGCCGGCGCCCGCGCATACGTGCCCGAGATCCGCGACGACGATGTCGTGCCCGGCCCGGCGGGTATCCGCGCGCAGGCACTGGAGGCCGACGGAGCGTTGGTCGATGATTTTCGGATCAGCGTCCGCGACCGCGTCGTATTGCTGCGCAATGCCCCTTCGCCGGCCGCGACATCGGCGCTGGCGATCGCCGAACACGTCGTTCGCACCATCACCGAGCACAGGAGTATGGGTGGATAGGGGTCTTTCCCTCGACCACATACAGCATTGAAGGAGCGCCCCAATGGATCTCGGCATTTCCGGACGAACCGCCCTGGTGCTGGGCGCCAGCGGCGGCCTCGGCAGCGCTATCGCGGCGCGCCTCGCTGCGGAAGGGGTGAACGTCGCCGCCGCAGGCCGCTCGACCGATGCGCTGGCCAGAACCGCTGCCCGGGTGGAGGCCGCCGGCGCGAAGGCTTTGCCACTCGCGTGGGACCTCGGCGATCTCGATCGCATGGAGTCCGTCGTGACGGCGGTCGAGAGCACGCTCGGGCCGATCGACATCCTGGTCAACAACACAGGCGGCCCACCGCCGACGACTGTCGCCGGTCAAGAGGCCGTCGTATGGCGGACGAGTTTCGACCAGATGGTGCTGTCGGTGATCATGCTGACCGATCGCGTCCTGCCCGGAATGCGCGAGCGCCGGTGGGGGCGCATCCTCACATCGACGTCGTCGGGCGCTCTGGCCCCCATCCCCAACCTCGGCCTTTCGAACACGCTTCGGGCGAGCTTGCACGCGTGGTCCAAGACGCTCGCCGACGAGGTGGGAGGCGACGGCGTGACGTCCAATGTCATTGTGCCGGGCCGGATCGAGACCGATCGGACCCGATTTCTCGACGAACGCCGGGCCGAACGGGAGGGGCGCACCACAGAAGAAGTGAGGCGAGACAGTGCGGCCACGATGGCGGTCGGACGGTACGGTCGTCCCGAGGAGTACGCCGACGTCGCGGCATTCCTGTGCAGCGAAAGAGCCTCGTATGTCACCGGTTCCGTCGTTCGCGTCGACGGCGGACTGATCAGAGGCGTCGCCTGATGCGTATCCGCACCGTGGCGATGGGCGACCAACAGTTCGCGTGTGTAGCCCTGCCCGACGGCCGCCTCGGCCGCATCGATCGGGTGCTGGCCGGCGGGCCGACGGACCTGTTGTCGCTCCTGGCAGGTGAACAATTGGACGCACTCGCCGCCGCGGTGAACACCGGGGTTGACGACGACCACTGTGTCGATCCGAACGCGCTCGTGCTCGCGCCCTGGACGCGGCCTCGGAAAATCCTTGGAATCGGGCTCAACTACGGCGCGCACGCCGGCGATCTCGGAGAGCAGGCGCCGCGTACCTCGCCTGCCTCGTTCATCAAGGGCGACCACACCATCGTCGGACCCGGTGAGCCGATCATCGTCCCGCCGGGGATCGGCAAGGTGACCGCGGAAGCCGAGTTGGGTCTGGTGATCGGACGTACCTGCTACCAGGTCTCCGTCGAGGACGCGATGGCCTATGTGGCGGGCGTCGTGCCGGTGCTCGATCAGACGGCCGAGACGGTGCTGCTGGAGAACCCGCGCTATCTCACGCGGGTCAAGAACTACCCCACGTTCTTCTCCTTCGGCCCGGACCTGATCACGCTCGACGAAGTGCTGGCCCATGCGCCGCTGGCGGATCTGCGTGTCGCGACCATCCACAACGGCGCCGTGCACCGCAAGGACACCGTCTCGGGGATGACGTTCTCCCCCGCGGAACTGCTCAGCTTCCACAGCCAGGTGATGCCGTTCTACCCCGGCGACATCCTGTCCACCGGCACCCCCGGCGCGGTCGCGATCGAGCCCGGCGACGTGGTGCGTTGCGAACTCGGCGACGAGCTCGCGTCGCTGACCAACCCGGTGCGGTAAAACGCTAAGCCGCCGGTCGCGAAGCACGGTAGTACGTGAGCCGGCCGACACCCCGATGGCGTTGCGAGGCAACCGTCGTGCAATCGAAGCCGACAGCACGCAGTAGCGACGGAATCGCATCGCCGAGGTTCCCTGCCGCATGTTCACTGCGAAGGAACCTCCTGACCAAAAACCCGTCGGACGGGGTCATGTCACCCCCGATGTCGACGAGATGGAGGCTGCCGCCGGGCCGCAGAACGCGAAGTATCTCGCTCGCCGCCGTGGTTTTCGTTTCTTGATCCAGGTGGTGCCACATCATGGAGGACAGGACACGATCGAATTCGTCGTCACCGAACGGTAGCTTCTGAACGTAGCCTCGTACGAACCGGATTCCGTTTCCGACGCTGACCTTGCGCTCCGCCCGAGCCAAGGCCCGCGGATCCGGGTCGACACCGACGACGGCGGCCCGCGGGTGTGCATGGTGCACTCGAGCAGTGAGGTTGCCGGTACCGCAACCGATTTCGAGGACGGACATCCCCTCGGCAACGGCGGCCTGGTCTATGAGGTTGTTGTAGACCTTGGGCATGCCCAGCGCTCGGGTCAGCAGATCGTAGAACGGAAGCAATGCGTCGCGGCCGGCCGCGGGCAGGTAGTCATGGCCGTCTGCGCCATATGGCCTCACAGAATTAGGATGATTTTCGGTCATGTCCCTATGGTGAATCGTTGAGTACGAGGCAAGTCGGGTGATCCTCGGCAAAAATAGGACTATCTTCGGTTCATATGACGGCGGCATCCCGACTGGTCGGACTCCGCAGCGGCGTCCCGCTGTACCGGTATCCAACCGATCCTGATACTCCGCCGGTGTCGGTGGTGCGCGGTCGCGCAAGGTGATGCTCGATCACGGCCGACACATTCACGACTTTCCCGCGCTCTGGTACGTGCAGGCGAAGGGGCTCGTCTACGTGGCGGCGGCGGGTGAGGTCCTCGACCCAACTCAGTTGGATCGGTTCGACGGCGGTATCGGGGTGTTCTTCGACCCGGCAGCACTGGGTTCGGACGGCGACGCGGCCTGGCCGGTCTGGCGTGGCCATCCCCTGCTGTTTCCGTTCCTGCACGGTGAATCGGGCGGGTTACTCAAGCTGACGTTGCCCACGACACGGCAGGCAGCGTGGGACGCCTCGATCACCGCGATCGAAGCAGAACTCGACGCACGGCTGGAGGGCTACCGGCAGGCCGCCCTTGCGCATCTGCTGTTGCTGCTCATCGATCTCGCCCGGATGGCCGACGATGTGGTGGGAGACCTGCGACACCTCGGCGAACCCGTACTCGCCGACGTCTTCGCCGTGATCGAACGCCGCCACGCCGAAGCCCTGTCCCTGCGCGATGTGGCACGCGAGGTGGGCATAACGCCCGGACACCTCACGACCATCGTCCGCCGTAGGACCGGCCGGACCGTGCAGGAATGGATCATCGACCGCCGGATGGCCGAAAGCCGGCGCCTGCTCGCCGACACCGACTTACCCATCCAGGAGGTCGCCCGACGGGTCGGCATTGCCGATCCCGGGTACTTCAGCAGGGTGTTTCGCCGCACTCACGGTTCGTCCCCCCGCTCCTGGCGTGGCAGACCGTAGGCGATAACGCCATCGACACACAGGCGTCGGTCGTACTGTGAGGTATGGCCATTATCGAAGCGGATGCAGCGCCCCAGACCCCGTTTGATCGGGATGTCGCAGACACCCAGCAGTACTTCGACAGCCCGCGATTCGACGGGATCATTCGTCTCTACTCAGCCCGCCAGGTAGTCGAGCAGCGCGGCACGATCCCGACCGATTACACCGTGGCCCGTGAGGCTGCCAAGGCATTCCACCCGCGCCTGCGCGAACTGTTCGCCCAGAAGAAGAGCATCACCACCTTCGGCCCCTATTCGCCGGGCCAGGCCGTGGTCATGAAGCGGATGGGCATCGAGGGCATCTACCTCGGTGGCTGGGCGACATCGGCCAAAGGGTCGATCAGCGAAGACCCGGGACCCGACCTGGCCAGCTACCCGCTGAGTCAGGTGCCAGACGAGGCCGCCGGCCTGGTGCGCGCGCTGCTGACCGCGGACCGCAATCAGCAGTACCTACGGCTGCGCATGACTCCCGAACAACGCGAAACCACCCCGGCGTACGACTACCGACCGTTCATCATCGCCGACGCCGACACCGGGCACGGCGGAGATCCCCACGTACGCAACCTTATTCGTCGTTTCGTCGAGTCAGGCGTACCCGGTTACCACATCGAAGACCAGCGTCCCGGCACGAAGAAGTGCGGCCACCAGGGCGGCAAGGTCCTCGTCCCCTCCGACGAACAGATCAAACGGCTCAACACCGCTCGCTTCCAGCTCGACATCATGCGGGTGCCCGGCATCATCGTGGCCCGCACGGACGCTGAAGCCGCTAACCTGCTCGACAGCCGCGCCGACGAACGCGATCAGCCGTTCCTGCTCGGCGTCACCAACCTCAAGATCCCGTCGTACAAGGCCTGCTTCCTGGCCATGATGCGGCGGTTCCACGACGCGGGGGTCACGGACCTCAGGGGACATCTGCTCTACGCCCTGCCCGACGGTGAGTACGCGGCCGCCGACGCATGGCTACAGCGCCACGGCATCCAGGCCATGATCACCGACGCCGCCAAGGAGTGGCAGGACAGCGCCGACGATTCGATCGATGCGATATTCGACCGGGTCGAATCGAAGTTCGTCGATGCCTGGCAGATCGACGCCGGCCTGCAGACCTACGGCGAGGCGGTCGGCGATCTCCTCGACTTCCGTGAGCGGGAGGGTGAGCCGGCCGAGACGAGCGCCGCGGACTGGCGCAAGTTCGCCGCCAAGGCATCGCTGTACTCGGCGCGGCAAAAGGCCAAGGAGCTGGGCGCCGACGCCGCATGGGACTGCGAGCGGGCGAAGACCCCGGAGGGTTACTACCAGATCCGTGGCGGCATCCCCTATGCGATCGCCAAATCGCTGGCCGCCGCACCGTTCGCGGACATTCTCTGGATGGAGACGAAGACCGCCGACCTCGCCGACGCCAAGCAGTTCGCGGATGCGATTCACGCCGAGTTCCCCGAGAAGATGCTGGCGTACAACCTGTCTCCCTCGTTCAACTGGGACACCACCGGCATGAGCGACGACGAGATGCGCGCTTTCCCTGAGGAACTCGGAAAGATGGGGTTCGTCTTCAACTTCATCACCTACGGCGGCCACCAGGTCGACGGTGTCGCCTGCGAGGAGTTCGCCACGTCGCTGCGGCAGGAGGGCATGCTCGCACTGGCTCGCCTGCAGCGAAAGATGCGACTGGTCGAATCTCCCTACCGCACACCGCAAACCCTGGTCGGCGGGCCGCGCAGTGATGCCGCGCTGGCCGCGTCGTCGGGACGCACGGCGACCACCAAGTCCATGGGCGAAGGCTCCACCCAGCACCAGCACCTGGTGCAGACCGAGGTGCCGAAGAAGCTGCTCGAGGAGTGGCTGGCGCTGTGGAGCGATCACTATCAGCTCGGCGAGACACTTCGGGTGCAGCTACGGCCGCGTCGCGCCGGCTCCGATGTCCTCGACTTGCAGATCCTCGGTGACGGCGAAGATCCGCTCGCCAACGTCGTGGTCGATCCCATCAAGGACCGGCACGGGCGCAACATCCTGACGGTGCGCGATCAGAACACCTTCTCGGAGAAGATGCGCAAGAAGCGGTTGATGGACGTCATCCATCTCTGGCTGATCCACCGCTTCAAGCCGGAGATCGTCTATTACGTGACGCCGACCGAGGACAACATCTATCAGACCGAGAAGATGAAGTCCCACGGCATCTTCAGCAACGTGTACCAGGAGGTCGGCGAGATCATCGTCGCCGATGTGAACCAGCCGCGCATCGATGAACTCCTCGCGCCCGATCGCGAGGCGCTCAAGCGGCTGATCGCCAAGGAGGACTGAGCGGACCGCACGTCGATCCCATGGACGTTCTCCGAACCCCAGACGAGCGATTCGACAACCTGCCCGACTATCCGTTTCCGCCCAGCTACGCCGTCGTCGAGACCCGCGGCGTGCCGCCGGTGCGGATGCACTACGTCGATGCCGGGCCCGCCGACGGGCCCGTTGTCGTCCTCCTGCACGGGCAGCCGACGTGGTCGTTCATGTACCGCAATGTCATTCGGGCCCTTGTGGACTCGGGGATGCGGGTCATCGCGCCGGACAACATCGGCTACGGTCGCTCCGACAAACCCACCGACGCGACGACCTACACGTTTCGCCGGCACATCGACTGGACCCGGAGTCTGGTCGACGGGCTCGGCCTGCGCGAGGCGACGCTGGTGGTGCAGGACTGGGGTGGGCCGATCGGTCTGAGCGTGCTGGCCCGCGAACCCGATCGGTTTGCGAGGGTGGTCGCGACGAACACCATCTTGCACACGTGCGACCCGGGGTTGGCAGGCAAGCTCGCGTGGGCGCATCACGGTGTCGACGAGGACCGGGTAATGTTGCAGGAGACGCTGCTCGACTATGTCGCGTTGTACGCACGCGCGCCGGACATCAATCCGAGCATGTTTCTGGACGCGGTGGCCGGCCCGCTCCATGCCGACGTGCTCGCGGCGTACGAGGCACCCTTCCCCGACCGCAGCTACAAAGCCGGACTACGGCAGATGACCGCGCTCATCCCGCTGACACGCAGCGATCCCGGTGCGGCCATCGGGCGCGACACGATGGCCGCCCTGCGGCAGTGGGAAAGGCCCTTCCTGACCGCGTACTCGGACGGCGATCCACCAACTCGCGGGTGGGACAAGGTGTTCCAGGAGCAGGTTCCCGGAGCCCAGCGCCAGGCGCACACGATCATCACCGGCGCCGGGCATTTCATCGCAGAGCAGAAAGGCGCGGAACTGGCCGCCGTCATCGCCGAATTCATGGGCGTCACAAACTAACTCGGCGCCGGTAGCCGCAGCACCAGCCGCGCCCCACCCATGGGGCTGGCCTCCATCGTCGCCGTGCCGCCGTGCAGGTCCGCCTGCTGTGCCACCAGCGCAAGGCCGAGTCCTGAACCGGACCGCGCGGCCGTCGACCCGCGGGAGAACCGCTCGAAGATCGCGGCGCGTTCCTCCTCCGGCACACCGGCGCCGTTGTCATCGACGGTGATCTCCACACCCTCACCGGAGCTGACCGCGCTGAGACGGATTTCGGTCGCGCCGCCGTGCTTGACGGCGTTGGTGATGGCGTTGTCGATTACCAGCCGCAAGCCGGCGGGCAGGCCCACCATCAGCACCGTGGTCGACGACCCGAGCGAGACGGCCAGATCGGGGTAGTTGCGCATCGCGTCATGCGCCGCACGATCCAGCAGCTCGGTGATGTCGACGGGCACGAAGTCGTCGACGGTGGTCAACTCGCCCTGCGCGAGGCGCTCCAGCGCAGTGAGCGTCGCTTCGATGCGGGTCTGGGTGCGCATGACGTCCGCGATCACCTCTTGTCGCTGATCGTCACGCATCTCGAGGGTGGACAGCACCTCGAGGTTGGTGCGCATAGCCGTTAGCGGCGTTCGCAATTCGTGCGAGGCCACGGCGGCGAAGTCGCGGGCTGATTCGAGTGCCGCCCTGGTGCGCTGCTGCTCGTCACCGATACGGGCAAGCATTCCCTCGACGGCCTCGGCGATCTCCACCGCTTCCTGCACACCGCGCACTTTGACTTCATCGGGATTGGACTGCGCGTTGATCGCGCGGGCCTGCTGAGCCAGCAGCCGGAAGGGATTGATCATGATCGACCACATCACCGAGCCGACCAGGACGGTACCGATGATCACGCCGCCGCAGATCAGCAGCACCCGCCGGTGCAGTTCATTGATGCGGCGCTGCGTTTCGGCAAGCGGAGCACCCACCGCGATCTTCGCGTCGCCGGCGGTGAAGGTGCGGACGCGGTACTCGACACCGCCGATGGTCGTGTTGGCGTAGCCGACGTCGAAATCCGGCAGCACCACTTCGCGAGGCATCGACACGGTTATGCCTTCGACGCGCGCGGTACGCACGACGTTGCCGTCCGGCGCCTGCGGCTGGTCGGCTCCCTCCTGTTGTGCGGTTTGCAGCAGCGTGCTGATGTCGCCCAGACTGCTCACCGAATCGAGCCGGCGATCCAGCTGGCTGTACTGGTCGTTGGTCACGCCGAACCAGACCCACGCGCCGAGAGTGATCACCAACGCCACGACCGAAAGCGCGGCGACGATGACGATCACCCGCAGCGACAGCACACGCGTCAACAGTTCGAAGACGCGCTCGCCGAGTTTCATAAGCGGACAGGCAGTTGTGCCGCGATGAGCGGTGCGATTTTATCCGCCATGTACTGGTGTCCGGCGTCGGTCGGGTGCACACCGTCGGAGCCGATCAATCCGGGTTTCCCGACGAACCAGCGTTCAGCGATGGGGTCGACGAACGTCGCGCCGGCGACCCCGGCCTGATACTGAAGTGCATCGCGAATCCGCACGAGGTTCGCGGGCGGATCGACGGTCGGCCACGGCGGCCCGATAACCAGGAACGTCGCCGAAGGCGCGATGCGGCGGGCCAATTGGAAGGTGCCGTACGCCAGGATCGACAGCTGCGCGGGATCAACAGCCAGGTCATTACGGGAGCCGAAGAACACGATGAGCTCGTCATCGGGCTTGACCGTCCGCGCCGTCAGATCCTCGAACAGACTGCCCCGGTTACCTCGCGTCCCGTACCCCGCACCCCCCTCGGCGCCGACGGCCGCCGAGATCGGCATCCGATACGACGCAAGCTCGTCCCAGGCACGAGCGGTCCACCCGGTCGGGCCGAGGCCGCCGAGATCGGTACCCGTCGTATACGAGTCGCCGACAACCGCGATGCGATTTACCGACGATTTCAACGTCACAATGTCGTTGTGTCGCACCCGTATTGGGCCCTCGCCGCCCACGCTGACCAGCAACGCGAGCGCAGTCATGACCGTGACGAACCGCCTCACCGGACCAGCCTAGGACTCATTTGACCAAATCGACGTTGAAGACGCGCGAACTCATCCCGCACGTGCAGAAACCACAGATCGACGGTCCTCACGCTGACCATCGATGGTCTGCAGCCTGCCGTGGCCAGAGTCCTGGCGAGTGTCGCGGGGTGGCTTCATCATGCTGCGCATCCACTTGCGCGCGGGCTCCTCGACGAGGTGGTACAGCAGCACCGCGCCCGCGATCGCCACTGCGAACAGTGCCAGCAGCACCGCCTTGCCCGCGAGGTCGGAGCCGAGCTGCAGTTCGAACTGCAGAACCATCCAATCCCATGTCGTGTGCACCAATTCGTGAACCATGTAGAGGCTGAACGAGATGTGTCCGAGGTAGACCATCGGACGAAGGGACAGCATGGCCGGTAATGTGCCCGCACCGATCGCCAGGGTCGCCACCAGTGGGACGAACAGCACGTCGACCAAGCCGGCCGAGTCATGGATCGTCGGGACGGGGTTGGCGTCCAACCAGTACAGGACGCCGACGATGGCCGCCGCGAGCAGAAGTGACGCGATACCGGCGCCCGTACGGGCCCGATCGCTCGGTGCCAGCTTGCGCACGGCCGCGCACACCAGCGCCCCCGCGGTGAACTGCATGATGATCCGCGGCAACCAGCTCCATGGTGTGTAGAACAGGCCGGTAGCCATCAGCAGCACCACCGGGGGCAGCGACGCGGCGACGGCAAGGAAGAACAGGCCCCTCGCCCGCGTCGCGCGGGCGATGCGGAAGATCACCAAGACCAGCGCGCCGAACAGGAGATACGCGAGCCATTCGGCGCTGATCGACCAGGCGGGTCCGTCCCAGCTGGTGCCGTCGAAGTAGGGCGCGAACCACAGCTGCACGAGCAGGAATTGCCGCACGTAGTTCATCGCCGTGAGCGATCCTGCGGCCTCTGACGGAACGTGGCCGACGTTGAGCGTGAAGATGATCCACAGCGCCGCCAGATGCATTGTCACCAGGTAGACGGGCCACACGCGCGAAAGCCGCAACCACAGGAAGTGCAGTGTGGACCGCCACGAGAAGGAGTCGCCCATCCGGTCGAGATAGTTCCACGTCAGCACGAACCCGCTGAGGATGAAGAACAGATCGACGCCCTGGGCGCCGCAGTCGAGCAGCGGCGCCAGCGCCGACCTGAATCCCGGGGCGGCCTGCTCGAGCAGTGGGCGGAAATGAAAGAGCACGACCCACACCGCTGCGACGATGCGCAATCCGGACAGGGCCTTGATCTCGCCGGTACGCACAACACTCTCTTCGTGAGGGACTCGAACAGTTGCGATCGTCTGCCGGGCGGTACGCCTCCCCGCGACCACGCTTCCGGCAGTTTGGCAGGCTACCAGTGGTAACACCGCCCCGACACACTCAGACACGCTGTGAATCGGCTGTGCAATGACCAAAATTGTTGTCGACCAGGCGCTCTGACGCGTCCGAAGGACACATGTTCCGTTGGATCTCAAAGTCGCCCGAACACGCCGATGATCAAGTCTTGACTGATTCCAGAAAAGGGGCATGATGGTCTTCGTGGCGCCCACGACGGATTTCTCGGAGCAACTGCGGCTCGCAGACCTCCGCGTCACCCGTCCCCGCCTCGCTGTCCTGGAGGCGGTCTGTACGCACCCGCACGCCGATACCGAGACGATCTTCTCCGCGGTGCGGGTCAGTCTTCCCGAGGTATCCCGTCAAGCGGTGTACGACGTGCTCGCGGCGTTGACCGCCGCGAATTTGATTCGCCGTATCCAGCCATCGGGCTCCGTCTCGCGCTACGAGTCGCGCGTCGGCGACAACCACCACCACGTCGTGTGCCGCTCGTGTGGGGTCATCGCCGATGTCGACTGCGCCGTCGGCGACACCCCCTGCCTGACACCGTCCGATCCGGAAGGATCCCTCGACGGTTTCGTCCTGGACGAGGCCGAGGTCATCTATTGGGGCCTGTGCCCAGATTGTTCCGCATCACAAACGTCGCGATCACACACGTGATCACAGCCCATTTCACCCATCGGAAGGAATGTTGTGTCTGATTCACCTGACGCCAAGCCGCCGTCACCCGAGAAGCCCACGGCGAGCAGCGGAAGCGAGAGTGAAAACCCCGTAATCGATACGCCGAAGCCGAAGGCGCACGCGCCCCGAACCAACCAGGATTGGTGGCCCGACCAGGTCGACGTGTCGAAGCTGCACGCACGCGGCTCCTTCTCCAACCCCTACGGCGACGATTTCAACTACGCCGAGGAGTTCGCCAAGCTCGACCCCGAGGCCCTCAAGGCCGACGTGCTCTCCGTCATCACCACGTCGCAGGACTGGTGGCCCGCCGACTACGGCAGCTACGCCGGCCTCTTCATCCGCATGAGCTGGCACGCCGCCGGTACCTACCGCATCTACGACGGCCGTGGCGGCGGCGGCGAGGGCATGCAGCGCTTCGCGCCGCTGAACAGCTGGCCGGACAACGCCAACCTGGACAAGGCGCGTCGTCTGCTGTGGCCGGTCAAGCAGAAATACGGCAACAAGATCTCGTGGGCCGACCTGCTGGTCTTCGCCGGCAATGTGGCACTGGAGTCGGCCGGCTTCGAGACTTTCGGTTTCGGCTTCGGCCGGCCCGACGTGTGGGAGCCCGTCGAGATCCTCTTCGGCGAAGAGGACGAATGGCTTGGCACCGACAAGAGGTACTCAGGTGAGCGCGATCTCGCCGAACCTTACGGCGCGACCACGATGGGCTTGATCTACGTCAATCCCGAAGGGCCCGAAGGTAAGCCGGATCCGATCGCCGCTGCGATCGACATCAAGGAGACCTTCGGCCGGATGGCCATGAACGTCGAGGAGACCGCAGCGCTGATTGTCGGTGGCCACACGCTGGGCAAGACCCACGGCGCCGGCCCGGACGAAGGTATGGGCCCCGAACCCGAGGGCGCTCCGATCGAGCAGCAGGGCCTGGGCTGGAAGTGCCCGTTCGGCTCGGGCAAGGCCGGCGACACGGTCACCAGCGGGCTCGAGGTGGTGTGGACGGACAAGCCCACCCAGTGGAGCAACCGCTACCTGGAGATCCTGTACGGCCACGAGTGGGAGCTGACCAAGAGCCCCGCGGGCGCATGGCAGTTCGAGGCCAAGGACGCCGAGGCGATCATCCCCGATCCGTTCGGTGGGCCGAACCGGAAGCCGACGATGTTGGTCACCGACGTCTCCATGCGGGAGGACCCGGAGTTCGGCGCGATCACCCGTCGCTGGCTCGACCACCCCGAGGAGCTCAACGAGGCGTTCGCCAAGGCCTGGTACAAGCTGCTGCATCGTGACATGGGTCCGATCAGCCGTTACATCGGCCCGTGGGTCGCCGAGCCGCAGCTGTGGCAGGACCCGGTTCCTGCCGTCGAGGGCGAGCTGATCGACGAGTCGGACATCAAGTCGCTCAAGGCCAAGCTGCTCGACTCGGGGCTGACCGTGCAGCAGTTGGTCAAGACGGCATGGTCGTCTGCCGCCAGCTTCCGCAGCACCGACAAGCGCGGTGGTGCCAACGGTGCGCGGATTCGCCTTGAGCCGCAGAAGAACTGGGAGGCCAACGAGCCGTCCGAGCTGGCCAAGGTGCTGCCGGTGCTCGAGAAGATCCAGCAGGAGTTCAACGCCGGGAGCAAGAACGTGTCGCTGGCCGACCTGATCGTGCTGGGCGGCTCGGCGGCGGTCGAGAAGGCAGCCAAGGATGCCGGCTTCGAAATCGATGTCCACTTCGCGCCGGGTCGCACCGACGCGACGCAGGAGGACACCGACGTGGAGTCGTTCGCGGTGCTCGAGCCGCGGTGGGACGGGTTGCGCAACTTCGTGCGTCCGGGCGAGAAGAATCCGCTGGAGCAGCTGCTGATGGAGAAGGCGATCCTGCTTGGGGTGACAGCTCCCGAACTGACGGCACTGGTCGGCGGCCTCCGGGCACTCAACGTCAACCACGGCGGCAGCAAGCACGGCGTGTTCACCGACAAGCCGGGTGTGCTGACCAACGACTTCTTCGTCAACCTGCTCGATATGAGCACACAGTGGAAGTCGGGGATGGCAGAGCACGTCTACGAGGGCACCGACCGTGCGTCGGGCCAGCTCAAGTGGACCGCGACCGCCAATGATCTGGTGTTCGGCTCGAATTCGCAGCTGCGGGCGCTCGCTGAGCACTACGCCCAAGACGACAACAAGCAGAAGTTCGTCGAGGACTTCGTCGCCGCGTGGGTGAAGATCATGAACAACGACCGGTTCGATCTGGCCTAATTGGGTTCATGCGACACCCCGCGGGCTCTGACGGCTCGCGGGGTGTCGTGCTATCTGCGCCATTCCTGCTGTTGTCGATCCGCGGCGAGGATGAGGCGGCCGACGACGAGTACGCCGCGGTGATGCGCTTCGCCGGTCTGGATTCGACGGGTGTGCACCGCATCCGGCTCACTCATCAGGAACTGGGCACCATTGATCTCGCCGACTGGTCTGGCATCATCCTGGGTGGCGGGCCATACAACGTCAGCGACGCGGCCGAGATGAAATCCGCGACGCAGCAACGTGTCGAGTCCGAGCTGTTCGCGTTGATCGGGCGCATCGTCGATGAGGATTTCCCGTTTCTCGGCTGCTGCTACGGCGTCGGCACGCTGGGTACCGTCATCGGCGCCGGGATCGATCGCACATATCCGGAACCGGTTGGCGGCATGCCGATAACGGTCACCGACGCTGGTCGAGCCGATCCCCTGTTCGCCGAATTGCCCGACGTCTTCGACGCCTACGGCGGGCACAAGGAGTCCGCGGCAACGCTGCCGGACAACGCGGTGTGTCTGGCCACCTCGCCGCAATGCCCGGTCCAGGCCTTCCGGGTCGGCGAGAACGTCTATGCCACGCAGTTCCATCCCGAACTCGACCTCGCCGGCATCTACACCCGCGTCGAGGCCTACAAGAATCACGGCTACTTCGCCCCCGAGTCCGCTGAGCAGCTCAAAACTGAAGCGCGGCAATGGAATGTCCGCTATCCGCACATGATTCTGCGGCGGTTCGCCGAGCGCTATGCATAAGTTTGTAGAGGTCGGGAACCCTCGGTACATGGAGACGGTCGAATACGCACCAGGTCGGTTCGCAGATGTATACGGTGATCCCGCGCAACGCACGGTCCTGATGTGGCATGGTGCGCAGGTCGACGCGCGAGCCACGATGGGCCCGCTTGCCCAACGGATTGCCGACCGGGGCGCCGGTGTCGTCGTGCCGGACTGGAATTCCCGGGCCGCAGACCGCGGTCGTGCCGACCTGCTGGGATCGCTGGAGTTCGTCCGCGCGCGGTGGACGACACCGATCGTCCTGGTCGGTTGGTCGCTCGGTGGAGCAGCTGCAGCGGGAGCGACGATCCACGCAGCCGACTTCGATTTCGAACTGGCACAAACGGTTTGCCTTGCGGGCGCGTTCATGGTCGCAGAGTCGGTCTCCGGAGAGACGCTGCCCACCGACCTGACGGAGTTCGGCGCGGGTTCACCGTTCACGCTGATGCACGGCGTCCAAGATCAGGTCATTCCGGTCGATGTCAGCCGTGATTTCGCTGCGATGCTTCGACGCAACGGGTGGCCCGTCGAGCTCACCGAACTGCCAACGGATCACGCTGCGATCGCGGGGGCGGCCTACGACGAGGCCGACGACCGCTACGTGCCCGCGAGCGATGCTCAGGCGCTTGTCATTGCGGAGGCTGTGGCGGAGAAAATCGCGAATATCGCTCGTGCGGCGCGCCTCTGAGGCTGCTCAGTTGTGGACGCCACGCGAGCGCATCGCACCGCTGACCAGCGAGCCAATACTGTCGAGCGCCTGCGATCCCACGATGTCGGAGCCGATGCGTAGGGCTGCAGCGCCATAGTCGGGGGTCGCGAGAACGTGGCCGACGGCTGCCCTGATCCGCGCAGGAGAAGGCGCGTCGGTCCCTAGGTTGACGCCGACTCCTGTGTACGCGACACGCGCGGCCACCTCTGCCTTGTCGGACGACTCCCCGGCGACGATCAACGGAATGCCGTAGCGCAACGCGTGCTGCACGCCACCGTAGCCGCCGTTCGTGACCATGACGTCTACATGAGGTAGAAGCGCTGCATACGGTAGCCATTCGGCGACGAAGGCGTTGGGTGGCATGTCGGTGCATTCGAACGGTCGCCCCGTGGTCGCCACGACGACGGTGTCCATTTCTTTCAGCGCGGAGACTGTCGCTCCGATCAGCCGGTCGTGGTCGTGGTTGTCGAACGTCCCCTGGGTGACGTGCACGACAGTCCGCGCGGCAAGGACCTCAGGCCACCAATCCGGTGCGTCGAACGCTCCCACTTCGTCGGGTAGCACCGGGCCGACGAAATCGACGGAGCCAGGCAGATCCCGGCGCGGGTACTCGAACGCCGGCACGGTCAGTTGGACCAGTCGGTCAGCCAGTCGCGGCCAGTCGACCAGGCCGACGGGCGACGGCCGTGCACCAAGCGCTTCGAGTTCACGATTCAACGACTTCTGTACGCCCCGCAGCATGACCCCCTGCACCACGCGGTGGACGCCGTCGTAATCCATGCCGGGGCGCGGCGCCCAAGCCATTCCGAACGGTGGGGTGTCCGCACTCGACAGAGTGACCGGCCCGACCCCGATCGTGAACACCTCCGGCCTGGGCCGATCTCTGAGTAATAGGGCAAGCACCCCGGTGAAGGTCAGATCAGCCAGTACGACATCCACCGGCTCCTCGGCCAGCACCTGCTCGAGCGCGTCGTACTGGGCAGCCAACGGTGACACGAAGGTCGATTCCAACTCTGCGAGCCCAAGCAGATAGCGGCGCAGAAGATTTGGCATTGGGATGCGTTGCTGTTGGGCTGGCGGCCGGACGCGGGCGTCCGGGCCAAGAGGTACGAGACGCAGCCCGGCACCTTCGACGTCATCCCGAAAATCGGGCGCCGAGATGACGATGACGTCGTGGCCGATTTTCTGAAGGTGCGCACCGATGCGCATCATCGGAAGGACATGCCCAGACAGCGAGCTGGCGGCGACGACAACGCGACCCAAGGTGGCACCCTTCAAAGAGCAGTTCGATTCGGCCGCCGAGAGCCGCCGGCTACGTACTCTGTTGCCGCCGGGGGTCGAGTCTAACCTCCCGTCTCACCACTTTCTTGACCTCAACCTTGGTTGAGGAAGCAGGGTGGAGTCATGGCCACTTTGACGAAGATCAACGACGATCTCTATCAAACCCAAATGGACTCGCCCTTCCCCGGCTTGACCACTCATGCCTACCTGTGGCGGCGGCCTGCGGGGAATGTGCTGTTCTACAGTCCGGCCGGCGATGCGGACTTCGACGCGATCGACGCACTGGGCGGTGTCAGCGCTCAATATCTCTCGCACCTCGACGAGGCGGGCCCGAACCTGGCCCGGATCGCCGAGCGTTTCGGCCGTCGGTTACACGCTCCCGCGGCCGAACTGGCAGAGGTGAGCGCACACGGCTCGGTCGACGTACCGCTGGAGCCGGTGCGACATGTCGATGCGAACGACGTGGAAGTGCTTCCCACACCAGGTCATTCACCCGGAAGCACCTGTTACCTCGTGACAGGCGCGGGCGGTGACCGCTATCTGTTCACCGGCGACACCATATTTCCCGCCGGTGACGGCACCTGGTCGACCTTCGTAGTGCCCGGTCGAGGTGATGCGGCGGCAATGCGGGATAGCATCAAGCTGCTGGGAACCCTCAGACCCGACATCGTGATCTCGAGCGCTTTCGCGGGCGAGACGGCGATCGAGGCCGTCGACGCGACGCGGTGGTCGGAGATCATCGACCAAGCACTGGCGAGCGTGAAGTCCTAGGAGCAGCATCCGCCGGGGCCGTGCCCCTGCTCGGCGTAAGTGTCGTTCCAGCGCCACCATTCGTAGGGCGGGCCCTGCGGATAGCCCTCGGGTGAGTCCTCCCAATTCTCCTGTCGCCCAAGTGCGGTCATGTCGAGCAGGTTCCAGGTTCCGACGAATACTTCGTCGCCTCGGCCGGAGATCATGTAGGTGCGGAAGACACGGTCCTTCTCGTCGCGGATGAAGGCGTTGGTGCCGTGCCAGAGGTCGACACCGAAGTCCTTGTCGAAGCTATCGGTGAGCGAGTACCACGGGTGCCGCCACCCCATCTTCGACTTCATCCGCTCCAGGTCGGGTTGCGTGGCGCGCGACACGTACACGAAAGTTGTGTCGCGTGCGTTGAGATGAGCAAGATTCGGAACGTGGTCGGCCATCAACGAACAACCCACGCAACCGTGTTCAGGCCAGCCCGGGTGCCCGGGGACATCGTCGCCGCCCGTGCCTGGTTCGATGAACGCGCGATAGACGATCAGCTGGCGTCTGCCGTCGAACAGATCGAGAAGGCTGAGCTTGCCGTCAGGCCCGTCGAAGGCGTACTCCTTTTCAACGGGTGTCCAGGGCATGCGACGCCGCTGGGCGGCCAACGCATCGCGGGCGCGTTGAACTTCTTTTTCCTTGACGAGCATGTCGTTCAGAGCGGCATCCCACTCCGCTGCCGACACAATGGGTGGAGTCTTCATTCGCCTTTCTCCCTTCTCATCTCAGGTCGTCGGAGCGACCTGCCCGTAGTCGTGACCACTGCGCAATCGGGCGTCCGTCCGAGCGCATCGGTTGGAGATCATCGCCGAGCGGGTATATCGGCCAGTCGCGCGGCGAGTCCTCCCACTCCTCTTGGCGGCCATAGACGGTGAGGTCCATCAGCGCAAGGCTGTAGTCCATGGATTCGACGCCGCGGTAATTGGTCCAATACGTCTCGAACACGCGGTCGCCGTCGCGCAGGTAGCAGACCAGATGCATGAGACCTTGTTGCCGTCCGGCGAGCAGGGTGTCGAGCGATTCTTGCGCGGAGTACCACGGCATCTGCCAGCCCATGAAGTCGCGGTAGCGGCCACTCTCCTCATACGGGCCTTGACAGAAGACCGCGTAGGTGATGTCGCGCGAGTGCAGGTACGACAGCTCCTGGACACTGGTGGTGCACCATGTGCAGCCTTCACATTGTTCGGCCGCGGAATGCCCTGTGTGCCACATGAAGTAGTACGCAATCAGCTGCGTACGGCCCTCGAAGGTGTCAAGCAGCGTGACCGGTCCGTTGGCGCCGCGCAAAGTGGTCGAGGCATCCAGCTCGACCATCGGCAGTCGGCGCCTGGCCGCCGCGATCGCGTCCCCTTCTCGCGTGTGCGCCTTCTCCCGGACCCGTAGCGCGTCGATGTGCGCCTGCCAGGTCGCCCGGTCGGCGGTCACCGGCATTCCCGTCACGCCAGCTCCAGCTCGCTCTTGAGGTTAGCGAGCTTCCACGGCCACCCACCGGAAATAAGTTCGCGCACAGTGCTTTCAGGCGGAAAATCGTCGTGGATGACGGTGAGCTTAACTTGACCGTCGTCGGCCGGCTCGATATCGAAGGACACCTTGGAGCGCCTCTCCGAGGCCGCCTTTTTCACGACGTCCTCAGCGAGGCCCAGTGCCGTCAACTCGGGCACGAAGGTATGAAAGGTGAACGCGAGCCTGCGATATGGCTCCGACTCGAGGATCACCTGCTCGGAGTCCTCGATCTCCAGGCCGGTGCAGTCAGACCACACATAAGAGGAGCCCTTCTTGAAATCCGACACCAACGCGTGGCCCATGTAGCGGTTGGAGAACGCGGGATCGGTGATCGCCTGCCACAAACGCTCCGGCGTGGTGCGGATATAGGTCGTATAGACGAATGCGGGACTGTTGCTCATAGGTTCGCTCTCCAATGCAATCTTCAGGTCGGCGAGTGTCTGCACCCGCGCACGGTCGTACTGGTTGATCCAGCGATCGGCGATCGCGTTGATCGGTTCGGCGTTGAGGTAGTGCAGTTTCTCCCTGCCCCGCCACACTGTGGTGATCAGGTTGGCTGCCTCGAGCACCGCGAGGTGCTTGCTGACCGACTGCCTTGCCATGGACAGTTCCGCGCACAAGTCACGCAGACTCTGCCCGTTACGTGAATTGAGGCTGTCGAGCAGTAGACGTCGGCTGGGATCGGCCAGCGCCTTGAATACCTCGTCTGTTTGTGTCATATCCGTTTATGCAGCTCCCTGGCTGCATTTCCACCATAGGCAGCCTAGCAGCTGCATGTCAATGGCTCAGCCCAGCTGGTTGAGTTCTTCGAAGCGGGCGAGAGCCATATTCCGCTGGTCGGGATCGAAGGCCTCCATGCGGATGACGCTTGGCCCGTCGAATAGAAGAAGGATGACGGCGGGAAGCTCTATTACGGCGCCCTCGGCCGTTGTGCCTTTCACAACAACGCTGTTCACAACGCCCGTCGCCGAGTGTGTGAGGATCTCGGGGCCCTCAACCCATAGGTCTGGGATCAGTGACGCCAAAGCGCGGATCGACGACCAATGATCGACAATCGTTTCGGCGTCTCCGTTCGCCAGTTGCCGATGATTGACGTAGGTGGCACCGCCTTCAATTGCGGCAACCGCATCCCAGTCATGACGGTTATAGGCCTCGTTCACCTCGCGTGCCGCCTCGATAACTTCAGGATGGGCGACCCCTCCAGATGCGATCCAGCGAGCGGTGAGCTCAGCGACCGCGGAGTTGTTGTCGTCGGGATCGAAAATCACAAAGCGGGATATCAATTCGTCAAGCGCGACTTCGACCTGAAGCAAAGCCTCCACAGCGATCGGGCGATCGACCTCGCTATGATCGCGGAACATCAAGCGGCACAGCGCCAGGTAGAGCCCCCTGATGGCGACGGGGTCCACCTCCACCTGCCAATCAGTAGCCGCTTCGGAGACAAACGTGTTCGCGAAACCGTGCCTGATTAGGCCCTCGTCACGCAGCCCTTTTCGCCGGTCCTCATATCGTCCGTCTGCAGTGACAACGGCAAGGTAGCTATCAAGGTCGCGGCGGTTGAACGCATCCATCGCGCGCTTGAGAACCCGCGTCGCGGCGTTCTCCCAGTGAGGCATTGACGCAGCTAGTTCATCGAAGCTCGCGAGCGCGGCGTCGATTTCTGCCTCGTCGAAAAGCTCCGCGCTGCTGATCAGGTTGCCTTCGATCATCACGACGATTATCTGCCGCCACTCCGCGTCGAAGCCTTGTTGTGAAGTCGCATGTGCTGCCCAGGTGACCACCGCTCCACGGCTGGTCAGCCGATGCACGGCCTCGATTTCCATTCTCGCGTGCGGCGTAAGGCCCCAGCCGGCACCGACATACGCGGTCAAATTGTTTGTTTCGATCATTGCAAGCGGCCGGTGATCAAGCAGCACATATTCTGAAGTCCTCGCGGGAAGTTCGCGTCGGTTGAGTGCGGCATTGGCATGCTTGAGGACCGACCACGTGTGTGCGTGAGCGGCCGCTTCGCCGGCGATGTAACGGATATCTAGTTCCTCGAAGGCGGTGTCATGATCGTCGGGATCGAAGAGCATCAATTCGCGCGCTAGATTGTCGTCACTGACTTCGGTGAGCACCAACACCTCGAGGGTGATCGGACGGTCGGTCTCATCCGTGTCTCGCAGGATTTGCCGGCTCAGACAGAGCCGCGATCCCCTGATGGCGAGAGGCTCGATCTCCATGCGCCAGCTTCGGGGAAACTCGAACAGCGCCTGGGTGACTCGGCGACGCATCGGCGCCTCCTGGGAGTCCCGCAGGAGCTTTCGCCGGTCATCGAAGTGTCCGTCCGGGCTGGTGAGGTCGACAAAGGTGTCCACGTCGCGGCGGTTGAACGCATCCGCAAGACGCGCCCACGTGCGGGTCGCTGCATTTTCGAGTCGAGGCGGCTGGCTGAGTTCGTCGAACCGTACCAATGCAACGTCGAGGTCTGACTCGTCGAATATTTCGCAGCGGTTGATCAGGTCGTCTTCGAATGTCAAAAGGTGGATGTCGCGCCACTCCGCATGAAAACCTTGCGTCGACGTCCCGTACGCGGGGGCTGTGACGACTGCTCCGAGAGTGTTCACACGATGAACGGCCGCGATGTAGACGCTGAGGTCCTGCGTGACGTCCCAGGCAGCACTCGTGAGACCGAACAGGTCGCCGGGCGCGGAAGCTATCACGCGGCGGTGGTCGATGCTCGCGAAATCCGTTGTCATCGAGGATAACTCGTGGCGGTTGAACGCAGCGTACGCTTGCGCAACCAGTGACCAGGTGTGCGCGTGGGCGGCCGATTCGCCTGCGGCATAGCGGGCATCGAGTACCGCGAAGGCGGAGTCGGTGTCGTCGGGGTCGAAAATGACGAGCGCCGTCATCCGCTCGTCGGCATCAATTTCGACGACTTCGAGAACGTCGATATGGACCGCATCAGGTCGCTCACTGTCCGAATACCGGACACGCCTGAGCAAGAGCCTCGATCCCCGTATCGCAATTACGTCCGGCGTCCAGTGCTTAAATCCGAGGCCGGCGATCGCACGCATGTCTACGATCTGGGCGTCGCGGCCATGTCGGGCCCCCGCCCCTACCACCCGCCGTCGGTCGTCTTGGAGAAAGTCTTCGGCCAGCAGGTCGGCCATAGCGTCCCATTCGTCCGCCTGGAAGCACACCTGAAGGCGTTCGTATACCCGCGTCGCCGCGTTCTCCAATTGCCGAAGCGGACGACTGAGCTCGTCGAAGCGAGCGAGCGCGGCCTCGACGTCGGCCTCGTCTCGAAGCTCGATACGGTTGACCAGGTCGCCTTCGACCGTCAGAAGTTCGATCATTCGCCACTCGGCATCGAAGCCGTCTCGCGAGGTGCCATGCGCGACAATGGTGAACACCGATCCGATTCCGTTCAGAAGGTAGACAGACTCGATGCGGATGGTGAGGTCCGGTGTTTGGTCCCATGCGACGCGGGTGTACCCGTCCAGAGCATCCGCCTCGATGATCGCGAACTGCCGGTGGTCGACGAGCACAAAGTCCGCTGTCCTGTCGGGGAGTTCGTGCCGGTTGAATGCGGCGATGGCGCCGGCGACGAGCGACCATGTCCGCGCGTGCGCCGCCGCTTCTCCAGCGAGATATCGCCGATTCAGCTCCTCGAAAGCGGCGTCGATGTCGTTGGGGTCGAATAAGACGATCGCCGCGATTCGGTCATCGGCGTCGAGTTCGTAGAAGCTGAGCACCTCCGCGAGTAAGGCATCGGTCCCCTGCGCGCCATCCGAGTAGCAGGCACGCGTGAGGACGAGGCGCTCCCCGCGGGTCGCAATGAAGGTCGACGTCATATTCGTGGCCCCGAGGTCGGCGCTCGCCCGCATATTTGCGATCTCGGCGTCGCGACCGTGACGGACTCCCCCGCCTACCACCCGACGGCGATCGTCACCGGAAACGTCGTCGGCCAGTATCTCCGCCATTGCGGTCCAGTCGCGCGCCCCGAAGCTCGCCACCAAGTGTTCGGTTGCTTGGCTTGCGGCGTTCTCGACGAGCGGTACCGGCGGACTGAGCTCGTCGAACCTCGCGAGCGCTGCATCAACGGCATCTTCGTCGAATAGCTCGCAGCGGTTGATCCGGTCGCTGTCGACAGTAAAAAGTTGAATCATCTGCCACTCGGCGTCAAAGCCTTCGGGCGAAGTCCCGTACGACGTATTTGTGACGACCGCTCCTTGGGCGCTAAGTCGATGCACGGCGTCCAAATAGATTCTGAGGTCGGGCGTGAGGTCCCGCACGGCATGCATGGATGCGGCAAGAACGCTGGGCGCGAAGGGGCTATGTCGCCGGTGATCGAAAAAGGCCCAGTCCGTCGTGAGCTGCTCGTGTCGATTAAACGCGGCGAATGTCTGAACGATGACGGACCACGTGTTCGCATGGGCGTCCGCTTCTCCCGCGGCGTAACGCGACTCAAGCTCCTCGAAGGCGGTGTCGATAGCATCGGGGTCGAACACGACGAGAGCCAAGACTTTTCCTCCGGCATCGATCTCGATGATGAACAGGATTTCGATGACAAATGGATCGGGTCGCTCGTCTTCGGCCGAATAGCCGATCCGACCGAGGACGAGGTGCCCGCCGCGGGTAGCGATGACCGACGGCATTGTCTGCCTGACGCCGCTGTCGGCGCGTAGCTGCATATCGTCGATCACGGCATCCCGGCCCCGTCGTAGCCCGGAATTGACCACCGGACGACGGTCCTCGATGGAGATGTCGCTGTCCATGATCTCGCATATGACGGCGCGGTCGTTGGCGGCGAAATGCACCCAAAAGCGCTCGGCCACTTGACTTGCAGCATTCTGCAGCCGCCGCGCTGGATGACTGAGCTCGTCGAACCTGGCGAGGGCGGCGTCGAGGTCATTCTCGTCGAAGAGCTCGCATACCTTGCCCAGGTCACCTTCGCGTGTCAGAAGCTCGACGATTCGCCAGTCGGCGTCGAAGCCCTCGGTCGAGATCCCATGCACCGCAAGAGTGACGACTACCCCTAGGTCAGTCAGCCGATGGACCGCCTCGATGTACATGCGGAGGTCCGGAGTGAGATCCCACGAGGCGCGCAGATTATCTACCAGTCCGCTGGCATCGTGCGTCTTGTGGTGCAGCTGGTGATCAACGAGGACGTAATCAGCTGTCGTCGCGGGCACTTCGTGCCGATTAAGTGCTGCGAAAGCCGCCGCAGTTACTGACCATGTGTGGGCATGGGCGGCCGCTTCGCCGGCGAGGTATCGGGCGTCGAGCTCGCCGAGGGCGGCGTCGAGGTCGTCCGGGTCGAACGTGACGAACGCTGCGATTCGCTCGTGGTCATCGATCGCGATTATCTGGAGGAGATCAACGTGGAACGCGTCAGAAGTCTCGTTGTTGATCGAGTATCGAATCCGCGTGAGGCCAAGGCGCTCTCCACGGGTGGCGATGGTGATTGACGACGCCCCCGGGATCCCGAGTTCGGCGACGTACCGGAGACTTTCGACGATGGTATCTCGGCCGTGGCTTTCGGCATTCACCACCCGACGGCGGTCGTCGCTGTGAAGGTCGTCGGCCCATAAGGCCGCCATGGCGGCCCAGTCGCGGGCAACGTAGTGCGCGATGTGGCGTGCATTCACTCGCGTTGCTGCGTTTTCCAGTCGCGGTGCCGGACGACCCAGTTCGTCGAACTTCTCGAGTGCGGCGTCGAGGTCTGCCTCGTCGAATTTTTCGCTGCGGCTGATCAGGTCGCCGTCGACCGTCATAAGGTCGATCTCACGCCATTCGGCGTCGAAGCCATCCTGTGAGGTTCCGTACGACACGCGGGTGATGACGGCTCCGAGGTTGGTCAGCCGATGCACAGCCTCGATGTATTCAGCGACGTCAGCCATGACATCCCACGCAGCGCGGATGTACGGGGTCAAATCACCTTGAGCGGCTGCTATTCCGCGCCGGTGATCAATGTTCACCCAGTCCGGCGTCGTCTTGGCGAGTTCACGTCGATTGAGCGCGGCGTAAGCCTTCGAAATGACGGACCAGGTGTGAGAGTGAGCCGCTGCTTCACCTGCGGCATAACGGGACTCAAGCTCCTCGAAGGCGGCGTCGATGTCCTCGATGTCGAATGCGACGCGCGCCACGATCCGCTCGTCGGCGTCGATCTCGACGATGCGCAGAACCTCCAACGAGAATCCCCCGCTGGTAGTACCCCGAGTGCGACACAGGGCGAGCCGGTCCCCGCGGGTTGCGATGACGACGTCCGTCAAACCCGTGATCCCAGCGCCTGCCACTGATTTCGCACTCGCGACTTCGGCATCGCGACCGTATCGAATTCCTTCGTCAGCAGCGTGACGACGATCGTCACTGCAGTGGTCTTCCGCCAGCATTGCAGCCATCGCGTCCCAATCGCGAGCAGCGAAACGCGAATGGTAATGGTCGTATACCCGCGTCGCCGCGTTCTCCAATTGCCGAACCGGACGACTGAGCTCGTCGAAGCGAGCGAGCGCGGTGTCGAGGTCTGTCTCGTCGAACAGCTCGCTGCGATTCATGAGGTTGCCTTCGAACGTCACTAGATCGACGGATCGCCATTCAGCCTCGAAACCCTCTTGCGACGTACCGCTCAAAGAATGGGTTACGACCGCGCCGAGGTCGTTGAGGCGGTGGACGGTCTCGACGTAGATGCTTGCTTGCGGCGTGAGGTCCCACCCGGCGCGGAAGGACGGAGCCATATCTGGTGCCTCCACCATGGCGAGTTGCCTGTGATCAATCATCACCCAATCTGGTGTCCTCTGCGCCAGCTCGCGCCGATTAACAGCGTTGTAGGCTCGCCGGACAAGCGACCAGGTGCGCGTGTGAGCCGATGCCTCGCCGGCGACGTAACGCGACTCAAGCTCCTCGAAGGCGGCGTCGATGTCGTCGACGTCGAAAAGGACGCGGGTTGCCATCCGCCTATCGGCGTTGATCTCGACGATGCCGAGCATCTCGGTGTGGAATGCGTCGGGCCGCTGGTCCCTTCCCGAGAGGCGGATACCCACCAGGGCGAGGCGCTGCCCGCGGATGGCGATCACGGTCGACCTCGCGTTCTTGGTCCCGAGGTCTGCGGTCGCCCGCATGTCCGCGATTTTGGCGTCTCGACCGTGTCGGATGCCGGCGTTCACTACCCGCCGACGATCGTCTGCGAAAATGTTGTCGGCCAGTGTCTCGCCCATCGCGGCCCAGTCGCGGGCCGCGAAGGACGCCTGGAAGCGCTCTTCCACCTCGGTTGCGGCGTTCTGCGGTCCCGGCGCCGGAGGATTGAGTTCGTCGAACCTTGCGAGTGCAGCGTCGAGGTCCGCCTCGTCGTAGAGTTCGGTACGACTGATCATGTCGCCGTCGACTGTCGTTACGGCGATCTCCCGCCACTCCGCGTCGAAGCCTTCTTGCGACGTCCCGCGCGAGGCGCTCGTTGCGACCGCCCCGATTCCACTGAGCCGATGCACCGCCTGGATATAGATGCCGACGTCAGGCGTGTCGTCCCAGGATGCGCGGATGAGTGCCTTTAGGTCGCCGGGGGCGACAGTTATCCCGCGCCGGTGGTCGATGTTCACCCAACCCGGAGTCGTTGGGAATAGCTCGCGCCGATTGAAGACGGTGTAGGCGTTCGCGATGACCGACCAGGTGTGTGAGTGGGCGGCTGCCTCGCCGGCGACGTAACGGGCTTCGAGCTCTTCGAACGCAGCGTCCATATCGTCGATATCGAATACGACGATCGCCGACATTCGCTCGTCGGCGTCGAGTTCGTAGACGCTGAGCACCTCGGAGAGGAAGGCATCGGTCCCCTGCGCGCCACCCGCGTAGCAGGCACGCGTAAGAACCAGGCGCTCCCCCCGGGTCGCTATGGAGGTCGACGTTATATTCGTGGACCCGAGATCGGCGCTTGCCCGCATGTTTGCGATCTCGGCATTTCGACCGTATCGGACTCCCCCGCCGACCACCCGACGGCGATCGTCACCGGAAACGTCGTCGGCCAGTATCCCCGCCATTGCGGTCCAGTCGCGCGCCCCGAAGCTCGCCAGCAAGCGTTCGGTTGCTTGGCTTGCGGCGTTCTCTAATCGCGGTGTCTGAAGGTGTAACTCATCGAAACGAGCAAGCGCGGCGTCGAGGTCTGCCTCGTCGAACAGGTCGGAGCGCCTGACCTGTTCACCTTCGACACTCAGAAGTTGGATATGGCGCCACTCAGCGTCAAAACCGTCTGGCGATGTCCCACGCGCAGTATGGGTGACAACCGCTCCGGCGCTGCTGAGTCGATGCACCGACTCGACGTGGATGGCGAAGTCCGGCATGAGATCCCACGTGGCGCGGATGGACGCGGTCTGGTTGCCGGATGCGAATGGTGTAACTCGCCGGTGATCGACTGCAACCCAGTCCACCGTAGGGAGTTCATGCCGGTTGAACGTGGCGTAAACCCCTGCGATCAGTGACCAGGTGTGTGCGTAAACAGCTGCTTCGCCTGCGATATAACGGGCGTCGAGCTCCTCGAAAGCAGCTTCGACGTCGTCGAGGTCGAACCCCACCCGCGCCACGATCCTGTTGTCTGCGTCGACCTCGACGATGCCGAGCACCTCCAAGAGGAACGCATCGGGCCCCTGTTCCTGGATACAGAAGCGATTACGAGAGAGGGCTAGGCGCTCCCCTCGGGTAGCGATGACCGTCGATGTTGCATTGATCGCACCCAGATCCGCGGTCGTCCGCACATTTTCGATCTCGGCTTCCCGGCCGTGTCGGATTCCTGCACCCAGCCCACGGCGATCGTCATGAAGCATGTCGACGGTGAGAATCTCTGCCAGAGAGCTCCATTCATGAGCAACGCAGTGCGCTAGGAAGCGGTCGTATGCTTGGCTCGCCGCATTCTCCAGCCGCGGCGCCGGAGGATTGAGTTCGTCGAACCTCGCGAGTGCAGCGTCGAGGTCTGCCTCGTCGTAGAGTTCGCAACGGCTGATGAGGTCGCGGTCGAACGTGAAGAGGGCGCCCAGCCGCCACTCGGCGTCGAATCCCTCTTGCGAAATCCCGTACGCGTTATGAGTGACGACTGCCCCGAGGCTACTCAGCCGATGCACGGCAGTGATGCGCATCCTATAGTCCGGCATCAGATTCCAGGTCGCACCGAGGTATGCGAAAATCTCACCAGGCGGGAACGACGCTCCCTGCCGATGGTCGATATTGATCCAGTCCGGCGTGATAGCCGGAAGCTCGTGACGGTTGAGTGCGGCGTAGGCTTGCGTCAGAACCGACCAGGTCTCCGAGTGCGCGGCCGCTTCGCCAGCGAGATACCGCTTCTCGAGCTCCTCGAACGCGGCGCCGATGTCGTCTAGATCGAGCAGAACACTCATTCGGATCCGGTTGTTGGTGTCGACTTCGATGATCTGCAGTTGCTCAAGGGCGAAAGCCTCGGGTCGCTGATCCCCGCCCGCTACGCGAGCGCGAAGGAGTGCGAGGCGATCTCCGCGTAACGCGATGACCTTGAACGATATGTACTTGATACCGAGGTCGATGACAGCCTGCAAGTTCGCCATCTGAATCTGTCGACCGTGTGTGACGCCACGGCCCACCACTCGGCGGAGATCGTGGTCGCAGATGTCGTCCGCGATCATCTCCGCCATGGCGTCCAAGTTGCGAAGCGCGAGGTGCTCATTGAAGTGCTCGTACGCGCGGCTCGCCGCGTTCTCCAGCCGCGGGACCGGACGACTGAGTTCGTCGAACCTCGCGAGCGCGGCGGCCAGGTCTGCCTCGTCGAACAATTCAGATCGGCTGACCCTAGCGCCTTCCACGGTCAGGACATCGATGTCCTGCCAGTGGGCGTCGAACCCATCCTCCGAGATCCCGTGTGCGACATGGGTGACAACCGCTCCGGCGCTGCTCAGCCGATGCACCGCCGCGATGTAGATCTTGGTGTCGGGCGAGTCGTCCCATGCAGCCTGGATGTAGGCGATCATGTCGCCTGGGGCGAAAGCTGCTCCCCGACGGTTGTCGACGTTGACCCAGTCGGGCGTCGTCGCGTGGATCTCGCGCCGGTTGAACGCGGCGTAGGCCTCTACAATCGCCTTCCATGTGCGCGCATGGCTGGCTGCTTCGCCGGCTAGGTATCGGGCCTCGAGCTCGGCGATGGCTGAGTCGAAATCGTCGACCTCGAATCCCACGACCGCAGCGATCTGCCTATCGACGTTGATCTCAACGAGGTTGAGAGCATACATCTGGAACGCTTCAGAGCCGACCCGACTGAGCGTGAGGCGCTCCCCCCGGCTTGCGATGACGGTTACCGTTGCGTTGTCGAGCCCGAGGCTGGCGAGGGCTTGCGTGCTCGCGATTTCGGCAACTCGACCGTGTCTGACGCCTTCATTGACGACCCGGCGTCGATCATCGGTGACAATGTCGTCGGCCAGCAGGTTGGCCAGCGCGGCCCAGTCTCTGGCTTGGATGCATGTCCAGAAGCGCTCGTACACTTGACTTGCCGCGTTATCCAACTGCGGTGCCGGACGGGTCAGCTGTTCGAACCTTGCGAGCGCGGCGTCGATATCGGTCTCGTCGAAAAGTTCACAACGGCTTATCAGTTCGCCATCAACCGTAAGAATCTGTATGACCTTCCACTCGGCTTCGAAGCCCTCTGGCGAGGTCCCATGGGACGAAGTCGTCACGACCGCACCGCGATCACTTAGCCGATGCACAGCGACATTGCGGGCTCGGAATTCCGGCGTTGGGGCCGCGGCGTCCCGTACCGCGGTGGCCAATTCTCCTGGTGCGAATATCGCAACACGGCGGTGGTCGATGGTGACCCAGTCCGGGGTTGTCGTGGAGCGATCGCCACGATTGAACGCCGCGACATTCCGGCCGATGACCGACCATGTGTGTGAGTGCGGGGCCGCTTCGCCGGCGAGGTATCGGGCGTCGAGTTCTTCGAAGGCGGAGTCGATATCGTCGACGTCGAACGCGACGTGCGCTGTCATCCGGTCGTCGGCGTTGACCTCTACCACGACAAGTGCTTCCGCGATGAACGCGTCGGGCCGTTGGTCTCGACCCGAGAAGCACACTCGATTCAGAGCAAGGCGGTCCCCGCGGATCGCAAGGACTCTGGACACGATCTTCGTGCCCCCGAGGTCGCCGATCATCCGCAATTCAGCGAGCACGGCATCTCGACCATGTTGGTGGCCGGCGCTGACAACCGTACGGCGATCGTCAGTTGACATGTCGTCGGCCAATATCTCCGTCATCGCATCCCAGCGGCCAGTCGCGAAATACGCCCCGAAGCGCCGGGCAAGTTGGCTTGCTGAGTTTTCCAGCCGCGGCGCCGGACGGGTGAGATGTTCAAATCTCGCGACTGCTGCGTCGAGGTCTGCCTCGTCGAAGATCTCGCAGCGGTTGATCAGGTCGCCATCGACCGTTGACATCGTAATTTCCCGCCACTCGGCGTCGAAGCCGTCCGACGATCTGGCGTGCGCTGCGTAGGTGATGACCGCTCCGCGGTTGGTCAGCCGATGCACAACCTCGATATACGGTCCGATGCCTTGGTCGAGTTCACGCCCGGCACGGAGGTACGCGATCAGCTCGCCGGGCGCGAACGCCGCCGCTCGGCGATGGTCAATGTTCTCGCAATCCCGCGTGGTCGGTGGCAGCTCACCCCGGCTGACCGCGGCGTAGGACTCGGCGATGACGGACCATGTGTCCCGGAACGGCGCTGCTTGACCGGCGAGGTATCGGGCGTCGAGTTCAGTGATGGCGGCGTCGATATCGTCGAGATCAAACTCGACCTTGGCTACCATCAACCCGTCGGTGTTCACCTCGGTGATTTCGAGCGCTTGAACGCAGAACGCGTCGGGCCGCTCGGTATCTTCCTTGAAGCGAATTTGGCTGAGGCAGAGATGATCGCCTCGCAGGGCGATCGTCGTCTTCGCGACGATGACACCCAAGGCTGCGATGGCCCGGATATTTTCGACCGTTGTCGCGCGATCGTTGCTCTCGCGGCGAAGACCTTGCCGTCGGTCATCGACCCGAGTGTCCTGAGAAAACAGCACATCAATCTCGTCCAAGCGATTGCCGCCAAGGAGCGTGATCAGTCGGTCATCGGCGCGGGAAGCGGCGTTCTCGAGTAATGGTCGCGGAGGTTGTCTTTCCAACCGCGCGTGCGCGGCGCCGAGTTCAGCGATCGCGGCGTCCATGTCATCGAGGTCGAACCACACCGAAAATGAAAAGCGGCCGGACCGATCGAGACCCGCTACCTGAAGCATCTCAGAATGCGGCGCCCCCTGGCTCCCATCAGCAGTCCCAAGTTTCAGTCGGATGAGAGCCAGGCGTTCGCCTCGGATGGCGACAACCTCGTGCCGGTAGTAGATGTCGCCCGCTTCACGGGAAAGTCTCCTGACGTTCTGCGTCCAATCGCCCGAAAAGAGGTCATCGTGTGTGAACGCAATGAATTTTCTGCGACTCTCGACCTCGACGTCCGTTGCCGACAGTTGGTCGACCCTTTCCCAATCCTCGCGATTGAGAGCATCGACTAGGCGGTTGATGACTTGTGTGCACGCATTGTCCTGCTGAACGCTCGGAGCTCGCGAAGGTTGGTTCTCGAGCCGGGTGTGTGTGGCGTCGAGCTCAGCCATTGCGGCGTCGATGTCTTCGATGTCGAACCAAAGCCGCATGGCGATTCGACCTTCCGTGTCAAGGCCGTATAACTCAAGTACCTCTTCTTGCGGGGCCCCAGCGCTCATGTCGGCACTGCCGATCACCAATCGAGCAAGAGCCAGGCGCTCGCCGCGCACGGCGACAATCTCGTGGCGGTGGCGCACCGCGCCGGCGTCGGCGAGGCGTCTTGCCGTCGTTGGCCATTCATCCGTCGGAAGATCAAGTTGATCGAATCCGACGATTTTGCGCCGGCTCTCGACGGCAACATCGGTCGCGTACATATCCTGGTAGTCGTCCCAGGCCCCACTATCGGCGGCAGCGTCTAGACGGCGGATCACGCGTACGCACGAGTTTTCGACCTCGGCAGGTGGCGCTTCCTGTGTAGGCGCGCCAGTCGGGTGCTCGCCCTTGCCTGCGAGCCTTCGCGCCTTCTCCGCAAGTGCCGCTGCCCCCTTGAGTTCGTACAAGCTGACCGCGTTCTCGGCGGCGGCTCGCGCCCCCGCGGCATCGCCAGCAATATCCAACACCGTCGCCAAGGCCAGACATGCGTCGCCGTGATCGACCAGTTCGTCGGTGCGCTCCGCGATGGCGATAGCATCCTCAGCCACCCGCTTCGCTCGGTCATGATCACCCTGACGTGCCAGTAACTGCGCGCGCACGGTCCGCCAGGCGATCGCCGGCTTCAACGCGTGGCCGGCGAGTTCCTCACTCTCCGTGCATAATTCGTCGGCTTCGGTATCTTTGTCGAGCGCAAGACATGCGCGGGCCAGCAACGCCGCGGTGTCGGCGGTGTCAACGTCGAGACCCATGCGGCGGAAGCCTTTGTAGGCCCGTCGGAAGTGCTTTTCAGCAGCTGCCGGATCGTCTGCGACCAGTTCGACGATCCCTGCGAACTGGTCCACTTCGAGTAGTGCGTGCCGCATGCCGAGCTCGGTGAGGGTGCGTCTGGCAGAGTCGATCAGATGACGACCCGCGGCGGCGCGCCCGCGAAATGCATCTAGTACGCCTTGGCATCGCGTTGACGTCGCCTCGACGACCGGCGACCCCGTCGTGATGCGAAGGAGCCGAACCACATCCAGACAACGCCCGCCCGCGCGCGGAACCGGATTCGGCCCCCACAGCGCCGCAAGCGGTGCGCCGGCCAGCACAGCGTTCACTCTGCGGTGCTCGCCAGCGCGTCGCGCCGCAGTGAGCGCCTGGTCCAACGCGGTTTCGCAATCGCCGATCCGGCCGAGACGGGCCAGACACCCGGCCCGGACTGTGTGGGCCTTGGCCTCCCCTGCGGCGTCGTCAAGTCCGGCAAGCTCCACGGCCGCCGCGCCCAGCGCGGTCTCGATTTCGTCCAGACGCTCGGGATCGGTGAGCATCGACAGCTGGCCGTCGAAGCACGTGCCCCAGGCCGCCAGGCGCGCGGAATCGTTTGCGGCGCCTTGCAACTGCGAGACCGCGCCCCTCGCTGAGCCCACATCACCCGCGGCCAGCAGCGCCTCACAACGAGCGACCAACAGCTCGGCTTGCAGGTCGGCGCGGTCGGGCAACTCATCGTCGAGCTCATCGAGTGCGTGCAGTGCCTTGTCGTAGAGGTCGGCCGCGCCTTCGTAGGCCAGGCGTGCCATCGCCTGATCCGCGGCACGCCGACAGTAGTCGACAGCCTTGACCGCGTTGCCCGCCCACGCGCATTCGAAGTAGTGGTAAGCCAGTTCGGCGAGCAGTTCGTCGTCGGCACCCTGCTCGCTTTCGAGCGTCGAGGCGATCCGCTGATGGAGCCGCATGCGCCGCACCGATGCGAGCTCGGCTAGCAGCGACTGCCGGACGATGGCGTGGTTGAACCGGTAACGACCGCCCGGTTCTTCAATGACGATTCCGGCCTTGGACGCTTCGTCGAATGCGTCGACGAGGTCTTCGCCGACCACACGCTCGACCAGATCGATCGCGAACCGGCTGCCGACTACCGCCGCCGCCGCAAGAGCTTTGTTCGTATCCGCTGGAAGCCGAGAAAGCCTGCGACTCACCGCTTCCCGGACGCCTTGTGGCAGGGTGCTCGGATCCCAATGGCCACCGCTTTCGTCCACGTGGCGCAGCGCCTCGATCAGGAAGAACGGATTTCCACCCGTCACTGACGCCAACGCGCGTCCGAGCTCTTCGTCGTCGTAACCCGCCTCGGCGACGTAGGCGGTGACGTCGTCCTCGTCGAGACCGCTGAGCTGAAGGCGATTCGCGGAGCCGTCGCGGTGCAGGTCGGCGAGCATCGCCGCCAAGGGGTGGGAGCGGTCCAGGTCGGTGCTGCGGTACGTCCCGACGATCTGCACACGGGCGTGCTCTCCGAACCGCAGAAGATGCCGCAGTAGCAGCAGGGTGGGCTTGGCCGCCCAGTGGAGATCGTCGAGAACCAGCACGACAGGTGCACTCGCGGAGGCGATTCCCAGCAGCGCAACGACGGCATCGAAAAGCGCGTAGCGCTCGGTGTCCGCGTCGGCGCGGGGAGGCGCTGTCAGATCGGGTAGCACATCGGTCAGTCCGGGAACCAATGCAAGAAGTGCTTCGACTCCTCGCAACTCGCGCAACCGGCTGGCGCCGAGGCAGGGCACCAGCGACCGTAGGGCTTCCGCGAACGGCTGATACGGGGCACCGAGGTCCTCGTCACAGCGGCCGTAAAGGACGACGGCACCTTGCCCGTAGGCCTGACGTGACCATTCACCGGACAGCCGGGTCTTGCCAACGCCTGGTTCACCGGCGATCAGTACGGCGCGGGTGCCGGCGTCGAGTGTTAGTTGCCATGCAGAGAGAAGTTGCTCGAGTTCTGGGGCTCGCCCGACGAACGGCCCTGGTCCGGCGAGGACGGCGGGCAGGTCGGGTCGCTCCATGGGTGGCGCTTCGGTCATGGGAGTGGCGGGGCCTACGGCGCTCTCCAGGCGCAGTTCGAAGACATGCTCCGGGCGAGCCAGGTTCTTCAGCTGGCGCGATCCCAGATCGATGAGGAGGACGTCGTCCGAAAGCGTGTCGATGACGAGTTCGGCCGTGGCGCCCGAACAGAGGATCTGCCCGCCGGCGGCCAACGAGCGCAGGCGCGCGGCACGATTGACCGCTCGGCCGAAGTAGTCGCCATCGCGCAATTCGACCTCGCCGGTGTGCAGTGCCACCCGGATGCACATGGGCTCCGACAGCGCCCACGGTTCGTGACGGACCGCTTCCTGCAGCTCGATGGCGGCGGCCGCCGCCCCCGACGGTCGGTCGAAGACCGAGAACGTCGCGTCGCCCTCGCCGCGAGTCTTGATGAGCCGCCCGCCCCGGGACGTGACGACCTGTTCGACGATCTCGTCGTGCCGCGCGAGAGCCACCGCCATGGCGTTGGCTTGGGCTTCCCAGGCTGCGGTCGACCCCTCGATGTCGGTGAGCAGGAAGGTCACCGCCTTGGTTACTGTCGAAAGTTGCTGTGAGACCGCTAGTTCCAATGTGTCGTCCTGCGCAACGATCGCGGCTTCCAGTCGGCGAAGATCCGGTCCCGGGTCGACGCCGAGCTCGTCGGCGAGCATCGAGCGTGCCCGCTGATACGCCCCGAGCGATTCACCCTGCCTGCCCGCGCGATAAAGGGCGAGCATCAACTGTCCCCATCGCCTCTCCCGCAGTGGCGCATCGGCGATCGCGGCCTCCAGCTCGCCGACGATTTCGGCGGCCCGCCCCGTCGCGAGCAGCGCATCGGCGCGGTCCTCCACCAACGCGGCGTGCCCCTCGATCCACCGCGTCTTCTCCGCCCCGCCGCGCGGACCATCCGGCAGCTCGGGAGCGCCGCGCCACAGCGCCAGCGCCTCGTCGAAGCGGGCCACCGCTTGGCCGGCGTCTCCACCCGCGAACGCCTCGCGCCCCAGCCTGGCGGCCAGCTTGTACCGGGTGGCGTCGACCTCGGTCGTACTGAGCGTCCACCCGGTCCCCTCCGTCAGCACATAACCCTCACCGAGGGCGCGACGCAGAGAAGAGATGTGAGTTTGCAACGCCTTGACGGCGGTGCGTGGTGGACGAGCACCCCAGAGCAGTTCGGCGAGGGCGTCGGCGGTGACGACAGAACCGCCGTGCAGACCGAGCATGGTGAGGACGGCGCGTGGTTTTGCGCCGGGGACAGCGACCGGCAGACCATACTGCCGGACCTGTAGAGGCCCTAAAACCCCCAGCTCCACGTGTGAAAGCGTAGTCACTCGTCCATCGTCAGGGCGCGGATTCAATACGCGGTCAAGGATTGGTAAAGACCACCCGGCGGTGTGGCAGGCTCGGCTTGTGGACCTGCCGCAGCCGAGCCCAGACACCCCACACCTCGCCGACGTCATTCCGTCCGTTCTCTCCGCGATGGGTGTCGCCGGATTCGACAGCCGAATACCGTTAGACGCTGATATCACCGGCGCCTGCGTACTGCTGGTCGACGGGCTCGGCGCGGAATTACTCGACGAACACCCCGCCGAAGCACCCGTCATGGCCGGCCTTCGCGGCCGCAACCTGCAGGTCGGCTTCCCGGCCACCACCGTCGCCGGACTCGCCGCGCTGGGCACCGGCTGTCGCTCCGGCGAGCACGGCATGGTCGGTTACTCCTTCCGGTTGCCCGACGTCGGGGTGGTGAACTCTTTGCGCTGGCGCATACACCCGTGGGGCGCCGACGTGCGAGACGCAGCGCCGCCCGAGCAGGTGCAGCCGATGCCGACGACGTTCGAACGGGCCGTCTCGGCGGGGGCGTCGGTCAGCGTCATCTCCGGAGCCGAGTTCACCGGGTCCGGGATGACGCGCGCGGCGCTGCGCGGCGGCCGGTACATCGGCGTGCACGCGATGGGCGATCTGTCGGCGCGGGTGCGCGAATCCGTCGCCGCCGGCGGGTTCTGCTACGCCTACCACAGCGAACTCGACATGATGGGCCACCTCTACGGGCCCGGATCGACCGCGTGGATCATGCAGCTGCGCCAGATTGACCGGCTGGTGGAATCTATTGTCGAGGGCCTGCCGCCCGGAGGGCTGCTCGCAGTCGTGGCCGACCACGGGATGGTCACCGTCGGCACCGACGACGTCGACATCGACAGCGACGACTCGCTCACCGTCGGAGTGGCCGATATCGGGGGCGAGGCTCGGGCGCGGCACATATATGTAGTCCCCGGCGCGGCCGACGACGTGTTGACGACATGGCAGGCCACGCTCGCAGGTCGGGCATGGGTGGTCTCGCGCGACGAGGCTATTGGCGCCGGCTGGTTCGGCGAGCGTGTGAGCGACACGACGCGAAGCCGAATCGGCGATGTCGTAGCCGCAGCCCGCGGTTCTGTAGGTTTGCTGAGACGAACGGTCGAGCCACTGGAGTCTTCGTTGATCGGCCACCATGGCTCACTGACGAGCGCCGAGCAGAACGTCCCGCTCCTGCTCGCCTACGCGTAAGCGCCGCTGTTCAGCGTTGGATTCGCTGGCGTAATTGATTGCATTGCAATGCTTTTCGTAAGTTCTGTCGCGCTCAAATAGCATCATCGTCACGAATAGTTGCTCTCTGCAACATAAATCGCTAACACAACGGTCACGACCAGCAAACAAATCGGCGAATACGCCATTTCCCGGCCGAAGTTGAGTGAAGTAGCACACCGAATTTCGGTATTGTGGTCGCGGTCACACCATATTCGGTGAACGTGATCACAAATTTTGGCGGCCCGCAAAACGCTCTGTTAACGTCCGGCGTCATGTTTGCTGTTGCAACGCTTTTGACGCTAGTCAATTCCGTGTCCGGCACGCCTTACGTCACCGGTGGGGATTCCCCGGCCGGTACCGACTGCTCAGGACTGGTCTCCTGGGTCACCAACGCGGCGACCGGACGCCCCGTCTACGGGGACCGGTTCCACACCGGGAACATCGAGCAGGCACTGCTTGCGCGTGGCTTCCAGTACGGCACGCAGCCCGGCGCGCTCAACGTGGGCTGGAATGGCGGCCACACCGCCGCGACGCTGCCCGACGGCACGCCGGTGTCCTCCGGAGAAGGTGGCGGCGTCAAGATCGGCGGCGGTGGCGCCTATCAGTCGCAGTTCAACAACCACATGTTCTTGCCGATGCCGCCCGATCAGGTGCCACCGCCCCCCGGCGCCCCGATCGTGCTGATGAATCAGCAGGCGCCGATGCCCCCGGCACCGCCGATGGCACCGCCACCGCCGCCGGTATTTTCGCCCCCCCCCTGTGCCGGGGGGGCCGGGGGGGCGGGCCCCCACCGGGGGGGCGGGGGCGGGGGGCTGCCCCCGCGCCCCCGGGGGGGGCGTCGACGCCGCCCGCGGCCAGCGCCGCGCGGCACGCCGCGACCTGCGCATCCGCCGATGGCGTCGCGATGTTCC
>NZ_MVIM01000019.1 GCF_002086795.1 Mycolicibacterium tusciae | reverse complement strand
TCCGGACCGAACTCCAACCACTCCTTCGCATCCGGAGACTCCACACCCACATAACCCAACGCCTTCACCAACATGTGCTGTCCTCGGGCGATTCAGTGGTTCGAGACGGTAAGTGACGCATAGCGCTGCTGGAGTGCGGCCCAGTTCTTGCCGGCCTCGCGCCCTCCAGCCAAGTAGGACTCCGGCACTTCGGTGTACGGCGGCCGGGTGGGCCCGGTGCGCATAAAACCGGCTGCTTGGAATTGGGCGTTGTCGATCTGGATGCTGTATTTGAGGAATTCGGCGAAGTTGCCGCCCGGGTAGAGCGTCTCGAGAGCGGCCTCGAGTTCGTCGGTGAGCGTTTGACAGTCGTCCCAGCGGCGGGCTCGGATTAAGTCGCGCAAGTGGGTTACCGGCGCAGGGCCGCAGGCCACATTGCCCGACCAACAGGCGGTGACCTCCTCTGGGAATAGCCGGGCAAAGTAGTACCAGTCGGTCTCAAGCGGCAGTAGCCGCACACGACCGCCGACGGCGCGGAGGTCGGAGAGGAAGGCGGAGCCACTGAGCAGTCCGAGATGCTTGGCAGCGACAACCTGCGGTATCTGGCTAAGCGCCTCGTATGCGGGGGTCCCGATCTTTCCCTTGAAGGCGCCTGGGTTGTCGTAGACAACCATTGCCAGGTTCGGCACTGCCTCGGCCACATCGCGATAGAAGCGCACAATCCCGGCGTCGTCGAGGGGCAGCCACATCGGACGACCGACGAACAAACCGTCGGCACCGAGCTCGCCGAGCCGACGACCTCGAGTGATCGTATCGCGGGTGTTGAGCGTCGTCGCTCCAGCGAAAACCGGGATTCGCCCCGCGACGGCATCGACGACGGTGGCGACGAAGCTTTGCAACTCGTCCCATGTCAGCGAAGCACACTCGCCGAAGGTGCCTGTGGTCATAAGCACGTCGACCCCGCCGCGGACCATCGAGTCGGCAAGCGTCGCCGCCTCGTCGAGGTCCACGGAGAATGTTGTGTCGGGCTGGTCGGCCGTCGGGATGGAGGGCGTAGGAATGATGCCGACGACCCCGGTGATGTCATCAACGGTCAACTTCGTGTCAGGCACAGGCATTGCCTTTCTGGTGAAACGTCAGCGGGCTCGGAGGTTGGCGGGTACTGGGGGAAACGGGTGCGCCCCCAATGACAGCTCGGGCTCTTCGTAGTAGAGATTGAGCGCCTTGAGTGTGGGGATGTCGTTGACCGAGAACAGCACGGCATCTTCTGTCGACCGGTTGACGAAGTGATGGGTGCTCCAGTTAGGCACCGCGAAACTGTCGTGGGGCCCCCAGTCAAGCTCCACGTCGTCGACGACCGTCGTCCCTTCGCCACGCACGACGAAATACACGGCACTCGACGTGTGGCGATGGGCGTCGGTCCGCTGGCCGGGCCGCAGCAATTGCACCCAGCAATCGAGCGTTGGCATGGTCGATCCGCCTGTGACGGGGTTGGCATACCGCAGGACGACGCCGTCGTAGGGACTGCCCGCAAGGCCCGCCATCCGCTGGAGCTGCCGCTCGACGTCGCGCCAGGGATAGCGGAATGGAAAGTTCGCCGTCTTGACCTGCTCCCACGCAGGGCGGAGTAGGCCCCCGCGGTCGGCGAGATGCTCTCCAGGCTCTTCGCGTTGAGGTTGGCGCTTCTCGCCGTAGGACTCATAGAAGGGAACATTGAGCCCGAGCACCAATCCGATATCGAGCACGTCGAGCCAAACGACGTTCTCCGAAGTGGCATTCTCGTGGTCGTGCCACGTCCAGCGAGGGGTTAAGACGAGGTCGTAGTCCTCCATTTGGCACGGCTCGCCGTCCACCACAGTAATCAGGCCGGGGCCGCCTTGAATAGCGAACCGCAGCGCTGCCATGGTGTGGCGGTGCGCATAGGCAATCTCGCCGGGCTTGAGCATCTGCATGCCCATGTTCATGGTGTGCGTGGTTCCCCGGGCATCCGGATTGATGAACGAGAGATTGCGTCGCGCCGTCAAACTTTCGGGCATCACGTCGCACGACTTCAGAAGCTTCGCGTGAACATCGTGCCATCGCCACAGAAAGGGAACACCGGCGGGCTTGGGGCCGCCGACGACGCTTTCCAGCATTTCGTCGTATATCCATTGCCCACGTAAGTTGGCAGCCTCGAGCTCGACGTCGAATTCGCGGAGCTCTGAACTCTCGGCGGTGGACATTGGCTACCTTCTCTGGTTGGCAGAATGACACTCTGTCAATTAGAGATTATCGGCACCCGCCGGTCGCGTCAATAGCGCACGGGCAGCACTGAGCTGACCTCTTGGGTCAGTACCCCTAACGGGGCGAAAGGTCGAGTTATGCAGCACGCTAGACGAATTCGACTCCGCCGCCATCCAGGTCATCCGGTGCCGCAATTCGTGGTGTCGCGGGTGCTCCCGGATGGACTTGCGAGCGTGTTCGTTGAGCTGCTCGCGCGCCGATCTGCGGAAAGACTATCTATCTTCAGCCAACACGTCGGCGGCCCCCCGTGCCGACTCGCGCCAGCTCCGCTAGTCATCTCGGATCGGCGCACAACACAATGACGACACTGTTGCCGCTGGGGAGCAACTCGAGATCGGGTGAGGCGAGATAACGGCAAGGCGTTGATCTTGAGGGCCGTTTTCCCCGCTGGTGAGACGTTGTCGAATTAAGATTGCGACGCCGCTGCGAGCGTCTTCGGTGCACGTACAGTGCCACGTCCAATGGGGCGGGCAACCACGTGTGGCCGCACTATGGTGATCGCGTCGCGGCAGTGTCGGGTGGGTTCGTCAACAGTTCGAGCCTCCCCCGCACAGTTTCGAGATCGCTGCCGGCCTTCAGTGCACGCCTGCACTCGATCAGTGCTCGAGGCCAGTTCACGATCGCGGCGCCGCTCAAACGTTGCTCGCCATCGGGGTAGAGCGCTGTGAATCGATTGTCGGACAATCGATCTCCGACGACGAGTGGCTCACTTAGGTGAGTTGTTTGGCCGCAAAACTGGATCTTCCAGTCGTACTGGTCGCTCCATACGTACTCGACGGGCTCGTAGCAGCGCAGATGGTCGGGGTGCGAGATATTGTGCGCGACGCAAGACGCCTGGTCGACCGCGTTTGTCCAGTGTTCGATGCGCATCATCACGCCGCGGGCGCGATGAAACCAACGCGACACGTCGCCGACTGCGTAGACGTTTTCTGACGTGACGGCACGACAGAACTCGTCGCAGACCAGGCCGTCATCGACGACCAGTCCGGACGGCATCAGCCAGCCGTCGTTCGGCACGGCGCCGATGCCCACCACCACCGTGTCGGCTTCCACGACGGTCCCGTCCGTGAGGCCGACCTCCAAGTTGCCGCGCTCCCCCTCAATATTCTCGACACCGACGCCGAATCGCGTGTGCACTCCGTGGTCTCGGTGCAAATCGACGAACCACCCACCGATCTCTTCGGTAAGCACCCGGCTCATCGGCACCGGCACCGGGTCGACAACCGTCACTTGCAGCCCCAGTGACCGCGCGGTTGACGCGACCTCGGCCCCAATAAATCCTGCCCCGATCACCACGAGGCGGGCACCGGCAACGAGGTCGGCCCTTAGCCGCAGACAGTCCTCTAGGGTGCGTAGCACATGAACGCCCGGTCCCTGGCCCCACGGGGATGGTCGCGCGCTCGCTCCGGTGGCCACCACCAGGTGGTCGTAGTGCAGGGGCTCATCATCGGCGAACTCAACCTCGCACGCTGCGACATCCACTCCGATCGCGCGGCGGCCGAGGCGAAGCTCGATGGCGTCGGCGGCGGCAGCGTCTCTGGTGAGTAACGTCGCAGCCGCGATGTCACTCGTACCCGCAAGCAACGCTTTGGATAGCGGCGGTTTGTCGTAGGGCAGTGCAGTTTCCTCGCCCACGAGGACGATGTCGCCGTCGTAGCCTTCCGATCGCAGCGCCTGGGCCGTGCGGACCCCGCCGACAGAACTGCCGACGATGACGACCCGTGACGTCATTCGTCTACGACTTCCAACGCTGCCACCGGACAGCTGCGCGCAGCCTCCTCGACCCGGGTCCTGTCCGCGGAAGGGACCTCCGTCTTCCGGACCAACACGAGTCCCCGGTCGTCGATGTCGAAGTAGTCCTCGGCGGCTACGACACAGTTCGCGTATCCCTGACATACCGCGTGGTTAGCCTTTATGACTCCGTCCATGTGCTTTCCTTCCCTATGTTCGTCGGGTTCAATTGCGCTGGGGTGCAGGTCCGAGGCCGAAACCGCCGTCGGGGCGGATCGTTTCGCCGGTAAGCCCGCGGGAGCGGTGCGAAGCGAGAAAGACGTAACTCCACGCGTGGTCGTGACCCGATAGGGCCACGTTGAGCGGTGTGCGAGCAGCCAATTCGCGGGCCCGGTCGGGTGCAGCATCCAGACGGCGGGCGCCAAGGTCGAGACTGTCGAGTCCGCGCAGGTCGGTGTTCAACGTTCCCCCTGGGGCAACACCGTTCACACGGATCCTCGGCGCGAGTTCGTGAGCCAGTGCGGTGACGAGGCCACGCACCGCGAACTTCGACGCGACATACAGCAGGCCGCCACGTCCTGGATAAAATGATGAAGCGGACTCGGTGAGGATGATCGAGGCGCCGTCCTGGCCCATCAATGCCGGCACTGCAGCCTTGACTGAGTGGATATGACTCAGGACGTTGATACGAAACATCTCGTCGAACGCCTTGTCGATTCGCTCGGGGGGGATGTCCTGAAGACGACGGTAGAAATCGAAGATCCCCACGCAGTTCACCAATGTGTCGAGTCCGCCGAACGCGTCGGCAGCGACCTGCACAGCTTCGTCGTTGGCGGTGTGGGTGGTCCCATCACCCTCGATTACCGGGATGTCGGGCAGCTGATGGCGCAGCGCCGAGCACTTATCGCTGTCGTACTCGAGCACGGCGACCTGGGCATCCTCGTTCAGGAACGCGTCGACGGTGGCCCGACCGATACCCGAACCTCCGCCGACGATCAATGCGCGTTTGCCCGCCAGCCAGCCAGTCATACCTCGTCGCCCAGAATCAAGGGAGTCCCTGCGTTCCCCACCATGGCCGCTAAGGTGGCTGGGTTCTGCCAGGTCAACGCCTCGATCTCCAAGGCATCCAGCGACACCCACTGCGCCGATTTTGGCGCCTGAATCAACAGCCGAGCTCCGTTGCGAGTGGTCACTCGGCGCACGACGACCTCTGCGAACTCGTTGGCGATGTTAAGTGCATCGCCGGTCGCCCCGGCCAGCAGCGTAGCCAGTTCCTCGCACGCCGATTGTGGTGGTGACTGCGCGCCCTCGCCGGGTCGATTCGAGCTCATAGGAATACCGCCAGATTCTGCATTCGAAGCACTGATTCATCGACGGCGATTGTGCGCCGGGCGAGTTTGAGGGCGTTGCCATCGCGACGTAGGAGATCCTCACGACCGCATGAAAGGAGCGTGGACTCATTGACGTCGCCGCGGCTGCGGAACAACAACTCAGCGCTGTCGACCGCGAGGTAGTCGGCGTCGTCGGTGAGGAATGTGCGCACGTTGGTGATGAAGTGACGCAGGCGCGACGGCGGATCCTCAGTCCAGGCGTGCTCGGTGGCGAATCGCGCAACCCGACGACTGAGTGAGTATTTGTTCTCGTCGAAATGCGCCATTCCTGCTGAGCTATCGAATCCGGCGCCGGCGGCGGTGGTGATCCGCACCGGCATGTAATAGTGAATGTCCTCGGTAAGAACACCCAGCCACCTGTCGTAGTCTTGGGCATCGAGAAGGTACGCCTCGTTGATGAGGAAGCGATGCGCCTCCAGATGGCGAGAATCGTCGAACGGCAAGGCTTCCCCCACACGTTGGGCGCGGGCTGCGTGCGCACCAAGTACCGATGGGGCCATGGGTCGACCAGTGCGCTGATCCTCGACGGTCACAGCATCACCGACGTCGGAGCCGACTCCGAGTCGATACCGGCAACGGCCCGGCCATTGGTCTGCACCATTGGCTCAATACCTTGCGGGTTGTCGGTGAGCACAGTAGCCGGGTCGACTCGCAGCGGCGGCATGTCGAGGTAGTCAGCCCAGAGCCTCAATAATTGCCGTTGATTGTTCTCGTTGTAACCGAGCTGAGCGTATCCAGGCCCGTGAAACTGAGCGCTGCTTAGGGTGTCGACCACCCGGGCATCGTCTGCGAGCAGCCCCATCCGGCTGTTCAGCCGCAGTCGGCGGGCCATCGAACCCCCCGCGGTGTTGGTCAGCGACACCCAATTCTCGACATCGTCTTGTTCGAACATTCCCGTCGAGCCGAAACACATCAAATAAGCCTTGTATGAGGCCGCCTTAAACGCTTCCGGGGCATCAGAATCCACCGCAAACCAGGACAGCACTTCAGTCTCGTTCTCGCTAATGGGCTGCCATACTCGAATCGAAATGAACGGCAAGACGTGCTCGCCGTCCTCGACTTTCGGCCAGTTGTGCACGAAGCTGATGTTCGGAAAGCACGTCGCCGCCGAGATCATGAACCCATCGGCGCCCACCACCTGTCGCTGCTGCTCGGTCCAGGTCGCCTTGGCACGACTGATCATTTCCGCCGGGTAGCCGACATAGCTCATCCGGTCTTCGAAACTCCCCTCAGGCAGCTTGTATGTGGTCCCCCCACCTCTGCCCGCCCAATAGGTTGCGCCGTCTTTGCGCTTGTGAGCCTTCGGCTCTCGGAACAGGCCGATCTCGACCACCGACGTGTGCGTCTGCGGCGTGTGGTACATGTCCCCGGCGAAATTCTCAGCTGCGATCTTCCAGTTCGCTTTTACCCGCCAACGCTGGGGACCCTGCACCTCGAGACCGTTGGGGCCCTGCTTGGTGTAGAAATCGAGATAGAACCTGAAATCACCCAGGTAATCTTCAAGCGATTCTGCGTCAGGATCCATCGACAGGAAGATCAACCCGTTGTAACTGGCCACACTCGGCGCTGGCAACAGGGTCTGACCCGCCTTGTTGAACCCCGCCTCCCCTCCGTAGGCCTCTTGGTGAAAAGGCAGTCCGATAATGCGGCCGTCGTTGCGGTAAGACCACCCGTGGTAAGGGCATCTGAAATTCGACGCGTTCCCCATCTCCGCCCGACAAATCTGCATACCGCGATGGAGGCACATATTGAACATCACCCGGACCTCGCCTGCAGAATCACGAGCGACGATGAACGAATCCTGTAGCACTTGCCTGACCACGTAGTCGCCCGGCTGCGGAATTTCGGACTCGTGCGCGACGAACAACCACGCCCGACTGAACAGCCGCTCCTTTTCGAGCGAGAAAATCTGCTTGTCGTTGTACACGTGCGCCGGAATCATGCCAGTGCGTACTGCCGCCAACACCTCACCGTGATCCTGCATCTTCAACTCCATGACTCAGCGACGGGACCCAATCCTCGACTGAGGCGCCTTCACTGTTATGTAGAACACGACTCTGTCTAGCAGAGAGTATGCCGTCAATTTGCCGGTGTAGTCAACCGGCCTCGCTGAGCTGTCGAACTGTCGCGCAGCCCGCTTCGTTGCCTTCGACGAAACGTCCACAACGGCATTCACCGCCCGAGGCAGTATGTCTTCCTTGCCCACGCGATTTGCGACGAGTGGGCACAGGGCCCGTAACGAAAACGACCGGCCCGGTACTGCTGCGCACGGGCAGGCATGCGTGGGATGCCAGCAGCTGTCAGCGGTACTGGCCGAGCAGATTTCGTCGGAGATTTTGCGCCGCCTACGGATTGGACTGGTCACCGACGACGACGCCGCGGGAAGCAAGTCTGCGGACCGCCCGGGCCGACGGCGGTGCCAGATGTTGTGCGGTGAGGCGACATTACGCCGCCGATGCCTGAGCGTCGCGATTCTTCGAGCTGCATTCGGCTTTCACCGCGGTAAGGTCTCTGTCATGCAGAAACCTCCTGTCGCGGGCATGGAGCATGACAGCACCGGAAAGCTCCCGCAATATCCGATCGAGTCTGTCGACAATGCTCTTCGCCTAATCCTCCTCCTCGGAGACCGCTCTCAGATCCGGCTCACTGACGCCAGCGAGTACCTGCAGGTCGCTTCGTCGACCGCGCATCGCCTGTTATCCATGCTTCAGTACCGCGGTTTTGTCCGCCAAGATCCGATCAGCAGGGCATACCAGCCCGGACCGTCCTTGACGAACGTGGCGTTCGCTGTGCACTCCAGGATGGACATACCGCGCACCGCCGCGCCGATTCTGCGCCACCTCGCGGAGACGTTGCAAGAAACCGTGCACGTAGGAACGTTGGACGGCAGACTCGTTCGCTTCATCGCGGCACTCGAAAGCCCTTCTGCTGTTCGAGTGATTTCGCGTTTGGGTACTACACGTGCTGCCCATTGCACGTCGACAGGTAAAGTCCTACTCGCCGGACTATCCGATGACGAGCTTGACCAGTTGTATCCCGACCCACATTTGGAGCCACTCACCGAGCATTCCGTGCGTACCCTCACCGAACTGCGCGCTCAATTGGCAGAGGTCAGAAAGAGTGGGTTTGCGACCAGCAACCAGGAAAGTGAGGAAGGCGTCGCGTCTGTTGCCGTGGCCGTACCCGTAGGAGGTTCCCAGATGAGGCTGGCACTCAATGCGTCAGCGCCCAGTTATCGATTCGGGCCCTCAGATATCCGCAAAGCTCGCACTGCCCTAACAGACGCCGCCGCCGAGCTAGCCCGCAATCTCGGCTGATGACGTCCAAAAAAGTGGAAGCCGACAGTGAAATGCTCAGCGGCGCCCCAGATTTGCCTGGCTTCATTGCCACCCTCGACGCGTTCCTAAGCATGGAGAAGCAACGGAATGCCGAACCGATGTTCGCGGCGGTCCTCACCGACGACTTTCAGATCGGTTTTCGTGGTGGTTACCAGTGGAAAGGCCGCGATGGTCTGCAGACGTACCTTGACCAACGGGCCGGGATCTTCGACGAACGCCTGGAACTGCGCCACGTACTTTCCTACATCCCGGCGAAGGAGGGTGTGGTCGAGCTGACGACCCATCTTGAGTTCTACTTTCGACGCTGGAAAGCACCCTCGTTGGTCAGCGAAGAATTCACCGGGTCGGCCTTTCGCACGTGGCTGATTCGCATAGCTGACAACGAGATGCGCGTGAAGCAGGTGATTATCGATGGATTTGCCAATCTCAACGAAAACGCACGGGCGGTGTTTGCCATCCCAGGTGAAGGGTTCGACGAATAAGCGCTACAGCGACGAAGGCGGTAGACGTCCACCGACGCCGAGGCGCACGATCAAACCTCGCTTCTCCATAGCACGATGTCGATCTCGTCGAAATGAGACATCGCAATCAGGCGCTGCAGGCCCTCACGGGTTATCGGAACACTCGACCTCTCCCCGTGCGACGCCGGGCAGCGCGATCGATGCCCACCATCCCGGCGACGTCCAGTACCGCGGTAATTCGCATGATCTTCTGCATGAGGTCGGTGCCATGTGCCCCGAACCGATGATGGCGACTTTCGTCATTGCCATCATGCCTCTGAGAACGTGGCGGAAACCGATCCCAGAGGCTCGATCTCCGCTTCGACATGAACGCCGGGCCTGACCGCGGCCATGGGTCCAAGCGCTCCCGAAAGAACGATCTGGCCAGCGCGAAGTGGCTGCCCGTACGCAGCAGCTGTCCTGGCCAACCACATCAATGCAAGGATCGGGTCACCCAGACAGGCCGCCCCAGAGCCCGCTGATACCGGAACGCCATCGGCCGACATTCGCATGACGACGTCCCGGGGCTCGAATTCGTCGATTTCGAGCCGGTTCTCCCCCAGAACGAACAGCCCGCTGGAGGCGTTGTCCGCCACGGTGTCAGCGATACTCAGGTCCCAATTCGCTATGCGGCTATCCACGATCTCCAGTGCCGCAACGGCGTAGCGAATCGATCCTCGAATTTGATCTTCGCTTGACACATCTCTGTCGATATCTTCCGCGAGTACGAAGGCGACTTCGGCTTCGACCTTGGGCTGCAACAACTTTCGATAAGGAACGAGCGTCTCGCCGGATGCGTCCATGTCCGCAAATAGGACACCGAAATCCGGTTGGTCGACGCCGAGTTGTTGCTGTACTGAAGGAGCAGTCAGGCCGATCTTTCGACCGATTACCACTCCTCCCGCCGCCACCCGGCGAGCGTTGAGCTCCTGCTGAACCGCATACGCCGAATCGATGTCCTCCGCGCCGATCAGCGTGCGCACCGGTGGTGCTGGTTGCCCTGTCACGAAAGCGGTTTGGATACGGTCGACGGCAGCTCGGATGATGCTGATGTCGCGAACTGTGGTTGTCATGTGTGACCTTCCTTTTTGGGCGGCAACGTCATCGACGTTATGGACAGGGTTAATGGGGTTCGCGCAAGTGTTGCCAAGCAAGCCCTTCTTACTGCCGAGCGCTTTTCGCATGCCGGTCGACGTCGACCACCCCGGCAATGGACTTGAGTCGAAGGTGGGAGGAGATATCGAGCGAGCCGCCGACTCCGCTGTCTTTGTATCCCTCGGCTGGGGCGGAGACACCGTGGCTCCGCGCGTTAATCGAGATGCGCCCGGTATGCATATTGCGCGCCACCGCCGTCGCACGCTCGACGTCACGACTGAACACCGCACCGCCAAGCCCATATGACGAATCATTGGCCATTCGTGTCGCGTCCTCATCTCCGTCATGAGGAACCACGACCAGCACGGGCCCGAATATCTCTTCGCGGAACACGCGCATCGTACGGTCGACGTCGACGATCACCGTGGGCTCGACGTAGAAGCCGGTCGCAATGGACGGACGGCCACCCCCGAGGATCACCCGAGCTCCTTCGGCACCAGCCGAGTCGATGTAGTCCTCGACACGTGCACGCTGCGCCGCGCTGACGAGCGGACCGAAGACTGTCCCTGGATCCAGCGGGTCACCCAACTGAGCACTGGCCAAGCATGATGTGACGACCTCGAGTACATCGCTGAAGCGTGCGCGAGGCGCGATGACACGCGTGCACGAGTAGCAGACCTGCCCCGTATTCGGCAGGCAGGTGGTGACCAAGTTGTCGGCGAAGAGCTCGAGGTCCGCATCGTCGAGCAACACGGCCGCCGACTTTCCACCCAGCTCCGCTACGACCGGCTTCAACAAATGGCCTGCACGCGAGGCGATTGCGCGACCAGCATCCGTGGAGCCGGTGAAGGACACCATGTCTATGTTCGGATCGTCAATCACCGCGGACCCTGTCGTACGGCCACCGGTGACGACGTTGATCACCCCGGGAGGGAATCCGACTGCCGCAGCGAGCTCCCCGATGAGCAATGAGTCCAAAGGTGTTTCCGGCGCAGGTTTCACGACGACCGTGCACCCTGCGGCGAGAGCCGGAGCCAGCTTGTGGGCTAATAAGGACTGGGGCGCGTTCCACGGGATGATGATCCCGACGACACCCACCGGTTCACGTCTGACGATGCCCTTCCCGTCGGCACTGGCGACTTCGGGCTCGAAGGATCCGGCTATCTCGGCACAGTGGCGGTAGAGAGCTATGGGACGAGTGCCATTGGTACGACGCGACCTCGAGATTACGGCTCCATTCTGGGCCGTCACGAGGCGCGCGATCTCCTCGCATCGTTCATCGAAACTGTCGGCCAGCGCGGCGATCAGGGCTGCACGATCTTTGGATGGCGCTTCGGCCCACCCCCGCAGCGCGGCGCGTGCCGCGATCGCCGCCGACGCTACATCGGCGGAGCTCCCGTCTGGGACGCTCCCGACCCAGTCCTCGGTGGCCGGATCGGTGAGGTCGATGAAGGCATCGGAATCGGACTCCCGCCAGACACCATCGACATAGATATGGCTGTGGCGACTGCCGATCACGCCGTTTCTCCGGAAAGTACTGGATTCTTGATCGGAGCGGGCGTGAAGGTCGCAGGGACATTACGGAATCCACGCAACACGTTGTTGAGCTTGCGGGTGGGCTCGCCAATCGTGATCGTCTCGACGCGCTCGATCATCGATTCCAATACCGCCTGGAGCTCGATCCGGGCCAAAACCTGACCCGCGCAGGCATGAAGACCGGTTCCAAAGGTCAGATGACCCGCGGCGTTTCGGTGAATGTCGAATTTGTCTGGCTCGGGATACTGGCGCTCATCGCGATTGCCGCTTCCATAGATGACAGCAACCCGCTCACCCGCGGCGATCTCAATTCCGCTCACCTCGGCGTCCACCGCTGCGACACGGGAGAAGAGCTGCGCAGGTGCTTCGATCCTCAACACCTCATTCACGACGGCGTTGACCCGGTGGGGTAACCCGCGGAGTTCCTGCCACTGCTCAGGATGCGTCCCGAGCAGCCACACCATCGCCCCAAGCGCATTGACGGTCGTGTCCATCCCCGCCGTAAGGTACGCCGAAAGTAGGTGCAGGCAGTACTCCTCGGGGATGACCCCAGCGTCGGCCGCTTCGTATACCGCGGCACCCATGCTGCCCGGGGCCAGTTGGTCCCTCGTTGCGACGTTGCGGATGTACTCGAACTGCTCGGCGATGTCGGCCAGGCCTGCCGAGGTGCGATCACCCGGCGGGCCAAAGGCGTTGAACGCACCGCTGGCCCAGCGCAGCAACTCCGAGCGAGCATCAACGGGGAGGCCGATCAGCTCTCCGACGACCTCTACGGGAAAGACCTGACTGAAGTCGGTCACCGCATCAAAGGACTCTCTTCTGGTCATCTCGTCGACAAGCGATTGAGCTCTGGGCCGAATGATCTGCTCCACACTGCGAATCGAACGAGGCCCCAAACGATCCTGGAGAACACCGCGCAGCATCTCGTGGCGTGGCGGGTCGGACGCGATGACGCTGTGTCTACGGACCTCGTTGAACTGATTGTTGAAGCCGACACCTTTGCCCGAGATGAATCGCGTGTGGTCCATGAGGACTGCCCGCACTTCGGCATACCGCGCGACCGCGAGCACGCCATTAGCGGTCAGACGGACGACCGGCCCTAGCTCACGCATGCGCGCGTACGTGGGAAACGGATCACGCAACACCTCGTCGGAGAAGATATCGACGTCGAGCTCTGGGATCGTGCTCACCGACTCTCGGCTCCTTCTGTTGTTGGTTGTTCCCCGGTTGCCGTGCGAGACGTATCCTTATCGCCCGTCAACTCATCCGAAGCGGACGTCGACTGCGGCGGATCCGTTGCCGGCGAGATCTTTACTGGCCAAATGCCGGTCCAGCCGGGGATACACTCGGCGCGCGTTACCCTCCACCACTGCGTGGTGTTCTTCCTCACTCAAATCGAGTTCGTTGATGTAGACCAGCGTGTCGTCCCATGCGACTCCGGTGTCCGGGTCAACTCCTCGAACCGCGCCGAGCATTTCGGAAGCGAAGAGCAGGTTAGCCGGACCGATAACCCGGTGCAGCAGATCGATTCCAGCCTGGTGATAGACGCAAGTGTCGAAGTACATATTTCCCAGGAGTTCGCTTGGGTCTGGTCGGCCCAGCCGAGCCGCCAAGCCGCGGTAACGGCCCCAGTGGTACGGGACGGCGCCACCTCCGTGCGGGATCACAAAGGTCAGCTTCGGATATCGCTGGAACAAGTCCGACTGCACGAACTGCATGAAAACGCTCGTGTCAGCGTTGAGGTAGTGCGCGCCGAGCGTGTGGAAGTTTGGATTACACGAGATCGAAACATGCACCATCGCAGGCACTTCCAACTCGATCATGGCCTCGTACAGCGGGTACCAGTATTCGTCCGTCATCGGGGGCGACGTCCAGTACCCGGCCGTCGGATCCGGGTTGACGTTGCACCCGACGAAACCGAGTTCATCCACGCAACGTCGTAGCTCGTCGACCACCGGACGCAGGTCTCCACAAGGTGTCTGTGGCAACTGAGCCACTGGCGCGAAAGCGTCGGGATAAAGTTGCGCCACACGGTGGACCAGGTCGTTGGACGCACGGGCCCACGCGGTGGCGGTGGCCTGGTCCGCTATGTGGTGCTCCATCCCGGAAGCTTTCGGCGAGAACAGCATCAGATCACCACCTCGCTCGCGAAGCACGCGCAGCTGATTGTTCTCGACGCTCTCTCGGAGCTCGTCTTCACCGATCCTCGGCGCTGCCGGTGCCGGCACGCTGGGATTTTCCAACGCCGCGAGCTGTTGGTCACGAAACGCCTGATGCGCCGGCGGTGCCGTGGTGTAGTGACCGTGGATGTCAATGATCACCGCACGGCGTCCTCGTAGTCGACATAGCGCAACCCCGCGCGGGCAAGGTCGCCACGCATGTTGTTGACGTCGAGGCTGAGTTCACCACGCATGTAACGCTTCCGGTTCGCGGCTTCCTTGGTCTCGCGCAGCTTGGATGCCGCTGCGACGGCAGCGGCCTCCGTGCGGGGGACGACTACGACACCGTCGTCGTCGCCGACCACGACGTCACCCGGTTCGACCCATGCGCCGGCGCACGTGATCCCAATATTGACCGAACCAAGGCGTTTTTTAACCGTCCCCTGTGCTGAGACACATTTTGACCAGACCGGAAACTTCATGGCGGCGAGTTCAGCGACGTCCCGGCATCCGGCGTCGATCATCAGACCACCGACACCCCGGGCCGCGAGTGCCGTGGCCAGCAGTTCACCGAAATACCCATACTCCGAGGGCTCTTCGGGAGCGATCACCAAGACATCGCCTGCCTGACACTGCTCCACCGCCACATGGACCATCCAGTTGTCATCTGACGGGACACTGACAGTCACCGCCGATCCGCAGACCCGTGCACCGGTGTAGATCGGCCTCATGTACGCAGCGAGCAGCCCGGTGCGGCCCTGTGCTTCATGAATGGTCGCAACTCCGAACTGGGCGAGTTCATCCCGCACCGCGGGATGGGCGCGAGGCGGATTGCGGATGACGACAGACACCGTCAAGACTCCCTTCCCAGCCAAGGCATCAGCGAAATGTGGATCACGTCGGCGTCCTCTGTGTCACCAGCCAGCGCTCGGATAGCCCTGTCGACCTGATCGAGCGGGAATTTGTGCGTCGACAGCCGCTCCAGCGGAAACCTGTGCGACGCAAGCTGTTTGAGTGCAAGCTCACACGCGCGGTAACTATGGCCGCGTGCGCTTCTGATCGTGATGGCCTTCTCCGTGAGCTTTTTCACCGGGAAATCAGGGAACGCGGCAAGTTCCCCCTGGATGAGCATTGTGCCCTCACGGCGTTTCAAGGCGTCGATACCGAGCAACACCGGTTCCACACCAGCCCGCGAGGTGCAGTCGAGCACGAAGTCGACGCCGCGCCCGTTGGTCAGATCCACGATCCGGTCGTAGGGAGCTTCGGCGTCGATGTCGATGACCTCGTCTGCACCGAGCTCCAACGCGAGGTCCAGGCGAGCTTTGTCCCGAGAAGCGCCCGTAACGATGATTTGGGACGCGCCGGCTTGCTTGCAAGCCACGACTTGCGACAGTCCCTGCTGGCCCGGCCCTTGAATCAGAACAGTGTCGGCGTAACCGACACCCGCGGCGATCAGTGCCCACTCGATGCCGTTCGACAAGGGAGTAACGAGACCGGCCAGTTCAGCATCGACACTTTCGGGCACCTTGTGTACCACGGCATTCCACGGCAAGTACATGTATTCGGAGAAGCCACCCCACAGCGTTCCGGCGTTGTTGGCTGAGGTGTAACCGTATCTGCGCGCATCGGCGTTCGTTCGCCAGTCCGTTGCCTCGCAGTGGCGGTACTCGCCGATTCGGCACCATTCGCACTGATAGCAACCAACGTAATGCTCGACGAAGATTCGGTCGCCTTCGCCCACACCGTGCAACCGCGTGAACTTCTTTCCCGCCGCGGCGATGATGCCGACGTTCTCGTGGCCCATAATCACCGGCTCGTCGAACGGCGGTTTGGAATACATCTTGACATCCGTGCCGCATATCCCCGCGACCTCGACCTTCAGCAGCGCGGAATCATCGGACAGTTCCGGCCGGGGCAACTCCCGCAACTCTGTGGTGTTCGGCGCCGTACGTACAGCAGCCAGAACGCGCTCGACCAACTCATCCTCGCAATCACCTTATGGCACGATGGTCATGCCAATTTACCATCTGCAGCGTCGGCCGCCATTGCCGGTAACTGCCCGTTTTCCAAGGCGTTGCCACGCCGCCAGTCCTTCGACCCTCGGGAATGATCGTTTCGGCAACACACTCCGCGACACGATCCGGATACGGTGCCTCAGCATCAGCGCGATGTGCTCAAACCCGGCGCCTCAGACTGCCGCGCTCGCCGCAGGGCGATCCGCAAATCGCCTGTTCTGCCGCGGTGATGATTCCGAATAATGGCATGACTTGCTACTGCCCACAGCGACCGTGACACAATGGTCATGCCAATTTACCAATATGCTATCCAAGCCGCCAGTGCCCGGAGACTGATGCCCGAAAACCGCCGCGTGCTGACCACGCTGACGCGCTCTCAAGGAGCCAACCAAGCCGTCAAGGACGGCTCGGTAGCTCCTGCAGGATTTCAGCTGAAGTTCGAGGAAATACCCGTGTTGGTCAAGGGGTTCCGCCGAATGGTTCGGCACCTGGAGTTCGACGTCAGCGAGATGGCGCTCACGACCTACCTGACCGCACGTGAACACGGTGTCGCCTTCACCGCCTTACCAGTCTTTCTCGTGCGGGGGTTTCACCACGGGGCCATCCTGTACAACCGGCACTCGACGATCCGACACCCGAAAGACCTCGAAGGCCGGCGGGTCGGCGTCAACCGCGGGTATACCGTCACCACCGGTGTGTGGGCGCGCGGCATTCTCGCCTCGGAATACGACGTCGACCTCGACCGAGTGACTTGGCTGCTTTCCGGCGATGAACACGTGGAGTCGTACGTCCCTCCGTCCAACGTGGTCTCCGCCGGCCCCAGCGCAGACATGGCCGATATGTTGATCGCAGGCGAAATCGATGCGGTCATCGGCGTCGACGTCGACCATCCTGATATCGCGCCGTTGATCGCCGACCCCCACGGTGCCGCAATCACCGCCCTGCGTGATCGTTCGTTTTACCCCATCAATCACCTCATAGTCCTCAAGGACGAGGTGCTGCAGCGCTACCCGGACGCTGCGGCTGCAGTGTACGCAGCATTCAGTAAAGCTAAGGAGCGCTATGTCGCTCGGCTCGCCGACGGACAGGTGACCAGCCCAACCGATCGGATGTACGCCGAGGTGATGAAGACGACGGGCGCAGACCCGCTGCCCTATGGTGTCGAGCTCAACCGGCCAATGCTCGAGCAATTGTTGGACTTCGCACTGGCGCAACACATTTTGAGCCGACCGATCAAGATCGATGACGTATTCGTCTAGCTTCCGCGGGTGCGGGACGGATCAGTTCGCGAAGCGAAACCGAGACATCGCGGGCATCCTGGGCCCGGATTGTGGATCCTTGGGTGAGCACCTTTTGTACTGCCATGTAGTCACCTGGCGCGTTGACGGAGTCAACCGCCATCAAAGCGTCGTCGTGGTAATAGAGCACGGAGAATGACTCACGTTCGGGAGCGCCGCGAACCAAGTAATAGTCGTGTCCCCTCGACAAGCCGGCGATACGAAGCTTGAGATCGAACTGTTCGGACCAGAACCGCGGCACCGGCAGGTCTGACTCCACCCTGCCCGTCAATGTCGCGGCAGCCGCTTTGGCCTGAATTATGGCGTTTTGAACCGACTCCAAGCGCACTTTGCCGCTGCCGGTACGCCAATCGGGTTGAACAGTGCAATCGCCCGCCGCTACGACGTTCGGATTGCTGGTACGTGCGAAGCGGTCGACAACAATGCCACCGTCACAAACAAGATCCAGTTGGTCCGCCAGTTCGGTCCGTGGCACGACTCCGATACCGATAATTACAAGATCTGCGGGAAGGCTGCTGCCGTCTGATAATTCCACCGACTGCACGCGCGCATCCTGCCCGGTCAGCGACATTACTTCCGCGTTCAGACGTATGGTGACGCCGCGGCGCGCGTGCGCATCGAGGTAGAAGTCGGAGACCACGGGTGCCACGGCTCGCCCCATCAACCGATCGGCGGCCTCAACAACGGTCACCGTTTTACCTTGGGCACGCGCAACCGCCGCGGCTTCGAGTCCGATGAACCCGCCGCCGACCACGACGACGGATTCTGCTTCGCCCTGGAGCTGTCGCAGCTTCGCGGCGTCATTCGCTGTCCGGAGATAGATCACCCCATCGAGATCGGCGCCCGGCACGGCCAGTCGTCGCGGACTGGCGCCAACAGTCAACGCCAACTTGTCGAACCACAGCGTTTCTCCTGACGCTGTAAGGGCGACTCCTGACGGCCCCTCGCCCTCGAGTTCAAGCCAATTGACAAGCTCACCCGTGAGTACCGAAATGTCCTGGTCGGCCAGATACTTCGGGGCACGGAGTAGTAGCTGTTCGAAGCCGATGCCGCCTTGCAAGTAGGACTTCGACAATGGGGGCCGTTGGTACGGCGCGTGCGGCTCCTCGCCCACTAGTGTTATTGGTCCGCCTTCTCCTGCTTCACGAAGCGAAAGGGCCAGTTGCATTCCTGCTTGACTGGCACCGACGATCAACGTCCCTGCGCTCACCCTCACTGCTCCTCAGGGATGTGAACGATCAGGCCGTCGAGCGACTCGATCATCGTGATCTGACAAGACAATCGGCTGGACTCACGCCGCTCGGCGGCAGCACCGAGTTCGAGCACGTCCTCTTCCATTTCCTCAGGCCCACCAACGTACACAGCGAACTCTTCGTCGACATAGATGTGGCAGGTGGCACAGCTGCAGTTTCCGCCACACTCGCCGACGATGCCGGGGACGCCGCTGCGTACTGCGGCGGCCATGACCGACTCGCCGGGATGCGCGTCCACCACGCGCTGCACACCGTCCAAAGCGATGAAGACAACCTTCGGCATCTAATGCTCCAGTCAAAAGATTAAGGACTGACCATAATACCTTGCGTTGGCACCTACGGGGTACGGGACGGAAAAGGATGCCCATCGACGCGAACGGCTGTGAATCGCACGCAATCGTGGCGAGCTGCCACAGGGATTTCCGCCGCTGCTCGCGGCGGATCGACTGATGACACGGGTTCTGCCCTATTAGAATTCCGCTATAGCAGTGGAATGGCGGACCAGCCAGTCACATTAGTTGTGGCACATGGGAATCGACTGCGAATGATTCGTACGATCGTGGAACAGATGATGCCCGCGCAGGTACGTGCCCTGGACATACCGACCGGAGCGGCGCTGCGTCATGACACAGGCGATAAGCTAGTGCCACTGTTACGAGGAGGCGTCTACCTCTAAGCCCCCCGCCACGCCGGCGCTCAAGTGGCGGATGGCCGCCGTACTGCCGGGGCGATCTTGGCCTTATCATTGGTCCATGCCTGCATCCGAGAGTCCCGCGACGACCCCACCGCCGGCTGATTCGATGTTCAGCCCGGTCAGTCCGGGCCGGGCCTCGGCGATGATTGTCGACCAGATACGTGTGTTGATTCGGGAAGGTCAGCTGCGGCCGGGCGACCGCCTGCCTGCCGAACGTGAACTTGGTGACAAGCTCGGGGTGAGCCGGGTTACGGTGCGCGAAGCACTGCGCGGCCTCGAGGCGAACGGCATGGTGCGCATCAAGGTCGGCGCCCACGGCGGCGCGTTTGTGACGGCGCCAACGAGCCAGCGTATTGGTGAAGGCATCGAGGATCTGCTCAGCTTGTCGGGCCTGACCGACAAAGATGTGACCGAAGCGCGGCAGGTTTTCGAGATCGGAATCATCCCGCTCGTGTGCGAGCGTGCGACTGAACAGGACATCGACGAACTGACAGAGATCTGCAACCGGGGCGACGCGGCTTTGAAAGAAGGTTTCTATCCGATGGAACTGTCAGCGGAGTTCCATACACGCGTCGCCCAGGCCAGCCATAACAAGGCAATCGCGATGCTGGCTGACTCTTTCCACGGACCCACTCTGCTCTCGATGCGCCACGTCCAGCAGTCACACCCGGAGATGGGTATCCGAGGCATTCGGGAGCACCGCCAGTTTGTGGCGGCGATCAAGAAGCGCGATGTCGACAAAGCGACTTCCGTGATGCGTACCCATATCGGCCGAACGGCAAAGCACGTCTCAAAGGGCAACTGAGCCCAGAAAACTCATGACCCGCGCCGGCGCAGTTTCGGCGGTCTGGGCTGCGACCGGAACGTCCCAATACTCGTTGATGGGAAGGCACTCCTGTAGATAACGCGCCGCCGAGGGCGCATGCGATGCATCTTCACCCGGCACGATGAGCGCGGGCACGTCCGATACCAGTAGGTCATCGGGTTCAGGGCCAGGCACGGTGTCACGGTCGAACAACAGAGCCGCCATCGCCGCGACAGTGATCTGGTATTGAAGGCTGCCGAGATCACGGTACTGCGCGGCGAAATCAGGGTCGGAGCGCAACACGCTGACCCACGGACCCAGTCTGGCGTCTGAGGTGAAGTTGCCGTGGGTCGTCGCCGCAAGGTCGGCAACACCGGCCAGCCCCTGCTCCGCGGCGTAGGCAAGGTGGGCGCGGAACCGTTCGAGCTGCTTTCGCCGGTACTGTACGCCGCCGGCCGGCGAATACAGCACCATCCCTCCCACGCGCTCGCGATGAGCGCTCGCGATGCACGCCGCGATCGAACAACCAACGCAGGCACCCATGATATGCACTCGGCCCAGCCCGAGATGGTCCAACAGGCCGACACCCTGTCTCACGTAATGAGCCCATGAGACACGCTCGACGCGCCCGCCAGACTCACCGGCCTCACGCTTGTCGAACGTGATGCATTGGAACCGCTCCTGCAACTGTGACAGCATCCGCGTTCGACGATAGAGGCCGTGCTTCTCCCACGCGTCCATCGAGGCGGCGAAGCCGCCAGGCGAGAACATCAGCAGCGGTGGCCCCGAACCCGCTACCGCATAACGGGTTTCAATGCCATCGATCTTCGCCGAAGCCACGCTCAACGTCAAAGACCTCCCTTGATCTGGCGAGCAGCCCGCACGTCATCTGCATACGCCGTGATGGCGTCCAGCGCGATCTGGGCGACGTTGGCATAGGTATCTGGTGGGCTGTCGAGACCATCGACGCTGTAACCGATGGCGGCCGTGGCCATCCGGATCCGGCCGTCCAGCCACGGGCCGCCACCGAACCCACCGAGCACCGGGATGGACACCGCCTCGGCCACTGCCGCTCCAACGACGGGTCCCGAATTCGTGAAGTTCAGCAGCACCGCGCCCGCATCAGCGAGACGACGAGCCTCACAAACCATCTCGTCGAGAAGTTCGTCTGAAACCGCATCCTTGGCGCTCGGTGTGGCGCTATACATCACACCGTATTTGAGAGAAGTCTGCGGTGTGATCCCGAACTGAGCAAACACGGGAATCCCTGCACGCGCCACCGCCGTCACGGCATCTAGATGATCGCATGCCCCGTCTAGCTTCACCATGTCGACGCCGGCTTCCTTGGCGAGACGAATTGCCGCCCGCACAGCACTCTTTCGCCCGTCCTGCAGCGGACCGAACGGGAAATCACAGGACAGCAAGGCGCGCCGGACACCGCGGCGCACTGCCTGACACACCACGACCATCTGATCCATGGTGATTTCAAGCGGATTCGGCTGACCCCACAGGTTGATTCCCACAGTGTCACCAACCGACACCAAGTCGACGCCGGCACGATCGACTATCCGTGCCATCTGGTAGTCCCACGCCACCACACCGACGATCTTCTGCCCTCGCAGTTTCATGTCCTGCAGGTCAGTGAGTTTAACGTTCGTGCCCACGACGGATCCTTTCAGGCTCGCAGCGCTGAGGGCAGATCGGAAACGTCTTCTTCGTGAGCGCTGACGACGAGTACTACCGACAGGAAGCGTGCATGTGCCCGCGACTGAGGTGAAACCCGCTCGATGATCGCTCGTGCACCACCGTCGAGCGCAATGACGCGCACGCCCTTCCGCCCGGCGATCGGACGGTTGATCCGATATCTCATCTCGGCAGCAGATGTCGGCCGCGCACAACTACGACCGAGAATTGGCTGGAGCGGACTGGTCATACCGATGTCTGCCGCACGCCTTCGCGCACCCTGAGATCTTCTCGGCACGATTCGCTGAACGATGCGTCACGCGGGAGGACGACGGCGGCAGACCGAACACGATGATGCTCTGGGTCGACACCTGGTGGAGTCATACCCTTGTCGCGCAACGCTTCAGCCGCCCGCTTCAACTTCTGCCGCGCTTTGATGATGCCACTGTCGGCAGACACCAACCGCTCCTTGGTCCGATCTACGATCGGCCCCATACTCTCCTGCAGCGATGAGTCTTGGATCGCGATACCCCGCACGCCCGAGTACGTGTCTCCGCGCTTCTGCGCCGCACGATCCATCAAATAGTCGTTGTCTTTGTTCGCCTGCGGGCGGTACGTCCCAGGGGTGTTCGAACTATGCACGCCGTGCCCGTCCTTCATCGCCTGAACTTCCTGCGAAGTCAACGGTCTCACAGGGTGGTAGTCAAACGAGTACGCCCAACAATTCTCATCGTCAATGGGACTCCAAAAGTGGCCGTGAACGGGATGATCTCCTCGTGGCGGCACCATCGTGAAGCACGGCATCACCCACGGCGTGATGCGCCAGTAGTAATGGTCGGCGTCTGCATTGCGGCGGGCTCCAACGAATAAACCACCCTCGGATTCCGCGACCTCGAAGAACGGCTTGAGGTCCGCCATGTTGTACTCGTTACCCTTGCTGCCCTTGAAAAGCGGGTCCGACTTTAGCCCCGCGGAGTGCAGGAACGACACATGACTGGAATCGATGCCGCCCTCGAAGGCTTGCAGCCAGTTGCATTCCTGCCATCGTTTGGACGTGAAGGTCTGCTCGGCTGGCACGAGAGCAAATTCGAATTCCGGTAACGGCGGTTGGTTCGCGGGGTCACCCATATAGGTCCACAGCACGTCCCCGATCTTGATCAACGGGTAGGACGTCAGTTTGACGTGCGCGCAGAACGTCGACCCCTCGGGCTCGGACGGCACCTCGACGGCTTGTCCCGTGACGTCGTACTTCCAGCCATGGTAGGAGCACCGCAGACCGCCCTCTTCGTTACGCCCAAACCACAGTGAGGCGCCACGGTGCGCGCAGAACTCATCGATCAAACCAAAGTCGCCATTGCTGTCTCGAAAAGCGATCATCCGCTCGCTCAGCAGCTTTACGCGTACCGGCGCGCAATCATTCTCCGGCAGTTCCTCGGCAAGCAAGGCTGGAATCCAGTACTGGCGGAACAACTCACCCATCGGCGTCCCCGGCCCGGTCCTCGTCAAAAGCTCGTTGATCTCTGCGCGTAGCACCGTTACCTCAGCTAGTTCTCTCCCACCATCCGGCGGTGACGCCCCGATCACACTGTCCTAATTGTAATACCATTAGGCATTCGGGAGCAACCAGACGCCAAGCTCGAAATCATGGACGTTGGTCGAGCCTCACGCCGATGGTGCACGGGTCGTCCCGCGACGGGCCGCCAAAGACGCCCGGACCTGAATTTGCCGTCGGCGGTGTGGGTGAGCGCAGACTTGCGCCGTGGAGGGGATCATCGACGGCGACTCACTTAGTCAAGAGCTCACGGTACGGCGGAGCTCAAACAAATACCCCCCCGCCATCGACGATCAGGACTTGACCGGTGATGAACCCGCTGCCGCCGCAGCATAGAAATCGCACCACGGACGCGACATCCCCGGGTGAAAGCGTCCGCTTGATCGACCGACGGTTGACCGCCTGCGCGACGTAGATGGGATCGTTGAGTTCGTTTGTGGCCTCGTCGTCCACGAGCCCTGGGGCGACTGCGTTGACGGTGATTCCGCGCGCGCCCAGCTCTCGGGCTGCAGCGCGGGTGAGGCCCTCGACCGCAGCCTTGGAGGCGACGTAGTGCGGAAAACCGAGTGTTCCCGTCCGCGCAGTCGTCGAGGACACGTTCACAATGCGACCGCCCCGCGCTGGCACCGCCGGCAAAATGGCTTTCATCGCTTGCCACGTACCCCGCACATTGATGCGTAGAACGTCGTCCCATTCTTGGATGGTCAACTCTTCCAAGGTCTTCTTGGCTCCAAGCGCCCTATACATCGCAGCGCAATTGACCAAGCCGTCTATCTGGCCGAAGCGCTCCACGGTGTCTTTGACGAGTCCAGCCAGCGCGTCTTCGTCGGTGACGTCGAGACGGTGATAGATCACCGTCGGCCGCCAGGGCGGTGGCGCGAGGTCGGCAACCACCACGTTGGCGCCAGCGTCCACGAGATCTGCAACCACTTCATCGCCTATGCCACTAGCGCCGCCGGTTACCACGATGACGGTGCCGGCCACGTCGAACGGGTCCCGGTCAGCCACGGCAGCGGATCAAAGGCGAACGACGGGAGGGGTCGGCATCAGTGAGGTCCGCCGAGCTAGATGCGTAGCGTCCGTTACCGAGGACAACCGCATCTGCGAACAGGGCCCTGTCTTCATTGCCACTCATGCCCTGCTGCGCGCAGGTCGCATATTTCATCAGTTTCTCTGTCTGCGCGGTGTTTTCGAGACGTGCTAGTGGTCGGCCGCGGACATCTGCTCGAGTGCGAAGCGCTGCAACCGGATAGCTGCGCGCGGACTCATCGACATGCTCACGCTCGGAGCTCTCGATCTCATCGCGTAGCAACATGACGATGCCATCATCGTCCAAATCAAACACATCCGGCGCAGCGACAAAGTTTCCCTCGCGCCGTTCCTGGTCTGCATGGATCTTGATCACGGGAATCCTGGTTCAAATATCTGACGGGCTGTTTCTGCTAAACAGAGCTTTGTTCTGTAAAATAGCAGTGGATATTACCTGGGTCAATCGACAACGACTGGTCAAACCACGAGCATTCGAGGAGCCATTAAGTCCTTGTGCGGCAATTTGTTCGGCTATATTCGCGCCCTTGCGCCTCTTGGAACAGCTGGGTGGGCGCGAGCGTTTCACTTGTGTTGCGGAGGCGGGACGTTGGAGGCGAGTCAATGGCGTCGGTGACAGCGTACGAGACCAAGGCCGGCCGAAGGTGGCGCGTGCGTTACCGGACACCGGACCGGCGGCAGACCGATAAGCGCGGGTTTGCGACTAAGCGAGACGCCCGGGCGTTCGCCGCAACTATCGAAGTACGAAAAGCGATGGGCACGTTCGTATCCCCGGCAGCCGGACGTGTGACTGTGGACGAACTTGCGGCAGCGTGGCTGGAAAAAAAGAAGCACTCCGCGGCCTCGTCTCACTACCGCACGCTGGAGTCATCCTGGCGGACCCATGTTCACATAAGTGGTGCCGTCCTTGCGTGTCATCTCCCGCAGTGAGGCCACGGCTCCAGCATAGCGACCGATGTTGATGGAATGTTGATGGGAAAAGAAAACAGGTCAGAGATTTCTCTCTGACCTGCTTCTTCTGAGTGGAGCTGCCGGGAATCGAACCCGGGTCCTACGGCATTCCCTCGAGGCTTCTCCGTGCGCAGTTCGCTATGCCTCTACTCGGATCTCCTGATCACGCGAACAAGTCAGGATGACGATCCCAGTCGCTGTTTGATGTCCCCACGGATTCCGCGACCGAACCCGTGGGTGGGTCCCTCTAGCTGATGCCAGGGTCCGGGCCGAGGGCGCTCCCGGTCTGACAGACTCACAGTCGCTTATGCAGCGAGTGCGAAGTCGCGCTGATTGGAATCGGCGCTTAATTGGTTGCAACGACGCTTACGGTGGTCTCTTGCCTGCACCGGCACGCTTCCCTTGATTCGATGCGCGAAGTCGAAACCGTTCAGCCCCTCGCACCCCTGCTGGCCATCAGCAGGACATTTCATTCTACCGGGCTACACAACACGCGCCAGCGGATAAATAATCCCAGTCAGATCACCTGACCGAGGTCCCGACCATCCGACTGAGCTACGACACCAGGCCCTGTTCGATCAGCCAGTCACGCGCCACCAGCGCAGGATCCTCGCCGTCATTGTCGACCTTGGCGTTCAACGCGAGCATCGCTTCGTTCGTGAGTCGCGGATTGAGCTGGGCGAAAATCTCCGCCAGCTCGGGGTGCTTGCTGAGCAGGTCGGTATCGACGACCTCGGTCAGGTTGTAAAGCGGGAAGAACTCTCTGTCATCGTCGAGTACCCGCAGGTTCAGCGCCGGAATACGACCGTCGGTCGTGAAGACCTCGCCGAAATTGCAGTCGCCGTTGGCTGTCGCGGTATAGACGACGCCGGTGTCGAGTGTCGTGACACGGCCCAGGTCGGCGCGGGTCAGTCCATAGGTCTGCAGCATCGGAACAAAACCGTCGTTGCGATTCGCAAATTCGCTTTCCACACAGAAAGTCAGCTCGGATTTGTCGAGCTTCCTCAGATCGGAGAGCTGAGTGACCCCTAGCCGTTCGGCGGCGTCTTCACGGATCGCGAACGCATACGTGTTGTTCATCGGAGCCGGCGTAAGCCAGGTCAACCCGTTGCTCTGGTCGGCCTCGTTGACCGCCTGCCACTGGGCAGTCTCGTCCTTTATCGGCTCCTCGTTGCCCAGGTAATTGATCCACCCGGTTCCGGTGTACTCAGGCGAGACGTCCGCGTCGCCGTTGAGCAAGGCTTGACGCACACCGAAGCTTCCGGGCGTATTGGTCAGGTTCGTGACATCGGCCCCCGCGGTACTCAGGATGGTCGAGAGCATATTGCCGAGAATCAGTTGCTCGGTGAAGTCTTTCGCTGCAACGGTGATCTGCACGCCTTCCAGAGAATCGTAATGCTGAATAATCCCGGGGCGGGCTTCCAGCACCGCACCGCTGGCCGACCGCAGTCCACACCCCCCGACGACAACGATGCAGCCAATGGCGGCGACGACCTTGGACCAAGTGGGGACAGCCGCGGCCATATGAATCAGAGTCCCTTTGGCGCCGCGACGATTTCGACGACGCGGGCCAGCCAGTCGATGAACAGCGCCAACGCGGCGACGAGGATGGCACCGACCACCAATGTCACATTCTGCTGCAGCTTGATCCCCGTCGTGATCAGTTGGCCCAAGCCACCGCCGCCCGTGAACGACGCCAGGGCGGCGGTGCCGACGATGAGTACCAACGCCGTTCGCACGCCGGCCACGATCACGGGCAGCGCCAACGGTAACTCGACGCGGAGCAGCGTGGAGAACGAAGACATGCCCATGCCATGGGCAGCTTCGACAAGACGCGGGTCGACACCATCCAGGCCGGTCACTGTGTTGGCGATGATCGGCAGTGCGCCGTATACCGTCAAAGCGACGACGGCACCGACCTGCCCGATACCGAAGAGGACCGCCCCCAGCGCGATCAACCCGATCGCCGGTGCGGCCTGACCAAAACCCGCGACGGTGATGATCGGCTTGGAATAACGACGCATGCTCCCTCGGGTCAGCACGATCCCGATCGGGATGGCCATCAGGCATGTCAGTACCGTGGCCGCGAGGCTGATCGTCATGTGCTCGCGCAGCAATGTCACCAGGCTCGAGACACCCAGCGATCGGCGCTCCGAATCGGACACATCGGCGACGTGGACAAAGGCCAGGGAGCCCACGACGGCGATGACACATGCGAGCGGCTGGATCACCCATCGCGCGAGACTTCGGCGACGGTCTTGCGCTGTCCGCGAACCACTTTCGGTATCGGTGATCGCTGGGACGACAACCGTCACGATACCGGCTCCGCGGATTCGGCTGCGATGTGCAGCTTGGACATCGCATCCATGATGGTCTCGATCCGGATGACGCCCTGATAGGCATTACGGCGTCCCGTCACCACCACGACACCGTGCGACGAAGTCAGCATCTCGTCGAGCGCGTCGTTCAGGGTCGACGCCAGGTTAACCGACTCCAGATCTTCGTCACGATCCACTCGCTCAAGCGAATTCGGCACGCGGAGGTCGGCAAGCGACATCCAGCGCTGCGGGCGATCCTGGGCGTCGAGCACAATGACATGCTCACGGTTGATCGCTTGCGCCGCCCTGACGGCCTCGGGGGCATCACCACCGACCCGCGCGACCGCGGCCTCGTGGAGTTGGACATCGCGGACTCTGGTCAACGTCAGCTGTTTGAGCGCCGCACCGTGGCCGACGAAGTCGCTGACGAAGCTGTCGGCGGGGTTGGCGAGAATCTGTTCGGGAGTGTCGTACTGCACGACCTTCGAGCCGACCTGCAGGATCGCGATCCGGTCGCCCAGCTTGACGGCCTCGTCGAAATCGTGCGTCACGAACACGATGGTTTTGCGCAATTCCTCTTGCAGTCGCAGCAATTCGTCTTGTAGACGCTGCCGCGTGATTGGATCGACCGCACCGAAAGGCTCATCCATGAGCAATACCGGCGGGTCGGCAGCCAAGGCGCGGGCAACGCCGATGCGTTGTTGCTGACCGCCGGAAAGCTCACGGGGGTAGCGATCCCGGTACTTTACGGGCTCGAGACCGACGAGATCCAGCAGCTCATCGATGCGGTCGGTGACCCGCTTCCTGTCCCACTTCAGCAGCCGCGGGACGATCGCGATGTTGTCGCCGACCGTCAGATGCGGAAAGAGCCCCGCACCCTGGATGACGTAACCGATGTGGCGCCGAAGTTGGTCAGGGTCCCGATGAGTTACGTCGTCCTCGCCGATCAGGATGCGGCCGGAGGTCGGTTCGATGAGGCGGTTGATCATCTTCATCGTGGTGGTCTTGCCGCAACCCGAAGGCCCGACGAGCATGACGATCTCGCCGGCCGGAATCTCCAGGGTGACGTTGTCCACCGCCGCCGTCGCCTGACCTGCGTAGCGTTTCGTCACACCGTCGAGCAAGATACGGGCACCGCCGACGCTGCGTACACCGCCGACCCCCGCAGGTGGCGAATCTTCGACTGCTGAGTCAGACACGGATCCCCCTTGAGGTGGTAAGTCGAGTGATGACGTTGAGCACGGTGTCGAGAATGATCGCGAGGATCAGGATGCCGACGGTGCCGGCCACGATGGAGTTCGTGGCGTTGGCGCCGCCTGTCCGCGAGATTCCGGAGAAGATGTAGCCGCCCAGCCCCGGGCCGAGGGCGAATGCCGCAATCGCGGCGATACCCATCAGCATCTGAGCCGACACCCGGACCCCGGTCATGATGACCGGCCACGCCAGCGGCAACTCGAGGCGCCACAACGTGGTCACGCGGTTCATGCCCATGCCGCGAGCCGACTCGACCAGAGCCTTGTCCACCCCGTTGAGGCCCACCACGACATTGCGCAGGATCGGGAAGAACCCGAAGAACACCAGCATGATCACCGACGGAAGTACCCCGATGCCGACGATCCCGACGAGGACACCCAGCAGGGCATACGACGGGATCGTCAGGCCAACGGCGGTAATGGTGTTGCCGACCGTCGAACCCCACGGTGAGCGATAGATCAGCACACCCACGATGAGGGCGAGCGCGGCCGCGACCAGCAGTGTCTGCAGAACGAGGCTCATGTGCTGATAAGCCAGGAACGACAGCACTGACCAGCGTTCGCGGACGAAATCGAAGAACGCCAAGTCAGCCCACCGATGTCCGTGGCTTGCCGACGCGCAGTTCAGACCCTTCTCCAGGCCGGCCGACAGGTAGCACCCGAACGAACTGCTGCATCGCAGTCAAACCTACCCATCGGGGGCCACTCACAGACGAATTCACCGAAACAGCTGCCTCGGCGCGCAGCCTGCGGCGGCCAGTCGCGGGCGTGACTCGGGTCAGATGACGTAGTTCAGGTGCTCGACGACACGCCTGCCCACGGCCTCGTCGCCGCCGTACTTGATGGCATCCGCATGCTCGGCCAGCGACACCCGCCCGCCCGCCAGGCGAGTGAACAGCAGGCCGTCGAGCTGGATCGTCGACGTCGGATCGTCGTCACCGAAGTCGTCGACCACCTTGGCCCTGCCGTCGACCGCCACATTGATCGCGCGGCCTAGCGGTCCCGTGAGCTCCAGCGAGACCCGCGACCCGTCGGGAGCGCCGGCCCGCTTGCCGATCACGAAGCCCATGCTGGTCGCCATCTCATCCAGCGCGAGGTCGCCCGCGGGCCCGACGAGTTCCCCCGTACTCGCCGGCGCGCCGATCGCGTCGCGGATGTCGTGCTCGTGCATCCAACAGTCGAAGACGCGCACCCGCATGAACCGGCCGTAACTGTCCGGTCCGGCCGGGGTGAAGCCGACGTCGTTCCACTGCGCATTCGACAGATCCGACAACGCCTGACGCCGCTGCGCCGTCGTCGAACGGAACGTCTCGAGCAATTCCGCCCCACTGAGGTCGCGCAGCGAGCGCACCCAACGCTCGTTCATGACGCCGATGTCGTTGCGCACATGATCGAGGGTCGACACGTCGATGTCGACCTCCGGGGTGGCGACGCCCTGCAGCATCGACTCGACACCGATGACGTGGGCGATCACGTCGTGCACATTCCAGCCGGGTAGCGGCGTCGCCGTCTGCCATTGGGTGTCACCGAGTTCGCCGACGAGTGCGTCGATGTCCCTCCAGACCTCGAAAAGGCCGGCGAGGACGGCTGGTTTGTCGAGCACGGTCACGGGGCGCGAGGGGCTGCTCACGGAGCCGACGCTAGCCCTCGCGGCAGGTGAGCGTGCGCGAATTTCCGCGCGAGCGTGCGCAAAATGCACCACGCTGGCGGCGTGTCGGGCTCAAACACGCACACTCGCGGGGTGGGCCCGCGCGTCAGACGGCGGTGCCGTCGGCCACCCACGGCACCTTGTCGACGGTGGCGCTGTCCAGCACCATCGCCGCGACGCGGTCTCGGTGCTCCTCCGCGCTGCCCAAGAGCACCGCATTGGTGGTGGCGCGCTTGTAGTAGAGGTGTGCCTGATGCTCCCAGGTGAACCCGATGCCGCCGTGCACCTGGATGGTGTCGGTGGCGACGTGGCTGAGGGCCGCCGAGCAGACGGCTTGTGCGATGCTCGTCGACAATTCCGCGTCGTCGGATCCGTCACTCAGCGCCCAGATCGCGTGATACGCCGTCGATCTGGCGTGCTCGACGTCGACGAGCAAATTCGCGAGCCGGTGCTTCACGCCCTGGAACGACCCGATGGGCCGACCGAACTGCAGCCGGGTCTTCGCGTATTCGACCGACAGGTCGAGCAGATGCTGCGCGGCGCCGACCTGTTCGATCGCCAGCAGCGCCGCGCCGACCTGCAGCGCGTGGTCAAGCACCCGTTGGGCCGCGTCGGGCCCGGCGATCAGCGTGGCCGGCGCGTTGGTGAAGGTGACGTTCGCCTCCGAGCGCGTGAGGTCCAGTGTCGCCAGGGGGGTGCGGTCCACGCCGTCTGCCGTGGCGTCGACGGCGTACAGCGCGACCCCGTCGGGTCCGCGCGCGGCCACCAAAAGCACGTCGGCGAAACCGCCGTCGACGACCTGATTGACCGTGCCCGACACCGCGTCGCCCTCAGCGGTCACCGACACGGTCTCAGGGTCGAAGACGCCCACCCGGTCCACGACCGCGACCGCAGCGGTACGGCGACCCTCGACGAGATCACCGAGCAACTCGTCGCGCGCGGCGGCGGACTCCGCCGCGACCAATGCGGGGATCGCGAGGTAGACCGTGCCGAAGAACGGGCCGCACGCCAGCCGCGCGCCGAGCTCCTCGATGGCCACCGCCTGGTCGACGAGCGTTCCCCCGACTCCCCCGTCCGCTTCGGGAACCGACAGGCCGAGGACGCCGAGCTCGCCGCCGAGCCGCGCCCACACCTTCGGGTCGAACGGCGGGTCGGACTCCATCAGCGCCCGGATCTTGTCCTCGGCGAAATGGTCGACGCTGAACTTACTCACCGCATCGCGCAGCTGATTCTGCTCGTCGGTGAACTTGAACTCAGCCACGCGGAATCTCCTTCCAGGGCATGCCGGCGTCGGCACGCAGGTCGCCGGGCAGTCCGAGAATGCGCTCGCCGAGGATGTTGCGCATGACCTCCGACGTGCCGCCCTCGATGGTGTTGGCACGGCTGCGCAGATACTTCTGCTGAATCGGGCCCTGCCAGTCCCGCTCGCCAGTGGGCGTGCCCTGGTTGTAGCCTCGGTACAGAAGTCCTTCTGGCCCAAGGAAATCCATGCACCATTCGTAGATGTGCTGGTTCAGCTCGGCGCCGACCAGTTTGCCGATCGAACCTTCCGGGCCCGGCCCTCCGACCGTGGCGGCGGCGCGGGAACGTTCCGAGGTGAGGCGCTGGGCCTCCGAGCGCAACCACAGCTGCGTGAGCCGGTCCCGCAACACGGGGGTGTGGCGTTCCGGGCGTGACGCCCACAGCGCGGTGGCGTCGGCGATGGTGCCTGCGCCTCGCCGGCTTCCACTGCCGCCCAGCGCGGTGCGCTCGTTCATCAGCGTCGTCATGGCCACGTTCCAGCCGTTGCCCACCTCGCCGAGGCGATGCTTGTCCGGGATGCGCGCGTCGGTGAAGTAGACCTCGTTGAACTCGGCCTGCCCGGTGATCTGACGCAGCGGACGGGTCTCGACGCCGTCGCCGTGCATGTCGATGACGAAGTACGTGAGTCCCTTGTGCTTGGGCACATCCGGGTTGGTACGGGCCAGCAATAGGCCCCAACGCGCGCGATGGGCCAGGCTCGTCCACACCTTTTGACCGTTGATCACCCAGTCGTCACCGTCGCGCACCGCGGACGTGGCCAGACCGGCCAGATCGGATCCGGCGCCGGGTTCGGAGAACAGCTGACACCACAGATCCTCGGTGGTGGCCAGCGGCCGCAGCCATTGACGCTTCACGTCTTCGGTCTGCGCGTGCTCGCGGATCGTCGGCGCGGCCATGCCGTAGCCCATCGGGTTGAGCCCGAGCGGCACCGGTCCGCCGGCGCCCTGCAGGATGCGGTCGGCGACGGCCTGCAGACCGCGGGACACTCCGAGTCCGCCGAGGCCCTCAGGAAAGTGGACCCAGGACAAACCGGCGTCGTAGCAGGCGCCCAGATACTCCTCGACCGGAGCCGTTTTGGGATCGTGGTCGGTGACCACTCCCCGTGCCAGGTCGGCGACCTTTTCGGCATCAGCGTCGTTGCTCATAACCAGTCACGATAGGAACTCGACACCCGTCGAGTTTCACCGGCCCCCGATAGGGCCGCTGTGCGGTTTCAGGCGCGGGGACGGGCCAAACCTCTCGTTTCATATTTGTTATTGAGGTTTGTCTCAGCTGTCACACGGGTAACAGGAGTAACAAGGGAGACGTGGCCCCGCCACACTCCAAAACAAGAAAGAGTGGAATGGAATATACGAATGCATACCGTCTTGTACTGCAGCCCCAGCGGCGTCGTTTATGAAACCCGGGCCTATACCAAGGCCGATATCGACAAGCTCGTTCAGACTCAGGGTTTGCACTGCTTGAGCAGTGCGGATCGACAGTTCGACTTCTGGTTCTCCGCGTCGCCGCGCAAGTGCCAGCGCCAAACCAACACCATCGCCACTGAACTACTGATGGCGACGACGAACTTCTCCGCCAGAACAGTTCCGCTGCTGCGTGGCTGCGTGGTCATCGCCACGCATGACTCAGACGGCGACCTCGACGGGCTCAGCTGGCAGCAACTCGATCTGCTGGCCGCGAAGAACCGCGCGATCACCAATCGTCAGGCGCGCGTTCTCGCCCGCCGCATCGCGCGGGATGCGCGCAAGCAGCGTCCCGAAGCCGACCGCATCGCGGCCCGCCCCGTTCCCGCCGCGCCTGTCCAATTCGCCTCCGCTCAATAGCCGATACGAGCAGGACCACGTCGGACTCGATGCGGACGAACTACGCGATCACTGCGGCAGCGGGGCGAACCCCGACTGCGCCACCGAAACGGATGTGCTGCTGCCGATCTGGCCGTCCTCGTCGAAGAGGATGGCGGATCCGGTAGCGATTCCGTCCTGTGTGGAGTGACTGTGCGACGCCATACCGATATGCACACCCTCGGGAAGCCGGCTCAGCGTCAGCGTGTAGTCGGCATTGATGAACTCCAAGCCCTCCGAACTCCAATTCACCAGGGAGGCAGTCACATCTGCCGCCATTGCCGCACGCGTGAAGGGTGTCAGCGGCGCGTCGTCGAACAACGGCTGCGTCAACCGTAGCCATGTGTACTTCTTACCGCCCTCCGGCCAGTCTTCGTCCGGATTCTGAATCGACAGTCCCCAGCCGTAGGTGCGGACGAACAACGGATTTACGTGCGGCTGCGCGTCCGTTGGAAGCGATGGCATTTCGACATGCGGCGACCAGATGGTCCCGCTCGGCTGGTCGCCACGACGCAGGAAGAGACCCGTCGCCTGGCCGACGATCTTGCCCTCCTGGCGAATGACGGCCTCCACGAGGCGTAACCGCTTGCCGCCGCGAATCTCGCGGGTGTGCAACTCCACAGGTTCAATGGCGACCGGCCTCGGCAGATCGACGGTGAGCCGGGCAGGCAAGAACTCCGGATCGTCAACGAATTCTTCGACCGCCCAGCCCAACAACCCGCCGACCACGTGTCCGCTGATCAGTGCGCCCCAACCGCCCCTGGCGAACGCACGAGGGTGGAAGGTGCCGCCACGACGCTCGAAATACGCGGTGCCCGGTGTGATCGTCGACTCGGCCAACGGTGCTGCTCCTACGATTCGGCAATCTAACTAAATCGCCACCAGTATCACCTAGCGCAGTAACGCCCTGGCGAACCGCTCCCCGATCAGCCGATGCGTCGCCGCGTCGGGATGCAGATTGTCGGGCAACGGATGCGTGTCGGCATCTGCTGGACCGTAGAGAGCCAGACCGTCGAGGTAGCTCATCGCAGGGTCGTCTACCTGCCTGCGGGCGACGATCGCGGCCAATTGAGCGCGGATGTACGTGAGCGTCAGCCGCCCCAACCCGCCTGGCCGATCAGCCTGCGCCGGATCACCCGTCGCGACGAAGCGCACCTCGCCGCGGGCCAGCGCGTCGACGTCGAAAGCACCTGGCCCCGGGGTGGTTTCGTGGATCGGGCAGTACAGGGGGCCGACAACGGTCAGGGGTGTATCGGAATGTCCGTCGCGGATGGTGTCCAGGAAACCGTGCACCGCGGGACCGAAGGCACGCTGGGACATCAGATCCGCGTTCACGAGGTTGATGCCCAGCTTGACACTCACGATGTCGGCGGGCTGGTCCCGGATGGCTCGGGCGACGAACGGATCGAGCAGCGCGCTTCCGGAGAATCCCAGGTTGACGAGATCCACGCCCGCCAAACCGGCAGCGAGCGCGGGCCACGTCGTCGTCGGACTCGAGGCGTTCGACCCCTGGCTGATCGAACTGCCGTGGTGTACCCAGCGCCTTCGCTCCGACAGCGCGCCGATCGGAGCGTCGGCACGCAGCGCCACCAACTCGATGCGCTCGTAGTGCGGCAGCCAGATCTCGACGTCGTTGTCACCGGCGGGCAGATTGAATCGGACTGTTGCGACCGGGCCCGGCTCTACCCGGGTGTCCCCGGTGGCCGGGTCGACGCGCACCACGTCGCCGCCGCTGGTTGCCGCCTGCCGGGCCAAGCGGCCATTAACGACGAGATCGATTGTGCCGTCAGGTCGTTCCGGTACCCCGACCAGCACCACGCGCCTACGGATGACATCGAGCTCGATCGCCCTCGCGGCCGTCCGCAGCGCGAAACGCACTCCGGACGGCTGTGATTCAGCACCGTGCAACTGTGGGTCGTCGCACTGGGCGCGGGCTCGAGCAGGGAGTCGGTGCGGCAGCCAGCCTCGCTCGGTGCGCTCAAGCTCGGCGAGTCCGCGCAGCAGGCCGACCTCGATCTGGTGCTGGATCAGCTTCTCGCCTCCACTGTTTGGCCGACCATCCGCTCGTTGGCCTCATCGTCGACGCGCCGCCGATTGGCGCGGCGCACCGCCCAGTACATCACCAGCAGCGCCAGCGCCAGCAGCGGATAGCCCATCGCGATCCGCGCGAACGCCAGCCACTCTGCGGACCCTGCGTCGTACAGCGAATCCTGGACGACGAACCGCGCGGCGAAGACCGCGGCGAACGCCAGCGTCGCCATGTCGAATGCGTGCAGCACCGTCTTGTCGCTCCGCCACGCCGGATCCGGGCCTGCACTACGCATCAGATTCCAGGCCACTCCTATCAGCGGACGTCGTACGACGAGGGACGCGGTGAACACCGCGGTCATGGCCAGGCTGAGCCAAATCCCCGGCAGGAAATAGTTTTCGGCGGAACCGGTGTAATACGCGATCAGCGCCGCGACGACGACGCCAGGCAGCCCGGACACCGCCGGCTGCAGCGGCTCCTTGCGGAGCAACCTCATGACGATCAGTCCCGCGCCGGTGCCGACGGCCACCACGACGGCCGCTGTCAACCCAGCGATCGCATTCACGATCACGTAGGCGATTGTCGGCACGCCGGCGTACACCAAGCCGGACACACCGCCCATCCGCTCGAGCACCGTCGGGCCGTGGGCGTCGGTCATGCGTTCCTCCGCTTGCCGAGGTGCCTGGCCAGGAACCGGTCGACGGCATTGAACATGTCGATCACGTTGTCCGGGTTGACGAATCCGTGGCCCTCGTCCTCCTTGACCATGTACTCGACCTCCACCCCGCGGTCACGCAGCGCCTCGACGAGGTTGTCGGATTCGGCCTGGACGACGCGAACATCGTTGGCGCCCTGGACAACAAGCAGCGGCGTGCGGATCTGGTCGACCTTCGTGATCGGGGATCGAGCCAGCATGTCAGCTAACTGCTCCGGGTCGTCGGGGTTGCCGACGAACAGATGCCAGTTGTTCGCCAGGTGCGGACGCGCGATCTCGGGCAGCGTCCGCATGAAGTTGGACAGGTCGGAGATGCCGACGTAATCGATCGCTGCGGCGAACACGTCTGGGGTGAACGTGACACCGACCAGCGTCGCGTAGCCGCCGTAGGAGCCACCGAAGATGGCGACCCGATCCGGGTCCGCGTAACCCTGTTCGACGGCCCAGTTGACGCCGTCGATCAGATCGTCGTGCATCTTGCCTGCGAACTGACCGATCGCCGCCTTCTGGAAGGCCTTGCCGTATCCCGCCGAACCGCGGAAGTTGACCTGCAGCACCGCGTATCCGCGATTGGCGAGCAACTGGACGGCAGGCGCGTACATCCATCCGTCGCGCGCCCACGGTCCGCCGTGCACCACGAGGACGAGCGGCAGGTTCTCCGGCGGCACCCCGACCGGCAGCGTCAGATACGAAGGCAGGTCGAGCCCGTCGCGCGAGGGAATCGTCACCGGGAGCATCGGCGCCAGCTGCTCTGGATCAAGATGCGGATAGGGACGGTACAGCTCGCGGCTTTCGCCGGTTTCGTGGTCGTAGAGGAAGGTGACGCCGGGTTCGCGGTCGTGATTGAAGCTGACTATCCATTTGCGTCCCTTGATGTCAGAGGACAGCGCGCCGATATCGCCGTCGGACAGTTTCTCCAGACCCGCGAGCACATCGGCGAAATGCGGGTCAAGTGCCTGAATGACCTGTCGCTCACCGAGATACCGCACGCCCAACAGTTCTCCGGTGGCCCGGCTCTGGATGAGCGGCTCGGGCAGGCCAGGCCACACCTGGGCCCGGGTGTCGACGTCGAACGTCGGGTGACTGTCGACGGCGTACTGCTTGCCGTCGGCCACGTCGAGCCGCACGAGCCGGGTCCGGTCGGTGCCCTCGTTCGACCCCATCCAGATCCCGGTGCCGTCGGGCGTGACCACCATGGGATACATGCCCATGGTGTAGTCCTTGCCGTCGTAGTGCGCGATGGAGCGCAGCGATTGGGCCCGCGGGTCCCACTGCAGGACTTCGAGATCACCTTCCCTGTTCAGCTTGGTCGCGAACAGATCGCCGCGGCGGCTCGTCAGCCACCCGATCACGTCGCCCGGATTCTCGCCGACCATCGTCAGGTCACCCGACGCAATGTCGAGTTCGTAGGCGTCCATCTGCGTCGGGCCGCGCTTGTTGGAGTAGACGAGCGCCTTGCCCGGTTTGTCGGGCAGCAGCTCGAAGGCTGACATGACGCCGGGGAACGGGGTGAGGTCGACGGCGGGAGTGTCTGGGTTGTCGAGATCGACGCGAAAAATGTGCCAGTTCTCGTCGCCGCCGGTGTCCTGCAGGTACAGCAGCCAGCGCGGGTCATCGGTCCACGAGAAGTGCAGGATGCTGCGGGTCTCGTCGGCGGTGACGCGCCGCGCGTCGGCACCGAAGTCACCGTCGAGGGATGCCACCCAGATGTTGAGGCGGTCCTGCCACGGTGCGAGGTAGGCGACGCGAGTGCCGTCCGGGGAGATCGCTGCCCCCGCTCGGACAGGCGACTTGAACAAGTCTTCGACGGAGATCAGCTCGGGTTTGTTCATGTCTCCATCGCACACTCGGACGTAGCGGCACAGTCAACTCGCGCTGATCAACCATGATGGGAGTCGTGGCGTGGAGCACCAAGGAAGTCGCCGAACTCGCCGGCACCAGCCTGCGGGCGGTGCGGCACTACCACCAGATCGGCCTGCTGCCCGAGCCGGAACGTCGCAGCAACGGCTACAAGCAGTACGGCGTCGCGCACCTCGTCCGGTTGGTGCGCATCAAACGGCTGACCGAGCTCGGCTTCTCCCTCCCCCAGATCGCCGCGATGGGCGAATCCGACGATCATCCCGAACAGGCGCTGCGCGAGCTAGACGCCGAACTGGCCGAGACGATCGACCGTCTGCAGCGCGCCCGCGAGGAACTGCGCGAGCTCTTGGAGCACGCGGCGCCGACGGATCTGCCCCCCGACTTCGTGGCGCCGCATACCGCGGCCAAGATGACCGATGCCGATCGCAAACTCGTCGTCGTACTGAGCCGTGTGCTGGGACCGCGAGGCAGGGCGACCTACGCGGACATGATCCGCGAGACACCGGATGATCCCGCGGCGACCGAGTTGGACAATCTGCCTGCCGACGCCGACGAGACGACGCGACGCGAACTCGCCGAACGACTCGCCCCTTACATTCGGGCGATCAACGACGCGCACCCCAACCTCGCGGAGTTCCGATCGGATGCACCGCGAGGAGAACGATTCGCAGAAGAGGCGATCGGTGCCGCGATGGTCGACCTGTACAACCCGGCGCAGTTGGACGTGCTGCGCCGAGCGGGCGAGATCGTGCGCAATCTCAGTGCGCGAGAGGACCATCCAGGCGAATGAACACACTCGGTCCGCGACGAGCGACCCCAAAATGCACGCAATTGGCGGCGTGTCGGCGGACAAACACGGCCGCTCGCGGAAACTGCGGCGTCCGAATTCAGACCCGCCCGACGCGCGCCGGCCGGGCCAAGCTCAGTTCGGATATCGGCACCGGATACCCGTACAAATGCCCCTGGGCCAGGCGGCCGCCCGCGCGGTACACCGTGTCGGACTGCGCGGCAGACTCGATGCCCTCGACGATCACGGTCAATCCGAGCTCGTCGCACAGTCCGATGACCGAGCGATACAGCGTCAGGTCCCGGGCCTGATCGGCGGTGGCCAGGCCGCGGTCGAGCTTGACGATCTGCACCGGCAGGGCGTGCATGTACATCAACGAATTGAAGCCCGCACCGAAGTCGTCCAGCGCCACCTTCACGCCGAGCGCATTCAGTCGCTTGATCTGCGCCGCGGCGTGGGCGAGGTCGACGATCGGCAGCGTCTCGGTGATCTCCACGACCAGCCGGTTCGGCGGTAGGTGATGTCGCGTCAGCGCCAGTCGCACCTGCTGCTCGAAGGTGGGGTTACCCAGCCGGCCCGCGCCGATGTTCACGTGGATGTCGAGGTCCAGGCCTGCCTGCTGGACGTCACGACATGCGGTGTCGAGTACCAGCGCATCGAGGTCTGCCGCCAGCCCCGCCGCCTCCGCCGCGGCAACGAACGTCTCGGGTGATATCTCGATTCCGGTCGGTGTGGTCCACCTGGCCAGAGCTTCGACGGCGACCGGGTTGCCCTCGGGCAACTGCACTACCACTTGATAGACGAGGCGGAAGCCGGGCGGGGCCTCGCCGTCGGCATTCCGCAGTGCCGTCGGGAAATCGATGGTCGAACCGGAAGACGGTTGATAGACCACGGCGGTGTCCTTGCCGAGCCGCTTGCCGGCATACATCGAGATGTCGGCCTGCCTCAGCAGATCGTCGGACGTTTGGGGCACGCCGTCGGCGCCCGGGCGGACCAACCCCATGCTGGCCTTGACCCGTACCGCAGAACCGTGCAGCGCGAAGGGATCCCGCAGCGCGACGCGCAGGCGCTCCGCGGCATCTTCCAGCTGGTCGGACTCGCCGTCGAGCAATATCGCGAACTCGTCTCCGCCAATCCGTGCCAGCGTGTCGGTGTCGCGCACGCATCGTTTGAGGCGTTCCCCTATCGCGCACAGCAATTCGTCGCCCGCCGCGTGACCGAAGCGGTCGTTCACCTCTTTGAAGTCATCGAGGTCGATGAAGATCAGCATGAAACGGCCGCCGCGCATGGCGTCGTCGAGCCGCTCGGTGAACAACAGCCGGTTGGGCAGCCCGGTCAACGCGTCGTGATGCAGCTGGTGGGCCAGTCCACGCTGCGCGTCGTAGAGGCGCTTGATCAACAACCACTGCGCGCGCGTCTCGATGAGCTGCCGGGTAGCGACGAGTGCGACCATCACGACGGCCCCGGAGGCGAGAAACATGTTGAGCCGCTGTCCAATCGAGATGTGGAAAGCAAACAACGTCGCGGTGCCCACGAATCCCACGTACGGCAACAGGAGCCGTAGCCAGTCCATGGCGTCGCGGTTGACCGCGATCGGCCGTGGTGGTTTCAGCTCCAGCATTCCGTACGCGATCAGCAGAAGCCCGAGGACGAATCCCATCCCAACCCACAGCTCGCCGCGTTGGAGGCCCACGGTTCGCAGGTACGCGACCAGCCTGTCTGAACTCACCAGCATGACTGTGCCTGCGGCCAGCAGAAGAAAGTTCGCACGATAGGGGCGATCACGCCGGTACCACGTCGCGATCAGGACCGCAGCCACGACAACCAGCAGTTGGATCGCGGAGTACACGACCACCACCGCGGTGTTTCCGGATCGAGGTAACGACGTTCCCGTCGAAGCACCGACTCCAGCGAATACCGCCAGAATCGCGAATGCCAGAGCCGCCACCAGTCCGTCGATGACGGTGACAATCCGCGTCGTCGGCACGGCGCCCCTGCGCCCGCCGGTCGTGCCGACACCGGCGAACGCAAGCAGCCCGAGTGCCCCCAGAGCCAACAACGCGGACAGGAAGTACGCAGCGACGGCCTGCCACGGCGCGGTATTGGTCGGTGTTGCGCGATTCGACCACCAGATCGCGTCGCCGACCAGGTTGCACAAGATCGTTGCAACACCCAGCAGCCGCCACGTCCGCGCGATGCCGGTCACCCGGCGCGCCACCGCCGCACCGGTCACCAGCACCGCAATGCCGGCAGTCGTCAACAGAGCAAAGTGCACCTGCCGCGCCGTCGCCTCGCCCCACGGGGCCATGGCGTTGAGCACCGCTAGCGTTGTGACGATAGCGGTGAGGAAGACGAGACGCGGCCTTATAGCGGTTGTTGCCACGCGCCTCCTCCCCCCTTTACCTCTGTTCCGAAGTGCAGGGACACGACCGCTAACCGGCAGCGATCATCGCGACTGCCGCCAACGCTAGCGCCATCCCGACAGTTTGCGAGCGAGATACCCGCTCATGGAGCACCACAATTGCAAGCACCACGGTCGCCGCAGGATAAAGCGCGATCAGCACGCCGGCCAGCGACAGCATTCCGGACTGCAGTGCCAGCAACGTAGCGACATTGGCGACGGTGTCGAGCGCCGCCGCGGTGAGCGCAAGCCGCAACGGCACCCCCCGTTCGATGGCCAGGTTGGCGGTGAGCACCGCTGCCAGCAACACGATCGCCGTCGCGGCGAGCCTGCCGAATACCAGGGGCCACAGCTTGGCCTCGACGGGCACCTGGTCGAGCAGGACGAAATTCATTCCGAACGCCACGCCGGAACCCACCGTCAGCCACGCGACCTTCACCGTGAACTTGTGCCGCGTGTCGTCCTCATCGGTGGCATCCCGGCTGACGAGCACCACCGCCACCAACGCCACGACGACACCGACGATCGCCAGCGGGCCCGGCCGCTCTCCGAGGGCCAGCCCGACGCCGACGGGAATGCCCGCGACCAGAATCGCCGTGAGGGGCGACACGACGGAGATCGGGCCTGCGCCCAGCGCGGCGTAGAACCACCAGACGCCGAATGCCTGCGCAACACCGGAGGCCAGCCCCCACACCACCGCGGGGGTCGAGACCACTCCTCCGAATGGTACGGCGATCACCGTCAGCAGGATCAGCGCCACCGGGTAGGAGATCACCACCACGCGCAGTGCGGCGACCCGGCGCGAGGCGATACCTCCCACGAAATCGCTTACGCCGTAACCGAACGCTGCGATCAGCGCGGTGACGAAGCTGATCAGGTCATGCCCTTGGCCCGGCGGCCGAGCTCCCGGGTGATCTCCCGCTGCGCGTCGCGCTTGGCCAGGTCCTGCCGTTTGTCGCGGGCCTCCTTACCGCGTGCCAGCGCCAACTCGACCTTGACCTTACCGTCGGAGAAGTAGAGCGACAGCGGCACCAGAGTGAGGTTGCCGTCGCGGATCCGGCCGATCAGATTGTCAATCTGGCTGCGGTGCAGCAACAACTTGCGATTGCGCCGCGGCGTGTGGTTGGTCCAGCTGCCGTGGTGATACTCGGGGATGTGCAGGTTGCGCAGCCATACCTCGCCGTCATCGATGGTGGCGAACGCGTCGGCCAGCGAGGCCTGCCCATCACGTAGGCTCTTCACCTCGGTACCCACCAACTGCACCCCGGCCTCGAACGTCTCGAGCACCGAATAGTTGTGCCGCGCTCGACGATTCGTCGCGACGACCTTGTTGTTGGCAGACCGTGTCGGGTCAGCTTTTTTGGCCATGGCTATCTTCGGACGTACAGCCGCAGTGTCACGTACGCGGTGACACCCGACATTGCCAGACCGAGAAACAGCATCCACGGCGCACTGAAATACAGGACGTCCGCATAGTCGACCTTGGCGATCAAATTGGCCCGATAGAACTGGTCGAGAGCGCTTTCCAGAAACAAGGCGCGCACCAGAATGAGCCCGACGATCGCGATCACCACACCGACGAACGCCGCCAGCATCGCTTCGACCAGGAACGGCAGCTGCGTGTACCACCGGCTGGCGCCGACCAGTCGCATGATGCCGATCTCTGTCCGCCGGGTGTAGGCGGCGACTTGAACCATGTTGGCGATCAGGAGAATTGCTCCGATCGCCTGAACGAACGCCACGGCGAACGCCGCGTTCCTGACGCCGTCGAGGACGGCGAACAGCCGGTCGATCAACACCTTTTGGTTGAGAACCTGCTGCACCCCCGGCTGACCGGCCATGGCCTCGTCGAACGCCTGATGCCGTTCCGGGTCGTCGAGTTTGACGATGAACGACGACGGGAACGCGTCCTGCCCGGCGAATTCCTTGAACTCCGGGAACTTTTTCACGGCGTCGGCATACGCCTCTTCGCGGTTGAGGAACCGCACCGAGCGCACATCGTCGCGGTCCTCGATCTGCTGTCGCAGCGCCTTGCACGGATCGGCGTCGCAGGTGGGGTCATTGGCGGAGACGTCGTTGGTCAGAAAGACCTGGCTCTCGACACGATCCAGATAGATGTCGCGTGACTGGTCGGCGAGTCGCACTACCAACAGGCCGCCGCCGAACAGGCCGATCGAGATCGCGGTGGTGAGAATCATCGCGATCGTCATCGTCACATTGCGACGAAAACCGGTGAGGACCTCATTGATGAGGAATCCGAAGCGCACTAGCGATCCATTCCGTAGACGCCGCGCTGCTCATCGCGAACCAGCCTGCCCAATTCCAACTCCACGACACGCTGGCGCATCGAGTCGACGATGTGGTGGTCGTGAGTGGCCATCACCACCGTCGTCCCGGTGCGGTTGATGCGCTCGAGTAGGTCCATGATGTCCTTGCTGGTCTCGGGGTCGAGGTTGCCGGTGGGCTCGTCGGCAAGCAGCACCAGCGGCCGGTTGACGAACGCCCGGGCGATCGCGACCCGCTGCTGTTCACCACCGGACAGTTCGGTGGGCAACCGGTTGGCCTTGCCGGACAGGCCGACCATCTCCAACACGTCGGGCACCACGCGATTGATCACCTCTGAGCGCTTCCCGATGACCTCCAGCGCGAAGGCAACGTTCTCGAACACCGTCTTCTGCTGCAACAGCCGGAAGTCCTGGAAGACACAACCCAGCACCTGCCGCAGGCCCGGGATGTGACGACCGGCCAGCTTGTTGACGTGGAACTTCGACACCCGGATGTTCCCTGATGAAGGTGTCTCCTCGGCAAGCAGTAGCCGCATGAACGTCGACTTGCCCGAACCCGAGGGGCCGATGAGGAAGACGAACTCACCCTTGTCGATCTTGACCGACACATTGTCGAGCGCGGGCCGCGCCGACGACTTATACATCTTCGAGACATGGTCAAGGGAGATCATCACGGAGCGCCAGTGTAGCGGGGGAAGTCCTCGGGCCTAGCTCTGCGGAGCCGTGGTCGCGGGTGCCGGACCCGGCGCGGCCGGTGCCGGTGACACCTGGGTCGGCGTGACGATCGTCTGCGTCGTCGGCGGCAGCGGCCCGGATCCGTCGGGATCCACGACGGTGGTCGTCGGCGTGGTCGGGGTGGTTTCTGCCGGTGAGGTCGGCGACGTCGGACTGGTGGTGTCCGTCGGGCTGGTGGTGGTCGGTGTCGTGGTGGTCGTGGTTGGGGTCGTGGACTCGAAAGTCTCCTTGGGCCGTCTCACGTTGGTGCGGGGCACCCACGTGTAGTTGGGGTCGGGCACGAAGCCCGGTGGTACGACCGCAGGCGCGGGCGGCGCTGGCTTCGGAGCGGGTTCGACGTTGTGATACACCCAGAACAGGGCGAAGAAAGCGACGAGCAGCACCGCCGTCGACACCCGAATCCGGCCGCCGAGCTTGAACTTGAGCCAGGACGTCATTTTCGGTCCTCCGGCGGGCCTTGCGTTTCGTCCGCCGCGCCGACCGACGTCGCCGGATGGACGAGGGCCTCCACCGTCGGTACCCCATCGGTGGGCGACACGATGCCGGCACGCCGCAGCGCACGCACGACGAGGACACGTATGCGGCGGCCCACCTCGAACTGCTTGCCGGGCAGGGTGCGGGCCACCATCCGCAGATTGACGGTGTCCAGTTCGATGCTCTCCACACCCATCAGCTGAGGCGCGTCGAGGAGGAGCGCGTTCAGCCCGGGGTCCTCCATCGCTTTTTCGGCGACGCCGTGCAGCAGATCGTTGACGACGTTGAGATCCGCCGCCGTCGGCACCGGGATGTCGATGACCGCACGCGCCCAGTCCTTGGAGAGGTTGACCGTCTTGACGATCTGACCGTTGGGGATGGTGAACATCTCGCCCTCACTGGAGCGCAACTTGGTGACGCGAAGCGTGACGTCCTCCACCGTGCCCTCTGCGGGCAGCGCGATACCGGCCACGGTGAGTGACACCAGATCGCCGAAGCCGTACTGCTTTTCGGTGATGATGAAGAACCCCGAGAGCAGGTCCTGCACCAGCCGCTGCGCACCGAAACCGAGCGCCGCACCCAGCACCGCGGCGGGCGCGACCAACGAGCCGACCGGGATCGCCAGGATCGAGGTGACCTGCATGATCACGATGACGAACAGCAGGGCAACCGTCACCCAGGAGATCACCGAGGCGACGGCCTGACGGTGCTTGGCGCTCTCGGTGCGCACCAGCTGGTCGCTTTCCTGGTATTCGGCGTCGATGCGCTTCACGACCCGGCGTGCGCCCCAATTGATGAACCGAGCGGCCAGCAGGCCGCCGATCAGGTACAGCGCGATGGGCACGCCGCGCTCGAGGATCCAGACACCGATTGTGCCCTGCCAGAAACCGGTCCACCGGTCTCCCAAGGCGAATGCGATCAAGTTGCTATTCGTCATCTCGTCTATTGCGCCAACGGATTCCGGCCTCGAGGAACCCGTCGATGTCTCCGTCCAGCACTGAGGTCGGATTGCCGACCTCATACTCGGTGCGCAAGTCCTTTACCATTTGATACGGATGCAAAACGTAAGAACGCATCTGATTTCCCCACGAGCTTCCGCCGTCGCCCTTCAGGGCATCCATTTCGGCGCGCTCCTCTAAACGCTTGCGTTCCAACAGCTTTGCCTGAAGAACCCGCATTGCCGAGACCTTGTTCTGCAACTGCGACTTCTCGTTCTGGCAGGTGACCACGATACCGGTCGGGATGTGCGTGAGTCGAACCGCCGAGTCGGTGGTGTTCACCGACTGACCGCCCGGTCCACTGGATCGGTAGACGTCGACGCGCACGTCGGCCTCGGGAATGTCTATGTGGTCGGTGGTTTCGGTGACGGGCAACACTTCCACTTCGGCGAAAGATGTTTGACGCCTGCCCTGGTTGTCGAACGGACTGATCCGCACCAGCCGGTGTGTGCCCTGCTCCACCGACAACGTGCCGTACGCGTACGGCGCGTGCACCGCGAAGGTCGCGCTCTTGATGCCCGCCTCTTCGGCATAGGACGTGTCGAACACCTCGACCGGGTAGTTGTGCTGCTCGGCCCAGCGGACGTACATGCGCATCAACATCTCGGCCCAGTCCGCTGCGTCCACCCCGCCCGCGCCGGACCGGATGTTGACCAGCGCCTCACGCGCGTCGTACTCGCCGGACAGCAGCGTGCGGACCTCCATGGCCTCGAGGTCCTCGCGCAGCTTCTTGAGCTCGGTGTCGGCCTCGGCTGCGGCTTCCGCGGCGCCCGGTCCCTCTTCTTCGGCGGCCATCTCGTAGAGCACGGGCAGGTCGTCGAGGCGCTGGCGGAGTTCCTCGACGCGGCGCAGTTCGCCCTGGGTGTGGGACAGCTCGCTGGTGACCTTCTGCGCCCGCGACTGGTCGTCCCACAGGTTCGGGTCGGAGGCCTCGTGTTCGAGCTTCTCGATCCGGACACGCAGGCCCTCGACGTCGAGCACCCGCTCCACTGTCGTCAGGGTGGAGTCAAGTGCTGCGATATCGGCTTGCCGGTCGGGATCCACGGGAATTCAGGGTACCTGTGAGAGATCCCGACACTGTTATCCCTGACTGGCGGCAATTCGGCAGGGTTCGCCTTTAGCATCGGAGATGGCAACCAGCCCTGCCGCGACGCGACAGCCCTTTGCGTGCGGCCGGGTAGCGACAACCTTCAACAAAAGGTATTCATGCGCCCCTACCACGTGGCGATCGTCGGCTCCGGCCCCTCGGGCTACTTCGCCGCCGCTTCGCTCCTGAAATTCGCCGACGTCTCGCAAAAAGAGGGAGTCGACGCGGATGTCCGCGTCGACATGCTGGAGATGCTGCCCACGCCGTGGGGGCTGGTGCGCTCGGGCGTCGCACCCGACCACCCGAAGATCAAGTCCATCAGTGCCCAGTTCGAGAAGACCGCGCTGGACCCCCGTTTCCGGTTCTTCGGCAACATCGTGGTCGGCGACCACGTGCAAGCTGCTGAGCTGGCCGAACGCTACGACGCGGTGATCTATGCCGTCGGTGCGCAGTCCGATCGATCGTTGGGTATTCCCGGCGAGGATTTGCCCGGCAGCGTGCCCGCCGTCGACTTCGTGGGGTGGTACAACGCCCACCCCCACTTCGAGGAGATGGCACCGGATCTGTCGACCGGGCGAGCCGTGGTGGTCGGCAACGGCAACGTCGCGCTGGACGTGGCGCGCATCTTGGTGACCGACCCCGATGTGCTGGCTGCCACCGACATCGCCGACCATGCGCTGCAGTCCCTGCACGACCGCGGGGTCGAGGAGGTCCTCATCATCGGCAGGCGCGGTCCGCTGCAGGCCCCGTTCACCACACTGGAACTGCGGGAACTGGGCCACCTCGAAGGCCTGGGCGACGTCGACGTGATCATCGACCCCGCCGACTTCGCCGATATCTCCGACGAGGATCTGGACGCCGCGGGCAAGACCGTCAAGAACAACATCAAGGTGTTGCGCGGATACGGCGAGCAGACACCGAAGGGCGCCAAGCGCCGCATCGTGTTCCGGTTCCGCACGTCGCCGATCGAGATCAAGGGCACCGACAAGGTCGAGTCCATCGTGCTGGGCCGCAACGAACTGGTCGAAGAGGATGGCCGCGTCGTCGCCAAAGACACCGGCGAACGCGAGGAGGTCCCGGCTCAGTTGGTGGTGCGCGCGGTCGGCTACCGCGGGGTGAAGCTGGAAGGTCTGCCGTTCCATGAGCGCAACGGCACGATTCCGCACACCGGTGGCCGGATCGAAGGCCGTCGCAACGAGTACGTCGTCGGCTGGATCAAGCGCGGCCCCACCGGTGTCATAGGGAGCAACAAGAGCGACTCGCAGGAAACCGTCGACACGTTGGTCGCCGACCTGTCGTCGGCGTCGCTCTCAGACTTCGGCAGCGATCATGCCGAGCAGCTGGCGGAATGGCTGGTCGAGCGTCAGCCCAAGGTGATCACCGATGACCACTGGAAGCTGATCGACGAACACGAGCGCACCTCCGGTGAGCCGCACGGGCGGCCGCGGGTGAAGCTGACCAGCGTCGCGGAGCTACTGCGCATCGCCCACGGCTGAAGCCGCTAGTAGATCTCGGGCCCCGGCGGGGGTGGCTGCGGCGGGGCCGCGGTCGGCGCGAATCGCCAGTTGTCAGGGTTCTTGGGCGAGTACACGACGGGAAACAGCGTAGACATCGTCGGCCACTGGTCGACGTCGACCGCCATGCGCTGGTAGATCACATGCTCGTTGACCGTCGGGCCGTTGATGACCCCGGTGATCGTCACGAACTGCTCGCCGGTGACGTCCTCGGGTCGCGGACTGACGCCGGTGACCAGCAGCTGGCCGTGCACCCAGTCGCTGCCTGCCCCGCGCCGTCTCATGATCCAGGGGGCGGCGATGGCGACGAGCACCCCGAGCATGACCAGGACCATCGCGATTTCCCACACACCGACATGGTAGGACGTGTTGCATGACGACCGTTGGCGATGACCTTGCCTTCGCGCTGCAGATGGCCGACGCCGCCGACGCGCAGACGCTGGCTCGTTTCGGCGCGCTGGATCTGCGGGTCGAGACGAAACCGGACCTCACTCCCGTGACGGATGCCGATCGCTCGGTCGAAGAGCTGGTCCGCGAGGCGCTGGCGGCGCACCGGCCGGACGACGTCGTGCTCGGTGAAGAGTTCGGCGGCACAGCGGTTTTCAGCGGCCGCCAGTGGGTCGTCGACCCCATCGACGGTACGAAGAACTTCGTCCGCGGCGTTCCGGTGTGGGCCACGTTGATCGCGTTGCTCGACGACGGCGTGCCCGTGGTGGGTGTCGTCAGCGCTCCCGCGCTGCACCGGCGCTGGTGGGCCGGCGGCGGCGAGGGCGCGTTCGCGTCGTTCGGCGGGCAGACGCGGCGCATCTCGGTGTCCGGCGTCGACGACATCGCCTCGGCGAGCCTGACGTACTCCGATCTCACCACCGGGTGGGACGGATTGCGCCCACGGTTTCTGGAGCTCACCGACGAGGTGTGGCGGGTTCGCGGCTACGGCGACTTCTGGTCCTACTGCTTGGTCGCCGAGGGCGCCGTGGACATCGCCGTCGAACCGGAGGTGAAGCTGTGGGACCTGGCCGCCCTCGACATTCTGGTGCGGGAGGCGGGCGGCACGTTCACGAGCGTCGCGGGGCAGCCGGGCCCTCACGGTGGAAGCGCTATCGCCACCAACGGGAAGCTGCACGACGCTGTGCTCGCGCGTCTCCGATAGCCCGATATCTGAGTTCGAATGGCGTCATCATGTGATGACGCCGTCGCGTCGATCGATTCTGCTCAGAGGGGAGCATCCGTGCAGCAGCTGAGCTGGACCGATGACATGATGTTGCGCGCCGAGCGTCCCGAGACTCCGATGCAGATCCAGATGCTGCTGATCTACGACCCGGCGACGGCGCCCGGCGGGCGGGTCACCTTCAAAGGCATCCTCGAAGAGGTCGACAGCCGACTGCACCTCGCGCCGACATTTCGGCGGCGGCTGACCGAACTCCCCGGCGGCCTGCACAAGCCGTATTGGGTGGACGACCCCAACTTCGATCTCGAGTACCACGTCCGCCACATTGCGCTGCCGCAGCCAGGAGACTGGCGTCAGTTGTGCATCCAGATCGCGCGCATCCACGCCCGGCAGATCGACTTGCGTCGTCCGCCGTGGGAGATGACCGTCATCGAGGGACTCAACTCGGTGCCCGGTGTCCCGCCGGGATCGTTCGCGGTCGGCGTGAAACTGCACCACTGCGCCGCCGACGGCATGGAAAGTGTCGAGCTGCTGGCCGCCCTGCACGATCTCGCACCCGACGGTCCTCGCCCCGCACCTCCCGAAACACCCTGGGAGCCAGACGAACTGCCGTCAACATCCACTCTGGTGTCCAAGACCGCGGTCAATATCGCGCAGTATCCAATGCGCGCGGGCAGCGTCGTCGTGCCAAGTGCGCTGAAGGCGTTCCGCCAGGTCGCCGGGCTGCCCGCCAAGGTGGCCGGTGGCGTCGCCGCGGCGCTCGGTGGCGACCCGCCGTCCTTATTCGCCCCGACCACTCGGTTCAACGGGTCCGCTTCTCCCCACCGGGTTTTCGAGGCTCGGTTCCATGACCTCGCCGACTTCCAGCGCATCAAATCGACCGTGCCGGGGGCGACGATCAACGACGTCGCGGTGGCTTATGTCGGCGGGGCGTTGAGGCGCTACCTCGAAGACCATGACGAGTTGCCGGAAGAGACACTCCTCACTGCGTGCCCCGCGTCGATACGGGATTCCAGCGAGAAAGGGGCGGGCGGAAACCGGTTGTTCGGCAGACTGCAGTCGCTGCAGACGACTATGTCGGATCCACACAAGCGGCTCGTGTCGATCGTGGCCGAGGCATCCGCGTTTCGTGAGAACTCCGATACGTCCAACACCAACCGGCTGATGGAGCTCGTCGGCCTCGTTCCCACCACGCTGCTCGGTCTGACCATCAAAGCGGCGTCGGCGCTACCCTTCAGCAGTCCGCCGATCGCCAACACCAACTTGAGCAATGTGCCCGGACCTGAAGTGCCGATCTATTTCAACGGCGCACGCCTGATCCGGGTCACCGGATTGGGGCCGTTGATCGCGGGCTTGAACCTGTTCCACGTCATTGCGAGCTACAACGGAACCGTCTCGATGGGCGTCACCGCGGACCGCGACGCACTACCAGACCCCGCGCACTACGCCGAGTGCATGCAGGCCGCATTCGACGAGCTCCTGGCCACGGTCTGACGTGTGAACTACGCAACATTCCTACCGAACTTACTGGTGAGTCAGTTCGCATACCTTACTCTGGAGTCAGTTCCGGAAATGTGAACGTCAATCTTTCTAAGCGAGGCAGTTGAAATGTCCGAAAGCCTGCCGTCGAAAAGCGGATCTTCACCGCGGCCCAAGCGCAAAGGCAAGGAAAGCTCGGTTGGTATGCGCAGGCGCAAGCGCACCGCGACCGAGCTGGGTCTGGCGCTGGTCACCCCACTGGTCGGTCAGGAGTTCCTCGACCGCTACAAGCTGCGCGAGCCGCTGAACCGCGGTCTGCAGTACGGCGTCAAGCAGGTGTTCTCGGTCGCCGGCGCCGCGAGCCGTCAGTTCAAGCGTGCATCCGGCGCCCAGGGCGGGCCGACCCGGCTGAAGAAGAGCGGTTCTGACTACTTCGACCTGACTCCCGACGACGAGCAGAAGATGATCGTCGACACGCTCGGTGAGTTCGCCGAGGAAGTGATGCGCCCCGCGGCCCACGACGCCGACGAGTCCGCGACCTATCCACCCGATCTCGTCACCAAGGCCACCGAACTCGGTATCACGGCAATCAACATTCCCGAGGACTTCGACGGAATCGCCGCCCATCGCGCAGCCGTCACCAATGTGCTCGTAGCCGAGGCGCTGGCCTACGGCGACATGGGACTCGCGCTGCCGATCCTGGCGCCCGCAGGCGTCGCGTCGGCCCTCACGCACTGGGGCAGCGCCGACCAGCAGGCGACCTACCTGAAGGAGTTCGCCGGCGAGAATGTGCCGCAGGCGTGCGTGGCGATCTCCGAGCCGCACCCCCTGTTCGACCCGACCGCGCTGAAGACGACGGCGGTGCGCACCCCGAGCGGCTACCGTCTCGACGGCGTCAAGTCATTGGTGCCCGCCGCCGCGAACGCCGAATTATTCATTGTGGCAGCACAACTCAACGGCAAGCCCGCGCTGTTCATCGTCGAATCGTCGTCACGCGGCGTATCCGTCAAGGCGGACCCGAGCATGGGTATCCGCGCCGCCGCTCTCGGACAGGTCGAACTGGAGAACGTCATCGTTCCGCTGTCGGCTCGTCTTGGCGAGGGCGGGGCCAGCGATCAGGACTATTCGGAGGCCATCGCGCTGTCCCGCCTCGGCTGGGCCGCGCTGGCGGTCGGCACGGCGCACGCGGTGCTCGACTACGTGGTGCCATATGTCAAGGAGCGGCATGCATTCGGTGAACCGATCGCGCACCGGCAGGCGGTCGCGTTCATGTGTGCCAACATCGCGATCGAGTTCGACGGTCTGCGATTGATCACCTGGCGCGGTGCCGCACGCGCCGACCAGGGTCTGCCGTTCGCCCGGGAAGCGGCGCTGGCGAAGCGACTCGGCGCCGACAAAGGCATGCAGATCGGACTCGACGGAGTGCAACTGCTCGGTGGCCACGGCTACACCAAGGAACACCCGGTCGAACGCTGGTACCGCGATCTGCGGGCGATCGGCGTCGCCGAGGGTGTCGTCGTTATCTAGTCTTCTAACGAAAGTCGAATCATGGCAATCAATCTGGAACTGCCGAAGAAGCTCGAAGCAGTGATCGACATGGCGCACAACGGCGCCGCCGAGATGCTGCGGCCGATCTCACGCAAGTGGGATCTGCGGGAACACGAGTACCCGGTCGAACTCGACACGCTGGCCACACTCTTCGAGGGTATCTCGGGCGCCAACGCCATCGCCTTCGCGGGCGCCGAAGCGTTCGCGGCCGGAGAAGCCAGAGACGTCAACCACAATGGCGCCAACATGTCGGCCGTGCTCAACGTGATGGAAGTCAGTTGGGGCGACGTGGCTTTGATGTTGTCGGTGCCGCGCCAGGGCCTCGGCAACGCCGCGATCTCCAGCGTGGCGACTCGTGAACAGCTCGACAAGCTCGGCAAGGACGTGTGGGCGGCGATGGCGATCACCGAGCCGGGCTTCGGGTCCGACTCGGCCGCGGTGACGACCACGGCGAAGCTCGACGGCGACGAGTACGTCATCAACGGCGAGAAGATCTATGTCACCGCGGGATCGCGCGCCACCCACATCGTGGTGTGGGCGACCCTGGACAAGTCGATGGGCCGCGCGGCGATCAAGTCGTTCATCGTGCCGCGCGAACACCCCGGCGTCACCGTCGAACGCCTCGAGGACAAGCTCGGCATCAAGGCCTCCGACACGGCCGCCATCCGGTTCGACAACGCGCGCATCCCGAAGGAAAACCTGCTCGGCAGCCCGGACGTCGAGGTCGAGAAGGGCTTCGCGGGCGTCATGGAGACGTTCGACAACACCCGGCCCGTCGTTGCCGCGATGGCCGTCGGCATCGCCCGTGCCGCACTCGAGGAGCTGCGCAAGATCCTCACCGAAGCCGGTGTGGAGATCTCCTACGACAAGCCCTCGCACGCGCAGAGCGCGCCCGCCGCCGAGTTCCTGCGGATGGAGTCCGATTGGGAGTCGGCGTATCTGCTGATGGTGCGCTCTGCGTGGCAGGCCGACAACAACATCCCGAACTCCAAGGAAGCGTCGATGGGCAAGGCCAAGGCCGGCCGCGTCGCCAGTGACATCACGCTCAAGGCCGTCGAATTGGCAGGCACCGTCGGCTATTCCGAGCAGACGCTGCTGGAAAAGTGGGCCCGCGACAGCAAGATCCTCGACATCTTCGAGGGCACACAGCAGATTCAGCAGCTGGTGGTTGCCCGTCGGCTGCTGGGCCTGTCGTCGTCCGAACTGAAGTAGGTTCAGTTCGTCGAGTGTGGACTTGAAGCACGCCTCATGCGCAAAATGCGTGCGGGTAACCCACGTTCGTCGTCAAACTAGAATCCGTCGTGTACGACGACTCGCGTGCGGCCGGTGACGCCGCCGCCGATGATCGTGCGCAGCGTGTGCGGCGCTTCGAGCACCGAGACGTCCTTGGTGATACTGCCCAGGTGACGCGGCTTGAGTTCGCCCGCGAGTTGACGCCACACGTCGCGACGCGCCCCGATCGGCAGCTGTACCGAGTCGATGCCGGCCAGGGTTACGCCGCGCAGAATGAACGGCATCACCGTCGTCGGTAGGTCAGCCGACCGGGCCAGACCTGAGATCGCTGCGATCGCACCGTAATTCAACGTGCTCAATGCGTAGGCCAGGGTGTCGCCGCCCACGCTGTCGACGACGCCGGCCCACTGCGACTTGCCGAGCGCCCGTACCTTCTCCCCCTCTGCGGGGAGCCGACCGATCACCTGCGTGGCGCCCAGTTCCATCAGCCAGTCGTGGGCTTCGGCCTTACCGCTCGACGCGACCACCTCGTACCCGAGTCCGGCCAATAGATCGACGCTGACGCTGCCGACCCCGCCCGTCGCACCGGTAACCAGAATCGGGCCGTCGGCCGGCTGTACACCCGCCGCGCGAATTGCATTGACGCTCATGGCCGCAGTGAATCCCGCCGTGCCGATAGCCGCGGCCTCGGCGGTCGTCAACTCGTCGAGCTTCACCAGATAGTCGGCGGGGTAGCGCGCGGTGTCCGCGTAGCCGCCGTGGCGACCGGTGCCGATGTCATAACCGTGGGCGACGACGCGGTCACCCACCGCGAATTCGGTGGACGAGCTCGAGGTGACGGTTCCGGCGACGTCGATGCCCGGAATCAGCGGGTACTCCCGCGCGACTCCCCCCTTCGGCGTAATGGCCAGGGCGTCCTTGTAGTTGATCCCCGAGTATTCGACGGCGATCTGCACATCGCCATCGGGCAGGAAGGACGCGTCGACGACCTCGTGCCGCAGCGTGATGGAGCCCTCGGCGTCCTGGTGTGCGACCAACGCATTGACTTCAGACATGGAACTCATTCTCATCTGGGCCCACACCGAAGGTAGGGGAACGCAAAAGTCCCCGATCACCCGGGCAAGCCGAGTGTCGGGGACCTTGCGAACCGTCAGCTACCGAGGTGCGAGATCAGGTCGGGCTTCATCGCCTGAAGCTGCTGACCCCAGTACTCCCAGCTGTGCGTGCCGTAGGGCGGGAAGTTGAACACGGCGTTGTTGCCGCCCGCGGCGATGTAGTTGTCGCGGAACGTCTCGTTGGTCCGGATGGTCAGACCCTCGAGGAACGTAGCGGGCAGGTTCGCGCCGCCGAGCTCGTTGGGCGTTCCGTTGCCGCAGTAGACCCACAGGCGGGTGTTGTTGGCCACCAGCGCAGGGATCTGCAGCATCGGGTCGTTGCGCTTCCACGCGCTGTTCGGGTCTTCGGTCGGGCCCCACATGTCGTTGGCCTTGTATCCGCCGGCGTCACCCATCGCCATATTGATCAGGAACGGCCACTGGCCCTCGGACGGGTTGAGAAAGGCCGACAGCGACCCGGCATAGATGAACTGCTGGGGGTGATAGACCGAGAGGATCATCGCCGAGTTGCCCGCCATCGACAGACCGACGGCAGCGTTGCCCGTCGTGGACACTCCGCGTTCGGAGGCCAGCCAGTTCGGCAGCTCGCTCGTCAGGAACGTCTCCCACTTGTAGGTCTGGCAGCCGCTCTTGCCGCAGGCCGGTGCATACCAGTCGGAGTAGAAGCTGGACTGGCCACCGACGGGCATGATCACGGACAACGGCGTGTCGAAATACCACTCGAACGCCTGGGTCTCGAGGTCCCACCCGTTGAAGTCGTCGCGGGCACGCAGACCGTCGAGCAGGTACACAGCCTTCGACCCGGTTCCCTTCTGGAACTGGATCTTGATGTCGCGGCCCATCGACGGCGAGGGGACCATGAGGTACTCCACCGGCAGACCGGGCCGAGAGAACGCCTCGGCGGTCGGAGACTGCCCCGTGAGGCCCACTACGCCTGGCAGCAGGGCCGCCGCTACGGCAGCCATGGTGAGCCGGCGCGCCCAGGGACGTCGAATCTTGTCAATGAAGCTCATACTGCAAACCCATCCATCTTCCGGTTTCCGCTTTTCCCACGATCAAGCAATCGTCATCGACAGCGCAGCGGATTGCTGCGTTGTCGTGCCCGCTCGACTGAGCCCTGTGGCCCATGGAGCGGACCGAGAAAATTTCAGTTGTCGCGTGTGCAGTAAAACATGTGACCAGCGCGAGGAGAAAGTCCGACCGGCGGCGTCGGCGAGATTCCTGTGAACATTCTGTCTGGTGTCGATGCCGACATGACCGGCCATTGGCACCGTAGGCTTCTGGTTATGGCAAAGGCTCGCGCCACTCGCCTGGCTGTGGAGGACTGGCTCCAGGCCGGCTATGCGGTCCTTGCCGAAGAAGGTATCAAGTCGCTGAAGGTTGACCGGTTGTGCACCCGCCTGGGCGTCACCAAAGGCAGCTTTTACTGGCATTTCGCTGATATCGCGAGCTATCGCGTCGCGCTGGTCGACGCGTGGGGCGCCTCCAGAGACGAGGAACGGCGCCACTTCGGCGCGTCGAACGACGCGCCTGCCCGGGAGCGGCTCTCGCAAATGATGACAACGCTGGTTGACGCTCGGCATTGGACGCTGGAGCGCGCAATGCGGGAATGGGCCCGCACCGACGAGGGGGTGGCCGCCAGCGTCCGCGCCGCGGACCGGCGTGTCCTTGCCGCGGTGCGGCAGGCATTTCTCGACTACGGGTTCGATGCCGAGGAGGCTGACCTGCGCGCAACCGCCACTTTTGCGGTCGGAATCGGCTTCCTGCATCTGTCCGGGGCGAAACCCAGCGCCCGAGGCGCCGCGCGGCGCGAACGCTTCCTCGACATCATGCTGACGCGCTGACCAGGCCAGCAAGCCGCGAACGGCACAGTTTCCATACCAAATAGTATGGTAGCGTCGCGATCATGACCGCGGTTTCGGCCACCCCGGCCATCACCCCCGATTTTGTCGCCCGGCTGGCCGAGCGCGCGCAGGAAGCCGAGCGGATGCGCCGCCTACCTGCCGAGACGGTCGCCGACCTCACCGCTTCGGGCTTTACCGAACTCCTGGTGCCCGCGCGCTTCGGCGGTCAGCAGGCCGAGTGGCCGTCGATCCTCGATCCGGTTCGGCGGATGGCGCACGGCTGTGCGTCGAGCGCGTGGACGCTTGGCTTCTATGCCCTGCACAACTGGATGCTTGCCCTGTTCGACGAACGCGCCCAAGAGGAGGCGTTCGCCACGCGTCCGTTCCTCGCGCCGGCGCCCCTGGCGCCGACGGGCCGGGGGGTGCCGACCGGCGACGGCATCCGACTGACCGGCCGGTGGTCGTGGGCGACGGGCGTGATGGACGGCAACTGGATCATGGTGGGCGCGATCTGCGGCCCCGAGGGGGATCCGGCCGCCATTTATCCGGCGTTGGCCCTACTGCCGATCTCCGACGTCCGCATCGAGGACGTCTGGCACACCGACGGCATGCGGGCCACCGGGTCCAATGACGTGGTCATCGCCGATGCGTTCGTCCCCCATCACCGTCTCGTCCGCGTGGCCGACATCTATTCCGGCACCGCGCCGGGCGCCGGACTGCACGACGCCGACACCTACCGGTGGCCGATGGTGCCCGCCCTGTCGCTGTTGGCGGCCATGCCGGCGCTGGGCAGCGCCGAGCGCGTCGCGGAGATCTACGCCGAGCGGCTCGGCGAGCGCATCCTCGCGTACGAAGGCGTCGCGCAGAAGGACAAACCGCTGGCACAGGCACGGCTTGGCGAGGCGCGGGTCCGGCTGCGCGCGCTGCGCGGGCTGCTCGCCGACACCGTCGGAAATATCGAAGACGTTGTCGCGTCGGGTAACCCGGTGCCGCGGCCGGTGCGGGCCGAGGCCCGCCTCGCCGCCGCGCACATCGTGCACGAGTCGCGGTCGGTGATCGCCGATCTGCTGGAGGCGTCCGGCGCCAGCGTTCACTTCGCCGACAATCCGCTGCAGCGCATCAAGCGCGACGTCGATGTTCTTGCCGGTCATGTGGTGTTCGACTACGACACCAGTCGCGAACTCGCCGGAGCGCTCACACTGGGCATGAAGGTCTCGCGCACCGCGATGGTCTAACAAAGGGGAATCATGGCCGACGATTTGCGTGATCGAATCACGAAAACCTTCCAGAAGAACGTCGCCAACCGAATGATGCGGTTGATGCCGTTCCAGACGCTGCTGGAAACCACTGGCCGCAAGACCGGTGAGCCCCGCCGCACGCCGCTGGGCGGACGCCGCGAAGGCGACCAGTTCTGGTTCGTCTCGGAATTCGGAGACAAATCGCAGTACGTCAAGAACATCCAGGCGAATCCGAACGTCCGCGTCCGGATCAACGGCAAGTGGCATCGCGGCACGGCCCACCTGGTGCCCGACGACGACCCGCAGGCACGACTGCGCTCGTTGCCCCAGTTCAACAGCTTCGGCGTGCGGACCTTCGGCACCAACCTGCTGACCATCCGGGTCGACCTCAAGAGTTGATCCGGGGTTGACCCGCGCCTAAAAGTAAAACTAACCTCAGTTTTAGTTTGGCTCGCCCATTGTCGATGGAGACACCATGGAATCCTTTGTTCACCTGCGAAAAGGCCGTACTCCCCGACGCCTGCACGCCGATCTGGATGGGCTGAAAGACGACGAGCTCGGGCGCGGCGGCTTCACCGGCCGCACGGCGAACATGTATCGCCGCAACGACCCGACGGCGTTCCGCTCGGTCGGCCCGCTGCGACCCGTCGACGTGCTGTCCTCGGAGCTCAAACCCGGCGACGCCAGCGACGCCGCCGGCGGCCCACTGCTGATGTTCAGCAATGCCGACTGCCTCGTCATGCTGTCGCGGCGTACCGAGCCGATGCCGTTCTTCGTCCGCTACGTCGACGGAGACCTGCTCAGCTTCGTCCACAAGGGTTCGGGTCTGCTGGAGACGGAGTTCGGCCCGCTGCGCTACCGCGAGGGCGACTGGGTCTACATCCCGAAGGCGTGCACGTTCCGTCAGGTTCCCGACAGCGAAAATGGGGCATCCACGCTGCTCATGATCCAGGCCACCGACGAGTTCCGGGTGCCGGCACCGGGGTACCTGGGTCGGCACTTTCCCTTCGATCCATCGCAGGCCGTCATCCCGGAGGCGTCGCCCATCGACGACGATGGGCGTGACGAGTACGAGGTCCGGCTTGTTCACGAAGGTGGCCCGACTTCTCTTTTCTACCAACATCATCCGCTCGACGTGGAGGGCTGGCGCGGCGACAATTTCGCCTTCACCTTCAACATCGAGGACTACAACGTCGTGACGTCGAACAGCGTGCACCTGCCACCCACGGTGCATCTGTTCATGGAGGCCACCGGCGTCTACGTGATGAACTTCCTGCCCAAGCCCGCCGAAAGCGTGCCGGGCACCGAGCGCACGCCGTGGTATCACCGCAACGTCGACTTCGACGAGATCGCGTTCTTCCACGGTGGATCGCTGTACGGGATCCCGATGCCGCCCGGCTTGGTTTCCCATGCGCCGCAAGGGGTTCACCACGGTGCGCCAGAGAAGGCACGCGAGCGGGCCCGCCGCAAGTTCGATGACTACGACAAGGTCGACTGGTCGGTGATCGCCATCGACACGCGACGCAGACTCATCCCGTCCGACGAAGTACTGGCCAACGACCTGGGGCAGCATTGATGAGGGCTCACGCCCGAAGGGCAGGGGACACCGCCGTGAAGCACGAGTACGACCGAATCCCCTATCTGGTTGCCTATGCCAACAATTCGGGCGTCCGCGACGTGTACGGCGGCGTCGCCGAGCTCGTCGTGCTGGAAAGCCACCTGCTGCGGCCGAAAGACAAGCCGAGCGACACCGTGCTGGTGTTCATGCATCCCATCGGCGGAGGTGCCTACCTGCCGATGATGAACGCGCTCGCCCGCGCGGGGCACCACGTCATCTACTGCAACAGCCGCTTCCGCGGCACCGACTCCGCGCTGCTGATGGAGAAGGTGGTCGAGGACCTGGGCGAGTGCATCAAGGACGCCAAGAACCGGCTGGGCTACTCGAAGGTGGTCCTCGCCGGGTGGAGCGGCGGCGGATCGCTGTCGGTGTTCTATCAACAGCAGGCTCAGCACCCGACCGTGACTGCCAGCCCCTCCGGTGACGGCCCCGACCTCACCGAGCTCGGCCTGATCCCGGCCGACGGCATCATGCTGCTGGCCGCACACGTCAGCCGCCACGGCACGATGACCGAATGGCTGGACGCGTCGATCCTCGACGAGTCCGACCCGTCCAACCGCGACCCCGATTTGGACCTGTACAACCCCGACAACCCGAACCAGCCGCCCTACACCGCCGAGTTTCTCGAGCGCTACCGTGCCGCCCAGATCGCACGCAATCGCCGAATCACCAAGTGGGTCAAAGGCAAACTGGCCGACTTGAAGGCGCAGGGCCGTCCCGAGGACGAGTTCGCGTTCGTCGTGCACGGCACCATGGCTGACCCGCGGTGGCTCGACCCCACGGTCGATCCGAACGAACGCACCCCCGGACAGTGCTATTTAGGCGATCCTCAGGTGGTGAACAACAGTCCCGTCGGATTGGCCCGGTTCTGCACGCTGCGCAGCTGGCTCTCGCAATGGAGCTTCGACGACGCCAACGGTGATGCGGTCAAGTGCGGCCCCGACATCGCGGTGCCCACGCTGGTCATCGGAAACATGGCCGATGACGCGTGCACACCCAGCCACACCCAGCGCCTGTTCAGCGCGATCGGGCATCCTGACAAGGAGATGTACCAGATCCCCGGCGCGAACCATTACTACTCCGGACCCGACCAGCGCGGCACGCTGCGCGAGGCTGTCGGCATCTGCACCGACTGGCTACACAGGCACGAGTTTTCGACATGACTGTCACCGGCCCGCTCGACGGCATCCGCGTTATCGAGGTCGGCACGCTGATTTCCGGACCGTTCGCCGGCCGGCTGCTCGGTGACATGGGGGCCGAGGTCATCAAGATCGAGCCGCCGGGGGCCCCCGATCCGTTGCGCACCTGGGGGCAGGCCGAACTCGACGGCCACCATTTCTTCTGGACCGTGCACGCGCGCAACAAGAAGGCCGTCACGCTGAACCTGCGCGAGGATGCCGGGCGCGAACTGTTCCTGGAGCTCGTCGAGCGCTCCGACATCATCGTGGAGAATTTCCGGCCCGGCACGCTGGAGAAGTGGAACCTCGGCTACAACCTGCTGCGTGAACGCAACCAGGGCATCATCCTGGTACGGGTCTCCGGCTACGGGCAGACCGGACCCGAGGCGCACAAGGCCGGTTACGCGTCGGTCGCCGAGGCGGCCAGTGGCCTGCGGCATATGAACGGGTTCCCAGGCGGTCCGCCCCCGCGACTCGCCCTCTCGCTCGGCGACAGCCTGGCCGGGATGTTCGCCGCCCAGGGCGCTCTGGCCGCGCTGTATCGACGCTCGGTCACCGGCAAGGGACAGGTCGTCGACGCTGCTCTCACCGAATCCTGTTTGGCCGTACAGGAATCCACCATTCCGGACTACGATGTGGGCGGCGTGATCCGCGGGCCGTCCGGCACCCGTTTGGAGGGTATCGCCCCGTCGAACATCTACCCGACCGCCGACGGCAGCTGGGTCGTGATCGCCGCCAACCAGGACACCGTGTTCCGTCGGCTGTGCGCCGCGATGGGACAACCGGAACTCGCCACCGACGACCGATTCGTCACTCACGTTGCCCGCGGCCGCAATCAGGATGAGCTCGACAAGATCATCGGCGACTGGGCGGTCACCCGTCAGCCCGCCGACATCATCGCCACCCTCTCAGAAGCCGGGGTGATAAGCGGACCCATCAACACCGTCGCCGAGGTCGTCGAGGATCCGCAGCTGCAGGCCCGCGGGATGATCGCCGACCACTGGGACGAACGCATCGGGCGAAACATCAAGGGTCCCGGGGTGATACCGGTACTTTCGGATACGCCGGGCACGATTCGTAACGCCGGCTCGGCCCGGCCAGGCCAGCACAATGACGAGATCTACGGTGATCTGCTGGGCCGCAGCCACGCCGAGATCATGAAGCTGGCAGAGGAGGGCGTGTTATGAGTGTGCTTCCGACACATGTCGACATTCGCGACGTCTCACTGCGCGACGGACTACAGATCGAGGATCCGATTCCGTTGTCGGCCAAGCTCGAACTACTCGCGGCCGTCGCCGCCACCGGCGTGCGGGAGATGGAGGCGACGGCGTTCGTCTCGCCGTCGAAGGTGCCCGCGCTGGCCGACGCGGCTGAGCTCGCCGCCGAGCTGCACAACTTCGGAGACATCGAGTTCTCGGCGCTGGTGGCCAGCCCCAACGGCGCCAAGCGCGCAATCGCGGCGGGTTTGCGGTCGATCGAGTACGTGGTGTCGGCCGCCGACGGCCACAGCCAAGCGAACGTAGGTCGCACCACGGCGGAAGCCACGGCGCAGATTCCCGAGATCGTCTCGATCGCCCACGACAGCGGGGTCACCGTCGAGGTCATCATCGCCACGGCGTGGGACTGCCCATTCGACGGCCCAACACCCGCGCAACGAGTGTTGGACATCGTGACCGCCGCCCGCGACGACGGCGCCGATCGCCTCGCGATCGCCGACACCATCGGCACCACCACCCCGCGCCGGGTCAGCGCTCTGGTGGCGCAGGTTCGTCCCCTCATCGGTGACATCCCGCTGGGGGCGCATTTCCACAACACTCGCGGTGCCGGACTGGCCAGTGCCTACGCCGCGGTCGAGGCCGGTATCACCCGGTTGGACGCGTCGGTCGGCGGGCTTGGCGGCTGTCCGTTCGCGCCGGGCGCCAGCGGCAACATCGCCGCCGAAGACCTGGTTTACCTGTTACGGGACAGCAAGATTGGCGTCGATGTCGACCTGGAGGGCGCCATCGCCGCCGCGCGCGTCGCGCAAAAGGTCGTCGGGCACGACCTACCGAGCTCGCTGTTGCGCGCCGGCGACCGGATTCTCGACACCTAGCCGTGCCCGTCGAGACGCTGAGCGCCAAGGGCCGCCAGACCAGGGAGGCCATCGAGCAGGCCGCCCGGAAGCTCTTCGCCGAGCGCGGCTTTCACGGCACCACCCTCGGTGACATCACGTCGGCGGCCGGCAAATCACCCGCGGCGTTCTACCGCTACTTCGCCGACAAGGAAGATCTGCTGGCCGTGCTCGCAGAGTCCTTCCTGCACGAGGTGGTCGCGCCGTCCGGACTGCGCGTCGAGCTGCCGGAATCCCCGGACGACGATGCGTTCTTTCGCACCGTGGTCACCGGCTACTGGAACATGTTCAAGCAGAACATCGGGATCATGATCGCGGTCGCCCAACTCGCGGCCACGCAGCCCCGCTTCGCCGCGGTGCAGAACGAGTTCCGCCGCTTCGGCATCGACATCGTCGCCGCCTCGGTGCGCCGTGCCCAGGAACAGGGACACGGTAGCGAACTGCATCCCGAGCACACCGCCGCGGCGATCGCGCTGCTGTTCGAGAACTTCACCACCGTATTCGTCGGCACATCCGGTCTCGGGCTGGAGATGAGTGACGAGGACGCAATCGCCACGCTGTCGAGGATTTGGAAGAAGACGCTGTACGGGTTCTAGAGACCCAGGACGCTAAGGAGAAACAGTGGATTTCGCCCTCCCGGAGCATCTTCCGGGCCTGCTCGCCGAGATGGATGCGTTCATCGAAACGGAGATCAAGCCGCTGGAACGCGAGAACATGCAGTATTTCGACCAGCGCCGGGAGTACGCCCGCACCGACTGGGAGAACGGCGGCATCCCGCGGCGGGAATGGGAGGACCTGCTCGGCGAGATGCGCAGGCGTGCCGATGCGGCCGGTTGGCTGCGCTACGGCCTGCCGTCGCAGTTCGGCGGCCGCGGCGGCTCCAACATCGACATGGCCGTCATCCGGGAACACCTGGCGCACAAGGGACTCGGACTGCACAACGACCTGCAGGACGAATCGTCCATCGTCGGCAACTTCCCGCAGGTCATCATGATGGACCGGTTCGGTACCGACGCGCAGAAGGCCGAGTGGATCGAGGCCATGTTGACCGGCGAGCGGTCGATGGCGTTCGGGCTGACCGAGCCCAACCACGGGTCGGATGCCACCTGGCTGGAGACCACCGCGATACCGGACGGCGACGAGTGGGTCATCAACGGCGCCAAGCGGTTCAACACCGGTGTGCACCGCGCCACCCACGACCTCGTCTTCGCCCGTACGTCCGGTGAGCCGGGCCAGGCCCGCGGCATCACCGCGTTCCTGGTCCCGACCGATACACCTGGCTTCACGGTGCCGTTCTACTGGTGGACCTTCAACATGCCGACCGACCACGGCGAGGTCGAGCTCAAGGACGTGCGAGTGCCTATCGATGCGGTGCTCGGGGAAGTGGACCGTGGCCTGGAGGTCGGCCAGACCTTCCTGCACGAGAACAGGATTCGGCAGGCCGCCAGCAGCCTTGGTGCCGCGCAGCACTGTATCGACCGCGCCGTCGCCTACGCGGGCGAGCGCAGGGTGTTCGGCAAGCCGCTGTCGGTGAACCAGGCTGTGCAGTGGCCGCTCGTCGAACTGCACACCGAGGCTCAGATGGTGAGGCTGCTGGTGCGGTACGCGGCCTCCGAGTTGGACCGCAACCACCACATGGAGGTCTCCGACAAGGTGTCGATGGCCAACTATCGCGCCAACCGGCTCGTGTGCGATGCGGCCGACCGGGCGATGCAGGTGTTGGGCGGCATCGGCTACAGCCGTCACGAGCCGATGGAGCACATCTACCGTCATCACCGCCGGTACCGAATCACCGAGGGCGCTGAGGAGATCCAGATGCGGCGGGTGGCGCAGCGGCTGTTCGGATTCGGGCGCAAGTGAAGGATCAGCTCGAGGCCGTGCTCCGCCCGGAACTGGGCGACGGCGTGGTCGTCGAGAACCTGCGCGCCCTGACCGGCGGGGCGAGCAGGACGACGTGGGCGTTCGACGCCGTCACCGATGAGCGGCGGCCGTTGATCCTGCGCACCGGGCCGCCCGACGACGTGCACGCAAGCATGGAGCTGGAGGCGGCTGTGCAGCAGCGTGCCGCGGCCGCGGGCGCCCCCGTCCCCCATATCGTGGCGGCCGACAATTCCCCTGAGGCACTGGGTAATCCGTACCTGATCTGCAACGCGATCGCCGGCGAGACGATCGTCCGGCGGATCTACCGCACACTCGACGACGCAGGCCGGGACCGGCTGTTGCATCAGTGTGCACAGGCGTTGGCGGCCATCCACCGGGCAGACACCGACGTGCCCGGACTCGCCGGGTTCGACGACCTTGCCGAGTGGCGGGACCGGCTCGACGAAATGAAGGACACCACAGCAACGTTCGAGTGGGCGTTCCGCTGGCTGGCCGCGAATCGTCCTGCGCCCACCCGGCAGGTGCTCGTGCACGGCGACTTCCGAATGGGCAATCTGATCGTCGACGCGAACGGGTTGGCGGCGGTGCTGGACTGGGAGCTGGTTCATACCGGCGAGGTGTACGAAGACCTGGCGTGGTTCTGCATCCGCGCCTGGCGCTTCGGGGCGCCAGAAGACATGGGCGCGGGTGGTCTCGGCAGCGTCGAGAGCTTCCTGTCGGCCTACGAATCCGCGGCGGAAACCGAGCTGGATCGCGACGTGTTCCGCTGGTGGCTCACCGTGGCGACCCTGCGCTGGGGTGTCATCTGTCGATTCCAGGCCGAACGGCATCTTTCGGGCCTGAACCGGTCGGTCGAACTGGCGGCGATCGGTCGCCGTGTCGCCGAAACCGAATGGGACGTGCTGGATCTGCTCACGGGAGGTGGTCCGAGATGAGCGGGCTGTACGGCCGGCCGACCGCGGCCGAACTGGTCGGGGCAGTCGCCGACTTTCTGGACAACGAAGTGCGCGCAGCTGTCGGGTCGCCGGTCAACTTCCACGCCCGCGTCGCCGCCAATGTGCTGCGCATCGTCGAGCGCGAACTGCTCGACGCGTCCGCCGATGACGTCGTCGCTGCACTCAACGGGCTGGGCTACGCGGACGAGACCGAACTCGCGATGGCCATCCGCGCCGGCAACCTCGACGATCGGCCCGACGAACTGCTGGCCGGACTGCGCACGATCGTGCGACGACGCCTCGACGTCAACCACCCCGGCTATGCCGAATCGTAGCGATTTGTGCACGTTCAGGAGCGGTGAGCGCTCCCAAATGTGCACAAATCACTCAGAGGCGGCGGATGCGGGCCAACCAGGCCGGTTCGTCGACCACCGTCCCGGCCGGCAGGCCGATCGCCTCGACGTGCGGTTCCTGGACGACGCCGCGATAGGTGGTCTCGTTCAGCGCCTCCAGCGTCCAGCCGTCTCCGAACGCGTCGCGAACCACCGCCTCACTGACCTCGGGGCCGAATCCGCGGCCCTTGTCGGACAGCGCCAGCACATGCACGACCGCTCCCGGCCTACACACGGCGTGCAGGCCGGCGACGTATCGGGCGCGGTCCGTGTCGTCGAAAATGTGGAACAACGCGCTGTCGACGATCGTGTCGTAGCGCGGCTCGTCGCCGAGTTTCATCGCGTCGGCGACCTCGAAGTGCGCGTCGACGCCTTTGGCTGCCGCGTTGTCGCGGGCCTGCTCGATCGCCGTCGGGGCGGCATCGACGCCGAGCACGTCATAACCGAGGCGGGTGAGCAGGATCGTGTGCTCACCGGTCCCGCAACCGGCGTCGAGTACGGCACCGCGGATGAGACCGGCCCGCTCGACGCCGACGATCGCGGGCTGCGGTTCGCCGATCACCCACGGCGCGGTTCGGGTCTTGTAGGCATCGTCGAATCGGGAGAAGGTTGGGGTGGAATCCATGAAGTCCAGGGTTCTACCTCAACCTTGCTTTAGGTCAAGAGAGGTCAGGTAAATGTCCGTTACGGAATCGGGCGTGCTCGTCGACGTCGCCGATCGGCTCTTCGAGGCGATCGCCCACAGCGACATCGTCACGGTGAAGCAACTGTTCAGCGAGGAGGTGCTGGTCTGGCACTCGGGCGACACCCGAGACAGCGCGAAAGAGCGGGCGGCGCGGATCATCGACTGGTTCATCAATGCGACGACCTCCCGCCGCTACGAGGTACTCGAGCGCCAGTTCTTCGAAGGCGGTTTCGTGCAGCAGCACATCCTGCATGCCGACGGCCGCAACGGGACATCGATCCATATGCGTGTCTGCATCGTCATCAAAGTGGGCACCGCCGGATTGATCACCCGGATCGACGAGTACTTCGATCCGGCGGAGATGGCCCCACTGCTCGATACATCCAACTGACAGGAGACGACATGGCAAGCCTCAGCGAATTTTTCAGCGATCCGGCGTCGGCCGGAACCTGGACCGCCGTCGCAGATCAATCGACCGTCGCGGTGACGAGCAAATCACTGTGGGGTGTGATGCCGGTAAAGGTACGGTTCACCGAGTTCGACGCCGAGGGCCAAGTCACTGCCCCGCAAACGGTTTCCGGCCGCATCGATATCAAGGCGGCATCGCTGCGCAGCGGCATCGGCAAACGCGACGAGCATCTGCGCTCCGCCGACTTCTTTGAAGCCGAAAAGTTTCCAGACATCAGCGTGGTCGTCAGCTCCGCGGATTCGGTGACCGCCGACACCGTCGGACTGCGTGCGCAGCTCACCATCAAGGGCACGACGAAGCCGGTCGAGTTGAAGGCGAAGGTGACGCCCGTCGGCGACGGCGCGATGCGGCTGACGACGAAGGCGACCATCAACCGCCAGGACTTCGGAGTCGACGGCAACCTGATGGGGATGATCACTGACAACGTGACGATCTCCGGCGACCTCGTGTTCCGACGCGCGACCTAGCCGTACGATCGGGCGCATGGTCGAGCAATCACCACTTCGGGTCCTCGTCTACAGCGACAATCCCAGGACCCGAGAGCAGGTGCAGCTCGCGCTCGGAAAGCGCGTGCACCCGGACCTGCCGGAGCTGACATACGTCGAGATCGCCACCGGTCCGATGGTCATCCGACAGATGGACGAGGGCGGTTTCGATCTGGTGATCCTCGACGGAGAGGCCACTCCGACCGGCGGCATGGGAATTGCCAAGCAGCTCAAGGATGAGATCGCCGACTGCCCGCCCGTCCTCGTGCTCACCGGACGCCCCGACGACGCTTGGCTGGCCAACTGGTCGCGCGCCGAGGCCGCTGTCCCCCATCCGATCGACCCGATCCGGCTCGGCGACGCGGTGGTCTCGCTGTTGCGCACACCCGTGCAGTAACCCAAAACACCAAACTCGCTGTCGCACTTGCCCATTCGTGGCACGACGACATAGCCGAAGTGTGATCTTAGCCATACTAACCCCAACGTGTGGCGCTCATCGCTGAGCCCGCTAGGGTGTGGGTAAGCTCACATCGACAGCCCACGAGGGAGCGTTTGCTCGGCATGGATTTGTACACCCCGATACTGGTACTCGGCGGAATCGCGGCGGTGTTCGCGGTCGGCTCGGTCGGCATTGCTCTGCTGGTCGGCCCGAGGCGCTATAACCACTCCAAACTCGAGGCCTACGAGTGCGGTATCGAACCAGTCCCAGAACTGGCCAGTGCCCACTCGGCGGGCCAGCGATTCCCGATCAAGTACTACCTGACCGCGATGTTGTTCATCATCTTCGACATCGAGATCGTCTTCCTCTATCCCTGGGCGGTCGCTTTCGACAATCTCGGACTGTTCGCGCTGGTAGAGATGCTTCTCTTCATGGTGGTGGTGTTCGTGGCCTACGCGTACGTCTGGCGGAGAGGTGGCCTGGCATGGGACTAGAAGAGAAACTGCCCGGCGGAATCATGCTGTCGACGGTCGAGAAGGTCGCCGGCTACATCCGAAAGGGCTCGCTGTGGCCCGCGACCTTCGGGCTGGCCTGCTGCGCGATCGAGATGATGGCGACGGCGGGTCCGCGGTTCGACATCTCGCGTTTCGGCATGGAGCGATTCTCGGCGACGCCACGGCAGGCCGATCTGATGATCGTCGCAGGTCGGGTGAGCCAGAAGATGGCTCCGGTGCTGCGCCAGATCTACGACCAGATGGCCGAGCCCAAGTGGGTGCTGGCGATGGGCGTGTGTGCCTCCTCGGGCGGGATGTTCAATAACTACGCGATTGTGCAGGGTGTGGACCACGTCGTACCGGTCGACATCTATCTACCCGGCTGCCCGCCGCGCCCGGAGATGCTGCTGCACGCAATCCTCAAGCTGCACGACAAGATTCAGGAGATGCCACTAGGTGTTCATCGCGAGGAGGCGATTCGCGAAGCCGAGAAGGCAGCCCTGTCGGTCACGCCGACCATCGAGCTCAAGGGTTTGCTGAGGTGACAGAACACAGCAACGGCACCGGTCACGGCCCACAGGCCGACATCGATCCGCCCGAGGTCATCGGTGTGCGCCGCGGCATGTTCGGCGCCCAGGGCTCCGGTGACACGTCGGGCTATGGCCGCCTCGTCCGGTCCGTCGCGCTGCCGGGCAGTTCGCCACGCCCCTATGGCGGGTTTTTCGACGAGGTGGTCGACACATTGGCCGCGGCATTGGGCGAGGACGGCTACGCGGAGTCGATCGAGCGGGTGGTGGTCTACCGCGATGAGCTGACGTTGGAGGTTCGGCGCGAGCAGCTGCCCGCGGTGGCCCAGGCGCTGCGTGATGATCCGGGCCTGCGGTTCGAACTGTGCCTGGGAGTCAGCGGCGTGCACTACCCCGACGACGAAGGACGCGAGCTGCATGCGGTGTATCCGCTGATGTCGATCACCCACAACCGTCGCATCCGCGTGGAAGTCGCCGCTGCCGACGCCGACCCCCACATCCCGTCGCTGTACGCGGTGTATCCGACCGTCGACTGGCACGAGCGCGAAACCTACGACTTCTTCGGCATCATCTTCGACGGCCATCCGGCGCTGACGCGCATCGAGATGCCCGACGACTGGGTAGGGCATCCGCAGCGCAAGGACTACCCGCTCGGCGGTATCCCCGTCGAGTACCACGGCGCTGAGATTCCGCCGCCCGATCAGCGGAGGTCATACAACTGATGAATTCACCTGACACCCCGCCCGACTCGGGCGGTACCGAAACGGTGGTCGTCGTCGGCGGACAGGACTGGGAACAGGTCGTGGAAGCCGCAAAACAAAGCGCGGCCTCCCACGCCGGGGAACGCATCGTGGTCAACATGGGCCCCCAGCATCCCTCCACCCACGGGGTGCTGCGCCTGATCCTGGAGATCGAGGGTGAGACGATCGTCGAGATCCGTTGCGGCATCGGCTATCTCCACACCGGCATCGAGAAGAACCTTGAGTTCCGCACCTGGACCCAAGGTGTCACCTTCGTCACCCGAATGGATTACCTGTCACCGCTTTTCAACGAAACGGTGTACTGCCTGGCTGTCGAGAAACTCCTCGGCGTCACCGACGACATCCCCGAACGCGCCAGCGTGATCCGCGTGATGATGATGGAACTCAACCGCATCTCCAGCCATCTGGTGGCCCTGGCCACCGGCGGTATGGAGCTGGGATCCATGGGCGCGATGTTCTACGGGTTCCGCGAGCGTGAGCAGATCCTGTCGCTGTTCGAGACCATCACTGGGCTACGGATGAACAACTCCTACATCCGTCCCGGCGGCGTGGCGATGGACCTGCCCGAAGAGGCCATCCCGCAGATCCGCGACATGCTCAAGCTGATGCCCAAGAGGCTCAAGGACCTCGAGGACCTGCTCTCGGAGAACTACATCTGGAAGGCGCGCACCCAGGGCATCGGCTATCTGGGTCTGGAAGGGTGCATGGCGCTGGGCATCACCGGCCCCTGCCTGCGCTCCACAGGCCTGCCCCATGACCTGCGTAAGTCGCAGCCCTACTGCGGGTATGAGACCTACGACTTCGATGTGATCACCGACGACGCGTGCGACTCGTATGGCCGCTACCTGATCAGGGTCAAGGAGATGCACGAGTCGTTGAAGATCATCGCGCAGTGCGTCGACCGACTCGACGTGCCCAATCCCGGACCCGTGATGATCCAGGACAAGAAGCTGGCCTGGCCGGCCGACCTGAAGCTCGGGCCCGACGGGCTCGGCAACTCCGAAGAACACATCGCCAAGATCATGGGCCACTCCATGGAGGGGCTGATCCACCACTTCAAACTCGTCACCGAAGGCATCCGCGTCCCCGCCGGGCAGGTTTACGTGGCGATCGAATCCCCGCGCGGCGAACTCGGAGTGCACATGGTCTCCGACGGCGGCACCCGCCCGTACCGCGTGCATTACCGGGATCCTTCGTTCAACAACCTGCAAGCCGTGGCCGCGATGTGCGAGGGCGGCATGGTCGCCGACGCGATCACCGCGGTGGCGTCCATCGACCCGGTGATGGGAGGCGTGGACAGGTGACTGTGTTCCTCGAGCTCGGTCAGCGCCCCGATGAGCCGGGCCCGCCGATTCACGGCGCCAAGATCTATCCGGCCGAGGTGGCCGCACGCCTGGCGGCAGACGCCGAGACGGTCATCGCCCGCTATCCGCAGAGCCGTTCGGCATTGTTGCCGCTGCTGCACCTCGTCCAGTCCGAAGACGGATGCCTGACACCCGCGGGTATCGCGTTCTGCGCCAAGCAGTTGGGGCTGACCGACGCCGAAGTCACCGCGGTGGCCACCTTTTACTCCATGTACCGCCGCACACCGACCGGTGAATACCTGGTCGGCGTCTGCACCAACACGCTGTGCGCCATCATGGGCGGCGACGCGATTCTCGAAGCGCTCGAAGACCACCTGGGCGTGCACGCCGGCCAGACCACCGAAGACGGCAAGGTCACCCTCGAGCACGTCGAGTGCAACGCCGCATGCGACTACGCACCGGTCGTCATGGTCAACTGGGAGTTCTTCGACAACCAAACACCGTCATCGGCCCGCGACCTCGTCGACGGCTTACGCGACGGCAAACCGCCCATGCCGACGCGCGGCGCGCCCCTGTGCAACTTCAAAGAGACTGCGAGAGTCCTTGCAGGCCTGCCCGATCCGCAGGCAGCCGCCGCGCAGACCCCGACCGGGGACGCGACCCTGGCCGGGCTGCGGATCGCCAAGGAACGTGGCATGGAGGCGCCCGCGGCCGACGCGGCGACGGACTCCCACAGCGGGCCTGACGACGAGAAGGTCGCGACCGAGGCGACGAAGGATCAAGCGGCGCCCGCACCGTCCGCCGACGTGCCGGCCCAGCCGAACGAGCCCGAAACCGACCCGGACGCAACGGAATCGAAGACATGACACCACTGACTCCCGTTTTGAGCCGGTTCTGGGACGAGCCGGAACCCTGGTCGATGGACACCTACCGCCGGTATGACGGCTACCAGGCACTCGACAAAGCGCTCAAGATGGACCCCGACGACCTCATCGCCACCGTGAAGGATTCGGGCCTGCGGGGGCGCGGCGGCGCAGGCTTCCCGACGGGCACCAAATGGTCGTTCATCCCGCAGGACGACACCGGCGCCGGCGCCAAGCCGCACTACCTCGTCGTCAACGCAGACGAGTCCGAACCCGGTACGTGCAAAGATATTCCGCTGATGCTGACAACCCCGCACTTCCTGGTGGAGGGCGTCATCATTGCGTCGTACGCGATCCGCGCGCATCACGCGTTCATCTACGTCCGCGGCGAGGTGGTGCCGGTACTTCGGCGACTGCAGGCCGCGGTGGCCGAGGCGTACGAGGCCGGCTATCTGGGAACGAACATCCTCGACTCGGGCTTCGATCTGGAACTGATTGTGCACGCCGGAGCGGGCGCTTACATCTGCGGTGAGGAGACAGCGCTGCTGGACTCCCTGGAGGGCCGTCGCGGGCAGCCGCGCCTGCGTCCGCCGTTCCCCGCCGTCGCCGGTCTGTACGCCTCACCGACGGTGGTCAACAACGTCGAATCCATCGCCAGCGTGCCGCCCGTGCTGCTCAACGGAGTGGACTGGTTCCGGTCGATGGGAACCGAGAAGTCCCCGGGCTTCACGCTGTACTCGCTGTCCGGTCACGTCACCACCCCCGGCCAGTACGAGGCGCCGCTGGGCATCACGATGCGCGAACTGCTCGACTACGCAGGTGGTGTCCGGGCCGGCCACAGTCTCAAGTTCTGGACGCCCGGCGGTTCGTCCACACCGCTGCTGACCGACGAACACCTCGACGTGCCACTGGATTACGAAGGCATGGCCAGGGTCGGAACGATGCTGGGCACCAAGGCGCTGCAAGTGTTCGACGAAACCACCTGCGTCGTCCGCGCGGTGCGCCGCTGGACCCAGTTCTACGCACACGAATCGTGCGGCAAGTGCACACCGTGCCGGGAGGGCACCTACTGGCTGGCGCAGATCTATGCACGACTGGAGACCGGCACGGGCACCGAAGCCGACATCGAGAAGCTGTTGGACATCGCCGACAACATCAATGGGAAGTCGTTCTGCGCTCTGGGTGACGGCGCGGCAGCGCCCATCCTGTCGTCGATCAAGTTCTTCCGCGACGAGTACTACCAGCATCTGTCCGGCGGCTGCCCGTTCGATCCGCATGCCTCGGCTCTGATGGCAACGGAAGGGGTGGGGGTCTAGATGACCGTGACCGAACCGGCCAACGACGCCCCGCCCGTCGAAATGGTGAACCTCACCATCGACGGTGCGGAGGTCAGTGTCCCCAAGGGCACCTTGGTGATTCGCGCGGCCGAGCTGATCGGCATCCAGATCCCACGGTTCTGCGACCACCCGCTGCTCGACCCCGTCGGCGCGTGCAGGCAGTGTCTGGTCGAGGTCGAAGGCCAGCGCAAGCCCATGGCCTCGTGCACCATCACGTGCACACCCGACATGGTGGTGAAGACCCAGCTGACGTCGGAGTCCGCGGACAAGGCGCAGCAAGGTGTCATGGAACTCCTGCTGATCAACCACCCACTCGACTGCCCGGTGTGCGACAAAGGCGGCGAGTGTCCGCTCCAGAACCAGGCGATGTCCAACGGCCGTCCCGAAACTCGCTTCGAGGACGTCAAACGCACCTTCCCGAAACCGATCAACATCTCGTCGGAGGTGCTGCTCGACCGGGAACGCTGCGTGCTGTGCGCGCGCTGCACCCGCTTCTCCGAACAGATCGCCGGCGACCCGTTCATCGATCTGCTCGAACGCGGTGCGCTGCAACAGGTCGGCATCGCCCCCGGCGAACCGTTCCAGTCGTACTACTCCGGCAACACCGTCCAGATCTGCCCGGTCGGTGCCCTCACCAGTGCGGCCTACCGCTTCCGCGCCCGGCCGTTCGACCTGGTGTCCAGCCCCAGCGTGTGTGAACACTGCGCAGACGGGTGTGCCGAACGAACCGATCACCGCCGCGGAAAGGTCATGCGCCGGTTGGCCGGTGACGACCCGGAAGTGAACGAGGAATGGAACTGCGACAAGGGACGGTGGGCGTTCACCTACGCGACCCTGGGCGATCGCATCACCACCCCCCTGGTGCGCGAGGACGGTGAGCTTCGACCGGCGTCGTGGTCGGAGGCCATCAGCGTGGCATGCGCGGGGCTGGCCGCGGCACGCGGCAACGCCGGAGTACTGGTCGGCGGGCGACTGACCGTCGAGGACGCCTACGCGTACTCGAAGTTCGCCCGAATGGTGCTTGACACCAACGACATCGACTTCCGGGCCCGCGCGCACAGTGCGGAAGAGGAGGAGTTCCTCGCCGCGCACATCGCAGGTCGGCCGATGACCGTGACCTACGCCGACCTGGAGAACGCACCCGCGGTGCTGCTGGCCGGGTTGGAGCCTGAAGAAGAATCACCGATTGTGTTCCTGCGCCTGCGTAAAGCCGTCCGCAAGCACGGGTTGCAGGTGAAGTCGATCGCGCCGTTCGCCACCCGGTCGCTGGGCAAGCTGCGGGGCGAACTGATCGCCACGGTGCCCGGCGGTGAAGGCGCCGCACTCGACGCGCTTGCCGATGACGCTCAGCTGAAACTGCCCGGTGCCGTCATCGTGGTCGGTGAGCGGCTGGCCACCTCACCCGGGGCGCTCTCCGCAGCGGGCAAACTGGCCGCCGCGACCGGTGCTCGACTGGCGTGGATACCGCGACGGGCCGGTGAGCGGGGCGCGCTGGAGGCGGGTGCGCTGCCCGGCCTGCTGCCCGGTGGCCGACCGGTCAGCGATACCGCGGCCCGCGAGCAGACCGCCGCCGGTTGGCACGTCGGTGAGCTACCGAGCACCCGCGGCCGCGACACCGCGGGCATTCTGGACGCGGCCCGCAAGGGTGAGCTGGGTGCCCTTCTGGTCGGCGGCGTCGAGCTTGCCGACCTGCCCGACCCGGACGCGGCCCTGGCAGCGATCGACGCAGCGCCGTTCGTGGTGAGCCTCGAGCTGCGCGAGAGTGACGTCACCGAACGCGCCGACGTGGTCTTCCCGATCGCGCCGGTCGTCGAGAAGGGCGGAGCGTTCATCAACTGGGAGGGCCGGATTCGCCCGTTCGAACCCGCGCTGCAAACCAACGCCACCCCCGACCGGCGGGTCCTGCAATTCCTCGCCGACGAGCTCGGCGTCGATCTCAACATGCCGACCGCACTGGCCGCGGGTGAGGAGTTGGCGCAGCTCGGATTGTGGGCGGGCGAGCGGACGGGCGCACCGACGGTGTCGTCGTCGCAGCCCGAAAAGCCCGGCGAAGGCCAGGCGCTGCTCGCCGGTTGGCGCATGCTGCTCGACGACGGACGCCTGCAGGACGGTGAACTGCATCTCGCGGGCACCGCCCGCCAACCGGTCACTCGGATGTCGGCGGCCACGGCGGCCGGAATCGGCGCTGCGGACGACGATCTGGTGACCGTGCGCACCGAACGCGGTGAAGTCACGCTGCCACTCGTGATCACCGAGATGCCCGACAGCACCGTGTGGCTGCCGATGAACTCACCCCAGTCGGCGGTGTACCGGCAGCTCGGCGTGACCACCGGAACCGTCGTCTCGATCGAACGGGCTTCGATATGACCTACCCCGACCCCACGCTCTTCGGGCACGACCCGTGGTGGCTGATCCTGCTGAAAGCCCTGGGAATCTTCGTATTCCTGATGTTGTCCTTGCTGGTGGCGATCCTGGTGGAACGCAAGATCCTCGGCTATATGCAGATGCGGCCCGGCCCCAACCGTGTCGGTCCGTGGGGCCTGCTGCAATCGCTGGTCGACGGCGTCAAGCTGGCCCTCAAGGAGGGGCTCATCCCCGCAGGCGTCGACAAGTTCATCTATCTGGCGGCGCCCGTCATCTCGGTGGTCCCGGCGTTCATCGCGTTCTCCGTGATCCCGATGGGCGGCGAGGTGTCGATCTTCGGACATCGCACCGCGCTACAGCTGACCGACATGCCGATGGCCGTGCTGTTCGTGCTCGCCGCGACGTCGATCGGGGTGTACGGAATCGTATTGGCGGGCTGGGCTTCCGGTTCCACCTATCCGCTGTTGGGTGGTATTCGATCGAGCGCACAGGTGATCTCCTATGAGATCGCGATGGCCCTGTCGTTCGTCGCGGTCTTCATATACGCGGGCACGATGTCGACATCGGGCATCGTCGCCGCACAGCAGGGTCTATGGTTCATCTTCCCGTTACTGCCGTCGTTCTTTATCTATCTGATCTCGATGGTCGGCGAAACCAACCGCGCGCCTTTCGATCTGCCCGAGGCAGAAGGGGAACTGGTCGGCGGATTCCATACCGAGTACTCATCGATCAAGTTCGCGATGTTCATGCTCGCCGAATACGTCAATATGTTTACGGTGTCGGCGTTGGCGACGACGTTGTTCTTCGGCGGGTGGCATGCGCCTTGGCCGATCAACATGTGGGACGGCGCGAACACCGGCTGGTGGCCGCTGCTGTGGTTCGTCGCGAAGGTATGGGGCTTCATGTTCATATTCTTCTGGCTACGAGGAACGCTGCCCCGCATGCGCTACGACCAGTTCATGGCGCTGGGCTGGAAGATCCTGATTCCGATCTCGCTGGCCTGGATCGTGATCGTGTCGTCCGCCCGCGGCCTGCGCAACCAGGGCGTCGATCAACTGACCACCTACCTGATCACTATCGCCGTGGCGGTCGGACTGCTGGTGCTGTTCGCGTTGTGGAGAACCATGCGCGCCAGAAACATTCGGAAGATCCCTGAGCCGACGATGGAGCCGGGCATATTCCCCGTACCACCGCTGCCCACCAAGGAGATGGCTTCAAAGGAGAAGACGCATGCCTAAGTTCCTCGACGCGATCGCAGGGTTCGGGGTCACGTTTTCCACGATGTTCAAGAAGCGGATCACCGAGGAGTACCCGGAGAAGCCGGGCCCGGTCGCCAAGCGCTACCACGGGCGGCACCAACTCAACCGCTACGCCGACGGGCTGGAGAAATGCATAGGCTGTGAGTTGTGCGCGTGGGCCTGTCCGGCCGACGCGATCTTCGTCGAGGGCGCGGACAACAAAGAGGACGAACGGTTCTCCCCCGGTGAGCGTTACGGCCGCGTGTACCAGATCAACTACCTGCGCTGCATCGGCTGCGGGCTGTGCATCGAGGCGTGCCCGACCCGGGCACTGACGATGACCAACGAGTACGAAATGGCCGACGACAACCGCGCCGACTTGATCTGGGGCAAGGACAAACTCCTCGCCCCGCTGAAGTCCGGCATGCTTCCGCCGCCACATCCGATGGCGCCGGGTAGCACCGACGAGGACTATTACCGCGGCAACATCAAGCCCGTCGCCGAGGATGTGACGTGACACTGGAGTTCCTCGCGTCAGCGACCGCCGACGTCGCCGGTCACACCTCCACCACCGAAGCGGTGCTGTTCTGGGTACTGGGTACCGTCGCGGTCGCTGGGGCGATCGGCGTGGTCGCCGCACCGAAGGCGGTGTACTCGGCCATGTTCCTGGCCACCACGATGATCGTGCTCGCCGTCTTCTACATCGCACAGGACGCGCTGTTCCTCGGCGTCGTGCAAGTAGTCGTCTACACCGGCGCGGTGATGATGCTGTTCCTGTTCGTGCTCATGCTCATCGGCGTCGACACGTCGGAGTCTCTGGTCGAAACGATTCGGGGACAACGCATTGCGGCGATGGTGGTCGGTCTGGGCTTCGGCATTCTGCTCATCGCGGGCATCGGCAGCGTCTCGGTGGGCGGCTTCGTCGGTCTGACGCAGGCCAACGCCGGCGGCAACGTCCAGGGCCTGGCCGTCCTCATCTTCACCGAGTACCTGTGGGCGTTCGAGCTGACCGGCGCACTGCTGATCACCGCCGCCCTCGGCGCGATGGTGCTGGCACACCGCGAACGCTTCGAACGACGCAAGACCCAGCGCGAGCTGGCGCAGGAGCGTCTCCAGCCGGGCGGACACCCGACGACATTGCCCAACCCCGGTGTCTACGCACGCAACAACGCCGTCGACATGGCCGCCCGTCTTCCCGACGGTTCGGCGTCCGAGTTGTCGGTCAGCGCGCTCCTGCAGAAGCGAACCGTGACCAGCGACGGTGGTGACGACAAGTGAACCCCGACAACTACCTGTACCTGTCGGCGTTGTTGTTCACCATCGGCGCATCCGGAGTGCTGTTGCGCCGCAACGCCATCGTCATGTTCATGTGCGTCGAGCTGATGCTCAACGCCTGCAACCTGGCCTTCGTGACGTTCTCACGCATGCACGGGCATCTCGATGGCCAAATGGTCGCCTTCTTCACCATGGTGGTCGCCGCCTGTGAGGTGGTGATCGGGTTGGCCATCATCATGACAATCTTCCGCACCCGCCGTTCGGCCTCGGTCGACGACGCCAGTCTGCTGAAACACTAAGGCGCGATGACGATTCCAGTGTGGCTCACTATCGCCCTGCCGCTGGCGGGCGCGACGATACTTCTGTTGGGCGGACGGCGCACGAACGGCTGGGGCCACCTGCTGGGCACCGCGGCCTCACTCGGCTCGTTCGTGGTCGGCGCGATGCTGTTCAGCGACATGCTCGGCCGCGACGCCGAACATCGCACCGTTCACGAGGCGTTGTTCAGCTGGGTGCCGGTGGCCGGCCTGCAGGTCGATTTCGGGCTGCACCTCGACCAGCTGTCGATGTGCTTCGTGCTGCTGATCACCGGCGTCGGCTCGCTGATCCACATCTACTCCATCGGCTACATGGCCGAAGATCCCGAGCGGCGGCGCTTTTTCGCCTACCTCAACTTGTTCCTGTCGGCGATGCTGCTGCTGGTGCTTGCCGACAACTATTTGGGTCTGTACGTCGGCTGGGAGGGCGTGGGTCTCGCGTCGTATCTGCTGATCGGGTTCTGGCAGCACAAGCCGTCGGCGGCGACCGCGGCGAAGAAAGCGTTCGTCGTCAACCGTGTCGGTGACATCGGCCTGGCGATCGCGCTGATGGTGATGTTCGCCTACATCGGATCCATCTCCTTCGAGGGCGTCTTCGCCGCCGCACCGGACGTCGGCGAGGGCGTGCTCACCGCCATCGGCCTGCTGCTCCTGCTGGCCGCCTGTGGCAAGTCCGCGCAGGTGCCCCTGCAGTCCTGGCTCGGGGACGCGATGGAGGGTCCGACGCCGGTGTCGGCCCTCATCCACGCCGCGACGATGGTGACCGCGGGCGTCTACCTCATCGTGCGATCCGGCCCGGTCTTCGACCTCGCACCGAATGCGCAACTGGGCGTCGTGATCGTCGGCGCGGTGACACTGCTGTTCGGCGCGATCGTCGGATGCGCCAAAGACGACATCAAGAAAGCGCTTGCCGCATCGACGATGTCGCAGATCGGCTACATGGTGCTGGCGGCCGGCCTCGGACCGGCCGGCTACGCCTTCGCGATCATGCACCTGCTCACCCACGGCTTCTTCAAGGCGGGCCTCTTCCTCGGTGCAGGCTCGGTGATGCACGGTATGAACGACGAGGTCAACATGCGCCGTTACGGCGGCCTGCGCAAGGCGCTGCCGATCACCTTCGCGACGTTCGGCCTCGGCTACCTGGCGATCATCGGCGTTCCCCCGCTGGCCGGCTTCTTCTCCAAGGACGGCATCATCGAGGCGGCCCTCGGCGCGGGCGGGGTCAAGGGCTACATCCTCGGCGGCGCGGCGATCCTCGGCGCGGGCATCACCGCGTTCTACATGACCCGGGTGATGCTGATGACGTTCTTCGGCGAAAAGCGTTGGGTTTCCGAGGCGAGCGAAGCGACGGCGGGTCAACTAGTCGCACATCCGCACGAATCGCCGAAAGTGATGACGTGGCCGATGATCCTGCTGGCTGTCGGCTCCGTGGGTTCGGGCGCCGCGTTCGCGATCGGCGGCACGCTGGAGCACTGGCTGGAGCCCGTCGTCGGCACCCATGAGATTCACCATGTCGCACCGGTCTGGGTGGTCACCACCGTGATCCTGGCCGTCGTGGCCGTCGGCATCGTGATCGCCTACCGGATGTACGGCACGCGCGAGATTCCCGTCGAGGTGCCCGCCGGTTCGGCGCTCACCGGCGCGGCACGCAGGGACCTCTACGGCGACGCGCTCAACGAAGAGTTGTTCATGCGGCCGGGTCAGCTGGTCGCCAAGGGGTTGGTCGAAATCGACGATGAGGTAGTGGACGGCGCGGGAACCGGATTGGCGGCGTTGGTGTCCCGGTCGTCGGGGCGCTTGCGATTAGCGGAGACCGGCTACGCGCGTTCCTACGCGTTGACGATGCTGGTCGGCGCTTTCCTGGTCGTCGGCGCGATCCTGGCGGTGCAACTGTGGTGACCTCATTGCCGTGGCTGACGGTGCTGTGGGCCGTGCCGATGGTCGGTGCCGCGATCGTGATCCTGCTGCCCGCGTCGCTGCGCGCGGCCTCCAAGTGGTTGGCGCTGGTCGTCTCGGTGGTGGTGCTGGCCATCACGGTGCTGCTCGCGGTCAACTTCGATCCAGCCGGTGACCAGTACCAGTTCGTCGAATCCCATAAGTGGATACCGTCGTTCGGCACCGGCTACATCCTCGGCCTGGACGGCATCGCACTGGCGATCGTTGCCCTCACCGCGGTGCTGGTGCCGCTGCTGCTGATCGCCGGCTGGAACGACGTCAGCGACCAGGCCGCCTGGGGCGGACGCTCCACCCACGCATATTTCGCGCTCACGCTGGCCGTCGAGGGCATGGTCATCATGTCGCTCGTCTCGCTGGACATCCTGCTGTTCTACGTCTTCTTCGAGGCGATGCTGATCCCGATGTACTTCCTCATCGGTGGCTTCGGTGGCGAGGGCAGATCCAAGGCGGCGGTGAAGTTCCTGCTGTACAACCTGTTCGGCGGTCTGGTCATGCTGGCCGCGGTGATCGGCCTTTACGTGGTGACCGCGGGCAGCGACGCCTTCGACGCGGGCACGTTCGACTTCCGCTTGATCGTCGACGCGGTGTCCAGCGGCGAGTTCGTCGTCAATCCGGCCGTGATGAATCTGCTGTTCCTCGGCTTCATGTTCGCGTTCGCGGTGAAGGCTCCGCTATGGCCCTTCCACCGCTGGCTGCCCGACGCCGCGGTCGAGGCCACGCCCGCCAGCGCCGTGCTGATGATGGCGATCATGGACAAGGTCGGCACGTTCGGCATGCTGCGGTACTGCCTGCAGTTGTTCCCCGACTCGGCAACGTATTTCCGGCCGATAATCATCACGCTGGCCGTGATCGGCATCGTCTACGGGGCCATCGTCGCAATCGGCCAGACCGACGTGATGCGCCTGATCGCCTACACGTCGATCTCCCACTTCGGCTTCATCATCCTCGGCATCTTCGTGATGACCAGCCAGGGCCAGTCCGGGTCGACGCTGTACATGGTCAACCACGGCCTGTCGACGGCGGCGCTGTTCCTGATCGCGGGATTCCTGGTGTCGCGCAGGGGCAGTCGCCTCATCGAGTCGTACGGCGGGGTGCAGAAGGTCGCACCCATCCTCGCCGGCACCTTCCTGGTGTCGGGGCTGGCGACCCTGTCACTGCCGGGTCTGGCACCGTTCATCAGCGAATTCCTGGTGCTGGTCGGCACGTTCACCCGCTACCCGGCGTTCGCGGTGTTCGCGTCGACCGCGCTGGTGCTGTCCGCGGTCTACATCCTCTGGATGTACCAGCGGATGATGACTGGGCCCGTCAAGGACGGCAACGACAAGATCCGCGATCTCGTCCCACGCGAAATCCTGGTCGTCGCACCGCTTATCGCGCTGCTGATCGTACTGGGCGTCTATCCCAAACCCGCGCTGGACGTGATCAACCCGGCGGTCACGCACACGTTGACCACAATCGATCAACCTGACCCGGTTCCTCAGTTCGCAGAAGGGCCGACGCGATGAATCTGCCCACGCCCGTCGTCGAATACGACCTGCTGTCCCCGATGCTGATCGTGTTCGGCGTGGCCATCCTCGGCGTGCTCGTCGAGGCGTTTCTGCCGCGCCAGCGCAGGTACGCCGCTCAGCTCATGCTGTGCCTCGGCGGCCTGATCGCCGCGCTGGTCGCCGTCGTGATGCTGGCCCGCGATCTGCACGGCACGATCGGCCACTCCGCGGTCATGGGCGCCGTCGTCATCGACAAGCCGGCGTTGTTCCTCCAGGCCACGATCCTGCTCGTCGGGGTGCTGGGCATCCTGCTCATCGCCGAACGTCAGATCGGGACAGACACGGACGGCGGCAACGGAGCTCGGGGGTTGGACGGGTTCACGCCGCAGGCGTCCGCGATACCCGGCTCGGTGGCCGAGCAGCTCGTCACCAAGGCCGGGGTGATCCAGACCGAGGTGTTTCCGCTGACCATGTTCGCCATCGGCGGCATGCTGCTGTTCCCCGCCGCCGACGACCTGCTGACGATGTTCATCGCGCTCGAGGTGCTGTCGCTGCCCCTGTATCTGCTGTGCGGTCTCGCCCGTCGCAACCGTCTGCTCTCGCAGGAAGCCGCGCTAAAATACTTTCTGCTCGGCGCCTTTTCGTCGGCATTCTTCTTGTTCGGCGCCGCAATGCTGTACGGCTACTCGGGGACCCTGGACCTCCGTGAGATCGCCGCGGTCGTGTCCGCCGGGTCCGGGAAGACGTCACTGGCCCTGCTCGGTACGGCGATGCTGCTAGTGGGAGTGCTGTTCAAGGTCGGCGCCGTGCCTTTCCACTCGTGGATCCCCGACGTGTACCAGGGCGCTCCGACGCCGATCACCGCGTTCATGGCCGCCGCCACCAAGATCGCCGCCTTCGGTGCGATGCTGCGGGTGTTCTACGTCGCGCTGCCCGAACTGCGCGATGACTGGCGGCCGGTGCTGTGGGCGATCGCGATACTGACGATGGTCGTCGGCACTGTCACCGCCATCACGCAGACCGACGTGAAGCGCATGCTGGCCTACTCGGCGGTGGCGCATACCGGGTTCATCCTCACCGGTGTGATCGCCGAGAACGAGTCCGGCCTGTCGTCGACCCTGTTCTATCTGTTCGCCTATGGATTCAGCACCGTCGGCGCCTTCGCCGTGGTGAGCCTGGTCCGAAATTCTGCGGGTGAAGAAGACACCGCGATGGCGCGCTGGGCGGGGCTCGGCAGACGGTATCCCGTCGTGGCGGTGGTGTTCTCGCTGTTCCTGCTGGCGTTCGCGGGTATCCCCTTGACGAGCGGGTTCGTCAGCAAGTTCGCGGTCTTCAAGGCCGCGGGCGAAGGCGGCGCGATACCACTGGTCATCGTCGGCGTGCTCGCCAGCGCCGTCGCCGCGTACTTCTATGTGCGGGTCATCGTGTTGATGTTCTTCACCGACCCGCCCGACGACGCACCGACCGTCGTGGTGCCCAGCGTGCTCAGCACCGCCGTTGTCACCGTCACCGCCGCCGTCACGTTCGCCCTCGGCGCCCTGCCGCAGCCGCTGCTGGATCTGGCCAACACCGCCAACCAGTTCCTGCGCTAGCGCGTCACGGCAGCAGCCCGACTTGACGGTAGGCGGATTCGAGGTAGCGCCGCATCTGCCGAGCACTGGGCGGATTGGGCTGCAGCACACGATAAGTGACGGCGCCCGCGAGCATATCGACGAGCACGTCGAGGTCGGCGTCGGGTGGAACCGAGCCTTCGCTTTGAGCCCGCTGGAGCATCGCGATCGCCAATGTGCGGCGGGGACCGACGTAGTGGTCCCAGTACGTCTGCATCAACAAGGGATGCGTCACCGCAGAGCCGTAGATCTGCGCGACGAGCGCGCGGAACATCGCGTCGGCGGCGGTGCGCGCGGCGGCATCGATGTTGCGGCGGATCAGCTCCTGTGGTCTGACGGCGTCGATCTCGTCGCGAGACGGCCATTGCACTCCGGTGACGACAAACGCCTCGATCGCATCCGCGACGAGTTGCTCCTTACTCGACCAGCGACGGTAGACAGTCGGCTTTCCGACGCCCGCGCGCTTGGCGACCTGTTCGATGCTCATCCCCGCGATGCCATGTTCGATGAACGAGTCCAGCGCGGCGGTCATGATCGCCTTGTCCAGTGCGGGGTCGCGCGGCCGGCCGCGCGCAGCCGTTGTCATCGAACGCATCCGCTTCTCAGAGCGGACCGCAGCCAACGTGCCAACGCGTCGCGATCATCACCACGCCAAGCCAAGTGGCCATCCGGACGCACCAGCCAGCTGTCGTGATCTACACTGCGCAACAAGGCAATTCGATCTCCTAAGTGTGCACGGGCGGTCTGCAGCAGCGACTCGTCGGCGCTGAGCAGCGCCCACCGTCCACGCAACTCCACATAGAGGCGTGTTGACGCACCGTCAGCGCGGAAGCAGTCCCGGTCGGCAACGCGGTCTCCCGGTCCGGGCTTTTCTGTCAGCTTCCCTTTCAAGAGGGAAGTTTCGGCCAGCGGACCCCGTCGGTAGCTCACCCACAGCTGCGAGGCTCGAAAGGTGACCAACCGTTGAAGGGCGGGAATCTTGAAGATGGGCGCGACGACCCGATCGCGGATGAAGCGCCCGATACGGCTTTGGGCCACATTGATCCGCGTGACCGCGCTGGTGCCGCGTAACACCTCGGTGGCCAGCGGCCGACGCTCTAATTCATAGGTGTCGAGCAGCGCCACGTCGGCGCGGCCGTCGACGACGAGGGCGAGCTTCCACGCGAGGTTCTCCACGTCACCGAGCCCTGTGAGCATGCCTTGCCCGCCGAACGGGGCGTGGATATGGCCCGCATCTCCGGCGATCAGCACCCGGCCACGCCGATATGTGTCGGCCAGCCCTCGGTGCACGGTGAACATCGACAACCAATGGGCGTCGAGAACACGAACGTCACGGCCGGTCCGCTCGGGGAGAATCTGCACGAGTCGAGCAAGGATTTCCGATTCGCTCGGCTTGTCGGCCTGCTGACCAGGATCGTAGGCGAAGACACGCCACAGCCCCCCGGGCATCGGCATCACGCCGATCAATCCGCTCGGGTGGATCCAGCCAGTGGTGCCCGAGCGATCCAGATCCCAATCCAATGCGACGTCGGCAAGCAGGAAACGCTCGCTGATCTTCACCCTGGGGAAGCCGATACCGGCGAGCCCGCGGGTGGCGCTGGCCGCGCCGTCGCAGCCCACCAGCCATGCCGTAGTCGTCTCCTCGTCGCCGATGGTCGCGACCACACCGGAAGCGTGTTGTCGCATGCCGACCAGCGGTGTGCCCCACTCGATCGTGCCGCCGAGTTCGGCGAGCCGGCTCCGCAGCGTTGCCTCGACCTCGGCCTGCGAGATCACCATCGGTGGAGCGGCCGTCTTCATACCTGGGTCGCCGAAGCGGATCCGCCCAATCGGCTTGTCGCCCAAGAAGTTGGTGATCTGCATGGCGCGCACCGAGCGCTGCGGTAGATCACCGAGTGCATCGAGTCGGTCGAGCACCTCCGATCCACGCGCATGCAGGAAGTTCGCCCGTGACGTCGTCGCAGGTCCGTCGGACTTGTCTACTACCCGGACGGCTATGCCGTGTTGCAATAGGGCACACGCCAGGCCCAAGCCCGCCGGACCGGCTCCCACCACCAACACCTGCTCCATCGGACAACCTCTCTACAATTACGAAACGGATGCGTAATGCAATGTACTCTTTTTGAATCGCAGCCCGCTACATTCGTGTCATGACCACCGCCCCGCTCGTTCTCGTCACCGACCACGGTCCGGTGCGCGTGCTGACGCTCAACCGCCCCGAAGCCCGAAATGCCCTGAGCCGCGACCTAATCCGCGCGACGTACGCCGCGTTGACCGACGCCGACGCCGACGATTCGGTGCGCGCCGTCGTACTCACCGGCGCCGACCCGGCATTCTGCGCGGGCGTCGACCTCAAGGAGGCGCAGCGCGACGGCACCGAGTACTTCGCGGAATTCCGGTCGCACAGCTGCATCGAGGCCACCGGGAGAATGCGCACCCCGATCATCGCCGCGATCAACGGGGCGGTGTTCACCGGTGGCCTGGAAATGGCGCTCGGCTGCGACTTTCTCATCGCATCCGAGCGGGCGGTGTTCGCCGACACGCACGCCCGCGTCGGCATCCTGCCCGGCGGCGGAATGACGGCACGCCTGCCCCAGCTCGTCGGCCTCGGGATGGCCAGGCGCCTTTCGATGACCGGCGAAGTCATCGATGCGGCGCGCGCCGAGCGCATCGGCCTGGTGACCGAGGTCGTCCCCCACGACCGTCTTCTCGACCGGGCGCTGGAGCTGGCGTCGCAGATCGCCGAGGTCCCCGGCCCAACGATGCTGGGGCTCAAGGAGATCTACACGACGGGTGCGGCCGCCGTCATCGATCCGGCGCTGGCGGCAGAAGACAGCATCGCGAACGCGCAGAGCCGCGATTCCCGGGACTTCGCTGGTCTCGGCGATCGGTTCCGCGCGGTGACCGAGCGCAACAAGGGCCAGATAGAGAGCTAGCGCGATCGCTTGAGAATGAACTCGACCGTGCGGCGACCGTTGAACTCCGGCCGCGGCTCGGTCGTCATGTCCACCTGCCGGTTCAGCCACGCCTGCTATGCGACCACACCGTGGACGACGATCGCGGTGGTCTGGTCAACCCAGTCGGCCCCGAGAGGTTCGTCGGGCCACAACAACATCCGCAGCAGGGTGGCACCGCCGATCACCTCGACGAGCCTGTCCGGGTCGATGTCGGCATGTACCTCGCCGCGCACGACGGCGTCGGCCAATCGGGTACGCACTGCGGCGTACGCACCCGTGAAGCGAGCCATGACACGGGCGTTGAGATCGGCGTCGGCGGACATGTCGGAGATCAGTCCAGGCAGCGCGGCGCGTACCAGCGGGCTGGTGAACACCTCTCGGGTGGCGTCGATCATCGCGCGGAGGTCGGCGGTGATGTCTCCGGGCGGCGTCTCGATCGCCGTGGGTGCTGCGGGAAAGGCCGCCTCGTGCACCAGCTCCGCCTTACTCGACCATCGCCGGTACAAGGCCGTCTTGGTGGTGCCCGCCCGCTCGGCGACGGCGGCCATTGTGAGATTCGAATAGCCAATTTCCACAAGTAGTTCGGCGGTGGCGCGAAGTATGGCAGCGTCAATGCGTGGATCGCGGGGCCGCCCGGCGCCCGGGGTCTTGTCAACGATCGACGCGTCTGATTTCATATCGCTACGGATCGTATCGTAATTATCGGCCGAAGGAACAGTTCTGATGCCAAGCGAACCGGCTGTCGAAGACATCAGCCGTCTAGAACACTCAAGCCGCGACCTGACCGCGCTACCCGAGGTGATGTCGCAATGGCTGTCGACGGTGATGCCCGGCGGCGCCGTTCCCGAGATCACCGTGGAAAGCGGGGTGGACTCCAACGGAATGTCGTCGGAGACCATCATCCTGACCGGCCGCTGGGACGAAGACGGCGAACGCCGCGAGCAGAAGTTCGTAGCCCGGGTCGCCCCCGCCGAGCAGGACGTTCCGGTGTTCTCGTCGTACCGCATGGACCATCAGTTCGACGTCATCCGAATCGTCGGCGAGAAGACCGACGTGCCGGTGCCCCCGGTGCGCTGGCTGGAAGCCACCGGCTCGGTCCTTGGGACGCAGTTCTTCCTGATGGACTACGTCGACGGACGCGTGCCACCCGATGTGATGCCATATACGTTCGGCGGCAACTGGTTTGCCGATGCCTCCTACGAGAACCAGCGCGAACTGCAGGACAGCACCGTCGAGGTGATCGCCAAGCTGCATGCCATCCCCGAGCCGGCAAAGGTGTTCGACTTTCTCGACGACGGGTCGGAGCCGAATGCGTTGCGCCGCAACTTCAACTGGTTGAAGTCCTGGTACCAGTTCGCGGTTCCCGACATCGGCACCTCATCGCTGGTGGAGCGCTCCCTCGAGTGGCTGGAGGCGAACTGGCCCGAGGACGTCGCCGCCAACGATCCCGTTCTGGTGTGGGGCGACTCGCGCATCGGCAACGTGCTCTATGACGGGTTCAAACCAACCGCCGTACTCGACTGGGAGATGGCCACGCTTGGTCCGCGCGAAATGGACGTCGCATGGATTATCTTCGCTCACATGGTCTTTCAGGAGCTGGCCGGACTGGCGGGCCTGCCCGGACTGCCGGACGTCATGCGCGAAGAGGACGTCCGCGCCGTCTACTCCCAGCACAGCGGCGTCGAGCTGGGCGACCTGAAATGGTTCTACGTGTACTCCGGCGTGATTTGGTGCTGCGTATTCATGCGGACCACCGCGCGGCGGGTCCGCTTCGGCGAGATGGAAGCACCCGAGGCCATCGAATCGCTGTTCTACCACGGCTCTGTACTCAAACGACTCATTGGAGATGACGCCTGATGCTCGGCCCCACCGACGAATTTCCGATCCACCAGATCCCGCAACCCATTTCGTGGCCAGGAGCGTCTGACCGGAACTTCTACGACCGCTCCTATTTCAACGCTCACGATCGCACCGGCGACATCTTCCTTATCACCGGCATCGGTTACTACCCCAACCTCGGCGTCAAGGACGCGTTCGTCCTCGTCCGCCGCGGCGACACCCAGACTGCCGTCCATCTGAGCGACGGCATCGACTCCGACCGGCTGAACCAGCATGTGCTGGGCTACCGCGTCGAGGTCAGCGAACCGCTGCACAAGTTGCGGATCATCCTCGAGGAGACCGACGGCATCGCCGTCGACCTCACCTGGAACGGGCTTTTCGACGTGATCCAGGAACAGCGCCACGTGCTTCGGTCGGGGACGCGCGTGACGCTGGATGCGCAGCGGTTCGCCCAGGTCGGCAGTTGGGCCGGATCGATCGCCATCGACGGCGATGAGATCAAGGTCGATCCCGATGTGTGGATCGGCAGCCGTGATCGCTCTTGGGGTATCCGGCCGATCGGTGAGGCCGAACCCGCGGGGCGGCCGGCGGATCCGCCCTTCGAGGGCATGTGGTGGCTGTACGTGCCGATGGCGTTCGACGACTTCGCGATCTGCCTGATCATCCAGGAGGAGCCCAACGGGTTTCGCAGCCTCAACGATGTCACCCGGATCTGGCGCGACGGGCGGGTGGAGCAGATGGGCTGGCCCAGAGTCAAGATCCACTACACGTCGGGCACGCGGATTCCGACCGGTGCGACCATCGATGCCACCGCGGCGGACGGCTCCGCCGTGCGCTTCGCCGTGGAGTCCAAGCTGCCGGTGCCGATCCACGTCGGCGGCGGCTACGGCGGTGACTCCGACTGGATTCACGGCATGTGGAAGGGCGACAAGTTCACCGAGCGCCTGACCTACGACATGACCGATCCGGCGATCGTCGGACGGGCGGGCTTCGGCGTCATCGACCACGTCGGGCGCGCCGTGTGCACCGAGAACGGCAAGTCCGTCGAGGGCTGGGGCCTGTTCGAGCACGGTGCGCTGGGCCGGCACGACCCGTCGGGCTTCGCCGACTGGCTCACCGTCGCCCCGTAACTGGCGAATCGGGCGCGCTAACCGACCGCCGCGGTTGATTAGCGCGCCAAATTCGCAATGAAGAGGGCGGCCGCGGCGACGGCTTCGACCAGAAAGTAGAACCAGTTCGGATAGAACGCCGTTCGGTCGTCGAGCACCGCTGACACCAGGCGGCCGAACGCCATGCCGGCCAGCGCGGCGCCGACGGTGATCACGATGCCCGTACGAATGGCGCCGCCGGCGACCGCCGCGTATCCGAGCACGCCTGCGATCGCGAGCCCGAACCCGCCGTAGACCGCGCGGACCTCCGAGCGCGCCGCCGCCGACCCGAGGGCGATCCCGAACGGGCGGATGATCGCGTCCGGGACCGCGAGCGCGTAGCAGCCCATGCCCGCGAAGAACACGCCGATTACGGCGATGACCGCGATCGTCACGGTAGCCTCCTGTGCGGTTGACCTAGGAGATCAGCATGACGGCAGGGACGGCGGCGGCGCTTCCACAAACGTGCTGCCCCACGGTCTGGCTGTGGCCGGGCCAAGCGCTGTACGCCGGTCCGAGCCTGAACCTGGAACCCCATTCGGGGTCGGTCTGGTGCTTCGCCGTCGGTATCGAGGGACCGCTGGCGGTGACGGTGCCGGGGGGACGCACCCGCGAAGGACCCAGCCTGCTCATCCCTCCGCGGCTGACACACCAGCTGACGTGCCTGGGCAGCGGGCTGGTCTCCTGCTATCTGGAACCGACATCTTTTCGCGCCGAGTCCTGCCGGAGCCGGATGTCGCAGTGGGCCGGTGACATCGGGGGCGCCCACGGTGCCGAGCCCGAGCTGACGTTCACTCCGGCCGACGACGAAAGCGCTTGCCACTGGCTCGACTTGGCAGCACCAGCCGCGCAGCGGGAAATCGATGCACGCATCGCGGCCGCAGCGCGCCGGATCCGTACGGACCCTGCGACGGCAGTCCCGTCGCGCGAACTCGCCGCCGAAGCCGGGCTCTCAGAGTCGCGGTTCCTCCACCTGTTCCGCGACGAGCTGGGAACGAGCCTGCGGCGCTACCGGATCTGGGTGCGGCTCATGCATGCCGGCACCGCGATCGCGGGCGGCGCCAACCTGACCGATGCCGCGATGAAGTCCGGCTTCGCGAGTCCGTCGCATCTCGCCGACCGCTTCAAGTCGACGTTCGGGCTCTCGGCTAGCCGACTGCTTCAGACTGGGCTGCAGGTGCGGACGCCGTAGTCGCGCGGCCGAACACCATTGATTCCTCGATGTCCTCCAACCGTTTGCCGATGGCGTCCCGCAGATAGTTGTGCGTCACCGCCCACGGCCGCTCGACGCCCGACTTCGGCAGCACATTCGGTGCTCGCTGGACGTAGCCCGATGTGAGGTTGAATACCGGCTGCTCGGGCATGTGGACGTCGCCGAGATGAGGGTAGGCATGCGTGTAGCCGTGGGAGTCCATGTACGCCAACAGCTTCGCGACCGATCGCGCCGTCATGTCAGCGCCCAACGTCCACGACGCGTTCGAGTATCCGAAGCACCAAGCCGCATTCGGCACGTCCTCGAGGAGGTGACGCCGGAACGCGAACCGGTCGTGCGGGTCGATCTTCTCACCGTCGATGCTGACCGTGACGCCACCGAGCGCCTGCAGCTGAATGCCGGTCGCGGTGATGATCACGTCGGCATCGATGCGTCGACCCGATCTCAGCACGATGCCGGAGGCGTCCACATGGTCGATCTGATCGGTCACGACATCGACGTCATCCCTGCCCACAGCCTGGTAGAAATCGCCGTTGAGGATGAAGCACAGCCGCTGATCCCACGGGTTGTAGGGCGGCGTGAAATGGGTGTCGATGTCGTAACCCGCGGGCAGGTACTTCTCCGCGTCCCTGCGCAGCAGACGCTTACTGAATTCGGGCGCCTTTCGTGCGACCAGCCAGAGCACCGAGCCGAACAATGACAAGATCACGCGCGCCACCGCATGGGAAACTCTGCGCGGCAGCACTTTCCGGATGCCGTTGATCACGGGCTGTACTCGCTGCAGTGACATCAGGTATGACGGCGTGCGCTGCAACATGGTGACGTGCGCGGCCCCCTCGGCCAGCGACGGGATCATGCTGATGGCCGTCGCGCCGCTGCCGATGACCACCAATCGCTTGCCCGTGTAGTCGAATCCTTTGGGCCAGTGCTGGGGATGCACGACATCGCCCGTGAAATCCTCGATACCGGGGAAGGGTGGTGTGTAGGGCTCGTCGTAGTTGTAATAGCCGCTGGCGAAGAACAGGAACCGTCCGCGGTACGTCCTCGGCTCGCCGTTCTGTTCCGTCTGCACGGTCCAGGTGTCGCCGGCTGAATCCCAGTCGGCGGAGATGACGTGGGTGTTGAAACGGATGTGCTCGTCGATGCCGTGCTTGCGTGCCGCGTCGGCCATGTACTGCCAGATGTCGCCGCCGTCGGCGATCATCTCCTCGCGCGTCCACGGCTCCCAGGGAAAGCTCAGTGTGAAGATGTCACTGTCGGATCGAATGCCCGGATACTGGAACAGGTCCCACGTGCCGCCGAGGCGCTCACGCCGCTCCAGGATCGTGTAGCTCAGGTTGGGGTTCTCCTCGCGGATGCGGTAGGCCGCTCCGATGCCGGAGAAACCCGCACCGATGATCAGCACGTCGCTGTAGTCAGTCATGGCGAACCTCCTAGGCGGACTTCACAGCCCGGTCATGCGCACGGCCGAAGACCATCGATTCCTCGATCCGGTCGAAGCGGTGGTCGATGGCATCGAGCACATAGTTGTGCCGCACGTTCCACGGCCGGTGAGTGCCCGATTTGGGCAGCACATGTCCAGAACGCTGGACGTAACCGGCGTTGATGTTCCATGCCGGCTTCTCGGGCATCGGCTTGTCACCGAGATGCGGGTACGCATGTGTGTAGCCGTGGGCATCCATGTACGCCAACAGCTTTGCCACCGCTCGCGCCGTCAGATCGACACGCAACGTCCAGGAGGCGTTGATGTAACCGACGCTCCACGCGGCGTTGGGGATGTCCTCGAGCATGTGCTCCTTGTAGACGAACCGATCCTGCGGCTTGACCTCTGTGCCGTCGACACTCAACGCCACACCGCCCAGCGCCTGCAGCTGGATTCCGGTGGCGGAAATGATGATGTCCGCGTCGATTCGCTTTCCCGAGCGCAGCACGATCCCGGTGGCGTCGATGTGGTCGATCGCGTCGGTGACCACGTCAAGGCGGCCGTCTGCGATCGTGTCGTAGAAGTCGTTGTCGAGAATGGCGCACAGTCGTTGATCCCACGGGTCGTAGCGTGGCTTGAAATGCGTGTCGACCGGATAGCCCTGCGGCAGATGACGTTTCGCGCTGCTGCGTACGTAGGACCTGCTGAGCCGCGGGAACGTCCTCGCGAAAGCGTAGACGACCACCGTGAAAAAGGTGTTGTAGAGACGGGCCGCAGAATAGCCGAGTCGACCGGGCAGTAGCTTGCGCAGAAATTGCACAATGGGGTTGATGCGGGGCGTCGACAGGATGTACGTCGGTGACCGCTGCAGCATGGTTACATGGCCGGCCTTTTCAGTCAGCGAGGGAATCATGCTCACCGCCGTCGCGCCGCTACCGATCACCACGAGCTTCTTGCCGGTGTAGTCGAGCGATTCGGGCCAGTGTTGCGGATGGATCACCTCGCCCGAGAACTGTTCGAGGCCAGGGAATTCCGGCCGGTAGGGTTCGTCGTAGTTGTAGTAGCCGGTGCCGAAGAACAGAAAGCGGCACCGGTAGGTCGTTGCGTCGCCGTCATGTTCGGTGTGCACGGTCCAGGTGTCGGTGCTCGAGTCCCAATCGGCCGACAGCACTCGGGTGTTGAACCGGATGTGCTCCTCAATGCCGTGCTTGCGGGCCGTCTGGACCAGGTATTCGCGGATGTCCTCACCGTCGGCCACGTTCTCCGGACGCCGCCACGGTTCGAAGGGGTAGCTCAGGGTGAAGATGTCGCTGTCGGACCGGATACCCGGATAGCGATTCAGGTCCCAGGTACCGCCGATGCGGGCGCGGCGTTCCAGCACCGCATAGGTCAGGTTCGGGTTCTTCTCGTGGATTCGATACGCGGCCCCGATCCCGGAGATCCCGGCGCCGATGATCAACACATCGAAGTACTCGCCGCCCTGGTCCATCCGCAACCTCCTTTGGTTCGGCTGGGTACCACGATATGGGTCAGGACCCGAGCGCGTCCACGATCGACGCCAATGACTCGACCGCGATCGGTCCGGGCTGGTAAAGGCAGATCTGGTCCGCGACGCCGTCGACCCGGCCGCGGATGTGTGCGGCAACCTCGGCGGGACTTCCACAGGCCGCGATGGTGTGCAGGATGTCGTCGTCGATGAGCTTGCCCATCTCCTCCCAGCGACCCTGCTTGGACAGCGTGTTCAACTCCGGCTGCAGGTCACCCCAGCCGTGCACGTCCAGGACGGGGCGGTACGCGGGCGTCGATCCGTAGAAGCCCAGCAGGCGGCGAGCGGCCGTGTGGTCTTCTCCCACCGACACGATGATCTCGGGGACGATCGCGAGGTCCGCGGCGGCGCGCCCGGCCGCTGCCAGTCCCTTCCGGACATTGGGCATGGTGACCTCGTCGAGGAAGCGCCTCGACCCGAACGGCATGACCAGCAGGCCATCGGCGACCTCGGCGGTCGCCCGCGTCAGCAACGGACCCAGCGCCCCGAGGTAGATCGGGGGCGGACCGAACGGATTCGGTCCCGGGTTGAAGGTCGGCGTCATCAGGGTGTGCCGGTAGTACTCGCCGCGGAAATCGAGACGCTCGCCGTCGTTCCACGCGGCAAAGATCGCGCGCAGCGCGCCGACCATCTCCTTCATCCGCGCGACCGGCTTGTCGAAGTCCGTGCCGTAGCGCTTCTCGATCTGGGCGCGCACCTGCGTGCCGAGGCCCAGCGTGAAGCGTCCCTGCGCCAGCAGCTGCATGTCGTTGGCCTCATGCGCGAGCTGAACAGGGTTGCGCGGGAACGCGATTGCCACGTTCGTCATGAGATCGAGGCCACCGACGGTGGAAGCGACCGTCAACGGGGCGAACACGTCGTGCGGCCCTTCGAACGTGAATACGCCACTGGCTCCCGCCTCGCGCAGCGCGTGCGCGCGTTCGATCGCATCCGTCGGGCCGAACAACGCTGTCATGATCTTCACAGCGTGAGAGCCTAGTGGCGTGACATACCCGACGAATGCCGACGTCGTCGTCGTGGGTGCCGGCTTCGCAGGCTTGGCGGCCGCGCGCGAACTGGACAAACGCGGCCGCGACGTCGTAGTGCTCGAAGGCCGCGACCGCGTCGGCGGCCGATCGTCGACCGCTACCATCGCCGGCGTTCCCGTCGACCTCGGCGGCACCTTCGTCGGGCCGACCCAGGACGCGGTCGTCGCGATGGCCGACGAGCTGGGCTGCCAAACGGTGCCGACCCACAGCCGCGGAAAGAACCTCATCCGGTGGCGCGGCAAGGTCCGCGCCTATCGAAGCACGATTCCCAGGCTGTCCATCCTCGAACTACTCGACGTATCCCGCATCCAGTGGCGGTTCGAGCGGGTGTGCCGGCGGGTGCCGGTGGACGAACCGTGGACGTCGCCGATCGCCGACATCCTCGACTCGAAGACGCTGGACCAGTGGCTGCGATACGTGCACGCCAGCGCCGGGACCAGGGACCTCATGACGATCATGGCCCGGGTGACATGGGGGTGCGAGCCCGATGCGGTGTCGATGCTGCACGCCGTGCGCTACGTCAAGGCCGCAGGCGGTCTCGGCCGCATGCTCGACGTCGAGGGCGGCGCCCAGCAGGACCGCTTCCCCGGCGGCACGCAGCAGATCGCGATCCGGATGGCTGAAGAGCTGGGTCCGCGTGTGGTGCTGGACGCCGCGGTGCGCACGGTCGAACGCCACACCGACGGCACGTTGGCAGTCATTTCGGACAAGGGAACGGTCACCGCGAAGGCCGTCATCGTGGCCATTCCGCCGGAGCATCGCAAGGGCATCGCATTCCTACCGGAGCTGCCGCCCGAGTACGGCAAGCTCGCACAGCACTGGCCGCAGGGCAACCTGAGCAAGGCCTACGCCGCCTACGAGACACCGTTCTGGCGTGCCAACGGCTGTTCGGGTGAGGCGTTGTCCGACGAGGGCCCGGTCTTCATCACGTTCGACGTCAGTCCCGGCGACTCCGATGTTCAAGGTCCCGGTGTTCTACTGGGATTCACCGACTCGCGGACGTTCGACCCGCTGCCCCCCGCCGACCGGCGCGACCGCGCGCTGAAAGGGTTCGCGGCGTTGTTCGGTGATGCCGCGCTGCACCCCATCGACTACCTCGATCACTGCTGGAGCGCAGAGGAATTCGCGCCGGGCGGCCCTACGGCAGCGGTGCCGCCGGGTTCGTGGACGACGTACGGGCCGTGGTTGCGTAGGCCGGTCGACGGCATCCACTGGGCCGGAACGGAAACCGCCGATACCTGGACGGGCTTCCTCGACGGTGCGATCCGCTCGGGTCAGCGCGCGGCCGACGAGGTGGACCGGGAGCTGTCGGCTAGGAGCTGACCCGTCGCTCCTCGGTGACCGAGTCGATGAGCCAACGCAGGTGCTTGTTGACCGCATCGGGACGCTCGAGGATCGCGCAGTGACCGCCGGACAGTTCGACGAACTGCGCAAGATTCGGGACCTCGTTGGCGATTCGGCGCGATGACACCATCGGCAACAACCTGTCCTGCTCGCTGCCGATCACCAACGTCGGCACCGACAGGTTCGTCAAACCGATGTGTTGCGGTCCGAGATGGTCGACGAGCGTGCGGGCCCAACCGCCTCGTCCGGCGGGCGGGGTCGCGGTGAACAGTTCGTAGATGAACTCCGCGATCGCAGGATCGGCGTCGCGGCCGACCGCCAGGGAAGACACGAATCGTCGGCTCGTGCGCGTAGCCACTCGCAGCAGCGGCGCCTCACCGAACGTCTTGAGCAATGTGCCCGCAGTGAGGACGCGGGCGGCGGCCAACGGTGGTGGCACCGGCAGAAAGTTCACATGACGCAGCAGGTCGCCCGTGGTCGTGTTGATCAGAGCGGCTCCATCGACAAGCTCTGACACCCGACCGGGATAACGCTCCGCCCACGACGAGATCGCGATGCCGCCCATCGAGTGGCCCGCGATGACGGCGCGCTCCCCCGGCTTCAACGTTGCCTCGAGCACGGCGTCGACGTCGCCGGCCAGGCAGTCCAGGCTGTAGCCGCTGCGCCCGACGGGTATTGCGCTGCGGCCGTGGCCGCGGTGATCGAAGGCGATGACACGGTGATCCTTCGCCAGGTCGGCGATCTGGTAGGCCCACACTCGAAGGGCGCAGGTGATGCCGTGAGCCAGCACGACGGGGTAACCGTCCTCGGGTCCGAAGACCTCGGCGTGCAGGCGGATGCCGTCCTTCGAACGCACGCCGACGCTGCGCCCGCGGCCCAACGCCTCGGCCGCGGCGAAACCTCTCACCCGCGATCGGCCTCGTTGACCTCCCGCCATGGGTACTCCCCTCGCGCTCGGCAACATTGCCGGATCTATCAGCCTACCGGTCGGTTGGTCGGAGTTCCCGCAGGAGTTAAATGGTGGCGTCGACGAAAGAAAGGCCACGATGCGCGCGATACAGATAGCCAGCCTGGACGGACCGCAAGCGGCGAAGCTCGTCGAGATCGACGAACCGGCGGGCGACGGCGCTGTCCTGATCGACGTACACGCCGCCGGGGTGGCCTTCCCCGATGCGCTGCAGTCGCGCGGGCTCTACCAGTACAAGCCTGAGATGCCCTACACACCTGGCGCCGAAATCGCCGGCGTGGTGCGCAGCGCACCCGACGGCGCACACGTCTCTGCGGGCGATCGGGTGTGCGGCCTGACGATGCTGTGCGGGGCGATGGCCGAAGTCGTTGCGCTGGCACCGGATCGGGTGTTCAAGCTGCCTGACTCGGTGTCGTTCGAGGCCGGGGCCGGTTTGCTGTTCAACGACCTCACCATGCATCACGCCTTGCTCACCAGGGGCCGCCTCGCCGAGGGCGAGACGGTCCTCGTGCATGGTGCGGCCGGCGGTATCGGGACGTCGACGCTGCGGTTGGCACCGGCGTGGGGCGCGTCGCGCACCATCGCGGTCGTCAGCACCGAGGACAAGATGGCGGTCGCGAAGGCGGCCGGCGCCTCCGACGTCGTACTGGCCGACGGCTTCAAGGATGCGGTCAAGGAACTGACCGCAGGCCGCGGCGTCGACATCGTCGTCGACCCGGTCGGCGGCGACCGGTTCACCGATTCGCTGCGCTCGCTGGCACCGGGCGGGCGACTGCTCGTGGTCGGATTCACCGGCGGCTCGATCCCCGAGGTCAAGGTCAACCGGCTGCTGCTCAACAACGTCGACGCGGTCGGTGTCGGTTGGGGCGCCTGGGCGGGCACGCATCCGGGCTATCTGCTCAAACAGTGGGCCGAGCTCGAACCGCTGCTGGCGTCGGGCAAGGTTTCCGCGCCCACCCCCGAGATCTATCCGCTCGAGCGCGCAGCCGATGCGATCGCGTCGCTGGAAGACCGCAGCGCGAAGGGCAAAGTCGTCGTCAAGCTGCGGTGAGGCTCCTTCGGCGACGACGCCGCGTCACGGTCCGGCGCTTCGATGCGGCGACGGCTGCGTGGGTGGACGTCGATGAGGGACGGGCCACCGACCGCGACGAGTTGACCGTAGCGACATTCAACATCTGGTTCGACGATTACCACGCCCAGCAGCGCTACCATGCGATCGCCGATCTGCTGGGTGAGCGCACGCCCGATGTCATTGTCCTGCAAGAGGTCACGCCCGTGGCGCTGGACATCTTCCTCGAACAGGCGTGGATACGCGAGGCGTATCTGACCGCGTCGGTGGTCGGCGGTGGCACCGGCAACTACGGAATGCTGATGCTGTCGCGGGTGCCCATCGTGCGTGCCACGTACTCACAGCTACCGACGCGCCAGACGCGCGGATTCCTCGAAGCGGAGCTGGCCCTCGACGGCACCCGGCAGATCGTCTGCGGCGTGCACCTGGACAGCGGCAAGTCCTCGGCACGGCTACGCGGTTGGCAGTTGCGCAGGATCTTCCGGGCGCTGCGGAGCGCCGAAAATGCCTTGGTGCTCGGCGACTTCAACATGCGCGACACAGAGAACGAACGGATCGCCGCGCCGTTCTGCGACGTGTGGCCCGCGCTGCGGCCGGACAACCCCGGCTACACCGAGAACACCTCGATCAATCTGATGCGCTTCGACGCTCGGAACAAGAAGCGACACGTGCGGTTCGACCGTGTGCTAATCAAGGGAACCCGCTGGCGCGCAGCCGGTATCGAATTGCTTGGCACGCAACCGATCTCCCCTGAGCTGCCGCGAGTGTTTCCCTCCGACCACTTCGGCGTCGAGTGCCGCCTCGTCCGTCAGAGGTAGGGGTCGGCCCAGGCGCTGATGATCTTGGCGGCTCGCGCCGCCTGGTTCTTGCCGGTGAGCAGATGGTCGGCCCCCTCGAGCGAGACGAAGCTGCGCGGATGCCTGGCCGCGCGGAAGATCTCGCTGGCGTTGGCGATGCCGACGGTGTTGTCGGTGGGCGAATGCATGACGATCAGCGCCCGGCGCAGGGTCCGGATCTGCTCGCGAAGATCGGCATTGCGCACGTCTTCGATGAAGTGCCGCTTCAGCGTGAGCGCCTTTCCACCGGCCAAGAACGGCGCCTCACCTTCGGCCTCGATCCGCGCCACCAGCGCGTCATAATTCTTTTCGACGTGTCCGGGCTCGTACGGCGCGCCGACGCTCGCGACCGCCGCCACGGTCGGGCATTCGTGTGCGGCAGCGATTACCGCCGAGCCGCCGAAGGAGTGACCGACGAGCAGCCGAACCTCGCGGCCCGACTCGTTCATGAACTCGACCGCGCGGACGGTGTCGTCGACCTTGTGCGAGAACGAACCGTCGCCCCAGTCCCCCTCGGAATCGCCGAGGCCGAGGTTGTCGAAGCGCAGCACACCGATGCCCTCGCCGGCGAGCTGCTTGCAGATCCGGCTGGCGGCGGGACTGTCCTTGCCGAGAGTGAAGCCGTGCGCGAAGACAGCCCATCCGCGCAGGTCGCCCTCGGGAAGATCGACGAGGCCCGCCAGGACGGGTCCCGTGGTGCTCGGAAATCTGACACGCTCGGCCACGCGCGTCATCCTGTCATTCCGCGCACCGAGACTGTCTCGGCGGGTTCTAGAACTCGCCGGCCTCGAGACCGCGCCTGACCTCCAGTGTGCGCAGCTTTCCCGACGTCGTCCTCGGCAGCGAGCCGGGGCGTACGAAGACCACATCCGACGGCACGACACCACACTCGGATGCGACGCGCTGCACGACTTGGGCGCGAAGATCCGCCTCGTTGGGCCCCTGGAACTCCGCGACGATCATGACGCTCGCACGTATCGACCGCTCACCGACACCGATCGCAACGACGGCGCCCTCGCGCACCCCGGGACCGTCGCGGCCACCTGCTCCACCTCGGCGGGGAAGATGTTGCGGCCCGCGACGGTGATGAGTTCCTTGGCGCGCCCGCACACCACCAGCCCGCCGTCGACGAGGTAACCCAGATCCCCGGTCGCGAACCATTCGTCGGCGCCCACTGCGGCGTCCCCGATATAGCCCGACATCATCGACGTACCGCGAATCATGACCTCGCCGACCTCGCAAAGCTGCCGAGCGTCGTGCGTGCCCACTGATCGGTGTCCGCGCCGCGGACCGGCCCGTGGGTGATCGAAACCGCCGCGCCGGCCTGCAAGGCGCCCAGAATCGCGGCGATGAACTCGACCGTCGGTTCACCGGTCAGACCGAGCGTTGCGACGTCCTCGTTCAGCAGCCATTCCGCGACGTTCTGGGACCGCGCGTGCACCTCCGGCCATGGATGACGGGTCCACTGCCCGTCGTCGAGGACGGCCAGAAATTGGCCACTGCTTGATAGCCGGTTGGCCAAGGCCGTTGCCTACGAGTTCATTGCCACCCACATAGCCTTGGTGTCTGGAGCCGTCAAAGTCGATACGGTTCGTTACCACCAAAGTTGATATATGCCGGTTCGCTGTGAACGCGCACGGTCGACAACTGGCGGCCGGCGGAGCTATACGGTGCGAGCCAACCGATCTGCAAGCAATCCGGCGAACTTCGCCGGATCATCTGGCATGTCGCCTTCGGCGAGAAGTGCTGTGCCGTAGAGCAGTTCAGCAGTATCGGCGAGTTGCTGCAATTGGGCATCGCCGCCGCCACTTTTGTGCGCCTGCCGCAGCCCCACGACGAGTGGATGCTTCGGGTTGAGTTCGAGAATCCGCTTCCCCACGGGAACCGCTTGTCCGGAAGACCGGTACATGCGCGCGAGGGCCGGTGTCATGCCGTAGGTGTCGGTGATCAGACAGGCAGGTGACTCGGTCAGGCGCGTCGACAACCGCACTTCCTTGACGTACTCGCTCAAGGTCTCCTTCAGCCAGGTCAACAGCTCGGCAAAATCTTGCTCCTGCTCCTGGCGCTCGGCTTCGTGCGCCGCCTTTTCATCCTCGGAGTCGAGGTCGACGTCGCCTTTGGCGACCGATTGCAACTGTTTGCCATCGAATTCGGTCACCGATCCCACCCAGACCTCGTCGACCGGGTCGGTGAGCAGCAGCACCTCATAGCCCTTGGCTTTGAACGCCTCGAGATGCGGCGACTTCACAAGCTGCTCACGCGACTGCCCCGTGGCGTAGAAGATCTGCTCCTGACTGTCCTTCATTCGCTCTACATACTCGGCCAAGGTCGTGAGTGCCTCGTCGCTGTGTGTCGAGGCGAAAGACGAGATACTCAGGAGGGTTTCCTGGTTGTCGAAGTCCGACATCAGACCTTCTTTGAGGACCGCGCCGAACTGTGTCCACAACGTGGCATAGTCCTGCGGGCGCTCGGACTGCATTGTCTTGATCGTCGACAGAACTTTCTTGGTCAGCCTGCGACGGATCGCAGACACCTGCCGATCCTGCTGCAGCATCTCGCGGGAGATGTTGAGCGACATGTCCTCTGCATCGACGACCCCTTTGACGAAACGCAGATGCCTGGGCAGGAGTTCGTCACAGTCAGCCATGACGAACACGCGTTTGACGTACAGCTGAATGCCGGTTCTGGCATCCCGAGTGAACATGTCAAACGGAGCATTCGACGGAACGAACAACAGCGCTCGGTACTCGAAGGTCCCCTCGGCCTTCATCGGGATCACCTCGAGCGGGTCGTCCCATGCGTGCGCAATGTGCTTGTAGAACTCCTTGTACTCGTCCTCGGAGACCTCGTCTTTGCCTCTGGCCCACAGCGCCTTCATGGAGTTGAGCGTCTGCGTTTCGACGGTGAGCTGTTCGTCGCCACCATCCTCGGTGGCCGGGGCACGTCGTTCGACCTGCATCCGGATAGGCCAGGCGATGAAGTCTGAATACTTCTTCACCAACTCCCTGATCTTCCACTCCGATGTGTAGTCGTGCAGCTCGTCCTCGGCGTCTTCGGGCTTCAGGTGCAGGCTGATCGACGTACCCTGCGGAGCATCACCGACAGATTCGACGGTGTAGGTACCGTCTCCGCTGGACACCCAGCGGGTGGCGCCACTCTCGCCTGCCTTGCGCGTCAGCAACTCGACCTTGTCGGCAACCATGAACGTCGAGTAGAAGCCGATGCCGAACTGACCGATCAGGTCCTCGGACGCAGCGGCGTTCTTGGCCTCGTGCAGCTTCTGACGCAGCTCGGCGGTACCTGACTTGGCCAGAGTGCCTATCAGATCCACCACCTCGTCGCGCGTCATGCCTATGCCGTTGTCACGGACGACGAGAATCCGCGCATCCTTGTCCGCTTCGATCGCGATGTGGAGGTCGGAGGCGTCGACGTCCAGTTCCTTGTTCCGCAGCGCTTCGAGCCGAAGCTTGTCGAGTGCATCGGACGCGTTCGAGATCAACTCGCGCAGAAACGAGTCCTTGTTGGAGTAGACCGAGTGGATCATCAAATCCAGCAGTTGGCGGGCCTCCGCCTGAAACTCCAGCTGCTCGACACGTGACGTCATGTGATTTCGCTCCAAACAGTGCAGACCTTCGATTACAGGACCGGTCGATAATATCGAGCATGCTTTTTTCCAGCGCCCGGACAACGTGAGCGCAGTGGGGGTTCGCGCACAACGTCCGGGTAGGCAGCGGTAGTTTTAGCCGGGGAGTACCGGCTGCCCGCTCCCGACGTGCGCTAGTGGCTTGCGGTACCGGACGGACGTCAAGGAGGATGCGTGAAAACCGTGCCCAAGATGTTGGCACTCGGACTCGTTGAGCCTGTTGTCTTCGGGTTGATCCTGTTCTTGGCGGCAGGCACATTCGACTACTGGCAAGCGTGGGTTTTCCTGGTGGTGTTTGCGGTTTCGGGGTGGGTCCCCAGCATTTACTTGATGCGCACGAATCCCGTTGCGCTAGAGCGGCGCATGCGTGGGGGACCCACTGCAGAGACTCGAACGACCCAGAAGATCGTTATGGGGAGCTCATGGCTGTCGCTCGCAGGCATGTTCGCTGTCAGCGCCCTCGACCATCGCTTTGGCTGGTCGTCGGTACCCACGGCACTGTGCTTGATCGGCGATGTTCTGGTGGCTGTCGGCCTGAGCGTGATGATGCTGGTGGTCATTCAGAACAGCCATGCGGCCGCCACGGTCCGAGTCGAGGCAGGGCAGAAGGTCATCTCCACCGGATTCTATGGAATGGTGCGGCACCCCATGTACACCGGCAATGTGATCATGATGGTCGGTATCCCGCTTGCGCTCGGCTCCTACTGGGGGCTGGTCTTCGTCATACCCGGGGTGATCGTGCTGGCCTTCCGCATCCGTGACGAGGAGAAACTGCTCCGCCAAGAATTGGACGGATACCGCGAGTACACGCAGAAGGTTCGCTATCGCCTCGTACCGGCTGTCTGGTAGCAACCGAAGGACGTCTCACCGAGGTGGCATGTCCGCCAGCGACCGACTCAAGCTACCAACCGACGGCGCGTCGAATAGCGCAGTCACCGTCAGCCGGACACCAAGGGCATTGTTGATCGCGGAGATGGCGCGCAACGCGGACAGCGAATCCCCGCCCAGGTCGAAGAACGACTCCTCGAGGCCGACGCGATCGACATCCAGCACCTGAGCGTAGATACCGACCAGGATCTGCTCGACCAAGGTGGCGGGGGGGCGAGAATCGTCGACGGTGTCTTGGTGGTCGGATGCCGGCGTCGGCACCTCCGGCTGGTAGACCGCTCGGCCGTTTTGCCCGTCCAGCCGAGCGAGCTCATCTTCGCTCGTCGACAACGCCTGTGTGGGATCGGCGGCCATGGATACCAGCACCTGCTGAAACCGGTCGATCAGCACATCGATGGCGGCCACATCAAAAAGGTCGGTGCGGAACTGGACGCGAAGGTCCAGTTCGCGTCCAGGCACCGCTTGGATCGTGAGCGGGTAGTGGTAGTAGTCGCGGTTGAAGACTTCGGCGATGACCAACTCGTCGACGCTCCCCGACGCGGCGGCACCGGTCGGGTAGTTCTCGTACACGAAGACCGCGTCGAACAGTCTGTCCTGACCCGCGATGCGATGCATATCGCTGAGCGCCAAGTGCTGGTGTTCGAGCGTGTGGTTGTGTGCCGTTTGCAGTTGCTCGAGGAGGTCGGCGGCCGTTGTCTCCGACGTGATGCGCGCCCGCACCGGCACAGTGTTGATCAACAGCCCCACGATCGAGTCCGCGCCGGTCACCTCGGCCGGCCGACCCGAGACCACGGCGCCGAACGCGACATCGTGCTGACCGGTCAGCGAGCACAGCAGCTGCGCGAACGCAGCCTGCAGCACAGTGCTGACGGTGGTGTGGTGCGAGCGCGCCAAGTCGCCAAGTGCCTGCGTCGTCTCTTCAGGAACCCGGAACGATGTGAAGTCTCGCGGGCCGACCCCTAGGCGATCCGGCGGACCCACCAAGGCAGGTGTTTCGAAACCGGTCAACACCTCGCGCCACGCCACCTCGGCAGCGCCGCGGTCCCGGCCCGCCAGCCAGCTGACAAACCGGCGATACGACACGGGAGGGGGGAGCCGGTGCCCGATATAGCTGGCGAAGATTTCCTGTAGCAGGATCGAGAGCGACCAGCCGTCCATCAAGATGTGGTGATTGGTGAGCACGATCCGGTGCCGAGCTGGTGCGGTGCGGATCAAGACCGCCCTGAAGGCCGGCTGCTCGGCGAGGTTGAAAACCTCGGTGCGTTCCTCGGCGCACAGCTGCTCGACTTGCTGTTCGATATCGTCGACGCCGGTGCTCAGGTCGACGTACCGCCAGGATGTCTCGGGATGGGTCGGGATGATCTGCACCGGCTCGTCGAATTGCTCGCAGAATCGGGCTGCCAAGTTCGGATGGCGGTTGACGATGGTGCGCACCGCATCTCGCAGCCGGTCCGCTTCGAGCGGACCGTCCAATGTGATGTCCAGCTGCACCGCATAAACGTCGTCGCCGGATCCCCGTGCGGCGCTGGCGTGAAAGAGCAATCCTTGCTGCAGCGGCGTCAACGGCAGCACATCAGCGATGCTGTGTTGCCGCTCGAGCTCGTCGATCTGCCGTTGAGTCAGCCGAGCCGGAGCGATGTCTGAGGTGGTCAACCCGCCGCCGCCGCGGCGAACGTATGCGCAGATACCGGCCAGCGCCTCGAACCACAAGCGGCTCAGTCGGCTGACCTGCTCCTCCTCGACCGCCGAGGGGGCCCACGTCCAATTGGCCTGCAAATGTGGGCCCGAGTCGGTGTCCGCAGTGCTGGCGTTGAGGTCGATGGTGTGTGGAAGCGCCAAGGGGATGTCCAACGCGGCGCGGGCAAACGCCCCGGCGTCGGGACTGACCCGCCAAAACTCGTCGGAGAGCTCACCGGCCGCAGCACCAAGCCGCCCCAGATAGTTGAACCCGAACTGGGGATCGGGCCCGTCCAGATCGATGTCAGGGTTCAGGTAACGCAGAACGCCATACGTGAGGCCGTCCGGGAGGGTGCGCAGCTGTTCTTTGCCGTCTTTGATTACAGCGCCCAGCGCGGCTTCACCGGCGATCACCTGGGCCCAAGACAGTTCACCAATGCTCAGCGCCACCGGATACTTGGTCGTGAACCAGCCCACTGTGCGGGACAAGTCCAGATCGTCGGCCAATTCATCGGCGCGCCCGTGGCCCTCCACATCGATACCGACCGGCGACCCACGATTCCCCAATAGTTCCGACACCGCCAAACCGAAGGCGATCAACAGAATGTCCTGGACCCCAGCATGGAACGCGGCGGGTACCTCACCAAGGAGCATGCGCGTCGACTCGGCGTCAAGGTCCACCGACATGTGCCCAGCGTTGGCAAAGGTATCGACTGCAGGCTCCACCGCAGGCAACGCCGCAGGCGTCGCCGCCACGCGCCGCCACACCTCGGCGTGCTTCACAACTGCAGGATCCCGCGCGTGTTCTGCCAACAGCATCGCCCATCTGGCAAACGACGTGCCTCCGGCAGAAAGTGCTACCGGCTGCCCGCTCAATTGTTGGGCCCAGGCGATATTCAGGTCTTCCAACAAGATTCGCCATGACACCCCGTCGACTGCCAAGTGATGGACGACCAACGCCAACTGGTTTGTGGAGGCCGCCCACACGCCGCTGAGCATTGCCCCGGCCAACGGGTTCAACTGCGAGCGGGCCTCCGCCATCGCCGCCTCGGACAACACATCGACCGTTTGGAGACACCCACCGGCGTTCACCGACCCCGCCTCGGGCACCGTGAACGACCATGCGTCACCGCGGTAATAGTTGTCGTCGACGCGGGCCCGCAACATGGCATGTCGATCCAGTAAGGCCTGCAGTACGTTCACCACATCGGTCTCGGTCACCCCCGCGGGAGCCTGCACGACGACGGTCTGGTTGAACTGATCAACCGCGCCCTCGGCCTGCTGAAGCCATCGCATGATCGGGGTGGCTTCCACCTTGCCGGTGCCTTGCCCACCCTCGTCGCCGTCCCGGACCACGACCCAGGACACCCTGGCTACGCGGGCCAACCGAGACACGGTCTGCTCGACGAAGACGTCCCGAGGTTTCAACCGCACCCCACCGAGGGCGGCGCGCGCCACCACCTGCATAGACAGGATGGAATCGCCGCCGAGTTCGAAGAATGATTCGTCGACCCCGACGCGCTCTAGTCCGAGGACTTGGGCGTAGATACCGGCCAG
>NZ_MVIM01000018.1 GCF_002086795.1 Mycolicibacterium tusciae | reverse complement strand
TCGAGCCACCGTCGAACTGCTGCATGGCGTCTCCACTTCCGCCGCGCCCGCCGCCGCCTCCTCCGCCGCCACCACCACCGCCGGCCTGGAACGGCGATCCGACGCCGTACTTCTCGGTGGGAATCTGCGCTCCTATTCCCTTCGTGTCGTTGTGCGCTGGAATCTGACACTCCGCGGCTTCGGTACGCCCATTTGACGTCTGCTGATCTTGACCGCGGTGGCCGTCGAATCGTTACCCACGTGCGGTATATCTCGAGTTGGCCCGGCGGTTGCGCTGAGCCACGGCCAGCGATAGGCGGGAGATCCTGATGGACATCATTGCGGCTACTGAGTTCCTCGCAGAACGGTCGACGACGCTGACCAGCGTCGGCTGGATCGGCTACATCATCATCGGCGCGCTTGCGGGCTGGATCGCCGGAAAGATCGTGAAGGGCCGCGGATCCGGCATTCTGATGAACATCATCGTCGGTGTCATCGGCGCCTTGATCGGCGGCTTCCTCCTGAGCTTCTGGTTCGACACCGCAGAGGGTGGTTGGTGGTTCACCTTCTTCACCGCGATCCTCGGATCGGTCATCCTGCTGTGGCTCGTCGGTCTGGTGCAGAAAAAGACGTAGCGTCACCATGGGGTGATGGGCACCCCAACGATGAAGGCATGGCGAGTTCAGCGGCCGGGCCCGATGAGCAGTCGACCGTTGCAGAAAGTCACCGCCGACGTGCCACGGCCTGCGCCGGGCGAGCTCCTCGTCGCCGTGCGTGCATGTGGCGTGTGCCGCACCGATCTTCACATCACCGAGGGCGACCTGCCTGTGCATCGCGCCGGGGTGATCCCGGGCCACGAGGTCGTCGCCGAAGTCGTCGAAGTCGGTCCGGAAACAGATGGCGGCGAGTTCGCGGTCGGTGATCGGGTCGGCATCGCGTGGCTGCGGCACACGTGTGGCCGATGCAAATTCTGTAAGAGCGGTGACGAAAACCTATGCCCGGAGTCTCGCTACACGGGATGGGACGCCGACGGGGGATACGCCGAATTAACCACTGTCCCAGCCGCTTACGCCCACCCGCTCCCAGATCGATATTCCGATGCCGAACTGGCGCCGCTGCTGTGCGCGGGCATCATCGGCTATCGCGCACTGCTGCGCGCCGAACTGCCCGAAGGCGGGAGGCTGGGCATATACGGCTTCGGTGGAAGCGCACACCTGACCGCGCAGGTGGCGCTCGCACAGGGCGCCGAGGTGCATGTGATGACCCGCGGCGAGAAGGCGAAGGAATTGGCATTGGCACTGGGCGCCGCGTCCGTACAGGGTGCCGCCGACCCTCCGCCGGTAGCGCTGGACTCCGCGATTCTCTTTGCGCCGGTGGGTGATCTGGTGTTGCCGGCTCTCGAGGCGCTCGATCGCGGCGGCACGCTGGCCGTCGCCGGCATTCACCTGTCCGACATTCCTGCGCTGAACTATCAGCGCCATCTTTTCCAGGAGCGGCAGTTGCGGTCGGTGGCCTCGAACACCCGCGCCGACGCCCGCGAATTCCTTGCGTTCGCCGGCCGTCAACACCTCGAGGTGACGACACCGCAGTACCCCCTGGACAAGGCCGCCGATGCGCTTGCCGATCTGGGCGCGGGCCATATTTCGGGCGCCGCGGTATTGGTGGTTTAGAGCGCGGCGAGGGCAGCGCCGAGCCGACCCCGCAGATCGCCGCGCCCGTAGCGATAGAGCGGCCCCGCCCCGTCGCCCAGGATCTGGCGCAACCGCGCCATTCCGCGCGCGCTCACCGGCCGCGGTGAATGCAATCGCAGTGTGATCGCGTCGATCACGTCTTCGGCCGCGGCGATGTTGGGCACGTGCAGGGGCACCCGGGACGAGAGCAGGAGACCGCGGCCGCGGGCATCGGCGACCGTCGCACGCAGCGACCGTGCGATTGCCTCTCGCTCGGCGGTCGACGTCAAACGCGCCTCATGCGCCGCGAGGGCGCTGCCCTCGGGTGCGGGCACACCGACGGCAAGGAGCCGGTCGTACCGGTCGGCCCTCAGTCGAGCAGTCAGCCGTGACCGCAGCGACGGCCGTGGGAGCGCCTCGGCGCCTGTGGCGGGGCGGACGTCGGAGGAACTGGAAAGGATTTCGGCTGGAATCTTGTTGTCAGCCATGGATATCCACCTCTTTGCCGGATTGCGGCATTCGCTTTCGTTGTGACCGTCTAACACGTTACAACGGTCATGCATGACCGGTCAAGTTGATATACCGGTCATGCAGGCTTACTCTGGCATCGTGGTTGCCGATCCGACGCGGTGGCTCGCCGACGTGGAGTCCAAGCCGGCGCCCGGACCGCTGCTCCGGGTTCAGGCGCTGGTCAACACCGTTGAGCTGCCTTCGGGGCCAGACCGCCTCGCCGATATCGACGATGCCCGGCCGTGGTTGATCGACAACGAGCTGATGGCATCCGACGCTGCCCTCGATGACGCGGATCTGCAGCTGCTGCGCGATGTCCGTGAGGCGCTGCGCGCCCTGGTGATGCGTAACGGCGGTGGGCCCTCGCCGACCGAAGCGGACCTTGCGCCACTTCGTGCGGTGGCCGCCGGTGGCGCCGCGCGCGCTGAGTTCGATGCCGACGGGCTGGTACGACTCACGGCCGTCGGCGATTCCGTGGCCGAGCGCCTGGTCGCTTTGGTGTTGATCATCCGCGACGCACAACTCGACGGCAGTTGGGCACGCCTGAAGGTCTGCGCGAACGACGAATGCCGGTGGGCGTTCTACGACAGATCCCGCAACCACGGCGGCACCTGGTGCGAGATGTCCGCGTGCGGCAACAAGCTCAAGAACCGCGAGTTCAGGGCACGGCGCAGAAAGGTGAATCGCTGACCAGCGAGGCGTCAGTCAGGTCGACAGATGCCACACCAGGGCGGCGGCGAGCGCGCCCAAACCGTTGAGCGACCAGTGCAGGGCGATCGGCGCGATCAGGCTTCCACTGCGCCGACGCAGCCAGGTGAACACGAAACCGGCGAAGGCGGTCGCCGCCACCGCGAGAACCACGCCGGCGACCGTACCCAGCACGCCGCCGCCGAACAGGCGCGTGAAGCCAACGTTGCTGCTGGTCAAACCGAATGAGGTCGCGATGTGCCACAGGCCGAAGAGCAGCGAGCCGGCCGCCGCGACGCCGCGCCAGCCCCAGGCGCGGTCCAGTGCGCCGTGCAGTACGCCGCGAAATGCCAGCTCCTCGGGGATTACCGTCTGGAGCGGAATGATGATCATCGATGCGATCAACGCGCCGGAGATCGTCGCGTAGTTGTTGTTCATGAACATCGGCCGCGTCCACGGCAGGAGTGCGCCGATCGCGATCACCGAGAGCACCAGCGCGACCGCGGCCAGGGCATAACCCGCACCTGTTTTCCAGTGTTCCCTGCCCAGGCCCAGCTCGGTCCAGCCCAGACCGCGGGACCGCACGAGTAGCAGCAGTCCGACGGCGGCCGCCGGCACCGTCGCGATGCTGGCCCACGGGGTGGTGAAGTGCGCTATCAGGTTGGTCAGTGCGAGCACCACGACCACCACGGCGATGTCCGCGTAGATCCGGAAATGATGAATTGCCGACAATTGTTCGATCAGCGGGTGCGGCTGCTCGGCTACCACGGCTTGATCGGACACGATGGGCGATTCTACCGGTGTTCGCTGAGTGCCTGCTGAGACAGCAAGACCCCTGACTATGCAAGACATCAGCGTGGGAGTGTGGGTAGCGGGTCGGTGAACAAGTCTCGCTCGTCGGGCACACCGTGATTTGCAGGCGTTTGATGGGTATTGGAAACCGACCGCGACGCCACAGGAGGACCGTGCAATGACCACGCTGGCGCACAATTGGCATTCCGCTGAACTGCACTCGCTGAGCGACGAGACGCTCGCCCAAATCGACGGTTGGTGGCGTGCTGCCAACTACCTGTCCGTAGGCCAGATCTATCTGCTGGCCAACCCGCTGCTGAAAACACCGCTGTCCCGCGACGACGTCAAACCCCGTCTGCTCGGCCACTGGGGGACCACGCCGGGTCTGAACTTCTTGTACGCGCATCTCAACAGGGTCATCAAGGAGCGCGAGCAGTCGACCCTGTACGTCACCGGGCCCGGTCACGGCGGCCCCGGACTGGTCGCCAACGCCTACCTCGATGGCACCTACTCGGAGGTGTACTCAGATATCACCCGGGACACCGAGGGCATTCGGCGGTTGTTCCGACAGTTCTCCTTCCCTGGCGGCATCCCGTCGCACGTCGCACCTGAAACGCCGGGCTCGATCCACGAGGGCGGGGAACTCGGGTATGCGCTTTCGCACGCCTACGGCGCGGCGTTCGACAACCCGGACCTGCTGGTCGCGGCTGTCGTCGGGGACGGCGAGGCCGAGACTGGGGCCCTGGCGACGAGTTGGCATTCGAACAAGTTCGTCAACCCCGCCAAAGACGGTGTGGTGCTGCCGATCCTGCATCTCAACGGGTACAAGATCGCGAATCCGACGGTTCTGGACCGGATATCTCAGGACGAACTCCGTAGCCTGATGGTCGGCTACGGGCACCACCCGTACTTCTTCGAGGCGACCGAGGACGACGACATCGCCGACGTTCACCGGCGATTCGCGTCGTTGCTCGACGAGGTGCTCAACGAGATCTCGGACATCAAGGCCACGGCTTCTCAGCGTGACGAGCGGCGGCCGGCGTGGCCGATGATCGTCTTCCGCACACCCAAGGGGTGGACGGGACCCGACTACATCGACGGAAAGAAGACCACGGGATCCTGGCGCGCACACCAGGTTCCGTTGGCCAGCGCCCGCGACACCCCCGAGCATCTGCAGGTGCTCGCCGACTGGTTGGGCTCGTACCGGCCCGATGAGTTGTTCGACGAGGACGGCAAACTCCATTCCGCCATCGCCGAACTCGCACCGGCAGGCACGCTGCGAATGAGTGACAATCCACACGCCAACGGTGGAATGTTGTTGAAGGATCTGCGACTTCCTGACTTCCGGAAGTTCGGCGTGGACGTGCCGGCCCCGGGTGCGACCATCGCCGAAGCGACCAAGGTGCTCGGTGAGTGGCTGACGGAAGTGATTCGGCTGAACCCCGACAACTTCCGGATATTCGGCCCCGACGAGACCGCGTCGAATCGTCTGCAGGCCGTATTCGATACGACCGCCAAACAGTGGAACGCCGACTTCGTCGGCCCGGAGGTGGACGAGCATCTCGCCCGGGCCGGACGCGTCGTCGAGATGTTGTCCGAACACCAGTGCCAGGGCTGGCTCGAGGGATATCTGCTGACCGGCCGACACGGTCTGTTCAACTGCTACGAAGCCTTCATCCACATCGTCGACTCGATGGTCAACCAGCACGCGAAGTGGCTCAAGGTCACCAACCACATACCCTGGCGCCGGCCCATCGCGAGCCTGAATTACCTTCTCTCGAGCCATGTTTGGCGGCAGGACCACAACGGCTTCAGCCATCAGGACCCCGGCTTCATCGACCACGTGGTCAACAAGAAAGCCGAGATCGTCAGGGTGTACCTGCCGCCGGATGCGAACACCCTGCTGTCCACCTACGACCACTGCCTGCGGTCCCGGCAGTATGTGAACGTGGTGGTGGCGGGCAAGCAGCCGCACCCCAACTTCCTCACCATGGACGAGGCGATCGCGCACTGCACCAGAGGACTGGGCATCTGGGAATGGGCGGGCACCGAAGAACTCGGCACGGACCCTGACGTCGTGATCGCGACCGCCGGCGACGTGCCGACGCTCGAGGGTCTCGCGGCGGTCGACATTCTCAGACAACACCTGCCGGACCTGAAAGTGCGCTTCGTCAACGTCGTCGACCTGATGCGCCTGCAGGACGACACCGAGCACCCGCATGGTCTGTCCAACCGCGCATTCGACGGGATCTTCACCCCGGACAAGCCGGTGATCTTCGCCTATCACGGTTATCCGTGGCTGATCCACCGGCTCATCTATCGGCGTGACGGCGCCAACAACGTGCATGTGCGGGGTTACAAGGAAGAGGGGACAACCACCACCCCCTTCGACATGGTCATGCTCAACGACCTCGATCGGTTCCACCTGGTGATGGACGTGATCGACCGCGTGCCGTCCCTGCAGTCGCGGTGTGCGACGCTGCGGCAGCGCATGGTCGACATGCGCATCACCGCCCGCGAATACACCCGTGAGCACGGCGATGATCTGCCCGAGGTGCGCGACTGGGTGTGGCCCGATGCGCGCGGGCTGGCGGGGCAGTCGAACCTCGACGCGACCTCGTCGACCGGAGGCGACAACGAGTAGTCGCGAATGCACGCATTACCCTGTCGGTCGTGCTGGGATTCGCGGTGCCGCAATTCGGAGATGCGGCCTACGCTGAGCTGGCCCGCTTCGCCTCGACGGCCGAGGAACTCGGCGCCGACAGCCTCTGGGTAGGGGACCGGCTGCTGGCCGCGGTGCAACCGACCGTCGGATACGCGGGTAAGGACACCATCCCCGGGCAGTTCCGCACCGGTATCGACCCGTTCATCGCGTTGGCGGTGGCCGCGACGGCGACGACCCGAGCCCGCCTGGGGGCCAGCGTGTTCGTGGCCCCGTGGTACCCGCCGGTGCAGCTGGCCCGGCAACTCACCAGTCTGGACGTGGTCAGCGGCGGACGCCTGATGCCCGGCTTCGGCATCGGCTGGTCACCCGAGGAGTACCAGGCCGCAGGTGCACCGTTTCGCCGTCGCGGTGCGCAACTCGACGAGCTGCTGGACGCGCTGGAGCAACTGTGGACAACCAGTCCCGTTGCCCACCAAGGGGAACGCTGGTCCATCCCGGCATCGTGGGTGAACCTCAAACCGGTACAACGGCCGCGACCCCCGATCTACCTGGGTGCGTTCGGGTCGGCCGGGCTCAAGCGCGTGGGTGCGCGTGCCGACGGCTGGATGGCGGTGGTCCAAGTGCCGGGCGGGGTGAACCTCGACATGCTGGCCTGGCAGCGGAAAAAGATCGACGACGCGGCCCGCGCCGCCGGACGTGACCCGTCGGCGATCCACGCCTGTGTCCGGATCAACGTCGCCGAGGACACGGCCGCGGAGTCGGTGGCCGAGGCCGTGAATGTGCTGGCCGACAACGGTTATCCCGACGTCTTCGTCGACCTGATCTATGTCGCCACCACCACCGACTCCCATCTCGACTGGGTCGAACGGCTGCTGGCCCGATGAGCGGTGGATTGCTCGCGTCAGTGCGTGTGCTGGATTTGGGCGGAGCGTCTTCCGATGGGGTCGGCCGGCTGTTTGCGGACCTGGGCGCTGACGTCTTGAAGATCGAACTTGGCGACGGAACCGCGGCTCGTCGCGCGTTGCCCGCCATCGCAGGCGAAAGCATCGCGTTCGCGATAAACAACGCGAACAAGCGCAGCGCGGTGCTCGACCCGGACAGCGCCGACGGTCGGAGGCGGCTTGTCGCGTTGGCCGGTACCGCCGACATCGTCGTGGACAGCGGAAACACGGGAACAGCGGCGGCGTTCGGAACATCTGCTGCCGCGCTGGCCGAACAGTTCGGGCACCTGGTGACGTTGTCGATCACCGACTTCGGCGCCACCGGTCCTTACAGTTCGCGGCAGGCGACCGATGCCGTGCTGTATGCGATGTCGACCGCTCTGTCACGGACAGGACCGACGACCGGCAGGCCGGTGTTGCCGCCCGAGGGCGTGGCGTCGGGGACGGCCGCGGTGCAGGCTGCCTGGTCAGCGCTGGCCGCCTTCTACCGCCGATTGCGCGACGGCAGAGGCGATTACATCGACTTCTCGCGGTTCGAGGGGGTGCTGCAGTCGCTCGATCCGCCGTTCGGATCGGAGGGCCAGGCTGCCGTCGGCCTCAAGTCCGCCGGTGAGCTGTGGCGGGGCCGACCGCGCAATCAGCACATCTACCCGATCTTCGCGTGCAAGGACGGCCACGTTCGCATCTGCCTGCTGTCGGCGCGCCAATGGCGCGGAATGCGCGGCTGGCTCGGCGAACCCGAGCAGTTCGCCGATCCGAAGTTCGACACCATCGCCGCCCGCTACGCCGCTTCGCGCGAACTCAACGCCGCGATCGCCGAACTGTTCGCGTCGCAGACGATGGACACGCTGGTTGCCGGTGGACAGGCACGGGGAGTGCCGGTGGCCGCGGTCCTCACCGCGGCTGAAACCCTGACTTCGGAGCATTTTCGCGCCGTGGGGGCGTTGACCGATCTCGCGATCTCCGATGGCGTGAGGGTGACGGTTCCCGTGGGCCCCGTTGTCGTCGACGGCCGCCACGCCGGGGTTGCGCGCCCCGCGCCCACGGCGGGGGCCGACGATCCCGATTGGGCGGCAGGCCCCTTCACTGTCGAGGCTCGCGACGACGACGTGCGCCGCCCGTTCGACGGCCTGCGCATACTGGACCTCGGGGTGATCGTCGCGGGCGGCGAGCTGGGCCGGCTTTTCGCCGACCTGGGCGCCGAGGTGATCAAGGTTGAAAGCGCCGCCTATCCCGACGGTCTTCGGCAGACGGCGCCGGGGATGACGATGAGCCGGTCGTGGGCGTTGACGCACCGGAACGAACAGAGTCTCGGGCTCGACCTTCGGCATCCCGAAGGGGCCGAACTCTTCCGCCGTCTCGTTGCGGAATCGGACGCCGTCTTCGCCAACTTCAAGCCCGGAACTCTTGAGTCGCTGGGCTTTTCGTACGAACAGCTGCGAGCCATCAATCCACGCATCGTACTGGCGGAAAGCAGTGCGTACGGGGCGACCGGTCCCTGGAGCGACCGGATGGGCTACGGCCCGCTGGTGCGTGCGGCGACAGGTGTCACCTGGCTGTGGACCTCCCAAGACGCCGAACCCGACAGCTTCTATGACGCCACCACCGTCTTCCCCGACCATGTCGCCGCCAGGCTCACCGCGGTCGCGGCGCTGGCCGCCTTGATTCGCCGCGAGCACTCCGGAACCGGTGCGCACGTGCATATTCCGCAGGCCGAAGCGGCCGTCAATCAGCTTGCCACCGCATACGTCGCCGAGGCGGCACGTGCGGCCGGGGTACCGGTGACCGAGGACCACGCAATCCATGGCGTCTATCCGTGCGAGGGCGACGACGAATGGTGTGTCATCTCTGTTCGGTCGCAGGCCGACCGTGCGGTGCTCTCGACGGTCATCGGCCGTGACCTTCCCGACGAGCGGGCCACATTCATCGCTGCGGTGTCGGAGTGGACGCATGCCCAGGACAAGGCGGATGTCGCCGAGATCCTGCAAGCCGCAGGCATTCCCGCGGCACCGATGAACCGGGCGGTGGACATACCCACCGATCCCCAGGTGGCGTTCCGGCGGCTCTACGTCGAGATGGCGCATCCCTTGTTCGATGCACCGATGCTCAGCGAGACGGGACCCGCGCCGTACACCGGCATTCCCACCGCAGAACTCCGGCCCGCCCCGATGCCCGGGGAGCAGACCCGCCAGATCTGCCAGGAGGTGCTCGGATTGAGCGCCGAGGACACCGATCGGCTCATCGCCGACGGCGTGCTTTTCACTCGACAAGGGAGCCCATGATGGATCCGCGGACGCCGGTGTTGATCGGCTTTGGCCAGGTCAACCAGCACGACGAAAACCCCGACGTCGAACCCGTCGACCTGATGGAGGCGGCCGCCCGCGCCGCCGCCGACCCACGCGTGCTGGAGGCCGTCGACGCCGTGCGCGTGGTCAACCTACTGTCCTGGCGCTACCGCGATCCGGGACGGCTACTGGCACAGCGTATTCGGGCCGAGGGTGCCGCGACGCGGTACACCGGCATCGGCGGCAACGTACCGCAGACACTGGTCAACAAGGCGTGCCTGGACATTCAGGCCGGGCGCTCGGAGGTCGTGCTGATCGCGGGGGCCGAGACGTGGCGCACCCGTTCCCGAGTCCGCAAGGCCGGGCACAAGCTAAACTGGACGAGCCAGGACGACTCCGTGCCGATCGCCGAAGGTTCCGACGAAGGCATCGAGCTCGCCGGCCCCTCGGACCTGCGGATCAAGCTGGACCGGCCCGCCTATGTCTATCCGATGTTCGAGCAGGCGCTGCGCATCGCGGCGGGTGAATCCTCCGACGAGCACCGGCGCCGCATCGGCGAACTCTGGTCGCAGTTCAGCGCGGTGGCCGCGACGAATCCGTATGCGTGGAGCCGGGAGGCGCTGTCGGCCGACGACATCGCCGAACCCAGTCCGAGCAACCGGATGGTCAGCTGGCCCTACACCAAACTGATGAACTCGAACAACATGGTGGATCAAGGTGCGGCGCTGGTGCTGACGTCGGTCGAGAAGGCCACCCACCTGCAGATCCCGCGCGACCGTTGGGTTTTCCCGTACGCGGGTACCGACGCCCACGACACCTATGCGATCAGCAATCGCGCCGAGTTCCACACGTCACCGGCCATCCGGATCGCGGGCAACCGCGCGCTGGAGCTGGCCGGTGCCGGCATCGACGACATGGCGCTGATCGACCTCTACTCATGCTTCCCGTCCGCGGTGCAGGTGGCGGCGAACGAACTCGGCCTGCCGAGCGGTGACTCGTCCCGGCCCCTGACCGTGACGGGCGGGCTCACTTTCGCGGGCGGCCCGTGGAACAACTACGTGACGCATTCGATCGCCACCATGGCCGAACGCCTGGTCGCCAACCCCGGCCAGCGCGGCCTCATCACCGCCAACGGCGGCTACCTCACCAAACACAGCTTCGGCGTGTACGGGACGGAGCCGCCGACCCACGAATTCCGTTGGGAAGACGTACAAGAGGCCGTCGACCGCGAACCCACCCGCGAGGCCGTCGTCGAATGGTCGGGGGTGGGCACCGTCGAATCGTGGACGACTCCGTTCGATCGAGATGGATCGCCGGAGAAGGCCTTCCTCGCTGTGCGCACACCCGAGGATGCGCGTGCGCTCGCCGTGATCCCCGAGGATGTCGACGTGACGGTCCGAGAGGACATCGCCGGGGCCAAGGTTCAGGTCAACCAGGACGGCACCGCGACGCTGGTGTGAGGTTACGGAGCCTCCACGGGCACGTCGGTGTACTGCGGCACGAATCCGTCAGCGGAGAACGTGAAGCCCTTTTCGCTGAACTCGCTCAGACATGAGACACCCGCCGCCTCCTGTACGTTGCAGCGGAATCCGGCTGCGGCCAGGATTCTGTTGAACGGCAGGACTTTCGCGGGTCCGGGATCGAGCGCGAATTCCGGCTCTTCCAGCGCAACGAACTGTGCGTCGCCGTCGCGTGGAATGACAAGTGCGTTCGGTGTCGTGGTGTCGCCGTCAGTGCCGGGCACCGAGTCCGGTGCGCCGGTGATGCCCATGGCGGACGGCCAGTTCGCGGCGGACTGACAGCCCACCTTGTCCCGCGGAATGATGGCGCACGCCCAGTTTCCGCTGGGGGAGGTGAAGTAATAGCTCGTTCCGGCGGGTGGGTAGGCGACGTAATCGAAAGCATTCGCCAAGTGCGCGTTGCTCGGCGGTGGGGTCGATGGTGATGGCGTGCCCGCAGGCGTCGCGGTGGGTGATTCGTCGGTGTCGGTAACGGTGCCTCCCGAGCACCCCGCGGCCAGCGTCGCCACGGCCGCCAGCGCCACCGAAAGTGTGCGTACGTTCACCTACGCGCCGACAAGCTTTCCCGGGTCGACCGGTTCCCGCGACCGGACCAGCGATTTGATGTCATCGAGCCCTTCCCAGATGTTGACGTTCATCCCCGCGAGCACCCGGTTCGCGTCATCGAGCCAGTACGCCGTGAACTCGCGGCCTGCCACGTCGCCGCGGAACAGCACCCGATCGTAGTCGGGTGCATGCCCCACGTATTCCATCCCCAGGTCGTACTGGTCGGTGAAGAAATAGGGCAGTTCGGCGTACTCCTGCGGCTTTCCGAGCATGCCCGCGGCCGCGACGGCGGGTTGTTTGAGCGCGTTCGCCCAATGTTCGGTGCGGATGCGAGTACCGAACACCGGATGCTCGGCGGCAGCGATATCGCCGACGGCGAAGATGTCCGGATTGCTGGTGCGCAAAGCGGCATCCACGAGAACGCCGCCGTTGCCGGTGGCCAGGCCCGCCTGCTCGGCAAGCCCGATGTTGGCGGTCGCGCCGACCGCGACCAGAACGGCATCGGCGGCGCCGGTGGAACCGTCGCCCAGCTTGAGCCCCGTCGCCCTGCCGCCGGCGGTGGTGATTTCGCCGACCGTGGTGCCGAGTCGCAGATCCACGCCGTGGTCGCGGTGCATGGTGGCGAATACTTCGCCGGCCTCGCGGCCGAGGGCGCCCATCAACGGCACCTCTGCGGTTTCGACGACCGTGACAGCTGCGCCCCGATCGCGGGCACCTGCGGCGACTTCGAGGCCGATCCATCCCGCACCGATGATCGCCAGCGAAGTACCCTCTGCCAGAACGGAGTTCAGTGCCTGGGCATCGTCGATAGTGCGTAAGTAGAGCACGCCCTCGGCGTCGGCGCCTGGAATGGGCGGCCGCCGGGGAGTGGACCCGGTGGCCAGCAGAAGCTTGTCGTAGCCCACGGTGGTGCCGTCGGGCAGGGACACGGTGTGGCCATCGGGGTCGAGCGCGGACACCTCGGTGCCGAGTTGCAGCTCGACGTGGTGGTCGCGGTACCACGCCGACGACGCGGCGGTGAATTCGCCGAACTGCTTTTTGCCAAGGAGAAATTCCTTCGACAGCGGGGGACGTTCGTAGGGCAGGTGCTCCTCTGCGGCGAAAAGCACGATGTGCCCGTCGAAATCCTTGTCACGCAATGCTTCTGCGGCCTTTGCTCCGGCGAGGCCGCCGCCCACGATGGCGAATGTTGACGACGTTGTCATGCCACCTGAGCTTACTCGCGACACGGCGTGATGGATCAGGCCAACAGGTCTTTGAGCTTTCGCGCATTGCGGATGGCGTGTCCGCCCAGGTCGTTGTTGAAGTAGACCACCACCCGGCGTCCCTCCTCGTGCCAGCCGGCGATCCTGTCGGCCCATTCGCGCAGCTCGTCGTCGGTGTAGGAGCCCGCATAGATCGAGTCCTGCGGCGGCCCGTGCATGCGTATGTACACGAGCGAGCTGGTCGCCTTGGGGACACACGCCAGGCCGGGACCGCTCATCACCACGTACGCGGCGCGGTGCTGTTCGAGCAGCGCATAGACGGCGTCGTCGTCCCAGGACGGGTGGCGCAATTCCATGGCCACCGGAATCCAGTCGGGCATCACGGTGAGGAAGTGGGATAGCCGCTCGTCGTCGCGTTCCAGCTCCGGATGCAGTTGAACGAGCAGCGCCTCGCTCCGGTCGGCGAGCGCGGTCCAGCAGCGCTCGAACCGCTCCACCCAAGGTTCGGGCGAACGCAGCCTTCGGTAGTGGGTGAGACCCCGCTGGGCCTTGACCGACATCGTGAAACCGTCCGGCAGCCGCTGCCGCCAGCCCTCGAAGGTGGCGTCCTTCGGCCAACGGTAGAAACTGGCATTCAGCTCGACGGTGTCGAATTCCTCGACGTACGTCGCCAACCGCTTGGCGACCGGCAATTTAGGCGGATACAGCACGCCGGCCCAGTGGTCGTATGACCATCCGGAGGTGCCGATGCGAATCACCGGTATCGGCTAACCCCCCGAAGTCACGCCGAAACCTACTTGGGAGGCAGGCTTCTGGCGTAGTCGACCCCGCGGCTCACCCAACTCTGCAGCTGCCGCTTGGTCTTGACACCCGCCACGGATACCCGCAACCAGCCGCGGGTTTCGCGGCCGGCCATGATCATCGGTTCGACGTGTTCGCGTGCCAGCAGCTTCTCGGTGTCGTCGCGCGGCACCCGCACCATCAGACCGCCCTGACCGCTGACGCACACCGACATGTTGCCGCCGATGAGGAATGCCAGCCCGCCGAACATCCGCTTCTCCTCGACACCCCGCTCGCCTGCGACAAGCTCGCGGACCCGGTGAGCCAGGTCTTCGTCGTACGCCATAGAGACGACCGTAACGCCATGGCGCGGTTCGGGCAGAATTCGCGCCATGGCGTTACATGCGGTGTCAGGCCGCCGCCGAAGCCGTCTCCTCGGCAGGCACCAGCGCCTGCGCGATGATGTCGGCGACGTCGACCATCGGCTTGACCTCCAGCGACTCGAGCACGTCGGCCGGGACGTCGTCCAGGTCGGCCTCGTTGCGCTGGGGGATGAAAACCGTTGACAGTCCGGCTCGTTGCGCAGCCAGCAGCTTCTGCTTGACGCCGCCGATCGGCAGCACGCGGCCGTTGAGCGTCACCTCACCGGTCATGCCGACATCGGAGCGGACCTGACGCCCGGTCGCCATCGACACCAGCGCCGTCACCATCGTCACGCCGGCCGACGGGCCGTCCTTGGGCACCGCACCCGCGGGCACGTGCACATGGATCCTGCGGTCCAGCGACTTCGGATCGACGCCCAGCTGCTCGGCGTGTGCACGCACATAGGACAACGCGATCTGCGCGGACTCCTTCATCACGTCGCCCAGCTGGCCGGTCAGCTGCAGCCCAGCCTCGCCATCGGTCGCCCCGGCTTCGATGTACAGCACGTCGCCGCCCAGACCCGTGACCGCCAACCCGGTGGCCACACCCGGCACCGCCGTGCGTTCCGCGGATTCCGGCAGGAATCGTGGACGGCCCAGGTAGTCAACGAGTTCGGGCTCGTCGATGGTCAACGGAGCAGGATCTGCAGCCAATTTCGTCGTCGCCTTGCGCAATGCCTTGGCCAGCAAGCGCTCGAACTGCCGCACGCCCGGTTCGCGGGTGTAGTCGGCCGCGATCTTGCGCAGCGCGTCCTCGGTCACCGTCACCTCGGCTTCGGTCAGCGCCGCACGCTCGCGCTGCCGGGGCAGCAGGAAGTCCCGTGCGATGGCGACCTTGTCGTCGGAGGTGTAGCCGTCGATCTGGATCAGCTCCATGCGGTCCAGCAGCGCCGACGGGATGTTCTCGATGACGTTGGCCGTCGCCAGGAACACGACGTCCGACAAGTCCAGATCCAGCTCCAGGTAGTGGTCGCGGAACGTGTGGTTCTGCGCCGGGTCCAGCACCTCGAGCAGGGCGGCGGACGGGTCGCCCCGGTAGTCGGAGCCGACCTTGTCGATCTCGTCGAGCAGCACGACGGGGTTCATCGATCCCGCCTCGCCGATCGCGCGCACGATCCGGCCGGGCAGCGCACCGACGTAGGTACGACGGTGGCCACGGATCTCGGCCTCGTCGCGCACGCCACCAAGGGCGACGCGAACGAACTTGCGGCCCAACGCCCGCGCCACGCTCTCACCGAGCGATGTCTTGCCGACACCCGGGGGACCGGCCAGCACCATGACGGCGCCGGAACCGCGACCACCGACGACAGCCATCCCTCGCTGTGCGCGCCGGGCGCGAACCGCCAGGTACTCGACGATGCGGTCCTTCACGTCCTCCAGACCGTGGTGGTCGGCGTCGAGGATCTCCCTTGCCGACTTCAGGTCGGTGGAATCCTCGGTGGTGACATTCCACGGCAGGTCCAGCACGGTGTCCAGCCAGGTCCGGATCCAGCCGCCCTCGGGGCTCTGCTCGCTCGAGCGCTCCAGCTTGCCGACCTCGCGCAGTGCAGCCTCTCGGACCTTCTCCGGGAGATCGGCGGCCTCGACGCGGGCCCGGTAGTCGTCGGACCCATCGGGTTCACCTTCGCCGAGTTCCTTGCGGATGGCGGCGAGCTGCTGGCGCAGCAGGAATTCCTTTTGCGTCTTCTCCATGCCCTCACGTACGTCGTCGGCGATCTTGTCGGTGACTTCGACCTCCGCCAGATGATCGCCGGTCCACTCGATGAGCGCCTTCAGCCGCTCAGCGACGTCGGGGGTCTCCAGCAGCTGACGCTTCTGCACCTGTGTCAGGTACGACGCGTAGCCGGCCGTGTCGGCCAACGCCGACGGATCGGTGAGCTGGTTGACGAAGTCGATGATCTGCCAGGCCTCGCGGCGCTGCAGCATCGCCAGCAGCAGCTTCTTGTACTCGGCGGCCAGCGCGCGGACATCGTCGGTCGGTTCGACCTCTTCGACCTCGGTCACTTCGACCCACAACGCGGCGCCGGGGCCGCTGGCGCCCGCGCCGATGTGGGCCCGCTTGGTGCCGCGCACCACCGCCGCGGTACCACTACCACCGGCTATACGGCCGACCTGCACGATCGATGCCAGCACGCCGTGCGTGGCGTACCGGTCCTCCAGGCGAGGGGCGATGAGCAGCTCACCGGACTCGCTTGCCTGTGCTGCGTCGACGGCGGCACGGGCCGCGTCGTCCAGCTCGATCGGCACGACCATCCCCGGCAGCACGATCGATTCGGTCAGGAACAGCACCGGCACTGATTTGGCTTCAGCCATGATTCCTCCAAAGTTCAGTCAGATCGACTCAACCTTGGTAGTGCCTGGTTTGTTCCCACTCGCAGACCCCACACAAATGCCAGGGAGCCTGCCGTTCGGGGGTTACGGCAGGCTCCCTGTTGTGGGTGGAACTTATGCGGTGGCTTGCGCCCCCAGCACTCGCTGGATATCGGGCTTCATCATCTCGAGCTGCTGACCCCAGTAGCCCCAGCTGTGCGTGCCCTGCTGCGGGAAGTTGAACACACCGTTGGTGCCGCCAGCCGCGACGTAGTTGTCCTTGAAGCTGACGTTGGTGCGCAGCGTCAGTCCCTCGAGGAACTGCGCGGCCATCATGTTGCCGCCGCCACCGCTGGTGTCCAGATCCGACGGCGTACCGGAGCCGCAGTAGATCCAGACCCTGGTGTTGTTGGCCACCAGCTGATTGATGTTGACCATCGGGTCGTTGCGTTTCCACGCCGGATCCGAGGACGGACCCCACATGCTCTCGGCGTTGTAGCCGCCCGCGTCGTTCATCGCCAGCCCGATCAACATCGGCCACCAGCCCTCGGACGGATTGAGGAAGCCCGACAGCGATGCGGCGTAGATGAACTTCTGCGGGTGGTAGATCGAGTACGTCAGCGCCGTGGCGCCGGCCATCGAAATGCCGACCACCGCGTTGCCGAGCTGCGAAACACCCTTGTTGGCCTCCAGCCAAGCGGGCAGCTCGTTCGTCAGGAACGTCTCCCACTTGTAGGTGTAATCCTGGCCGTTACCCCGTGACGGCTGATACCAGTCGGTGTAGAAGCTCGACATGCCACCGACGGGCATGACGGTCGACAGACCGGACTGGTAGTACCACTCGAACGCCGGGGTGTTGATGTCCCAGCCGTTGAAATCGTCCTGCGCCCGCAGCCCGTCGAGCAGGTACACCGCATGCGGACCTCCGCCCTGGAACTGCACCTTGATGTTGCGGTTCATCGACGGGGAGAACACATCCAGATACTCGACCGGCAGACCCGGCCGGGAGAACGCACCAGCTGTCGCCGAACCCCCGACGAAGCCGATCAGCCCGGGCAGAGTCGCCGCCGCAACGGCGCTCACCGCCAGCCTGCGGAACCACTTACTCCGAAACCTCTCAAAGACCTTCATAACGGCAACCAACCCACCTTTCATCACCTGGCGCAAAGCCTTTGCCATTGCTCTGCCTGCGTAATGAAACACGTGGGCCGGGCGAGTTCGGATGCTCAACACTCGGTTGCGATATCGCGGTTGGCTAACGATTCCGACTCGGCGAGGACTCAGCAATCGCCGATTTGTGCTGTGGCCTGTGTGAATGCTGTGACTGGAGTGATTTAGCGAGGGGTTACGACACGCCGGGGTTCAGCCGGTGCAGCTGCGTCACGTGTCGCGGTTCCAATTCGGCGAGCGATGTCACGCCGAGCAGCGCCATCGTGCGGCTGACCTGCCCTGAGAGGATATCGATGGCGCGGTCGACGCCTGCCTCGCCGCCGGCCATCAGACCGTAGAGATAGGCGCGACCGACCAAGGTGAACCGCGCGCCAAGGGCGATCGCCGCCACGACATCAGCGCCGGACATGATGCCGGTGTCCAGCAAAACCTCGGTGTCGCGCCCGAGTTCTGCGGCGACGCGTGGCAACAAATGGAAGGGGACCGGCGCGCGGTCGAGTTGGCGCCCGCCGTGGTTGGAAAGCAAAATTCCATCGACACCGAGGTCGACGACCGACTTCGCGTCCTCGAGCGTCTGAATGCCCTTGACCACCAACTTGTTCGGCCACTGCGACTTGATCCAGGCCAGATCGTCGAATGTCACCGTCGGATCGAACATGCTGTCCAGGTACTGGGCGACGGTGCCGGGCCATCGGTCCAGCGACGCGAACGACAGCGGTTCGGTGGTCAGCAGGTCGAACCACCAGCGGGGGTGCGGTACCGCATCCAGGACCGTACGCAGCGTCAGCGCCGGCGGAATCGACATCCCGTTACGGGTGTCGCGGAGGCGGGCTCCCGCGACGGGAACGTCCACCGTCACGAGTAGCGTGTCGAACCCCGCCGCTGCGGCCCGCTCGACCAGCGCCATCGACCGGTCCCGGTCCTTCCACATGTAGAACTGAAACCAGTTGCGTCCGTGTGGGTTTGCCGCTCGTACCTCTTCAATGGAGGTGGTTCCGAGGGTGGACAACGAGAACGGGATACCCGCACGGGCGGGCGGCGTGTGCGCCGGCGATCTCACCCTCGGTCTGCATCAACCTGGTGAATCCGGTGGGCGCGATCCCGAACGGCTGCGCAACGCGGTCGCCGAGTACGGTCGCGTCGGTGTCGACTTTGGCGACGTCGCGCAGGATGGTCGGGTGGAATTCGATGTCCCGGAACGCTTGTCGTGCCCGCGCCAGTGACAACTCCTCCTCGGCGGCACCGTCGGTGTAGTCGAACGCCGCCTTCGGCGTGCGACGTTTGGCGATACGGCGCAAGTCCTCGATCGTCAGCGCGCTGTCGAGGCGGCGGCGCGTCAGGTTCAGATCCGGCTTACGGAACTGCAGCAGCGGTGTCAGCTCACGTGGTCGGGGCAGTCGGCGCTTCATTGCAGAACTCAGTCCTGCGCGGCGGCCAGTGCCCGCCGCAGGCTCTCGCGCCGTTCTTCGATCGCCCGACCGAAGTCCTGCAGCAGTACCGGCTTTTTCGACACCAGGTCCTCGATGACGTCGCGGTCGAACCACAGCACGGTCACTTCGTCGAGCGCATACGCGGCAGCGGTGACCGGTTCGAGGGTCAGGGCCGTCTGACCGAGGAAGTCGCCCGATTCGAGCGTGCGCACCGGCACGATCCCACCGGTATCGTCGGTCACCGCGAGTCGGACCCTCCCGTTGACGATGAACGTCATTCGCTTGGGTATCTGGCCGGAGTGCTGGAGGTACTCCTCGGCGCCGTACCGGGTGAGGCGCACTCGCGTCACCAGGTCCTCTTGGTCCTCGTGGCTCAGCCGCAAGGTGGGCGCGATGATCCGCAACGATGTCTGCACCCGCTCGGTGGTCGCGAACTCGTCCTCGGCCTCGTCGAGATGCAGACCGGCTCGTCGCGACGCGTACCAAACCCAGCGCATGAACTGTGATTTGGCGGCGAAGTCGTCGGCCGGGGAGCGCACCGGCACTCCAGTGCTGTACTCCATTGCACCGGATCGAACGCTGGACGGCGTCGCGCCCGGTCGCAGCTGCGGCAGCATGGCGGCCACCCGATTGAGCATGGCGATGACGTCATCGGGTGGATCATCGACCGAGAAGGTGGTGGTGACGCTCAAGGCGTGGGTGCCGGCAGGCCGGCTGAAGTTCTTGAACGACGCCGCGGCCAAGGCTGAGTTGGGCATGATCATCATGCCGCTGCCGGTGTCGATATGCGTTGCGCGCCAGTTGACTTCGACGACCCGGCCCCGTGCGGTCGGAGCGTCGATCCAATCACCCAATTGAAACGGCTGCTCGAACAACAGCAGCAGACCCGAGATGATCTGTCCGACCGAATTCTGTAGCGCAAGGCCGAGCACGATGGACGACACGCCCAAAGCGGTGAACAGGCCGCCGACGTTGGCGCCCCATATGTAGGCGAGCATGATGCCGACGCCGACGGCGATCACCGCGAACCTGGCCACGTCGAGGAAGATCGACGGAATTCGCTTGCGCCAACTGCCCTCCGGAGCGCCCTGGAACATCGTCGCGTTGAGGCCGGACAGCAGCAGGACCAGGACGACGAAACCGAAGACAGTGGCGACGACGCGCACCGGCGTCGCTTCTCCGTTGACCTGGATGGCCTGCACCAGCAGGATCAGCAGCGCACCGAGAGGCAGAATATAGTTGCGCACCAGATGCACCGGGCGGGCAAGTGCGTTGTTGCGGCGCAGCAGCGCATTGTGTAGCTCGGTCAGGAGCACCAGGCAGACGGGGAAGCCGATGGCAACCGCGACGGCCCAGTAAAACCACTCCGATTCGAAAATGCTGCTCATTGATGCGCCAGCCGCCAGACGGGTTGTTCTTCACCATCGACGGTGATCACGCCCGCGGATTCGAATTTGCGGCTGTCGCGCATCGTGTCGTAGACCGCCGAGGTGACGTAGACGCCGGGCTGTGGCGAGCCGCTCTGCACCTGATAGGCGAGGTTCACCGCCGATCCCCACATGTCATAGGCGAGAGTCGACCGCGCCACCAGGCCGCTGGTGACCGTGCCGGTGTCGATGCCGGCCCGCAGGCTGAGGTCGTGGCCGGTCTCGGCGTTGAATCTTTCGATGATGCGTTGCATCTCGATCGCGAAATCGACAGTACGCCTGACGTTGTCGAGTCGGGGCACACTGAGCCCGCAACTTGCAAGGTAGCCGTTGTGCAGGGTGCGTACTTGCTCGACACCGAGATTCTCTGCCGCGGCGTCGAATTGGCGTGTCAGCTTGTTGACGATAGTGAGGAGCTCGTCGGAGTTCAGATCAAGTGAGAGGGCGTCGAGCCCGACGACGTCGGCGAAAATCACCGTGACGTCTTGGTGGTCCTGGGCGATGGTCTCCTCGCCCTCCCGGTACCGCTGAGCGACCGGCTCCGGCATCAGGGACAGCATCAGCCGGTCGTTCTCCCGGCGTTGCTCGGCGAGCAGATCCTCCTTGATGGCCAGGTTGCGGCTCATGTCGTTGAAGGCGACGGTGAGATCACCGAACTCATCGCGCGAATGCACGGGGAGGTTGATGTTGTAGTCGCCCGAACTGATCTGCTGGGCGCCGGTTTCGAGCCGGCGGATGGGTCGCACGAACAATCGCGCGAGCAGCATCGCGGCAAGACATACGACGAAGATGATCACGACCGTCGACAGCACCAACGTGCGGGTGAACGCGGACACCGGAGCGAACGCCTCCGACGTGTCGATCTTGGCGATCACGTTCCACCGCAGGCCCTCGAGGTCGGCGGGAGCGTAGGCCTGCAACGTCTCTTGGCCGAGATAGTCCTGGGCGATCAGTGTGCCCGACTGTCCCCGCTGTGCGAATTTGGTGGCGTCCGTGGGCACTGGCTGTATCAGCGTCGTGCCGCCCCGGTCGATCGCCTCCTGGGCGATGTCCGGTGGCGTGCCCGCCTCGACGACGTCGCGTTTGTATGCTTCGGGGTCCTGGATGAACAGGCGCGAATCCGACCGCATCAAGTCGTCGTCGCCGACGATGAACGTCTCGCCCGTCTTGCCCATGCCGGACTCTTGCCACTTGCGGTCCATCGTCATCAGGCGGTTGACCTTGGAGATCGGGAACTGCAGGGCCAGCACCCCGTCCACCCTGCCCCGGGGGCCGACCGGCGACAGGAACCACGCGGTCGGCTCGTCGGCGGGTTCGTACTCCCCGAAGTCGGTCAGGCCGACGTAGTCGACGGCGTTCGAATCGAGCGCCGCCTGGTACGCGGCGGCCAGCGGACCGCCCTTGAAGGGGCCGCTGAAGATGTTGGTACCCAGATCGACGCCCTTGTAGGCGGTGTAGACGATGTTGCCCCGGGTGTCGAACAGCAACGCGTCCTCGAACTCGAACCGCGTGACGATCTCCCGGTAGAAGTCGTTGTAGCGGGCGTTCGCCGCCGACCATGCACTCCCGTCGCCGGCATCGTCGAACGCGATCGCCTTGTCCCAGTCCGAGAACGGTGCGGTGTAGTACGCCTGGAGGTAGCGCTGAGCGTTCGTGTCGGGCAGCACCGCGTCGACGTCGACCTCCTCGCCGGCCTTCTTCTTCGTCGGTGCGAACTGGTCGGTGTAGTAGTCGACAATGGACTGCTGTTGGGCCGGGCTGATATTCGCGGAATTGAGTTGATCGAACCCGGCCGTGAAGGCTTGGATGGCTTGGATCGACGTGGCTCCCCGCGAGTAGATGACGAGGGAGTCCTTCAGGTCTCCGATGCCTTCTCGCAGCTGGCGGCTCTGCGACTGGCGAATCTCGGTGAGGCGGTCGAACACCGACTCGCGCAGCGACGACCTGCCCGATTGGTATCCGATCGCACCGACCACGGCCGCCGACAGGACGCTTGTGATGAGAAGCATCATCAAGAGCTTCGACTGAATGCTGACCCTCGACGCGATGGGTAGCCGCACAGTTCGGGACTTCTTGACCGGCTCAGTCGTAGTCGACGATTCCGGATCGATCGATGTCGTCATTGAACCGAAGACACTATCCTGCAAAACTTGCCGAAGAGGGGGCTGTAGACAAATTGTTGTCATCCGATAGGGCCGATCCATACGATCTGCAGCGCTTCGTCGAGGCCCAGCACCGTATGTACGACACCGCGTTGACAGAGCTTCGCGACGGCCGCAAACGCAGCCACTGGATCTGGTTCGTGTTCCCTCAGATCCAGGGTCTCGGAAGCAGTCCGACAGCAATCCGTTACGCCATCACCTCGCTGGCCGAGGCGAAGGCGTATCTCGACCACGAGGTGCTGGGGCCTCGGTTGCGGGAGTGCTGCCGGATCGTCGCCGGCATCGAGGGCGCCTCGGCCGACGACATCTTCGGCTGGCCCGACAATATGAAGGTGCGATCGTCGATGACGTTGTTCGCCCGAGCCGCCGAGTCCGCCGAAGTGCAAGCCGACTTTCGCGCCGTGCTGGATCGGCTCTACGGCGGTGTGGAGGATGAGCTCACTGTCGAGCAGCTGGCGAGATGATCAGCCAGCCGTGCGGCTCGACCTCCACCTGAGAAACGATGTCCTGTGGTGGTGCCCCCGACCCGGCGAGAATGGTGCCATGGTCGAAGCCCAGCTGCGGCAGCGAGACGGATAGCGGCTCGTCGCCGATATTGAGAGCGACCACAAGCGCGTCGGCACCGTTCCGCGTCTGGTACACGTACTGCCGGTTGGTCAGTTGCAGCGGCGACGTGTGCGCGGTGTGCAGCCACGGATGTCGTCTGCGTAATCCGATCAGGTACTGGTGCAGCCGGAACTCGTCCCGACCAAGTTGGTCGACACCATCTGGCGGAGCGCCGAATTCGGGTCGCACCGCATCGTCGCCGCCGAATCGCTCCTCTTTGATTCCGCGGTAGGCGAACTCGTCGCCCGCGTAGATGCTCGGCGTACCTCCGGTAGTCAGCAGGATGACGAGCGCGTGTGCCAGGTGTTTGGTGTTCTCCAGACGGCTGGCGATGCGGGTCACGTCGTGATTGCCGACGAACGTCATCGGCACGAAGGCGTCGAGAAATTCGCTGTGCCGCACCAGCGCCCAGTCGATCTCGTGAAAGTTCCCGTCGTTGAGGCCGCTCCAGATCGCTTTCCACAGTTCGTACTGCGTCACGGAGTCGAAGCCCCCGTCACGCACCCGCGCCGAGTAGTCGCCGTGAATGACTTCCCCGACGAACCAGGCCTCGGGAAAAACCGAGCGAACGCGGGGGAGCACCTGCGCCCAGAACCGGTCGGGGACGGCGTAGGCGGCATCCAGCCGCCAGCCGTCGGCGCCGCGGCCCAGCCAGTGCGTCATGACGTCGACGGTGTAGTCGACGACTTCCGGGTTGTCGTGATCGAGTGCGATCAGGTCGCCGTGGCCTTCGAACGTGTCGAACCCAGAACCGTTGCGCTGCTTGCGGAACCACGAGGTATTGGCGAACTCGGTACCTACGTGGTTGAAGACGCCGTCGAGCAGCACACGCAGCCCGCGGCTGCGCGCCTCGGCGATCAGGTGATCGAAGTCGCCGTCATCACCGAGGCGGGGATCGATCCGGTAATGGTCGGTGGTGTCGTAGCCGTGTGTGCGCGAAGCGAATATCGGACCGAGCGCCAGCCCCGACGCGCCGAGGCCGATGACGTGATCCAGCCATTGGACAACGTGGCGCAGCCGATGCTCGCCGGCGGCCGGGGGTGTGTCGGCCGGGTACGCCCCGACGAAGCCCAATGGGTAGACCTGCCACCAGATCGCGTGCTCCACCCAGGCCGGTTCCGTCGCAGATGCGCGCCCGCGCGAAGACCCTGTCACGGCCGGAACTTCGCTTCGTAGAGTGCCTTCATCTCATCGAAGTGTTCGGCCGCCGGGCCGTCCACCTCCACGCGCGGCGCGACGACGGTGATGGGCAGCGGCGCCACCGGCGGCGGTGTCGCGCCCCACTCGGCCAGCCACCCGGTCAGTTGTTCCGACGATGTCGCGTAGACGATGCGGCCCAAGCCGACCCACGCGTGCGCCGCCGCGCACATCGGGCAGTGCTCGCCAGAGGTGTACACCGTCGCGGCAATCCGTTCGGCGGGGGACAGCTTTGCGACGGCCCACTGCGCAATTGCGAATTCGGGGTGGCGGGTGTGGTCGCCGTCCTTGACTCGGTTGCGGTCCTCGAAGCGGATCCGACCGTCGGCGTCGACGAGGATCGACCCGAACGGCTCGTCGCCGTCTTCGAGTGCTTCGCGCGCGAGTTCGACACAACGGTTCAGGCGTTCAAGATCATGGTCGTCGATGGCCACAATCAAGAAGCTTACGGAGTGCCGGATCGGATCATGGCGGCGCCAAAGGCCAGCACGCATCCGGCCGCGGCCCAGGCGAGCAGGGTGGTGAGCGAGCGCGCTGCGCCGTTGGTGCCGAAGTACTCCACACTGCGCAGCAGCGCGACGCCGGAGCCCTGGGGCACGATCGCGTTGAACGTCGTGTAGAAGCCGGACAACAGTGGCTTGCCGATAGGGCCTGCCGCTGCGGCGTTGCCGATGATCACGAGGAACGCCGTGAGTGCCGCAGAGGCCACGGTGCCGAACGCTGCCGCAACGCCGGTCACCGCTCCCGCGACCGCCATCGCGTAGACGAAGAGCGCGCCGAACACCTGCCAGGTGTGTCCGGTGAGCGCGCCGAGGATCACGTCGACATACAGGGTCACACCACCCGCCAGCACCAGCGAGTACGCAACGAGACTCAACGTGCGCCAAGCAAAGGTGGACAGCTTGTGCACGTTGCCCATCATTCGCCCGAAGATCGTGGCGCCCACCGACGCGCCGATCGACAGGAAGATGACGGCGTAGAACACGACAGTGCCCTGCGGGTCGGCCGCGTTGGTCGGGGCGACGTCGGTGACATCTGCCGTCAGCCCGGCCTCGGCGGCGATGCCACGTCCGACCGTCTCGGCGGCGGCCGCGACGCTTCGGCCGCCGCCACCGGCCACATAGATGTCCAGGTGGCCGGGCGCGTCGAGGACGAATGCCGCGTCTGTCTTGCGCCCGAAGACCTGATCGCGTGCCGCGGCCGCGTCGACCACCTGCGTGACGCCGAGCGCGTCCTGCCCACGGACCCCGTCCACGAGTTGCTGTGGTGCTGCAATGGCGACGTTCAGGTGGTGCAGCGTCGGTTTGGCGAAGGCGCCCGAGTAGCTGGCGATCATCGCGATGACGAACACCGCCAGCGCCGCCATGACCAATGCCATGTTGCGAATGTCCCTGCGGGAAGGCTGAATATCGATTGTCTCGACGAGGGGAGCGTGGTGCTTGCCCACGGTGGATCCTTTCTGTTCAGGTCGTGAGGTCCAGGCGGGAAAGCAGCACGTCGACGGTGTCGAGCGCGGCGGTCACCCGGGCGAGGAGATCAGCGGCTTGGCCCGATTCGCTGGGGTCTTCCATCCAGGACCGCAGTACCTCCTGGAATCCACCCACCAGGAAGCGGCTGACCGCCCCGGGTTCGAGGCCCGCGGCGGCTCCTACGACGGGTAGCGCTCGGGCGGCCAACTCCTCACATGCCGGGAGGAGTTCGCCGCGGAACGCGGCGACCACCCTCTGGGCCACCGGACTGGGCACGACGTTGCGGTACATCGCGCGGTGTTCGGCGGCGAGCCCGAAGATCCGCAGAATCCGGGATCTCGGTTCGCCGTCCAGATCGGCGGTCGCGGCCGCGAAGGCGATGACGAACGCTGTGGCGACCGCGTCGTCGCGGTCGGCGAAATGCCGGTAGAAGACCTGCCTGCTGACGCCGGCCCGAGCCACGAGATCGCCGACGGTGAGCTGATCGACCGGGCGTTCATGGGCCAGCGCGAACGCCGCGTCGATCAACTTGGCTCGCACGCGTTCGGCGCGCGGGTCGGCGCTTTGGGTGCGGGTGGCCACGGATCGAGCCTAGGCCATTTCATGGACAACTGACTACGAAAACCTAGGTTAGCTAACACACCCTGAGGTGCCGACGTGACGACGGCCTCAACGCTTGGTGGGATGTGCAATGAGACCGTCGCCGGTGCCCCGACGCGCGGCAGCTGGTTTCGCGATCGGGACAGCGAAGTTATTGACGGTGCTGTAGACCTATATCCGCCGGTCAGTCTTGGCCCGTTCCGCCTCGGAGAGGAAATCCATGGATATCGTACGTTTGCCGGCGACGGGTTTGGCCGTCGCGGCGCTGGTCATCGGGGTCAGCGCCGGCTGCAGCAAGTCGGACGACTCGGCGTCGGAGTCGTCGACCTCGGCGACGTCCACGACCACATCCGCCGAGGCCACCCCGTCGGAGGAGACCACGTCGGCGGAGGCCAGCCCATCTGGTGCGCAACCGAGCGACTACGGCTCACTTCTCCTCCCGCCGACGGACATCGGCCCTGACATCGTCACTCCGGGCGGTGTGCAGCTGAACCCGGGCGGGAACCCCGGCGCGGCGCAGGTCTATTCCAGTCCTGAAGGCCACCGGCAGATCATCGACACCATCCTCGTCTTTCCCGACGTCGCAGCCGCCGAGTCGAATTTCCAGAGCAACTCGGCCACGATGAACACCGTCGTGACCGGTGCGCCCGCACCGGTCGAGGTCGGGGACCAGGGTGTGATGGCGATCGGCACGTCACCTGACGGCAGCAAAGCGGTGACCGTACTTCTGTTCACTCAGGGCAAAGCTCTGGTGTCGATGAACTTCGAGAGCGCACCCAACGACCCGGTTCCGCCGGAACAAGCTCAGGACATCGCACTGCAGCAGGCGACGCTCATCGCAGACGGTCTGCCCGAGGAGTAGCCCTCACGCCATGTCGCGGGATCAGTGACCCGCCACTGTGTCCGATCAGTGGCCCGCCACTATGTCCGATTCGTCGACCTCGACGGGCTCCTTGGCGCCCGGCAGAAATGCGTACGCGACGCAGACGACGCCGAACAACACGTATCCGAGCGCGACCGCCGGGCTGGCGGCCCATGACACCTCGGGTGCGTGAATGAGCCCGATGAACGACAGCACCGCTCCGACCGCGGAGGCGATGGCGGCGTAGCGGAACTTCTTCTCCAGGATGAACGTCACCATGGTGCCGAGGATCAGGCCGACGAGCACCGCGCCTTCGCCCAGCGTCTTGAGTCCTTCGTAGACGACGCCCGCACCGTTGAGCGCGTCCATCCCTACTTCGGCCGCCGAGGTACCGGCGGCGTTCAACGCGTTGTCGATGAGGCCGTGGGCCCATTGCGCGAGGTTGGGCAGAATCGCGGCGACCACGGCGATGGCGTGCAGCCGAGGTACCGCCTGAAACGCCTGCGCCCCGATGAGGAGACCGATGTAGAGCAGAATCGGCACGATCGCGGGAACCGGCAGAAGTGCGTCGAGAACACCGAACAGGCCGACGAAGCAGAGCACACCGATCACGATGCCGCTGGCCAGTGAGTAGCCGGCCCGGCCGCCGGCGTCCTTCCATCCCGGGTGTCCGATGTAGACCGCCGGAGGGAACGGTGAGCCGAACGCCGACCCGACGACCGCGCCGGCGCCGTCGGCCAGCAGCACGCTGCGCAGGTTGTAATTGTCGCCCGCGGCCGCAGCGCTTTCCACGTTGCTCATCGCTTCGGTGAAGTTGTAGACGCCCAACGGGATCGCGGTTCCGAGGAGCGGCGCGAGGTCGGCGAGGCCGTTGAACAGCATGTCGACTCGCAGGTCCGGGATGCCGATCGCGATATCGGAAACCGCCTGCCCGACGTCCGGTGCCGACATGTAGCCGCCGGCCCATCCGATCGCCGTTCCCACCAACAGCGCGACCAGTCCCACCGGGATGTTGCCGGGCAACTTCACGTCGGTGAAGAAGCCGATCAGGATGATGGCGAGCACCGGCAGACCGATCCAGGCCACCTCCCACATCTGCGCGGCGGGCCGCATCGAGATGAACGTGATCGAGATGCCGGCCAGCGTGCCGAGCATCGCGGCCCGGGGCGTCAGCTTGCGGATGTAGGGGCCGACGAACGCACCGATCATGACGATCACACCGATCAGGAAGGCCCACGCCAACCCGGCCTGCCAGGCCTGTAAGGGGTCGTCGGTATTCAGGTACACCGGCAGCATCACGACGAAGATCACAATGAACATGTGCGGCACACTGGGCCCGTAGGGAAGCGCGGTGACGTCGGTTCTGTTCTCCCGCAGGGCAAGTCGGCGCGCGAGGAATGTGTAGTACAGATTTCCCAGGATCAGCGCGACGCCCAGCGCGGGCAGAACGGTGCCCAGCACGTCGCCCGCCGGTACGGCGATCACCCCGATCATCAGCGCGGTCAGGGTCAGGACGTTGACCAGGATGTTGAATCCGAGTCCGAAGAATGCGTCGAGGTCGCCACGGGTCCACCACGGGATCGACGACTTCTGGGGCGGATCGACCGAGGGGTCGGCAGGGGGGTTGGTGACGTCGGTGCTCATGGCGAATCCCTTCAGGCGGCCGTGGCGGTCAGTGTCTGCAATGCGGGAATAATCGCGGCGGTGTCGGCAACCCAGCCGAAGATGCCGCCTTGGGCCTTGATCATTTCCAGGCCGACGCGCTGAAATTCGGGGAAATACGAACCCACACAATCGGATACGACAAGACACTCGTAGCCGCGGTCGTTGGCCTCTCGGGTGGTGGTGTGCACGCAGACCTCGGTGGTGACCCCGGTGATCAGCAACTGCGTGATGCCCGCGCCGGCGAGTGCTTCCTGCAGGTCGGTGGCGTAGAACGCGCCCTTACCCGGTTTGTCGATGACGAGCTCACCTTCGATGGGGGCGAGCTCGTCGATGATGTCATGCCCGTATTCGCCCCGAATCAAGATGCGCCCGTATGTGCCCGGGTCGCCGATCCGCTTCGATGGGCGCACCGCGGTAGCCCGGGCCCCGGTCTCGCGACCAGGCATCGCGGTCGTCGCGGCCGGCCACCACGTCGAAAACGCGGTCGACGTCGTCGATCGATCCCGCCATCAGGCTGATGCAGTCCAGCGACTTGCAAGCCGGGACAAGGCCGACCGTGCTGATCAGACCGCGCGACGGTTTGAACCCGACGACGCCATTGAGCGCGGCCGGGACACGTCCGGACCCCGCGGTGTCGGTGGCGACGGCGAACGGCACCTGTCCCAACGCGACGGCCAGCGCCGAGCCCGAACTCGATCCGCCGGAGATCAAATCGCCGCCGTACACACTGCGCGGAATCGTGTACGGGGTACGGGTGCCGTTCAGTCCGGTCGCGAACTGGTCGAGGTTGGTCTTGCCGACATAGAGCGCGCCTGCGTCGAGCAAACGTTGCACGACCGGTGCCGTTGCCGTCGCGACGTAGGCGTAGTCGGGGCACGCCAACGTGGTCGCGACTCCCTCGACATCGATGCTGTCCTTGACCCCGAAGGGCACCCCGTAGAGAGGCAATGTCCTTGCACCGGGACGCTTTTCGATCTCCTCTGCAGCGGCGAGCAGCTGTTCGCGCGGCACGGTGGATAACCAGGTGCCGTCGTCACCGCGCGCGGCGATGGCGTCGGCGACCCGTGCGGCGGTCTTGGTCGGGCAACCGGTCCCGGATGCGTGCGATGCGAGGATCTCGGCCACCGAAGGTCCGATGGACGGGCCATGCGCGACGTCAGCCATGACTGTCGATTGTCGACAGAATCGTGGCGATCTCGGGTCAGCCGTGTGTCGTTTGTGTTAGCGCTGCAGTCGCGAGCCGAGATAGTCGAATTGCCCGTGCTCGCGCAGTGCGGTGATGACGACCGATTGATCGTTGGTGGCGAGCGCGGTCACGATGGCCCGATGCCGATCGAGGCCGTCTCGTGCGTCACGGTGGTGCGCCTCAGCCCGCATGTTGATCGCCATCGGCAATTGCAGTTTGAGCAAGACCGGCTCGAGTGCGATGTCGAGTTGCCGATTGCACGCAAGCCCGACGACCGCGGCATGGAACGCACGATGCGCGTCGTCGCGATCCAACTCGTCGGTCGCGGTGCGCATGGCGTCCAACGCAGCGTGGACGGGTTGCAGTGCCGCTTCGGGATCCGCAAGCGGCAGCGCGGTTTCGATGGCGTGGCATTCCAGTACGTGCCGCAGCGCGAACAACTGCAGGATGTCTGTGGGTGACCAGTCCGCCACCCGCGAGCCTCGGCGCGGGAAGTGTTCCACCAGGCCTTGTTGGGCGAGCAACCGCAACGCCTCTCGCAGCGGTGCCCTGCTGATTCCGAGGTCGGCACAGAGTTGCTCCTCGACGACCTTCTCTCCGGGCGCCAGTGCCCCGCTGAGAATGGCGTCGCGTAGGCGGTGTTCGGCTAGTTCAACGAGCGTGGCAGGCAGCGCGCCGCGCGCGTTGTCGACCCGTGGCGCAGCCATGGCGGTCAATCGTAGGAACTTCTCGCCGGGTTCGCTTCGTTGTGGGCAGGTGCCGACGCTCGCCGCAACCCTGCCAAGCATCCCTGAACAGGCCGAACGACTGATCGAACTCGGAGTTCACCGGATCGCGGGGCTGCCCGCCGATCGGGTGCGGGCGGCGGCCCGTCACGCCGTCGGGTCTGGAACGATCCTGGCCGTTCATCACGCCCTCGCGCCTGCGTCCAGGCTGACACCCCTGCTCCGCCGGGCGGGCAAGCCGGGTTTCGTGGTCAGCGACATGACCGATGTCGACGACTTCACCCCGATCCCGGCGGCCGACGTGCCCGACGCGCCGCTGTATCTGGTGTTCGACCTCGATCGCGGTGACGCCATGGCCAACTGGAGTCCCGACGAGGCGCTGCCCTGGATCGTCGATGCCGGACGGACGCCGCTGACGCTCACCGAGGGCGTGCACTGGCTGTTGCAGCAGCCGGATGCGCTGGAGCGAGGGCACTGCTTCATGACGGTCGGGTCCCGCCTCACCAAGCCCTCCGGCGCCGTGGACGCCAGGACCCCCGCACTGTGGATCAGTAACGGCACGGGCCGCGACGGCAAGGCGAACCGCGACGCCCCCAAGGTCGGCTGGTGCTGGGCGGGCAATCGGCACACCTGGCTCGGCTTCGGATCGGCGGGCCGCAGGGTCACTGTCGACGGCTGACATCCGACCGGACGCCGTGCGCGGCGTCGACGAACGGCAGCACCGAACCGAGCCAGGCCGCGGGCTCGGACGAGAACACGACGTGTCCCGTCGGAAACGCTTCGAACGTCGACCCGGGAATGGCCTCGGCGACCTTCCTGCCCCAACGCACCGGGGCGCTCGGATCCTTGGCGCCCCACGTGATCAGTACCGGTGCGGCGATCTGGGCGGCACGCACCCGCAGGTCGTGGCCGGGCTCGACGAAGCTCCTCCACAGTGCCGCGGCGGTTTTCGCGCCATCGGCGGTTTTCGCCCGGTCGACGACGCGGCGGGTGACCGCCTTGTCCGCCGGGGTCTTCGGCTGCATGTAGGCGCGGACGAAGACACCGAACACGGCCTTGATGACGGTTGTGCGCCTCATCGCGGCGCACAGCGTGCGGGTGGCGACGTTGTGCGGCGTGAAACCCCCGGTATTGACGAGGACCACACCCGAAACCCGTTCTGCGCGCTCGAGCGCGAGCCGGCATGCGGCGTATCCGCCGACGGAGTTGCCGACGACAACGAGATTGTCCAGCTCGAGACGGTCGGCGAATTCAACCAGCAGATCGCCGAGTTGAACTGCGCGCAGGGGCGCAGGCGGCAGGGGAGACTCGCCGTGACCCGGCCAATCGAGGGTGAGGACACGACGGCCCCGGCCGAGGTCCGCGCGCACGGTGTCGAAGTCGGTGCGGTCGTGAAGCGCCGCGTGCAACAGCAGGATCGGTGGACCCGAACCCTCATCGGTGTAGGAGACGGTTCCCAGTGACGTGTGCAGAGTGGGCATCGGTGGGGGCCTTTCATTGACCGGGTGGTCGGTCAATTACACTAGGCCGGAGTGGACGTCCTGGCAAGGGAGGCAGCGTGGAAGTGGCCAACAAGCGGGTGGCTGCGGCCCAGCAGACACGCGCGAACCTGATTGAGACGGGGTTGGTGCTCGCCGAGAACCTCGGGCTCGAGGGTCTGAGCGTCAACGCCGTCGTCGCTGCGGCAGGCGTGTCGAAAGGCACGTTCTTCCACCACTTTCCGGATCGGGTGTCCTATCTGGTCGCACTGCACCGCCGCTTTCACGACGTGCTCTTCGAGGAGGTGACGGCCGTCATCGCCGATCTGGAACCGGGTCGGGACCGTTTGGCTGCCGCCGCGGACACCTACCTGGATGCCTGTCTTCGCGATCGCGGCGTGAAGGCGCTGCTGCTGGAGGCCCGCGGCCATCTCCCGATCGCCGACGAGGTGACGCGACGAAACCGGATGAATGTCGACGTCGTGGCTGCCGATTTCGGTGCACTCGGCAGCGCCCATCCCCGGGAGGCGGCGCGACTGTGGGTTGCCGCGACGGCGGAGTGCGCGTTGATCGAACTCGAACGGGGCCGCCGTGTCGCCGCCGCCCGCGCGGCGCTCGCTGATCTCGTCGGGTGAAACGCCACCCCTCGCGGGGCGACTCGACAACCTTCACTAGAACGTGTTCTAGTGCACGGGTGGTGCAGTACACCGACATCGGCGACGTGTCCTCGGCGGAGGTCGAACGCATGCGCGCCGTATACGAGCCCCTTGCCGCCGCGGTCCGCGAGCTCATCGACGCGACGATCCGTACCGAGGTCGACGCCGACACCGTGGGCGAGGTGACGGCCGAGATCGGCGCGGCGACGGCGCGGCTGCGGTCCCAACAATGCGACGGTCCCTTCGGCGTGCGCTCCACCACGGGCGGCGATCGCATGGCATGGGGAAATCCAGTGATCGGGATCCGCAATCCGATCGCGCCGCCGTTGAACATCCAGCGCGACGACGATGGCGGGGTGTTCACCGACTTTCACCTGGGGGCGGCGTACGAAGGGCCGCCCGGACATGTGCACGGTGGAGTGTCCGCGCTTGTCCTCGACCATGTGCTCGGTGAGGTGGCGGCCAACGAGGAAACGCCACGCTTCACCGGCACCATCACGCTGCGCTATCTGCGGCCCACCCGGCTCGGCGAGCTACACGCCGAGGCGAGGATCACCCGGACCGACGGGTTCAAGGCCTATGCCGCGGGCCACCTCGCCGACGAGGACGGCATCACCGTCGAGGCGGAAGGCATCTTCATACAGCCGAAGTGGGCTCGCGGCTAGGCACGATGCCGACGAGGCTGCGCGTGATGGCCCCGATCTCGGAGACCAGTACCCGCGCCGCCCCGTTGTCACCTGGCAGCAGCACCGCCTGCTCGCGCACCTGCGTATCCGCGGCCGTCAGCGCGGCGACGTCGACGGTCCACGGCAGTGCGGGATTCGGCGGTGCGCCCCGCAGCGCTTCGACGTAATCGTCGACCGCGGCGATGAAATCGGGAGTCAGCTTGTCGGGCGACTGCATCGGCAGGCTGCGCTCGAGCGACGTGCACGCGCTGGTGACCGCGTTGAGCGCGGTGCGATAGGAGCGCAGCCACCGACGTAGATCCCGCGAATCCATCCGCGCCGCGCCGGACGCGGCTTCGAACGCGGCCCGCGCCCGGAACGCGCGCTGCCAGGCGGCCGACATGGCGTCGGCAGGGTGATCGAGTTCATGGACGAATGCCTTGACCACCGTTGCCGCATAATCGATTTCGGTCTTGAGCAATTCGCCGGCGCGTTGCTGCAGCCGCGTCAGCGCATCATCGGGTAGCACCACGTGCGCCATGACCGCCAGCCCGCCGCCGATCACGACGGAGAACAGCCGGTCTTCCACCGTTGCGCCGGCCGCGGCGGCGTCGATGTCCAGCAGGAACACCACCGCGGTCGCCACCCCCGCGCTCGCCGCGATGTATCCGAATCGCACCACCCAGAAGGTGACGGCGAGAAACCCCACGGACAGCACCGCGGCGGCCGCACCTGTCGGCTGCCAGATCGTGGTGATCACCGACGCGAGAATGATGCCACCGGCGATACCCGCGACCCGGCCGACGCAACGGGTGTAGGTGTGCGCCGTCTCGGGCCGCAGGACGAACAGGACGGTGAGCGCGATCCAGTGGCCGTGCTCGATCGGTGCGAACCGGTCGGCGGCGGTGGCCAGCGCGAGGGCCACCGATAACCGCACGGCATGTCGCAGGATCGGCGACGCCCACGTCAGGTGCTTGCGGACTTCGGTGAGCGCGGTCCGCAATGGGCTGATCACCACAGGTTGGAGCAGGTCGGGAAACCGGAACTCGGCCGCTTGCTGTAGTTGCTTCGAGAACCGCTGCGCGGCTACCGCTTCGGGCCCCTTCATGGCCGACACCACGGTGTCGACGCGGACCAGGGCGTGCTCGGCTTCGCGTCGTGCGTTGTGCTTGTTCTCGGCGATCGCGTCGAGCGCCACCGCGGCGTCGTTCAGCATGTGCGAGACACGTTCGCGCTCATCGTTGCCGGCTCCGCGCAGCGCCAGCAGTGTTGCCATCAACCGCTCGGGTAGGCGATGGCCGCCGTGGTAAGCCTCTGGCCGCCTGGTGGCCTGGGTGTCGGCGAACGCGTCGCGAAGCCCGGTCAGTTGCGCCGCCTCCTCCGGGGGCTCGCCTTGATCGGCGCCGATGCGTCGCGCCTCGGCGGCCAGCGACCGGTACGCCAGCGCCAACGCATCGCTCTGCGTGCGCCAACGCTGGGGAGGCCAGACGGCGACGAGCGCCGCCTGCACACAGCCCGCCGCGATCGTCAGGATCGTGGGCAGCGCGACCGACGTCACCGACGGCGCATCCGGAGGTGCCATCACCAACAGCGCACTGCCGGCGGCGGCGACGAGCCCCGCATTACCCCCGAGCGCCCACTGCATGCCGGCCGCCAGGCACCACACCGCGACGACGACGATGAACACGATGGTGTACGCCGAGGTCAACGCTCCGACGAGGACGGCGCCGGCCATCTGCAAGGCCACGATAACGACGAGTTGGACACGTCCGCCGGGGCTGTCCTGCAGCGCGATCGCGGCACAGACCACCCCGGCGGCGGCCGTCCAAACCGCGGCGGCACCGCCGCCGATGGCCAGCGCGAGGATCGCCGTCGCCAGGACACCGAGCAGGCTGCGAACCACCGCGCCGAGGTCCGGCGTGGGCGGCTTCAACACCTCGAAGACCCGGCTGGCAGTGGTCATCCACCCATTCTGACGTCACCGAAGCCGCTCGACGACCGAACTCGGTGCGAGTCGCGCGACAAAGCCGCCCGCGTCGTTTTCGGGATGGGCGATCAGGCTCGGTGAGCCCGGCGCCAAACAGCTTGCGGCACTTGGCAAGACCCCCCAGGGATTTACGTATTCGTCAACAGCTGAGTTCGTGTTCCATTTGTATGTATAAGTTCAATTTGCCCGATAGAGTCGGCCCTGGGTTTTTTGGAGCAGCCGGGAGGTGCCGATGCCCAACAATGCTGTCGTGTTCGACGGCGTTGCTGGACGTTGCCCGGCGCACCGCACTCCGCCCCCCGTTCAGATTCGCCGACCAGCAATGAGCGCCGGCACGTCCGGCCGACGAAGGGACCCTTGATGAGCACTGCAGCAGAGCGGGCGGCTCAACTCGAACTGACGTCCCGACTCAAATCGGCATACCCGGAACTTCCCGATGCGCCGACCCCGGACATGCTTGACCACGGCCGTATCACCGCGTACCTCAAGCCCGTCCACGACGTCGGCGGCGAGCCGGACGCGCCGATGAAATACGAGAACAAGCAGTACGAGCTCTGGGAACACATGACCTACGTCATCTGCGAGGTGCTGGGCTGGCGCGGCGTCTGGCTGTCGGAGGAGCGACGGCGCATCGGCAATGTCGACGTCGGGCGCGCGGAATATCTCGGCCTGCCGTACTACGGCCGCTGGTTGCTCGCTGTCGCTCGCGTTCTGGTGGAGAAGCACCACATCGGGCTGACCGAGTTGAGCGAGCGGATGGCCGAGGTCCAACAGCGCTACGCGGGTGGGCTCGAGGGCAAGACGCTGGAGGCCAAACCGAAGTCCGAGGGCGACGGATCGCAAGTCAAGCGCAACCAGCACGCCGAAGAGGCGGACGGGAAGGGCGATCCGCAGTGCTATTCCGGTCAGGCCGGGACGCCCAGGTTCAAGGTCGGTGACCCGGTCGTGGTGCGCGAACTCCCGGTGATCTTCTATACCCGCACCCCTGAATACGTGCGCGGTGCGACCGGCGAAATCGAGGCCGTCGCCTACGAGAGCCCGGCGGCCGAGGACGAAACCTGGGATCGTCCCGCAAAGCCGGAGTGGTTTTACGTCGTCAGGTTCAACATGGCCGACCTCTGGTACGGCTATACCGGAACCGACCACGACGTCATATCCACCGAAATACCTGAACACTGGCTCGACGCCGCTAAATAGACTCTGAGAGAAGGGATTTCGACTTGTCTGACCACGGTCATGACCACGACCACGATCACGACCGGACCGTCGCGCCGATGGTCGACGAGATCACGGACTTCGAGGTTCTGGAGATCGCACTTCGCGAACTGTGCATCGAGAAGGGCATCTTCACGGCCGAAGAGCACCGATTGATGACCGAGTTCGCCGAGCAGATCGGCCCGACCCCCGCCGCTCGCCTGGTGGCCAAGGCGTGGGTCGATCCGGCGTTCAAGGAACTCGCTCTTGCCGAACCGATGACGGCGAGCAAGGAGGTCGGCGTCGATTGGCTGCATCCCACCGGCTGGGGTACGCCGAGTGACTTCACCGCATTCCAGATCCTGGCGGACACCCCGACGGTGCACAACGTCATCGTCTGCGCGCTGTGCTCGTGCTACCCGAGACCGATACTCGGTAACTCACCGGAGTGGTACCGCACCCCCAACTATCGTCGGCGTCTGGTCCGCTGGCCCAGGCAGGTGCTGGCGGAGTTCGGGCTGTACCTGCCGGACGAAATCACGGTCCATGTCCAGGATTCCAACCAGAAGCACCGATTCATGGTGATGCCCCTGCAGCCCGAGGGCACCGAGGGCTGGACCGAGGATCAGCTCGTCGAGATCATCACTCGCGACTGCCTGATCGGCGTAGCCCTGCCGAAGGCGGGGGTCACGACCAACATGATCGTCGACACCCGTCCCGCGATTCATCCGGGCAACGCCGGATGAACGCCGCCGACGGTCCCGCGTCGATCGAGTCCTCCCGCATCGCACCGCTGGAGGAGATCGTCGAGCGCGATCAGGTCTGGGCCCGGATGGCCGCCAAGTGGGGCGTCGAAAATCCTGTGCCGCCGTGGAAGTCGAGTCTGGACGGCATGTGCGACGCTTTGGACCGGGCCTCGTGTGACGAGAACATCCCCGATTTCAAGCAGCGCCGTGACGAGGAGGACGCGCTATCGGCGACGCTGTACTCCAACCTGCCGTATCCCGAGAACCAGCTGATGTCGCTGGCGCATTCTCTGGTGAGCCGAGGCGTCATCGACGAGGCCGAACTCAAACAGCGGCTGGCGAGCATCCGGGCGAGGCTGGAAGCCTGACCACGTCCGCGCGGTAGGTTCGACCGGTGGAGAAGGTGATCATCGCGCTCCGGCGCGCGGATGCGGATGACGCATGGTGCACGAGGATGCGGACCGACGTCGTTGCGGACCTGCTCGAGCTCGGATTGCCTGGACTGACGGTCAATGTGCGTGACGGCGTCGTGCGCAACTCACTCATGACGTTGACGACCCTGGAGCCGCCGGTCGTCGGGTTCGTCACTCTGTGGGTGCATCAGTCGTACGCCGAGCCGGTGACCGCGGCGCTGTCCCGGCTGGCGTCCGAGGCGGACGAGGTCGCCGCTTATCTGGTCACCGAATCGGTACCGTTACCGCCGCCCGCCACCGCAGCCGGTGCGCGCACCGACGGCTTCGCGAACATCGCGCTCCTGCGCAGGCCCCAGGACTTGGACGAGGCCACCTGGCTGCGGCGCTGGCACATCGACCACACACCGGTGGCCATCGAAACGCAGTCCACGTTCGGCTACACCCAGAACGCGGTCGTGCGCGCCTTGACTCCGGACGCCCCGCCGATCGACGCGATCGTCGAAGAGCTCTTTCCCGAAGCGGCGATCACCGATCTGCACGCATTCTTCGGCGCTCCCGACGACGCCGAACTGAGCCGCCGGATGGACCGAATGGTGGCCAGCACCTCGGCATTCGGTGCGAACCGCAACGTCGACACCGTGCCGACGAGCCGCTACGTTTATCGGACGCCGTTCGTCACCGACAACCGGATCGGGTGATGCTCAGATGCCCACACTGGAGGAAGCCTTCGCCCTTGCGGCCGACGACAGTGGCCTCGCTGTGGTCTCGACCGTGCGCGCCGACGCCACGGTCCAGGCGTCACTGGTCAACGTCGGTGTGCTGACCCATCCCGCGACGGGACAGCAGGCCCTGGGGTTCGTCACCTACGGCAAGGTGAAAATGGCGAACCTGCGCGCACGTCCACAACTCGCGGTCACGTTCCGCAACGGATGGCAGTGGGCCACCGTCGAAGGCACAGCGGAGTTGGCGGGTCCCGACGATCCTCAGGCTTGGCTGGTCGATGCCGAGGAGCTTCGTCTGCTGTTGCGTGAGGTGTTCACCGCCGCCGGTGGCACACACGACGATTGGGACGAATACGACCGGGTGATGGCCGAGCAGCGCCGCACGGTCGTGCTTATCGCACCCGCCCGGGTGTACAGCAACGGTTAGCGCATACGCTGCTGGCGTGATTCTCGAGATTGCCGACGACCAGCGGGTGCGGACCCTGACTCTCAATCGGCCCGACGTCCTCAACGCGTTCAACGACGAGCTGTACTTCGCCACCGCGACCGCGCTGAACGAGGCCGCCGCCGATCCGGAAGTCGCCGTGGTGTTGTTGACGGGCGCCGGGCGGGCGTTCAGCGCCGGCAACGACCTCAACGAAATGCAGAGGCGCATCACCGATCCCGAGTTCAACGAGAAGGGCAGCCACTTCTCGACGATGATCCAAGCGCTCGCCGACTTCCCCAAACCGTTGATCATCGCGGTGAACGGAGTGGGGGTGGGCATCGGTGCGACGATCCTCGGTTACGCGGATCTGGCGTTCATGTCCTCGACCGCACGCCTGAAGACCCCCTTCACCAGCCTCGGCGTGGCGCCGGAAGCGGCGTCGTCGTACCTGTTGCCACGGTTGATGGGCCGGCAGAACGCCGCATGGCTGTTGCTGTCCTCGGAATGGGTCGGTGCCGAGGAGGCGCGGGCGATGGGGCTGGTCTGGAAGGTCTGCGAGCCCGACGATTTGTTGCCAGAGGCGCGCCGCCATGCTGAAATCCTTGCGGCACGACCGATTTCGAGCCTCATGGCGGTCAAGCAGACGATCATCGCGCCAACTCGCGAGGGCATCGCCGCGGCGACGGAACGAGAGAACGGGCACTTCTCGGTCCTGATGGGCGCGGCCGCCAATGCCGCCGCCCTGGCCGATTTCACCGGTAGGGGTAAGTAGGCGCCGGCGCTAGCGGGTTGATTCCACGCACATGGCGCTGGCGATCAACCCGTTAAGCGCGCCGATCCTGCTACTCGTCAACGGCTCAGCGTTCTTTTCGCGCAGCCGTTCTTCGACGGGCAGCCGGCGACATCGTGATGGGTGGCGATGATGGCGCGCAATGTACGGCGGCATCGGCCGCAGTCGCCGCCGGCGCCGCAGGCTTCGGTGATCTGCTTGGACGTGCAGGCGCCGTTGGCGACGAGCTTGTCGACGTCGTGGCTCGTCACTCCCATGCACAGGCATACGAACATCGGCGGCTCAGCTCCGCTCGTCGATGCTCATGAGGTGGGCGAACCTGCCCACGAACTGGGTGGGGTAGGGGCCCAGGCCCGCATTCGACATCCATTCCGCGGCCGCATCCGGATGGTCGATCCATTGCCGGGCCGCGGACTCGTCCTCGATCTCCTGCAGGATCATGACTTCCTGCCCGTCGTCGAGCGCGCGATAAACCCAGATCTTGCGTACTCCGCCGAGCTTGAAGCGCTCGAGTCCGTCGTGCACCTTGACCATCAGTGCGGAGACGTCTTCGACCGAGGACATGACCCCGACGACGACCCGGCCGACATGGTCGTCGGCTGACGGCGGGTACAGATCGATCTTCTCGACGACCTCGCCACCGAAGATCGGTGGAATGTCGTCGGCACCCGAAATGTTGAACCACTCGAAAATCTCGGGTGACCGCAGTACGTCCCGCATCGAACGGACATGCCGAATACCAATCGTCACCAATACACGGTTCTGTTCCCATATCGATGTGTAGAGAACGACATGGTGGGCCCCGATAGCGGCGAGTCCGTCAGAATGCTTCTTCAGCCATTTCCACATACGATCGACGTCATCAACACGGAAATCGCAAGCGAGAATAAGTGAGTGCAGATCGAAATCACTCATTCCCATTCCCTATCCGTAGGTCAGGCTTGCAAGCGTTAGCGCAGTCTAACCTTACTTAGCCTAGGCAGTCCAGAGTAGGTACCTGATCTGCGCCCCGCCGGTGTCCCGATCGTTCACGATCACCCCGAAAACACGCTCAGCGCAACGAGAAGATGCGCCGATACACATTTCGTGCACTAGATTGGGTATGGCACTACCGACTGCGACAACTGCCAGCCCTCAAGTTGCCTAGGAGCGATGATGCAAGGGGATCCCGACGTTCTGAAATTGCTCAACGAGCAACTGACGAGCGAATTGACCGCCATTAACCAGTATTTCTTGCATTCGAAGATGCAGGCAAATTGGGGATTCACCGAGCTGGCTGAATACACGCGCAAAGAGTCGTTCGAAGAAATGCAGCATGCCGAGTCGATCACCGACCGAATTCTGCTGCTCGACGGACTGCCGAACTATCAGCGGTTGTTCTCCCTGCGAATTGGTCAGACATTGCGTGAGCAATTCGAGGCCGACCTGGCCATCGAATACGAGGTGGTAGGGCGGCTGCGGCCCGGCATCATCATGTGCCGCGAGAAGGAGGACGCCACCTCGGCGAACCTCTTGGAGGGCATCCTGGCCAACGAAGAGGATCACATCGACTACCTCGAAACCCAGCTCCAGCTGATGGACAAGCTCGGCGTCGAGCTGTACTCGGCCCAGTGCGTGTCGCGGCCGCCAACCAGCGCATAGTCCACGGTCACATCCGTCATCAGTCCCCAACTTCGTGGGGCGCCCATCTCGGAGCCTAATCTTCCCGCGGTGCCGTAACTTTCATAGCCTGTCTAACGATAGGTCTGATGGGTACGCCACCGATGGAAGGCAGGTATGACGAGCACGCGAACGGACGCGGCTGCCGCAGATTGTGAATCTCCCAGCGCGCTGATCAGCGCTGGGCGCCGCAACATCATCTTTGTTGCGGTGCTGCTCGGCATGTTGATGGCGGCCCTGGATCAGACCATCGTCGCCACCGCGCTGCCGACCGTCGTCGCAGACCTGGGGGGAGCGGGCCACCAGTCCTGGGTGGTGACCAGTTACCTATTGGCCTCCACGATCGCCACCGCGATCGTCGGGAAGCTCGGGGATCTATTCGGCCGCAAGGCCGTCTTCCAGGTGGCGGTTCTGTTCTTCCTCGCCGGATCTGTCCTCTGTGGGCTCGCGGGCTCGATGACCATGCTGGTCGCATCGCGCACATTGCAGGGCATCGGGGGTGGCGCGATGATGGTCACGGCGATGGCCGTCATCGGCGAAGTCATCCCGTTGCGCGAACGAGGTCGCTATCAGGGCGCGCTCGGCGCCGTGTTCGGAGTCACCACCGTCATCGGACCGCTACTCGGCGGGTTCTTCACCGATCACCTCACTTGGCGATGGGCGTTCTGGATCAATGTTCCGATCGCGGTTCTCGTGATCGTGGTCGGAACCCTGGCCATCCCGTCGTTGGCCAAGGTCGGCAGGGCGGTCATCGACTACGCGGGCATCCTGTTCATCGGTGTGGCCGCGTCCGGCCTGACGCTGGCCACCAGCTGGGGCGGCAGCACCTACGCCTGGTCGTCTCCGATGATCATCAGCCTCTTCGTCGGTTCCGCTCTCGCACTGGCAATCTTCGTCTGGGTGGAATCCCATGTCGCAGAGCCGATTCTGCCGATCCGACTGTTCGCCAGCCCGGTGTTCACGGTGTGCTGCATCCTTGGCTTCATCGTCGGGTTCGCGATGCTGGGTGCACTGACATTCCTGCCCACCTTCATGCAATTCGTCAACGGCGTCTCGGCGACCGAATCGGGTATGCGCACCCTGCCGATGGTGGCGGGGATGCTGATCACGTCCATCGGAAGCGGGCAGATAATCGGCCGCACCGGCCGGTACAAGGTGTTCCCCGTCGTAGGCACCGCCACCATGGCGGTGGGGTTCGTGCTGCTGTCACAGATGGGGGCCGCCACCCCGCTGTGGCAGCAGTCGGTGTCGCTGTTCATCCTGGGCGCAGGTATCGGCCTGTGTATGCAGGTACTGATTCTCGTCGTCCAGAACACCTCCAGTTTCGCCGATCTCGGTGTCGCGACTTCCGGCGTCACGTTCTTCCGGACGATCGGAAGCTCTTTCGGCGCAGCGATTTTCGGCTCGCTGTTCGCCAACTTCCTCGCCAGCCTGATCCCGGCTGCGCTGGCGGCGAGCGGGGCACCCGCCAGGGCCGCGGATTCCCCGCAGGCACTGCACGCACTATCGCCGGAGATGGCCGCACCGATCGTCGATGCATATGCGGACTCGCTGGGCACTGTGTTCCTCTGCGGGGTACCCGTCGCAGTTGTCGGCTTCGTGGTTTCGCTCTTCCTCAAAGAGGTGCGGCTACGCGAAATCGAAACCGTATCGGCGAGCGACCTCGGTGAGGGTTTCGGGATGCCGAGCACCGAGTCGCCCGAGAAGATCCTCGAAGTGGCCATCGGACGGATCTTCCGCGACTCACCCGAGATTCGGCTACGCAGTCTCGCCCAACTCCCCGGGTGCAACCTCGACGTCACCCAGATGTGGGCGCTGCTACAGATCTACCGGCAGAACCAGGTGTTCGGTACGGCCACACTGACCGACATCGCCGAGCGCCTGCGGGTGCCCCACGAGGTCATCGAGCCCACCTTCGACGGGCTGATCCGCGACGGACTGGTGCTGGGCGGCGGAGGCAGGCTCTGGCTCACGCAGGCCGGAATGAAGCAGGTCGACGCGATATCCGGGCTCATCGTAGGGCGCATCGTCGACAAATTGGCAACGTCATCCTCGTTCGAAGGACGGCCCGACGGCGATCAGGTCGAAGCCGCGCTCGAACGAATCGTGCATCGGATGCTCGTGCAGCGGAACTGGACGGAGGACCGCGGCGAACTGGTCGCGACCCCGGACGCGCAAGCCAGGTAGTGCATCCTCCACTCGTCAGCTGCGGCGCAGGGCTACCGCTGTGACGTCGTCACCGTCGAGCATCTCGTCCGCACTCGCACACAGGTAGTCGACGACCGCCTGCGGGCCCGTCCCATTTCCATCGGCGCACTGTGAGATCGCGTCCTCGAGTCCCGCTATCGAACCGCCCCACAGGTCGAGCACTCCGTCACTGACGAGCAGGATTGTGTCCCCCGGAGCAAGGCGGTCGGAGAGTTCCTGCCAGTGGTCGTCCAATCCCATGGGCATGTCGTTGGACGCCATGCGTTCGATCCGGCCGGAACGGGTGCGAATGACGAAGTGCAACCCGTGGCCCGCGTCGGCGAACAAGAAGTCGCCAGAGTCCATGTCGACCCGGACGTAGGCCAGCGTGACGAATGCGCTGATCCGGCGCAGATCGCCCTCGAGGATGCCCGCAGCATCGTTGACCACAGTCGATGGGGTCGCCGCGGGATCGTTGGAGCGCAGCGCGGTGCGGGTTGCCGCCGCGAGCATTCCCGCGTCCATCCCTTTACCCATGACGTCGCCGAGGCTCAGCACGATGGAGGGTTGATGCACGCGCACGTCGTAGAAGTCCCCGCCAACCTGTCGGGCCGGGCTGTTGAACGTGCCGAAGGTCCAACCTGGGGTCGCTGGCAAGGTGTCAGGCACCAGTGCACGTTGCACCTCGACGGCCCGGTTCATCTCCGCCAGCTCGAGCTGACGTAGCCGCTCCGATTCGGTGACGTCGTGGAAGTGCAGGACGAACTGGGTCCCCTCGGGCTTCTCGCCGATTACGGCGATACTCACTTCCAGACTGCGGCCGTCGGCCAGCTGCAACGTCAGCCGTGCGTTGTCGTCGTCAACGAGAGAATCGGCGGCGGCCGAAAGCGCGGCCATGCCATCCGAACCCATCAGCAGGTCAAGGTTTGTGATTCCGTCCCGCAGCCCGGGCAGCAGGGCCTGTGCCGAGGGGTTGGCACGCTCGACAATCCACTGGGTGGACGCGCGGGATACCAGCAATTTGCCGGCGACCGAGGAGTTGAAGCTCTTGCGGAACAACTCCTCGCTCTCGTAGAGCTCGGCTCGTGCTGCTCGCGTTGTCTCGAGCTCGTTGACGATGCGCCGCCGCATATCGTCGGCATCCAGTGCAATGGCCCGAATATCGCCGGGCCCCTCGGCTGGGATCGTGGCTGCGAAATCACCTTTCGCGATCCGCCTGCATGCCGCCGCGACGGCGGCTACCGGTCCGGTGACCGCGCGGCGCACCCAGAGAGTCAGCGCCATCGCGGCGCCCAGGATCACCACCAACACGGCGATCAGCTCCCTGTTGCGCCACGTCTGGGCTTCTCGCAGTTCAGCGCGGGCGGCGTCTCTCGCCGAGTAGATGCCAGCATTCTGTGTGTCGAACAGGGCTCGCAGTTCATCGAACTCCGCCTTGCCTTGGTCAGCCTCAGCGACGCTGAGCGGATAGGGTTGACCGGGCGAAACTCTTGCGATCAGCGGTTCGACGTAGCTGGTGCGCCACTGCTCGGCGACAGTTTCGATCGCGGTGACATCGGCCAGCAGATCGTCGTGATCCCTCAAGTTTTGACGCAGCTCAGCGGCGGCGGCCTGCTCGGCCTGCTTGCCGGTGTAGTACGGCTCGAGGAATTGGGGGTCTCCAGTCATGACGTAGCCGCGCATGCCGGTCTCCTGGTCGCGCAGTGCCGCTTGCAACCGAAAGGCGGCAGAACGTGCTGGCTGAATACTGTCTGCCAGCTGGTCAGTGGCAGTGTCGTTGCGGTGAAGCAGCATGGCAACCGCCACCGAACTGACGATGACAATCACACCCATCACGCTCAATGCGACTGTCAACCAACCCTGCACAGTCAGGCGCGAATCGATCCGCCGCCGACGCGAGATCGCAACGTCGGCATCAGTGGTGGTGGAGGCGCTCACCGCGGCTCACCCCGCACGGCGTAAGGCCACCGCGGTGACGTCGTCGCCATCGAGTAACTCGCCGGCATTCGCACACAAGTAGTCGACCGCCTCCTGCGGGCCCGTCCCAGTCCCGTTGGCGCACTGCGCAATTGCGTTCTCGAGTCCTTCCAGCGAACCGCCCCACAAGTCGAGCACTCCGTCACTGACGAGCAGGATCATGTCGCCCGGCGCCAGGCGGCCGGAGAGTTCCCGCCACCGGTCGCCCAATCCCACGGGCATGTCGTCGGACGAAAGCCTTTCGATCCGGCCAGATCTGGTCCGGACGACATAATGCAAGCCGTGACCCGCGTCTGCGAACCGGAAGTCGCCAGAGTCGATGTCGACCTGAACGTAGGCAAGCGTGACGAATGCACTGATGCGACGCAAATCTCCTTCGAGAATGCCAGCTGCACGTGTGACGACCGCCGACGGAGTCATCCCGGGATCGTTGGATCGCAGCGCGGTGCGAGTGGCGGCGGCGAGCATTCCCGCGTCCATGCCCTTACCCATGACATCGCCGAGGCTGAGCACGATGGAAGGTTGATGCACGCGCACGTCGTAGAAATCGCCACCGATCTGTTTGGCCGGGCTGTTGGACGTGCCGAACGACCAGCCCGGGGTCTCGGGGAGTTCGCCGGGTAGCAGTGCACGTTGGACCTCAGCGGCCCGATTCATCTCCTCGAGTTCGAGCTGACGTAACCGCTCCGATTCGGTGACGTCGTGGAAGTGCACGACGAACTGGGTCCCATCAGGCGTCTCGCCGATCACGGCGAAACTGATATTGAGGCTGCGGCCGTCGTCGAGCTGCACGACCATCCGGGCGTTGTCGCCGACAAGGGAGTCGGCGGCGCTTGAGAGTTGGCTGACGGCATCCCGACCCATCAACGTGTCGAGGCGCCTGATTCCGTCTTGCAGCCCGGGCAGCAGAGCCCGTGCTGAGGGGTTGGCGCGCTCCACAATCCATTGATCGGTCGTACGGACACCCATCAGCTTGCCGGCGACCGACGAGTTGAAGCTCTTGCGGAACAACTCCTCGCTCTCGTGAAGGCGCGCCGACATGTCGCGCTCGGAACCCACCACGATGGACAGCGTAAGGAACACGGCCACCATCGACATTTGATAGACCTGCATCAGAACGGTTCCCGTAGAGATTCCCCACAGGTCGAACGACAACGGGCCCATACCGAAAATGCTGCCGTTGGCCGAGATACTGGCTACGCCGACCATGAGCAGGGACAGCATCCATGTCGACAAGCGAAGCGCCGCCCATACCAACGGTAGGAACGGCAGATATTCCAGGGGCGCCGGCCCGACGGTGAACACCGCGGCGGTTACCGCGAGCGCCGTCACCGCGATCCCCACCGTTTCGCCAACGCCCGCCTGTTGGTTTCGCAGCGGTGGCGCGATGTACATCGGGGTGAGCAGCGCGATGCCCGCAGCGTGCTTGAGCAGCGCGGTCTGCAACGACTCCACGGCTGATGCATGATCGCCGAACACCGAGAAGGCGCCGAAGGCGAGCGCCCCGTAGAGCGATGCGGAGACGAACGCGATTCCGAAGAACAAGACAAGATCGCGTGGGGTTGCGAACCGTGGTACGCGATCTCGACGCCCGCGCAGCAGCAATGTGCCGACCGCCATCTCGATTGCGAAGGCGGCGGCCAAGGCAAGCGAGAGCGACATCGGCCTTCCCGCCCACAACAAGACTGGCAGCGCCATCAATGCGACGGCCGGCGCAAGTAACCACAGGTAGCGACGCGGGAAGCAGACGCCCAGGCCGAGCGCGATGCCGGAGGCCGGCCACAGGGGCGGCGTCGCCATGCCCTCCGGTTGGCTCACGATGCTCAGCGCCGCGACCGCAGACAATGCGAACAGATTGGTCACGATGACGGCTGCGTCAGGAGCCTGCCGCCCGTTCCTCACGAACGCCTGTTTGTCTCGCGCAGGCTCAGCGTGCGATAAGCGCGGGCTCGACGTGACCTGGTCAGACAATTCAGCCGTGCCCGTCACTGGAAGCCGCACATACTCACTCGGATCGACGCCGAGTCAGCGTCCAGTGATTGCCCTTCTGATCGCGCCAGTAGGACAGCTCGTCGAGTACCCGATGCGCGAGTGCCAGTCCGCGGCCGCTTTCGGAGGCCTCGTCGGCCATGGTTATCCGCGCCAGGTCGACCTCCGCAGGATGGCCATCGTCGGTGAAGCTGACGGCCACGCTTTCCGGCCGTACGTCCACCACCATGCGCAAGCGCACCGGCCGCCCGTCACCTGAGTACGCGATGATGTTTGTACCGATCTCACTGACCGCGAGTTCTATGCACATCTTGGTGTGCTCGGAAACCTCTTCATCCGCCCATGCCGACTCGAGTGTTTGCTGGATCTTCGCCAGCGTGTCGGGACCGGTCAGGGCTTCCAGCGCGTGCTCACTCATTCGAAAGCGCTGTCCGCAGAAGCATAGGACCGTAGGACCCGGTCGAGGTTGCTCAGCTCCAGCACGGTGCACACCTGCTGTGTGGGAGCCGCGATGCGCAAGTCGCCACCCGCGTTCCGCGCAATCTTCAGGGCCGCGATCAGTGCGCCCAAACCGGACGAATCAATGAATTCCGTGGCGCTGAGATCGACGACGATTCGACTCACGCCACCATCAACGATGTCATTCAGCTGTTTTCGTAGCGCGGGTGCGGCCACCATGTTCAGCCTCCCGGTCGGCTGAACAACGACGACACCGGACTCCGTTGTCCGAGTGGAAAAGTCGCTCATCTCGTCCTCCTTCTTCGTCGTAGCCGTCGTGGCACCACCCCTGGGAACCAGAACCGACGACTAGACAAAGCCCTCGTGTAGCTTGCCACGTGCGCTCGGTATTGGGATCAAAGCGCGAAAACACACCGGCGCGGCGTCATATCGATGGCATCGCGATATGGAGATTGCGCTCTTCGCCCCAGAAGGGTCCCGGCGACTTACGCTGAGTCTGTGGGGGAAGCAACGCCGTCAAACGGGTGGCACGCTGCGACGGGGCTGTCTGATGCTGAAAAGAGAGTACTCAAAGAAGGGTTGATAGCCACTGTTGTCGGCGTCGGCGTGGACGACGCGGCATCGCATTTGTTGATTCAACAACTTTCGGCCAACCCCGACGCGCTGGAACAAATAATTCAGCCCTCGTTGAGTGACCCGGCGCGCTTGGCCGCTCTGCTCAGCACGGGCCTGCTGGACACGCCTGAGAGCGGCGCCCTCGACACCGTCGCGTTGTTGACGGCAGAAGCGCTGGCAACGCCTTTCGCTGCGGTGTCGCTGCTCGACGACAGCAGGGAACTGATCATCGGGCGCAACGTCGTTCACGGTGACGGCGAAAGGGTGCGCCCGGGCAAACTGTCGATCAGCAAGTTCACCGTGGTCAGCGGCATCCCGTTCATTGTCGAAGACGCCGCCGTGCACCCGCTGCTGGCAAACCATCCGCTCGTGCTCAGCGGTGAGGTCGGGGCGTACGCGGGTGTTCCGATTTTCAGCGACGACGACGACGCGGTCGGTTCGCTCTTCAGTTGGGATACCCGGCCGCTCAACTGGTCGGGCGGTCAGATCCTCGTCCTGCAGGACATGGCCGACCTTGCAAGCGCAAAGATATTTCACCGACCGATATGACGAATCGCCAAGCTGAATTGAGCAACTGATGGCGATGCGGACCGAACCCGTTGGCCCGGCGCCAAACGATGTGACGCCCCACCACCCCGCGCGCGAAAAGTACAAGGCGCTTGCCGGTTTGGTTCGTATCGGTCGAATCGGCACGGTCGTCGCCGTCGCCATCGACATCGTGTCTGCGTCGGCGGCGGTCAGTATCGGTTTGTGGTGGTCGTCGATGTCGGAGCAACTTCCGTCGGCATCGTGGATGGTCGCGTTGTTCGTGCCCTTTGTCGTGTTCCTGTTCGCCGTGCAGAAGCTGTACCGACATAAACTCGGCCGGAACTTCATCGACGAGTTCGGTCCAATCCAGACCAACGTCGCACTTGCCGCAGTTTTTGTGCTCGGCATCATGACGCTCACCCAGACGGGTATTGGTGCCGGGGCCTTGGTCTCCAAGATGTGGGTCTGCGCCGCCGTACTGATGCCGATACCGCACTTTTTCCACTCGCTCATTCGGAAGCGACTGAGGAAGAACAACCATTTCATGGCCCCCGCCCTCATCATCGGCAGCGGGGAAGTCGCCAGCCGGATCGTTGAACGTCTGCGGTCTTTCCCGGAGTACGGCCTGACGCCGGTCGGCCTTCTCGATGCCGAAGGTTCGGCAGCGAGATCCGATGTGAATCCGGACGTCCCCATTCTCGGAACCCCCGAGTCGATTGGCCCAGCGATCGAGAAGACCGGGGCAGAGGCCGTTCTGATTGCCTTCTCGCAGGTCCGCGACGAGTCTCTGACCCGCGTCGTTCGGGTCGCTCACCGTTACAAAGCGCGGGTGTGGGTGGTGCCCCGCATGTTCGACGCAGTCGCCGAGCGCGCCACGGTCGACCATCTCGGCGGCCTGCCGCTGATGTCGCTGCCGAGCGCCGACCCGCACGGCTGGCAGTTCAACGCCAAACACGTGATCGATCGCGTCGCGGCTGCCGTGGGGCTGCTCGCAATCTCCCCGTTGCTCATAACGTTGGCCATGTTGGTTCGGCTCGGCTCACCGGGACCGATCTTCTTCAAACAGGACCGGATCGGACGCGATGGACGGATTTTCCAATGCCTCAAGTTCCGCACCATGCGGCCGGAAACAGCTTCAGACGCAGAGTTCGAACTGAAGTCGAGTTCGGCCCCTGGCGGTGTCGAAGGTGCGGACAGACGAACCGGAATCGGCAAGATCATGCGCTCAACGTCGCTGGATGAGCTGCCGCAATTGATCAACGTTCTCAAGGGTGAGATGAGCCTCGTAGGTCCGCGTCCAGAGCGACCGCAATTCGTCGAGTTCTTCGAAATACAGATTCACCGCTACGGCGAACGCCACCGCGTCAAGGCCGGCATCACCGGTTGGGCACAGGTGCACGGGCTGCGCGGGCAAACGTCGATCGCGGACCGGGTCGAATGGGACAACTACTACATCGAGAACTGGTCGCTCGCGCTTGACTTCAAGATCCTTTTGTTGACGGTGGCGGCGGTCATGCGTGGTGCGGAATAGGCGGAAAACTAGAACGTGTTCCAATTCGGGACGGTTCCGGCGTACGATGCCGCCATGAGCCGAATTGGACCTTTTGCCGACGACGACGCCGCAGCCTGGGTGGTGAAGTCACCCGATATCGGTGTCGCGATGGCCGGGTTCACCAACGCGGTCTACAACAAGAACCGCCTCCCGATGCGCGTCCGCGAGTTGGCCCGGATGGTCATCGCGCTCGACAACGAATGCGTGGTGTGCCAGAACACCCGCGACTCCGAAGGCATCGCCGCTGGGGTCGACGAGGACCTGTACGACCACGCCGCCGAGTGGCGGACGTGGCCCGGCTACAGCTCGCAGGAGCGGATCGCCGCCGAGTTCGCCGAGCGCTTCGCCGGCGACCACACCGGATTGCGTGACGACGAGGATTTCTGGGAGCGCGCAAGCAAGCACTTCTCCGACGAGCTGCTCACCGACCTCGCGCTGTCGTGTGCGATGTGGCTCGGAATGGGCCGGATGCTGCGCACGCTGGACATCGGCCAAACCTGCAAGATCACGTTGTAGCCGAAGCGACACCGCGCACAATGGCGTAATGACGTCGCGCGCCGCAAAACCTCTCGCCGCAGCCGCCATCGCCCAACTCGAGGCCGACGGTGTCGCCACGTTGATCGGTACCGTCGTGAACTCGGCCGGCCTCACAAACGCCAAGACTGTCCCGCTGCGTCGGATGGGTGCGTTCGCCGATCCCGGACTCGGTGCCAGCCCCGTCTTTCACGTTTTCGCCATCGACCAGACCGGAATCGTGTTCGGCGACGCCATCGGGGTGGTGGGGGATCAGCGCATCCGGATCGACCTCGGCGCGTTGCGCATTCTCGGCGACGGGTTGTGTTGGGCGCCCGGCGCTTTCTTCAACCAGGACGGTTCACCGGATCCCTACTGCAGCCGCGGCACCCTGAGCAGGGTTTCCGACCGCATCACCGAGGCCGGCATCGAAACGGTGGTCGGACACGAGATGGAGTTCGTCCTCGTCGGGCCGGACGGCAGCGAGCTTCCGTCGCACCTGTGGGCACAATACGGGCTTGCCGGTGTGCTCGAGTTCGAAGGTTTCGTCCGCGATGTCACCAACGCCGCGACGAACTCCGGCATCACGATCGAACAGTTCCACCCCGAGTACGGCAGGAATCAGTTCGAGATCTCCTTGTCCCCACAGCCGCCGGTCGCCGCGGCCGACGCGCTGGTGCTGACGCGCATCATCATCGGCCGGGTCGCCCGGAAGTACGGGCTTCGGGTCAGTCTCTCGCCGGTGCCCTTCGCGGGCAGCGTCGGATCTGGTTCCCACCAACACTTCTCGATGAAGCGGAGCGATGTTCCGCTGTTCTCCGGCGGTGCAGGCGCGGCCGGGATGACAGCGGAGGGGGAGAGCGCGATCGCCGGATTGCTGGCCGGTCTGCCCGAGGCGCAGGGCATCCTGTGCGGCTCGGTGCTGTCCGGATTGCGTATGCAGCCCGGCCACTGGTCGGGTGCGCACGTCTGCTGGGGAACCGAGAACCGCGAGGCAGCAGTCCGTTACCTCATCGGCGGGCCGAGCAACCCGCAGGGGGCCAACGTGGAGGTCAAGATCATCGACCCGTCGGCCAATCCTTACCTGGCCACCGCCGCGATGCTCGGTCTCGCGCTCGACGGCATCGAGCGAAAGCTCACTGCGCCGCCCGAGATCACCGTCGACCCCGATTCGTTGACCGACGCCGAACGCGACAAGGCCGGAATCCGACTGCTGGCGCGCGACCAGGTGGAGGCGATCGACATGCTCGATCAATCCGCCTTGTTACGAGGGATTCTCGGTGACGAACCGGTGGACGCCGTCGTCGCGGTGCGACGCTACGAGCAGCAGAACTACGGCGACCTGAAGCCCGAAGAGCTGGCCGAGAAGTTCCGTCTGGCCTGGAGTGTGTGAGCGCGTGTGACCAGACTGGTCGAGCACATCGACGGCGTGTCGCTGATCGACCACCACGTGCATGGCTGCCGGTTGGCGCCGGTTGACCGCCGCCGGTTCGAGGACAGTCTCAACGAGGCCAACATCGAACCGTTGGCCGACTTCGATTCCGCGTTCGACACCCAGCTCGGGTTCGCGGTTCGTGCCCATTGCGCACCACTGCTCGGGCTGCCCCGCCACGCCGACGCCGATTCGTATTGGCGGGCGCGTCGCGAACGCTCTGAAGCCGATCTCGCGCAGCTGTTCCTGTCGTCGGCCGGGGTGTCCGACTGGCTGGTGGACACCGGATTCGCCACCGGGGTCGCCGATCTGGCGGAGCTGGACGATTTGTCGGTGGGCCGGGTGCACGAGATCGTCCGGCTGGAATCGGTGGCCGAACAGGCGGTTCGGGCATCAGGCGACTATGCGTCGGTATTCGCCGAGATTCTGGATGAGCGGGCGGCGACCGCGGTGGCGACCAAGTCGATTCTGGCGTACCGCGGCGGGTTCGCCGGTGACCTCTCGGAGCCCCCCGCCGCCGAGGTCGCAAAAGCGGCCCAGCGGTGGCGCGACAGTGGAGAGGCGCGCCTGACCGACCGCGTTCTGTTGCGGTTCGGCTTGTATCAGGCGCTGCGGCTGGGGAAACCGATCCAATTTCACGTCGGCTTCGGTGATCGGGACTGCGATCTGCGCACGACGAATCCGCTCTATCTCCTGGAGTTCCTGCGATGCAGCTGTGATGTGCCGATCGTGCTGCTGCACTGCTACCCCTACGAACGCGAGGCAGGCTATCTGGCGCAGGCGTTCAACAACGTCAATCTCGATGGTGGCCTGGCCATCAACTTTCTCGGTGCGCGGTCGTCGGCGTTCATCGGCAGGTTGGTGGAGATGGCGCCGTTTCGCAAAATTCTCTATTCGTCCGACGGATTCGGTCCCGCGGAGTTGCACTATCTCGGAGCGCGTTTGTGGCGCAATGGAATCCGCGACGTATTCCAGGGTTTCGTCGACGCCGGCGAATGGAGCGAGTCAGACGCTGTGCGCGTGGTGGACCTGATCGCCCGAGGTAATGCCGAGCGCGTCTACGCGCTCGGCTGACTCGTCAGATCAGACCGGTCGCATCGAACATCGGCACGGTATATGCCGCCGTCACATCCTCGAGCCAGGTCGCGGGCGCGGTGTTGGTCAGCCCGCCCATGTCCCAGTAGTCCTTCCAGACCGCGATTTTGCCGTCGTGGACCTTGTGCACTGTGACAAACCTCAGCAGAGCGGTTTCTCCGCTGACCCACTTCCAGGTCTCGGAGTGCTCGTACAGGACGTCGTCGCCATTGCTGACCAGAACGCCGTCATGATTCTCATACGATGCCAACGGCTCGAGTCCGACCTTGAGCTTCGCGATGATGTCCTCGGGTCCTCGAGTGGAAAGCGCCGGCCCTAGTGGCATATCGCAGTAGATGCAGTCGTCAGACAGGAAGGTGGTCAAGAGCTCCCAGTCGCGCGCCGACAGGGCCTTCCACATGCCCAGCACCGTATTCTCAACTGACACTTGACAACTCCGATTCTTGGATCGTCTGGGCCGGCGCCTTGTGCGCGGCCCGCAGGAATCTTCCGGTGCGCTGCGCGCCCACGACGTCCGTCGGTTCGCCGTCGAGGAACACGGCGCGGCCGGCGACGAAGACCGCGCGCACGGTGTCGTCGTTGCGGTTGACCATCCGGGACAGGCCGCCGTACTGCTCGACCGGTGACTCGGCGTAGGCCTGAAGCGATTCGTCCAGCCGCTCGGGGTCGATCACGACGATGTCGGCGCGGTCGCCCATGCGCAAATGGCCGGCGTCGATGCGGTACCAGTCGGCGAGTTCGCCCGTCAGGCGGTGCACCGCCTGCTCGACCGTCATGAACGGTCTACCGGCCTGCTGCGCCTCGTAGACGTGACGCAGGAGGCGCAGGTTCATGTTGTAGAAGGCCATGTTGCGCAGATGCGCACCCGCATCGGAGAAACCCATCTGGATGCCGGGATCCCGCGCCAGCTTCTTGAGCACCTCGGGCCGGTGATTGGAGATCGTCGTGCGCCAGCGCAGCGCCGTCCCGTGCTCGAGCACCAGGTCGAGGAACGCATCGACGGGGTGCAGGCCGCCGCGATCGAGGCCCACCTGGCCGAACGACTTGCCGACGACCGACTCGTCGGGGCACGCGACGATCTCGGCGTCGAAAAAGTCGCGCTGCCACACCCGCATCCCGAACTTGCTCTCGTACTGCTTGCGGAATTCTCGGCGGTACGCCTCGTCGCGGAGCAGCTCGTTGCGTTCGACCTCGTCGCGAAGGTGCAGCGCCGCCGCGCCCGCACCGAACTCTTCGAAGACCACCAGATCGATGCCGTCGGCGTACACCTCGAAAGGCACCGGCAGGTGCTGCCAGCGGAAGTTGCCGCCCAGCCGGTTGACCAATCGTGCCAGCGGGCCGAGCAGCTTGATCGCGTACGGGTTCGACTTCACGTCGGCCGCCGACAGCAGGCTGGTCTTGAGCGGATTGCGGAAGATGCCCAGCGACTGGAACACTTGCGAACCCAGGTTCAGCGGGTTCTCGATGTCGGGTCCGGACTGCAGCACCCGGCCGGTCCGGCGCAGCTTCGACTTGAGGCGACGCAGCTCCCGCGGCTTGGCGTACGTTGACGGCAGTGTGCGGGACCGGCAGACCTCACCGTCGAGCTTGTCGAAAAGCAGTTGCTGAGAAGACATTCCGACGAAGCCGGCGCGTAACGCCTCGTCGAGCCACTTCTCCATCTGGGCTTGTTCGCTTCTGGTCGGCCGTTGCCGCTTCTGGGTGGCGCGGTCCAGCCCCATGGTCGCGGCGCGCATATCGGAGTGACCGATGAACGCGGCCACGTTGGGTCCGAGGGGGCGAGCTTCCAGCGCCGCGATGTATTCCTCGCAGTTCGTCCAGGTCTTGTGGGTGTCGACGGCGCCGATCACGTGTTCGCGCGGGATCGCCTCGACGCGGCCGAAGATGTCGCCGGCGTCCACGCCGTCGACGTGCACGGTGGACAGTGAGCAGGATCCGAGCATCACCGTGGTCACGCCGTGTCGCAATGACTCGCTCAATGCGGGGCCGACCAGAACCTCCACGTCGTAGTGGGTGTGGATGTCGAGCATGCCGGGCAGCACCCACTGGCCAGTGGCATCGATGACTCGAGGGGAGTCCGTCTCGTCGAGGTCGGCGGTGCTGATCGCGGCGACGTGACCATTGCGGATGCCGATGTTGCGCACGGCCGACGGCGCGCCGGAGCCGTCGAACCAACGGCCGTTTTTGATGATCGTGTCAAAACTCACCAAGTCATAGAACAGTGCGGACCGGCAGGTGTCAACGAAATCTGTGAACAGATTTTGATTTTTGTCTACTATTGGTTCTGAGCTGCAGTTATCCCGGCGCCCAACCGTCGGGCTGGCGGCCGTCCAGGTCGGTGAAACCGTACTCACGCGCGAGGTCGGCCGACGTGACGGACTGCTGGTTGAAGCGTGACCGGCGCGTGTCGGCGGCGATCGCGGCAACCCCGCGTCCGACGTATCTGGGTGTCTCCGACGCGGCGAAGGACGGGGGAGCGACCGGGCCATCGGAGCGCAGCGGGTCCAGTGCGATATGCCAGTTCTCCTCGGTGACGCCCCAGTTGTCGAGCATCATCTCCGACCGCAGCCAGCCGGGCGTGACGGCTACCGCGGTGGCGCCGAAGCCCGCCAGCTCGTGGCCCTGGCTGTAGGCGAGCCGGTTGACGGCGACCTTGGCCAGGTCGTAGAACACCGACAACCGGTAGTTGTCGTCGTTGAAACTCTTTGTCCCGTCGGTCACTTCGACGAGCAGCCCGCCGGGACGGGACACCAGCAGCGGTAACAGGCAGTGCGACGTGATGAGGTGCGTGTCGATACCGAGCCGCAGGATCCGCAGACCGTCGGCGAGGTCGTGCTCCCAGATCGGCCTGTTCCACAGCGGTGGGCCGCCTTTGAGGATCTCGGCGCCCCAGATGTCGTTGACGAGGATGTCGATCGCGCCGTAGTCGCTTCGCATACGCTCCGCGACACGGGTCACCGCGTCGACGTCGAGATGGTCGGCCTGCAATGCGATTCCGGTGCCGCCCAGGCTGGAGACGAGTTCGGCGGTTTCTTCGATGGTTTCCGGGCGGTCGTAATCGGATTGGGCATTGCCGGACACGCTGCTGCGGCCGGTGCAGATCACCATCGCCCCGGCTTCACCGAGCGCCGCCGCGATACCGCGTCCCGCGCCGCGCGTGGCTCCGGCCACCACGGCTACCCGGCCGCGCAGCGCATCTGCATCCGGAGTCCAGTCCATAAGTGCATACTTGCGAAAGTGACCCCGTTACAGCGGTATATCGCAGAAGAAATCGCCACCGATCACGTCGACGGGTTGCTGTCCAGGCGCGAAGCCTTACGCAGGCTGGCACTGCTCGGCGTCGGCACCGCGGCGGCGACCGCATTCATTGCGGCGTGCGGCGAGAACAAGCAGCCGACATCGAACGCGCCCGTGACGTCGAGCGAGCCGGCCACCGTCAGCACACCGCCGCCAGGATCGGAGAACACCGTCCCGTCTACGCCGATCACCTGGGCCGGACCCAGTGGTGAACTGCAGGCGGCCTGGGCGCCCGCCGCCGAACCGCGCGGGGGAGTCCTCGTCATCCACGAGAACAAGGGACTCAACGACTACATCCGCTCGGTGGCCGGGCGATTCGCCGGCATCGGCTACTCCGCGCTCGCGATCGACCTGCTGTCCGCGCAGGGCGGCACGGGTACGTTCGCCGATCCCGCCGAAGCCACGGCGGCCCTGGGCAAGCTGCCCCCCGAAGCCGCCCTGGCGGATCTGAAGTCGGGAATCGACGAGCTCCAACGCCGGGTGCCGGGCAAGAAGGTCGCCGCGGTCGGCTTCTGCATGGGTGGCGGTTTCGTCTGGCGATTGCTGGCCTCCGGTGAGCCGCGGCTGGCCGCCGCCGTGCCGTTCTACGGTCCGACGCCCGACAACCCGGATTTTGCCGGCTCCAAAGATGTTGCAGTGCTGGGTATCTACGCCGCCCAGGACCAGCGCGTCAACGCTACCGAGCCGGTCGCGCGGGCGGCCCTGGAGAAGGCTGGCCTGGTGTTCGAACTGGTCACCGAACCCGACGCCAACCATGCGTTCTTCAACGACACCGGCGACCGGTACAACGCCACCGCCGCCGAGGACGCCTGGCGCCGGGTGCAGGACTGGTTCACCGCGCACGTCGCCTGAGTCGCCCTATCGACACGGTCACTCGCGGTGTTCACGGTGTGTTGTCCCACCGGTTGATGTCGCGTTGTTGACCGCACATGCGTCGCGGTCAAATTCAGCTCATGCGGGTAGCACAGGTCGCGAATTTCTACGGCCCGCGTTCGGGAGGTCTGCGCACGGCAGTGGATCGTCTCGGCGCTGAGTACTGTGCCCGCGGACACGAGGTGTTCCTGGTGGTCCCGGGCCGAACCTTCGAACGGCACGAGCTGCCATCGGGAGTCGTTCGAATCTCGCTGCCGGCTCGGCTCATCCCGTTCACCGGTGGATATCGTGCCGTGCTGCCCGGACCCGTCACCGAACTGCTGGCGCACTTGGCGCCGGACGCACTCGAGGTGTCCGACCGCCTCACCCTGCGCTCGCTCGGTGAATGGGGCAGGCAGCGCGATGTCGCGACGGTGATGATCTCCCATGAGCGGCTCGATCGCCTTGTCGGGCAGGTACTTCCGGCGCGTGCCGCCCGCTCGATCGCCGACGCCGCCAACCGCCGCACCGCCGAGAGCTACGACGCGGTCGTGTGCACCACGGCGTTCGCGCGTGCGGAGTTCGACAGGATCGACGCCACGAACGTGGTCACGGTGCCACTTGGCGTGGACCTCGAGCAATTCCATCCGAGCCGACGATCCAGCTCGGTCCGCCGACAGTGGGCCAGCCCCGAGCAGACGTTGCTGGTGCACTGCGGCCGTCTTTCGGTGGAGAAGCATGCGCACCGCAGCATCGATACCGTTGCCTCCCTGCGCGACTCGGGTGTGGACGCCCGCCTGGTGGTCGTCGGTGAAGGCCCGATGCGCGCCAGGCTCGAACGCCAGGCCGCCCGCCTGCCCGTTGACTTCACCGGTTACATCGGGTGCCGCGACACCGTGGCCACCATCCTGGCGACCGCCGACGTCGCGATCGCGCCGGGTCCGCACGAAACGTTCGGCCTTGCCGCGTTGGAGGCGTTGGCCTGCGGTACGCCGGCGGTGGTTTCGCGGACGTCGGCGCTCGCGGAACTTCTGACCGCCGAAAGTGGTGCCGCAGCAGACAACGACCCGGATGCCATCGCGCAGGCGGTGACGACAATCATCAGCCGTCCAGAGCGGTTGCGGCGCAACGATGCACGACGCCGCGCAGAACAGTTCACCTGGCCGCGAGCTGCCGCCGGAATGCTGAACGCGCTGGGTGCGGGTTAGACCGCCCCGGCGACCGATTAGGTTGTCGGCATGGGTGGCGTGCCGACCGGCCCACAAGAAATCGAGCGAACCCGCACCCTGTGGTTCGCGTTGCTGCTCACGGTGGCCAACGGATTCCTCGACGCGTACACCTACATCGCGCGCGGTGGTGTGTTCGCCAACGTGCAGACCGCGAACGTCATCTTCGGTGCGATCAACACGTCGGAAGGCAAGTGGTCCGCGGCGCTCGCCCACGTCTGGCCGCTGCTCGCTTTCATCGTCGGCATGGCGCTGGCATCGCACATCAAATCCGGCCGCGTCGAGCGCCTCGTCCCACATGCTCTGCGCTGGACCATGGCCGTGCAGGCCGCCTCGCTGGGCATCATCGGTTTCGTCCCCGCCTCGGTGCCCCACAGCTACGTGACCGTGCCGATCTCCTTCCTGGCGGCCATGCAGATCGGCCTGTTCCGCAACATCGGTGACCTGGCCTATCTGCCGGTCGCGACCACGGGCAACCTGATGCGACTCATGGAGTCCGGGTATGACGCGTTCGTCGAGAAACACGCGGAGTCACGGCGCGCATTCGGGGTCTATGGTGCGCTGATCACCGTCTTCGGGCTCGGGGCCCTCGCGGGTTCATTCGCCAGCGTCGCGTGGGGAGTGCATGCGATCTGGCTGCCTGCCGGATTTCTGGCCATCACACTCTGTTTGTTCATCGTCGATGAGCACTACCTGCGGTGATCTACGATCCAGGGATGATCCGGTCGCTGACGTACCTCATCGCCGCAGCGACGCTGCCGCTTGCCTCCACCGCCATCGCCGTCGCCGAACCCCCGCCCACCTGCACCTACAATTTGTCCCCGCCGCAGGTCGTGGACGTGTCGGGCACGCGAATGGTCACCGCGACGATCTCACCGGGCGCGTGCGAGCGATCGAACGTTTACCTCTCGGTGGCCTGTCTGCAGATGCAGGGCAGCCCCGGGCCCCCCAAATGCCAGGCGAGCAACGGAGTGCTGCCCGCGCAGGTCTTCTACGCGCCGCACGAGCCCGGCGCCACCTACGTCTCGACAGGCCGGGGATGCGCGAACACCGGGAATCCGCCGCAGCCGGTGTGCACGCCGGTCGGGCCTCTCACCGCGACGGTCTGATCCGGCGCGGTTGCCAAAAGCGCCCTGGCTGGACCGCAACCGGTCGATAATCGTGTTCGACTTCAGGAGACGCGATGAAGAAAATCTTGCTGGTGTGCGCGACCATCTGCCTGGCCGCCGCGATCGCCGCGTGCGGCAGCGAATCCAGCTACACCACCTCAGAGGGCGATAGCGGCACCGCGACCGCGACCGCAAGCCCAGAATCCACCAGCAGTACCGCCGCAGCGTCGGGCCCGACGATCACGATGGCGAACATGAGCTTCGGCGATCCGATCACCGTCGCACCGGGCGCGACGATCACGCTCAAGAACGACGACTCGGCCGAGCACTCCGTGACGTCTGAGACCGAAGGCGAGTTCGACGTGCACGTCGACGCCGGAGAACAGGGCACACTCACCGCGCCGACCGAGCCGGGAGAATACGCGTTCTACTGCGTGTACCACCCTTCCATGAAGGGCACCTTGATCGTCCAGTAAACCCGGCCGGCATCCGGTTCCTTCGTCCCGCTGCGGTTTAGACGTATCGACGGACGGGCATCCGCAGAATTAGCGGGTTCGTCAATCGTCGTGACCCGGGGCAATTCGAAGGAGCCGACATGGATAGCAACGCCGTCATCTGGATCGTTGTCGCTGTCGCGGCGATAGTCGTCATCGCGTTTGTCGCGTGGACCGTTCGCAACTCACGCCGGCGTGCCGAAGCCGAACGGCTACGGGGCGAAATCGGGCAGCGCACAGAGCATCTCGAGAAGCGCGAAGCCGTGGCCGCCGAGACCGAGGCGAAAGCGAAGGCCGCGCAGGCAGAGGCGGAGGCGAAGGCGGCCGAGGCCGCTCGCCTGCAGAACAACGCGCGTAGCCACCGCGAAGAGGTCGACACCACCCGCGAGGAACTCGATGCGCACCGTGAGCGGGTGGACCAGCTGGATCCGAAGGGCAGCACTGCCGAAACCGCCCCCGGCAAGGCAGACGAAGTGCGCGCCGACATGCCCACGACGTCGCAGCAGCGTCCCGCAACGCAGGAGAATCTGCGTTCGTGACACCGAGCAAGAGGGAGCCCGCGGCGGCGGTGCTGTTCGACATCGACGGCACCCTCGTCGACTCGAACTACCACCACGTCGACGCATGGTCCCGCGCCTTCGCCGACGTCGGAATTCCGGTGGACGCGTGGCGGATTCACCGCTCGATCGGCATGGACGGCACCACCCTCGTTTCGATGCTCACCGGCGACGCCGACGACGATGTCCAGGAGCGCGCGAAGGACCTGCATTCCCGGTACTACAAGGAGAGCGCCTCGCTGCTGCGGCCGTTGCCGGGTGCGCGGGGGCTTCTCGAAGCCGTTCATCAGCTAGGGGTGCAGGTTGTACTGGCCACGTCGGCGCCCGATGACGAGCTCGCCATCCTGCGCGACGTGCTGGAGTGCGATCACCTGGTGTCGGCGATGACATCGTCGGCCGATGTGGACACCGCCAAGCCGAAGCCCGACATCATCAACGTCGCCCTCGAGCGTGCCGGAGTGAAGGCTGCGCACGCCGTGTTCGTCGGTGATGCGGTGTGGGACGTCGAGGCCTGCAAACGCGCCGGCGTGCTCGCCATTGCTCTGCTCAGCGGCGGAGTGTCCAAGTGCGAACTCGAGGAGGCCGGGGCCCACCAGGTGTTCGAGGACGCGATCGATCTCTGCCAGCACCTCGACGACACGCCGATCGCGGCGCTCGCCAACCTGGTCGGAGCCCGTTAGTCGACTGACTCACCGATCAGCTGCTCCAAAAGAAATTCGGCCAGCCATTGCTCGAAACGGCCCCGCGACCACCCTCGCGTGCGCACCAGCCGGTCATGCAGCATCGGGTCCGAGGCCAGCCAGGCGATGTCGACACCCTGGTTATGGTTGAGATCGGGTTTGAGCGCGCCGAGGGCGGCCAGCCGTCGCACGATCGTGCGTGCACCTGCTAGACGCCGCCGCTGCGACTCGTCCAGCAAGTCCTGCGCTTCGGTGTCCCCGTTCGCGGCGATCTCGAGCGCGCGCATCAGGGGGCCCACGCGGATGTCGATATCCACCAGAACATGGACCCATCCGGTGATCAGCTTCTCCGGATCTGACTGCTCGAGCAGTTCGCGAAGGTCGTTGCGATCCGCCAGCGCCAGCTGCCGGTCGTCGCCGGTCACCGCCCAGTCCAGCGCGGTCTTGAGGAGATCGAGCTTGCCGCCGACTGCAGTGAACACCGTCTTGCGGCTGACCCCCGCGGCTTCCGCGACGGCGTCGACGGTCGTCGCCCCGTAACCCCGCGCCGCGAAGAGCTCAGAAGCCGTGGTGACGATGACCCGGCGCGTTTCGAGCGCCTGCGCCGCGCGCAAGTCCGATCGATAGTCGCGCTTGACACCCGACGACATTCTAGGTAACCCTGTGCGTATTCATTACATCGTATGTTACCTCAATTGGAGTATTCATGAAAGCCGTCATCGTCGGCGCAGGCCCCACCGGGCTGTTCACCGCGATCGCGCTGGCTCGCCGGGGACGCGAGGTCGTCGTGGTTGATCGCGAACCCGGGCCGCCGGCCCACGCCGAGTGGCGCCGTAGGGGAGTGATGCAGTTTCAGCATGCCCACAGCTTTCGCGGGCAGGTGGTCGACGCATTGGACGCCGAAATGCCCGACGTGCTGGCCGGTCTGCTCTCGGCAGGAGCCTCGGTAGTGATGACATCGGGTCCCAACAGTCGAGCTGCCGCGCTGCACTGCCGCCGAATGGTGTTCGAGCGCGAACTATGGCGCCGTGCCACCAGCGACCCCCGGATACGCGTTGTTGAGGGACATGTGACCGAGGTGGTGGTTCAGCGAGGACGCGCCGCCGGAGTCAGGATCGGAGCCGACGTGCTGGACGTCGATCTGATCATCGACGCCTCGGGTCGTGCGGGCCGCATCGCCGGCGCGGCGCGCAGCCGCGGTGAGGGTTCAGACTGCGGGGCCGCCTACGTCAGTCGGCAGTATCGGTTGCGACCGGGTGCGCGTCCTGGCCCGACGAATTCAGTGATCGGTTTGTCTCTGAACTTTCCCGAGTACGCGGCGGTGACGTTCTTGCACGACAACGACACGTTCACGGTCACGCTCATCCACGACGGCGCGGATCGTCGTCTGCACCGTCTCCGGCATGACGGGGTGTTCGAGGCCGCGGTGGGCGCGATCCCGGTGCTGGCCGACTGGATCGACGCCGACCGCTCGCTGCCGATCATGGGAGTTCTGGCCGGCGGGCGGTTGTACAACCACTACCGCGGTCAGCTCGACGACTCCGGTCGTCCAGCCCTTCCCGGACTGATCTCTGTCGGAGATTCCGTGTGCACCACGACGCCGTTGGCTGGCCGCGGCATCGCGTTGGCCTTCATGCAGGCCAGTCAGCTGGTGAGGATGCTGACTGGCAACAACGACGACATCGTCAGCGTGACAACGGAATTTGATGCCTGGTGCACCGCCAACATCAAGCCGTGGTTCGCCGACCACCAGGTCGTCGACAGTGACCGGGTCCGTCGGTGGTCGGGTGGTGACATCGACCTCGGACGCCGGTTGCCGTCAGATCTGATCGTTGCGGCAGCCGAGGCCGACCCGCGCCTCACCGAGGCCGTCGCGCCGTACATCACCATGGATGGCTTGCCCGACAGCCTCCTGCTGGTCGAGCCACGTGCTCGCGAGATCTACTCGCGCGGATGGCGGCCGACTCCACCCGAAGGGCCCAGTCGTCAGGAGCTCATCTCGGTGGTGTCCAGGACACCGGCAGCCGCTTGATTCCGTGGATGAACGGCGACAACAGTCGCCGAGGTTCCTCTGTCGCGGCGATGTCGGGAATCTGGCGGTGCAGCTCCTCGAAGACGACGCTGATCTCGCGGCGCGCGAGGTTGGCGCCCAGGCAGAAGTGCGCACCGCCCCCGCCGAAGCCGGCGTGCGGGTTGGGGTTGCGGCCCAGGTCGAACGTCCACGGATCGGCGAACTTGTCCTCGTCGCGGTTGGCCGAGCAGTACCAGAGGGACACCTTGTCGCCCGCCGACATCTTGGTGCCGCTCAGCTCGCAGTCCTCGGTCAACGTGCGCCGCATGTAGATGACCGGCGACGCCCACCGCACGATCTCCTCGACGGCCGTCGGCGCCAGCGCCTCGTAGTCCGCCCACCACCGCGCGCGTTCCTCGGGATACCGGGTCAGCGCGAGTACGCCGTGGCTGATCGCGTTGCGGGTGGTCTCATTGCCCGCGACCACCAGCAGAATGAAGAACGACGCGATTTCGGCCGACGTCAACCGCTCACCGTCGACCTCGGCATGCACCAGTGCGGTCGTCAGGTCCTCGTGCGGATTCGCTCTGCGATCCTCGGCGTGCGCGGTCGCATATGCGCCGATGTCCATCGCGACCTTGACGAACTCCTCGTAGTCCGTGGCGATGTCCTTGTCGCCGAATCCGAGAATCACGTTCGTCCAGTGGAAGATCTGATCGTGGTCGTCCTCGGGGAGGCCCATCATGTCGCAGATGACCTGCAGCGGCAGCGGCCCCGCCAGCTCCGTCACGACCTCGCCCGAGCCGTCGGGGTGCTCGGCGATCATCTTCTCGACCAGGCGGCGTGCCCGCTCCCGGACCGAGGTTTCGGTGCGAGCGACGACGCGAGGGGTGAACGCCCTGCTGACGATGTTGCGCAGCCGCAGGTGCTTCGGGTCGTCCATCGCGATCATCGAGCCGAAGAACTCCGACACCTCGGGGTTGGCGTCGTTGATGGTGATACCGGGACTGGAACTGAAAATCTGCGGGTGACGGCTGGCGAAGTGGACATCGTCGAACCGGGTCACCGCCCAATGCCCGGGCCCGGCTACCACGCCTGGGGTTTCCAGGGGCATGTGAAAGGAGACCGGCGCCTCGCGTCGCAGCGTGGCGAACGCCCCGTCGCGCATATCGTCGTCGAGGACCCAGAACTTCCAATCGCCGAGGTCGATGTCCGACATCGGCACGTCCGGGGGAGCGGTACCGTTCACGCGCGTCGCAATGCCCACTCGTCGAGAGTAGGTTCAGGTCGAGCCGTCGTCACGTATTTCTGAAACATGTTCCAATTGCCGTTTTGGCGTGATAGCACTCGTGGGTGCGTAACCCACATGCCGGACAACCCTTTACGGCGACGGACGACGAAATAGCCGAAGCGTTGCTGGACGTCAGCATCCCGACCCTGACGCTGTCGCTGGTGCACATGTCCGGCGACCCGTCGCTGATCCGCGGTGATTTGAAGCCGGCAGGCCTGTTCCTCAACGAAGTCCAGGGCTACATGTCCGAAGAGGACAAGGCCGCGGTCCGCAAGATCGCCCTCGAGGTCATCGCGGACTACCGCGACCGGGGCTGCCCGGAACCCGAACCCGTCAGCGCCGAGTTGCTGCACGAGATGATGCAGTGGCTGGTGTGCGAGCCGGTGCCCGCCGAGTACGTACCGATGGTGCTCGAGGAAATGGAGCTCGACGGCCGCGACGCCAGGGCGACGGGCGAGGTGACCGAATCCGCCCGCGAAGATTTCCCCGTCGTGGTGATCGGCTGCGGTGAATCCGGACTGCTGGCGGGGATCCGGCTCAAGGAAGCCGGGATTCCGTTCACGATCGTCGAGAAGAACGCGGGCGTCGGCGGGACGTGGTACGCGAACACCTACCCCGGTGCGCGGGTCGACGTCGGAAATCATTTCTATTGCTACAGCTTCGAGCCGACCGATCACTGGACACACTTCTTCGCCGAGCAGCCGGAGCTGCAGTCGTACTTCCAGGGTGTGATGGAGAAGTACGACATCGAGCCGCATGTCCTCTGGGAAACCGAGGTGACGGAGGCTTCGTGGAACGACGCCGACGCGACGTGGACGGTCCGCGCGCGCGACCGCCACGGTGAGACGAAGGAGCTCACCGCCCGCGCGGTGATCAGCGCGGTCGGACAGCTCGATCGGCCGCACACGCCGCACATCGACGGCCAGCAGGATTTCGCCGGACCGGCGTTCCACTCCAGCGAATGGGACCACTCGGTCGATCTGCGCGGCAAGAACGTCGCGATGATCGGCGCGGGCGCCAGTGGATTCCAGATCGCCCCGACCATCGCTCCGAACGTCCACCGTCTCAACGTGTTTCAGCGCACCGCGCAATGGATGTTCCCGAATCCGAACTACCACGAGAAGGTGGGGCCCGGTGTTCAGTGGGCACTTCGCCACCTGCCGTTCTACGGCCGGTGGTACCGCTTCCTGATCTTCTGGCCGGGGTGCGACAAGGGACTGGACGCGGCGCGCGTCGACCCGGACTACCCCGACCAGGACAAAGCCGTCAGTGAGATCAACGAGATCACGCGGATCATGTTCACCGAGTGGATCACCAGTCAGGTCGGCGACGACGCCGATCTGGCGGCCAAGGTCGTGCCCGATTATCCGGCGACCGGCAAGCGCACCCTGCAGGACAACGGCAGCTGGTTGAAAACGCTGACCCGAGACAACGTCGAGTTGGTGCGCACGGGTATCGACCACATCGAAGCCGACGCGGTCGTCACCGAGGACGGCACCCGATATCCGGCCGATGTCATCGTGTACGCCACCGGCTTCGAGCACACCAAGATGTTGTGGCCCATGACGATTCGCGGTCGGGACGGCGAGATCCTCAGCGAGCGTTGGGGGGAGCGGCCGGCGGCATATCTGGGGATCACGATTCCGGACTATCCGAACTTCTTCTGCATGAACGGTCCCGGCACCTGGCTGGCAAGCGGCGGCAGCCTGATCTTCCACTCCGAGTGCCAAATGCGTTATATCAGCGAGTGTCTGGAGTTGCTCATCGAAGGCGGACACGCCACGATCGAGCCGACGGTCGAGAAGACGACGGACTGGCATGAGCGTAGCCAGGCCGAGATGGCCAAGATGGTGTGGTCACAGCCGACCATCAAGCATTCGTTCTTCAAGAACAGCTTCGGCGAAATCCACACACTGAGCCCGTGGCGCCTCGTCGACTACTGGACCTGGACGCGGGAGCCGAATCCGAAGGACTTCGTGATCCGTTAGGCCAGTTGCCAATTCATGTTCTTGGCGAATGCCTTGGCGTCGTCGGAAATCGTGCCGAGTTCGTGGCTGCGCTGGATGTAGCCCTGGACCATCGGGAGAAAGTTCGTCGGGTTGTAGGCGTCCTCTTCGTTGTGCCACATTCCGTTGCCGCCGTACCGCAAGATCGTGATGCACGGAGCCTCGTAGATGGTGCCGTCCCCGGGATCCTTCATCCGGTTCATGATTTCGCTGAAGACCCAACCCTTCTCCACGTCGATCGAGTACCACGTGACCGGGTAGAAGGGCATCTCGCTACCGGGGAAGGTGTCCATCGTCGACGCGATCCACTCGCTGATCTTGTCGCGTCCCGCCATCTTGCCGTAGAGATGTTCGACGTAGGTCGCATCCTCGGTGAACAGTTCGCCGTAGCGCGCCCACTCCCACGACTTGCCGATCTCGACGACCAGGTCCTGGTGACGCTGGAAGGTTTCCTCGATCTCCTCGCGTGACCACCGACTCATGTGTCTCTCCTAAACGTCAGGTCAGTTCCCAGTTCATGTTCTTGGCGAATGCCTTGGCGTCGTCGGAAATCGTGCCGAGTTCGTGGCTGCGCTGGATGTACTGCTGGATCATCAACATGAAGTTCATCGGGTTGTAGGCGTCTTCTTCGTAGCTCCACTTGTCATCACCGGCGTACTCCAGCACGGTGATGACGCCTGCGCCGTGGACGCTGCCGTCGCCCGGATCCCGCATGGTGTTGATGTTCTTGAAGATGACCCAGCCCTTGTCGACGTCGATCGAATACCACTCGACCGGATATGTCGGCATCTCGCTGCCGGGGAAGGTGTTCATCGTCGAGACGATCCACTCGCGGATGTTCTCGCGGCCCTCCATGTTGCCCAGCGCATGCTCGACGTAGCGGGCATCCTCGGTGAAATGGTCGGCGTAACTGGACCAGTCCCAAGTCTTTCCGACGTCGACGACGGATTCCTGGTAGCGGCGCCAGGCTTCTTCGAGTTCTTCACGTGACCATTTGCTCATCGCGGTGACTCCCTTGGCTCGCGAAATGATGGGCCCACGCGCGTAGCGCAGGGACTAGAACCTGTTCTACCAAAGGCAGCTGGACCCCGGGAGGCTTTTCCGCCCTACCACAGCAACACCGACTTCGTCAGCGCTGTGATCCCTGCGAGGGCGCCGGTCGCCAGCGATGAGCCCGGGAAACGACATCCCGACGAAAGCGCCTGCCGCACAGTGCGAAACAGCCATTCCCGTCGTCGTCACCTTCATCCGCGTTACTGTCGCTGCCATGACACTCGGTATCGACGCGCAGGTACTCGCGGAGATGGCGCCGTTGTTCGCAGAAGTCGGCGAGTCAGAGCCCGCAGCCGTCGGCGACGTCGAAGCGCGCCGCGTCAGCGGTCACCGGATGTTCGATCTCGTCGCCTCCCGGCGAGCCCCCACCGCCGGTGTCGACACCGCACAGCACTCCATGACCGCGCCGGACGGCACGGCGCTGGACCTCACCTGGTATCACCCGTCCGGAGTCGACGGCCCCGGTAGCGCCGCGCTCTATCTGCACGGTGGGGGGATGATCTTCGGCCTCGAGCACGTCGGTGCCTTGTACGACCTCGCGGTGCGGGAGTATGTGGCCGCGTCGGGTGTGCCGATGCTGATTGTCGACTACCGCGTCGCACCCGATCATCCAGACCCGACGCCGGTCGAGGACTGCTACCGCGCGCTGCTCTGGCTGGCCGAACATTCGGCCGACCTCGGCGTCGACCCCGCACGCCTGGCGGTGATGGGCGACAGCGCCGGTGGGGGGCTGGCGGCCGGGGTGTGCCTGCTGGCGCGGGACCGCGGCGGTCCCGCTGTCGCACAACAAATCCTGATCTATCCGATGCTCGACGACCGGCCCATGACGCCCAATCCGGAGCTGCTGCCGTTCCTGACGTGGACCTACGACGACAACCTCACCGGATGGGGTGCGCTGCTTGGCGAGCACGCCGGCGGAGACCACGTCTCGGCGTACGCGGCACCGGCGCGCGCCGAGGACCTCACCGGTTTGCCCGACGCCTACATCGACGTCGGTGATCTGGACGTGTTTCGCAACGAGGACATCGAATATGCCCGGCGGCTGGGTGACGCGGGCGTCCCGACGGAGTTACACGTGTACCCGGGCTGCCCCCATGCGTTCGAGGCCCTGGCCCACGAGGCGGCTGTGTCGCGGCGGGCGATCAGCGATCGCGTGCGCCGTCTGCGCGGTCTGTAGCGGGCCGCGGTCAGGCAGCGTCCGGTGCCTCGACGACAGCCTTGATCCGCTCCAACGTCTTGCGCATGTCACGGATGTTGCGGCGGCGGCGCAGTTGCCCGCCGAAGATCGAGAAGAGCTTCATGGTGAGCGAGTCGTCGAGCCGGAAGGATTCGGTGACGTCGGTACCGCCGTCGGTCGGAGTGAGACGATAGTGCCAGTTGTTCACCGCCTTGCCGTTGAGCAAGACAGCGAAGCCGAACTCGCGTCCCGGCTCGCAGGCGGTTACCTCGCACGTCGTCCAGTAGACGGGTCCGATCTCGTTGCGCTTGACGTGCCCGCGGAAACGGGCACCCAGCGCAGGACCCGTCGCTGTGCCGACCCACTCCGCTTCCATCACCTCCGGTGAGAAGCGGCCGGTGTTGCGTACGTCGGCGATCAGATTCCAGATCTTGTCCGCGGGAGCCGCCATCGACACCGTCACCGATCCGTCCATCGCTACTCCTGCCGTCGGAATACTGCCTTTGCCCTCACGCACTTTGCACGGTAGCAAGGGGCCCGACCGAGCGTTCCGTAGCATTTGCGCAGAGTCAGGAGGTGCGGTGTGAAGATTCGTTTCGGTGTCGGATTGGGCGCGGAAACCGGCCCGGACGAACTGCCCGAAATCGTCGACCACCTCGAGTCGGCGGGGGTGGATTCGCTGTGGTTCTCCGAACTCGTCTACAGCAAGGCCGTTGACCCGTTCATCGGCATGGCGCACGCACTGTCACGGACCGTCAACCTGAAGGTCGGCACCTCGGTTGCGGTGCTGCCGGGTCGGCATCCGGTGCTGGTGGCAAAACAGCTGGCGTCATTGGCGGCACTGGCGCCCGGGCGGGTGCTCCCGGTATTCGGCCTGCGGCCCGCCATCCCTGGGGAACGTCAGATCTTCATCGTCCCCGACGGCGCGCGGGCCGCGGTGTTCGACGAGTCGTTGCGACTGCTGAGATCCGTTCTGGAACAAGACGATGTGTCGTTCACCGGCGGCTACTACTCCGTGAGTTCGGTCGCTGTCGCCCCTCGACCGGTCAAGGCGCTGGACATCTGGCTCGGCGGCTCGGCGCCCGCGAGCTTTCGGCGCATCGGACAGTTGGCTGACGGATGGCTCGGCAGCTTTCTGACGCCGGCCGAGGCCCGTGCCGGACGCGAACAGATCCAACAGGCAGCCGAGCAGGCGGGGCGCGAAATCGACGCCGACCACTACGGCATCAACCTCGCGGTGTCCGACGGCGCCCTGCCGGACGAGTTTGCCGCCGCAATCCGTCGCCGCAGACCGGACGTGGATCCGTCGGAATTCATCGCCGACAGCTGGTCGGGCCTGCACCGTCAACTCGACGCCTACCTCGAAGCGGGATTGAGCAAGTTCGTCATCCGGCCTGCCGGCCGTTCCAACCCATCGGAGTTCATCGACCGGTTTGTGACTGAACTATTACCGCGGCAGAACTGACTAGGCGATTTGGCGGTGAACCATATCGGCCGTCGTAGCGTGTGTTGAAGGGCGTGTTCAGGCCATACGTCTGCGGCGCCATGACCGGAAGGAGATCGAGATGAGGCTTCGGTTCTTGCGGATTGGTCGATCGGTGATGATCGCAGGGCTGGCCGCCCTGCTGGCGCTCGGCCTCGTCAGCCCACCCGCCGCCCTCGCCGACGACCGCCTCCAGTTCACCGGTACGACCCTGTCCGGCGCGCCGTTCTCGGGTGCGAGCCTGGTCGGCAAGCCCGCGGTGTTGTGGTTCTGGACGCCGTGGTGCCCGTTCTGCAACGCCGAGGCGCCGAACGTCAGCCAGGTCGCTGCAGCCAACCCCGACGTGACCTTCGTCGGGGTCGCGGCCCGCTCGGCCGTTTCGGACATGCAGGGGTTCGTGTCGAAATACAACCTCGGCTTCACGAATCTCAACGACGCCGACGGCTCCATCTGGGCGCGCTACGACGTGCCCTGGCAGCCCGCCTACGTCTTCTACCGCGCGGACGGCTCGTCGTCGTTCGTGAACAATCCGACCTCGGCGATGCCCCTGAAGGAACTGTCCGATCGGGTAGCGGCGCTCGCCTAGCCGGTCGTCGCGCGTGGACCAGGATCTGATCGGTCTGGCGTTCGCCGCCGGGTTGGTCGCCGCGCTCAATCCGTGCGGCTTTGCGATGCTGCCCGCCTATTTGGCACTGGTGGTGCGGGGCGACGCCAACGGCGAACGAGGCGGCGCGCTCACTGCGCTAGGCCGTGCCGTCGCGGCGACCGCGGCCATGGCGCTCGGCTTCGTCGCGGTGTTCGGCACGTTCGGACTGCTGACGATTGCCGCGGCATCGACGGTGCAGCGTTACCTGCCGTACGTCACGGTGGTCATCGGCGTGGTCCTCGTCGCCCTGGGCGTCTGGTTGTTGCTCGGCCGCGACTTCTCGGCGCTGATTCCGGCGGTGCACACGCGTTCGGCGCCGACTGCGCGCCTGGGCTCGATGTTCGGCTACGGCCTCAGCTACGCCGTCGCGTCGTTGTCCTGCACGATCGGCCCTTTCCTCGCGGTCACCGGGATGGCGTTCAAGGGTGATTCCCAAGTCGGCGGGGCACTCGTCTATGTCGCCTACGCCGCCGGATTCACGTTGGTGGTGGGCGCGTTGGCCGTTGCCGCCGCCGTGGCGAGTTCAGCCGTCGCCGACCGGATGCGCCGAATCACTCCTTACCTCAACCGAATCAGTGGCGCGCTGCTTGTCGTGGTCGGTCTCTACGTGAGCTATTACGGCGTTTACGAGGTGCGTCTGTTCACCGCTGACGGTGACCCGACTGATCCAGTGATCGCCGCCGCCGGCCGGATACAGGGTGCGATAGCCGGCTGGACACATCAACACGGAGCGTGGCCGTGGGTGGCGCTGGTGGCCGCGCTCGCAGTCGTGCTCGTGGCCGTGCGCGCGGGGACTACAACCGCGACGAGATATCGCCGTGCAGGTCGGGCCACGGCGGCCGACGAACCATAGCTATGCCGGCGCATGCGGCCGAGACGAGTCCGACAAAGATGCCCAGCAACGCGATGCGGGTGGCGTCGGCGGCGGGAACCCATGCGGCCTGGCCGTCTTTGACGACAAACACCCCGAGGGCGCCGCCGCGCGCCCTGCTCACCGGTATGACCGTCGTGCCGTCCGCGGTTTGGTGCGGCTGTCCGTACACGCGTGAGGCATCGGGATGGGCGGCGTCGCGCAGTTCTGAAACGTCTCGCAGGTTCATGCCTTCATGCTTACTACCGCACGCCGGTTCCGGGAAGTCGATGAGTTCCGCCGGGCGTCGCAGTCTCCATTGCAGTCACCGCGGTGCACATAGGAGGTCATTGTGGTCTTGCAGGAGGTCATCGTCGCCGGTCATCTCATCGTCGACCCCGCGCGGCGCGACGACTATCTGGCGGGGTGCGTGGACGTTGTCCGTCAGGCCCGCGCGACCGCGGGCTGTCTGGACTTCGCGTTGTCGGCCGACCTTGTCGACGCTGGGCGGATCAACATCCTCGAACGCTGGGAGTCGCACGCTGCGGTCGAGGAGTTCCGTGGCAGCGGTGTCGGCGGCGAACAGGGGGCGGCCATCCTCGCTGCGTCGGTGGCCGAGTACGACGTCGGCGCGGCCCGCAAACTCAGTTGACGCGGATCGTGGTTGTGACAAATCCCTGACGTTGCGCTGGGTGCCGCCGGTGCGCGTCGCGTTGCTGAGGGTCGGTTCGGACAGCGCAGCAGGGGCGACACGACCCGACCGTCAGACCGGTACCGCCGACGCTTAAAGGCCGTGGACGTGGGTATAGGCGCGGTTGAACACGAGTTGGCAGCCCGCCCCGTCAATGACGAAGGACCAGGATGCGAAAATATTCGCTGGCGTCAGATAAGTGGCGCCCGCGACGGGTGGATTCACCGATGAGGCCAATAGGGGTTGGCTCATGTACTGTGCGTAAACTGCGCACATGACGGGGGAGGTCTCCGCACCGATGCGGGGCCTTCGCAAATTTTCCAGAACCAAACGTCAGAGGCTATATACCTTGCCAGAAACGACCAGCGACGCGAGCGGTCTCAAACCGCATTTCGAGGACGTGCAGGCGCACTACGACCTGTCCGACCAATTCTTCCGGCTCTTCCTCGACCCGACGCAGACCTACAGCTGCGCGTACTTCGAGCGCGATGACATGACGCTGGAGGAGGCGCAGATCGCCAAGATCGATCTGTCGCTCGGCAAACTGGATCTGAAGCCCGGAATGACGCTTCTCGACATCGGCTGCGGCTGGGGCGCCACGCTGAACCGGGCGCTGGAGAAGTACGACGTGAACGTCATCGGCCTCACCTTGAGTCAAAACCAGAAGGCCCACGTCGAAAAGGTGTTCGCCGACTCGCCCAGCACGCGTTCCAAGCGGGTGCTGCTCCAGGGCTGGGAGCAGTTCGACGAACCCGTCGACCGCATCGTCTCGATCGGCGCCTTCGAGCATTTCGGCCGCGATCGCTACGACGATTTCTTCAAGAAGGCCTACGCGGTGCTCCCGGAGGACGGGGTGATGATGCTGCACACGATCATCAAGCCCGAAGACCAGGAGTTCTTGGACAAGGGCCTGAAGCTGACCATGAGAATCGTCCGATTCTCGAAGTTCATCATGGACGAGATCTTCCCCGGCGGTGATCTGCCGAAGCCGTCTCAGGTCGAGCAGCACGCCGCGGAGGCCGGCTTTCAGCTCAAGCGCGCTCAGCGGCTGCGGTTGCACTATGCCCGCACTCTGGACATCTGGGCGGACAAGCTGTCGGCCCGCAAGGACGAAGCGCTCGCGATTCAGTCCCAAGAAGTCTACGACCGGTACATGAAGTACCTGACCGGTTGCGCCGACCTCTTCCGTGAGGGCTACACCGACATCTGCCAGTTCACCCTCGCCAAGAGCTAGGCGGGCCTGCCCGCACCGATCTTCGCGACGGCGTCGATAACCGCTCCCGGCCTGTCCAGCGAGACGAAGGTTCTCGCATCGGGCACCTCGATCAGCGTCGAGTCGGTGAACAGAGCCGCCAGCCTGCGGCCGAGCGCCGGGGTGAATGCGCGATCGCGCTGACCCCAGACGATGGTGACCGGTTTGGTGAAGCGCGGCAGGCGCGTCGACACATCGGTCAGGTCGGTCTTGGCGACTGCGCGCAGCAGGCGTGCCAGGTCTCGCCGGATCCGGACGTCGGTGCGGCCGGGCTCCAGCCACGACGCCGTCAGTTGGGCGTCCGGATTGACAAGCAGACCGAAGCCGAGCGGCGAATGCCGCAGCGCCTTGATCCGCATCTGCTCGAACAGCACCTTGATCGACCGCGGACCGCGCAGCAGCGCGAACACGAGCGTGAACGGGAACGGTGGGAACTTGTCGAATGCGTCGCAGTTGGTCAGGACCAGCCGGCCGACAAGGTCGGGGTACGCATCGATGACCAGCTGGCACAATCCGCCACCGGTGTCGTTGCCGACCAGGGTGACGTCCGAAAGACCCAGCTCGACGATGAAGTCGGCGATCATGGCCGCGACCGAAGGCGGGGACAATTCGACGCCGTCGTTGACCGGAATCGTGTGCGAGCCCAGCGGCCAGTTCGGCAGGTAGCACCGGAAGCCACGCTTTGCCAGCCCGTCGGCCACCCGATCCCACAACCGGCTGTCTACGAGGATTCCGTGCACGAACACCACGGGCGGGTGCGGCGAGTCCTCCGGACCCAACACGCGGTACTCGATGGTCGCTTGATCCAGTACGGCCTGCGGCATGTTCGCTATCCTTCCCATAACTTACAAACACTTGGTATGAAAGTTACGTGCACGCTGTATGAAAGTCAACGATCGGGCCGGAGCGACATCGACCACCCGGCGCACCCAGGCGGAGCGCACCGCCGCCACGCGCGCGCTGCTGATCGATGCCGGTCGAAAGTTGTTCGCCGACAAGGGTTTCAGCGACGTCTCGACTCAGGCCATCGTCGCAGCGGCCGGGGTTACCCGAGGCGCGCTGTACCACCAGTTCGACGACAAGATCGGCCTGTTCGCGGCGGTCTACGAGCAGGTGGAGCAGCAGCTGGTGGAGGACATCGCGCGGCAGATCACCGAGCTGCAGCCGCTCGATCCGCTGGAGGCGATGCAGGTCGGGGCACGATTGTTCCTCGATGGCTGCGCGGCGCCCGATGTTCAGCAGATCGTGCTGATCGATGCCCCAGCGGTGCTGGGTTGGGACCGCTGGCGCGCTGTTGGCGTCAAGTACGGGCTCGGGATCATCGAGGGCATGCTTGCCCACGCGATCGCCGAGGGCGCGGTCCCCGAACAGCCGCTGCGGCCGACGGCGCACGTGCTGCTCGGCGCGCTCGACGAAGCGGCGCTGTTCGTGTCCCGCGCCGCCGATCGCGAACAGGCGCGCAGTGAGATGGATGCCGTATGCGCGCGTTTGATCAGCGGGATCGCCGGGCGCGGTGAGCTGCCGTCATGAACGGGGCGGGCTGGATCTCCACACCGCGGTCCAGGGGACTGCTCATGGCGGCGCTAGTGCTGTCGTTGGTCCTGGGGACTGCGTTCATCGTCGTCGACCGGCACGAAGCTGACGCGCTCCAGCGGGACATCGTGCCCTTGACCGATGAGCAGGCGGCGCAGCAGGTCGTCGGACCGGGCCGGCAGATCGTCGCCACCGCACACCTGAAGGACGCCACCGCCGGCTACGCCTTCGTCTCCTGCGTCAGCGACAACGACCCGCCCTATCAGGCGGTCCTTCACATGAGTTTCAGACTCCCGCAGGGTGATTGGGGACGCCGCTTGGATGAGGTCGCCTCGGCGATGATCGCCGACGGCTGGGCGAACGCCCCCGCCACCGCCGAGCGCTTCGGCCGAAAACTCACCCGCGACGGCGTCACGGCTGTGCTGCAGCGCAACGTCGACGACGTAGGCTTTGCCACGGTGCGGATATACGGCGAATGCCGCAACACGACGGACCATCGAAACGACAGTCCGGCGTGGACGGAAGTCAGTCTGTGACTTCGGCCATGCTGCGTTGCAGCAACATCGTGTCGAGCCACAGGCCGTGCTTGTACCCGACCGAAGTGAGCCGTCCGGCGTCGATGAATCCGCGATTGCGGTGCAGCGCAAGGGAGGCCGCGGCGCCAGCCGTGTCCACGATGACTGCGATGACCTGCCGTACCCGGATGCGGCCACATTCGGTGAGCAGGGTATCGAGCAGCATGCCGCCGATGCCCAGTCCCACCGCGCTCGGCGCGAGGTACACGGAGTCTTCCACGGTGTGGCGATAGGCCGGCCGCGGCTTCCACGGTGCGCAGTAGCCGTAGCCCGCCACCTTGCCGTCCAAGCTCGCTGTGACAAAAGGCAATTCGCGTTCGGCGACGTCGTCGAAGCGCCTGCGCCACTCGTCTGCGGTCGGGGGAGTCAGCTCAAAGGTCGCCACTGAAGTCATGACGTGATGGGCGTAGATCTCTGCGATCGCGTCGAGGTCGTCGGTGACGGCGGGCCGGATCGCTACATCGTTGCGGCTCATCGGCCGTTCAGCAGGCGACCGGATTCGATTCGCAGTATGGGGTGGTGCCGGGGAAGCGGTACCGATGGTCGGCGACCCAGCGGTAGACCGCTTCCTCGAGTGCTCGAATACCGGGGATGCGGTAGATCATCAGCGGAATCCGGGTGCCGAGGGCGACCGATACCGCGGCGTTGGCCGCCTCGGCCCCCGAGTACACGTTTCCCTCGGCGTCCAGCCAACGCACCGAATCCATCAGGTTCGAATCGGCGACGCCGAGCCGCTCCGCAGTGCCGGGTGTCTGCAGCGGTTCGGTGTGCAGGTCGCCGGTGCGGTTGAGTTTCAGCAGGAAGTTCCGCGATCGGGTGCACATCCCACAGTTGCCATCGAAGAACAGTGTTCCGGACATGCCCTCATTATCCTCGTCGGCGTCCCCGCCGGAGACTACCGGGCCGGTGGTCCCGGAGGCGCGGCGTCGGGTGCGGCATCCCGGCGGCGGGCGGCCATGCCGCCCAACGCCTCGAAGACCACGCGGTGCGCGGCGTTCACCGTCAGCTCCGCGTGGTCGTAGGCCGGAGCCACCTCCACGACGTCGACGCCGACGACGTCGTGTTCGCGACAGAGTTGCCGAACCAACCTCAGCAGGTCCGCCGTGGTGATGCCGCCCGGCTCCGGGGTCCCGGTGCCGGGTGCATGCGCGGGATCAAGCACGTCGATGTCGACGGAAACATAGAGCTTCTCGGCCTTGGCGAGCGCCTCGTTCACCGCGTCGCGCATGACCTCCTTGAAGCCGCGATCCCAGATCTCCTGCATGGTGTGCCACGTCATGCGCTGTTCTTGCATCCACTCGAAGGTGTCCTGTGGCGGCCAGTAGCCGCGCAGGCCGACCTGAACGAAATGGCTGCCGGGAACGGCACCGGATTCGATGAGCCGTCGCATCGGCGTGCCGTGGCTGGCGAGGTTGCCTTCGATCTCGTCGGCGGTGTCGGCGTGCGCATCGAAGTGCACGATGCCCACGTTGCCGTAGCCGTGGACGTCGGCGACGGCGGTCGCGGCGGGCCAGGTGATCGAGTGGTCGCCGCCCAGGATGACGGGCACGATGCCGCGCGACGCGATGGCGTGCACGCGCTCTCGGATGTTGTTGTGCGAGACCTCGGTCTGCCCGTGCGGGCAGTACGCGTCGCCGAAGTCGACGACCTCGAGCCAGTCGAAGATCTCGAGGCCGAGATCGAGGTGGTAGGTGCCGGGTTCGTAGGCAGTGGCCCGAATCGCGCGCGGACCGAAGCGGGCGCCCGGCCGGTTCGTGGTCCCGACATCGAACGGCGCCCCGACGATCGCCACGTCCGGTCGCCACGACTCCAGCTGTTCGACCTCGGTGAGGAAGGGCCGGTGCCCGAACGATGCCACGCCCGCATAGGCGAGCTCGAGCTGTTCGATCATCCCCGGCGGAAGGTCGCGCTGATGTCCGTGATCGTGATCGTGGCCCATTCGTCGACCGTACAGATGTGTCGGCTCAGTCGGACACGTTATGGGGTTGCCGCTCAACCGAAGTGAGCGCTTCGCGCAGCAGCGGCGGGATGGGGCGTTTGGCCCAATCTTCGGTCGAGACGACGACGTAGACGTTGTGACCGCGTACCGCGGACTGGTGCTCGGCGGCGGGTTCGCCGTCCTTGCCGCGCAACACGTTGAAAGCGAGGGTGAAGCTGGTGGATCCGATTCTGTCGCAGTTGACCTCGACGCGGACGGCGTCACGCCACCTGACCGGGCCCTTGAAGTCGATCTCGCTGTGCACCACCTGGATGTCGTACCCGCTCGCGATCAGCCCCGGATAGGTGACGTCGAGATGGTCGAGGAAGCCGGTGCACGCCTCATCGAACCAGGTGAGGTAGTGACCGTTGAAAACGACGCCCTGCTGATCGACCTCGGCGTAACGCGGCGTGATCGGCAACGAAAACGAGGTCACCGCATCACCCTAGCGAGCAGGCCCGGCCAGGGTTGCAGCGTGTTGACGTTCGGGAAGACTGAACCCGTGGACATGGTGACCATCGACGACATCAGGGCGGCGGCGATACGGATTCACGCGTTCGTGGTGCGCACGCCGTTGCTCCCGACGCTGTGGGCCGACGCCGACCGGCCGCTGTGGATCAAACCCGAGAACCTGCAGCCCATCGGCGCCTTCAAGGTGCGCGGCGCGTTCAGCGCGATCGGCAACCTCGACGAGTCGGTGCGCACCCGCGGCGTCGTGGCGTATTCCAGCGGAAACCACGCTCAGGCGGTGGCATACGCCGCCGCCGTCTATGGAATTCCGGCGACCATCGTCATGCCGAAGGAGACGCCTGCGGTCAAGGTCGACGCCACTCGCGGTCACGGCGCCGAAGTGGTGCTCTGCGATGCCGGGCAGCGCGAACGGGTCGCCGCCGAGGTGCTCGAGCAGACGGGCGGGGTGCTGGTTCCGCCGTTCGACCACCCCGACATCATCGCGGGACAGGGCACGATCGGCCTCGAGATCGCCGAGGATCTGCCCGCCGTCGAGAACGTCCTCGTCCCGGTGAGCGGTGGCGGCCTGGCCTCCGGGATCGGCACGGCCATCAAGGCGCTGTGCCCGCAAGCCCGTGTCTTCGGCGTGGAACCCGAGCTCGCCGCCGACACCGCCGAGGCACTCGCGAAGGGGCATCGGGTGGACTGGCCGATCGAAGACCGGAACCGCACGATCGCCGACGGCCTTCGGTCGCAACCCTCGGAGTTGACGTTCGCGCATCTGCAGCGGGTGCTTGACGGCATCATCACCGTTTCCGAGGGCGAGATCAAAAGCGCAGTACGTGAACTCGCGACCAGGACGCATCTGGTCAGTGAACCCAGTGGTGCGGTCGCATTGGCGGCCTACCGCCAGGGTCACACGCCACCCGGTCGCACCGTGATGGTGCTGTCCGGCGGGAACATCGACCCACGTGCGCTGAGCGACATCCTCGCGGGATGACTTTCGGGCGTCAGTGCACGCCTTCCATCAATCGGCTTATCCAGGGGGACAACGCGAATACGCCGATACCGACGCATACGGCGACGGCGCCGAGAACGCCGAAGTATGCGAACTCGTGTGCCGGATCGTAGAAGCCCGACAGCACGCCCGACATCGATGTGCCCACACCGACCGAGAAAAAGTACAGTGCCATCATCTGGGCCCGAAACGCTTCTGGGGCAAGCTTTGTCGTGACCGAAAGGCCGATCGGCGACAACAGCAGTTCGGAGATCGCAAACACCGCCATGATGCCGAGCACCCACAGTGCGGGAACGGCCTTACCCGTCGTACCCGACATCGGCAGAAACAACAGGAACGCCACGCCCATACCGATGACGCCATAGGCGAACTTCCGTGGGGTGGTGGGCGCGCGCTGACCGAGCCGGGTCCACATGATCGCGAACAGTGGTGAGAGCAGGATGATCCATACCGGTTCGATCGATCCGATCCAGCTCGACGGCGCGGTCCAGCCGAAGATCGACCAGTTCATCCGTTCGTCGGAGTAGATCGCGAGCACGGTGAAGATCTGCTGAAACAACGACCAGAACACCGCATTGGCGATGAACAGTGGAATGAACGCCCGCAGCCTGGTCCGCTCGATGGGTGCCACCTTCGAACTCGTCAGCATCACGACGAAGTAGGCGACCGCCGCGGCGACGAGCACCCCGGTTGTGACCTGCGACAGATTGGACAGCTTGACCAGGCCTGTCACGAACGCGGCCGCAATCACCGCGACCGTGATGACCGCGACGCCCGCGTACCAGCCAATCGCGGTGCGGGGTAACGGGTTCGGAACGATTCGGCCGTGGTCGCCGAGGTTGCGTCGGAACACGACATATTGCGTGAGTCCCAGCGCCATCCCCACGGCAGCGGCACCGAATCCCCAGTGGAACCCGATCCGCGTCTGCAGCAGGCCCGTCACGAGCGGTCCGATGAAGCCACCCAGGTTGATGCCCAGATAGAACAGGGTGAAGCCGCCGTCGCAGCGCGGATCGTCTTTCTCGTAGAGCGTGCCGAGCAGCGACGACGCATTGGCCTTCAACGCGCCCGAACCGAGCGCCACCAAGACGAGCCCGACGGCGACACCGGCGAACCCCGGTACGAAGGCGAGCGCGATGTGACCGCACATCACCACCAGGCCGCCGTAGAAGACGGTTCGCTCCATGCCGAGCACCCGGTCGGCGATCCAGCCGCCCAGGACTGTCGCCAGGTAGACCAGCCCGCCGTAGGCGCCCACGATCCCGGTGGCGGTGGCTTTGGGCATGCCAAGGCCACCGTCGGTGAGCGAGTAGTAGAGGTAATACCCGAGGATTGTCAGCATCCCGTAGAACGAGAATCGCTCCCAGAGCTCGACTCCGAACAGGTTCGTCAAACCGATCGGATGGCCGAACACCGTGCGCCCGGCAGGTGTGCCCGCCAGATGTCCTGTCGCTGCCATGGGCGTCACCCTGCCACTCGGGACGCAATCGGGCCGACCGATCGAAAGAGCGCGGCGCGCGGGCAAAGCCACAGTCGTGAACGTGCAGTGGCTTTCGTCGGTACAGCACACCGCCGAGCAGGTATGAAGACCTTCGCGCGGCTGCCGGGACCCCCGCCCGGTGAGCCAGCTCACGCGGGCGCGGGTAAGGTCACCCCGAACAGATGGACGTCCGGAAGGGTGGTATGGACGCCGTACTCGGCTTATCGGTGACGCCGTCCGCCGTCGGTCTCGTGCTCGTCGAAGGGCAGGACGCCGACGGTTCTACGGTCGACCGTGAAGCCTTCGAAATCGTTTCCGGCCGGCACGCGACGCCGTTCGACACCTCGGAGAAGGCGGCCGCCGCCGTGCTGCGGACCGAGGCGATCGCGGCAACCCGTGGTCAGCGCTTGCACTCGATTGGTGTGACGTGGAGTGAGGGGGCCGACGCTGAGGCCTCGTTGCTGTTGAAGTCGTTGAACGACCGCGGTTTTGACAACGTGGTGCCCATTCGGATGCCCGAGGCGACGGAAGCCCTGGCATGGGGAATCGCCGAGGTCATCGGGTACGAAGTGACCGCGGTGTGTGTGATCGAGCCCGAAACGGTGATCACGCTGATCGTTCACTCCGGCGATGGCGCCGTGCAGACTGCCGTCAACCATGCGATCGACACCGAAGAGGCCTTGCTTCGGTGGCTGAGTGCCGTGTTCACGCGGGCGGACTGGCCCCCTGAGGCGTTGGTCGTGGTCGGTTCGGGGAGTGAACTCCACGGCGTCGTGCCCCGGCTCGAGGACATCTTGGGGGTGCCGGTGTACGTTCCGGCCGAATCCGAACTCGCATTGGCCAGGGGCGCCGCGCTCGCGTCAGCGCACAACTCGGAGGTCATCGAGATCGGCCGTGTCGGTGAGCGGGCGCCGAGGGAGCGCCGCAGGCAGCTCGGCACGACCGGCCCGCTGGCCATGCTCGTGGCGGGTGCAGTGACGTTCGTCGTCTCGGTGTCCGTGGCCGTCAGCCTCGAGGTGACGCCCGAGCGGGACATCGCCGCACCAGAGCCACGGCCCGCGGCCAAGACGTCCCCTGACATCGCGTCGGCCGCCGCCGGTGCCGCCCTGCCCGCCGCGCCGAGCGCCGCCGCCCCGATTCCGATCGCACCGGCGCCCCTGCCGGAAGCGCCACCCACCGAGGTGGCACCGCCCGAGGCCGCCCCTGCCGATATTCCCGAGACTCCGCCGGTCGACGGCATTCCGTCGGCCGCCCCAATCGACGCCACGGTTCCGGAGGCTCCCGTTTTGCCCCCGCCCGTCGCCCCGATCGAAGCGCTGCCGCCCGCAGCCGCGCCGCCGGCACCGGGTCTGGTCCCCGCGCAGCCGACGCCGGTGCAGCAGCGCCCAGGTCTGCTGACCCGGCTCAAGGACCGGCTGTCGAACATCGGCGGGAACGACGAGGCCCCCGCACCACAGGCACCCGTGCCCGCCGCCGCGGGGGCACCTCCGGCGCCGGGCGCTCCGCCCGCGCCACCGCCCGAAGCCGCTGCGGTGCCGCCCGACGCCCCTGCGCCGCCACCGGAGGCGCCGCCGCTGCTGCCGCCTCAGTGACGGCATCGGTCACCGGTCCCGCGTTTCTGCGTCTGGTGCTGCGTGTCTCGATCGTGGCCGCGGTGCTCATCGCGCTGGTGGCCGTCGAGCTTTCCTCGCGTTCTGGCGTGACGTGGCGGCTGATCACCTTCACTTATCAGGTCAACATCCTCGCCGCGGCGTATTACCTGTGGACTCTGGTCTCGCCACGCGCCGACGCCCGGGTGGGGCTCCGCGGAGCAGTCGTGCTTTATGTCTTGATCGCCGGTGTCGTGTGGAATCTGCTGTTGACGGAACGGAGCATGGGTTACACGGTCGCGAACTTCCTGCTGCACGTCGGCGTGCCGGTCCTGGCGGTCAGCGACTGGCTGCTCGTCGGGCGTGGGCAGGGACGGGTGCACTGGTGGCATCCGGTGGCATGGCTGACGTATCCCGCGCTCTATGTCGTGGTGGCTGTCGTGATTCTCAACGAGGCCGGCCGCCGCGCGCCCTACTATTTCCTGGATCCCGCCAGTGTCGGCGTGGCTACGGTGCTGCTCAACGTCAGTGTGCTGGGCGGCGGTGTGCTCGCCGTCGGCTATGCGTTGCTGGCAGTGAACCGGCTCGCTACACCCGCGCGAATCGATGCCGTTTGAAACGTTCTGAGCGGCGGATTCGATGATCTGTCGATATGGAAAACAATATTGGTGACGACATGCGGCGGCCCGTGGGACTTGCGGCTACCTCGCTGACTCTCCCGGACGAACTAGGATGAAAGTGTGCTGAAGCTTCGATTCGTGGCCGTGATCGCCGTCATGGTTGCCGCCCTGTCCGGCTCCGTTGCGACCGTGTCCGCCGGTGTCTCCACTCCGACTGACGTGGTCAGCATCTCGCCGTCCGGCATGACAGTCGGTGTGGCGCATCCGGTCACCGTGACCTTCGCGGGGCGCATCGCGGATCGTGCGGCGGCGGAGCGTAGCCTCGAGATCACGTCAACGGACACGCCTGCGGGTGAGTTCAGCTGGCTCAATGACCATGTCATGCAATGGAATCCGACGGAGTTCTGGCCGGCGCACAGCACGATTGCGCTGTCCGTCGATGGCACGAAGGCGAATTTCCAGACCGGGTCGGCCACGGTCGGAGTCGCCAGCATCAGCAATCACACCTTCACCGTCAGCGTGGATGGTGAGGTCATGCGCGAAATGCCCGCGTCGATGGGCAAGTACGGGTTCGCGACACCGACCGGAAGCTTCACCGCACTCGAGAAGCAATCGGTCGTGATCATGGATTCGCGGACGATCGGCATCCCGCTGGACGATCCGGAGGGCTACAAGCTCACCGTCTACGACGCGGTGCGTGTCACGTGGGGCGGTGTCTACGTGCACGGCGCGCCGTGGTCGACCGGTTCCCAGGGCTATGAGAATGTCAGCCACGGTTGCATCAACCTCAGCCCGGACAACGCGGACTGGTACTACAACACGGTTCGGATCGGCGATCCGATCATCGTCGAGGCGTAGCGTTTCGCTAGGCCGGCACCTCGGCGTGCAGGTTCTTGACCGTCGGTGAGTTCTCCACCGCGGCCGGGTCCGGGTACGTCTGCAGCACGCGGTCTGCAGTGCCGGAACTGGTGACCGTGAACCAATAGTGCTCGTTCTTGTAGTGGTGATTGCGATGATTGCGCCAAATCGACCGATAGACAGCGGTTTTGGGCTTGTAGTCGGTATGGATCAGGTAATGGGTCCACTCGTAAACCAGCCCCGCCACTGCGATGCACACCAGGAATGTCAGGCCCATCCCGAGCCGGGGGAACGCCAGCAGTGCCGTTCCGATTGCGAGCGGAAGTACCCATGTCGCAAGCGATTTCCAGGGGATGAAGATCAGGGGGAGGCTGCGCGGATCCACGTGGTGGGCGCGGTGCTCCCTGGACAGCAGTGGGTCGATCGTGAGCCGGCCCACCCGTTTCGGGCGCCAGTGCAGGATGAACACGTGGATCATCCACTCGAAGAATGGGAACACCGCCACGATGGCCAGCGGTACGAGGGCGTCGGTGAGCTGCCAGTCGCCGACGATGACCCGCGCGACCACCGCGACGACGAGGACAGCGCCAATCATCCAGGGGGAGGGGTACTTGAGGAATTGTCGGGCGGCGTCGCGCAGCGTCATCTTCTTGCGTGCGGTACGTGCGGCGGCGGTGGTCATGATTGGTCCTTGAGGTCATCGAGGGCGGACAGGAGCGAGGTCGTCGCGGGTTCGAGTAGGTCGTGTGCGGCTTGTCTGGCCCGCGCAGAGTCGCCGGCGGCGATCGCATCGGCCAATTCGCGGTAGGCCTGCGGGCGGCCCACCTCGTCGGCCATGACCGCGGCAAGGGCAGGTAGCGCGGGCTCGTAGGTGGCGCGAAGCGTGTTGTACATCAGCCGGAGTGCGATCGAGTCCGCACCGTCGACGATGTGATCCCAGAACGTCAGTGCGCACCGCTGCCGCTCGACGGGGTCGGTCTCGGCGGCCAGGGCAAGCAACGCCTCATCGAGGATTCCGGCGAGTTCGGGAGTACGCCGCTGGGCGGCGAGTTCGGCGACTTTGGGTCCGTTGTGTAAGCGGGTCTCCAGAATGCTGCGCACGACGGACACATCGAGTTCGCCCGCTCGGAGGAGCAGCCGGGGCAGCAGGTCGAGGCCGGCGTGGCGACGGAAATCGCGCACCGTGGTGGCGTCGCCCTGACGCACCTCGACCAGACCTGCCGCGGTGAGGCGCTTGAGCGCCTCGCGCACGGCGGGCCGCGAAACCCCGAGCACCTCGGCGAGCCTGCGCTCACTGGGCAGCGATTCTCCGGGCTGCATTTCGCCGCTGAGCACCTCGGCGACGATCTGTTCGAACACATCCTCGGGCACCGAGCGGCGGTTCACCGGTTGAAGGGCCATACCGCCACAGTGCCAGGCAGGTGGCCAGAGGTCAAGTGGTCAGACCAGTTACCTATCCTGCGGCAAGTCGCGCCTTCATTGCCTCGGCCAGCGCGAGCATCGCTTGCAGGGGGCGCACCATGACGGTGAACTCGTCGATAACGCCGTCGGCGTCGACGTGGATGAAGTCGCAGCCCTGCACCTGTTTGTCGGCCACCCTGGCCTCGAACACCAGGGCATGGTCGGCCGCACCCTCGGCACCGATCTCACGGATGTAGCGGAAGTCCTCGAAAACGTCGATGACCGCCGCGAGGATCTGCCTCAGGGCCTCTCGCCCTTCGTACGGAGTGAAGACGACAGGGCTACGAAAGACCACGTCCTCGCGAACCAGGGCGACTGCAGCGTCGAGATCTCTGGCTTCGATGGCCGCGCGAAAGGGGTGTACCACGTTCAGCAGCTGGCTTCGATACGGAACGTCGCCGTCACGGCATTGCTCGGATTGTCCTTGAACGAACCATCGGCCTCGCCGGTGATCGTGAATTTTCCGCCCTGGCCGGTCACCTCGGCTTTGCCGACGCGGCCGTCCCAGAACGTTCCGGTGAACCCGCCGAGATCGCGGAAATCGACGGATTGGACCGTGACGTCGCCGCCCTCGCTGTTCAGGAACGCCGTCAGCTTCGTCGGCTCACCGGGGGTCTTTATGTTCCACATCCACCCGGTCTGCGAGCACACCACGGCTTGCGCCTCGGCTGCGTTCTTGCCGTCGATGGTCACCTTCGCGGTGGTGCCGCCCAGTGCGGCCGGCGGCGTTGAACACCCTGCTGCTGCGGCGGCGAGCGCAACGGCGACCGTCGCGACAAGTCGATTGTCCATGTCGGATGACTCTATTGCGGTTGACGGTCCGTCATGGGCATTTCACTCCGAGCGCCGCGGCGGTCGCCTCGTCGGCGGGCAGAAACGCCTCGATGGACAGTTCGGCTGCGGTCAGGTCGAGCGCTGTGCCGAATGTCGTCACCGTGGACAGGAAGGTGAGCAGCTGCCCCTGCTGGGTGTAGAGCTCCAACGGCACCGCGACACCGCCGAGATCGCGGGTTGCGTCGAATCCGCCTGGAAAGGACTCGATTTCGGCCAGCAGCGCTGACAGGTCGCTCGACCCACTCACCGCGGCCTCGCGGCGAAGCCGCTCGATGACATGGTGGCGCCACTGCGCGAGGTTGCGGATGCGCGGTGCGAGGCCGTCGGGATGCAGCGAGATGCGAAGCGCGTTGGGCTGCTCGAGCAGACTCGGCGCGACGCCCTCGAGCAGCAGACCGGCACCCGCGTTCGCATGCACGATCTGCCAACCCCGGTCAACGACGACGCAGGGAAATGGGTCGTAAGCGCTGAGCACCCGTTCGACGCCGTCGCGGACGGCGGCCATGCCCGGATCGTGCAGGGACCGCTCGCTGTAGACCGGGGCGAGTCCGGCGGCCATCAACAACTGGTTCTGTTCGCGAAGCGGAACGTTGAGCACCTCGGCGAGGCGCAACACCATCGCCCGGCTCGGACTCGAGCGACCGGTCTCGATGAAACTGACGTGGCGCGCGGACACGTCCGCCTCGATCGCCAGGTCGAGCTGGCTCAGCCGCCGCCGCTGCCGCCAATCGCGCATCATCGTGCCGAACGGCGGAGTCTGCACAGCGGCGGTCGTCATCGGCCCAGTGTCGCGCACCGACGCACCCATGGCGATTACTCGTCAGGTAATTGCACCACTTACCCGGGTCGGGGAGGGTCGATGGTGTCAGTCGAGCAGAGGAGAACGATCATGCGGACCGCACCGTCCGTCGACCGCCCGATCCCGAGGTGGCTGCACGTCGTGCTGATCTCCGATCGGGCCGGTTCGTCGTGGTACATCGGCACCGGGTTCTTCTTCGCCCCAGTGCTGGTGCTGCTTTCACCATGGCCGACGGTCACCGCGATCGCGTGGGTCGTCATCGCGCTGGCAGGCCTGTGGCTGGGCCTGCTCGGTATCGCCATGGCGGCCGGACTCGCCATCGCCATGCGGTCGAACGTCGAGATCCCCGAGGACTACTGGCGTTCGCTGGTCGACTATCCGGTCAGGTAGCCCCGGCGCCGGTGTAGTCGACCTGCCAGTGCTTGATGCCGTTGAGCCAGCCGGACCGTAGTCGTTCGGGCGCCGAAATCGGTCTGAGGTTGGGCATTTCGTCGGCGATGGCGTTGAAGATGAGGTCTATCGTCATCCGGGCCAGGTTCGCACCGACGCAGTAGTGGGCGCCGGTGCCGCCGAAGCCGACGTGCGGGTTGGGATCCCGCAGGATGTTGAAGGAGTAGGGGTCCTCGAACACTTCCTCGTCGAAATTGGCTGACCGGTAGAACATCACCACCCGGTCGTCCTTCTTGATCTCGACGCCGCCCAGCTCGGTGTCCTCGAGCGCGGTGCGCTGGAAGGAGGTGACCGGCGTCGCCCAGCGGACGATCTCGTCGGCCGCCGTCGAGGGCCGTTCCTTCTTGAAAAGCTCCCACTGGTCCGGGAATTCGGTGAACGCCATCATGCCCTGGGTGATCGAATTACGGGTGGTCTCGTTGCCAGCCACCGCCAACAGGATCACGAAGAAGCCGAACTCGTCGTCGGTGAGCTTGTGGCCCTCGACGTCGGCCTGAACCAGCTTGGTGACGAGGTCGTCACCGGGGTTCTTGCCGCGCTCGGCCGCCATCTGCATGCCGTACATGATCAGTTCGACCGATGCGGCCGTCGGGTCGTTTCTGGTGTATTCGGGATCCTGGTCGCCGACCATCTGGTTGGACCATTCGAACAGCTTCATGCGGTCTTCCTGGGGGACGCCCATCAGGCCGGCGATCGCCTGCAGTGGAAGTTCACACGACACCTGCTCGACGAAATCGCCGGATCCCTCGGCCGCGGCCCGCTTGGCGATGTCGTGCGCCCGAACACGCAGCTCGTCGCGCAGCGACTCGATGGCCCGCGGAGTGAAAGCCCGCGAGATGATCTTGCGCAGGTGGGTGTGATGCGGCGCGTCCTGATTGAGCAGCACGACCTTGCCCGCCTCCAACGATCCCGGATCGGCCTCGTCGCGGTACCGGGGTAGGGCGGTCTTCTTATTGGAGGAGAAAACGTCGCTGCGCCGCGACACCTCCTTGACGTCCTTGTGTTTGGTCACGACCCAGAACCCCTCGTCGCCGAACGCGAGGTTGCCCCGTTCCTGCTTCTGCCACCAGATCGGGGCCACCTTCCGCATGTGGGCGAGCTCGTCGACCGGCAGCCGCTCCGCGTAAATGTCGGGGTCGGTGAAGTCGAATCCAGGCGGAAGGTTCGGAGTTGGCATAAGGAATCCTCAGCATCGATCATATGACGTTGTCTAGGCCGGCAATCCATTGCTACACCACAGTTGGGGCCCGCTGCGGGCGGTTACAGATACTCCGAAGTAGAACGTGTTCCCACAGCCCGCTTGAATCTGACCGGTTGTTCACTCGGGACCCAGGTGTAACAATTTTGACGATCAAACTGAAGCATTCGTTAGACGGGATTCGGTCCAGGTTGCGGAAGGGGGCTCCGGTGGGAATCGACATAGAGGTGAAGGCCGCGACAGTGGCCCTCGCGGGCGTGGGAACACTCGCTGCGCTGCTGGCAGGAGCGACGACGGCGCAGGCCGATCCCGGCGTTCCTGTACCGCCTCCCGCACCCCCCGCGGTCGTGGCACCCGTTCTTCCGGGTCCTGCGCCCGCGGCGCCGCCGGCGCAGCCCGTCGCTGCGCCCGCACCCCTCGTGCCGGCAGCCGCCCCCGCGCCTGCTGCACCGGAAACGCCCGCCTCGCCGGCTGCCGCTCCCGTCCCGGGCGATGCCGCACCGCCCGCGGAGGTCCCGCACCTGGCCAGCCCCGAGAACTTGCCCCCGGGCACCAGCATGACCCCGCAACCGAGCGCCGGCGGTTCCTACCTCCGTGACCTCTGGCATGCCGTTCAGACGCAGGAGGTCAGCGGTAAGGACGCTCTGCTCCTGCTGACGCAGCGGCCGATGAACGCCAACGCCACACCGCCGCCGGGGCTCTCGGCGAATCCGGCGCAGCAGATGCCCGCGGCGCCCCCGCCGGCTCCAGGCGCGCCGCTGCCGGTTACTGCTCCCGCGCCTCCCGCTGCGCCTGCGCCGCCGACCCCGTAGCGGTCAGGATCGGACGTCGCTGCCGACCCTTGCCAGCAGTTCCTGCACCATCCGTACATGAGTGGGCACCACGGGCGCCCACAGCGCGCGGACCAACGCATTGTCGTGGCGCACGAAGGTGGCAAATAGCAACCGGTCGGTCTCACGCCTCAAGAGCAGCTCCGCGGGCATGCCGAGCCGTGACTCAGCTCCCAGCAGTACGAAATCCGGTTCTGCCGTGCGGATCTGCCAGCCGAGCACCGATCGGTCTGCTTTCGACAGGCTCACCCTGAGGCCGAGTGCAGACCAGCCGGACAGCAGCTGAAGCCTCACCGCTGCGGGCGCGCCTTCCAGGATTGTGCGCATCCACTGCTCGGCGGATAGAGCGGACGGCTTGCAGACGTCGATGACGAATGCATCTTCATAGTCGACGCGGCCGAGCGTGCTCGCCGATCGGGTGCCGGGAGGCGGCGTGATCTGACGGGCGACGGTTTGGGCGGTCGCGGCGCGCTTCACCGAAGTCCCCGTTGAGAGGGAGCGGACCCGCTGCGGCGCTCCCGCCAGGCTCGACCGATGTCGCGCATCATCAGCGGGTAGACGATCAGGTGGCGAAACGGAGCAATCGCCGCCATGTACGCGACACCGAACGCGCCATTGGGGCGGACGAGAACGGCCATCTGTCCGCGAAACTGTCGCGAGCCCCCGGCCGCGTCGGGCACCCACCCGACATGCAGGACACCGTGCACCGTCTGGTTCGCGATCTCCATCGCGAACTCATCGTCGGTGAGGTACAGCGGACTGAATGGAGACCCGTCTCTCGCGAGATCGTTTCGGGCGTCACGCAAGTCGTCTGGAAGCCGGTCCCGCAACGTCTCGACGCGTGCGCCCAGACCCGCGTCGGTCCGGTCGAGGCCCAGTAACCTGCCGAGGGTCCACCGAATGGCGAACAGGGCCCGCACGACGGGAGAGGACTTTCCCGGATCGAACGTCGACCATAGGTCGACCAGTTGTCTGAAGTCGCCTTCACCACCGGGTGTCGGCAGTGCCCACACATCGAGAACCTGAAAATCCTTGGCAAGGTCGTGGATTCGCCACGGCCGCTGCATGTGCTCGCTCTTGTCGAGTATCGCGGAACCAAACATACAGTACTGTATGCTTGGTTGACCGCAGTGGTCAAGCCCCGTCAACTCAGCTGGAGGATCATGGTCGCCCAGACCCGCACGCCCCGTGGCACGTGGATCGACGCCGGGCTGGAAGCGCTTGCGGCGGGCGGACCGGATGCGGTGCGGGTAGACCTTCTCGCGAAATCGTTGGAAGTCACCCGTGGCGGCTTCTACCACCACTTCGACAGCAGGGGAGCCTTGCTCGATGCGCTGCTGGAAGAGTGGGAGCACCGCAGCACCGACGAGGTTCTCGACCGGGTGGAGGCCGAAGGTGGAGATGCGCGGGACAAGGTGCGCAGGGCGGGCATGCTCACCTTCTCCAAGCAGCTACTGCCGATTGACCTCGCGGTGCGCGACTGGGCGCGCCGCGACAAGTCGGTCGCCAAACGTTTACGGCGCGTGGACAACCGGCGAATGGAGTACCTGCGCGCGCTGATCGGCGCCTTCAACGATGACGCCGACGATGTCGAGGCGCGCGCCATGCTCGCCTTCTCGCTGGCGATCGCCAACCACTTCATTGCCGCCGACCACGGGACAAGCAGTCGGCGCCAGGTTCTTGAACGAGCTACGGGGCGTCTGCTGGCTGACTAGAGGCGGCGCCCACCGCTGCGATCCTCGTGGGCACCGCTTCGATCCGGGCGGGCACATGCTTGTGCCACGGTGTGCCGGCGTACGCATCACGCCAGTCAGACGACGTCAACGCATTCGGCGCCACGCCAGGAACGTGTTCCCGGCCCTCCCCGTCCACGAAGTCGAGACCGAACCCGTTGGGCAGTGACGCGTGACCCGGTAGCATCGCCTCGCTGATCTCGACGCTCGCTTCCGCGCTGCCCGCCGCGGTGGTGATGCGGGCCCGCGCACCGTGGACCAGGCCGAATGCCTCGGCGTCCTCGAGGCTGACCCGCAGCGCGCCGTCGGCGTCGCGCTTGCGCCACGTCGGGTCGCGGAAAATGTCGTTCGCCGTGTAGGCGCGACGTTCGCCGGCGGAGAGCACGATGGGGAAGTCGGGTGTCGTGAAGTGCGGTTGCGCGTCGGACAGACCGCGGATCTCGTCGAGCATCTCCGGCATCGCCAGCGCGATCTTCTTATCGGCGTGCGTGATCAACGCGAAGTCGTCGTCGTATTCGTGCACCGTGAACGTGACGCCGGAGCGACTCGACAGGATCGCGTCGAACAGCGCGTTGCCGTCGGCGTGCCCGGCCCGTTGCACCGCTTGGGGATACGTCATGGCCGCCTTCTGGGCGAGCCCCCACAGTGCCGCGGCTCCCGAAAGCCCTTCGGGCAGAGTCGGTCCCAGCGTTTCGTACAGCACGTAGGGGAGTACCTTGCCGAGCATCGGACTGGCGCCCACAGCCTGCAGGAAGGCAACGGTGAATGCCTCGCGACCTTCGGCTGCGGCGCGCCGCAGCGGTTCGAGCTCCTCGTCGTCGACCACGCCGAGCGCCCGCACCAGACGGGCCCAGATCTCCGGCTCGGGGAGGGTTCCCTCGAGGGGCTCCATCAATCGGTGCCGCAAATGGAAGGTGTTGTGCGGAAATTCGAGGTTGAAGAAGGTCGACTCGGCCTTCTCGTACTGCGATGCCGCCGGCAGCACGTAGTGGGCCAGACGCGCGGTTTCCGTCATCGCGACGTCGATCACCACCATCAGTTCCAGCGCGCTGAACGCCTCGCGGCACGCGTGGGAATCCGCCAGCGAATGGGCGGGATTACTGCTCTCGACGATCATGGCTCGGAACCGGTCCGGGTGATCGCCCAGCATCTCCTGCGGTACGACGTTGCTGGGGATCAGCCCGCCGACGATGGGGGCACCGGTGACCGGTGTGCGGCCGACGTCGGGAGTGTGACGGAACAGCGGACCGAAGGACGAATGTAGGTGCTGGGCACCGCGTTTCGCAAAATTTCCGGTAAGGATCCAGAGCAGCTTGTTGAGATAGGAGCACAGTGTGCTGTTGGGGGCCTGTTGGATGCCCAGGTCCTCGAAGACGGACACGCTCGTAGCGGCACCGATCCGTCGCGCCGCCGCGCGAATCGATTCCTCGTCGACGCCGCACCGCAGCGCGTAGTCGGCGACGTCGACAGTGCGCAGGATTTCCAGCACGGGGTCGACACCGTTGACGTGCTCGGCGAGAAACTCCTTGTCGCACAGGTCTTCCTGCGCGACCACCGCGGCCAGGGCCGCCAACGCCCACGCGTCGGTGCCTGGTCGCACGCGCAGGTGGATGTCGGCCATCTTCGCGGTGTCGGTGATCACCGGGTCGATGACGATCATGGCGCGCTCGGGGTCTTTGGCGATGTCGTTGAGCACCGTTCTCGCCCGCGGGAAGCTCTGCGACATCCACGGGTTCTTACCGATGAACACCGATACTTCGGCGTGCTCGAACTCGCCTCGCGTATGGCCGCCGTAGAGGTGGGCGTCCACCCACGCTTCGCCTGTCTTCTCCTGGGCGAGCGCATTGGAACGGTAGTGCGAGCCGAGCGCCTTGAGGAATGCGCCGCTGTACGCGCCGCCGAGATGGTTGCCCTGCCCGCCGCCGCCGTAGTAGAAGATCTTGTCGCCACCGTAGGTGTCGGCGATGCGTTTGAAGCCCGCCGCGATCTCGGTGACCGCTGTGTCCCAGTCGATCTCCTCGTAGCTACCGTCGGGACGTCGGCGCATGGGAGAGGTCAGTCGGCTGCGATTGTTCTGGTAGTGGTCCAGCCGTAGCGCCTTGTTGCAGGTGTATCCCTGCGAGGCGGGATGCTCCTTGTCGCCGCGGATCTTCGCCAGCTTGCGGCCGTCGAGTTGGACGACGATCCCGCAATTGCATTCGCAGAGGATGCACGCGGTCGGGTGCCAATCTTCTGGAGCCGCTACGGCGGCGACGTCCTGATTAGTCATCTCCGGATTTCCTTTCCGAGGTCTCGGCCAGTACGAGGGCGCGTAGCTGGCCATGAACGAGGTCGAGAGCCGTGACGTCTCGAGATGCGCGCGCGACGACGATCGCGCCTTCGACGGATGTGGTTGTCAGCATGGCGAGTTCGGCGGCGCGCGGCTTGGGGACGCCGTCCGATATCAGGCGGGTGGTGATGAGGTCCGTCCATCGACTGAAGGCCGCGGCCGCGCGCTCGATCACCGCCGCGGCGGCGTCGGGCTTCTCGGGGTCACCCGACTCCACACTGACGGCGACGACGGGACACCCCGCGCGAAAGTCACTGTTCAGCAACTGCTTTCGATAGTCGGCGAACAACCTGTCGAGTGCGTCGATGCCGGATTCGGCTTTGGCGATCTTCGCCGCGATGTACTCGCCCGCGTAGTCGATCGCTTCGCACAGCAGCTGGGTGCGCCCGCCGGGGAAGTAATGGTAGGCCGATCCGCGCGGGGCTCCGCTGTGCTCCAGCACGTCGGCGATGGCGGTCGGGTGGGCGCCGCGCTCGCGAATGAGGAGAGCGGCCGATATGACCATTCGCTCGCGGGGACTGACCATGCGCGTGGACCTCCGTCCGGCTTGCTATGTATGACACCTTACATAATCGCCGGGCCAACACAACGCCGAGCGGCCGGGGTTCAGCCCGCGAGCGTCAGCCAGACGACAAGAAAGCCCGACAGGCAGGCCAGGCACACCAGGTGGTCAACGCACACCGCTCGCGCCAACCGAGACTGTTCGGCGAGATCGTCGGTGCGCGCCCCGAGGCGAACGGCGCTGCGAACCGTGCGCGCCATGGCCAAGGCAATCGGAAAGCCGGCCAGCACGACACTGGTCGCGATCAGCCACAAAGGATCATCGCCGGTGAGGAACCGAACCGCGAGCGCGCCCAACAGGATCGCCATCACCAGCGCGATGAGATAACTCATCGGCCGCGATGTCGTCGTGGCCCGGCAGTAGTACCCGGAGATCGACGCGAGCACCGCCTCCGGCAGGACGTCCCTGCCGCGGTGTCGAAGGACCTGGCTGTCGAACATCAGGTCCATCCACAGGACGGCGATCAGAAAGCCGGCGCACGCGGCGGCGATCAAACAGACGCAGCCTCATTGAGCTCGTTGAGCGTGGCGGTCGCCTCGAGGTACTCCTGCACCCACCGCTCGATCACGGCCGAGGACTTCTCCACCTTGGTGAACTGGCCGACGACCTGGCCGATGGGGTTGAACGCGACGTCGACACTCTCGTTGGGGTACTTGTGCGTGGCTGCCACCGCCATCCCGGACACCATGTACTGCAACGGCATTCCCAGCGGCTTCGGGTTGTCCGGGTTCTCCCACGCCTCGGTCCAGTCGTTGCGCAGCATCCGCGCGGGCTTACCGGTGAAGGACCGGCTGCGCACGGTGTCGCGGCTCTCGGCCTTGACGTACGCGGCGTGCTGCACTGGGGTGTGCTCGGATTCCTCGACCACCACCCACTGCGAGCCAGTCCACGCGCCCTGCGCGCCGAGCGCCAGCGCCGCGGCGATCTGCTGACCGCTGCCGATTCCACCCGCGGCGAGCACGGGAACGGGTGCAACCTCCTTGACGACCTGCGGCCACAGCACGATCGAGCCGATCTCACCGCAGTGTCCGCCCGCCTCGCCGCCCTGGGCGATGATGATGTCGACACCGGCATCGGCATGCTTGCGCGCCTGCGACGGCGAGCCGCACAGCGCGGCGACCTTACGTCCCTCGTCGTGGATGTGTTTGATCATGTCGGCGGGCGGGGTGCCGAGCGCGTTCGCGATCAGGGTGCACTTCGGGTGCTGCAGCGCGACCTCGACCTGCGGGGTGGCGGTGGCCTCGGTCCAGCCGAGCAGCTGCAGTGCGTCGTCGTCGCTGTGCTCGACGGGAACGCCGTGGTCGGCCAGCACCTTCTTCGCGAAGTCGATGTGCTCCTGCGGCACCAGGTCGTTGAGCGTCTTCTTGAGCACCTCGGGATCGAGGTCGGTCGAGTCCATGCCCTCGTACTTGTTGGGGATGACGATGTCGACGCCGTAGGGATGGTCGCCGATGTTGTCGTCGATCCAGTTCAGCTCGATCTCGAGCTGCTCAGGGGAGAAGCCGACCGCGCCGAGCACGCCGAATCCGCCGGCCTTGCTGACGGCGACCACCACGTCCCGGCAATGGGTGAAGGCGAAAATCGGATACTCGATGTTGAGTTCGTCGCAGATGGGGGTGCGCATGACTGCTCCTCGATGGGCCCGGATCACGAATTGGAACGTGTTCTAGTTTAGTACGTCGTCGGGCGGTTGTGACCGTTCGGGGGGTATTGCCGGCAGATGAGGGCTATTCGCCGGTCAGGTCCTGGACGAAGGAAACCTCGTTGCCGTCCGGATCGGCGACGTCGACGACCTTGACCAGATCGGCGATCACCACGAGTTCACCGGTCGCGATGCCCTCGGCCTCCAATGCCGAGATCTGCGCCCCCAGGTCGTCGACCCCGAGACGCACCGCGGTCTTGCCCGCCCGGTCGTGATCCTCGACGATTTGAAGCCACGCGGTCGCGGCGATCTGCCACTCGCCGACGCCTTCGATCGGTTCCAGGTCGGGTTCGCGGCCGATGACCCGGATGTACCAGGCGCGGGCGGCGGCGTAGTCCCTGGTCGCGATGACCGCGGCGATGTCGTTGAATTTGTCCGGCACCGATGCTCCTGTCAGTCGTAGCCGACGAACCTGCGTAACGACGGGCGCCGTCGCCCGCGGTTGCCGACGACGCGAAGGACCGGCCAGTCGTGGTCGGCGGCCAGCGTGGCGAGTTTCGGGCGCGGGTTCACCGGCCGGGGGTTGCCGACCATCGCCATCAACACCGCGTCCTCGTCGCCGTCGGCGTAGAAGTAACTGCGTTGCAGGTCAACCTGATTGACGTCGCAGAAACGCGTTGCCGCGCTGGCCTTGTTCCGCCCCCAGACGACGGGTTTCTCGATTTGACCGGTCAGGCGGCCGTCACCGTCGAGCGTGAAGTGGTTGCACAGCACGTGGTCGATCTCGAGATAGCGGGCGACCGGGTGGGCATGGATGGTCACTGCCGAGGTGGTGAGCACCACGGTATGGCCGCGTTCCTGATGCGCCGCGACGATCTCGCGCATGACCGGAAAGACCCGGGTGGCCAGACTGTCGACGAAGATTCGCTCGCAGACGTCGTCGAGGTCGGCCAGCCTCTCGCCGCGGAGATAACCCGCCGCCCTGGTCAACAGATGTTCGAACCGCATCCGGCGAAGTCGGTAACGCATCGCCGCTTCGAAGACCCCCAGGATCTCGCCGATGCCGGCCTGCCTGCGTTTGAAGCGGTCGCTGGCGTGCGCCGCTGCGGTGAAGCCGTCCACCAGGGTGCCGTCGAGGTCGAAAAAGGCACCGACGTGCGCCCCCGGTTCACTTGCGGCGATCTCGGCAGTGGGGTCCTCGGCCACGGGCTGCGCGGTCATCGCGCCCCAGCCTACGTGGCTGCGACGACACCCTTTCCGGTCACGAGCGGCATATCCAAGGTGGTCCGGATGCCCGCGGGTGCGGCGACGACGTCGGGGATCGCGTTCACGATGCGGCCCGCGGCGGCCAGGATGGCCGCGTACGGGGCGCCGCCGTTGCGGCTCATCGGCACGATGTCGCAGAAGTACGACGGCTCACCGGTGATCTCGACTCGATACGAGCCACCCGGATGAGCGGGCTGGGCCCAGTCCGGACGCAGATCGGGGTCCAGTCGCGTGACATGTTCGACGACGATCACCGGCTTCCCGCCGACCATGCCCTCGATCAGGAAGCGGACCGCGGCGACGGTGCCTTTCTTGATCGTGCCGACGGCGACGTGCAGGTCCTCGGGAGCCGGCTCCTGTTCGACGGAATCGCGAATCTCGTCGACCTCGATGCCAAGGCCGGCGGCGAGCTGGCGGATGGCGGTGCCCCAGGCGATGGACAGCACGCCCGGCTGATAGAGGATCGGCAGATCGCCGATCGCGTTGCCGAAGCCCATCACGTCGAACATCACCGTCTCACCGTCGTAGGTGGCGTAGTCGGCGATCTCCATCGTGCGGATTTGTTCGATGCTCTGACACGTGCCGGCCAGCGCGAAAGGCAGCAGGTCGGTGCAGAAGCCCGGATCGACTCCGGTGAAGAAGACGGTCGAATCTCCTTCGCGCGCAGCGTCTTCCACTTTCTGAATGGCCTTGTCGGGAAGCAGTCCCCACGGATACTGGAGCGCGCCGACGCTCGATCCGACGACGTTGATGCCCGCGGACAAGAACGTGCGCACGTCGGCAAGTGCCTCGCGGGGGCGCGTGTCGCCCATGGCGGTGTAGACGACGCAGTCGGGCTTTGCGGCGACGATGGCCTCGAGGTCGTTGGTCGCGGTGATGCCCGTGGTGACATCCAGCCGGGCGAGCTCGCCGGCGTCCTTGCCCACCTTGGCCTCCGTCGACACCCACACGCCGGTCAGGTCGAAGCGCGCGTCGGTGATCAGTTGCCGCAGCGCCAGGCTGCCGCAGTTGCCGGTGCCGAGGAGTGCGACGCGAATTGCCATGGCGAGCAGTATGCAAGCTGCCCTCCGAAATTGGAACAGGTTCTAGTTCCTCGAGGTGGTGCGGTAACCTGACGCCCCATGGGACGCGTGGACGGAAAAGTGGCACTGATCAGTGGCGGAGCTCGCGGTATGGGGGCCGCTCACGCCAGGGCGCTGGTCGCCGAGGGCGGAAAGGTGGTCATCGGGGACATCCTCGACGAGGAGGGCAAGGCGCTGGCCGATGAACTTGGAGAATCGGCGCGCTATGTCCATCTCGACGTCACCGATGCCGAGCAATGGGAAGCGGCGGTCAATGTCGCCGTCGAGGCGTTCGGCAAGGTCACCGCGCTCGTCAACAACGCCGCGATCGTCGCGCTTGGCCAGATCGGCAAGTTCGACATGGCCAAATGGCAGCAGGTCATCGACGTCAACCTGACCGGCACCTTCCTGGGCATGCAGGCCGTCGTCGAAGAGATGAAGAAGGCGGGTGGCGGCTCGATCATCAACGTGTCGTCCATCGAGGGACTGCGCGGCGCACCGATGGTGCACCCCTACGTCGCATCGAAGTGGGCGGTCCGCGGACTGGCCAAGTCGGCGGCGATCGAACTGGGCCCCAAGAACATCCGGGTCAACTCGATTCATCCGGGCTTCATTCGCACCCCGATGACGAAGCATTTCCCCGACGACATGGTGACCGCGCCGCTGCGGCGGCCCGGCCAGTCCGAAGAGGTCGCGCCGTTCGTAGTGTTCCTGGTCAGCGACGAGTCGTCGTTCGCGACGGGCGCCGAGTTCGTCATGGACGGCGGACTGGTGACCGACGTTCCGCACAAGCCGCTGCCGCTGGGTTAATCCCGCTCGGCCGGGGCGCACCGGTGCCAGACTTCAGGCATGCATGAAGTCGACCAGAACACCGAGAACATGCTGCGCAGTGTGCTGGCCTACGCCGAGAACCGGCTGCGTATGAGCCCGGTCCCACTCGACAAGGGCACGTTGGCGATCGACGAGCTCTACGAGCGACTCGACGGAGTGATCCGCGAGACGCCGCGACCGCCGGATGAGGTGTTCGGCGTCTACACCTCGGTGATCGCCCCGAGCGTCATCTCCGCGGACAGTCCGCGCTTCCTCGGCTTCATTCCGGCCGCGCCGACGAAAGCCAGTCTGGCGTTCGACATGTTGGTGTCGTGCGCCTCGATTCAAGGCATCTCTTGGCTGGAGGCCTCGGGCGCGATCGCGGCCGAGAATTCGGTGCTGCGCGTGATCGCACACGAAGCCGGGATGCCGACGACATCGGGCGGATGCTTCGTCTCAGGTGGCTCGGCGGGGAACCTGTCGGCGCTCGCGGTGGCGCGCGAGACCGCGAAGAAGCGTGGTGCGACCGGCCGACTGCGGGTGGTGGTCGGATCCGATGCGCACTCGTCGATCGTCAACACCCTGCGGCTGCTCGAGATGGACGCATTGGTGGTCGAGACGCCGGATCACCGGCTCACCGCCGACACTGTTCGCGCGGCGGTGCCCGCCGACGCGCAGAACATCGCCGCCGTGGTGTGCACGTCCGGCACGACCAACGCGGGCATCATCGACGACCTCGCCGGCGTCGGAGCGCTTGCGCGAGAACGTGGTTGGTGGTTCCACGTCGACGGTGCATACGGCGGTTCCGGCATCTTCGCCCGGTCACTGCGGCCGAAGTACATCGGGCTCGAACAGGCCGACTCGTTCATCCTGGACCCCCACAAATGGCTGTTCACACCGTTCGACTGCTGTGCGCTGTTGTACCGCGATCCCGAGCTGGCAAGGGCGACCCACACTCAGGACGCGTCGTATCTCGACGTCATTCACACCTCGACCGGCGAGTGGAATCCGTCGGACTACGCGTATCACCTCACGCGGCGGGCGCGGGGATTGCCGCTGTGGTTCTCCCTCGCGGTGTACGGCCTGGAGGCCTATCGACAGGCCATCGAGGTCGCCGCGGCGCTCGCACGTCAGACCGCGGAGCTGATCCGCGCCGCACCCCAACTGGAATTGATCCGCGAGCCGGATCTCGGCGTGGTGCTGTTCCGCCGGCTCGGCTGGAGCGCCGTCGACTACGACGCGTGGGCGCAGCGACTGCACGAGGACGAGGTGGCGTTCATCCCGCCCACCAAATGGGAGGGGGAGACAGTCGGCCGCTTCGCCTTCCTCCACCCGGCGACGACGCTCGACATCGTCCGCGAGGTGCTGGCCCGCACCGAATAGAGCGCCCGATCAGTCGACGGCGGCGAAGTTGACCGTCGCCGTGGCACCGATCTGGTCGTCGTTGGCCCGGTAGATGTCCACCTGGACGACGACGGACCGCTTGCCGGTGCGAAGGATGCGCGCGACCGCACGGGCCGGCCCGACCTTGATCGGCCGCAGATAGCGAATGAAGAGATCGGTCGTGGCGATCGCGTGCCCGAACGGTGTGGCCCGGGCGGCGAGTTGGCCCGCGGTCACGTCGGCCATCGTGGCGATCAACCCGCCCTGCAGTCCGCCCGCGGTGTTGACGGTGCGTTCGTCGACGGGCATCTCCATGATCACGCTGTCGTCGGTCGACGGGACCTCGGCGAGGCCGAGCTGATCGAAGAGCTCCCGCAGCGACCTCGGCGCAGTCATGCGGAACGACATTACCGCCCTTCGTGTCCCACGTCCGAGATGCGTAGTGTCGTACGGCGTGAGCGCACGCGCGGGCATCGTGGTGACCGGAACCGAAGTCCTCACCGGAAGGGTGACCGACCGCAATGGGCCGTGGATCGCTGACCGACTGCTCGAGCTGGGTGTCGAACTCGCGCACATCACCATCTGCGGGGACCGGCCGGACGACATCGAGGCGCAACTGCGGTTCCTCGCCACCGAGGGTGTGGACCTCATCGTCACGAGCGGAGGTCTGGGCCCGACCGCCGACGATATGACGGTCGCGACGGTGGCCCGGTTCTGCGGCCGAGAGTTGGTGTTGGACAACGAGCTCGAGGTCAAGATCGCCGACATCGTGCAACGCCTGATGGCGCGCTACCCCAACGTCGATCTGGAGGCGGTCCGCGCAGCCAACCGCAAGCAGGCACTGATACCCGAGGGTGCCCACGTCATTTATCCGGTCGGCACCGCGCCGGGCGTCGTTGTACCGGGGAAACCGACGGTCGTCGTGTTGCCCGGCCCGCCGCGCGAGCTGCAGCCGATGTGGCCGTCTGCTCTGCAAACGCCTGCGGTGCAGGAGGCGATCGCCGGCCGGACGACGTACCAACAGGAGATGGTGCGGATGTTCGGTCTGCCGGAGTCGGGGCTCGCCGACACGCTGCGCGAGGCCGAAGCGCACGTCGACGGTTTCGAACGGCTCGAGATCACCACCTGCCTTCGGCGCGGCGAAATCGAGATGGTGACCCGCTACGAACCGGACGCCGCCGCCGTGTACGCCGACCTGATGAGGCTGCTGCGCGAGCGCCATGGCGGCGAGATCTTCTCCGAGGACGGCGCCACCGTCGACGATCAGGTTGCGGCGTTGCTGGCCGGACGGACGATCGCTACCGCCGAATCCTGCACGGCGGGTCTGGTGGCGGCCCGGCTGACGGATCTGCCCGGATCGTCGGCGTACGTCGCGGGAGGAGTGGTCTCCTACTCGAACGAGGCCAAGTCCGAACTTCTCGGCGTGGACCCGGCACTCATCGAAGCGCACGGCGCGGTGTCGGAAATTGTCGCCGAGGCGATGGCCGAGGGGGCGTTGCGCCGGTTTGCCGCCGACACCGCGGTCGCGATCACGGGAATCGCCGGGCCGGGTGGCGGCTCCGAGGACAAGCCGGTGGGCACGGTCTGTTTCTGCGTGAAGCTCGCCGACGGCACCACCGATGTGCGCCGGATGCGGTTACCCGGTAACCGGTCCGACGTCCGTGAACGGTCGACCACCGTCGCGATGCACCTGCTGCGCCGCGCGCTGAGCTGACCGATCACGAGAGGTCGACGCAATTTCGACGTTGACGGCATCAGCTCGTCGCGGCCGGGTATCCAAGTCCGGCGATGACGATGGCACTCCGACAACTGCGCGAAACGGGCACCTATCTGATGGCACCCGCGGAGGTGAATGCATGCCTTGGCGTCGGCGCGGCGGCGTGGCACCTTTTCGGTGCTCACTGGGACGAGCTGGTGCGCGATCCCTATGCCGCAGAACTCGGCACGCAGCGCCTGCGACGGTATGGGCACTACCTGTACAACTCAGCGGACCGGACGGCGGAGCCGATGCCGCTCTGCGCATTCGTCCAGCCCGACGGCTCCAACCCGTTGTATGTCGACCGGGAGCGCCATTTCCTTGGCCTGACAGAAGGGTTCATGTCCGATCCGATGTTGCGCGGCCTTCTCGTGCTACTGGGGGAGCTTGCCGTCGAGCTCGATCCCTGCGACGAATGGCACGCCCAGGTGACGCCCTTTCGCGTCGTCGCGACCGCGGCCGGAGGCGGCAATCCCACGCCCGAGGGCTTGCACCGCGACGGTGTCACGCTGGTCAGCTCCTTGTTGATCAGCCGCCACAACGCGGTCGGGGGTGCGAGCACGGTGTGCGACCCCGAAGGGTTTCGCCTGATGGAGACGACGATGCACGAGCCCGGCACGCTGTTGCTCGGTGACGACCGCAGGACTCTGCACGGTGTCTCACCGATTCGGCCGCGTGATCCCGACGAGCCCGCGTGGCGCGATGTCCTGGTCCTCACCTTCGCGCCGTCGTCGCCATCAGGTCGTCGACAACGTCGGTGAGCGTGCCTCGCCGCTGGGCGGATGCGCGTTGCATCTCGGCACCGGTTCCGCGTGCGGTCAGGCGGTCCAGCAGCGCGTCGACGACCGTCGTGTCACCCGCGGATTTCAGCGCAGCCCCGACGTGTGCGACAAGATTTTCGAGCTGGGCGGCTGTGGGGAGGATGTGTCCCGTGATTGCGTCGACACCGTTTCCGCACCACCCATCGCGGGCCGCGCGCCAATATGCGCTGCGCAGCACTTCGGCGCTGATACGCGGACCGGGGTCGCCGGCGATGGCCAGGGTCGTGGCGGTGGTGACGAGCGCTCTGATCAATACGGCGACAGCGACGGCGTCGTCGACATCGGTTGTGACGTCCATGGCGCGCACTTCCAACGTGGGTAGCCGCGGGTTCAGGCGGACATCCCAGAACGGGGTCGCGGCGTCGAGCATGGCCTCAGAGGCGGCGATCATCTTGGCGATCTCCTCGGAATGCGTCAGCGATTCAGCGTATGGCGGCGGGCCCAGGCATGGAAAACGACTTCGAATCACCGCCCGCCAGCTCGCATAGCCGGTGTCCTTTGCGTGGTAGAAGGGTGAATTGGCGCTCAGCGCGACGAGCAAGGGCAGCCACGGCCGCAGGTGGTTGCAGACCAACACCGCAATGTCTCGATCAGGCAGATGCACATGCACGTGGAGGGCGGACAGCGCGAAGTCATCCATCATCGCGCGATACTGCGCGAGCCCGGCCCGGTAGCGCGGATGACTGCCGACGGCGGGAGGCAAACCGTCGTCGAGCACGACGGTGCCGGACGCGCAGATCCGGACGCCTTCCGCCGCGGCGGCCGTATCCACGGCCGTTCGCAGCCGCATCAGTTCTGCTCGCAGTCGCGCGGCCGTGCTGCAGGGTGGCGTTTTGACCTCGAGCTGACATTGTGCGAACTCCCCGGAGACCAACTCGCCGATCGCGTGCTTCGCGCCCGCGACCACGCGTTCGCCGACTGGTTGCGGCAAGCGGCTCACGGGGTCGATGAGGAGGAATTCCTCCTCAACGCCTATCGTCGGAACATCGGAGAGGCTCACGTACACGCGAGCTCGGTGATATCAGCGGTGAAGAACTGCAAGCCGATCATCGGCACAAACCTTTCCCGAGGACCCGATAACCTAGGCGGGCGACACAGGAGGAATACCCAATGACAGCAGCCACCGAGCGCAACCAGCTGTCCGAGCGCGCCGTGGCAGCCGGGTGGCATCGTCGGGACACGGAACGCACGGACTACTACACCCGTAGCCCGGTGCGCGTGCACGTGATCTGGCAGGGAGACGACAAGATCAGCGGTGGTGCGCTGTACCACGACGATTTTCTCATGACGTACTCCAGAGACCTGGACGCCGTCGCAGCCTGGCTCAAGCGCTGATCGGCTGAACGCGACCCCAGCACCGCGCGGGGTCAAAAATGGGCCGGCACGCTAGGAGCCGTATTCGTCCCACACCTTGAGCATCGTGTGCAGGATCTCCTCGGCTCGGCCGAGTCCGGCGAGGTGGCTTTCGCCGGGCATCGGATAAAGCTCGGCATCGGCCAGCCGCGACACCACATGCTGCCCGTGCGCGTACGGCACGATGTGGTCGGCATCGCCGTGCCACCAGCGGACGGGCACCTTGATGTCGCTCAGCCGGAAACCCCAGTCCCTGGCGAAGACGACGACGTCGGAGAACGGCGCCGCCATCTGCTTGCGGCTGCCGTTGAGGATGTCGTCGAGGAACATCGCTTTGATCTCCGGGCGGGCCAGCAGTCTGCGGTCGGCCTCCGGCGAGACCCGGCCGTACAGGTCGGCGGCGGGTGATGCGACGGGGCGGATCAGCCGGATGATGGCGCTGGCGAGCAGTCCGATAGGGGTTCCGGCCACCTGCAGCAGCGGGGCGACCCGCGTACCGAGATTGCCCATCAGCCCCCCGGTGATGGCGTCTGAACCCATGGTGGGGGCGACCCCACCGATGACGCCGGCGGCGACGATGCGATCGGGCAATGCCGCCGCGCAGCCGAGCGTGTACGGCCCACCACCCGACAGGCCGACGACGACGAACTTGTCGATGCCCAGCGTGTCGGCGATGGTGCGCAGATCGTCGGCGAAGGCGACGACGGTGTCATAGCTGTGCTGCGTGGACGAGCCGATGCCCGGCCGGTCCACTCCGATCAACCGGATGTGCTGCTGTTCGGCGAAGACGCGGGCTTCCATCGGGATCTGGCGCCGGGCGCCGGGCGTTCCGTGCAGCCAGAAAATGGCGCGGCCCTGGGGGTCTCCGAATTCGGCGAATCCGATCTGGCGATCATCGCCGACAGCGATGTTGCCTTCGAGCTTGGGACGGGCGATTGCGACAACCATGGCCAAAGTGTCGCATGCCGCCTCGCCGCTCTCGGCGCTACACCGGGCGGAACTGGTAGGACGCCGTCGTGATCAACCGGTGCCCGTTCCCCTCGTCGCGCATGAGCACGCGCACCGCGATCATGCCGTCGGCACCGTTCATCGGCTCGGTCTCGACCCGGAACGGACCGACCTTGCCGCGCGCGAGGAACATCACATGCGTCGAAACGCCCTGGATGCGGTCGGTCCCCGCAAGGATGGCTGCGGCATCGGCGGCCGCCGTCTCGAGAATGACGAATTGAGGTCCGATGTGCAGCGCTGCGTCCGGCGACGCGACTTCCGCTGCGAGCTCGGGCAGACCCCAGTTCCCGTCGGACCGTCGATAGCCGCCGAACACCTTCCACAGCGGAGGCAGATCGGGGGAGTCCACGACCTCAAGGGGATTCGCCTCCATTCGTTCGAGCCCCTCAGGCGGCGTGCCGATCGTCACGCCCTGACCTTCGATCAGCGCGAGCACACGGTCGGGACGATCCGCGTCGACGATCTTCGCGCGGCTGTACCCCATTTGGCGGCCGACCTTGAGTTCCTCGGAGATGATCTCGATTCGGCGAACGTCACGGCCGGCGTCGACGATTTGGCATGAGTGGATAACGGGGTTGGGCACGGCCTCCAGGTCCGACATATGACCGCTCTCTGGCGCCGAGATGCCGTACACGGCGAGCAGCACTCCGCCCGCGGGGTTACGCATGTCGTGGCGCAGCGTGACGGTGTTGTCCTCGGTGACGAGATCCATCGACGCGTAGCTGCGCCCGATGTAGCGGTAGCTCAACAATCCGCCCCAGCGCCTACGCAGTTCGGCCGCGTACTCCTCTGGCGATTCGGTCAGTTCACGGATGTCGCGCAGCATTCGGTGCTCCGTTTCGTCGGGGTTTGCATGAGTCTCCAACGAAGCACGCGGCTAGCGCCAGATCACAGAATGGGATGGCGAGGCGTGAGGCTCATCACGTAGTCGGCAGGGAAGGACGCCTCGATTACCCTGATCTGGTCGTTGGCCTTGGATTCCAGCTCGAGAACGACGCAGCTTTCGCCGAGTTTCTTGGACTCCAGAACGATGTAGTGCTGACCGCCACCGTTGACATCGGTGATTGGGTCCCCTGAGCGCAGTGCCCCGACCGGTACCAGGCCGGGGGCTTCAGTTTCTGGTGCAGGGTCTATCTCCACCCTTGAAACGGTAGGTGACTCCGCCGAGTCAGAGGCGCGATTCGGCCAATGGCCGGCCGCCTCGGTTCATCCGACGGCGAGCACGTAGCCGACGCCGCCGAGGAACACCGTGATCGTGCACAGCGCCAGCGTCGCAACCGCGAACGGCCAGCTGCGCTTCCGGCGGAACATTTGCACCACCGTCACGACGAGGCCCACCACGCCGATGACCGCGGCGATACCGAGCGCCAGCATGACCGCGGTGACGGCGCCCCACGCTGCAGCTCGCCGGTGGACACGAGTCGATGAACGCGAGCGAGAAGAGTCCGAGAAACGACGCAACCGCGCCCATTACCACCGTCAGGATGAGCGCGGTGACGGAGACAGCGATATCACCGCCGGAGACCGGAGGCTTCGGTGGGCCGACCGGCGGATACCCGTACTGCGCCATGTCGAGTGATGCTAACGGGCACGTTGTGCGTTTCCTCCCGAACTGCTGCGGTGATCGGCAATCATGAATGCCTGCCAACGATGCGCCTTGGGGGTGACATGGACAGCACGATGCAAGACTTTCCGCTGACCGTGACCGGGATCCTGCGGCATGGGACCACGTGGTATTCCGGTCGCAAAGTGATTTCCCGGACGGCCGACGGCTACCGCGAGATCAGTTTCGGCGAACTCGGTACGCGCGTCGCTCAACTCGCGCACGGCCTGCGACAGCTCGGTGCCACGGCCGGACAGCGCGTCGCCACGTTCATGCCGAACAATCAGGAGCATCTCGAGGCGTACTTCGCCATCCCGTGCATGGGTTCAGTGCTGCACACCCTGAACATTCGGCTGGTCGGTGAGCAGATCGCGTTCATCGCCAACCAGGCCGAGGATTCCATTGTGCTGGTGGATATGTCGATACTTCCCTTGTTCACCGCGGTGCTACCGAACCTGACGACGGTGCATACCGTGGTCACGGTTGGCGAGGGAGATCCCGGACCGCTGGCGGCGTCGGGCAGGAACGTCATCCGCTACGACGACCTGCTCGAAGGCCAGCCCACTACGTACGACTGGCCCGAACTAGACGAGAAGTCGGCAGCCGCAATGTGTTACACCAGCGGCACCACGGGAAATCCCAAAGGCGTTGTCTACAGCCACAGATCGACATATCTGCATTCGATGAGCGTCAACACCGCCAACGCGATCGGCCTGGTCGACGGTGATCGGGTGCTGGCGGTTGTGCCGATGTTTCACGCCAACGCCTGGGGGCAGCCATATGCGGCCGTGATGGCCGGGGCCGACCTTCTATTGCCCGACAAGTACCTGCAGGCCGAGCCACTCGTCGACATGATCGAGCTGCACCGGCCCACCTTCGCGGCGGCGGTCCCGACGATCTGGAACGACGTACTGCAGTATCTGCACGCCCATCCCGAGCGGGACATCTCCTCGTTGAAGACGGTGTGCTGCGGCGGGTCGGCCGTGCCACTGGGAATGATGAAGGAGTACGAGCAGCACTTCGGTGTGGTCATTCGTCAGGGCTGGGGCATGACCGAGACGTCTCCGCTGGCCGCGATCGCGACGCCGCCGCCCGAGGTCACCGGGGAAGATGCCTGGACCTTGCGGGCCTCGGCAGGCCGGGTCGCATGCGGTGTCGAAATCCGCATCGTCGACGACGCGGGCGCAGTGCTGCCGAACGACGGTAAAGCTGTGGGCGAGATAGAGATTCGCGGACCGTGGATCACGGGATGGTATTACCAGAATGCCGATGCTGCGAAGTTTCACGACGGCTGGCTGCGTACCGGCGACGTCGGTCGAGTCGACCCGCAGGGATTCATCACGCTCACCGACCGCGCCAAGGACGTGATCAAGTCGGGCGGCGAGTGGATCTCGTCGGTGGAACTCGAGCTGTGCATCATGGAACATCCCGCGGTGCTGGAGGCCGCTGTGGTGGCGGTGCCCGACGAGCGTTGGCAGGAACGACCGCTGGCGGCCGTTGTGATCAAGAGCGACGCGTCATCCAGTGCGCAGGAGCTGCGAGACCACCTGTGCGACAAGGTGGCCCGCTTCTGGCTGCCCGAGCGGTGGACCTTCATCGACGAGGTGCCCAAGACCAGCGTCGGCAAGTTCGACAAAAAGCACATCCGGTCGCTCTACGCCGACGGCGTGTACGACGTGGTCGAGTGCCGGGACTGACTCAACTGGTCGCGGTCAGTGCCCACCGGATTCCGCCGACGACGACACGGCCCGACAGCCGGATGAGCGTGGCCTCGACCGGCGGAAAGTAGGGCAGCCGCAGCGGCAACCGTGCCCATGGCGGCAACATCGCCACCGACGTCGCCGCGAGCAGACCGTAAGGAGCTCGCGCGAAAACGGGCAGCGGGGGAGTCAACAACAAGTAGCGGGCCGCCTCTCGGGCCGACTGCGTGCTCGTCAACTCCGGGCGGAAGGCTTCGATACGTTCGGCCAGTTCCCGCTCAGTCCGCGGCGGGTCGACGACACCGAGTGCCGTGGCGACGCGGGCGGTGTCGGCCACATATCCGTCCCGGCCACTCTGATCGAGCGGGTGCGCCCCGTAAAGCTGGTGCGCGAGCAGGAAGCTGTCGACCTCCGCGATGTGTACCCACTCGAGCAGGTGCGGGTCGCCGGCGGTATAGGGCCTGCCGTCGGGAGCCACACCGCTCACCCGTCGGTGGATACCGCGCACCCGATCGACCGCGCGCTGCGCATCGGTAGCCGTACCGAATGTGGTCACCGCAAGAAAGGTGCTGGTGCGCTGAAGGCGGCCCCACGGGTCACCCCGATAGTCGGAGTGCTGGGCGACGCCCGCCATCGCCAGCGGATGCAGGGACTGCAGCAGGAGTGCGCGCAGCCCGCCGACGAACATCGACGCGTCGGCGTGCACACGGCGAATCGGGCGGTCCTCGTCGAACCACCGCGGGCCGGGCGTGTCGTGAATGCGGGAACGCTTCTCCGGACCGTCCGGGCCCGCAACCAAACCGAACAGGCTGCGTCCCAGCTGCTTCCGTACGGCCGCAACGTCCGGCAACACCGTCATGACTCAACCGTACGGGAGCGCGACGGTGCTGCCCTGCCGATCGATCGACCGGCCGGAATTGCCCATCGCGCCACTGATCGGTGATTTACTCGGGACTATGCGACGAACGACGCGGATTTTGACGCTGACGGCAGCGATGGTTTTGGCGGCGCCTCCTGCGGCAGCGCTCGCCGACGGTACCAACGACGCGGGGGTCGCCGCTGGAGCGGGCGGCACCGTGTTGCCGTTCTCGCAGATTCTGCGCCGCTGCGATTTCAGCGAGACCGACTACAACGGCCCGAGCGGGATGGGGAGGCCGCTCGGCACGTTGCGGTCGGACGGTTCCACGCTGACCGCTGACGTTCAGCTCGCTACCGCCGTGCCGAACATGCGTTACGACGTCAGGATGATCCAGGTACCGCGTACCCCTGCGCAGCATTGTTGGGGTGCCGATCCCGGCGTCGCGCAGACTTCGTTGAACACCGATGGCGCCGGCGCGGGGTCGACCTCTCTGCAGGACTCCATCGAGCCATGGGCGACGGGCGCCTGGGTGTTCATCAGTCGCCCAGACAGGTTCTCGCAGAATCCGGCGGAGTTCTACACGACGGACTTGATCGCTCCCATCTAGAACGCGAATTGTATTGGCGGCAAAGTCGTTTCTGACCGCATCAAGTCGGCACCACTACCGTCAAGTGACTGCCTTCGCGTTCGATGCGCATGCCGGCGCGCCGCCCGATCGTCGCGACCGCGGCCGCGGTGTCAGGCTCGGATCGGGTGGAGGCCAGCGCGCGGGCCAGCCGCCCTTTGTGCGCCTTGTTGAAGTGGCTGACCACCGTGCGCTTGCCGTCAGAATTCTCGGACACGACGTCGACCCGCACGGCATCGGGCAACCTTCCGAGCGACGCGTACGAGCCTGACCGCAGGTCGACGACCAGCTCATGCGCTGCGACCTTTGCGAGCGCCGGCTCGAGCAGTGGTCGCCAGCGCGTCGACAGGGCGGGTTGACCGGGCAGCTTCGATGTCGCGGAGAGCCGGTATGCGGGTATGTGATCGTCGGCGTGCAGTAGCCCGAACAGTGCCGAGCCGACTGCGAGCCTGGCCCGGGCACGGCTCGCCGCGACGCGCGTCAGCGATGCGATGTCGAGCGCGTCGTACAACACGCCGGTGTAGCGGTCGATAGCAGGCAGCGTCGCCGCATCGCATAGTGCGGCGTTGCGCTCGATCTCGGCGTGTTGAGAAGCCGAGAGCCCGAGTGCGCGACTGCACGCCGACTCGTCGGCGGCCAGCTCGACCAGCTCGTCGACGAGTTCGGCGCGCAGCGGCGTCAGCTCGGGGTATGACAGCGCGTCCAGGCGCAGCGGTGGCCCGTCGCCGCCGGGATGCTTGGTCTCCGACGGCGGCAACAGCACGATCACGCCGCAGACGTTATCGCGCCCTTCGGGTCAGGCCGGTGGCGCCGGGGCAGCGGGGGGTGGGGGC
>NZ_MVIM01000017.1 GCF_002086795.1 Mycolicibacterium tusciae | reverse complement strand
GTTCTCCACCCGCGCCCACGCCCCCACCGCCGCACCACCCCGGCTGCGGTGCGCCTGCTCCACCAACGAATCGAACATAGGTTCGACATTAATCGTCGCGGCGCTACCCAACCAGCAGCTCAACCCCACCCTGTGGATAAAACCGCAATTGGGGATAACCCCGTCGCGCAGGTAGGGGACTGCGTCGGTAGCGAAAGCTCAGACCTCGATGCGGGAGCCGACGATGACCGTCCGATTCAATGGCAGACCGAAATGTCCGGCCGCATCAGCGGTGATGTGCGACGTGGCGATGAACAGTCGCTTGCGCCACGCCGGCATCGTCGGCGCATCGCCCATGCACAGGTCGAGCTTCGACAAGAAGTACGAGGCGTTCTCCAGATCAAAGGCACCCTCGGTGTCCTCGGGACTCAGCAGCGCGAGCGCGCGCGGGACGTTCGGCCGCTCCATGTATCCGAAACGCGCGGCCACATGGACGATCCCGTCACTGGCGTAGCCGAGGTCGTCGTGCGTCATCCGCTCGGCGTCGGGCAGCCGCGGCACATCCTCGGTCACGACTGACAGAACGATGACGTGCTCGGCCAGCACATGGTTGTGCTCGACAACGGCGCGCATCGCCAATGGCGCGGTCTCTCGGCCCCGATCGAGGAAGATCGCCGTGCCGGGAATGCGAACCAGCGGCGGATCCCGATGCACCAGCTCGTCGACGAATTCCCGTAGCGGCCCCTCGGCCTTTTGCCTTGCGCGCGTGATGATTCGGCGGCCCTTCTGCCACGTCGTCATCACGGTGAACGCCCCCACGGCGATGGTCAGCGGCAGCCATGCACCGTGTACCAGCTTGGTGAGGTTGGCCGCGAAGAACATCAGATCGACCACGAGCAACAGGCCGCCGCCGACCAGTACGCCCCACAGCGGCCATCCCCAGCGTGTCCGCGCGTAGTACAAGAACAGCGTGGTGGTGATCGTGATCGTTCCGGTCACCGCCATGCCGAACGCGTACGCCAACGCCGCCGAACTGCGAAACGCGAACACGAGGATCAGCACCGCGACCATGAGGACCGCGTTGATCCACGGCACGTAAATCTGACCGATGGTCGACGCCGACGTGTGCTCGATGCGCAGCCTCGGCAGATAGCCGAGCTGAGCGGCCTGCGACGCCACCGAAAAGGCGCCCGTGATCACCGCCTGCGACGCGATTACAGTCGCCGCTGTCGCCAAGAGCACCATGGGAATTCGCGCCCACTCCGGCGTCAGCAAGAAGAACGGCGCGGCCACCGTGGACTCGTCGCCCAACACCAGCGCGCCCTGACCGAAGTAGTTCAGCGTGCATGCCGGCAGCACGAGACCCAGCCAGCCGTAGGTGATCGCGCGTCGGCCGAAATGACCCATGTCGGCGTACAACGCCTCGGCGCCGGTGACCGAAAGCACGATCGCGGCGAGTGCGAAGAACGCGATGTGGAAGTGGCCGGCCATGAACTCCAACGCGTACGTCGGCGACAGCGCCTTCAGAATCTCGGGATTGGCGACGATGCCGTGCACCCCGCACGCGCCGATCGCCGTGAACCACAGGATCATCACCGGGCCGAAGAAGCGGCCGACCGTCGCGGTGCCCCGGCTCTGCACCGCGAACAGTCCCACGATGATCACGGCGGTGATCGGCACGACGAAGTCTCTGAAGCCGGGATCGATCACCGCGATGCCCTCGACGGCCGACAGCACCGAGATCGCAGGTGTGATCATGCTGTCGCCGAAGAACAGCGCGGCCCCGAACAGCCCCGCCGCGGCAAGCACAGCCGAGGTGCGTCGGCCCCGGCCACCGGTCCAGCGCCGCAGCAGCGTGATCAGGGCCATGATGCCGCCCTCGCCGTTGTTGTCTGCGCGCATCACCAACGTGACGTAGGTGAGGGTGACGATGATCATCACCGACCAGAAGATCAGCGAGACCACGCCGTAGACGTGGCTGTCGGCGACCGGAACGGGATGCGGGTCGTTCGGGTTGAACACCGTCTGCAGCGTGTAGATCGGACTGGTGCCGATGTCGCCGAACACCACACCCAGCGCCGCGATGATCACCCCCAGCCGCAACGCCTGGCTGCCCTCTGGTGGGTTCACACCTGGGAGAATACGGTGGTGAGCGATATGGCCGACGGCGATCTTTCAGACCTGGACGCGTTGTACTCCGCGAAACTTCAGGACTTCACCCCGCTGCGAACGAAGCTCGCCGCCGAGGCCAAGAAGCGCGGCGACGCCGAAGCTGCCAAGCAGATCGCGGCGGCGCGCAAGCCCACCACCGCAGCTCACGTCGTCAACGTGCTCGTGCTCAACGAGCCGACGGTCCGGCGACGACTCACCGACCTCGGCCAGCGACTGCGTGCCGCCCACGCCGGCATGGACGGCACCGTCATCCGGGAGCTGACCGCCGAGCAGCGTCGCCTCATCGACGAGCTGGCGCGCGCAGCATTCACCGAGGCTGCGCTCGACCCGACGCCCGCGCTCCGCGACGATGTCACCGCCACCCTGCAGGCGGCGATCGCCGATCCCGAAGTCGCTGCGCGCCTCGGCCGCCTGACCAAAGCCGAGCAGTGGTCGGGTTTCGGTGAGTTCGGCGACACGGCAATAGTTTTCAAGCCGATCCGCAAGAAAGAGCCCAATGCCGAGCCTGCCCCACCTGCCGGGAAGAAGGGCGAGGAAAAGGGCGTCGAAGAACGCCGCAGGCGACAGCAGGCACGCGCCGAACTGGCCGCCGCCGAACGCGCCAAGGCTGAAGCCGATGCCGCACTGAACGAACTGCAATCCGACCTGGCGACGGCCCGGCTACGCCGCGACGACGCACGCAGACGGCTGCAGGACGCCGAAAGTGCGCTTACCGCAGCCGAAGACGCCTACCAACAGGCCAAGCTGGACAGCCGGGACGCCGCGACCGTCGTCAAAGAAGCGAAGAAAGCTATACGCGGCAGCTGATCTCCATGCTGTCGGCGTCCCGCGCGGGAAAGTTCACGCTGACGTAGCCGTTCGCCGGCTCACGCACGTACTCGAGATACGGTGCCAGCTCGGCCATCGAGGTGTTGTCGGCGACGACGAGCGTGCCCGGCGACAGCCGCGGTTCGAGGAGTTCGAGTACCGGAACGTAGAGCTCCTTCCAGCCATCGAGCAACACGAAATCCACTGATCCGTCGAGCTTCTCGAGCGTTGCCACGGCGTCACCCTCCAACACCTCGATGAGGTCGTCGAGACCGACCTCGGCGAACGTCTTTTTCGCCGCCGCCACCTTCGCGGCGCTGAGCTCGGTGGTGACGACGCGGCCGCTGCCGTTGTCGCGCACCGCCGACGCGAGGTGGATCGCCGAAATTCCGAGCGACATGCCGAACTCGACCACGGTCGCCGGCCGGGCCGCGCGCACCAACGAATACAGCAGCCGACCCGCATCCTGGGTGACCGGCAGGTAGTAGTCGCTGAACGCGTCCGCCCGCTCCTGGGCGGTGGCCGACGCCAGCCGGGAGAAGTCGGTGCTGCCGTCACGCATCGCGGCGAACTGCGCGGCCGACTCGGCGAACATGCGATCGAGGGCGGCGGCGACTTTCGGGTCTGCAAGTGTGGTCGTCACACCTACGAACGTATCCATCCGATCTGAGCGGTTCCTGAGCGGCCGCGTGCCAGGATGAGGGCGAGAGACCATGACCGGTATCGACAGGTCGACACAGCGCGTGATCGCGGTGATCGCGCTCATGATCGTTGCCGCCGTGGCCTTGCGCGGCTTCATCCCCGGCGGCGGCGAGCCGATCTCCGAGCGGGAACGCCCGCCGAGCAATCCGGCCGCGCTGATCGTGGTCATCGTGATGGTGTGTGCCGCCGTCGCGATCATCGGGTTCGCGATCATCGCCCGGCTGCGCGACCGCACGCCGCGGCCCGCGGCGCAGGGAGAACTGCCGCAGGCATCGCGTATGACGGGTCGGCCCAGCCTGCGGTTCACCCTGATCGTGGCGGGCCTGGTCCTCGCCTGGCTGCTGCTGGTGCTGGTGTTGACGCGGCTCGGCGGTCCGCCCGAACTTGCGTCTGATCCGCCGACGGCCCCGGAGACCAGTGCGCAGGCGCCGGACACCACCACCAGACCGGCCCCCGCCGACGACGAAGCTGAACCGGACACCAACGTGATCGGATACCTGATCCCGCCGATGCTGATCCTGATGGTGCTGGTGGTCGTAGGGACGGCGGTCATGTCGAGGCGGCAACGAAGCAGCGCAGTGCAGTTCCTCGGCGACGACGACGGCCCCGCCGCCGCCGAGGCTCCGGCGGCGGGGGCTTCCCTCGTCCGCGCGGCGGAAGTCGGGCTTGCCGAGATCGGCGACCGCACCAGGGAACCGCGTGAGGCGATCATCGCCTGCTATGCCGCGATGGAACGTGAGCTGACCCGCGTACCGGGTGCCGTCCCGCAGGACTGCGATACCCCCTCCGAGGTGCTGGCCCGGGCCGTGCACAACCGTGCCCTGCAGGCCGACAGCGCGACCGAACTCGTCGAGTTGTTCGAGGAGGCGAGATTCTCCCCGCATGTGATGACGGAAGAGCATCGCGACGCGGCCGTGAGCGTACTGGAGCGTGTGCTCGCCGAACTCCCGGACAGCGCCGCGAGGAGCAGCGCATGAAAAAGATTGTCGCAGCTGGAGTTCTGCTGGTCGCCGGGGCAGAGCTGCTGGCGCTCGCCGGACCCGATCGGGGGTTGATCCTCATCATGTCTGGCGTCGCCGTCGCCTGCGCGCTGCTGGGCCTGCGCTGGTATCTGGTACGCGAAGCCGCTCTCGATGGCGAGGAGCAGTACATCGATGATGCTGCAGAGTCATTGCGCCGCTGGCTGTCTCGCACCGAGACGCTGATCGGTCAGTCGGACGCCACCCGAAGGGACTGGGACCGTCACCTGCGGCCGACGTTGGCCAGGCAATTCGAGATGGCCACCGGTCAGAAACGGTCCAAGAACCGCGCCGCCTACAACACCACCGGATTGATGCTGTTCGGCGCCGACCTCTGGGCGTGGGTCGATCCGGAGAACGTGGCACGAAGCGGCCTCGACGAACCAGGGCCCGGGCGAACGGCATTGGACGAAATACTGCAACGGCTGGAGCGGGTGTGACCGAACACGCTGGCACGACGACCACGGCGAACTGCGAGTCGGTTCTCGACGAAATCGGCCGGGTGGTGGTCGGGAAACGCGGTGCGCTGACCCTGATCCTCACCACCGTGCTGGCAGGCGGGCACGTGCTGATCGAGGACCTGCCCGGCCTCGGCAAGACGTTGATCGCACGGTCGTTCGCCGCCGCGTTGGGCCTGGAGTTCAAACGGGTGCAGTTCACCCCGGACCTGTTGCCCGCCGACCTCCTGGGGTCGACGGTGTACGACATGCAGTCCGGCCGTTTCGAGTTCCGGTCGGGACCCATCTTCACAAACCTGCTTCTCGCAGACGAAATCAACCGCACCCCGCCCAAAACCCAGGCGGCGCTGCTCGAGGCAATGGCCGAGGGGCAGGTCAGCATCGACGGCGTCACCCATCAGCTGCCCGCTCCGTTCATCGTGCTGGCCACCGACAACCCGATCGAGTACGAAGGCACCTATCCCTTGCCGGAGGCGCAGCTGGACCGGTTCACGATCCGGCTCGAACTGCGGTACCTCTCCGAGCAGGAGGAGGCCTCGATGCTGCGCAGGCGCATCGACCGCGGCGCCGCCGAACCCACGGTGCACCAGATCGTCGATGCCCACGAACTGCTCGCGATGCGGGAGTCGGTGGAAGAGGTCACCGTCCACGACGATGTACTCCGGTACGTGGTGTCCCTGGCCGCCGCGACGCGTCAGCATCCGCAGATCGCGGTCGGCGCGAGCCCGCGGGCCGAACTGGACCTCGTCCAGCTCGCCCGCGCGCGGGCATTGCTGCTCGGCCGCGACTACGTGATCCCCGAGGACGTCAAATCCCTTGCGGTACCGTCGATCGCGCACCGCATCAGCCTGCGCCCGGAGATGTGGGTGCGCCGCGTGCACGGCAGCGACGTGGTGGAGGAGCTGCTGCGGCGGCTTCCGGTGCCACGGACCAGCGGGTGATCCGCTGTGATCGAGATCCGCTCCACCCAGGCGCAATTGCTTTGGCGCCCATCGTCACTCACGCTCGCGATCCTCACCTGCGTCGCAGTTCTGCTGGCAATGGCCGTGATCGCCTCGCTCTGGCAGCTCGTGGCGTTCGCCGCACCGCTGTTGGGGGTGGTGTGCTCGGTCGGCTGGCAGCGCCCTGCTCCCAGGGTCGTCGTGCATGCGGACCCCGGTGCGCACCGCTGCTTCGAATCAGAGAACGCACAGGTGCAGGTGTGGGCGACCGCCGATCCCGAGACCGATTGCGACGCGCTCGCGCTCTCGGTCGAGGTCATGCCCGGAATGCGAATCGATAAGGCGGAAAACGGCTCTCGCCAATGCCACACGGTCTCCGCCGAGAGATGGGGCCGGTACCCGATCCTGGCTAGCGTGGCCGTGCGTGCGAGGGGCGGGCTGCTGCAGGGCGCAGCCGTCGTGGATGCCGCCGACATCTACGTGTTCCCGATGGCGCCGCCGCAGTCGACATCGATTCCGCGCACCGACCTACTCGACCGACTGGGCACCCACCTCACCCGGCACATCGGTCCCGGCGTCGAATACGCAGACGTCCGCCGATACGTGCCCGGTGATCAACTGCGGACCGTCAACTGGCCGGTCAGCGCACGCCGCGGCAGCCTGCACGTCACGCAGCGACTGACCGACCGCGCCGCCGACGTCGTGGTGCTGGTGGACAACTATCGGCAGCCCGCCGGGCCGGCCACCGAAGCCACCGATCGCACCGTGCGGGGTGCCGTTCAGGTAGTGCAGAGCGCGCTGCGCGGTGGTGACAGGGCCGGGGTCGTCGCGCTCGGGGACCGTCGACCGCGCTGGCTCGGCGCCGACATCGGTCGGCGACAGTTCTACCGGGTGCTCGACGCGGTGCTCGCTGTGGAGGGTGGTTACGAGACGACACCCGGCACGCTGGCACCGCGCGCGGCGGTTCCGCCGGGGGCGATCGTCGTCGCGTTCTCGACACTGCTCGACACGGAGTTCGCATTGGCGCTGATCGACCTTCGCAGGCGCGGCCACACCGTGGTCGCGGTCGACGTCCTCGAAGGTGCACCGTTCGAGAACGAATGCGACAGCATCGTCACCAGGATGTGGTCGCTGCAGCGGTCATTCATGTATCGCGACATGGGCACCGTCGGGGTCGACATCGTCACCTGGCGCGCCGTCGACACGCTCGATACGGTCATGCAGCTGGTACCCGATCACCGTCGTTCCGTGCGGGGACGGCGATGAACCGCGCGTTGTCGACGGCCTTCGGCTTGGTGATGGTCGCCGCGGCCGCGCTGCAAGCCGATGACGCGGCCTTGATTGCGGCGGCGTTGGCCACGCTTGGGATATTGGTGGGCAACGTCTTTCGTCCGGCCGCCACCCTGGCAGTACTGCTGGCCGCCACCGCTCTGGTGCTCAACGAATCGCCGGCCATGCTCGCCTCGCTGTCGGGGCTCTGTGCGGCCTGCTACCTGGTGCTCCGGCACACCGCGGCCATCACCGCGCCGACGGTCGTTGGTGCCGTGGGGTTTACGGCCGTGGGCCTGGCGGCGGTGACACTGCCGCTGGAGCTTGCCTGGGCTCCGCTGCTGGCACCACTGGTGGTGGTCGCACTGGTGGCCCTGGTGACGCGGCCGTTCTGGGCGCAGCGGCAGTCCTGATCGCGTTATCTTTGTCTGGCACAACCTGTGAGTTGGTAAGCGAAATGCTCAGCGGGACGCTTAAATTCGGGAGAAGTCACCATGCCGTCAGATGTCCGCAAGGCCGTCACCGGCGCATCGATCGGTAACGCCGTCGAATGGTTCGACTTCGCGATCTACGGATTCCTGGCGACCTTCATCGCGGCGAACTTCTTCCCGTCCGGCGACGAGACGGCGGCGCTGCTTAAAACGTTCGCGATCTTCGCGGCTGCCTTCTTCATGCGACCGCTGGGAGGCTTCGTCTTCGGCCCCCTCGGCGATCGGATCGGGCGACAGCGCGTGCTCGCCGTGGTGATCCTGCTGATGTCGGGCGCAACCGTGGCCATCGGCATGCTTCCGACGTACGCCTCGATCGGTGTCGCGGCCCCGCTGCTGCTGTTCTTCCTGCGCTGTCTGCAAGGGTTCTCGGCCGGCGGCGAGTACGGTGGCGGCGCTGTCTACCTGGCCGAGTTCGCGTCGGAGAAAAGCCGGGGCGTGACGATCACGTTCATGGCGTGGTCGGGGGTCGTCGGGTTTCTCCTCGGATCCGTGACCGTGACGCTGCTGCAGGCACTGCTGCCCGCCGACGCGATGAACAGCTACGGCTGGCGGATTCCGTTCCTCATCGCGGGGCCGCTCGGCCTCATCGGCCTCTACATTCGGCTGCGCCTCGACGACACCCCGCAGTTCGCTGAACTCAGCAAGACCGAACAGGTCGCCAAGTCGCCGCTGCGTGAAGCGGTGACGACGTCGTGGCGGCCCATCTTGCAGGTGATCGGCCTGTTCGTGGTGTTCAACGTGGGGTACTACGTGGTGTTCACGTTCCTGCAGACCTATCTGATCGTGACGCTGAAGTTCTCCAAGACCGAGGCGTTCACGTCGATGACCCTGGCGACGTTCGTCGCGCTGGTGCTCATCCTTCCGCTCGCGGCGCTGTCCGACCGTTTCGGTCGCAAGCCGCTCCTGATCGCCGGGTCAGTGGCCTTTGTGCTCCTGTCCTACCCGTTGTTCCTACTGCTGAATTCCGGGTCGCTGGGCGCTGCGATCACGGCCCACTGCGTACTGGCGGCCATCGAGTCGATCTACGTGTCGACCGCGGTGTCCGCCGGTGTCGAACTGTTCGCCACGAGAGTGCGCTACAGCGGGTTCTCGATCGGCTACAACATCTGCGTCGCAGGATTCGGCGGCACGACGCCGTATGTCGTCACCTGGCTCACGGCGCGAACCGGTGATAACACGGCACCGGCGATCTACCTGATCGCCGCGGCGGTCATCTCGCTCGGCACGGTCCTGACACTGCGAGAGACGGCGGCGCGGCCGCTTCCGCAGACCAGCGACCGCAGCCTGGCGACAGCGTTAGAGTAAGTATGTGCCGCAACAATCCGATCCTCCATCGCGGCCTCGACTGACTTCTCGAGGTGCCGCGACACGGAGCCGGATCGTCCTTGCGGCCGCCGAACTGATGCATGTTCAGGGCGTCGCGGCGACGACGATAGACGATGTCCTCGCGGCCAGCTCGACAAGCAAATCCCAGTTCTACCAACACTTTGAGGACAAGGGCGAGCTGGTCTACGAGGTGATTACGCAGCGGGCCGACGAAGTGTTGTCGTGGCAGCGGCTACGTCTGGAGAAGGTCGACTCGTTCCGCGGGCTGTACCAGTGGCGCGACGCCATCGTGCAGCGGTGCGCCTTACGTAGCGGCTTCTGGGGGTGCGAACTCGGTTCTCTCGCCGCGGAATTGGCCGATTCCGACGATAAGGCCAGGGTCTCACTTTCCGAGCACTTCGCCGAATGGCAGATGCTGCTCAGAGAGGCTCTGGAGCGCATGCGTGACAACGGCGTCTTGCGTCCGGAGGCCGAGACCCGATCTCTTGCAACAGGTTTGCTCGCGGCCGTCGAGGGCGGCTACCTGCTGTCGCAGACCGGCCGCGACCCGCGACTGATGCAGGCGGCGCTGGACATGGCGATAGGCCATGTGGCGTCGTTCGCGGCCGCCGCCGAAACAATGCGCTGACGGCGACCGCGAACGTCGAAGCGGAAACCGCGGCTAGCGGTGCCGACCAGGGGTTGCCTCTGGCGCGGGCGGTGCGACTACCGACGGGGAGAACGGGTTGGGACCGCCGGGCTCCAGACGCGGCGCCTTCTCGGTCGGCTCGACTGGCGCGGCCGACGTCGTGGTCGTGGTCGTCGTGGTGGTGGTCTCGGGCGCTTCCTCTTCTGATGCGCACGATGCTGTGAGCACCACCATTGCGGTGACTGCGGCGCCACCGGCGACCGCCGCGATACGCCGGCCGAGAACTGACTTCATGGCTGATGTCCTATCTGTGAGTTAACTGAACTATATCGTCCAAACGGGGCGCGGGCCTGACGGATGTCAGCTGCCCGTGCGGGGGTGGGTCGCCGACGGTGCGGGTGGAGCGATCACCGTCGGGGAGAACGGGTTGGGGCCGCCGGGTTCCAGGCGCGGTGCCTTCTCCGTGGGCGAGGCCGGCGCCGCCGTGCTAGTGGTGGTGGTCGTCGTGGTGGTCTCGGGCGCCTGCTCTTCTTCTGTGGCGCACGATGCGGTGAGCACGACCATCGCGGTGACCGCGGCGCCACCGGCGACCAGCGTCAAGCGCCGACCGAGAACTGACTTCATGGTTGAGTCCTATCTGTGTGGTAACTGAACTATATCGTCCAGAAAAGCTTGAAGTCAACGTTTCAAGCCTGGTCAGCGGCCATGGCTAGCGCGCAAGCTAGACGACAAGGTCCAGTTGGCCCGAAAGGTCGCTGGCTGCCGGTCAACCGACCTCCCCGTTACTGTGGGGACATGAAGCTTCGGGTGTTGCCCTACGTCACGGTCGAGGTTGACGATCGGCTGCGGCGTCGGCTGAGGGCCAAGGGCGAGCGGTTGCGCCTCAACGTGCGCGCTTACCTGCTCAGCGCGGCCGATGACGTCGACGCGGCCAGCGACAAAGTTCGCGGATTGTGCGACCGGGCCGTGGACCGGGTCGATGCCGCGGTCGCAGGGGTCAACGACAAGATTGCGCCGTCAGCGGCATCGCCCGATGGGGGGCGTGCCGGGCATGATGGGCGGCCCGTCGTTGGACGCCCGCACCTGGCGGCCGTCCGCGAAGCCGGCTAGACGGTGCGGGGACTGCCCGCGCGCCCGCCGACGAAGAACCCTCCGGCGATCACCACCAGGCCGACGATCGCCACCGGGATGGCCCAGGTGCGCCGTTGCGAGATCGCCGACGAGCACAGTGCCGCGTAATCCGTGTGCGGAATGACCTCGTTGAGGATCGGCAGATTCACCGGGTTGTTGTTGTCCGCTTCACGGGCGGCCGAGTCGTCGGCGGCGATGGCGTTGCCGCAGCCGATGCTCTGGCCCTCGGGTCCTGCCACCGATACGGGCATGAGCAGACCGATGACACCGACGAGCAACACGACCGCCCCTGCCAGCAAAACCAACCGTCGCAGATTCATGCTCGGTTTAATGCCCACTCGACCGGAGGCCAAACCTCGATGAAGAACAGGGAGGCGCGGACGGCGAATGGGTACAACGCCCCCTATGTTGTCCTTGTCGGATGTGCCGGCAGTGGTCGGTGTTTGTCTCGGAGGAGCTGATCCCCTTTGGTAGGCCATGGGCTGGCGGTGCTGTTCGCCTTCCTCGCAGCGCTGTTCCTCGCCGTCGGCATCGTGGTCCGGCAGCGAGCCACCATGGATGTCCCCGAGGACAAGGGCGTCAGCCCCACCATGGTCCTGACGCTGATCCGCCGTCCGCTGTGGTGGGCCGGGACCGCCGCGGCGGTCGCCGGCTTCGCGTTTCAGGCCGTCGCGCTGGCCTACGGGTCACTTCTGCTGGTCCAACCCATCCTCGTCTCGGCGCTGTTGTTCGCGCTCCCGCTGAGCGCGCGGCTGGCCAATCGCCGGGTCACCCGCGGTGAGTGGCTGTGGGCGTTGCTGCTCACCGCCTCCCTGGCAGTGTTCGTGTTGTTGGCCAAGACCAGTGCCGGTGACTACGAGGCCTCGGTACCGCTCACGTTGATCGTGGCCGTGGTGTGCGTCGTGGCGGTGTCGGCGTGTGTGTTCGTCGCGATCCGCAATCCCGGGTGGCGACGGGCGGTGCTACTCGCGGTGGCGGTGGGTGTGCTCTTCGGTGTTGTCGCAATGCTCACCAAGCTCGTGATGTACCTGCTGACCGAGGACGGGGTGCGGACCGTCTTCACCTCGCCGGGGGTCTATCTACTCGTGGTGGTCGGCGTCATCGCGGTGTTGTTGCAGCAGTCGGCATTTCACGCGGGCTCTTTGCAGATGTCGGTGCCGACGATGCTGGTGCTCGAACCGCTCGTCGCCGTGTTGCTGGGCGCCGTGGTGCTCGGCGAGCACATGGACGTCAACGGCGTCAAAGCCGTCGCGATCACGGTCGCGCTACTCGCGATGCTGGCCGCAACCGTGGCTCTCGGACGCGAGGAGGGTGCGCTGGAAGAAGAACTCGAGGCCGCTATCGCGAAGCGGGAGCACTGAGCAACCCTTCGGTCGTGGGCAGCCGGAACGTCATCTGCACGGACGTCCCGTCATCCGTTCCGACGACATCGACGTGATCGCTGACGGAGCTGATGAGCAGTAGGCCCCTGCCGCGGGTTCCGGGGTCGGCGGGCGGCGTCTTCCACGAACCCGAATCGACGACACTGACGCGCACCTGGCCGTCGCGCACCTCGGCCTCCACGCGCATACGCCCCGGATCGTGTCCCCGATACGCGTGCTCGACGCAGTTGGAGCAGGCCTCGTTGACCACCAGGATGATGTCGTCCGCGAGCGGTGACTCGACCTGGTGGGTGCGCAACCATTCCGCCAACCGGTGCCGGACGTCGCTCAACAGCCTCGGCGCCGCCTCGTCGTCGATCAGTAAGGCCGACGGCGGGCATCGGTACACGACGATCGCGACGTCGTCGTCGTAGCCCCCTTCCGGAGCGAGCCGGCGCAGGATCTCGTCGGCCACCGCTTCGACCGGCAGGTCAACGGTTTCGGACACCACCTCGGCCGCGCGGTCGATCTGTTCGTCGATCGCCATGTCACGCCGCTCGACAAGGCCGTCGGTGTACAGCAGCAGGGTCGAACCGGCCGTCAACGATCGCGAGGCCTGCGGTCGGGGCCCGTCCCGGTGCACCGCGAGCGGCACCGAGTGACCATCGGTGAGCAGCTCCGGGCGCTCCGCACCGCTGTCGAACACCGGCGGCACGTGGCCGGCACTGCTATAGCGCAGCGTTTGGGAGTCCAGGTCGGCGACAGCGACGAACACCGTGGCGCAGAACGCATCCGGGATCAATTCGGCCACCGAGTCGAGCTGTTCGAGCACCCTGGCGGGTTCAGCGCTGGTGAGCAGCAGGGCGCGCGTCGACGCACGCAACTGGCCCATGACCGCCGCGGCGGCCAGACCGCGGCCCACGCAGTCGCCGACGATGATGCCGATGCGGTTCTCGCCGACCGGAAGCACGTCGTAGAAGTCGCCGCCGATCTCCAGCGGAGGAACCGCGGGCTCGTACCGCACGGCGCAGCCGACGGGCAGCGTCGTTGCGGGCAGCAGCGAACGCTGCAGGGTCAGTGAGGTTTCACGCGCGATCTCGAACTGTCGCACATGCTGCATGGCCAGACTGATGTGTCCGAACAACGCCATGACGAGCTGACGGTCCTCGTCGCTGACCCGGCGCGGAATCCGGTGCTCTAGGCATACGACGACGTCGCGAGCACCCGAGGTCACCGCCACGAACCCGCGCGTCGTCCCCGCGCTGGGCACGGCTCCGACCGGCGTGACCGTCAAAGGCAACCAGTCGCGGGCATCGTCGAGGGTGCGCCGCCAATCCTCGTCGAGTTCACGCCAATTCGAAACAGCGGGCTCGCCTGCGGTGTGGACAACCGGATCGCCCTCGCCCTGCGGCCACACGACGGCGATCAGGCGTTGCGTGTCGAGCCGAGATCGGGACTGGGTCAGTGCGGCCGACAACACCTCGTCCACGTTTCGGGCCACGCTGACTGCGGTGGCCAACCGCGCCACCGCTCGTTCGCGCTCCGCCACGGCGTGCGTGGCGGTCACGTCGCGCATGGTCCCGACGTAGGCGTGATGGTCGGTGCGTTGCTCCCTCACCGCGTTGATGCTGATCGCCACCCACCGAACGGTTCCGTCGCGATGACGGATCGCGGTATCGGTAGCGATGGAGCCGTGCTCGCTCAGTGCGGACAGCCGCTGATTCGTCGCGGTCTCGTCGGTCACCCATGGATACGGGGCCCGGTAGGGCAACCCGTCGGGGCCATACCCGGTGATGTCGACGAAGGCGTCGTTGATCTCAACGATGGCCCCGGTGTGATCCGCGACGTAGAAGCCCTCTTGCAATGAATTCACCAGTGCATCGCGGAACTCGTCGCGGTCGGCCAGATCCTCCGCACGGGCCCGCTGCTGTTCGTAACGCCTTGTACCGTCCAGAAATCCACGAGTCGCCACATCCAGCGCAGCCAGTGTCTGCAACAGGAACTGCAGCGGGGCGTCGGGATCGATCGACATGTCCTGCTTCATCTCGACGACGAATCGAGCGTGATTCTCGATGATCTCGAGCATGCTCATCCGGTCGCTCAAGGCGCGCCTACCGAGTTCGTGTCCGACCGCCAGACTGGCCTCGGACCCCGACTTGACGTACTCGGTCAGAGCCGCGGCGTAGTGCGCGTAGAAGTCCCCGGCACCCGGATCGTCGCTCACGCGGTACCTCGATGACGGGCCGCCAGCACCAGCGCGTCGTCGGTCTCCCTGCCGTAGCGGCCCACGAGTTGTTCGGCGATTGTCGTTGCGTGGGCGGCGAAGTCGATGTCGTTGAGGTGTTGTTCGGCGATGCCGTCGCTCGACATGACCAGCAGGTCGCCGGGGGAGATCGGCACGTGGGTGGGAGAAAGGCTCTGCGGTATCCGGTATCCGACGATGCCCCCGACCAGTAGCGCAGAGGAACGAACCTCGACTCCGCTCGGATGCTTGGCAACGAGATCGGCCGCCACGTTGCCGATACCGATCCAATTCAGCTCGTTGGCCTCGAAGTCGACGCAGGCCAATGTCATTGCGACGCCGCGTGTTTCAGTCAAAGCGAGATGACAGCGCTGTATCAACACATCCAGCGGGTCGGCGCGGCCCCGGTCCACGACCTCGGCCGCCAACTGCGCGGCCACAGCCGCCGCCTCGCCGTGGCCCAGGCCGTCGATCACCCCGAACAGCGCGCCACCCTCGCCGATGTCGAATGCCACCGGATGATCGCCGCACACCACCTCCCCCGACCGCGGGCGGCGAACCGCGGCCCATTCGATGGGCCCGAACTTGCCATGCCTAAACACTTTCGGGTATCCACTTCCACATCTCGATGACGGTGCCGCGGCCCGTCTCCGACTCGATCTGCAGTCGATCCATCAGCCTGCGCGCACCGGGCAGTCCGAGCCCGAGTCCGCGTCCGGTGGAGTAGCCGTCGTCAAGCGCGCGTTCCACGTCGGCTATGCCCGGACCGTCGTCCTCGGCCCTCACCACCAGCGCCTGCCTGCCGTCGCGGAGCTGAACTCCGACGCGGACCTCGCCTCGACCGGCGTAACTCGTTATGTTGCGGGCGATTTCGGAGATCGCCGTCGCAATCATCGTGACGTCGGTCAGCGAGAATCCGAGCTGCTTGGCGAGTTCGTGCCCCGCTTGGCGCGCGGTGACGATGTCATCGGAGTCGTTGATGTCGACCACGAAGTCAGTCGGCATGGACATTTCCGGGGTCGCGTCCGATCGCCGGTTTCCGATCCTCGAGCTTCCGATTCGGCAGATGCCGACTCAGTAGAGCGAGGCCTTCTTCCAGATCCAGCGCGGTGTGCATGTCGTCGAATGTGAGTCCCAACTGGACCATGGCGAACGCCACCTCGGGCTGCAGGCCCACGATCACCGTGTCCGCACCGCGCAGCCGGGTCATATGCGCGATCGTTCGAAGTGACCGGGCTGCAAACGAATCCATCACATCGATCGCGGTCACGTCGACGATGATGCCGTGCGCGCGGTATCGGCTGACCCGCTCCATCAGGTCATGGCGAAGCTGTTCGGTGTCGGAGTCCGAGAGTGCGGCCTGCACCGAGGCGATGAGGATCGTGCCCTGCTTGAGGATGGGAACTGCCATGAAGATCCTGCGCCGTGCCTCGCGTTAGCCGGGTTGCTCGCCGGTGCGGGTCACCTCGTAGCCGAGCAGCCGTTCGGCCTCCTCGATGCCACCCTGCAGGTCGCCGACGGCGTTCATCTTCGACAGGTCGAGACCGATCGTCACCAGGGTCAGCGCGATTTCCGACGACAGCCCGGTGATGATCACGCTGGCACCCATCAGTCCCGACGCGTCGACGGTCTGCACAAGATGGTTGGCCACCGTGGAGTCGATGGTGGGCACACCGGTGATGTCGATGACGACGACCTTGGCGCGGTTGGCGCGGATGGCCCGCAGCAGCTGTTCGGTGACCTGTCGTGCACGTTGACTGTCGAGGACGCCGATGATCGGCAGAATCAGCAGTTGCTCACGCACCTGCAGCACCGGTGTCGACAGCTCGCGGATCGCTTCCTGCTGCTGGCGGATGATGCGCTCGCGTTCCTGCACGAATCCGACGGCCACCGTGTTGGCGATGCGGTTCGCGGCGGGCTCGTACGCGTCGAGCACGCGGTTGAGCAGTTCAAAGTCGGTTTGGTACTTCTCGAACAGTGAGCGGGCCAGCACGTCGCGCAGCAGCAGCACGATGCCGACCACCTCGTTGGTCTCCACACCTCGCGGAATGATGCGCTCGGACAGATCGCGTGCGTAGTCCTGCAGCGCTTCCACACTGCCGGTCTCGAGCACTTCGACGTAGCTGTCGTACACCGTGGTCGCCTCCGAGAAGATCTCCTCGGGCGACATCGCGGTCAACAACTCCGCTTCGGTGATCCTGCGTGCCCACTCCTCGCGCAGCGCGGTGCGGTTCTGTCTGAGGTGCTCCACCAGTTGCGGTAACAAGCCCTCGGTCGAGACGCTCGCGCTGGCCACATCTGTCGGATAGGACATCGAAGAAACCTCCCCGGCTTTCCGCTGCTGTTTTGACCCTAGCCTGCGGGTCTGGGGCTGCGGTGTGGAAGCAAAGATCTATCGTTCGGCGACAACAGGTTAAGCTCGGCGCACCGCCGTGACCAGTTTGCGGCGCTGACTTAAGGAAAGCCGTGCCCGCGAAGGATCTGATCACCACCTCGGTCAGCTACGACGACGACGGCGTCGCTGTGCTTGCGGTCAGCGGCGAAATAGATCTGGCCACCATCCCGGCGTTCGAGGCGGCCATTGCAGACGCGCTCGCCCAGCGACCCAAGGCGTTGATCGTCGATCTCTCTGCGGTGGACTTCCTCGCGTCGGCGGGGCTCCAGGCGTTGGTGGCCACTCACGAGAAGATCGGCGGCTCCGCGGGGTTCGCGGTTGTCGCCGACGGTCCGGCCACGAGTCGGCCCATCCAGTTAACCGGCTTGGACCAGGTTTTGTCGCTCTCATCGTCGGTCGCCGAAGCGAAGGGTTCGGTTGTCCGGTGACAACGATCGCCAACGGAGAAATTCGTCGGGCGGCTTGCTCAGCGTTCGGCTAAAGTTCCGGATGCCGGTTTGATCTTGGTAGCAGCTGGCATTGGTCGGGACAGTAAGGACTGAGACATGAGGTCAGTTTTGGGTCGCCGCGTGGCGGCCATCGCCGGCGGCGCCGCGGTCACCGCGATGGTTGTGCTCACCGCATCGTGCTCCAGCGAAGAAGAGGCACCGAGCGAGACCACCGAGACCACCACCTCGGAGACCACCACGACCACGACGTCGGCCGCGCCGGTCGAGCCGACTGAGAAGGCGCCGCGTCTGGAGCCCGGTGGCCCCAACCCGTTCTCCCCGTCGGTGATCGCCCCGCCGGCCCCGTCGGCCACGCACCCCCGAACGGGCTAGCACCGGCTGGGCGGAATTCTCGCAAGTACGCTGGTTGGAGTGAAGGCGCGGCATATCGGCGTGCTGGCGTTGGTTGCCGTCAGCGTGATGATGCTCGTTTCCGACCTACGACTGACGTCTTCGCGTCCCGGCACAGACGGCGGCGATGCCATCGCAGGGCCGTACTCGTACCTGCTTGCCAGCTCCACCGATCTGGGGCCGTCGCACAACGACAACGCCCAGCTGACCCTCGCGCTGCATGGGCCGGCGCGCCCGGACGGCGTTTTCGACTGGGCGCACAGCCAGGGCCTGGACGTCAGGTGGAAGCCGGGGCGGGCCTGGGCGGTGCTCGAGGGCGCGGCGGAGAAGGTGGCCGACGCATTCGACGTCGAGGTCCATGACTACCGCGGTAAGCGCGGTCAGGTGTTCTACGCGTCGCCGCAACAGCCCTCGATTCCCGAGGCGCTGACCCCCGAGGTCGCCGAGGTGGGACGGATCCTGGGCTACCTGCCACACCACACGTCGCAGACGCGGATGTTTCCGCTCGACGTGCCGGACAAGGGACTGAAGCCCAGCGCACTGTTGAACACCTACAACGCTTCGCGGCTGGCCGCCGACGGCTATACGGGCAAGGGCACCACGATCGTGTTCTTCGCCTTCGACGGTTTCGACCAGTCCGATCTGGACGCGTTCGCGACCACGTACGGGCTGCCCCAGTTCACGCCGGAAGTCGTCGGTGGCGAGCTCGACGACCCGCGCGGCGAGACGACGATGGATCTCGAAGTCGCCCACGCCGTGGCACCGGATGCGCGCAAGGTCGTGTTCAGCGCCCAGTCGACGATCTCCGGCGACGGCACGTTCGAGAAGATCGGCGAGTTGTTCGCCGAAGCCGATCGCCGCTATCCCGGCGCGATCTGGAGCTTTTCGATCGGATGGGGTTGCGACAAACTCATCACCGCCGCCGATCTCGCACCGGCGCGGGAAGCACTCGCGGCGGCACAGGCGAACGGCACTACCGCGTTCAACGCGAGCGGCGATCTCGCCGGCCTGGAGTGCAAGGGTGGCGACGACTGGTCGTCTCCGCCCGGCGACGCCGATATCGGGCTGGACTCGCTGGCGTCACTGCCGGAGATGACCGATGTCGGCGGCACGACGCTGTCCACCGACGCCGACGGCAGGTGGCTTGCCGAGCAGGCCTGGTACGACGTCCCGCTGTCGGTCGGCAGCGGCGGCGGGGTTTCCAACCTGTTCGACCGCCCGGAATGGCAACGGGCTGTGATGCCCGACAGCGATACCGAGCGCAGGCTGACGCCGGACGTCGCGGCCGTCGCCGACCCCTTCACCGGCGTGCGCATCATCTTCAAGGGAACCGAACTGGTCGGTGGCGGGACCTCGCAGTCCGCGCCGATCTGGGCGGGCCTTGCCGCGGTGATGAACCAGTACCTGCTCGCCAACGGCGGGCAGCTGATCGGTGCCTTCAATCCGCTGCTCTACCGGATCGCCGAGGGGGCGCCGCTGCCCGCGTTCCGTGACGTGACGCTCGGCGCCAACGCCGTCGCCGAGGCCGGACCGGGTTACGACCTCATCACCGGGCTCGGTACCCCAGATGTCGACAACCTCGTACGCAACCTGCTGATCCTCCAAGAGGCGGCCGAATGACGACTCCCGACGATTCCGTCCCGACAACGGAATGCCGCATCTGCAAGACCGACGTACCGGACGGCGAGTACTGCGGACTGTGCGGATGCCACCTGCAACCGCGGCCTGGCGAGGGCCCGGACTGGTTGCGCCTCAAGAACTTCGGGGCGGCGCCGAACGAGCACCTGCTGCAGCTGTCGTTGGCCAGTTCGCTGTTCCCTCAGGTGGCGCAGCGCTCCCGAACGGCGTTCCGGCTGGGTCTGGTGGTGCTGCTGGTGTGCCTCGTCGCATTCACACTGCTGCGTCTGCCCGCCGCCCTGATCACCGTCGGCACGTTGGGCCTGCCCGTGCTGTACCTCATTTATCTCCGCGAGTCGGATGCCTTCCGCGACTTCCCGGTCAGCACATTGGTGCTCACCGCGGTGCTCGGCGTTGGATTCGGGGTGGGATGGGTCCTGCTCACGGGTGCGATGGTCGCCCGCTCGTACGAGGTCGGTCTGGGCTCGGCCATCACGGGCATGCGGATGCTCCGCGTAGGGATCGGCATCCCCCTGGGCGGGGTGATCCTGATGCTGATGCCGGCTGTGATCGTGAGGGTGTTCCGACCGTCCTCACGAGAAGCGTTGGACGGCTTCAGGATCGGTATGCTGGGCGCCTTCGCGTTCATGGCCGCGGCGGCGATGACGCGGTCGGTTCCGCTGTTCGGGACCGGGGCCATCAGCAAGCGCCCACTGGAGAGCCTGCTCGTCGAGGCGGGCATCAGGGGCATCTCGATACCGTTGATCACTGCGGCCGCTGGTGGATTGATCGGTGCTGCACTGTGGTTCACCCGCCCGGCAAGTAAGAAAGACCAGCACCCCGGCATGGTGCGGCTGGTTCTCGTCGGCCTCGCGGCGGCGATCCTCGCCGTCTATCTCGGGCTGGGCCTGATCGACGTCGCCCGTGTCCCGCAGTTGTTGATGCTGGTGCTCTATCTGGCACTGACGCTGGTCGCCATGCTGGTGTTGCGCATCGGTTTGCATCTGGCGCTGCTGCACGAGGTGCACGACGAGATCCAGTCGGATGAGCCGCTGTTGTGTACGCACTGCGGACATGTGGTGCCGGACATGGCTTTCTGCCCCGCGTGCGGGGTGGCGACGCGGGCATCGTCACGGTCGTCACGCGAAGACCGGCGCGACGCCCGTCCGGTGCGTGAAGGTCCCGACACGCCGTGACCACGACGACGACGGATTTCTTTCCCGGATACGCGGTTCCGGCCGGCACGTACGAGGCGCCCCAGCCGCGTCGCACGTCGCGCACACGGTTGGTGCTGATATGGTTCGCCACCATCGCCGTCGTGGCGGGGGCGCTGGTCGGGCTGTCGGCGATGATCAGCAAGCCCCCCGCGCGCTACATGTGCCCGCCGGAGTGCGGCAGGCCGCCGACGGGTACGCCGGTCACGATAAACCCACGCTTCACCGCCGCCGACGGCACGTTCTCGGTGTCGCATCCCGCGCCCAGTTCGGCTTACCGCATCACCACCGAGCCGAACAAGGTGATGGCCGAGTTCCTTGGCGGTGATGGCGGCAGCATGCAGTTCTTCAGTGTTCCCGTCGCCGGCCGGTCACCTGAGCAGATCGCTGAAGAACTGGTGAGCAAGATGTTTCCCGATACCCGGACCGCGTACGAGATTCCCAACGCGATGGTCGGCTACCAGCGCGGGTTCGGAGAGATCGTCGACTGGTGGCCGCAGGGTGCCAACAGCAATTACCAGAGGATGCGGGTGCTGATCATGGTCGCCATCAAGAACGATCTCGCTCTCGTGGCCTCGGCGGTGGGGCCCTACCACGAATTCGGACCCGACTTCGGGTTCGGCAAGCCCTCCGGCGCCAACACCCAGATCGCTTTGGATATGGGCAAATACGTCAACAGCTTCAGCTGGCAGGGCGACCCGCCGCGCTAGTGGGTGGTCGCGTTAGCCCCCATAGTGAACGCCAGGGAAGGGGGTCGCACAAAGTATCGTGACATGGATGCGGTTCGTCGGACCGGCGCGACGCAGACGGCTCGTCCGAAGACTTCGACGAATCGCAATCGCTCCCGCGCTGTTTCTGGCAGGGGTCCTCGGCCTTGCCATCGACATCGCTGCATTCAGCGAGCAATCCGACCCCGTCTCGGCGTATGCGGCAATCGTTCTCGGCGCGGCCGTCGACGACGACGAGCCGTCACCGGTGTTCGAGGAGCGATTGCGGCATGCTGCCGAGCTGTTTCGGTCCGGCCGAGTCGGTTGGATCGTCGTGACAGGCGGCGTCGGGCAGGGCGACACGCTTGCCGAATCCGAGGCCGGCCGCGAGTGGCTGATCGGGGCGGGCATCCCGGAGGACCGTCTGCTCATCGAGGCGCAATCGCGCACCACCAAGCAGAATTTCGTTTTCGCCCAGCCGCTGCTTTCCGAACATGGCCTGGACCGAGTGCTGATTGTCACCGACCCGCTGCACATGCGCCGCGCCACGCGCGTCGCCGCCCACCTAGGGCTTGACGCGCACCCGTCGCCCACTCCCACCAGCGCCTTCAAGACCGTTCACACGAAGATTCCGATGCTGTTGCGCGAGGTGTATCACAGCGTGCTGTACTACGCGACGCGTCAGTGAGCTTGTCCTGTCCTGCTATACGGACGCCCGCACCTTGGCCGCCGCCTGCTCCGGCATCGGCTCGTAGCGAGCAAAGGATCGCGTGAAGGATCCGGCGCCGTGCGCGAGGGACCGGAGGTCGATCGCGTACCGGGTCAACTCGACCTCGGGTATCTCGGCCTTCACGACGGTGCGGTCCTCGCCGACCTTGTCCGTGCCCACCACGCGGCCGCGCCGGCCGGCCAGGTCGCTCATCACGGCGCCGACGAAATCGTCGGGCACCACGACCGAGACCTCGTCGACCGGTTCGAGCAGGTTCACTTTGGTCGCCGAAGCCGCCTCACGCAGCGCGAGCCCGCCTGCCATTTGGAACGCGAAGTCGGATGAGTCGACGCTGTGCGCTTTTCCGTCGAACAGCGTCACCTTGATGTCGACGACCGGATAGCCCGAGCCCGCCCCGTTGAGAAGGCCCTTCTCCATCTGAGCGCGCACACCCTTTTCCACGCTCGGAATGAACTGCCGTGGAACGGAACCGCCGACGACCTTGTCGACGAACTCGAAACCGGACCCTTCCGGCAGCGGCTCCACCTCGATGTCGCATACCGCGAACTGGCCGTGGCCGCCGGACTGCTTGACATGCCGCCCATGTCCTTTGGCCTTGCCGCCCAGCGTTTCTCGCAGGGGCACCCGTAACTCGACGGTGTCGACGGCGACGCCGTAGCGGCGTGCCAGCGCGTCGAGCACCACACCGGAATGCGCCTCGCCCATGGTCCACAACACGATCTGATGTGTCTCGGGGTTCTGTTCGATGCGCAGCGTCGGATCCTCGGCCGCAAGCCGCTGCAACCCGACCGCAAGCTTGTCCTCGTCGGTCTTGGCGTGTGGTTGAATGGCCATGGGCAGCAACGGTTCTGGCATGGTCCATGGTTTGAGCACCAACGGGTCCGCCTTCGCGGACAGCGTGTCGCCGGTCTCGGCGCGCGACAGCCGTCCGATGGCGCAGATGTCACCGGCCACCACCTGCGGTGCGGGCCGCTGTTGCTTGCCGAGTGGGAATGACAGCGTGCCGATGCGCTCGTCCTCGTCATGGTCGGCGTGGCCGGCCGTCCAACGGGGGTCGCCGTGGCCGGGGGAGGAGCCGTTGGCGCCGTAGAACGACGAGAAGTGGCCGGACACATGCACGGTCGCGTCGGGGGAGATGGTCCCGGAGAACACCCGCACCAGGCTGACGCGGCCCAGATACGGGTCCGACGTGGTCTTGACGACCTCGGCGAGGAGGGGGCCGGCCGGATCACATGGCAAGCTGTTGCGGGACTTGCCCTGCGGGGTGAACACCTCGGGGAGCTGGTGTTCGGGCGGGGACGGGAATCCGCTGGTGATGACCTCCAGCAACTCGTGGGTGCCCACGCCGGTGGTGCTGCACACGGGGATGACCGGAAAGAACGACCCGCGCGCGACGGCCTTCTCGAGATCGTCGATCAACACCGACTGATCGATCTCCTCGCCGCCGAGATAACGCTCCATGAGCGTTTCGTCCTCGGACTCCTCGATGATTCCCTCGATCAGGCTGCCGCGCAGCTCGTCGATCGCGTTGCGGTAGGAGGTGTCGGGTTCGTGGGACGCGGTGCGCTTGCCGTCGGCGTATTCGAAGTGGGTCTGCGAGAGCAATCCGATGAGCCCTGTGCACGGCCCGCCGGCGGTGCCGACAATTGAGCCGGAGTCGGCGGGGAGGTACAGCGGCAGCACCTTGTCGCCGAACGCCTGCTGCGCCGCCGTCAGCGCGTTGTCGTAGTTCGCGCGGGCGTGGTCGAGTTTCGTGATGAGGACGGCCCGCGGCATCCCGACCTGGCTGCACTCCAGCCACAGCGACTTGGTCGGCTCGTCGATCTGCTCGTTGGATGCGATGACGAACAGCGCGCAGTCCGCGGCTCGCAGCCCGGCGCGCAGTTCGCCGACGAAGTCGGCGTAGCCGGGTGTGTCGATCAGGTTGACCTTGACGCCGTCGTGCTCCAGTGACGCCAGGGCGAGACCGACCGAGCGCTGCTGCGAGATCTCCGCCTCGTCGCAATCGCAGACGGTGGTCCCGTCGACGACCGATCCCGGTCTGTTGAGTACTCCGGCGGCGACCAGTAACGCCTCGACGAGTGTTGTCTTGCCGCCACCCGATGGGCCCACCAGCACCACGTTGCGGATGGCGGCCGGACTGTCCGCGGTGGGGGCAGCTCCGGCTTGGGAAGTTGTCGTCTTGTCGGCCATGACGTTTCCTCCAGGTTCGTTGAACCAGAATTCTCCGAACCGTCACCGAGCACAAGGGAATGACACAACTCGTGGCGTGTGGCCTCAGAGCATCCGACGGAGGTGACGGGTCACGCCTGCCACGCCGACCACCGCCCGACGGTGATCGTGACGACGGGACCGTCGAGTGCAAGCCTTTGGTACTGAACGTATTTGCGCCGCAGCAGCGCATAGCCGCTCGCCATCTCATCACCGCTGTGGTGGATCTCGGCGACGCCGTCGGCCCGCACCCACCATAGCTGGGTCCAGTCTTCGTCGTAGTTGTCGACGAGCACGCTCACCCGGGGGTTGGCCTCGATGTTGGTCAGCCGCTGCAACCGTTTGGTGGACTTACGTTTGGCGTCGACGGCGGTGTAGATGACTGGTTGTTCGCGGTCGGTGTTGACCGCGAACACCACGGGCACAATGTGTGGCGCGCCGTCGGGCCCGACGGTGGCGAGCATCGCAACGGGCGATTGCGCGAACAAGGCCGCAGCGTCGATTTGGGCCATGGCATTCAGACTATTCCGAACCCTCGATGCATGCCTGCGTGGTCGGAAGCACCTCAGCGCAGCTGCTCGCGGTCGCCCGTGCGAGAAGCGCGTACAGATCGTGCTGCTCCGAATCGCTCAGCGGGGCGAGTACCCGTTGTTCGACGACAGAGAGCACCTTCTCGATCTCGGTGAGCTTGCGTGTGCCCGCCGCGGTCAGCATCACGGTGTGCCGCCGGCGGTCTGCGGTGGAGCGCCTGCGCTCGATGAGGCCGCCGGACTCGAGTTCGTTAAGCAGGCCCACCACGTTCGTCGCGTCGATTCCGAGCATCGCGGTCAGGTCGGACTGATTCTGTCCACCGAGGTCACGCAGCAGAGTCAGGGCGACGACGTGCCGCGCGCGTAGACCGAAGGCGATCAACTCCACTTCGGCCTCGGTCTGCATGCGCCGCGCCAGGTGCACGAGCAGCGGCGCGGACAGTTCTGGCACGTCATCAGCCTACGGGAATATGCATATGATCTATTTGGTATAGATAGCTTGTTATCCACTAACTATCTATGATGGAGGAATTGATGAACCAGTTGCTGCACATCGACTCGTCGGTCCAGGGCGATCAATCCGTCAGCCGCCGTCTCACCGCCCGTGCCGTCCAGCGGTGGCGCGACGCCCACCCGGAGGGCTCTGTCGTGTATCGCGACCTGGCGAGGGATTCGATTCCGCACTTCGGTGACGCGACGTCGCCGGCGTTGACCACCGAACTCATCGGCGAGATCAAGCGCGCCGACACGGTGGTGCTCGGACTTCCGCTGTACAACTTCGGCCCGCCGAGCACGGTCAAGGCGTGGGTGGACCACATCGTCGCGCCCGGGCTGTCGATCGACGCCGAAACGGGGGCGGGTCTGCTCGGCGATACCGAGTTCGTCGTGCTCGAAAGTCGCGGCGGCGGCTACGGTCCGGGCACACCCCGGGAGGGTTGGGATCACGCTGAATCTTGGTTGCCCCATGCGGTGTCGATGACGGGCTTGTCGCCTCGCTTCATCGTCGCCGAACTGACGATGGCGGATGTCAATCCCGCGATGGCTGAGCTCAAACCGCTTGCGGCCGCGAGCCTGAACCAGGCTATGGAGACGATTGATGCGCTGTGGGAAGTCGGTGAGAACGCTGCCTGAGGCCCAGTTGGTGGTCGATAGTTGAAGGCGTGAGTTCCGGCACCGCGGCGTTCCTGACCGAGATGATGGCCGAGGCGCCCGATCCGGATACGGGGTCCGCGCGCGAGGATTTCCAATGCGTGGTCCGCGGGCTGGGCCACTTCTACGGCGGCGGTAGCGGGAGAGTCTTCGCGCAACTGATCGGCGAGGCGCAGTTCGACCCGCTGGTGAACGCGGAACTGCACACTCACGTGGTCGAAGGCGCGATGTGCGGATTCGCCGTGTGACGGGTGTGACGCAGAGCACGACCCGTTCTTCGGGTACGGAGTTCCGGGCATCGTGTTCCATCACCGCGGGCATCAGCGCTGAGTGGTACCGCTGTCAGCGTGGTCCGCGCGGCTGGGGCGCGACGCTGATGGGTGACCGCGTCACCGGTGTGCGCGTCACCCCGATCTCGGGCGGCCGAGTACTGCGCGGCCGCGGGTTCTGCGGCCGCACCGTCTGCGCCGGAGGGGGGTCGATGGGCTCGGCCGACGTCGCAGGCGGTGGCGGCGGCACCTCGCTGCTGGCCGTCCGTTCGGTCGACACCGCCGTCGTGGTCGACGGCGCCTCGGTCGGCGCCGTGGTCTCCACTTCCGGGCCGGGATTGCGAACGATCAACAGAACTGCCGAGACCACCAGCGCCGCCGCGGCGGCCCCGGCGGCGATCCACACGGCCAGCACATGCCTGCCGCGGTACCAGGGCGCCGGCGCGGGTTCGAAGTACCAGGTGTCCGCGTCGAAGGCGTCGAACGCCCCCGGGGGGTGGTCGTGCGGCGCCGGTTCGTAGTCGTCGGCCGGACCCGACTCCAGCAGCGTCTCGTCGCCGTCCGAGTCCTCGGATTCCGAGGGCGTTTCAGGCAGGTCGCCGATCAGGTAATCGAAATCCCCCGAGGCTTCGCGTTCGGCCACACACTGATGCTATCGCTGTTACCTGCGCATATGTGCGGCAACCGAAGTCGTGTGAACACGCACACGGTCTGGCGTGATCACGGTAGGGTCGAGCGCCGCATATGCAATCGTTTCACGCCGCGTCGCACAGCCGTCATGTCTGCGCCACTGCGCCGCTTCCCCGCCATCGGAAGGTTCGGCAATGAAGTTCTCACGCCTCACGGCGGCCGCGGCCGCATCGGTCCTTCTGCTCACCGGTCTGATCGGCTGCGCACCTCCGGAGAAGAACAACGCGGAGGAGCAGACAGAATCCGGGGTCAACGCCCGTGCGGCCACGTCGGCCGAGGACTTCGGCGGCATGGACGGTCTGGTCGAGGCCGCCAAGAAGGAGGGCGAGCTGAATGTGATTGCGCTGCCGCCTACTTGGGCTAACTACGCTGCCATCATCAAGGCGTTCGAGGACAAGTACGGGATCAAAGTGAACTCGGGACAGCCCGACGCGTCGAGCAAGGAGGAGATCAATGCCGCGAACCAGCAGCGGGGCCGCAGCACCGCGCCTGACGTGTTCGACCTCGGCCAGTCGGTGGCGCTGGCCAATACCGCGATGTTCGCGCCCTACAAGGTGGCGGTATGGGACGACATCCCGATGGCATACAAGGAGCGCGAAGGGGCGTGGGTCAACGACTACGGCGGTTACATGTCGATCGGTTTCGATTCCGCCAAGGTGCCGCCGGTCACCTCGGTCAACGATCTGCTCAAGCCCGAATACAACGGCAAGGTCGCACTCAACGGCGATCCGACCCAGGCCGGTGCCGCGTTCTCCGGCGTGCTGATGGTCGCACTGTCGCAGGGCGGTTCGGCCGACGACATCGCGCCGGGTGTGGAGTTCTTCCGCAAGCTCAACGAGGCGGGCAACTTCTTGCCGGTCGACCCGACCCCGGCGACCATAGAGTCCGGCCAGACCCCGGTGGTCATCGACTGGAACTATCTCAACGCGGTCGAGACGAAGAAGCTCCCGTCGTGGCAGGTGCTGGTTCCGCCGGACCATGCGGTCGCGGGCTACTACTACCAGGCGATCAACAAGGACGCCCCGCATCCCGCGGCAGCGCGGCTGTGGCAGGAGTTCCTCTTCAGCGACGAGGGCCAGAACCTTTACGCGGCAGGCGGTGTGCGTCCGGTGCGAGCGGACAACATGATGGCGGACGGCTCTCTGGATCAGGCGGTCGCGGCGTCGATCCCGGTGATCGACGGGCCGGTCACCGTGCCGAGCCCCGAGCAGACCGACAAGGCCACTGCGTATCTCTCCGACAACTGGGCTGAAGCGATCGGCTGACGTGCCGGGCGGAACGCAACTACGCAACCGACTCACAGAGGCCCTGCCCCTGCTGCCGTTCTTCGCGGTCGTCGTGGTGTTCCTGGTGATCCCGACGGTGACGGTGATCGTCAACGCGTTCGTCGTGGACGGCGCGTTCTCCCTCAGCCGCATCGGCGCGCTCTTCTCGTCGACAGCGCTCGGGGCGCTGTGGTCCAGCGTGCTGTTGTCGGCCAGCACGGCGATCATCGGCGCGGTGCTCGGAGCGGTGCTGGCGTGGCTGATCGTGAGCAGCCCGCCCACGTCGATGGTGCGCAGGGCGGTGATCTCGTTGTGCAGCGTGCTGGCTCAGTTCGGGGGTGTGGCACTGGCTTTCGCGTTCCTGGCGACGATCGGCATCAACGGCGTGCTGACAGTGTGGGTGCAGGAGGTCTTCGGCTGGAATCTGTCCGGTTCGGGATGGCTCTACGGCCTGGCCGGGCTGATACTCGTGTACACGTACTTCCAGATCCCGCTGATGGTGATCGTCTTCCTGCCCGCACTCGAAGGCATCCGCGAGCAATGGCGCGAAGCCGCCGTCAGTCTCGGCGCGTCGAAGTGGCAGTACTTCCGTGAGGTGGCCGTACCACTGCTGACGCCGGCTTTCCTCGGATCGGCATTGTTGTTGTTCGCCAACGCCTTTGCCGCCTACGCGACCGCAGCCGCGTTGGTGAGCCAGGGCAGCCCGATCGTGCCCCTGCTCATTCGGTCCGCGTTGGTCAGTGAGGTGGTGCTCGGTCAGTCCGGGTTCGCCTACGCGCTCGCGCTCGAGATGATCGTCGTCGTCGCGGTGGTGATGGCGGCCTACAACGTCCTGGTGCGGCGCACGGCGCGGTGGCTGCGATGAAACGTCCAGCCCGCGCCGGGCTCTGGGTGTTGTTCGGCCTGTTCTTCCTGTTTCCGCTGTACGCCATGGCGGATTTCTCCACCCGCCGACTCGTCGATGACGGCCGCACATGGCAGGCCTGGACGAGCCTCGTCACCGACGACGCGCTGTATCAGGCGATCGTGGTCTCACTGCTGCTTGCCGTGTTCACAGTCGTTGCGACGCTGGTGGTCCTGGTCCCGACGATGATCTGGGTCCGACTGCGCTCGCCGTGGGCCAGGGGCGCAGTGGAGTTTTTGTGCCTGCTGCCGCTGACGATCCCCGCGTTGGTGATCGTGGTCGGGCTACGCAATGTGTACCTGTGGGTGGCGTACTTCTTTGGTGAATCCCCGCTGACGCTGACGTTCGTCTACGTGGTGCTGGTGCTGCCGTTCGCCTACCGCGCGCTCGATGCGGCCTTGTCGTCGATCGACCTGCAGACCCTCACTGAAGCGGCACGGTCGCTGGGCGCGGGATGGGGGACGACGATGCTGCGGATCGTGGTGCCCAACATCTGGTCCGGGATTCTTTCTGCCGCCTTCATATCGATCGCGGTGGTGCTCGGCGAATACACGATCGCGTCGCTCTCCGGGTTCGAGACGCTGCAGGTGCAGATCGTCGGGATCGGTAAGACGGACGGTCCGACGTCGGTGGCCGCCTCGCTGGCGGTGTTGGTGTTCGGCTTCGTGCTGCTGCTTGTCCTGTCGCTGGTGACACGCGGGCGCAGACGAGTCCAAGGAGTGACCGCATGAACGCGAAAACGCAGGGTACGGCCGTCGATGTGGCCGGCCTGACACGGTTGTACGGCGACGTCAAGGCCCTCGACGGGCTGACGCTGCACATCGAACCATCCGAACTTGTTGCGCTGCTTGGTCCGTCGGGCTGCGGCAAGACCACCGCGCTGCGCATCCTCGCGGGCCTCGACGACGCCACGTCGGGCACGGTGTCCGTCGGCGGTCGCGATGTCAGCCGCGTCCCTGCCAACAAGCGTGACATGGGCATGGTGTTCCAGGCGTACAGCCTCTTCCCGCATCTGACCGTGCTCGACAACGTCGCATTCGGGTTGAAGATGCGCGGAAAAGGCAAGCTCGAGAGGATATCTCGGGCCGTCGATATGCTCGACCTGGTCGGTTTGGGTGCGCACAAGGCAAAGTACGCGCACGAGTTGTCGGGCGGGCAGCAGCAACGGGTCGCGCTGGCGCGTGCGCTGGCGATCCAGCCGCGGGTACTGCTGCTCGACGAGCCGCTTTCGGCGCTGGACGCCAAGGTCCGCGCGCAGTTGCGTGACGAGATACGTCGGGTGCAACTCGAGGTCGGCATCACGACGCTGTTCGTCACCCACGATCAGGAGGAGGCGCTCGCCGTCGCCGACCGGGTGGGTGTCATGAATCAGGGCAGGCTCGAACAGCTGGCCACGCCCGCCGACCTGTACGCCACCCCGGCGACACCGTTTGTCGCGGAGTTCGTGGGGTTGAACAACAAAGTGCCCGTGCAGGTTTCGGGTGGCCGCGCGCAGCTGCTCGGCACCGCGGTGCCGACGCTGCCCGGCTCGATCACGTCGGGCACCGGGCTGGCGATGGTGCGCCCGGAGGCTGTCACCGTCACCGCCGGGCCGGCCGGCGGTGCTGGAACGCCCAAGGTCAGCTCGATCGCGTTCCTGGGACCGATCTCGCGCGTCTACGTCGCGATGCCGGACGGTTCGGTGATCAACGCCCAGATATCGGGCGCGGCGGCCAGGGCGCTGACCCCTGGCGATCCCGTCACCGTCGGAATCGAGCCGGGCGGTGTGCTGGTCGTCAGACGTCCTTGACGGGTTCGATGCCGAGGTCGCGGTAGGTGACCAGCGCCGCGAACGGCACATCGCGTTTCGCGAAGCGCCTGGCCGCGACGTCGCCGCGATCCACCATCGGGATCACGCCGGCGACGACGGCGCCGACGGCGACGACGCGCTCGAGTGCGATCTCGGTGGAACCGCCGGTGCTGATCACATCGTCCACGAGCAGCACCCGGGTTCCCGGCTCGAGCCTGGTCCCCTCGATCCACTGCTCGCGACCGCGCGACTTCTGTTCCTTGCGTACGGAGAACCAGGCCTTACCGGTCACCATCGCGACACCGATGGCGATCGAGTCGGCGCCCATGGTGAGCCCACCGACCGCGTCGAACTCGATGCCGTTCAGCGCGGCCAGGTCGGCGATGGCGCGGCTGACGATCGTCAGGCGTTCCCCGTTGTCGATGGCGTACTTGCCGTCGATGTAGTCATGGCTGAGCTGACCGCTGGCCAGCTTGAAGGGTTCCTCGCGGTGCTCGTAACCGCGGGTGCGGATCAGCTCGAACGCTGCTGGCCAGGTCTCGGGGCGTGCGCTCGCATCTGCCATAGGGCGATCGTATTTCAGTCCCCCCGGGCGCGACGCGCCAGCTCGACGGTCGCCGAACGCAATTGGTCGTACGAGTCGATCGGGTCGGCGTAACCGATCCGCGTGTAGGCGATGCCCCGTTCGGTCGTCAGCCGCAGATCGAGGCCGTAGCGGTCGGCGCCGGTGCAGGTCGCCGCGGTGGTGTCCGGGTAACCGCCGAGCGCCCTGGCCATCGCGGCGAGCGAGTCGGCGTGATCGGCGTTCAGATGAGCGATCGCCCCCGCCGCGTGCGGCGCAACCGGGTCCGGCGTGGCAGCGCAGTAGTCCTCGCCGGTGGTCGACTCCATTCGGCCGTAGCCGCCGACCCAGCGCACCCGCTGCACGCGCAGCACCCAGAGGGTGAAGTCGCTGTAGTCGATGTAGTACTTGGCAGCCGCGACCGCAGCCAGATGTGCGTCGCGGGCCCAGGCCAACTCGTCGCCCGTCGGGGCTTCCACTACGCCGGCCAGGGTCACGCGGCCGCTGGCCAGCGGATCGGACTCCGAGCTCGGTGCGACGATCGCGATGCTGGCCCTCGGGTCGCCCGCGAGATTACGACCGTGCTCGGCGAGGTTCGAAACGCACAACACCGGTGCGCCGCCGAGCAATCCGTACGTCACGAACGACGCCCACGGATCGCCGGCTTCGGTCAGCGTGGCCAGCGTGCCCGTATTGGTCGACGCCGCGATGGTGCGGGCCTCCTCGGCCGCGGACGGGCGGGTGGAATTGGCCACTTCGGTGAGCGGGGGAGGGACCGAGGGGGCATCGCCCGGGTCGCCGTGATCGCGGTTCGCCACGAACGAACGATACTCGGGCTCAGTCCTTCTGCAGACCCGCGGTGATATCGGCGACGACGGCGTCGATACGGTCCCTGTCGAGCTCGATCGACCTGGACGCGGCGTCGGTGGCCTTCCGAAGAGCCTCGTTGAGCCGCTGCTCGACTGTCGGTGCACCCAACCGCAGCAGACCGTCCGCGATGAAGGTCCCGGTGAGGTGGTGGTGGCCGTTGAGCGTCACCTCGACGGTTTCGGCGTCGTCGGTGGCGGTGAACGTCTCGTTCTTCATCTTGTGCAGCTGCTCGTCCATCAGCGACTGCAGCCGCTGCGCCTGCTGCAGCACAGCGGCCACGTCGGGATGCATGTCGTCGGTCACTCGTCGTCGTCCTGCTCGTCGTCGTGTTCGCGCGGCCCGCCGTCCTGCACTTCGCGGCGGCGGCGGTTACCGACGACGCCCTCGGTCCACGGGCGGTCCTCAACGTACAGATCCTCGTCGGGTGCCGTGCGCGGATCGCGACGCTTCTCCTTGCCCTGCTGTGCGCCGTGTCCCCCGTGCATGGGCGCCATGCCGCCCATCCCGCCGGCCATGCCTCCCGGCGCGGCCGCGGCGGCCGCGGGCGCCGCGGACACCGGCATGGGTGGGGCGGGCGCGACGGTCTCGGCCGACACCGCGGGTGAAAGTGGTGCCGATCCGGCGCCACCGCCCGCTCCACCGCCCGAGCCGCCGCCCGATCCACCACCTGCCCCCGCGGGGCGCAGGCTCGGGTCGGTGGGTGCTCTCGGCGAGCCCGTCTGGGGTCCTCCGCCCTCCGATCCGCCTACGCTGCTCGCGGAAGGGCCTGCGCCCGAGGGTGATTCACCGCCGGATGGCGATCCTCCTCCGGAGCCGCCACCTTGCCCCGCACCTGCTTGATGCTGCGAGGTGCCCATCGACTCGCCCATCTTCTGGGCCATCGCTGCGGGATCACCGGTGGGCTCAGCGCCGCCACCACCACCGTCGCCGCCACCGCCGCCCCCGGGGGCGAAGCTGTCGGCCGGTTTGAACGGCGGATCCACCGGCCGCACCGGTGTGAACGTCGCCTCGCCGGCGTACTGCTGGCGTAACTCGTCGGACAGCGCCTGTAGCTCTGCCAACCGCCGGCGGGCCAGATCGATCTGTCTTTGAATCCCGGCCTGCGGCCCGGGCGCGTCGGCGAGCTCCTTTATGCGCGCTTCCAGCGCGACGTACTCGTCGTAGATGGGAACGTGGGCGGCCTTTGCCTTCTCATGTGCGTTGAGGATCTTCGATGCGGCCTCGGCCAGCTCGTGCCACGCCTCCGACAGCTGCGCCAGCCAGTTACCGAACGCGGTCATTCGCGCGTAGGCCGCGTCGGCGGCGTCGCCCTCCCAGTCGCCGGGCGGAGGTTTCGGCTTGTTGCCCTTGACCCGGTTGGACGCCGCCGACCAGTACAGCATCGCGTTCTTCAGCGAAGCGCCGGTGTCCGGTGCGCTCAGTTCGATCTGCGTCTGGATGACGTTGCGATATCCGCTGGCATCAAGGAGCCGCGGAGTACCTGCGGGAGCCGGGATTTCGGGCGCTGGTGTCGGCGGAGAAGGAATGCTGATGGCGTCGACGGCAGCGGCCCGTTCGGGATTGTCGAGCGCGATGCCGTACTCGTCGTCGACCTTCTGGTAGGCCTGCGCGGCGATCTCGAGCATCTCTGCGACGCGCTGATTCTCGACCTTCGCCCACTCCTCGAACTCTTTGAGCGACTGCGCGTTCTGGTTGAGGTTGGCGATCGCGTCGGCCGTCGAGGGCACCGCGTCCGGCGGCGCCACGACGTCCTCAGCAGGGTTGTGCCAGTTCTGGCCCTTCATCTCTGCGGCTTGGCTGGTGAGCGAACCGGGGTTGACCCGCTGGACCGACATCGCTCAGCTCTCCAGCACCATCTGGTAGCGGCTCTCCTCACGCGGATTGATCAGCCGGATTGGCAGCTGACGATGGCGTGGTGTCTGGATGAAATTGTCGCGCAACACAACCCGTCCGATGCCGGGGTGTGGGCCAAGATAAGTGGTGGCGTTCGGCCACGCGACCTTGGCCTCCTGGCCGATGTGGCCGTTGACGGAAGCCGCGAACTCCGCGAACTGCGGGAGCAGGGTGACGACCGCTCCTGCGGCGGCCGATCGCACGACGAACTGCGTGAACAATCGAGCGTCGCCCACGTTGATGCTCACGTCGATGTCGTCGAACGGCATGTACACCGGATAGCGGTCGGCGGTCTCGCCGACGAGCACCCCCGCAGAACCGACCGGCAGTTCGTAGTGGCGGTCGTTGACGGGGCTGATGCCCAGCAACGCGGCCCGCTGTCCGCCGAACAGGCACGAAAATCCGCGCGGCGTAGTCGGATTCGCCAGCGTCGTCAACAACACGGTGGCGGTGGGAGCCACCCCCGACCGAATGCGGACCCGCGTGATCGTGTGGTCGGCGCGCGCCGACCACCAGACGTCGGGGCCGCCGGGCGCGGTGTACGCGGCGGTGAAGGTGCTGCGTCCCTTGATCGCCGACCAGGTCTCGCGCTCGAAGCTGATCTCGGTCGCGCGGTCGAAGTCGTCGAAGCTTCGGCTTGGCTGGGCATCGATACCGTTGCTGGCCAACTGATCTGCAATCCGCGTGGTCGACGCCACCAGATACCGCGCCAGCCCCGCGACGCCGGAGTCGCGTCGCTGTGAGGATTTGCGGGTGTGCTCGGGATCGGCCCTCAGCACGATCCAGGTGCGTCGATTGGCCGGGGCCGGGTAGGGCCCGACGACCTGCTCGTACAGCGCGACCAGGCTCGACGGCGCGGTCTTTCCCACTCGATAGCCGGCCGACACCACGTCGGCTTCGAGATCGGGACAGTGCGCCGCGAGCAGCCGCTCGACGAGCCGGGTGTCGACGACATCGTCGGTGAAGGCCTCGCCGTTGACGATCACGGTCGGAGTGAACGGCCGCGGGACGAGTTCCATTGCGGCGATCAGGTAGCCGTCCTGCCAGCGGACCGCGACATGATCGCCGGGCATGACGGTGGCCCCGACGGCCGGTTCGGACGGCTTCTCGGGAACTCTGCGATGGCGCCGCCGCCATGCGAACACCGCCGCGATCCAGCCGGTGAGCCGTCGGCCACGAACCGTCAAAATCGCTGCGAGAGCGATGATCACCGCCAGGGTGATCCCGACCCAGAGCAGGTCGAGCTGGATGAACAAGAGGATGACGGCCGGTATCAGCACCGCCGCCCAGATGGCATGGCCGGTCGTCAGGCGCAGCCCGAACATGGACGTGAAGCCGCTCATCGGCGCCTCAGCGCGCGCCGGGCAAGGGCGCCGAGCCCGAGCGCCAGGGCCAGACCGAAGCCGATGACGACGACCGCGGTGATCGGTCCCCGGTCCGGTGGCGGAATGTAGACCGGTGGCGGGACTTCCTTGACCTGATAGGGCACCTCCCGCGGTCCTGCGGGCACGTCCCACGTCAACGCGGCGACCGGATCGATGACGCCTGCACCGACATAGTTGTCGACGCCTCCGCCCGGATGTCGCGCGGTGGCGGTGATCCGGTTCATGATCTGAGCTGGTGTCAGAACGGGGAACCGTTGTTTGAGCAGTGCGGCCAGCCCGGACACGTAGGCGGCGGCGAACGAGGTGCCGCTGATCGGAATCGGTCCGTCTTGACCAGTCAGCGCGTTGACCGGCCGCCCGTCGTAGCCGAGCGCGACGAGATTCTCGGCGGGCGCCGCGGCGCCCACCCATGGTCCGGACATCGAGAACGTACTCGGCTGACCGTTCGGGGCGACGCCGCCCACGGTCAGCACCAGCGGCGAGTACCACGCCGGGCTGACGATCGTCTGCACCTGCTTCCAGCCGCGCGGGTCCGCGGGTATCGAGGGATCGGGTGGTGGGTTCTGGCTGCAGTCCTGGCCGGTATTGCCCGCCGCGACGATGATGACCGCGCCCTTGACGTTGACCGCGTAGTTGATCGCGGCGCCCAGCCCTGCCTCGTCGATCAGCCTCGTCACCTTGTAGCAGGCGGCCTCGCTGATGTTGATGACCTGTGCGCCGAGGTTGGCCGCGTGCACGACCGCGCGGGCCAGGCTGCGCAGCGAACCGGCCGTCTGCGTCGAGTTCGGGTCATTGGGGTCGGTTCGCGCGCCAACGGTTTGGAAGGCTTCCGAGGTCTGCCGCAGCGACAGGATGCGGGCGTCGGGCGCGACCCCGATGAAGCCGTCCGTCGGCGCCGGTCTGCCCGCGATGATCGATGCCGTCAGCGTGCCGTGGGAATCGCAGTCCGACATCCCGTTACCGGCCTGGTCGACGAAGTCGCCGCCGGGTTCTGCGGGGACGCGCGGTGAGCCGTTGACCCCGGTGTCGATGACGGCGACGGTGATGCCCGCGCCCGTGGCGAACTTCTGTGCCTCGGCTAGGCGCAGGTAGTCGTTCGCCCAGGGTTTGTCGGCGAAATTCGAGTTGGGAAACGCCGTCGGGGCCGAACAGACGCGGCGCTGTTCCATGGGCTGATCGGGGCCCGTCGCGTCGGGCGGCATCGCCGCCGGATCGATCTTGGGTGGCTCGATAGCCGCTGCCGGAGGAGCGCTGACCAGTGCCAGCAACAGCACCGCCAGCAGCACACCAAAACGGTGCACTCGTTACGCACCTCCCCCGAATTTCGACCAGGTGGCAGTATGCCGGTGCGCCCACAGCAAACCCTCTACGGGCCCCAGGGCAGCACAAAGCATAACGACGAGCGAACTGCCTGATTGCACGCAGCCAATCTTAAGGGGCGGCGAAGGGGGTCAGGTCCGCAATCTTGGCTCGGCGCACGTGAGGGGCCTCACGTGAGATCAGGCGGCCTAGGCGTCCAAGTCCTGCTGTACCAATCCCGCGACGGTGGCGAGCACGTCCGCGTCGTCACAGTCGACGGTCACCTCGGCGCCGTTGCCTGCGCCCAGCGTCATGATCATCAGCGCAGATCCTGCGTCGACGGGCTCGCCGCCGTCCATCGAGAGCGTGACGGGCACTCCGGCCTTGACCACTTCCTCGGCGATGATCGCCGCGGGGCGGGCGTGCAGACCGATGGCCGATCCGACGATGACGGTCTTGCTGGGCATGGTTCTCCTTCAATGGTGGGTTGGAATCAGACGGCCGCGAGCGCGGGCGCCTCTTCGGTTTGCGTGCTGGGCTTGATGAACTGCTTGGCGGCGACGACGGCGAGTGCGCCCGCCACGGTCCCCGCCGCTAGGGCGACGAGGAACCAGAGCAGGTTCCCGATCGCGAAGAAGACGAAGATCCCGCCGTGCGGAGCCTTCAGTGTGACGTCGAACGCCATGATCATCGCACCGGTGATGGCGCCGCCGAACATCATCGACGGGATCACCCTCAGCGGATCGGCCGCGGCGAACGGGATCGCGCCCTCAGAGATGAATGAGGCGCCGAGAAGCCAAGCGGCCCGGCCGTTTTCCCGCTCCGGCTCGGTGAACAGCGTGGGCCGGACCGCCGAGGCCAGCGCCATCGCGAGCGGGGGAACCATACCCGCGGCCATCACCGCGGCCATGATGCGCAGCGAGGCGGGGTCGGCGACGTTGAGCCCGGCGGTGGCGAACGCGTAGGCCGCCTTGTTGACCGGGCCGCCGAGGTCGAAGCACATCATCAGGCCGAGGATGACGCCGAGGATGATGACGGAGCTGCCGGTCATGCCGCCGAGCCAGTTGGTCAGGCCCGACGTGATGGCGGCCAATGGGCGGCCGAGCAGCAGGAACATCAGCAGGCCGACTGCCAGTGAGGCGAACAGCGGGATGATCACGACCGGCATCAGACCCCGCAGCCATCGCGGTGCGGCGATCCGGCTGATCCACAGTGCGGTGAAGCCGGCGATGAGACCGCCGACGATGCCGCCGATGAAGCCGCCGCCGACGAACACGGCGACCGCGCCCGCGGTGAATCCGGGGGCGATGCCCGGCCGGTCGGCGATCGCGAACGAGATGTAGCCGGCCAGCGCGGGCACCAGGAACATGAACGCCAGCCCGCCGAGGGTGAACAGCACCGCGCCGAGGTATTGGAGTAGGCCGCCGGAGGGCAGGTTGGTCAACGTGTTCTCGGTGGCGATATGGCTGCCAAGCGAGTTCATGCCGAACGACAGTGGTTCCGCCCCGTCCGGCGTGTTCGCGATGTCGTATCCGGCGAGCAGAAATCCGAGCGCGATCAGCAGGCCGCCTGCGGCGACGAACGGAATCATGTAGCTCACGCCGGTGAGCAGGATCTGACGCGTGCGGGTGCCCCAGCCGACGTTGCCGGCCCGGGCTGCGCCGCTCGGCGCGGACGGACCGGCGCCTCCCTCGACGCGGGCGGCGTTCGGATCGTCTGCGGCGGCAAGGGCTTCGGCGACCATCTTGTCCGGTTCGTTGATCGCCCGTTTGACCCCGGAGGCGACGACGGGCTTACCGGCGAAGCGGTGCTTGTCCTTGACGCCGACATCGGTGGCGAAGATGACGGCGTCGGCCGCCGCGATCGTCTCCGCGTCCAGCGGGGTGCTGCCGGAGGAACCCTGCGTCTCGACGTGCAGTGTGGTGCCGGCCTTCTTGGCTGCCGCGACCAACGAGTCGGCGGCCATGTAGGTGTGCGCGATACCGGTGGGGCAGGCGGTCACCGCGAGCAGCGTCTTGGCTTGCTTGGGAGCAGATTCTTTTGCAGGAGATGGCTTTTCGGGGTTCAGCACACCGTCGACGAGCGCCACCACCTCGTCGGGGGTGGATGCTTGCCGCAACGACTCCACGAAGTCCTTTCGCACCAGTGCGCGCGCGAGACTGGACAGCAGCTTCATGTGCTCGGCGCCGCCGGACTCGGGGGCGGCGATCAGGAACGCGAGGTCTGCGGGTCCGTCGGGTGCGCCGAAATCGACGGGCGGGTTCAGCCGCGCGAAACCGATAGAAGCGGTGTCGACGTGCGGCGAGCGGCAGTGTGGGATCGCGATACCACCGGGCAGCCCGGTGGCCGACTGCCCCTCGCGCGCCATCGCGGCGTCGAACAGGCCGTCGGCGTCTGTGGAGCGTCCGGCATCGGCGAGGCGCTGCACCAGCCTGCGGATCACGGCCTGCTTGTCGTCGCCTGCGTCGGTGTCGAGCAGGACCAGATCGGTGCTGATGATCGAGACGTCTGTCGTCATGGCACTACTTTCGGATCGGTTGCGGGAACTACGGGTGTCACGTGGACGGCGTCGAGGTCGAGATCGGCGGGGTGCGGCTGAGCCGATCCGGGCAGCGCGGCAGCGGCGCTGCCGTAGGCGACCGCCATCTGCAGTCGCTGAGGTGGGGTCGCGCCGCCGACCTCGGCTCGGAGGTATCCGGCGAGGGCGGCGTCACCGGCGCCGACGGTGCTGCGCGGCGTGATGGGAGGCGGGGTGGCGAACCAGCCGCCGTTGTCGTCGACCAGGATGGCGCCCGCGGAGCCCAGGGTGGCGAGCACCGCGCCGACACCCCGATCGATCAACTGCTGGGCTGCTGAGATCACCGGCTCCGGATCGCCCTGGGTGACAGCGGCTTCCAATGCCAACGGCGAGAGGCCGAGGACACCGGCGAGTTCTTCGGCGTTCGGTTTGATGAGGTCGGGAGCGGCGCGGCCGAACGACTGGACGAGGGCCGTCAACGGGGCGTCGGAGGTATCGACGGCGATCCGGCATCCGAACGCGGCGAGCCGTGCCACGACGTCGGCGTACCAGTGGTCGGGGACTCCCGGCGGGAGCGAACCCGACAACACCACCCAGGACGCTGACTCCGCCGCGGCGACCACGGACTCCGTGAGGGCGTCGACGGCAGCACCGTCGAGTGCACCGCCGGGTTCGTTGAGCTTGGTTGTGGTCCCGTCTTTTTCGGTGATCGCGAGGTTGGTCCGTACCGGCGTGTCGGTGGGTACGCACCGGAACGGCACCGCGGCGTTGTGCAGAGCGGTGATCAATGGATCGGCCGCGGGCGCGGGAAGCAGTGCGACGGCCTTGACGCTGGCCGCCGTCAACGCGCGCGCGACGTTGACGCCCTTGCCACCCGCTTCGGTGGTGACCGAGGTGACCCGGTGCACGCTGCCGCGCGTCAGCGGTGTGGTGAGGGTGACGGTGCGGTCGATGCTCGGGTTGGGCGTGACGGTGACGATCATGCGACCACCACCTCGACGCCGTGGTCGGTGAGTTCTGCGCGGTCAGCGCCGGTGATCTCAGCGTCGGTGATCAGGGTGTCGACACTGGACAGCGGCGCGAAACTGACGAAGTCTTCGCGGCCGATCTTGGAGGAGTCCGCCACCGCCACTACATAATTCGCCGCGTTCACCATGGCCCGCTTCACCGCGGCCTCGTCGCTGTCCGGCGTGGACAGGCCGTGACGGACGCTGATGCCATTGGTCCCGATGAACGCCATGTCCACTCGGAGCGTGTCGAGCACCCGCAGTGTCTGTTCGCCGACCGCGGCCTGCGTGACACCACGCACCCTGCCGCCGAGCAGTTGCAGTGAGACCGAGGGCAGGGCGGCCAGGCGCGCGGCGACGGGTATCGAGTTGGTCACCACGATCAGTTCCCGATCGGTGGGCAGGTGGGCGGCGATGCGCGCAGTGGTGGTGCCCGCGTCCAACAGGACGGTGGAGCCGTCTTGGGGGAGGAGTTCGGCGGCGGCCGCCGCGATCGCGTCCTTGTGTTCGGCTCGGGTGGCCTCTCGTTCGCCCACGCCGGCCTCGACGAGATGCAGCGCGCGCACCGGAACCGCGCCGCCGTGCACGCGCCGCAGGACTCCGGCCTTCTCGAGTGCGGCGAGGTCGCGCCGCACCGTCTCGGTGGTGACGTCGTGGGTCTGTGCCAGTTCGGCGACCGAGGCGCGGCCGTTGGCGATCACCAGCGAGGCGATCGCTTGCTGACGCTCTTCGGCGTACATGGCGCTCCGTATGTGTGGGTATCCAGGCTTCTGAATGTTGATTTAATTGGTTTTACTACTGTTTGTGTTGACTTGTCAACCATTTCTTGTAATCTGGTTCACATGACCGCCTCATCCGCGAACACGTCACTGTTACCCGGCACCGCCCTTCGTGGCGTCCCGGTGGTGCCGGGCGTGGCCTACGCACCGGTGATCCGGCCGGGCCGGCTGCCCACGTCCATCGACGACGCGGGCGACGTCGCCGAACCGGATCGGCCCGCGGAGGCCGACCGCTTCGCCGCCGCCGCATCGGCGGTCGCAACGCGGCTGCGTGACCGCGCGGCGCATGCAACCGGCGCCGCCTCGGAGGTGCTGGCCGCCACCGCGACCCTGGCGCAGGACCGGGCATGGCTGGCCGCCGCCGAGAAGCGCATCGCCACCGGCGCGCCCGCGGTACGCGCGGTGATCGGCGCGGTGGACCAGTTCGCCGAGATGTTCACCAAACTCGGCGGGCTGATGGCCGAACGGGTCACGGACCTGCGCGACATCCGCGACCGCGTGATCGCAGAACTCAAGGGGCTGCCCGAACCGGGCGTGCCGCTGCCCTCGGCACCGTCGATCCTGTGCGCCGACGACCTCGCCCCGGCCGATACCGCAGGTCTGGACCCGGCGCTCGTCGTCGCGCTGGCCACGACGCTGGGTGGGCCCACCAGCCACACGGCGATCATCGCGCGCCAGCTCGGCATCCCGTGCGTCGTCGCCGTCGAGGGCCTGGACGCCGTCGAGGCGGGAACGATGGTGCTCGTCGACGGCACCGCGGGAACCGTGACCGTCACGCCGGACTCGGCGGCCGCGGGCGAGGCCGTCGAGGCGGCGCGCCGAGACGCCGAACGCGCCGCGGGATGGTCCGGACCCGGTGCCACCTCCGACGGTCACGCGGTCGCGGTCCTTGCCAACGTGCAGGACGGCGCCGCCGCGCGGGCCGCCAGGGACACCGCGGCCGAGGGCATCGGGTTGTTCCGCACCGAACTGTGCTTCCTCAATCGGGAAACCGAGCCGTCCGTCGAGGAGCAGACCGACATCTACGCCGAGGTGCTCGACGCATTCGCCGGGCACAAGGTGGTGGTCAGGACACTGGACGCGGGTTCGGACAAGCCGCTGAAGTTCGCCGACCATCCCAACGAGGCCAACCCCGCGCTCGGTGTGCGCGGCATCCGGGTCGCGGGCATCAATCCGGCTCTGCTGGACCGCCAACTCGAGGCCATTGCCGCCGCGGGCAAACGCACCGGCAATCCGCCGTGGGTGATGGCACCGATGATCGCGACGGCGCAGGAAGCCGAACACTTTGCCGCGCAAGTCCGTTCGCACGGACTGACACCGGGCGTGATGATCGAGGTGCCGGCTGCGGCTCTGCTGGCCGACCGCATTCTCGAGCACGTGGACTTCTTGTCGATCGGGACCAATGATCTGGCGCAGTACACGATGGCCGCCGACCGTATGTCGGCCGAACTCGCCGCGCTCACCGACCCATGGCAGCCCGCGGTGCTGACCTTGGTCGCCATGGCGGCGAGGGCGGGCGCCGCGGTGGGCAAGCCCGTCGGTGTGTGTGGGGAAGCCGCCGCGGATCCGCTGCTCGCCTGCGTGCTGGCGGGCTTGGGTGTGACGTCGTTGTCGGCGGCGGCCGCGGCCGTACAGGGTGTGGGCGCCAAACTCGCTCAGGTGTCGCTGCAGCAGTGCCGCGACGCGGCCGAGGCCGTGCTCGCGGCGAGCACCGCGGCGCAAGCGCGGGCAGCGGCGCTGGGCGCTTTGGAATGATAAGGAATAATACGGAATAATTCGGACTACGGTCCGGTTAGTCGTGGCATGCCTGCCATCACCGCTGACACCCTGACACTGCCGAGGATCGCCGCGGCCCAACCGTCCGATACCGAACGCCCCGTCCGGTCGGTCACCACCGGTCCACGCGGCTACGAAGGTGAGGGCTTCCCCGTCGTGCGCGCGTTCGCCGGCGTCGACAGCGCCGATCTCGATCCGTTCGTCCACATGGACCAGATGGGCGAGGTGGAGTACGAACCGGGTGAGCCCCGAGGCACCGACTGGCACCCGCACCGCGGGTTCGAGACCGTCACCTACATGCTGGACGGGCGCTTCGCGCACCAGGATTCGCATGGCGGCGGCGGATTGATCACCGACGGTGCCACCCAGTGGATGACCGCGGGCTCGGGAATCCTGCACATCGAAACGCCGCCGGCCGAACTGGTCGAGAGCGGCGGCCTGTTCCACGGCATCCAGCTATGGGTGAATCTGCCGCGCAAGGACAAGTTCGCCACGCCCAGGTACCAGGCCATCGAGGGGACCCAGGCCAAACTGCTGTCCTCCGACGACGGTGGGGCGCTGGTCCGCCTCATCGCGGGTGACATCGCCGGACACGCAGATCCGATGTCGACGGCCGAGCGGCTCCGGGGCCCGGGTGCCACGCACACCCCGATCACCATGGCGCACAGCACGATCCAGCCGGGCGCGAGACTGAACCTCCCGTGGAACCGCGACTTCAACGCGCTCGTCTATGTGCTCTCGGGCCGCGGCGCGGTCGGACCGGTCGGTCATCCCATTCACCAGGGCCAGTTGGCCGTGCTCGGGCCGGGCGACCGGATCACCGTGAGCGCCGACGCGGGGCAAGATGCGCACCGCCCCGCACTCGAGGTTCTGCTGCTCGGCGGTAAGCCGATCCGCGAGCCGGTGTTCCAGTACGGACCGTTCGTGATGAACACCAAGACGGAACTCATCGAGGCACTCGAGGATTACAACAACGGCAAGTTCGGAGCCGTCCCGCCGGACGCGCTCATGCCGCACCGGGTTTGACGCTGAGATCGTCGTGGTCGCTGGAATCGCTTCTCGGATAGAGGAGCTCCAGCTCCCCGATGTGTGCGGCGGCGGTGACCAACGGCAGCGCCGCCGCGACGGCAAGTTCGTCATCGGAGGCGTCGGCGCGCAGCGCGATCACGAAGTCGTCGCTGATCGGGTCCAGCGCCGTCCCGGCTGAGCCGCCGGTGACGTGACGGCACACCGCTTCGGTGTGACTCTCGAGCACCGCGCGGGTAAGCGGGTAGACACCGTGCGGTGGTGGGACGACGTCGGCGATCAATTCGGCAGCAGCGCGCAACCGGACCGCGCGGTTGGCCCGCCGGACGATCGGAGCCCGGACGTCGGCGGCCCCGCCGCTCTCCGAAAGATACTGTCGCACAGCGTCGTCAACGGTGCGTGAGGCCTCCAGCGCGTCGTGACTGAGCGCGATCACCTTGTCGGTGGCCTCTTCGGACGCACCGCGGGTGACCCGCAGTACGGCCGCCGTGAGGAACGAGGCGCCGACGGCGAAGGACGCGTCGATGACCTTCGACACCCGGGTGCGTACGCCGCGCGGCCACAGCAGGACCGAAACGACGATGCCCACTCCGGCGCCGATGACGACGTCCTGGATGCGGATCAGCCCGACGCTCCATCCCGTCGGCCTGATCAGGTTGAAGATGATCAGCACCATCATGGTGAACGCCGCCTGACCGGCGATGAACGACGCGACCTCGGGTACGAACGCCGAACCGAACGCCACCACCGGCAGCAGGACCCACATGACGATCGGGTCGACCCCGACCAGTTCGATGACGACCACACCCAGGAGGAAGCCGAGCGTGGTGCCCGCGACCGCACGCACGACGCGGGTGCCGGTCGACAGCGCACTGCTGCGCAGCACCGACATGGCGCCCAACACGACCCAGAAGCCGTTCTGCAGTGGGAACACCTGGGTGACGGCGACAGCGAGAGCCAAGCCGAGACCGGTACGCAGACTGCTGCGCAGCACCACCGCCCTGGTGGCTACCAGTCCCTTGGTGATCGCCGCGACCGCCGCCGTCTCCGGCATCACCCAGTCGGCGGTCCCCGTGGGCGGCAGGCGTCGCCCGAGGACCCGTGCCCAGACCGGACGCGCGTCGGCCTCGGCGGCGTTGCGGATGATTCGGCCGGTCACACCGACGGTGGCCGAGAAGGTACGTCGCCCCAACAGCTTTCGCCCGACGTCCACGGCCGCCGCGTCGTCGGGCACGCCGAGTATCTCGAGGATGTCCTCGCGATAGCGGCCCTGTGCGATCGATCGCAATTCGGCCAGTGCGGAGTTGAGATCCGTGCCTCGGGCCGCACGAGCCGAGGGTTCGGGAACACTGAGTACGGCGGCGCAATCCCGCAGCACGCGCATCAACGGTGGCTTGAGGTCACCGAGTTGGCGGCCGGTGTCGTCGGTGATGCGGTCCGCCAGGAAGCCGAGGTCGTCGACGACCCGCACCAGCGCCCGGCTGCCCGCGGTGAGCCCGACCGGCCGGAAGTCGGCGCCGAGGAAGCTCTCCCACAGCGAATTCATGGCGCGGGTCGCGTCTTTGGCGCTTCCGCTGCCCTCCAAGGTGTCGGCCAGCCGGGTGCACACCAGTGCCGAATGGCGGCGCAACTCGTCGTGATGGCGTGGCGGGAGAAGGAACAGGGCGGCGGGCACGCAGACCGCCAGCGCGACGATCCAACCGAGCAGACGATCGCCGATCGGGCCGACCGGTGTGCAGGCGGGCAGTACGAACGTCAGAAGGGTGGCCCGCTGGCCGGCGGCGACGATCTCGCTGAGCACACCGGAAAACGTCACCACCACACCGAGGACGAACATCACCGCGACACTGATCCACGGATGGTCGGCCACCAGCGTCCCGAGGGTGATCAGGACGAAGCCGTTGACGCCGAGCCCGAAGTAGGCGAGTGCCCGGGCCGGACGGTTTCCGGGAAAGTCCACGAGGATGAGCAGTGCCACCGAGCCGAAGATGCTGAACAGCGCGGTCTGCGAATCGCCGACGGCGAACCCGACCGCCGCCGCGACCGGCAACACGAGCGCCGCGCGCACGGCACGCCGCAGCGCGTCGAACTCGGGATCGCGCTGCCGAAGCCGATCGACCGCGCGACGCCACAGGTTCGTCATGTCAGTGCGCAAGCGTCTTGATGCCGACGACGAGCAGCCCGAGGCTGACGAGCCCGGCGACCGATATCGCCTGCTGCCACCCCGGCAACCGGGTGCGTCGCATCGCGAGAAACGCAATGACGCCCAGCTCGCCCACCAGCGTCCACATCCCGATCCACATCGCGGTGTCGGTGTCGAGGACGTCGAACACCGCAAGCAGCAAGACGATCACCGGGGGAACGGCGGCCCAGAGAATCTGACCTGACGCCTGCAGTAGCTGGATCCAGTGCCGCCCTCGCGGTGCCTTACCGAACACCGCCATCTGCGCCACGAAGTGCGACAGCAGGCTGGCGGCCCACAGACCGCCGGTGGCCACCGCGATATCGAGGATCCTTGCCAAGGCGCTGGTTTCCCCATCGCTGTACCGCGCCAGAATCGCCAGGGTCGCCAGACACGAGATCGCCCCGTACAGACGCTCCCGCAGCATCGCGACGACGTGCTCGACCTCGACCGGCTCGGTGGCGGATGCTGCGTCAGTCACTATCGGGCACCGAAGCGAACCCGTCGTTGTCGAGCTTGCCGCGAATCTGTCCGGCGATCCACGCCAACGCATCCGGGTCGGGGGGCAGGGCCGACTGCTCGTAACCGACGAGCACATACACCGACCATGCGGCGAAGACCTCCGCTTGCCGTTTGATCTGCAGGATCTCCAACGCCGAGGAGTACATGATGTCGAATCGCTGCCGGTCGACCATGGCCTGCACCTCGTGCACGTGCGGATCCAGCGAGCTCCATACCCGGATCGCCGCCTCCGCGCCGTGCGGCAGGCCCAGTGCCACCTCGATCAGGGTGTCGATGCGACGGCGCGGGTCCGTCTCGCCGCGCACCGCCTGAATCACCAGCACGGTCCGCTCCTGCACCCAGTGCGCGACCAGTTCCTTGGTGTAGGTCGGCCAATTGGTGAAGTAGTGATAGAAGGATCCGGTCGTGACACCGAGACGGTGACAAACCTCTGCAAGCTTGAGCCCCCCATAGCCGAGATCGGACAGCACATCGAGACCGGTCTCGAAGTAGGCCTCCCGAGAAACGACGCTGGCCATGGGACGGCACCCTAGTGCTCGGACAATCGAATCTCTACGTCGACCTTCGGTGTTGCGACTCCCATTTCTTTGCTGAAATGGCGATCTTGGGAGCCCCGCAGGTAATACCGCACAGGCCCACCAGCGGGCTGTGGCACAATTTGACTGTGCCGCAACACACCGCGAGTAGGGGTCCGGGTCGCCCGCCTGCAGCGAAGGCCGCCGAAACGCGGGAGCGCATCATAGGAGCCGCGCGCGAGGTCTTCAGCGAACTTGGGTACGACGCCGCCACGTTTCAGGCGATCGCCATCCGTGCGGGTTTGACCCGGCCGGCGATCAACCACTACTTCGCGAGTAAGCGCGTGCTGTGGGCCCAGGTTGTCGAGCAAACAGATGCGCTGGTAGTTAGCGCGGGCCAGGCGCGGGCGAAGTCCGAAACGAACCTGCTGAATCGGTTGTCCGCATTCTTCACCGCGGCGATCCAGGCCGATTCCGAAGACCGTTCGGCGGCAGCCTTTCTCGTGACCTCGGTGCTGGAGTCGCAGCGGCATCCGGAACTGAGCGGCGACGAGCACGATTCGTTGCGCAACTCACGCGAGTTCATCGCGTGGGCGGTTGACGACGCAATCAAGTCCGGCGAGCTCACTACCGACACGGACGTCAATGACCTCGTCGAGATGTTGGTCGCGATGATGTGGGGTATCGGGTTCTACGCGGGATTCGTCGGCGGTCACGACGAGCTCTCCAGGGTCGTGGAGAAGTTCGAGCTGCTGCTCGCCAACAAGCTCTGGCAACTCAGCGACTGAGTGTTGCATCTCCCACAGTTCATATAGCTCGGCTAACTTCTCGTCGGTATCTGGCTAGCATGACGCCATGAGTTCATTGCGCACGCACGACGACACCTGGGATATCGCGACCAGCGTCGGTTCGACGGCAGTCATGGTGGCCGCGGCCCGCGCCGGCGAGACCGCCAAGGCCGACCCCCTGATCCGCGATCCCTACGCCGAGGTGCTGGTCGCCGGCGTCGGCCCGGGCGTGTGGGACATTGTGCGCAACGAGGAGTTCGCCGCCAAGGTGGCCGAGGCCGATGCCGAGGTCGCCGCGATCTTCGAGCACATGGGCAATTACCAGGCCGTGCGCACCCACTTCTTCGACGCGTGCTTCACCGCCGCCGCGACCGCGGGCATCCGCCAGGTCGTGATCCTGGCGTCGGGCCTCGACTCGCGGGCCTACCGGCTGGACTGGCCGGCCGACACCGTCGTCTTCGAGATCGACCAGCCCAAGGTCCTCGAATACAAGGCCGCGAGAATGGCAGAGCACGGCGTGCTGCCGTCGGCCAAGCGCAACGCGGTGGCCATCGACCTTCGGCTGGATTGGCCGAATGCCTTGCGCGAAGCCGGGTTCGATGCCGATGCCCCGACCGCATGGCTGGCCGAGGGCCTGCTGATGTATCTGCCCGCGCAAGCCCAGGACCGGTTGTTCGAGCAGATCACCGCGCTCAGTGCCGCTGGCAGCCGCGTGGCCGCAGAGACGGTCGGCCACCGATCCGACGACCGGCGGGCCGAGTTTCGGGAGAAGTTCGAGCGCATCGCCGCGCAGTTCGGGATGCAGGACGCGCCCGACGTCGCCGAGCTGATGTACAACGACCCCGACCGCGCCGACGTGGCCGAGTGGCTCAACGCGCACGGATGGCAGGCATCGGCCGTGACCTCTGCCGACGAGATGCGCCGGCTCGACCGGTGGGTGTTGCCGCCCGAACAATCCGATGAAGACGGGTTCTCGTCGTTCGTCACCGGCGAGAAGTTGGGCTGACCGCCCGAACGGACGACGCGAGGGGCACAAAGTTGCCCCTTCAGCGCTGCCCAACCGGTTGGTTAGTATCGGGTGTTCCCAGGGTCAGGAAGGACACCCACCATGACCACCGAATTCGCCGCCGCTGCGGCTAAGACCACCCCAGACATCCCCGGCACCGTCCGCAAGCTGCGGGAGACGTTCGCGTCCGGCCGAACCCGCAGCGTCGAGTGGCGTAAGCAGCAGCTGCTGGCGCTGGAGAAAATGATGAATGACAACGAGGGCGCCATCATGGAGGCCCTCGACAAAGATCTGGGCCGCGGCCCGTTCGAAGCCTGGCTGGCCGATATCGCCAGCACCGCGGGCGAGGCCAAGGACGCTGCGAAGAACGTCAAGAAGTGGATGCGCCGCAAGTACCGGCTGCTGGAGATGTCGCAGCTGCCCGGCCGCGGCTGGGTCGAATACGAGCCGTACGGCACCGTTCTGGTCATCGGCGCGTGGAACTTCCCGTTCGTCCTGACGCTCGGCCCCGCCGTCGGCGCCATCGCAGCGGGCAACACCGTGCTCATGAAACCTTCCGAGGTGTGCCCGGCGTCGTCGGCCCTGATGGCCGAGCTGGTGCCGAAGTATCTCGACAAGGACGCGATCGCCGTCATCGAGGGCGACGCCTCCTGCAGCCAGGAACTCATCGCGCAAGGCTTCGACCACATCTGTTTCACCGGCGGCACCGAGATCGGTCGCAAGGTCTATGAGGCCGCCGCACCGCATCTGACACCGGTCACCCTCGAGCTCGGGGGAAAGAGCCCGGTGATCGTGGCCGCTGACGCGGACATCGAGGTCGCGGCCAAGCGCATCGCCTGGACCAAGCTGATCAACTCAGGCCAGATCTGCATCGCGCCGGACTACGTGCTCGCCGACGCCAAGATCCGCGACGAGCTCGTCGACAAGATCAAGGACGCCGTCGCGACCTTCGAGGCGGACAACCCCGGCGGGAAGCGCATCGTGAACGAGCGCCACTTCGCCCGGCTCACCGCATCGCTGGCGGCGACCAAGGGCACCGTCGTCGCGGGCGGCGGTTCGGACGCGTCGACGATCAAGATCCAGCCCACCGTCGTGGTCGACCCCGACCCCGCCGAATCGCTGATGACCGACGAGATCTTCGGTCCGATCCTGCCGATCATGACCGTGCAATCCCTCGACGACGCAATCAGTTTCGTGAATTCCCGGCCCAAACCACTGGCCGCCTACCTGTTCACGAAGACCAAGAGCATTCGCGAACGGGTGATCAAAGAGGTCGCGGCCGGCGGCATGGTGGTCAACCACCTGCTGTTCCATTTCGCCACCAACAAGCTCCCGTTCGGTGGTGTCGGCCCGTCGGGTATGGGCGCCTATCACGGCAAGTTCGGCTTCGAGCAGTTCAGCCACAAGAAGACCGTGATGACCAAGTCGACCCGACCCGATGTCGGCGCGTTCATCTATCCCCCGTATACAGAGAAGGCTTTGAAGCTCGCGAAACGGCTGTTCTGAGAAAGGAACCCCATGCCAGGAGTGCAGGATCGTGTCATCGTCGTCACCGGTGCCGGAGGCGGGCTCGGGCGAGAGTATGCGTTGACCCTTGCCAGGGAGGGCGCCAGCGTCGTCGTCAACGATCTCGGCGGTGCGCGTGACGGCACCGGCGCCGGCCACAACATGGCCGACGAGGTGGTCAAGGAGATCAAGGACGCAGGCGGGCGCGCCGTGGCGAACTACGACTCGGTGGCCGAACAAGAGGGCGCCGAGAACATCATCAAGACCGCGATCGACGAGTTCGGCAAGGTCGACGGTGTGGTGAGCAACGCGGGCATCCTGCGCGACGGCACGTTCCACAAGATGGAGTTCGCGAACTGGGACGCCGTGCTCAAGGTGCACCTCTACGGCGGCTACAACGTGATCCGCGCGGCCTGGCCGCACTTCCGCGAGAACAACTTTGGCCGGGTCGTCGTGGCCACCTCGACCAGCGGCCTCTTCGGCAACTTCGGTCAGGCCAACTACGGTGCCGCCAAACTCGGCCTCGTCGGGCTGATCAACACGCTGGCCCAGGAGGGCGCGAAGTACAACATCAAGACGAACGCCGTGGCGCCCATCGCGGCCACCCGGATGACGCAGGACATCCTGCCGCCGGAGGTCTTCGAGAAGCTCACCCCCGAGTATGTCGCCCCGGTGGTCGCGTACCTGTGCACGGAGGAACTGCCCGAGACCGCATCGGTGTTCATCGTCGGCGGCGGCAAAGTGCAACGGACAGCGCTGTTCCAGAACGAGGGCGTGACGTTCACCGAGGTGCCCTCGATCGAAGACGTGGCCGGTAAGTGGAGCGAGATCACCGATCTGTCGGCGGCGCAGCGCGCCACGTTCTCGCTCGGCTGAAAGTGAAGGCGCTTGTCGCGCAGGAGCTTTCCGGTCCATCGGGGTTGGCCTACGTAGACGTAGACGAGGTTGTCGCCAGTGAGGAGGTCGTGGTCGTCGACGTCGGTGCTGCCGGTGTGAGCTTCCCCGACCTGCTGCTTCTGCGCGGCGAGTACCAGCTGCGGCTGGAGCCCCCGTTCATCCCCGGCATGGAGGCGGCGGGGGTCGTCGTCTCCGCGCCGTACGAGTCGGAGTTCAAGCCCGGCCAGCGGGTGACCGCGCTGACGATGTTGGGCGCCTGGGCGGAACGCGTCGCCGTGCCGCCTGCCAACTTGCGGCCGACACCCGACGACCTCGATGACGCCGAAGCCGTTGCCCTCCTGGGCAATTACCAGACGATGTACTTCGCGCTCGCCAAACGCGGAGCCCTGCGGGCCGGCGAAACGGTGTTGGTCCTCGGATCGGCCGGTGGTGTGGGCACGGCGGCCATCCAGGTGGCGAAGGCGCTGGGCGCCAAGGTGATTGCGATGGTGCACCGGCCGCATGGCACCGATTTCGTGAAGTCACTGGGCGCCGACGTGGTGCTGCCGCTCACCGATGGGTGGTTGCAGACGGTCAAGGACCACACCGACGGCCGCGGTGTCGACCTGGTGGTCGATCCGGTCGGCGGTGAGGTGTTCGACGACGCGATTCGCGCACTGGCCACCGAGGGCAGGCTCCTGGTGCTCGGATTCGCCTCGGGCGGTGGGATTCCCGCCGTCAAGGTGAACCGGCTGCTGCTGCGCAACGTCTCGGTCATCGGCGTGGGATACGGCGAGTACGTCAACCGCACCCCGGGCGCGCAGTCGCTCTTCGAGTTCGGGGTGGCCGAGCTGGTCCGGGCCGGTCTGCGACCTCCGCCGCCGGTGCGGTACCCGTTGGCCAACGGTGCAGCGGCGCTGCAGAGTCTGGCCGACGGCGGTGTGCTGGGCAAGGTCGTGCTGGAACCGTGACCCCGCCGAAAGCGCTGGCGTTCGACACCTTCGGCACGGTCGTCGACTGGCGTTCGAGCATCATCGCCGAACTGGAGAAATTCGGCGAAAGCCATGGTGTGCAGGCAGATTGGGCCATACTTGCCGACAGCTGGCGCAAGGGGTATCTGCCCGCGATGGATCGGGTCCGCCGCGGCGAGCTGCCGTGGACCAAGATCGACGTCCTGCATCGGATGATCCTCGACGAGCTGCTGAACGACGCGGGCGTCACTTCGGTCAGCGATGCGGACGTCGACCATCTCAACCGGGCCTGGCACCGGCTGAACCCGTGGCCGGACAGCGTCGCGGGCCTCACGCGACTGAAGGAACGGTTTCTCATCACGACGCTGTCGAACGGCAATATGTCGTTGCTGACCAACATGGCCAAGCGCGCGGGGCTGCCGTGGGACTGCGTGATCTCCGCCGAGTTGTTCCATCACTACAAACCTGATCCCGAGGCATACCTCGGTTGCGCCGGGCTCCTCGACGTTGCTCCCGGTGAGCTGATGCTGGTCGCCGCGCATCCGGGCGACCTGCGGGCCGCTCGCGATGCGGGGCTCATGACCGCCTATGTGACCCGTCCGCTCGAATACGGTCCCAACCAGCGACCGCACAAGGTCACCGAAGGCGAATTCGACTTCGCGGCAACGGATTTTCTGGACCTCGCCGACCAACTGGACGCGTGATCGGCGCGGCGTAGCGTGGAAGGGTGACCGAGCAATTGAACACCGAGATCCCGCAAGCACTCCGCAAGGCGTTGGACCTCTTGACGGATCCGCCGGCGAATCCCGACGTCAGCAAGGGCTATCTCGATCTGCTGACCGACGATCTCGCGACAGGCACACCAAAGAACACCGGCCTGATTCAAGCCGCGTGGGCGTCGGGGATCGGCTCGATGCTTTACGACAACGCGCAGGCGCTCGCCCGCAGGGTGGCCGGCGTGTGGCGGCTTCCGGTCGATTGGCTGAACATCCCATCCGATGGCGTGGCGCTGGACGTCGGCAGTGGTCCCGGCAATGTGACCGCGCAATTGGGGCAGGCGGCGGGTCCGGGCGGCCTCGCGCTTGGTCTGGACATCTCCGAGCCGATGCTGGCCAGGGCGGTCGAGGCCCAGGCGGGCCCGAACGTCGGCTTCATGCGCGCGGACGCGCAGCGGCTTCCCCTGCGCGACGAGACGGTCGATGCGACCACGTCGCTGGCCGTGCTGCAGCTGATACCCAACCCGGCACAGACGCTCGCCGAGATGGTCAGGGTGCTCAAGCCGGGCGGGCGAATGGCCATCATGGTGCCGACCGCCGGGAACCTTGGACCGCTGCTGCGCCTGCTGCCTGAGGGCCAGGCCAACTTCTTCGCCGAGGACGAGCTGGCCGACATCCTCGAGGGCCTCGGTATGGAAGGCGTACGGTCCAAGACGCTCGCAACGTTCCAGTGGGTGCGCGCCAGAAAGCCCTGACCCGTTAAGTTCGTGTCGTGGGTACCGTCGGCATCATCCTCGTAGCGCTCGCCATCGCCGTCGGCATCGTCGGCATCGTGGTGCCGCTTCTGCCCGGCACGCTGCTGGTGTTCGCCGCGATCGCGGTCTGGGCCGTCGTCGAGAACAACCTCACGGGCTGGGTGACGTTCGGGGTGGTCACCGCGCTGCTCGGCGCGGCCACCCTGATCAAGTACACCTGGCCGGTGAAGCGGATGCGCGCCAACGACGTGCGCACGCTGAGCCTGGCGGCGGGTGCGGTGCTGGGCATCATCGGCTTCTTCGTGATCCCGGTGATCGGTCTGGTGATCGGCTTCGTGCTGGGCGTCTATCTCGCCGAGTTGTCCACGCGCGGCGACCAGCGATTGGCGTGGACGTCGACCAAGCACGCCGTGAAGGGTGTCGCGCTGTCGATGGGTGTCGAACTCGCCGGGGCCCTGTTCGCCACCGTCGCGTGGGTGTTCGGGGTTTATCTAACCCAGTAGCGAGCGTCGCAACAGATCCAGTTGTGCCCCCGTAATACCGAGAGCCTCAAGGTAATTGCCCAACGAGCCGTATTGGTCGTCGATGGCCTTCCTGGACGCGTCGAGGTACACCTCGCGCACGCCCAGCACCTCTTCGGTGAGCCGGGCCTCCGCGAACGTCACGATTTCGTCGGTGGTGTCCTCGGACCGATTGCGGATCGACTCGAGGATGCTCTCCCGAAGCCGGTGCACCGCGGCATTACTGCGCAGGAAGTCCGCCATGATCGCGTCGCGGTCGACGCCGACGGCCTCGAGCACCGTCGCGACGGTGAAACCGGTGCGGTCCTTACCCGCGAAGCAGTGCGTGATGACCGGTCGTTCCTCGGTCAGCATCGAAATGACCTGCCGCACAGCCAGTTGTGCGCCGGCCAGGGTCGGGAAACGCTCGTATTCCTCGGTCATGAACCGGCCCGCGGCGACTGCGACGTCTTCGTCGTCGGGTTTTTCCGTCATCATCCGCTCGAAGCTCTGCTCGTGCGGCGCCTCGGCACCCGGTTTTGACAGTTCGTGGAACGGCAGCCGGTGAATCACGACGCCGCCGGGCACCCGGCCCTGTCCGCGACGTTCGACCTCACGGTCGGAGCGCAGGTCGGCGACGTCGGTGATGCCGAAACGGAGCAGCGACTCCTGACCCGAATCGTCGAGCCCGCTCAACTCGCTGGACCGGAAGAACCGGCCGGGCCGAATGCCGGCCTCCTCGGCGATGTCACGGAAGTTCCACGCCCCTGACAGGGCATCAGGGTCGCTAGGGTTCGAGGTCACCGAGTAGGTCCAGCGGTCACCGCCGCAGCGAAAGCCGATTTCTCCCTACCGAGTTCGGCCCGCGCGATGCTCCGCATGTGGACCTCGTCGGGGCCGTCGAACAGGCGCATGGCCCGGTGCCAGCCGTAGAGCCGAGCCAGCACGGTGTCGTCGCTGACGCCCGCCGCGCCGTGCACCTGGATTGCGCGGTCGATGACGTTGCACGCCATCTGCGGGGCCACCGCCTTGATCATCGCGACCTCGTTGCGCGCTTCCTTGTTGCCCTTTTGGTCGATCACCCACGCCGCCTTGTGACACAGCAGGCGCGCCTGGTCGATTTCGTTGCGCGACAACGCCACCTGCTGCTGGACCACGCCCTGCTCGGCCAGCGGCTTACCGAAGGCGATGCGATTGTTCACCCGGTCGACCATCAGTGCCAGTGCGCGCTCGGCCACCCCGATGGCGCGCATGCAGTGATGGATGCGGCCGGGCCCCAGGCGGGCCTGCGCAATCGCGAAACCGCTGCCCTCCTCGTGGAGCAGATTCGTCACCGGCACCCGTACGCTGTCGAAGCTGACCTCGCAGTGGCCGTGCTGGTCCTGCCATCCGAAAACCGGCAGCGACCGCTCGATCGACACACCGGGTGTATCGACGGGAACAAGAATCATCGACTGCTGCTGATGGCTGGCGGCATCCGGGTTGGTGCGGCCCATCACGATGAGGAGCTTGCAGCGGGGATCGGCTGCCCCCGATATCCACCATTTGCGGCCGTTGATCACGTAGTCGCCGCCGTCGCGCAGCATCGTGGTCTGGATGTTGCGGGCGTCGCTGGAGGCCACCGCGGGCTCCGTCATCGCGAAGGCGCTGCGGATCTCTCCGTTCAGCAGTGGTTCAAGCCACTGCTTGCTCTGCTGCTCGTTCGCGAAGAGGTGCAGGGTTTCCATGTTGCCGGTGTCGGGTGCCGCGCAGTTGGTCACCTCGGGCGCGATCTCCATGCTCCAACCGGTGAGCTCGGCCAGCGGCGCGTATTCGAGGTTCGTCAGCCCCGACTCGGCGGGCAGGAACAGGTTCCACAGACCGCGTTCCTTGGCCAGTTTCTTGAGGTCCTCGATGACGGGTGGGACGGTGTGGTCGTCCGGGCCCTTCTCGTGCCGGTAGGCCTCGTAGTCCTTCTCCGCCGGGAACACGAACTCGGTCATGAAGTCAGAGAGCCGCTTGTGGTAGTCCTGCCCCTTGGCCGACATCGCGAAGTCCATGACAGTCACGATATGACACCCGGGAAATACGGAAATCGCGGCAGTGTATGACACGTATAACAGGACATGACCGAAAGCCGTCCGCCGTTTCCGCCGTTCACTCTCGAGACCGCCGTCCAGAAGGTGCACGCCGCTGAGGACGCCTGGAACAGGCGCGATCCCGAGCGCGTCAGCCTGGCCTATACGCCCGATTCAGAGTGGCGCAACCGTGACGTGCACGTCGTCGGCCGCGCCGAGATCGTCGCGTTCCTGACACAGAAGTGGCAGCGCGAGCTCGACTACGTCCTGCGCAGAAGCCTGTGGGATTTCCACGACAACCGCATCGCCGTACGGTTTCAGTACGAATGCCGCGACATCGGCGGCCAGTGGTACCGGGCAATGGCGTTACACGCGCCGAGAATCGCACGCCGCCGAGTGAACGCGTGTCGTTCATTCGGATGAACAACGCAGGTGGCTGTGCGAAGCTGGCAGCTGTGTCGACAGGCCTGACCAGCGAAAAAGTGCGAGTCGTGGTGGGTGACGACCATCCGATGTTTCGCGACGGAGTCGTCCGTGCGCTGATATCCAGCGGGTCGATCGAGGTGGTCGCCGAGGCCGACGACGGCGTTTCGGCACTCGAGGCGATCCGTAGGCATCAGCCCCAGGTCGCGCTGCTGGACTACCGCATGCCGGGGATGGACGGCGCCGAAGTCGCCGCCGCGGTGGTGCGCGACGACCTGCCGACCCGCGTCCTGCTGATCTCGGCGCACGACGAGTCGGCGATCGTCTTCCGTGCGCTACAGGAGGGTGCGGCCGGATTCCTGCCCAAGGAGTCGAGCCGCTCCGAACTCGTGAACGCGGTGCTGGACTGCGCGAAGGGCCGTGACGTCGTGGCACCCAGCCTCGCCGCCGGCCTGGCCGGTGAGATACGTAAGCGCGCCGAGCCCGAAGGACCGGTGCTCAGTCCGCGTGAACGCGAAGTGCTCAAGCTGATCGCCGCGGGCGGCAGCATCCCCGCGATGGCCAAGGAATTGTTCCTCGCGCCGTCGACCGTGAAGACCCACGTGCAGCGCCTCTACGAGAAACTCGGCGTCAACGACCGCGCCGCGGCCGTGGCCGAGGCGATGCGCCGCAAACTGCTGGACTAGCTTTGCTCGACCGCATCGCCCGATACCTCACGGCAGAACCCGTGCGCGTCAGCGCGCTCCTCCGGCTGCCGTTGATCGCGCTGATCGCGCTGTTGGTGTGGACGTGGGACGTCGACCACTGGCTGCCCGGCGTGTACGAGGTGGTGCTGGGGATCTACGCGGCTGCCGCCGTGGTGTGGCTCGTCGTGGTGCTGCGCGGTCCGGTGCCGCGCTGGGCGGACTGGACCTCGACCACCTTCGATGTTCTCGTCGTCGTGCTGCTGTGCCTGGTGTCCGGGGGAGCGACGGCGGCCCTGCTGCCGGTCTTCTTCCTGCTGCCGGTCGCGATCGCCTTTCAGGACCGGCCGTGGCGCACCGCGATCCTCGGCACCGGCACCGCACTGTGCTATCTCGGGGTGTGGATCGTGTATTCCAAGCGCGACGACACCGTCGGCATGCCGGACATCGTCTACTCGCACTTCGGGTTTCTACTCTGGGCAGCGGCGGCCACCACGGCGCTGTGTGTGGTGCTGGTGTCGCGCCGGGCGCGTGTCACGAGGCTGCAGGAGGTCCGTCGGCAGCTGGTGTCCGAGGCGATGCAGGCCGATGAGCGGCACAACCGGGAGGTCGCCGAGCATCTGCACGACGGCCCGCTGCAGACGTTGCTGGCGGCCCGCCTCGACCTCGACGAGGTCCGCGAGCGCACCGGCGATCCTGCGCTGGAGGCCGTGCACGCCGCCCTACAGCAGACGGCCGCCGCGCTGCGGTCGACAGTGACCGAGCTGCATCCCCAGGTGCTTGCTCAGCTCGGGCTGACGGAGGCCGTGCGAGAACTGCTGCGGCAGTTCCAGGCTCGCTCCGATGGCGCCGTGGAGGCCGACCTGGAGGACGTCGGAAAGCCCGAGTCGCAGCAGCTGCTGTACCGGGCGGCGCGAGAACTGCTGAACAACATCGGCAAGCATGCGCGCGCGAGCAACGTCAGGGTGAGCCTGTCGCGGCACCGGGACAGGGTGGTGTTGACCATTACCGACGACGGGACGGGCTTCGACCCTGCGAGCGTCGAAAGCTATGTCGCCGACGGACATATCGGCCTCGGGTCGCTGCTGGCGCGATTCGACGCGATGGGCGGTTCGATGGAGATCGACTCCGCGGCTGGTCACGGCACGCGGGTGACCGCGACATCGCCGCCGGAACCCATCAGCTGAAAAACCGTTGGCGCGCAATGCAGCCCCAGCGGTAGCGTCCGACGGATGAAGTGGCGAATCGGCGTGATCGCGATCGTCGTCGTGGTCGCCGCGCTGGTGGTGAACGCATTCCTGGTAGCCAGGGCGACACGTCAGGCTCAGGCGTTCGACGGCGGGCGGGTCATCGAACTCGAAGGCCCGGACCTCAACGTCAAGGAGTTCGGCCCGCCTGGTGATCGCGCAGTCGTTTTGTTGCACGGCTATTCGGCGTCGGTCCAGTGGTGGGATCGCGTCGCGGCGGCATTGCCCGCGCAACGCGTGATCGCCATCGATCTCGTCGGCCACGGTGGGTCAGAGGCACCCCGCAACGCCGAGAGTTACCGCGTCGAAAGCCAGGCCGACGCCGTGCGCAAGGCGCTCGATGCCCTCGAGGTGCGCCACGCCGTCCTGGTGGGACATTCGATGGGCGGGTTCGTGGCGCTGGCGCTCGCCGGGCACGATCCCGAACGTGTTGAGCGAGTGGTGATCTCCGATACCCCCGCCGAAATGAGCCTCGCGCAGATGCCCGCGCTGGCCGGATTGGCCTGCGCGCCGATCATCGGACAGGCCATCGACAGGCTGCGCCCCGTGGATGCGATCAGCGACAGCGCGTTGCAGACGGGCTTCGCCACCGATTTCGCGGTGCCGTCACTGGCTCACCGATCGCTGGAGCAGTTGACACACTCGGGGCTGTGTCATGCCCGCGGCCAGGGCGGCGCGCCCGCGGCGGTGGACCGCATCGCCCGCCTCGAGCAGCCGGTGCTGGTCGTCTGGGGTGAGCGCGACGTTTTGACGCCGACAGCGACCAACGTCGAGCGCTACCGCGAGGCGGGGCTGACGCCGGTCGTCATCCGAGGCTCGGGGCACAGCCCGATGGTCGAGGCGCCAGGCGAATTCGTGAACGCCATAACCGAATTCATCCAATAGGCTGGTCCCTCGCGAATTGTGCGCCACCATATAGCGATGGAGCCCACGCAATGGTCGCCGTACGGCCCGCCCGCCGGGCCGTCAGCGGTGTGGGCCGTGCTGCTCTGGTGCGTGGCCGGCGTCAGCCTGATCGGCTCGCTGATCTTCGGTGGTATCGCGTATGCGGGCTACTGGTCCAACAGCTATCTCGACTCCTATGGCGTGACGACCACGGCAACCGTCACCGACGTGGCGGCCTTCACCGACACCGTCACCGTCGAGTTCACGTCCGACGGTGGCACACCAGTCAGCGCCGAGATCGTCTGGTTCACGGGCAACAACCCCGATGTCGGTGACCAAGTCGAGATCACTTACGACCCGTCCGACCCGTCGTACGCCATTGAGGCGGGTAGTGATTCGGAGATCATCATGGCCCTCGTCTTCATCGTGGGCGCGTTCTTGGGACTGGTCGTCATGGTGGGTGCGGTCATCGGCGCGGTGATCGTTCACCGGAGAAGGGGTAAGGCCGCACGCCAGCGCACTGCGTGGTGAGGGGCTGGCCCTACGACTCAGGTCGTCAGGCCGCTAGCTATGACAAGGTCACGCAGCTGCGCAACGAGCAAGTAGCGGCCTCGCCGCGGCTAGGTCATCGGTTTCAACGATTTGCAGCGAAAGTTCGACTTGATTTCGATGGCGGGACCACCCCGTGTACGACTCAGGTCGTAAGGCCGCGAGCTATGACAAGGCGCTGAATCTGGTTGGTGCCTTCGAAGATCTGCATGATCTTGGCCTCTCGCATGTACCGCTCGACGCGATAGTCGCGCGTGTACCCGGCGCCGCCGAACACCTGCACGGCATCGGTGGTCACCTTCATCGCCGCGTCCGTGGCGACCAGCTTGGCCACACTGGCCTGCGCCGAGTACGGGAGGTTCAGATCGCGACGACGCGCGGCGTCGAGGTATGTCGCCCGTGCGCTGACCACCGCCGCGCTCATGTCCGCCAACAGAAATCCCAGCCCCTGATGATCGATGATCTTGCGGCCGAACGTTGTTCGCTCGTTCGCATAACGCACCGCTTCGTCCAGCGCCGCCTGCGCCAGCCCGGTGGCCACCGCGGCGATGCCCAGCCGGCCTGAGTCCAGCGCGCTGAACGCGATCTGCAGCCCCTGGCCATCCGCACCGATACGACGGTCCGCCCCGATGCGCGCGTTGTCGTAGAACGCAGAGGTGGTCGGGACGGCATGCAACCCCATCTTCTCCTCGGGCTTGCCGAAGCTGAGCCCGGGCAGATCGCCGGGTACCAGGAAACACGAAATGCCCCTTGACCCTTCGCCGGTCCGCGCGAACAACGTGTAGAAGTCGGCGACCCCGCCGTGGGTGATCCAGGATTTTGAACCGTTGAGCACGTAGCTGTCGTCATCGGATTTGGCGGCACACCGCAGCGCCGCAGCATCGGAGCCCGCCTGCGGCTCCGACAGGCTGTAGGCCCCGATCTGGCTGCCGGACAGCATGTCCGGAAGCCAGCGTTGCTTCTGTTCCTCGGTACCGAACATCAGCAGCGGATGCGACGACAGGCTGTGCACGCTGACCGCGACCGCGACGGCCGCCCACCGCGCTGCCAGTTCCTCGAGCACCTGCAGGTACACCTCGAACGGTTGCCCGCCGCCGCCCCACTGCTCGGGCTGCGGAAGGCTCAACAATCCCGCCGCGCCGAGGGCGGGGAACACCCCGTCGGGATAGGTCTCGTCCTTCTCATGGGTGTCCACCACCGGATCGAGAACCTTGTCGGCGATCTCGCGGGTGAGCGCGATCAGCTCGTTGGCTTCCTGGGTGGGCAACAACCGGTCTACGGGCATACGCGGACTCTAATCGGCACTGCCGGATCAGCCTGCGGGGCGCCAACGCCGGTACCTAGTGGCCGGCGGAAACCGATTCCGAGAGTGCAGCGTTGATGGCATCCACCCGGTCCTTGGCGTCGCCGAACAGCATCTGGGTGTTCTCTCGGAAGAACAGCGGGTTCTGCACGCCCGCGTAGCCCGATGCCATCGATCGTTTGAACACGATGACGTTGTTGGCGTTCCACACCGTCAGCACCGGCATACCGGCGATCGGGCTGCTCGGATCCTCGGAGGCCGCCGGGTTGACGGTGTCGTTGGCGCCGATGACCAGGACGACGTCGGTGTCACTGAAGTCGTCGTTGATCTCGTCCATCTCGAGCACGATGTCGTAGGGCACCTTGGCCTCGGCCAGCAGCACGTTCATGTGGCCGGGCAGGCGTCCCGCAACGGGGTGGATGCCGAACCGGACGTTGACGCCGCGGTCGCGCAGCTTCCGGGTCAGGTCCGCGACACCGTACTGGGCCTGCGCGACGGCCATGCCGTAGCCGGGCGTGATGATCACAGAACTCGCCGAGGCGAGGAGTTCGGCCGCGCTGTCGGCGTCGATCTCGCGGTGGGTGCCGTAATCCTTGTCATCCGCCGGGCCGGCTTCGATACCGAAGCCGCCTGCGATCACCGAGATGAACGACCGGTTCATGGCCTTGCACATGATGTAGGACAGGTAGGCGCCGGAGGAGCCGACCAGCGCGCCGGTGACGATGAGCAGGTCGTTGCCCAGCAGGAAGCCCGACGCTGCGGCGGCCCAGCCCGAATAGCTGTTGAGCATCGACACCACCACGGGCATGTCGCCGCCGCCGATCGACGCAACCAGATGCCAGCCCAGGAGCAGCGCCAGCACCGTGACCACGATGAGCAGCCACAGCTGCGGGTCGATCACGAACCACACGGTGAGCGCGGCGAACACCACCAGCGCGCCGACGTTGAGGACGTTCTTGCCGGGCAGCATCATCGGCGCGGACTTCATCCGGGCCGACAACTTCAGGTTGGCGACGACCGAACCGGTGAACGTCACCGCCCCGATGAAAACACCGATGACGACCTCGGCGGAGTGAATGCCCAGCATTCCCTCGGTGCCGAGCTGCACCGCCTCAGCGCCGGTGGCGTCACCCTCGACGTGTAGGTAGCCGTTCCAGCCGACCAGCACGGCGGCCAGGCCGACGAATGAGTGCAGCAGCGCGATCAACTCGGGCATGCCCGTCATCTCGACGATCTTCGCCCGCCACAGCCCGATCACCGCTCCGATGACCATGGCGACGACGAGCAGGCCCAGACCCAAGGGTTCGATGTGGCGGGCGAGCGCCAGCGCGATGGTCGCGAGTAGCGCGACGGCCATCCCGGCGATGCCGAAACTGTTTCCCGCCCTTGATGTCTCGTGCTTGGACAGGCCAGCAAGCGCCAGGATGAACAACAGCGCGGCGACGACGTAGGCCGCGGTGGCGGCAGTCTCAATGGTGAACATGACGATCTAGCTCCTCGAGAACATGGACAACATGCGACGCGTCACCGCGAAGCCACCGAAAACGTTGATGCTGGCGAGCAGGATGGCCACGAATGCGATCCCGGTGATGACGCCGTTGCCGTGGCCGATCTGCAGCAGCGCGCCGACGACGATGATCCCCGAGATCGCGTTGGTTACCGACATCAGCGGCGTGTGCAGCGCGTGGTGCACGTTGCCGATCACGTAGTAGCCGATGACGATCGCCAGCGCGAACACCGTCAGGTGTACCTGCAGCGCGGCGGGGGACAGCGCAATGAGGGCGAACAGCACCGCCGCGGCCGCGAAGGTGATGCCCAGCCGGCGTCGGGTCGTCATCGGCGTCTTGGCCGGCTTGTGCTCGACCGGTGCGGCGGCGGCAGCCGCGGGCGCCGCGGACACCTGTACCGGAGGAGGCGGCCATGTGGTCTCGCCGTCGCGCACCACGGTGACCGACCGCTGAACGACGTCGTCGAAGTCCAGGGTGAGCTGCCCGTCCTTCTCCGGGGTGAGCAGCTTGAGCAGGTTCACCAGGTTGGTGCCGTAGAGCTGTGACGCGGTGGCGGGCAGACGTCCCGCCAGATCGGTGTAGCCGATGATCGTCACGCCGTGGTCGGTGACGATCGCCTGATCCTTGACGGTGCCCTCGACGTTGCCACCGTTGGCGGCCGCCATGTCGACGAGCACGCTGCCCGGCTTCATCGACGCGACCATGTCAGCGGTGATGATGCGCGGCGCGGGCCTACCCGGGATCAGCGCGGTGGTGATGATGATGTCGACCTCTTTGGCCAACTCGGCGTACAGCGCGGCCTCGCGCGCCTTGTAGTCGTCGCCCATCTCCTTGGCGTAGCCGGTCGCCGAGACCTCGGCCGCCTCCGGATCGACTGGCATGTACTCCCCGCCGAGGGAGCGCACCTGATCGGCGACCTCGGGCCGCGGGTCGGTGGCCTTGACGACCGCACCGAGGCTGCCGGCCGCGCCGATGGCGGCCAGGCCGGCCACCCCTGCGCCGACCACGAGCACCTTGGCCGGCGGCACCTTGCCCGCGGCGGTCACCTGCCCGGTGAAGAACCGGCCGAAGCTATGCGCGGCTTCGACCACCGCGCGGTATCCGGCGATGTTCGCCATGGACGACAGCACGTCCAGCGACTGCGCCCGCGAGATGCGCGGCACGGCGTCCATCGCCAGCACCGTGATGGGGCGGGCGGACAGTTTCTCGACCAGTTCCGGGTTCAGCGCCGGGGAGATCAGGCTCACGAGTGTCGCGCCGTCGCGCAACTTGGCGATCTCGTCGACCTCATCGTCCCGGGGAGCGTTGACCTTGAGGACGACGTCGGCCGCCCAGGGGTCGCCGACACTGGCGCCGGCCTCCACGTAGGCCGCATCGGCAAAGCTGGACGCAGCGCCTGCGCCCGACTCGACGACGACCGTGTAGCCCAGTTTGAGCAGTTGTCCGACGGTCTGCGGCGTAGCGGCAACCCGCGTCTCACCCGCCAGGGATTCGCGCGGTATCCCGATAATCATCCGAAAAGTCTCCCATCCGCGTCTTGGCGACCGTGTGCCCCTCCGGCGGTAAGCGGCTTACCCCAAACTTGCAGCCGAGGCGAGCGCCGAGGCCCACGTAAAGTTCGAGGTGATGACCGAGTCCCGACCGCCCGCAGCTGCGCTGCTGATTCGCGCCGGCGGAGTGCGCGGGTTGGTGTACACGGCGCTTCCGGTCACCACGTTCGCGGTGACGAACTCGTTGACCGGTTTGCGTCCGGCGCTCATCGCCGCGATCACGGTCGCGTCGCTCATCCTCGCGTGGCAGCTGTTCCGCAGGGAGTCCACCCGGCCTGCGATATTGGGATTCGCCGGTATCGCGGTGTGCGCGGCGTTCGCCTTGATCACCGGCAGGGCCAAGGACTTCTATCTGCCCGGCATCTGGATGTATCTCGGATTGGCGCTCGCCTTCACCGTTTCGATCGTGATCCGCCGACCACTCGTCGGCGTCGGGTGGGCATGGATGACGGGTCGCGACGACACGTGGCGTCGCGTTCCGAGAGTTCGATTGGCGTTCGACATCGCGACCGCCGTGATGGCGACGGCATCGTGGTCACGATTCCTGGTACAGAACTACCTGTATGACACGGATCAGGAGGGGCTACTTGCGGCGGCGCGTATCGCGATGGGCTGGCCGATATTCGTGGTCACCTCGTCGGTGATCTATCTCGCCGTCCGGGTGAGCATCCGGGCTCTCCCGCGCGCACGCGAGGCGTGACGCGGGTTAGACGGGGGGATAGGCCGGCGGCGGATAAACGCCACGCAGAATCCAGGCGAACCAGTTCGCGCCGTATTCGAGCTCGTCGCTCGCGTCATAATCGGGGTTGGGATCCACGTCATCACCTCTCGTGTCGCGGCTGGTTCTGGCCCGAGTCTAGACCTGCCGCCGAGGCGCCGACACCCTCAACGCATAAACTAGCCAACCAGTTGATTGATACCCGGATCCGCTCCGGGCCTGCATATAGTGAGTCGCCATGCCAGCCTCGTCACCGGAAGCCTCGAACGGGATGTCACGTCGCGAGGAACTGCTGGCCGTCGCCACCAAGCTGTTCGCCGCTCGTGGGTATCACGGCACCCGGATGGACGACGTCGCCGATGCCGTCGGCCTGAACAAGGCCACGGTGTACCACTACTACGCCAGCAAAGCGTTGATCCTCTACGACATCTACAAGGGCGCTGCCGACTTCACCGTCGATGCCCTGCACGACGACCCGACCGCGTCGGCCAGGGAGACCATCTATCACTTCACCCGTCGGCTGCTGGTCGGCATCGCCAGCGACATCGAGCGCGCGGCGGTGTACTTCCAGGAGGGCCCCTACATCACGGAGTGGTTCACCGAGGAGCAGGTCGCCTACATCAGGGAGAAGGAAACCCAGGTCTACGAGCACGTGCGCGACGTCATCGACCGCGGCATCGCCAGCGGCGAGTTCTACGACTGTGACAGCCACGTCCTGGCCCTCGGCTACATCGGGATGACGCTGGGGTCCTACCGCTGGCTGCGGCCGCACGGTCGGCGCACCGCCCAGGAGATCGCCGTCGAGTTCAGCACCGCGCTGTTGCGTGGACTGATCCGCGACGAAACGGTGCGCGAGTCCGAGCCCCTGGGCGTGAACATCAGCGCAGCCAACTAGCCGTCGAATCAGATGAAATCGAACTTGCTGTCGCGACGGGATCTCGATTTCCTGCTCTACGAGTGGCTGCGGGTCGACGAACTGACCAAGCGCGACCGCTTCGCCGAGCACTCCCGCGAGACGTTCGACGGGGTGCTAGAGCTGTGTGAACAGTTGGCGACGCGGTATTTCGCGCCGCACAACAAGAAGAGCGACGCCGCCGAACCGACCTTCGATGGTGACACCGTCACCGTCATCGACGAGGTCAAAGAGGCGCTGGACGCGTTCACCCAGGCCGACCTGCTCGGCGTCGCGATGGACGCCGAGCACGGCGGAGCCCAGCTGCCCGTGACGGTGGCCGAGGCCGGGTTGGCCTGGTTCTCGGCGGCCAACGTCAGCACCACCGGGTATCTGATGCTCACCATCGCCAACGCGAACCTGATCGCGAAGTTCGGCACCCCCGAACAGATCGACGCTTTCCTGCGTCCCATGCTGGCCGGGCGGTTCACCGGGACCATGGCACTGTCCGAGACACACGCCGGTTCGTCACTCGCCGACATCCTCACGCGGGCCGAACCGCAGCCCGACGGCACGTACCGGCTGTTCGGTTCGAAGATGTGGATCTCCGGCGCCGAGCACGAGATGACCGAGAACATCGTCAACCTGGTGCTTGCCAAGATCCCGGGCGGGCCGGCGGGCACCAAGGGCATCTCGCTCTTCATCGTCCCGAAATACCTTGTCAATGACGATGGTTCGATCGGCGAGCGCAACAACGTCGTCATCGCCGGGCTGAACCACAAGATGGGGCAGCGGGGTATCACCAACACCGTGCTGAACTTCGACGGCGCCGTCGGTTATCTCGTCGGTGAGCCGCACCGCGGCATCACCTACATGTTCACCATGATGAACGAGGCACGCCTCGGCGTAGGCATGGGCGCGGTGGCACTGGGCTACACCGGATACCTCAAATCGGTGGACTACGCCCGCGAACGTCCGCAGGGCAGACCGGTGACGGCCAAGGACCCGACTTCGCCGCAGATCCCGATCATCGAACACGCCGACGTCAAGCGAATGCTGTTGGCGCAGAAGGCGTATGTCGAGGGCGGGATGGCGTTGCTGCTGTACTGCGCCAAGCTCGTCGACGTGCAGCACAGCGCCGAAACCGACGCCGAGCGCGATGCGGCGACGCTGCTGCTCGACATCCTCACGCCGGTCGGCAAGAGCTGGCCGTCGCAGTGGTGCCTGGAGGCCAACAGCCTCGCGATTCAGGTGCACGGCGGATACGGCTACACCCGCGAATACGACGTCGAACAGCACTACCGCGACAACCGGCTCAACGCCATTCACGAGGGCACCCATGGCATTCAGAGCCTCGACCTGTTGGGCCGCAAGGTGACCCAGCGCGGCGGCGCCAGCCTCGCGGCGCTCGGGGCGGCGATTGCGCAGACGGTCGAGATCGCGAACGCCGCGGGCGGGGATGCCGCGGAACTGGCCCCTCGGCTCACTGCAACCTGGCAGCGGCTGGTCGAGGTGACCACCGCAATGTTCGCTTCCGGCGACATCGATGCCGCGCTGGCCAACAGCGTCGCGTACCTCGAGGCGTTCGGCCACATCGTGGTCGCCTGGATCTGGCTCGAGCAGGTGGTCGCCTGCAACGGCCGCGCCGGCGACTTCTACGACGGCAAACGGCAAGCCGCCCGGTACTTCTTCCGGAGCGAACTGCCCAAGACGGGTCCCCAACTCGATCTGCTTGCCGCACTGGACCGCACGACGCTGGACATGCGCGACAGCTGGTTCTGACTAATACCTAAAGCGCATGAAGTAATGCGATAAGAGGCTTGGACAGGTATCACTGGATTTTCCTACGGTGGAGTGACTACGACCACATCCATGACCCTGTGGACGTCAGATCACACGACGAGGAGTGATTCATGCCCGCCCACGACACATTCATTCGTAATCGCGTCCGTGCCGGTTTGGCGGCGACGGCCGCCGTCGGGCTTGTCCTCACCGGATGTAGCGGCGTCCAGAACTCCACCGGCGGCGGTGGCGGCGACTCCTACCCGTCCGGTGCGGTCGAGATGTACGTCGGCGCGTCCGCAGGCGGCTCCAGCGACCTGATCAGCCGCGCGGTGTCCAAGGGACTGAGCGACAACCTCGGCGCCTCGTTCCCGGTCATCAACCGGGAAGGTGCCAACGGTGCGCTGGCCGCGGCCGAGGTCGCCAAGGCGGAGCCCAACGGCTCGATCATCGCGATCCAGAACGCGTCGCTGTTCACCATCACCCCGATGGCGGTGAGCCCCGACGAGGTCACCAACATCGACGATTTCGATGTGGTGCAGGGAGTTTCGCGTGACGACTACGTGCTGGTGACCAATCCAGCGAGCGGATTCCGGACGCTCGACGACCTCAAGAACGCCAACCGCGTCGTCCGGTACGGGACGACGGGCGTGGGCACCGGAGCGCAGCTGTCGGCCGCCCTGCTGTTCAAGACGAGCAACGTCGAGTCACAGGCTGTTCCGTTCGACGGCGGAGCCCCGGCGCTGGCCGCCGTGCTCGGCAACCAGGTCGACGTGGCCAGCATCCAGGTCGGTGAGGCCATCGAGAACATCCAGTCCGGCAAGCTGACCCCGCTCGCGGTTTTCGGCCCGTCGCGCATCGAGTACCTGCCCGACGTGCCCACCGCCAAGGAACAGGGACTCGACGTCGAGGTGACGCAGTACCGCTTCATGACGGTGCCCAAGGGCACCCCGCAGGAGATCCAGGACAAGATCGCCGAAGGTATGCGGGCCACGTTCGCGACCGAGAGCTACAAGGAGTTCAACAAGCAGAACAGCCTCACCCCGATGGAACTCTCCGGTGACGAGGTCCTCGCGCAGCTGCAGTCTGACAAGAAGCGGTACGAGGCACTGGTCAAGCAGTACGGCATCAACCTGCGCGACGAGGGCTGAGCATGAACGACGCCGCACCCGGCAGCACGCCGCACCAGCACACCCGCGACATCCTCGCCGAACTCGAGGCCGAGGTCGCCCACGAATTGGAGGAGGAGCGGCCACCCTCGGGCGGTCCCGCCTACCAGATCGTCGGTGCGCTCGTCGGCATCGCGATCGGCATCGGCGGCGCGGTGCTGTCAGCCGGATACGGCCTCGGCTCACTACGCGAGCCGGGTCCCGGGCTGTGGCCGTTCGTCGTCAGCGTATTGATCGCGGCGATGTCGGCAGTGCTGCTGGCGATCGGCCGCAACCTGACCGACGCCGAGGCGTTCACGCGCAGCAGCATCCTCCCGATCATCGGCATCATCACGTTCGTCGCTTTCGGTGTGCTGATGCCGGTGACCGGATTCGAGATCCCCGCGTTGGCGTTGTGCGTGATCTGGCTCAAGTTCCTCGGCGGCGAGAGCTGGCGCAACACCGTCATCATCAGCGTGGTGACCGTCGCGGCGTTCTATGTCCTGTTTCTCTACGGGCTGCGAATCCCGTTGCCCCACTTGATCGCTTTCTAGTTTCGCAGCCAGGAGCCAACCGTGGACTTCACCGCATTCCTGGACGGGTTCGCCCTCGTCGTCGAACCGCACAACCTGCTGTACTGCCTCATCGGCGTGCTGATCGGCATGATCATCGGCGTGCTTCCGGGCCTCGGGCCCGCGGCCACCATCGCGATCCTGCTGCCCATCACCTACACCATCGACCCGGTCTCGGCCATCATCATGCTCGCCGGCATCTACTACGGCGCCCAGTACGGCGGCACCATCACCTCGGTGCTGCTACGCCTACCCGGCGAGGCGTCATCGGTGGTCACCGTGTTCGACGGGTTCGCCCTGGCCAAACAGGGCAAGGCCGGCACTGCGCTGGGCATCGCCGCCATCGGTTCCTTTGTGGGAGCGACGATCTCGATCATCGGGCTCACTCTGCTAGCCCCGGTGGTGGCCAGCGTCGCGCTGAATTTCGGACCACCCGAATACGCCGCCCTGGCGCTACTCGGCGTGCTGTTGGTCGCCACGATCGGCAGCGGCAACAAGCTCAAGGCGCTGATCGCAGGCACGGTGGGCCTGTTGCTGGCGACAGTCGGGCGCGACAGCTTCACCGGGGCTTCGCGTTTCACGTTCGACAGCCTGCAGCTCACCGACGGCATCGACTTCGTCGTGGTGGCCATGGGTCTGTTCGGCGTCGGCGAGATCCTCTACAACCTCGAGCAGCGGCACGGCAAGAAGCATGTGCCCGCCGAGGTCGGCAATGTTTGGCCGTCGCGCAAAGACCTCAAACAGTCGTCAGGAGCGATGGGCCGCGGATCGATCATCGGCTTCGTGCTCGGTGTGCTGCCTGGCGGTGGCGCGGTGCTCTCCTCGATCGTCGCCTACGCCACCGAGAAACGGCGGTCCAAGACCCCCGAGCGCTTTGGCCGCGGTGCGATCGAAGGCGTCGCAGCACCGGAAACCGCCAACAACGCTGCGGCCACGTCATCGTTCATTCCGCTGCTCACCATTGGCCTGCCCGCCAACGCGACGATGGCCATGCTGTTCGGCGCCCTGCTGATCCTCGGCATCTCACCCGGCCCGCAGCTGGTCGACGAACACCCCGACGTCTTCTGGGGCGTCATCAACTCGATGTACATCGGCAACATTCTGTTGCTGATCCTGTCCATCCCTCTGGTCGGGTTGTTCGTGCGGATCCTCAAGGTGCGGCCGGCGATCCTCGCGCCGATCACGGCGCTCATCACAATCCTCGGCGTGTACACCATCAACAACTCGGTCTTCGACATCTACGTGATGGTGGCCTTCGGCGTCGTCGGCTACCTGATGAAGAAGGCGGGCTTCGACCCCGGGCCCTTGGTGCTGGCGTTCGTGCTGGGCTCCATCATCGAGTCGAGTTCGAGGCGGTCCCTGCTCATCTTCGGCGGCGACCCAACGGGATTCGTGACCCGGCCGATCTCCGGCGTCATCCTCGCGGTGTTCGCGCTGCTGATCGTGCTGCCGATGATCCGGATGCTGCGCCAGCGCCGGAGTTCAGCGCGGGTCGAGCCGGCGACGGGAGTTGGCGAGGTGGACCCGCATCGCGGCGCGGGCGGCCGCGGAGTCACCGGCGAGGACGGCGGCGACGATGTTGCCGTGCTCGGACCGGACCCGGTCGACGTGACTGGCGTCGGTGAGCGAGTAGGAGTCACCCAGCCGCATCCGGGGAAGCATGATCATCATCGGACCGAGTGAGTCCAGCAGGTCCACGTAGAAGCGGTTGCCCGCGGCCGCCGCGATCGCGCGGTGAAATCTGAAGTCGGCCTCCACGGCGTCCTCGGGCCCGGCGGCGACGAACGCAGCCAGCGCCGCCTGAAGCGCGGCGCGGCCCGCGGTGTCGCACCGGGCGGCCGCCAGCGCGGCCGCCTCGGTTTCGATGCCGAGCCGGAAGTCGATCATGTCGAGCACGTCCTGATGAGTGCGGATCGCGGTGGACCCCACCGTGAACGACGTCGGCTCTGGCACCGCCAGCACGAATGATCCACGGCCGTGGAACGTTTCGACCAGACCCTCGGCGCGCAACCGCGTCACCGCTTCGCGGATGACCGTGCGGGACACGCCGAACTCCTCGATGAGCTCGGTCTCGGACGGCAACTTGGAACCCGCAGGGAGGTCACCGGCGAGGATCTTGTCCTTCAAACCGGCGACCACCCGCGCAGCCAGTGTCGTGCTCATCGCGGGCCGAACTCGGCACTTTCCTTCGTCAGCGTCCGCATCTGCTCAGACAGTGAGAAGCCGAGGCCGGGCCGATCGGGTAGCCACATCCGGCCGTCGTGAATATCGATGCGCTCGTTGAACAATGGATTGAGCCACTCGAAGTGCTCGACCCACGGTTCGGTCGGGTAGGTGGCCGCCAGGTGCAGATGGATCTCCATCGCGTAGTGCGGGGCCAGTGCCAGCCCGGCGTGGGCGGCCAGCGTCGCGAAGCGCAGGAACGGGGTGATGCCGCCGATCCGGGGCGCGTCGGGTTGGACGATGCCGCGGTAGCCGGCGTCCAGCAGCGCCATGTGCTCGGGCACCGAGGTCAGCATCTCGCCCGTCGCGATCGGGGTGTCGAAAGTGTGGCTGAGGTCCGCGTGTCCGACGGCGTCCCAGGCGTCCAGCGGCTCCTCGATCCAGACGAGGTCATACCGCTCGAGTTCGCGGCACATCCGTCGGGCCCGCGCCCGGTCCCACTGCTGATTGGCGTCCACCATCAGCGGCGTTTCCCCGAGATGCTCCCTGATCGCGGCCACCCGCTTGAGGTCCTTCTTCCAGTCCGGTTGCCCCACTTTGATTTTGATGCCACCGATGCCAGACTCCAGCGAGGCGGTCGCCTTCTCCTTGATCTCGTCGACGGATGCCTGCAGGAAGCCGCCGGAGGTGTTGTAGACGCGGCAGGAGTCGCGGTGCGCGCCGATGAGCTTGGCCAATGGCAGCCCGGCCCGCCGCGCCTTGAGGTCCCACAGCGCGACGTCCAGGGCGGCGATGGCCTGAGTCGCCACACCCGATCGGCCCACCGAAGCGCCCGCCCACAGCAGCGACTGGTAAATGCGGTCGATGTCGGAGGGGTCCGCCCCGATCGCGCTGTCGGCCACCTCGGCGAGATGGGTGAACTGGGCCCGCCCGCCCGCGCGCTTCGAGTAGCTGAAGCCCATGCCCTCCAGGCCCTGCTCGGTGGTGACCTCGGCGAACAGCAACACGGTCTCGGTCAGCGGCTTCTGCCTGCCGGTGAGCACCTTGGCGTCGCTGACCGGATTGGCCAGGGGGAGAACAACGTGGGACAGCGTGATGTGGCGAATGCGGTCGGCCATTCAGAACTCCTACAACAAGTCATATGATGAGTACGCAACTCATCATACAAGTTGTTGGGCGGATCACATAGCCGTGGTGTTTGATCCCGCGGGGCAGTCGGGAAGCCCATCTGGATATGCAATCGACACTTGACTCACTTACCGAATGGCTGATGACAAAAGGCCTGCACATCGCGCTGGTGGTGGTGTTCGCGATCATCGCCACGCGGGTGATCCGGTTCATCGCCCGTCGCATCAGCAAGCGATGGGACAGCGGCGACGCCGCCGACTCGGTGCTGCGACCCGAGCGCGTCAAACACCGTCGTGCGGTTGCCTCGGTGATCTCGTCGGTCGCCATCGCTGTGCTGTACGTCGTCGTCGCCGTCGACATCGCCAATCAGCTCGGCCTGCCGATCGGCTCGCTGGTGGCGCCCGCGGCGGTGCTCGGTGCCGCGCTCGGTTTCGGCGCGCAGCGCATCGTGCAGGATCTGCTCAGCGGCTTCTTCCTGATCACCGAGAAGCAGTACGGGTTCGGCGATCTGGTCGCGCTGACCGTGACGGCGGGTGGTGAGGCCCGCGGCACGGTCGAGGACGTGACGTTGCGTGTCACGAAACTTCGTACCAGCGACGGTGAGGTGTTCACCGTGCCCAACGGCCAGATCGTCAAATCCCTCAACCTCTCCAAGGATTGGGCGCGGGCGGTCGTCGACGTCCCGGTCCCGACGTCGGCCGACATCAACGTCGTCAACGACGCGCTGCGCGAGGTGTCGACCATGGCGATGCACGACGACGGCCTGCCCGAGCTGCTGCTCGACGAGCCGCAACTGATGGGCGTCGAGAGCATCGAGAAGGACACCGTGAACCTGCGCGTGGTGGCACGCACGCTGCCCGGCAAGCAATTCGAGGTGAGTCGTCGGCTGCGCGCCCTGATCGTCGCGGGGTTGCGGCGCGCGGGCGTCGCGGATGCCGAAGCCGCGGCTAGTCGAACCGGATGATCTGCCGCACGGCCTTGCCGTCGGCGAGTTGATCCATGCCGGAGTTGATTTCGTCGAGCGTGATCGTCGCCGACACCAACGACTCGACCGGTAGCCGGCCTGCCCGCCACAGACCGACGAAGTGCGGGATCTCGCGCGAGGGCACGGCAGATCCGAGATAGCTGCCGATCAGCGACCGCCCCTCTGCGACAAAGCCCAACGGCGACAAGTTGACTCGCGCATCCGGGCGGGGGAGCCCGACGCAGACGGTGCGGCCGCCCGCAGCGGTGAGGTCGACGGCGGTCTCCACCGCCTGGGGATGCCCGACCGCCTCGATCACGACGGCGGCCTTGAGCCCGGCCTCGCGCGCTTCGTCCGCCGTGTACGCCTCGTGCACGCCCATGGTGCGGGCCAGCTCGAGCTTGGCGGGTAGCTGATCGACACCGATGACGCGGACATCGTCGTGCGAGAGAGCGGTCAGCACCGCAGCCATGCCCACCCCGCCGAGTCCCACGACGATCACGGTGTCACCCGCTTGTGGCCGTCCGGCGTTGATCACCGCGCCGCCGCCGGTCAGCACCGCACAGCCGAGTAGCGCCGCGACCTCCGCGGGTACGTCGGCGGGCACCGGAACGACCGAACGGTGGTCGACGACGGCGTGCGTGGCGAAACCCGAGACGCCGAGGTGATGATGGATCGGCTGACCGTCGCGGGAGAGCCTGCGTTCACCGGTCATCAGGGTGCCGGCGGAATTGGCGGCGGTCCCGGGTATGCAGGGGGTGAGCCCGTTGGTCGCACACGCCTCGCAGGCACCGCACCGCGGCAGGAAGGTCATCACCAGGCGCTGACCGACGGCCGCGTTCGAACCCCCGGGCCCGACGTCCTCGACGACGCCCGCCGCCTCGTGTCCCAACAGCATCGGCACGGGCCGGACTCTGCTGCCGTCGACGACGGACAGGTCGGAATGGCACATTCCGGCGGCTTCGATGCGGACGAGGAGTTCACCCTCGCCCGGGGGAGCCAGGTCGAGGTCGTGCACCACCAGCGGCCTGGTTTCGGCGTACGGCCTCTCGAGCCCGATCTGTTCGAGTACGGCGCCGCTGATCCTCATGACTACAGCCTGCCCGCAACGACGCCGAGTCGACAATCCGCCGCCGAATTCGCATTACGCTGCGGGTGATGCTGGAGAGATCCGAGATCCGGTTTCTGCCCGTCGGCGGACGCCGGGTGGCGTACGAGGTGCGCGGCAGCGGTCCACCGCTGGTCGCTCCGGCGTGGTGGGTCAGTCACCTCGAACTCGACTGGCAGAACCCCGATTTCCGTCGATTCTGGGACGGAATCGCCGACGGATACACATTGATCCGGTACGACCGGCTCGGAGTCGGCATGTCGGACCACACGCTGCACGAGTCCGACCTGACCCTCGACAGCGAGGTCGCGACGTTGCGCGCGCTCGTCGACGAGCTCGGGCTCGAACGCGTTTCGCTCATCGGCGGCTCGTCCGGGAGCTGCACGGCGGTCGCGTTCGCCGCGGCGTTTCCCGAGCGGGTCGAGCGGCTGGTGCTGTACGGGTCGTACCCGGATGGAACGGCGATCACCGCGCCTGGTGTGGGCGACGCGATACTGGCTGCGATACAAGCACATTGGGGCTTGGGATCACGTCTGCTCGGCGACATCTTTCTCGGCGGCGCCAACGCTGACGAGCACGAGCGTTTCGGTCGATTGCAGCGTGAGTCTGCGACGGCCGAGACCGCCGCAGCGGTCTTGGCCCTCGTCTACCGGCTCGATGTTCGAGACCGGCTTCCGCTCGTCCGCTCGCCGACGTGGGTGGTGCATCGTCGTGACGACCGTGCCGTGCCGTACCGGCTCGGGCGCGAGGTCGCGGCGGCGATTCCGGGCGCGACATTCATCCCGCTGAAAGGAAGCGCGCACTTCCCGTGGCACGGTGACGCCGATTCCGTTGTTCGCGCATGTCGCGAAGCGCTGGGACAGCTGCCGGCACTGCCGCACGCTACGAGCGCGCCGGAGCAAGTGCTGTCGGCGCGCGAGCGCGAAATCCTCGCGTGCATCGCGCGTGGTCTCAGCGATCGCGAAATCGCGGAGCACCTCGTGCTCAGCTCGCACACCGTGCACCGGCACGTCGCGAACATCCGCCGCAAGCTGGGCCGCACTTCACGAACTGCCGCCGTCGCCGAAGCTGCGCGTCTCGGAATCTTGTGACGTGGCCGCAACGGGCCATCTGCAGAAGATGGCCGCATCGGGCGATGCGCGCGCCCGGTGGCCGCGCCTAGCTTTGCGGCATGACCGACATCGCCAGCATCAATTTGACTGCGCGGGAGAACCCGCCGTCCGCCGCGTGGCTGCGGATCTTCGCCCTCGTGTACGACCCCTTTCTCTGGCTGGGTGAGATCGCAGGCATGCGTGGCCGGCGTGCAACCTTGCTCGCCGACGCCTATGGTCGCGTGGTCGAGATCGGCTCCGGGACCGGGCTGAACATCGCGCACTATCCGGAGGCGGTCACCGAGTTGCTGCTGACCGAACCCGAACCAGGAATGCGCAAGAAGCTCTCGCGCCGGACAGACGTAAATCGTTGTGCCACAGAAGTTGTCGACGCTCAAGCGGAGCGGCTACCATTCGCCGACGCATCAGTGGATACCGTCGTTTCCACGCTCGCCCTGTGCACGGTCGACGACCCCGACGCTGCGCTGCGCGAGATCGCGCGTGTCCTCCGGCCCGGCGGACAGCTGCTGTTCATCGAACATGTGCGGGCGGGCTCGCGGCTGCTGGCGGCGGTCCAGGACAAGCTGGCCGCACCGTGGCGCCACTTCGCAGGCGGCTGCCGCTGCAACCGCGACACCGTCGGGCGGATGCGCGCCTGCGGCTTCACAGTGGCGGCCCAAGACGTTGTGTGGCGCGGCATGCCTGCCCTCGTCCACCCCCTCGCCATGGGTCGTGCGACACGAGACCACGGGCCCTGCAGACTGTAAGGGAGCGGCGACGCCTGCGAGACTGCTGCCATGACCGGTAGCGAGCGGGAGCTCACCAGTGCCGACTTTCCGGTGCACTGGCCGGTGTCGACGAGATGGACCGACAACGACATGTTCGGCCACCTCAACAACGCGGTGTACTACGCACTGTTCGACACGGCGATCAACGGCTGGATCAACACCAACTGCGATATCGACCCGACGGAGGTGCCCTGGTTGGGTGTGGTCGCTGAATCGGGATGCCAGTACTTCGACGAATTGCGGTTCCCTGAACCGCTTTTCGTCGGGTTGGCGGTGGCCCGGCTGGGCTCCAGCAGCGTGACATACCGGTTGGGGCTGTGGCAGGCGGATGGACCCGACGAACCCGTCGCGGCGGTCGGCCACTGGGTGCATGTGTACGTCGACCGGGCGAACCGCCGACCCATGCCGATCCCGGCCGTGATCCGCTCGCTGCTCGAAAAGGCGTGCGTCGACTAGTCGATATGCTCGTGCAATGCCGTTTGTGAGCAAGACAGTCGAGGTCACCGCCCCCGCCGAGGCCATCATGGGGATCGTCGCGGACTTCGAGTCGTACCCGGTGTGGAACGAGGAGATCAAGGGCAGCTGGGTGCTGGCGCGCTACGACGACGGCCGGCCCAGCCAGCTGCGTCTCGACGTCGTCGTCCAGGGGCAGTCGGGCACCTTCATCACCGCGGTCTACTACCCCGACCAGAACCAGATCCAGACGGTGCTGCAGCAGGGTGAGTTCTTCGAGAAGCAGGAGCAGAAGTTCGCGGTGGTCCCAATGGGGGCGACGTCGCTGCTGACGGTCGACCTCGATGTCGAGACCAAACTGCCGATCCCGAGCCAGATGGTGAAGAAGGCGATCGGCGACACGCTCGACTACCTGGCGGACAATCTGAAGGCCCGCGCCGAGGAACTCTCCGCTTCCTAGGACCCGAGTGTGGGCTCGTTGCACGCAAATCAGGTCGATTGCGTGCGGGTAACCCACGTTCGCGCAAGAGACTCAGCCCCACAACTTCGTCTCGTCGAGCCGGGCGAGCAGCCGCTGCGCGCCGTCGTCGAACTCGCCGCCGGTCAGCCTGACCACCGTGTCTACCTCGCCCACGCGCAGCGCCGCGATCATCGCGCGGTGCGCGGCGATGGCCGAAACCCCCCACTGCGGGCTTTCCGTATAGATGTGGCCCGGCAGATATCGCGCCACATGTAAGAGGAACCACGCGAGCTTGATGCGACCGGTGGATCGGTTGAACGCCCGGTGGAACGCGAACTCCGCGGACGCGATCGCGTCGGGCTCATGGTGGTCGACGGCCTCGGCCAGAGCTTCGTTGAGATGCTCCAGCTCATCGATCTGCGCCGGGGTGATCCGCTCGGCCGCCGTCGCCGCCAACTCCCTGGCGATCGTGGCCTGCAGCCAGAAGATGTCCTCTACATCGCCGCGGGTCAGGGGAACCACGACGTGACCCCGGTGCGGTTCGAGCGCAACCATGCCCTCGCCGCGCAGGGTGCGCAGCGCCTCGCGGACCGGCATGATGCTGACGCCCAGCTCAGCGGCGGTCTCATCCAGTCGGATGAAGGTCCCCGGCCGCAGGACACCGGTCATGATGTCGGTGCGCAACCGGGCCGCCACCTGTTCGGACAGCTGCTCGCGCCGCAACGCGCGTCGGGGCTTCGCCCGGGCTCTCGGGGGTGCGTTCACTGGCTCTCCGGGTCCGTCTGGCATGGGGTTGTACCCGAGCCGCCGAGGCCATACTGTGACCGGGGCAACACCATGTTTGATCAAATATCACCCCAGCGCAACCGGAGGGGACACTCGCCGTTGACGGAGCCGGACCCGACTGAACAGCCGTTCCTCGCACGTCGTCAGAACTGGACGAACCAGGTCGCGCGGCACGCCCTGATGCAGCCTGGCGAAACCGCCCTGCGTTTCCTCGGCCGCACCACGACCTGGGGCGAACTCGATAGCCGCGTCGGCGCCCTCGCAGGTGCCCTGAGCGGGCGCGGAGTCCAATTCGGCGACCGCGTGCTGATCTTGATGCTCAACCGCACCGAGTTCATCGAGTCGTTCCTCGCGATCAACAAGCTCGGCGCCATCGCGGTGCCGGTCAACTTCCGGATGACCCCGCCCGAGATCGCCTTCCTGGTCAGCGACTGTCAGGCCGAGGTCGTCATCACCGAATCGGTGCTCGCCAACGTGGCGACCGCGGTCCGCGACATCGATCCGACGTTGACGACCGTCGTGGTGGCCGGCGGCACCACCGAAGTAGGCCTGGTCGGCTACGACGACCTGATCGCCGAAGCTGGCGACGCGCCACCCCTCGTCGACATCCCCGACGACTCGCCCGCTCTGATCATGTACACCTCGGGAACCACCGGCAGGCCCAAGGGCGCGGTCCTCACGCACAACAACCTCGCCGGGCAGGCGATGACGTTCCTGTTCACCAACGGCGCCGATCTCAACAACGACGTCGGGTTCGTCGGGGTGCCGCTGTTCCACATCGCGGGCATCGGGAACATGATCATCGGTCTGCTGCTCGGCAGGCCGACGGTGCTCTACCCGCTCGGCGCGTTCGACCCGGGCACACTGCTCGACGTCCTCGACGCCGAAGCGGTGACGGGCATCTTCCTGGTGCCTTCGCAATGGCAGGCGGTCGTCGCCGAGCAGCGCGCGCGTCCGAGGAACCTGAAGCTGCGGGTCCTCTCGTGGGGTGCCGCACCGGCCTCGGATACATTGCTGCGCAGCATGTCTGAGACCTTCCCCGGAACGCAGATCCTCGCCGCCTTCGGCCAGACCGAGATGTCGCCGGTGACGTGCATGTTGTTGGGTGACGACGCGATACGCAAGCGGGGCTCGGTCGGCAAGGTGATTCCGACGGTGTCCGCGCGCGTCGTCGACGAGGACATGAACGACGTCGCGATCGGCCAGGTCGGCGAAATCGTCTATCGCGCACCCACGCTGATGGCCGGCTACTGGAACAACCCTAAGGCCACCGCGGAAGCCTTCGCCGGCGGCTGGTTCCATTCCGGCGATCTCGTCCGTCAGGACGAGGAGGGCTACATCTGGGTGGTGGACCGCAAGAAGGACATGATCATCTCCGGCGGCGAGAACATCTACTGCGCCGAGGTCGAGAATGTCCTTGCCGCACATCCCGCCATCGCCGAGGCGGCCGTGATCGGCCGCGCGGACGACAAATGGGGTGAGGTGCCGGTGGCCGTGATCGCGCTCGGCGGCGACGGCGAGCTCGGGCTCGCGGACCTCGAGAATTTCCTGTCCGAACGCCTTGCGCGATACAAGCATCCGAAGGCGCTGGAGATCGTGGACGCGCTCCCCCGCAACCCGGCTGGCAAAGTGCTCAAGACGGAACTACGAGTGCGTTTCGGCGCCGGGAAACGGATTGACGCAGGCGAAAGTGCTACTCCGTCAACGGTTTCTGCTGGCGCACAAGAGAATTAGGGAATTGGGACGAGTTTGCTAACGGTTCAGGGCTCAATCTTTCAGATGCCATGCAGCGAAGGGATGGCATCGGGTACAGTCCTGTGGTCTGTCTTACTACCGGCGGGTAGGGAGACGCTGGTCACAGTCATCGGGTTGGGGCAAGGAGGCCGCGTGCGACAGGATTTGCCGTCGCGCCACGATGGGCGGGGTCTCGTCGTAGGAGGATGTCGGTGACGGCGCAGACCGACATCGTCGGTTACGTCCGCGATCAGATTCGGCCAGGTCTGACCGCCGTCGGCGGATTCGTTCGGATGTGCGTGCTCACCGCCAAAGCGACTTTCAAGCCGCCGTTCCAGTGGCGCGAGTTCATCCTCCAGAGCTGGTTCCTGATGCGGGTGGCGTTCCTGCCGACAGTCGCGGTCTCCATCCCGCTGACCGTGCTCCTCATCTTCACGCTGAACATCCTGCTGACCGAGTTCGGCGCGGCCGACATCTCCGGCGCGGGCGCCGCGCTGGCCGCCGTCACCCAGCTCGGGCCACTGGTGACCGTGCTCGTGGTCGCCGGCGCCGGCTCGACGGCCATCTGCGCCGACCTCGGCGCCCGCACCATCCGCGAGGAGATCGACGCGCTGGAGGTGCTCGGCATCGACCCGATCCAGCGACTGGTGGTCCCACGCGTGATCGCCTCGACGTTCGTCGCGCTGCTGCTCAACGGGGCCGTGATCACCATCGGCCTGGTCGGCGGCTTCATCTTCGGCGTCTACCTGCAGAACGTCTCCGCAGGCGCCTACGTCTCCACCCTCACCCTCGTCACCGGGCTGCCCGAGGTGCTGATCTCGGTCGTGAAGGCCATGACCTTCGGACTGATCGCCGGTCTGGTCGGCTGCTACCGCGGACTCACGGTCGCCGGTGGCGCCAAGGGCGTGGGTACCGCGGTCAACGAGACGCTGGTGCTGTGCGTCATCGCCCTCTTCGCCGTGAACGTGGTGCTGACCACGATCGGCGTCCGATTCGGAACGGGGAGCTGACGTGTCGACAACCCAGGTCCTGCGTTCTCGGTTCCCGCGGGCGGTCTCTCGCGGAACCGGTGTCGTCACGGCCCCGGCGCGACTCCTGGACAGCGTCGGACACGTCGCGTGGTTCGTCGTCACCGCCATCGGCTCGGTCGGCCACGCACTGCGCTACTACCGCAAGGAGACACTGCGGCTGATCGCCGAGATCGGTATGGGGACCGGCGCGATGGCCGTCATCGGCGGCACCGTCGCGATCGTCGGGTTCGTCACGCTGTCGGGCTCATCGCTGGTCGCCATCCAGGGCTTCGCGTCGCTGGGCAACATCGGTGTCGAGGCGTTCACCGGCTTCTTCGCCGCCCTGATCAACGTCCGGATCGCGGCACCCGTCGTCGCGGGTCAGGCCCTGGCCGCCACGGTCGGTGCCGGCGCGACCGCGGAACTGGGCGCCATGCGAATCAGCGAAGAGATCGACGCGCTCGAGGTGATGGGCATCAAGTCGATCTCGTACCTGGTGTCGACGCGCATCATGGCCGGCTTCATCGTGATCATCCCGCTGTACGCGATGGCGATCATCATGAGCTTTTTGTCGGCCCAGGTGACCACGACGTTTTTCTACGGACAGTCGATCGGCACCTACGAGCACTACTTCCGGACGTTCCTGCGCGCCGACGACGTCATGTGGTCATTCGTTCAGGCGATCGTCATCTCGGTCATCGTGATGCTCAACCACTGCTACTACGGCTACTTCGCCAGCGGCGGGCCGGTGGGCGTCGGCGAGGCCGTCGGCCGCTCGATGCGCGCCTCTCTGGTCGCGATCGTCTGCGTGGTCCTGTTCGCATCGTTGGCGCTCTACGGCGTCGACCCGAACTTCAACCTGACGGTGTAGCGCCATGACCGCACCCCTGAACGCCTCGCGCACCCCGCCGTACAAACTGGCGGGGCTGGTGTTGACGCTGTTGGTGATCGTCGCCGTGGTGCTGGTGTACTTCCAGTTCCGCGGAGACTTCCTGAAGCGCGAACAGCTGACGATGATGTCGGCGCGCGCCGGTCTGTCGATGGACCCCGGCGCCAAGGTCACCTACAACGGTGTCGAGATCGGCCGGGTGGCCACCGTCAACGCGGTGGATGTCGACGGCGAGCCGAGGGCCAAGATCGTCCTCGACGTCGACCCCAAGTACATCAACCTGATTCCGAAGAACGTCACCGCCGACATCAGCGCGACCACGGTTTTCGGCAACAAGTACATCTCGTTCACGTCGCCGAAAGACCCGTCACCGCAACGGATCACGCCGTCGGACGTGATCGACGTGACGAAGGTGACCACCGAGTTCAACACCTTGTTCGAGACCGTCGTGGAGGTCTCGTCGCAGGTGGATCCGATCAAATTGAACCAGACGCTGGCGGCCACCGCCGAGGCACTCGATGGGCTGGGTGACCGCTTCGGTCAGTCGATCATCAACGGCAACGCGATCCTCGACGACATCAATCCGCAGATGCCCCAACTCCGTCGGGACAACCAGCTGCTGGCCGACCTCGGCGACGTCTACGCCGACGCGTCACCGGATCTGTTCGACGGTCTGCAGAACGCGGTCACCACGGCCCGCACGCTCAACCAGGAGCAGGGCACCATCGACCAGGCGCTGATGGCGGCCGTCGGTTTCGGCAACACCGGCGCGGACGTGTTCGAGCGCGGCGGCCCGTATTTGGTACGCGGCGCGGAGGATCTGATCCGCCCGTCGGAGATCCTCGACGAGTACAGCCCGGCGCTGTTCTGCACGATCCGCAACTTCCACGACGTCGAACCAAAGGTGGCGGCGTCACTTGGCGGCAATGGCTACTCGCTGCGGACGCTGTCGGCCCTCATGGGCTTGGGCGCGGGCAACCCCTACGTGTACCCGGACAACCTGCCGCGTGTGAACGCCAGGGGCGGCCCCGAGGGCAAGCCCGGCTGCTGGCAGCCCATCACCCGTGACCTGTGGCCGGCGCCGCACCTCGTGATGGACACCGGTGCCTCTATTGCGCCGTACAACCACTTCGAGTTGGGCCAGCCGATCCTGATCGAGTACGTCTGGGGTCGCCAGATCGGGGAGAACACGATCAACCCATGAAAATCACCGGTACCGCCATCAAGCTCGGCGCCTTCTCCCTGGTGCTGTTGCTGTTCACCGCGATCATCATCGTGGTGTTCGGGCAGATGCGTTTCGACCGCACCACCGGCTATTCGGCGGTGTTCTCCAACGCCAGCGGGCTCCGGGCCGGACAGTTCGTCCGTGCTTCCGGTGTGGAGGTTGGCAAAGTCTCCAAGGTCGAGCTGATCAACGACGGCTCGCTGGTCCGGGTCGACTTCAGCGTGGACCGCTCGCTGCCGCTGTTCGACGGCACCACCGCCTCGATCCGCTACCTGAACCTGATCGGCGACCGCTACATGGAGCTCAAGCGCGGCGAGAGCGACAGGCGGCTGCCCAGTGGGGGCACCATCCCGGTCACGCAGACCGAACCCGCTCTGGATCTCGACGCGTTGATCGGCGGATTCCGCCCGGTGTTCCGGGCCCTCGATCCGGACAAGGTCAACACCATCGCCGAGTCGATCATTACGATCTTCCAGGGCCAAGGCGGCACCATCAACGACATCCTCGACCAGACCGCGGCGCTGACGTCGACGCTGGCCGACCGTGACCAGGCGATCGGAGAGGTGATCAAGAACCTCAACACCGTGCTCGACACCACGGTCAAGCACCAGCAGCAGTTCGACGAGACGGTGCAGAATTTCGAGACCCTGATCACGGGGCTGAACGACCGCGCCGACCCCATCGCGTCATCGGTGGCCGACATCAGCGACGCCGCGGGCACCATCGCGGATCTGTTGGCGGACAACCGTCCGCTGCTGCAGAGCACGGTGGGCCATCTCGAGGCGGTACAGCAACCGCTGGTCGACCAGCGAGACAAACTCAACGACATCCTGACCAGGCTGCCCACCGCGTTCAAGATCATTGGGCGGGCCGGCGGAATCTACGGCGACTTCTTCAACTTCTACTCGTGCGACATCTCGATCCGGATGAACGGGCTGCAGCCGGGCGGTCCGGTCCGCACCGTCAAACTCTTCAGCCAGCCGTCGGGTAGGTGCACGCCGCAATGAGAACCCTGGAGGGATCGAACCGCGTCCGTAACGGGCTGATGGGCATCCTTGTCCTCATCCTGGTCATCGGTGTCGGGCAGAGCTTCGCCAGCGTACCGATGCTGTTCGCGACACCCACGTACTACGCGGAGTTCTCCGACACCGGTGGCCTCAACAACGGCGACAAGGTGCGCATCGCCGGCGTGGATGTCGGCCTCGTGCGCAGTGCGGAGATCGACGGCGACAAGGTGCTGATCGGCTATTCGCTCGACGGCACGCAGATCGGCACCGAGAGCCGGGCGGCCATCCGCACCGACACCATCCTCGGCCGCCGCAACATCGAGATCGAACCGCGCGGCTCAGAACCGTTGAAAGCCAACGGGACTCTGCCGCTGGGTCAGACCACGACGCCGTATCAGATCTACGACGCGTTCTTCGACGTGACCGAAGCATCCTCGGGCTGGGACACCCAGACCGTGAAGAGGTCGCTGAATGTCTTGTCGGAGACGATCGATCAGACCTATCCGCACCTGTCCGCCGCACTCGACGGCGTGGCGCGGTTCTCCGACACCATCGGCAAGCGCGACGACCAGATCAAGCAGCTGCTGGCCAATGCGAACCAGATCGCCGGAATTCTCGGCAACCGCGGCGAACAGATCAACAAGCTGTTGGTCAACGCCCAGCAGCTGCTCGGCGCGATCAACGAACGCCAGTACGCGGTCAGCATGCTGCTCGAACGCGTGGGCTCGTTCTCCGAACAGGTCAAGGGATTCATCGACGACAACCCGAACCTGAACCGCGTGCTCGAACAACTGCGCGTGGTCAGCGATGTCCTTTCCGAGCGCCGGTTCGACCTGATGGACACGCTCACCACGGTCGCCAGCTTCGTGGCGTCCCTCGGTGAAGCCGTCGCGTCGGGTCCCTACTTCAAGGTCATGCTCGTCAACCTGCTGCCCGGCCAGATCCTGCAGCCGTTCGTCGACGCCGCGTTCAAGAAGCGCGGTATCGACCCCGAAAAGTTCTGGGGCGACGCGGGTCTGCCCGCTTGGCGGTTCCCGGATCCGAACGGGGCCCGCTTCCCGAACGGCGCTCCGGCGCCCGGGCCTGCCGTCCTGGAGGGCACGCCGGAGAATCCCGGACCCGGCGTGCTGAAGGGTGCGCCATGCTCGTATACGCCTGCGGCCGACGGGATCCCGACCCCGGGCAATCCGCTGCCGTGCGCGAACCTGTCGATCGGACCGTTCGGCGGTCCCGCATACGGTCCGCCCAACGTCGTAACGTCGGACTCGAACGTGCACGGCCCGCAGCCGTCGCCGGGTGTGCCTGCCGCCGCGATCCCCGGTCAGGTGTCACCGGATATGCCCGGTGCCCCCGCCGCGCTGCCGCCGGCTCCGCCGGGCGCTCGCACAGTCCCCGTGGGCCCGCAGCCTCCGCTGCCGCCGGACTTCACGCCGGGTATCGCTCCGCTGCCGCCGGCGCTGACCGGACCGCCACCGCCGCCGGGACCCGGTCCTGACGCGGGGCCGGCGGGCACCCCGCCACTGCCTGGCAACCCGCCGTTCCTTCCACCACTTTCACAGGGCCAGTAGGGGGTGTAACCGATGGCAACGATCTTCAACGTACGAAACATGCAGCTGCCGAAGGTATCCCGTGCTGCGGTGATCATCGGCACGATCATAGTGATCCTCGCGCTGGTGGCCGCCATCGTCGGATGGAACCTGTACAAGAAGCTGACCACCAACACCGTCGTCGCCTACTTCCCGGAAACGCTGGCGCTGTATCCCGGCGACAAGATACAGATCATGGGCGTCAAGGTCGGTACGATCGAATCGATCGATCCGGCCGGCGACAAGATGAAGGTGACCTTCAACTACGAGAACAAGTTCAAGGTGCCCGCCAACGCCACGGCGTCGATCCTCAACCCCAGCCTGGTCGCCTCGCGGACCATCCAGTTGTCACCGCCCTACACCGGCGGACCGGTGTTGGAAGACGGCGCCGTCATCGACCTCGACCGCACACAGGTGCCGGTGGAGTACGACGAACTGCGCGACTCCATCAACCGCATCCTGCGCGACCTGGGGCCGACACCGGAACAACCCAAGGGCCCGTTCGGCGACATCATCGAGTCGGCGGCCGACGGCTTCGCCGGCAAGGGCGAGCAGCTCAACAAGACCCTCAACGGTTTGTCCGAGGCGCTGTTCACGCTCAACGAAGGCCGCGGCGACTTCTTCGGCGTGGTCAAGAGCCTGGCGTTGTTCGTCAACGCGCTCTACCAGAGCGATCAGCAGTTCGTCGCACTCAACGACGACCTCGCGACGTTCACCAACGCGTTCACCAACACCGACCGCGAGGTCGCCAACGCGCTGCAGGACCTCAACACACTTCTGGCGACCACCCGCAGCTTCCTCGACGAGAACGCCGAGGTGCTGACGCATGACGTCAACAACCTGGCCGACGTCACGAACGCGATTCTGCAGCCGGATTCCAAGGACGGGCTGGAGACCGCGCTGCATGTGTTCCCCAACCTGGGCGCCAACCTGATGAACATCGTGTCCCCGGTCACCGGTGGCGTGAATAGCTTCCCGGTGATCAATAACTTCGCGAACCCGATCCAGTTCATCTGCAGCTCGATTCAGGCGGGCAGTCGGCTGGGCTATCAGGAGTCGGCCGAGATGTGCGCGCAGTACCTCGCGCCGATCCTGGACGCGATCAAGTTCAATTTCCTGCCGTTCGGCATCAACCAGACCACCACGGCGATGACCCTGCCCAAGCACATCGCCTACTCGGAGCCGAGGCTGCAGCCGCCACCGGGATACAAGGACACCACCGTGCCGGGTATCTGGTCGCGCGACACCTTGTTCTCGCACGGCAACCACGAGCCTGGCTGGGTGACCGCGCCCGGCATGCAGGGCGTCGAGGTGCAGCCGCTCACCAAGAACATGATGTTCCCTGAGTGCCTCGCGGAACTGATGGGCGGACCCGACTGCGTGATCCCGCCCGCACCGCCGACCTTCGGCGGTCCACATCAGGCCGGCCCGCCGAACGCGTACACCGAGAACACTCCGCTGCCGCCGCCGTGGTATCCGCAGCCGGGTCCGGTGCCCGGCCCGGCGCCGGGTGTGGTCGCGGGTGATCCGGGCGGTGCGGCAATGACAGGTCCGCTGCCCTTCCCGGGATCCGCACCAGCACCAGCCCCGGCAGCGGCGCCCGCGCCGGTCGGACCGTCACTACCCGCTGAGGCAGGCTGATGATGACCCGTCGCAGATGGAGTCGAATCGCGCTACGCACCGTCGCGCTGGTGGCGATCGCGGTGACGCTGAGTTCGTGCGGGGTGTGGCCGTGGCGCGGCATCTCCAACGTCGAGCTGCCCGGTGGTCCCGGCACCGGCTCGGAGCGGATGACGATCTATGTCCAGATGCCGGACACGTTGGCGCTCAACGTCAACAGCCGCGTCCGGGTGGCCGACGTGTTCGTCGGCCGGGTTCGCGCGATCGAGCTGAAGAACTGGGTGGCGACGCTGACCCTGGACATGGAGCCCAACCTCGGGCTGCCGTCCAACGCGCTGGCCAGGATCGGCCAGACCAGCCTGCTGGGCAGCCAGCACGTCGAGCTGGAGCCGCCGCCGGATCCGTCGGGCCAACCGCTGCGCACGGGCGACACGATTCCGTTGAAGAACAGCACGGCGTTCCCGAGCACCGAGCGGGTGCTGGCGAGTATCGCCACGATCCTGCGCGGCGGCGGTGTGTCGAACCTCGAGACGATTCAGACCGAGATCTTCAACGTGCTGAACGGCCGGGCCGACCAGATCCGCGAGTTCCTCAACAAGCTCGACACGTTCACCGATGAACTGAACAAGCAGACCCAGGACATCACCCGCGCGATCGACTCCACCAACCGGCTGCTGTCGATCGTGGCTCAGCGCAACGACACGCTGGATCAGGTGCTGACCGAATTCCCGCCGCTGATCAAGCATTTCGCGGATACCCGCGATCTGTTCGCCGATGCGGTGGAGGCCTTGGGCCGGGTCAGCGTCGCCGCCGACAACGCACTGGCGCCCGCGAGCGACAACCTCAACACCAACCTGCAGAACTTGCAGCGGCCGCTGAAGCAGCTTGGCCGGGCGTCACCGTATGTGATCGGTGCGCTCAAGCTGATGCTCACCGCACCGTTCTCGATCGAGAACGTGCCGAAGGTCATTCGCGGTGACTACCTCAACGCGTCGCTGATGGTCGACCTAACGCTGTCGGCGCTCGACAACGCCGCCTTGTCGGGCACTGGGGTGTCGGGCATGCTGCGCGCACTCGAGCAGTCCTGGGGCCGCGACCCGGCGACGATGATCCCGGACGTTCGCTTCACGCCGAACCCGCACAACGCACCGGGCGGCCCACTGGTCGAAAGGGGTGAGTGAGCAATGCTGACCAGGTTCATCAAGTTCCAGCTGGTGCTGTTCACCATCCTGACGATCATCGCCATCACCGTGCTCGGCGTGTACTACCTGCGGATACCGAGCCTGATCGGCATCGGGCAGTACGAGCTGAAGGCGCAGCTACCGCGTTCCGGCGGTCTGTACGCGACGGCCAACGTGACCTACCGAGGCACCCAGATCGGCAAGGTCACCAGCGTCGTGCCGACCGAGTCGGGCGCGCTGGCGACGATGAGCATCGACGACCGGTACAAGATCCCCGCGGATGCATCCGCCAACGTGCACTCCGTGTCGGCGATCGGCGAGCAGTACCTGGACCTGGTGTCGACGGGCAATCCGGGCCAGTTCCTCAGCCCGGGGTCGACCATCACCGACAGCACCGTGCCGAGCGAGGTCGGGCCCGCACTGGACGCCGCCAACGAAGGCCTGGCGGTACTGCCCAAGGAGAAGATCGACGCGCTGCTCACCGAGACGTCCAACGCCGTGGGCGGTTTGGGGCCGGCGCTGCAACGGCTCGTCGACTCGACCAGCAACTTGGCGGAGGGCTTCAAGGACAACCTGCCGCAGGTCAACGACATCATCGCCAACTCGGCACCGATCCTGGACAGCCAGGTTCAGTCCGGCGACAACATCGAGGCGTGGTCGCGCAACCTGAACGTCATCGCCGCACAGACGGCAGAGCAGGATGCTGCGCTGCGTAGTGGCATCCAGGACGCCGCCCCGACGCTCGATCAGGTGAACGCGGTGTTCGGCGGTGTGCGCGACTCACTGCCCCAGACACTGGCCAACCTGTCGATCGTCATCGACATGCTCAAGCGCTACAACAAGGGTCTGGAACAGTCGCTGGTGATGCTGCCGCAGGGCGCGTCGGCCGCCCAGGCGGGAACGATCTTCGAAGACCTCGGCCAGTTGCCGCTCGTGCTGGCGATCAACCAGCCGCCGCCGTGTCTGACCGGCTTCCTGCCTGCGTCGGAGTGGCGTTCGCCGGCGGATACGAGCATGGCACCGCTGCCCAAGGGCACCTACTGCAAGATCCCGAAGGACTACCAGGGCAACGTCGTTCGTGGTGCCCGCAACTATCCGTGCGTTGACGTGCCGGGCAAGCGCGCGGCCACGCCGATGGAATGCCGCAGTCCCGAACCGTACGTGCCGCTGGGCACCAATCCGTGGTACGGCGATCCGAACCAGGTCCTGTCCTGCCCGGCGCCGGGTGCGCGTTGCGATCAGGGCGTCAACCCCGGACGCGGTGTCATTCCGGCCCCGAGCGTCAACAACGGTGTGAATCCGGCGTCTGCCGACGTACTGCCTCCGCCGCAGTCGACGGCGCCGATCAGTGACCCGCTCAGCCCCCCTGGCCAGGGCAGCGTCACCTGCAGTGGACAGCAGCCCAACCCGTGCATCTACACTCCGGCACCAGGGCCCCCGGGCTCCACGGCCGTCTACAGCCCGTCCAGCGGCCAGGTCGTGGGACCGGACGGTGTCAGGTACAACGTCACAAATTCGAGCAACCCAGGAGACGACGGATGGAAGGAGATGCTGGCACCAGCCAGCTGAACCCCACCGATGCTGATGAGGCGCTCGACGAGTCGTTAGCAGTAGAACCCGAAACCGAAGGATCCGCCGACGAGCATCGCCCGGCGCGGCTTGGTCGCGGTTGGGTTGCCGCGATCTGCGCCGGCCTGCTGGTGCTCGCCGGGGCCGGGGCGGTGGCGGGCTTTCTCTTGCTGAAGGCGAACCAGCAGAGCGAGAAGGCTGCGCGTGAGGAATCCGCCGCCCTGCAGGCAGCCCGGGATTGTGTGGCGGCGACGCACGCGCCCGATGTGACGGCGATGAGCGTGGCACAGTCGAAGATCATCGAATGTTCGACGGGTGATTTCGGTGCGCAGGCCAGCCTGTACAGCGGGGTCCTTGTCGACGCCTACCAGGCCGCCAATGTGACGGTGCAGGTGTCCGACATGCGCGCCGCGGTGGAACGGCACAACGACGACGGATCCTTCCAGGTCCTGGTCGCGGTGCGGGTGAAGGTGACCAACTCCGAGGCCGCCGACCAGGAGCAGGGCTATCGGCTGCGGCTGCAGATGGCGCCGGCCGACGGCACCTACAAGATCGCACAACTGGACCAGGTCACCTCGTGACAGCTGTACTGGACACTGTGGACTCGTCGCAGACCGAGGTGGAGGCCGGACCGTCGCTGGCGTCCTGGCCGGCACGGGCGGGTGCGATCGCCATCGACGTCCTCCTCGGGGTTGCGGTGATCGCAACCATGGCGGTGTCGGCGTGGAGCGCACCGTGGCTCGGCTGGTTGTGGTGGGTGTACGTAGCGACGGCGGCGTGTGTGATCGTCGCGATGGCGGTCAACCGGCTGCTGCTACCGACGATCACCGGCTGGAGCCTGGGCCGGGCGGTCTTCGGCATCGCGGTCCGCACCCAAAACGGTGCCGCCCCCGGCGTGCTGCGCCTGGCCGGCCGGGACCTGGTGCACCTGCTGGACACCGCGGCGCTGTTCGTCGGCTGGTTGTGGCCGCTGTGGGACGGCAGGCGCCGCACGTTCGCCGACCTGTTGCTGCGCACCGAGGTGCACAATGCCGAACGGCCACAACGTGATACGCGTAGGCCCGCGGCAATCGCGCTGGTCGTGGCGACGGTGCTGTGCGCGGTGGCCGTCGGCTTGGGTTACCTCGTGGTGTACCGACCCGAACGGGCGGTCGACGTCGCCCGTCAGCAGATCGCCGAGCAGGGTCCCCGGATCGTCGAACAGCTGCTCAGCTACAACAGTGAGTCACTGCCGCAGGACTTCTCGCATGCGCAGTCGCTGACGACGGACGGCTATCGGGAACAGTTGATCGCGCAACAGCAGCTCGTGCTGCAGTCGGGCGCCACGTCGAACGAGTACTTCGCGGTCAGCAGCGCCGTGCTGTCGGCGACGGCGGAGCAGGCCTCGATGTTGATTGCGCTGCAGGGGCAGCGCGGCACCGATCCGAAGGACTTGAAGTTCATCACCGCGACGCTGCGGGTGGAGTTCGAGAAGGCAGCTGACGGCCAGTGGAAGGTCGCCAATCTCGTCGTGCTGAAGAAGCCGCAGATGAATGCGCCGGGCCAATGAGCCCGCGGCGCAGAATGGAGGCCGACGAGCCCGACTTCTTCGAGGTGAAGCCGGACCCGCCGCGGCGATGGGGCCTGCCACTCATCGCCGCGTTGGCATCGGTATTGATCGCCGCGGCGCTCACGGCGGGCACCCTGATGCTCGTCAGCCACCGGGCCGACGTCCGCAACACCGCAAACAATGCCCAGGTTCTGGATTACGTGCAGGCGTTCATGACCTCCTACACCACGTTGGATCCGTTCAACGCCAACGCCTACACCGACCGGATCATGGCGCAGGGCACCGGCGAGTTCGCCAGCATGTTCTCCGAGAAGCAGAACGAGATCCTGATCCAGGTGGCGCAGGCCGAACCGACCACGGGCTCCGTGGTCGCCGCGGGCGTACAGCGGTGGAACGACAACGGAAGCGCCGACGTACTGGTCGCGACGAAGATCACGTCCAAGTCGCCGGACGGAAAGTCGACGATCGAAAGCGGAAACCGTTGGGTCGCAACCGCCATCAAGGAAGGACAACAGTGGAAGATCAGCCAGCTGATCCAGGTGATCTGACCACCGAAGCGGATGCACCGGCCGAACCACGCCGCAGCCGGTTCTCGTTACGCCGCCGCCCGAAAACGCCTGAGCTCCAGACGGTTACCGAGACTACCGCCGAGCCTGTCGATCCGGACAAGCCCGTCGAGGCGCCGCGGACCCCCGTGGGTAAGAAGCGGCGCACCCCCAAAGCGGAAGCAGCGGAAGACGATTTCGAAGGTGTGCAGACGCCGGAACCCGAGGAAGCTGCCGAGCTCCCAGAGTCGGAGGCTGACGCCGAACCGGCCGACGAATCCGACGACGACCGGATTCTGGTGCCGCATCGTCCCGCCGGAAAGCGACTGCTCATCGCGGCCACCGCCGCGGCAGCGCTCTTCGTTGCGGCCGGCGCCTTCGCGGGTGCCACACTCCAGCCCTATCTGGCCGAACGCGCGACGGTCGACACGAAGCTCGACGTCGCCCGCACCGCGGCCAGTGCGATCTCCACGCTGTGGACGTACACCCCCGACAACATGGAAGCGCTGCCGGACCGCGCCGAGGTCTTCCTCGGTGGCGACTTCGCCGATGAGTACCGCAAGTACATCGACGCGATCGTCGCACCCAACAAACAGGCCCAGGTCACCAACACCACCCAGGTGATGAGTGCCGCCGTGGAATCGCTGTCCGCCGACGAAGCCACCGCGATCGTGTACACCAACTCGGTGGCGACCAGCCCGGTGACGAAAAACATTCCCTCGCTGCGGTATCTGTCCTATCGGCTGACGATGGAGCGCGATCACGCGAAGTGGTTGATCACCAAGATGTCCACCGTGACATCGTTTGACCTGACGCCGCAGTTGTAGGACGGGCCATCGCAGACCGTGGCCGTCGAATCACCGGTATCCGATCGGCTCACCCACGTCGCGCTGCTGTTGCTGACCTTCGCGACGGGCCTCGTCGACGCGGTCAGTGTGCTGGAACTCGGCCATGTGTTCGTGGCGAACATGACCGGCAACGTCATCTTCCTCGGTCTCTGGCTGGCCCCGCGCACGGTCGTGGACGTGACCGCCGCGTTGGTCGCGCTCGTCTGCTTCGTGGCCGGCGCGGTGTTCGGCGGCCGGTTGGCCCGCCACCTCGACCGCGAAGTGCACCGCTGGCTGGGGATTACGCTCTCACTGGAAGTCGTGATGCTCGTGACGCTGTCGATCCTCGCGGGAACCGGGGTTCTCGACTACCACGACCACACGAAGCTGTTCCTGATTGCGGGGTTGGCCATCGCGTTCGGCATCCAAAACTCCACCGCGCGGCAGTTCGGTATCCAAGAATTGTCCACCACGGTGCTGACGACGACGGTCTCCGGTCTGGGCTTCGACAGCCGATTGGCGGGTGGCACAGGTGACCGCGAAAAGCTGCGCTACGGAGTGGTATTCACCATTCTCGCCGGTGCGACGCTGGGCGCGACGTTGACTCGGTTCGCGGTTGCACCCGTGATCACCCTGGCGGCCGCTCTGGTGGCGACCACCGCGGCCATCTTCTCGTTCGGGCCCCGTCGCCACCCGGTCGGCCATGAGTAGCGGAGCCCGCGGCGGCGTGCTGATCCTTCCCGGGGGCAAGCCGCAGAGCGACGAAACCTCCCGCGCACGGCAGCTCGCCAACCTGAGGATGGAGTGGTTGGCGCTGGCACTTCGGCGCAGCCTCGGCGGCGGTGTCCGGCTGCACCGTGTGCAGTACCGCCTGCGGGGATGGAACGGAGCTCGGCGAGATCCCGTACACGATGCCCAAGCGGAGCTCGACCGCATGCTCACCGAAGTCGACCCGCGCCGGGTCGTTCTCGTCGGCCATTCGATGGGCGGACGGGTCGCCGCGCACCTGAGCGCCGGCTCCGACATCGGCGGCGTCGTGGCACTGGCCCCATGGTGGCCGAGAGACGATGCCGACCTGGTGCCCGTCGGTTGCCGGCTCCTGGTCGTCCACGGCACCGGCGATACGCGCACCGATCCTCGCGCGTCACGGGAGCAGACCCTGCGGGCCAAGGATCGCGGCGTCGACGCCGAATGGGTCGGCATCCCCAACGCCGGACATAACCTACTCAGCGACTGGAGTCGGTGGCATCGGTTGACGGCGCAGTTTGTCGCACGACAAATTTCCTAGCGTTTGCAAGTACTCGCGCAAATGGGTGTTTAACCGCATTGACCGGTGGAAATTCCGGTTTGCGGAGGTGGGGCTCGTGATTCGAATTATCGGTCTGTTGGGTGCATTGGTTGGTGCGGCCGTACTGTCCGCGCCCACGGCGACTGCGGACGAGGCAGCGTACTTGGCGAAGCTGCAGGACAGGTACGCATTCCTGACCCCGCAGCAGTTGCTCGCCGAGGGCGAAAGGGTGTGCGCCGCCGAACGCGCAGGCGTGTTGTCACCCGGCAAGACCACGATGGTGATCAACGATCTGGGGGTCGGAAACAACACGGCGCTCGAGATCGTCAGCGCCGCCGAGTGGGAGCTTTGTTGAGTCGGTGGCGTCAGCGCAGGCAGTGACTAGTCTCGGCGTATGCCAACAGCACTCGTCACCGGAGCTTCACGGGGTATCGGCAAGGGGATCGTCGAGCATCTGGCCGCCCGCGGCTGGGATGTCATCGCCGGCGTCCGCAGTCAGCAGGACGCGGACGCGGTAACCAAACTCGACCCGCAGCGGGTGTCGTCGGTGATCCTCGATGTCACCTCCGCCGACGACATCGCCGCGCTCGACCAATCGCTGCCCGAACGGCTGGACGCCGTCGTCAACAACGCGGGCATCGCGGTCGGCGGCGCGATGGAGACCCTGAGTCCCGACGAGTGGCGAAAGCAGCTGGAGATCAACGTCATCGGCGCGCTGGCTGTCACCCAGGCGGTCCTGCCTCGGCTTCGGAAATCCCGCGGACGTGTCGTGTTCATCTCGAGCGTCAACGGCAGATTGTCCATGCCGCTGATCGGTGCGTACGCGGCGAGCAAGTTCGCGCTGGAGGCGGCCGCCGATGCGCTGCGGATGGAGCTGAACCCCTGGAAGATCCGCGTGATCGTCGTCGAGCCGGCACAGACCGACACCGACATGTGGCGTACCGCCGACACGATGGTGGAAGACCTCGAGGCCGGGCTGACCCCGGAGCACCGCGGTCTCTACGCCAAGCACATCGCGGGCTTCAAGAAGATGATCCCGGTGTCGCAGAAGATCGCCGTCCCGACGGAAAAGGTGTCCGCGGTCGTCGAGGAGGCGCTCACCGCGAAGCGGCCACGCGCTCGCTACATCGTCGGACTGGTACCCAAAGCGCAGGTGGCGTTGATGAGCGTGATGCCGACGAAGATGCGCGACATCGCGCTGCGGAAGGTCTCCGGCCAGCCCTGAGATGCCGACCTTCGTCAAGCGCAACCCCGGCGCGCCGACGGGTTTCTTCGCGTGCGAAGCCGCAGGGCTGCAATGGCTTTCAACCGCCGACGGCGGGGTGCCGTGCGCCGAGGTCGTCGAATACGACGATGGGGCCCTGACCTTGGGACGGCTCGACGCCGTCGCGCCCGACCGTGACACCGCCCGCGAGTTCGGTAGGCGATTGGCGTGCACGCACGACGCGGGCGCCGATGCGTTCGGCGTCGGGCCACCCGGATGGCCGGGGCCGGGTTTCTTCGGACCGCTGCACCATCCTCTGCCGATGTCGCTGACCGCACACGACTCGTGGGGGACCTTCTACGCCCGTGAACGGTTGGCGCCCATGTCGGAGCGCGCGGCCGACCGGCTCAACGCGTCGATCCGGCGTGAACTCGATGCGGTGATCGCGCAATGTGAGAACGGGCGATTCGACGACGACGATCGTCCCGCCCGTCTACACGGTGATTTGTGGAGCGGCAACGTGATGTGGACGCCGAACGGCGTCGTCCTGATCGACCCGGCGGCCCACGGCGGCCGCCGCGAAACCGATCTCGCGATGCTCGCACTCTTCGGCTGTCCGCACTTCGAGGCCGTCATCGACGGGTACGAGTCGCAGCGGAGGCTGTCCGAGGGTTGGCGCGACCGGGTCGGTCTGCACCAGTTGTATCCGCTGCTGGCCCACGTCGTGCTGTTCGGCGGCAGCTATGCGGAGCAGACCGGGCAGGCGGCGCGCAGCGCGCTGAATGTCCTGCGTTAGTTGAACGCCAGCCAGCTCGGCAGCGCCCGTTCCCGCGAATCGCACAACACCTGACGGGTATCGCAATTGCCGTCCGGGACACCGGCTCCCGACCACATGCCGCCGGTGTCGCGACGCAACACGATCGCCGACGAGCCGCCGCCGTCGAGCAGCACGGCCGTATCGCTGCCGAGGCCACGGAACAGATCCTGCATCTGGTCGGGTGTGTAGCTGCCGCCCTGGAAGACGTACATCTCGTCCTTGGTCCTGGAATATGCGAGGGCGGTGCGGGCCGCGCTCGGGCCGCCGTCGTTGAGCTGCCCCATGTCACCGGGCGCCAACAGCCCGATGCCCGCGACCGCGACGAAGCGAACATCCTTGTCGAGCAGGTCCTGAATCACCGGCGTTGCGGCGTCGTAATCGTCGGGACTTTTCGGCGGCACCACGTAGGGTGCGCCGGCGACGGGAAGAATCATGGTGGACAACGCTTTCCAGTTCTCGTTGCCACCCGAGAGGCCTTGCTTACCCGCATACGCGAGGGTGCCGGTCACGGCCGCGTTGGTGCGCCCCTGCCCGCGGGTGTTGTCGACGTAGGCGCCCAGTGGGGAACTGCAGCCGGTCGACTTCCATGAGCCGCCCTGCTGTCCGCGGACGTCGAAGAAGTTGGCGTTGATCGCGATGGTGGGCTGGCCCAGCGCCTGCCATGCCTGCAGCGGCGAGAAGATCTCGGATGCCTGCCGGAGACCCTCGCCGGTGCGCGCGCGTGGATCACGTTCGCAGCGGCCCTGATAACCGCTGTGCGAGTCGACGAGCAGTCGCGGGGCGAGCCGTTGCGACGCCGACTTGATGATCATCAAGTGGCCGCCGTTGCTCATCTCGTACCAGTTGCCGCCGGCGTTGAGCATCGGTGCGGGATGGCCGCTGCCGAAGTTGTAGACGAGGTAGGACCCGCGGGTGTTGGCGATGGCGCCGGCGAGGAGATCGCGGCCGCTGGCTGCGCCCGCGTTCGGGGCTCCGGCCGTCGTCGACAGCCCAGCGCACAGCATCAGCGCCGCCGCGCAGACCGCGAAGCGCCGAAGAATCGAGACTGAGATCGACAAAGGGGGGCCTCCCGAAGACATAGCGACGAAACCACATTAACCCCGGTAGCAACACTGTCAACTTTCGTAACAAGTGCATCACAATAGGATTTCGCCCCGGCACTGGCGCTGTCGGCTACGTGTCACGGACTGGCGCGCGTTAGTTCCCCGAAGAACCGGGTAATCGTGCCGCATGCCCACTGTCTCGCGAACATTCTCGGTCAGCCCGTCGCCGCACCAGGTCATCGAGTACCTCAAGGATTTCGCACAAGCCGTCGAGTGGGATCCGGGCACGCAGCAATGCACGCGCAACGACAGCGGACCAATCGGTGAAGGCGCGTCATGGCACAACGTATCGAAGATCGCGGGCATCACCGCAGAACTGACCTACACCCTCGAAACAATGAGCGACAGCAATCTGGTGTTCGTCGGCAAGAACAAGTCGTCGACCTCCACCGAGAACATCTACGTCGACGCGGCCAATACGGGCTCAGTTATCACCTACCGCAACGACCTCGAAATGCGCGGGCCGATAGCACTTTTGAACCCGCTGTTGAAGTTGTACTTCGAAAAACTGGCCAATGACACCGAGAAGCAGTTGATCTCGGTCCTCAACCGGCTCTATATAGAGGAGAAAAAATGATCGGAACCATTCTCAGCGCGCTCATCGTCGGCCTGATCGTTGGGGCGCTGGCGCGTCTCATCATGCCGGGTAAACAGAGCATCGGTGTGATCATGACGATCGTGCTCGGTGCGCTCGGATCCTTCGTCGGCTCGTGGCTGACCTACCAGCTCGGGTATCAGAACTCGAACGGCGGGTGGGAGGTCATCCCGTTCCTCGTCGGCATCATCGTCGCCATCGTGTTGATCGCGATCTATGTCGGTATCACCGGGCGGCGGGGCACCAAGACCACGCAGGTCCGTTAGCGCGAAGGCGGGGCCAGGCGGTACACGGCGTCGGCGTAATCGTCGGTGATGTACACGGCGCCGTCCGGTCCGGTCACCGCCGCCACCGGACGGCCCCACCGCGAGCCGCCCGCGGACTGAAACCCGCCGACGAGCGTCTGCTGATCGCCCAAGACGCCGTCGCGCCAGGGAAAGAACGACACCTCGGGCTCGCGGGGCGGTTCGCGATTCCACGATCCGTGGACGCCGACGAGCGCTCCGCTGGCGTAGGGCACGGGTAGTACGCCGTCGGTGAAGCTCATGCCGAGTGGGGCGGCGTGAGCTCCGAGGCTCTGTTCAATCGGCGGCAATGACGCACAGTCCATGCGGTCGCCGTCGGCGTTGGTCTGCACGTCACGAATCAATGGCAGATTGGCCGGACCGCCATCGGGATTGCAGTAGGGCCAGCCCAATTCGCGTCCCGGCGTCAGCCGGGCCACCGATTCCGGTGGGTGCTCGTCGACGTACTCTGGATCGGCCTCGCCGGTGCGTGGATCGGCGACGTTGTCGCGGTTGTTGACCGCGGTCCACAACGACCCGTCCGGCGCGATCGCCAGGCCGGTGCCGTTACGGACACCCGTCGCGAAGGGTTCTGCCGGTCCGCCGCCGGGCGGAACGCGCATGATGGTGGCGCGCGGCGGATCGGCATCGCGATCCTCCGCTGAGATGTTTCCCGTCGACCCGATGGAGAAGTACACGGCGCCGTCGGGGCCGATGGCGACGCTCTTGAGCGCGTGCGAATAGGCACCGCGAAGGTCCGGGCTCTTCGCGTCGGGCAGGCCCCCGGCGACGGTTCGGCGATTGATCGCCCTGCCGTCGGCATAGTCGTAGACGTCGACCTGGTCGCTTTCCGCGACGTACAAGGAATTTCCGGCGAAGGTCAACCCGTGAGGCTGGTCGAGTCCATCGAGTAGCACCTCTTGTGTCGGACTGCCGGTTCCAGGGCGCAGGGCGACAACCTGGCCGGCACTGGGCACGGATATCAGCAGAGCGCCGTCGGGGGTCCACGCGGCGAGCCTCGGCTTTGGCATGCGGGCCCACACCGACAACGTCCACCCCCGCGGAACCAGCGCCTCCCGGGACTCGTCGAACGGTGCCTGCGCGAGATCGCGAGCGACCTGCACCGCCACGGGGCTCAGTCCCGCGGCAGGTTCCGCGGTCGGGGCGGCCGAAGTCGGTGCAGGGCGCTCCGGTGCCGGGGTCGGTGCTGTGGAGCATGCGGTGAGCAGCGCCGCGCCGACGATGCAGATTCCAATTCGGTTATGCCGCAGACAAACCCGCATGCATCTCCCAAAGCAGTATTTCAGCGGGTTCGACGGCGGTGACGCGCTGGCCGCCCGAAGCGGTGAATCGCACGGCGTCGCCCTCGTGCAACGGCCCCGCGCCCTCGAGGGTGACGTCACCGCGGGGTACGAACAGGTGCAGGTACGGCGCCGAAGGCAGTTCGACGCTCTCGCCGGCCTGCAGCCGCGCGCCGTGCAGCGCCGCATACTTGTTGCGGATCGTGATGGCGGCCTGGTCGCTGTGCTCGGGCATGCCCGAGGCGATGGTCACCAGACCGCCACGCAACAGCTCGTCGTCGATCTCGAGCTGCTGGTATCCGGGTTCGATGCCCGACTCGTCGGGAACCACCCACATCTGCACGAAATGCACAGGGTCAGAGTGGGATTGCTCGCCGGTCAGCGTCCAGGAGTCGTTCTTCTCCGAATGCAGGATGCCGCGCCCCGCCGACATACGTTGCGCCAGGCCGGGATAGATCACGCCGGAGTGACCGGTCGAGTCCTGGTGCACGAGCGATCCGCGCAGCACCCAGGTCACGATCTCCATATCGCGATGCGGGTGGGTATCAAAGCCGGTACCCGGCTTCACGATGTCGTCGTTGTTGACCAGCAGCAGGCCGTGGTGGGTGTTCTCGGGTTCGTAGTGGCTGCCGAACGAGAACGAGTGCTTGGAGTCCAGCCATGCGATCTTGGTTTTCGCGCGGTCGTCGGCACGACGGACGTCTATGGTCGGGGTGGTCATCAGCGATCCTCTCGATCCGGGCCCAGCCTAGGTGCGGCCACTGGACACGACAACATGGATGATGTGTCATGTATTCCATGTGGCTGACCGACGAGCAACAGGAGATCTGGCGCGACTATCTGGCGATGGCAAGCCGGCTGCAGACGGCGATGCACCGCCAGCTCCAGCAGGACTGCGAGCTGTCCCTCTCGGACTACGACGTGCTGGTCGCCCTGTCCGAGCGCGGCCCACTGCGGATCAACGAACTCGGCGATGCGTTGGCGTGGGAGCAGAGCCGGTTGTCCCACCAATTGCGCCGGATGCGTGGTCGGGGTCTGGTCGCGCGCCAGGGTAGCGACGACGACCGCCGCGGTGCGACCGTCGACCTCACCGACGCCGGCCGTGCTGCGCTCGAGGTGGCCGCGCCGGGGCACGTCGAGTTGGTGCGGTCCGCGATGTTCGACGGAATGCCGGAAGCGCGGTTGCGCGCCTTCGGCGCGGTGGCCAAGGCCGTGTCCGAGCGGCTGACTACCAGTCCGCCTCGTCGAACGTGATGACGCCGCGGATGTTGTTGCCGTCGAGCATGTCCTGGTAGCCCTGGTTGATGTCCTCGAGGCGGTAGGTCCTGGTGATCATGTCGTCGATGTTGAGCAATCCCGACTTGTACAGCCCGGTGAGCTTAGGCGTATCGACGTGCGAGCTGCCACCGCCGAAGATGTTGCCCTTCAACGTCTTCTGCAACATGGTGAACAGGAACATGTTGAGCTTGACGTCGGCGTCCATCATCGAACCCATGCCGGTCAGCACGCAGGTGCCGGTCTTGGCGGTGAGGATCATCGCCTCCTCGATGTACTCGCCCTTCATGTCGCCGACCGCGATGATCGTCTTGTCGGCCATCAAGCCGTGTGTCACGTCGATCATGGGGGCGATCGCCTCGGCCATCGACGGGTAGACGTGCGTTGCGCCGAACTTGATCGCCTGGTCGCGCTTCCACTCGTTCGGATCGATGGCGATGACGTTGCGGGCGCCCGAGATCACCGCACCCTGCAGTGCGCTCATGCCGATGCCGCCGACGCCGATGATGGCGACGGTCTCGCCGGGCTGGACGTCGGCGACGTTGGTGGCCGACCCGAAGCCCGTCGGTACCGCGCAACCCATGATCGCGGCGGTCTCGAACGGGATGTCCTTGTCGATCTTGACGACGGAGTCCTTGTGCACCGTCATGTACGGGGCGAAGGTGCCGAGCAGGTTCATCGGCGAGACCTCGGTGGTGCCGGCGTGCACGCGCGAGGTGCCGTCGGCGATCGCCTTGCCGCCGAGCAGAACCGCGCCGCGATCGCACAGCGAGCGGTAGCCCTTCAGGCACGGCGGACACTCGCCGCAGGCCGGGATGAACGCGAGGATGACGTGGTCGCCCTCCTCGATGCCCGAGACATTGCGGCCGACCTTGGTGACGACGCCGGCGCCCTCGTGGCCGCCGAGCGCGGGCAGAGCGATCGGGGTGGCGCCGGTGGTCAGGTGGTAGTCGGAGTGGCACATGCCCGCGGCGTGGACACGGATCTGCACCTCGTCGTCGACGGGGTCGCCGATCTCGATCTCATCGACGCGAAACGGCGTGTTCAGCTCCCACAGCAGAGCGCCCTTGGTCTTCATGACCCATGAGGATAGAACACGTTGCAGAAATGGTGCCAATCACAGCGTTGAGCTTGGCATTCGCGCGCTATTGATCGTCGAGCGTCGGGTTTTGCCACGCCTGTGGATAAGTACCGTGACAGACCCCGACACTCGCCGATCCTGTCGGATGCCGACCCCACCGTTGCGGCATGAATATGGACCCATTCCTCGGGACCGAGGCTGTGGCGGCGGGCCTCTTCACCCGTAGGACGCTGGTGAGTCGAAACGTAATGATCCACCAGAACGTCTACCTGCCGAAGGGCGTGAAACTCTCTGCCGAGACGCGGGCGATGGCTGCCTGGCTGTGGTCCGGACGCCGGGCGACAATCGCCGGACTTTCGGCCGCTGCGTGGCACGGATCGAAATGGATTGACGCGGCACTCCCCGCGGAAATGATCCGACCGGTGCCATGCAAGGTGAATGGGATCGTGATCCATCGCGACTGTCTAGTCGAAACCGAAACCTGCGTTGTCCGCGGAGTCGCAGCGACCACGCCGGCGCGTACCGCTTACGACCTAGGGCGGCGAGGGACTTTGATGCAAGCGGTGATGAGGCTTGATGCGCTGGCAAACACGACAGATCTGAAGCCGGAGGACGTCGCGGCCTTATTGTCACTTCACCGCGGCGCCCGCGGGTTGCCGCAGTTGCGGGACGTGATCGCCTTGATGGACGGCGGCGCGGAGTCCCCGCAGGAGACGCGGACGCGCCTACTTCTCATCGCAGCCGGATTTCCGCGGCCCGAGACGCAGATCGTGGTGTGCGACGACTTCGGGCAGTTCGTGGGCCGTGTCGATCTCGGCTATCGGAAGTGGAGGGTCGCGATTGAATACGACGGTCCACTGGGGGCACCCCCGCCCGAAGGGCAGGGGGACATTGGGATGGTCCCGCAGCGCACGCTCGCGACATCGAGAGGATCGCTGACCTCGAAGCCCAAGGGTGGATCGTCATTCGGCTCACCCGCGACATCCTTCGATATCGGCGGAGCACCTTCCTCGCGCGGGTTCGGGATGCGATGCGCGACAGAGGATGGCCTGACCACGCGACAGTCCGGCTAGATGCGAGCTTGCCCCGTTGAGCTCGGGCTCGAGTGTCGGCCTTTTGCACGTTTACGGCGCAAGAGCGTGACAAACCCCGACACTCGGCAACCTACAGCGTGGCGGGCAGGCCCCACTTCTCGAATGACGCCATGTGGAAGGCAACCACATGGGTAATGCCTTCGTCGGTCGTGGCGAGCACATGCATCTGAAACGGCTCGTGCGCGCCGGTTTCGCGGTTGAGCATGTACATCGCGCCGGCCGGCTGACCGTTGGCCACCGTGGGGAGTAACCGCATATCGCCGGGCAACTCGGCCGGGCAGTGCGTCTTCGACAGCAGGACGATGTTCTCCGGGCCCTGGTACCAGCCGTCGAACGGTGGCATCTCCCAGACGGCGTCGGCGGTGAACAGCTCGACGAGCTTGTCCATGTCATACGTCTCGAACGCGTCGATGTAGCGCGTCAGCAGATCCCGGGCCTCCTTTGACTCCGGGACCTGCAGATGGTCGTCCTCGCTGGGCCCGACGGCATCGAGTTGCGCACGCGCGCGCTGCAACAGGCTGTTGACCGCCGCCGTCGAGGAGCCGATGGCGTCGGCGACCTCCGCGGCCTTCCACTGCAGTACCTCGCGCAACACGAGCACCGCGCGTTGGCGGGCGGACAGGTGCTGCAGCGCCGCGACGAACGCGAGCCGCACCGATTCACGCGAGCCGACGATGTTCGACGGGTCGGTCGAATCGTCGGGAATGGGCTCCAGCCACGGCACCTCGTCGCGGGCGACGATGTCGTCGACGGGATCGGAGCTGGGCGCGCCGAGCCCCGTCGGCAGCGGCCGGCGCTGACGGCTGTCCAACGCCGTCAGACAGGTGTTGGTGGCGATCCGGTACAGCCACGTACGTACGGACGATTTGCCTTGGAACCCCTTGTACGACTTCCACGCCCGCAAGTAGGTTTCCTGCACCAGATCCTCGGCGTCATGTAGCGACCCGGTCATCCGATAGCAGTGCGCGAGCAGCTCGCGTCGATAGCGCTGCGCGTCGGCCAAGAAGGCGTCTTCGGCACTGTCGTCGTCCAGATTGCGGGCCAGGACCGTCACCCCGCCGAGCTTAGTCACCATGGGTGACAACCGTCACCGGCGTGCGATTGGGCAGCCCGATACTCTCCCTGGGTGGCAACTACCCGCACCGAACGCAGCTTCGAGGGCATCGGCGGCGTCCGCATCGTCTACGACATCTGGACCCCGGAGCTCGCCCCGCGCGGTGTCGTCGTCCTGTGCCACGGATACGCCGAACACGCCCGCCGCTACGACCACGTCGCCGAGCGATTCGGCGAGGCGGGGCTGATCACCTACGCGCTCGATCTTCGCGGGCACGGTCGCTCCGGCGGCAAGCGGGTTTACCTGCGCAACATCGACGAATACATCGGCGACTTCCGCACCCTGGTCGGCATCGCCAGGACCGACCACCCCGAGCTGCCGCGGATCGTGCTCGGCCACAGCATGGGCGGCGGTGTCGTGTTCGCCTACGGCGTCGAGCACCCCGACGACTACACCGCGATGGTGCTGTCGGGGCCTGCCGTCGACGCCCAGGACGCCGTCTCGTCGTTCATGATCCGCGTTGCCAAGGTGGTCGGCAGCATTCTGCCGGGCCTGCCCGTCGAGGACCTCCCGACCGAAGCGGTGTCCCGCGACCCGGAGGTGGTCGCGGCGTACATGGCCGATCCGCTGGTACATCACGGCAAGCTGCCCGCGGGTATCGGCAAGGCGCTCATCAAGGTCGGCGAGACCATGCCGCAGCGCGCCTCGGCGCTTACCGCGCCGCTGCTCGTCGTGCACGGAGAGCAGGACAAGCTGATCCCGGTCGCCGGCAGCCGTCACCTACTGGAATGCGTCGCATCGACCGACGCTCACCTCAAGGTGTATCCCGGGCTCTACCACGAGGTGTTCAATGAGCCCGAAAAGGCGCTGGTGCTCGACGACGTCACCTCGTGGATCGAGGCCAAGCTTTGAAAGCCTTTGCGGGCCTACTACTTTCGCTGGCCCTTGTGGTGTCGGCGTGCGGATCGGACGACGAACCGTCCGGCTGGGTCGACGAAGACGTGTCGTTCACCGCAGACGACCTGACCATCCACGGCACGTACCGTCATGAGCGCGGCGGCGCACCGGGACCTGCGGCCCTGCTGATCTCCGAGAGCGGCAACACCGACCGCAACGGCGACAACGCGGTCGCGGGCCCCGTCGGCAACATGCGGCAACTCGCAGAACTGTTGTCCGGCAAAGGCGTAGCGAGCCTGCGGTACGACAAAATCGGTACCGGGAAGACGGGTCTCGGACCCTATTCGCAGCGGCCCCAGGACGTCGTCAGCACCGTGTACACCACCGGCGCGAAGGCCGCGGTGAGATACCTCGCCGAGCAGTCGGCGACCGACAAGTCGCGCATCTCGGTATACGCGGTGGGAGAAGGCACGGTCCACGCGATGGCTCTCGCGACGGACGCGAACGTCGGCGCACCGAAGATCCACTCGCTGGCCCTGTTGCAGCCGCTACCCGGCAGGTATCTGGACATCATCACCAACCGGGTGCGCGCCAGCGCCTCTCCGGAGGCGCTGACCACCTGGCTGGCCGCCGTCGACGAGGTCCGCACCGAGGGCACGGTCCCGAACAATCTTCCCGAGGGACTCGGCGCGCTCGTCAATCCCGGCAACGTCAAGGCGGTGTTCGAAGCCGACAAGATCGACCCGCTCACGCTGGCCGCCAAGGTGCCCGCGGGCACGCCCGTGCTGCTCACGTGCTCAGACGCCGACAAGCAGGCGACGTGCGAATCCATCCGACCGCTCGAGGATGCGCTCAAACACACCGCGCTGACCGTCGTCGAACTCGAGGGCGTCAGCCATGTGCTGCGCGACGATCCGACCGACAACGTCGCCAACTACGCGAAGCAGGATCCGCTTTCTCCACAGCTCGTCAGCGCGCTCGACGAATTTGTCGGCAAGTAGACCTAATCTGGCGCCCATGAGTGACGACAAGATGCTGGCGCGCATCGCCGCTCTGCTGCGGCAGGCCGAGGGGACCGACAACACGCACGAGGCAGACGCGTTCATGGCCGCAGCCCAACGGCTGGCCACGGCCACGTCGATCGACCTGGCGGTCGCACGGTCGCATGCATCCAACCGCACCAAGGCGCAGATGCCGGTCCAGCGCACCATCACGATCGGCGACGCAGGCACCCGCGGTCTGCGGACCTATGTCCAGCTGTTCACCGTGATCGCGATGGCCAACGACGTGAAGTGCGACGTCGCGTCGAATTCGACGTTCGTGTACGCGTACGGGTTCGTCGAGGACATCGACGCCAGCCATGCGCTCTACGCCAGCCTGGTGATGCAGATGGTGCGCGCATCGGAGGCCTATATCGCGTCGGGGGACCACCGGCCGACGCCGACGATCACCGCGCGCATCAACTTCCAGCTCGCCTTCGGCGCGCGCATCGGCAAGCGGCTGTCCGAAGCCCGCGAAGAGGCGCAACGGGAGGCCACCGGATCACGCTGGCGCAGAAGACCGGGCACCGCTATCGCGTTGCGGAACAAAGAGATCGAGCTCAAGGACTTCTACCAGCAGACCTCCGCGGCGCGGGGCACGTGGCGACCAACCAGTGCGACGGCGGGGTATTCGTCGGCGGCGCGACGCGCGGGTGATCGCGCGGGCCGCAAGGCGCGGCTGGGTAGCGGTGGGGAGCTGTCCGGTGCCCGCTCGGCCCTGGAGACGTGAGCGATCAGAGACACCCAGCGGGCGAAGGTCTACGCCGCAGAGGAATTCGTCCGGACGTTGTTCGACCGGGCGGCTGAGCACGGCAACCGGGTGGTCGACTTCTTCGGGACGCAGCTGACCCTGCCACCCGAGGGCCGGTTCGCGTCGGTGGAGTCGGTGCAGCGCTACGTCGACGACGTGCTCGGCATGACGCTGGTCCGTGAGTCGTGGCCCGAAGCGGGAGCGCTGACGGTGCGTGCCCGGCGCGGCGTCAGCGCGGCGCACTACGAGCGTGCCGACGACGGTGCGCGCATCGCGGTGCCGGAGAAACGCACGACGTGGGCGCTGCGCGAACTGGTGGTCCTGCACGAGATCGCCCACCACCTCTGCGTCGCCGAACCGCCACACGGACCCGAGTTCGTCGCGACGTTCTGCGACCTCGCCGGCGGGGTCATGGGTCCGGAGGTCGCCCACGTGCTGCGCGTGGTGTACGCGAAACAGGGTGTCCGATAACGTGCCCCGTGTGGCCGAGCCTGATCCCAGCCCAGACCCCAAGACGCTTGATCAGCTCTTCAACGCCGTGCTGCGCACCGAGGACGATGCGCTGACCGCCGCGCGGGAGTCGGCCGACGCGGCGGGGATGCCCGCGATCGAGGTATCGGCGCAACACGGGAAGCTGCTGTACCTGCTTGCCACGGCGGCACGGGCGACCCGCGTCTTGGAGATCGGCACGCTCGCCGGCTACAGCACCATCAACCTGGCTCGCGCCGTCGGACCGTCGGGTCGTGTCGTCACCCTCGAGTACGAACCCGCCCACGCCGAGGTGGCTCGCCAGAACCTCGCGCGCGCGGGCGTCGAAGACCGGGTGGAGGTGATCGTCGGTGCGGCCCTCGACAGCCTGCCGGGCCTGGCCGAGCGCGGCGAGACGTTCGATCTGTCGTTCATCGATGCCGACAAGGAGAACAACATCGCCTATGTCGAGTGGGCGATCAAGCTGGGCCAGCCGGGCTCAATCATCGTGGTGGACAACATCGCCCGGTTCGGGCGGGTGCTCGCACCCGCGGCAGACGACCATCAGGCCCGCGCCGTGCGCGACATGCTCGAGATGATGGGTGAACATCCGCGTCTGGACACCGCAGCGATCCAGACGGTCGGCACCAAGGGCTGGGACGGCTTCGCGGTCGCGGTTGTCAGCTAGCCAGTGATCGCGCGCAGTCGCGCAGCGCGCTGACGATTCGTCGCTCGTTCGCGTCGAAGCGGTCGCTGGGTGCCGGCACCGAAATCGCGACGATGTGCCCGCCGGTGGTCCTGGCGGCGATACCGGCCGCCGAGATCCCGGCGGTGTGCTCGTCGCGGTCGAACGCGATGCCGCTGAGCCCCGCGGACGGGTCGGTCAGCAGCTCGAGCGCGGCCTTGCCGTTGGCCGTGCACTCCAGCGGGAACCGCACACCCACCGCCGAAACCGCCCGCAGCCGGTGTGCGGACTGCACCTGGTCGATGAACAACATCTGTTGACCCCGCAGCACCGACAGATCCACCGTTTCGCCGGTCGTGCGCGCCAACCTGTCCAGCGTCGGCCGGAACTGCGTCGCGAGGCTCGCGTCGTCGGCACCGCCCAGCCCGAGCAGTCGTTCGCCAAGGCTGATCCTGCCCTCGTCATCGATGCTCGCGAAGCCGATCTCGACCAGTCCGACCAGCAACCGTCGCACCGTGGACTTGGCCAGGCCGAGCCGCCCGCCCAGGTCGACCAGCCGAAGCTGGCCTGGGGAAGCGGCGATCTCGTCCAGGGCGGCGGCCGCACGTCGCAACACCTGAATTCCATCTGAACGCCCGGATTCGGATGGCTGATTCTCTTCCGCGGGGACCATTCCACCACTATATTGATCCGCAATGCGGCTCACAACGATTCGCAATGTGAATCTAGGAGGGCTAAGTGGTGGCACTACCGGCGGGGCGGCACTTCGCGCACGGGGCCGACGGGTACGAGGACGCCCGACGGTCGACGGTCTGGAATCAACGCGTGCCGGATCGCTATCCGGCGATGGTCGTGCAGGCCCACGACGACGACGACATCATCGCCGCACTGGCCTATGCGAAAGCCCACGATCTTCAGGTCGGGATCCGGTCGGGCGGACACAGCTGGGCGGCCAACCATCTGCGCGACGGCGGTCTGCTGCTCGACATGCACGGTTTCGACCAGGCCACCATCGACAAGGACAAGATGCTCGCCGTGGCCGGCCCCGGCAAAGGTGGCAGCATCCTGGCGGCCGAACTCGAGGAGCAGGACCTGTTCTTCCCCGCCGGCCACTGCAAGGGCGTGTGCATCGGCGGGTACCTACTTCAGGGCGGATACGGCTGGAACAGTCGTGTCTACGGACCGGCGTGCGAAAGCGTGATCGGTCTGGACGTCATCACCGCCGACGGCGAGAAGCTCTACATCGACGAAGAGAATCACCCCGACCTGTACTGGTCGGCGCGAGGTGCCGGTCCCGGTTTCTTCGCGGTCGTCACGGCCTTTCATCTCAAGCTGTACCCGAAGCCGGCCGTCTGCGGCATGAGCCTGTACGCCTATCCGTTCGACTGCGCAGAGGAAGTGTTCACCTGGGCGCGTGACATCAGTGCCGACGTGGACCGCAGCGTGGAACTGCAGATCGTCGCCACCAGAACCGTGCGGGATGCCGGGATCGACGGCCCCGCGATCGTGCTCGCGTCGCCGGTGTTCGCCGACACCGAGGCCGAAGCCGAGGAGGCGCTCGCGATATTGGGCACGTGTCCGGCCATCGACAAGGCACTGGTCAAAGTTCCCTATGCGCCAACGGATCTGCCCACCTGGTACACCGCGGTGATGGGCAACTATCTGGAAGATCACCGCTACTCCGCAGACAACATGTGGACCTCGGCACCGGCGGCGGACCTGATGCCCGGCATTCGTCGGATCCTCGACACCCTCCCGCCGCACCCCGCGCATTTCCTCTGGCTCAACTGGGGACCGTCACCGGCCCGGCAGGACATGGCCTACAGCGTCGAGGCCGAGATCTACCTGGCGCTCTACGGAGGCTGGATGGACGAGGCCGACGACGACAAGTACGCGAACTGGCCGCGCGACAACATGGCCGAGATGGCGCATCTGGCCACCGGAATCCAGTTGGCCGACGAGAATCTCGGACAGCGTCCTGCGAAGTTCGCCACCGACGAGGCCATGGCACGGCTGGACCACACCCGGGCTGCTTACGACCCCGACGGCCGCTTCTACCCATGGATGGGACGGGTCTGATGAGCGCCTATCTCGGTTACCGCGATGCCGACGGTGACACCCCGTGGGGCACGTACTTCAATCCCGAAATGGCCGAACTGCCAAGGCATGTGGTCGTCGCGCTGGAGCATGGACCTCAGGCCGACCAGACGCTGCTCGGATTCGATTCCGCGGGAACGATTCTCGACGAGGGCTACCAGCAGACCGAGAACGGATTCGGTCAGCTGCGCGGTGGCGGCTTCCAGGTGTCGGTGCGCACCGAGATGCCCGGCGTCACGCCCGCCATGTGGGACTGGTGGTTCGGCTGGCACGGCAGTGAGACGACGCGCTACAAACTGTGGCATCCACGCGCGCATGCGTCGGCGCGCTGGTCCGACAACGGCGGTGACGGCAGCTGGGTCGGCCGGACGTCGTTGATCGAGGAGTACCTCGGATCGTCGTACACCAAGGCCGCGATCCAGTTCGTCGAACCGCAGGTGATCGGTCTTGAACCGACACGCCTTGGCTCAGACGTCGCGGTGTGCGCACGGCTGGGATCGGCGGAGGTGCCCGTCGACATCGGCTGGTTCGTCCACCACGTACGGGCCACCGCCGACGGCGCGGAGATGCGGTCCCGATTCTGGATGGGCGGACCCCACATCGGCCTGCGGAAGGGAAATATGTTGGCTGACGCGGTGATTCGGCCCGTCGCCGCCCACCAGCTGCCCGCTCCGCGCGATCTGCTCGTGCACTGCGCTCAGGAGATGAACCACCTGGCCGGCTTCCTGCCCGCGGTGTATGCCCAATTCGCGGGTGCATGACATTCCGGTGTGTTATTGACACAGGTATGTCCAGGACACGAGCCATCAGCGCAATCGGAGCATGTGCCGCGTTGCTCGCGGCCCCGGTAGCCCAGGCGACACCCAGACCCGCGCCTCCGCTGCTGTACGGGTGGTACAACGTGTCCGTCGACTTCGCGCAGCAGACCTTCAACGGTGCGCCGACACCCATGCCGTCCAAGACTTTCCTCGTCGAATACACCGCCAACTGCGACGTGAACGGCTGCGTGGTGACTATGGACAACTCCGACGATCTGTCCCGTGACCCCGGCGCCCCACCGGTTTTCGAGTACCGGTGGAACAACGACCGCTGGGAAACGAGCAGTGACTATCCGTACCTGTGCGAGCGCATGAATCCCGACAGCGCGGTGCAGTCCGTGCGGTCGGACTACCTCATCCCACGGCCTGATGGCAGCTTCTTCGGCCAGCGAACCATCACCGTCGAGGGCGCCGGATGTCCGGGTGAGGGAGCAGGAGTGCACTCGCTGCCGATCTCGGTGACGCCCGCCGACCCGCCGCCACCGCCCCCGCGCTAGCCAGCGCTCGTTTAGTACTTCGCCTTTGGGGCACAGACCGCTAATGGACTTTGGCCTCCGGCAGCGCATGCCGACCGTCGAACGGCATATTCAGGCGCCGCCTGAGGCGGTGTGGAACGTTCTCGTCGAGCTTGACCTGTGGCCGCAATGGGGTCCGTCGATTCGGCGGGCAGAGCTGGCGGAGATCGGGCCGATGAGGTTGGGTTCGCGAGGCAAAGTGTGGACGGCGATCGGAGTCGCGCTGCCGTTCACGATCACCGAATTCGAAGAGAACCGCTGCTGGGCGTGGGAGGTGGCCGGCGTGCGCGCCACGCGGCATGAGGTGCGACCCGCCGACGGTGGAACAGGGTTGGCGTTCGCAGTCCCGTGGTGGGCGCCGGTCTACCTGTCGGTGTGCGCGGTGGCACTGCAGCGGATCGACCGCATGGTGACGTGAGGAGGGCTCATTCGACGGCGGGTCAGCTGCAGACCGCGCCGCCGGCCGCCGAGCCCACCAGCTTGGTGTACTTGGCCAGCACCCCGGTCTTGTAGACGGGCGGCAGTGGCTGGAAGCCGGCCTTGCGCGACTCGAATTCGTCCTTGTCGACCAGCACGTCGAGCGTTCCGTTCGCGACATCGAGGCGGATCTTGTCGCCGTCCTTGATGAACGCGATGGGCCCGCCGTCGACCGCCTCGGGCGCGATGTGTCCCACACACAGGCCCGTGGTGCCGCCGGAGAACCGGCCGTCGGTCATCAAGAGCACGTCCTTGCCGAGGCCCGCACCCTTGATGGCGCCGGTGATGGCGAGCATCTCGCGCATGCCCGGGCCGCCCTTGGGTCCCTCGTAGCGGATGACCACGACGTCGCCGTTGGTGATCGTGCCGTCCTCGAGCGCATCGAGCGCGGCCCGCTCGCGTTCGAAAACCCTTGCGGTGCCCTCGAACACGTCGGAGTCGAAGCCGGCCGACTTGACCACCGCACCTTCGGGTGCCAGCGATCCGTGCAGGATCGTGATGCCGCCGGTCGGGTGGATCGGATTGTTCATCGCGCGTAAGACCTTGCCGTCCGGGTCGGGCGGCTCGATGTGGGCCAGGTTCTCGGCCATGGTCTCACCGGTGACCGTCAAGCAATCCCCGTGCAGCAGACCGGCATCCAGCAACGCCTTCATGACCACCGGCACGCCGCCGATCTCGTCGACGTGCTTCATCACGTGGCGGCCGAACGGCTTGACGTCGGCGAGATGCGGGACCTTCTGTCCGATGCGGGTGAAGTCGGCCAGTGTGAGCTTGACCCCGGCTTCCGACGCGATCGCCAGCAGGTGCAGTACCGCATTGGTGGATCCGCCGAACGCCATCACCACGGCGATTGCGTTCTCGAACGCCTCGATGGTGAGGATGTCGCTGGTGGTGATGCCGCGACGCAGCATCTCCACGACGGCCTCACCCGAACGCCGGGCATATTCGTCGCGGCGCGAGTCGATCGCCACCGGCGAAGCGCTGCCCGGCAGCGACATACCCAGTGCCTCGGCGGCCGACGCCATGGTGTTGGCGGTGTACATACCGCCGCACGCGCCCTCGCCGGGACAGATCGCACGCTCGATGATGTCGACGTCCTCGCGCGACATCAGGCCGCGGGCGCAGGCGCCGACCGCCTCGAACGCGTCGATGATCGTGACTTCTTTCTCGCTGCCGTCGGTGAGCTTCGCGACGCCCGGCATGATCGAGCCGTTGTAGAGGAAGACGCTCGCCAGGTTCAGCCGCGCGGCGGCCATCAGCATGCCGGGGATCGACTTGTCACAGCCGGCGAGCAGCACCGATCCGTCGAGGCGCTCGGCCTGCATGACGGTCTCGACGCTGTCGGCGATGACCTCGCGCGACACCAGCGAGAAGTGCATGCCCTCGTGGCCCATCGAGATCCCATCGGACACCGAGATGGTGCCGAACTCCAGCGGGTAGCCGCCGGCGGCGTGGACGCCGCCCTTCACCGACTGCGCGAGCCGTTGCAGCGACATGTTGCACGGAGTGATCTCGTTCCACGACGAACCAACGCCGATCTGCGGTTTGGCCCAGTCGTCGTCGCCCATGCCTACGGCGCGCAGCATCCCGCGGGCCGCGGTCTTCTCGAGGCCGTCGGTGACGTCGCGGCTACGTGGCTTGATGTCGGGCGTCGACGAGCCGCTTGCGCGGGGAGCATCGGTCGTGGGCTGTGAGGGCATGAGAGCAGTATGCCTCCGGCTTTTCACCGGACAAACTCCTTTAGATACCCCAGAGGGGTATGCGGTACGCTGATCCTCATGTCGCCTCGCACCACACGGATCGCCACCGTCTTCGTAGCCATCTTCGCCGCCTTGTTTCTCATCTCGTGCTCGGGGTCCAACGACCACACCGAGACGCACCAGGCGGACGAGCCGGTCGGCACCGCCCAGCCCCCCGGCTTCAACGCCGACGATCACGCGTTTGCGACCAACATGATTCCCCACCATGAGCAGGCGATCGAGCTGGCCGCCATGGTGCCGGACCGCTCCACCAATGCCGACCTCATCGCGTTGGCGGCCAAGATCTCCGCCGAGCAGGAGCCCGAGATCAAGGCATTGCGGGTGTTCCTCGTGCAGTGGGATGAAAATCCAGACGATGACGCGTCCCAGGGGGAGCACGGAGGACACGGCGGCCACGGCGCGATGGCGGGGATGGTCGACGAGGCCACGATGACGAAACTCCAGTCACTGCAAGGCGCGGAGTTCGACACACTGTGGCTGAAGTCGATGATCAGCCACCATCAGGGCGCGATCGAGATGGCCAAGGCCGAGGTCGCCAACGGTCAGAACGAGGACGTCAAGCGCATGGCCCAGACGATGATCGACACGCAGCAGGCGGAGATCGCCCAGATGAACCAGATGCTGAAAGGTGGGGGAAATGGCTGACGGCTCGGCCGAGCACGGCTATTCGGCCCAGAAGGAGAACTACGCCAAACGCCTGCGCAGGATCGAAGGTCAGGTTCGCGGCATCGCGAAGATGATCGACGAGGACAAGTACTGCATCGACGTGCTCACCCAGATCAGCGCCGTCAACAGCGCTCTGCAGTCCGTCGCGCTCGGGCTGCTCGACGAGCATCTCGGGCACTGCGTCACCCAGGCGGTGGCCGAGGGCGGGGACGAGGCAGACGCCAAGCTGGCCGAGGCATCCGCCGCCATCGCCCGGTTGGTGCGCGCCTGACGTAACGTTCGACCGCCTCAGGCGGATGAACACAGCAGGTCAGCGTCGTTGGTGGCGTGACGGTCGGGGTTCGGGCGACATGCGGATTACAAAAAGCGCCCGGCGCGCTGTGCCACACTGGACGAAGTTATGCGACTGGGAGGTCACGTATGCGGCAGCCGAAATTGAGGCGCCTACTCTCCGCCGTGCTGGCGGCCGGACTCGTCGGCGGGATGGTGCTGAGCACTCCGTCAGCACTGGCTCAACCTGGCGTTCCGCCGCCGCCGCCGGCGCCCGTCGACCCGGCGGCCGCGCCGGTGCCACCGCCCCCTGCGC
>NZ_MVIM01000016.1 GCF_002086795.1 Mycolicibacterium tusciae | reverse complement strand
CGGCGCGCCCGCCGCCGGCGGCCCCCGCAGCGTTCCCCGCGGCACCGACCGCGCCGGCGGCGGGCGCGCCGTTGCCGCCCGCCCCGCCGCCGCTCTTTGGGGAGCCCCAGCCGATGGCGGTTCCCGCGGGGACGCCGGAGGGGCAGAATCCCACGCCGTTCGTCGGGGAGCCGCCGTTCCTGCCGCCGTCGTTCAATCCGACCAACGGTTCGATCGCCGGCGCCGCCAAGCCGATCTACATCAACTTCCAGCGGCCCATCGCCAATCGGCAGATGGCGCAGGACGCTGTGCACATCACGTCGGTGCCGCCCGTTCCCGGCCGGTTCTACTGGACCACCGACACGCAACTGCGGTGGCGGCCGCAGGACTTCTGGCCGGCCGGTACCACCGTCTACATCGATGCTGCGGGAACCAAGTCGAGCTTCACCGTCCCCGAGCAGTTGGTCGCGACCATCGACAACGACGCGCATGAAATGACGATCGTGCGTAACGGTGAGGTGGAGAAGACCTTCCCCGTCTCGATGGGTAAGTCGGGTTACGAGACCAAGAACGGCACCTACTACGTGTTGGAGAAGTTCGCCGACATCGTGATGGACTCGTCGACCTACGGGGTGCCCGTCAGTTCGGCCGAGGGCTACAAGATCAAGGTGCAGGACGCTGTGCGAATAGACAACAGCGGCATCTTCGTTCACAGTGCGCCGTGGTCTACCGGGGCTCAGGGCAACAGCAACGTCAGCCACGGCTGCATCAACCTGAGCCCAGCCAACGCGCAGTGGTTCTACGACAACTTCGGTAGTGGCGACGCTGTTGTCATCAAGAACTCCACCGGCATATACGACAAACCGGACGGCGCCTCCGACTGGCAGATGTTCTAGGTGATTTCGGTGCGCTTACGTTCGCCCAGCGACCGTAAGCGCACCGAAATCGCTAGCTCCAGATCCGCACGCGCTCTTGCGGATCCAGGTACAGATCGTCTGACTGGTCGACGTCGAACGCCTCGTAGAACGCGTCCAGGTTGCGGACGACGCCGTTGCAGCGAAACTCCGGCGGCGAGTGCGGATCGATCGCAAGCCGCCGAATAGCTTCGGCGTCACGGGACTTCGTGCGCCACACCTGGGCCCAGCCATAGAAAACCCGCTGCTCACCGGTCAGCCCGTCGATCACCGGCGACGGTTCGCCCTTGAGTGAGAGCTGGTAGGCGAGCAGGGCGATCGAAAGGCCACCCAGGTCGCCGATGTTCTCGCCGACGGTGAATGCGCCGTTCACGTGATGGCCGTTGCTGAGCGCCCTGGGCACGTACTTGTCGTACTGCTCGATCAAAGCTTTTGTCCGCGTGCCGAACTCGGCCCGATCGCCGTCGGTCCACCAGTCCACCAGGTTGCCGTCGCCGTCGTACTTGGACCCCTGGTCGTCGAAGCCGTGACCGATCTCGTGACCGATCACCGCACCGATCCCGCCGTAGTTGGCGGCGTCGTCGGCATCGGCATCGAAGAAGGGCGGCTGCAGAATCGCGGCGGGAAAGACGATCTCGTTCATGCCGGGGTTGTAGTAGGCGTTCACGGTCTGTGGCGTCATGAACCATTCGTCACGGTCGACGGGCCCACCGAGCTTGGCCAGATCCCGGTCGTATTCCACGGCGTAGCCACGTAGGTAGTTGCCGTACAGATCCTCACGCTCGATCACCAGCGCCGAATAGTCCCGCCACTTGGCCGGATAACCGATCTTCGGGGTGAACTTGTCGAGCTTGGCGAGCGCCTTCTCGCGGGTCTGCGGCGTCATCCACGCCAGTGAGTTGATGCTCACCCGGTACGCCTCGCGAAGGTTGGCGACCAGCTCGTCCATCCTGGACTTGGCCAGCGGCGGAAAATGCCGCTCGACATAGAGCCTTCCGACGGCGTCACCCATGAGACGCTCGACGACCGACACCCCGCGCTTCCAGCGATCGCGCAGCTCCTCGGTGCCCGAGAGCCTGCGGCCGTAGAACTCGAAGTCCTCGGCGACCAACTCGTCGGTCAGCAGGAATGCGCGGGCGTGGATGAGCCGCCAGCGCAGCCACGCCTTCCAATCCGCCAGATCGAAGGCGGACCACGCCGCGGCGAACGCCGTTAAGTAATCGGGTTGGCGCACTACGACTTCGGCGACCTTGTCGGGGGTGGCGCCAAGCGCGGCCACCCACCCGGCCCAGTCGAAGCCGGGCGCCTCGGTGAGCAGGTCGGTGAAGGTACGCAGGTTGTATGTCAGGTCGGCGTCGCGGCGCTTGACGACGTCCCAGTGCGCAGCGGCCAGCTTGGTTTCCAGCGCGACGATGCGTTCGGCGGTGGCCTGCCATTCGTTCGGCTGGGGCTCCTCGCCGTAGACCAGTCCGAACATCGCAGCGATGTGCCGCGGATAGGCGGCGAGAATTTCGGCGTGCTGCTCGTCACGGTAGTACGACTCGTCGGGCAGGCCGAGGCCGGACTGGCTCATATGCACCAGATAGCGCGTCGAGTCCTTGGAATCGGTGTCGACGTAGATACCCGTCCCCCCGCCGACGCCGGTGCGCTGCAGCGCGCCGAGAACCGCTGCCAGGGCCTCGGGAGTATCCGCGGCGTCGATGGCGGCCGACTCGTCGAGCAGCGGTTGGACTCCCCGTGCAGCCACCGCCCGCTCGTCCATGAAGCTGGCGTACAGGTCCCCGATGCGCCGCTGGTCCGTGCCGCTGGCCGCACCGGACTCGGCGGCTCCGGTGATGAGGTCGCGGACGTGCTCCTCGGCCCGGTCGTACAACGACCGGAACGCGCCGTCGGTGGCACGGTCGCCCGGCATCTCGTATTCCGTCAACCAGCGGCCGTTGACATGGCCGAAGAGGTCGTCTTGCGGGCGGGCATCGGAGTCGACGTAGCTCAGGTCGAGACCGGAGCGAATAGCTTCTACTGTCACCCCACCAGACTGCCAGACCGGTCGTCGCGCCAGCGTGGCCGAGCCGCCCGGTACCCTCACGCGCATGCCCGATGACGAGCCGGACGCCAACGAGCGCGAATCCGCGGTTTCCGGCTATGGCATCGGCTCGGCGGTGGCCGGCGTGATCGCCATAGCTGCGGTCGTGCTCGCCGCGCTGATCTGGACACAGCACCGCAGCGACGCCGCCGAACTGCGTTACCGCACGCAGGCCATGCAGGCCGCCGCCGACTGGACCACCGTGCTCATCAACATGAACGCCGACACCGTCGAGGCCAGCCTGGCCCAGCTGCACGAGGGCACCGTCGGACAGCTCAACGCCGACTTCGACGCTTCGATCAAGCCGTACCGCGATCTGGTGCAGAAGCTGCAGGCCCGCACCACCGGCCAGGTCGACTCGGTCGCGGTCGAGTACGTGCACCACGAGCAGCCGGGTGCGCAGGGGCCGCCGCCCGCCGCCGCCTCCGATGTGTCGGTGTTCGCCTCACGCACCGACACCGTGATGGTCATCGCGACGTCGGTCAGTGAGAACGCGGGCACCGAGAAGCCCCAGACGGTTCGCTGGACGCTGCGGCTGGACGTCGCCGACGTGGACGGCAAGCCGATGATCTCCCGGCTGGAGTCGGTCCGATGAGGACCGCCTGGCGCATCGGTGCGTTCGACGTGGCGGCGCCGCTGGCCGCGATCGCCGCGTTGGTCTACATGGGCGTCGCGCTCGGCTGGCCGCTGTGGTGGGTTTCGGTCTGTTCGGTGCTGTGTCTGCTCATCGTCGAAGGCGTCGTGATCAACGTCGTGCTGGCGCGCAGGGACGGGGTCACCGTCGGCACGGATGACGACGGGCCGAGGCTGCGACTCGCGGTGGCCGGCACCGCGGCGGCGGCACTGGCGGCGGCCGTCGTCGTCGCCTATCTGAACTGGTCGGTGCCCGACCGCAACCTGGAAAACGACACCGCAGAGGTGGTCGACATCGCCAGCAGCGTCGCGGAGGCGTCGGCGACCTTCACCCCGCAGAGCCCCACCGCGTCGATCGACCGGGCCACCGCGATGATGTCGTCACAGGCCGCAGATGAGTTCAAGAAGGAATTCGACTCTGTGGCAAAGGATTTGGCCAGCCGCAACGTCTCGGCGACGGCCAGTACCGTGTCCGCGGGCGTCGAGGCGATCGGTCCCGCGGCCGCCAGCGTCGCCGTGATTCTGCACGGGTCACAGAGCTCGCCCGGCACCCCACCCGACACCGCAGTGCTGGCGTTGCGGGTCCGGCTGTCCAAACAGGACGGCCGCTGGCTGGTCGACGACGTATCGCCGATCCACTCCCGCTAGCCGAGCAGACGCGCGTGGTCCACCTTCAGGCAACGATCCATCACGACCTGGAGTCCGGCGGCGGCACCGTCGCGGGCGACCTCGTCATCCCATAGACCCTGTTGCAGCCAAAGCGTCTTGGCGCCAACGGCAATCGTCTCGGTCAGCACGGAGTGCAGATGTTCGCGGCGACGGAACACGTCGACCATGTCCGGAACCGCCGGCAGTTCGGCGAGCGACGGATAGACCTTGTCACCGTCGATCTCGCTGACCGTCGGATTGACCAGGTACAGCTCGTAGTCACTGGCTGCCTTCAGGTATTGCCATACACCGTGACTGGGCCGCATCGGGTCATCTGATACGCCGACGATCGCCACACTTCGGGTCTGGCGGAGAATGCGCTCGATATCCATCGGCGGCTAGTAGCTGAACGTGGTCGCGCCGTCGCCGATCCATTCCCAGAGTTGAACGGTGCCTCCGGGTTCGGCGCCGTCGATGAAGTTGTCGGCGTCGAGTTGCTTGGACTTGATGCAAATGGGGCAGACCAGATAGCGGCCGCCGGCTTTCGTGTAGCGGTCCATCAGCTCTTCCAAGGGTGGGCAGCCGTCGCAGGCCGTGCCGATGCCGACGCCGGGCACCATCAAACGGACGGCCTCCTTGGTGAGGAACATCAGCGTCGGCCTTCCGCTTTCGGCAGCACCGACGGCGACCAGAAATGCGACGGTGACTTTCTCGGCATCTTCGAGTCCGGTGGTGAGGCTGATGGCGGCTTTGTTGTCGCTGTTCATGTGGTCCTCCTAGACATCTGCGAGCTCGATCAGTAGATCGGCCAGTTCCTGCGGCCGGCTCAACGCCATCAGGTGTCCACCCGGCATCGCGACCACTTCCAGACCAAGCCGTTCACGAACAACTCTGCGCTGAAATTCCAGCGGGAACAACCGGTCGTCGCTGCCTGCGATCACCCGGGTGTCGACATCCGGCCAGCCGTCCAGCGGCCACGGCTCGCCGAACGGGGTGTCGGACTGTTGCGGTTCGGGCTGGCTGAACGCCTCCTCGCGCACCGGCTCCGGGACGTCGTGGAAGAAATCTTCGACCTCGTCAAAGTCCTCGCGGGGCAGGCCGATTCGCTGGAAATACTCGATGCGCGCGGCCCGCTGCCCGGTGTTCTCCCACCATTGGCCGCCCGATTCGCCTGCGGTCGGCACCATCGGGTTAACCAGCACGATGCGTGCGGTCGGCACCCGCGTTGCCGCAATCGGCGCCGTGAATCCGCCCATCGACTGGCCGACCAGCACCAGCGGTCTCGGTGCGCTGGCCACCGACTCGACGACCACGTCGGCGTAGGTGTTCAGATTGGCGGCGTCATCGCCCGCGGGCAGTTCGATGGGGATCACCGTCGCGCCGGTGGCCGCCAACAGCGGTGTGATGCGGTGCCAGAACCATGCGCTGCCACCCGCTCCGGGGATCAGCGCAAAGGTCGGCAAGGGTCAGGCCCGGCCCTCGGGGCGGGTCGAACGCATCTTGGCGAAACGATCGGAAAGCTTGCGCATGCGCACCATCAGCGACGCGGACGGACTCGTTTCACCGCGGAGGTAGGACGCGAAATCGTCGTTGGGCACACCGATGCGCGAGGCGAACTCCTGCTGGCCCAGACCCGACCTGTCGAGCATCGTCTGGATATGGCGCGCGACCTCGGCGCGCTCGTTGGCCTCGAGATGTTCGCGGGTGCGGTGCAGCACCTCGGCGAGCGCCTTGGAGACTCCGTACGGGCGGGCGGTCTGCAGGACTTCCTCGACCTGCCGTGCCGTGCGGCCGAACGGATCGCGTTTGATGGCCGCGACGATGCGCTGCCACACGGCCAGGTCGTCGGTCTCCAGCGCCGCGCGGATCGCGGATGTCGGCCAGAACTCGACGGGCCGGTCATCCACCGGTGGACGGCGTCCTGGCGTGGGATCCGGCGAGGCAGGCTCGCGGCGCGAGGTGCCCCGGACGTCGGGAGTCACCGTCACCTCGCCTCCTCCAGCATGGCCACCGCCACCGAAAGGCAGCGCTCCTTCACCCTGGCCCAATCGGCCTCCGCCTGCGGGCCCGACATGCGGGTGTCGTGCTCGTCTGACGGTTGGGGGTCGGCCAGTCGGCGTACCAACTGGGTGGCCACCCATTGTTTCCTTGAATCCTGTCCACAGTAGTACCGGTCCATGCCGGCCAGCACGCTTGCGGCCGTACGAGTCTCCATCGCGTCGACAAGTTCGGCAAACGCTGCGTAGTCCCGGGTGCTGTTTCGGCACATGATGAGGTAGCTCTGCAGGCGCAGCGTCTCGGCGCCCGTCGGGATCTGCAGGCGATCGCCCGTCGGCAGTTGCACATTCGTGGTCTCTACCGGGCTGCGTCGCTCCATGGGTGCCCGCTCGAAGGCGGACGCTTCGCTCAACGCGTCCAGCGCCACCGACAGCCGGCCCCGCCACATCGTCACCGGATGCACCGGAAGCTCTGCGGTGAGCAGCGCCTTGCCGCCTGCGCCGGTGCGGTGCGTGCCGTTGAGCAGGCTCGCGCTGCGTAACTGCTTGGCGGGCATACAGCCGCTGAACGCCAACGGATCGGCGACGGTAACAGCTTGCGGCGCAAGGCTTTTGAGCTTGGCTGCCGACTTGACCACCATGCGCAACTCCGAGCCGCTTGGCCCGAGGGACGAGAGATCGTCGGGGATGATGATGAGGTCGGGAAGGTCGATCTTGGGCAGCGGCTTCTCGAAGTCGACCTCCGGCAGGATGCGATCGAGCCAGCGCGGCAGCCACCAGTTCCATTCGTCGAACATCGCCATCAGCGCGGGCACCAGCACCAGGCGCACCACCGTGGCGTCGACCGCGATGGCGACCGCACACGCGACACCCAACTGGGCGACCAGCGGCATGCCCGCAAACGCGAAACCGATGAACACCGCGATCATGATCAGCGCGGCGCTGGTGATCGTGCGGGCGCTGGTGCTCACGCCGTACGCGACGGCGTCGCGGGTGTTGCCGGTCTGCAGGAAGCGCTCCCTGATGCGGGTCAGCAGGAAGATCTCGTAGTCCATCGACAGGCCGAACGTCAGCGCCAGGACCAGCGGCGGGATCGTGCTGTCCAGCGACGAGATCGGTTCGAAGCCCAGTGACTCCAGCCAGCCCCATTGGAAGACGGCCACCAGGCTGCCGTAGGCCGCCGCGACCGACAGCACGGTCATCAGCACACCCTTGAGCGCCAGGAACACCGACCGGATGGCGATCAACAGCATCACGAACGCGATCAGCGCGACGAACGCGAACACCAGCGGCTGTTTGGCCGACACCTGGTCGTCGAAGTCCTTGATCAGTGCTGTCGGACCGCCGACGTCGATGCGGGCATCGCCGAGCCCCGGGGTCGACGGCAGCTCCGCGCGCATCCAGTCGACGGTTTCACGGGCACCCATGTCCTCCGGGTCCACCGAGAGCACCGCGGACAGCAGCGCGTGCCGGTAATCCTCGCCGAACACCGCGGGCGCCACCGAAACGACGTTGGGCCCCTGGGCCATCCGCTGGCGCATCGAGTCCAGCAAGGGTTGCTTGGAGGGCGCCGATGCCGCGTTGCCGTCGGGGAAGCTCACCAAGACCCGGACCGGCCCGAGCGCGCCGGGCCCGAGCGCCTCGGCCGCGGCGTTCACACCGCCCCGGATCTCGTGGGTCGGCTCGAACTGACGCTGCATGCTGTTGCCGAGCACCATCGAGAACGCGGGCGCGGCCAGTGCCAGCAGCAGCGCCGACGCCCCGAGCGCCGCGATCCACGGGCGCCGCATCACCCAGCCCGTCCAGCGCGTCCAGAACCGCGACTGGGTGGTCTCCGGACGGCGCGACCAGTGCAGGTATGACGACCGCTTGGCCGCCGCCTTACCGAACGTGGCGAGGATGGCCGGCGTCAGCGTCGTCGACGTCAGAACCGCGACGGCCACCGCGAGGATCGCGCCGGTGGCCATCGAGACCAGGACCGGCGTCTGGATCAGATAGATGCCGGTCACCGAGGCGATCACGGTGAGGCCGGACAGGACGACCGCCAGACCCGAGGTTGCCATGGCGGCGTCGGCCGCCTGTTCCGGATCGCGGCCCGACCGCAACTCCTCGCGGAAACGCATGAGAATGAACAGCGAATAGTCGATGGCCACGGCGATGCCGAACATCGATACCGTCGACGTCACGAACACCGACATCGTCGTGTACATCGAGAGCAGATAGACCAGTCCCATGGTCACGACGACGGTGCAGATGCCGAGCACCAGTGGCATCGCCGCCGCGGCCAGCGACCCGAACACCGCGAGCAAAACAATCAGGACGATCGGAAGGTTCCACTGCTCGGCCTGGGCGATGTCGTGTTTGGTGGCCTGGGTGGCCGCGGCACCTAGCGCGCCCTGGCCGATGACGTAGAGCTTGACCTTGCCGTTCTCGATCTCCCCGGGTTCCTCGCCGTCGATACCGACCTTCTGGCGGAGTTTCTTGGCGACGTCGACCGCGCCGGTGTTGTCGAAGTCCAACTGCAGCGTGACGACGTAGGGACGGTCGGGTTGCGGCGCCGCTTGCTGCGGATTGGGCACCACCCGGACGCTGGGCACCTCGGCCGCGGCGCGTTCCAGGAAGGTGACCGCGTTGTCCATGTCGGCGAACGACGCGTCGGCGCGCGGCGCGGCCACCAGTGCCAGGGGTGAAGCCCCCTGGTCAGGAAAATTCTCTTCGAGCTCGCGCTGGACCCGCAGCGACTGCGAGCCTTCGACCTCAAAACCCCCGCCGGTGAGGTGGCTGGACTGGCTCAGCGCGAGATACACCGATGGCACCAGGAGAAGCAGCCATACAGCGAACACCGCCCAGCGGTATCTGCGCAGGGTGCTGCTCAAGCGCATCATGAACTGCTGGATGTCGAACTCCCCGCTTTCTCCCCGGACTCGGGCTGCCGACGACATTTGGCCCGGCGTTGCTAGCGTGAGCGTACAACAGCATGTGCTATGTCGAGGCGCGGCGAGAATCCTGCCAGCAACGCCTTAAGCAGCTCTAACCCTCTCTTTCGGTACGCGGCCGGATCTGGTTACAGGCTGTCCGTCCGCTGTCCGTGGCGTGTGTTTCCGATCGCTCAATTCGTAAGCCTCACCCTCCCGATGGCACTATGTAGTCGGCCGTTTCGGCCGGTTTTGCGGTCGGGGATCGAGTGCCGCCTATGGCGGGCGTTTCGGGTGCGCCGAAACGTTCGCAAACTCATGAGGAGTGCATATGAGATCCATCACTGCTGCACCGCGCCGCGGGCTGTTCGCCACGTTCGCCGCGTCCGCCCTCGGCGGCGCCGCGGTGGTCGCGATGACGGTGTCACCGTCGCCGGCGATGCCGTCAGCAACGGCGGCGCCGGATCCGTGCGCGGCCAGCGAAGTCGCCAGGACGATCGGTTCGGTCGCCACGTCGACGGGCAACTACCTCGATACGCATCCGCAGACCAACCAGGCGCTGACGAGTATCGCGAAACAGCAGGGTGGGCCGCAGTCGCTGGCCGCGGTGAAGACCTACTTCGATGCGAACCCGCAAGCGGCCAAGGACATGCAGCGGTTGCAGCAGCCGCTGGCGACTCTGTCGAGCCGGTGCAAGCTTCCGCTGACCCTGCCGCAGATGATGGGTCTGATGCAGGCCGCCCAGCAGGCGGCGCCAGGCCTTCCGAGTTTGCCAGGCGCCCAGACCAGCTCCTCGGCCGCAGGTGCCCCAGGTACGGTGTCACCGGCGCAGTCGCCGTCGGCGTCACCCGTTTCGCAGGGCTCCACATCGCTGCCCGGAGCGGCGATCGCAGGCTTGCCGTAGCCTGGGCCGACGCGCGGCTCTCGCTGGTAAGGCGATTGAGCTGCGAATTCAGACTTTCTTAAGATTCGTTGGCCGCAAGGCAAGAAAGTCTGTGCACATTCTGATTAGCTTTTGATGTCGGTAACCGCCCATGGTTACCTCCTTTCCACTTCCGAAGAAGGAGCTTGTCCATGTTGCTCTCGGCCCGTACTGCCCGACGTGCGGTAGCTGGCGCGGTGGGCACCGGCGCGATTGCCGGTGCGATGTTCTTCGGCGCCATGCCTCTGGCGTCGGCGCAACCTGCTCCGCCGCCGCCTCCGCCGCCGCCCAACTGCACCGCGGCCGACCTGGCCGGTGTGGCTTCGGGTGTCTCCGCGGCGACGTCCGCCTACCTCTTCAGCCACCCCGACGTGAACTGGTTCTTCACCAGCCTCGAGGGTGTGCCTCGCGACGAGGTCCGCGACGACGTCCAGCAGTACCTTGATCAGCATCCTCAGACCAAGGCGGACCTGACCGGTATCCGCCAGCCACTCGTCGACCTGAAGAATCGCTGCGGCGACACCAACGGCGACGGCATCGCGGACAGCTAAGTCTGCGTTCGGGTGCAACAGGAGCCATCCAAGGGGGAGGGCGCTGGCCGCACCGTCTTGATGGTCGACGACGATCCGGACGTCAGAACTTCGGTTGCGCGAGGTTTGCGCCATTCGGGGTTCGACGTTCGGGTCGCGGCGACCGGCAAAGAGGCGTTGCGGCTGTTATCGAATGAATCGCACGACGCACTTGTTCTCGACGTTCAAATGCCAGAACTCGACGGCGTCGCCGTCGTGACCGCGCTGCGCGCACTCGGTAACGAGATCCCGATTTGTGTGCTGTCCGCGCGGGACACCGTCAACGACCGGATCGCGGGGCTGGAAGCCGGCGCTGACGACTATCTGACGAAGCCGTTCGATCTGGGTGAATTGGTCGCGCGCCTGCACGCGCTGTTGCGTCGCGCAGGCCATTCCGACCAGCAATCCGACACGATGACCGTCGGCCCGTTGACGATCGACACCGCGCGACGGCTGGTGTTCGCCGGCGGTGAGCGGGTCAATCTGACCAAACGTGAATTCGATCTGCTCGCCGTGCTGGCCGAGAACGCCGGCGTCGTGCTGAGCCGGCAACGGCTGCTCGAACTGGTCTGGGGTTACGACTTCGACGTCGACACCAACGTGGCCGACGTCTTCATCTCCTACCTGCGACGCAAGCTCGAACGCGATGACCTGCCGCGGGTGATTCACACGGTTCGCGGAATCGGTTATGTCCTGCGAGACGAGTCGTAGCGGGTGAGACTTCCGCGGTTCCTGCGATCCGCGTCGCTGCGCACCCGAGTTGCCGTCGCGTCGGCAGCCGCAGCGGCCGCGGTGGTCGCGGTGTTCACGATCGCCACGTCGGTTGTGCTCGCGAATAACGATGCGGCACAACTGGATCGCCGACTCGATTCGATCATCGACGCCAGCATGCGCCCAGAACAGCTACAGGATCCGCGCCGCGGAGTGCTGACGACGGGACGGTCCGAATCCACCGGACAGGTGGTGTTCCAGCGCGGCTTCCAGTTGCCGCCGCTGCCGCCGGGCACCGACACGGTGGAAGTCAACGGGGTCGAGTACCGAGTGCGCACCCTGCGCGTCGACCAGCCCGACGGCGTCCTGATGTCGATCGGCATCCGCGCCGACAGCATTCTGTTGAGCGCCTCAAGGATTCCGCTGTACGCCGCGGCAGGTCTGCTCACGGTGCTGATCGCCGCGTTGCTGGGATGGATGCTGGCGGGCCCCGCGATCCGGCCGCTGCGCAAGCTGACCGAACACACCAAGCAGTTGCGCCGGGGCAGCGAGGAGATGCCCAAGGTGCATGGGGCGCGGGAGGCCGAGGACCTCTCCGAGGCGATGTCGGCGATGCTGAGCCGACTGACGGCCGCGCAGCGGGCGACCACCAACTCGCTGCAGGCCGCCCAGGATTTCGCGGCCAACGCCGCCCACGAGCTGCGAACGCCGCTGACGGCGATGCGCGCCGATCTGGACACGTTGCGAATCCACGACCTCCCAGCCGAGGAGCGCGACGAGGTGGTGGCCGACCTGTCCCGGGCGCAGCGACGGGTAGAGGCGATCATCACCGCGCTGGGGCAACTGGCGTCAGGTCAACTGGCGCAGGCCGAAGATCGCGAATTGATCGACATCACCGACATGCTCGACCGGGTGGCCCGGGAGAACATGCGCCTGCGCGATGACATCGAGATCGTCGTCGAGGCGAAGGACGACCTCGGTGTCATCTGGGGCTGGCCGAGCGGTCTGCGGCTGGCCGTCGACAATCTGGTGCGCAACGCGATCCAGCACGGCCAGGCGACGCGGATCGTGCTGGAGGCACAGCGGGCGCGTGACGAGATCGTCATCATCGTGGACGACAACGGCCGCGGGCTGCCCGTCGAGGAGCACAAGACCGTTCTCGGCCGGTTCTCCCGCGGCACCACCGCGGCGCCGGGTGGCTCCGGGCTCGGCCTCGCGCTCGTGGCGCAACAGGCGGCGCTGCATCGCGGCAGCATCGAGCTGAGTGACGGGCCGCTCGGCGGGTTGCGCGCGACCCTGACCGTGTCAGCCGCGGCTGAGCAAGGCGACGCCGGCACGCCAGCCGAGTAATAGCAGGGCCGTCGAAAGTGACGCCACGACAATGAAACTCGGCGCCGTTCCGGCCGAGGTGAGCTTGCGCAGCAGCATGCCCACCACCACGGTGCACAACCACACCGCCACGCCGGTGGGCACCAGTGCGGCCGGACGTTGCCAGGCCCTCGACAACAGCCAGCCGGTCAGTGTGCCGACCAGGAACGGCCAGGCCGTCTCGGCGATGCCGGAAAGCGTCAACCCTTCGGCGTGACTGCGCCGGCCGATCGTGCAGAAGACGACGACGCAGACGACGTCGGTCGCCAACGCGGTCAACGCGGGGCGGGTCTGCTCGGCGCTATCGATCGGCATAGGTCATCTACGCGTCGGGGTCGGGGTCGGCGTCGGGATCGAGCTCGGCCTCGGTGCGGAACATGAAGAAGAACACCACCCAGCCGATGGCGGCGATGAAGATCCAGCTGACCATCCGGTAGATGAGCATGGCGGAAATCGCTGAGGCCAAGGTCATTCCGCTGGAGACCAGCCCCGGCACCAGCACCGCCTCGACCACCAGCAGCCCACCGGGCATCAGCGGGATCGATCCGACGGCGCGGGCGGCGACGTAGGCCACCACCACACCGAGCAGCGACGGCTTTCCGCCTGCGGCGAAGCACGCGAACAGCAGCGTGCCCACTCCGGTGACGAGCGTCATCATCGACCACACGAACGCCACGCCGAGCTGGCGCCTGGTCAGGTTCACCGACTCGAGCTGGGCGAGGGTTTCGCGCCACTTAGCCAGTCCCTTGTCCGCCGGTTTGGCGCGCACGTAGTTGACCCACGACAGCACTCGCACCCCGACACCGTCGAGCAGGTCCGGCCGCGACGCGACGGCCTGGGCCAGCACGATCAACATGATGAACCCGGCGAGGGTGAAGATCAGCGAGAACGGATTGTGTTTCGCGCCAAGGAAGAAGGCGCTACCGATCCCGAGCAGCGTCAGGCTGGTGACTTGCAGTGCACCCGACATCACCAACTGCCATGACGCGATCACCGGGCTGGCGCCCCACCTGCGCTGCTGGCGGTAGATGAACGTCGCCGAAAGCACCGGGCCGCCGGGCAATGTCGTGCTCAGCGAGTTGCCCGCATAGAACGCCGCCTGCGAGCGCCACTGGTGTACGGGCACGCACGCCGACCGCAGCAGCTTGCGCTGGATGTCTCCGAAGAAGTGCATCGACGCCATCGCCGCGCCCACCGCGGCCAGCACCCACCACCAGTTCGCGGAGTACAGGCTGCGCCAGGCGTTGGCGAGCTGGTCGCGCACCAGCGTCAGTTCGACGGACAGCACGACGACGGCCACGGCGATGATCGCCCACCGCAGCCACCAGTATTTGCCGCGCGCGGGGCGGTCCTGACCGCGGGACTCGCGCGCCGGCGCGTCGTGCGACACGCCCTACAGGGTAAAGCGTGGGGTGGCGGTTTCCCGAGATACCGGGTCTGCGCGGGGCGGGCCATTACGCTGACGGGATGTCCGCGGGTCTATCTGACGCAGACCTGGCGGTCAGCCCGCTGGTCCGCAAGGCCGCGGCGTGGTCGTGGCGGCTGCTGGTCATCGGAGCCGCAATCTTCGCGGTGCTGTGGGTGGTCAAGCGGCTCGAGCTGATCGTCGTGCCGATCGCCCTGGCGACGATGGTGGCCGCGCTGCTGCTGCCCGCGGTCGACTTCCTTGATCGCGTCGGCGTTCCGCGCGGCGTCGCAGTCGCTCTGATGCTGCTGTCCGGATTCGCGGTCGTCGGCGGCATCCTCACCTTCGTCGTCAGCCAATTCATCGAGGGTTTGCCCGCACTTGCCGAGCAGGTGGGCCAAAGCATCGAGGGTCTGGGTAACTGGCTGTCCAGCGGTCCTCTGCATGTCGGCGGCGACCAGATCAAGCAGGCCCGTGAGACCGCCCTCGAGGCGCTGCGTGACAACCAGGAGAAGGTGACCAGCGGCGCGCTGTCGACGGCGGGCACCCTCACCGAGATCATCACCGGCGCCCTGCTCGTGCTCTTCACCCTGATCTTCCTGCTGCACGGCGGGCGCAACATCTTCGGGTTCGTCACGAAGATCTTCCCCGAGAACGTGCAGCCGCGCGTCCATGAGGCCGGCCGGGCGGGGTTTCGGTCGCTCATCGGCTATGTGCGCGCGACGTTCCTGGTGGCGCTCGTCGACGCGGTGGGTATCGGCACCGGCCTGGCCATCATGGGCATCCCGCTGGCACTTCCGCTGGCGTCGCTGGTGTTTCTCGGTGCGTTCATCCCGCTGGTCGGGGCGGTGGTCGCCGGATTCCTGGCCGTCATCGTCGCGTTGATCGCCAAAGGCTTGATCTATGCGCTCATCACACTCGGACTGATCATCGCCGTCCAACAGCTCGAGGGGCATGTGTTGCAGCCGCTGGTGATGGGTCGTGCGGTGTCGATCCATCCGCTGGCTGTCGTGCTGGCCATCGCCGCGGGTGGCATCACGGCGGGCATCGTCGGCGCGTTACTCGCGGTGCCCGCGGTCGCGTTCCTCAACAGCGCGGCGAGGGTGCTGCTCGCCAGGGATCCCGCGGCGGAGGAGGCCGCGCAGGCCACCGGGGACGAAGCCGTCATCCAGGCCACCCCCGATGACGTCGGGGACAGCGGCGAGGACTAGATCGCTGTCGTAACCGCACGGCGCTATTCCGGGCAGAATCGCGCCCTGAGGTTACATACGCAGGGATGTCAGCATCCGTGTGCAGAATCCGGCCATGGATCAACCTTTTGTGGGCAGTGAAGCCACGGCTGCCAAAGCGTTGACGCGCCATGCGCTGCGTCGCGACTTCATCGCGCTGCACAAGGACATATACCTGGACAAGAACACACCGGTCACTCCCGTCATTCGAGCCAAGGCGGCTTGGCTGAGGTCCCGCCGCCGTGGCGTTCTCGCTGGATTCTCGGCATCTGCGTTGCATGGCGCGCGGTGGATAGACGCGCGCTTGCCCGCAGCGATCATCGACACCAATCGCAGGCGTGCTGACGGCGTCACAGCGTGGGCTGACTCCATCGAGAGCGACGAGATCTGCGTTGTCGACGGCATGCAAGTGACCAATCCGGCGAGAACCGCCCTCGACCTGGCGTGTCGTTACCCCGTCGACTCGGCGGTCGCCGCGATCGACGCGCTCGCCCGGGCGACCCGCCTGAAGATGGCCGAGGTCGAGTTGTTGGCCGATCGTTATCGCGGCCGCCACGGCATTCCAAAGGCACGCAGGACTTTGGAACTCGTCGACGCGGGCGCGGAATCGCCGCGTGAAACGTGGCTACGTCTAGTACTCATCCGGAACGAATTTCCCCGCCCCACAACACAAATACCCGTGTACGACCGGTACGGCACACTCGTCGCCGAACTCGACATGGGCTGGGAGGACATCAAGGTTGCGGCCGAGTATGAAGGCGACCACCACAGGAGCGATCCGGAGGTATTCAACAAAGGCATCAGACGGCATGACGATCTCACCGCCCTCGGCTGGCTCGTCGTACGAGTCACCAAGCGGGATACCGCAGGTGCCGTCATCGGCCGGATTGCCACCGCCTTCGCGCGTCGCGGTGTGTAACCGCACGGCGCTATTCCGGGCAGAATCGCGCCCTGGGGTTACAAGCGCCGACGCGCTCTACATTCGGCCTTCGCGGCGCAGCAGATCCGCGGCGCTCACTCCGCCGCCACGCCGCTTCGGCTGCTCTTCGGCCGCGTTGAGCTTCTCGGTGGCAGTGTCTGAATCCTCGGCGCGTTGGGCGGGAATCGCCGTCGTCGCTGCGTCGTCGGGCTGCGCCTGAGGCTGTCCCCTCCCTTGCGGCGGGGTTCCCAGCGGGCGTCCCCTGCCTTGCGGCGGGGTCCCCGGACCCGGGTCTTCCGGCGCGGCCGCACCCGGCATCTTGCGGGTGGACGCCGTCGACGGGCGGCCCCGGCCCTCGGTGGCCGGCCTTCTGCTCGGCGACGGCGACGGCTGTCCGGCAGGCGCGCCGGTGCCGCGCAGTTCGCCGAGCCACGACTCGATCTCGCGCTCTTCCCGCGGGGGCGGGGGACCGGCGGCCGAGCGGGTGGCGGCCGCGGCGTTCTGCACGGCGTTGCGTACCGCGTCCCGTGCGGTCGACAGGCGCGTGGTCTGGGGCTCGTCGGCGGGCGGGCGTCCGGTCGGCATGCGGGTCGTGCCCGTGGTCGACGGCGCATTCGTCCGTGGCGGCGCGGCGGCCCGGCCGGCAGCGCCGGGACGCGACGCGCCCTCGGCCGCCGGATGCGTGGGATCGTGCGGCGGGCGGGGACGGGCGGGTACCGGTGCGCCCGCACCCACCAAAGCTTCGGGGTTCTCGACGGATTCGCGCACCGCGGGCCGTCTGCGCTCGTCGGGCAGCTCGGTCTCACCGAGGCCGAGGCGTTCCTGGATCCGCTTCATCCAGCGCGGCGCCCACCAGCAGTCGTCGCCGAGCAGCTTCATGATCGCGGGCACCAGGAACATACGGACGATGGTGGCGTCCAGCAGCAGGGCGATCAGCAGGCCGAACGCGAGGTACTTCATCATCACCAGGTCGGAGAACACGAACGCGCCCGCCACGACCGCGAGAACCAGTGCGGCACCGGTGATCAGCCGGCCCGTGGTGGCTGTACCGATGCGGATCGCCTCGGCGGTGGACATGCCGCGTTCGCGGGCCTCCACCATTCGGGACACGAGGAACACCTCGTAGTCGGTGGACAGACCCCAGATCACCGCGATGATCAGACCGATCATCGGAGCCATCAGCGGCTGTGGTGTGTAGTTCATCAGGCCGGAGCCGTGGCCGTCGACGAACATCCACGTCAGCACACCCATCGTGGAGCCGAGCGTGAGCGCGCTCATCACCGCGGCCTTGATCGGCAGCACCACCGAACCGAACGCCAGGAACATCAGGATGGTCGTGGTGACGATCAGGATGGTCACCATCAACGGCAGCTTGTCGAACAGGGCGTGGATGCTGTCCTGCTCCAGCGCGGGGGTACCGCCGACGGAGATCGTGAGTCCCCGCGGCGGGGAAATCGAGCGCAGCTCGTCGACCTTCTTCGCGGCGTCGTTGCGGTCGATCAAGCCGTTCTGGATGACGCGCACTGACGGATCGGTGGACTCACCGCCGCGGGCCTGCCACATCTTCGCGGGATCGCCGTCGGGCTCGATGAACCCCGGGACCGTCATGGCCTTACTGCGGATCTCCGCGACCTGCTGGTCGGTGACCGGCTGACCGTCGGTGTTCTCGATCACCAACGTCAGCGGTTCGGTGCGGAATCCGGGGAAGGTCTTGTCGAAGTTCTCCTGCGCCGAGCGGACGGCGTTGTCGGGCGGCAGGTACTTCTCGCTGATGCCGCCGAGCGCCAGCTGTCCCAGCGGGATGACGAGCACGATCATGGCGATCGCAATGGGTGCGGCGAAGGCCACGGGTCGCTTCATCACGACGTTGACGAGCTTGCCCCAGAAGCCCTTCTCGACCTCGGCGCGCGTCTTGGTCTTCTGTGTCTTCTCGGCGAGCCAATTCAGCCACCACACGATCGGGGTGCGGGCCAGCGGGACATAGCGCGCGAGCACGACGCCGACGACAACCACGGCGACGAAGATGACGATGCCCATCAACACCCAGTAGAGGGCGGTGCCGAGCGAGTCTTTCATCGCGGAGATGGCGTAGGCGAGACCGCCCAGCAGGGTGATGTAACCGAGCGTCAGCCCGATCAACGCAAACTGCGCGCCCTGCTCACCGGTCTCCCTGATCCGCTTGCGCGCCAAGTGTCCGAGCGCGATACCCACCGGCGGGACCAGCAGGCCGGTCGGGATCGACGCGATCGCCAACGTGTTGGTGCGCGGGTTGCCCGGGTCGGACCTGATGGTGTCCGGCTCGGCGAACTTCATCAGCCAACGCACGCCGAGGGCGTCGACCCGCGAGCCGAGAATGGCGAGCGCGGCGGGCAGCACGGTGATCGACAGGATCGCCGCGAGCATGACCGACGCGATGATCGCGTAGGTGATCGACTTCAGGAAGCCCTGCGGGAACAACAACAGTGGCACCGAGGACGCCACGAGGATGACCGCGGAGAACATGATGGTGCGCCCCGACGTCATCACCGAGCGGCGTACGGCAGCCTCGGTGTCGTAGCCCTCGGCGATCTCCTCGCGGAACCGGCTCACCATGAAGAGGCCGTAGTCGACGGCGATACCGAGACCCATGAGCGTGACCACGGGTTGGGCGAAGAAGTGCACCGGCATGACCTCGGCGAGCAGTCGCATGATGCCCAGTGCGCCCGCGATCGTCAGGCCACCGATGATGCCCGGAAGCGCTGCCGCGACCACGCCGCCGAACACGAAGAACAGCACGACACAGACCAGCGGGATGGCGGCCACCTCGGCGCGCTTCTGGTCCTCGCCGATGGTGCCGGTGAGCTCGCTGGCCAGCGGTTGCAGGCCGGCGAGCTGGATATTGCCGTCGTTGACCTTGCGCAGGTCGGGCTCGATCGCCTGGTAGTTCTTCAGAATCGTGTCGTCGTCATCGCCCTTGAGCGGGACGCTGATGAACGTCGTCGACATGTCCGACGTCTTCATCTGCTGGACCGTCGGGTCGTCGCTGTTGGGGGCACGCAGCCAGCCCACCCAGCCGACCATCTGGTCCTCGTGGTCCGCGACGAGCTGGTTGAGCTCGTCGGTGACCTTCTTCATCCACTCGGGGTCGTCGACCTTCTTGCCGTCGGGCGGCGTGAGTATCGCCACCACGTGGCTCGTTCGGTCACGCCCGTACGCCTCGTCGGCGGTTACCGAGGCGTGGACGGACTGGCTGCCCTCGTCATAGAAGCCGCTCTGCGTGACGTTCTCGCCCAGACTGATGCCGAACACGCCGCCACCGAGGCACAGTGCAACCATGACGCCGATGACGGAGTACCGAAACCGGTACACCATCCGACCCCACCAGGCGAACACCTAAGCTCCTAACGCTCACAAATCTTCAAGGCGCACCCGCGCATTTCAAGTGTTGACGCGCGAGGTCAGCAACGATGACAGCGGCCGGAACGGCTGCAGCCAAGCCCCCTGCTCGGGCAGCGAATCCAATCCGATCCGCGGCAATGGCTCCCGGAAAACACCAGGAATGTCCTCCAGGTCGACGAACACCAAGGTATCCGACGCTAGCGCCCAGCTCGCATGTTCGCGAAATCCAAGCACCTGCACAGGCACGCCGTCGCGGGCGATTTCCTCCAACGGCTGCTTGAATGCTTGACCGTCGGCCGAGGCCACCAGCACACCGGCCAGGCCCTCACTCCTGCGAAGCGCGATGTGATTGAGCATGTCGACGTCGACGTCACTGTCTTCATCGATCTTCGGTTTTGCGAACACCGCGAAGCCGACGTTACGCAATGCCTCCACCCAAGGTCGAACCACATCGGCGCTACCAGGGGCGATGTTCGTGAACACGGTGGCTTCGGGCTCCAGCGAGACGTCGGGCCGGGTGGCCGACAGCTCCGCCGTGCGCGACAGCAGCCAGCGTCCCAGCGCGTCGAACCGGGGCCGGTGCGCCGCGGTGGGGCGACCGCCGAGAATCGAGCCGAGACCCATGTCCAGGTTGGGCGCATCCCAGACGAGCAGCACCCGGCCGGTCGCGGGCGGCGTTTCGGCCACGTCCGCGATCCGCGCGATGTCTTCGGTGAGGCTCATTGGGCCTTCTCCCAGAGCAGTTCGGTGACCACGGGGCCTGCGAGAGCCTTGCGCTCGTACTTCGTCACCGGCCGATCGACCGAGATGGGAAGGGCGTCCTCGATGCGCACGCGGCGCAACCGCGGTTCGGCATCACCGACCTCGGCGATGTGCTCGGCGTAACTCATGTGGTCCGTCGCGGCGTGCAGCACACCGCCCGGCCGCAGCCGGTCTGCGATCAGCGCCATGGTCGCGGGCTGCAGCAGCCGGCGCTTGTGGTGGCGGGCCTTGGGCCACGGGTCGGGAAAGAAGACCCGCACCCCGGTCAGCGAGTCCGCCCCGAACATGTACTGCAGGACCTCGACGCCATCGCCGCGGACCAGGCGGATATTGCGGACGCGCTCGCGGTCGATCCCGGACAGCAGCTGTGCCAGCCCGCGACGGTAGACCTCAACGGCGACCACATCGATGTCCGGTTCTGCCTGGGCCATCGCCAGTGTCGAGGTGCCCGCGCCGCAGCCGATCTCGACGACGATCGGTGCCTTGCGCCCGAACCAGGCCTCGGTGTCCAACGCGGGCGCCGGGCCGTCGCCGTCGCGGGCGTGCATGCCCAGCTCAGGCCAGAGCCGGTCCCACGTGGCCTGCTGTGCGCCGCTCAACGTCGTCCGGCGGGTTCTGAAGCTGGTCACCCGGGGATGCAGATGTGACGGGGGTGGTGCCCCGACTTCCGCCGGCTGAGCCGGCAGTCCCACACCCGCGCTACCCGAAAGCATCCGTCCATCGTCGCTCATCAAGGGGGGAGTACCCGCATCGTGGTACAGATTGATACCCAACAGTTGCCTTCGACTGCTAGGCCTCGACCGCGGGCTGCCGGTTTACTCCCAACGGCCACAACTACCGCTCGCGACATGCCTGCGGAGGTGCCAACATCGTGGGTGGGGAACGGGGCCACCGATCGTGGTATCCGTGGGGAGCATGGAGGCTGCTGAGATTTTCGTTGACGTCTTGACGCAATTCGCTGAGCAGAGCCGTAATCCGCGGTTGGCGCCGATCATTCGGCGGGCCGCTGCGCCGGTAGGCGTTGCCGTGTGCGGACGCCGAGGTGTCGGGCGGAGCACGGTGGCCGCCGCGCTGGCCGACGCCGGTGTCGCGGTGACGGCGGACGCCGCCGACGTCACCGTGCTCGTCGTCGCCGAGACCCTCAAGCCAGAGGATCTGATCGTGGCGAACCGTTCGGACAAGTCGACGGTGGTCGTCTTGAACAAGGCGGATCTGAGCGCGTTCGGTGACGCCGGGCCGCTGGCAACCGCGCAGCGCCATGCCACCGTCCTGCGCGCGCGGACGAATGCGCCCACCGTGCCTGTGGTGGGTCTGCTTGCCCGCGCCGAGCTGGACGATGAACTGATGACCGCGTTGCAGACGCTGGTGGATGCGCCCGCGGACCTCACCTCGACCGACGCCTTCGTGCAGTCCGACCATCCGCTGTCGTCCGAGACGAGAAATCGCCTGCTCGACGCGCTGGACCGGTTCGGCATCGCTCACGCCGTGCTGGCCGTCGAAGGCGGCGCCGACCTCGCGGCAGTTCGGGCGTTGCTGCGCCGAACAAGCCGGATCGATGAAGCGGTCGCGCAGGTGGCAGCGGCCGGCGCGGCGACCCGGTACCGGCGGGTGCGCGCGGCGATCAACGAATTACGCTCGCTGGCAATGCGATCCGGCGATCAACAGCTAGCTGATTTTCTCGTCACCGACGACATGGTGCTGGCCGCGATGGGGGCCGCCGTTGAGGCGGTGGAGGCCGACGGCATGCACGTCGATCGGGGTGACGATCCCGCCGCGCATCGCAGGCGCGCCGTGCACTGGCGGCGCTACGGCTGCGGCCCGGTCAACGCCCTGCATCGGAGGTATTCGGCCGATATCTGCCGAGGCTCGCTGCGATTGCTCGGGCGGTCCCGGTGACCAGCGAGAGCACCGATACACGGGTTGGGGAGCGCAGCGATCCGGTCGCTGCGGCCGACGCCGTGGTTGCAGCGGTCGAACCGGGTCTGACGTCGCCCGGTGTTCAGGGCCGCGACGTCGTGTTGGTGGTGGGTCCGTGGCTGGCCGGTACCACCAGCCTGATCGCAACATTGCGAGAGCAGTTGCCCGAGCACACGTTCGTCGAATCCGAGGAACTGCACCCGACGCATGCTCCGACGGCCGTCGTCTTCACCGTGTCCGCGATCGCGCCGATGACCGAATCCGATTGTGCGCTAATCGATTTGGCCAGCAGGAACACCGACTTGGTGATCGGTGTGGTGTCGAAGATCGATGCGCACCGCCACTGGCGCGAGGTACTGGCTGCAAATCGCGAGCTGTTGACGCAACGCGCGCCGAACTACGCCCAGGTGCAGTGGGTGGGTGCCGCGGCCGCCCCCGATCTGGGTGCGCCTCGCGTCGACGAGCTCGTCGGCCTGCTGCGGCAGCGACTGTCCGATCCCGATGTCGCTCGCCGAAACCGGCTGCGCGCGTGGGAAACCCGGCTGCTCGCTAATATCGCACACTACCGGGCCGACGGTGACGGAACGGACCGGCGGGCCCGGGTGAGCGCACTGCACTCCAAACGCGACGACATCCTGAGCCGCCGACGGCTGTCGAAGTCCGAACGCGCGATCGCGTTGCGCAGCCAACTGCAGCAGGCCCGTGTTCAGCTGGGGCACTTCGCCCGTAACCGCTGCACGTCCGTGCGCAGTGAACTGGCCGAGGACGCCGCGCAGTTGACCCGCCTCAAGATCGGCACGTTCGAATCGCGGGTGCGGGCCCGCATGCACGAGGTCGTCGATGAGGTGGAGGAGGGCATCACCGATCAGCTGACGGACGTCGCGACAGAGGTGGGCCTACCTGTGCCGCCGGCCGCCGCACCCCCGTCGACACCGGAGATCGCCGCACCGCCACTCAAATCACGTCGGCAGGAAACCCAGTTGATGATGATCCTCGGCGCCGGCTTCGGGCTCGGGGTGGCGCTCGTGGTGACCCGGCTGTTCGCCGGGCTTGCACCCGGTATGACCGTCGCGGGACTTGCGGCAGGAGGCGTCGTCGGGCTGGTGCTGACGGTGTGGGTGGTCGGCATCCGCGGGCTGCTGCACGACCGAGGGGTGCTCGACCGCTGGATCAGCGACGCCGTCAACGTATTGCGGTCCGCGGTGGAGGAACGGGTTGCCACTCGGATCCTGGTCGCCGAGACGGCGCTTACCTCCGAGCTCGCCCATCGCGACGAGGTGGAGGGCGCCACTGCCGCGGGCCGGGTCGCCGAGATCGACGCCGAACTGCGCGACCACGCGCTGCAGACGGCCAAGGCGGCGAAGGCCAGGGACCGTCGACTGCCCACGCTCTTGGCGGCCGTCGACGCCGTCCAGGCCGAGCTGTACGGAAAAACCGCGACCAGCTGAATCGATACACCGCGCCCATACCCTCTGAGCGGGCCTTCTGAATCGTTCCTGTGAGTGATCGGACATAGATCCGATTTACCGCGGGTATGTCACCCGCGTTAACCTCTTTATTACAGGGACGACCGAGACGCGCTGCCTTTCATTGGTACACGCTCCTCAGTCCCGGGTCCTGGCAGAACCGCATACGCAGCAAGATTGCAGGAGACACACATGACCGCAGCGACCATTCCAGGTCTGGACACCGCACCGACGAAGCACAAGGGGCTGCTCGCCTGGGTCCAGGAGGTCGCCGAACTCACGCAGCCCGACCGGGTCGTGTTTGCCGACGGGTCCGAGGAGGAAGCCGACCGGCTGTCCCAGCAGCTCGTCGAGGCCGGGACCTTCAAGCGACTCAATGACGAGAAGAAGCCGAACTCCTACCTGGCTCTGTCCGATCCCTCCGACGTCGCGCGCGTGGAGTCGCGCACCTTCATCTGCTCGGAGAAGGAGATCGACGCGGGTCCGACCAACAACTGGATGGACCCCGCCGAGATGCGCGGCATCATGACCGACCTGTACCGCGGGAGCATGCGCGGCCGCACGATGTACGTCGTGCCCTTCTGTATGGGCCCGCTCGGTGCCGACGATCCCAAGCTCGGCGTGGAGCTCACCGACTCCGAATACGTCGTGGTGTCGATGCGGACGATGACCCGGATGGGCAAGGCGGCGCTGGAGAAGATCGGCGACGACGGCTTCTTCGTCAAGGCGCTGCACTCGATCGGCGCCCCGCTGGAGCCCGGCCAGAAGGATGTGCCGTGGCCCTGCAACGACACCAAGTACATCAGCCACTTCCCGGAGACCCGCGAGATCTGGAGCTACGGCTCGGGCTACGGCGGCAATGCGCTCCTGGGTAAGAAGTGCTACTCGCTGCGCATCGCGTCGGCGATGGCGCACGACGAGGGCTGGCTCGCCGAGCACATGCTGATCCTCAAGCTGATCTCGCCGGAGAACAAGTCGTACTACGTCGCGGCGGCGTTCCCGTCGGCGTGCGGTAAGACCAACCTCGCGATGCTGCAGCCCACGATCCCGGGCTGGCGCGCGGAGACCGTCGGTGACGACATCGCCTGGATGCGATTCGGCAAGGACGGCCGCCTGTATGCGGTCAACCCCGAATTCGGCTTCTTCGGTGTCGCACCCGGCACCAACTGGTCATCGAACCCCAACGCGATGAAGACCATCGCGGCGGGCAACACCGTCTTCACCAACGTCGCGCTGACCGACGACAACGATGTCTGGTGGGAGGGCCTGGAGGGCGATCCCGACCACCTCATCGACTGGAAGGGCAACGACTGGGTCCTGCGCGAAACGGAAAGCAAAGCCGCCCATCCGAACTCGCGTTACTGCACCCCGATGTCGCAGTGCCCCACGCTGGCTCCGGAGTGGGACGATCCGCAGGGCGTGCCGATCTCGGCGATCCTCTTCGGCGGCCGTCGCAAGACGACGGTGCCGCTGGTGACGCAGGCCCGCGACTGGCAGCACGGCGTCTTCATCGGTGCCACGCTTGGCTCCGAGCAGACCGCCGCCGCCGAGGGCAAGGTCGGCACCGTCCGGCGTGACCCGATGGCCATGCTGCCGTTCCTCGGCTACAACGTCGGCGACTACTTCGCCCACTGGATCGACATCGGCAAGAACGCCGACGAGTCGAAGATGCCGAAGATCTTCTTCGTCAACTGGTTCCGTCGCGGTGACGACGGCCGCTTCCTGTGGCCGGGCTTCGGCGAAAACAGCCGAGTGATGAAGTGGATCGTCGATCGCATCGAGCAGAAGGCCGGCGGGAAGACGACGCCGATCGGCATCGTGCCGACCGCCGAGGACCTTGATTTGTCCGGTCTGGATGTCGACGCGGCCGATGTCAACGAAGCACTCGCGGTCAACGTGGACGAGTGGCGTGAGGAAATCCCGCTGATCGAGGAGTGGTTCGAGTTCGTCGGTGAGAAGCTGCCGACCGGCATCAAGGACGAGTTCGACGCCCTGAAGCACCGCCTCGCCGAAGCCGAGTAGCTTTGCTCACCTCCCTCGCGAGCGTGCGGGTCTGTACACGGCACGCCGCGAATGCCGAGCACTTTACGCACGCTCGCGGTTGAGTGAGCGCGCGTGGCTAGCATGCTTCTAGCGTTCGGCGGCCATCTCCGCGCGTACACGATCGATCTGTTCGCAGGCGTACGTCACGGCGCTCGCCAAGCTCATCTGCGCGCCCGCGCGAGCGAGGGAGTCGTACGCATCATCACCGAGCGCATCGCGTAATCGAACTTCATCCGCAGCCAACACCGGGAATGACGACCGGTTGAAGGGCGTGTCTGCGCAACCGATTAACGTCGCGGCGGCTTCGGCTCGCCCGATCCGGACGAACAGTGACGCAAGGGCGGCCAACGAGTTTCCGACGAGGAAGAAGTTGCCCGAATCGTACTGATTGCGAATCGACACAATCGAGTAGCCGAGGGCATCGGCGGGCTCGCCGTGAACGGCCGTGAGGGAAGTCAGCATCGCCGCGATGTTCGACTCCGTCTGTCTACTTCCACTGGCCTGCGCGATTTCGAGTCCCCGACGCAGAGCGTCATAGGCGATGCGGGAATCACGGTCGCGGTACGCGGTGCCGTAGGCGAACAGCGCCCACGCGGCGTAGGTCGGGTTGTCGGTAGCCTCGAGCATCGCGGGTAATTCGTCAGCCACGGCGATCGCCTCGTCATTCTGACCGGCCATTTGTAGCGCGATGACGAACAGGGCGCGCGTGTGGATATGGATATCAGGATGCAGCGTGACCGCCGTGCGGCACCAATCGACCCATCGTTCGGGCTCACCCGCCGCCGTGTAGGGAGCGCCAAGGGATGCCTCGTTTTCTCTGCGAATCTCGTCGAAGCGGCCACTGAGAATCGCCTCCTGTCCAGCGGCGGCATAACCCAGTGCATCCTCGATTCGACCGGCTGTGAAGCACAGTGCCGCAACACCATACAGCTGGGCGAGGCGCCGGTGGCCGATCTTTCGCGCGGGCCCGATCAGTTCCTCGTTCCATCGAATTGGTTCGTAGTGGTCGCTCCAGAATCCCGCCAGCGCCGCATAGATGGCGATGGCCGAGGCGGAGTCGATGTCGTCGGAGTCGAGGGCCCAGCGAAATGCGGTGCGCAAGTTGGCTATCTCGACAGTGAACCACTCGTACGCTTCGAGTTGGCGTGGCCCATCCCACAGGGTGGTGATGCTGTTCTCGAGTCCTGCGAAGTAGCGCGCATGGGCGGTACGGACGGCGCCGGCGTCACCCGTGGTGACGAGTTGCTCTTCGGCGAACTGACGAATGGTCTCGAGCATGGAGTACCGGGTGTGGCCTGCCGACCTGTCGGCGACGACGAGTGACTTTCGAACCAGCGCGTCCAGCGTGTCCAGCGTGGTGAATTCGTCGTCCGAGCCCGACACGCCACATGCGGCGGCCAGATCGAAACCGCCCGAGAACACGGAGCACGTTGCGAGCAAGTCCTTTTCGTTATCGTCGAGCAGGTCGTAAGACCATTGCACCGCATGACGCAGGGTCTGGTGACGCTCCAGCTGCCGTCGTGATCCGACGAGGAGGCGGAACCGTCTATCGAGCCGATCTCGAACCTCTGTGACGGTCATCGACTGCATGCGTGACGCGGCCAACTCGATGGCCAGAGGTATTCCGTCCAGGCGTTGGCATATCTCGGTAATTTCCTCCGGATGGTTGGACGCCGAGAAGGCGGGCGAGACTGCCTGCACGCGTTCGACGAAGAGCATTGCTGCAGTCGACTCGACGCCGCTGCCGACGTCGAGTGACGGCACCGGCCAGAGCTGTTCGTCCGCCAGCCCGAGGCCCTCTCGGCTGGTCGCAAGGATCGTGACGGTGGATGACGCCCCCAGAATCGCTCCGATCAGACCGGCGGAGCTGTCGAGCACATGTTCGCAGTTGTCGAACACCAGCAGCCGGGAACGTCCCCATAGCGCCGACGCGATGCTGGCCGTCACCGTCATGCCCGGCTGCTGTTTGACGCCGAGCACCGCGGCCGTCGCCTCGGGGATGGCGGTTTCGTCGGCTATCGCGGCAAGCTCTATGACGAACACGCCGTCCAGGTAGGCACTTGCTGAGCGTCCGGCTATCTCCAACGCCAAGCGTGTCTTGCCGACTCCTCCGACGCCGGTAAGCGTCACCAAACGATGCTGTTTCAACGCCGATTGCAGCTCGTTGAGTTCTGTCTCACGACCGATCAGGTTGGTAGTGGGGACCCGCAGATTCCCCGGCGCCGAATCCTCGGTCTTCAACGGCGGGAAATCAGTTCGCAACTCCGCGGCCTGGACCTGAAAGATCTCCACCGGCTTCGCGATGTCACGTAATCGCTTGCTTCCCAGCGTCGTCATGTCCGCGGCGGGAACCAAACCGGCGGTTGTCCCGTCGAGCAGAATCTGTCCGCCGTGCCCTGCTGCCATCACCCGAGCGGCGCGGTTGAGGACGGCGCCGAAGTAGTCGCCGTCGCGAAGTTGGGCTTCGCCGCTAGCGAGGCCCATCCGCACGGGGAGTTCGAGCGAGCGTTGGGCGGCGACGGCGGCGTCGACGGCATCGCCGGGTGAGGCGAACACTGCGCACACCCCGTCGCCGGTGTGCTTGAACACCACTCCGCCGTGGTCTTGGATCGCATCCCTCAACACCGCGTCATGGATGCCGAGTGCCCAGCGCATCGCGTCCGCGTCGGCCTCCCACCGGCGGGTCGATCCCTCGATGTCGGTGAACAGAAACGTCACCACTCCCGATGGCACGCTCAATGCATCTCACGCTCCGCCAACAACAGAGCGGTAGCTTCGCATCTTGTCGATTGCGTAGGCCGCCTTCGCAGCGTTCGGCATGTCCGCTCTGACGTGCGCCAACTCCTCGTAGGTCTCGTCACCGAAAGCTCGCGCAGATATGCAGAGGGCGGGGTGAACTTCGTGGTCACAGCTCAGACCCCCGATCCCCGGCGCTGTCATGGTAAGTCGGACAGCGAGCTCGACCTGCGCTTTCTACCCACTTGACACCCGTCAAGATTGCACGTCGTAAAGTCGGCGCATGCAGATTCGCGAGCATGCCGAGGCCACCCCCGACAGGCCGGCCGTCATCATCCATCCGGCCGGAACGATCGTCACATTCGAGGAGCTGGAGGAGCGCGCCAACCGGCTGGCTCACCACCTCCGCGATGCCGGTCTGGTCGAAGGTGACACCGTCGCGGTGCTGATGGAGAACAACGAGCATCTGCCGACGGTGATGTGGGCGGCGCGGCGCAGCGGCCTGTACTACACCGTGATCAGCACCCACCTCACCCCGACCGAGGTCGCGTACATCATCGACAACAGCGGCGCGAAGGCCATGATCGGATCGCGCGCGACGCGAAGGATCTGCGAAGGGCTGGCGGAGCTGGACGCACTGCCGGAACTGCTGCTGATCGCCGACGACGACCTCGACGGCTGGCAGCGCTACCCAGAGTGCGTGGCGGACCGGCCGAGCACACCCATCGACGACGAGATCGAGGGCGATCTGCTGCAGTACTCGTCGGGAACGACAGGCCGCCCCAAGGGAATTCGCCGAGAACTCACCCACGTCAAACCTGTCGACGCACCGAACCTGGTGTCCGCGCTGCTGATGGCCATCCAGATGAGCCCGAAGTCCGTATACCTGAGCCCGGCGCCGCTGTACCACACCGCGCCATGCCTCTGGTCGATGAGCGCTCAGGCGATGGGCGTGACGACGGTGATCATGTCGAAGTTCGACCCGGAATCGGCGCTGGACGCCATCCAGAGGTACCGGGTGACCAGCGGCCAGTTCGTCCCGGCGATGTTCGTGCGGATGCTCAAACTTCCTGAGGACGTGCGCAATTCGTACGACCTATCGAGCCTGCACCGCGTGGTGCACGCCGCCGCACCGTGCCCCGTCGACATCAAGAAACAGATGATCGACTGGTGGGGTCCGATCGTCGACGAGTACTACTCGTCATCCGAAGGCGCGGGCATCACCTTCATCCCCGCCGAGGAATGGCTGAAACGCCCTGGCTCCGTTGGTAAGCCGCTGCTCGGTGTGGCGCACGTCCTCGATGACGACGGCAACGACCTCCCGCCCGGTCAGGCGGGGCAGATCTACTTCGACCTGGGTGTCGTGCCATTCGTCTATCACAAGGACCCGGAGAAGACCGCGGCGTCACGCGACAGGCACGGCTGGGTGACCGTCGGCGATGTCGGTTACGTGGACGACGAGGGCTACATGTTCCTCACCGACCGCAAGCACCACATGATCATCTCCGGCGGCGTCAACATCTATCCGCAGGAAGCGGAGAACATGTTGATCACCCATCCGAAGGTGCTCGACGCGGCCGTGTTCGGCATCTCCGACGACGAGATGGGCCAGAGCGTCAAGGGCGTCGTCCAGACGGTCGACCCCGCCGACGCGAGCGAGGCGTTCGGTGACGAGCTACTGACTTGGCTGCGCGAACGGCTGGCGCACTACAAGTGTCCGCGGTCGATCTCCTTCGAGGCGCAGCTGCCGCGCACCGAAACCGGCAAGATGTTCAAGCAGGAGCTGATAAAAAAGTACTCGTGAAGCTTGTCGAACTCGGTTCGGGTGTGGTCGTTGCGACCGGATCCCCGTCGGAAGAAGCAACTTTCACGCTTACCGAGAGTGAAAGCGACGATCGCCGTGCCGTGACCGTGGGCTCGATACCCGACGCTCTCGACGAACTGCGTGAGCGTTGCCTGCGCTGGCCGCAGGCCGCCGCGATCTGCAGCGATGTACTGCGTGCGTTCGACCCCGGCGCGCCCGCGTTCGCCGGCATCGTCACCGAATCGCTCGCCTACTCGACCCTGCAGTCCGGACCCGAGTTCGCGCGCTGGCTGACCGAGCGCGGACCGGCGCGACCGGTGAATCTCCCGGATCCGGTACAGGCCGAGCGCGTCGAGGACAACCTGTACGTGCGGTTCAACCGACCGCTGCGCCACAACGCCTTCTCGACCGACGCGCGTGCGGCGCTACTGGAAGCCCTCGAGGTGGCTCGCCTCGATCCATCGGTCACCGATGTCGTGCTGTCGGGCAATGGTCCGTCGTTCTGCAGCGGCGGCGATCTCGCCGAGTTCGGCACGTTCGCCGATCCGGCCAGCGCCCATCTGGCCCGTATTCGGCACAGCCCTGCGCTGGTGCTCGACGAACTGACCGCCCGCCTGGGCACGCGCTGCCGGGCCGAGGTGCACGGTCAGGTACTGGGCAGCGGTTTGGAGATGGCCGCCTTCTGCGGCTGGGTCCAGTCGCGGCCGGATGCGGTCTTCGGCCTTCCGGAGCTGACCCTGGGACTGATTCCCGGCGCAGGCGGCACCGTGAGCATCACCCGCAGGATCGGCCGATGGCGAACCGCGTATCTGGTGCTGAGCGGGCAGACCATCGATGCGCCGACCGCACTGCGGTGGGGCCTGATCGACGAGATCCTGTGAATTCGGCGCGCAAACGCACCGTCGCGGTTGCTGGGCGCGCCGAATCCGCAACTAGCCCGACCGACGCAACGTCACCCGATAGGTGTACTGCTCGGGCAGGAAGTGGCTGACGGACAACTCGACGGGGTGGCGGCTCGCGTCGGAGTAGAGCCGGTCCACCCGCAGCATGGGATGGCCGGGTTCGCACGACACCGCCTCCGCGACCGCGGGCTCAGCGGGCGCGACCGTAATCGACTGCGCCGCTTCGGTGATCGGCTCGATCAGATACGGCTCGAGGATGCCGATCACGGTCTGGGTGCCGACGGCGCCGTCCTGCAGTTCGGGCGACGACAACACCGCATGGGCCACCGCGGGAACCAGGTGCACGGTCGTCATCACGAACGGCACGCCGTCGTGCAGCCGCCGGAACACCACCGAGTAGACGACGTCGTCGTCGAGCCGCAGCCGGCTCGCGGCATGCAGGTCCACCCGCCTGCGCAGCCCGGTGAGCACCTCCATCGTGGTGTCGTCGGACAGACTCATCAGGTCTTCTATGGAGCCGAGCTGTCGCAGATAGCGTTGTCCGGTCTCGCTGGCGTATGTGCCGCGCCCCGGCACCCGGTACACCACGCCCTCGGCGACCAGATCCTGAAACGCCCGTCGCACCGTCTGCCGTGAAAGGCCATGGCGCTCGACCAGTTCGGATTCGGTGGGCAATCGAGAGCCGTCGCTGTACCGACCCGTTGCGATGTCGTCGCGAAGTCGCTCACGCAGAGTTTGGTACGCGGGCGCTGATCGCATCAGGTGCTCCTCACGTCCGCGCGCAACTAGATGCCGCCGCGGGCAACCAGTTGGGCGGCGATCACATTGCGCTGAATCTCGTTGGTTCCCTCACCGACGATCATCAGTGGCGCATCGCGGAAGTACCGCTCGACGTCGAACTCGGTCGAGTAGCCGTAGCCACCATGGATCCGGACGGCGTTCAGCGCGACCTCCATCGCCACCTCCGAGGCGAACAGCTTGGCCATCCCCGCCTCCATATCGCACCGTTCGCCGCTGTCGTAGCGCTGTGCGGCATACAGCGTCAGCTGCCGTGCGGCCGTCAGCTTGGTCGCCATGTCGGCCAGGTAGTTGCCGATCGACTGGTGTTTCCAGATCGGCTGGCCGAAGCTCTCGCGCTCCTGCGCGTACTTCAGCGCATCCTCGAGTGCCGCGGTGGCCACACCGAGCGCGCGCGACGCGACCTGTATGCGGCCCGTTTCAAGGCCTTTCATCATCTGAGCGAAGCCCTTCCCGGGCGCGCCGCCGAGGATCGCGGCCGCGGGCAGGCGATAGTCGGTGAAGGTCAGTTCGCAGGACTCGACGCCCTTGTAGCCCAACTTCGGCAGATCCCGTGACACCGTCAGTCCAGGACCGTGCTCGACCAGGACTACCGAGATGCCTTTGTGCTTCGGCGTCGCGGTCGGATCGGTCTTGCACAGCAGGGCGATCAGACCGGAGCGGCGGGCGTTGCTGATCCATGTCTTCGACCCGTTGATGACCAGGTCGGAGCCCTCGGTCGATGCGACGGTGCTCATGTTCTGCAGATCCGACCCGCCGCCGGGCTCGGTGAGCGCCATCGTCGCCCTCAGCTCACCGGTCGCCATCGTCGGCAGATACCGCTGCTTCTGCTCCTCGGTGCCGAACAATGCGAGCAGCTTCGCCACCACAGTGTGCCCGCCCATCGCGCCCGCCAGGCTCATCCAGCCCCGCGAGAGTTCCTGGGTGACCTCGACATAGCACGGCATCGACACCGGGGAACCACCGTACGATTCGGGGATCGCCAGGCCGTAGATGCCGATGCGCTTCATTTGTTCGATCCACGCCTCGGGGTACTCGTTGGCGTGTTCGGTCTCCCGCACGGCAGGTTTGACGTCGCGGTCCACGAAGGTCCGCACCGTCTCCACCAGCATGGCTTCTTCTTGACTCAGCATTTGTACGGCCATATTGACACTTTGTGCGGCCTAATGCCAACATGGCTGCCGTGACCGGCCCGTACTTCGACGATCTGGAGGTTGGCCAGGTCTTCGACGCCGCACCATCGATGACGTTGACCGCCGGCGCCGCGGCCGTGCACCAGTCGATCATCGGCGACCGTCTGCGCCTTGCCCTCGATGCCGAACTGTCGGCGGCCGTCACCGGTGCCCCCGCACCGCTTGCCCATCCGGCGCTCGTATGCGACGTGGCGATCGGGCAGACGACCCTGGTGACGCAGCGGGTCACGGCAAACTTGTTCTACCGCGGGTTGACGTTCCACCGCTACCCGGTCATCGGCGATACGTTGTTCACCCGCGCCGAAGTCGTTGGGCTGAAACAGAACTCGATGAAGCCCGGCCGTCCACCGACCGGTCTTGCGGCGTTGCGGATGACGACCGTCGACGACGTCGGCCGACTGGTCCTCGACTTCCACCGCTGCGCGATGCTGCCGCTCAGCGAGAGGGCACCCGACACCGGCCATGCCGATGACATGTCGACGATCGGCAACGATCAGGCACCGGTACCCGACCCGACCGCCGACTGGAACGCCGACGCGTACCGCGCCAAGGTACCTGGAGCGCACTTCGACGCGGGGCTTGCCGGCACCGTGCTGCACAGCAGCGCCGACGTCGTCAGCAGCGCACCCGAACTCGCGCGTCTGACGCTGAATATCGCTGCTACCCATCATGATTGGCGAGGAGGTGGCAAGCGGCTGGTGTATGGCGGGCACACCATCGGACTGGCGCTGGCGCAAGCCAGCCGACTGTTGCCCGACATGGTGACGGTGTTGGGCTGGCAGTCCTGTGACCACACCGCACCGGTGCACGAGGGCGACACGCTGTACAGCGAACTGCATGTCGAGGACGCGGTACCGCTGCCCGACGGTCGCGGCGGGGTCCTCGAGCTGCGGTCCGTCGTGTATGCGGTCGGCGCGCCTGACCAGCAGGTTCTGGACTGGCGCTTTACTGCTCTGCAGTTCTGAGCACAATAGGGCTGTGACGTCCTTGGCGGTTCCCATTGGAGTGGTGTCGCGGGCTCGCCGCGTCGCCAACGGTTTTCGCACCCTCACGGACATCGAAGTTGACGCCGACGTCATAATCGCGGGCCGCGCAGGGTTACTCGGCCACACACCACAAGGCCGAATCTCCGCCGGTGGGGCGACGCAGCTCATGCAAAGCCGTGACGGGTGGTGTGCGCTGACGCTGTCACGTCCCGATGACGTCGACACGGTGCCCGCACTCATAGAGGCCGATGACGTCGGAGATGACGTCTGGCCCGCGGTGCATCGCTGGATCGCCGAACGTGACAGCGCCGAGATCACCGAACGCGCTCGCCTCCTTGGACTTCCGGTCGCCGCACTCGGCGAGACGCCCGCCGAAGCGCCGCGCATCTACCCGTTCGGTGCGGCGACCATAGCGCGCAGCCCCTCGCGACTCCTGGTCGTCGACCTGTCCGCGATGTGGGCCGGCCCGCTCTGCGGACAACTGCTCCTCGGTGCGGGTGCGACCGTCGTGAAGGTCGAAAGCGCGTCGCGTCCCGATGGGGCACGCACGGGAGCGTCGGCATTCTTCGACTGGATGAACGGTGGAAAACTCTCGTATCTGGTGGATTTCGACGATCCCACCGGATTGCAGGCGCTGCTTGCCGCCGCCGACGTCGTGATCGAGTCGTCCCGCCCGGCGGCATTGATCCGCCGCGGGCTCGGACCGGTGGCGATCGGTCCGCGAGACGGAAAAGTCTGGCTGAGGATCACCGGCCACGGCACCAGGGAGGAGCACGCCAACTGGGTCGCCTTCGGTGACGATGCGGCCGTCTCCGGTGGGTTGGTCTGCGGTGGTGATGATTCGCCGGTCTTCTGCGGTGACGCGATCGCCGACCCGCTGACCGGACTGGAAGCCGCAGTGGCCGTGGTGCAGTCGTTGCGCAGGGGCGGCGGTGAATTGATCGAGTTCTCGATGTCCGCCGTCGCCGCGACCTACGCCGAACTGCCGGATGCCGGCGAGACCCGTTGCAATGCGACGCCACAGCTGTCCACCAGGGCCTCGGAGTTGGGTGCCGACAATGGGATCGTGGAACAGTTGATCACCGACAAGCGTTATGCTGCATGTTGATTCAACGTGCGACGCTCCTCGACGGGGGTGTCGTGGACATCCGCGCGGAGGACCGGATCATCGCGGTCGAGCCGCGGCTCGAGACCCAACCCGGCGAGCAGGTATACGACGCCGGGGGCGGGACGGTGATCGCCGGCCTGCACGACCATCACGTCCACCTCCGTTCGGCCGCAGCGGCATTGACGTCGGTCCGGGTGGGGCCGGCCGACGTGCACACCCGCACCGACCTGGCGCGGGTCCTCGCGGCCGCCGATGTCGGCGATGATGGCTGGGTCAGGGCCGTCGGGTACCACGAGGCGGTCGCCGGGCCGCTGGACAGAGTCGCCTTGGACGACGTCTCGCCGCCGGTACCGGTCAGGGTCCAGCACCGCAGCGGTGTCCTGTGGACGCTGAACTCGGCGGGCTTGGCACGAGTCGGACTCGCCGATCACCCGGATGGGCGGCTACGCAGCTCCGACCATACGTGGTCGGACACGCTGCAGCGCAACGAAAGCGGGCTCGCCGACGTCAGCGCACGGTTGACCGCGTACGGGGTGACCGGTGTCACCGATGCGACGCCGGATCTAGAGGTCGGGGATGTCGTCAAACTCCTGGACGCCCACCGTCGCGGCGAACTGCGTCAACGGGTGCACTGCCTTGCGCCGGGCAAGCGCATACTGCACGACACCGACCTCGATCTCGCGGGCCTGACCGAGTGGATCGCGCAACGGCACGCCGACGACGCGCCGGTCGCTGTGCACTGCGTCACCGCTGCGCAATTGGTGGTGACGCTGGCTGCGCTGCGCGCGGCGGGCCGTCATCCGCACGATCGCATCGAACATGCCGCGGTGGTGCCCGACGACAGCATCGCCGACATGGTCGATGTCGGGGTGACGGTCGTGACACAGCCGAATTTCGTCGCCGAGCGAGGTGACCAGTATCTGATCGATGTGCCCGCCGCCGAGCATCAGGAACTGTGGCGGGTGGCCTCGCTGTTGGCCGCCAAGGTGCCCGTCGCGCTCTCGACTGACATGCCCTTCGGTAACGACGACCCGTGGAAGGCGATGCGCGCGGCGGTCTTTCGCACCACCGCTGGGGGTGCGGTGCTCGGGGCCGACGAACGGGTGGCACCGCGCGACGCGCTGACGATGTTCTTCGGGGCGGCCGACGCGCCCACGGTGCCGCGCCGGATCGCGCCGGGTCAACCGGGCGACCTGTGCGTCCTGAGCGCGAAACCGGACGAGGTGCTAGGAGAACTCGACGCCGGCCTCGTCGCGGCCACGATCATCGCCGGGACGGTGGTGACCTAGGCGGCCGCCGGCGCGAGCAGCCGCCGCAGGATGGTGCACTGACTGTTGAAAAACGCCTGCGACACTTCGGCTTTCGGGGCGATCCCGTCGAAGCCGTGGAAGGCGCCCTTGACAACTTCGACTTCGCACGGCACGCCGGCTGCCTTCAGTCGCTCGGCATACGCGAGGTCTTCGTCGTGGAACAGATCGAGTGTTCCGACACCCATCCACGCCGGCGGTAGGCCGCTCAGGTCGGTCCGTCGTGCGGGCACGGCGATTTCCGGGTCCGCGTCGCCCAGGTAGGCCGACCACCCGAACTGGTTGTTCTGCCCGTTCCACAGCCGCAGGCCCGGATGGTCCCGCACGTCGCGGCCCACGGTGCGGTCGTCCAGCATGGGGTACACCAGCAATTGGGCGGCCACTGCGATCTCGCCACGGTCGCGGGCGAGCAGCGCCAGCGCCGCCGCCAGTCCGCCGCCCGCGCTGGCGCCGCCGATCGCGACCCGGTTCGCATCGACTGTCGGTAATCCGGCCAACCAGGTCAGCGCCGCATGGCAGTCCTCGAGCGCGGCCGGATACGGGTGCTCGGGGGCGAGTCGGTAATCCACCGAGGCGACCGTGACACCGAGACGCTGGGCGTAGCGTCGGCACAGCACGTCGTCCTGACCAGGATGGCCGATGACGAAGCCGCCGCCGTGGATCCACACCAGCGCGGGTCCAGGCCCTTCGGCGCCGGACGGCCGGTACAACCGCACCCCGACACCCGACGGCAGGGTCAGCGCCTCGATGTCCTTGGGGACGCGTCGCCACATCTTGCGGGTGACCAACCGAATGGCGGGCAGCGTCACCGGAGTCACCACCTGCTTGGGGACCAACCGCGCGATGCGGCGCAGGTCTGGATGGAAGTCTGAAGAGTTGAAGGCGCCTGCCACCAAACCAGTATTACGTCAGCGTGGTTTCGAAGGCGATGCGGTCCCCGCGGTACAGCGCACGGACCATCTCGATCGGACGCCCGTTGGTGTCGAGCGAGCGACGGTGCAGCCGCAGCATCGGCATCGCCGTCGTGGTCTCCAGCAGCGCCGCCTCCCTGGGCGAGGGCAATACGGTCTCGATCCGCTCCGTGGCGGAGCCGAATCGAACCCCACAGTTGCGGATCGCCGCATACAGCGACGTCGCCGGATCGAACGTCTCGGTCAGCCGGTCGAACCTGTGCCGAGGCAGGTAGGTGCTTTCCAGGCCGATGCGCTGGCCGTCGGCAAGCAGTACTCGCTCGAGGTGCATGACGTCATCACCGGCCGAGATATCCAGCGCCTCAGCAATTTCCGTACTCGCGCTGATGTCCTCCCACGTGACCGGCAGGCGGCCCGGTACCCGGCCGTGGCCGGCGGCGCCCTCGGTGTAGGACTCGAGGGACAGCCGTTGGACGAGTTTCGGTCGCGACACCACGGTTCCTCTGCCGCGGCGCTCGATGCGTCCCTCGACGAGAAGCTCGTGCAGCGCCTGGCGGACGGTTTCCCGGGATACCCCGAAGCGCGTCGCCAGCTCACGCTCGGGCGGGACCGCGTCACCCTCGTCGAGGTCGGCGAGAATGCCGTCGACGCCGGTGCGCACGAGATACGGCTTCGACGGCCGGTGCGGCGTGGTCATGGTCGGTCGCTGCGACGCAGCACGCGTGCCGCCACCTCGAGTACGGCTTCGATGGACAGCCCGCTCGCCCGCGGGACCTTGGCGGCGTCGTCATAGCGGCGCAACCGAAGTGCGTCGGCCCACCACGGATGGCCGACGTACGCCGGATCGACCGCAGCGCCGCCCTGATGGTGCAGCGAGTCGACCGAGACATCGGACAGCGCCGCGGCGTAATCGGGATCGGTCGCAACGAGGTACCGCTTGGCCGCCACGTGCGCGCCGGCCAACCAGCCGACCCGGGCGCCGAACCGAGGTGTCAGCCAGGTGCGCGCCATGGTGTCGTGATGCTGCTTCCAGTCGTCGCCGAACAGGGGGCTGTGCCCGAGGTCGTGTAACGCGGAGGCGAGCACGAGTTCGTCGTCCGCGTCGTCCTCGACCGCGCGGGCCGCGGCCTGCAGCGCGTGGTCGAGTTCGTCGACCGCGTCTTCATCCCATACGTCGCGAAGAGAGCGCAGGACATCCTCGACTTCGGAGAGAATCGCCACGCAGCCACTCTACCGGAATTTGGTCTATACCAATTCTTAACCTGTTGTTCCCCAGCGCAATACCCGCCGGTCGATGGCCGGTCGCAGCGCGTGGGAAGGGTCGGCGGAATGCGCGTGACAATCGTCGGTGGCGGAATCCTCGGCACCGCGCACGCCCTGGAGGCGGTGCGCCGCGGGCATGAGGTCGTCCAACTGGAACGCGAAACCGAAGCCAGGGGTGCGACGGTCCGCAACTTCGGTCTGGTCTGGATCTCCGGCCGCGCACACGCCGAGTTGGCGGTGACGCTGAGATCCCGCGAGCTGTGGGAGCGGCTGGGGCAGGAGATTCCGCGCATCGGGTTCCGCGCGGCGGGATCGCTGACGCTGCTGCGTACGCCGGGTGAGGTCGCCGTGGCCGAGGAGGTCGTGGCGCGCACGGACGCGCAGAGTCGGGGCTTCGCCCTTCTCGACCGGGACCAGGTGCGTCAACTCAACCCGGCATTGCGAGGGAAATACGTCGCGGGGCTGCACTGTTCGCGCGACGCCGCGGTCGAATCCCGTCAGGCGATGCCCGCGATGCGCGACTACATGGCCGCGACGGACCGATACACGTTCCACGCCGCAACCGAGGCCAGGGCGATCCAGGGTTCGGTCGTCATCGACGACCGGGGGCGTCGCCACGAGGGCGATCTGCTGCTCATCTGCGCGGGAGCCGCCCACAGCGGCCTGGTCCGTGAGATCGCCGGTGAACTGCCGGTGCGCCGGGTGCGGCTGCAGATGATGCAGACCGAGCCGCTGGATGAACCGCTGACGACGGCGATCGCGGACGGCGACAGCTTTCGTTACTATCCGGGTTTCGCGGGAGACGCACTGGATGCGTTGCGCCGCAACGAACCCCAGGACGCCGTCGCCGACGAGCACCACATGCAACTGCTGTGCGTACAGCGTCTGCACGGCGGGCTGACCATCGGTGACACTCACGAGTACACCGAGCCGTTCGCATTCGACGTATCCGAAGGGCCCTATGCGTACCTCGTCGACGTCGTCGAGCAGTTCCTCGGCCGGCCGCTGCCCCCGATCCGGCAGCGCTGGGCCGGGGTCTACAGCCAGTGCGTCGACCCCGACCAGCTAGTGTGTCGGTCGTCGCCTGACGACGGCGTGTGGGTCGTCACCGGACCGGGTGGCCGCGGCATGACGCTCGGTCCGGCTCTCGCCGAACAGAGCGCGGATCTCATCGGCCTGTAGTCACTTCAGCAGCGGATCGCGCGGCAAGCCCAGGATGCGCTCGGCGATCGTGTTGCGGGTGATCTCTGAGGTGCCGCCCGCGATGGTCATGGCCCGATTGCCGAGATAGGCCTGCGTCAGCGTCGGCGTCTGTCCGACGACGGCCGCCGAGCCGGCCAGCTCCAGGCCCAACTCGGTCATCCGCTGGCCGGCCTCGGCGACCAGCAGCTTGGTGACATTGCCCTCGGGGCCGGGTTCGGACCCGGCGATCGCGCGCGTGACCCGGCGCAGATTCAGCAGCCGCAGCGTGTGTGACTCGGCGATCACCTCACCCGCACGACGCACGTAGTACGCGGCGGTTTCGGCGGGCGCATTGTCGAGCAGCTTGATCAGATCGTCGGCGGAGAAGCCACTCGTGCCGCCCGACCCGCCGCCGATCGACACCCGCTCGTTGCCCAGCGTCGCCCGGGCCACCAGCCAGCCCTTGTTCACGTCGCCGACCACGTCCGCGTCGGGCACGAAGACGTCGTCGAAGAACACCTCGTTGAAGTGTGCGTGACCGGTCAGGCCCTTCAGCGGATTGACCGTGACGCCTTCGGATTTCATGTCGATGGCCATCATCGTGACGCCGGCGTGCTTGGGAGCGTCGGGATCGGTACGCACGGTGGCCAGCCCCCACTGACACAGGTGGGCCAGGCTGGTCCACACCTTCTGCCCGGTGACCCGCCACCCGCCGTCGACCTTCTTTGCCGACGTGCGCACCGCCGCGGCGTCGCTGCCAGCACCGGGCTCGGAGAACAGCTGGCACCACATGACGTCGCCGCGCAGGACCGGCTCGACCCAGCGCTCACGCTGGTCATCGGTGCCGGCCTGCGAGATCGTCAGCGTCACCCAGCCGGTGATGCCCATGTCCGGACGGTCGACACCGGCGAACTCCTCCTCGATGACCAACTGCTCGAGGACGTCCGCGGCGCGGCCCCACGGCTTGGGCCAGTGCGGCACCAAATAGCCGGAGTCGACGAGAAAGTCGCGCTGCTGATCGGTGGGCAGCCCGCGCAGCGTCGCGACGGCCTCGCGTGCCTGCTCGCGGTACTTCTCGGCTTCCTCGGGCAACGTGAACGACGCGCCGTGCGCCTGTCCGCTGCGCTGGCCCTCGACGATGTCGAGCAGCGGATCGCCGGCCTCCTGCATCAACGCGGCGAGGGTGCGGGCGCGGCGCAGATACAGGTGCGAATCGTGCTCCCAGGTGAAGCCGATACCGCCGTGCAGCTGAATGTTGTTCTGCGAGTTTAAAACCTGGGTACGGATCGCATGCGACGCGGCGACCGCGGCGGCGAACCACGCCGTGTCCAGATCGTCGGCGCGCGCCGCATCCCAGGTCGCCGCGGTGGTCTCTTCGGCGTTGACGAGCATGTTGGCGGCATGGTGCTTGACGGCCTGGAACGTGCCGATGGTGCGGCCGAACTGCTCGCGCACCTTGGCGTACTCGACGGCCATCTCGAGCGTCGCCCAGCTGACGCCCACCGCCTCGGCCGACGCCAGGATCCGGAACACCGTGCGTGCCTTGCGGGCGGCGCCGCGCAGCACCCGGTCGTCGGCGACGCGCACGCCGCTCAGCGCGACCGATCCGAGGCTTCTGGTGGGATCCAGCGACTCCAGCGCCGTCACGGTGACACCGTCCGCCTTCCCATTCTGGTCGGCGTCGACCACCACAACGTCCTCACCAGCGACAACGACGAGCACGTCAGCGTCGGGCGCGCCCAGCACGGCGGGACTCTCGCCGGTCACCACCAGATCGGAACCGATCGTCACACTGCCCGCAACGGCCAGTGCGCCGATGGTGCTGCCGTCGGCCAGTCCCGGAAGTAATTGTGCGCGAAGAGAATCCGATGCACAGCGGTCTACGACCACGGCTGCGGCAACGCTTGGCAGGAACGGGCCGGGGCACAGCTCGTGTCCCAGGGCCTCCACGACCACCGCCAATTCGGACAGCCCGAAGCCCGAGCCGCCGTGTTCCTCGGCGATCGCCAGGCCGGTCCAGCCCAGGTCGGCGGCCGCCTTCCAGACGTCGGCAGGATGTGAGGACCCGCCCTCGAGCGCCGAGCGTGCGGCGGCCCGGCTCTTCACCCGGCTGAGCTGCCCAAACGCCGCGTCGGCAAGATCTGTGTGCTCTTCGGTGATCGCCAGGGCTGACTTACTCACGATGGGGAATCCTCATTCGCATTCGGTTTACATTTGACGCTCGTCACGTCACGCTAGCCCTCCGGTGCAGCTCAGCGTCTACGTGATCCGGGTCACAAATAACGTCTCGAGTGCAATCGCTAGACATCTGGCGAATGTCGTCGTTTGGAAACTCTGTAGCGGGGTACAGTCGCGAAATGTCTCCTCAACCGGACACGCGGTACCCCGGACCGACGATCTGGACACGTGCCCGGTGGTTGCTGAATGCCGGGCCCTCGGACTACATCATGGCCATGAGCGTGGCGTCGGCGTCTCTGCCCGTCATCGGGAAACACCTTGAACCCCTTGGGGCTGCCACCGCAATGAGCGTCTGGGGATACCGCCACCTCCCCGACTTCCTGAACGCGACGGCGAAGTCATTGCTTAGCCCTGGAAGCGGTGAGCAAAAGCGCGCGGAGCGCGACAGCACCCAGAACGTGACCGCGACGGCGTTGCGCGGCATCGTCAACGCCAAGGATCTCGACATCGAGTGGCCGGCACCCGAGAAGGCGCCCCCGCTGTGGAAGATGCGGGAGCAGCGCCGCAACGTCCACCGCACGTCAGTGCAATACGGCCCCCGGCCGTCTCAGCTTCTCGACGTGTGGCGCCGCAAGGATCTGCCCGCCGAACCCGCGCCGGTGTTCATCTTCGTGCCGGGCGGCGCCTGGGTACACGGCAGCCGGCTACTGCAGGGCTATGCGCTCATGTCGCACCTGGCCGAACTCGGCTGGGTCTGCCTGTCCATCGACTATCGAGTGGCGCCGCACCACACGTGGCCGTCGCACATCACCGACGTCAAGACGGCGATCTCGTGGGCGCGCGCCAACGTCGACAAATTCGGCGGCGACCGCAACTTCGTGACGATCGGCGGCACCTCGGCCGGCGGCCACCTGGCGGCGCTGGCCGGCCTGACGCCCAACGACCCGGAGATGCAGGCGGAACTGCCGGCGGGCTCCGACACCTCAGTAGACGCCGTCGTGCCGATCTATGGCCGTTACGACTGGGAGGACCGCTCCACCGTCGAACGGGTCAGGTTCGTCGACTTCCTGGAACGCGTGGTGGTCAAGCGCAAGCTCGACAAGCATCGCGACGTCTTCCGTAAGGCGTCGCCGATTGCCCGCGTGCACTCCGACGCACCTCCCTTCCTGGTCGTCCACGGCACCGGCGACAGCGTCATCCCCGTCGCGCAGGCGCGCAGCTTCGTCGAGCAACTGCGCGCGGTGTCGCAAACGGTCGTGGGTTACGTCGAACTGCCGGGCGCGGGTCATGCGTTCGATATGATCGACGGCGCTCGCACAGGATCGATGTCGACCGCAATCGGGTTGTTCCTCAACCAGATTCACCGCAACCGGTCGCTGATCGGGGCGAAGAAGGTCATCTAGCTGCCCCGGGCAGGGAGGTAGCTTGTGAAGAGACTCAGCGGGTGGGACGCCGTCCTGCTGTACAGCGAGACGCCGACCGTGCACATGCACACCCTCAAGCTCGCGGTGATCGACATCTCCGAGCTGAAGGGCCGGCAGTTCGGCATCGATGAGTTCCGCCAAGTCATCCACGGTCGCCTCCACAAGCTCGAGCCGTTCTGCTATCAGCTCGTCGACGTCCCGCTCAAGTTCCACCACCCGATGTGGCGCGAGAACTGCGAGGTCGACCTCGAATACCATGTCCGCCCGTATCGGGTCGACAGTCCCGGCGGCCGCCGTCAGCTCGACGAGGCGGTGGGGCGGATCGCCAGTACCCCGCTTGACCGCAGTCGGCCGCTGTGGGAGATGTACTTCATCGAAGGCCTCGCCAACGGCCGGATCGCGGTGCTTGGCAAGATTCATCATGCCCTGGCCGACGGGGTGGCCTCGGCGAACCTGTTGGCCCGCGGGATGGATCTGCAGCAGGGGCTGCAAACCGACCGGGACTCCTACGCGTGCGACCCGCCGCCGACCAAGGGTGAGCTGTTGCGAACGGCCTTCGCCGACCACATGCGGCACATCGGCCGATTTCCGGGCGTGGTGGCGTACACCGCGAAGGGGATGCGACGGGTGCGCCAGAGCTCGCGAAAGCTGTCGCCCGAGCTCACCCGCCCGTTCACCCCGCCGCCGTCGTTCATGAACCATCGCGTCGATGCGCAACGCAAGTTCGCGACCGCGACGCTGTCGCTGGCCGATGTGAAGGAAACCGCGAAGCACCTGAACGTCACGATCAACGACATGGTGCTCGCGATCTCGGCGGGCGCCCTGCGGCAGCTGTCACTGAAATACGACGGTCAGGCCGACCATCCGCTGTTGGCATCTGTGCCGGTGAGTTTCGACTTCTCCAAAGACCGGATCTCGGGCAACCGGTTCAGCGGCGTCATGATGGTGGTGCCGATCGAACTCGAGGATCCGTTGGAGCGGGTGAAGGCCGTGCACGACGCGGCGGTGAACGCCAAGGAAACCCATCACCTCATGGGCCCCGAACTCGTGAGCATGTGGTCGTCCTACTTCCCGCCGGCACCCGCGGAGCGACTGTTCCACTGGCTGGCGGAGAAGGACGGCCAGAACAAGGTGCTCAACATCCCGATCTCGAATGTGCCCGGACCACGGGAGCCCGGTCGCGTCGGCGGTGCGCTGGTCACCGAGATCTACTCGGTCGGACCGCTCACCACCGGCAGTGGGCTGAACATCACGGTGTGGAGCTACGTCGACCAACTCAATGTGTCGGTGCTCTCCGACGGCGCCACCCTGCGCGATCCGCACGAGCTGACCGACGCGATGGTCGACGCGTTCGTCGAAATTCGCTGTGCCGGTGGACTTTCCGAGCAACTGACGGTGATCGAAAACGCTATGTCGTGAGAGCCGGCACGGCCGACTCTGTCTCGGCCCGGCGCTTGGCATGCACCCAGGAGAGGAACACCTCGACCGCCCGCGCCGTGTAGTGCGCCCGTGGCGACCCATAGTAGAAGTCGAACGCGTGCTGCGCGTGCGGGATCTCCGCGTAGGCGACGGTGGATGTCGACACCTCGCGCAACGCCGAGGCGAACTCACGGCCCTCCCCCACCGGGATGATGGAGTCGTCTTGACCGTGCAGGATGAAAAACGGTGGCGCATCGGCGCGTAACCGCCTTATCGAGGACGCATCGAGGTACGTCTCCTTGTTCTGCGCGAACGGCTTCTTCACCACGAACTTCTGCAGGAACGCGATGAATTCCTTGCGGCCGGAGCCGTGGGAGGTGAACCAGTCGTAGCGGCCGTAGATCGGTACGGCGGCCACGACCGAGGTGTCGGCATCCTCGAATCCGGGCTGCCACTGCGGATCGTTCGGCGTCAGCGCGGCCAGCGAGGAGAGGTGGCCACCGGCCGAACCCCCGGTTACCGCAACAAAATCCGGGTCGCCGCCGTAGTCGGCGATGTTCTCCTTGATCCACGCGATAGCACGCTTGACGTCGACGATGTGGTCCGGCCAGGTGTTCCTTGGGCTGACGCGGTAGTCGATCGACAAGCACACCCAGCCGCGTTCGGCCATGTGGCTCAGCAGGGCATAAGACTGCGGGCGCCGCATCCCGATCGCCCACGCGCCGCCGGGCACCTGCAGCAGCACGGGTGCCTTACCGTCGCGGGGCAGGTCGGCGCGGCGCCAGATGTCGGCGCGGTTCGACCGGGCATGCGGACCGTACTGCACGGTGCCGGCCTTCTCGACGTAGCGTCTGCGGACCAGGTCGGTTGGCCACACGCCGATTTGGGTGCGGCGCCGACGTCCTGGCTGCGACTGGGCGGCGATCTGTTCGTAGTCGTCGCCGAGCGCCCTGCGCAGTGGTTCCTCGAAGTGCGGTTCGGCGGCCACGTTGCGGCGATGGATGAGGTAGAGCAGAGCCCACGCAATTGCCGTCAACACCAACGCGATTCGGCCCGAGGTCCCGCGGAAGTCGCCGCGAAGGCCGCGGCGCATCGCGTCGAGCATCGAGACGCCCATGTACACCGGTGACATCTCCGACGTCGGCCAGCCGAACGCGAACACCGGGATCGTCGGGTAACCCTCACGAGCGATGGGTTGTACGCCGTTGGCGGCGTTGACGAGTTCTGCGACCGCGCGCAGCACCGTATAGCGACGCTTACTCATGAAACACCTTGATAGCCAGCGGGCCGATATTCAAAACCAGCTCAACCCAGTATCGGAAGCCGGCGTTCGCTGGCCAGTTCGTCCAGCGCCCGCTGCATCACGTGCCGCACATGCGCGTCGATCTCGTCGATGTCGGGATCCTCACCGAACTCGGCGGTGAGGTCGATAGCCGGCAGCACCTCCATCACGATCTTGGACGGCAGCGGAATGTTGGGCGGAACCACCAGGGACAGCCCGAACGGGAAACCGAAGGACACCGGCACGATCTTGGTGCGCGCCAGACGCGCGATGGGCCCCAGACGCTTGGCCAGCCAGGTCCCGCGCGTGAGGAAGATCTGGGTCTCCTGGCCACCGATTCCCACTGCGGGCACGATCGGCACCCCGGCGTTCAGGGCGGCCTTCACGTAGCCGGTGCGGCCGCCGAAGTCGATCACGTTCTCGGTGAACGTCGGCCGATACACGTCGTAATCGCCGCCGGGAAACACCACCACCAGGCCGCCCGACCGCAGCGCTTCATCGGCGTTGGCGTGGTTGGCGCTGATGTAGCCGATCTTCTTGAAGAAGTCACCGGTCGGGCCAACCGACAGCATGTCGTGGCTCAGCGTGTAGAGCGGGCGGTCGTAGCCGTGGTGGTCGTAGAAGTCGGCCGCCAGAATCGGGACGTCCATCGGCAGCATGCCACCGGAGTGGTTGCAGACCAGCAGCGCGCCGCCGGGCGGGATGTTCTCGAGCCCCCGCGTCTCCGAGCGGAAGTACCGCTTCAGGAAGGGCCGCATGATCCCCATGACGCGTTCGGTCAGACCCGGATCCCACTTGGTGAGCTCCGACGGTTCGGTGTCGGTCACAGGTGATCCCCTAGCCTCAAATTGAAACGTGTTCTAGTTTACCCCGTGCGCGCCGGCAAAAATCACTGCGCGAGCATCAGAGTTTGGCGCAGGGTCTGTCGGGCTACCTTATCGGCCATGGAGGGCCGCGAAGTGCTTGCGGGCCGATACGAGGTGCGGGGCCTGCTCGGCCGCGGCGGTATGGCCGAGGTCCATGACGGGTGGGATACCCGTCTGAGCAGACCAGTGGCCATCAAGCTGCTGTATCCCGCCTTCAAGGCCGACGCCGATGCGCGTCACCGGTTCGAGACGGAGGCCCAGGCCGCCGCCTCGCTCAACCATCCCAACATCGTGGCGGTGCACGATTGCGGTGATCACGACGGGACACCGTTCATCGTGATGGAGCGGCTGCCGGGCCGCACCCTGGATGACGAGATCGCGACGGGGCCCATGGCGCAGCATCGGGTCCGGGCGATGCTCGACGATGTGTTGGGAGCGCTGGCTGCCGCCCATGCAGCGGGAGTGGTGCACCGCGACATCAAGCCCGGCAACGTCCTGGTCACCCATGACGGCGGCGCTATGAAGGTCGCCGACTTCGGCATCGCGAAGACGGCCGGTGCCGCCCTCACCGCAACCGGGCAGATCGTCGGCACGATGGCGTATATGAGCCGCGAGCGGGTCGCGGGTGCTCCCGCGTCGGTAGCCGACGACCTCTATGCGGTGGGCGTGATGTCATACGAAGCGCTCAGCGGGCGACGACCGTATCCGCAGGAGAACCCCGCGTCGCTGATCCGGGCCATATTGGACGATCCGCCCCCGCCGATCGAGGCGGTCCGTCCCGATGTTGACGCCGACCTCGGAGCGGTGATCAATCGCGCGATGGGCGGCCATGGCGTCGGCGCGAAATTCGGCAGTGCCCTCGAGATGCGGGCCGCACTCTCGGGCGCTCCGCATGCGCCGTATTCGACCATCGGGACGACGGCAGCGAAACACCGGCCGTCGACCAAGGTGCTCGCACAACCGCTGGCCCCGTCTGCCAATTACGGGGCTCCATCGGCCAACTCGGCTCCATCGGCCAATTACTTCGTGCCATCGGCTCGCCGTAGGCCCATGAGCCGGGGGCGGAAGTTGCTCCTTGCAGCGGCGGCGTTCGTCGCGCTGATCGTCGCAACGCTCGCGCTGGCACTTGATCCATCGTCGACCCCGCAGTCTCCACAACCGATCAGCACAAGCACCGCAGTTCCCGCGCCTCCGCCACCGGTGAGTTCCCCGCCGCCGTCGCCGACCTCCGTTCCGGTCGTCGATGAGCCGCCAGCTCCGAAGAAACCAAAAGGCAGGGGCAACGGCAACGGCAACGGCAACGGCAAGGGCGACGACGGCTGATCGTTTGAGCCCCGTCTTCGCGGGTTATTCGATGCCGCAAAAGCCAAGCGTGCCTCACCGCGACACCGACGCGGACGTGCGGACTGCGGCCGCTCATGAAATCGAGGTCGAGTGATGGCGGATGGCGACGAGCGTCACTTCGTTCCCGGTGCTTTCATCGCGTGGCGCTACCGCCTGCTTGCGTCCCACGGGGGCCGTCCGCAGCTTCACTTCTGGCATGCGGTCGACACTGCGTCGGGACGCGACGTTGCACTATCGCTGATCGACCCGGCCCGTGAACTCCCCGAGGAACTCGTTCACGAAATCCTCGCGCGCACAGTCCGCCTGAAGGGCATCCGGACGAGGGGCGTGGCCCGCGTCCTCGACGTGCTCCATACCGGATCCCTCGGCGTCGGCGTCTCCGAATGGACGGTCGGCAGCAGCCTGCGCCAAGCCGCGGACGCCGAACGTGCGCCCGTAGACGTGGCCAGGACGATGCAGTCGCTGGCAGCAGCGGCAGACGAATCCCACCGGGCCGGGCTCATGCTGTCCATCGACCACCCCAGCCGGTTGCGAGTCAGCCACGACGGCGACGTGGTCCTCGCGTTTCCAGCCACGATGCCCGAAACCACACCGCAGTCCGACATTCGCGGCATCGGTTGCGCAATGTACGGGCTGCTGCTTCGTCAGTGGCCCTCCGACGATGTCGCACTGACGGATTGGCCCAAAGCAAGTCGGGATCCAGACGGCCAAGTCATTGACCCGGCTGCAATCGAGCCCGACATTCCCTTCCTGATTTCCACGACCACGGCAGCGTTGCTTCGCGATCGCGGCGGAATCGCGAGTGCGGGAACAGTTGTCACGCTGTTGGATCAGGCAAGCGCCGACGCCGCCGAGGAGGTGAACTGCCGGGTCGTGCCGCCGCTGCGTCCGCCGCCGCCTGGTTCTTACGCGTCGTTCCGCAACTTCGGGCCGGTGGAACAGAAGGAGGAGGCTCGTCGCCAGATAATTCGCGCAGGCTTGGGCGCCGCGGCCGCGGTTTTCCTGGTGGCGGTGTTGGGCCTGGCATCATCGATCAACGACTTCCTCGCGGCCAACGACGACACGGTCGCCATGGACGCCGACAAGCTCGGCCTTCTCCCTCAAGACCCGGTACCGAGTCACGCGCCACCGTCGGAGGGCGCGAAGACCAACGCGTCGCGCGGTATCAGCGTGACACCCGCTTCGGTCGCCGTGTTCTCTCCCGACGGGTCACCCGACCACCCTGAGTCGGCGGGACTGGCGATCGATGGCAAGCCGGACACCGCATGGTCGACGGATCGTTATTACGATCCCGATCCCTTCCCAAAGTTCAAGCCGGGCGTTGGATTGCTTGTGCGGCTTCGCGACCCGGTTCGGATCAGCGCGGTCACCGTCGACCTGAACAGCGTCGGCACGGTCGTGGAGGTGCGCGGGAGTGAGACCGGCGAACCGAAGGGTTTGGCCGAGACCACCGAACTGACCCCTCCAACACCGATGCAGCCGGGTCAAAACCGCATATCGATCGCGGGTACTCGGCCGACATCGCATCTCGTAGTCTGGATATCCAAGCTCGGCTCGGCGGACGGGCAGAATCGAGCTGCCATTTCTGAGATCGGCGTGCACGGCACGCCGCCGCCTGCCTGACACGACGGGGCGGTCGTTACGATCAGCCGCGTGAGTGACAACAGCGAACAAGCCGTCCTGGTCGAGCAGCGCGACCGGATTTTGATTATCACCATCAACCGGCCGCAGGCCCGCAACGCCGTGAACGCCGACGTCAGCCGAGGTCTCGCCGATGCAATGGACCGGCTCGACGGCGACGCCGGACTCTCGGTGGGTGTGCTGACCGGAGCCGGGGGTTCGTTCTCCGCGGGGATGGATCTCAAGGCCTTCGCGCGCGGCGAGAACGTCGTGGTCGAGGGTCGCGGCATGGGCTTCACCGAGAAGCCGCCCGCCAAACCACTGATCGCCGCGGTGGAGGGTTACTGCTTGGCGGGTGGCTGTGAACTGGCGCTGGCCACCGATCTAATCGTGGCCTCCAATGACTCGGCGTTCGGCATCCCCGAAGTCAAGCGCGGTCTGGTCGCCGGCGGCGGCGGGCTGTTGCGGCTGCCGCAGCGCATCCCGCCCGCCGTGGCCATGGAGCTGGCCCTGACGGGGGAGAACCTGCCCGCCACGCGCGCCAAGGAGCTCGGCCTGGTCAACGTGCTCGCCGAGCCGGGTCAGGCGCTGAACGCCGCGATCGAACTGGCGGAGAAGATCACCGCGAACGGGCCGCTGGCCGTGGCCGCGACGAAGCGGATCATCGTCGAGTCGCGCAGTTGGGGACCCGAGGAAATGTGGACCAACCAGATGAACATCCTGGCGCCCGTCTTCATGTCCAACGACGCCAAGGAGGGTGCGATCGCGTTCGCCGAGAAGCGCGCGCCCAAGTGGACGGGCTCCTGACCGACGCCACGCCTTGACCTCAACCAGCGTTGAGGTCGCACGATGGCGCCATGACCGATCTGTCCGACTACTTCCTTCGTATCGGCTACACCGGGCCGGCGACGCCGACGCACGAGACCCTGCATGCCCTTGTCGCGGCGCACACGGGCGCGATCCCCTTCGAGAATCTCGACCCGCTCACGGGAGTTCCCGTCGCCGATCTCGGCCGGGCGGCGTTGTTCGACAAGCTCGTGGCGCGGCGTCGCGGCGGCTACTGCTACGAGCAGAACGGCGTGATGGGATATGCGCTCGCGGAGTTGGGTTTCGGAGTGCAGCGCCTCGGCGCACGAGTGGTGTGGATGGACGCCTCGGGTGAATTGCCCGCGATGACGCACGAGGCGCTGTCCGTGACCGTGCCCGACGACGACGGGCCGTGGCTCGTCGACGTCGGGTTCGGCGGGCAGACCCTGTCGTCGCCGATTCGGCTTGAGGTCGATACGGTGCAACCCACCCGTCATGAGGCGTACCGCATTCTCTCCGACGGAGACGGCTACGTGCTGCAGGCGCAGATCCGCGGCGACTGGCAGACGCTGTACATGTTCACCACGCAACCGCGCCCGCGTATCGACCGTGAAGTCGGAAGTTGGTATGTGTCAACGCATCCGCGGTCGACGTTCGTCGTCGGGCTGTCGGTTGCGCTGCTCACCGACGACGCCCGCTGGAATCTGCGTGGCCGCAACCTGGCGATTCACAGCGGCGGGGACACCGAGCGCATCCGGTTCGCAACGGCAGCCGACGTGCTCGACACCCTGACCGACAGGTTCGGGATCGACCTGACCGACCTCGGCGACCGGGTGGACGTCGAGGCGCGCGTCAACGCGGTTCTGGACAGCTGACCACGATCTGCCACGGGTCGTCGGCGGCGAGCGCAATCCGGCCGAGTCGCCGCGCGTACTGCGTTGTCGCGCCGAAGTCGTCGACCCAACTGCGGGCCCGCATCGTGAACAGCCACAGCCGGTGCTCGACGGTCACGCCGATCGCGCCGTGCAGCTGGTGCGCAATCCTGGTCACCGACTCGACGGCGCGGCCGACGGCGACCTTGGCCACCGTCACCGCGTAATCGGCCGCCGCGCTGTCGAACCCGAAATCGGTGGCGGCGGTGACGGCCAGATCGGTGGCGGCTCTGGCACGCTCGATCTCGCCCGCCATCTCGGCCAGGGAGTGCTGCACCGCCTGGAACTTCGACAGTGGACGGCCGAACTGAACACGCTCACTGGTATGCGTCACCGTGAGATCGCGGGCGGCATCGAGTGCGCCGATCACCTGCACGCAACGGGCCCACGCACCACGGCGGGTGAACTCGTCGACGACCTGAACGTCGAGCACGTCGTGCGCCTGAAAATCGAAGGCGAACGTGCCGCGAGGCTCGCCGGCGAGGTTGTGGCTCGTCGCGGTCGGTTCAGCGGTCACCAGACCGACGTACAGGCCTGCGGCCGTCTTCGCGGCAACCACCACCGGCGTCGAGTCCGCCCACAGCACATCGTGCGCCGTTCCCGTGACGGTACCGTCGCGCAGTTCGGCATCTGCCAGCGCGACGGTCAGCGGTCCGGTCTCGGGGACGGCTACGTCGGCCTTGGCGGCGAGAAACATTGCCAGTAGGTCGGTTTCGGCGATCGGCACCGCTGCCGCACTCCGGGCCAGACCGGTGAGCACTGTCGCCGCTTCCGCGGGCCCGGCGTCCTCGGTGGACGTCAACCGGCTCAGCCCGGTCTCTTCGAGATTGCGCCACAGCTGTTCGTCGAACGTGTCGGGGTACGCGGGCCTGCCGTGCCGGGCTTCCAGCGAGCGCTCACCGATGTCGGCGACGAGTTGTTCCAGTTCGTTCACCGCATACCCAATCCTCGCGCCACCACACCCCGCAGGACCTCGTTGGTGCCGCCACGCAGCGTGAACAACGGCGAATGCAGTCGGGCGGTGTCCAACAACGTACGCAGTCGTCGGGCCTCCGGGGTTCGGCCGTCGTCCAATCGGTCGAGGAGATCGGCGACCAACTCGACGGAATCCTGCTCGAATCGGGTGCCCAGATCCTTCACCAGGGCGGCACTGGTCGCCGCGTCGTCACCGGCGGCCAGTGCGCGGGCCACCGAAATCGACAGCTGGCGAAGCGAGATCATCCGGGCCACGAGGTCACCGACCGCTGCGGCGGTGCCGTCGTCCGCATCCTTGGGCAGAGCCCGGATGGCGTCGCAGATCAAGGTGACGGTCGACAGGATGCGTTCGGGGCCGCTGCGCTCGAAGCCGAGCTCGGAGGTGACCTGCCGCCAGCCGTCGCCGATGCTGCCCAGCACGTCGGTATCGGGCACGAACACGTCGTCGAACGTCACCTCGTTGAAGTGATGTTCTCCGCCCATTTGCACGATCGGGTCGATCGTGATGCCGGGGGAGTCCAGTGCCACGAAGAACTGGCTGAACCCGGCGTGCCGATGCTCGGAATCGAGCGGGCTGGTGCGGGCCAGAACGACGATCCGCTGCGCGAGATGTGCGCCGCTCGTCCACACCTTGGTGCCGCTCAGCGACCAGCCGCCGTCGACCTGGTCGGCGCGCGTCTTGACCGCGGCCAGGTCGGAACCCGCGTCATGCTCGCTCATGCCGATCGCCGCATGCAACCGGCCCTTGGCGATGACCGGCAGAAACTCCCGACGCTGCTCGTCGCTGCCATAGGACAACAGCGACGGGGCGAACTGGCGATCGGCGAACCAGTGCGCGGCGACGGGCGCGCCGTGCGCCAGCAACTCCTCGGTCACCACATAGCGGTGCAGGTGCCCCAGCCCGTGTCCGCCGTACTCCGTCGGGATGGTCAGGCCGACGAAGCCCGCGTCGGCCAGCCTGGCGGAGAATTCGCCGTCCCACCTGGCCAGCCAGGAGTCGATCGCGGGCTCCCAGCCGAACTTCTCGCGGTCGGCGACGAGAAACTCCCGGATGGCCGATCGTAGTTCGGCCAGCTCCGGGTCATTGGCGCACAGTTCGTCGAATTCAGTCACTGGCTATGACACTAGAGCGTGGCACCGCAGCAGGAATTGTCATGTCCACGTCGGGGGCGCGGCGACCATACTCGAACATCGTGAGCGAGCCATCCCACCGCGACCGACTCCGCGAGCTGCTCGACGCGGTCGTGGACGCCGACAACACCGACGTTCCGGAGATGGCGCGCAGCAGTTACGCGTCGGAGTTTCACTTCTCCCGGGAGGTGCGGCGGCTGACGGGGGAGTCTCCCGCCGCGCTGCGGCGCCGCATCATGCTCGAGCGCGCGGCATGGCGTCTACACCGGGGCGAGTCCGTGTCGGCGGTGGCCGCCGACGAGGGCTGGTCGTCGGCCGAGGTGTTCTCCCGCGCGTTCAGCCGTACCTTCGGGACGCCGCCGTCGCGCGCGGCCGAAATCGGATTCCGGCTGCCCGCACCGAACGGGCTGCACTTCCATCCCCCACACTCTCTCTGGCTCGACAGCGACGAAAAGTCCGGTGAGTCCGAACAACCCGACATCTCGAGGTTGATGGTCGCTCACGACGTGGCCGACACCGCTTACCTCATCGATCAGGCGACGGGACTGTCCAAAGAGCAGTGGGCAGACGACATTTCGCCAGGACAGCAGGTGCTCGAATGGGACGGTCCCGAAGCGAGCGTAGGTGCGGTGCTCGGCGCCGTCGTGTGGACCAAACAGGTGTGGCTGGCGACGATCGAGGGCCGAGATTTTCCCGACCGTGCCGCGACGCAGCCCGACACCTGCGCGGCCGAACAGTTGGCCGATCATCACGCGAATATTGCAAAGCGCTGGAGGGCAATGGTTTCGGAGTACTCGGCGGCCGGGCGATTGGGGGATACGGTCATCGATGCGCTATGCGACCCGCCGGAGTCGTTCCAGCTCTACGGAATTGTCGCCCACGTGCTGACCTTCTCCGCGCACCGCCGCGGACTGGCCAGGGCGATGCTTGCCCACCATGGCATCCGTACCGGACATGGTGACCCGCTCGAATGGATGACGAAAGCGCGCGAAAGGTAACGAACATGGCCACCGTCTACTACACCGCGTCCAGCCTGGACGGCTACATCGTCGACGAGTCGGGCAGCCTCGACTGGCTGACGTCACGCGAGATCGATCCCGACGGCCCGTTCGGGTACGACGATTTCATGAAATCCATTGGGGCCCTGGCGATGGGATCGGCGACCTACGAGTGGCTGTTGCGCAATCAGCCCGGCGCGTGGCCCTACGAACAACCGTCGTGGGTGCTGACCCACCGTCCCCACATCATCGTCGAGGGACACCCGGTGCAGACGTTCGACGGGGATGTGCGCCAGTTGCACTCGAAGCTGGTCGCCGACGCCGCGGGCAAGGACGTGTGGGTGATGGGCGGCGGAGACGTGGCCGGGCAGTTCGCCGCGGCCGGTCTCATCGACGAGATGATCGTGAGCTATACCCCGTGCTCGTTGGGTGGCGGATCTCCGGTGTTGCCGATCCGCTCGGAATGGGTTTTGGCGGAGGCGGGGGTCAACGGCGAATTCGTGTGCGCGCGTTGGCGTAAGGCTTAGCCGACGGGGTTGGAGGGCAACCCGTAGCGCTGCACGAATTCCCTTGACTTGATCAGGAACTCGAGTTGGGAGGCGACGTCTTTCAGCGGGTCGACACTGCGCGTCGACCGGCACAATACGACCGCTCCCTCCAGGGCGGCGATGCACATGGTGGCCAGCGATGCGGCGTCGACGTCGGTAAAGCCGTCGGAGACGAACGCCCGAGTGAGCGCGTCGCGCCACAGACTGAAGATGCGGCCCGCGACCGTGGTGAGCTGTGGCTCTTCATCGGCCGAGCCGATCGCGGCGGCGACCACCGGACAGCCCGCAGTGAAATTGCTCTCGACGAGCAGTTCCTCCCAGAACACGACGAATTTTCTGACCAGGAACATGCCGCCGTTGGCGGCGGCCTCGTCGATGACCTCGGTGATGGCTTCACCGGCGTACTGCAGCGCCTCGGCGAGGATCTGATTTCGGCCTTGGGGGAAGTGGTGATACACCGACCCGCGGGGTGCGCCACTGCGGGCCAGCACCTCGTCGATCGTGACGCCGGCGGCGCCACGCTCACGCAACACCTCGGCGGCACTGACCAACATGGCGGTGCGCGTGGATCCGCGTTTGGTCGCGGGCTTGGTCATGCTGGGAGACAGAACAAACCTCCGACAAAGGTCATGCAGCGCTGGTCTGCGGAAGCTGCGACTGGCGCCAGCCGAGCTTGCGAGAGCTCAAGCGGACGAACGGTCGCCGGGCGTGCACTTCGTGAACGAATCGACGGCCAGCGACATTGATCTCAACGATCCACATGGCGTGCCTCTCTGCCTATGTCAAGCATCATAAAAGAGAGAACACACCAACGCGGGAATTGTATTCCGTGTCACAGCCGATCATCGGTAAACAGCAGGTGAACTCGTTAATAGGCAGGCCAGGGGCGTGTGAGCCGAAAAACAACGATGCCGCCGACTATGGTCTATAGCATAATTTGGGGCGTCGCTCAGTCCTCGGGGGTGTAGCCGAACGGCAGAAGCACGCTCTTGGGCTCGACGTAGGCCTCGATACCTTCGGGTCCGTTTTCGCGGCCGACACCGGAGTTCTTGTAGCCGCCGAACGGAGCGCAGGGATCGAACGCGTACATGTTGACCGCGTACGTACCGGTGCGGATCTTCTTCGCGATCTCGATCGCCTTCTTGTTGTCGGTCGTCCACACGCTGCCCGCGAGGCCGTACACCGAATCGTTGGCGATCCGGATGGCGTCCTCTTCGGTCTCGTAGGGGATCACCGCCAGCACGGGTCCGAAGATCTCCTCCTGCGCGATCGTCATCGAGTTGTCCACATCGGCGAACACCGTCGGCTGGACGAACCATCCGCTGTCCAGGCCCTCGGGACGGCCACCGCCGGTGACGATGCGCGCGCCCTCTTCGACCCCCTTCTTGATGTAGCCCTCGACGCGCTCACGCTGCTTCTCGGAGATCAGCGGGCCGATCGCGGCGTTCGGATCGTCGGGCAGGCCGACCGGCATCGCGGAGATGAAGTTCGAAAGCTTCTCGACGACTTCGTCGTACCTGGAGCGCGGCGCGAGGATGCGGGTCTGCGCGACACACGCCTGTCCGCTGTTCATCACACCGGAGAAGCCGAGCATCGGAAGCGTGGCGTCCAGGTCGGCGTCCTCGAGGATGATGGCCGCCGATTTGCCGCCGAGCTCCAGAGTGCACGGCTTGAGCTTCTCGGCGGCGATCTTGGCGATCTCCTTGCCGACGGCGGAGCTGCCGGTGAACGTGAACTTGTCCAGCTCGGGGTTGGACGTCAGCGCGCGTCCGGTCTCCGGGCCGCCGGGCACGATCGACAGCACACCCTCGGGAAGGCCTGCCTCAGCGAAGATCTCGGCCATCGCGAACACCGAAAGCGGCGTCTCCGCGGCGGGCTTGAGCACTACCGTGCAGCCCGCCAGGAAGGCCGGGCCCAGCTTGTTGGCCGCGAGGAAAAACGGAACGTTCCATGCGGTGACGGCACCGACGACACCGATCGGTTCGCGCACGACCAGCGTCTGTCCGTAGACGCCGTCGCGGATGTCGCGCCAGGGGAACTTGTCGGCCGCGCCGGCGTAGTACTGGAACGCCGACATGGCGGCCCCGTACTGCATCATGTCGACGATCGTCTGCGGCTGACCGGTTTCCGCGGCTAGCAGATACTTGAGCTCGTCGGCGCGCTCTTCCATGCCCTTGATGGCGGCTGCGAGGATCGCGGCGCGCTCCTGCGGCTTCATGTGCGGCCACGGGCCCTCGTCGAAGGCCTTGCGCGCGGCCGCGCATGCGGCGTTGACGTCGGCTTCGGTGGCCAGCGGCACCTTACCCACCACCTCGCCGGTGGCGGGCGAGCGCACCTCGATGACCTCCGAGGAGGCCGGCTCGACCCACTTGCCGCCGATGAAGAGCTTGTCCCACTGGGTCCGATACGCCGGCTCGCCGGCAGGTGTCTTGTGAGCGACGGTCTGTGTCATGACCGTCACATTACCTACGAAGCTGCGAAAGTAGAACCTGTTGCAATCGGCGGCCGCAGGACCAGCACCACATTGCTGACCAGGAACTCTCGCAGCAACGGAACCCGCACCATCCACCACGCCCATCGCGGGTGGTAGCGGGGGAAAGCGGTGAGTAGGGCGCCGGTGGTGTTCGCCCATTGCAGTCCGTCGGCGGCCGAGACCGCGAACAGTGACGAGCCGTAGTTGTTCTTCGGGGGATGCCCCTGTTTTCTGGTGTAGCGCCTGGCGGCGCGCTCTCCGCCGAGGTAGTGCCACCACCCGGTCTCGTGCCCGCCGAACGGGCCCAACCACACGGTGTACGACAGCACCACCAGTCCGCCCGGTTTCGTGACGCGCAGCATCTCGTTGCCCAGGCGCCACGGCTCGGCAACGTGCTCTGCCACGTTCGATGACAGGCAGACGTCGACGCTGTCGTCGGCGAACGGCAGCGCGGTGCCCGACGCCCGCACGTAGGCGGTGCCGTCTTTTATGACGGGCCCGGCGTGCATCTCGGCCGGGTCGGGCTCGACCCCGATGTAGGTGAAACCTGCGCGCGAAAACGCCGTCGCGAAGTAGCCCGGTCCGCCGCCGACGTCGAGCAGAATCTGTCCGGTCGGCGCGAGCCCCTGCTCGGCCCGCCACAGGTCAGTGACCAGCGCCGCGGTGTCCTCGGCGAGCGCACCGTAAAAGCGGGCCGGATCGGGCTGCTCGAAGCGGAACTCCCGCAGTAGCCGCACCGACCTCGAGAGCGTCGCCCTATGGGCGAAAACGTCGGTGACGGCCATCCGGGCCACCCTAGCCAGCGTCTAGGGTGGACGGGATGTCTGACCGAGGTGTTCGCTCCGTGCTGCTGTTGTGCTGGCGCGATACCGGGCACCCGCAGGGCGGCGGCAGCGAGACGTACCTACAGCGCATCGGAGCCCACTTGGCCGCCTCGGGCGTAAACGTGACCCTGCGGACCGCGCGTTATCCGGGTTCGGCGCGGCACGAGATCGTCGACGGAGTGCGGGTGAGCCGCGGCGGTGGCTCGTACTCCATCTACATCTGGGCGGGGCTGTCGATGGTGCTCGCCCGCATCGGGCTGGGCCCGCTGCGCAAGGTCAGCCCCGATGTGGTGATCGACTCGCAGAACGGGATCCCGTTCCTGGCCCGGCTCGCCTATGGCCGACGCGTCGCCGTGCTCGTCCACCACTGCCACCGTGAGCAGTGGCCGGTCGCCGGACCGATGATGGGACGCTTCGGCTGGTTCGTGGAGTCGAAGCTGTCGCCGTGGCTACACCGTCGCAACCAGTACGTCACGGTGTCACTGCCCTCGGCGCGGGATCTGGCCGCGCTCGGTGTGCAGCCCGACCGGATCGCGGTTGTGCGCAACGGTCTTGATGAGGCCCCCGCGGCCACCCTGACCGCGCCGCGGTCGGCGACGCCGAGGGTGGTGGTGCTCTCCCGTCTGGTGCCGCACAAGCAGATCGAGGACGCGCTCGAGGCGATCGCCGAACTGCGCCCGCGCATTCCGGACGTCCATCTGGACGTCCTCGGCGGCGGCTGGTGGGAGCAGCGTCTGGTCGAGCACGCCGAACTGCTCGGCATCTCCGATGCGGTGACGTTCCACGGACACGTCGATGAGTACACCAAACACGATGTGCTGCAGCGCAGTTGGGTCCATGTCCTGCCGTCGCGCAAAGAGGGCTGGGCGCTCGCCGTGATCGAGGCCGGGCAGCACGGTGTGCCGACCATCGGCTACCGGTCCTCGGGCGGGCTGACCGATTCGATCGTCGACGGGGTCACCGGGCTGCTCGTCGACGATCACGGCGGTCTCGTCGACGGACTAGATCGGCTGTTGACCGATCCGGTGGCGCGCGACCAGCTCGGCGCCAAGGCCGCGGTCCGCAGCGGCGAGTTCTCCTGGGAGCAGAGCACCAGTGCCATGCGCACCGTGCTCGAGGCCGTCAACGCCGGAACACCGCTCAGCGGAGTCGTCTAGCGCTCCACGTTCGCCGAGTGTGGACTTTATACACGCTTTCCGCGAAAAACCGTGCGGGTAACCCACGTTCGGCGAAAGATCAGCGCGACCAAACCGCCCAGCATCAGTGCCAGCCAGGCGAGATGCGCGGCCAGCACGACACCGCGCCCCGAGGCCCGCGAGAGGTCGCCGCCTACGCGGTAAACGGTGAGATCGGCGTCGTGATAGGCGACCGGCAACGCCAATGTGTCTGCGGTGCCACCGGATTCGACGACCACCCAGCCGACGCCGGCATCGGCCAACTGGTCGCGATCGGCACCGGCCACCAACATCTGCTGCACCTCACGGGCCCGCTCGCCCTCACCGGGCACCGTCCGGCCGCCGATCGTCAGGTCACCCGTCGAAAGCACGTCCGCCTGCACCCACCGAGGCAGCGGGTCGAGCACCGGCGCATCGCCCGCCCACTCGAAGCGCCGCATGCTGTCGACCGGAAGGACGGCAACCGGCCGCGGGTCGTCGTTGATCATCGCCGCCACCGTCGCCCACCCCGCGGGGTAACTCACCGGTGCGACCTTGCCGCCCACTCCCCACGCCAGATCGGGCAGCGTCGCGATCACCGCGGCACAGCAGATCAGCGCAGTCGCCGCAGCCGGAAGTCTCGGAAGCCCCCAAAGACCCTGCCGCAGTGTGACGACCGCGGCGGCACCCGCGAGCGCATAGCCAGGAACCGCCAAACCCACCCACTTCTGCCCGTCGCGCAGCACACCGAGTCCGGGCAGTGCTCGTACCGTCGCCTCGACGGCCGCCAAACCCGGGCCGGTCGCCATGAGCGCGGGCACCACCACCGCGAGCCCGGCCAGGCACAACAGCGGTACAGCCGTGCGGGTGCGGATCGCCACGGGCAACCCCAGCGCCACGATGCCGAGCAGGACAACCGCTGCGATGACGGCGAAAAGCGTTGTGCGCGAAGCTGGTACCGCCTCGCCGTTCCAGATCCCGCCGAGGCTGGCCAGCGTCCCGAACGTGCCGAGCCCGGGTTCGGCACGCGCCGCGAACGCCGCCACTCCCTCGGCCTGCGACGGCGCCAACGACCTCGCCACGACCGCGGCCGCCAGCCACGGCAGCGCAGCGATCAACGCGGCGCCGAGCGCGACCGCAGCGCACCGCCATCGTGGCCAGCCCGATCCCGGCGCAAACACACACGCCGTGGCCACGCTCGCGGCGAGCATCAGCCCCGTCGGCGTCAGCCCGGCCATTGCGATCCAGAACACGAGCGCGCCCACATCGGTCCAACCTGGTTCCGGCTCGCGCAGGCGCAGCATCGCGGCGGCCACCCACGGCAGGCAGCCATAGCCGACGATCAGGCTCCAGTGCCCCTGCAGCAGACGTTCGGCGACGTAGGGATTCCAGACCGCCAGCGTCGCCGCAACGCACTGGCCGGCCACCCCCGAGTGGGGCAGGACCACAGCCGCCAACCGCGCCGCTCCCCAGCCGGCAAGCCACAGACCGACAACCAACAACAGTCTGACCACCACCCCGCCGTCGATCACCGTCGACGCCAGCGCCACCGCGAAATCCTGCGGCAGCGCGCGCGGTGCGGCCTCGGCGAGCCCCAGCGCCGCATCCGACAGATACGAGCGCGGTGTGGACACCGCATCGCGAAGCAGCAGATAGCCCGGCGCCAACAGCGGCGCGCTCACGGCCAGGGACAGCACCAGCGCATACGCCGGGGCAATCAGCGATCGCACCCGTGCAGGCACCGTGTAACGCGCGGTCAGACCGGTCTGTCCGGCGGCAGATCGGTCGGCTTCTGCGCGGGCAGCTTCTCGGTCTTGGCCTCGGCGCCCGGCACCTGCATCCCCTGCGTGTCGAAGAAGCTGTGATCGGCCTCGTCGAGTCCGGGATCGATGAGGGCGGACTCCGCCCGCAGGCTGAACGATCCCAACAGCGCACCGCCGACCAGTGACACCAGGCCGATGGCGATGAAGGTGATCGGCAGGATGCGCCCCCACAGCCCCACCCGGTCCCGCTCGCCTCTGGCAGTCGCGACCTGGGACTCTATGGTCTCCTCGTTGTAGCCGACCTTGAAGTTGACGAAGGTCACCTCAGGCCTGAGCGGCTCACGTGCGTAGTAGTGGTAGCCGTGGTCCTCTTTCTTGACGATGGTGCCCGACACCGGATCCACCCAGAACGTGCGCTGCGCGGCGTAATAGCGCGACATCGTGATCCGCTCGTCGGGTTCGCCGGGGACACCCCACATCGCGGCGGGGGCGGTGACCTCACTGTCGGCGTCGTCGTCGAGCAGTGACGAGTACTTGATCGGCTCGACGAGCTTGCCGTCGGAGTCGTAGCCGACGTTCTGGCTGAACCGGTAGGTCGTCAGCCCGTTCACGTCTTCCTCGCCGTCGTAGTTGGCGTCGAACGGCTTCTGCGCGATCGGGTCGAAGACGGAATACGTCCGTTTCTCGGTGTCGAACGGGAACCGGTACGTCAGCCCCTCGTGCGGCAACGCGATATTGGTCGGCGGCTGGTCGTCGTCGATGGAACGCGGCTTCTGGACCGCACCGCCGGGATTGCTCTCACTCGAGACCGCTTCGGCAGTCTCGCGATTGACCGTGACGGTGTCGACCAGCGCGAGCAGCAGGCCCTCGTCCTTCTGCTTGTCGGTGCGGCGCAGCGTGCTGCCGACCTGCAGTGTCACCACGTCCGCGTTCGAGGGCGCCTCGACGGAGACCTGCTCCTGCAGCGCCAGCGGGACATCACGGTCGATGACGAACTTCTCCCGGTTCAGCGAGGCCGGATCGAACGCCTCCCCGGTGCCATCACTGATCAGTGTGGCGTCCAGGTTCAGCGGAACCTTCGCGATCTTCCCGAGGGTATAGGTCGACAGCAAGAGCGCGGCGATCAACAAGCCAGCGCCCAGCCCCATAATGCCGCAAGCCGCGATACGGAGCGCCACTGCGCGGTTCAAACCGTGCCTCCTTCACCTGCGGGAGTCCCGCAAACCCGTTCGACCCTAACAGCACAAGTTAAGTTGGATGTTCACTCCGAGTGCAGCCAACCATGAGCGGCCCGAGTACCCGTATTCAGCGCCTTTCCCTCCTCCCGGCACACTGTTTGTCGTGACGGATTCCACCAGTGACTCCGGCGGCGCCGAAAACGCCGTCGGCGGAACGCGTGGATTCCTGCCCGCCGTCGAGGGCATGCGGGCCTGCGCGGCGGTCGGCGTCGTCGTCACCCACGTGGCTTTCCAGACCGGTCACACCGGCGGGATCACCGGCCGGTTCTTCGGCAGATTCGACCTCGCGGTCGCGGTGTTCTTCGCGCTCTCGGGCTTCCTGCTGTGGCGTGGTCACGCCGCCGCGGCCCGCGGTCTGCGGCCCAAGCCGCCGACGGGGCACTACCTGCGATCACGGATCGTGCGCATCATGCCCGGCTATCTGGTTGCGGTCGTGGTGATCCTCACGTTGCTGCCGGAGGCCAAGGCCGACCTGACGGTTTGGCTGGCCAACCTGACGCTGACTCAGATATATGTGCCGCTGACGCTGACCGCGGGCCTCACCCAGATGTGGAGCCTGTCGGTCGAAGTGGCGTTCTATCTCGCGCTGCCGTTCCTGGCGCTGCTGGCGCGACGCCTGCCGGTGCGGACCCGAATCCCCGTCATCGCGGCGACGGCGGTGGCGAGTTTCGCCTGGGCTGTGCTGGTTGGGGCCAGCCCTGTCTCCGCGCCCTACGGCGTCAACCCGCTGAACTGGCCGCCCGCGTTCTTCTCCTGGTTCGCCGCGGGCATGCTGCTGGCCGAGTTGACCGTGACGCCCGTCGGGTGGGCGCACCGGCTGGCCAGGAGGCGCGTGCTGATGGCAGGCATCGCGGTCGTCGCGTTCGCGGTGGCCGCGTCACCGATCGCCGGTCCCGAGGGGCTGACGCCGGGCACGGTGAGCCAGTTCATCGTGAAGACCGCGATGGGTGCGGTCGTCGCCGGCGCCTTGATCGCCCCGCTGGTGCTGGACCGGCCCGACACCTCACACCGCCTGCTGGGCAGCCCGACGATGGTGACGCTCGGCCGATGGTCCTACGGCCTGTTCGTCTGGCACCTCGCGGCGCTGGCGATGGTGTTCCCGGTCATCGGCGAGTTCGCCTTCAACGGGCACATGCCGATCGTGCTCGTGCTGACGGTGGTGTTCGGGTTCGCCATCGCGGCCGTGAGCTACGCGCTGGTCGAGTCGCCATGCCGAAACGCGTTGCGGCGCTGGGAGAGACGAAACGATCCGACGCCGCTTGACAGTTCGGTCAACGATGTGACGGAGCCTGCAATCGCGCGATGACCTCGTCGCGTACCGCGGACCGTCGCGCCTTACCCGCATCGTCGCGCAGCGGGGTATCGCTGAACTCCACCGTGCGCGGCAGCTTGTATCCCGCGACGCGCTCGCTCAGAAACGCGATCACGGCATCCTCATCGATGCCGTTGCCCTGCACGATCGCATGCGGCACCTGCCCCAGATCCTCATGCGGTATGCCAACCACCAGACAGGACAACACATCCGGGTGCGCCGACAGCGCCGACTCGATCTCGGCGGGGTAGACGTTGCGGCCGCCGACGGTGAACATGTCCACGCGGCGGTCGTTGAGATACAGGAAGCCGTCCTCGTCGAAGTAGCCGAGATCGCCCAGCGAATCCCAGCCGTCGCGTTGTTTCGCGGTGGCGCCGATGTAGCGGTACGTCGGCGAGGTTCCCGGCGAGCGCCGCATGTAGATCTCGCCGGTCACGCCGGGCGGGCACTCGTTCCCGTCGTCGTCGAGCACCTTCATCTCGCCGGCGACCACCACGCCGACCGACCCCGGATGGGTCAGCCACTGGTCGCCGGAGATGAACGTCAGCGCCTGTAATTCGGTGCCGCCGTACAGTTCCCAGACCACGTCGGGTCCGAGGATGTCGATCCACGCCTGCTTGATCGCCGGCGGGCACGGTGCCGCCAGGTGCCAGAACCGCCGGATGGAGGACAGGTCGTAGGTCCCGGCGTCCAGGGCCGCCCGGTACACCGGCAGCAGCCGCTGCATGATCGTCGGCACCGTCGCCAAGAACGTGACGCGGTATTCGGTGACCAACTGCAGGAACTCGTGCGGGTCGAACCGCGGCATGAGCACCAGATGATGACCCTGCACCAGGCCGATCGTGAAGGTGGTGAAGCCCGTGTTGTGTGACAGCGGCACCGAGACGAGGTTGACGTCGCCATCCTGCGCGCCAAGCGGGTAACCGGCGGCAGCAGGGAAGCGCGTGTCGCCACCGGCCTCGATCAGCTTGGGCCTGCCGGTGCTGCCACCGGACGCCATGGCCTTGAAGACCGGTGACACCGCCTCGGGTAACGGCGCGTCGGACACCGATTCGTCGGGCGCGAAATCGGCTGCCAGGCTGGGCGTCACGCCGTTGGGGTCCTCCCGTCCGACAAGCAGGGCCGGTGGTCGCAGCTCCAGCAGCGCAGCCAACTCGATGTCGGGCAGGCGGGCGGACAGCGGCTGCGGCACCGCACCCAGCTTCCAGCATGCCATCACCGCCTCCACCCACTCAATCGAGTTGGGCATGACGATCGTGACGTAATCGCCCTGTCCGACACCGAGTTCGCCGTAGGCGCGAGCGAGCCGGTTGGTCGACGCGTCGAGCTCGCGGCGTGTGATCGTGCGGCCGGTACACGTGACTGCAGGCGCGTCGGGATCAGATTCGGCGAGGGTGGAGAACTGCGTCGGGATGGGTGGAACGTCAGCCATCAGTAGGCGCCCCGGGTTTCGAAGATCCGGCGCGGATTGTCGACGAGCATCGTGGTGAGCTGTTCGTCGGTGACGCCACGCTCCTTCAGCGCCGGGATGACGTCGTTGTGGATGTGCAGGTAATGCCAGTTCGGCATCACCACCGGGACCATGTCCTCCGGCAGCCAGTCCATCAGGCACGCAGCGTCGTGGGAGAGCACCATCTTGTCGGCATGGCCGCGCTCGCACATCTGCGCCACGGTGTTGACGCGCTCCTCGAAACCGAGGAAGACGTCGACGCCGAACCGGTCCATCCCGATGTAGGAGCCTGCCTCGACGAGCTCGGTGAGGTAGCCGAGGTCGGTGGAATCGCCGGAGTGGCCGATGACGACTCGGGACAGGTCGACGCCTTCCTCTGCGAAGATCGCTTGCTGTTCAAGACCGCGACGGGTCGCCGCGTGGGTGTGCGTCGAGATCGGCACACCCGTGCGTCGGTGCGCCTGCGCGACCGCGCGCAGCACCCGCTCCACTCCGGGCGTCACTCCCGGTTCGTCGGTGGCGCACTTGAGGATCGCGGCCTTGATGCCGGTGCCCGCAATACCGTTCTCGATGTCGCTGACGAACATGTCGACCATCGGCTCGCCCAGCGGGGTTTCGGGTCCGCTGAAGTGGAAGTACATCGGCACGTCGTTGTAGGTGTAGACGCCGGTGGCCACGACGATGTTGAGGTCGGTCTGTTCGGCGATCTGCGCGATGCGCGGAATGTATCGACCGAGCCCGATGACGGTGAGGTCCACGATGGTGTCGACACCGCGCGCCTTGAGCTCATTGAGCCGCGTGACCGCGTCGGCCTGACGCTTGGCCTCATCGCCCCAGACTTCGGGGAAGTTGTTGTGGATCTCCGGAGACAGCACGAAGACGTGTTCGTGCATGAGCGTGACGCCCAAGTCGGTGGTGGTGATCTCGCCCCGGGCGGTATTCAGCTGCGGCACATAGCCGATGCTAGGGCTCGGCGGTGTCCGTGGCTGTGAAACGGGTGCGATCGTCGGGCACGACGGAAGCGGCCAGCATCGCCACCGAGACGAGAGCAAGCAGCTGCACCCCTACCGAGTGACCGACGTATCCGTCGACCGATCGCCAGGGGTACTGGCTCAGGATGGCCCCCGCCAGGATGAGCCCGCCGGCGGTCGTCGTGACCGTGACGGTGTCGCGGAGTCGTTCGCGGTTGCGCAGCAAATACCGCAAACCCACAGCGAGGCCGACGACGATGACGCCCGCGACCCCGGAGATCAGCGCCCCGACCGCCAGGACCGCGGCACTCGTCGGCCACCTTCCCGGCCGCCACACCCGCGCGGGTTCGTTCGGTTCGGTGCGACGGCGCGCCGGTACGAAGGCCAGCAGCGCCAGCACCGGCAGCAGGGCGAGACCGCCGATCAGCCCGGCCCGGTACGGGGCGTTCGACGGAAACGTGAGTGTGACGGGTCCTTCGGTGCCCGGCGGCAGCACCCAGCCCTGCTGCCAGCCGTTGACCTTGACCGGTGTCAGCGCGGTGCCGTCGGCGCGGTGCGCGATCCAGCCGGGGTTCACGCTTTCCGGGACGACCAGCACCCGCGACGAGTTTGACGCCGGCACGTTCACCTCGCGGTGGTCGGCGCTCCACGCGTCGATGTGCGCGGGAACCGTTGCCGCCGAACGGATCCGATTCGCCAGGGGGCCGTCGAGCTGGACGCCGTCGGCGGTGAACGCGGCGCCGGGGCTGATCAGCAGTTCCTGCTGACCGGCGGGCAGCCGGATCGGCCCAGCCTGGCACGGCTGAGCCGTCACCGGCTCGCCGTCGAGCAGGCTACCGACCGTCGCGCTGATCGACGTCTGGATGAACTGACCGGCGACACCGATGATCGGGCCGCGGCCGCACGGTAGTTCGATCATCCGCGCGCGGTTGCGTTCGGCGTCGGCCGCCGCGATCGGGTCACCCCGCGCGTCCAGGGCCGTCACCTCGGCCAACCCGGGAGGCTTGAGCTGATCGAATCCGAGCGCCGTGCGGTCGATGATGTCGTCCCAGTCGAGGATCGACACCTTCACCGTGTCGGTCACGCGGGTTTTGAGGTCAAGGGTCTGCGCGCCGGCGTCGCCGGCCAGCCTGCGCACCTGCGGTCCATCGCCGAGGTCGACGGCTACCAGCGTCGGATGTGCAGGAAGCTCAGACGAACTGGGCGTCACCCGGACGGCGGCCACCTCGCGGCGGCTGGGCAATCTCAGCGTCAAGGTGGGCGGCGACTTGTGTTGTACGACGCCTTGGCGCGCGGTCCACGCCGTATCCGGGTCGCCGTCCGCGGCGGCGTACGCCGAACCGAGCACGTCGATCAGGTCCGCGTCTCCGGTGGCGATCGCAGTGCCGGGTGCCCGCACCAGGTCGGCGAGGTTGGGACCCTGACGTGCCCGCACCCATACGGTCGGCGTCACGGCCATCGGCTCCGGCACCGTCAGTGTGCGGCTCAGGTTCACCGGTTCCTCCGGTGACAGAGCCATGGTCGCAGCGCACCGAATGCCTTCGGGGCTCTGCGCACAGCCCGACCTGCCCAGCAGTTCTGAACCCAGATCCCATTGCGCCACAGCCGAATCCGTGGGTGGCTCCGGTACGACCACCGTGTGGCGCAGGTCGACGGGGTGGGCGAACCCGTTCGCGTCATATTGGGTCACGGCGAAATCGGTGATGCCGAACTGGACGCCCGGCGACCCGTCCTCGGTGGCGACGGCGGTGATTCGCACCCACGGCGACTCGCCGTACGGCAGCGCCGCGGTCAACGGCTTACCCGCTTCGTCGAAGCGCAGTGTGCTGGTGCCGTTGACGGTCGATATCTCGATGCGGCGTACCTGCGAGCCGACCGCGGTGGCGCTCGGGGTGACCGTGATGGTGGCGTTGGTGACCGGATGATCGAAGTCGACCTGAAGCCATTGGCCGATCGCCGACTGCAACGCGTTGGACACCCAGCTGGTCGACGAATCCGCGTCGACGGCCGCAGCCGGGCCGGTCGCGGGTGCGACGTTGGGAAGAGCGGTCGAATCCGACGCCGAACTCGACACCGAGACCCGGCCGCCGGACCACTGACCGTAGACCGTCTCGGCGCCCGGGGTCGGATAGTCCATCACGCGGTTGAATGTGTTGCGCGGATCGTCCGGAGTCCGGATCGCCGACGAGTGGTCGTCGACGCGTCCGTAGTCGGTTTCCCGCGCGAGCGGGGTGTCGGTGACGACGACACCGGTCCCCGCAGGCACGGAAAGACCGGCCCGCTGCGCATCCGCCGTCAGCAGCATGGGCCCCAGTGGGGGCTGTCCCAGGAGGCGGCGCCGCTCGTCGAGGCGTAGCAGGACCTCGGGTGCGCCGTCGACGCGCGCCATCGCATCGGAGTCGGCGACGTAGGGCGTCACCGGAGCCGCGGGAGTGGCCGGGTTCACCCGGTAGATCTCCACGGCGGGATAGCGCGGTCGCAGACCGCTGTCTGTGATGAAACCCGGCAGGGTGCCGGGCCCGACCGGATCGCCGAACGCGGCGACGCGCTCGAGGCCGGGCGACCCGTCGATCGCGCGGTGCACCAGGATCGGTCGAGCCGACCGCGACGTCTCCGGATCCAGATCATTGCGGACCACGACATACGAGATGCCTTGCCGGGCAAGGGTATCCGCCAATCCAGGAGACGGTCTACCGGCCGCGAACAGGCGTTGCACGGAGTCCAGGGCGCGAATGGTCTCCGGCGGCGTCAACGGGATCGAGTCCCGCACTCCCCACGCGCTGTCGCCCAGCACCTGCAGCGGTTCGTCGTGGCTGCTGCCCCACACCTGGGTGGCGAACGGGGCGCCCGGCGCCACCAGCACGCGTCCGGAATCGTTGTGCTCGTCGAGCCAGTCGGCGGTCTCGTGCCAGTACTGCGGGATCGCGTCGAACGCCCCCGGTGGAGTCAGCCGACCCGTCCAGGCCAGCGACGTCGCGGCCGTCACCGCCACCAGTACGACGACGCCGACCGCCACCCGCTTGTCGCGTTCGGGGTGGGCGAACGCATCCCGCCACACCGCGCGCGGTGCGCTGCCCGGCAACGGTATGCGGCCCAGCAGGTGCGCGAGACCGAGCGTGATCGGCAGCCGCAGCAGCGGTTCGAGTTTGTGGATGTTGCGCAGCGGAGTGCCGTCCGCATCGAGGAAGGCTTGAACCGCATGGGCCATCGGCGATCCCAGTCCGCCCGAGTATCCGAGCGCCAGCACCGTGACGCCGGCGAGCAGGATGGTGACCAGACGCCCGCGGGCCGGCATGGACCGCATCGCCAGCCCCGCCAGCCCGGCAGCGGCAACCAGCGTCGTCGCGAGCACCGCCACCGAACCCGTCACCAGCGAGGCGCCGGCCGTCGCGTTCGGCGCGACGAACGGGGTCCACACGTCGGTACCGCGCAGCATCTCGGTCAGCGACATCCACCGCGTCGTCACGCCGGAGGATTCGATGAAGTCGAGGAACGGCGGGCTGATCCGGCCGAGCAACGCGAGCGCGACCACCCACCACGTCACCGCGAGCACGATGCACAGCGCCCACCAAACGGTGAAGCGCCACCACAACCGGTTCGGTTTGTGACAAACCAGCCAGATCGCCGCGACCAGGCATGCGGTCAGCGTCGCGACGGCGTTGACCGCGCCCATCAACGCGATGGCCACCGCCGACCTCGCAGCCAGCACCCGAACTCCGCCCGAACCCCGCAGGGCCAGAATCACCGGCAGCAGCACCCACGGCGCCAGCATCATGGGCAGCGTCTCCGACGAGATCGCACCGATGGTGGTCAGTACCCGGGGAGACAGCGCGAACGCGACTGCCGCGATCACGCGGGAGGTGGTGCTGCCTATGCCGAGCGCTTCGGCGATACGCAGGAGGCCCCAGAATCCGACGACCAGCAGCAGCGCCCACCACAGCCGCTGGACCACCCACCCGGGCAGTCCGAGCACGTCGCCGGCGAGGAAGAAGGTGCCGTGCGGGAACAGATAGCCGTAGGCCTGGTTCTGGGCCTGGCCGAACGGCAGCTCGCTGTTCCAGAGATCGAAGGCGCGGGACAGGAACCGCAGGGGGTTCGCGGTCAGGTCGAGCTTCGTATCAGGGGAGATCTGTCCGGGTGACTGCGCGAACGACAGAACCAGCGCCGCCGCAGCGACCACCCACAGCCAGCGCCGCGACAGGGGCGCGAAATTAACTTCGGTCGCCGTACTCAACCCTGTTGAGCACCGACGACGCCGGATCGCCTGCCTGCAGCGGCGGCTTGCTGTCCTGCTGCACCATCAGCGTCACCCCGAATACGGCGGCCGCACCCAGCAGCAGGCCGACAACGATGCTGGCCGCGGCGGGCACGAGAAACCGATCCATCCGGCCAAAGTAGCAGACGATGTATGCCGTGCCCGTCGACTGCGGTGAGCTGGTCTTCAACGGGTGGTGACCACCCATATCTGGACGGCTACGAGTACTCGGTCACCGTCAGTTCGACAAACTGCGGGACCGGGGGATCGAACGCGGCTTCGTTTCCTACTAGGGTCGGGGCCCATGGTTTCAATTGGTTCGGGGTTGCGCGGGCTGTGCGCCGCGGTGGCGTTGCCCGTGCTCGTGTCCGCGTGCTCGACGGCGGCGGATCAGGAGGTCCCGCATCCGGAGATGGCGGCGACGGCGGTGCCGCAGGCGCCGGTACTGGTCCCGGCCCCGGCGTGCGGCCAGGGGCCGGAGCTGCTGTCGCAGATCTCGACCCGCGACAAGCTCGCGCAGCTGTTGATGGTCGGCGTCACCAACGCGGCCGACGCGCGAGCCGTGGTCGAGAGCCAGCACGTCGGCGGGATCATGATCGGCAGCTGGACCGACCTGTCGATGGTCACCGACGGCTCGCTGGTCGACATCGCGAACTCGGCGGCGCCCCTACCGCTGGCAGTGAGCGTCGACGAAGAGGGTGGCCGGGTTTCGCGGCTGTCTGCGGTGATCGGCACCCAGCCGTCGGCACGAGAGCTGGCGCGGACCCAGACACCCGAGCAGGTGTATGCCATTGCGCTGCAACGTGGTCAGGCGATGCGGAGCAAAGGCATCACGATCGACTTCGCGCCGGTGGTGGATATCTCGAACGCTCCGGACGACACCGTGATCGGCGACCGCTCCTTCGGATCGGACCCCGCCGTGGTCACCGACTACGCCGGCGCTTACGCGCGCGGCCTGCGCGACGCCGGAATGCTGCCGGTGCTCAAGCACTTCCCGGGGCACGGGAGCGGTTCCGGGGACTCTCACACCGGCAGTGTCACCGCGCCTCCGATCGGTGATCTGCAGAACGCAGACCTGGTTCCGTATCGCACGCTGAACACACAGCTGCCGGTCGGAGTGATGGTCGGCCACATGCAGATTCCCGGACTCACCGGCAACGAACCGGCCAGTCTCAGCCCGAGTGCGTACGCGCTGCTGCGCTCCGGCGACTACGGCGGCCCGCCGTTCAACGGACCCGTCTTCACCGACGACCTGTCCTCCATGCAGGCGATCTCGGATCGCTTCGGCGTCGCCGAGGCGGCGCTGCGCGGATTGCAGGCCGGCGCCGACACCGCGTTGTGGGTGACGACGGGCGAGGTGCCTGCCGTGCTGGACCGGTTGGAAAAGGCGGTCTCGACAGGCGAGTTGTCGATGCCTCAGGTCGACGCGTCGGTGCTGCGGATGGCTGGGGTCAAAGGTCCCAACCCGCGCTGCTGATATTTGGCAGGAGTCGCGCTGCTGACCCCCAGAGTTCGCCTATTGCTTACTCTTGAGTAATGGCAGGTGGAACCAAGCGGTTGCCACGCGCGGTGCGTGAGCAACAAATGCTCGACGCCGCCGTGCAGATTTTCTCGGTGAACGGCTACCACGAGACGTCGATGGATGCCATCGCCGCCGAAGCCAAGATCTCCAAACCCATGCTGTACCTCTACTACGGCTCCAAAGAGGAGTTGTTCGGTGCGTGCCTGAACCGCGAGTTGTCCCGATTCGTCGAAGATGTGCGCGACAAGATCGATTTCACACAGAGCCCGAAAGACCTGCTGCGCAACGCTGTTCTGGCGTTTCTCACCTACATCGACACCAACCGGGCGTCGTGGATGGTGCTTTACAACCAGGCCACCAGTTCGCAGGCCTTCGCCCACACCGTGCGCGAGGGCCGCGAGCGGATCATCGACCTGGTCGGCCGGCTGCTACGCGCGGGCACGCGCAATCCTGAGCCGGACACCGACTTCGACATGATGGCCGTCGCGCTGGTGGGGGCGGGCGAGGCCGTGGCCGCGCGCGTCAGCACCGGCGACGCCTCCGTGGACGAAGCCGCGGAACTGATGATCAACCTGTTCTGGCGTGGCCTGAAGGGCAAGCAGTCCGACGTCGGCGGGCAGGAGCGTAGCGACCCGGGGTCGAAGAAGGACGCGACGGCGATCACCGCCAGCTAGGCGTTATCGGCACGATCCCTTAGAGCGCTGTCACCGAACCCAACAGATGGGGATCGCCCTTGGCGGCGTGGCGCAGCGCCAGCTCCCAGCCGTCGGTTACGCGCTCGACGTAGAGGTTTGCCCGCGCAGGCAACACCACCGGCTTGACGAACCGCACCGAATACTTCACCGCGTCGGGCAGTTGGCCCTCGATATTCGCCAGAACCGCTGCAGCACTGAACATTCCGTGTGCGATCACCGTCGGAAAGCCGAACAGCTTGGCGGCGATCGGGTTGGTGTGAATCGGGTTGTGGTCCCCGCCGACGGATGCGTAGTGCCTGATCTGGCCCGGCGTTATGCGCAGCACCGCGTTCGGGGGACCCAACTTCGGTTGCTTCTGCGGCGGCGGCTTCGGCTCGTCGGAGAGGCTGGTCTTCTGCTGATGCAGGAAGGTCGTCACCTGATGCCATGCGGTCTCGTTGCCGACGTTCACCTCGGTGATGATGTCGACGAGCAGGCCGCGTCGGTGTTCGCGCAGGTTCTCGGCGTGCACCTGCACCGACACGGAGTCGGTCACCGCGATCGGGCGGTGCTGCGTGATGTGGTTCTCGATGTGCACCGAACCCAAGGCGGCGAACGGGAAGTCGAAGCCGGTGACCAATGACATGACGGTCGGAAACGTCAGCGCGAACGGATAGGTCAGCGGCACGGTGTCGCCGAATCGCAGCCCGGTCACCGCGGCGTAGGCCGCCACGTTCGCGCTGTCGATCGGCAGATCCTCGACGGTCAGGGTACGGTCCGGCAGCGACTCGTCGCGCGGGATGAACGGCAGCGCACCCACGGCCGCGCGGAGCATGTTGTTCATCGCGCTCACGCCCCCAGCATGGCCTGGCCGCATACCCGGATCGTGTTGCCCGTGACGGCATTCGATGCGGGGCTGGCGAAGTAGGCGATGGTCTCGGCGACGTCGACCGGCTGGCCGCCCTGATACAGCGAGTTGAGCCGGCGTCCCACCTCGCGCGTCGCCAGCGGGATGGCTTCGGTCATCTTGGTTTCGATGAAGCCGGGCGCGACGGCGTTGACCGTGATGCCCTTGTCGGCATACTCGGCGGACAGCGCGTCGGTCAGTCCGATCATGCCCGCCTTCGTGGCGGCGTAGTTCGTCTGCCCACGGTTGCCTGCGATGCCGGCCATCGACGACAACCCGACGACCCGCCCACCCTCGCCGATCGTCCCGTTGTCCACCAAACCTTCGGTAAGGCGAAGCGGGGCAAGGAGATTGACGGCCACGACGGCGTCCCAGCGGGCTTCGTCCATGTTGGCGAGGAGCTTGTCGCGGGTGATGCCCGCATTGTTGACGAGGATGTCGAGGCGCGAGCCGTGGTAGTGCTCGCGCAGGTGTTCGGCAATGCGGTCCACCGCGTCGTCGGCCGTGACGTCGAGCGTGAGCGCGGTCGCGCCGACCTTCGATGCGACCTTTCCGAGATCGTCGTGGGCGCCCTCGACGTCGACGACGATCACGCTGGCACCGTCACGCGCGAACACGTCGGCGATTGTGGCACCGATACCGCGCGCCGCGCCGGTGACCAAGGCGATCTTGCCGTCGAGTGGCCGATCCCAGTCTGCGGGTGGCGCCGAATCGTCGGCACCGACCCGGAACACCTGCCCGTCCACATAGGCGGACTTTCCCGAGAGCAAAAACCGCAGCGTCGACTCGAGGCCGGTCGCGGCGGGCTTCGCGCCGGCCGCCACGTACACGAGGTTCACGGTGGCGCCGCGCCGCATCTCCTTGCCGAGCGAGCGTGTGAACCCCTCAAGGGCGCGCTGCGCGATGCGTTCGGACACGCTGCCGGCCTCGTCGGGGGTGGTCCCGATGACGACGACGCGTCCCGACGGCCCGAAGTTGCGCAGCAAGGGCGTGAAGAACTCGTACAGGCCCTTGAGGTCGACGGGTGCGGTGATGCCGGTGGCGTCGTACACCAGCCCGCCGAACGAGTCGGCCCAGCGGCCGCCGAGGTTGTTGGAGACGACCTCGTAGTCCTCGGACAGCGCGGTCCGCAGCGGTTCGACAACCCGGCCCTCACCGCCGATCAGCAGCGTGCCTGCCAGTGGTGCGTCGCCTGCCTTATAGCGGCGCAGCGTCTCGGGCTGCGGGATGCCGAGCTGCTTGGCGAGGAACGATCCGGGCGTCGAGTGGACGAGTTGCGAGTACAGATCGGTAGCCATGGGGACGAACTTACTCCAGAGTAAGAAGGGTGGGTACTATGGGTCTCATGGCTAGTGATACCCGTCGACGGGTCGCGATTCTCGGTGGCAACAGAATTCCCTTCGCCCGCTCGGACGGCGCGTACGCCAACGCCTCCAACCAGGACATGTTCACCGCCGCGCTGGACGGCCTGATCGACCGCTACAACCTGGCAGGCGAGACGCTGGGAGCCGTCATCGGCGGCGCGGTGCTCAAGCACAGCCGCGACTTCAACCTGATGCGCGAGTGCGTCCTCGGCAGCTCGTTGTCGGCCTACACCCCGGCGTTCGACATTCAGCAGGCCTGCGGGACGGGATTGCAGGCCACCATCGCCGCCGCCGACGGCGTCGCCGCGGGCCGCTACGAGGTGGCGGCGGCAGGGGGTGTTGATACCGCCTCCGACGCTCCGATCGCGTTCGGCGACGACCTGCGGCGCGTACTGCTCGGCTTGCGACGCTCGAAGTCCAACGTCGACCGGCTCAAGCTGGTCGGCAAGCTGCCCGCATCGCTCGGTGTGGAGATCCCGGTTAACAGCGAGCCGCGCACGGGTCTGTCGATGGGTGAGCACGCCGCGATCACCGCGAAGAAGATGGGCGTCAAGCGCGTCGATCAGGACGAGCTGGCGGCGGCCAGCCACCGGAACATGTCTGCCGCCTACGACCGCGGGTTCTTCGACGACCTCGTCACCGGATTCCTCGGTGTCTACCGCGACAACAATCTGCGCGCCGATTCGTCGGCCGAGAAGCTGGCCAAGCTCAAGCCGGTGTTCGGCGTGAAGGCCGGCGACGCGACGATGACGGCGGGCAACTCGACCCCGCTGACCGACGGCGCCTCGGTGGCGCTGCTGGGCACCGACGAGTGGGCGTCCGCTCGCGGAATCGAGCCGCTGGCGTATTTCGTCGACGGCGAAACCGCAGCGGTCGACTACGTCAACGGCGATGACGGCCTGTTGATGGCGCCCACCTACGCGGTGCCTCGGCTGCTGGCGCGAAATGGCCTGGGTCTTGGCGACTTCGACTTCTACGAGGTTCACGAGGCGTTCGCCTCTGTGGTCCTCGCCACACTGGCGGCGTGGGAGTCCGAGGAGTACTGCAAGGAGCGGCTCGGTCTCGACCAGGCGTTGGGCAGCATCGACAGATCCAAGCTCAACGTCAACGGATCGTCGCTGGCAGCGGGCCATCCGTTCGCCGCGACCGGCGGTCGGATCGTTGCGCAGCTGGCCAAGCAATTGGCCGAAAAGAAGAAGCAGACGGGCGGTCCGGTCCGCGGTTTGATCTCGATCTGCGCAGCTGGCGGCCAGGGCGTGGCTGCGATTCTCGAGGCCTGAGAAGTATTTCGGTAATGCGTGTAACGGCTCCGTAGAAGCCGCCGATACACCGGATAGCTCCGTGTTGGCGTCTGACCCCCCGACCCGACGTCAGCACGGGGCTCTTAACTTTGTGCCCGCGAGTGTGGGCTTGCGGCACGTCCAACAGGCTTAGAGCGTGCGGGTAACCCACGTTCGCGGGGCCTAGGCGCCGGGCGGCGGATCCTTTTTGGCCTTGATCGGCCCGGCGGCCGGAGGTGGAGTGAACAGGCCTCCGCCGAGGCTTCCGCGAGCGGTCTGCACCGCGACCAAGCCCCATGTCCCCAACAGGGCGAGGTAGGCGATCGCGGCGGCCACCCGGAACGCGGGCAGCCCGGTGTGGTTCGCCAGCTGCGTCGTGCCGGTGACGAACGTGCCCACGGGGAACGTCAGGCTCCACCACGTCAGAGCGAATGGCATCCCACGCCGCAGTGTGCGGACGGTGAGTTCGGTGGCCAGCACGATCCACAGCACCGCGAAGCCCCACACGGGCACACCGAACAACACCGCGAACACGTTCATCCCGCCGGCCAGTTCCGGCGGGACGGCCAACGCCGCATTCGCACCGAGCAGGCCCGCGGCGGTGATGCCCTGACCGAGCGGGCCGAGCACGATCCACAGCGTCGGCACCCGGGTGGTTCCCGAGGTGCCGTAGAGGGCGAGACGGCTCCAGATCATCGAGATGATGATCAGCGCGGCGACGAGTGACAGTCCGAACATCGCATAGCAGCCGTACAGCATCGTGGTGCGGCCGGTGCCTTCGGCCATGTGGGGGATCAGCAGCGCGCCTGCCGCCGCGGACACCATGGGTGGCACGACGGGCATGAGCCAGCCGCCGAATGCCGCGTCCGGTTCGACGTTGATCTGCGTGAACATCAGGAACGGGATGGTCGCGGCGGTGAACAACCCGCCGATGGTGCCCGCCGTCCACAACACCCACGCCAGGTCCACGGCGACGCGCTCGCCGATCAGGTCCTTGCCGATCAGCAAGGCGCCCGATCCGACTGTCAGCAGTGCCATCGGAGCGGCACCGTAGAAGTGCGCCATCTGAGGGTTGCGGGCGTGGCTGCGCGAGGCCGACGGATGCCGAACGCGTTGCACTGTCACCGCGATGATGAGCACCACGAGCAGTACCGCCGCCGCCACCCATACGACGCGCGTGAACACGTGCAGCCCGGGAATGTGGATCGGCAGCGTGGCACCTGCGGTGGCGACGATGCCCGTGCCCATCACCGACGCGAACCAGTTGGGGCCGAAGTGTTGGAGTCGAGCCAGTTCGGTCGTCATCGGCAAGTATGTTCGCATTCGCGTGCTTCGATGACGGGTATGGACATCAGCCTTTCCATCGTCGGACTGAACAACGCCGGACCGTCTCCCGTCGACTCCCTGGTGAACAACCTCGCCAAGCTACGCGACGAGGGCTTCCGCAGGGTCTGGATGGCTCAGCTTCCCTACGACGCTGACCTGCCCATCGCGCTCGGCATCGCGCTGCGCGAGGTCGACGGCATCGAGGTGGGCTCGGCCGTCATACCCATCCAGGTGCAGCACCCGATGCAGCTGGCCCAACGCGCTCTCACGCTCAGCCTTGTCGGCGGAGGCCGGTTCTCACTCGGTATCGGCATGAGCCATCGCATGGTGACCGAAGGGGTGTGGGGAATCTCGTGGGACAGGGCGGTGCGTCAGATGCGTGAGTATCTCGACTGTCTGCAGCCGCTGTTGGCGGGGCAGCCCGCGGATTCGACCGGCGAATTCTGGACGACGCGCGGGTCGTTGCAGATTCCCGGCGCGCCGGCACCGGACGTATACCTCGCGGCGCTCGGTCCGCAGATGCTGCGGCTGGCGGGACGGCGCACTGCCGGGACGCTCACCTGGATGACCGGACCGAAGACCCTTGCCGAACATGTCGTGCCGACACTGCGCGGTGCGGCGGCAGAGGCGGGTCGCCCGGAGTCGGCGGTGCGGGTGGCCGCGTCACTGCCGATCAGCGTGACCGACGACGTCGACGGGGCGCGTAGGCAGGCCGCAGAGGAGTTCGCGATCTACGGTTCGCTGCCGTCGTACCGCGCGATGCTCGACCGCGAAGGGTATGTCGGACCCGAGGATGCCGCGATCATCGGCGACGAGGAGACCGTGTCACAGCGCCTCGACGAACTGAGCGCAGCAGGTGTCGACGAGTTCACCGCATCGATCTTCGACGCTTCACCGGAGGTGCGTGCGCGCACCCGCGCACTTCTGCGAGCCGAGGTCGGAAAGGGTTGAAAATCGCCCTGGTGTGACTGCAGTCACAAGCGTACGATCGATCGCACGACGGGTTCGGGAGTGACTAATCCGAAGTGCCGGTGAGGGTTGAAAGCCGGACGCGCGAGACCAATGTGACGCACCCACAGTCCTCCCGAACCCGCCCCCATGTCATGTACCGCAAAAGGCCCCCGGGAAGAGTCCGGGGGCCTTTTGGTTGAAGCGGCGGTGGGGTTAGAACGCCGCTTCGTCGAGTTCCATCAGGTCGTTGTCGAGGTGCTCGACGACCTGGCGGGTGCTGGTCAGCATCGGCAGGAAGTTCTTCGCGAAGAACGAGGCCACGCCGATCTTGCCTTCGTAGAAGGCGCGATCGGCATCCGCTGCGCCGTTGTCCAGCGCCTCGATGGCCACCGCGGCCTGCTTGGCAAGCAGCCAGCCGATCACCAGATCGCCGACGCTCATCAGGAAGCGCACCGAACCGAGTCCGACCTTGTACAGCTCGGCCGGGTTCTCCTGCGCTGCCATCAGATAACCGGTGAGCGTGGCCGCCATGGCCTGCACGTCTTCCAGCGCGGTGGCCAGCAGCGCACGCTCCGCCTTCAGCCGCCCGTTGCCGGACTCGTTCTTGACGAACTGCTCGATCTGTCCGGCCACGTGGGCCAAGGCCACACCCTTGTCGCGGACGATCTTGCGGAAGAAGAAGTCCTGCGCCTGGATGGCCGTGGTGCCTTCGTACAACGAGTCGATCTTGGCGTCGCGGATGTACTGCTCCACCGGGTAGTCCTGCAGGAAGCCCGAACCGCCGAAGGTCTGCAGACTCTCGGTCAGCTTGGCGTAGGCCTGCTCGGAGCCCACACCCTTGACGATCGGGAGCAGCAGGTCGTTGACCTTGACCGCCAGCTCCGGGTCGACGTCATGCACGGTCTTGGCCACCGCGGCGTCCTGGTAGGTCGCCGTGAACAGGTACAGCGCCCGCAGGCCCTCGGCGTATGCCTTCTGGGTCATCAGCGAACGACGCACATCTGGGTGGTGCGTGATCGTGACGCGCGGAGCCGTCTTGTCGGTCATCTGCGTCATGTCGGCACCCTGCACGCGCTCCTTGGCGTACTCCAGGGCGTTGAGGTAGCCGGTCGACAGCGTCGCAATGGCCTTGGTGCCCACCATCATTCGGGCCTGCTCGATGACGTCGAACATCTGCGCGATGCCGTCGTGCACCTCGCCGACAAGCCAGCCGACGGCGGGCTTGTCGTGTTGACCCAGCGAGAGCTCACAGGTGGCCGAGACCTTCAGGCCCATCTTGTGCTCGACGTTGGTGACGTAGACGCCGTTGCGCTCACCGGGCTCACCGGTCTCGGGATCGAAATGGAACTTCGGCACGAAGAACAGCGACAGACCCTTGGTGCCCGGGCCGGCGCCCTCGGGGCGGGCCAGCACCAGATGCATGATGTTCTCGAACAGGTCATCGGAATCGCCCGACGTGATGAAGCGCTTGACGCCGTCGATGTGCCAGGTGCCGTCGGCCTGCTGCACGGCCTTGGTGCGGCCGGCGCCGACGTCGGAGCCCGCGTCGGGCTCGGTCAGCACCATGGTGGCGCCCCAATTGCGTTCGGCGGCCAGCACGGCCCATTTCTTCTGCTCGTCAGTGCCGTTCTTGTAGAAGATCTCGGCCATACCCGAGCCCATCGCATACATGTAGGCCGCCGGGTTGGCGCCGAGGATGTGCTCGATCAGGGCCCACTGCAGCGCACGGGGCATCGGCATGCCGCCGAGTTCCTCGAGCACGCCGACTTTGTCCCAACCGCCGTCGAGCAGCACGCGCATCGACTTCTTGAAGGACTCCGGCAGCGTCACCGTGTGCGTCTTGGGATCGAACACCGGCGGGTTGCGGTCGGCGTCAGCGAAAGATTCCGCCACGGGCCCCGCGGCCAGCTTCGCCATCTCGCTGAGCATCTCGCGCGCCGTGTCGGCGTCGATGTCCGTGTAATCGCCGTCACCGAGAACCTTGTCGAGTCCGAAGACCTCGAAAAGATTGAATTCCTGGTCACGTACGTTGCTCTTGTAGTGGCTCACTGTTCCTCCTCGTCGAGAGTGCCGCCTGTGGTTGGGTACTTTTGGCTAAGTTACCCACCAGTAACTGCTCCGAACTATACCGCCCGGTAACTTCAACACAAAGCAGCCGAGAGCAATTTCCAAGACCTAAGCAACCCGGTGGTTGGTCGGGACACTAAACGGGCAGCTGGCGACCGGTTTTCGGGGCGCTTTTGGTCACTGTGAATCTCGTCACGGGACGGCCCGATAGGGTGGACGCGTGCTTCGAGTCGCGGTATGGGGAACAGGCAATATGGGGGCTACGTCGATCCGGAGCGCGGTGGCGTTTCCCGGGTTGAAACTGACAGGCGTCATCACGTCTTCGCCGGACAAGGCCGGCAAGGATGCAGCCACCTTCGCTAACCTGGATCAGCCGACGGGCGTCACGGCCTCCACTGATGTCGACGCGGTCCTGGCGGCCTGTGACGCGGTGGCGTACATGGCGTCCGGCGACATCCGCCCCGACGAGGCGATCGCCGACATCGAACGGTGTCTGCGCGCCGGTTCGCACGTCGTCACACCGTCGCTCTACTCGCTCTACGACCCGCGCTCGGCGCCGCAGGAGTGGGTCGACCGCCTGAACCAGGCCGCCGAGGAGGGCGGGGCAACCCTGCTCGTCAGCGGTGTCGACCCCGGCTGGGGAAATGATGCGCTGGCGGTCATCGCCGCAGGGTTGTGCACGCGGATCCAGTCGATCCACTGTCAAGAGATCTTCGACTACTCCACCTACAACCAGCCGAATTCTGTGCGGGTGCTTTGTGGTTTTGGGGGCCCCATGGACGAGGTGCCGATGATGCTGCTGCCGTCCATCCCGACCATGGTGTGGGGAGGCAACCTTCGGCTCATCGCGCGCGGGCTCGGCCTGGAACTCGACGAGATCACCGAGGAGATCGAGCGGCGTCCGCTGGAGAAGTCCGTCGACACCGTGATGGGCCGGTTCGACAAGGGCACCCAGGGCGCGTTCTGGCTCAAGGTGATCGGAAAGTCGGGCGGTCGCGAGCGAATCGTCATCGACCACATCACCCGCATCCACGAATCCTGCGCACCTGACTGGCCGTATCCCGACCAGGGAGTGGGCGACCACCGGGTGATCGTGCACGGCGACCCCGAGCTCACCATCACCAGTCGCGCCGACGTGCCAGGTGGCACGCGCGCCGACGGCGGCAACACCACTGCGGCCAACCGGCTGCTCGGCGCGCTGGACTGGTTGTCGACGCAGAAGCCCGGGATCTACGACGGTCTCGACGTACCGATGCAGACAGGCCGTCCCGCTGAGTTGGAAGCCCAGCGCTGGGCCGACTGATACGTGTGAAGATGGAGGCGATGAGCGAAAACGATCTCAGCCCCACATCTTTGCGAGAGGCATTCGGGCATTTCCCGTCCGGTGTCATCGCGATCGCCGCCGAGGTCGACGGTGTCCGGGTGGGTCTGGCGGCGAGCACTTTCGTGCCGGTGTCTCTCGACCCGCCGCTGGTGTCCTTCTGCGTACAGAACTGCTCGGAGACCTGGCCCAAGCTCAAGGACCTGCCCCATCTGGGCATCAGCTTGCTCGGCGAGTCGCACGACGCCGCCGCGCGCGCGCTGGCCGCCAAGACCGGCGACCGGTTCGCCGGCCTGGAAACGCATTCGCGGGAGTCCGGCGCCGTCTTCGTCGGGGGCACCAGCGTGTGGCTGGAGAGCTCGATCGAGCAACTGGTCCCAGCGGGGGACCACACGATCGTCATCTTGGCGGTCCGGTCGATCACGGTGCACGACGACGTGCCACCGATCGTGTTCCACCGCAGCACATTCCGTCGTCTGGGCGCCTAGGGTCGTTCGCCGAGTTCCTGGCGTTTCGCCGCAATTCGTGCTTCGATCTCGTCGGCGTCGCCCGGCCGGTCCTCTTTTCGAGCCAGCTCGGCGCGGGCACTCAGCTCGCGGATAGCGGTGCGAATGTCATTGACGCTTTCGGTCTGTCCCATAGCGCTGCCTTTCGTCGATGATTGGCCGCTCGACTAGAGGCTACCCGCGGGAGCAGTCGTGAATCAGTTCCGCCGGAACAGCTTGCTCCCCAGCCACACCACCGGGTCGTACTTGCGATCGGCCGCGCGCTCCTTGAGCGGGATCAGCGCATTGTCGGTGATCTTGATGTGTTCGGGGCACACCTCGGTGCAGCACTTGGTGATGTTGCAGAAGCCCAGGCCGTTCTCTTCCTGCGCCTGCACCGCACGGTCGGCCCGGGTGTCCAGCGGGTGCATGTCGAGCTCGGTCTGCCGCATCAGATACCGCGGACCCGAGAAGGCCTTCTTGTTCTCCTCGTGGTCGCGCACCACGTGACAGGTGTTCTGGCACAGGAAGCACTCGATGCACTTGCGGAACTCCTGCGACCGGTTCACATCCTCCTGCATCATCCGGTATTCCCCGGGCTGCAGGTCCTTGGGCGGCGTGAACGACGGGATCTCTCTGGCCTTCTCGTAATTGAAGGACACGTCGGTGACGAGGTCGCGGATCACCGGGAAGGCGCGCAGCGGCGTGACGGTGATGGTCTCCGTCTCGGAGAACGTCGACATCCGGGTCATGCACATCAGCCGCGGCCGCCCGTTGATCTCGGCCGAGCAGGACCCGCACTTGCCGGCCTTGCAGTTCCACCGCACGGCCAGATCGCCGGTCTGCGTCTGCTGCAGGCGATGGATGATATCGAGCACCACCTCGCCCTCGTTGACCTCGACGGTGTAGTCCTGCAGGTCGCCGCCGGCTTCGTCGCCGCGCCACACCCTCATCTTCGCTTGGTAGCTCATCAGGCTCTCCTTGCCGAATGGTTGGCGAGTTCCTCGGGCGTGAAGTACTTCTCCAGCTCCTCGACCTCGATGAGCTCGAGAAGGTCCTCGCGCATCGGGACCTGGTCCTCGCGGGTGATGGTGATGTCCGGCACGACCACGTCACCTTCGGCGCGGCACACCAGCAGCGTCTTGCGCCACGCGGCGTCCATGGACGGATGGTCGTCGCGGGTGTGCCCGCCGCGGCTCTCGGTGCGTTCCAGCGCGGCCATCGCGATGCACTCGCTGACGATGAGCATGTTGCGCAGGTCGACGGCAAGATGCCAGCCGGGATTGAAGTGCCGGCCACCCTCGACGCGGATCCGCTTGTAACGCTCCCGCAGCTCCTTGAGCTTCTCGATGGCCTCGGACACCTCGTCGGCCTTGCGGATGATGCCGACCAGGGTGTTCATCGAGTCCTGCAGATCGAGTTGGATGGTGTACGGATTCTCCGCGGCGTCGCCGTTGGACGGACCCTCGAACGGCGCGAGCGCCAGCTTGGCTGCGTCGTCGAGGGCTGTCTCGGACACTGTGGGCCGATCGGAAAGCGCGCGGACGTAGTCGGCGGCGCCCATTCCCGCCCGTCTGCCGAACACCAGCAGGTCCGACAGCGAGTTGCCGCCGAGCCGGTTGGACCCGTGCATGCCGCCGGCGCACTCGCCCGCGGCGAACAAGCCGGGTGTCTTGGCCGCGCCGGTGTCGGGATCGACTTCGACGCCGCCCATCACGTAGTGGCAGGTAGGCCCGACCTCCATGGGCTCCTTGGTGATGTCGACCTCGGCGAGCTCCATGAACTGGTGGTACATCGACGGCAGGCGGCGCTTGATCTCCTCGGCCGGCAGACGCGACGCGATGTCGAGGTAAACCCCGCCGTGTGGGGTGCCGCGGTCTGCCTTGACCTCGGAGTTGATGGCGCGGGCCACCTCGTCGCGCGGGAGCAGGTCAGGGGTGCGTCGCGCGGAGTCGTTGTCCTTGAGCCATTGGTCGGCTTCCTCGATTGACTCGGCGTACTGCCCCTTGAAGACCGGCGGAATGTAATCGAACATGAACCGGTTGCCCTCGGAGTTCTTCAGCACTCCGCCGTCGCCGCGCACGCCCTCGGTGACCAGGATGCCCTTCACACTGGGCGGCCAGACCATGCCGGTCGGGTGGAACTGGACGAACTCCATGTTGATCAGGGTCGCGCCGGCGCGCAGCGCCAACGCGTGCCCGTCGCCGGTGTACTCCCACGAGTTCGACGTCACCTTGTAGGACTTGCCGATGCCGCCGGTGGCCAGCACCACGGCGGGAGTCTCGAAGAGGATGAAGCTGCCGCTCTCCCGCCAATAGCCGAACGCGCCTGCGATCCGTCCGCCTTCCGGGACACCCGGACCCGGGCTGCCGTCTTTGACCAGGTCGGTGATGGTGCATTCGTGGAAGACCTTGATACGGGCCTCGTAGTCGCCGAACTCGGCCTTGTCCTCCTGCTGCAGCGAGACGATCTTCTGCTGCAGGGTGCGGATGATCTCGAGGCCGGTGCGGTCGCCGACGTGGGCCAGTCGCGGGTAGGTGTGGCCGCCGAAGTTGCGCTGGCTGATCCGGCCGTCCTTGGTGCGGTCGAAGAGCGCGCCGTAGGTCTCCAGCTCCCACACGCGGTCCGGCGCCTCCTTGGCGTGCAACTCGGCCATGCGCCAGTTGTTCAAGAATTTCCCGCCACGCATGGTGTCGCGGAAGTGGACCTGCCAGTTGTCCTTGGAGTTCGCGTTGCCCATCGCGGCGGCGCAGCCGCCCTCGGCCATCACGGTGTGCGCTTTACCGAACAACGACTTCGTGACCACCGCGACCCGTAGGCCGCGCTCCCGCGCCTCGATGACAGCACGCAAACCCGCGCCGCCGGCACCGATCACGACCACGTCGTAGGAGTGCCGTTCGACCTCAACCATTGATAATCCTCACTAAGTCGCGAAAAAGGCTGTCAGCCAGCCGCATTAACCGATGAATCTCAGGTCAGAAATAGTGCCGCTGGCAACGAGCATGATGTAGAAGTCGGTCAACATCAGGGTTCCCAGCGTGATCCACGCGTACTGCTTGTGCCGCGTGTTCAGCCTGCTGATCTGAGTCCACATCCAGTACCGGACCGGATGCTTGGAGAAGTGCTTGAGGCGCCCGCCGACGACGTGGCGGCACGAGTGGCAGGACAGCGTGTACACCCACAGCATCACGACGTTGACGACGAGAATGATGTTGCCCAAACCGAATCCGAAGCCGGACGGCGACTGGAAGGCGATGATCGCGTCGTAGGTGTTGATCACCGAGATGATGCCGGCAATGTAGAAGAAGTACCGGTGCGTGTTCTGGATGATCAGCGGAAAGCGGGTTTCGCCGGTGTATTTCGCGTGGGGTTCGGCAACCGCACACGCCGTCGGCGCCTGCCACACGGTGCGGTAGTAGGCACCGCGGTAGTAGTAGCACGTCAACCGGAACAGCAGCAGGAACGGCAGCGTGACCGCGGCGTAGGGCAGCCACCAGACGTCGGGGAGGAACTGGCCGAAGTGACTGGCCTCGGGGATGCATCCGGACTGCGTTGCCTCGTTCCACTTCACCACGCACGGTGAGTAGAACGGCGTGAGGTAGTGGTACTCGGCGACGTAATAGTTGTTCTGCAGGAAGGCCCGCACCGTCGCGTAGATCACGAACGCGGCGAAGCCCAGGTCGATGATCAACGGCGATTGCCACCATCGGTCGGTACGCAAGGTGCGCTGCTCGATCTGGGCACGGCCCGGCGAGAAGACGCCGGTCGCCTTGCGGTCGGCGGTTGGTGCGCTCACTGTTGCCTTTCGGTGTTGATGTGTCCCGGTAGGTCCCGCGCCTAGCGCGTTCCGCCGAGACCCTCGTCGTCGACACCACGCCAGAAGTCGCTGTCGTACGCGGTGTCCGGGATCGAGATTTTTTCGCCGGCGTGGTGGTGTTGCACCACGCCGCGGGCAAGCTCCAGTTCCTCGGCGTCAATGTCGAGACGATCGATGTCGTTGAGGATCCGCTCGGCGTCGTTGACGATCCGACGCGTCGCTGGGCTGTCGCCATACCTCGACGCCAACGATGTGACACACCGCCGCAGGCTTCCGATTAGCTCGTGCAGTTCGGCAAGTTCGGTAGTGCTGGACAATTGACCTCCTTGGGCTGAAGGGTGTCAGGCATCACGTTACGACACCTGACGTTATTCACATCATGCAGTACCCAGTGAGACAGATCACGTCTGAAGCGGAGGTTTCCCCATGCCCGACCGGGTTCTGAACGAGCGCGCCGACTCCCTGCTGGCCTTACACCAACCGGGCAACCCGGTAGTCCTGCCGACCGTGTGGGACGCCTGGTCGGCCAAGCTGGCGGTCGACGCAGGGTTTGCCGCGCTCACGATCGGCAGCCATCCGATGGCCGACTCCATCGGCAAGGAGGACGGTGAGGTGATGTCGTTCGACGACGTCGTGACGCGGGTGGCCCAGATCACCGCAGCGGTCGACGTGCCGATCTCGGTCGATATCGAGTCCGGATACGGAGAATCGCCGAGCCGGCTCATCAACGGGTTGCTGGAGGCGGGCGCGGTCGGACTGAACATCGAGGACACCGTCCACAAGGAGGGCAAGCGACTACGGTCGTCCGGCGAGCATGCCGAGTTGGTCGGTGCGCTGCGTAAGGCCGCTGACGATGCGGGTGTGCATGTGGTCCTGAATGCGCGCACGGACCTGTTCCTGCGCCAGGACGGCGACGAGTCCGACCGCGTGCAGAGAGCGATCGCGCGGCTCACCGAGGCCGCGGCCGCGGGTGCCGACTCGTTGTATCCGGTTGGGCGCCACGATCCGGAGACGATGCGGCGGTTGACGTCTGAGCTTCCGTTGCCGGTCAATGCGATCGCGCTGCCGGAGGCGGACGACCCCGCCTCGTTCGGGCCGCTCGGTGTCGGCCGGATCAGCTTCGGCCCGTTCCTGCAGCGCGCGTTGTCGGTCCACGCCAACGAGATGCTGCAGCGCTGGGCCTAGCACATCGCCGACGACAGAGCCGGTGAAACCCAAAGGGCTGCACCGGCTCTGGTGTCAGTCGAGAGCTATTTGCTTTCGATTGCGATGCGCTGGGCTTGGGCGCCCCGGTGAGCGCCGGCGACCCGTACCGTGAGCACACCCGCATCGTAGGACGCTGAGATCGCGTCCGTGGCGGCGTGCGCAGGCAGCTTGAACGACCTACGGAACGAGCCGTAGCGCACCTCGCGCAGGGTGCGGCCGTCCTCCTCGTCTGCGCGCTCGTCGCGCCGCTCGCCGCGGATCACCAGATGGCCGCGATCGACCTCGACGGTGACGTCCTTGTCGACATCGACGCCCGGCAGTTCCACGCGTACGACCGCGTCCTCACCGTCCCGCACGATTTCGGCGGCGGGCGTGAAACCGTCCAAAACACCGTCCTTCACCCAGCGGTCGATGTCCCATGTCGGCCGCGACCACAGCGTCACTCTGCTCATCGTGTTCCTCTCCTCGCTTGTCGTGACCGGCACCACGCCGGTCCGCTACTTCCTTTAACTTGAGTCGACCCCGCTCATGTTCCAGCGTGGCATTCGCTGTCAGCGAAGCCCGCTCACATCGGGCTGTCAGCGGCGGTGAGCACACCGTGATGGCCGCTTCACACAAGGCGACATGGCGGCAATATCGGCTGCCTAGCCTCACCGCATGTCTTCAAAAAACGTCGTGGTCATCGGCCACGGCATGGTCGGCCACCGGTTCGTCGAGGCGTTGCGTTCGCGCGACAGCGCCGGTGAATGGCGGGTGACGGTGCTCGCCGAGGAGGCGGACGCCGCCTACGACCGCGTCGGGCTGACCGGATACACCGAACACTGGGATCGCGCGCTGCTGGCCCTGCCCGGCAATACCTATCCCGACGACGATCTGGTTGAGACTCGGCTGGGCAGCCGGGTGACGGCCATCGACCGGGATGCCAAGTCGGTGCTGACGGCGGATGGCGGGCGGGTGCACTACGACGCGCTCGTGCTGGCCACCGGTTCCTATGCGTTCGTTCCCCCGGTGCCCGGACGCGACCTGCCGGCCTGCCACGTGTACCGGACCCTCGACGACCTCGATGCGATCCGAGACAGCGCACTGCGTACGAAGGACGCGGGCGCCCCGGTCGGAGTGGTCATCGGTGGAGGCCTGCTGGGTCTTGAGGCCGCCAACGCGTTGCGCTCTTTCGGGCTGCACGCGCACGTCGTCGAGATGGCGCCGCGCCTGATGGCGCAACAGCTCGACGAAGCGGGTGGAGCACTCCTTGGCCGGATGATCAGCGACCTCGGCATCACCGTGCACACCGGCGTCGGTACCGCCAGTATCGCTCCGGCACAACGAAACCGACCGGTGCGCGGTTCTGCCGACAATGACTCGATGCGGGTCACGCTGAGTGACGAGTCGTTCATCGACGCCGGCGTGATCGTCTTCGCCGCCGGTGTGCGGCCCCGGGACGAGCTGGCCCGCGATGCGGGCCTGGCGACCGCCGAACGTGGCGGTGTCCTGACCGACCTGTCCTGCGCGACAGACGATCCGAACATCTACGCGATCGGCGAGGTCGCGGCCATCAACGGCCGCTGCTACGGCCTGGTGGGTCCGGGCTACACCAGCGCCGAGGTGGCGGCCGACCGGCTTCTCGGTGGCGGCGCGGAATTCGGCGAGGCGGACATGTCGACCAAGCTCAAGCTGCTCGGGGTCGACGTCGCCAGCTTCGGCGATGCGATGGGTGTCACCCCGGACTGTCTCGAGGTGGCGATCAACGACGCCGTCAACCAGACCTACGCCAAGCTGGTGCTCTCCGACGATGCGAAGACGCTGCTCGGCGGCATCCTCGTCGGGGACGCGTCGGCGTACGGCGTGCTGCGACCGATGGTGGGCGAAGAACTGCCCGGCGACGCGCTCGCGCTGATCGCGCCGGCCGGACCAGAAGGTGAGGCGGGCGGCTCTCTCGGCGTCGGCGCACTACCGGCCGCCGCGCAGATCTGCTCATGCAACAACGTCACGAAGGGCGATCTCACCGCGGCGATCGCGGGCGGCTGCTGTGATGTGCCCGAGCTGAAGAAGTGCACGCTCGCCGGGACGTCCTGCGGTTCGTGCGTCCCCTTGCTGAAGCAGTTGTTGGAGGCCGAGGGCGTCGAACAGTCCAAGGCGCTGTGCGAACACTTCAGCCATTCGCGCGCAGAACTTTTCGAGATCGTCACCGCCACATCGATTCGGACGTTCTCGGCGCTGATCGAACGCTTCGGCACCGGTAGGGGCTGCGACATCTGCAAGCCCGTGGTCGCCTCCATCTTGGCGTCCACGAGCTCGGACCACATCCTCGACGGTGAGCAGGCCTCGTTGCAGGACTCCAACGACCACTTCCTGGCCAACATCCAGCGCAACGGCAGCTATTCGATCGTGCCGCGATCGCCGGGTGGTGAGATCACGCCCGAACAGCTCATCCTGATCGGCGAGATCGCCCGCGATTTCAACCTTTACACCAAGATCACCGGCGGACAGCGCATCGACATGTTCGGTGCCCGGGTCGATCAGCTCCCCGAGATCTGGCGGCGGCTCGTCGACGGCGGCATGGAATCGGGCCACGCCTACGGCAAGGCGTTGCGCACGGTGAAGAGTTGTGTCGGCAGCACCTGGTGCCGATACGGCCAGCAGGACTCGGTCGACATGGCGGTCGAGATCGAAAAGCGCTACCGCGGCCTGCGTGCACCACACAAGATCAAGATGGCGGTGTCGGGTTGTGCGCGCGAATGCGCGGAAGCCCAGAGCAAGGACGTCGGCGTCATCGCGACCGAGAACGGCTGGAACCTCTACGTCTGCGGAAACGGCGGCATGTCGCCGAGGCACGCGCAGTTGCTCGCGAGCGACATCGACGACGAGACGTTGATCCGCTACATCGACCGATTCCTCATGTTCTACATCCGCACCGCCGACCGACTGCAGCGCACCGCACCGTGGTTGGAGGCGCTGGACGGCGGGCTGGACCATCTACGTGACGTCGTGTGCGACGACTCGCTCGGCTTGGCCGCCGAGTTCGAAGAGGCCATCGCCCGCCACGTCGAGGGCTACTCGTGCGAGTGGAAGGGTGTGCTCGAGGACCCCAACAAGCTGTCGCGCTTCGTTTCGTTCGTCAACGCCCCCGAGGTCGCGGATCCGACGATCGAATTCACCGAACAGTCTGGGCGCATCGTGCCCATCGGAATGCCAAAGGTACCCCAAAGATGAGCCTTCTCAATGACATCGAGGTATGGACCGCCGCCTGCCCGTACGACTACCTGATCCCCAACCGCGGCGTGGGCGTGCTGCTGGCCGACGGTACGCAGGTGGCGCTGTTCCGGCTCGACGACGGCACCCTGCACGCGGTCGGCAACATCGACCCGTTCTCCGGCGCCGCGGTGATCTCACGCGGGATCGTCGGTGACCGCGGCGGGCGCGCAACCGTGCAGTCGCCGATCAAGAAGCAGGCGTTCGGCCTCGACGACGGAGTCTGTCTCGACGATGCGAACATCGCGCTGCCGGTCTACCCGACGCGCATCGTGGACGGGAACGTACAGATCGGCTCCTGATCCGGACGGATCAGCCGCCGCCAGGGCCGGGCAGCGGGGGCACGGTGATGTCCGGGATGGTCGGAGGCTGGATCACCGTAACGGTGCTGGTGCTCGTGCCGGGGACGACGCTGGTGGTGGACTCGGCGGGGGCCGGAGTTGTCGTCTCGGTGACGGTGGCGGGTGGAACCGCGGGCGACGCAGTCGTGGTGACGGTCGAGGTCGAGGTCGAGACGGATGTACTGGTGGTGCTCGCCGGGCTGAGTACGCCGCAGGCGATGCGCTGGTCGGAGGTGGCGTCCTGATGAAGCAGGATCGCCGAGCCGTCGGGACCCTTGAGTTGATCCTCGGTGAAGCCGTCACTGGTGGCGACGAGTTTGCCGGCGCCGTCCGAGCGCACGAGCAGAGGCGGAAGATCTCCGCTCGCGGGCTCGCCGGTACGCCCGGGCGCCTGGAAGTGGCCGCCCGCCGAAGTGAAATCGCCGTCGCACGTGCCGACCGCATGGATGTGCAGGCCGTGCAAGCCGGGCGAGAGGATGCCGGTTCCGACGGTCTCGACGGTCACTGTGGCGTATCCGCTGGTGAAGTCGATCGTCGCATCGGCGACGGGTTCGCCGTCGGTCGTCTTCAGCTGGGTGGTCAGCGTCTGTGCGCCGGACGCCGAACCGGATGTGGTCGTCGTCGATGCGTTGTCGGAGGACTCGTTCGCGCAGCCGCTCAAAATGGTTACGGGCGCGGCGAATAAAGCGATGGCGGCGGTGGCATGCTTGATCATGAGGCGCACGTACCCGTGAAGCGGTGGCGACAAACCCAGGGTCCGTTGGCTTCTTCCGAAGGCAAAGACCCCGCTATGCCGCGACCGGTAACCGGGCGCGCCGGAACCTGCTTGCGATCAACCGCACCGTCGCCGGATGGTTGCCCAACGGATCGGTGACGGCATCGGCGCCACTGTCACGGAGCCGATCCTGAAAGAGTCCGTCCGCCAACAGGTATGACGCCACCACCACGCGCCTGGCGCCGCGACCGCGCAGCTCGGCCACCGCCTCGGCGACGGGCGGATCACCGGTTGCGGCGAACGCCAACTCGACCCGTGAGCTCGTCAGCGCCGATACCCATGCCGCCATCTTGTGCAGATCGCTGCGGGCCGCCGGATCCGACGTTCCCGCCGCGGCCAGGATCACCGAGTCCCCTGGACTCCAGTCGCTTTCGATGAGGCGGTCGGCAAGGACCCGCGCGATCTCCGGGCTGGGCCCTAGCGCATCGGCGACGGTGACATCGCCGTGTCCGCTCGCCGCGACATGTGCCGGGATGTCGGTGTTGACGTGGTAGCCCCGCGACAGGAACGCCGGCACGACGACGGCCGGCCCCGCGAGTCCACGAAGGACATCGGCGGGCGTAGGGCCGAGCACGTCGACGAAGGCCACGTGAACCGGGGATCCCAACGCGGCCGTCACCCGATCCGCGAGCGAACCGATCATCTCCACACCGGTGCGCTTACGAGTGCCGTGCGCGACGAGGACGTGTCTCATCATGCGTGCACCAAGTCCTCGTCGACGGCCAGCCGGTACCCCCGCTTGACCACCGTCGACACGATGTTCTTGTCCCCCAGGGCAGTTCGGAGCCGCAGCACCGCCGTCTCCACGGCGTGGGTGTCCGTGCCGCTGCCCGGCAGTACGGACAGCAGCGCGTGGCGAGACACCACCGCTCCGGGTCGATGCGCGAGTGCCCGGATCGTCGCCATCCCGGCCGGTGAAACCGCCTTGACCTCGCCGTCGACGAGGACGCAGGTGCCTCGGATCTCGAGCACATGGCCGGCCACTCGGGTGGTGCGCGCGCACAGCAGCGGGAGTTCGTCGGTGATGTGGCGGGCCAACGCGCCCAACCGCATTCGCTCCGGTGCCGATGTAGGCACACCGAGACGGACCAGCGGCCGCGCCGTCACGGGCCCGACGCACATCGCGTGCACATTGGTGCGCAGCGCGGCGAGCAGCCGATCCTCGATCCCCAACTCCGTCGCACGCATGAGCACCGACGCGACCGCCGGTGCCGAGGTGAAACTCACCGCGTCGAACTTCTCGTCCGCGATGCCCATCACCAATTGATCGAATTCACCGTTGCGCGGTGCGGGATGCCAGCGGTAGACCCGAATCGGCACCACCTGCGCACCGGCGGCGCGCAGTTCGTCGAGGAACTCCGGAAACGGATCCCAGTCGTCGGTGGCGCCGTGTAGTTGCACCGCGATGCGTTTCCCGGCGATGCCGCCCTCGACGAGGTAGTGCAACACCTCTCGCGACGATTCCGACTCGGGGGACCACTCCTCGGGCAGCCCCGCGGCGCGCAGTGCGCCCGTCGCCTTGGGCCCGCGCGACACGATGCGGGCCTTCCCGAGAGCGGCGGTCAGCTCGTTGGCCAGACCCCAGCCGTCGGCCGCCGCGATCCAACCGCGGAATCCGATGCCGGTGGTGGCGATCACGATGTCGGGCGGTGCATCGATCAGTGCCTCGGTGTGTGAGCGCAGCGCCTCATCGTCGGGCAGCGGCACCATCGTGATCGCGGCCGCGCTGGTGACACTGGCGCCGCGGCGTTCCAGTAGCGTGCCAAGCTCTTCGGCACGCCGAGCGGAGGTCACCGCCACCCGAAACCCGGTGAGCGGTGCCCAGTCAGGCTCACTCATGGGACCTGTCTATTCAGCTCATGTTTCCAGGCGATTACTTTGCCGTTGCCTGGACGTGTCAGGGCTCGTCGGCAACGCATAAGGCCAGGTTAGAAAGGCTTTATTGCCCAGCAATGCGTCGTGGTGACCCCGCCGTGAAATTACGCTCACGCCGGGGGAGGTGGGCGTGTGAGCCGCGGCTACCAGACGTCGCCGTCGCGCCAATCACAGGTGATCTCAGCGGTGAGGTCCAGTTCACCGCCGTCAGGCAGGGCGATAGGCAAGACGAACACGCAGCCGTCGTCGTCCGGGGTTCGCGTCACTCCGGCGGGCCCCAGTACCGACGTCGGGCCCTGCCATGGCAGCCAACCGCGGGCCGGATAGATCCGTCTGCCCGCCGCCGACGCGCTCAGGGCGCCGAGGTGATACGCGCCGCGCAGCACCTGTTCGGCGGCATTCATGACGGCGCTGGCAAGGCCCTGGCCCCGCCGGTCCTCGCGCACCGCGACACCCTCGACGTAGCCGCATCGCAACGCGGTACCGCGGTACAGCAGCCGCCGCTGCACCACCGCCGCGTGCGCGATCAACGCGCCGTGATCGAAGATCAACGCGTGCATACCGCCCAGCGAATGCTCCCAGTCGGCGTCGGTGAACTCGCCGCCGAACGCGTCGGTGAGCATTCGGCGCGCGTCCTCACGGGTCTCGTTGTCGAGATCGGAGGTGTGGATCAGGCGGGCGCAGTGCACGCGAGGAAACGGGTCCTCGCGCAGGTGAGCGACGCTCGAGCTGTGCGCGTGCACACTGCCGTTCTACCAGCCGCGAGCGTCCTATGGGCTGCCTTCGAATGGCTGACGCGGTCGCGACCAGTGCATGCGCACCGTCTGCCCAGGCCGAATTTGCGCCACCCTGTCCATGTCGTCGTCGGCTACCACGCCGATCACCGGATATCCGCCGGTGACAGGATGGTCCGGGCCCAAGATCACCGGAAAACCGTTCGGCGGCACCTGAATTGCTCCGCGCGTCGCTCCCTCGCTGGGCAGCTGGCGATCGGGCCACCGATATTCCAGCGGCATACCGACCAGCCGCATCCCCACGCGGTCGCTCTTGTTGGTGGCCTGCCAGTTGGTGCGGATCAGCACATCGGGGTCGACGAACCAGTCGTCGCGCGGGCCCGGCACGACCATCAGCTCCAGCACGTCATCCTCGATGGCGGCCACCGGTGCCTGATCCAGCTCGGGGAACTCGTCGCTGTGCTCGCCGATGGGCAGGACGTCACCCGGCGCGAGTGGCAGCGGCCCGATGGCCGACATCACGTCGTACGAGCGGGAGCCGAGCACGGGGTCGACGTCGATGCCGCCGCGGACGGCCAGATAGGTCCGCAGCCCCGAGTGCGGTGCGCCGAGCGTGATCACCTCGCCGTCGCGCGCGTAGTGGATGCTGTTCGTGCCGAAGGGAACTCCGTTGACGGACGGGTCGGTGTCGGCTCCGGTGACCGCGATGGCGACGCCCTTCTTGTCCCCGCCGCGCACCCGGGCCGTCAGCCCGCCGAACGTCACCTCGATGGTGGCCAGCTCTCCCGGATTGGCCACCAGCCGGTTCGCCAGGGTGTGGGAGCGGCGATCGGCGGCACCGGACCTGCTCACGCCCATATGCGCCAGACCCGGCCGGCCCAGGTCTTCGATCAGCGACAGCGGACCAGAACGCAGGATCTCCAGTGTGGCGCCCATGACTCGGCCTCCTAACCAACCGCTCGAAACTGCACCCACATGCCCGGCATCAGCAGCGCGGGCGGATCACGGTCGACATCCCACAGCGCCGCCTGACCGTCGGCGGTGCGTCCGATCAGCTGCCAGCCGCCAGGAGACTCGCGGGGATAAACACCGCTGAACTCGCCGGCGAGACCGACCGCCCCGACCGGCACCTTGGTGCGCGGCTCATCCCGCCGGGGAACCTCGAGTCGCGCGTCCCCCCCGATCAGATATGCGAAACCCGGTGCGAAGCCACCGAATCCGACGCGCCACAGTGTGTCTGTGTGCGCCGCGACGACCTGGTCGGCGGTCAAGCCGGTGAGCCGCGCGACTTCGTCCAGATCGGGACCGTCGTAGATGACGTCGATCTGAACGTCGGCCCGAACACCGGCAGCCGCGGCCGACTCCGACGCGGCCGCGACATCCAGCTTGCCCAGTCGCTGCCGGGTGGGGCCCTGATACCGCGTACCGGCCAGCTTGATCAGCACGGTGCGGGAGGCAGGAACGATGTCGAGCACACCCGGCAGGTCGGCGGCCCGGATCGCCGCTGACCACGCCAGCACCTCGTCGGTCCCTCCGAATTCCAGCAGCAGGGCCCGATCCCCGTAGTCGCGGATCTTGGCGGGACCCGCACCCGTCGCGTTGGCGTCCATGAGATCCACTGTCACGCTCATGGACCCAAATTACCCGCGAGTAGCAACTGCTATGCGCGCTCTATGAGCCTTGCCAGAGGAGCCTTAACGAAGCCTCACACGGCGGGCCGATACGTCGGCTCGCGGCGCTTGATGTGCGCGATCACCCGGTAGGTGATGGGCAGCACGAGGATCTCGACGACGGTCTTGTACACCCAGCCCAACGCTACGTAGGTCAGGAAGTCGCCCCATGTGCTGATGCCGATCGCGCCCGCGGCGATCGTGCAGAAGACGACGGTGTCAGCGAATTCGCCGACGACCGTCGACCCGATCAAACGGGCCCACAGGTGTTTCTCCTTGGTCCGTTCCTTGATCTTGACGACGACCCACGCGTTGAGCGTCTGCCCGACGATGAAGCCCGCGAGCCCGGCGATGATCAACTGCGTGAACGGCTTGACCACGGCCTCGAACGCCGCCTGGTTGGTGTAGAAGTCAGCCGCGGGCAGGTAGGCGGTGAGCCAGAACGTGAACGCGGCGATGGCCTCCATGACGAAGGCGATGTAGATGGCCCTGCGGGTGGCCCGGAAGCCGTACACCTCGGACAACACGTCGCCGATCACGTACGTCAGCGGGAATACGATGAACCCGCCGTCGGTGATCAGTGACCAGTCGCCGATGATCGGTCCGAATGCGATGCCCTTGGTGGCGGACACATTCGAGATCAGAACCAGGCCGGTGAAGATCGCGACCAGCGCCGGATAGTAGGCCGAGCCCGTGAGCGCGAAACCCCGGTGTTCGGACTCGGTGCTGGTGGCAGTCACCCGAACATCTTGTCAGGCGATCGCGCGGGCGATGAGCGCCGGCAACTGGTCGGCCACCACCGGATACGACAGCGGTGAGGCGAAGGCGATGGCGCCCGCGAGTTCCTTGCCGGTGAACACGTTGCGCCGTCGACTGATCGCCGGATCGGCGAGCAGCGCGGCCTGCTGTTCGTCGCTTTCCGTCGTCCAGATCAGGACGTCGGCCGAATCGATGTTCTCGGCGACGGCACAGCCCATCTTCGTGAGGAATTCGCTGCGCCAATCGGGTGACATCACCGTGGGACCGTCTGGACCCAGGGTGCCTTCCAGCAGCAGGACCTTCTTGCCGGCGAATTGCGCGTTGTTGCTGCCCGCGGCGGCGAAGCGCTCATCGACGGCGGTGATGAGTGCCTGCATCTGGTCGTGTTTGAACACCGCCTGGCCGATGGTCGTGGCCTGAATCTTCCACGGCTCGAAGAACGCGTCCTCACCGGACTGCGCGATGGTGGGGGCGATGGCCGCCAGCTTTTCGTAGGTGTCCTTGTCAAGGCCGGCATTGGTGGCGACGATCAGGTCGGGCCGCAACGCCGCGATCTGATCGACCGCGACGCCGTCGACGAGGTTGAGCACCGCAGGCTGTGTCCCGCCGAGTTTTTGCTGGGCCCAAGGCCATACGCCAAACGGTTCGCCGCCGAACCAGTCCGTCACCGCGATCGGTATCACCCCGACGGCGAGGAGGTCGTCCTGTTCGGTGAGACCTGCGCTCACCACGCGCATGGGCGGTGCAAGGACCTTGGTCTCACCGAACACGTGCTTCACGGTGACGGACCCGTCGTCGGCGACCTCGCCCGGCTTCGAGCCGCACGCGGCCACCAAAGCCGCCGCCCCGGCGGTCATCGCCAGGAAACTCCGCCGGGACAACGAAGCAGGCACCCGGCGAGAGTAGCTAACTCATCTGAAAACTGCCGAACATCCCGGCGGCCAGGCGCGCTTAGATGGGTGGCGCCTCGCAGTAGGTCGTCGACGAGGACGACGAGGACGTGAGGACGTCACCGCGGTCGAGCTCGTTGCGCTCGATCCCCTTCATCAGCACGCCCACGTTCTCACCGGCGCTCGCCTCGTCGAGCTGTTTGCGGAACTTCTCGATCGCGGTCACCTCGACCCCCGGACCCCCGTTGATCTGGACGGTGTCGCCAACGCGCAGCGTTCCACTTTCGACGCGGCCCGTCGCGACCACGCCCCGATTCTTGATGGCGAAGACCTCTTCGACCGTCATCTTGAACATCAGGAATGCGCCAATCTCTTGTTGACCAGACGGGTGAGCCAGCCGGGTGAGAATCGAGAGCCGGCCGCCAAGACCTTGGTCTGGGAGCCGACGGGGAAGTGAACCTGGTGGATGGCGCGGCGCAACCACCGCGGGTCGACCGCCGCGACAATGGCATCGGCGATGTCCTGAGCCGTCAGTCGGATGCCGAGGGACTCGGTGCTGCCCGTCTTGAGGTGGTCGGTCATCGCGGTGTTCACGAATAGCGGCCACATCGCGATCACCCGGATGCCGTACCTATTCCACTCGATGTCCAGCGCCTCGGTGATGCCGCGGACGAAGAACTTGGTCGCGCTGTAGTTGGCGAGTTCAGCCTGGCCGTAGATCGCCGATGCGGAGGCGAGGTTGACGACGACGGAGTTCCGCGTGGACCGCAGGTAGGGAAAGGCGGCATAAAGCCCGTTCACCACGCCCTTGGTGTTGATGTCGATCTCCTTGAAGTGACCGCCGAGCTCCATCTCCTCGAAACGGCCTGCTCGCAAGATACCGGCGTTGTTGATCATCACATCGAGCCGGCCGCCGGCCGCCTTCGTGAAATCTCCGACCCGCTGCGCCATTTCATCGGGGTCGGTGACGTCTAGGTGGCCGACGATCGCCCGGCCCACTCCGCGTTGGTCGATCTCGTCGGCGAGCGTCTTGAGCCCGACCTCGTCGATGTCGAAGCCGCCGACGAGAAATCCGTTTCGGGCGAACGTCAGTGCGGTGGCCCTCCCGATTCCCGCCGCGGCACCGGTGATGAATACGGACTTTCTCGTAGCGGTCATGTCTCCACGATTCCATCGAAGTGCATCGCGGCTTCGAGGAGGTCCAGGGTCCGTTGCATCCGGTTGGTCAGTTCGGACAGATGGCCGTCCAGGGCGGCCATCAACCCGCCGGACAATGCACCGACGAACACGCGGACCTCCAGATCCTGCGGGTCGCGCCCGGTGCGGTGTGCCTCTGACTCGGCGAGTCGCTCGACGGTGTGCCGGTACTCGTCCAGCTGGGCGGCTTTGAGTTCCGGCACCGAAAGGACCAGTCGCAACCGGGCGCGTTCGAATCGCCACTCCGCCGCGGTCAGCGCGACCAGAGTGATTTCGAGTGAGCGCCGAAATGCCTTGAACCGCGGCATGTCTGACGGCAAGCCGGCAAGGGCGTCAATGGTCACCTGGTCCAGGTCGTTCGCGATCAGCACCGACTCTTTGGTGGGGAAGTAGCGGAAGAAGGTGCTGGGTGCGATGTCCGCCGCGAAGGCGATCTGTTCGATCGTGGTGCTCGCGTAACCGTTGGCCTTGATGAGCCGCATGGCCTCGCGCCGAATGGTGTCGCGAGTCTGGATCTTCTTGCGGTCACGCAAACCCAGCGCTGGCCCGCCAACCGTCATACGCGGATTATTTCAGGACAAGATCAAAGACACACCGAGTCCGGTCATAGTGACGGCAATCAGTCCGTCGAGGATCCGCCAGGTGAGTGGGGTGGCGAACAGCCCGGAGAGGCGCCGCGCGCCGAGTCCGAGGCTGACGAACCAAACCACGCTCGCGGTGACCGCGCCGACGCCGAACAGCCACCGCTGCTCGCTGTGCTCGTTGGCCAGGGTGCCCAACAGGATCACCGTGTCGAGGTAGACGTGCGGATTGAGCCACGTGAGAGCGAGGCAGGTGACCAGCACCTCGAGCAGCCGAGCCGGGCCCTTCTCGGACGGCGTCAACGCGGCCGGCCGCCAGGCGCGACGCGCCGCGAGCATTCCGTAACCGATCAGGAACGCGGCGCCACCGAACCGGGCGATGTCGAGCGCGCCCGGGTGTGCGGCGATCAGGGCGCCGATGCCGGCGATGCCCGCGGTGATGAGCAGGATGTCGGATACCGCGCACACCGCCACCACCGCGGCCACATGTTCACCGCGGATGCCCTGGCGCAGCACGAAGGCGTTCTGTGCGCCGATCGCGATGATCAGCGTCAGGGAGGCAAGGAAGCCGACGAGCAGCGGTGAGTTCATGTCTTCGACGGTAGGAACCTGCGGCCGTTCAGTACAGCTAATGATTCTTCATCTGCATTAGGATAACTGATGAGCTGTCGCCGATCCAGACCGATACCCCGAACCGTCGTAGTCGCCCCGGCGACCCGTTGAATCTGGTCCGATTGCGACGGACCTGCGCAGGAGGGCAACGATGACCACCCACCTTCCAGATTCGGCGCTGGGACCCCAGACGATGACGAAGGTCACCCGCCGTCTGATCCCGTTTCTGATCCTGCTCTACTTCGTCAACTACCTCGATCGCGTCAACATCAGCTTCGCCGGCCCCAACGGCATGAACGAAGACCTGGCGATGAGCGCCAAGATGTTCGGCTTCGCCTCGGGCATCTTCTTCATCGGCTATCTGTTGCTGGAAGTGCCGAGCAATATCGCGCTTCACAAGTTCGGCGGCCGCCGTTGGCTCGCACGCATCATGCTGACGTGGGGAATCATCAGTAGCGCAATCGCTTTCGTGCCGAACGCGGAAACGCTCATCGTCCTTCGCTTCCTGCTCGGCGTGGCGGAAGCCGGATTCTTCCCCGGCATCATTCTCTACCTCACCTTCTGGTTTCCGGAAAAGCATCGCGCCAAGGCGGTGTCGCTGTTCATGGTGGCTGTGCCGGTATCGACAGCCATCGGATCCACCCTTTCCTCGCTGATCATCGATTGGGGGCACGGCCTTTTCAGTCTCGAAGGCTGGCGCGTGATGTTTCTCGTCGAGGGCATCCCGGCGGTCATGCTCGCGTTCGCCTGCTGGTTCTACCTCACGGACCGACCGGCCGACGCGGCCTGGCTGAAGACCGATGAAAAGGATTGGCTGGAAACGACACTGGACGTCGAACGCTCACTCGCCGAGACCGGCCAGGACTGGCCACTCAAGAAGGCGCTCAGTCACCCGAGAATCCTCCTACTGGCGTTCATCTACTTCGGAATCACCTACGGCCTGTATGCGGTCGGGTTCTTTCTGCCGACCATCGTCGCCGGATTCCAGGAGCAGTACGGCACTCATCTGAGCGTCATCGAGCGCGGCCTGGTGACGTCTGTTCCGTACGTCGTCGCTGCCATCGTGATGGTGCCCTGGGCGCGGCACGCCGACCGAACCAACGAACGGGTCTGGCACGTCGCGATACCGGCGATCGTCGGTGCGGTATCCATTCCGGCCGCGCTCTACATGGCCGACCCCTACCTGGCGATGGTCGCCGTCACCCTGTCCACCTGCTCGGTGATGTGTGCCCTGCCCGTCTTCTGGGCGCTGCCGTCCACCTTCCTGACCGGGGTGGCCGCGGCCGGCGGTATCGCACTGATCAACTCGCTGGGAAACCTCAGCGGGTTCGGCGGGCCGTACATCACCGGATGGCTGAACGATCTGACCGGCGATGCCAAGGCCGCGATGTGGGTGGTCGGCGTGCTGTCGCTGGCCGCCGCTGTCGTGGTGGTCTACTTGGGGCACAAGCCGAGGGCCGAAACGGAGGCATCGGCCCAATGCACATAGACGGTCAGCAACTGGCGGCATTCGCGGCCGTCATCGAGCACGGGTCGTTCGATGCCGCCGCGGCCCGGCTCCACGTGACTCCATCGGCAATCAGCCAGCGCATCAAGGCGCTCGAGCAGCGGGTTGGTCAGGTAGTGGTGGTACGGGAGAAGCCATGTGTGGCCACGGCGGCGGGCGCTCCCCTGTTGCGGTTGGCGGCGCAGACCGCGCTGCTGGAGGCCGAGGCGTTGACAGAGATGGGCGGCGGTGACGGGTCCGCTCCGCGTGTTGCGTTGGCCGTCAACGCCGATTCGATGGCGACGTGGTTCACCGGAGTCCTCGGCGCGTTGGATGGCGTCTTGTTCGACATCCGCATCGAGGACCAGGACCATTCGGCGCGACTGCTTCGCGAGGGTGTGGTGATGGGGGCGGTGACGACCGAACGCACGCCGGTGACGGGTTGCCGAGTGTTGCCGCTAGGCGTGATGAGGTACGTAGCCGTCGCAGCCCCACGGTACATCGAAAGACATCTGCCCCAAGGTTTCACGGCCCGCGCCGTGGCGGCGGCACCCTCGCTGGCGTGGAATCGCGACGATGCGCTGCAGGACATGCTGGTGCGCAAAGTTTTTCGACGCGACATCACTCGTCCGCAACACTTTGTGCCGACGGCAGAAGGCTTCGGGAGTGCCGTGCGGGCGAGCCTCGGGTGGGGCATGTTCCCGCAGAATCTGGCCGAACCGGAACTCGCGGACGGTTCGTTTGCTCGGGTGGTCGACGCGCACCTGGACGTGCCGCTGTTCTGGCAGTGCTGGAAACTCGACAGCCCGTTGGTCGGGGCCATCACCGACGCGGTACAGGCGGCCGCCCGAAAGATCATGGTGTGACCGCCGTTTCGCTTAGAATCGTTCCCCCCGCAACGCCGTCTCACCTGCCATTGGGCATCGTGTCTTCGACGATCAATCCCGCGAATTTCGGCGTCGCAACGCAAGCACCCGCTGACGAAGACCCTCGCTCGCTGTGTACCTGAGTCCCTCGGTGACGCGCCGCAGGATGAAATTGGGTACGGGCAGGGTCGGTTCAACGGTGATTTCGAATCGCACCCGCGTTCCGTTCGTGTCGGGGGTCAACGTGTATCGCACGTTCTGCGCGCGTTGATGCATCGCGGATTCCAGTCGTGAGCTGTATCCATCGGGGTGGTAGCGGAGGGCGATCACGACATCGTCGGTGAATCCGGCAACCTGGATGCGTGACCTGCTGCGCAGCGGCCGTCCCGATTGATCCCGCTCCAGTATCGTCGACGAGAGATGGGCGGGTGACCACTCGGGGAGTGCCTCCAGATCCAGCATGACATCCAACACCTCGTCCGAGTTGGCTTCGATGAGGAGCTCGCGGACTTCGTGGAAGCTCACTGGTTCATTATGCGCCGGGTTGTCGAGCAGTCAGTGATGTCCGTTGGTGTTTCCGTTTGACGAGCCGTTGCCTTCCTGGTGTTCCCGCAACGCGGTGAGGGCACGTTGTTCCGACGCATGATGCGCCGCGGTCAGCGCCTCCTGCTCAGACGGCGGGTCGGCGAACAAGAAACTTCCGCTGCCCGGTGCTCCCGCGGCGCCGAGCTTGTTCATCCGCTTCGGAATCGCAGCGCCCTGGTAGGCCAACGGAATTGGGTGACCGTCGGAGTCGACGGGCCCCAGCGGCTGATGCAATTCGACGTAGGCTCCGTGCGGCAACCGCTTGATGATTCCGGTCTCGATGCCGTGCTCGAGCACCGCGCGGTCGCTGCGCTGCAGGCCGATGCACCACCGGTAGGTGACGTAGTACACGATTGCGGGCAGCACGACCATGCCGATCCGCCCGATCCAGGTGGTCGCATTCAGCGAGACGTCGAATTTGTACGCGATGATGTCGTTCATCGCGCTGAACGTGAGCACGATGTAGAACGCAATCGCCATGGCGCCGATGCCGGTGCGCACCGGGACGTCGCGGGGCCTCTGCAGCAGGTTGTGGTGAGCATCGTCGCCGGTGACCTTCTTCTCGATCCACGGGTAGATGATCAGCAGCATGAACACGAGGCCCATCAGCACCGCGACCGCAACGGCAGCCGGTACCGTGTGGTTGCCGATGTAGAGCTCCCAGGCCGGCCACAGACGGATCAGCCCGTCCGTCCACATCAGGTAGAAGTCAGGCTGGCTGCCGGCCGACACCTGCGCCGGTTTGTAGGGTCCCAGATTCCAGATCGGGTTGATTTGCAGCAACCCGCCCATCAGGCCGAGGATGCCGACGACCATCGCGAAGAACGCCCCCGACTTGACCGCGAACACCGGCATCACCCGCACGCCGACCACGTTGCTCTCGGTGCGGCCCGGGCCGGGAAACTGGGTGTGCTTCTGGAACCACACCAGGGCGAGGTGAATTCCGATGAGCGCGAGCATGATTCCGGGGAAAAGCAGAATATGAATCGCGTACAGACGCGGCAACAGGATTCCGTCCTGGGTGCACTGGTATCCAACACCGCCGCATGGAAAGTCACCGCCGAACAGCGCCCAGTGCAGCCAGGTGCCGATCACCGGGATGCCGAGCGTGATAGAGGACAGCGCCGCGCGAATGCCTGTCCCGGACAGCAGATCGTCGGGCAGTGAGTAGCCGAAGAAACCCTCGAATATGGCCAGGATCAACAGCAGCGAGCCGATCACCCAGTTCGCTTCGCGGGGCCGGCGAAAAGCGCCGGTGAAGAAGATGCGGGCCAGGTGCACCATGATCGCTGCGGCGAACAACAGTGCCGCCCAGTGGTGGACCTGTCGGACGAACAACCCGCCGCGCACCTCGAAGCTGATGTCCAGCGTGGACGCGTAGGCCTTCGACATCTCGATGCCGCGCAGCGGTTGGTATACACCGTCATAGGTGACTTCGGCCATCGATGGGTCGTAGAACAAGCTGAGGTAGACGCCGGTGACGATCAGGACGATGAAGCTGTACAACGCGATCTCGCCGAGCAGGAACGACCAGTGGGTCGGGAACACCTTGTTGAGTTGCCGGCGCAGCGCCGCCGACGGGTGATAACGCGAGTCGATGGCATCGCCTTGGGCTGCGGCGATGTCGTTCAGTTTTGAGTTCATATGCGTCGGCTCCTGGGAAGCTACGCGGGGCTATTTCCAAGATGCTCCTTCGACACGAGATGCGCTCGTGACGGCGGCATAGTTCACCATTCGGTCACATTCGACGACCTCGCCCGAATGGGCTTCGCCGCAACCGATCCGGCGTCCGTCCGATGCTCCGGGCCAACAGCTAAGCGGCGGGCGCCTTCTCGTGCTTCTTCTTGCCGAACGGCAGCACGTGCATGATCGCCACGACGACGGCGCCGACGACCAATCCGATGACTGCCGAAGCCGCGGTGTTGACCAGCCATGCCAGCACGCCGCCGAGACCCTCGGCGACCGCGCGCTTTATCAGGTCCTCGAAGTGGTGCACGAAGCCGTAGGGCGCGTGCCAGCCCAGCGTGTCGGTTCCCAGCAGGAGGATGTGCCCACCGACCCAGAGCATTGCGACGGTGCCGATGGTCGACAGCGCCGACAGCAGTTTGGGCATCGCGTTGACAAGCCCACGACCGACCTTCTGTGTGAACTTCGACGAGCGCTGTGCGAGGTTCAGGCCGATGTCGTCCATTTTCACGATCAGCGCGACGACGCCGTAGACAGCGGCCGTGATGACGATCGCGACCACGACGAGGATCGCGAACCGCGACCAGAACCTCTCGCCCGCCACCTCATTGAGCGCGATCACCATGATCTCGGCGGACAGGATGAAATCCGTGCGGATCGCCCCCGCCGTCATCTGCTTCTCGGCGTCTTCGCCGAGGATCGACGCGGGTGCGGCATGGGCGTCGTGTCCGGTGAACCAGCCCAGTACCTTCTCCGCGCCTTCGTAGCAGAGGTAGGTGGCGCCCAACATCAGGATCGGCGTCACGATCCACGGCACGAACTGGCTGAGGAGCAGGGCCGCGGGCAGGATGAACAGCAGCTTGTTGCGCAGCGAGCCGATGGCGATCCGCTTGATCATCGGCAGTTCGCGGTCGGCGGTGATGCCGTGCACGTACTGCGGCGTCACCGCGGTGTCGTCGATCACGACGCCCGCAGCCTTGGCGGTCGCGCGTCCCGCCGCGGCACCGATGTCGTCGACCGACGCCGCCGCCAGCCGCGCCAGCGCCGCCACGTCGTCGAGAAGTCCGAACAGGCCCGCGCTCATCGCTTCCCCATAGGTCTGCAGGTTACCGTGAGCCAATGGCCGGTGCTGATAGCGCGTTTCGCGCAACGCGAATTCTGGCGGGTGCCGTCGAAGCCTTCGCCGGGCAGGTTTATTTCGCCCCCGAGGCCCACGCCGGGTACGAGAAGCTCGGCTTCTCCGGCAGTCCGGGACGCGCCGGCGGGGTGGCGATGCCCGATATGAACGCCTACTTCTGCAGTCGCGGCGCGATCCTCGGACAGGTGCCGGGTGAGGTGGTGGCGTCGGCGTTCGCGGTGTTCAACCCGGCGATCGTGGTACCTGCGATCGAACACGGCTGGTCGCTGACGAGCGCCGTGGAGATCATCGCGGCCCGGGATGAGGCCGCCGCGGGTCAGTTGCGAAGGATCCTCGGGGCCAACCCGGACGGCGCCGACGAGCTGGCCCGACTCCTGGGACCGGTGAGCGGATCGCTTCCAGTCGCGGGGCGCCCGCTTTATGCGGGGTTGATGAATGCCGATGTGCCCGAGGACCCGCTCAGCGCGGCGTGGCGGTTCGCCGACCGCCTTCGCGAATTCCGCGGCGACGCGCATACGGCCGCCTGGACGTCGGCCGGTTACAGCGCCATCGAGATCGGACTGACGACCGAGCTGTACTGGGGGTTGGGGCCCAAGACGTACGTCAGGACCAGGGGCTGGTCGGACGGCGAGCTCGACGCGGCCATCGCCGGCCTGGAAAGCCGCGGTGTGATCGACGATGGCGGGCTGACCGATCGAGGCAGGCAGGAGCGGGAGGCCATCGAGAGCCGCACCGATGCGCAGTGCGTGCCGGTCCTACGAGCCCTTGGTGACGACTTCGAGAATGCCGTTGTCGTCCTACGGCGGTTCTCCGACGCCGTGCGTGCGGCGCACGGCTATCCCGCGGCGGGGCCTCACGACCTCGCGGCGCTACATGCCAAGCAGTGACTCGACCCAGCCGCGCGCGAAGTAGACCACGAAGCCCGCGGCGACGATCCACATCAGCGGGCTGATTTCGCGGGCCTTGCCCGCTGCCGAGCGGGTCACCACCCACACGATGAATCCCACGCCGATGCCGTTGGCGATCGAGTAGGAGAACGGCATGGTCGCCACGGTGAGCACGACGGGCAGCGCGATGGAGAACTCGGATATGTCGATGTGCCGCAGATGGGCCGCCATCATCGTTCCGACGACCACCAGCGCAGCCGCGGCGACCTCGGTCGGAACGATCGATGCGAGTGGCGAGATGAACATGGCGGCCATAAACAGAACGCCCGTAACGAGATTCGCGAGACCCGTACGGGCGCCCTCTTCGATACCGGCTCCGGACTCGACGAAGACGGTTTGCGACGACGCCGACGTCGCCCCGCCGACGACCGCGCCGGCGCCCTCGACGATCAGCGCCGAACGCAGGCGCGGAAAGATTCCTTGATCGTCGGCGAGCCCGGACTCACGCGCGAGGCCGGTGAAACTGCCCATCGCGTCGAAGAAGTTCGCGAAGACCAGAGTGAACACGAACATCACGAAGGCGATCGCCCCGATGCGGCCGAAGCTGCCGAAGAGGCTGACATCGCCGATCAGTGATAGGTCGGGCAGCGCGAACGGCGATCCCGACAAGGTCGGCACCGACAGGCTCCAGCCGCCGGGCTTCTCGACCGCCGACCCGAGATGCCAGATCGCCTCGACGACGACGGCGACCACGGTGCCCGCGACGAGTCCGATCAGGATGCCGCCACGCACCCGTCGCGCCACGAGGATGCCTGTCACCAACAGCGTGAACACGAAGATGACGGTGGGGACTGTGCTGATGTCCCCGGCGCCGCCGATGCCCAGGCCCATCGGAGGCGACGGTGTTCCCGTCGACCCGACGAAGCCGGCGTCGACCAATCCGATGAACAGGATGAACAAGCCGATGCCGGCGGTGATCGCGATCTTCAGCTGGATCGGGACGGCGTCGAAGACGAGTCTGCGCAACCCGGTCGCCGCGAGTGCGACGATGATGAGCCCGTTGATGACGACGAGTCCCATCGCCTCGGGCCAGGTCAGCGAGTCGACCAGCGTCGTTGCGACGAACGAGTTGAGGCCCAGTCCCGCGGCGAACGCGAATGGCAGTCGCGAGATGAGACCGAACAGGATGGTCATGACGCCCGCGGCCAGCGACGTCACCGCCGAGACCTGATCGAATTCGAGCTGGCTGCCCGTGACGTCGTCGATGCCGGACAAGATGATCGGGTTCAGCACGATGATGTAGGCCATCGCGATGAAAGTGACTACGCCGCCGCGGATCTCGTTGGTGAGCGTGGACCCTCGCTCCGAGATCTCGAAGAAGCGGTCGAGGCGGTTCACTCTTCGACCCTAAGGGGCATGGCGCACGCGTGTGATGTTCTGTAGCGCGTTCAGGAACACTCGACGCTCGTCGGCTGAGAGCGCCGAGAGCCAGCGCTCCTCGGCGCGCTGGATGTCGTTCTGCACCGTCTCTTTCACCTGGCGGCCGGATTCGGTGATGGAAAGCAGTCGTACGCGGCGATCGTCGGGGTCGGCGTGCCGCTCGATGTGGCCCTTGGTCTGCAGCTCGTCGAGCGTCGGGATGATGCGCGTCTTGTCGGCACCGATGGCCTCGGCGAGCGCCGCCTGGGTGCGTACCGGGGATTCGTCGAGGGCGAGCAGCACGGCGTAGCCCCACATCGACACATCGTGTTCGGCCAGCACTGGAAGCTCTGCGGCGATCAACTCACGGAGCAGCGGAGCGAGCATCGCCGCGAGGTCGGGGCGCCTTGCCTTGGACGGCATGGACGAATATTAGTCAGCGACCGATCCGACCTCGCGGCGATCGTGCCGGCGGCTAGGAAACCTGCGCGGTCGGCATGATCGTGAGCTGCTGGAAGTTCACCCGGGCCGGCTGGCTGGCCAGGAAGTTGATCGCCTCAGCCACATCCTCGGATTCGAGCACATCGATCTGCCCCTTCGTCTCGGAGATCCATTCTCCTGCCCCGGCGTCGGTCACGTGGTTCGGCAGTTCCGTCCCGACGATGCCAGGCTCGATCGCGGAGACCCGGATTCCCTTGGGGCCGAGTTCTGCACGCAGCGTTCGCGACATGTGTGTCACGTAGGCCTTCGTTCCCGCGTAGACGGCGAAGTTCGGGAAGATGTTCTGCGCGCCGATCGACGAGGTGTTGATCAGGTCGGCGACCCCCTTCTCGGAAGCCGACGCGATCAGTTGCGGAATGAATGCGCCGATCACATACATCAGGCCGCTGATGTTCAGGTCGATCTGTTGCTGCCACTGATCGAAGCGCTGTTCCTCGACGGGTGCCGGAAGCATGACCCCGGCGTTGTTGAACAGCAGGTCGACGGTGCCCAGCTCGCGAGCCACCCGATCGGCGGCGGCGCGTACGGCCTCGGCGTCGGACACGTCGATGGGAACGGCCAGGGCGGTGCCGCCGGCCTGCTCGATCTCGTTGACGAGCTTGTCGAGTCGTTCTGCGCGCCGAGCGAGCACGGCGACCTTGGCGCCGGATGCGGCCAGGCGCTTGGCGGTGGCCTCGCCGATGCCGCTGGACGCGCCGGTCACGACGGCGACGCGGCCGATGAGAGTGGTGTCGGTGTTGGTGGTGTTGGTTGAAGTGGTCATGCCCACATCAACATCGCGACGGCACGATGCTTTCCGCCTATTCGAGCACTGCTCTACCTAGGTCTGGCAGACCTACGTTTGTTCCGGCGTGCACGCGCCGGGGGCCTCAGACTGGTTGACATGGAGCACAACGCGGAGCTGAGGGACTTCCTGCGTACCCGCCGCGCGCGGCTGAACGTCGACGATGTCGATGTCGGCGGCACCGGTCGTAGGCGACGCGTGCCAGGGTTGCGTCGCGAAGAGGTCGCTGCGCTTGCCGGTGTCAGCGTGGACTACTACAGCCGCCTCGAACAGGGCCGGCACCTGAATGTGTCCGACGAGGTTCTCGATGCCGTGGCTCGCGCGTTGCGCCTCGACGACACCGAACGCGCGTACCTGTTTCGGATCGCCAAGACCAACCCGCGACGGCCGCGCAGGCGTGCGCCGGCGCCCGTGCAACGCGTGCGGCCCGGTGTGCGGCGCATCCTCGAGACGCTGGACGACGTGACGCCCGCGTTCGTCTTCGGCCGCCGGATGGATGTGCTCGCCGCGAACAAACTGGCGCGGGCGCTACTCACGGATTTCGAAGCGCTCCCGCCACGCGAACGAAATCTGTTGCGCTACACCTTTTTAGACGAGTCCACCCAAGAGCTGTTCGTCGATTGGGAGGAGGTCGCCAAGGACAACGTCGGGACCTTGCGCCTGGACGCCGGACGTCATCCCGACGATCCGCTGCTGATGGAGTTGGTGGGTGAGCTGTCGGTGAAGAGCCCGGAGTTTCGCCGTTTTTGGGCCGATCACAATGTGCGCGAACGCACGCACGGAACGAAGCGTTACCACCATCCGCTCGTCGGGGACCTGACGTTGCAGTACGAGTCCGTCGCGCTACTCGGCGATCCCGACCAGACCCTGTGCCTCTACACCGCGGAGGCGGCGTCGCCCTCGGAGACCGCCTTACGCCTGCTGGCCAACTGGACCGGTGAGCGCGTCAGCGAGGGTCAATGAGGTCACGCAGGCGCTGCGCGGGGTAGACCGTCGCGCCGAGCGCCCCGACCCGCTCTGACAGTGCACGATCCGAGGTAGCCACGCGGACGTCCTGCGGATTCTCGGCGGACCCGACCAGCGTGACGATGTGGTCGTCGGCCGAGTTGGCCGCCGCCCGCGGTGCGTGCGCGATGGTGATGACCGACGATTCCAGCGGCGGTGACAGCGGATGCTCGAACACCACCGTCACGTCCTCACCTTCGGTGGACGCCCAACGTTCGAGATGTTCGATCAAGGTGGACATCGCCGACCGGCGATTGCGCCACCAGCCGTCCGGGCGGGACCCGACGACGTTCATGCCGTCGACGATCCAGCGCAATACGGTTACCGAGCGGCGGGCAGTGCGCGCCTGGCGGGCAGGTGACGGCGCCCAAGCAGGAACTGGAGCCAGCGAATATCGAGAAGCATTTTCGGACCTTTCCGCTATGCGGATTTCTTGGTCAGCAGGGGCAGCAGGCGACGGCGTTCGTCGATGCTGTCGGCGAAATGATGGAGCGCGTCGGGAATCGACTCGGCGACCGGGAAGCTGAGCCCGGCAGCCTGCATCGCGCGCATGACGGGGGCGCTGGTGATCAGCGACCACTCCACACCGCTGTGGAAGCAACTCTCGTCGACCGCGGACAGCAGCGAAAGTGCGTGTCCTGAATAGGAACTCACGCTGCTGAGGTCGAGCACGAAGGGTTTCTCCGCGATGACGAACCGAAGCGCCAGGGCGGTGACCCGCTCGATGTTGGTGTCGTCGATCACGCCTTCGACGGTCACTACGGTGGCCAACTGACGGCACACCGCATGGATCTGAGCGCCAGCACAATCGAACGCCGGGTTGCCGTACATGTTGCCTCCCCTCGGTCTCTTGAGTCTCAAGGTATCCAGGCAAAGTAAGGCAACCGGGTGCTATCGCTAATACTTTGGTAAGAACGTGTTTTGGTGCCCAGGTCTGCCGAATAGCAAACGAGTCAGTCTCGGCGCATCCATTGCGGCCCCGTGTAGTTCTCCCACGGGTTGTAGTCGGCGAGCAGCGGTTCCTGCGGAGGCCGCTGATCCTCGGGCACATGTTGCAGGTTGATTCGAATGCGGTACCAGATCGAACTGGGGCCCCGCATGCCGTCTACCAGAATGTCTGGCGCTTCGAGCCTTTCAGCTACCGACGGGTAACGTTCACGCCAGGCGTCCAGCGCGGCCATCGCCTCGTCTTTGGTCTTCGTGCGGGCGACCTCGATCAGCGGCATCACCGACTCACGGCGGCCCGTTCCTTTGCGTGCGCCGCGCGGCGCCTTCTCGGGCGGGCCGAGCTTGTCGGCGAGGTCGAGCAGCGAATCGAGTGAACCCGCTGAGTCGTCTATTCCCTCCCACGGGTCGCCGTAATCCTCGAACCGCTGTGGCACGGTCGCGATGGTGAATTGCTCGGGATGGCAGTCGGCGACCTCGTCCCACAACAACGGTGTCGACACCCGTGCGTCCGGCAGCGACCGCACCGAGTAGGCAGATGCCACCGTGCGGTCGAACGCGTTCTGGTTGAAGTCGACGAACACACCCTCTCGCTCCTCCTTCCACCACCGGCTGGTGGCGAGGTCCGGAGCGCGGCTTTCCACCTCGCGCGCGATTGTCTGTGCGGCCAGGCGCACCTGCTTGAACGGCCAGCGTCGTTCGATGCGCGCATAGATGTGGAAGCCTCGCGACCCGGAGGTCTTGGGCCATGCCGTCAGCCCGTAGTCCTCGAGTACCTCGCGGGCGATCAGCGCCACCGCGACGATCTGGCGCCAGTCCACACCGGGCATCGGATCGAGGTCGACGCGTAACTCGTCGGGGTGGGCCAGGTCGTCGGCGCGCACCGGGTGGGGATTGAGGTCGACACAGCCGAGGTTGACAGCCCACACCAGCCCACCCGCGTCGCGGATCACCGCTTCTTTGGCCGACGTTCCGGACGCGTATTTCAGTTCGGCGACGTCGACGAAGTTCGGCCGCTTCGCTGGCGCACGCTTCTGGAACACCGCCTCCTCGGTGATGCCCTTGACGAACCGCTTGAGAATCATCGGCCGGTCGGCCACACCGCGCAGCGCTCCGTCGGCGACGCGCAGGTAGTAGCGCATCAGGTCCATCTTGGTGACCTCGCCGTGTCCCTGGAATGCCGGGAACACGACCTTGTCAGGGTTGGTGATGGGCACCTGCTGACCGTCGACCTCCAAGTGGAGCGGGGCGGGCATGGGTCCATGTTAGGTTCCAGGCCGACATGCGACCCGTGTCACATATTGTGGGTTCATGCCCAAGCTAACCGATCTTCCGTTGCAGGCAGCGGCCAAGATCCAGCAGACCTCCCAGAAGTACCTGGAGCGCGGATCGGCCGAACTGCACTACGCCCGCAAGATGTTCGAAGCCGGCGCGCTGAAGCTGGAGGCACCGCAGAACATCGCCGCGTTCCTCGCCGACATCCGGCGCTGGGGCGAGTTCGGCATGATCCCGGCGCTCAACGCGCGCCGCACGCCGGATCGCGTCGCCGTCATCGACGACGAGGGCGAGTTCACCTTCAAAGAACTCGACGATGCGGCGCACGCCGTCGCCAACGGCCTGCTGGCCATGGGCGTCAAGGGTGGCGACGGGGTGGCGATCCTCGCGCGAAACCACCGGTGGTTCCTCGTCTCGGTGTACGGCGCGGCCCGCACCGGGGCGCGCATCATCCTGCTCAACAGCGAATTCTCCGGACCCCAGGTCAAGGAGGTGTCGGAACGCGAAGGCGCGAAGGTCATCATCTACGACGACGAGTACACGTCCGCCGTTTCGCAGGCCGACCCCGATTTCGGCAAGCTGCGCGCGCTACCGACCAACCCGGACAAAGACGGGCCGTCCGAAAGCACCGACGAGACGATCGCGGATCTGATCGCCCGCAGCAGTTCCGCGCACGCCCCCAAGGTGAGCAAGCACTCGTCGATCATCATCCTGACCAGCGGTACCACCGGGACGCCCAAGGGAGCCAACCGCAGCACCCCGCCCTCGCTGGCGCCCATCGGCGGCGTGCTGTCCCACGTCCCGTTCAAGGCGGGGGAGGTGACGTCGCTTCCGGCGCCGATGTTCCACGCGCTCGGTTTCCTGCACGCCACGATCGCGATGATGCTGGGCTCCACGCTGGTGCTGCGCAGGCGCTTCAAGCCGGCGACCGTGCTGGCGGACATCGAGAAGAACAAGGCCACCGCAATCGTCGTCGTACCGGTGATGTTGTCTCGGCTGCTCGACGAACTCGAGAAGACCCAGCCCAAACCCGACCTGTCGTCATTGCGCATCGTGTTCGTGTCCGGGTCACAGCTGGGCGCCGAGCTGGCGACGCGCGCGCTGAAGGACCTCGGCCCCGTCGTCTACAACCTGTACGGCTCGACCGAGATCGCTTTCGCGACCATCGCGCGGCCCAAGGACCTGTCGATCAATCCGGGCACGGTCGGCCCCGTCGTCAAGGGCGTCAAGGTCAAGATCCTCGATGACAACGGCGCCGAGCTACCGCAGGGCGAGGTGGGACGCATCTTCGTCGGCAACACCTTCCCCTTTGAGGGCTATACCGGTGGCGGGCACAAACAGATCATCGACGGACTGATGTCGTCCGGCGACGTCGGCTACTTCGACGAGCACGGTCTGCTGTACGTGAGCGGTCGTGACGACGAGATGATCGTCTCCGGCGGTGAGAACGTGTTCCCCGCCGAGATCGAGGACCTGGTGAGCGGGCATCCCGAGGTCGTCGAGGCCACCGCGCTCGGTGTCGAAGACAAGGAGTGGGGGCACCGGTTGCGCTGCTTCGTGGTCAAGACCGATGGTGCGTCGATCGACGAGGACGGCATCAAGGCGTACGTGCGGGACAATCTGGCCCGCTACAAGGTCCCCCGCGAGGTGGTGTTCCTCGACGAGTTGCCGCGCAATCCCACTGGCAAGATCCTCAAGCGCGAACTACGTGAGATGGACACCGAAGGGTCGGAATAGTTCCACCTGCCTTAGGCGGACAGTATCGCGGCGCCGGGAATCGACAGGCACACCAGCATCAGGGTGAGTAGGAACCAGCCCGCGCCCTGCCAGGCCACCCACGGCCCCTGTACTTTCCACTCGCGATACGTCTTGACGAATGCGCCGACGCCGCCGGCGAACAAAACGGCCGGCACCAGCGATGCCGCGATCACCGATTCCCGGGCGGCCAATCCGTATATGGCGAAGACGATGCCCGCCACAACGACGACCGCGCCGACGTAGACCGCCGCGGCACGGAAGGTGCGGGGCCGGTCCCAGCGCTTCTCGACGTCATTGGTCATGTCGAACGGGTTCCCGCGTACCGCACGGAGAAACCGTGCTCAGTGCGGATGGTTGATGTACCAGGACAGGCATCCCGGGATATCGCGGCACGCGATCACCGCCGCCTGATCCGGTGGCCCGCCGCGAACCCTCGGGATGCGCGGTCCGACGTTGCAGGACGGGATGTACGGGTTACCGGGGACGAAGCCGGGGTAGCACGGCGCGGCCTCCGACTCGACCGCCGACTCCGCCGTCAACACCGCAGGCGCAATCAGGAACCCCAGTGCCGCGGCACCGGTGATGATCAACCGCGACGGGCGTCGCTTGAGAAGGTTCATAGCTGCCGACCCCTTTCGTGAGTCAACAGTTCGATCGTACGCCCGCCGTCGAGGGCGGTTACGGATCGCGAGGCAAGCCCAGCAGCCGCTCGGCGATGATGTTCAGCTGCACCTCTGATGTGCCGCCGTAGATGGTCGTCGCGCGGCTGGCCAACAGGAACTCGGCCCACTTCCCCTGCGGTGTCTCCGGATTCCCCACGGCGCCGTCGGTGCCGAACGAGGACACCGCGAACTCGGCGTACTTCTGACCGGTTCGCATGGACAGCAGCTTGGAGATCGCCGCCGCGGGCATCGGATCGCCACCGGCCAGCGTCAGCAGGGTGGACCGCATGTTCAGCACCTTGGCCGCGTGTCCTTCGGCCATGAGATGACCCGCGGTGTTCTTCCCGACCTGATCGAACTGGCCGTCGCGGATGAAGTCGACGAAGCCGTCGAAGGTGGGCAGGAACGGCGGCTCAGTGCTGCCGATCGACACCCGCTCGGCCGTCAGGGTGGTGCGGCTGACCTCCCAGCCGCGGTTCACCTCACCGAGCACCATGTCGTCGGGGACGAACACGTCGTCGATGAACACCGTGTTGAACATCGCGTTGCCGGTCAGTTCGCGCAGCGGTTTCACCTCGACACCGTCACTGCTCATGTCGAGCAGAAAGTAGGTGATGCCGTTGTGCTTCGGGGCGCTCGGATCGGTGCGGGCCAGCAGCATGCCCCACTGCGAGTACTGCGCGCCGGTGGTCCATATCTTCTGGCCGGTGATCCGCCAGCCACCGTCGACCTTGGTGGCTTTGGTGGTCAGGCTGGCCAGGTCCGAGCCGGCGCCGGGCTCGGAAAACAGTTGGCACCAAATCATCTCGCCGCGCAGCGTCGGTGGCAGGAAGCGCTGCTGCTGCTGCTCGGTCCCGAATGCCACCACCGACGGGATCAGCCACGCCGCGATGCCCATCGCCGGACGTTTGACCCGGCCGGCGCTGAACTCCTGCGCGATGATGATCTGCTCGACGGGGCCCGCCGCGCGACCCCAGGGCTTGGGCAGGTGGGGCACCACCCAGCCGCCCTCGGCGATCGCGGTGGTCCGCTCATCGCTCGGAATCGCTTTCAGCGCCGCCACTTCCGCGCGGATCTCGTCGCGTAGCTTCTCCGTCTCGGGATCCAGATCGATGTTGAGCTTGCGGGCTCCGGTGCTCGTCGCGATATCCACGACCCGCTGCGGGTACTCGCTGGTGCGGCCGAAGCATGCGGCCAGCAGCAGCGCGCGGCGGTAGTACACGTTGGTGTCGTGTTCCCAGGTGAAGCCGATGCCGCCATGAACCTGGATGCAGTCCTGGGTGGTGTGTAACACGGCTGCGGGAGCCAGCGTGGCCGCGACTGCCGAGGCGAACTCGAAAGCCGTTTCATCGCTGGGGTTTTCGCTGTGCTCATCGATGGCACGCGCCGCGTCCCATACCGCGGCGGTCGCCCGCTCGGTGTCGGCGATCATCTGGGCGCACTTGTGCTTGATGGCCTGGAACTGACCGATCGGCCGGCCGAACTGCTCGCGGATCTTGGCGTACGCCGTCGCCGTGTCGGTCGCCCACCGCGCGACTCCGACACACTCTGCGGACAGCAGCGTCGAGATGATTGCGCGTGCGTGGTTGCGGCTCAGGTTGCCCAGCACGCGGTCGTCGCCGACCTCGACGGCGTTGGCGCGCACGTCGGCCACCGGGCGAAGTGGGTCCACGCTCTGGACCCCCTCGATCTCAAGCGCCTCTGCGTCGAGGATCACCCACTCCTCGCCGCTGTCGATCGCCACCGGCAGCACCAGCACCGACGCCTGCGCGGCCGCGGGGACGGCGCGGACCTCACCGCGAATGACCAGGTCGTTGCCCTGTCTGGTGGCCGTCAGGCCGGAGTCGATCGCGTAGGTCGCGATCACGTCACCGGACGCCAGGTCTGCCAGCACCTTCGCGTCGGGGTCGTTGGCGGCGATCAGTGCGCTGGCGATCGCTGAAGGTACGAACGGACCGGGTACCGCGCCGTAGCCGAACTCGGCCAGCACGATCGCCAGCTCGAGAACACCAAACCCTTGTCCGCCAATGGATTCCGACAGATGCACACCCTGCAGACCCTGCTCGGCGGCGGCCTTCCAGTACGGCGGCGGGTTGGGAACCGGCGTCTCCAGTGCCTCATGCAGCACCTCCGACGGCGCGACCCGCGCCACCAGGGACCGGACCGAATCAGCCAGGTCGTTGTGCTCAGTGTTGATTGCGATGGGCATAGCTGTTGCACCTCATTGTGGCGTTTCCCTATTAACCGGTCGGTTGGGAACCACGATACCGTTCACGACATTGGCGAGGTCCCGGCCATCCCGGATGCGGCGGCAGTTGTCCACGGCCACCTCCAGATATCGCCTCATGGTGTCCAGCGTGTACCAGCTGACATGGGGGGTCAGCACCACGTTGGCCAGGGTCAGGAGCGGATTTCCGGCGGGGATCGGCTCGACGGCGAAAACGTCCAGGCCCGCGGCCGCCAGCCCGCCCGATCGCAGCGCGTCGACGAGCGCGTCCTCGTCGATCACCGCGCCACGGGAGGTGTTCACCAACACCGCATCGGAACGCATCGACGCGAGGGCGCGGCGATCCAGCAAGCCCGCGGTCTGGTCCGTCAACGGGATGTGCAGGGAGACGATGTCGCTTTCCGAAAGCAGGTCGGACAGCGCGCGCCAGCCGGGCAGACCGTCGTCGCGGGTGCTGGTGTGCAGCACCCGAGAAGCCGGAGTACCCATCGCCCTCACTATGGCTTCGACGCGTTTCGCGATGTTGCCGTAGCCGATCAAGCCGACGGTGCACCCGCCGATGTCACGCACCGTCTCGCCGAGGCTCGGATCCGAGGGCCAGCCGTTGCCGTCGCGGGTGACGCGGTCGAGCTCGGTTAGCCTGCGCAGCGCGGCAAGCATCAGCAGCACGGTGCCCTCGGCGACCGATGGGGCATTCGCGCCCGGCATGTTCGCCACGGCGATGCCGAGCCGCGTCGCCGTCTCGACGTCGATGGTGTTGACGCCCGCGCCCAGCTTGTGCACGAGCCGGCACCGCGGAGCCATCTCGAGGTCCCCGCCCGATATCGGCCGCAGCACATGCCAGATCACGTCGGCATGGGGGAGCTCTCGATAAAAAGCGTCGTCGTCATCTTCGGCGCAGTAGCGAATATCGAGCCAATCCACTTCTGGTGCAACGAACTGCGCGACTCTGTCACCGGGAACGTAGTGAGCGAGGACTTTCAACGCCACCGCTTCGCGATCCATTTGGCGATGGTATCGGCCTTCTCGCTGCGTGCGCCCGGCGTCGAGAAGTAATGGTCGGTGTCGAAGGAGCACTGCGCCTTGTCCTCGGAGGCCAGCGCGTCATAAATGCGTTGCGCGTCCGACGGATACACACCGGTGTCCTGTTCGGCGTTGATCACCAGCGCGGGACAGGCGAGACGGGACAGGTGCGGCTCGGCCCGGGTCTGCGCGTGCCGCAGGCTCCACATGCCGATCCAGCTCCGCAGCGTGCACGCCGCGGCGATACCGTGCGCGGAGCGGTTTGCCTTGATCGGCTCGCCCGCGTAGCACATGTTCGGCTGACGCCTGGTCGGCTCGATGGACGGGTCGACCATGCGTGGGTCCGCCCAGGTCCGCAGCACCGTGAACGGGCGGTCCGAGAAGCCGGCGGCGTGCACGCGTTTGAGTTCGTTCTCGGCCCAGTCGGTGATGGCGTTGTTGCGGTCGATCTGTGCCGAGCGGTAGCGCGCGACGAACTCCTCGGAAAAGGGTGGGCCGTTCTCCGGATTGAACAGGTCGAGCTCGGGATCGCTGCCGAGAGGGTCGCTTTCGTCGACGACCGACCCATCCATCCAGGCGGTCAGGACGTCGGGACGGCCGGGATGGGCAGCGCTCGCGATATAGCCGTCCGCGGGCAGCAGGTCGTTGAGACCCGCCGCAGGACGCATACCGTCCAGCGGGGTCACGTGCGGATCGACAGCCTGTGCCTGATACGCCGCCATGAGTGAACCACCGCCGGAATTACCCAGCAGAACAATGGTTTCCACCCCTTGCACCTCGCGCAGCCAGCGCACTCCCACCCCGATGTCGACCAGTGCGTGGTCGAGCAGGAAACTGCTCTCGAAGCCCCGATATCGCGTGTTCCACCCGAGGAAGCCGATACCCCGGGTCGCCATGTAGTCGGCGAGATAGTGTTCGGAGAAGTCGATCTGGTAGTGCGTGGCGATCATCGCCACCTTCGGTTTTCGTCCGACGCCGCGGTAGTAGAGGCCCTGACAGGGGTTCCCGCCCGCACCCGCACGACGTGCGGTGGGTGACTGCGCGCCGACGAATTCGCGGGTGACACCAGGGGTTCCGCCGCTCGATGGTGTCCTTGTCATTCCGCCCCCTTGTGATAGATCGTCCGGTAGAAGATGTTGGCAAGCGTGATGATGCATGCCTCGTCATCGACGGCGTCCCCATCACCGTGCGGGTCTTTCCCGCCACCCCGCCCGGCGTCCCCGGCCAATTGTGTGTAGCAGAACTGGTTGAGCATCGACACCAACGCCACTGCCACGAGGCGTGGATCATCGTCAACGCAGAAGCCCTGTTGTTGAGCATGTTTCACCATATGGGTGACCAGCGTGATCGGGAGCGAGCAGATGTCGTTCCAGTATTCCGCGAAGTCGTCGTTGACCATCGCCAGTTGCGACACGCTGACGATCTCGGCGAGTTGGTGGCGATAGGTGTGCCAGTGAGCGGCCGCGACCTGGTAGGAGCGCTCCCAGTTCGACAGGCCCGGCTCGGCCGCGGCCCGCGAGCGCTCCCTGGCTTCGTCGCGGAACCGCAGGGCCCACTCGCGGACCATCGCTTCCTTGGAGTCGTAGTAGTTGTAGAACGATGCGGTGGACTTGCCGGCTTCGGCGGCGATATCCGAAATCGTCGTTGCGAGAATGCCTTTGCGGGCGATCACTGATCGGGCTCCCGCGTCGATCGCCGCCTGCGTCCGCCGACCGCGCAGCGTCGGAAGCTGCACGCGAGAACTTGCGGACACGGCCTCTCCTCGACCATTGATCGGTTCGCCGATCGGACCATTGATCGAACCTGAACCTGATGTTAGATTCAGAAATCGAGCTTGACTAGAGGAGCAGCCACACATGATCAAGCCGAACAACCCGAATTCCGAGTTCGAACTCGGCGGCATCAACCACGTAGCGCTCGTGTGCTCGGACATGGCGAAGACGGTCGACTTCTACAGCAATGTGCTTGGAATGCCGTTGATCAAGTCACTCGACCTGCCGGGGGGCATGGGACAACACTTCTTCTTCGATGCAGGTAACGGCGACTGCGTGGCGTTCTTCTGGTTCGCCGACGCACCGGATCGCGTTCCGGGAATCTCGTCGCCCGAAGCGATTCCGGGTATCGGCGACATCGTGAGCGCCGTGAGCACCATGAATCACCTGGCGTTCCATGTCCCGGCGGAGAAGTTTGACGAATACCGGCAGCGGCTCAAGGACAAGGGTGTGCGCGTCGGCCCGGTGCTCAACCATGACGAGAGCAAGCAGCAGGTCTCCCCGACGGTACATCCGGGGGTGTACGTGCGGTCGTTCTACTTCTTCGATCCGGACGGCATCACCCTCGAGTTCGCCTGCTGGACCAAGGAATTCACCGACAGTGACACCACGACCGAGCCGAAGACCGCCGCGGATCGCCGGCCCCGGGTGGGCGTCTAGGGTCTTGGCGGCATCGCGGCCAGCTGATCGATCAGCGCGGCCAGCAGCTCCACCAGCTCGTCGTGGTCGAGTTCGACTTCCCCGGACAGCCATGCGCTGATGGCTTGACCCACGCCGCCGACCGCGAAATGGGATGCGGCCTTGACCTGGTCGTTGTCCAGCGCCCCTTTCGCGCCCGCATGGGCGAAGAGCAGGGCGGCGAACAAGGCCGTCGACTCCGCGCGCTTGCGCACGATCACGGTATTGGACAGCTCGACGCTGAACAGCAGGCGTCCGACGCGGGGGTCGGCGGAGATCGTGCGGACGACGTTGGCCATCGCGGCACGGGCCTGCTCGGCCGGGGATGCCGCCGCGACGGCGGCCTGGGTGGTCGCGGCGATGTCGGCGATCACCGAGTCGAACACCGCTCCGACGAAGTCGTCTTTGTCGTTGAAGCTTTCGTAGAAGTACCGAACGCCCAGCGCGGCCTGCCCGCAGATTGCGCGCACGGTCAACTCGGCGGGGTCCTTACCTGCGGCGCCGAGTAGGTCGAGCCCGGCATCCAGCAGGCGGCGACGGCGACCTGCGACGCGTTCGACCGCGTCGACGCCGCGGTAGGGACGGACCTGTGCCATGCCTGCCATCTTGACACCTGTCCCATTGACAGGGCAATATCAGGAAACACACGTTCTCACTTTACCGATAGGTGGCGGCCAATGACGGTCACTGTTCCGATCGATCACGTCGAGCGTCCCCTCAACGACCCGGTGCTTCCCGGCGGGAAGAAGCCGCCGAGGTGGATGGGCGCCGCGGATGACGCCGCGTTCATCGGTCTGCTGTCCGGAGGCGCCAACGTGATCATGGAGTTGGCCCGCCCCGGCGTCGGGTACGGGGTCAAGGACAGCCGGGTCGAAAGTGGACGCGCCGACCGTCATCCCATCAAGCGGGCCAGGACCACCTTCACCTATCTCGCGGTCGCCCTCTCGGGCACCGAGGAGCAGAAGAAGCTGTATCGCCGCGCGGTGAACAAGTCCCACGCACAGGTGTACTCGGAGCCGGGCGACCCGGTGCAATACAACGCCTTCGACAAGGACCTGCAGATGTGGGTGGCGGCGTGCCTGTACAAGGGTTTCGTCGACGTTCATCGCATCTTCGTCGGCGAGATGGATGACGAAACCGCGGACCGCCACTATCGCGAAGGCATGACACTCGGCACGACGTTGCAGGTGCCCGCGGAGATGTGGCCTGCCGATCGCAAGGCTTTCGACGAGTACTGGCAGCAGTCACTGGAACAGATTCACATCGACGACGCCGTCCATGAGTATCTGTGGCCCATCGCGGCCGGGCGTCTCGGGAACGCCACGTTGCCGCGGCCGTTGCAGAAGCGGCTGGACGCGGTCAACCTGTTCATGACCACCGGCTTTCTGCCGCAACGGTTCCGCGACGAGATGCGACTGCCGTGGGATGCAAGCAAGCAGCGCAGGTTCAATCGGGTGATGACGGTTATCGGGACCGTGAACAAGGTGATGCCGCGCTTCATTCGGCGCTTCCCGTTCAACTGGATGCTGCGGGATCTCGACTGGCGGATCCGAACCGGCCGTCCGCTGACCTAGCGGGCAGTCACCTGGGCTGTAAGCAGGTTGTCAGATTGGCCGCGTAGAACGGCTACATGCGTACCGATAACGACACCTGGGGCATCAAGACGAGTGTCGGGTCGACGGCGTTGTTCGTGGCCGCGGCCCGGGCGTAGTGCCCTGGCCGGGGTGCGGCCCATCGCCGCGCGTCGTGAAGTCGCCGTCGACCTGCGTGATGACTGGCCGCGGGCGCTGCTCGATCACGGGTTGGACCCCACGTCGCCATCTGCCTGGATTGCCGAGGGCCTCCTGATTTATCTGCCCGCGACCGCGCAGGTTCAGCTGTTCGCCGGCATCGACTGGCTCTCGGCGCCGGCAGCCACGCTGCGGTGGAGGAGTCCGTGCCGATGGATGCCGACGCGTTCGCCGCCAAACAAGAGGAAGAGCGGATCGGGGGAGGCTCGGCCCACGGCGGTCCGTTCTTCGAGCTCATCTACAACGAGCAGCATGAGCCGGCGGCCCAGTGGTTCGCCGCCAGGGGTTGGCGCGCCTCGCCCGAGTCCGACGCAGGCACCATGACCGCGACGATCAGTCTGGTCAGCGCGATCAAGGGGTGAGTGCAGTCACGTCGTAACCCCACACCGTGAGTCTCGACAGTTAAGTTATGCAATGCTAACTTTTCGAAAGTTAGCCTGCCATAACTTACGGGGGAGACAAGCGCACGTGCCTGTATCAACGGATTTTGCTGCGACGTCCCGCGTCGACAGCGACGTCGTGAGTCGTTTTGCGACGTGTTGCCGGGCGCTGGGCTTGTCTGTCCACGATCGGCGGCGCCCGCCGGATCTCTCGGCGGCCCGGTCCGGGTTTGCCGAACTGACGCGAATCGCCCGTGAGCAGTGCGACGCGTGGACGGGTCTGGCCGCCGCCGGCGATACGAGCGCGCGTGTCATCGAGGCCGTGTGGCAGACGGTGAAGTCCGCGGGTGTGCTGCAGCGCGAGGTCGACCTCGCCGACGGCGATCTGGTGTTCGACTACGACACCGGTCTCTACCTCCAATTCGCGGCCTCGACGCCCGACGATTTCGCGCTGGCCTACGCGGTCACCCTGTGCGACGCCGGCGACTATGCGGCGGCGGACAAACTCGTCGACCCCCTGATCGCGCGGCGGCCGAGCTGGCTCGAGGCGCGGTGGGTGCGGGTCGCGATGTACTACCGGACCGAGCGATGGTCGGATGTGGTGCGCCTGCTGACCCCCATCGTCAACGACACGAAGCTGGACCAGAGGTACGCGCACGCCGTGCGCATCGCACTGGGCACCTCGCTCGCGAGGTTGGGCATGTTCGCCCCGGCGCTGTCCTACCTCGAGGACCCATCCGGACCCGTCGCGGTTGCGGCCGTCGACGGCGCGCTGGCCAGGGCGCTGTCTCTGCGCGCACAGGGCGAGGACCTCGACGCCGCCGACGTGCTTGCCGAGCTCTACGCCGCCAACCCCGAGAACGAAGAAGTCGAGACCGCGATCACGGATACGTCGTACGGCATCGTGCCGACGACGGCAGCCAGGATCGAGGCCCGGACCGATCCGTGGGATCCCGAAACCGAGCCCACCGAAACAGATTTCGTCGATCCCGGCGCGAAGGAGCGCAAGGCCCACCTGCTGATCGAGGCCGAGGCGGAGCTCGCCGAGTTCATCGGCCTCGAAGAGGTCAAGTACCAAGTGGCCCGGCTGAAGAGCTCGGTCGCCATGGCGATCCGTCGCCAGGAGCGCGGGCTGACCGTGGCCAACCGCACCAACCACCTGGTTTTCGCGGGCCCTCCGGGCACCGGTAAGACGACGATTGCGCGCGTCGTCGCCAAAATCTATTGCGGGCTGGGCATTCTCAAGAAAGAAACCGTGCGCGAGGTGCACCGCGCCGACCTGATCGGCCAGCACATCGGCGAGACCGAGGCCAAGACCAACGGCATCATCGACAGCGCACTCGACGGCGTGCTGTTCCTCGACGAGGCGTACGCGCTCGTGTCGACCGGCGCGAAGAACGACTTCGGCCTCGTCGCCATCGACACCCTGCTGGCCCGTATGGAGAACGACCGCGAGCGGCTGGTCGTGATCGTCGCGGGTTACCGCAAGGACCTCGACGCGTTCCTCGACACCAACGAGGGTCTGCGGTCGCGGTTCACCCGCAGCATCGACTTCCCGTCGTACTCGCCGCATGAACTGGTGGAGATCGCCATGCGGATGGCCGAGAAGCGAGACAGCGTCTTCGAAGCGGCGGCGCTACAACACATGGAGACGCTGTTCGGCCAACTCGCTTCGGTCACCACGCCCGACGCCAACGGGATCGAGCGACGCAACCTCGACATCGCCGGCAACGGCCGGTTCGTCCGCAACCTCGTGGAGCGTTCGGAAGAGGAGCGGGAATACCGTCTCGATCATTCCGACGCAGACGATTTCACCGATGACGAGCTGATGACCATCACCGACCAGGACGTCACGAGATCCGCCATCCCGCTGCTGCGCGGCCTCGGACTGTCGGTGTCCGAATGAGCGGCCAGGATCGCGAGGGTGGTGACCGCCGCGAGTTCACCTCCAGGACTCCGGTCAACGAGAACCCCGACCGGGTCGCTTACCGGCGTGGATTCGTCACGCGCCATCAGGTCTCGGGCTGGCGATTCATCATGCGGCGCATCGCCTCCGGTGTGGCGCTACATGACACCCGGATGCTCGTCGATCCGCTGCGCACCCAGTCGCGCGCAGTCCTCGTCGGCGCACTCGTACTGATCACCGGTCTCGCCGGCTGCTTCATCTTCTCGCTCATCAGGCCCGGCGGCGTGGCGGGCAACGACGCGATCCTGGCGGACCGCACCACGTCGGCGCTTTACGTCCGCCTCGGCGACCAGTTGCACCCGGTGCTGAACCTGACCTCGGCGCGCCTGATCGCGGGCCGGCCCGACAACCCGACCACGGTGAAGACCAGTGAGATCGACCAGTTTGCGCGCGGCAACCTGATCGGTATCCCGGGTGCGCCAGAACGCATGGTGCAGAACACCACTGGCGATGCGGACTGGACGGTGTGCGACGGAGCGTCCGGACCGGCGACGGGAGTGACGCTGATCGCCGCCCCGCTGACCGAGGGCGGCGAACGCGCCGCGGTGCTGCCCAAGAACGAGGTCATTCTGGTCTCCAACGAGGCCGGGCCCAACGCGGGCACGTGGCTGCTGTGGGACGGCCGTCGCAGCACGATCGACCTGAACGATCGCGCGGTCACCGGTGCGCTGGGTCTTGGCCCGGACGCGCCCGCCAGTCGCGCCGTCGCTCCGGGACTGTTCAACGCAATTCCGGAGGCTGCCGCGCTGACTGCGCCCGTCATCGAGGGTGCGGGTGAGCCGACGAGCTACCCGCTGCCGACGCCGGCACCGGTCGGTGCGGTCGTCACATCGTTCGGAGCCGACAACGCACTACAGCACTACGCGGTGCTTCGCCAAGGGCTGCAACCGGTTTCGCCGGTGGTCGCCGCGATCCTGCGCAACACGAACTCGTTCGGCCTCAACCAGCCGCCGCGGCTGGGAGCCGACGACATCGCCAAGGCGCCAGTGGCAAGCGGTATCGCCAACGACGCGTATCCGAGCGAGCCGGTCACGGTCGTCGACGCCACCGACGCACCGCTGACGTGCGCCCAATGGACACGGCCCGCGGATGCGACCGGCGGAACGCTTCAATTGCGTTCTGGCGTAACGCTTCCGGTGGTCGACGAGCTGCGCACCGTCGCACTGGTCGGAGCCGGATCGGGCACCACTGCCGACCGCGTCGTGTTGACACCCGGCTCAGGCTTCCTGGTGCAGACCGTCGGCCAGGACGGCGGAGGGACGTCGACGCAACCGGTCGGAGGGGCGACCTTCTGGCTCAGCGACACCGGCGTGCGGTACGGCGTCGACACCGAGAGTGACCAGAGGACGATCGAGGCGCTCGGACTGACCCCGCCGCCGCTACCCATTCCATGGTCGATGCTGAGCCAGTTCGCGGAGGGCCCGACGTTGTCGCGTGCCGACGCCCTGTTGGCCCACGACGGGCTCGCGGCCGACCCCCGTCCCGCAGTCGTGAGGGAGACCCCATCGTGAGTCGGCTCATCTTCGAAGCGCGTCGCAGGATTGCGCCGCCGACGGTGCGCAAGGGCACCATCACGATCGAACCGCCACCGGAACTGCCCCGGATGGTGCCGCCGTCGTTGTTGCGGCGGGTGCTGCCGTATCTGATCGTCATTCTGATCATCGGCATGATCGTCGCGCTGGTCGCCACCGGTATGCGGCTGATCTCGCCGACGACGCTGTTCTTCCCGTTCGTCCTGCTGCTGGCCGCGACGGCGCTCTACCGCGGCACGGACAACAAGATGCGCACCGAGGAGGTGGACGCCGAGCGGGCCGACTACCTGCGGTACCTGTCGGTGGTCCGCGACAACGTTCGCGCACACGCGGCCGAACAGCGTGCCGCCCTCGAGTGGTCGCATCCGGATCCCAAGTTGCTCGCCGAGGTGCCTGGCACCCGCCGCCAGTGGGAGCGCGACCCGCACGACAGCGACTTCCTCGTAGTGCGAACGGGTTTGCACGATGCACCGCTGGGCGCAGCGCTGCGGGTCAAGGACAGCGCCGACGAGGTCGACCTCGAACCGGTTTCGCACACCACGCTGCGCGGACTGCTCGGCGTGCAGCGCACGGTGCGCGCCGTCCCCGCGGCGATCGATTTGGCCAAGGTCTCGCGGATCTCCGTGCTGGGCGAGCCCGACGAGGTTCGTGGTGCGTTGCGGGCGTGGCTCATCCAGGCGGTCACCTGGCACGACCCCGCCGTCCTCGGTGTCGCCTTGGCATCACCGGACTTCCAGAGCGACGACTGGTCGTGGCTGAAGTGGTTGCCGCACAACGACGTACCCGGCTCATCCGACGGTGCGGGCCCCGCGCGTTATCTCTGCGACGACGTTACGCAACTGCGCTCGCTGCTGGAACCGGTACTCGACGACCGCGCACCGTTCGGCTCCGACGCGGATTCGAGTGCCAAGCATCTGTTGATCGTCGTAGACGACCCCGAGAACGCCGATCCGAACATCCTGGTGCCACGCGGCGGGTTGTCCGGTGTGACGCTGGTGCAGCGCATCGCCGAACCTCCGCACCGCGAGCAGTACCCCGACCCCGAACGGCCCATCCTGCGCGTCGCGGACGGGAGGCTCGAGCGGTGGCAATCCGGTGGCTGGGCACCGTATGTCGATGCGGCCGATCACCTCGATGTCGCCGAAGCCCGCCACGTCGCGCGACGGCTGTCCCGCTGGGATTCCAATCCGAGCCACGCGCGTACGAGCAATGCCGGGGTGGCGACGTTCTCGACGCTGCTCGGGATTCCGGACGCCGCGGCGCTGGACGTGGCGAGTTTGTGGGCGCCCCGCGCGCGTGCAGACGAGCTGCGGGTACCCATCGGTGTGACGTCGACCGGTGATCCGCTGGAGTTCGATCTCAAGGACGAAGCAGAGGGCGGCATGGGCCCTCACGGTCTGATGATCGGTATGACCGGCTCCGGCAAGTCGCAGACGCTGATGTCGATCCTGTTGTCGCTGCTGACCACTCACTCCGCGGACCGGCTGATCGTCATCTACGCCGACTTCAAGGGTGAGGCCGGCGCCGACATCTTCCGCGACTTCCCGCAGGTGGTCGCCGTCATCTCGAATATGGCGGAGAAGCGCTCCCTGGCCGACCGTTTCGCCGACACTCTGCGCGGTGAGGTGGCGCGTCGCGAGCAACTGCTGATGGAGGCCGGGAGGCGAGTGCAAGGCAGCGCCTTCAACTCGGTGCTGGAATACGAGGCCGCCATCGCGGCGGGTCATGATCTGCCGCCGTTGCCGACGCTGCTCGTCGTCGCCGATGAGTTCTCGCTGATGCTGTCCGACCATCCCGAGTACGCCGAGCTCTTCGACTATGTTGCTCGCAAGGGCCGTTCGTTCCGCATCCACATTCTGTTCGCGTCGCAGACTCTCGATGTCGGTCGCATCAAGGACATCGACAAGAACACCTCGTACCGGATCGGGCTCAAGGTGGCGAGCCCGGCCGTCAGCCGCCAGATCATCGGCGTCGAGGACGCATTCCACATCGAGGCGGGGCCGGATCACAAGGGTGAGGGTTACCTGGTGCCGACGCCCGGCGCCATGCCGGTCAAGTTCCGCAGCACCTATGTCGACGGCATCTACGATCCGCCCAGGGTCGAGAAGTCGGTTGTCGTGCAATCGCTTCCGGTACCGCAGCTGTTCACCGCCGGCCACGTGGACGCGCCCGCGGATACGGTGACGGTCGTCGAACCCGCCGCGCACGAGGACCGTCCGCCGCGCAAGCTCGTCGCCACCATCGGCGACCAGCTCTCGCACTACGGCCCCAAGGCGCCGCGGTTGTGGCTGCCCCCGCTGGACGAGCCGATACCGCTGGACGAGCTGCTCGCCCGTGCGGACGTGTCCGAGCGCGAATGGCGTTGGCCGCTGGGCGAAATCGACCGACCGTTCGCGATGCGGCGTGACCCGCTGATCTTCGACGCGACGTCGGCCGCCGCCAACGTGCTGATTCACGGCGGACCGAGGTCGGGCAAGACGACGGCGCTGCAGACGTTCATCCTGTCGGCCGCCGCGCTGCACTCACCCCGCGACGTCACGTTCTACTGCCTGGACTACGGCGGCGGTCAGTTGCGCGAGCTCGAAGACCTCGCCCACGTCGGCAGCGTCGCGTCGCCACTGGAACCCGAACGCATCCGGCGCACGTTCGGTGAACTCGAACAGCTTTTGCAGGCGCGCCAAGCTCGTGGCCACTCCGGCAACGGCGAGCGTGATGAGTATGGCGAAGTTTTTCTTGTCATCGACAACCTGTACGCCTTCAGCCGTGACAACACCGACACGTTCAACACCCGAAACCCGTTGCTGGCCAAGGTCACAGAGCTCGTCAACACCGGTATGTCCTACGGCATCCACGTCATCATCACCACGCCGAACTGGCTCGAGGTGCCGTTGGCGATGCGTGACGGGCTCGGATTGCGGCTCGAGCTCAAGCTCGCGGATGCGCGTGACAGCAATGTGCGGATCACCGGGGCGCTGCGCAGGCCCGCCGAAGCCGTGCCCGCCGACCAGCCGGGCCGCGGCCTGACGATGGCCGCCGAGCACTTCCTCGTCGCGGAGCCCTCGCTGCGCGATATCGCGGTCATCAATGCGCGGTACCCGGGTGTCGCCGCGCCGCCGGTGCGGCTGCTGCCGCTGGAGCTGGCCCCGGCCGCAGTGGCGCCGCTGTATCCGGCGCCGGAGCGGGTGGTCGTCGGCCAGCGCGAGGAGGATCTCGCCGCCGTGTCATTGAGCTTCTCGGACAATCCGTTACTCATGGTGTTCGGCGACTCCAAATCGGGCAAGACGACGTTGCTGCGCCATGTGATTCGCACGATCCGCGAGAATTCGACGCCGGACCGCGTGGCGTTCACGGTCGTCGACCGCCGTCTGCACCTCGTCGAGGAACCGTTGTTCCCCGACAACGAGTACACCCCGAACATCGATCGGATCACGCCCGCGATGCTCGGGCTCTCGGCACTCTTGGAGAAGCGCCGACCGCCGGCGGGGCTGAGCCCGCAGGAGTTGAGCAGGTGGTCCTATCAATCAGGTGCCGATGGCCACACCCACTATCTGATCGTCGACGACGTCGACCAGATCCCGGACGCTCCCGCCGTCAGCGGGCCGTTCGTCGGGCAACGTCCGTGGACCGGCATCATCGGGTTGCTGTCGCAGGCGAGCGAGCTGGGGCTGCGCGTCATCGTCACTGCGCGAGCAACGGGGTCGGCGCACGCTTTGATGACTGCTCCGCTGCTGCGGCGCCTGAACGAGCTGCAAGCCGCCATCGTCATGTTGTCCGGTAATCCGCAGGACAGCGGCAAGATCAGGGGCCACCGGTTCCGCAGGTTGCCCGCAGGTCGCGCCATGTTGCTCGACGACGGCGATGCTCCGACGTTCCTGCAGCTCGTCAATCCGCTCGCAGACACAGTCCAAGGCGGTACAGGCAGCACCGGACACAACGGAAACAGAGGAAGGGAGTTCAACTGATGACTCTGCGCGTAGTTCCCGAGGGTCTTGTCGCGGCGAGCGCCGCGGTCGAGGCACTGACCGCCCGACTCGCCGCCGCTCACGCCGCGGCCGCGCCCCTGATCAGTGCCGTCCTGCCGCCCGCCGCCGATGCCGTGTCGCTGCAGACCGCGGCGGGCATGAGCGCGCACGGCGTGCAGCACAACACGATGGCCGCGCTCGGCGTCGAGGAACTCGGACGTTCCGGGGTCGGGGTCGGCGAGTCCGGTGCCAGCTATCTCACCGGTGACGCGATGGCCGCTTCGTCCTACCTGGTTGCCGGTAGCTGAACATGATGGCCCCCATCTGGATGGCTCTCCCGCCGGAGGTGCATTCCGCGATGCTCAGCGCAGGCCCTGGCCCGGGCCCGATGCTGGCTGCCGCGGGGGCTTGGCAGTCGTTGGCCGCCGAATACGCCTCGGCCGCAGCGGAGTTGACCGGCGTGTTGGGTGGGGTCCAGGGCGGCGCCTGGGAGGGCCCGAGCGCCGAGCAGTACGTCGCCGCACACACCCCGTACCTGGCGTGGCTGGCACAGGCGAGTGCCAACAGCACGGCGACCGCCGTTCAGCACGAGACGGCGGCCGCCGCCTACAGCGTGGCACTCGCGACGATGCCGACGCTGGCCGAGCTGGCGCTCAACCATGCCGTACACGGGATCCTGGTCGGCACGAACTTCCTGGGGATCAACACGATTCCCATCGCGCTGAACGAAGCCGACTACGTGCGGATGTGGATTCAGGCCGCCACGACCATGAGTACGTATCAGGCGGTGTCAGGCGCCGCGGTGGCCGCCGCGCCGACCACCATGCCCGCGCCGTTCCTGCTGACTCCCGGTGTCGGAGAAGCGGGTTCGGCGGCAGCAGCCGCCCAGCAGTCCGCAGCGATGGTGACCGCCGCCGATTCCGGTGCGGCGTTGAACGTCGCGGACTCCATCTCGGATCTGCTGCAGCAGATCGTCAGGTTCTTCGAGGACTTCTTCGAGTCGATCCTGAACTTCGTGCGCAACTTCTTTCGCGCCATCTTCGACTTCCTGAGCGACTTCCTGAACAACTTCCTCGGGTGGCTCGGCAACCCGTCGTCGGGGGTGCTGCTCTTGTTCATCGCATACCAGGCGATCACCCAGCCGCTCGGATGGACCACCTGGTCGATGATCTTCGCCGCTCCGATTTTCCTCCCGATCATGATCGGGCTCATCTACCAGTATCTGAACCCGCCACAGGCGGTTCCGGCGCCCGCCCCTGCCCCCGCGCC
>NZ_MVIM01000015.1 GCF_002086795.1 Mycolicibacterium tusciae | reverse complement strand
CCGCCTCGTCAACAAAGACGGCGGCTGGACCACCACCATCAACGAGTACGGCGAGGCCGAATGGCACCCACCACCCGGACTCGACACCGGCCAAACCCGCATCAACCGCTACCACCGCCCCGAACTACTCCTGCGCCCACCAGACCAGGACGACGGCAACACCGAACGCGGACCATGATTCGCGAACAGCTCTCTTACGAACCGCCGAACCGTTCCGCCAGTGCCCGCCGGTCGACCTTGCCGATGCCGCGGCGCGGGATCTCGTCGAGGATGTGGATTTCCCGCGGTGCCGCTGTTACGTCCAGTGTCGTTGCGACGTGGGCGCGGATGTCGGCCAGCGTCGGGGCGGTACGTCCCGGTGCCACGACAACCGCAGCCGCGACCCGCTGCCCCAACCGTTCGTCGTCGACGCCGAATACCACGCATTCGGCCACCGCGTCGTGCGACGCCACCGCTGCCTCCACCAGTTGCGGCAGCACGGTCAACCCACCTGTGCTGATCGCGTCGTCGGCTCGGCCCAGAACCGTGAGCATCCCCGAGTCATCAATCGCGCCAACATCATCGGTGCGAAACCAGCCCGGCTCGACGAACGGGTCGGGGTCGACGGGATTGCGGTAGCCCTTGGCCAGCGTCGCGCCACCGAACACCACGCGTCCATCATCGATACGCAACCGCACACCGTCGAGCGGCAACCCGTCGTACACGCAGCCGCCGGCGGTCTCGCTCATGCCGTACGTGCGGACCACGGGAATGCCCGCGGCCGCGGCTCGGTGTGCGACCCCGGCAGGCATCGGCCCGCCGCCGATCAGCACGGCATCCATCGATGACAACGCCGCGGTAGCGCTGGCGTCGTGCAGTGCCTTATCGAGCTGCGCAGCCACCAACGACACATAGCGCCGGCCCGAACCGAGGGAGTCGATGGCCCAAACCAGTTCTACCGCAGAGAAACCCGCCGGTATTGCGACCGGCGCGGTCCCCGCAATGACACTGCGCACCAACACCTGCAGCCCGGCCACATGATGGGCCGGTAGCGCCAGCAGCCACCGCCCTGCGCCGCCGAGGCGGGCATGGGTGGCCTCGGCGCTGGCCGTCAACGCCGACGCGGTCAGCAACGCGCCCTTGGGTGCTCCTGTTGTGCCAGACGTCGACACCACGACGGCCACATCGTCGTCGACCTCCGAGTCTGCCCGCAATGACGTTGTAATCAAGGAGGTTTCGCGCTCGTCTTCCTTCGGCACCGGCAACAGCGCCGCGCGTCCGGCGAGGGCCTTTTCCACCATCGGCAGCATCGAGAGCGCCGTAGCACCAGAGGGAACGGCGACGGCGCGGAGGACGGCTATACCTGCTCCTCGCTGAGGAGCGCGAAGAGCGGCACCCGGTCTGGGCCAGGCACGCCCTCCGGATAACCGGCGGTGGTCCACGCGACGATCCTTGGCAGAAAGGTCACAGCTCCTCCGTACTATCGGGTGCAATCTACGAATTCCGATGCTAATCGCGCCCTGGCCTCCGTGGATTGGCCATTGGCGACCGCCCACTGACGCTAGGTGCGGTTGTCGCGGCGCAGCGGATGGTTCTCGGGCACCTGCACGAAGATCAGTAGTGTCCCGTCGGGATCGGTGACGTGCATCTCGTGCAGGCCCCACGGCTCCTGGCGTGCCTCGCGGTCGATCGGTACGCCACGCCCGGTCAATTCCTGCTCGGTGGCGTAGATGTCCCGGACCTGAAGCCACATCGTCCCGCCCGCGGTCGGGGTGCCGTGGCCGGCGATCTCGATCAGTGACTGGCCGGCGTAGAACACCGTGCCCGCACCGTAGTCACGGGCGATCGCCAATCCGATCTCGTCGCGGTAGAACGTCAGTGAGCGTTCATAGTCCGCAGGCCGGATGATCATGCGGCTGGCCAGGATCTCCATACGGACGTGTCTATCACGCGCGCTCAGCCGATTCGACGGTCGACGCCCGCCCAGTACGGTTCGCGAAGCGCTCGCTTGAGCAGCTTGCCGCTCGGGTTGCGGGGCAGCACCTCGGCGAAGTCGACGGACTTGGGCAATTTGAAACCGGCGAGCCGTTCGCGCGCGTAGGCGATGAGCTCGGCCTCGGTCGGTGCGGCCCCTGCTGCGGGCACGACGACGGCCTTGACCGCCTCGCCCCACTTCTCGTCGGGGATCCCGATGATGGCCACATCCCCGACGGCGGGATGGGTCATCAGAACGTTCTCGACCTCGATGGGGTACACGTTCTCGCCACCGGAGACGATCATGTCCTTTTTGCGGTCGTGCAGATAGACGAACCCATCGCGGTCGACGTAGCCGGCGTCGCCGGTCTTCAGCCACCCGTCGTCGGTGACCGTCGTTGCCGTGGCGTCGGGGTTGTTCCAGTAGCCACGCATGTTCTGCGCCGACCGCGTCCACACCTCACCGACCGTGCCGGTGGGTACCTCGCAACCGTCGTCGCCGACGATGCGCAGCTCCACCCACGGGTAGGGCTTACCGCAGGACCGCAGCAACTCCGGACGTCGCGACGGATCGTGAACGTCGAGTTGCGTTACCGAGCCGGTCGTTTCGGTCAACCCGTACACCTGGATGAACTCGCATCCGAAGCGGTCGAGCCCCTTCATCAGCACGTCGTCGGTGATGGGCGAAGCGCCGTAGACGATGGCCCGCACGCTCGAGAAGTCGGCGCTCTCGACACCCGGCGCGCCGAGCATCATCTGGATCACCGCGGGCACCAGCAGCAAGTTGGTGATCCGATGCCGGACAACGGAATCCAGGATCGCGGCCGGATCGACGTCGCGCAGCACCACGGTGGTGGCGCCTTCGTACATTCCGACAAGCACCCAACCCGAGCCGGCCATGTGGAACATCGGCATCACCGCGAGGCTGACGCTGTCGTCGGTGAACCGCCATTGCTGGGCGATACCGCTGGACTTGCAGAGGTAGTTGCCGTTGGTCAGCATGACGCCCTTTGGCCGCCCGGTGGTGCCCGACGTGTACATCAGGAACGCGATATCGTCTGGACCCGTTGTGACACCGGGGTCTTCATTGGAATGACCGGCCAGCCAGTTCTCGAACGACTGCCACCGGTCGTGCGCTCCGATCGCCACGATGTCGCCCACCGTCGTCAGCTGATCCTCGACCGCCTCGAGATGGCCGAAGAATTCGGATCCCACGACGACGAGGCAGGCCTGTGCGTCCTCGATGATGTGCAGCATCTCCGGTGCCGCCAGCCGCCAATTCACCGGTACGCCAACGGCACCCAGCTTGGTGAGTCCGCATATCACCTCGAAGAACTCCGCGCCGTTCTTCTCGACGAAGGCGACCCGATCGCCGAATCCGACACCGGCGGCGCGGAACGCCTGGGCGACCTGGCTGGACCGTGCGTCGAGTTCGGCGAACGAGATCCTCCGTTCACCCACGATGAGCGCGGCGGCGTCGGGTCGACGCCGCGCCTGGACGCGGACGATGTCGGCGATCGTGGCGATATCGGTCATCAGCTACTGGGTTGTACGCGTTGACGTTTCATCACCGCGTTCAACGCGCCGGGGGCGAACGTGTTCACCGCCTGCGCGGTGACGGCCATCCGTGGCGCGATGCGCACCGGGCGGACCCGTGCCGCGGTGATCATCCAGTCGGCGGCCTCGTCGGCGCTCAAACCGGGCAGTCCGTCGTAGGCGCGGGTAGGTGCGATCATCGGTGTGAGGACGAGCGGGTAGAACAGCGTCGTCGAGTGCACCCCGTCGTCGCCCCACTCGGTTTCGATGATCCGGCTGACGGAGGTGAGTGCCGCCTTCGACGCGTTGTACACCGAGAACAGGGGTGACGATTCGTTGAGCACACCCCAGGTCGACACGTTGATGATGTGGCCGTCGCCACGCTGGCGCATGCCAGGAGCCAGCCCACGGATCAGCCGCAGCGGCGAGTAGTAGTTCAGTGACATCGTGCGCTCGACGTCATGCCAGCGGTCCAGGGACTCCGCCAGCGGCCTGCGGATCGAGCGCCCCGCGTTGTTGATCAGGATGTCGATGCCGCCGAGGTCGCGCTCGAGGGTGGCGACCAGTTCGTCGACGGCGTCCAGGTCCGACAGGTCGCAGGCGTGGGCCGTCGCGGTGCCGCCCTCGGCGGTGATCCGGTCGACCAATTCGTCGAGGAGTTCCTGGCGACGGGCGGCGACCACCACCGTCGCACCGCGTCGGGCGAACTTCGCCGCCGCCGCCTCACCGATACCCGACGACGCCCCGGTCAGCAGGATCCGCTTGCCCTTGAGTTCGATCTCGTCGCGGTTGGGGCGGCGCAGCATCAACTGCGGGGCCAGCGGTGGTCGCATGCCGGCCAGCAGCACCTGTTCGGAGAGCCAGCGCAGCGGGTTCTTACTCACATTCGGCCTAACCGTCATGGCGATTTCGGTGCGCTGACGTTCGCTCAGCGATCGTCAGCGCACCGAAATCGCAATCAGAAGTAGCGGGGGAACTGGCTCCAGTCCGGATCGCGCTTCTCCAGGAACGCGTCGCGGCCCTCGACGGCCTCATCGGTCATGTACGCCAATCGCGTTGCCTCACCGGCGAACAGCTGCTGACCCATCAGCCCGTCGTCGGTCAGGTTGAACGCGTACTTGAGCATCCGGACCGCCTGCGGTGACTTGCCGTTGATGGCGGCCGCCCACTCGAGCCCGACAGTTTCCAGCGCGGCATGCTCGACGACCTCGTTGACCGCGCCCATCGCGTGCATCTGCTCGGCGGTGTAGGGCCTGCCGAGGAAGAAGATCTCGCGGGCGAACTTCTGGCCGACCTGCTTGGCCAGATACGCGCTGCCGTAGCCGCCGTCGAAGCTGCCGACGTCGGCGTCGGTCTGCTTGAACCGCGCGTGCTCGCGGCTGGCCAGCGTCAGGTCGCATGTCACGTGCAGGCTGTGGCCGCCGCCGGCCGCCCAGCCGTTGACCAGGCAGATCACGACCTTCGGCATGAACCGGATCAGCCGTTGCACCTCGAGGATGTGCAGCCGCCCGGCACGCGCAGGATCGACGGACTCCGCGGTCTCACCGGATGCGTACTGGTAGCCGCTGCGCCCACGGATGCGCTGGTCCCCTCCCGAGCAGAACGCCCAGCCGCCGTCCTTTGGGCTGGGCCCGTTACCGGTGAGCAGGACGACGCCGATCTCGGGCCACATCCTGGCATGGTCGAGCACTCGATACAGCTCGTCGACGCTGTGCGGCCGGAACGCGTTGCGCACATCGGGACGATCGAAGGCCACCCGCACCGTCGGCTGTGGTTTCCCGTCGACCACATGACGGTGGTAGGTGATGTCGGTCAGGTCGAACCCGTCGACCGCCTGCCACAGTGACGGGTCAAAAGGGTTGTCCTTCATGCGTTTACCGGATCGAATCGGAACACCGGGCAGCGACCGGCGAGGGCCTCGTACTCGTCGGGGTTCGGACCGGTGATGAGGCCCGCGTTTTTCATGAAGCTGACACCGGTGGGCACCTCGACGGGAAACAGCCGAAGCAGTGGCTTGGCCTCCTCGGGCGGCAACTCGATGACGCGGACGCGCTGTGAGGTCCTGCCCTGCTTCAGTTCCGCCTCACCGGCTGCCCGCAGGTTGGCCGCCCAATCGCTGCCCGGCAGGCCGCCGAGCACATAGCGCTTCCCCTCGACGGTCATCGGAGTGATCGGCGTCGAGCGTGGCTTCCCCGATTTCCGGCCGGGGACCACGAGGATCACCGGTCCCTTCTCGCCCATCGGCAGGCCGATCTTCTGAATACCGATCATGACTTTGTTGACGTACTTCAGCCACCACGGCGGCCGGATACGCGCGCTGTCGGACATGGCTGAAACGCTACGCGACCGGATCGATGCGAAACACGGGCAGTCGTCCCGCCAGACCCACCAACTCGTCCACGGTCCCCGTCTTCAGTACGCCTGCTCGCTTCATGATCTCGACGCCGTCCGCCACCCGAACGGGGAACTCCCGGAGGATCGGTCGAGCATCCTCGGCGCTCAGTTCGACCATCCGCACTGTCTCCGACCGTCTGCCCTGGGTCAGCGTCACCTGTGCGGCGGCGCGCACGTTGCGGACCCAGTCGGCACCCGGATAACCGTTGACGACAAATCGTTTGCCGTCTATGTGCATTGGTGTGACCGGAGTCGAGCGTGGCCTGCCCGTCTTTCGGCCCGGCACCGTCAGCACCATTGGTGACTCCCGTCGTGAGATCGGCACGCCGATCCGCACCAGCCTCACGACCACTTTGTTCGCGTACTTCAGCCACCACGGCGCTCGGATCGGGTCGGGACCGGTCATAGCTGCACACCGTAATCGGTCAAGGCGGCGCGCAACCCGTCGTGGCGCTCTGCCGTCGGCAACGGATCAACGAGCACGAATCCACAGCCCAGGGCGCGCGCACCGCCGTCGGCCTCGTCGCTGTCGCCGACCATGACCGCCCGCGCGGCCTGCACGTCGAGCCGGTCCAGCGCGGTCTGGAAAATCGCCGCGTCGGGCTTGACCGCGCCGACTTCGAACGACAACACGAATTCGTGGACGAACTCGGCGGCTCCGATCGACTCGAACGCCGGCCGCACGTCGAAGGCGATGTTCGACACGACAGCGGTCTTGATGCCCTGGCTGTGCAGACCCTCCAGCACGCCGGCGGTGTCGGGGTAGGACGTCCAGTTCAGCGGGTCGATCAACAGGCCGTAAAGCGCTTCGGCCTGGTGGTCGGCCACCCCCGACTCGCGAAGGACATGCAGGTAGGCCTCGCGGTGCAGGTGCGGGGCGAGGTCACGGTTGATCCATGCGTGATGGGCGTCAGGAGGCATGTCCACGTGCTGGCCCGTGGGTGCGGTCATCCTGCGCATCAGCTCGGCCTGTACGTGGCCGTCGATCTGGCGTTCGTCGACTTCGATGCCGTGGAACCAGCTGTCGTCCTCCTCCAGCCGGAACAGCGTGCCGGAGAAATCGAACAGAGCAGCTTCGATGCGATCCACCCGCACCATGCTGCCAGGTGTGAGAATTGGCGAAATTGGCTAATTAACCACCCGTGATGAAGTTCGAGCAGGCCGTCGTGGTGGTGCCCGCGCACAACGAGATCGACCGTTTGCCGCGCAGCCTGTCCGCGCTGCTCGCGACGTCGATGAGCGCGCAGATGCCGGTGTTGATCGTCGTGGTGCTCGATTCTTGTGACGACGGGAGCGATCGCCTCATCGGGCGGTACGGCCCCAACGTGCACTTCATCTCGACCGACGTGGCCAATGTCGGCGCCGCGCGCGCCGCCGGGTTCGAGTACGCGCGCTCGGCGTGCGCCGACGTCGAGCCCGCCCGCACCTGGTTTGCCACTACGGACGCCGACACCATCGTCGGCAGTCGGTGGCTGTCGCAGATGACCCAAGCCGGCGCCGACATGGTGCTGGGCACGGTGCACATACCGGTGTGGCGGCTCCCCGTCGAGGTGGCCCGTCGCTACCGAGCCGCCTACAACCCGAAAGGTCCGGGCCACGATCACGTCCACGGCGCCAACATGGGCTTCCGGGCCGACGCGTACTGGGGCGTCGGCGGCTTCCGTGCCCTGAGCACCGGTGAGGACGTCGACCTCGTCGAGCGATTCGAGGTTGCGCACCTGAGCATCCACCGGGACGCGAAGCTCACGGTGGCGACTTCGGCCCGCGAGCAGGGACGCGCACCCGGCGGATTCGCCGCCCACCTTCGCGGGCTGGGTCGGCCACGGCGCAAGGTGCGTGCCGAGACATGACAAGTGGACTGCTCAGCCGGTGGTTGGACTCCGGAGCGTTGGACCTACCGCTGCCCGGCGGCGGCGAAACGGCGCGACGTTGGCACCGCCTCGCCGAGCTGGCCGAGGTCGACGTGGTCGCCGCCCGGCTCGCCGAAGCCCATACCGATGCGGTCGCGATCCTCGCCGAACTCGGTGGATCCGAGTCGAAATCCGGTCAGCTGTGGGGCGTTTGGGCGGCAGAGTCACGCGATGCGGTGCTGAGCGCGCACGGCGACGGCGAAGCGACGTCACTGAACGGCACGAAAGTGTGGTGCTCGGGAGCCGGACTGTGCACACATGCTCTCGTCACCGCGCGACTCGACTCCGGCGAGCGCGGATTGTTCGCCGTCGATCTGCGGCACTCAGGGGTGCGGCCTTTGCCGAGCGGGTGGCGCAATCCTGGGATGGCCGAATCCGATACCCGCTCAGTGCAATTCAGTGATGCACCCGCTAAGCCTGTCGGCCGGCCCGGTGAGTATCTGTCCCGTCCTGGGTTCTGGCACGGCGCGATCGGCGTCGCGGCATGCTGGCTGGGCGGGGCGCGCGCCGTTGCCCAGCCCCTGTATGCCCGTGCTGCGCAGGATTCCGTCGACCCGCACACGCTGGCGCACCTGGGCGCGGTAGAGGCCGCACTGGCCGCTGGCGAAGCCATGCTGGACAGCGCGGCGGTCGCGGTCGACAACGATCCGTTGAACCGGAAAGGTGCGGCCGAGATGACCGCGCGACGCACGCGCGCGGTGATCGAAACCGCGGTCGAGGAATCGATCGTACGAACGGGTCGCGCCCTGGGCCCGGCGCCGCTGTGCCAGGACGCGCAGCACGCGAAACGCGTCGCCGACCTGACGGTCTACGTGAGGCAGAGCCACGCCGAGCGCGATCTCGAGCGGCTGGGCGTGCTGGCGGGAGCCGCACGATGACTGTCGCGAATGTGGACAACTGCGCGCTTTTCGCGGCGAGGCCCCTGACCGACGTTGGTACGCCGACGGAGGAGTGGCTCGATGCGCTCGCGGATGTACCCCAACTGGATGTCGGCGGCTGCGACGAAATCATTGTCGTGGCAGCGCATCCCGACGACGAGACGCTCGGATTCGGTGCGTCGATGGTCGCGCTCGCCGAACGGGGAGTACGGGTACAGGTCGTCGCCGCCAGCGACGGTGGAGCCTCGCGTCAGGGCATAGGGCTGTTGGAGCGTCTGCACCTGGAACGCGCGCGTCGCGCCGAACTGCACGAAGCCATTTCGGTGCTGGGGGTTCCCGCGCCGATCTGTCTCGGCATGCCCGACGGTGAGCTGAGCGATCACGAGGAACGGCTTGCGGACCTCCTGACCGAGATCCTGGCGGCGAGGACGAACCGGACGTGGATCGCGGCGACGTGGCGTGGCGACGGACATCCCGACCACCAGGCCGTCGGCCGCGCGGCGGCAACCGCTGCGCATGGCTGCGACGCGGTGTTGCTGGAGTATCCGATCTGGATGTGGCACTGGGCCACACCCGGTGACGTCGCCTTGCCATGGAATCGGGTCCGCGCCATGCCGGTCACTCCACACGCTTTCGACCGCAAAACGGCGGCCGTGCGGTGCTACCGCACACAGGTCGAGCCGGACGGTGCCGATGCGCCGCTGCTGCCGTCGTTCGTACTACGGCGGCTGCTCGCCGTCAGGGAGGTGGTGTTCTGATGCCCACTCGGCTATCGACCGGTTATTTCGACCGGATCTACTCCGAGTCCGAAGATCCGTGGCAGCTCGGAGGGCGGTGGTATGAGCAGCGCAAGTACGCGATCACGTTGGCGCTGTTGCCCTATCGGCGCTACCGCCATGCCTTCGAACCGGGCTGCTCGATCGGTGTGCTGACCGAACAACTCACCACACGGTGTGATCACGTCACGAGCACCGATATCGCGAGTGCGGCGCTGGACGCCGCGCACCGACGGCTGATCGACGCGGGCCGGCGCCAGAACGTGACGCTGCTTCGCAGGTCGGTGGATGACCCGTGGCCGCAGGACGGATTCGATCTGGTGGTGCTGTCCGAGCTCTGCTACTACCTGCATCCCGAAGTGCTACGCGACACCCTGGACCGCGAGATACCGCGATTGCGGCCCGGCACGACGGTCGTCGCCGCGCACTGGCGTCACCCGGTGGCCGAATACCCGATGACGGGGGATTACGCGACGGACGTCATCGCCGCGACGTCGGATCTGCATCACCTGGGTGGATACCGCGATGCCGACGTGATCGTCGAGGTATTCGATACCGGTTCCTCGAAGTCGGTGGCGGCGCGGACGGGTGTGCCAGGGGCTTAGCCACGCGCGCGGACGGCCTTGTCGGCCAGTACTTCCCGCTCCCGCTCGTTGTCGGTCAGTTCGGCGGCGCGATCGAACTCGTCGGCGGCCTCGGCGTTGCGGCCCAGTCGGATGAGGAATTCGCCGCGCACGCTGGGCACCAAATACGAGCCGTCGAGACCGGTCAGGCCGTCGACGATCGCCAACGCCTCGGCGGGTTCGCCGGCCATCGCCACCGCGACGGCTCGGTTGAGATGGACGACTGGCGACGGTGACACCTGAACCAGACCGTCGTACAGCATGACGATGTGCTTCCAGTCGGTGTCGCCGGCCGTGGGCGCGGTGGCGTGGCATTCGGCGATCGCCGCCTGCAGGCCATACGAACCCCAGCCGACACCCTTGCGCCGCAACGCGTCTGCTGATCGCTGAAGCGCCGCCACGCCGCGCTGGATCTGCGCGCGATCCCATCGCGCCCGGTTCTGAGCCTCCAACAGGATCGGCCTGCCGTCGCTGTCGGTCCGGGCCGCGAATCGCGACGATTGGAACTCCATCAGCGAAACCAGGCCGTGCACCTCCGGCTCGTCGGGTGCCAGCGCGGCGAGCACACGGCCCAATCGCAAAGCCTCACTGCATAGTTCGTCGCGGATCCAGCGCTGTCCGAAGGACGCCGAATAGCCCTCGTTGTAGATGAGGTAGATCACCGACAGCACCGCCGACAGCCGTTGCGGATACTCCGAGCGGTCCGGCACCTCGAACGGCACCTTCGCTTCGGAGAGGGTCTTCTTCGCCCGGGTGATGCGCGCCGCGATCGTCGCCTTGGACGTGAGGAAGGCGCGGGCGATCTCCTCGGTCGTCAGACCGCCGACGACACGCAGCGTCAGCGCGATCTGACCCTCGCGGGAGAGCACGGGGTGCGCCGAGATGAACACCAGACGCAACACGTCGTCGTCGATGTGGTCGGGATCCCACGCCTCGGGGGAGTCCTGGTCCTGCGTCTCCAGCTCGTGTGCCAGCACGGCGTACTTGGCGTCGAGATTTTCCTGACGCCGCCACTGGTCGATCGCCTTGCGTTTGGCCACCGCGGTCAACCAGGCGCCGGCATTGCGCGGCACACCTGAGGAGGGCCATTGGGTCAGCGCGTCGAGGAGCGCCTCCTGCGCCAAATCCTCCGCGAAGCCGACGTCGCCGACCACCCGCGTCAATGTCGCGACGATCTTGGCGGCCTCCATCCGCCACACCGCGTCGATGGTCTGCTGGATGTCTGGCACCCCACCATTCTGCCGAGGGCGCGAAAAGTGCTCCGACACGCCGTGGAAATGGCGGCCATTGCCTGTGTTCGCGCAGGAGAGTTGATGGTGATGACGCACCGACTCGTGACCGCCTACCGGGAAGGCCGTAAGGCCTACCCGCAGAGGATCGCGAACCCGTACGCGGGTATCGGGGACCGGACCGTCGCGCGGATGTGGCGGATGGGCTGGCGACGCGCCGCCGACGACAGTCGCGGCATCCCCAGTGAACAAGAGCGCATCGATCGGCTGGCCGCCGAGATCGATGAGTTCCTGGAATAGCCGTCTCGCGGCTCTGCTCGCCCGGGAGAACCGCGTCATCGTCGGCATCACCGGGTCGCCCGGCTCGGGCAAGTCGGCGTTGGCGCGTCAGATCGCATCGTCAATTGATGACGCCGTGCACGTGCCCATGGACGGCTTTCACCTCGCGGACGCGGAGCTGCAGCGGCTGGGCCGGCTCGATCGCAAGGGCGCGGTCGACACCTTTGACGCGTACGGGTATCTCGCGCTGCTGCAACGCATCCGCCGAGGCGCCGAGGTTGTCTACGCCCCGGCCTTCGACCGCGACCTCGAGCAACCGGTCGCGGGCAGCATCCGAGTCGAGCCGACGGCAAGGCTCATCGTGACCGAGGGCAACTATCTGCTGGACGACGACGAGCCGTGGCCGCGGGTGCGGCACACGCTGGACGAGGTGTGGTTCGTCGACTGCGCGCCCGACGAGCTTCGACGACGGCTCGTCGCACGCCATGTCGAGTTCGGCAAGTCACCCGAGCAGGCGCAGGCGTGGGTGCGCGACATCGACGAGCCGAACGCCGATCGGATCGAACGAGTCCGTCATAAAGCCGACCTAGTGATCTAGGGCATCGAGCACGCCGACGAAATCATTTGTCTCCCAGTAATTCAGGAAGTTCGTCATCATCAGTAGTCGGCTGCGGGCCTGCTCGTTGTCGGCAATCCGTGCGTCGAACCGGTCGGCCACCGGCTCCGGCAGCAGTCGAAGCAGATAGGACGGAACGTCGAGCAGCCAGGCCGATCCCATGATCGCGACGTACAGCATCAGTTGCTGCTTCACCAGTGTCGACGACAGGGTGGGGCCACCCGCAGCGCTGAACTCCGCTAGGAACACGCCGAGCAATTCGTCGAGATCCTCGTTCCACATGGAGGTCTCGGCGCTGCACATCGCACCCCAGATCGCCATCGCCACGTTCATCTGACCGACGCAACCCCAGTCCATCAGCCCACATTCCAGGCGGCCGTCGCGGCGCCAGAACCACGCGTTGTCCACATTGGCGTTCCAATGGCACAGTGCCACATGGTCGGAGTGCGCGGCCAGCCAACGCCAGATCGCCTTCTCCTGCTTGGGAAACCGGGTCACTTCATGCCGCAGCCGGGAGAGGAATTCGGGGGAGCGGACGTTGGCGGGCAGAAGTCCGGGCTGGGCGACCGCCAACTCAGCGAGTCGGTCGACGCGCCGCTGCAGCTGGTCGGCCGTGTACGGCTCGCGGTCGCCGACCGACAGCCGTTCCATGTCGACAGGGAAATGCTCGACGAGGTCCGCCGGCAGGCGGCCTGCCTTATGGGTGCCCGCGAGCCGGCCCAGCGCACCGAGCAGGGCCCGATAGTGCTCGACCGATTCGGGCATCGCATAGTCCATGCATTTGTCGTAGTGTGGTTCGATGCCGTTGACTCCGTAGGGGATCCGGTCGGTGATCAGCAGTCCGGTTCCCGACGGGCCGTGGTAGTCGGCGAACACACAATTCGGTACCGCGATCGGAAATTCGGGAGTCCGGGACAGCAGCGCGAAGCGAACCTCGAACTCCATCTGTGTGCGCCCGCCGTCACGGCCGACGTCGTCGAAGTCGCGGGAGAACTTCACGAAGAGATCGGTCGGCAGGTCTGCACCGTCGTAGTCGACGGACAGCAGTGCCTTGCGACCGGTGCTGCCACCGCGGAACTCACGCAGTTCGGTGACGGCGGCGACGATGCCGTCGGCGCCGAGCACGCCGGTCGCCCGCAACGCCTCGGTGAGGAAAGGCGCACCGCCATCACGCAGCGCGTCGATGTGCGCGGGCATGTCGATGCCGAGGTAGTCGCCCCGCACCCAGGCCGCGTCGTTCATCGCCCGCGAAGCAAACTCAGCCGATCGCGCGGTCGGCGCCCTCCCAGAACTGTGCGCGCACCGCCTTCTTGTCCGGCTTGCCCAGCGCGGTGACCGGCACCGAATCGACGATGATCACCTGCTTGGGCGACTGCACCGAGCCCTTGCGCTCCTTGACCGCCGACTGGATCTCGGCCGTCATCTTCGCGATCGCCGCCTCGTCGGACGGGGCGTCGGGCCGCAGCACGACCACCGCGGTCACCGCCTCACCCCACTTCTCGTCGGGTGTGCCGATCACGCATACCTGCGCAACCGAAGGATGCTCTGCGACAACGTCTTCCACCTCGCGAGGGAACACGTTGAAGCCGCCGGTGACGATCATGTCCTTGGTCCGGTCGACGATGTACCAGAAGCCGTCCTCGTCCTCGCGGGCCAGGTCGCCGGTGTGCATCCAGCCGTCCCTGAACGTCTCGGCCGTCGCCTCCGGCTTGTTCCAGTAGCCGCCGGACACCAGCGGGCCGGACACGCAGATCTCGCCGACCTCACCCTGGGGCACCTGGTTTCCGTCGGCATCGAGCAGCGCGGTTCGCGCGAACACCGTCGGCCGCCCGCAGGACGTCAGCCGCTTCTCGTCGTGATCCCCCTTGGGCAGGTAGGTGATGACCATCGGCGCCTCGGACTGGCCGTAGTACTGCGCGAAGATCGGGCCGAACCGGTCGATCGCCTCCTTCAGGCGCACCGGGTTCATCGCCGAGGCGCCGTAGTACACCGTCTCCAGTGACGACAGGTCGCGGGTGTGCGAGTCCGGGTGATCCATCAGCGCATAGATCATCGACGGAACCAGCATGGTGGCCGTGATCTTCTGCTCCTCAATGGTTTTCAGCACCTCAGCCGGATCGAACTTCGTCAGCACCACCAGCTCGCCGCCCTTGATGATGGTCGGCACGAAGAAGGCCGCGCCTGCGTGCGACAGCGGCGTGCACATCAGGAACTTCGGACGCTCGGGCCACTCCCACTCGGCGAGCTGAATCGTCGTCATGGTGGTGATCGACTGCGCGGTGCCGATCACGCCCTTGGGCTTACCGGTGGTGCCGCCGGTGTAAGCCATGCCACCGATGTGGTCCGGCGGCAGATCAGCGGCGACCAACGGCTTCGGCGAGTACTTGGCGGCTTCGGCGGTGAGGTCCACGCCGACCTCGGCGAGTTCCTCGGGGACCGGGCCTATCGTCAGCACCTGCTTGAGACCGGGAACCTTCTCGAGCAACCCCTTGGCCCGCTCGACGAACATCGGGTTCGGGTCGATGGTCAGCGACGTGACGCCGGCGTCGTTGAGGACGTATGCGTGGTCGTCCAGTGAGCCGAGAGGGTGTAGTGACAGGCGTCGGTAACCCTGCGTCTGGCCGGCCCCCAGGATCATCAGCACCTCGGGCCGGTTCAGTGCCAGCAGCCCGCTCACCACGCCGGTGCCCGCGCCCAACGCCTCGAAGGCCTGAATGTACTGGCTGATGCGTTCTGCCAGCTGACCGCCGGTCAGTGTGGTGTCGCCGAGGAACAGCACCGGCTTGTCCTTGTTGCGCTTCAGCGCGCCGACCGTGAGGTGCCCGGAATGGATGGGATGACGCAGCAGCGCTGACGAGCGCTCGCGCGAGGAGGAGACTGCATCAGTGCTCATGCCTTCAGATTAGAACGTGTTGCAGAAATGGTTTCAAGGGCCGGGTGAACGGGCTTCTTCCGGTCAGTGAGTGAGAAGCGGTTGCGCGAGGCGATTCTGACGCTGGCCCGCGAGCGGGCGCCGGCCAAGACCATCTGTCCGTCGGACGCGGCGCGCGCCGTCGGGGGTGACGACTGGCGCGATTTGATGGCGGACGCCCGCGACATCGCGCGAGACCTCGCGAGAGCCGGAGACGTGGAGATCATGCAGCGCGGCGAGGTGATCGACCCGGACGCACAGTGGCGCGGACCCATCCGGATTCGCGCTCGCTCGCGGTGACGCTCAGCAACGTGAACGGTTGGTTTCGCTGATTTGCTGTCGGCGCGCATTCGATGGGCTAGCGTGCGAATGTTCCACCCGTCGGCACAGGTAGATGTGGGCGAATTTGCTTCGGCGTCAATAACATTGGGCCTCGCATCGCCTTTCCGAAGCGCGAAGGAGCGAAAGATGAGCTGGACCAATGCCTCCCGTGTCGGCAGCATCGTGGCTAAGGGTGCTCTGGCCGGTGCGCTCATCGTCGTAGCCGCGACGGGCGCGGCCGGCCCGGCGTTCGCGATGCCCGCCTTCGGTGGTTCGTCCATTGCGCCCGTGCCACTCCAGCCGTCCGGACCACCGACCGGACCGGATGACCCCCGATGCATCAGCCAGCCAACCAACCCCGTCTGCCAGGGCGGTCCGTACGCGCCTCCTCCTCCGCCGCCTCCACCACCCGCGACAGGGTCGCCCACCGGCCCTGCCGATCCCGCATGCATCAGCCAGCCTGCCAACCCGGTGTGCGCGGGCGGTCCCTACGGGCTGCCGACGCCGCCACCACCTCCACCGCCTCCGGCACCTCCGCCACCCCCGCCGGTCGCGCCGCCGCCGATGGCGCCGATCGCACCGCCGCCGATGGCGCCGATTGCGCCGCCGCCCATGGCGCCGATCGCACCGCCACCGATGGCGCCCGCGGGTATGGGCGGAATCGGCGGGATCGGCGGCCCGGCCGGGATGGGCGGGATCGGCGGTATGGGCGGAATCGGCGGGATCGGCGGCCCGGCCGGGATGGGCGGAATCAGCGGCATGGGCGCCGGTATGGGCGGAATGCCCGGACACGTGTAACGAGAGGAACGGCATGACCATCACTCGCGAGCTGCCCGCGGCGATCATCCTGGCGGCCGGCGTGGCGATCGGATCGGCAGGTACCGCATCGGCCGACGGGCCTCTCCAGCCTTCACCGGGCGAGCTGAGCGGTACCTATACCTACGAGTCCGACACCGGCCGAGTCAACACATGGGTGATCACGCCCTGCGGTCCCGGATGCGCCGACGTAGCCGTCACGCCGGTCACCGACCCGAGGGTCCTTCCCTATGGCGGGCGGGCCCTGTTGAACAACGGGCGGTGGGACATGACCGTGCAGTACCTCCATGCGGTTCGGTGCAATCCACCCGATGACAACGTCACCGCGCCTGGCACAGTTGTGTTTTCGTTCGAGGCGGCGACGTTGAACGGCACCGCGGTCAACACGCAGTCCGTCCCGGCGTGCGGCGATCCTGCCGGAGCCACTTACCAAAGCGGCTTCAGCTTGACGAAAGTGGCATAGGCGCTGCGAAAGCAGCGCTGCCTGACTTTCAGGCAGCGCTGCTTCATAGCAAGCCGGGTCGGCTCAGCGACTCGCGAACTTGTCGGCGTCCGCGCGCGCCTGCGCCGCGATCTTCTCGGCCAGCTCGGCCTTCCACTGGATCTCCTTTTGGACCCAGGGGTTGTCCTGCGGGAACTCCTCGGTCTCCGACACCCGGCGCACCTCGACCTTGACGCCCTTGCCAAGCGGGATCTTCTGAGCCCATTGCTTGGCTTCCTCTTTGGACGACACGTCGATGATCCAGAACCCGTTGAACAGCTCCTTGGCCTCGGTGTACGGGCCGTCAGTGACCACAGGCGGGTCGGAGTTGAAGTCGACGACGAAGCCCTCCTCGGGTCCCGTGAGGCCCTCACCGGCGAGCAGCACACCGGCCTTGATGAGCTCCTCGTTGAAGCGGCCCATGTCTTCGATGACCTGGTCGAAGTCGATCTCCGCCTCCGCCATGGCCGCCTCGGCCTCGGCGCTGGACCGCATGATCAGCATGTAGCGCGACATTGTTGTCTCCTTCTAGTTGGGAAGGGGCTCGTTCCATCGTGCCCTCGTGCATACGTCGAACGGCAACCCACTGAAATCGACACGGACAACGAAAAAAACTCATCGAATTTCGGCAACACTTCTGAACTGGTGCTTTGGGCTCAGAACCGGCCGGGTACGCGTCCTCGTTCGCGGATCCAACCCTTGCGGGCGGCGGGGTACCACTTGAGGGACGCCGGGACGTAGGGCCATCCGGCGCGGATGCCGGCACGGATGGCGCGATATCGGCGTTCGTCGCCGCGGCTCCACGAGATGTCGAACCGCTCGCGCACGGAGGCGGGCAGTCCGCCGAAGATGACCAGCCGCATGGGCGGCGCCAGCGCCATCCGCACCGGCAGGGTGGGCAGCAACGCGTTGGTCAGTGGTCGCAGTCGCGGATGAGAGGGATAGTCCGGCGACGCGCTCATGTCCGGTATCGAGCGGCGGTTGATGAATTCGATCAGATAGGTCGACGCGGGGTTGGGCACGAGGACCTCGGCGCAGTAGCGCTCGACCTCGCGCTCGAAGGCCGCCCGGTCCGGTGGCACGACGCTGCCGGTGACGCCGTAGCGGCGATACCACTCGCAGCCCTCGGCATAAAGCTGCTCACTCTGTTCGGCGGTCAAGCGGTGACGATCCCAGTGCAGCGCAAGACGATCGACCATCCGCTGGAATGTGGCGTGTGCCCACCAGAAAGTCTCCGGTTGCAACGCGTGATAGCGATCTCCGTCGGGTAGCGAGCCCTTGATGTCGCGGTGGAAGTCGCGAACCTGCACGCCGGTCGCCTCGGCCAGTTCGCCGTTGTAGATCGTTCCCAGGATTCCCGGGAGCGAACGAAAGACTCGGTCGACCGGATCGTCGAAGAAGTCGGAGTGGTCGATCAGTCCCTGCCCGATGGCGGGGTGCATGGTCTGTAGCAGTCCCGCGGTGCCACCTTCGAAAGCGATGCGCATATCGCCGGCCCAGCGCCACAACAGCGATTGCGGTCCCAGCGCGGGTGGCCCGGATTCGTCAGGCTTCGACACGTCAGACGGCGAGTTCACCGACGGCATGCTTCTGCTCCCCGAAGTATTTCGCCAGCAGCGCGTCGCTCGAGCGCTTGCCCCATCGCTCGAGGTAGCCCCTGCCCACCCGAGTCCGTGCGAGAAGTTGGTAGCGAACGCAGTTCTTCGCCACGATCGGGATGACCGCCCAGGGAATCGCCCGCGGTAGTTCGAGGTCGCGCATTCCCTCGGCACGCAGGAAGTACCGCAGCATGCTCAGTAGTCGGGCGCGACTGTAGCTGCCACGGAGGCCGGGCAAGTTCGGGTAATGCAGATGCCGCTGCGCTTCGACGATCGCATTCGCCAGTGGGGGTCCGGCCGCGCTGACGGTCGATTGCGTGATGAGAAGGTGGTAATTCAGCCGGTGCTGTTGGGCCTCTGTCTCGCACAACCAGTCATCGTCGACCCCCATCAACCAGCCGACGTAGCGCCACAGGTGCATGATCGCCGCCGACTCGGATTTGCTCACCCGCACCCCGAGCAGGCGGATGCCCAGCAGTAGGGCGCCGTTGAACAGTCCCAGCGTTGCGGCCTGGTCGGTCTGGTTGATCGGCAGGCCCCACCGGTCGATGTCCCAGCGGCCGTTCGTTTCGAACTGGTGATTCACCAGCGCGTGCATCAATCGGACGTGGACGGTGAGCTTGAAGCCCTCGCCGTCGCGACGCATGGAGTCATGCTGAGATACGGCGACCGCCCACTTCTGCGTCTCGGCCAGGCGGCGGACCGTGGTGCGCCCGGTCAGACCTCCGGTCTCCACCAGCAGATCAGTGGGACCGCCGAATCGGTAGCCTCCGATCAGCGATAACTGCAGCATGACGTCGGCGGCATTGGTGCCCAGCCGTCGGTAGGCTGCCGCACCCTCGTTCATCAGATCCCAGTCCACCCAGGCGGGTACACGCTCGACTGCGGAGAAGAACTCGCCTAACGCGCCGGGGCAGTCGGGTACGGCGTCGACGCCGTGCTCGAGCGCTGCCTTGAACTGACCCATCGACACCCGGTCGCCGTGACTGTCGCTGCGCATCGCGGCGACCAGCGCCGCACCGAGTTCGTCGCGCTCGAGCAGTCGCTGGCCGATCAGGTCGATCAGTTCAGGATCCGGCCGCGCCGTTCTGGTGAGTACCTGCAGCGGACGCCCGAGACGACGATTGCGGCGGGGTGCCTCCATGAATCGACCGGGATGCAAGGGCTGGGCTTGCTGTGCGACCATGACCCGATGTTCACACGAGCAATGACTCGCATTCAATTCGCCTTCTGATGGCGAAGGTCGATCCCGCGCTGCGCCGGACGCCACGCCAGGAGCGATCCCGGCTGATGGTCGATCGCATCCTCGATGCCGGTGAGCAGATGTTGATCGCCCACGGGTATGACGGAGCCTCGACCAACCGCATCGCCGCGGCCGCGGGGATCAGTCCGGGCTCGCTGTATCAGTACTTTCCCAACAAGGACGCCATCGCGGCTGCGGTGATCGACCGGTACAGCGATCAGTTGTCCGCCCGGGTCGCGGCGAGGGTGTCAGAACGGCTCAGCCGGCCGGCGCCGGACTATGTGCGCGATTCCATCGCCGCACTGCTGGACGCCCTGGACGTACACCCCGAATTTCTGCGGGCGGTCATGGAGCAGACACCGCGCCTCGGCGCCGGAAGCAAGCTCGTCGCGTTCGAAGAGCGCATCGGCGACCTCACCAAGGCGTATCTGACGATCAATCAGAAACAGCTTCGGCCCGTCGGCTCGCATGACACGGCCGCGTGGATGCTGGTGCGCATGGTCGAGCACCTGTGCGTGCGGTTCGTCCTCGACCAGCCGCCGATCGGTCGCGACGAGTTCATCGACGAGCTCACCACCATGGCCCTGAGTTATCTGCGTCCGTGGCCGACCCCGCCGCACGGCCGTCGGTGATGCCGCCCGAAACGCGAATTGAACGCGAGTCACCGCTCGTGTCAGCATGTGGTCGCCTATCGGGATTCGGTGGCTGACGGCTGCAAGAAGTAAACGAGCGTAACCGTACCTAAAAGTATTGAAAGCGCCGCAGAGCATCGGCGACTGGTCGTAAGGTCGGTCTTGAACTAGTCAGACGGTGTGAACATCGTGGTAGAAACTTCGCAGCAACTCAATTATGTTAATGACCATTCATGAAAACCTTGACGTTGAAGGGTCGCCAGCCATAGCGTGTCGGGCGGTAGCGAGGTTGCCAAGAAAGGCCGACGCGGGATTGCCGGGTTGGTGTCCGAACGTGAGGGTTGACGTTGACTCGGCACAAGCAAGTGGGCGGCTGATCGTCTTGACGCAAGGGGTTCAAGGCTGGTGACCGCACCACCTGCAGACCGGGCAAGAGCCGGCGACGCCGACGACGGCCTCGAAGCCATCCAGAACTGGAGCGCGGGATACGTCCGTCGCCACCCCTTGGCCTCGCTGACCACCGTTGGCGATCAGTTCGTTCTTGCCGTCCGCACCGTTCAGTACTTGGTCGTCGACCTCTTCACCGGTCGCTTCCAGTGGCAGGAGTTCATCCGCCAGGGAGCCTTCATGGCCGGCACCGCCGTCCTGCCGACGGTCCTGGTGGCCCTACCCATCGGCGTCACCTTGTCGATTCAGTTCGCGCTGTTGGCCGGCCAGGTGGGTGCTACCTCGCTCGCCGGTGCCGCGAGCGGGCTGGCCGTGATCCGACAGGCCGCATCGCTGACGGCCGCGATACTGATGGCCGCCGCCGTCGGATCCGCGATCACCGCGGACCTCGGCTCGCGCAAGATGCGTGAGGAGACCGACGCGATGGAAGTCATGGGAGTCTCGGTGATCCGGCGTCTGGTGGTGCCGCGTTTCGCCGCTGCCATCATGGTCGGTGTCGCGCTCACCGGCGTCGTCTGCTTCGTCGGCTTCCTCGCGAGCTACCTGTTCAACGTCTACTTCCAGAACGGCGCACCCGGCAGCTTCGTGGCCACCTTCGCCTCGTTCGCGACCACCGGCGATCTGATCGTCGCGTTGTTGAAGGCGGTGATCTTCGGCGCCATCGTCGCGGTGGTGTCGTGTCAGAAGGGCATGTCCACGGTCGGTGGTCCGACCGGTGTCGCCAACTCGGTGAACGCGGCGGTCGTCGAATCGATCCTGATCCTGATGGTCGTCAACGTCGTCATCAGTCAGCTGTACATCATGATGTTCCCGAGAGTGGGGCTGTGACATGGCCGTAGCCCCCTACCGGCCCAAGGCCTTCGTCCCGGTGATCCGCGCGTACCGCCGGATCAGCACGCCGCTGATGCGGCTGGGGCACATGCTGGTGTTCTTCGTCAGGGCGTTGACGGGTGTGCCCATCGCGCTGCGTCACTACCGCAGCGAATTCGTCCGCCTCCTATCCGATATCGCTTGGGGCAACGGATCTCTGGTGGTCGGCGGCGGCACCGCCGGCGTGGCGATCGTGTTGGGCGTCACCGTCGGGGCCCTCGTCGGGATCGAGGGTTACAACTTCCTCGACCTGCTGGGACTGGGACCGGCGACGGGAATCATCTCCTCCCTGGTCAACACCCGTGAGCTCGCCCCGATCGCCGCTTCGCTGGCATTCGCCACCCAGGCCGGTTGCCGGTTCACCGCCCAGCTGGGCTCGATGCGCATCGCCGAAGAGATCGACGCTCTGGATTCGCTTGCCATTCGCCCCATTCCGTATCTGGTGACCACGCGGCTGATGGCGTCGGTGGTCGCCGTCGTCCCGCTGTACGTCGCCTGCCTCGCGGTGAGCTACCTGACCACCCAAGTCGTCGTGTACGTCATCAGCGGCGGCTCGACAGGCTCGTATCTGCACTACTTCTCGCTGATGCTGTCCGGTCAAGACATCGTCTATTCGCTCATCAAGACCATCATCTTCGTGTGGATCGCATCGACCGTGCAGTGCTACTACGGCTTCTACGCCTCCGGCGGTCCGGAAGGCGTGGGAGTCGCCGCCGGACATGCGATGAGGGCCAGCATCACCGTCGTGATCATGGTCAACATGCTGCTGACGATGGCGCTGTGGTCTGTCGACGCCGGCGCAAGGTTTGGGGGATAGGGGAATTGTCGAATTCGCTTGACCCGGACGGACGTGGACCGTCGAACCGCCAGCTGCTCGGTTGCGGCGTGGCGCTTTTCGTGGTCGCCGCCCTTGCGACCGCGACGTTGTTGGTCAAGTCGACGGGTCGGCTCGACCCCTATGTCCGGGTGGTGGCCGACCTCGTCAACGTCGGCGACGGCCTGCCGCAACGGTCCGACGTCAAGTACCATGGTGTGCTCGTCGGCATGGTGGACAGCGTCACACCGGCCGCCGACGGTAGGCCGAACTTCGTCCACATCGACCTCAAACCCGAATACGCACAATCGATTCCGGCCGGAGTGACGGCGCGCGTAGTGCCGAGCAACGTGTTTGCGGTGTCCTCGGTGCAGCTCGTCGACCAAGGGACGGGGCCACCGATACGAGCCGGGGCCCACATCCCGGAGGACACCGAGCTGCCGACGGTCCTGTTCCAAACCACCATCAGCAAGCTGCGCGACCTGCTGGCGGCGACCGGGCGCGGTCGTGAGGACAAGACGGTGGGCATCCTCGCCGCAGTGAACGCCGCGACCGAGGGCAAGCGGGCCGAACTGCTGGCCTCCGGTGCACATTTGAACCGTTTGATCGACCAGCTCGACTCGATCGTCGCCACCGAACCCGGTGCGACGACGGTCTCCGCGCTCATCGATGCGACCCATGGGCTGCAGGCGACGGCACCTGAGCTCATCGACTCACTGCACCAGGCGATAGAGCCGATGCAGACCCTTGTCGAACAGCGCTCGCAGCTCGACGCGCTCATCTCCGGTGGCGTGCACACCATGGGCACGACGAACACCGCGTTGAACAACCACACGGATCGGCTCGTCAAGATCACCGGAGAGATGACGCCCGTGATCGGTGTGCTGGCGCAGACGTCGCACAACTTCGTCCCGGCATTCGTGAAGCTGAACACGTTGGCGGACAGGTTCTTCGAGCACGTGTGGATGCCCGATCGTGATATCGGCAACATGCGGGTCAACCTGACCTTCACGCCCAGCTACACCTACACCCGCGCGGATTGCCCGCAGTACGGAGAGCTGAAGGGACCGAGCTGTTTCACCGCACCGCTGGTTCCGACCAGACCCGAACTGCCCGACGTCCTGTTACCGCAGAACTATCAGCCGCCGAAAGACCTGGCGCCGCCACCCGGCACGATCGTGGGTGAGAACGGCAACCTCGTCGCCGTTGGACCGCCTTTGATCAACCCCAATCCGAGCCTGGCCGATCCCAATCCGCCACTGCCGTCGTGGATGCCGCCTTCGCCACCGGTGCCCGGAACATCCAACCCGGCACTGGTGCCAACCCCGCCACCGCCGGTACCGCTGTCGCCACCGGCACCGGTGGCGCCGAAACCATGGTCGGATCCGACGGCCCCGAACACAAGAGATGCGACCGGCGGCGCACCGGCGGCGCCCGCACCGCCGTCTGCTCCCGCTCCGCGGCCGCTACCGGCTGAGGCCGCGCCCGCGTCGTACGGCGGAAACGTCGGCCCGGTGGGCAGCCCAGGGGAGCGGGCCCAATTCAGCCTCCTCACCGGACAACCGGCGACGAGCGCCACCCAACTACTGCTCGGCCCGCTCGCTCGCGGGACGACGGTCTCTGTTGTGCAGGAGGCGGGATGAGATACCGCGGCGCACTGATCGGTCTGTCGCTGTTCATGGTGGTGGCCGTGGCGTTGACCTGGCTGGTCTATGCCACGCTGCGCCGCGATGTCGCCGGTGAGACGGTCCCCTACGCCGCTGTGTTCACCGATGTGTTCGGCCTGCGCGAAGGCGACGACGTCCGCATGGCCGGTGTTCGCGTCGGCCGTGTCGAAAGCATTGAACTGCAAGGCGATAAAGCGAAGGTGTCCTTCGTGGTGCAGTCGGACCAGCAGGTACTGGGGACCACCGTGGCGTCGGTCACCTACCAGAACATCGTCGGCCAGCGCTACCTCGGGCTGTCGCTGGGCAACATCGGTGAGCCTGGACCGCTACCGCCGCACAGCGTCATCCCCGTCGAACGCACCGATCCATCCTTCGATGTCGGCACCCTGCTCAACGGTTATGAACCCCTGTTCAGTCTGCTCAATCCGCGCGACGCCGACAACCTGACCAAAGGAGTCCTGCAGTCGCTGCAGGGCGACACCGGGTCGATCACCGCCCTCGTCGACCAGACATCGCAGCTGACGGAATCATTCGCCGGTCGCGACGAGGAACTGGGCGCCGTCATCACCGATCTGAATACAGTCGTCGCGAACCTCGCCAAACACAACGACGATCTCGACCATGTGCTCACCGAAACCCAAACGGTGGTATCCACTTTCGACGCCCGGCGCCCCGAGCTGGTCGCGTCCACGAGTGCGATCGCGAAGGTGGTGCGACAGCTGTCCACGATCTCCGACGAGGTGTACCCGCCGTTGAACGAGCTCGTCACCCGAGAGCCGGGATTCGCGTCGCACATGGTCGGCCTCGAGCCACAGCTGGCGTTCACCGGTGCGAACCTGCCGCTGCTGCTCAAGGGATTCGCACGCATCACCAGCGACGGTCCATATGCCAACGCCTACGCCTGCGACCTCAACATCCAAGGCTTCTTCCCCGGGCTCAACGACCTGATTCCGATCATCGTCGATGCCGCTTCACCAGGACCGGGCACCCAATACTCGCCGAAGTGTAGGAACATGGCCAATGGCTGACCCATCACCGAAGCGGCGACGGATCCCGCTGGAGGATCGCAACAAGACCTGGCTCGGCGTCATCGCCGTCGCGGTGGTCACGGTGCTGATCGGATCGCTGCTGCTCGTCAAGGTCGCCAATGTGGGGTATCGCCACTACACCGCGCAGTTCCTGCAAGCGGCGGCGCTGCAGGTGGGCAATCCGATCACCATCGCGGGCATTCCGGTCGGGGAAGTGACCAGCATGGAGTTGGCGGGCGACCACGTCGAAGCGGGGCTCAAAGTCCGCGACGACATCCCGCTCGGCACGCAATCGCGCGCGTCCATCAAGATCACCACCATCCTCGGCTCCCGCTACCTGTCGTTGCAGCCGGCAGGGGAGGGGTCGTTGCCGGACAACACCTTTGACCTCGAACACACCGAGGTTCCATATGATCTGCAGGAGGCGTTGTCCGACGTGACGACCACCTACGAGCAGGTTGACTCGGATCAGTTCGCCGAAACACTCGGTGTCCTCGGCAAGCAGATGCAAACACTCCCACCGGTCATTCCGCAGGCGTTGGCCAACACCAAGACGTTGTCGGAGATCATCGCCCAACGACGCGACCAGTTGGGCTCCCTGCTGAAAACCACTGAGACTGTTACGAATACGCTGCGCCGTCAGCAGTCCACCATCGGAACTCTGGTCCGGCAGGGCAATTCGCTGGTGGGCGAGTTCGTCGCCCGGCGTGACACCTTCCACGCGATGATGGCCGCGCTCACCAACCTGGTCGGAACGCTCGGCGGTATCGTGATCGACGACCGTCCGCAACTCGAGGCTTTGCTGCAGGACATCCGTGAACTGTCCGGCATGCTCGGCCAGCACGACGACCTGTTGCGCAGCACCCTGCAAGCCGGCCCCGTCACACTGCGAAATCTCACCAACGCCACCGGTAGTGGCAACGCGGTCGGATTCAACGCGCCCAACGGCCTGCTCGTCGACTCGTGGATGTGTGCCATCAGCGAGCGCGCCGAGCAGTTCAACATGATTCCGTACTTCCAGGACTGCAAATGAGAACGAGAGCGCTCGTCCTCGGTGCCGTCGTACTCGTATCGGTGGTGGTGGGGGCCGCGTTGGTGTGGACCTTCGCCACGGATCGACTGGATACGGTCACGGTCACCGCCCAGTTCGACAATGCGGCAGGGCTTTACGAGGACAACACCGTCGCGGTGCTCGGCATGCCGGTGGGCAAGGTCACCAAGATCACTCCCAAGGGCGGGTATGTCGAGGTCGAGTTCACGGTGGACAAGGATGTCAAGGTGCCTGCCGATGCCCGGGCGGTGACGATCTCGAACTCGATCCTCACCGACCGCCAAATCGAGTTGACGCCGCCCTACAGCGGCGGCCCGGCACTGCAGAACGGCGACACCATCGGACTGAATCGAACCAAGACCCGGTCGAATTCGCCCGAGTGCTAGATGTTCTCGACAAGCTGTCGGTTTCGCTTCGCGGTGACGGTCACGGCAACGGCCCGGTCGCCGACCTCGTCAACGCCAGCGCCGCCATCGCCGGCGGCAATGGTCAGCAGATGAAGGATTCCCTCGGTGAACTGTCGGAAGCCGTGCGGCTGAGCGCCGACGGCGGCGCGGTGACGCGCGACCAGTTGACGACCATCATCCGCAACGTCAGTTCGCTGCTCGACGCCGCCGCCGCCAATGATGCGACGCTTCGCGAGTTCGGGTCGAACGTCAATGTGCTCAGCCAGGTCATCGCCGACGAGGACCTCGGAAGCGGGACCACCGGCAAGAAGCTGAACGAGGTGCTCGTCCAGACAGGCGAGGTTCTCGAGGCCAACCGCGAGGCCATCAAGGGCATCGTCGCCAACGCCAACACGGTGTCGCGCACGACCGTCGACCATGAGCGCGATCTCAAGGAGTTCCTCGATCTGGCGCCGATGACGCTGGACAACATCTACAACATCATCGACCAACGCAACGGCGCCATCCGGGCCAAGGTGCTCACCGACCGGGTGCTGTTCGACAGCCAGACGATGAAGGAAGTCTGCAACATGATGGGTCTGCGCCAGCTCGGGTGCAGCACGGGGACATTGCAGGACTTCGGACCGGACTACGGACTGACCTCCATGCTCGACGGTCTGGCCGCGATGGGACAGAAGTGATGTTCGCCCGTCGATTCACCGCGCTGGCCGCAGCCGTTTGCCTGGCCGTAACCAGTTGTGCGTCAGAAGGATTGGCCAGCCTGCCACTGCCCGCGCCCGGCGTCGGCTCCGGCGGTTACACGCTGACCGCGGTGTTCTCCAATGCGCTCAATCTGCCCGCCAATGCGAAGGTGAAACTCGCGGGCGCCGACGTCGGGCAACTCGAATCGATGGTCGCTCGCAATTACACCGCTGTGACGACGTTGCGCATCATGGACGGGGTGCGGCTGCCCAGGGGCAGCACCGCCGAACTGCGGTCGGCAACGCCGCTCGGTGACGTGTTCGTCGCGGTCAAGCCGCCGAGCCCGGCCGAACCCGGTGCGCCGCTGTTGAAGGACGGCGACACCATCGAACTGGATTCGACGACCGCCGCCGCGACGGTCGAGTCGGTGCTCAGCTCGGCCGCGATCCTGGTAAACGGCGGCGCGGTGCGCAACTTCACCAGTATCGTCAACGGCCTCGGCAAGGCGACCGGTGATCAGGGCGAAGCGTTCGGCACGCTGATCCGCAAGACGAACAACACGCTCGGCAGGCTCAATTCGCGGTCGGACCAGATCGCCGACGCGATGACCGAGACGTCGCGACTGGTCGACACCATCGAGGCGAAGAACCAGAGCCTCGCCGATGTGCTGGTCCAGGCTCGTCCCGCCACCGACACTCTGGCCGTCCATACGAGCCAGATCGCCGACCTCGTCGTGCAGATCGGTGACGTCTCCGAGCAACTGCGCAAGTTCCCGTCGATCGCGGGCACCGACGCCAGCGGCCGGAGCGTGATCGCCGACGCGAACGAGATCGCGCGGGCATGGAACGACGTCGTGCTCACACCCGACGCCACGCTGCATTCGCTGAATCGGCTGATGCCTCCGTTCGTGAAGTCGACCACCGGTACTGCGCTCGCGGTCAACGGCAGCATCGACCGACTGATCCTCGGCTCTATACCCGACATCGGGTTCGCCGGTGATCCGGGGCTGCACGGCCCCAAACGGTACAACTGGCACCAGTTGGTCGGAACGTTCCAGTACACGCTCTACCGGCTGCAGGAGCGGGTCGTCGGCAAGGGGCCAGGTGTCCCGCAGGTGCCCGTGATCCCCAATCCGGACGTTCCCGGAGAGGTGATGATCGCGCCGCCGGCACCGCCTGGCGTGCTGCCACCGGGAGCGCCGCCAGCCGGTCTGCAGCCGCCGCCGGCCTCCGTCCCTGCAGTCCCGCCGAGGACGCCATGATCGCCACCGTCGCCAATCACTTCGTCGCCGCGGTGCGCTTCGGCTACCGCCGAAAGGCGTGGCTGTCAGCCGGCGCGCTGCTTTTCACGCTGGTCGTGGCCGTCGCATACTTGTCCCTCGTTGCGCTGCAGGTGAATCCGCTGACATCGACCTATCGCGTGACCATCGAACTGCCGGATTCGGCAGGGCTGCTGCCGAACCAGGACGTCACGCTGCGCGGCGTGCGGATCGGGCGGGTGGACCGACTCGACATCACGCCGTCGGGGGTCAACGCGGTCGTCGACGTCAACTCGGCGGTGCCCATCCCGGAGTCCAGCGACGTACGGGTGTCGGGACTTTCGCCCGCGGGTGAGCAGTACATCGATTTCGCGGCGCAGTCGAGCGACGGGCCCTACCTGAGGGACGGCGCTGTGGTCAGTCGGGGCAGGGCCACCGTCCCGGTCAGCCTGGCGGAATTGCTCGCCAATGCCGACGGCGCGCTGGCGCAGGTCGACACGGCCCAGATCGAGCTCATCAAACGCGAACTGAGCCTGAGCAAGGACGGTCCGCGCAAGCTCGCCGACATCGTCAACGGCGGCACCTTCCTGCTGTCCACACTGGACTCGGTGTTGCCGGAGACCACCAGCGTGCTGCGCAACAGCCGTACCGTATTCACCCTCGTCTCAGACAAGAATGCCGGAATCGGCATCGCCGCAGACAATCTCAGCGAGAGCTTTGTCGGGATCAACAGAATGCGTGAGGGTTACCGCCGTCTCACCAACGAGGCGCCGGACACACTGTCCGACGTCGATGCCTCGTTCGTCGACAACTCCGACACCATGGTGCAGCTGCTCGGGAATCTGACCACCACATCGCGACTGCTCTACCTTCGTGTCCCCGCGCTGAATGCGCTGTTCCCGACGTACCGCACATCGGTGCTGGACGCGATCACCAGCACGCTGCACGACAACGGACTGTGGGCAACCGCGGACCCCTACCCGATGTACTTCTGTGACTACGGAACGCCGCGTCAGCCACCGTCTTCGGCCGACTTTCCCGAGCCGTTCATGTACACCTACTGCCGCGACGACCATCCGGGTGTACTGATTCGCGGAGCCAAGAACGCACCGCGGCCCGCCGACGACGACACCGCAGGCCCACCGCCGGGTGCCGACCTCGGCCGTCAAACCGACCCGACGCCGAAGGGCCGCTTCACAATTCCCACGCCCTACGGTGGCCCCGTCCTGCCCATCGAGCCACCGCGTTGAGTGATCAAAGGAGATGACCTTGTCTGTGACAACCGATGAAGATGACGCCGACACCGCCGACGAGCTGGAGCCGTCTGAAGCGGCCGAGGCGGCTGACGACACCGCCGCTGACGACGCCGAGGCCGACACCGAGGCCGGCGACGACAGCGAGCCCGCAACCGATCACCGGTGGGGGCGACGCCTGCGAATCGGTGCTGTCGTGGTGATATTCATTGCCGCGCTTGCCACGTCGGGCTATCTCGGCTGGCAGCTCTGGCAGGACAAGCAGATCGAGCAGGCGAGTCAACAGGCGCAACAAGCAGCCGTCGCGTACGCACAGATCTTGACCAGTATCGACTCCAACAAGGTCGACGAGAACTTCGCCCAGGTCTTGGACGGGTCGACCGGTGAGTTCAAGGACATGTATTCGCAGTCGAGCGTGCAGCTGCGGCAATTGCTCATCGACAACAAGGCGACGGCGCACGGTGTCGTCCTGGATTCGGCGGTGCAGTCCGCGTCCAAGGACAAGGTCGTCGTGCTGCTGTTCGTGGACCAGGCGGTATCCAACACCAGCGTGCCCGACCCCCGGGTCGACCGCAGCAGGATCAAGATGACGATGGAGCACGTCGACGGTCGTTGGCGGGCAAGCAAAGTCGAGCTGCCGTGATCGCACGCTGCGTCGCCGCAGTCGTGGCCATCGGGGCGGCGGTCTGCGTGGCACCGGCCGCGTCGGCGTCAGCGCCGGCCCTCTGCGGTGAGCTGGGCGGTCAATGGGACGGGCAGTCCTGCAGCACGTCGGTGGAGTCGGAGCGCAAGGCGGTTCGCAACATCAAGATGGCGTTGCCCGGTGATCTGGTGGAAAACCCCACCATCCGGGACTACCTGACCAACCTGATGAACAACTGGCGCAACGCGGCGCGAACGATGGCTCAAGACAGCTTCGGCGAGGAGCAATTCCAGATCTTCCAGCACGGGGACGCGACGACGGTCGTCTTCCACGAGATGTACTCGGGCACCGTCGGTACCGACGCCCTCGCACACCCGAACGCGCCCATCATCAGCGACGCCTACCGCACTTTCACCTTCGCGGGCGGCCGACAGGTGAAGTTGGCCGACCTGTTCAAGCCGGGAGTCGACCACGGGGCTGAGATCCCGCGGTTGGGTGCGCCGTTCATCGTGGCGGCCCTCGATGCCGCACCGCCGCCGCACCAGCCTGGCACCTATCCGTTCACCCCGGACCGCTGGACCCCGGATAAGGTGTACTCCGGCGGTTACCGGGCCTGGGCGTTGACATCCGATGAGTTGATTCTCTACATGCCCGACTATCCGGTCGGTCATGACACCCCGTTGGACTACACGATCGGCCGCATGCAGTGGGCGATGGACGGCGGCACCGTGCAGGCGCACATCCCGCTGGCCGCGCTGCGCTCCGTACTGCGTCCCGAGTTCGGTGGCGCCTAGCCGAATAGCGCCACGGCCGCGACCGGGCGGGTCATACTTTGCGGATGCCCTTCGCAGACTTGGTGATTAACGCGACCGTTCTTACCGTCGACGACGCACAACCCACTGCCGAATCGGTAGCCGTGTCCGGTGGCCGCATTGTCGCGGTCGGCGACAGGGCTGAGGTCGCAGCCTGGATCGGCCCGGACACGCACACCGAGGACCTCGGCGACGCATGTGTCATGCCCGGACTGGTCGAGGCGCATGGGCACCCGCTGATGGAGGCCATCGTGCTGTCGGACCGGATGGTCGACATTCGCCCCGTCACGCTGCCGAACGCCGACGACGTGGTCGCGGCGGTCAACGGCGAAGTCGCCAAGCGCGGGGCCGAGGGCGCCTACCTCAACGGGTGGGACGCGCTGCTGCAGCAAGGACTGCCCGACCCGACGCTCGCCTGGCTCGACGGCATCGCCCCCGAATACTCGCTGGTGATCATTCACAACTCCGGGCACAAGGCGTACTTCAACTCCGCGGCGGCCGCCCGCGTCGGGCTGACAAGTGACACACCGGACCCGAAGGGCGCCAAGTACGGACGGAACGCGGACGGCTCGCTCGACGGGAGCGCCGAGGAGATCCAGGCGGTGTTTCCGCTGCTGCAGGGTGCGATCCAGCCCGCCGACTACCCGGCGATGCTGCACGCCGAACTGGCCCGGCTGAACCGCGCCGGGCTGACGACGTGTTCGGAGATGGCGTTCGACCCGGCATTCCGCCCGGTGATCGAACAGATGCGTGACGACCTCACGGTGCGGCTTCGCGTCTACGAAATGTCCACCGCCGCGATGACCACCGACCAGGTACCTGACAACGGCGACGACATGGTCCGGCAGGCGGGCATCAAGATCTGGGTCGACGGCTCGCCGTGGATAGGCAACATCGACCTGTCGTTCCCGTACCTCGACACCGCGGCCACCCGCAGCGTCGGCATCCCGAAGGGATCGTGCGGCTGCGCGAACTACACCCGTGAGCAGCTGACCGAGATCGTCGGCGCCTACTTTCCGAAGGGCTGGCAGATGGCCTGCCACGTCCAGGGCGACGCGGGTGCCGACACCATCCTCGACGTCTACGAGGATGCCCTGCGCGAGCACCCGCGCGACGACCATCGGCTACGCCTCGAGCACGTCGGTGCGATTCGCGACGACCAACTGCAGCGCGCTCACGATCTCGGCGTCACCTGCAGCCTGTTCGTCGACCAGATCCACTATTGGGGCGACATCGTCGTCGACGGCCTGTTCGGACCTGAGCGCGGAAACCGTTGGATGCCGTGCGGTTCGGCGGTGGCGACGGGAATGCGCATCTCTTTGCACAACGATCCGCCCGTCACACCCGAGGAGCCGCTGCGCAACATCAGCGTCGCCGTCACGCGCACTGCACCGAGCGGCCGGGTGATCGGCCCGGAGCAACGGATCACCGTTGAGCAGGCGATCCGGGCGCAAACCATCGACGCGGCGTGGCAGCTGCACTCCGACGACGTGATCGGCTCGCTGGAAGTGGGTAAGTACGCGGACATGGTGGTGCTCTCGGCGGACCCGCGAACAGTGCCGCCCGAGCAGATCGCCGACCTCGAAGTGCGTGCCACCTACCTGGCGGGCAGGCAGGTCTACGGACGCTGACGCGGCCGGATTGGCCGAAACACGGGTATCGCCGGCGGTGTCCGTGGCAGGCTCAGAGCATGTCTGACCTGGCTGAACCCCGCTTCCTCGACGAACGCACCGCTCATTGGGCCGAAACACGGCCCGACGCCGAGGCGTTCGATTACCTCGACCGATCCTGGACGTGGGCGGAGTGGAATGACCGCGTGCGACGGCTGGCGGGTGCGTTGAAGGAGCGTGGCGTCAAGCGTGGGGATGTGGTGGCGTTCCTCGACAAAAACCATCCCGCCTGTGTGGAGCTGACACTGGCCGCCGCGTCGCTGGGCGCGGCCAACGCGATCATCAACTTCCGGCTGGCCGCCGACGAGCTCGACTACGTGCTCAACGATTCGGGCGCCAAGTTGCTGATCGTGGGCAAGGAACTGCGGCCCAACGTTGACAAGATCCGCGACAAGCTCACCCACGTCGAGCACGTCATCGAGGTGACGCCGGAGGGCGGCGACGGCGACGAGTACGAGGCGATGCTCGCCGCGGCTACGCCCGTCGATCGTCAGGACGATGTCGAGCCCGACGATGTCGCGATCATCATGTATTCGTCAGGCACGACTGGCAAACCGAAGGGCGTGCAGCTGACTCAGGCGAACATCATTGCGCACACGGTGAATGCGCACGAGGGGTTCGAGTTCGACGAAGGCGACAAGAACATGGTGTCGATGCCGCTGTTCCATGTCGGCGGCTCGTCCTATGTGCAATTCGGAATCCACGACGGCGTCCCCAGCGTGATGACCCGCGAGGTCGACGGCGCGTCCCTGGCCGGCGCAATCTTCAAGGGTGCCAACAGGACATTCCTGGTGCCCGCGGTGCTGGCCAAGGTGCTCGACTCCGGTGAGGATGCGGTCAAGCTGTTCGGATCGCTGAAGACGTTCGCCTATGGCGCTTCGCCGATGCCGCTTCCATTGCTGCGTCGCGCGCTGGAAGCATGGCCGAACACCGATTTCATGCAGGCCTACGGGCTGACCGAAGTGTGCGGCGTCATCAGCCACCTGCTTCCCGAGGCGCACCGTGACCCGGGCAAGGAGGAGCGGCTATCGAGTGCGGGCACGCTGGTTCCCAATGCGGAGGTGCGGGTGGTCGATCCCGACACCCTCAAAGACGTGCCGGAAGGTGACCAGGGTGAATTGTGGTTCCGCTCACCACAGTTGATGAAGGGCTATCACAACAAGCCGGAGGCAACGCAGGAGTCGATCACCGAGGACGGCTGGTTCCGCACCGGTGACATCGGGCGCGTCGACGACGGCGGCTACATCTTCGTCGAGGACCGACTCAAGGACATGATCATCTCCGGCGGAGAGAACATCTACTCGATCGAGGTGGAGCGGGTACTCGCCGAGCATCCCGCGGTCTCCGATGTCGCGATCATCGGTATCCCCGACGACAAGTGGGGTGAGGTCGTCAAAGCCGTTGTCCAACTTGAGGGTGAGGCCACCGAAGACGAGTTGATCACCTTCGCCAGAGAGCGGTTGGCCGCGTACAAGTGCCCGAAGTCCGTCGATTTCAAGGACGAGTTGCCGCGGAATCCGACCGGAAAGATCCTCAAGAAAGATCTGCGCAAGCAGTACTCGTAAGGCGGCGTCCGCTCGACGGTCTAGGTCGGTGGCGCAACCGGGATGGCGATTTCGTTGCGCCGCCGGAACGGCAGCGTCCACGGCGGATCGAAGAACCACGCGACCGGCTCGCCGACAGTATTGACGGCGTTGTCGCGCAGAACCTTCCGCAGTTCAGTGGTTCGAGCATCGATGGCCGCCGGGCTGCGGTCACCGGTGAAGCGCAGGACCGCGTAGGTCTCGGCGGGGACCTGGACCAACTGGACGTGCTCGTCATCGGGCGTCGGCAGTGTCTCCATCGTCCACTTCGCCGGCATGAAGAACCGGATCATCGACTCGCCCTCAGTGTTTCGGGCCTGCGCGACCGGAGCCGTCATGGCAATCGTGTCACCGCGCTGCTGGCTGACAGGCGCCGTCATCGAGATCGTCTCGCCGCGATGGTTGCCGCCGAAGATATAACCCGCCAGTCGGCGGAAGCCGATGTTGCGGGCGCGTTCGTCGTCGGCCGCCACCGCCGTTTCGGCGGCGATCCGCGGGCCGTACCGCCGGATTTCTACGCCGTCGGTCAGTTTGGTCGCCAGATAGTGGGGCTCTTCGGTGCCGACGCGGATGCCGACGATCGACAAGATCGATTCGGCAACCTGGCCCGGTATGTCGATCAGTCTCATCAACGCCGCCTGTTCAGCGCCCAGATGTGGGTCGACAGCGCGGTGGCGAACGATGTCCACGCTGCGTAGGCGGCCATCGGGGCTGCCTTCCCACCGCGGACGGCGATGGAGCGCCTGGTCAGGTCGGCGCTGCTGATGGACAGAATCCCGGCCGCGATCGCCGATGTGCCAAGCCAGCGGCGATTGAAGAACAACCAGGACCAACTCCCGTTCAGGATCAGGTTCGTCACCAGCGCGGCAATATACGTCCGCCGCTCGTCTCGTAGTCCGCGTTCCTCCAGTTCGTCGATCGTTGCGGCCGACACCACTGCGATGTCGGCGTACAAGACGGGCCAGACGATTGGAAAGGCTTGGCGCGGAGGTTGATACGGCGGCTTCTTCAGGTTCGCGTACCACGGCGACTGCGCCGGCCGGCTGGCCAGCCCACCGATGACGGCGGTCGCGGCGGTCGCCACGGCTGTTCCTGCGAGAGTTCCTGCCTTCAAGATCTGCTCCTCGTGACATCATTAAGTTTCTTAACTATATCCAGAGGGGGCCGATCTAAACGTGGGCCAAAAGTGACCGATGCATGACGACTAAGGTCACCAGCCCGTCGAGCCCGGCACTCCTTTGAAGGGGCCCGCGACCCAACTCGTGATCCACCCGCCATAGAAGCCCCCCGGCTGTGGAATGACCTGTTCACCGTTGACAGTGCACCGGTCGACCAGTGCAGGCATGACGGCGAGCGCGCCGGCGATCGCGGTGAATCCGCGGGTCGGTGAAACGTAGGTCCATGCCGCCCGTGACGCCACCCGGCGCGGGCTGACGAGATCGAAATAACTCGCCTGCCCCTTCCATTCGCACCATGAGGAGCCGGCCGCCGCACGCAGACTGCCATCGATGAAGCTGCTGGCAGGCAGGTAATAGGTCGGGGGATGGCTGGTCTCGAGCACGCGCCACGCCGCCGTTGTCGATGCGATGACGATGCCACCGAGTTCGACGGTGATCGAACCGTGGAACTCCTCCAGCCGCGGCGGCCGTGGGTAATCCCACACCGACTCCTGGCCGGGGCGCGGTGTGTCAGGGGTGGGCATGTCACCACTGTAAAGCCGGGATCGATGGGCCGGAGCGGGGCAGTATGGTCTGCGTGCCGCAGCTGGACGAGGTTCTCGACGGATTGCATGTCGTCTCGCTGCCGATGCGAGTTCGGTTCCGCGGCATCACCGTTCGGGAGGTCGTGCTCATCGAGGGCCCGGTGGGCTGGGGCGAGTTCGGGGCATTTCCCGAATACGAGCCGCCAGAAGCCGTGTTTTGGCTGGCGTCGGCCGTCGAGGCGGCATACCGGGTGCCCCCCGACGTCCGGCGCGACCGCATCCCCATCAACGCCACCGTGCCCGCCGTCGTCGCCGCGCAGGTGCCCGAGGTGCTGGCCCGGTTTTCCGGCGCGCGCACCGCGAAGGTCAAGGTGGCCGAGCCCGGGCAGACCCTGGCCGACGACGTGGCACGCGTCAACGCCGTACGCGCACTGGTTCCGAGGGTGCGCGTGGACGCCAACGGTGGCTGGAGCGTCGACGAGGCAGCCGAGGCAGCCGCCGCGCTGACCGCCGACGGTCCGATCGAGTACATCGAGCAGCCGTGCGCAACGGTGCCCGAGTTGGCGGCGCTGCGCCGCCGTGTCGACGTGCTGATCGCGGCCGACGAGAGCATCCGCAAGGCCGACGACCCGCTGCGGGTGGTGCGTTCCAAGGCCGCGGATGTCGCGGTACTCAAGGTCGCGCCGCTGGGCGGCGTGGCCAGGATGCTGGAGATCGCCGGTCAGATCGATATCCCGATCGTGGTGTCCAGCGCGCTCGATTCCGCGGTCGGCATCGGCCGCGGACTGCTCGCGGCGGCCGCGCTGCCCGAACTCCCGTACGCCTGCGGCCTCGGAACCGGCGGCCTTTTCGTCGACGACATCGCCGAGTCCGTCGAACCGGTCGACGGGTTCCTGCCCGTCGCACCGGTCGTACCCGACCCGGCTCGGCTGGCCGCGCTGGCCGCGGCGCCGGAACGTCGGCGTTGGTGGATCGACCGGATCCGCGCCTGCTATCCGCTGATGTCCTAATTTGTGGGGACCATGGCCTAGACGCCACCCGCGCGCTGGCCAACACTGAAGGCGTGCGATCGGTGGTCATCCTCGGATTCCCGGGCGTCCAGGCTCTCGACCTGGTCGGCCCGTTCGAGGTGTTCACGGGAGCCACCATCTGTCTGGCCAGTCAGGGACGAGTAGACGAGGGCTATTCCGTCACCATCGTCACCCGGACGGGCGAACCCGCCGCGACTCTCACCGGCCTCGAGTTGGTTGCCCAGACGTTCCCCGACCCGCGCGAACCGATCGACACACTCGTGTTGCCCGGAGGCATGGGCGTTGACGATGCGCGACGGGATCCCGACACCGTCGGTTGGATTCGGATCGCCGCCGAGCAGTCGCGGCGCGTCGTCAGCGTCTGCACCGGCGCCTTCATCGCCGCGCAGGCCGGTCTGGTCGACGGTTGCGTCGCGACCACGCACTGGGCGTTCGCTTCGCAGCTGGCCGACGAGTTCCCCGCGGTGACCGTCGATCCCGAACCGATCTTTGTGCGCAGCTCCGAACAGGTCTGGACGGCGGCCGGTGTCACGGCGGGCATCGACCTGACCCTGTCGCTGGTCGAAGACGACTACGGCACCGACGTCGCGCAGACGGTGGCGCGCTGGATGGTGATGTACCTGCGGCGGCCCGGTGGCCAGACGCAGTTCGCCGCGCCGGTGTGGATGCCGCGCGCCAAGCGGGCACCGATCCGTGACGTGCAGAACGCGATCGAGGCTGAACCCGGTGGCGCGCACAGTATTCCCGAGCTCGCCCGGCGCGCGTCGATGAGTCCTCGGCACTTCACGCGGGTGTTCACCGACGAGGTGGGGGAGGCACCGGGGGCATATGTCGAGCGGATCCGCACCGAGGCCGCCCGCAGGCAACTCGAGGAGACCGACGACACCGTGACGGTCATCGCGGCGCGCTGCGGCTTCGGTAGTGCCGAGACGCTGCGCCGCAATTTCGTTCGAAGACTGGGTATTTCGCCCGACCAATACCGCAAGACGTTCGCCTAGTAGAAAAGAGAGCTCCCAATGTCCCAGCAGATCGCAATCATGGTGTACCCCGGCTTCACCGCACTGGACTTCATCGGGCCCTACGAGGTGCTGCGTAACCTCCCCGATGCCGAGGTGCGGTTCGTGTGGCACGAACCCGGACCCATCACCGCTGACTCGGGAGTGCTGCTCATCGGTGCGACGCACTCGTTCGACGAAACCCCCTCTCCGGACATCATTTTGGTGCCCGGCGGCATGGCGACCTTCGAGCACGCCCGCGACGAGAAGGTGCTCGACTGGGTGCGTAGGGCACACGAGACGTCCACCTGGACGACGTCGGTGTGCTCGGGCTCGGTGATCCTGGCCGCCGCGGGCATTCTCGAAGACCGCCGCGCCACGTCGCACTGGCTGTGCGTGCCGATGCTCAAGCCGTTCGGCGTCGAGCCTGTCGGTGACGAGCGGATCGTGCGCGAAGGCAAGATCGTGACCGCGGCGGGGGTGTCGGCCGGCATCGACTTGGGGCTATGGCTGTTCGGTCAGATCTGCGGCGACGCCAAGGCCAAGGCCGTGCAGCTGGTCATCGAGTACGACCCCCAGCCGCCGTACGACTCGGGTCATATGTCGAAGGCGTCGGCGGCGACCAAGGCGGCGGCCACCGCGGCGCTGAGCGTCGAGACCATCAAGGGACACCAGTTGACGCCGACGGTCCAGCTGCTGTGGGGCGCGGCCATCGACCGCGTGCGCGCCGGCCGCAAGTCCCGCGGGCTTGCGAATTCGGCGCGCTGATAGCCGCTCACGGTTGGTATGCGCGCCCGATTCGCTGCGATACGGTCGCAGGCGTGGGAATTCCCGAGGTTCCGCCCAATCCGCCGTCAGCCATGGTCAGGGCCGGCGCGCGTCTCACGGCGACAGGTCCTGGGCAGACGTTCCTGCGCCGGTACGGCTGGCGCATCGACCGCGCGCTGATCAAGGCGACCAAGGGCCATCTGTCGATCTCGATGGTCCGACCCGAGGTCCTACTCACGCACACCGGCGCGAAGTCCGGTCAGCAGCGCAGCACACCGCTGACGTATTTCACCGACGGCGGCCGCGTCATCGTCGTCGCCTCCAACTACGGCGGCGTTCGGCATCCCGCCTGGTACCACAACGTCAAGGCCAATCCCCGCGTCACGCTCACCTCCCGCGGCTACCGGGGCACCTTCGTCGGCGAGGAAATGCTGGGCGCCGAACGCGACCGACTGTTCGAGCTGGCCACACAGTTCATGCCGAACTATGCGGGATACCAGAAGACGACGCAGGGTCGCCGCATCCCGGTGGTGGCGTTCACCGAGGTCGAGTGAAGTAGCGTCGTCGGCGTGGATCTGGCCTACGACGACCGCGGTAAAGGCGATTCGGTGCTGTTCATCGCAGGTAGGGGCGGTGCGGGTCGCACCTGGCACCTGCATCAGGTGCCGGAGTTCCAGCGCGCGGGATACCGCTGCATCACCTTCGACAACCGGGGTATCGGCGCCACCGAGAACGAAGACAATTTCGGCATCGAGGAGATGGTCGCCGACACCGCCGAGTTGATCGAGAAGCTCGACGCCGGACCTGCGCGCATCGTCGGGGTCTCGATGGGTTCCTACATCGCGCAGGAACTGATGCTGGCGCGTCCAGAGCTGGTCAGTGCCTCGGTGCTGATGGCCACCCGCGGCCGCCACGACCGGGCCCGCAGCTTCTTCCGCGACGCCGAGCGTGAACTCTACGACTCCGGCATCGAGCTGCCCGCCTCCTACGACGCGAAAATCCGTCTGATGGAGAGCTTTTCGCCGGCCACGCTGAACAACGACGACTTCGTCCGCGACTGGGCCGAGATGTTCATGATGTGGCCCACCAAGCCGTCGCCTGGACTGCGCTGTCAGACCGACGCCGTACCCACGAATGATCGGCTGCCCGCTTACCAAAGTATTCCGACGCCCACGCTGGTCATCGGGTTCGCCGACGACATCGTGCTGCCGCCGCATCTGGGGCGTGAGGTCGCCAACGCCATCCGTACCGGCTACTACCTGGAGATTGCCGACACCGGTCACCTCGGATTCCTCGAGAAGCCGCAGGAAGTCAACGCCGCGGCGCTGAAATTCTTCGCCGATAGTCTGTAGTGGTGAACCCCTCGACTACGCAGGCCCGCGTGGTCGTCGACGAACTGATCCGCGGCGGCGTGCGTGATGTCGTGCTGTGCCCCGGTTCGCGCAACGCCCCGCTGGCGTTCGCGCTGCACGACGCCGACCGTGCGGGCCGGCTGCGCCTGCACGTGCGCATCGACGAACGCACCGCCGGCTTCCTGGCGATCGGCCTCGCCGTCGCCGAGCGCGCGCCGGTGTGCGTCGCGATGACGTCCGGTACGGCGGTGGCCAACCTCGGTCCTGCGGTGGTGGAGGCCAACTACGCGCGGGTGCCGCTCATCGTGCTGAGTGCCAACCGGCCGTACGAATTGCTGGGCACCGGAGCGAACCAGACGTTCGAGCAGCTGGGCTACTTCGGCACGCAGGTGCGCGAGACCATCAGCCTCGGCCTCGCCGAGGACAGGCCAGATCAAATGGACGCTCTCAACGCGCAGTGGCGGTCGGCGACGTGTCGAGTCCTAGTGGCCGCCACCGGATCTCGTTCGGCCAACGCGGGGCCCGTGCAGTTCGACATTCCGCTGCGCGAACCGCTGGTGCCCGGCGTCGCGGACAGCTTGAGCTCCAGCGGCAACTATTGCCCGCAAGGACGGCCCGACGGCAAGCCGTGGACGTACACGCCGCCGGTCATCTTCGATCAGCCGCTCGACATCGACCTGACGCCGGACACGGTCGTCATCGCCGGCCACGGTGCCGGTGTGCACCCGAACCTCGCTGCGCTCCCGACCGTCGCGGAGCCGACGGCGCCACCGGCCGCCAACCCGCTGCATCCGTTCGCCCTGCGGCTGGTGCGGCCGAAGCAGGTCATCATGCTGGGCCGCCCGACGCTGCACCGGCCGGTGTCGACGCTGCTGGCCGATCCGGCGGTCCCGGTCTACGCGCTGACGACGGGCCCGCGCTGGCCGGACGTGTCGGGGAACTCGGCCGCGACCGGAACACGCGCCGTGACCAGCGGAGAACCCGATCCCGCCTGGTTGGCGCGATGCGATGAGGTCAACAGGCACGCTGTGGACGCCGTTCGGGCCCAGTTGGAGGCCCATCCGCTCAAGACGGGACTCCATGTGGCGGCCGCCGTCGCCGACGCGGTCCGCACCGGCGACCAATTGGTGCTGGGCGCGTCGAACCCGGTGCGGGATGCCGCGCTCGTCGGCCTCAACACCCAAGGCTTGAAGGTGCGGTCAAACCGCGGAGTCGCCGGGATCGATGGCACGGTGTCGACGGCGATCGGCGCCGCGCTCGCGCATGACGGCAGGACCCTCGCGCTGATCGGTGACCTGACGTTCGTGCACGACAGCTCCGGGCTGCTGATCGGTCCGACCGAGCCGACGCCGCGCAATCTCACCATCGTCGTGTCGAACGACAACGGCGGCGGCATCTTCGAACTGCTAGAGCAAGGCGATCCGCGGTTCTCCGACGTGTCGTCGCGGATATTCGGTACCCCGCACGATGTGGACGTCGGCGCGTTGTGCCGGGCGTACCACATCGACAGCAGGCAGATCGAGGTCGACGGTCTGGTGGAGGCGCTCGACGAACCGTTCGACGGGATGCGGGTACTGGAGGTGAAGGCCGACCGGTCGTCGCTGCGAGCTCTGCACGCGTCGATCAAGGCTGCACTGTGAGCCGAGCGAACGAGACTGCACTGTGAGCCGCGTTATCGCGTTGTGGCGCAAGCTGGTTCCGCGACTGTCGCCCGACCCCACCGAGACGCGGGCGCAGCGTGTGTTCCGGCGGATCCGCATCGGAATCGTGCTCGTCGCGTGTTTGGTGACGCTGCAGTCGGTGCTCATGGTGATGGGCGCGTGGCGTAACGACCGGCAGATCGAGCGGCACATGGGCGTGGCCGCCGCCGAGGTGCTCAGCGCCGGACCGCGACGGTCGACCATCGAGTTCGTGACGCCAGACCGCGTGACCTACCGCCCCGAGCTGGGTGTGCTGTACCCGTCCGAACTGGAGACGGGTATGCGGATCTACGTCGAATACGACACGAACAACCCGGATTTGGTACGGGTCCGGGATCGCAACGCCTCGCTGGCGATCATCCCGGCCGGTTCCATCGCGGTCGTCGGCTGGCTCATCGCGGTGGCGGCACTGTCGGGCCTGGCCTATCTGGAGCGCCGCCGCGACCTAGGGCGGGTTTCGGTGCAGAAGGTCGGGTAGACCTCAGGTCTGCATCAGCGTGTTCAGCCAGTTGTTGTCGTAGATGTCGATCTTCTCGTCGGTCTGCGGGTCGTAAACCGTTGGTGTGCCGGTGTTCAGCGGGTCGATCGCGTACAGGTACTCGAAGTTGGCGGTGTCCATGTCCTGGGTGTTGATCGCTGACCCAGCATCGGCGATGCGATTCGCGACGGTGTCCGGCATGCCCGCCGTCTTCGCCATGTCGGCCATTTCGTCGTCGGTGGGGCCGGGGCCACCCTTGGCCCGTTGCTGGTGTGCGTACAGCTCCTCGACGAGGCGCTGGAACTGCGTTCCCGTCGCATCGCCCTCGGCGGCAAGAAACAGTGCGTTGCTCACATTCGCCGAGTAGCCGCCGCCCCCGCTGTCCAGGAATGTCAAGGGTCGATAGGTGATCTTCAGCGCCCCGACGCCGATGTAGTACGCGAACTGATCGCCGAAATCGGCCTGCAGATCCGCGCAATGGGAACACTGCGGCTCGGTGAAGATCTCGATGCGCGTCGGCGCGTCCTCGAATCCCGCGACGATGCCGTAGCCGTCTTCGCTCAGGGTCAACGGAGGTTGCACGGGATCGCGGAGCGCAGTGCCGGTCACCTGCGTAGTGCAACCGGTGGCAATCAGCACCGCAGCGATGGCCACCGATGCCAACCGGGAAATCCGCATGTCAACCGCCTTTCTTTGAGCGCAGAGTACTCGAAAACGCGGACCTGGAGAATCCGTTCATCGGCACGAGCTATTCGCGTGACATATCCCTGCAGGAAACCTTGACGACAGCCGCCGATGGGACTCTCGAGGCGTGCGCGTTGCAATCGTCGCAGAATCGTTCCTCCCGAATGTCAACGGCGTCACCAACTCGGTGCTTCGGGTGCTCGAGCATCTCCGCTGCACGGGTCATGAGGCCCTCGTCATCGCACCGGACACCCCGCGAGGTGAGCCGGCGGCCGACAAGATCTACGAAGGTATCCGGGTGCACCGGGTGCCGTCGCGGATGTTCCCGAAAATCACATCGCTGCCGCTTGGCGTGCCACGTCCCCGCATGGTGAGTGTGTTGCGCGGGTTCGATCCCGATGTCGTGCACCTGGCCTCGCCGGCTCTGCTCGGTTGGGGCGGCATGCTCGCCGCGCGTCACCTCGGCGTGCCGACAGTCGCCGTATTCCAAACGGATGTCGCAGGTTTCGCAGAGAGCTATGGCATGGGCTTTGCGTCCAGGGCGGCTTGGGCGTGGACGCGGATGGTCCACACCCGCGCCGACCGCACACTGGGGCCGTCGGCCGCTGCGATGGAAAACCTGACGGCCCATCGCATCCCACGGGTGCACAAGTGGGCGCGCGGCGTCGACATCACCGGGTTTGCACCTTCGGCACGCGACGAGAGTCTGCGCAGCCTGTGGTCCCCACGGGGTAAGCCGATCGTTGGATTCGTCGGCCGGCTGGCGCCGGAGAAGCACGTCGAGCGGCTGGCAGCACTGTCGGCGCGCGACGATCTTCAGGTGGTCGTCGTCGGTGACGGCGTCGACCGCGCGAAGCTCGAAACCATGCTGCCGTCAGCCGTCTTCACCGGTGCCCTGTTCGGCTCAGAGCTGGCCGCCGCGTACGCAAGCATGGATGTCTTCGTCCACCCCGGCGAGCACGAGACCTTCTGCCAGGCGGTGCAGGAGGCGATGGCCTCGGGGCTGCCGGCGATCGCACCCAATGCCGGCGGTCCGCGTGATCTCGTCACGCCCTACCGCACCGGACTGCTGCTGTCGGTCGACGAGTTCGAAGCCAAATTGCCAGCGGCCGTCGACCATCTGATCGCCGAACGGCAGCGCTACTCGGTGGCGGCGCGCCGCAGCGTGCTGACCCGGACGTGGCCTGCGATCTGCGACGAGCTGCTCGGACACTACGACGAGGTCATCGGCCTGCGCCGCCTCAAGGCCGCCTAGCGTCGCCTCCGGCGAGCAGACGCTCGCACCCCCTATTTTGCACGCAATTGGGGGTTTTCACGTCTGCTCGCGCTGAAAATGCTAGCCCTGCGCCTCGATCGACACCGGTTGCCATTCCTCCCAGGTAGCCAGCCGGCTTTCGTAGTCGGCCTTGGCCAGCTGCAGCGGCAGCTCACCGAAAAAGATTCGCAGCGGCGGCTTTTCGGCGTCGACGAGCTTGAGTACCGCGGCCGCTGACGCCCTCGGGTCACCGGGCTCCGAGACGCGCTGGCTGCGTAGCCGGTCCGCCTCTTCATGCACCTCTTTGTAATCAGGGTGCGGTGTCGACCGTTTCGACGACGACCCCGCCCAATCGGTCGAGAACCCGCCGGGTTCGATCAGCGTCACATGAATCCCGAACGGCGCGACCTCCTGCGCCAGTGACTGCGAGAACCCTTCCAGGGCCCACTTCGAGGCGTGATAGATGCCGACGTTCTGGAACGCGGTGATCCCGCCGATCGACGACACCTGGATGATGTGCCCGCTGCGCTGCGCCCGAAGGTAGGGCAGCGCCGCCTGGGTGACCCACAGGGCACCGAACACGTTGGTCTCGATCTGGTCGCGCGCCTCCTGTTCGGTCAGCTCCTCGATGAAACCGAAGTGGCCGTAGCCCGCGTTGTTGACGACGATGTCGAGCCGACCGAAGTGATCGTGCGCCTGTTTCACCGCCGCGAAGTCTGCATCGCGGTCGGTCACGTCGAGTTGAATCGGCAGCAGCGCGTCCCCGAATTTCGCGACCAGATCGTCCAGGGTCGACGTGTTCCGCGCCGTCGCCGCGACCTTGTCGCCGCGCTCGAGTGCCGCGATGGCCCACTCTCGCCCGAAGCCCCGCGATGTACCGGTGATGAACCAAACTTTTTCCGCCATGTGCGGGTAAATGCCCGCTGGGGCGCATTCCATTCCCGGCGCCCGGATGGTGACAGGTAGCGTCGCCGTTGTGAACCGCGCGACGCTGGACAAGGATCCCCACGAGGTCGCGTCGATGTTCGACGGGGTGGCGCGCCGTTACGACCTCACGAACACGGTGTTGTCTCTCGGGCAGGACCGCTTCTGGCGGCGGGCGACGCGCGAGGCGCTACGTATCGGCCCTGGTGACAAGGTGCTCGACCTGGCCGCCGGCACCGCCGTCTCGACCGTGGAACTCGAAACTTCGGGGGCATGGTGCGTGGCCGCGGACTTCTCCGTCGGCATGCTCGCGGCGGGCAGTGCGCGCAAGGTGCCCAAGGTCGCCGCCGACGGCACCAAGCTGCCGTTCGGCGACGCCGTGTTCGACGCGGTGACCATCAGCTTCGGGCTGCGCAACATCGTTGACCACGGCGCGGCGCTCCGTGAGATGGCCCGGGTGACGCGGCCCGGCGGGCGGCTGGTTGTGTGCGAGTTCTCGACGCCGACGAACAGGCTGTTCGCGACGGCCTACAAGGAGTACCTGATGCAAGCGCTGCCGCGGATGGCGAGCGCGGTGTCGTCGAATCCCGACGCCTACGTCTACCTCGCCGAGTCGATCCGCGCGTGGCCCGACCAGCCCGACCTCGCGCGACACATCGCCGACGCAGGCTGGTCGGCGGTGCGGTGGCGCAACCTGAGCGGCGGCATCGTGGCGCTGCACGCTGCGACCAAACCTTAACGGTAAAGCGCGCGTTCACAACTGCCGACCGTTGTACGGTCGCGCCATGACTTATGGACGTCACGCTGATCCGGATTCGACACTCGCCACCGATCCCCGCTCCGACCCGCGAATGGTCAAGGCGCTCGCCGAGTTCGGGCTCGACGGTCGGCTGCCGCCGATAGAGCTGGCCGTCGACGCACCCCTTGAGGAGCGGCTGGCGTTCGCGACGATGAGCGAAGAGGGCATGGGCGCGATCTTCGACGTGTTCGCGCAATCAGCATCCGCGGCCGAGGGTGTCACCACCACGACGACCACCGTCACCGGTGACGACGGCAACGACGTCACGCTCTACATCAGCAGGCCCGACGGCGCCGACGGACCGCTCCCGGGCGTCGTGCACCTGCACGGTGGCGGCATGGCGATCGGCGCCGCCGCGGACGTCGGATACATGATGCTGCGCGAACATCTCGCTGCCACCGGGGTCGTCGTGATCGGTGTGGAGTTCCGCAACTCCGGCGGCAAGCTCGGACCGCACCCGTTCCCCGCGGGTCTGAACGACTGCGCAGCCGCGGTCCGATGGGCTGCCGGCAACCGCGGCGAGCTCGGCATCGCGCAGCTGATCGTGTCCGGCGAGTCCGGTGGCGGGAACCTCACGCTGACCGTCGCGCACAAAGCGAAGCGGGAAGGCTGGCTGGACGAAATCGCCGGCTTCTACGCGCAGTGCCCGTACATCTCGAACCGCTGGCTCGAGGACTGTGAGGACCTGCCGTCGCTCACCGAGAACGACGAGTACTTCGTCACGTGCCACCAACTGGCACTGCTCGGCTCGCTCTATGACCCCACCGACAGCCATGGCGACGACGCGGCCTGCTGGGCCGCGGTGGCCACCGATGACGAATTGGCGGGCCTGCCGCCGCACGTCATCTCGGTCAACGAGCTGGACCCGCTGCGCGACGAGGGACTGCAGTACTACCGCCGGCTCCTGCAGGCGGGGGTGCCGACAGTGGGCCGGGTGGTCGCGGGCACGTGCCACGGTGGTGACCTGTTACTGCCGCACGTGATGCCGGAGGTGTTTCACGCCTCGATCCGCGACGTGAGTGGGTTCGCGAAGTCGCTGGGGAGCTAACCGAGGGTCAGAGAGTTGGAGCCGAGGCCGGGCACGACCACTTCACCCATGCCCTGCTGTGGTGACCGAATGCGTTGCTGTTGTTGCTGCTGCTGATCGAAGGGCTGGCAGACGCCGACAGACGTGACCTTTTCGCACGGGCCGGCGGGCGCGGCGCTCGCAACAGCGGCCGTGCCCATCACGGCGGCCGCAATCGCCGTTGCCGCGAATGCTGATCGAACTGTCAGCTTGCGCATCGTGGATTCCTTCCGCCGATGCTTATGTGAACGCCGGTGCACTCCAGAGTAATCCCGCGAAGCGTTTGAAAATAGGTCCTCTAGCTGGGCTTACATTTAGCCGGGCTGTGCAAATCACACGCTCCAGCAATGGTTTTCACGGCAGCTGTCAGCATGCTGGGCGGCGCATGCGCCAAATCGCCGCCGTCTGCTCGCCGACCTCCTGGTCGTGCGTCTGCTGAAAGTTGCGACCTCCTCGCGCGAACGTCGCAAGCACCGCGGAGGGAACCTCCGGTTCGAGGACCGGCTCGGCGATCCACCGGCACGGCCGAACATGAACGAGATCGACGGCGGCGCCCGCATCGTCGTAGAACAGAGGTCCCTCGATGCGGCCGAGCCAGAAGAGACCGTCGGCGTCGCGAGTCCACACGAACGATCCGTCGGCCACGTCGGCGAACCGCGCGACGCGGCGGTCGAGACGATCGTCGGCGCCGGCGTCGCCGAAGCCGACGACCCCCTTCGCAAGCGCGCGACCAACCGTCGATCGAGGATCGATGTCGTCGCGGCGGGACCGCATCGGTGCGCGGTAGACCTCGGGCATTCGCGATATTCTGCACCCGACATGGAGACGTTCAAGCGCTACTTGCTGATTCAGGCCATGATGTTCGTCTTCGGCATCGTCGGCCCGATCTTCCTGATCATGTTCTTCGCCTCCCCGCGCGATCCGGAGCTTCGCTGGGCGTACTGGGCCGGCCTGTTCATCACCGCCGCCGACATCCTCATCGCGTTGGCACTCACCGCCGGAAGCGGGGACAAGAAGAAGACCCCCTCTTCGTCTGACTAGGTGCTGGCCGCGAAATCCTCGATGACCTGATAGCCGGCGTTGTAGCCAGGGGTGAAGGTGATTCCCGGCCCGCCGTGACAACCGGCCCCGCCGAGGTAGAGCCCGTCGATCGGAATCGGCATGTCCAGGAAGCCTTTCGGCCCTGGCCGGTTGGGCCCCATCAGATCTGGGTGCAGTAGACCGTGGCAGAAGTCGCCGGACGGCGCGGCGAACATGGTGTCCATGTGATACGGCGCAAAGGTGATGTGCCGTATCTGGATATCGCGGAAATTAGGCGCATACCGGGTGATCTTGTCGATGACGTTCTCGGCCATCTCGTTCTTGAGCTTGCGCGTGTCTCGGCTGTTCTCGACGGGTAGCGCGTAAGCGAAGGCACTGGCGGCATGCTTTCCCGGTGGTGCCATGCTGGGGTCGTGCACGGACGGGATCTGCATGCCCATCGACGGGTTGTCCGGCACGATCCCGCGCCGGCACTCGTCCCACTGGCGCTGTTGTTCCTCTGGCGAATTGAAGATCGCCACCGACCCGAGCATCTCGGGATCATTGAGGAAGTCGTACGGCGGCGCGAATTCGGGTAGGCCGTCAAGGGCGAAGTGCAGTTGGACAAACGATGCGCGGTGGTCACGGCCGCTGATGCGGGTGACCAGGTCGGCGGGCAGCAGGTCGGCGCCCACCAGGTCGACGAGGGTGTAGTCCGGCGACAGGTTCGAAACCACCACCGGCGCGCTGATCTCAGATCCGTCGCGCAGGCGAACCCCGGTGACGCGGTCATCAGATACCAGGATGCGATCCACCTTTGTGCGATAACGGATTTCACCGCCGGAGGACAGAAACAACTCTCGGAGATGGTCGCAGAGCGCGCCGATGCCCCCTTCGAGCTTGGTCATCATGGCGGTCGTATCGTCGGGCACCGCCAATGCCCACGCCAGACACGTTGCGCTGCCCGGAGTGTAGGGCCCCCGGTAGGTCGAGTTGATCGCCAGGAACGCCAGCATGCCGCGTAACACCGCGTGCTTCTCCTTGTCGGGAAGGTAGCGGTCGATGGCGTCCATCGCGGAGCCGAACATCACATCGTGGATCGCGGTGCGTTCGGCCTCGTTGGCCGCACACGCGTACATCTGGTCAAGTGTTTTCGGCGGTGTGCGAACGTCGAAGCGGCCCAGCGCCTTTGCCGGACCCTGCGACCACCCGATCAGCCCAGCCATCCCGGCGACCGCCTCCATGCCGTGTTTGTCGGCCAGATGGGTCATGAACTTCATGGGGTCGCGGTAGAAGATCAGCGGCTCCTCGCCGGCGTCGCCGAGATTCACCGACTGCACCTCGGCGTCGACGGTCGGCAGCGTGTCCAGCCCGAGCTCCTTGGCGATCTGCGGCGGCATGGGGAACTGCACCGAGCCCGCGATCTCATAGCGGAACCCCTCGATCAGCTCGACCGTCGCCGCCATCCCGCCGCTGTAGGTGTTGGCCTCTACGCACAGCGTGCGCATTCCTGCCTGCTGTAACACGGCCGCAGCCGTCAGCCCGTTATGTCCGGCGCCGACGACGATCGCGTCGTATTCGCTCATGGCCCATTCCCTTCGCCTCGCACACGTCCCAAAAATATGTCAGTACTGACATAAATTTTCAAGGCTCGGCTACCATCGGGCCACGATGACCTCCGCCCCCAACCTGCATGAGCAGCGGCGACGCGCGACCCGTGAGGCACTGCGGCGCGCCGCGCTGGCCAGCTTCGCGGACAAGGGGTTCGCCAATGTGACGGTCACCGAGCTGGCGCGCGAGGCCGGGGTCACCGAGCGGACTTTCTTCCGGCATTTCCCCACCAAGGAAGCGGTGCTGTTCCAGGACTACGAGACGCAGGTGGAGTGGTTGGCCGAAGCGTTGGAGCAGCGACCTCCCACGGAATCGTTGTTCGACGCGGTGCTCGCAGGCATCGTCAGCTTCCCGTTCGACATCGAGGTGGTACGCCAGGCCGCGACCGCCAGGGCGGAATTGATCAGCGCCGAGCGGATCGCCGGGCACCTACGGGTCGTGCAGTCGTCGTTCGCCGCAGTGTTGACCGCCTTCATCGCGAACCGATACCGGGATGTCGCCGACATCGACCTCGTCGCCGACGTGGCCGGGGCGGTGGTCGCCGCGGCACTCGTGACGGCCGTCGAGCACTGGGGTCGCAACGGCTGCACCGGTGACCTCGGCGAGATCACGGCGAGGTCGATGAACCTCGTCCGCTCGGGCCTTGCGCCGCTGTCCTGATTCGCCGTGGCGATCCGACTAGCTGAACGGCGGGCGTTCGTCGATCCGACGCGAGGCCGCACCCGCACGCCGCCACAACCGCGCAACCCAGTCCGCGTCCTCGTCGGTGACGAAGTTGCCCATGACGCGCACCGCGACCGTCATCAGGAACGACGAGCGCATCGCGAGCGGACCGGTCGCGGGCAAGAAGCGCGGGATCGTCAGCAGCAGCCCCAGCCGCCGCGCCACGGAGAAAGCTTGCGCGTAGTGCGCCGACAGCACCGCGGGCCACGCCGATGTCAGATCGCCGGTGCCCAGCAGCTCGGCTGCGAGCCTGCCGGTTTCCAGCCCGTAGTCGATGCCCTCGCCGTTGAGCGGGTTGACGCAGGCCGCGGCATCGCCGATCAGCATCCAGTTCGGCCCGGCCACTCCGGATACGGCACCGCCCATCGGCAACAACGCCGACAGGCCCGCGCGCGGCGCACCGTCGAAGCCCCATTCCTCGCGGCGCAGGTCGGTGTAATACGCCATCAGCGGACGCAGTGCGGCGTCGGCCGGCCGTTTGGACGTCGCGAGCGCACCGACACCGATGTTCACCTCGCCGTTGCCCAGCGGGAAGATCCAGCCGTAGCCGGGCAGCACCTCACGTTCGGGTGAGCGCAGTTCCAGATGCGACGTGATCCACGGTTCGCTCGCGCGCGGCGTGCCGATGTACCCGCGGATGGCCACGCCGTACACCGTCTCCTTGTGCCACTCACGACCGAGCACGCGTCCCAGCGTCGAGCGGGCGCCGTCGGCGACGATCAGCTCGCCGCAGCCGATCTCGGCGCCGTCGTCCAGCACCAGGGACGTCACTCGTCCTGACGAATCGTGATGGGCATCAACGACTTTGGCGCCGAGCATCATCTTGGCGCCCTCATCGACCGCCACCATGCGGATGCGGTCGTCGAGTTCGGTGCGCGGGACCGCGCTCGAGGTGGCGGGGAACGACGGACCCGGCCACTCGATTTCGACGTCCGCGCCGAACCCCGCCATCCGCAACCCGCGATGTCGCACGCGACCGTCCAGCCACGCACCGAGCCCGAGATGCTCCATCTCCTGGACCGCGCGCGGTGTCAGACCGTCGCCGCACGCTTTGTCGCGCGGGAACTGGGCCGAATCGATCACCAGCACGTCGCGCCCGGCCCGGCACGCCCACGCCGCCGCGGCGGAACCGGCGGGTCCGGCCCCGACGACCACCACGTCGGCTCGCGTATGCATAGCTCCCAGTATGTTGGCAGGGTGAGGACACCGGCGAGTGTGGTGGCAGGCGTCGACTTCGGAGACCCCGCCTTTGCGCAGGATGTGCGCGAGGCCGTGGCCCGAATCGAAGATTTGATGGCCACTGAGCTGGGCAAAGCCGATGAACTGATGTCCGCGGCCGTCCAGCACCTGTTCCAGGCGGGCGGTAAGCGGTTCCGTCCGCTGTTCACGGTGTTGGCGGCGCGCCTCGGCCCCGACCCCGATGCGTGGCAGGTCGACGTGGCAGGCGCCGTCATCGAACTGGTGCACCTGGCGACGCTGTACCACGACGACGTCATGGACGAGGCTCAGGTGCGTCGCGGTGCTCCGAGCGCGAACGCGCGGTGGAGCAACAACATCGCGATCCTCGCGGGCGACTACCTGTTCGCGACGGCGTCGCGGCTGGTTTCCCGGCTGGGTCCGGAGGCGGTGCGCGTGATCGCCGACACGTTCGCCCAGCTGGTCACGGGCCAGATGCGGGAAACCCGCGGCGCGGCCGACCATGTCGACTCCGTCGAGCACTACCTGAAGGTGGTGTACGAGAAGACCGCCTGTCTGATCGCGGCGTCCGGCCGGTTCGGGGCGACGTTCTCCGGTGCCGACGAGGAGCAGATCGAACGGTTGAGCCGCCTCGGCGGCATCGTCGGCACCGCGTTCCAGATCTCCGACGACATCATCGACATCGACAGCGATCCCGACGAATCCGGCAAGCTGCCCGGCACGGACCTGCGCGAAGGCGTGCACACGCTGCCGGTGCTCTACGCGCTGCGGGACACCGGCCCGGACGCCGACCGGCTGCGTGAACTGCTCGCAGGCCCCGTCGAGAACGACGACGACCTGGCCGAGGCGCTGCGCCTGCTGCGTGCCTCGCAGGGCATGGTGAAGGCCAAGCAGACCGTCGCCGAGTACGCCGCACAGGCACGCGAAGAGCTGGCGAACCTGCCCGAGAGCCCCGGGCGCCAGGCGTTGGCGACGCTGGCCGACTACACGGCCAATCGTCACGGCTGACGGAGCGGAACTTGCAGAGCCGGGCTAAGCGTTAAACGGGCATGACCTGGCATCCGCACGCCAACACGGCCAAGACGTTCCTGCTGCTCGCAGGCTTTTCTGCGCTGATCGTGTTCATCGGCGCGTTGTTCGGGCGCAACATCATGTTTCTAGCCGTCCTGTTCGCCGTCGGCATGAACGTCTACGTGTACTTCAACAGCGACAAGCTGGCGTTGCGGGCGATGCATGCGCAGCCGGTGAACGAGATGCAGGCGCCGATGATGTACAAGATCGTGCGCGAACTCGCGACCACGGCGCGTCAGCCGATGCCGCGGCTCTATATCAGCGACACCGCGGCCCCGAACGCGTTCGCGACCGGACGCAACCCGCGCAATGCGGCCGTCTGCTGCACGACCGGCATCCTGGGCATCCTCAACGAGCGCGAATTGCGTGCGGTGCTCGGCCACGAACTCAGCCACGTCTACAACCGCGACATCCTCATCTCGTGTGTGGCCGGCGCCATGGCCGCGGTCATCACCGCGCTCGCCAACATCGCCTTCTTCGCGAGCATGTTCGGTGGTAATCGCGATGGCGGTACCAATCCCTTTGCCATTCTTCTGGTTTCGCTACTCGGTCCGATCGCCGCGACGGTGATCAAGTTGGCTGTTTCGCGGTCGCGTGAATACCAGGCCGATCAGTCGGGAGCCGAGCTGACGGGCGATCCGCTAGCGCTGGCGAGTGCGCTGCGCAAGATCAGCATGGGCGTGCAGCAGGCCCCGCTGCCGCCGGAGCCCCAGCTCGCCGATCAGGCGCACCTGATGATCGCCAACCCGTTCCGGGCGGGGGAGAAGATCGGCAAGCTCTTCTCGACGCACCCGCCGATGGAAGATCGCATCGCCCGGCTGGAGGCGATGGCCGGCCGCGGCCCAGACCGGTACTGAGTGCGATTTCGGTGCCCGAACGTTCGCTCAGCGATGGTTGGCGCACCGAAGTCGCTGATGGGTAACGTCGCCGCCCTGACCGGCGATGACATGGGCATGCTGCGAGTCACAACCGCACCATCTAGGGTGTGGACCGTGCTGAACAGAATGCTGATCGGCGTCGTGGCGTCTGCGGGGGCGGCCCTCATCGGACTGCCGGGCATCGCGATGGCCCAGCCGCCGGCACCGCCGCCACCGCCACCTCCACCGAACGTGAACGCGTACGCGCCGATGAAGCTGTCGGAGTACCAGGTGATGGAAAACCAGTGGTACGCCTTCAAGACGCCCGACGGCCTGACCTGCGTCCTGCAGCGCAACGGCGGCTACGGCTGCAGCGGCCCGATCCCCGGGGCACCGGAAGGCGCGAACCTGGTCAGTGGTGGCCCCGGCGTCCCGTCGTTCGCCAACTCGGCGGGGGATGTGTTCGCCAACGTCAACGCCAAGCCGCTGCCCGCGGGTTCGCGCCTGAGCTATCAGACGGTCAGCTGCGGCAGCGACGGGTCGGTGACAACCTGCGCGGACAGCCGCAATCAATCCGGGTTCGTGCTCAGCCCGGCGGGCAGCTTCATCATCAACGGCGGCGTCAACCCGCTGCTGGATCGGCCCGAGGGCACCAACCCGTACTTCAACTGAGCACGCGCTAGAACCCCGAGCCGTGCACCTCGTGGCCGGGCTTCTCGGCCGCCAGGCCACGGTAGGCCTGTTCGACGGTGGAACCGTGGTTGATGACGCCGTCGACCTCGCGTGCGATCGGCATGGAGATGCCGTACTTGTCGGCGAATTCCATGATCACGCTGGCGGCCTTGACGCCCTCGGCGACCTGGTTCATCGATGAGATGATCTCCTCGATCGACTTACCGGAGCCGAGTTGTTCGCCGACGTGGCGGTTGCGGCTGCGCTGACTCGTGCACGTGACGATGAGGTCGCCCATGCCGGCCAGGCCGGCGAAGGTATCGCGGTGTCCGCCCATCGCCTCGCCGAGTTTCGACATCTCGCGCAGCGCGCGGGCGATCACCATCGCGCGGGTGTTTTCCCCGATGCCAAGGGAATAGCCCATTCCCACGGCGATCGCGTACACGTTCTTGAGCGCACCGGCCATCTCCACCCCGACGACATCGTCGGTGGTGTAGGTGCGAAATCGCCTGGTGCGGAACAGCTTTCCGAGGTTTGCGGCGAGACGTTGGTCGGGCATGGCGAGCACCGCGGCGGCCGCGTAACCCTCGGCCACTTCCCGCGCGATGTTCGGCCCGGCGAGGATACCGGCAGGGTGTCCGGGCAGCACCTCGTCGACGACCTGGCTCATCCGGTAATTCGTGCCCTGCTCGAGACCCTTGACCAGAGACACCACCGGCACCCACGGCCGAAGTTCCATCGCGAGTTCGGTCAACACCCCGCGGAAGCCGTGCGAAGGCACGCCCATGACGATGACGTCGGCGCACTCGGCGGCCTCGGAGAAGTCAGTGGTGGCCTTGAGGGTGTGCGCCAGCTCGACCTCGTTGCCGAGGTACTTGGTGTTGCGGTGCTTGTCGTTGATGTCGTCGGCGGTCTCCTGGGAACGCACCCACTGCAGCGTCGGCCCGCGCCTGGCGCAGATGGACGCCACGGTGGTGCCCCATGAGCCTCCACCGAGGACGACGACTTTGGGTTCGCGCTGCGCAGGTGCCATGCCGATCAGGGTATGACTGTCGGCGAGCCGCGCGGACCGGTTTGTGGCGACTGAATGCGGGTAGATCCTCTGGCGAGTCCCACGTTCGTCATCTGGCTCGCACAACCCGACCGAGAGGCGCATCATCAGCAGCATGAGGCGAGACGTCGGCGCACAGCTCGAAGTCCAGGTGCTCGCGCCGACCGAACTGGAGTTCCAGATCGCCGTCGCACCGCACGTCAATGCTCACGTGTCGGAATCGCTGTCCTTCGTGTTGGACGGAAAAGCAGTGCAGCCCTTGGAGATAAGCGGAACGCACGGCAACCGGATCCACAAGCTTGACGTTCAAGGCGGGTTGCTGAAGGTCGACTATGCCGCGACCGTCACCGGACGGGCTGATCCGCCGCCGGTCACCGAGTACGAGAAGTCGGTGTACCTGAGGCCGAGCCGCTACGCGGAGGCCGACAAGTTCTTCGGGTTCGCGGCAACGGAATTCGGCAACTACGTTGATTCGGCGACGCTGCTGGAGAAGGTGTCGTCATGGGCGGGTACGCGGCTGAACTACGTGCCCGGGTCCAGCGACCCGATCGACGGCGCGGCGGACACGTTGCTCGCCGGGGCCGGAGTCTGCCGCGACTTCGCGCACCTGGTGGTGGCGCTGCTGCGAGCCGTGTTCGTCCCGGCCCGCGTCGTGTCGGTGTACGCGCCGGGCCTGTTCCCCATGGACTTTCACGCGGTGGCCGAGGCGTTCGTCGAGGGGCAGTGGCGCGTCGTCGACGCCACGCTGCTGGCGCCGCGGCAGACACTGGTCCGCATCGCCACCGGACGCGACGCCGCCGACACCGCCTTCCTGGACAACCACAGGGGCGGAATCAACCTGAACTGGATGTCGGTGACCGCCGTCACCGACGGCGACCTGCCGAGGGACCCGATCGGCGAACTGGTGTCGATCGGCTAGGGCGTCAGCGGTAGTTGACGAACTGCAGGGCGACGTCCAGGTCGGAGCCCTTGAGCAGGGCGATGACGGCCTGCAGGTCGTCGCGCTTCTTCGACGACACCCGGATCTCATCGCCCTGGATCTGAGCCTTGACGCCCTTGGGGCCCTCGTCGCGGATGATCTTGGTGATCTTCTTCGCGTCCTCGCTGCTGATGCCCTGCTTCATCTGGCCGCTGACCTTGAAGGTCTTGCCCGAAGCCTGGGGCTCGCCGACGTCGAATGCCTTCATGGAGATGTCGCGGCGGATCAGCTTCTCCTTGAAGACGTCGATCGCCGCCTTGACCCGCTCCTCGGTCGAGGACGTGATGACGACGGTCTCCTCGCCCTGCCAGGCGATGGAGGTGTCGGTGCCGCGGAAGTCGTAGCGCGTGGACAGCTCCTTGGCCGCCTGGTTCAGTGCGTTGTCGGCCTCCTGACGGTCGACCTTGCTCACGACGTCGAACGATGAATCCGCCATTGGACTCGGCCCTCCTGGTCTCTGGTGCGTTTTCGTCTTAGCACCATCCTCGTTGTACCCTGCTATTCGCACCAACCCGGCACCCGGGTGGTGCAGCACCCAGGCAGGTTGCCCGAGCGGCCAATGGGAGCGGACTGTAAATCCGTCGGCTTACGCCTACGCAGGTTCGAATCCTGCACCTGCCACCCAGCATTGCCCTAGGTCAGGAGTGGTTTTCACGCCCGACAGCGCAGCGCGCGATGGGCGTAGCAGGAACTGACTAGCGGAACGGTGATTTGGCGACCTGCTCACCCCGCGATCAAATCTGTCGCGATCCGATTGAGCTGTGTGAGCCGCGAAACTGAAACTTAAAGGTCTTCTCGCACTTTGCCTGCACGACTTCGGTCTAGGCGTGCGACTGAGCTATGCGACGTTGGCGTGGGGCGCGTCGAATCCAAAGAGCAGTGGCTTTAGGGCGGCGAACAGTTGCTTGCGGTCGCTGATGTGGAAGTGGTTGCCTTTGAGCATCTGCACTGAGAATTCGGCCACGGTACGCGAACTCCATTGGCGCAGCTCACGCTCGCTGACCAGGAAGTCGTCGCTGCCACCGAAGGCGTGGATCGGGCACGTCAGGGGCACCGACGTGGCGTCGTCATCCGTTGCGCCGAGACGCAGGTCGATTCGAGCTAACGCGACCGCTTTCTTCCGCAGACACGGCCACCGGTCCAGCTCGACCGGTAGACCGCCGATGTCGGACAGGACCTTGCTCAGCTGTTGATCGTCGACTTCGTGCACCATGTGTATCGCTGTCGGCAGGTGCGGTGGGGGGAAGGAAGACACGATCAAGGCGCTCGGCAGGGGTAGGCCCGCCGCCGCGCGCAGGCTCGCCAGTCGGTACGCCACGAGTGCGCCGAAGCTGTGGCCGAAGAATACGTGCGGTTCGTCGAGCAGCGGACCGAGCTGATCGTGGATCGCCTCAACGAGCTCGCTGAGCGTGGCGAAGCGTTCGCGATCGGGCACGTCGACGGCAACAACGTCGACGTCCGCGCTGAGGCCCCTCTTCCAGAGGTTGAACGAGCTGGCCCCGCCCCCGGCGTGATGGAAGCAGATCAAGCGGACGCGTCGCGTCGCCTTCCGCGACCTCGTCGCAGCCGACAAACGGGCGATTGGACGAGCGGGTTCTTCCGTCAGCGTCTTGACCAACATGTCGGGTCCTCCCGGTGGTGTTGAGAACGACTTTGACGTCGGCACCTTGGCGAATCCTTAAAGGATCTGCGTGCACTGTGAGCAATCGTCAGAAACGCGGCCGCCTTGTCGGTAGGCCGACCAGAACTCGACTGGCCAGCGCTGGTGCCTGCCACTCGGTCAGAGCGTCTGCCGCCTTCAGCGCCGGACCTGCCTCCGTTCGCCTGCAAGATCCAGAGGGCACCCATGTAACGCCTGCTGCATTCGGCGCCACTTCGCACGGTAACCATCAGCGGGGCCGTGATCGGCGCCGCACGGAGTGAAGGAGACGTTATGGCGGGGATCCATCTCGAGGGCAGGATCGACGAATCCTCGACGGAGTCGACGGTGGCACGAGTAGGCGCTGTGCTCGCGCGGTATGGCCTGGTTGTCGTGATCGGCTGGATTGGCCTTCTGAAGTTCACGGCCTATGAAGCGCAGGGCATCGAGCCGCTGGTGGCTCACAGTCCGTTCATGTCGTGGGTGTACGGGGTGTTCTCGGTGGGCGCCTTCGCGGCGCTGCTTGGCGTTGTCGAGGTGGGCACCGCGGTGCTGCTCGCGGTCAAGCCGTGGTGGCCGCGCCTGTCGGCGCTCGGCAGTGTTGCGTCGATTGGACTGTTCGTCGCCACGATCAGCTTTCTGTTCACGACGCCCGGCGTCGGCGAGGCATCGGCCGGCGGCTTCCCGTTTTTGTCGATGACAGGTCAGTTTCTGATCAAAGATGTTGCGCTGCTTGGGCTTTCGGTATGGAGTCTGGGCGACGCGCTGCGCGCGGCCAGGGTGGCGCAGCGTGCCTGAGCTCAGCTGGGATTTCTCTGGATTGCGGGCCCTCTTAATCAACTGCACGTTGAAGAAGTCCCCGGAGCTCAGTAACACCGGCCGCTTGATCGACATGCATTTGGCCCGCATGCTGCGCGACGGTGGCGGAGTGCCGGCGTACGGAAACCTTCGAACCGGTTGGGATGCGGGGTGCCGGTATGACTTCGAGAACCCCGAGTACCGCTGAGCGGATACGATGCTGCTCGTCATGACCAGGACGGCTGGTGACGAAGAAGAACTCATCGCGGCCCTGCGCAACCGCGAGGAGTCCGCGTTCGCGTCTCTGGTGGACCGTCATACGCCTGCGATGCTGCGTGTGGCGCGAGGCTATGTGTCGAGCCGCGAGCTCGCCGAGGAGGTTGTTCAGGAGACCTGGATCGCCCTGCTCAAAGGAATCGACTCGTTTGAGGGCCGATCGTCTTTGCGCACATGGCTTTTCACCGTCATGATAAATATCGCGAAGCGAAAAGGCGTGCGCGAGCGTCGTGACGCTGATGTCGCGGTGATGGCCTTCACCGGCAGCACTGTCGATCCGGCGCGCTTCCGGGACGCCGACGACCGCTATCCACGGCACTGGAGACCGGAGCAACAGCCGTCGCCGTTTCCGGAGACGCCCGAAGGCTCGGTTCTCGGTGATGAACTCGTCAGCCTTGCGCAACGAGAGCTCGACAAGCTGCCCGAGCGGCAACGACTCGTTGTAACAATGCGCGACGTGCTGGGACTGGATTCCGCCGAAGTGTGCGAGCATCTCGGCATCACGGTCGCCAACCAACGGGTGCTCCTGCATCGGGGCCGAGCCGCGGTCCGGCAGGCCCTCGAGGACTATCTGAGGGAAAGCTCATGAGCACAGATTCGATGGACTGCAACGAGCTCGTGGAGTTGATCACCGCCTACCTCGACGGCTCTCTGGATCTGGAGGACCGTGCGCGGTTCGACACCCACCTGTTGGAATGCGAAGGCTGTGAGAACTACCTTCAACAGTTCCGCAGGACCGTGGGCACCATCGGCAAGATCCCCGTCGGCGAGCTCGATCCAACCTTCCGAGATCGCCTCCTTGACGTGTTCAAAGAATGGCATTAGACCGTCTGTAACGGTGGCGCAGTGCTCACACCCCTGGTCGCAATGCGTCGTCACCGGCGTGTGTCGCGGCCAAACCTAATGACCCAGCCACGCCGAAATCCCGCTACGAGCAGTAACCGTTCAGGCATTTGTGGTGTGAAGGCGGCACATCCTGCACGACAGCCTCCTCGCACCAGCCGCAGAGCGGCTGGCCTGACTCTTCACACGCACATGCCACGACGGCCCCTGACTATTCGACTCTGCTCGATTCGACCGCAGCATATCGCCTCCGAGAGACCAAACAATGCGCGCCCAATTGTCTAGTCGCACAACGAGGTTCGTTCTCTGCGACCGAACAACGCGGGCTCAACTGTCCAGTCGCACGGTAGGTAACCGCCGCAGCGAGAGTGGCCGTGAACACGGCTCTGATCGGCGGTGATGGGCCGACGGGGCAGTTCCTCGGCGACACCGACGAGATATACCCATGGTGACGCCGGGCTGGGTTCAGAATCGGTTGGAACGAGGAGGGCAACGCCGTGGACGATCCGATAGCAGAAGTCGTTTCAGCTAGTGCAGCGCTGGCGGCGCACGGCCTCACCGACATGGTGTGGGGCCACGCTTCGGTGCGCGATCCCGACGGCATCGGCGTCTGGATGAAGGCCAGCGGGTGGGGGTTCGACGAGGTGACGGCCGACCGCGTCGCTCTCGTGACGCCCGACGGTGACGTCGCCGCCGGAAACGGGCCGCGCCACATCGAGTATCCGATCCATACGGAGATCATGGCCGCCCGACCCGAGGTGCACTGTGTCGTCCACACTCACGCGCCGACACTCGCCGCCTTCGCGTCCCTCGATGTACCGCTGCGCCCGATATCCCACGACGGCGTCCTTTTCGAGGCCGGGTTACCGCGCTTCACCGTCACCGGGGCGTTGATTGCCAGTCGAGAACTCGGAAGCGCACTGGCCGCTGAACTCGGTGGTGCGCCGGCCATCTTGATGCCGTTCCACGGCGCTGCCGTCGCCGGCCCGAACGTCGCCAGCGCCGTGATGCACGCCGTCCTGCTCGAACGCGCCTGTCGTACCCAGCTGATGGCGATGTCCGCCGGGGGGCCGGCTATCTGGTCCGACCCTGCAGAGTCGGCGTTCAAGCGCGAACAAGCGTGGAATCAGAAGCAACTCGACGCTGGATATCAGTATCTGCTTCGCAAGAGTCGAGACGGCACGTCCGAGCATCCTTGACTAGCGCCCCGGTATAGAGAAATCCTTCTAACTGGCGGAGATGGCTTTCTGTCTGTCAGAGACTGCCCCGGTTGGAGGATTGCGATGCCCGACCTCGTGGATGTCCTGGCTGCAGTGCGCCGGGGCATGATCCCCGCCCACATCTACAACGACGCCGAGATCTTCGCCCTCGAACGGGAGCGGATCTTCAGCCGGTCCTGGATATTCGTCGGACACGAGTCAGAGGTTCCGCTCGAAGGTGACTACGTGGTCAGGCGCGTGCTCGACGATTCGTTCGTCATCGCGCGCGACTCGAAGGGCGAGATCAGGGCGATGTTCAACATGTGCCTGCACCGGGGCATGCAGGTGTGCCGCGCGGAGATGGGCAACGCCTCGAACTTCCGATGCCCTTATCACGGGTGGTCGTACCGCAATGACGGACGCATCCTCGGCTTGCCGTTTCATCACGAGGCCTATGGAGGTGAGCAAGGCTTCAAGAAGCGCGGTCAGACTCTGCTGCCCGCCCCGAGCCTCGCCAGCTACAACGGACTGATTTTCATCAGCATGGATGCCAACGCCGAACCACTCGAGGACTATCTCGGCGACTTCCGGTTCTACCTCGACTACTACTCCAGGCAGAGCTCGGCCGGTTTGGAGGTCCGCGGTCCCCAGCGATGGCGCATCAACGCCAACTGGAAGATCGGCGCCGAGAACTTCGCCGGCGACATGTATCACACGCCGCAGACGCACACGTCCGTCGTGGAGATCGGCCTGTTCCGCGAGCCCAAGGCGGAAAAGCGCAAGGACGGCGCCACCTACTGGGCCGGGGTCGGCGGAGGCACCACCTACAAACTGCCGCCCGGCGATTTGCGGGAGCGGATGCGCTACGTCGGCTACACCGACGACATGATCGCGCGCATCGAACAGATCTGGTCGTCGGATCAGCAGAAGCTAATCGGCGGCGACGGCTTCATGATTTCGGCGGCGTCCTGCTTCCCGAACATGAGCCTGGTGCACAATTGGCCGAAGGTGGAGGACGGTGACGCCGTCCTGCCGTTCATCTCGCTGCGGACGTGGCAACCGATCAGTGCACACGAAACCGAGGTCTACTCCTGGTTCGCCGTCGACTCGGCGGCACCGGAGGATTACAAGAAGAACTCCTACAAGGCGTATCTGATGTGTTTCGGCTCAACGGGCATGTTCGAGCAGGACGATGTCGAGAACTGGGTGTCGCTGACCAACACCGCGGCGGGCTCGATGGCGCGGCGGCTGCAGCTCAACAGTCGGATGGGGCTACTGGAGGACGATACACACGTCGGAAAGCGCTTGCTGCCCAACGAATTCCATGGACCCGGCCTAGCGCAGGTCGGCTACAACGAAGCCAATCAGCGTGCTCTGCTGCGATTGTGGGCCGACCATCTGGAGCGTCCGGTCGAGGCCTCGTCGACGGTGGCGGTCGGGACACGCGCCGACGGGATCGAGCCGCTGCTTCAGACGGCCAGCCTTCCGGTTGCGGATGGAGCGCGGGTATGACTGCGCCGCAGCATGATCGAGCCAGCGGATTCCGCCGATTCGGGCGCGGCGAGACATACTCCGAGCAGTCGGTACTCGGCGACCACGCCGCGCGTGACCGTCGCGTCGGAAGCACGCTGCCCTTCAACGATGAGCGCCACCTGCGCGCCCACCAGTTCCTCGTCGATGAGGCCTACCTGCTCGATGCCCAAGCGTACGGCGAGTGGCTGGACTTGTTCACCGACGACGTGCACTACGTGATGCCGGTGCGAGTTTCGACCGCGTTGGGCACCGGGTACGACTCGTCGCCGGGTATGGCTCACTTCGACGAGAACAAGTACTCGTTGAGCCGCCGGGTCGCCCGGTTCCGCACCGAGCACGCGTGGACGGAGGATCCGCCGTCTCGGCTGCGGCACTACATCACCAACGTGCGTACCTTCGCGACCGACAAGGACGACCACCTCATCGTCGACTCGGCCGAGCTGCTGTTCCGTAGCCGCGGCGACGTCAACGAAGCCGCAACCGTGTCGTGTGGCCGTGAAGACCTGCTGCGGCGCGAAGGAGACCGCTGGAAAATCGCCCGGCGCACGATCTTCATCGACGAATCGGTCATCCGCATGCAGAACCTGGCGATCTTTCTATGAGTACCGGAGACGGCCGGACATCGGCACTGCCGCAGAGTCTGCTCGACGCTCGCGTCGGCGATCCGATCGTCATCGCGAACGAGTTCAGTGCCACCGAGGTCTACCGCATCGAGACCCGTAACGGAACGCGGCTGCTCATCACGTCACCCCGCACGGGACGCTGGATCACCCTGGACGCGTTGGAGGTGGAAGCCCTGACGTGGCAGAACACGGCCACACTCGAGGCGATGATAAGTAACCCCAACGCGCCGCTGGTCCCCGACGCCGAGGGCGACCGATGACCGGATGGCTCGACGGTAAACGCGCGCTGATCGTCGGGGCCGGATCCGGTATCGGCCGAGCCGTCGTTGACGCGTTTCGCCGTGAGGGCGCGCAGTTGGTGGCGTTGGAACGTGACGCCGACAAGTGCATCGCCCTGCGCGACGAACTCCCCGACGTACCCGCGATCGAGGGCGACGCGACGACCAGGGCAGCCAACGTCTACGCCGTCGACGCCGCCGTCGATGCGTATGGGGGACTGGACACCCTGGTCAACTGTGTGGGCGTGTTCGACTTCTACCAAGGCCTGACCGACATCGCCGAGGACCGCCTCGACGCGGCCTTCGAGGAGATGTTCCGAGTCAACGTGTTGAGCCATCTGCAGTCGGTCAAGGCGGCAGTCCCGGTCTTGCAGCGCGGGACTGGATCGTCGGTCGTGCTCGCGGAGTCGGCATCCTCGTTCTATCCCGGACGCGGCGGGGTTCTTTACGTTTCGTCGAAGTTCGCGGTCCGCGGGTTGGTCGCCAGCCTCGCCTATGAACTAGCGCCGCGCATCCGGGTCAACGGTGTCGCCCCGGGCGGCACGGTCAAGACCGATCTGCGAGGCTTGACCACGTTGGGCCAGAGCGAGTTTCGACTCGGTGACGATCCCGATCGCGCCAGTGGTCTTAAGGCGCGAACTCCCCTGAACGTGGCGTTGACGGCCGAAGATCACGCCTGGAGCTTTGTGTATCTGGCTTCTGATCGTGCACGCGGAATCACCGGGGACACTTTGCATCCCGACGGCGGGTACGGGCTCGGGCCCAGTCCATCGCCGACCAAGGTCATGTGATCGTGACAGCCAGCGGACCGATGCCGCAATACCCGATCGAGTCGGTGGACAACGCGTTGAAGGTCGTACTACTCCTCGCGGAACGGGGCGAACTCCGGTTGACCGACGTGAGCGACTACCTCGGCGTCGCATCCTCGAGTGCCCACCGAATGTTGGCGATGTTGCTCTATCGCGGTTTCGTCCAACAAGACCCGAAGACAAAGATCTACACCGCAGGCACCGCGCTGACGAAGATTGCCTTCTCCATCACCCGTCGTCTGGACTTCCTGGCGCCGCTGCGGCCGTATCTGGAGAAGCTCAGCTCCACGCTCGACGAGACGGTGCATCTGTCGATGCTCGACAACACGGCGGTCTGTTTCGTGGACGCGATCGAAGGCTCGAAGGTGGCGCGGACCGCTTCGCGGGTGGGCATGGCGCTACCCGCGAGTACGACGGCGTCCGGCAAGGCGATGCTCGCCGGGCTGTCGCTCGTTGAACTCGAGAAGCTTTATCCGACAGAAGAACTCGTTACCCTCACCGACCGCAGCATCAAGACCAAAGCCGGATTGCTGCGCGAGCTCGCACAGATCCGGCGGCGCGGTTACGCGTGCAGCTCTGAGGAGAGCGAGGCGGACGTCTCGTCGATTGCGGTCGCGTTTCCCGCTCGCGAAGGGTTGCCGCACCTGGCCTTCAGCACAGCGATACCGCGTCCGCGGATGAGCCCGACGGACAAGCGTCGCATCGGCGAGATCGTGATGGGCGTGGTCGACGATGCCGCGCAGCTACTGAAAACCTAGCGCGCTCAGGCGGCGTGGCGATCCGACCGTGCGCCATCGATGATGCCGGCGGCAAAGGCATCGGCCGCCTTGTGGGGGTGGCCGCTGAGCATGTTGAGCTTGATCGCGAACATCTGCGCGTTCCCGCTCGCACCGTACGAGTACGGCTGCCTGCGGCGGATGTCGGCGCCTGCGTTCTTGATGACGAGGTGGACCTCGTCGTCGGGCTGATCGGGCGAGCGGGTGACGTCGACCTTCGCGCTCAGCCCGCCGATGGGAAATCGTTCCGCGTCACGGCCTGAACCGACGATGAGAAGACTGCGGGTCAACCGCAGGTCATTCCACGACAGCAGTACGCCGTCCATGCGATCTTGACGCTGTTGGTATTGCTCCAAGACGAACGCGATGGCCATCACTATCGCCAGCGGGATGGCTATCGCCCCGATCCACGCGTGCCCCAAAAACGGGTCCATCGTTCCCCCCTTCACATGGATGCCTGGGTCCAAATGAATTCATCGACGGTGATGTCCATCACACCATTACCCGATGGCAAATTTCGCGAAATCGCAGAATTCGACACCGAAATCTGTGCAGAAGACCGCGCTTCCTGTGTTGTCGGTGGCAGCTGTGACCGGCGATACGCCTGTGACTAGAAAGGGGTACGTGCTGTCAGCAACGTGTCGTCGGGATCGCTGACGTTCAGCTTCGGATCAACGGCAGCGTGATCGTGCGGTCCGAAGAGCTCATCGTCCAATCCCGTTGCCTGCTGGCCGATCTCATCCTCGGTGATTCGCTCGTACAGCAGTCACTCAGGTTGCGTGGATATATTGTCGGCGCGGGAGGTAGCCATGGTGACTCGTTGCGCCGGGGCAACCCGTAAGCGACAGCTGGCGATTCGGCTTGTCGTCGTTGCACTGCTCCTCGGGGCGTGCAGCAGCGCATACGAGCCGGCGCCGGGAACCCACGACAGAACCGCGGCCACCGCGGCATTCGCGCCGGACGAATCCGCGGCCCGCAGCCAGGACGTGCTCAACGGCGCCATCATGCTTGACGAGCCCGGCTGCTCCGCCGCGGTCGGTGTCGACGGCGACGTGGTCTGGAAAGGCGTCCGTGGTCTCGCCGATCTGAAAACCAGCGCCGAGATCACCGACACCACCGTCTTCGACATCGCTTCTGTGTCCAAGCAATTCACCGCCACCGCGCTCCTGTTGTTGGTTGACGCGGGCAAGCTCTCGCTCGACGACACCCTGGCCTCCGTGGTGCCGGGGCTCCCCGCGTGGGCCGAAACCGTGACCGTCGGACAAGTCATGCATCAAACGAGTGGAATCCCGGACTACATCGGACTGCTTGAAGACGCCGGCTATCAGTACAGCGACCGCACGACGCAAGAGCAGGCGCTGCAGATCCTCGCCCAGGTACAGGATTTGGAGTTCGAGCCCGGCGACCAGTTTGAGTACTCGAATTCCAACTACCTGTTGCTGGCCGACATCGTCCGGCGGGTCTCCGGCCAACCCTTGCCCGCCTACCTGAGCGCCCAGGTCTTCAAGCCGCTCGATCTAGCCATGGCGATGGATGCCGGCAGCTCGATCCCGGGCAAGGCCCTGTCCTACGGGTTCGACGAGGACACCTCCGAGTACACCGTCTCGAATTCCGCATGGGAGCAGGTCGGTGACGGCGCCATCCAAACCACACCCACCCAACTCGTGCGGTGGGCCGATAACTATCGGACCGGCAAGCTGGGCGGCCAGCGGCTGCTCGACGAGCAGGTCGAAGGGGCCGCAGACACCGGATCCGGCGACGGGGACCGTTACGGCGCCGGCATCTTCGTATACCCCGACGGCAGCCTCGACCACGACGGCTCCTGGGCTGGATTCGTCAGCGCGTTCCGCGTCAGTGCGGACCGGCACACGTCCATCGCCGTCACCTGCAACACCGACACGCAGGACCCCGTGGCGATCGCCGACGAACTTCAGGACATCTGGGAATAGAACTTGGACGTACCGAATGTCGTTACGTCCAAGACCTACTCCGTTCTCTAGTCGACCTGTTTCCACCAGGAGATGACAGCCATCAACATCGCCGTCACCAAGGCGACGAGGACCCACAGCACGAGGCCGACGTCGATCCACGCGCCCGGCGGCGGTGCTCCCGGCAAGATGTTTCGCAGCGGGACAACCGCGAACAGCATCGCGGCGTACCACGTCAGGAACGGCATCTGGAATGCCTTCCGTCGCGTGATCACTTGCAGGGCAGTGGCAATCGCCAACGTGGGCAGCGTGATCAACACGATGCAGATGCCGAGATCGAATGCCAGCGGGCCGAGTGACCGCTTCATCGTCACCTGGATCGCTTCGTCGGTGCCCGAGGTCTGCGGTCCCGGAGCCACCTCGTCGGCGGTGATATCCCAGCCCTGCAGCGAGCCCTCTACCTCCACGCGGGCCGGCATGAACTGCCGCTCCTCGCCCGATCCGACCAGTAGCGTGGCGCTGATCGGCTCGCTCTTGTACGAGTCGAACGGCCAGTTGTTCACGTCGCCGTTGAGGTCGAGGGTGGTCGTCTTCTCGGCAGGCGCCTCCCCTGCAGGGAAGCTCAAGTCGCCCAACGTGTTCCACGGGAACAACCGCACCGATATGTCGGTGTTGAGTACCTCGAGACGTTCATCGGTGAGGTCATCCTGCGGAATGACGAGCACCTTGACGTCGGCTTGATAGTCGACGGTGCGCAAGGCCTTCACCGTCACGAGGACGACGGTCTCGGATCCGTCGCCGGTGTCGGCGGGACCCAACTCGGTCGACGAGCCCGACAGCCACCAGTAGGCGAACAGCGTGCCGAAGTAGGCCAGCAGGACCACCGCGACGACGCCGACGATGGTTCCGACGTGCCGGCCCGATTTGGGCTCGGGAGCCCCGTGTCGCGAATTTGCCTGGCGCTCTGGCGCCTCTGGCCTTTGGGGTTCCACGGACGGAATGCTAGGGCGGCTAGACGGTTCTGTCCTTGCTTTAGACACAGCCGTCTACGCCAATGTCAATAATGTTCACCTTCGCGCCTGCAAACCGACTACCAGCGAGTTATCAAGATCGCTTTTCGTCGGCTGGATAGCGCTACTTCCAGTGCGGTTCGAGCAACGTCGACCAGGCTTGGTCGAGCTGCTCCCACTCCGCCGGGCAGCCCGCTGCGCGATCCTCGGGAAGTTGTCCGTTGCCGACCAAATCGCCGTTGGCTTCGGGATTGGATCCGTAGATCCAGCAGTCCATGTTGTACACCCGCTGCAGATTCAGCGAGTGTTCGTCGGCCATGTCTTCGGCAGTGAACTCGGTTTGGACTTCTGCCAGTGCGGCGAACGCGCGTGCGAAGTCCTTCACGGACTGCACCGACTCCGGATCGACCGTTCCGTCATCCCCTGGCGTCAAAAGCAAGTACGCGGCGGCCTGATCGGCGACGTCCTCCTCGCGCCCGGTGACCGGCAGGTCATAGATGCTGATCGTCATGTGGCCGGTCTCGTGGTAGAACGTCGTGTACTCGGAGCCAAGCGCTGACTGGAGCGGATCGGCGTCGCCCGCCTTCGTGAAAACCGCCATGGACCAGTCGGTGTCCTCGTAGCACATGGTGATGGTGTTCTCGCTCTCGCTCCAATATGCGTTCGGGACACCGCATTGCGCCCCGCGCAGCGTGATGTCGTTGGGCAGCACGAGCGTCTGGTTTATGTCGTCGGCGAGGTCTTCGAGCATCCGGTTTTCCTGCTGAATCTTCTTCCCGTTCAGCGCTTCGGGGGTGTCGGCGTCTTCGTAGGTGACGATCATCGTCCCGCCGGGGCCTTCGGGGGCAGGTGCTTCCGGGGCACCGTTCTCGTCGACCTTTCCCTTCACCGACGTGTCCGCGGCTGCCGGCGTCTCGGGAGCGTCGGTCTCTTCTGTGGTCGCGCTGCCGCATCCGGCCACGATCAATCCAGCCGCCATCAGTGGCGCAATTCGACTGCGCATGGTCTCCCCTTAGCTGTGACCCCCGAAATTGACACGGTCGCAGATTTTGGGTGCGAAGTAAATGGTGACCAGCTGATTTGTTGAATCGGGATAGCGAGAGATGCCTCCGGCTAGGCCCTAGCCGGGTAGGCCAAGGCGTCGACGACGCCGCCGCCGTTGGTGTCACCGCCGAGCAGAACCGTCGACGTGCCCGCCTCCGGGTCGTAGTCGACGAGCGTCTCGCCGCTGCCGCACGACAGGGTCGCCTGCAACTGAAGGTTGCCGTCGTTGACGCCGAGCACGCGCACGCTGTGGTTGTCGTCCACCTCCGGAACCGACACCGGGGTTGTCGTACCTTCCGCGTTTAGCTTGGCGAGATACACGAAGCCGCATCCGCCCGCTGCCTGTACGAACGTGCCTTCCGGCACCTGCCACGCGTTGAGGTCGGCCATGTCGGGGCCCTGCGTTCCGTCGTTCTTCGCCGTCAGAGGCGTCGGCGCCGTGCCGTCGAGGGGAACAAGCCACAGCCGCGAATAGCTGAAATCCGGTCCGTTGCAACGGGTCAGGGCCACGTCGGCGTCCCACCACCGCATCGGTAGGCAATAGCTGGCGTCCGGCACCGGCAGCTCCTTGCCCGGCGTTCCGTCGTTGCCCATCCGGGTCAGGCCGCGACCGGTGCCGAGCACCAGTTCCGTGCCGTCGGGTGTGGAGATGAACGACTCGTTGAACTCGCTCCCGAGCTTGTCCACCGGGTACGTCAGCTGCTGCTTACCGGAGAGATCGACCCGCGTCAGGGATGCCGGGCCTTCGGTGGTCCGCGATTCGAGCAACAACACCGCTTTGCCTTCGGGCAGCGAGTAACGCGGGGTCACCGCGAAGCCGTCCTCGACCCGGAACGACGTCCGCTCACCGGTGCGCAGGTCGACCTGCATGACGGTCAGGTCGTCGCCGCGGCGGGAGAACAGTGCGCGGGTCCCGTCACCGGACCAGTCGACAAGGGTGGGTAGTGAACCGGATTCGCCGGGCGCCTCGAATGTCGTGATCGCGTAGCGGCCGCCCTCGGGATTGACGAGGTACAGCGTCGTCTCCGAGTTGTGGGGCGTCGGATCGCCCGGCTCGAACTCGTCACCGGCGTTCGTCGGGGTGGCGGCGTTCCACATCGCGAGCGTCCAACCGGGGCCGACCTCTGACCAAGGCACGTCCTGGAGGGGCGCTTCCTCGTTGTATGCGGCCATCGTTGCGGCATGGGGCGTCTGTGTTGAGGTGGCCGGCGCCGACGGCGCGGATGGCCCGGGGCGCGCGGCCGGTTCCGTTGACGACGAGCATCCCACCACCACCGCCGCCGTCGCCGCGACGACCGCGGCTCGACGAAAGATCTGATTCATGTGCAGTCCTTTCCAGTGGCGGAAGGGTGCACGAGGCGGCTTGGAGGATTCTTGATGCGGTCGGCGAACGGCGATTGAACTCGCTGATCAACGTTGGTCAGCGCGGGGTGAACTTGACCGCGACGATCTTGTCGCGGGCGAACGCCTCGGCGAACTCGCCGACGGTCGGGATGCGGTCGTCGCGGAATTTGAGACCCATCATCGTCTGGGCTTTCTTGACGCCGTAGGACTGGGCGGCGCGGTGCGCGAGATCGGCGACGGTGGCCGGGTCCGAAATGACTTCGCCGTGCATCTTCGTGGTCTTGCCGTTGTGCAGAACCTCGGCGTCGGCGCCGCCGCTGAAGTTGTGCTTCCACCCCGCGTTCGCGATGGCGTACAGCGCGCCGTCGATGTGGTGCGCGCTCACCGGAATCGAGAACTGGCGGCCGGACTTGCGTCCCTTGAAGTCGAGCACCATCAGCTGCTTGCGAAGTGAACCCGCCAGTGGGGTGCCCAGCAGCTTGCGCAGCATCGGGTTGACGATGCGGAGCAATTTTTCGGGCGGATGCGCAGCGGCGACAGCGGGGTCCTGATCGGTCATAGCGCACACGGTATGCCTGATCGGAGACGCGCTGACGGGTATTGCGCTAAAGGTTTTCCAGGTCGTCGGGGACGTCGACGGCGTTCTCGCGCAACGCCTCGATCGGTACGACGTCGAGCGTGCGTTCGTGGGTGCAGGCCAGGACGACCGGGGCCGCGTAGCCGTCCTGATATGCCCTCAGCCAGTTCACCGCGGTGACGCACCAGCGGTCGCCGGGCTCCAGACCTGGAAAGCGGTATTGCGGCATCGGGGTCGACAGATCGTTGCCGATGGAGCGTTGATGCTCGAGGAATTCAGCGGTCACGACGGCGCAGATGGTGTGCCTGCCCACGTCTTGAGGTCCGGTCGAGCAGCAGCCGTCGCGGTAGAAGCCGGTCATCGGATCGGTGCCGCACGGCTCGAGCGGGCCGCCCAATACATTGCGTTCACCCACCCGTTCAGTATGGCTTCTCCGATTCGCGCGAACGTGGGTTACCCGCACGTTCGCACCCCGGAAAGCGTGCGGGTAACCCACGTTCGTCGCGTCGTCTCCAGGTGTTCGCGCAATGGCCCGACCGGCGGGAGACACCGGATGTCCGCCCGTCACCGGCAGGACAGATGGCTTTCTGACACTCGGCCGTGTCCGTGCGTACGAGCCGCCGCGCCGTTCTCAAAGGTGCGCTCGTGCTCGGCGCGTTGCCGGTCGTCGGGTTCACCGGTGATCGCCGCTTGAGCCCCATCCGATCCGATCCGTTCACGCTCGGCGTGGCGTCCGGTGATCCCTCCGCAGACGGTGCGGTCATCTGGACACGGCTGGCACCGAATCCATTGGCCGACGACGGATTCGCAGGCATGCCGGCGCGGGGGATCGACGTCGAATGGGAAGTGGCGCGCGACGAGTGGTTCAGCCAGATCGAACAGCGGGGGATCGCGACAGCTGTCCCGGAGTCGGCGCACAGTGTGCACGTCGAACTCGCCGGACTGCGTCCCGGCGCCGAGTACTTCTACCGCTTCCGCACCGGTGGTCATGTGTCGCCGCCCGGCCGAACGCGGACCTCACCCGACGGCGGGTCGTTGGCACCGGTGACGATGTGCGTCGCGTCGTGCGCGAACTATCAGCAGGGCTGGTTCACGGCGTACCGCCGCCTCGCCGAGGAGCATCCGGATCTTGTTGTGCACCTGGGCGATTACCAATACGAGTACGCCGCTTCGGACAAGGGCGTGCGGGCGCATGCCGGTCCCGAAACGGTGACGCTGGCCAACTACCGGCAGCGGTACGCGCAGTACAAGACCGATCCGGACCTGCAGGCCGCGCATGCGGTGGCACCGTGGCTGGCGGTGTTCGACGACCATGAAGTGGCCGACAACTGGGCCGACGAAGTGCCGGAGAGACCCGACCCAGCATTTCCCCGTCGTCGTGCCGCGGCACTGCAGGCCTATTACGAGAACATGCCGTTGCGGCGGTCGGCGGTGCCGCGCGGCATCGACATGAAGCTCTACCGTCGGGTGCGGTGGGGCGGTCTGGCGACGTTGCACATGCTCGACACCCGGCAGTACCGCACCGATCAGCCGTGCGGCGATGGGTTCCGTACGAACTGCGACGAACGGGAGCTCCCGTCGGCCACACTGATCGGTGCCGAACAGGAACGCTGGCTGCTCAACGGGTTTCAGCGATCTCGTTCGCGATGGGACATCCTGGGCCAGCAGGTGTTCTTCTCGCAGGTGGAGTTCACGCCCGGTCCGGGTCGCGGCTTCAACCCCGATGCGTGGGACGGCTATGCGGCCAATCGCGAACGCGTCGTTCACGGCCTCGTGCACTCGCCCGTCCGCAATGCTGTGGTGCTCACCGGAGACGTGCATTCGCATTGGGCGGCCGAGGTGCATGCTCGGGCCGACGACCCGTTATCGCCCGTGGTGGCTACCGAGTTGGTGACGACGTCGATCAGCTCGGGCGGCGACGGGTCCGATATGCGCGACGATGTCGCGGCGGTGCTGCCCGAGAACCCGCACCTTCGGTACTTCAGCGGTCGCCGCGGATATGTGCGGGCCCGATTCGATGCGGACGAGATGCGGGCGGACTTTCGTGTGCTGCCCTACGTGTCGCGGCCGGGCGCCGAGGTGCGAACGGGGGCGTCGTTCGTCGTACCGGACCGCGCGCCGGCGCTGCACTCGCTCGCTTGAACTTCCGCGAACGTGGGTTACCCGCACACCAGGGGGCCCCGAAGCGTGCGGGTAACCCACGTTCGGCGCGCTAGATCCGCCCGTTCTGCGTCATCCACCGCATGACCTGCCAGCCGACGAACACCGGCAACCAGGTCGTCAGCACGCGGTAGAGCAGCACCGCCGGAACGGCGATCGCGGCGGTCATCCCGAATGCGGCCAGGCCGCCGATCAACGCGGCCTCCACCGCACCCACTCCGCCGGGCGTCGGCGCCGCCGAGGCCAACGTGCCGCCGATCATCGTCACGACGGTGACGGTGATGAACGAGGTGTCGCCGCCGAACGCCTCGATGGCCGCCCACAACGCGAACGCGTTACCGAGAGTGGTTGCTGCACAGCCGAGTACGATGACCACCAGTCGCTGGGGTTCGCGGCCCAGTTCGATGAGGTGGCCGATCACCTCCTGCAGTCGCGGCCGCACCGACGTCGCGAGCCAGCGTCGCAGGCGGGGCACCAGCAGGAAGGCGCCGATCAACCCCAGCAGCAGGCCGGCCACCAGATACAGAACGTTGACGCTGGGAACGAACCGCGAGAGGTTGGCGGACACACCCGCCGCGGTGCTGAAAAAGATCAGCAACACGATGTGCGTCATCACCTGCACCGATTGTTGCAGCGCGACAGCAGTCGTCGAGCGCATCGGGGTGACGCCGCCTTTCTGCAGATACCTCGCGCTGAGTGCAAGGCCGCCGACACCCGCCGGGGTCGTCGTCGCGGCGAACTTGTTGGCCACCTGCATGACGATCAGGCCCCGCAGCTTCACCACGCCGTCGGCGGCCGCCCACAGCGCCGCCGCCGCACCGAGATACGTCAGCCCCGACGCCGCCAGTCCCAGCAGCGCGAACCACCAATTCGCCGTGCGGAGTTCGGTGAGAAAGGTCGGCACCGAGCTGATGAACGGATACGCGACGTATACCAGCGCAATCAACAGCACGAGCTGGATCAGCTGGCCGCGGGTGAACCGCGTGACGGTCTCGGTCCGGATCTCATCGACGCGTGTCTGACGCTTCACCTCGTCACGCGCGGCGGAGATGACGGTCTTCGCATCGCGCACAGATTGCCGGATGTGCAGCGGCACAGCCGCTTTGGTGAGTCGCCGCGATGCCGATAGCACAGTGTCCTTGCCGAACGCATCGATGGCCGCCCGTACGGCCGACGGCGCGTCGTACAGATGGGTCGTCGTCACCAACAACTGTGCGATGTCCGAGCGCAGCTGCGCGTCGGTCGCACCGTACTCGGCGCTGTCGAAGCCACCGAACAACACGGTCTCCTCGACGGTGATCTCGCTGGCGCGCAGGTCTCCGTGTGAGATCTGGCAGTCGTGGAGTTCGCGCAACGACTCCCAGACTCGGTCGACGGGGATGGCTGCCGTGCAATCGCCGAGCGGCGTCCCGTGCGCGGGGGTGTGCGCGTACAACGTCCAGCTGCGCTCGAGTCCGGCCACGGCGATCGTGGAGATGTTGGCGAGCTTCAGCTGACCGATCGCGATCGCCATCAGCGCCCGGTGCTCTACCGCGCGTCGCATCGACGCGTGCAGTGGCGCGGTCTCGCGATCGCGGAACCGCACCTTTCGCCACACCTGCAGCAGCACACCGCCGCCGCGCTGGTGTGGTCCGTACATCTCCATCACGGCCGTCGTCTGCTGGTGTTCGCATTCCGCGTGCAGGATCAGCGGCCCGGCACCGGACGGTCGCACCACCTTGAGCGCGGTCACGACGCACCCGCGGCGCGCCATGGCGCGAACCGCCCCCTCCAGCGGTACATCGAGGCCGGGAGTGCCCACGACGAGCACGACCAGCGCGCCGATGAACCAGCCGACGGCGAGCCCGAACAGCGAGCGCGCCGGAACCACTGCGCTGATGACGAGATGGATCGGTACGAACGCCAGCAGCAGCGCCCACCACCACCGCCGCCACCGCGCGGGCAGCCAGGGCCCCGAAACGGTGAGCACCGCGGCGAGCATCGCGATCCACCGCGGATCGTCGACGAACTGCGACGGCACCGTGTCCAGACGACCCCGGAGGTCGAAGTGCCACTGCGGCGCCGCGATGCCGGCGTTGGTGATCGACAGCGCCAGACCGGCGATCGCGGCAGCGGCCGCGTATGCGCCGAGGAGTTTCCACTGCCTGCCGACGATGAGGCTGACCAGGATGACGAACGGCAACGCCAGGATGGCGACGCCATACGCCAGGTACACCAGGTTGGCCTGGGTGGGGGTGAGGACCGCGACGATCTCGGAGATCGACCGTTCCAGGGCGACCCACTCGTTGCGCGTGATCACCGAGCTGGTGATGACGACGGCGAGAAACACCCCGGACAGGACCACGCGGAAGATGTCGTTGGTCCGGTGGGTCAACGGTTGCAGCAAGCTGCCCGTGACGGTGATGTCCCGCCCGTCAACTCGCATAGACAAAGGATCTTTCGGATGCGGCGCGCCGGTGCGCGACTCGCCGACACATTAGCCGCACAACTCGTGTCCGAGGTTATCGGAAACGCCCAACCCGTTGCCTGGACCGACTCCCGCACGTACCGTATTAGGCATGAGTGCAACAGCGCGGAAAGCTCTCCCCCCTGGGCCGAAAGTGCCCGCCGCGGTGCAGTTGGTGTTGATGATGCGGTGGTGGCCGCAGTTCGTCGCGTCGTGCCGTCGCCGCTACGGGACGATCTTCACGCTGCGCAACATGATGATGGGCGAGATGGTCTATCTGGCCGACCCGGAGACCATCAAGATGGTGTTCGCCGGTGACCCTCGGATTTTCCATGCGGGCGAAGCCAATTCGATGCTGGGCGGTTTGTTGGGCTCGAGCTCGGTGCTGGTCATCGACGGCGACGTCCATCGCGAACGGCGCAAGCTGATGATGGCGCCGTTCCATCGTGATGCGGTCGCACGCCAGGCCGAGCTGATGGCCGAGATCGCGGCGGAGAACATCGCGGGCTGGCCGGTGGGCCAGGCGTTCGCGGTGGCGCCGAAAACGTCGGAGATCACGTTGGAGGTGATCCTGCGGACGGTGATCGGCGCCAGCGATCCGGTGCGGCTCGCCGCACTGCGCGACGTGATGCCCCGGCTGTTGAAAGTCGGCCCCTGGGAGTCGTTGGCCATCGCGAAGCCGAAGCTGCAGAAAAGCCCGGCATGGCGGCGGTTCGTACGCAATATGGCCGAAGCCGACCGGCTGCTGTACGCCGAGATCGCCGAACGCCGCGCCGATCCGAACCTCGCCGAGCGCACCGACGCCCTGGCCATGCTGGTTCAGGCCGGCGCGGCCGACGGAACCGGGATGAGCGACAAGGAATTGCGTGATCAGCTGATCACCCTGCTGGTGGCGGGCCACGACACCACCGCGACCGGGCTGGCGTGGGCGTTGGAGCGGCTCACCCGACACCCGCAGATTCTGTCGCGAGCCGTCGCCGCGGCCGAGGCCGGTGATGTCGCCGGTGACGAGTACCTCGACGCAATCGCCAAGGAGACGTTGCGGATCCGCCCGGTGGTCCCCGACGTCGGCCGGATCCTGAAGGAACCCGTCGAGGTCGGGGGATACCAGCTACCGGTCGGGGTGATGGTGGTCCCCAGCATCACGTCGGTGCACGCCGATCCGAACGTCTACCCGAACCCCGAGAAGTTCGATCCGGACCGGATGGTCGGCGCGACGCTGAGCCCGACGACGTGGTTCCCGTTCGGCGGCGGCAATCGGCGTTGTCTCGGTGCAGGTTTCGCGATGGTGGAGATGCGGATCGTGCTGCGTGAGATTCTGCGGCGCGTCGAGTTGAGCACCACCTCCGAGCCTGGTGAGAAGACGAGGCTCAAACACGTCATCATGACGCCGCAGCGCGGCGCACAGATCACCGTCCGTGCCGTCAAGAAGGTCGCGCCCACCGGCCAAGTTCGAGTCGCCCACTCGTAGGACTTTCTGGCAAACGTGATGTAGTTTCGATCGACACGTGACGCGGGGGGCCCGCTGCCGAGGAGTTGACGGTGGATGCGACACCATTCGGGCACTATCAGCTTCAAAGGCTGATAGGCCGAGGGGGAATGGGTGAGGTCTACCGGGCCTACGACACGAACACCGACCGCATCGTCGCCCTCAAGGTGCTGCCGCCGAACATGGCGGCCGACGAGACGTTCCAGGCCAGGTTCCGGCGCGAATCCCAGGCCGCCGCGGGCCTGAACGACCCACATGTCGTGCCGATCCACAGTTTCGGCGAGATCGACGGCCGCCTCTACCTGGATATGCGGCTGATCGAGGGCCGCAATCTCGGGACGATGCTCAACGAGACCTCCGGTCCGCTGGATCCCGAGCTTTCGGTCAAGGTGACCGAGCAGGTCGCGACCGCACTGGACGCCGCACATGCCGCCGGGCTGATCCACCGCGACGTCAAACCGTCGAACATCCTGATCACCGACAGCGATTTCGTCTACCTGATCGACTTCGGGCTGGCGCGAAGCGCAGGGGAAGTCGGGTTGACGACGGCGGGCAGCACGCTGGGGACGATGGCGTACATGGCGCCCGAGCGGTTCGAGGGCAAGCCGGTCGACGCGACGTCCGACATCTACGCGTTGACGTGCGTGCTCTATGAATGCCTGACCGGCGAGCGGCCCTATCCGGCGCAGAGCCTCGAACAGCAGATCGCCGGGCACATGACCCAGCCGATTCCGCGGCCGTCAGCCGTCAACCCGAAGCTGGCGGCGTTCGACGCGATCATCGCCAAGGGCATGGCGAAGTCGCCGGGAAAGCGGTATCAGTCGGCCGCCGAATTGGCCTCTGCCGCACGGCGTGCGCTGAACGCACCGGTGCGGATGGCGGGCAGCGGACGGCATTCGGCCCGACGCGCCGCCCCCGCCCGACGGCACGTCTCCGGGCGCCTCGTCGCGGTCGCCGTCGCGGTGGCACTGGTGGTGGTGGCCGGCGGCCTCGGGGTCTGGCAGTGGCGGGGCGGGTCCGATGGTGCCGAGCCCGCCAGCGTGGCGGAGAGCTCGTCGACGATGACGCCGGGGCCGCAGCCCGGCGCGGTGGAATCGATCGCCGCCACGGTGCCCGAAGACATCAGGTCGACGGGCCGGCTGATCATCGGGGTGAATGTGCCCTATGCCCCAAACGAATTCAAGGACGCCAGTGGGGCGATCGTCGGTTTCGACGTCGACCTGATGAATGCGATCACCCGCACCCTGGGGTTGGTGCCGGAGCACCGCGAGACGGCGTTCGAGGCGATCATTCCCTCCGTGCGCGGCGGCGACTTCAACGTCGGGATGTCGTCGTTCACCGACACCAAGGAGCGCGAGGAATCGGTTGACTTCGTCACGTACTTCGAGGCGGGCACGCTGTGGGCGCAACGCCCCGGCAGCGGAGTGGACCCGAACAATGCGTGTGGGTTGTCCATCGGTGTCGCATACCCGTCCCTGCAAGAGGCGGAGGAGATTCCGGCGAAGAGCGGTGCCTGTGAGGCGGCCGGGCAGCCGCCGATCGACAAGAAGGTGTTCGTCAGTCAGGACGATCTGACCGCGGCGCTGATCGACGGGGAAGTGGATGCGATGTCGGCGGATTCACCGGTGACGTTGTTCGCGATCAAGACCTCGGGCGGCGAACTGGAGGCCGCGGGCGAGGTGTTCGACTCGGCTCCGTACGGGTGGCCGGTGGCGAAGGGATCAGGCCTGGCGCAATCGCTGCTGAAGGCGCTCGAGCACCTGATTCAGACCGGCGAATACAGGACGATCGCGACGATGTGGGGCGTCGAGAAGGGCATGATCCTGACACCGAGGATCAACGGCGCGGCGAAGTGATTCCCACAGTCTGAGGTTCCTCGGCTGCACTGCGGTGTCAAATTGTTATCAACAGCGTGCCGCCTTGCTGCGCGGAGTCGGCGCCGACAGCCGTGATACTGGGGGAGATGGCCACCACGACCAACAGCCGACCGACGCCGGGTCCCAGAGACACCCGCTCGAAACAGAATCGCCCCCGCCGATCTCTGGTCGTGCTCGTCGCCGCCCTGGCAGCCATCGGAATCGTCGGGGGCGGCATCGTCATCGGTCGCAACATCTCGGCCGAGCCGGAGTCCACGCAGAGCAGCAGTGCGCCGCCACCCCTCACCCAGGCGCCGTCGTCGCCCGCGACGCCCGGCGTTCCGACGCCCGTCGACGGCGGGCCCTTCGCCACCGAGTTCGCCTCTCTCGCGGCCCAACTCAATGCCGACGTGGGCATTGTCGTCCGACCGGTGGGCGCGGGACCGGCGCCGGTGACGGCAGGCGAATGGAGCACCGGGACGGCGTGGTCGACCATCAAGGTGCCGCTGGCCATCGCGGGCCTGCGGGAGACCGACCAGGTCACCGAGGCGATGCGGGCCGCGATCACCCAATCGGATAACGATGCGGCCGAATCGATCTGGGCGAGCCTGGGAGATCCGCCCGAGGCGGCCAAGAAGGTGGAGGCAGTGCTGGCCGACGCCGGCGCACCGACCGCCGTCGAATCGCGCAAGGTCAGGCCGGAGTTCACCGCATTCGGGCAGACGACGTGGTCGCTGGCCGATCAGGCAACGTTTCTCTCAGCGGCCGCGTGCGATCCCGGTGACCAGCCGATAGTGGATTTGATGGGACAGGTCGAGCTCGACCAGCGCTGGGGCCTTGGCATGCTCCCAGACGCGAAATTCAAAGGTGGCTGGGGTCCTTCGCCGGAGGGCAACTACCTCGTCCGCCAGTTCGGGGTCATCCCCGTGCGGGACGGCTCGGCGGTCGTCGCGGTGGCCGTCGAACCGAGGTCGGGCGCATTCGACGACGGGACAGCGGCTTTGACGCAGATCGCGACCTGGCTTACCGACCATCCCGACCTGCTGCCCGCGGGCAGCTGCCCTCAGTAGAGATAGACGACGGCGTCCCTGCCGCCGGTGCAGGTGATGTAGGCGTTGCCTGGACGCGCTTGGCACTCCATCACGAAATTTGCTCCGTCACAGCGGAATCCGTTGCCGGGCACACAATCGACGGCACCGGGCGCCGACACCTCTCGAAGGTCACGGCTGGCGTCACCGTACTTCTGCCAATACGAATTCAGTACGCTCTCGGTGAAAAGGCAGGAGGTGTCGGCCGAACCCCGGCGGGCGTGCGTGCCGGGATCGTTGCGGCCGGGCAGCGCGTAGTCGCCGGTGCAGCTCGTCGGGTTGGCGCTGGTGTCCCGGCCGACCAGCGGCGCCGGCGGAGGCGAACCCACCGACAGCGGATTCGCGGTAGGCGTCGGGTCCGGGGTTGTCGTGTCGGTATCGGTGCCGGGCCGCTGGACCGGGGGATCCGACGGATCGGTGGCCACGGGCGTGGAGTCGTCGTTGGTCAGCACTCCGATCGCGATGCCGGTTCCGCCCAGCACCAGCACCGCGACGGCCGCGATGACGGCCGGCATCAACCACTTGCGCGACGTCGCCGCCGGCGGCGGGGAACTGGCGGCCGGTCGCGGCGCGCTGGGGGTGGGCGGTGGAGGGTAGGACGGCGGCGGCGGGCTGTACGACGGCTGCGGTGGGGCGACGTTGGTAGGCCGGTGCATGGTCGGATCGCCGAAGCCTGCGACCGTCCGCGGACGGTTCCAGGCCTGCTGCGTCCGCACCGGCATCGTCGGACCGGGATCCGGGGCGGGCCTGATCGTGGTGTCCGATTCCACGGCGCGCTGCGTCGCCCGGCCCAAGGCTCCGCAGCTTCCGTAGCGGTCGTCGGGTTCTTTGGCCATGCCGCGCGCGACGACCTCGTCGAATGCCGGTGACAGGGCCCGATTGGCCTGGCTGGGCTGTGGTGGCGGCATGAACAGGTGCGACGTCATGATCTGCTCGATGCTGTTCGACTGGAATGGCGGTTCGCCGGTCAGGCATTCGAACAGAACGCAGGCGAGTGCGTACACGTCGACCGCGGGAGTGGCTTCGCGATCGCGGAATCGTTCGGGAGCCATGTAGGTCCACGTGCCGATCTGCATGCCGGTGTTCGTCAAGCCGCTCTCGCCCTTGGCTTCGGCGATGCCGAAGTCGACGAGGTAGGGGAAGTCCGACGGTGTGACGATGACGTTCTGCGGTTTCACGTCGCGGTGAATCAGCCCGGCGGCGTGCGCGGCGTCCAGGGCAGCGGCAACCCCGCCGATGATGAACGACGCCCGGGCGGGTTTCAGCGGTCCGGCGCTCAGCAGCTCCTGCAGGGTCTGGCCCTCGACGAGTCGCATGTCGATGTACGGGTGCCCGTCGATCTCACCCCAGTCGTGGATCGGAATGACGTGTGGTTCTTGGAGAACGGCGGCCGCCCGCGACTCACGCTGGAAGCGGGTCCTGAACTTTTCGTCCTGCCAGAACTGTTCGGCGAGGATTTTCAGCGCGACGGTACGGCCCTTCTTCGTATCGTCTGCCCGGTACACCTCGCCCATGCCACCTCGCCCGAGCAGGCCGGTGAGCCGGTAGTGGCCGAACATCTGGCCCACGCGCGAGTTCGGAGAATCCACCTCGATCTCACCTCCTCCACCACGCAGTATCCGTCGCTTGCGGGATTCTTCGCATAATCTTCCTGCTGAAGTCCAGCGGAAGCGGCAAAGTTGGGCGAGACGACTGCACTGACAGGGGTAACGACAAGTGAACGACGTGGTGCGGGTGGTGCGGCACGGCGCGGGCGAGACGGTGCGCAGGGGTTTCGCCCGCGTGGTGCCGGTCGTCGTATGCGCGGTGCTGTTGACCGCGTGCACTCCTTCCGTGATCGACGGCCGGGCGACGTCGATGCTGTTCAACCCCGAGCGTGTCGGTGGCCTGCCGGTCAGCGAGGGGCCCAGCGGTCCCCGGCCGAATGCGCCCGAACCCGAGGGCACCGTCGAGTACGCCGACGACGGCCCGATGGATCGCCTGGCGCTGTTGGCGGTCAACGATATTCAGGAGTTCTGGACCAAGAATTACGACAAGTATCTGCCGGGCCAGTTCGAACCGGTGGACACCCTGGCGTCCTACGACTCGACAGATCCGAACAGCCCGGAGCTGTGCGGCTCGTCGATGTACGACAGCCCCAACGCGGCGTTCTGCTTCCGGCTCAACACGATGATCTGGGACCGCGGGGTGTTCCTGCCCGTCGCGCAGGAGTACTTCGGTGACATGGGTGTCGTCGGCGTGATCGCCCACGAATACGGGCACGCGCTGCAATGGATGGCCGGGATCGCCGACATGGACACCCCCGGCCTGGTCAGAGAACAGCAAGCCGACTGCTTCGCGGGGGTGTACCTGCACTGGGTGGCTGCCGGAGATTCGCCGCGGTTCACGTTGAGCACCGGCGACGGTCTCAACCACGTGCTCGCCGGGGTGATCTACATCCGCGACCGCCTGGAAGGCGGACCGTCCGACGACCCGCACGGCTCGGCGCTCGACCGCGTCAGTGCCTTTCAGTTGGGGTTCACCGGTGGTGCGGACCAATGCGCGGCGATCGACATGGACGAGATCACCAAGCGTCAAGGTGATCTGCCCGAACACGTGACGTTCGACTCCGGCACGTCGCTGGACAGCCCGATCAACGACGACACCCTCTCGAAGTTGATGGCCGTGCTGGACACGACGTTTCAGCCGGCCGAGGCTCCGACACTGACCACCGACCGGTCCGAATGCACGGGTGCCACGATCACCGAACCGACTTCGTACTGCCCGGATTCCAACAAGATCTTCGTGGACATGCCCGCGCTGCAGGCGGCGGGAGCGACCAAGAACGAGGAAAGCGACGAGGTGTTGGTGCAAGGCGACAACTCCGCGTTGTCGATCGTGACGTCGCGCTATGCGCTCGCGATACAGAAGGAGCGTGGCGCGAAAATCGATACGCCCGTCGCGGCGCTGCGCACGGCCTGTCTGACCGGCGTGGCACAGGGACAGATGACCGAAGAGGACGGCGCCGACTTCATCCTGTCGCCGGGAGACACCGACGAGGCGGTGGCGGGCCTCCTGGCCAACGGACTGGCCGCCAGCGATGTCAACGGGGTTCCCGCACCCGCGGGCTTCTCCCGGATCCTCGCCTATCGGTTGGGGCTTTCCAGCCGCATCGAAGAGTGTTTCGAGCGGTTCACATGACGCGCCCACCTGACGGAGGCTCCGGACAGCCGTGGTGGCAGCGCCCCGGTGGTGCGCCACAGCCCGGCAGGCCGGCGACCCCACCGCCGCAGCGCCCGCAGTACCCGCCGCAGCGGCCCCAATACCCGCCGCAGCAGCGGCCTCAGTACCCGCCGCAGCAGCCGCCTCCGCACCACCCGCCGCAGCAGCAACCCGGTTGGCCGCCTGCTGCCCGGCCGACCCCACAGTGGACACCCGCGGAGGCGCAGCAGTACGGCCAGCAGCCCGCTGCACCACCAGCGCCGCCGCCCGCGAAGCCTCAACAATCGCGACTCCCGATGATCGCCGGCGCGGTCGCCGCGGTCGTCGTCATCGGTGGCGCGGCATTGATCGGGGGACTCTGGGTCTCCGGATTCCTCGGCGGCGGAACGGTTCTCGACGTCGGTGCGGCCGAAGCCGGCGTGACGGAGATTCTCAGCAATCCGATCAACGGCTACGGTGCGAACGACGTGTCGGCTGTCGAGTGCAATGGCGGCAAGAATCCGAAGGTCGAAGTGGGCGCGGGCTTCGCCTGTGACGTGACCATCAACGGCGCGAAACGCACAGTGCAGGTGGTCTTCCAGGACGACCTCGGCACTTACGAGGTCGACGGACCGCGCTAGCGAGTCAGCGCAGTCCCGATTCGATTTCCGCGACGGTCTCGGTCGCCTCGGGCCCGCAGAGCAACGGCAGGTCGACCGGGCCTGCGGCGAGGAGCCCGTCCACCCGGTTCTGGAGATCGCCCGAGGTCACATGTTGATAGAGGCTCGCGCCGGGGCAGGTCGTCGTCGAGCTGAAGTCGCGGTGACCCGCCAGCGTGTCCGTCGAGATGCCGAATTGCTGCGCGGCAGAAGCTAATACGAGCGCTGTCCCGTTGAGCTGATCCTCGCTGACCTGCTCCTTGTCGAAGTCGCCCTCGCACACGACGAGGAAGTGGCCGGTCGGGTCGTAACTCGTCGCGGTGTCGCCCACCAGGTCTGGCCTTCGCAGCTGGTAGATGTTTCCATTGCGATCAACGCTGAAGTGGTAGGCGATGTCGATCCACCCGTGCGTGTCCTGATGGTAGCGCTGGTGCTGACGGAGTCGGGCAGGAGCGTCGGCGTTGTCGCCCAGAGTCACTTCGGTGTGATGGATCGTCATGCGATCGAGCGTGTGAGTCCTGCCGCCGGGGCGAGCTGGAGCGGCGCCCCAAGCGTCCCGGCACAGGATCTGATGGGCCGCGGGTGCAGCGGACGTCACGACAGGCGCGGCGATCGGCGCGACGGCGGCCGCCAGCCCAGCGCCGCTCAGCCAAAGCAGCCGACGCCGGCTGATGAGGTCGGGACGGCCTTCATGTTCGTCGGGCGGACGAATGTCCATGGCGCCCAGGATAAGCAGATGCCGGCCCGAGGCAGACCCTTACGGCAGAACGGTTCTCATCAGCATGACGTTGTATGCCGACCACAAGGAGACGTTGTAGTAGAGCTCTCGGCCCGTCGACCACGGATGCAGGAACGGCGCGTAAATGCCGCCGGGGAACTGCATCGACGGAACCAGGACGCGCTCTGGGCTCCACGGCCCCTGCGGTGCGGGCGCCGTCCTCATCACCATGTCGTTGGCGCCGTTGCCGTACAGCACCAGGTACTGCCCCAGATGCTTGTTGAACTGCGCCGACATCTCGCTGACGGGTCCGGGGATCACCGGCGTCGCCGCCGCGGGATTGCCCGGCACCCACGAGTTGGAGGCCGAACTCCAGTACTCGTACCTGCGAAGGTCGGGCACGCTCTGGGGCAACACCCGCGACATGTACGCCGCACCGCCGCGCCCTGCCGGGGTGCCGAACGAGTAGAGGTAGGGATCACCGGGGCCCGGTGTGAGGAACGCGCCCTGCTGGAAGTTTTCATTGCCCGCGACGTACCGGGCCCGGTCGGTGCTGTTAGGCGACGCCGGGCGCACGGAGTCCGGATAGACGCCCCAGTGCTCGCCGTTGTCCGGGGACACCGCGATGGCCGAGAAGTTCGTCGTCCAGCGACCGTCGCTGTCCCAATTCTTGATCGACATGAAGTTCAGGTACTGCTTGCCGCCGACTGCGATACCCGCGGTCGGGATGACGCCCTTCTCGGTCGGCGAGTACTTGATGCTGTTGATGATCTGCTTCGAAAGTCCTTGGGACCACAGGGGAGAACTCGACGCCGATACCGTCTTGGACAGCACGCCGTCCCGGCTTCGGAACAGGGCGTTGTACCGCCACTGCTGGCCGCGCACACCGCAGTACCCATAGGTGTCGCCGAAGGCCATCAGCACCTCACCGCCACCGTTGTCCCACATGATGCCCAGGTCGGTGCCGGTGATGGCGAAGCGGTTGACGGTGTCGTTCGGGCTTTCCGGTCCGGTCACCCAGCCGACGAGTGACGTACCCGGCGGCGCCGGAGGCGGAGGAGGCGCCGGCGGCGCCACCGGGTTGGCATCGGGAACAGGCTGTGCGGCATCGGGCACCACCGCGGCTTGCTGTTCGTATTGGGAGGCCCCTTGGACCTGCCCCAGACTCGGCAGTGCGGCGCCCTCATTGGCCCCGGTGGGCCGCTGACCCCGAGGTCGACCGTCGCCGGGCAGGTCCGGAGTCTCGCCGGAGTTGGATGAAGCAGGAGGCTGGATAGCCGCGGCGGCACCGCTGCAGGGCTGGGCGAATGCGGTCGGTGCCACGCCGATGGCCACGGTGAGTACGGTCGCCGAAACCGCGGATATCGATGCGAAGAGATGACGCGGCGACATGTCACACCTTTCGTGGCACGACGTCGCGGTGACGTCATAAGCGGCTTCATGTGACGATAGTGACCAGTGGGATTTTTGTGACTACTGCTACCCGGATGGATACCCTTCCGTGACCGTGTCGCAACCGATGACCCGCGCAACCCCGGTCGTGGTTCAGAACTGTTGCTGCTCAGGAGAAGTCGGCGAGGCCGTCCCGCTCACCTGCACCCGCAATTGCGCCGAACGCCAAAAGGATTACCGCACAGGCGAATACGTGTTCGGCCTTGGGCGTGCTAGGCTTTAGACGGGTGTCTGTCGACATCCGTACACAATGAGAGAAGTAGAAAAGTATGACGCAGGGAACTGTGAAGTGGTTCAACAGCGATAAGGGCTTCGGCTTTATTGCTCCGGATGGCGGAGCGGACGACGTTTTCGTTCACTTCAGCGAAATCCAGGGAAATGGATACAAGTCGCTCGAGGAGAACCAGCGTGTTGAGTTCACCGTCGAGCAGGGGACCAAGGGTCCCCAGGCAGTCGGTGTGTCCGCCGTATAACCTGATCTTGGTCGTGTGGGCTGGTGGGGACATACCCGCCAGCCCACACCGCTTTCTACGGACTTTGCGGTCGAGGGCGAAGGCGAATCACCAGTTTTATCGATGATCGGGTAAATTGGGTGTCAGGCCTTTCGCCTCAGCATTCTTCTGATGTCGCTCTCGCGATCAGCCTGCGGACGGATCTCCGTTCGCCCACTTCGTATATATGGGCTCTCACCCGTATGTTTTAAGGACGTGTTCTATGGAATCGTCAGATTTGTTTTCACACCCCCACAAGCCGCACGTCGTCGACAAGCGCGCGAGCTCCACGGAGCCCACGGAGAACCCCACCTTCTCGGACAACGACCAGAAGAAGTCATCTTCCGCTAAGCCCTTGTCGTGAACGGTCTATCGGGGACGCGCCGGTTGGCCCGCCCCGTTCGCCTTCTGCTCGCACCCCAATTGGGCTCCGACATCGACGGGGCGTGGTGGCCGCACACCGCCTCGGTGGGCGCAGAGCTTCCTGAACTCATCGGACTTCTGCATGCCCCGCTTGGGGAAATCGTCGACATCGCCATCAACTGGTCGCCCACCGAAGGCCCGGTCGATTTCGACTCGATCATCAGCGGTGCCAGGACGGTTGACAGCCCGGGCCCCCGTCGTCCTCGCCTGATGAAGGTCGAGGGGCGCGGTACCTGCGCGAATCTACTTGTGGTGCCCTACATGACGTCGGCGAATCTCGGCGCGATGGTCATGCGGTGCGCGGCGGGTCTGCCCGCCGTGCACGCGGATCGCGGTAGCCAGCTGTGGGAGACCGCGCGCACCGTGATGAGCGTCGCGCGGGCCGAGAGTGCGATCTGGGCTGGCCGGCTGCGCAGCCCTCAGTCCTCCAAAGCCCGCCCCACGATCAACGGGTCCGGTTCGCCGACGACTTCGTCGTCTTTGTCGTCGTAGTCGAACTTCGCGAGGAGATGGCGCATCGCGTTGATGCGGGCGCGCTTCTTGTCGTTGCTCTTCACGACGATCCATGGCGCGTAGTCGGTGTCGGTTGCGGCGAACATCTCCTGCTTGGCCTCCGTGTACTGCTCCCACTTGTCGATCGACTCCATGTCCATCGGCGAGAACTTCCAGTTGCGTACGGGATCGACCAGGCGGATCGCGAACCGGGTGCGCTGCTCGGCAGGTGACACCGAGAACCAGAACTTGGTGAGGTCGAGGCCCTGGCTGACGAGCATGTCTTCGAACATCGGTGCCTGCCTTAAGAATTCGGCATGCTCCTCGGGGGTGCAGAACCCCATCACCTTTTCGACGCCGGCGCGGTTGTACCACGACCGGTCGAACAGGACCATCTCCCCGGCCGTCGGTAAATGCTTGACGTAGCGCTGGAAATACCATTGCGCCTTCTCGAGGTCGGTGGGTTTCTCCAGCGCCACCACCCGCGCGCCGCGAGGGTTGAGATGCTCCATGAACCGCTTGATGGTGCCGCCTTTTCCGGCGGCGTCGCGGCCTTCGAAGACGACGACGTGCCGGGCCCCGGTCCGTTTGCTCCAGTTCTGCAGCTTGAGCAGCTCGATCTGTAGCCGCCGCTTGACACGTTCGTACTCATCGCGCGGTAGCCGGGAGTCGTACGGATATCGCTCACGCCACGTGTCGATGTAATTGCCGTCTTGGTCGAGCAGGACGGGGTCGTCGTCGTCCTCGTCGTTGACCGTGTAGCCGTGCGCGCCTGTCGAGAGTGCCTCGAGATCGATCTCGGTCATGGTTTCAACGCTAGGGCAGTTGCCGCTAATGTTGGATTCAGGCGCGTGCAAAAAGTCGCTGCGCCGACGCATATTCGGTCGTACATTGGGGAAATCTCGACCAGGTCAGCTAGCGCAGTGAAGGAACTTTGGTGACCCATGGCGAGTAAGACCACCGGCGACGGCCTTCCCGATGTCGTCGTCACAGCGGTGGCGTCGAGCAATGCCTTGGCGACCAACGCCGAAGAGACCTGGCAGCAGTTGCTGGAGGGGCAGAGCGGAATTCGCCGACTCGAGAAGCCGTTCGTCGATGAATACAACTTCCCCGTCCGCATCGGAGGTGAACTCCGAGAGGAGTTCGACCAGTATCTCGACCGGGTCGAACTCCGCCGGCTGTCGTATATGCAGAAGATGTCGCGGGTGCTCGGCCGACGCCTGTGGGAGACCGCCGGATCGCCCGAAGTCGACACCCGTCGCCTCCTCGTTTCGATCGGCCTCGCGCTCGCCAGCACCGAGGCGATGATCAGGCTTTACGACGACTTCAAGGCACGGGGCGTGCGCGCGGCCAATCCGTTGGCTGTGCAGATGCACATGCCGAACGCGCCCGCCGCGTCGGTCGGCTTGGACTTGAAGGCCAGAGCGGGCATCACGTCCCCGGTGCTGGCGGACGCCTCGGGAGCGGCCGCCATCGCGGAAGCCTGGCAGGGCATCATCCTGGGCGAGGCCGATATCGCCATCTGCGGCGGCGTCGAGAACTGCATCGAAGCCGTGCCCGTCGCGGCATTCAACAACCTCGGCTGGTTGTCGACCAATAACGACGACCCGGCGGGTGCGTGCCGCCCGTTCGACACCGACCGCGACGGCATGGTGCTCGGCGAGGGCGCTGCGCTGATGCTCATCGAAACCGAGGAACACGCCAAGGCGCGAGGCGCGCCGATCCTCGCTCGACTTATGGGCGCGGCCATCACGTCAGACGGCTACGACGTCGTGGACCCCGACCCGACCGGTGAGCGGGCGGGCGACGCGATCAGCCGGGCGATTCAACTGGCCGGCCTCACGGCGACCGACGTCGACCACGTCAACGCCCACGCCACTGGCACCAAACTCGGGGACCTTGCCGAAGCCCACGCGATCCGACGTGCGCTGGGCGACCATTCGGCGGCGGTGTATGCGCCCAAGGCGGCGCTGGGTCATTCGTTGGGCGCCGCAGGAGCCGTGGAGGCGGTGCTGACGGTGCAGGCGCTGCGCGACGGCATCATTCCGGCGACCCGCAACTTGAAGTCCCTCGATCCCGAGATCGACCTCGATGTGGTGGCGGACCGGCCTCGGCCCGGCGACTATCGGTACGCGGTGTCGAATTCCTTCGGGCTGGGCGGCAACAACGTCGTGCTGGCCTTCGGCGCGCCCTGACTAGCCTTTGATCAGGGTGAATTGGCCGAGTTCGCTGATGCCGCGCTCGAAGAAGTCCGCGCACCCGGTCAGGTACTTCATGTAGCGCTCGTAGACCTCTTCGGAGGTGGCGGCGACAGCCTCGTCGTGTGCGGCTTCGAGATTGTCGGCCCACGTCCGCAGGGTGCGTACGTAGTGCGGATTCAGGGTCTCGAAGTGGTGCATCGAGAAGCCGGCCTTGCCGGAAAGCCCGATGATGTCCTCGTCGCACGGGATCGAACCGCCGGGGAAGATCTCCTTGGCGATGAACCGCATGAACTTCAGGTCCGACATGACGATGGGAATGCCCAGGTCGGGCCAGCGCTTGAGCGGATGCCCCATGATCGTCTGCAGGACCAGGCGGCCACCCTCGGGAAGTATTCGGTAGCACGTCTCGAAGAAGGCGCCGTAACGCTCCTTGGGAAAGGCTTCGAACGCCTCGATACTGATGATGCGGTCGACGGGTTCGTCGAATTCCTCCCAGCCGTGCAACTCGACGCGGGTGCTGCGATCGGTATCGAGCTTCTCGAAGAGCTGCCCGCAGTAGTGGTACTGGTTCTTGCTCAGGGTCAGGCCGACGACGTTGACGTCGTAACGCTCGACGGCGCGTTGCATGACCGAACCCCAACCGCAGCCGACATCTAGCAACGTCATGCCCGGCTGCAGATCCAGCTTGCCAAGTGCCAGATCGATTTTGGCAAACTGCGCTTCGCCGAGCGTCATGTCGTCACGCTCGAAGAACGCGCAACTGTACGTCCGCGAGGAATCCTGGAAGAGACCGAAGAATTCGTCCGAGAGGTCGTAATGGGCCTGGATCTCTTCGAAGTGAGGCCGCATATCGGTTGGTCCGGACTCGATGTCAGTCATTGTCGATGACCCTACTAAATAGACTCAATTAGTTCCGAAACGAATCACGCCTTCTCGCAGGTGAACTGACACACATCGGTGTAGCCGTTGCGGAAAAGGTCGGCGCAGCCGGTCAGGTACTTCATGAATCGCTCGTAGACCTCGTCGGACGTGACCGCGATGGCGTCGTCTTTCTTGGCCTCGAGATTTGCCGCCCAGGTGTCCAGTGTGCGGACGTAATGCGGTTGCAGGTGCTGCTCGCGTGTCACGTTGAAGCCGGCGCCGACTGCGTGCTTTTTGACCATCGACGCCAGTGGCAGACGACCGCCGGGGTAGATCTCGTCCATGATGAACTTGATGAAGCGGACGTTCGACATGGTCAGCGGCAGTCCCTTGGCTTTGATCTCCTCGTCCTCGGGAATGATGATCGTGTGCAGCAGCATGACGCCGTCTTCGGGTAGGCAGTTGAACGTCTTCTTGAAGTAGTCGTCGTACTTGTTGAAGCCGAAGTGCTCGAACGCGCCGATGGACACGATGCGGTCAACGGGCTCGTCGAAGTCCTCCCACGGCTGCAGACGGACCTCCATGTTGCGCTTGCTCTTGGAGTTGGCGAACCAATGGTCCTCGATGTGCTGTTTCTGGTTCTCCGACAGCGTCAGACCGATGACGTTGACGTCGTATTTGTCGACGGCCCGCATGATGGTCGAGCCCCATCCGCAGCCGATGTCGAGCAGCGTCATGCCTGGCTGGAGGCCCAACTTGCCCAATGAAAGGTCGACCTTGGCCATCTGCGCTTCTTCGAGGGACATGTCGTCGCGCTCGAAATACGCGCAGCTATAGGTCTGGGTGGGGTCCTGCCACAGCTTGAAGAAGTCGTTGGAGATGTCGTAGTGGAACTGGACTTCCTTCTTGTCCGAACCACGGGTCTGGCCCGCCGACTCGGAAAGCCACTTGGACTTCGGATCGGGCGTACTCACCTGGGATTTGTCAGTTGAACTAGCCACCGCGGCTCCTGTCACACATCTTGTACGGGCTCCGACTCGAACGTCGACATGGAGGTGTTCCCCAACACAGCCGACGTTATGCCTCTGAATTTGTGGAGTACCACGCGGGGGTGCACCACCCGGCTGGTGTCATCGCAGGTGGGCGGCCATCAATTCGCAAGCACCTCGACCCTTTGTAGACTCGGCCACTGAAGCAAATCGCTTGTGCTGCTTCGTTTTCAGTGGCCCCAATGATGGTGCCACAATCTGCCCGCTGTGGGGAGCGGGTTAAGGAAGAGCGCGGTGCGGGAACTCGTTTGAGCGCGGCGGATCGACCTGCAAATTCGCGTACCGAAAAGACGGAAGGATTCACATGGGTTCCCCGAACGGCGGCACTCGCGTGGGTACGCAATTCGGACCGTATGAGCTTCAAGCGCTGATCGGCGAAGGCGGCATGGGCGAGGTGTACCGCGCCTACGACACCGTCAGGGAACGCCTGGTGGCGATCAAGGTGCTGCGCACGGAGGTAGCGGCAGACCAGGGCTTTCAGCAGCGGTTTCGCCGCGAGTCCCGCGTCGCCGCGCGGCTGCAGGAGCCGCACGTCATCCCGGTGCACGACTTCGGCGATATCGACGGCGTCCTCTACATCGACATGCGCCTCGTCGAGGGCGCCAGCCTGAAGGACGAGTTGCGGGTCAAGGGGGCGCTTCCGCCGACCCGCGCGCTGTCGATCATCAGCCAGGTGGCGGCGGCCCTGGACGCGGCGCACGGCAGCGGTCTGGTGCACCGCGACATCAAGCCGGAGAACGTGTTGCTGACGCCCGACGACTTCGCCTATCTGGTCGACTTCGGCATCGCGCATGGTGGCGGTGAGGCGAACGTGACGAGCACCGGGCTGGTCATCGGGTCGTGCGCCTACATGGCGGCGGAGCGATTCAGCGGCGGTCGCGGTGGGCCCGCCGCGGACGTGTACTCGTTGACCTGCCTGCTCTACGAGTGCCTGACCGGCCGCCCCCCGTTCGAGGCGGGAGATGTGCGGCAGATGATGGGTGCGCACATGTTCTCGCCGCCCCCGCGGCCGAGCATCATGCGCAGGGGGATCAACCGCGCGTTCGACGACGTCGTCGCGAAGGGCATGGCGAAGCAGCCGAACGACCGGTACACGACGGCCGGTGAGCTGGCCAAAGCGGCTGCAGCGGCGATGACGGATTCGACCCCGGCCCCAGTACCGATGCCACCTCCCCCGAGCAACACCAGGCAGTTCTCGGCGCTCGACCCGAACCCGGCGCGAACGGGCTACCAGCAGCCGCACGGTCCGCTGCCGCCACCCGTCCCGCCGGCCAAGAAGTCGCGGTTCAGCCCGACGCAGGTGGCGCTGGTGGCAGCGACGATCGCGATGTTCACCGCGGCCGTGGTGCTCGCGACGGTGCTGGTTTTCGGCGATCGCGACGGCGGGTCGGCACCGCAGACCAAGCTCGCGCTGCCGACGCCCTCGACGACGACGGTCACGACCACGCCGACGGACGAGGCGTCGCCGTCGACCACGACTCCCACCACGACGTCGGCCAGATCCGAACCGATTTCGGGGGTGTCGGGAACGGACGCGCAGGGGTTCGTCGGCCATACCGCGCGCTGCGATGCGGGCAGCACGCCTGCTGCGGCGATCAGAACGTCGAATTCCATTGCGGTCGTGTGTGAGTCGGCACCGGGTACGTACTACTACCGCGGTGAGCGGCTGCGCGACGGAGCCAATTTGCAACTGTCGAACGCGGTTCCGTCGGGCGGCGGATTCACTGCGGTCAACCCCGCCGACGGCGCCCGCTACGAGGTGCAGCCCGACATGCTGACCATTCTCAGCAGGAGCGGTGTGGATTCGGCGGAGCCGGCGCTGGAGTACGGCTCCGATCGACAGTGATTTCGCGAATTCGGCGCGCCAACGAACCCTCACGGTCCGCTAGCGCGCCCGATTCGCATGGATTATGGCCGCATCCGCGTCGTTTGATGGATAGGCTCACGGCGTCAGGGGTCACATCGCGGATCGGGGATCGACCATGGACAATCGCTCGTACGAACGCGCCAGTGCTGAGGCCCGCAAGCAGGAACAGCAGGAGAGTGCCCGCCGGCTGCGGGAATTCCCGTCGTTCGAGAAGTTCTCCGACGCGGACCTCAAGAAGCTCGTCGAGGCGGCACATCGCACCTCGACATCTGGGCCGTGGCCGCTGATTCGCCAGCACACCCCGTCGGACGCCTGCTACATCCTGCTCAGTGGCGAAGCGGGCGTGTATGTCGGTCACGAGCGCATCGCCCTCGTCGGGCCGGGCGAGATCATCGGCGAATCCGCGCTTCGCCGCGGCAAACTGCGCAATGCGACCGTGACGACGACCGGGAGGGCCGAGGTGTTGCACATCGAGCGTGACGACCTCGAACGTCTCCTCACCGAAATCCGCCCCCTGCGTGAAACCTTGGACGAAACGGTCGCGCGCCATGTACCTGCATCGGCCACCGCCGAACCGAGTTGACCTGCCGCGGTGAGCTACTCGTCGCCGGCAACCGAAGGACTGTGGGACAACATGCGCCGCCAGTGAACCTGTATGACGGCGAACAGGAACGCCGTGCTGATACCGAAGAGCAGCACACCGTTCACGGCTTGCAGGGCGCTGAACATCTGAAAACGGGACGGCAACGTCAGTCCCGACAACTCGAACGTGGTCAGCGTGGCCAGGGCGTATGTCGACGCCTGGGCGAACGAATCGATTGCACCCAGCCACCAGTACGCCACCGCCCACAGGACGCCTTCCAGTCCGTGCAGGGCTGCCAGTATCAGCGCAACGGCCCCGATGTGGGCGATCACGGCGGGAATCACCTTCCGCCGGTCGGGGTTCGGGACGCCGGAACGCATCCTCGACTCGAGTCCGATCGCCATGAGCACCACTGCGGTGGTGTGAATCGCGATGGTCAGCACTATGAGCGCCAGTCCCAGGCCCCAGCTCGCCAGATCCACTCCCACTGCCTAGCACCGGCGACCACGGAGAACGGCCACATTTGCCGAAGTCGGGCATGTATCCCGGTGCCGGCCTGACCGGCAATGCCGGCGCCGAGTGTCATGGCGTCCAGACGGGTATCAGACCGAGCACGCCGTGCGGTACCTGCGGTCGACACCGGACGAGGGGCAGCTATGGGTGAATACGGGATCGCGGGGCTCTGGGGACTTCTGGCTCTGGGTCTCATCGCGGCGGTGGCGGTCGCGGGGGCCGGGATGTGGTTGGCGCATCGCACGCTTCCGGACCCGGTGAGCGAGGGGCACAACGGGGCGCTGTCCCCGTTCATCACCTGCGTCGGCCTGGTGTACGGCGCCCTGCTCGGGTTCGTGATCGTCGTCGCCTGGGAGCAGTTCTCGTCGGCCGAGACCAACGTCTACAACGAGGCGTCGACGGTCGTCACGATGTACCGGCAGACCGTCGGAATGCCTGCGGACGAGCAGGCGCAGATGCGTGTGCTGCTCCGCAAGTACACCGACGCCGTCGCCGGCCCAGAGTGGCAGAACGCGGTAAGTGGCGGTGTCGGGACGGAGGATGCACGCGACGCGCTCAACGAGATGTACCGCGTGCTCGGAAGTGAGCAGTCCAGCGTCGCGTCCAGCCCGATAAGCCAGAATTTCCTCAACCAGTTGACCACGCTGGCATCGGAACGCAATCAGCGGATCCTGGATGCCAAGCCGCGCATACCCGGCCTGCTCTGGACGGGTCTGCTGTTCGGTGGCGTCGTCCTGCTGGGGCTGGGCGGGTTCATGCGTCTGGGCAGCACGCGCGCACATTTCGGCCTGTTGGGCGCCGTTGCCGTGCTGCTGGGTCTGTTGCTGTTCATCGTGTTCTGGCTGGACCATCCCTTCGGCAATCAGCTCGGCGTCACGTCGGAGCCGTTCGAGCAGTCACAGGTCGTGTTCGACTCGATCGACAAGGGCACCTGAGACGGCGACGGCGCAACAAATTTGCGTAGGTCGTCAATTCGATATTCGGATGAAATGTGCAGCTAAACGCGTGTTTCGTCGGTGATCTCGCGCGCGGCGGGGTTTCAACCGACCCGGATGTGGAATGAGTATCGCAACACGATGTGAGGAGTTGCGATGACCAAAGGCGAGAAGTCGGGTGAGGCCCGCAAGGCCATGTTCGATGCGGTCAAGGGCAAGGCGAAAGAGGTCGCTGGAGCCGTCACGGGGAACGACTCGTTGACCGCCGAGGGACAACTCGACCAGGTCGACGCCAAGGATCGCCGAGACGCCGCCAAGGCCGAAGCCGAGGCGGATGCCCAAGCCGCGCATGCACAATCCGTCGCGGCCGACGCCAAGCGCGAAGCCTCCGAGGAACGACTGCAGGCGGGCGCGGAGGCGGCGGTGGCAACCGCGCAAGTACGCGGCGACCAAGCCGTCGCCAAAGCCGCGGCCGACGAGGCGGCCGGCCAAGACGCAGTCCGTGAGCAGACGAAGGCGGAGCTGGATGCCCAGCGTCAGATGAAGAACGCGAAAGCAGACGAGCGTGCCGGCATCGCTGCTGCCGCCGACGAGTACGGCGATGCAGTCGATGAGCACCGACATGCCGTGAGCGACGCCGTTTCGACGCAGGCCGAGGCGAATCAGCTGAGACGCCGCGCGGAGGTCATCGACCACTCGGATCAGGCGTGACCACGGTTACCGATAGGAGCGACAGATGAAGATCACCGAGATTCCGTTTGCGGCCTTAAGGCTCCAGTACCGGATCGCCCGCGCACCGTTGCGCCTCTTCGAACAGCGCGTGCTCACTCGCGTCGACTCGGAGGCACCGGGACGGCTGCTCTACGAGCGTTCGGTGGGTGCTGTGGACGCCGCGGTCGGTAATGCGCTGGGCGATTCCGAAGTCGGAAGGCGCGGGACTGCCCTCATGGAGCGCAGCGAGGCACTCGGAGAAGCCACTCGGCTCGACCAAGAAGCCGCGCGAAAGAAGAAGCAGGCCGACGAGGAACTGCGCCGGAAGCAAGAAGGCGTCATCGCCGCGCCGGGCAAGGCCCGTAAAGCGGCGCAGCGCAAGGTCGACAAGGCGCGATCGGCTGCCGAACAGCGCAAGCGCGAGGCCGCGGATTCCGCAGCGAAGCGGTCGGCCGATACGAAGCGACGCATCGACGAGGAGGCCGCGCGCAAGGTGACGGGCGTCGAAGATGCGAAACGCGCCAAGCAGCAGACCATCACGGCCACCGAGAAATCGGTGACCGCCGTCGCCAAGTCGGAGCTGGACGATGCTGCCGAGAAGCGCAGCGACGCCGTGGACAAGCGTGCCCACGCCGACCGCGTCGACGATCTGGCCGAGGAAGTGGCGCTGCGTCGAGCCGACGAGGACTAGTGAGCGACCACGTTCTTCAGGGGCTCGCCCCGGTCCAGCCGTCCGACGTTGGCAGCGATGTCGTCGGCGCGACCGGCGAACGTGTCACTGGTGACGCCCGAGGAGTGCGGCGTCATCAGGATGCTCGGCAGATCCGCGAACGGTAGGTGGCTCGGCGCGCTCACCCCGCCGGCCGTCGGGTAGCGGTACCAGACGTCGATCGCTGCGGCCCGAATGACGTTGTCCGCCAACGCATTGTACAACGCCTGTTCCTGCACCAGCGGACCCCGGCCGACGTTGATCAGCACGCCGTCGGCGCCGAGCAGGCTCAACTGGTCCTCGCCGATCATTCCGGCGGTGTGCTCGTTCAGCGGCGCCGACACCACGGCCACGTCGCACTCGTGCATCAGCCGGTTCAACTGGGAGGCGTCGGCTGCCCAGGACAGTCCACAGGCCGGCACGCGACCCGATCCCGTCACCGCCGCAGCGGTACACCCGAAGGCGCGGAACAGGTTCCACGTCTGCTGTCCGATGTGCCCGAAGCCGACGAAGCCGATGTGGGCCTGTCCCAGGGTGGGCAGCTGAGGGATCGAGGGGTCGTAGACCGACGTCGCCCACGCGTTTCGCCGAAGGGCACGGTCCTGGGCCAGAAAGTCGCGGCGCAGCATGACGGCCGATGCGACGACGTACTCGGCGATCGACCGTTCGTGATGAAACGTATTGGCCACCAGCACTCCATTGGGAACGGCGCCGAAGTCGACCTTGTCGGTGCCTGCGCCTGCGACGTGGATGAGCCGAAGCTTCTCTGCCGCCGAGGCCATCTCCGCGGTGAACCGGCTCCCGATGTGCACGTCGGCGTCGCGCAAGTCGCCCAGCGGCACACCGCCCGGGTGCCACTGGACGACCACGCCCCCCGGCAACGCCGCCTCGAATCGTTCGCGATGCGGCGTGAGGTTCGTGTCGGCAACAACGATTTTCATCGCTGAAGCGCCGGACGCTTGCTGTCGAACGTCCAGCCGGGGATCAGGTACTGCATCGCGAGCGCGTCGTCGCGGCTGCCCAGTCCCTCGCGTTGGTACAACTCGTGTGCGGCGGCGACGGCCGCGCTATCGAGTTCGACACCGAGACCGGGCTTTTCGGGCACTGTCAGGTAGCCGTCGACGATCTCGTACGGCTGCTTGGTGATGCGCTGCCCGTCCTGCCAGATCCAATGGGTGTCGATCGCGGTGATGTCACCAGGTGCCGCGGCGGCCACGTGGGTGAACATCGCCAGCGAGACGTCGAAGTGGTTGTTGGAGTGCGACCCCCACGTGAGCCCCCACGCCTCGCAGAGCTGCGCGACGCGCACCGAGCCGGCCATCGTCCAGAAGTGCGGGTCGGCGAGCGGGATGTCGACCGCGTTGGCACGGATCGCGTGGCCCAATTCGCGCCAGTCGGTGCCGATCATGTTGGTCGCGGTGGGCAAGCCGGTGGCGCGCTTGAACTCTGCCATCACCTCGCGGCCGGAGAACCCGCCTTCAGGTCCGACCGGATCCTCGGCGTAGGCGAGCACATCGGTGAGCTCGCGGCACGTCTTGATGGCGTCGGCGAGCAGCCATCCGCCGTTGGGGTCCAGGGTGATTCGCGCCTCCGGGAAGCGGTCTTTGAGGGCGATGACGGCTTTGGCCTCGTCGGGCGCGGGCAGCACCCCGCCCTTGAGCTTGAAGTCACGGAAGCCGTACCGGGTCGCGGCCGCTTCGGCGAGGCGCACGACGGTGTCCGGGGTGAGCGCCTCTTCGTGCCGTAGCTTGAGCCAATCGTCGGCCGCGGCGTCCTCGTCGGCGGGCGACCGGTACGCCAGGTCGGTCTTGGTGCGGTCGCCGACGAAGAACAGATACCCCAGCGCCTGTACGCGATCGCGCTGCTGGCCGTCGCCGAGCAGGGCCGCGACCGGAACGTCGAGATGCTGGCCGAGCAGGTCGAGCAGCGCCGACTCCACGGCGGTGACGGCGTGCACGGCCACGCGCAGGTCGAACGTCTGCGCGCCGCGGCCACCGGCGTCGCGGTCGGCGAACGCGCGGCGGATGTCGTTGAGAATCGCGTGATACTCGCCGATGCTGCGACCGGAGATGATGGTGCGGGCGTCTTCGAGGGTGCGCCGGATCGGTTCGCCGCCGGGGACCTCGCCGACGCCCGTGTTGCCGTCGGAGTCGGTGATAATCAGCAGGTTTCGGGTGAAGAACGGGCCGTGTGCGCCGCTGAGGTTCAGCAGCATGCTGTCGCGGCCGGCGATCGGCGTCACGGTGATGTCGCGTATTGTCGGCGTCCTCATGGGGGTTGTCACAGTCAGTCTCCTGATACTTCGGTTGCGAACCACTTGTCGCCGTTGGCCAGGGGGCGCACCACGCGAGACACCTTGTCTCCCATGGTGCGCAGCGCGTCGGCGATCTCGCGTTCGCGTTGCGGGGTCAATCGGTCCAGCGGCACGGACGCGCTGATCGCATCCTGTGCGGGCTGGCAGTAGTGCAGGGCGACGGCGAAACACCGCAGACCCGAGGTGTTCTCCTCGTCGTCGGTGGCGTAGCCGCGAATGCGGACGTTGTCGAGGTCGGCGTCCAGGGCGGCGCGGTCGACGATCGTCTTGTCGGTCAAGGGCTTGAGCGCGGACGGCACGTGTTCGTCGCGCTCGGTGCCGAATCGTTCGGCAAGAAGCGACTTCCCGAGCGCGGTGGCGTAGGCGGGCAACCGCCTGCCCACGCGGTTAGCGGTGCGCGTGTAGCTCTTCGACTCCAGCGTCGCGAGGTACACGATGTCGGTGCCGTCGAGCCTGCCGACGTGAAAGGTCTCGTCCAGATCGGTGCGGAGGTCGTCGAGAAACGGGGTGATCAGCGGCAGGTACGGATCGCTGTCCAGATAACTGGTGCCGACCAACAACGCGCGCACGCCGATCGCGTACTGGGTGCCTGTCGCGTCGGTGCGCACCCAGCCCTGTGCGACGAGCGTTCGCAGCAGGGCATGTGCGCTGCTACGGGGCATGGCGAGCGCATTGCTGATCTCGCGTAGCCGCGCCGGCTCGTCATGGCGGGCCGCCAGGAACTCCAAGAGTTCGACCGTCCGCACAGCGGATTTGACCTTACGTACGACAACTTCTTCAGACATCTCAGCTCCCGATCGCCAAGAGTTCGCGGCCGATCAGTAGGACCGCACCCAGTGCCGAAACCCCGATGGCCACCCACCGCAGCCGTGCCGGATCGAGTACGTGGTTGAGCCGTCGCGACATCAGATATCCGATGGCCGCTGCCGGAGCGAGCACCGCGAACATCACCATCGTGTGGCCGTTGACGGCGCCGGTGGCGGCCAGCGCGGCGATCGACAGGATGGAGCCGACGAGGAAGAATCCGCTCATCGTGCCGCGCAGCCCGGCACCCTCTTTGCGCTGCCAGATCAGCGCCATCGGTGGTCCGCCGATCGCTGTGGCGGTGCCGAGTACGCCCGAGGCCGCGCCGGCCAGGACGACATTCCGCCTGCGCGGCAGCGGGATCCAGCCGAACGTGGTCAATCCGACGCCGGCGAGGACCACGAGCGCGAGCATGATCGCGAGACCACGCTCGGGCAGCACCGTGAGCAGCAGTGCACCGGCGACGGTGCCGGGAACCCGACCGATCAACGCCCATTTCGTCCCGTGCAGATCGATGTCTTCGCGTTCGCGCACGACGACGATCAGCGTGACGAGGGTGGCGACCATGATCAGGGTGCCGGGAATGAGGGCAGGGTCGACGAGCGCGATGATCGGTGCGGAGAGCAGACCGATGCCGAATCCGATCGACGCCTGCAGCGCCGACGCCAACATGATCGTCGCCGCCACAATGCAATATCCCCAGACACTCATGCCGTTGCCAGCATGCTGCCTTCCGTCAGCAGGGGATGGTGGCACTCGGCGGCGTGGCCGCTGACCTCCGGGTCGACCGCGCTCGGGGGAGCGGTCGTCGCGCAGATCTCGGTGGCCTTCCAGCAGCGCGTGCGGAATCGGCAGCCCGAAGGCGGATTCACCGGTGACGGCACCTCGCCCTTGAGCAGGATGCGGTCCTTGCGCTGTGCGCTGTCGAGTTTGGGTGCGGCCGACATCAGCGCCGCGGTGTACGGGTGGTTGGGTCGGTCGAAAACCGACTCGGTGGGCCCGTTTTCGATGATGCGGCCGAGGTACATCACCGAGACGCGGTCGGCGACGTGCCGGACCACCGACAGGTCGTGGCTGATGAAGATGTAGCTGATGCTCAGCTGCTGCTGGAGTTCGTTGAGCAGGTTGAGCACCTGAGCCTGGACCGACAGGTCCAGCGCGGACACCGGCTCGTCGCAGATGATCACGTCGGGATCGAGCGCGAGCGCGCGGGCGATGCCGATGCGCTGACGCTGGCCGCCGGAGAACTCCTGCGGATACTTGTCGGCGGCCTTGGCGCCCAGCCCGACGAGGTCGAGCAGACCGCGCACCCGCATCTCGCGGTCCTTGCGGGCCTTGTACATGTCCTTGTGGCTGCGCCACGGCTCGGCGATGATGTCGCCTGCCGACATGCGCGAGTTCAGCGAGGCGTACGGGTCCTGGAACACCATCTGCACCCGGCGGCGGAAGTTCAGCAACTCCTTGCCGCGCAGGCTGAATGGGTCGATGCCGTCGAAGCGCACGCTGCCCTCATCCGGACGCTCGAGCATCAGCAATGTCCTTGCCAGCGTGGACTTTCCGCAGCCGGACTCGCCGACCAGGCCCAGCGTTTCGCCGCGCTTGAGGTCGAGCGTGATGCCGTCGAGCGCGCACAGCTTCTTCTTTCCCGCGCCCGGGACGCGGAAGGACTTGCGGAGGTCGCGGACCTCCAGCAGGTTGGCGGACTCAGACATTGGCAACCTCTTCCGGGAAGTGGCAGGCGGCGTTGCGGCCGGACTGCACGGTGTCGAGTGTGGGTCGCTTGCTCGCGCAGAGTTCGCGGGCCAGCGGGCACCGGGCCTGGTACACGCAACCGTCGGGGATGGCCTGTAGGTCCGGCGGTGATCCGCCGATCGACTTCAGGTCGTCGCCGCGGCGGGCGTTGACGGGCACCGAGTTCAGCAGCCCCTTGGTGTAGGGATGCTTGGGGTTGGCGAAAACCCCGGACACCGGCCCGGTTTCGACGATGTTGCCTGCGTACATCACCGCGACGCGGTCGGCCTCCTCGGCGACCAGCGCCAGGTCGTGGGTGATCAGGACGACAGCCATGTCGAACTCGGTGCGGAGGTCGCGTAGCAGCGCCATGATCTGCGCCTGCACGGTGACGTCGAGTGCGGTGGTGGGTTCGTCGGCGATCAGCACGCTCGGGTTGAGTGCGACGGCCATCGCGATGAGCAGACGCTGGCGCATGCCGCCGGAGAACTGGTGCGGGTAGGAGTTCAGCCGCGATTCGGGCTGCGGGATGCCGACGCGCGTCATCAGCTCGACGGCCTTGCGCTTGGCTTCCTTCGCGGACAGGTTGTGATGGATCCGGAACGGTTCGGCCAGTTGGGTTCCCACGGTGTAGAGCGGGTTGAGCGCGGTGAGGGCGTCCTGGAAGACGATCGCCAGTTCGGTGCCCGCCATTTCGCGTCGCTTGGCACGACCGACCTGGAAGAGGTCGACACCGCCGAGGGTGGCGGAACCTTCGACGACGTCGGCGACGGGTTCGAGCAGACCGACGAGCGCGGTGGCGGTCATCGACTTGCCGCAGCCGGATTCGCCGAGCAGGGCCAGGGTTTCGCCGCGGCGGGCGGTGAAGCTGACCTCGTTGACGGCGCGGACGGTGCCGTTGATGGTGCGGATCTCGACACTCATGCCGTCGACGTCTAGCACGGGTTGGGCGTCGGTCTGGCGGACGCCGGGCTTGTGGTCTACTGCGGCGGTCATGATGAGGCGCCTTTCAGATGCGTGACGTGGTCTTGGCGAAGCGGGACAGGCGCTTCTGCGGAACGGTGAGGCGCCACCGCTGCCCGGGATCGGTGGCGATACGGGCCCAGGCCGCCAGGATCGTGGCCGACACGGTGGTGATGACAATGGCCAGGCCCGGGAAGAACGACAACCACCACGCGGTGTGCAGGTAGGTGCGGCCCTGCGAGACCATCAGGCCCCAGCTGACGTCGGGCGGCTGGATGCCGATGCCCAAGAAACTCAACGAGCTCTCGGCCAGCATGACGTAGCAGAAGTCCAGCGTCGCGACGGTCAGCAGCGTCGGCAGCACGATCGGCAGGACGTGGCGGAAGATGATCGACCGGGCCGGTGCGCCGAACGTCCGCGCGGCGTCGACGAACAGCCGGCTCTGCAGCTCCGCGGACTCGGCGCGTGCGGTCCGCAGGTAGACGGGTATGCGGGTGATCGCCAGCACCAGAACGATGTTCGCGGCGCTGGGGGAGAACACGTATAGGACGACGACCGCGAGCAGCAGCGACGGGAAGCTCATGATCACGTCGGCGACGCGCATGGCGACGGTCTCGCGCCAACCGCGGTAGTACCCGGCCCACATGCCGATGGCCGAGCCGACGATCGCGGAGATCACCACGGCCGGAATCGCGACCGACAGCGTCGTCTGGCAGGCAACGATGAGCCGGGCCAGCATGCTGCGGCCCAGCGGGTCGGTGCCGAGGAAGTTGGCCCAGCCGTGCGCGAGGGTGAACGGCGCCTGGTTGGAGTTGTCGAGGTCGATGTCGGTGGCGAGATCGCCGACGAGCATCGGGCCGAAGGTCGCGGTGAGGAACACGACTCCCAGCACCAGGGCAGCGGCCGCGGCGACGCGGTCGTTGACCAGCATCCGGAACCACTTCGATGCAATGCCCTTTTTGGCGCCGTCTTGCCCAGGTTCGCCGACGATGGCGGTGGTCGGCTTGACGGGAACGAGGTCGATTCCAGTGCTCATGTCGTTGTGCTCCTAGGCCATTACCGGTTCGCGGACGCGAGCGTCGAGCAGCGCGTAGCAGGCGTCGATGAAGATGTTGAGCAGGAAGATGCTCACGGCGGTCAGCAGGACGGCGGCCTGCAGGACTGCGAAGTCGCGTTGCAGGATCGCGTCGATCATCAGCTTGCCGATGCCGGGCCAGCCGAAGATGGCCTCGACCACGACCGCACCGTTGATCAGACCGACGGCCAGGTCGCCCGCGACGGTCAGCGCCGGGGCTGCGGCGTTGCGCAGCGCGTGGTGGCTGACGACGCGGAAGTCGCTGGCGCCCTTGCTGCGGGCCAGCCGCACATACGGCGCGGAGAGCGCGGAAACCATTGCGCCGCGGACGACTTGGGTGAGTACGCCGAGCGGGCGGATCATGAGTGTCGCGATCGGCAGGATCCAGGACAGGATGCCACTGTCGACACCCGAGGTGGGCAGCCAGCCCAGCAGTACCGCGAAGAGCCAGACGCCGGTGATCGCGAACCAGAAGTCGGGGATCGATGCGGCGGTCATGGACAGCAGGCTCGAGAAGCGGTCGGCCAGCGAGTTGGGCCGGTAGGCGGCCCAGCAGCCGATCACGATGGCGCCGACGACGGCGAGAAGCATTGTGGTGAAAGCCAACTGCAGCGTTGCGGGGAACGCGCGGAACGCCATCTCGGAGGCGGATTCACCGGTGCGTAGTGAGGTGCCGAAGTCGAAGTGCAGAACGCCCTTGAAGTAGTCGACCAGCTGCGTCCACACCGGCTGGTCGAAACCGTTGGCCTGGGCGAAGGCTTCCCGCTGTTCGGGTGTCGCCGACTCGGGCAGGTACAGGTTGGTGGGGTCACCGGTGAGGCGGGCGAGCAGGAACACACCTAGCAGCACGATGATCAACGGCAGTGCGCTGGTGTAGGTCCGGCGCCGGATGAAGGAGAACATGAGGGCAGGTTTCCTTACTACTGGGCAACCGTCGGGGTGGTCGAGCCGGCGGGCGTCATCTCGGCCAGCCGCATCTCGTCACCGGTGGCGGAGTTGGGGGTGTAGTCGACACGGGGCGACTTGCCGAGGATGCCCTTCATATGCGCGAGGTAGGCCATGCTCATGATCTCCTGCGGCTCCTCGGCGAACAGCTTCGCGAAGGCCTCCTGACGCTGCTGGCCGGTGAGCTCCTCGGCGGCACGGATCTTCTTGTCGAATTCCGGTGTGCCGTAGGAAGCCTGTGCGCCGTCGGACAGCATGTACTGATCCATGGTGAACGCGGCGTCACCGGCCTGGTTTCCGTGCATGATCATCAGCACGTAGGGACCGGCGCCCTCGGGGAACGGCCGCAGCTGGTACAGCAGCTGGTTGGACGTGTCCATCATCTCGATCTTCACGTTCAGGCCGATCTCGGAGAACTCGCTCTGCAACACCTCGATGGTCTCGCTGATCTTCGGGAACTGCGCGGTGCGGCCGATGAGACGGATCTCGGTGTCGACGGGCACGCCGTCAGCCCGGGCCTCGTCGATGAGCTGCTTGGCCTTGTCGGGATCGTGCGGCCACAGCGGCAGATCCGCGTTGTATCCGACGACGCCGGATGGGATCAGCTGCGAGGCGGGATCGCCGAGTCCGCGGAACAGCGCCTTGACGATGCCTTCGCGGTTGACGGCGTAGTTGATGGCCTGGCGCACGCGCATGTCGTTGAGCGGCGCCTCGGTGGCCTGCATGCGCAGGGCGGTGGTCTCGTTGTTCTGGAACGGGACACCGAGATCTTCGGCGCCGTCCTCGGGCCCGAGGCTCACGGCGATGTCGGTCTCGTCGTTGGTGATCATCGCGGCGCGGACGCTGCCCTCGCTGCGCCATTGATATTCGGCCCTGGCGAACGGGGGCTTCTCGCCCCAGTAGGTGTCGTTGCGCTCGAGGAAAAGCTTCTGGCCGTACTCCCAGCCGTCGATGGCGTAGGGGCCGGTGCCGATGGGCTCGCGGACCTTCTCGGTCATGGACGTGCCGGTCGGCACGATCTCGACGAACGAGATACGCAGCGGGAGAATGGGATCCGGCGTCTTGGTGCCCACCACCAGGGTGCTGTCGTCCGGGGTCGCGAGCTCGAGCTTCTCGTCGCCGAACACGTAGCCGTCGACGTTGCAGTTCAAATCGGAGTTGACGGCCCGGTCGATCGAGTAGGCCGCGTCTTTGGCGGTCATCGGCGCGCCGTTGGAGAAGGTGACGCCGTCGCGGACCGTGAACGTCCATTGGTTCGGCGAAGTCTGGCGCCATTCGGTGGCGAGCAGCGGCTGCAGGTCGCCGGTGTTGGGGTCGCGTTCGATGAGCGGTTCGGTGATGTTGGAGCGGACGACGATGCCGGTGGAGGTCAGCGAGCTCTCGCAGGGTTCGAGGGTCGGCGGCTCCTGGGCGAGGACGATGCGCAGGGTGTTGGGGTCGTAGCCGCCGTGACGGGAGTTGGCGACGGTACAGCCGGAGGCGGCCACGGTGACTCCCGCGAGAGCGACAGCCAGCACCTGGTGTCGAAGCGTGGACGGGCGTGATGCTCTTGAAAACATCTGAATCCTCGATCCTCCCGGGCTGCTGGAGTGACGTCCACGTATGTGGATGAGACTTGTGATCGCAACCACACGGTAGGGACGCCGATTCGACAGCGTCAACCCCGGTCAAATGGCCGAATCGGGTGATTTTGGGACGATCGTCCGACTCTATGACAGTCTTGGAAAGACCTGATGAGCTGGTCTTTTAGCCCACCTGGCGATGGTCCGATACCCCGAGGCGGCCAACGATCCATCACTGATGCGCTTTCGATATAAGTCCATGCGAATTGAATGTTGGACGGGTATCCGCAGGTCGTCGTAGCGTGGGCACCACTATGAGCACTCGCGCGGTACTGCAGGTTGGCCCGCTGAAGCCGTCGTTGGCGCAGACGCTGCAGGACGATTACGCGGCATACGTGCTACCCGACGATCCTGCCGATTTCCTCGCCGAGCACGGCCATGAGATCCGCGCCGTGGTGACGTCGGGTCGCACCGGCGTGGACGCGGAGTTGATGTCGGCGCTGCCCAACCTGGGTGCTGTGGTCAACTTCGGCGTCGGCTACGACACGACGGACGTCGACGCGGCGGCCGAGCGCGGGGTGGTCGTGAGCAATACCCCCGATGTGCTGACCGACTGCGTGGCGGACACCGCGGTGGGGCTGATGATCGACACGCTGCGGCAGTTCTCGGCGTCGGACCGCTATGTGCGGGCGTGCCGGTGGCCGGTCGACGGCAGCTATCCGCTGACGCGCCAGGTGAGCAACACCCGCGTCGGGATCATCGGTCTGGGCCGTATCGGCAGCGCAATCGCCAAGCGACTGAGCGCTTTCGGTTGCACGATCGCCTACCACAATCGGCATGAGGTCGAGGGTGCGCCGTATACGTATATGGGGTCGCCGGCCGAGTTGGCCGCCGGGGTCGACGTGCTGGTCGTCGCGGCCGCGGGTGGAGCCGGCACCAACAGGTTGGTCAGCAGCGAGGTGATCGATGCGCTCGGGTCTCGCGGATACCTGATCAACATCGCGCGCGGCAGCGTCCTCGACGAGGAGGCGTTGGTCTCGGCGTTGGTGGACGGCAGGCTGGCGGGTGCGGGCCTGGACGTCTTCGCCGACGAGCCGAACGTGCCGCAGGCGCTGCTGTCGATGGACAACGTCGTCGTGCTGCCGCACGTCGCCAGCGGAACCGTCGAAACCCGAGCGGCGATGGAGCAGCTCACGCTGCGCAACCTGGACAGCTTCCTGGAGTCGGGCCGGCTCGTCACGCCCGTTCCGATGCCGGTCACAGCGTCGAAGTAGCCCCCACAGCAACCGCGGCACGCGTTCGTGCGAAGGTTTGCGGATGGCGCGAAACGGCGATAGCGGCACCATGTGGGGCGTGGCGCCATGCCGCTAGCCGAAGGCGACGTCTTCGCCGGGTACACCGTCGTGCGCCAACTGGGCGCCGGCGGCATGGGCGAGGTGTATCTGGTCCAGCACCCCCGGCTGCCCCGGTGCGACGCTCTGAAGATCTTGCCGGTCGAGCTGACCACCGACCGCGAATATCTCGAGCGCTTCAACCGCGAGGCCGACCTCGTTGCGCGACTGTGGCACCCGAACATCGTCGGAGTGCACGACCGCGGCGAGTACAACGGGCAATTCTGGATCACGATGGACTTCGTGGAGGGCACCGACGCCGCGCGGCTGCTCGCCGAACATCAGGGCGGTGGGCTACCGCCTGCGGACGTCGTGCGGATCGTGTCGGGCGTCGCCGACGCGCTGGACTACGCGCACCAGCAGCACCTGCTCCATCGCGACGTCAAGCCGTCGAATATCCTTCTGGCCCAGTCGAATTCCACCTTCAGTCGCGCGCTGCTCGCGGACTTCGGCATTGCACGCTCGAACGCGGACACCTCGGATCTGACGGCGACCAACATGACCGTCGGCACGGTGGCCTACGCGGCGCCCGAGCAGCTCATGGGCGAGCCGCTCGACGGCCGGGCCGACCAGTATGCGCTCGCCGCGACCGCCTTCCACCTTCTCACCGGCCAGCAGTTGTTCCAGCACGACAACCCGGCGGTGGTCATCAGCAATCACCTCACGGCGAGCCCGCCGTCGATCGGCGACCGCATCCCCGAACTGTCCGGATTGGGCCCCGCGTTCCAGCGCGCGCTGGCCAAGGCGCCCGGCGACCGCTTCGACTCCTGCAGCGACTTCGCCGAGGCGATGGCTCACGGCCTGTCTGAGGTGGCGCAGCAGATCGGAGCCACCGATCCGACGATGTCGGCCCCCGCGTCGGGGCGGCGGAACAAGCACATGAAGAACGGCGGATCGAGCCGGTTGCGGCTCGGACTGCTGGCAGCGGGCGTCGCCGCGGTGCTCGGCGGCGCGGCGATCGCGGTTGGGGTGACCATCGCGAATCGGGATCAGCCGGCGCCCCAACGTCCGGCGGCCAGCGCTGATGTGTCGGCTCCGACGAGCGCCCCGGTCGTGCCGGTGGTGCGCATCGGTGCGGACTGCGATCCGCTGGGCTCCGCGGGTGTCGCTCCGACCGGCCAGCAGGCGTACTGCTCGCGACTGCCGTCGACCGGCGACCAGCTATGGTCGATTTACCAAGGCCCCGTACCGAATCCGACCGCCACTCCCGGTCCGACCGACGAGGTGTACCCGCCGGGGATCGAGGAACAGGTGCGGGTGTGCGTGGGTGAGACGGGCAAGACCCGGATCGAGTGCCGCAGAGACATCCGCGAGGGCAACCTCACCGGGCCGGCGTAGGCGGCCGCTCCGCGAGTCAGAAGCTGTTGCAGGTTCCTGCGACGCCCAACAGGAGGCCGACGTACTGTGCGGCGCCCGGAAGCGTTTGCAGTCGCGAGAGCATTTTCTGGCGCTCGGTGGGGGGCGACACGAGGTACTGCTGGACAATGGCGACGGTCGAGGGCGAGGCGGTCAACTGGCCCGCAGCGGCTGGGTTCTGAGCCGAGAGCGCCCCGATCACCTGCGGATACGTGCAGGTGGTGTTGAGGAGCGGGCCGAGATCCTGTGCAGACGCCGTTCCGGCGCCTGCGGCCATCGACAGCAGCAAACCGCCCGAGGCGACGAGAGTCTTTGCTTTCAAGCGCATGCGTCGACGCTAGCACGCATCAGCCCTGCTCACCACGTCTCTTTTCGATCGAGGACGCCTATTCCCCTTGTGGCAGAACATCTCTGAGTAAACATTAAGAGAGCGGAATCGGGCGGTCAGAACATCATCTGGCGCAGCGAACGTTCCGTCAGCGCCTCGGTTTCCTCGTCGATGCCGACGTGGGTGAGTTCGCCGCCGATCGTGAGCATCGAAATGCCGTGCAGCAGCGACCAAATGGGGCCTGCGGTCGCGCGTGGGTCGCCGGCGGGTAGCAGTCCGGCCTGCTGACACCGCACGATGGTGTCGAGTAGATCGTCGAAGGCACGTATCCCGGCGGCAACCACCTCGGGGCTCTCGGTCTTGTCGAGTTCGGCACCGAACATCACCTGGTAATAGTCGGGATGGGTGACGGCCCATCGCACGTACTCCCTGCCCATCGCGAGTGCTTGCTCGGCGAGGTCGTCGTTGGCCGCGACCGTGCCATCCAACGCCTCGTGCAGTTGGACGAACCCTTGCGTGGCCACGGCGGCCAGCAGCTGTGCCTTGTCGGCGAAGTGTCGATAGGGCGCGGCAGCGCTGACGCCCGCGCGCCGGGCGACCTCGCGCAGCGTGAAACCCTTCGGGCCCTTCTCCTGAACCAACTGCAAGGCCGCATCGGTCAGTGCGCGCTTGAGATCTCCGTGGTGGTAGGCGCCCCGCTTGGCGTGCGGGGATGACTTTTCGGGATCGGGAATTTCCACTGGACGTGGCATGTTTACAACGCTAACATCATCTGATGTGAATCGTGTTCACATTCGACGAGAGGAGCAGAACGTGACCGCCGCCCAGGAAGCCTCGCGGATGGTCGCCGCGGTGCGCGACGATCCCGCGGCGCGCATTCGGTTGGCCGGTGACACGTATGCGCTTCGCGGTGCGCGGCGGCCCTTCCGCCCGTACCGGCGCGCGGTGGTGGCGTTCATGCGGTGGCAGCAGTCGCGGGGTGTCCTCAATGCATTGGACGCCGGGGTGCCGGGCAGCCCGTGGTGGCGTGCGGTCAACGAGGATCTGCTGCGCGACGCCCTCGAGGCGAAGCTTCTGGTCGAGCGTGAGGATGTGGTGGCGTCGCGACCGACGGTTCAGCACTGGGTGGACTTCTTCCGCGCGCCGTCGGCGCGGTCTTGGTACCTGGCCCACAACGCGAGCGTCGTGGCCGGTTATCTCGCGCACGCCGAGCTGGCCGAGCGGGAAGGCCTGGCCGAGCGGTTCTTCATGAATGTGGTTCTGGTGCGGGTGCTCTATGCGCATGCTTTGGTGTTCGACGCAAACCTCGCGCTGGGTCGGTTCGCGCCCGTGGCGACGCTCGTCGGCCATCCGCGGGCGCGCGGACCGCAGGCGCTGCTGTCGATGAAAGATGTGCTGCCCGTGAGCTACCCGATCGAGAACGTGACGATCGAAGAGATTATCGACAGCGAGAACAGAGTGTTTCGCATGGTCGACGTCGGGGTGATCGCGCCGCGGGCCGAGGCGCTGTATGCGATGTCGGCGCGCTTGCTGGGTGAGCCACGTCTGCTATCGCTGGTCGACGACGGCGGACCCGCGTACGCGTGGCCGGCCGAGCACCGGCATGTGTGGCGGCCCGTCCGGACACCGTGGCTGCACCGAGTGGTGGACGTTGTGACCCGTCCGCGCTTCGAGTCGCGTGCGGCCGTTCCCGCGCGCGTCTGACTTTCAAGACCTAGGGTGCGGCAATGAAGGCAACGGTTCGGGTCGCGTCACTGGCGATGTGCGTGGGCCTCGTCATCGGCGCCTGCTCGTCGTCGGAGTCGACGACGGCATCCGAGACGACCACGACGGCCAACCCGGCGCTCAAGCCCATCGATGCCGCGGCGTTCCAAACGGCCGTCGAGAAGGCGGCCAAGGACCTCTACGTGCCCGGCGCGATGGTGGTTCTGCGGACCCCCCAGGGGGAATATCGAGCGGCGGTCGGCACGACCGAGCTCGGCGCGCAGAGGCCGCCCGCCGGGGGTACGCATTTCCGGATCGCGTCGAACACCAAGACACTGACCGCGGCGCTCATCGTGCTGCTCGCGCAGGACGGCAAGCTGAAATTCACTGATCCCGTGTCGAAATACGTTCCCGACGTGCCCGACGGTGACAAGACCACGATCGCCGATCTGCTGAAGATGCGCAGCGGCCTCTACAACTACACGGAAGCACCCGAACTCGCCGAAGCCCTCGACTCCGATCCGGTGAAAGCCTGGACGCCGCAAGAGGCGCTGGCGATCGCGTTCGCCCATCCCCGGGAGTTCGCTCCGGGCGCGGAGTACATGTACGACAACACCAACTACGTGGTGCTGGGTGTCATCGCCGAGAAGGTCGGTGGGCGTCCGCTTGCCGAACAGTTCAAGAAACGCCTGTTCGGCCCGGTCGGCATCGGCCAGACGTCGCTACCGGCGATCGACGACACGTCGATTCCGGCGCCCTACGCACACGGCTACATGTACGGCGAGAGCAAGTACGCGCTGGCCGACATCGCGTACCCGGCAGAGATGCAAGCCGAAATGCGTTCCGGTGCACTCAAACCGATCGACTACACCTATCAGAACCCGTCGTACGCCACCGCGGCGGGCGGAGCCATCTCCACGGCCGACGACCTGGCTACGTGGATCAAGGCGCTGGTATCGGGCGAGGTGTTCAACGCCGATTATCAGCAGCAGTGGTTGGACAGCCTGCAGATCGAGGATCCGGACTCACCCGGCGGGCAGATGTACGGATACGGAATCTCATATCAGCGCTACAGTCCAACCGCGCAGATGTACTACCACGGCGGCGAGCTGCCGGGCTTCAACTCGTTCATGGGCCACGATCCGGACAACGATGTGACGCTGGTCATTTGGACGAACCTCACGTTGTCGCCCGATGGCGCCACGACCGCGAACGCGTTGCTGCCGAAGGTCCTCAACGAGGTCTATACCGGGATGAACTACTAGCTCAGCACATCTTCAACGAGGTTGTCCGTCGTCCATTCCCGCTGCGGCAGAACATCTCTGAGCAGACGGTGCAGGGCGGGATTGCTGCTGTCGCCGCGCCAGACGGCGTCGAGTTCGACCGGGCGCTCGCGGAACGCGCCGATGGTGCGGAACACGACGTTGTCGGGATGCAGCGTCGCCGCCGACGCCGGAACCAGCGCGATGCCGATGCCGGTGCGTACCAGCACCAGCATCGTGTGCACCTGCGTCACGTACTGCACATAGCGTGGCGATGCCCCGGCGATGGTGAACGTGCTGATCAGCAGTTCGTTGAAATACCTTGCCTGAATCGGGGAGTACATGATGACGTCCTGTCCGTCGAGATCGTTCAGCGTCAACTGACGGTTCAGGCCGGCAAGCGGATGTTCCTCGGGAAGCGCGGCGATCAGCTGCTCGTGCAGCAGCGGACGTGAGACCAACCCGGGCCGCTTCACCGGCGGGCGTGCCATGCCGAGATCCAGTTCGCCGCTCATCAGGCCGTCGAGCTGAACGGCCGTCACCATCTCACGCAGGTCGAGTTTCACGTCGGGCAGCTTCTCGCGGGCGGCGCTGAGCAGACGCGGCAACACGACATGGGCGGAGGCCGCGGTGAATCCGACGACAACGGTGCCGAGGTCGCCTTCGGGAATGCGCTTGACGGTCTGGGCGGCACCCTCGGCGAGTTGGAGGATGCGTCGCGCGTCGGGGAGGAACGCGACGCCGGCGGGCGTGAGGGTGACGGTCCGGGTGGTGCGGTCGATGAGCTGCACGCCGAGCTCGCTCTCGAGCTGCTGAATCTGCCTGCTCAGCGGCGGCTGGGTCATGTGTAGGCGTTCGGCGGCGCGACCGAAGTGCAGTTCCTCGGCGACGGCGACGAAGCAGGACAGGCGGGCCAGTGAAAACACCGATGCACTCCTTGCATCACTACACGCAATTTGCGTGCCTATGGTGCATTAGTTTAGGCGGTGTGGTCACGACGCAGCTGTAGGCCGGCTGCGTTTCGCTCGTGTGCCGACCGGCTGCAGCGCCTCCATGACCTGGGTCAGCCGCGGGTAGACGATGGCGGGGCCCAACCATCGAGAGATGAAGCGGCGCAGGGCATAACCGTCACGCGCGGGGTCGCCGGGGTCGACGAGTATCGAGTGGAACGTGCGCAGCCCCAACTCGGCGAGCTCGTCGAGCGCCGCCTCGTCGTAACCGTGCTTCTCCCAGTCGACGTCGCACCGGTGCAGCATCGAGCGGCTGAAGGCCTTGGAGGTGTCGGACGTGAGCGAGACGGCCGCCCCGCTCTTGTTGCCGTTCCTGAGCAGATTGGCGAAGTGCGCATCTTCGGCGAGTCGCTCGACGGCGAAGGCGATGCCTTCGACCATCGCCGCGGCGGGCTCGGTCAACCCCCTGGTGTGTTCGGCGAGTTGGTCGAGAAAGCCGTCGGCCGTGCGCATTCCGCTGGCCAGCAGCAGCTCCTCGGTGCCCGGGAAATAGCGGTAGACGGTCTGTCGGGTGACACCGAGCGTGCGCGCGACGTCGGCGATGCGCACCGCGGACCCACGCTCGGCGATGATCGCGTCGGCCACGTCGAGAATGCGGTCGATCGCCTCCTCGTCGGTCGCCGGAGGATCGCCGGACCAGCCGCGGTTAGCCATGGCAGAACTCGATCGGAAGCGTCGTCGGCCCACTCAACTCCATCATCGGCTTCCACGGCGCCGGTCCGCTGCGTGTCGGCTTGGTCATTCGGCGGGTCACGATTCGGAGGGCCTCGGCAAGCTCGAGGCGGGCCAGATTCGCCCCCAGGCAGTAGTGGACGCCGCCGCCGAAACTCAGCACCGCGGGCGCGTCGGTCCGACTGATGTCGAAGCGGTCGGGATCGTGGCAAATGGCCGGATCCCGGTTGGCCGCATAGGTATTGACAAGCACCAGCGTTCCGGCGGGGAACACGTGGCCAGCCAGCTCGGTGTCGTCTGTGACGAGGCGAAGCGTGCCGGACGCGATCGGCGAATGGCGCATGGTCTCCTCGACGGCGCCTGCCGCCAGTTCGGGGTGTTCGGCCAGCAGCGCCCACTGGTCGGGATGCTCGACGAGCACGTCGATGGACGCCGACAGCTGATTTCGGGTGGTGTCGGTGCCCGCGAGCAGCAGGCCGCCCGCCAGCATCCGTAGTTCGGCGGCGTTGAGTCGATCGCCTTCGTCCTCCGCACGGATCAGATCAGACAGCAGATCGTCGGTCGGGTTGTGGCGGCGCCGCGCGACCATCTCGTCGACATAGTCATCGAGTTCGTTCCACGCGTGCATGACGAATTCCTGGTCGATGCCGTCGGGACTGAAGGTGAAGGCGGTGAAGATGTCGTCGGCCCACAGCGAGAACTGCTCCCAGTCCTCACGCGGGGCGCCGAGCAGGGCGCAGATGATCGGCACGGGGTACGGCCGGGCGATATCCGTGACGATGTCGCAACGCCCTTCGGCGGCCACATGATCGATCAGGTCGTTGATCACCTCGACGATGGTGTCGTGCAACCGTGCGCTGGCCTTGGGTGTGAACGCCTTGGACACCAGGCTGCGCAGGCGGCGGTGCGGCTCGCCATCGAGGCCGAGGAGGCTGTTGACGATCTTGTCCCATAACGGTCCCGAGTTGATGCCCTGCACCATCAGGTTCATGCCCGGCGGGATCGTGAAGCGCGGGTCACGCAACACCGTCCGCACAAGTTCGTGGGAGAGGATCTCGGGCCCGAACGGTCCGATCGCGATCGGGGCCTGTGCCTGCGCAGCGCGAATTCGCGGGAACACCTCGGCGGGAGTTTCGTCGACGTCATAGGCCAGTGACGGCAACCCGGCCTCGAAAACGTTGGAGGAAAGCACGTCGACGGTCATGAGGCCACCTGTCCGGGGCTGAGACGACAGAATTCACTGAATGTATGACTGGCTTAGCTGAAAGTCAACGAGCGAACGACGCGAGAGCGGTCCGAGTCATACAAATATGCCGGAACGTCTCGCCGTGGAACCACCCGAAGCCAGGTGCGAGCGGCCGCTCGTCGCTGTAGTCCGCGGATCTGACGCCCGGCGTTTACGCTGGCGCCATGGCTGATAATGACCACGATCACGCTGCCTCGCGCCGCGAGATCACCGACGCCCTGATCGCTGCGCTCGACCGCCGACACGAGGTGCTCGATGTGATCGTCGATGCCGACAATCGCGGCGCGGCCGTCGAGGCGGTTGCTGCACTGCTCGGCACCACGCAGCTGGGCGCCGAAGCGGTGGTGGGGATGCCGATGTATCGGCTCACCAAAGACTCCCGGCGCAAGATCGCTGCGGAACTCGAGGACCTGAACAGCCGGTTGACCTTCACCCTGATGGAACGGCCCGAGAGTTCGGGAGAGCATCTCGAGCTGCGGGCGTTCTCCGGCGAGATCGACCGAGACCTCTTCGGAGTCCGGACGACCGACGTGGGTGCTGCCGGTGACGGCTCCGGCGGTGCGGCGGGCCCTCTCGACGACGAGATCGGCTCGGCTCTCGGACGGATCAGCGCCGAGGATGCGGTGTGGTTGGTTGCCGAAATCGGAACGCAGACCGTCGGAATGGTGTTCGGGGAACTGGTCGGCGGTGAGGTGAACGTGCGGATCTGGATTCACCCCGACCATCGGAAGCACGGTTACGGCACCGCGGCCCTGCGTAAAGCGCGGTCAGAGATGGCGCGGTATTTCCCCGCCGTGCCGATGGTGGTCCGCGCTCCCGGGGCTACCGCCGGCTAGGCGCTACCAACGGGGGCTGACGAACTCGTAGCTGGGATCGATCGTCTTCATGTAGCCGGTGTCGTCGCGGTCGCGGATGCCGCAGCGGACGTACTGCTCATGCAGCGCGGCCAGCGAGTCGTCGTCAATCTCGACACCCAGACCGGGTGTCGTCGGCACAGCCACGGCGCCGTCCTTGAACTCCAGCACGCCGGGCTTGACGATCTCCTCGACCTTCCAGGGCCAGTGCGTATCGCATGCGTAGGTGAGGTTCGGGGTCGCGCCCGCGAGGTGCACCATCGCGGCGAGGCTGATGCCGAGGTGGGAGTTGGAATGCATGGACAGCCCGAGCTGGAACGTATCGCAGATGCCGGCGAGCAGCCGCGAGCGCTGCAGGCCACCCCAGTAGTGATGATCGGAAAGCACCACGCGCACCGAGCCTTTCGCCACGGCTGGCCGAAGCTGGTCGAATGCGACGACGCACATGTTGGTCGCCAGCGGCATGGGAGCCTGCTTCGCGACCTCGGCCATACCGTCGAGGCCGGGCGTCGGGTCTTCGAGGTACTCGAGGATGTCCCACAGGCTCGAGGCCACCTTCAGCGACGTCTCGGGCGTCCATGCCGCGTTGGGGTCCAGCCGCAGCGGGTGATCGGGGAACGCCTGGTGCAGCGCCTCGATGGCCGCCACCTCATCCTCGGGAGCGAAAACCCCACCCTTGAGTTTGATTGCGCTGAAGCCGTATTCGTCGATAATGCGCTTGGCCTGTTTGACGAGCCCGTCGGGGTCGAGCGCCTCGCCGAACGCGTCGGGCTCCTGGCCGGGATGTGCGGCCCACTTGTAGAACAGGTAGGCGCTGAACGGCACCGTGTTCCTGACCGTGCCGCCCAGCAGATCGCTGACGGGCCGTCCGGTGGCGTGGCCCTGAATGTCGAGGCAGGCCACCTCGAACGGCGAGAAGACCTGATCGACCGCGCTGGCGGTGGTGATCATGCCCGCGGTGCCGACGGCCGCGTTGTCGCCGCGCAGCCGGTCGGCAATGGCGGCGTGGATCATGTTGAGCGAGAACACGTCCAGCCCGGTGATCGCATCGGCGGCGGCCTGCAAGCGGACGAGGTGTGTTGAGTCGGCATAGGTCTCGCCCAAGCCGACGAGTCCGGCGTCGGTGTCGAGCTGGATGATCGCACGCAAGGCGTACGGCTGGTGCACGCCGACGGTGTTGAGCAGCGGCGGGTCGACGAACGCAACCGGGGTGATTCGGGCGCCGGTGATGCGAATCCGGCTGGGCGGCATGACTAGCGGGCCTGGGCGAGCGCGTCGGCCAGCACGGCGCGTCCGGCGGAGATGATCGAGTGCAGTTCGGTGAGGTCAGCGGAAGTCGGCATGACCAGCGGCGGGCGGACCGGACCGGCGGGGATGCCCTCCATCGCGACGCCGGCCTTCACGAGGGACACGGCGTAGCCGGGCACGGTGTCGCGCAGCCGCACCAACGGGTGGAAGAACGCGGCGGACAGGGCGTTCACCAATGCATCGTTGCCCGATTCGAGCGCGTTGTAGAACGCGAGCGCCAGGTCGGGGGCGAAGGCGAAGGTGGCCGACGAGTACAGCGGCACACCGATCGCACGGTAGGCCTGCTGCGTGGTCTCCGCGGTGGGCAGGCCGTTGAAGAACAGGAAGTCCTCGTCGACCTTCTCGGTGACGGCGCGGACGATGCGCGCGACCTTGTCGAGATCGCCGGTGCCGTCCTTGAATCCGATGACGTTGGGGATCTTGGCGACCTCGACCGCCGACGCCTCGGTGTAGCGGGCGTTGTTGCGGTTGTACACGATCACCGGCAGATCGGTGGCCGCGGCGACCTCGCGCGTGTAGGCGACCAGGCCGGCGTCGGGCACCTCGACGAGGTACGGGGGAAGCAGCAGCAGACCGTCGGCGCCGTTGTCCTTGGCGGACGTGGCGAACAGCTTGGCCTGGGCGACGGATCCGCCCGCGCCGGCGTAGACGGGGACGCGGCCTGCGACGGTTTCGACGGCGGTACGGACGACGTCACCGAACTCCTGCGGCTCCAGCGCGTGGAATTCGCCTGTGCCGCAGGCGATGAAGACACCACCGGGGCCGGCGTCGACGCCCTTGGCCACGTGGCGGGCCAGCAGGTCGAGGTCGACCGCGCCGGTCTCGGTGAAGGGCGTGACGGGGAAGAACAGAACGCCGTCGAAATTGGGCTGCATCGGGCTGGGCTCCTTGGTGAGTGATGGGTCAGTCGGCGGTGAGCTGGCCGTCGATGCGGCGCCACAGATGGTCGGGGTTGCCGTCGGCGATCGGGCTGGGAAGCAACGACGTCGGCACATCCTGGTAGGCGACGGGCCGCAGGAAACGCTCGATGGCCCGCGAGCCGACCGAGGTGCTGCGGGAGTCGGAGGTGGCCGGATACGGGCCGCCGTGGACCATGGCGTGGCCGACCTCGACGCCGGTGGGCCAGCCGTCGAACAGGATGCGTCCGGCCTTGAGTTCGAGCACCGGCAGGAGCTTTGCGGCTTCTGGGTGGTCGGACTCGTCGGCGTGCACGGTCGCGGTCAACTGACCCTCGATGTTCTCGGCGACTGCCCGCATCTCGGCGGCGTCCTTGCAGCGCACGATGAGGCTGGACGAGCCGAAGACCTCGGCCTGCAGCTGCTCGGAGTTCAGGAAGCCGGCGGCGTCGGTGGCGAACAAAGCTGCGCGGCAAGCGCATTCGCTGTCGCCAGCCTCGCCGCGGCCGACGAGATCGGCCTCCTTGCTGAGCGCGGTGACGCCGTCGGCGTAGCTGCCCGCGATGTTCGGGGTGAGCATCGGGGTGGCGGGTGATCCGGCGAGCGCGTCGCGGGCGGCGGTGACGAAGTCGTCGAGCCCCGGACCGTCGGCGGCGACGACCAGGCCGGGGTTCGTGCAGAACTGGCCCGACCCCATGGTGAGCGAGCCGACGAACGCCTTGCCGAGATCGGCGCCGCGGGTGCTCAGCGCACCGTCGAGCAGGAAGACCGGGTTGATGGAGCTCATCTCGGCGTAGACGGGGATGGGCTCGGGCCGGGCGGCGGCTGCCTTCACGAGAGCTGTTCCGCCGGAACGGGATCCGGTGAAGCCGACGGCCTTGATTCGCGCATCGGTGACCAGGGCGATGCCGAGGTCGGGGCCGTCGCCGAAGAGCAGCGAAAAGGTTCCCTTCGGGAGACCGGCCTGGGCGACGGCGTCGGTGATGGCGCGGCCGACGAGCTCGGAGGTGCCTGGATGGGCGTCGTGACCCTTGACGACGACGGGGCAACCCGCGGCGAGCGCGGAGGCGGTGTCACCGCCGGCGACGGAGAAGGCCAGCGGGAAGTTGGAGGCGCCGAAGACGGCGACGGGACCGAGGGGGATGGCACGCTGACGGATGTCGGGCCGCGGCGCGGGCTGGCGGTCGGGCTGCGCGGGGTCGATACGGGCGCTGTTCCAGGAGCCCTCGCGCAGGACGGAGGCGAAGAGGCGGAGCTGGCCGGTGGTGCGGCCGACCTCGCCGGTGATGCGGGCGGTGGGCAGACCGGTCTCCGCGGTGGCGCGGGCGATGATGGCGTCTTTGGCAGCCTCGATGTTGGCGGCGACGGTCTCGAGGAACTGGGCGCGCTGCTCGGAGTCGGTGGCGCGGTAGATCGGGAAGGCGGCGGCCGCGGCGGCGCAGGCGGCTTCGACGTGGGAGCTATCGCCGTATCGGTAGGCGGGCTCGAGCGTCGCGCCGGTAGCGGGGTCGAAGGCGTTGATGGGCTTGCCGGATCCCTGGACGGGTTCGCCGGCGATGAGCATCTGTCCGGTGGGTTCGGTGGACTTCAATGGGCCCGCAATGGTGGCAGTCATGACTTCCTAGGCCGTCGATGGTCTCTGGTCTGCCACTTACGGTAGGAGCCCGATCCATGCCTGTCCAAGACTGTTTTGGGCATGACTGATGCGCAGAATGGATCAATAGATTGAATACTGCGAGATGTGGAGCGGCAGCTATACCGCGGATCGAACGTGCTGGTGGCACCGCGCCGTGCGGGTCAGTCGCTCCAGCGCCGACGGGAGGTCGTCGACGAGCGGCAGTTCTCCGTTGGGGTCACAGATCGAGAGCAGGCGTCGCACCGGGTGGCTGCCGACCAGGATCCAGTCGACGTCGTTTCGGGCGCAGTGGACGCTGATGTAGTAGATCGCCGTGAAAGCCTGCGTGCCCGCGAAGTCGACGGCCCGAAGATCGAGCACGAGCTGGCGCGAAATCCCGGTGTGCTGTTCGACGAAGCGGCCGAGTTCGCGTCCGTTACAGGCGTCGATGTCGCCGATCACCGCGACGGCCAGGCGTGACGCGGCGAGCCGTCGCACTGCAAACGTCGCTCTGCCGCATTGTCGGTGCTCATCTACCGAAGCAGGATCCGGCCGACCGATACGCACGGTCCCATCCCTCATTGCACAACCCCAAGATCGTTTTTGTAGAGGTGTCGCCGGAGAGCGTCCTGGAGTGAGTCCAGTACGCGGCACCAGAACGGCGCTGCCGGCGGGCTGGGAACTCAACCAAAGTTGAGGGTAGTACGGATTTCGTCGCCCGTCTGCAGCTTCGGAAAACTTCCAGTTTTGTTTGGCTGCAAGACCTTTGGTCAGCTTGTCTAAGTGTGATCTTGCGTGCATGTCAGTAACTGCACTTATGGACAACGGAAACCGTTGCACAATTGCGCAGCGCCGCCTGGATCACCTGCTCTTATTGGGTCGTGCGACCGTTCGGCGATTAGCTGAACCCGGCGACCTAGATGGCGTAATCGGGCAGTTCGATGTCGTCGCGCACGCTGCCGGAGAACAGCGTCGCCACTGGAGAGAAGTTCATGGTGCGGATGGCGACGTTGCGGAACCACAGCCCGAAGCGGGTTCGCGTCGCGAAGAAGCCGACGAGCCGCTGGGCGCTGACCTGTTTGGACGAGATCAGCGGACGCAGTCGGCTCTCGTACGCGTCGAAGGCGCGGCGGTGATCGCCGTCCGCGCGGACGAGTTCGCCGGCGGCGACGTACGCCTCCGTCATCGCCAGCCCGGTGCCCTCGCCGCCGAGCAACGAGATGCATCCTGCGGCGTCGCCGATCAGCAGTACTCTGTCGCGCGACCAGCGGTTCATCCGGACCTGGCTCACGACGTCGAAGTAGAGATCCTCGACGTCATCGACCGCATCGAGTATTTGCGGACACTCCCAGCCGAGCTGGCCGAACTCATTGCGCAACCGCTGTTTCGGTGGGGTCTCGTCACTGCTGTCCGCGGAGCGGAACACGAACAGGAACATCGTGCGGTCGCCGCGCAGGGCGAAGCGGGCGATCTGGTGGCCGATGGTGTTGTAGGTGACGTACGCGAGGTCGTCGCGGGGGCGGTAACCGTCGACCACGCATGCGGCGACCTGGCAGCCCAAGTAGTGCAGGTAGTCACCCTCGGGTCCGAATTCCAGCCGCCGCACGGTCGAGTGCAGCCCGTCCGCGCCGATGACGAGGTCGAACTGTTCAGGCGGGGCGTGCTCGAAGCTCAGGCGGACGCCGTTGCCGAGTTGCTCGATCGTGCTGATGCTGTCGCCGTAACGGGCCTCGACTCGGCCGTCGATGGTGCGGTAGATCGCCGCAGCGAGGTCACCGCGGGGCAGGCTGATGAAGTCGTCGTCGAGCATGCGGCGGAAGGTCTCGACGCCGAGTTCCGCCTTGACCTCGCCGTCGTGGCTGACCGAGCGCAGACAGTTCACGTCATAGCCGAGTTCGCAGATCTGCTCCTCGATGCCCATCCGCTCCGCAACGCGGTAGCCGACGCCCCAGAAGTCGATCATGTAGCCGCCGGTCCGGAATCGCGGCGCCTGCTCGATCAAAACGGGGGTGTGGCCGGCGCGGTCCAACCAGTATGCGAGCGCTGTGCCCGCGACACCGGCCCCGCTGATGGCGACCCGCACCTGTGCTACGCCGGTCTCGGTGGAAAGGCCGCTGCCTGTGCAATCGCGTCGCGGTAGGCCTGAACCCGGCCGGGGATCGTCGACAGCACCGCGATGGTGTGGCCCTCGCGCCCGTAGGCCCCGGTGAAGTCCCAGTCGTCGGGTCGGCCCTCGACGATGGTGAAGGCGTCGTAGCCCGTCGGCACACCCAGCATCTGAAGCTTGACGTCGTACTGGTCGGACCAGAAGTACGGCAAGCCGTCGTAGGCAGCCGCACTGCCGAGCAGCGTCCGGGCCGCGGTTTCGCCCTGGCGTCCCGCGTGGTCCCAGTGCTCGATGCGGAGGTGGCGTTCGTAGCGTGGATGCCACCAGCGCGCGATGTCACCCGCGGCGACGACGTTGTCGCAACCGTCGACCGCACCGGTCGCGTCGCACACCAAACCGTCGTCGACGCGCAGCCCTGACCCTTCGAGCCAGTCGGTGGCGGGGGTGACGCCCAACCCGACGATGACAAGGTCGGCGGCAACCTGCGAGCCGTCGCCCAGCGTGACGCCTTCCACCCTTCGGTCGCCGACGAACGCCTGCACGTCGGCACCGACCCTGAGGTCGACACCGTGCTGGGTGTGCAATTTCGCCCAGCACTCGGCCATCTCGGCGCCGAGCGCGGACTGCAGCAGACCATTGCCGCGTTCGATCAGCGTGACGTCGAGCCCAAGCGTCCGGCACGTTGCGGCGACCTCGGCGCCGATGAACCCGCCGCCGACCACCACGACCCGTGGCCGCGCCGAAAGTCGTTCGCGGATCGCGAGACAGTCGTCGACCGTGCGAAGCAGCAGGACACCGTCGGGTACCGCCCCGCCGGGCCAGGCGCGCGGTGTGGCGCCGGTGGCAATGACGAGGCCGTCGTAGTGCAGCGATAGCGGTGTGCCGTCGTCGTCGAGGTCAATGGTGCGCGCCGACGTGTCGAGCTTGCGCGCCGAGGCGCCGCGCAGGACGCGGGCGTCGAAGTCGAACTGCAGCGCTAGGTCGATCCCCGCGCGTTGAATCTGTCCGCTGAGAAGTTTCTTCGAGAGCGGCGGACGGTGGTAGGGCGCGTGGCGCTCGTCGCCGACGACGGTCAGCGTGCCGTCGTAGCCGTGCTGCCGCAACGTTTCGGCGGCGCGCATTCCCGCCAGACCGGCGCCGACGACGACTATGTCGCGAAGCATCAGCGCGTCAGTCCTTCACCGTGATCGCCTGGGTAGGGCATGACACTTCCGCGCCCTTGAGTTGATGGCGCAAGTCGTCGCTCGGGTGATCCTGCAGCACGTGCAGCCCGTCCTCCTGCACGTCGAAAACCTCGTGGCAGATGCTCATGCAGACGCCGTTGCCGTCACAGGTGTCGAGATCGACCACTACTTTCATTGTGCGCCAGTCCTTTCCACCTCGGAGATCTGCTGACCGCTGGTCATCTCGGCACCCTGCGGTCGTTGCCGGGCGCCGGCCCGTTCGCGGGCGGCCTTCGCAGCGGGGGAGTACTCCAGATATTCGATGGCCCGCTCGGTCGAGGCCTCACTGTCGGGATGGTGACTGGGCCGCAGGTACCGCAACGGAGCGGTCACCAGCAGCGTCGACGGTCCGGGCAGTCGGCCCTTGCGGGCAGCCCGAACCCAGTCACGCCACCGCCACTTCTGGTTGATCGTCGGGTCGGCGTTCATCAAGTAGCGTGCCCCGGCAACCCACCAGCCGACGAACAGCGGCGTCGTCATCAGCATCGAGAAGGCCCTGATGAAGTAGTTGCCGCTCACGTGTTGGTAAACGTCGTAGACCAGCGAGCGGTGTTCGACTTCCTCAGCGCCGTGCCAGCGCAGGAGGTCGAGCATCATCGGGTCGGTGCCGATTTCGTCGTGGGTGCGGTTCTGCAGCACCCACTGGCCCAGCATGGCGGTGAAGTGTTCGAGGGCAGCGACGTCGGCCAGTCGGCGATAGAGCCACCACCGATGCAGCCGCTTCGGAAGCAGCTTCGGCGGGTCGCCGAGCGTGATGGATAGGGTGCGTCCAAGGCGGTCGGTATAGGGCTTGGTGTCGATCGCTTGCTCGGCGAGATGGTCCAGCACGACCTGGTGTGCCCAGGCGTGCCATGACTCCTGCTGCACGAACGGTTTGATCGCCGACTCCAATTCGGGATCCTCGACCAGTGACGAGGCCTCCAGAACCGCCTTGATGAAGTGCCGTTCCCCCTCGGGGAGCAACAAGTGCAGGACGTTGATCATGTGCGTCGTAAACGGATCGTCGGGCACCCAGTGCAGAGGTGTCTGCGACCAGTCGAAGCGAACCATGCGGCGGTATTTCGGATGCCCGTCATGATGCAGCTGGACTTCCGGCATCGATTCCTCCCCGGGATAGCGCAGTGTCGGTGAAGGCTGACTACCCGGCTCGAATACGAGTTATACGTACCGCCGGTACTGGATTGGGGATTTGGGATGTCCCATTACGCCGTCGCCTCTGGCCAGCCGGGTGACGCGGGCTCGGCGGCAGGCGGCGTGTCGAGTGAGGCCCTGATGTTCGCGTCCCGCTCGGTGCGCCAGTGCGGCAGCAGATCGGAGCATTGCGAGAGCCGTTGTGCGCCGTCGACTCGTTCGTCGGCGGTGGACTCACGATTGACCATGGATCCCCAGATGGCGTCGTTCGCACCGGTGATGCGCCACGGCCCGAACACGTCTCCGGCAGGCGCTGGGTTGGGCCCGCTTTGGTCGGTGACCTTCGCGGGTGCGTCGGCGGCCGGCGGGCTGTCGGTGAACTCGACCCGCCACACCTTCATGCCGTTGACGTCGCCGAGGCCCGTGCGGGCGCGGTAGCCGACAACCGACACGTACTTACCCTCGTCCTCCTCCTTGCCGTCGCGGAAGATCTTGTACAAGCCGTCGCACACGTAGGCGCGGTAGCCGCCCTCGATCGGCGTGATCTCGAGGATGTGGAAGAACTCGTTGCCGAAGAACGGTCCCGGGGGACCGAACGGCTCACCCTCGAACGAGGGTCGGATGGACAGCAGCTGCGCGGGGGCGTCCGAGTCGGACGGCAGTTGCGGGACAGCGCGCTCGAACCCCGGGTAAACGTCGCCGATCTCGCGAGTGAGTTCAGCGATCCGGTACGACTCCAGATATGCGCGCAGCGGCACCGCCGGGCCTGACACCAGGTCGATGCCCGGCTCGGCCGCCCACCGGAACCGGAAGTCGGCCAGACTCTGCGGCCAATTCGTAAACGTCGGCGCGGGCGGCTCGTCGGTGCGGCACCCCGTCAGCCCGACCACGGTCAGCAGCAGCACCGCGCAGCACCGCACGATCGATTTCACGCTCGCTATCCTCCCGTGTGCCCCGTCGGCGTGGGCAGCGCGTCCCGGTAGGCGTCCTCGTAGTCCTCGATACCGATCTTCACCGTCGGGTTGATTCCCATGAAGTAATCCGTGAAGGCAGAGCGGAAGTCGCCGAAGTCGTCCTGCTTGATCGGCCTGAGTTGGTTGGTCTCGGGGTCGATCAGGCCGAATTGCTGGAAGACGGACGGGTCGCCGAGGTTGGCGTCGATCAACCGTTGCGCCACGGCGTACTGCATCATTTCGGAACTCTGCTGGGCGATGTAGGTCGGGTCGGCGCCCACGGGCGCGTCGCCGACGAAGATCTGGTGCAGCGGATCACCCGGAATCTTGTCGTTCCACTCCAGGATCTTGTCGACGAAGGGGAGCTCCCCGCCGATCGTCTTGGCCACGTCGAACCACATGCCACGACTCTCGTAGGCCAACACCTCCTGCAGGTTGCCGTATTCGATGGCGTCGTTGTCGGCGATGTTGGCCGCGGAATCGATCACGCCCCGCAACGTGCCGGCTGACTGCAGATCGCCCGTGTTGACCGTGCCGCCGTCGATGATGGACTGCTCGAAGTTGGCTTGATACTGAAGGCCATTGAGATACGCCTGGCTGTTGAGGATGGTGGCGGCATCCGCATTGCTGTCGATCACCGCGAACAGATCCCGCATGACCGGCATCTCCGGGTTCTTCATGTCATCCAACGGGCGGAAACCTTGGCTGTCGTCCAGGGAATTGCCGAGCATGTCGTCGATGTAAGGCTTGTTGGCCTCGGCAAGGGCCTGGGTGAGCTCGGGGTTGACCTGACCGACCGACTGTCCGTCCAGGCCGGGGATGTCGAGCAACCGCGGGGAGTACTCGGCGCTGCCGACAAACGAGTCGACCGTATGCATGATCTGCCCGGCGCGGGTGGCCTGGTCCATCTGCGTGGGGTCGGTGAGGTCGGTCGGTATTGCACCGGTGCCGTTGAGCAGCGTGCCTGCCGCGGCGCCGTCGTCCGCCCACTGATGGGTGAACAGGTCCTCCATGAACGCCGTGTTGGGCGTCTTCCCGTCGGCGCCCGTGAGCTCGCTGTGCACGGCCATCTGGTCGCGTCCGGCCGCGTTGAGCATGTCCTGCACCGCCGGGTCGATGCGTTCCTGTGTCCATTCGACATTTTCGGCCCACGGGTAATACGGCGGGTTGTGCGTGCCGTGCAGGACCTCCTCCGACTTGTCCAGCAGGGCTTTGTCCAACGCCGTCCCATGCTGCAGGTTCGCGTCGCCGGCCGACACGATCGCCGCGATGTCGCGGTAATTGTTGAGCTCGGGGAACGGATGCTCGAGGTCGGGCATCTCGATGGTCGGATTGCCCTGCTCGTTGGTGCCTTGGGTAGGCACCGCAATCCCGCGCGTGGGCCGCTCGAATGTTTCGCGGATACCCGACGGCAGGTTCGCCATACCGCCCTGCGTCGGCACGCCTTCGGCGGGATCGCCGGCCGTCGTGATGTTCTCGTTGCCCAGCAGCTGCAGCGCGTCGGCCACGGCGCCGCCGTTCTGGCCGTTGGCGTTCATCTGGTCGATCATCGAGCGAATCTCGGCCGGGCTCTTGCCATCCAGCGACCGAGACAAGTTGTTGAGGTACTCCATCTGGCTCGTGGGCAGCACCAGATCGCCGCGGACCAACGCCTCCTGCTGCTCGGGCGTCAGGTTGGTGTTCTCCTCCAGACGCGCCATCTCCTCAGGCGTGAGTTGGCCGTCCTGCAGTGACTGTCCGTCGTTGGTGCCCTGCTCTCCGGGAAGCCCGGGGTCGCCTCCGGTCGCGGCGGTGAGCACCCGCGCCAGGTCGGCGTCGGCTTCCTCGGCGGCGGCCAGCACGGCCCCCATCCGGTTCTCGACATCTTCGGTCTTCGCTCTCAGCTCCTCAATCTTTTCGGCGGGCCAGCCGGTGGTGTCGGGCGGCGTGACCGTGTTGGTGGCCAGGTCGATCTGGACATGCGGGGCGGCGTTGGCGTAATCGAGCAGGCTTTGGAGGTCGTTCTTGACCTTGCGGACGTCACCGGCGGCTTTCCCCGCGCCCATCGCGACGAGGAAGGCCTCCTTCTGCGACAGGGACAGGGTGGTGGCCGATTGGTTGATGGCCTGCTGCGCGGCCTCGCCGGCTTCGCCCTTCCACGTCCCGAACACCGAAAGGTTGCGCAGCGTTTCGGCGGCTTCGCCACTGGTGCGGGCACGTTGCGCTGCCGCCTGTGACACTTCGTCGATCTGCTCGGGCTGCCAATTCTGGACGTCGGCAAGCGTTATCCCCACGGATTACAGCCCCAGATCCGGACCCGCGTTTTCGATCTCGGTGGCCTGCTGGTTGTCGGTGCCGACGTAGCTCACCGCCGCCGACTTGAAACCCTCGACGTGCGCGATGAGCTCGTTGTAGTGGCGGGTGGTGTCTTCTTCCCACTTGGTGGCGACCTTGGCGAGCGCGTCACCGCTGGTCCCGATCCAGCCGGCCTGGGCGGTGCCGATGCGTTCCTGTGCGACGCCGTGATCCGAACGCAGGCCGTCGGCGGCCACATCGACGTGATCGGCGGCCATCCGCACCTCGACCGGATCGACCTCCAAGTTCTTGCCCATGTCGAACAACCCCACCCTCGAGATAGCAGCTTCCATGTTTGCTGAAACATTACCACTGGTCGGAGCGCCCCCTGTGCGCCAATTTTTCGCCCACGCGGTGCCGCTCCGTGTCAGCGCTGGTCACACGGATCTGCGAGGCTGTGGGCGGGACGATTTTCGGCGATATGATCCGCTGCAGCCCGTTGCGGTGCGGGGTTTGCGCACGTTTCTTGCATTCATCTGTGGCGGGGAGGGTTTGCTGGCTCGACGGTGAGCCCGGACATGTTTCGAACGCATGTGCGATGGCAATTCTGCGGTCATGACCAAGGACACTCAGCAAGCCCCGATGGAGAACGCCGAGAAGGAGACGTCCGAGTGGGTGACCGGCGACGAGCCCATGACCGGCCCGCAGCGCAGTTACCTCGGCACCCTGGCCCAGGAAGCGGGACGCGATATCCCCGACGACCTGACCAAGGCGCAGGCGTCCGAGCTCATCGACGAGCTGCAGCAGCAGACCGGGCGATCGGGGAGCTCCTAGCACTTTTGTCGCGCTGCCGACCTCCGCGAACGCCGTTAGGGTTACACCCTCCCGACGGAAGTGGTGCGCGATGGCTGAGATGCCTGAGTGGCGACGATCAACAGCGGACGCGACGGACGAGGCGCCGACGAGCGAACTCAAGCGCGACGTCGGCGCCAACCTCGAAGTGGCCGTCACGGCGCCCACCATCCTCGAGTTCCAGATCGCCATCGCCGATCATCCCGGCGCACGCGTGACCGAGTCGCTCACCTTCACGTGCAACGGCAAGCCCGTCACCCCCGACGAGGTCATCGGCAAGCACGGCACGCGGATTCACCGCTTTGCGGCACCCGAGGGCACCGTCACCGCCGATTACACGGCGACGGTCTACGGGCAGGCCGACCCCGCGCCGGTGCACGACATCGACCTGATCACCTACCTGCGGCCGAGCCGTTACGCCGAGGCCGACAAGTTCTTCGGTTTCGCCGCAACGGAATTCGCGGATTATGCCGACTCGGAGACCCTGCTGGAGAAGGTGTCGTCGTGGGTGGGCACCAGGCTGAACTACGTACCGGGATCCAGCGACCCGATCGACGGCGCGGCCGACACCGTGCTGGCCGGCGAGGGCGTGTGCCGCGACTACGCCCATCTGGTGGTCGCACTGCTGCGCGCCGTGAACGTGCCCGCTCGGCTGGTCGCGGTGTACGCCCCGGGTTGTGAGCCGATGGATTTCCATGCGGTCGCCGAGGCGTACGTCGAGGGAGTCTGGCGCGTCGTCGATGCGACGTGCCTGTCTCCGCGACAGTCCATGGTGCGCATCGCCACCGGACGCGACGCCGCCGACACCGCTTTCCTCGACAACCACAAGGGCGCGATCACGTTGAAGAACATGGAGGTGACGGCCGTCGTGGACGGACCGCTGCCCCAGGACTCCGTGCACGACCTCGTCTCGCTGCACTGACGCCCCGGGAATGCGATCTGGTGGGACGCGGTTTGGCCGTATATGGCCAAGATGAGCAGTGATGACCGCGAAAAGTTCCTGTCCGATCTGCACGTCGGGGTGATCGCGGTCGAACGTAAAGACCGCGCCCCGCTCAGTGTCCCGATCTGGTACGGGTATGAACCCGGCGGCGAGGTGCTGTTGTGGACCGAGTCCGATTCACTCAAGCATCGGCTGATCCGCGATGCCGGCCGGTTCTCGATCACCGCTCAGGATGAGCAGCCGCCATACAAGTACGTCACCGCCGAGGGTGACGTCACCGACATCAGCCCGGCGACCGACGACTATGCGCGCCCGATCGCCGTCCGTTATCTCGGCGAGGAGGCGGGCAACCAGTTCACCGAGGCGAACCTGACCCCGACGTCGGTGCTCATCCGGATGCGGCCGCAGCGGTGGCTGAGCTTCGACTACTCAGAAGAATGAGTCGGATGTGCGCGATGACGTTGTATCGCCGCGACTGTCGCAATGACGACGAGCACGGTGGCCACGACGGCCGTCACCGATAGGAACGTATTGTCCCGGCCGGCCGCGCCGATCGCGATCGCCACGAGCGCCCACACCACTCCCGCCGCATAACCGGGGGTGCCGCGCAGCATCGTCGTCAGGATCAGCGCGCAGGCACCCGCGGCGGCCAGCACGATGAATTGCCACCAGGCGGTCGACGCTGAGACACCGCTCTGGATAAGCGCTGCAGCGACATTCGCGAACACCGCGATGCTGCTCCAGCCGAGATAGAGGCCGAATGTCACGGTGGTGAGCAGCGCGACCCAGGGCGGGCAGGTCAGGTCATGGCGCCGCCGCACCAGCAGTCGCATGATGTGGATCAGCGCCGACACCATCACCGCGAACACCGCGACGCTGACCCACAGCCAGTCCTGCGAAGCCACGAGGAGCCAGACGCTGAATCCGATGAACGCCACGCTGGCGTCGACGAGCACGCTCGTCTCCCACCACGAGCCAAGGCCGTAACGCAGGACCGCCAACGCCGTCGCCGCGCTCAGGGCGGTGATCAGTCCCCACAGGCTGAACGCGTAACCGGCGGGGGTGATGAGTGCCTGGTTCGTCGCTCCTGACTTCAGGAAGTCGGGGGCCACCGCGTTCGCGATCACGGGCGCGGCGAGCTGAGTGAGCGCCAAGAGCGCGGCGATCCACCGCCACGATCGCACCGACGGTGCCCTGCTGTCGGCCTGTGCAGTGGTCAACTGGTTTCCTCTCATGCGCTTCACCAGGTATTCGGAGCCGGACGCTTCGCGGATGCCAATCGGCACAAATATGGGGGATCGATGGCGCACAATCACCCAGACGACGATGCCTGCGCGCTGAAGGAAAGCTCATGAAACGACAATCGGCTGCAGTTCTGGGGGTGGTCGCAGCGGTCATGGGGGGTGGGATTGCCCCGACGGCCTCGGCGCAGCCGGGCGCTTACAACCCCGTCGCCCAGTACCTCCGCACCGCCGGCAACGTGCGCTGCGTGGTCACGGCGGAGGCCGCCGCGTGCGAAAACCCCGCGGGATTCGCTGGTGCTCCGGTCGGCAGTCGCGTCGCATCAGTGGACCCCGCCGGGAAGGTCACTTGGGCCGAAGGCGGTATCGGTCCGACCTCCGGTCAAGAGGTGACGATGGTCAACGGCCAGCCGTATCGGTTTCACGGCTGGGCCCTGTTGTTGACGATCGAAGGGACGCGTCTGACGAACATCAAGAGCGTCCACGGCATGAACGTCTCCGTCGACGGAACGACCGTCACGCCGTACTGATCGCTCAGGCCACGCAGCGAAACCCGATGTGCGACGTGGCGGTGTCCTGCGATTGCGACGAGCGCGCCGCCGCGCGATAGCGGTGGCAGTACTCGGGCGCGCACAGGTGTGAGCCGCCCTTGAGGGTCTGCATCACCGCGGGGTCGGCCGAGAGCATGGGAGTGCAGCAGGACTTAGCGGGCTGGCCGGGGCGGTGGCCCGGCCGGTAGTGGGTGGTGGTCCATTCCCAGACGTTGCCGATCATGTCGACGAGTCCGAACGGGTTGGCGGCGAACGTGCCGACGGGCGAGGTGCCGGTCCAACCGTCGGCGCCGTCGTTGCGGTAGGGGAAGCGGCCCTGCCAGGTGTTGGCCATCAATTCGTCGCCCGGTCGCGCGGTGTCGCCCCAGGGGTACACCGTCGTCGATCCCGCCCGCGCCGCGTACTCCCATTCGATTTCGGTGGGCAGCCGTCGCTCGGCCCACTGCGCGTAGGCGTTGGCGTCGGGGTAGGCGATCTGGACCACGGGATGCTCGTCGAGGTTCTCGATCGACGACTCCGGTCCGCGGGGGTGTCGCCAGCACGCACCGGGCATCCAGGTCCACCACAAGCGCCAGTTGCGCAGGTCGACAGGACCGGCGGTCGGCTGGAACACCAGCGCTCCCGGTGCCCGATCCTCCGGCGGTACGTCGGGGAATTGGGCTGGATCCAAAGGCTTTTCGGCGATCGTGACGTAACCGGTGTCGTCGACGAACTGGGTGAACTGGGCGTTGGTCACCGGGTGGCGCTCGATCGCGAATCCGTCGACGGTGGCGGTATGGGCAGGCGCCTCTTCGGGATAGAAGTCATTGGAGCCCATGCGGAACGAACCCCCGGGGACGTCGATCAGTTCGGTCAGCACCGTCTCAGGCGTCACGATTTGGCGGCGGGCTTGATGAGCCAGAGCGCCAGGATGATCGCCACGACCGGCCCAACGGCCATCATCAGACTCAGCGTGTGAATCGCATCGATAGCGTTGTGCGGCGCTTGTTCCACCACCAGTCGCGCCTGCTCGGGATTGACGAGGTGAGCCTGCTGGCCACCGTGTGCCGTCACCAACGCTTCGCGTGTCTCCGCACGGCTGATACCGGATTTCGACAAGTCGTGCACGCTATCGGTGAGGAAAAGGTTGATTCCGATGAGCGCGAACAGGGCCGGGCCGAGTGAGTATCCGCCCTCGTTGACCGCGCTCTTGACAGCCGATACCGCGCCGCCGAGATCGTCAGGCGCGCTACTCATCATGATCGTCGCCTGCGGGGTGGTGACCAGTGCACCGCCGACGACGATCAGAGCTGCGGTGACGAAAACGACTGTGCGCCCGGTGTTCAGGTCGAACAACCTCAGCACGAGCAGACCGGCCAGCATGGCGAGAAGGCCGGTGATCATCACCGCGCGGGGACCGATGCTTCTGATCACCGGACCGGCTGCGGTGGCGGCCACTGCGGCCATCGCGGTGGCGGGGATGAGCAGGAAGCCGAACAGCTCGTGGGATTCCTTGCGAATCGTCACAAGGTAGAAGGCCAGCAGCACCATGGACCCGCCGAGCACGATGTTGAACATGACTCCGGCCGTAACCGCCGCGTTGAACCGGCCGGAGCGGAATACCCGCATGTCCAGCGCCGGGTCGGGGGTGCGCAGTTCTCGAATCACGAACCCGACACCCGCCACGATGCCGAGCGCGACGGAGACGAGACCGGTCAGGTCGATGCCGGTCTCCATTCGGGACGTACCGAAGATGAGGCCCAGCAGAGCGATGGCGAACAGGAACAAGCCGGGCAGGTCGAGGCGTCGGCTGGCACGCAGCGTTTCGGGCACGAATCGCCATGTGATCGCCAATCCGAGGACCGCGATGAGCGGCACCACGAGAAAGCATGCGCGCCAGCCGATAGCGTGTCCGAGTGCACCACTTATCGCGGGCATTGGCGTGGCGATGGCGTATCCCACACCGAAGTAGGCCGCGATGGCCGCGGCCCGCCTTCGCGGCGGGAACACCGCATTGGTGAGCGCAAGCGACAACCCGATCAGGAACGCGAACGCCACGCCGACGCCGGCGCGAGCAATCATCAGAATCGCTGCCACCGGCGCGGCGGCGGCGAGCGCGCTGAACACGATCACGCCCGACAGGCCCAGCAGGTACATGCGGCGCATGCCGTACAGATCGCCGAGGGCGCCGGCGCTCAGCACAGTGGCGGCCATGGTCAGCGTGGCCAGGCTGGCGACGAACGTGGAGGTGGTGCCGGTGATGTGCAGACCAGCGGAAACAACCTGCAGGTTGGCAGACAGCGTGGTTGGGTCGCCGATGGCAATGCCGTAGCCGATGCCCATGGCGGCCACCGTCATCACGGCGGCTAGTCCCGATGCGTGGCGATCCCCGGTTTCAACGGGGGAATCGGTGGACACCGAGTGGATGCTACTGGCCGCACGCTCACCAGCAGCAGGATCAGCCGACCTGATATGCGTCGCGCGACACGTTGAAGAAGTGGCCGGTGTCGTTGTCCAGACACATGATTCCCACGGTTTCGCTGGTGCACGAGATGGAACCGAAGGTGGCGACCTTGCCGTACTCGAGGGTGGCCTGCGGGTCGGGAAGGTTCTGGCCGTAGCAGCTGAAGACCGCGGCGCCGTCCTCGGTCAGTTCAACCCGGTCACCCCAGTTCAGTTGGCAGTCAGGGGACCGGGGTGGGGCCTGCCATACATGTTCGACGACCTCACAGCGCACGGTGTTGCGGCCGTCAGAGTCGAATGTCGTGCAGCGGATGTTGCCGGACGGCGACTGGAACGGCCCGTTGATCGGCTCGATGTTCACGCCGGGGGTGGCCTTGGGTTGAGTGATGGTCACGGTCGCAGGTGCGGGCGCGGTGGCGGTCACTGTCGACGGCGGTGCGGCGGTTGGGGATGCCGCTGTCGATGTGGGGGGCGCGCTGGTTGCCGACGATGTCTCAACCGAGGACGTCTCATCCGACGTCTCATCGGACGATGAGCACGCGGCGGTCGTGACCGCGAGTGCACAGCACGCGACCATCATTCCGACCCGGCGCAGCATCGGCTGCTGGCGGTATGCGCCCTTCGTCATGTCACCGTTCTCCTTCATCGATTGATCTTGAAGCACCTACGCTTCGACGTGCGACCGGATCCACTCCAGGTTGGCCTGCATGTTCTGCTGCCACTCGGACAGTCGGCGGGCGACGATGCGGGCCTCCTTGTGGGGTTGGTTCGCGATCCCGATAGTCAGCCCGGACGTGCCCGGTCCCAGTCGGGCCCACTGACGAATGAGCACGCCGTCGCTGGCTGGTTCGACTTCGAAACCCCATGTCGCGGCAGTTCCTTCGATGCCCAACACATTCCACACCCAGCGGCGCTGATCCTCGACCTCGACGACTTCGCACACGGTCTGCCACTGACCCATCGCGTCGTTTTGGTTGTGGCCACGGAAGCGAGCACCCACCTCGACGCCGGCCCCGTCGATCCACTCGACGCTCTGCAGTTCTGACGAGCACCGGGCAGGCAGAGTGATGTCGGTGACGTGGGACCACGCGGTGGCCACATCGCAGCGGACCCGCTGGGTGACTTCTATGGTGGGCTGATCGCGGTGGCGCACAGTTGCAGCATGCCAAGGGAGGCGGCGCGGGTGAAGATCGGGACGATGATCGAGCCCCGACTGCCGGGAGCGGTGGACTTCGCCGTCGCCGCCGAGCGGATCGGCGTCGAGTCGTTGTGGGTGCCGGAGGTGTGGGGGTACGACGCGCTGACCGGGCTGGCGTATGTCGCGGCGAAGACGTCGACGATCAAGCTGGGAACCTTCGTGGTGCAGCTGGGCTCGCGCAGTCCAGCCCTGCTGGCGACGTCGGCGCTGAGTCTGCAGGAGTTGTCGGGCGGACGCTTCCTGCTGGGGATCGGGACGTCGGGGCCGCGGGTGATGGAGGGGTGGCACGGGGTCCGGTTCCGCAAGCCGGTCGAGACGACGCGGGAGACGATCGAGATCATCCGGATCGTCAGCCGGGGGGATCGACTCGAACATGACGGGGAGATCTATCCGCTGCCGCTCGCGGACAGCAGCGGCGCGGCGCTTCGACCGATGGTGCGGCCGCAACATGTGCCGGTATATGTGGCGGCGATGGGCCCGAGGAATCTGCGGCTGACGGGTGAGGCGGCGGACGGGTGGCTGGGTAACGCGTTCATCCCGGAGGCAGCGGAGGTGGTGCTGGGTCCGTTGCGTGCGGGCGCGCAGCGAGCGGGCCGCACGCTGGCGGACCTGGATCTGGTCGCGCCGGTGGCGGTGGAGTTCCATGACGACGACGCGGCGGCCGACGCGGCCTCGCGCCGGCATGCGGACGGGTATGCGTTCACCATCGGGGCGATGGGTGCGGGCGGCCGCAACTTCTACAACGACGCGTTCAGCAGACTCGGCTATGGCGACGAGGTCGCCAGGGTCGCCGAGCTGTGGCAGGCCGGCCGACGCGACGAGGCGCGCGCTGCGGTGCCCATCGATCTCGGACGTTTGACGAATCTCGTTGGTACGCAAGAGGGAATCGCGGAGCGCTTGGACAGCTACCGAGCGGCCGGGATCACGACGCTGTTGACGAAGTTGGACGGCGACTACGAGCAGCAGTTGGCGACGCTGGAGCGACTGCTTGCGTTGGTGGCCGAGGAATAGGGGATTGGGGGGCGCCGAACCGGGTAATGCTCGTCCATGGAAGTCCCACCGGAGCGCAGCGAGGATTCCTTCGACGTCCTGGTCGTCGGTGGCGGCAACGCGGGGCTCAGCGTGGCCGCTCGTCTGCTGCGGCGCGGAGTCGTCAGCGTCGGAGTGGTGGAACCGCTTGCGGTGCACACCTATCGGCCGCTGTTGTCGTATGTGGGCGGCGGGCAGGCGTCGCGCAGCAGCGCCGAGCGCACACAAGAGTCGGTGACCCCGGATGGGTGCACGTGGGTGCAGGACTCCGCCGTCGGCGTGGATACCGAACTGCAGACGGTTCGATGCAGGAGTGGCCGCGTCTATCGGTACACCGACTTGGTCCTCGCGCCCGGACTCGTCCCCGATATGGCGGAGCTGGCCGACGTGTTCACCGTCCTCGACACCGACGCAGTGGCGAGCAACTATCTCGACCATGCCGAGAAGACGTGGCAGCTGGTGGAGTCCATGGCGGCGGGGCATGCCGTGTTCACGGTCCCGCGTCCGCCGGTGAGCTGCACGGGTACCACGCTGAAGCCGCTGTTTCTGGCGGCGGCGTACTGGCGGCGGATGGAGTGCATCGATGACATCGACATCACGCTGGTTGTCGATCGACCGGACCTGCTGGGGGTCGCGGAGGTCGACGGCCGGCTGCGGCGCTGTCTCGACGACATCGGCGTGCAGGTGCTGAACAACGCCACCGTGACCGGAGTACATCCTGCGGAGCGGAAGCTGGCGGTCCGTGTGGGCGACGGTGTCGAGCAGAAGTTGCCGTATGACCTGTTGCATCTCGTCCCGCCCTTTCGCGGACCGAGGTGGATCGAGGAGTCGGGTCTGGCCGACGGCGACGCGCACGGGGTGGTCGACATCGACCCGAAGACGTTCAGGCACCGGGCCCACGCCAACGTGTGGGCACTGGGCGACGCGGCGAACGTCGGCACCGACCCGTCGGGCGGAGCGATCCGGCGGCAGTCGGCGATCCTGGTCGACAACCTGATGGCGGCGCGCAGCGGTGGCCGGTTCCAGGAGTACGACGGGTACACGGTCGCGCCGATCGCGACCGATGAGCGCCGGCTGATGTTCGGCGAGTTCGACGGGACGGGATCGCTGAGAAGTTCATTGCCGTCGTTCCTCGATCCGCTGAAGCCGCGCCGATCGGCCTGGGCGTTCGACCGCTACGCCCTGCCGCAGATGTACTGGAATCTGATCCTCAAAGGACGGCTCTGACCGACGCCTGTTGAGAGAACTCAGCGCGACGTCCTACACCAGCGCACCCGACCGACACTGCCTCGGCGTCCTGCCGAACCACCGTCGGCACGACCGGTTCAACGCGCTCTGTTCGGCATACCCGAGCAGACCGGCGATCTGTGAGAGATGCAGGTCCGGTTCGGCGAGGTAGCGTGCGGCCTGCGCTCGGCGTTCGCGGTCGATGATGTCTTGGCAGCGGGCACCCTCGTCGCCGAGTCGCCGCTGTAGCGTTCGCGGATGCACGGCGAGCTCACCGGCGATCGCTTCGACGGTGCACTGCCCGGTGGGTAGCAGTCGGCGTGCCAGCTCGGCCACGCGGTCGGCCAGCGTGGCAGTGGCCGGAAGATACGTCGCCTCGAGGTATTCGGTGGCGATGCGTTGTGTTTGCGGGTCGGCGTTCTCGTTGCGACGGGCGGCCAGCTCCGCCGACAGCTCGAAGCCGGCGCGCGGCCGTTCGAAGTACACAGCGCAGCCCAGTGCGTCACGGTAGGCGGCGTCGGTGCCCTGTTGGGGATGCGGGAATGAGACGGCGTCCAGACGCGCTGACGGCCCGCCGAGTAGGCGGACGATCTGCGCGGCGATGCCCATGCTCAGCTCGTAAGCCTGGATGTGAGGAACTCCCAGCTCGACGATTTCGTAGATGAACTCGACGCCGCCATCGTCGCGTGGCTGGGCGGCCAGCGTGAGCGCGGGGGAATGAATGTAGAGGAAGCGCTCGACGGCTTCGATGCCGCTGAGCACCGTCGACGCGCTGCGCACGATGACCGCAACGGGCCCGATGATGTGCAGGCCTTGGCGGCCCGATAGGCGCAACCCGAAGTCGGGGCAGGCCAGCTCCTCGGCGGTGGCTTCGAGTATTTGGACGAGCGACGTAAAAGGGATGAACGTGTCCACCTCGAGCTCGGTGCCCGAAGGGATGTCGAAGCGGTCCAGAAACACCGCCGGGTCGGCCCCGCGCTCGAAGACGAGCCCGGGGTAGCCCCACATCGCCGTGGACCGGATGACGTTGACCATCGTTGCTTTCTGTCGCGAAATGGTAAAAAAATGTCCGATCTTGTCAAGACTCGGGGGCGTGCTGACAGCCATTCTCAATGCATGACGCGACACATGGTGAGGATTCGTCGTGAGATCGTGCGGGCGGCACTGAGGGGGTGCCGCTCGCCGTTAGCGTCGCATCGGTTCTCGGTGCGCGTTGACCGAAAGATGTATGACGCCGTCACCGCGTTGACGCGACCGCTCGAAGGCGTGCACTGGCAGCGAGAGGTCGTCGGCGGGGTGCCGGTGGAGCGGACGGTGAGCTTGGGTGCCAACGCAACGCTGATCTATCTGCATGGCGGAGCGTACGGGCTGGGCAGCGCGTACGGCTATCGGCGCGTCGCGGGCAGGCTGGCCGAGGCGGCGTGGATGGCGGCCGTGGTGCCGGACTACTCGTTGGCGCCGGAGTCAGTGGCGCTCGAGGAGATGGTCGAGGTGTACACGGCGCTGTTGGCAGCCGGCATGAACCCTCAAACGACGGTGATCGCGGGTGATTCAGCGGGCGGCGGGCTGGCGCTGGCGCTGGCAATGACGCTGCGGGACAGGGGAATCGCGCGACCGGCGGCGTTGGGCCTGATCCGCCCGGTGATCACATCGGCGGTGTCTCCGGTGTGCGGGAACTTCGCGGATCTGCCGCCGATTGTGTTGCAGAGCGCGGGCGAGGATCCGCTGGTGGAGAAGATCGTCGGCGTGGCAACAGATGTCGAGCACCAGCGATCCGACGCGCTGTGGCGCGACATCCACCTCCAGGCAGGTGTGCGCGCCGAAGCCGATCTGGCGCTCGCCGAGCTTGGTTCGCGGTTGCGCGCGCACGTGCAGGCCAGGGTGGAAACGACCTGATCCCCCGCGAAGGGGTACAACGGTGGCATATGAAATATGCGCTCGGTGCCCTCTATTTGGCGGGCTGGCTGACCACCACGTTCCTGCTGCTGCGTAGCGGCGCGTTCGCCGACGAGAGTCGCCGCAAGCACCGCGCGATCGCCGGGATCGTCGGTGCGATGTTCGCGTTCGCGCTGGCGGCGGTGTGGCCGCTTTCGGGCTGGGTGCTGCCGTTCCTGCGCTCCGCGATGGACGACGACGGCTGATCACTCAGGAGTGCTCGGCGATGTAGTGGGTGAGGTTTGTTCGGCAAGCGCCGTTGCGCAGGATTTGTGCGCCGCGAGAACTACCATGCGGTGATGGGTACCGGCGTCGACCTGCTGAAACACCCGGCGGTATCCGCCGCGGTGGGTACGGGGGTGATGGCGGTCGGCGCCGCGGAGGCCGCTTATCGCGTCGCGGAGAAGGTGCCGGTGTTCGGGCCGCTGATGCGGCGCGGCGTCGTCGGCCTGTCCGAGCTGGGTGACAGATGGGTGACGCAGAGCGCCGACCAATTCAAGGCACTGGTGGCCGCGGTCGCGGTCGGTTTGGTCGACCTGGTCCTCGACGAGATGGATTTGAACGCGCTCGTACGCGAAAGAGTGGATATCGACGCGCTCGCAGCCGATCTCGACATCGACGCGGTGATCAACCGGGTCGACCTCATCGCTCTGGCGGACAAGGTGATTGAAGGTGTAGACCTACCGGCGATCATCCGCGAATCGACGAATTCGATGACCGCCGAGGTGATGCTGGACGTGCGCACGCAGGGTGAGCGCGCCGACGACGCCGTGGCCGGAATGGTCAATCGCATGCTGGGGCGTGACCGGGACACCCGGTGACCACATCGGAACCTGACGGTGAGCGGGCGGCCGGTATCATCACCCGGGGGTTGGCTGCGGTCATTGACCTGGTCGTGGTGCTGCTGATCATGGGCGCGCTCTACGGAGGCCTGGTGCTGGTGAGGCTCGTGTATTCGCCGACAGCCTTCAGCCTGCCGTCACTGAACGCCGTGTTCTCGACGGTGGTGACGTTTGCCGTCGCGGTGTTGTACCTGACGGGATGCTGGACGGTCTCGGGATCGACCGCGGGCGCGGTGACGATGGGACTGCGGGTCGTCGGGCGACGGTCACCGCGCGTGAGCCTTCTCGTTGGATTGCTGCGATCGATCTGCTGTGTGCTGTTCCCGGTCGGACTGCTGTGGATCGCACTCGACCGTCAGCGAAGATCGTTGCAGGACATCGTCTTCCGGACGCGGGTGATCTACCTGAGGGGAGCGCGTTGACCGCAGATCAGCGTCGGCGTCGGCGCGGCGGTTCGTCGGTAGGGGCCGGTGACGATTGGTCTGTCGATATGCGCGCCGTGCGGTCTGCGGCTCACTAATCTGTGTGCATGGGGGAGCACCGGTCGGTGTGGGATGCCGTCGCGAAGTTGATCTTGTGTTGTCTGTCTGCCGGTGCACTGGTGGCCGCGCTGCTGTTCCCATTGGTCGGCAGTATCGGGCTGGTGTCGAACCGGGCTGCCGACGTCATCACAAGTGGCTCGGCACAGCTGCTGAAGGGCGACGTCCCACTGGTCACGACGATGGTGGATGCGGCGGGGAAGCCGATCGCGCGCTTGTACTCACAGCGCCGCTTCGAAGTGCCTTCCAATCGGATCGCCAACACGATGAAGCTGGCGATCGTCTCGGTCGAAGACAAGCGCTTCACCGAGCACAACGGGGTGGACTGGCAAGGCACGCTCACCGGTATTTCCGGCTACCTCGCCGGAAATATCAACACCCGCGGGGGCTCGACCATCGAACAGCAGTACGTGAAGAACTTCCGGTTGCTGGTCACGGCTCAGACCGACGCCGAGCGGCGGGCCGCCGTCGAGTTGACGCCCGCGCGCAAGCTGCGCGAGATGCGCTTGGCGCTCGCCCTCGACGAGACGCTGTCCAAGGAGGAGATCCTCACCCGGTACCTCAACCTGGTGTATTTCGGAAACGGCGCATTCGGCGTGCAGGATGCGGCGCAGACCTACTTCGGCGTCAATGCATCGGACCTGAACTGGCAGCAGGCCGCGCTGTTGGCGGGACTGGTGAAGTCCACGAGCATCTTCGACCCGTACAGCAATCCCCAGGCCGCGATGGAACGGCGAGGCGTGGTGTTGGACACCATGATCGAGAATCTGTCTGGGCAGGCCGACGAACTTCGTGCCGCCAAGTCCGCACCGTTGGGGATGCTGGCCCGGCCGAACCAGATGCCGGGAGGATGCGTCGCCGCCGGGGACCGCGGCTTCTTCTGTGACTATGTGCTCGACTACCTGGCCAGGGCAGGCATCAGCAAGGAGCAGGTGGCACGCGGCGGCTACCTCATCCGCACGACTCTCGACCCGAAGGTGCAGGATTCGGTCAAGTCGGCGATCGACGAGTTCGCCAGCCCGACGGCCGACGGGGTGGCCAGCGTGATGAGCGTCATCAAGCCCGGCAAGGATGCCCATCGCGTCGTGGCGATGGCCAGCAGTCGCACTTATGGACTCAACGGCGACGCCCACGAAACGGTGCAGCAGCAGCCGTTCTCACTCGTGGGCGACGGCGCGGGCTCGATCTTCAAGGTGTTCACCACCGCGGCGGCGCTCGAAATGGGCATGGGCATCAACAATCAGTTGCAGGTGCCGGGCTCAGTCCAGGCCAGGGGCCTCGGCAGCAGCGATACGCCGGGCTGTCCGAAGGAGACGTGGTGTGTGAAAAACGCCGGGAACTACCGCGGCTCGATGAATGTCACCGACGCGCTGGCGACGTCACCGAACACCGCCTTCGCGAGATTGATTCAGCAGGTGGGTGTTCCGCGCGCCGTCGACATGGCGGTGCGACTGGGGCTGCGGTCGTACGCGCTGCCCGGAACGGCGCGGGCATACGACCCCGAGAGCAACGAAAGCTTGGCGGAGTTCATCAAGAGGCAGAACATCGGGTCGTTCACGTTGGGCCCGTTCCAGCTGAACGCGCTCGAGTTGGCGAACGTGGCGGCGACGCTGGCGTCTGGCGGTGTGTGGTGCCCACCGAACCCGATCGACAAGATCTTCGACCGCCACGGCAATGAGGTGACGGTCGACAGTCAGCCGTGCGACCAGGCGGTGCCCGAGGGGCTCGCGAACACGTTCGCGAATGCGCTCAGCAAGGACGATCAGAGCCCTGGGACCGCAGCGGGTGCGGCCGCGTCGACGGGGTGGGAGCTGCCGATGTCGGGCAAGACGGGGACGACGGAGTCGCACCGGTCGGCGGGATTTCTCGGCTTCACCAATCAGTACGCGGCGGCGAACTACATCTTCGCAGATTCCAGTACTCCGTCGGGTATCTGTTCATTTCCGTTGCGCGAGTGCGGTAATGGGGACTTGTTTGGCGGCAGCGAGCCCGCCCGCACGTGGTTCACGGCGATGAAGCCGATCGCCACCGACTTCGGCGAGGTGCGCCTTCCGCCAACGGATCCGCGCTATGTCGACGGTGCGCCGGGTGGTCGGGTGCCCAGCGTCTCCGGCCTCAAGGTGGATGCGGCGCGTCAGCGGTTGCGAGAGGCCGGCTTTCAGGTGGCGGATCAGCCGTCCTCGGTGAACAGTTCGGCACGATACGGAACGGTCGTCGGGACGACGCCAAGCGGTCAGACGATTCCGGGGTCGATCATCACCATCAACATCAGCAACGGGGTAGCGCCGGCACCGCCGCCACGACCGGACGAGCCGCCCCCGCCGCCGCCCGGCGTGCCTCCACCACCGCCGCCGGCGAACCCGATGGTCATCGAGATTCCGGGGTTGCCGCCGATCACCTTGGGACCACCGCCACCGCCGCCGCCAGGCCCGCCACCGCCCTCGCCCTTGCGCACTTGAAGCGATCCCACCTCGACCGTCAACTCCGCCTCGACGGGCTCGCCTCCGCTC
>NZ_MVIM01000014.1 GCF_002086795.1 Mycolicibacterium tusciae | reverse complement strand
TCGAACGCAGGACACCTTGGTCATACCTTGGCCGGGGTCAGACCGAGCCGGTACAACGTCGAGTAACAGTCTTCACACACCTTGCCGTTCTGCCAGGGGCAGTGCGGTTTCATGAAGATCTGGCGCGCGCCCAGTTCAGCGCTGACTTCGCGTAGTGAGTATCGGTAGGCCCAGGCGTTGTCGGTCATGATCTCCTCGATGACGGGGATGCCGTGAGCGCCGAAGTAGGCCGCTGCGCGACGCAGGAATTCAGCGCAGCTGGAGCCTTTCTCGTCGGGAAGGATCTCGCTGTAGGCCAGTCGGCTGTGGTCATCGACGAGTGAGTGGATGTAATCGAACCCATTGCGCCGGTTGACATCTAAGCCGGTGTTTCCCCTGCCGTGTGCGCGCCAACCGCCCCCGTCGGGGATGCGGCCCAGTTTCTTGACGTCCATATGGACTAGTTCACCGGGCCGGGACCGTTCATAGCGGACGGCGGTGGCTTTGGAGGAGCGGATCACCTGGCCGGTCATCGGGTCGCAGTCACGCAAATAGGGCACGCCGCGTCGACGCAGCACGCGCGACACCGTGCGGGCACATACCCCCAGCTTCGCGCTGATCTCGTCGGGTCCGCAGCGGTGACGCCGCCGCCAGGCCACGATCTGATTTTCCAGGCTGTGCGCAACCCGGGTGGGCGTCGTGTGCGGGCGCGAGGACCGGTCAAACAGGCCGGCTTCTCCCTCAGTTTGGTAGCGAGTGATCCAGGTGTGGACGCACTTGCGCGAGACCCCCATTGCCTTGGCGATATGGGCTTTGGCCCAGCCGGCCTGATACCGGTGCACTATCAGCAGTCGGCCGTGGAATGTTGTACGGGCGTTACGGTGGGACACGAGAACCTCCGGACGGTGGTGGACCTATACAAGCCACACCTCACCCGGGGGTTCTCCTCGCACCAAGCCAACACGCCTGCTACCAACGTCCTGTCCCAGTACAACTAGACGCGGTGGTCTCGGCGGACCGGCCTCAACGGACGACTCGATGCCAAAAAGATGACAAAAGTCGTTTCGACTCGGTACCAACTGCTCTTTCTGATAGGCCAGCCCGACGGCGACGCTGTCGGATAGGTGACGAGCAGATGATGAGAGGAGATGCTGTGATGTTTTGGTACGACCACAACATGCGCTGGCGGGGCTATGCCGGCATGGGTATCGGGATGAAGATGGGCATTGCAATCGTTGCTGGGCTGTCGTTGGTCCTTGCCCCGGTTGTGACCGGCGAGCCGACCGCGTCGGCGGAACCGTGTATATCCGGCGAGGAACCAGATCCCTTGACTGGGACGTGTGTGCCCCACCTCGTTCCCAGAACACCTCAAGACGTCACCCCGGGGAACCCCGACGCACCAGCGGTGCTGGGGCGGCCGTGCACTACACCCGCGGAATGCGCCCGCCTGGAGCGGGATCTGGGAACTCTGCCCCCCCAACCGGTCCCGCATTCCAAGACCGGCCACGACGGTAATGCAACTAGTCACCCGTAGTGAATCGCCCTGGCTCTCTCGGAGGCCCGGGCTACCAAATTTCGACCTGGTGTTGGTAGGTCCGGTGTGTACCAGCGTAGGACGTGGCTTCGATTTCCGCTGGCGATACGTCATCGAGGTAGCTGTGTAGTCGGGTGTTGTGGTGTCAGCACACCCAGTTCATGGTGGCCAACTCGACGTCCTCGATGGTTTTCCAGGGGTCGGTGTGAGCGGGCCCGTAGATGAGTTCGGATTTGTAGTACTCGTTCACCGCTCCGGCAAGGGCGTTGGCCCGCTTAAGCCAAGCCATTGCCGGGCCAGCGGGTGGCCCGACGGCATGGCCGATAGCACAACATCTTTGGTCCGCGTCTGATGCGTGATCATTTGAGTCGAAACCCTCACTGATCGGGTGGCGACTGAGCGGCGCGCGACCCCTGCACTCACGGTGATACGCCCCGCGTAGCGGGAGATCTACGATAACGCTGATTCCCATACGGGCGGTCGCACACCGCTGGTCCGATCCACGTTGATACATCCCTCGCTTGAGGCGCGATACTGCGTTCGCAGCTTTCCTCAGGCAGGGCTACAGCGCGAACGGCCCTTCGGTGCAGCACAATTCGCTGCCAATCCGCAGCGCCTCAGGAGCCGGAATGGGGTAGTCGCACGACAACGAGACCACCCCGTCCCGCCCTAGGTCAGCAGGAAGCGTCGACGTAGACCGTCGTGTACAAGACGCGCTCGACGAGTTGGTCCCTGCGATTCTGGCGAAATTCGGTGACGTCGCGGCCTGGGCGCACGCCGGTGACCGTGCACTGCTCCAACGGCGCCGACCCCACCTTGTTGAGGATCACCTTGTATCCGTTTGACTCTAAACTGGTGACAGTGTCCTGCACCGTGCGCGGTCCGGCTGGCGCCGCAGCGGCCGGTTGTGCCGACCCGATCATGAACGTGGCGATTACTGAAAGAGCAATGGCCGCCGCAGTTGTCATCTTCATGGTTGTTCTCCTCTCGCGTACCACAGCACATATATCGCTGGCTTAGTACTGCGCTAACTAGTAGTTAATTCGAGGATACATGGTTGTAGACGCATGCCAAGCGAAACGCGCCACGATTCGGCAACAAGTAAATATCCTATGTGCCAACGCTTTTCACCCTGACCGCAGCCTCAACATGCACCTACGGGCAGCGCTGCAACGAGCCCGCGTCAGCGGGCGTGCAGAAAACACCGACGCGGTCAACGCGCGGCCTTGAATCACTATGTGTCGGGCTCTATCCGATTATGTTTTCGGCGTTGACGTTAGGGGTTTGGGTACGCCGGGCTGTTATCCCATCGAATCGACGGCCCAACGTGCAGCGGCCATTTCGCCGCCCCTTTCGTCGTGCTCACGCCCGGCGCGCCGGCTCAAAAGCGCGATGACTCACCCTCGCGCCGATGTAGCCAGTACTGGCGCGGGCGCTAGACGTCCGCGGCGGTCAAGTCGATGCAACGCAAATCCTGCTACCAATCCCACCAGTGCGAGTCCGCCCCAGAGCAGTTCGTCGGCGCCGGCGTCGCGGGCGGCCTGCAGGAGTGCACCGGTAGCGAGATTGCCGATCAGGATGCCAATTCCGACGATGGTGTTGTAGAACCCATAGTGCGTCGCCACAAGGCGGTTGCCCGCCAAGGACACCACCGTGTCCATCTCAAAGGGGAACACGGCCGCCGATCCGACCGCCAGCAGCGTCGCCGACACCAGCAATGCCACGATGGCCGCCGCGGCGCCGAAGCGGCCGGTGTTGGGAACCACCAACAGTGGCACGAAGGACATCGACAGAATCGTCATGCCGATCGCCAGAGATCGTCCGGCGCCCCAGCGAGCCGAAAACCATCGCGTGATGCGCAGTTGCCCGCCCACCGCGACGAGCCCGGAAACGACGAATACCGCTGCAACGAGCAGTGATTCGTGTTGCGGGGCCAACGCTGCGGCGTGCAGCGGCAAAGCCAGATAGACCTGGAAACTCAACACGTAGGAGCCGATCATCGCGGCGGCGAACCACAGAAAGGATCGATTGGCCACGACGATGCGCCAGTCGTCGAGTATGGCCGACTTCTCAGCGAGCGGGTCGGCGCTGTGCTGAGGCAACGCGAACAGCTGCGCCACCGTCAGCACGGCGAACACTGCAGCCGCGACGCCAGCCACAATGCGGAAGTTCACCACCAGCAGCGCTAGTCCTGCCAGTGGGCCGGCCAGGATGCCGGCCTGATAAAACACATTGAACATGGCGAACGCTTCGACCCTGCGGTCTCCGGAATCAGCAGCGAGGTAAGCGCGCACCGCCGGGTTGAACAGTGCTCCCGCGAAACCCGTTGCCGCCGAGGCGATCAGGATGGCAGGCAGTGAGTGCGCGAAGATCAGCAGCCCGAATCCGACAGTGCGCAACAGGCAGCCGGCAACGATCAGCGGCTTATAGCCGAGCCGGTCAGCGAGGGTACCGCCGATGATGAACATGCCCTGCTGGGAGAAGTTGCGCACTCCCAGAACCAAACCGATTGCCCATGCCGCCAGGCCCAGCGGACCCGCCAGATAACCGGCCAGATACGGCATCAACATGTAGAACCCGAGGTTGATGCCGAACTGGTTGACCATCAGGATGCGGCTGGGCCAGCCGAAGCTGCTGAATTGCCGGACCAAACCCATCAGCGGTCACCCTGCACCGGATCGACCACATTGACGCACCGAGTCCAGGAGTTGACGACCTGTTCGGTCGGATGCCCGATGATTGCCGGCTCTTCGGGCGGATGTCCACCGAGAAGGCCGTGCTGGCGGCAATAGTCGTCGTTGTAGATGGTGTCGAAGTAGCGTTGCGGTCCGTCGGGAAAGACGGCGGCGATGGTCGTGTCCACCGGGTGGGTTCGGGCGACCCAGCCGGCGACGAGCGCGACGGCGCCGACGCTCCACCCGCCGCTAGCGAAGTGGGTTGCCGCCAGTGTGCGGCACGCCCGCACCGCCTCGGCCGGAGCTACCCAGTGCACCTCATCGAACGCGTCGTAGTCGACGTTGCGCGGATAGATGCTCGAGCCCAGCCCGCGCATCAAGCGGGTAGCCGCCGGTTGGCCGAAGATGGTCGACCCGACGGTATCCACCCCGATCAACCGCAAATCGGGATTGAACTGACGCAAGACGCGCGCTACACCCGCTGAGTGACCGCCGGTGCCCACTGAGCACACCAGCACGTCGATGTGGCCCAGCTGCGCGTGCAGCTCGAGCGCCAGGCCCTGGTACGCGTCCACGTTGTCAGGATTGTTGTACTGGTCGGGATACCACGAATGTGGATGGGCATCCAGTAACTCAGCGACGCGGTCTCGGCGGGCCTGCTGCCAGCCGCCCTGCGGATGCGGATCGGTCACCACGTCGATGTCGGCGCCGTAGGCCGACAGCATCCGGTGCATGATCGGCTCCATGCCAGGGTCGGCGACCAAGGTCACGGGGTGCCCGTACACGGTGCCGGCCAGGGCCAACCCCAACCCCAGGGTGCCGCTGGTCGATTCCACGATGCGCGCACCGGGTCGCAGGTCACCGCGAGCCCTGCCGCGCTCCACCATGTACATGGCGGGCCGGTCTTTCATGCCGCCGGGATTAGAACCTTCCAGCTTGGCCCAGAAGCCGCGCTTATGGTCACCGAACGGCGCGGATATCCGCAGCACCGGGGTATGTCCCACCATCGTGCCCGGCCGGTGATTTCGGCCCAGCCCGCGCTGGCGCGCGAAGTGATAGTCGGTGGAATGGATGGACAGAACATTGGTCATATTGGCGTCGCTTCTGTACTAGCGCCGCGGCTTGACTGCGCGGCAATTGACAAAGGGCAGCGGGTAGCGACCAGCCGCTCTCGTGTGAGCGCGGTCGGTCTGGCGCTGCCCGATCAGCGCCGCGAAATACAGAAGCAGGCCAGCAACTGGCGGCCCGACGTAACAGTTTTAGGGCCATCCGGTGGCCCGCGAACCGTTCCTAAGATCCCTTGGCCGCCGTACAGCCAGGCCGCCACCACCGCGAGAGCCAGCCCGAGGGCCACCAAAACGGAAGTTGCCCGTGGCAGCACAGCGGTAGCGAAGGTGTCTGGGAACTTGGCTGCGACATCTCGTCCAAGGTGCGAATGATCCGAAACGACAGCTAACTGGTCGGCCGTGGTGGCTGTGAGTACGTGGGCCGCGTGGTTGTCCGATGTTTCCGTCCACGGCGAGGCTGGTGCACCGCCGATGAGCAGCGCCCAAAAAGCGACTGTCAGCGCGATCACCGACCGCAGTCGCCATTTCGTGGGGGCCTCGTTGTACCTCACAATGTCGCCCACTGTAGCAGCTTGTACGGCCATCCTCCGTAGGTCTTCGAGTCGAGTCCATGTCGTTATGCGCTCGCGATTCGACGGTATGAACCGGCTACGCAGGTGAGACATGCTGACTATGTGATCTGCATGACTGTCTTACTTGAGCAATTGGTTTCGTTTATTTCCGGCGGTGTGCATCAGCTGCCAAACATATGCACAGCTCATTTACTATTATAGTACGTAGCAATCACGCGGCACTTCCACGGCCATTCCCAGCGAGCTTTGACCCGGCGCGGGTATTTTCTGGCGGGTCGATTGCCCATGTCACACTGGAACCAGCAATCCCACTGTTACCACACCGATTGCCGTCGCGTTGAATAGATCAATGCCCTGGTCAAGCTGCCCGACAAGCTCTCTGACACCGACAGAAGCGCATAGAAATCACCGCATTTTCACTCTGCCCATACCGCAAATGGGCCGTCGCGGACCTTACAAGGAGATGCCAGCTAACTTGCCGGGCGGACAAGGTTTGCGGGTGCCCGATCGACGCGATACAACCCCCGGGAGCGAGCATCACGACATCACGGCGTGGCTGAGGCGGATGCGGTGAAATCGCCGTCCAGGTTCGGACTGTGGGGCTACTGCTCCGCCGGTGGACCGCTCGGGTTCTGGTTCGGAACGGGAGGTCATCTTCGATCGGGCCGCCCGCGAGGCAGTGCTCAACGGCGCGCAGATGCTGGCGGTCGCGAGCAACAACGCCACGTTCAACGAGCAGATGAGCCGCCAGCAGTTGCATTCGCCAAAATCCGGGCCATCGAGCATGGCCGCAGCCTCGTCGTAGCTGGTACCACGGGCATCAGCGCGGTGATTACCCCGCAGGGCAGGGTCGTGGCGGATACCGAATTCTTCGAGCCCGCATACCTGGTCAATAGCTTCACTCCCGCGACGCGGTGGGCGCCGCTATTGCGGTGGGCGCTCATCGCGATCGCCGCCGCGACGCTGATCGTGACGCTCACCGGCCGGATCCTCAATCCCCATCACCCACCGGTGACATTGCGGATTCGGCGGACCACCGCGTCAACGGCCGGGTTTGGCGGCCCAGCCAACGAGCATGAAGCCGGCCAGCACCAGCATCCCCGCCATGGGATAACCCAGCAGCAGATCCTGGTAGCCGACGATGCGCATCTGTGCAAGGTGTGTGTATACGTGCGCGAATGCCATCACTGAGCCCACCCCGACGAGCAGCCAGCCCAGCAGACGGCGAGACCGCTCCCGCCGGTATATCGGCGTGTATATCGACGGTTTGGGGCTTCGTGACAGGCGCCGGATGGGACTCATGGCAATAGACGACCTTCCGAACTTGTACGGGCTAAGATAGTACTACCTATCTTAGTATGCCTTGGCGTGCAGCTAAGCGCCTGAGCCTGCATGACTCACTGCAGGCGCGTCCGCTTCTGCAGTGTCGCCCCGAGTTGATAATCGAGCGCTGCCGCCGAGCGGCCTCGAAGGAGAGGGCCTATCCGACGAGATCGCCAACGGTTAGGCCTCTCGTGGCCAACCACGGGCCGGGATCGACCCGGTCGGTGCCGTTGACGTGAACTTCCAGGTGTAGATGCGGTCCGGTGGAGTTTCCTGTGTTTCCCATCGTGGCGACCTGATCGCCAGCCATCACCCGGTCACCGACATTTGCGGTCGTGCTGTTGAGATGGGCGAACAGGGAGACCGTGTCATCGGCGTGGCGCAGCTTGACCCAGATGCCGAACCCGGCCACGGGGCCGGCGGCGATGACGACGCCGTCGGCGACAGCATCGATGGGTGTACCGATCGCGTTGACGATGTCGACCCCGCTGTGCAGCGCCCCCCAACGGTAGTTCCGTCTCCCGGGGACCCAGTCCCATCGGCGCCGACGAAGCAACGAATGTGCGACCAGGGCGCAGTGAGTGCCGACTAGCCGCCACACATAAGGATCCCCGATGCGCCAAGCGCAAGTATGCCCAGCGGGGCAACGGCCATCGTCGCCGTCGCGCTGGTAAGAGCGGCCTGCGCACGTACGCGGACACGAAGTGCAGGCGGAAGGGCAAGGCGCTCAGCGCGATTCAAGACCGCGACGTCGGCAGCGCCTAGCGCCGCGGTCGGGGCGCCCGCGGCCAAAGTCATCAACCCGGTCAGCAGTGCCCCGTTGCCATGCCGGCGCGAGGCAGCATCGTCGGCGCACATTTCCAGCAACCGCGATACCTCGGCGGCACCGCGCGTCGTCAGGGCAAGACGGGGAATGACCAACGCCAAACCGCGCAGCGCTGTAACGATTCTGGGGTGATGCCCATCAAGATGGGCGCGCTCATGCGCGATCACGGCCGCTAGCTCCCGCTCGCCGAGGGCCGCGACGGCGGCGGAGGTGACCACGATCGCAGGTGGCTTTCCTGCCACGCAATACGCGGTGCGCTCGGCGGCGTCGACAACAAACACGTCGCGTTCGCCGGTCGGGCGGCCCACCAGTCGGACCGCTTGGGCATGCTCGTAAGCGTGCGCACGCAGCCGCCTAACGGTACGCACGAGCCGCACGCCGATGACCGCGACGACACCGATCACGGCTACAGCCGAAGCCAGCAGCATCGCCTGCGGTGCACTCCCCGCCTTGCCCTCGGCCAGGTCACACAGCCACCTGACGCACGACACGACGAATGAGCCGCCGTCGTTCCGGTGCGCAAGCACATCGAGAATCATGAGCACAACAACGGTCAGCCAGCTCAGCAGGACACTGCCGATCGCGATCAACCAGGCGGCGACTCCAGATCTGGGCGCGTGCCCACCACGGGTAAGAAAGCCCAACACCGATGGGCCGAACACGATCACCGCGACGCTGTAGAGCAGCAGGCACGCCGCGGCGTTCACCGCTTCTTGGCCCTGCTCGACCGCCTCGCAAGCCGCCGCATCGCTTCCCTGAGCCGCTCGGTTTCCTTGGGTCCGATCTGCTCGATGAAGTAGCTGAGCACCAGCTCCGAGCGTCCTCCCCCATTGAGGGCTTCACGCATCAACCGGGCAGTATGTTCCTCGCGGGTCAAGTTGGCCCAATACCGGTAGGCCCGGCCATCGCGCTCCCGCTCGAGCCACCCCTTCGTGTGCAGGTTGTCCATCGTCGACATCACCGTTGTGTAGGCAATGCGACGCTCCGCCGTGAGCTCTTCGAAGATGTCGCGCACCGTTACCATCTCGGGATCGCGATCCCACACCCGGTCCATCACCACGGCTTCCAGCTCGCCGAATCCTCGTACACGCACCGTTTCGCCTCCCACAATGTCGTGGTCGAGCCTACCTCGCACCGGACGTCTTGCCCTGCTGTGACGCGCAAAATGTCGGCGTGACCGCCCAAGTGCCGGACGCTGGGTGGTCGGCTGAGGGATCTGGCAGCCGGGCCAAGTTCCGTCGCGCGCGCGTTCAGTCGCTAGCTCTGCACGATCACCGGGTCGCCGACCTTGACAGTGTTGAAATACCATTCGGCGTTCTCTGGACTTAAATTGATGCAGCCGTGGCTAACGTTCGCCGAGCCCTGCGACCCAACGGACCACGGCGCCGAATGTATATAGACGCCGCCCCACGTCACCCGCACGCCATACTCCCCGTCGATCAAATATCCCTCTGGGTCGTCGAGTGGAATTCCGATTGTGCGCGAATCGAAGACCACGTTGCGCTGTTTCTCCAGCACTTTGAACGCCCCCACCGGAGTATCGAAGCCTGGCTTGCCCAGCGACGCCGGCATTTCACGCACTACCTGGTCGTCAATACTCACCGTGAACGTGTGCGCCGAGATATCGGCCACACCCACCACCGCCGCCCCGGTAGTGAAGTCGGTCTTCAAGCCACCAACGCGCACCGTGACCCTCGAGTGCGCCGGCCAGAAGCCGTCCGGATTCCACTCCACGAGACGATCGGTCAGCCAGGTGAACTCACCTTCCACCGGCCGCGACGCCGTCACAGTAATGCTGCCCTCAGCTGCCGCGCGGTCCTCGACGGGCCCACTGAACCCCACCAACACCGGATGCCCGACACCAACCACCTGGTCAGGTTTTGGACGTACCATCGCGACCCGGCCATCCACGCTTGAGGATGCCGCTGCTCCCGACCCCACCGGCGGTGACGCCAACGCCACCACGGCTGCCGTGACGGTCAATATCAATAGCCCGCGAAGCGTGGCGTGCACGAGCCCTCCTTTCACCGCGATGCGCAACTAACCCCATCTTACGTACGTACTACGTATGCCGGTAAGCGGCGCGCTGGTGTTACACCCGGCGACAGATGACTTGGCGAGACCGAGAGGTGGCCGCCGCAGATGTTCTCGCGGTCATGTCAAACACTCCGGCCAGTGACTGATCTAAGTCGCATGAACAGCTTTGCCGTTCGAGAACCAGGCCACCGTCCAGTCAATGGGCGCAGACGGCACATCGCGTTACCACGGCGTTGTCCTGAGCGACATTTGCGTCGCTGCCGCAGATTCTCTGCTAGTTGATGCCCCGACAGCTTCAACGAGGTGATCACATCACGTGCCTGTCGTGTCGACGACTCGATCTGGGCGGCGTTGATTGCAGTTCTATCAATAACAAGCCCACGAGGACCAACGTGGCGGCCATCGGAAAGCCGATCAGCAGATCCAGCGCCCCGACGACTCGCATGTTCGCGAAATGAGCAATCAGATGCGCGGTCGCCACCGCCAAGCCCACCACGATGAGCAGGGAACCCACCGCGCGTCTGAAGCGCGCCCAGCGGCGTCGATCTCGATCCGCCCCTCGGCGCGAGGCCTGGACTCTTTCGCCTCGCGCCACGGCGCTCCTTTCCGATACGACCCGATTATCTACTATTTAGACTAGTACTAGATGGGGCGTAAGTCGGGAACGCGCACGGTGGGTCGCATTCGATGCGAGTCCAGCCAACGGCGCTGGACTGCGTCTTCGTGACGTCGGATCACTCGGCGGCCATGCCACTGCAGACACGCCAGTGGATGCGTGACAATAGACGGGCCTCGTGAGCCGCTGGGCGCGCTCGCGGCGATACATACAGCCATTCGGGCTCACCATAATGATGAACTGCCCTCCCACGGGCGCGATGGCCACTCCCAGCGGGAGGGAGCGAATCTACTGCCGGGATGCAGCGCATTTTGATTCACATTCGGGTTTCCATGAAAGCGTTCTGCTCCCTTCGTTTTTCGCCGAGCGCTACGGTGAGCCGAGCCGTCGTGTTGCTCGGGAGGGCACTCAGTGGCGCGGCCACGCCGCAGCGCCCCACAACAGGTGGCCTAGCGTAGTACTTACCTGCAGTAAGAGATTGCCGCAGCAGGCGATCCGCCTCGTCAGCCCGCGGTACAGGACGCTAGCCCTGTGAGGGCGGCGAAGGTGAGCAACGTGGTCATGCCCAGCACGAGCGCTGCGCCCCAGGCAGCGCTGGATCCGGCCAAGCGGCCCGCAGACGGACGGCTGCTGGCCAGCCGGGCCAGTCGCAGCTGAGTGCATTCACTGGCGATGCCCAGCGCCGGCGTCGGCGCCGAAGCGCTCTGCAATGTCTGCAGCGCCCGGCGTAGCCCAAGGTTTCCGTGGGAACGGGCCGCATGCGCGTCGGCGTCCAGCTCAACGAGCGTGCGGACCAATGAGGGTGACTGGCGCATCAACGGCAGCCATCCCAATCCCGCGGCGGCGGCCTGGGCGACGGCGATCAGCAGATGATGGCGCCGGCGGACGTGGGCACGCTCATGAGCTTCGACGGCGCGCACGGCTGCGCTGTCGAGGCACTGCTGAAGCCCGGTGCTCATCACTACCAGCGCCGGATTGCCTGCCAGGCTGTAGGCCAGCGGCTCGGAAGCAGGCAGCCACAACACCGCGCCCGGTCGCGGCGTGCGCCCGGTCAGCAACCAAGCCAGCTCGACGTGTTTGTCGTGCAAGCGACGCCGTTGCCGGCCGGTGCGCCTCAGCTGCCAACCTCCGCGTAACGCCGCGACGCCCACCGCGGCAGCGCTGAAAATTCCCGCGACGGTGTCGACCCGCCCGGGTGGACCGGCGTGCAGCGCCAGCCAGCACCGGTGAAGCAGTTCGGCCAGACCCGGCAGTGCGACCGCGGCGAGCGTTATGCATACCAGCGCCGCCCACACGGTCAACAGCACCGCGGCATCGGTGCCGCGACGCGTCAACGCCCGCAATATTGGCGGTGTGAAGACGCCGACGGCGATACCGCCGATGGTCCACCACATCAGTGCGGTCACCGCTGTCGGCCCCGTTCCTTGAGCCCGCGAGTCAAAGCTCGCGACTCCGCGGTGGTGGCGCTGCGCGCGAAGTGCAGCAGCGCCGCGGCGGGATCGCCACTGTCGGCAAGTAATTCGCGCAGCGCGTCGGTGGCCGCCTGTATGCGGTCACGAGTGGCTTGGTAGATGTACGCGCGGCCGTCGAGCTCACGGCTCAACCACCCCTTGCGGTAGAGATTGTCCATCACGGTCATCACGGTCGTATAGGCGGGGTTGCGGACGGATTCGAGTTCGTCGAGGACGTCGCGGACCCGTACTGCATCGTCGGCGCGCCAAACCACATCCATGATTGCCGCCTCCAACTCGCCCAGCCCGGGAAGCGGGCGCGTCTCGCGCGGTGGGGTGCGCCGCGTCGTCCGGCCGGTTGTTTTGCGCGGTGTCATCATTCTTGCCTTTCTCTACGCGCGGCGGCGACCGTTTCGGAGACCCGCGCGACATCGCCAAACACCACCATCGGGAGCCGGCGCACAGATCCGTCGGTGTCGACAAGGTAACTCAGCGGCAGCAGTTGGGGTGCGCCCAACGCGCCGGCCACCTCATCAGCTTCAGTAAACGAGGGATAGCCGATGCGCAGGTCGCGGGCCAGAACCGCCGCCGAACCTGGCCGATCGCGCACGTTGATACCAACCACCCGCACCGCGCCCGGCGTGTCTTTGTAAGCATCGAGCACCGACATCTCCGCGCGACACGGTGCGCACCACGACGCCCAGAGATTGAGCAGCGTCGGCGCACCGCTCACCGCCGCACCCACATCTACCGGCTGCGCAGATCCCAGGCAGCGGGCCATCGCCCCGGACAGTGTCGGCACCGCGACGGCGCCAGATACTGACACCGGGCACGGAGTGGCGCCGGTTTCAGTGCCTGCGGGGTCCGCACCGAGCTCGGGGCTGTCCGCGCTGCGTTGCTGCCCGGCGGGTACGGACAGCTCAACGTCGCTGATGAGGACACCAGCGACGGTGACCGCCGCGGCGACGATCAACACGCCCAGCGATCGACTTCGCAGCACTAGTTGTCGCGTTCGGGCGCCGACGGCGCCAAAGTCATCGGGGGCGACGGCGCGCTGTCGCCCCCCGCCGGGCAGGACCGAAATGTCACCAACCTTCGCCACAGCGCCCAGCTCAGCAGTCCCAAGGACGCCGCCGCGAGCAGAGGCTGAATCGGCGCCCACACCGTCAGTGCCCCGCTCACGCCGAGAGCTGCCACCACCAGTTTGTTACACACCGGGCAGCCCACGGCCAGCACCGAGCCGACGTTAGCGACGATTCCGATTCGCCCCGTGGACGCGGATACGGTGGCACGACGATGAACATAGGTCGCCGCGAGCACACCGCTGAGCAACGCCGTCAGCGCCCATACAAGATAGCTCCACCACGGTACCGGGGTCATGCGCACGAAGATGGGATTGGCGAGCACGGCACTGGGCACACCGACGGCCACAGCGACGACTGCCGCCGCTACCACCGCGACGGCCAATTGCAGCCACACCACACCACGCCCCGACATCTGATCACCATCCCGCGCTCGCAGTCCGAAACATCCTCCAGCTCAGTACTAACTCTAATAGTACTTAGTCAGGTGGGCGATCGCGGCGCCAGGCCGCGCGGTAGTCACGACAGCGCGCTGCCCTTCAACCACTTGTCCCAAGGCATACTCCAATCGCCGTTCTGCCACACCTGCAGAGCCTCGCCACCGGTGTTGCGGACCTCGACGATGTCACCGGGCACGGAGAAGTCGAAGAACCATCGAGCGTTGTCTGAGTTGAGGTTCAAGCAGCCATGAGAGACATTGGTGTTGCCCTGCGCCCACACAGTGCTGTCGAGCCGGTGCAGATAAACCCCGTCCGTACTGATCCGGGTGGCGAGTGAAATCGTTTCGCGGTAGCCCAGCCGCGAATTGATGGGCAGACCGTAGGTCGACGAATCCATCACCACCTGGTCGGCTTTGTCCATGACCGTGTAGATGCCGCGCTGAGTCCAAAACGAAATCGTCTGCCCGTTAACCGTTTCGGTGCCGCCCATCCCCATCGAGGTCGGCATGGTGCGCACCAATTGGCCGTTGCTATAGACGCTCACCTGCTTGGTCAAATCATCAGCGACCGACACATGGGCATCGCCGATTCTGAAGCTGACCCGGGCATCCTCTTGGCCGTACAGGCTCTGACCCAGCGGTGCACCATAGATGTCGGCCTCAACGGTCACCACCGTTCCCGGCGAATAATACTGTGGTGGGCGCCAATGCGCGTTCTGGTCGTCAAGCCAGTACCACGAGCCGCGCATCGGTGGTGAGGCAGTCACCGACAGTCGTCGCTCGGCGGCCGCCTTATCGGTGATCGGTTCATCGAAGTGGGCCACTACAACGGTGCCGATGCCATAGGTAGCGCCATCGCGCAGGGCGGTCCCGGCCATCGTGGTCAGCGACACCTTGGTTTGGTTGCCCGGCGTCAGCGTCGTGAAGGTCGAAACCTGCTGTATAGAAGTCCCGTGTGCACCGACGGCGGTCGCGGTGACAGTATATGTGCGTCCATAGCCCAGCGGCACACCGGGTTTCCAGAAAGTCTTGTCGGGGGTGACGATGCCGACGATGCGGCGCCCCTGCTCATTGACCATAACCACCTCAGACAACGTGCCCGACGTCGCAGTGACGGTCACCGGCGCCAGCGGATCGACATCGGTGGCGCCGCGCCCGGGGCTGATGGCGAGCACCGCGGGCCCCAGCGCTGCTGTAGTGCCACCGGCCTGCGCATCGGTGGAGGAGGCGGCCGGTGTGCAGTCAGTGCCGCAGCGCCACAGGTAGACGCCCACCCCGGCTCCCAGCACCGCGGTGATCAGTAAAACGGCGGCAAGCACAAAGACTTTAAGCCGACCACCGATCATCAAACGCATCTCCCTTTGTCTGATTAAGGTATGCGCCACCAACAAGAGCAGCGCCACCCGTAACTACTATTCTACATAGTAGTTACATGGAGACGGGTTACGCCGTCGCTGCGCAGCGAGCGGTTCACGCTAGGCAAATGTTCGACGCGGGCTCCAATCAATATCAATCGATCTTGATCCGTTATCAGAGTGAGACTGTGACGAATGTTTCCAGTGAGACAGTAGTGATGTACGTTTCGTCTACGTACTGCACACCTGCTTACTCGCACAGTCCGTAGCTGTCCCACAGGAGTATGACCGAAGACCTGCCGACGGTGACGCGCCCGCGCACCCCGCTAAGGGAGATCATCTGATGAGGTCTGTACGCCATCACGTCAGAGGCCTCGCCGCCGTCATTGTCTGTGCCACCCTGCTGGGCTATTCGTGGGGTACCGCAGCGGCTTCCCATGACGCAACCAGCCATTCCGGCTCAGACATGTCGGCGTTGGTCGCGGGTCTCGCGCAAGCCAATCAGCGGCTGGCCGATATCGGCGGGCAGATTCAAGGCCAGCAGGAAGGTGTCAACAAGGCCCTGGTCGAGGTCGCAAAGGCTCGGGAGGCCGCCGACGCCGCCCGTGCCGAGGTGAGAAGCAATGAGCAGGCACTGACCGACGCCGACGCGGCGATCACCGCAGCGCAGCGGCGCTTCGATGACTTCGCCGCCGCCACCTACATCAATGGCCCACCCCGGGCGCTGCTGGGGGCGTCCAGCCCCGAGGACATCATTGCGACCGCTCGCGCCGAAGAAACCCTAGCGCTGAGCCACCGCAACGCGCTGACCTCGCTGCAGCGCGCCCGCAGCGAGCAGGCGAACAAGGCCTCGGCTTCGCGCGCAGCCCAACAGCGTGCCGATCAGGCAGCCACCGACGCCGAACGAAGCCAACAGGCCGCGGTGAGCGCGCTGACCAACGCGCAACGCCAATTCAGTGGCCAGCAGGCCGAAGTCAATCGGCTGGTGGCCGCCCGCGACACCGCCCAAGCCAGGTTGACCGCGGCTCGTCCGCCAATTGCACCCGGCAACGCGCCACCGGTGGGCGCCGCGGGCGCCGCGCCGCAGTCACCGGACCGATGGGACCCGCAAAGCCCCGCGCGGACGCCGGGCCCGACAGACACCAGTCAATGGGACACCACCCTGCCGATGGTGCCCAGCGCCAACGTCACTGGCGATCCCATCGCCATCATCAACTCAGTGCTGCAGATCTCGTCAACCTCGGCGCAGCTGACCGCCGACATGGGCCGCAAATTCCTCACCCAGCTAGGGATACTGCCCCAAGCGTCCGCACCCGCCGATCCCGGCTTCACCAACGGCCGCATCCCGCGCGCATCCGGCCAGCAGGCGATGGAACTCGTCATCCGCCGCGCCATGTCGCAGCTCGGCGTGCCCTACTCGTGGGGCGGCGGCAACGCCAACGGCCCCTCACGAGGTATCGATGGGGGCGCCGACACCGTCGGGTTCGACTGCTCGGGCCTGTACTTGTACGCCTTCGCCGGCGTCGGCATCAAACTGGATCACTACTCCGGGTCACAGTACAACGCGGGGCGCAAGATTCCTTCATCACAGATGCGTCGCGGGGATCTGATTTTCTACGGCCCCGACGCCAGCCAACACGAATCGATGTACCTGGGCAACGGGCAGATGCTCGAAGCTCCTTACACCGGCTCACAGGTCCGCATCGCCCCCGTGCGGACCAGCGGCATGATGCCCTACGTCACCCGGCTGATCGAGTACTGATCTACCCGTTCAGCTGCCGTCGTCACACGGTCAGCTCGTGTAGTTAAGGCTCGTCATCATGCCAGCTTCCTGGTGATAGGTGTTGTGGCAGTGCATCATCCACTCACCAGGGTTGTCCGCGATGAACGACACCTGGAGGTGCTGCATGGGCAGCACGATCACGGTGTCCTTACGGGCCCCTGGGCGCCCCTCGGCTGTCAGCACCTCGAAGGTATGGCCGTGCAGATGCATGGGATGCCACATCATTGAGGTGTTGTTGAACGACAACGTGACGCGTTGGCCTTCAAGCACTTCCAAAGGCCGGGTATTGGAGAAGGCGCGGCCGTTGATGGTCCAGTCGTATCTCATCATCGACCCGGCCAAATCGGCTGAAAGCTCGACATCGGCGCGCCCGGCGGGCAGCACCGCACCTGCCGCCGCGGCGAAGGTCCCAACCGTGCCTACCCGACCCTGCAGTTCGGGCGGCGCATACTCGGGGACGGGCGGGGAACCCGAGCCGCTAACCAACAAGGCACGTGCCGATGCGTTCTTGCCTTCGGCGGCAGCAACGAGCGGGAAGACGCCGTCGCCAGCGGTGACCACCACGTCGTAGCGCTCCCCCATTCCCAGCAGCACCGCGTCAACCTCGGTTGGCACGACAGGGAATCCGTCGGTGTGGGTCACCGTCAACTTGTGCCCGGCCAACGCGACCCGAAAGGCCGTGTCGGAGCCGGCGTTGATCAGCCGAACCCGCACGCGCTGACCTGCTTTGACCCGAAAGGTGCTGGGCGCCTGTGGAATACGCCCATTGACCAGATGATAGGGGTAGCTGACGTCTCCGGCGTCGCCACCGAGCAGCGCGCTGCGCCCCACTCCGCCGACCCCCGGCACCATGCCCATACCGGGCATGTCGTCCATCCCGGGCATATCGTGCCCGGGCGCTGACGCGTCGCGCAGCCCGTCATAGATCTGGGCCGGGCTGGACCCGACTCCCTCAGTCCAGTCATCCAGCATGACCACCCACTCGGCGTCATAGTCGCCAGGTTCGTTGGGATCGTCGACGATGACGGGGAAATACAGGCCGGTGTCGGCGTCCAGACCAGTATGCGGATGGGCCCAGTAGGTGCCCGGATGCGGAACCGAGAACCGGTAGGTGAAGTCACGGCCAGCGTCGATGTCCCGCGTGGCCGGCGATGCGCCGTCCATGTCGTTGCGCAGCGCGATGCCATGCCAGTGCACCGATGTGGTGCGGCCGAGCCGGTTGCGCACCGTGACGGCCAGTTCGTCGCCCACCGATGCTCGCACCAGGGGCCCGGGGACCGTGCCGTTGTAGGACACCGATTCGGCGACCGTACCGCCGAGGTCCACGCGCGCCCGATCCGCGGTGAGCGTCGCGGAAACCGTGCGCCCACTGTGCGGACGCCGCGCCTCGGCGTCGGCCACCGCATTCTTGGGCACGACGACGCTGCTGTCGCGCGTGCATGCCGCCAGAGTCGCCCCAGCCGCCACCGTTGCAGCAAGAAAGCTTCGCCGACTCCACTGCCCGCTCCCCGGTGACCCCGCCACTACCGAGATTCCTGTCGCGATCCGTCACGCGTTGGTTTGTCGCTGCGGTTGCCGCCCCAGTAAGGGCTGGCCAATCGGCCACTATGGCGCCCACCCACCGGGCCGCCGAACAGTGTGGCCGTGGCGACAACGACGAGCCCCCAACACAAGACCAGTACACCGGTCAGCGCCAGCCAGAGCTGCCATTCCCCGGCGGCGTCGAACGCCACTGGCGCCCATCCCATACTCATAGCGGCCTCCTTCGCTGACCACCATGCGAGCCGCAAGCCGCCGAAACGATAGAGGTCGTGTGAAGATTCGTTGAAGAATGCCGCGGGGCGTCACCGCGCAGCGGTGACCCGGCACCATGAGCTCCATGAGCAACACATCAGTGCCCTCGGGTGAGGATGCGCGAGGCTACCGGGCGCTCGTGGTCGATGACGAGGCCGCGCTGGCTGAGGTGGTGGCCAGCTACCTGAATCGCGAGCACTTCACCACCCGCATCGTCGACAACGGTCCCGATGCTGTGGCCGTGGCCCGCGACTTCGACCCCGACGTGGTGATCCTCGACCTCGGGCTGCCCGGCATGGACGGGTTAGAAGTGTGCCGCCAGCTGCGCACCTTCTCCGACGCCTACGTGGTCATGCTCACCGCCCGCGACACCGAAATGGACACCATCGTGGGACTCACTGTCGGCGCCGACGATTATGTCGTCAAACCCTTCAGCCCACGCGAACTGGTGGCGCGCATCCGCGCGATGCTGCGGCGCCCGCGCGCCACCCCCGAGCCCGCCAGCGACCGCGGCGGCGACCTACCGGCCCCGCTGTCGTTTGGGCCGTTGCGTATCGATGTGGCGGCGCGGGAAGTGTCCCTGGATGGTGAACTGATCCTGTTGACCCGCACCGAATTTGACATACTCGCCGCCCTGTCGGCGCGCCCGGGCGTGGTACTGAGCCGCCGCCAGTTGCTTGAGACCGTGCGCGAGGGGCCCTGGGTCGGTAACGAACACCTCGTTGATGTCCATATCGGCCATGTGCGACGCAAACTGGGCGACGATCCAGCCGCGCCGCGTTACGTCATCACCGTTCGCGGCGTTGGATACCGCATGGGAAGCGGGCAGTGATGGCCACGCCGATGCGTCGGCGGCCCGGCATCGGCATGCGGCTGCTGATCGCTCAAACCATGGTGTTGCTGGCCGGCGCCATCACCACCTGGGTGGTCGCCGCGATCGTGGGGCCCCCGCTGTTTCGTGAACATCTACACCAAGCCGGCGTGGCTGCCGGTTCCGCCGAGGAGTTCCACGCCGACCAGGCCTACCAGTACGCCACCGCGCTATCGGTCGGCGGCGCAGTTGCAGTCTCGGCGTTGGTCGCGTTCGCGGTCAGCTGGTACGTCAGCCGCAGACTGCAGCGCTCCATCACCGAAGTGGCGTCGGCGGCCACCGCGGTCGCCGAGGGCCGCTATGGGATCCGGGTATCACCGCCGCACCTCGGTGAGGACTTCGACTCGCTGGCGCAAGCGTTCAACCAAATGGCCGCCCAACTGCAGGCTGTCGACACCAGCCGCCGCCAGCTGTTCGCCGATCTTGCCCACGAAATACGCACTCCTGTATCGGTTTTGCAGGCCTACACCGAGGCCATCGAGGACGGTGTGCGGTCATTGACTCCCGCCACCACCGCGATGCTGCGCGACCAGACTCAGCGCCTGGTGCGTTTCGCCGAGGACGTTGCCGCCCTCGCGCAGGCTGAGGAAAGCGCGACTTCGCTGGAGTTCGCCGACATTGACGTCGCCGTGCTGATCACCAACACGGCGGCCGCGCTGAGCGGGCGCTACCGCGCCAAGGCCGTGTCGTTGTCGACGCATCTGCCCACCACCGAGCTGCCGCCGCTGTGGGGCGATGAGCAGCGACTGTCCCAGGTACTGGCGAACCTCCTCGACAACGCGCTACGGCACACACCACCGCACCGGCGGGTTGACGTGCACGCCGGCACCGACGGCACCCAACTCCTGCTACGGGTCACCGACACCGGCGAGGGCATCGCCGCGGAGCACTTACCGCATGTGTTCGAACGGTTGTACCGCGCCGATACGGCGCGCACCCGCGACCACGGGGGCTCCGGGCTTGGCCTGGCCATTGCCAAGGCGCTCGTTGAGGCACACGGCGGCCACATCAGCGCCAGCAGCCAGGGTGCGGGGACCGGGACAACGTTCACCATCACGCTTCCGCTGCCACGCAACCTGGCCTCAGCGCACGCCGGCACGGTTGGGCGGGCACGCTGACCGTTCAAGCATCCAAAATTGTTCTGCGGATGGAGTTCTCACACCCGCAGCAGTGCCTCCACGGTGCCACGCGCAAGCCTCTGGCGGTCTGCGGGACTGATCCGGCGCCCTATCGAGCAGCGCCCGTGCCGAGGCGTTGTCGGTGTAGGGAGAGTCGACGGAGAAGATCAGCCGGTTGATGCCGACTGTCGACTGCGCGCATTGCAGCGGCGGGAAAGTGGTGTAGCCACTGGTAGTGAATCAGATGTTGGTTTGAAAGTACTGCGCGGCCGGTTGGCGCAGCTGGGCCACCGGGCCGCCGCATACCAACTCCCTCGGATTGCGCCGTACCCTACCCAGGTAGGGTATCGGCTTCCAGAAATGTGGGTACCCGCCGGCCCGTGGCACAAACGCGTTGGCTGTCCGAGCGCCGGCCGCCACCACGTGGGTCTCACCAAAGTGCGGTCCCCGTGCCGGAGGGACAACACCGGCACGGGGACACGGAGGAAAGTTCGCCGCCTCAGGTTGGCGGCTCGGCCCTACAGTGACCCGAGGATCTGCTGCATCGTGTCGATTTCCTCCTGCTGAGAGGAGATGATCGACCGCGCCATCTCGATTGCGGGCGCGAACTGACCGCTGTCGACCTCGGTTTGCGCCATAGTGATGGCGCCTTGGTGGTGCTCGGTCATCTGCGTCAAGAACAGCCTGCTGGCCTCGACACCTTGCGCGTCGCGCAGGGCGGCCATGTCTTGCTCAGACATCATGCCTCCGCCGCCGCTCATGTCCCCCATGTCATGTCCTGGCATTCCGGGCATGCCGCCGCCGGGCGATGTCGTGGCCACGCCCCAATCCGTCAGCCAGCCCTGCAGTTGTTGGATTTCGGGCCCTTGAGCCGCCTTGATTTGGTTGGCCAGCGACACCACGCGCGGGTCGATGCCCTGCTTGGCCAGCAGCATGTCGCTCATCTCGATCGCCTGTTGATGGTGGGGGATCATTCCCTGCGCGAAGCTGACGTCCGCGTCGTTGTGGGCCTGGGCCTGCGCACCGCCACCGGCCGGCGTTGAGGGTGCCGGCGTCGCCGCAGCCGAGGTCGTCATGGACGACATGTCATGCTCGCCCCGCGGGTTGTCGTTGCTACAGGCGCTCAACGCCACCGCGACCGCCGCCGCAGAGGCAGCGATGGTAACGAACCGTTTGATGTGCACACGAATTCCTTCCTTAGTCATCGGCAGCCGTACTGTGTCCCTGGTGGACGATGCGCCCGCCGGTGAGCGCATGCCGGGCATCAACGGCGATTGGCTGTCCACTCGTCGGCTACCAGCATGGGACCAAGACCTAAGGGACGGCTCGATTTTCGATGGAGAATCGGTAAAGACCGCTGGTTGCGCCGGACCTCGGCCCGATCAAGCCCATCGCGCTGGGGATATTGCAATCGATCCGGCCGGCGTTTGGCATATTTGCCCTGTAGGGGTATCGGATGAGGCCTATGTCGAGTGACAGTTGCAGCATCGCAGACGGAGCAATGATTGCCTACGAGCTCATCGGCCGGCCGCGGACGGGGCGTCGGCTACGCCCACGGCGCGCTGCCCAGTAGGGCCGCCGTGCGGGTGTTGCAGCTGTTCGGCATCGACGCCGTCGCTGCAGATCGCCGCCTGCTCACCTACGACCAGCGTGGGCACGGACACTCCACCGGCCGGTCGACACCCGCCGACTACCCTTCGAACACGACGATCTTCTCGATCTCCTCGAGGCCGCCGACAACCGCACCGTCGATGACGTCCAGACATGGACTCAGCGCACCGCCGACTTCTTCCGCGGTTGACTACCGCGCTGCTAGTAGCGGCGCGCGTTGTGGAATGGAGCGTTCGCAATGGGCGACACCTTCACCGGTGTGCCGTAGGTCGAGGCGTGCACCATCATCCCTTCACCAATATAGATGCCGGCATGAGAGACATCGGAGTAGAACGTCACGATGTCCCCAGGTTGCAGGTCTGAGATCGCGACCGGTTGACCTCCCTGGGCCAGAGCCTGGCTCGACCGCGGTAGCGACTTGCCGTTCTGCAGAAAGGCCCACTTGATCAGCCCCGAGCAGTCGAAGGCATTCGGCCCGGTCGCACCCCACGAATACGGCGAGCCCACCCGCGACAACGCCGCCTGCACCACAGCAGCTCCCTCACCGCCCGGCACGGCCGGCGGCACGGCGTTCTCGACGGGCGGCTGACCGGGCATCGCGACAATCGCCGGGTCAGCTGGTGCCGGTGCTGCAGGCAATGGCGGGGGCGGCGGGCCGGGATCGGCCAAGGCGGTGCGCTGATCGGGAGTCAAAGCGTCGTACTGCGCCTTCACCGCGACGATCTGACGCTGCAGGTCGCTTTGCTTGGACTGCAGCTGCGCGCGGACCGCGGCCGCCTGCTCCGCGGCGGCACGCGCTGCTTCGGCTGATGCCGCTGAGGCTTGGGCCGCCAACACGGCCCGCTCGTTGGCTTTTCGAAAAGCCCGCATCCGTTCGGTCATCTCGGTGGCCATCGCTTGCTCGAGAGCCAGCTGATCAATCAGCTGTTGCGGAGATTCGGCGGTCAACATCGCTGATACACCGTCGGGCCGGCCGCCCACATACATGGTGACCGCGACCTTGTCGACGGCGCCTTGATACCCAGTCAGCTCAGCCTTAGCCAATTCCAGTGCCGCCTCGTCGGCGGTCTGGCGCTGCTCGGCGGCCTGCCGGGCGGCCAATTTGGCGTCAAGGTCTATCTGCGCCGAGTGCATCGCCTCAGTCGTCTGTTCGGCCGTGCGGGACAACTCGTTAAGCCTGGCTAACGCGTCGGCGGCTGGATCTGCGCTCACATCGGCGGCCACCATTGACCCCAAGACCGAAAGCGATGCAAGCGTGCCAAGTAGCCACCGCCCTGACGAAGGACCCATGCGCTCTTTGCGATCGAGTTTCAAGCAGACGATCCTTAACTGCGGTGGCCGAAGTCCGGTGGAAGTACGTAAGTCTCGAATAGGTTACGAAATGGCATCGGAGTTGTCTATGCAGAGTGGGAACTTGGCGAGCGCTTGTAGTAACGCCGCTCGCGCGGGTCCCCTCTATCCGGAGGCGGCGACGGCCTACTGGCGCGAGGACGGCGGCGCAGCGTCGCCGTGACGAATGTTGCCGCCTGTGAGGATGCAACGTCGCTTCATGGGTGACGGCGCGGAATCCGACTCGCGTCGCCGACGCTGTGCTCAGGATTCGATGGTGCGCACCATCCGCTGCGCACCACCGGTTTGTCGCCATACCCGGTGACTAACCGGCATGAATTCGACGCCGTCGACGGGTTTCCCAGCTGAGCCTTGGGCATCAGCGGCGAATTCGTCGACCATCACCAGTGCGGCGTAACCGTCTGACAGGCGGTATACGTTCGTCTTGGCCCTGGCCGCTAAGTCCATGACCGTCTCGTCGAACAAGGCAGACGACCAGATCGGGTCGGTTTGGAAATGCAATGCCCCACGTTTGCCGTAACGCGCATTTTGAACCGGCGCCGCCTCCTCCGGCGACAGAAGCAGGGTACGTGCCAACAAGCCGGTGGGATCGAGCGAGATCTCGGCGAAGTCTGCTGGATCGGTCGCCGGAAACCGGTCGATGATCACACGTTGCACGTTGATGGTTTTTACAACAAGCTGTGCCGCCGGCGCCAGGCCGCCAACCACTCGGACCACCTGGGTAAGCACATCCGAACCGTAAAAAGCAAAGGAACGCATAGCGACCCGCTGACGTCCCGTCTCGGGGTCCACGACGGTGTAGCCGATCGCCAGCACATCGGGGTCTCCGGGAACCAAGACTCGTTGTGGCGAGGTCCAGTTGGTCGGCTCGGTCAATTTCGTTGCCCGTAGGTCGGAGACCGCCGCGGCCGCCGACTCTGAGTCACTCAGTCGAAGTACAGCGTTGCCCAGGCAACCAGGTAGTCGGCCGCATTCACCACACCTCACCGCCCGGCACGTGCAGACCTCGACGCGTTCTGCGGAATCCCAGTCCCCCATTGTCGCGTCGACAGACCGCGGATCTCACATGTGCCCACATGAAATACGCTGCAGCTACATACTATTCTAGCTATTAGACAGCAGCGGCCAGTCATTCACGGCCGTAATGCTTGCCGCCGCACTGCGGTGACCCATGCCAGGCATTCTGAAAAGGTGCAGGGCGCCCAATAGGGTTCCCCTGTCGAAACGCTAGTATGTACGTACACAGATAGTAGACCGCAGGGCCAGCTCGGCTGCTGCGCGGACGACATTCGGCGCAGGCAAATGGCCGATCGGGAAAGCTTTACCGAATCTTTAACGAAGGACTAGTTGAGCCATATACGGGACGGTAACTCTGGAGGTGACCATGGCGGTGCGCAGTGCTGGCGTGGGCGCACGGTAGTTGCTCGATCGCTGCCGCTTGATTGGCAGCGAGCAGAGAGGGGAAGGGCGATGCGGCAGCGCGGTTCGGTAACACGCCGACGGGGTTACCGGTTCTGGCTGATCGCCGTGGCGGCGGGCTCCGCTCTGGCATTGGCGCTCGGTGCATGCAGCAGCAACGCGTCTGCTCCGGCGCCTCAGGTGATTGCGGACAAGGGCGATCCATACAGCGACCTGTTGGTGCCCCGGCTGCAAGCGTCGGTGAGCGATGGCGCCGTCGGCGTTCCTGTGGATTCCCCTGTCACCGTCGCCGCCGGCGACGGCGTGCTGGGCGCGGTCAGCATGGTCAACGAAGAGGGCAATCTGGTCGACGGGCAGCTGAGCCCGGATGGACTCACGTGGGCAACGACCGAGGCGTTGGGCTACAACAAGCAATACACGCTCAACGCCGAGGCGCTCGGACTCGGCGGCGTGGCGCGCCATAGCATGACATTTGAGACGCAGTCGCCGGAGAACCTGACGATGCCCTACGTCATGCCGAATGACGGTGAGGTGGTGGGTGTCGGCCAGCCCATCGCGGTCCGCTTCGATGAGGACATCCCCAACCGGTTGGCGGCGCAGAAGGCCATCAAGGTGACGACCAACCCGCCAGTAGAAGGCGCGTTCTACTGGCTCAACAGCCGCGAAGTGCGTTGGCGCCCAGCCGAATACTGGAAGCCCGGAACTAAGGTCGAGGTGGCGGTCAACACCTACGGGGTGGATCTCGGTGATGGCCTTTTCGGGCAGGAGGACATCACCACCCGGTTCAGCATCGGCGACGTAGTCATCGCCACGGCTGATGACAGCACCAAGACGCTGACCGTGCGGCGCAACGGTGAAGTGGTCAGAACCATGCCGCTCTCGATGGGCAAGGACAGCACGCCTACCGATAATGGCGCCTACATCATCGGTGACCGGTATTCGCACCTGATCATGGACTCGTCGACCTACGGTGTGCCCGTCAACTCGCCGGAGGGTTACCGCCTCGATGTGGATTGGGCCACGCAGATGTCCTACAGCGGCATCTATGTGCATTCAGCGCCGTGGTCAATGGGCAGCCAGGGCCGCACCAACGTGAGCCACGGCTGCCTCAACGTGAGCCCCGCCAACGCGATCTGGTTCTACGACAACACCAAACGCGGCGACATCGTCGAGGTCGTCAACACCGTGGGCCCGACGCTGTCGGGGACCGACGGTCTCGGGGACTGGAACATCCCATGGGAGCAGTGGCGAACAGGCAACGCAAACCTCTGATGCCGCCCATCGGCGAATCCTTGGCTTGGAACGAGGTGAGCATGCGGTCAACGCTCGTTGCCCTGTTGGCGGTGACGATGCTGTTGGTCGGCGCGTGTTCCAACAGCGGCACGACATCCAGCCAACCCGACAGCAGAGGTCTGGCCCACATCCACGGCCTAGGCATCAATCCGGCCGACGGAGCGCTGTATGCGGGCACACATTTCGGTGTGTACCGGATCGCCAACGAGCGCGATCCCGAACTCGTCGGTGGTGTCGTGCAGGACTTCATGGGCTTCACCGTTGCCGGACCCGACCACTTCCTCGGCAGCGGACATCCCGGCGAGAACGATCGTGACGCGCCGCCGCACCTCGGTTTGATCGAGACCACAGATGGCGGCCAATCGTGGACCTCGGTGTCGATGGCCGGCGAGGCTGATTTCCATGCGCTCGATTACCGGCACGGGCTGGTCTACGGCCTCAACAGCCGCACCCAGACTGTGATGGTCAGCGCTGATAAACGCGCCTGGGATCAACGCGCCGCGATCAGCGCTGTCGACATTGCGGTCTCACCGCACAACGCGAATGAGGTTCTGGCGACGACCGCCGATGGACTTGCGCGCAGCCTCGACCGGGCCAAGACGTTCACACCGGTCGGTGCCCAACCCCAGCTGGCCTTGTTGAGCTGGCCTGAGGACGGCCCTGTGATCGGAATCGATCCCTTTGGGACGGTGTATGCAAGCCAGGATTCGGGCGCCACGTGGCAAGCGCGGCGCGCCTTGGGTGAGCAAACGCAGGCTGTGCTGGCGGCTGGCCGCGGCCTGGTGTTCGTTGCCACCGATAACGGTATTCACCGCTCGAGCGATAATGGAACGACGTTCGAGGCCTTCTATGCCTTCGACGCACAATGAGCATGACCCACCGCGAGTAGGCCGACGCCGCAAGAATGCTGCGTCGGGACCCTGGAGTCTGGACAAACTAGCGGCTGCCGCCGGGGAATCCGAGGCCCGCATTCGTGGGTATGCCGATACCGAGTTGCTCCACCGCCGACCGGATGGACATTTCGAACCCGACTCTCTGCACCGGGTGAGGTTGATCCAGTTCGCGCGCACCCGCGGCGTCAGTGACGACCACCTTGCGGCGGCGATCGCTAGCCAGGGCGATCTGCTGGGCACATTTGACGAACTGGTATCAGTCGGCGATTCCACGCCGTTCACAACCTGCCTGGTCATTACAGCTAGGCCTCGACGACACAGTGATCAGTGAACTGGCCGAAATTCTGGACTGGAACGACGTCGGCGCCGGAACAGAATCTGACGTCGCAACTTTGCAAGTGCTCGTCAAAGCGCTGGCACTCGGGATGCCCAGCGATGCTTTGATGCAGCTGATCCGCGTGTTCGCGGACGCCACCGATCGCCTGGCCGACGCTATCGTGCGCACCTATCATGATTACGTCCATGAACGGTTCCGAGCCCAGGGACTCACTGGCCCGGAGCTGCTGGCGGCCAGCGAGGGTGTCGGCAAGCCACTGCTGGACCTCGTCGACCCCACCGTCATGTACTTCCTTCGGCGGGCATATCAGCGCGCCAACCGTGAAGACCTGCTGCGCCATCTTGCCGAGCCGACCACCCCGCCCTCGACCACACCCGGGGAGGAACGGGCGACGGTGCTTTTCGTCGATCTGGCCAGCTTTACCTCGCTGACCGCAACCATGGGCGACCATGCGGCGGCCGACGTTTTGCGCAGATTCAGCATCACCGTGCGCAGCAGGGCATCGCGACACCGAGGGGTACTTAAACAGATCGGCGACGAGTACATGCTGATGTTCGCCCAGCCCGCCGACGCTATCGCCTTTGGCCTGGCGATGGACCGCTTCGTCGACGCAGAACCTCAATTTCCAGCGCTACATATCGGCGCGCATAGCGGCACGGTTCTCTACCGTGAAGGCGATTATGTCGGCGGCACAATCAATCTCGCCGCACGCGTAGCGTCGGTCGGCGCTGTAGGCCAGTTTCTGATCACTGAAGACCTCCGCGACGCGGCCGGACCTCACCCTGAAGCCGACTTCACTGCACTGCCCCCGCAGCGACTCAAGGGGATTCACGATCCAATCTGTCTTGTCGAAGTCCGGCGACGCATCCGGAGCCGCTCAGACCGCACGACTGACCCTGTGTGTGGCATGATGCTACATCCCGCCGATGTGGCAGCCCAATTATACTGGGCTGAAAGGACATTCGCGTTCTGCAGCGAGACCTGCAAGCAGGCCTTCGCCGATCGCCCAAATCAGTTCGTCACCACTGACCCCAGGTGAGCGAGCGAGCCTACCTGTGACGAAATGCCCCCAAGTTGTCGGTTTGCCGAGCCCGATAGCATAGAACCAACGATGCGCCGCGCGGTCTGCGCCCAAACGACGCCGCCCACTTCATCTACTAGCCGCGTACGTACACAGTAGACTGGCCCCCGAAGGCATCGCGGTCTGTGCACCGTACGACACTCGACAACGCTTCGTGTAGACCCGGAGGTGACAATGCGCAAGCACACCAGGTACAGGCTCGTCGCAGCGATCGTCATGGTCGGGCTGGCCCTGGCGATTGGCAGCCGATCTGCGCTGGCACAGCCCGATGTGCCGCCACCGCCCCCGGCCCCCATCGATCCGGCTGCCGCGCCGGCGCCGCCCAGTGACCCGCTCGCTCCCCCGCCTCCGGCCAATCCGTTCGTATTCCCGCCGCCCGCGCCTGCAGATCCGCTCGCACCGCCAAACCCGTTCGTGCCGCCCCTGGCCGGCCCACTAGCAGCGGCATCCCAACCGATCCCGGAAGGGACCCCGGCAGGACAGAATCCGACACCATATGTCGGTCAGCCGGTGTTCGCGCCGCCGACGTTCAATCCGGTCAACGGCTCGATGGTTGGTGTTGCCAAGCCGATCATCATCAACTTCTCGCGGCCCATCGCCGACCGGCCGATGGCCGAACAAGCTATCCACATTTCGTCCAGCCCACCGGTGCCCGGCAAGTTCTACTGGATGAGCGACACCCAAGTTCGTTGGCGGCCAATAGATTTCTGGCCAGCCAACACGTCGGTGAGCATCGATGCGAGTGGCGCCAAGTCCAGCTTCCGCACCGGTGAATCGCTGGTGGCCACCATCGACGACAAGACTCACCAGATGCAGATCGTGCGCAACGGAAAGCTGGCGAAGACGTTCCCAGTGTCATTGGGAAAGAAGGGCTACGAAACCAAGAACGGAACCTACTACGTGCTGGAGAAGTTTGCAGACATGGTGATGGACTCCTCCACGTACGGTGTGCCGGTCGACTCTCCCGAAGGGTACAAGCTCAAAGTTCAAGACGCCGTCCGCATCGACAACAGCGGCATCTTCGTGCACAGCGCACCATGGTCGGTGGGCTCACAGGGCGAGGAGAACGTCAGCCACGGCTGCATCAATCTCAGCCCCGCCAACGCGCAGTGGTTCTTCGACAACTTCGGCAGCGGCGATCCTGTGGTCATCAAGAACACCAATGGCGGCCCCTACAACCAAAATGACGGCGCACAAGACTGGCAGATCTAAGGCGATTTCCACGGCGGCGCACCGGCGAACCGCACTGGGTACTGGGTACCGATCGACGGCTTGGCCAGTTCACCTCCGCCGCGTCCGGGTTGCCTGCCACGCCGATCGACTGCCTCGCCCGCCGAGATAAACGTGTGCACCCGGTAAAAGCCCGGTTGGATCGCGGAAATCGCCGGGTTCTCAGCCGCGGCCTCCACAAACGCCCCCGCGGTGACGACGGCATCCCGGTCAGCAAGCGTTTGCGCGACCGCGTCCGTCGAGTCACCCTCGTGCACCTGAACGATGATGTCGTGCCCCTCCGTCGCCACGAAGTCATCGCCCGCGGTGAGTACCTCGTGCCAGAGGCGAGACCCGAATAGACGCCGACCACGGTCACCAGGGTTAACATCGCCGCGATGATCGTAGCGATTCGGTCGGCTTGCGGCCCCAATCGTCATCGCTTCCACGTCCGATGCGGCGTCGCGCACCATCACCGGCGGTCCCGTTAACGTCGGTTGCTGGTTCAGCCCGCGCATGCCGAGGCCTTGCACCGTGGCGATGACAATATCCGGGCTCGATCATTGCCGAACGCCCCCAGCCGATATCGAGGCGGTGTGCGGCAGGCGACGGCCGCACAAACCGGGGTGAGTCAGCGATGTGCCACACCAACTTTTCAACCGGCAGCTTGTCGCGGTGAGGTGAACGTGCGCGAGTTGCGTCGACGTGCGTGAACGCCTCCCCATCTTCATGACAGCGTCTTTGCACAGGTCGCTCCGATCCATCAGTACCTACTGTTTCTTTCAGTACTAAGCGAGACAGTCCACGGTGGCGCAGCGCAGCGCTCATCGCCGGTCGGTGGGCGTCTGGCCGTCTGCTCCCGCCGCCGACGCGTGCACAGACAACGTAACTCTCGGCTAATGATTTCGAACGGATGCAATGCAGTCAGCGCAGTCAGGTTGTCGTTTCCCCATGAAACTTCAGCGATGGCATCGAACGGCCAGGAGTGTTATCCGCTGACTGCTGCCGTATCGCAACGCTGCTCGCTGAAGGATGCGCACATTTGCAGCGATACGCCAGTGCCCCGGAAGCCGGGACTTCCGGGGCACTCGACGAGGCTCAGCAGTTCGCGTCGATGTATACGGTGGTGTACTTGACTCTCTTGACTGTTTGATCCCGCCTGTTGCGCTTGAGTTCGGTGACCACCTGGCCCTGTCGAACTCCTCCAACTGTGCATTGATCTAGCGGGGCGTGGCCGACCTTGTTCACGATCACTTTGAAGCCTTGCGCTTCGAGCGAGGCCACCGTGTCCGTTACCGATCGGGGACCGCTGGGCGCGCCGGACGCAGCGGCAGGACTCACGACGGACGCCGCGCTCAACGCGACAGCGAAAGCTGCGAGGAATATCTTCATCAGTTCTCCGATCCTTCGGCGTACGAGCTACATACGGTGTAGATACGTACGGGACTAATTAATAGATACGTCCATGGTATTCCCCGCGTTTGGATCGGGGGGGTACATTGCCATAGCGTTCAGGCGTCGACTATGTAACGGAATTCCGTTGTAATGCACCGCATTACGGCCGCAAACAGGTCTGCGTAAGGTCTGTTCAAGCGTGCTTCCGGAGAGGTGATCTGGCGCACAGTTCGCTAGGCGGGAAATGGTTCAGCTATCGCTCGGTTTGCGCTCACCTGCGCAAGTGCCAAAAGTTGCCGGCGATCAAGCGGTGTGCGTTGCCACGCTCGGCAACTCGGGGACCAGGCGTCCGCTGCGGTCGAGCCTGTAGAGCGCCGCGGCAGCTAGGAGGCCGACCGCTGTCAACGCGACCCAGATGAGTTCTTCAAGGCCAGCAGTGCGGGCGGCTTGCATCAGCGCGCCGGTGGCTAGATTGCCCGCCAGAATGCCGATGCCGACGATCGTGTTGTAGAAGCCGTAGTGCGTACCGACCAATCGGTTATCGGCCAGCGAGACGACGGTGTCCATCTCGAAGGGAAACACCGCCGCGGAGCCGACGGCAAGCACCGCTGCTGCAACGACGAGCGCGAGGATGGCGGCGAGCTCGCCGAACCGTGCTCCACTGGGGAATGCGATCATCGGCGTGAAGGCGGCTGCAAGGATCAGCATGCCAATGACCAGCGAGTGCCCCGATCCCCAGCGCTTGGTGAACCATCGGGTGATGCGTAGCTGTCCCGCTACAGCCACTAAGCCCGACACGACGAAGATCATTGCAACAGTCAGGGATTCATGAGCGGGCACGAGGAGTTTGGCGTGTAGCGGCAGAGCCAGATAGACCTGGAAGGACAGAACATAGGAGCCGATCATCGCTATGGAGAACAGCAGGAACGACCGGTTGGTGAGGACGGTCCGCCAATCCTGCAGAACGGTGGTCTTCTCCGTTGGCGGCGTCGCTCGATGCTGCGGCAAGGCGAACAGTTGGGCCACGGTCAGGAATGCGAAGACGGCCGCCGCCGATGCCGCGACTATGCGGAAGTCGAGGGCCAACAGTGCAAGCCCAACCAGCGGCCCGGCCAGTATTCCCGCTTGATAGAAGATGTTGAAGGTGGCGAACGCTTCGACGCGTCGTGGTCCTGAATCGGCGGCGAGGTAGGCGCGTACAGCCGGATTGAACAACGCGCCCGCGAAACCTGTTGCCGCGGAGGCGATCAGCACTGCAGGTAGCGAATCGGCAACCACCAGTAAGGCGAATCCGCCGGTGCGCAGTATGCATCCGGCAACGATCAGCGGCTTGTAGCCGAGACGGTCAGCGAGCGTGCCGCCGACGATGAACATGCCCTGCTGCGAGAAGTTCCGCACTCCGAGCACTAGTCCGATCGCCCACGCGGCAAGACCAAGCGGGCCGGCGAGGTATCCCGCGAGATAGGGCATCAGCATATAGAAGCCGAGGTTGATGCCGAACTGATTGATCATCAGCATCCGGCTGGGCCAGCCGAAGCTACGAAACTGTGCCGTGAAGCTCATCGTGAGACCGCTGTCGGATCTGTGATCGATGATGTTCGGGTCCAGGACGTGACGACATGATTGCGTGGATCGGTGACGAGTTCTGGATTCCGTGGCGGATCACTGGTCAGCAGCCCATTGGCGCTGAGGTAGTCGTCGTTGTAGACGGTGTCGAAGTAGCGTTGTGGCCCGTCGGGAAAGATCGCCGCGATCGTTGCGCTCGACGGATTCGTCCTTGCGACCCAACCGGCGACCAGGGCGACGGCGCCAACGCTCCAGCCGCCGGTGGCGTAGTGGGTAGCCGCGAGCGTGCGGCATGCCCACACGGCCTCCCTGGGAGCGACCCAGTGCACTTCGTTGAAGGCGGCATAGTCCACGTTGCGAGGGTAAATACTCGACCCCAGCCCTCGCATCAGCCGCGGCCGTGCGGGCTGGCCAAAGATGGTTGAGCCGATCGTGTCGACCCCGATGAGCTGCAGGTCGGGGTTGGTTTCGCGGAGCACCCGCGCGATCCCGGCAGAATGGCCGCCGGTGCCTACCGAGCAGACGAGTATGTCGATCGTGCCCAGCTGAGCTGACAGCTCTGCTGCAAGTCCCCGATAGGCGTCGACGTTGTCGGGATTGTTGTATTGATCCGGGTACCAAGCGTGCGGATCAGATTCGAGGATTTCCATCACGCGATCGCGCCGTGCCTGCTGCCATCCGCCTTCGGGATGCGCTTCGGTGACGACATCGACATCAGCGCCATAGGCGGTCAGCATCCGCGAGATGATCGGTTCGAGTCCGGGATCTGTGACGAGAGTGACCGGATGGCCGTACACGGTGCCGGCCAAGGCCAGTCCCAATCCCAGCGTGCCGCTTGTAGACTCGACGATCCTGCTGCCGGGCCCCAAATCACCGCGGGCGCGGCCCCTTTCGACCATGTGTATCGCGGGACGGTCTTTCATCCCGCCAGGGTTGAACCCTTCGAGTTTGGCCCAAAACCCGCGGCTGTCGTCGGTGAACGGCGCCGAGATCCTCAGGACAGGCGTATTTCCTATCATCGTGCCCGGCTGGTCGAAACGACGCAGGCGGTGATGTTGGATCGCGTGGTGGTGGGGTGAGTGGACGGACAGAGCATGGCTCATGAACGTGGGTCACTTTCGGTGATGCCACGACGTTCCTTGCCGCGGCGGCTGACAGGAGTAGCGAACACCGACTCACCTCGAAGGACGGCGAGCCTGGCGCTACCCGATCAGCGGCGCGCGATGCAGAGCCGAAGCAGCAGTTGCTGCCCGGCGACAGAACCACCACGTCTTGGGGGCCCTCGGACAACAGCAGAAACACGTGTCGCCCACGATGAGAAGGCGGCGCCGATAACAGCGACGAGCCCGATTGCCGCGAGCAGCGTCACCGTACGTGGCAAGGCCGCTTCGGCAATGGTGTCAGGTGTGACGGTGACGGATCCGTCCTGCACGTGTGGGTGCTCCACGACGGCTGGAAAGTCGGTGGACATACTGGAGGCCAGCGCATGGGGGCCGTGATGTGCGGGATGCTCGTGCTCGGTGAGCTTCCATCCGGTGGCTGAGATCAGCACGACGAACGCGAAGAAGACCGCCACGACGGTGTTCCGTCGCGCAGCTATGGGAGCGTCGCCATACCTCACAATGCAGCCGACTGTAGCAGCGGATCCAGCTCGAACCGAGGACCCGCCGATTCGACGCCATCTTGTGATCGCGCCGCGATGAACGCGTCTTGGCTGTTTACCGCGATTGGCAGTCGATTCGGAACGCGTCCGAGTGTGATTGACTGATAATGCTTTTGACGGAATCTTTGTCTTTCGCGGCGAAGAATACATGCTGCTTAACAACGCTTTTACTCCATAGGTTGACGATCGCCTACTAAATCGACGCCTACTGCGTATGCGATTGCTCCAGACGGTCGCCGTGCCTGCTGCTCGCCCGTCGGTGACGCCTCGCATGGCCTCGTGATGGGAAACACACGTCAACAGCCGAATTAATCATCCAGAGACTCTCCTCCTAGGGCCTTTGACCTTGGTCGAAATGGGCATTGAGTGTTGCTGGCTGATATCTGGCTGGCCGCTCAGTGGTGACACACAAGTCACCCGGCATGTCGTGATCCCGCTGCTCATCGGTGGCATCGCTACGACGCCCCAGTTGTTCAGCGAGTCTCGCATCATCTCGATCTCGGGGCCTGGGCCGCCTTGATCTCTTCGGCCAGTGAAACGACCCGCTGGTCTATGCCTTGCTTGGCCACAACATGTCACTCATCTCGACCACTCGTTGTTGATGAGGGATCATGCCCTGCGCGAACGTCACATCGGCGTCGTTGTGCGCCTGCGCGTCGGCCGGGACTGCGTCCGTTGTCGATGGTGCTGGTGTCGCGCCCGGGCTCGCCGACGACTAAGTACTCGACTCTGAATTGCTGCACGTGCAAAGGTGACCAGTACTGCGGCAGCGGCGATCGCGACCGCAATCTGCTTGTTTTGCCCCCTTCGACTTCTCCTCGTTGTGTTCCGAGCGGGCGCCGGCGCGACGTAGCGCATGCCGTCCGTGCCATCTGCGGTCCGCCGCCGGAATATGCGTCTTCTCGCTGTTTGATGAAGACTTCATAAACGTCGCACCGAACACCGCAGGACATGGCGACCAAAGATGGTGCGACGTCGGTAGGCCCCTACCCCAAGCCAATTCTGGTTCGGTGACGTGTCGCAGGTCAGAGACGCTCCACGTCGGGATGCGCGACCCGCCGCACCCCATCTCCGCCATCTACCGTCTTACCCCGTAGACTGTGCCCTCGGTCAGGAAGAGCCTCGGACACGCACAGCTAAGCCTTAAGCGATCGCATTTGGGGAGATGGTGGGAACGTGAGAGCGACCGTCCGCCTCGCAACGGCAGTTCCGAACTGAGGCAGGCGCTTTCGAAAGCGATTCGAAGACAGCAATTCACAAACGGAGGTGGTCGGTGTTGAAGATTCTTATGCGCATCGTCGCAATATTCATACTCAGCGCTGTGGCGGCCCTGCTTGGGAGCCCATCAGCGACCGCTCACGTCGACGCGATCCTCGACGGGGGCGGGCCAGGGGAGACTGGCCTGATCACATTGCGCGTTCCCGGTGAACGGAATAAGCCCGCCACCACCAAGGTAGAAGTGCGGATTCCCGATGACGTTCAGATCCGCACCGTGCTGGCTCAGCCGGTTCCGGGATGGCGACTCGATATCAAGAAGAAGAAGCCCAATCCGCCGATGTACAGAGACGACGGCACGCCCGTCGACGAGGTGGTCAGCTCGGTGACGTGGACGGCGACGGGTCCGGGAATCCAGCGAGGCGAATTCGACGATTTCGTTCTGGAAGCCGGACCGCTGCCAGATGTCGAGACGTTGACCCTGCCCACATTTCAGACTTTCGTCGATGGGACCACCGACGCCTGGACGGAACCGGTGCCCGAAGGCAGCGACCCGAAGTTCCCGGTGCCGTCAGTGAATCTCAAGGCGAGTTCGGAGGCTGCATCCGGCGGCGGGAGCGGTATGACTTCGGTGATTGCCTGGACCGCTTTGGGTTTTGCGGTGATCGCCGTCGCGCTGGGCATTTTCTCCATAGACCGGGCCCGACGATCCACTCATCCCGCCGACTTGCAGGACACTGGCACCGCTCCCGAGCGCTCCGCGGTCACGGAGTAGCGACTGCCCAATGAGTGCGCCCGGTCTATTGCCGGACGCGCTGTGTCATCCTCCACGAATCGTGTACTCACAATGACCATCACCTGGGACGGACCTATTCATGGGTAGAAGCCGTATTTGGTTAGCAGCGAGCGCAATTGGGGCAACCGTCGCTGTCGTGGCGGCGTGCGGATCGGCACAGTCACCTTCGAACCCATCCTCTGCTGCGCAGTCGCCGTCGGCGCAGACGCCTGCGGCGACAACTTCGGCGAGCGCGGATGCTCCGACGGTCATCGAGATCACTATCGACAAGGGCGTGGCAACGCCTACGAACGCGGAGGCTCAAGCTGTGCTCGGGCAGCCGATTGCGCTCCAGGTCACCAGCGACGCCGTGGACAGCCTGCACGTGCACTCTGTCCCTGAACACGTCTTCGACGTGGCGGCAGCCCCCGATCAGCGCTTCGAGTTCACCGTCGACGTCCCCGGTCGCGTCGCGGTGGAGTTACACGACTTGCATGTCACAGTCGTCACCATCGAAGTCCGGCCTTGACGCGCGAAGTCGCTGAGACGGTCCTCGCACACGGCGTAGGTGGATCGACCGACCTCCCAGTGCCCCTGTCGTATGCGCTGATTGGGGCTGCGTGGGCATTGGCTGCAACGTTCGCCGTGGTAGCAGTGGCATGGAGGACGCCGCGCTTCGATCCGGCGAAGCCCGGAAGGGAGTTACCGACATGGGTGACTGCTGTCGTCGATTCGCCGGTGGTCAGATGGTTCTTCGCCGCTGCCGCCGTGATTTTCTCCATATGGGTTGCCGTGGCGGCGATCTGGGGAACCCAGGACAGTGACAACGCCCTACCGGGCGTGTTTTACGTGCTCCTGTGGGTGGGCCTGGTCGCCGTTTCGGTTGTCGTCGGGCCGATTTGGCGGGTGATCTCGCCAGTACGCACCATAGCCAAACTCGCGCACATCAGGCGGCATGGTGCGAAACCCTCGGTGGCGCGTGTGCAGTACCGGCAGGGTTGGGGATACTGGCCCGGCGTGGTAGGGCTGTTTGCCTTCGTGTGGCTTGAATTGGCAAGTTCCGATCCAGGCTCGCTGACATCGATCAAGATCTGGATTCTCATCTATCTCGTTGCAATGCTTTTTGGCGCAGCGCTTTTCGGAACGACGTGGTTCGCCCGAGCCGACCCCTTCGAGGTGTACAGCGTGACCGTTTCGCGGCTGGCACCCTTCAGGAGAAATCGCGCGACAGGCCGCGTCGTCCTCGGGAACCCGCTTGATCATCTGCCAACCATGCCGGTGCGGCCCGGCACACTAGCGGTAATGGCGGTGCTCCTCGGATCCACCGCTTTCGACAGCTTCTCCCAGTCAGCAACCTTCAGCAACTTCGTCAATCGCAACGCCGCCGGCATCCCCCTGGTCGATGCTCAGGCGGGTGGCGTCGTGCTCCGATCCCTTGGGCTATTACTCTTCGTGCTTGCCGTCGGCGTGACCTTTTCCGCTGCGGCGCGTGCGGCCGCCGGTGTGAGCCGCGAGCGACGGCGTGAGTTGCCGGGTCTCCTCGCTCACAGCCTCATCCCCATAGTCGTGGGTTACATTTTCGCGCATTACCTCTCCTACCTCGTCGAGCGAGGCCAGGAGACCATCGTGCGGCTCGCCGACCCGCTGGGCAGGGGCTGGCACCTGCTCGGCTTGGACGCCGGCGACGTGCAGTACTTCCTGTCTCTGAATCCGACATTGCTGTGGACCATCAAGGTCGCCTCCGTGGTCATCGGACACATGTTGGCGGTGATCGCCGCGCACGACAAGGCGCTGCGTGTGCTGCCAGTAGGTCACCAGTTGACCGGCCAGCTGGCGATGATGCTGACAATGGTCGGCTACACCTTTGCCGGCCTGTACCTACTGTTCGGAGCTTGACTTCAGCCCGCGAGCCTATCGCGACGCGGCATCGGCGTCTTGGTCACGAGATGCACCGAGTCGAACCGCACTCTGTCAAGCTCCGCCGTTTCGTGAAGCCGACGCGGCTTCTCGACTCCTATCGTGCTTCGTAGGTCGGAGCCGAAGCTAGACCCGGAGTTTGAATAGGTGACGCGACCGCGCATTGTCGCTACGCAATGTCTCCATTTACCGGCCAACCGCCCCTCCACAACCAGAGTCTGCCGGTCGGTGTACCGCCGATGCTCAAAGACTGGCGATTGTACTGACGGTAGTTCAGCGGTCGGGTAGTCGCTCGGCGAGACGCGTCAGGTGACAACGCGGGTGAACTGCCTGCTCCCTTCAGACCCGGAAGATCTGGGCGGATCGAGACGGGCGACGGGACGGATCGGCACGATCGATAACACGACAGCCATTGCGAGCGCGGCGGTCCCATACCAGGCCGCGCACTGAGTCGACGTTGTCTCCCCCAGCTCAAGGACGGCGGACTCAGTGGCGTCGCCCGCTTCGAGGGCGAAATGAGCACCGACCTGACGATCAGGCTTTGTATACCCTAGGGGGGTATGGTATCTATGGCTTGTGGCGTCGTATCCGCGAGATCGGTACAGCCGCGGCGGTCAATGGATTCAATAAGGAGATCGTGATGAGCAAAACGACTTTCACCGTCGTAGGGATGAGCTGCGGAGGCTGCGTCCGCAGGGTCAGCGGGGAACTCAGCGGAATCGACGGCGTTCGCGACGTTGCGGTCGATCTGGCCAGCGGTCAGGTCGCGGTGACCAGCGACGCACCCATGGATGAGTCCGCATTTCGCGCTGCTGTCGAGTCGGCCGGCTACGCTTCATGAACACTTCGATGAAGCTCGGCGGTTTCGCCGTGGTACTTGCCGCCGTGTTCGGCGGCGCGGTCGCGGTCGGCAACGCCACCGGCTCGTGGGTGCCCCGCACTGAGAGCGTCGAGCACGATGTTCATGGCGCAACGTCAACCACACCCGTCGGTCCGCCGGCAGTGTCCGGTGCGGCAGACGACCCCGTGGTGTCCGGCGGTAGCGAGCCTGCGGCGACGCTGGCCGATACCAGTCCAACCGGCCTGAGGGCCACCGACGGCGGCTACACCTTCCTCCCTGAAGCAACGTCGTTGCCGTCCGGCAAGAACGTTGGCGTGACGTTCCGGATCATGGGACCAGACGGCCGGCCGGTCACCAAGTATGAGATGACACACGACAAAGACCTGCATTTGATCGCCGTCCGTCGGGACATGACCGGGTTCCAGCACGTCCACCCCACCCTCGAGGCGTCCGGCGTTTGGCACACCCATCTGGACTTGTTGCCGGGGCCGTGGCGGTTGTTCGCCGACTTCAAACCTGCCGGCGCGGACGATCTCACGCTGGGCACCGATGTGTCGGTGACCGGCGACTACCATCGGCAGCCACTGGCGCCGTCGTCGATGACCACGACGGTCGACGACTACACCGTCACCCTGACCGGTGATTTGTCGGCGGGCAGCTCATCGAAGCTGACGTTGTCGGTGTCGCGCGGGGGCGCGCCGGTCACCGACCTGCAGCCGTATCTTGCCGCCTACGGCCACCTGGTGGTGCTGCGGTCCGACGACCTGGCCTACCTGCACGTGCACCCGGAAGGGACACCGGGTGACGGAGTCACCGAGCCGGGCCCCGATGTCACCTTCTACGCGACGACACCGTCGACGGGCCCCTACCGGATGTTCCTGGACTTCCAGCACGACGGTGTCGTGCGCACCGCGGAATTCACCGCAACCGCTGCGGATTTCAGTCAGGGCCCGGCCGAAGCGACACCGCCGCCAGCACCCGCCGGCACCGAGCCCGGCGGCCACCACTGAGCTATGGCGCGCGCCGTCATCACCAGCGATTCGTTCTAAGGAGACTGCAATGACATCGATCGACGAAGACACCAGGGTCACGGCCAGCGACCGCCAGATCGAGCTGTCGATCAGCGGAATGACCTGCGCCTCCTGCGCCAACCGGATCGAGCGCAAGCTCAACAAGCTCGACGGTGTCAGCGCCACAGTCAATTACGCCACCGAGAAGGCCAAGGTCAGCTACGACGACACGGTCGACACCCAAGCATTGGTGGCCGCGGTCGAGGAAGCCGGCTACACCGCCGAGCTGCTCCGCGCCGCCGATGCACCGGTGACCGACGCGGACTCCGACACGGACGACCCCACTCGGGCGCTGCGGCAGCGGTTGATCGTCTCGCTGGTGCTGTCGGTGCCGGTCATCGCGATGGCGATGGTGCCGGCACTGCAGTTCACCAACTGGCAGTGGCTGTCGCTGACCTTGGCGGCACCCGTGGTGGTGTGGGGCGCATGGCCGTTCCACCAGGCCGCCTGGACCAACCTGCGCCACGCCACGTCCACGATGGACACCCTGATCTCCATGGGAACCCTTGCGGCACTGGGATGGTCACTGTATGCCCTGTTCTTCGGCACCGCCGGAGTCGCGGGGATGACCCACCCGTTCGAGCTTGTCATCACACGAAGCGACGGCGCGGGCAACATCTATCTGGAAGCCGCTGCCGGGGTCACCACCTTCATTCTCGCCGGCCGGTATTTCGAGGCCCGGTCGAAGCGTAAGGCCGGCGCAGCGCTGCGGGCCCTGCTCGAGCTCGGCGCCAAGGACGTCACCGTCGTCAAAGACGGTCGCGAACAACGGATTCCGATCGATCAGCTCGCCGTCGGTGACGAATTCGTGGTGCGTCCGGGCGAAAAGATCGCCACCGACGGAGTCGTCGTGTCGGGCAGCTCCGCGGTGGACGCGTCGATGTTGACCGGTGAATCCATGCCGGTCGAGGTCGGCGCCGGTGACACCGTCGTCGGCGCAACCGTGAACGCCGGCGGTCGCCTGCTGGTGCGCGCCACCCGCGTCGGCTCCGACACCCAATTGGCGCAGATGGCCCGGATGGTCGAAGACGCGCAGAACGGCAAAGCCCAAGCGCAGCGCCTCGCCGACCGCATCTCGGGAATCTTTGTGCCGATCGTCATCATTCTGGCGGCCGCCACCCTTGGCTATTGGATCGGGACCGGCAACGGGCTGGCGGCGGCGTTCACCGCCGCCGTGGCCGTGCTGATCATCGCCTGCCCCTGCGCGCTGGGCCTGGCCACTCCCACGGCTCTGATGGTCGGTACCGGCCGTGGCGCTCAGCTCGGGATTCTGATCAAGGGCCCCGAAGTCCTGGAGAACACCCGCAGGATCGACACCGTCGTGCTGGACAAAACCGGCACCGTGACTACCGGGCAGATGACGCTGATGGAGGTGATCGCGGCCCACGGGCAAGATCGCAATGAACTGCTGCGGCTGGCCGGGCCGTTGGAGAACGCGTCGGAGCACCCGATCGCGCAAGCGGTCGCCAAAGCAGCAGGCGCCGAATTCGGTGAGCTGCCAACGGTGGAAGGGTTCACGAACGTCGAAGGGCTCGGCGTTCAGGGTGTTGTGGATGGCCGCGCCGTCGTCATGGGGCGTCCGAGTTTGCTCGCCGACTGGGCCCAGCACCTGCCGGCCGAGCTGACCGAGGCAATGCATGCAGCGGAATCTGCCGGCGAGACAGCGATTGCCGTCGGCTGGGACGGCGCGGCCCGTGGAATTCTCGTCGTCGCCGATGCCGTCAAGCCCACGTCCGCCGAGGCGATCAGCCAGCTGCGGGGACTGGGTTTGACGCCGATTCTGCTGACCGGTGACAACGCCACCGTCGCTCGGTCGGTCGCCGATCAGGTGGGCATCGATGAGGTGATCGCCGAGGTGATGCCCAAGGACAAGGTTGACGTCATTGCCCGGCTGCAGAAGGAGGGCAAGACGGTGGCGATGGTCGGCGACGGTGTCAATGACGCTGCCGCGCTTGCTCAGGCCGATCTGGGCCTGGCCATGGGAACCGGAACCGACGTGGCCATCGAAGCCTCCGACATCACCTTGGTGCGCGGAGACTTGCGTGCCGCCGCGGATGCGATCCGACTGTCGCGGCGGACCCTGCGCACCATCAAGAGCAACCTGTTTTGGGCGTTCGCCTACAACGTGGCCGCCTTGCCTTTGGCAGCTGCAGGTTTGCTCAACCCGATGCTCGCCGGAGCTGCAATGGCATTCAGTTCAGTGTTCGTGGTCAGCAATAGCCTGCGACTTCGACGGTTCCGTTCACGATTCGGACAGCCCACCGCGGCCGGGTAGCGGAATGGATTGTGGCTGGGCAATGCCGCGCAGCCACAACACCATTCGTTTGACCTCTGACAGGGCCTGCCGGTTTCGCAGACATCGACAGAACGGGCCCCTTAACCATTCGGAGCAGAAGGGTTCTCCATGCCCACCACAGCAGATATCCATGACGTGATCATCATCGGCTCCGGGCCGGCCGGCTACACGGCGGCGATCTACGCCGCCGTGCCGAGCTCAAGCCGCTGGTGTTCGAGGGCACACAGTTCGGTGGTGCGTTGATGAACACCACCGAAGTGGAGAACTATCCCGGTTTCCGCGACGGCATCACCGGGCCGGAACTAATGGACGAGATGCGCGAGCAGGCGCTGCGGTTCGGCGCCGACCTGCGGATGGAAGACGTCGACGCAGTGTGGCTCGACGGGTCGGCGCTAAGCGGCCAGATCTGAGCGGCATGTTCATCGTGCGCGGGTGTCGAGTTTCCTGGACAGCGCTCTGGATGCCCGTGGATGATGGGCGTATGTGTGGTCGACGGTCTCGCCTTACGCCGCCTGAAGTCCGTGTGCTCGATGCGGCCGGCTTCACTGCGGAGGGTTCCGACGAACGCGGCGGCAAGCCTCGACCACAAAATATGCAGCCCGCGGCGCGGGATGACGCCCAGGCGCCCGGGTTGGACCGCCTCCTTGAATCATTGCCGGCGGACTGGCATCCGGTTTCGATCGCGGGTTTCTTGCGCTCACCGCATCCCGATATCGCCATCGACGGCCGCCCGGCAACACCCCTTGAGTGGCTTGAGTACAGCGGAGGTGACATCTCCCAGGTCCTCAAGCTTGCCGAAATTGCAGAATGGGCTGCGAGGTAAGGGACAGCTACTGGGCTGCAACGGTTTCCAACTGAGCTCCTAGGAATCCGGCGGTGTGACAATTTCTGACATTGGTAGCCTTCGCAGTACGGCGTAACGAAAACTCTGTGTTCGAATGCGCCGCCGCGACGAAGTCTTTGTCTCGCCGCGTTTGAGGGAGTCGCGATGCACTGCGGGGTTCTTAGCGGGGCTGGTCGCGGCTACCGGCCTGCGTTCGCCGGCGCAGTTTCTATTTCCTCAAGCCGCGCATCAGACTGGTGGATTCGAGCCATTCCCGTGGTTCCAGGGCCGCGGTCGGCTGCATGCGCCGATAGCCCGACAGCATGTGTTCGGCGTGGTTGCTGAGGAACTCGATCAATGCGTACAGGTAGGCATCGGTCATGTCTTGGGGGTCGTTGATGCGGTGCGCGACGCGCAACGCATCAACCCAGTACTGGCTTGGTCGAACACGCGCACGTCCAGACATCGCGGCGGGGTGGCCTCCCACTGCCAGAAGGGTGCCAGGTCGCCATCCGATCGAGCGGTGATCTCGACTGCTCGGCGACAAGCTTCCAGTACGTGTTCGGGCGACATCGCACAAGCAGTCGCGCGCTCTCGCACCGTCTCAGGATTACCTCCGCACAGCAACACCGCCATGTCCGCGCGCAGCCAAGCGTCCTTAATACTCATTCGTGCCTGTCTTAGAGCAGTAGTGGTGGGTGTCGTCGCAGCGTCGGCATCGAAGGCTGCACGGCCTTGTACTGTTTTGGCGGTGGCATTCTTTCGCGAGGCGAACGCCCATAGAGTCGAACTCCTCAGCGACCCACTCATCGCTGATGATGTAGCTGCCGCTGCGGAGCGGCACCGCGCCGACGAGCGACGGATGGGCCGCGACGGTCCTGCATTGAGACAGAGCCCTTACCTTCCAGCTGGACGACGCCGCGCTCGACGAGTAGCCACATCATGATTTCCGACAGCCCGCTCACGAGGGGCGAACTTGATCTTCGGCCCGTGGATCTATCCCCGCCGAGCAGGCCGCGGCTTTACGCCGCTACGCGTCGCGGAGAGGATGGACCATGCCAATGTCACAATATGAGCAGCGTCTGCACGATATCGAAGGGTGCGGTGGAGCGTCACTGAGCGAATGATTGTCGGGTCACCCTGTATCTCTCTTGACGAGCGGCCGCTGCCGCGCGTCGCGTAGCTGCAGGTCCCGTTAGATAAGTACGTCCTCCGTCGGCTCCGGCCGAACCTGACCTGCGCCCACTCGCAGCAGTGCGGCGACGCCGATAACACCCAACTATGGCGGTCGTCGGCGTCTGTGGTCGGTTCGGTGTATTCGTCGTCGATTAGGTCATCGCCTCAGGGTCTTTCCGGGGGCCAGGGCAGCACAGCAAGATCGCACCCGGCCGGAAGGTGGTCAACTAGTTTGGCTGCCGATGCGATTCAACTGCGGTACAGCGACGTCAGTGCTTCGGGCTCCGGCCGCTGATAGAACGTTGGCGACCGGCACCGGCGGCTGGCCCCCGAAATTCGCGCGACATGACCGCAACCTCATGTCATCCTCGACGATTGTGGGCCGAGGACCGGAGCTTCCCCGCGCGGCCGATTACCGAGAGCGCGTCGAGCGCGCCCGCGGTGAGGCGCGCTTGCGCTACCGCGACCATCTGGCAGCGGCGTTCGAGCGGCTCGGTGTTGCAGAGTCTAGCGAGCTCGCCGGTGTGGCCCTCGATGCGCTCACGGTGTGGCGATACATCGACAGCGGCGAGCGCTGCAGGTGTTCGTGTCATCCCCGGCTGCCCGAAAGCGATGTGCACGACTACGGATTCGACTGCGTGTGCGCACGCACACCCGAGGATCGCCGACGCGCATTCAACGAGTGGCGCAACGGCATTGAGGCGTTCTGGCGATCACCAGAGGGCCAGCAGATCACCGCGGCCGAGCAGGACGCGGACGCCGGCCTTCAGATGTGGCTCGCTGAGCAGACCGGGGTCATTGTGCACGATCATGGCGGGCTCGCGCCCGAACAGTGGCGCGGGACGGTCGACGGTCACAGTTTCTACTTCCGCGAGCGCCACGATGTGTGGTGGATCGAGCTCGATCTGCGGCCTAGCGGCCGATTCGTCCGGACAGTCGCCGGCACCGCCAACGATGGCACCGTTAGTTACCAGGAACGTGGGTTGGACGAAGGCGACGTCATCGCCTCCGGCACAACCGACAGCGAGGGTTACGGGACTACGCCAGTCGTACGGGCACAGTTCATCGTCGACACGATCCGCACCCACCTGACGCGCCAGGCATGCACGCACCGCGGCGACGATCTGTCATCGATCGAAGCCATCCTCGGTACAGAGGTCCGCTGGTGTCCCGTCTGCGGGACCCGCCTGCACGCGCGGTAACCAAGCGACCGCGGTGCGATGGCGCTCAGGCGCATTCAAACGTCGCGGTCCTACCGATAGCGCTGCGTTACTTCCATTCCCACTCGTCGCAGCATCCGGCGCAGCCGTCCCCACACAATTCGGCGGGATGGAGCCCGCCAGTTTGGGGGTCAATCTCATCCTTGGTCACGGTTTGCTCCGATCTGATCTTTCGACGCTACGTCGTGTCTTGCTGCACAGGCGTGTAGCCGAGGCTGTGGGCGCAGGACGCACAGACTGTTTTGACCAGGTAGCGGGTTTCGTGCAACACGCCGGGTTCGCCGCAGCGTTCGCAAGTGATCGCCGAGGCACGTTCGGCCTCGCCGATGATCGCGCGGAATGCATCCAACACCGCGGGGCTGGGTTCTTCTGCGCTGGGTGCGCAGTAGTAGCGCAGGGTGCCGTATTTCTCCTTGATTTGGTGCACGACGTATTCGGGGTCGATCGCGGACAGGCGTCGATCGAGGGCGACCACGATCGGGTACCAGCCGGCGTCGTGTCCGATCCAGCGTCCCCAGCCATCGGGGATCCGGCGCAGGATTGTCTCCAATGCCGCAGCGAACGGGCCGGCGTCGGTTGGGACTTGCAGGGCGTTGAGCATGGTGTCGCGGTCGGACATAATCCGAGCCACCGCGCCCTCGACGTCCTCTGGGGCGGCGGTTCCGGCGCGTAGCCCGGCAGCCATTTCTGTCATGTCGGACACCATGGCCCGCACCCGAATCCGCTCCGCAGGGGTGAGCTCGGGAATGTCGTGGTGTTCGCTCATCTACCGATACATCCCTTCCGGTTCGCAGGCGTACATCCCTTCCGGTTCGCAGGCGCGATAGCGGCCGCTCTCGTCAGGTTGCAGAGACCTCGACTAGACGGTCACCTTCGACCACCCTCAGCAGGGGCTTGTCGAACGCCTTCTGGATTAGTTCGACGGTGCCCTTGAGGTCGTCGTAGTCATCCCAGCGCAGGAGGTCATGGCCTCTGTCCACCCACCCATGGGTGCCGTCGCAGTACACCTCAGCGATGAAGTACTCGGTCTGGCCGAACGACTGCACGACACGGTAGTTCCAGTGACTCACTGTCGGTTTCCCTTTCACCGGTCGCGCTGGGCCGGCTGCCTCAGCAGGTTGACTCGACGACCGCCGTCTCAATCTTTTGTCGGGCGGTCGAGCGTCTGTTCGCGATCGGCTTTGGTGATCGGTGAAGGATTCCTCGAGTAGCGGCCATATCTCAGTTTTGAGAAAGGAGAGCAGATCGTCTGCCGCTTCGCCGATGCCGGACCGGGTCATCCGGTTGGACTCGCAACGCGGTACAAGATCGTCAGCCGTTTTCGATCCGCTTTCGGCGATGTACCGCTCGACGGCTGGCGATCGGACAAAGTCAGCCGGCACCTCGCGGCCTTCGAGCCGTGCCGATGCCTTGGTGTTCTTCCTGGCCGCGGCGTGGATGGCGGCGGGCGAGACCGTTACCGTCTTTCGTTTCACAGGACACCTCCAGGAGGAAAGATTGGGTCGCTACCGCGCCGCTTCGAGCGGGCGATGCGTGCAGCCGGCACACCGACTGGCTTCGATCGTGTTTAGGTCGGCTACTAACGCCGATTCGGCCTCGTACATCAATCGATCACCGTTGACGACCGACACCGGTAGAGAGGCCCGGCGCAGGGCTCGCCACGCAAATCGACAATCAGGTAGGTGAATTCGTGTTCCTCGCCGGGAGCTGACGGTGGCCAGTCATACACGGTGAGTTTGTCCGTCCGATCGAACTCAACCCATCCTCGATCGGTCAGCAGCTGGTTGAGTTCAACGTCTGCGACGGCAACGCCGCCATGATCATCGACCTTGGGAGGAGTGCGCCGAGTCCGTTGACGCGACTCGACAGCTCGGCGTCGAGTACCCCTCTGCTTGCGACTGGCCTTGTTCACTCTGACGCTCCCCGCTTTGGCGATCACGCGCTCCGCGCTAGTTGCGAACACTCTCCAGATGCGGCCCGATGGCCTCCAGGATCCAGGCCTGAACACTGCGGTGTCCCGCTTGGGCCGCCAGCATTCGCAATGCTCGCTGCTCAGACGGCAATAGCCGCAGGTTCAGCTTCTCGGTGCGTTGTCGCGTCTCGGTCCCGCTTCTACGCTTCTCCACCTTGACACTCCTACGCCATAGCCTGCTTTAGCTATCCGGATAGTACTACTAGTAGGGCAAGCGGTCGCGGCCATCATTTTGCACGGGCCTTGTCGTGTTGAGCCCGGCTCCGACGGCAACGATCGGCTTGCCGCACGAGGTTGGGACGACTCGATTCACCGAACATGCGTCCCGCAGGTCCCTGCAGGACCCTGCAGATCGTTGCCCTGCGGGCCCAGAACGCAGCAGTCGCCAAAGTAGCCATCTAGGTATTGATTCGTCCTACCGTATGCCCTCAAGGAGGTCGGCTGCAGAAACCCCAAGCGCCTTGGCGATGTCGAAGAGCCGCTCGTGCAGGATCCCGCGGCGGCCGTGCTCCACGTCCATCAACACGTTGCGCGACACCCCCGACAGCTGCGCCAGCTGCTCCTGTGTTAGGTCGCGGTCGATACGTAGGGCTTGAATACGCGTCCCCACTTGCCGTCGCCGCCGTTGCCAAGCGACCACGCGCTTGGGGTCGTTCTGACTGGGGCGCGTCGGCACGCCATCCAGTACTCCCGCTGGAAGACTAGAAGTCAGCCCTACTAGTAGGGCATTCTGGTTTCGTGTTGCGGCGTTCGAGCCTCTGTCGAGTAGCGCAAGGGTGGGAACGGCCCCGGGGTAGATGGCGGTGGTGTGTTCACGTCGCTACTCGATGTTCCGCGAGCTTGCGACGATGGTGATTCACACCGGTCGGCGAGATCGGCGATGACGGCGGCCCTCGCCGCGGTCGACACGGCGGGGCGTCTGCCGAGTCGCCCGGTCCTGCATGCGGGCGAGGCTCTGGATGGCTACTTGGAGCGGTTGGCCGATGCGAACCATCTTCGCCGCGGCCAGTTGCTAGATTTGCTGAGCGGTCATCGGATCGCCGCGACTGCTCAAGCGGCGTATTCGCTGATGACGTCACCGGATCCGTCGGCGGTTCGGCGGATCTGCGAAATCAGTGGACTGCAGGTTGATTCGGTCCTCGACGCCACCTTGGCTCGGTTCGCCGCGTTCCCGGCCGCAGTTTGGCCATGTGCGGCTCAAGCTCCGTACTGTCGGCCGACGCCCGGTCAAAGGACGGCGCCGGGGTTCGGGTCGCAAGTCTGTCCTCGGTGTCTGGCCGAGGACGCCATCTGGCGTGTGCAGTGGCGACTGCCCATCGCGGCGGTCTGCGTCGAACACGCCACCGTGTTGGTCACGCATTGCCGCGGGTGCTTGCAGCGATTTCGCTCCCACTCGAACGCGCCGTTGGGATTGGCGTCCGGGTCAGTACATGCCTGCGGGAATCTGATCGGTCGGTCCAGGCCGTGTCCACACCTGGCGGTCGACCATGCCGTCGAGGGCACCGGCGAGATGCAGGTCGATGCCACTCGTGTTGTGCTCAACGCGGTGGAGGGCCGTTCTCATCCGGTGTTGGGTGTGCGCACCGCACCCTCGGTGCTATTGGGCGAAGTGTGCAACCTGCTGACACTGCTGGTGGAGCTGTTGTCCCGGCGCGGTCGGCCGGGGTTCGTCGACTGGCCCGACGCCGACCTTTGCTGTTGGACTCGGCCGCCATCTCGCGCCTCATGGGGCCGGTCGATGCTGCCCTACCCGCTGCAGCATGCGAAAATCCGCGCTGGCTTGTTGGCCGCAGCACTGGGCATCCTCGGCGAAGACACCGCCGACGCTGCAGCGGCACGTCTTCGTCCCTGGCTCGGTGCAATCGCCGGGCTTCCCGACGGACCGCGGGGATGGTTGATGAGCCGAACGACGCGGACACCGGCAGTGGATCTGGTGATTGACGCCGCGACCGCCGGTCGCCGTCATCGAAGCGCGTTCGGTTCGACGTCGGCGCGGCGTTCCGCGGCCGCGATCCCGCAATTGATCGATACCGAGATCTATGACCGGATATTCGACGGCATGCTGGCCGTCGCCGCCTGGACGGGTCGCGTCTACGTTTCGCTGTGTGTGGTGAGGGTGTCGTTATCCGCCAACAGCTGGCCGCAGGCCGCCGCCCGAATCGGGTTGGACCCTGCGATCGCAAACGACGCGGCTCGGCGGGCCCTCGCCGGCATGCGCGTCACGCCAGCCGTGTTTGCCGGGGCGGTGCACGACGCATCGTCGATGTTGTCGCACGATCGGGACTTCCGCCGACGAGAGGACCGCGTGCGTGCGCTCGTGCTGGACCAGCATCGGTGGTTACCGCGGTGGCGCGCGTCGATGCCGCCGGACCGATGGCCCGCGACGACGCCCTACGCCATCGCATGGATGTGGTGTGAGATCGCGCAGGCGCCGCTGCAGACGAGCCCCGGCTGGATCGCCCCACCAACGTCGGCACAGCAGGTCGCCTACCGGCGTTTCGGCCAGACCCTTGGATCCGTTGCGCAAGCGACGTTGCGCGATCTCGTCATGAATCCGGGCGCCACACGATGACGCCTCTAGAAGACTTACGCCGAAAAGATGTTGTCCTTGGCGCGTTCGGCGAGAACGACGCCATCGAGGTGGCGCAGCGCGACGGCGAAACTTCCGTCAGCGACGGCGGCCAGCGTCGCCTCGGCGACGAGTTCGGTGAGATCGCCGAGGAAACCCTGTGTCCGGTAATGCAATTCACCGGCCAGCTGCATGAACAGCATGCCCCGTTTGCCGTTCGGCAGATGTGGCAGCACCGTGTTTTCGAGTTCTCGCACGACTCGCTGCCACCGCTGTTGCTCCGGGCGGTCGTCGGGTTTCGGATAGGTCGGGTAGTGCTGCAGCTTCAGCCGTGCCCTGATCTGCGGGTCGTGGGCCAGCGATCCATCCTCGAGGTTGGCGCCGACCACGAGCAGGGTGGCGTTGAGGTAGCCCAGTTCGGAGTTCAGTCGCTTGAGGTGATCGAGGACCTCACGGCCCCAGGCAGCGGTCGTCGCGAGAAAGTGGACGTCGTCGAGCACGAGCACGCGGGTTCGGTGACGTTTCATGGCGTCGAACGCCTTGTGTGAGTCCTTGCCTGGCAGGCCGTGGTAGTGCAGGATCTCGGCGTTGACGTCGGTGGCCTTCGCTTTGGAGGCAAGACCGGCCCACACGACTGGATTCAGATCGTGCTCGCAGTCGGTGGTGTAGTAGACGGGGCGGCCGCGCCGATCGTGAGCGCAATCGGCGGTCCAGGCGTTGTATCTTTCGCCTGCCCACCGCTGAATCAGGGTGGTCTTTCCGATGGCGAACGGGCCCGACAATCCGAGGATGCGTTTGGCGCCCGGCCGTGAAGTCGCGTTCTTTCGCACGATCGCGGTCATCACGTCGCACACCTGCTGCAGGTCGCCAATGTCGATCCAGAGGTGACCCAGCCATTTCTCGAGGGCAGCGAGGTGCGCTGTGCGGTGCTCGACGGACAGTGCCTCCCATTGTCGGACGCTGAGGTGGGCGGGCTCTGGTGGCGAAGCCTGCGTGCTGAGTCGATGGAACTCCGCGGCATTCACGATCAGTCCTCATCGAGGTAATTGGGCCACGGTTGGCGCAGACTCTGCGAGTGCTGGGGACGGCTCTTAGATCTGGGTGTGATGACGTCCTGCGCTCGTTGGGCTTCGCCGTGGTCGATGGTCGCCTGGTCTACCCGCATGGCGGCGGCCGCGAGCTTGCGGCGGATCGCTGGACGCTTTGGAGCGCTGGTGATTTCGCCGAGTTGGTCGAGGATCAACTGGGTCGCCGAATCGCGCTTGAGTACGTGGTTGCCTCCTCGGTTTCGTATCAGCGCGCAGGCGTGCCCGACGATGGCCATGCTCATCGGCGCGTCGGTGCGATCGGCGCCGCGCCATTTCAGCTCTTCAACGCGACCCGACTCGCGATCTCGAAACCAGATGCGCGACAGGTCTTGGGGGTCGACATGGAAGGGTGCTGCCCGGTCCTGCGGTCGGAAGAATCCGACCGGCACGTTGCGGTATGGGCCCAGCACCGCGGGGCTGCTGTAGGTCATGTTGAAGAACCGGACGCCGTCATGGCCGATGGTGCCCCACCGGATCGGCAGGAACTGATAGATCAGATCGGGGCTCTGGGGCACGTCGATGCGTCCGGTGAACTCGAGCATGGAGTCGAACATCTCCAGCGGGCACAGCCGTGCTCGTCGTTCGGTGTCGTTCGCGGACAGCAGCAGCCCGGTGTGCGGGGCGCGGTGGTAATCGGTGCCGATGTAGTGACGTAGGTGATCTTGCAGTTCACGGGCGGTCAGCAGAGGCTCCTCGGCCACCAAACGTCCGCGTTCGGCGACGCTGCGTCCCTTGTAGCCAGGGATTTGTTGCAGCCCACGCTGGATGGTCTCGAACCAGCGCTCGACGAACGCGTTGTCGTTGGCCTTCCCACCGCGGTTAAGCAGCAGGTCGATACCCAAGCTTTGAAGCAGCTCACGAAACAGACGTGACACGAAGATCGATCCCCAGTCGCAACGGATGGCTTCGGGGCGCAGCGACGGAATGAGATGGTCGCCGTCCAGCGTGCTGAAGTCCGGGACGATGAGCCGCCGGTCGGCGCGCACGATCAGGTTGCTCAGGTCCAGTTGGCCTGGGACACCCGCCCACCTCCAAGGGCTTATCGATGTCCCGTTGATGGCCATGGAGAAGGGTCGCAGGACGTCGTAGAGCAGTAGCCCTGCTTCGATTCCGTTGGCGCTGCGCGGAACGACGCGCAGTGCGAGCACGACGCGCGTGGCGATGTCGATGGCGGTGAGGACCTCGACGCTGTAAGCGCGTCCGCTGAGCGGGTCGTAGACGAGATTGTCGGCGCGGGTTGCATCGATCGCCACGATTTGTCCAGGGCGGATCGCCGGGTAGCTCTGTGTCCCGGAGACGCTACGCAATTTGCGACTCAGTTGCGACCTCGTGGTCTTGCCGCGTTCGCGCTTCAACGAGGCCAGAAACTGGCTGGTGGCCCGTTGAGGGACGACAACGTTCTGCGCCCCGGTTTGTTTGAGTTCCAACAGGGTTCGGCGGTGGATCTCGCGATTGGCCACCGTCGATCGATCCCCATCGAGTGCGTCGAACATCTTGGTCGCCACGTCGCGGTAGCGCGGATCGATCACCTCCCAGCGCCGACTCGGCCGAACTTTGCGACCATCAATTAGCGCGCACAGTCCCCCGCGGTGGTAGGCCCGCACCCACCCGCGCACCGTCGTCGCGCTGATTGAACTCGACTGAAGCTCTCCGTCTTCGACGCGCCGTTGCAGGGTGGGATCCGAGCAGCACGCCTCGGTCAGTTCCTGGGCCATGCGGGTACATCGTTGGTTGATCGACATTCCGAATGTCGGGCCGTAGGGGAATCGCGGCTCGCCGTCACGCCTTAGAGTCGGATGTCCCTCGCGGAAACCGGTTTTGATCTCCAAGACGATCTCCAGCTTATTGATGGTTGCCTCCCTGGTGTTCTCGTCGAGTGCATCCCACATGGGTTGCAGCGCCTCCGCCGTCGCGGCGGGCTCGCCGGTGACTACTTCGCACGCCGTGGATATCTCGTCCCACGCCATCCGGTCGAGCGATCCGATCGCATCCACTACCTCGACGCCGTCGTTGTCGATCGCGACGATGAGCACGACGCCATGTTTTTTGGTCATCACGCGTTCGCCTTCGGCAAGTGTTGTGCGCCCGTCATTCATCTCGATGGCCTTCATGCGTCCTCATTTCCTCGTTACACAGTGACCTGGGTTGTGAGGTCCCAGGGCGAGTACATGTCGATGTCGAGGTCCCCGCGCCACAACAGATGCCAGACAGTCGATTTCAGCTCGCCCGAACCGTCGTCGTGGGCGAACAGGTGACCCAGCGTGACGCCAGCGCCCACCAGTGCGCGGATGCGCTCTTCGTGTGCGTCTGCCCATGCAGGACGCTGCCGACAGCAGTGCAGCCACAGCAGGTTCAATCGCTCGATGCGGTCAAGTCCCTCAAACACTCGGTAGGCCCAGCCGACCGCCCGGCACTCTTGTCGCGTGATCTCACTCTTGGTCCTGAAGTCGTCGTCTTGGCGCTCGATGGCGCGAACGTCCCACACCGTGACGGCACCGCCTTCGGTGACGGTCAACAGGTCAGGGGTGTGGCGGGATCGCGTCCAGAACAAGGTGAATGGTTGAGCGATGATCAGCTGGATTCGCCGATCGCGGTCGATGCTGCGCACCAGGTCGTGCTCCAACCCCGACTCGAGCTCGACCACGCCGCCATTGATCATCGAGTACGCAGTGGCGGGAATGTGGCGGTTGTTCCGTGACGAGTGCGGTCGTCGGACTGGGACGAGCAGGCGCAGGGGCGGTGGGTGCCTCTGCTGCCAATCCCACTCAGTTTCGTCTCGGCCTCGCAGCTTGACCGTCCACATCAGTCGTGGGCCCGCGTTTGCCGCCCCGAAGACGGACTCCGTACTCCTGACGTCGGATCGACGGCGTTTGGGCATGATTCGCCGCTCCGTGATGCCCTCCGGGGGTCGACGCCGAAAGCAAGGCTGCAGACGCCCCGGATACGAATGTGACCTACGTCACGCTAGACCGTTTCAGCATCCACAGCTAGCGGTCTGAGGCCGGCCCCAATGCCCTGCGGCAGCGGCGTCTGAGAGCTGCACGCTCACGCTCCCCCACCAACTCCTCGAACAGCCGCACTTCCCGAGGTGAGCACGTCGGTAGATGGCCATACGCGTCCTGGCCGGCCACTAAGTCGAGCCAGATCCAGTAGCGCGCTATCCGCACGGCTCGGCGGCGGGTGCGGATCACGAACGTCGGCGCCAAATCGCGCAAAGTCGACACGTCGAGGTCAGGCACGATCGCCGACGTGTGGCGTGCTGCGGATTGCGTCGTGAGGTCTTCGACAAGCTGCACCAGATGGGCCAAGAAGATCGCGGCGGTGTCGGCTCGCCGCCCGACGATGCGCGATGATCGCAGCACCAACGGATCAATCACGCGGTCGTCGAACTGGTCGGCGCGTCCGTCGAGTTCCAGCGATTTGAGCCAGTACCGCAGTTGCAGGCAGACATACAGGCGCCACCGATATGCGGCATCGTCGATGACAAGGTCGTCGACTGCATACCGCACGTCCCATGGCACATCGACAGAACGCAACCCGCCCGCGCTCACCACCGCGCCGATACGCAGGCCAGCATCCAAAAGATCTCGAGTGGATGCGAATCGCGCTCCACGCATCATTGGCGCTACTTCATCCGCAGACAGATGGTCGAAATATCCGGGCACGTCGTCCGAACGCGGCATCGCCCTGCCCAGTGCCGCTTGGGCGATGTTCGTCACGCCCTCCGACGCGGCGAAAATCCATGTGCGGCGCAGGATGAAGGCAACGATTCGAGGGTGCTCGGGCAGCGCCGAGCGCTGGCGCACACAGTCGAGCACGGCTGCTTTCGACACCGACAGCAGGGCCCGAGTCTCGGGCACCCCTCCCCCACCCCACACGAGGCGGTCAGTCGTAACGAATCCGAGATGGATGGCGTTGTCCAACCGGGGACCACCACCGACCGTGAGCGCGCCAAGGATCTCTCGCTGAATCGCCTGATCGGCCGGAGCGACGGGCCAAGGCGCCGCACCGAACTCGTCGTGCTGTCGCACCAGGTACGTCCCGCACCGTAGGCACGAGAACTGCACCATCAGCCCGTGCAGCGCCTCCTCGACACCACGCGACTGACAACCCCGACACACCCACACCGCCGTTCGCAGCCGCCACACGGCCCCAAGTGTCGGGAAATCTAAGAAGGCCGCCGCTCGCAGCGTCCTCTCGTCAACTCCCAAACATCGGGCGACGGCGACTGTTGACCCACCGGCATCCGATCGACTGCTTCGCCCCGACACGCTCACCCGCAGGAGTTGTGCCGCCGACAAATCGTTCGCGGTGGCAAGGCGGCGACACAACGAGTCGAAGGACTCACCGTTAACCAGTCTGACCCTGCTCGGCAGCCAGCCATCGTCGTCCTCTGGCGCTGTAGCGCGGTCGCCGTCGCCACCGCTGGTTGGTTGCCCCGCGCCCCTCACGGCCGAGATCCTGTTGATCGAGATCGACGAGGGTTTCGATTAATAGGCCTATTGGCCCAATTATTGCGGATTCGTCTGACGCGCTCTGTCAATCTTTCCGGCAAACACGCCGCGAAGACACCACTAGTAGGGCGGCGGCGGTGACAAACATGGGACGAACACGCACTTACTACTCGGCACCGCCCAGGGCCATAGGACTAGCATCACCACGTTGATCTGCAAAGACAAGGCCCTCAGACGTTTTCCCTCCGTGAAACTAGAGGGTGTAGTCAAACATTAGGAGTCGCTTGTCAATCTTTCCTGCATCTCGACATCGTATTACGAGAAAGCAGCGCGACTGCAGCCTTATTGTGACCTTATGGAAGCCTTATTTTTCTTAAGAATTGGTGTACCGTGGGCGTTCGGGCACACGCAGCCATGGAAGGAAGCCGACATGCAACACGCACCTGCACGGATCGTCCTGGTCACCGGCGGATCGCGGGGTATCGGCGCGGAGATCGCCCGACAACTCGCCAGCCCCGACACCCATGTCGTGGTGAACTTCCGCAGGCGAGCCGAGCGAGCCGAATCCATCGCCCAAGCCATCCGTGACGCGGGTGGCCACGCATCGACGCTACGTGCCGACATCTCAGACGAGGCCGAGTGCGCGGCGATGATCGACACCATCTCGCATCGCTTCGGTCGTCTGGACGCCGCCATCCTCAACGCATCCGTCGGTCCCGAGGCGGGCGATGATCTCGGAAACGCGAAACGTCTCAACCGCGATGCACAGCGCCGCATCGCGCTGAAGACCGTGCCGCTGATGCCGGCCGGTGGACGCATCGTGTTCGTCACGAGCCACGCGGCCCACTTCTTCCCCCATCGGGCGGTGCCCAAGGGGCAGACCGCCGTTGCCGCGAGCAAGTGGGCCGGCGAAACCGCGTTGTATGCGTTGCGTTCGGAATTCCGCCGCGCCGGAGTGCATTTCACGGTGGTTTCCGGTGACAGCGCCGACGCGGCGTTCGCCGCTGCGATCGCAAACGCCGCCAGCACCCCGAACCCATCCGGAATCGTGTACGTCGGCGGCGCTGATTCGCTGAAGATCGCCTAGTCAGCACGAGAGGTTGAAGTCCGCCCCGTCAGAAACTCATCGAATGCCCAGCACTCGTAGTGCGTTTTCTTTGTAGATCAGCGACACCACCGCCGGATCGACATCGAGCTCCTCGAAATCCCTACGCCAGCGGTCCAACTGGATGTACGGATAGTCCGTTCCGAACAGCACCTTCGTCCGCAGTTGCCGGCTCGCGGCGCGTACCAGTTGCGGCGGAAAGTACTTCGGCGACCAGCCCGACAGATCGATGTAGACATTGGTCTTGTGCGTGGCGATCGCGATCTGCGAGTCGACCCAGGGCACCGCAGGGTGCGCCATCACGATCGTCATCTCCGGGAAATCGGCGGCGACGTCGTCCAGCAGCATCGGATCCGAGTACCGCAGTTTGATGCGGTGCCCGCCGGGCAGTCCCGCGCCCATTCCCGTCTGCCCGGTGTGAAACAGCGCGGGCACGCCGGCCTCGGCGATCGCCTCGTAGATCGGGTAGAACTTGCGGTTGTTCGGCTCGAAGGCCTGCATGCTCGGGTGGAATTTGAAGCCCTTCACCCCGTAGTCGCGGACGAGTTCGTGGACGCGATGCACCGCGCGGCGCTCATGCCACGGGTCGACGCTGCCGAACGGGATCAGCACGTCGTTGTTGCGCACCGCGCCCGCGATGAGGTCTTCGATCGAGTTCGGCGTATGTCGCATTCCGGTGCGCGCGTCGATGGTGAAGACGACCGCCGCGGTGTTGTGCCGCCGGTACTCGTCGGCCAGCGCATCGACGCTCGACAGCGCGCCGGGTCCACGTTTGAAGTACTTGCCGACCGCGTGGACCAGCGCGTCGTCGTACGCCTTGTGGCCGTGCGCGTCGACCTCGACGTGGGTGTGAATATCGATGGCCGCGACCTTGTCGAAATCGATCGCATATTCGTACTTTTCGCCCTGTACGGTCACCCTCGTGACGATATACGCGCTGAACCTCTTCGATATCGCAGACCGCGATGAGTACCTCGCGTACTCGAAACGCTCTCCCCAAGAGGTCGCCAAGCACGGCGGCCGCGTCGTCGCGCTCGGGCAGTTCAACGACGCGATCCTCGGCGACATCGAACCGCGCAAGGTGCTGATCCTCGTCGAGTGGGACTCACGTTCCGCGTTCGACAGTTACTGCGACGACCCTGAGCTCGCCGATCTGCACGCACACCGGGAGAACGGGTCGTCGTCCTACATCTGGCACCTCTTCGACCGCCTGGACGATCTGCGGCCGTTGCTCAAAATCGAGTGAATTCGGCGCGCTCACAGCACCCGATGGGGCGGTCAGCGCGCCGAATCCGCAAACCCTAGGCCGGTGAATAGCCCAGAGCGCCCTTGATCTCGAGGTACTCGTCGAAGCCGAACTCGCTCCATTCACGACCGTTGCCGCTGCGCTTGTAGCCACCGAACGGCGTGTTCAGGTCGAACGCGTGGTTGATCGCGACCTGCCCGGCCCGGATCCGGCGTGCCACCGCACGCGCCGCCTCGATGTCCGCAGCCGAGACGTAACCCGCCAACCCGTACTCGGTGTCGTTGGCGATCTCGATCGCCTGATCGATGTCGTCGTATTCGAGGATGCACAACACCGGCCCGAAGATCTCCTCGCGCGCGATCGTCATGTCGTTGGTGACGTCGGCGAACACCGTCGGCCGGACGTAATAGCCGGTGTCCAGGCCCTCAGGCCGACCGGGGCCACCGGCGACGACCGTCGCGCCCTCCTCGATGCCCTTCTGGATCAGGCCCTGGATCTTGTCGAACTGGGCTTTGGACGCCACGGGCCCGATCGCCGACTTGTCCTCTAGGTCACCGACCTTGACCTGCTCGGCGGCCGCCTTCGCCGCCGCGATGACTTCGTCCTTGCGGGACTTCGGCACCAACATGCGCGACGGCGCGTTACAGCTCTGACCCGAGTTCGGCATCATCGCAGCCACACCGGCCGCGACGTTCTGCGCCAGGTTGTCGTCGTCGAGCACGATGTTCGGGCTCTTGCCGCCGAGTTCCTGGGTCACCCGCTTCACCGTCGCCGCGGCGTTGCGGGCGACGTCGATGCCGGCCCGCGTCGAGCCGGTGAAGGACACCATGTCGATATCCGGGTGGCTGGACAGAGCGGCACCGACTCCTGCGCCTTCGCCGAAGACCATGTTGTACACACCGGCGGGCGTGCCGGCGGCGTCCATGATCTCGGTGAAGATCTGCCCGGAGTACGGTGCGACCTCCGACGGCTTGAGCACCATCGTGCAGCCGGTGGCCAGCGCCGGGAACACCTTGCAGGCGATCTGGTTGATGGGCCAGTTCCACGGGGTGATCAGACCGCACACCCCGATCGGCTCCTTGAAGATCATCGCCGCACCGCGTGGGACTTCGAACTCGAAATTCTTCAGCGCGTCGATGGCACCGTTGAGGTGTCCGAGACCGAGGTAGACCTGCGTGCCCGAGCCCAGCGACGGCGGCGCGCCCATCTCCTCGGACACCGCCTCACCGAGATCCGCGGAACGCTTCTGATACTCGGCCAGGATCGCCTGCAACAGATCGAGGCGCTCTTCGCGACTGCTCACCGACCAGGTGGCGAACGCTTTTCTCGCGGCTTTCACCGCATTGTCGACGTCGGCGGCCCCGCCGATCGCGATCTTGCCCGACACCTGCTCGGTGGTCGGGTTGTCGACGTCCAGCGTCTTCGGCTCGACCGGGTCGACCCACTTGCCGTCGATGTAGAACTTCAGATATTCGCGCATGTCTTGCACTCTTCCCTAACGCAGGCTGTTACTGGGTGCCTTCTGCATACCAGGTCCGGAATCGGTCGTACTTCGGCATCTCCTCGGAGTTGGCCTTCGGATCGATACACACGTGCACCACACCGACTTTGCCGCTGGCGTAGGCGCGGGCGATGGCCGGACCGATCTCGTCCTCCTTCTCCACGTACTCGCCGTGACAGCCGAAACCCTCGGCGATCTTGTCCATCCGGACGTCCTTACTCCAGTGCACACCGGGCTGCGGAGACGGCTGGGAGAACGTGCGCTTGTACACGCCGACCTCCAGGCCCCACTGATGATCGACGCCCACGACGCAGACCAGGGGAAGACCCTCTCGCGCGGCGGTCTCGAGTTCGGCGATGTGGAAGAGGAACGCGGAATCGCTTGTCAGCAGCATCACCGGACGCTTGCGTCCCTCGGCCACCGAAGCCCCCACCGCGTATGGCAGTCCAGTGCCGAGATGGCCGAAGTTCTGATTCCAGATCACGTCGCGCGGCTTGGACTGCGAGTACGTCCACTGGAAGATCACCGTCGCGCCGCCATCGCGGACCATGATGCCGTCTTCGAGTTCGTTGAACGCCTTGGTGGCCTCGACGACGTAGCGCGCCGGGTGAATCGGCGAGCGTCCCGATGGTGCGCTCTCGGCCAGCTGCGCGAGTTCCTCGGCATCGGCTTTGACGAGCTTGTCGAGGTTCGCCGACGGGGCACGCGGGGTGTCCTTCAGCGCCTCGACGAGCTGCGGCACGATACCGCGCAGATCGCCGACCAGCGGCACGTCGAACTGACGATTGACGCCGATGGCTGCCGGATCCTGTTCGACGTAAACCCATTTGCGATTGGCGTCGTTGCCGGCCCAGTGCTGGGTCCGGCCGTAGTGCATGGGCTCACCGAGTTCGGTCCCCAGCGCGACGCATAGGTCGGATTCCTCGACGGCCTCGTTGGCGGCCGGAGAGAACAAGTAGGGGAAGGTTCGGTCCTGCAGTCCCGGGATGTACGACGTGCCACCGGAGGTCTGGATGACGGGACAGTTCATCAGCTCCGCCAGCTCTTTGACCTCCTGCTGGGTGCGCGACGTGTGCACGCCGTGGCCCACCAACAGGACCGGGCTTTTCGCCTCGCGGATCAGCTTGGCAGCCGCTGCGATCTCAGGTGCGCCCGCCCCCTGGTTGACGAGGCGATACCGGTTGGGCGGCAGGGGTTCCGGGACGTCGAGCTCTTCGAGTATGACGTGCGAAGGGAACTCGATGTACGACGGACCGGGCGTTCCGGACATCGAGCGACGGATGGCCTCGCGGATGATCTCGTCGGTCTGGTCGGCGTACTCGATCGAGCTGCTGTACTTGACGGAGTTCGCGAAAAGCGGTTCCTGCTGGACGAATTGGATACGGCCGCGGCGCACGCGACGTTCGGTGACGCGGGCGCGCTGGCCACCAAGGAAGATCACCGGCGAGTTCTCCACCAAGGCGCACTGGATGGCGCCCGCGATGTTCGCCATACCCGGACCGAGCGTGCCGATACAGAGGCCGGGCTTGCCGGTCATCCGCGACGCCGCCTCCGCCATGAAGCCGGCGCTCAACTCGTGGTGAGGCGCGACGACCGACCATCCGCGTGCGTCGGCCTCGGAGAACATGTGCACGAAGTTGGGATCCGGGATGCCGAACAGTGTGTTGACGCCCTCGGCCTCGAGCAGATCGAGAATGCGTTTGTAGACGGGTACACCCATGTGAAACTCCTTGATTCCGTTATAGATAGCGTTGCGCTAAGTATTTTCGATGCGCTGCCGGCGAGCCGAATAGTGAACGGTTGAGAGCGGCCCGTTTGAGGTACACGTGGATTCCGCTCTCCCACGTGTAACCGATGCCGCCGTGCAGCTGCATGGCCTTGCCCGCGATGTCGACGGCCGATCCGCAGGCGTACGACTTGGCCATCGCGGCGGCCACATCGGCGTCCGGTCGGTCGTCGACAACGGCTTGCACCGCGGCGCCGACGAGCTGGCGCGAGACCGAGATGGTGACGAGCATGTCGGCGCAGGCGTGCTTGACGGCCTGGAACGAGCCGATGGGCCTGCCGAACTGCTCGCGGACCTTCGCATAGCCCACGGTCGCGTCCAGCATCGCTTCCGAGATGCCCAGGCTGTCGCAGGCGACGGCGACCGCGGCGCGATCGCGTAGCCCGCGCACCGCAGCAGCGTGGTCCCCGTCGAACCGCAGCACCTCGGCGGTGCCGGCACTCGTGATAGTGCCCAGCCTGCGCGTCTCATCGAGCACCGGCCGCGCGGTGACGGTCGGCGCGGTGACAGCGACGCCGTCGTCGGTGACCACGAGGATGCGGTCGGCGCCCACGGCGTCGGGCACGAAGTCCGATTCGACTGCGACGGCCACCCGTATCAGGCCTGATGCCATGTCGGTCAGCAGTTGGTCCCGAGTCTCGCTGGGCTGCAATGCGTTCAGGGCACCGACGGATAGGACCGCGCTACCCAAGTAGTTGTTGGCGCTGGCCGCACGGCCGATCTCTCGGCACACCACCGCGGTTTCAGCGAACGTCGCGCCCGCTCCGCCGAACTCCTCGGGCACCTCCAGCCCGACCCACCCCGCGTCGACGAGCACCGGCCAGTCCACTGCGCGATCCTTGGCCAGCAGGTCGCCTGCGACCGAGCGCATCTCGTCGTGGAACTCCGAATAGTCGGCCATCAGAGGGCACTCGGTTCTCGCGGCAGCCCGAGCCCGCGGTCGCCGATGATGGTGCGCTGGATCTCGCTCGCTCCACCGGGGATCGTCCACTCCCATGACCCGATGAAGTCGAGCATCCAGGCACCGGACTCCCAGCCGCTCGACATGGGCTTCGTCAACTCGGTGTGCGCGGCCAGTCCCCCGACCTCGGCGCCGAAATCCGTCATCCGCTGCAGCAGCTCGCTGTAGAACAGCTTGACGATGGATGCGTCGGCGGGGCCCGCCGTGCCTGGATTGTCGGCGGACTCGACCACTTTTCGGCACATACCGCGCAGTCCGGCGATCTCGATTTCGAACTGCGCCAGCCGGTCGGCCACGATGGGATCGTCGACCGGGCAGCTTTCCAGCAGCCAGCGGAAGCCCGCGTTGCCGAGACGTTCGGCGAGCTCGAGCATCGTCATGCCCCGCTCGGCACCCAGCGTCGCCTGGGCGACCTGCCAGCCATGGTTCTCGTCGCCGACGAGGTTGGCGGCCGGAATTCGCACATCGTTGAGGAAGACCTCGCAGAAGTGCGAATCCCCGATCGCGTTGCGGATCGGCCGCACTTCGACTCCGGGCGTCGCCATGTCCAGCAGGAAGTACGAGATGCCAGCGCTCTTTCGGGCACCTGGGCGCTTGGGGGCATCAGGATCGGTGCGAGCCAACAGCAGGCACCAGTCGGCGTGCATACCGCCGCTGGCCCACAACTTCTGGCCGCTGACGACGAAGGTGTCGCCATCGCGTCGTGCTGTGGTGCGCAGGCTCGCCAGGTCGGACCCGGCCTCGGGTTCGGAGAAGCCCTGCACCCAGATCTCACCGTCGAGGATCGCGGGTAGGTGTCGACGGCGCTGTTCGTCGGTGCCCGCAACGAGCAGGGTCGACGCGGCGTGGTGGATTCCGACGAACGCGAGCACCAGCCGCGGCGCGTCGTGGGCGGCCAGTTCCTGGTACAGCACGACCTGTTCGGGCACCGACATCCCGCCGCCCCATTCGCGCGGCCAGTGCGGGACGGCGTAGCCGGCGCTGTGCAGCGTCGCGAACCACGACTTCTGGAAGGCGACGAATTCCTCGGCGGTGGCGCCGGTTTGGGTCTGACGCCAATCCGGCGGGATGTGCTCGACGCACCACGCGTGCACGGTGTCGCGGAAGTCGTCCAGGCTCATGATGCGTTCACCCGGAGCTGATCCATCGCATGGGCGACCGCCACACCGTCGTCGAACGACGGGGTGATCTGTGTGCCGGTTCGTACCGCCGCGACGACGTCACTCAGGAACGCCGTCAGCGCCGGGGGCGGCGATCTCCTTGGCGCCGGAGGGAATTCGAACGTCTGGGGTTCCGCACCGGGCCGACGCACTACCAGTGTCGTGTCCCCGGTCAGCTCGAGCGAGCCGTCGCTGCCCAGCAGCGTCGCACGTGGAGCGAGGGAGACCGCCCCGGCGAAGCCGGTGTCATGCGCGGCGGTGCAGCCGTTCGCCATCGTGAACCATGCCGAATACGCATCCTCGGCGGTCGCCTCGGGTGGCGATCCATCGATGCGGGTCACGCCTCCACAGCCGGTGACCTCGCTGTCGAACAGCCAGCGCGTGTAGTCGATCAGGTGGGAGCCATAGGCGCCGACCCATCCACCGCCGAGCTCACGGTCATTGATCCAGCCGTACTTGCGACCGCGCAATCCGCTGCCGTAGAACGCCCAGCTCAAGTGGATTGGTCTGCCGATGATTCCATCGTCAGCCAGCTTTTTGATCTTCGCCCAAGACTCGTTGTAGCGGAACTCGAAGTTCAGGAAGTTCAATACGCCGGTGGCGCGGGCGCGTTCGCGCATCGACTCCGCCTCTGCGGCGTTGCGGCCGAACGGCTTGTCACACAGCACCGCGTGTCCGTGGTCGAGTGCGGCGTTCACATGCTCGACGTGCATGAAGGGCGGAGAGTGCACCGAGATGAGGGCGACGTCGGAGGCGATTGCGGTCTTCACCGCCGCCTCGTCGCGCGGGCTGATGACCTCGACGTCCAGCCCTAGACTTTCGTACACGGGGGCGGCCGCGTGCTTACCGAAGCCGGTTCCGATCACGACGACCTTCATGCGAACAGGCCCGTCAATCCGGATCCGCCGACGCGGCGGGTCAACTCGTCGCGCGTGGCGGAAAGGCCGAGCGGCAACCGGCGCAGCGGCTGGCTGTAACGCGACAGCCACGACAGCGTGGTCTCGTCGCAGAACCCGACCGCACCGTGCAACTGGTGGCACACCCGGAAGACGATCTCCGCCGCCTCGATCGCCGACATCCGCAGCGCCAACGCGTCGTTGAGCGTGTCCGGCTGGCCGCTGCCGATACTCCACAGCGCGTACTTGGCGAGAATGTCCAACCCGCTGCGCTCGACCTCGGCGTCGGTCAATTGGAACTGCACACCCTGGAACGACGACAGCGTCTGCCCGAACTGCTTGCGCAGGCTGACGTGCGAGACGGTCAGTTCGATCGCACGGTCGAGCATGCCGAGCAGCGTCCAGCACGGCAGTACGAGTCCGAGCGCCACATCGGCAGCACCGCCATCGTCGATAGCAGACAGTGTCACCTCGGTGACGAATCCCGGGCCTGCGCCGTCGATGCCTGACACCGTCGATCGGGCTCCGTCCAGCGTTACAGCGGCCCAACGTGATTCGATACCGGCGAGCACACCGGACGGACGTGTGCCCGCGACCACGATCAGACCGTCGGCGTCGAGGTCGGTCGGCGCCGCGAGCCGTTCGGCGACCGGGTAGGGCACCGCCCAGTAACCGGCGCTGCGGCACAGTGCGGCGGCGGCTTCGAGGCCGTCGGTGTCATCGCGGGGATCGAGTTCCCAAGCGCCGAGTCCGGCGAGCACCGGACCCGCCAGCGACTCACGGATGGCGGGTTTGGCCTCGGCCTGCTGTACGAGTTGGTCGCCGCCCGCCGCCTCGAACGCGCGAAGAGCCTGACGGCCATACTCAATGGCGTCGTCGGAGAGGTCGAGGATCATGTCGCTCATCTGGCGGCCGCCAGCAGGCTGCGCGACAGCAGGATGCGCTGCATTTCGATGCTGCCGGATGACACGGTGGAGGCCTGCGAGTACTTCCAATGGTCCTCGACCTCGCCGAGAAACCATGCCGCGCGCGGATCGTCGTGCGACACCTCGGCGGCGATGTCCATCAGCACCTCGGCGCTGTCCTGGTCCAACTTGGTGACGGCGATCCGGTAGGCCGCCGCGTCGCCGGGCTGGACACGTCCGCTGCTTTGGAGCGAGACCACGCGGTACGCCATCAGGCGCGCGCGGCGGCAGTGTGTCAGCATCCGGACCCAGCGTCCGCGCAGTTCGGTGGACAGATCTTCCCAGCGGTCCCCGAGAACCGTTGGGGCGGCGGCCAGTAGACGTTCGCAGCGGGCATACCGAGCGATGCCGACCCGTTCGAAGGACATCACGTCCTGCACGATCGACCAGCCCGCGTCGACGGTGCCGAGCACGTCGGCCTCGGTGACCCGCAGGTCGTCGAAGAACACCTCGTTGAGGTGGTGCGGGCCCAACATGGCGCGGATCGGTCGCACCTGGATCGCCGGATCGTCCATCGGCACCAGGAAGATCGTCAGGCCCTGTTGTTTTTTCTCACCCTTCGACGTCCTCGCCAGCAGGAAGCACCATTGGGCCATGGTCGCGTAGGAGGTCCAGATCTTCTGACCGCTGACCAGCCAACCGTCGCCGTCGCGTCGGGCAGTGGTGCGCAGTGACGCGAGATCCGAGCCCGCTTCGGGTTCGGAGAATCCCTGGCACCAGATGACCTCGCCGCGCGCGATGGGCGGCAGATGTGTCTGCTGTTGTTCGGGGGTGCCGTGCCGCATGATTATCGGCCCGACCCAGTTCACTCCCATGTACTGGGCTCCGCGCGGTTCATGGTGCGCCCACATTTCCTCGCGCACCACCGTCTGCTCCCATACCGATGCGGCGCCTCCGCCGAACTCCTCGGGCCACGACAGGCACAGCAGGTTGCGCTCGGCCAGCAGCCTGCAGAACGCCTGGGCGGTCTCCAGGTCGGCGGGATCGTCGGTGAAGGCACCCAGAAAATGTTCGGGCACATTGCTGTTCACCAACTCGCGCAGCTCTGACCTCAGCGCATCGGCCTTCTGCCCCATCTGGAAATCCATGACCTAGCCCCGTCCCGTCGTGAGGTCGGTGAGTCCCAGCTCGTTGAGCACGTCGTCGGTGTCTTCGCCCAACCGCGGCGCCGGACCGGCGACTCGGCCGGGGGTCTTCGAAAACCATGTCGGTACACCGGGAAACCGCACCGGTCCGTGCACGGTCTCCACCGTCTCGAACAGACCGACGGCATTCAGATGAGGGTTGTCGAACAAGGCATCCGGGGTGTTGAGCGGTGCCGCGGGAATCTCGAGCTGACCGAACAAAGCCAGCCACTCCTCGGTGGTGCGCTCCTTCAGGGTTTCGGCCAACAGCCCGTAGACAGCGTCGATATCGCTGGCGCGCAGCTCGAGGGTTGCGTATTTGTCGTCGTTCCACGCCGGCTGCACCGCGTTGATGAACGCGTCCCAGTGCTTGTCGTTGTAGATCAGCGCCGCGATGTAGCCGTCGCTGGTGCGGTACGGTCTGCGGTTCGGCGCGACGGTGCGCGGATAGATCGCCGGCCCCAAGGGAGGGTCGAACATGGCGCCGTTGGCATGTTCGACCAGCATGAAGGATGCCATGGTCTCGAACATCGCGACCTCGACCTCCTGCCCCTCCCCCGTGCGCTCACGATGGAACAGGGCCATCGTCGTCGCGTACAGCGCGGTCAGCCCGGCGACTTTGTCCGCCATGATGGTGCCGACGTAGTCCGCCTGCCCCGTCAGTTGCTGCTGTACCGCGGGAATTCCGCATTCGGCCTGGATGGTGTCGTCGTAGGCGGGGCGGTCGCGATCGGGTCCGCGGTGGCCGTAGCCGTAGCAGTTCGTGTAGACGATGCGCGGATTGATCGCGGCGACGTCGTCGTAGCCGAACCCCAGCTTGGTGATCGCCTTCGATCGCATCGAGTGGACGAACACATCGGCGCGTTCGACGAGTGCACGTAACGCGGCCTTGCCCGCTTCGGTCTGCAGATCCAGCACGATGCTGCGCTTACCGCGGTTCACGTTGACGAAGACGCCGCTCATCCCCGACTCCGGGCCGACGGAGATGAATCGCGTGTTATCACCCTGCGGTGGTTCGACTTTGATGACCTCGGCGCCCATGTCCGCCATGATCTGCGTGCAGTACGGCCCCATCACCATCGCGGTGAGGTCCACGACACGGACACCCGCCAGCGGCCCGCTAGGCATGATTAAGTTCATCTGACTGGCGCGCTGCCATCGCGAAGCTGTACCGGATGTGGTCGCCGTGGCCGTCGGGCACCACGGGGAACACCAGCGGTTCGGTGTCGTCGCGGATCGCCGTCATGTTCTCCCCGACGTCGGCGATCGTCCACGACGGCCGGTACACACCCGGCGTCTCCGCTACCTTGGCCGTCGCCACCCGACCCGCGAGCGCGACGAGTATTTCCCCTGTGATCGAACACGTTTCGTGCGCCAGCCATCCGACGACGGGCGCCACAAGCTCTGGTCCCATCGGAGGATACGCCGAGGTGTCGATCCCCTCGGCCATGCGTGTGACAGCGGCGGGCACGATCACGTTGCTCCTGATGCCGTAGTCGACGCCTTCCATCGCGGCGACGTTGGACAGCCCGATCACGCCCGCCTTCGCGACCGCATAGTTCGCGACGCCGTGGTTGCCGTACAGCCCGCCGATCGAAGACGTCAGCACAATGCGGCCATAGTCCGCGTCACACATCACCGGAAAAGCCGGCCGCACGACGTGGAACGCTCCGCGCAGGTGTACGTCGACGACGGCCTCGAAGTCCTCGTACGACATCTCGCGCAGCGGAGACCGCCGGACGTTTCCAGCGTTGTGGACGAGGATGTCGATGCGACCGTACCGGTCCAGCGCCGTCCCGATGATCGCCTGACCGCCTTCAGGAGTCGCGACCGAATCGGTGTTGGCGACGGCTTCCCCTCCCGCAGCGATGATCTCGCGCACCACGTCATCGGCCGGACTGGAGTCGTCGGGCCCGGAGGCGGCACTGTCGTCCCCGGCCAGAGTTCCGCCGGCGTCGTTCACCACGACCTTCGCGCCCCTCGACGCCAGCAACAGGGCGTACGAGCGGCCCAGTCCCCTGCCGCCGCCGGTGATGACCGCGACCCGGCCGTCGAACCTCATGTCATCCACGAAGTTCCAGCCCGTCGAGGTCACCTTTGGCTCGCCACTGCGCGATCAACTCGTCGAAGGCGTAGAAGCCGGGCGAATAGAAGTCACCGAGGAATGCGCCGTTCTTCACGGCGGCGCCCTGGCCTTCGTTGTTGTAATAGCCGGGTGTGCATGACAGTTCGAATGCGGAGTTGTCGATCGCGAGTTCACGGACGGTCTGCACCCAGGCGTCCTGGCCCTCCTGAGTGGGCTCGACGGTCGTGGCACCGCGGTTCTGCGCCTCGGCGATGAGGTAGGCGATGTGATTGGCCTGCTGCTCGAACATCGCCGTGGTGTTGGCCGAAACACCGCCCTGGATGAAGCCCATGAAGAACTGGTTGGGGAAACCGCGGCTCGTCATCCCGTGCAGGGTCTTGTAGTCGTCTTGCCAATAGTCGAAAAGCGAGAGCCCGTCGCGGCCGACGATTCGATCGATGGCGTAGCGGCGGCTGATCTCTGTCGAGATCTCGAAGCCACTGGCGAACACGACGCAGTCGACCTCGTATTCGACACCGTCGGCGACGATTCCCTTGTGGGTCAGCCGTTCCACACCCTTGGTCGCGGACACGTCGACCAGCGTCACGTTGGGTCGGTTGAAGGTGGCGAGATACTGCTCGCTGGAGGTCGGCCGCTTGCACATGAACCGGTAGTAGGGCTTGAGCGCCTCGGCGGTGTCCGGATCGTCGACGATCTCGTCGACGAGGCGACGTAGCCGCTCCATGATCTTGTAGTCTTCCTCTTCCCGGAAGGCCATGATCTGCTCGATGGTCACCGACGCCGGGTCATCGCTACCCGCAATGCGGGCGGTCAGGTTGCGGCCGAGCTCAGTCCAGAAGTCGCACACCAGATCCGGCTCACCGAACACGACACCCACAAACGGCGACCAGTTGTGGAAGTTGCGCTTGCGCTCCTCCTGCCAACCCGGTTGCAGCGAGGCAGCCCAGTCGGGGTCGGTGGCGGGGTTGGTACGTGTATCGACCGACGACGGCGTCCGCTGGAACACGAACAGTTGCTTGGCGTGGCGACCGAGGTGCGGTACCAATTGGATACCCGTGGCACCGGTGCCGACGAGTGCGACGCGCTTGTCCGCCAGCTTGGTCAGGCCACCGTCGGCGTCTCCGCCGGTGTAGTCGTAGTCCCAACGCGCGGAGTGGAACACGTGCCCACCGGCAGCCTGGTACTCCTTGATGCCGGGGATTCCGGGAAGTTTCGGGCGGTTGTACGAGCCCTGAGCCATCACGACGAAGCGAGCGCGGATGTCGTCTCCGCGGTCGGTGCTGATACGCCAGCGCTCGGTGGCGTCGTCCCAGATCAATTCGCGGACCTGGGTGGAGAACAGCGCGCCGTCGTACAGGCCGAAGTGCTTGCCGATGTTGCGGCAGTGCTGGAAGATCTCGGCGCCGTCGGCGAACTTCTTCGACGGCATGAAGTCCAACGCTTCGAGCAGCGGGATGTAGCAGTAAGCATCGTTGTCGCATTGGATGCCTGGGAACCGGTTCCAGTACCACACCCCGCCGAAGTCACCCGCCATCTCGATGACGCGGATACCGTCGACGCCGGCCTTCTTGAGGTAGGCGCCGGCCAGCAGTCCGGAGAAGCCTCCGCCGAGAATGACGACGTCGACGTCCTCGACGACCGGGTCGCGCTCGACCTTCGTCGTATAGGGGTCGACCTCGGAGAACTCCGCGAACTCCCCTTCGAGTTCCAAGTACTGCGAACCACCCTCGGGCCGCAGACGTTTGGCCCGTTCAGCGGCGTACCTCTCCCGCATCGCGGGGATGTCGATGTCATCGGGGGTCGGGGTCGGCCCGCACGTGTTCTCGGTGGTCGTCATGTATCTCCTCTTCCTGCGAATCCGGCGCGCGAAACGACCCTGGCGGTGCGTCAGCGCGCCGAATTCGCTAAAGGTCTTGGGGTTCGCCGGTGCCCATGTACCTGGACAGCTGGTAATGCAGGTTGACGGTGCTGCGCTCGCGGTACGGGTTGGGCTTCGTACCGGGGAAGCCGGCCGATTTCATGCCCTGCTGTACTGCGGCCATGTTCGAGAAGTCCTGCGGCAGCACCGACAGCCAATTCGGCGAGTCCTTCGGTGTGTACTGCCATTCCGTCTGCGGCTCTTCACCTTTGGGATAGAGCTCGAACACCGCGACCTCGAAAATGCACTTGTTGGGGTCGTAGCTCGGATCGGGTCGCGCCGAGTAGCACAGCGCGCTCGTCAGCCCCTGACCCACCTGGAAGTTCGGGAAGATCTGCCAGGCGGTGCCGCTCTGCCCGAGAATGTCGGGCGGGATCGTCGGCCAGATCACCCCCCGCGCTTCGTCGTCACGGCGGGCCGACGCGAGCCAGTGCTGGAGCACCTGGTCGGCGGGAGTGCCCTCGGGCAGTTCGTCGACCAATCGCTTGGCGGCGTTCACCAGTGTGTTGGTGGTGGTCGCGTTGGTCTCTTCCATGGTGTAGACCTGCATCTCAGCGGTCGAGATACGCGGATCGCCGGTTCCCAGGCGGATTTTGGACTTGGTTTCGTCCATCCCTTTGGGTGCGTCATACCCGATGTTGCTGTGCTTGCCCTGCGCCTTGGCCCAGCCCTTGAATTCGCCGAACCTGTTGAACTCCGGGTGGGTGGTGAACACGTGGTAGGTCTCGTTGAAGGCCTCCATCGCGACCTTCCAGTTGCAGTCGAAGTACAGCCACTTGCGCCATTTGTAGCGCATGTTCTCCAGACCGAACGGGTCGAGGATCTTCGCCGCGGGAAACAGGTAGTCGACCAGCGGTTCGCAATCCGGGTCCATGTTGATGAACAGCCAGCCGCCCCAGGTGTCGACCTGAACGGGTACGAGGTGGGTGTTGTCCGCCGTCAGCGCACCCTTCCAGTCATCCTGTTCGCGGATGTGGGTGCAGGCTCCGTCCAAACCGTATGTCCAGCCGTGGAATCCGCATACGAAGGACTTGCGGGCCCGCCCGACAGCGTTCTTGGCGCCTTCGGGATTGTCGACCAGTTTGCGGCCGCGGTGCATGCACACGTTGTGATGCGCAGCGAAATCGGCGGCCAAGTTCCCGGGTCCGGTTCGTACGATGATGATCGAGTCGTCGAGGATGTCGTAGGTCAGGTAACTGCCGACCTCAGGTATCTCCTCCACCCGGCCGACCTGCTGCCATACCTTGCGCCACAGCCGATCCCGCTCGTTGCGGGCATACTCCGGCGAGACGTAGGCGTCGACGCCGATGGTCATCGGCGACGACAGGTCTTCGGCGATCTCTCCCGTCGAGTCGTCCGGGTCTCCATCGACCTCGATCGCGGCGTCCAGATCGGTTTCGGTGTGGGTCACTTCATCGTCCTTTCAGGGCCGACTGATGGCTTCGCGGAAGGAATCGTCGGCGAGGAAAAGCGACGTGTTGTCGGCGCCGAGATGCGTCCATTTGAGGTTGAGGCCGCCGTCGACGAGCAGGGTTTGGCCGGTGATGTAGCTCGACATGTCCGACAGCAGAAAAAGGATTGCACCCGCCTGCTCCTCGGGGGTGCCGCGACGGCCCATCGCGATGGCGGTGCGGTCGCGATCCGGGTCGTCGTCGACGTAGGTGCGCGACGCGGCTGTCGCCGTCACTCCTGGGGCGACAGCGTTGACGCGAATGTTGTCAAGTGCCAGTTCGGCGGCCATCGTGCGGGTCATCGCCACGATCGCCGCCTTCGCGGTGCCGTAGGCGATGTGGAACGGCGCGGTGTTCATCCCGCTGATCGAGGACACTGAGACGATCGATCCCGGCTTCTGCTGTGCCCGGATCTCGGCGGCGACCGCTTGGCTCATGAAGAACGCGGTCTCCAGATTCGCGGCGAACAGCGCCCGCCAGTCCTCACGCGTGACCCGCGTGGCAGGCATCCACGTCGACGGCGCCGCACCGCCCGCGATGTTCACCAACCCGTACAGCGCGCCATCGGTGCGCCGCACGTGATCCATCACCGTGGCGATCCCCGCGTCGGTGGACGCGTCTGCGGAGACCGGCACCACCGACAAACCCTGCTCGGCCAGGGGTGCGACGTGTTCGTCGAGGTTCTCTTTCGACCGGCTCACTGCGATTACGGTGGCGCCCGCCTCCGCGGCCATGCGCGTGACCGTGGTGCCGATGCCGCCACCGCCCGCGCCGGACACCACGACCATGCGGCCAGCCAGCCCGAGCAGGTCAGTCATGATATTTGTCCGGACAACATATGATGCTCTGCATATTGCAGAACACTATTCCGCAGCGATAATGACCCCGTCAAGGGCGAGCCACCTGCGGTTCGGGCTATTGTCTGGACTAGCAGGGCTTGGTAGCGTCCGGGTTCATGACTGTTCCCGCGACGGCCTCGCGCCCGCCCTCCCGGTACATCGCGACCGACCCGAGGACGGCCGACGGCTGGCGGCTCAAGAGGCTGACGACACCGAGCCGGCTGTTCGGGGCGAATGGCCTGCGCACCGGTCCCGACGGACGGGTCTATGTCGCGCAGGTGACCGGCAGCCAGATCAGCGCCCTTGATCTTGACGGCGACGTCGAGGCGATCAGCCCCAAGGGAGGCGACATCATCGCGCCCGATGATGTCGCCTTCGATTCGAGCGGCAACCTCTACGCGACCGAGGTGATGGACGGCCGGGTGAGCGTGCGCGACGCCGGTGGTGCGGCACGCGTGCTGCGCGACGATCTTCCGTGCGCGAACGGCATCACCGTGTATCAGGACCGCTTGTTCATCAACGAATGTCGAGACGGCGGCCGGCTGATGGAGCTGGACAGGGCCACCGGCACATCGCGAATCCTGCTCGAGGACCTGCCGTCGCCGAACGCGATGGAGGTCGGCCCCGACGGGATGCTGTACTACCCGCTGATGACGGCCAACGAAATCTGGCGCGTTCATCCCGATGGCGGTGAGCCGCAACGGGTCACCGGTGATCTCGGCGTGCCCGACGCGGTCAAGTTCGATTCGCAGGGCTTCCTGGTGTCCACGCAGGTGGCCAGCGGGCAGGTGCTGCGCATCGACCCCCGCAGCGGCGACAAGACGCTGCTGGCGCAACTGAACCCGGGCCTGGACAACCTGACCTTTGTCGGCGACCGGCTGTTCGTCTCCAACTTCACCGGCGAGATCACCGAGGTCCTCACCGGAGGCGAGACCCGCACCGCGCTGCCCGGCGGGCTGAATTGGCCCCTGGACCTGGTCGTCGGCGATGACGGCCGGATCTACGTCGCCGACGGCACCTACCTCTACGCAGTCGGCACCGACGGCGTACTGGAAACCGTCGGGATGCTGTTCACCCCGGGCTATCCAGGCTTTCTTCGCGGGCTGGCCCCCGCGGATGCCGGCGCATTCGTGGTCGCGACATCGGGTGGGCAGATCGCGCGCTACCGACCCGGCGAAGGCGAAACCGACTACCTCGCAGACGGATTCGATCAGCTATACGGTGTTGCCATCGGACCCGGCGAGGCCATCGTGTTCGCCGAACTCGGTACCGGCAGCGTGCATGCGCTGCGGTCGGGCCACGTCGAGTTGCTCGCCTCCGGCCTACAGGACCCGGTCGGTGTGACCTTCGGGCCCGACGGTGTGCCAATGGTCGCAGAGTCGGGTGCCGGCCGAGTCGTACGGATTGCGGGCTCGACCGAGACGGTGGTCGACGGATTACAACGACCGCAGGGCATCCACGTCAGTGACGGCAAGCTGTACATCGTCGACGCGGGAGCCAAGGAGGTCGTCGCGGTCGATCTCGCGAGCGGTGAACGGGGGACCATCGCCTCGGGCCTGCCCGTCGGGCCGCCGCCGGGGGTTGATCCCAAGCCGCTCAAGGGAATGCCGCCGTTCTCCGGGCCACAAGGACCGTTCGCCGGCATCACCTCGGGACCTGATGGCTCCCTGTATTTCTCGGCTGACGGCGACGGCAGCGTTCTGGCGTTGCGGCGCACATGACGGTTACGCCGGCCGACCACCGGTACCTCCAGGTGGCGCGCACTCTCCGGAAGGAGATCGTGGACGGGGTGTATCCCGTCGGGTCTCAACTGCCTACCGAACAACAGCTGTGCGAACGTTTCGAGGTCAGCCGCTACACCGTGCGCGAGGCGCTGCGACGGCTGCGCGACGACAATCTCGTCGCGTCCCGTCCTCGAGCCGGCACGCTGGTGGTACCGCGGCCGGAGACGAACAGCTATGCCCAGGACGTGATGTCGATCAACGACCTGCTGGCGTTCGCCTCTGGTGCACAGCTCACGATCGAAAGCAATGCGATGGTGGTCATCGACCAGCATCTGGGCGAGCGGACCGGCCTGAGTGTGGGAACGGAATGGCTGGCCGTTCGCGGCTACCGCGCCGACGGCACCTCAGCTCCGGTATGCGCGACGGAGTACTACATCAACCGGGCATTCGCGGCGGTCGGCCGCCTGCTGCAACGGCATTCGGGTCCCATCTTCCCGCTGATCGAGGATCTGTTCGGGGTCAGCATCGTCGAGGTGCGACAGGAGATCGCCGCGGTGCCCGTCACGTCCGAGCTGGCCGAGGTGCTCCGGGTCGAGGTGGGCAGCGCGGCGTTGGAGATGCAGCGCACCTACAAGACGTCCGACGGTGAGGTCGCGCAGGTCACCGTCAACACCCATCCCTCGTCACGCTACCGGCATTCGATGACGATGCGCCGGGTCAAGGGGCAGGCCGGCCAGTGAGGGTCGACGAGCAGCGCGCGGCCGACGCCTACCGGCGTGGGCTGTGGGTGAGCGAGACGCTCGCCGACTCGCTGCGCGACGCGGCCAGGGCTACGCCCGAGCGCACGGTGTTGGTCGACGGCGAAATTCGGCTCGACTGCCGGGGTTTACACGACGAGGCCACCGCGCTGGCTCAAACCCTGATGGGGTTGATGCCCGCGGGCAGCGTGGTGTCGTTCATGCTGCCGAATTGGCATGAGGCCGCCGTCATATATCTGGGCGCGACGCTCGCCGGCATGGTGGTGAATCCCATTCTGCCCTCGCTTCGCGATCGCGAACTCGCGTTCATCCTGTCCGACGCCGACAGCCGGGTGATCTTCATACCGTCGACCTTCGGCGGCCATGACTACGTCGCGATGCTGGATCGGGTGACCGCATCGATGTCCTCACCGCCCCGGGTCGTGGTCGTCCGCGGTGACAGCCATACGCCGTACGCCTCGATGTTCGAGACCGAGACGACCGCGGTGTTGCCGGTTCTGAATGCCGACACTGTGCGCATGATCCTCTACACCTCCGGTACGACCGGACGGCCCAAGGGTGTTCTGCACACGCACAATTCGATCCACGCGCTGATCCGACAGATCGGCGAGCACTGGCTGGTGGCCGACGGCGACCGGTTCCTCGTCCCGTCGCCGATCGCACACATCGGCGGATCGATCTATGCGTTCGAGTGCCCACTGCTGCTCGGCACCACCGCGGTCCTGATGGAGCGCTGGGATCCGGATGCCGCGGTGTCGCTGATGTCGGCGGAACACTGTACTCACATGGCGGGTGCCACACCGTTTCTCGACGGTCTCCTGGCGGCCGCTGAGCGAGCGGACAGCCGGCTGCCAGACCTGAAGGTGTTCATCTGCGGCGGCGCTTCGGTTCCGCCGTCGCTGATCCGCAGGGCGACAGACTATTTCGAAAAAGCCGCGGTGTCCCGGGTGTACGGATCGACCGAGGTGCCGGTGACAACCGTGGGATCTCTCGATGACGTCGACCATGCGGCCGACACCGACGGTCGCGCGGGTATCGCGGATGTCAAACTGGCCGACGGTGAGATCTGTGCGCGCGGTCCGCAGATGCTCGTCGGCTATCTGCACTCCGACGACGAGACGGAATCCTTCGACAGCGACGGCTATTTCCGCACCGGAGATCTCGCCCGCTGGGTCGATGAGGACTATCTGGTGGTCACTGGCCGGGCCAAGGACATCATCATTCGCAACGGCGAGAACATTTCGCCCAAGGAAGTAGAGGACCTGCTCATCGCGCACCCGGCGATCGCCGAGATCGCGATCGTCGGCGTACCCGACAAGCGGACGGGAGAACGGGCGTGCGCGGTGGTCGTCGCCACCGGAGAACGCGTACCCGACATCGACGACATGCGGGCACTGTTGATCGGTGAAGGGCTGGCCAAGTTCAAAATCCCTGAGCAGATCGTCATTTGGGAGGCGCTGCCGAAGAACGACGCGGGCAAGGTCTTGAAGCATCAGATCCGGGCAACTTTGATGAAGGTGGACTGACATGCAGGTGGCGATCGTGACGGGAGCGAGCAGCGGCATCGGGTTCGGATGCGCGACGAAACTCGCCTCCCAGGGAATGGCGGTGCTGGGCACCGGCCGCGACGACGCCAGGCTCGCGGAACTCAAGGGCCATGACCCGGAGCACATCGAGACAATCGCCGTGGATCTCACCGCGGACGACGGTCCGCGCCGGATCGTGGATACCGCCATCGAACGGTGGGGCCGCGTCGACTTCCTGATCAACAACGCCGGAGTGGGCAGCCCGAAGCCACTGCACGAGACGGACGACGAATCACTGGACTATTTCCTGGGTTTGATGCTGCGCGCGCCGTTCCGGTTGGCCCGGGAGGCGGTCGTACACATGCAGCCCGGTTCGGCGATCATCAACATCACCTCGACGTTCGCCATCGTGGGCGGTCTGCGGGGCGGCGCGTACTCGGCGGCCAAGGGCGGCCTGACATCCCTGACGAGGCACATCGCGTGCCAGTACGGGCCACAGGGCATTCGGTGCAACGCCGTCGCTCCAGGGGTGACCCTGACGCCGATGGTGGCGAGCCGCCTCGAAGACCCACGATTCCGCAAGATCAACACCGAGATGACGCCGTACCCACGCCTCGGTGAGGTCGAGGACATCGCGAGCACCGTCGCGTTCCTGTGTAGCGACGGAGCAGCCTTCATCAACGGGCAGGAGATCGCCGTCGACGGCGGCTGGACGGCGACCAAGTACCTCTCGGACTTCGCGTTGAACGCCGATTGGGTGGAGCGGCGTTGAACCTGTTCGGCCTTCTGGACCAGGCCGCGGAGCGGTTCGGCGATCGCGGCGCGGTGTTCTGCGGTGAGCGCCAGTTGCACACATGGTCGCAATTGCGTGAGCGGGCCCAGCGCATCGCGTCCACCCTTGGGGCGCCCGGCACCCGTATCGCCATCGCCAGCGAGAACCGCCCCGAGATCGTCGAGCTGATGTTCGCGACATGGGCCGCCGAGTGTGTCGTCGTCCCGATCAACTACAAGCTTCATCCGCGCGAAATGGTCCAGATCATCGACGACGCAGGGGTTTCGCGGGTGTTCGCGTCGCCCAAGATCGGCGCGGAGCTGACGTCGGTCACCCACGTTCCCGTCGAAACGGTTGACTCGCAGGCGTATTCGGCACGCACTGCCAGCACGCCGGCGGATCGGCCGCGCACCACTGATCCGGCGGACCTGGCGTGGCTCTTCTACACCAGCGGAACCACCGGCCGCTCGAAGGGGGCGATGCTCACGCACCGCAACCTGATGGCGATGACGGTGTCCCATCTGGCGGATTTCGACTCGCCGGACCAGCACTGCAGCCTGGTGCACGGTGCGCCGATGTCGCACGGCTCAGGGCTGTACATCCCGCCGTACGTGTTACGCGCTGCGCGGCAGGTGATTCCGGCCTCCGCGGCGTTCGAGCCAGCGGAGTTCCTCGACCTCTGCGAGCGTCACCCGGGCTGCAGCGCATTCCTCGCGCCGACCATGGTTCAGCGCCTCGTCCAGACCGGACGCGCACGCCCACAGAGCCTGCGCACGATCGTGTACGGCGGCGGCCCGATGTACGTCGACAGCCTGAAGAAGGCGATGGCGGCGTTCGGCCCGATCTTCGTCCAGCTCTACGGTCAAGGCGAGGCACCGATGACCATCACCGGGCTGCGCAGGGCCGACCACATCGACGCCGACGACGCGGTTCTGGGTTCCGTTGGGTACGCCCGGTCAGGCGTGGACGTCGCGGTGCTGCGCGCCGACGACACACCGGCGTCGGCGGGTGAGATCGGTGAGATCGTCTGTCGCGGAGACGTTGTCATGGCCGGCTACTGGAACAATCCCGAGGCCACCGCGAAGACCCTGCAGGCTGGGTGGCTGCGCACCGGCGACATGGGGTCGTTCGACGAGCGCGGTTTCCTCACGTTGCGGGACCGCTCCAAGGATGTGGTGATCAGCGGCGGAAGCAACATCTATCCCCGCGAAGTCGAGGAGATCCTGCTCGAGCATCCTGGCGTCGACGAAGCCGGCGTCGTGGGGACGCCCGACGAGGAGTGGGGCGAGGTCGTCGTCGCGTTCATCGTCGGTTCGGCGTCGCCCGCGGAGCTGGACGCTCATCTGCTCGAGCGCATCGCGCGCTTCAAACGGCCCAAGCGGTACGAGTACATCGACGAGCTGCCGAAGAACAGCTACGGCAAGGTGCTCAAGCGGGATTTGCGCGAACGGCTGCTTCCCTAGCGCGAGTGTGGGGTTGTGCTACGTCAATGGGCGAATACATGTGCGGGTAACCCACGTTCGGCGGAGAAGTTGAGACCGTAGGCTGGGTGACATGCGCGTCGTCATCGCCGGTGGGCACGGCAAGATCGCCCTGATCCTCGAACGACTGCTCTCCGAGCGCGGTGACACGGCGGTCGGCCTGATCAGGAACCCCGACCACGTCGCCGACGTACAAGCGACAGGCGCCCAGGCAGTCGTCACCGACCTCGAAGCGGTCACCGCCGCCGACGTCGCAACGCACCTGCAGGGCGCCGACGCCGTCGTGTTCGCGGCGGGGGCAGGCCCTGGCAGCGGCGCGGCACGCAAGCAGACCGTCGACTGTGATGCGGCCATTCTGCTCGCCGACGCGGCCGAGGCCGCGGGAGTGCGGCGCTACGTGATGGTGTCGGCGATGGGTGCCGATGTCGAGGCAGCCGATGACATCGGCGATCCGGTGTTCGTCGCGTATCTACGCGCGAAAGGCCATGCGGACGACGTGATCCGCGCGCGCACGGCACTCGAGGTCACCGTCATACGTCCCGGGCATCTCACGAACGACAAGGGCACCGGTCGGGTCGAGATATCCGACCAGACCGGGCATGGTGACATCCCCCGCGAGGACGTCGCCAGGGTTCTGCTCGCGGTGCTCGACACTCCCGAGACCGCCGGGCACACGTTCGAGGTGATCGGCGGCGAGACCCCAATCGTCGAGGCGGTTACTAGAAGAGCCCTCGGATAGCGCTGACGCAATGTTGCGCTGAGAGCGCCGCCGAGGCTATATGTCCACGGTGCCGCTGTCAGGCTGACATCGCGATGGCGGTTACCAGAACAGCCCGCGGATTACCGCTGCTTGCGGAATGTCCTCGACCGCGATCAGTCCTTTGGGGGCGTCGCACACCCAATCGATCACGTTGACCACCCGGGCCGCGGTGGAGACGCATCCGGCCTCGGTGACATCGAGCAGCGGATCCGAGACGTGCGTGTTCAGCTCGACCCGCGGCTCACCCTCGACCACCACGCGGTGCACACCGGGCTTGCCGACAGGCGGGAACTCCCACTCCGGCGCGGACACCTCGGTCAGCCGGGTGATGTGCTCCATCGTGATCACCGGAGCCCCGTCACGCACCCCCTCGACCGCGAACTTGACCGCGGCCATGCCACCGGGTTCGACGGTGCACAGCTTGCACTCGATCCTCTGGTCCGTGTACCAGGGTTCGATCCGTTGCCGAACCTCGTCGAGTTCGATGCCCAGCTGGTCGGCGAGGTTGCGGATGGGGCCTCCCCACATGGTCGTCAGCACACCGGGCAGAAAGAACATCGGCTGCTCATCGTCCGCCTTCAGCCCGAAACCCATTGATTTACCGGTGAACTCGTAGTCGTCATAGTTTGCGTAGTCGAAGATTTCCTGGACGAGCACGGACGTCGCGCGGGTGACCAGGCTGAGCGCGCTGTGCACCTCGGTGTCGCCGGAGAACCCGGGGTCGATGCCGTTCACGTACAGCGACGAGTTGCCCTCCTCGCACGCCTTCTCGAGCGGTCCGGTCAGCCAGTCGTCGGCCTGACGCGGCGTCACCAGCCACACCATCGACGAGCCGACGACGTTGATGCCGGCGGCAAGGAGCTTCGCCAATTGCTCCACGGCTTCCATCGGACGGGTTTCTGCTTGTGCCGTATAGACGACGCAGTCGGGTTCGAGCGCGATCAGCGCATCGATGTCGTCCGTCGCGATGACGCCCGTCGGCTCGGTCAAGCCGCACAGTTCGGCGGCGTCACGCCCGACCTTGTTCGGACTGGCCGCGTGCACACCAACCAGCTCCAGATCCGGCCGACCGATGATCGCCTTGAGTGAATGCTGGCCGACGTTGCCGGTGGAGAACTGCACAACTCGTCGCATCTGAGGTTCCTCGCTCAGTAGTCGGGAATCGGCAGCGGCGAGTTGTTCGAGTCGATGCCGCCGTCCACGTGGAAGATAGCGTTCGTCGCGTAGCAGTCGCGGGTGGACAGATAAACGCACAGCCGCCCGAGATCGGCCACGTCACCCAGCCGATGCAGCGGTGTCGACTCCTCCATCTTCTCGCGCGACCCGGGCATCATGTCGAGGCTTCCCTGCAGACCGTCGGTGGCGAAGGACCCGAGGGCGATCGCGTTGACTCTGATCTTGGGCGCGAGCTCCTGCGCCATCGCTCGGGTAAGTGCCTCCATGCCACCCTTGGCGACGCAGTATGCCGTGAGCGCGCGGATTCCGAAACGCGCTGAGCCCGAGGAGATATTGACGATATTGCCGTGGCCGGCCTCGATCATGTGGCGGGCACACAGCTGGCTCATGATGAAGGCCGATGTCACACACCAGTCGAAGGTATGGCGGAAGTCCTCGTCGGTGATGTCGAGAAACCGAGCGTAGGTCGAACCGCCGACATTGTTGATGAGGATGTCGATGCGGCCGAACTGCTCCATGGCCGTCGACACGACACGCTCCCCGTCGGGGCGGCTCATCGCGTCTGCGACGATCGCCAGCCCCTTGCCGCCGTCCGCCTCGATGCCCTTGATCGTTCCGACGATGTCGGATTCCGTACGTGCTGTTCCGACGACGGTCGCGCCGGCCTCGGCAAGCACCCTCGCAATCCCTTGACCGACCCCCTTGCCGGCGCCCGTGACGATGGCCACCTGCCCGGCGAGGTCGAACTGCTCCAGCGCCATCCGCGTCCTCTCCTTTGAGTGCTGTTCATCTAACGACGTTCATTGACTGAAGTCAACAGAAGTGTCGTTCGTGGGCGACCGGTAAGACGGTAGAGTCGGCGTATGGCATTGGTGGACAGGCCCTCAGCGCGAGAGGCCAAGCGTCTGCAGACCCGTGAGCGTTTGATGGGTGCGGCGATCGCCGAGTTCAAGCGAGCGGGCATGGCCGAGGCCGACGTCGGCGCGATCGTCGCGGCGGCGGGCGTCGCTCACGGCACGTTCTTCTTTCATTTTCCGACGAAGGAACACGTACTGCTCGAACTCGAGCAGCGTGAAGAAGAACGCATCGCCAAACAACTCGCGCGGGCCACGGGTTCCGAGCACGACCTCGTATCGACGTTAGGCGAGGCGGTGCGGCTGGTGATGGGGCTGGAACGCCGACTCGGCGTAGTGCTGTTCAAAGACTTTCTTGCGCTCCACTTTTCACAGACAAGACCCAACGACGAGAGCCGTCAGCACCCCGTGATCGTTGAGGTCGCACAGGTGATCGAACACGCGCAGAAGCGGGGCGAAGTAGACCCTGATGTGAACCCGATGAACAGCGCCGTGTTCTTCCTGCTCGGGCTGTATGCGCTGTTGACGACGACCCACGCCTGGCCCGGCCAGGCCGCGATGATCGACGACTACGTGACGAGGACGCTGCGCAGCATCGAAGCAAAGTAGCCGATTGACTACTGTCCTTGGTTGACTATAGTCAGTCGACATGAATCTGCCCACGCTGAACCTGGGCCGGAAACGTGATGCCAAGACCAGCACCAAGCCCGTCGGCAGTGGCCTTGACGACCACATGGCGGCATCACAGGCGGCACAGCGGCAGGCCGACAAGTGGCTCATCTCCGGCAGCCTGCTGATCGGCACTGCCGCGCTCGGCGTCTTCGGTCTTCCGCTGTTTCTGCGAGGGGTATGGCTCCTTCGCAAGGCGCAACGCGAAGGTCTGACGGTGCGCCCCATGCTGGTGACGCTGCTCGGCTATCTGGTGATCATCGACGCGGCGATCAACACAGTCGGATGGGCCTTGGACCTGGTCGCCAACCACACCATCCTGGCGCGAATCCTGTTGAACGGCTGGGGCGCAATGTTCGACGCCGGTTACTTCTGGCACTACAACGAACTCTGGCTGGGAGGTGCGGCCGGTCCCGGCGAGAAGGCCATGGAAGTCGGGATGATCCTGACCGTCTTCACCATGCGCATCGCGGCGGCGATCGGGTTCCTGCAGATGAAGCGGTGGGGACACCAGTGGATGATCGTCACCTGCTGGATGGGCGTCCTCATCTGGTGCCTCTACGTGTTCAACATGACCATGTACGCCGACGTGCGCCACGCCGGGGTCGTGTTCCCCGTCGTCGGCTGGTGGCTCTACGACATCTTCTACATCACCCCGTTTCTCGCGATCCCCTACCTGCATTCGGTGAACCGTGAGATCTTTTCCGACTGATCTTCAATGACTCGACTCATTGACTTTGGTCAGTAGGTTCGATACAAAGACAGACGATGACGTCACAGGCCAAGGCGACGACGCGCGAGGCGCGCCGTCTTCAGACGCGGGAACGCGTACTCGGCGCTGCCCTCGCCGAGTTCAAGCGCTCGGGAATGTCCGGCGCGGATGTGAACGCGATATCCGCCGCAGCGGGAGTGGCCCACGGCACGTTCTTCTTCCACTTCCCCAGCAAGGAACATGTGCTTTACGAGTTGGAACAGCGCGAAGAAGCCCGCATGGCCGCCGACTTCGAGCGCTTCCTTCAAGGCGCTCACGATCTGCCTGCGGCATTGACCGAGATAGCCGGCATCATCAAAGGGCTCGAGCAGAGTGTAGGTTCGGTCCTTTTCAAAGAACTGCTGGCGCTGCACTTTTCGCCGACACGGCCGCATGCGGACGATTGGACCGATCATCCCGTGATCGTGCTTCTGGTCCGCGAGATCGAGCGGGTCCGTGGCGACGGCTCGGTGCATCCCGAGGTGGACGCGTTCTACAGCGCAATATTTTTTTTGCTCGGCGTGTACGGCGTACTGACCACCACGGACAGCGCCGACAAGCGCGACGCCATGCTCACGAAACTCGTCCACACCGCCGTCCGCGGCATCATCAAGGAGGTCTGAAAATGGACTGGATCTGGGAGATCCTTCGCTATGTCGCAGCGTGGGGCGGGACCGGACTCGTCATCTGGTTCTGGTACTGGATGTTCTCGAGCCTCGGCACGTTCTAGGCATCGATGACCGATCTCTCCGACGCACACGCAATGGCGGTCGAACGCAGTTGCGCAGTGACCGCTGTCGCCCTCAGCGACCAGCGGCGCGAGGGTGTGCGCCTGGTGACCGGTCAGCATCGGGAGTTCAGCCTGAGTTCGACGCTTGACTTCGTGCACGTCCCGTACCCGCCGATACAGCGCGATTGGACGCGCCGAACACTGACTTGCGGAATCGCGCTTCAATGTTCGCCGTCCAAAGACAGGCTCGTTGCGTTCCGGCTCAACGAGTTGTCTGCGCGCGAACTCCGCGCCCTGACTCTCGTCGAAGGGGGTGTCGCCCTGGGCTGGATCGCGTTGCAATGGCCCGGCCTTCTCGGCGCGGCGCGCCGGGCGCTGCCCGACCTGCCGGTGTCATCGCCCGACATGAACGGCGAAGAGATGCTCGACCGTGCAGTCTCGTTGGCGCGTGTCAGGCAGCCACTGGGTTTTCATCCACTGCTGGGCAGGTTGCCACTGGCCTACACAGCGCCCCAGGGTTTGACTGACAAGATGCGCCGCAGCTTCGGCAGGTTGCCCTGGACCACGACGCAGAAGCGCCTGCCGCGGGCGCACTCGGTCCCGGTCGGCGGCGACGGCGGAGTGCGTAACCCAAATCTGCCGCCGCCGAGCAGGCCGCACGAAAACGACCTCGACATCACTCCCGAGCACCGTCCCGGCATTCCCTATCCCGAATGGAACTCCTGGACAAACAGTTTCATGCCCGATCACGTTGCCGTCCTCGAACGCTCACACGTCAGCCGCACCCGTCAGACTGAGCCGGCGTCCGCCGAACTCCGGAAGTGGTTCTCCGAACACACGCATCGCGCGGTGCAAGGTCGCCTCGAGGACGGCTCCGACCTCGACGTCGAGCAGTACGTGCGCCATTACATCGACCTCACCACCGGCGAAGCCATCGAACCGCGAATCTTCCGCGAACTGCTACCCAGCAGTCGCGACGTCACCACGGCACTGCTGTTGGACGGCAGTTCATCGCTGGGGGTGCACGGCGGGCGGATCTTCAAACTGGAGCTTGCCTGTGCCGATGCCCTGTCGAGGGCGATGTCGCTGGCTCGCGAACGCCACGGCATCTTCGTGTTCACCGGCAACACCCGACACCGCGTCGAGGTCAGCTGCCTCAAAGACTTCGAGGAACGGCGGTTCGTGCCGCCGGGCCGACTAGGCCTGGCCACCGGCGGATACACCAGACTCGGAGCACCTTTGCGCCACTTGACGAGTCGGCTGCTGGCTCAACCGTCCGAGCGTCGTCTGCTCATCGTGATCGGCGATGGCCTGATCTCCGACGAAGGGTACGAAGGGCGATACGCATGGGGCGATGCTGCACATGCGGTCGAGGAGGCCAACGACGCCGGCGTCTCCATCTACTACGTCGGTGTCGGACCGACGCGAGTCGACCCGCTGCCCGAGGTCTTCGGACCCCGCCGCTCCCAACGCATCCGGCGGGTGGAGGACCTCCCCCGGGTGCTGGCCCACGTCCACCGCGAACTTGTCTCCGCATGACCGAATCACACCTGAGGAAGCGATGACCGACGACACCTATTACTCCAGCGGCAACGAAGTCAAGTTGTTCGAACAGGCCTATCACCAACGCCTACCCGTCATGCTCACCGGCCCGACCGGATGCGGAAAGACGCGTTTGGTGGAACACATGGGTCTTTTACTCGGCAGACCCGTGGTCACCATCAGCTGCCACGACGACCTGACCAGTTCGGATCTCGTCGGCCGGTTCATGGTGACCGGCGGTGACGTGGTGTGGACGGACGGCCCCCTCACTCGCGCGGTCAAGTCAGGCTCCATCTGCTACCTGGACGAGGTGGTCGAAGCGCGCCACGATTCGTTGGCCATCCTTCACTCACTGACCGACCATCGCCGGTCCCTCTATCTGGATAGAGCGGGCGAAGTCGTTGAGGCGCCCGAGACATTCATGCTCGTCTGCTCATACAACCCGGCGTATCGCAGTTCTCTCAAAGAGCTCAAACCATCCTTCCGCCAACGGTTCGTCACCCTTCCCATGAGGTACCTACCGGCCGACCGCGAAGCCGAGGTCATTGTCGCCGAGGCCACTGTCGCGCTGACGTCGGCACAACGCCTTGTCGCCTGCGCCACTGCCATCCGGACCGCGGACGACGCCTTCCACTTCGAGCCACCCTCCACCCGTGTCCTGGTCACCGCCGCGCAACTGATTGCAGCCGGTGCCACCGAACTGGAAGCCGCCGAGGCCTGCATCCTCGCACCATTGTCCACCGACGGTGCGATCACCGACGGACTTCGTGAAGTCGCGGTGGCCAGCCTGGCCGACGCTGACCGCTCGAGCACGCCTCACTAGGAAGGAGTTACCCGATATGGACCAGAAGGAGAGACAGCGCAAGAAGGCGCTCATCATCCTGCAGATCGTCGTCTATGGTTACCTGGCAGTGATGTTCGGCATCCAGCTCTACATGTCGTTCGCACGAGGGTGGTGGGAATTGTGAACCTTCCACTGCTGAACCGCATTTCGCGCAGCAAGTCGGCCCCCGCGCCGGACGGGAACATCAGCCTCGAGGACCACCACGACGAATCCCGGCTTGCTCAGCGTCGTGCCGACAAGTGGATGATCGCCGGTGCCGCGCTGATGGGGATGTGGGTCCCCGGCTTGATCGGATTCCCCATCTTCATGCGCGGCGTCTGGCTGCAGCGACAAGCGTTACGTGCCGGGCTGTCGGTCCGGCCGATGATCGTCACTTTGATCGGCTACCTGGTGCTGATCGACGGAATGCTCAACACGCTCGGCTGGGCCCTGGACCTCATCGCCAATCACACGCTGATCAACCGGGTGTTGATGGTCGGCTGGGGCGCGATGTTCGACGGCGGCTATTTCTGGCACTACAACGAATTCTGGATCGGCGGCGCCGCAGGACCGGGTGAGAAATCCATGGTGTTCGGGATGATTCTCACGGTCTTCGCAATGCGCTGCGCCGCGGCGATCGGATTCCTGCAGATGAAGCGTTGGGGCCACCAGTGGATGATCATCACCTGCTGGATGGGCGTACTGATCTGGTGTGTCTACGTGTTCAACATGACCATGTACGCCGACGTGCGCTTTGCCGGAGTCGTGTTCCCCGTCATCGGCTGGTGGCTCTACGACATCTTCTACATCACCCCCTTCCTCGCGATCCCGTATCTGCACACGGTCAACCGCGAAATCTTCACTGACTGAACAGGTTTAAGGAGACATATCGTGACCACCACACCTGAGGCCACCGAGGAAACGGCCGAGGATCTTCCCGCTGGAACCACGCCGTACTACGCGCGGATGCACAAGTACATCAAACGCGCGGTCTTGGTATGTCTGGTGGCTCTGGTCATCGAAGGCGCGTTCACACTGCCGTTCATGGCGGTGTACTACGGCTACCCGACTCTGAGCCTCACCCAGATCTGCAGTGAACTGCTCAAGGTGCGCTATTCCGACGACGCACTGGAATGCAAGGTGCCGTACCCGCCGCTGGGACCGCCGGAGGGCGCTGAAGGCAAGGACACCGCCCAGGACGAATGGGGCATCCAGCCCGTGCCCAAGTACAACCGGATCGGTTGGCGCGAACTGGTGCGCATACACGACGAGAGGGTGGCCAGGCAGGCTGCGGAACAAGGTGCCGCCGCTCCGTGACCAATTCGCTAGAGGAGCACGCGCAGAACTGGGATCTTCGCCACGAGGATTTCAAGGACAAGGATTTCCTCTACGACGTCTACTCCGTCATCCGCCAGGCTGCGCCGTTCGCATACACAGATACGCCTTCCCGTTGCCTGGGCTCAAACCTCGCGCGCGTCGAGTTCCGCATCGGTCTGGGACAGGTCTTGTCGAGCTTGCCTGACTACGTTCTCGCGCCCGGCGCCGAAGCGGCGGTCCACGGCAATTCCCTGACGAGGGGATTCCTGACGATTCCAGTGATTTTCACGCCCGGCGAGAAGTCGATATGACGTTCCGAATCGTCCAGTGGACGACCGGCAACATCGGAGTGAAGTCGGTACACGCAATCGTCGAGAACTCGCAACTCGAGTTGGTCGGGTGCTACGCATGGTCACCGGACAAGGTCGGCAAGGACGTCGGCGAACTATGCGGTATCGAAGCGCTCGGCGTGTTGGCCACCGACGACGTCGACGCGTTGATCGCACTGAAGCCGGATTGCGTCGTCTACAACCAGATGTTCGCCGACGTCGACCACCTCGTCCGCATTCTCGAAGCGGGGATCAACGTGGTGACCACATCCGAGTTCATCACGGGACATCGGCTCGGCGACGGGCGCGATCGTGTTGCGAAGGCGTGCGAGGTCGGCAAGTCGACGATCTTCGGCAGCGGACTGAACCCCGGCTTCATCCAACTCTTCGCGATCGTTTCGGCAGGGCTTTCCGATCGGATCGATCGGGTGTACATCGAGGAATCCTTCGACACCACGATCTACAACTCTCCGGAGACCGAGAAGATCATGGGATTCGGATACCCGATCGACTACCCGGATCTGCATGCGGTGACCGAGGAAGGGTCTTCGATATTCCGTGAAGCGGTCATGCTCGTCGCCGACGCCCTGGGGGTCGAACTCGACGACATCCGTTGCGCGGCCAAGTACGCGCAGGCCACGGAGGACGTCAGCCTTCCCGGCGACTGGGTCATCGCCAAGGGCTGCGTGGCGGGAATAGACGTGAGTTGGAAGGGCTACGTCGGTGACCGGGACGTCGTCGAGGCACGGGCGGTGTGGACCAAAGGTCAAGCACTGGATCCAGTGTGGGAGATGGGATTCGGCTACAAGATCACGGTTGAGGGACGGCCGACGATCAAGACCACCCTTGCCTTCGAGCCGCCGCCCGACTTCGTGGCCGAGACCATCGAGGAATACATCCTGCTCGGACTCACCATCACCGCCGTCCCGGTGATCACCGCGATCCCCGCCGTCGTCGCGGCGGCCCCCGGCATCGCGACCTACAACGATCTGCCGCTGCTCCTACCGCGAGGAGTCGTGAATGTCTGAGAAGACCTATCGAGTCATTCAATGGATGACGGGCGATGTCGGGCAAGTCGGGGTCCGGCACTTCTCCGACAACCCCACGTTCGACCTCGTCGCCGTACTCGTCCACGACAAGGAAAAGGTCGGCAAGGACGCGGGTGAGATCGCAGGCATCCCGCCGACAGGTGTCATCGCGACCGATGACGTCGAGGCGGTCATCACCCTGGATGCCGATTGTGTCTTTTACACACCGATCATCATGGACACCGACACCGTGTGCAGGCTCCTGCGTTCCGGCAAGAACGTCGTCACCACTAGCGGCTTCTTTTACTCGTCACCCGATTTCGCCGCGGACGGCGAGAAGATCCGTGCTGCCTGTGCCGACGGCGGAACGTCGTTTCACGGCGGCGGAATACACCCCGGATACGCGGGCGACATACTGCCGGTAACGCTGGCCCGGGTGATGAACAGAATCGACCAGATCCGCGTCGAGGAGGTGGTCAATGTTCTCACCGATGCGCCACTCGACCACATCGACTGGATGGGGTTCGGCAAGGACAGGGACAAATTCCTCTCTGAGCCAACGATTCTCGGTCTTGGTCTTCCGTTCTTCGCGCAGTCGATGTACATGATCGCCGACGGTCTCGGTGTGTCTATCGAGAAGGTGACCGCCGCGGATGTGGCGGCCGCTGTGGCCACCGAGGACATCCCCCACCCGTTGGGTGCGATACCGCGGGACACCGTCGCGGCCCAACGCCACGAGTGGACAGCCTGGGTGGGCGGCAGTCCGCTCATCGTCTTCGAGGCCCTCTACACCACAACCACTCCGGACAAGCTCAAGCCTGCGTGGGAGTTCGGGAAAACGCGCTACCGCATCGAGATCCAGGGCGACCCCCCGACCGAACTCATCCTCCAGGGCGTCGACCAACCGGACGGCACGATGCACCATCCGGGCTACGACTGGACCGCGATGGGCGCCATCAACGCGATTCCAGACGTCTGCGATGCGCAGCCCGGGTGGGTGCACCATTTCGACCTGGGCCTGATCCGGCCGCGAGGCCTGGTCCGCAAATGACCGCACCGCGGCTCCATCACGTCGTCTTCGCCGTCGCGCCGGAGCGCCACGAGACCGTCGCGCAGATGTTCACCAACCTCGGCTTCCGTCTGCAATCGGCCGAACTCGCCGAACTCGGGGTCACCGTCAGCCTGGACTGGGATCGAGGGGTGGAACTCATCAGCCCCACTGCAGGAGCGACGGCGGATGTGGCGGTGTCGGTCCAGGCGTTTCTCGACAGCAACGGCGACGGCATCTATACCGTCGTGCTGCAGGTCCCCGGCGCCTCGGAGGCCGAGGCCGTCGCGGAACGCTACGGCGCGACGATCCGCTTTCGTCAGAAACTGGAGGGCGACGGCACGCACCTCGAGGAGATCGACCTGTCGGTGTTCGGCCTTCCGTTGACATTGCTGGACACCAACATTCCGTGAATATTTTCGACGCCGGCCTCCCGACCCTGTCCTACGACGTCACCGACACGCCGCAGGAGATCTACCCGCAGTTTCGGGCCGCACAGCAGGTCGCGCCAATCGCGCTAGGGCCGATCGGTCCCGAGGTGCTCTCGTATGAGCTGGCCCGAACCGTGCTCCGCGATCCGCGGTTCGTCGTCCCGAAGGGCATCCACCTGTCCGCCCACGGCATCACGTCAGGACCGTTGTGGGACAGGGTGACCCGCAGCATCCTGAACATGGAGGGCGACGAACACCGCCGACTGCGGAGCCTGGTGTCGCGGGCATTCACGCCAAGGGCGACGGCCCGAATGCACGACACCATTCACGCCGTCGTCAACGAGCTCATCGACCAGGTTGCCGACTCGGGCAGCTGCGAGTTCGTCGCGGATATCGCACGGCCCTACCCCATTCCGGTCATCTGCGCGCTGCTGGGCGCTCCGCGGGAGGATTGGCGGCAGTTCTCGCGATGGGCCGACGACATCTTCAAGATCGTCAGCTTCGACTGCAACCTACTCGAGGAGGAACCCGTCGTCCTCAAGGCGTGGGGCGAGTTCGACGACTACATCGACGACATGATCGCCGACAGGCGGCAGAACTTGATCGACGATCTGCTGTCCGACCTCATCCGCATCGAAGATGCGGGTGACCGGTTGGACACCGGGGAGTTGCGCATGCTGGCGTTCAGCATTCTCGTGGCCGGCACCGACACCACCCGCAGCCAGCTCGCCGCGTCGATGCAGGTGCTCTGCGATCACCCCGAGCAGTGGTCGCTGCTGAGAAAGCAGCCGGAGCTGGCGATGCGGGCCGTCGAGGAGACGATGCGTCATTCACCGTCGATGTGCAGCACGGTGCGCAGCGTCGCCGAGCACGTCACCATCGGCGACTACACCTTTCCGGCGGACACCTTCATCATCGTGAATACCTATGCCGCCAACCGCGATAGCGCGATCTATGACGATCCGGCGCGCTTCGACATCACCCGCGACGAACCGCCACCGATCCTGACCTTCGGTGGCGGCGTCCACTACTGCCTGGGCGCCAACCTGGCGCGGTTGGAACTCGTGGAGGCGCTGAAGATACTCACCAAGCGCATTCCCGCCCCACGGCGCACCGAATCGGTGCCGTGGAAGCCTCTGCTCGGTCTCAGCGGACCGACCAGCCTGCAGATAGAGTTCGCCTGATGTCCTACAAGATCGATCCCGACGTGCTGGGCAAGGTGGCCAAGCAGGTCGTCGGCCTGCCGCTGGAGAGCGGTGAGCTGATCACCCGGGCCATCGAGGCGCTCGCCGACGAGTACCCCGACCTCATCGATCCCACGCCGGGACGCTGGGTGGGCAGCAAGGCCGGCGGCATCCTCGGCAAGGTCCGGTTCCTCTACTTCAGCCCGCGTGAGTACATCGTCATCTTCGGCTCACCGACTGGTACCCAAGGCTTTTCGGGCCGCTACAAACATGTCGACGTGTACAAGTTCCTGATGGCCGGCCAAATCGACTGGTATGACGTGGAATCAGACAACATCTCCGCCGCGACACTGTTACCCGGTGAACACGCGCACATGGCGAGGGGTCAGGCCCGTGGCATGACCATCCATCCCGGCTCGTGGCACATCGAGTACGGCCGCGGCGCGGTCGCCACCACCCTGCCGTTCGCGATGGTCGACACGCTGCTGGTGTCACTGGAGTTCGAATCGGTGCGCCGCTCGACAGTCGAGTTCGCCAAGCTGGTGCGCCGCCAGCTGCGCCGCTGACCAGGGCTCGAGTGTTGGGTTATGTCACGGTTGGCGACGAAATGCCGTGACAAAGGCCGACACTCGCGGAGGTCAGTCCCGGGAACGTTCGCAGAAGCGCAGCTGATTGCCGAAGGGATCGGTGATGTCGACCGTCAATCCCCACTCCGCCTCTTCCAGCCCGGGTTTCGCGAATCGGTAATCGCGAGCGGTGATCTCGGCGTGAAACTCACGGATGCCATGCATTGGCACGAACACGACGCTGCCCGGTGTTCCGTCACCGTGGTGCTCGGAGAGATGGATGATCAGCTCGGAGCGGCTGAGCTGGGCATACCGCGGAAAATCCGGACCGAACCGGTGCTCCCAGTCCGTGACGAAGCCCAGGTAGTCGAGGTAGAACTCGTCGGCCTTCGCCTGGTCGAAGATCCGCAGCACCGGGACGCCCCGCTCGAATCGCATCCGATCAGCTCGGCGCGAACACAGATTTGAAGCGGTTCAACGATTCTCGGATGTCACCCTTGAGCGCATTGGCGACGACCATACCGATCGGACCGAACAGAGCGGGACCGCCGAGGTGTACGTCGAACGTGACCGTTGACCTGCCTGGATCCTGCTCGACGGGCCGCACCTTGCCGAGGAGTTTGACCTTGACGCCACCACGGCCGTCACCATTGAGCGTCATCGCCTCCGGCGGTTTGAAGTGCACGATGGTCCACTCGATCCGGTTGGGCATGCCCTTGACTTCCACGATCGACTCGATGACCGTGCCCTTCTCCAGGGTTTCGGGCAGCTTGCTCCGCCACACCCGGTGAATGCTGAGCCACTCCTTGTAACGGGACAGATCCGACGCGCACTCCCACGCCTTCTCCGGCGGAAGGGGAACGTCGACGGAGACGGAAAGTTTGGCCATACGTGCTAGGAGGTGGGCGGCGCCGTCGGCGGCTGGTGCTGCGGCGGGGTCCCCGGCGGCGGCTCAGGTGTCGGAGCCTGGCCTGAATGCTGCGTGGGAGGTACCTGCCCAGCTTGGTTGGTGTTGTCCTGGACGGCCTTCTTGGCAACGCCCTGAACCTTGTCGACGTGCTGGGCGTATTTGCCCTGCGTCTTCTTGTCGACGATGTCACCGGCCTTGTCGATAGCGGTGTCCACCTTGTCGGCGTTCTTGGCCAGCACGGTCTTCAGCTTGTCGAGGAATGCCATGCGGCCACCCTACTCCGAACGCCACAACCTGCGACGTTCCCCCAAGACGGCGCCCTGAACCCACCAGATGACCTCGATCGCCGCCGCCCCGACGAGGCCGATGATCAGCGCCGTCGTCGTGGTTCTGACGTTCGACGGGTCGAGCATGAACGCCTTACGCGCCAGCGGTATCGAGAAGATCACCACATACGCCAGACCCGACACCACAACCAACGCCACTCGCCACCACTGGTACGGCCGTGCGACTACCGCCAGCACCCAGACCCCGGTCACCAGCAGGGTGATCAGGGCCGCCGTCGATGCCTGCATCTGCTCGGCCGCGGTGGCTTCACGTCCCTGATAGGCGACGAGGTACGACGTGAACGTCGCGATACCCACCACCATGCCCGACGGCAGTGCCGCCGTCATGACCCGTCGCACGAATCCCGTGTGCGCCCGTTCGTTGTTGGGCGCCAGCGACAGGACGAACGCCGGGATGCCGATGGTGAACCACGCCGCGATCGTGACGTGGATCGGCTGGAACGGAAACAGCAACGGATCGGTTCCGAACAGCTCGGATGACAGTCCACCGAGGCCGACGAGTATCGCCAGCAGCACCGAGTACACGGTCTTCGTCAGAAACAGGTTCGAAACCCGTTCGATGTTGCCGATCACCCGGCGGCCCTCGCCGACCACGTACGGCAGCGTCGCGAACTTGTTGTCCAGCAACACGATCTGAGCCACGGCGCGGGAGGCCGAGCTGCCCGATCCCATCGCGACACCGATGTCGGCGTCCTTGAGGGCCAGCACGTCGTTCACGCCGTCGCCGGTCATCGCCACGGTGTGTCCGCGAGACTGCAGAGCGTGCACCATGGCCCGCTTCTGGTCGGGCCGCACCCGGCCGAACGTCGTGTACTTCTCCAAGGTGTCGGCCAGCTGCTCGGGCTCGTCAGGTAGCTGGCGGGCGTCCATGGTCTCGCCGCCGAGGCCGAGCGAGCCGGCGACCGCTCCGACCGACACCGCGTTGTCACCCGAGATGACCTTGATCGAAACCTTCTGATCCGCAAAGTAATCCAGGGTGTCACGGGCATCGGGCCGTACGCGTTGTTCGAGCACCACCAGCGCAGCCGGTGTGACGGGGCCGGGCGCCTCGGCGTGATCGACGGGCATCTCGCACGAACCGAGCAGCAGTACGCGAAGTCCCTGCGCGCCGATCTCCTCTGCCTGCTTGGCGATTTCCGACCCCGGCGCGAGTAGCACGTCAGGCGCGCCGACCACCCAGTTGCCGTGGTCGGCGTACGACGCGCCACTCCACTTGGTCGCGGATTTGAACGGTGCAGTGGCGGTTGCTTCCCACCCGGGCGGCATCTTGTAGGCCTCGGCGATGGCCGCCATGCTGGCGTTGGGTCGCGCGTCGTCGGCGGCGAGCTGCGCCAGGATGTCGGCGACTGCGCACTCGTCGAGCTTCTTGAGATCCGATACCCGCATACCGTTTTCGGTGAGGGTGCCGGTCTTGTCGGCGCACACGACGTCGACGCGGGCCAGCCCCTCGATGGCGGGCAATTCGTTGACCAGGCACTGCCTGCGGCCGAGTCGGACGACGCCGACGGCGAACGCGATCGACGTCATCAGCACCAAACCCTCGGGCACCATCGGCACCAGGGCGCCGACCATCCGCAACACCGACTCCCGCCAATCCGAACCGGTGGTGAACAGCTGGGTGTAGATGATCAGCAGGCCGGCGGGGATCAACAGGTAGGTGATGAACTGCAGGATCTTGTTGATACCGCTGCGCAGTTCGGAATTCACCAACGTGAACTTGCTCGCCTCCTCGGCGAGTTTGGCCGCGTAGGCTTCCTTCCCGACCTTGGTGGCCCGGTATGCGCCGCTGCCCGCGACCACGAAGCTGCCCGACATCACGTTGTCGCCGGCATCCTTGGCGATCGGGTCGGCCTCACCGGTGAGCAGGGACTCGTCGACCTCGAGGTTGGACTCCTCGACGATCTCACCGTCGACGACGATCTGGTCGCCCGGGCCGAGTTCGATGATGTCATCGAGCACGACCTCGGCGGGAAGTACCGCTTCGGTCCTGGATTGCCTGCGCACCAAGGGTTTCGCCTGACCGACGATGGCCAGTTTGTCCAGGGTCTGCTTGGCCCGCAGTTCCTGGATGATGCCGATCGCGCTATTGGCGATGATGAGCAGCCCGAACGCGCCGTTGATCACCGAACCGGTGGAGAGCACGATGACGAGCAGCACACCGAGAATCGCGTTGATACGGGTGAACACATTGGCTCGCACGATCTCGGAGACACTGCGGGCCGCACGGGTCGGCACGTCGTTGGTATTGCCTTCGGAAACACGCTGTGCGACTTCGGCGTCGGTGAGGCCGGCGGCTTGGACGGGAACGGTGGTCATCCGTACTCGATTCCCTTCGCGCGAGCGCTCATCGTACGAACGTCCCCTTGCCGAGCTCGTCGTAGTACTCCAGCATCAGCTTGTCGCCGTCGAATGTCGCCTTGGAAATGGTTCCCGGCGGCGCATTTTCGGTGACGAACGTGAACGTGAAGACGTTGCCGTCCCAATGTTGCAGTGGCACGTTCAGCTTCGTGCCGAGCGCCAGCATCAGCTGGCCGTCCTGCTCGGTGACGCGCGCCGGACCCCAATAGTCGTTGGCGTAGGTGCCGACGTAGGTGGCCGGCGGCGCGGCCGGTGCCGGACTCGAGGGCCGCGGCTTGCCGACGAGCGACCCCTCGGGCTCCTCCATCTCGGCGAAGACCGCGCTGTAGAGGCCGTACCAGTCCTCACGCACCTCGCCGAACTGGACCAGATCCGCGAATTGAGCTGTCAGCGTTTCGGGCACGCCCGAGGGGGTGGCATTGGTCAGCGCGACTATCGCCACGTCGGCCGACGGCAGGATCGCGAAATTCGTTCCGGCGCCGAGTTCGAACGCACCCGAGTGGCTCAGTTCGGTACGCGATGCCGACGTCGTCCCCACATTGAAGCCGAATCCATAGAAGCCGGACCGCATCGCGGGTTCCGACGCGGGGCTCGACACGATCTGCGGGGTGAGCGCGGGCAACAGGGCGTCGTCGTCGACGATCTGCTTGTCGCCGTGCTTTCCGTTCGCGAGCACCATCGCGAGCCACCGGGTCATGTCGTTGACGGACGAGCTCGCACCGCCGGCTGGCGCCTGGGGGTCCGCGTCACGGACATAGAGCGGCTCGTACCGATCGTCGACGTGGATGTGTCCGACGGCGCGGTCGGCGCGGGACTCGTAGTCGGCGAACCGGTAGCTCGTCGACGGCATGCCAAGTGGGTCGAACAGCACGTCGTCGGCCAGTACGTCCCACGGCTTGCCGGCGCTCGTCGCGACCGCCTCGGCGCCCGTGGTGTAGCCGTAGTTTGTGTAGGCGTAGGAGATTCGGAACGGATCGAGTGGTTGGTCGCGCAGCCGGTCCATGATGTAGCGGCGGTCGTGGCCGATGTCCTCGAGCATGTCGCCCGCGTGGTCGGGCAGTCCGGATCGGTGCGAGAGCATGTCGCCGACGGTGACCATCTGCGTGACGACCGGGTCGGACAGGGCGAACCACGGCAGCTTCGACACGATGGGGGTGTCCCAGCCGATCGCGTTCACACCGACCTGGTGGGCGACCACCGTCGAGGACAGCGGCTTGGACAGTGACGCCAGTTGAAACACCGTGTCGGGTTCGACGCGGTTCTTCTCGTCATCGCCGGCTCGGACGTCTTTGACGCCGAAACCTTTCGCGTACACGGTTTCCCCCCGGTACACGACGGCGACCGCCATGCCGGGAATCCCGGATTTACGCATCAGTTCCTCGGCGATGCCGTCGAGTTTGGCGATGGCCTTGTCGACGGCGTTCTCGGGCAACGGCATCGCGGGCACCAGCGGCGGCGGTATGTCCGCCTGGGTCGGCGTGGACGGCGGCGCCGGTTCGGCAGGCTTGTCCGCGGTACAGCCCGGTGCAAGGGCGATCAGCCCCACGACGGCCAGCCTGGCCAGTGCATTCATGCGTGCACCGTATCCCGTCGAAATGGCTACAGCAGCCACCACGGGTCGTTCGCCAACGCCGCGTCGGGCTGGACCCGCTGCCCCGGCTTCGGCACCGCGACCAGGGCGTTGTCGGCTTCGGCCGCCTTGACCAGTCGCTGCACCGGCTCAGACCACGGATGCGGCGCGAGCCGGAACGTCGCCCAGTGGATAGGGACCAGCAACCCCGCGTCGCTGACGTCGCGGTGCGCGCGAACCGCTTCCTCGGGGTTCATGTGGATGTCTGGCCAGCCGGGGTGATAGGCGCCCACCGGCATCAGGGTCAGGTCGAACGGTCCGTGCTCTACGCCGATGTCGCCGAAGCTGTTCGAATATCCGGTGTCACCGCCGAAGAACGCGCGATGGCTGGGCCCGATCAGCGCCCATGACGACCACAGCGTCGTATTGCGGGTCAGGAATCGGCCAGAGAAATGCCGCGCGGGGGTGCACACCAGGGTCAGGTCGCCGAGGCGGGCACTCTCGTTCCAGTCGAGTTCGACGATCCGGTCGGCCGGGATGTGCCAGGACCGCAGATGGGCGCCGAGGCCAAGCGGGACGAAGAACTTGGCCCGCTGGGTGCGGGCCAGTTGTTTCACGGTGTCGATGTCGAGGTGGTCGTAGTGGTCATGGCTGATGATGACCGCGTCGATGGCCGGCAGCGCCTCCAGCGGAGCCGGCACCGGGTGCAGCCGCCGCGGGCCGATTGTCCTCGACGGCGAGCAACGGTCGCTCCAGACGGGGTCCGCCAGCACGCGGTAGCCATCGACCTCGATGACCGCCGACGAGTGGCCGTACCAGGTGACGGCGAGATCACCCGCCGCCAAGCTCGGGTCGGGTGTGACCAACGGGACCTCTGAGGGCGGAAGCTGGCTCGAACTCCCGCCGATGACCTCACGGACCAGCAGGAACTGTTCCTGGCGGGTCAGGCTTGCTGGGCTCGCCGCCTCGAGGTTGACGAAGACGCCGTCCTGGTAGTTCGGGGACCTCTTGGCGACACCGTCGATCTCCCCCGGGGACGCGCCGAGGGCCGACGGCGTGCCATGTAGCGCGCGCAATGCCCATCCCCCGGCCAGCAACGAAGCCGTACCAAAGCCGATGCGCAGCGTCGCCCCGATCATCAGGCCCCCTGGAACCTCGGCGGCCGCTTCTCGATGCGCGCCACCTGAGCCTCGATGACGTCCTGGCTGGCCCATGCCCGGTCGAACAGATCCGTGTGCTCGGGCCACGGGTCCTCGTAGGCACCGTCGTCGTTGAGCACGCGCTTGGCGTGCTGCAGGGCCAGCGGCGCGTAGCCGGCGAGTTCGGCGGCCCAGGCCTGCGCGTCCGCCAGCGTGCCGATGCGGTTGGCCATGCCCGTGTGCAGGGCGGCCTCGGCGGTCAGCCGTTCGGCGCCGAGCAGCATGCCCCTCGCGCGGCCGGCTCCGACCAGCGAGGTGAGCCGTCGGATGCTCCAATTATCCAGCGCCAGACCATATTTCGCGACGGGGAACTGGAAGTACGCCTCGGGTGCGACGACCCGTAGATCGCAGATCATCGAGAGGATGACGCCTGCGCCGATCGCGGGCCCGTTGATGGCGCCGATGACCGGCACGGGTGCCCTGTCGATCGCGATGTTGAGGGCCTTGGCCTTGTCGGGGAGCTCCTCGGCAACGCCCGCAGCGTCGGTCAGATCCGCCCCGGAGCTGAACACATGGCCCTGGCCGGTGAGCACGATGACGCGGACATTCTCGCTCGCGGCCTTCTCCACCGCATCACGCAAACCGTCTACGAGTGCGCCGTTGAGCGCGTTTCGGCGGTCGGCGCGCTGCATTTCCAGCGTCATCACGTCGCCGTCGCGGGTCACACCAATCATGGCGCCACCCTATATAACCTCTGAGTGTGAGCCGGATCGGTGCCATTGAACTGCGCGATGCCGTGCTGGACGCAGATTCGTTCCGCAGCTGGGACACCCCACCGCTGGAGGTCGGCGGCAGCGAGGAGTATCGGCGCGAGCTGGCTGACGCGGCTGCCAAGACCGGCCTTGACGAGTCGGTGCTGACGGGTGAGGGCACCGTCTTCGGGCGACGAGTGGCTTTGGTGGCCTGCGAGTTCGACTTCCTGGCGGGTTCGATCGGGGTGGCCGCGGCTGAGCGGATCACCCGTGCGGTGGCCCGCGCGACGGCCGAGCGCCTGCCGTTGGTCGCGTCGCCGAGTTCAGGTGGCACCCGCATGCAGGAGGGCACTGTCGCGTTCCTGCAGATGGTCAAGATCGCCGCGGCCGTCGAACTGCACAAGCGGGCGCATCTGCCGTACCTGGTGTACCTGCGCCATCCGACAACCGGTGGGGTGTTCGCCTCGTGGGGGTCGCTTGGCCATGTGACCGCAGCCGAACCGGGCGCGCTGATCGGTTTCCTCGGTCCGAGGGTGTACGAGCACCTCTACGGTGAGCCCTTCCCTTCGGGCGTGCAGACCGCGGAGAACCTGCAGCGCCACGCCGTGATCGACGGCGTGGTGCCGCTGGAGGCGGTGCGCTCAACGCTCGACCGCACGCTGAAGGTTCTCGCCGATGCGCCCGAGCCGCCACCGCCACCGCCGGCGCCCGTACCGATAGCCGACGTGCCCGCGTGGGATTCGGTGGTGGCCTCGCGTCGGCCGGACCGCCCCGGCGTGGGATACCTGTTGCGGCACGGCACGTCCGACCGGGTCCTGTTGTCGGGCACCGGCCGCGGCGAGGATGCCACCACGCTGCTGGCCTTGGCCAGGTTCGGCGGTCAACCAGCCGTCGTGCTCGGCCAGCAGCGGGTGCTGGGCGGCATGGTCGGCCCGGCGGCGCTGCGTGAGGCGCGGCGGGGCATGGCGCTGGCCGCAGGACTCAAGTTGCCGCTGGTGCTCGTCATCGACACGGCGGGACCGGCGCTCACGGTCGAGGCCGAACAGGACGGCTTGGCCGGCGAAATCGCCCGCTGCCTGGCCGATCTCGTCACGCTGGACACTCCGACGGTGTCGATCCTGCTCGGCCAGGGCAGCGGGGGGCCCGCGCTGGCGATGGTGCCCGCGGACCGGGTACTGGCCGCGCTGCACGGCTGGCTCGCCCCGCTGCCACCGGAAGGCGCGAGCGCCATCGTTTTCCGCGACACCGACCACGCTCCGGAACTTGCTGCGGCACAAGGCATACGCTCAGCCGACCTGTTGCGCAGCGGCATCGTCGACGCGATCGTGCCCGAGTCTCCCGATGCGGCCGATGAACCGCTGGCCTTCACCCAGAGGTTGTCGGCGACGATCGCCAACGAACTGCATTCGCTGCGTTCAGTTTCCGACGACGAGCGGCTGACCGCGAGGTTGGCGCGCTATCGCCGAATCGGACTGTAGAGGCGGCCGAGATCAGTCTTCCGGGATTCCGATCCGCGTAGGGATCAGGCTGATGCCTTCGTGGAAGAGCATTGGTGTCTCCGTAGCACCGTACTGCGTGATCGTTTCCTCGTTGCTCAGCACCTCGATCGCGACCTCCACACCATTGTCTATGAGCTTGACACCCTGCGGGATTCGCTTCACTTGATTAGCCGCGGCCCCACTCGGATTCGCATTCTGGATAGCCCAGAGCAACAGTTCCGAACCTTGCTGTAGCGATGTAGCAGCGTCATATTGCTTTTGTCTGCGATCGATTTGCTCTAGTAAGTTGTCGTTTTCGTATTTGTTTGCAAGGTCGACATCTTCGGGCATTTCGTTGTTGAAGATGTAGCCACCCACCACGCCGGGAATGCGCGTGTAGAACCGGTCTTGCGGGAATGTGCCGGGCATGAATGCCATGGCTTCGACGGTCACATAGGCACCCTCAGCCTGCGGGTAATCGTTCTTCACAGTAATGTCCTCGCCGACGGCCATCTTCCTGAAGCCGAGGACGAGTCGTTCTCCGCCGGAGCTTCCGGCCGGCGGGTTGAGGGTCGTGACAATGTAGACTTCCGGTGACACCGGCATCTTGGTTTTTGGATCCTTGCGCAGGTCTAGAGCCCCCACCCGCATCCAGTTCTGCACCTGGTATGCCCAGCTGAGGTCCCCTTCTCCGCAGTCGTAATCTTCACAGGGGTTGGCGATGACGTCTCGCCCGTTGTGCAGAAACGCTTTCAGAGTGCTGACGCTAAAGATATCGGCTTCGGCTTCGCTCAAATCAGCTGGATCGATATACCCCGAGATTTTGGTCAAGTCGCTCATGAAGGTCGGCGGTAGCGGATGCTCCGTGGGATAGTTCGCGGGGAGTATGGGCGCCGATACGGGTATGTACGCCACGCCGCCCACACTGTCCGTCGCCTTGACGAAGAAGTCGATGTACCCGACTTTCTGCAGCGCTTGCACATAGTTGCGTGCTTCAGCGGATGGGGTGTACGTGTAGGTGCCATCCGGATTGACCACGATCGTTCCGAGGGGTCCGGTTGTCGACCCCGAGTACTGAACGCTGCCCGTCGGATCGGAATCCGGCGGGGCCTGCGTCACGCGGCCGGTCACGACACCCGTGGCGGCGATTGGCCGCTCTTGGGTCACCGAAGAACGCAGCACTGGAACCGACACCTCGTCCGCCAGGCTGAGGTGAGTTGTGGGGTTCCCTTGCGCGTCGTAAGTCACGGAGGCGAGAATCACTGTGCCGGCGGCGCTGACGGACACGGCCGGATTCTGGCTCGGCGAACCGGGTGCCGCGACTGCGGGGGTGCCGGCGACGGTCCGAACCTCGGTCGCGCCCAGGCTGGTAATCGCCCACACCGTGGTGGTAGCGCCCGCGCCAGACCCCGTCTGGACAGTCACGTAGGCGGTTCCATTGCTTCCGAATGCGACCGGCCCGACAACGGTCCCCCCGTTGGCGACGACGATTGCGGTGATCTCGCCGTTCCGGTCGATCCCGGTCACGGAGTCACCCGAGTCGGACAACAGGTAGGCGGTGCCGTCCGGTCCCACCTCCAGGTGACCGCCGTCGACGTCGATCGGGCTGCTGGCGACGGAGGTGAGGAAGCCGTTCCTCGATACATGGACGACGTAGCCGTTCGCAGTCTGGACCGCGGCATAGGCGGTGCCGTCCTTGGCGAAGACCAGCTTCTCGTCGCCCGGGATGAAAGGTTCCACGCTGGCGTAGAACGGGAGCTTCCGTAATTCCCCTGAGGACGAGACAACGACGAGCACCTCTTCGCCATTCGCCTCGGCGTTGAGGTAGATGCTGCCGTCGGGACCGATCACGTGGGGAAGGTCGAAGTCGAAGTCCCCGATCTGCACCGTTTTCATCGAGGCGTTTGGCTTGACGATGAGCAACCGACTCACGTCCGCCTCGGAATCTGGGCTGAGCACGTAGAGGGTGCCGTCCGCAGCGGCGCCCAACACCGTGGGGTCGAAGAACCCGTCGAACACGGCTGTGTTGGAGACACCGCTTGTGATGACCGAGATCCGACTCTCGCCAGTCATGTTGTTGCGAGTCAGCAGGTACGCGGTTCCATTCGGAGCGACGACCACGTTGCCGGTGGGAGTGAAGCCTTCGATGAGGCGCGTGGTGGGCGCCCCGGATGACCCGAAGACCAAGATCTCGGTCGACATGCCGGCGTCCGTCGGTTTCACCGTGGGCAGATAGACGGTGCCGTTGAGTCCGGCGGCCGGGAGACCGGCGATTCCGGGAGCCTTACTGCTGGGCACAGTGAGAGTCCGAACCGCCCCGTTCGAGCCAATCACCACGATTTTGACTGAGGGGTTCTGCGCGGTTCCGTTCACCTGAAGCGCCACAGCGCTGCCGTCCGGTCCGAAGGTTGGCGCAGCGTCAATCACGGATGGCGTCGTCGCACCGGTTGTCAACGACACCAACTTCGCTCGCCCGCGGCCAGTTGCGCTGTCGAAATACGGTGCCAGCAGATACTGCCGGCCGTTTTCGCCGACCACCTGGGGTGACGTCGCTGTCACCGAGGTCGTCGACATGCTTCCGGTCGCGCTGATCACCCGCACCGTCGCGAGGCCCGCCGCCGGGTCGTACGTGACGATCGTGATGCCGCCGTCGGTTCGCACAATGGGCGCTGCCGGCGTCCCGGAGAATGCGGCTGTGTCGGCGATCTTTGCCCCGGATGGCTGATACACCCGCACGAACGTGGACTCGGTGCCGTTGGGTGCCGTCGTGGATATAGTTTGGAAGACGCGGCCGGTGGTTCCGACGACCGGGCTCCCCAGAGGGGATCCGTCGATCGGTGCCGGGTTGACGGCTGTGACCGCGGGGGCCACGGAGACCTGCACATTGATGGTCGTGGTGCCGCCGTATCCATCTGTGATGGTGACGGCGAAGTTGTCCTGCTTGGCGGCGGCGGGAGCTCCGGCAACGCGCGCATCCTGGCGGGCCGCCGCCGACGGCTTGTAGGTGAACGTGCCGTCGGAGTTGACCGTCACCTCACCACCCTTGGTCGACGTGGTCGGACCGCCTAAAGTCACTGTGTCCCTGTCAGCGTCGGTGACGCTCACCTTGCCGGTCACCACACCAGTCGTCGCATCCGGTTTGGCTACAGTGAATTTGCCAGTGGGTGCGGTGTTCTTCGGGCTGATATCGACGGTGACGGTGAATGTCGTTGTGCCGCCGCGCCCGTCGTCAGCCGTCACCTGGAAGGTGTCCTGCTTATCGGCGGGCGTCGCACCGCTGGCCGAGGCGGCATGGCGCGCTGCAGCGGTCGGGGTGTAGGTGACCACGCCGACAGACGACACCGTGACCGAACCCTTGGCTGGACTGGTGGCCTTTTTGTAGACGAGCGCATCACCGTTGGAATCGTTGGCCGAGACCGTGCCGGTGACCACACCCTTGTCGGGGCTGGGCTGACCGCTCGGGGTGAAAGTCCCGCCTGTCGGAGCGACATTGTCATTGGCCGGCGCGATCGCCACAGTCACCACGACGACTCGTTGACCACCGAACCCGTCATCAATGGTCACGTTGAACGTGTCGGTCTTGGCTGAGGCCGGCGCGCCGGTCACCGCCGCGGCAGAGCGTGCATCAGCTGTCGGAGTGTAGGTGAAACTGCCGTTGCCGTTGCCGACGATCGCACCCTTGGCCGTGGTCGTTGGGGCGCTGAACGACAAGGGGTCCTTGTCGGCATCAGAGCCGGTGACGGTCACCGCCACCGCACCGGTGCTGGGGTTGGGTCGGCCAACGGTTGCCCTAGCCGTGGGCAGCGCGTTCTTGCCCAGGATGTCGACTTCCACTGTCACGGTGGTCGATCCGCCCGCACCGTCTTGAACCGTGACGACGAAGGTGTCCTTCTTCAAGTCTGGATCCGCGCCGTTGGCTACGGCCGCATGGCGTGCCGCGGCGGTCGGGGTGTAGGTGAAGCCGCCCGTCGAGGTCACCGTCACCTTGCCCTTGGCCGTAGTCGTCGAACCCGAATACGTGAGCTTGTCGTTGTCGGCGTCGGTGACACCGACGATCTTGCCGGTCACTGCGCCCGTCGTTGTGTTCGGCGGATTCGGGATATCCGCCTCTCCGCCCTCTGGAGCATGGTTTTCCGTAACCGCCGCCGTTGTCAGCATCAACGAGTTGGAGACCTCTCCGGTATCACCCAATGTCGACACCCGGGTCGTATCGGCACCCAGCTCACGGCGCGCGGCGGCCAGCAACACCCAATCCGCCGGCGAATCCACCGGCGCGTCGGGAGCAGACCCGCCGAACGGATCCAAAACGCCGGACAAGACCTCCACCAGAATTGGGGCCGGCACCTCCTCGGCCTTCGGCTCCTGCGGCGTCTCGCTCGAGTCCAGCACGACGACAACCGCATTGGCACCTTCGACCGGCGCCCCCGCCGTTACCGACAACTCAGCCTGCTCGCCAGAGAGATCAATCTGAGTCGCTGACACCGATGTCTGTGGTGCACTCCCCGCACCCATCACCGACTGCTTCGATGCCGAAACGTCCGACCCTGACTCGGACGACGTCTGCTCGCGCAGCTCACCACCACCGCTAGTGGCCGGCTCCTCGGCAACGTCCGGTTCTGCAATCTCTTCGTCGACCTCTTCTGGCTGCCCACCCGCGGTCGGGTCACGCACCTCACCGTTGGCCGAGACGACAACCCCGTTGCCCATCTCCAGGCTGTCGTTCGATCCGGATCCAGAATCGCGAGGCTGCTCGTCGTCGGGGGACTGCGGATCAACACCACCCGATGCGCTGACGCCCGGACCCGACTGCTCAGGCGAACCCACACCAGCCGCGCCGGGATCCGGCGGCCCTGCTGGACCCACACCGGCCGAGGCACCAGAGTCAACACTCGAGTCTGCCGCCGGTGAGTCACTCTCCTCGGCCCACGCGAACCCCGCCGACGCCCCCACTGCAGTCCCCACACCGAGCGCGACAGCTAACGCCCCTACCCGGCCCACATAGCGCGCATACCTCATGTCGTCCCCCTGATCGCATGATTAGCCGAATAGACATTACTGCCGCAGGCGTCAAAAGGAATCGGGTGAAACCCTAGAATCTCGGGCGCAACCCTCGTCGGGGACACCCCTCAACACGCATTGCTTGCGTCCGCAAGCTTACGGCGATCACCGAGCCCGAGACCCTGTCACGGAGCTCAGCGATCTTGAGATTCCAACCACGCGGGCTCGTCACCGAAGTTGCTGGAATCCTCAGCCTCGGACTGTTACCAGGCCGAGACGGTCCCTACCTCCCACTCGGACCCGCACCGAGCAAACCTCATCCGAATCGTCGGTCGTTGCCAGGGATCAGACTTCGATCGGCGGGTGTAATCGCTACATCGTGTACTGCCGGTTTCGTCGTGCGCACCACTCAATGGGGGCCAGCGCAACCGCGAGCAGCGCGGCCAGTCCGCCATCGCGATCCACAGCCGCGAGTCGGTGCCGCCGACGGTGGCTGACGCAAACCATTGACCGCGCAAGTCATCGGGTCGAACGGTGGACGATCTGCCAACAGCATCGCGCGGCTGTCATCGCTGGCGACCTGGTCGAGGTTGCCGACCACTAGCAGTTCGGGGCCGCGGGTGTTGGCAGGCACGATCCGCAGCAGCAGACCGTCGAGTTCGGTGAGTTCCTCGATGTACTCGGTCAGCGGACGTAGACCGGATCCGGCGGGACACCGCAAAACCGTGACGCCACTCGCGTCGATGTCCAGATCGATGGGACCGTGGACCGGTCCCCACGGGCCCTTCATCCGGATCGCCCGCGCGCTCACCGCTGGTGTCGGCGGCTCTGTTCCAGGGCTTGATCGTCGTATGGCACCGACATCGGGCAATTGCAGCACATCGGCAGTGGCATTCTGGGAAAGATGGAAGCGCTCCTGCATTTCGCCGGAAACTTCTGGTGGCTGATCTTTCCACTCAGTGGGGTCATCGGCGGTGGATTGAAGGCCGTCCAAGCGGCCAACGAGCGCCGCGCGCAGCGACGGCTCGAGCGCTACCGCATCAAACAGCAGACCAAGGTCGCGCTCGCGGAAGCGTCGGGCCGGGCCCGCACCAACGAAGCCGCCAACCGTCGTGAGATGACGAAAGTGCTGGCCCGCCACGACAACACCGACGCCCGCTGGCTCGAATACGAGATCGACGTCGCCAAGCTGCTGGACTTTCCGCTGATGACCGATATGCGCGACCCACTGACCATTGCGTTCCACAAGGCTCGCAGCCGTGCCGATCTACTGCGACCCGACAGCATCGAGGACATCCTCGACGACCGCGATGCGCAACTGGAGTACCGCGACGCGGTGCACGAATACGTCGCCGCGTTCGATGTGGCCGAAGCCGAGGCGATCCGCCGACGGCGCAGCGACTTCTCCGCCGAAGCCCAAGAGCGTCTCGAGCGTGCACAGCATCTACTGCGGCTGGCATCGGACGGCGGTGCCACCAACGAGGAGCGCAAGGCCGCCTACGCGCGCGCCAAGAAGGAGCTCGACGGGCTGATCGTCCTGCCGGCCGTCACCCGCGCCGCCATCGAGCGCAAGATCGCAGGCGAGATCGAGGCCTGACCCTTTCAGGCGACGGCCAGTGCGACGAGCAACGCCACACAGGTAACGAGGTCCAGCGGCAGCCGCAAAAGGCTGCGTCGGGTCCAGGCCACCGCGGCCGCCTCGTCGATGCCAGCGGGATCCGACTTCTCGAATTCCACGGCCCTGGGTACGAAGTCGATCAGCGACCACACCCGCATCACGGCGTGGCTGACCAAGGCCACCAGCAGCGCAAGCCGTATATCGGCGTTACTCCATGAGGCGATGAGCGCGACGATCAGCAGCACCTCGAAGAGGGTGTGCGCTGGAATCCAGAATCGGCGTCGCGAGATGCCACCGTTCTGCGCCTGGATGATGCCGGGTCGCTTCGGCCAGGCGGGGTCGACGACGACGGTTTCATAGAGGCCGCCGCCGAGCAGAACGCAGGCGACAAGGGTCGTCGTGGCGATCAAGACGAGCGTCGGTGTCCACATCACCGCCAATTATCTAGGCGCGTCGAGATAGCGCTGAACGGTGGGTCCCAGCCACGCGACCGCCTCGTCGTGCGGCATCGTGACGATCGGTGGCAACTGCAGGACGTACCTGCACAGGGCCAGGCCGAGCGTCTGCGTGGCGATCAATGCGGCGCGGCGTTCCGGTTCGGCGGGGTTGATCTTCGCGATCACCGGCAACAGTTGACTCGCGAACATCGCCCGCATGCGTCGCGCCGCTTCGGCATTGGTGGCACTCGCCCGCAGCAGCACGATGAGCACCTCGTCACGTTCCCACCGTTTCATGAAGTGGTCGACCAGGGCGGCGCCCAACCGATCACGATCGATATCCGAGAGGTCGGGTAGGTCCAGGTCGAAGTCGGCCGCCGCGGCGAACAGCTGGTCCTTGCTGCCGAAGTACCGCATCACCATCGACGGGTCGATGTTCGCGTCCGCGGCGATGGCCCTGATGGTCGCCCGCTCGAATCCGGCTTTGGCGAACTGCTCCCTAGCCGCCGCCAGGATCACGGCCTTGGTCTGCTCCGACGATCTACGCATGCCAACAAGTGTATGCCAACAACTGTTGACATTCGTCACGCCGCGGACCATAGTTATGCCAACAAGCGTTGGCATAGGCAGTTCGAGAGAAGGAGAAGGCGATGTATGACACCGATGTTCTGGTTATCGGCGCAGGTCCGACGGGTTTGGCCCTGGCCGCCTCCCTGGTCGCACGCGGAGTCACTACCACGGTCGTCGACCAGCAGGCGGCGGGAGCCAACACCTCCCGCGCCGCCGTGGTGAACGCCCGCACGCTCGAGGTGCTGGAAGACCTGGACCTGGCCAGGCGCCTCGTCAAGGAAGGCGTCGAGGCGCCGCGGTTCACCATTCGCGACCGGGGCCGCACGCTGATCCCGATCGACTTCAGCGGGTTGCCGACCGAGTATCCGTACTCGCTGATGGTGCCGCAGTCGACGACCGAGCGGCTGCTGCTCGAACGCCTCGAAGAGCTCGGCGGATCCGTGCAGCGGCCGCGGAGCGTCACCGCGATCGATCAGGATCCCGACGGGGTGACGGCGACGTTCGAGGACGGTGACGTCGTTCGCGCGCGCTATGTCGTCGGCGCGGACGGCATTCGCAGCATCGTGCGCCAGCAGGCGGGGATCGATTTCGAAGGCAGCGTGTACGACGAGTCGTTCGTGCTCGCCGACGTCAAGCTGACCGGCGACGCGCCCCACGACCAAGTGATCCTGTACTGGGCGACGGCCGGCCTGACCGTGGTGGCTCCCCTGCCGGATGGCACGTACCGAATCGTCGCACCCGTCGCCGACGCCCCCGAGGCGCCGTCCGCGGAGTTCGTACAACAGATTCTCGACACCCGTGTCGGCGCGAACCGACTGCAGGTCACCGCCGTCGTCTGGGTTTCGCGGTTCCGCGTCCACCACCGCGTCGCCGACACCTTCCGCGCGGGCCGTCTGCTACTCGCGGGCGACGCCGCGCACGTGCACAGCCCCGCCGGCGGGCAGGGCATGAACCTGGGCATTCAAGACGCCGTCGCATTGGCCCAAACGCTCGCCGCCGTCCTCGACGGAGCGCCGGACAGCCTGCTCGACGAGTACAGCGATACTCGTCGACCGATCGCCAAAGACGTTGTGGCGATGACGCATCGGCTCACCCGGTTGGCCACGCTGCCGCCCGCGGTACGCCCGATCCGCAATGCCGTCATTGGTCTGGCCGGGCGGGTGCCGTCGATTCGGCTGGCGCTGGCCCGCAGGCTCAGCGGTCTGGTGTACCGCTGAGCGCGCCCATGGCGCCGCGGCTGCCGACATACAGCGCCGCGGTCGCAGCAACGATCTCGGTGAAGGCCAGCAGCGTCGCCACCGTCATGAGCGTCGACGGCGTCGGCGCCGCGACGTGTGGGGCGCCGTGGTGATGGGCGGGAGCGGGCAGGTGCAGCGCGATCATGGCGAGGTTCATGAGTGCGACGACCACCCACGCCCGCGCCGTGCCGTCACGCCACAGGTCGTATGCGCAATACAGGCAGGTGATGATCATCGCCGCGAGCAGCGCCGTCGCGACCAGGCTGGACGCGTGGCCGAGCAGCGCCGCGTGCAGTCCGGCCGACACGGCCGCCAGCACCGCGCACGCCCGTCGGGCGAGAGTCGATGGGGACGTCACATAGGCGAAGACTCCGGCGGCGACCAGAACTCATCCCTCCGTGGAATCGAGACCGAGGAGTTTGACCGTTTCGGCGCGCATATCGACTTTGCGCACCTTTCCGGTGACGGTCATCGGGAACTCGTCGACAACGTGCACATAGCGCGGGATCTTGTAGTGGGCCAGCTTTCCGTCGGCGAATTCCCGCAGAGCCTGGGCGTCCAGCGGGTCCTTGCCCGGCTTCATCCGCACCCACGCGCAGACTTCCTCGCCGAACTTCTCGTCGGGGACGCCGATCACCTGCGCGTCGTCGATATCGGGATGGGTGTAGAGAAACTCCTCGATTTCGCGCGGGTAGATGTTCTCACCGCCGCGGATCACCATGTCCTTGATGCGGCCGACGACGTTGCAGTACCCGTCGTCGCGCATGACGGCGAGATCGCCGGTGTGCATCCAGCCGTTATCGTCGATCGCCTCGGCCGTCTTGGCCTCGTCCTCCCAATAGCCGAGCATCACCGAGTAACCGCGCGTGCAGAATTCGCCGGTCTGCCCCCGTTCGACAACCTCACCGGTTTCGGCGTCGACGATCTTGATCTCGACGTGCGGGTGGGCCCGGCCGATCGAACTGGTACGCCGTTCGAGGTCGTCGTCGATGAGCGTCTGACACGACGCCGGCGACGTCTCGGTCATCCCGTATGCGATGGACAACTCGGTCAGGTTCATGTCGGTGATCGCGCGCTTCATCACCTCGACGGGACAAATCGACCCTGCCATGATGCCGGTACGCAGCGACGACAGGTCGCGCTTGGCGAGCCCGGGGTCGGCGAGCATCGAAATGAACATCGTGGGCACGCCGTAAACCGCTGTGCACCTTTCGGATTCGATGGCATCCAGGGTCAGTGTCGGATCGAAGGCAGGCGCGGGGATCACCATGGTGGCACCGTGGCTTGTGCACCCCAGATTGCCTAACACCATGCCGAAGCAGTGGTAGAACGGCACCGGAATGCACAGCCGGTCGTCGGGTCCGAAGTTGATGAGCTCGGTGGTGAAGTAGCCGTTGTTGAGGATGTTGCGATGCGATAGCGTGGCGCCCTTGGGGAAACCCGTTGTGCCCGAGGTGTATTGGATGTTGATCGGCTGGGTGTTGTCCAGCGAGTCCGTTCGCGCCCGGAGTTCGTCGACGGATACCTGCTCCGCTTTGTCGACCAGGGCTCGCCAGTCCCTTTCCAGGTACAGCACCTCCTGCAGTTCGGGTGCCTCGGCGCTCACCTCGTCGACCATGCTCACGTAGTCCGACGTCTTGAACGACGTGGCGGAGATCAACGTGCGGATTCCCGACTGCTTCAGCACGTACGCCAGTTCGTGGGTGCGGTAGGCCGGATTGATGTTGACCAGAATCGCGCCGATCTTCGCGGTCGCGTACTGCACGATCGTCCACTCGGGGCAGTTGGGCGCCCAGATGCCGACGCGCTCACCGCGTTCGATGCCCAGCGCCATCAGGCCGCGGGCGATCACGTCCACGTCGTCGTTGAGTTCGGCGTACGTCCACCGCCGACTGGTTGCCATGTCAACCAACGCATCGCCGTCGGGGTTGGCCGCGACGGTGCGTTCGAAGTTCTGCCCGATGGTCTCCTCGAGAATGGGGATGTCGGTGCGACCCGCGTCTTGCGACTTCATCAGCTCAATATTGCGCTCTCTGGGAGGATCCGACCATGGTTTCTCCGTTCCGCATCGCGATTCCCGACTCCGATCTCGACGACCTGCAGACCAGGCTGGCCCGCGCCCGCTGGCCCGAGGCCGAATGCGTCGGCGACTGGAGCCAGGGCATCCCGCTGGCCTACACCAGGCGGCTGGCCGACTATTGGGCCAACGAATACGACTGGCGGGCACGCGAAGCGGCGCTGAACCGGTTCGACCACTTCACGACGGAAATCGACGGTCTCGACATTCATTTCATTCATCAGCGATCGGATCAGAAGAATGCGTTCCCGCTGCTGATCACCCACGGTTGGCCCGGTTCGATCGTCGAGTTCCACAAGGTCATCGAGCCGCTGACCGAACGCGGCTTCGACGTGGTGTGCCCGTCGCTGCCGGGATACGGCTTCTCCGCCAAGCCCACCACGACGGGCTGGGGTGTCGAGAAGATCGCGACGGCATGGGACACCCTGATGGGCCGTTTGGGCTACGAACGCTTCGGCGCGCAGGGCGGCGACTGGGGAGCGGCGGTGACCACGCAGATCGGCCGCAACGGCGGCCGCTGCGCGGGCATCCACCTGAACATGCCGCTCGGCTTCCCGCCCGGCAAACTCGACAATCCGACCGACGAGGAGAAGGCGGCGCTCAAGCGGGGTCAGTACTACCAAAAGTGGGATTCCGGCTACTCCAAACAGCAGTCGACGCGCCCGCAGACCGTCGGCTACGGATTGGTGGACTCCCCCGTGGGCCAGTTGGCGTGGATCGTCGAGAAGTTCTGGTCGTGGACGGACAGCGACGGCGACCCGGAGAACGTGCTGACCCGCGACGAGATGCTAGACAACGTGATGCTGTACTGGCTGACCGCGTCCGGGGCGTCGTCGGCGCGGCTGTACTGGGAGAGCTTCAACGCCTTCGGCAGCTTCGACCGCGTCGAGCTGCCGACCGGCGTCGCGGCGTTCCCCAGGGAGATCCTCAAGGCGCCGCGTAGTTGGTGCGAGGCCGGGTACAACATCACGCACTGGACGGACATGCCGCGCGGGGGTCATTTCGCGGCGTTCGAACAGCCGGAGCTTTTCGTCGACGACGTCCAGAAGTTCTTCACCACGCTGCGCTAGGAGATTCGATGCGAACGATCGAGGCCGATTACCTCGTCGTCGGCGCGGGCGCGATGGGGCTCGCGTTCACCGACACGCTGGTGGCCGAAACGGACGCGACGGTCGTGGTGGTCGATCGCAACGACCAGCCGGGAGGCCACTGGACGGCGGCGTACCCGTTCGTGCGCCTGCATCAGCCGTCGGCCTACTACGGCGTGAACTCGCGGAGTCTGGGCAGCGACACCATCGACCACAGCGGCCTGAACGCCGGCTACTACGAGTTGGCCAGCGGCGCGGAGGTCTGCGCCTACTTCGACGCGGTGATGCGCCAGCATCTGCTGCCGACGGGTCGAGTGACATACCTGCCGATGAGCGAATACCTCGGCGATGGGCGCGTGCGCACGCTCGGCGGCGAAGAGATCGAAGTGACCGCGCGCCGCGTCGTCACCACACACGTCGAGATCATCGTGCCGTCGATGCGTGGGCCGTCCTACGACGTCGCCGCCGGCGTCGAATGCATGCCGCCCAACGCGTTGCCGCGTCTCCGCGAAGCGCGTGGGCGGTACGTGATCGTGGGGGCGGGCAAGACCGCGATGGATGCATGCTTGTGGCTGTTGCGCCACGGCGTGGCGCCGGGACGGTTGACGTGGATCAAGCCGCGCGACTCGTGGCTGCTGGACCGCGCGGCGATCCAGCCCGGCTCGCAGTTCGCGCGCGGTGTGTTGCGCGACTTCTCCAATCAGCTGAACGCGGTGCTGGAGGCCGAATCGCTGCCGGATCTGTTCAGGATCCTTGAGGACAAAGGCTGTCTCCAGCGCATCGACACCTCCGTCGAGCCGACGATGTACCGGTGCGCGATCCTGTCGAAGGCAGAACTCGAGGAGTTGCGACGAATCTCCGATGTCGTACGGATGGGTCATGTCCAGTCGATCGAGCCGGGCCGCATCACGCTCGAGGGTGGGACCCTCGACACCGACGGCTCAGCGTTGTACATCGACTGCAGCGCAGACGGTTTCGCGCGGATCGCGCCGACAACGGTGTTCACCGATGAGCGCATCGCGCTGCAGGCGGTGCGGACCTGCCAGCCCGCGTTCAGCGCCGCCGTCATCGGCCATGTCGAAGCGACGTACCCCGACAACGAGACCAAGAACGCGTACTGCAACCCCGTGCCCTATCCATCCGATCCCATCGACTGGTTGCGAATGATGCTGGCGTTCAACAAGAACCAGCTGCAGTGGTTCACCGACCCGGACATGATGGCCTGGGTCGACGCGTCTCGGCTCAACGTGCTGCATCACGTGTCGGCCGGCGTCAGCGAGCGTGCCCGGGAGAAGATCATCTCGGTGCTGAACTCCAATATGCCCGTCATCAACGACAAGCTGGAGAAGCTGCTGGCGCAGGGCGGATACCCCGAGAGCTAAGCCAGCGACTCTTCCCATGCGCGGTGCAGCGCCGCGTACCGGCCATCGGTGCGACCGATCAGATCGTCGGGCGAGCCGTCCTCGACGATGCGCCCGTGCTCGACCACCAACACCCGATCGGCGACCTGCACGGTGGACAGCCGATGCGCGATGACAAGCGCGGTCCGGTCGGCGAGCACCGTCTCCAGCGCGCGTTGCACCTGCCGCTCGCTGGGGATATCCAGCGACGACGTCGCCTCGTCGAGGATCAGCACCGCGGGGTCGGCCAGAAAGGCTCTGGCGAAGGCCACCAATTGCCGCTGGCCGGCCGACAGCCGTCCACCGCGCTTGGCAACGTCGGTGGCGTAGCCCTCGGGAAGCGCGTCGATGAACCGGTCCGCGCCGACGGCCCTGGCCGCCGCGACCACCTCGTCGTCTCCTGCGTCGGGCCTGCCGAAGCGAATGTTGTCGGCCACGCTGCCCTCGAACATGAAGTTCTCCTGCGTCACCATGACGACGTGGCGGCGCAGCTCGGACTGGGCGAGGTCGCGTAAGTCGACGCCGTCCAAGGTGACCGATCCCGACGACGGATCATAGAAGCGCGCAATGAGTTTCGCGATGGTCGTCTTGCCCGCACCTGTGGTGCCCACCAGCGCGACGGTTTGACCCGCAGGCACTTCGAGGTTGAGATCCGGCAGCACGGGACGTCCCTCGACGTACGAGAACTGCACATCGTTGAACGCGATGTCACCGCGGACCGTGCCGAGTTCGACGGGCTGCTGCGGATCGCTGATGCTCGGCCGCTCGGCGAGCACACCCGCCAGCTTCTCCAGCGCCGACGATGCGGACTGGAACGTATTGAAGAACTGCGAGATCTCCTGCATCGGTTCGAAGAACATCCGCAGGTAGAGCAGGAACGCCGCCAGCGTGCCGATGGTCATCTCGCCGTTCAGCACGCGGTAGCCGCCGTACAGCAGCACCACACTGGTGGTCAAGTTGCCGACGAGTTTCACACCGGGCATGAAGATCGCGAGCAATCTGAAGGTCTTCTCGTTGATCTCGCGGTAGTCGTCGGCAACGTCCTCGAAGATCTCCTGGTTGCGAGGTTCCCGCCGATACGCCTGCACTGCCTTGATTCCAGTCATCGTCTCGACGAACTGCACGATCACCAGCGCCGCGCTTTCGCGCACCTTGCGGTAGACCTTGGCCGACTCGTTGCGGAACCACCACACCAGCGCGACCAGGATGGGCACGGCGACCAGACACATCAGACCGAGCCGAACATCCAGCGTCACAAGCAGAATCGAGGTGCCGACCAGGGTCAGCGCCGCGGTGATCATGCTGTCGAAACCCGTCTCCAGCATGTCCTGGATGGCCTCGACGTCATTGGTCGACCGACTCACCACCCGTCCCGAGGTGTAGCGGTCGTGGAACCTGATGTCGAGGCGCTGGAAGTGCCGGAAAACCCTGCGCCGCAACTCCGTCAGGACCTTCTGCCCGACACGGCCCGACCGCCGCAGGAAGAAGACTCTGCTGACGGCCTGCACCAGCACCACTCCGGCCAAGGTCGCCACCACCAGCATCAGGGTGTGTGTCGAACCCCCGTCGACGATCGGCGGAATGCCTCGGTCGATGCCTCGCTGCACCAGAATCGGAACAGAAAGGCGGGCAGCATTTTCCACCACGACGACGAGCGCGAGCAAGGCCACCGTCCTGCTGTACGGCCGCAGTAGCGAGCCGAGCAGCGCCCGGGCCTCGCGGCGCCGCGGAAGGCTCTCGTCGATCGGCAGGTCGTCATCCTGGTCCTCGTCGAACCTGCCGCGCCACTCTGTGGTGCTCATCGGCCCTCGGCCTCCGAGGTGACGAACCTGGACCCAACGCGCTCGCGTTCCAGTGCTTCCTGCTCGCTGTATGTGTGATCGAGCCGGTGACGGTCGTCGTCCTCCTGCCACTCGCAGGCACGCTCGCGTCCGTCGTCGAGTTCGTCGTCGGCGGCCAGCAGATAGCGGTACTGCGGGACGGCGGCAAGCAACTCGGCGTGGGTGCCGACGTGGGTGATGACGCCGTCGTCCAGCAGTGCGACCTTGTCGGCGAGCAATACCGTCGACGCGCGATGCGCGACGACGATGCCGGTCACCGCATGCAAGACCCGACGCAGAGCCTCCTCGACGACGGCCTCGGTGTGCACGTCCAGCGCGGACAATGTGTCATCGAGGACGAGGATCTTCGGCGCCGCCAGGATGGCACGCGCGAGCGAAAGCCGTTGCCGCTGACCGCCGGACAGGCTCATCCCCTGCTCGCCGATGCGGGTGTCCAGACCGAACGGCAGGTCGTAAACGAACTGTGCGGCTGCGACGTCGATCGCCTGGGCCATCTCTTCGTTGGTCGCATCCGGGGCGCCCAACCTCAGGTTCTCGGCGACAGACATGGAGAACAGCGTCGGATCCTCGAACGCGGTGGCCACCGTCTTGCGCAGGGTGGACAGAGTCAGCTCGCGGATGTCTGTGCCGTCGATGCGGATCGCGCCCTCGGTGACGTCGTGGAGCCGCGACACCAGCGACGCCAACACGGACTTGCCCGATCCGGTCGAACCGACGAGCGCCAGCGTCTCCCCCGGTTCGACGGTGACGGTGACGTGGCGCAGAACCCAGTTGTCCGGTTCACCGGATGCCGCCGGCCGGTCATCGCCGGCGTCGGGGAACCGGAATCCGACGTCGACCAGTTCCAGCCTGCCGCCCGACGGCACGACGTCACTGGGCCCGTCGACGATTTCCACTGGTGCATCGAAGATCTCGGCGATGCGGTTGGCGGCGGTGAACGACTCCTGCGTCATCGACAGCAGGAATCCCAGCGACGCGATCGGCCAGACCAGCGACAGCATCATCGTGATGAACGCGACCAGCGTGCCCATGGTCACCAGACCGTGACCGGCGGCGTACGCACCGAAGCCGAGCACCACGATCAGCGTCAGGTTGGGGATGACCTCGAGCAACGTCCAGAACTTGGCGGACACCTGCACCCTGTTGAGCTGGGTGTCGTAGAGATCGGTGACCTGTTCGTCGAATCTTTCGTAGAGGTAGTCCTCGCGACCGAACGACTTCACCACCCGCAGACCCAACGCGGATTCCTCGACATGGGTGGCGACGTGGCCTGCCTGATCCTGAGCCAACCGCGACAACCGCACGTACTCCCGCTGGAAATGCAGCACGGTCGCGGCGATCGGCACAATCGACAGCAGCACGACCACACCCAGTGGCCAGTACATCGTCAGCAGGATGATGGTCACCGCGGTGATCTGGATGGTGGACAGCAGCAGGAAGACCATGCCGAACGACATGAATCGGCGAATCGTGCCGAGGTCGTTCATGATTCGCGACAGCAGCTGACCCGATTGCCAACGGCCGTGGAAGCTCATCGGCAGGATCTGCAGGCGGGCGTAGAGGTCCTTGCGGATGTCGGCTTCCACGCCCATGGTGGCGCGCGCGACCAGCCACCGCCGGATGAACCACAGCACCGCCTCGGAGATGCCGACGCCCATCGCCGCGGCACCGAGCAGCCACAGCCCCTGCTGATCCTGATGACGCACCGGGCCGTCGATGACGGCCTTGGTCATCAGCGGGATCGCCACGGTGGCGACGAGGGACAGGAGCGCGGTCGCGACCATCGCGATCCACCGGACGCGATAGGGCATGAGGTAGGGCAGGATGCGCCACAAATCCGAGCTCGCTCTGACGCGTTTGGGCGGCGGCGCAATAGCCGGCGCCGCGCGAAGCGCGTTCGAGGAGTCAGTCACTTAGTAGATCTTCCCATTACATGCAAACTGTTAACGTGCTGGATGCACCGTAAAACCTCAACAAACATTGAGGTCAATTGCTTCCGAGCAGGCCGCCCGGCGTCGTGATCAGGTCCGGGAGGCATATGCCCTGCGTGCCAACCTCGCAGCGACAAAGTCGATCAACTGCTACAGCGTGCCGCATTTGCGCGACAAAGTCGCGCGGAGATCGGCAGCCGGACGTGGTCGCCGAGGCGAGAGGGCTGCGCGGTGCGCGACGGCTAGCGGTCGTCGCGATGCGTTTTCTGCAGCTCCTCTTCGGCTTCCTCCAACGCTTCTCGCGCGGCTCGCAACCGGGACAGCAGATCGTCGGCCTCGTGCTCCTTGTTCTCGGCGGCCCGGGCCTGCTCCATCGCATTCAGCACGATCCCGATGAACAGGTTGAAGATCAGGAAGCTGGCCAGCAGCACGTAGCTGATGAAGAACACGATCGACCACTGCGAAATCGCTTGGCCCATCGCGACATTGTCGGGGAAGTTCTCCAGCGTGAGCATGACGAACATCGTCAACATCGCCTGGCCCACGTTGCCGTAGTTGTCCGGATCATGACCGCCGAACAACACCCAGCCGAGCATCCCGTAGATGAAGATCAGCACGAAGGTCGCCGCCGCCAGCGACGCGATACCCGGAACGCTCCTGCCCGCCGCGGAGACAAGCAGCCGCAGGTCCGGCAGGAAACGCACGAGACGCACGATGCGTAGCAGCCGCACGAGACGCAGGAGCATGGCGTTCGCGCGCAGCGACGGCACGAACGATGCGACGACGACGATGAAGTCGAAGACGTTCCAGCCGTCCTTGACGAACTCGCGCGGGTTCCATCGATACGCCGTCAACCGGATGAGCAACTCGACGACGTAGATGCCGAGGATGACGTTGTAAATCGTGCTGAACAGGGGTTCGTACCTGGCCGCGATGTCCGCGTAGGTCCCCAAACCCAGCACGATCGCGTTCACGACGATCACGCCGACGATGAAGAGTTCGAAGGTGCGGTTGTTGATCAGGGCGCGGCAGCGATCCGGGATCGAGCGCGATGTCGATTGCGGTTCGGGCACCTCTTCAGGCGGTGGAGCCCCGACCGCGTCGGGAGAGGTGAGCGTCACCCTATGTGGATAGCAGTCCGGACGGCTGTCCGATAGACGAACCGCACTCTTTTTGTCGTCCGCGTCAAACAATTCCGAAGTAGCCGATGGCACCGCCTTCTCGACGGCGATCCGCTTTGCTATCAGTCCATCGTTTCGGGGGCCGTGACGCGGCGGTGACAAGACCGTGGCTGCGGTGAGACCGCCGGACGTACGCGCCTGACACATGCCGGGGGTGCCATCAGGCAAGATTGTGGCCATGGACAGTGGAGCAGCCTCCCCACGGGTGCTCGTGGTCGACGACGACCCCGACGTGCTCGCCTCACTCGAGCGCGGACTGCGGCTCTCCGGTTTCGACGTGTCCACCGCGATCGACGGCGCCGAAGCGCTGCGCAGTGCGACGGAGACCCGCCCGGACGCGATCGTGCTCGACATCAACATGCCCGTGCTCGACGGCGTCAGCGTGGTGACCGCACTGCGTGCGATGGACAACGATGTGCCCGTGTGTGTCCTGTCAGCGCGCAGTTCGGTCGACGACCGGGTCGCCGGTCTAGAGGCGGGCGCCGACGACTATCTCGTCAAACCGTTCGTGCTCCAGGAGCTGGTAGCCCGGGTCAAGGCGCTGCTGCGCCGCCGCGGTTCCACAGCGACGTTCTCGTCCGAGACCATCCAGGTCGGCCCGCTGGAGGTCGACATCCCCGGCCGTCGCGCCCGCGTCAACGGCGTCGACGTCGACCTCACCAAGCGCGAGTTCGATCTGCTCGCCGTGCTGGCCGAGCACAAGACCGCGGTGCTGTCGCGGGCTCAACTGCTCGAGCTGGTGTGGGGATACGACTTCGCCGCCGACACCAACGTCGTCGACGTCTTCATCGGATATCTGCGCCGCAAGCTCGAGGCAGGCGGCGCACCCCGGCTGCTGCACACCGTGCGTGGAGTGGGCTTCGTCCTGCGCACGCAGTAGTCCGATGAGCATTCTGACGCGCGTCTTCAGGCGGACTCCCTCACTTCGACAGCGGGTGGCGTTCACCAGCGCCATCGCCGGCGCGATCGTCGTGGTCATCGCGGGCACCGTGGTCTGGTTCGGCATCACCGACGCGTGGAACGAGCGGCTGGACCGCAGGCTCGACGAGGCGGCCGGCTTCGCGATCCCGTTCGTTCCCCGCGGGCTCGACGAGATCCCGAAGTCGCCGAACGACCAGGACGCCATCATCACCGTCCGCAAGGACGGTGAGGTCACGTCGAACTCCGACATCGTCCTGCCGGAGATGGAGCCGGGCTACGCCGACACATACATCGACGGCGTGCGCTACCGCGTCCGCACCGTCGACATCCGCCTGCCCGAACCGATGTCGGTGGCCGTCGGGGCGACCTACGAAGGGACCATCGCCGACATCAACAACCTGCATCGCCGGGTGATCATCATCTGCACCCTGGCGATCGGCGCCGCGACCGTGGGCGGGTGGGTGCTCGCCGCGTTCGCCGTGCGCCCCTTCAAACGCCTTGCCCAGCAGACCCGGCAGATCGACGCGGGCGACGAGGATCCCGACATCGACGTCGCCGGTGCCACCGAGGCCGTCGAGATCGCCGAGGCGGTGCAGGGACTGGTCGAACGTGTGTGGAACGAACAGGACAAGACCAAGGCGGCGCTGACGTCGGCCCGCGACTTCGCGTCGGTGTCCGCGCACGAACTCCGGACGCCGCTGACCGCGATGCGTACCAACCTCGAGGTGCTGGCCACGTTGGATCTGCCCGAGGAACAGCGCAAGGAAGTCGTCAACGACGTCATCCGCACGCAGTCACGCATCGAGGCCACGCTCGGGGCGCTCGAGAGGCTGGCCCAGGGTGAGCTGTCGACGGCCGACGACCACGTGCCCGTCGACATCACCGAGCTGCTGGACCGCGCCGCCCACGACGCGATGCGCGTGTACCCGGAGCTGGACGTGTCGCTGGTGCCCGCGCCGACCGTGATCATCGTCGGGCTGCCCGCCGGCCTGCGGCTGGCGGTGGACAACGCGATCGCCAACGCCATCAAACACGGGGGTGCGTCCCGGGTGCAGCTGTCGGCGGTCAGTTCGCGCGCCGGTGTGGAGATCGCGATCGACGACGACGGCGTCGGCGTCCCCGACGAGGAACGCAAGCTCGTGTTCGACCGGTTCTCGCGCGGTTCGACAGCGTCACACTCAGGGTCGGGGCTGGGGCTGGCGCTGGTCGCGCAGCAGGCCGAATTGCACGGCGGCACAGCCGCTCTGGAGGAGAGTCCGCTCGGCGGCGCCCGGCTGTTGCTGAGGCTGCCCGGCCCGAGCTGACGCGTCCCCCGCTACCGGGTTGCCAGTAGGTTCGATCCCGAAGATCGCGTTATCGGGTTGCCAGTAGGTCGATAACAAAGATCAAAGTCTTGCCGGACAGCCGGTGCCCGCCGCCCGCGGGTCCGTAGGCCTGCTCCGGCGGGATGACGAGCTGGCGCCTGCCGCCGACCTTCATGCCGGGGATGCCGTCTTGCCAGCCCTGGATCAGGCCACGCAGCGGGAATTCGATCGACTCGTTCCGCGCCCACGAACTGTCGAACTCCTCGCCGGTGTCGAACTCGACGCCGACGTAGTGCACCTCGACGTTGCCACCGGGCACCGCCTCGGCACCGTCGCCGACGACCAGATCCTTGATGACCAGTTCGGTTGGAGGGGGGCCGTCGATGAACTCGATCTCGGGCTTCTGTCCTGAATTGGAAGTCACCGTATTCACCGTAGTCGGGCACACTGAAGCAATGGCGAAGGACCAAGACATTCTCGATCAGGTGAACCAGCTCGTTGCCGAGGAGAAAGAGCTGCGCGCGCAGCTGCAGCACCGCGAGATCGACGAGTCCGAGGAGCATCGACGTCTACGCGCCCTGGAGGTGCAGTTGGACCAGTGCTGGGACCTGCTGCGCCAGCGCCGCGCACTTCGTGAGACCGGCGGCGATCCGGGGGCGGCGAGCGTCCGTCCGCCCGGCGAGGTCGAGGGTTACCTCAACTGAACTCCGACACCGGAGCCGCCAGGTCGGCGACATCCGACGTCGTCATCATCGGCGGCGGACACAACGGGCTGGTGGCTGCGGCCTATCTAGCCCGTGCCGGTCGACGGGTACAGGTGCTGGAGCGGCTCGACCACGTCGGCGGCGCGGCGGTGTCCGCGCACGCCTTCGAGGGTGTGGACGCGCGGCTGTCGCGCTACTCGTATCTGGTGAGCTTGCTGCCGGGGCGCATCGTCGAGGACCTGGGCGCCCGGGTTCGGCTGGTGCGCCGCCGCTATTCCTCGTACACACCTGATCCGGAAGCGGGCGGCCGGATCGGGCTGCTGATCGGGCCGCCGTCGACATTCGACTCGGTGGGCGCGGCGTCGGACGAGGCCGGTTTCGAGGCGTTCTACCAACGCTGCCGCGCACTGACGTCGCGCATGTGGCCCACGCTGCTGCGACCGCTGAGCACCCGCGACGAAGCGCGCAGGCACGTCGGCGACGACGTCGCGTGGCACCTGATGGTCGACGAGCCGATCGGGCACGCCATCACCGCCGCCGTGTCGAACGACCTCGTGCGCGGTGTGATGGCCACCGATGCGCTGATCGGCACGTTCGCCCGCCTCAACGATCCCGCGCTGCCCCAGAACATCTGCTTCCTGTACCACCTGCTCGGCGGTGGCACCGGCGACTGGGACGTCCCGATCGGCGGTATGGGCGCGGTCAGCGGTGCACTGGCCGCCGCAGCCACCGGATACGGCGCCGAAATCATATGCGATGCAGAGGTTTACGCGATCAACCCCGACGGGGAGGTGCGTTACCGTCGGGACGGTCGCGACCACCGCGTCCACGCGGGACACATCCTTTCGAACGTCACGCCGACCGTGCTGGCGACGCTGCTGGGCGAACCCGCACCCGCGCAGGCACCAGGCGCGCAGGTGAAGGTCAACCTGATGCTGCAGAGACTGCCGCGGCTGCACGACCAAACCGTCTCGCCGGAACAGGCTTTCGGCGGGACATTCCACATCAACGAGACCTACCGCCAACTCGACACGGCCTACACGCGTGCGGATCACGGCGTCGTACCCGACCCGTTACCGTGCGAGATCTACTGTCACTCACTGACCGATCCGACCATTCTGTCCGACAGCCTTCGCGCCTCCGGCGCGCAGACGTTGACGGTCTTCGGCCTGCACACCCCACATACGCTGGTCTCCGCAGGCGATCCCGACCGGCTGCGGGATACCTTGACGTCGGCCGTGCTCAACTCGCTGAACTCCGTTCTGGCCGAACCCATTCAAGATGTGTTGATGCAGGATTCCGCCGGACGGCTGTGCATCGAAGCGAAGACGACAGCCGACCTGGAGCACTCGCTCGGCATGACGGCGGGCAACATTTTCCACGGCGCGCTGTCGTGGCCGTTCGTCGAGAACGACGAGCCGCTGGACACCCCGGCGCGGCGCTGGGGTGTGGCGACCCCGCATGACCGGATTCTGTTGTGCGGCTCGGGATCACGCCGCGGTGGCGCGGTGTCGGGGATCGGCGGCCACAACGCCGCGATGGCCGTACTGGAAATGTGATTTCGGTGCGCTAACGCTCGCTGAGCGATTGTATGCGCACCAAAATCGATTGAAGCCGCTTGAGGTCGGCGTCGTCGAGGGACGTCAGCGCCTCGGGTGCCGGGTCCTCGGTCGCGTCGATCATGCGAAGCATCGCCTGGCCGTCTTCGGTGAGCGACACGATCTTGCAGCGTCGGTTCGCCGGATCGATCTCGCGCACCACCAGCCCGCGACCCTCGAGGTCGTTGACCGCCACGGTCGCCGCAGGCGCGTCGATGGTTGCCGCATGCGCCAACTCCTTGACCGACATCGATCGACGGCTCAGCCGCTTGAGAATGCGAATCCTGCTGAACGGCAAGCCTGATCGTTCCACCACCGCCCGCTTCCACGAATCGCGGTTGTCGATCACCACCGCGGCCATGGTGCGCCATACCTCGTCGGCCAGTTGGTTATCGGACATTGGCGACCTCCAGTCGTGCGTCAGTTCCCGCGATCAGCGGTGCGAGTCGCTCGGCCGAACGCAGTGCGCGCGGCGAGGTCGAGTACACGCCGAGCACGACGATCGTCACCCCGAGCAGCGCGCAGATGACCCAAAGCGGTCGCGCCGCCACGGCGAAGTCCGCGCCCGCGGTCGCCAGCGCCGCCCCTGCGATCGAACCGCACACCGCCACACCAAGACTGACGCCGACCTGTCGGCTGGTGCTCGCTACGGCCGATGCTGCGCCGGCCCGGTCGGTCGGCATACCGCTGACGGCAGCATTCGTGATCGGGGCGTTGACCATCGAGAAGCCGATGCCGAACACTGCGAAGATCATCAGTAGCTGCCACACCGGCGTCGTCGCGCTCAGGGAGGTGAGCAGCACCGTCGACGCGGTGATCAGCACACCCGCGATGACGATCGACGGCCGGCTCCCCCATCGTCCGACCATCCGGCCCGACAGCGGTGAGAACACCAGCGCGCCAATGGCTACCGGCAGATAGATCAACCCGGTCTCCATGGCCGAGAAGCCGCGATCTTCCTGCAGGTACAGCGACATCATGAACAGGAAGGCGCCCCACGCGGCGAACGCGCACACCGCGATCACGGTCGCGGACGCGAACGGGATGCTGCGGAAGAAGCGGAGATCGATGAACGGGTCGTGGCGTCGGGACTCGAAAAGGAGGAAGGCGACCAGGGCGATCGCCGCGACGACGGCGACGACGATGGTGCGGGCGTCACCCCAGCCGAAGTTCGGGCCTTCGATGAGGACGAAGACGATCCCGAACAGGAAGGCCATGCCGAGGCCCTGACCGATCGGGTCGACGTCGCGCATTGTGACCGACTTGGATTCGGGGACGAAGATCGCGGTGAGCAGGATCGCGAGCGCGCAGATCGGCAGGTTGATCCAGAACACCGAACGCCAGTTCGCGAACTCGATGAGCGCCCCGCCCACGATCGGGCCCAACGCCATCGAGATGCCGACGACACCACCCCACACACCGATCGCGCGGGCGCGCTCGACGCGGCCGGTGAACACCTGGGTGATGATAGACATGGCGACCGGGTTCATCATCGAACCGCCGACGGCTTGTGCGAATCGCGCGGCGATCAGCATCTCGATGTTGGGCGCGAGGCTGCACAGCAGGGAGCCGATCGCGAACACCGTCAGCCCGATCTGGAAGGTGCGCCGACGGCCGAACCGGTCCGCCGCCGCGCCCGCCAGCAGCAGCAGCGACGCCAGCACCAGCGTGTAGATGTCGATGACCCACTGCAGCTGCGAGGCCGTGGCGCCGAGATCCTTGCGGATGCTCGGAATGGCGACGTTGACGATCGTTGCATCCATCGACACGATCAGCAGGCTCAGGCAGCAGGACACCAAGATGATGGCCTTGCGCCTGGGGCTCAGTGAGCGGACGACACTTTCATTCACACAACTATTGTGAAACTACAACTGTTGCGATGGCAAGCCCCACCGCGAGTGAAATGCGTTACGACGCCGAGTGTGGAGTTATGACACGCTCCGGCCGCCCGAAGCGTGCGGGTAACCCACGTTCGGCGGATGCGGGGTGTGCCTACCGTGAGCCCGTGTCGACGTAGTCGCGCTCGGTGTACCCGGTGTAGATCTGGCGCGGACGGCCGATCTTGCCGCCACCCTCGTCGTGCATCTCCCGCCAGTGCGCGATCCACCCGGGCAGCCGGCCCAGGGCGAACAGCACGGTGAACATCCGGGTCGGGAAGCCCATCGCCCGGTAGATCACGCCGGTGTAGAAGTCGACATTCGGGTACAGCTTGCGCTCGATGAAGAAGTCGTCGGTGAGTGCGACCTCTTCGAGCTCCTTGGCGATGTCCAGCAGCTCGTCGTCGCCGCCGAGCTTGCCGAGGATCTTGTCGGCCTGCTCCTTGACGATGCGCGCCCGCGGGTCGTAGTTCTTGTAGACCCGGTGGCCGAAGCCCATCAGCTTGACGCCGTCTTCCTTGTTCTTGACCTTCTTGACGAAGGTCTGCACGTCGTTTTCGCCGACGCGGATCTTCTCCAACATCTCGAGCACCGCCTGGTTGGCACCGCCGTGCAGCGGACCCCAGAGCGCGTTGATGCCGCCGGAGATCGAGGTGAACAGGTTGGCCTGCGAGCTGCCGACCAGGCGCACCGTCGACGTCGAGCAGTTCTGCTCGTGGTCGGCGTGCAGGATGAAGAGCATGTCGAGGGCGCGGACCAGTTCCGGGTCGACCTCGTAGGGCTCGGCCGGCAGACCGAACGTCATTCGCAGGAAGTTCTCGACGAGGCTCATCGAGTTGTCCGGGTAGAGGAACGGCTGGCCGACCGACTTCTTGTATGCGTACGCCGCGATCGTCGGCATCTTGGCCAGTAACCGGATCGTCGACAGTTCGACCTGCTCGTCGTCGAATGGATCCAGCGAGTCCTGGTAGTAGGCGCTCAGTGCATTCGCCGCGCTGGACAGCACCGGCATCGGGTGCGCGTTGCGCGGGAAGCCGTCGAAGAACCGCTTGAGGTCCTCGTGCAGCAGGGTGTGCCGCTGAATCTGGGTGGTGAACGCCTCGAGCTGATCCGGGGTCGGTAGCTCGCCGTAGATCAGTAGGTAGCTGACTTCGATGAAGTTCGACTTCTCCGCGAGCTGCTCGATGGGATAGCCGCGGTAGCGCAGGATGCCGGCGTCGCCGTCGATATAGGTGATGGCGCTCTTCGTCGACGCGGTGTTGACGAAGCCGTCGTCGTACGTGGTGTAGCCGGTCTTGGCCAGCAGCGAACCCAGGGCTATGCCGTCGGAGCCCTCGGTGGCCTTGACGACGTCCAATTCAAGCTCGCCACCGGGGTAGTTGAGCGTGGCATGCTCGTCTTTTTCGGCCACGGGGATCCCTTCTACGTTGCAAGGAATATCGAGAACATGTCGTGTCTGTCCCTCAAAAGGTAGTCCCATTCCAACGATCCCGCCCGAGGGGGGGCCGCCAGACGTTCAGACCGGCTGCCGATTGCCCGTCATGAGCCTGGTGAACTCGGCGAATGTGTCTTCCAGATGGGCGGCCACGTCGTCGATCGTCAGCTGGGTACCGTCCTGGCCGCTTGCGGCCAGACCGGTCAGCGCGGTCATGAGCATCGAACCCCACACCGCGGAGACCAGCCGTGGCGCGCGATCGCCGATGCCCAGTCCCATCCGCCTGGCGAGTTCCGCGTCGATGGCGTTTCCGCGGTACTCCAGTGCAGACTGCCGCAAGGCCGACGACGACAAGATGATCCGCACGATGCACATCACCCGGTCCGCCGACAGCTCGCCGGCCGGCGCGATCTTCGCCGCATTGGCCATCGCGAGATAGGCGTTCAGCAGCGCCTCGAAATGGTTGACGTCGAGCGGCTGGCGGGCCAGTTCGACGGCTGTCTGTTCCAGCACCTCGTCGATGAGGGCCAGCGCAATGGCGTCCTTGGTGGCGAAGTACCGGCTGAAGGTGCGCGGCGAGACGTCGGCCACGGCGGCGATCTGGTCGACGGTGGTGCGATCGAACCCCTGGCGTTCGCAAAGGTCGACCGCAGCGTCGATGAGGGTGGCACGGGTGCGTTGCTTTTTGCGTTCCCGCAGCCCGAGGGTTGCCTCCCCGCTGAGATCAGACACGAACTCGGATGCTAGCCAGCCAACGTAAGAGGCCGCTGAGAAAAGTGGCACCCTCCGACAATTGGCCCCCTAGGTCACACTTTGTCGTCGCTGGGATCGCCGGCCACCGCCGGCGGGGAATCCGGCCGGAGCACTTACGGCTGTAACCGCTCGATGCGGCTGTTGTGCATGGTGATCGGCAGCTCGGCATCGGTGACGACACGAATCCTGTTGTGCACCCTGTTCTCCCGGCCCTGCCAGAACTCCACCACCTCGGCAGAGATGAGGTATCCGCCCCAATTCGGCGGCACCGGCACCTCGTCGAGATCAGCGAACCGCTGGGTCACCTCGGCCAGCTGCTCGAGTAACGCGGCACGCGAGGCGATCGGCGCGGACTGGTGCGACGCCCAGGCGCCCAGCTGCGAACCCCGCGGGCGCTTGGACCAGTAGTCCGCGGTCTGTTCGGCGGAAACCTTCGTGACCGGTCCCCGGACGTGGACCTGGCGGCCGAGCAGGTACCAGGGAAACGTCGCCGATGCGTACGGCGTCCGGGCCAGCTCTTCGCCTTTGGCGGAGTCATAGTTGGTGAAGAAGGTGATGCCGTCGGCGTCGACACTCTTGCAGAGCACTGAGCGGGTGGACGGGCGTCCGCGCGCGTCGACGGTGCCCACCACCATCGCGTTGGGCTCGGCCACCCCTGCGCGTTCGGCGTCGGCTAACCACTTGTGCAGCAGCGCAACCCAGCCGTCGGCGAGCCAGTCCGCGTCGAGGTCGCCGCTGCCGTCCTTCTCCACCGAGCCGTACTCGACCCGCATTCTCGCCAGATGGTCGTCGTCGCGAGGTGCCACGCGCTCACGCTACGCCTGCGCGGTTCGCCGACCCATTACCGACCGGTAGTAAATGGCGCGGCGGCGGGTGCGAGAATTTTGCCCATGACTACGGTGTCGACGGTTCCTGAGGATTTCGTACCCGGACTCGAGGGCGTGGTCGCCTTCACCACCGAGATCGCCGAACCCGACAAGGATGGCGGCGCGCTGCGCTATCGCGGCGTCGACATCGACGATCTGGTCAGCCAGCACGTCACCTTCGGCGACGTGTGGGCGCTGCTGGTCGACGGCAAGTTCGGCCGCGGCCTGCCGCCCGCCGAACCGTTCCCGCTGCCGATTCACAGCGGCGATGTCCGCGTCGACGTCCAGGCCGGCCTGGCGATGCTCGCCCCGATCTGGGGGTATGCGCCGCTGCTGGACATCGACGAACAGACTGCGCGCGACCAGTTGGCCCGCGCGTCAGTGATGGCACTGTCCTACGTCGCGCAGTCCGCACGCGGCATCTATCGACCCGCGGTTCCGCAGCGGGTCGTCGACGAATGTTCCACCGTGACAGCGCGATTCATGACCCGCTGGCAGGGTGAGCCCGATCCCAAGCACGTCGAGGCGATCGACGCCTACTGGGTGTCGGCTGCCGAGCACGGCATGAACGCGTCCACGTTCACCGCCCGCGTGATCGCCTCGACCGGTGCCGACGTCGCGGCGGCGCTGTCCGGAGCCATCGGCGCGATGAGCGGACCGCTGCACGGCGGTGCGCCGGCCCGCGTGCTGCCGATGATCGAGGAGGTCGAGAAGACCGACGATGCGCGGGCGGTCGTCAAGGGCATCCTCGACCGCAAGGAAAAGCTGATGGGGTTCGGCCACCGCGTCTACCGCGCCGAGGACCCGCGGGCGCGGGTGCTACGGGCCACCGCCAAGCGGTTGGGGGCGCCCCGTTTCGAGGTGGCGTCCGCGCTGGAGCAGGCCGCGCTCGCCGAGCTACGCGAACGCCGTCCCGACCGCGCGATCGAGACCAACGTCGAATTCTGGGCGGCGGTGATCCTGGACTTCGCTCAGGTACCGACCCAGATGATGCCCGCGATGTTCACCTGCGGTCGCACCGCCGGCTGGTGTGCGCACATCCTCGAGCAGATGCGGCTCGGCAAGCTGGTGCGCCCGGCCGCGATCTACGTCGGCCCGGGCCCCCGCAGCCCGGAGTCGGTCGAGGGTTGGGACCAAGTCGCCCGGTCGTGACGATCGAAACGTACCGTGCGGCGGCGACGAGTTTCGCCGCGCTGGTGCGCGAGATTCCGGCCGGCGCGTGGGGCCAGCCCGGACTGGGCGACTGGGACGTCCGCGCGCTCGTGGGCCACACGTCGCGCTCGCTGACCACCGTGCTCAGCTACCTGCAGACCACCGCGGACCGGGAGGACATCGCGACTCCGCAGGAGTACTACGTGCGGGTGACGCCGTCGGCGCTGGGCATCGATCCCGCCGATGTCGCCGAGCGCGGCAGACAGGCGGGCAGGGATCTCGGCTCAGATCCGACGGCCGCCGTCGACGCGTTGGTCTCAGACGTGCTTGGCGCGCTCACAGCGGTCCACGGCGATCCGTTGATCAAGGTCATTGGCGGCCTGGGAATTCGACTGGGCGCGTACTTACCTACCCGGGTCTTCGAACTGGCCGTACACGGGATGGACATCGCCAGGGCGGTCGACATTTGGTTCCAGGTCTCCGAAGACGTACTCGCAGAGGCCCTCGACATCGCGACGCGCACGGCCATTGCGACCGGCCGAGGAGAGTCGCTGCTACTGGCACTGACGGGTCGCTCCGCGTTGCCGCCGTCGTTCTCCGTGGTGTGAGCCGGCAAAGGTTAGATACAACACGGGCGACCCGGAAATGAACCCAAACCTGTGAACTTCCTTTTAGGGTGGGCGGGTGCACCAGATGGATCGCCGCAACATGATGACGATGATGGCGGGTCTTGGCGTGTTGGCAGCCACGATCCCCGTCGCCCAAGCCCAGGCAAGCCCGATGAAGCGCGCGCCGCTGCCGACGCAGCCGCCGACTGCCGACCCGGGAACCTACATATTCCACGATGAGTTCGACGGCCCGGCCGGATCGGCGCCCGACCCGGCCAAGTGGCTGATCCAGACCTGGCAGGACGAGGTCTACCCGCCGGTTCAGGGCATCTACCGTAACGATCGCCGCAACATCTTCCAGGACGGCAACTCCAACCTGGTGATGATGGCCACCAACGAGATGGGCACCTACTACGGCGCCAAGCTGCGCGGCATCTGGCGCGGCATGATCAACCAGACGTGGGAAGCGCGGATCAAGCTCGACTGCCTTACCCCCGGCTGCTGGCCGGCGTTCTGGGCCGTAAACGAGGATCCGCTGCCCGACGGTGAGGTCGACGTCTTCGAGTGGTACGGCAACAACCAGTGGCCACCCGGCACCACGGTGCACGCCGCGTCCAACGGTAAGACCTGGGAGGGCAAGTCGATTCCAGGCATGGTCGACACCGCCTGGCACACCTGGCGAATGCACTGGGGCGAGGACGGTTTCACGTTCTGGCGGGATTACGTCGATGGTGCCGAACCGTACTTCCATGTGCCGCCCAACCCGATCCCCGTGTCGGGCCGGCCCGGTGATCTCCGGTGGCCCTTCAGCATTCCCGGCTATTGGATGCAGCCGATGTTCACCCTCGCCGTCGGTGGGCCCGGTGGCGGCAACCCGGCTGCGGGCGTGTTCCCGGCGTCCATGCTCGTCGACTACCTCCGCGTCTGGTAACTCATCGCTCCGCTTTGATGACCTGAACCAGGTTGAACTGCCAGCGCTCCAACAGCCGGTAGCCGGTTTCACGCGTTACGGCGAAGGCCGGGGTGCCGCCGAATAGCGGGCCCGGCTCCATCGCCGGATTCTGTTCGTGGGCAGGCCGTGTCGGGTCGGCCTGCGTGATGATCCACAGGACGCGACAGACGTTCAGAGGACCTACCGACGCTTCCGGTATCAGGTTGGTGTCGAAGACGTCGTCGCGCTCGACCGCCGTCTGCCACAGGCTGATGTCGACGACTTTGTCGTAGGCATCGGGCCGGGCCGCGAGCAGGGGGCGCATCGGCGCGGGCATGAAGGTCACGGTGTCATTCACCAGCAGGCACTCACCCGGCTCGCCCTTGGACTTCGCTTCGATGAGGTCGGCGACCTGGCTGTAGTCCATTCCGTATTTCGCATACGGACTGCGTTGCACCAGAAGATAATTGGGCGCTGCCGCAGCAGTGAAGACGGCCAGCACGACGGCGACTGCCCACGGCCGGACCGCCAAGGCGCCAACGCACACCCCCAGTGCGAGTGCCATCGCCGGTGCGGTGAAGCACAGATACCGCGGTGTGTAGATCGGATGCACCAGGGCCGACCAGCCGAGGATCAACGCGGTGGGGACCACCAGCCACGCGATGGCCACGGCCAACAACTGGCGATCCGGCCCGGAAAGTTCCGCAGATGTGAAGCGCCACAAGATGATCGCTGCGACGGCGACACAGCAGGAGACGATCAGGAACAACGGGCTTCTCTCGAAGTACTGCTGAACGGCCACGTCTTCGACGGTCCGGCGGCCCACCGGTGAGATCCAGATGATCTGGTGCGCTTGACCGACGGCCAGCCGCACGAACGGCGCCACCGCCAGACATGTGCACACCATGGCGACGGCGAACCGTACGACGACGGTCCGGGGCGGACGATGAAAGCACAGGAAGACGGCGTGTACCAGGAACATCAGCGCGAGGTACACGTCGAGCAGGATCGACGCCGTCATGGCCGCCGCGTAGCAGAGCCAGATCCAGTCGTTGTTGCGGCGCACACCGTGTACCAGCAGAACAGTCGACCACACGGCGGCCAGCATCGTCAGCGCGTACGGCCGCGCCTCGATTCCGGCCCACGTCGCGCGCGGCAGGATCGCGCACAGGACACCGGCGCTCAGTGCGACAGTGCGCGTCGAGAACTGTCTGCCCAGCACCACGACGCCCGCCGCAGCACCGCCGACGGCCAGCGCGCTGGGGACGCGCGACCAGAACTCCGTCGGTCCGAAGATCGTGAACCAGCCGTGCATGAGCACGTAATAGAGGCCGTGGACGGCGTCGACGTTGCCCATCATGTGCCACAGCTGACCCAGCGAGCGACTGTACGACGCCGAGATCGTCGCCGCCTCGTCGTACCAGAAGGACGGCCGGCCCGCGCCGACGATGCTGAGCGCGGCGGCGAACACCCCGACGACGAGGGAATCGAACACCATGGTCTTCGGTCTCGTCAGGACTCCCCGCCCAAGCACGCCGCTATGTTGCCAGACGCAGCTCGCGATTTCGGCGTGCTCAGTCACCCTGAGTGACCACACGCGCCGAAATCGCATGGGGTTGTCGGTGGCCGGTGATTGCATCGAGTCGGTGCGATGAGTTCGGCCCGTCCGACGAGTCGTACTGGTAGCCCGCGAGGGAAAACCACTAATCGAGGAGCTCGCTCATGGCAATCGACGTCCAACCAGCAGTTTCCCCAATGCTCACCGTCAGTGACGGTGCGGCAGCCATCGATTTTTACGTCAAGGCGTTCAACGCCGAGGAACTGGGCCGGGTACCAGGGCCCGACGGCAAGAGGCTGTTTCATGCCGCTCTGCGGATCAACGGAGCCTTGGTGATGCTCAACGATGACTTTCCCGAAATGAACGACGGCAAGTCGGTCACGCCGGAGGCGCTGGGCGGATCACCAGTCACCGTTCATCTCACCGTCACGGATGTCGATGCCAAGTTCCAGCAGGCGATCGACGCCGGCGCGACCGTGGTGATGCCACTCGACGACATGTTCTGGGGTGACCGCTACGGCGAACTGCGTGACCCGTTCGGTCATCTGTGGTCAATGGGCCAGCCGATACGCGAGGTCAGTCAGGACGAGATCGACGAAGCCATCAAACAGCACCAGTAACGGCTCGGAAGAAAACGCCGGCAGCACCTGCGGCCCCCGGAAGGCGGGAGTATGCCGCCCGGCCGGGCTGCCGCACGGCGTAGCGCCAGCAAGTGGCGCCCGGTCCGACAAGCCCTGGGCCGCAACACTTCAGCGACAAAGTCGCTAGCGAACCTAGCGACGCAGGCCGGCGAGCACGCGCTCGCGCATCGACGGCGCGGGTGCGTCGGCCGCCGCGGCAAGCATGTCGGCAATCGTCGTGAACTTGTCGCGGGGCCTATGCTCGCCGCCGCGTGCGATCTCCGCGTCGTCGATGGCCTTCCACCCCGCAACGTCGATCACGTCGGGCCGCCTGCTTCGCACGAGCTTGTCCAGTGCGGCCGGCTTGCCGGCCGGATCCGCGAGCATCCCCGCGTTGTAATCGGCGACCAGGTTGTGCACCGTCTCGCCGGCGCACGATTTGTTGGTACCGATGAAGCCGGTGGGGCCACGCTTGATCCAGCCCGCCACGTAGCTGCCGCGCACGGCCTCACCCGACGCCGGATCGATGACCCGGCCGCCGTCATTGGGCACCACCGCAGCCTCGTCATCGAACGGAAGGTCGCGAATCGCCTTGCCGCGGTAGCCGATCGAGGTCAGCACAAGGCCGGCGTCGATGCGGTGAACATCGTCGGTGCCGGTCACCGCGAACTCGACACCCGTCGCACGCTGCTCACCGAGGATGCGTACCGGCGTCAACTGAAAAGCCAACCGGATGCGGGGCCTGTGCGCGGGCGGCCGCCCGCACGGTCCAGCATCGCCGAGCTTCGACAGGATCTCGAGCTTGTTGCGCGTCAAGGGATCTGTGGCCGTCGCGAGGTCACTGATGACCCGATCATGGTCGGCGCCGTCCAGCACCACATCACACACCGAGGTCAGCCCGATCAGTTCCGGAAGTGTGAAGGCCGAGTGCACCGGACCCCGGCGGGCGGCGACGACGACCTCGTTGACCTTCGAGCCGCGCAACGCGGCCAGCGCGTGGTCGGAGATGTCCGTGCGCGCCAGCACATCGGGGTCGGTGGTCAGAATGCGGGCCACATCGAACGCCACGTTGCCGTTGCCGACGACAAGCACCCGCTCGTGGCTCAAATCGACTGGAAGATCGGTGAATTCAGGGTGGCCGTTGAACCACGCGACCATCTCGGTGGCGGTTCCCGTGCCGGGCAGACCGATCCCGGCGATGTCGAGCCGGCGGTCGTTGGGCGCACCGACGGCGTAGAGCACCGCGTGGTGGTGGTCCAGCAGGTCGGCGTGCGTGACATCCGATCCCACGTCGACGTTCAGATAGAACGTGAAGCCCGGCAGCTTCGTCACCTTGTCGAACAGCGCTGTCACCCGCTTGGTGCTCTGATGGTCGGGTGCCACCCCGGCGCGCACGAGACCGTACGGGGTCGGCAGCCGCTCGAAGACGTTGACCCGCACACCGCGCTGCGTCAGCAGTTCGTCGGCGGCGTACATGGCCGCCGGCCCGGAGCCGACGATCGCGACGGTCAACGGCCCACCGGAGCGTGGCCGGACCAACGGCGCCTCGAGCACCGGCGCCAGCTTGGACGTCGGCGGCAGCTTGCCCTCGGGTTTGGGATAAAAGGACGCGTTCAACTCGATGAACGGCAGCTGCGCGGGCTCGAGCCGGGTATCGGGCGCGATGGCCCCGACCGGGCACGCCGAGACACACGCGCCGCAGTCGACGCACGCGACCGGGTCGATGTGGAGCATCTCCGCGGTGGCGAAGCCCGGCTCGTCCGGTGACGGGTGGATGCAGTTCACCGGACAGGCGTAGACACAGGACCCGTCGCTGCAACACGACTGGGTGATCACGTGAGGCATGGGCGCCCTACGCGGCCGACACCAGATGCTGGCGGGCAGGCTCGCTGCGGTACCGGCTGGGCCGGCCGCTGATCCGACACATCCGCCAGATCAGTTTCGCGAGCGGGTTCATCAGACCGGTGTCGTGGGCGAGCATCCGGACGTCGCCGAACATGTCGCGCAACATCTGCCGCGACTCGGGTGACTTGAAGAAGATCTCCTTGCGGACCGACCGCGGGATATCGAATTCCTTCCAGAACGCCCGCGGCGGCACGATGATCGCCGAGCACAGCACGCGCATCACGACCGGAACATAGAGCGACAACCAGAACCGCTTCCGCCGCGGCAGGTCAGGAACCCGCTTACGCAGGTATTCGTGCGCGAACGAGATGTGCCGCGCCTCTTCGGCCACGTGGATGGCCATCACGCGCTCCATGATCGGATGCAGCGTCTTGCCCTCGCGCAATACGTTTTTCTGGGTGTGATCGATGGGCTCCTCGCCGGCCAGAATGCCGAACCAGAACGGGATCGGCAGCGGCCCCGCGACCAGCGGGATGGCTGGCTGAATCCACTTCAGCATGCGCGGCATACCGGGCACATCGGCACCGATGCGGTTGACCATCTCCTGGAACATCATCGTGTGGTTGCACTCTTCTACCGCCTCGTGCAGGCAGTACCGGTACTCCGGTGATCCGTTGGGCGTCCAGAAGGCGTACTCCATGAGCCCGCGGATCAGGATCGACTCGAAGTGCAGACCGACCTTCGCGACATTGGCCTGGCGCCACATGCCGATCTCGATCTGGCGCTCTCTCGACTGCGACTGATACCAGGAGTGCTTCCCGATCGGGTCGGTCGCGGGCAGGATCCAGCGCTCGTCGTTCTCAACCACCTTGAACTCCGGGGAGTCCCAGTCGATGTCGGTGTACGGATTGAAGTTGCGTCGCACCGACCCCTCGGACAATGTGGTGAGCATGTCGACGTATGCAGTGTCATCGGTGACATCCATATTGCGCCGCCAGCGCCGGACCATGCGTGTCCGGGCTTCCTTGACTGCCATTCGACACCTCCTCGGTGAGGTCTACGAGCCTTGATTGTCAAACACGGTACCGCAGGTATCGCATACCGTGAATACCCCTTTCTGGCATGTGGCACACCAGGCCGAACGCCGCGTTTTGTGATGGAGACCACACATGGTCGAGCTGAAACGCGAGACGAGATCGATTCGATGGCCGCGCCGCGCACAGCGCGCACACCGTGGCGGTCACCCCCGACGGGGCTCGCATCCTGACCAACTGAGAATGGCCGGGCGTCTACCTCTTCGCGAAGTCGCCAGCAACGGTCAACATGCTGCCGCTTCTGACGGCCGAGAATCCCGCATCGGTCATGCCACAGTCGGTGATGACCGCGCGGTGGCCCGGACTGTTCATCCACCAATTCACCGCGGCAGCAGGCGAACCGCCGGGGCCATTGGCCCAAAACACGATTTCGCCGAGATCCTCGAATGACGTATAGCCGGCGTCGGTGACGCGCTGGACAACAGAGGAGCCGTCCGAACCGGTGTGCGCCTGGACCCCGCTCCTGAGCATGTCGTTGGCGTGCCGTGCCGCCGACGCAGTCAGCTGCGGATTGGGTGCCACCGGACCGCATCCACTTGCCGCGCGCGTCGCGTTGATCTCGCTGAGCACCGCGCCGCCCTCGTCTCCGGAAGCCTGCGTGGGCGCCGCAGCGGCTATCGAACCGAACACCACCATCGCCGCTGCACACACCGGCATGAGGGTCGAAACTTTCCCATGACTGATCACGTGCCCCCCAATGGGCTCAGTCCCCGACAGATCACATTATGGATACAAAATGGTTCCACTGTGTGTTCTTTACCCACTTTTTCACCATTTTCTGCATGCCCTCCCCGCGGAAGGCCCGCAGCCGGGGTCACTACTCTTGTCCCCATGGCCGACCTGACGATTCCCGCCGACCTCAAACCTCGCGACGGCCGTTTCGGCTGCGGACCGTCGAAGGTGCGCCCCGAACAACTTCAGGCCCTCGCCGCCGCGGGCGACCTATTCGGGACGTCGCACCGGCAGGCGCCGGTCAAGAACCTCGTCGGCCGAGTGCGTGACGGGCTGCGTCAACTCTTCTCGGTGCCCGACGGCTACGAGGTCATCCTCGGCAACGGCGGCACCACCGCGTTCTGGGACGCGGCCGCGTTCGGATTGATCGACAAGCGCTCACTGCACCTGACCTACGGCGAATTCAGCGCCAAGTTCGCGTCGGCGGTGGCCAAGAATCCGTTCGTCGGGGACCCGGTCGTCGTCAAGGCCGATCCAGGCAGCGCACCCAAACCACAATCGGATCCGTCGGTGGACCTCATCGGGTGGGCGCACAACGAAACGTCAACGGGCGTAGCGGTTCCCGTGCAGCGACCAGAAGGCTCAGATGGCGCATTGATCGCCATCGACGCCACCTCGGCGGCCGGTGGCCTGCCCGTCGATATCGCCGACGCCGACGCCTACTACTTCGCACCGCAGAAGAACTTCGCCAGCGACGGCGGCCTGTGGATCGCGATCCTTTCCCCCGCCGCGCTCGCCCGCGTGGAGGCCATCGCGGCGTCGGACCGCTGGGTGCCCGAGTTCCTGTCGCTCCCGATCGCGATCGAGAACAGCCTCAAAAACCAGACCTACAACACCCCGGCGATCGGCACGTTGATCATGTTCGCCGATCAGCTCGAATGGATGCTGGGCAACGGCGGACTGGACTGGGCGGTCAAGCGCACCGCCGACTCGTCGCAGCGGCTGTACAGCTGGGCCGAGGCGTCGAAGGTGGCCACGCCCTTCGTCGCCGACCCCGAGCTACGGTCGCAGGTGGTCGGCACCGTCGATTTCACCGATTCCGTAGATGCTGCGGCGATCGCCAAGGCACTTCGAGCCAATGGAATCGTCGACACCGAGCCCTATCGCAAACTCGGTCGCAACCAGCTGCGCGTCGGCATGTTCCCCGCCGTCGATCCCGATGACGTCAGTGCCCTGACCGCCTGCATCGACTGGGTCGTAGAACGCCTCTGACCTGCCCGCGTGTCTACCCGGTAACAGGCAGATAACACAGTAGGGTCCTCTAATCGGGCCTGGTGTCAGCCCGGAGGAGGTCGTGATGCGGGAACTCAGAGTCGTCGGACTGGACATCGATGGCAACCGAATTATCTGCGAGGCCGACGGCTCCGGCGAGAAGTTCATCCTGTTCCCCGACGACCGCTTGCGGGCCGCAGTGCGCGGTGACAAGACCGGTTCTACTCCTTCGCGAAGTGCATCTCAAACCAACGACGAGGTTCCAAACGTGCTGCGTCCCAAAGAGATTCAGGCAAAAATCCGCGCGGGCGCATCCGTCGAGCAGGTTGCGGCGGCCTCGGGAGTCGACTTGGCACGGGTCGAGAGATTTGCTCATCCGGTCCTGCTTGAACGCTCGAGGGCGGCCGAGCTGGCAACTGCGGCGCATCCCATATTGGCCGACGGCCCCTCGATCCTGACGCTCCTGGAGACGGTGACGACGTCGCTGATCGCCCGCGGACTGGGCGCCGAGGACACCAACTGGGACGCCTGGCGCAACGAAGACGGACGCTGGACCGTCCAGATGGCGTGGAAGGCGGGCCTGTCGGACAACATCGCACACTTCCGGTTCACCCCCGGCGCTCATGGCGGCACCGTGACGGCACTCGACGACTCGGCGTCCGAGCTCATCGACCCGAACTTCGCGCGCCCCCTGCGCCCGGTTGCCGCGGTCCCGCATTTCGCGCTGGAGGACGAGCCGGAGCCGCTCCCTGAGCCTGTGGTCGAGCCCGAACCGGCACCGCCTGCCGCACCCAAGCCACGCGCACGCAAGGGCAAGCCGGCAGTGCCCGCGTGGGAGGACGTGCTGCTCGGCGTGCGGTCCAGCGGCCAGCGCTGACGCTTGACCTGAACTTTCGTTGAGGTCCTAGCGTGTGACCATGACCACGCTCGGACCCATCGGCCTTGCCAGCGGCTATCCCTATACCGACGATTCGACCGTGGTGGCCGACGAGGCGCGGCACGCCGAAAGTCTCGGCTTCTCCACCTTGTGGCGGTCGGGAAACCTGACAATGGTCGATGCCGCGGTGCGTGCAACCGACGCGATTCTTGTTGCGACGGGCATCATTCCGGTCTCCGTCGTTCCCGCGGCCGATGTCATCGCCACCTACACCGCCCTGGCTGAGGATCATTCCGGGCGCTTCATCGTCGGGCTCGGCGGCGCACGCAATGCGCATCCCCTGGCGACGCTGAGCGCCTACCTCGATCAGTTGGACGGCGCGGGGATACCCGCGGATTCACGCATCCTCGCCGCGCTGGGACCACGAATGCTTGCGCTGTCCCGCGACCGCGCCGGAGGCGCATACCCGTTCCTCGTGACTCCGTCGTACGTCGCCGCCGCCCGCCAGATGCTGGGTGACGCCCGGCACCTTGCCGTGCTGTTGATGGTCATCCCGGTCACGGACCGGGAGCAGGCGCGGAGCGCGGCCGCCGAGCCACTGCGATTTCTGACCAAGGTCGGCGGTTATCGACGAAATCTGCTGCGGCTGGGGTTCTCCGAGACCGATATCGACGAGGTGAGCGATCAGCTGTTGGACAACATCACCGCCTGGGGTGACGTCGAGTCGATCGCGTCGCGCGTCGCCCAGTATCGCGAGGAAGGTGCCGATCAGGTCGTGCTACGCATCCTCGGAGTCGACGATTTGGCGGCATGGCGGGTGCGATTGGCTGAGGCGCTGATACACGCCGGCTGAGCCGGCAGTCAAATAGGTGAATCCCGTTATCCCGCAAGGGCGATAGCGATGGCGGCGACCCATGCGCAGGCCACCCCGACGGCGGCGCCCAGAACGAACCAGCGCCAGACAGGTCGCTTGCGCCATTCCCACACGGTCGGCGTCAGCCCGCCGACGGCGACCAGATTGAGGCCGACGGCCAACATCGGGTGCACCCTCATCAGTCCCACGCTCAGTACGACGATGGCGGCACCGACGACCGCGGCGACGAACGCGGACACCGTCAGGCCCATCGCCCACGGAGTCGAATCGTCGGTCACCGGTTCAATCTAACCCGTTCATAGAAGGCCAGCGCTGCGGCGGTGGCGACGTTGAGCGAGTCGGTGCCGCGCGACATCGCGATGCGCACCCGCACGTCACTGGCCCGCATCGCACGTTCGGACAACCCCGGTCCCTCCGCGCCGACAAGCACCGCTACGCGATGATCGGCCATACTGGTCATCGCCTCAGACAGTGTGCGCGCCGATGGGTCGGGTGTCATCGCCAGCAGGCGAAAGCCGCTGTCCCGCAACATCTCCAGATCGCCCGGCCAATCAACCGCCCATGCGTAGGGCACCAGCAGGGCGTGTCCCATCGACACGCGGACGGCACGCCGGTACAGAGGATCCGCGCATCCCATGCCAAACACGATGGCGTCGACGTCGAGGCCGGCGGCATTGCGGAAGATCGATCCGAGGTTCTCGTGATCGTTTACGCCCTCGAGAACGGCGATCGTCCTGGCGGTCTCGATCACCTGCGACACCGTCAGCTCGGGTGGGCGCGACGCCGATGCCAACACTCCGCGATTGAGATGAAAACCCACCACGTCGGCCATCACGTCGGCGCTCACGCGGTAGTACGGCGCCGCGACTCCGTCCAGGTCGGCGGCCAGTTCTGCCAGCCGCCGGTCGGTGCCGAGCAGGGCCCGCGGCGTGAACCGTGATACGAGCATGCGCTGCGCGACCAGCACACCCTCGGCGATGACCAGGCCCTTGCCGGTCGGCAGGTCAGGTCTGCGGTCCACGCTGTTGAGATCGCGAAAGTCGTCCAGCCGCGGATCTGCGGGGTCGGCGACGTCGATTACTTCTGACAATCCCCGCTCGCTACGCTCGTGCCCGCCGGATACCGCTCACGCGCTTTCGTCCACTATCGCCGACATCAGGTCTGCGGCGGTCAGGAGCGCCTCACGTTGTTCGGGATCGAGTTTGGCCAGCCGTTGCGACAGCCACTCCTGGCTCGCGCGGCGCTCGGCCTCGATCAGCTCGACACCCGCCGGTGACACCGACACCAGCACCTGGCGCCGGTCGTCGGGATGCGCCATCCGCGCGACGAGACCTAGTTCGCACAGCGATCCGATCACCCGAGTCATCGAAGGTGGACGCACGCGTTCCTTCTCGGCTAACACGCCCGGCGTCATCGGACCCTCCTTGGCGAGGGTCGACAGCGCCGACAGCTGAGAGAGCGATACATGCGAATCCGGTCGTCGGAAGCGCAATTGGCGGGCCAGGCGGATGACCGCGAGCGACAGATCGCTCGCCAAGCGACCGTCGGGTTCTTTCACGAGGCAAAGAGTACATAGCAGTGCTGAAGAAAAGGAGGGTTATGGGTTAGGTTTCAATCGATGACCCCGCAACCACCCGCCCTGCCGCCTGCCCTGCTGAAGCCGTGGCCGGTGATCGCTGTGATCACGACGGGCTGGCTGATCGCCACGTTGTTCGCCTTCACGGTGCCCGCACTGCACGGCTGTCGGCCATTCGCGATCGCCGGGCTGGGCGTCGGCGTGCTTGGCACATCGATCTTTCTGTGGCAGCGTCGGGCGGTGCGCCGCGGGTCGCGCGGCGCGCAGAGCGGACTCGACTGAATTCTCATGACACGCAAGGAGGTAGCGATGGCAGAGCCGCTGTTGCAAGCTCAAATCGACATCAACGCGCCGGTGACGAAGGTCTGGTCGCTGGTTTCCGATCTGAGCAAGATGCCCCAGTGGAGCCCGCAGTGCCGGCTGATGAAGACACTCGGCGGCCCGGTACGCCAGGGAAGCCGAACGATCAACCTCAACCGGCGCAAATACCTGGTGTGGCCCACCACCAGCCGCATCACTGAATTCATCCCGGAGCAGAAGCTCGCATTCCGCGTCAACGAGAACGGGACGGTCTGGAGCTACGAGCTCGAACCGACCGCGACCGGCACCCGGTTGACCGAAAGCCGACATGCCGAGAACGGGGTGACGGCGTTCTCCAACATGTCGGTCAATGCACTGATGGGCGGAGTGCCCAGTTTCGAGCGCGAACTCGTCGACGGGATGAACGAATCGTTGTCGCGGATCAAGGCCGCCGCCGAAAGCTAATCGGCCGGTTCGGTCAGGTCGAGTACTCCGTCGTCGTAGGGATCGAACAGCGGTGAACCGCTGCCCGGCGGCTGGGGCGTATCCGAATGAGCACCGCAGCCGTACTCAGCGTCGACCACGTGGCCGTCGGCGGACATCTCGTTGGCGCACACTCCGAACATCAACCCGAGCGATCCTGACACCGGGAGATAGAAACCACAGTCGCGGCAGACGCGGCGCGTCGACCGTGCCATCGCGGAACCGGGGCCGTACTCGCCGTCGTGCCAGCGCTGCGCGGCGTCGGCGCGTCCCCACGGGCCGAGCACCTGCCTACGGCCGAAGCCCACTTCCGCGGCTACCTCGTCGACCTCGGGATCCCCGCTGGACATGAAGCCTGGTACGAGCCGGGGGTCGTCGGCGGGCGGAGAGAGCAGATCGCCGGGGCTGAGGTCGCCGGGCTTGACGCGCTCGTTCCAGGGCACCCACTTCGGCGCGAGCAGCGCTGTCGGACCGGGCACCAGCACGACCTCACTGATGGTGGCGTGATCGGCGCCCGGGCACGCGGCCACGACGACGGCCCACTGCCAGCCGCGATAACCAGGCATGTCGGCGAGGAACCTGTGGGTGGCCGCGGTCGGATCGTCGAAACCGGCGCCGAGATACTCCCCGACGGTGTCCTCACCGCTGAACTCGACGATCGCGGCACGCGCGTCGTCGACGGAGCCCAGCAGCACCGTCTCCAGGTCAGGCCGGGGCACGGCATCCCCGCCAGGGGAGGCCACGCCGTTCTCGGCGAATTCCGTCACGCTGTCCATCGGTATTGATTTTGCCGTAGCCGCCGGCAAGTAGCCACACCGGTCGCCTGCACGTGCGCTGTGGCCTCGATGGGGGACAATCTTTTCTGTGACCGGACCGCGTCGTGACGACAGGGATCGGGCGGGTTCGCGTGAGTCCGGCGGTCTCCCGCCCAACCCGCCCGGCTATTACCCGCCGCGCCCGCCCGCCGGCGGCCAGGAACACCCGGGGATGGCCAACTACCCCAGTAATCCCGGCGCCGGCGGCCACCGCCGGGCGCGGCCGAATCCCACGCCGAGCGCCAACCGGTGGCTGCCACCGCTCGATGATTCGGCACGGTCACGCGCATCCGGACCCCCGCACGGCTCCGTCGGCGCCGGGGCCGGCGAACGGATCACGGTGACCAGAGCGGCCGCCCAGCGCAGCCGCGAAATGGGCTCCAAGATGTACGGCCTGGTGCACCGCGCTGCTACGGCCGACGGCGCCGACAAGTCCGGGCTGACCGCGCTGACGTGGCCGGTGGTCGCCAACTTCGCCGTCGACGCCGCGATGGCCGTCGCACTGGCCGACACGCTGTTCTTCGCGGCGGCCTCCGGCGAGAGCAAGGGCAAGGTGGCGCTGTACCTGCTCATCACGATCGCGCCGTTCGCCGTCATCGCTCCCCTGATCGGACCCGCCCTGGATCGGCTGCAGCACGGCCGCCGGCTCGCACTCGCGACGTCGTTCATCCTGCGCACCGGGCTTGTGGTGGTGTTGATCGCCAACTTCGACGGTGCCACCGGCAGCTTCCCGCCGTGGGTGCTCTACCCGTGTGCATTGGGAATGATGGTGCTGTCCAAGTCATTCAGCGTGTTGCGCAGCGCGGTGACTCCGCGGGTGCTACCGCCGACCATCGACCTGGTCCGGGTGAACTCTCGGCTGACGATGTTCGGCTTGCTTGGTGGAACGATGGTCGGCGGCGCGGTTGCCGCGGCGGCCCAGTATCTCTTCCGCGTACTGGAATTGCCCGGCGCGCTGTACGTCGTCGTCGCCGTCTCGGTGGCGGGCGCGGCACTGTCGATGCGGATCCCGAAGTGGGTCGAGGTGACCGAGGGGGAGGTGCCTGCGACGCTGAGCTATCACGGTCGCACCGGAGAGCTGCGCCGCGAGCCAGAACCGTACAACTCGGCCCCGGCACGACAACCGTTGGGCCGCAACACGATCACCGCGCTGTGGGGTAACTGCACCATCAAGGTGATGGTGGGCTTCCTCTTCCTCTACCCGGCCTTTTACGCGAAATCGCATGACGCCAGCGGTTGGGAACAGCTGCGCATCCTCGGCATGATCGGTGCGGCAGCGGCTATCGGAAACTTCATCGGCAACCTGGCCAGCGCGCGGATGAAGCTCGGCCACCCGGCACAGATGGTCGTGCGCTGCACCATCGCGGTCACCGCGAGCGCGCTGGCGACCGCCATTGCAGGCAATCTGCTGGTGGCTGCGATCGGCACGCTGATCACTTCGGGCGCGAGCGCGATCGCGAAGGCGTCGCTCGACGCGTCGTTGCAGGATGACCTGCCCGAACGGTCCCGCGCGTCGGCCTTCGGTCGTTCAGAGTCGTTGTTGCAGTTGGCCTGGGTCGCCGGCGGCGCGATCGGCGTACTGATCTACACCCAGTTGTGGGTTGGCTTCACCGGTGTCAGCGCGGTCCTGATCCTGGGTCTCGCGCAGACGGTGGTGAGCTATCGCGGTGACTCGCTGATCCCCGGCCTCGGCGGTAACCGTCCCGTCCTGGCCGAACAGGAGGGCGGACGGCGCCCGGACAATGCGGCGGTGGCACCGGAGTGAAACGCGTTCTCGCCATACTGGCGGTCGTGGTCGTCATCGCGTCCGCGGCCACGGGTGTGTTGATCTGGCGGCTGGCCCAGCATCCGCCGCCCGAGCACCCGGAGATCAGCGCCTACACCGATGGACAGCTCGTACGGATCGGGCCGTACAGCTATTGCGACGTCGTGAACCTCAACGACTGCGAAAACGCGCAAACGATAGGCGAACTCGCTGTCGACGGGCGGCACCCGGTGCAACTGTCGGTGCCGCCGGCGATCTCTGACGCACCCTGGCTGCTCGGCCGCACGTACGAGGGCTCCGACGTGCTCGAGGAGTTCACGCCTGGCAGCACGCTGGCGGTCACCATCCCGACCGTCGACCCGCATCGTGGAAAGCTCACCGGCTTCGTCGTGCAGCTGCCCACGATCGTCGTCGACCAGGACGGTAACGAGTTGCCGGCATGGCATGCGGAGTGGTCGGTGCGAACCGTCTGGCCTCAGCCCGCTGAATGACCGGCGGGCACACGTTCGCCGTCGCGCGTCGGTCCCGGCGGAGTGCCGTCGCCAAACGGACTGCCGCCCAACGCTTCCCGTCCATGTGGGGTCAACCAGTTGGACAGATCCGGGCCTTTCGGCACGACCTGCGTGGGATTGATGTCTTTGTGCACGATGTAATAGTGCTGCTTGATCTGCACGAAATCGGTGGTGTCGCCGAAGCCGGGGGTCTGGAAAAGGTCGCGGGCGTAGGCCCACAACACCGGCAACTCGGAGAGCTTGTTGCGGTTGCACTTGAAGTGGCCGTGATAGACGGGGTCGAAGCGGGCCAGCGTCGTGAAGAGCCGGACATCGGCCTCAGTGATGGTGTCGCCGACCAGATATCGCTGATTCTCTAGCCGCTCGGAAAGCCAGTCCAGCGCGGTGAACAGCCGGTCGTAGGCCTTGTCGTACGCGTCCTGGGAGCCGGCGAATCCGCACCGGTACACGCCGTTGTTCACCTCGGTGTAGACGCGCTTGGCGACCTCGTCGATCTCGTCGCGCAGATGTTCCGGATACAACTGCGGCGCGCCCTCGCGGTGGAACTTCGTCCACTCGGTCGAGAAGTCCAGCGTTATCTGCGCGAAGTCGTTGGTCACCACCTCCCCCGTCGGCACGTCGACGATCGAGGGCACCGTGATGCCCTTCTCGTAGTCGGGGAACCGCTTGAGGAAGGCGTCCTTGAGGCGCGGAATCTTCAGCACCGGGTCGACGCCGCCGGGGTCCAGGTCGAACGTCCAGCTGTCCTCGTCGTGGGTGGGACCGCAAAAGCCAATGGAGAGACTGTCTTCGAGCCCCAGCAGCCGCCGCACGATGATCGTGCGGTTGGCCCACGGGCAGGCCCGCGCGACGACCAATCGGTACCGGCCGGCCTCGACGGGATACCCGTCGCGACCGTCGGCGGTGATTCGCGTGGTGATGTAGTTCGTGTCGCGGTTGAAATCGCCACCGCTGGCGACATAGCTCATGTCTCCAGCATGCCCCCGAGCGCGAGGTTTCAGGCGTCGAGCTCGCTTGCGACCGCGCGCACCACTTCGGACACCCGCCGCGCGACCTTGCGATCGGGGTAGCGACCCTTGCGCAGCTCGGGCTGAACCGCGCCCTCGAGCAGCGTGATCATGTCCTCGACCATGCCGTGCAGCTCGTCCGGGGTGTGCTTGTGCTCGGCGGCGGCCGCCTCACGACGGGTGCGCGTCAGGCTCGGCGGCGAGTCAATGATCTTCACGCTCAGCGCCTGCGGGCCGCGACGGCCGGCGGCCATCCCGAACTCGACCTTTTGTCCCGCCTTGAGCCCCTCGACGCCGGACGGCAGCGCGGACGAGCGGACGTAGACGTCCTCGCCCTCCTCCTGCGACAGAAAGCCGAAGCCCTTTTCGGCGTCGTACCACTTAACCCGGCCGGTCGGCACTGGTCTCACCTGCTTGTCTTCCGAAGAGCCCAACAAAAGGAAAGCGTCCCGTGCGCAGGGACGCGTCTCGGGTGATCCTACTCGGACCTCGAACCGCCCTCACCCCCTTTACTCGGTAGGCTGGAACGACCGCTGGAGGGAAAAGATGCGCCTGATCCTGAACGTCATATGGTTGGTCTTCGGCGGTCTCTGGCTGGCGTTGGGCTATCTGCTGGCAGCGTTGATCTGCTTCATCCTCATCATCACGATCCCGTTCGGCTTCGCGTCATTGCGCATTGCGTCCTATGCGCTGTGGCCGTTCGGCCGAACCGTCGTCGACATGCCGGGGACGCGTCCGGGTGCGCTGATCGGGAACATCATCTGGGTCATCCTGTTCGGCATCTGGCTGGCCATCGGCCATCTCGTCAGTGCGGCCGCCATGGCGATCACCATCGTCGGCATTCCGCTGGCGCTGGCCAACCTCAAGATGATCCCGGTCTCGTTGCTGCCGCTGGGCAAGGAGATCGTCCCGGTCGACCAAGTGAACCCGCCGATCGGAGCCGCCGCATGACGGTCGTCGACCTGGGTGTGCCCTCGCTGGGCCCGGCCGATCCCGCGCCTACCGATGGTCCACTCGTCGACACCTTCGGGCGGATCGCCACCGACCTGCGCGTGTCGCTGACCGACCGGTGCAACCTGCGCTGCACCTACTGCATGCCCGCCGATGGGCTGGACTGGCTGCCGGGCGATCAGCTGCTGGCACCGGCGGAGCTGATCCGCCTGCTACGCATCGCCGTGACGCGGCTGGGCATCACCAGCGTGCGCTTCACCGGCGGCGAGCCGTTGGTCGCCAAGAATCTCGATGACATCGTCGCCGCCACCGCCGCACTACGGCCGCGGCCCGAGATCACGTTGACCACCAACGGTATTGGGCTTGCCCGGCGCGCCGCGAAGCTGAAGGACGCCGGGCTGGACCGGATCAACGTGTCACTGGACACCGTGGACGCCGCGCGGTTCAGCCGGATCACCCGCCGCGACCGGCTCAGCGACGTGCTCGAAGGCCTCGCGGCCGCCAAAGCCGCCGGGCTCGACCCGGTCAAGGTGAACGCGGTTCTCGACCCGGAGACGGGTCTGGACGACGCCGTGCAACTGCTGCGGTTCTGTATCGACCACGGATACCAGCTGCGCATCATCGAGCAGATGCCGCTCGACGCGGACCATCAGTGGCAGCGCGGTAGGGCGGTGAGTGCGGATGACATCCTCGCCGCGTTGCGCCGCCATTTCGATCTCACGCCGAACACGGAGCCGCGGGGTTCGGCGCCCGCCGAACTGTGGCGGGTCGACGGTGACCGCGGCTTGGTGGGCGTCATCGCCTCGGTCTCGCACGCGTTCTGCTCGGCGTGCGACCGCACCCGCCTGACCGCTGACGGCCAGGTTCGCAACTGTCTGTTCGCGCAACAGGAGACGGATCTGCGTCACCTGATGCGGACAGGCGCCGACGACGACGGCCTGGCAGCCGCCTGGCGCGCCGCGATGTGGGCCAAAGCCGCCGGACACGGCATCAATGACCCTGGCTTCGTCCAGCCGGATCGTCCGATGAGCGCAATCGGCGGGTAGGCGTGACCTCTACTTCCAGGACCACGAGTTCCATTGATATCGAGGTGACTGTTCGGTTCTTCGCCGCCGCGAGGGCCGCCGCGGGTAACGAAGTGGAGACGATCCGGCTTCGTCCGCGCACGACGCTCACCGAGTTGGTCGCGCAACTCGGCGCGCGCGACCAGAATCTCGCGAAAGTATTGATGCGCTGCTCGTTTCTGCGCGACGGCGTGGCCGTGCGCGACGCCGACGTGGCGTTGACGAACGCCGCTACGATCGACGTTCTTCCGCCCTTCGCCGGCGGATGATGGTGATTTGCATCACATAACGAAATGATCACAGACTGGCTACGGACAGGTGGAGCGCCGGAAGCACCTGCAAGAACGCCAAAATTTCCTGCGGGTTTAGAGCTCCTTTAGGATTTGCCCAAGGCGAAAACGCCGTTATCTGCAAAAGATGACGCTCACGGGCATACGCATTACCGTCAACTCCCAAGTCCCTCGACCTCAATCGGGTGACCCGCTGTGCCCCGATCGCGCCGAGCTCCGTCCAGTCGGGACCCAGTCAACGACGAACAACTTTGGACGGAGGCGGGGGACCCACCGGTCCACCGAAACGGAAGGACCTGGAGCAGATTTCGGCTCCTTGGGGTGAAGCCGGCGTCGTCTCGACGCCGCCGGCCGGGCAACCTCTCCAGCCCGAACCCGACAGCTGACCTCGCGGGCGCTTAAAGAGAGGACACCAACGCACCTATGAGTGGACGGCATCGTAAGCCCACTGCATCGGCCGTAAACGTCGCGAAGATCGCCTTCACAGGCGCTGTCATCGGCACCGGGGGCCTTGCCCTCGCCGGACAGGCCAACGCCGCCACCGACGGCGAATGGGATCAGGTCGCCAGGTGTGAATCTGGTGGCAACTGGGCGATCAACACCGGCAACGGATACCACGGTGGACTCCAGTTCTCCCCGAGCACCTGGTCGGGCCACGGCGGCGGCGAGTTCGCGCCTGCCGCGTACCTGGCCAGCAAGGAAGAGCAGATTGCCGTCGCCGAGCGTGTGCTCGCCGGTCAGGGCAAGGGCGCATGGCCGTCGTGTGGTGGTCCGCTGTCTGGCCCCACACCGCGCAATGTGGTCGACGACGCGATCGACAACCTGAACAACCTGCTGCCGCCTCCGCCGCCGAATCCGTTCGCTCCCCCGCCGCCTCCGCCGCCACCCGCGCCGTTCGACGCGTTGGCCGCACCCGTTCCGCCGCCGCCACCCCCGGGTGCACCACTGCCT
>NZ_MVIM01000013.1 GCF_002086795.1 Mycolicibacterium tusciae | reverse complement strand
CACCCAACACACCCCCACCCGACGTACCTGCCTACCGCGGACCCCTCGGCGAACGGGCCCAATGGTGGTGGTACGACCCCTACGAACCACCACCACCAACCGACAATTAGTCGGCGCTACGGCGAGGCGGTCGGCGTCTCGGAGTCGTCGACCTCGAGAATGTCGCTGTGGCAGTCGACGTGTGATTGTCCGGTCTGCTCCATGCACACCAGTACCGGCTGCTGGCTCTCCGAGGGAAGTGCAACAGCGTCGGGCCCGGGAGTGACTGTGGGACTGGAGATCTGACCGGGATACATCGACCAGATCGACGCGCCGGTGGTCGGCAGGTGCGCACAGTACGCCGGGGCGCCGGTCTCGGTGAGCCCGGCCTCACCGAGCGTGCCGCACTCCGCCCCCACGACCACCACCGGCAGGGCCACGCCCCCCGGCGGTGCGGGCGCCGGTGCCGACGCGGTCGTCGGTGGCGCCTTGGCCTCCGCCGGGCGATCTCGGCCACGATCGAACAGCACGAAAGCGCCTGCAGCGACGGCGATCACGAGCACCGCGACGGCCGCGGGCAGCACCCATCGGCGGCCAGACTGGGTTTCGGCCATGGCATGTCTGGGTTTGGATGCCCCCGCAGCGGAATGCGCGGACATCGTCGGCTCCGAGTGGGCGGCCATGGCTGCCGGACCGGAGTGCCACACCGGGCCGGAACCGGAGATGGTGGCGTCCGTCCGATGAGCGAGCGCACGGGCAAAATCGACACACTTGGCGAACCGGTCCTTCGGCGACTTCGCCAGCGCCTTCTCGAAAGCCGTTCCGAGATTGGACAATTCGGGCCTGCGGGCACCGATCGCGGGTATGTCGCCGGTCAGGTGCTGGCTGATGACGACCGCGGGGTTCTCATGCTGAAACGGTGGCGTCCCGGTCAACAGCTGAAAGGCGGTTGCCGCCAGCGCATATTGGTCGGCCCGGCCGTCGATGCCGTCGCCCATGAGCTGCTCGGGAGCGGCGTACGCGACGGTGCCGACGGTCATGTTGGTGGCCGTCAGATTCGTGGTCGCCCCGTCCCCGATCCGTCTGGCGATCCCGAAATCGGCCAGCATGATCCGCTCGTTGGTGGTCCCGTAGTTGGCCAGCAGGATGTTGGCGGGCTTGACGTCGCGGTGCAGCAGCCCGCGGTCGTGGGCGTAGTCGAGGGCGTCCGCGACGGCGGTGATGATGCGCACGACGTCGTCGGGAGGCATACCGTCCGGGTAGCTCTCCGACAGCAGTCGGTGCGCGTCGGTGCCCTCGACGTAGTCCATCGAGATCCACAACTGGCCGTCGACATCACCGCGGTCATGCACCTCCACGATGTGCTGGTGCCACAGCGTGGCCGCGATGTCGGCCTCCCGGTTGAACCGCTTCCGGTACTCACTGTCGGCGCAGACGGTTGCCGAGAGCACCTTCAGTGCGTCATAGCGCGGCAGCCGGGGATGCTGGGCCAGATAGACCTCGCCCATACCACCGGCGCCGAGTGAGCGCACGATGGTGTACCCGGCGAGCTCCTGTCCCTCCGCGAGCGGCATGGCCGAATAGTAGTTCCCGGCGGAACCGTCAGTGAGGTGTGCCGAGGTAAGGAAACTCCGACAGGGTGTCCGTATGCGGGCTCAACCCGCTGGGCGGGCACTCACCCTTGGTAAGGAAGGCCAGGCGATAGTCGATGACGTCGTCGGTGAATGTGCGGCCGTTCGGGTACTTTGCGGGTTTGGCCGGGTTGAACGTCAACATGTCGGGCAGCGTGCCCTCCCGGTCGATCGCCGCGATGGCCTGCTCGCGCGAGTAGCCGCCGGTATGGCCCATCAGGTGGATGAACTGCTCGATCCAGCGTTCGCGGTCGCGGACCGGTTCGCTGGCGTTGTACTCCAGCTTGGTGTCGTCGGTGTTGAAGAAGCTGCTGACCGAAGGGTGGCCGGCCCGGTCGACGTGGTTGAGCGTTCCGTTCTCCCGGAGGCTGCAGCGGCCCCAGATACGGATGTCGGGATCGGCCCCGAGGTATTCGGTTGGCAGTTCGAGCACGGTGGAGAACACGTTGGCTTCTGTGTTGGAATCCTGGCCGGTCCACGGCGATTTCCCGCCGAGTTCCGCGAGGTGGGGTGACGTGAAGTTGCGCGTTCCGGAAATGTCGAACAGGTTCTTGATACCGTCGAAGTCGAAGAAGAACGCATCGCTGCGCGCACCCGCGAAGAACGTGAATCCGCCCGACTGGTGTACGTCGGGGGTCTTGCCGAACGACACCTCTACCGCGTCGAAGAGCTTCTCGCCGACGGCTTCTGGCTCTTTCGCGTCGTCGCCGTGGGCAAGGTAGACGTCGACGGTCTGCCGTCCATCCCGCGGTTCGGAGAAGACATAGCTGAAGGCGATGTCGTTCTGCAGGTCGCCGTCGTTGTCGACGGCGAGCCGGTAGATGGCCTCGGGATGCAGTGCGTCGGCGTTCGGATTCGCGTTCAGGATCAGCACGGTGCGCGCCGGGTCGGCAGGCGACTGGAACGCGTACAGATCGCACAGATCCAGGCGCTGATCACCGAGGGGCGGGCCGAGGCTCAGCCCCGTGAAGTGGTTGGACACACGGGAGATTATCGCGGCTAGATCGGCGTCAGGCCGTGCTTTCGCTGCACCCGCGTGATCTGCTTCTGCCGCAGCAGGCGCAGCGACTTACGCAGCAGCAGCCGGGTTTCGTGCGGCTGGATGACGGCGTCGATGTACCCGCGTTCGGCAGCGATCCACGGGGTGGCCAAGTTGAGGTTGTAGCCCTCGATGAAGTCGGCGCGGATCTTGCGCACCTCGGGCGCAGTGGGATCCGGGAAGCGCTTGACCAACAGCTGTGCCGCGCCCTCGGCGCCGATCACCGCGATGCGCGCGGTCGGCCACGCGAAGTTGAGGTCCGCGGCGAGCTGCTTGGATCCCATCACCGCGTACCCGCCGCCGTAGGCCTTGCGGACGACGACCGTTACCTTCGGCACGTCGGCCTCCACCAGCGCGTTGAAGAACCGGCCGCCGCGCTTGATGATGCCGCCCTTCTCCTGCTCCACGCCGGGAAGCGCACCGGGGGTGTCGACCACGAAAACCAAAGGCGTGTTGTACGAGTCGCAGAACCGGATGAACGCCGTCGCCTTGTCCGAGGCTTCGGTGTCGATCGCGCCCGAAAGGTACATGGGCTGGTTGGCGATGACGCCGACGGGACGGCCGTCGACGCGCGCAAAGGCCGTGATCATCGCCTGTCCGCGTTGCGCGCCGACCTCGAAGACATCGCCGTCGTCGAAGATCCGCAGCAGGATCTCCATCATGTCGTAGGCCTGGTTGTCCGCGTCCGGCACGATCGCATCGAGCTCGTAGTCGTGCGGGGTGAGGTCGGGTTCCATACCCGGGTTGACGATCGGCGGATCGTCAAAAGTGTTGGAGGGCAAGAAGCTCAGATAGTCGCGGACGTACTGGAACGCCGCCTCCTCCGACTCCACCACCTGGTGGATGTTGCCGTAGCGCGCCTGGTTGTCGGCGCCGCCGAGTTCGTCGAGCGTGACGTCCTCACCGGTGACGTCCTTGATCACGTCGGGACCGGTGATGAACATGTAGCCCTGATCGCGCACCGCCACCACGAGGTCGGTTTGGATCGGCGAGTACACCGCGCCGCCCGCGCACGCGCCGAAGATCAGCGAGATCTCGGGTACCAGGCCGCGCAGCATCTCGTGCCTGCGGCCGAGCTCGGCGTACCACGCCAGCGACGTCACCGCGTCCTGGATCCGCGCGCCCGCGGAGTCGTTGATGCCGATGATCGGGCATCCGACCATCGCCACCCACTCCATGAGCTTGGCGACTTTGCGGCCGAACATCTCGCCGACCGAACCCTGGAACACCGTCTGGTCGTGGCTGAACACACCGACCGGCCTGCCGTTGATGGTGGCGTGGCCGGTGACGACGCCGTCGCCGTACAGCGCGTCGGGGTCCCCTGGCGTCTTGCACAGTGCGCCGATCTCGAGGAAGCTGCCCGGATCCACCAGCGAGTGGATGCGGGCGCGGGCGCTCGGGATGCCCTTGCGCTCACGCTTGGCGATGGCCTTCTCTCCACCGGGTTCCTTCGCCAACTCCAGCTTCTCGTGAAGATCGGCCAGCAGCTCCGCAGTGGTTTTGGTGGTCACTCGCCTACTTCTCCTGAGACTCGATTCGGTTCAGCGCCTCGCTCATGTGGGCGCCGACCTTGGCAATGTACGGCTCGTCGATGGCCTGGATGTGCTCACCCCCGATGGGCACCACCTCCAGCTCCGACACGAACTCGCCCCAGCCGCCGTCCGGTTTGCGGGTGGCGTACGCGGGCTCGAAGTAGATCGCGTCGTCGTGGTAGCGGTCGGCCATGTACAGCGTCACGTGGCCGTCGTAGGGCTGGATCTCGGCGAGGTCGATGGCCCGCTGATCCAGGTACGACGTGCGCTGGTGCTCGATGATGCCGCCGGGGATCTGCACCCCGCTCTGGCTCACGACGTCCAGCACGAACCTCACCTGACCCTCGTCGTCGAGCGCCTCGAGTTCCTCGTACGGGATCTCGGGCACCTCGACGTTGAAGGTGCGCTCGGCGAACCGTGCGTAGCGGTCCCAGCGCTTGCGGGTCTCCTCCTTGGTCTGCAGGATCGGTTCCCCGGGCCGCACCGCGTCGATGAGGCCGACGAAGCGAACGTCGGCGCCCGCCTTCTTCAGCCCGATCGCGCACGCGTAGGCCAGCACACCACCCAATGACCAGCCCGCCAGGACGAACGGCCGGTCGCCGTTGATCTCCATCAGCTTGGGCACATACTCGCTGGCGCGCTCCTCGATCGAGCCCTCCACACGCTCGATGCCGTACATCGGAGTGGTCGCGGGCAGCCGCTTCAGCAGCGGCTCGTACACCACGGTCGATCCCCCGGCGGCGTGGAACACGAACACCGGGATGTCGTCGGACCCCTCCTGCGGGGCCCGCAGGGTCCGCACGAAGCCGTCGACCTTGCCACCCTCCAGGTAATCCCGGACGGTGGTGGACAGCGCTTCGATGGTCGTGGCGCCACGCACGTCGTCGGCGGTGACGGTGCCCTCGTCGACGCGCTCGGTGAGGCGTTCGGCGATCTTGGCCGCGGTGTCGTCGTCGACGGTCGGCAGCTCGTTGAAAATGCCGCCCGGGGACTTACCGGTCACGATCGCCCACGTCGCGAATGTCACTCGCTCGGCGGCGTCGCGCGGCGGCACGTCCGAGCCGAGCGCCTCGGTCACCGCCTCCTGGGTCAGCACTTTGGACGCGGCGGCCACCGTCGACTGCGATGGTCCGGACGCCGACGGGCCGCGAGGGTCGGTCGGCGGCGGCGGGATGGTCGGTGCCACCTGGGATTCCACGGCATCCGTGGCGATGGCCTCCGCGACCGTGACGTCCGTGGCTTCGGCGTCGGCGGCTTCGGCGGCGATGGGATGCCCGGCCTCGGCCAGCTTGGCCTCCAGTTCGGCGACCGTCGTGGCGCCGCCCATCAACTCCGCTTGCGCGGCGGCGATCTCCTCGGCGGTCTGCCCCTTCTGCGACTCGGCGATCTGGTCGACCTCGTCGCGGTGCTCGATCGCGTACTGGATCAGCTTCTCCACCGCGTACAGGTTGGCGTCGCGCACCGCGGTCAACTGGATCGGCGGCAAATCGAAGTCGTACTCGACGCGGTTCTTGATCCGCACGGCCATCAACGAGTCCAGGCCGAGCTCGATCAGCGGCACCTCCCACGGGAGGTCCTCAGGCTCGTAACCCATTGCGCCGCCGACGATCGCGCCGAGCCGCTGACCGATGGTCTCACCGGTGTCCGGTGACCACTTCGCGAAGCTCGCTGCCAGGCCGGCACCGGCGGTGAGGTTGTCCTGCAAAATGGCGGCGTCGTCTTCGACAGGCGCTTCGACCGGGGTCTGCGGCGCCGGGTCCTGGCCGGGCACGGTGATGGCCGCTGACGACGTCGCGGGCAAGGGGCTCGCCGCTCCCCCACGGGTGACGACCGCGTCGTACACGAGGGAAAAGGAAGACTCAGCCCCGTTATCGGAGCGCGCATGCACCTGCACCGTCGCGCCACCGGGGTGGCGGGTCAGCGTGGTGACCAGCCGCGCATCGTCGGCGGGGACCGCGCGCTGCTCGAACGCCGTTATCTTGGCATCCGGAAGCACCTGTGCGGCAGCGGTTTTCACCAGAGCCGCCAGGTCGGTGGCACCGCGCGGCGCGTACTCCCAGACGTGCCTGCCGTCCGGTGTGGCGACGTGGCCGCCGGGTATCACGGCGGCGCTGTCACCGGCGAAGTGCACGTCGAGCCAGTGCGGCTTCCGCTTGAAGCGGGTCGGCGGGATCGCGGCGTAGTCACCGCGTTTGAAGAGCGTGCGGAAGTCCAGATCGTGGCCGTACACGAACAGGTGCGCCATGGCCGTGGTCATCGAGTCGACCTCGTCCTGCTTGCGAGCCAGGGTCGCGATCAGTTGAGCGTCGTGCAGACCGGCACTCGCCGTCGTCAGCCCAACCTGCATGAGCGCCACCGGGTTCGGGGCCAGCTCCAGGAACGTGGTGTGCCCGTTGTCGACGGCGTTGCGGATGCCATGCGTGAAGTACACGCTGTGCCGCAGGCCCTTCTTCCAGTAATCCACGTCGTGGATCGGGTCGGCACCGGCGCGGATCAGCTGGCCCTCGTGCACAGTCGAGAAGTAGGCGGTCTGCAGCGGGTGCGCCTCGATGCCCTGAATCTCGGCGGCGAGTTCTCCGAGCAGCGGATCCATCTGCTGGGTGTGGCTGGCGCCCTTGGTCTGGAACTTGCGCGCGAACCGGCCCTCGGATTCGGCCCGCGCGATGATCGCGTCGACCTGCTCCGGCGGACCGCCGATGACGGTCTGGGTCGGCGCGGCGTACACGCAGACTTCGAGATCGGGGAAGTCGGAGAAGACGGTCTTGATCTCGTCGGTCGAGTACTCGACGAGCGCCATCAGGCGGATGTACTCGCCGAACAGCATGGCCTCGCCCTCGCCCATCAAATGAGCGCGCGAGCAGATGGTGCGCGTCGCGTCTTCCAGCGAGAGCCCGCCGGAGAAGTACGCCGCGGCGGCCTCGCCGAGCGACTGGCCCACCACCGCACCGGGTTTCGCACCGTGCGCCTTCAGCAGCTCACCGAGCGCCACCTGGATCGCGAAGATCACGGTCTGGGTGGTCTCGATGCCGTAGTCCTTCGAGTCGTCGAGGATCAGCTCGACCACCGAGTAACCGCGCTCGTCCTGCACATGGGCGTCGACCTTGTTGATCCACTCGGCGAACGTCTCGTTACGCAGGTACAGGCTCTTGCCCATCTTGCGGTGCTGGGCGCCGAAACCGGCGAGCACCCACACCGGGCCGTTGGTCACGGGACCGTCGGAGCTGACCACCAGCGGGTTCGGCTTGCCGTCGGCGATGGCGCGCAGACCCTTGACCGCCTCGTCGTGGTCGTGCGCGAGAATCACTGCGCGCGAACGACCGTGGTTGCGCCGCGACAGCGAACGACCAATGGCCTCCAGCGACGTGCCCCGACCGGCGGGGCTCTCGATCCAGTCTGCGAGCTCGGCGGCCGTCGCCTTCTTACGCGACGTCAGGAACCCCGAAACCGCGAGTGGCACGATTGGTTTGACGGGGTTCTCGGCCTGCTCGGCTTGGAGTTCCTCGCGGGCGATCGCCAACAGGCGCTGCGCCTCGTCGGTCAGGCCGGGCAGCTCGTGCTCGGCTTCGGTTGTCGCACCGTAGAATTCGGGATCGCGCTCGGCAACGCCGTAGTCGTCATCCTCGTCGTCGTCCTCGACCAGCACCCCGCCGACGTACACCGCGGGCTTCTCCGGCGCCGCGGTGTCGACGACCGGCGCCTTTTCGGGCTCGGGCTCGAGGAGATCGGTCGGCAACACCTGGCGCAGCACAAGGTGGGCGTTGGCTCCGCCGAAGCCGAAGCCGGAGACACCGGCGATGGCGATGCCGCTGTAGCGCGGCCAGTCGGAAACGACGTCGTTGACCTTGAGACGTTCGCGCTCGAAGTCGATGTAGGGGTTGGGCCCGGTGTAGTTGATCGACGGCGGCAGTTTGTCGTACTTCAGCGCCAGCGCCATCTTGGCCAGGCTCGCCGCACCCGCGGCCGATTCCAGATGGCCCACATTCGATTTCACCGCACCGAGCAGCGCGGGCTTGTCCACCGGCCTGCCGCGGCCGATGACGCGGCCCAGCGCGTCGGCCTCGATCGGGTCGCCGAGGATGGTGCCGGTGCCGTGGGCCTCGACGTAGTCGACGGTCCTCGGATCGATACCGGCGTCCTTGTAGGCCTTGCGCAGAACCGCTTCCTGCGCATCGGGATTCGGTGCGAGCATGCCGTTCGAACGGCCGTCGTGGTTGACGGCGCCACCGGCGATGACCGCGAGGATGTCGTCACCGTCGCGGCGGGCGTCCTCGAGACGCTTGAGCACGACCATGCCGCCGCCCTCGGAGCGGGCGTAGCCGTCGGCGTCCTGCGAGAACGACTTGATCCGGCCGTCCGGCGCCAGCACGCCACCGACCTCGTCGAAGCCCAGCGTCACCAAAGGGGTGATCAGTGCGTTGACACCGCCGGCCACCACGACGTCGGCGTCCCCGGCGCGCAGGGCCTTGATGCCCTCGTTCACGGCGACGAGCGACGACGAGCACGCGGTGTCGATGGCCATCGACGGCCCGCGGAAATCGTAGAAGTAGGACACCCGGTTCGCGATGACCGCGCTCGAGTTACCGGTGATGGCGTACGGGTGCGCCACCGACGGGTCGGCCACGGACATGAACATGTAGTCGTTGACCGAGCTGCCGATGAAGACGCCGACATTCTCACCGCGCAGACTGGACGCGGGAATCCTGGCGTGCTCCAGCGCCTCCCACGTCAATTCGAGGGCCATCCGCTGCTGCGGATCGACGTTGTCGGCCTCCATCTTCGACAACGCGAAGAACTCGGCGTCGAAGCCCTTGATGTCCGAGATATAGCCGCCGCGGGTACGTGCCTTCTTCACCCGCTCAGCGATGCGGGGCTCGCTGGTGAATTCCGACCACCGGCCCTCGGGCAGATCGCTGATCGCGTCGCGGCCCTCGAGCAGCGCCTGCCACATCTCGTCGGGAGTATTGAGGTCACCGGGGAAGCGCGTGCCGATGCCGATGATCGCGATGTTGGTGCGGCCCTCGTCGACGGTGCGTGACCAGTCCTCGTCGCCGGTGAACTCCGGCTCGGGCTCGCCCTCGACGATGACGGTCGCGAGCGACTCGATGGTCGGGTGCCGGAACGCCATGGTCGCCGTGACGACAACGCCGGTGTAGTCCTCGATGTCGCTGGCCATGGCGACCGCGTCACGGGATGCCATGCCCAGTTCGATCAGCGGTGCCGACTCGTTGACGGAGTCCGGCGACGTGTTCGTCGCGTTGGCGACCCAGTTGCGCATCCACTCGCGCAATTCGGGCACCGAGACATCGGTACGCTTGACCGGTGCCTCGGCCGGGGTCTCGGGTTGCTGCGAATCGTCTTGTGTCTCAGCCATGTTCAGGAGATCAGTCTTCAGTCTTTTTCGTCGGGGAAATCGTTGGCGATCTTGCCCGCGCGCAGACTTCCGCCCAGATACGCGGCGCGGCAGGCCCGTCGGCCGATCTTGCCGCTGGAGGTTCGCGGAATCGCGCCTGCCGCGGTGAGCAGCACATCACGCACGGTGACACCGTGTCGCATCGCGATGGCGGTACGGATGTCGTCGGCGATCGGCCCCATGTCGAGCTTGTGCGCGCCGGGCGCGCGCTCGCCGACGATCACCAACTGCTCTGACGAATCGTCGGGATTGCGCTTGAGGCCGGCATGGGCGTTCTCGAACACCTCATCGGGCAGCTGGTTGGCCGGCACCGAGAACGCCGCCACGTACCCGACCCGCAGCGCCTTGGTCGCCTCCTGCGCGGAGTACTCGAGGTCCTGCGGATAGTGGTTGCGGCCGTCGATGATCACCAGATCCTTCACCCGGCCGGTGATGAACAGCTCGCCGTCATGGAACGCGCCGAGATCACCCGTGCGCACCCACGTCGCGTCGTCTGTCGCGCCCTCGGCGTGCGACGGGCTGGTCCGCGACTTGAGGATGTTCTGAAAGGTCTGGCGGGTCTCTTCTTCCTTGCCCCAGTAGCCGGTGCCCATGTTCTGCCCGCTGATCCAGACCTCACCGATCTGTCCGTCGGGGAGTTCGGTGGCGGATTCGGCGTCGACGATCACGGCCCACTCCGCGATGCCCACCTTGCCCGCACCCGCCTGCGCCACGGCGCTCGGCGAATCGGGATCGACCTCGATGAAGGTGCCGGTGTTCAGCGCGGCGCGGTCGACGGAGACGATCCGGGGATGGTCGCCCAGCGGCGTGGTCGAGACGAACAACGTCGCTTCGGCCAGTCCGTACGACGGCTTGATGGCCTGCGGCTTGAATCCGTATGGCGCGAACGCGTCGTTGAACCTCTGCACGGTCGCGGCCGAGATCGGCTCGCTGCCGTTGAGGATGCATTTTACGACCGAAAGGTCCAGCGGTGGCTCATCGTCCTTGGGCACCCCGCGCGCGGCGGCGTGATCGAACGCGAAGTTCGGAGCCACCGAGATCACCCCACCGGTGTCCTCGGGCTTGCGCGACATTTCCCGGATCCAACGGCCGGGCCTGCGGACGAACGCCGCGGGGGTCATGAACGTGATGTAGTGCCCGAGCATCGGCGCCAGCATGGCGGTGATCAGCCCCATGTCGTGGAAGAACGGCAGCCACGACAGGCCACGGTCACCTTCCTCGCCGTCGAGTGCCTCGATGATTTGGACGATGTTGGTGGCCAGGTTGAGATGGGTGATCTGCACGCCGGTCGGAATGCGGGTCGACCCGGACGTGTACTGCAGGTAGGCGATCGTGTCGGCGGTGACGGGCACCTGCTCCCAGGTGCCGCCGACCTCGTCCGGCACTGCGTCGACGGCGATGACGCGCGGGCGATCCTTGGCGGGCCTGGTGCGGAAGAACTTGCGCACACCCTCCGCGGCCTCGGTGGTGGTGAGGATGGCCGACGGGTGGCAGTCGTCCAGGACGGCGTGCAGTCGCCCGACGTGACCGGGCTCGTTGGGGTCGAACAGCGGCACCGCGATGCGGCCCGAGTACAGCGTGCCGTACATCGCGACGACGTACTCGAGGTTCTGCGGGCACAGGATCGCCACGCGGTCGCCCGGCTGGGTGACCTGCTGCAAACGGGCGGCGATCGCGCGGTTACGCGCGCCGAAATCCGCCCAGTTCAGCTCGCGCGCAACACCGTCGCGTTCGACGGAGAAGTCGAGGAACCGGTAGGCGACCTTGTCGCCACGGACCTTGGCCCACTTTTCGACGTGCTTGACCACGCTGCCGTTGTCGGGGAACTTGATCAGTCCGTCTTTCAGGAACGGGTTGTGGAACCCCATTCTCACTCTCCTGTCGAAGCCTCGTTTTTGAAGCCGCTAGCACTCAATATGGACGGGCGCGCCGCCGCGTGGGTCCCTACCCTGCGCGTTTCGGCTTCGCGTCCCTCACCGCTCTTAGTTTTCTCTTAATGTTAGGCGACCGGTGGACGCAGTCCAAATCTCCGCGGTTACAGGTCAGCCATGTTTCGGGCGCGGGGCGTTATCGATCACACTCTGTGCCCAACCCAGTGTCCACTGCGGGGCAGAGGCACCATCGAGATTCCAGAATTGCGGCGTGTTGTACATCGCGTGGATCGGCTGGCCGGCGCCGCCGCTGAGCACCTCGAGCGTCCGCGGCAACTGGGTGATGTTGAAGGCCGACTCCGGCGCCGAACAGATCAGGTCGCCCGCGGCACATATCTCATAGACGCGGTTGTTGAGCATCCCGAAACCACCGGAACGGGGACCGGTCATGTCCAGACCCAGCCCACCCAGCATCGGGACCTCGTCCAGGGTGATCTCCGCACCCTGGCCCGGCGCGTTGGGGCCGACGTCCTGACCGACGCCGGGCTGACGACGACCGTCGGCGATCAGCGCCACCCCGAGCACCAGATCCTCGTCGACCGGGCCGCGGCCGTTGCCGACATCGCTGGCGATGTCACCGGCGATCACCGCACCCTGCGAAAAGCCGACCAGCACGTAACTGGTCAACGGGCAGCGGTTGTTCATATCCGTCATGGCCCGCACCGCGGCGTCGAAGCCCTCGGCGCGGCTCTGGTCGTAGGACATCTGGTTGTCCGCGGCGAAGGGATTGTGGAACTGCGCGGTGTAGGGAACCGTGTAGATCTCCAGCCGGCCCGCGTCGAACTGCTGACGCAGCGGGTTGGTGACGTTGAGGAGCAGCGCGATGGGGAACTGCGTCGGGTTGAACGGGTCGAGCTGAGGCGACGACTCCCAGGTACCGGGCACCGAGATCATCTGCACGTCGGGGCAGCTGGCGTCCTGGAATTCGGGCCGCGGCTTCCTGCCCGTCGGCGGAATGCCACCGGGAACCGATGTGGGCGGCTGTGCGCCGGGGACCGTGGACTCCGGCGATCGCTGCCACACCCACACCAGCACCACGACCAGTACCACCACGAGCGAGACCGCCACCGCCGCGACGAGCCCCAGAATGCGGTGACGTTTCCGCCGAGTGGTCTTGGACATGGGTTCCCTGTCACTCCTCGCGTGCTATGGATTGGTGCGCGCCGTAGGCGACTACTAGCAGAGTCGCTCGGTCGCGATGCGAATGTACTCGGCGGTCGCGGTGTCGATGTCGGCCGCCGACGGCGCAGCCGACGATAGTCCGTCGCCGTCGACGTCGCCGCGCACCACCGGCCGCACGAAGTCCCACACCGCGTGGTCGTTCTGTTTTGCGGCCCTGGCCTGACAGACATAGGACCCGATCGACAGGGCGGCCAGATTGCTCGACGGCTTCACGCCGGCGTCGTTGAGCGCATCGAGATACTCGCGTTGCTTCGCCGTCACGACCACAGCGTTGGACTGACCGCCCGCCTGCAGCGGTCCCGGAGGCGCCGCGCCGGCGTCACCGTGCGCGGTTTCCGTTTCGGAGGTCGGCATTCCGATGGTGGCCATCACGTCGTTGCCCGAACACCCGGTCATCAACGCGGGGACCGACGCCACCAGCAGTGTTGTTGCTGAAGTTGCCAACCATCCGGTCGAAGCGACCCGTCGCCGTACCGAAAGCTGCACGTTTCCAAGGTACCGGCTGAAACACAGAAGAAACTGAGAGCGCAGGGCGTGCCGCGCTCGGTTGCTGCCTACCGGATACGCGCTACCTGATGGTGGCCACCAGGTCGCCGGACATCGCGGCGAGCTGACCGCTCCAGGCACCCCAGTCATTGCCGCCGCTGGCCGGGAAGTCGAAGTGGCCGTTCTTACCGCCGACCGAGCGATAGTGCTGGTAGAACTCCTTGTTCGTGCCCGCGGCGATGTCGCAGTAGCCGATCATCGCAGGCACATCGCAGCCACCGGTCGTGGGGCTGTACACCCACAGCCGGGTGTTGTTGTCCGAAAGCAGCTGCACGTGGACGTTCGGTGAATGCCATTTCCACCGGCCCAGCTGTGGCAAGCCCCACATATTGCGGATGTCGACACCGCCGAACTGCTGCAGGCCGGCGGTGATGGCGCCGTCGACGCCGGTGCGCTCAGGAGCCAGGAAACCGGACAGCGATCCCGCGAAGCGGTACCGGTCCGGGTGGAAGGTCGCCATCGCCATCGCCCCGTAGCCACCCTGGGACGCCCCGACGATTCCGTGCCCGCCGGGCGCGAGGCCCTTGTTGGCGGCCAGCCAGTTCGGCAGCTCGGTCGCCAGGAACGTCTCCCACTGCTTGCTGCCGTCCTGCTCCCAGTTGGTGTACATGCTCCAGGCGCCGCTGGCGGGTGCGGCGACCGAGATGCCCTGCCCGCCGAGGGTGGCCATCGCATTACCCGCCGTCACCCAGTTGCTGACGTCGGGGGCCGCGTTGAAGGCGTCGAGCAGGACGACGGCGTGCGGCCCGCCGCCGGAGAATGCGACGGGGATGTCGCGGCCCATTGCCGCCGACGGGACCATCAGCATTTCGACGTCGGCCTTGGCAGACGGTGCCATTGTCGTGCCGGCACCCCAGAGGCCGGCAGCCAGCACCACGGTCAACAACGTCCGGATCACGACATGCATCAACAGCCCCATTCCACGTTCGTCTCGCAGTCCCCGCGCGAGCAGTCAATCACACCTGCACGACGAGGCGCCCCGGAAATGGCCGACGGCGGCGACCCCGAAGGATCGCCGCCGCCAGTCATGTCGTTTCCGACGAAGCGGTCAATTAACCGCCGGATACAGCCGACGCCGGCTGAGCCTCAGTCGCGCCCTCGGCCGGGGCAGCGCCACCGACGGGAGTGCTCGGCTGCGGCACGGCGCCCAGCACGCGCTGGATGTCCGGCTTCATCTGGTTGAGCTGCTGACCCCAGTACTCCCAGCTGTGAGTACCGGACTCCGGGAAGTTGAACACGCCGTTCTTACCGCCCGCGGCGATGTAGTTCTCCTGGAACGTCTTGTTCGTCCGCAGGGTGAACTTCTCGAGGAACTCCGCGTTGAAGTTGTCGCCGGCCGGCATGCCGGTGCCATTGATATCGGCGGGCTTGCCGTTACCGCAGAACACCCAGATGCGGGTGCCGTTGGCGACCAGCTGACCGATGTTGACCATCGGGTCGTTGCGCTCCCAGGCATTGCCCGGATCTTCGGTCTTGCCCCACATGTCGTCGGCGTCGTAACCGCCCGCGTCGCCCATCGACATGTTGACCAGCATCGGCCACCAACCTTCGGAAAGGTTCAGGAAGCCAGAAAGCGAAGCCGCGTACTGGAACTGCTGCGGGTAGTAGATCGCCAGCGTCATCGCGGCCGAACCGGCCATCGACAGACCGACTGCCGCATTGCGGTTCGGGTTCACACCCTTGTTCGCGGCCAGGTAGGAAGGCAGCTCCTGCGTGAGGAACGTCTCCCACTTGTAGGTGGAGCAGCCCGCCTTACCGCAGGCCGGGCTGTACCAGTCGCTGTAGAAGCTGGACTGTCCGCCGACCGGCATGATCACCGCGAGGCCGGAATCGACGTACCACTCGAAGGCGGCAGTCTCGATGTCCCAGCCGTTGAAGTCGTCGCGGGCGCGAAGGCCGTCTAGCAAGTAGACGCCAGGCGCGTTCGGCCCACCGTTTTGGAACTGAACTTTGATGTCACGGCCCATCCCTGCGGACGGAACCATGAGGTACTCGACCGGCAGACCCGGACGAGAGAAAGCGCCCGCAGTCGCCGAGCCTCCGACGGCGCTGACGAGGGCGGGCAACACTGCTGCGGCCATCGCCACAGCCGCGAGCCGGCGCACCCACGCGCCACGGATTTTGCCAACGAACTTCATGCTTCATCTATCCCATCTGTCGTATGCCGCACGCGGAACTTGTCCGACGGACCCCGCCGCGTTGCTCGTGCAGTCAACCACAACTTGCTGTGGTACCTCTATTCGGCGTGTATCGTCCCTGGTCGCTCCTCAGCCTTTGAGGGTTGCGATCAGGTCTGGTTTCAGGGCTTGCAGCTGCGCTCCCCAGTACGGCCACGCGTGATTTCCCGCCGGCGGGAACTGGAAAGTGGCGTTGGCGCCCCCGGCCGCTACGTAGGCCTTTTGGAAGTCCAAATTGCTCTTGAGAGCCATTGTTTCAAGGCTATTCGCGTTGAACGACTGATTCGGATCCGCGTTCACGTCGAGCGGGGTCGTGCCGCCGGGTGCACAGTAAACCCACAGCCGCGTGCCACTGGCGACGATGCGAGAAACCTGTCTGATCGGGTCGTTGCGCTTCCAAGCGCTGTCCCACGGCGCGCCCCACATGTTGTCGACGTTGTAGCCGCCCGCGTCGAGCATCGCGACACGGATCGCCTGCTGCATGAACAGGGCCGACGGGTTCAGAAAGCCAGAAAGTGATGCGGCATAACGGAATTGCGCCGGGTGATACGCGGACAGAATCAGGGCGGGCCCACCCGACATCGACAGCCCGACGACGCCGTTGCCGGTCGGGGAGATCTGCTTGTTGGCCGCCAGCCACGACGGGAGCTCACTGGTGAGAAAGGTCTCCCATTTATAGGTGAAGGCCTGATTGTTGAAGCTCGACGGCGAATACCAGTCGGTGTAGAAGCTGGACTGCCCGCCGACCGGCATCACGGTCGCGACACCGGAGTCCAAAAACCATTCAAAAGCCGGGGTTTCGATGTCCCAGCCGTTGTAGTCGTCGCGCGCACGCATGCCGTCGAGCAGATAGACGGCCTTCGAGGGACCGGTCGTCGGCGCGCCTGTCGCGGGCTGAAACTGCACGCGGATGTTGCGGCCCATCGCCGTCGAGTACACGTCGAGGTACTCGACGGGCAGCCCCTCGCGAGAGAACGCGCCCGCGGGCGGTGTGACATTGGACACAACGGCGGCCATCGGCATCGTCAGGACCGCGGCGCCCACCGCGATCGCACGGCGAAGCCAGGTTCGCACAGGTCGTACCATCCTTCGTGAATCAAGCGCCAGTTCCAATGCGCTTGTGTATCGCCGGAGTCGCTGGTCGCGTTACCGCCGGCCCGTGGCTAGGGCCCGGTCGCGGGCATCCCGGTGTACGGCTCACGCATCGGCTCCGGCACCTCGAGCCCGCAGCGCTCCAACTCGTAGAGCGGCACCCGATCAATCCGATACTGCGTCAACGAATACGCATGCATCAGATTCGACAGGAACCGGCGCGGCCCCATCTCGCCCCTGATGGCGTTGAGCATCGCGTCGGTCGCCGGGCACTCGAGCGCGGCCTCGGCCTGCGCGATCCAGTCCTCGTCGAGGTAGGCCGGAATGAAGGGCCGGGTCTTGAGGAACGGACCCTCGGCCACCGCCCAGTCCGGGAACAGGTTCTTGTCGTGACCGATGCGGCCGTCCTCCAGACGCGCGGTGTGCGCGGCAAGCGGGTTGGCCAATCCGATCTGGTCGATCACCCGGACATCCAGTCCGACGTTCATCCCGAGCATGCCGAGATTGGTGAAAAACACTGTGTGCGGGCCGGTTCGACCCTTGACGTCCGGTGGTGCGTCCGGAGGTGGCGGGATGGCGGGCACGACGTCCCACTGGTCGTAGTTTCCGGCCGGCAGCAGTAGGGCGCCGTCGGGCGTGTTCTCGATCGCGGTCATCACCGCACGCATGCGAGGGTAATCCAGGTAGTCCGCGGCGGTCAGCGGATGCGCGTTGCCCGTGGCCTGGGCATAGAACCGACGTTCGTCGACGATGCCGCTGTAGGTCACCCGGGTCGCGTCAGGTCCCATGCCGCTCGAATTGGCCACCCACAGCGACCAGCCGACGATCGACACCCACAGCAGGCTCGTGGCCCCGACGAACAAATAGCCTGCGCCACGGGCCATTCGGCGCCCATCGGGCAGCACCAACGGAATCACCGCGATCGGTGCGAGCAGACAGAACAACGGGGTCAACAGAACTCGGCCGTGCATGAAGTCGCCGCCCTGGCGGATCCAGTAGAGCGCCTGCAACAATCCGCTGACGAGCATGAAGGCCACCACGGCCTGCGGGCTCTGCACCGTCCGCGCCAGCCATCCCTGGCCGGGCGCCGTCGTATGGCGAATACCCCACGGGCGGCCGCGCGTCACCATCACCACGGCCGCCAAGCCGATCAGCAAGATGGCGGGCGCCCACAGCAGGTAGGGATTGTTGAAGTTGGACAGGTACACGAAGCCCTGAGACCACTTGGAACCGGAGGCGTCCTTGGCCAGTGCGGTGCCGGGAAAAATCAAGCCGTAGTAGCCCATTCGGAAGATCTCGTAGGCGACGGGTACCAGACCGCCAGCGAGCACGATGAGCCCGCGGCGTCGCCAATCGCGCGCGGCGATCAGCATCATCACCAGAGCCAGCCCGCCGATCAACGCCAACTCGGGCCGAATCAGCACACTCATGCCTGCGACGAAAGCGAGTGCGCCGTCGAAGAACCCGCTGACCGAGCGTGCGTTCGACGCCGGTCCGACCGGCTGCCTGCGAATGGTCGGTGGACCGCCGCGGAACACCGGCGCCGCGTTCGCAGGACCGGGTGCGCGCAGCGCCTGCGACCAGCACACCATCATCCACCACAGCAGGCCGAGATATGCCAGCACCAGACCGTTTTCCAGCCCCGAGGTGGCGAAGTCACGGGCCGGCGGAACCGCGATATATACCAGCGCACCCGCGGGAAGCATCAACGCGCGTCGACCTCGCAGGCTCGGCGCGTACAGCCGGGCGGTGCCCAGCATGGTGAACACGACACCCAACACGCTGAGCGTCAGCGCCAGGTACAGCGCCACGTACTCCAGCTGGACAGGTCCGCCGACCCATGCGCCGACATAGATCAGATAGGTCCATACGGTCGACGTGTTCGCCTCGACACGCTCGCCGGCGTTGAACACCGGACCGTTGCCCGCCAAGAGGTTTCGCACGGTCCGCAGGACGATGAGGCCGTCGTCGGCGATCCAGCGCCGCTGCCACGCACCCCAGCCGAACAGACCCGCGACGACGATCACACTCACCCACAGGCTGATTCGCACTGTGATGTCGTAGGGAAAGGCGGGCGCGCGCGACAAGCGGTCGCCGACGCCGTCCATGACGCGGCTCGGGCCGGCGACCGAGAGACTCAACTTGTCAACTGAGGAAGATGGCGGCACCGATGGTTCCGATCCACGCCAGGGCCAGCAGCTGCAGAACCCGGTCCTTCAACGCGATTTCCTCGGGCTCACCGGCCATGCCCCCGTCGACGTCGACCGCGTACCGCAGGATCGCGATGACGAACGGGATCATCGACACCACGAACCAGGACGTGCCGCCGGTGTCGTCGCGCTCGAACGCCCACAGGCCGTAACACAGCACCAGCGCCGTCGCCGACAACGTCCACACGAAGCGCAGGTATGAACTGGTGTAGCTCTCCAGCGACTTGCGGATCTTGGCCCCGGTACGTTCGGCGAGTTGGAGTTCGGCGTAACGCTTACCCGCCGCCATGAACAGCGAACCGAAGGCCATCATCAGCAGGAACCATTGCGACAGCGGCACATCCGCGGCGACACCACCGGCGATGGCACGGATCAAAAAGCCCGACGAAACGATGCAGATGTCGATGACGGGCTGGTGCTTGAGGCCGAAGCAGTACGCGAGCTGGATCACGATGTAGATCGCGATCACCAGCGCCAGGTTCGGCGTCACCAACCAGGAGATCGCCAGCGACGCGACACCGAGCGCTACCGCCAGGGTGTAGGCCAACCACTCCGGAACGACGCCTGCGGCGATGGGGCGGAACCGCTTGGTCGGGTGCGCCCGGTCGGCCTCGACGTCCCTCGCGTCGTTCACGAGGTACACGCACGACGCGGCGAGGCTGAAGACCACGAACGCCAACAGCACCTGAACCAGGACTTCGCGGTAGTCGTAGGCGTATCGCGCGTCGCCGAGCGCGGCCACCGGTGCGGCGAACACCAGGACGTTCTTGACCCACTGCCGCGGCCGCAGTGCCTTGATGATCCCGGTGACGAGGTTGCGCGGTGGGCCCTTCTCGGGCGCCGGCTCGTGATTCACCTGCGGGGTGCTCTCTGCACTGCTCTCGCTCGAGATGCTCATCAGACTCCTTCGGCCCGCTCTGTGACCATGGTGACCGCCTTCGCGACGGCCGCCCCGACCGCCACGCCGGTCAGCACGTCACTCGGGTAGTGCACACCGAGCACCAACCGCGACAACGCCATTGGTGGCACCAGGATCGCAGGCAACGGCAGGCCGGTGGCTCGACCCAACAGGATCGACGCCGCGGTGGTCGACGTCGCGTGCGCCGAAGGGAAACTCAGCCGGCTCGGGGTGCCCACGTTGACGGAGATCGCCGGGTGGTCGGGCCGTTCGCGCCGCACGACGCGCTTGATCACCACGGCGGCCGCGTGGGCTCCGAACGCGCCCACCCCAGCGGTCAGGAATGCTTTTCGCCGTGCGGGCCGCAGCAGCGCGCCGAGCGCCGCGACCGCGAGCCACCCGATGCTGTGCTCGCCGAAGTGCGACAGGGCACGCGCGCCCGGCAGCACGCCGGGACGATCGGCGAGCGCAGACTGGACGGCCACCAGCACGGCGTCCTCGCCGTGCGGGCCTTCAGCCATCGGCCGACGGGAGCAGGACGGTCTCCCACTTCTGCTTACTCGTGAGCACGGGCAGCGCGTCGCGGTACACCCTGCGCATGCGATTGAACTTGCGGGCGAGTTCCGCCTGCCGTTTGAGCGATTCGCGAAGCAGCTCAGCGGCCTTCGCGCGATCGCGTTGCCGGAACACGACACCGCGGCCGTCGGCGGTGGTGACGGTGACGCCGTCGACCTTGCACAGCGAGAACCACCGGGCGTCCTGGGTGGCGACGTTGACCTGGGGACGACGATGGTGCTCGGGGTCGTGCGCCTTGAGCTGGTGCAGCACCCCGCGGGTCAGCCGCCACGAGATCGACAGCGGGTTGGTGGGGATCGCCACCTTCTTTCGCCACTTCTTGTCCGACGGCGTCGGCAGGGACGTGGCGCTCGGCAACACCACGGCGTCCGGGTACTCCTGGCGCATCGCGCGCACCTCGGGCAGCGCGGACTCGAGGATCGAGAAGATGTGCTCGGGCCCGGCCAGGAAGTCGTCCATCGCCTTGTTCTGAATGGCGACCGTCGAATACTCAAGGCACATCAAATGTTTGATGGTCGCCTTGAAGTGGCTGGCGATCAGTCCGCTGACATTGCCGTCCCAGTGCATGGCCGCGACCACCAGCCGGTTGCGCAGATGGAAGTACGCCTGCCAGTCGATGGCGTCGTCCTTGTCGCTCCACGCCATGTGCCAGATGGCGGCGCCGGGCAGCGTGACGGTCGGATAGCCGTGCTCGCCGGCCCGCAAGCCGTAGTCGGCGTCGTCCCACTTGATGAACAACGGCAACGGCTGGCCGAGTTCCTCGGCGACCTGGCGCGGGATCATGCACATCCACCAGCCGTTGTAGTCGACGTCGATGCGGCGGTGCAGCAGTCGGCTGCGGGGTTCGTCTTCGTCGCTGAGGGAGTACTTCGCGAAGTTGTGGTCGTACTCGGTGTTGACCGCGTTGGTCCACATGAAGTTCTCGGCGTCGACCATCTCGCCCATCACATGCAGGTGACTGGGCTCCTGCAGGTTGAGCATCTGGCCGCCGACCAGTGTCGGGACCTTCGCGAACCGGTTCAGCGCGAGCGCCCGCAGGATCGAGTCGGGCTCGACGCGGATGTCGTCGTCCATGAACAGGATCTGTTCGCAGTCGGTGTTCTTCAGCGCCTCGTACATCACCCGGCTGTATCCGCCGGAGCCGCCGAGGTTGGGCTGGTTGTGCACCGAGAGCCGGTTGCCCAGCGCGGCGGCGGCCGCCTCGAAGCCCGGATGGTCCTTGACCTTGCTGGTGCCCTGGTCGGACACGATCACCGCGCTGATCACCTTGTCCACCAACGGATCCGACGTCAGCGCGGTCAGTGCGTTGACGCAATCCGACGGGCGGTTGAAGGTCGGGATTCCGACGGCGACGTTGGCGCGTCCCGGCGCGACGTCCGGTGCGTACCAGCCCGCACCGTGCAGCGTGGAGTTGGTGTTGGTGGTGATGTCGAACCAGATCCACCCGCCGTCTTCGAACGGCGACAGGTCGATCTCGAACTCGACGGAGGCGGGAGCCCCGGAGTCACCGCTGGTGATCGGTTCACCGCCGACCGTGATCCTGGCGCCGGTCGCCTTGGAACGGTAGACGTCGACGCGGGCGCTGCCGGTGAGCTCGACGCGCAACACCACCGACTCCAGCGTCGACCAGCGCCGCCAATAGCTGGCCGGGAAGGCGTTGAAGTACGTCGCGAAGGACACCTCGGATTCCGCGCCGATCTCCAGCGTGGTGCGCGTCTGCGCATGGGCGCGACGGGCGTTGGTGTCCGACTCGTCGAGGTAGAGCTTGCGGACGTCGAGCGGTTCGCCGGGGCGCGGCAGGATGACGCGCGCCAACAGGCTGACCGCCTTGGTGTCGCCGGCGTCGAGCGCGCCGGACGGGATGTCACTCATGCGCTACTGCTTTCTGTGCCAGGTTCGGCAAGGGGCGCGCCGTCACGCAGGTGCGGCGCGAGCGTGTTGTCATACATATTCAATGCGCTGGCGATCGCCATGTGCATGTCGAGGTACTGATAGGTGCCCAGGCGTCCGCCGAACAGCACCTTCGTCGAGGCCGTCTCGGCCTTGGCCCGCGCCCGGTAGGCCGCGAGCAGCGAGCGATCGGTCTCGGTGTTGATCGGGTAGTACGGCTCGTCGTCGTCATCGGCGAAGCGCGAGAACTCCCGCATGATCACGGTCTTGTCGTCCGGATACTTCCGCTCGGGATGGAAGTGCCGGAACTCGTGGATCCGGGTGTAGGGCACGTCGAGGTCGTTGTAGTTCATGACCGGGGTGCCTTGGTAATCCCCGCAGTCGCTCAGTACCTCGAGTTCGAAATCGAGTGTGCGCCAACCCAGCCGGCCTTCTACATAGTCGAAGTACCGGTCCAGCGGGCCGGTATAGACAACCGGAGCCGACGGGGACTCTTGACGAAGCTGGTCGCGCACGTCGAACCAGTCGGTGTTCAGCCGCACCTCGATGCGGTCGTCGGCGGCCATGTTCTCCAGCCACGCGGTGTAGCCCTCGACGGGAAGGCCCTCGTAGGTGTCGTTGAAGTAGCGGTTGTCGAACGTGTAGCGCACGGGCAGCCGGGTGATGTTCGCCGCGGGCAGTTCCCTGGGGTCGGTCTGCCACTGCTTGGCGGTGTAGCCCTTGACGAACGCCTCATAGAGTGGGCGGCCGATCAGCGAGATGGCCTTCTCCTCGAGGTTCTGCGCGTCGTCGGTCTCGATCTCGGCGGCCTGCTCGGAGATCAGGCGGCGGGCCTGATCCGGCGTGAAGTACTTGCCGAAGAACTGCGACACCAGGCCCAACCCCATGGGGAACTGGTAGGCCTGCCCGTTGTGCATGGCGTAGACGCGGTGCTGGTAGCCGGTGAAGTCGGTGAACTGGCGCACGTAGTCCCACACCCGCTTGTTGGAGGTGTGGAAGAGGTGCGCGCCGTACTTGTGGATCTCGATGCCGGTCTGCGGTTCGGCTTCAGAGTAGGCGTTGCCGCCGATGTGCGGGCGGCGGTCGAGCACCAGAACACGCTTGTTCAGCTGCGATGCCACGCGCTCGGCGACCGTCAGGCCGAAGAATCCGGAACCGACGACAAGGAGATCGAAACGAGCTGTCATCGGCAGCAAGGGTATCCGACGCCCGCCGTGCGCCCGAATTGCGACCGAGTGCTCAGGTCAAGATTGGCTCACAATTCCGTATCGTCACTTCAGTCTCACCAGTCACACCAGTACCGTCGAACGCGTACGAATACCTAGCCAGACGTAGTCCATATATTGAGGAGACTTCCGTGCCGAACCGACGTCGACGCAGGCTCTCGACAGCCATGAGCGCAGTCGCCGCCCTGGCAGTCGCGAGTCCAGCCGCTGTAGTCGCCGTATCCGAATTGTCCGCGAGCATCGATCCGCAGCCCCAGAAGCGCGAGTTCGTCCAGGCCGCGACGATCACCGACCTGCCCAACGAACTGATGTCAGCGCTGTCACAGGGTCTCTCGCAGTTCGGCATCAACCTGCCGCCCATGCCCACGGGTGTGCTGACGGGTACCGGCGCGAGCGCGCCGACGACGCTGACCTCACCGGGCTTGACCTCGCCTGCCCTCACCACCCCCGGTCTCACCACGCCGGGGCTGACCACACCGGGCCTGACCACGCCGGGTCTGACCACGCCGGGGTTGACCACACCGGGGCTGACCACACCCGGTCTTGACGTCCCGAGCGCGACCGTCCCCGGTCTCACCGCGACCGGTCCGTCGTTGACCGATCCGGCGTTGGCCAACCCTTCACTGACGAGTCCGTCGCTGTCCAGCCCGGGTCTGACCAGCCCGACGGCTGACGCCGGCGGCCTGACCACGCCGGCCGCGTCGCTCACCGATCCGGCGCTGGCACCGCTCGCCACCAGCGCCCTGCCCGCCCCCGGCGAGGTGCCGATCTCGGCGCCGATCGGGCTGGATCCCGGCGCGGGCATGTACCCGATCCTGGGTGACCCCTCGCTGGCGACCATGCCGGCGAGCACCGGCGGCGGCAGCAGCGGCATCATCGGCGACCTGTCGAGCATGGCCAACCAGCTCGGCGCCGGTCAGGCGATCGACCTACTCAAGGGCATGGTGATGCCCGCGATCATGTCGGCGGCCAAGCCTGCGGGTGCCCCGGCAGTCGCAGGTGCGGCCCCCGCAGCCGCGGCTCCGGCGGCCCCGGCCGCAGCGGCGGGAGCCTCGACGGGCGCCGGCGCTTAAGACCTGTCACCGAACGGCACCGCAGAAGCCTTCCCCCGGGCTCTGCGGTGCCGTTGCGTGTGGATTCGGCGCCAATTGGTACGCGTTGGCGCGTGTCGCATCATTGGTAACAACTGACACATACGTAACATCAGTCCGTGCTGTATCGCCGCCCGCTGCCGTCGATGCTGTTCACCGCCGTTGCGGCGACGGCAGTCGTTCTCCCGATGGCGATCTACGGAATCCCCGGTGTCGGCGATGACGACCCGCAAGCCCGTGCTCCACAGCTCGCCCAGCAGCCGCTGACCGGTCTCGGCGGCGGGGAGACCATTCGCGAGATCCACCAGGCCACCCCCTTCTCGCTGGTCGCGCTGACCTCGGAAAAGGGAGGCGACCTCGCCGGCACGTCGGCCCGGATCCGCGCCAAGAAACCCGACGGCAGCTGGGGCCCCTGGTACGAGGCGGAAGCCATGGAGGGCCTCGGACCAGACAACCCGACGCCGGGCGCCCCCGACGGCACGGAACCGGTCTTCGTCGGCCGCACGACGACCGTGCAGATCGCGGTCACCCGGTCGGCGCAATCGCCGAAGCCGCCCAGGCCCGCCGACAATCGGCCCCAGCTGGGCTACGTGCCTGCCAACGTCGAGCAGCCGTTGCCCCAGAACATCAACGCCGTGCTGATCAGCCCGCCGGAGGCGCCGGTGGATACGTTGCCACGGCCTTCGGCGGTCACAGCGCCGGGATCGCCGCCACAGATCATCAACCGCGCGGGGTGGGGCGCCGACGAGGGGATGCGATGCGGAAACCCTGTGTACGACAAGGGGATCCGAGCCGGAATCGTCCACCACACCGCAGGCAGTAACGACTACGCGCCAACGGATTCGGCCGGCATCATCCGGTCGATCTACGAGTACCACACCCGCACGTTGGGCTGGTGCGACATTGCCTACAACGCGATGGTCGACAAGTACGGCCAGGTCTTCGAAGGGCGCGCGGGCGGCGTCGACAAGCCCGTCGAGGGCGCCCACACCGGTGGTTTCAACCGCGACACCTGGGGTGTGGCGATGCTGGGCAACTTCGACCAGGCGGCGCCGACACAGATCCAGTTGGAGAACACGGGCCGACTGCTCGGATGGCGCCTCGGCCTCGATCGCATCAACCCCAAGGGCACGGTGATACTCGCCTCTGCCGGCGGCTCGTTCGCCAAGTTCCCGTTCGGCGCCACCCCGACACTGCCGACCATCTTCACCCATCGCGACGTCGGCATCACCGAATGCCCGGGCAATGCTGCGTATGCCGCGATGGGCCAGATCCGGGACATCGCGGCACGCTTCAACAGGCCCCCGGGTCCGGCCGATCTCGCGGACACGCTGCGCGGCGGTGCGATCTTCATGCGCTGGGAGTCGATGGGCGGCCCCAACGGTGCTCTCGGCGCACCGCGGTCGCCGGAGGCGTCGGGGGAGGGCCCGACTCGGTACGCGAACTTCGAGCGCGGCGCGATCTACTGGTCGCCGACCAGCGGGGCCGAACCGGTCACCGGCGAGATCTACAAGGCGTGGGGCGCACTCGGCTTCGAGCGCGGCGCACTGGGCCTGCCGACGAGCGGCGAAATCCACGAGCCGCAGTGGATCGTGCAGAACTTTCAGCACGGCACGCTGAACTTCGACCGCCAGAACGGCACCGTCACCCGCGTCATCGACGGCGTTCCCACCGAACTGCCCAAGGCCGATACCGCCAAGACTCCGATTCAGCTGGAGCGGTTCACGCCGCCCATCAGCCCCGCCTGAGTCACCACCACCAGCGCTCGAGCACCCGCGCCACCCCGTCGTCGGCGTTCGTCGCGGTGACCTCGTCGGCCGCGGCGAGCGCCTCCGGATGCGCGTTGCCCATCGCGACCCCGAGCCCGGCCCATGCCAGCATCGGCACATCGTTGGGCATATCGCCGAAGGTGACCACCTCTTCGGCTGTGATACCCAATGGTTCTGCCACCTCGGCGATTCCGGTCGCCTTGCTGATACCCAGCGGCATGATCTCGATCAGCCCGTTGTTGGTCGAATAGGTGATATCGCCTTGCAGCCCAACATGTTTCGACAACACCTCAGCCATGTCCGCACTGCGTGCCCCCACCTTGCGGATGAGCAGCTTGATCGCGGGCGCACTCAGCAGGTCGTCGATCGACACCTCGGTGTTGTCGGGGTTCAGCCACGCGTGCTCGTAACCCGGTGAGCTGACGAACTGCGGGGTGGCGGCGTCGTGTGCACTGCGGCCCACCCGCTCAACGGCCAGGCCGGCGCCGGGAATGACTCGGGTCGCGATCTCGGCGAGCTCGCCGAGCAGGTCAGCGGACAGCGTGCGCGCCGACACGATGCGATCCGTTGCCGGGTCGTAGATCACAGCGCCGTTGGCGCACACCGCCATCGGCGCAAAACCCAGGGCATCGACGACCGGTGAGATCCAGCGCGGCGGACGTCCCGTCGCCAGCACGAACTGGGTTCCGGAGTCCACGGCCGCCAGAACCGCGGCGCGAGTGCGGTCGGAGATGGCGTCGACGTCGTCATCGGTGAGCAGCGTGCCGTCCACGTCGGAGGCAACCAGGCGGGGCAGGGTCACCGGCGGCTTTTCGTCTCTCGCTCTGCCCGTTTGCGCGCCCGTTCAACGAGCTCCGCTTCCTCGAGCGCCTTGGCTTCGTCCATCGTCGGCGCCGAACCACCGAGGCGGTGCGGCACCCAGTAGGCACCCGGTGGCCGCGGGTAGTTCTCCTGCACAGTGTGCAGCAGCGTGTTCATCGCCTCCCGCATCGCGGAGCTGGTTTCATCGACCGTCGCCGCGGCCTGGACATGCGGGCCGATTGCCACCGTGATCGGAATCTTCTTGCGGCCCATGTTCCGCGGGTGGTCCTTGGTCCACATACGCTGCGCACCCCACACGATCATCGGGATGATCGGCACCTGCGCGTCACGCGCCATCCGCGCGGCCCCGGACTTGAACTCCTTGAGCTCGAAACTGCGGCTGATGGTGGCCTCCGGGTAGACGGCGACGAGCTCACCGGCCCGTAGTCGTTCGACGGCCACGGCGTAGGCCTCGCCCCCGGCGCCGCGGTCCACCGGGATCGTCTTGGAGTGCTTGATCAGGAAGTTGACGACCTTGACCTGTTGCATTTCGGATTTGATCATGAATCGCAGCCGCCGGCGAACCTGGTAGGCCGCGAGCGCAGATGGATACCAATCGATATAGCTGGTGTGGTTGATCGCGACGACCGCGCCGCCGTGGGCCGGAATGTTCTCCAGCCCGAGATAGGTGATCCGTGTCCCGATCGCCCTGTTCGCCATGCTGACGGCAATCTCCAATGCGCGGAAAACCGGCTCCATGCGCGCTACCCCGGCGCTCCCGCGGGACCCCGCTGTTCACGGCGGGCCGCTTTCTGGACAGCCTCCTCGGCGTCCATCCGGTTCGCCTCGGCCAGCGTCGGCGCTCCGCCACCAAGGCGGTGCGGAACCCAGAACTCACCCGGTGGGTACGGCCCGTAGTCGTCCTGGACCCGTTCGAGCAGATGTTGCATCCGCGAATGCAGCAGCGCGGTCAGTTCGGCAGGCGGCAGCGTCGGATAGATCGGCTCCCCCACCGCCACGGCGATGGGCACCTTGGGCCGCCGCATGTTCTTGGGGTGCCCCTTGGTCCAGACGCGCTGCGCGCCCCACACGATGTGCGGGATGATCGGCACGTCGGCGGCGATCGCCATGCGCGCCGCACCGGACTTGAAGTCCTTGATCTCGAAGCTGCGGCTGATTGTGGCCTCGGGGTAGACGCCCACCAGCTCGCCTTCCTTGAGCTTGCGGCAGGCCTCGTCGAAGGACGCGGCACCGCTGTCACGGTCCACCTCGATGTGGCGCAGGCTGCGCATGATCGGGCCCGTGATCTTGTTGTCGAAGACTTCCTTCTTCGCCATGAACCGCACCTTGCGGCCGCGCTTCTGCCGGTAGGCGGGCAAGCCGGCGAACGTGAAGTCCAGGTAGCCGGTGTGGTTGATGGCGATGACCGCGCCGCCTTCGGCGGGCAGGTGCTCGACACCGGTGACGGTGAACGTCAGACCCTGAAAGCGCCAGAGCAGCCTGGCGAGTTGGATGACTGTTCCGTAAACCGGCTCCACATACGGCAGCCTAGTCGCGTGACGCGTCTCACCGAACCCGTGTATCTGCGGCACCCGTTTGCGTCCGGCTAGTCTTGATGCCGCACATGCGGTAGCGGGAAAGGGCATCAGTGCAGGTCACCAGCGTCGGACATGCAGGCTTCCGGATAGATACGAACGCCGGAAGCGTCTTGTGTGATCCGTGGGTCAACCCGGCGTACTTCGCGTCGTGGTTCCCGTTCCCCGACAACAGCCAGCTGGACTGGCGTGCCCTCGGTGACTGCGACTACCTGTACGTGTCGCATCTGCACGCCGACCACTTCGACGCGAAGAACCTGAGCGCCCACGTCAACAAGGACGCTGTGGTGCTGCTGCCCGACTTCCCGGTACCGGATTTGCGCCGCGAACTGGAAAAGCTCGGATTTCACCGGTTCTTCGAAACGACGGATTCTGTCAAGCACCGGGTCAGCGGCCCCAAGGGCGACCTCGATGTGATGATCATCTCGCTGCGCGCGCCCGCGGACGGTCCCATCGGAGACTCCGGCCTGGTGCTCGACGACGGCGAGACGGTCTGCTTCAACATGAACGACGCCCGACCGGTGGACCTCGACGTGGTGCACGCCGACTTCGGCGCCGTCGACGTCCACATGCTGCAGTACTCGGGGGCCATCTGGTACCCGATGGTCTACGACATGCCCGCCCGCGCCAAGGAGGCGTTCGGCACCCAGAAGCGGCAGCGGCAGATGGACCGGTGCCGCCAATACATCGCGCAGGTCGGGGCGACGTGGGTGATCCCGTCTGCAGGTCCGCCGTGCTTCCTCGACCCCGCGCTGCGCGACCTCAACGACGACCATGGGGACCCCGCCAACATCTTTCCCGACCAGGTGGTGTTCCTGGACCAGATGCAAGCCAACGGCCACCATGGCGGCCTGCTGATGATGCCCGGGACGACAGCAGATTTCGCTGGCGCACAGATGAATTCGCTCGTCCACCCGCTACCCGACGACGAGGTGCAGGCCATCTTCACCACCGGTAAGGCCGCCTACATCGCCGACTTCGCCGAACGGATGGCACCGGTGCTGGCCGCGGAGAAGGCCACCTGGGCGCCCGCTGCCGGCGAACCGTTGCTCGAGCCGCTGCGCGCGCTCTTCGAGCCGATCATGCTGCAGAGCGACCAGATCTGCGACGGCATCGGCTATCCGGTGGAACTGCGCCTTCGCGGTGGCGGCCACGATGAATGCGTCGTGCTGGACTTCCCGAAACGAGCGGTCCGCGAACCGATTCCGGACGAGAAGTTCCGGTACGGCTTCGCTATCGCGCCGGAACTCGTACGCACGGTGCTGCGGGACAACGAGCCCGACTGGGTCAACACCATCTTCCTGTCCACCAGGTTCACGGCGTGGCGTGTGGGTGGCTACAACGAGTACCTCTACACGTTCTTCAAGTGCCTGACCGACGAACGCATCGCCTATGCCGACGGCTGGTTCGCCGAGGCGCACGACGACACCGCGTCGATCACGTTGGACGGATGGGAGATTCAACGACGTTGTCCACACCTGAAGGCCGACCTGTCGAAGTTCGGCGTGGTCGAGGGCTCCACATTGACGTGCAACCTGCACGGTTGGCAGTGGAACCTCGAGAACGGCCGATGCCTGACGACCAAGGGACACGAACTGCGCTCGGCCCGCGAGGGGACGCAGTCGTGACAGGGCCGCACCAGTACTACGACGACGGCCTCATCCAGCTAGACCGCGAGGCGATCACCCTGCGCCGCTACCACTTCCCGTCGGGCACCTCGAAGATCATCCTGCTGCGCGATGTCCGCGGCTACAAGGCCGAATCGCTGAGCTTCCTCAACGAGCGGTTCCGGCTGTGGGGCAGTTCGAGCCTCAGTCGGTGGCTGCCGCTGGACGTCTGGCGACCGATCAAATCCACGCTAGTCACCCTCGATGTCGCCGGCGCGCGCACCAACCCGGCGTTCACACCGCAGCGGCCGACGGAGTTCCTGGCCAAGCTCGACGAACTGCTGGAACGCTAGAACGCAGGCACGCCGTCGCGGTGCGGATGCAATGCGCCGATCGCCGAGGTGAGGGGCAAATGCAACGCGTCGACAATGCCCGGCGCGGCCTCGCACACCCAGGGAATCGCGTTGACCGCGCGCATGCCGGTGGCGAGTAGTCCATGGTCGCTTGCGCTTTCGCCGTCGCGGTGACCCACTTCGAACTCACCGTCGAACGACGGCTCACCGTCGATGAGCACCCGCCAGATACCGTCGGTGGCTCCGGTTCGACCCGTCGGCCAGTCCGGTGCCAGATCGTCGGCCATCCGGTCGACATGCTCGAGGCTGACCACCTCCTCACCATCGACGACCCCGATGCACTTGGCGTACGTGGCGCCGACCGTGCCTGCCGGGATGAGACCGCACGCGGTGTGCAGATCGCGCGGGGTCGGAAGGAATTCACACGTCTCACGGATCTCGTCGAACTGGACACCGAGTGCGTCGGCGACCATCGTGATCGCCGCGCCCCAACCCCACCTCAGGACCCCCGGCTGCTTCAAACCGCCCTGATAGTCGAGCGGCTGACCGAACCCGAACAACTCGCGGACATCCCACTCGACGGGATAGTCCGAGTAGTTCGTGATCTCGATACCGCGTACCGCATACACCTTGTGCGACATCGTCATCAGCGCTATCGGGAAGAGGTCGCAGCCGAAGCCCGGTTCGATGCCCGACGAGAAGATCGAGCTGCGGCCGGCGGCTGTCGCTTCGCGGATCGGATCGAGGAAGCGCTTTGAGAGCGAGCCCTTTTCGTAGACGAGGCCGGGCAACGATGTGGTGACGACGTTGGTACCCGACGACAGGATGCGGCAGAAATCGGCGAGCGCCTCCGCCGGCCGGGGGCCGGCGGGCGCGGCGTACATCACGCAATCCACACCCGAGGCCAGCAGCGCATCGACGTCGCGGGTGGCCGTGACGCCGACCGGATCGAGGCCTGCCAACACCCCGACATCCTGGCCGTCCTTGGCCTCCGAATGCACCCACGCCCCGGCGAGTTCAAGGTTGGGCCGGTCCATGATCGTCCGGATGGCGTAGCGCCCCACCCCGCCGGTGGCCCACACCGCGACGCGGTACCTCTTGTCCGATTGCTGCTGCGCCATTGGCTTCTCCCTCGACTCGCTCTTGCACAAAAACATTACATCTGTAATGTCTTTTCGAGGTCGAAGTCGGGAATGGAGACGAAGGTGGGCGAACTCGATGGCAAGGTGGCCATTGTCACCGGGACCAGCCGCGGCGTCGGGGTGGGTATCGCGCACGAGCTGCTGCGGGCCGGCGCCACGGTAATCGGCTGCTCGCGGTCGGCGCTCGACGCGATGCCGGGCACGCAGGAGAACCCCGACTGGGCGCGGCGATCCGACCAAATGGTCTGTGACCAAGCCGATTACACGGCCATCGACGCATTCGTCCAGCGCGTGGTGGATCGCTTCGGCCGGTTGGACATCCTGGTCAACAACGCGGGTGGCACCGTACCGTCGCCGTCGGTCGACGAGGTTCCGGCGTTGGTGTCGCGTATCCAGGGCGCCCCGGCCAGCGACGACGACTACGAGCGCAGCGCTCTCTTTCACGCATTCGCCGTTCAGATGAATCTCATCAGCCCGCTTTGGTTCGCGATTCGCGCGTACCGGCAGATGAAGACCCAGGACGGAACCGGTTGCATCATCAACGTGTCCAGCGGAGCCGGCCATCCCGCGGGATCGCCGACCCTGGTGTCCTACGGGGCCGCGAAGGCGGGGCTGAACCAGATGACCCGCTCACTAGCTCAGGAGTGGGGTCCCGCGGTCCGGGTCAACTGCGTCGCCCTCGGACCGACGATCACCGAGAACTTCCGGTCGTTCGTCCTGCCCAAGGACGATCCCACCGGGGCCGAATATTTCGTCAACGTCCCGATGCGCCGTGGCGGCGAGCCGGCCGAAGTCGGACGCACCTGCGTCTTCCTCGCCTCCGGCACAGCCGATTTCGTCAACGGAACGACGATCGAGATCGACGGCGGGATGCTGCCCGGGGTGCTGTACGACGCAGGGCTCAAGACCATCACCGATCTGCTGTAAGGACGCGAGGACACCGAGAATGACACGGCGCATCATCCAGTTCTCCACCGGCAATGTGGGCGTACACGCACTGCGCACGATCATCGAACGCCCGGATCTCGAGTTGGTGGGCCTGCACGCGGCCAGCGCCGACAAGATCGGTCGGGACGCAGCGGAGCTGTGCGGGCGCGTCGAGTCGACCGGTGTGATCGCCACCGACGACATCGACGCGCTCTTGGCGCTCGGCGCCGATTGTGTGGTCTACACCTCGCAGGCCGAGACCCGTGCGGCAGAGGCGGCCGAAGACATCGCGCGCTTCCTGCGCGCCGGAACCAACGTCGTCGGATCGTCTTTCGTCTGGCTGGTCGCGCCGGAGTTCACCGACGAATGGCTGCGGCAACCTCTCGAAGAGGCTTGCCGGCAGGGCAATTCGACGCTGTACATCAACGGGATCGATCCCGGTTACTCCGGCGATACGCTCGTGTACACGGCGCTGAGCCTGGCCGGTCGCGCCGACTCGATCACCGTTCAGGAGATCTGCGACTACGCCACCTACGACGACGCCGAATTCACCGGCGTCACCTTCGGTTTCGGCACCCAACCGGAGCACCAACCGATCCTCTTCATGCCGGGCGTGCTGGAGTCGATGTGGGGAATCCAGGTGCGCAGCCTCGCCGCGGACCTCGGAGTGGAACTCGACGAGGTACGCGAACGTCACGAGAAATGGAGTACGCCCGAACCGATCTCGTGCACGATGATGGACGTCGAGGTGGGCAAGGTCGCGGCCGTGCGCTTCGGTGTCGAAGGCATCCGCAACGGCGAAGTCGTCATCACCATGGAACACGTGAACCGATTGACCGAAGTCGCCGCTCCGCACTGGGCCGTCCCGCCGGACGGTCGCCCGGGAGTCCATCGCGTTGTCGTGGAAGGCGACCCCGGTATCGAGATCAACACCCATGTCGGCCTCGGCGGGACGGACCACAACCAGGGCGGCGTGATCGCCACCGCAGCGCGACCGATCAACGCCATCGAAGCGGTGTGCCGGGCACCCGCCGGAATTCTCGCCGCTCACGACTTCCGGCCGCTGGATCACATCCGCGGTGTCATGTGGTGAGGTCTGTCCATGGCAGGTGCAGTCCAACCGCGGCGTCCCCCAGGGGGTAACCAGCTGCGCGCCGAGCGGACCCGGCAGATGGTGATCGACGAAACCGTCCGCTACATCCTCGACGAGGGCTTCGCCGCGCCCAGCGTTCGTCGCATCACCGAGCGCGCCGGGGTGACCTGGGGAGTGGTGCAGTACCACTTCGGCGATCTGAACGGACTCCTCATCGCGGTCGTCGACGAAGGTTTCCGCCAGCTCACCGAGATTCTCGCCGCGGTACCCGACACCACCGCCGACCTTGCTATCGAACAACGCACGCAGGTGGTCGTCGACGCGGCGTGGTCGGCGTTCTCGAGCCCGACGTCGATGGCGGCCATCGAGATCCTGGTCGCCACACGTTCGGGCCGCGACGATGCGGTCAACAAGCGGCTGGCGGACACCATGCGTCAGCTCACCGAACTCGGCCGACACCTCGGCGCGGGCCTGGACCCCAGGCACGCCAAGGAGATCGGCAACCACATCTGGGCATGTCTTCGGGGAATTGTTGTGGCACAGATTATTTCGTCACAGCCGCTGGATACGTCCAGGGACCGGCGCGCACTGGTCGACGTACTGACCGCCTACGTTCTGACGCACAGCGCCGAGCGGCGCTGAGACCCTACGATTTGGGCTCGAGCACTTCGGTTCCGACAAAGGGCACCAAGGCTTCTGGCACCCGCACGCTGCCGTCGGGCTGCTGGTGATTCTCCAGGATCGCCACCAGCCAGCGCGTCGTGGCCAGCGTGCCGTTGAGGGTGGCCGCGGTCTGGGGCTTGCCGTTCTCGTCGCGGTAGCGCACCGAAAGACGGCGCGCCTGAAACGTGGTGCAGTTCGACGTGGAGGTCAGCTCCCGGTACGTCTGCTGCGTCGGGACCCACGCTTCGCAGTCGAACTTGCGCGCGGCCGACGAGCCCAGATCCCCTGCAGCAATGTCGATCACGCGATATGGGACATCGATCTTCGCCAGCATCTCGCGCTCCCAGCCGAGCAGCCGCTGGTGTTCGGCCTCGGCCTCGTCCGGCTTGCAGTAGATGAAGCCCTCGACCTTGTCGAACTGGTGCACCCGGATGATGCCGCGGGTGTCCTTACCGTGGCTGCCCGCCTCGCGTCGGAAGCACGTCGACCACCCCGCGTAGCGCAGCGGGCCGTCGGACAGATCGAGAATCTCGTCGGCGTGATAACCGGCCAGGGCCACCTCCGACGTACCGACCAGGTACAGATCGTCTGCCTCCAGGCGGTAGACCTCCTCGGCGTGCGCACCGAGAAAGCCGGTGCCCGCCATGATCTCTGGGCGCACCAGCACCGGAGGCACCATCAGCGTGAAACCGTTGTCCTGGGCCAGCCGCGCGGCCAGCTGCAGCAGACCGAGCTGCAGCAGTGCTCCCGCGCCGGTCAAGAAGTAGAACCGCGCGCCGGACACCTTGGCCCCGCGCTCGAGGTCGATGAGCCCCAGCGACTCGCCGAGCTCGACATGGTCCTTCGGGTTGTCGATGGTGCGGGGTTCGCCGACGGTCTCCAGCACCACGAAGTCGTCCTCACCGCCGGCGGGGACACCGTCGATGATCACGTTCGCGATGGCCATGTGCGCCGCGGTGAACGCCGCTTCGGCCTGGCTCTGCTCGGCTTCGGCGGCCTTGACTTTGTCGGCCAGCTCCTTGGCCGCCGCCAGCAGCGCGGGCCGCTCGTCCGCCGACGCCTTGCCGACCTTCTTACTGGCCGTCTTCTGCTCGGCGCGCAGATTGTCGCCGGACGACACCGCGGACCGCCGCGCGGCATCGGCGTCGAGGAGGGCATCGACGAGGCCAGGATCTTCTCCGCGGGCGCGTTGCGATGCGCGCACCACGTCGGGGTTGTCGCGCAGCAGTTTGAGGTCGATCACGGGCGCAACACTACTTTTGGCGGCCGGTGGGGAACAGCCGAGGTCGGTGCCCCAGCCACAACCTCGTAACGTTACAACTGCATCACTTGTCACAGGGCCCGACACGCCTGTCACAATGGAGCAGATGTCTGAAGCACCCACCCTGGAATACCCGCACGATGACGAGGCAGGCCGGCCGTCGTCGCGGGCGCCTTGGTGGCGCAGCCTGCAGGCGGCCTCGACCCGCCGCGCACTGCTGCTGACCGCGCTCGGCGGCCTGCTCATCGCCGGTTTGATCACCGCGATTCCACAGACCGAAAGCTCGGGCCTGACGGCGAGCACCATTTCACTGGGGCCCCGCGGCAACGACACCTTCAAGCACGCGAAGGCCGGCGACTGCCTCAACTGGCCCGACCGCACGCCCGATGCCGCGGAGATCGTCGACTGCAAGGACGAGCACCGCTTCGAGGTCGCCGAATCGGTGGACATGCGGACGTTCCCCGGCAGCGAGTACGGGCCCGACGCGGCGCCGCCGTCGACCGCCCGGATCCAGCAGATCAGCCAGGAGCAGTGCTCGGCCGCGGTCAAGCACTACCTGGGCACCGACTTCGACCCGAACAGCCGTTTCACCATCAGCATGCTGTGGTCCGGCGACAAGGCGTGGAAGCAGTCCGGCGAGCGGCGGATGCTCTGCGGGATGCAGCTGCCCGGCCCCAACAACCAGCAGTTGGCGTTCAAGGGCAAGGTCGCCGACATCGACCAGTCGAAGGTGTGGCCGGCTGGCACGTGCCTCGGTATCGACCCGTCGACCAATCAGCCCACCGACATTCCGATCGACTGCGCAGCACCGCACGCGATGGAGGTCACCGGCGCGGTGAACCTGGCCGAGAAGTTCCCGGCCGGCCTGCCCCCCGAGTCCGAGCAGGACAGCTTCATCAAGGACGCGTGCACCCGGATGACGGACGCCTACCTGGCGCCCATCCAACTTCGCAGCACCACCCTGACCCTCATCTACAGCACGATCTCGCTGCCGACGTGGTCGGCGGGCAGCCGCCAGGTCTCGTGCAGTATCGGGGCGACCCTCGGAAACGGCGGCTGGTCAACGCTTCTCAACAGCGCCAAGGGGCCGTTGATGATCAACGGTCAGCCGCCGGTGCCGCCGCCGGACATCCCTGAGGAGCGGCTGAACTTCCCGCCGATCCCCATGCCCGACGAGCCCGAAGAGTCGTCCTCGTCTTCGTCGTCCTCCTCGTCCTCGTCGTCGTCGACCACGGACGACTCCGATTACGGCGACCAGACCCAGCACATGCCGGGCTCCGCGCAGGCCACCGAAACGCCTGCGCCGACGACGGACCCCGCCGCGCCCGGCAACACCTTCCTCAACGCGCCGCCCCCGCCGCCCGGTGCGCCACCACCGCCGCCGGTGGTACCTCCTCCGCCGCCTGCACCGGTGCCGTAGCCGCGTGACCGTGCGGATGAGCCCGCAACGGTTTGACGAGCTGGTTTCCGACGCGCTCGACCTGATCCCCCAAGAGCTGACGAAGGCGATCGACAACGTCGTCGTCCTCGTCGAGGACCGCAACGCCGACGAACCCGACCTGTTGGGGCTCTACGAGGGAGTTGCGCTGACCGAGCGGGACAGCTGGTATGCCGCGGGATCGCTACCGGACACCATCACGATCTACCGCGGTGCCCTGCTGGACTTCTGCGACACCGAGGCGGAGGTCGTCGACGAGGTGGCCGTCACCGTCATCCACGAGATCGCCCACCACTTCGGCATCGACGACGATCGTCTGCACGAACTCGGCTGGGGTTAGCCCGCCGACACGCCGCGCTGTTGGCGCATATGCGTGCGCTCGCGCGAGAAACTGGGCACATGAGCAGCCGGTGCCGTGCCTGTGTGGCTGGGGTCGAGCACTGCCATGGCACCGTCATCCACCACGCACTGGCCCGTACCGAATGCACCGAGCCGGACTGCCATACTCCTGAAGTGGTGCACGGTTTCGCGATCGACTGCGAGGCCGTCGGCTGCCCGTGCGCCCGCGACGCCTCCATCACGAAGGCGATCTGAGGCGCTCAGCCCATCGGGTCGGCCGACTCGAGTGCGTCCCGAACGGGATCGACGTCGGACTCGGGATAGAACGGCGGCAGTATCGTTCCCCACTGCACACAGCTCCATCGTCCATCGGTGATCGGCGCCAGCACCACCGCCTCCGTATTGCCCAGGTGGTGGTCGAGGGCGAAGCTGCTGTGGACGCCGGCCAGCACGGCCGAGGCCAGCCGGATCGCGGCGCCGTGACTGACCACGACGATGTCGCCGGAGAACGAATCGTCGTCGAGGTAGCGGATGCGCAACTGGGTGACGACCGGCAGGTAGCGCTCAAGCACCTGGCTGGCCGTCTCCCCGGCGGGCAGCGACAGGTCGACATGGCCCTCGTGCCATCGCTGGTAGATGCTGTTGAACTCCTCGATGGCCGCGTCGTCGTGACGATCTTCGAGGTGGCCCACTTGAACCTCGTGGATCCCCTCCAGCTCGTGGGTGTCCACGCCGAGTTCGCCGGCGATCTCACGTGCGGTCTGCGAGGCCCGCACCGCGATCGAATGCGCGATGAGGCCGGGTTTGTCGGTGAGTCCGCGCGCGAATGTCCGGGCCTGGTCGCGCCCGAGATCGGTCAGTTCCGCCCCCGGCGGCCTGGTGTCGAGCCGACGCTCGACGTTGGCGTGTGACTGTCCGTGCCGGACCAGCACCAGCCGTCCACTCACCCTTCTTCCTCCCGCACTTGGTCCTCCCGCACCTGCGTCCGTGTGGCCGAGCCCATCGGCCACGAACCGAGATATCGCACATCCACACAACGTTCGACCAAAGCCTTGAGTGCCTCGGCGACCGGCGCATCGTCGACGTGACCGACGCAGTCGAGGAAGAAGATGTAGGTACCCAGTTCGGTTCGGGTTGGCCGCGATTCGATGCGGGTCAGGTCGATGTCGCGGGCGGCGAACTCCCCGAGCGCCGACGCGAGTGCCCCGGGAACGTTGGCGAGCCGCAGCACCACCGATGTGCGGTCGGCGTTGGTCCGCCGCGGTGGTGGGCCCACCGGTCCCGCGAGGACGAACCGGGTGCGTGCGTTGGGTTCGTCGACGACACCGGCGGCGAGCACGTCCAGACCGTGGCGTTGCGCGGCGAGCGCGGTGGTGACGGCGGCATCGGCGCGGCCTTCGGCGACGTCGACGGCCGCCGCGGCGTTGGAGTTCGCAGCCTGGAATTCAGCGTCGGGATAGTTCTTCGCGACCCACTTCGCGACCTGGGCGCGCGCCACCGGAAACGCAGCGATCGTGGCGGGATCGGCCACGCCGCTGCGCGCCGCGATCGTGAAGGCGATGTCGAGGGTGTATTCGGCGAAGATCTGTAGTGGCGAACCGGTCGCCAGACTGTCCAGTGTCGGGAGCACGGAACCGTCGATCGAGTTCTCGATCGGCACGCACGCGAAGGCGGCGTCTGCGGATCGCACCATTTCCAGCGCGGCAGCGGGGCTGCTCGTCGGAAACCATTCGAACTCGGTCAAGGGGACGAGTTGAGCCTCGACCATGCCGCGCAAGGCCGCCTCGGTGAAGGTCCCTTCGGGTCCGAGATATGCGATACGGGTCACGATCCAACCCTATCGGTTCACCTCGGTAATCCCGTTCCGCTGCGCGTAAGCCTTGCGCGTCCGCAGGCGCCGTAGTTAAGTTAGGCTCACCTTATCTACGGGAGGTTGGCCATGACAGAGCTGGAGACCAAAGCCACACCGACGACGGCCGAGCGCATCCGCAGCGCATTCGCACGGGCCGGCGGGGCGATGCTGGCGGTCGAAGGGCTGGAACCCGCCGAATCTCCGGTGCACCACCTGCTCGACGACGGTTCGTTCGCGATCACCGTTCCGATCGACGGCGCCGTCGCTCACATGGCGGTTTCGGCGGGTGCGGCCGGTGTTCAGGCGGTGCTGGAGATGACCGACTACGCCCCGCTGCCGCTGCGCGAACCGGTGCGGTCACTGGTGTGGATCCGCGGCCGCCTGCACGACGTCCCCTCCGGCGAGGTCTCCGCGCTGCTCGACCTCATCGCCGCAGAGGATCCGAATCCCGCCTTGCTCCAGGTGAACTCGGGACCCACCGACTCCGAGAAGGACACCCGCTACGCGTTGATGAGGCTCGAGATCGACTCCGTTGTCGTCGCCGATTCCACCGGGGCCGAATCCGTCGGGTTGAGCGCGCTGCTGGGTGCACGTCCCGACCCGTTCTGCGCGATGGAGTCGTGCTGGCTGCAGCACATGGAGTCCGCGCACCGCGAGGTGGTCGACCGGTTGGCCAGCCGACTGCCCAGCTCGCTGCGCCGCGGACGCGTCCGTCCCCTCGGTCTGGATCGCTATGGTGTCCAGCTGCGTATCGAGGGCGATGACGGCGACCACGACGTTCGGCTGCCCTTCGCGAAGCCGGTCGACGACGTCAGCGGTCTGTCCCAGGCGCTCAGGGTTCTGATGGGTTGCCCGTTCCTCAACGGCTTGCGCGCGCGCCGGCTCTGAGCCGCGGCCGGGCCGCTAGCCTGGCCCGGTGACCGGCCTCCCCGACGACCTGACAGACCCGCAGCGCCGTGGGTTGCGCATCGAGATCGTCGTCGTATTGGCGGTCACCTTCGGACTGTCGGCGTACACCGCCCTGCTCAACCTGATCGAGGCGGTCCTGCTCGGGCTGTCCGGACAGGTCGTGGCGCTCAATCCGCGCCGGTCACCATTCGACCTGATCGACCTCGGGCTCAACCTCTCGTGGGTATTCCAGCTACTGGCGTGGGGTGCTCTCGGTCTATACCTGTTGTGGCGCAGCGGGTTTGGTCCCGCCCAAATCGGGTTGGGCAGAATCCAGTGGCGCCCCGACCTCCTTGGCGGCGTCGGCCTGGCACTGCTGATCGGGCTGCCCGGCCTGGCGTTCTATCTGCTCTCACGAGTGCTGGGCATGAACGCCTCGGTGGAACCCGCGGAGCTGTACGACACCTGGTGGCGCATCCCCGTGCTGCTGCTCGTCGCGTTCGCGAACGGCTGGGCCGAGGAAGTGATCGTCGTCGGGTTCCTGCTCACCCGCCTGCGCCAGCTGCGGATCAGCCCGCTGGCCGCGGTGATCATCACCAGCCTGTTGCGCGGTCTGTACCACCTGTATCAGGGTTTCGGCGCCGGGCTCGGCAACGTGGCGATGGGCCTGGTGTTCGGCTATGTGTACCTGCGCACCGGACGGTTGTGGCCGCTGATCGTCGCGCACGCGCTGATCGACGCGGTCGCATTCGTCGGGTACGCATTGGCGGCGGGCCAGCTGAACTGGCTGCAGTAGGGTCCGGCCGACGTACATTCTTGCTGTGGACGACAACCGGCAGCAGCCCCCGGGTTTCGACCCGTATCGACGCCGGGAGCCGTCGCAGGTGATCCGGCGCGATCCCAACTACCGGCCGTCAGCGCTACCGAACCCGCCGAACCCGCCGAATCCTCGGCATCGACTCCCGCCGCCACCGCCGCCACCGCCGCAGCGGAGGCCGCCACCGCCGCACCGGCCGCCACCGCCACCGCCACGGGCGCGGCCGCCGGCACCGCAGGCCCGTCCACCAGCGCCGCCGGCGCCGAAAAAGCCTCGGCGCAAACGTCATTGGGGCCGCATGCTGGTTGTTCTGCTGCTCCTGTTCGTCGTCGCCATTGTGGGCGGTGGAGTCTGGATCGACTCGTCTTTGCACCGCATACCGGCACTGGCCGACTACCCGGACCGACCCGTTGCGGGCTCAGGTACGACATGGCTACTCGTGGGGTCGGACAGTCGACAGGCGCTGACACCCGAACAACAGGCGGAGTTGGCCACCGGCGGCGACCTCGGTAGCGGCCGCACCGACACAATTCTGCTGGTCCACATCCCCGGTCTCGGATCGAGCACGCCAACGACGATGGTGTCGATCCCGCGCGACTCGTACGTGGACATCCCCGGTTACGGCAGCGACAAGATCAACGCGGCATTCCTGGAAGGCGGGGCGCCGCTGCTGGCGCAGACCGTAGAACAGGCCACCGGGCTTCGCTTGGACCACTACGCCGAGATCGGTTTCGACGGGTTCGCCGTCATGGTCGACGCGGTGGGCGGGGTGACCATGTGCCCCGCCGAGCCGATCGACGACCCGCTGGCGGGTATCAACCTGCCCGCGGGCTGTCAGAAGCTCGACGGCCGCGCCGCGCTCGGCTATGTCCGCACCCGGGCCACGCCCCGGGCAGATCTGGACCGGATGGTGAATCAGCGCGAGTTCATGTCCGCCCTGCTGCACCGCGCCGCCAGTCCCGCGGTGTGGCTGAACCCGCTGCGCTGGTATCCGATGGCGCACGCGGCATCGGGGGCGGTCACCGTCGGCCAGGAGGACCACGTCTGGGACCTGGCGCGGCTCGGTTGGGCGCTGCGGGGGGACGTCACGACGACGACGGTGCCGATCGGCGAGTTCACCGAGGGCGATTCGGGATCGATCGTGGTGTGGAACAGCGAGGTCGCCGATCAATTGTTCGCCGCGCTGAAAACCGACGCGCCGGTACCACAAGACGTCATCGACGCACAGCCCTGACAGGCGACAACGCCCAGGGCGGCGGGTGGCGCGCTCTAGTCGCTCTGCACCCCGGTCAGTCCGTTCTGCAGCCAGTCCTTGGTGCGGCCCGGGTGGTTCGTCGCCACCCAGGCGACGCCGACGTCTCGGCAGTAGCGCACGTCCTCGTAGTGGTCGACGGTCCAGCAGTACAACGCTCGGCCTTGGGCGGCGGCGCGGTCCACCAGTTCGGGGTGCTCGCGCAGCGTCGATATCGACGGGCCCACCGCGGTCGCGCCGACGGTCGTCGCGGCGCTGCCGCCGAGGAAACGCGACGTCTCGCCGAGTAGCACGGTCGGCAGCATCGGCGCCGCGCGCCGGATGCGCCACACCGCTGCCGCCGAGAACGACATCACCACGGCGCGCGACAGGTCGGCCGAGGCCGGCGTCGCGACGCCGTATCGATGCAGCAGTGCGAGGACCTTGCTTTCGACCAGCGCGCCGTAGCGGACGGGATGTTTGGTCTCGATGAAGAGTTTCACCGGGCGGTTCCAGTCCAGCACCAGCCTGACGAGGTCGTCGAGTGTCAGCAGTCCCGTGTCAGGGGTCGCACCGTGGACTTCCCGACTGGGATGCCAAGCGCCGTAATCCAATTCGCGCAGCTGAGCCAGCGTCATCTCGCTGACCAGTCCGCTTCCGTTGGACGTCCGGTCCACCCTGCGGTCGTGCACGCAGACCAGATGACCGTCGCGGGTCAGCCGCACATCGCATTCGACGCCGTCGGCACCTTCCTTCAGTGCCAACTCGTAGGCAGCCAGGGTGTGCTCGGGGCGCTCACCGGACGCACCGCGGTGCGCCACGACGAACGGATGGCCGGCGAGCGTGCCGTCGCCCGAGTTCATAGGTACCTATGCTGCCGGGTTTTGGCCTTCGGACTCAACCGCAGCCGCATTCTCGGGTTCGGTGTCGCTTCGCCTCTCGGTGTTCACGGCGGCGTCGGGCACGATCACCCAGCGCTTGGACGGCTTCTCGACGGGTTGGCGCTCGAACCCGTCGAACACTTTCATGGCGAGCAAAACGGCCGCCAGCGCCAGCAGATACGCCACGGTGGTCGTCACCGTGTTGTCGGCGATGGCCTGGGCCTCGGTGGCGAAGCTCGTCGCAATGGAGAAGACCGACACCGTGGTGCTGGCGACCCACACCAGCCACCACACCGCGATGGGTCTGCGGAGCCAGGTGAACCGCTCCTCGACGCCCGCCAGCTCGATGACGAACACCGGCGCCCAGGCCAGGTTGGCGACGGGCACAAGGCAACCCGCTCGAAGCGACCACAGCGACCGCGGGTCCGGCTGTCCCCGGTAGGCGTAGGCGGCGGCCCTGCGGCCGATCAGCCAATTCGTCAGCACAACCGCGCTGGCGACCACCATGAACATCGCGATGACACTGAGCACGACGCCGATCCACGTCACCCCACCCGCCACCCACGGGTTCAGCAACATGCTGCGATTGACGATGAGCAGTGCGTAGCGCACCAGATGCGCGAGCGCCGCCGCACCGAGCACGGCCATGGTCGCGACCAGGGTGGTTCGCACGATCCCGGCGGACGGGCCCGGGCGCTGCGGCGCCTGCTGCTGCTGATCGATCGAGTCGAAACGGTCGACGAGGCCCCAACGCGGGATGAACGCGTAGCGCGGGGTCGGACCGAGGGGGCGACGAGTCGGGCGCGGTGGTGGCGCCGATCCCGGACGCACCGCGATCCATCGATACCCCGGCGGCAGTCTCCTACTTGACCTTGACGGTGGGGTCCCCAGCCCAGCGGGGTCTGGACCCGTCGGCGCGAGCAGCGCGCCGTTGCAACGCGGACACCAGTCCCTTCGGCGGTCGCGCACGTTCCAGCGCGTTCCGCACGTGGAACAGACCTGGATCATCCGACCAGCCTAGCCAGCGATTGTCGGCGACTGCTCAGACGACGCCCGCATCACCGTGGTCGGTGACCACCGGTCGTCCGGCGTCCGCCCACGCGTGCATGCCACCGCTGACATTGATGGGCGCGTACCCGTTCTGCGCCAGGTATTCGGCGACCCGCTGCGAGCGGCCCCCGACCCCACACACGACGTACAACGTGGCTGAGGTGTCGATCTCGGCGATACGGGCCGGAATCTGCCCCATCGGGATGTGCCGGGCGCCTGGCGCGTGGCCGCGCTGCCACTCGTCGTCTTCGCGAACGTCGAGCAAGATCACCGATTCGTCGAAGTTCGCCGGAACGGTGGCGATGTCGGCCTGCGGGACCGCGTCGGAGTCCATCCGCCAATGCTCGCATATGGCGGCGGGTCCGCCCAGGCCAGCAATTCCCGGCTATCCACAGTTTCCACAGGTTCATCCACAGGCCCAAGATCAGGACAAAAGGAGCCTGAGCCGGTGAATCTGTGTGGTTGCTCAAGATCACTGTGGATAAACTGGGATGTGATCAAGCCGACAATCAACAGCCGGAGCGAGCCTGAGCGAAATACCTCGTCAGGCTAACCATCCGCCTCTTGACGGCTGTCGAGTGTTTTGTACCCCCCACCTGCAGTTCTAAACACTTCTCCGCGCCGATTTCTTCCGACGAACCGCAGGGGTTATGATCGCGGTCACTACGTGGTTTTGTGACCGATCTCACCGGGGAGGGTATCGATCGTGCAGGTCAGGAGCTGTTAATGACGTCGTCGCATCCGATTGGGCCGGGGTCCGCGGTACCGCCATCTGAGTGGCATTCCTCCGCGAACACCTACACCCGCGGCCAGTTGATGGCCTGTATGCGGGCCGGTGTGATCGCGCTCGTCTTGTTGGGCGTGCTCGCCCTGATCGTCCTGTACTGATCGACGTCGCTCCGGGAAATCCTCACTAGCACGAAAAACGGGCCTGCTCGCGGTGAGCAGGCCCGTCTCCATGTCAGTCGCTAAGCGGGCGGGTAGACGCCCATCTGCTTGCCCTTGTCGGTCTGCCAGAAGATGTCGGCGATCTCGTCGATCGTCTTGAGCAGCTTCTCGGCGACGGCGGCGTCCAGAGACTTCTTGACGTCACCCGCGCCGTGCACGCCGTCCCAGAACAACTGGTGCAGGTTGGGGAACTGCTCGAAGTGGTCCTTGGTGAAGAAGTCGGCCCACAACACCATCAGGTGGTGCTTGACCTCTTCGGCCTGGCGCTCCTTGATGATGATCGCGCGGGCCTTGAAATGGTCATCGTCGGAGTCGTGGTACTTCTGGATCGTCTTCAGACACGAGAGCGCCTCGATCTTGGCCTGGGCCGGATCGTAAACACCGCAGTACAGGTCGCAGTGGGCGTGGGCAGGGGTGGCGTTGTTCATGAGTCGATGCAGCATGGCCCTAACCTACCCTTCGAGGGTGCCGCGAAACCATCCTCCACCCCGTTGGCCATTGCGTTTGTTCAGGGTTGTCGAGGACTCGATGCGCCCGGCGCTGCGACCGGGCGACGGCTTGGTCGCATGGCGCGACGGCGTACCCCGCACCGGCCAGTTGCGGTTGTTCCGCGACCCTCGCCGGTCCACCCGTTGGCTCGTCAAACGAGTCGGCGACGTGTACGGCACCGGCCCGAAAGCGATATTCGAAGCTCGGTCGGACAATCCCACAGCGCCGGGTGCCGTCGACTCCCACGAACTGGGATGGGTGTCCGCGGCAGGCACCTATCGCGTCGTCTACACGGTCCGGGCACCAGGCAGCCGCGACCAATGATTGCGTGTCCGCTTGCGCGCCGGTGAGAACCTGCGCATTCTGGTCTGATCGACCCACAGTCGTGTCGGGCTTCACCGAACAACGATGGTGCGGAGGCGAGATGGAAATGGAGTCTGGTCGGGCGATCGAGATCGCCCCCTTTCATTCGCGCGGATCACTCAAGGGCTTCGTGATCTCGGGCCGCTGGCCGGATTCCACCAAAGAGTGGGCACAGCTACTCATGGTCGCCGTCCGCGTGGCATCGCTTCCTGGATTACTTTCCACCACAACGATTTTCGGTGCGCGCGAAGAGCTACCCGATGAACCCGAGCCCAACACCGTCGGCCTCGTCGTCGCCGAGGGTACGGTCGTCGGCGAATCGGCGGTTCCGCCAGGGTATTTCGCAGAGCATCAGCCACCGGCCCTGTTGATGCTGCATCCGCCGTCCGAGACCATGCCGTCGCTGCCGGAGTGTTCGGGTGCGGCCTCGGGCTGCGTACTGCTGCCCGGCCTCCCCCACCTGGGTCTCGAACATCGCGCGGCCTGGGTCGAGGCAGAGGCCGACGGCACCGTCACGTCGATGGTGAGCCGGGTCGGTGTCGACCCGATCAGCCACCCCGACACCGCGATCCTTGCCATGCTCCTTGCCGCGTAAGGGTTTTCGAAGGCATCCGAACCCGCAGACCTGAACGGTCGATTCGGCTACCCGAAATCGTTGTGCTGACTGGCGTGTCGCCATCACCGCCGCTACAGTCGAGTTATCAGCGAAGGGGAGTAGCCCCCAATCGTCGTGTCGACATACTGGCGCAAGCCCGGCCGACGAACCGCTTCTCAGCACGAGGGGTGGTGGGCGAGACCTTCGACCGTTGTTTGGTCGAAAGGTCGTGCCCAACCCATGGTTACCGCAATTCTCATCAGTCTCGCGGTCGTATTCGTGGCCGAACTCGGCGACAAGTCGCAGCTAATCACCATGACCTACGCACTGCGCCATCGATGGTGGGTGGTGTTGTCAGGCGTCGCGATCGCCGCCACGCTCGTGCACGGACTGTCGGTGGCGATCGGCCATTTTCTCGGCTTGACACTTCCCGACCGACCGATCGCCTTTGCCGGTGCCATCGCCTTCCTGTTGTTCGCGATCTGGACGTGGCGTGAGGGCCGCGCCGATGACGGCGCCGATGAGGTCCGCGTCGCCGAGCCACGTTTTGTCATCTTCGCGATCGTCTCCTCCTTCGTCCTCGCCGAGCTCGGCGACAAGACGATGCTTGCCACCGTCACCCTTGCCAGCGATCACAACTGGCTGGGCGTCTGGATCGGGGCCACCGTCGGAATGGTGCTCGCCGACGGCGTCGCGATCGCTGCGGGCGTCCTGCTGCACAAGCGACTGCCCGAGGGCTTCCTGCACAGGCTCGCCAGCATGCTGTTCTTGGTGTTCGGCCTCTGGCTGCTCTTCGACGGCGCGCTCGGGCTGCGCTGGGTCGCGCTGGCGGTCACCGGGTCGGTGGTCGTCGTCGTCGGCACCGTGGCGCTGATTCGCTTCGCCCGGAGGCAAGATTCGGCGCCGGCCGCCGCATCGACGGCGCCGTCCTCGTGCAATTCGCCCTAGCGCGGGTCCGCGCCGCCCGCAACTATTGCCCGTGCGGATGCGAACCCGCCATTTGCATACAAACAGCAAATCTTCGATCCGCCATTGTCATTGACTATGGACGTTGCCAGTGGTGAAAATCGGGATTACTGTGGCAATCGGGACAACACCCCCGAGTGCGGCAATTTTGACGATGTCGAACTTATTTGCCCGACCGCGCCATGCGACCGCCGTTCTTGCGTACTCTGACGATGTCGCCACTGGTGGGGGAGCCCTGAGATCGCGGAAGGTGGGTTAACTTTCCTAGTTTGCACTTGGGTTTGGGCACAACACTCGCTACGATGATCAGCAAATACGCCGCCAAATAGTCCGCTCGTCTACGCATGTGGAGGTCAATACCGATGAGCAAGACGTTCGCCGCCCGTCTAAACAGACTTTTCGACACGGTCTACCCGCCCGGTCGCGGTCCGCACACTTCCGCAGAGGTGATCGCTGCACTCAAGTCCGAGGGCGTGACGATGTCCGCTCCGTACCTGTCGCAGCTGCGCTCTGGCAACCGAACCAACCCCTCTGCAGCGACCATGGCTGCCCTTGCCAACTTCTTCCGTATCAAGCCGGCGTACTTCACCGACGACGAGTACTACGAGAAGCTGGACAAGGAGCTCACCTGGCTCGCGAACATGCGGGACGAAGGCGTCCGTCGCATTGCGGCGCGCACTGTCGGCCTGTCTGTCGAGGCCCAGCAGGACATCGTCCAGAAGGTCGATGAGCTGCGTCGCCAGGAGCATCTGGACGATTAGCCCGCCGTGGCCGGCATTACGGTTGCCGGCGAAGTCGTTATGTAGAAGACTTCTCTGACCTCACGAGCGTGCGGTACTGCGTGGCAATCTCGAGGATCCATTCGCGGTCCGAGTAGACGCTGGGCTGCCGCAACCATCTCAAACCGGGGAACTTCGGGTCCCCGTTTTTCCGTGCACCCTCGCGGCCGGCGTAGATCCACAGCGCGACGGCGTGCGCCTGCTCCTCGGGTGACACCGGTGGCGGCTCCATCTCGGCGTCCTCCCCGTCGATGTCGCCGTCGTCCTCCTCGGCGTCACGATCGGCGAGCGCACCGGTCGGGCCTACCCGCTTTCGCGTGACATCGGCAGCCGTCGCCTCCAGGAACAACGCATCCGAGATCAACGACATCCGTTCGGCCACCCGGAACGCGAGCGGACCGCGGGGACGCACGCCGATTCCGACATCCGGATGCCGGCGCCCCAGTTCGCCCAGCAGCGGCTGGATCACCCTGAGCTCGCGGCGCGCACCGAACCAGTCCTCGATGCTCGGCAGCAGCGAGCCCGCGGCGACCACCAGCATCGCGCATCCGAGCAGGGTGGCCGCGGCGCCCACCCCCACGGGTCCGGTCCGGCCCACGGCCCGGAAGAAAAAGAATCCCGACGCGAAGACGATCAGCACGATGCCGACCGTGAACACGAACAACGCCCTGCCGCGACGGCTGCGGTTCGAGTACCGCAGTCCGGCCCACGACACCAGCGTCAGCGCCAGCAGTACGTACAGCAGCGGCAACAGCCAGGGCAGCGAGTTGCCGTCCGCGGCCAGGGTCCGCTGCAGATACTCCTCGGGCGCCATCTCCGGCTGCTGCTCCGCCGAGAAGAACGTCACCAGGCTCACCACCGCGATGACAACCGCGACGGTGTACTGCGCGAGCGCGATCCTGCGGATGGTGGCCGGCTTACGCCCGGACGCGACGGTGGTGATCATCACGCAGCTGCCCGCCGCGCACATCACGAGCGCCACCTGCGACAGGCCCATCGAGATGTTCGGCCACCGCAGGACGGTGTCGACGAGGAGCGTCAGGGGCTGCCAGTTCAGTGCGGCGACCAACCCGAGGCTTCCCAGCGCGAGGATCATCGCGGTGCTCACCAGTGATTGCTTGTTGACCAGCGCCCATCCGATACGTAAACCGGTGGCCAATCCGAGCAGACCGGCGATCACCCAGATGATCAACCAAACGCCTCTCCGAGCCGGACCTGGACGATGGAGGCGCGATCGGAGGGCAACCGCCCCAACCGATACAGCAGCAGCGCCGCGAAGTCCTCGGCTTCCTGCTCCGCGTCTTCGCCATTGGGTCCCATACATCCGGTGCGCTGGTTCAGCATGTAGCCGATCAACTCGGAGCTGGCCATCTCGGTGTTCTCCAGGGCGGCCTCGACAACCGGCATGCCCTCGTGCCCGAGGACCAAGTGGCCGAGCTCATGTGCGAGGGTGCGGTCCCATGCCGGCAGGCCCTTCTGAATCAGAAAGACGTCGCGATCGGCGTATTGACGCCATTGCCCGCACACCCCGGGCGGCAAATCGGCTGTCTTCAGCTCGATCGGACGCCCCCTGTCCTTACCGACCGCATCGACTAGCCGGGTGAGCGACACCTCCCCGTGGCGCGGAGCGAGGTCCAGGACCGCACTCACGGCACGGGTGACGTTGCGGCTGGCGGGCATACGTTCCCCCTTTCGACCAATCCACTATGCGCTGTTCGGGCCGCCGAAGCAGCGGTTCCCCGACAGTTCAGTCCACAAATCTTGCGGCGCCTCCGGCGCGTACCGCGTGCCCCGCCTTTGCCTGTCGGTAGCCGACGAGGCCACCGACACCGGTGAGAAGCACCATGCCTGCGAGCCCCGGTGCCGCCACGAGGGCAACCTGTGAAATCCCTGCGTTGCGCAGGTATTCGGTGTACCCGGCGCGGTATGACGGGGGTGGGGCCGCGACGTTGCTGGCCGTCTCGGCAGGCGGCGCCTGCCGCCCGGCGGGCGGTTCGGTCGCGGGTCCGCGCGGCGACGCCGGGACCGGCTCGGTCGGTAGCCCGCGCGGAGCTGCGCCACCAGGGAGTGCCACCGGGGGCGCCACGACGATGGGTAGGGCGATCGGCGCGACCGGAAGTTGCGGCGCGGCGATGCCGATGCCGGGTTCGGCGTCGACCACGCCCGGCTGCGACGGCGTGTGCTCGGGCAGCAGATGTGGCGGCAGTTGCATCGGCGGCGCATGCGGCCGACCCGCCGGCGGCCGGATAGGGGGGCCCGCACCTCCACCGTTACCGGGGGGCGACGGGTCGGGCCGCGGTCCGGGTGGCCATGGCCAGCAGTCGTCGGGATCTTCCTCGCCGGGCGGTTCTTCCCGTGGTGGCTCTTTGGGCGGCGTTTCGGCGTCACCGCCGTCCTCGGTCTGCGGCTTCTGATGGGGCACGCGTCCGCTTCCGTATTTGCGTTCACGCGGCTTACGACCGTCTGGCTCGTCCCCTCGAGATCCGGCGCCCGGCGACGCGTGGCCACGGCCGCCCGGCCGGGCCGCCGACGGGGCTCCCCCGTCTTGCCCGGATTCGGTCCTGCCGTCATCCCCGTCGTCGGCCGAGACTGAGCCGGGCGCCGGGGTCGCATTCGCAGGAATATTGCCGGCACCGCCGACCAACAACCCGTAAGCGACGAGGAAGCCGGCCGCGGCGATGCCCACACGCGAACCCACTTCTGCACCACCCATCACACGCATCGCCGCTGCGGATTTGCCGTCAAGCGATTGTCGCACAGGTGCGTTGGCCGGTTTGCCCACGACCAAATCGGCATCGTCTCGGGCCAGGGCCACGGGTGACACGCACCGGGAGATAGTGTTGTGCGGCATCGACAACGCGACCGGGAGACTGCTGGGATGAGCCTGTTCAAGCGCAAAACCCGCGCCACCCGAAAGGCCGAGGCCCGCGCCATCAAGGCGAAGGCGAAACTCGAGGCCAGACTGGCGGCCAAGAACGAAGCTCGCCGCATCAAGGCCGAGCACCGGTCGGAAACGCGCGCCCTGAAGGCTCAACTCAGGGCCCAGCGCGAGACCGACCGGGCCGCGCTCAAGGTCGCGGACCTGCAGCTGAAGGCCGCGCGCGAAGGTAAGTTGTTCTCGCCCACCAGAATTCGCCGCGCCCTCACGATCACCCGGCTGCTCGCACCGGTGGCGGTGCCGCTGGTGTACCGGGCCTCTATCGCAGCGCGTGGTTACGCCGACGAGCGCCGCGCTGCCCGCCTGGGTGTTCCGCTGAGCCAGCTCGGTCAGTTCTCCGGCCAAGGCGGGGAACTCTCGGCGCGGATCGCCGGTGCCGAGCAGTCGCTGCGGATGGTCGCCGAGAAGAAGCCCAAGGACGCCGAAACGAAACAGTTCGTCGCGGCAATCACCGATCGCCTCGGTGATCTGTCGGCCGCCGTCGCCGCGGCGGAGAACATGCCACTCGCGCAGCGCCGTTCGGCCCACGCCGCCATCGCCAAGCAACTCGACGGCATCGACGCCGACTTGATGGCCCGGCTCGGCCTGGTCTGACGTGCGCACAATCGAATGAGAGCTGCTACGCACCTTGCCGCCGTCGCGGTTCTGATATTCGGCCTGGCGGTGGGAACACTGGGCAATGCCGGTGTCGCTGCCGCGCACGCCGCCCTAATCGCGTCCGACCCCGGCGAGAATGCCTCACTGCCGCAGGCACCGGACCGGGTCAGCGCGACGTTCAACGAAGAGATGCAACCCCAGTTCGCGGCGATGACGGTGGTCGGTCCCGACGGCAACCTGTGGTCCACCGGTGAGCCGGCGGTCGACGGCACCGTCATCAGCGTCGGGGTCCGTCCGCTCGGCCCCTCGGGCAGATACACCGTGAACTATCGCGCCACATCGGCCGATGGCCATGTCGTCTCGGGCTCGTGGTCGTTTCAGCTGACTGCGGCGGGTAGCGGTGTCGCCGGACCGCCTGCCGGTGCCGCGCCACCGGCCGCTGATTCGTCCGGTACATCCGAGGACGACGGCGGAGTTCCGGTGTGGCCCTTCTACGTCGGCGCCGTACTGATCGTCGGTGCCGGTGTTCTGTGGGCGGCGCGGCGCCGGACGTGAGACGTTCCGCGGCGCTGGCCGGCGGGACGCTGGTGGTGGTCGCCGCGTCGGTGGTGGCGTGGGCGCTGGCGTACCCGCAGAACTCACTGCCGGTGACGCTCGTACGTGCGGTCGCCGACTGCGCGGCGGTCGTCTGTCTCGGGCTCGCGGTCGTGCCGATGCTCGATGACGAGCGCCACCGCCGCGAATTCGTCGGTCGCACCACCGTGCCGTTGTCCGCCGCGGGCGCGGTTTGGCTGGTGGCCGAACTCGGCCGACTGATCGCCGTGGCTGCCCAAGCCGGCGCGGTCCCGGTCTGGCGACTGGGCGCATCGACGACCATCGATTTCGCGGTGGACACCGCGGCGGGGCGCGCCGGGATCCTCGCTGTTGCGGCCGCCGCAGCGCTATGTGTGGCAACGGTCGCGGCGCCGCGTACCGCGGCGGTCAATGTCGTGGTGGTCGGTCTTTCCGCGGTCGGCCTGACGAGCCGCCTGGTCACGGGTCACTTCTTCGAAAGCGCGCTCGGCGGTCTGGCGCTGGCCGTTCACACGCTGGCGGCCGCGCTGTGGTGCGGTGCGCTGGCGGGCCTGGTGCTGACGGTCGACCATCGCGGTCAGTGGGCGCGCGTGCTGCCGCGATTCTCCCAGTTGTCCCTGTGGTGTGTCCTGGCGCTGCTGCTCGGCGGCGCGGTGGCGGCGGTCGACCGGCTCGGGTCGCCCGCCGAGTTGTACTCCACCGGCTACGGCCGGCTGCTGACGGCCAAGGTGGCGGTGGCGGCGGTGCTGATGGTGATGGGCTGGCGTAACCGCACGATCTGGGTTCCCGCGGCACGGACGCACCGAAGCACCGCCGTGCTGTCGCGATCCCGCTCATTGGTCGAATTGGCGGTGATGGCCGTGGCGCTCGCTCTGGCGGCCGGTCTGGCCGCCACCGGTTAGCGCTATAGCCGACCTGGCATGATGGGGGCCAATGCCGGTACCCGCGCTGACGCCGGACGCGCGCAGACACGACACTGCAAAGGAGCAGCCGATGGCAGACCAGCAGGACCGACCAGACGAAGGGGCCCAGTCCACGCCGCCTGGGTCCACGCCGCCTGGGTCCACGCCGCCGCCTGCGCCCACGCCACCGGCCGCCCCCGCCGGGCAGCCACCCGCAGCACCGCCACCGGCAGCGCAGCCACCCGCAGCACCGCCGCCACCGTCAGCGCAGCCGGCCAAGGCCCCCGCCAAGGGCGCGAAGAAGACTCCTGCCAAGAAGGCCCCGGCCAAGGCTGCGAAGAAAGCCGCCCCCGCGAAGAAGGCCACCCCGGCCAAGAAAGCCGCGAAGAAGGCCCCGGCCAAGGACGCTCCCGCCAAGACGCCGGCACCGCCGAAGCTCGCGGATACCAACGGCGATCTCACCGCAGCCGCGCGTGAAGCCGCGGCCAAGGCCAAGGCCACCGTCGCCACCGCGAGCAACCCGGTCGCCGGGCCCGCGCCGGTGCCGTTCATCGGGCCCGAGCCTTCCCGGCTGCCGATCGCAGCGGCGATCGCCGCCGGTGTGCTGGCCATCCTCGTAGTGCTGATCATGCGTCGCGGCTCTGACGAGGGCTGAACCGAATTCTCTTGACCCTCACGCGACGTCAGGGTCGATAGTGGTGTCATGAACGCCAAGACCGTCGGAGCGGTAGCCGCACTCACCGCCGTCTCGGTACGCACCCTGCACCATTACGACCACATCGGTCTGGTGGTGCCGAGCGTCCGCACCCCGGCGGGGTACCGCGGTTACACCGACGCCGATATCGAACGGCTGCACTTGGTGCTGGTGTACCGCTCCGTCGGGCTGCCACTCGAGGACATCCGAGCACTGCTGGACGACGGCGATGCCGATGTGCTCGAACACCTCCGGCGGCAGCACCGGCTGCTGCTGGACCAGGCCGACCGGCTGCAACACACGATCAAGGCAGTGGAGGAACTGATGAGCGCACACCGCAGCGGTATTCAGCTGACCGCGGAGGAACAGATCGAGATATTCGGCACTACCGCGTTCGGGGAGGAGTACGCCGTCGAGGCTGAACAGCGTTGGGGGCAGACCGACGCGTGGAAACAGTCGCAGCAGCGGGCCGCGGCGCTCACCAAGCAGGACTGGATCGACATCAAGGCAGAGGGTGACGCGTTGCTGCAGGCGCTGGCCGAGGCCAAGCGCGACGGCGTCCAACCGGGGTCCCAGGTGGCCGACGAACTGGTCGCCCGGCATCGTGCGTCGATCGAGAGGTTCTACGACTTCGGCGGTGAGATGCACCGCAACCTTGTCGAGATGTATGTGGCCGACGAACGATTCACCCGGTACTACGACGACGTCGAGCCGGGTTTGGCGCAGTTCGTCCGCGACATCGTGATCGCTAACATCGACGAGTGAGCATCGATTTCCGTCCCACCGCAGACCTCGTCGACGACATCGGCCCGGATGTCCGCAGCTGTGATCTGCAGTTCCGCCAGTTCGGCGGACGATCCGAGTTCGCCGGGCCGATCACCACGGTGCAGTGCTTCGAGGACAACGCGTTGTTGAAATCCGTACTGTCCCAACCGGGTAACGGCGGTGTGCTCGTCATCGACGGCGGGGGTTCGCTGCACGCCGCGCTCGTCGGTGACGTCATCGCCGGCCTGGCCGTCGACAACGGCTGGGTCGGCATCATCATCAACGGTGCGGTACGGGACTCGTCGACGCTGCGCACCCTCGACATCGGTGTGAAGGCGTTGGGCACCAACCCCCGCAAGAGCACGAAAACCGGTGACGGTCAACGTGATGTGGCCGTCGAGTTCGGCGGCGTGGAGTTCGCCCCGGGCGAGATCGCCTACAGCGACGACGACGGCATTGTCGTCGTCGCTGCAGACTGAGACTCTAGGCCGAAGCCGTCACCGGCGCCCGGTGCTTGCTGAAGTGCAGGGCCTCATCGGTGACTTTGCCGCGCCGGATCAAGCGCAGGTCCAGCAGGTAGTTCTGCTTGAGGCGCCACGGCGCGATGTGTCCGGACTTCGGCAGGTAATCCAATGCGCGCAACACGTAGCCGGGAGTGAAGTCCATCAGCGGAGCCTCGTCGACTCTGTCTCCCGGATGCTGCGGTTCGACGGTGTCGAAACCCTTGGCATCCATGTAGTTGATCACCCGGCAGAAGAACTCGGACACCAAGTCTGCCTTCAGCGTCCACGACGCGTTTGTGTAGCCGATCGTGAACGCCATGTTGGGCATGTGGGTCAACATCGTGCCCTTGTAGGCCATGGTCTCGTTCAGTTCGATCGGTACGCCGTTGCGAGAGATCTCCGCCCCTCCGAAGAGCTGCAGGTTCAAACCCGTTGCGGTGACGATGATGTCGGCCTCCAGCTCCTCGCCCGAGGTCAGCTTGATGCCGGTCTTGGTGAACCGCTCGATCGTGTCGGTGACGACGTCGGCCTTGCCCTTCTTGATGGTCTTGAACAGGTCGCCGTTCGGCGCCAGACACAGCCGCTCGTCCCACGGGTTGTACCTCGGGCCGAAATGCTTGTCGACGTCATAGCCCTCGGGCAGTCGCCGTTGCGCCATCGTCATCAGCTGCTTGCGCATGAAGTTCGGGAATCGCCTGCTGATTCGGTACTGGGCGGACTGGAAGAGGATGCTCTTCCACCGATTGAGGACGTAAGCCACCTTGGTCGGCAGCATCTTGTTCGTCTGGACGGTGAACGGATCCACGTCAGGCAGCGCACCGATATAGGTCGGCGAGCGCTGCAGCATCGTGACATGACCTGCGCCTGAATTAGCAAGCGCGGGAATGAGAGTCACCGCGGTCGCGCCGCTGCCGATCACGACGATCTTCTTGCCGACGTAGTCCAGGTCCTCCGGCCAGTGCTGCGGGTGGATGATCGTGCCCTCGAAGTCGTCGCGTCCCGCAAACTCCGGGCAGTATCCCTCGTCGTAGTTGTAGTAGCCACTGGCGGCGAACAGGAAGGACGCGGTGATCTCGCGCACCTCGCCGTCCGCTTCGATGCGGACGGTCCAGCGATTGTCGGCGTCGGACCAGTCCGCGCCGAGGACGCGGTGGCCGTACCGGATGTGCTTGTCGATGCCGCACTCGGCAACCGTGTCCTTCAGATAGGACATGATCGACGGCCCGTCGGCGATGGCCTTTTCCGACGTCCACGGCTTGAACCGGAAGCCGAGGGTGAACATGTCGGAGTCCGAGCGGATCCCGGGGTATTTGAACAGGTCCCAGGTGCCGCCGAGATTGTCGCGGCGCTCCAGGATCGCATAGCTCTTGGTCGGGCAGCGGTCCTGCAGGTGCCAGGCGGCGCTGATGCCGGAGATCCCGGCTCCCACGATGACGACGTCGAGGTGTTCGCTCATGGTACCGGAGCGTATCAACGGTGTGTCGAGATAGTCAACGGTGTGTTGAGAAAGTCGACACTGTGTAGACTCGGGCCCTGTGACCACCGCCAACCGGGCCTCTGTCTCCCGTGCCCGCCGATCGACCCGCCCCTCGGGGGACGATCGGGAACAGGCGATCCTCACGACCCTGGAACGCCTGCTCGAACAGCGGCCGCTTGCGGAGATATCGGTGGATGACCTCGCCAAGGGAGCGGGTCTGTCCCGGCCGACCTTCTACTTCTACTTCCCGTCCAAGGACGCGGTGCTGCTGACGCTGTTCGAAAAGGTTCTCGCCGAGGCCGACGCCACCTTCGAGGGTCGGGCCGATGACTACTCCACCGACCCGGCGCGCGCGTGGCACGACAGTATTTACGCCTTCTTCGAACCCCTGCGCACTCACCTGGCCGTCGTGCTCGCGGGCGTCGGGGCCACCGCGACCAACGCAGAATTGCGCGAACTCTGGTCGACCTTCATGCAGAAGTGGGTCGACCGCACCGCTGCTGTCATCAACGCCGAACGCGCCCGCGGCGCGGCGCCGGATACCGTGCCTGCCCAGGACCTCGCCGCCGCCCTCAACCTGATGAACGAGCGGGCCATGTTCGCCTCGTACACGGGCCAACGCCCGTCGATCGCCGAGGACTCGGCGCTCGACACCGTTGTGCACGTCTGGATCACCAGTATCTACGGCAAGACCCCCCACTAGTCATACCGCGATGCGAACATGTGTTCGTGTCATCTGGATCGACGGCTCGGCCGTCGGCGACGATCCTGCACGCTGATCTCGACTCCTTCTACGCATCGGTCGAGCAGCGTGACGACCCCGCGCTGCGCGGCAGGCCGGTGATCGTCGGCGGCGGCGTCGTGCTCGCCGCCAGCTACGAGGCCAAGGCCTACGGGGTTCGCACCGCGATGGGCGGGCGGCAGGCTCGCGGCCTGTGCCCGCACGCGATCGTCGTGCCGCCGAGGATGTCGGCGTACTCCGAAGCCAGCCGCGCCGTTTTCGAGGTGTTCCACGACACCTCGCCCATCGTCGAGCCGCTCAGCGTGGACGAGGCGTTCCTCGATGTCTCCGGGCTCCTGCGGGTCTCCGGCACCCCGGTGGAGATCGGCGCGCAACTACGCACGGCGGTGCGCGACCGGGTGGGGCTGCCGATCACCGTCGGCATCGCCCGCACCAAGTTCCTGGCCAAGGTCGCCAGCCAGGAGGCCAAGCCCGACGGCTTGTTACTCGTTCCGCCGGACCGTGAGCTCGCCTTCCTGCATCCCCTGCCGGTGCGACGGCTCTGGGGTGTAGGCGCCAAGACCGCCGAAAAGTTGCACGCACACGGCATCGAGACCGTCGCCGACGTCGCCGAGTTGTCGGAGTCGACGCTGTCGTCTTTGTTGGGCGGGGCGATGGGTTATCGGCTGTTCGCGTTGTCCCGCAACATCGACCGCCGGCGGGTGGTGACGGGTGTGCGACGACGTTCGGTCGGCGCGCAGCGCGCCCTGGGCAGGCGGGGCAACACGATGTCGGACGCGGAGGTCGACGCCGTCGTCGTCAACCTCGTCGACCGGATCACCCGCCGCATGCGCAAAGCGGGCCGCACCGGACGAACTGTGGTGCTGCGCCTGCGTTTCGACGACTTCGGCCGCGCGACCCGGTCCCACACCATGCCGCGGGCAACCGCGTCGACCGACATGATCCTCGACGCCGCACGCATGCTCGTCGCGTCGGCCGCCCCCCTGATCGCCGAACGCGGCCTGACGCTCGTCGGTTTCGCCGTGTCCAACATCGACCGCGACGGCGCGCAACAACTGGAGCTGCCGTTCCCACCTGCGCCCGCCCATGACGTCATCGCGTTGGACGACGCCGTCGACCAGGTGCGGAAGCGGTATGGCAACGCCGCCGTCATGCGCGGCGTCCAACTCGGGCGCGATCCCGGCCTCGAGATGCCACACCTGCCGGACTGAGGCCGCATCATCCATTCGCCACGTCCAGCTGAGGAAGGTCTACGAGCTGGTCCAGTCCAACAGCTTGTCGGCCGACCACGTATTGACGATCCGCTCGGCCGGAACGCCCGCGTCCAGCGCACGCTGCGCACCGTAGCCCAGAAACTCGAGCTGACCCGGCGCGTGCGAGTCGGTGTCGATGGAGAACACGCAGCCGATCTCGAGCGCGAGGTTCAGCAGACGGGTCGGCGGATCCCGGCGTTCGGGCCGCGAGTTGATCTCGACGGCGGTGCCGTTGTCGCGGCACGCGGTGAACACCTTCTCGGCGTCGAACTTCGATTCGGGCCGCACCCCTCGACCGCCGGTCACCAGCCGTCCGGTGCAGTGGCCCAGCACATCGGTATGCGGATTGGCCACGGCCTTGAGCATGCGACGGGTCATCGCGGTCGAATCCATGGACAGTTTGGAATGCACGCTGGCCACCACGACGTCGAGGCGCTCGAGCAGTTCGTCCTCCTGGTCGAGCGAGCCGTCGTCGAGGATGTCGACCTCGATACCGGTGAGGATGCGCATCGGCGCGACCATGTCACGGATCTCGTCGATCACGTCCAGTTGCTCGCGCAGCCGCTCCGGCGAAAGCCCGTTGGCCACGCGCAGCCGCGGCGAGTGGTCGGTCAGCGCGCAGTACTCGTGGCCCAATTCCATTGCCGCCAGCATCATCTCCTCGATCGGTGCCGACCCGTCGGACCAGTTCGAGTGCACATGCAGATCGCCGCGCAGGGCCGCGCGGATATCACCGCCCCCGAGATCGGCTGCGTTCGAGCGTAATTCGACAAGCACGTCGGGTTCGCGGCCGGCCCAGGCCTGCGCTATGACCTTCGCGGTCTTGGGTCCGATTCCCGACAGCGACTGCCAGCTGTTGGCCGCGCCGTGACGATCACGCTCGGCGTCCGTCAACGCCTCGACGACGTCGGCGGCGTTCCGGTAGGCCATCACCCGGCGGGGATCTTCCCGCGCCCGGTCCTTGTAGTAGGCAATCTGGCGAAGGGCGATGACCGGATCCATGGTTTAAGTGTGCCCGGTCAGGGCCCACTCCACGCAGGGTCACGACCCGTCAGCCCGACGATCCGGTCGAGCACCGGAGCATCGTCGGGAACGGGCACTGCACGGTCGAACAGCCCCTCGACCGGCTCTTCCGCCGCGAACTGTGCGACGTGCGGCACGACCGCGTCGGCGGTGGCGGCGTCGATGTCATACGGCTGACCGGTGGCCTTGGCCAGATCCCAACCGTGCACCACCACCTCCGTCAGAGCGACCATCCCCGCCACTTCGCCGGGGAAGTCGACGCCACCGGCCCGGCTCATGCCCTGCCAGGCGGCCGGATCGCCGAACGCCACGGCCAAGTCCGCGAGCCGCTGCGGATATACGGTGCGCCAGTCATCCTCGAGCGCTCCGTCGAAGGTCGGCGGTGTGTCGGTCAGCGGTCCGAAGTCCTTGCGCGCGGCCGCGGTGAACGCCAGAGCGAGGCCACCGATGTGCGCCACCAGTTCATCGACGGGCAGCTTCTCGCACGGGGTGGATGCGCTCAGCTGCTCGTCGGTCACGTTCGCCAAGACCTGGGCAGTGCGTCGGCAGGCTGAAGTCAAATCGATCATGCCCGTACTGACCGGCGCGACGACCGCAACTCATCGCGAGATCACAAATCGTTTCCGGCGTAGGACAGGTTGAAGCTCTTATTGGTCAGCGGAAAGTCCGGAACGATCGTGTCGGACATCGCGACCGGCAACGCGGGCCAGTTGAACCAGGACGGGTCGACGATCTTCGCCCGCGTGAAGTTCCCGCCTGCGTCCACCTCCACGCGGTGCACGATGGTGCCGCGCCAACCCTCCACGATGCCGACGCCGCTGGACGCCTCGGGTCGGTAATCGCGCTGTATCCGGTATTCAATCGGCCCGCTGTGCGATTCGACGAGCTCGCACGCCAGCCCGACGGATGCGGCGAACTCGTCGCGCCGGACGGTGTAGCGGGCGAGCACATCTCCATCGGTGGCGCCGACCTCGATCACGGGCAATGAGGTCGTCGGGTGTTCGACCCTGGCGTCGGTACGCAGCCCACTGGCCCGGGCGGGATAGCCAAGGCACCCTAGTGCGCGCGCGTCGTCGCCGGAGAGCACCGAGGTGCCCGCGAAGCGGTCGTAGACGACGCTGTTTCGCAACGTAAGGTCGGCCACCTCGGCGAGGTCCGCGGCGATCTCGCGCAGGGTCGCCGGGTCGGGCAGTCTGCGCAACTCGACACCGCCGGGGTGGATCGCTCCGCGCAGCAGCCGGTGACCGGTCACCGTGGCGTTCAGGCGCAAGAGACTTTCCCGGATCCGTAGCGCATGTGAATTGGCGAGGGCGAAGCCGACGTCGTTGGCCAACGCGCCAAGGTCGGCGGCGTGATTGTAGAGCCGCTCGAGTTCGAGGACCACTGCCCGTAGCCTGTGTGCTTCGTCGGGCAGTGTGAGGCCGAGAGCATCCTCGACCGCCAGCGCGTGCGCCAGCGCGTGACCCGCCGACGTGTCACCACTGACCCGTTCGGCCAAGGTGACCCCTGTTGTGGCGGGCCGGCCCTCGAACAGCTTCTCCAGTCCACGGTGCACGAACCAGAGCCGTGCCTTGAGCCGCAGTACGGTCTCGCCGACGACGGAGAACCGGAAGTGTCCCGATTCGATCAATCCTGCGTGCACAGGCCCCACCGGGATCTCGTACACGCCGGTGCCCTCCACAGTGACGAAGGGAAAACTGCCGGCGGACTCGAATCTCGGTGCAGGTCCGGCGTCTCGACGCATGGGATGCCAGTCCTCCGGCCAGTGCGCATGACGGACCAGCCGACGAGGCCGCGGATGCCCGGCGGGCCGAATGCCGTAGAGATCCGCCATTTCCCGCTCGAACCGACCGGCTGGAAAGGACATGTAGGCCAGCGACGGCAGCACCGGATCACCTGGCGGCAGCACGCATTCAATTTCGACCCGGCGATCGGGCCGAGCGGCCAGCAACAGATACACCACTCGCAGCGCGCCACCGTCGTCGTGCGCAGCCACCAAAGCCAGCCGAAACCCGGACTGGAAGAGTTCTTCGGCCTTGTCCCCCAGCGCATCCCGGGAAATCCGGTGCCGGACAAAGTCGCTCACGGCAGACCTCCGAGCAGATCCGCCGCGGCAGTGAACAGACCGGTGAGCGGACCTGCCGTGACGCCGAGCGCCACCGAGGCGGCCGCGCCCACCAGCAGCGCCGCCGCGACGGACGCTGGCACGGCGATCGCGGGTGCATCCGCGGCTGCGGTGCCGAACAACATTCGTCCCGAATTTCGCACCAACGCCGTGAATGCGATCGCCACCAACAGCATCGCCGCGGCCAGCACCCATGCCATGTCGGCGTCGGCGAGCGACCGGGCGATGGCCAGTTCGCTGGCGAACATCGCGAACGGAGGCAGCCCGAGCAGCACGATCAGCCCGACCGCGAACGAGCCACCGACCAACCGGGAGCGTCGCACGACACCGGTGATGTCGCCGATGGCGGTGGAATTGTGCGCAACCTGCAGCTCGCCGCCCGCCAGGAACAGCACTGTCTTTCCAACGCCGTGCGCCAGCACATGCAGCAGCAGGGCCGCGATCGCCAGCGATGTCCCGGCCGCTGCGGCGATCGCGATCAGGCCCATGTTCTCCATCGAGGAGTACGCGAGCATGCGCTTGACGTCGCCGGTGACGGTCACCATCATCGCCGCGACAAACAGCGTAGCCAGACCGAGGACGACCAGCCCGTTGCGCAGGAACGACGGTCCTGTGGCGGCGTCGACGACCGGCTTGATGCGCAGCAGCACCGAGAACGCCACCGACAGCAGCACCCCGCTCATCAGCGCGGAGACCGGTGCCGGAGCCTGGCTGTGCGCGTCGGCCAACCAAGTGTGAAAAGGGAAGAGGCCTGCCTTCGCGCCGTAACCGATGAGCAGCAGACCGCCGGCCAGGCGGGTCACCCCCGGATCGAGGTCCGCGGCGTACACGGCAAGCACGTCGAGATTCAGTGCCTGCGCATCGGGTGCCCCCGCGTGCTGGGCGGCAAAGTACAAGAGCACGGTGCCCAGCAAAGCCAGCGCAATGCCGACCGAACAGATCACCACATACTTCCACGTCGCCTCCAGTGCGGTGCGGGTGTGACGGTGTCCGACCAGGAATGCGGTGACGACAGTGGTGGCTTCGATAGCGACCCAGATGACACCGATGTTGTTGGCGCACACCGCTAACGCCATTGCCGCGATGAACCCCTGCGTCAACGCCCCGTAGAGCCGGGCGCCGCCGGCGTTGGTGTGGCCGTGCTCAAGCTCGGTGCCGATGTAGCCGATGCCAGCCCACGTGGTGAGGGTGGCCACCACGCCGATGACGATCAGCATCGTCACCGACAGTGCGTCGGCGCGCAGCAGGCCACCCAGTGCCATGTGCTGACCGGGCCCCACGCGTGCAGCGAGCACGACGCCGCACATCAGCACCGTGGCGGCCGAACCCACCGACAGTATGGCCGTCCAAAGGCGCCATCCGACAAGGAGGTTCACCAGCGCCGCGGCGGCGGGCACAACGATGGCTGCGAGAATGAAGATGGTCATCAGTCCCGCAGCTCCTGCAGGTGATCGAGGTCCGCCCCACCGAACGCTCGGCGCAAACGTCCGGTCAGGACGCCGATGATCAGCACGGCGAACAACACGTCCAGCGATGCACCGAGCTCGACGATCAACGGCACTCCGGCGGTAAGCAGAAACGCCGTGGCCGTAATTCCGTTGTCAAGCATCAGGAATCCCGCCGCCTGCGATACGGCGTGGCGCCGCGTCGTCATCACGAACAGCGCGATGAGGATCACCGCGAACGCTGCGGGGACCGCGTTGACGACTGCGTCCGACTCGAGGTCCACCAGGGGGCGGGTGATCGCGAATGCAACGACGGTCAGCACTGCGCTGAGCAACAGCGAGGTGGCGGTGTTCACCAGTGGCGTCGCCTCCCGTTGTGCCTCGTGTTCGGCGGCCAGCGCCCGGGCCAGCAGCCACGGCAACACCGCGGCGCGCAGCACCAGCACCGCGCCGCCGACTGCCACCAATTCGGCGTTGCCTTCGTGCAGTCCCCGCACAATGGGAATCGCCGCCAGAGCCGCGCCCTGCCATGCCAACAGACGCACGATGGCGCGCAGGCCGCGGTGCCACACGATGAGGATCGCCGCGAGAACGAGCCCGCCCGCCGCGAAGTCGATGACAATCACGAAGTCGGCATCGGTCATGACGGTCCCTGCACTGTGAAGAAGTTGGCCGCGGTCACCGCGAGCAGGGCGAGCAGGAACGAGCCGGCCAACAGCTCTGGCACCCGGAACAAACGCAGCTTGGCGATGAACACCTCGGCGCTGGCCAGCAGGACCGCCAGCACGGCGACCTTCACGGCGACGGCGGCGACCCCGATGACGACGGCGGTGACGGTGGGCTCGGAACCGGCAATCCCCCACGGCAAGAACAGGTTCGCCAATAGCGCCAGCAGCACGGTGAGCCGCATCGCCGATGCCCATTCGACCACCGCCAGTCGCGGACCGGCATATTCGAGGATCATCGCCTCGTGCACCATCGTCAGCTCGAGGTGGGTCGCTGGGTTGTCTACCGGCAGCCGACCCGTCTCCGCGATGATCACGATGACCAGGGCGACGAAAGCCAGCACGCCCGCCAGGGATGCCACGTGAGCGGGATGCTCCATCGTGTTGTTCACCAGCGCACCGAGATTCGCCGATCCGGCGGGGATCGACAGCGCGAAGACCGCAAGCAGGATCGTGGGTTCGACCAGGGCGGCGATGGTTATCTCGCGGCTGGCGCCCATTCCGCCGAACGAGGTGCCGGTGTCGATCCCGGCGAGCGTGAGTGCGACAGTGCCCAGGAATAGCATCCCGACGACGACGAACAGGTCGGCACTGGAATCGAGCGGTGAGCCGGTCGCCACCACCGGTACGATCGCGGCGATCATCAGCGTCGTGCCGGCGAGCACGGCCGGGGCGGCGGAGAACACGACCGTGGTGCCGTGCGGTGTGATCTGTTGCTTGCCAAGCTGTTTGCGTAGGTCCCGCCAGGGTTGCAGCATTCCGCCGCCGGCACGTCCCTCCCATCGCGCCCGCACCTGCCTCATCAGCCCGACCACCAGCGGTGCACCGATGGTCACCGTGGCGAGCTGGGCGGCGCCCGCGAGGTAGGGCATCACGTTCACTGGGCGACCACCAGCATGATCAGTACGCCGAGCGCACCGTAGGCGAGGTAAAGGTGCACGCTGCCCGTGTGTGCCCGACGCAGCAAATTCGCCATGACGGTCACGGCCCGCACCACCGGCGTGTAGAGCCGCTCCTCGATGGCATCGACCATCTGGCTGCGGTATCTCACCGCCTCGACCATGTACCGCGATTCGGCGAAGGGTGTGACCTCGATGTCGGTATCGGGACGCAGGACGTCGTCGAACACCCGCTGCAAGGGTTCGGCGAAGGATGTCGCGGTGTACTGCATCCGGGCGGTCAGCTCGTCGGCCCCGCAGGCCCACAGCGGCAGCTCCTCGGCGGGGGGACGGCGCCACGATCGCCATTGGCTCAGCACCACTGCGGCCAGCACCGCGATCAATAGCACGGCCGCGATCACGCCCGGCGCGATCGAGCCCGCAACACCTGGCAGCCGAACCACAGCACCGAAATCGGCGAAGTCGACCGCCTCGGTGGCCGGCAACGTGGAGAGCACCACGCGCAGCGCGGGTGCCACCACACCCGGGGTCACGCCGATCAGCACGCAACCGACGGCGGCAGCCGTCATGCCCACCACCATGCTGCGCGAGGATTCCTTTGCCGCGTAAGCAGATTCGGACCGCGGCCGAGCCAGGAATCCGATGCCGAACGCCTTGACCATCGCCGCCACCCCCAATCCCGCAGTCAGCGCGACCACCCCGACCGCCAGCGGCGCCGTCAACGACACCACCGTGTCGTTGCCGGGGGCCGCATGGATAAGCGACTGCACCAACAACCACTCGCTGACGAACCCCGCGCCGAGCGGCAACCCGGACGCGCCGAGCGCGGCCACCCCGAACAACGTCGTGGTGGCGGGCATCCGCCGGGCCAGACCGCCGAGCCGATCTAGGTCGCTGCGCCCGGTGGCCGCCAGCACCGACCCCGCCGCCAGAAACCCCAGGCACTTGAACGCGGCGTGGCCGACGAGGTGCAGTGCTGCTGCGGCCATCGCGATGGTCGCGGGTGCCGACGCACCGGAGCTCGCGAAGAGTGTCGCCGCACCCAGCGCGAGGGTTATCAACCCCATATTCTCTGTCGTCGAATAGGCAAGCAGGCGTTTGAGATTCGTTGCCACGCAGGCCTGCAGCACGCCGTACAGCGCCGACACCCCGCCAACCACGAGCAGCGCCAGCCCCCACCAGCGTGGGCCCGGGCCGAGCACCTGCAGATCGATGCGCACGATGCCGTAGATGCCGAGGTTGACCATCGCGGCGCTCATCAGAGCCGACACCGGGCTTGGCGCCTCCGGATGGGCCCGCGGCAGCCACGCGTGCAGCGGCACCAGGCCCGCCTTGGAGCCGAACCCGGCGAGTGTCAACAAAAAGACCAACGTCCGCACACCGTCGGGCACGTCGGTCATCTCGGCGAAGCGGTCGGCGCCACCCGCGGCCGACAACACCATGAGTCCGACCAGGATCGCGACGAAGCCGAGTTGCGTCATCACCGCGTAGACCAGTGCCGCGGTCCGCACTTCGGGGCGGGTGTGGTCGGCGAGCACCAGCACCAGCGACGAAATCGCCATCAGCTCCCAGGCCAACAGGAACGTCGTCACCGATGCGGCCGCGGGCACCAGGAGCATGGCCGCGACCAACAACGGCAGCACCGCCGCGGGTGTTCGGCTCAGATTCCGGGCATAGCCGACGGCATAGACACCTACCGGCACCGCGACCGCCCCGGTCAGCGCCATGAAGAATCCGCCGAGCGGGTCCAGGGCCAACTGCACCCCGGACAGGGGCAACAGCCAGCCGATGTTCACGGGCCGTGCCTCGCCGAAGATGCCGACCAGGCCCAGCCACACCCCGACGGCGCCGATACCCGCGGTGATCAGCCCGGCGACGACGCCGAAAAGGTCGCGGGACACATTCTTTCGCTCCGCCCCCGACGGGGCGGAAAGCGTGACGGTCACTTCCCGGTCACCGACCGCAGCGCGTTGACGATCTGGGCGGGCGATGGTGGGCAGCCCGGTATTTCGACATCGACCTGCACGATGTCGCCGACCGCGCCGGCCACGCCGTAGGCGTCGGCGAATACGCCGCGGTGCAGCGCGCAGTCGCCGCAGGCGATCACGACCCTGGGCTGCGGTGTGGCCGCCACGGTGTTGCGCAGCGGCTCGGCCATATTGTGCGTGACGACACCGGTGACCAGCAGCGCGTCTGCGTGCCGGGGAGAGGCGACCAGTCGCGCCCCGTACTGCTCGGCGTCATACACCGGACCGAACGCACCGCCGATCTCCACTTCGCACCCGTTGCATGAACCCGCGTCGACATGGCGAATCTGCAGCGAACCGCGCACGCCGGCTGGGGGCTTGACCCTCACCTCAGGCGCGGGCCCCGGCGGCTCGACCACACGCCCAACCCGAAATATCTTGCGGATCCAGCTCATTGCTCACCATCGGCGCGGAGGTCCGCCAGCACGGCAACCCGGTCGCTGAGCACCGTCGTCAGCACCTTGCGCGCCATTGCGAGCAGTTCGGCGATGTCCGGTGAGGCGATCGAGTAGATGACGGCGTTGCCGTCCTTTCGAGTGGTCACTACCCCGGCCCGGCGCAGCACGCCCAGCTGCTGAGACAGGTTCGACGATTCGAGACCGACCTCGGGCAGCAGTTCACCCACGGATCGGTCCTGGCCGGCCAGCAATTCCAGGATCCTGACCCGGGCCGGGTGGCCGAGGGTCTTGAAGAACTCACCCTTGAGCTTGTACAGCGGCTGCGGCTCCACGGTTCCCCTGAAGGCTTGCTGTTTCCTTTGATCCATCAGTTGAAGAATTTATCAGATACGAGGCGCAGTCGTCGCCGCGCGTCGGCACGCTTCGATCAGCTGGGCGGGTGGGCTCGGTCGCCGAGCGGTTCCGTCGCACGCTGGACAAGAGCAGACACCTGATTCTGGGCGCCGCCGGCGAAGAACAGCATCTCGTCGCCGGCCTCGAGCACGTCGTCCGGCGTCGGGAACACGATCCCGGTCTCGCGGATCACGATCGCCAGCGCGGTGTTATCCGGCAGGGGCAGATCCCGCATCAGCTGACCGACCAGTGGATCGCCCTCGGGCAGCGTGAGTTTCGCCAGGCTCACCTGTCCCTGGCGCAGTTCCATCAGCCGCACGACATGGCCGATGTCGATGGCTCCCTCGATCGCCGCGACCAGGGCGGCCGGTGCCGAAACGGCGACGTCGACACCCCATGACTCGGTGAACAGCCACGCATTTCGCATGTCGTTGACGCGCGCCACCACTCGGTCGACGCCGAACTCGGTCTTGGCGAGCAGCGACGCCGTCAGGTTCACCTTGTCGTCGCCGGTCGCAGCGATCACCACGTCGCAGGTCTGAATCCCCGCGTCCTCGAGTGAGGTCAGCTCGCACGCGTCGGCCAGCAGCCAGTCCGCGTCCGGCACGGTGTGCGGTTCGTAGTGGCGGACGTTGTGCTCGATCAGCAACACCTTGTGGCCGTAGCCGAGCAGTTCCTGGGCGACGGAGCGACCGATGGCACCGGCGCCGGCGATGCCGATGCGCATCTTCGGTCGTTCATCGACGCGGCCCGATTCCTCGGTTTTTCGCCGCGTCAATCGGAACATCGGTTCATCGTCGCACCTCACCACGGCGCTTCTCGGCCGTGGTAGGTGTTTACTGCACGTCGAGGCTCACTGGCACCTTCCCGAAAGCGATTCGAATGACCTTGGAGCAGCTGTATCTGATGCTGCTCGCCGGTGGGCTCGTGCTGTTGGCCAGCATCGTCGCCACCCGGGCGGCGAGCCGGGTGGGTCTACCCAGCTTGTTGTTGTTCCTCGGCGTCGGCGTGATCGTCGGCGAGGACGGGCTCGGTCTGCAGTTCGACAACTACCTGCTTGCCGACCACCTCGGCACCGTGGCGCTGGCTGTCATCCTCGTCGAAGGCGGCTTGACGACGCGGTTCTCGGACATTCGCAAGGTGTTGGCTCCCGCGGGCGCGTTGGCCACCATCGGTGTGGCGGTCAGTACGGCGGTCACCGCGGCGGGTGCCCATCTGCTGCTCGGCATCGACTGGCAGCTGGCGGTGCTGCTCGGCGCCGTCGTCTCCGTCACCGATGCCGCCGCGGTGTTCTCGGTGCTGCGCGTCGTGCCGCTACCTCGCCGGGTGGCGGGACTGCTCGAGGCCGAGTCCGGTTTCAACGACGCGCCGACCGTCATCCTCGTGCTGATGTTCAGCGTGACGCCGCTCGAACTGTCTGCGGGACATGCGCTCGCACAAGTCGTCTACGAGCTGGTTGCGGGTGCGGCGATTGGGTTGGGCTGCGGATTCTTGGGCTCAATCGCGCTGCGCCGCATCGCACTTCCCGCATCCGGGCTGTATCCGCTGGCTACCTTCGGCTTTGGCATGGTGGCGTTCGCCGCTGCCGGCAGCGCCCACGCCAGCGGGTTCCTCGCCGCGTATCTGGCGGCGGTCGTGCTTGCCAACACCGGGCTGCCCCACCGCGCGGCCACGCGGTCGTTTGCGGAGGGGCTCGGCTGGCTGGCACAGATCGGCCTGTTCGTCCTGCTCGGTCTGCTCGTCGATCCCAGCGATCTGGGCGCCGAGTTGGCGGCGGGGATCGTGATCGGTCTCGTCCTGCTCCTGATTGCGCGGCCGGTGTCGGTGTTCGCCTCGCTGGTCTGGTTCCGGGTGCCGTGGCGCGAGCAGATCTTCATCTCCTGGGCCGGTCTGCGGGGCGCGGTGCCGATCGTGCTGGCGACGTTCCCGATCGTCGGAGGCGTGCCGGACAGCATCCGCATCCTCAACATCGTGTTCATCCTGGTGGTGGTCTACACGCTGGTGCAGGGGCCGAGCCTGCACTTCCTCGCGCACCGCTTGGGTCTCATCCCGAAGGAAGCCACCCGCGAGCTCCAGGTCGAGGCGGCACCACTTGACGTGCTCGACGCGGAGCTGCTGACGATGACCGTGCAGGATCCGTCCCGGCTGCACAACGTGACGGTCCTGGAGCTGCGGTTGCCCGACCCGAGCGTGATCACGTTGATCATCCGCGACGGCCATACCTTCGTCCCGCAGCCCGATACCCGCATCGAGATCGGCGACGAACTGCTGATCGTCACCACCACCAAGACCAGGGCCGCGGCCGAACGCCGGCTGCGCGCGGTGAGTCGACGCGGCAAGCTGGCGCACTGGTTCGGCGAATTCGGTGAATCGGACTGACGGGTTATCCCCAGGAATCCGGACTACGCTCGATCTACGTGAGATTCGCATTCAAAACTTCCCCGCAGAACACCACGTGGTCCGACATGCTCGCCGTCTGGAAGGCCGCCGACGAAATCGAGGTCTACGAGTCCGGCTGGACCTTCGACCACTTCTATCCGATTTTCTCCGACTCGACGGGGCCGTGCCTGGAGGGGTGGGTCACGTTGACCGCGCTGGCCCAGGCGACACAGCGGCTGCGGGTGGGTGTGCTCGTCACCGGCATCCACTACCGTCACCCCGCCGTGCTCGCGAATATGGCTGCGGCACTGGACATCGTCTCCGGCGGCCGCCTGGAACTCGGCATCGGCGCCGGGTGGAACGAGGAGGAGTCCGGGGCCTACGGGATCGAACTCGGCTCGATCAAGGAACGCTTCGATCGGTTCGAGGAGGCGTGCGAGGTGCTGACGAGCCTGCTGTCCAAGGAGACGACGACGTTCGACGGAAGGTTCTATCAGCTCAAGGAGGCTCGCAACGAGCCCAAGGGCCCACAGCAACCACACCCGCCGATCTGCATCGGCGGCAGCGGCGAGAAGCGCACCCTGAGGATCACCGCCCGCTACGCCCAGCACTGGAACTTCGTCGGCGGTCCGCCGGAGGAATTCGCCCGCAAGCGCGATGTGCTCGCCCGGCACTGCGCGGACATCGGCCGGGATCCCAAGGAGATCATGCTGTCGGCTCATGTCCGGTTGGGCGAGGACCGTGATTACGGCAAGGTCGTGGAGGAAGCCGCCGCGCTGGGCGCGGAGGGTCTGGACTTGGCGATCATCTACCTACCGCCGCCGTATGACCCCGCCGTTCTCGAACCGCTCGCCGACGAGATCAGGGCGTCGGGACTGCTGAGTAGCAAAGATTAGCGGCGGTAACGGAAAGATAACGATTCGGCAAAGGGTGAATCACGGAACGTGCGGCGCGACCACCGGGCGGTAACGGAATTCGCTAGACGCCGAAGCGGACCAGTTCGTCGGCGGTGATCAGGCGCTCGGCCTTGGCCGGGAATTCGCGGCTCTTCAGGGGATGACGGAACAGTGACCAGGCGATTCGATTCACCCGTGACCGAGATAGCGGGTTGAGGTACACAGTGATAACTCCTGCGTCGATACCGATAGCTGCTCGGGGCCTTACCCTAGCGCAATGCCCTCATGAAGTCATTAGATACCGGCGAGTTGGCAAACGGGGCGAGGCGCGCCGAAAAAATCATCTGATGTTTCTGCTGTGACTGATGTTGTTTCTGGGACTCGGACTCGACGCCCAGACAGGCCGCAGAAAGACGTCATCGATCGTCGGACTAGCGCTGTGGAACCGCCGTTGGCTTGATCGGCGCGGGCAGCGCGGTGTCGCCCATCAGGTAGCTGTCCACACCGGCGGCAGCGGCGCGACCCTCGGCGATCGCCCACACGATCAGCGACTGGCCGCGACCCATGTCGCCGGCCACGAAGACGCCAGGCACCGTCGTCGCGAAATGGTCGTCGCGCGCGACGTTGCCGCGGTCGGTGAACTCGACACCGAGCTCGGTCAGCAGCCCCTCACGCTCGGGACCCACGAAGCCCATGGCCAGCAGCACCAGATCGGCCTCGAGCTCGAAGTCGCTGCCGTCGACCTTCTCGAACTTGCCCGCCTTCATCTCGACCTCGTGGCCGCGCAGATGCGTGACCCGGCCGTCGGTGCCGAGGAACTCCTCGGTGTTGACCGAGTAGACACGCTCGCCGCCTTCTTCGTGGGCCGAGCTGACGCGGAACATCAGCGGGTAGACCGGCCACGGCGTGCTGTCGGCGCGCTCCTCCGGCGGGCGCGGCATGATCTCGAACTGGTGCACGCTTTCCGCACCTTGGCGGTGCGAGGTGCCCAGGCAGTCGGCACCGGTGTCGCCGCCGCCGATGATGATCACCTTCTTGCCCTTGGCGGTGATCGGCGGCTCGCCGTCCTCGCCGAGCACGTCGTCGCCCTGCTGAACACGGTTGGCCCACGGCAGGAACTCCATCGCCTGATGGATGCCGTCGAGCTCACGACCCGGGATCGGCAGGTCACGCCAGGCGGTCGCCCCACCGGCCAGCACCACGGCGTCGTAGTTCAGCCGCAGCTGCGCGACGGTGACGTCGACGCCGACGTTGACGCCGGGCCGGAACTGCGTGCCCTCGGCCGACATCTGTTCCAGACGACGGTCGATATGGCGCTTCTCCATCTTGAATTCGGGGATGCCGTAGCGCAGCAGGCCGCCGATACGGTCCTCGCGCTCGAACACCGTCACCGCATGACCCGCGCGGGTGAGCTGCTGCGCAGCGGCCAGCCCGGCCGGACCGGAGCCGACGACGGCGACCTTCTTGCCGGTGAGCTTGTCCGGCGGCAGCGGAACGACCCAGCCGTTGTCGAAGGCGTTGTCGATGATTTCGACCTCGACCTGCTTGATGGTCACCGGATCCTGGTTGATGCCGAGCACGCAGGAGCCTTCACACGGCGCCGGGCACAGCCGTCCGGTGAACTCGGGGAAGTTGTTGGTCGCGTGCAGCCGTTCGATCGCGTCGCGCCACCGGTCGTTGCGCACCAGGTCGTTCCACTCCGGGATCAGGTTTCCCAGGGGGCATCCGTTGTGGCAGAAAGGGATACCGCAATCCATGCAGCGCGTCGCCTGCTCGCGCAGGGTGTCGTGGGAGAAGTCTTCGTAGACCTCTTTCCAGTCGCGAAGCCGCAGCGGGACCGGCCGCCGCTGCGGAGTCTCGCGCGTCGTGTACTTCAGAAAACCACGGGGATCAGGCACCGGCGGCCGCCATGATCGCTTCGTCGACGTTCTGGCCGGTTCGCTCGGCCTCGGCAATCGCCTCCAGCACCCGCTTGAAGTCGCGGGGCATGACCTTGGTGAAGTGCTTCACGGTGTTGTCCCAGTCGCTCAAAATACGCTGTCCGACAGCGGAATCAGTGGCATCGACATGCGCACGAATAATTTCGTGCAACCACACCTCATCTTCGCCGTCGTCGCCTACGAGGCATTCCAATTCCACCATCTCGGAGTTGAGGTTGTCCGGCAGGTTGCCGTCCGGGTCGTAGACATAGGTGATTCCGCCCGACATACCCGCCGCGAAGTTGCGGCCGGTAGGTCCGAGAATCGCGATTCTGCCGCCGGTCATGTACTCGCATCCGTGGTCACCGACGCCCTCCACGACCGCGTGGGCGCCGGAGTTGCGCACGGCGAACCGTTCGCCCACCTGCCCGCGGATGAACGCCTGACCGCTGGTGGCGCCGAACAGGATCACGTTGCCCGCGATGATGTTGTCCTCTGCGACAAACTCGGCGGGCGCCTTGTCAGACGGGCGCACGACGATCCTGCCTCCGGAAAGGCCTTTGCCGACGTAGTCGTTGGCATCGCCGTACACGCGCAGCGTCACGCCCTTGGGCACGAAGGCGCCGAAGCTGTTACCGGCCGAGCCCTCGAACATGATGTCGATGGTGCCGTCCGGGAGTCCCTGGCCGCCATAAGCTTTCGTCACCTCGTGGCCCAGCATCGTACCGACGGTGCGGTTGACGTTCGCGATCGTTGTAGAAAACCGGACCGGTGAACCCGAATCGAGTGCCTCACGGCACATCACGATGAGCTGCTGATCCAGTGCCTTGTCCAGTCCGTGGTCCTGACGTGAGCTGCAGTACAGGTCCTGGTTCATGAACGCCGACTCAGGCTCGTGCAACACCGGCGTCAGGTCCAGCTTGTAGGCCTTCCAGTGATCGGCAGCCTTCGTGGTGTCCAAGGCGCCTACCTGGCCGACCATCTCGTTGACGGTTCGGAAGCCCAACTGGGCCATCATCTCCCGCACCTCTTCGGCGATGAACATGAAGAAGTTCTCGACGAACTCGGGCTTGCCGTTGAACCGTTGACGCAGCACCGGATTCTGCGTCGCCACACCGACAGGGCAGGTGTCGAGGTGGCAGACGCGCATCATGATGCAGCCCGACACCACCAGAGGTGCGGTGGCGAAGCCGAATTCCTCAGCGCCCAGCAGCGCGGCGATGACGACGTCGCGGCCGGTCTTCAGCTGGCCGTCGACCTGCACGACGATGCGGTCGCGAAGTCCGTTGAGCAGCAACGTCTGCTGGGTCTCGGCAAGCCCGAGCTCCCAGGGCGCACCCGCGTGCTTCATGGAAGTCAGCGGCGTCGCGCCGGTGCCGCCGTCGTGGCCCGAGATCAACACGACGTCGGCGTGCGCCTTCGACACACCCGCCGCCACGGTGCCCACACCGTTCTCGCTCACCAGCTTCACGTGCACGCGTGCCTGCGGATTGGAGTTCTTCAGGTCGTGGATCAGCTGCGCCAGATCCTCGATCGAGTAGATGTCGTGGTGCGGCGGCGGGGAGATCAGCCCGACGCCCGGCGTCGAGTGCCGTACCTCGGCCACCCACGGATAGACCTTGTTGCCCGGAAGCTGGCCACCCTCACCGGGTTTGGCGCCTTGGGCCATCTTGATCTGGATGTCGGTGCAGTTGCTCAGGTAGTGGCTGGTGACCCCGAAGCGGCCGGACGCCACCTGCTTGATGGCGCTGCGCCGCCAGTCGCCGTTCTCGTCGCGATCGAAGCGTTTGACGGCCTCGCCGCCCTCGCCCGAATTCGACCGTCCGCCAAGGCGGTTCATCGCGATCGCCAGCGTCTCGTGGGCCTCGGCGGAAATCGACCCGTAGCTCATCGCACCGGTGGAGAAACGCTTGACGATCTCGCTGGCCGGCTCGACCTCGTCGAGCGGCACGGCCGGACGCTGCCCGTCCTTGAACTTCAGCAGGCCACGCAGCGACGCCATCCGCTCGCTCTGGTCGTCGACCAGGGCGGTGTACTCCTTGAAGATCGAGTACTGGCCGGTACGGGTGGAGTGCTGCAGCTTGAACACCGTGTCCGGGTTGAACAGGTGGTACTCGCCCTCGCGGCGCCACTGGTACTCGCCGCCGACCTCGAGCTCGCGGTGCGCCCACTCGTCGGGGCGGTCCAGGTACGCGAGCGCATGCCGGGTGGCGACGTCGTCGGCGATGTCGTCGAGGTCGATGCCACCGACGGGGCACGTCAGACCGGTGAAGTACTCGTCGAGCAGCTGCTGGCTGATGCCAATGGCCTGGAACAGCTGCGCACCGGTGTAGGACGCCAGCGTGGAGATGCCCATCTTGGACATCACCTTCAGCACGCCCTTGCCCGCCGCCTTGACGTAGTTGGCCTTGGCCTGGTCGCTTGAGATGCCGGAGATCACGCCGCGGTCGACCATGTCTTCGATCGACTCGAACGCCATGTACGGGTTGATCGCGGCCGCGCCGAAGCCGACCAGGCAGGCCATGTGGTGCACCTCGCGGGCGTCACCCGCCTCGACGACGAGCCCGACCTGGGTGCGGGTGCGGTCGCGGACGAGGTGGTGGTGCACGGCGGACACGCTGAGCAGTGACGGGATGGGCGCCATCTGCTCGTTGGACTCGCGATCGGACAGCACGATGATGCGTGCGCCGTCACGGATGGCCGCCGACACCTTGGCACGAACGTTGTCGAGCGCCTCCTTGAGGCCCTGGCCGCCGCGGTTCACCGGGTACAGACATCGAATGACGGCCGCGCGCATGCCGTGCTTGTGGCCGCGGATTTCGTGGTCGGGGTCGACGCACATCAGCTTGGACAGTTCGGCGTTGCGCAGGATCGGCTGCGTCAACACGATCTGGCGGCAGGAGTCGGCATTGGGGTTGAGCACGTCGCCCTCGGGGCCGACCGTGCCCTGCAGGCTGGTCACCACCTCCTCGCGGATGGCGTCCAGCGGTGGGTTGGTGACCTGAGCGAACAGCTGCTGGAAGTAGTCGTAGAGCATCCGGGGTCGCTGGGACAACACGGCGACGGGCGTGTCGGTGCCCATCGAGCCCAGCGGCTCGGCTCCGGTGCGTGCCATCGGGGCGACCAGCAGGTTCAGCTCTTCGTACGTGTAGCCGAAGGCCTGCTGCCGCAACACGACCCGGTGGTGCGGCATCCGCATGTAGTCACCGGCGGGCAAGTCCTCGATCTTGAAGAGGCCGGCGTCCAGCCACTCCTGATACGGGTGCTCGGCGGCGAGTTCGGCCTTGATCTCCTCGTCGTCGACGATGCGGCCCTGCGCGGTGTCGACGAGAAACATTCGGCCGGGCTGCAAGCGCATCTTCTTCACCACGGTCGACGGGTCGAGGTTCAGCACGCCGGTTTCCGACGCCATCACCACGAGGCCGTCCTTGGTGACCTCGATGCGCGACGGCCGCAGGCCGTTGCGGTCCAGCACGGCGCCGATCACGGTGCCGTCGGTGAACGTCATCGACGCGGGGCCGTCCCACGGCTCCATCAGGGAGGCGTGGTACTCATAAAAAGCCCTGCGACGCCCGTCCATACTTTCGTTGCGCTCCCACGCCTCGGGAATCATCATCAGCACCGCGTGCGGCAGGCTGCGGCCGCCGAGATGCAGCAGCTCGAGAACCTCGTCGAAGCGCGCGGTGTCCGAAGCGCCTGGCGTACAGACCGGGACGATCTTGTCGAGTCCGTTTGCGCCGAACACGTCGGTGTTGATCAGGGCTTCGCGGGCCCGCATCCAGTTCTCGTTGCCGGTGACGGTGTTGATCTCGCCGTTGTGCGCGATCCGCCGGAACGGGTGGGCCAGCGGCCACGAGGGGAACGTGTTGGTCGAGAACCGCGAGTGCACGATGCCGAGCGCGCTGGTGAGCCGGTCGTCCTGCAGATCCAGGTAGAACGCCTTGAGCTGCGGAGTCGTCAGCATGCCCTTGTAGACGAAGGTCTGACCGGAAAGACTTGGGAAATAAACGGTTTCGCGTCCCGGGCCGTCCTGTCCCGGGCCCTTGGTGCCGAGTTCGTGCTCAGCGCGCTTGCGCACGACGTAGGCGCGGCGCTCCAGGTCCATGCCCGAGGCGCCGGCCATGAAGACCTGCCGGAACGTCGGCATGGCGTCGCGGGCCAGGGCACCCAGCGACGAGTCGTCGGTGGGCAGGTCACGCCACCCCAATACCTCGAGCCCCTCGGCCTCGGCGATCTTCTCCACGGCTTCGCAGGCGGTGGCGGCGTCCTTGGACGACTGAGGCAGGAATGCGATGCCGGTGGCATAGCTGCCGTACTCGGGCAGCTCGAAGGAGGCTCCCTGGTCCCTCAGCACTGCACGCAGAAACTCGTCGGGGACCTGCAGCAGGATGCCCGCACCGTCACCGGTGTGGGGTTCGGCGCCCTGGGCGCCGCGGTGCTCGAGGTTCACCAGGGCGGTGATCGCGGCGTCGACAATGGCTCGACTGCGGCGGCCGTGCATGTCCGCGACCATGGCCACGCCACACGCGTCATGCTCGAACGCGGGGTTGTACAGCCCTTGACTGCTGGGCGCCATTCCCACCTACCCTTTTCCGAACGCCGAGCGAGGATTCCGCTGGCCAACCAATTCGAGGACGGCCGCTGGCCGTTTCAGCGAGGGCGGTTCCTTCGTGCAGCACTGAACGACGGCCCAATTCCCACTCGCCACAAGTGGACAAAACGATATGACAAACTCGGGTTGACATGCCAACTTAGGCGAACCTAAGTAGGGTGATGCGGCCGTTTCGTCGCACGATCGAATCCGGCGCTGAATCTCGGCGAGAGACATTGCCGCCCTTTCTGTTTCGGGATCAACCGGGTACAACAGCCAGAATGCGAAGTGCCGCGCCGCTCACGGACCCTTCCGTCTGGTGTTTGCTGCATCCCTAATGCATGCGTGTTATCTGCGCCTATTCTACTGAATTGATTTGCGCAAAGCCTAGCCAGATTCTTAGAGAACGGCCCGCACGCTCGACTCAGGCCGGAGGTCCAGTCGACGTAGCAGTTGGGCGTTGGCGGCCACCACCACAGTGGACGCCGACATCAAGATCGCGCCCACCGACATCGGCAGCACAATCCCGACAGGCGCGAGAATGCCCGCCGCGAGCGGCACCGAGAGCACGTTGTATCCCGCTGCCCACCAAAGGTTTTGCTTCATCTTGCGATAGGTCGCCTTGGACAGCGCGATCACCGAGACCACCGACCTCGGGTCAGAGCTCGCGAGGATGACACCAGCCGACGCAATCGCCACGTCGGTGCCTGCGCCGATCGCGATGCCCACATCGGCTTGTGCCAGCGCGGGCGCGTCGTTGACCCCGTCGCCGACGAACGCCACCTTCAGCCCCTCCTGCTGCAGCTCGGCCACCTTCGCGGCCTTATCCCCAGGTCGGACGCCTGCGAACACCCGGTCGATGCCGAGGTCGTCGGCCACCGAACGCGCGACCGACTCGGCGTCGCCTGTGATCATCACCACCTCGATGCCCAGCTTGTGCAAGGCGTCGACGGCCTCGCGCGACTCCTGGCGCACTTCGTCGGCGAGCTTGAGCGCCCCGACGACGTCGCCGTCGACGAGCACGTGCAGCACGATTGCACCTTCGTCGCGCCACGGCACCACTGCGGACAACTCGTCGGAACCCGCCTCCGCCAGCAGCCGCGGCCCGCCGACGCGGACCCGGTGGCCTTCCACCGCCGCCTCCACGCCGACCGCGGGCGACGAGCTGAAGTCCGACGATCGCGGCACCGACAACTCCCGCCTGCGGGCGGCCTCGACTATCGCGCGCGCCAGCGGGTGCTCGGAGTCGGCCTCTGCCGCCGCGGCCCATGCCAGCACCTCGTTTTCGGACCGTCCAGTCGTCGCAATAGCGGTGACGGTCGGCTCCCCCTTGGTCAGCGTCCCGGTCTTGTCGAACAGCACCGCGCCGACGGTGCGCATGCTTTCCAGTGCCAGCCGGTCCTTGATCAGGACACCGCCGCGGGCCGCGCGCTCGGTCGCGATCGACACCACCAGCGGGATCGCCAGACCCAGCGCGTGCGGGCAGGCGATCACCAGCACCGTGATGGTGCGCACCACCGCCTCGTCGGGCAGGCCGAGCAGGCTCCAGACGACCGCGGTGATGATGGCCGAGACCAGCGCGAACCAGAACAGCCAGCCCGCCGCCTTGTCCGCCAGCCGCTGCGCGCGCGACGACGAGTTCTGCGCCTCGGTGACCAGGCGCTGGATTCCGGCCAGTGCCGTGTCGTCGCCGACCGCACTCACCGCGACGCGCAGTCCGGAATCGGTGGCGACCGTCCCCGCGATCACGTGGTCGCCGACGCCACGCCGCACCGGACGCGATTCGCCGGTCACCATCGACTCGTCGACGTCCGCGGATCCGTCGACGATCTCGCCGTCGGCCGGAACGCTGCCGCCGGGCCGCACCAGCACGACATCACCCACGCGTAGCTCGGACGGCGCGACCGTCTCTGTTGTCCCACCCACCACACGTTCTGCCTCGTCCGGCAGCAACGCCGCCAGTGAGTCCAGCGCGGAGGTGGTCTGCGCCAGCGACCGCATCTCGATCCAATGCCCCAGCAGCATGATCACGATCAGCAGCGCCAACTCCCACCAGAAGTCGAGCTGGTGATGCAACACACCGAGGCTGGCACCCCATGACGACACGAACGCCACCGTGATGGCCAGGCCGATCAGCAGCATCATTCCCGGTGCGCGCGAACGGATCTCGCTGACCGCGCCCGTCAGAAACGGCTTACCGCCCCACGCGTACATCACCGTGCCCAGCACCGGGGACACCCACTGCGCGCCGGGGAACGCCGGCACGGTGTAGCCCAGGATCATCGCGAACATCGGTGACAGCGCGACCGTCGGGACGGCCATCACGAGCATCACCCAGAACAGCCGCCGGAACGCCGCGGCGTGGTCACCGTGCCCGCCGTGCCCGCCGTGCGCGTCGTGGCCTTCGTGACCCGCGTGCGCCTGATGTTGGGTGTGGTCTACCTCCGTCATGACGGTGAGTATATACCCCCATGGGGTATATGGCCAGCGGCGGTGTCGTCACGCTGGATCGCGATGGCTCACCCGTTGAACACCCCATTGGGCCGTTTCGGCATCGTCACGTCCGAAGACGGTCCCGACGGCTGCGTGGCGTCGATACCCGCAGGCGCGATGGTCAACCCGCTTACCGGCACGCTCACGATCGCGCCGCTGGCAATGCTGGTCGACCACGTCGGCGGTCTGGTCAACCACCGCCGCCGAGGCCCCGGCGAGTGGACGGTGTCCAGTGAGCTGTCATTCGAAGTCCGCCCCGACGCGGTCGACGTCATCGCCGAAGACCCCGGCGAGCCGGTCACCGCGATGTCGAAGCCGTTCGCCGCCAAGAGCGACGTCGGGCTGGGCCTGTGCGAGTTGTCCCATCGCGGCATCACGCTGGCCACCGCCACGGTGCGGTCCTTCTTCATCAGCGCGCCGGAGCACATCGGCGAGTTCCCCGACGGACCAACGGGTCCCCTGCCGCCCGGTTCGCTGGCCGACCGGATGGCGGTTCGAGTCGCCGAGAGTGGTGGTTCGGCCAAAGCCCTCCAGCAGTTGCCTGATCCGGTGCTGAACAACAGCCTCGGCATCGTGCACGGCGGGGTGTCGGCGATGGCACTCGAACTTGTGGCGTCGGCGGCAGTCAACGCAGGCCGCGACGATCGGCCGCTGCGTACCGCATCGCTACGAGTGAATTTCATCCGACAGTTCTTCAGCACTCGGGAAGGCGGCCCCGAATCACGTTACGTCGGAACGGCTTTACGAGTAGGCCGCCGTAGCGGCATCGGCGAGGCGACAGCCATCGGCCCCGACGGCAAGGTGGCGATCGTCGCACGCCTCACCGCCTACGCCTAGCCACGAAATCCTGGTTTTGTAGCGAAAGTTCGAGAACCTCTACAAAACTCCGATTTCGGCGCGAGCATGTGGGATATGCCTTCCACACCCCAGACCCCAAGCCTTCACGCCACCTCGTTGACCCACGGCGAAGTCGTCGAGCACAACGACCTCGGGTCCATCACGCGAGTCACCGCCGACACGTTCCCGATCCTGTCCGGTATGTCGATCAAACGGATCGTGGTCAACCCCGGCGCAATGCGCACACCACACTGGCATGCCAACTGCAACGAGCTCACCTACTGCATATCCGGCACCTCGCTGGTGTCGGTGCTCGACAGCTACAGCAAGTTCTCCAGCTTCACCGTCGGGCCGGGCGAGATGTTTCACATCGACTCCGGGTCACTACATCACATCGAGAACATCGGAGAAGACCCCGCCGAGTTCATTCTCGCGTTCCGCAGCGAGCGGCCCGAAGACTTCGGTCTGGCAGCATCTTTCGGTGCAATGACAGACGCCGTGCTCGGCAACACCTATGACCTGCCCGCCGCTGACTTCGCCACGATGCGCCGTGACACCACGGACCGAAAGTTCGCCGCTCGCGCCGGAAGTCCGGACGTTCCGTCAACCGCCCGGTTCGACGATCCACACAAGTTCGCCGTCGAGGCGCAGAGTCCGGCCATCGGTGTCGCAGTCGGTTCGGCGCGGCTGGCGCGGTCCCAGTACTGGCCTGCGCTGAAGGATTTGTCGATGTACTCCCTGCGAATCCGCGAGGACGGTATGCGGGAACCTCACTGGCATCCCATCACCGCCGAAATGGGCTACGTCCACAAGGGAAACGGTCGGATGACGGTGATGGACCCCGACGGCTCGGTCGACACCTACTACCTCAAGGAGGGCGACGTCTACTTCATCCCTCGCGCCTACCCACACCACATCGAGGTCGTCGACGCCCCCGACATTCACTTCGCGATCTTCTTCGACCAGCCCATGCCCGGCGACATCGGGTATCGCGCATCGGCGAGCGCGTACTCGCGGGAAGTGCTGGCCGCGACGTTCAACATGCACATCGACGATCTCCCGGCATTCCCGTTCACCAAGACCGACCCTCTGATCGTCAACCGCTGCAATCCCGTCGACGCGTAACCGGCGAAGCTCAGATCACGGCGCGGTCCCGTTGATTTCCATCACGGCACGATTTGGCCACGTCCACTTCGAGGTTCGTGAATTCATGTCACTCTCAGCACACGGCGTCACACCAACGAAGGAGGACGCATGCGCGAGCCCACCATGCTGCACAGACTGGCAGCGGAGTTCATCGGGACGTTCTGGCTCGTTCTCGGTGGCTGCGGCAGCGCGGTGTTCGCCGCCAAATTCGCCTCCGCAGACGGGGTGTCCCTGGGTATCGGCTTTCTCGGTGTCGCGCTCGCCTTCGGTTTGACCGTGCTCACCGGCGTGTACGCCTTCGGCACGATCTCCGGTGGTCACTTCAACCCCGCGGTGACGCTCGGTGCTGCGCTGGCGCGCCGCGTGGAGTGGAAGGTGTTGCCCGCCTACTGGGTCACCCAGGTCGTCGGCGGACTGGTCGCAGGCGTCGTCATCTACGTCGTCGCCAAGGGGCAGGACGGCTGGACGGCGACCGGCAACATGGCCGCCAACGGTTTCGGCGAACACTCGCCGGGTGGCTACTCCCTGGCGGCCGTCCTGATCACCGAGGTGGTGCTGACCGGCATCTTCCTGTTGGTCATTCTCGGGTCCACCGACGACCGGGCACCGAAAGGGTTCGCGGGCTTGTCGATCGGCCTCACGCTGACACTGATCCACTTGATCTCGATCCCCATCTCGAACACCTCGGTCAACCCGGCGCGGTCTACGGCCGTCGCATTCTTCAACGGTGACGGCGCACCGATGCAGCTGTGGGCGTTCTGGTTGGCGCCGCTGGTCGGTGCCGCGATCGCAGGCATCGCCTACCCGTTCCTGTTCGGCAGGAACGAGGAACTGGCCGACCGTCCGGTGCGCGACGACGCCCTCGACGAGTCACCCACCACGTAGCCGCAGGTCACCCGCAGCCCCCCTCAAGCCCCGGTGCGACGTCGTCGCACCGGGGTTTCGGCCTTCAGGGCTGCTCAGGGGCTTTTGGAAGCCTTTAGAAATCTCCAAGTGCGTATTCGTTAACTCTCTTCATCAACGGACAGGCAGATCGCCCGGCCAACCGACGAGAAGGAGAGGAGATACCCGATGAACGCGCTTCGCGCACTCAACCCGTGGTACATGCCCGGCCTGGGCGATTACCTGCACCGTTCGGCAATGCACGGCCACACCCCCGAGCTGTTCAACAACCTCGCCATCTTGTTGAACGCCGCGCCGGCCACCGTTCCCTGGATCGAGGCCGCGTGCGTCGTCGGACTACTCCTCGTCGCCGTCCATCGGTGGATGCGCGCGGGCCGATTCGCCGCCGCGTTCCGGCACTACCTGTGGCGGACCGTGGTCGGCTGCTCCGGCGGACTGACGATGATCGGCCGCTGGCGTCACGAAGGTGGCTGCATCCTCGTCGCCAACCACAGCTCTCACGCCGACACGGCTGTTCTCCTCGCCGCGTTGCCGCCCAAGGCGAAGCCGGTGTTCGTTGCGGCTGCCGACTACTGGTTCGACGTGCCGGTGCGCCGGTTCGTGCTGACCAGCCTCGCAGGTGGCCTTCCGGTGCGGCGTTCAGGCGGCTCGTCGTATGCCGCGCTGGTTGCAGCGGTCAAACCGGCGCTCGCGGCGGGTCGAACTGTCGTGATCTATCCGGAGGGCACCCGGGGCACCGACGGCAACATCGGCGAGTTCCGTTCCGGCGCGATCCATTTGGCAAAGGAATGCGGTGTGCCGGTCATCCCGGTTGCGCTGTTGGGCACGGCCGACGTGCTGCCCAAGGGTGGGCGCCTGACCCCCAACCCGATGGAGGTTCGGATCGGGGAGCCGATGGACCCGGCCGCAATCGCCGCGCAGGATCTGCGACGCGAGGTCATGGCATTGCGCAACGGGCGTCGCACGCGGACCAATACAGGCACGCTCCGACTGGTACCGGACAGCCGCGCGGTCGCTCAGCGGGAACCGCAGCGGGTATCCATGGCGGGAGCGGCGTAGCGATGGACGGACTCTACGCACTGAAACCCTGGTACACCCAACGGCTCCGGATCTTCCTGCAGCGCGCCGAGATTCAGGGCACCTCACCGGATTTCTTCACCGCGGTCGGCATTTTCGGCGCATCAGCGGCGGCAGTCAGCATCGCGGCCGGCTGGTGGCCACTGGCGGTGTTGTGGCTCGGCGTCCGGCTCGCCGGGGCGAATCTCGACGGCGCGGTCGCGCGGGCCAGGAAGGTCTGCCGGCCCTGGGGGTTCGCACTGAACGAAATCGGAGACCGTGCCTCGGATCTGCTGATGTTCGCCGGACTCGCGGTCTGGGCGGCATCTCAGGGCGGCCCCGCCATGAACTGGCTGTCCTGGCCGGTGATCTGGGTCCTTGCCGCCGCGCTGGCGGCGACGCTGCCGACATTCGCCTCACTGGCCGCCGCAGGGGCGGGCGCAACCCGGCGCAACGGCGGGCCCTTCGGCAAGACCGAACGCTGCCTCGCCGCCGTCGTGGCCGCCGCGGCACCGGCCGCCATCCCGGTGGTCGGCGCGACGATCGTCGTCGGGTCGGTGCTCACCGCCGCCCTACGGTTGGCCGCAGCACACCGCGAACTCACAACAGCCGCAGCGTAGACCCGACTACACCCCCGTAAACGCGAACTCGCCGCCGCACAGCACTGTGCGGCGGCGAGTTTGGATCAGGCCGCTACTTGGTCGCGGTCTTCTTCTTCGCGCGGCTGGCGGCCGCCTTCTCGGTCTTGGCGCCCGCGTTGGACAGCTGGCCGCCGGAGTTCTCCAGATGCGCCCGCACGAACCACTGGAACTTCTCCAGCTCGCCCGCCTGGCTGATGAACAGGTCCTGGGACACCAGGTCGAGGTCGTCGAGGCGGTCGATGCCCTTACGCAAATCCTCGATCACACCGGTGTAAACGAGGTCCAAGGCGGCCAGGTGCGCCTGCACCGTGTCGCGGCCCACGGAGTAGTCATCCCACGTGCGGTCGTTGATGATCGCGCCCGGCGTACCTTGGGGCGACTTGCCGAGGGCGGCAATGCGCTCGGCGACGTCGTCGGCGTATCCGCGAACGAGTTCGACCTGAGGGTCGATCATCTCGTGCACGCCGATGAAGTTCGGGCCGACGACGTTCCAGTGAATGTGCTTCAAGGTCAGATGCAGATCGTTGTACGCGCTCAGCGACTTCTGCAGAATTTCGGCCACCTCGGCGCCCTGCTTGTCCGAGAGGCCGGGAATGGTGAACGTAGTCATCAGTAGCTCCTTCGCATGATTGACCGTCTCGCGACGTGTACCCGCGGGCTACCGGACAAAACCGGGCGTGGAAGACACGTCACATATCGGCAAGGTTTGGAATCGGCATCCTCGGACCGAACCGCGGATTGGCCGCCAGACCGCTGACTTCCAGCAGGCGAACCGCACGGTGGCGGTGCGGGCGCAGCGGTTCGAGCATCGCGACCATCGCGGGGTCGTCGATGGGATGGCCGAGCAGACTCCAGCCGACCATCTTGGCCAGGTGGTAGTCGCCGACCGACAACGCGTCGGCGTCGCCGAAGGCGCGCTGCGCCGTCTCGGCCGCCGTCCATTCGCCGACGCCGGGTAGCGACATGAGCGCGCTGCGGGCCTGCTCCGTCGGGCCGGCGGCCAGGCGTTCCAGCGAGTCGGCCCGCTGCGCGCAGCCGACGATCGTGCGGGCGCGGCCGGGGTCGACGTTGGCGAGGTGAAACTCCCAGGAGGGGATGCGCCGCCACACCTCACCCGGTGGTGACACCCGCATGTGCGCGGGGGCCGGCCCGGGAGCGGGTGCCCCGTATTTCGTGACGAGTTTTCGCCACGCCGCGCGGGCGTCCTTGCCGTAGACCCGTTGTTCGAGCACGGCCGGGATGAGCGCTTCCAGTACGCGGTCGGTGCGTCCCAGCCGCAGATGCGGAACCCGCCGATGCGCGGCGGCGATGGTCGGCTCGACCGGTTGGAAGCCCGACGAGTCGTCGTCGCGTCCGAGTTGGGCAGGTAGCGATTCGGCGAATTCCCGTGCGCCGCTGCCCCATGCCTCGCAGTCAACGGTGTCGCGAGCCGATTTGGTCAGGCGCGCGGTGACCGGTCCGCTGGGCATGAGGCTGGTGCGCCAGATCGCACCGTCCCGGGCGTCGTGATAGCACGGATCGGCGCGGCCGCGGCGCAGCGGTGACAGCGTCAATCCCGGGCCGGCCGGACCCGCGAAAACGACACTGCACTCGACGCTCCGCACCGCCTCAGACTAGGTGACGGTGACGACAGCCTTGTCCGGGTAGAACGCCACGTGACCGGCGATCGCGGCCACCGCGGGGTGCGGCTCGAGGTACGTCCAGATCGCGTCCTCGACGGTGTCGCCGGATCCCGTGACGACGTGGTGATAGCTCGCCACGCCCTTGAACGGGCAGTACGTCTCGGTATCGCTGTCGCGCAGCGCGGACTGCACGACGTCGGCCTTCGGGATGTACTGCACGGCGGGATACGTCGACTCCTGCAGGGTCAGCGCATTGTCGGTGTCGGCGACGACCTCGCCGTCGATACGAACGGTGACGTGCTTGCCCGTCGGCTCGACGGTGATCGGATGGGCAGCTGTGGGCTGGAGTACGGGGCGATCGCTCATGACTCGTTCAACGTGGCAGTACCGCTCAGGATTCCGGTACCGCTGGCTACGATCGCGAGATGAGTGCACACGGTCCCGCCTCCGCCGAGGCCTCGACAGACATCGCGGCCGAGCCGGCGACGGTATACGCGCTGATCACCGACCTTCCCACGCTGTCGACGCTGGCTGAGGAGGCCACCGAGATGGTTTGGCACAGGGGCGACCGCGTCGCACCGGGGGCCGTTTTCAAGGGCCGCAACCAGCAGGGCAGTAAGAAGTGGACGACGACCTGCACCGTCACCGACGCCGAGCCGGGGCGCGCGTTCGCGTTCGACGTGAAGAGTCTTGTCATCCCCGTCGCGCACTGGCGCTATGACATCACCGCGACCGACGGCGGCTGCACCGTCACCGAGCGAACCTGGGACAAGCGGCCCGGTTGGTTTCGCACACCGGCGGGCATCGCTACGGGCGTACGTGACCGCGACACGGCCAATGCCAAGCACATCAAGTTGACCCTGCAGCGGCTGAAGGAGCGCGCCGAACGCTAGTGGGGCCTGCCGGCGATCTTGTCGGCCACGACGGCGATCGGTGACGTCGTCCTTCGCCCGCGCGACTCGTGCCAGTCGGCGGCCTTGTACGCCGTGTACATCCCGCGCACGCCCAGCCATCGCAACGGCTCGGGTTCCCAGTCACGCGATCGGTGCCCGACCCACGGCAGGTCGGTGAGCGGGGTCTGCCGTCCGAGCACCAGGTCGGCCAGGGTGCGTCCGGCCAGGTTGGTGGCGGTGACGCCGTGGCCGACGTAGCCGCCCGCCGCGCCCAATCCCGTTGCCTTGTCGAACGTTACGGATGCCTCCCAGTCCCGCGGGACGGCGAGCACACCGCACCAGGCATGTGCGACGGGGACACCGCGGGTCTGCGGTAGCGCCGAGTGCAGTACCGCGGTGAGATGGTCGATGGTGCGCTCGGGCACCCTACCGTCGATGTCGATGCGCGAACCGAAGCGATACGGCACGCTGCGGCCGCCGATGGCGATGCGGTCGTCCACGGTGCGCTGTGCGTAGAAGAAGCCGTGCGCGGTGTCGCCGAGCGTCTCGCGGCCCTCCCAGCCGATGGTCTCCCAAATATCCTGCGCGAGCGGCTCGGTCGCGATCATCGAACTGTTCATCGGCAACCAGCGTCGCTTCAGCCCCGGCAGCGACGCGGTGAAGCCCTCGGTCGCTCGCAGCACGACGGGTGCGCTCACCTTACCCAGCACGGTCCCCACCCGTCCCGCACGCAGCTCGTTGACCGGCGACCGCTCGTAGAGATCGACCCCAAGCCGCTCGACGGTGTCGGCAAGCCCTCGCACCAGCTGGGCCGGCTGCACCCGCGCGCAGTGCGGGTTGTGGTACGCCGACACGACGCCGTCGATCTGAATACGCTGTGCCGATTCATCTTTCGTCAACGCAGTGATGCCGTCGATCTTCCAGCTGAGTTCCTCGGAGACTTCGGCCGCCAACCTCGACGCCTGCGCGCGGTTGCGCGCGACGTGCAGCGTTCCGCCCTTGACGATGCCAGCTTCGATACCCTCGCGGCCCGCCACGTCGATGACTTCGTCGACCGACTCGTTGAGGGCCTGCTGCCAGGCCAGCACACGATCGCGTCCGTAGAGCTTCGCCATCCGGTTTCGGTCACCGGGCACCAGGCCGGACAGCCAACCGCCGTTGCGGCCCGAGGCACCGAACCCGGCGAACCGCGCCTCGAGCACCACGATGCGCAGCGACGGATCGGCCCGCTTCAGGTAGTACGCCGTCCACAGCCCGGTATAGCCGGCACCGACGATGGACACATCGGCGTCGCGATCTCCCGGCAGCGCGGCACGCACGGCCGGAAGTTGCGGGTACCAATTGGAGATCCGGCCGTTGATCGTTTGGGTCACCTCCTGATTCTGGCAGGACGCGCCAGCGGGGTTCTGTGTCGCGGCTGTGAAATTGGTGTCCGGACCACGTCCTTCGCCATGCGATGCTGGAAGACCGGTCATGGAACAGAAAGGGCGACTTGATGCGTCAGCACCAGCGGTGGGCGAATTCGGGGAGTTTGCGCGGACGGACGCGAGTCGCGCTCGCGTTGTCGTCGGCAGCTGTCCTCGTAGTCGGGACGGCCTGCGGCGGTGAGTCAGCGACCCCCACCGAGGAGTCCACTGCCGAGGCGTCGGCCACGTCGACGTCGAGCACCCCGCCGCCACCGCCGACGCCGGCGCCCGTCGCCGCCGCCAAGCTCCCGGAGTTGCTGCCGAGCCTGGAGGAGCTCAAGACCATCATGGACAACCCGCAGTTGATCGAGGGGCCGAACTCCACGGGTGTGGCTGTACCGGATCCCAGCCAGCAGGTGTACGAGCCGGAGAACTGCGCCAGCTCCTTCAGCGGCGGCGCGCCGCCCGCCTACGAAGGCACCGGCTATCGGAAGTTCCACGGCGCCAGCCAAGTCCAGTCGCCGACCCCTTCGCTCATGCTCGGCGAGTCGGTGGTCACCTTCGACAGCGCGGCGGCCGCGCAGCGCGCCCTGGCCAACTACGTCGAGCAGTGGCGCCGCTGCGCGAACAAGCAGTTCGTGTGGAAGATGATTACGCAGGGCCAGCAGGCGGCGTTCACGCTGGGCGAGCCGGTCGACGCCGGCGGCGGCGTCACGTCGTTGCGCAACGTCAATGACAATTCGCCGGTCACCGTCACCCGTGCCATCGCGGCGAAGAACAACGTGCTGGTCGATGTGCAGATCATGGGCAGCAACCTGGCCGAGCAGAACGTGACGATCGCCAACCGGATCCTGGAGAAGATCCCGAACTGAGCGCTGGCTACCCGCCCAGCATCAGGTACTGGGCCGCGATCTGCTGATGGGCGTTGTTCAGATCGCGGGCAACCGCTTTGAACGTGTACCGGTCCTTGGTGCCGACACACCAGTGCCGCGCTATCAGTGAATTCGCGTCTTCCGTGCGCACGCACCGGCTGCCCGCGAGGCCCGGCACCTGGGCGGCGGCTTGGCCCGCCTGGCGCTCTACGACGTCGTCGCCGAGGGTCTGCGCAAGCTGTTGCGCGGCCGCGCCGTCACGGGCCTGATAGAGCGTCGTCTGGCTGACCGCCACGGTGTCGACCCCGGCGTCCTGCATCGCCGTGCCCACTTGAATCGGGTTGTCCTCCAACTGCAATGCCGCTGCCGGGTCGTAGTCGGCGTCCGACATCGTGTCACCCTGCCCGGGTTTGATCGGTACGGTCCGGGCCAGCAGACCCGACGGGTCCCGCGGCAGCGCCGCCAGCGGCGCCGGCTCGGTGCGGACGAACGTGTCGATCAGTGGGCCCTGCAGATCGAGGATGCGGCCCGCCAGATCGGCGGCCCGATCTGGCGTGGCGAACTGGACCACCTGGATCAGGACGTACGGCCCGCGGGAACTGACGACAGTCAGCTCGTCCACGCTGGCGGTGCCCTCGAGACGTTTCATCAGCGCGCCGGTCGCCTCGGGGTGACCCGGAATCGGCACCGCCCGCATCGGTTCCGTCATGGCCGCGCTGGCGCCACCGTCGACGATGTTCAACGCCCCTGACGCCAAGCCCTCGGCCGCCTCCGTTGCGGTCTGCGGAAACGGATACTGCAGGACCGCATTGCGCAGCAGTGTGGCGTCGCCCGGATTGGCCGACGTCCGTTCACTGACGAAGCCGGCGACCAGCGGCAGCGAGGGGAACCTGGCCAGCATCGCCGGCCAGACCACCTGCACGACCTCATTGCGGCGCTGCAGGACCTTTGCGGGCGAGGCCCCGATCTGGGTCAGCGCGGGGTCGACCTGCCACGGCCCGACGACGAAGCCGGCCATCCGCCTGCCCTCGACAAGCTGTCCCGCCTCATCGGTGCCCGCCTGTCCCAGGGGTGGCCGTGGTGTTGTGGGGTAGGAGCCGGGGTCGAGCGCCGACGGGTCGACCGTTGGTGCCGTCCCCTGCACCGGTGTGCCGTCGACGGTGCTACCACACGCGGCCAGCAGCAGCGCGACCGTCAACGCCGCCAAGGCGATTCGCACTACCGCACACCACTGGGCATGCAGACGCGCCATCCGTCCTCGCGGACCAGCTTCAGGTCGAGGGTCTTGCGCCCCAGCAGTTCGTTCTGGGCATCGACGTTCGCCGTCGCTTCGTCCCCGAGGATCTGCACACTGTTCACGGTCATCGTCGTCAAGCCTTGATCGATGCGGGTTTTCTTCGTCATGTCCATGACCGGGCCGGTGTACTGGGCTCGCCACGACGGGCACATCAGCTCCAGATAGGCATCCCAGTTCTGCGTGTTGTACGCCTGCTGAAAGGCCATCACCGTCTCACGCACCTGGTCGTCGTCGGACGGTGCGGTGGTCGTCGTCGTGGTGGTGGCCGCCACCGAAGACTGTGTCGACTCCGCGGTGCTCTCCTGGTCGACGGGAGTCTCGCCGCGAGAGCACGCCGCGCCCATGAGAACCGTGACAAGCATCGCTCCGATGACCGCGGATACTTTACGTGACGCCATTGACGGCAAACCTCCTGGCTGACAAAAGTTTTCGATGGGTTTCGGTGGTCACTGTTGCCGGGGCACCTTGTTGGCGGTGGCGGTGATCAAGGCCCCGACATCGCCGGTGCCAGGCGGTCGGCATTGACGGATGTCGATCAGCACGTTGCCGCGGGTGGATATGCCGTGCTGGCAGACCGCGTCGCCGGCACTGGAGGTCGCGTCCAACACGAATGCGCCGGCGTTGTTGGTGGGCTGCCCGAACGTCCACTGCAGCGGTGGCTCGCCCGCCGGAGTGATGGTGACCGTCTTGCCCGCGCAGGCCTCCCAGTCCTGACGCTGCAGCTGCAGCGAGATACCGGCGCCGCTCGGATCGGGAAACGACACCACCGCCTGAATGACGCTTTCCTGGGTGATCTTTCGGTACAGCGCACGCAGCGTCTGCACCGCGACCCCGGCGATGCGCGTCTGGCTGTACACCGGCTGTTGTGCCGGCGCCCATGCACCCAGGCACTGCTGATTGTCGATGGTCGCCGAGTCGTTGAGGAGTTCGGTGCCGTCCGATTCGAGGACCACCGCGGTCTCGCCGGTGTTGCCGGGAATCTCGTTGCCAGTCAACAAGATCGAGCGTAGGCCCGAAACGGGCACGTCGGTGGCCGGTGGTCCGGCCACGGTGGTCGGGACCCCGGATGTCGATCCGCTCTGCGAGGTGGGTGACGCCGCATCGTCGGACGGCCACGCCACCACCGTCACGGTGGCAGCGACCAGCATCGCCACCGCGGCCGCCGCGCCGATGACCACCGCGCGCCGACGGCGCCGCGGTGCGACAGGCACCGGGGTGGACGGCCCAAATCCCGGTCCCGACTGACCCGGTGGCGGTCCGCCGGGCATCCAGGGCGTGCCGGAGTCCGCGCGCGGGTACGAGCTGACCTCCGCGCCGGATACCGGTGCCAGCAACGTCGGGTTCTGTTGTGCGCGTGGGTCATACAGTGCCGCCCCGGCGGCGGCCGCCAACGCGCTGGCCGAACCGAACCGCTGCCTCGGATCCTTGGCCATCGCGACGGCGATCACCTGGTCGAGCGCCGGCGGCAGCGAGGGCACCACGTCGGTGACCCGCGGTGGCGGTTGCTGCAAGTGGGCCATCATCGTGGCCGCCGGCCCGTTGGCGCCCGAATACGGTGTCTTGCCGGTCAGCAGCCGATACAGGGTGCAACCAAGTGAGTAGATGTCGGCGCGGCCGTCGAACTGCATGCCCGACAACACCTCTGGGGCGGCGTAGGCGATGGTGGCCATGACCGACCCGGTGGCGGTCAACCCGACGTCGTCCAGCGCGCGGGCGATGCCGAAATCGCCGAGCAGCACCCGCTCGTTGGCGTCGGCAGGTCCCGACAGCAGAAAGTTGGCCGGCTTGATGTCGCGGTGCACGACGTTGCGGCTGTGCGCGAAATCCAGTGCCTTGGCGACCTCGGAGACGATGTGCACGGCACGAGGCGGGGTCATCTTGCCATCACGCAGTGCGGCGTCGGCGTCGGTACCGTCGACGAACTGCATCGCGATCCACAACTGCCCGTCGTCGGTCTGGCCCCGGTCGTAAACCGACACGATCTGTGGGTGATCCAGTGATGCGGCCACGTCGGCTTCGCGCGTGAAGCGCGTCCGGAAGTCGGGGTCACGCGAGAGTTCTCGGGAGAGCACCTTGAGCGCGTCGCGGCGGGGCAAGGTGGGATGTGCGGCCAGATACACCGAGCCCATCCCGCCGGCGCCCAGTTCCCGCTCGATGCGGTAGCCGCCCACCATCGAGCCGTTGGTCAGCACTGGCGGGCCCCCCGATGCTCATCTCTATGGATGCACCCCGCCGCATTCATGCTCAGCAGTATCACGTACGGGCGCAGGCGGCGTCTTCGCGCCCGGTGGGGATGCGGTGGCATCTGGGTCCGTCCGCTCAGCGGTTGGTGATGCGGACAAGGACGCTTTCCAGCGCCGAGGACACCGCGGCCGATACCTCCCGCTCTGCTTCAACCGCGTTCACGGCATCGACGTCGACGGCGCAGGCCGCTGCGGTTTCCTCGACGCTGAGCAGGGCCCGGTGCCGCGCGGCGTACAGGCGCTGCCCCAGCGTGGCGGCGGGGGCGGTCGCCGCGTGGCACATCAGGTCGCTGTAGGTCCGGCGCACATCGGACAGCGCCAGCAGGATCTCGAGGGCCGGCGCGCTGCGCGCGGCGTTGGCGGTGGTGGCGTGCAGCCGGCGCAGCTGCGCCAGCAGCTCGGCTACCTGCACGGCGAAATCCGGGTCGTCGACCGGCGGCAGGGCCGCGATCCGCGCGCTCATCCCGTCGAGGGCGATCTTGGCGTAGTCGAGCATCACCTCCAGCTGCACGGAGTCCGACAGTGTTCCGGTGTCGTCGTCGTCGGGGATCTCACCCCCTCGGGACACCAGGGGAATCGTGCCCGACGGCCAGCGCAGGGCCCGTTCGATCTTGTCGCGGGTGCCCTGGGGAGGCCAGGTGCGCCCGCGCTCGAAATCCTCCAACTCGCCCACGCTGACGCCGCTCTCGTCGCTGAGGCGGCGTGCCGAGTAGCCGAGCTCTTCGCGGCGCGCGGTGACCGCCGCACCGGCCCGGGCGATGTCAGGGCCGTCCTGCGCTCCGGGCGGGGGGCCGGCGACGGCCTTCTCCGGCTGCGCGATGGTGTCGTCAGTGGTGCGTGCCGGCATCACGCCGGTGGCCATCATCGTGCCCGCATCGGGGTCGATGAACGAGAACCGCACCGCGATGCCCTCGCGGTGACCCAGGTGCAGCGTCATGCCGTCCGTCACGGGCACGTTGGAGACCCGTTCGCCGTTGAGGAACACGCCGTTGGTGCTGGCTTCGTCGACGACCACCCACTGCGCGCCCCTCGACTCGATCCGCGCGTGCGTTCGGGAGATGCGCGTGTCGTCGATGCGCAGCTGCGCGGGGAGCTCCCTGCCGATGAACACCGGGCCCTCACCGGGGCGCAGCACCTCGTCCACCCTCCCGAACCGCACGATCACGATGGGCAGGCCCGGCTCATCGCGGGGGGACTGCGGCGCAGACATCGTCTATTTCCTTCCAGGCGTCGGGTGGGCCACCGTCCGATTCTGACAGCAGGCACGAGTGGTGTAATCGGCAGATGACCGGCCTCGACCGCAACGGTGCGGTTTTCGTGCTCACGCTCGGCGACGACGAGAACCGCTTTCACCCCGATCGACTCGCCGCGATCAACACCGCGCTCGACGAGGTCGAAGCCGCCGAGGGCGCCAAAGCCGTCGTCACGACCGGCCTCGGCAAGTTCTACTCCAACGGGCTGGATCTGGATTTCATGGCGAGCAACCCGGACGCCTCCGAAGCGAACCTGGTGGACGTTCATCTGATGTTCGCCCGTGTCCTGGCCTTTCCGGCACCGATCGTCGCCGCCGTACAGGGCCACGCGTTTGCCGGCGGCGCGATGCTCGCACTCGCCCACGACCAGATCGTCATGCGGGCCGACCGGGGGTTCTTCTGCCTTCCAGAGGTTGACCTCGGCATTCCGTTCACCCCCGGCATGAACGCGCTGATTCGCTCGCGGCTACCGATCGCAACCGCTCACGAAGCGATGACGACCGCACGGCGCTATGGCGGTGAGGACGCCCGGTCGGCCGGCATCGTCGCCGCCACCGCGGGTGAAGGCGCGGTGCTCGACGTCGCGATCGCCCGGGCCGAGGCGCTCGCACCGAAGGCCGGCGCGGTGTTCGGGGCGATCAAGGCCCGGCTCTACGGCGAGGTCATCGCCGAACTCAAGGCGGTCTGATTCCGCCGATCGGGGGACACCGGATTCATCCGGTAGGCGGTCCGATCATCGGACAGACGCGTGGACCGTTGCGCGGCATCGTTATGCGCAACACGTCAAGGACATCGGGAGAATCCACATGCACGTCTTCACGCGCTACATCGCCACCTACATCGTCGTCCCCGCCGGACTGATCGGCGCGTTCGCACTGGGAACGGCGGTCAACGCCGAAGCCGCACCGGTGCACAACAACTGGCAACCGAGCGTCGTGGCCACCCCGACCGTCAAGGCGCCGACCGCCGCCGGCCCGGGCACCAGCCACAGCACCCGCCGACACCTGCTCGGGTACTGAGCCCGCTCAGAAGTCAGGGAGCTCAGAACGCGTAGCGGTGATACTGCGCCATGTAGCGCAGCGACCGCGCCAGCGACATCACATCGGCCATCGCGCGGTAGTACCAGGCGACGTCCTGGAACGTCGCCGAATCGAATGGCGACTCCCACGCCAGTAGCCGCACGCCGGGAACCGCACCGACGATGTCGTCGGGCCGGTTGATCCCCCAGTGCAGCGTCGACCCGGACCGGCGAACCACCGCGTTCATCCACTGCGATTTGATGCCCAACCGGTTGAACGCGTCGAACTGCAGTTCCCCGCTGGGGAAGGTGTCGACGACGCGCCGCAACAATGCGACACCGTCGGACTCGGTGAGATACATGGTCAGTCCCTCGGCGATCATCAGCGTCGGCCGGTCCGAGCGCACCTCGGTGAGCCACGCCGGATCTGTCACCGAGGCGGCGATGACGTGATAGTTGTCGCGGCCCGGGAAGAGTTGGCGACGCAGATCGGCGACCTCGGGATAGTCGATGTCGTACCACTGAACGCCGGGACCGGGATCGAGTCGAAACGCGCGCGCGTCCAATCCGCAGCCGAGGTGTAGGACGGTGGCTTCGGGATGGACCGCGAGAAATTGCCTGGCCCAGCTGTCGAAATGGGCGCTGCGGGTGGTGACCGACGGCGAATTGGCCTTCGTGATCGAGGTCTTCGACCAGTCGTAGTCGATGCGGTCGACGATCTCCCTGGCGAACCGATCGCCGAGTATCGGCTTGGGCAGGTCGGCGTCCAGCGCTTTGGCGTACAAGGTGGCCAGCATGGTCTGCGGTGCACCGGAAAGGTCGACGTGCAGTTTCTCGCTCACGGTTCCGAGGCTAACCGCGGCGCGATCCAAATCGCCAGCCGTTGAACACTGTACGGCGCGGCGTTCAACGAATAGCGTTGACATACATGCGGATCGACGTTCACGCCCACTACTGGACCGACCGATATCTCGACCGGCTCGCCGCTCTCGGCAAGACCGACACCGCGACCCAGCGAGGTATCGGCGCAGGCGGTGGCGCCGAGCTCGATGCGCGGCTGCGGTTGATGGATCGCGCGGGCATCGACATTCAAGTGCTGTCGGCAGCCCCGCAGTTGCCTTACGGCCCCGACACCGAGCGGGCCGTCGCGGCGGCTCACTACGTCAACGACGAGTATGCCGCCGTCGTCACCGCACATCCCGACCGCTTCCGCGCCTTTGCCGCCATACCTCTGCCGGACGTCGATGCCGCGATCGCCGAAATAACGCGTGCTACAGATGAATTGGGAATGGTCGGGGTAACGATGAACACCAGCGTGCTGGACCGCGCGATCACCGATCCGGACTTCGAGCCGATTTTCGCCGAACTCGATACCCGCGGCGCGGTGCTGTACCTGCATCCGGCGGGCAACGGCGCCTGCTCCCCGCTGGTGACCGAACACCACATCACGTGGATGGCAGGCGCGCCGTTCGAGGACACCATCGCCGCGCTGCAGCTGATCACTTCCGGTCACCTGCAACGGTATCCCGGCGTGAAGATCATCTGCTCGCATCTGGGAGGCGCGCTGCCGATGCTCACCCGCAGGGCCGACGATCACCTCGCGTGGGAGGCGCCCGGCACTCCGGAGCCACCCAGCCAGGCGGTACATCGGCTGTGGTTCGACACGGTGAGCCACTGCCACGAGCCCGCATTGCGTTGTGCCATAGACACTTTTGGTGCCGACCGGATACTGTTGGGCACCGATTTTCCGTACGAGGACGGCGATACGTTCGTGCGCGCGGTCGAGTACGTGATGGATGTCGCCGATCCCGGTGAAGCGCACGCAATCCTCGACGCCAACGCCATGGCGTTGTTCCACCTCGCCTAGGCGGCCATCGCGATGTCCTCGGTCAACACCGTCTCCAAGGTCGCCAGGTCACCCGAGTGCGTGGCCACCGTCAGCGCCACCACCATCCGCTTCTGCTCGGCGCCCGTGGGCTCCTCACGGCGTTCTGCGACGAGGCGTTTGCGCGCACGGCTGACGAGTTGGCGTGCGTTCGCCTGCGTCACCTCCACGATCCTGGCGATCTCGGCGTACGAATAGTCGAACGCCTCGCGCAGCACGTAGGCCGCGCGCTCGGGCGGGGACAGCCGTTCGAGCAGAGTGAGCGCGGCGAGTTCCAGTGCCTCGCACTGCTCGATACGACGCTGCGGGTCTGCGTGGGGATCCACCGGATCGGGCAGCCACGGGGCCGCGTGGGTTTCGTGACGCGCACGCGCCGACTGCAGTGCGTTGATGCAGAGCCGCTTCGTGGTGGTGGTCAGGAACGCCGGCGGGTCGAGAACGACGTTGCGATCGCAGGTCTGCCACCGCACCCACGCGTCCTGGACGATGTCCTCCGCTGCGGCGCTGTCGTTCAGGATCCGAAAGGCGATGCCGAACAGACGATCACGGCACGATGAGAACGTCACTGCGGCGTCCTCGACGCTTTGGTGCGACATGCTCATTCCTTCCGCTGGACGGGGCCGTCAAACCGCCGCGCCGCCGCCGTCGGCGTGCAGCGTCGAACCGGTGATGAAGCTGGCCCGCGGCGAGGCCAGAAACAGCACCGCCTCGGCGATTTCCGCGGCATGCGCAGTACGGCTCAGCGGTAGCGCCCGGCCGAGTTCCTCGTTGGTCTCGCCCCATTCGGCGGCCACCCCTTCGGTGCGGGTCGGCCCGGGCGCGACGCTGTTGACGCGCACCCCGTGCTTGCCGAACTCGGCGGCCCAGGTGCGGGTCAACGATTCGAGCGCCGCCTTGGAGGCGCTGTACACCGACGCCCCGGGAACACCCTTGGACGCGACCATGGAGGTGACGTTGACGATGCTGCCGCGGCCACGTTCGAGCATTGCCGGGACCAGGCCCGCGATCAGGAAGTACGCACCGCGGACGTTGGTGTCGAAAATCGATTCGAATGCAGCGAGTTCCTGGTCGACGGTGGCGGCGCCGGCGAAGTTCGCGGCGTTGTTCACCACGATGTCGACGTTGCCCGCCTGGTCGATCAGTGCGTGCACCGAGTCCATGTCGGACAGGTCGGCAGGCACGAAGCGCGCGTTGTCACCGATCCGCGCCGCCGCCGCACCACCACGTGCACGGTCGCGTCCGGAGATGATGACCTCGGCGCCCTCGGCCGCCATCAGGCGTGCGGCCTCCCACCCGATACCGGCCGTACCACCGGTGACCAGGACTTTCTGATTCGCAAGTTCCATCAACTCAGTCTGTCGACCGAGGTGGACCACGGGACCCTTGAAAGTCCGTAGTCATTCCATGGTCCGGCTAGGTGACCGCGGGTCGCCCCCGCAGCTGCCGACGGGATTTGATGCCGAGCTTGGCGAACACCTTGCGCAGATGCCATTCGACGGTGTGGGCGCTGATGAACAGCTGCGCGCCGATCTCCTGATTGGTCAGGCCGGCGCCGGCCAGCTGCGCGATCTGCCCCTCCTGCGCCGTCAGCCCGTCGCCCGTGCCGATCGCACGCTTCTGGGTCTTCTCACCGGTGACAAGCAGCTCGCGGCGGGCCCGCTCGGCGAAGCTCTCGGATCCCATACGGACGAACATGTCGTGCGCGGTGCCCAGCTGCTCGCGGGCGTCGACCCGCCGATTCATGCGGCGCAGCCACTCCCCGAACACGAGATGCGAACGCGCAAGGTAGACCTTCATCCCGGTGCGACCGAGCCGTTCGATTGCCTCGCGGTAGAGCGCCTCAGCGGTCTGGTCGTCGGCGGCGAGCGCCCGGCAGCGGGCCAATGTGCCCAGCGCCCAATCCGTTTCGGCGACGGCCTGCGTCTCCATCAGCGTGACTCCGCGGGCGGCCGCTTCCCGGTCGCCACACCGGACACCCGCCTCGATGAGTTCGGCGAGCGCCAACCGGTACGGGCCCAGGTCCTCGTGCTCACACGCCCGCTTCGCCGCGGTGAGCGCTTCTTGATAACGGCCGAGCCCGTTGTTGAGGATCGCGGTGAAGCACCCGAGCAAGCCGATGACCCTGCCCTCGCCGCGGGACGCCGCCAGTTGCGCCGTCGCCTCGATCATCCGCACTGCCTCGTCCTCGGCGCCGCGCCAGACGGTGAGGGAGATGGCGTGGTAGCGCACCGGCGCCAATCCCATTGCGGCGGAGATCGTGTTGGCCTCCTCGATCAGCGCCGCGGCCGCATCGAACTCGCCCGCGAACACGTGGGTGCCCGCACGTGTCGCCAGCGCCAGCGGGAGCATCGCGAGCGCACCCGATTCGCGCGCCAGGCGAACCGCGGTGGTGCCGACGTCGTGCCACATGGCGTCGTCCCACAATTCCCCAGCGGCGCATTCCTGCGCAATGGGAAAGCCCTGCCAGAACGATCGCATCACGTCGTCGTCGGTGTGCTGTGCCGCCTCGAGCACCTTCGTCATGGCGGTGCGCAACGTCGGCAGGCTCGCAGCGTGGCCGGCTGTGAACCGCATCGCCAAGCCGTCCAGCAGCAGATCGTGCGGGCGTGCCGGTTGCGGGCCTACAGGCGCGTGGCGCGCCGGTTCGGCGACGACGATGGGGCCGCCGTGCGGGCACAGCCGACCTGCGTACATCGCGGCACCCAGCGCGTCGAGGTAAGTCTCGCGAGCCAACGCGTCGTCGAGTCCTTCCAGACCCCTGGCGGCATCGAGCAATTCCAGCGCGGTGTCGGCGACCGGCGCAGCACCCTCCATGCCGCCGCGACTCTCGACGAAGGAGATCCTCGCGCGCAGCCGTTGGGACCTGGCCCGCTGCAGGGCGTCCAGCGGGCTCATCTCGGCGATTGCCAGCAGCCCATACGCCGCGTCCGACGACGTGGCCGCGAACTTCGCCTCGGCGGCGGCCAGCGCCCTGGCTCCTCGGCGCGCCGGGTCCGATGTCAGTTCGGTGGCCCGCTCCAGGAACGCGGCCGCGGCGGCGACACCTCCTCTGGCGGCCGCGCGGTCGGCGGATTTCTCGAGTTCGTCGGCGACATCGTCATCGGTGCCGAACGCGGCGTTGGCGCCGTGCCAGGCCCGGCGATCCGGATCGGAGTTCGGATCGGTTTCCTCGGCGAGTGCGCGGTGGGCCTGGCGGCGATCGTCGACGTCGGCGGCGAAGTAGGCGGCCGAGCGCATCAGCGGATGGCGGAAGCGGACCCTGGTGCCTATCTCGATGAGTCCCTCGGCCTCTGCATGCGCGGCGTCGTCGGGGGTGATCCCCATCCGGTGCGCGGCCCGGATCAACAGGGCCTTGTCGCCGACGGGCTCTGCCGCCGCGGCCAGCAACAGCTTCTGCGTCGGCGCCGGCAGCGACTTGACCCGCCGCACGAAGCTCTGTTCGAGGTGATTCGACGGGGCGCGCGCGTCCGGGCGACCGTAGCCGCCCTCGGCTGCGGCGGGATCACGGGGCAACTCCAACAGCGCCAGCGGATTGCCGCGCGCCTCGGCGATGATCCGTTCCCGCACCCGCTCGTCGAGGCGGCCACGAATAACGGTGTCCAACAGGGCTCGTGAGTCCCCGTCGGACAGACCGCGGATCTCCATCTCTGGTAACCCGGTCAACTCGTCGGCAACGGTGCTGCGCACCGCGAACACCAGCGCCACCGGCTCGGCCAGCAGCCGGCGCGCGACGAACGCGAGCGTCTGCGCAGAGACCTGGTCCAGCCATTGGGCGTCGTCGACGATGCAGATCAGCGGTCGGTCCGCGGTGACCAAGGCGAGCAGGCTCAGCACCGCGAGGCCCACCAGGAAGCGGTCCGGCGGCGGTCCCGCGCTCCGGCCGAACGCCGTGGCAAGCGCATCGCGTTGCGGCGCGGGCAGGGCATCCAGACGGTCCAGCATCGGGGCGCACAGCTGGTGCAGACCCGCGAAGGCGAGTTCGACCTCGGCCTCGGCACCGGCTGCGCGCGCGACATGGAACCCGGCGCCGCGCTCGGCGACGTAGTCCAGCAATGCGGTCTTGCCGACGCCCGCCTCGCCGCGCAGCACGACGACCCGGCTCTCACCCCTGCCGGCAGCCTCGACTAGACGGTCCAGCTCCTCGCACTCGTCATGTCGGCCGCGCAGGGGATGTTCCACACCGCCTGCCATGTACACCGCCGTTGATCTTGAAGGGCGGCCTTCAGATTAGCCTGCGCTGCCATCCGATCGCGATTTGGTCTTGCGTCTGGCCTCCCGCAGCCCGACCCAGAAGCGCGCCGCTTCCCGGATCGACTCCTCGACGGGTCGGGGCTGCCATCCCAGCTCCCGCTTGGCCTTGTCACACGCCACGGGCGCCTCGGCTCGCATGAGACGCAGCGACCCCATCGACAGTTGTTCGTCGGTGCCGCGCAGCTTGGCCTTCGCGCTGCCGAGTGCGGCCATCGCATACGACACCGGCAGCGGAATCGACTTGGTCGGTGCGGGCACCCCGGCCGCCTCGGCCGCGATGCGCACCACCTCGGCGTTGCTGATCATCTTGTCCGAGATCAGATAACGCTCGCCGATCCGGCCTTTCTCGGCGGCCAGCAGCAGTGCCCGCGCCGCGTCGTCGATACCGACCGCTTCGAGCTCGATCTTGTCCATCACGAACGGCAACTTTCCGAACGCGGTGCCGGCGATGAGCGCGCCGTGGGGGGTCATACCCCAGTCGCCCGCGCCGTACGTCGTCGACACACACATCGCGACGGCGGGCAGGCCATAGTCACGCGCGTACTGCAGCACGAGTTTTTCTGCCTGGACCCGGGAGCGAACGTACGGCGTCAGGCCCCTCTCGACGACGATGTCGTCCTCGGTGGCGATGCGCCCGCGCTTTCGGCCGACGGTGACGTAGCTGCTGGTGAAGACGAACCGATGCAGCCCAGCATCTTTCGCGATCTCCAGCACGTTGCGGGTGCCGTCGACGTTGGTGTGGAACAGCGGCGCGGGATCGCGCAGCCAGCCGCGGGTGTCGACAACGCAGTAGTAGACGTCCTCGACGCCGGCCATCGCTTCGCGCAGGGTCTGGTTGTCCCAGATGTCGCCGATGAACCGTGTGACATCGAGGTCGTCGATGCCGATCGTGTTGGCCCCGTCGCGCACCATGACACGCACATCGCCGCCCAAGGCGGCGAGCTGGCGGGTGACGTGCGAGCCCAGATAGCCGTTGGCGCCGATGACCAGTGCGGTCACTTCTGCCCGCCCGATTGCCCGCCGAACTGCTTCATCCATTCGGCCGCTTCGTCGGGCAGCGTGCCAAGTTCCTGCGCCTTACGGCACCACTTCACCGCGGCCCTCACGAACCGCAACGGGTTGTAGATGTCCTCCTGACGGCGCCACAGCCCGTCGCCCGCGTACGTGATGATCGAGATGTTGGTGGCCGTGATGATCGTGCCGTCGCCGGGGTCACGCATCGGATTGTCGAGCTCGCAGATGACCCGTCCGGTTGCCTCGTCGAACACCGACCACAGCGACGGAAACGACGTCATGTAGCTGCCCGGGAAGCTCTCCATCGTCTGCCAGATCCAGGGGCGCACCTCGTCCCGACCGCGCATGGTGCCCGCCGCGTGCTCGACGTAGAGGACGTCGGGTGTGTACTGCTCAACCCAGGGATCCCAGTCGCGGGTCTGCGCCGCGCGATCGACCGTCGCTTCGAACTTCTCGAACGCCGCGACCAACTCGTCGCGGCTGAAAGTGCTGCCAGTCACACCAGAACTAGAACACGTTCTACTAAGGTTTGTCGAGCAGTCAGGACACGCTGAGAACCCGCCGGTCACCGAGCGGGCCGGCCAGCGGCACCTCGACGGTGCCGGATACCGCGATCATGATGCAGGCACGGCCGACCGCCTCGGGCCGCGTGCCGGAAAGCAACTCGACGCTGACGGTCTCGGCGGTCTCGGTGACGGTGGCATGCACGCCGTAGCACTCTGGTGTTCCGGTCGTGAAGTGCACGGCGACGGCGTCATCGCCGGAAACGCGGCTGAACGAGTCGGCGGGCATCGGATGGGCGTCCACGATCGCCGGATTGTCGACGAAGACGACTCCTGCGGGTCCCTGTCGTTCCGGCAATACCGTCGTCTCCGCGGATGCCGCAGGTGCGACCCAAACGGCGCCGACGACAGCGGCGAGGGCAAGGCTGGTACGCATCACACTTCCGTAATCTCCGCACGGAACAGCGCCGTTACCCGGGCCGTTATATGAGCGTGCAATACAACAAGAATCCCGCCGCGGTCAGTGCGTTGTCGCCGGAGCAGTATCACGTCACCCAGGAGAACGGCACCGAGCGCCCGTTCACCGGCGAGTACTGGGACAACCACGAGCCCGGCATCTACGTCGACGTGGTGTCCGGCGAACCGTTGTTCGCCTCGGTCGACAAGTTCGAGAGCGGCACCGGCTGGCCGAGCTTCACCCGGCCGATCGAGGACGCGAACGTGGTCGAGAAAGTTGACCGCACCCTGTTCATGAAGCGCACCGAGGTCAGGTCGGCACAGGGCGACAGCCATCTCGGGCACGTGTTCACCGACGGCCCGCGATCCGAGGGTGGGTTGCGCTACTGCATCAACTCGGCTTCGCTGAGGTTCATCCACCTCAATGATCTGGACGCCGAGGGTTATGGCGACTACAAGAGGCTCTTCGAGAAGAAGGAGGCACAGGCATGAGTGAGTACAGGAAGGCGATCCTGGCCGGCGGCTGCTTCTGGGGCATGGAGGATCTGATCCGTAAGCAGCCCGGGGTGGTCGACACCCGCGTCGGCTACACCGGCGGCGAGAACGCGAACGCGACGTACCGCAACCACCCCGGTCACGCCGAGGCCATCGAGATCGTCTACGACCCGGCGCAGACCGACTACCGCGCGCTGCTCGAGTTCTTCTTCCAGATCCACGATCCGACGACGAAGAACCGGCAGGGCAATGACGTCGGCACGAGTTACCGCTCGGCGATCTTCTACCTCGACGACGAGCAGAAGGCCGTCGCGCTGGACACCATCGCCGACGTCGACGCGTCGGGGCTGTGGCCCGGCAAGGTCGTCACGGAAGTGACTCCCGCAAGCGACTTCTGGGAGGCCGAGCCTGAGCACCAGGACTACCTGGAGCGCTACCCGAACGGCTATACCTGCCACTTCCCCCGGGCCGGCTGGAAACTGCCGAAACGGAGCACCGTCTAGGAGGCGCGGCTACTTCCCGTGGGCCCGGAGCTGATAGAGCCCACGGGTGCGGGCCACAGTCTGGCCGGCTTCATCACGGACGACGGCGTCCAGCATGAAGTCGGCCTTTCCGTTCTCCGCGGCTTCGGTTTCGACGCGACGTAATTCGTCCTCGTCCAAGGTCGCTTCGGCGCGCAGGTCACTGCGCGCGGCCGCGGTGAACTCGATGTCGAGTTTCTTCACCAGCGGGTAATACTTGGCGGCATCGAAGCTCGCGATCGCGATGATGCCGCCCAGAATTTCGGCGACGGTGAACTCGACTCCGGCGTACACGACGCCGAAGTGATTGCCGTTGCCCTCCAACGGCACGGTGGCCGCGGCATAACCGCGGCGCGCCTCGACGGCCTTGATCCCGAGCTTGTGCGCAGCGGGGATGGTGGCTTCCATGCCGCCGTTGATCATCTCGACCAGACTCATGGGACGAAACTAGCCCATGCGCGTCACCGCCGGCGCACGGTGACGAGCCCGCCGTCTTTCGGAGTGAAGGCGATGCCGCGGAAGTGGATCTTCTCATCAGGGGCATCGTCGGTCTCAATGACGAAGTGCCGCAGAATGGTTCGCAGCACGACGTCCATCTCGACGTTGGCGAACGCCGCCCCGATGCAGCGGCGGGTGCCACCGCCGAACGGTATCCACGCCGTCGGGGTCCTGGTGCCCAGGAACCGGTTCGGGTCGAAGCGCTCGGGGTTCGGGAAGGTGTCGGGGTTGGCGTGCACGTTGCCGATCGAGACGATCACCGTGTAGCCGTGCGGAACCCGCCATTCGCCGAGATCGAAGTGCGGCGCGACGACGTGGCGACCGGAGAAGTCGATGACGGTCCGGTTCCGTTGCAGCTCAACGATTGTGGCCTGGCGGTACTCGTTACCGCCCTCGTCGTTCTCCTCCACCAGCTTGGCGAGGACTTCGGGATGACGGCGCAACCGCTCGAACGCCCAGCCCAGGGTCGACGCGGTCGTCTCGTGCCCGGCACCCAATAGGGTCAGTAGTTCGTCGGAGATGTCCTGGTGCGACATCGGGGTGCCGTCCTCGTATCGGCTGCGCAGCAGCAGCGCCAGGATGTCGGTGCGGTCCTCGAGTCGCGGATCGGCCTCGGCCTTTTCGATCAGCGCGAACACGGTGCAATCGAAGTTTCGACGGAACTCCGCCAGCCGGCCCCACGGGCTGTACCGCCCGGTGCCGAACGGGGGCTCGGGCAGCGTGGCCATTCGCGACGCCAGCTTGGCCCACGGCGGGATGATCTCGCGCAAGTAGTCCAGTTGGGCTCCGTCGGCGCCGAATACCGTGCGCAGGATGACATTCAGCGTGATCCTGTTCATCGGCTCGAGCGTCGCGAACTCGCGCCCCTCGGGCCACGTCGCGGTCTCGCGCAGGGTCTCCTCTTCGATGACCTTTTCGTAGTTCCTGATGCTCTGCCCGTGGAACGGCGGCGCCAGCAGCTTGCGGCGCGCCCGGTGCTCCTTGTTGTCGAGTGCGAACACCGACCCGGGCCCGAAGATCCTGCTGAGGTTCGGCTTCACATTGATCAGCTCGTCGGTGCTCGCCAGGAACACCTTCCGCACCAGCGCAGGGTCGGAGACCACAACGCTACGGCCGAAGAACGGGACGTTGATCGCGAAGACGGGGCCGTGGCGCTTCAGCGTGGTGCGCAGGAAGAAGCGCCGAAAGCCGGCGAGCAGCACCCCTTGCGCCACCTTCGGCAGCCGCACCGCCGGTGGCATCTTGGCCGACGGCGCCTCGGCGGCTTCGGTGTCGTCGGTGCCGTTGGTGTCTTCCATGTCGCTGATCGCCGCGTCCGTCATTGCTTTCTCCTAGCCCAGCGGGGTCTCGCGGCGGTGCACGATGATGCGCCCGCCATGCTTTGGGGTGAAGGCCACACCGCGCGAGTGCACCTTCTCGCCGGGCGCCGTCGTCGCGTCGATCACGAAGTGCCGCAACACCGTCCGCAGCACCACGTCCATCTCGACGTTGGCGAATGCCGCGCCGACGCACCGCCGGGTGCCGCCACCGAACGGGACGAACGCGAACGTCGGCGGCCTGGACCCGATGTAGCGCTGCGGGTCGAAACGATCCGGTTCGGCGAAGTCCTCGGCACGGTTGTGCAGTTGCGCTATCGCGACCACGATGGACGTGCCCCGCGGGATCACCCAGTCGCCGAGCTGGAATGTCGGCGCGTAGACGTGTCGGCCCGCGAAGTCGATGACGGTGCGGGCCCGCTGCACCTCCAGGATGGTGGCCTGCCGGTACTCGTTGTCGTCGGTCGCGGCCTCGTCGACCAGGGCGGTCAGCACCTCCGGATGACGCGTGACGCGCTCGAACGCCCATCCGAGGGTGGACGCCGTCGTTTCGTGCCCGGCGGCCAGCAGCGTCAACAACTCGTCGCCGATGTCGCTGCGTGACATCTCCGACCCGTCCTCGTACGTGCTGCGCAGCAGCAGTGCGAGCACGTCGTCGCGGCTGTCGAAGTTCGGGTCGGCTTTGACGTGGTCGATCAGCCTGCCGATGACGTCGTCGTACCGGCGCCGGTATTCGGCGAGCCTGCCCCAGGGGCTGAACCGGCCGTAGTCACGCGTCGGCATAGGCACCACGGCCAGTCGCGAACCGAGCGTGACCCACGGTGGAATGATGCGCCGCAGCTCGTCGAGCTGTTGCCCGTCGGCTCCGAACACCGCTCGCAGGATCGCGTTGAGCGTGATCCGCATCATCGGCTCGAGCGTCGGGAATGCTTGGCCCTCTGGCCAATTCGCCGACTCGCGCAGCGTCTCCTCTTCGAAGATCTTCTCGTAGTTCTTGATGCTCTTACCGTGAAACGGTGGCGTCAGCAGCTTGCGGCGCCTGCGGTGGTCGGCACCGTCGAGCGCGAACACCGATCCGCTGCCGAGCACCCTCGACAGATTTGGCTGGACGTTGCCTACATCGTCGGTGCTGGCCGTGAACAACTGCTTGGCCAACTGCGGGTCGGCGACGATGACGGTCTCGCCGAACATGGGCAGGTTCATGGTGAAGACTTCGCCGTGGCGGCGAGCGATCCGCTCGTACACCCAGTTTCGCGAGACGATGTAGCCGGCGCCCTGCACCCACTTCGGCAACCGCGGGCCTGGCGGCATCCTGACGGCGCTGGACGTTACGGCGGGCCTGTCGAGGATCTCAGTCCCCACCGCGTCGCGCGTGGGCCCATCGCTCATGGTGCACTCCCAAGCCATCTCGCCAGGACGACAGAGTCCTGGAACTACGGCGGACTGGTACTACGGTGTACCGCAGGTTCGTGTAGTACGGTACCGGTTAGTACCAGCAATGTGCAAGAGTCCGGAGGGAGGCGACGTGACGGCAGCGCTCGGCCAGCGTGATTCGCAATCCGAAGCGCAGGGGACCGACCCGTTTCGCGACCGCTTACTCGACGGCATGGCGGCGTCGATCATCGAGCGCGGTTTCCGCGACACCACCGTCGCGGACATCGTCCGGCATGCCCGCACCTCGAAGCGCACCTTCTACGCGCAGTTCGCCAGCAAGGAAGACTGCCTGATCGAGCTGCTGCGCCGGAACAACGAGACCCTGATCACCAACATTCGCAACGCCGTCGACCCGGAGGCGGACTGGCAGGAGCAGATCCGCCAGGCCGTCGGCGCCTACGTCGGCCACATCGAAGCGCGGCCGGAGATCACGCTCGCCTGGATCCGCGAGCTTCCCGCGCTGGGCGCCGTGGCTCAGCCGCTGCACCGCGTTGCGATGGAACACCTCACCGACATGCTGGTCGATCTCAGCGACAGTCCCGGATTCCGTCGCGCACAGATCGCACCGATCTCCCGGCCGCTGGCGCTTATCGTGCTCGGTGGTCTGCGTGAGCTGACCGCCCTGTTCGTCGAGGCGGGCCACGACATACAGGGCATCGTCGAGCCGGCCATCGTCGCATCGACGGCGATCCTCGGCCCTCGCTAACCGAGCATCAGCCGCGCAGACTTCTCCAACCGCTGCGCGATCTCGGCGTACGATGCGTAACCCATTCCGGCGCGCACCAGCGCACCGGAGTACAGCATTTCCAGCGAGTCGACGACGTCGGGATCGACGGCGGGTCCGAGCGCAGCGGTCAGCCGGTCACGGATGTCACGCCCGATGCGCAGCCGCAGCACCTCGACGTCGGGATCCCGGCCGAGCAGCGCATTGGTTACCGCACAAGCGAATTCGGGTTCGTCGGCGACCAGCAGGGCGATGTGCCGGAGCACCTCGGTGACCCGCGCCGCCGGGTCATCGGAACCGTGGCTCGCCGGCGGCGAGGCGGCGAGACGGCGCCAGAAGACCTCGGCGACCAGATGCTCTTTGGACGAGAAATACGTATAGGCGGTGGCCGCTCCGACTCCTGCCTCGGCAGCCACGCGGCGCACGGTCAGGCCGGTGAAACCATCCCTGCTGAGGAGCTCGACCGCGGCCCTTCCCAGGCGATCGACGGTGTCGGCCTGCTTGGCGGTCAGACGGCGCCGAGTCGACTCCAGGGTCGTGTCGGACACATGTCCGGACGCTACTACAACTGCCCTTGACCAGCAACGGTAGGTTGGCCCCCATGAGCACTACCGATACTGCGCTCCCCGAGGGCGGCGACACCGCCCTGCCCGAGGCCGCTGCCCGCCTGTTCGCGCTCGCCGACGAGGTGACCGGCTTCATGCCCGCCGACGAGGGGCGCACGCTGTACGACACCGCCGTCCGCTACCTGGGCGACGGTGTCGGCGTGGAGATCGGGACCTACTGCGGTAGATCGACGGTTCTGCTCGGTGCCGCGGCGCAGCAGAGCGGCGGCGTGGTCTTCACGATCGACCACCACCACGGTTCCGAAGAGCACCAGCCGGGGTGGGAGTACCACGACGAGTCGATGGTCGACCCGGTCACCGGATTGTTCGACACGCTGCCGACGCTGCGTCACACGCTTGATGCCGCGGGGGTGGACGACCATGTCGTCGCGGTGGTCGGCCGGTCGACGACGGTGGCCCGAGGGTGGCGAACTCCGTTGCGGCTGTTGTTCATCGACGGCGGTCACACCGAGGAGGCCGCCCAGCGCGACTTTGACGGCTGGGTGCGGTGGGTGCTGGTCGGCGGCGCGCTGATCATTCACGACGTGTTCCCGAACCCCGACGACGGCGGCCAGGCGCCGTACCACGTCTACCGCCGCGCGCTGGACACCGGCGATTTCCGCGAGGTGTCGGCGACCGGGTCGATGCGGGTGCTGGAGCGGGTGTCCGGCGTACCCGGCGAGGCCTTGTAACGGCTGGCGGGCTGGATCAGCCGCGCGGTCCTGTGCCCTAACGGGTTGATCGGACGCACGTGGTGCTGGTAATCAACCCGTTAAGCGCGCTGAGCTTGCCGTAGGACCGCGCTAGCGGTCGCTGGTCGCGCACTCGCAGTCGTACTCGCCCACGAGGCCGCGCGGCAGATCGGCGCCGCGGAAGATGCCGTTGGCCGGCGTCGTGCGCGACAGCGCGTCGGCGGCGAGAATCATCGCCGCGCCGGTCCACGTGGTGCGTTCCACCGGCCACCGTTTGCCGTCGGCGTAGACGAGGCCGGTCCAGTAGGAGCCGTCCTCTTCACGCAGGTGGTGCATCGCCGCGAATTGCTCGTGTGCGCGGGCCGTGTCGCCGATCGCGTCCAAAGCCATTACCAGCTCACAGGTTTCGGCCCCGGTGACCCACGGCCTGTCGTCGACGCAGCGGATACCGAGGCCGCCGACGACGAAGTTGTCCCACCGTTCGTCGATGCGTGCCCGAGCGGCGGCACCGCGCATCGCGCCACCTAGCACTGGGTAGTACCACTCCATCGACCAGCGGTCCTTGGTCACGAAGGCGTCCGGATGCTCGGCGATCACGTGGCCGAGACGACCCACCGCGAGCTCCCACTCGGGCTGCGGATCCCCGAAGTAGTCCGCGAGCGCCAGCGCGCAACGCAGGCTGTGATAAATACTCGAGCATCCGGTGAGCAGTGCTTCGGGCTCGAGCCCGTTCGAGCTTCTGGCCCAGGAGATTTCGCCACCGCTGAGCTGCATGTCGAGCACGAAGTCGACAGCCTTGGTCACCACCGGCCACATCTTCTCGGCGAATCGGCGATCGCCGGTGATCAGCACGTGGTGCCACACCCCGGTCGCGATGTAGGCACAGAAATTGCTGTCGCTGTTGGAGTCCTCGACCACGCCGTTGCGGAATTGGATGGGCCATGAGCCATCGGGGCGCTGCGTCCTGCGGCACCATTCGAACGCGCGGCGGGCCGGTTCCAGGAGTCCGGCCGTCGTCAGTGCCATCGCGTTTTCCACGTGATCCCACGGGTCGGTATGGCCGCCCTCGAACCACGGGATCGCTCCCGAGGACTCTTGGGTGTCTGCGATCGACTGGGCGGTTTGGCGGCACTGCGCAGGCGTCAGGACGCCGGCTACTCCTGGGATGTCACGACTCAACGTCAAACCACCGGCTTCTCGAAGTACATCGCGACGCTCTTACCGATCAGCGGGTTGAGCACCGACTCCGCGGTGCGCGTCAGCCAGGGCCGGCTCATCATGTCCCACACCAGCAGCTTGTGGTACGCGGTCACCGCGGGATGATCCGACTTCTCCGTTCCAACAGCACATTTCAGCCACCAGTACGGTGCGTGCAGCGCATGTGCATGGTGCGTGCCGGTGAGCCGCAGGCCGTGGGCGAGCACCTTGTCGCGCAACACGTCGGCCTTGTAGATCCGGATGTGCCCGCCCTCGTTGGCGTGATACTCGTCGGAGAGGATCCAGCACACCTTCTCAGGCAGCCAGCGCGGCACCGTGATCGCCAGCGAGCCACCCGGTTTGAGCACGCGGACCAGTTCCGAGATCGCCCGGTCGTCCTCGGGCACGTGCTCGAGGATCTCCGAGGCGATCACGCAGTCGAAAGTGCCTTCGGCATAAGGAAGATCGAGCGCATCGCCCTTGACCGCCTGGGCTGTCGCCGACGCCGGGGCCTCGCCCTTGTCCTTCATGGCCTGCAGGATCTCGTCGACGTCGTTGAGGTCCTCGACGCTCTGATCGAAGCCGATGACGTCAGCGCCACGGCGGTACGCCTCGAAGGTGTGCCTACCTGCGCCGCACCCGACGTCGATCACCTTGGTACCCGCGCCGACGCCCAGTCGGTCGTAATCAACGGTCAGCATTCGGCGACTCGCTCACGTGCTTGTTCGTATACCGCAACCGTCTGCGCGGCAACGGATTCCCAACTGAAGACATCCAGCGCGCGCTGGCGGCCATTGGCTCCGAGGCGGCGCAGCTCCAGCGGCGAGTCGAGGAGTTCGGCCAGCACGCTGGTCAACTCGTCGACATCGGCCGGAGTGACCAACCTGGCGCAGTCACCGTCGGCGCCGACGACCTCGGGCAGCGCCCCCGCGCGGCTGGCGACGATCGGTGTGCCGCTGGCCATCGCCTCCACCGCCGGCAGCGAGAAGCCCTCGTAAAGCGAAGGGATGCAGGCGACTTCAGCGGATGCCAGCAGGTCGGCGAGCTCGGTGTCGGTTACCCCGCTCGAGCTGTGCACGATGTCGGAGATGCCGAGTTCGGCGATCAGCTTCTCGGTCGGTCCGTTGGGCTCGAGCTTGGCGACGAGCTGCAGTTCGAGGTCACGTTCCACGCGCAGCCTCGCGACGGCGTTCAGCAAGTGTGCGACGCCCTTGAGCGGGACGTCGGCGCTGGCGATCGCGATGATGCGGTTGCGCACCCGCCGCTCGGACGGCTTGAACAGTTCGGTGTCCACGCCGAGCGGTACGACGTGCAGCTGATCCGGCGACACCCCGAAGTCCTCGGCGATATCGGCGGCCGACGTCGACGAGACGGTCAGCAGTTCGGGGATGCGCCTCGCGACGTCCTTCTGCATCTCGGCGAAGCCGTACCAACGGCGCACCAGCGGCTTGCGCCACCAGGGTGCCGCGGACACGTCCAGCACGCGGTCCCGCGTGATCGGGTGGTGCACGGTCGCCACCACCGGCAGGCCGAGGTCGGCGATCTTCAGCAGACCAGAGCCGAGGCACTGGTTGTCGTGGACGACATCGAAGTCGTCGAGGCGCTCGGCGAGCGCACGGGCGGCGCGCAGGCTGAACGTCTTGGGCTCGGGGAACCCGGCGGTCCAGGTCGTCAGCAGCTCGCGCAGGTCGATGGTCGTCTTGATCTCGTTGGGCCACGGGATGCGGAACGGGTCCGGTTCGCGGTAGAGATCCAGGCTCGGCACCTTGGTCAGGCGTACCCGGGGATCGAGGCCGCCGGGGTACGGCTGGCCCGAGAACACCTCGACGTCGTGCCCGAGCTCGACGAGGCCGCGGGACAGGTGGCGGACGTAGACCCCTTGCCCGCCACAGTGGGTCTTACTTCGATAGGACAGCAGTGCGATGCGCATGTTCAGCTCACGCCGATGTGCGCAGGCGGACACATCCAGGTCCGGTGAGCAGGACAAATCGTGTCACTCAAGTACTCCGAACCTCTCTGGACATGTGTCCAGACTATAGTTTGACTAGCTATCGGACGCAACGCGTCCCCACTGCTCTGACTACCACATACGCTGCGATGTGCGCTCTTCGGCCTTTCGATTCCCAAGCGTTATCGAGGGGTATTCCCCCTTGATGACCACACAAATCAAGGCGGAATTCGAGATCGCCGGCTGGGACGAGACGCCGTTCCAGGCCGGCGACGAGGAGACCAAGCTCACCGAGGCGTTGGTCGAGAAGCGCTACTCCGGGGACATCGATGGAACCTCGACCACCAAATGGCTGATGTCCTACGCGCCGGACAAGTCGGCGACCTACGTCGGGATCGAGCACATCACCGGAACCATCGGCGGCCGGCGCGGCGGCCTGGTTCTGCTGCACGACGGTGAGTTCGCCGACGGTGTCGCGACGGCGGCCGTTCGCGCCGTGTTGGGCACCGGTGAGCTCTCGGCGGCAACGGGCACCGGAAAGTTCCGCGCCGATCCGGCCGGCTCGCTGGTGCTCGATATCGACGGCTGAGTGCTACTGCGCTTGCTCCGGTGGGAAGCCGCCGGTCGCCACCGGACCCCACCGCGTTGGCGTGACGCGGATCAGGCACTTGCCCTGGTCGACCATCGCCTTGCGGTATTCGTCCCAGTCGGGATGTTCGCCGGCGACGGCGCGGAAGTAGTCGACCAGCGGCTCAACGGCATCGGGCAGGTCGATGACCTCGGCGTCGCCGTCGACTTGCACGTAGGCACCGTTGAACTCGTCGGACAACACGGTGACGCTGGCCCTCGGGGTGCGCTTCAGGTTGGCCGCCTTGGCCCGTTGCGGGTAGGTCGCGATGACGATACGGCCGTGATCGTCGACGCCGCCGGTCACCGGCGAACTCTGCAACGATCCGTCCGACCGAAATGTGGTGAGCACCATGCGATGTCGCGGCCGAACGAAATCCAGCAGCTGCGGCAGATCGACGGCGTCGGCGGTTGCGTACGTTCTAGCCATAGCCCAACCCTAGCGACGGGATAGCGATGGAAGCCTTCGAGAAGCTGGTCTCAAAGCTCGACTATCCGATGTACGTGGTCACCACCCGCGCGGGCGACCAGCGGGCCGGCTGTCTGGTGGGATTCACCAGCCAGGTCAGCATCGGGCCGCCTCGATTCTTGGTCGGCCTGTCCGACAAGAACCATACGTACCGGGTGGCGCAGGACGCGTCGCATCTGGCCGTGCATCTACTGCCTCGGACGCACCGGGAGTTGGCGCGGCTGTTCGGCAGTGAGACCGGCGACCGTACGGACAAGTTCGCGCACTCGCCGTGGCACGAGGGTCCGCACGGGCTGCCGATTCTCGACGACGCCGCGGGCTGGTTCGTGGGCGAGGTGCTCGGACGTCACGCCCTGGGCGATCACGTCGGGCATCTGTTGGAGCCGGTCGCCGGCGATGCCCCCGACGAGTTCGAGCAGTTGGTGACCTTCGCCGATGTGCGTGATCTGGAGCCGGGACACGAGGCCTGAGCGCCTGTGGACAACTTTCGTCACGTGTCGGAACCCGGCGCTATGATTCGAACATGCGTTCGGATAGAAATGCGCTCATCGAAGCGCTCGATGCAATAGAAGCGGGCTGCAAGGCGGTCGGGGGGTTCCCCGTGGAGACGTTGTCCCGGACCGACGGCCAGGCACTGCTGGCCCGGCTGGACAAGCTCGACCAGAAGCTGGTCGCCCTGCAGCGGAGCTTGCGCGGCCAGCTCCTCATGACTCGGATGTCGGCCTAGGGGCATGGCCGCGGCGCAGGCCGCTGTCGAGCGCCTTCGGGCGGCGCGCGACGAGGTAGCGGAGTTGTCGCTCGATGCGTTGACTGTGCCTGAGTTGCTCAATCTGCTCGGCGAGCTCGAGACGGATCGACGTCGCCAGCCCACCGTCGAACACCGCCTTATCCAGAGCCTGCGCAACAGGGCCGAGCCAGCGGAAGTCGGCGCCAAGAACTGGGCCGACGCATTGGCCACCGCATTGCGCATCTCGATCAATGCGGCGCGGCAGCGGATCAAGGAGGCCGAACTACTCGGACCGCGAAGGGCCATGACAGGAGAGCAGCTAGCGCCGAAGCTGCCCAATGTCGCTGCGGCGCAGCAGCGCGGCGCCATCGGAGCAGAACACGTGAAGGTCGTCGATGAGTTCTTCCACAAGCTGCCAGCCCACATTCCCGCCGACCTTCACGAGGAAGTGGAGTCTCATCTGGCCGATCTTGCCGGCGGACTCGGTCCGACGGAGTTTCGCCAGGCCGCAGACAGGTTGGCGTATCTCGCGAATCAGGACGGCGACCCGCCCAACGAAGCGGAGCGCGCTCGCCGGCGCCGCCTGACTGTCCATAGGCAGGACATCGACGGAATGAGCAAGATCAGCGGGCTACTCGATCCAGAGGCACGCGCAACGCTCGATGCCGTGTTCGCCAAGCTGGCAGCACCGGGCATGTGCAATCCGGACGACGAAAAGCCGTGCGTGGACGGTGAGCCCGGTGTCGATGAGGCCCGCATGGATCAGCGCAGCCAGGCCCAACGCAATCACGACGCGTTGAAGGCAATGGGCCGTGCGGTTTTGGCGTCCGGCGAGCTCGGCAAGCACAACGGTTTGCCGACGACCATCATCGTGTCCACCACACTGCAGGAGCTCGAAGCCGGTGTGGGTCAGGGCGTCACCGGTGGCGGGTCGTTGCTGCCGATGCGCGACATCATCCGGCTCGCGAGCCACGCGCATCACTATCTCGTGATCTACGACAAGCACACCCGCGAGCCGCTGTACCTCGGGCACACCAAGCGCTTCGCGTCGCCGGGCCAGCGGATCGTGCTGCACGCGCTCGATCGCGGGTGCACGCGGCCGGGCTGCACTGCGCCCGGATACTGGTGCCAGGCGCACCACGTCGAGGGTTGGGCAGCGGAGAACGGGCCCACCGACATCACCAAGATGACGATGGCGTGCGGGCCCGACAATCGCCTCATCGAGAACGGCGGCTGGGTGACGCGGAAGCGCAAAGACGGCCGCACCGAATGGATTCCGCCGTCACACCTGGACACCGGCCAGGCGAGAGTGAACAACTACCACCACCCGGAGAAGTACCTCCTGCCCGAGGACGACGAGGGCCCCTAGTTCGCCTTGCGCTTCAACGTCCAGGCGGGGATCCAATGTGTCACCGCCTTGCGGCGCGCGCCATAGGCGATCTCGTAGGTGACCAGGCCCCACCAGAAGCCCTGTTCGCAGATGGCCCAGCACGACAGCCTGCCCTCGACGATCGAATGCATCTGCAATCCGGCAGGGTTGTAGCCGCCCGTCCGGTGCGGCTCGCGCGGGAACACGGTGGCCAGGTCGACAAGTACCGCGACCGGCGGATCGACCCGACGGAACGCCTGCTGCACGGGCTGCCCGTTGTAGCCGATCGACTGGAGCTCACCCACCATTCGATCATACGTTCGAACGGGGCAGCACGAACGCAAACGGGCGCGGGAAGCCCAGGCCCGTGAGGCGCGACTCCCGCACTGCGGCGACGTCGACCGTGCGCAACTCGCCCGACGAGGGTTCGTAGCACGTCAGCGTGTCTGCGCGCGCCGCGACGATCAGCACCCAGTGCCTCGGAATCCCGCGTCCGACGAGCATCGCCACCGGCCGATCACGGCCGACCGCCGCCAGCACATCCACGAGCTTGTCGCGCCGGCCCCGAAACAACCGCCACCGGTAACAGACACCCGCCGTCGCACCCATCGCCGTGATCGCCCGGGCCATCCCCCACGGCGTCGTACCGAGCCGCCGCGGCCAGATTCGATTCACGTCGGCGTGCACGCGAAGCTGCTCGGCCGCGAACAGCGCGGCCCCGGATTCCCGTTCGGCCAACGCCGCATGACGGGTGGGATCGAGCAGCGCGCCGGCCATCACCGCGACCGACGGGCCGCACGTCACCCCGTCGCGTTGGCGCAGCCGCAGACCGGCGATCCTCATCGGCTACCAGTGTGCTGGCGTGGCACCTGCTGGTCCAATCACATCCGACGATCGTGGGCCACTTGACGTTTCCGCAGCGCAATTCCTGCCATTCGACAACCAATTGCTGCCACCGGAATTAAATCCCTGACCACCAGGTTTACCAGATCAGCTGCAGCTCGAACCGCGACATTCGCCACGGCTCGCAATACGAAAAGCAAGAAGGAAGAGGGCTCGGAAAGATGAAGAAGTTTGGATTCGCCACAGTCGCTGCGAGTGCACTCACTGCCGCATTTCTCGGACTGGCCGCGCCCGCTCTGGCGGCGCCGACGGGACCCGGGAACGCGCAGGACACCATCAGCAAGCTGGAGGCGCAGGGCTACCAGGTCGTCGTCAACCGTCTCGGTAACGCGCCGCTCGAACAAGCCAGCGTTGTTGCGGTGCGGCCAGGGCAGACGTACAGCCGCACCGACCACAGTGGTCCAGGTGACGATCTGAGCACCAAGTTGCTCAGCAAGACGGTCTACGTCGACGTGAAGTAGACGGCATCTAGGCCCTCCCCCCGACAAGCCCCCGCGATGTCTCCCCCAGACATCCCGGGGGCTTGTCCTTGTTCAGTGAACAAGTGTTTCGAATGGGCGACGGACGGCTAATCGAAGGCCTGTGACATTCGATCTCACCCCGACGGCAGCGCAGCACGACCTCGCTCGCCGCACCCACGAGTTCGCCGAAGAAGTCGTGCGCCCGGTGGCAGCGGAGTACGACCAGCGCCAGGAGTTTCCGTGGCCCGTCCTGGAAGAGGCGGCGGCCCGCGGCTTCTACAGTCCGCTGTTCTATCGCGATCTCATCGGCGATCCCACCGGGCTTTCCCTGCCGATGTTCATGGAAGAGCTGTTCTGGGGCTGCGCCGGGATCGGCCTGGCCGTCGTGATGCCGGCGCTCGCGCTCTCGGCCATCGGCCAGGCGGCGTCACCAGAACAGATGCTCGAGTGGGCGCCCGAATGCTTCGGAACGCCAGGCGATTTGAAGCTCGCCGCGCTGGCGATCTCCGAACCCGAAGGCGGCAGCGACGTCCGTAACCTGCGCACCACCGCCCACCGCGACGGTTCGGGACCGGATGCCGACTGGATCATCAACGGCCACAAAATGTGGATCGGCAACGGCGGCATCGCCAACGTCCACGTCGTCAACGCCGTCGTCGACGAAGAGCTCGGCCACAAGGGGCAGGCGTTGTTCATCGTGCCCGGCGGCACCCCAGGTCTGGAGATGGTCCGCAAGCTCGACAAGCTGGGGTGCCGCGCCTCGCACACCGCCGAGCTCAAATTCACCGACGTCCGCGTGCCCGCCGCCAACCTGCTAGGCGGAAACGACAAACTCGAATACAAGCTCGCCAAGGCACGCGAAGTCGTGGCCGGCGGCAAGAAGTCCGGCTCGGCCACCCTCGGCACGTTCGAGCAGACGCGGCCGATGGTCGCCGCGCAGGCTCTCGGGATCGCCAGGGCGGCAATGGAATACGCCACCGAGTACGCCAACCGCCGGGAAGCGTTCGGGGCGCCGATCATCGATCACCAGGGAATTGCGTTCCCGCTCGCCGACCTCGCGACGGCGATCGACGCCGCTCGGCTGCTCACCTGGCGCGCCTCCTGGATGGCCGGCAGCGGCGTCCCGTTCGAACGCGGCGAGGGGTCCATGGCGAAGCTCGCCGCCAGCGAGGTGGCCGTCAAGACCACCGAACGCGCGATCCAGACCATGGGTGGCTGGGGCTACATCAAAGACCATCCCGTCGAGAAGTGGTATCGGGATGCCAAGCTGTACACCATTTTCGAGGGCACCAGCGAGATTCAGCGCATCGTCATCTCCAATGCGCTCGGCGCCGCTGACGGTAAGCCCCCGCTGCACTTTGACCTCGAACCCTCCGGCGGACCGCTCAACCGCGTGTTCGGTCGAGGCACACCGGTGCGGACCAGGATGGCCAGCGCGGCGCTCGAAGCCAGAGATCAAGTTCCGGCACCGGTCATGCGCCTCGCGATGAAAGTCCTGCGCCCACCCCGCAAGTAGAGGTTTGGGCGGTCCCCTAGCGGGCACGTGACACGCAGCCCATCGATGCAGGGAGGATTCCAATGCGAGCAGTGACGTGGCAGGGACGACGGAAGGTGTCCGTCGACAATGTGCCCGACCCGACGATGAAGGAACCCAACGACGCGATCATTCGCGTGACGAGCACCAACATCTGCGGGTCCGATCTGCACCTTTACGAAGTGCTCGGTGCCTTCATGAGCCCGGGCGACATCCTTGGACACGAGGCGATGGGCGTGGTCGAGGAGGTCGGCCGCGAAGTCGACACCCTCAGCGTCGGCGACCGCGTCGTGATTCCGTTCAACATCAGCTGCGGCAGCTGCTTCATGTGTGACCACGGTCTGCAGAGCCAGTGTGAGACGACGCAGAACCGCGACCAGGGCACCGGCGCGGCGCTGTTCGGCTTCTCCAAGCTCTACGGCGAGGTCGCCGGCGGCCAGGCCGAGTACCTGCGGGTGCCGCAGGCGCAATACACCCATATCAAGGTGCCCGACGACGGGCCCGATGAACGCTATGTCTATCTCTCCGACGTGCTGCCCACCGCGTGGCAGGGTGTGGAGTACGCCGACGTGCCCGACGGCGGCACGCTCGTGGTGCTGGGACTCGGACCCATCGGATCGATGGCCTGCCGGATCGCGTCACACCGCAAGAACGCCACCGTGATCGGCGTCGATCTGGTCACCGAACGACTGGACCGCGCCCGGCCGTACTGCTCCGAGGTCGTCGACCTCCGCAGCGCCGACGCCAAAGAAGTGGTGCAGAGCCACACCGCGGGCCGGGGTGCGGACGCGGTGATCGACGCCGTCGGCATGGAGGCGCACGGTTCGCCGGTCGCGACCGCCGCACAGAATGCCAGCAACTTGCTGCCGTCACCGGTCGGCCGCGTCGTGATGAAGCATGCCGGCGTCGACCGCCTCGCCGCGTTCAACATGGCGATCGATCTGGTGCGTCGCGGCGGGACGATCTCACTGTCCGGCGTGTACGGGGGCGCGGCGGACCCAATCAACCTGATGACGCTGTTCGACAAGCAGATTCGGCTGCGGATGGGTCAGGCGAACGTCAAGAGGTGGATACCGGACATCATGCCGCTGCTCACGGACGAGGACCCGCTCGGCGTCGAGCAGTTCGCCACTCACCGGTTGCCGCTGTCGGCGGCGCCCGACGCGTACGAGACGTTCCAGAAGAAGGAGGACGGCATGGTGAAGGTGGTTCTCACACCCTGATGGACCAGTCCGAGGCGCCGGTACTCGACGGCCTGCTCGACTATCGGCAGAAGAACCGCTACGGCTACACGCCGCCCGGGCACCGGCAGGGGCGTGGTGTCGACGACCGCGTGCTGGCTGTGCTCGGGCGAGAGCCGTTCGCCAACGACGTCTTGGTCAGCGGCGGTCTCGACGACCGCCGCATGCGCAACGAATACCTCAGCCGCGCCGAAGATCTGATGGCCGAGGCGGTAGGCGCAGACGTCGCGTGGTTCTCCACCTGTGGCAGTTCACTGTCGGTGAAGGCCGCCATGATGGCCGTCGCCGGCGGAGATGGTGGCTTGCTCGTTCCACGCGACAGCCACAAGTCGATCGTCGCCGGTCTGGTCTTCTCGGGTGTGACGCCATATTGGGTCACCCCACGCTGGGACGCCGACCGGCACTTCTCCCATCCACCGTCGGTCCAGGACTTCGAGAACGCGTGGGATCGCCACCCGGACGCTGCGGGCGCACTCGTCGTGAGCCCCAGCCCCTACGGCACCTGCACCGATCTCGAGGGAATCGCCAAGGTGTGCCACGACCGCGGTAAGCCGCTGATCGTCGATGAGGCGTGGGGAGCCCATCTGCCGTTCCACGAGAATCTGCCGACATGGGCGATGGACGCTGGCGCCGACGTCTGTGTCGTCAGCGTGCACAAGATGGGCGCCGGCTTCGAGCAGGGATCGGTGTTCCATCTGCAGGGCGATCTGATCGACCAGGATCGGTTGTCGGCCTGCGCCGACCTCCTGATGACGACGAGCCCGAACGCCATGATCTACGCCGGGATCGACGGCTGGCGGCGGCAGATGGTCGACCGCGGGCACGAACTGCTCGGGGCGGCACTGGAGCTGGTTCGCGGGCTGCGCGATGACATCGAGCTGATCCCCGACGTCGAGGTGCTCGACAGTGAATTGCTGGGGGTCGAGGCTTCCCACGACCTCGATCGCCTGCAGATCCTGATCGACGTCTCGGCCACCGGGACGTCCGGCTACCAGGCGGCCGACTGGCTGCGGAAGAATTGCCACGTCGACCTAGGTATGAGCGACCATCGCCGCATCCTCGCCACGATGTCGTTCGCCGACGACAAAGCCAGCGCCAAACGACTCCTCGACGCGCTGTGGACATGGCGCAAGGCGGCCGACGACTTCGAGCGGCCGCCGTCGATCCGACTGCCGTCACCGTCGGAGATCCAGTTGGAGACCGTGGACACCCCGCGCGACGCCTTCTTCGGACAAGTCGAGGAGGTGCCGGCCTCGGAGGCCGCCGGCCGGGTGTCAGCCGAGCAGATCACCCCGTATCCGCCAGGTATACCGGCCGTCGTGCCGGGCGAACGGCTCAACGACGCCGTGATCGATTATCTGCGTGATGGGCTGAAAGCCGGGATGAACGTCCCTGACGCCGCCGACAGCTCGCTGGACACATTCCGCGTCGCCGGTTAGGTGATACCCCTGGTTTCAGATCGGGTACTTCTGGCAATATTACCGACGGGTAAGTTCGGGCGGTACTCATGAGGGTGGGATGACAATGAAGTTACTTGCGATGGAGTTACTTGCTCAGGGCGACGAGGGCGGCGGGGCCGCGATCGGCGAAATCGTCGGATTGACGGTCGCCGGCGGCATCGTCGCGGCGATTCTGCTGTGGATCGGCTGGCTGCACCGCAACCACAAGATCGACTGGCTGGCCAACCTGGCCGACTGGTCGGGACGCCGGTTCAAGCGGCCGCCGTGGGTGGCGTTGCCGATGGCGCTGTTCATCGCATCGATCATTTGCGCGCTGTTCGGCTTCATCTGGGACGTCAGCCTGCATATCGGCAATGGCCGGGACGACGGTGCGCTGGCCAATCCGGCGCACTACTTCATCCTGATCGGATTGTTCGGCATCTTCGTCGCCGGGTGCACGGCGATGGTGCTGCCCAGGGGAGCGGACGAGCGACCGGGCCCGGCGGCGGTCCGGATCACCGATGATTGGTATGCGCCGGTCGGCGGCATCGTGATGGCCGGGTGCGGTCTGTACGCGCTCATGGGCTTCCCCCTCGACGACATCTGGCATCGAATCTTCGGCCAAGACGTCACGCTTTGGGGTCCTACGCACCTGATGATGATCGGCGGCGCAGGTTTCTCCACGTTGGCCGCGCTGTACCTCGAATACGAGGGGCGCAGGGTCAGGACCGATAACACGCCGCCGGACGGCATCGGCCTCAGATTCATCCAGTATCTGGCTTTCGCCGGTGTACTGATCGGCGCCTCGGTTTATCAGATCGAGTTCGACTTCGGTGTGCCGCAGTTCCGGCAGGTGTTCGAGCCGATGCTCATCGCCGCCGCTGCCGCGCTGGCACTGGTGGCCGCCCGAATTTTCATGGGTAAGGGTGCTGCTCTCATCGCCGCGATCATCGCCATCGGTCTGCGCGGCATCGTCGCGCTACTGGTGGCGCCCGTACTCGACGCGCCGGTCAGCTGGTTCCCCCTCTATATCGGGGCCGCGCTGGTCGTCGAGTTGTTGGCGCTGACCCCGCTCCTGAAACGTCCTGTCGTGTTCGGTCTGGTCAGCGGCCTCGGCATCGGAACCATCGGGCTTTGGCTCGAGTCGCTGTGGATCGACGCCGTCTACCACCTGCCATGGCCGACCAGCATTTGGCCGGAAGCGCTCATGATGGCCGTTCCGGTCGCGATCCTCACCGGCGGATGCGGAGCGATGGTCGGCATGGTGCTGACGGGCCAACGGCTGCCCAGTCGCGCCATCGGTGTCGGCCTTGTCGCCCTCACGGTCCTGGCGATCGGCGGCGCAGCAGCCAACGGGCTGCGTTATGACGTCCCCGAAAGTGCGGCGGCGTCGATCACTCTCACCGACGTGCCCACGAGTGACGGTGAGCGTTACGCAACCGCGGACGTGCGGCTCACCCCGGCGAACCTGATCAGCAACGACCCCAACTGGGTGTCGGTGCTGGGCTGGCAGGGTGGACTGGCCAACCAGCGCGGCATCTTCATCGACCATCTCGAGCAAGTCGGCCCGGGTCACTTCCGGTCCACCGAGCCGATGCCGGTATCGGGTACCTGGAAGACACTGCTGCGGGTGCACGACGGCAAAACCCTTGCCGCGGTGCCGATCTACCTGGCAGGCGACCCCGGCATCGGTGCCGAGGAAGTGCCCGCCGAGGCGACGATGACACGGCCGTTCGTCGGGGAGATCACCATCCTTCAGCGCGAACGCAGCCCGGACATCCCTCAATCCTTATGGTTGATCGGATGTTTGGTGGTGCTGGTCTGCACGCTGGCGATGATCGCCGGCATCTCCTGGGGAGGCGGGCGGATCAACAACAGTGAGCCGCACGACACCGAAGCCAGGCTCGAACCGACCGCACAGGCATGACCGTCGCATCGAACGCAACAAGCGTCGTCTACCTGGCCGACCACCCCATCTGGCTCGCCGTTCCGGCGTTCGCTCCGGCCATCGTGGTGGCCGGGGTGGTGGTGTTCATCGCGGTGCGCAATCGGCGGAAGGGTGGCGAGGGGGCCGGCTCACCGAATACCGAAGGGAAACCGTGAAACTGCGTTTCGCAACGGCTGTTGCGTTGGCCGCCGCCCTCCTCGTAGCCGGCTGCGGAAGCGAACAAGGCCAAGGCGATGGTCAGGCCACTCAGTCGGCGACGACGGTCAACCCGTCGGACATGCAGGATCAACAGGCGCCGCCCGACCGCCTCGTCGTCGACGTCAAGATCCAGGGCGGGAACGTGACCCCCACGAACGCCCAGTTGAAGGCCTCGGTGAACGAACCGATCATCTTCAAAGTCGACAGCGACGCCGCCGATGAACTGCACGTGCACTCCAATCCCGAGCACTCGTACAAGATCGAGGCCAAGCCCGGTCAGTCGTTCCAGTTCACCGTCGCCGTACCCGGAAAGGTCGACGTCGAGCTGCACGACCTGAAGAAGACCGTCGCCACCATCACCGTGCAGTGAACGCGGACGGGTCGGTATCCGTACTCGCCCATGGTCTGGGCGGGTCCGCCGACCTTCCGATCCCCTTCACGTACGCGCTGATCGGCGCGGCGTGGGCACTGACGTTCACCTTCGCCGTCGTCGCATTGGCATGGCGCAAGCCACGATTCGATCCCGAGAAACCCGGCCGCGAACTGCCGGCGTGGATGACCGCGGCGGTAGACGCGCCGGCGACCCGTTGGGTGGTCGGTATCGCCGGCCTGGTCCTGGCGGTTTGGGTGGGGCTCGTCGCGTTCATCGGTCCGCAGAACGCCGAGAGTCCCCTGCCCGGCGTGTTCTACGTGTTGATGTGGGTCGGGCTGGTGGCGGTGTCGGTGCTGCTCGGTCCGGTGTGGCGGGCGCTGTCGCCGGTACGCACGGTGCACCGGTTGTTCGGCGGAAAGTCGCTGCGTGACTATCCGGCGGCACTCGGCTACTGGCCCGCCGCATTAGGCCTGTTCGCGTTCGTGTGGCTCGAACTGGCCAGTCCCGATCCGGGATCGCTTGCAGCGATACGGAATTGGTTACTGATCTATCTCGTCGTCACGCTCGCCGGAGCCTTCGTATGTGGCGCGCGGTGGTGCGCACGCGCAGACCCGTTCGAGGTGTACGGCATCGTGGTGTCGCGGTTGTCCGCATTGCGACGCAACCGCGACGGCCGCATCGCGATCGGCAACCCTTTTGATCATCTGCCGTCGCTGCCGATAAGGCCCGGCGTTGTCGCGGTGTTGTCGGTGCTGCTGGGCTCGACGGCGTTCGACAGCTTCTCCGCACGGCCGCAGTGGCGCACGTTCATCGACGAGACGGCGGGGTCCGTGACGGCCGCCACACTGATCAACACCGCGGCCCTGATCGTCTTCGCCGGCGTGGTCGCGGCGACGTTCTGGCTGGCGGCCAGGGCGACCGGTGGGGTCGATCGCGAGCAGCGCCGGTTGCTGCCGGGGCAGATGGCGCATTCGCTCATCCCGATAGTCGTCGGGTACGTGTTCGCGCACTACCTGACCTATCTCGTCGAACGGGGGCAGCAGACCGTCTACCTGCTGCTAGGTATGGACGCAGACGTGAATTACATTCTGTCGCTTCATCCTTCGCTGCTGGCGACGCTGAAGGTGGGCTTCGTCGTCGTCGGCCACGTGGCAGGTGTCATCGCCGCCCATGACCGGGCGCTGCACCTGCTGCCCAAGACGCACCAGTTGACCGGTCAGCTCGCGATGATGCTGGTGATGGTGGGCTACACCTTCACCGGGCTGTACCTGTTGTTCGGCGGGTAGGTTCTGGGTATGCGGGCGCTGATCATCACCGACGTTCAGAACGACTTCTGCGAAGGCGGTTCGCTGGAGGTAACTCGCGGCGCCGAAGTTGCCAGCGCCATCAGCGAGCTGCTGGCCGGTGATCACGGCTACGCACATGTGGTGGCGACCAAGGACTTTCACATCGATCCCGGTGAACACTTCTCCGACAATCCGGACTACGCGCACTCGTGGCCGCGGCACTGCGTGGTGTCGACCTCAGGCGCCGACTTCCATCCCCACCTGGATACCGGGGGGGTTGAGGCCGTCTTCCGCAAGGGTCAGTACGCCGCCGCATACAGCGGCTTCGAGGGCGCCGACGACGACGGCACCCTGCTGGCCGACTGGCTACGGCAGCGCGGTGTCGACGAGGTCGACATCGTCGGTATCGCGACGGACTACTGCGTGCGAGCGACGGCCGCGGATGCCGTGGAGGCGGGGTTCGCCACCCGCGTGCTGCTGGACCTGACGGCGGGCGTCGCGCCCGAGTCGACAACCAAGGCCATCGAGGACATGCGCGCCGCCGGGGTCGAGATCAGCTAGACGGATCGACCGGGCGTCCCGTCCATCTGGGCGCCCGGTTCTCCAGGTGGGCTCGCACACCTTCCCTGGCGTCGTCGTGACCCATCACCGCGAGGTGGATCTCGGTTTCGCGGCGACCGACGGCGGCACGGTCGAGGTCGAAGGAATCCCACAGCAGACGCTTGCTGGCTGCCACCGACATCGGCGCGGTGTTCGTCGCGATGTCGTGCGCTACCTCCAGGGCGGCAGACAGCACGTCATCTGCATCGAGCACCCGGCTGCCCAGCCCGAGTTCGACAGCTCGGCGCCCGTCGAATGTCGCACCGGTCAAAAGGATTTCGGCGGCGTTGGCGATCCCAACGAGCCGCGGCAGTACCCAGTGCGAGTAGGCGTCGCCGACGACCCCGCGCCGCACCTGGACGATGCCGTACCGCGCATCGGCGGCGAACAACCGCATGTCGCACTGCAACGCCAGCGTCAGACCCAATCCGATCGCGTGGCCGTTCACCGCCGCGATCACCGGCTTGGACAGCGTGAAGGCGGGCACGTCGATACCGGCCGCGCTGAATCCCGATCCCGGGTCGGCGAAGGTGTCCTCGCCCGCGGCCAAGTCGGCACCCGCGCAGAACGCCGGCGGTGCGCCCGTCAGCACGATGGCGCGGACCCCATCGTCGCGGTCGCAGGTCCGGTAGGCGTCGGCGAGCTCCTCACGCATTCCGTCGCCGACGGCATTGCGGCGCTCGGGGCGGTTGAGCGTGATAGTTGCCACACCACTGTCAGCGGCCAGCAGCAACGTGCGGTATTCGTGTGACGGACTCATTGGTTGCAATGCTTTCGCATTGGGCATCCCCTAACGTCGCCTTCGTTCGTATCCGTACTGATTTTGGAGCTGCAACTTGAGTCAACCCGCCAATCCGCAGGTCAACACCCCTCTTGAGGTCTGGCCGGGTAAGGCCTATCCACTCGGGGCGACCTACGACGGCACGGGCACGAACTTCGCGCTGTTCAGCGAGGCCGCCGAGCGCGTCGAACTGTGCCTGTTCGACACTGACGGAGAACAGACGGCCTGCATCACGCTGCCCGAGGTGGACGGCTTCGTCTGGCACGGCTTCGTCCCGACCATCGAACCCGGCCAGCGCTACGGCTACCGCGTACACGGGCCCTACGACCCGGCCGCCGGCCACCGCTGTAATCCCAACAAGCTGCTGCTGGATCCGTACGCCAAGGCCATCCAGGGTGCGTTCGACTGGAATCAGTCGTTGTTTAGCTACAACTTCGGCGACCCAGACAGCCGTAACGATGACGACTCGGCGGCCAGTATGCCCAAGTGCGTCGTCATCAACCCGTACTTCGACTGGGGCGTAGACCGCCCGCCCAGCCACGAATATGCCGACACCGTCATCTACGAGGCGCATGTCAAGGGACTCACGCAGACCCATCCGGACATCCCGGAACAGCTTCGCGGGACGTACGCCGCGGTGGCGCACCCGGTGATCATCGATCACCTGAAAGCATTGGGCGTCAACGCGATCGAGCTGATGCCCGTACATCACTTCGCCAACGACTCCACGCTGATCGACAAGGGGCTGTCCAACTACTGGGGTTACAACACCATCGGGTTCTTAGCGCCTGACCCGAAATACAGCTCGAGCCCGAACCCCGGGGGGCAGGTGCAGGAGTTCAAGGCGATGGTGCGCGCCCTGCACGAGGAGGGCATCGAGGTGATCCTCGACGTCGTCTACAACCACACCGCCGAGGGCAACCACATGGGGCCGACGCTGTCCATGCGGGGCATCGACAACGCCGCGTACTACCGCCTCGTCGACGACGACAAGCGCTACTACATGGACTACACCGGCACGGGCAACAGCCTCAACGTCGGCCATCCGCACTCGCTGCAGCTGATTATGGACTCGCTGCGGTACTGGGTGACCGAGATGCACGTCGACGGGTTCCGCTTCGACCTGGCGTCCACACTGGCCCGCGAGTTCTACGACGTGGACCGACTGTCGACGTTCTTCGAACTCGTACAACAGGATCCGATCGTCAGCCAGGTCAAGCTGATCGCCGAGCCGTGGGACGTCGGACCCGGCGGATACCAGGTCGGCAATTTCCCGCCGCAGTGGACGGAATGGAACGGCAAATACCGTGACACCGTGCGCGACTACTGGCGCGGAGAGCCGGCCACCCTCGACGAATTCGCCTCCCGGTTGACCGGGTCCGCCGACCTGTACGAGGACACCGCTCGTCGACCGGTGGCATCGATCAACTTCGTCATCGCCCACGACGGGTTCACGCTGCGGGACCTGGTGTCCTACAACGAGAAACACAACGAAGCCAACGGTGAGGACAACAACGACGGCGAGAGTCACAACCGATCGTGGAACTGCGGTGTCGAGGGACCGACCGACGATCCCGAGATCAACGCGCTCCGGTCGCGGCAGCAGCGCAACTTCCTGACGACGCTGCTGCTGTCGCAGGGCGTTCCGATGATCGCGCACGGCGATGAGCTCGGCCGCACGCAGAACGGCAACAACAACGTCTACTGCCAGGACAACGAACTGTCCTGGATCGACTGGGAGAACGCCGATACCGAGCTGATCGAGTTCACCCGCAGCGTTTCGGCGATACGCGCCGCGCACCCCGTGTTCCGGCGCCGGCGCTTCTTCTCCGGCCGTCCCGTGCGCCAGCGCGGCGGCGACGGATTACCCGACATCGCGTGGTTCGCACCGGACGGATCGGAGATGAGCGACGAGGACTGGGATTCCGGGTTCGCCAAATCGATCGCGGTGTACCTCAACGGGCAGGGCATCCCCGACCTCGATCCGCGGGGTCAGCGGGTGACGGATGACTCGTTCGTGCTGTTCTTCAATGCGCATTACGAGGCGCTCGAGTTCGTCCTGCCGGAAGAACGATTCGGCGCCTCGTGGGAGCCGGTCATCGACACCGCGGCCACCAATGGCGAGGAACCGAAGACCCACGATGCAGGAGCGAAGGTCACCGTCGACGCCAGGTCGGTGTTGGTGCTGAGGTCGGCGACGGTCAGCGGGACGTAGTCACCGCTCGACGTTGAAGAACGACTCGCCGTCCTCGGGGGTGCCGTCGATCTGACCGCGTTCGATGCCGTGCTCTTCGGGGTCGAGGCGGTCGAGTTCATCGTCGGACATCGACACGGTTTCCTTTTCGGTGTCGTCGGCGTCGCGCGGATCGATATCGTCGGGTCCGACATCGGCCACCTCGTCGGCGAGACGCTCGTCCAGCGTCTCGTCCTCTTTGGCCTCGATCCAGCGCTCCGGCGGGTCGACCACCTCGTCGCCGTCGTCGTTTCGCACCTCGTCCGAGTCGAGCGCTTCTTCTGGCGTGAGTGGATTGTCGTCGGATACGTCGCGTGCCATGACTGCCATGTTGCCCGACGCGCCGCCCGGCCAAACAGCGAACCCGCCTTCTGACAGCAGGAGGGTGCGTTGGCAATTTGCGCGGGAATGTCCTGAACCGTACTAATTCGTATGGTACGGTCCCGAACTATAGCAACCGTGGTCGCCGCGAAGGCAGAGAGATTTCTCGTCCGCCGCCGGTTGGGGGGCCGGAGTTGGGGCCGGGACGGTGGCGGTACCTCGCGGCGGCCGCGGTTGCAGGCTCGCCTTCGGAATCTCATGCTCCGTCGATAGTTCGGGTGGGCTTCAGCCCGGTCTTGGCGTCCAGATACTGCAATAGCTGGTGTGCGGCGATCTCGATGTCCTTGTGTCGCCATTCGGACGCCCGGTAGACGCACGCGATCAAGCCCGTGCGGTGCAGCCTGCGCAGGTCACCGTAGGCGAACGCGTGGCGCGCCTTGGTGCCGTCGGTTGCGCCCTCGGTCAGCCCGAGATGCCACCGGGCGTAGTCCTCCCAGGAATGGGATTCGAGGTAGGAGTTCTGGTCGTCGGCGCGGGGTTGTACGTCGCCCCAGTCGCTGTCGAGCACGTACTGGCGCGCGTCGATCAGCTCCCGCGCCTTGGCCACCGCGTCGTCGTTGAGTGAGTACTTCGCCATGGTGGCACTCCCCTCGATAGTCAGATATCAGGCAGCAGCAGCGCAATATCTTTCGTCATCCGACGAGCCGGGCGATCGATTTCAGCGGGATCGGCAGCCAGCTCGGCCGGTGCCGCGCTTCGTAGCCCGCCTCGTACACCGCCTTGTCGAGTTCATAGGCCAGCAGCAGCGGTCCGGTGTCGCGGGGATCGGCGCCTGACACCTCGGCGTAGCCCTCGCAGAACGAGCCGGCGTTGCGGTCCACCCACTCGCGGGCCCGCGCGGCCAGCTGTCGGTCCAGGTCGTCGTCCCGGGAATCGCTGGAATGGTCCATCAGCCGCTGGTACGCGGCGTACTCGTACGACCGCAGCATTCCGGCCACGTCGCGCAGCGGCGAATCGGGCCGCCGGCGCTCGTCCAGCGGTTGCCCCGGCTCGCCTTCGAAGTCGATCACCAACCAGCTCTCCGGAGTCCGCAGCACCTGGCCGAGGTGGAGGTCGCCGTGGACGCGCTGCACGACGATCGCCTCCTCGGTCAGCTTGCGGTAGCGCTCCTCGATCAGCTCCACGTATTCCTGGAGTTCCGGCACCGCACGGGCCACCGCCGCTAGGCGCTCCAGCATGGTGTCGGCCGGAAAGAGAGTCGATTCGGTGTCGAGCTTCTCGGCGAGCGTCGCATGCACCGCGGCGACGGCTTCACCGAGGCGGAAGGACTCACCGGCGAAGTCACCGCCGACCTCGTCGGCGTACAGGTCTCCCTCGGCGAACAGATCGCGGGTGCTGGCCAGCGCCATATCCCAACCCTCGGCGGAGTTGGCCGCGAACGCGGTGACCATGCCCAGCGCGCAAGGCTCGCCGTCGCACATCGTCTCGAAAGAGCCCAGCAGCCGCGCCACATGCGGGTTGCCCGCTCGCGCCAGGACCCGGTTGAGTTCGATATCCGGGTTGGTGCCGGGCGTGATTCGCCGGAAGATCTTCAGGACGGCTTCCTGCTCGAACACCACGCTGGTGTTGCTTTGCTCGGCACCCATCAGTCGCGGCGCGATGTCGAGCGGCAGCGTGGCGTCGGGCTCCTTCTCGAAGCGCACCGCCGCGTCCGCTTCACCGACGGTCGCGGACGCGTCGATCAGCGACAACAGGTACTGCCCGGCCTCCGGGTCGTAGAGGGCGTCATACGCGGTGCGGTCGCCGTCGGTCCCGATGGTGGCCGCATCCGCGAACTCCTCGATGGGCTGGTGGTTCCACTGCACGATGACCTGATAGCGCTCCGAGCTGCCGTCGGTGTACGAGACGTCGAGCAGCACGAGTTCCAGGTCGTCGCGCAGCGAGACGCGGACGGCGGGCTCTGCGGACGCGAGTTCGCGGCTGCGGCCGGCGTACCAGCGCTGATGCGGCAGCCATTCGGCGAAGGGCAGGTTCACGGCGTAACTCCCGGTTCCGGTTCGGGTTCGCGCAGTGCGAACCAATAGAACCCATGGCCGGGCAGGGTGAGCAGGTACGGCAGCTGGCCGATGCGCGGGAACTCGACGTGCCCGGTCATTTCAATGGGGGTGTACCCGTTCCAGTGCTGAAGATTCAGCTCGATGGGCTGCGGGAAGCGCGACAGGTTGTTGACGCACAGCACCGTGCCACCCTGCTCCTCGTCTTCCATCTCCCGAACGTACGTCAGCACTGACGGATTTGAGCCGCCAAGCTCGCGGAATGCGCCGATCGCGAATGCGTCGTGGCGCCGCCGCACGGCCAGCATGGTGCGGGTCCAGTTGAGTAGCGACGTCGAACTGTCTCGCTGCGCTTCGACATTCACCGATTGGTAGCCGTAGATCGGGTCCTGGTTGGGCGGTAGATAGAGCCGACCCGGATTGGCCGTGGAGAACCCCGCGTTGCGGTCGGGTGTCCACTGCATCGGCGTGCGGACGCCGTCGCGGTCGCCGAGCCAGATGATGTCGCCCATCCCGATCTCGTCGCCGTAGTAGAGCACCGGCGAACCGGGCAGTGACAGCAACAGCGCGGTGAACAGCTGCATCTGGTTGCGGTCGTTCTCGAGTAGCGGCGCAAGCCTTCGCCGGATGCCGACGTTGGCCTTCATCCGCGGATCTTTGGCGTACTCGGAGTACATGTAGTCGCGTTCTTCGTCGGTGACCATCTCGAGCGTCAACTCGTCGTGGTTACGCAGGAAGATGCCCCACTGCGCCATCTCCGGAATATCGGGCGTCTGCGCCATGATCTCGGAGATCGGAAAGCGCGACTCGCGTCGCACCGCCATGAAAATCCTTGGCATCAGCGGGAAGTGGAATGCCATGTGGCATTCGTCGCCGCCGGTTTGCGGGTCGCCGAAGTACTCGACCACGTCGGCCGGCCATTGGTTGGCCTCGGCCAGCAGGACGCGGCCGGGGAACTCGTCGTCGATGACCTTGCGACAGTGGCGCAGGAAGCCGTGCGTCTCGGGCAGGTTCTCGCAGTTGGTGCCCTCACGCTCGAAGAGGTAAGGCACGGCGTCCAGGCGGAAGCCGTCGATGCCGAGATCCAGCCAGAAGCGCAGGACGTCGATCATGGCTTCCTGCACGGCCGTGTTGTCGTAGTTCAGGTCGGGCTGGTGCGAGAAGAAGCGGTGCCAGTAGAACTGGCGTCGCACCGGGTCGTACGTCCAGTTGGACTCCTCGGTGTCGACGAAGATGACGCGGGCGTCCTGGTACTTCTCGCTGGTGTCGCTCCAGACGTAGTAGTCGCCGTAGGGGCCGTCGGGGTTGCGTCGGGACTCCTGAAACCACTCGTGCGAGTCCGATGTGTGGTTCATGACCAGGTCGGTGATGACGCGAATGCCGCGGCGGTGCGCCGCGTCGAGCAGCTCGACGAAGTCATCGACGGTGCCGAACTCGGGCAGCACCTTGTAAAAGTCGCGGATGTCGTAGCCGCCGTCGCGTAACGGGGAGTCGTAGAAGGGCGGCAGCCAAAGGCAGTCGACGCCAAGCCATTTCAGGTAGTCAAGTCGTTCGGTCAGACCGCGTAGGTCACCGCTGCCGTCGGCGTTGGAGTCGTGGAAGGCGCGGACGAGGACTTCGTAGAAGACGGCGTGCTTGAACCAGGTGCGGTCCTCGGGCAGCGCGCGGGCGTGTTCGAAGTCTTCCGCGGTCGGGTGTTCCACCACGCCGTTCTCGACGTGGCTACCTTCGGCTGGGTCGTGGTTGATCAAGTCCATACAAGGTTCAAACCTACCCATGTCCGACGGAATTGAACCGCCCAGAATCGGGCGTTCGTCGGCCCGCTGTTTGCTGGTTTCCTAGCGGTTGTACAGACGGTCCGGACGGGCTACGGTTTCGTCCGTCTCGATCCGTGGAAGAAGCGAGTGGCTGTGGCTGATTCAGCACCCAATGACGGCGAAGCTCCAGTAATTGTCGGCATGTCCGACGCGGCGATGCACATGTACGACGTGGCGATCGACGCACTGCCGGACGCTCAAGATCCGGAGTTCGCGGATCGCGCCGGGGTGATTCTGGTGGGGCTGCGCAAGCTCATCGGCTCGCTGACCGACGCGGCCGGGCGTAGTCGCGCGACGCCGTCGGTGGTCGTCGCGCTGAGCGCAGTGCGCAGGCGCTACGACGATCTGATGGAAGCGGCCGCCAACGGGCCCAGCGCAACGCTGGGTCAGCGGCTCTATGTGGCGCGCGGGCGGGCGAAGCTGTCCACCAAGGAAGCGGCCAACGGGGTGGGTCTGCGGAGGGACCTGATCGAGGCCGTCGAGGTGGAGGAGCCCGCGACCGAGGAAGAGACCTCGCGGATCAAGGATCTGATCGCCGCACTCGGCGGCTAGCGATTCTTTATCGGCTGTCTCCGCCGAACGTGGGTTACCCGCGCGTTGTGGGCGCCGTTCGCGTGACAAAACCCCACACTCAGTGGGCGGCTGCACATTTGCTCGGCGATATCGGGCTGCTTGTTTTGGCAGTCACGGTCGTTTCCTTTTGCGAAGTCGGCGGAAGCCCTCTCTGCCGGCGACGTCGCTGGTAGATGGTGGTGCCGCTACGCCTATTCGCCGACGTCGGGTCGGTCAAATTGGTGCATATGGCGATATCGCAGTTCCGGTAGCATTTTCGTCGTGATGGCTGAGGGGGCTTGCCAAGCACTCAGCGCCGAGCCGATTGCCATGGGGAGTTAGCGTGACTGAGGATTTGCGGGTCGATACCGCGCTGGTCCGTCAGTCCGGCGGCAAGTTGGAAACCATCGCGGGATTACTTCCGGAGCCGCCCGCCTCATTCAGCCCCGCGGGAGCCGATGCCCTCTCGACGGCGATCGCGGGCCGAGTATCCGAGGTGGTCGATCCGGTGCTTGCTCAGATGCCGATCGCCAAAGACGAGCTCACCCGCTATGCCCAGAACGTCATGGAGGCCGCGGATAGCTATGACGCTGCCGATCGGCGCATCGCTGAGGAGATCCTGAAGCAGTTGGGGATCCTCGACGAGGCGGCTGGCGGCGGTAGTGCAGCGCCCGGCGGCGCCTCGGCTGCGCCGCCGTCGGCTGGTTCAGGCACAGCGGGCGCCCCGGCAGCGGGCGCAGCACAGTCCGATCAGATGGGCCAGCTGATGCAGATGCCGATGCAGCTGGCTCAGCAGGCCGCGCAGATCCCGATGCAGTTGGCGGGCATGGCCGCGGCGATCCCACAGGCGATGATGCAAGGCGTTCAGACCGCTGTGCAGCAGGCGACTCAGATGGCGCAATCTGGCGAGGGTGACGAGATGGTTCCCGAGGACGAGACGGTGACGCCGGAGGAGGCGCGCGAGGAGCGGGCCGAGGACAGGGTTGAGGCAGAACCCGAAGCGACGCCGGGTAATTCGGCTGGCGAGCGGGTGCCCGATGCGGGTCCGCAGGTGCCGTCGGCTCCGGAGGCGCCGCCTGCGCCGAAGCCCGCTCCCACACGTCCTGCCGAGTCCGGCCCGGAGAGCGCGCTGTGAGTTTCCCGCCTCCCGGGGCGCCGCCACCCCCGCCTCCGCCTGGCGGTCCGCCGCCTGGGGATCCCTATCCGCCACAAGGCTATCCGGGTCCGCAGCAGCCGTGGCCGCAGCAGCAGCCCTGGGGCGCGGGGCCGCCGTCGAAGAAGCGCGGCAATGGCTGGAAGTGGGGCCTCGGCGCGGTTGCGTTGCTGGTTGTCATCGGAGTGACTGCCGCAGTGACGATTTCGGTCACGAAGGATGATGGAGGCACTGGCCCATCGCCGACGGGTGAAACCTTTGGCTTGGCTAGCGCCAACGATAAAGGCCCCGCGAACATCATCACCGAAGATCCGAGTTGCGCGGCGTGGACGCCGATCAGCCAGACGTTCGTCGACATACAGCAGAAAGGTTGGGCCGATCGCGACCCTGCCATTGCTGAACCCGACTGGACGCCTGCCCTACGCGAGCAATACCAGGAGGTACGCGTTGCGGCCCGCAACGTAGCTGACCAGTCAGTGCAACTTGCGAAACTGACCCCACATCGAGTGATGCGTGAACTTTATGAGGCGTACATCGCATATGCACGTGCATACAGCGCGGCGATTCCGACCTATACACCTGAAGACAATCATCTAGCCGGAGTGATGAACTCTGCAGGAAGCGTCATCACATACGTGTGTGCAGCAATTACCTACAAATCAGCGCAAGCTCGAGCGCCGCTTGTGGACGCACCTCCACCACCAGCTGAGGTCGAGCCCCTTTCAGACCCATCGGATCCGAGTCGATTCCTCGCACAGGGAGATCCGACCTGTGCGGAATGGACCCAATTGCTTGAACGGTATGTCGACGAGATGCGTCCTTGGCAAGCAATCGATTCGGCCATTCCAGCGAGTAACTGGACGGTCGAGCAACGCGCCGTTATCGATGAGACGATTCCACTGATGAAAAAGTACGCGGACGACATAGACGAGCTCGGCCGCAGCAGTGACAACCCGGTGATTCAAGACCTAGCGGTGTTCTCCTCGCAGTATCGACGTGCGTACGCAGCTGCACTGCCGACGTATACGTCCGCCGATGGATGGCTCGACTCAACTGCTCACCGAACAACCTCGACAATTTACGAGGCTTGCAAGGCAGCTGGAGCGTAGCGATGGGGATTCCTCGACCCCCCGATCCGCACGGCTTGACAGACCCGCCAGCTTGGCCCGAAGTCGACGAAACTGTGCTCGATGACTGTGCAAGAGCATTCGAAGCCGCGTCGAAATCTGTTGAAATCCAGTGGGATGCTGCCAAGACCGAGCGGTCTGAACTGTTTGAAGGTGGCGGTATCTGGTCCGGCGGAGCTGCTGGCGCGGCTTCCACGAGGCTTGATCAGCGGATTGTAGAACTCGAAACCCTAAAGGGACGGCTGTCGGCGTCCGCACAACTGTTTCGCAACAGTCGCGATTCAGTCATAAGTGCGAAGAACGAGATCATCGATAACGTCAACAAAGCCAATCAAACGATCATTGGTATCCAGAATGATCCCGATGCGACCGCCGACTCGAAGCTGAACGATATCCGTTCAACGATCGCTGACACTCGCGCCGACAACATTGCCGCTATTGACGATGAGCGGTTTAAGCTCACCGGTGAGCCCCTTCCGGAATCACTAACCACCGCCAATGACGACACGCGGCTGCTCACGTTCGGACCTAGGCAGGGTGCTGGCGATGAGCCCCCCTTGGCCGTCGGCCCTCCAGGGTCTGTCGGCCCACCTGCCGCGCCGGCGCCCGCCCTTCCGCCGGAAGCCCCGCCAGCCGTCGCACCACCTGAAAAGGGCGACTCCGCCGGTGGTCCCGGAGACCAGGCAACCGCAGCCGATTCGCAGGCTTCAGTCCCCGGCGGAGTTTCCCCTAAGCCTGTTGACGTGTCCGACCCCACGGGGCAAGTAGCCCCACCTCCTCCGCCCGTGCCTCCCACCGCATCACCCCCGCCCGCAGCAGGACCCGCTCCCGGCATGCCGGGTCTTCCTGGAATGCCTGGCGCCTCAAGCGCTCCCAGTACGCCGTCGGCGCCCAGCCTCGGGTCGCCATCCAGTCCGGTGTCGAGCCCGTCGAGCCCCTCTGCCCCCGCGACATCCACACCCAGCGCCCCGGCTGCCAGCGCCGCACCTACGACTCCTGCACAGCAGCTGACCGAATTCAACCGCGCCATGGCCGAATCGGCGGCCCGCGCCGCGGCCCAAATGCCACCCATCCAGCCGACACAACCACCCGTACCGATGGGCCCAGCGCCGACACCGCAGCCTCTCGCTCCCCCTGTCCTTCCCGACGCACCCACGGCAGCCACCCCGCCACCAGCCGCATCGGGCCCGACCGGCGGGACTGCAGCGCCCGTCGCGCCTGCCCCGGGCCCTGGCGCTCCGGCCGCACCGCCCATGCCCCTCGGTCAACCGGCGACACCACCACCCGCCGCACCCGTCGCACCCGCCGGCCCCGTCGCGCCGGCCGTCCCGCCCGCCGCCGCGGCCGCAGGTGCCAGCACTGTGGGAGCCCCTGCGCCCGTGCCGGTTTCGGCTGCCCGCGCCCATCGCGAGGCCGCCGCAGCAGCGGCCACCGCCGGAGCCCTGCGCCGTCGTTCGGCCGGCAACGATCCCGTCGTGTTCGCCCAACGCATCGCCGCCGCCCTCAACGTCGGCATCACCGACGTCGGCTTCGTCTGGCTCACCGGCCTCGCCAAGGACGGCTCCATCGTCCTCGCCAACAACTACGGCCTCGGCTACATCCCCGACGGTGTGAACCTGCCCGAACAGGTCACCTTGGCCACCGCCGACGAGAACATACCCGCGACAGTCCGTGGCACCTGGACGACGTATCCGATTCTCGCCCTTCATGGTTGGGCCCAACACCACAACACCGACCTTCGTGCCGTCATCGCCACCGAGGACCAGTTCAAAGGATTCGACCCTGGAGCACCCAAGATCGTTCTGCGCCCCGACGACATCCCCGAGAACGGAACCATGGCAGGCCGGCACCGTCTCCAGGTGATCGCCCCCGACGCCGCGGTCAAACTCGCCGCGGTCAGCAGCACCGGACTGTCCGATCTCCTGCCGCCGCCTCAGGCCGATGCCAATGCACCCGAGGACAACCGGGCGCAACTGTGGTTCGAGGTCTTCCGTCCGCTCCTGAGCAATGCGCCCGACCGCGCCGTCGTACAGATGGAGGCATTCGTGACCTACGCCGAGCATGCACAGAACCTGGCGCTGTATCGCGCCCACACCGCCGTCGACCCGGCGGACCAGCGCGCCGCAATTGCCGACTGGATCTACTGGCAACACCTGAGCGTGCTGATGTCCGACGCCATCGCAACCGAAGCGACCGTCTGACATGACAGTCATTGACGCCTTCCTTTCGACGTGGTCCCGCGCGCGGCAGACATTCGGCGACGGCACGCCGACGAGTGGCACGCAAGTGGACGACAGCAGAACACTTCTCACGCTCGAGTCAAGCCTCGAATCGGCTGTCCCGGGGACGCAGTGGTCAGGCTCTGCGGCCGCCGACTACGCCGCGGCCAATTCTCAGCAGCGGCAGGCCCTCCATTTGTTCGCAGAGCTTGACCAGCGCCTCGCCTTTCAGATCGACCAATCCGCAGAAGTTGTCGTCGCCGGACGGCGCGATCTATCCGAACTGCGGAACTGGTTTGTCGACGCGGCCGCTGCCGTGCCCGCTGGTCCTACCGGGCAGAGAATGCAGCTGGCCATCGCTCACCGGGGACTCGAGCAACTGCGAGAGATCGTGGAGCAGTCCCGCGCCGAGTCCCAATCCATCGCCGATATCCTTCGTGGACTCAGCGACGAATACCGCGCACTCGACAATCAGCAACTCGGCGGAACACCGAGCGCTGAAAACCTTTCCACATTCCACGGCGTCGATTTCAAGTCCGACATTCCCGACGAACCCTTCGTCCCTACGCCGCCGGTCGATCCCGCGAATCCGTTCATTGGCGACCATCGCTTCGGGCACTGGGAACCCGTGATCGCTCCGCCCTACACCGGATCGACACCTCCGCCGCTGACACGCCAGTACCGCGCGTTCCCGGAAGGAACGCCGTTGAAGATCGGTGGGACCACAGGGTGGTACACGCCCGGAAGGAACTGGGCTGCCGACGCCCCGTATGCGCAGTTTCAAGAGCAGTACCGATTTCGGATCGTCGGTGTGGAGGCGACGACGTACACGCGAATGGTTCACGAGAACGGCCGGGAGCAGCAAGAACGCTGGGTTCAGCACATCTACGAATACCAGCGCAACACCCAAATGACCTTGAGCGGAGATGTTTCCGTGAAGGGCAGAGACGGCGATATAGGCGGGCTGACGTTACCCCCGCGCATCGACCACGAGTGGAAACCCATCGGGCCGAATGAGATAGCGACGTTGTCGGCAAAGAATGCCGGCATCACTTACTACCTGCCCGACGGTTGCGGTGGACAGTTCACATATCAGGGCGGTGTTCCGCTCGGTGGTATGAGCGGTCTACCTCCGGCACCGCCGACCATGACGAGACCTCGATGACGCGCAACCGACTACGCATCGGGGTAGGCATCGCGCTGACGGTCACTCTCGCCGCCGGCGTTACCCTCGTCGTCTCGAATAGCACTTCTGATTGCGACACCGTACGGGCGATGATTGCTCACAACAACGAGTTCAATGAGCACATTGATTCTGCTGTGGCGACTGGCGTGCAACCGGATGTCGGCGAGTACCAGAGTTGGGCCCTGCAACTGCGCCAGCTCGCCGAAAAAGTCCGAGATCCAGCGCTTGCCGAGCGCGCACACACCGTCGCGAACCTGGCCGAAGAGTCAGTGCCGATGGTTGAGACGTATCTCGAAGACGACGAGGTGGGCGCTCATTACAATTCTGCCCCTCCGCAATACATCAAGGATTACTCACGCATCGCCGGGCAGTTCCACGAAGAGCTGGTGACTCTTGGCGAGAATTGCCCCGTCTAGCGCCGGCACCATGCCCGTCTGCCCCGGCCCTTCTTTGCACCGTTTGCCGCCGCATTCCAAGAACTGCAAATAGTGCATCTGCTTACCGGGGATAATCAGTTCGTGGCCACTTCCATCTCAGCCGTCGAGGCGTCACAGCCGGCGCGTCTGGTATCGGCGGCCGCCGACGTGGGCGCCATGGCCTCACAGCTCGACCACCTGATCACGACGCAGCGCGAATCGATCGCCGAACTGCGTGACGGTTGGACAGGCGGAGCGGCCGACGCGGCGATCGCCCGCGGAGAACAGAACCTCGCCGTTCAGGAAGCGCTGCGTGACAAGCTGCACGCCCTACAAGGCGTTCTGGCCTCCGGCGGAGGGCAGCTCAACTCGGCGCGTACCGCGCTGCTGGACATGGTCGGCGATTTGCGGGGCCAGGGTTGGGAAATCTCCGACGACGGGGTGACGACGCCCCCGCCCAATCTGTCGGAAGCATTCCGCAGTGTCCCGCAGGCATACACGCTGCTGATCCAGCGACTGCTCGAGACATACGATGTCATCGACGACGAGACCGCCCATACCTTCCCCATATTCGAGCCAGGCGGATGATCAGGCTCCTCGGCGTCCTCGCAGCAGCTGTCGTCACCGTGTCTGCCTGCGGCACTTCCACTCCGGAGCTGCCACCAGATTCTCCGTCGGAGATGCTCAACGTGCTGACCAGCGACCGGGGCGACGACGTCTTCAACAACGTGACCACGTACGAATGGGATGACGACGGCGCGGCTGCCGGGGCGCGCTTCACCTGGATCGGCGAGGACGACGGCGCGGCGAACCAAGGCGCCGCAACGATGGTCGAGTACCTCATCTCCAACCACGGAGAGTTGTCGGCGCTGGACTCCGGGTTCCTCGGTCTCACGAAAGTCCCCGCAGCACAACTCAATCCGCAGCTGATCCGCGACTACGCGACCGCGCTGGCGCCCCACCTCGGCCAGCTTGTCGGCGGCCGTCAGGGCGCCTTCGATTCCCTCCGCACCCAGATGGCCGACGACCCGTTGGCATTGCGAACTCTGTTGTCGGTCTTCGTCGCCGACCCCGAGGCCGGGCGCACTGCCGTCGCGGCGACGCACGCTGCCGCCGAGCAGTACGAGGAGGCCGCGGCCGCGGCCCCGCCGGACAGCGATGAGTCTGTTGCCGCCCTCAGAGCAGCGGGTTCACTGTTGGGCGCCGCGTATGGTGCGGTCGCATTGGCGGACAGCGACATCCCGACACCATCCAGTGGTAGGGCAACCAGCGAAATGGCGGTGCGGGTCGCGACCATCCTCGTGCCGGCAGATCCCAACGCCGCGATCGTCAGCAAGTATGTCGAGGACGGCCGACTGATGTCACCCGCCGCGGTCGAGAACAAGTTCTCCGACACCGCCATGCGCACGTACTACCTCGATCTGCAGAATTACATCGGCACAAAGGGATTCGAAGACGGTAACAACGCGTTTTCCGCAGCATTCAAGGACAGTTCCGGCGTGCCCCTGTCGTGACGTCAGCTCGGGATGTCGACGTTGGCGATGTCGCCGGCGACCGCTTGATCCTGACGAGAATAGGCACGCACAGCGTCATCCAGGCCTTCGCTGTATTCCCGCACGCTCTCGACCGCCGCGGTAACCGCCGCGGTGATACCCTCCTGCGCCCTTCGACATGACTCGGCGGTGAGCAACTGCCCGACCGACGCGGCGGCATCGCCGACGACCTCGTCGGCTCGCATACGGCTCAGACCGTCCGCCGCATCACCGAAAGCCGCTGTCGCAGTGCGCAGCACCTCGGGATCGAACCCCGGTAGCTCACCGCTCATCGCTCCCTCCCCTCGAGATCAGAATCTCAAATTCCGCAGCAGGTCGTACACGCTGGCGATCCACAACAGCAAAGGGATGATCGCCGCAATCGCCGCACCGTCGACCAATTCGAGGATTCGCTTGGTCACCGGCGACACCCGCTGCACGCTGCTGGCCGCCCCAATGACGATCAGGGTGACGATTCCCAACGCCACGTACAGGACCAGCACCAGCCACGCTCGGTCGGGATCCCACAACAACAGCTTCACCATCAAGCCCGTCGGGATCACGACAACCGCCGCCAACAACGCCCACGCACACCAGCGTTCGGCGTAGAGCCGAGACCTGAAGCCGCAGATCGAAGTGACGAGCCCCGCCACGATCATGCTGTGGACGAAGAAATGTCCTTGCACCACAACGGAGATCGCCCCGATCGCCAGGATCAGCGCGCCAGCGGTGACGAATCCGATCAGCAGCCGCGTCGCCAACTGGCTGCGCTCGTGTAGCCGCGCGGCGGAGTCCGGCACGGACTCGATGATCGCCTGCCAGGTCGGTGACTCGTCGCCCATGGGTGCGGCGACTGGGTCGAGAAGCTCCTCGCTGCCGACGGTTTCACCGGGTGCGGGGATCGGCGGCAGCGCGATCCGAGCCACCGCAACGGTCAGCTTGGCCGCGTTGGTCACGACGATCAGGCCGAACGCAATTGCGCCTGCGGGCACCCAGTATTGCCATCCATAGCCGAACGCGACAGCCGCCGCTGTCCCCGCGATGGACGCGACCGCCAAAAACGAAGCCAGCTCGGCCCTTTTGCGCGGTCCACCTCGGGTCGCCAGTGTCAACAGCAACACCACCGCGGCCGCACCCGCGGCTTGCGGCGCGCCGAGCCCGCCGTAGCCGTTGGGCAGCGGAACGGCGAGCGCCGCCGCTGCCGCCAGTGCCGGTATCGACGCGACCAGCAGGCTCTCCGACATGTCGATGTTCTGGTAGCGGTTGGTCGCCAGCACGCTGCCGCCCAATAGTCCCAGGCCGAGGACGGCCAGCGCCACTGCCCACCACCAGGCGTGACCGCTGCGGCTCCATGCCACCAACGACATCATCGATACTGCCAGCGCGGTGAACGGAATCGCCAGGCCGACAAACCGATTCAATGCGGAGCGATCGAACTCCGGGGACTCGTCGAGCACCGCGATCGCGTCGATCACGTCCTCGACCAGGGGCCGATAACGCTCGGTCCGGCTGACGGAAACCAACGTCAGCAGGGACCCGTCGACCACACCCGCGTCATCCAACGACTCATTGAATCGCAGCGGCGGTGCACCCGGGCGTGCGAACGCCCACGCCCCCTGCACCGAGAAGTCGAACCCGGCGAGGACATCCTTCGGCGTGTCCTCGAGTAGCTCTGCCAGCACCGACACCGTCTCATCGATATACGTTTCGATCGGTGCCGACGCCGGCAGCACCAGGTCGGTCATCCGCCGACCGGTCAGGATCGTCACGCGTGTGGTCGACGGCCGGCCAGGCGTCACACCCGACGCCGGTGCTGCGGCGGCGGTGGAGGTCAACGCCGTTCGAGCCTGTCGAAGTCGTCGGACAAAGCCGCGGCCAACTCGATGACCCGGCGCCGGAAGTCCTTACCGAGCAGGTCGAGCTGAATCTCGGTGCCGGCCGCGATGTGCTTGTCATACGGCAGCACAATGACTCGCCCCGGCGGGACATGGCGCTCGAACTGCTGCACCAGATCCTCGATGTCGATGTTCGGCTTGCCCGGCACGACGTGGTTGATCACCACGCACGAGCGGCCCAGCAGATCCTGATACCCGTTCTGCCGCAACCAGTCCATGGTGATCGCGGCCTGGCGTGCACCGTCGATCGACGCGCTCGCCACGATCACGAGGCCGGAAACCGTCGACAGCACCCCGCGAGCGGCGGGCTGGAACAGCCCGGCCCCGCAGTCAGCCAGCACCAGGTTGTAGTAACGCGACACGATGGTCGTCGCGTCCTTCCAGTCCTCGTCGTTGAACTCGCGACGCGCGGCGCTGTAATCGTCGGACGACAGGACCTCGAGGTTCGAGCCGTTCATGCTCGTGTACGCGCGAATGTCGTTGTACCGCGCGAGTTCCTTGTCCGACAGCAGATCTGCGATCGTCGCCGCCGACTGCCGTCCCGCCCGATCGGCGAGGTTGCCGCCGTCCGGGTCCGCGTCGATGGCCAGGATCCGGTCGCCGCGCACCTTGCTCAGTGCAGAACCCAGCGAGACGGTGATGGCGGTCTTGCCGACACCGCCTTTCAGCCCGAAGACGCCAATCTGGTATGAGTCGCGCGCATTTCGGCGGATCCGGGTATGCAGATCCATCTCGTAGAGCTCGTCGGGCGACAACCCGAGATTGATACGCGTCAGCATGTACAGCAGATGCCGCCAGCCGCGCTGCGAAGGCATCTTCACCGCCGACTTCACGCCGACGTGCGACAGCGCGTCGATGGCGCGATGGTTGCCGATCGTCGCCGCCGACGTCTGCGCGGGCTGGCCGACGCGACGCACCAAATCCATCTCGGACTGGCTTTCAGCGAAGTGCTGCGAGGGCGCGGGCGTAGGTGCCGGCCGTGGCGCAGGCATGGGCGGCGGCCGCTGTTGTTCGAAGCGGGCACCTGCCGGGCCGTTGGCCTTGGGAGTCCGCATCATCCCGTTCGGCTGCTGGCGTTGCGGCGCGGGCGCGCGCGTAGCCGGCATCTGCGTCGTCACCTCGGTCTGGCGCGGGGCCGGCGCGGCGGCGGCCTGAGTCTTGTTCGGATCGACGGGCATCGCCGGCGGCGTAACTTCGCTACGGCCGGGGCCGTTGGCGGGCGCCGGCCCGGTGGCGGCGACGTCGCGATCCGAGTCGTCGGCTGTCGGCATAGCGTCCACCGAGGACCCTGAAGCGTGGAAAAGCCGGTCATAGTCTGCCGACATGAGTACCTCTCATTGCTAGGAATCGAGACGCGCTCGGTGGGCGGAATCTGCCTGGGCAGAACCGCCCACCTGTGCGCGTCGTCGAACGATCAGAACTTTCCGGTGACGGCCCGTTCGGTGTCCGCCATCGTCTGGCCGGCGTTACCGATGGTGTGCGCAAGATTCAGCAGGGCGGCGTTGAGTTCCGCCGACGCGGAGTCCCAACGCATCTGGACGGCCTGGTAGGCATCCGAGCCGGTGCCACCCCACACGGAGGCCAGCGCCGTGAGCGAGGCCTTGCCCTCGTCGAGCAGATTGTCGGTGCGCTGGACGGCCGAGCCGATCTCGCCGGCGCCGCCCTCGATCCCCGCGAAATTCCATACCTGTTCAGTCATTGATTTCTCCCTGTTTAGTCGAGTGGGTCTAGAAGTTGATGTTCAACGCCGAATTGAGCGCGCTGGCCTGGTCATCGTCGGTCGCCGTGTAATCGACGCCGCTGGTGTGGATATTGGCCGAGATGTCGTCGAGCTGCTTCGTCTGCTGTGCGGCGGCCTCCTGGAAGCGGATCAGCGCCTGCTGGGCCGCGGTGCCGGCTTGACCGACCATCTGAGTTGCAAGTGCGCCCGCGGTTGCCTCGACCTGCCCGATGATGCCGGTGAGCTCACCCGAGATCCGTTCGAAATTCGCTGCCTCCTTGGCGAGGACAGCAACGTCTGTATTCATTGCCATGCTGGATACTCTTTCTCTCTTCCTGTGTCCTCACCATGTGATGGCGAGTCTTTCCGGCCTGTTGGCCGGGAAGTCTGTAGTGGGACGCTCACCAGTCGTCGTCCTCGTCTTCGCCCAAATCCTGCGGCAGCACGCGCGGCGCCGTCAGCCCTGTCTTGGCACCGCCGCTCGTCCCGCGTTGGCCCATCCCGTGCATCGGTGCCCCACCGCCGCCCGCGCCGACCGGAGCCAAGCCCATACCGCCGCCACCCGCGGCGGCACCGGCGGGAACCAGCGGCTTGGTCTCGCCGATCAGGTTGGCCAACAACGGGGTTCGCGGTGCGGTGCCGCCCGCGCCCGGGAGCGACGCCGCGCGCACCAGCCCGGCCCCCGAGCCGGCGCCCGAGCCGCCCGCCAACGGATGGTTGGACAGCGGGCTGGCGCCGATCAGACCGATCTGGGCCTTATCGCCGCCCATGCTGCCCAGCTGGCTGAACATCGACGTCACCTGCTGCAGCGGCTGTGTCAGCTGTTGCATCGGCTGCATCACCATCTGGCTGGCCTGCTGCGGTATCTGACCGAGGGTCGATCCGAGTTGCGACGCCATCTGCATGCCCATCTGCATGCCCTGCTGCATCTGCTGGGCCTGCGGCGCCGCGTTGTCGGCCTTCTGCGCCTGACCTTCGGCACGCTGGGCGGCCATGTGGGCCTCCGATACCGCATTGCCCGCATTGAGCCGTACGGACTCCATCTTCGACACGGCACTGACCTGCGCGATCGCCGCATTCCGAATGGCGGCCGCAGGCGCCATGGCCGCCGCCGATGCCAGCGCCGCGGCCGCGCCACTCTCGCCGACACCGGGCACCACGATCGGCTTGGGCGGCGCGATGATCTCGAACATCAGGTTCAGCAGGGTCTCGGTCTGGTAGACGTCCATCGCCCCGGCGGCCTGGTTCCACATCCGCACGAAGTAGTCGATCTCGTTCAATGCGATCGGGATGGTGTTGACCCAGAAGAAGTTGGTCGCCTCCAGCACCGCGTGTGTGACGTGGTTCTGCTCGATCTCCGCCAGCGGGGGCGTGGTCGCCATCGCTGCGGTGTAAGCGTTGGCCTGCGCGATGGCCTGCATCGCACGTTTCATCGCCTGCGCGGACACCGTCCTCAGCCAGGTGACCATCGGCATGGTCGAGGAGACGGCCTTCTCACTCGCGGAACCACTCCATACCGATGTCAGGGCAGCCAGACTCGCGGCCAGTTCATCGGCCTGAGTCTCGAGGGATATCGCCAGGGCTTCCCACCCCGCGGCAGCTTGCAGCATGGGTGCCGGTCCGGCACCCAGCATCAGCCGCGCAGTGTTCACCTCCGGCGGCATTCCATGCCACTCCATCAGATATTGGTTCCTCGCCTAGGAAGTCGGTCAGCGAGTTATCAGAAGTTGGCGGCGTTGGCGCCGTCGACCGCTTCGTAGATTCCCGCGATTTCTATGTAGGCCGCCCCGGCGCGGGAAAGCTCTTCCTGGGCAAACGTATTCAATGCCAGGGCCTCGACGCCCTCCTTGGCGAAGACCGCGGCCGCCTGAGCGGAGACCTCGTCGGCACCGGCGGGCACCAGCGCGGTCACCGCAGCGGATGCGACAGTGCCAGCGGCCAGGCCGCGAACGCCGTTTGCGACTACCTGTGTGCCGATTCCGACAGCTCCCGGATTATGCTCCATGGGTTGCATTTGCGCCACTCCTCACATATAGATGAATTGCCTGGTTATTCATTTATGAAAGGGCCTAGCTGCATAGCCTAGTGCGTCTGGAATCTTCCCCCGACACCGTCGCTGGCCACTCGAATCCATGTTTGCTAGGACGTCTCCGATCAATACTAACCGCGTTCAAGGGGTGCTCAGAACACTTCTTCTTCGGGGGGATCCACGTAGGCCGCCTGGATGACCTCTTTGGCATCCGGGGAGACCAAAAACGCCTGGCCAGGAGGCCGCCGCTGCACCTTGATCTCGCGTGAGGGGAAGTCCACCTTCTCCCCGGAGAGGAACAGCGTGGGGGTACCGGCGCCATAGGCGGCACCCACGAACTTGTCCATCGTGGCCCGATGCGCCTGGCTCATCTGGCACGTCACGATGATGTGCAGGCCGATATCCGCGGCCGCAGGCAGCAACGGGAACAGCGGCGCCATGGGCGGCACGACACCGCTCGCGGCGACGATCATGTGCCAGTCATCGACCAGCAGCACCACGTCGGGCCCCCTCCACCACGATTTCGCCCGAAGTTGAGCGGTGGTGAGGTCCGGCGGTGGCAGCCGTTGCTTCAGGTTGAAGGCGAGCGCCTTGATGGCCTCGTCCAGCGTCGTGCTGTTGCGGTTGACCGCCCCGGCGTCCAGCAGATGACTCTCCGGCACCGCGTCGAGCAGCCCCGACCGGAAATCGGCCAGCATGAACCGCACCTGCGACGGATCGTTGCGCTCGCAGATGGCCTGCGCCACCGCATGCGCGATCCGGGTCTTGCCGGATTTCGGCGCCCCGAAGATCAGCAGGTGCGGCGTCAGATGCATTTGGTTGTACGCGACCGACAGGTCGGCCTCGCGCACGCCGAGCGGCACCGTCCACCGCGTGCGGTAGTCGCTGTCGGGTCCGGGCGGGTTCGGATCCAGCTCGCGCAGATAGATGCGCTCCGGCAGCACCCGCACCTTCGGGGCCTGCTCGGTGTGCTGCGCGCTGATGGACTCCACCGCGTTCGACATCGCCGAGACCAACTCGTCGGCGCTGTGCGCACCGTCGAGCCGGGGGACGCCCATCATCAAATGGTGCTTCTCCAGCGAGATCGCGCGACCCGGCCGGTTCTGCGGGATCTCGCGGGTGATGCGGTCGATCTGGGTCTCGTTCACGTCGCCGAGCCGGAATTCGATCTTGGTGCCGAGGTAGTCGCGGATCCGTGACTTCAGCTCGGTCCAGCGCGGTGTGGAAATCACCGTGTGCACGCCGAACTGCAAACCCTGCCCGGCCAGATCCTGGACCGTCGGCTCGAGATCGGGGAACTCCGCGACGAACGCCGGCCATCCGTCGATGACCATGAACACGTCGCCGAACGGGTCGACGGCGGCGGGGTGGTTGGGATCTTCACGCATTTGCCGGTAGGCCGCCATGGACCCCACGCGCAGCTGCTTGAACAGCGCCTCTCGTTGACGCAGAACAGCTTTCATTTCGGCGACGACACGGTTCACTTTGTCCGGTTCCGATCGCGTCGCCACACCGCCGACGTGCGGCAGATCCTCGAGGTACATCAGACCGCCGCCGCCGAGGTCGATGCAATAGAACTGCACCTGGCGCGGAGTATGCGTGGCCGCCGCGGAGAGCACGAGTGTCTGCAGGAACGTGGACTTGCCCGTCTGCGGTGCGCCTCCCACGGCGATGTTGCCGCCGGCCGCTGAGACGTCGACGCCCCAAACCTCCTGGCGGTGCCGTCGCGGTTCGTCCATGATTCCCAAGCCGAATCGCAGCGGCTGCCACTGATGATCGCGTTCGATGAGCTCGTTCACCGGAGTCGGATCCGACAACGGCGGCAACCACATCCGGTAGGCACGGGTTTCGCCGATGTCCAGCTGGTCGATGATGACCTCGCGCAATACGCGCTGTTCCGATTCGACTGTCATGATGTCACCGCCGTATCGAAGATCGGCGCGGCGGTGAATTGACGGATGCGTATCCGGTCCGCACTCTGAGCGCGCGGCTTGACTTCTCCGTTGTCCTGCACCGACGTGGTCGGCGCATAGTTGACGCCGGTGTACACGCTGTGGAATTTGACGGGGTCTTCCATGCCGACCCGCAGGAACCCGACGCCGCTCTCCTTGTTCGTGATGTATTGCGCCTCAGGCGTTCCGATCACTGCCTTGGATTCGGCCGAACTCGTGGTGCGCAGCGCGATGCGGTAGGTGAGGTTGGGTTCGAGCTTGTCGATTCGCACGCCGCCGGTGTTCAGCGACTGCGTGGCGAGCAGCAGGTGCACCCGCAGCGACCGGCCGACGCGGCAGATCCGGTCGAACAGCCCGATGAAGTCCGGATGGTTCTGCAGCAGCTCGGCGAACTCGTCGACGACCACGAAAAGGGTTGGCAGCGGCGGCAAGTCAGCACCGCGCTCCCGGTGTTTCTCATACTCGGCGACGCCCGACAGCGCGCCCGCAGCGCCGACCTGGATACCCGCCTGCCGCAGGATCGACTGCCTGCGGTCCAGCTCACCGGTGAGCACCTCACCCATGCGGCTGACGAGCTCGGCTTCTTCCTCCATGTTGGTGACGACCGCGGCGGTATGCGGCAGCCTCTCCATGCCCAGGAACGTCGAGCCACCCTTGAAGTCGGTGAGCAGCAGGTTGATCTGATCCGGGTGGTGGGTGGCCGCCAGCGACAGGATCAGCGTGCGCAGAAACTCCGACTTACCGGAACCCGTTGTCCCGATCAACATTCCGTGCGGGCCTGCGCCGAACTCCGCACCCTCCTTGATGTCGAGATACATGATGTCGCCGGTCTTCAGTTCGTGACCGAACGGGATACGCAGCCGGTCCCGGTCGGTGTCGGCGAACATCCGCCACCTGCTGGGCGTCACGTCTTCGATCGTGTGCGCGCCGACGAGCTGGTGCCATTCGGTGGCGACCTTCTTCTGCACACGCACGCTCTTGTCGATGATGGTGCCCGTGATGGACCATCCGGCGAGCTTGCGCGCGATGCGATTCGCATGCTCCGGGGTCATTTTGTCGGTCGCCGAGGTGAGCAACCGGAACGTCTGGTTGGGCAGCCGGTCGTCGGCGGTACCGTCGGGGTCGACGCGAATTCGGTAGGCCGAGCCGCGATGGTTGCCGAGCGTGAGGACGGTGACGCCGGCCCGGCCGTCAATCGGGAAGCCGGCCCTGCCGCCTGAGAGGTCGACGACGACGACGTACGGTCCGCTAGGGGTGGCGTCGGGCGTGTGCGGGCCACGGGCCGTCAAGTCGCTCAACCCGTCGGGCCGCGTGAACACCAGCCGCGTCGGACCCGCGGCGTCGGTGTCCGTCTGGTGTTGCACGTGCGGAAGCCACTTTAGCCAGGCCCAATTCGGGTCTTCCGGATTGTCGGTGAGCACCCGGATCTGCATCAGGTCCGGCGGATGGAACACGGCGAGATGGCAGATCATCGCCGTGAGCAGGCCCGCGGCTCCGTCCGGGTCGCCGCCGACCGCGATGGTCGGAAAGGTGCGCAGCTGCACCAGTTTCGGGCAGTCGTGGATCAACCCGTGGGTGCGCAGGAACTTGGTGACCCACATGTGACTAACGGGTTCCAGATGCGGTGCCGGGGCGCCCTGCGGTCCCGCCAGCTCGCCGCCGACGGCGGGCTTGAGCAGTCGGTCGACCGCAGGCTCGGTACCGAGACCGATGCGTACCGCCGAGAAGAAGTCGGCATTGGTCGGACGTGACCATTGCCGGTTGGTCCCGATGATGGAGAGCAGATCGTCGGGATGCGGTGCGTGATAGTTGAAGAACGTCACCTGAGCGGCCGCCGACGACGTCACGCGGGTCCGCAGACCCGCGAGATACCGCAGGTATTCCTTGCGGTCGGCGTTGATTTCGGGCACCTTCTTACCGCCGGGACCGCCACCGGCCATGAAGCCGACGGTGGCCATCACCATCATCAGCGGCATCATCAGCATGTACGGCGAGAGCTGCCGGATGCCGGTGAAGATCATGATCGCGATCATGCCGAGCATGCCGCCGCCCATGACCCACGGCAGCGCCTTCTGAATGCCCGACGGCGGGATCTCGACGCCGAGGTCGTCGGGCGGAGTCACGTTGATCTCGCCGGGCGTCAGCCGGGGCCCGCGTTTGATGATCGGCGTGAACTTCTTGGTGGTCATCGGCCACCTCCGGTGTTCGCGGTGACTGGTTGCGCCCCGGCGTTGGTGCCGTCGGAAATCTTGCGCGGGTTGGGGTTTGGCGGCAGGGTGTCGTGTTCGATCAGCGCCGCCTGCTTGGACAGCACCGGACCGTCGACCAGCAGGCTGATCACCTGCCACGGCGCGGTCACCGGCGCACTGAGGCCGACGGTGCTGCCCGTCTCCTCGTCGGGCAGCCCGTAACGCACGCCCTGCGGGTCGATGTAGTACAGGCTCTCGCCGTAGCGTGGGTCCGGCGATTGCAGCCGAATGTACTTGCCGCCGTCGAGGTAAACCTGTGCATCGCCGCCGATCTGGTCGATGCCGGTGTTCATGGCCGACGGTGCGATCGGCAGGTGACGCCCCGCGATGACGGTGGTCTTGGGCGCCTGATCGCCTGGCTCGCGCTGCCACGACCAGCACAGCGTCGGCGCATCCTCACGCAGCAGGATCTCCAGCGGCTCGTCCGGTAGCGGTGAGCCGTACACCTGCTCGGCGATCTTGGCGACCGTGCTGGCCTCGACGGACGGTGGTGTCACCAGGCCGAACGAGTTGGTGGCGCGCAATGCCGCCGCAGTGGTGCCGTTGATCCGCGCCACGCCGTCGGGCAACACCACGAAATGTTGTTCTCCGTCTTCGGTGAGCGCCATGAACACCGAGCCGATCACCAGATTCGGTGGCAGGCCAACGGTATTGGGTTCGCCGAAGCGCGCGATCGCAGGCAGCCGCAACGGTCCGGCGTTGGGCAGCGCGTTGAAGACGCCCTCCGAGATCGGCGTCGCCTTGGAGGTGACGGGGATGCCCACCGCCGACGTCACCGCGCGGTCGGAGAGATCGATGGCGTGCCGTCCGGTCTCGGTCACCAACCAGTTGTCGTTCTCGTAGGACACCAGCAGACCCTCGTCGGGGCGCATCGGGCCGACCGAGGAGTCGAGGTAGAGCGGTTGCACGACAACCGATGTCTGGATGTCCGGTGCCACGCTCTCGGGCTTGGTCACGGTGTCGCACAACGTCCAGGTCGAGTTGGCGCCGCCGACCGGCGTGGCGTAGGGCGCCCCGGGAATGCCGATCGGCTGCCCCTTGTGCATCCGGTCCAACTCGTCTGACTTCACCGCGACCGGGGTGCCTGCGTTGCCGAGCACCAGTCGCGCCGACGTCAGGTTGTAGACAGGCCGCAACTGGTCGGTGCCGGGGATCACGACGTAGAGCTGGTTGGTGGTGCGGTCGACGAGAAGTGTGTCACTGCCCCGCTTTCCGAGCGGCTTGAAGTAGGCCAGCAGCGCTGCGCCCAGGCAGATCACGACGGCGATCACGATGCCTGCCGAAACCGCGCGGCTGTAGAACTGCAGCGGGTCGTCGAACATGCGGGTATCCCGTCGCACGATCGCGTGCTCGACCCTGCGCAGCAGGAAACGCCAGCCGCTGACCTGCACCTTGGTGGTAAGCCGGAAACTCGCCATGCTTACTCGCCGATACTCAATCGTGCATGCACACCGGCGATGGCGGCCGCCATGTCATCGCCGTTGATCTGGCTCAGCTCGTCGACCCCGAGGCTCTCGAAGTCCAACGACCGGGCCAGGCGCATGTCCCGGTTCTGCTCACCGGCCTCGACCAGCTGGCGGGCGTAGCGACCGTTGCCCGCGATGTCCAGCGCCGGTTTACCATTGAGCGCCCGCTGGCTCAGCAGTGTCGCGGCTTCGAGCACGCGCTTGGCGGCCTCATCGTCGAGGCTCGAATCGTTGTTCTGGGCAATCACTTTCGCGATGTCCACGATCTCACTCGGCAGATAGGAGTCGAACTCGATGCGTGTCGCGAAGCGCGAACGCAGGCCGTCGTTGGATTCGAGCAGGCGGTCGATGTCGTTGCTGTATCCGGCGATGATCACGACCAGCCGGTCGCGGTCGTTCTCCATGCGGGCAAGCAGCGTGTCCAGCGCTTCGGTGCCGAACGGGTCCGCCCGGCCGTCGCGCTCCTGCACGAGCGTGTACGCCTCGTCGATGAACAGCACGCCGCCGATGGCGCGGTCGATCGTGCGGCTGGTCTTCACCGCGGACTGACCCTCGTACTCGGCGACGAAATCCTTGCGGGAGGACTCGACCAACTTCGGTTCGCCGATGACGCCGAGCCCCGCCAGGATGTTGGCCACCACGCGGGCGATGGTCGTCTTACCGGTACCGGGCGGGCCCGCGAAGATCATGTGCTTGGACGCCTGCGCGACCTTCATGCCGCGCGCCGCCCGGATCTTGGCCATCTGCGTCGCCGCCCGATAGGCCTCGATCTGTTCCTTGACGCGAGTGAGCCCGATCTGCCGGTCCAGCTCGGCTTCTGCTTCGGCGAGGAGCTTCTCACGGCCCGAGTTGTCCGCCTCGACGCTGGACGCGTCCCACGGATCCTTGCGCGCCGCGATCTTCTCGGCGGTGGTGACCTCCAGCCGGAAGTTCGGATCCTTGAGCGCCGTCGCGACCTTCGGTTCGGGATGAGTTGCCTGCAACCACTCGAGCAGTCCCACTGCCGACGCTTCGTTGCCCTGCCCGCGTCGCGTCATCGCGAGGTACCACGCAATGGCGGGCGCACATGCTTCACCGGCAGGAGATGTGTTCGACTCGGTCAGACGTCGTTCGGCCTCGGTGAACAGACCCAAATTGGCCGCGGCCACGCCGTGGGCGACACCGGCGGCGGCCGCCAGGAACTTGTCCGGCCACGCACCGGCACCCTTGACCTCGTCGATGACGTCGGTCCAGCGTTCGGCCGCACCGAAGATCACCGCCTTCACCCACGACACCAAATGCTCTGCACCGTTTGACGGAACGTCTTCCAGCGCCTCCATGGCATCGGCGTAGTTGCCGACCGCAGCCTCGTGGACGGCGAAGCCCATCGTGATGGCCAGCGGCGAGTTGATTGGATAGGTGATGTCACCGAACTGGCCGCCGATCGGCACCCGGGCGTTGATGCTGTTCATCGAGATCTCGGCGGATCCGGCCAGCTGCCCGAAGTTCGCGCGTGAATACCAGGCGCGGAACAGCGTCACCCGGTCTGCGTCACCGCAGCGGATCCGTCCCACCCATGCATCACAAGCGGTTTCGTCCATCGCGGTGATCTCGGAGAAGATCTCGAACGAGCGCGCCGGCGAGCTGGGCAGCATCCCGACCGCGCTGCTGAAGAGGTTGGTGAGGTGCTCAGTCATCGTCGCCCCCGTACCGCGTCGCGAAGATCTGCGCCCGTGCCGCTCTTGCTTCCTCAGGCGACGGCAGATCCAGATCCCGAGTGAGGAAGTCGCGGGTCGCCGCATCGTCGTGGCCCTGCTCGCGCATGCCCTCGAGCATCAACGAGTACTGGGCTGACTTCGCTTCCTGCGTGGCAAGGCCCGCGATGACGACGATTTCGTCGGCTAGCTCGGGTTCGGTCATATCGGTGGTCCTCGAAGACAATTCGATCTGCTTGACGCGGCCATCCATGAACGTCGTGACGCTCACGGAGCGCGGTGGATTGGTCACGGTGAACATCGGCACCGGTGCGGCGTCGTCCTCGCCGCGGTCAGGACGCGAGAAATCGAGCGCGGCCAACTCGTCGCGCTCGTCGGGATCGTATGGCTGATGCTCAGCCGCCATGTGGTGCTTTCCTCACTGCGCCTCGGTTCCACCGGCTTGGTCGGTCGAGGTCTGGTCGAACCACTTACCGGAGGGCAGGAATCCGATCAAACCGTCGAGCGCGCGCGCAAGGTTCTCCGTCGTGCCCGGCAGAAAGCTGCCGTACAGCTCGCCGTTCACCCGACGCGGTATCGACACGATGCGACCGTGCCGGGAATCGAGCACTCCGGCAGCGACATCGGCCTGGGTGAACGTGCCACCGGGATGGCGTTCGACCGCGGTGATCTCGACCCAGCTCTCCGGGTTCGCGATGATGTCGGCGTAGGCACGCGCCGACGTGGGTGCGATGCCGTACTTCAGCAACTGGTTCGCGTCGCGGCATTCCCCCAGCTGACTCGCGACACCGGTCAACGGTTCGACGTCGGCCGGGTTGGCTGTCCCGAGGACCGTGGTCACCATGCCTGCCAGACCGACCTGCGGGGCGACGCGCTGCAAGACGATCATGTCGCCGTCGCGCGCCGCGATGACGTGTCGATCGCCCCTGCGACACACCACGAAACGGATCATCTTGCCGCCGACGTCGCGACGCCACCAGCGTCCCTCCAGGGTCCGATCGGACCGACTGAGCGTGTCGACCATGGCCGCCACCTCAGGGTGGGGCCGGCCGAACACGTCCAGCACACCCTGCGCAGTCAGGTCACGCGCGACCTGCTCCCAGACGATTTGGCGCAGTTCGGGCTGAGGGATGTTGAGCCGGATGCCCAGCGCCGTCGGAAACTCCGAGTGCCCAAGGCGATCGGCGATGACGAGCATCCCGTCGATCGTGACCTCGACGCCCACGACGTCGTCGACATGAGTGGCATCTGGACGTGCCGCTTGCGCATTGCTGCTCATCGTGGCTTCACCTGCCCATCCAGTACGCGGCCCATCGCATCGTCGGCCTGGTCGTACCGCCGCGCGGCTTCGTGCAATTTCTGCCCGAGGTCGTCGGAGATCGCGGCGATCCTCATGCCCGCGGCGCGACGCGCCGCGACGATGTCGCTGACGGCACCGGCCGTCGCCGACGCGATAACGCCGTGGGTGGATCGCACCGCGGCGTCGACGCCGTCGGCGAGAAGGGTCGCGGATCTGGTTTCTGCGGCGGCCCGCACCTGTTGGACGGTCAATTCGTCAAGGTGCGCCGTTGTCACGCGCAAGTCATCCCCCGACATCGACCCCTTCTCCCAACTCGGTTTCCTGCGGATTCACGCTATCGGGCACCGGAGTCGGTGTCCCAGTGGACTCCGGCCCGGCACCACCGATGCTTTGCCACGAACCACACGCATGCCATTCGACCCCTTCTGGTAGACCCCTGCGCTGGGTGAAAGCGTACCAGCGGTCCGGGGGCGCCGATGTCACCAATTTCTGGCTTGACCACCGCCTGCACCGGTGCGCTCTCGGACCCGGCCAGCAATGGGCGCACAGTGGATCGGGGCATTTCCAGACACTTCTTACCCGTCCTGGCGAACCGATAAGGCGCTCGCACCGGAGTCCAAACCTTGTCGGTGTCCGGGAACGGAGACGCCTCGTCGACGCCGCCCCGCTGCGTACCTGGCGGGGCCTTCAGACACCGCCGGATGCGGATCGCTGCGCGGATAGCCGTATTTGCTGGCCGCATCGACAGGCGCGGGGACCGACGCGTTTGCGCTGCACACCGCGGATTGGTTGATACTTGGAAGGGGCCGCCACACGCATGACACGACATTCCGAGGAGACACTCAGTGACCGACCGCGATGACGAATTGCGGAGAAAGCTCGGATGGACAGGTCCCGAAGACACCGATTTCGAACCGTCAGCCGACCCGGAACCGACACCACCGTCGCGGCCGGCCGCCCCGCCCGCGTGGGGATCGGCGGCCCCGCGCCCTCCCGTCGACTACATCCCGCCGTCGTCGCCGTCCGACACCAGGGACACCGACGAAGAGAACCTCTGGACGACGACGGAAGTCAGCCGGGCACCGGTCGCGCCGACGGCAGAGGCTAGCGCTCCCCCACATTTCAGAGAGCCCGAGCGGCCGGGCGGCAATTTCCGTCAACCCAACCCCCGGTACGGCCCCCCACCGGGCACACCACGCGAAACCGGACCTCTGCCGCCCACCCGCGGGGACACCGCGCCGTGGACCACCCAACCCCCGCAGCCGGATCGTCAGCCGCCGCACGGCCCACGGCCGCCGGCCCCTGGCGGTCCGCCCATGCAGCAGTGGGCTCCCGGCTACGGCCACGCAACGCCCGGAGCGCAGGCGCCGAGCGGTTCGTACGCGGACCGGATCCGCGCCGACGAGCTCGTGCCGCAGCGGCGCACCCCGCCGGGCGGCGGGTGGCGGCTGGCGCTGTACAAGGCCACGTTCGGTCTGGTGAACCTCGGCCAGAGCCCCGAGGAGATCCGCCAAACCCAACTCGAGGACAAGGTCAGGTCGGGACTGCGCGGCCATTTCAAGGTCGGCGTGATGGGCAAGGGCGGCGTCGGGAAGACGACGGTGTCGGCCAGCATCGGATCGGTGTTCGCCGAATTGCGCCAAGACGACCGCGTGGTGGCCATCGACGCCGACACCGCATTCGGGAAGCTCGGCAGCCGCGTCGACCCCCGGGCGCAGGGCTCGTATTGGGAGCTGGCGGCCGACCAACACCTGGAGACCTTCGCCGACGTCCGCAGCCGCGTCGGCAACAACGCGGCTGGGCTGTTCGTCCTCGCCGGGGAGGGAACGCCCGCGCGTCGACGGGTCCTGGATCCGGCGATCTACCGAGAGGCGACCTCGCGCCTCGACCGGTACTTCACGATCTCGATCGTCGACTGCAGTTCCACCATGGACACGCCGGTCACCCAGGAGGTGCTGCGGGACCTCGACGCGTTGGTCGTGGTCTCATCGCCGTGGGTCGACGGTGCGGCGGCGGCCGGCCAGACACTGGACTGGCTGGCTGCCCGCGGGCTCAACAGTCTGCTGCAACGCACGGTGATCGTGCTCAACGACTCCGACGGGCACGCCGACAAGCGGACGCGTTCGATACTGGCGCAACAGTTCTCGAGTCAGGGACAGAGAGTTGTCGAGGTGCCCTTCGACGGGCATCTGCGGCCGGGCGGCGTGATCGACCGCACGCGCGAGATGTCACCGGCGACGCGGCGGCGCTTCATCGAGATCGCCGCGGCACTGGCCGACTTCTACCCCACCCACGACGACCGCAACCGCGAACGCTACTGACACTGCCTCACAACTGCTCGATCAACGATTCGATTTCGTGGACGGCCGCCGCTGACACCGGCTCTTCCGCCTCGGCGGCTATCACGTCTTCTTCGGAAACCCCTGCCGCCTGGGCAGTTTCGAGGATCGTGAGGTTCGCGCCGCGCCTCGCGGCGTACAGCCGCTGGCCGACGGTGGCTTGCGGCGCGCGGGCGGCCCGGAGCATGAGTTCGTCGTAGCGGGTGCGTACCGCGCTCAACGCCTTGATCAATGCCGGTGACACCTTGCTGATGCGGGCCGCCCGGGCCGCGACGGCCTCGAGCTGACGCAAGTCCGCAAGGATCTTCGTCGCGCGGGGCGTGAACTCCGGATCGTCGACGGGTGGCAGGGCCTCGACCGCGGTGGCGAAGGTGTTGACCGCGGTGACGAGCGCCTGCGCAATCAAGGGAGTGTCGTCGGCGCTATCGGCGCGGGTCTCGACGCGCGGCTCGGCCGCGACGGGCTCGCCCCGCCGCAGTCGCGCGATCGTTCCCGGCGGCCATTGCAGCACTTCTTCGAGCTTTGCTCGCGTGCGTTCACGCGGCCAGCTGCGACCCTTCTCGAACGCGATGAGCGCGCCGGCGTTGATGATCCCGTCGGTCGCCAGGCTGCGCTGGCTGATGTCGAGTTCGCGACGACGGGCCGCCGCGGCCGCACCGGCACGCCGCATCCCCTCGTCGAGCACCTCGATCGACTCCGGGTCGGTCATCAACGGGCATTCCTCGAGAACTCACGGGGCGGAGCGGCGACGCAATCCTATCGGCCGCTGGATCCACCGCTACGACTTGGGGCCGCGTGGTGCGCCTGGATCCGTGGCGAAGCTATGTCTTCATGACCACCGGCACCGCACTAGCGCTACGGTTTCGGGACGGTCCGGTCCAGCGATCGTAACGCGGTTATGAGCAGTTCAGATCATATTCTGCAATGAAAATTCACATCGCCGAACGGGCGCCCCGTGCGTCCACCCCCGCTTAGTCGTAGCGCTAACTGTTGCATCGCTACGGTTTGTGCGCTAACTTGGCGACAACGCGGTGCAGCAGCCGCAGAGCGGACAAGGAGGGGTTCGGATGAACTCAACACACTGGGACGAGACACCCGTCGGCGCCTGCACACGCGACCCCGAGCGGTGGACGACGTCAGCCGACGAAGAGGCCAAGGCGATCTGCAGGGCATGCCCCAGGCGCTGGCTCTGCGCCCGGGAAGCGTGCGAGCTGCCGCGGGCGGAAGGGCTGTGGGCGGGCATCGTCATTCCCGAGAGCGGGCGCGGGCGGTCGTTTGCCCTGCGCCAGCTGAAGTCGCTCGCCGAGCGCAACGGAGAAGTGGTGCGCCCCCGCCGCTATTACTACGCGGAAATCGCCTGACCGCTGATCTCCCGCTGCCGCGTCGTGGGGTCGGCAGGGGGGATCACCAGGTGTCGACGAAACGTCGATCCGTCCGGCGCGGTTCATGCATGGTGGCGGCGTTCAGTGTGTCGATGATGAGCCTGCGGGTGTCGGCCGGGTCGATGACGTCGTCGATCTCGAAGAGCTGAGCGGCGTTGAGCGCCTTGGCATTCTCCTGGGCCGCCGCGGTGGCCTGGCGCACCCGTTCTTCTCGTTCCTCATCGTCGGCGATCGCCTCGAGTTCCTTGCGGAGCCCCAGCCGGACCGCACCCTCGAGGCCCATCGGCCCGAGATGTGCTCCGGCCCAAGCCATTGTGAGCACCGGTTCGTGCAGGCTGCCGCCCAGCATCGCCTGAGCGCCGAGTCCATAACCGCGGCGCAGCACGACGGCCACGAGTGGCACGCTCAGCGCGGCCCCGGCGACCAGCATGCGCGACGCACGGCGCACCAGCGCTTCGGCCTCGGCCGCCGGGCCCACCATGTAGCCCGGGCAGTCGATCAGCGAGACGACGGGCAGTCCGAACGCGTCACACAGTTGAAGGAAGCGCGCCGCCTTGTCGGATGCAGCCGCCGTGATCGCGCCGGCCATCACCATGCTGTTGTTCGCGAGGATGCCGACCGCGCGGCCGTCGATGCGGGCCAGCGCCGTGACCATCTCGGCGGCGAAGCGCGGCCGTAGGAACGTCACCGATCCTTCGTCGGCCATTGTTTCGATGACCGGCGCCACCGGAAACGCGCGACGGGCCCGCTCGGGAACCATTGTCCGCAAGGCTGTTTGGTCACCCGCGGCACCCGGCGCCGTCGCGCCCTGGAAGTAGGAGAGCAGGCGTTTGGTCACGGCCACGGCTTCGGCCTCGTCGGCGACGACGACGTCGACCACGCCGTTGGGCTCCTGCATGCTGATCGGTCCGACCTCGTCGGGATGGACGTCACCGAGTCCGCCGCCCGCGATCATCGCCGGGCCGCCCATTCCGAGCGAGGTGTCCTCGGTGGCGACGATCAAGTCCGAGCTGCCCGCGATGACGGCGTTGCCTGCGAAGCAGCGGCCCTTGACGACCGCGATGCGCGGCACCAGACCCGACAGCGCCGCCCACAGCTTGAATGCGCGGGCGTCGAGCGCGGAGACGGTGGGGTAGTCGGTGTCGCCGGGACGTCCGCCGCCGCCTTCTGCGAAGAAGACGGTCGGTAGCCGCATGCGCGCGATGAGTTCGAAGAGGCGGTCCTTCTTGCGGTGGCCCAGCGCGCCCTGGGTACCCGCGAGAACCGTGTAGTCATACGACAGCACGGCGCAGGCGGCGCGCTGGGCGCCGAACAGGTCGCCGTTGACGCGGGCCGTGCCCGCCACGAGCCCGTCGCCGGGGGTGCGGGCGATCAGGTCGGCGAGGTCGCGACGGTGGCGCTGGGCGGCGATCGCGAAGCGGCCGTATTCGACGAACGAGTCCGGGTCGACGAGGTCGGCGATGTTTTCCCTGGCGGTGCGACCGTCGCGGGCGCGCCTGCGCTCGACGGCGTCCGGGCGTGCGGCGTCCTCGGTCAGGGCACGGCGCTGCAACAACTCCGCATGGTCGGCGCGGATCGGCTCGTCAGACATGGCGTGGTGATGCTAACAAGCTGTGATATGTAGCACCCTATTAGTTAGTGCCCTAACTAATAGGCGTATGGTGGTGGCATGACGGTCGTCGACGCAGACATCGACCCCCTGGCCCTCGAACGGCAGGTGTGCTTCGCCCTTGCGGTGACCAACCGTGCGGTGCTGGCGGTGTACCGCCCGCTGCTCGAACCGCTGGGCCTCACCCATCCGCAGTATCTCGTGATGCTCGCGCTGTGGGACAACCACAAGTCCAATGCCGATCAGCCGATGTCGGTCAAGGCGATTGCCACTGCGCTGCAACTGGATTCGGCGACACTCTCACCGATGCTGAAGCGGCTGGAAGCGCTGGGGTTGATCACCCGCACGCGCAGCGCGGCCGATGAACGCACGACCGACGTCGGCCTGACGAAGGCGGGGATTCAGCTGCGCCGGCGAGCCCTGAAGATTCCACCGACGGTCGTGGAGCGGCTCGGCGTCGGGCTTGACGAGCTCGAGCGGCTGCACGACGTTCTCACCCGGGTCAACGCCGCGGCGCTGGCGGCGGGCGCGCTCGACGAAGGGAAGGACTCACGATGAACAAGCCTGGCCCTCTGCAGTACATCGCATACTGCTACGGAAAGCGGCTACCGGACTCCATGCGCGAGTGGGTCGCTCACGATCTTGCCGACCACGGCGCAGTCCGGCGGCACATGATCCGGATGGCAATACCGCCTTTCTTGGTTCTCGCGCCCTTCTGGCTGCTGCCGGCATCGCTGTACGTGCACCTGGAGATGACGGCGCCGATCTACATCTGGGCGATCCTGATGTCGCTGGCGCTGAACAAGGTGTGGCGCAGACACCGGCTCGCACAGCACAGTCTGGACCCCAACCTCGTCGACCAGATCAAGCGCAAGAGGGACGCTGCCATGCACGAGGCCTACGCCCGCAAGTACGGGCCGCGTCCGGAAGAGGCACGCTGGCAGTCCAACAGCAGCCCGTTCTAGGCGTACAGCGCCTCGACAGCGCGGGTAGCGGTGGCCAGATCGACGTTCATCTCTTCGCGGTAGGCCTTGATGGCGCCGATCTTGTTCCCGGCCGCGACCAGTTCGCGGACGCGAGGCGGCGCTTCGTTGCGGGCGATCGCCGCAGGGTTGGGCATCGGCACGCCCGTCTGCTCGTAGAGGTGCTTGACGAGCTGCTCGAGTACGCCGAGACGCTCGTAGATGTCGTTGGTCGTGGTCACCGGCACAGTGTGTCACCGCAGTTATCCACAGGCAGCGCAAACCAGCACCGGATCTGTCAGCACCCGCACTTAGCGTGCGAGTCATGACGAACTGGATTAACACGGTCAGCCGTGGCCACGTCGAGCGCGGGGTGCGCGGGCGCTTCACGCAGGCCAATCACGGCAGACCGCACATGTTGCGCAAGATGGCACGCGGCGACTGGATCATCTTCTACTCACCGAAGACGGACTATCCGGAGGGCGATCCACTGCAGGCCTTCACCGCGATCGGGCAAGTCGTCGACGACGAGCCGTATCAAACCGAAGTGACGCCGGACCTCCAACCGTGGCGCCGCAACGTCGACTTCCTCGAATGCACCGAGATCCCCATCCGGCCCCTGCTCGAGAAGCTCAACTTCATCGAGGACACCTCGCGCTGGGGGTATAGGTTCCGCTCCGGTGTGTTCACCATCGACGATCACGACTTCGAGGTGCTCCGATCGGCGATGACCAGCCCGAATGACCGCCGCTGACGCCCTCGACAAAAATCTCGGTTTGATGACGTCGCTGCCGGGTACAGACAGGTAGCAATTGGGGGACGCTGTTCGGGCGACTGTCTTCGCAGGTCGTGCGCGCAACGGGGCCCCGCAGTACCGGGAGAAGGACGACATGGGCACCAGTGCCGACATAAGTAGTAGACGTTTCACCATTTGTCCGGCATGCGGATACCCGAGCGCCGGCCTGTGCGCCCCCTGCAGCCAGATAGGTTCGGCCGTCCAGGTCGGTCTGCACCGCACTGTTCCTGTTGTGACGCAAGCCAATCCAGCTGCCTGACCCCGCCCTTCCTAACTGGGCAATGACTCCGGTCCGGCCTACTCTGGTCAGGTGAGCAACACCGACCCGGCGCCCGCCGAAGTCGCCTGTGCGCCATCGCCATTCACCGGAGTGCTCCATCCGCGCGAGGTTCCGCTCGGTGGACCGCGCGCGATCCGGGTCCGGCGCACCCTCCCGCAGCGCGAACGCTCGCTCATCGGTGCGTGGTGCTTCGCTGACCATTACGGTCCGCACGACCTCCGCAACGGCCCCGGCATGGACGTTCCTCCGCATCCGCACACCGGGCTGCAGACCGTCAGCTGGCTGTTCAGCGGCGAGATCGAGCACCGCGACAGCGGGGGCGTCCACGCGATGGTGCGGCCCGGTGAGCTGAACCTGATGACCGCGGGCGCAGGCATCTGCCACTCCGAGGTCTCGGTGATCTCGGGGCCGGCGGCCACCGTCCTGCACGGCGTACAACTGTGGGTCGCGCTGCCCGATGCCGACCGCGACACCGACCGCGACTTCGCGCACTTCGCCCCGCCGCCGCAGTCCATCGGCGACGGCACGCTGCGGGTCTTCCTCGGAGAGCTCGCCGACGCACGCTCACCCGTGCACACCTTCACACCGCTACTCGGTGCCCAACTCGACCTCGACCCCGGTGCCGAGCTCACGCTGGACGTCGACCGCACCTTCGAACACGGCGTGCTGCTCGACCAGGGCAGCGTCGACGTCGCCGGGACCACGCTCGACGTCGCCGACCTCGCGTTCCAAGCCGCCGGCTGCGACCAGCTGAGCATCGTCAACCGGGGCGACGGGCCTGCCCGCGTCCTATTGCTGGGCGGCACACCGTTTCCCGAGCAGCTGATCATGTGGTGGAACTTCGTCGGTCGCAGCCACGACGACATCGCGACCTACCGCCGGCAGTGGCAGGACCACGACCACCGCTTCGGTTCCGTCGCGGGCTACACCGGTGCGACCACCCGGCTGCCGGCTCCTCCCCTACCCAACGGCAGGCTTCGCCCGCGCGCGAACCCGGCGCCCTAGGCCGCCGCGAATGTGAACGCGGTGCCCACGGCGTTTGGGATGAACGCATCCGGCAGTGCCGCTGCAAGCCGATGCTGGGCTTTCCACCCGGTGCAGTGCGCGGGCACGAGGGTGTCCGGCGCCAGCTCGAGGAACGCGTTGACCGTCGGTTCGATGATCGGCTCGAAAACCTGTCCCGTGAGGTGGAACCCTCCGAGCAGCGCATGCAGTCGATCCACCCCCGTCAACCGCATGGCATGCCGCGCGATGTTCACCGCGCCGGCGTGCCCACAGCCGGTGAGCACGACGAGCCCCTTGCCGCGGACGTTGGCCACGAGCGCCTGCTCGTCGAGCAGCAGCGGGTCGGGCTCCCAGCGGCCGTCGCGCCACGCCTCGTGGTTGGGCAGGCCGCGCTCGAACTCCGTCGTGCGGTCGACCTCACCGGTGATCAGCACCGAGCCGTCCAACAGCAGCGACGGCTGACGCCGCTCGATCACCTCGAAGCCCTCGGCCTCCAGCGCCGACCGGCTCAGCGTCGGCAGTTCCATCGCCGGGGCGTTCGGCAGGGCAAACCGGCGCCTGCTGAACACCAGCGGGTGCACCGCCAGCGGCAGCCCGCTGCGGCCGCGCAGCCGGGCCAACCCGGGGAAGCCGCCGTCGTGATCGACATGGCCGTGGCTGAGCACGACGGCCTCGATCGCCGACGCGTCCAGACCCATGCGCTCGAAGTTGATCGCCATTCCGTCCGGCGATATTCCGGTGTCGAAGAGCACCGTGTGCGTGCGGTTGTCGCGACGTGTCGACACCAGCGCGGAGAACCCGTGCTCGGCAATCAGTCCGGGCGAGGCCAGCCCGCCCTCGAACTGCGGGGCGGCGGCCGGGGGTACGGTTCCCATCCCCCTGCGGCGGGCCGGCCCGACATCGCCCATCAACGCGTCGTAGCTGTTGTCCACCAGCGTCGTGATGGTGATCTCGTCGACCGGTTCGAGCGCGATCGGATCGACCGCCGTGCCCTCCGCTTGCCGGGGAGTGGACGCTAGGGCCTCTGCGGTCGTGCCGCCGTCTTCACACATGACTCCATCTTGCGCCCGCTGGGTATGAGAGACAGATGGCAACCGACAAGACCGGCGCGACCACCACCGTCACCAAGGAGGCCGACCGTTTCACCATTTCGGTGGATGGCACCGTGGCCGGTTTCACCCAGATCTCCGACAGCGACGGCCAGCGGACGTTCCCGCACACCGAGGTGGACGACGCATTCCAGGGCCGCGGCCTGGCGTCGATCCTGATCGGCGGGGCACTGCAGCAGACCAAGGATGAAGGACTGCGGATCGTGCCGGTGTGCTCGATGGTTCGGTCATACGTCGAGAAGCACCGCGAGTTCGACGACGGGGTCGACGCAGCCGACGCCTAGGAACCTGCTGTGCGCTTAAGGGGTTGATTACGTGCACTAGGTGCGTGCGATCAACCCGTTAGGGCGCAGGACCGCGCGGCTCTAGCCAACAGGGCCGATATCGTCAGATCCGATGACGACTCAGGACAGTGCCGCCGACATCGCTCAGCGCGGGGGCGGCGCCCCCACGGCGTTCTTCACCGCCGACGGTGACCGGTTCGTCCCCGCGTCGATCGCGCGCGGACCGTGGGGGCAGACGATCAGCGGCAATTACCTCGGTGGACTCCTCGGCCATGTGCTCGAACGCGACGCGGGCGAACCCGACCTCCAGCCGGCACGCCTGACCGTCGACCTGTTCCGACCTGCGGCGCTCGCACCCGTGCGCATCGACACCAGCGTGGCGCGGCAGGGACGGCGCCTGAAGTTGGTCGACGCCGTCGCCACCCAGGACGACACCGTCGTCGCCCGCGCCACCGGATTGTTCCTGCGCCGTGGCGAACAACCGGCGGACGAAATCTGGAGCTCGCCGGTGACCATGCCGCCGATCCCGCCGACACCCGACCCGATCCCGCGCGGGCTGACCACGCTGGTGTGGACCTACGGCAAGGAGGACCACACGCCCGGGCCGGGCTTCGGTCTGTCCGCGTGGGAACACGCCGGCCCGAAGTACATCTGGGTACGCGACATCCGCCCACTCGTCGCGGGGGGGCCCCCCCCCCCCCCCCCCCCCCCCCCCCATGGCGCCCCCAAAGTCCCCCGCGAGGACCCAAGAGGCGCCCAGCGGGATGCGCTGAACCACCACCCATAACAAATCGAAGCGCTC
>NZ_MVIM01000012.1 GCF_002086795.1 Mycolicibacterium tusciae | reverse complement strand
GGCCGGGACCGCCGCGGCCCACCCCGCGCCCCGGCAAGCCGGCGCCGACGATCGCGGTGCCCGCCACCAGCGACCCGCACCGGTTCGGCAGGGTCGACCCCGACGGCACGGTATGGCTGATCACCGGTTCGGGTGAACGCGTCATCGGCTCGTGGCAGGCGGGCGACACCGAAGCGGCATTCGCGCATTTCGGCAGGCGCTTCGACGATCTGCACACCGAAGTCGCTCTCATGGAGAGCAGGCTCGAGTCCGGTACCGGCGACGCCCGCAAGATCAAGGCGGCGGCGGCCGCGCTGGCCGAGACGCTGGCCGACGCCCACGTGCTGGGCGATGTCGACGCCGTCGCCGCGAGGCTGGCCGCCATCGTCGAACATGCCGACGAAACCGCACAGGCCGAAAGGGCCAAGCGCGAGGAGCATCGTGCCGCCCAGATCGCACGCAAGGAAGCGTTGGCGACGGAGGCCGAGGAGCTGGCGGCCAACTCCACCCAATGGAAGGTCGCCGGCGACCGCTTGCGCGAGATTCTCGACGAGTGGCGCACGATCACCGGTCTCGACCGCAAAACCGACGACGCGCTGTGGAAGCGCTATTCCGCGGCCCGTGAGGCGTTCAACCGCAGGCGGGGCTCGCATTTCGCCGACCTCGACCGCGAACGTGCCGGCGCCCGGCAGGCCAAGGAAGCGCTCTGCGAACGCGCCGAGGCGTTGGCCGACTCCACAGACTGGGGTCCGACGGCTGCGGCGTTCCGCGACCTGCTGACCGAGTGGAAAGCCGCAGGGCGGGCGGCCAAGGACGTCGACGACGCGTTGTGGCAACGGCTCAAAGCCGCCCAGGACAAGTTCTTCTCGGCGCGTAACGCCGCCAACGCCGAGCGCGACACCGAGTTCCGCGCCAACGCCGAGGCGAAGGAAAAGCTGCTCGCCGAAGCCGAGAAGATCGACACCAGCGACCTCGACGCGGCGAGGGCTGCGCTGCGGGTTATCGGCGACAAGTGGGACGCCATCGGCAAGGTGCCGCGCGAGCGGGGCGCCGACCTCGAACGCCGACTGCGCGCGATCGAGAAGAAGGTGCGCGACGCTCCCACCAGCGGTGTGGATCCCGAAGCGAAGGCGCGCGCCGATCAATTCCGTGCTCGCGCAGAACAGTACGAGCGTCAGGCCGAGAAGGCTGCGGCTGCCGGGCGGGAGAAGGATGCCGCCGAGGCGCGGGCCAACGCCGAGCAGTGGCGGCAGTGGGCCGACGCCGCGGCCGAAGCCCTGGGCAAGCGCTAGGGCACTCCAGCCCGCGTCACCGCCTGTTGCGGTATCACCCGCCGGAACAGAATTGGTTGTGCTGCAACACAGTTGGATTCGAAGGTGGCCAGTACGAAACGTCGGAACGACGGCCGCAGGATCAGGTGCGGCAGGAATGTCCGGAAGTTCGGCCAGCTCGCGTGATTGATGATGCCGTAGTCGTCGCGTTCGCCGGGTAGCGGCTCGAAGACGGTCGAGTCGGGCAACGCGGTCTTGGCGACGAACCATCCCGCCGTGTCCTCCCACACGCGCAGGAGCCGGCGCGGATCATCCGCGTAGAAGAAGTTGAACAGGAACACCGACGACCTGTCGTGGTCGACATCGGCGATTCGCCGGACGTTGTGAGCGGCGAGCTCGTAGGTCCTGGCCGCCACCGAATCCAGCCGATCCTGCAACCGACGGTAAGAGTCACCGCCCTTCAGTGTCACCGCTGTTTCAGGGTCGACGGTCTCGATGAGTACCACCACGTCGAATCGCGCAGGCGTGATCGCACGCGCACGAAGAAGGTCATGGCCCATCCCGGGCGCGACCAGTCGCGCGTCGAACAGGAGCGCCTGCGTCACGCCGTGCACCTGCTCGAGCTGGGCGATGTCCCCGGACAGCGCGGACAGTAGCGCGGCCTTGCGTCGGCTGTTCGGCAAGAACGGCAGCCGACGGTCCACGGTCGCCGCCAGCATCAGGTATCCGTGGTCGGTCGGTGGCACCAGCCGGGCCGGCATCGTTTCCGAGCGAACAGGCATTTCGAGTCCCTTCGTCAGTTATTCAACGCTGATGAATTGAGATTAGATCAGGGTCGCCTACAATTCAACTGTGATGAATAAAGGGCCCGTGCGTCGCGGTCCCGGGCGCCGCGCAGGCGGCCCAGACACCAGAGCGCAGATCCTCAACGCCGCCCGGGCACGCTTCGTCGAGATCGGATACCGCGCGGCAACGATGCGCATGATCGCCGCCGACGCGGGCGTGGACCCCGCCCTGATCAGTTACTTCTTCGGGTCCAAGCAAGAACTTTTCGGTGAGGCGTTCGCACTTCGGGCCAACCCGGTGACTGTCATCGAAGAGCAGATCGCCGGGCCAGTCACCGATCTGGCGCGTCGGCTGTTGACCGCTCTGGTGCGGACGTGGGACGACCCCGAGAACCGCGCGACTCTGGTGGCCATCGCGCACGCCGGCGGCGGCGGGGAAAGCCCGGCACTCACAAGGGGTTTCGTCGAAGCGGCACTCGATGCGCCGGTCGTGGCGCGGTTGACCGAGGAAGGCATGCCCACCGCCGAGGCGCAACGGTGCTCCGCCGTCCTCATCACGCAATTGGTCGGCGTGATCTATGCGCGTTACGTGCTGGAGGTGGCGTCAGTCGCCGCACTGTCGACAGAAGAGTTCATCGACGCATACTCGCCCGCGGTGTCCGCCGCGCTGGAGGGCGACCTGCCTCGACGCGACTGACGCCCGTCCAGGCCAGCTGGCGCCACTCGGCGTGTCAGTCCTTGGGGTCGTCGTCGAGGCCGTCGAGCAGACCTTTGCGCTGTTGTTCGGCGACATAGCGGCGGCGCTCCTCCTCGGCGGCGAGGTGAACGGCCGTGCGCACCCACACCGCGCGCGCCCAGTGGTAGGTCACCACGATGACCGCCAGCCAGGCGACGATCAGCCCGATTCCGGGACCGGGATAGCCGCCGGGGGCGGTCTGGCGGGACCACACCGCCAACAGGCCGACTAGCGACGCCACCGTCGACCCCGCCAGGGCGATCCATGCCAGCGCCCACCGGCGCGTCAGCAGCGCCAGCATGGAGAATCCGACGCCGAACACCAGCGCCAGCCAGATGAACACCCGCGACGGCAGGGTGATCCCTTCGCGGACCGCCACATCGCTGCTGATGAGCACATCGAGTCCCTTGGCGCCGCCGGTGTGCGGCAGGACGAACGACAGCAGCAGCACGAACACACCGATGGCGATGACCAACGCCCTTGCGCCGGGATCGATTTCACGCGCCACACGGCGCTCGGCCGCCTCGATGTCGCCCTTGAAACTGTCGAACTCGCCGTTGTCTGGCTTGCTCACCGGCTGCACCCGGTCGACATCTGCGGCTCGGTCGGGGCTCCGATACCGGGCATTCCGAGGCCGACGCCGGTGCGGGGGCCCACACCGGCAGCGTGCGCGTCACCCGCCCTGGTGCGCCGATGGGCGGCGATGGCGGAGTCGGCGATGAGGTGATGCGGCGCGGCGCCGGTGATCGTCGTCGTGACGACGTCTCCGGGCCGAATCGGCAGACCGTCGGGGTGGAAGTGCACCAGGCGCCCGTCGCGGGCCCGCCCTGACATTCGCGCGGTGGCGGCGTCCTTGCGCCCCTCTCCCGTGGCAACCAGCAGCTCGACGGTGCTCCCGATCAACGCGGTGTTCTCCTCGAGTGAGATCCGCTCCTGCAGGTCGATCAACCGCTGATACCGCTCGGCCACAACATGTTTGGGTACCTGTTCGTCGAGTTCGGCCGCCGGCGTGCCGGGCCGCTTGGAGTATTGGAAGGTGAACGCGCTGGCGAACCGTGCCCGCTCGACGACGTCGAGCGTGGCCTGGAAGTCCTCCTCGGTCTCGCCGGGGAAGCCGACGATGAGGTCGGTGGTGATCGCGGCGTGCGGGATGGCGGCGCGCACCCGGTCGATGATGCCGAGGTAGCGCTCGGCGCGATACGAGCGGCGCATCGCCTTCAGTATTCGGTCGGAACCCGACTGCAGCGGCATGTGCAGTGTGGGGCAGACATTCGGTGTCTCGGCCATCGCCTCGATCACGTCGTCGGTGAACTCGGCGGGGTGCGGCGACGTGAACCGCACCCGTTCCAGTCCATCGATACGTCCGCAGGCGCGCAGGAGTTTGGCGAAGGCTCCCCTGTCGCGCGGCTGATCGGGGTCGGCGAAGGAGACGCCGTAGGCGTTGACGTTCTGGCCGAGCAGGGTGATCTCCAGGACTCCCTGGTCGACGAGCGAGGTCACCTCGGCGAGCACGTCGCCGGGCCTGCGGTCGACCTCCTTGCCGCGCAACGCGGGGACGATGCAGAACGTGCAGGTGTTGTTGCAGCCGACGGACACCGACACCCATGCGGCATAGGCGGACTCGCGCACCGCGGGCAACGCGGAGGGAAACTCCTCAAGCGCCTCGACGATTTCGACCTGGGCCACCCTGTTGTGGCGCGCGCGGTCAAGCAACGCGGGCAGCGATCCGATGTTGTGGGTGCCGAACACGACGTCGACCCACGGCGCCCGCTTGAGCACCGCGTCGCGGTCCTTCTGAGCCAGGCAGCCGCCCACGGCGATCTGCATATCGGGGTCGGCGTTCTTGCGCGGCGCGAGATGGCTGAGGTTGCCGTACAACTTGTTGTCGGCGTTTTCGCGCACCGCACAGGTGTTGAACACGACGATGTCGGCGTCAGAACCGTCGGCCGCCTTGCGATACCCGGCCGCCTCCAGCAACCCCGCCAGCCGCTCGGAGTCGTGGACGTTCATCTGGCAGCCGTAGGTGCGGACCTGATACGTGCGCGCTGACGAGCGTTCACGTGTGCCGGTGAGCGCGGCCGTCTGGCGAACGGCACTGTCGGCCATCGCCTGTTGCGTCACCGTAGAAGTCACGCGCCCCATGGTACGGACTGGTCAGCATGGCGATCTGAGCGGATTGACGAGTTCTGAGCACGCCCGGCCTTACCTGGGTAAGGTCTGCACCCATGGAAGCCAGCGGGCCGGAGGTGAAAGAGGTCGATCCGGGCCCGAGCGGCGTGCCGATGGTCTCGATGGCGGCCGTCAACAAGCACTTCGGCAGCCTCCATGTGCTCAAGGACATCAACCTCACCGTGGACCGCGGACAGGTGATCGTCGTGCTGGGACCGTCGGGCTCTGGAAAGTCGACGTTGTGTCGCACGATCAACCGGCTCGAGACCATCGACTCCGGAACCATCGCGATCGACGGCGAAGTGCTGCCCGCGGAGGGCAAGAAGCTGGCGCAGCTGCGTTCCGACGTGGGCATGGTATTCCAGTCCTTCAACCTGTTCGCGCACAAGACAATCCTCGATAACGTCACGCTGGCGCCGATGAAGGTGCGCAGGGCGTCCAAGGCTAAGGCGCGCGAGGCCGCCATGGCGCTGCTGGAGCGCGTCGGAGTGGCCAATCAGGCCGACAAGTACCCGGCGCAGCTGTCGGGCGGTCAACAGCAGCGGGTCGCGATCGCGCGGTCGCTGGCGATGAACCCGAAGGTCATGCTGTTCGACGAGCCGACCAGCGCGCTGGATCCCGAAATGATCAACGAAGTCCTCAACGTCATGACCACCCTGGCCAAAGAAGGGATGACGATGATCGTCGTGACCCACGAGATGGGTTTCGCACGGGGCGCGGCCAACCGTGTCGTGTTCATGGCCGACGGGGCGATCGTCGAAGCGGCCGAGCCGATGGAGTTCTTCACCAACCCGAAGTCCGACCGCGCCAAAGACTTTCTCGGCAAGATCCTCAAGCACTGACTCGAAAGGAACGACGAATGCCATCCATTTCGAAGCGAATCCTGGGGGCGATCGCGCTCGCCGTCACCATCCCCCTCTCTCTGAGCGCCTGCGGCGGTGGCGATTCCGGCGGCAGCGCCGCATCGGGCGACAAGGAGAAGATCGCCATCGGGATCAAGTTCGATCAGCCGGGTCTGGGTCTGAAGAACCCGGACGGCACCTACAGCGGATTCGACGTCGACGTAGCGACGTTCGTCGCCGAGCAGCTGGGTTACACGCCCGACAAGATCGAGTGGAAGGAAGCGGTCTCAGCCCAGCGCGAGAACCTCATCGACAACAACCAGGTCGACTACATCGTCGCCACCTACTCGATCACCGACGAGCGTAAGAAGCGCGTCGACTTCGCGGGTCCCTACCTCGTCACCGGGCAGAGCCTGCTGGTGCAGGCGAACAACACCGACATCACCGGCAAGGATTCGCTCGCCGGCAAGATCCTCTGCTCCGTGAAGGGCTCGACCCCGGCGCAGAAGATCAAGGACGAGTTCCCCACGGTGCAGCTGCAGGAATATCCGAACTACTCGGCGTGCGTTGAGGCGCTCAAGACGGGCAAGGTAGCGGCAGTGACCACCGACGAGGTCATCCTCGCCGGTTACGCCGCGCAATCCCCCGGCGCGTTCAAGCTGGTAGGCGGCACGTTCTCCGAGGAGAACTACGGCATAGGCCTCAAGAAGGGCGACACCGAACTGCTGAACAAGATCAACGACGCGCTGAAGAAGATGGAGGCCGACGGAGCCTGGGCGGCGGCCTTCGAAAAGAACCTCGGCCCAGCCGGTGTCGAGACGCCGGCGCCGCCGGCCATCGCCGCCACCAACTGACCGGCGGTCTGCCAGCGGAGCGAGTATGGAGGTCTTCAGAGCCGACGCGTTCTTGAACGCGTTCTGGGTCACCATCCAGTTGACGTTGTTCTCGGCGCTGTGGGCGCTGGTCATCGGCACGGCGTTGGCGGCGATGCGGTTGTCGCCGGTGCCGGTGCTGCGCTGGATCGGCACCACTTATGTCAACATCGTGCGCAACACGCCGTTGACGCTGATCATCCTGTTCACCTCGCTGGGCCTCTACACATCGCTCGGTCTGGATCTGGCCAATCCAGATTCGCCGACATTCCTGGTGGACAACAACTTCCGGCTGGCGGTGCTCGGCCTGTCCGTGTACACGGCATCGTTCGTGTGCGAGACGCTGCGGTCGGGGATCAACACGATCCCGTTGGGACAGGCCGAGGCCGCCCGGTCGCTGGGATTCACGTTCAGTCAGAACCTGAGGGTGGTCCTGCTGCCCCAGGCCTTTCGGGCGACGATCATTCCGTTGGGGTCAGTGCTCATCGCGCTGACCAAGAACACGACGATCGCCTCGGTGATCGGCGTCGCGGAAGCGTCGCTGCTGATGTCGGAGTGGGTGGAGAATTCGTCGGCACTGCTACTCATCGGCAGCCTGTTCGCCGCCGGCTTCGTGGTGCTGACCCTGCCGATGGGTCTGTTGTTCGGATGGCTGGGTAAGCGATTGGCGGTGGCCAGGTGAGTGGATCGTCCGTCCTCTTCGACGCGCCCGGTCCGCGTGCGAGAGTCCGCAATCACATCGCGACTGCCGTCACCGTACTCGTCGTCATCCTCGTGCTCGTCTTCGTCGGTCTTGAACTCTGGGCCAAAGAACAACTGCAGTGGGCGAAGTGGGAACCGTTCATCACGCCCAACGTCTGGGAGAACTACATCCTTCCGGGTATCGAGGGCACGTTGAAGGCCGCTGGGCTGTCGATCGTGCTGGCGGGAATCCTCGGCGTCGCACTCGGAGTCGGACGTCTGTCCCCGCACAAGTGGATCAGTTCGCCATGCGCGGTGTTTGTCGAGTTCTTCCGGGCAGTGCCCGTGCTGATCATGATGATCTTCGCGTACTTCTTCTACTCGAGGTACGACGTTTTCGCCTCCGAGTACTCGACCCTGGCCGGTGTCGTGACCGGCTTGACGCTGTACAACGGTGCTGTCATCGCGGAGATCGTCCGCGCGGGTGTCAACGCGCTGCCCCGCGGACAGTCGGAGGCCGCGTCCTCACTCGGCATGCGGTGGGGTCAAACCATGCGGTCGATCCTGTTGCCACAAGCGATTACGTCGATGCTGCCGGTGCTGATATCGCAGTTGGTCGTCGTACTCAAGGACACCGCGTTGGGTGTGGCCATCACCTACCCCGAACTGGTGTCGCAGGGCACGAACATCGGCGCGGCGTTCACGAATCTCTTGCCGGCACTCGTCGTCATCGCAGTACTGATGATCATCGTCAACTTCGCGCTGTCGTCGTTCGCGACATGGCTGGAGGCGAGGCTGCGCCGATCACGCCGCGGCACGAAGCCGCTCGACCCGGAAACGATCGAGCAGGAGGGTGCGCCCGGCGCGACGGTGAAGGTGGCAGAACCCGGCCCCGGCTAGATCAATTCCGCGCAACGCTCCAGCTGTGCCGTCGACGGCGGTTGGTAAAACGAAAGCACCGCATGGTCGCAGCCGCGGCCTGCCAGCTCCGGCAGACGCGCCAACTGCTCCTCGAGGTGGCCGCGCTTGGCGGGTAGGACGAACAGTTGAATTGAGCGGCGGATCGCGGCGGGATCGCGGCCGACCTCGGCGCACGCCTCGTCGAGTAGGGCGCTGGTCTCCGCCCACGTCGCCACGTCACCATGGCTGGGAACGTTCCACTCGTCCGCGTGACGGGCGATGACGCGCAACATCTTCGGCTTCTCGCCGCCGACGACGATCGGCGGGTGCGGCTGCTGCAGCGGTTTCGGACTGGCCAGCGCGTCGGTCAGCTGATAGTGGCGGCCCTCGAAGGTGACCGAGTCCTCGGTCCACAGTCGGCGAATGATGGTCAGTGCCTCATCGAGCATCTCCACGCGCACGCCCGCACTGGGGAACTCGATCCCGTATCCGCGGTGTTCTTCTTCATGCCAGCCGGCGCCGAGACCGAAATCCAGTCTGCCGCCGCTGATGTGGTCAACCGTCACCGCCATCTTGGCCAGGATGGCCGGGTTGCGGTAGGTCACACCGGAGACCATGCAGCCGATGCGGGCCCGCGACACCACACCCGCCATGGCGGCCAGCGACGTCCACCCCTCGTACGTGGGATCCGAGAGATCCGACAGCCCGTAGAAGTGGTCGTAGTTGGCGACCGAATGGAAGCCCAGCTCGTCGGCCCGCGACCAAAACTCCTGGAGCACGGGATAGTCGAACGTCGGGGCGATCTTCGCCGATAACAGCATGTGCGCAACGTACCCGGCGCGGCACACCGCCTTCGACGTCTACACCCGCCGTCGCTCCCGCTCGCTGGCCAACTCGACACTGACCACGTCGAACGCCATCGTCTGGGGGTAACCACGGCGGGCCAGCATCCCGACCAGCCGGCGTGTCAGCTTGGTGTCGTCATCGTCGCCGAACTTTTCGCGACGCAGCTTGTCACGGACCAACTGCTCGGCGCGCTGACGTTCCGCACCCGCGTCGATGTCGGCCAGCGCAGCGGTGATCACCTCGTTGCGCACGCCCTTGTTGCGTAACTCGGCGGCCAAGGCGCGCTTGCCTTTTCCGGCGTTCACGCGTCGCGAGCGGACCCACTGCTCGGCGAAGTCCACGTCATCGACCAACCCGACTCGGGCCAGCCGGTCCAGCACCGTGGCGCTGACGTCGTCGGGGTAGCCCCGCTTGGCCAGCTGTCCCTCTAGCTCGGCGCGCGTGCGTGCCCTCGCGGTGAGCAGGCGCAGACACAGTGCTCGCGCCTGCTCCTCGCGAGAGGCCTCAGAAGTCGACTGGGGCGGGTAGGACGTCATCGATCGAGCCATCGGACAAGTCCGCGGTCACGTCGGCACCGATACCGAGCTTTTCCTTGATCTTCTTCTCGATCTCGTTGGCCACGTCGGGGTTCTCCAGCAGGAAGTTACGCGCGTTTTCCTTGCCCTGGCCGAGCTGCTCACCCTCGTAGGTGAACCAGGAACCGGACTTGCGGACGAAGCCATGCTCGACACCCATGTCGATGAGCGAGCCCTCCTTGGAGATGCCCTTGCCGTAGAGGATGTCGAACTCGGCCTGCTTGAACGGCGGCGACACCTTGTTCTTGACGACCTTCACCCGGGTGCGGTTGCCGACCGCGTCGGTACCGTCCTTGAGGGTTTCGATCCGCCTGACGTCCAACCGGACCGAAGCGTAGAACTTCAACGCCTTTCCACCCGTTGTCGTTTCGGGCGAACCGAACATCACGCCGATCTTTTCGCGGAGCTGGTTGATGAAGATCGCGGTGGTACCCGAGTTGCTCAGGGCGCCGGTGATCTTGCGCAGTGCCTGGCTCATCAGCCGGGCCTGTAGGCCGACGTGGCTGTCCCCCATCTCGCCTTCGATTTCGGCCCGCGGCACCAGCGCCGCCACCGAGTCGATGACCAGGATGTCCAGCGCGCCGGAGCGGATCAGCATGTCGGCGATCTCCAGCGCCTGCTCGCCGGTGTCCGGCTGAGAGACCAGCAGTGAATCGGTGTCCACGCCCAGCTTCTTGGCGTAGTCGGGATCCAGCGCGTGCTCGGCGTCGATGAACGCCGCGATGCCGCCTGCAGCCTGCGCGTTGGCGACCGCGTGCAACGCGACGGTGGTCTTGCCCGAGGATTCCGGGCCGTAGATCTCGATGACCCGCCCGCGCGGCAGCCCGCCGATGCCGAGCGCCACATCCAGGGCGATCGAGCCGGTGGGGATGACGGAAATCGGCTGACGGACCTCATCGCCGAGCCGCATCACCGAGCCTTTACCGTGGTTCTTCTCAATCTGTGCGAGCGCCAGTTCGAGGGCTTTCTCGCGGTCAGGGGCCTGCGCCATGGGGTTGGTCTCCATCCTCGTCCGTGATCGGTTTTCGATCGGTTGGCCGTGACGCTAGAGGTCCGTACCGACAAGTCGGCGTGACCAGCATCCCGCGCTGTCACCACAGTAGACGAACACCTGTTCGATTCAAGCTGACACGCCGAGTTCTGATCAGTTGTGCCGAGTCGAGGATTCTGCATCTTCCTCGCCGGAAGACGCACGCGCGCCTATGGTGGGGTCATCCCGGCTGAAACGGGGCAATCTTGCACGAAATGGCGATCACCCAGAGCGTCGTCGAGGCGGTGTGCGAGCACGCTGCGGGCCGTCGAGTGCACAGCGTCAAACTCGAGGTCGGTGCGCTGTGCGCCGTCGTCCCCGACGCGATGATGTTCTGCTTCGAACTCGCCACCGAGGGCACCGCCGCCGAAGGCGCCAGCCTCGAGGTCGAATTGCGTTCAGGCGAGGCACGATGCCGTACCTGCGACACCGGTTTCGCACTGAACGACTTGATCTTGTTGTGCCCCTGCGGAAGTGCCGATGTCGACGTGGTCGCCGGCCGAGACCTGAAGATCCTGTCGATGGAAGTGAGTTGAGCATGTGCGCAACCTGTGGGTGCGGCGACGACGGAGCGACCATCACGGCGATGAGCGCTCGCGCGAAGAGCAGACAGACAGAGCCGGGACACAACCATCCCCATGACCACCCCCACGATCACGATCACGACCACCCGCACACCGAGACCATCACGCTGGAGCAGAAGGTGCTCGCGAAGAACGACGTGCTGGCCGAACACAACCGACAGTGGCTGGCCGACCGCAGGATCCTGGCGTTCAACATCACCAGTTCACCGGGCGCCGGGAAGACCACCCTGCTCGAGCGCACCATCCGCCAGCTGGGCTCGCGGCATCAGGTTTCGGTGATCGAAGGTGATCAGGAGACGCTGCTGGACGCCGATCGCATCACCGCCGCCGGGGCCCGCGCGGTACAGGTCAACACCGGCGCGGGTTGTCATCTCGACGCTGAGATGATCGACCGTGCGCTTCACACCCTGGAGCCCGACAGCGGTTCGGTGCTGTTCATCGAGAACGTCGGAAACCTGGTCTGCCCGGCGCTCTTCGATCTCGGTGAGCACAGCAAGATCGTGGTCATCTCGGTGACCGAAGGAACCGATAAACCGCTGAAGTATCCGCACATGTTCGCCGCGGCGGGACTGGTCCTCATAAACAAGATCGACCTGCTGCCGTACGTCGAATTCGATCTCGATCTTTGTGCGCAGCATGCGCGTTCGGTCAATCCGGACGTCCGGATCCTACCCCTCTCCGCTACCAAAGGAGACGGAATGGACGCCTGGTTCCAGTGGATTGACGCGCGCGCAAATGAACTGCGTATGCCCGTCGCTTAGATGTGATTGACAACACACTTTCGCGGGAGTAGACCGAGAACTAGCGACGCGCAAGTGGGCCGAAGGGCGACTCCTGCGCCGCAGGGACCCCAGCCCGGTCCCGGAAAGCCGCAAGCATGCTAAGTGAAGCTGCCAAAAAAGCGGAAGACACATTGATCCATGTTCTGTGGATCAACGCCGGCCTCAGTTGTGACGGCGATTCCGTGGCATTGACAGGCGCCACCCAACCAAGCATCGAGGAGATCGCGCTCGGAGCACTTCCCGGTTTACCCCAAATCGCAGTGCACTGGCCGTTGATCGACTTCGAGTGCGGACCGACGGGTGGCGCGGACGATTTCCTCGAATGGTTCTTCAAGGCCGACCGCGGCGAGTTGGAACCATTCGTACTGGTTGTCGAGGGGTCGATCCCCAACGAGGACCTGCATCAGGAGGGGTATTGGTGCGGGTTCGGCAATGACCCGGCAACCGACCAGCCGATCACCACCAGTGAGTGGCTCGACCGACTAGCGCCCAAGGCGACCGCGATCGTGGCCGTCGGTACGTGCGCGACGTACGGCGGCATTCACGCGATGGCAGGCAACCCGACCGGCGCGATGGGTGTGCCGGACTACCTCGGCTGGGACTGGAAGAGCAAGGCGGGCATACCCATCGTGTGCGTGCCGGGCTGTCCGATTCAGGGTGACAACCTCTCCGAGACGCTGACCTACCTGCTGTACATGGCCACCGGACAGGCGCCGATGATCCCGCTCGACGACGCGCTGCGACCCCAGTGGCTGTTCGGCAACACGGTGCACGAGGGGTGCGACCGCGCTGGCTATTACGAGCAAGGCGATTTCGCAACCGAATACGGCTCGCCGAAATGCATTGTGAAACTTGGCTGTTGGGGACCGGTCGTCAAGTGCAACGTGCCCAAGCGCGGTTGGATCAACGGCGTCGGCGGCTGCCCGAACGTCGGCGGCATATGCATCGGATGCACGATGCCGGGCTTCCCAGACAAGTTCATGCCCTTCATGGACGAGCCCCCTGGCGGAAAGCTCTCGACCACCGCGTCCGGCCTGTACGGCTCGGTCATTCGCAATCTGCGCCACGTCACCGGAAAGACCGTCGACAAAGAACCGAAGTGGCGGCACCGGGGCAAGGAACTGACCACAGGAGCGAAGCGCACCTGGTAGGTGCGCAACGCAGGAAAGGCAAAACTCAATGACAACCACAGTTCCCGGCCCCCAGCACACCAAGAAGGACCCGAGCACGCTCGTCGACATGTCGTGGGATCCGATCACCCGAATCGTCGGCAGCCTCGGCATCTACACCAAGATCGACTTCGAGAATCGCGAGGTCGCCGAGTGCCACAGCACGTCCTCGATCTTCCGCGGCTACTCGATCTTCATGAAAGGCAAGGATCCCCGCGACGCGCACTTCATCACGAGCCGCATCTGCGGCATCTGCGGCGACAACCACGCCACCTGTTCGTGCTACACGCAGAACATGGCGTACGGCGTCAAACCGCCCAACCTCGGCGAGTGGATCGTCAACCTCGGCGAAGCCGCGGAATACATGTTCGACCACAACATCTTCCAAGAGAACCTGGTAGGCGTCGACTACTGCGAGAAGATGGTCTCCGAAACCAACCCAGGCGTGTTGGCCAAGGCCGAGAACACGTTGGCGCCCAACTCCGACGCGCACGGTTACCGCACGATCGCCGACATCATGCGGGCGCTGAACCCGTTCACGGGCGAGTTCTACCGCGAGGCCCTCGTCGTCAGCCGCTGGACGAGAGAGATGTTCTGCCTCATGGAGGGCAAGCACGTCCACCCCTCCACGCTGTATCCCGGCGGCGTGGGCACGGTGGCCACCATTCAGCTGATGACCGACTACATGACCCGGTTGATGCGCTACGTCGAGTTCATGAAGAAGGTCGTGCCGATGCACGACGATCTGTTCGACTTCTTCTACGAAGCGCTTCCCGGCTACGAGCAGGTCGGCTTGCGGCGCACCCTGCTCGGATGCTGGGGCTCGTTCCAGGATCCGGAGGTCTGCAACTTCGCGTACAAGGACATGGAGCGCTGGGGTAACGCGATGTTCGTCACTCCGGGTGTCGTGGTCGACGGAAAGCTGGTCACCCACTCGCTGGTGGACATCAATCTCGGCATCCGAATCCTTTTGGGCAGTTCGTATTACGACGACTGGACGGATCAGGAGATGTTCGTCCGCAACGATCCGCTGGGCAATCCGGTCGATCGCAGGCACCCGTGGAATCAGCACACCAACCCACGGCCCCAGAAGCGCGACATGGACGACAAGTACAGCTGGGTCATGTCGCCGCGCTGGTTCGACGGCAAGGATCATCTCGCACTCGACACCGGTGGCGGTCCGCTGGCCCGGTTGTGGAGTACCGCGCTGGCCGGGCTCGTCGACATCGGCTACGTGAAGTCGACCGGCGCCAGCGTGCAGATCAATCTGCCCAAAACGGCACTCAAGGGCCCCGTTTCGCTGGAGTGGAAGATCCCCGAACACGGGAGCAACACCCTGGAACGCAACCGGGCGCGGACCTACTTCCAGGCCTACGCGGCCGCGTGCGCGCTGCACTTCGCCGAGCAGGCGCTGATCGAGATCAGGGCGGGCCGAACGAAGACGTGGGAGAAGTTCACGGTGCCGGACGAGGCCATCGGCTGCGGTTTCACCGAGGCGGTGCGTGGTGTGCTCAGCCACCACATGGTGATTCGGGACGGCAAGATCGCGAATTACCACCCTTATCCCCCGACGCCGTGGAACGCCAACCCACGCGACAGCTACGGCACCCCTGGACCGTATGAAGACGCCGTTCAGGGTCAGCCGATCTTCGAAGAGAACGATCGGGAGAACTTCAAGGGCATCGACATCATGCGTACGGTGCGCAGCTTCGATCCGTGTCTGCCGTGCGGGGTGCACATGTATCTCGGTGAGGGCAAGACGCTCGAGAAGCTGCATTCACCGACCCAGTCCGTTACTGGGGAGTGATATATGGCCTCGACTGGACAACAGAGCCCGGAGGCACTCGACGACGAAACGCGATGGCGTTCAGCAGGTGATCGGATTCAGACCCTGCTGGACGCCAGTGCGGGCAGCGGAACGATCGTGCGGGAGCGGACCGAACAGCTCGCCGCCGAGCTGACGGACCTCTACGGCGCCGCGCTCCAGCGGATCGTCGCCATGACTTCCGAGTCGGCGCCGGAGCTGGTCGAGCGGTTCGCCGCCGACGAACTCGTCGCCAGTCTCATGCTCGTGCACGGACTCCACCCCCACGGCGTCGAGCGCAGGATCGAGGATGCCCTGGACAGTGTTCGACCGTATCTGGGTTCGCACGGCGGCGACGTCGCGCTGCTCGGTGTGGTCGACGGCCAAGACGGGCCGGTGGTTCGCCTGCAGTTCGCGGGCAGCTGCAAAAGCTGCCCGTCATCGGCGGTCACCCTCGAGTTCGCCGTCGAGGACGCCGTACGTGCCGCTGCCCCCGAGATCGCCTCGATCGAAGTCGTGGCTGCGTCCGAGAGCCCGTCGGGCCTGATCTCGGTGGATTCGTTGATGAGCCGCGTCCACCCCAAGGACACGGTGGACAGCGCAGGCGCCGCCTGGCGCCCACTTCCCGAGATCGCGGATCTCGATCCCGGCGAGGTCGGCGGCTTCCTGGTCGCCGGCGTGCCGATCCTGGCCTGCCGAATCGGCGACGACCTGTTCGCGTACCACGACCGGTGCGGTCGTTGTGAGGACTCGATGGCCGGCGCTGCGCTGCACCGTCCGATGGGCGCACCCATCGGACAGGCGGTCCTCCGCTGTCCGCGCTGTCACGCACATTTCGATGTGGTGCACGCTGGCGCGGGCTTGGATGACACTGCCGAACCGTCCGCTCGAACGCATCTCGATCCGATTCCCCTGCTCCGTCGCGATGGCGTCCTGTCGGTCGCGGTGCTCGCTGAGGCCACCGGGGTGACGTGATGGCCGATGCGAGCGCTTTCGACGTGCTGACGCGAATCCGGGCCAACAAGCCCTCCACGCAGCCGGCCGGTGAACGATGCGAGATGTGCGCCGAACCGATCGCCGACGAGCACCAGCACGTCGTCAATGTTTCAGCGCGCCAACTGATGTGCACGTGCCGCGGCTGCTATCTGTTGTTCACCGACCCACACGCCAAACTCCGGTACCGGGCGGTGCCCGATCGATATCTCAGCTTCGCCGATTTCTCGTTGGACCGTCGGGCATGGGAAGCGCTCCAGATTCCCGTCGGCTTGGCGTTCTTCTTCCACAACTCCGACATGGGCAAGACCGTGGCCTTCTACCCGGGCCCGGCCGGAGCCACCGAGTCGGAACTGGACCTCGACGCCTGGAGCGAGATCAGCGGCGCCGACAGCCGGCTGCCACATTCTCCCGTCGCTTCGCTCGCCCTGGGCTTGCTCGCCGACGATGTCGAAGCGCTGTTGGTGCGGGTGCCCGATCGAGACCACGTGGATCCGGAACTCAACGCCCCAGCAGAGTGCTATCTGGTCCCCATCGACGCATGCTATGAATTCGTCGGCAGACTGCGAATGTTGTGGCGGGGCTTCGACGGTGGCCACGAGGTCCGGGAGTTCGTCGACGAGTTCTTCGAGCGGGTCAAGGCGCGCAGCAAGGTGGCGTCCGTGTGAGCAATTTGACGTTCACCGTCGTGGACGTGGTCGCAGAACAGTTCTCGGTCACGCCACGACTGACCGCGCGCATCGGCATCACGGCAGGCGACACCGAGCCGATCCAGGCGATCGCTTTGCGATGCCAGATCCGCATCGAACCGCTGCGCCGGCCCTACTCCGACGAAGAAGCCGCTGGCCTGATCGATCTGTTCGGCCCGCGCGAGCGGTGGGTCAACACTCAACGCACGTTCCTCTGGCAACACAGCACCGCGATGGTTCAAGGCTTCACCGGCGTCACCGAGGTGTCCTTGCCGCTGGAGTGCACCTACGATTTCGAGGTCGCGGCGTCGAAATACCTGCACGCATTGCGCGACGGCGCCATCCCCCTGCTGTTCCTGTTCAGCGGAACGGTGTTCGTGCCGGGCGAACGTGGCTTCTCGGTTCGTCAGGTGTCCTGGGAATGCGAAGCCCAACACGAGATGCCGGTCGCGGTGTGGAACGACCTCGTGCGGATCCACTATCCCAACGCGGGGTGGGTGCGACTCGGGCACGACACCGTATCCGCACTGGCCGCTTACAAGTCGGCCCGTGGGATGCTCGACTTCGAGGACGCCGTCACCACCTTGCTCGCCGAAGCCCCGCAATTGACCCCACCGACCCCTGCGCCCGAGGAGGTCCGGTGAAACCCACCTGGGATCGCGCACGTGCCATCGCCGATGCGGTGCTCTATGAGGGGTACCTGCTCTATCCGTACCGAGCGACGTCGTCAAAGAACCAATCCCGCTGGCAGTTCGGCGTGGTGGGACCCCCGGGCGCGGCGGAGGCGGGCATCGGCGAGGACGCCTGCATGTCGGCGCAATTCCTGGTCGACGGTGACAGCGAGTTGACCCTCGTCGTGCGTTTCCTGCAGCTGCAGCACCGCCGCGCCGAACGCGATATCGGCGGCGGAACATTCGAACCGGTCGACGAATTGACCAGTGGCTTGCAAACCTGGGTCACCTGGGACGAGGCGGTGGAGCGCGAACTGTCGTTCGGCCCCTTCGATCTCACCGGCCTCGTGCGGCCGCGCACCCTGGCCATCGAGGTCGCCGAGGGCAGTGAGGCCGAGAACGTGGACGGCGGTCGACTGGTCCGCACCAGATCCGCCATCCGGGCCGATCTGACCGTCGCCGTCGAGCGCGAGGCCACCGACCTCTACCGGGTCAGCGTGACGGTGCACAACGCAGGCGCGGCCGCAGGAGACAAGGCCTTGGACAAGGAACAAGCCATCGCCACATCAATGATCGGTACCCATATCATTGCCGAAGTGGTTGGCGGAGAGTTCATCTCACTGCTCGAACCGCCGGACTCCGCGGCGGACGCGGTTTCGCGCCTGGTCCAGCACCGCTGCTTTCCGGTGCTCGCCGGGCGGCCTGGGGAACGTGACCTGCTGCTGATTTCGCCGATCATTCTCTACGACCACCCGGAGATCGCCGAGCAGAGCGAGGGGGCGCTGTACGACTCGACCGAGATCGACGAAATCCTCACCCTTCGCGTGATGACGATGACCGATGAGGAGAAGGCGCAAGCACGCGCCACCGACCCACTGGCCGCGGCGATCATCGACAGGTGCGATTCGATGTCGCCGGAGGCCCTGCAGCAATTGCACGGCATCCTGCGCAATCCGCACGCGCAAGAACCCGGGCTCCCGCCGGGACTCGATGCACTGGACGAGCAGATGAGGTCGGCCGGGCTGATCCCGGAGATCCCGGAAGGCGTCGATTGGTGGGATCCGGTAGCCGACACCGCCGTCCGCCCCGACGTGGATGCCGTACTGGTGAACGGCGTGCGGGTGTCCGCGGGCAGCAGAGTCCGCCTGCGGCCGTGTCGCCGCGCCGATGCGCAGGACATCTTCTTCGCGGGCAAGAGCGCCCGCGTCACTTCCGTCCACGAGGACGTCGACGGCCAGCAGTACGTCGGCGTCATCGTGGAGGACGATCCAGACGTCGAGATGCCCGACTCATACGGCCGATACCTGTACTTCACGCCGGACGAGGTCGAACCGATCGACGCAAGAATAGTCAGTCCAGATAGGAGTTCATGATGGATGTAATTGGTTGGTTGGCAACCGGTGTCGTGGCCGTCGTCGTTGTCGGCGGGGTGGTGATCGGACTCCGCTCCATCCCAGACGTGCGACGGTACATGAAGATCCGCAACATGTAGTCAGGAGTTCGTCAACCAGATGACAGCCCGCATCCTGGTCGCCGGAATCGGCAACATCTTCCTCGGAGACGACGGCTTCGGCCCCGAGGTGATGCGTCATGTCGTCGGTCGGGCCCTAGGCGCCGATGTGCACCCGGTGGATTATGGAATCAGGGGTATGCACCTCGCCTATGACCTCCTCGAGGAGTGGCACGCGCTCGTCCTCGTCGATGCACTGCCCGATCGCGGAACACCCGGGACACTCCACATATTCGAGGCTGACCACGAAACCCTGTCTTCCACAGCCGGTCTCGAAGCGCACAGCATGGACCCGGCGGCCGTTTTCGCCACACTAAGTGCACTGGGCGGGACTGCACCCAAGACGATCGTCATCGGCTGCGAAGTCGAGAACATCGATGAGGGCATGGGTCTGTCGGAGCCGGTCGCCGCGGCGGTGCCGGTGGCCGTCGCGGCCATCAACGACGTGCTGGCCGACCTTGCCGTCCGCTCGCCGGCACCTGCGGAGGGCTGAGACGATGTGTCTCGGGATCCCAGGACAGGTGGTCGGAATGCTGGAGGGCTACGGTGATCAACTGGCCCTGGTCAATGTCGCGGGCGAGAACCGCAAAGTGAACATCGGCATGCTGCCCGAGGAGACATTCGACGCCGGCGACTGGGTGATCATCCACATGGGATTCGTCGTCGAGAAAACCGACAAAGCAGGTGCCGACGCCGCGATGGCAGGCCTCGAGATGATGGGCAGGGGCGGCGAGCCAGGAGAAGCCCCCGAGGCGTTCCCATGACCGGCCGACGCAGGCTCCGTGTCTGCGTACACGGCGTCGTTCAAGGAGTCGGGTTCCGGCCGTTCGTCTACGCGTGCGCGGCCGCGTTCGGCCTGTCCGGATCCGTACGCAATGACAGTTCCGGTGCCGTGATCGAGATAGAGGGTGGCGCCGACCAGATCGACGACTTCCTCGCCCGCCTACGTGACCGACCACCGCCACTGGCCGTGATCGAATCGATCGAGACCGCCGACGTCCCGGTTGTCGGCGGAACCGGCTTCACCATCGCGGATACGTCCCGATCAGCCACGGGCCGCACGCTGGCCTCCCCCGACGTCGCCATGTGTGCCGAATGCGCCGCCGAGCAGAGTGATCCGGCCAACAGGCGCTACCGGCACGCATTCGTCAACTGCACCAACTGCGGCCCGCGATTCACCATCATCGCGTCGCTACCCTACGACCGCGCGTCCACGACCATGGCGCCCTTCATGATGTGCGCCGACTGTGCCGCCGAATACCACGATCCAGCTGATCGGCGATTCCACGCCCAACCCGTGTGCTGTCCGAAATGCGGACCCACGCTGCACTACCGGGCCCGCGACGGCCGTTCGGCCGAATCCGAAGCCGCGCTGTGGCAGGCGCGGCGACTGCTGAGCGACGGCGGCATCGTCGCCGTCAAGGGCATCGGCGGCTACCACCTCGCCTGCGATGCCGCCAACGACCGCGCGGTCAAAGAGTTGCGCATCCGAAAGCGGCGTGGCGACAAACCGTTCGCGGTGATGGTCGCGGACATGATGACCGCACGCACCATCGCCGAGATCGATGACGGATCGGCGCGGCTGCTGGCCGGTGCGCAACGGCCGATCGTGCTGATGCCGCGCCGCGACGATGCCGCGGTCGCCGACGCCGTGGCCCCGCACAATCCGGATCTCGGCGTCATGCTCGCCTACACACCCCTGCATGCGCTGCTGTTCGGCCTCCCCGGTGACGAACCGGGCCCCGTCGCACTCGTGATGACCTCGGGCAACCTCGGCGGAGAGCCGATCTGCCATGCGGACGACGATGCGCTGGAACGACTTTCGCAGCTGGCCGATGCGTGGCTGATGCACGACCGCGAGATCCTGGTTCCGTGCGACGACTCCGTCGTCCGGGTCGTCGACCAAGCCGAATTGCCGATCAGGCGCTCCCGAGGATACGCACCGCTGCCCGTCGCGCTGCCGGTTGCGCTGCCGCCCACCCTCGCGGTCGGCGCCGCCCTCAAGAACACACTGGCAGTGGCAGACGGGAAGTACGCGTGGCTCAGCCAGCACATCGGCGATATGGACGACCTGTCGACGTTGGCGGCCTTCGACTCGGCACGGGGCCACCTGCAGGCACTCACCGGTGTCGAACCGGAAGTGCTGGTCGCCGACGCCCATCCGCTGTACCGGTCCGCCGCATGGGCGCACCGAAACTCTCGGGGTCGTCCGGTGCGGACGGTCCAGCACCACCACGCTCATATCGCCTCGGTCATGGCCGAACACGGCCTGGACGGGTCGCGGCCGGTACTCGGATTCGCCTTCGATGGAACCGGCTACGGGCCCGACAATGCCGTGTGGGGCGGCGAGGTGCTCCTTGCCGATTACAAGGGTTACCGGCGGCTTTCACACCTGCGGTATGTGCCGTTGCCCGGAGGGGACGTCAGCGTGCTGCGGCCGTACCGGATGGCTCTGGCGCACCTGCGGGCGGCGGGAATGGCCTGGGACGAGGACCTCGCGCCCGTACGGGCATGCCCGACGGATGAGCGGCGCGTACTGGCGCACCAGCTAGAGACCGGCCTGGGTTGCGCTCCGACGTCCAGTATGGGACGGCTCTTCGACACCGTCGCGTCATTGGCCGACGTGCGGCAGGTTGTCGCCTACGAGGCGCAGGCGGCCATCGAGCTCGAGGGGATGTCCCGCGACGCGGCCTGTGGCACAGCTACTTACGAATTCTTCATCGACCTCACCCAATCACCTGCGTTGATCGATCCGACACCTGTCATCGAGGCGGTCGTCGACGACATCCGATCCGGAGTGACCGCAGGTGTGGTCGGCGTACGGTTCCACCGAGCGGTAGCGGATTTGATCGTGCGCCTGGCCACCACTGTGGTGACCGATACCCCCACTGTCGCGCTGTCGGGCGGCGTGTTCCAAAACGCATCGCTGCTACGCCTTGCCCTGTGCGGACTGCGGGACAAAGGATTCGACGTGATCACTCACCGTTTCGTGCCGCCGAACGACGGCGGGATCGCACTGGGCCAACTGTTGGTGGGGAATTCCTCATGAGGAAGGGAGGCCGCTGATGTGCTTGGCGGTTCCGGGAAAAATTGTCAGCATCGACGACCGTGACGGCACTTTGATGTCCGTCGTCGATTTCGGCGGGATCAAGAAGGATGTCTGCCTGGAGTACATCCCCGACGCGGAAGTGGGCCAATACGTCGTCGTCCATGTCGGTTTCGCGCTTCAACGCCTCGACGAGGAATCAGCGATGCGGACACTCGCCGAATTCGAGCACCTCGGGGTGCTCAAGGAGGAGTTCACCGATGGTTTCGAACTGGCCGCCCAACAGGCCGGCCTCGACAACCCCAACTCGACCAACGGAAATACTGAGGTAAAGCCATGAAGTACCTGGATGAGTTCAGCGACCCCCAGCTCGCCCGCCGCCTCGTCGACGAGATCAAGGCGGCTACCAGTCAGCGTTGGTCGATCATGGAAGTGTGTGGCGGACAGACACATTCGATCATCCGACACGGCATCGACCAACTGCTGCCGGACACCATCGAGATGATCCACGGCCCCGGATGCCCGGTCTGCGTGACTCCGTTGGAGATCATCGACAAGGCGCTGGAGATCGCGTCACGTCCCGATGTGATCTTCTGTTCGTTCGGCGACATGCTGCGCGTGCCCGGCAGCGAAAAGGACCTGTTCCAGGTCAAGAGCCGCGGAGGCGACGTACGGGTGGTCTACTCACCGCTGGACGCGCTGAAGATCGCGAAGGAGAACCCCGCAAAACAGGTGGTGTTCTTCGGAATCGGCTTCGAGACCACGGCGCCGGCCAACGCGATGACGGTCTATCAAGCCAAGCGGCTCGGCATCGAGAACTTCTCACTACTGGTATCCCACGTTCTCGTGCCCCCGGCGATCTCGGCGATCATGGAGTCGCCGACCTGCCGGGTGCAGGCGTTCCTGGCAGCCGGTCATGTCTGCACGGTGATGGGAACAGAGGAGTATCCGCCGTTGTGCGACAAGTACAACATTCCGATCGTCGTCACAGGGTTCGAGCCGCTGGACATCCTCGAGGGAATTCGGCGCACAGTGCTACAGCTGGAATCGGGTCGCCACGAGCTGGAGAACGCCTACCCGCGTGCCGTTCAATCCGACGGAAATTCCGCGGCCAAAGCCATGCTCCTCGACGTCTTCGAGGTGACCGACAGGGCATGGCGCGGCATCGGCATGATCCCCAGTAGCGGTTGGCGGCTCTCGTCTGCGTACCGCGACTACGACGCGGAGCACCGGTTCTCCGTCACCGATATTCACACCGAGGAATCACCGGTATGCCGGTCGGGCGAAGTGCTTCAGGGCCTGATCAAGCCGCACGAGTGTGAGGCGTTCGGCACGCTGTGCACTCCGCGTAATCCCCTCGGGGCCACGATGGTCTCGTCGGAGGGGGCGTGTGCCGCCTACTACCTGTACCGGCGGCTGGAGGTGGCGAGTGCCTGATACGCCTGCGGATACCGGCGCCAAGATCGACATGGAATCGTGGGTTTGTCCCGCCCCCCTGCGGAACTCGCCCAACATCGTGATGGGACACGGTGGCGGTGGGGCGATGTCGGCCGAACTCATCGAGCACCTGTTCCTGCCGGCGTTCGGCCCCGCGGCCGATGCGGCAATGGGCGATTCCGCGGTGCTGGAGGTCGGCAATGTGCGGCTGGCATTCTCGACGGACTCTTTCGTCGTCAAACCGCTGACCTTCCCGGGCGGCACGATCGGTGATCTCGCAGTGAACGGCACGGTCAACGATCTGGCGATGGCTGGAGCACGGCCGATGGTGCTCTCCACTGCGTTCATTCTCGAAGAGGGCACTTCCCTGGATGAGCTCGCACATGTCGCCCAGGCGGTGGGAACCGCGGCGTTGGCGGCAGGCGTCAAGTTGGTCACCGGCGATACCAAAGTGGTCGATGCCGGACACGGGGACGGCGTTTACATCAACACGGCGGGCATCGGTCTGATCGACGAGCGAGCGGACATCCGGCCGCAGCGCGCCACGGAGGGTGACGTCGTGATCGTCAGCGGCGACATCGGAGTCCACGGTGTCGCGGTGATGAGCTGTCGAGAAGGATTGGAGTTCGGTACCACCGTCGCGAGCGACACCGCCCCACTGCACGGGTTGGTCGCCGCGATGATCGACACGGGCGCCGACATCCACGTGCTGCGCGATCCGACCAGGGGTGGTGTCGCGGCGACGCTGAATGAGATCGCCAAGACGGCCCGCGTCGGAATCTCGCTGGACGAACGGGCATTCCCGATTCCGGCCGAGGTACGCGACGCCTGCGGTCTGCTGGGTCTCGACCCGCTCTACGTGGCCAACGAAGGCAAGCTGCTCGCGTTCGTTCCACCGGCGGACGCCGATCGAGTGCTCGCCGCCATGCACGCACATCCGCTCGGCGGCCATGCCACGGTGATCGGTCGCTGTGTCGCCGAGCACCCCGGGATGGTGTCCGCCAAGACAGCACTGGGCGGCACCCGCGTCGTCGACCTGCCCATCGGCGAACAACTACCGCGGATCTGCTGAATGAGCGGGCACGAGACCTTCGCCTGTTACGCCTTCCCGCCGAACGAACTGGGCTATTGCGGACCCGCTGATGTTGCTCATACCGACTTGGCCTCACATGCGCGCGAATTCGACGGTGCGTGGCCGTATCTGCAGGCCATTGCCGATGCAGCGGGGATCGCCGATCCGCTCGATGACGACGTCGTACGCAGCTATTGGATCGGCGGACCGTTGCTGGACAAGGTCGACCCTGCCGAGTTGTTGTCACGTCTGCGTAGCGCCTTCGCCGGCCAGGTCACCGGGCTGCTGGGCGATCCAGGAGAGCACGCACACGCATTGGCGCACCACAGTTTTCACGTGTTCGTCGTCTACCCGTGGATCCGTTTCCTTGATCGCGATCCGGCGACGCCGGTGCGGGTCATGCAGGATTGCCGGATTCGCTGGGGCACCGTCGACTCCGTCGCGGGCGAGGAAGCCGAGATAGTCTGTCGCCCCCTGTCGTTCGACACCGGCGAACTGGCGCTGGCAGATCCGCGCGTCGAATCGGTGCGCTGGAGCAAGAACGGCGAATCCTTGGGCCCACCGCCGACTCCCGGAGACCTGGTATCGGCGCACTGGGACTGGGTGTGCGGGTCGCTGAGCGACGCTGATGCGGACGCGCTCGCCGTAGCGACACAGGTGACACTCGACCTGGTCAACGCCGCCAGACGGGCCTGAGGGTCACCACTGGTCGCGCGGGACGTCGAAATCCGCGCACAGCGCGCGCCAGACATCGCGCGGGTCGACGCCATCCTCGATGGCCTGCGCAGGGGTGCGCCCGCCGAGACCAGTCAAGACGTGGTCAACGAGCAACGACGCGCCGCGCACCGACCCGAACTGCCCCTCGACGAGTTCGTTGAATTCCGTCAACCGCACGTCGCCCAACCTACGCCGTCGGCCCAACCGCTTCATGGCACACCCGTACCGGATCGTCAACGTCGGCCAGGGTCGCGCCTGCGTCTCGCGCGGCCTCACGATAAGCCGGTAACGACAGCACCTCACGCACCGCGGCCGCCAACCCCTCGGCGGTCAATGGGCGAACCAGCACCCCACTACCTTGGCGCACAACGCGATTGGCGATCTCCCATTGATCGCCACCGCCGGGCACCGCCACGAGCGGTACGCCCGCGAGCAGTGACTTGGACACGACGCCGTGCCCGCCACCGCAGATCACCACGTCGGCGCTCGACAGCAGTACGTCCTGGCGGCCCAGCCCGACCGCGGCCCACGGCGGCACCGGCGCAGCCGGACCGCCCAGCCGCGACACCACGACCCGCGACCCCTCGGGAAGGGCCTCGCCGGGGATCAGGGTGTCCAGGGCAAGTTCGGCCAGGCCGTGGGCACCGGTCGTCGCCGTCGACGGCGCGACGACCACCACCGGGCCGGAGCCGGGCGGAATCGGCAGTTCCGACGACGTGGGTTCGAAGTGCAGGGGCCCGACGATCACCGCCTCGGACGGCCAGTCGGGGCGCGGCATCTCCAGGGCGGGCAGCGTGGCGATCAGCCGTCGCCGTGGTCCCAGGTCGACTGCAGGCAAACCGATTTCGACCCGCGCCGCCTGCCGCTGCCGCAGTCCCTCGCGCCATGACCGGGCGGACATCGCCCGTAACACCGTGTCGCGGACCTTGCCGCGGATGCCGACGCCGGGCGCCAGCCCGCTGCCGATCGGCGGAAGGCCCTTCGAGGGTCGATACAGCGGCTGAGGGTTCAGTTCGACCCAGGGCAGGCCAAGGAGGTCGGCGGCGAACGCGCCAGCGACGGTGATGACATCCGACACCACCAGGTCCGGTGCCAGCTCCGTCAGCTGTGGTGCGTTGAGCACCGCCATCCGAGCCGCCCGTTGGTTGATCTTGGCGCCTGCGTCGGCGTCGTCGTCGGCTTCGGTCGCGTCCAGGCCGACGAGTTCAACCGCGTCGACACCTGCCGCTGTGGCCACGGCCAGCCGCTGTGCGCCGGTCAAAAGTGTCGGTGAATCCCCGTTGGCCAGGAAGCGAAGGCACAGCGCAATGGCCGGAAAGGCGTGCCCGGGATCGGGTCCGGCAACGACCGCGACGCGCATTGGGCCTACCATGCCACAGCGCTGCCCCATAGTCTGAAGACATGACCGACCAGGCATCTGGAGTAAGACCCGACCTCGACAACGTCCGTGTCGTCGAAACGTTCCTCTACGCACTTCAGGACGAGGACTTCGACACCGTCGACCGCTCGCTGGCGGACACCATCGAATGGCAGAACGTCGGATTCCCTACGATCAGGGGCCGCGAACGCATCGTCGGCATGATGAGACGGGGCGAAGGCCGCATGGGCTTCGAGGTGAAGATTCACCGGATCGCCGCCGAGGGCAATGCGGTGCTGACCGAGCGCACCGACGCCTTGGTGTTCGGACCGCTGCGCATCCAGTTCTGGGTGTGCGGGGTTTTCGAGGTGCATGCGGGGCGGATCACCCTATGGCGAGACTATTTCGACACGCTCGACTTCCTGAAGGGGACCGTCCGGGGAGTCGCCGCAACGGTGTTCCCGTCCTTGCGCGCGACCATGTAGCCTGCCGCATTGCTATCATTCGGGCTCGATATGAGCACCGAACCCGCGCGCACACGGCCGAACTTCGTCGAATACATCGGCTACTGCTACGGCAGAGCGCTGCCGGCCTCCATGCACGACTGGGTGCGCAACGACCTGGCCGGCAAGGGCGCCACCGTCCGCATGATGATTCGCGTCTTCATCCCGGCGTTCGTCATCCTGATCCCGTTCTGGTTCATCCCGACCACGTTGGACGTGCACTTGTCGATGACGCTGCCGATCCTGATCCCATTCGTGTTCTTCTCACACGCGCTCAACAAGGTCTGGCGACGACACATGTTGCGAAAGCACGGTCTGGACCCGAACCTCGTCGACGCACTCTCCCGCCAGAAGAACGCCCACGTCCACGAGGCGTATATCGAGCGCTACGGGCCGCGCTCAGGACCGTCGAGCTCGCACGACGTCTAGGCCCGGCGCAGGTGGCCGAGTTCGTCGAAGGCCTGCGCCCATCCGAGCAGCCGATCGGTCGCGTTCGACAGCTCATTGCGGTAGCGCTGTTGGGTCATCGGTGAGCTCGACATCGACCCGGTGTTGGCCGCCGACACCAATTGCGCTGCCGCGGTGACCATTTCGTTGTACTGACGGCTACCCTGCTGCAGCTGAGCGGTGAAGGCCTGAATCGTCGGCGCCAAATGCGCGCGCGACTGCGGTGCGGAGCTGATCGTGCGCTCCATCGACACCACCTCGTTCGCGGTCGCGGTCATCGTGGCGGCTGTCTGGTTGGCCGCGGCCGTCAGCTCCCGAAGCTCGTCGGCGGGCAGCAGCCGGCCGCGCTCCATCACCCCGAGAAGCGAGAACAGACCGCGTTCCGAGGCGGCCAGCGCGGCCATCGGCTGGCGGGCGGCCGAACCCCACGCCGGCAGCCGTCGAGCGGTACGGGAACGCTGCGGCGGCAACGGTTCACCGCGCAGCCAGCGGTAGCGGAGGAACGACAGCGTCGCCAGGAATGCGGCGCCGACCGCGATGGGAGCCGGGATGAACAGTGCCCAGAACGGGGTTTCCCACGCCGACAGCAGTCCGGTGACACCGATCCAGAACAGCGACGACACCGTGAAGAACACGCCGAGCCGCAGTGCCCAGCGTCGCTTGCGCAACAGTTTGGCGCGCGGATCCGCTGCGGCGTTGAGCTTTTCGGCCACCACATCGGACCACTCCGCGGCGGTGTCCACGCCGCGCTGCACCATCGAGCGCCACGCCTCCGGTCTACTGGCTCGCGAATTCACACCTGTTCCTCACGGAAGTTACTGCGACAGTGGGTTTTCCGGTGCCGCTTGGGGGTTGGCAGCCGGTGCGGCAGGCGCGGCTGCGGCGTTACCGCCCGCCGGCAACTGCTCACCGCGCATGGACGCACGGATCTGCTCGAGCCGCGAGTGTCCGGCCATCTGCACGCTGGCAGACTGCACCTCCATCATCCGGCCCTGCACGGAGTTCTGCGCCAGCTCGGCGGACCCGATCGCGTTGGCGTAGCGCCGTTCGATCTTGTCGCGGACCTCGTCGAGGCTCGGCGTGGTGCCGGGCGCGGCGAGCTCGCTCATCGACCGCAGCGATGCACTGACCTGTTCCTGCATCTTGGCCTGCTCGAGTTGGCTGAGCAGCTTCGTGCGCTCGGCGATCTTCTGCTGCAGCATCATCGCGTTCTGCTCGACCGCCTTCTTGGCCTGCCCGGCGGCCTGCAGCGCCTGATCGTGCAGGGACTTGAGGTCCTCGACGCTCTGCTCCGAGGTCACCAGTTGCGCGGCGAACGCCTCGGCGGCGTTGGTGTACTCGGTGGCCTTCGCGGCATCGCCGGCGGCGGTCGCCTGGTCGGCCAGCGTCAAGGCCTGGCGGACGTTGACTTGAAGCTTCTCGATATCGGCGAGCTGGCGGTTGAGCCGCATCTCCAGCTGACGCTGGTTACCGATGACCTGGGCGGCCTGCTGAGTCAGCGCCTGGTGCTGGCGCTGGGCCTCCTCGATGGCCTGCTGGATCTGCACCTTCGGATCGGCGTACTCATCGACCTTGGAGCTGAAGAGCGCCATCAGGTACTTCCACGCCTTGGTGAACGGATTGGCCATCGGTTCATCCCGCCTTCGTGTCTGTCGTTGTCTCGGCCCTGGGCCGCCGGCTTACCGTGCTGCCCAATCTATCGGGTCGGTGACTGTTGTCGCACCTACACCGGCTCAGGCGACCGCCATCGACACGACCTGCGGAATGACGACCTTCGTCGAGGCGTCGATGTTGGCCGAACCGATCGATTCGCGCTCGAACGCCGCAAGTTCTTGGCGACCCATCTCGTCGCCCGCGTCGGACAGCACCCGCGACAGCGGCACGTCCAGCGCGCTGCAGATGGCGCTGAGCAACTCGCTGGAAGCCTCCTTGCGGCCACGCTCGACCTCGGAGAGGTAACCAAGGCTGACCCGTGCGGAGTCGGACACCTCGCGCAGGGTGCGGCCCTGCTCGGTGCGGGCGCGGCGCAGCACGTCGCCGATCACCTCGCGCAGCAATGCCGTCATACGTGCTCCCCTTTCGAGAGGTCCGTCGCTGGGCTTTGTATTAGGGCAACGCCGCGGGCATGCGGGGGGTTCCCGGATCGCACAAATAGCGGCCGTTCGAGGCGAAACCGCTGTACAAACGGACTGGACTCAGTGCGCGGCGGGGCGTGCGCGCGAATCGCGAATGGCCGAGACGACGTAGTCGATGCCGGTGATCACCGTCAGGACGACGGCCGCCCCCATCACCACCCAGGCCCCGGTGAGCCAGGGGCCCGACAAGGGCAGCACGAACAGGCCGATCGCCACGCCCTGGACGAGGGTTTTCAGCTTTCCGCCGCGGCTGGCCGGAATGACGCCGTGGCGCAGCACCGCGAAGCGCAAAACCGTGATGCCGATCTCGCGCGTCATGATCACGACGGTCACCCACCACGGCATCTCGCCGAGGATCGACAGACCGATCAACGCCGCACCGATGAGGGCTTTGTCGGCGATCGGGTCGATCAGGGTGCCGAATTCGGTGACCATCCCATAGCTGCGGGCCAGTGCGCCGTCGAACCGATCCGTGATCACCGCAACCGTGAACACGATGAATGCGGCTATCCGCCAGAACGTTTCGTGGCCGTCAGCGACAAACAGGACGACCAGGAACACCGGGACCAACGCCAGCCGGATACCGGTGAGCACATTGGCGATGTTCGCCACCCGGGCGCGCGGCACCACGGGATCGGTCGTGGGTTCGCCCGGCACCGCAACAGAATATCGGTTGCTGTGACGGATACTCTCCACGTGTGAGCGCAGATCCCGGATCGGTCGCCATCCGGCGGGCCAGAACATCGGATGTGCCTGCGATCAAGGCTCTGGTCGACATCTACTCCGGCAAGATCCTGCTGGAGAAGAACCTGGTGACGCTGTACGAGGCCGTCCAGGAGTTCTGGGTCGCCGAGCTCAACGGCGAACTGATCGGGTGTGGCGCCCTGCACGTGCTGTGGTCGGACCTCGGCGAAGTGCGCACAGTCGCGGTGCATCCGAAGGTCAGGGGTCAAGGGGTCGGGCACGCGATCGTCGACCGGCTGCTGGATGTGGCCAGGAATCTGCACCTGGAGCGCATCTTCGTCCTGACCTTCGAAGTCGCATTCTTCAGCCGACACGGCTTCCAGGAGATCGACGGCACGCCGGTCACGGCGGAGGTCTTCGAGGAGATGTGCCGCTCGTATGACACCGGCGTGGCGGAGTTCCTCGACCTGTCCTACGTCAAGCCGAACATCCTCGGCAACACCCGAATGCTGCTCACTCTGTAGCCGCCTGCGGCCGTTAACGGGTTGATTGCGTGCACCCGGTAGCCGCAATCAACCCGTTAAGTTGCCGCGAGTTTGAGTAATTCGTCGACCGACCACTGGTCGTCGGCATGGATGCCGTACTTGCAGGCCCGTATGGTGCCATCCGGCTCGATCAGGAAATCGGCTGGATTGCCGAGGTGGTCTTCCCCCGGGGCGAGGGCACCGACGACCGAGGTGGAGTGTCTGATTCCGCGGACGGCGGCTCGAACCGCACCGAGATGTAACACCGAGCGCAGCGACGACTCGACGCCGAACTCCTTGTACAACTTGCGTTCCGGATCAGCCACCATCGCGAACGGGACATCGGCAACGTATTGCCGAAGCCGGTCGGCGGCAGAGTGGAACAGGACGACCTCAGTGACCCCGGCGTTCTCGATCTCATCGCGCCGCCGTGCTACGTCTCGAAGATGAAGGTTGCAGATCGGGCACCCCGCGAAACGTCGGAATTGCAGGTGAACCAGCCGCTCCGGCGCAGGCACGCTCACGTGCGTGTCTGTGACAGTGCGCAGCGTTCGCGCCTTGACCTTGTCGCCTGCGGTGAACATCCCAACGCTTCCGGTTAGCCGGACTTCATGCTAACCGCGACTCTCATTCCTCGTCGTCGTCACCCGCGTCGCCGCCGCGGATCAACATGAGCGTGCCCGCCAGCTCGTCGGGCTTGACCAACACCTCGCGCGCCTTGGATCCCTCGCTGGGGCCGACGATGTTGCGGGTCTCCATCAGGTCCATCAGCCGGCCCGCCTTGGCGAAGCCCACACGCAACTTGCGCTGGAGCATCGACGTAGAACCGAACTGACTGGACACGACCAGCTCGACCGCCTGCAGGAACACGTCCATGTCGTCGCCGATGTCCGGGTCGACGTCGGTGCGCTCGCTGGTCGTCTTGGCGGCGGTGACGCCCTCGGTGTATTCCGGCTCGGCCTGGGACTTCGTGGCTTCGACGACGGCGTGGATCTCCTCGTCGGTGATGAACGCGCCCTGTAGTCGGATCGGCTTGTTCGAGCCCATCGGCAGGAACAGCCCGTCGCCCATGCCGATGAGCTTCTCGGCGCCCTGCTGGTCGAGGATCACGCGGCTGTCGGTCAGCGACGACGTGGCGAACGCCAGTCGCGACGGAACGTTGGTCTTGATGAGGCCGGTGACGACGTCCACCGACGGCCGCTGCGTGGCGAGCACCAAGTGGATGCCCGCGGCGCGGGCCTTCTGCGTGATACGCACGATGGCGTCCTCCACATCACGTGGTGCGGTCATCATCAGGTCGGCGAGCTCGTCGACGATCGCGAGGATGTAGGGGTACGGCTTGTACTCGCGCTGGCTGCCCAGCGGCGCGGTGATCTCCCCCGACCGAACCTTCTTGTTGAAGTCGTCGATGTGGCGCACGCGCGACGCCTGCATGTCCTGGTAGCGCTGCTCCATCTCCTCGACCAGCCACGCCAGCGCCGCGGCCGCCTTCTTCGGCTGCGTGATGATGGGGGTGATCAGATGCGGAATACCTTCGTAGGGCGTCAGTTCCACCATCTTCGGGTCGATCAGGATCATCCTGACTTCCTCGGGAGTCGCGCGCGCCAGCAGCGACACGAGCATCGAGTTGACGAAGCTCGACTTGCCCGAGCCCGTCGATCCGGCCACCAGCAGGTGCGGCATCTTGGCGAGGTTGGCCGAGATGTACTCGCCCTCGATGTCCTTACCGAGGCCGATCACCAAGGGGTGGTGGTCGCTACGGGTACCCGGGTCGGTCAAAACATCTGCCAGCCGGACCATCTCCCGGTCGGTGTTGGGCACCTCGATGCCCACGGCGGACTTGCCCGGGATCGGCGCGAGCATCCGCACGCTCTCGGTCGCGACGGCGTAGGCGATGTTGCGTTGTAGCGCGGTGATCTTCTCGACCTTGACGCCCGGGCCCAGCTCGACCTCGTAGCGGGTGACGGTCGGCCCGCGTGTGCAGCCGGTCACCGTGGCGTTCACCTTGAACTGGTCGAGCACCTCGGTGATCGCCTCGATCATCCGGTCGTTGCCCGCGCTGCGCCGCTTCGGCGGATCGCCCGCGATCAACAGGTCGAGCGACGGCAGCGTGTACGGCCCGTCGACGACGCGGTCGACGATCTTGGGCTTGGCCGTCTTCTTCTTGCGCGCCCTGGCGGCGGGCTCGGGAACGGTCGGTGTCTCGTCCTCGATCGGGTAGTTCTCCATCGGCGTACCGCCGTTGAACGTCGCGGGCCCCCCGGCTCCGGAAGGCCAGGCCGTCGCCTCGTCGTCGGTGTAGCCGGCGGGGTCGTCGTAGTACCCGTCGGAGAAATCGTCGGAGCCGGCGGCGACGGCGGTTTCTTCGTCGTCGTAGTACTCGTCATCGTCGTAGTACTCACCGCGGAACGATCGCGTGGACAACATGCTCCGAACCGCGTCGGGCACTTCGCGAATCGTCGTGCCGGTCACCAACAGCAGACCGAACAGTGCACCGATCACCAGCAGCGGCATCGCGATCCATACGGTCAGCCCGTCGGATAACGGGCCGCCGATGGCGAACCCGATGAAGCCGGCGGCGTGCTGTCGCGCGACGGGGTCGGCAGGCGATCCTGCCCACAGATGCCACAGCCCCAGGACGGGCAGCACGATCATCGCCGTGCCGAGGATCAGGCGCGGCCGGGAGTCGGGGTTGGGTTCGGTGCGCATCAGCACGACGGCGGCCGCGGCCAGTGCGATCGGCACCAATGCGACCGATGAGCCGATCAGCACCCGCAGGAAGGTGTCGATCCACGCGCCGACGGGACGGGCCGCGTCGAACCATGAGCTCGCGGCGATCACCACGGCGATGCCGAGCAGAGCCAGCGCGATGCCGTCGCGGCGGTGACCCGGGTCGAGCTCGCGGGCCCGGCCGACGGACCGCGCCGTCGACCCGGCGCCCTTGGCCAGCATCAGCCACCCCGCCCGTACCCCGCGGCCCACGGTGGCGCCGGCCGACGACACCGGTGATGGACCCCGCCGCGGCGCCGGCTTGCGCTTCCGGGTGGTCCGCGCGCCGGACTTTGACCTGCTAGAGCGGCTGCCGGAACGCGCGGCGGTCTTACTAGGCATGCTGTAAGACTAGTCGCAATGGCCCCACAATCACCATCTGCCACACGGGTCACAGAACGGTATCAATCGCTGACCTGGCACGTCGTGGCGTGCCCCCATGACCGAAACGACGCGGGCTGCGGGCCTGCCGACCTCGAGTAGAGTGCTCTGCGCTGTATATGCGCTGGTCTCGATAGGCGCGCTGGTGGCTACCTGGAGCCAGAACCTGGCCTACTCCGACAGCGCCAATTTTCTGCTCGAGTTCTGGAACGACACCAAAGTGACACCGGCGGCCCGGTCACTGACGGTCGACCTGTTTCTGCTCGCCTTCCCAGCGGTGATCCTGATGGTGGCGACACGATTCCATTGGCAATCCTCGGAGTCGCCATCGCGGCGATCGTGATCTGGGTCGATGTGGGCTGAACACCGGGTAGCGAGAATTTAGTTAGGTTCGCTGAGTAGGGTGATCACCGTTCCGGCCAGCACTCACCGAGGAGTTCACCGCCCATGCCCATCGTCGTCGTCGCAACCATGAAGGCAAAACCCGAGTCGGTGGACACCGTCCGGGACGCATGCAAGCAGGCTATCGAGGCGGTGCATGCCGAACCCGGCTGTGACCTCTACGCACTGCACGAGGCCGACGGCACCTTCGTCTTCGTCGAGCAGTGGGCCGACGCCGATGCGTTGACGGCCCACAGCCAGGCCCCGGCCGTCGCGACGCTGTTCGGCACCGTCGGCGAGCTCCTCGACGGCGCACCCGACATCAAGATGCTGCAGCCGGTCGTCGGCGGCGATCCCTCGAAGGGTGCACTGCGTCCGTAATGCGTGCCCTCGACGGCAAGGTCGCGTTCATCACCGGTGCCGCCCGAGGTCAGGGCCGCGCCGAGGCGGTCAGGCTGGCCTCAGACGGCGCGAGCATCATCGCGGTCGACATCTGCGACCAGATCGCGTCGGTGCCCTATCCCCTGGCGACGCCTGACGATCTCGCGTTGACGGTAAAGCTCGTCGAGGACACCGGCGCGCGAATCGTGGCGCAGCAGGCCGATGTTCGCGATCAGGCTGCCCTCCAGTCCGCGCTGCAGGCCGGTGTCGACGAACTGGGCCGGCTGGACATCGTCGTCGCCAATGCCGGTATCGCGCCGATGCAATCGGGGCCGGAGGGCTGGCAGGACGTCATCGACGTCAACCTGACGGGCGTGTACCACACGGCCGAAGTGGCGATCCCGACGCTGGTCGAGCAGGGCGACGGCGGGTCGATTGTGCTCACCAGTTCGGTCGTGGGTCTCGTCGGGATGGGCAGCGACGACCCCGGCGCCATCGGATACGTCGCGGCCAAACACGGTATTGTCGGATTGATGCGGCTCTACGCCAATCTGCTTGCTCCACACAGCATTCGGGTCAACTCGATACATCCGGCGGGTGTCGACACCCCGATGATCAACAACGAGGCCACCCGGCAGTGGCTGGGCAGCATCGCTGAGAAGAGCCCACAGGATATGGGTAACGCGCTGCCCGTTCAGGTGCTGCAGCCGGAGGACATCGCCAACGCCGTGGCGTGGCTGGTTTCCGACGAAGCTCGCTACATCACCGGCGTGGCGCTGCCCGTGGATGCCGGATCGGTCAACAAGCGCTGATGGCCGACAACGGACCCGCACAAACGGCTTTCGGGCCCATGGTGCTGGCCGCCGTCGAACAGTACGAGGCGCCAGAACGCCGGCTCGTCGACGACGACTTGGCTCGTGCGTTCCTGCCCGCCGGCCTGCGCGGTCTCGTGAGTGCGACGCGGCTGGCTCCGCTGCGGCGGTTGATGATCGGCGCCACGGAACGAGCGGGCCAGGGGTTGTGGGCCAATCTGGCGTGTCGCAAGCGATTCATCGACGAGACGCTCGACGACACGCTGCCCGATATCGATGCGGTGATCATCCTCGGCGCCGGTATGGACACCATGCCGTACCGCCTCGCCCGGCGATCCGATGTGCCGGTGTACGAAGTTGACCTGCCGGTGAACATCGAACGCAAGAAGGCTGCCGTCCGCCGGGTGTTGGGTGCGGCGCCCCCCTCGGTTCGGTTGGTGCCGATGGATTTTGAGCGCGACGGTCTGGCCGCCGAACTGACCAGGGCGGGCCACCGCAGCGGCGATCGGGCGTTCTTCGTGTGGGAGGGCGTGACGCAGTACCTGACCGCAGATGCGGTACATGCCACGTTCGAGTACCTGCGCAGCGCCGCGCCGTCGAGCCGGCTGGTGTTCACCTACGTGCGACGGGACTTCATCGACGGCACGAACCTGTACGGCGCCCGGTCGGCGTATCGCCGCTTTCGCGAGAAGCAGCAGCTGTGGAAGTTCGGATTGGATACAGACGACATCGCGGCGTTCGTCGCGCAGTACGGATGGCGGCTGATCGAACAGGCGGGCCCGGACTACTTTCTACGCCGCTACGTCGAACCGTCGGGCCGCAAGCTCACGGCGTCGCAACTGGAGTGGACGGCGTACGCCGAGAAGACCTGAGCCCCTAAATTTCGATGACCGTCGGCACGATCATCGGCTGGCGGCGGTAGCTCTCACCGACCCACTTGCCGACCGCCCGCCGTACCGCCTGCGCGATGCGGTTGACATCGGTCACCCGTTCGGCGGCAAGGGCTTCCAGCGCTTCCTCGACCTTGCGCGTGGCGGCTTCCAGCGACTTCGGGTCCTCCGAGAAGCCGCGCGAGTGCAGTTGCGGCGCCGACGCCAACTTACCGGTGCCGCTTCGCAGCACAACGGTGATACCGATGAAACCCGAAGACAGCGTGAGCCGTTCGCCGATCACCGTCTCGCCGACATCCCCGAGAACGAGTCCGTCGACGAACATCTTGCCCGTCGACACCGCACCGGAGACCGATGCCCGGCCCGCCACCAGATCGACGCTGACACCGTTCTCGGCCAGCACGATGTTTTCCTCGGGCACCCCGGTGCGTGTCGCCAGCGCCGCGTTGGCCCGAAGCATCCGCCAGGTTCCGTGCACCGGCATCACGTTGCGCGGCCGCACGCCGTTGTAGAGGAAGAGCAATTCCCCGGCGTAGGCGTGGCCGGTGACGTGTACGCGCACATGGGCATTCGTCACCACGCGGGCGCCGATCTTAGCCAGGGCATCCAGGACGCCGAAGATCGCTTCCTCATTGCCAGGTATCTGCGATGACGACATGATGATGAGATCGCCGGCCGTCAGCGTGATGCTGCGATGCTCACCGCGCGACATCCGCGACAGCGCGGCCATCGTTTCGCCCTGCGTGCCCGTGGTCACGAGCACCACGCGCTCAGGAGCCATCATCTCCGCAGCGCCGATGTCGATGATGTCGTCATCGTTGGCGAGCGTGAGGTAACCCAGCTCCTTGGCGATCCCCATGTTGCGGACCATCGACCGGCCCACGAACGACACCTTTCGGCCCAGCGCGACCGCCGCGTCGATGATCTGTTGCACGCGACCAACATTCGATGCGAAGCAGGCCACGATGACGCGCCCCTGCGCCCCACGCATCAGCCGGTGGATGTTCGGGCCGATCTCGCTCTCCGAGGGCCCCACTCCGGGGATCTCGGCGTTGGTCGAGTCGCAGAGGAACAGGTCCACTCCGGAATCACCGAGCCGTGACATGCCCGGCAGATCGGTCGGCTTGCCGTCGGGCGGCGACTGGTCGAGCTTGATGTCACCGGTGTGCAGCACGGTGCCCGCACCGGTGTGGATCGCGATGGCCAGACAGCCCGGGATGGAGTGGTTGACGGCGAAGTACTCGCACTCGAACACACCGTGCCTCGAACTCTGGCCCTCGTCCACCTCCTCGAACACCGGCTTGATGCGGTGTTCGCGGCATTTCTCGTTCACCAGCGCCAGCGTGAACTTCGAGCCGACCACCGGTATGTCAGGGCGCAGCTTGAGCAGGAACGGGATAGCACCGATGTGGTCCTCGTGCGCGTGGGTGAGCACCAGTGCCTCGACGTCTTCCAGACGATCCTGGATCAGGCGAAGATCGGGCAGGATCAGATCGACCCCGGGCTCGTCGTGCGTCGGGAACAGGACGCCGCAGTCGACGATCAGCAGCCGGCCCAGATGCTCGAAAACCGTCATATTGCGGCCGATTTCGCTGATGCCGCCCAGCGCGGTGACCCGCAGTCCCCCCGGGGCCAGTGGCCCCGGCGGTGCGAGTTCTTCGTTCACTAGCGCAGCACCGTGGCGGCCCGCATATCTGCGGCTAGCTCGTCGATCTGGTCCGGTGTCGCCGGTATCTGCGGCAGCCGCGGGTTGCCGGCCTCGAAACCCTGCAGTCTCAGCCCCTCCTTGGCGAGCGTCACACCGCCCAGACGTGCCTGTGCGTCGGCCAGCGGTCCGAGCGTGACGTTGATCTTGCGTGCCGTCGCGACATCGCCGGAGTTGAACGCCGACAACATGTCCCGCAGCTGACTCGCCGCCACGTGGCCCCATACGCTGATGAACCCGACGGCGCCCATCGCCAGCCACGGCAGGTTCAGCGCGTCGTCACCGGAGTAGTAGGCCAGCCCCGTCTCGGCGATGATCTGCCCGCCGCCGTGCAGATCTCCCTTGGCATCCTTGATCGCCACGATGTTGGGATGGGTGGCCAGCGTCCGGATGGTGTCCCATTCGATCGGGATGGCGGAGCGCGGCGGAATGTCGTACAGCACCACCGGCAGCGGCGTGGCGTCGGCGACCGCGGTGAAATGTGCGACCAGCCCGGCCTGCGGCGGACGTGAGTAGTACGGCGTCACGATCAGCAGGCCGTGCGCACCCTCGCCGTGGCAGGCTCTGGCGAGCTCGATGCTGTGCTCGGTGTCGTACGTTCCGGCGCCGGCGATGATGCGGGCACGGTCCCCGACCGCCTCGAGTACGGCCCGCAGCAACGTCAGCTTCTCGCCGTCCGTCGTCGTCGGCGACTCACCGGTGGTGCCGGACAGCACCAGGCCATCGCAGCCCGCGTCGATCAGGCGGGTCGCCAGCCGGACCGCGGTGTCGGTGTCCAGGGTGCCGTCGGGCTTGAACGGGGTAGCCATCGCGGTCAGCACGGTGCCCAACTGGGCCGTCACGTCGAATCCGCCGGTACTCACGAACAGTGAGATTACCCGCTCGGGGTCACGCCTCTGTGGCTAGCGGGCTGGTTGCCACCTCCGTGCCGTCAGCCAGCGCATAGATCTCGAAGTCGGAGAACGCCTGCGGTGCGACCTCGATCAATTGGCGCAGACATTCGATGGCCAGCCGGCGAATCTCGATGTCGGCGTGCTCGCTGGCGCGCATCGCGATGAAATGCCGCCACGCGCGGTAATTGCCGGTGACGACGATGCGGGTCTCGGTGGCGTTGGGCAGCACCGCCCGGGCAGCCTGTCGGGCCTGCTTACGTCGAAGTACGGCGTTCGGCTCGTCCGCGAGCCGAGCCTCCAACCTGCCCAGCAGTTCGGTGTACGTCGCGCGGCTGGCGTCGGCGGCAGCGGTGAGGATCTCTTCGAGTTCGGGATCGTTCTCGATACCGGGTGGCATGACGACCTGCGCGTCGTGCTCGGGGACATAGCGCTGCGACAGTTGCGAATAGGAGAAATGGCGGTGCCGAATCAGCTCGTGGGTGCACGACCGCGAGACCCCGGTGATGTAGAAGGACACCGACGCGTGTTCAAGCACCGAGAAGTGACCGACGTCGATGATGTGCCGCAGATAGGCGGCATTGGTCGCGGTCCGCGGATTGGGCTTTGACCAGCTCTGATAGCACGCACGGCCGGCGAACTCCACCAACGCGGGCCCGCCCTCGGCGTCCGTACTCCACGGCACGTCAGGCGGCGCCGCGAACTCCGTCCTGGCGATCAGCTGTACGCGCAACGGCGCGATCTCGGCCACGGCTCACCCTAGCGCGAGCGCCTCGTCACGGTTGGGACTGACGTGCGCGTTTGGGCTGCGGATCGGAGGGGAATTATGCGGTCCTCGGTCGGCGTTTAACGCAGCACCGGACTTGGAGGGAGAGTGGCCGATGCCCACTGATTACGACGCGCCCCGTACCCAGAACACGGACGAAGGCGACCAGTCTCTGGAGGAGATCGCCGCGCGCCGGCGCGACAAGGTCGACGTGGCGGTGCTCGATGTCGATGACGGTGATGCCGTAGACGCGATCGACCTGCCCGACATCGATCTGTCGGGTGAAGAGCTCACCGTTCGGGTGATCCCGAAGCAGGCCAACGAATTCACCTGCTCCAGTTGCTTCCTGGTGCAGCACCGCAACAGGCTCGCGCTGCAGTCTGGCGACAGACTGGTGTGCGCGGACTGCGTCTGACCTTCTGCCGCCGCCGTCGGCGCTAGGGTGACGCCATGGCAGGGTCGACCGTGGCATCGCGTCTTCTCGATGTGATGGAACGCGACATCCTGCCGATGACCGAGCGTGGTGTCGCGGCGGGCAACAAAGTGTTCGGCGCCGCATTGCTCCGTAAATCCGATATGTCGCTGGTGCTGTGCGGCACGAACAGCGAGACGGACAATCCGCTGCTGCACGGCGAGATCAGCACCCTCAACCAGTTCTACGAACTGCCCGACCGCCCGGCCACGCGCGAACTGGTTTTTTTATCCACTCATGAACCCTGCCCCCTGTGCCTGTCGGCCATCACGTGGGCGGGGTTCGACAACTTCTACTACTTCTTCACCTATCAGGATTCGCGCGACGCATTCGGCATCCCCCACGACCTGAAGATCCTCCAAGAGGTCTTCGGCGTCGAGGACGGCAACTACCGGCACACCAACGCGTTCTGGACCGGACGGTCGATCCGCGACCTCGTCGACGCGGAACCCGAGCCGCTGCGCAGCCGGTTGCTCGAGCAGGATCGGTGCATCCGCGATGTATACGCCGGACTGTCACAGCAGTATCAAGACTCCAAGGCCGACAACGACATTCCGTTCAACTGACGACACCTAAGCTCGAGCGTCGGATTGTGTCACGCCGTCGGGGCTGACAGCGTGACATTACCCGACAGTCGATCAGCGCAGCGCTTGCTTGAGGGGGGTCACCAGGTCACCCCGCTTGCCCACCGTGACGTCGGTCAGCCCCAGCCACGCCGCCATGGTCTGCAATTCCGCGGCCAACGGCGCCGCCAGGCGCGTCGGCTGCTCCCCGTCTTCGGCGAATGCACCGACGACGTAGAGCGTCCCCTGCGCACGATCGGCCTTCAGGTCGACGCGGCCGACAAGTCTGCCGTCGAGCAGAAACGGCCATACGTAGTACCCGAACTGGCGCTTGGGGGCGGGCGTGTAAATCTCGATGCGGTAATGGAATTCCCACAGCCGCTCCACGCGCGGCCGGAAGAAGATCAACGGGTCGAACGGGCACAGCAGCGCCGTGCCACGGTCGCGCCGGGGCACGATCTGACCCGCACGCAGGTACGCCGGCGCCGCCCAACCGTCGACCTCGACCTGCTCCAGTTCCCCGTCGGCGACGAGCTTGGCGAGCGCCGGTTTGGACAGTTTCGGCGACAGCCGGAAGTAGTCCCGGATGTCGGCTTCCGTGCCGATGCCGAGCGCGCCGGCGGCCCGCCGCATCAGCTCGCGCAGCGCCTCATCGTCGTCAACCTCCCGTGCCACGACCTCCGGCGGCAACACCCGCTCGGTGAGGTCGTAGTGGCGGGCGAACCCGATGCGGGTGGCCGTGGTCAGCACGCCAGCCGACCACAACGCCTCCGTCACCCACTTCGTGTCGCTGCGGTCCCACCACGGGCCCTTGCGGCCGCGCTGGTCGGCGCCGAGGTGCGCTTCGATCTGACCGGCGGTCGACGGTCCGAGTTCGGCGATGGCGGCGACGATGTCGTCGGCCAGCCGTCCGTTCCTCTTGACGATCTCCTTGCCCCAGCGGCCATGCGTGTACTCGCGCATGCGCCACCGCATCAGCGGCCAGTCGTCCACCGCCATCAGCGCGGCCTCGTGCGCCCAATATTCGACCAGCAGGCGTGGCGAGCGGGTGCTGTGGCTCCACGCCGCACGATCCAGCACGTCGCGGTCGTAGGGGCCGAGCCTGCTGAACACCGGCGCGTAGTGGGCGCGCACCGCCACCGACACCGAATCCAGTTGCAGCACTTGGATCCGCGAGATCAGCCGACGCAGGTGTGCGCGCGTCAACGCCCCGCTCGGTCGCGGTTCGGCGAAGCCCTGGGCCGCGACGGCGATCCTGCGCGCCTGTGCCGAGGTCAGCGTGCTCACGGGCGAACGTAGCTGAAGAACCGATAGCGCAGACCGGAGGAACTGGTGAGCCACTCCCCTTCGGTGCCTATCCACTGTTCGTCCAGCGTGGGCGCCACCGCATCACCGTCGTGGCGGGGCAGGTCGATCTCCACCTCGGTGACCTCGCACCGCGTCGCGAGCGGGAGCGCCAGCGTGTAAATCTGTTCACCGCCGATCACCCAGGTCATGTCGTCGGTCAGAGCGTCCTGAAGCAGGGGAACCACGTGCGCACCGTCAGCCATGTAGTCAGCTTGCCGGGTCAGTACGACATTTCTGCGGCCCGGCAGCGGCCGCACCTTCGCGGGCAGCGACTCCCAGGTCAGTCTCCCCATCACGACGGTGCGCCCCATCGTGAGCTCTTTGAAGCGGGCCTGGTCCTCGGGCAGCCGCCACGGAATACCTCCCCGGCGACCGATGACACCGGAAGTCGACTGGGCCCAGATCAGCCCCACCGTCGTCATACAGCCACGGGCGCCCTGATCGCCGGGTGCGGGTCGTAATTCTTGATCACGATGTCGTCGTAGGTGTAGTCGAAGATCGAATCACGCGGTGCGAGCACAAGTTCCGGATAGGGCCGCGCCTCGCGGCTCAGCTGTTCGGTGACCTGCGCGAGGTGATTGTCGTAGATGTGGCAGTCACCGCCGGTCCAGATGAACTCCCCCACCTCGAGCCCGGCCTGGGCGGCCATCATGTGGGTGAGCAGCGCGTAGCTGGCGATGTTGAAGGGAACGCCGAGGAACAGGTCGGCGCTGCGCTGGTAGAGCTGACAGCTCAGCCGGCCGTCGGCCACGTAGAACTGAAAGAACGCGTGACATGGAGGCAGGGCCATCTGCGGGATCTCGCCGACGTTCCAGGCCGACACGATGTTGCGGCGCGAATCCGGATCCGACTTGAGCAGCTCGAGCGCCGCACTGATCTGGTCGATGTGGTCACCAGACGGGGTGGGCCACGACCGCCACTGCACCCCGTATACCGGCCCCAGATCGCCTGTCGGAGAAGCCCATTCGTCCCAGATCGTGACGCCGTGCTCCTGTAGCCAGCGCACGTTCGAGTCGCCGCGCAGGAACCACAACAGCTCGTAGATGATCGATTTTGTGTGCACTTTCTTGGTGGTGAGCAGCGGGAAGCCCGCCGTCAGGTCGTAGCGCATCTGGTGGCCGAACAGGCTGCGGGTGCCGGTGCCGGTGCGGTCCGATTTCGCTGTCCCACGCTCGAAAACCAGGCGAAGGAGGTCCTCATACGGCGTGCTTATAGACCCAGTGACCGGCACTCGGTCAGCTTACGTCCAGAGGGCAGGAGTAGAACCGAAGGCATGCCGACAACCACCGACTCCATCACGACCGCCGACGGGACCTGCCCGGTGACGTTGCACACTCCCGAGGGCTCGGATTTTGCTGGCCCGTGGCCGGGAATCGTCATGTACCCCGACGCCGGCGGGGCGCGCCAAACCTTCCGCGAGATGGGCGACCAGCTGGCCGCCTACGGCTTCGCCGTCCTGGTGCCCGATGTGTACTACCGCGACGGCGACTGGGCCCCGTTCGAGATGGCGTCGGTGTTCAGCGACGAGAACGAGCGCAAGCGGCTGTTCTCGATGATCTCGAAGGTGACGCCCGACATCATGGCCGCCGACGCGAAGGCCTTCTTCGACTACCTGTCCGCACGGCCGGAGGTCACCGGCGAGGCGTATGGCACCACCGGATACTGCATGGGCGGGCGGACGTCGCTCGTGGTCGCGGGTCGTGTGCCGGAGCGTGTCGCCGCGGCGATGTCATTCCACGGCGGCGGTCTGGCGGCCGACGACCCCGGCAGCCCGCACCTGCTCGCCGATCAAATGAAAGCGGCCGTCTACGTCGGCGGCGCCGAGAACGACGCGTCCTTCACCCCGGAAGCAGCTGAAACCCTGGACAAGGCGCTCACCGCCGCCGACGTCGAGCACACGATCGAGTGGTACGCGGCCGGGCACGGCTTCGCCGTACCTGACAACGGGCCGTATGACAAGGCGGCGGCCAAACGGCACTGGGACGCCATGGAGTCGTTCTTCGGCACGCACCTGGGCTGACCCCCGTAGCGCCGGTGGGTGCGGGTGCGCCACGATGAACGCATGGACCAGGCGACGGCAGAGCACTCGGATTCCGGCGACGGAACGCGCATCGATCCGGTACTGGCCCGCAGTTGGCTGTTGGTCAACGGCGCGCAGTACGACCGCTTCGCACCCGCGGCGGCGTCGCGCGCCGACATCGTCGTCCTCGACATCGAGGATGCGGTCGCCCCGAAGGACAAGCTGGGCGCCCGGGAGAATGTCATCCGGTGGCTCAGCGAGGGCAACAGTGACTGGGTCCGCGTCAACGGGTTCGGCACGCCGTGGTGGGCCGACGATCTCGACGCGTTGGGCAAGTTGTCGCCGGGCGGGGTGATGCTCGCGATGGTGGAGTCCGTCGACCACGTGACCGAAACCGCCAAGCGACTGCCGAACGTGCCGATCGTGGCGCTGGTGGAGACGGCGCGCGGTCTCGAGCGCATCACCGAGATCGCCGCCACCAAGGGCACATTCCGGCTGGCGTTCGGCATCGGTGATTTTCGACGGGATACCGGCTTCGGGGACAACCCGACGACGCTGGCGTATGCGCGGTCGCGGTTCACGATCGCGGCCAAGGCGGCGCATCTCCCCAGCGCGATCGACGGGCCGACGGTCGGTTCGAGTGCGCTCAAGCTCAGTGAGGCGACGGCGGTGTCCGCTGAGTTCGGGATGACGGGCAAGATCTGCCTGACACCCGATCAGTGCCCGACGGTGAACGAGGGACTGTCACCGTCGGCAGAGGAAATCAGTTGGGCCAAGGAGTTTTTCACCGAGTTCGAACGTGACGGCGGCGAGATCCGCAACGGCTCCGACCTGCCGCGTATCGCGCGGGCCAACAAGATCCTCGACCTCGCTCGGTCCTACGGCATTCACGAATCGGAGTTCGACGACGTCGACGACCCGGCGCACATCCCCGCGCCGTCGGACACCTACCACTACTGAGCTTTTCCTCGTCTCTGGGCGCTGTACTTGTCGGACCCTGCTGTTTTGATGGGTTCATGTCCACGACCACGACACCTGATGCGGGGGTGTTGCGTCCGAAAGATCGGCTGGAGGTGTTGTTCGGCGAGTTGGGTGAGCTGATGGGTCAGCGCAACGCCATCGACGGGCGCATCGTGGACATCGTCGCGGAGATGGACCACGACAACCTGGTGGGCATCACCGGGTGTCGCTCGATCCCGGCGCTGGTGGCGTGGAAAACCGGAAGCTCGTCGAGAAATGCCGAGAAGATCGCCGCGATCGCGCACCGGGCCGAACAGTTTCCGCTGTGCCTGGCGGGCCTGCGCGAAGGCCGGCTATCGCTGGACCAGGTCGGCATCATCGCCGAGAAAGCCGGCCAAGGATCTGATGCGCACTACGTGAGCCTGGCCGAAGTCGCCACCGTCAACCAACTCAACACCGCCCTCAAACTCGAACCACCCCTAGAACCTGAACCCGACCCCTGGCGCGACACCCCACCCGACCGTGAACCCGAACCGCCACCGCGGCCCACAATCACCACATCCCGCAGCGACGAGCAGACCACCACCTGGAAAATCACCCTGTCGCACCTCGACGCCGCCACCTTCGACGCAGCCTTGCAATCCCATCTCGACGCCGCGATCGCCCAATGGAAACGCGACCACGACACCGACAACGCCGCGGTGGCGCCGCCGTTCCCGACCACCGGTGAGGCATTCATGCGCCTGATCGAATCCGGTTGGGACACCGACGCCGCCCAACGACCGCACGGCCAGCACACCACCGTCGTGGTACACCTCGACATCACCGAGCAGATCGCCCACCTGCATCTGGGCCCGCTGCTGTCTGACGCCGACCGCCAATGCCTGACCTGCGACACCACCTGCGAGGTGTGGTTCCAACGCGACGGGCAGATCATCGGCGCCGGGCGAGCCACCCGCACCATCACCCGCCGCCTGCGCCGGGCCCTGGAATACCGCCACCCCACGTGTGCGGTCCCCGGCTGCAGCGCCACCCGCGGACTGCACGCCCACCACATCCAGCACTGGGAAGACGGCGGCCCCACCGACCTGGACAACCTCGTGCTGCTCTGCCCCTACCACCACCGCGCCCACCACCGCGGGATCATCACCATCACCGGACCCGCCGACAGCCTCACCGTCACCGACAGCCACGGACACACACTGAGCCCAGGATCACTGGCCCGACCACCCACTCGACCCCCACCCGACGTCCCGCCCTACCGCGGACCCACCGGCGAACGCGCCCAATGGTGGTGGTACACACCCTTCCAACCCAAACCACAGAGCAACAACTAACGTGGATCAAACCGGTTGGCGCATTGAGAAGTTGATGCAGTAGCTGCTGGGCAGCACGCAATGACCACGGCGACTATTGATTCTTCTCGTCGTTTCTGTGTAGGTAGCTGCCGATGGCGCGCGCAATCCCCCGGCCCGCATAGATGGCTGCGACCACGGACAAGATGATCATCGCGATGAACATCACGAGCCAGTTCGAACGGCTGTGGCTGACGTTCCACCAGACGATCGTGAACAGGACGGCGCAGATGAACACCACGATGTCGCGCCAATTTCCGCTGTAGGACGCTGCGGCTTCGCGTAACGCCCGCGAGCGCTCCGTCCCTTCGACCAGATCGTTGATGCGCTCCGTGATGCTCGTTTTCAGGCGCTCTTTGAGTTCCGGCTGGTCGTCCGGAATCCGTTCCAGCAGGTCCATGTCCTTGGCGATCATGGCGCGAACATCGGGGCCCTTGAAGCTGCCCGCAGCGGCACCCAGCAGGGCACCGCCGGCGATCGGCGCTGCACCCAACGCAATGTCGGCTATCCCTGGCATCGCTCGTCCTCCTCCGATTCGTGTGAAAAGTGTTGCGGCGAGCGCTTCGCCAGCGGTCCGTGTCGAGGGGCAATAGTAGTTCGCCCCGGCGGCCACCGGACTGTTTCATGATGCGGCCGGGTGGGGCGCTATTGCGCCAGAAATCCCCCGTCGACGGGCAACACAGCGCCGGTGACGAACGAAGCTTCGTCGGAGGCCAGAAAGGCGATGGCGTTGGCGACCTCCGCCGGTTCACCAAGTCGGCCCATCGGGTGCATGCGCTCGATGTCGGCGAGATATTCCGAGCCGCCCGGCTCCTCCGGAAGCCGGTTGACCCGCTCTGTTCGAATCGTCCCCGGCGCAACGGCGTTCACCCTGATACCGCGGTCAGCCCACTCGACCGCCAGGTGCTTGGTCAGGCCGGTAGCGACGAACTTGGCCGGCCCGTAGGCCGCCTGACGTTTTTGGCCGGCCAGTCCCGAGATCGAGGAGAGGCACACGATGGCACCTCCACCGTTCGACACCATCGCTTCGATCGCGAATTTGCAGGTGAGGAACATGCCACGCCCATCGATCGCCATGACTTCGTCCCAGGCGGCGGCCGTCACCTCTGTCGCGTCGCCGAGCGGGATGATGCCGGCGTTGGCGACGAGCACGTCGAGCCGGCCGAAGCGATCGATTGCGGCCGCGATCATCTGCCTCGCGTCCTCCTCGACCGAGACGTCGCCGACGACCGTCTCGACTTCGACACCGCTACGGCGCAATTCATCGGCTAGCCCAAGCAGCGGTTCGCGTTGAATGTCAGTCACGATCAGACGTGCGCCCTCACGGGCAAAGACCTCCGCGGTCGCCCGCCCGATGCCCATCGCCGCCCCGGTGATCACCGCCGACTTGCCGAGCAGACGTCCAGGTCCTTGGGTCACAACTTTTCTCCACATCCGCCGCAGGGACGGGTTCGCCACCGGCGGACCACCTCGTCCACCGTGAACAGTGCCAGTGATACAGCCGTCTAGTCGCGCTAATCGGCTGATTGGTGGTCGGCGACACGGCCCCCGGCTATTCCATCAGCCGAGCGGCGACTGTTGCGCCAAGGTTCCAGCACGATTCGAGATCGGTTTTGCTCGGTTTGCCCGAGACGACAACGTATTCGGCGGCCTTCGTCCAGCCCAGGCCGGTCGTGATCGCGGTCACCCCGTTTTGGGCGCCCTCGGTGCCCTCGTTGCCATGGAGGTACAGACCGAAGGGTCGTCCACGCGTCGCGTCGAGGCACGGGTAGTAGATGACGTCGAACGCGTGCTTGAGAGCGCCGCTCATGTAACCGAGGTTGGCGGGGCTGCCGAGCAGATAGCCGTCCGCTTCGAGTACATCGGTCGCCGAGACGGTGAGGGCCGGCCGTCGCACGACCTCCACGCCCTCGATCTCGGGGTCGCCTGCGCCGGATACGACGGCTTCGAACATCTCCTGGCAATGAGGCGACGGTGTGTGATGGACGATCAGCAATGTTTTATTCGATGGATTGCTCAACCCTGCTCCTCCATCTCGACAGCCTTCTTCATGGCTTCGCGCGCGCGGCTGCGATCGCCGGCGTAGTCGTAGGCACGGGCCAGCCGATACCAATGACGCCAGTTGTCCGGGTCCTGCTCCAACTCGTCGCGCACGGTGGCGAAGAGCGCGTCGGCGGCCTCGCGCTCGATCCGTCCCGAAGCCATCCGCGGCAGTGAGCTCACGTTGAGTTCCATGCCCTCGTCCTTGACGATCCGGCCAAGCCGCTGGTGAGCGAGCCCGGCCCGCAGCGTGCTGACCAGAACCCAGATACCGATCAGCGGCATGATCATCAGCGCGGCACCGAGCCCGATTGCGGCGGGTTCACCAGACGTGAGGAACGCCAACGCGATCCGGCCGAGCAGAAAGAAATAGACGACGAGCGCTACGCACATGAAACCGATCAGCAGCTGGATGCGCAGCGCTCGCGATTCCTCACTCATCAGAGGTCGAGCAGCGGCTCAATACCCACAGTGAGGCCGGGACGTTCGGCGACCTTGCGTACCGCGAGCAGCACGCCGGGTACGAAAGACGTGCGGTCGGTGCTGTCGTGCCGGATTGTCAACGTCTCACCCTGCGTGCCGAACAGCACTTCCTGGTGCGCGACGAGTCCCGCCAACCGGACCGAGTGCACGGGAACTCCATCGACGTCGGCACCGCGGGCACCCTCGAGGCCCGTGCTCGTCGCGTCGGGATTGGGCGGAAGGTCTTTGCGCGCCTCGGCGATCAGCCGGGCGGTGCGGACGGCCGTGCCCGACGGCGCGTCGGCCTTGTGCGGATGGTGCAGTTCGATGACTTCGACGGACTCGAAGAACTTGGCGGCCTGCTGCGCGAAGTGCATCGACAAAACCGCGCCGATCGCGAAGTTCGGTGCGATGAGCACCGCGACATCCGGCTTGCCGGACAGCCACTGCTGGACCCGGCTGATGCGCTCGTCGGTGAAGCCGGTCGTACCGACAACCGCGTGGATTCCGCTGTCGATCAAGAATTTCAGGTTGTCCATCACGACGTCGGGATGCGTGAAGTCGATGACGACGTCGGTGCGCGAGTCGACCAGTTCACTCAGCGGATCACCGGCGTCGACCCCCGCGGTGAACGTCAGGTCCGCAGCCTCTTCGACTGCCTGCACCATCGTCGCGCCGACTTTGCCCTTGGACCCCAGCACCGCCACTCGCATGGGCCAACCCTAGTTGGTCACTCAGAGCGGGGAGGCGCCGCGCAGGTGCTCGAAGATCAACGACGTCTGCGTTCCTGCCACGTCGGTGTCGGCGTTGAGGTTTTCCACCACAAACGACCGCAGGTCGTCGGTGTCGCGCGCGGCGACGTGCAGGATGAAGTCCTCAGCTCCTGCCAGGAAGTAGACGTCCATCACTTGGGGCTTGCGTCTGATCTGGTCGATGAAGCTGTGGATCTTGCCGCGGGCATTGGAATGCAGGCTCACCGAGATCATGGCCTGCATGGTCAGACCGATGGCCGCCGGATCGATGTCGGTGTAGAAGCCCCGGATGACCCCGAGGTCCTGCAGCCGCCGCAGCCGCGCGTGACAGGTCGACGGGGCGATGCCGACGACGTCGGCCAGGGCGCTGTTGGAGATGCGCGCATCGCCATGGAGCGTGAGCAGCATCCGCCGGTCGATGTCGTCGAGGTCGACGGCCTGAACATCCTTCGGCGAGCGCGGTGGGCGCGCGACGCTTGATGATGGTTCTTCGTTCATTACGGCATTTTAGCGAATTATCAGCGGAGCAATTGCCATTCGATCGAATGTTCTTCACACTTTAGGAAGCAAGTTCGACTATAGGAGCGATCATGCGCGTCGGCATCCCGACCGAGATCAAGAACAACGAATTCCGTGTGGCCATCACCCCGGCCGGTGTCTCTGAGCTGGTCCGGCGGGGCCATGAGGTGCTCATTCAGGCCGGCGCGGGCGAGGGCTCGGCGGTCTCTGATGCCGACTTCAAGCGCGCTGGCGCGCAGATGATCCCCAGTGTCGACGAGGTGTGGGCAGAGTCCGAGCTGCTGCTCAAGGTCAAGGAGCCGATCGAGGCCGAGTACTCGCGCCTGCGCGAGGGCCAGACCCTGTTCACCTACCTGCACCTGGCCGCCTCCAAGCCGTGCACCGACGCACTGCTCGCCTCGGGCACCACGTCGATCGCCTACGAAACCGTCCAGCTGGCCGACGGATCCCTGCCGCTGCTCGCCCCCATGAGCGAGGTCGCGGGACGACTGGCCGCCCAGGTCGGCGCATATCACCTGATGCGAACCCGAGGTGGTCGTGGCGTGCTGATGGGCGGCGTCCCCGGCGTCGCGCCGGCCAAGGTCGTGGTCATCGGCGGTGGCATGGCCGGCGACAACGCCGCCGCCGTCGCCTGGGGCATGGGCGCGCACGTCACCGTGTTCGACCTCAACATCAACATCCTGCGCAAGATCGACGCCGAGTACGGCGGCGCCATCGAGACCCGTTACTCCTCCACCCTCGATCTGGAGGACGCGGTCAAGGAGGCCGATCTGGTCATCGGCGCGGTGCTCGTCCCTGGCGCCAAGGCGCCCAAGCTGGTGACGAATTCGACTGTGGCGCACATGAAGTCCGGTGCGGTGCTCGTCGATATCGCGATCGATCAGGGCGGGTGCTTCGAAGATTCGCGGCCCACCACGCACGACGATCCGACCTTCGCCGTCCACGACACCGTGTTCTACTGCGTGGCCAACATGCCGGGCGCGGTTCCGCGCACGTCGACCTACGCGCTGACCAACGCCACGATGCCCTATGTGCTGAAGCTGGCCGACAAGGGCTGGCAGGCCGCATGCGAGGCCGATCCGGCGCTGGCCAAGGGACTGTCGACGCACCAGGGCTCGCTGCTCTCCGAGCAGGTCGCCACCGATCTGGATCTGCCCTTCACCGATCCGGCCGCACTGCTGGCGTGATCACTCGAACAACTCCCCGTCGATGTAAAACCACCGACGGGCTCTAACGGCGAAGCGGGACCGCTCATGTAGCGTCCCCGCGCCGCAAGGAGCAGATCGGCCTGAGCGTCTGTTCTGTCGGTAGTGCGCACGGAATTCGACCTCGCCCGAATCATCGCCGGCGCGGCCGTCGACGGTGTCCACGATCTCGAGCCCGGTCCACGTCAGTGCGGCCTCCGGCGTCAGCTCCGAGGGTCGTGTCCTTGGGTGCCAGGTCTGCCAGACATAGTCGAGGTTGTCGACGGCAAAGGCGCTGTAGCGTGACCGCATCAATTGTTCGGCCGTTTCGGCCTGTCTTTCGCCCAGGTGCAGCGGTAGGCAACAGCGTCCGAACAGCAGTTCCGAACCGCAGGGACACAACGCGGCCGGATCCATGCTCACAGTGTGCCAAGCCGACTTTGCTGCGTTTTAGGGGTCCCTGAGGTCGGAATCATAGGGTTTCACCCGATTCGTTCCGCGGGCGGCTCCGATACCGTTGGTTCAGCTGCAGGTGCTCCACACACCCCGTAAGCAGTCGTCTGACCAGGCACACCCGGACTACCGGGGGGACCGGGTGTCCTGGTCAGCGGCGTTTACGCGAGCAGCGTCGGCAGCACCAGCGCCGTGATCTCCCCGATGAGCGGGCGCATGTTCTCCGCTTGGGGATCATCGGCTTGCGACCGCGTCATGAGCGCGAGCAGCACGCGTTGGCCGTCCGGCCCGTACGCGACACCGACGTCGTTGGTGGTGCCGTAGTCCCCGCTGCCGGTCTTGTCGGCACTGGTCCAGTCCGGCGGAAACCCCGCCCGCATGCTCGACGTCTGATTGGCACGCATCCAATCCTCGAGCAGGCGGCGTTGAGGTGGCGCGAGGACGTCTCCCTCAAGCATCGCGCGATAACCCACACCGAGCGACTCTGGTGTGCTGGTGTCCCGCGGATCACCCGGGATCGCCGAGTTCAGCTCTGTCTCCCAGCGGTCCAGACGCGTTTGCCGGTCCCCGATGCTGCGCGCGAACGCGGTGATCGCCTGCGGCCCGCCGATCCTGCTGAGCAGCAGGTTCGCCGCGGCGTTGTCACTCTGCTGCAGCGTGGCCTGGCACAGCTCGGCGAGCGTCATCTCGCTGCCGGCGCGCGGTCCGGTGACGGGTGAATTCGGCAGGATCTGAGCCGGGTCGACGAACATCCTGTCGTCGAGCGAGAGCTCACCGTGCTGAGCCATCTGCAATACTCGCGCCGAGGCATACCCCTTGAACACCGAACACAGGGCGAACTGATCCTGTGCGCGGTGCGCAACAGTCTTGTCTGACACCAGGTTTGAAGCGAACAGCCCGATAGCGGCGTTGTGGCGTTGCTCGAGACCCTGCAGGGACGCCTCGATGGACGGCGGCGGCTGTGCCGTCGCGGTACGTGACAAGGATGCGGCCACCGCGGCGAGCGTCAACCCACCGAGCAGAACGTTTCGTCTGGACAGTTGCTGGATGTCGGCGCCGGAGCGCCTCAGTCGAGTCATCGACTCCCAGCCTAGGCGATCAGCGCGTGATGTCCCGAAGCGGCTGTGGCAGCATCCTTTTCGAAGTTTGCGGACCGAGAACTGCGCCACCGTATTGCCGGGTCAGCAGTTTGCGCGCGACGGTGTTCACCTCGTCTAGCGTTACCGCTTCGATCCTGGAGAGGGTGTCGGCGATCGTGCGATGCGCGCCATAGTTCAGCTCGCTTCGCCCGATCCTGTTCATCCGGGAACCCGAATCCTCCAGTCCGAGCACCAGTCCGCCGCGCATCGAGCCCTTCGCGATCCGGTATTCGGTCTCGGTGATGCCATCACGGGCCACGTCCTCGAGCACATCGACGGTCACCCGGACGACTTCTGCGAAACGCTCGGGAAGGCACGCGGCATAGATCGACAGCGCACCGCTGTCGGAAAACGTGTCCACCGTCGAGTAGACCGAGTACGCCAACCCGCGCGTTTCCCGAATCTGTTGGAACAGACGGGAACTCAGGCCACCGCCCAAAGCGGTGTTGAGCACCGACAACGCCCACCGATGCTCCCAGTGCCTGCCCGGGGTCCGGACGCCCAGCGACAGATGGGTCTGCTCGGCGTCCTTGTTGACGATCTCCAGCGTCGGCCGGCCCGTAACGCGACCGGTGCCCTTGCGCGGGGCCACCGGCTTGCGGCCGCGCACCAGGCGAGGACCGAAGTGTTCACGCACCAGCGACACGACCTCGTGGTGGTCCACATTTCCCGCGACCGCCACCACCATCCGCTCCGGCGTATAGCGCCGCATGTGGAACGAATGCAGTTGCGTCCTGGTCATGGACGCGATCGACTCCGCGCTGCCGATCACCGGCCGCCCGACAGGATGCGCGCCGAACATCGCCGACAGGAAGACGTCACCGAGGGTGTCCTCGGGATCGTCGTCGCGCATCGCGATCTCCTCGAGCACGACGGCACGCTCGATCTCGACATCGTGTGCGGCACAACGCCCCCGCAGCACCACGTCGGCCACCAGGTCGACGGCCAATTCGAGGTCGGTGTCGAGCACATGCGCGTAGTAGCACGTGTGCTCACGGGCGGTGAACGCGTTCAGCTCGCCACCGACAGCGTCCACCGCCTGCGCGATGTCGACCGCGGATCGCGTCGGCGTCGACTTGAACAGCAGATGCTCCAGGAAGTGCGCCGCACCGGCCACGCTGGGCCCCTCGTCACGGGACCCGACGTCGACCCACACCCCGACCGATGCCGAATGCACCGACGGGACGTACTCGGTGACCACGCGCAGGCCACCGGGCAATACGGTGCGCCGCACCGCCGCAGACGATTGATCGCCGCGTGCGCCGCGACGCAAAGCCCTAGCTCGTGGCTGCTGCGGCATCTGCTGGCGCGGCATCAGGGGATGCTTCAGCTGCTTCGTCTTCGGCGACGAGGACCAGCGAGATCTTTCCACGGTTGTCGATATCGGCGATCTCGACGCGCAGCTTGTCGCCGACCTTCACCACGTCCTCGACCTTGGCGATCCGCTTGCCGCGGCCGAGCTTGGAGATGTGCACCAAGCCGTCCCGGCCCGGAAGCAGCGATACGAACGCACCGAAATCGGTTGTCTTCACCACCGTTCCGAGGAACCGCTCACCGATCTTGGGCAGCTGCGGGTTGGCGATCGCGTTGATCTTGTCGATCGCAGCCTGTGCCGCTTCACCGTTGGAGGCGCCGACGAACACGGTGCCGTCGTCCTCGATCGAGATCGACGCACCGGTCTCCTCGGTGATCGAGTTGATCATCTTGCCCTTGGGCCCGATCACCTCGCCGATCTTGTCGACCGGAACCTTGATCGTGGTGATCCGCGGTGCATACGGGCTCATCTCATCGGGCTCGTCGATGGCCTCGGCCATCACCTCGAGAATCGTCAGACGCGCGTCCTTGGCCTGCGCCAGCGCGCCGGCCAGCACCTGCGACGGGATGCCGTCGAGCTTGGTGTCGAGCTGCAGCGCGGTGACGAACTCCTTGGTGCCTGCGCACTTGAAGTCCATGTCGCCGAACGCATCCTCGGCACCCAGGATGTCGGTGAGAGTGACGAAGCGCCGCTCGGTACCGCCGCCGTCAACTTCCACGTCATCGGACACGAGACCCATCGCGATACCCGCAACCGGCGCCTTCAGCGGCACACCGGCGTTCAGCAGCGACAGCGTCGACGCACACACCGAACCCATCGAGGTCGATCCGTTGGAGCTCAGCGCCTCTGACACCTGGCGGATCGCGTACGGGAACTCCTCGACGCTCGGCAGCACGGGCATCAGCGCCCGCTCGGCAAGGGCGCCGTGGCCGATCTCGCGACGCTTGGGCGAACCGACGCGACCGGTCTCACCGGTCGAATACGGCGGGAAGTTGTAGTGATGCATGTACCGCTTGCTGGTCTCGGGTCCCAGCGAGTCGATCTGCTGGGCCATCTTGACCATGTCCAGCGTGGTGACACCCATGATCTGGGTCTCGCCACGCTCGAACAGCGCGCTGCCATGCGCCCGCGGCACGACGGCCACCTCGGCGCCCAGGGCGCGGATATCGGTAATGCCGCGGCCGTCGATGCGGAAGTGGTCTGTCAGGATGCGCTGGCGCACAAGCTTTTTGGTGAGCGATCGGAACGCTGCGCCGATCTCCTTCTCGCGGCCGGCGTACTGGTCGGCCAACCGGTCGAGCACCTCGACCTTGATCTCGCTGGTGCGATCGTCGCGCTCTTCCTTACCCGCGATGGTCAGCGCCTTCGACAGCTCGTCGGTGGCCACCGCCGAGACGCTTTCGAACACGTCGTCCTGGTAGTCGGGGAACACCGGGTAGTCGGCCGTCGGCTTGGCGGCCTTCTCGGCGAGCGCCTCCTGCGCGGTGCACAGTGCGGCGATGAACGGCTTGGCGGCTTCGAGACCCTCGGCGACGACCGCCTCGGTCGGAGCACCCGCGCCACCGGCGACGAGCTCGATGACCTTGTCGGTCGCCTCGGCCTCGACCATCATGATCGCGACGTCATCGGCGGTTTTGCGGCCGGCGACCACCATGTCGAACACGGCTCCCTCGAGCTGCTCGATGGTCGGGAACGCGACCCACTGGCCGTCGATCAGCGCGACGCGCACGCCACCGACCGGGCCGGCGAACGGCAGGCCGGAGATCTGGGTCGACGCCGATGCGGCGTTGATCGCCAGCACGTCGTACAGATCCTTGGGATCCAGGCTCATCACGGTGACGACGACCTGGATCTCGTTGCGCAGACCCGAAACGAAGGTCGGGCGCAGCGGCCGATCGATGAGGCGGCAGGTCAGGATCGCGTCCGTCGACGGCCGGCCCTCACGGCGGAAGAACGAACCCGGGATGCGACCCGCGGCATACATCCGCTCCTCGACGTCGATGGTCAAGGGGAAGAAGTCGAAATGTTCTTTGGGCTGCTTGCTGGCCGTGGTGGCCGACAGCAACATGGTCTCGTCGTCGAGGTAGGCGACGACAGAGCCGGCGGCCTGCTTGGCAAGCCGGCCGGTCTCGAAACGGATGGTGCGGGAGCCGAAGCTCCCGTTGTCGATCACGGCGGTGGATTCGTACACGCCGTCTTCAAGTTCAACTACAGACATAGGTGTCCGTATGGCCTCTCTGGTTCACAGTCTTCACTGTTCAACTGTTTTCGCGTTGCCACAGAGGGTGAATCACCGGCCTCGACTGGGCCACGGCCATCGATCGAAGCTGTCGGGTATCGGACCCGGCAGCCACTACCGAAGACCGTGCGATCGGGCATGTCGTTGATCCAGCACATCCGATGTGACACGCGGGAACGGCGCTCGCGGAACTGCGATCACCGCACCCGAACATTCGAGCCGAAACCGGCTGTCGAACTCAGCCATCCTACATTGCAGCAGGTACGGCCCGAAATCCGCGGGACCCTCAGGCCACATCCTCCACGCATACGGTGAAGTTGCGCTCGTCATAGGGATAGCCGACGCCGCTTGCGCACTGGTCGACGTTGGCGACGCTGTCCAGCACCTCGGTGGCGCGTTGCCGGTTGGGCACCGAGGAATCGTCGCAGTCGACCCGCAGCGGATCCTTGTCGTTGTTCGGATCAATGCTCATGCAGTCGCCGACGACCCAGTCGATATCCATGCAGATCGTGGTGCTGGTGTCGGAGAACGTGCCCTTCATCGAGTAGTAAGAGTCGACATCCGCCGGGCAATGGTCGCTGTCCTCGGCCGTGGCGGCCACCTTGAAATTGGACTCCGGGCTTCCGCATTCGACCCTGGTCACTTCCGGCCGCTCCGGAGTGCCACCCGTCTTCAGGCAGTCCCCGACCGCAAGATCCGTCGTGGACGAGGAAGAACACCCCGTCAAACCCCCCAAAACGACGATCGCCGCTACGACGATCGCGGCCAGGTTCCGCACCCGCGTCGCGTCAGCGACGCAGCCCAAGGCGCTCGATCAACGAGCGGTAGCGCGCCACGTCGACCTGCGCGACGTACTTGAGCAGGCGGCGTCGACGGCCGACCAGCAGCAGCAGTCCACGTCGCGAGTGGTGGTCGTGCTTGTGCATCTTCAGATGCTCGGTCAGGTCGGCGATGCGCTTGGTCAGCAGCGCGACCTGAGCCTCCGGCGAGCCGGTGTCGGTGTCATGCAGGCCGTACTCGCCCAGAATGGTCTTTTTCTGTTCGACAGTGAGCGCCACGAAACAACTCCATCTATTTCAGTCCGCGAACATGAGGCCCCTGGGCCCCCAAATAAGCGCAGCCACCGCGAACTGCAGCACACGCTCGGTCGGCCAGGAGTCTACCGCGCCGGTGGCCGACCGCGAAATCGAGCACCTCGCTGAGCTGCGAAATTGCCCGGCCTAGTGCGCTGCCAGGATGGTGCGCGCCCGTTCGGTGTCGGCACCCATCGCGGTGACCAGTTCCTCGACCTTGGCGAATTTCTCCTGCCCGCGGATGCGCGCAACGAAATCTACCGCCACGTGCTGGCCGTACAGATCGGCGGACGTATCGAGGACGAACGCCTCCACGGTGCGGGTACGCCCGGAGAACGTGGGGTTGGTGCCGACCGAGACGGCTGCCTGGTAGCGCTCACCTGGGACGACGGCGCCCGCAATGGGGCCGTGGCCGAGCACCGTGAACCATGCCGCGTAGACGCCGTCGGCGGGAATGGCCGAGTACATCGGCGGCGCCACGTTGGCCGTCGGAAAGCCCAGGACCCTGCCGCGTCCGTCGCCGCGGACCACGACACCCTCGACGCGGTGCGGACGCCCCAGAGCCTCGGTAGCGGCGACCATGTCACCGGCGTCCACGCAGGACCGGATATAGGTCGACGAGAACGTGACGGTTTCCTCGCTGTTGGTGGCGGCGGCCTCAGATACCAGGGACATGCTTTCGACCGCGAAGCCGAACCGGTCTCCCGCTTTGCGCAGCAGGTCGACGTTGCCGGCCGCCTTCTTGCCGAACGTGAAGTTCTCCCCGACCACGACCTCGACGACGTGCAGCCGCTCGACCAGCAGTTCGTGGACGTAGCGCTCGGGTGTGAGTTTCATGAAATCCGAGGTGAACGGCATGACCAGGAACACGTCGATGCCCATGTCCTCGACCAACTCGGCCCGCCTGGTGAGTGTCGTGAGCTGGGCGGGATGACTGCCGGGGAAGACGACCTCCATGGGATGTGGGTCGAAGGTCATCAACACCGTCGGCACGCCGCGGGACCGGCCCGCCTTCACCGCGTGGTTGATCAGCTCCTGATGGCCTCGATGAACACCGTCGAACACGCCGATGGTGACGACACATCGGCCCCAGTCCGTCGGGATCTCGTCCTGTCCCCGCCAGCGCTGCACAGCGCAAGCCTACGGCGCACGCGTCGCCACGGCCGCGCTAGATCGCCAGATCAGGTGACAACTGCCTAAACTTCGTAAGCGTGAACGGTGATCCGCGCGACTTGACGATGGTCGCCCAGGATTACCTGAAGGTGATCTGGACTGCCCAAGAGTGGTCGCACGAGAAGGTCAGCACCAAGATGTTGGCCGAGCGGCTCGGCGTATCCGCCAGTACGGCGTCGGAGTCGGTGCGCAAGCTGGCCGATCAGGGCCTGGTCGATCACGAGAAGTACGGCGCCGTGACACTGACCGATGCCGGCCGCGCGGCCGCTCTCGCGATGGTCCGCAGGCACCGGCTCATGGAGACCTTCCTCGTCCGCGAACTCGGATACAGCTGGGACGAGGTGCACGACGAGGCCGAGGTGCTCGAGCACGCGGTGTCCGAGCGGATGCTCGAACGCATCGACGCCAAGCTCGGCTATCCGACGCGCGACCCGCACGGCGATCCGATTCCCGCCTCCGACGGCCGAGTCCCCACCCCGGACGCCCGCCAGCTGTCGGTCTGCCGCGACGGTGACACCGGAACCGTCGCCCGGATTTCGGACTCCGACCCGGAGATGCTGCGGTATTTCGACAGTGTCGGCATCAGCCTGGATTCGCGGCTGCTGGTGCTGGCCCGCCGCGACTTCGCGGGCATGATCTCGGTGGCGGTCAAGTCCGCCGATGCGGATGAACACGAAAAGGGCACCACTGTGGAGTTGGGAAACCCTGCGGCAGAAGCTATTTGGGTGGTCGGCTGAGGGTCGGCGCCGTCAGTCTGCCCGCCCGCGACCGCTAGAGGGTGGCTGGTCGCAGCACGACCACCGATTTGGTGCGGATCGCGTCGTCTCTCAGCAGCGCGATGACCCGTCCGTCGGCTGCGGTTGCCGCGTAAACGCCTTCAATACCAGCGACTTTCAGCGGCCGGCCATGGCGGGTGTCCTCGGTTTCTTCAGCAGACAGGTCGCGACGCGGGAACGCCAGCAGGCACGCCTCGTCGAGCGTGTACGACAGGCGCGGGCGTTCGGCGAGGTCCTCCAAACCGACGGCCTGATCCAGCTCGAACGTGCCGACCCGGGTCCGGCGCAGTGCGGTGAGATGTCCACCGACGCCGAGCGCGGCGCCGACGTCGCGAGCCAGCGCGCGGATGTAGGTGCCGCTGGAGCAGTCCACTTCGACGTCCACGTCGACGAGATCGCCCTCATGCCGAACGGATAGCACGTCGAACCGCTCGATGCGCACCCTGCGCGGCGCGAGCTCGACGGTTTGTCCCTCGCGGGCCAGCTTGTAGGCCCGCTGCCCGGCGACCTTGATGGCGCTCACTGCCGACGGAATCTGATCGATCTCACCGCGCAACGCGGCCACCGCTGTCTCGATCTGCGCCTCATCAACTCCAGAGGCCGAAACCGTCTGCAGCACTTCGCCTTCAGCGTCTTCGGTCGAGGTAGTCTGACCCAGCCGGATCGTCGCGGCGTACGACTTGTCGGTCGCCGTCAGCATGCCCAGGATCTTGGTGGCCCGTCCGATACCGACCACCAGCACCCCCGTGGCCATCGGGTCGAGAGTGCCGGCGTGACCAACCTTTCGGGTGCCGAAGATCCGCCTGCAGCGGCCCACCACGTCGTGGCTCGTCATCCCCGCCGGCTTGTCCACGACGACAAGACCAGCTTCGGTCACAGCACTATCGCCGTGAGCGCGAGACCGTCGCGTACCGACCACCGGCCCGCCAGCGTTTGCAGCGGTGGCCCCGACGGTGCAGACGGGTCGATGAGGATCCGTGATTCGAATCCGCCCGCCATGCCGGTGCCGTCGACGTCGAACGTGATGTGTGCGTCCTCGAATCCCAGCCAGCGGTTGGTGACCGGGAACCACGCTTTGTAGGTGGCTTCCTTGGCGCAGAACAGGATTCGGTCCCAATGCAGTCCGTTTGGAAGCGCCTGTAACTCAGCGCGCTCCCCCGGCAGACTGATGGCGTCGAGCACGCCGGTGGGGAGGACGTCGTGCGGCTCGGCGTCGATACCGACGGAGCGGATCGCGTCGTGCCGGGCCACGGCCGCGCCTCGGAAGCCCTCACAGTGCGTGAGGCTGCCGACGACGCCCGTGGGCCAGCAAGGTTCGCCCTTCTCCCCCTTGAGGATCGGTACGGGCGCAATACCGAGCTCGCCAAGCGCCTCACGTGCGCAGTAACGCACGGTGATGAACTCGTTGCGCCGCTTGGCCACCGACTTCGCGATCAGCGGCTCTTCTTCGGGCAGCGGTGCGAGTTCCGGTGGGTCGGTGTACATCTCCGCCGCGGCCAGCGCATGGGCGTGGTCGGGCAGCACGCCGGAGAGCAGGGTCGCCATGACCGTCATCAGTACCTGGCCTGGATGCGCTGCTGCATCTTCTGGGCGTGCTCGCGCATCTCCTGCGTGATCTCGAAGTGCCCGCCGAATTCGTTGAGATAACCGGGCGCGTACTTCGGGTCGGGGAGTATCTGCCGCAGCCAGCGATATGGCTTGCGGCGCCGCCACTCCCGCGGGTATCCGACCGACACTTCCTCGTGGCGAACCCCGTCGTACCACGTGGTGCGCGGGATGTGCAGGTGGCCGTACACCGAGCACAGCGCGTTGTAGCGGGTGTGCCAGTCGGCGGTCGCCGTGGTGCCGCACCACAGCGCGAACTCCGGGTAGAACATCGCGTCGCACGGTTCGCGGACCAACGGGAAGTGGTTCACCAGGATGTTGGGAGTCATCCAGTCGAGGTCCTCGAGCCGCTTGCGGGTCGAGGCGACCCGGTCGCGACACCATGCGTCGCGGGTGGCGTACGGCTCGGCCGACAACAGGTACTCGTCGGTGCCCACGATGTTGCGCTCGCGGGCGATGGCCAGCCCCTCGGCCTTGGTCGCTGCCCCCTCGGGAAGGAACGTGTAGTCGTAGAGCAGGAACATCGGCACGATCGTCGCCGGGCCGCCCTCTTCCGTCCACACGGGGAACGGGTGCTCGGGGGTGATGACGCCCATCTGGTCGCAGACGTCGACCAGGTAGTCGTAGCGGGCTTTGCCGAAGATCTGCATCGGGTCGCGGTTGGTGGTCCACAGCTCGTGATTGCCCGGCACCCAGATCACCTTGGCGAAGCGCTTCCGCAGCAAGTCCAAGGCCCAATAGATCTCGTCGGTGCGTTCACCGACGTCGCCGGCCACGATCAGCCAGTCGTCGGGCGTGGACGGGTGCAGCGACTCGGTGATGGGCTTGTTGCCCGTGTGACCGGTGTGAAGGTCGCTGATCGCCCACAGGGTGGGCTGCCTACCGTCGCGTGTCACAGCCCTCCAGCCTACGTGCGGGCGACGAGCGCTCTCGCAACCCAACTAGAACATGTTCTCTTTTCCGCTTCGGACCCTGACTTCGGGCCGCTACACTCCCCGGGCAGGATCCGACCAGAGGCCGGCGGCCCCGCCGCCACGACAGCAGGGGGTGTAATGATCGCCAAGCTGCGCGTTCTCGCAGCGCTGTGTGCGCTCGTCGCAGCGGTGATCGCGGTCGGCCAGTCCAACCCCGGCGGACCCATGCAGGTGCGCGCGTCGGATATTCCGATGACCAACGTCACAACCAGCATCAAATATCCGGTCATCGACATCACCGATCCGGATCCGTTCAACCCGTGCCGTGACCTCCCGCTCGACGTGATGGGTTCCCTCGGCCTGACCTTCACGCCGCCAATTCCCGAGGAAGGGATGCGGTGCAAGTACGACGCGGGCAACTACCAGATGACCGTCGAGGCCTTCGTGTGGAAGACGTTCGAAGAGGCCCTTCCGGCGGATGCCATCCAACTCGACATCGACGGCCACCGCGCCGCGCAGTGGTGGGTCATGAAGCCGACCGACTGGAACAACCGCTGGTGGGTCACCTGCGCCATCGGATTCGACACCGACTACGGCTTGATCCAACAGACGATCTTCTTCTCGACGATCTACTCCAACCCGCAACCGGACTGCATGCAGACCAACCTGCAGCGCGCCCACGAGCTGGTGCCGCACTACATCTTCCAAGGCCCCTCTAACGAGTGATCTTGTCCATCGGACTCGAGCGTTCGAGCATTCCGATGGTTTCCTCACCGTCCCAGCGGTACCGCACACCGGCCTGCTGTAGCGCCGGAAAGGTCCAATTCGCCATCTGCTCGAGCATGTCGGCGGGCACCTCGCTGGGGTCCGTGATGTCATGCGTCGACACCACGGTCTCGCCCTCGATGTGCACGGTGCCGCGCTCGGTTTCCAGCACGACCGAGACGTCCTCCCCCTTGGGCTCCAGACGTGTCAGCCACGGCGCCTGCACGGCGCGCGCCGGGATCAGCTCACCGTCACCGCCGAACAGATAGCCCTCGTTGAACGCGGGCTCACCGTCGGGCCGCTGCGGGTAGGCGATATAGCCGAAAGCCCGTCCACCCGGAAAGAGCGCCGACTGCCAGCAGTGGCCCCAGAACCCCTCGAGACGGCGCACGCCCTGGCGACGGATCCGGAGGCCGCTTCCCGCGAACGCGTGCTGCTCGCCGGCCACGTGCACCGAGCCCGTCGCCCGGAACAGCTGCTCGTAGCGGGGTCCTCCCATCAGATCGCCGACGATCGACGTCTTCAACTGCGCATCCGCATCGGCCTGCAGTGCGCCCTGCACCCACGGCGGCACCGCCATGGTCGCCTCGACCTCGAATCGCAGGTCGACCGACGGCCCGTCCTTGCGGCCCGCGATCAGGGCGGCCGACGACGTCGCGTCGGCTTTTCCGTCGAACGTCATCGTCCACACGTCGAACGGCTTGACGCACGTGAACGCGAGCGGGCCGGCGCCCAGGACCGACGGCCTATCGTCCGATCCGATGGACGGCACTCTCGGGCCCTCGTCACGCAGTCGGTACACGCGCCCATCGGCGAACGCGACGTTCACCTGGACGCCGTGCGACTCCCAGTTCGCGGCGACCGCTTCGACACCGATGCGTGGCAACCCCACACTGCCGTCCTCGTCGACGACCCAGAAACTCACCGAATCCCGCATCTCCGGGTTGTCCGGCCGCTGCGCGAACATGTATTCGCGCTCGGTGTCGATGCCGCCGGTCAGGTCAATTGCCATGCGAACCTCCCAGGTAGGTGTCGACGTAGGTGGCGAACAGCGGCCGAATCGCATTGGGGTCCATACCGAATGCCTGCGGGTCGGCTTTCGGGTGTGGTTCGTGGTTCTCGGCGTTCTCGGCCCACCACGCGCGCATGCCGTCCTCGAACTCATTGCTGACGGGCGCCCCGAGCCAGGCATACAGCCGGCGCACCTCGCCGATCGGGTCGTCCTGCATGGCTCGAAAGTCGATGTCGAAGAAGCGATCATCGGCTCCTCCGGTGCGGAACTTCAGCACGCGGTCGATGCCCGTCGACCATTGTTTGACGTTGAGCTCGCCCAGATACCGGCGGTCGACGTCATCGCTGAATCCGGAGACGATGTCGGCGTAGACATCGGCGACCGAGAGCATCACGTCGGTCGGATCGCGGTGGGTCATCACGAATCGGGCATCCGGGAACACCCGGTCGAGGAAGCCGAGGGAGATCACGTGGGCTGGTGACTTCAACCGCCACGGTCGTGTCGGCTCACCCCACTGCAGCAGCTTGAGCACGCGACGCTCGTACTGGTAGGTGGACGTGAAGTCGGCCCGGTCCAGCAGCCATTCGGAGTACGACGGTATCTGCGCGAACGCCTGGAACATCTGCGATTTGAAGTCGAGCGCCATCAGATCGAGGCATTCCATCGGCCCCGCAACATCGGTGGGCACGTGTTGCCTGCTGCCGACAACGACGGGCCGTGCCTCAAGCGGGATTCTCGGATCGTCACCCTGCACCGTCGAGGGGGGCGGGCACGGCCGGGTGGACTCCCAACTGCGCAGGTAGCGAATGTGTGGATCGCGGGCAAGCAGGAACGACAGCGCCGTCGACCCGGTGCGGGGCAGACCGAGTCCGAACAACGGTGCCTCGATCTGCTCGTCGTCGATCTCGGGATGACGGCGATACCAGTCCTCGACCTGTAACCGCTGGCACAGGTGCAGTCCGATGCGGTCGTAGACGAACGCTTCGCCGCGGGCGTTCAGTCGCGCTTCCTCGCCCAGAGCGCGCACGAGAATCCCCAGGCCCTCGCGGAAGGAGTCGTCACCGAAGTCGTCGAGTCCGGTGCGTCGCACCGCGGCGCCGGTCAGGTCGTCGAGCGAAGGCACGGTGCACCTCCCCCTTCGGCACAGTCAATTTAGTGACAGTACACTGTCACTATTATGACCGAGTCGTCAATAGCGCGGCGCACCTACGACAACCGGGCGCGCCAGCAGAAGGCGGCCCAAACGCGGGAGCGCATCGTCGCGGCCGGCAGCGAATTGGTACACGTCTTCGACTCCTGGAACTGGCGAGATCTGACGTTCAAGGCGGTGGCCGAACGCGCGGGCGTCGGAGAGCGGACCGTCTACCGGCACTTCCCCACCGAACGACATCTGCACGACGCGGTCATGCAACGACTGGAATCCGAGGCGGGCATCTCCTACGAGAATGTCGACCTGACCAACATCGACGATGTGACGGCCAGGGTGTTCGCGTCCTTGCAACGATTCTCCGTACGGAAATCCGTTGACACGCCGCAGGATCCGACATTCGTCGGCGTCGACGCCCGTAGGCGCGAAGCGCTCGTACGGGCAGTGTCGGCGTCTGCTCCCGCATGGTCGGCCGCCCAGCAGCAGATGGCGGCGGCCCTCCTGGACGTGCTGTGGAACGTGCCGAGTTATGAGCGGTTGGTGGGGGTATGGGGCATCGACGGGACCGATGCGACGCGTGCGATCGGGTGGGTGATGGCCAAGGTGATCGGTGCTATCGAGGACGACGATGCGCCGCCCGCGTAGCGTGCGTGAGATGACCGCGGTCTCCGACAATGCCACCTCCACGCCGTCCCGAGGCAAATTAGGGACATTCCGCGACCGGACCCTGAGCCGACTGCTTCACCTGCCCCCGCAGACGACCGAATATTCGGTGCACACCGTGCGGGTGCCGATGCGCGACGGTGTCGAACTGCTCGCCGATCACTACGAGCCGGCGACTCCCCATCCGACGGGCACGCTGTTGGTGCGCTGTCCTTACGGCCGAGGCTTCCCGTTCTCCTCGATGTACGCCGGCGTGTACGCCGCACGCGGTTACCACGTGGTGTTCCAAAGTGTGCGTGGCACATTCGGCTCCGGTGGAGACTTCGTTCCGATGGTCCACGAGAAGTCCGACGGTGCGGACACCGTCGCGTGGCTGAGGCTCCAACCATGGTTCACCGGCTCGTTCGCCACCATCGGCCTGTCGTATCTCGGCTTCACCCAGTGGGCCCTGCTCGCCGACCCGCCGCCGGAGATGAAGGCCGCCGTCATCACGGTGGGCCTGCACGATCCCAGCGGCCCGCGTTGGGGTACCGGCTCGTTCGCACTGAACGACTTCCTCGGCTGGAGCGACCTGGTTGCCCGCCAGGAGGGTCCGAAACTGCGTTCGACGATCCGGCAGTTACGCGCCCGGCGTGCGTTGAGTCGGGCGACGAGCGGGCTCCCGGCAGGAGATGCCGGCCGCGCGCTGCTGGGCAAGGGCGCGACGTGGTGGGAGGAATGGCTCAGCCATCCCGAGGCCGACGACCCGTACTGGACCGACAGGAGCGCGTGGGATGCGCTGCAGCGCGCCGATATCCCGGTGTTACTGATCGGCGGCTGGCAGGACCTGTTTCTGGAGCAGACACTCACGCAGTACGACGCGCTGAAGCGGCGCGGGGTCGACGTCGCCGCGACCATCGGCTCGTGGACGCACGCACAGGTCATGTACAAAGGCGCTGCGACGGTGACGCGCGAATCGCTGGATTGGTTCGACGCACACCTCGGCGGCAAAGGAACGACGCGCAGTCCAGTCCGCATCGAAGTGAACGGCAAGGGCTGGACCGACCTGCCGGAGTGGCCGCCGGCGATGCCCGAGCGAGTGCTCTACCTCCAACCCACCGGCCGCCTCGGCGACGCAGTGCCGCCCGACACCGCATCCCCGACCCGATTCACGTACAACCCGGTGGATCCGACCCCCACGGTCGGCGGCCGGATGCTCGCACCCGAGGGTGGCTACCGCAAGGACGCGAAACTCGCCGAGCGGCCCGACGTGCTGTGCTTCACCGGCGACCGGCTGCCTGCAGATCTGTATGTCGTCGGGACGCCGGTGGTCGAGTTGACGCATTCCTGCGACAACCCGTACCACGACGTGTTCGTCCGCATCAGTGAAGTCGACGCCAAGGGCGTCTCCCGCAACGTGAGCGACGGATACCGCCGCAGCGCAACGGCTTCGGGTGATCCCCGCACCGTCCGCATCGAACTGGACGCGACCGCCCACCGGTTCCGCGCCGGCTCGCGGATCCGGGTGCTGGTCGCCGGCGGCTCGCATCCGCGGTTCGTACGCAATCTCGGTACCAACGAGCCTCTGGTCAGCGCGCGAGAGCTCATGGTGTCGACGCATACCGTGCACCTCGGCGAGGGTGGGGTGTCGCGGCTCGTGCTGCCCGCAGGCCCAGATGCGCCTTCAGGTCGCTGAGCAAACACGATCATCGACCGGTATGTGCGGAATTCGTGAAATGCAAGTAATTCATATAAAACGCATATCCTAACGACAGATGGCAGGCGAACGGCTATGCGCCCTTTCGCCTGCCATCTCATACGGTCAGTCACCCAAAACAAAAAGCGGCGACGAGTGGGAACCCCACACCTTTGGCGGCGAGACCATCGGCGGCGTCGTATGGATCGACACGTGGCCGGGGCGCTGCGTTGTCGTGCTACCACCAGAATCATGCGTGCTCGTCACGCTTGCGGCAGCGGCGCCCGGTGCCGACGCGATGGCGGCGGCAACCGCTCCGGCGCCCAACAGCATTGCGAAAGTACGCGGTTTGGTGCTCATTCTCTTCTCCCTCATCCATTTCCTGTTGTGCCAGACAATCGACGAATTCGTCGACGTGTTTTCGGTACAACATTCAATTTAGGGAGCGATCGAGCGCGCGTCGCGTACCTCATATCCAATTCAAATAGAGGGTCCGATTCCCGCGATTACAGCAAAGCAACCTCAGCCGACGGCTCGGCGAACCTGCTCGGCGACATCCTCGAGCGCTTCCGCCGAGTGCACCGGCGGTGCCCAGTCCGGATCGACGGGCAGCGGCACCCAGCTCTTACAGCCGGCGTACTCGGGCGTACGCGTTAGCCGCACGGGTTCCCGCAACGGGCTGGCCTGCACCACCAGCACGGTGAGACGGTGCTTGGGCCGGAAGTCCAGCCGATCAGCCCGCACCGATGCGGCGGTCCAGATGTGCAGCGCCTCGATCTCGTCGAGGCTTTCGGGCTGGCCCACCTCGATGGCGGCGACGACTTTGGCGCCGGCCCGCAGGACGACCTCGGCCTCGGTGCTGTCGGCGGCCGCGGCGTCGAGCAGGTCGTGGTGTTCAGGCCTTACCCGCTCGATATGGCTGTGGGCGAGCGTGGGAAAGAACAAGAAGCGTGATGCGCTGAGTGCGAACCTCTTCTCGTGGATGCCGCCCTTGCGCAGCAGCACCGTCTGCCTGCCGTCGAGCAGGCCGTGCACCGCCGCGCTCCACTCCTTGAGTGCGGGCTGGGTCAGCGTCTGCGCGGTCACCCGGTGCCGGCGGCTCGGGCCTCGATGCGCGCACGCACCTCGGGACGCCGCAACGGTGGAATTGTCTTGGGCGGTTGGCGTCGTGGCGCCAGCCCGGCCAACAGCCGGGTGGTGATCGCGGTGACCTCGGCGACGGCCTCCTCGAAGGCTTCGACGTTCGCCTCGGACGGCCGCGTGATTCCGCTGACCTTGCGGACGTACTGACGTGAGGCCGCTTCGATTTCCTCTGCGGTGGCTGCCGGCTCCAGTCCGCGTAGCTCGGTGATGTTTCGGCACATGACTCCACGATAGGTTCGTGCCATGACAGACCCCAACAACACCGACATCCTGCTGATCGACACCCAGGATCGGGTGCGGACGCTGACGCTGAACCGCCCGCAGGCCCGCAACGCCCTGTCCTCGGCGCTTCGCACCGAGTTCTTCCAAGCGCTGCGGGATGCGGAGAGCGCCGACGACGTCGACGTCGTCATCTTCACCGGCAGCGACCCGGTGTTCTGCGCGGGACTGGACCTCAAGGAACTCGGCGACACCACCGAGCTGCCCGACATCTCGCCGAAGTGGCCCTTGATGACCAAGCCGGTGATCGGCGCGATCAACGGCGCGGCGGTGACGGGCGGACTGGAGCTCGCGCTGTACTGCGACATCCTCATCGCCTCGGAGAACGCCCGGTTCGCCGACACCCACGCCCGGGTAGGGCTGCTGCCGACCTGGGGTTTGTCCGTGCGGCTACCGCAGAAGGTCGGAGTCGGAATGGCGCGCCGGATGAGCATGACCGGTGATTACCTCTCGGCCACCGAGGCTCTGCGCGCCGGTCTGGTCACCGAGGTCGTGCCGCACGACGAGCTGATGCCCGCCGCACGCAGGGTGGCGGCGTCGATCGTCGGCAACAACCAGAAGGCGGTGCGGGCCCTGCTGGCGTCCTATCACCGCATCGACGAAGCCGGCACCGCCGAGGGCCTGGCGCTCGAGGCCGACTCGGCGATCGCGTGGATGCGCTCGGCCAGCGGAGACGACATCGCGGCCAACCGCGCCGCGGTGTTCGAACGCGGAAGGGCGCAGGTCCGGTGAACGAGGCCCATGAGCGCTGCGGCAGCGACGAGTGGCGTCAGATGATTCGCGAGGTCATCCTGCCGTGGGCGCTGGGCGAAACCGATTTGGGTGACGACGTTTTGGAGGTCGGCCCCGGCTATGGCGCTACCACCGACGTGCTCAGCGAGTCGGTGCCCAAGCTGACCTCGGTCGAGATCGACGAGCAGCTTGCAGCGATGCTGACCGACCGATTCGCCGATGTAGCCAGTGTCGAAATCGTGCGCGGCGATGCGACGGCCTTGACGTACGAGGACGACCGGTTCACCGGCGCAGCGTGTTTCACGATGCTGCATCACGTTCCGACCATCGAGTTGCAGGACCGGCTGTTCGCCGAAGTCGCCCGTGTTCTTCAGCCAGGTGCCGCGCTGGTCGCCAGCGACAGCCTGGCCAGCGCCGAGCTCGAGGCGCATCACGAAGGCGACACGTACAACCCCGTCGACCCGTCGACACTGAAATCCCGTTTGGAGGCAGCGGGTTTCGAACGTATCGAGGTGCGCACGAATCCGTTCGGTTGGTCGGTGATCGCGCGCGTCGCGCAATGATTCAGGGACCGGGGGGAAGGTCGATGTCGACCTTGACCACCTGCTCGATTCCCGGCTGATACGTGACGGGCTCGGACGGGGTGGGGCCGAACGTCGGACTCAACTCACCGCCGGGGCCGGCGAACTGGACGTTGAAGGCCGGCCTCATCGGCGCGCTCGTGATGTACAGCGCCTCGCAGACGCCGTCGGAGAGCCGAGAGCGGTAGAACTGACCGACGGCCACTTTGGGGCTATCGGTCGCAATGCCGCCCTCGGAGAGGACCACCGACGATCCTCGGCGAACGGGCCCGAGCGCTGACGTGCCGACGCACTGGTCGTCACCGTCGACCGGGGCGAACGACTGGCGGATCTGCACGTAGACCGCGGTGCCGACGGTCGGCTCCGCTGCCGCCGACGGCGCCGCGACCAAACTTGCCGCTGCGCCGGCGGCAAGGGCGATTGCGAGCCGTTTCATGGCAGTCAGCCTAACCAGTGCCCGGCACCAGCCAGCGTCCGGAGAACGCCCGCCAGCCGACGAACACGAGCCGCAGCACCATGAACGTCGACAGCCCGGCCCAGATACCGAGCAGGCCCCAGCCGTAACCCAGCGACAGCCAGATCAACGGCAGGAACCCGACCAGCGCACTGATCAATGTGGCATTGCGCATGAACTTGGCGTCACCGGCACCCAGCAGCACGCCGTCGAGCGCGAAAACGATTCCGGCGACCGGCAATTGAGCGACCATGAACCACCACGGGACGCCAATCGCGTCGAGCACCGAACGGTCGTCGGTGAAAATGCTCGGGATGACCGAGGCGCCGACGGCGAACACACCTGCCAGCAGCGCGGAGGCGAGGGTGGAGAAGATCGTGACCCGCCACGCCACCGATCTTGCGTGCGCCAGCTGACCCGCGCCCAGCGCGGCACCCACCAGCGACTGTGCGGCGATCGCCAGCGAGTCCAGCACCAGGGCAAGGAAATTCCACAGCTGCAGGACCACCTGGTGCGCCGCGACCGCCGCGGCCCCGAACCTGGCGGCGACAGCGCCCGCGGAGACGAAGCACGCCTGGAAGGCCAAGGTGCGCAACAGCAGATCACGCCCCAGCACGACCTGTGCCCGCAGGATCGCCGGATCGATCCGCCTGGACACCCGCTCCACGTACAGGGCGCGCAGGAAGAGGAGCGCAGCGAGCCACTGCCCGACGAGGTTGGCCAACGCCGAGCCCTCGAGTTCGAGCCTCGGCATCCCCAGCCAGCCATACACCAGCAGTGGGCACAGCACGGCCGACAACACGAACCCCGTCACGACATAGCGCAGCGGGCGCACGGTGTCCTGCACGCCGCGCATCCACCCGTTGCCCGCCGCCGATATGAGGATCGCCGGAACGCCGAAAATCGCGATGCGGACCCACGGCAGGGCCTCGTCCGCGATCTCGCCGCCCTCCGAAGCCCCGGCCAGCGCTGATACGAGCGGTACAGCGCCGAGCTGGACCGCGACGACGATCACCATGCCCAGACCCAGTGCCAGCCACGTCGCCTGCAGGCCTTCACCGACCGCGGCCCGGCGATCGCCGGCCCCGAAGAACCGCGCCGAGCGCGCGGTGGTGCCGTAGGACAAGAACGTCATCTGGGAGCTGAGCGTCGCCAGGATCAGCCCGCCGATGGCGAGGCCGGCCAGCGGCAGGGCACCCAGACGGCCGACGATGGCGATGTCGAACAGCAGATACATCGGCTCTGCGGCCAGCACCCCGAGAGCCGGTAGCGCCAGGCCGGCGATGCGGCGGCCGGTCATCCCCGGCTGACGCGTGGGCCCAGTCGGGACCGCCGGGCCGTCGGCCGGTTCAGTCAATGTGCCGGCTGATGGAGGCGCGCGCAGACAGAGTCAGCGGAGGGCCTCGCGGAGCGCCCGGACGACGTCGTCGGCGGACCCGTTCGCCGAATAGCCGGCCGCCTGTCGGTGCCCACCGCCGCCGAACGTGCTGGCGAGCGTCGCCAGGTCGTAGGACTTCGAGCGCATCGACACCGACCAGTGCCCGGGCTCGATCTCCTTGAAGACCGCGGCCACCTCGGCCTGCTGCGTCGTGCGCACGATGTCGACGATGCTCTCGACTTCCTCCGGCCGCGCCTTCGCCCATTCCTGGTGTCCCACAACGGTATACACCAGGCCGCGACCGTCGGCGGCGTCAGGCAGCAGTTGCGCCGACGCCAGCACGCGCGACAGCATCGGCAACCACGCGAACGGGTGCGTGTCGAGCAGGGTCCGGCTAATCGAGGCGTTGTCCACGCCCAACTCGACGAGCCGGGCGGCCAGCCGGTGCGCGCGGGCGCTGGCCCAGCGGAATGAACCGGTGTCGGTGGTGAGCCCGGCGTACAAACAGTGCGCTACGCCGAGATCGATCGGCTTGCCCCAGGCGTCGAGGAGTTCGGCCACCAGCATGGTGGTGGAGTCCGCGGAGGGGTCGACGAAGTTGGCGGTGCCGAACATCAGGTTGGAGGCGTGGTGGTCGATGACCAACACCTCGCGGTCGGGGTCGGCCAGCTCACTCAGTGCACCGAGGCGATTGACGCTGGGGATGTCGACGGTCACCACCAGATCGGCGTCACGGAGCATCGCGCCGGGTTCGACGAGAAGGTGTGCGCCGGGCAGTGTCTGCAGCGATTCGGGCAGCTCGGCCGGTGCGGCGAAGCTGACCTGAACGGTTTTGCCCGAATTGTCGAGCACCAGCGCCAAAGCCAAACCGGCGCCCAACGTGTCCGCGTCGGGATACACGTGGCACACGACACTGACACTGTGTGCCGCGGCCAGCAGGTCGGCCGCGCCGCGGGCGTCTATCCGGTCGCCCTTGGCTGGTGCGTCAGTCGCTTTGTCGATCGCGGTCACCGGTGTCCTCAGCGTCGAACTCGTCGTCTCGGTCCCCACCGCTTCCCAGCGCCCCTTCTACACGGTACGGGTCAGCATCCCCGGCGTGCTGGGCACCTTCACGAACTCTCGCCAAATCCTCATCCGCGGCGCGCGCGCGAGCCAGCAGCTCCTCCATCCGGTTCGCCGCATCGGGCACGGTGTCCCGCGCGAACGCCAAGGTCGGGGTGAAGCGCACGCCAAGCGCCGCTCCCACCCTCGAGCGCAGCACACCCGTCGCCTTCGACAGGCCGGCCTCCGCGCCGGCGTAATCCGGCTCCTCGTCGAGCGAACTGCCCAGCACGGTGTAGTACAGCGTGGCGTCGTGCAGGTCGTTCGTCACCTTGGCGTCGGTGATCGTCACGCCGGCCAGTCGCGGATCCTTGATCTCGTACTCGATCGCCGTGGCGACGATCTCGGATATGCGCTTGGCCAGCCGGCGTGCCCGTGCCGGATCAGGCATGCTCAGGCCCTCTGTTCTTCGCCTGAGCGGCTCATCACGTGCGTTCCTTCTCGACGAGCTCGTACGCCTCGATCACGTCGCCTTCCTTGATGTCGGAGTACGTCAGCGTGAGACCACACTCGTAGCCGTCGCGCACCTCGGTGACGTCGTCCTTCTCCCGTCGCAACGACGAGATCGTGACGGTCTCGGCCACCACGACGTTGTCGCGAAGCAGTCGCGCCTTCGCGTTGCGCCGGATGAGACCGGAGGTGACGAGGCAACCGGCGATGTTGCCGACCTTCGACGAACGGAAGATCGCGCGGATCTCGGCGCGGCCGAGCTCCTTCTCCTCGTAGACCGGTTTGAGCATGCCTTTGAGCGCACTCTGGATCTCGTCGATGGCCTGGTAGATCACCGAGTAGTACCGGATGTCGACGCCCTCGCGGTTGGCCAGCTCGGTGGCCTTGCCCTCGGCACGGACGTTGAAGCCGATGATGATCGCATCCGAAGCCGACGCCAGGTTGACGTTGGTCTCGGTGACACCACCGACGCCGCGGTCGATGACACGCAGCTCGACCTCGTCGTCGATCTCGATACCCAGCAGGGCCTCTTCCAGCGCCTCGACGGTGCCGGAGTTGTCGCCCTTGAGGATCAAGTTCAGCTGCGACGTCTCCTTCAACGCTGCATCGAGATCGTCCAGGCTGATCCGCTTGCGCGTGCGCGCGGCCAGTGCGTTGCGCTTGCGCGCGCTGCGCCGGTCGGCGATCTGCCGGGCGATGCGGTCCTCGTCGACGACAAGCAGGTTGTCACCGGCGCCGGGCACCGACGTGAACCCGACAACCTGCACCGGGCGTGACGGCAGCGCCTCTTCGACATCCGCGCCGTGTTCGTCGACCATGCGCCGGACGCGGCCATACGCGTCGCCGGCCACGATCGAGTCACCGACGCGCAGCGTGCCGCGCTGGATGAGCACCGTGGCAACCGGTCCGCGACCGCGGTCCAGGTGCGCCTCGATGGCCACACCCTGGGCTTCCATATCGGGGTTCGCCCGCAGGTCGAGTGCGGCATCTGCGGTCAGCAGCACCGCCTCGAGCAGCGCCTGGATGTTCGTGCCCTGCTTCGCCGAGATGTCGACGAACATCGTGTCGCCACCGAAGTCCTCAGCCACCAGGTTGTACTCGGTGAGCTGGGCCCGGATCTTGGACGGGTCGGCGCCCTCTTTGTCGATCTTGTTGACCGCCACCACAATCGGCACGTCGGCCGCTTGTGCGTGGTTGATGGCCTCCACCGTCTGCGGCATGACGCCGTCGTCGGCCGCGACGACCAGGATCGCGATGTCGGTGGCCTTCGCACCGCGCGCACGCATGGCGGTGAACGCCTCGTGGCCCGGGGTGTCGATGAAGGTGATCGGACGTTCGCTGCCGTCGTGTTCGACGGCAACCTGGTAAGCGCCGATGTGCTGGGTGATGCCGCCGGCCTCGCCCTCACGCACGCTGGCGTTACGGATGGTGTCGAGCAGTCGGGTCTTGCCGTGGTCGACGTGACCCATGACGGTGACGACCGGAGGCCGCTGCTCGAGATCGTCCTCGCCGCCTTCGTCCTCGCCGTAGGTGAGGTCGAAGGACTCCAGCAGTTCGCGGTCCTCGTCCTCCGGGGACACGACCTGCACGACGTAGTTCATCTCGCCGCCGAGCAGTTCGAGCGTCTCGTCGCCGACGGACTGCGTCGCGGTCACCATCTCGCCGAGGTTGAACAGCGCCTGCACCAGGGCTGCCGGGTTCGCGTCGATCTTCTCGGCGAAGTCCACCAGCGAAGCACCGCGAGCCAACCGGATGGTCTCGCCATTGCCGTGCGGCAACCGCACGCCACCGACGACGGGCGCCTGCATGTTCTCGTATTCGGCGCGTTTCGCCCGCTTCGACTTGCGTCCTCGCTTGGGCGCACCGCCGGGACGGCCGAAGGCACCTGCGGCTCCACCGCGCTGCCCGGGACGGCCACCGCCACCGGGACGACCGCGGAAACCGCCGCCGCCGCCCGCGGGCGCGCCGCCGCCACCCCCGGCGCCACCGCCGCGGTAGTTACCACCACCGCCGCCGCCACCAGGACCGCCGGGGCGACCGCCACCGGCGCCGCCGCCGGGACCACGGCCACCTGGACCGGGACGCGGGCCGCCGGGGCGACCGCCGCCGGCGCCGACACCTGGCCGGGGTCCGGCCGGACGCGGCGGCATATTGCCCGGCGACATGCCCGGGCGAGGAGCCCCTGGCCGCGGGGCACCCGGACGGGGTGCCTGCGGACGCGGAGCCGGCCGCTCGACCGGCGTCTGGGACGAGAAAGGATTGTTGCCGACGCGCGGGGCCCGCGCGGCGGGCTTGGGCGCCGGGCCTGGCCGCGGACCGGGCGTCGCACCCGGGGTCGGGCCAGGCTGAGCGGGGGGTGCGGCCGGCGGGGCCGCGGGTTGCGGCGTCGCAGCGGCTGCCGGGGGTGCCGCAGGCTCCGCGGGTGCTGCGGGCGCGGGCGGAGGCGCAGGCGCCGCCGGCTTGGGAGCGCCGGGCTTTGCGGTCGTCGCGGCGGGCTTGGCCGGCGCGCCGGCCGACGAACCATTGCCACTTGCCGGGGCCTTTTCCGCGGCGGGTTTGCCGCCGCCGAAGGATTCGCGCAACCGGCGCGCAACGGGGGCCTCCACAGTGGAGGACGCGGATTTGACGAATTCGCCCTGATCGCTCAGGCGGGCGAGAACTTCCTTACTGGTGACACCGAGCTCTTTTGCCAACTCGTGTACACGGGCCTTACCTGCCACTACAACTCCTGTCTAGGAGGCGGCAGCGGTGGTCGGCGCCGCGCCTCGGGTTAGCTATGACGCATGGTCATCGAGACTTCACGGTGTGCTCATGTTCTTCGCTACCTGTCCTGTCGCCTTGGTGCGCGGCCACTTCAGCGCCTCGAACTGCGCTCAAGTGCTCTTGCACCGCGGTGGTGTCCGGTGAACCGGTGATCCGTAACGCTCGGACGAATGCTCGCCGTCGGATTGCTGCGTCTAGACACTGCGGATCGGGATGCAACCAGGCACCCCGCCCCGGCAGCTTTCTGGCGGTGTCAACGGTCACGGCACAGTCGCCATTCCCGCCGTCCGCAGCCACTACACGAAGCAGTTCGACGGCCAGCTCTCGCTTCCGGCAGCCGACGCACGTACGGACCGGTCCCTCTGGTCGTTTATGCGGCGAAGCCGGAGTCTCGCGCTGGATCACGGTTCAGTCTAGCCATACCTGGTCGATGCACCTAAATGGCGTCCGTGCCGATCGGTCGCGGCACCAACGGCGGGTCATCCAGCCGGTACGGCCTCTGCATCGCTGCGGATGTCGATACGCCAACCCGTCAGCCGGGCCGCGAGCCGAGCGTTTTGCCCTTCCTTGCCGATCGCGAGCGACAGCTGGAAATCCGGCACGACGACGCGGGCGGCGCGAGCGGCCTCGTCGATGACGCTCACCGACACGACCTTGGCCGGCGAGAGCGCGTTGGCCACGAACTTCGCCGGGTCGGGGTCGAAGTCGATGATGTCGATCTTCTCGCCGGACAGCTCGCTCATCACGTTGCGTACCCGCTGGCCCATGGGACCGATGCAGGCGCCCTTGGCGTTGAGCCCCGGCACCCGCGACGTCACCGCGATCTTGGACCGGTGGCCGGCCTCGCGGGCGACCGCCACGATCTCGACCGACCCTTCGGCGATCTCGGGGACCTCCAGCGAGAACAACTTGCGCACCAGGTTGGGGTGGGTGCGCGACAGCGTGATCAACGGCTCGCGTGCGCCGCGGGTGACGCCGACGACATAGCAACGCAGGCGGTCGCCGTGTTCGTAGCGCTCCCCCGGCACCTGTTCGGCCGACGGGATGACGCCTTCGGATCCCTTGGTCTCACTGCCCATGCGGACGACGACGAGGCCTCGCGCATTGGCTCGGGCATCGCGCTGGATGACACCGGCGACGATGTCACCCTCGCGGGCCGAGAACTCGCCGTAATTCTTCTCGTTCTCGGCATCGCGCAACCGCTGCAGGATCACCTGACGCGCGGTGGTCGCCGCGATACGGCCGAAACCCTCTGGCGTGTCGTCCCATTCGGAGATGACGTTGCCGTCCTCGTCGGTTTCTCGCGCGAGCACCTGCACGACGCCAGTCTTGCGGTCGATCTCGATGCGCGCGTCCGCCTCGTGCCCCTCGGTGTGGCGGTATGCCGTCAGCAGCGCCGACTTGATGGTCTCGACGACGACGTCGACCGAAATCCCTTTGTCAGCCTCAATGGCGTGCAATGCCGCCATGTCGATGTTCACCGCGGGCCCCCCTTCCCAGCTTGACCGGTCAGCTCCAACTCACGCTTGTTCGGAGGTGAAAACTCAACCTGTACAACCGCTTTGGCGATGTCTTCCATCGACAGCTCACGGACCGACAGATCGGCACCACGCCCTTTACGTATCACCAATCGCACGGTGCCATCGCTGGTTTCAGCTAATCTGCCAGTCAATTCGGCACCATCGGCGAGCGTCAGCTCGACCTTGCGGCCGCGCGCGCGGCGGAAGTGCTTCTCGGTGGTCAGCGGGCGGTCCACTCCTGGCGACGTGACCTCGAGGACGTATGGCGTCGCGTCGCCGTCGACCCGGTCCAAGAGTTCGGATGCGGACCGTGACAGTGCGGCGGCCGAATCCAGATTCAGACCGTCGTCGCTATCGGCCACCACCGTGATGCGGGGCGGACGTGCGGCGGCGTCAATAGTGACGTCTTCGATGTCGTAGCCTGCGCGCGCGAATTCGCCACCAAGCAGCTCGATGACCTGCTGCTGCGAAGGTAATCCCGCAGACCGCTCTGTCACGGCGAGCTCCTCATCTTGAATTGTTCGGACACAGGTTCGGCGTGTCCTGGCACTTGGACACTGAAACCGCCTTTCAACGATACGCCAGCGCCGCCGCGGCAACCGGCAAAAGCGCGGTGGGCGTCGGCGGTCGCTGCAATGGCAAGATGTTGCACGTGCCGAGCCCGAACCCGACCGTCAGCAGGCGGCGAGTGCTGATCGGTACGGCGGCCTTGGCATTGATCGGCGCGTCGGTGGCCGCATGCGGTTCGTCGGAACCGCCTCCCGAGGTCGACGAGCTGGCCGCCCAACTCGAACGGGCCCGCACCGACAGCCAATTGGCCACCGACGCGGCGGCCGCCGCACGCGGCGACATCGTCGAGGCCTTGAACGCCGTCGCGTCCGAGCGAGCGGCGCACGCCCAGGCGCTGACCGACGAACTGGTCAGGATGCGCGGGACGGATGCGCCCACCGCCACCCCGACCAGCACGACGGCAGCGCCGTCCGCTGCCCCGACTGTGAAGGACGTCATCTCCGCGCTGACGCAGTCCGCGGCCAGCGCGACCGAGCTGGCGACCAAGATGTCGGGTTACCGAGCCGGCCTGTTGGGCTCGATCGCCGCGGCATGCACCGCGGCCTACACCGTGGCACTGGTTCCGCCGGGGAGCGCGCGATGACGTCCCCCGAACCGACACCCTCGACGACGACGTCGTCGCGGGCCGCCGAACCCACCAGCCCGTCGCGGCCGCAGAACGCCGCCGACGCCGCGCTGTTCGACGCGATCGCGACCGCGCAGGCGTCGATCTACGGCTACGGGATCGTGTCGGCTCATTCCGTCCCCGACCTGAACTATCTCGTGTCGTCGTCGATGGCCGCGCACCGCCAACAGCGCGAAGAGGCGTTGGCGATGCTGCAGGGGCGTTCCGTGGACGCCCCGCTGCCCGCGGCAGGGTACGAGTTGCCGATGGAGGTGGACAACCCCACCGATGCGGCCAATCTCGCGGTGCGAATGGAGGAAGACTCCGCGGTCGCCTGGCGGGCCGTCGTGGAACAGGCCACCGACGAGAAGGAGCGCGCGTTCGCGGTGGGCGCGCTGACGGATTGCGCCGTCAGGGCGGCACGATGGACCCGCGCTCTGGGCACGACGCCGATCACCGTCGCCTTCCCCGGCGGCTCTGAATAGACCCGACCCGGCGCGCAGAGCACTCAGGTTCGCAGTGCCGTCCAGATGTCAGTGGCCGCGTTTTCGATTGGGATTTCCCGGTTTTCGCCGGTTAATCGGTTGCGCAACTCCACGACGCCGTCGGCCCAGCCGCGGCCGACCACCACGATCCACGGCACACCGAGTAGCTCGGCGTCCTTGAATTTGATTCCAGGTGAGGCTTTCCGGTCATCGAGCAGCACCTCCAGACCTTGGGCGTCCAACGCGGTGGCCAGCTCTTCGGCGCCGGCGCGGGCGGCGTCGTCCTTGTTGGCGATGACGACGTGCAGGTCGAACGGGGACACCGACGACGGCCAGCGCAGTCCCAGCTCGTCGTGGTGCTGTTCCGCGATCACCGCGACCAGCCGCGACACCCCGATGCCGTAGGACCCCATGGTCAGGCGCACCGGCTTTCCGTTCTCGCCGAGCACATCGGCCTCGAACGCATCGGTGTACTTGCGGCCCAACTGGAAGATGTGGCCGATCTCGATTCCGCGGGCCGACACCAGGGGTCCTGCACCGTCGGGTGACGGATCACCGTCGCGCACCTCGGCCGCCTCGATCGTGCCGTCGGCGACGAAGTCCCGTCCGGCGACCAGGCCCACCACGTGCTTTCCCGGTTCGTCGGCGCCGGTGATCCACGACGTGCCGTCGACCACCCTCGGGTCGACCAGGAAACGAACTTTGTTGGCCAGCAACGCTTTCGGGCCGATATAGCCTTTGACCAGGAATGGGTGCTTGGCGAAGTCGGCGTCGTCGAGCAGCGCGTACTCGGCCGGTTCCAGCGCGGCGCCCAACCGCTTGTCGTCGACCTCGCGATCGCCGGGCACGCCGACGGCCAGCAGCTCCCAGTCACCACCGGGCACCCGGGTCTTCAGCATCACGTTCTTGAGCGTGTCCGCGGCGGTGACCTCGCGGTCCAACACCGAGTTGGCCCAAGCGACGAGCGTCGCGATCGTGGGCGTGTCCGGGGTGTCGTACACCCTGGCGTCGGGCTGACCCTCGATCGGCAGCGCGTCCGGGACTGCCGTCGTGACGGCCTCCACGTTGGCGGCATAGCCGGATTCATCGCAGCGCACGAACGTGTCCTCGCCGATGTCGCTTTCGGCCAGGAACTCCTCGGACGCACTGCCGCCCATGGCGCCGGACACCGCCGAGACGATCACGTACTCCACGCCCAGCGTGTCGAAGATGCGTTGGTACGCAGCGCGATGCGCCTGATACTGCGCCCGCAGTCCGTCGTCGTCGACGTCGAACGAATACGAATCCTTCATGACGAACTCACGCCCCCGCAGGATGCCGGCCCGCGGGCGCGCCTCGTCGCGATACTTCGTCTGGATCTGGAACAGCAGCAGCGGGAAATCCTTGTAGCTGCTGTACTCCCCCTTCACCGTCATGGTGAAGAACTCTTCGTGCGTCGGCCCCAGCATGTAGTCGTTGCGCCTGCGGTCCTGCAGCCGGAAGACGCCGTCGCCGTATTCGGTCCAGCGATTCGTGACCTCGTAGGGCGCCTTGGGCAGCAGCGCGGGGAACAGAATCTCCTGCCCGCCGATACGGTTCATCTCGGTGCGGACGACCGCCTCGATCTTGCGCAGCACGCGCAGACCCAGCGGCAGCCAGCTGTACAGCCCGGGGCCGATCGGGCGGACGTAGCCCGCCCGGATCAACAACTTGTGGCTGGCAACCTCGGCGTCGGCCGGGTTGTCACGCAGGGTGCGCAGGAACAGCTGCGACATGCGGGTGATCACAGCCGCCAACCTTACTGACCGGCGCGCCCTTAGAGCTCGCCCGCCTCGACCGCCTCGCGGGTGTGCTGAGCGGCCGCGATCTGACGTGCCGAGAATCCGATCCAGAACGCCGTGACGCCGACGATCACCGCAACGCCTGCGACCCAGAGCAACGAGTAGGTGTAGCCGTAGCCCAGCGCATCAAGCTGCGCGGGCGTCATGTCCTTGACCGGACCCGTCGTACCGCCGAGATAGAGCGTGCGGGAGGTCTGCACGGCCTGGATCACGACCAGGACCACTGGACCGCCGAGGTTCTGCACCATCAGCGTGATCGACGACACCGGGCCGATCTCCTTCGGTCCCACCCCGGCGATCGCACACAACGGCAGGATCACCGCGATCGCGCCGATGCCGAAGCCACCGACGATGACGAGTCCGAACAGGTCCGGAAAGTACGGGACGTCGCGGTCCAGCGTCGAGCCGTAGAGCATGGCGACGAGCACGAACAACCCGCCGCCGAGGATCAGCCAGCGCGGCGCGACATGTGGCGCGAACTTGGCCGCCACGATGCTGCCGATGCCGAACGCGATCGCAAACGGGATGAAACTCACGCCCGCGCGCAACGGTGAGTAGCCGAGCACATCCTGCACGAGCAGGCCGACCATCACGCTGAGCGTCAACATGACGCCGCCCGCGAGGAACAGCGAGATGAAGGTCATCACCCGGTTGCGGTTGTCGAACACCGAGAACGGCACGATCGGGTGGTCGGCCTGGCGCTCGACGATCAGGAACGCGATGAAGAAGATCGCCGAGGCGACGCCCGCGCCGATCACCCACGGGTCGACCCAGCCTCGCGGTGGGCCCTGCGTGAACACCAGGACCGCCGAGGTGCAACCCAGGGTGGCCAGGATGGCGCCGGTGACATCGAGCTTCAGCCGTTCGTGATGCGTCTCGTTGACCTTCAGGACGGCGACGATGATGATCACGATGCCGATCGGAATGTTGATCAGGAACGCCAGTCGCCACGAGACGACGGTCAAGGCGCCGCCGAGCACTAGCCCCAGGACCGAACCGATGCCCTGCATCGCGGCCGACACCGCCATCGCGCGATTACGGGCCTGCCCGACCGCGTACGTCGTCGCAATCAGGGCCAGGCCCGTCGGTGCGGCGATCGCCGCACCGGTGCCCTGCACCGCACGCGCGACGATCAGCGTGACGCCGTCGGTGGACAGCCCGCACACCAACGACGCGATTGTGAACACGCCGACGCCGGACAGGAACGCGCGTTTGTGGCCGATGGCGTCGCCGATGCGCCCGCCGAGCAGCAGCAGCCCACCGAAGGCGAGGACGTATGCGGTGATGACCCAGCTCTTGCCGGGGTCGGAGAGGCCGAGATCGGCCTGCATTCGAGGCAGCGCGACGATGACGATGGTGCCGTCGAGCGTCGACATGAGCTGCATGCCGGTGATCGCGATGATCGCCGGGCCCAGCACCGATGACGACAGCGGTTTGGTGGCCCGGTCCGACCCTGAGGAACCGCCCACCGCAGACATGGCTTGCCAGCCTACCGACCGGAGAATCGGGTGGAGTCAGTTGCGGTGTGCGCGACCAACTACACCGAAGTCACAGCTCTAGAGCTCGCCCTGGTCGATCGCGTCCTTGACTTCCTGCGCGTGCGCCACCTGCGAGGCGTTGTAGCCGATGAACAGGGCGACGGCGCCGACGATCACCGCGACCGCGGCGACCCACAGCAGACCGTAGGTATAGCCCTGATCCAGGGCGTGCAACTGCGCGGCGTCCATGTCCTTGACCGGGCCGTTGGTACCGCCCAGGTAGAGGGTGCGCGACGTGATGACGGCCTGGATGATGGCCAGCACGACCGGACCGCCGAGGTTCTGCAGCATCAGCGCGATCGCCGACACCGGGCCGATCTGGTCGAAGCCGACGCCGGCGATCGCCGACAGCATCAGCGGGACCACGATCATCCCGATGCCCAAGCCACCGATCGTGATCGGGATGACCAGGTTCGGGAAGTACGGGATGTTGGCATCCAGCGTGGAGCCGTAGATCATCGCACCGAGCACCAGAACACCGCCGGCGATCACCAGCCACCGCGGCGGGAACTTCTGCACCAGCTGCGACGACACGCCGAGGCCGATCCCGAGCGCGACCACGAACGGGATGAACCCGACGCCTGCCCTCAGCGGGCTGTAGCCCATCACGTCCTGGACGTACAGACCGATCAGCACGGTCAGCGTGAACATCACTCCGCCGGCCAGGAACACCGCGGCGAACGTCGCAACGCGGTTGCGGTCCTTGAACAGTTCCAGCGGCATCACCGGGTTCTCGGCGGTGCGCTCGACGTAGACGAACGCCAGCAGGAACGTGCAAGCGGCCAGACCGGAGCCGACGGTCAGCGGCGACACCCAGCCCTGCTCGGGCCCCATCGAGAACGCGAACACCGCGGCGGTGCAGCCGAGCGTGGCCAGGATCGCGCCGGTGGCGTCGAGCTTCAGCCGCTCACGGTGCGTTTCGCGCAGCGTCCTGCGGGCCAGGTGGATCATCAGCAGCCCGATGGGGATGTTGATGAGGAATGCCCAGCGCCAGGACACCTCGGTCAGCGCGCCGCCGACGATGAGGCCCATGACGGATCCGATGCCCGTCATGGCGGCGAAGATCGCGGTCGCGGCGTTGCGCGCGGGTCCCTTCGGGAACGTGGTCGCGATCAGCGCCAGAGCGGTCGGCGACGCGATCGCCGCGCCCACACCCTGCAGCAACCGGGCGGTGACCAGGGTCGCCTCGTTCCAGGCGAGACCGCACAGCACCGAGGCGATGGTGAACAGCGCGACGCCGACGATGAAGGTGCGCTTGCGCCCGATGACGTCGCCGAGGCGGCCACCGAGCAGCATCAGCCCGCCGAACGTCAGAACGTATGCGGTGATAACCCAGCTGCGACCAGCGTCGGAGAGGCTTAGCTCGTCTTGGATCTTAGGAAGCGCGACGATCGCGACGGTGCTGTCCATGGTGGCAAGCAGCTGCATGCCACCGATCGCGATGACCGCGGCGATGAACCGCCGCGAAGGCAGCCAAGCCGGGTACCTGCCGGTTCGCTCCTGGCCGGGGTAGCCCACATTCATAGGTAACGACCGGTTTGCCCCACCTTCGGCGTCGCGAAACATGGCTGCCCGCTCGGCGTCATTGAGAGCCGTCATGCGGGTTACCTTACAGTAATCTTAAGAATCCTTTAACCGCCGAAGGCCGCCACGGGGCCGATCACGATGATCGCCGGGGGGCGCACGCCGTCTTCGCGGATGCGTTCGGCGGCGTCGCCGAGGGTGGCTCGCAGGGTCCGCTGCGCTGCCGTGGTGCCGTGCTGTACGACCAGGACCGGCGTTTCTGCAGGTCGCCCACCGTCCAGCAGCGCCTTGGCGAACTGCTCGATGCGCTCGACGGCCATCAGCAGCACAATCGTGCCCGACATCTGGGCCAGCGCATTCCAATTCACTAACGATTCGGGGTGGTCAGGCGCAACATGCCCGCTGACCACGACGAACTCGTGGGTGACCCCTCGATGAGTGACGGGAACGCCCGCCAGCGCGGGCACCGCTATGGCACTTGTCACACCCGGCACGACTGTGACGGGAATCCCCGCGTCGGCACACGCGATCACCTCTTCGTAGCCCCGCGCGAACACGAACGGATCGCCGCCCTTGAGCCGCACCACGAACTTGCCGGCCCTGGCCCGGTCGACGAGCACCTCGTTGATGGCGTCCTGGGCCATGGCGCGCCCGTACGGGATCTTGGCGGCGTCGATGACCTCGACATGCGGCGAGAGCTCGGCGAGCAGTTCCGGCGGCGCCAGGCGGTCTGCGACGACGACGTCGGCCTGGGCCAGCATGCGCCTGCCGCGCACGGTGATCAGTTCGGGATCGCCGGGGCCGCCGCCGACCAACGCCACCCCACCGGGCAGCACACCCGGCGTCTCGCCGGCGATGAGCCCCTGCTGCAGGGCCTCGTGGACAGCCGACCGGATCGCCGCCGACCGGCGGTGGTCTCCACCTGCGAGCACCCCGACGGCCAGGCCTTCGTACTCGAACGAGGCGGGGGTCACCGCGGTGCCCTCGCGGGCGACGTCGGCCCGCACACAGAAGATCCGGTTCCGTTCGGCCTCGGCGACGACGGCGGCGTTGACGGCCGGATCGTCGGTCGCCGCGATCGCGTACCAGGCGCCGTTCAGATCGCCGTCACGAAACTCTCTGAGTTCCAACGTGATTCCATCCATGGCCTCGACCGCCGGAGTGGCGCTGCGGGAGATGACGTGCACGTCGGCGCCATTGGCCACCAGCAGCGGGAGCCGCCGTTGCGCCACGGTGCCGCCTCCGACGACGACGACCTTCCTGCCACCAAGGCGCAGGCCGACGAGGTAGGCGTTCTCGGTCACCTGCCGAGTTTAGAGGTTGTGGTGGCTGGAGTAGAAACTCGACTCCGCCGCGGCGACGAAGCGCGATATCGCTTGCGGGTGTGCGGCCGGATGGGTATGCAGGTAGCTCGCGTGCACACCGCCGTCTACCGCACCGTCTTCGGTCCGGTTGGCCGGGCGGTCGCCGAACACCCAGGCTGGTGCATATTCTTTGGTGAATTCCACTGCAGTGCGATGGAATTCGTGACCGACGGCACGGTCCCCGATTTCGTACAGCGGCGATTCGGTTACCGCGACGGCGTTGCGGTAGCCCAGCGTCAGGCGGTCGGTGAAGTGTGCCGAGCCGGACAGCACACCACACATCGGCTGCCCGTCGAGATCGTCGACCAGATAAGCCAGCCCGGCACATTCGGCGTGCACCGGTGCACCGGATGCGGCGAGGCTCTTGATCTGTTGCCGCACAACCGCATTGCCCGACAGTTCGGTACCGAACTGTTCCGGGAAGCCGCCGGGTAGGACGAGTGCCGCGGTCCGCGGCGGCAGCGGTTCGGTCAGCGGGTCGAATTCCACGACGTCGGCGCCGCTTCCCACTAGCAGTTCGCGGTGCTCGGCGTAACCGAAGCTGAACGCCTTGCCCGCGGCGAGCGCCACCGTCACGTCCTCGGTGACGGGACCCCCGGCCGCGGGATCCCAGGGCTCGTCGGCGACTCGGCTGGCCGCGATCTCGGCGATCGCCGACAGGTCGACGTGACGTTCGACGCGGCCGATCATCGCCGCCACCGCGGTACGGGCCCGGATGCCGTGCTCGACGGCTGTCACGAGGCCGAGATGTCTTGACGGAACGGATAACTCGTCGACTCTCGGGATGGCGCCGAACACCGTCAGCCCGGCGTGTTCACACGCCTGCCGCAGCACCTCCTCGTGGCGCGCTGACCCGACCCGGTTGAGGATGACGCCGGCAACCCGGATCGTCGAGTCGAACGTCGAGAAGCCGTGCAGCAGTGCGGCGGCGCTGTGACTCTGGCCACGTGCGTCGACCACCAGGATCACCGGCGCACCGAGCAGGGCCGCCACGTGCGCGGTGGACCCTTCGGCGAGGCCCGTGAAGCCGTCGGCGATCCGCCCGTCGAACAGGCCCATCACGCCCTCGACGACTGCGATGTCGGCCGCGGCGCTGCCATGCCGATACAGCGGGCCGATGCGATGTTCGCCGACCAGCACCGGGTCGAGGTTGCGGCCGGGGCGCTGTGCGGCCAGTGCGTGGTATCCGGGGTCGATGAAGTCGGGCCCGACCTTGAACGGCGCGACGGAGTAGCCCGCCTTCCGTAGGGCACCCATCAAACCCGTTGCCACAGTGGTCTTTCCACCGCCGGATGCCGGGGCGGCGATGACCACGGCGGGGGTACTCACCATTCGATGCCCTTTTGGCCCTTGCGGCCGGCGTCCATCGGGTGTTTGACCTTGGTCATCTCGGTGACGAGGTCCGCGGCGTCGAGCAGTTTCTGCGGGGCGTCGCGGCCGGTGATGACCACATGCTGGGTACCGGGCCTTCGCGTCAGCACCTCGATCACTCCGTCGACGTCGATCCAGCCCCACTTCAGCGGATAGGTGAACTCGTCGAGCACATAGAAGTCGTGGCGTTCCTCGGCGAGGCGGCGGGTGATCTCTGCCCAGCCGTCGGCCGCGGCGGCCGCGTGATCGTCTTCGTTGCCGTGCTTACGCGACCACGACCAGCCCGCACCCATCTTGTGCCATTCGACGGCGCCGCCGACCCCGTGCTCGTCGTGCAGCCGACCCAGCTGGCCGAAGGCCGCCTCTTCGCCGACCTTCCATTTGGCGCTCTTGACGAACTGGAACACCGCCACGGAAAAGCCCTGATTCCACGCCCGCAACGCCATTCCGAACGCGGCGGTCGACTTGCCCTTGCCTGCACCGGTGTGCACCGCGAGCAGTGGGGCGTTGCGTCGAGCGCGGGTGGTCAGCCCGTCCTCGGGGACGGTGGCCGGTTGACCCTGAGGCATGGGTACCTCCCTCCCCTAACTTCGTTGTGGGCCCATAACTTAGGCGGCGGTGCGGACGACGTCGGTGAGGTTATCCGCGCGCAGGTGCGCCAGCCGCACCGCGGGAGCACCCAGGTGGCCGGCCAGTTGCTCGGCCAAACCCAATCGCACATAGGAAGTCTCGCAGTCGACCACCACGGCGGTCGCACCTTCGGCCACCAGCCGGGCGGCCGCCTCCCGTGCGCGTCCCAGCGGATCAGGACCGCCGGTGGCTCGGCCGTCGGTCAGCACCACCACCAGACTGCGGCGTGCCCGGTCCCGCGCCTTCTCCCGAACCACCACGTCACGCGCGGCCAGCAGCCCTTGCGCCAAAGGAGTTTTGCCGCCGGTGTCGAAACGGGCCAGGCGGCGGCTCGCGATGTGCACCGACGTCGTCGGCGGCAGCAGCAACCGGGCATCGGTCTGGCGGAACGTGATGACGGCGACCTTGTCGCGCCGCTGATACGCGTCGCGCAACAGCGACAGCGCGGCTCCGCTGACCGCCGACATCCGGTCGCGGGCGGCCATCGATCCCGACGCGTCTACGACGAAGATCACCAGATTGCCTTCCCGCCCTTCCCGAACGGCGTGACGCACGTCGTCCACCGTGGGCCGCGGACGCCCGGGCACCCGCTGGTGTTCGGCCGCGGCGAGCAGCGTCCCGAATACGTGCAGTCCGTGTCCCTCGTTTGCGTGTGTGGTCGACGAGATGACGGTGCCCGTGCGGTTGCGTGCCCGGGATCTGCGTCCAGGCGCCCCGTCGCCCACGCCGGGGACGACGAGCGTTCGGGTGCGGAACACCGCGGACGGCGCTGCGCTGGGTTGAGTGGATGAACTCGAATTTCCCTGTGGCGCAGCCTGATCCGATGAATCACGGGGCGAGGTCTCGCCGCCGCCGGGTGGGTCGGGCTCCGGCTCCGGGTCCGGGTCGGCAGACTCCCCCGCCTGTTGCATCGCTTCATCGAGCTGTTCGGGATCCAGACCGGGATCGTCGAACGGGTCGCGACGTCGCCGGTGCGGCAACGCGAGTTCGGCGGCCACCCGGATGTCTTCCTCGGCGACCGTGTCGGCACCGCGCCACGCGGCGTGCGCAACCGCCGTCCTGGCCACCACCAGATCAGCGCGCATACCGTCGACGTCGAACGCCGCGCAGAGGGCTGCGATCCGCCGTAACTCGCTGTCCGGCAACGTCACCGAGCTCAATCTGTCGCGCGCCGAGGCAATGCGGCCGACCAGTTCGGCGTCGGCCTCGGCATAGAGTTCGGCGAACCCGGCCGGGTCCGCCTCGAAAGCCATCCGTTGCCGGACGACCTCGACCCGTACATCGACATCACGGGAGGCGTGCACGTCGACGGTGAGGCCGAACCGGTCGAGCAGCTGGGGGCGCAGTTCGCCCTCTTCGGGATTCATGGTCCCGACAAGTACGAACCGCGCGTCGTGGCTGTGCGAGACGCCGTCGCGCTCGACGTGCACCCGCCCCATCGCGGCGGCGTCCAGAAGCACGTCGACGAGGTGGTCGTGCAGCAGATTGACCTCGTCGACGTAGAGAACTCCGCCGTGCGCACGGGCCAGCAGCCCGGGCGAGAACGCATGCTCACCGTCGCGCAGCACCTTCTGCAGGTCAATCGAGCCGACGACACGGTCCTCGGTCGCCCCGATGGGCAATTCGACCAGCGCGGCCCCGTCCACCGCGGCCAGCACCTCGGCCAAGCCGCGCACGGCAGTCGACTTCGCCGTGCCTTTCTCGCCGCGGATCAGCACGCCACCGATCTCCGGGCGCACCGCACACAGCAGCAGCGCCAGGCGCAGGCGGTCATGGCCGACGATCGCGCTGAACGGGTAGACCGTCATGACTTGACCATGGGGACGTGCGGGATGCCGTCGTCGAGGAATTCGGCCCCGTCGCGGACGAATCCGTGGTGGGCGTACATCTCCTCGAGGTAGGTCTGCGCGTTGATGCGGCACGGGTAGTCGCCGACCTCGGCGAGTGCCGCCTGCAGCAGTCGGGTGGTGTGCCCCTGGCCGCGCGCCTCTCGCTTGGTGCAGACGCGGCCGATGCGAAAGCCCTTCTGGCCGCCGGGATGTTCTTCCATCAGCCGCAGTGTGCAGATGACCTCTCCGTCGGCCCTTTCGAGCCAGAAGTGGCGGGTCTCGGTGAGCAGATCGCGCCCATCCAGTTCCGGGTACGGGGTGGCCTGTTCGACGACGAAGACCTCGACGCGCAACTTCAGCAGTTCGTAGAGCGTCGCGGCGTCCAGATCCTTGGCCCAGCTTCGGCGTAGCGCGACCGTCATCGGGCGCTCACCGCCCCCACGTGGTCCTCGACTACCGAGTCCACGGCTACCTGCGGGTCAGCCACCCGGTCGATCATCCTCCATGCTCGGTTTGGTCCTGCCTGGCGGATTTCAGGTTAGCCCCGGCCATCTCCGGCCGTCGCCCCAGGTGGGCCGCGAGCCACGACTAAGCTCATCTGGGTGACCGAGTGGACGGCGGATGTGCTGGCTGGCTACCGGCAACAGACGTTCGAGTTGGGGCCCGACCCCGACGGAGAAGGGCTGCTGGTCGCCACGCTGGTGCGCCGCGGCGCCGTCAACCCGTCGGCCACCCGTGCCGTGCTGGTGGTACACGGTTTCACCGACTACTTCTTCCACACCGAACTGGCGGATCACCTGACCGATCGCGGGTTTGCGTTCTACGCGCTGGATCTGCACAAATGCGGGCGATCGTGGCGGGAGGGCCAGACACCTCACTTCACCACCGACCTGGCCCGCTACGACCACGAGCTGATCCGCGCGTTGGGCGTTATCAACACCGAGACGTCGGCCGACGTGCTCGTCTACGGGCACTCCGCGGGCGGGCTCATCGTGTCATTGTTCCTGGACCGCCTCCGCAGTCACGGATTGACGCAGCGCAACCGTGTCAGCGGGTTGGTGCTGAACAGCCCCTGGCTGGATCTGCAGGGTCCGGCGTTCCTGCGCGCCGCTCCCACCGGAGCGGCGATCGCGGCGCTGTCCCGAGTTCGCAAGAAGACCGTGGTGCGCGCACCGGTCCCGGAGGGTGGCTACGGCTCGACGCTGCACCGCGACTACTCGGGCGAATTCGACTACGACCTCAGATGGAAGCCCATCGGCGGATTCCCGGTGACGTTCGGCTGGATCCACGCCATCCGGCGCGGCCACGCCAAACTTCACCGCGGGCTCGACGTCGGTGTGCCCAACCTGATCCTGCGGTCGGATCGCAGCGTGCGCGAGGTGTCCGACCCGGACGTCATCCAGCGCGGGGACGCCGTGCTCGACGTCAACCAGATCGCCCGCTGGGCCGGCTGCATCGGCAACCGGAGCACCGTCGTGCCGATCACCGACGCCAAGCATGACGTGTTTCTCTCCGTTCCCGAAGCGCGCCAAGCCGCCTACGACGAATTGGACCGTTGGCTTGACGCCCACGTCGCAGGGTCGACGACGCAACCCGACCGAGGGGTGACCAGATGACTCACTTCGACATCGCAATCATCGGAACCGGTTCGGGCAACTCGATCCTCGATGAGCGCTACCACGACCGACGGGTGGCGATCTGCGAACAGGGCGTGTTCGGCGGGACGTGTCTCAACGTTGGCTGCATCCCGACCAAGATGTTCGTCTACGCCGCCGGTGTCGCCCAAGAGGTAAGGGAGTCATCGCGTTACGGCATCGACGCCCATCTCGACGGGGTGCGGTGGCCAGACATCGTGTCCCGAGTGTTCGGCCGCATCGATCCGATCGCAGACGGCGGCGAGAACTATCGGCGGTCCTCACCGAACGTCGAGGTCTTCGGTAGCCACGCGCGTTTCGCGAAATCGAAGCCCGACGGCCGCTATGCCTTGCGCACCGACGACGGCGACGAATTCACCGCCGATCAGGTGGTGATCGCGGCGGGCTCCAGAGCCATCGCGCCCGACGCCGTGACGGCATGCGGGGTGAGCTATCACACCAGCGACACCATCATGCGTATCGCGGACGTGCCCGAGCACTTGATCATCATCGGCGGTGGTTTCATCGCCTGCGAGTTCGCCCATATCTTCTCGGCGCTCGGCAGCCACGTGACGCTGATGATCCGCGGCAGCACCCTGCTGCGCGGCCACGACGACGATATCGCCATGCGGTTCACCGACATCGCGTCGAGGAAATGGGAGATCCGCAATCACCACGAGCTGGCCGACGCGCACAACGTCGGCGACGGTGTCGAGATCACCTGCACGGACGGCTCGAAGGTGCGGGGCGACGCGCTGCTCGTCGCCACTGGGCGCGTTCCCAACGGGGATCGGCTCGACGCAGAATTGGCCGGTGTCAAGGTCAATGCCAATGGACAGGTCGTCGTCGACGAGTTCCAGCGCACCACCGCGCGCAACGTGTTCGCACTCGGCGACGTGTCGTCGGACTATCAGCTCAAGCATGTGGCCAATCATGAGGCGCGCCGCGTGAAACACAATCTCCTGCAGGACTGGGACGACACCGACGCGCTCATGCCGTCCGACCATCGCAATGTGCCCTCGGCCGTCTTCACCGACCCGCAGATCGCGAGCGTCGGGCTGACTGAAAACCAAGCGCGGGCAAAAGGTTTGAATATCAAGGTCAAGATTCAGGATTACGGCGACGTCGCGTACGGCTGGGCCATGGAGGATACGACGGGCATCGCGAAGATCATCGTCGACGACGACAGCGGCCTGATACTCGGCGCGCACATCATGGGACACCAGGCGTCGTCGCTGATTCAGCCGCTGATCCAGGCGATGAACTTCGACCTGGCGGCACAGGACATGGCGCGCGGCCAGTACTGGATCCATCCCGCACTGCCCGAAGTGATCGAGAATGCACTGCTGGCACTCTGCGGCGAACCGCCCTGGCCGCCGTCCAAGCGCCATTGACCGCCCCCGCGGTGGCGGGCTCGGTGGTGCAGTCGGCGCCGTTGGGCCGGAATATGCAGCGGGTGGTCATCCATGCCCCCGAGCTGAGCCTCCTGCAGCTGCCACGGTTCGGGGACACAGCGCTCGGAATCTATTTCGGCACAACCGATGATGACGGTCGGGCGGCCCGGACCTATTCCGTCCGGGAGCACGACCCGTCGGCCTGCCGCGTCACCGTTGACGTCGTCCTGCACGTCGGTGATCGCACCGCCCGCGGGGGTGACGCGGCGGGAATGCGGTGGGCGACCGGCGCCGCGCCCGGAGACCGTGTCGAACTCGCCCACGCCAAATCCTGGTTCCAGCCCCCACGTGATGCCGATCGCCACGTCCTCGTCGCCGACCTTGCCGGATTGCCCGCGCTCGCGCGGCTGATCGAACAGCCCGCGCATAGCCACACGGTCGCGATCGTGGAGGTGCCCGACGAGGACGACCTCGACTACCTGCCCAAGCGCGCCACGGTGCGACTCGTCAGCTCCGTCGGCACCGGAAACGGTCTGACGGACAGCGTTTTGGCGCGCCTGGTCGCGCGAAACTGCCCGGCGAGCGGCCTCGGATACTGCTGGTTCGCAGGTGAGGCGTCCGAGGCGCGCAAGGTCCGCAAATTGCTGCGCCACGAGTATGGCTGGGCAGCAGATCAATTGGACGTGGTCGGCTACTGGCGACGTGATGCGCAGGCGTGGTCGGCACGCTTCGCAGCCCACGGACCCCGGATGTACTCGATCTACGAGCGTGCGATCGCTGAAGGCAAGAGCGAGAAGGTTGCGCTCGAGGAGTTCGACGATGCCCTGGAGCGGCTAGGGCTTTGAGCAGCGGCGTCCTGCGAGGGTCGACGTTCCGTCGCCTCAACGACCTTTGACCGAGAAGCCCCACGGCAGCTCGAGGCGGTGCGAGGCAAGCAATTCCGAATCGGACAGAATGTCGGTGATCGCGCCGTCCGCGACGATGACGCCACCGTCCATCACCACGGCCCGGTCGCACAGCTGTGCCGCATAGGGCAGGTCATGCGTGACGATCAACATGGTGGCGTTCAGCCCCGAGAGCGTCTCGGCCAGTTCGCGCCGCGCCACCGGGTCCAGGTTCGCCGAGGGCTCGTCGAGCACGAGGATGTCCGGCTGGCACGCCAGCACGGTGGCCAATGCCGCCCTGCGCCGCTGACCCGCCGACAGATGGGTGGGACTACGTTCGGCGTCTTCGGTCAACGACACGACCTCGAGCGCGCTCGCCACCCGGGCGGCGAGCTCCTCACCGCGCAGCCCGAAATTCGCCGGACCGAAAGCGACGTCCTGCGCGACCGTCGGCATGAACAACTGGTCGTCGGGGTCCTGGAAGACCAAACCGACGCGCCTGCGGATGTCGTGAAGGCTCTTGCGGTTCAGCGGGATTCCGCTGATCTGCACCGACCCGGTCGTCGCGGTCAGCACACCGTTGAGATGCAACATCAACGTCGTCTTGCCCGCCCCGTTTGGGCCGAGCACCGCGACCCGTTCGCCATCGGCCACCTCGAGGTCGACGCCGTCGAGGGCCACCTGCCCGTCCGGATAGACGTGGCGCAGCGTCTCGACGCGGATCGCGCTCACAGCGTCACCCACGCCGCCACCGATACGACGACCGCCGCGGCAGCCGGCAGCATCGCCACCACCCACTGCGACGCCACCGCCCTCGGTGGAGCGCCGATCACCGCGAGATCCGGTGCCCTACCGTCGAATCCACGTGACAGCATCGAGGCGTACACCCGCTCGCCGCGTTCGTAGGAGCGCAGGAACAACGCTCCGATGCCAGTCGCGACCGCGCGGGCCTGATGCAGCGCCCGCGGCGAGTCACCGCGCGCGATCCTGGCCATCCGCATACGGCTCACCTCAGCCGCGAGCAGGTCGATGTAACGGATCATCAGCACCAGCACCGATGTCACCACCGCGGGAACTGCCAGCCGGCTCAGCGCGGCGGGTAGCTCGGTTGCGGATGTGGTCGCGGCGAGGGTCAACGCGGCCGCCACACCGAGTGTGCCCTTGACGACGATGCCCCACGCCGCCCACAGTCCGGCTACCGAAAGCTGCAGTCCCGCAACATCGATGCGCTGCCCGCCCTCGGCGAACGGCAAGAGGACGGCGAGCACCAGAAACGGCGCCTCGATCAGCATGCGCGGCAACACCCACCGCAGCGGTATCCGCGCGAGACGCCACGTCGCGACGATGATCACGGCGTATATCGCAAACGGCCAGAACATTTCCCGGGGCGTGGCGACGACGGCGAGGACGAACACCAGCAGACAGACGATCTTCACCTCGGCGGGTGTCCGGTGTACGGCCGACTCGTCGTGGCGATACAGCGGATGCGCGCCAGCACCCATGCGTCAGGACTGCTCGTCGCCGGCAGACCGTCGGCTTCGTGCGATCAGCCAGAAGGCCGAGCCTGCGATCACCACGGTGACCACGACGCCGATGATGCCCGCGATCCCGCCGGTGCCGTCCTGTCCGCCGATGGAGTAGTCGGCCAGCGGTGACGTGGACAGGGCGTGCTCGGACGCGTGTTGAGCGATGCAGTCACCGGTGAGCCGTTCACCGTCGACAGTTTCAGTCACCTCACAGCCCTGCAGCGTCGCGGAGTCCAACCCGTCTGGGCTGGAACTCGCGAAGTACGAGACAACCCCCGCGATCAGCAGGGTGGCGGCCGCAAATGCAAGCCAGAACGACCATCGCTTCATGCCGGCACCGCCGTCCGGGCGCTGCGCATCAGATAGACGAGGTCGGGGCGCGAGCGTGCCACGGCCATCACCGTGACAGCAGTGATCAGTCCTTCCCCGACGCCGATCAGCACGTGCGTGCCGAACATGTAGGCGGTCACTGTGCCGAGCGAGGTCGCGCCGGCGCCCCCGATGGCGTATTCGACGACAAATGCCATTGCCGCGCAGACCGTTCCGATCACTGCGGCGATGAACGCGATGACGCCGAGCGCGGGGACCGGCAGATCGGCTTTGCGCCGCCGCGCGATCGCGTACAGCGCGACGGCTGTCCCGTACCCCATGGCGACGCCGACGACGGCCATGTTGGTGATGTTGGTGCCCAACGCGGTGATCCCGCCGTCGGCGAACAGCAGCGACTGCACGATCAAGACGATCGCGATGCACAGCGCACCGGTGTAGGGGCCGACCAGGATCGCGGCCAGTGCGCCGCCGAGCAGGTGCCCGCTGACGCCGGGCAGGATCGGGAAATTGACCATCTGCACGGCGAAGATGAACGCCGCGACGAGACCGGCCAGCGGCACCGTGCGTTCGTCGAGTTCGGTGCGTGCTTTCGCCGCGCACAATCCGATGGCGGCCACGGCGATGAACCCGAAGATCACCGATGTCGGCGCGTTGACGATGCCGTCGCTCATGTGCATGGCGACCGTATTCACAACCACCAGGTGAGCCTAGAACCCACACCGAACACCTGTCTAGCTGAACAGATGTTCATGTGTGGGTGTCAACCGTCCTAACGCTTGGTCGCGGTGGTCAACAGATATTCGGCCTCCCAGACGGCGCGCTGATCGTCACCCCGGTTCCAGCTGGTGAGGAACTCGAGGAAGTCGCGATCGAGGGCCTCGATCCGGTCGGGGGCGTCCGCATTGAACTTGTATGCGGCGATCGTCGGCCCGTAGTTGCTCTTCCAGTACTCCCGGAAATGCGTGGGCTCGGTGCAGTGGTCGAGCATCACGGTCTGCCGCCACATGGTCAGATCGCTGACACGATCTCCGAACAACTCGCGGACGTGGTCCTCCGAACCCCACAACGGGGCGGGGCTGGCTCCCGGCGGAGGCGGCGGGGCATACGGCTTCATCGTCTTGAACAGGTTGCCGATGAACCCTTCGGGCGTCCAGCTCAGCAAGGCGATCGTGCCGCCACGACGGGTGACCCGGACCAATTCGTCGGCGGCCGCCTGGTGGTGCGGCGCGAACATCACACCGACACACGAGATGACGGCGTCGAAGCTGTTGTCGGCGAACGGAAGAGCCTCCGCATCCGCTTCCACCCATTCCAGCTCGACCCCCCGGCGCGTGGCAATGGCACGTCCGGCGTCGAACAGCTCCGGCGTCAGATCGCTCGCCGTGACGATCGCGCCCGCCTCGGCGGCGGGAATGGCGGCGTTACCCGAGCCCGCGGCCACGTCCAGGACGTGGTCACCCTGCTTCACGCCGCTCGCGCGGACGAGTTCGACACCCAGCGCGGGAATGAGTTCCGCGGCGACGGCCGCGTAATCTCCCGACGCCCACAGCGCCCGGTGCTTGGCCTTGAGCTGACGGTCCAATTCGTGTTCTTCGATGGTGGTCATAATTCCTTCTCCTTGAATGGTTTGTGCCCGAACCGACGGAAACATCGTGTGCTGAACCAGGCGGGAGGTTTGAGACCCGCCTGGCCCGACGGTGTCTACAGGCACTTCCTGTTGTAATTCGCGTGAGCGCGGGCAGCGTCTCTGAGATGGCCGTCCCGAGCCGCCTGGTCGCCTTGAAGGTCTGCTTGGTGAGCCATATGAATGCTGCTGTCGACCGCCTGGGCGATGGCCCGACAGTTGGGGCTCTCAATAGGCCTGGCAGCGGCAGGACCCGCGTTGAGTCCGAGGACTGCCGGTGTTGCGATGGTCGCCGACAGGAGCCCGGCGGTGATCGCTCGTTTGAGCGTTGTGCGTTTTCCCATGATTTTTCCTCTGCTTGTGCCCGCCGGCTCGTGCCGCGAACTGTTGACGGCACAACCATCGCGAAGGTGGGTTCGGCAGACGTTGAAGGATCGTGAAATGCCCAGCTCAGGGGCAGAAAAGCTACGGTGCCGGCGGCTGGGGCACATGCGCGACGCGGCGAACAAGACTCATGCGGGCCCGCGCGACGGCCTCGGCGGGGTTGAGCGGCTCCTGCGGCGGCTCACCGATCACCTGATCCGGGGCCAGTGGCGACAACCTGCCGACGGCGACCAGCGCGTGGTGCAGGGCGAGCGCATCGTCGTGGTCACCCATCCGGGACAGAAAGCGCGCGACGTAGCGCACGTTGAGCCACTGCTGACTCCAGTCGCCCACCCGGTCCCAGTGGTCGAGCACCTCGATGAGAGCCTGCGCCGCGCTCGCCGGATCGCCGTGCACCGCGCGGGTAGCCGCCGCCTCCATCAACGCGATCCCGTGCCACCAGAAGTTCTGCACCGACGCGGCGAGTTCGGCGGCGCTGTCGAACAATTCCAGCGCCCGGTCCGGATCGGATTTCTTGAGCACCAGACCAAGGGCGTAACGCCCCATGGACCGCGCCGTCGGATTCGCGGTTTCCTCTGCCACTCGCAGAGATTCCTCCGCGGCATCGATGCCGTCATGCGGGTTGCGCATCGCGGCATGGCAGATCGACACGTAGAACAGCGTCCACACCAATCGAATCGGATCGTCACCGCGGCGGGCGCGCGTCACCTCACTGTCGTAGTGCGCCAAGGCCGTAGCCGCATCGCCCTGGTAGAGAGCGACGTCGGCCAGCACGTCACCCGGATAAGCGACGCGTCCGTTACCTCGCCCCGGTACTCGTCCGTGCGCAAGCGAGGCCAGCGACAACGCTGCGGTGAAGTCACCGCGGTTCCACGCGCCCCGCGCGGCGAAACCGACGGCTGCGACATACAGAGGGTGGTTGCTGTCGGCCAACTCGACGAGACGTTGGGCCCAGCCGGATGACTCGTAACCTATTCGCAGATGGACGAATTCGGGCAGTGACGTGACCAGCCGTAGCGCGGTGTCGAGGTCGGATGCCGCCATCAAATGCTCGAACGCGGTGCGCAGATTATCGTAGTCGGGCAGCATCCGCTCGACCCACATCTGCTCGTCGCGCCCTTGGGTGCCCGCAGCGGCACGCTCGGCCAGCACCGTGAAGTAGACCGAATGACGCTTCGCGTGTTGCGCATCAAGGTTGCTGTCCCGCAAGCGGTCCCGACCGTATGCACGCAGGGTCTCCAGGATGCCGTACCGCGAAGTTCGCGTGCCTCCGCGTGCGGTGACCATTGACTTGTCGATGAGTCCCGTCAGCAGTTCGAGAGTGTCGTCCTCGTCGGCTCCCTCGTCACTGCAGACGCCGTGGGCGGCTTCGATGTCGAAACCGCCCGCAAAGACCGACAGCCGCGCGAACAGGGTCCGCTCGGGCTCTGAGAGAAGGTGATAGGACCAATCGATGGTCGCCGAAAGGCTCTGCTGGCGTGGATGGGTGCCGCGCGCCCCGCCGGCCAGCAGTCGTAGACGGTCCAGCCGGCGGGCCACCTCGAGGCTGCTCATCGCGCGCATCCGGGCCGCGGCCAATTCGATTGCCAAGGGCAGGCCATCGAGCCGTCTGCAGATCTCGGCCACCGCCCCGACCGGTTCGCGTTCGAGGTCGAAATCAGACCGCGTCGCCTTCGCCCGATCGGCGAACAGTTCCGTCGCGTCGTCGACGGGTAGTGGCTCGACAGCAATGATGCGCTCCCCGGCAAGACCGAGCGCTTCCCTGCTGGTGGCCAGCACCGTGATCCCGGCGCACTCGCCCGTTATCCGGTCGAGCAGCAGCGCCGCATCTTCCAGGACGTGTTCGCAGTTATCGATGACCAGCAGCATGTTGTGTGCGCGGAGGTACTCGACGACCGTGTCGTCGATACCGAGCCCCTGCTGCTGCTGTAGGCGCAGCGCCGCCGCGACCGCATGTGTCACGGCCGATCCGTCCTCGATCGGCGCCAGTTCGCAGATCGACACACCGTCGGCGAAACGTGCCTGTTCTCGCTCGGCCGCTTCCAGCGCCAATCGCGTCTTCCCCACTCCGCCGACGCCGGTCAGTGTCACCAGCGGACTGTCGGCCAGCGCCGCGCAGACGTCCGAGATATCGCGTCCCCGACCGACGAAGCTGGTGGTGCGTCGCGGAAGTCCCGCCCATGGGCGCGTGGCGACGCGCACCGGTAGTGCCGGCTCACCATCGAGGATTTGCTGGTGTACCGATTGCAGCAACGGGCTGGGATCGACACCGAGTTCGTCAACGAGCCTTTCGCGCGTGTTCCGATACGTCTCAAGGGCTTCGCCTTGTATGCCGCTGCGGTATTGCGCGAGCATCAGCTGCCCGGCCAACCGCTCGTCAAGCGGATGAGTCAGCGCGGCCGCCGTCAGCTCGCCGAGCAGTTGGGTATGACGACCGGCACGCAGCGCAGCGTCGTTGCGGTCGAGCATCGCCGAAAACCGCTCCAGCAGAATCGAGTCCCGGACATCGTTCATCCACGGGGTGTCCAGTGCGGTGAAAGGCTCACCGCGCCAGAGTTTCAGTGCGGCGTCGAATGCGGTGGCCGATGCGGCGGGGTCCGCCAGTGCACGGGCTGCTTCAACCGACCGCCTGAAGCGATACAGGTCAACGGTCAACGGGTCGGCCTGAAGGGCGTAGCCACCGGGACTCCGCACGATCGCCACATCGTCGGCGCCCCCGAGCGACTGGCGCAAGCGCGATATATAGGCGGCCAGTGCGTTACGGGACCTGGACGGCGTCTCGCTCGCCCACACCCGGTCGATGAGCTGATCCGCGGTGACAGCGTGGTTGACGTCGACGAGGAGCGCGACCAGAACACAGCGCTGGCGGGCGTGGCCCACGTCGAGCTTCTGCCCGTCGAGTCGGACCTCGACGTCGCCGAGCAGCCGGAACTCCACCGTCACGGGGTACAGCTTTCCGCAGACCGCCGCGGCTAGGGGCGAATCCGCTCGTTGGACGGGTCGTACAGCGGCCGAAGCGACACCGAGATCGGGTACAGCCGACCGCCGACGTTGACCTGATAGTCCCCGAAGTTCACCCAATTCGCGTCGACCACGCCGTCATCGGGCCGCCGTACGTAAGCCAGCCCGACGCAGGCGCCGATGGTCTCCCCCCATGCCGCCGACGTGACTTGACCCGCCACGACGCCGTCGCGCCGGATCAGCTCGCCGCCCCACAGCATCGCTTCGGAGTCGTCGACCTGGAATCCGACGAGCCGCTTGCGCGGCCCCTCGGCCTTGGCTTTCTCGACGGCCGCCCGTCCGAGGAACGGGATATCGGACTTGAGCTTGCATGCGAACAACAGACCCGCCTCAACCGGCGTTTCGCTGGGGGTCAGCTCGCGGCCGAAGGCGCGATAGCCCTTCTCCAATCGCAGCGATTCGATCGCGTAATAGCCGCCGCGCCCAACACCGAACGGTGCTCCCTCCGACATCAGATCTTCGTAGACACCGACCGCGAACTCGGCGGGAACATAGAGCTCCCAACCCAATTCGCCGACGTAGGTGATGCGCGTGGCCCGTACCGTCGCGTATCCGAGCGCGATCTCCTGGCTGGTGCCGAACGGAAAAACCTCGTCGGAGAGATCAGCCGAGGTGAGGCTCGCAACCAGATCGCGCGAGTTGGGTCCCATGACGCCGAATACCGCATACGCCGATGTCACGTCGACCAGCGATGCATTGGCACCACGCAGGTTCGACCGGATGTGGTCCTTGTCGCGTTCGGTGGTGGCCGCACTGCTGACGATCAGGAACTCCTCTGTGCCGGTCCTGGTGACCGTCACGTCCGATTCGTAGGTACCCCGTTCGTTGAGCATGCCGGTGTACACCGATCGGCCAACCGGCACCGCGACGTCTGCGGTGCACAGCCACTGCAATGCCGTCTCGGCGTCCTTCCCGGCCAGGATGTATTTCGAGAACGAGGTCTGGTCGAACACCGTGACGTTGGTCCTGGTGTTGGACTGCTCCGCGGCGGACCACGGCAACCAATTCGGCTTGCCCCAGGTGTATTCGATCGTCGGCGCTACACCGGGGGGCGCGAAGAAGTTGGCTCGCTCCCACCCCATCCGGCTGCCGAAGTTGGCGTTCGCGGCGTCGATCAGGTGGTGCACCGGTGATCTCCGGAACGGCCGGGCGGTCGTCATCTCTCTGTTGGGCCAGGGCACCTCGTAATGCAATCCGAGCACTTCGGCGACGCGGTCGTGCAGCCACCTGCTGTTGCCGTTGAACGGTGCGAATCGGCGGATGTCGACGCCCGTCAGGTCGCCGGTCGGTGCGCCGTTGGCGATCCACTCTGCGAGCGCACGGCCGGCTCCACCGGCGGTGGCGATACCGACGGAGTTGAATCCCGCACCGACGAAGAAGTTTTCGAGCTCGGGCGCTGCTCCGAGGATGAACTGATTATCGGGCGTGAAGCTCTCCGGCCCGTTGTAGAACTTCTTGATACCCGTCACCTCGAGCGCGGGGATGCGCAGCAGCGCACTGTTCATCAGGATCTCGAAGTGCTCCCAGTCCTCGTCCAGAAGCTGGAACTCGAACGGGTACGGGATCTGATCCGGTGACACCCACGGCTTCGCCTCGGGTTCGAAACCCCCGATGACCAGTCCGCCGACCTCCTCCTTGAAGTAGGTGTAGCCGTCGGGATCGCGCAGGATCGGTAGGTCGGGGTGCACACCGTCGATGCGTTCGGAGACGACGTAGAAATGCTCGGCCGAGTGCAGCGGAACGTTGACCCCTGCCATCGCACCGATCTGCTTCGCCCACTGCCCCGCACAGTTGACGACGATCTCGGCCTCGACGTCGCCGGCGTCCGTGCGCACGCCGGACACCCGGCCCGCAGTGGTGAGCACGTCGAGCACCCTGGTCTTTTCGCAGATTCGGGCACCACGCATCCGTGCCCCCTTGGCCAGCGCGAACGTCAGGTCGGTCGGGTTGGCCTTGCCGTCGCCCGGCAACCAGATCGCGCCGACGAGGTCGTCGACGCGCATCACCGGATAGTGCTCGAGTGCCTGTTCGGGGCTGAGCAGTTCGCATTCCATGTTGAATGCCTCGGCGCTGGCGGCCGTGCGGCGCAACTGGGTCATCCGGTCCTCGGTGCGCGCGACCGTGACTCCCCCGCACCGCTTGTAGCCCGCCGACAGACCCGTCTCGTTTTCCAGCTCCGCGTACAGCTGTGTCGAGTACTGCACCAGACGCGTCGCGCTCTCCGAGGCGCGCAACTGCCCTACCAGTCCCGCGGCGTGCCACGTCGTTCCGCTCGACAGCTGCCCCTGTTCGAGCAGCACGACATCGGTGAGGCCCAGTTTCGTCAGATGGTAGGCCACACTGGTGCCGATGACGCCGCCGCCGATGATGACGACCTGGGCACGGCCGGGCAGCTCAGTCGCCATCAGTCGGCAGCCTGCGCATCGTCGAGCAGCCGAGCCAGGTTCGGTCCCTTGAACTCGGCCACCGCACCCTCATAACGTTCCATCGCCCATCCCCAGAAGTCGAAATCGATTGCACTCGAACCGTTCTGTATGCAGCCCCACAACGTCCAGCCGTATTTTCCGACGATGCCCTGCAAGTGCGCTCGCGCGACCTTATTGCGCAGCCGCTGCCCGTAGTACGCCGTGACGAACTCGTCGAGTTGGTCGGTGGACAATCCGCACTCGGCCCAGGTGTTTCCCAGCTCGAAGCACGGATCGTTGTTGCCTGAGTATTCGTAGTCGATCAGCCAGATCCGGTCGCCGTCCTCGATGAAGTTGCCGGCGAGCAGATCATTGTTGCACGGCACCGTCTGTTCATCGGTGACCGCCAGGACCCTGGCGATGTCGTTGAAGGTGTCCGCATGGTCGAGGTAATCGTCGGGTATACGGAATCCCTTGTCCAGCACGGTTTTCAGATATGCCGGCTGGAGTTCGAACATGTCGAATCGACCGCGGAATCGCGGTCCGGAGTGCAGGGTACGCACCGCCGCGGCCGCCTTCGCGATCACCCCCGGCCGTTGAAAGTCGTCGTTGGACAGTGTTTTTCCCTCGAGATAACCGAGCAGCAGGATGCCGAGGTCGGGGCGGTAGTCAATGACCGGCGCGCCGACGCCTGCCTGTTCGGCGGCGCGGGTGTTGTAGCACTCGCGGTCCCGGTCGATTCCCAGCAAGCCCGACGACGCGTCGGTGCAGCGTGCCACGTAGACCGCGTCGGGCGTCGTGATCTTGACGTTGCGGTTGGTCAGTCCGCCCGGAAGCTCATCGAGTCGGCGCGGCCGCCCGGCCAACGCCGGAAGCTGGTCGAACATCTCGTTGAGTTGTTCATCGGTGAGTGTCAGCGGCATGCGCCGTCCTTCAGCCGTGCCGCGCGCCGATCCAGTGCAACAGGTCGTGCACGATCTCGTCCTCGAGGCGGTAGCTCACCGCACGACCGACCCGGGTGGAGCTCACCCAGCCCTGCTGGCGCAATACCCGCAGCGCCTGCGACACGGCGTTCTCGGACCGTCCGAGCACCGAGGCAAGGTCGCCGACGTTGATGCCGGGTGCGCGGTGCAGGACGAGCAGGATCTCCAGCCGATGCGGGTCGGAGAGCAGGTCGAACCGCTGCGCCCAGCCGCCGGTGTCGACGTCGGCGAGCGCCGACGATGCCCGTCGCACCACCGCATCGACGCCCGCGTGGCCACCTGCTTCCGCCATCTGTCAAATCTAACCCCCTTGGCACCCCGAATGACCGCGATGACGTTCGTGTTTGCGCCGGCATCGCATCAGTCCAGGAATCCGTGCAGCAGGGTGGCCGAGCCTTCGACGTGGGCGAGCATGGCCGACGCCGCACCCTCACTGTCGCCGGCCAGGATCGCCATCACGATCGCCTCGTGTTGCTCGTCGGAGTGGGCGATGTTGCGCGGCAACAACGGGATCTGGTCCAGCAAGACGTTGAGGCGCATCCTGTTCTCGGCCACCAAAGGCACCAACGACGGCGATCCGGCCGCCTCGGCGATGGCGAGATGCAGCCTCGAATCCAGTCGGCGGTAGTCGCCGGGCGCGGCGCCGCGAACATCACGCAGACGCGCCCACAGCTCCTCGCGTTCGGGTGCCGTCAGGGTCCGGTTGGCGGCCAGCCGCGCGGCTCCGACCTCGAGGATCTCCCGCAGCCGCAACGCGTCGTCGATCTGGGCGCGTGTTACCGCGTCGGTGTCCTGGGTGTGCCTCGGCAACTCGTCGGCGAGGAAGGTGCCGCCGTACCGGCCTCGCCGCGACACCAGATATCCGGCGTCGGCCAGCGACTTGATGGCCTCCCGCACGGTGTCGCGGCTGACGCCCAGCCGCGATGCCAGCTCGCGCTCCGGCGGCAGCGATTCGCCGGGGGCGAGCACGCCGAGCCGGATGGTCTGCAGGAGCCTTCCGACCGTGTCCTCGAACGCGTTCCCGGGCCGAACCGGGCGCAGCAGAGCTTCGCTCGCCAGCGGGATGTCCGGATCGGCAGTCATGATTCGCACCGACTTCTAGAGGGGGGTCACGTACGCCGAGCTGATGCCGCCGTCGACCAGGAAGGTCGACCCCGTGATGAACGAGGAGTCGTCGCTGGCCAGGAATGCGACGGCCGCGGCCAGCTCCTCCGGCTCGGCGAACCGGCCGACGGGAATGTGGACCAGCCGGCGCGCCGCGCGTTCGGGATCCTTCGCGAACAGTTCCTGCAGCAGCGGCGTGTTCACCGGTCCGGGGCACAGCGCGTTCACGCGAATCCCTTGACGCGCGAACTGCACTCCCAGTTCACGGGACATCGCAAGGACGCCGCCCTTGGATGCGGTGTAGGAGATCTGCGATGTCGCCGACCCCATCACTGCGACGAACGACGCGGTGTTGATGATCGAACCTTTCTGCTGCGGAACCATGTGGCGCAGTGCGGCTTTGGAACAGAAGAACACCGACTTCAGGTTGATGTCCTGCACCCGTTGCCATGCGTCGATGCCCGTGGTCTCGATGAGGTCGTCTTCGGGCGGGCTGATACCTGCGTTGTTGAAGGCGATGTCGACAGAACCGTGCGTCTCGGCGGCAGTATCGAACAGGGCATCCACCGCGGCCTGATCTGAGACATCCACCTGGACGAAGGTTCCGTTGAGGTCGTCCGCAACGGACTTCCCGGTCGTCGGATCGATGTCACCGATGACGATGGTGGCGCCTTCGGCGCGCATCCGCTTGGCGCTCGCCAGCCCGATCCCGCTGGCGCCGCCGGTGATCACGGCGACCTTGCCCGCCAGTCGCTGGGTCAGATCCATCACGCATCTCCGATCGCGTAGAAGACGTTCTTGGTTTCAGTGAATGACAGCGGCGCATCGGGGCCGAGTTCACGGCCAAGACCTGATTGCTTGAACCCACCGAAGGGCGTGTTGTACCGCACCGACGAGTGTGAATTGACGGACAGGTTGCCAGACTCCACCGCACGCGAGACCCGGATGGCCCGCGACAGGTTGTCCGTCCAGATCGACCCCGAAAGGCCGTAGGGGGTGTCGTTGGCGAGCTCAATGGCGTCGGCCTCGTCCTCGAACGGCAGCACCGCGACGACCGGCCCGAAGATCTCTTCGCGCACCGTGCGGTCGGAGCGCTCCGGGATCAGCACGGTCGGGGGGAACCAGTAGCCGGGCCCCGACGGCGCGTCGCCGCGGAACGCGACCGGTGCGTCGTCGGGCACGTAGGAAGCCACGGACTCCCAATGCGACTTCGACACCAGCGGGCCCATCTCGGTGCCCTTGGCAGCCGGATCACCGACTGCGATGCCCTTGACCGCGGGTTCAAGCAGCTCCATGAACCGGTCGTAGACGTTGCGCTGCACCAGGATCCGGCTGCGTGCACAGCAGTCCTGCCCGGCGTTGTCGAAAACCCCGTAGGGCGCGGTGGCCGCGGCCTTGTCCAGATCGCAATCGTCGAACACGATGTTCGCGCTCTTGCCGCCCAGCTCGAGGGTGACCCTCTTGACCTGAGCCGCGGCGCCCGCCATCACGCGGGTGCCGACCTCGGTGGAACCGGTGAAGACGATCTTGCGTACATCGGGATGGGTGACGAACCGCTCACCGACCACCGACCCCTTTCCGGGCAACACCTGGAACAGGTCGGGAGGCAGGCCGGCCTCGACGGCGAGTTCGCCTATCCGGATCGTGGTCAGCGGTGTCCATTCAGCGGGTTTGACCAGTACCGCGTTCCCGGCGGCCAAGGCCGGTGCGAATCCCCACACCGCGATGGGCATCGGGAAATTCCACGGCGTGATCACCCCGATGACGCCCAGCGGCTCGTTGAAGGTGATGTCCAGGCCGCCGGCCACTGGAATCTGTTTGCCCGACAACCGTTCCGGTGTCGCGGAGTAGAACTGCAGCACGTCGCGGACGTGGCCCGCCTCCCACGTCGCATTGCCGATCGGATGCCCGGAGTTGGCGACCTCCAGCGCGGCCAGCTCGTCGACGTGCGCGTCGATCGCGGCGGCGAACGACCGCAAGGCGGCGGCCCGGTCGCCGGGTGCCAGACGCGCCCAATCGCGTTGCGCGGCCTTGGCGCGTGCCACTGCGTCGTCGACACCCGCGAGGCTGGTCTGCTCGACGGTGCGCAGCAGTTCCTCGGTCGCGGGGTTGATCAGCTCACTCGCCGTCACGCGGTCACCTTTTCTCTCGAATACGTTGCGGCTGCCTCGACCAATGCGGCGAACAAGCGCAGATCGTCCAGCCGTTCCTCGGGATGCCACTGCACCGCCAAAAGGAAGTGGTCACCGGAGATCTCGACGGCCTCGATGACGCCGTCGTCGTCCTGGGCGCTGACGATCAGACCTTCACCGAGGCGGTCGAGGGCCTGATGGTGGTAGCACTGCGCGTCCGACGACTCCCCGATCAGCGCCGCCAGCCGGGTACCGGGCACGGTGCGCACCGACGACGTCGAGAACACCGCGTTGCCCTGCTGGTGGCGGGTGTGGCCGAGTACTTCAGGCAGATGCTGGTGCAGGGTGCCGCCGAGTGCGACGTTGACCACCTGGGCGCCGCGGCAGATTCCGAGGACGGGCAGGCCGCGCCGAATAGCGCCCCTGAGGAGCTCGAATTCCCATCCGTCACGCCGACGGTTGTCTTCGTTGGCCTCATCGGTGGCAGGGTGCGGATCCTGACCGTAGGCGTCAGGGTCGACGTCGCGCCCGCCGGTGATGATCAGCCCATCGAGTCCGTCGAGCACGCGGTCGACGATCTCGTCGTCCACGTGCTGCGGCGGCAGCAGTACCGAGATTCCGCCCGCCAGCCCGACTCCCTCGAAATAGATGGCGGGCAGGAAGCTGGCGCGCACGTCCCACACCCCCGTTTGCGCCTGCTGCAGATACGTGGTCAGCCCGACGACCGGGCGGGATGTGCGCGCTCTCTCTCCCGTCGCTTCGCTCGCCCCGGTTCCGCCTTCGCTTCTCGCGTCAAAGCCGCTCAAAGCCCCGCACCCTTTCCCAGTCCGTCACGGCCGCGTTGTACGCGGTGAGTTCGACGCGGGCGTTGTTGAGATAGTGCTCCACGACGTCGTCGCCGAACGCCGCACGGGCCACTTCGGACTTCTCGAACAGCGCCGCGGCCTCGGTCAGCGTGGTCGGAAGGCTTTCGGCGCCACTCGTATAAGCGTTGCCCTCGAACGGTTCCGGCAGTTCCAGCTCGTGCTCGATACCGTACAGGCCGCCGGCGATCAGCGCCGACACCGCGAGGTACTGGTTGACGTCGCCGCCGGGCGCGCGGCATTCCACCCGCATGCCCGGACCGTGCCCCACCACGCGCAGCGCGCACGTTCGGTTATCCATCCCCCACGCGATGGCCGTAGGCGCGAAGCTGCCCTCGGCGAATCGCTTGTAGGAGTTGATGTTCGGTGCATAGAACAGCGTCAGCTCACGCAGCGTCGCCAGCTGGCCGGCGATGAAGCTGCGGAACATCGTCGACATTCCGTCCGATGCGCCGGGGTCGGCGAACACGGGAACCTTCGGCTCGCCGTCCTCGATGCCGCGCAACGAAATGTGGATGTGACAGCTGTTGCCTTCGCGCTCATCGAATTTCGCCATGAATGTCAGGCTCTTGCCGTGCTGATCGGCAATCTCCTTGGCGCCGTTCTTGTAGATCGTGTGGTTGTCACACGTCACCCTCGCGTGGTCGTAGCGGAAGGCGATCTCCTGCTGCCCGAGGTTGCATTCGCCCTTCACGCCCTCGCAGTACATTCCCGCGCCGGTCATGCCGAGCCTGATGTCGCGAAGCAGCGGCTCCATTCGGGTCGACGCGTGCATCGCGTAGTCGACGTTGTAATCCGAGGCCGCCGTCATGTTCCGGTACCCCTTCGTCCACGCGTCGCGGTACGAATCCTCGAACACCATGAACTCGAGCTCGGTCCCCACGTAGGGCACCAGACCGAGCTCGGACAGCCGGTCGATCTGGCGGTTGAGGATGCTGCGTGGCGCCGGGGTCACCGGGTCGCCGTCGACGCGCTCCAGGTCTGCCATCACCAGCGCGGTGCCCGGCAGCCATGGCACGCGTCGCAGCGTCGAGAAGTCAGGCTTCATCACCATGTCGCCGTAGCCGGTTTGCCAACTCGACATCGCGTAGCCGTCGACGGTGTTCATGTCGACGTCGACGGCCAACAGGTAGTTGCAGCACTCCGCCCCATGCTCAGCGACGTCTTCGACGAACAATCGCGCCGACACCCGCTTGCCGGTGAGCCGCCCCTGCATATCGCAGAACGCCAGGATGACGGTGTCGATGTCCCCGTTGGCCACCAGCTTTTCGAGGTCGGCTTGCGACAACATGCCGGGGTTCTGGCTCATTGCGGAACCTTCCTCTCGAGTACCGACGATGACGGGCAGCCAACCATTGGAATTTGCTCGGCGGGGCCTTCTCGGTATTCCTTAACAGAAATGTCATTGCAAAGGTAGGACAGCCGACCAATGGCACTCTATTGTCCCTACTCAGTGAGCGCGAGTCCCGTCCCACTGCAAGCCGCGAAGCGCTCGAGAATCGCGAAGGAGAACCCGCCGTGCCAGAAGGTCACGAATATCTCAATGAGGACGAACGACATCTCGCCAGCCTCGGCTACGTCCAGGAACTGAACCGGTCGTGGTCGGGCTTCTCGAACTTCGCCATCTCGTTCTCGATCATCTCGATCCTGGCGGGCTGCTTCACCTCCTTCGGCCTCGGCTGGAACAACGGCGGCCCCGCCGCGATCGCCTGGGGTTGGCCGATCGTCTCGGTGTTCATCCTCATCATCGGGTTGTGCATGTCCGAACTCGTGTCGGCGTATCCGACATCGGGCGGAATCTATTGGTGGGCAGCCAAACTCGGCGGCCCCAAGGCCGGTTTCTACACCGGCTGGCTCAATCTGATCGGATTGATCGCCATCTTGGCCTCGGTGGCGTACGGCTGCGCGACGTTCCTCGACCTCACGCTCGGCACTTTCAGTGAGACCTGGCTCGCGGGATACAGCCTGACTCGGACGTTCGTGCTGTTCGTGATCATCCTGGCCATCTCGGCGACCATCAACATCTTCTCGTCGCACTTGCTCGCCGTCATCAACAACATCTCGGTCTGGTGGCACGTCGCGGGCGCGGCGACGGTGATCCTGATCCTCTGGCTGCTGCCCGAACAGCACGCCAGCTTCTCGGACGTATTCGCCAAGACCATCAACAACAGCGGGATGTTCGGCGGCGAGATGTCCGGAATCGGTGTATTGCTGTTCGTGCTGCCGATCTCGGCGATCCTGACGCAGTACACGATCACCGGCTACGACGCATCGGCGCATCTGTCCGAGGAGACCAAGAGTGCGGCAGACGGTGCAGCCAAGGGCATTTGGCGGTCCATCTTCTACTCGGCGATCGGCGGCTGGATCCTGCTGTTGACGTTCCTGTTCGCCGTCAACGACTCCGATGCGGTGTCCGCAGGCGGTGGTGCGGTCGTCGGGATCTTCAACCAGGCGCTGGACTCGCAGTGGGTCGCGATCATCCTGCTGATCTCGACGGCCGGGCAGTTCTTCTGCACCACGGCGTGCCAGACGAGCGCGTCGCGGATGTTGTTCGCGTTCAGCCGCGACCGTGCGGTTCCCGGCCACCAGCTGTGGTCGAAGGTGAGCAAGAACAAGATTCCCGCCAACGGTGTCATCGTCACCGCAGTCCTCGCGGCCACGATCACGCTCCCCGCGCTCGTCGAGGTCGACATCAACGGCGCCCCGGTCCCGGTGGCCTTCTTCGCGGTGGTCTCGATCGGCGTCGTCGGCCTGTATCTGTGCTTCGCGGTGCCCATCTACCTGCGCTGGCGGATGGGCGACGAGTTCAAGGTGGGTCGGTGGAACCTGCGGGGCCACCACAAGTGGATGGCTCCCGTCGCTGTCGTCGAGATCATCATCACCTCGATCATCGCGATGTTCCCGACATCCTCGGGCGGTGTGCCGTGGGGGGACGCCTTCGAGTGGAAGTACGTCAACTACACCCCGCTTCTGGTCGGCGGCGTGCTGATCCTGCTCTACATCTACTGGCACGTGTCGGTGAAGAAGTGGTTCACCGGCCCGATCAAGCAGGTAGACGAAACGGGTGAACAGTTGGAGGGTGTTTCCTAGCTCACACGTCGCTGAGGTGGCGACCAGGTTTCCCATCCGTCAACTCGGGTAGAGTTCCATGCGTGTGCGGAGCCACCGGCGAGGTGCGACTCGACGGCCATTCACCTGATATCACCGCGGTCTCGGCCATGGCCGAGGCCATGGAGCGGCGGGGTCCTGACGCCGCAGGCGTGTGGTCGCAGGGCAGGGTCGCGCTGGGTCATCGTCGCCTGAAAATCATCGATCTGTCCGAGGCCGGCGCGCAGCCGATGGTCGACTCCGAACTCGGGCTGGCCATTGCGTGGAACGGCTGCATCTACAACTACAAGCAGTTGCGCCGCGAGCTGAGCGAGCAGCACGGGTACCGCTTCTTCTCGCACAGCGACACCGAGGTGTTGCTCAAGGCCTACCACCACTGGGGCGACCGTTTCGTCGACCGCCTCTACGGCATGTTCGCGTTCGCGATCGTCGAACGCGACAGCGGACGGGTGCTGCTCGGCCGCGATCGGCTGGGCATCAAACCGCTGTATCTCACCGAGGACGCATCGCGGATCCGGTTCGCGTCGTCACTGCCCGCACTGCTCGCCGGCGGCGGCGTCGACACCCGCATCGATCCGTTGGCGCTTCATCACTACCTGTCGTTCCACTCCGTCGTCCCGCCGCCGCGGACGATCTTGCGCGGCGTGAGCAAGGTGCCGCCCGCGACCCTGGTCGCGATCGAGCCCGATGGCCGGCGCACGACGACCACGTACTGGGAACCCGACTTCACCCCGCACGCCGATCGCGCCGACTGGTCCGAACGTGACTGGGAGGACGCGGTTCTGGAGTCACTGCGCGTCGCGGTCGACCGCCGGCTGGTCGCCGATGTGCCCGTCGGATGCCTGCTCTCCGGCGGGGTCGACTCCAGCCTGATCGTCGGACTGCTCGCCGAGGCGGGCCAGCATGGTCTGGCGACCTTCTCCATCGGCTTCGAGTCGGTGGGCGGCGTGGCCGGCGACGAGTTCACGTACTCCGACATCATCGCCGAGCGATTCGGCACCGACCACCATCAGATCAACATCGGCACCGACCGGATGCTGCCCGCGCTCGACGGCGCGATCGGCGCCATGAGTGAGCCGATGGTCAGCCACGACTGCGTCGCGTTCTATCTGCTCAGCCAAGAAGTGGCCAAGTACGTCAAGGTGGTCCAGTCCGGGCAGGGCGCCGACGAGGTGTTCGCCGGCTACCACTGGTATCCGCCGATGGCCGACGCCACCTCGCTGGACAGTGCGGTGGCCAGCTATCGCGCCGCGTTCTTCGACCGTGACGCCGCCGGCGTCGCCGCACTCGTCTCGTCGGACTATCTCGTGGAAAGCGACCCCAGCGGGGAGTTCGTCACCGAGCACTTCGCGCACCGCGGCGCGGCCACCGGCATCGACCGCGCCCTTCGGCTCGACACCACGGTGATGCTGGTGGACGACCCGGTCAAGCGTGTCGACAACATGACGATGGCCTGGGGCCTGGAGGGCCGGGTGCCATTCCTGGATCACGAGCTCGTCGAGTTGGCCGCCACGTGCCCACCCGCGCTGAAAATCGCACACGACGGCAAGGGCGTGCTCAAGCAGGCTGCCCGACGGGTGATCCCCGCCGAAGTCATCGATCGTCCCAAGGGTTACTTCCCGGTGCCGGCGCTGACCCACCTGGAGGGTCCGTACCTCGAGCTGGTGCGCGATGCGCTCTACGCTCCGGTCGCCAAGGAACGCGGGCTGTTCCGTCCCGATGCGGTCGACCACCTGCTGGCCGACCCGAACGGTCGCCTGACCCCGCTGCGGGGCAACGAACTCTGGCAGCTCGGATTGCTGGAACTGTGGCTGCAGCGCCACGGGATCAACGGGACGGCGGCGTGACCGCCTTGAACCCCGAAAGCACCGAAGCGATCACTCTCGGCCTGCACGACGCGTCGCCCCAACACTTGGTCGACGCGATGGCCGACGACGTGGCCGTCGAAATGGGCTGGGGCCGACTGATATTCGGGCAGACGTTCGCGGACCCGGCGAAGCTCGCCGAGGTGTTGCGGCAAGAGGGGCATGGTCGTCGCGACATCTGCATGTACGCCCGAGAGCCACACGTCCTCGTCGCGATGGCGCCCGCCGAGTTGTTCATCGACCCCAGTCACACCTATCGGCTGCGGTTCTCCGACGACAACGCGCAGCGCACGGCGCCCACCGGGTTCACCGTCCGGTCGCTGGAGCGTCCCGAGGAGGCCGAGGACATCAACCGGGTCTACATGCGCTGCGGAATGGTGCCCGCACCCGTCGAGGTGCTGTGGGACAACAGCGAAGACCGCGATGCGCTCGACTACCTGGTGGCGGTACGCGACGACGACGGATCGTTGGTCGGCACCGTCACCGGGGTCGACCACAAGCGGTTGTTCGACGACCCGGAGAACGGTTCGAGCCTGTGGACGCTGGCCGTCGATCCGACGACCAGCCTGCCGGGTGTCGGCGCGGCACTCACCCGCGCGCTGGCCGCGCTGTACCGCAAACGTGGCCGGGCCTACATGGACCTGTCGGTGGCGCACGACAACGATGCCGCCATCGGCCTGTACGAGAAGCTGGGTTTCGAGCGCGTTCCGGTCATGGCCGTCAAACGGAAGAACGCGATCAACGAACCGCTGTTCACCCATCCCCCGGAGACCGTCGACGATCTGAACCCGTATGCGCGGATCATCGCCGACGAGGCGATGCGCCGCGGGATCTGGGTCGAGGTCCTCGACGCGGGAGCCGGCGAGATGCGCCTGTCACATGGCGGTCGCAGTGTCATCACGCGGGAGTCGTTGTCGGAGTACACCTCCGCGGTGGCGATGGCACGATGCGACGACAAGAGGCTGACCCGACGTCTGGTGTCCGAGGCCGGGATCCTGGTGCCCAAGGGACGTCTGGCCACATTCGACGAACACGACCACGCCTTCCTCGAAGAGGTCGGCGACGTCGTCGTCAAACCGACCCGCGGGGAGCAGGGCAAGGGCATCACCGTCGGGGTCAACAGCACCGACGAGTTGGACGCGGCCCTGGCGCGGGCGCGGGAAGAGCACCCGAACGTGCTGATCGAGCAGCGCGCACCCGGCGACGATCTGCGGTTGGTGGTGATCGACGGCAAGGTGGTGGCCGCTGCACTACGCAAGCCCGCCGAAATCATCGGCACCGGCCACCACACGATTCGCGAACTCATCGAGGCGCAGAGCCGACGCCGCGCGGCCGCCACCGGCGGCGAATCGCGCATTCCGATGGACGAGGTCACCGAGGCGACGGTCGCCGAGGCGGGCTTCTCGTTCGACGACGTACTGCCCGAAGGGCGCACCCTGCGCGTACGTCGAACGGCGAACCTGCATCAGGGCGGCACGATCCACGATGTGACCGCGAAGGTGAACCCGCATCTGAGCGAGGTCGCCGTGAAGGCCGCCGACGCGATCGGCATTCCGGTGACCGGCATCGACCTGTTGGTTCCCGACGTCACCGCACCCGACTACGTGTTCATCGAAGCCAACGAGCGTCCCGGGCTGGCCAACCACGAGCCCCAGCCCACCGCAAAGGCTTTCGTCGACTTCCTCTTCCCGGGCAGTCCCGCGTTGCCGCAGGCCTGGACACCCGACGAGGTGCCCACCGGCTAGACCTACCAGGTGCTCGTGCGCATCACGATCTCGGCGGCGAGCTGCGCCGTGGACTCCTGAGCATTGCGCCTGCCGAGTAGGTCGACCATCCGGTAGTCGCCGTACACGTAGCGCTGGCTGGCTTTGGCCACCGCGCGTGCGGCGGGCGTACTGACCAACGCAGTGGTGTTCATTTCCACCGGCGGGCAATGGTCGTCGCGGACCACACCGGAGGGGTCGGCGACGCGCGGGTGGCCGCGGTCGATCACCACCAGCCCGATGAACCGGTCCAACCGCGTCGCAGCGAGCTCCCATGCCAATTCCCCGCCGACGCGGTCACCGACCAACAACGCCCACTTCACGTCGAGCGCGTCGAGGACCTCGATCACCGTCTTGGCGGTCAGCCGCGGGTCCGGTGCGATGACCACAGTTCGCAGGGACGCGGTGTGCAGCCGTTGACATACCGGTTCGTACGCCGCGGGTGCATGGTGGGCGGCACCGAGGACCACGACGACGGACCCTTTTTCGGGGCCGCCCACGTCGACGGACACACCGAACCCGTCGACGGTGACTGTGGTCGGCGGCATTTCGCCACGCTACAGGCGGTCACCTGAGAGCGGGTCGTTTTCGCCTTGAGCAAACACGGTGTTCACGCAGATTGTGCGCGCTGGGCCTGCTTTGCCGTTGTCTCCAGAAACGTTTGCGGCAGCGAACCTTTGACGGGGATCGACGAGTTGGGTGTCGGGAAAGCGACTCCGAACACCGCGGTGTTCCCGATGTTCTCGAACGAGAAGTAGACGCTGTCCGTTTGGCCTCTCAACCGCATGGTCTGCTCGTATACGAGCGCGTCGGCGCGCGACGTCTGCAGTCGCGTCGTCGTCATCGGTATGCCGGGCGTCGACGAATCGAAGAACGTCTCGTACTTTGCGCACCGATCGGCGACCGCCGCCAACTTCTCGAGGTCCAGTCGCCACGTCAACACCGTGATGACCATCCGAGCGCCGTCATAGGCGACGAGGTACTCAGCGGCGCTTCCGGGTCCGCGCTCGGCCGAATCGGCGATCGCCCGCGTCAGCCCCTCCGAGCAGCCCTCCGGGCGCGACAGCATTGCAGGCGGCGCGCCCGCGCCGTCGGCCTGGCCGGGCTCGCGGTTGATGCGTTCGAACTGCACGCCCGATGGGAAGTCGGCGGGGGTGAGCAGCACGTTCTCGAGCCGGGCGCCGGGCCAGGTCGCCGTGCCCGCAATCGGGTGGGCGCAGCTACCCACCAGCAGTGCCGTGGCGAAGAGGACCAGCATATTGCGCCAGGTCATGGAGCCAGCCTAGTGGCGATCGACGGCAGTTTCGGCGGACCGTTGTGCAGCAAGGCGACCACGGCGTCGACGTCGACGTGGCTGGTGATCAGGTCGGCCATCACGTCGAGTTGGGCGTCGCGGCGCGCGCGGACGTCGACGTCGCGGGCGACGACGAATTCACTTCGCCCTGCGGCGGCCGCGACCTCGTTGAGCCATTGCCGTCGCACATCGTCGTTGTCGAGCAGGCCGTGCCAATGGGTGCCGTATACGTCGCCGTTGCGAATCCCCACGCCCAGCCAGTCGTCTTCGGTTGAGCGGCTGAGGAGACCGTGGTGAATTTCGTAGCCGTGCAACGGGGCTTCGTGGTGGCGCAACGTTTTCACGGGTGCGAACGCGATGTCGGCGTCGAGCAGCGCGAGCCCGTCGACGGTGCCCGCCTCCGACTCCACGGTGTCGTCGATGCGACGGCAGAGCATCTGGAATCCGCCGCACACGCCGAGCACGGGCTTTCCCAGTCGGCTGTGCGCCTGGATGGCGTCTGCCAGGCCGCGCTCCCGCAACCACGTCAGGTCGGCGACGGTGGCCTTGCTACCGGGGATGACGACGACGTCGGCGTCTGCCAGGTCGGCGGGGTCCCCTGCCCAGCGCACCAGCACTCCGGGCTCGCAGGCCAGGGCCTCGACGTCGGTCGAGTTGGAGATGCGCGGCAGCCGGACGGCGGCGACTCGCAGCCAGTCCTGCCCGCGGGGGCGCTGCGGATCGCCGACCACGCGATGGGTGAGCACGGAAACGGAATCCTCGGCGTCCATCCACAGCCCCTCGCTGTATGGGATCACGCCATAGGTCGGTCGGCCGGTCAGCTCCTGCAGCTGCGTGAGGCCCGGCGCCAGCAGTGCGGGGTCGCCGCGGAACTTGTTGACGAGGAACCCGCAGATGAGTCGCTGATCGTCGGGTTCGAGCACGGCGACCGTGCCGTACAGATGGGCCAGCAGTCCGCCGCGGTCGATGTCGCCGACGACCACGACCGGCAGCTGCGCGGCACGGGCCAGCCCCATGTTCGCGATGTCGGTCGCGCGCAGGTTGATCTCGGCGGGCGAGCCGGCGCCTTCAACTATCACGACATCGAAGTCTGTTCTCAGAGATCGCAATTCGTCGGCAACCACGGTCGCCAGCTGTTCGCGGTGGGTGAAATAATCCCCGGCGCCCACAGTGTCCACCGCTATTCCGCGGACCACCAGTTGCGAGGTGCGGTCGCTGCCCGGTTTGAGCAGCACCGGGTTGAAACGCACGCTCGGAGCCAAGCCCGCCGCGCGGGCCTGCATGGCCTGGGCCCGGCCGATCTCCCCGCCCTCGACCGTAACCGCAGAATTGTTCGACATGTTCTGCGCCTTGAAGGGGGCGACGCGAATCCCCTTGCGGACCAACAGGCGACACAGCCCCGCGACGACCATGGACTTGCCGGCGTCGGAGGTGGTGCCGGCCACGAGCAGCGCTCCGCTCATGACACCGGGTGTGAACTCACTGCGAAAATTCGGCCGAAAAGTCGCAGTGGTTTCACACCCGCGAAGTGTCCAGTCACAACTGGGTCAGGATCTCGGCGCCGTCCTCGGTGACCACCAGCGTGTGCTCGAACTGCGCGGTCCACTTCTTGTCCTTGGTCGCGACGGTCCAGTCGTCGTCCCAGATCTCGTAGTCCAACGCACCGAGGTTGATCATCGGCTCGATCGTGAACGTCATTCCCGGTTCGAGCACCGTCTGCACGGCGGGTTGGTCGTAGTGCAGCACCACCAGGCCGTTGTGGAATGTGGTGCCGATGCCGTGGCCGGTGAAGTCACGAACCACGTTGTAGCCGAACCGGTTTGCGTACGACTCGATGACACGGCCGACGACCGACAGGGCACGTCCCGGCTTGACGGCCTTGATCGCGCGCATGGTGGCCTCTTGGGTGCGCTCGACGAGCAGCCGGTGCTCCTCGGACACGTCCCCCGCCAGGAAGGTGGCGTTGGTGTCGCCGTGGACACCGTCGATGAAGGCGGTGACGTCGATGTTGACGATGTCGCCGTCCTCGATCACGGTCGAGTCGGGGATGCCGTGGCAGATGATCTCGTTCAGTGAGGTGCAGCAGGACTTCGGGTAGCCCTTGTAGCCCAGCGTCGACGGGTAGGCGCCGTGGTCGATCATGTACTCGTGCGCAATGCGGTCGAGCTCGTCGGTGGTGACGCCCGGCGCGACGGCCTTACCCGCCTCGGCCAGCGCCGCGGCGGCGATGCGTCCGGCGACGCGCATCTTCTCGATCACCTCGGGGGTTTGCACCCACGGCTCGCTACCCTCCTGCGCGGTCGCCTTACCCACGTATTCGGGGCGCACGATCGAGCGGGGCACGGGCAGCGTCGGTGACACCACGCCGGGACGAAGGGCGGTACGAACAGGCATGACGCCAGAATAGTCGGCGGCGGCCACTACATTCGACGGTCATGACCATCGACGAGGTAGACGAGCAGTTCGCCGCCCGATTCGCCGAACAGTTCGCCGCGACGTGGCGCACACCCGATCTGGCCAAGCACGAGGCGCTATGGAGCGAGGACATCGTGCTGACCCAGCCGATGATGGGCACCCTTCGCGGCAAGCAGGCCTGCCGCGAGGCATTTCAGCGACTGTTCGCCCTGATTCCCGACCTGCATGCCGACGTGCATCGCGTCGGTCATGGCGGTCACGAGGTGTTCATCGAGTTCACGCTCAGCGGCACATACGGCGGCAAGCCCATCGCCTGGGACGCCGTCGACCGGTTCACCTTCACCGACGGCCTTGTCGCCGAACGAGTTTCCTATTTCGATTCGACGCCGCTCATCGGCAAGCTCGTCGGCCGCCCGGCCGGGTGGGAGCGGCTGGTGCGCACCGGCACTCAGCTGTTCAAGCGGTGATCTGACTAGTCGACGCGCAGCGCCGACAACGCCGACCGCACGCGGACAGGCAGCGATCCGCCGTGCAGCAGCCAGTCGTCCAGTGCGATCCGCACCGAGGCCATGGCCAATGCACCGATGAGCCTCGGCCGCGGGTCGTCGGCGGTCAGATCACCGATACGCGGGGCCACCAAGTCCGCGATGACGGCCTCGTAGCGCAGATAGATCTGCAGCGTCCACGCGCTGAGCGCGGGCGATGACCGGGTCAATATGGCCAGGTCACGGACCTGGGCGCTGATCGCCTCGAAGCCGTCACCCAGGTCGCCGAACCCCGCGATCACCGCGTCGCTCGCCGACAACCCCGCAGGCTGCTTGGCGATGACCGCCGTGATCGCATCCAGCCACCGCGTTGTCATCCCCTCGGCGACGGCGTCCTCCTTTGAGCTGAAATACCGGAAGAACGTCGCGCGCCCGACCTCGGCCGCCGCCGCGATCTGCTCGACCGTCACCCCGGCCAGGCCGTTTTCGGCGACTCGCTGTGCCGCCGCCGTCGCGATGCGGGATCGCGTGGCCCGCTGCCTGCGGACCGTCAGACTTTCCCGCGAATTCTCTGGTGAGACGACGTCCATGATGAGACTATGTCTCACTGTGGACATCGATGGCAACACGGCCGCGCCGAAAACCCTGGAATCCTGGCAGTTGGTTCAACAGATGCTGGCCGACCTCACCAAGTCGGTGACCGCGGACGCAATCGACGAGCGGGAGCTCATCGAGGGCCTTCAGGTCGTCGCGAAGATCATCGGACTGTGCTCGGAACTGTCCGTCCAGGCCGACCCCGAACGTCCGGCATTCTTCGACATGTGCTCCGACACCCGGATGATCGGGGGCCCCAACCCCGACGGCCGCTACCTGTTGGCGATGATCCGCGGCGATCGCGCCTACCGCGTCACCGGCACCCGCGGCACCACCGCCTACCTCGGCTACCAAGTGCTTGCCGGCACCGGCCTGACGCCACGACGCATGTCGGGATACGTCAGCGACACCGACCTCGTACTCGACTCCGGCAGGTTCGAATTGCTGTTCTCCCCCACCGAGCCGTCGGGCCAAGTGCTCGGTTCGGCCCAATGGGTGTCCATCCCGGAGGACGCCTCGTCGATCGTCGTCCGCGAGTACATCGGCGACTTCGCGATCGAAGAGCCCGCCACCATGCATATCGAATCCCTCGATCCCGATCCGCTGCGGCCGATCACCGATGACGTTGCTGCACAACAGTTCACCGCGATGGCATGGACGATCGTCAAGCTGGCCACGATGCACCGCACGATCAAACCCGAACTGCTCGACCAGCCGAACAAACTGATGACCGCCGAGGCCGCCGAACTCGGTGGCGCGGACACCACACCCGACAACCTCTACATGATCGGCACCTTTGGGCTCGAGCCCGACGAGTCGCTCGTACTCGAGATCCAGCCACCCAACACGCGGTACTGGAACGTGACGCTGGAGAGCATCTGGCACGAGTGCCTGGAGCCTCGGCATCGCCATAGCTCCGTCACCAACAAGGGGGTCGCGCCGGGCGACAACGGTACCGTGCGAATCGCCATCGGGGCCAAAGACTTCGGTCACGGCCACTGGCTGGATACCGGCGGTCGGCGCCGCGGCTTCATCGTGCTGCGGTGGCTCGACAACCCCGCCCCGCCGGACGTCCAGACCAGCGTCCGGCACGGCGGGGACGTGTCGTGAGCGGCGAGCGTTTCCAGCCCGGCCTGCTCGTCGAGCAGGCGTGCGAGATGGCGGCCAGCGACGACTTCGGCGGCGACGACAGCTGGCGCGAAGGGCTGAACCTGTTGTGCGACGGACTGGTCACCGAGGCACGCCTGAACGATCTCGGCGTCGAGATCGCGGTGCTCGACATCATCCGGCCCATGGTCAGCCGACTGCAGATCACCAAGTGGCGCAAGGAGAATCCCGCCGTCGCCGCGCAGCAGATCAGCAGGCCCATATTCATCGTCGGGCAGCCACGCACCGGCACCACCATCCTGTTCGACCTCCTCGCGCAGGACCCCGAGCTGCGGCCCCCACTGACCTGGGAGGTGGACAACCCACACCCCCTGCCCCGGCCGGAGACGTATGCCACTGACCCCCGCATCGCCGAAACCCAGGCGAGCATCGAGATGTCAGAGCAGATCGTTCCCGGGCTCCTGGCGTTCCATCCGATGGGCGCGCTTCATGGCCAGGAATGCGTACGGATCACCGCGGGACAGTTCTGCAGCATGATCTTCTCCGTGCAGTACCGCCTGCCGACGTACTACCGGTGGCTCCTGTACGACGCCGACCACCGGCCTGCCTATCGCTATCACCGAACGTTCCTGCAGCACTTGCAATCCGGGGTGCCCGGCGGGGCCTGTTTCTGGCTGTTGAAGTCGCCCGCGCATCTGTGGCAGCTCGACGCGCTGGTCGCCGAATATCCCGACGCGCTCATCGTGCAGAACCACCGCGACCCGCTCAACGTGATCTCGTCGATCAGCGCACTGACCCACCACCTGCGTCGTCTCGCATCCGACGACAGTTCGATCACCGACTGCGCAGGGCAGTCATGCGAAGAGATCGTGGTCGGCCTCGAACGGGGGATGAAACTGCGGGATTCAGAGGCGCTGGCCGGACATCGGATCGTGGACGTACAGTTCGCCGATTTCGTCCGCGACCCGTTCGCCACCATTCGCGCGCTGTATGCCGAACTCGGACGCGAACTTTCGCCCACGGCCGAGCAGAAGATGCGCGCGTTCCTGGCCGCTCACCCCGGCGATGGTGGCGGTGGCCGCTACACGTGGGACGACACGGGGCTTGACGCCGGAGCGGTGCGTGAGCAGGTGCGCGAATATCAGCAGCGGTTCGGGGTCCCCGACGAGCCGCTCAAGTGATACGCCCGAAACGCAAGCCTTTGCGTGGCCCACGAATGTCGACGGACCCGCAGACCACCTTTCCGGTGAGGATGACGTGCGGATTGCCTTCGGCGGGTGCGTCCTTGCGGTGATCGTGAGCGCTGCCGACGACCACCTCGACGTCGTCGATCGATGCGCTGGCGCCGTCGGGCAGCCGAAGGTCGAGCCCACCGAACTTCAGGTCGAGTTCCACCACGACGATGGACCCCGCGAAGCGCGCCTTGGTCAGGTCGAGGTCAACCGAGCCGACCCGCCGATGTAACGCCAACCGCGTCGGCACGATCCACTCCCCCTGGCGCTTGAGCGAGCCGAGCACGCCCCGCAACTCCACGCGGTCGGTGGCCGTCGTGACGATTGCGCCAGGTCCAGGCAGATCACCGACGAGGTTGTCGAGGTCGGTGTGCAGCCGCGCACTCGACACCAGCGCCGAGCGCTCTTCGAATTCGTCGATGTCGATCAACCCGAGGGCGACGGCGTTGTGCAGCCGGCGCAACGTCCCGTTGCGATCCGCATCGGAGATGCGCATCGCTGCCTGCGCGTCGGAGATGCGCATCCCACGTTGGTCATCGAGCCCTGTCATAACGGTTCAACGGTACCGCCGCGGCCGGTTGGGATCGAACCCGTGCGGGCTCAGGCCAGGTAGCTCGGCGGCAGCGAGTCGAACATCAACTTGAGCATCCGCACCGCGTACTCCGAGGATCCGCCGCCGACGATCAGCGCCGCGAACGCCATGTCACCGCGGTACCCGGCGAACCACGAATGCGAGCCACCCGCGAACTCCGCCTCCCCGGTCTTACCCCGCACGTCACCCGCGCCCTGGAGATCCTTGGCGGTGCCGTTGGTGACAACCAACCGCATCATCGGCCGCAAGCCGTCGAGAATCTTCGGACTTATCGGCGTCAGGTCACCGGTGACCTGGGTATGGCGGCCTTCGATCAGTTGTGGCACAGGCGTTTTCCCGGCTGCGACCGTCGCTGCGGCCAGCGCCATGCCGAAGGGGCTGACGACGACCTTGCCCTGTCCAAAGCCGTCCTCGGTGCGTTCGGCGAGGTCCACCGTCGGCGGTACCGAGCCGGTGACGGTGGTCATACCCTCGATCGCGTAATCCGTGCCGATGCCGTACTTCGCGGCTGCCTGCGTCAACCCGCGCGGCGGCATCCGGCTCGCCAGTTCCGCGAAGGTCGTGTTGCACGAACTGGCGAACGCCCGCGACATCGGCACGGTGCCGAGATCGAACCCGCCGTAATTGGGCACGGTGCGATGGCCGATGTCCATGGTGCCCGGGCAGGGCAGCAGCGTATTGGGAGTGGCCATGTCACGCTCCATCGCCGCCCCCGCGGTGACCATCTTGAACGTCGACCCCGGCGGGTAGAGGCCCGTGGTGGCCAGCGGCCCCTGCGCGTTGGCCGAGGCGTTCTGCGAGACAGCCAGGATCTCGCCGGTGGATGGCTTGATCGCCACGATCATCGCGGGCTTGCCGGTGAAGTTGACGGCGTTCTGCGCGGCATTCTGCACGGCACGGTCGAGACTGATCGTGATCGATGGCGCCGGCTCGCCCGCCACCTCGTTGAGCACGTCGACGTCGACGTTGTTCTGATTGACGCTCACCACGCGCCATCCCGCTTGGCCGTCGAGCTCGTCGACCACCGCCTTCTTGACCTCGTTGACGATCGCGGGCGCGAATGTCTCATCGGTCGGCAGCAATTCGGCCTGCGCCGTGATCACCACGCCCGGCAGCGCTCCGATCGCGCCCGCCACCCGGTCGTGGTCGGACTGCCGAAGCGTGATCAGGTACATCGGCTTTTTCGACGAACTCGCCTGCTCGGCGAGGCGCTGCGGGCCCAGTGTGTTGTCGAACGGCCGCAGCGCATCGACGACCGCGCGCGACGTCGTCATCAGCGAACCGGCCGCCGCCTGCGCGTCGAGCGAGATGTTGTAGAGGTAGCCGGGCACCAGGACGTCGGTGCCGCCACGTTCGTTGACCGAGGCCCGTCGCGGCGGGTCGGCGCGCAGCGCCAGCGTCTGGTTCTCGCCGAGCTTCGGGTGCACCCCGGTGGCACTCCAGCGCACTTCCCAGCGGCCCTCGTTGCGGACCATGTTGAGCTGCCCGTCGTAGGTCCACGTGCGGTCCTTGGGCAGATGCCAGGTGTAGCGGTAGGCGACACTGCCGGTGTCCTCGGCGTACTTCGAGCTGAGGATCTGCGCGTCGAGGTGGGTTGCCTGCAGGCCGGCCCACGCATTGTTGAGCGCTTGGCGCGCATCCGCGGGTCGGTCGCTCAATTCGGCGGCGGCCCCGGTGTCCCCGGCGATCAACGCGGCGAAGAACTGCTCAGCCGTCGGCTCGGGCCCGTCGGGCTTGGGTGTACAGGCCGGCCCGAAGGCGATGACCACCGCCGCGACCATCAGGAGGGCGGTAACACGTGATACTGAAGTTGCCATTGAGGCAGATGTTACGAATCCGAGACCTCAAGATCGTGGAGGCGCGCAACGAATTCCACGAATTGATTTCGACGCGGGCTACGGGCCCGCTGCCGGAGCCCGCACCACCAACGGCACGGCAGGGAAAAAGGCGGCCATCTCCGAGCGCGACTTGCGAAGCACCGCGGTGCCGTAGCCCTGCTTGCGGTAGTCCGGGTGGATCCAGATCCGGACGTTGACCTCACCGGCCACAAGATCGCCGAAGACCATGCCGATCTTCTGCGGACCGTGGATCGCGACCAGCCATGCCGCATCCTCGGCGTCGACGCGCTGCAGCCCGGCCTGTATCTCGTGCTCGAGTTCTCCGGCGGGCGCCCGCGAACCGTCGCCCGCCTCCTGCACGTCGGCGGTGCGCGCGGCGAAGATGTCGCGATCGGCGTCGGCGGCGAAGGGCCGCAGCACGATGGCATCGACCCGCCTCGCGGGCTCACCCCTGGTGAAGGTCAGCTGATTGTTGAGGTCCTCGAGTTCGGCCGCGATTCTCCGGCGCGAAACCTTGGTGAGCCGATCGAAAGACAACCGCAGCACGGCCTCGGCAGCGGCGGTCGAAGTGCCGAGATGGCTTGCGATTGCCCCGATCGCGGCGTCGTAGTCCTCGGCTTTGACGACGACATCGAGGAGCTCGTGGCGCCGTTCGAGCGCGCGCATCAGCGCATCGGCGATCTCGCGGCGTTCGACTCTTGGATCGTCATCGGTCATTCCCCGAGCGTAGAGGCACCCGGAATCAGTCGAGCAGAACGGTCGCGAACGTGCCGACCTGTGTGAAGCCGATCCGGTCATAGGTGGCGCGGGCGACGGTGTTGAAGCTGTTCACGTACAGGCTCGCGGTGCGCCCACCGCGGACCACCGCCGCGGCCAGGGTCGCCGTCCCCGCGGTGCCGATTCCGTGGCCGCGCCAATCGGGATGGACCCACACGCCCTGAATCTGCCCGACGGACGGCGACTGGGATCCGACCTCCGCCTTGAAGACCACCTGGCCCCGTTCGAAGCGGGCCCACGCGCGGCCGGCGGCGATCAATCCCGCGACGCGGCGCCGGTAACCGCGGCCGCCGTCACCGATCCGCGGGTCGATGCCCACCTCGCCGATGAACATGTCGATGGCCGCGACCAGGTATGAATCGAGCTCGTCGGCGCGCACCTGGCGGACATTCGGGTCGATCGCGCAGATGGGCGGAGTGCTCAGCGCCATCAGCGGTTGATGCTCACGCACGTCGCGGGCCGCGCCCCAGGCATGCTCGAGCCGCTGCCACATCGGGAGCACCATCTCGGCGCGGCCGACCAAAGACGAGCAACGCCGAGCGGTGCTCATCGCCTTGTCGGCGAACGCGTACATGTCATCGACGCCGCCGCGCAGCGGGATCAGGTTCGCCCCTGCGTAACAGAGGGATTCGGTGGGGCGCCGACGGGTCCACAGCTCGCCGCCGATCGCCGCGGGCTCGATGCCGTGCTCGACCACGCGCGACGCCACCATGCAGCTGCCGACCGGATCCTCGTCCAGGACGCGGTACACCTCCCCCGCTTCGCGTACCAATGAAACCCGTCGTTCATCGACGCGGCGAAACAGCGGAGGAGCCGACATGGAGACTCTTTCTAACCGATCCGTGACGGTGCGGTGACCCCGATCCGATGTCGCCGCCGGAGCGGCTCCGTGCTCACAGGGCCATCCCTCAGCTTACGGTCACTACCGGCGAACCGCTGGCGTCTGATCCGGACGCCGGACCCATTTCTTCGGCGATTCGCATCGCCTCTTCGATCAGCGTCTCGACGATCAGGTGCTCGGGGACGGTCTTGATGACCTCACCCTTGACGAAGATCTGGCCCTTACCGTTGCCGGACGCCACGCCGAGGTCGGCCTCGCGCGCCTCACCCGGCCCGTTGACGACGCAGCCCATCACCGCGACGCGCAGCGGAATCTCCATGCCCTCCAGGCCCGCGGTCACCTCGTTGGCCAGGGTGTAGACGTCGACCTGCGCGCGGCCACACGACGGGCACGACACGATCTCCAGACCACGCGGCCGCAGATTCAGCGATTCGAGGATCTGGTTACCGACCTTGACCTCTTCGGCGGGCGGCGCGGACAGCGAGACACGGATGGTGTCGCCGATGCCCTTGGACAGCAGCGCCCCGAACGCGACGGCGGACTTGATGGTGCCCTGGAACGCCGGCCCGGCCTCGGTCACGCCAAGGTGCAGCGGGTAGTCGCTCTTGGATGCCAGCAGTTCGTAGGCCGCCACCATGACCACGGGGTCGTTGTGCTTGACGCTGATCTTGATATCGCCGAAGCCGTGCTCCTCGAACAGCGAGGCCTCCCAGAGCGCGGACTCGACCAGCGCCTCCGGCGTGGCCTTGCCGTACTTCTCCATGAATCGCTTGTCCAGGGAGCCGGCGTTGACGCCGATACGGATCGGAATGCCCGCCGCCCCTGCGGCTTTGGCGACTTCCCCGACCCGGCCGTCGAATTCCTTGATGTTGCCGGGATTCACGCGCACCGCCGCACAGCCCGCGTCGATTGCGGCGAAGATGTACTTGGGCTGGAAGTGGATGTCGGCGATGACGGGGATCTGCGATTTCTTCGCGATCGCGGGCAGCGCGTCGGCGTCTTCCTGTCGCGGGCACGCGACGCGCACGATGTCGCAGCCCGAGGCCGTCAGCTCGGCGATCTGCTGCAGCGTCGCGTTGATGTCGTGTGTCTTCGTGGTGCACATCGACTGCACCGCGATCGGATAGTCACTACCCACGCCGACGTCGCCCACCATGAGCTGGCGCGTCCTGCGGCGCGGGGACAGGGTCGGCGCCGGCGGCGCCGGTATCCCCAGACCAATGCTTTGGGTGGAGGCCACGACTTCTTCTCCTACTGGAACAACCTGATCGGGTTGACCAGGTCAGCGGTGACGGTCAGCAGCATGTATCCGACCACTACGAACAAAATGACGTAGGTGGCCGGCATCAGCTTGAGGTAGTTGACGGGTGCCGCGGCCACCTTGCCGCGCGCCGACCGGATCAAATTGCGGATCTTCTCGTACCACGCAACGGCGATGTGCCCGCCATCGAAGGGCAGCAGCGGCACCAGGTTGATCGCGCCAAGCACGAAGTTGAGCTGGGCCAGGAAGAACCAGAACGCGACCCACAGCCCGGCGTCCACGGTGTCGCCGCCGATGATGCTGGCGCCGACGACGCTGATCGGCGTCTCCGGGTCACGCTCCCCGCCGCCGATCGAGTGCACCAGCGCACCGATCTTGGTCGGGATCTTGGCCAGCGACTTGCCGAGTTCGACGGCCAGGTCCCCGGTGAACGCGAAGGTGGCCGGGACCGCAGACAACGGGTTGTACTGCGTCGGCCCGAAGTACGCGGCGGCGATGCCGATGGCGCCGACGGTCGAGGGCTGGTCGCTGTCGCCGGTGAACCGCTGCGTGCGGGTGACATCGACGACCGCGCTGGCGGGCTGTCCGTCCCGCTCGTAGACGACGGTGGTCGCTCCGGAGGCCTGCTGCAGTGCGGTCCTGGCTTCGTCGAAGGTGCTGACGGGCGTGTCGCCCACCTTGACGATCACATCGCCGGCGCGAATGCCGGCCTCGGCGGCCGGTCCGGGACCGGTGCAGTCAGCCACCTCGTCCTTGCTGATTTGCGCTGCGACACAACCGGTTTCACCGACGATGGCCTGGGTTGGCGGATGCAGGTTGGGCAGTCCCCAGATCACCGCGATGGCATAGATGAGCACGAGGCCGACGACGAAGTTCATGGCGGGGCCGGCGGCCAGCACGGCGGTGCGTTTCCACGTCTTCTGCCTGTACATCGCGTACTGCCGGTCCTCGGGTGCGATTTCGTCGACCGAGGTCATTCCCGCGATGTCGCAGAAGCCGCCCAACGGGATGGCTTTGACTCCGTACTCGGTTTCACCCAGCTTGTTGGGCCGCCGCGTCGACCAAAGCGTCGGTCCGAAGCCGACGAAGTAGCGACGCACCTTCATCCCGGTGGCGCGCGCCACCCACATGTGGCCGCATTCGTGCAGTGCAACCGACAAGAGGATGCACAACGCGAACGCGATGATGCCGAGCACGAACATCATTTGGTGAGTAGTCCTTTTCTTGAAATCTCCCGCTCGACTTGGCGCTTTGCCCGGTCGCGGGCCCAGCGCTGAGCATCGAGTACCTCATCCACGGTAGCGGGTTCAGCGGCCCACTGGTCGGCAGCACGCAGGACCTCGGCGATTGTTCCCACAATGGCCGGAAATCGGATGCTCCCTTCGAGGAAGGCGGCCGCGGCCTCCTCATTCGCTGCGTTGTACACCGCGGTGAGGCAACCTCCGCGCTGGCCGGCCTGCCTGGCGAGGTCGACGGCCGGAAACACCTCGTCATCCAGCGGCAGGAACTCCCAGGTCGAGGCGGTGCGGAAGTCGCAAGCCGACGCCGCGGCGGGCACCCGGGCCGGCCAGCCCAGTGCCAGCGCAATCGGCAGCTTCATATCGGGCGGGCTGGCCTGGGCCAGCGTCGAACCGTCGGTGAAGGTGACCATGGAGTGAACGATCGACTGCGGATGCACGACCACCTCGATGCGGGTGTAGTCGATGCCGAATAGCAGATGCGTTTCGATCAGTTCGAGGCCCTTGTTCACCAGGGTGGCCGAGTTGAGCGTGTTCATCGGGCCCATCGACCAGGTCGGGTGCTTGCCCGCCTGTTCGGGGGTGACGGAGTCGAGATCGCCTGCCGACCAGCCCAGGAAGGGCCCACCCGATGCGGTGAGCACGATTTTCGCGACTTCGTCTCCGGTGCCTCCGCGCAGGCACTGCGCCATCGCGGAGTGTTCGGAGTCCACGGGGACGATCTGGCCGGGTTTTGCCGCCTTGAGCACCAGCGGCCCGCCCGCGACCAGTGACTCCTTGTTGGCGAGCGCGAGCCTGGCGCCGCTGTTCAAGGCGGCCAGCGTGGGTTTGAGGCCGAGCGCGCCGACGAGTGCGTTGAGCACGACGTCCGCTTCGGTGTTCTCGACGAGGTGGGTGGCGGCGTCGGGTCCCGCATAGGTCACATCACCGACCTGCGCGGCGGATGCCTCGTCGGCAATGGCGACGTTCGTCACCCCGGTCTCGGCGAGCTGCTGGGCCAGTAGGCGCGGGTTGCCGCCACGCGCCGCCAGGCCCACGACCTCAAAGCGGTCCGGGTTGGCGGCGATGACCTCCAGCGCCTGGGTGCCGATCGACCCGGTACTCCCGAGGATCAGCACGCGCTGCCTGTTGGTCACCGAACCATTGTGACGCTCCGGGTATGCCACAGTCCCGTCCGCCGGGGCTGCGACCGCTCGACGGCGCCAAATGTGACGCAAATGTGACCACTCGGCGAGTCGGCAATCCGTGCGTCACGTCACATCGAATCCCCCTCGTCAACCAAAGGACGGCAACACCGTCGTCCGACACAAGGGATGGGAACCCATGAGAACACTTCACCGTAAGACGGTCGCCGCTGCCGGCCTGGGCGCACTCGCAATCTTCGGCGCAGTCTCGTGCTCCAGCGACAGTTCGTCCGAGGCATCATCAGAGGCCGAGTCCACCACGTCGGCCGCTACAGCGACCATGACATCGTCGGCACCCGCATCGCCCACCACCGCGATGGCCGATCCCGCCGCGAACCTCGTGGGGAACGGCTGTGCGGCGTACGCCGAGCAGGTGCCGGAGGGCCCGGGATCGGTGACGGGCATGGCGCAGGATCCAGTCGCGGTCGCGGCGTCCAACAACCCGATGCTCAAGACGCTGACACAGGCGCTGTCGGGTCAGCTCAATCCCGACGTGAACCTCGTCGAAACGCTGAACAGCAATCCCGCGCTGACGGTGTTCGCGCCGACCGACGACGCCTTTGCCAAGATCGATGCGGCCACTCTCGAGACGTTGAAGACCGATTCGGATCTGCTGACCAGCATCCTGACCTATCACGTGGTTGAGGGCCAGGCCAGCCCCTCGGCGGTCGCCGGTGAGCACAAGACCCTCGAGGGCGGATCGGTGAACGTCACCGGAGCCGGTCCCGAACTGAAGGTCAATGACGCCGGATTGGTGTGCGGAGGTGTGCAGACCGCCAATGCGACGGTCTACATGATCGACACCGTGCTGATGCCCCCGGCCAGCTAGGCCCCTTCTCACCTCTTCTCGCGAGCTGGGCCCCCCGACTCCGGGTGGGCCCAGCTCGTCGTATCTAGGAAACGGCCATGTTCACGCTCGCACTCATCGGCTTTTTGGGCGGATTGATCACCGGCATCTCGCCGTGCATCCTTCCCGTCCTTCCGGTGATCTTCTTCTCCGGCACGCAAGGCACAGGTGCCGACGAGTCCGGCGGTGCAGGCGCCGTGGCGGTCGCCACCAAGCCCGCACTGTCTGACCGGTTGCGGCCCTACCGGGTGATCGCGGGGCTGGTCTTGAGTTTCAGCGTGGTCACGTTGGCGGGCTCCGCACTGCTCTCGCTGCTGCGCCTGCCGCAGGATGCCATCCGGTGGGTCGCGCTGATCGCGTTGGTGATGATCGGCACCGGTTTGATCTTCCCGAAATTCGAGGCGCTGCTGGAGAAACCGTTCTCCAAACTGCCGCAAAAGCAGTTCGGCTCCGGCAGTAGCGGTTTCGGTCTCGGCCTCGCGCTGGGTGTGCTGTACGTACCGTGCGCCGGACCGGTGCTGGCAGCCATCGTCATCGCGGGAGCGACGGGAACGATCGGCCTTCCCACCATCGTGCTGACCCTGGCGTTCGCCGTCGGCGCGGCGCTTCCACTGCTGTTCTTCGCTCTGGCAGGCCGTCGTGTCGCCGAGCGGGTGGCGGCGTTCCGGCGCCGCCAGCGCGAGATCCGTGTCACCGCAGGCATTGTGACCATCCTGCTGGCCGTGGCCCTCGCGTTCAATGTGCCCGCCGCCTTGCAGCGCGCGATCCCGGACTACACCAGCACGCTGCAGGAGCGCGTCGGCGGCGACGAGCAGATCCGCGAGAAGCTCAACCTGGCAGGCCTGGTCAACGATCAGAACAGAGAGCTGGCGAACTGCAGCAACGGCGCACCTGAGCTGGAAAGCTGCGGCACCGCACCGGACATCAAGAACATCACCGCGTGGCTGAACACCCCGAACGGCTCGGCGGTGGACCTGAAGTCCTTGCGCGGCAAGGTGGTACTCGTCGACTTCTGGGCGTACTCGTGCATCAACTGCCAGCGCGCCGCCCCGCACCTCGTCGACTGGTACGACACCTATCGCGACGTCGGTTTCGAGGTGATCGGCGTGCACACGCCGGAGTACGCCTTCGAACGGGTCGAAGGCAACGTGGCCTCTGGCGCACAAGATCTGGGCATCACCTATCCCGTCGCGTTGGACAACGGCTATTCGACGTGGACGAACTACCGCAACCGCTACTGGCCGGCCAAGTACCTCATCGACGCGTCGGGGACCGTGCGCCATATCAAGTTCGGAGAGGGCGACTACGACGTCACCGAGCGCCTGATGCGCCAGCTGATCTCGGAGGCCAACCCTTCGGCGCAGTTGCCGCCACCGGTCGACGCCCAAGACATGACTCCATCGGAGGAGACGACGCCCGAGACGTATCTCAGTGTCGGCAAGGTGGTCAACTACGGCGGCACCGGCACGTACGACGAGGGATCCTTCAATTTCAGCTATCCACAACAACTTCCCGACGACAGCTTTGCGCTGACCGGCGACTGGGCGCTCGACTACCAGGGTGCGACGTCGCGGGGCGACAACTCCGGTATCGCGCTGAACTATCACGCCAAAGACGTCTACATCGTGGCCGGCGGCAACGGGACCTTGACCGTCACCCGCAACGGCGCGAAATCCACCGTGTCTGTCAGCGGCCCGCCGACACTGCATCAGATCGCCGCTGATCCCGACGTCAGACGCGGACGACTCGACGTCGCTGTACCCGCCGGATTGCAAATCTTTTCGTTTACCTACGGCTGATGACCCATCCGCACCGCGCACGGTTCCGAATACCTCATGACGTGAAAAACGAGGCGGCATAAGCCGTCCCCAACGAAAGGAAGCGAATCACATGTACGCAAGGAAAACTTTGGGGGTCGGCTTCGCCGCGATTGCCGCTATCGGACTGTCCCTCGGCACGGCGACGAGCGCGCAAGCCGAGATGGTCGGGACCGGCTGTTCGGCCTACGCGCAGCAGGTGCCGACGGGTCCCGGCTCTGTTCAGGGCATGGCAATGGACCCGGTAGCCGTGGCCGCGTCGAACAACCCGATGCTGACCACGCTTACCAAAGCGATTTCCGGACAATTGAATCCGCAGGTGAACCTCGTCGACACCCTCAACGGCGGCCAGTTCACGGTGTTCGCTCCCACCGATGCTGCGTTCGCGAAGATCGATCCGGCGACCATCGAGAAGCTCAAGACCGATGCTCCCCTGCTCACCAGCATCCTGACCTACCACGTGGTTCCCGGTCAGGCTGGTCCCGCGCAGGTCGCCGGGACCCACAAGACCGTGCAGGGCGCCGACGTGACCGTCACCGGCATGGGCAACGACCTGCGGGTCAACGACGCATCCGTGGTCTGCGGTGGGGTGCAGACGGCGAACGCCACCGTCTACATGATCGACACCGTCCTGATGCCGCCGATGAATTGAGTTGCGGCACAGTTTAATCAGGAGAGCAGCCCGGCACCCCCGGCCGGGCTGCTTTCCGTGCGTTCAGCGGGGTTGCGCGGCCGAAGGATCCACAGATGCCTCGATCTTGAGAATCCTGCTGTCCCGCAACGTGAAAACCAGCACGGCGAACAGACGGCGCTCCATGAATGCGAGAACCGCCTCCTGCCCCACCGGTCCGGTGACCAGCGTGGCTCCCCGTCCGACATAGCGCAGCAGATTGACCGCGACCTCCTCCGGACCGTGGTTGATCTGAGGCGGCGGGGCCCCCTCGCCGATTATCGTGCCGACCCCCCACACCGACGGATCCAGGATGGCCGTAAGCCCCTGCAGGTCTCCGTTGGCGCATGCGGTGATGAACTTCTCGGTGACCAGCTGATGTTCGACGCCGCCGACCTCGGCCAGCCGCGGCGATGCATCGGAGAACTTCGCCCTGGCTCGTCGGGCCAATTGCCTGCAGGTACCGACGGGCCTGCCGACCGTCTCGGCGACCTCCTCGAACGGCAGTTGGAAGACGTCGTGGAGTACGAATGCGACGCGCTCCCCTGGGCTGAGCCGACGCAGCACTTCCAGCAGCGCCGCACGAATGTCATCGTCGAGGGTGACCCGGTCGGCCGGATCGAGGTCGGGTGAGGTCGCGGTGTCGAGCGCACCGGAGGCGTCGGGGTATTCGCGGCGGGCGCGCGCCGAGCGGATCTGGTCGAGGCAGAGTCGTCCGGCAACGACGGTCAGCCAGGCACGGAGGTCGTCGATCTGCGCGGTATCGGCACGCGCGAGCCGCAGGAACGCCTCCTGCGCGATGTCCTCGGCCCCGCCGACGTCGCCGAGCATCTGATAGGCGAGGTTCACCAGATAGGGACGGTGTTCGCGCCACGCGGCGTCGATCGACGCTGAACCGCTCATGATTCAAGGACGAGACACGACGACGGAAAGTTACGGGCCGCCGACACAACACGGCGTAACTTTTTCGGTGGCCGCCCCGTCCTAGCTGCCATGAACCCAATTCTCGTCACGGGCGCAACCGGCAACGTCGGTCGCCCCCTTGTCACGCAACTCGTCAGCGCTGGAGCCGTGGTCCGCGCGGTCACCCGCGATCCGAGCGCCGCACACTTTCCGGACGGGGTCCAGGTGGTGTCCTCTGCCACCGCGGGCATCGACGGGGCGTCCGCGGTGTTTCTCAACTCGCGTGCGCTTGGCGACGAACTCGCTTCGGTCGTGCAGGCCACCCAGGGGGCAGGCGTCACCCGTCTGGTGGCACTGTCGGCGATCAACGCCGACGACGATTTCTCGCGGCAGCCCTCGCGCTTTCGTGGAGACCGCAACAAGGAGGTCGAACAGCTCGCCGTCGACTCCGGCCTCGAGTGGGTGAGCCTGCGTCCCACTGTGTTCGTTTCGAACTTCTTCAGCATGTGGGCTCCCCAGATTCAGGCGGTCGACGTCGTCACCGGCCCGTTCGCGCACGCGTCGACCGCACCGATCTCCGACCGCGACGTGTCCGCCGTTGCAGCCCGCGCCCTACTCAGCGATGAGCTTGTCGGCCGTCGGATTCCATTGACCGGGCCACAAGCCCTCACGAACGCCGAGCTGGTCGACGTGATCGGCGGCGTCCTCGGCCGCCGGCTGTCTTACCGCGAAGTCCCGGCCGACCAGGTGCGGAACCGCTTCGTCGACATGGGTTTTGCGGCCGAATTCGCCGACGCCTATATCGCGCTGCTGGCAGCGACGGTCGACACGCCTGCGTTGGTGACCCACGAAGTCGAGAAGATCCTGGGCCGTCCCGCCGAATCATTCGCCGATACTGTTTCGGCGAATCAAGATCAGTTCACGAATCGTCAAGGCAAAGAACATGTCTGAACTTCGTCCACCGTGGTACCTCAAACCGATGAATCGGTTCGTCAAGGCGATTCAGAAACTGGGCATACCGGCAGGCCCGTCGCAGATTCTGACGGTGCCGGGCCGAAAGTCGGGCAAGTTGCGCAGCACGCCGATGACACCGTTCACCCACAACGGCCGTCTCTACACCGTCGCGGGCTATCCCGGCGCCGACTGGGCGGCCAACGCGCGCGCGGCAGGGGCGGGAACGCTCACCCGGGGCCGTCGATCCCGACGGGTCAAGATCGTCGAACTGAACGCCGCCGATGCGGCTCCAGTGCTGCGCAGCTTCGCCGTCGAGGTTCCGGTCGGAGTTGGATTCGCCAAGCGGTCGGGACTGGTGCGCGAGGGCACGCCGGACGAATTCGAAGCTCTTGCGGGCGAACTGGCGGTCTTTCGCTTCGATCCGCAGGACTGACCCGCCGCGCCTATTCGCCCTGCAGCTGCTGATAAAGCCCGTGCATGTCGAGCTGTCCGCGGTGGGTGACGAGCATGTCGCCCTGAAACCGGTCGATGTGGATGCCGGCCACCGTTACCGGTTTCCCGGTCGGCGCGATGCCACGGAACGGGCCGGTATGAGTGCCCACGAACCGGCACCGGGATACGCCGTGGGACCCGTCCACGAGTACCTCGTCGAGTTCGTGGCGCCCGTCGGGAAAGGCCGTGAAGAATTCGTCCAGGCGGCCGATCCATTCGTGCCATCCGACCGGTCCCTCACCGCCGACCTCCACGACCACCCGCTGCGACACCACGGCCTCGAGCGTCGCCCGGTCATTTCGGTCGATGGCCGCATAGAGGCAGTGCACGAGATCGCGGATCTCGTTGCCTTCAAAACTCATGCGCGATCCGCCTCCGGCTTCTCGCTGGCCCTCATGCTCACCGCACCTTTCCGATGATCTCCTCCGCAAACCGCTCGATGGGCTCGCGGTAGCGCTCGACGCCGTCACCAGGCAGGTCCGCGCCCATCCACGGGGCGCACATCACAGCGGTGATGCCTGCGTCCTGCGCCCGTTTGTAGAGATCCGGCGACGGTGGTTCCATCAACGCCAGCATGATGTCGAAAGGCTCACTGGCCCTGCCATATTCATGGCGCAGCTTGGTGATCTTGTCCGCATAGGAGACCGCTTCGTCCCACCCGTAGGCGTAGCCCACCCAGCCGTCGCACAGCCGGGCCGCACGCCGCAGCGCCGCTTCCGATTCACCGCCGCAATGAATGGGGACGGATGTCTCCGGATGAGGCTCGATCATCATCTCGGGCACCTGGTAGTACTCCCCACTCCAGGACACCCAGCCGCCACCCCACAGTGCGCGCAATGCCGGGATCATCTCGTTGAGCCGTTTACCGCGGGTCGTGAAATCCTGGCCCAGCATCTCGTACTCCTCGCGCATCCACCCGACACCCACGGCGAGCGACACCCGCCCCTGTGAAAGCACAGCGGCCGTGGCGACCTGTTTGGCCACCTCCAGCAGCGGCCGTGCGGGAGCGACGTACACCGCGTTGGAAAAGCGCAGCCGGCTCGTGACCGCCGCCATCGCGCCGATCTGCACCCAGCAGTCCGGCCACGCCGTCTCGGGTTCCCACGGAGGCTTTCCGCTGGGATGGTCCGGGTAGGGCGAGGAGAGGTTACGGGGATAGATGAGGTGGTCGGCAGTCACCATGCCGTCGTAACCGGCCTCGTCGAGCATGCGTGCCAGCGGCAGGATTTCTGACGTTTTCATGAACGGAGTGCCCGACCAAAACTGCATCCTGTTTCTCTACCGGGAAATTCGGGCAGCATCAATGCCATGCCCACACTGTTGTGGTTCAGGCGCGATCTAAGGCTGCACGACCACCCGGCCCTGCTGGACGCCGTGGCCGCCGACAGCGACGTCCTCGCCTGCTACGTGCTGGACCCGCGGCTGAAGGCATCGGCCGGGCAACGACGGCTGCAGTACCTGTATGACGCGCTTCGCGATCTGCACGACAGCCTCGACGGGCGCCTGCACGTAAGCCGCGGCCGCCCGGAGAAACGCATTCCGGCATTGGTGAAAGCGATCGGCGCGTCCTCGGTCCACGTGTCCGGGGACTACACGCCGTTCGGGCGGCGACGCGACGATGCGGTGCGCGACGCCCTTGGTGATGTTTCCCTCGAAGAGTCGGGGTCGCCCTACCTGGTATCGCCGGGACGCGTCACCAAGGACGACGGCACGCCCTACAAGGTGTTCACCCCGTTCTACGCAGCGTGGCGCAAGCACGGTTGGCGGCCACCCGCGTCGTCCGGACCCAAATCCGCGAAGTGGATTGATCCCGGCGATGTGCCCGGCAGGGTTCAGATCCCCGACGGGGGTGTCGAATTGGAGCTGCCCGCCGGAGAGGGCGCGGCCCGGCGTCAGTGGAAGTCGTTCGTGCGCAAGCAACTCGAGGGATACGACAAGGATCGCAACCGGCCGGACCTACCCGCTACCAGCCGCATGTCGGCGCATCTGAAGTTCGGCGCCATCCACCCGCGCACCATGGCCGCCGACCTCGGCGATGGCGCAGGCGCAGGCGCAGGCGCCCAGGCCTATCTGCGTGAGCTGGCGTTCCGCGACTTCTACGCCGCGGTGCTCAACGAATGGCCGGACAGCGCATGGTGGAACTGGAACAAGGCGTTCGACGAGATTCAGGTCGACGACGACAAGAACGCACGCAAGCTGTTCGACGCATGGAAGGCCGGCCGCACCGGGTTCCCGATCGTCGACGCCGGTATGCGGCAGCTCGCTGAAACCGGCTTCATGCACAACCGCGTGCGGATGATCGTGGCGTCGTTTCTGGTGAAGGACCTGCACCTGCCCTGGCAGTGGGGGGCCCGCTGGTTCCTCGACCAATTGGTCGACGGGGACATGGCGAACAACCAGCACGGCTGGCAGTGGGCCGCGGGCTGCGGTACCGACGCGGCACCCTATTTCCGGGTGTTCAACCCGACGACGCAGGGCGAGAAGTTCGATCCCGACGGCGAATACGTGCGGCGGTGGGTTCCCGAAATCGACGAGGACTACCCCGATCCGATCGTCGATCACAAGGAGGAACGAGCCGAGGCGCTGCGCCGCTACGGCGAGATCACTTGATGATCTGTCCGCCGTCGACCGGCAGCGCCACCCCGGTGAGGTATCGACCGGACTCCCCGCACAGGTAGACCATGGTGTCGCTGATGACCTCAGGCTCTACGGGCGGGTTGTCCAGCAGCGGTTGCTGCGACGGGCTGAAATTCGGGTGCTCCACAGACCACTGTGCCATCGCCTCGTTGTAGATCATCGGCGTCGCCACCCCACCGGGATGGACCGTATTGACACGAATGTTCTTCTCGGCCAGCGCTATTGCGAAGTGTCGCATCAATCCGATCACGCCGTGCTTGGCGGCGGTGTAACCCGCCGCACCGTGGCTGGCGGTGCCGAAGTCGACCGTGACCGGCCGGAATCCCGCCGCTGAGCTGGTGATCACGATGGCGCCGCCGTCCCCGTGCTCGAGCATCGCGGGCAGCGCGGCGACGATCGTGAAGTGGACGCCGTTGAGCATGACGTTCACCGCGTCGACGAACGCCCCGATCTGGCTACCCGGTTCACCGGCGGCCGGCAGGATCCCCGCATTGGCGAGCACGAAGTCGATGCGACCGAACTCGGCAACCCCATTGGCCACAACGGCCTTCAGCGCTTCGAGATCGCGGACGTCCGCGCGCTCGGCTACGATTCGGCGTCCGGTCTTCTCGACCAGCTTGACCGTCTCGTCGAGATCCTCGGGTGTCGCCATCGGATAGGCGACGCTGTCGATCTGATCGCACAGATCCAGCGCGATGATGTCGGCACCCTCCTCGGCGAACCGCACAGCGTGCGCACGACCCTGACCCCGCGCCGCGCCGGTGATGAAAGCGACTCGTCCGTCGAACTGGTCTGCCATGACGCATGACCATACGGGCGCGCGGAAGACCCCGGACAACCGCGTATGCCAGAATGTCGGCAGTTGTCCGCCCACCGCGAGGAGCCGCCGTGACCACCACTGAGGTCGAGCGACACACCGGCCGCAATATCGATGTCGAGGAAGTGCCGTCCGCTGAGTGGGGCTGGTCGAAGGAGAACCACAAGGCCATCCACCTCGGCGGCATCGTGGCAGCGCTTTTCCTGCTGGCGATGCTGCGCGGCAACCACGTCGGTCGTGTTGAGGACGCATTCCTCATCGGCTTCGCGCTGCTGATCCTCGGCCTGGTCGGCCGCGACTGGTGGCTGCGCCGCCGCGGCTGGATCCGCTAGACCTGGTGGCTAGACCGAGTGCAACGGGCGCAGTGCGTTCGCGCTGAGGCTGTACAGCGTCTCGGTTCCTGCGATCTTCGATACCGTCGCCGCGCCCAGCGCGTGGGCCTTGAACGCCCGGGCGGCCGAACTGAGCCTGTGCTCGACCGGGTCAGGCTTACGACTGAAATCGGCGGGCCAGTCCTGACCCCACACCGTCACCTGCGTCAACCCGCGCTTCAAAATCCCGAGCACGCCGGCACGAATCCGCTCGTCGGCGAGCACACCCGCGCTCAGCGCCAAGGCTCCGCCGAGCGAGGCCATCTTCATCACGTCGGGCAGCGCAGCGTCAGCGCCCAGCGGTGAGGCACCCAGGATCGCGAGCGGCCGCGTGTCGCTGTCGTCGGTGAGCACCACCCGCACGTCCCACCCGGCTCTGGCCTTGTCACACATCCATCCGCCGGCCGATCCGACCAGGTCGACAGTGCTCACGGCCACCACGGTCAGCTGATAGCGACGGCTCCCGATGGCGTTCGATTCGTCGAGGGGCAAAGGCACCTACGAAGCGTGACACTTTCCTGAGGATCTGTAAAGGATCATTTTTCAGGTCCGCATAACGATTTCAGCAGATCTGTAAACCCAGGACGACGGGTCATCGCACGTAGCCCCTGCTCAAACCGCTGCGGCGGCCATCGGCATCGCGGCGCCCACCTCCGTCAGCCCGCCGGTCAGGCCCGCCGCCTCGCGGATCTCGACGAACGCGTCGATCATCGCGTCGGTGGCCTCGTGCGGGTCGGTGAGGGTGACATCGTCGGTGAGCACGGAGATCGCAAGCTGGTCGACGTAACTCCACACCGTGATGTTCATGCCGCTTCCGGCGGCCACCGGCCCGACGGAGTAGATCTCGGTGACCGTGGCGCCTTCGATGATGCCGCGTTCGCGCGGACCGGGCACGTTCGAGACCGTCAGATTGAACACGCTCGCCGACTCGACGCGCCGGGCCTGGCGGCGGAATACCGCGGGCGCCATGGCCGGCGGAAGGTAGGACATCCACGCGGGCAGCACCGCCGGCCCGAGCAGTTGGTGATTCTCCTTGGCGATGCCCGTGGACAGCGCGGTGAGCCGCACCCGCTCGAGCGGATCGTCGATGTGGACCGGTAACGACGGGGTGATGTAGGTGAATTCGTTGCCGGTCAATCGCTCCCGCGACGGGTTGGTGCTCACGGGAACCCCCGCGATCAGAGGCAGTTCGGCGTGCCCGTCGTAGCGCAGCTGCAGACGGCGCAGGGCCCCCGCGACCGTCGCCAGCACGACGTCGTTGAGCGTGACACCCAGGTGCTTCCCCGTTTCCTTCACGTCCGACAGCGCGAGCGGCGCCGTGGCGAACCGTCGCGTGGGGGTCACGACGTGGTTGACAAAGCTCGGCGGTGGCGCGAAGTTGCGGGCCAGGTCCGGATGATCGCCGCGTTCCTTGGACCGCCGCCGAACCTTTGAAATGCCGGTGGCGGTCTCGCTCACCAGTCGGGGCAGCTTCCGGATCAGGCTGACGTGGTCGCGGCCTGCCTCGGCCAACAGGTGCCCCCTCGTGCGAGGCATGTCGTCCAGTGGCGGTACCGCCGGGGTTGCGGAAAGGAGCGGCTCCATCGCCTTGGCCATCTGGTTGGCCGATGCGACACCGTCGGCGAGGACGTGGTGCACCTTGTGAATGATCGCGATCCGGTTCCCGGCCAGTCCCTCGGCGAGGTACATCTCCCAGAGCGGACGGCTGCGATCCAAAGGCGTACTGGCGATCTCACCGATCAACGCATCGAGTTCCCGGCGGCCGCCGGGTGCGGACACGCGTACCTGATGCAGGTGATAGTCGAGGTCGATGTCGTCGTTCTCCACCCACATTGGGTGATGCAACTTCATCGGGATGTCGACGAGCTGATAGCGCAGCGGGCTCAGGGCCATCAATCGCGGATACGCCACCTGGCGAAAAAGATCGAAGCTGAAACCGTCGACACCCGACACGTCGAGCACGCCGATCTTCAGCGTGTGCATGTGGATCTCGGGTGTCTCGGTGTACAGCATCAAGGCGTCGACGCCGTTCAGTCGCTTCACATTCCCCCTCGGTCGCTGCCCCCGTCGGGTTCCCCGCGTGCCCCAATCACACTCCTTCATCGGCGAAGTCACAGGACTTCGCCAAAGAAATGACACTTCGTCGCAGCTTTGTAAAGCTGGGTTCATGAGTCTGGTCACCGGGCGTGGACCGTTGAGCACGGATCCCGCCGGATGGTTCTCACCGCCGTTGGCGGCTGGCACTGTTTTCGTCGAACCGCACCCACGGCGAATCCGGGCATTGCGCGACGGTCGTGCGGTGATCGACACCGAGCGGGCGCTGTTGGTGCACCGGCCCGACCGGCCCTTGAGCTACGCGTTCCCGGCCGACGAGATCGGCGATCTTCCAACCGAAGCGGTGCCCGAGGCGCCGGGCTACTTCCAGGTGCCGTGGGATGCGGTCGACGCGTGGCTGGAGGAAGGCCGCCGCCTCGTCCATTACCCGCCGAATCCGTATCACCGCGTCGACTGCAGGCCCACCGGCCGCAGGCTGCGGGTCGCCCTCGATGGCGACATCCTGGTGGACACCTCCGACACCGTCATCGTCTTCGAAACCGCGCTGGAGCCCCGTCTCTATGTCGCCCCTTCGCGCGTGCGCACCGAACTGTTGCGACGCTCGGAGACGAGCAGCTACTGCAACTACAAGGGTTACGCGACCTACTGGTCGGCGGTTCGCAGCGGCGAAGTCCTCGACGACGTCGCGTGGAGCTACGAGGATCCGCTACCCGAATCTCTTTCCATCAGAGGGTTTTTCAGCTTCGATCCCGGGAAGTTGGACGTGGAAGCCGACCTGCCCCAACCCTGATCAGACAGCCGGCCGACCGGCTGGTGCCCACGTCCCGGCCGTGTCCGGCCTCGTTCCCCTACGGAGGCGTAGGTTACGGTTGCGTACGTTTTCCCTGCTCAGCCAGACTTCTATGGGTTTCGCGACGCGAAGGGAAACAGCGGTGGGGCACTACAAAGCAAACGTGCGCGATTTCGAGTTCAACCTCTTCGAGGTGCTCGGGCTGGGCGCCGTTCTGGACTCCGGCGCCTACGGCGACCTTGACGAAGACACCGCACGCACCATGCTCGACGAAGTGGCCCGGCTCGCCGAAGGACCCGTCGCGGAATCGTTCGCCGCCGCCGACCGCCACCCGCCGGTATTCGACCCTGCGACACACTCAGTCAGCGTGCCAACGGAATTAGCCAAGTCGGTGCAGGCCATCAAGGATTCGGACTGGTGGCGTATCGGCATCGCCGAGGAGATCGGCGGCGTACCGGCACCCTCCCCATTGGTGTGGGCGGTCAACGAGATGCTGGTGGCCGCCAACCCGTCCGCCGGCTTTTGGTGGGCGCTGGGTCCCACCATGGCCAACGCGCTGTTCATCGAGGGCACCGACGAGCAGAAGCGATGGGCCGCAGAGGGTGTGGCGCGCGGGTGGGCGTCGACCATGGTGCTCACCGAGCCCGATGCCGGTTCCGATGTCGGAGCCGGCCGCACGAGGGCCATCGCTCAGCCCGACGGCACCTGGCACATCGAAGGCGTCAAGCGCTTCATCTCCGGCGGGGACGTCGGTGACACCGCGGAGAACATCGTTCACCTCGTGCTGGCCAGACCCGAGGGCGCTGGACCGGGGACCAAGGGGTTGAGCCTGTTCTACGTGCCGAAGTTCCTGTTCGATCCCGAGACGTTCGAACTCGGCCCTCGCAACGGGGTTTTCGCGACTGGCCTGGAGCACAAGATGGGAATCAAGTCCTCGCCGACATGTGAACTGACATTCGGCGCGGACGGAATACCGGCGGTCGGCTATCTGGTCGGCGACATCCACAACGGCATCGCGCAGATGTTCACCGTGATCGAGAACGCGCGCATGACCATCGGCGTCAAGTCCGCGGGCGCACTGTCGGCCGGGTACCTGAACGCGCTGGCCTTCGCCAAGGAGCGCCTGCAGGGCGCCGATATGACTCAGATGACCGACAAGACGGCACCGCGCGTGGCGATCATCGCCCATCCCGATGTCCGGCGCAGCCTGATGACGCAGAAGGCGTATGCCGAGGGTCTGCGCGCGCTCTATCTGTACGCCGCGGCGCATCAGAACAGTGATGTGGCCCAACATGTCTCGGGTGCGGATCCCGATATGGCCCACCGGGTCGACGACCTGCTGCTGCCGGTCGTCAAAGGCGTCGGCTCCGAACGTGCCTACGAGATTCTGACCGAATCGCTGCAGACGCTCGGCGGGTCGGGGTTCTTGCAGGACTATCCGATCGAGCAGTACATCCGCGACGCGAAAATCGACTCGCTGTATGAGGGCACGACTGCGATCCAGGCGCTGGATTTCATCTTCCGCAAGATCTTCCGCGACAACGGCGCGGCGTTGGCCCATGTGGCGACGCAGATCAGCAAGACGATCGACGGCTGTGACGACGCGCTGAAGTCACAGGCCGATCAGTTGCGGGTCGCGCTCGAGGATGTGCAGGCGATGACGGCGAGCCTGACCGGATACCTGATGGCGGCATCGGAAGAGCCTTCGGAGATCTACAAGATCGGCCTGTCCTCGGTGCGCTACCTGATGGCAGTCGGCGATCTGCTCATCGGGTGGCGGCTGCTTGTAGCCGCGGACGTCGCCCAAGCGGCGCTGACGGCCGGTCCGGCGCGCGGTGATGAGGCGTTCTACCAGGGCAAGGTCGCGACTGCGACGTTCTTCGCCTCGCAGAGGCTGCCGATCGTCAGCTCGGTGCGCGAAATCGTCGGAACCATGGACGACGAGATCATGCGACTGCCCGAGGCGGCGTTCTAGGCCGCGGAGTCCGGTTCAGTGAGCGCGTCCAGTTCCGAGAGCGGACGACTGCAGATTTCCCGTGCCTCGTCGGCGGGCAGACCGAACAATCGCAGAATATCCTCTGTCACAGCGTCGGTGGCCGCGGCGTCGTCACGATCGGGTTGATTGCGCAACAGATTGCCCAACCCCAGCAGTGCGCCGCCGGCCATGGCCAAGGCGAGTTCGGGATCGCTGACGGTGAATCGCCCGACCCGATTGGCCTCCCGGATGTCACGCAGGGCGCGTGGCGCCAACCCCTTCTCCGACGCGAGCAGCTGCATACCGTGTGCCAGCAGGATCTGACTCTCCTGCGGGCGACGCCGGAACAGCCGGCCCGTCAGCCGGTAGCTGCGAGCGAATGTTTCGGCGGGGTCCTCGATAGACGAGGTGAGTTCGTCGAGCAGGGCGCCATGGGTGTCGAGCACATCGGTTATCGCCGCCTCGAAGAGCTGCTCTTTGCTCTCGAAGTGGTTGTAGAACGAGCCCATTCCCACATCGGCCGCCTGGGTGATCTCCAGGACTGGGACGTTGACCTTGCCCGCGGCGATGAATCGCTGCGCCGCCTTGATCAATGCCGCGCGCGTGCGCTGTTTGCGCCGTTCAAGCCGATTGACCGACGCGTCCGGTTGATCACTCACCCACTCACGGTAGCAGGTTCCTTCACTTTTGACGATTTCGTCAGGACCACTTGACTGAGTGTCGCGTCGTATGTGACGATTTCGTCAGTCAGTGTCGATACACGAGGGAGGTGCAGCATGGGCGATACCGTCGGCACCCACAGCGACCTGCACAGCGAGCACGGGGCCCGGGCCGGCGAGCATCCGGGGAGGTCGCGAAATCCGGTCATCAAAGTCGCCGATATCGCGTGGCTGGAGTTCGAGAAACCGGACCTCTCGCGCGCCGAAGCGTTCGCGCAGGCCTTCGGGTTCACCACTGCGATGCGCACCCACGACGAGGTGCAACTGCGCGGCACCGACCCCGGCGCGCCGTGCGTGATTCTGCGCAGAGGCGCCCGCTCGCGGTTCGTCGGCACCGCGTTCGCGGCTCAGGACGAGGTCGATGTGTTACGCCTCGCCGATGCGAACGGCATCGGCGTCCACGCACTCCCCGAATCCATCGGAGGCGTGTCGACCGATCTCGTCGATCCGAGCGGAATTCCGGTCAAGGTGGTCGCGGGCATGCACCCGCTGCCCGCCCTGCCGCGCCAGCAGGCGCACGTCTTCAACTTCGGCGACCGGGTCGCGCGCGCCAACGCCACCCAACGCCCCAGCCGCGCGCCGGCCAGGGTTCAGCGACTCGGGCATGTCGTCATTTCCTCCACCCGGTACACCGAGGCGTTGAACTGGTATCTCGACAACCTCGGCATGATCGTCAGTGACTTCCTCTACTACCCGGGCCAACGCGATCGCGGCCCGGTGATGAGCTTCATGCGCTGCGACCGGGGCACGGCCCCCGCCGACCATCACACCCTGGCGATGACGCTGGGACCGGTCAACCGGTACGTGCACTCGGCCTACCAGGTGTGTGACCTCGACGCGCTCGCCGCCGGCGGCGAATATCTGCGCGAGCGTGGCTATTCCCGCTCATGGGGCATCGGGCGCCACATCCAGGGCAGCCAGCTGTTCGACTACTGGCGCGACCCCGACGGATTCCTTGTAGAGCACTTCGCCGACGGCGACATGTTCGACAACACCCTGGAGCCGGGCTGGGCTCCGTTCACGGCGTCAGGGCTGTCTCAGTGGGGTCCCGCCGTCACCAAGGACTTCCTCGGCATCAACCCCAAAGCGCTTCCCCACGAAGCACGTTCGATCCTCAACGCCCTGCGCGACGACAACGAATTCACCCTCACCCGCCTCCGCGGCCTGATGAAAGTAGCCAACTCATGACCACGTCCATATTGCGCACCGCCGACGCCTGGTGGGTCCACACCCCAACCGGTGCGGCGAGGATCTCCACCACCGCGACCACCACCGGTGACCTGCTCCAGGACCGGGAGGCGATCGAATGGGCGAGCCACAGCACCGAGACCGTGCCGGTTGATTCATTGACGCTGATCTCCCCCGTGACTCGGCCCTGCCGCGTCGTGGCGCAGATGACGAACTTCGCATCACACGTCAAGGACGCGGGCATGGACCCCGCCTCGATCCCGCTCACCTTCTTCCGGAAGTCCTCGGCGTCGATCAGCGGTCCGTTCGACGACATCGTCAAGCCCGAGCACGTGAAGCTTCTGGACTACGAGGTCGAAATCGGTCTGGTGATCGGACGGGACATCCCCGTCGGCACCGAGATCGCCGAATCCCAGCTGTCCGATTACATCGCCGGACTCGTTGTCACCAACGATGTTTCGGCCCGCGACATCCAACTCCCCCAAACCCAGTTCTATGAGGGCAAGTCCTATCCGACGTTCACACCGGTCGGGCCCGCGCTGGTGCTGCTCGACGCCGACGAACTCAAGCGCTTCACCGATCTGCGTCTGCAGCTGAGGGTCAACGGCGAGATCCGCCAGGACATGGTCGTCGGGGGCGACATGATCTACCCGCCCGTGCAGGCGCTGAAGTCGCTGGCCCGATTCCAGGATCTGGCCGCGGGTGACCTGGTGATGACCGGTACGCCCGTCGGGACCGCGTTGAGCGCCCCGCCGAAGCCGATCGAGGTGATCGGATCGCTCCTTCCGCCCGCGGTCAAGTGGAAGGTGTTCTTCAAGCGGCAGGCCAAGAACACGAAATACCTCAAGGACGGCGACTCGGTGGAACTGCGCGTCGCGACCGACGACGGCGCCATCGACCTCGGTGTGCAGCGCACCACCGTGAGGTATGCGTGACGACGGAGGATTCGCCTGCCGTTGTCGTCGTGGGAGCGGGGCCCACCGGCGCGACGGTCGCCACCCTGTTGGCGCAGTACGGCATTCGCTGCCTGATCCTCGAACGGTGGGGCGCGGTCTATCCACAGCCGCGTGCGGTGCATCTCGACGACGAGATCTGCCGCATCGTCGCGCGTCTCGGAATCGCCGACGAGTTCTCCGCGATCTCACGGCCGGCCCAAGGTCTTCGTCTGCTCGACCCCTCGATGCGGGTGCTCGCCGAGTTCCGCCGCGACACCGCACTGTCGGTCAACGGTTTTCCGCAGGCCAACATGTTCGACCAGCCCGACCTCGAGGCGCTGCTGCGCGCCAACTTGAAAAGCTACCCCGGCGTCGAACTGCGAGGCGACGTCGAGGTCGTCGCCGTCGCCGAACGACACGACGGCCGCGTCCGGGTCACCTACATCGACCGAACCGACGACTCCACCCATGTCGTCAACACCGACTACCTGCTGGGTTGCGACGGCGCAAACAGCGTCGTGCGCAACCAGATCGGCAGCTGCATGCACGATATGAAGTTCGACCAGCGCTGGCTCGTCGTCGATGCGGCCACCGACGCCGATCTCGACCAGTGGGACGGCGTGCATCAGGTGTGCGATCCGATGCGGGCCGGTACGTACATGCGGATCGGACCCTCGCGGTACCGCTGGGAATTTCGGCTCCTGCCCGGCGAATCGGCCGACGACTTCCGGAGCATCCATGCACTGCGTCCGCTGATCGCCCCGTGGACGTCGAACGTCACCGACGACGACATCGAGTTGATCCGCGTCGCCGAATACACCTTTCGTGCCCGGATCGCCGACCGGTGGCGACGTGGCAATATCTTCCTGTTGGGCGACGCCGCACATCTCACCCCGCCGTTCGTCGGCCAGGGCCTCGGTGCCGGCCTGCGCGACGCGATGAACCTGGCGTGGAAACTCGCCGGCGTCATCACCGGCGAGCTTCCGCCGGCCACGCTCGACAGTTACGAGCAGGAACGCCAACCGCACGCGCGGCACATGATTCGGCTCGCGTTGACCGTCGGCTGGGCCATGACAGCAGGCGGGGAATGGGGCAACCTCGCCCGGCGACTGCTAGTGACCCGCCTGCGGTTCGTTCCCGGTATGCGCGGCAAGATCCTCGGTAGCCGCACCCCCGCACTACGTCGTTCGGCCTATGTGCGATCGAGGCGCGTGCCGGGACACCTCGCGGGCACACTGTGCCCGAATACGGTGTGCAGCGACGACGGCCACCGGCTCGACGACGTGCTCGGCAACGGGTTCTCGGTCATCACGTCGGTGACACCGACTGCCGCGCAGCATTCGACGCTCGGCGCCCGTGGCGTCGCCGTCCACATCGCTTCGCCCGGCTCGGAACTCGCCGAGTGGCTTCGCCGCGGTCGCGCTGCAGCGGCGATCGTGCGGCCGGACCGCACGGTCATGTATGCCGCACGCGACGCGCGCCAGATCTATGGCTTGCTCCCGACCTTCACAAGCGTCAAAAGGGTCCGATCCCATGCCTAGAACGCGCAGCGGCGTCCCCACCTACGGGTCGAACATCTACACCACCGATGCGATCGTCGACCCGTACCCGCACTACGCTGCCCTGCGCGGGCTCGGACCCGTCGTCTGGCTGTCCAGACACCGCGTGTACGCGTTGCCGACGTTCGCCGAATGCAAGGCGGTGCTGCGCGACGATACGACCTTCGCCTCCGAAAAGGGCGTGGCGCTCAACGCGCTGACCAATCGTCTGTCCCGCGGCACCACGCTGGTGAGTGACGGCGCCGAACACGACCAGCGACGCAAGCTGGTCGCGCACCGCCTACTGCCCCGTGCCCTGCGCGGCATCGACGACGACGTTCAGGCGCAGGCCGCCCGAGTGGTCGACGCCGCGCTGAGACGCGGCGAGGTGGACGGTGTCGAGGACCTCGCGTACGCACTACCGATGGCGGTGGTACCCGACCTGATCGGCTGGCCGCGCGAACAGCGCACCGACCTGCTGCCTTGGGGTGCAGCTACTTTCGACGTCCTCGGCCCGATGAACAGGCGAGCGCTGAGGTCGATACCGGCAAGCCTTCGCATGCTCGCCTACGCCCGACGCGTGGTGCGTGACCGCAGCCTGATCGAGGGCAGCGTCGGCCACGAGGTGCTGCTGGCGGCTGACGCCGGCAAGGTGTCCCGCGCCGAGTGCGCCCCGCTGATGATCGACTACATCGCCCCGTCACTCGACACCACGATCAGCGCGATCTCCAATGCGCTGCACCTGTTCGCCTCGCACCCCGACCAGTGGCAGCTGCTCAGGGACGATCCTGGGATCATCCCCGCCGCGGTCAACGAGATCGTCCGCTTCGAGTCGCCGCTGCGGGCGTTCGGCCGCCGCGTCACCGTCGACACCGACATCGCCGGACACCGGATCCCCGCGGGTGCACAGGTCCTGGTCCTCTTCTCCTCGGCCAATCGCGACGAACTCGAATGGGATGCCGCCGACACGTTCGACATCCGGCGCGACGCCACTCGCCACCTCGGGTTCGGTCACGGCACCCACGCCTGCGCGGGACAAGGGTTGGCGCGGTTGGAGACCCAGGCGATGCTGCGAGCGCTGGCCGAGCGTGTCGAACGGATCGAATTGTCGGGACCGCCGACGTGGGCGCTCAACAACATCATCCGCCGACACGAACGGCTACCCCTCAGGCTGATCGCCGCCTGATCGCCGCCCGGCCCCACTCAACCCGCGGCCTTGATCACCGAGCTGCCGAAGCGTTCGATGGTGTCCAACACGTGCGCCAGGTTGTCGCCCGGCAGGCCGACCTGCACCCACGTGACACCCACCGCCGCAAGCTTTTCCAGACCGGTGAGATACGCGTCGGCGTTGAAGTCGTCACCGCCGGGGCTGCCGCCGTCGGCGTTCGTGAACGTGATGTCGATGCCGGTGAAGTCCCGGCCCGCGGCGTCGAACCGGCGGCGCAGATCCTCGACCCCCTCGGCCAGAACTTCGGCATCCATCACGGCGGTGCGCGCGGTCTGCGCGAGCATCGCAGGCGCCGGGAACGGGCACCAGCCGTCACCGTGCAGGACGACGCGCTTGCGCGCGGCAGCGGTGTTGCCACCGATCCAGATGGGGGGGTGCGGTGTGCTCACCGGCCTCGGGTGCGCGGTGATGCCCTTGGCACTGAAATGTCTTCCCTCATAGAAGAAGTCGTCGGTGGTCCAGATGCCCCGGATCACCTCGAGAGCCTCTTCGAACAAGGCCGCGCGTTCGTCGAAGTCCACGCCCAGCGCGGTGAACTCCCGCTTGAGGTAGCCGACACCGACCCCGAGGGTGAACCGGCCGTCGGACAGCAGATCGAGCGTCGCGCCTGCCTTGGCCACCACGAACGGATTTCGGTACGGCAGCACGACGATGTTCGGGATCAGCCGCAGCGTCGTCGTCCGCGCCGCGGCGTAGCCCATCGCCACGAAAGGGTCCACCGCGTCGTGCCCGCCGGACTCCAGCCATCGCTGCGACGGCGCCGGGTGATCGGTGAACCCGAAACCGTGGAACCCTGCCGCCTCGGCCGCCGCCGCGACGGTGGTGATGCCCGAACCGGTCACCAACTCCGGGTTGTACGGATGGCTGTGCATCGGGTGGGTGAACGTGAACCGCATGTAGTGCTCCGCTTCCGCGCGGCCGAGCCGCGCATTCAACACTAGAACAATCTTCTCGATTTCTGAGAATGTCGTTACCATGCGAATCACGGAATGTACAGGGTTCACGGCCGCAGAAGGGTCATCGAGCATGAGCGAGACGACGGTGTCCCCGGTCCGGCACGGCCCGTTCGCCGGCCGCCTCGACCCTGAGACGATCGCGCGCTACGCCGCGGCCACCGTCGACCGGACCTCATCGGTACTGGACGGCCTCGCGACGCCCGCGATGTTCCCGGTGATCCTGGTGTTCACCCCGAACGAGGCGGCCAGGGGCGACCTGCCGGAGTCGATCTGGCAGCGCGTTCGCGGCGGGGTGCACGGCGCACACGACATCGTGCTGCACCGGCCGCTGCTCCCCGGTGAGCCGCTGCAGACGTGGTCGCAGATTTCGGCGGTGCGGACGTCGCGGGCCGGCACGCAAGTCGTGATGCACTTCGAGCAAGTGGGCGTGGATGGCGCGCTCGCCGCCGAACAGTGGTGGACGATGGTGCTGCTCGGCCTCGACGGCGTCGTCGATCTCGGGGCCGCACCCGTCGATCACCGCTTCCCCGACGACGCACGGGCACGTCCGGTCGGATCCGTGACCCACCACATCGGTGCCGATGTGGCGCACCGCTACGCCGAGGTGTCCGGCGACTGGTCGGCACATCACTTCGACATCGACGCCGCGCGCACAGCAGGTTTCGACTTCGTGTTCGCCCACGGGCTGTGCACGATGGCGATCTGCACCCACCGCGTTCTCGGCCTTTTGGGGGTCGACGATCCGGGCCTGGTTCGGCGCGTCGCGGGACGGTTCGCGTCGCCGACTCCCCTCGATTGCGATCTGAACGTGAACGCGTTCGACATCTCGGGCAATTCGTTTGCGTTCGAAGCAGAGGCGAACGGCACGACGACCATCAGCCACGGACGATTGGAGCTGCGGGCATGAACAAGCCGGAGATCGGGGTGTACCTGCCTCAGATGGGCTTCACCTACGAGCAGGTGCTGCATCGGACGCTGAGGTGTGAGCAACTCGGAATCGACTCGATCTGGCTCTACGACCACCTGTACGCACCCGGCATGCCGGATTACCCGTCGTTGGAGGCGTGGACGCTGGCCACTGCGCTGCTCAGCCGCACCGAACGTATCCGGGTCGGACACATGGTGTTATGCAACCAATTTCGCCATCCCGCGGTGCTGGCCAAGATGGTGACCACCCTGGATCAGATCTCGGCGGGCAGGCTCGCGCTCGGCATCGGCAGCGGTTCCATCGAGGACGAGCATTCCCGCCTGGGGTTGCCGTGGGGCACGTTCGCCGAGCGGTCCGAACGCCTCGGCGAGACGCTGCAGATACTGCATCAGGCGTTCGCCGACGAGGTGATCGATTTCAGCGGAGAGCATTTCGTCGTCAAGGACATGCCGATCAAACCCGGCCCGGCACAACAGCCCGGACCGCCGATCGTCGTCGGCGGCGTCGGCGAGAAGTACACGCTGCCGTTGGTCGCGCGCTATGCCGATGTCTGGAATGTCCCGACGTACGCGTTGGGCGAACTCGAGCACAAGATCTCCGCGTTGCGGGCGCTGTGCGACGCGATCGGCCGCGACCCGTCGACGATCGTGATGTCGATCGAGGCGGTGATGGCTCTGGCCGCCGATGACACGTCTCTGCCCGGTGTGCGCGAGCTCGCTGAGAAGCGTTTCGGCATACCGGCGTTCGGGCTCAAGGAAGGCGGTCTCGTCGGCACGCCACCGGCGATCGTCGACCGGTTACACGACCTTCAGGAATTGGGTTTCGGCCAGATCGTGTTGTTCACCCACGACCGCGGGTCCGACGAGACTCTCGACCTGCTCGCCACCGAGGTGATCGCGAAGCTCTGACTTCATCTCGCCGAACGTGGGTTACCCGCACGCTTTTGCGCCCCAATGTGTGCGTCAAGCCCACACTCAACGCACGAAAACTAGCGCTTCGCCGGCGGTGCGTATGCGGGACGACCGAGGCCCAGGGCGTGCTGGGCGATCATGTTGCGGAACACCTCGAGCGTTCCGCCGTAGATACCGGTCGGCCCCGCCAGTCGGAAGACGTACTCGGCTCCCCCGTCGGCCGCCGCGCCGTGCGCGTCGACGGGCAGCGTCGACACCGTGCCCTGGATGTCCATCAGGTCCAGCGACACGTCACGCATGGTTTGCGCGTTGGCGACCCGGCCGAACATGTCCGGTGTGCTCATCGCCGCCTCCATGCGCGCGATGCCGCGTCCCAGCCGGTATTTCACCGCATCGTCATCACCGACCAACGGCGCGATCTTGTCGATGGCCTCGGCGAGCAACACCAGGTGCTCGGCCATGGCCGCGATCTTCTGCAGACCGTCGGCTCCGCGTTCGACGGTGCCGTGCTCGTCGTGGAGCGCATCCCGCAGCACGGTCCAGCCGCCGTTGACCTCACCGACGCGGTACCGGTCGTCGACGCGCACATCGCTGTAGTACGTGATGTTCGTGCGGTCGCCATCCACGGTGCGCAGCGGCTGGATCTCCACACCCGGGGAGTCCAATGGGACCAGGAACATGGTGAGGCTCTGATGTTTCGGCGCGGACGGATCGGTGTTCGTGATCAGGAAGACGTACGCGGCGTTCTGCGCATTGGAGGTGAACATCTTCGAACCGTTGATGATCCAGCCGTCACCGTCGCGAACTGCGCGCGTCTTGCAGGTGGCGACATCGGAACCGCCTTCGGGTTCGGTGTAGCCCAGGCACAGGCGGATCCGACCCGACAGAGCACGCTCCAGCACCTCCGCCTTGAGCTCGTCGGAGCCGAAGTCCCGCACCGCACGCGCGACCATCGCCGTCGTGCCCCAGTGGAACCACGGCGTGTGGGCACGGCCGATCTCGAGGTTCCAGAGCCGGCGTCGCAGGCGGCTGAACCCACCGTCCGCTTCATCGTTGAACTCAGCGGCCAGGTAGCCGGCCTCACCGAGCGCCAGATGAACGCCTTCGTCGAAGTTCTCCCCCGTCTCGCGGTCCCGCCGGATCACCTCATCGGTCACCAGGGTCTTCAGCAGCGCCCGGAGCTCATCCTGGAAGGCCTGGTCGTCGGCAGACAATTCGACGCGGGAGAAGTCCACGTTCCGAGCGTGACACTTTCTGATCGATCTGTAAAGCCGCTGTAGAGTCGCGTCTGATGTCGACAGTTCTGAGCCAACTCCTGGCACCGGCGATGGTGGTTGCGATATCGCCGTTCTCGATCATCATCGCCATCTTCGTCGTGCTTCACACCGACCGCCCCCTGGCCAACGGTGTCGCGCTGCTGGTTGGCCGAGTGCTCGCCCTCGCCGCGGTGACCGCCCTGTTCCTCCAGGTACCTCGGCTGATCGGCGGCCTGAACCGGCCCGTCTCGCCGCGGGTTCTGCTCGTCCTCGGCGGCATCCTCGTCGCGATCGGCATATGGGTCTGGTTCAGGCGCGACCGGATGACCGAGGAACCGCCATGGCTGGCCAAGTTCAGCCGGCTCACGCCTGTCGGCGCCGCGGGGGTCGGGATGTTCCTCGTGCTCGGCAACCCGAAAATGCTGGCCGCCACCGCCGCGGCCGGATTGCTGATCGGCACCGCCGGGATCGGCGTCGCCGCCGCGAGCGGGGCAACCGTGTACTACTCCGTGGTCGCCAGCTCGACGGTCGCCGTTCCGGTGCTCGCGTACATGGCGGTGGGTGCGCGGGCCGACGACCAACTCAACCGATTCAAGGAGTGGCTGCACCGACGCAGCGGACTCGTCACGGCCGTCATTCTCTTGGCGGTCGGAATCACCTTGCTGGTCATGGGAATCAGCGAGCTGCAGACCGAAGGAGCATGACCCGTGGGCATCGTCACCACACGTTCGGAGACGGCTTTCAGCCAACCACCCGAGGCGATCTACGACTTCGTGACCGATCCGGCCAACTGGCCCAAGACGTATCCGGGCAGCGCACATATCGAAGGGTTGCCGCAAACCCTCCCACTCAAGGTCGGCGATACCTGGGCCGAGGCCGGACCCGACGGTGACCGGATCTTCACGTGGCATCTGGCCATCGCCATGCGCCCCACGCTGTGGATGTTCAATTCGGTAGGCCGCCTCGGCCACGACCGCGATGGCAACGGAGGCATGGAGGGCCGGATCACGGTGCAGTACCACTTCACTCAGCCAGGAGACGGTGTCACGCTGTTCGCTCGAACCATGACCATCGAGGCATACAAGCACGCCCCGCTGCCGGACGGCTTCTTCCGCACGGTCAACCCCGCGAACATCGACGCGTACCACGCCGCGGTCGCGCGGGAACTGGGCGCGTAGGTCACCACAGCGCTTTACGTAGCGCAGCCCCCTGTAGCTCGAACAGGCGCTGGCTGGTCTCCCACTCCGGAAGCAGCGAGTCGAACCCGTGACAGGTGCCGGGAAAGACGTGCAGTTCGGTGGCGACGCCCGCCCACATGAGCCGCAGCGCGTAGTCGAGCGCTTCGTCGCGCAACGGGTCGAGTTCCGAGCAGGTGATCAATGCGTCTGCGACACCTGATAACTCGCGGATGCGCCCGGGAGCGGCGTCGACGGGGACCGCACCGTCGCCGACGTAATGGCGCCACATCTGTTCGACGGCGGGTCCGTCGAACCCCGGCGTGGCAGTGAACTCGTCCTTGGACGGCGTCGGCCGATCGTCGAGCACAGGTTGGTGCAGAAGCTGGAACACGACCGGTGGTGCTGCCCCGTCGGCGGCGCACTGCGCTAGCCGAGCGGCCAGTGCCGCTCCTGCACTGCTGCCCGCGACCGCAAGCCGGTCGGCGTTCACACCTAGCTCGGAAGCGTTCTCCGCCACCCAGGTCAGCACCTCCATTGCGTCCTCCAGCGCGGCGGGGTGCGGATGTTCGGGAGCCAGCCGGTAGTCGACGGAGAACACGGTGCAGCTGCCCTGCCTCGCGAACTGGACACACTGCCGGTGATCGGTGTCCAGGTTTCCGAGCACGAAAGCCCCTGAGTGACAGTAGATCACCGCGGGCGACGCGATGCCCGCACCGCGATATATGCGTACTGGAATCGAGCCGACTTCGCGCTGCTCGATCTCCACCCCAGCGGTGTTGACCGCTCTCGCGGTCTCGGCGCGGCGCTGGTTCAACGAGTCGCGGACCACGCCGAGCACGCTCGGTGACAGATCGGAGCGGGCCGCCGCCAGATGGCTCATTGCGGGGTCCAGCCGGTGTGCGAAGTCCGCGTCGGCGTTCATGTCACGTCGCCGCCGGCGATTCGGCCACCGTCGTGTGTGACCGCACCTCCACGGTGGGCCGGCATGTCGGCGGTTCGAAGGCATACTCGGCCGGGCGGAACCGCCGCGTCATCTCCCAGAAGACGCGTGCGCTACGCGGCCACTGAGTCACGACGCGACCGTTGGGTGCGCGAAAGTAGTTGCTGCACCGGGTGAGCCACACGGTGCCCTGCATCCACTCGTCGATCCTGGCAATGAAGTCCGACATCGTCGTGCTGCGCACCGCGACGTAGGTTTTCCGTTTGCGCCGCATGTACTTCAGTGCGCGCACGATGTAGTGGGCCTGCGCCTCCAGCATAAAGATGACGCTGTTGGAGCCGACGTTGGTGTTCGGGCCGTAGAGCATGAAGAAGTTCGGAAATCCGGGGACCGACATGCCGAGGTACGCGAACGCCCCGTCGCGCCACGTTTCCCGCAGCGTGATCCGGTTCTCGCCGACGACGTCGATCTGGCCCAGGTAGTCCGCGGCGGCATAGCCCGTCGCGCACAACACCACGTCCACGTCGAGCCGGCGGTCGTCGCCGGTCACCAACGAGCGAGCGCGCAAAGCCCGGGCCGGACTCGACACCACCTCGACGTGGGGTTCGGTCAAGGTCTGCAGATAGTCCGTCGCGAAGACCAGCCGTTTGCATCCGAACGGGTGTCGCGGAGTCAGCCTGCGGCGCAACTCGTCATCGTGCACCACGGCATCGAGAGTGCGCAGCGCGATGTCCTTGAACTCGTGCGTCTTGTCACTGCCGTTTTCGATCACGCTGATGTTCGACTCGCTGCGCAGCCACAGGCGCGTCCGGTAGATCTTCTTGGCAAACGGAACACGGGCGAACAGCCACTTTTCGCGGTCGGTGTAGGCGCGGTCGGGCTTCGGGAGAATCCACGTCGGCGACCGCTGCACCGAGTAGACCTTCTTGGCCACCTTCGCCACCTCGGGAATCAGTTGTGCCGCCGTCGATCCCGTACCGAGAACCGCGATACTCTTGTCTGTCAGGTAGACGGAGTGGTCCCAGCGCGCGGTGTGCATCAGCGTTCCGGTGAACGGCTCTTCCTCGACGAGATCGGGCAGCACCGGCTGGGTGAACAGTCCGATCGCCGATACCACCACGTCGAACGTGTGCTGCTCGCCCTTCGCGGTGCTCAACTGCCAGGTCTGGGTGTCGGAATGCCAACGGGCCGAGGTGATCTCGGTGTGCAGTTTCAAGTGCGGCGCAAGTTGGTAGCGCTGCGCGCAGCGTTCGAAATATTCGAGGATCTCGGGTTGCCCGGACCAGAGCCGGGACCAGCGGGCGTTGAGGTCGAACGAATACGAGTAAAGGTGTGACTTCACGTCGCAGGCGAGCCCCGGGTAGGTGTTGATCCGCCAGGTGCCGCCGACGCCGTCCTCCCGATCGAAGATCGTGAAGTCGTGAAAACCGTTCTTTTTCAGAAAGATCGCGAGCGCCAGCCCGCCCGGGCCGGCCCCGATGATGCCGACCGAGACAGCTTTGGTCATGGGGTCATCCGATCTGCAGGGTCTGTCCGCCGTCGACGACGAGTTCGGAACCGGTGATGAAGGATGCATGCTCGGATACCAGGAACGCGACGGCGTCGGCGATCTCCATCGGTGTGCCGAGCCGCCCCTTCTCCGCGAGCCGGGCCTGCGTCGCGGGGTCGAGCATCGGCGTCTCGACCGGTCCGGGTAGGACCGCGTTGACACGAATGCCCGAGTCGGCGAGTTCAGCGGCGGCGATCTGGGTGAGGCCGCGCAGCGCCCACTTCGAGGAGCCGTAGGCCGCGTGGTTGGGAAACGCTCGAATCGCTCCGGTGCTGCACGTGTTGACGATCGCGGCGCCATCTGCGTGGCGCAGGTGTTCGAGCGCGGCCCGGATTCCGAGAAAGGGCCCCAGGCAGTTGACGCGCCAGCTCCCCTCGAAGCCTGCGGGTGTCTCCTCGGCGAACGAGGCGCGGTGCAGAACACCCGCGTTGTTGACCAGGGTGGTCAGTGCGCCGAACTCCTCGACGGTCCGCCGCACCGCGCTGTCCCATTGCTGCTCGGACGTCACGTCGAGTTCGACGGCGAGCACACCGCCGCCCAACGCCTTCGTGCCGGCCTTGAGCTCATCCGTCAGCAGATCGCACGCGGCTACCCGAAAGCCGTCCGTGTGCAGTCGCCTGACGATCGCCGCCCCTTGCCCGCGTGCCGCACCGGTGACCAGCGCGACGCGCTCGGTCGACCTCACTGCGCCTCCTCGAGGTGCGCCGCCGCGCCGCGCCGCAGCGCCTGGGACTCCGACGCCAGGGTGATCATCCGAAACCCCAACTCGGCCATGGCTTTCCCAGGCTTACCCGCGTTGGCGTGGATGCCGGGGACCAGCCCCGCACCGGAGGCGACGGAATGGATCCGAGAGATCGCGTCGAGCACCGTCGGAGCATTGAGCGCGCTGATCGGGTTCTCCCCCAGCGAGATGGCCAGATCGGCCGGGCCGACGTAGACGCCGGATAGACCCGGCACGGCGCAAATCTCGTCGAGCGCCGACAATCCTCGGGCGGTCTCGATCATTGCGAAGACACTCGTGCGGTCTTCGTGCGCAACAGGGTCGATCCCGATGTCGGCACGCAGCGGGCCGAAGCTGCGCACCCCCGCCGGCGGGTACCGGGTGGCGGCCACTGCGGCGGCGGCTGTTTCGGGCGATTCGACCATCGCGACGATCACCGCGTCGGTCCCGGCATCGAGAACACGACCGATCGGCGCGGGATCCGCCGACGGCAACCGCACTGCGGTCGCAATCGGAACATGCTCGAGCCGCCGGAGCAGCAATGCGACATCGGCATCGTCGAGATAGCCGTGCTGGACGTCGAATCCGACGTAGTCATATCCCGCCCTGGCGAACTCTTCGGGCCCGATGATGGTCGGCCCCACCACCCATCCGCCCCACACACACGGCTTCGCGGCGAGCGCCTCCTGCAACCGGCTTCTCATGCGGTGATCGCGATCTTCACCCGATCCGGCACCGGCCGGCAGGCAAGGTCGAACGCCGATTGCACGTCGTCGATACCGAACGTGTGCGTGACGTAGGCGGCCAGCAGCTCCGGATGGTCCTTGGCGAACCCGGTGGCCGCGTCGAGGACTCGCCGCCGGTCAAGCGTCACACCGGACTTGAGCGTGAGGTTCTTACGCAGCATGGCGCGCATGTTGATCGGATAGCTGTCGTCGTCGGGCACGCCGAAGTACAGCACGGTGCCGCCCGGCGCCGCGGCGTCTATCGCATGGCCGAGCGTGGCGACCTGGTGGCCGACCGCCTCGATGACGACGTCGGGCTGATCGCCGGGCTCCAAATGGCTCACCCATCTGTCGCTGGTGGCGCGGACAATGGTGTCGACACCGAATTCTTTGCCGACACCGTCGCGGTCGACGGGGTCGATACCGGTCACATGACGCGCGCCCAGAGCCTTTGCCGCATAGGAGAACAGCAGCCCGATCGACCCCTGCCCTATGACTGCGACATGTCGGCCCGCGAGCTCCAGCTGCTCGAGCGCGTACAAGACGCAGGCCAACGGCTGCAACGCAACGGCGTGTGAGGCGCTCAAGCCGGGATCGTAGGGTGCCAGGCCGTCGCCGTCGGCGACCACGAACCCCATCAGCCCGTCGAATCCGGACGCCCAGCCCACCACCCGGTCACCCACCCGGTGGTCCTTGTGCCTGCTCGCCACCACTTCGCCGACGACCTCGTGGACCGGAAAGCCCACCATCTCGGCCGCGTTCAGCCCCATGTCGCCTGCGATCTTGCCGCGCACACCGCGGAACGGCGGCAGGTCGCTGCCGCAGACCCCCGCCGCCATGAAGCGCAGCAGCACGTGACCGTCGCTCACGTCGTCGGCGGTCTTCGGCGGAACATCAAGCCGTTCAAAGGTGTACGGCGCAACGAGTCGGTATGCCCACACCTCACACAACCTCCACATGGACCTCGACGGGAACGCTGTTCCAGCCCCACTGGAAGCTGGACGGCGGGCGCGTCGCGCCCTCACTGATGATGCGCCAGTCCGGCACCCGTTTCAGCCATTCGGTCACCATGATCGCGATTTCGAGACGGGCGAGGTGCACACCGAGGCAGAAGTGTTGTCCGCGGCCGAACGCCAGCAGGCGCTCGATCCGGCGATCCCAGATGAACTCGTCGGGATCGGGATACTCGCGCTCGTCGCGACCGGCCGATGCGAGCAGCGTGACGACCCGCTGGCCCGGAATCATCGTCGTCCCGTGCACGGTGAACGGCTTGCGCAAGGTGCGGGCGAACCATTGTGCGGGCGCGCAGTAGCGGATCATCTCCTCTCGCGCGACGGGGACGTTTGCGTCGAGATCCGCACGTACGGCGGTCAACTGGTCTGGGCGCCGCCCCAGTTCCCAGAGGCCGTGCGCGACGATCTTCGGCACGGTTTCCGTGCCGCCGATGAAGACGCCGAGCATCTGCACGGCGGCCTCCGTGTCAGACAGCGCCGAACCGTCCGGCAGGCGGTAGCCGATGAGGCTGTCGGCGATCGGCAACTCGGGACCGTCGCCGGCACGCCTGCGCTCGATGATCGGCACCAGGTACTCCAGGTAGCCGGGCCGCGCGTTGGCCACCTCCACCCCGCTCCCCGGCTGGGCCAGGCTTCCGGCGTTGACGGTGGCCAACACATCGGATGCCAGATCGGTCGGAAGTCCGACCAATTCGCAGACCACCGATGCCGCGACGATGCCGCCGTAGTCCTGGGTCAGGTCGAAGGTGCCGCGCGCCAGCAATTCGTCGAGCCGCTCGTTGGCCAGGACGCGGATTCGGTCTGCCAGTGCTGCAACGGCTTTCGGCCGGAACGGCCCCGAAGTGCAACGGCGGACGGAATCGTAGATCGGCGCGTCGAAGTTCGCGTGGAACGGCAGCGGATGAAGCGGCGGATCGGGCACCGGGCCGTCGTTGCGCGTCGCCAAAACCGTTGCCGCGGGTAGAGTTCCCTCCGAAGCGACGAACGTCCCGTCGTTGATCGACAGCACCTGCCAGATGTCGTCGAAGCGCGACAGCGCGTAGGTGTCCCACTTGTCGACGTAGTACACCGGATAGTCGTCGCGCAGGACGCGGTAGTACGGCAGCGGGTCGGCCATCACCGCGGGGTCGAACGGATCGTAGAAGAAGTTCTTCATCAGCTGCGTCACTTGGAAATTCATTGCAGCGGCGACGGGGGCAGCGCCTGCAGAATCGAGTCCTCCCAACCGTCGCGCAGCGCGGGCGCGACGCTCATCCACGTGACGATCTCGGCGGGCGGGCTGCCCTTCCACGACGGGTAGTGGTTCTCGAAGCAGTCCCAGTCGCCGTCCAACGCCCAATAGTGGATGACCTCGTTGAATCTGAACGTCGTGATGAACGATCCGAGCCATCGTTTTCCGGTGGCTTCCGACCACGGCACGTAGAGGCGCTCGAGTTCGCGGATGTAGTCGTCCTGCCGTCCCGGCTTGGTCTGCATGATCTCCTGGATCACCAGACCCGCCGAGAACTTCGACTCCGTCAGCGCAGCGAGTGTTCTATTGAACTTTCCGGCGTACATGATCCGGCCCTCACCGGATGCTCGGATCTCGGACATAAACGTCCGCCACGTCGCCGCGGCATCGGCATGGCTGCCGCCGGGTGCCTGCGCTTTACCGATGCGGGCGTAGTCGGCGAACGCGTCGATCTCCCAGATGATCGTCGCCTGGGGCCAGTGACCGTTGTACGGCGTGGTCTCCCACATCGCGAAGAGGCGCGCGCCGAGCGCCTTCATCATCGGGTGGTAGACCTCGCTGAAGACCTCGGTGAACTGCTCGCTTAGGCCTTCACCCAGCGCAATCGTCTCGTGGAGATAAAGGAGCGTGTGGCCGTAGAACTTCTTCACACCCGCCACCTAGTTGACAGTCGCACCCTGCGAGCGTGACACTTGTGGCGTGATTTGTAAAGGTGCCGAGACGCTGACGACACTGACCAAAGGTTTCTGTTTCGGCGAGGGTCCTCGGTGGTTCGAGGGATTGCTGTGGTTCTCCGACATGCTGGGCGAGGCGGTGCACACCGTCAACCTGCGTGGCGACCTGACCACCCTCCCGCTGCCCGGCCATCACCCATCCGGATTGGGGTTCCGGCCCGACGGCACGCTGTTGATCGTTTCGGGTGAGCAGCGCCGGCTGCTGCGCTACGACGGGTACACCGTCGAACCGGTCGCCGAACTGGCCGACCTCGTTCCCGCGGCGCTCGGCGACATGGTGATCGACGACGCGGGCCGCGCTTACGTCGGATCCCAGGCACGGGAAGGTGGGGTGATCGTACGGGTCGATCCCGACGGCTCGATCGCCGTTGTCGCCGAGAACCTCGACTTCCCCAACGGAATGGCGATCACAGCAGACCGCACGACGCTGATCGTGGCCGAGTCGACCGGGCGGCGGCTGACCGCGTTCACCGTCGCGGCCGACGGATCACTGGGCGGCCGAAGGGTGTTCGCCGAGGGACTCGACGGCCCGCCGGACGGCATCTGTCTCGATGCTGGGGGCGGGGTGTGGGTGGCGATGACATTGGCCCACGCCTTCGAGCGGATCGAGGAAGGCGGCGCCATCACCGACCGGATCGAGATGGACGAACGCATCGCGATCGCCTGCACACTCGGGGGCCCGGAGCGGCGCACACTGTTCCTGCTGTCCAGTACGGACGCCTATCCGCAACGGCTGGTCGGGACCAAGGAGTCACGCGTCGACGCGGTGACCGTGGACATCCCGGGAGCCGGGCTGCCGTGAGCGATTCCTACTACGAGTTGGTCGATGTCGCCGACCCGCTCGGTGAGAAGTTTGCGGCGACCGATCTGGTTCGCAGCACGTGGACGGCCGAGATACAGCACGGCGCACCGGTTTCAGCGCTGTTGGCGCGCGCTTTGGAGAGATGCGAGGCCCGCGACGACACCAGGCTGAGCCGTGTGATGATCGACCTGCTGGGTGCTGTGCCTGCCGAAGGGGATCTGTGGGTGCGATCCCGAATCGAGCGCTCCGGCAAGCAGATCGAGTTGGTCAGTGCCGAGATGCTGGCCCCCGGTCGTGACGGCGAGCCTCGCCCGGTCGCACGCGCCAGCGGATGGCGGCTGAAGACGATCGACACCGCGGACGTCGTTCGCACGTCCGCGCCACCGTTGCGGCCGCTCTCGGAGGCGCACAGCCGCGACATGAAGAAGGACTGGGACCGCAACTATGTGCACAGCCTCGATTGGCGGTGGTTGACCCAGCCGATGAGCGACGGGCCCGGCGAGTCCTGGATCCGCCCGGAGGTCGACCTCGTCAAGGGTGAGTCCATGACCGCGCTGGAGCGCCTGTTCGCCGTCGCCGACGATGCCAACGGCATCGGCACCAAGCTCGACATCCGGAAGTGGACGTTCATGAACACCGATCTGGTCGTGCATGTACACCGGATTCCGCAGGGCGAGTGGATCGGAATCCGCGCCGAGACCAACTACGGCCCCGACGGCATCGGCGCGACGATCGGCACGCTGTTCGACGAGTCCGGACCCGTGGGCGCGATTCAGGAGTCGGTGCTGGTCCGGCCGATGCCGGTCCGCTGACCAGTCAGTTGATACAGGGGCCGGTCGAAACCGGCTCCATCGCCGTGGAATCGACGGCGTGTGGGTAGATCAGCTTTGCGGTGAGTACGAAGCCGATCTCCGGATCGTGAACCGCCGCACCGAAAGTCATGCCGAGTACCCGTCCGTCACGGTCGATCAGCGGTCCGCCGGAATCGCCGTGCCCGACTCTGCCTCTGATTGCATAGACCTCGCGGCTGAATGCCAGCACCCGATAGAGGTCTGAAACCTTGATCTCGACGACTTCCCGAACCCTGGCCGGATATGCGACGAACGGTCCGCCACTGGGATATCCCAACACCACGGCGTCGGTGCCAGTCGGCGCGGTGTCTTGAGAGAAGTCCAGCGGCGGCGCCTGTAGGCCGGGAACGTCGAGGATGGAGATATCGCTGAGCGGGTCGAACATCACCACCATGGCGGTGAGTTCCCGACCGTCCAGCGAGACGCTGACGCGATCCCCGCCCGCCACCACATGCGCGCTGGTCATCACCCGACCCGGCGCGGTTACGAAACCGCTACCCGACATGACCTTGTTGCAGGAGTGGGCCAGGCTGTTGACCCTGACGACGCTGTGCCCCGCCTGCGCGACGACCGCGTCACTCGCCAGTGCGGCGTCCGGTCGTGCAACATTGACCACCGAGAAAGCGGGAGCGGCTTCAGCCACGTAGTTGATCTCGTCGATCGACTGCCTGAACGTGTTGCATCCGGTCAGACCGATTGTCAGGCCGACGGCGATCAGCACGGCCGCGAGGCGACTCGGCTTCATTGGCCAAACATAGACCTACAGCGAGCGAAATGTCCTCAGTCGGTCAGGCGCAGCGCCGCGACGGGGCATTGGGTCACGGCCTGCTGCATCCGGTCGCGGTCGGATTCGGGCCGATCGTTGTCGTGGATCATGACGATGCCGTCGTCGGCCACCTCGAACACGTCCTCGGCGATCGATTCGCAGATGCCGTGGCCGGTGCACTTGTCCAGATCGACTTCCACCCGCATGGTGACTCCTAACGAACGAACGCAGGCAGGCGTTTGACGCCGTGGACGAAATTGCTGTAGAGCAGGTCGGGCTCACCGAACTCGACGGTGGTCAACCGGGTCAGCAACTCCCGGAACAGGTTTCGCAGCTCGGCCTTCGCCAGCTGGCTGCCCAGGCAGAAGTGTGGCCCGCCGCCGCCGAAGCCGAGATGCGGGTTGGGTGAACGCGATAGATCGAAAACCCCAGGATCGGCGAAGGCCGCTTCGTCCCGGTTGGCCGAGCAGTAGAACAGTCCGACCTTGTCGCCCGCCTGTACCGGCGCTCCGTTGATCTCGGTGTCCTCGGTCACGAAACGGGCGAACTGCAGTACCGGTGAGGACCAGCGGACGAATTCTTCGACGGCCGAACCGATCCGGCCGTCGAAGTCCGCCATCAGCCAGTCCCGCTGGGCGGGGTTCTCGGTCAGGGCCAGCATCGCGTGCGTCGTGGCCTGTTTGGTGGTGTCGTTCCCTGCCGACGCCAACAAGATCAGGAATGCGCCGATCTCTTCGTCGGTCAGCCGGTGGCCGTCGACCTCGGCGTTGACGATTCCCGTCATCAGGTCGTCGCCGGGATTCTTGCGCCGGAACTGCGCCAGCTCGACGCCCGTGTTCGACAGCAGGGTGATCTGCGCTATCGGGTCCTCCGCCCGCTCCTCGGCCGTCGCGTACTCGTCGTCGCTCATGCCGAACAGCTTCTCGGCGGCGTAGGCCACCTCCGGCTGATCGGCGGTCGGCACACCGAGCATGTCCATGATCGTCAGCATCGGCAGCCGTGCAGAACAGGCGGTCACGAAGTCGACGTTCCCGGCACCGACGAGTTCGTCGACGATCGCGACGGCGTTGCGGTGGATCTGCTCCTCGATCTGTCGGACGTTGCGCGGCGTGAACGCCGAGCTGATGAGTCTGCGGTACACGGTGTGCTGCGGCGGATCCATGCTCAGGAAGAACGATGCGAAGCGCTGGATCTCGGCAGGCATCGGATTCAGCGCCACCCCCTGCGCCGACGTGAACAGCTCCGGATGCTGACTGACGAAAGCGATATCGGCGCGACGTGTCAACGCCCAGAAACCGGGCTCCTCCATCGGAAACAACGAATCGAAGGGCCGGTGCCAGGTGAGGCCGTCACCAGCACGAAGCAGGGCGAAAACTTCGTCGCGAGCGTCGAAGGGCCGACTCCAGAAGTCGTGCGACGTGATGTCGAACCGGCTGTACTCACGCGCCTGCACAGGTGGGGCTGTCACAGATTTAGCGTGACACTTCGCCAAAAATTTGTAAAGCTATGGCGATGCAGGAATCGTGGGTCGAGGTCGACAGCTCGACGCGCCAACGAATTCTTGCCGCTACCGCGGAGGTGCTGGGCCGTAACGGGATGACCAAGCTCAGCCTGTCAGAGGTCGCCTCGCAGGCCGGGGTGTCGCGGCCCACGCTCTACCGATGGTTCGCCTCCAAGAAGGAACTACTCGAGGCATTTGTGGTGTGGGAACGCCAGTTCTACGAAACCGCGGTGGCCGAGGCCACCGCTGATCTGCCCGCGTGCGAGAAGCTCGATGCGGCACTGCGGGTGATCGTCGACTACCAGCAGTCCTACCCCGGGCTGCGCATGGTCGACATCGAACCGGCACAGGTCATCAAACGGCTGTCGCGGGTGATACCGCTGATGCGGCAGCGGCTCGAGCGGCTCGCGTCTGGCCCCGATCCCGGCCTGGCCGTGTCGACGGCTGTGCGCGTGGCGATTTCGCACTACGTCGTGCACAGCGACGACGACGCCGACTTCCTGAACCAGCTTCGGCATGCCGCCCGCGTCAAGCACCATGCCCCCGAGACCGATTGACCGACTCGTCGATCAGGGGCGCCGGTCCGCCAGTTCGGCGAGGATCTCGTCGGTGTGCTGCCCCAGTTGCGGTGCGGGCGAGCGCGGTTCCCACGGTGTGCCGTGGAAGTCGGCGGGCGAGGCCACCATCGATATGCCGCCCTCGCCGTCAGGCACGTTCACGATACCGCCCGAGGCGTAGAACTGCTCGTCGGCCATGACGTCCTCGAGCGAGTTGATCGGCGACCAGAAGAAGTCCGGTTCGCCCGCAAAGATTTTGGCCCAATCCTCGAGCGGCTTGGTTACGAAGATCGCGTCGAGCTCGGCGATCAGTTCCCGCGAGTTGACGGCGCGGTTCATCGGCGTGTCATAGCGAGGGTCGGTCAGCCAGTCGGCCCGGCCGACGGCCCGGCACAGCGGCGGCCAGTGCCGACCCGCCTGCAGGCCCACGATCCAGAAGCGTCGTCCGTCACCGGCGGCGTAGTTGTTCATGCAGGGATTGCCCATCGACTCACGCTGGCCGATCGCGATGGGATTGCCCGTCATCAAGAACGTGTTGAGGTCGAAGCTGACGGTGTATGCGCCCTGCCGGTACAACGACGTGCTGACCAGCTGCCCCCTGCCGGTGCGGCCGCGGGCCACGAGCGCCGCGCACACCGCTGCCGCCAAGGTCATCCCCGCAGTGTGGTCCCCCATGCCGCCGCGCTGAAACGGCGGCGTGTCACCGGGCCGCGTCAGCAGGTGCGCAAGGCCCGATCGTGCCCAGAACGCGGCGACGTCGAAGGCGGCACGGTCGGCGTCGGGGCCGCGTTCGCCGTAGCCGGTGATCAGGCCGTACACCAGCGCGGGGTTGGCCGCGGCCACCGCCTCGAAATCCAGCCCCACCCGCGCCAGCGCCGCCGGTCGGACGTTGGTCAGGAAAACGTCCGCGCCGCATAACAACTCACGCGCGGTCGCACGATCATCCTCGGTCGTGACATCGAGCACGATGCTGCGCTTTCCGCGGTTGTCCATTTCGAAGGGCGGACTCGAGCCGTCCTCGATGCCCAGCATTCGGCCGAACATCCGCGCCGGGTCACCGTCCGGCGGCTCGATCTTGACGACGTCGGCGCCCCAGTCCGCCAGGATCCCACCGGCTGCGGGTCCCGCGACCCACACACCGAGTTCGACGACTCTGACGCCCACCAACGGTCCGGCCATCGGATTCCTTAAGTTCGTAGGTGCAGTTACTTCGTGTTGTTACGTTGTGCTGTGACCCGGGTGGGCCGGGTGAGGCTGCATC
>NZ_MVIM01000011.1 GCF_002086795.1 Mycolicibacterium tusciae | reverse complement strand
GATGCAGCCTCACCCGGCCCACCCGGGTCACAGCACAACGTAACAACACGAAGTAACTGCACCTACGAACTTAAGGAACCCGTTGATGAACAACCTGTATCGCGAGCTCGCTCCGGTCACCGAAGCCGCCTGGGACGAAATCGAGTTGGAGGCGACCCGAACGTTCAAACGGCACATCGCCGGGCGGCGCGTCGTCGATGTCAGCGAGCCGGGAGGCCCGGTGACGGCGGCGGTCAGCACCGGTCACCTCCGCGATGTGTCCCCGCCGGGCGAGGGCGTGGTGGCGCACCTGCGGGAGAGCAAGCCGCTGGTGCGCCTGCGGGTGCCGTTCACGTTGAGCCGCACAGCGATCGACGATGTCGAGCGTGGCTCGCAGGACTCGGATTGGGATCCGGTCAAGGAGGCTGCGAAGAGACTGGCCTTCGTCGAGGACCGGGCGATCTTCGAGGGTTACGGGGCAGCGTCGATCGAGGGCATCCGGGCGTGCAGCAACAATCCTGCGCTGGCGCTGCCGAGCGATGTCCGCGAGATCCCAGACGTCATCTCCCAGGCGCTGACCGAGCTGCGGCTGGCCGGCGTCGACGGGCCGTATTCGGTGCTGCTGTCGGCCGACGTGTACACCGAGGTCAGCGAGACGACCGAGCACGGCTATCCGATTCGCGAGCACCTCAACCGGCTGGTGGACGGCGAGATCATCTGGGCGCCCGCTATCGATGGCGCGTTTGTGTTGTCGACACGCGGTGGCGATTTCGATCTGCAGCTCGGGACCGACGTGTGCATCGGCTACCTGTCGCACAACGCGGAATCCGTCGAGCTGTACCTGCAGGAGACGCTGACCTTCCTCTGCTACACCGCGGAAGCGTCTGTGGCGCTGACGAAGTAGCGTCCTATGCGGCGAGCGACGAAGCCGGGCCGCTACGCGGCCAACACCTGGTCCAGTGCGGAATAGAACAGGCCAAGACCGTCGTCGGACGGCCCGGTCAGCGCCTCGGTGGCGTGTTCGGGGTGCGGCATCAGACCGACAACCCGGCCGTTGGCCGACGCGATCCCGGCGATGTTGCGCATCGAACCATTCGGGTTCTCGCGGTAGCGGAAGACGACCCGTCCCTCACCCTCGAGCTTGTCGAGCACGTCCTCGCTGGCAACGTACCGGCCCTCCCCCGACTTCAGCGGCACCAGCAGGTCGGCACCCAGTTCGTACCGCGATGTCCACGCCGTCGTATTCGATGCCACCTCAAGCCAGAGGTCGCGGCACACGAAATGCAGACCGGCGTTGCGGGTCAGCGCGCCGGGAAGCAACCCGGCCTCGCACAAGATCTGAAATCCGTTGCAAATACCCAATACCGGGAGACCCTGCGCCGCTGCGCGGACGACCTCACCCATCACGGGAGCGAACTTCGCGATCGCACCGGTCCGCAGATAATCGCCGTAGGAGAAGCCTCCGGGCACCACCACGGCGTCCACCTTCTTGAGGTCGGCGTCGGCGTGCCAGAGACTCACGGACTCCGCGCCGGCGAGCCGGACCGCCCGCGCCGCGTCGACGTCATCGAGCGTGCCGGGAAAGGTGATCACACCCACCCGGGCCGTCACGACCCGTCCCCCGCCGGTTCCCGGCTCACGCTCCAGTCCTCGATGACGGTGTTCGCCAACAGCGACTCGGCGATCTCGGCGAGCGTGTCGTCGTCGATGCTGTCATCGACTTCAAGCTCAAACCGCTTGCCTTGCCGCACATCTGAGACCGCGCCGAAGCCGAGACGACCCAGCGCGCCGACGATCGCCTGCCCCTGGGGGTCGAGGATCTCGGCCTTCGGCATCACATGCACTACCACCCTTGCCACGGCGACCACTCTACCTGCGGGTTCTGCCGGGCCGCCTCACCGGCACGATCCGATGTACGCATCGCACAGCGGAGCCGCCATCGCGTCGAACACCTGCGCGTCCGGCGCGGCTGACCAGGGCACGAGCGGCGGCAGCGTCGACCACATGGCCAATTCCACGACGGTGCTGCTGGACGCGTGGGCGAACAGGTACTGGTGAACCACCCGTTGACCGGGGACGCTGATCACCGCGGCCAGCCGAAACGGATCGCTCGTCGTGATCGACGGGGACGCGAGCGGCGCGGTGACCTGGCAGTCCCGCAGCCTCGCTCTGGCCAGATCCAGGGCCTGCGTGGCCGTCGGCCCGAACTGCGCGGTGGGGCCGCGCCAGTGAATGACCTGCACCCGCAGCTGCCACTGCCCGGGCGGCTTGGTCACCGTCGCCATCGCGGCCACCGCATAGTCCCTGGCGTCGCCGATGAGCGGCGGCGAGGCGCACATCTCCTCGAAGGTGAACCGTGGCGCGGACGCTTTCACGGCGAGACCGGCAAGGCCGGGCCAGCGATAGACCGCGTCGAGCGGAACGGCGGAGGGTGCGATCCACGCCGAATCGGGGATGGAGTCGCAGATCGGCGGGCAGATGCCGGGCACCGCGGAGGCGGTCGCCGGGGCGATGGTCAACCCGCACGTCGCGACAGCCAACGCCCACAACAATCGCACGTCTGCACTACCCCCTGGAGAACGCCTGCGCGCACAATATAGGAATGCAATTGACGCATTTCGGCCATTCGTGCTTACTCGCCAACTTTCGCGACGATTCGGCGAACGAGACCACGATTCTGTTCGATCCGGGTACGTTCTCTCACGGATTCGAGGGCATCACCGGCCTGTCTGCCATCCTGATCACCCATCAGCATCCCGACCACGCCGACCCGGAGCGCCTGCCCGCTCTTCTCGACGCCAACCCGCAGGCCGCGCTGTACGCCGATCCGCAGACGGCCGCGCAGCTCGGTGGTTCATGGCAGGCGGTCAACGTCGGCGACGAATTGAGCATCGGACACCTCACCGTCCGCGGCACGGGCGGGCGCCATGCGGTCATTCATCCGGAAATCCCTGTGATAGACAACATTTCGTATCTGGTCGGCGACGGCACCCATTCGGCGCGACTGATGCATCCCGGCGATGCATTGCACGTTCCCGACGAGCCGGTCGACGTGCTCGCGACACCGGCCGCCGCACCGTGGATGAAGATCTCCGAGGCGGTGGACTACCTGCGCGCGGTCGCTCCCACGCATGCAGTCCCGATCCATCAGGGCATCGTCGACCCCAGCGCCAGGGGCATCTTCTACGGCCGACTCGAGGAGATGACCGACACCGACTTCCAAGTGCTCGCAGAGGAGAACGGCACGGAGTTTTGATTCGCGTTTCGGCCGCGGAGTTCTGAGTGGTTCGCCGAGGGCGCCTGGTGTTCAGTGGCCACATCGCGGGGTTCGGAACCGAAGCGGGTGTCCGGATGGTCGTCGGCGCGTGGGAGAAGTCGCCGTTCGGCCGCTTCGCCGACGTCATGGTCGAATCGGCGGACGGTGAACGCACCTTACTCGCACCGACATCCGTCATCGCCGAATTCGTCTCGCAGACCTACACTTTCGACCGCATCGAACTCGGCGAGGTTGATGTCCGGCACACCGCCGAGGGTTTCATCGTCACCGCGCCCGGCCTCGCGGTGTCCGGCATCCTCGGAGGTCCCGCGCCGTTCGACTGGTTGCTCCGGTTGGTACCACCGAGACTGATGAGAACGCCGGCCTGGCTGCGCCTCATCAATCCGCTCGCGACGATGCTGGTACCGGGCGTTCGTACTGCGGGCAGCGCGGGCAATGGGCGTCGCGAATACTACGGGGTCCGACGCACAAGGCTCATCACGGCCGTCGACGGCACATTTGAAGGAGACGACGTCGGCAAGCTCACGGCGCTGGACCCGCCGGTGCGGTTCGGGTTCTCGTCCGCACCGTCGACACCCCAACTGGTCGCGGTGACCACCACCATCGACCTGCCCTAGCCGACGTCCCTCGCCGCCGACCGACCCGCCGCACGGCCGGAGAACACACAGCCGCCGAGAAAGGTGCCCTCCAGCGAGCGGTAACCGTGAACGCCACCGCCCCCGAATCCGGCAGCCTCGCCTGCGGCGTACAGCCCACTGAACGTCGAACCGTCGGACTTCAATACCCTGGAATCGAGATCGGTTTCCAAGCCGCCCAACGACTTCCGGGTCAGGATGTGCAGCTTCACCGCGATCAGCGGACCTGCCTTGGGGTCGGTGATCGGGTGTGGGGCCACGACGCGGCTGATCTTGTCGGAGATGAACGCGCGCGCACCGTGGATCGCCGTGATCTGGCTGTCCTTGGTGAACTTGTTGACGGTCTCCCGGTCGCGGGCGGTGACTTCCTTCTCCACGACGTCGTAGTCGAGCTGCTCGACGTCGGGCACCGTGTTCATTTTGGATACCAACTCCGGCAACGAATTCGCCGTCACGAAGTCGACGCCCTTGTCGACGAACGCCTGCACCGGCGGTGGCGCACCAGGCCTCACGCGGCTCAGCACCTGGCGCACGCTACGGCCGGTCAGATCGGGATTCTGTTCCTGCCCCGACAGACTGAACTCCTTCTCGATGATGCGCGCGTTCAGTACGTACCAGGTGTAGTCGTGACCGGTTTTGGCGATGTACTCCAGCGTGCCGAGGGTGTCGAAGCCGGGGAACAACGGTGGCGGCAGACGCCTGCCGGTGGCGTCCAGCCACAGTGATGACGGGCCGGGAATGATGCGGATACCGTGCAGCGGCCAGATCGGGTCGTAGTTGGTGATGCCCTCGGTGTAGTGCCACATCCTGTCGCTGTTGATCACCCGTGCGCCCGCCGTCTCGCTGATACCGATCATCCGGCCGTCGACGTGCGCGGGCACACCACTGAGCAATTGCTCGGGAACGCGACCCATCCGCTTGGGCCAGTTCTGACGAACGAGGTCGTGGTTGCCGCCGATCCCGCCGCTGGCGACGATCACCGCCTGCGCCCGCAATTCGAAGTCGCCGACGGTGTTTCGGGACGACGCCTCACCACGGGCCGCATCGGACGGTTCGAGCACCGCGCCGCGCACACCGACCACCGCGCCGTCCTCGACGACAAGCTCGTCGACTCGACGGCGATGTGCGAAGGTCACTTTCGCGTTCCCGCTCAGCCGGCGGGCGAACACCTCCACGATCGCCGGTCCCGTGCCCCACGTGATGTGGAACCGCGGGACCGAATTGCCATGTCCGCGAGCATCATAGCCGCCGCGCTCGGCCCAACCGACCACAGGGAAGATCTTCAGTCCACGCTCGCGCAGCCAGCCGCGCTTCTCGCCGGCGGCGAAGTCGACGTAGGCGTGTGCCCACTGCCGCGGCCAGTGGTCCTCGGGCCGGTCGAATCCCGCCGCGCCGAGCCAGTCCTGCAGCGCGAGCTCGTGGCTGTCGCGGATGCCGAGCCTGCGCTGCTCGGGGCTGTCGACGAAGAACAGCCCGCCGAACGACCAGTACGCCTGACCACCCACGTTGTTGGCGTTCTCCTGGTCGACGATCAGGACCCGGCGGCCACGTTCGACGAGCTCACACGCGGCGACCAGACCGGCGAGACCAGCTCCTACGACAATGACATCAGCGTCTGCCATGCCGCCACGTTAGCGGCCGCGGGCTACGCTGCGTCTGTCAATGCGCTGTACGGCGTCCATTGATAGACGCCGGGCCTGCACTGGTACATGAGGGAGAGGTCGACGGCGTCGAGCATCGCCTGCCGCGGTCCGGGCCTACGCAGGTGACGGGCCGCCACGGCGACCCGAACCACGCCGTCGCGCCGTGCAGTGCGTTCGGCGGCGAGCACCAACGTGCGGCACCACCACGGCTCGGTGAGAAAGCCCTCACCTATGCCGAGCACCCGGGCACGCACCGTCTTATGACGCACCAGGTCCGTGATCTCGTTGAGCGCCGCAAGCATGCGAAAGCCGTTGCGAGGCAACGCTGTCACCGTTCCAGGCGATACGGTCCAGCCTGGCGCGACGAACAGTCGGGTGCGCAGCCCCACGTGTTCCATCACCCGGTCAGCGGCCATCAGTCGCAGGTTCGCCTCGTGTGCGGGCAGGGTCGCGAACTCGCCGCGCCGTTTCTTGGTGCTCGCTTCGTCGAAACCGTGCAGCACGATCGCATCGCCCGCGTCGCGCCGGAGACTCAGCCACTCGACGGTGGGAGTGTCTTCATCGAGCCGGTATCCACCCTTGATTCGCGGCGCCACCAGAAGCGACACCGGCACTGCGCGCGCGTCGAGCTGACCGCAGAAGTCCACGACCTCGGGCATGGTGCGGTCGCTGATCCCGGAAATCGAGACGATCAGTTGTCCAGCCACGCGCTCAGTGTGGCAACTTCAGGTGTCGCAACGGTTTCTGACACCCTGCGCGCAGTTGTCCATCCGGTGCGAACTACCGGGGCAGCACTTCTTCGATGGCCGCGATGACCTCGGGAGCGTCCGGTTCGGTGCGCGGTCGGATCCGCTTGACCACGGTGCCACCCGGTGCGAGCAGGAACTTCTCGAAGTTCCACTGGATGTCGCCCGCTTCACCTGCATCGTCGGTCGTCTTGGTCAGCTCGGCGTACAGCGGATGCCGGCCGTCGCCGTTGACGTCGGTCTTCTCCAGCAGCGGGAACGTCACCCCGTAGGTGGTCGAGCAGAACTCCGCGATCTCCTCGGCCGAACCCGGCTCCTGACCCATGAACTGGTTGCACGGCACGCCGATCACGGTGAGCCCGCGGTCCCGGTAGTCCTTCGCCAGCCTCTCCAGCCCCGTGTACTGCGGCGTGAGGCCACATTTGGAGGCGACGTTGACCACCAGCGCGGCGCCGTCGGCGAGTTGGCCGAGCGTGGTCGGCCGGCCGTCGAGCGTGGTCAGTGGGATGTCGTTGAGCGATGTCATGCCTGGCACGCTACCCGCTCTTGAACAGCATCCCCGCGACTCGGCGCACCGTCTGCATCGGATCGGCGCTTTCGTCGATGGCCGGGACGTTGCCGTTCAACCACAGCAGCGAAAATCCATGCACCAGAGACCATGCCGCCAGTTGCGCCGCCCGCGGGTCGTTCTCGGCCCGCGCATCGTCGAGAGTGCCGACGCCACGGACGAGTTCGGCACCCGCCGCGTCCTGCGCCGCGATCAGCTCCTGGTTATCGGGATCGACGAGCGAGCGGTCGAACATCACCGTGTAGTGTCCGGGATTCTCGAGTGCGAAACGCACGTATGCCCTTGCCGCGTCGATGAACTCGGGGCGGGCACCGTCGAGAGCGGTCGCCAGCTTGCGCCAACCCTCGGCGGCCAGCGCGGTGAACAGCCCGCGACGGTCGGTGAAGTGATGCGCCGGTGCGGCGTGCGAGACCCCGACGGCGCGAGCCAACTCCCGCAGCGAGATCCCATCGGCACCCCGCTCGGCGACCAGCTCGGCCGCCTGCGCGAGGATCACGGCCTTCAGGTCGCCGTGATGGTAGGAATCCCTGGTCATCCCGTGATCATACCGCTGATCTTGACAATGCCTAGATCTAGGAACGGTCGAGCAGTTCTTCTTCGTAGGCGCCGCCGACATGGTTGGCCTTGGCGGCGTCGAGCAACCATGCGTACTGGAACGCCGCTTCCTTCCAGCGCTCGTAGCGGCCGCTGATGCCGCCGTGGCCGGCGTTCATCTCGGTCTTGAGCAGCACTTCGGGTGCGGCTTCGGGATGGGTGTGCCGCAGCGCGGCCACCCATTTCGCAGGTTCGACGTACAACACGCGGGTGTCGTTCAACGACGTCATGGCGAGGATGGGCGGATAGCGCTTGGCCTCGATGTTCTCGTACGGCGAGTACGACTTCATGTAGTCGTATACGTCGCTGTCCTGCAACGGATTACCCCACTCGTCCCATTCGGTGACGGTCAGCGGCAAGGACGGATCCAGGATCGTGGTCAGGGGGTCGACGAACGGCACGAGGGCGAGGACGCCCGCGAACAGTTCGGGAGCCATGTTGACGACGGCCCCGACCAGCAGCCCGCCCGCGCTGCCGCCGTAGGCGACCATGGTCTCGGCACGGGTGATGTCGGTGTCGACGAGATGCTGTGCGACGGTGACGAAATCGGTGAACGTGTTCTTCTTCTCGAGCAGCTTTCCGTGCTCGTACCAGGGGCGCCCGAGCTCACCGCCGCCGCGGACGTGGGCGACGGCGAACACCATGCCGCGGTCGAGCAGTGAAAGGCGGGCAATGGAGAATCGTGGATCCTCACATGACTCGTATGCCCCGTAGCCGTACAGCAGCGTCGGTGCCGGGTATTGCAGGCCGATGCGGTGGACGATCGAGATGGGAACCCGCGCCCCGTCGGCAGCGACGGCCCAGTCGCGACGCTCGACGTAGTCCTCGGACCGATAGTCGCCGAGCACCGGTTGCTCGCGCAGCAGCGTGCGCTCCCCCGAGGCCAGGTCGACGTCGTAGATCCGCACCGGGATGACGAACGAGGTGGCGCCGATCCGCAGCTTGGGTGAGCTCCAGTTGGGGTTTCCGCCCAGCCCCGCCGACATCAGTTCCGATTCGAAGGTGAGTTCCTCGGGATGGCCGTAGGTGCCGTTGGTGTAGATGGGCCAGAGCTGGATCTTCGGCAACGCCTCGCTTCGGTAGCCGACGACCAGGTGTCCCTCGAACGCGTCGACCGAGTCGAGGCGAACGTCGTCGCGGTGCTCGATCAGCGTGCGGAACGTCATCGGGTCCGACACCGGCGCCTCGACGAGCGTGAAGTTCTCCGCACCATCGTTGTGCAGAATCAGGAATCGATCCTCACCGCCGACGATGGCGTGTTCCACCGAGTACTCGACCAGCTCGCGGCGGGGCCACACCTGGGTGAACTCCGTCTGCGGGTCGACAGCGTCGCCGTATCGGACCTCGGTCGTGACGCCGCTACCCGCGGCGATGAGAACGTACTTGTCACTGCGCGTACGCCCCACTGCGAGCCAGAACTTCTCGTCGGGCTCGTGATACACCCGCTCGGCAGGTAGACCGGATCCGATGCGGTGCCGCCACACGGTGTCCGGCCGCCACGCATCGTCGACCGTCGTGTAGTAGACGGTGCGGTTGTCCGCGGCCCACGTCACGCCTGCACTTATGCCGGCGATCTCGTCGTCGTACATCGCGCCGGTTCGCAAGTCCTTGAACCGCAACGTGTATCGCTCATCGCCCTTGGTGTCGACCGAGAAAGCGAGGACATTCCCGTCGATGCTGACCCCCGCGGCGCCCAGCGCGAAGAAGTCGTGGCCCCCAGCCTCCACGTTCTCGTCGATGAGGATCTGTTCGCCGGGGATCGCGGTCTGCTCGTCAAGCTCCGGCGGCGTCCAGTCGTTCAAATCGCCTATCGGACAACGGCAATGCACGTTGTACTGCTTGCCCTCGAAGCTGCGGCCGTAGTACCACCAGTCGCCGCGCCGGGTGGGCACCGAGAGGTCGGTCTCCTTGGTGCGGGCCTTGATCTCGTCAAAGATCTTCTGCCGCAGGTCCACGAGGCCCTCGGTGGCGTTGTCGGTGAACTCGTTCTCCGCCTCGAGGTATTCGGTCACCTCGGGATCGGATTTGTCGCGCAGCCACTCGTAGGGGTCGATGAAGACGTCGCCGTGATGCTCACGCCGATGGTCGACGCGCTTTGCGATTGGGGGCCTCACGCGTTCACGCCTATCCAGTCATCGAACTTCAGGCCCGAGATGCGTTCGTAGGCTTCGATATAACGCGCACGGGTCGCGTCGACAATTTCTGCGGGCAGCGGCGGCGGGGGTTTGTCTCCGTGACGGTCCCACCCGGACTCCGGGCCGATGAGCCAGTTGCGGACGAACTGCTTGTCGAAGCTGTTCTGCACGACGCCTTCGGAGTACTCGTCGGCACGCCAGTAGCGCGACGAGTCAGGCGTGAAGATCTCGTCGGCCAGCCGCAGGTTGCCGTCGGAGTCGACACCGAACTCGAACTTGGTGTCGGCGACGATGATGCCCTTGGTCAGCGCATGGTCGGCGCCCTGGATGTAGGTCTGCAGCGTGCGCTCGCGCAGTTGGTTCGCCCGCACCGCGCCGACCAGCTCGATGACGTCGTTGAAGGAGATGTTCTCGTCGTGCGCGCCCAGTTCGGCTTTGGTCGCCGGGGTGAACAACGGCTCGATGAACCTGCTGGCCTCGACCAGGCCCGACGGCAGCGGGATACCGCACACCGAACCGGTCTTCTGGTAGTCGATCAGCCCCGAGCCGGTCAGGTAACCGCGCGCCACCGCTTCGACGGGCATCATCTCGAGTTCGGTGACCACCAACGCCCGGCCCAGGACGTCCTCGGGGATGCGTTCGTCGTCGGGTGGGCCCGCCAGATGGTTGGGTGCCTCGACGAGGTCGAAGAAGAACACGCTCATGGCGGTCAGAATCCGACCCTTGTCGGGGATCTGACTGTCGAGGATGTAATCGAAGGCCGAAATGCGGTCGGTGGCGACAAACAGCAGGTGCTCGTCGTCGATTCGATACAGCTCGCGAACTTTGCCGCTAGCCAGATGCTGGTAGTCGGACAGAGCGGGGCGCATCGGGCCAGCCTATCGGGCAGCATCGGCATCATGAGTTCGCGGTTTCTTCCCTATGCCACCACGCCGACCCGCCTGCTGGCCCAGCTGATCAGCGACATCGTCGTGATCACCTGGGCTGTGATCTGGGTGCTCGTCGGCATGGCCGTTCATGCCGCCGTGTCCACGATCGCCGAAGTGGGCCGTCGAGTGCAGGACGGCGCCAACGGCGTCGCCGACAACCTCAACTCGGCCGGTGACAACACCGACGACTTTCCGCTCGTCGGGGACTCGCTGGCCAAACCCTTGCGGGCGGCGGCCGAGGCCGCGCTCGACATCGCCGGTGCCGGGCAGAGCCTCGACTCGACGGCGTCGTGGCTGGCGTGGGTGCTGGCGCTGGCGGTTGCGGCACCGCCGATTCTTTTCGTCGCACTGCCCTGGCTGTTCCTGCGTATTCGGTTCTTCCGTCGCAAGTGGACTGCAATCACGTTGGCGCGAACGCCTGCGGGTGAACAGTTGCTGGCGATGCGGGCGTTGGCGAATCGGCCGTTGAACAAGCTGCTGGCGGTCGACGAGGACCCCGTAGGAGCGTGGCGCAGCTACGACCCGGTGGTGATACGCGGCCTCGCGGCGTTGGAATTGCGGGCCGCCGGCGTCCGACGTGTCCGCCAATAGGCGATTTGTGCACGTTTCGGAGCGCTCACCGCTCGCGATTGTGCACAAATCGCAAGAAGGGGAACCGTCGACGCTGCGGCTGACGTCTTCTACGAGTGCTCGACGACCATCTCCGGCGACACGACGGGGTCATCACGCTCGCCCAAGCCAGGGCATGCGGCCTTAGCCGCCACACAGTCAATCGCTCCGAGCGGTCCGGGCATTGGCGTCGCTGCTTTCCCGGCGTCTACTTCGTCAACGACAGACCCTTCACTGACGCTGCCCGCATCAGGGCGGCAGTATGGGGACTAGGCGAGCGCGCGACGGGTAGCGGATTGACCGCGGCGTGGTGGCATGGCCTGACGCACTTCCCACCCGAGGTCGTCGAAGTGACTGTGCCGAGGGTGAGTAACCATCCGCGGCGGCACGGAGTGCGCGCCCGCCGACGCGACCTTTCTCCCAAGGACGTCGTCGAGCGGAGGGGGCTTCGTGTCACCGAACCAGCGTTCACCGCCATCGAAGCCGCGGTCCGAAGAGGCGGCGGCCCCGCATTGATGGACAGAGCACTACAGGGCGATCTGGAGCTCACACATCTATGGCGTGCGCATCTTCGTAACAAGGGGCGGCACGGGTCACCCGCAGCGCGGCGCCTACTTCAGGCAGCGTCGGACGGTGCGCGTTCGGAGGCAGAACGACTCCTGATGCGACTGCTGCGAGCCGCCAAGCTGTCCGGGTGGAAAGCCAACTTCCCTGTCTGCGGGTACTTGGTCGACATCGCTTTTCCGAAGGAGAGGGTGGCGATCGAGGTCGACGGCTGGGCCTTCCATAGCGACCAGAGGACCTTCCAACGCGACCGCACGCGTCAGAACGCCATCGCCCTCAGTGGCTGGCAGGTGCTGCGGTTCACTTGGCTGGATCTGACGGAGTACCCGCAGCGCGTAATCGCTGAAATCGCAGCAGCTCTCCGACAGCCACGATGAGCCACGCCGCGAACGCGATCCAGAAGAACGCCAGCGAGATCGTGACGAACCACCGCCAGCCGGTCTCCACGAACATCGCATAGGTCGCCGACGAGTACATGCCGAGCGGGAAGACGGCGGGCCAGCCAAGCGCCACCGATCGTCGGACGGCCACGTAGCCGAGCACCGGGATCCACGCCGTCGCCACGATCCACGTTGCGATCGTCACCGCGCGCACGCCGTCGGCGATCGGCCCGGGAATCAGCGCGTGATGCAGATGATCACCGGCCAGCGTCGCAATCGCTATGCCGCCCATCAGAATCCATACATCAGGCTGAACCAGCTCCGGCGACGCGGCATCGTGGCGCACCCGCCAGAGCACCAGTGATGTCATCGCCAGATACAGACAGATGCCGAGCACCCAGAAAATGAAGGCCCAGAAGACGACGTCGAGCTCGGCGAAGACGATCGCCAACCCGGACGTCGCGACCGCAGCGAGCTCCCATCCGCCGCGGGCACGATCGCGCAACCTCGTCCACCGGTGCCGCCACATCGAGCGAGCGGAGATCGGCGCCAACGACAACCAGCCCTGCAACGCCATGCCCCCCAACGCCCACAGCGCAATGCGATGATCGGCCAGCCGCGCACCCACCACCGCGCACGCCGCGACATAGGTGAACAGCGCCAGCGTGACATCGGGATCACGCATATCGAACTCGCGCCATGCCTTGGCCCCGAGAAACATCAACACCGGCAACCCAACTGCGGCAAAGACAATCAGGATCTCACTGATGACACCGAGTCCGTGGTCCGCGGCCGCGATCGACACGATGCCGGTCGCCATGACCGCCGCGAATACGTCGGGTCTCACGGCCGTAGTTCGACCACCATGTGGCGGATACCCGTGTGCCGGTTGCTGCGCGTCCACTCGACAGGCTTGACCAGCCGCACCGACCCGAACCGCGTCAGCAGCTCCTCATAGAGCACCCGCAGCTCGAGTCGCGCCAGGTTCGCACCAAGGCAGTAGTGCACTCCCTGGCCGAACCCCAAGTGTGGGTTGGGTTTGCGCGCGATGTCGAAGGTATCGGCATTCGCGAACACCAGGGGATCGCGATTCGCCGAACCCTCCCAGATCTGCACCTTGTCGCCGGCCTTGATCTCGCAGCCCGCCAACTCCGCGTCGCGCGTCGCGGTTCGCCTCTTCGACGGCGACGGCGACGTCCACCGCACCATCTCCTCGACCGCGGTCGGCAGATGTGTCAAATCCGAACGCAGCGCCTGGAATTGGTCCGGATACTCGATCAACGCCAACAACCCGCCCGCGACGGCGTTGCGCGTGGTCTCCGCACCGGCGCTGAACAGCAAGCTGAAGAACAAGTACAGCTCCATGTCCGAGAGGCTCTCGTCCTCCACCGTCGCGTTTGCGACCACCGACAACATGTCGTCGGTCGGCGCGGACCGCTTCGACGCGATCAACTCCTGGCCGTAGGTGTACATCCGCGAACCGGCTTCCTCCGCGGTCAACTGCCCCAGCTGGCCCAATTCAGCCCTCCGCGCCCTCCCGAAGTCGAACTGCGGCTCGATCGCCTCGAACAGCCAATGGCGTTCGGATTCAGGCACTCCCAGCAGTATGCAGATCATCTGCATCGGTAGCTCGGCGGCCACATCGACCAGGAAATCAAAGGCACTGCACGGCTCGATCTCATCGAGCAGCCGACGGGTGCGGGTGCGCAGATCGTCTTCGACGCGGGCGATCATCCGCGGTGTCAGACCCGAGCTGACGAGGCGGCGGATGTGCGAATGCCGCGGATCGTCCATCATGTTGAGGACCTGCCCCGCAACCGCCAGATCCTGCAGCAGCGTGCCACCGAACGGCCGGGTTCCCCCGGTGACCGACGAGTACGTCACCGGATCCCGGGACACCGCAAGGGTTTCGGCGTGGGTCGCGACCGACCAGAAACCTTCGTTGTCGGGCGTGTTGGCGGTCGGCTCGTGCCAGTAGACGGGCGCCTCGCGACGGTGCACCGCGAATAGCGCATGCGGAAAGCCGTCGGCGAAGTTGTCCAGATCGGTGAAGTCGATCCCGGCCAGCGCACCCGCCACTGAAGTCACAGGATCGCGCCCGACGTGTACTTGGCGGCCTCCGGATACCGGCTGACCAACTCGCCCACCGCTTCCACAACCCGGTCCACCTGATCGCCGGCCGCACCCGTGAACGCCTGCTTGTCCGCCAGCGCCGCGTCCAGCGACATCCGGTCCAACGGCAGTCGCGGGTCTGCGGCCAGCCGGTCGAGCAGGTCGGGCTCCTGGCCCTTCTCCCGCATCGCCAGCGCCACCGCGACGGCGTGTTCCTTGATCACCTCGTGGGCGGTCTCCCTGCCGACGCCTGCGCGCACCGCCGCGATCAGGATCCGCGTCGTCGCCAGGAACGGCAGATACCGGTCGAGCTCGCGCTGAATCACCGCCGGATAGGCGCCGAACTCGTCGAGCACGGTCAAAAACGTCTCCGTCTGCCCGTCGATCGCGAAGAACGCGTCGGGCAACGCCACCCGCCGCACCACCGAGCAGAAGACGTCGCCCTCGTTCCACTGCGCGCCCGCGAGCTCGGCTGCCATCGACGCGTAACCGCGCAGCACCACCTGCAGCCCGTTGACACGTTCGCAGGAGCGCGTATTCATCTTGTGCGGCATCGCCGACGAGCCGACCTGGCCGGGCGCGAAACCCTCGGTCACCAATTCGTGGCCCGCCATCAGCCTGATCGTGTGCGCCATCGATGACGGTCCCGCACCGGCCTGCACGAGAGCCGAGACGACATCATGGTCCAGCGATCGCGGGTAGACCTGGCCGACACTGGTGAAAATCTCTGTGAAGCCCAGGAATTCGGCGATACGCCGTTCCAGATCGGCCAGTTTCGACGTGTCACCGGAGAGCAGGTCGAGCATGTCCTGCGCGGTGCCCATCGGACCCTTGATGCCGCGCAGCGGGTACCGGTCGATGAGCTCACGTAGCCGGGTCAACGCGACCAAAAGCTCCTCGGCGGCCGACGCGAACCGCTTGCCCAGCGTGGTGGCCTGCGCGGCGACGTTGTGCGAACGTCCCGCCATCACCAGGTCGCGATAGACGACGGCACGCTCGGCGAGCCGAGCCACCACCGCGACACCGTGCGAGAACACCAGTTCCAGGGAGCGACGGATCTGCAGCTGCTCGACGTTCTCCGTGAGGTCGCGAGACGTCATGCCCTTGTGCACGTGCTCATGGCCCGCCAGCGCGTTGAATTCCTCGATGCGCGCCTTCACGTCGTGGCGGGTCACCCGCTCGCGCGCCGCGATCGACGCGAGGTCGACGTCCTCGAGCACCCGTTCGTAGTCCTCTAGAACAGCGGACGGCACATCGACACCGAGTTCAGCCTGTGCGCTCAGCACCGCCAGCCACAGCCGCCGCTCGGCCATGACCTTCGCCTCCGGCGACCAGATGGCCACCATCTCATCGCTGGCGTACCGACTGGCCAGCACATTCGGGATCGACACAAACACACAGCTTACGGCCCGGGTAAGGCAGTCTTGCCGTATGTACTTCGTTGGGCTCGATCTCGCATGGGGTGAGAAGAACCAGACCGGCGTTGCGGCCATCGATGCCGACGGCAGGCTGCTGCACGTCGGGGCCGCCGGGGACGACAACAGCATCATCGCCGCGATCGCGCCCTATACCGGCGACGCGTGCCTGGTGGGTATCGACGCCCCCCTGATCGTCAAGAACGCGACGGGCCACCGTCCCGCCGAGGCCGCCTACAACCGCGACTTCCAGCGCTTCGAGGCCGGAGCGCGCCCGGCGTTCACCGACAAGCCCGAATTCAAGCATCCCCGCGGCGCGCGGATCGCCGAAGCGCTCGGTCTCGACCTGGACCCGTCGTCGGATTCGAGCAGGCGGGCGATCGAGGTCTTCCCGCATCCCGCGTCGATCGTCCTGTTCAATCTCACCAAGACCCTCAAGTACAAGCGCGGACCGTTCGACGAGCGCAAGGCTGCGCTGCTGACGTTGATGACCCATATCGAGGGCCTCGACGCGGCCACTCCGAGGTTGCGCGTCAATCGCAACGTCACGTGGGTCGCGCTGCGCAAGCGAGTCGAGGCGGCCACCCGGCCGTCACAGCTGGACCGCGACGAGGATCCCGTCGACGCGGTCATCTGCGCCTACGTGTGCTTCTACTGGTACGACAGACCCGAAGACGTCACCATCTACGGCGATTCGGAAAGCGGCTACATTGTCACCCCGACGCTGCCTGGCGACCATGTCAAGAAGCGGAATCAGACGGCAGCACAACCGGGTTCGGACGATATCGTCGCCCGGCTCGAGCAGGTGCAACAGATGATCGAGCGGGCTCAGCGTGAGCTCACCGCGATCCGCAGACAACTCGGGGGTTAGTCCGGCAGCTCGGCCAGCTGCGTGGGATCGGTGATGCCCTTCTGCTTGATCCCGAGTTGCTTGTTGATCAGCAGAGTGATTCCGAACAGCACGATGCCGATCACCAGCAGGATCCCGGCGAGCAGGTACTGGGTTCCCGGACGGCCGGACAACGGTGTCACGAGATAGAGCGAGGCGATGAAGCCGATCACCGGTAGCGCCGTCGGGGTCTTGAAGTGGCCGCCGGCTTCCTTCACGTCGCGACGCAGTACCAGCACCGCGACGTTGACCATTGCGAACACCGCAAGCAGCAGAAGCGAAGTCGTGCCACCCAGCACTGAAATCGCCGAATCGCTGGCGAACGCGGACACGTAGAAGATCAGTCCGAAAGCTATCGTCGTGGTGAACAGAATGGCCACCCACGGAGTGCGTCGGGTCTTGTGCACCGACCCCAGGACGGGGGGCAGGACATGTTGGCGCGCCATGCCGTAGATCAACCGGCTGGCCATCAGCATGTTGATCAACGCCGTGTTCGACACCGCGAACATCGTGATGAATGGAAAGAGCGTGCCTATCGGCAAGCCCGGCGCCGCGGCCTCGACCACGTCGACCAGCGGTGTCTTGCTCGCCGTGAGTTCGCCGATCGGCACCAGCGCCACGGCGATGATCGACACCAGCACGTAGACGACGCCGGCGATCGTCAGGCCGCTCAGGAGAACCTTGGGGAAGATCCGCACCGGATCCTTGGTCTCCTCGGCCATGTTGACCGAGTCCTCGAAGCCGACCATCGCGAAGAACGCCAGCGAGGTCGCTGCGGTAACGGCGACGAAAGTGCTTCGCTCATCCTCATTTTCGAACAGGATGATGCGGGAGAAGTCGAGGTTGTCGCCGCCCTGGGTAAATGCCCACAGCCCCACCACGATGACCAACATCAAGCCGGTGATCTCGATGATCGTCAAACCGACATTGAGCTTGACACTTTCGCTGACACCACGGAGATTGACCGCGGCCAGCCCGGCCATGAACGACAACGCGATGACCGCGATTCCGACCTTGCCCCAGTCCAGTCCGAAGCCCTTGATCAGGTTGGACGCGAACGCCTGCGAAGCGGTGGACGCCGAGGTGATGCCCGAGCACATCACGACGAATGCGACGATGAAGGTGAAGAAGTGGATGCCGAATGCCTTGTGCGCGTAAAGCGCTGCGCCCGCCGCCTGCGGATACTTGGTCACCAGCTCCAGATATGAGAATGCGGTGATGGTCGCGATCACGAACGCGAGCAGGAACGGCAGCCACGCCGCGCCGCCGACCTCGCCGGCCACCTGCCCGGTGAGCGCATAGACGCCGGTGCCGAGAATGTCGCCGACGACGAACAACAACAGCAGCCCCGGGCCCATCACCCGTTTCAGTTGCGGCTGCTCCTCCGCAGTTTCCGGCTTTGTCACGATGCGCCTCCCGCCAGTCCTAGGTGAACTGCATTGTTCCGGTCATCGATGAAACCGCGTCGAGGAATCGCGTAACCAGTTCAGGATCCTCGGTGCGCTGCCAGCCGAACGTCGTTGGCCGCTGGGCCCTGTCGTGCCAGAAATGGCCCGGTTCAGATTCGGGTCGGGTGGCGACCAGCCACACCGCAGTGTCTGCACCGTCTGCAGTATCGCGCAACAGTGGGCGTGTCACCACTCGAAACACCGGTAATGCCCCGGCGACGCCGGGGGTCTCGACCCAACCCGGGTGCATGCTCTCGACCCGAATGTCAGAACCGGAGAGCCTGTGCGCCCACGCTTCTGCGAGCGTCACCTGCATCCGCTTGGTTCGCGCGTACACCCGAACACCGTTGTATTCACCGGATTTCGATTCCATGTCGTCGACCGAAAGCGGCGACGTGTACATACCTCCCGATGACATGAAAACGACCGACGCGCCATGGGCATCCCGCAGCAACGGCAACAGTTGCTCGGTCATGAGGTGCGGTCCCAGGACGTGGCAAGCCAACTGGGTTTCGTGACCTTGCGGCGTCTCGATGCGCTCCTTCGGCATCGCACCGGCGTTGTGGACCACCCCGTGGAGTTCTTCGATGCGTCCGGAAAGGTCGTAGCACCAGGCCCGTACGGCGTCCAGATCGGATACATCGCAGACTTCTTCGACCACCATCGCCCCGGACACCGCGCGCCGGATCGCACCCGCCGAATGCTTGACCTTGTCGGGGTTTCGGCCAAGCAGATGCACGGTCGCGTCGAGTTCGGCGAACGAGCGGGCGATGGCCTCACCTATCCCTGCCGTCGCACCGGTGACGACAACGCGCTTTCCTGCCATCGCCTTTGGCCGCGGGTCTGCCGGCCACCATGTCCGCCGCAAACGTGAACCGATCTTGGTGTAACCGAGTACGACGGAGCGGTCCAGCGCGTTGTCGAGAAGCCTGGTGAATCTCACCTGAGCTAGTTATCCAACATGCGAAGTGCGCAAACGTCGATCACACCTGGGCGACGTGTTCGTCGATCGGCGCGAGCACATCGATGACGTCGATCAATGTTGCGCGGGCGGTCGCGCGCGGGCCGTCACCGTCGCCCACCAGCGCGGCGACCACGGCGCCGTCGACCGCACACACCAACGCCGTGAGCAGCTCCACGCGCACCGCCCGTCCGGACCGCTCGACGACCTCGACGACGGCGTCGGTGCGCTGCTGCAGGATTCGCCGCTCGATATCGCGCAGCCCCGGCTGGCGGGCGCAGGCGATGTAGCGCTCGTATCGGGAGATCAACTGTTCGGTGACCCGCAGTCCGTTGGCCTCCCCGACGAGAAGGTCGACCAAGATGTCGGCCGTCGACTCTGCGCCACGGCGCCTTCGCGACAGGGCGGACACCCGCACCTGAAGCTGTTCGGCCTCACGCGCGCCCGCGTACTCGACAGCCTTGGCGATCAAGTCCTCGAGCGAGGAAAAGTAATACGTCGTCGACGCCAAAGGCAGCCCGGCGCGACGGGCCACCGCCCGGTGCCGCACTGCGTCGAACCCACCTTCACACAGCAGGTCGGCAGCAGCGCTGACCAGCGCGTAGCGCCTTCTCTCCCCCTTCGGAGTGACCGCTGCTGTCACGTAAAGCATGCTGCCAGTCTCCAGGGCATGGCATCGGGCTTTCGGCCAATCATCAGCCTTTACTCAGGGAAGTCCGCACTTCTGCTCACCGTCGCTCCATCTCGAGTCGGGTCGGCCGATCCGGCGACCCGAGGCGGCGATGGCATGATGGCCGCCATGCCCGAACTGAGTCGACGCGCCCTTCTGCGCCTCGGTGTCGGCGCGGCGGCCGGGGCGGCGGCGCTGCGCCTGTCGTCACCTGCGACCGCGGCCCCCGCCCCGACGTACGTTGACGGCTCGTTCGTCTCGGCGGCGCGCGGCGGCGTCTCGACCAATTGGGCGATCGCGCGTCCGCCGGGACAGACCGCCCCGTTGCGTCCGATCATCGCGCTGCATGGCAAGGGGCAGGACGCCGCGGGTGTGATGGCCGGCGGTGTCGAAAACGGACTGGCGCAAGCGGTTGACGCGGGCATCCCACCGGTCGCCGTGGTCGCGGTCGATGGCGGCGGTAGTTACTGGCACAAGCGAACCTCCGGTGAGGACTCGGGTGCGATGGTGCTCAACGAGCTCATCCCGATGCTCGGCGAGCAGGGTCTCGACACGTCACGCGTGGCATTCATGGGATGGTCGATGGGCGGTTACGGCGCACTGCTGCTCGGCGCGCGCCTGGGTGCGGCGCGCACCGCGGCGATCACCGCCGTCAGCCCCGCGTTGTGGACATCCTCGGGTGCCGCGGCGCCGGGTGCGTTCGACGGCGCCGACGACTACGAGGCCAACAGCGTGTGGGGCCTGCCTGCACTGAACTCGATTCCGATCCGGATCGACTGCGGCGACAGCGATCCCTTCTACTCGGCGACCAAGCAATTCGTCGCCCAGTTGGCCAACCCGCCCGCGGGCGGCTTCTCCCCCGGCGGCCATGACGGCGCCTACTGGAGCTCGCAGTTGCCCGGCGAGGTGGCGTGGATGGCGCCGCTGCTCGTCGCCTGATCTAGACCGAGACGCGGCCCTGCGCCGCGGCCAACCCGATATCGCCACGAAAGTGGCTGCCCGGCAAGCGAATCGACTTCATCAACGCATAGGCGGCGTCGCGCGCCGCGGACAGGTCGTCCGCGGTACCGACCACCGACAGCACCCGGCCGCCCGACGACACGATCGCGCCGTCGTCCCGGCGCGTGGTGCCCGCGTGCAGCACCCCGTCGGCTTCCGACCCCGTGATGACATCACCGACCCGCGGCCGGCCGGGGTAGTTCTCGGCGGCCAGCACGACCGTCACCGAGGCGCCACCGCGCCACACCAGCCGCGGCTGCTCGGCGAGCTTCCCCGTCGCAGCGGCGTACAGCAGCTGACCCAACGGCGTCTCCAGCAGTGCCAGCACCGCCTGGGTCTCCGGATCGCCGAAGCGGCAGTTGAATTCGACGACGGCGGGGCCGCGCGACGTGAGCGCCAGCCCGGCGTACAGCAGGCCCGAGAAGCCATTGCCACGCTGGACCAGTTCGGCGGCAACGGGTTTGACGATGTCATCGACGATCGCGGTGACCACACCGCCGGGCAGCCACGGTAGCGGTGCGTACGCGCCCATGCCGCCGGTGTTGGGTCCGGTGTCGCCGTCGCCGACACGCTTGAAGTCCTGGGCGGGCAGCAGGGGCACGACGGTTTCGCCGTCGACGACACAGAACAGCGAAACCTCGGGACCGTCGAGAAACGACTCGAGCAGCACCGGGTGTCCGGAGTCGAGCAGGCTGGCGGCATGTGCCCGCGCCGCATCGCGGTCGGCGGTCACCACGACACCCTTGCCCGCGGCCAGACCGTCATCCTTGACGACCCAGGACGGGTCGCCGACCGCCGGGCCGAAACGGTCCAGCGCCGCGTCGAGATTGGCGGGGTTGTCGACGATCTCACTGGTCGCGGTGCGCACCCCCGCGGCGGCCATCACGTCCTTGGCGTAAGACTTCGAGCCCTCGATGCGAGCGGCGTCCTTGGTGGGCCCGAAGCAGGCGATGCCCGCGCTGCGCACCGCGTCGGCCACACCGAGCACGAGCGGCACCTCGGGGCCGACCACCACCAAGTCGGAGCCGATGCGCTGGGCGAGCTGGACGACGGCCTCGCCGGAGGTGATGTCGACGTCGTACTGGTCGGCGATGATCGCGGTGCCGGCATTACCGGGCGCCACCGCAAGCTCCTCGACCTCGGGGTCTCGGCGCAGCGCGAGCAGCAACGCATGTTCACGGGCACCGGATCCGATCACCAGGACGCGCACAACCGCACACCTTAGTGCCTCTCGCGGTGCAGCCAGCGATCATCTCGGCCATACACTTGACTCGGCCGTGTATGGTCAGAGTATGACGCAGAGCACATGCCCCTTTGGCGCGGGCTTCGATTTCACCGACCCGGACGTCCTGCTGCAGGGCATCCCCGTCAACGAGTTCGCCGAACTGCGCAAGACCTCGCCCGTGTGGTGGAACGACCAGCAGGAATCGATTTTCGACGACGGTGGCTACTGGGTGATCACCCGACACGAGGACATCAAGTCGATCTCCCGCAACAGCGACCTGTGGTCCACGAACCGCAAGGGCGCCGTGATGCGACTGCCCGACGGCGTCACCAGCGAGCAACTCGACCTGACGAGGGCCCTGCTGATCAACCACGACGCCCCCGAGCACACCCGGCTGCGCAAAATCGTGTCGCGGCTGTTCACCCCACGCTCGGTCGCCGCGCTCGAGGAGAAGCTCGCCGTTGCCGCACGTGAGATCGTCCGCGCGGCGAAGGAGAAGGGCACCGGGGACTTCGTCGACGACATCGCGATGAGCCTGCCGCTGCTGGCGATCGCCGACCTGATCGGCGTGCCCGAGGCTGACCGCGAGAAGCTGTTCCATTGGACCAACTCGATCATGAACACCGACGATCCCGACTTCGACTCCGACCCCACGACCGCCAACGCCGAGCTGATGGGTTACGCCTACAACATGGCCGAAGAGCGACGGCGGTGTCCGGCCGACGACATCGTGACGCGCCTGATCGAGGCCGACATCGATGGCGAATCCCTCGGCGACGTCGAGTTCGCGTTCTTCGTCATCCTGCTGGCCGTCGCGGGCAACGAGACCACCCGCAACGCCATGACGCACGGCATCAACGCGTTCTTCGAGAACCCCGACCAATGGGAGCTGTTCAAGCGGGAGCGGCCAGAGACCACGGTCGACGAGATCATCCGCTGGGCCACGCCCGTGCACTGCTTCCAGCGAACTGCGTTGGTTGACACCGAGATCGGCGGCGTCACGATCCGTGAGGGGCAGCGCGCCGGCCTGTTCTACAGTTCGGCCAACTTCGACGAAGACGTCTTCGAGAACCCCTTCGAATTCAACATCCTGCGCAACCCGAACCCGCATCTGGCCTTTGGCGGCAACGGTGCACATTTCTGTATCGGCGCCAACCTGGCGCGCATGGAGATCAAGCTGATCTTCAACGAGATCGCCGATCAGATTCCCAACATCGCCAAACTGGGTGAACCCCAACGGCTTAGGTCGGGTTGGATCAACGGGGTCAAGGCGCTGCCCGTCTCGTTCTGAGGCGCAGTACTATCCTCAGGATGCGTACCCATGGCTGGTCCGGATCGGCACCCGCCACCGACGAGGAGGCCATCAGCCGCATCCTCGATGCGGCGAGCAGGGCAATCGACGAGCGCGGTGCCGATTTCTCGATCAGCGACGTGGCCCGCACGCTCGGCGTCACCCGCCAGACGGTGTACCGCTACTTCCCCAGCACCGACGCGCTGCTGATCGCCGCCGCCGTACACGCGGCCAGTGGCTTCCTCGACCGGCTGGCAGCACATCTGCGCGGGATCACCGATCCGGCCGACGCCATCGCCGAGGCCGTCGCCACAGCGCTCGAATGGTTACCCGAGGACAAGCACATCGGCCTGCTCATCATGCCCGGCCAGCCCAGCCGCCACACCGAGTCGGTGACGTCCGACGTCGCGATGGATTTCGGCCATTCGCTGGTGCGCAGGTTCGACGTCGACTGGACCGGTCTCGGGTACACCGACGACGATCTCGCCGAACTGGTCGAGCATCTGCTGCGGATCATCCAGTCGTTCGTGATCGACCCGGGCAGACCACCACGCCAGGGCACAGAGTTGCGGGACTACCTGCGCCGCTGGGTCGGTGGAGCTATACAACCGTCGGCCGAGCCGACAATCAGACAACCGTCAACGGAAGCGACTTTCGCTCTTCGAACTCCCACGACGCACCACCGCTGAACTTGCACACGGCCACCTCGGGCAGTTCCTTTGCCGCGGTGTTGGTTTCGATCACCCGCACGGTCCAATCCGACTCGGTACCCGACACCTCGGCGCGCAAATGCGGATCGACCGCCTGGACGATCGCCTGCAACGGCAGGTCTGCGACCGGCGAGACCAGCGAGATCCACGAACCGTCCTCGTGTGCCGGCGATTGGCGCACATGTACGAAGCCGGGATCGACGTCGGCCCACACGTACGCAGCCGGATTGAACAGCGGATGCAACTCGAGCACCCGCAGTGCGCCCTTGACATCCTTGGAGATCTTCAGTGCCTTGTGAATTCGTTCCGCCGCGACGCCGGCGATGCCGATCAGCTGCTTAGTGCGGATCGACCGTGCGAGCGCCACATCGTCCTTGGCGCGCTTCTCGACCGCGATCGTGAATGACTTCACCAGCAGGTGCATCTGCAGGCAAACCTCGTCGGCGATCCGGACCAGCGCCGACTTCGAGAACGCCCCGAAGTCGACATCTGCGAGCAACTCACCCGAATAATCCGCCATGCCTTCGTCGTTCGGGTCGATCGGCGCGAGCTCGGTGTGGTGGGCGCGGGTGGCACCGACGATGTCCATCGCCGGGATGAACGGAACCTCCGGGTAGGACTCATCGATGATCACCGTCCACCGGCAATGCGGATGCTGGTCGGACGGTACCCTCGGCGGCCGATGGATCGGCCGAACCTGAGCCTTGCGGTTGGTGGCCAGGGCCGTCGCGTCGAACGTCGGGTCCTCGATGTCGTGGCACATGCCCTTGACGTAATCCTCGCCCATCGGCTCCACATCGAGCAGGGCGCCACAGTGATTGAGGTAGAACTCACCGTGCCAGCGGTCGTGCACGACGTAGCGGAAATCCATGAACTGCGGCGGCGCACCGATGTCGAGTTGCAGCCCCTTGAAGAGGGTGAAGATGTCGACGCCCTCGTACTTCAGCGTCTTCTGCATCCGCTTGGTGTAGAGCGGGCTGGACGCGGCCCACTCCTCGATGGCGATCTGCAGCATCTCCTCGCGTCCCCACGCGCTGATGCAGTGCGCCATTCCGGAGCGGTCGATGAGCTGACCGATCAACAACAGCTCCGGCACCAGGGTGGCCAGCTCCTCGCGCGACAGCGCGGCATACCTACTCATCATGGACCGAGCCCCCCGAGTGCATTCGGACCGCCGCGTTGACGTTGCGCTTCTTGTCCTCGCCCTTACCCTTCTCCGCGGCCTTCTTACGCTGCTTGATCACCTTGGAGACGACCCCGTCGAGCTTTGACCCCAAGGGGAAACCGAGGTAGTGCGTCAGGAAGATCGCCATTTCTTTGAGTTCGGTCTCGGTGATCTCACCGTTGGCCAGCGCGGCGTTGGCCTGGATCTCAGCGAGGTCGGCGTTTCCGACGGCGGTGACCACGGTGAGCGTCATCAACCGCTTGTCGCGCATCGACAGACCGGGTCGCGTCCAGATGCTGCCGAAGAGATGGTCGACGGTGAGGTCGAAAAAGGGATCGCCCTCGATGTTGGGCATCTCCCAGCCATAGACCTCGTTCATCTTCTCGAGGCCCTTGCGGCGCTGTTCGTCCATCGATCACTCCTTCGCGGTCGAACTCGTGTGCGGCACACCAAGTCCGGCGGCCAAATCTCGCAAAGCTATCTCGGCCAGCGGCAGTTCCACTCCGTTGGCCTCCCCGAGCCCGAGGGCCAACTTCAGATCCTTCTCGGCCAGACCGCGAGTGTGGACGAACATGTCGTACAGGAAGTGTTCGGGCTGAAGGGGTTTCGTGTCATCCCGGGCCATGATCGCGCCTGGCCCACCACTCTGCGCATCGCTGTGCCGCACCACCCGGCCCAGCTTCTGCAGGTCTATGCCGGCCGCTTCAGCCAGCCTGGACGCCTCGCACGCCGCGGCGAACCCGATGAAGGTCAGCATGTTGCGGGCAATCTTCATCCTGGTCCCCGCGCCCGGCTCTCCGGCGCGCACCACCATCGACGCCCACTTCTTGAAAACCGGCTTGACCGTTTCATAGGCGTCGTCATCCGCGCCGACCATGACCGCGAGTTCGCCCTTCTCGGCGGCGCCGGCGCCGCCGCTCACCGGGGCGTCGACAATATGAATTCCCTTGGGTTTCAGCTGCTCCGCCAGCTCGGCTGCGGTGCCGGGCTCGATGGTGGAGTGAATCGCAACGACGGTGCCGGGCTTGGCATGCGCGCCGAGTTCACCGACGACGTCGCGCACCTGTGCGTCGTTGAGGACGGTCACACTGATGACGTCAGCCCCTTGGCCCACATCTGCGACGCTGTCGGCCACCGTCGCGCCGAGCTCAACCAGCGGTGTCATCGCCTCGGTGCGCACATCGAAGACCACTAGCCCGCCAGGCCAGTCCACGAGGCGTTTCGCCATCGGAGCGCCCTGGTTGCCGAGGCCGATGTAGCCGAGCTTGACGTCCTCGCTCATCGAATGATCTGTCCGCCGTCGACGTTGAAGATCTGACCGGTGACCCACTTGGCCTGGTCGGACAGAAGGAACAAGCACATGCCGGTCAGATCGTCTACCTCGCCCATCCGCGAAAGCGGGATGTTCTTGACGATGTCGGCGACCATCTCCTGCGGTGTGGTGGTGCGATTGGCCTCGGTGTCGATAGGGCCGGGCGCGATGGCGTTGACGCGGATGTTCTGCCCACCGAGTTCGGTCGCGAGCTGCTGGGTGAGGCCGTTGATGCCGACCTTGGCCAGGCCGTAGAAGTTAGAGTAAAGCCATGCCGCCGTAGAGGATTGGTTGACGATCGCGCCCCCGCCGCGCTTGGCCATCTTGCGGTACACCGCGCGGGTGCACACCAGCGCGCCGTCGAGGTTCACGCTCATGAACTTCTTGTAATAGTCCCAGTCGACGGTGATGAGGAAGTCGAGCTTCATGCCGCCGAAGATCGCGGCGTTGTTGACCAAGTAGTCGATGCCCTCGAACTCGGCGAGTGTCTGCGCGGCCATCTCCTTGGCGGAGTCCGGATCCGAGACATCGACGCGGACGGCGAGCGCGTTGCCGCCCTCACCCTTGATGCCGTCGGCGACCTTCTGCGCACCCTCGACGTTGATGTCGGCGACCACCACAGCCGCACCCTCACGGGCCAGCGCCTCGGCGTACGCCTGCCCGATACCGCCGCCGGCACCGGTGACGATCGCGACCTTCTCCTTGAACTGATCTCCGTAGAGTCCCACGCATGTCTCCTTAGTTCGCCGCTGTGGCAATGGCTTTGATTTCCAGGTACTCCTCGAAACCGGCGAGCCCCATTTCACGACCGAGGCCGGATTGCTTGTACCCGCCGAACGGCATGTCGGCGGAGTACCAGACACCGCCATTGACGTTGACCGTGCCGACCCGCAACCGTGCGGCGATCCCCGCCGCACGTTCCTCGTCCGCGGAGAACACCGTGCCCGACAAACCGTAGGGCGAATCGTTGGCGATGCGCACGGCGTCGTCGTCACCGTCATGGGCGATGACGGTGAGCACCGGCCCGAAGATCTCCTCACGCGCCACCTTGGCGTTGTTGTCCAGACCCGCGATGACGGTGGGCTCGATGAAGAATCCCTTGTCGCGATCGGCGGGACGTCCACCGCCACAGGCGAATTTGCCGCCCTCGGCAGTGGCAGAGTCGAGATAGCCCTGGATACGATCGCGCTGACGTTCCGAGATCACCGGCCCGCAGATGGTCCCGGAATCGTTGGGGTCGCCAGGGCGCAGTCCGGCCATGGTGGCCGCTGCGGCTTCGACGGCCTCGTCGTAACGGGCCCGCGGCACCACGAGGCGAGTGGTGATCGCGCAACCCTGGCCCGCATGCATCGACGCCGTGAACGCCGACATCGAGCAGGCACCGGCCAGGTCGGCATCATCGAGGACCAAGAACGCCGACTTTCCGCCGAGTTCGAGGAACACCTTCTTCAGGGTCGGGGCACCGTCAGCCATCACCGCGCGGCCGGTGTTCGTCGACCCGGTGAACGAAACCATGTCCACCCGTGGGTCTTTAGACAACAGCGCGCCGACACCGTGGTCACTGGAAGTGACGACGTTGACCACGCCGGCCGGAATGTCGGTGTGCTCGAGAATCAGCTCGCCGAGAATCGCCGCGCTCCACGGAGTGTCTGGCGCGGGTTTGAGCACAATCGTGTTGCCGGCCGCCAGCGCGGGACCGAGCTTGGCGAGGTTGATCTGGTTCGGGAAGTTCCACGGTGTGATGGCGCCGACGACGCCGATCGCCTCCCTGGCGATGGTCCGACGAGTCTTGATTCCCATCGGCTCGGCGATACCGAGGTCGGTAGTCCATTGATAGCTCTCGGCGGTATCTGCACAGAAGGTCAGATCCTCCACCGGACCTTCGAGTTGGGCCATCGAGGTCAACATCCGGGGTGCGCCCACCTCTGAAATGGCCAGTTCCCGCAATTCTTCGGCGCGATCGCGCATCGCCTGCTGCAGTTGGCGGATACCGCGCACCCGCAGCCCGGTGTCGGTCGACCATCCGGTCTCGTCGAACGCGCGCCGCGCCGCCTCGATCGCCCGACTCATGTCGTCGGTGCTCGCGTCGGCGGCGACACCGAGCACCTCCTCGGTGGCCGGGTTGATGGTCTGGAACGTGCCCCCGCTGCCGGCGACAAGCTCGCCGTCGATGAGCAAACGACTCTCGCGATCGGCGAGGATTCCCATCCGAACTCCTGTGTTCGTACTACTGGACAACTGTCCGACTATCTTACGCCAAACCTTAGCCGCACTGCGCGGAGAGAAGCAAGAGCACCCAACTTCACCTGTGTACTTGCTTCAGGCTGACCGCGTCCGATAAGTTGGACATGTGTCCAGTGATCCCGCGGTTGTGGTCACGCAGCCGCCTTCCCCTCAGCCTGGGGAGACGCCGCGCAACCGCCGCCAGGAAGAGACCTTCAACAAGGTGCTCGCCGCCGGCGTCGAGATGCTGCGCGAGTCGTCCTATGCGGATCTGACGGTGCGCGCGGTGGCGGCGCGGGCCAAGGTCGCGCCCGCGACCGCCTATACCTACTTCTCGTCGAAGAACCACCTGATCGCCGAGGTGTATCTGAACCTGATCCGACAGGTGCCCTACTTCACCGACGTCAACGACAGCCGGGTCACCCGTGTCGAGAAGACGCTGCGCAGCATGGCGCTGACCGTCGCCGACGAGCCGGAGGTGGCCGCCGCGTGCACCACCGCGCTGCTGAGCGGAAACGACGAGGCGGTGCGCGCGGTCCGTGATCGCATCGGCGCGGAGATCCACCGCCGCATCCGTTCGGCCGTCGGCCCGGACGCGGACCCACGCACGCTCGCCGCGTTGGAGATGACGTTCTTCGGCGCCTTGGTGAATGCCGGAAGCGGCGCGTTCACCTATCACCAGATCGCCGACCGGCTCAGCTATGTGGTCGGCCTCATCATTGGGGACGACAAATGAGCGTTGAGACGAGCGATCTGCTGCTCGACCCGTACGACTACGACTTCCATGAAGACCCGTATCCGTACTACAAGCGGCTACGCGACGAAGCTCCGCTGTATCACAACCCCGACTTGGGCTTCTGGGCGTTGTCGCGGCACTCCGACGTGCTGGCCGGATTCCGCAACAGCACCACGCTGTCCAACAAGTTCGGGGTGTCGTTGGATCCGGCGTCGCGGGGTCCACACGCGTCCAAGACCATGTCGTTTCTGGCGATGGACGATCCGGCGCACCTGCGGCTGCGCACCCTGGTGTCCAAGGGTTTCACGCCGCGTCGCATCCGGGAATTGGAACCCCGGGTCACCGAGATCGCGATTCAGCATCTCGACACGATGCTGGAGAAGGCGGGCTCCTCTCCTCCTGAGACCGTCGATTACGTCAACGAATTCGCGGGCAAGCTCCCGATGGACGTGATCTCCGAGCTGATGGGCGTGCCCGTCGAGGACCGCGATCAGGTGCGGGCGTGGGCCGACGGCGTGATGCACCGCGACGAAGGCGTGACCGACGTGCCGCCCGCAGCCATCGAGGCGTCGCTCAACCTGATCGTCTACTACCAGGAGATGGTCGCCCAGCGCCGCAGGCAGCTCACCGACGATCTGACGTCGGCTTTGCTCGAGGCGGAGATCGACGGCGACCGTCTCACCGACGAGGAGATCCTCGGGTTCATGTTCCTGATGGTGATCGCCGGCAACGAGACGACCACCAAACTGCTTGCCAACGCAGCGTTCTGGGGCCACAAGAACCCCGATCAGCTGGCGCCGATCTACACCGATCTCGACCGCGTGCCGCTGTGGGTCGAAGAGACGCTTCGCTACGACACATCGAGCCAGATACTGGCCCGCACCGTCGAGGGCGAACTGACGATGTACGACACGACGATCCCCGATGGTGACGTGCTCCTACTGCTTCCCGGCTCTGCCCACCGCGACGAGCGCGTCTTCGAGAACCCCGACGACTTCATCATCGGCCGCGAAATCGGGGCGAAACTCCAGAGCTTCGGCAGCGGTGCCCACTTCTGCCTCGGTGCACACCTCGCCAGGATGGAAGCCCGAGTCGCGCTGACCGAGATGTTCAAGCGAATCCGCGGATTCGAAGTCGACGAGGCCAACGCCGTCCGCGTCCACTCCAGTAATGTCCGCGGGTTCGCCCACCTACCCATGACCCTCGAGATCAACTGAAGGCCGTCAGCATGCCACGTTTCGCACCACTACCCGACCGCAGACCGGTCATCGTCGCAGGAGCGTCGGCGGGCATCGGTGAAGCCACCGCGATCGAGCTGGCGTCGCGCGGTTTTCCCGTCGCGCTCGGCGCCCGCCGGGTCGAGAAGCTCCACGACCTCGTCGGCAAGATCAACGCCGAAGGCGGCGAGGCCGTCGGCTTCCATCTCGACGTCACCGACCCCAACTCGGTCAAGTCGTTCGTAGCCAACGCCGTTGACGCACTCGGCGATATCGAGGTACTGGTCGCCGGCGCCGGCGACACATACTTCGGCAAGCTGGCCGAGATCAGCACCGACGAATTCGACTCGCAGCTGCAGATTCATCTCGTCGGAGCCAACCGGTTGGCGACCGCGGTGCTGCCGGGCATGCTGGAACGTCAGCGCGGCGACCTGATCTTCGTCGGCTCCGACGTCGCACTCCGCCAGCGCCCCCACATGGGCGCCTACGGGGCGGCCAAGGCGGCGTTGGTCGCGATGGTGACGAACTTCCAGATGGAGCTCGAGGGCACCGGTGTCCGCGCGTCGATCGTGCATCCGGGTCCGACCAAGACCAGTATGGGCTGGAGCCTGCCTGCCGAGAAGATCGGTCCCGCACTTGAGGATTGGGCGAAGTGGGGGCAGGCCAGACACGACTACTTCCTGCGTGCTTCCGATCTCGCGCGCGCGATCACCTTCGTCGCAGAGACGCCGCGCGGCGGCTTCATCGCCAACATGGAACTGCAGCCAGAAGCCCCATTGGCCAACGCACCGGCAGAGCGTCAGAAGCTGGTCTTGAACGAGGAGAACCTGAAGTCATGACCACGGCGATTGTGCCCCGAGTCTCCGGCGGCGAGGAGGAACACGGACACCTCGAAGAGTTCCGTACCGACCCGATCGGCCTGATGAAGCGCATCCGCGAGGAATGCGGCGACGTCGGCTGGTTTCAATTGGTGGACAAGCACGTCATCTTCCTGTCCGGCGCCGAGGCCAACGAGTTCTTCTTCCGTTCTGCCGACGAGGATCTCGACCAGGCCGAGGCCTACCCGTTCATGACGCCGATCTTCGGCAAGGGCGTGGTCTTCGACGCCAGCCCGGAACGTCGCAAGGAGATGCTGCACAACTCGGCGCTGCGTGGCGAGCAGATGAAAGGCCACGCCGCCACCATCGAGCGTCAGGTCAAGGGGATGATCGCCGACTGGGGCGACGAAGGCGAGATCGACTTGCTCGACTTCTTCGCCGAGCTGACCATCTACACCTCGACAGCCTGTTTGATCGGCGAGAAGTTCCGCAACCAGCTCGACCACCGCTTCGCGGAGTACTACCACGACCTGGAGCGCGGTACCGACCCGCTGTGCTACGTCGACCCCTACCTGGACATCGAGAGCTTCCGGCTACGCGACGAGTCGCGCGTGAAACTTGTTGCGCTGGTGCAGGAGATCATGAATCAGCGGCTGGCCAACCCGCCAGAGGACAAGGCCGACCGCGACATGCTCGACGTGCTGGTGTCGATCAAAGACGAAGAGGGCAACCCGCGGTTCGCCGCCGACGAGGTCACCGGCATGTTCATCTCGCTGATGTTCGCCGGCCACCACACCAGCTCCGGCACCTCGGCGTGGACGCTCATCGAGTTGATCCGCCACCCCGAGATCTACGCCGAGGTCTGCAAGGAACTTGACGAGCTCTACTCCGACGGCCAGGAGGTGAGTTTCCATGCGCTGCGCCAGATTCCGAAGCTGGACAACGTCGTCAAGGAGACGCTGCGCCTGCATCCGCCGCTGATCATCCTGATGCGCGTCGCGCAGGGCGAGTTCGAGGTCAAGGGCTTCCCGATCCACAAGGGTGATTTCGTGGCGGCTTCCCCGGCGATTTCCAACCGAATCCCTGAGGATTTTCCGGATCCCGACGAATTCAATCCGGACCGCTACAACAAGCCCGAGCAGGCCGACATCGTCAACCGGTGGACGTGGATTCCGTTCGGCGCGGGCCGACACCGTTGTGTCGGTGCGGCATTCGCGCAGATGCAGATCAAGGCGATCTTCTCGGTGCTGTTGCGCGAGTACGAGTTCGAGATGGCTCAGCCGGCCGACAGCTATCGCAACGATCACTCCAAAATGGTCGTCCAGCTGGCCCGGCCCGCGAAAGCCAGGTATCGCAGGCGCAAGGTATAGGCGAACGCATGGCCTCCTATCGAGTCGAAGTCGACCTGGACCTGTGCCAGGGCCACGCCATGTGCGAGTTGGAGGCGCCCGACGTCTTCACGGTGCCCAAACGCGGCAAGGTCGAGATCCTCGACACCGAACCGCCCGACGACGCCCGCGACGAAGTGCAGAACGCGGTCGACATGTGCCCCACCCAAGCCCTGTTCATCAAAGAGAAAGAAGACTGACAATGGCGTCACGTGAACAACTCGACGACTGGGTAGCCCGGTGGCTCAAGGCCAATCAGGACTGCGAAAAGGCAGGCGACTGGAAGCCCCTCGCCGACTTCTATACCGATGACGCGACCTACGGCTGGAACATCGGGCCGAAGGAAGATGTGATGTGTATCGGCAAAAACGAGATCCGCGACGTCGCACTGGGCCTCGAGATGCAAGGCCTGGAGAACTGGGTGTACGAGTACCAGAAGGTGCTCGTTGACGAGAAGCAGAACGAGATCGTCGGTTTCTGGAAGCAGATCGTGAACAAGTCCGACGGCACGCAGGACGAGATTTACGGCATTGGCGGCAGCTGGTTCCGGCTGAACAGCAACCTCATGATCGAGTGGCAGCGCGACTTCTTCGACTTCGGCCACGTCGCCTACATGTTCGGCAAGCTCATCGAATCCGGCGACCTCAGCGAGGGTATGCAGAAGCGAATCGAACGGTCCATGGCGGGCGAGAAGCTGCCTGGCTACTACCCTCTCGGCCAGGCTCCAGCAACAATCTGGTAGCTCCCGGCCAAGCGGTTGCTTGGGGGTGCGTGTGACGCACCTAACTAATCCCTCTAGTCTGATTTGACTGGCACTAATGGAAGGCGACGGATGAAGACAAAAGGCGCTCTCATCTACGAGTTCAACCAGCCGTGGTCGATCGAAGAGATCGAGATCGGCGACCCCGTCAAGGACGAGGTCAAGATCCAGATGGAAGCGTCTGGGATGTGCCATTCCGACCACCACCTGGTCACCGGCGACATCCCGATGGCCGGGTTCCCCGTGCTGGGCGGCCACGAGGGCGCAGGCATCGTCACCGAGGTCGGCCCCGGCGTGGAGAACGTCGCCGTTGGCGACCACGTGGTGCTTTCCTTCATCCCCTCGTGTGGTGAGTGTCCGACCTGTCAGAGCGGCCAGCGCAACCTGTGCGACCTGGGTGCGCTGCTGCTCACCGGCACCGCGGTGTCCGACGGCACCAACCGGGTGCATACCGCCGACGGCAAGCCGGTCATCCCCATGACCCTGCTCGGCACCTTCAGCCCGTACATGGTTGTGCACAAGAGTTCGGTCGTGAAGATCGATCCGTCCATCCCGTTCGAGGTGGCCTGTCTCGTCGGCTGTGGGGTGACCACCGGCTACGGCTCGGCCACCCGCAGCGCGGACATCCGTCCGGGCGAGGACGTGGCCATCTTCGGAATCGGCGGCGTCGGCATGGGCGCATTGCAGGGTGCGGTGAACGCGGGCGCGCGCAACATCTTCGCGGTCGATCCGGTCGAGTGGAAGCGCGACCAGGCGCTGAAGTTCGGTGCGACGCATGTCTACCCGGACGTCTTCTCCGCGATGGCCGGCATCGCCGAGGTCACCGCGGGCGGCATGGCGCGCAAGACGATCATCACGACCGGTGAGCTCAAGGGCGAGGACATCGACAACTACCTCAACTGCACCTCCAAGGGCGGCACCTGCGTGGTGACCGCGGTCGCCAACATGGCCGAGATGGATGTGAAGCTGAACCTGGCCTTGCTGACACTCATGCAGAAGAGGCTGCAGGGCACCATCTTCGGCGGCGGCAACCCGCACTACGACATTCCGCAGCTGCTGTCGATGTACAAGGCGGGCAAGCTCAACCTCGACGACATGGTCACCCGGCAGTACAAGCTCGAGCAGATCAATGACGGCTATCAGGACATGCTGCAGGGCCGCAACATCCGCGGCGTGATCCGTTACACCGACGAGGATCGGTAAATCCGTGTCCGACAGCACGATTGGCACAGTCGAAAAGTTACCGGTCGTCACCGCGTCCGAGTCGTCGTGGCGCTGCGTGCAGGCGGGCGACAAGGACGGTTGGCTCGCGCTGATGACCGAAGACGTCGTCCTCGAGGATCCGATCGGTCCGTCGGTCACCAACCCTGACGGCAACGGTGTGCGCGGAAAGGCGGCGGTCGGCGAGTTCTTCGACACGAACATCGGCCCGAACAAGCTGACCGTCACCCGCGAGGCAACGTTCCCGTCCAGCTCTCCGAACGAAATCGCGTACATCCTTGTGCTGCGCACCCTGTTCCCGAACGGTTTCACGGCCACCGTGCGCGGCGTCTTCACCTACAAGGTGAATGACGAGGGGCTGATCACCAACCTGCGCGGCTACTGGAACATGGACGCAATGGAATTCGGGCAGGAGGAAGGCGGCGGCGATTAGCCGTCCCCTGCAGGGCCGCGGCGCCGTCGTCGTCGGCGGCACCCGCGGCATCGGGCTCGCGGTGGCGCAACTGTTCGCCGAACAAGGCGCCGGGGTCGTGCTCAACGGACGCGACCCCGATACCGCCAAGCAGGCCGCCGAAGGTATACCCGGTGCGGTGGCCCATCCTGGCTCACCCGCCAACCCTGAGGTCGCCGATGCACTGATCGACCGGTGCATCGACGAGTTCGGCAGCATTGACATCCTGGTGAACTGCGCGGGCACACCGGGATTGGCCGCCGAGTCGATCCTGCGCGTCACCAGCGAGCTGTTCCGCGATCTGATCGACGCGCACCTGATGACCACGTTCGAGACTTGTCGGGCCGCCGCCCCGAAGATGGTGGAGCAAGGCGGCGGTTCGATCATCAACACCAGTTCGTTCGCCTATCTCGGCGACTACGGCGGCACCGGCTATCCGGCGGGCAAGGGCGGCGTCAACGGGCTGACGATGGCCATTTCGGCCGAACTGAAGGAGTCCGGGGTGCGAGCGAATGTGGTGTGCCCCGGTGCGAAGACGCGGCTGTCGACGGGCGGGGACTACGAATCCCACATCGCCGAGCTGAACCGCCGCGGGTTGTTGGACGACGCCAGCACGCAGGCCGCGCTGGATGCGCCCCCGGCCCAGTACGCCGCACCGACATACGCCTACCTCGCCGGTGATCTCGCCAAGGATGTGACGGGCCAGATCTTCATCGCCGCAGGCGGTTTCGTCGGACGCTTCGACCGTCAGACGCCGGCGATCATCGGCTACCGCGATCACAGTGACTCACCGCCGTGGTCAATGGCAGAGCTTCACGAGATGCTGCGACACACCTAGAACGGCGGAGGACGATTCCGTTCGGCGACGAATGGGTCGTTGAGTCGGCGTTCGGCTGCGATGGCTTTCGCGCGGTTATGCACGCGTGTGTGGCGACGCTTGGGCATCATCGCGTCGCGATCACCGGTCGATTGGGCGATCGTGCGTGGCTCGGGCAAAGCGAGTTTCCCAGTCGACCGGCAAAGGCTCGGAAAGAGTTCGGCGCTTCCGGGTCTGGTGATGTACGTGTGCCCGGTAGGCGCCGTCCATACGACGTTGCCGTCGGGCAACTGTTGATCAAGCCAACCACAAAAGGTTTTCAATAGGTGGTGAAACCTGCACAGGCACTTCAGGTTTGACGCATGAGTCGGCCCCAGCGGATACGGCACGGTATGGTCCAGATCGCAAACGTCGGCCGGCTTGTCACAGCCGGGCCAACGACACGTCAGATCTCGGCAACGCACGAACGCGGCCAGTCCGGCCGAGGGGCGATAGCGCGTCTCAGGTGCAGCGTCGACACCGGGATGACGAACCTGGCGCGAGGTAGCCCGTTCGAGTGTCGTGGCAAGGAGCGAGCTGGGCAGAATCCCTCCACCGATGACGAACGCGGGAGCGGTGTCAGTGGCCGATGCGACCTGGGCCGCGGACACGGTATCGGCGTCGGCAATCACATGGACCACCGTGGACGTCGGCGGGGTGCGTCTACGTCCGGCCGCCGTGCATTCCGCCTCACCGCATTGGCAGGCCAGTTCGGTGAGGCCGTCGGCCAGCGCCGTCAGCGCCTCGCTACGGCGTTCACCGAGGGTCCGCGGGTCGGCGTCACACACGCTGCCGGCGATTTCGTTGACCCGCTGTTCGAGCACCTTGGCATCCCCGGTCAACAGCCGAGCCCACATGCTGGTGCACCCCGCCTCGTCGGACGGCGAGCCGAACGTCACGTCACGTCACGGTACTGACTGCTGTCGCGGCTGCGCCGCAGCGCGCCCGGGTCGAATCGTTCGACGAGGGCGTCGATGGCTTGTTCGGTCTTCTTCGCCGACAAGGGTCCCCACGTGACGACCTGCTCGGCGAGTGCGGCATCCACGTTCGCCATCGCGTCGGGATCCTCGATCAGATAGGTGCGCCACACGATGGCGCGCACCAGCAGGTCGCTGATCAACCCGCTGTGAAATAGCGCGGCCACCTTTGGCAGGCGGTCACGCAGGGCGACACCGCGATGAGTCAGATGCAACGCCATACCGGTGCTGACATTCAAGGCGGCGGCCAGTTCGGCAGCCACCGCAGCTTCGGGGTCGACCCACCAGAGCTCACGCTCGCCGGCGTCCAAACCGGTTCGTCGGACAAAGATCTCGGCCATCACGGCCTGCTTGCGCGCGCACGCCGCCGCCTCGGCACGGCCCCAGCCACCGGCGGCATCGACCAGCGCCGCATCACTCAGCGCGGCGACTTCGCCGATTTCAGGCAGGGAACCATCGAACATGTCTCAACCGTATGGGCGGCGCCCGACAGAACAGACACGCCATTTCGTTCTCCGCGCCGGCCTGTGGATGAATTGCCGATTGGGGATAACTGGGGGGACGACACTGCCGACGCCACCCCCGTCGAGCCCGGGGGCCGCCCCCTGGAATGCTGTCGGACATGGCGAGTGTGTTCACCAAGATCATCAACGGAGAGCTACCCGGTCGATTCGTCTACGAGGACGACGACATCGTCGCATTCCTGACGATTGCGCCCATCACCGTCGGCCACACGCTGGTGGTGCCGCGCGCCGAGATCGACAACTGGCAGGACGTCGAGCCCGAAGTGTTCGCCCGTGTGATGGAGGTGTCGCAGCTGATCGGCAAGGCCGTGGTCAAGGCCTTTCCCGCTGAACGTGCGGGCGTGATCATCGCCGGCCTGGAGGTGCCGCATCTGCACGTTCACGTCTTCCCCACGAACAACCTCGCGGACTTCGGTTTCGCGAACGCCGACCAGAACCCTTCGGCGCAGTCCCTCGACGACGCTCAGGCCAAGATCAAGGCCGCACTGGCCGAATTGCGCTGACGCTCAACCGACATGGGCGGGCACGTCGGCGATCCGCGGTAGCTCGACCCTGAACCGGCAGCCCTTTCCCGGCGCGGTGGAGACGCTGACCGTGCCGCCGTGCGCGTACACCAGCGAGTCGACGATCGAGAGCCCGAGCCCGGTGCCGCCGCTGGCCCGCGCGCGAGAGGAGTCGGCGCGGTAGAACCGCTCGAAGACGCGGTGCGCATCCTCCACGCTCATCCCCGGACCCTTGTCGCACACCTCGATCACCGCGGTGTCGTCGTCCGTCCCCACCCGCACCGTGACGTCGGCGGTGTCGGGGGTGTGCTGCAGCGCATTGGTCATCAGGTTGGAGAGCACCTGCCGCAGCCGCGGCTCGTCACCGAGCACCTCGGGAGTTCCCGGCCCGTCGAACACCTCCATGGTGATGGTGCGTTTCGGCGAAATCGAGCGCGCATCGTGCACGGCATCGCTGGCCAGCACGAGCAGGTCGACCCTGCGCCGATCCAGCGGGCGCTGCGCATCGAGCCTCGCGAGCAGCAGCAGATCCTCGACCAGCAGACCCATCCGGCTCGATTCGCTTTCGATCCGGCTCATCAGCATCTCGACGTCGTTGGCTGCGCCCTGCCGGTACAACTCGGCGAAACCCCGGATGGTGGTCAACGGGGTGCGCAGCTCATGGCTGGCGTCGGTGATGAACCGTCGCATTCGCTCCTCCGACCCGCGCGCCTTCTCCGCGGACGACTCCGATGCCGCCATCGCACTTTGTATCTGAGCGAGCATCCCGTTGAGCGCCAACGACAATCGGCCGACCTCGGTGCGGGGGTCACGTTCGGGAACCCGGCGGTCGAGCTGACCCGCCGCAATCGCCGCGGCGGTCCGTTCGACTTCTGAGAGCGGGCGCAGGCTTCGGTGCACGACGGCATAGCTGGCCACCCCGAGCACCAACAGCACCGCCAGGCCGATGCCGAGTTGCGCGTACGTCAGGGCCCGCACCGTCGTCTGCACGTCGGACAGGTCGATCGCCACGGTGGTGAGCTCTCCCTGCGGCCCGCGCACCGTCATCGCGCGCCATTCGACGCCGGAGTCGCCGACCGAGCCGATGGTGACCGGGACCGGCCCGACGTCGTTGTCGTCAGGGAGCGCCGGTTCGGCGTCGCGATCGTTGACCGCCATCCAGATGTTTCCGTCGGGACCGATACCGCGGACGTAGAAGTTCGACGGCGGCCGCGCGGGATTGGGTCCCTCCATGGGCAGCGCGGGCAGGTGCCGGGGAGCTTGCGCCCAGCTGCGGGAAGCGTCGAGCAATTCCTGGTCGACGCGGTTGCTCAGCGTGTGGCGCAGGATCGAGGTGACCGCGACGTCGGCGGCGAGCAAACCGCATGCCACCAGCACCAGAGTGGCGGCCACGAGCCCGACCCGCAGCGGGATGCCTCGTCCGCTCAGTGCGCCCACACTGCCATTGTTCAGCGGGGCTCTCTCAACACGTAGCCGACACCGCGCAGCGTGTGCAGCAGGCGTTGTTCGCCGGTGTCGATCTTGCGGCGAAGATACGAGACGTAGGACTCGACGACGTTCACGTCCCCGCCGAAGTCGTAACGCCACACGTGGTCGAGGATCTTCGGCTTCGACAGCACGGTGCCCGCGTTGATGATGAAGTACCGCAGCAGAGTGAACTCGGTCGGCGACAGCGCGACCGGCTCGCCGGCCTTCCACACCTCGTGGGTGTCCTCGTCGAGTTCGATGTCGGCGAAGGTCAGCCGGGAGCTGCGAGCCTCCTCGACCGCGCCGCGGCCCGAGCGCCGCAGAATGACCCGCAGGCGGGCGACAACCTCTTCGAGGCTGAACGGCTTGGTCACGTAGTCGTCGCCGCCGAGCGTGAGGCCGGCGATCTTGTCCTGCAGCGAGTCGCGCGCCGTGAGGAACAGGGCCGGGGCGTCGATACCGTCGGCGCGCAGTCGGCGCAGCACGCCGAACCCGTCCATCCCGGGCATCATGACGTCGAGGATCACCGCGTCCGGCTTTACTTCCCGGGCCTTGTCCAGGGCGGCGGAGCCGTTGGACGCCGTGTAGACCTCGAATCCCTGGAACTTCAGACTGACCGACAGAAGCTCCACGATGTTCATCTCGTCGTCGACGACGAGGACCCTGGCTTCTGGGGCTTTTTCGGGTGCAGCAGGCATCGCCATCTCGCTACTGTCCACCTATTGCCTTGTAATGATCCTGCCCGATAGCTGTGTACTTCCTGTGAGTTTATGCTTGCGCGGTCCCTAGACTGGGGAAATGAACCTGGGCAAAGCCGTAACCGACCTGGCCACAGCGCCGGTCCGGGTCGGACTCGCAATGGCGGATACAGGGCTTTCGATGGCCAGCGGCGCGCTCGGCATCGCACAGCGGACCCTCGGTGAGACGAGCGCGGACGCCGGCGGTTCGGCATCGTTCGCCCACCTGCTGGGCCTCGACGACGCCGTCGAACGCGCAAACCGGCTGGCCAGGCTCATGGACGACGACGCCCCCCTGGGCCGGGCACTGGCGCCCAACGGCCCGCTCGACCGGCTGCTTCGACCGGGCGGGGTGGTGGATCAGGTGACCGCCGAAGGCGGACTGCTTGACCGCCTGACCGCGGAGAACGGTGCGGTCGCCCGCGCACTGGCACCGGGCGGCATCGTCGACCAGGTGACCGCCGAGGGTGGGCTGCTGGACCGGATGACCACCGACGACGGCGCGATATCACGGGTCATCGCCCCTGGCGGGCTCGCCGATCAGCTGCTGGCCAACGACGGCTTGATCGAGCGGGTGCTGCGCGAGGATGGAGTGGCCGACAAGCTGCTGGCCGAGGGCGGGTTGCTCGACACCCTGACTGACGAGAACGGGCCGCTGCTGAAGCTGGCCACCGTCGCCGACACGCTGAACCGGTTGGCGCCCGGGCTGGAGGCGCTGGCGCCGACGATCGATGCGCTGCACGACGCCGTCATCACCCTGAGTCAGGTGGTCAACCCGCTGAGCAACATCGCTGACCGAATTCCCCTGCCGGGCCGACGGCCCAGAGCACGCGCCAGGGCTGAAGCATCGAGGACCGTGACATCGCAACGGGTCATCGACGTCGACGAGTGACGTCAGCTGTCGCGTTCGACCTTGTCGACCAAGTTGGCGATGCTGTCCGGCGGCGGAGGTTGACCCTGCGGCTGCCACTCCTGAAGCAGCAGAACCGCGGCACCGCGCAGCATCCGCAGGTAGTCATCGACGTGGCCGGACGCCTTGTACGACTCGATTCGGCGGGCGACGTTCGGCACGAGCGGATCGAGCGCAGTGGCGACTGACAGGCCCATGCTGGCCTCGGTGCTGGCGCTCTGGTCGAGCAACGTCAGCAGTCGCTCGACGTCGGGCCGCTTCAATCCCGGGTAAACATGCGGCAAGTCCTCGAGCAGGTCGTCTTTGACACTCACACCGCAGCTAGTTCCCCGAAAGGGTGACCCGATAAACTCCTAGCCCACAGGCCTCCTTAGCTCAGTGGTAGAGCGTTCGCCTTGTAAGCGGAATGTCATCGGTTCAATCCCGATAGGAGGCTCCACGTTCCGGCGCCCGCCTGATTGTCGGTGGCCCGTCGTAGCTTCCGAGCATGAGACAGTGTCGCAATTGCGCCTGTGCGCTCACGAGGCGCAGTCAGAAGGTCTACTGCGGTAACGCATGTCAGCAGGCGTTCCGGCGCAAGTCGAGTCTGGAACGTTGGCTCGAATGCGGCGAGGCGCGGGTAGGCACCACCCGTGGCCATTACATCCGTGAATATCTGGCCGATGCCCAGTCGCGATGTTGCGCGATCTGCGGTGCACCGAGCATGTGGCTGGACCTGCCCCTCGCTTTGGTGATGGACCACATCGACGGAGATCCGACCAACAATCGACGGGAGAACCTGCGGCTGATCTGCCCGAACTGCGACTCGCAGCTCGCGACGTACAAGAGCCGCAACCGTGGGAAAGGACGCCATTTTCGCCGGCAGCGGTATGCCGGCGGGCAGTCCTACTAAGTAGTTCCGTCCGAGTCACCGGTGCCATTGCAGTGGTCGGCTACTGCCCTAGGCGCAACCTGCACGCGTGACGATCAATAGCGTGACACCCGTACTGCGCCTCAGAGGCGTCAGCAAGACGTACCGCCGGGGCGACGAGCAGGTGAAGGTCCTCTCTGACCTCGACTTCGCCTTGAATGCAGGCGAATTCGTCGTCGTGACCGGACCGTCGGGAGCCGGCAAATCGACCTTCCTCCACATTGCCGGCGGGTTGGACGCACCCGACACCGGCTCGGTGGAGGTGGCCGGCCAGGACGTGTGGTCCATGAGATCGGGCGCACGCGCGGCGTTCCGGCGGCGCAACCTCGGATTCGTGTTCCAGTTCTTCAACCTGGTGCCGATGCTGACCGCGGTGGAGAACGTGTCGTTGCCGCTGGTTCTCGACGGCATGCGGGCCCGGGTGGCGGATGCCCGCGCCGAGGAGGTACTGGCACGAGTCGGACTCGGCGACCGCGTGCAGCACCGGCCCGCCGAACTGTCGGGTGGGCAAATGCAGCGAGTCGCGGTGGCGCGCGCCCTGGTGGCGCGGCCTTCGCTCGTGCTCGCCGACGAGCCGACCGGAAATCTCGACAGCCATTCCTCGACCGAGGTGTTGGATCTCCTGCGCTCGCTGTCGGACGAAGACGGCGCGGCGGTCGTCATGGTCACCCACGACCAGACCGCAGCGAACTACGGCACCCGGGAGTTGCACCTTGTCGACGGGCGTTCGTGCGCAGCGGAAATCGGCACGCCTTTCGCCGCACCCCTCGGTGAGCGATGACGTCGTTTCGGCGCATCCACCTCGCCGCGTTGATCGCCGACTGGCGGCGGACGCTGCTCAGCATCATCGGTGTCGCGGTGGGCGTGACGGTGGTACTCGCGACGTTGATCCTCAAATTCGAACTCGCCCGGCCATTCGACGCGTTCGGCCCTTCGCTCACCCATGCCGCCGAAAAAGGGGTGGTCCAGGTGACGCCGACCATCAGCGGCCGGTTGCCGATCGAGGCGGTCGACCGCCTGCGTGCCGAGGTCGCTGGCGCAGAGGCGGTCATCCCGGTAGTCGCCGGATTGACGCCCGTCGACGTTTCCGGCGAATCTCACGGGTTCTTCCTGCTCGGCGGTTCGTGCCAGATCGAGCTGCTGGTCGGCTCATTCGACTGCGAGCGGCGCGCCCAGGACACCGAGCCTGCGCCCGGTCCCGGTGTGCCGCTGCAGATTCCAGCCGTCATCGCCGAACGGCATGGCCTCCAGCTGGGTGACGAGTTGCGCATCCCGGGTCTGCCGCCAGGTTCTGCGCACCTGGGGTGGACCTTTCAGGAGTTCGACCGCGTCGAGGGCATCAACAACGGCTACGTGCTCTTGGCCCCATCCACGGACATCGCCGCGAACCTCCTCGGCTCGCCCGGTTATGCCACCGTGGCGTTCGTCCTTCCAAGACAGGGCGCTGTCGTCACGGTCGACGTCGACCGCGTCATTGCCGGTATTGCCACGGCGGGCCCGCCGCAGCCACGTCAACCGGCGGTGTTCGAGAACGCAACGCAGAGCTTCAACCTGAATGTGCTGGCCGGCATCTTGATCGGCATCCTCATATCCGTGAATACCATCCTGCTGGCCGTGGAGGACCGGCGAGCAGTGATGGGAACCATCGGGGCGGTTGGAGCCAAGCCGATCCGCTTGTTCGTCGGAATGCTCGGCGAGGGCGCCGTCGTGGGTGTCCTCGGCGGGCTGGCCGGTGTGCCGAGCGGATTCCTGCTCGGGAAGTATCTGGTGGACCGGTTCGGTCAATCCATGCTGGCAGGCTCTGGCGGCGCGATTACCACCCATTTCACGCCGAATCTGATCCTGATCGCCGCGGCCGCAGGCACAGTCTCCGGAATCCTCGCGATGATCGGGCCCGCCGTCAGGTTGATGCGCGAAGGCCCGCTGGCCTCGATGACCAGCATCGGCGGGATGCACCGCGCCAGAAGGATCCCGTTGTGGCCGTTGATCATCGGCTCATGTCTGCTGGCCGGCTCCGTCGTCGTGATGAGGATCTTCGAACACGGGTCGCTGCCGCTGAACGCGGGCATCAACGGCCTTACGGTGGGATTGTGCGGGGTGGTGTTGGTGACCGCGTGGTTGGCTCCGCGCGGCGCTCGGCTGGCGATCGGGGTGCTTACGATCGCGCGTCCGGCCATCGGTCGTCCGCTTGGTGCCGATTTTCGGCGCTACACGCTGCTGTTCGCGCTCTCAGCCGCGCTACTCACCCAGGGCGCCAGCTCGGCCATCAGCTCACACAGCATGCAACAGCTCGGCGCGAAGCAGATCGGTGAGGAGAAGGCCGACCGACTACCTGCCTCGCTGTTGATCGCGGCCCAGTCGGTGGTCGATCAGCGGGACAGCCAGATCGCTGACGGCACATTCGAATTGGTAACCGGCGCGGCAGACGGCCGAAGCGTCTCGTCGCGCTGGCGATCGACGATCGGGTCTGGGACCTTGTCACGCCAAGTCGCCGGCGTAACCCCGGGCGATTGGTACAGCCGGGCGCTCTATGAACCGACGAACGCTGCTGCCACGTTCTGGCAGGGGTTGCGGGACGGGGAGGTGGGCTTGAGCGAAATCGCCGCCAGCCGCCTCGGCGCTACCACAGGCGACACCGTCGAATTGCCTACCGTCCTCGGGCCAAAGAGGTACCGGGTCGCTGGAATCTTCCATCCGCAGATGGTCAATGACGCCGCTGTGGGCGACATCGTGCTGGTCTCCGAAGGATTGGCGCGATCCGATTGGGCTGCCGTACGCGACCAGGTCGCGGTGGATTATCCGTCGGCCACCGATGCGACCACCCACCGCGGCGAATTCCTCGACCTCGGTGCCGGATTGCGGGTGTACGACAATGAGCAGTGGCGATCGATGGCGACCAGCGGGATCAGTCGATTCCTTGAGCCCTTCACTATCGCGGGTTATGTGGTGATGGCCGCGGCCGGCTTGAGCGTGCTCAATGTGTTCGTGTTGGGACTCGTGCAGCGCAAGCGTGAGCGAGCCGCGTTGCGGGCGATCGGAATGACGGCTGGGCAGGAACAGGCCGTCATCGTAGCCAACGCAGGTCTTCTCGGCGTAATGGTCGCCGGACTCGCCACGCTCGCGGGTGCGGGCCTCACCTATCTCTGGTCACTGGGCTCACCGGTGTTCTACGGCATCAAGATCGAATGGGGTGTGTTGCCCGTGGCCTTGCGGACCGGGGTGGCAGCGGTATTCATTCTCGTCCTCGCAGCTGCGGTGTATCCCGTCATCCACGCGCGGCGACTGGAGACGGTCGCGGTGCTGCGAAGCAGTTGACCCCGGCGCTAAACGCTAGTCGTGAACCCGATGGCGCAGTCGCGGAGTGTCATCGTCCGCGCTCTGAAACCTGTGCAGGTATTCCCGAATCACGGAGCTGGACATAGCCTGGAACTCCCTGGGCGATAACGTCATTTGAAATACCAACCCGCGACCGTAAGGACCCTCTATCAGCGAACCGTATCCAGCAACGGGTACTTTCATCACGATCATGCAGCAGGTGGCGGAAGTGTCCTCGAAGTCGATACGGTTCACGCCGAAGCCGGTCACGTTCGTGATGAGTGGATTCCATCGGACCGGGTTGAAACCGACGGCCACACAGCGAGCGCCCCGCCATCTGCCGGCGGTGTCCAGGAACTCTTGGTTGACGCGCAAGTCACAGTGTTCGTCGGCGAAGTGGTCGACGTCGTGGCGGATGTGTTCGGCTATCGAACGTGCCGTCTCTCCGCGCCGTATGTCGATGTTCAACGCCGAGAGGATGTTTCCGACGAGCATCGGGTCCAGGCCACACCGATTCCGCGCGTTCACCGAGAGTGCGAGGGTGCGACGATCCACCGCGGGGTCAGCGGTCATCAACGCCTCGCAAACATGTCCGCACACAACGTCGTTCACAGACAGTCGCATCCGCTTTTCATAGGCCTCGCGCATACGGGCGACTTCGCGGTCGCCGAAGTACAGACTCAGTGTCCGCTGCTTGCGCCCACCCTTCGCCAGGTACACCAGGCTGCGGGCGGTCTCGGCGAGTCCGAGGCAACGCACCCCCGGCTTCCGAGCGCCGTCGGGGGGTAGATGCTCGTCGAGGTAGGCAACGCGGTCTTCGACGATCACCGGCTCAGGAAGCGGCCTGCCGGCAGCGGCCGCCGACCATGCGTCCATGAAGAGCATCAACGTCTGCATGTCGCCGATCGCGTGATGGAACGACACACCGATCGCCGTAGCATCATCTGCCAGATGGGTGACACACACCTTGCACAGTGGTCCGAATCCCCACCGCGACGTGGCGCCGTTCACCCGGTCGACCAGCCACTCGCCGCTGTCTTCCATTACCGACTGGATCGCCTGTTGTAGCGTGCGATCGGACGACGCAGTAGTGAAGGGCACCCCCCGCCCCCGGCATCGGATTCGTAAAGTACCGCCGGCCAGAGTCATTCGCCCCGCGAACATCGGAAGCTGCGTGAGCGCCTCCGCAAACGCATCGCCGAGTGCCTTCGTGTCCAGACGGCGTTCGAAGAAGAAGACAAGATGATTCGCCACGTTCGAGAGAACAACGTCAACAACGGTGCAGCGAATGTCGAGTGGTCGCGCATTCGATGGACTGATCATTCGGGTCGGCACAGTGGACTACTTTCGGCGGGTGACAACGACGCGCCCACCGCGTTTCGGGGCATACGTGACACCCCGAAAGTACGGCTTCTCGTCGGCGGCGGAGTCGGTGTGGATCTGGAAATTCTGGAGCACAGTCCGCAGCACGAAATCGATTTCGTTCACTGCGAAATCAGCGCCCATGCACCGGCGTGCTCCGCTTCCGAACGCCAGCCATCCTGGTGCCGGCTGTTTGGTGTCTCGGAAGCGGTTCGGATCGAATCTCTCGGGGCGACAAAATATCTCCGAACTCTCGTGTAAATCGGCGAGGCTGACAAACACGTTGTGCCCCTGTGGAATCCGCCACGTACCAAGATCGAAGTACGGTGCACTGACCCGGCGGCCCGGTAGGTCGATCACCGGCCGCACTCGCAACACCTCCAATATCGTGGCTCGGCGGAACTCACTGCGCCCCTCGTCGACTTCTCTGACCAGGTCGGCCAGCACGTGGGGGTGGCGCCGCAACCGCTCGAACGCCCAACTCAGGGCTGCTGTGGTGGTCTCGTGACCGGCACCGATCAGCGTCACCAGTTCGTCGCAGATGTCTTGACGAGACAGCCCTGCTCCGTCGGCAGTCCTGCTTCGCAGCAATTGCGCCAGCAGGTCCGTCCGCTCGCCAAGTCCGGGATCCGCCTCGGCTCTTGCGATCAACGCGAGTAGGACTCGGTCGAACGCTCTTCGGACCGTGTCCATCCTCCCCCACGGAGTACACCGCCGGTTCCGCAGTTTTGGCACCGGCATGAACTTCACCATCGCCGATCCGAATTTCGCATAACGCGGCACAACCTCACGAAGGTCGTCGAGTTCGGCTCCTTCGGCACCGAAGATGGTCCGCAAGATCACGTTCAAGGTGATCCTGTTCATCGGTTCGAATACGCGGAACTCCTTGTTCTCCGGCCAGTTCGCGCATTCGCGCAAGACCTCGTCGACGATGATCGCCTCGTGATGTCGGAGGCTCCGACCGTGGAGGGCCGGCCCGATGAGTCGTCGCCGATCGTGGTGCCGAACGCCGTCAAGAGCGAATATCGATCCGGGTCCGAAGAACATGCTCAGATTCGGCTGATAGTTGGTCAGCTGCTCAGCGCTCGCGGTGAATACCGCCCTGACCAGAGCCGGGTCGGAAACCGCGACGCACCGGCCGAAGAACGGGACGTTGAATTCGAAGATGCGACCGTATCGCTTGATCCATTTCCGCATCGAATCGCGGCGGGACACAGTCAAGCCGACACCCTGCACCAGCTTGGGCAGGCGCACCGACGGCGGGGCCAACAGGTTCGACGTCGCTTCGCACTGATCGACCACGGCTGCAATCGTCGCGCTCGTGCGATGCCGCGATCTCGGTAGTGCACTACTGCAATCTCGCCCTGTCGCGGCGGTGCAGTACTTAGGGCGATCGCAGGATGACGATCGAGTTGTCGATTTTCTTGAACGAATTGAATGTCTCTGCGGGAGCGGCGTAGACAGCGGACAGCAGCCGCGGTGGAAGCCTGCTCATGGACTCCCCGATAGCGATGTTGTCCTTGTCTTCGGGCGCACTGGTGTTCTGGATGATGATGATCGTCAGATCGTCGGTACCGCGGTTCTCCAAGTAGTGGAACGACCCCTCGGGCGCGAAAACGAGGTTGAGTGCGGCTCCCGAATTCCACCCGGCTCCAACGTCAGGAGCAGCAGGCTGGCTTCCTGCCCTTGAGGATCGGAAAGTTGTCCTCGTTGGCCTGCTGGAACCAGCCACCGTCGCGCGTGCTGCGCGGTTGCTCACCGAGTCGGAACAGGTGTGACTGCGAGGTGATCGTCTCTGCGGGTATTCGTGGGTCACCGGAACGCGCGGCATCATCCGAAATGGTCATCGGAGTTTCCTTCTCACTATTTCCGGAACCGCTGGAAATGAGGCGGTCAACACCCACGCCGGTCGCGGCGCCAGCGACAGAAGTCCGCTGAGTATGCCGTTATTTCACTCGGCCCGACGCTTGCTGGGCCATCATTGTTGGGTTCGGTAGCCAACGTCGGGCTATGTACTTGGCAACACCGGCGACGCAACTCATGCGTGCCCCGACGAAGGAGAACGATGATCAACCGAATCGCGAAAATCGCGGTGGCGACCACCGGCCTGGCGCTGGCCGGATTGGGATTGGTGACGACCGCGTCCGCCCAGGGACCCAGCTACCAGGGCGGCAACTGTCCCCCGGGCCAGACATGCACCCACTGGCTACCCGGCCAGCCTCCGCCGCCGGGTGGTCAGGTACTGACGTGGGACTGGAACGTCCCGCACGACTGGTACTGGACCTCCGAGGGCATCGTGGACGTCACCACCAACACCATGTACCCGTGGTCGGGCTCACCGCATCCGGCTTCGCCGCCACCCGCTCCAGTCGGCGCGCCCCCGGCTCCGCTGCAACCGCCGCCGGGTATGCCCTTCTGCAGCCCGCGCGGATCGCTGATCATCATCCCGCCGATCTGCGACGAGATCGGCTATGACTGGCCGCCAGGCTCGCTGCGGCGCTAGTTCCTGACGGTCGGGCTGTGGCCCACAGTGACGCGGGGAGTCCTGCGCGGCTGTTGACTTTGCGCCATCGCGAAGCACACGCCGTAATGGCCACCCGTGCAGGTGATCCCGTTCATCGTCGGGGCGGGGCCACCGGATCTGTTCGTCGGGACGCCGTTGGCGTCGGTCGCCGGATATCCCGGAGTCGGCTCGGCGAGCGCGGCCGGGGCCGCGGCGATCAGGGCAGCACACAAACCACCCACGATCAACGCTGATGACCACATAACTGCAGGCTACGCCGATTTTGCACTCGGACGTTCGAAAGGAGCAGAGATGTACCGATATTCGCGGTTCGCAACGGCGGTCGCCGTATGCGCCGTCCTCGCGGCCGGAATGGGAACGGCAACCGCCCAGGGCGGTTACACGTGGTGCCCCGGCCAGCCGCTGCCGATGCACGGCCTGGGCTGGGACATGAACGTGTGCCACACCTTCGTCACCGTCCCGATGGGTAAGGGCAATGTCCCGATGTTCGATGTGAACGGCAACGCGATGGCCAGCTACCTATGGATGGATTCCCCACCACCGCCGATGGGTCCGCCTCCCCCGCCTGCTCCGCGGCCGGCGCACTGCCCGCCGTGGAACGTCATCATCGGGCCCTCGGAGTGCGGCGGGCTATAGAACGCCAGGGCCTGAATCGATGCAACCTTCGCCCTTCCGGCCTTACCTGTCCAACTGTTCAGATGATGTTGTAATGTGAACCCGCGGGCTGACCGCGAGCGAACGTCGATGCAGCACATCACGTAACGACCCGCTTTCCGAGCGATGGCCGACGCTTCGGTCGGCCCGCGTGGCGGACTCTGCAGCCATTGCGCGCCCGTTCTCCACTCCCACAACAAGAACGGTGATCGGTCCGGCGCTGACCCACTGTGTCCGGGCACCCGTTGCCTGCCGGCCACCCATCATCTGAGCGGAATAGGCACTGCGGCGCGTCCCTGAGGCCGAAAGACCCTTCTTGAAGGATGACCGGGCAGCGGACCGTGACTGCAAAGACGCAACATCGGGACTGCGAGCGGCGCGGTAGCCCCGAACCGAGGAGGGGTCATGGCTGCCGAGGCTCCCGCGCGTTCCTCCGGTGAGAGCGCTCGCCCGTCAGGTGCTCTGGCCTTGAGCCGACCGTTTCAGGGTGTCGGGGGCTTGTTCGTAATGTCGGCCGACGCGATGAAGTTCCTGTTTCGCCGCCCCTTTCAAGGTCGAGAGTTCGTGGAGCAATCCTGGTTCATCGTCCGCGTCTCACTCGTACCGACACTGCTTGTAGCGATCCCGTTCACGGTTCTGGTCAGCTTCACGTTGAACATTCTGCTGCGCGAACTCGGTGCGGCAGACCTCAGCGGTGCGGGTGCGGCGTTCGGCGCGGTCACGCAAATCGGTCCGCTGGTGACCGTGTTGATCGTGGCCGGTGCCGGTGCCACGTCGATGTGCGCCGATCTTGGCTCACGCACCATCCGCGACGAGATCGCCGCACTGGAGGTCTTGGGCATCAACCCCGTTCAGCGGTTGGTGACGCCGCGCATGCTCGCGTCGGCGTTGGTGGCTGTGTTGCTGAACGGACTTGTCTGCACCATCGGCATCGTCGGCGGCTACGTATTTTCGGTGTTCGTTCAGGACGTCAATCCCGGTGCGTTCGCATCCGGTATCACGGTGCTGACCGGCGTGCCCGAGCTGATCATCTCGGGCGTCAAGGCCGGATTGTTCGGCCTCATCGCTGGCCTGGTTGCGTGTTACCGAGGATTGACGATCGTCGGCGGCGGCGCGCAGGCCGTCGGCAACGCCGTGAACGAGACGGTCGTCTTTGCCTTCATGTCGCTGTTCGTGGTGAACGTCGTCGTCACTGCAATCGGCGTTCAGTTGACGGCCGGCTGAAGGGCGACGCCGTGACGCTACATGCCACCAACCTTCGAGTCAGGCGTGAACTCGAGCGTCCGGTCACCGTTCTGGTTCGCTTGGGCGACCAGGCAGTGTTTTTCGGCAAGGCGCTCGCGGGCATCCCGTTCGCGATGATCAACTACCGGCGTGACATTGTCCGCCAAATCGCCGTAATCAGCATGGGTGCGGGCACCTTGGCGATGATTGGTGGAACCGTCGCCATCGTGGGATTCCTGACCCTGGCGACCGGTGGGACGCTGGCCGTCCAAGGGCACAGCTCCCTGGGGGACATCGGCATCGAGGCGTTGACGGGTTTTCTGTCGGCGTTCATCAACGTCCGCATCTCGGCTCCGGTGGTCGCCGGAATCGGTCTGGCGGCCACCTTTGGCGCGGGCGTGACCGCTCAGTTGGGCGCCATGCGAATCAACGAGGAAATCGACGCGCTCGAAGCCATGGCCATCCGCCCGATCTCCTTCCTGGTCAGCACCAGAATCGTCGCCGGGATGATCGCCATCACACCGTTGTACGCCATCGCCATCATCCTGTCGTTCGTCGCGAGCCGCTTCACGACCGTGACAATCCTTGGGCAGTCGCCCGGTCTGTACGACCACTACTTCTCGACCTTCCTTAACCCTATGGACCTGTTGTGGTCCTTCGTCCAGGCCATTGCCATGGCCATCACCATCCTGTTGGTGCACACCTACTTTGGGTACCACGCGAGCGGTGGGCCGTCCGGTGTCGGTGTCGCGACGGGAAACGCGGTGCGCGCATCGCTCATCGCTGTGGTGTCGGTGACTTTGCTTGTCTCTCTGGCGATCTACGGATCAAGTGGCAACTTCAACCTCGCGGGCTGAGAATGATGCAGTGGGAACATCTGAGCGGCAACAAGTTTGACCAGCCGGAGATATTCAAGTGGGATCCGGCCTTTACCGAAATGGCAGCCAAGGCGGTGGCGCCGCTGATCAAGCTCTGGTTCCGGTCCGAAGTGCGGGGACTGGATGCCTTCCCGCGGACCGGGGGCGCGTTGATTGTGTGCAATCACTCCGGCGGTGTCCTTACGCCTGACGTCCTGGTATTCGCCCCAGACTTCTACGATCACTTTGGGTACGACCGCCCTCTCTACACGCTCGCCCACTATGGCGTGTTCATCACACCGCTGGCGGGATGGTTGGGCCGCGTTGGCGTCATCCACGCCAACCGGAAGAACGCTTCGCAAGCGCTGCACTCCGGTGCGGTCGTGCTGGTGTTCCCGGGCGGGGACTATGACTCCTTCCGGCCGACGTTCTCCCAGAATGTCATCGACTTCAACGGTCGAACCGGATACGTCAGGGCCGCGATCGAAGCCCAGGTGCCCATCGTGCCGATGGTGTCTATCGGGGGGCAGGAAACGCAACTGTTCTTGACCCGCGGCAATCGACTGGCTAAGAGCCTGGGCCTGAAGCGCATACGGATGGAAATACTTCCACTTGCGGTGGGTGTCCCGTTCGGCCTCACGAGCTTCTTCCCAGCCAATCTGCCACTGCCGTCTAAGATCGTGACCGAGGTGCTGGAGCCTCTCGACATCGTCGCCCGGTTCGGAGGCCAGCCAGAGATCGACGAAGTCGACTCATACGTGCGCTCCGTGATGCAGACCGCGCTGGACCGGCTAGCAGGCGAACGCAAACTCCCTGTTCTAGGCTGATCCTGCGAGAGCCACTTCAGTAACCTCGCGTACAAGCCTTACAGCCCAACCCAATTGGGCTCAGGCCAGCGGCGCCAGACCGGACCTCACGAAATCTACACACGTCTGCGTGATCTCGTTAAGATCCCCGGTGCAGCCATTGCGGCCCCAATTCTCCACCCTGTCACCAGCGCGGCGGCCAAGCCGGTGATCACCCATGCGAACGACGCCTGCACCACCCGCAGGTGCGCGGCGATACGCTCGGCGCTGATCAGCTACACTCGGGCGCTTGCCGCCTGACGGACCACCTCGACGTCATGCGGAAAGCTGGTGACCGCGGCCAGAACCGCGTCGACTGGCTGCACCCCGGTCACGGTGCTCGCGACTCGATGACGACACCGGCCGCGGCTTCGATCGGTTTGACGATTGACGTGAAATCGGATTCGGGTCCCTCCGAGGCCAGCGTGCTCTCCCACACCTGAGCGACGGCGGCGGCCATCGCAGTGGGCAGTCCGAGCGCCCTGGCCTCGTCGAGGTACAACCGCACATCCTTGACCATCAGGCCGGTCGCGAACCCGTAGTCGAAGGTGCGCGGCAGCACCGCTCGCGGGAACTTGTCGCGACTGGCGTGGGTTCCGCCCGATCCCGCGTTGAGCACGTCGATCATCACCTGGGCGTCCAGGCCGGCCTTGACGCCCATTGCCATGGCTTCCGCGGTGACCGCGAGCGAAGACGCGGCGATCAGGTTGTTGACGAGCTTCATCGTCTGCGCCGCACCGGGTTTCGTGCTGATGAAGGTGGTACGCCCGATTGCGTCGAAGGCCGGGACGCATGCGTCGAAGTCGGCGCGCGGCCCGGACACCATCACCGCAAGTGTGCCCGCCTCGGCACCGTGCACGCCTCCGCTGACGGGGCTGTCGAGCGCGGCGACGCGATATTCGGCCAGCAGTGCGCTATTGCGTTGCGCTGCCTGACTTCCCACCGTGGAGAAGTCGATGAAGCGACGGATGGCGGACCCGCGCGCGACGGCGTCGGCGACCTCGGCCGACGCGTGGGGCGTCGGCAGGCTGGCCATGACGGTGGCGACGCGGTCAGCGACGTCGGCCGCGGACTGGGCGGCTTGGGCGCCACGCGCCACAGCGTCGTCCACGGCGGAGGCGCGGGTGTCGAAGACGACGACGCGATGTCCGGCCGCCATCAGCCGGCAGACAATCGGAAGCCCCATGTTTCCCAGCCCGATGAACCCGATATCCATACCGGCTGCTAGCCCCGGCCCTTGTCGTACGTGTCCTGGTTCACGCTCAACCTCCCTTTTCGCCGATTCTTACAGTCGAGCCGTTACCGTTGCGCCGTGGGGAACTCGCAGGACCCGCTCGAACGCGTCGCCGGGCTCGCGACCGGCGCTGCGCGTTACTGGCTTCGCACGTCCATCCGAACGCAGGAATACCTGATGGGATGGCTCGACGACGACTCCGACAAATCCGCAGACCCGCCCGACCGGCCGACGCCGACCGCGCCCGACGCACCACCGGCCGACGGCCTCGGCTCGAAGATGCGGGACTTGCTCGACCGTGCACTCGACAACAGCACGAGTAGCAGCCAGGTCGAACTGTTTCACCACATCCTCGACCAGTTGGTCGCCGACGAAGCGCGCATCATCAGCGCGCTCTCCGACGGCTCGTCATCGCCGTTGGTGACGGTGCACGACTGGGCACGACGCGCCGTGCCCGGCCGCGCCGTCCTCGAGAACGCCTCGCTCATCGGTCGTACGGCCAATGTCGCGTTGCCCGCGATGGTCCCCACCTACGTCAGCCATCTGCTGTCGTTGGGGCTGGTCGAGATCGGCCCCGAGGATCCCGATCTGAAGGACGACTACGAGGTGCTGCTGGCGGAGACAGCGGTACTGGACGCAGTCAAGAGAGCCTCTCGCGGCCCGCTGGTCGCAAAGGTCGACAAGTTCACCCTGTCACTGTCCGGGCTCGGCAAGTCATTGTGGGAAGCGACGATGCAGCAGGGCGGCACGTGAGCGATCTCGTCGTCGCCATGCAGTCCTGGGCGGAGATCAAGAACGACTTCGGCGCCAATTGGCTGATCTACCTGTCGATGCCGCTCGTGGCCGCATTTGTCGGCTGGGGCACCAAAATTGTTGCGCTGGAGATGATCTACCGCCCACTGGAGTTCAAGGGCATCGGACCGATCGGATGGCAGGGCATTGTGCCGCGGCGCGCGGGCAAGGTCGGATCAAAGACCATCGAGTTGCTCACCACGAACCTGCTCAAGCCCGAAGAGCTGCTGGAGCGAATCGACGCCACGGAAGCGGTCGAGGCCTTGCGCGGCCCGTTGCTCGAGGCCATCGACGAGATCACCCGCGACCTCGCCGAGCAGATTCGCCCCGGCCTGTGGGACTCACTGCCCGAACCCGCCCGCAGGGCCATCCAGGATCGGATTCAGGCGCAGGCGCCCAAGGTCACCGAGAACATGCTCAACGAGATGAAGTCGGACCTGGTCCGTTACGTCGATCTGCAGTTTCTTGCGGTCACCACGCTGGTGCGCAACAAAGAGAAGCTCAACAAGCTGATGCGCGGTGTCAGCGACGACGCGATGGCGTTCGTCCGGCGCAGCGGGATCTATTTCGGCTTCGCCATCGGTCTGGTGCAGATGATCGCGTGGGCCCTGTTCAAGAACCCGTGGATCATGCCGGCGTTCGGTTTCGCCGTCGGCTTCCTGTCTGACTACATCGCGCTCAACATGTTGTTCCGGCCCGTGCACGAGAAGAAGTTCCTGGGCTTCATCCCGTTTCAGGGGATGCTGCACGCTCAGCGCGAGAAGATCACGCGCGACTACGCAAAGATCCTCGCCGACGATCTGTTCTCACCGGAGATTCTCTTCGACGGCATTCTCAAGGGTCCCGGCTCGGACAAGCTGTTCGCGCTCGCCGCCAAGGAGACCGAGGCGGCGATCGATGCACAGACGGGGATCGCGGGCCCGCTCGTTGTGCTCGCCGTCGGCACGAAACGCTATCGCGCCCTCAAGGACCGGGTGGTCGAGGTCGTGCTCGAGCGTCTCCCGTCGACACTGCTCGAAGCACAGGACTACGCGACGAGCGTGATAGACCTCGAGAACACCATCGTCGAGAAGATGGATCAGCTCACGAACGAAGAATACGAGTCGATCCTGCGACCGATCTTCAAGGACGACGAGCCTTTGATGATCACCGTCGGCGGTATCCTCGGCGGCGTGGTCGGCGAGTTGCAGGTACTCATCATCGAACAGTTCGGGCATTGATCCAGATCACATGAGCGCGTGCGTTTTACGTGTGCGCCGGAGGGGAACTCCGCGCTCGCGGAGCGCAACGTTGAGCCCCACCCCAGTTCCAGAACTATCCACAGGCGGTGCGTCGGTATGCGGGTCATCAATCAGTTGGTCGTCGCTTCGGGGGTGACGGCGGCGACGTTGCTCAGTCCCTCCATCGCTGCCCCTTCGGCATCGGCCGCACAGTGTGCGGATGTGCAGGTTGTGTTCGCGCGCGGCACATTCGAGGCACCGGGGGTCGGTGGCGTCGGCCAGGCGTTCGTCGATTCGCTGAAATCGAAGATCGGCGACCAGTCCATGGACGTCTACCCCGTGAACTACCCCGCGTCACTGGATTTCGCGACCGCAGCCGACGGCGTCATCGACGCGAGAAACAAGGTTCAGGACGTCGCCAACACCTGCCCCGAGACCGATATCGTACTCGGAGGTTTTTCACAGGGTGCCGCTGTCGCCGGGTACATCACGGCCGACGGCGTCCCGCCCGGATTCACACTGCCGCAGGGGATCACCGGTCCGATGCCCTCCGACGTCGCCGACCATGTCGCCGCGGTGGCGCTGTTCGGGAAGCCGTCGAACGGCTTTCTGCAGACCATCAACAACGCCGCGCCGCCGATCACCGTCGGCAGTCTGTATTCGGGCAAAACCCTTGACCTGTGCGCCCCCGCGGACCCGATCTGCTCAGCCGGCGGCGGGGACGGTGCCGCCCACAACAGCTATCCGGTCAACGGGATGATCGACCAGGCCGCAACCTACGCGGCCGACCACATCGCGTCCGGCCGCGGCACCAGCGCGCACTAGGGCCAGCTGTTCGGCGAGGGCTCGAAGCGCAGCGGCACGGCGCGCGGGAGGGTGCGCTGCCGCGCACCCGTCGATATCGAGTCGATGAGCAGAGCGACGTAACGCCGCCAACCGTCGCTGTCGGAATCCATCGTCGACAGCACGCCGTAGAGCATCGCGATGAAGCGCGGCAGGTCGTCGGCAACCACGTCGGCCCGGATCACTCCCGCTTTCCGGCCGCGCGTGATGAGCCTGGCTAGGGCGTCGTTCAGCTCGGCCGAGACGTCGGACCGCAGCGCGCCCGCACGACGCGCCGCGGTCAGCATGTGGTGCTCGCGGGCCCCCAGGGAGATCGCCGCCTCGATCAACGCGACGAGTCCGCGCATGGGGTCCTTGTCGCCAAGTGATTTCTCGATCACCGGCGTCAGGTTCTCGGCGATGCTCTGGTCCAGTGCGGCGTTGATCAAGTCGCCCTTGGTGGGAAATCGCCGATACAGCGTGCGCTCGCCGACGCCCGCGCGGCGGGCGATGGCCTCCATCGGCGCCTCGGCCCCCAGTTCGCCGTAGACATCGCGCGCTGCGCGAAGAATGCGCTCCGCGTTGCGCGCCGCGTCGGCGCGCAACGGCCGATCGGCGATGTCGGTCATCATCCCAGTCTAACTGACAGTTGACTGCCACTCCGGTGGGTCCTACGCTCGGGACTAATTGTCAGGGCACTGACACTTGACGGAAACGCCGGTGATGACAAGCACTTCCACAGCCACAGAGTCCGACCTTCCCGCGATCCCCGCTGCGCGCTCGGCGACCTGCCCGTTGCGCCCACCCGCAGAATTCACGCAATGGCGCGACGAGCCCGGCCTGCGACGGGCGATCTACCAGGGCAGGCCGACATGGGTAGTCAGCCGGTACGAAGACATTCGGGCCGCGCTCGTCGATCCCCGGCTGTCCGCCGAAACCATTCCATCCGAAATGATGCCGAAGGACAGCGAGAACAAGACGCCGATCATGTTCGCGCGCGTCGACGATCCCGAACACCATCGCATCCGGCGAATGCTGACCAGAGACTTCACCTTCCGGCGCGTCGACGGTATGCGGCAGCAGATCCAGGAGATCGTCGATCACTATCTCGACGCGATGCTGGCGGCCGGCCCGCCGGCCGATCTCGTGCGCGCCTACGCGTTGCCGGTGCCCTCGCTCGTCATCGCACACCTGCTCGGCGTACCCGGCGATGACCTCGAACTGTTCCACCATCACACGACGGTCGGACTGGACGTGCACACCTCCGACGAAGAGAAGGCGAAGGCCTTCGGGGAAATGTTCGCCTACATCGCCGAGCTGGTCGAGCGCAAGAAGCGCGAGCCCGGCGACGATCTGCTCAGCCGACTCGTCACCGATCATGTGGTGACCGGCGATATCAGTCCAGAAACCGCCACCGTCACCGGCGCGATCATGATGCAGGCCGGTCACGAGACGACGGCGAACATGATTGCCCTGGGAACCGTTGCGCTGATCGAACATCGGGAGATGTTCGAGCTGCTCGGGCATACCGACGACCAGTCGGTGATCGCCAAGATCGTCGAGGAATTGTTGCGCTACCTTGCCATCGTGCACAGCCAGGTCGACCGGATCGCGACCGAAGATCTCATCCTCGGCGGACAACAGATCCACGCCGGTGACTGGCTGGTGATGAACTTGCCCGCCGGAAACTGGGATCCCGACTTCGTCGACAACCCAGATGTACTCGATGGCGACCGAAATGTGCGTGGGCACCTGGGTTTCGGTTACGGCGTGCATAGTTGCATCGGTGCGAACCTCGCCCGGGTCGAGATGCAGATCGCGTTCGCGACACTGGCGCGACGAGTGCCGGGACTGCGATTGGCCGTCGATGTGGAAGAGCTGAGATTCAAGGGCGAATCCGGCATCTACGGCATGAAGGAGCTTCCGGTCACGTGGTGACACCGACGCTGCGAGGAGTACGCACTGCTGCTCGCGTCGCGCGGCGCGCACGTCGTCGTCAATGACATCGGCGGTTCCGTCACCGGTGACGGCTCGGAGAGGCTCGACCCCGCACTTGTCGCACCGGTGGCCGCGTTCCTGACGCACCGGCAGTGTCCGGTGTCGGGACGAGATCTACACCGTCGGCGCGGGCCACGTGGCGCGCTTCTTCATCGGCAGGACGAAGGGCTTCTACCGCCGGCAGCTGTTCGTAGAGGACGTGCACGACCACCTCGACGAGATTCGGGATGAAACCGGCTACACCGTGCCCGGCGGCCCGGCTGACGAGATGGCCGAACTATTCGCGGCGATTACTGCACCGGCATAGCCCACGGGGCCGGAGGCGCCGGGATCATCGACGCGGCGGCTGGGGGTGGCGGGGTCGGGCCAAGTCTGGCGGCCACGTAAGCGGCCGCGTCATTCGTGCTTCCGTTCACCCCGTACGTCGCGTGGGCGAAGCTGGGCGGACCAGCCGGCGCACCGTTGCAGATGTTGTCGTCAGGCGCGCAGACCTTGAGGGTCTTGTCGACGTACGACGGACCGATCGCGATGGGCGGGGCACCTCCGCTGCTCAGGAACTCCGGCGAGGGTAGTCCGATCAGGACCACGGCTGCGACATGGTCTGCTACCTCCGTGGGCATCGGATTCGGAATGAACTCGCGGTACTCGGCGGGCACTTCCTCCGGGATCTCGGCCGAGGTCACGTAACCGGCGAGGGCTGCGCCCTGGGAGAAGCCGCCGAGGACGATCTTGGTGTCCGGGCAGTTCGCCGCGGTGGCCTCGATGTGCGTACCGGCGTCGCGGATGCCATCCACGACGGTCCTGGCGAAGGCGATTCGATCTCCCATGAAGTCGCTGCTGGCCGCGTAGTTGACCGGATAGACGTTCATGGACCGGGGCCCGGCTTGCGCGCGCAGGGCGTCGACGAAGGCCTGGCCGACGCCGCCGACGCCCGGCGGTTCACCGGTGCCACGTGCAAAAACCACCTCGACATCGGGGCATCCCTGGGCGGTGGCGGACGGGACAGGGGAGAGCACGAGAGCCGCGACGGCGGTGACCGCGACGCCGAGCAAACGGAGGACGTTGGAAACCATGCCCCCTTGTACCCCCTTTCTTCTGGAGGTATTCAGCCGTTTTTTGGTTCGCTGATCTTCACCAACATCTTGCCGATGTTAGCCCCGGTGAACAACCCGTTCATGGCGTCAACGCACGATTCGATGCCCTCGTAAACGGTCTCGCGATGGACGAGCTTGCCTTCATCCGACCACCGACGCAGGGGGCCGAACGCTTCATCGAATCGACTCCACTCATCGAGCGCGTTGAAGCCCTGCATCGTCGCGGTTTTCGCGAGCAAGTTCACGTAGTTGGCAGGTCCGGGATGCTCACCGGTGAGGTAGCTGGAGATGACACCGCACAGCACCACACGCGCCTTCGGTGCGAGACGGCCGAGCACTGCATCCAGAATCGGACCGCCGACGTTGTCGAAGTAAACGTCGACCCCGCGCGGGCAGTGCTCCTTGAGCGCGGCCTTCAAGTTGTCCTCCCGGTAGTCGATGCACGCATCGAATCCGAAGTCCCCGACGACCGCCTTGCACTTGTCGGGCCCACCGGCGATGCCCACGACGCGGGCGCCCGCGATCTTGGCGATCTGTCCGGCCACCGATCCGGTGGCTCCCGCCGCGGCGGAGACGACCACCGTCTCTCCCTCCTTGGGCTTACCGATGCCGACCATGCCGAAGTAGGCGGTGGCACCCGTCGGCCCGTACACGGACATCACCGCGAGTTGGTCGACCTTGTCCTGCGGCCCGGGCACCGGGGTGGTGAAGATGTCGTCGCGGCAGATCACGTACTCCTGGAAATTGGTGAGCGTCGTGACGACGTCGCCGACGGCGTAGGCGTCACAGCGCGACGCGACCACCTCGCCGATGCCTGCCGCGCGGATGACCTCACCGATCTGCACGGGCGGGAGATAGCCGGGTTGATCGTTGAGCCAGGTGCGCGCGGCGGCGTCGATACCGACATACGTCGTGCGGATCAGTGCCTCACCTTCGGCGGGCTCGGGCGCCGGTGTGGTCACCAACTCGGTGTCATCGGGCGCAACCAATCCGGTCGGACGACGACGCAAGACGATCTGCCGGTTCATCAGGTCAGCCACGATCGTGAAACTACTCGTCCATATCGGGTATCCGCTCACCCATGACGGTCATTGGTTTTCACTGCTCTCACGAGCAGATCGCACCGCGCCAACTACTGCGGGACGTCCAGCACGCTGAACAAGCCGGATTCACTGCCGCCATGTCCTCGGACCACTTCAGTCCCTGGAGTGCGCGCCAAGGCGAGTCGGGCTTCGCATGGTCGTTTCTCGGAGCCGCCCTCGCTACCACGCAACTACCGTTCGGCGTCGTGAACGCGCCGGGTCAGCGCTACCACCCAGCCATAGTCGCGCAGGGGATAGCGACCCTCGCGCAGATGTTTCCTGGGCGATTCTGGGCGGCGCTCGGATCGGGCGAGGCGTCGAACGAACGGATCACCGGCGACGAGTGGCCGCGCAAGGACGTGCGCGACGAACGCCTCGTCGAATGCGTTGACGTCATCCGTCGTCTCCTCAACGGCGAGGAGGTCAGCCACAACGGCCTCGTGAAGGTCAATCGGGCGCGGCTGTGGACGCTGCCCGACGTCGTCCCGGACCTCGTTGGACCGGCCGTCACGCCAAAAACCGCCGCTCGTCATGCCGCGTGGGCCGACGGCCTGGTCACCGTCAATCAGTCGCGGGAGACGCTGGGCAAGGTGATGGAGTCCTATCGCGACGCCGGCGGCAGAGGGCCTGCTCGCCTCCAGATCCATCTCAGCTGGGCGCCCGACGAGGACGAGGCACTCGCCATCGCCCATCACCAATGGCGCAGCAACGTGTTCGAACCTCCGGTCTGCTGGGACACCGAGTCGGTCGAGGCGTTCGACGTGATCGCCGAGAAAGTGTCCCCCGAAGACGTCCGCCAATCCGTTCGGGTCTCAGACGATCTGGGTCAGCACACCGAATGGCTGCAACAGGACATCGAGCAGGGATGGGACGAGCTTTATCTGCATTTCGTCGGGCAGCATCAGAGCGCCTTCATCGAGGCATTCGGTGCACATGTGCTCCCGTCGCTGTCTCCGACTGCGCCACAGGCGGCACGGGCATGAGGCGCTGCGAGACCGCCGACCTGTGGTGGAAGAACGCCGTCTTCTATTGCGCGGACATCGAGACCTTCTACGACTACAACGGCGACGGATACGGCGATATCCGCGGCATGACAGAACGGATCGAGTATCTCTCCGACCTCGGCGTGACCTGTCTATGGCTCATGCCGTTCTATCCGACCGGCCGGGTCGACGACGGCTACGACATCACCGACTTCTTCGGCGTCGACCCACGACTGGGAACTCACGGCGACTTCGTCGAACTGGTGCGCACGGCCAAATCGACAGGTATCCGAGTCATCATCGACTTCGTCATGAACCACACCTCCGACGCCCACCCGTGGTTCAAGTCGGCCCGCCGAAGCACCGACGACTCGTACCGCGACTACTACGTATGGAGTAAGACCAAACCGAAGTCGAGCCGCAAAGACGTGGTCTTCCCCGATCAGGAGGACAGTCTGTGGGAGCTCGACCCGAAGACCGACGAGTGGTATCTGCACCACTTCCTGAAACATCAACCTGACCTGAATATCGCCAATCCGGCTGTGCAGGAAGAGATTTCACGCACGCTCGGGTTCTGGCTCGAGCTGGGCGTTTCGGGCTTCCGGGTGGACGCCGTGCCGTTCCTCTTCGCCAAGGACGGCGCACCTGGAGATCCCGGCGTGTTCGACCCCAACGAGTACCTCGGCGACATCCGCAATTTCGTCACCCGCCGCCTGGGCGACGCGGTCCTGCTCGGCGAGGTGAACCTTCCTTACGAGGATCAGCTGGCATTCTTCGGCGGTCCCGACGGCGATGGTCTCAACATGCAGTTCGACTTCATCGCGATGCAGAACATGTACCTCTCGCTGGCCCGTGGCGACGCCGGTCCGATAGCGGACGCGCTGCGCGAGCGGCCTGCTCTCGACGTGACCAGCCAATGGGCCAATTTCGTACGGAATCACGACGAGCTGACGCTCGACAAGTTGGGCGACGACGAGCGACAGGAGATCTTCGACGCGTTCGGTCCGGACCCGGACATGCAGCTCTACGGCCGCGGACTGCGCCGGCGGCTTCCGTCCATGCTCGGTGGTGACGAGCGACGGATGCGCATGGCCTATTCGTTGGCGTTCTCGCTGCCCGGCACTCCCGTCCTCTTCTATGGTGAAGAGATCGGGATGTCCGAAAACCTGGACATTGCGGGACGATTCGCGGTCCGTACGCCGATGCAGTGGACCAACGGGGTAAACGGGGGCTTTTCCGGAGCGGCAAAGCGTCGACTGACGCGGCCGCTTCCCGACGGTCTGTATGGTCCCGACCGGATCAACGCGGCCGACCAGCGCCACAACCACGATTCGTTCTGGTGGTTCATGCGCAACCTCATCTACACCTACCGCCAGCAGCCGGAGATCGGTTGGTCGACAGCCGAAATCCTGGAGCAACCCAACCCGGCCGTCCTGGCACACGTGTGCCGCGAGAAGTCGGGCTGGGCGATGGTCGCGTTGCACAATTTCGGTGCGGACAGCTGCATCGTGCCGATCCAGGTTGACAGCACGCCGTCGGGTTCCGTGCTCGTTGACCTGCTCGACGATCTCACCGAGCATGCGCTCGATGCCAAGGGCCGTATCGAGGTCGGCCTCGAACCCTATGGCTATCGCTGGTTACGGGTACGCCGTCCGGACGACCAGCCCATCATCTGATTCCACGATCTCGCGCATGAAGCTCCTGCTCGCGACGAGATAACAGATGATCGCGATCACCTGTGCCGCAGGCACGATGAGCAATGCCCGGCCCAGCGACATGGTGCCGAGGTCGGCCTTGAGTGCATCGCTGATGACGCCGGTCAGGAACGGTCCCGCCGAGCCGACCATGGCGCCGAAGAACAGGAAGATCGCTGATGCAGTCGCGCGCTGTTGGGCTGTTGCCAGCCGTTGAATCGCGGCGATCGACGGCGCCATGTAGGCCGTGCCCACGACATAACTCAGTGCGATGAACCAGATACACAGCGTCCGGCTCTCGACCACGAACGCCAGGGCCGAGAACGGAAGCATGACAGCGGTCATCGCAGCCACCAGCCACAGCGACCACCGAGGATCCTTGGCGGACAGACGATCCGCGACACGTCCGACGAGCAGCAGGCTCAAGATCCCGGTCAATCCGCTGGCGAGACCGTATTGCACACCGACCTCGCCGAGCGACATCTCGCGTGTCCGGATGAGGTAGGCCGGCGCGAAGGTGGTCAGCGAGTATCCCGCGAACGAGATGAACGCGGCGCCGATGACGACGGCCAGAAAGCTCGGTTTTTTAAGCAGGTCCAGCACTTTCGCCGCCTGCATGTCGCCGCCCGTGGGTGCGGTTGCAACGGGCATCGGCTGGCGACGTCCGAGTACGAGGAGCACCAGCGGAGCGACCAACACGCTGATCGCGCCCATCACCACGAACGCGGTCCGCCAACCCAGCGACTGTGCGAGCAGACCGCCGCCGAGCAGGCTCGCGGCGCTGGCCAGCGGGATCGACATGGTGATGACGGCCAGCGGGGCGGCGCGGCGTTCGGGCGGAAAGTTCCGTGCCACATAGGCATGCGCGGCCGGCGTGCTGCCCGCCTCCCCCACCGCGACTCCTACGCGGGTGAGGGCGAGCTGGAATGCCGACTGGACAGCGCCGCCGAGCATCGTCATAGCGCCCCACAGGGTCAGGCATGTCGAGATCACCAGACCGAAGGCGCCACGGTCGGCGATCCTGGCGATCACGAGGCCCAGCACCGCATAGACGGCCAGGAACCAGAAGCCGTTGATGACGCCGATTGCGGTGTCGGACAACGCAAGGTCGTTCTTGATCGGCTCGGCCAGGACGGCGGGCAGAAACCGGTCTGCGTAGTTGAGCGTGCCGACCACCGCAAGCAGCGTGACGGCGACCCAAGCCCGTCTCGGGCTATGGGTTGCGACCGGCTCATCGACAAGAGTCATCCGCCGAAGCTTCACAGATCGCGTTCTGCATGTCACGCGATAAGAGCGAGACATCTGGTGTAAAAGGAAAGCCATGGCAGAAGCGGGCGTCTGGGTGGTGTGGGGGATTCCCACGCGGGGACGCGAGACGCAGGCTCTCGCCTTCCTGAAGGACAAGCTGACGGGCTACCTCGAGGAACTGAAGCGCGACGGGCGCATCGAGCGGTTCGACGCCGCGATCCTCAAACCGCAGAGCAATGAACTAGGTGGGTTCGTCCTCATCCAGGGAACCCGACAGCAAATCGACGCCCTGCATCTCGACAAACAATTCGAGACGTATGCCTATGAGGTGCAGGCCATCGCCGATCACGTCAACATCATCGAGGCATGGGTCGGAGACGGTCTGTCCTACGCGTTCGGCCTCTATGAGGACGCGCTGCGGGACGCCGGCCTGATGTCTTAGCCAACAGACTGCGCGCCGCCGGAGCTTTCAGTAAAACACCACCAAGATCGGCGCCACAGCGACCGCTGTGAATTATGGGACCTTTGCCTCTTTTTGCTGTGCCGGACGACGTTGTGTTATCTAATTGACGTTGGTGACGGGTCGGGGGGCCATTTGGAGGGATTGGCATGGGACCTGCCAGCTATATCGGCCGTGTCGGATGGCTAGCCGTCGCGTTGGGCGTCGGAACCGCGATCGCGATGGGCCACGGGGTGGCCGCAGCGCAAACAGGTTCATCCACCTCGACCGACTCGCCGAACACAGACACGTCAAACACAGACACGTCGAACATCGAGGCCTCGAATACCGGCGCGACCACCGGCACCACAACGACCGGTACCACAACGACCGGTACCACAACGACTGGCACGACCACCGGCACATCGCCGGTCGGCTCCTCGACGACGACCCAGACGGACGGGTCACCGACGGACGGTTCGGACACCACAGGAACGACCCAGGACGTGCCACGCGGCGCGGTGGAACCCGGCCAGGTGACTGCTCAGACCAACACCGGGACCCTCGATAGGTCCGGATCGGCTCCAGCCGACGAACCCACCGAAGAGCCCAAACCCACCGAAGAGCCCAAGCCCACCGAGGAGCCCAAGCCCACCGAGACGCAGGAACCGCAGCCACCCAAGATCGACGAGGCCGACAAGGACTCGAACAACGATCCCGCTGCGTCGCAGCCGGACACCGCCACGACGACAACGCTCACAGACCAAAAGGTGACGGATCCCGGCTCGATCGACTCGAACACTCAGGAGGTCGAGAAGGTTGTCACATTCGCCGATGCGCGCGATCTCGCCGCGTCGGGACCGTTGATCATCTCTCCGCTGACGGCCGCGCAGTCGATCGAAGACGCCCCCGTCATCGCTCCTGAGGATCCAAACCTGCTGACCGCGGCGGTGGAAATCCTGACGAACATGGTCGACTCGTTGCTCGACCCGCTCGCGGGTAACGCGCCGCTGGATCCCGCGGCCCCGCTGGCGTGGAGCCTGCTGGCCTTCGCCCGTCGCGAGGTTGACGAATTCATAGACGCGCTCGCCGGTGGCACGGAGGAGGACATGACCCTCGCCGGTGCGCAGACCATGAGCCTCACCCTTGCGGAACTTACACCTCCGCCGACGACGCGGCCAGGATTCCCGGCGCCCGGCCAATATCTCAGCGTCTCAACTCAATTCGTCGACTGGATCACCGGGAACAATCCAGCGAACAACACGCAGTACTACTACGGCGTCACCGGCACCGACCTCGGCATCATGTGGGACAACGGCATGGTCGACGACCCGAACACTCCCGACGTGAACGAACACCAGGTTCTGATCGCGTTCGGCGACACCTTCGGTGTCGGCGGCATGGCGACAGGCACCCATTGGCGACCGAACGTCCTGTTCCGCAGCGTCGACGCCGATCTGTTCGACGGCCTCGACTTCACAGATCCGGAATGGTTCACCGGCAGTGACTTCGGCGGATCGCCGTTGACCTATGTTCCCTCCGGTGCGCCGTACCAGTACATGGCACGGCAGATCATCTTCCCCGAGGGACTGCCCGCCGGGATCACGCTGATTCCGACCGCGGGCATCTCGGTGCCGACGCCGGGAACCGAATACAACGTCACGCAGTACATCAGCTTCATGTCGGTGACTCAGTGGGGTGCTCCGGGGGTGTGGACCACGAACTACTCGGCGATCGCCTACTCCGAAGACAACGGCGAGACATGGAAGGTCGCCCCTCAGACCGTCCGCTACAACAACGCGGCGACCGGTAACCAGAATTTCCAGCAGATGGCATTCGTCCGGCCGGGCGACGGCTACGTCTACGCCTACGGGACACCCAACGGCCGCCAGGGTGCGGCCTATGTCGCCCGCGTCGCGGAACGGGACATCCTCGACCTGAGCAAGTACGAGTACTACACCTCGGGCACTGCCGGCGGGTGGTACGGCGCGGGCGCCACCCCGGCCGGCTGGGTCAAGGGCAATCCGGCGGCCGCGACGCCGATCTTCGGCCAGTCGACGGCCGGAGCCTGCGGCGCAGTCAACCCAGGCAGCGCGGTCAGCGAGATGTCCGTCCAGTACAACCAGCAGCTTAAAAAGTACGTCGCCCTACATGGCGACCGGAACAACAACATCGTCATGCGGACGTCCGACCGCCCGGAGGGCGAATGGTCGGCGGGCAAGGTCTTGATGACACAGCAGAACGGCGGGATTTACGCGCCGATGATGCATCCGTGGTCACCCTCGACGCAGGGCACCGGCTCGGAGTTGTACTGGAACCTGTCGATGTGGTCTGACTACAACGTCATGTTGATGAAGACAGACCTCGACAAGGTGGGCTGACGGTGTACCGCACTGTGGCCGGTATGCTCGTGGCCGTTGTCTTGGTGTTCACATCGGGTGTCGCGGCTGCTGATCCCGTTGTTCCGCAGGCGAATACACCGTGTCCACCGGACGCCGCCGGGGCAGCGACGCGGCCCGCGGACGCGAATATGCCGCTGGTGTGCAGCGATGGCACGTGGCAGGCGGTGACCACGCCGCAGCCTCCGAACGACCGCTGGCTGAGCGTCGGTCCGCCGATCCTGCTGCACGGGAACGGTCGGCAAAACCCGGACGTCCAGTCCGGCGACTGGACTGCCACGCCGCGCAATGCGGATACCCGATGCCGCGCCGAACAAGTCACCGTTCTCGGCCCAGGTGTCCTCTCTGCACCCGAGGTCACCGAGGGCGCTGCTGACCAGCGACTCGAGGTCACATTCGCGCCGAGGTTGTTCAATGTGACGCTGAGCGGTGACTGTCTATGGATTCGAAGCGGTTAAGATCGCATCGAACGGTGAAGTAGCTTCACACGCCGCACATGAACGAATCCGACGCACGGACCAGCACACGCCGCATAGGTCGGTTCACTCCGCGAAGGATATCGAGGTCTCGTCACATCGCGTGACGGCCCAGTTGGCCGGGAATGTCGACGGATTCGCTTCTGCGACAACAGAATTCCGGTAGTACGCGTGCTGCGCGTCGGCCGTGCACTCGAAGTCGGCGTTCACGACGCGACCAGCGACACCGCCGCAATCAACCTGCGCACCGGGGAATCAAATCACCTAATTCACAGGAACATCGAGAATCGGGTGGTTGTTGTAGGCGCCGGGCGCGTCGAAATGCCACCACTCGCCCTTGTAGACGGTGAACCCGCCGGCGGCCATCGCGTCGCGCAACCGGGTCCGATTCGCCTGCGCCGCCGGGCTGACACCGTCGGTGGCGTACGCGTGGGCGCGGGGCGTGAACTCGTCGAAGCCGGTTCCCATGTCCACGAGCGCGCCGTCATGTGCGAGCGTCACGTCGACTGACAGTCCCGCCTCGTGGCTACGGGCATAGGGTCCGGGCTTGCTGACCCAGCCGGGTTCGGATACCACCTCATACATCTGGACCTGTACCGCGTGCGGCCGGTAGCAGTCCCAGAAGACGAGGACGTCGCCGTCGGCCCGCAGGATGCCGGCGGCGGTCTTGAGGCCGTCGGCCATGGACTGAGCGACGAGGCACCGTGCGTCGGCCGGATACATCGCCACCCCGACGAAGTTGTTCGACGTCGCGTAGCGCAGGTCGATGACGGCGTCGGGCACGACGGTCCGGACGTCGACCAGTCCGGCGGCGCGCGCCGCATCCGAAACCGGCGGGATGTCGGGGGCCGCCGACGCGACGCCGGGCACACCCCACGCCACCATGCCCGCGACGAGCAGACCTGCAATGACCTGTCGCACTCGTGACCTCACTCTGCGCTGGGGATCTCTGGCTGGGGTAGTCGTCTACGCTAGTCCGCTTCCCCGCCCCGGATCGACCATCGAGGTGTCCTTCAAACGCCGGGGAGGCCCTCATGACCATCACGCTTGAACCCACCGTCGTCGACCTGCCGACCGTCGACTACGAAACCGCACCCGACCCTGCAGAGGCGCACCGCCGACTGGCCGTCGCTCTGAGCCAGGGGCCGGTCGTGATGGGGGCGCGCGGCCCCGAGATTCTGAGTTACGACCTGGCCCGCACCGCGCTTCGCGATCACCGCATGTGCGTGCCGGAAGGCCTTGGCCTCGAGACGCAGAGCATCACGTCGGGCCCCATCTGGGATCGCGCGGTTTCGACCATCTTGAGCATCAATGGACCCGACCACGATCGGCTGCGCCGTCTGGTGTCCAAAGCCTTCACACCGCGGGCGGTGGGCCGCCTCGACACGGTGATCACCGACATCATCACCCGACTGGTCGAACCGCTGCTGCCCGCGGGCAAGAGCGAGATCGTCGCGGACATCGCCCGCCCCTACCCCGTCCCGGTGATCGCGGAACTGCTCGGCGCGCCGAGCGAGGACTCGAAGCTGTTCTCCGAGTGGGCCGATGATTTCTTCAAACTGTTCACCTGGAACGTGGCCGAGCACGAGCAGGTGATTCTGCAGGCGTGGGCGGAGCTCGACGACTACATCGACGCCATGGTCGCCGAACGCCGCCATTCGCTGACCGACGATCTGATCTCGGATCTGATCCGCGCCGAGGACGACAGTGACCGGCTGACGACACCCGAGCTGCGCATGCTGGCGGCGGGGATCCTGATGGCGGGCACCGACACCACCCGCAATCAGCTCGCGGCAGCGGTGGACACGCTGTGCGATCACCCCGACCAATGGGAGTTGCTCGCCGAGCGGCCGGAGCTGGCGATGAACGCGGTGGAGGAGCTGATGCGCTTCAACCCCGTCGTCTTCGGCGCGATGCGGATGACGATCGAGGACGTCGAGTTCGGCGGCGTGACGATCCCGGCCGGCACATTCGTCATGGTGAACACGGCCGCGGGCAATCGCGACCCCGAGGTGTTCGACGATCCGCATCGCCTCGACATCACGCGTGCAGGTGCAGCGCCCATGCAGACGTTCGGCGCGGGTGCGCACTACTGCCTCGGCGCGAACCTGGCACGACGCGAGCTCGCCGAGGCGCTGGTGGTGATGACCCAGCGGATGACCGACGTGCGGCGAGCGGCGCCCGCGGTGTGGAAGCCCTTGGTGGGCATCACCGGTCCCGCGGTGCTGCCGATCGAGTTCGACGAACGCGGCCGCTGCTGAAGTCGGCTTACACTACGACGGTGCGCGACGTCCTCGACGAGTTGCTATCGGTATGGCGGACCGGTGGCACAGCGGGCGTCGCCACCGTCGTTCATACGATCCAGTCGGCGCCGCGGCAGCCCGGAGCGACCATGATCGTCGCACCCGACGGCACGGTGGCCGGTTCGGTGTCCGGCGGATGCGTCGAGGCGGCTGTCTACGAACTGGCCAACGACGTCGTCGCGTCCGGGCAGGCCCGGTTGCAGCGCTATGACGTGAGCGACGACGACGTGTTCACCGTCGGGCTGACCTGCGGGGGGATCGTCGACATCTTCGCTGAGCCGGTATCGCGCAGCACCTTCCCGCAACTGGAGACGATCGCCGACGACATCGCCGCCCATCGTCCGAGGGCCGTCGCCACGGTCATCGCCCACCCGGACCCACGGCGCGTCGGGCGCAGGATCGTCGTCGGGCAGCACGGGGTCGACGGCTCGCTGGGATCGCATCGCGCCGACGCCGCGATCATCGACGACGCGCGGGGTTTGCTGGCGGCCGGGCGGTCGACAGTGCTGTCCTACGGTGCCGACGGGCAGCGGCAGGAGTCCGGTATGGAGGTGTTCGTCGCCAGCCATGCCCCGCGTCCCCGGATGCTGATATTCGGTGCGACCGACTTCGCGTCGGCACTTGTCACGCAGGGTTCGTTCCTGGGTTATCGGGTGACGGTGTGCGATGCGCGGCCGGTGTTCGCGACACCGGCGCGGTTCCCGGGTGCCGACGAGGTCGTCGTCGACTGGCCGCACCGCTATCTCGCCGGGCAGGCGGCCAAGGACTTGATCGATGACCGCACCGCGATCTGCGTACTCACCCATGACGCCAAGTTCGACGTTCCGGTCCTACATACCGCGCTGCGACTGCCGCAGGTCGGCTATATCGGCGTGATGGGCTCGCGGCGCACCCACGACGATCGGATCGCCCGCCTCCGCGAGGCCGGCGTCTCAGATGTGGAGTTGGGCAAGCTGTCGAGCCCGATCGGCCTCGATCTGGGTGCGCGCACACCGGAGGAGACGGCGGTATCGATCGCCGCGGAGATCATCGCGCGGCGGTGGGGCGGCGGGGGTCTGCCGCTCGCGGATACGGATGGACGAATTCACCACGCCCAGTGAGGTGCGGCCGTAGGCGCCTGCCAGCAAGACCCGGCAATGTGGATGTCATGAAAATCGGGTTCGTAGGACTGGGAAACATGGGCGCGGGCATGGCCGCCAACCTGCTGGCGGCCGGACATGAGGTGACGGCGTACAACCGCTCGCAGGACAAGGTCGCCGCGCTGGTCGAGCAAGGCGCCGTCGCGGCGCGGACCGTGGCCGAGGCGTGCGGGGGCGACGCGGTGATCACGATGCTGGCCAACGACGATGCGGTGGAGACGGTCACGTTCGGCGAGGAAGGCATTCTCGCGTCGCTTTCGGCCGGCGCGACTCATGTCTCGTCGAGCACGATCAGCCTCGCGCTGGCGGAACGGCTGACGGACGCGCATGCCGAGGCGGGCCATCGGTTCGTGGCGGCGCCGGTGTTCGGGCGTCCGGAGGCGGCGGAAGCGGCCAAGCTGTTCGTGGTAGCTGCCGGTGAACCCGCTGCGGTGCAAGCACTTTCGCCGGTATTCGATGCGATCGGTCAGCGGACGTTCGTCGTGGCGGAACAGCCGAAGGCCGCGAACCTCGTCAAGCTGAGCGGGAACTTCCTCATCGCGTCGGTGATCGAGTCGCTCGCCGAGTCGATGGCGCTGGTGGAAAAGGCCGGCGTCGACAAGCAGGACTATCTCGAGGTGCTGACGTCGACGCTCTTCGACGCGCCGGTCTACAAGACGTACGGAGGACTGCTGGCACGCGAGGAGTTCGAACCCGCCGGCTTCGCCGCCGCACTGGGCTTGAAGGATGTCCGGCTTGTGCTCGCCGCGGGCGAGTCATTGGAGGTGCCGCTGCCGGTGGCGAGCCTGATCCGCGACCGCTTCCTCACCCTGCTCGCCAACGGCGGCGCCCACCTCGACTGGTCCGCGCTCGGAAAAGTCGCCTCGTGGGAAGCGGGCGCCCGCCGGTTGTAACCGGATGGCGAACATTCGGCTCGAAACGCGCCGCCAGGTTACAAGCGGCGAGAACGACTCCCCGAAACCTACTGCGAGACGACCCCGCGCAAGCCGTCGGCCCCGAAGAGCGGCTCCAGCATCGCCGAGTAATCGGGCCCACGGCGAACCAGCACCCCTCCGTCGACGTTGATCACCTGGCCGGTGATGTAACTCGCGGCGTCGCTCAGCAGGAACACCGCACAGTTCGCGATGTCCTCGACCTCACCGGGCCGCGGCAGCGGCGTGATGTCCGCGTAGTCGGCGCTCAACTCGGGCGACTCCAGAACCGGCGCGACGAGTTCGGTGCGGATGAGGCCCGGCCGGATGCAGTTCACCCGCACCCAGGACGCACCGAGCTCGTCCGCGGCCAGTTGCATCATGTGGTCGATGCCCGCCTTCGAGACCCCGTAGGCGCCGAACCACCGGTGGGTATTGCTCGCCGCGATCGACGAGATACCGATGAAGGATCCGCCGCCGCCGCGAACCATCTCCCGCGCGGCGTGCTTGAGCACGTACATGGTGCCGTTGATGTTCAGGTCGACGGTGCGGCGCCACGCCCCGGAGTCGATCTGCGTGATCGGCCCGATCGTCTCGCTGCCACCGGCGCAGTGCACGACACCCTGCAACCGGCCGGACCACGCGGTCGTCGCCCCCACGACGCGGGCGACCTCGTCCTCGTTGGTGACGTCGGCGGGCTCGTACAGCACCTCACCGGGTCCGCCCAGGGCCTTGATCTCGTCGGCCGCGGCCGAAAGCCTGTCTGCGTTGCGTCCGACGAGCATCGCATTGCCGCCGGACGCGACCACCGCGGCGGCGCACGCTTTACCTATGCCACTACCACCACCGGTGACCAGAACCGTTTGCCCCGTCAATGACAGTTGCACTGCAGACCCCTTCGTCCGACAACTAGAACAGGTTCTAGTTATACGTCACGGCTCGTCATAACGCGCAGGCTTGGGCGCGCCCAACGTTCGCCAGTCCGGTACGTCTGGCGGCAGTCCGACCGGGTAGCGGTTCTCGTTAGCGGCAGCCCAGTGGGCGTGCCCGAGTTCGTGGATGTGGAACGCATGCCGCAGCGCCTCGGTGAAGCCCATCGCGTCGGCCGCGGCGTTGACCGAATCCTTGACCAACAGTGCCGCCATCGTGGGTCGCTCGGCGATGCGTCTCGCGAAATCAAGCGTCTTGTCCTCGAGCTCGGAGCGCGGGAAGACCTTCGACACCATGCCCAGCCGGTACGCCTCTTCGGCGTCGATCGAATCACCGGTCAGCAGAAGCTCTTTCGCCTTACGCGCGCCGAATTCCCATGGGTGCGCGTAATACTCCACTCCCGGCATGCCCATCCTGACGGCGACGACGTCGCTGAACTTCGCGTCGTCGGCGGCGACGATCAGGTCGCACGCCCAAATCAGCATCAGGGCAGCCGAGATCGCGTTGCCCTGCACCTGCGCGATGGTGATCTTGCGCAAATCGCGCCAGCGGCGGGTGTTCTCGAAGAAGTAGTGCCACTCCTGCAGATACGTCTTCTCGGCGACGGCGTGCCTCGTGGCTCCGTTGATGGAGAACGTCGGATGCTGGCCGGGGCCGGGCTTGCGCTCCAGCATCGCCTCCTCCGAGCCGAGATCGTGTCCGGCCGAGAAGTTCTTGCCGCGGGCGGCGAGAATCACCACCCGGACCTCGTCATCCGCCTCCGCACGGCCGAAGGCTTCGTCCAGTTGCACGAGCAGAGTTCGCGACTGGGCGTTCTGCGCTTCGGGTCGATTGAGCCAGATACGGGCAATACGCCCCTCGTCCAGAGTCTCGTAGGTGACCTGTTGTCCGGTCGGTTCCGCACGTGTCACATCAGGGCTGGCCACAGCCGACCACCTCGTTCGCGTAGTTGGGCAGATTGCACATTACGGTGCTCGGTCAAGCGGTCGCTCAGCGGTGCCACAGCCATCGTCCAGCGAATTCACAGTCCGATGAGCGCCAACTTCCAGACAATGCACCCACCTCGCTATTCCCTTGTTTACGAGTACACTTGAGCCACCCAGTGCGGGGTGCAGGCAAACTTCGTCGCCGCTCCGTGCCGGCACAGCAAACTAGATGGCGGCGTTGGCGACCCACGATGCGCCGCGGACAGCGGCTTGTCCCTCCGGCAAATCCGAGGATCTGTTCACCACGACGTGCACCCCGGAACTCGTGCCGAACCAGGGGGGATCAAACGCAACTTCGCCGTTTACGACGATTCCGGGTAACCCGGACTTGCCCTCGATCGACGGAATCCCCTGCGTTGGCCACAATTCGGGTCAGTGCATCGGACTCGCCGAAGAGCAGCAGGCCCAGACTCCCCTGGTTCAGCCGCACACCAGCGTGAGCTCCAGCCCCTAACCGGGGCGGGCGCTCCCTCAGAAGATCCACAGAATCACGGCGCGATCACTAGACTCTCGGAATGGCCTCTTCCTCATTCGCGATCCGGCGTCACCTTCTGATCGGCGCCTTCGTCGTCGCGGCGGCAGCCGCGCCCGTCGTCGCCGCGTACTCGATGCCCGAGCCCGGAATACCCGTGGCGCAATGCACGGGTGGTGAGGAACCCGACCAGTTCACGACCACCTGCGTGCCCTTCATGGTGCCCAACGCCGGATCCCCGTACACCACGACCGCGGCCAACCCGGATGTGCCGGAGATCGACGGCATTCCGTGCATCGGGCACAACTCGGGTCAGTGCATCGGTCTGGCCGAGGACCAAGCGCTCATCCCGAATGTCACGCCACGGTCCACCGTCAGCGCGAGCCCTACGGTGACCTAGCCCTGGCTTGTAACCAGCGAACTCACCGAAGCTGTGCAGAAAGGTGGCAGCTTCCATAGAATCTTGCCGACGACACGATCTAACTAGAGAAAGCGTGACGATGGCGACCTTCCAGCTCTCAGCTCGACGACTGATCCTTGCCGGTGGCTTTGCGGTCGCAGTTGCCGCGGCCCCCGCAATCTCTGTACTCGCGGTGCCGGCCACCGACATCGCCCCCATCGCTCAGCCGTGCAACGGCGGTGAGGAGGCCGACCAGTTCACCGGCGTGTGCGTCCCCCACACGGTTCCCAACTCGGGCTCCTCGCCGTACACGACGTTGCCGGGCAACCCCGACATTCCGACGGTCATGGGCATCCCCTGTGCCGGGCACAACTCGGGTCAGTGCATCGGCCTCGCCGAAGAGCAGCAGGCCATGACGGTGACCCCGCCGCCCGCACCCGTCTTCGGCGACGGTCGCAACTAGCCTTCGGAAGCCTCCGAACAGGGGCTATGACACCGTCCCCTAGAGTTGTCGTATGCCTGCGAAATCTGATCCCGCCGAACTCGGCGACGTCGAACCGCTTGCCGACAGCACTGCGCGCCAGGCCAGGCGCGTCGTTGCCGCATATGCGAACGACGCCGACGAGTGCCGGATTTTCCTGTCGATGCTCGGCATTGGACCCTCGAAACTCGAGGCGTAAGTGAGTCGGGGGGGTGACCGGAAGGTCAGCTCCGGAGATTCCGACTTCGTCGTGGTCGCCAACCGGCTGCCCATAGACATGGAACGGCTGCCGGACGGCACCACGACGTGGAAACGGGCCCCGGGCGGCCTCGTGACAGCTCTGGAACCACTTCTGCGCCGCCGTCGGGGTGCCTGGATCGGTTGGCCAGGCGTACCCGACGCCGGTGACGAGCCGATCGAGCAGGACGACATGCTGCTCTGTCCGGTCAGCTTGTCCGCCGACGACATCGCCGAGTACTACGAGGGCTTCTCGAATGCGGCGCTGTGGCCCCTGTATCACGACGTCATCGTCAAGCCGATCTACCACCGCGAGTGGTGGGACCGGTACGTCGACGTCAACCGCCGGTTCGCGGACGCGACAGCGAAAACGGCGGCCAGCGGCGCCACGGTGTGGATCCAGGACTATCAGCTGCAGCTCGTTCCGAAGATGCTGCGGGAGCTGCGACCCGACCTGACCATCGGCTTCTTTCTGCACATCCCGTTCCCACCGGTCGAGCTGTTCATGCAGATGCCTTGGCGTACCGAGATAATCGAGGGGCTGCTCGGCTCTGATCTCGTCGGCTTCCACCTGCCCGGAGGCGCGCAGAACTTCCTGATCCTGGCTCGTCGGCTGGTGGGCGCCAACACCTCGCGCGCCAACATCGGCGTGCGTTCCAGGTTCGGTGAGATCGAAGTCGGCTCGCGCACCGTCAAAGTCGGCGCGTTTCCGATCTCCATCGATTCGACGGCTCTCGATCAGCAGGCGCGGACACGCCCGATCCGTCAGCGGGCCAAGGAGATTCGCCGCGAGCTCGGCAATCCGCGAAAGATTCTGCTCGGCGTGGACCGGCTCGATTACACGAAGGGCATCGACGTCCGGCTCAAGGCGTTCTCGGAGCTGCTCGACGAGGGCCGCGCGAATCGTGAGGACACCGTGTTGGTTCAGCTCGCGACGCCGAGCCGGGAGCGAGTCGAGAGCTACATCGCGATGCGCGAGAGCATCGAACGTCAGGTCGGCCACATCAACGGTGAACACGCCGAGGTCGGACATTCGATCGTGCACTACCTGCACAGGCCGATACCTCGCGACGAGCTGATCGCCTTTTTCGTCGCGGCCGACGTCATGCTCGTGACGCCGCTGCGCGACGGTATGAACCTCGTCGCGAAGGAGTACGTCGCATGCCGAAGCGACCTCGGCGGCGCCCTGGTCCTCAGCGAATTCACCGGCGCCGCAGCCGAATTACGCCAGGCCTACCAGGCGAATCCGCATCACCTCGAAGGGGTCAAGGACGCCATCGAAGCGGCCTTGAGTCAGACACCTGAGGAGGGCAGGCGTCGGATGAGAGCCATGCGTCGCCAGGTGCTCGTACACGACGTCGACCTGTGGGCACAGTCGTTCCTCGAAGCGCTGGCTGCAACCCGCGACGCTAAATCGGAGTGATGTAGTTGATCAGCCACTTGCCGTCGATCTTCTGGTAATCGACGCGCAGTCGCGCACCGTCATAGATCGGCTCCTCGCGGTTCGTCTTGTCCGAAACCGTCCGGTTGATGTAGACCATCACCGCCGCCGAATCCCGCTGCGCGTCCAGCACTCCGACGCCGACCACGTTGGCTTGACTCACCAGTTCTCGAGCCCGGGCCTGCGGAATGATCTCAGCGTTCGCCCTGTCCTCGAACTCCTTGCGGTAGCTAGGTGTGAGCATGCTGGACGCGTCGGTGAGGTTGCGCTCGACGGTCTTGTAGTCATAGGTGAACACGCTCGGAATCTGTTTCTGCGCAAGCGGTCCGAGCTCAGCGCGAGCCGCTTGCTCACCGCGTGTCTCCACCCGCTGCCAGTACAGCCCGCCACCCACCGCGGCGAGACTCACGAACGCGACAGCCACCAGCGCGACGATTCCGCGCACCATCCAGCGCATCAGTTACCGCCGTTGGGGTAGTTGAGGTCGTAGGCCGTCATCCGCCCGTCGTCGTCCTCGTGCACGATGATGCGCAGCCGGTACGGCTGCGACGGCCTGTTGTTCCCGTTCATGTCACTGGCGGTGACCCTCGCCGAGACCAACACCGTTGCGTTGTTGCTGACATCGTCGAAGCTCTCCAGCGCGGCGCCGTTGATCACCGTCTCGGAACTGCCGCCGGTCTGCCGGAAGATCGCCTTGAGATTCTCGACATTGTTGTTCTGGCTGAACATGTCGCGCAGCGGGCCGCTGGTGCTGTTGTAGAACTGGTCGACGCTGTCGTCGATGCTGTCCGGCTTGAAGCTGAACATGTTCACCACGACCTGCGTCGCGGTGTCGACAAACCGCTGGTCGCGCGCCTGCACTTCTTCGGCGTTGTTCTCCTGGACGATCAGCACGGCCACCGCGGCGCCCACAATGGCGGTCGCCACAAGCCCACAGGCCAGCGCCACGATCGTGACGAGTCGGCTGGGCGCCGACCGGCGCGACGGCGGGACCACGGGCTTGACGACCTTGCGAGCGGTCGTCGCGCTGACCGCTTCAGCCGTCGGAACGCTTACTGCGGTGACCTCGGGGGCCTTGCCGGCGGTCGGACCGGCCGGCCTGGAAGCGCGCCGGCGCACGGGCTTCCCCGGTGGTGTCGGGGTGGACGTCATTACACCTGCTTCGGATACAGCATCAGATCAAGCCAGTTCTCAGTTGGCCGCAGATCAGCGGCACCGGGCGCGTACACCCCCGTACCGCCGGCCGGGTCAACGAAGACTCCTGTGTGCTGATCGTACGTCCCGTAGGCAGCCCCACCGGCCGCAGGTGGCGTTCCCGCAGGTGACGGCGCTGCGTCTGACAATCCCGCGAGCGGCGCAGCCGCAGGTGGCAGTCCCGAAGGAGGTGGCGCGGGCGCCGGCGGTGGCGGTGGCCCATAGGGCCCGGCGAAGATGTCCGGCGGATTGGTCGGATTGGTCGTCCAGCCCGGCGGGATCGCCGGCGGCGGCCAGGCATTCGGATACGGCGCCGGCGGAATCCACGCCGTGTACGGCGGCGGCGGCGGTCCCGAATTCGGCGGTGGAATGTACGGCCACGGCTGATGCGGCGCCGGTCCGGGGCCCCTTGGCGCGTCAGGCGGCAGCAGGCCGGGCGCGACGGGATATCCCGGATCAGGATCAGCTTCCGGCGGGATATACGGGAACTTGTTGGGCGGCAGGATGTTTCGCCCATCCTCGGGCGTGTCATCCTCCATGATGTCCGACGGCGTGCCGATCGGCACCGGCGGACCGCGCCATGGGTTGTTGCCCAGCGGCACATAGCCGGCCGGGTCGCGGCACAACTGGATCGTCGGGGCCCGCTTGCCGGGGAACTCCTGGCACGGGTAGTTCCTCGCGCCACGCACCACGCTCGGATCGTTCTGCGGGACCTTGCAGTACAGGTCCGTGGGCAGATCGCGAATGGTCGTGTCACCGGGTGTGCGGATCTCCGCCCCTGGCAGGAATCCGGTGATGCACGGCGGCGGGTCGTTGATCGAGATCTTGAAGTCCTGCTTGCCGCCCTCGCTCACGGGAAGCTGACCGCCGATCGTCAGCAGAGACGCCTGTAGGGCCGGAAACACGACCAGCGCCTGTTCGATCGACTTGTGATAAATGACGCCGACGCGGCCGAAGTTGGCCAGGTTGGCGGCGAGCACCGGGAACGACGGGCGGATGCCCGAGAACGTCTCGCTGGCCTCGGCGGCGGCTCCCGGCGCGGTGGCGAGCAGGTCACGCACCTGAGGGTCGGCGTTTGCCACTTCAGTGGTCAGGCGCGCAAGGCCTTCGGAGGACGACCGGATGTCGTCGCCACTTCGGATCTGCGCGTCCAGGAACGGTCCCGCCTGGTCGATCAGCGTCGAGGTCTGCGGCCAGCTCGCGTTGGCCTCGTCAATCAGCGTCCGCGCCGAGGAGAGCAGTCGCGCGAGCTCGGGCCCTGAGCCGTTGAACGCCGCGAACGTCTCACGCAGCAGATCCTGGAGGCGGGTGTTGTCAAGGCTGGCCACCAGGCTCTCGGCCTCTTGCAACAGCTCGGCGACGTCCTGCGGGATCGCCGTCCGATCCTTGGGGATGGTTGCGCCGTTGCGTAGCAGCGCCTGCGAGGGATCCGCGGGCGGGACGAAATCCACGTACTGTTCGCCGACCGCCGACACGCTCTTGACGGTGGCGGTGGAGTTCTCCGGGATCTTGATGGTGCTGTTGATCCGCATGCGCGCCGCGACACCGTCATTGGTCAGCCTGACGGACTCGACCCGGCCTGCCTGCACACCGCGGAAGGTGACGTTGGCGTTCTCGTACAGTCCGCCACCGGCCACGAAATTCGCGGTGACCTCGTACGTGCCGATGCCAAGTCGGGCGGGCACGCGCACATACAGCATAGCGATCGCACCGACGGCCAGCACCGTGACAACGGCGAAGACCCACAACTGAATTCGTGTAGTTCGGCTGTACATTACTCTGCTGGCACCTCCTGGCCCGACGCGGTGCCTGCCGGGATACTGAACGGGTCAGCGGCCTGTCCTGACAAGTTGGCCATTTCTCCGGTGAGGAATTCCGGCGGGCTCACCACTTCGGCGAGGCGCTTCATGTTCGGGTCGAAGAACGACGTCGTGAAGATGGTCTCGCCGAGCCGCCGAATCGTCAGATCGAAGGTCGAGAAGACGTTGAAGTAGTCGCCTCTGGCCACCTTGGGCAGGTTCTTGCCGGGGAACGGAAACGTCGCCAGGCTGTCGAGGCTGTACACGAGATCCGCACGAGTGTCGTTGATCGGCTTGATCACCGAGTACAGGGCGATCATGTCCTGCGTGAAGTCTTCCGAGGTTTCGGACAGGATGCGCGACGCCACCGTGCCAAGCCGCTGCAGCCCCGCGAACGCATCGACGATATGGCCACGGTTCTCGTTCAGCACCCGCAGTGCTCCCGGCAACGTGTCCAGCGCCCGGCCCAGATCATCCTTGCTGCGCGCGAGGACACCGGCGAATCGGTTCAGGCCCTCGGCTGTCGCGATGATGTCGTCGGTCTGGCGATTCAACGACGAGGCCAGTTCGGCAAGCCGCGGGATCAGACCGGCGAACTGCCCTTCACGGCCGGCCACCGCATTGTAGATCTCCTGCGTGATGTCTTGCAGCGCACCGAGATTGCCCTTGTTGACGACCGTACCCAACGCGGACAGCACTTCCTCCGTCGTCGGAGCGCGGCTGCCGTCACTCAGCGGAATCTGAGCGCCGTCACGCAGTTGGCCAACGGGCTCCTGATCAATCGGCGGGGCCAGCGCGATGTGCTGCGAACCCAACAGTGAGGTCTGCCCGACGCGCACCGTCGAGTTCTCCGGCAGCTTGACGTTTTCGTCCAGCGACAGTTTCACCGCCGCGTAGAAGCTGCCATCGGGACGCTGAACGGCCTCGATTCCCGAAACGCTGCCGACCGTGACGTCGTCAACCAGCACCGGCGAGTTCTGCGGCAGCGTCGCCACGTCGGACACTTCCACCGTGATGGAGAAGGAGCCCTTGCCGTGCCCGGCGGTGCCGGGCATGTCGAGCGAGTTCAGCCCGCCGAATTGGCAGCCGGCGAGTAGCACTGCGCCGGAGCCGATGGCCAGCGTCCGGGTGGCCGCGCGACCCGCTTTGAGGCGCACCGGCTTGCGTGTCACTGTCCACCTCCATGCGGGACGCCGCCGGCCTCGGCGGGAAGCGGACCGGGCGGAATCGGCGCGGGCGGCGCACCCGGAACCGGACCGGGCGCGGGCGCCGGACCAGGCGGGAGTATCACCGGACCGAGCGTGTACGGCTGCGCTGGCGGCGGCGGTCCCGGCACCGCGGGCTGCGGAAGCAGCAACGCGCTGGGATCTCCTGGATCACCCTGCCGCGGCGGGAACCGCCCGTCGGCCGGAATCCACTCCAGGTACGGGATGTACGTCTTGGCCTTGGCCTCGGTGGCCGGGGTGTCGTAGATGACCTGACCCTTATAGGCGGTGATCGTGTTGATCCCGTGCTCCATGAACGGTGGGAAGTTCATCGCGAGACGCTTCAACACCGGGGCCATTCGTTGGCGGCAGATCTCGGACCGCTTGTCGTAGTCGGGGATGCCGGCGCCGTCGAAGTTGCCGCAGATGAACTGCACCGGGTTCTGGAACTCCGGCAGGCCGAGCAGACCATTGGCGGTGCCCTGCGCCGGGTTGTAGATGTTGTAGAAGTTCACCATCGCATTCGGCAGGACATGCAGGATCTGCTCGACGTCGTCGGTCTGGTTCGTGAGGATGCTGGTGAAGTCGGTCAGCCTGTTGATGCTGTTGACCAGCGTCTCGTTGTTCTCGTCGAGGAAGCCGCGGACGTCCGAAAGGGCCTGGTTGAGGCTGCCCACCGTGCTGTCGAGACCCACCGTGCTGTCCGCCAGCACCTGAGACACCGACGCCAAATGTCCACTGAATTGGACGATCTGTTCGTTGCTCTTCGAAAGCGCGTCGACCAGGATCTGCAGATTCTTCACCGTGCCGAACAGGTCGGTGCTCGAGTCACCCAACCGTCCCGCGGTCTGCGACAGTTCGCGCAGCGCGTTGCGGAACGAATCGCCGTTGCCGTCGAAGGTATCGGCGGCCTGGTTGACGAACTCGCTCAACGGCCCCTGAACCTGGCCCGCGGACGGCCCGAGCTGCTGGCTCAGCCGCGTCAGCTCGGTCTTGACGTCGTCCCACTCCACCGGCACGGCGGTGCGGTTCAACTCGATGGTGGCACCGTCCTGCATCGCCGCGCCGTCCTTGTAGACCGGCGTGAGCTGAACGAACCGGGCGGCAACGATATTCGGCGACATGATCACTGCACGGGCATCGGCGGGGATCTTGACGTCGTTGTTGACCCGCATGGTGATCTTGACGGCATCGGCCTGGGGCGTGATCGATTCGATCATGCCGACCGGAACGCCGACCACGCGTACTTCGTCACCCGGGTACACGCCGGCGGCCGAGGCGAAATAGCCGACCACCTTGTATGTGGTGACGCGTGGCCAGACCACGTAGAGGCCACCGATCAACGCCACCACTAGGGCGCCGATGACTCCGAAACGTATGAGCCGGCTCATGGCGACTTCGGCTTGATGATCAGGCGCTCCTGGATGAACCCGCGCAGGAGGTCGGAAAGGCTGTCGGGGATCTTGCCCGGCTGGAAGTAGAGATCCAAGAGCAGGGCCTCTTGTGTGGTGTTCGGAATCGCGTTGGGCAGGTTGACCATGAAGCCCGAGCCCGAGCCCACCGACTCGCCGAGCGCGGTGGCGTAGGGCGGCAGGCGCTTCAGCGCCTCGCTGATGTGATCACGGCGTTCGAGCAGGTTGTCCAACACCAGATTCAGTTTCCTCAGGGCCGGTCCGAACTCGCGACGGTTGTCGTTCACAAAACCGGAAAGCTGCTCGGACACATCGTCGATGCCCGCGATCAAAGTGCTCAGCGCTGCGCGTCGCTCATCGAGCGCGGCGAACAACTGGTTGCCGTCGGTGACGAGCTGGTTCACCTGACCGGCCCGGTCGGCGAGAGTCTGGGTCACCGACTTGGCGCGCGTCAGCAACTGGCCCAACGCTTCATCGTTGGCGTTGATGCTGCGCGACAAGGTCGCCACACCATCGAGTGTGCGGCGCAGCTCGGGCGTTGCATCGCGGAACGAATCGGTCAGCACCCCCAACGCCTGGGTCAGCTGCTCCTGGTCGACGGCGGCCGCGTTCTGACCGAGGTCCTGCAGGGCCTGGTTCAAGGTGTACGGAACTGTCGTGCGGGCCACCGGAATCGAGGTCACCGACCCGCCGCCCGCCGGAGTGATACCGAGCGATCTCTCGCCCAGAACCGTGTCGGTGCGGATCGATACGAGGGTCTGGTCACCCAGCCTGATCTTGCGATCGACGGTGAAGGTCACCTTTGCGAACTCGCCCGCGAGGGCGACGTCGCTCACCTTGCCGACCGTGATGCCGGAGATGTTGGCGTCGTTACCCGGCGAGATGCCGCCGGCGTCGGCGAAGTATGCCTCGTAGGACTTGCCCTGCGGAAAGAATGGCAGGCTGCTGTAGCCGAACGCGACGACGACGACCATCGCCAGCACCGCGATTCCGAAGATGCCCGCCCGCAGCGTCTTATCCATTGGCTGAACACCTGCCCTTCGAGAGGTCCGGCACGCCGCCGATCGGGAGGAGGATGTCGCTCCCTGCCGGCCCGTTGAATTTCAGCGTGGTCGCGCAGATGTAGTAGTTGAAGTACGACCCGTACGCACCGAGGGAATTGAGTCGCAGATAGTTTTCTGCAAGCGGTTCGATGACAGCGTTGACCTCGGCCTTACGGTTGTCGAACTCGGTGGCCAGCGGTCGAAGGTTCTCGAGGACGCCCTGCACGGGCCGCCTCGAATTCGCCAGCATGTCCGTCAGATTCGACTCGGCTGAGGCCAGCGGCGGAATCGCACCGGCGATGGGGTCCCGGCCCTCCGCGAGCCCCGTGACGAGCTTCTGCAGCTCGTCCACGCTGGCATTGAATTCGGCGCTTTTCGAGTCGATGGTCCCCAGCACCTGGTTGAGGTTCTGGATCACCTCCGAGATCACTTGGTAGCGATCACCAAGCGTCTGGCTGAACGTTCCTGTCTCCGACAGCAGTTGAGACAGCGCACCGCCCTGGCCCTGCAGTAGCTCGAGGATCGCATTGCTGATCTGATTGACCTGCTCGCCGTCGAGGCCCTTGACCACCGGTCGCAGACCGCCGAGCAGTGCATCCAGGTCAAGGGCCGGCTGTGTGTTCTCTTTCGAGATGGTGCCGCCCCTGGGTAGCTTCTTCAGTTCACCCGGGCCCGAGGTGATCTCCATGAAGCGATCGCCGACCAGGTTTTCATACCGAATCACGGCTCGCGTCGACGTATACAGCTGATACTTCTTGTCGAGCGTGAACGCCACGTCGACGGTGTTGTCGGGGTTCAGCTTCACGGCTTCGACCGTGCCGACCGGAACGCCTGCGATCCTTACGTCGTTACCGCCCTCGAGCCGCGAGGCGTCCTTGAATGTGGCGTGGTAGCTGGTGGTCGACGCGAACCGGAACTCGCCGAAGATCACTATCAACCCGGCGGAGACCAATAACATCGCCACCACGAAGATGCCGACCTTCGTCAGGATTGCCTTCATCAGAAGTCGTCCCGTTCTGCGAAAGCGCCATTGAAGAGGAACTGGAAAGTGCTCGGGGCGTCGACCTGTACCTCGGTGAACGGCTCATACGGAATGAGCGCGTTGTCGGTGACCAGGAACGGTGACCGGAAGTACGAGCCGCCGAACTGCATGTTCGGCAGGTTCGGCAAGCCACGGCAGTTCGGACCACCCGTCGCGTTCACGATGGGCAGGCTCTCCGGATACGTGTATGTCGGCACACCCAACACGAAGCTGGAACTGACCATGGCGCCGGGCTTGTATCCGCCCAGGATGTCTGCGCCCCGCTGGCGGCCTTTCGCGACACCCTGGATGATGCAACCGAGTACGGGCGAATAGTCGCGGAGCACCTTCAACGGCGCCCGCAGTCGCTGGATCGCCGCGATGTAGTCGTCGGCGCCGGGCTCGAGTGTGTCGGCGCCCTCGTTCGCCAGGCCGATGGTCGCGAGCAACGTGGCGTTCAGGTTCTCCTGCTGGTCGACGACCGTCTGACTGATGGTCGGCACGTTCTTGATGACGGTCACCAAGTCGGGGCCGGCATCGCCGTAGATGTTGGCCACCGTGTTGGTCTGCGCGAGAATCGCCTCGACCTGCGGCAGCTTCGGATTCAGTTGTGTGAGGTACTGATTCAGCCCGGCCGTGCTGACGCCGACGTCCTCACCATGACCACGCAGGCCCTCCGCGAGCGCCGACATGGTCGCGTTCAGATGGATGGGATTGACCTTGTTCAAGACGTCGATCAGTGTCTGGAACAGCGTGTTGGCTTCCAGCTGGACATTGTCGGCCTTGACAGCAGCGCCAGCGGCCATCGGCTTACCTGACGGCTGTTCCGGCGCAAGGAATTCCACCGACTTTGCGCCGAACACCGTCGTGCTGGCGATCCGCACCGGCGCGTTCGACGGCACGTAGCGCAGCTCGCCCTTGTTGATGGCTAGCGTCAGCTTCGCATCCTCACCGGTATACGAGATGTCTTCGACCTTGCCGATCTGGATACCGCGGTACTTGACCTTCGCGTCGCGGTCCATCACCAGACCGGCCCGCTTCGAGGTGACCGTCACGGTTTCGGTCGGTGTGAACGCGGCGGAGTAGGACAGGTAGGTGAACACCGAGAACGCCACGATGATCGCCGCCAGCACTACGGCGGCGATCCTGATCGCGACTGTCCTCGACATGGTTTCTCTTTCCCCTTACCCCGAGAGGTTGAAGTTTCCGGTGGCACCGTACACGGCCAGGGAGATGAACAAAGTGATGATGACGACGACGATCAGCGAGGTCCGGACCGCCTTACCCACCGCGACACCGACGCCGACCGGTCCGCCGGATGCGTTGTAGCCGTAGTAGGTATGGACCAACATCACCGCGACCGCCATCACGATCGCCTGAGCGAAAGACCACAGCAGATCGGTCGGGATCAGGAACGTGTTGAAGTAATGGTCGTACAGCCCGCCGGACTGTCCGTTGACGAAGACGGTGATGGTGCGGGCCGAGAAGAACGCGGCCAGGACAGCGAGCGAGTACAGCGGAATGATCGCGATGAGCCCGGCGACGATGCGGGTGGACACCAGGTAGGACATCGAGTGCACGGCCATCGATTCGACGGCGTCGATCTCCTCGGAGATGCGCATGGCCCCCAGTTGGGCCGTGGTGCCCGCACCGATAGTGGCCGCGAGCGCGATGCCGGCGATGATCGGCGCCACGATGCGCACGTTGAGGTACGCCGAGAGGAAGCCGGTGAGCGCCTCGATGCCGATGTTGCCCAGCGATTCGTAGCCCTGTACGGCGATGACACCGCCGGAGGCCAGGGTGAGGAACGCCGCGACGCCGACCGTGCCGCCGATGAGGACCAGCGCGCCGGTGCCGAGCGTCATCTCCGCGATCAGCCGGGTCGTTTCCTTGCCGTAGCGCCGCACCGCGTTCGGCATGTACCGGACCGACTCGGCGTAGAACAACGCCTGCTCGCCGAACGTGTCGACGGCCCTGGGAAACCATCCGAGCGCCCGCCGCATCCTCACCGTCACGTCGTAGCTCATCAGCCGAGCACCCGGACGCCGATTGCGGTCATCAGCACGTTGATGACGAACAGACAGATGAAGGCATAGATGACTGTCTCGTTGACAGCCTCTCCGACGCCCTTGGGTCCACCCTTGACGGTCAGCCCGCGGTAGCAGCCGACAAGGCCTGCCATCACACCGAACAACAGGGCCTTGACTTCGGAGATCACCAACTCGCCCAAGCCGGTCAGGATCGTCAGACCGTTGATGAACGCACCGGGGTTCACCCCCTGCAGCAGCACGGAGAACACGTAACCGCCGGTGAGACCGATCGCGATCACCAAACCGTTGAGCAGCAGAGCGACGGTGGTCGAGGCCAGCACACGCGGAACCACAAGGCGCTGAATGGGATCGATGCCGAGCACCCGCATCGCATCGATTTCTTCACGGATGGTGCGGGCACCCAGGTCGGCGCAGATTGCGGTCGCGCCTGCGCCGGCGATGACAAGCACGGTCGAGATCGGACCGAGCTGCGTCACCGTGCCGAACGCGGTACCGGAGCCGGACAGATCCGCGGCTCCGATTTCTCGCAAAAGAATATTGAGGGTGAAGGCGACCAGCACCGTGAACGGAATCGAGATCAGCAGCGTCGGGATGAGCGCAACCCGCGCGATCATCCACGTTTGGTCGAGGTACTCGCGGAACTGAAAGGGGCGTCGAAATATCTTGACGAAGGTGTCCATCGACATTTCGAAGAAACCGCCCACGGCCCGAGTCGGTGCCGCGAGCTGTTCGATCAACCTCGGGCTCCGTTTCTCTGCGGTGGCGGGCGGAGAGCTCGCGTGGCGAAGACTTCGGATAACGTCGCCGACGCTTGCTTTACACCCGTGGTTTAAGCACTGCTCTTAGTGAGCCGGATCATACTAACTAGAACAAGTTCACAGTGTCAAAGAACCGGAAAAAAGGTCCAAATTGTTATATCCGCGCTGGTCAAAGCCGGTGTGACACACGCCATGTTAGAACGTGTTCTAGTCTCCCAAGTCGGGACCGGTCAAGATTATCGAGCTTATGAATTCATAATGTCGGTCGCTGCGAAATTCGCATCCGAGCCGCGTTCAGCAAAGTAGTCGCGCAAAGTAATTGACAGGTCCGTAGGTTTCCAGGCGTCACCCAGCGCGCTGAACTGAGCTTCGACCGTTGGCGCCGCAACAAGCGTCACAGTAGGACCGTAAACGATGAAGAGCTGTCCGTTGACGCCTTCCGCGGCGGGCGAAGCCAGAAATTGCACCAACGTGACGACATGCTCGGGCGACAGCGAGTCGATCTGCCCCTCGGTCAGCTCCGGCGCCTCGCCGAACACGTCGGCGGTCATCGCGGTGCGGGCGCGGGGCGCGATCGCGTTGGCCCGCACGCCGTAGCGCTCCAGGGCCCGTGCCATCGTCAGCGTCAGCGCGGTGATGCCCGCCTTCGCGGCGCCGTAGTTCGCCTGCCCGACCGGCCCGACCAGGCCGGCCTCGGACGACGTATTGATGACGCGGCCGTAGACGCGGCCGTCGTTCGCCTTCGCCTTACTGCGCCAATACGTCGCTGCATTGCGAGTCAGCAGGAAGTGACCGCGCAGATGGACGGCGATGACCGCATCCCAGTCTTCATCGGTCATGTTGAACAGCATGCGGTCGCGCGTGATGCCGGCATTGTTGACGACGATGCTCAGACCGCCGAGGCCGTCGGCGGTGGACACCAGCTCGTCGGCCGTCGACCGCTCGCTGATGTCACCGGCAACCGCGACCGCCTTGGAACCCGCGGCGACGATCTCGTCGATCACGTCGGAGCGGTCCAACGCTCCTGCGATGTCGTTGACCACGACGGTGGCGCCGGCTCGCGCCAGACCGATGGCCTCGGCGCGGCCCAGCCCAGCGGCCGCGCCGGTCACCACGGCAACGAGGCCGGAAAGATCAGTCGCATCTGCAGTCATTTATGAATACCTCTAGTCTCTGCGGATCAGGGCTGCTCGCGGGCACTCGGCGATCGACTGCTCCGCCAGGTCCTCCTGGTCGGCGGGCACTGGATCGGCCTTGACGACCGCATAATCCTCGTCGTCGAGATCGAACAGGTCGGGGGCAATTCCAACGCATACGGCGTTGCCCTCGCAACGGTCACGGTCCACTTCCACTCGCATGACGCACTCCTTGCGCTCGGGGCTGCTTCGAGCAACCAGTGTGGCACCGGCCTGGACCCCAAGACTAGAACGTGTTACAACCGGGAGTGAAGTCGGGCTGGACTTCGGTTCAAGCCTGGTGCACTTATACCGGTGCTCTACAGAAGTTAGGACAAGGCGATGCGGATCGGCTACACCCCAGAGCAGGAGGAGTTGCGTCGCGAGCTACGGGCGTACTTCACCAAGCTGATGACCCCCGAGCGCGCCGAAGCGCTGGCCTCCAGCGACGGAGAGATGGGGCGGGGCAACGTCTACCGCGAAACGGTCGCCCAAATGGGCAAGGACGGGTGGCTGACGCTTTCGTGGCCCAAGGAGTACGGCGGCCAGGCGCGTCCGCCGATGGACGGGCTGATCTTCAACGACGAGGCCGCTATCGCGAACGTCCCGGTGCCATTCCTGACCATCAACAGCGTCGCGCCGACGATCATGCACTTCGGCAGCGACGAGCAGAAGAAGTTCTTCCTGCCCAAGATCGCAGCCGGAGAGCTGCACTTCGCGATCGGATACTCCGAGCCGGGCGCCGGTACCGACCTGGCCGCGCTGCGGACCACGGCGGTACGCGACGGTGACGACTACGTCATCAACGGTCAGAAGATGTGGACCAGCCTGATCGCCTATGCCGACTACGTGTGGCTCGCGGTGCGCACCAACCCTGACGCCAAGAAGCACCGCGGCATCTCGATGCTCATCGTGCCGACGACGGCCGAGGGCTTCTCGTGGACTCCGGTGCACACCATGGCCGGCGTCGACACCAGCGCCACCTACTACCAGGACGTGCGGGTGCCGGTGTCCAGCCTCGTCGGCGAGGAGAACGCGGGGTGGAAGCTGGTCACCAATCAGCTCAATCACGAGCGCGTCGCACTGGTTTCCGCGCAGCCGATCTTCTCGGCGCTCGACGGTGTCCGCGAATGGGCACAGAACACCAAGGACGCCCATGGCAGGCGCGTGATCGACTCCGAATGGGTTCAGCTGAACCTGGCTCGGGTGCACGCCAAGGCCGAAGTACTCAAGCTCATCAACTGGGAGCTCGCGTCCTCCACGGATGCCGCCCCGTCTCCGGCTGACGCGTCGGCGGCGAAGGTGTACGGCACCGAATTGGCCACCGAGGCCTACCGACTGCTGATGGAGGTGCTCGGCACCGCCGCGACACTGCGCACGAACACCCCCGGAGCCCTGCTGCGGGGCCGCATCGAACGCATGCACCGCTCGTGCCTGATCCTCACCTTCGGTGGCGGCACCAACGAGATCCAGCGCGACATCATCGGCATGGTCGCGCTCGGCCTGCCCAGGGTCAACCGGTAAGGACTGAGACGACATGGACTTCAAGACAACTGAGGCATCCGAGGATCTCGGAGGTCTGGCGCGCGCCATCACCGAGTCCGTCAGCACGCCGGAACGCCAACGCGAACTCGACGGTCTCGAAGAACGCTTCGACAAGACGCTGTGGAGCAAGCTGATCGAGGCCGACATCTTGTCCACCGCTGCGCCGGAATCCCTGGGCGGTGGCGGGTTCGGTGTGCTGGAGCAGGTCGCGGTGCTGGTCGCACTGGGTAGGCAGATGGCCGCTGTGCCTTATCTGGAATCGGCAGTGCTGGCCGCGGGCGCGCTGGCGACGTTCGGGTCCGAAGCGCTGCAGCAGGAGTGGGCGGCGCCCGCCGTCAACGGGCAGAAGATCCTGTCCGTCGCGCTTGACGGTGAGATGGGCGAAGGCCCGGTCCAGGCGAGTGCGAACGGCGACGGATTCCGGTTGACCGGCAGCCGCACCCAGGTCAGCTACGGCCCGGTCGCCGACGCGTTCATCGTGCCCGCCGAAACCGATTCCGGCACCAAGGTCTTCGTGGTCGCCGCCTCCGATTCCGGTGTCACGGTTGAGTCGCTGAGCACCACCGGACACGGCAGCGTCGGCCATCTGGAACTTCGCGGTGTCGAGTTGAGCGCCGACCGCGTCGTCGGCGGCGACGAGGTCCTCGCCTGGCTGACCACGCATGGCACGTTGGGCCGCAGCGCATTCCAGCTCGGAGTGGTCGAGCGCGCACTCGAGCTCACGGCCGAATACGCCCGCGAGCGTGAGCAGTTCGAGCGGCCGATCGGCAGCTTCCAGGCCGTCTCGTCACGGCTGGCCGATGGCTACATCGACGTCAAGGCGCTGCGCCTGACGGTGACGCAGGCGGCATGGCGGCTGTCCGAGGACCTGCCCGCCGAGGTCGAGGTGAATACGGCGGCGTTCTGGGCGGCCGAGGCGGGGCATCGCGTCGCCCACACCACGGTGCACGTGCACGGCGGCGTCGGGATCGACACCGATCACCCGGTGCACAGGTACTTCCTGGCGGCCAAGCAGACCGAGTTCGCGGTCGGCGGGGCCACCGGGCAGCTGCTGCGCATCGGTCGCGAACTGGCCGACACCCCGGTTTGAATCCGGCGACGGGAAGCGAGCTTCCCACCGTAACCTCGCTGATCGCACCGCTGGTCGACGTCGACGACCGCGGGGTCTACTTCGAGGACACGTTCACCTCGTGGCGTGCGCACATTGCCAACGGTGCTGCGGTGGCGGCTGCGCTGCGTGCGCGCATGGATCCTGAGCGGCCGCCGCATGTCGGTGTGCTGCTGCAGAACACCCCGTTCTTCTCCTCGGTTCTGGTGGCGGCGGGGTTGACCGGGATCGTGCCGGTGGGGTTGAACCCGGTGCGCCGTGGTGCGGCGCTGCAGCGCGACGTCACGCACGCGGATTGCCAGGTGGTGCTTGCGGATTCGGCATCGGCGGCGGTCGTCGGCGATATCGAGCACATCGACGTCGACTCACCGCAGTGGGCAGCCGAGGTAGCGCGCTACGCCGACGAGCCCGTCGTCGCCTATGACGCCGATCCGGGTGATCTGTTCATGCTGATCTATACGTCGGGCACCAGCGGGGACCCCAAGGCGGTCAAGTGCAGCCAGGGCAAGGTCGCCATCGCGGGTCAGATGATGACGCAACGATTCGAGCTCGGCCCCCGTGACGTGTGCTACGTGTCGATGCCGTTGTTCCACTCGAACGCGGTGCTGGTCGGCTGGTCGGTAGGCCTGGCTTCGCAGAGCTCACTTGCGTTGCGGCGCAAGTTCTCCGCGTCGCAGTTCTTGCCGGATGTCCGCCGGTTCGGCGCCACGTACGCCAACTACGTGGGCAAGCCGCTGTCGTACGTGCTCGCCACTCCCGAACAACCCGACGATGCCGACAATCCGCTGCGCGCGGTGTACGGCAACGAGGGCGCACCCGCCGACGTCGACAGGTTCGCCGAGCGGTTCAACACCCTGGTGATGGACGGGTTCGGTTCGACCGAGGGCGGCATCGCGATCGGCCGCACACCGGATACCCCGCCGGGGGCGCTCGGCCCGCTGCCCGAAGGCACCGAAATTCTCGACGTCGAGACCGGGGAGCCCTGCCCGCCCGGCGTCACGGGCGAGTTGGTGAATACCTCCAACGCCGGGCGTTTCGAGGGTTACTACAACGATCCGGGCGCCGACGCCGAGCGGATGCGCGGCGGGGCGTACCACAGCGGCGATCTGGCCTACCGCGACGAGAACGGCTACGCGTACTTCGCCGGACGGCTCGGCGACTGGATGCGCGTCGACGGTGAGAACCTCGGCTCAGCGCCGATCGAGCGGGTGCTGCTGCGCCATCCCGACGTCGTCGAAGTGGCGGTGTACGGGATCCCCGCGCCTGATGTCGGAGACCAGGTCATGGCGGCCGTGGTGTTGGTCGAGGGCGCGTCCTTCGATCCGGAGCAGTTCCGCGGATTCCTCGCCGATCAATCCGACCTCGGACCCAAGCAATGGCCGTCGTATGTGCGGGTCGGCACCGACCTACCTCGCACCGAGACGTTCAAGGTGATCAAACGCCGGCTGCAGGCCGAAGGGACTGACTGCGACGATCCGGTGTATCCCGTTCCGCGCTGAGAATTGATGTCGCGACGACGGTAGCCCGCACGCGGTATACCTCTGTCATGTTGGCTGACTCACCGCTGTGGCTGATCCTCGATCTCGTCGGCACCTTCGCGTTCGCGCTCAACGGCGCGCTGACCGCGGTCCGCGCCGAGCGGCTGGACATTGTCGGCGTCGTCACGCTCGGTATGTTCACCGGCCTTGGCGGTGGCACCATCCGCGATATCCTGCTCAATGCCTTGCCACCGGCTACGTTCGTCGACTGGCGCTACCTCGCACTGGCGGCGGCAGGTGGCTTGATCGCCTTTGCGCTGAGCCGGGTACTTCACCGACTGGCCGCCGTGATCAACGTTCTCGACGCCATCGGATTGAGCGTCTTCGCCGTGCTGGGCGCCTACAAGGCACTCGACATGGGATTCGGTGTGGTGCAGGCGATCATTGTCGGCGCGATCACAGCCGTGGGGGGTGGCACGATTCGCGACGTGCTGATCGGTCGAATTCCCGTTGTCCTACGTAGCGAGCTCTACGCCATCCCCGCCCTCATCGGTGCAAGCTGCGCGGTCGCGGCCAACAGCCTCGGCTACCACGGAACGTTTGCCGCACTCGGTGCGGCATTCGTCTGCTTCGCTATCCGCGTGGTGGGCATCCGATTCGACCTGCACGCACCGCAGCCGCCGGGCTGGCGCCACGAACAGAATGGTTCGCGCTAGCGACTGTGTTGTCAGTTCTTCGGGTAAGTCCACCGCTGTGGGCGCGGGCTTGCTCCCCCGTCGGATTCCCATCGCTCCAGAGCGATAGGTGCCAGTACACGGTCGTCGTTGTGCCGCATCTGATTTCCGAGATGACCTTCGGCGATCCTTTCGGGTGATGAAAACATCTCTTACTCCTTCCATGGTCGGACATGAAGCGTCGCAATCATTTTCGGCCTCGTCCTCCCGGCTAACCCATCTCAGCGGTGTGCAAACCGTAGGGAACGGCTGCCAACATTGTGACAGGCAGCTCAGCACCACTTGGCGATTTGACCGTGCGCTGCTCACTGGGACGAGCACCGAGAATGGCCGCGCCGAGCGGAGATTGAATAGAGTAGACCTCGATATCGCCATGCTCAGCGCCGCGAACACCGAAGAGAAACGATTCGGTATCCCCGGTATCGTCGTATCGGACAGTGACGACCATGCCCGGTTCGGCGATACCGTCATTGGGCGGGTCCTCGCCCACAACAGCGTAAACGAGCAGGTCATGAATCTGTTGTATCCGGGCTTGCCGGGCGCGCTGGATCGCGGTGGCATTTTCGCCGATATCCCCATCCACAGCGGCGGTCTTGCACAATTGGCGCAGGGCGGCCAATTCCTGCTGTAGACCGTCATAGGCTTCCGAGGAGATCCAGACGCGTTGTGCACTAGTCATATTCGTTCCTTTCATTGCGAAGAGCTGACAGTTGCCCGTATTTGGTTGTCGTCAGGGGCGGGCCGCAACAACTGCGCCGCCCCTGACGACTCGCGGTGCCCGTAACGGGCGAGACCCTCGGTCTAGGTAACAACTCGCCGCAGCGGATCGAATGGCCGCAGGGCTTCGGGTTGCTTGCCGGTGGTGATCTGTTCGGCGAGTAGCCGGCCGGTGATCGGCCCATGTGCTAGACCCCACATGCCGTGCCCGCCAGCGACATACACGTTGCGAGACATCTCACCGATCAATGGCAGGCCGTCGGGGGTTATCGGGCGCGGACCGACCCAGATGTCGCTGCGTTCGGCCCAGCGAACCCCTTCCATCAGCGGGCTCACGGAGGCGACGATTGCGCCGACACGTTCAGCCATCAATGGTTCATGCGGGTCGCGGAATTCCATCGTGCCCGCGACCCGCAGTGCCCCGTTGAAGGGAGTGCAGGCCACTCGCGCGTCCGGCAGGTAAATGGGACCGGGTATGGGCCGGTCGACGGGCACGGTGAACGAGTAGCCGCGACCGGCCGTCACCGGTACCCGCAGTCGGCTGCCCGCCAGTCGTGACAACCACGCGCCGGTGGCGATCACCGCAGCGTCGGCGGTCAACGGCTTGCCGCGGTAGGGCACCACGGTCGCTGAGTTACCGGAGCTGAAGACGTCCCGCACATCCTCTGTGCGGATGGTGGCTCCCCGCTCTTCGACAGCTCTTCCCAGGGCCGTGACGAAACGACCCGGATCCACGAATCGTTGACCGTTGATGTTGAGCGCAGCGGTGATCGCCGGCGACGCCAGCGGAACCTGCTCGCGAAGTGCCTCACCGGACAGCCCGGTCACGAACACAGACTGTCCGGCGTTCTCGAGGGCACGGAGGTCCCGCAACATGTTCTCCGCGTCACGGGTCGTTCGGAACACCGCCGTGATCGGAGCATCGGTCACGGGCGCGTCGACCCCGTTCCCGACGAGAACGTCGTATGCCTCGATGCATTCCTCGTTGAGTGGCACGTTGGCTTGCACCGCGCGAATCCACGCCGACGGGCGACAGTTGGCTGCGAATTGAATCAGGAACGCCCACAGTGCGGTGTCCGCGGACAACGGGATGTGCAGAGGAGCGTTCCGGTCGCGCAACGATCGCAAACCGTAGCGAAGCAGCTTCGGAGAGTTCAGCGGCGTCGTCAACGCGGGTGAGATCCAGCCGGCGTTACCCCGGGAGGCTCCGGCGGCTACGCCCGCGCGGTCCACCACCGTGACGTCGACTCCCCTCTCCTGCAGGAACCATGCCGTCGACAATCCGACGATGCCTGCGCCGACCACGACCGCAGACCGCGGACCGCCATCGATACGCTCGTCGCCGACCATTGCCATACCTCCATCGCTGAATCCACCTACGGATAACCCCATGGTGGCCTGACCAGCGATGGCAAGGGTTGCCGCGAGGGGACAACCAACGGCGGCGCCGTTGTGGCGATCCGACAAACGGTGCGTCAGTCGGCTTGAGTGGCAGCGAGTTCGATCATCATGGCCAGCCGCTTGCGGGCGTCGTCCAATTGAAGGTCGGTGATCTCGCCCATCTTGCGCAAGCGGTACCGCACGGTGTTCTCGTGCACGCCCAATCGGTTGCCCGCTTCGGCCGGGTCGCCCATGGCCTCCAGCCAGGCCCTCAGAGTCGATACATAGTCGGTGGTGTTATCGGCGTCGTGGCGTCGCAACTCGGCGACGGGTCCGCGGTCGGGGGTCCGGCCTGAGCGCGCCGCTGTCCGAAGCCGTTGCAGCAGGATCTCGTCCCACGACTCGTCGTAGGCCGGCGGCGGGGCATCAGGCGGCTTGATCCCGTGCAGCGCGAGACATTCGTCAGCTTCCTGACGCGCCGCAGGCAGATCTGTGGCCGCGGCCGCCTTGCTGATACCGGCCAACACGGTCAACGGATCGGGCAGAGACGCCTGCAGGCCCGCGAACCACCGTCGAGCGGACTCCGCCTGCTCGCCCGGCAACAATGTGTACACCGTGTTGCCGCAGAGGGCACTTCGGCCGGGACGTGACCAACCGAACCCGGTCGTCGCCCGCTCGAAGGCAAGGAGAAGACCGGCGTCTCGATCGAAGTCGATGAAAGCCTGCACCGCGATCACGCGCATACGGCCTGGTGCCAAACCGAGTCTGCTGGCCGACGCCGCGGCATCGGGGCTGCCGTTCAGGAGTCGCAGCACCAATTCGGATTCGACCTGACGCTCCAAATCCGCGCTGGCGCGTGAGCGCAACAGATGCAAGGCCACTGTGCGGGCCCCGTCGGCCAACGCGGTCCGTTCGGGTTCGGCCAGCGGCTCGAGGCAGGCAACCCACAACGACCCCATGAGTTCTGTCCCCGAACGCACCGCAACGACCATGCGGCCCGACATTCCGCGATCGGTGTCCGGACTGACGAACAGCGGTTCGTCAGAGTTTGCCAGATGCGTGAAAACACCACGAGTTTCGAAGAATTCGCGCAGACTTGCCGGCGCCTGCCTATCCATGACCGTCGCGACACGCGCCGGGTCGGCGTTCTGCTGCATCGTGGAGTACGCGAGTACCCGCGACAACGGATCCTCGATGGTGACCGCGCCGCCGACCACCTCGGCCAGGCTATCGGCGAGGGCGAACAGATCGGTTGGACCGCGGCCGGATTCGGTTTCCCGACCTTCCAGAACCAGCCCGTAGACGACAGCCGAAAGCTCGCTCCACGAAACCGATGCATCGACAACCATCATCGCGACGCCCTCGTCCATCCCGGCGAAGGTGGTGTTGTCATCGTGGTCACGCAGAAGAACGACCACGGCGTGCGCCGACACCGCCCACCGCAAGGCCTCGTCCACCGAACGCGCCCCGATGGCCAGCAGCACGTCGCCGATGACCGTACGGCCGCCTGCATCTTCGTGCACTACGACGCTGCCGAGTTCCGTGGAGCGCGGTATCGGACAGAAACGCAGTCGGACGCCGTAGCTCCCCAGCACGTTCACCAAGCGGTCCAAAGTGACCACGCACTTCTCCTTTTCAGCCGAGTCTATTCTCGCCAATATGGGGTACCGCGAATACGCGCCGACCACCGCGCTGGCCGACCTGGTCGAGGTCGCGTGGACGATGGACGGGCCGCCCGCACCGGTGCGGGTGCTGCCCGATGGATGCATGGATCTCATCGCGATGGACGACGACATCGTCGTCGCGGGCCCGGACACCGCGCCGCTGATGACGACGCGTGACGTAGACCCGTACGTCGGCCTGCGGTTTCGGCCCGGCATCCTGCCCAGGCTGCTTGGGATTCCGGCGGTCGAGATACGCGACACCAGGGTGGGGCTCTCCGATCTCCGACGGCTGCCGCGGGCCCGGTCACTGACCGACCTGACCGAACAACTGGCGGCCGAGACCCCGCGTGGCGAAACCGCACCCTGGACGCTGCCGCAGCTGAGGCAGGTCACCGCCCGCCTCGCCAGCGGATCCGGTGTCGCCGATGTCGCGCAGACCCTCGGCTGGTCACCGCGCACCCTGCAGCGCCATTGCACCGCCGTCTACGGCTACGGCGCCGCGACGCTGCGACGCATCCTGCGGTTCCGTCATGCCCGGCGGCTGCTCGATGAGGGGCTGCCCTTCTCCGACGTCGCGGCCTGCGCGGGCTACGCCGACCAATCGCACCTGCACCGCGAGGTCCGCGCGCTCGCTGGTGTCCCGCTGGGGTGGTTCGGTCAGGATTCCAGTGCGGCGAACAGATCCACCCAGTTGCCGTCGGGGTCGGCGACGGTCGCATAGCGCTGCTGCCACGGCGCATCATATGGGGTTAGTACGCCGGAATAACCTGCCGCCGTGACCTTTTCGAAGAGTGCATCGACCTCGCCAGGCGTGCCGACACCGAGTGCCAGGGCAACCCTGCTGTGCGATGACGACGGCGCCGCCCAACCGGGATGCATCGCCGCGATCGTCTCCTCATTGTCGAAGGACAAGGTATTGCCTCCCGGCAGTTCGACCGCCACATGCGGAGCGTCGGAGCCGGGAACCGGCAGCCCGAGCAGCCGGTAGAAGGCCAGCGAAGCTGTGAGGTCGCTGGCGAATACCTGAAAGACGGTTGATGTCAGACGAATCTCCATGGCCCTGACGCTATGTCGGTCCACCGCGAGGTGTCGTGAACAAATCGGACACGGCCCGGCTGCGGTTTGCCGGATTTCACATCGAGTAGAACTACTCGCCCTTCATAGAGCCGCTTTTCGATTACGCTTCGTCACGACCAAAGCAACCGGCCATGTTTGCCGAGAACGGCGACACGCGTTGCAGGACGACAGGAGTGACTGATGAGGCGCACGGCGATCACCGGAGCGGCGGCGTTGGCTGCCGCTCTGGCCCTGGTGTTGTCGGGCTGCGGCTCGGACACCAAGACCGAACCGAGCACCAGCGAGTCGGAGACCACGACGACCACCACGGCCAAGGCCGCACCGACGACGACGGCCAAAGTCGCTCCGCGCGATGAGGATGCCGCCGGCCCGAACCCGACGATCGCCAGCTACATCAAGGAGAACAACATCCAGGAGACGCCGGTCAAGCGCGGCGACCCGGGCTCACCCACCATCGACCTGCCGATCCCCGAGGGCTGGGAGCCGGCCGGCGAGAACACCCCCGAGTGGGCCTACGGCGCCATCATCTACACCGGCCCCGAAGCCGCCGAGTACTCGCCGAGCATCGTCGCGCTGGTTTCGAAGCTGACCGGCAACGTCGACCCGCAGCAGATCATCGACCTGGCGCCCGGCGAACTGCAGAACCTGCCGGGCTGGAGCGCGTCGAACGAGGGTGAGAACAGCACGCTCGGCGACTACCCGGCCTACCAGCTCGGCGGCACCTGGGACTCGGAGGGGCAGACCAAGATCGTCGCCCAGAAAACCGTCGTGATCCCCGGAGCCGACGGCCTCTACGTTCTGCAGCTCAACGCCGACGGCCTGGAGAACCAGGGCGACATCGTCGGCGCGGCAACGGATGTCATCGACGCGGAAACAAAAATCACGCCGTAACAAAGCAGACGCATCGCTTGAAGCCACGCCGCCAGTGTCCAAAGGACTTTGGCGGCGTTCGGCTTATCCGACGCCGTCCAGTACCGCAGCCAGGTCACGCGGTCGAGAAAGAAACGGCGAATGGCTGCCGGGCAACTCGATCAGCTCCGCGCGCATCCGCTCGCGCGCAATCCGACGCGACCAAACTGGGTTGACGATGCGGTCCTCGGTGCACAGCACATACGTGGAGTCGACAGTAGGCATCTCCGACAGCGAGCAGGGAATCCGATAAGGATTCGTCGCCTGCGGACAGAGGCGGGCGACGGCGGCAGATGCGACGGCCTCGTCACAATCATCGAAGAGATGCCTACGCGCTATTACTTCGTCGACCCAGGCACGTCTTCCCTCGGAGTCCTTGTCGCCGAGGCCTTTCGCATAGTCCGGGTTGAGCATCACCGTGTCCTCGGCCATCTGTTGCGTCAGAGGCACTCCGAGCTTGGGCAGAAGGGCACACAGGTATACGACCCGGCGTAGCGGCCGACGTGCCGCGACGAGCGGAACGGTCAGCCCCGCGAGTGAATGCCCGACAAGGACCAAATCCTCACCGGAGCAGTGGTCGACTGCGCGACAGACGATGTCGGCGTAGTCGTCAAACGTGGCCGAGCTGTCGTCGATGGGGAGGTCCATCGTGATCACGCGATGACCCAGTTTCTCGAGCTCGGGAGTCAGCCTCTCCCAACACCATGCCCCGTGCCACGCACCGTGGACCAACGCGAATGTCGCCATAACCCCCCCTGCGGTGGGCCGATCATACGAAGAATGTCGAGTGCGCCGCTAGCCCTCGCGAATGACGTCGAGTCGCTTCGAGGCCTCGTCGAAACCGGAGACCAACTCGGCGATGATGTCGGCGACCGGCCGGATCTCGTTCATCCGTCCGACGATCTGGCCGACGGGCATCGCGACGATGTCGGGATTGTCCGATTCGTTCATCCGCTGATGGGCCTCGCTGACGAGGATGTTCTGCAGCGGCATCGGCAGCGGCTCGGGCGCGTCGGGCGCATCCCAGGCGTCGGTCCAGCGCGACTTCAGCAGGCGCGCGGGCTTACCGGTGTAGATACGGCGGCGCACGGTATCGCTCGAGTTGGCCCGCAGCAGGGCCTCCTGGATCGTCGACACACCGGACGGCTTGCGGTGGCCCAGGTCGTACTCGGCCGACGTCAGGAACGCCGAGCCCATCCACACCCCCTGGGCGCCCAGCGCGAGAGCCGCGGCGACCTGCCGCCCGGTGCCGATACCGCCTGCCGCCAGCACCGGGGTCGTACCGTCGAGCGCATCAACGATTTCCGGCCACAGCACCATCGAACCGATCTCGCCGGTGTGTCCACCAGCTTCGTGGCCCTGCGCCACGACGATGTCGACCCCATTCTCGGCATGACGCTGCGCGTGCTTGGCGCTACCGGCCAGGGCCGCCACTGGCACCCCCGCCGCGTGCACCTGATCGATCACGTCCTTCGGCGGTGAGCCAAGGGCGTTGGCGATCAACTTGATCGGATGCTTGAGCGCCACCTCGACGTGCGAGCGGGCCACCGAATGCAGCCAGCCCAGCACACCCGAGCTGCGCTCCTCGTCCTCGGGCAACGGCGGAACGCCGAGATCGGCGAGGGTCTTGTCGATGAAGTCACGGTGGCTCTGCGGGATGAGCTTGCCGATATCGGCGGCCGTGCCCTCCTGCGGCACTTTGGCCGGCATCACGATGTCGACACCGTACGGCTTACCGTCGGTGTTCTCGTCCATCCAGCGCAGCACGTTCTCGAGATCGTCGGCGTCGTTGAACCGCACGCAGCCGAGCACACCGAGACCGCCGGCCTTGCTGACCGCGGCGGCGACCTTCTCCGACGGCGTGAAGACGAATATCGGATAGTCGATGCCGAAACGGTCACACAGCTCGGTACGCATCAGGATGTGCTGCCCGCATGCTTGGCGTGTGCGTCGTCGGCGGGCCGCTCCTCGGTGGTGTCCTTGGCCCACCGGTAGTCGGGCTTGCCGGCGGGCGTGCGGTGGATCTCGTCGACCCACCAAACCTTGCGTGGCACTTTGTAACCCGCGATCTCATTCCGGACGAAGGTGTCGAGTTCGGCCAGCGTCGGGTTGGTGCCTTCGCGGCGGTGGATGACGGCGGCCACGCAGTTGCCGTACCGCTCGTCGGGCACGCCGACCACCAACGCGTCGAAGACGTCGGGGTGGCCCTTGAGTGCGGCCTCGACCTCTTCGGGGTAGATCTTCTCGCCGCCGCTGTTGATGGACTGCGAACCGCGGCCGAGCATCGTCACGGACCCGTCCGCGTCGACCTCGGCGTAGTCACCCGGAATCGCATAGCGCACACCGTTGAACGTCTTGAACGTCTCGGCGGTCTTCTTCTCGTCCTTGTAGTAACCGACCGGGATGTTGCCCTTCTTGGCGATCATTCCGCGCACCCCGGACCCGGGCTTGACCTCGTTGCCGTCCTCGTCGAGAACGACGGTGCGATGGTCGATCGTCACGCGCGGTCCGCCGGTGTGCGACTGGCCCTTCGCCACGATGCTGGTGCCGCCGAAGCCGGTTTCCGAGGAACCGATCGAGTCGGTGATCACCCGGTTGGGGAGCAGCTCGAGGAACTTCTCCTTGATGCTCGTCGAGAACAGCGCGGCCGTGCTGGCGAGCAGGAACAGCGACGACAGGTCGGGCTCGCGGCCCTCGTCGTGCAGTTTGGTCAACGCGTCCAGCAGCGGGCGCGCCATCGCGTCGCCGGTGAAGAACAGCAGGTTCACCTTGTGCTTCTCGATGGTCTCCCAAACCTCGTCGGCGTCGAACTCCGGTGCGAGCACTGTGGTTTGGCCCGAGAAGATCGACATCCAGGTGGCCGACTGGGTGGCGCCGTGGATCATCGGCGGGATCGGGTAGCGGATCATCGGCGGGTTCTCCGCGGCAGCCTTGGCCAGGTCGTACTCGCCGGAGACGAACTCACCCGTCGCAAAGTCGGTGCCGCCGAACAGCACCCGGTAGATGTCCTCGTGGCGCCACATCACGCCCTTGGGGAAGCCGGTGGTGCCGCCGGTGTAGAGCAGGTAGATGTCGTCGGCGCTGCGCTCACCGAAGTCGCGCTCGGGCGAACCCTGCTCCAGCGCCGAGTAGAACTCGACACCGCCGTAACGCTGGTAGTCGTCGTCGCTGCCGTCCTCGACCGAAAGGATGGTCTTCACGGCGGGTGTCTCGGGCAGCACGTTGGCGACGCGGTCGGCGTAGCGGCGCTCGTGCACCAGCGCGACCATGTCCGAGTTGTCGAACAGGTACTTCAGCTCGCCCTCGACGTAGCGGAAGTTGACGTTGACCAGAATCGCGCCCGCCTTGACGATGCCCAGCATCGCGATGACGATCTCGATGCGATTGCGGCAGTACAGCCCGACCTTGTCGTCCTTCTTCACGCCTTGGTCCAGGAGGTAGTGGGCCAGACGGTTGGCCTTCTCCTCCAATTCGGCGTAGGTCAGCTGTACGTCACCGGAAATGAGGGCGACACGGTCTGGCACGGCGTCGATGGCGTGCTCGGCAAGATCGGCAATGTTCAGGGCCACAGCACATAAACTAGAACGTGTTACATTTCCAGACAAGTCTGTGGCATCGACGCTGGAAGGCGGACTAGTTCGTGAGCGACGAAGGAAAACCGGAAAAAGGCCCCGACGCCCTCATTGAGCAGCGCGGACACACCTTGATCCTGACGCTGAACCGACCGGAGGCGCGCAACGCGCTGTCCACCGAAATGATGTCGATCATGGTCGACGCCTGGAACCGCGTCGACGAGGATCCCGAGATCCGGACCTGCATCCTCACCGGCGCAGGCGGCTACTTCTGCGCAGGCATGGACCTGAAGACGGCAACCAAGGCGCCTCCCGGCGACTCGTTCAAGAGCGGGGCGTTCGATCCGACGAAGATCGAGGCCCTGCTGAAGGGTCGTAGGCTCACCAAGCCGCTGATCGCTGCCGTCGAGGGCCCGGCCATCGCGGGTGGCACCGAGATCCTGCAGGGCACCGACATCCGCGTCGCGGGTGAGAGCGCGAAGTTCGGCATCTCGGAGGCCAAGTGGAGCCTGTATCCGATGGGCGGCTCGGCGGTGCGGCTGCCGCGCCAGATCCCGTACACGATCGCGTGCGACCTTCTGCTGACCGGTAGGCACATCACCGCCGCCGAGGCGCTGTCCTACGGCCTGATCGGCTACGTCGTGCCCGACGGCACCGCGCTGGAGAAGGCGCTGGAGATCGCCGAGGTGATCAACAACAACGGCCCGCTGGCCGTGCAGGCGATCCTCAAGACCATCCGCGAGGCCGAGGGCATGCACGAGCTCGACGCGTTCAAACCCGACACCGCCAACGGCATCCCGGTGTTCCTGTCCGACGACGCCAAGGAAGGCCCGCGTGCCTTCAAGGAGAAGCGCGCGCCCAACTTCCAGATGAAGTAGTGATTTCGGTGCGCAAACAGTCGCTGAGCGATCGTAGGCGCACCCGAATCGCTACCTCAGCCCACAGGTTGGGTCGGGGTGAACGTCACCGGCATCGACTCCAGGCCGCTGACGAAGTTGGCCGGCCGCAACGGCAGCGTCGCGGAGCTGTCGGCCAGCTGCAGGTCGGGCAGCCGCTTCAGGACCGCGCCGATCATGTTGATGAGTTCGATCCGGGCCAGCTGGTTACCCAGGCAGAAGTGCGTTCCGAAGCCGAATGCCAAGTGGCTGTTCGGATCTCGCTGGATGTTGAAGTTTTCGGGATCACCGAAGACGGCTTCGTCGAAGTTCGCCGACTCGAACATCAGCAGCATCTTCTCGCCCTTGCTCAGCTGTGCTCCGTGAAACTCGGTGTCGGCGGTGATCGTGCGCGCCATGTTCTTCAGCGGTGAGGTCCAGCGCAGCATCTCCTCGATCGCGAGGGGGATCCTGTCGGGGTTGTTCTGCAAACGCTCCCACTGCTCGGGGTGGCGGATGAGCTGTTCGATTCCACCGGAGATCGTGTGGCGTGTGGTCTCGTCGCCGCCCACGAGGATCAGCAGGGTCTCCTGCAGGATGTCGTCGTTGGACAGCCGCTGACCGTCGACCTCCGCGTGCACCAGAACGCTGATCAGGTCTTCGGTCGGTTCCGCTCGACGCTGTTCGATCTTGTCCATGGTGTACTCGTTGTATGCCATGAAGGCATCCAAGGTGACCTGCATATCAGCCTCGGACACAGTGGAACTCAGACCTTCCATCATGTCGTCAGACCACTTGAGGAACAGCTCTCGCTCGTCGGGCAGCACACCGAGCATGTCGCCGATCACCGCCATCGGCAGCGGTGCGGCGATGTCTGCGACGAAATCGCACTCACCCCGCTCGCACACCCGGTCAATGAGGTAATCACACAGCGAGCTGATTGAATCGCCTTGAACCTTCAACCGCTTCCGGGTGAAGCCGGCGTTGACGAGCTTGCGGCGCAACAGATGTTCCGGATCGTCCATGTCGATCATCATCGGCAGCGCAGGTTGATCGGGGCGGATGCCGCCCGCGTTCGAGAACAACTCGGGATTGCGCTCCGCGTCGATCACGGCCTCGTATGTCGTCGCCGCGGCCAAACCGTTGCGGTCCCGAAACACCGGTTCGTTCGCGCGCATCCACTTGTAGGCGTCGCGGGACGACGGGCGGTCGGCATAGAATCCGCCGTCGGCAAGATCCACGTCCGGCTTCGTCGCCTTGGTGGGCGCAACCATGTCAAACCTCCTGCGCGTCTGCGAACGACATCGCCACGTTGCCTGCCGAACCGGAGACCATCGCGCGTTTCGGGAAGCCTAGCGAGGCGAGTTCTTTGGCGTATGGATGTTCGCCGAGACGCACGGTCGCACCGCCGGGCCGGTAGCGCGCGTCGGTCATCGTCATCGTTCCGAGGGTCCGGCGGCGAACGCCGTCCCGGTATGAGTAAGTGGGCTGCTCCTGCGGCTTGGACGTGAAAGCCGACGGCATCGGTAGGCCGGGCTTGAAGTCCATGCCGACGGCGAATTGGCCGTCGATCGTCACGTCGAACGAATATGTGTGGCCGTCGCGAATCGTGAAGTCGGCCATCACCTTCGGGTAGCCCCATATCTTGCACCCGGCCTCGAGGGTGAACGGTTGGTCGACGGGCAGGTGGTGGACGAACGCCCCCGCCGACTGCAGGGCGCGCAGTCCCTTGGCCTCAGATCCGGGCGGATTCACCATCACGTTGGTGCCGTACTCGTAGTACTCGCCGAGATCGGTGTCGATGTAGCGCATCAGCATCAGGACCGCGACCGCGCGGTTCGGTCGGTAGCGGCAGACCTGGAATCCGCTGTAGTCGATCATCGCCTGAGCGGCGTCGGCGTCCACGGAGAACATCGCCATGTGTTGGGTGGCTTTGCGGACCTCTACCGGCATGGTCAGCACCGTGCCGGCGATGGTGTGCTGCGAGGCAGTCATCGGGTCAATCTAGAACGCGGACTAGACAACTAGCAAGGAAGTGTCTACCCGAGTTTCAGACCTGTGCGGCAAGATCCTTGATCTGCTCGACCGAGCGCGCGCCGACGACCATCATCGTCACGCCGGCGGCCTCCCACGCCTTGATCTGTTCCTGCACGTAGGCGAGGTCACCCACGATCGCCGAATCGTCGACGAGCTCGTCCGGGATGATCTTCGCCGCCTCGTCCTTGCGATCGGAACGGAACAGCTTGGTGACGTCGTCGACCACCTCGGCGTACCCCATGCGGCGATAGACGTCGGCGTGGAAGTTGGTGTCCTCGGCGCCCATCCCGCCCATGTAGAGCGCCAGGTGGGGCTTCATCAACTCCATGATCTCGGCGCGATCGTCGGTGACGACGACCTGCGCGGTCGCGCAGATCTCGAAGGTCTCGCGGGTGCGCCGCGCGCCGGGACGCGCGAAGCCCTCGTCGAGCCATTCGTTGTACATGCCCGCGATCCGCGGCGAATAGAAGATCGGCAGCCAGCCGTCACAGATCTCGGCGGCCAGCGCGACGTTCTTCGGCCCCTCGGCGCCCAGCATCACCGGGATGTCGGCGCGCAGCGGGTGGGTGATCGGCTTCAGGTTCTTGCCGAGACCGGTGGTGCCCTCGCCGGTCAACGGCAGCGGGTAGTGCGGGCCGTCGCTGTGCACCGGCGCCTCGCGGGCCCAGACCTGGCGCAGGATGTCGATGTACTCGCGGGTGCGGGCCAGCGGCTTGGGGAACTTGGCGCCGTACCAACCCTCGACCACCTGCGGCCCCGACACCCCGAGACCGAGAATGTGCCTGCCACCGGAGAGGTGGTCGAGCGTCAGCGCAGCCATCGCGCACGCCGTCGGCGTCCGCGCCGACAGCTGGATGACCGACGTGCCCAGCCGCATCTTCGTGGTTTCACGCCCCCACCAGGCCAACGGTGTGTATGCGTCCGAACCCCACGCCTCGGCGGTGAAGACGGTGTCGAAGCCGGCCTCCTCGGCCGCTGCCACGAGTTCGGCCTGGTTCTCCGGCGGCTGCGCGCCCCAATAACCCAGCTGCAGTCCTAACTTCATTAGCCCGCCTCTCGACCCATGGTTGAAACCATTCTTAGAACCTGTTCTACTCGATGCCGTGACCACCAGCCAAAGCAGCCCGGTGCAGATCGATCCGCATGAGCCGCCACTTTCAGCGCCGTTGCGGCTTTCATTCGACTACACCCGTTCAGTCGGACCACTCCTGTCCCAATTCTTCACCGCCCTGCGCGAGCGACGCGTCGTGGGCGTGCGCGGTTCGGACGGTCGGGTGTTGGTGCCGCCTGCCGAGTACGACCCAGTCACCTATGAGGAATTGACCGAAATCGTACCGGTGAGCAGCGTCGGAACCGTCGTTTCGTGGACCTGGCAGCTACAGCCGCTCGAGGGCCAACCCCTGGACCGCCCGTTCGCCTGGGCGCTGGTGAAGCTCGACGGGGCCGACACCCCCCTGGTCCATGCTGTCGACGCCGGCTCGTCCGACGCGATAAGCACCGGTGCCCGGGTACACGTGCACTGGGTTGACGAACCGGTCGGAGCGATCACCGACATCGCCTACTTCGAGCTGGGTGACGAGGCTGAGGACGTCCCCGACGTGACCGATGACAGGGACCCGGTGACGATGCTCGTCGTTCCCACGACCATCGAAATCCAGCACACCGCTTCACTTCCCGAGAGTGCGTTCCTGCGTGCGCTCGAGGAGGGCAAGCTGCTCGGCGCCCGCACCGGAAAAAACGGGAAGGTGTACTTCCCGGCGCGGGAGGCCGACCCGGCGACGGGCCAGCAGCTCGACGAGTTCATCGAACTCCCTGACAAGGGGACGGTGACGACGTTTGCGATCATCAACATCCCGTTCGCAGGCCAGCGCATCAAGCCGCCCTATGTCGCGGCGTACGTGCTGCTCGACGGCGCGGACATCCCGTTCCTGCACCTGGTCACCGAGATCGACGCGACCGACGTGCGGATGGGCATGCGGGTCGAAGCGGTGTGGAAACCCCGCGAAGAGTGGGGTCTCGGCATCGACAACATCGATTATTTCCGGCCGACGGGCGAACCCGACGCCGACTACGAAACCTACAAGCACCACCAGTAAGGGATGCCCACATGACTTCACATGACGTTGCCGTCGTGGGCTTCGCCCATGCTCCGCATGTGCGCCGCACCGAAGGCACCACCAACGGCGTCGAGATGCTGATGCCGTGCTTCGCCGAGCTTTACCAGGATCTGGGTATCAAGCAGACCGACATAGGATTCTGGTGCTCGGGTTCCTCGGATTACCTTGCCGGGCGCGCATTCTCGTTCCTGTCCGCGATCGACTCCATCGGCGCGGTCCCGCCGATCAACGAATCGCACGTGGAGATGGACGCCGCGTGGGCGCTCTACGAGGCCTACATCAAGATCCTGACCGGTTCGGTGGACACCGCGCTGGTCTACGGCTTCGGCAAGTCCAGCGCCGGGGTGCTGCGCCGCGTGCTGGCGATGCAGACCGACCCGTACACGGTGGCGCCGCTGGTGCCCGACGCCGTGTCGACCGCCGGCCTGCAGGCCCGGCTCGGGCTGGACTCCGGTAAGTGGACCGCCGAACAGATGGCCCAGGTCGCGCTGGACTCCTTTGCGGTTGCCGAGCGCACCGACTCGGAGAAGCCGGCGAAGAGCATCGACGAATTGCTCTCCCGGCCTTACTTCGCAGATCCGCTGCGCCGCCACGACATTGCGCCGATCACCGATGGTGCATCGGCGATCGTGCTGGCTGCGGGCGACCGCGCCAGGGAGCTGCGGGAGAACCCGGCATGGATCACCGGCATCGAGCACCGCATCGAAACGCCGGTGCTGGGGGCCCGCGACCTGACCACGTCGCCATCCACGGCGGCGTCGGCCGCGGCCGCGACGGGCGGCGACACCGGGTCGATCGACGTCGCCGAACTCTATGCACCGTTCACCCACCAGCAGTTGATCCTGACCGAGGCCATCGGGCTTGGCGACTCGACCAAGATCAACCCATCCGGCGGCGCGCTGGCCGCCAACCCGATGTTCTCGACGGGCCTGGAGCGAATTGGTTTCGCGGCCAGGCACATCTTCGACGGCTCCGCGCAGCGGGTGTTGGCGCACGCCACCAGTGGTGCTGCGCTGCAACAGAATCTCGTCGCAGTCATGGAAGGCCGATGAGCGCTTGCGCGAAGAGCAAAGGATTGAGTGATCATGTCTAAAAATCTCGCTGCGGTGCTGGGCACCGGGCAGACAAAGTACGTCGCCAAGCGCAAAGACGTATCGATGAACGGCCTCGTTCGTGAGGCCATCGATAAAGCGCTCGCGGACTCGGGCTCGACGTTCGACGACATCGACGCCGTGGTGGTCGGCAAGGCGCCCGACTTCTTCGAGGGCGTCATGATGCCCGAGCTGTTCATGGCCGACGCCGTCGGCGCCACCGGTAAACCGCTGATCCGGGTGCACACCGCAGGCTCGGTCGGCGGGTCCACCGCCGTCGTGGCCGCCAGCCTGGTGCAGTCCGGCAAGTACAACCGCGTGCTGACGATGGCGTGGGAGAAGCAGTCCGAGTCCAATGCCATGTGGGCGTTGAGTATTCCGGTGCCGTTCACCAAGCCGGTTGGTGCCGGCGCGGGCGGGTACTTCGCCCCGCATGTGCGCTCCTATATCCGGCGCTCGGGCGCACCGACCCACATCGGCGCGATGGTCGCGGTCAAGGACCGGCTCAACGGGGCCAAGAACCCGCTGGCCCACCTGCACCAGCCCGACATCACGCTGGAGAAGGTGATGCAGTCCCAGATGCTGTGGGACCCGATCCGTTTCGACGAGACGTGTCCCTCATCGGACGGCGCGTGCGCGTTGGTGATCGGCAACGAAGAGATCGCCGATGCCCGTGTCGCCGAAGGCCATCCCGTCGCATGGGTGCACGCCACCGCGCTGCGCACCGAACCGCTGGCCTACTCCGGTCGCGATCAGGTCAACCCGCAGGCCGGGCGCGACGCCGCGGCTGCACTGTGGCGCGACGCCGGGATCACCAGCCCGATCGACGAGATCGACGTCGCCGAGGTCTACGTGCCGTTTTCGTGGTTCGAGCCGATGTGGTTGGAGAATCTGGGCTTTGCGCCCGAGGGCGAGGGCTGGAAGCTGACCGAGGCCGGTGAGACGGCGATCGGGGGACGCATCCCGTTCAACCCCTCCGGTGGCGTGCTGTCGAGCAATCCCATTGGCGCATCAGGCATGATCAGGTTCGCCGAGGCGGCGATCCAGGTGATGGGCAAGGCGGGTGAGCATCAGGTCGAGGGCGCCCGTAAGGCGCTGGGCCACGCATACGGCGGCGGTTCTCAGTACTACTCGATGTGGGTGGTCTCCTCCGACAAGCCCGCTGACAAGCCGTGACTCGCATGCAGTACACGATCAGTATCGCGTTCAGCCCACTGGACCAGCTGATCGAAATCGCCAAGGCGGCTGAAGAACTCGGCTTCGACAACATCGCCCTGCCGGACTCGATCTTTTATTTCGAGGAACAATCCGTCGACTATCCCTACACTGCCGACGGCAAGCGGATGTTCGATGAGAACTCGCCCTGGGTCGATCCGTTGATCCTCGCGGGTGCATTGGGTGCGGTGACCTCGAAGCTGCGCTTCTACACCAACGTGATGAAGCTCGGTTCGCGGAATCCGCTGCTGCTGGCCCGACAGGTCGGGTCGGTGGCGAACCTCACCAACAACCGGTTCGGCTTCGGTGTCGGGATCGGCTGGGCTCCCGAGGAATTCGAGTGGTGCGGGGTGCCCTACGCGAAGCGCGGCAAACGCGTCGACGAGATGATCGACGTCATCAAGCTGGTGCTCGCCGGAGGAATGGTCGAACACCACGGCGAGTTCTACGACTTCGACCGGCTGCAGATGAGCCCGGCACCGTCGGAGCCGGTGCCCTTCTACGTCGGCGGGCACACCGATGTCGCGCTCAAACGCGCCGTCCGGATCGGTGACGGCTGGACGAGCGCGATGATGACGTGCGACCAGCTCGCCGAGACAATCGGCAAGATCAAGACGCTGCTGGCTGAGAACGGTCGTGGCGACGACCCGTTCGAGTACCAGGCCGTGTGTATCGACAAGTTCGGTGTCGACGGCCACCGCGACATCGCCGCGGCGGGTGTCACCGACTACATCGGGATTCCGTGGGTGTTCGAGGGCCTCGCCTTCGACGCACCGCTGGAGCAGAAGATCGATTCAATGAAGCGCTTCGCCGATACGTACATCCACTCCGGCTGGCAGGACTGACGCATGGCGGTCACCGACCCGAACGCCCCGGTTCACCTGGCGGGCAAGCGTTCTCGCGAGGCGGCGATCACACACGACAAGGATGCCTGGCTGGCGAACTTCGCCGACGACGCCGTCGTCGAGGATCCGATCGGGCCGTCGCACTTCGACCCGGAGGGTAAGGGTCACCGCGGCAAGGAAGCGATCGCACTGTTCTACGACAAGGCGATCGCCCCCAGCGACCTGACCTTCCACTTCGAGCAGACGTACCAGTGCGGCAACGAGGAGGCCAACGTCGGCCACATCGTGATCAGGGCCGCCGGCTACGAGGTGAAGGCCGAAGGCGTGTTCACCTACCGCGTGAACGACGACGGCAAGATCGTTGCACTGCGGGCGTTCTGGGAGCTCGACCGGGCGACGGCAAGCGCTCGCAAAATCTAACGCGACGCCGGCTGTGGCACGGTGGAGGTATGCGATCCAGATCCACCGCGGCCTTGGCAGCGTTGATGTGCGTGGCGGCGATCGGGTGTGACTCATCCGGCACCGGCCCCGCCGGTACCGTGCCGAGCCTGCCCGCGTCAACGACCTCGTCGGCGTCGGCCGCTCCGACCACCACCAAGACGGACGAACAGGTCGACTACAGCCGATTGCTGCTCCAGCCAGGCGACCTCAGCGACAACGAGGACACCTTCACCGAGCAGTCGCGCACACCGTCCGGTCCGGACGGACTGCCCGGTGCCAGTGCGTTGTTCGTCAACCAGGACGACACCAGGGCCATCTCCGACACCATCGTGATCTATCCCGATGCCGAGACGGCCGCCAACACTCTGAAGGCGGCGCTGCCCACGATCGGCTCCACGGTCACAGGCGCCACCACGCGTCCGGCGCCGGTCGGCAGCAACGGCACGATGGCCGTCGGCACGTCGGCGGACGGCAGTAAGGCCACGACACTGCTGCTGTTCAACGAGGGCCCGGCGTTGGTGCGTCTGGAGTTCCAGAGCGTTCCGGGCGACGTCACCACGGACCAGTTCGTCATCAACATCGGCAAGATGCAGCAGATCGCGCTGCGAACCGGGTTGGCGTCGGCCGGCTAGCGCCCGAGTCGTTCCATGGCCGACGTCGCCACGCCGAACGCGAACCGCTTCGTTCGGCGGGCGGCATCGGCGAGCACACGATTCCTGCTCTGTTTCAGTGTCGCCTCGTCACCGACGCTGACCGGGCCGCCGACGTTCACCCAGCAATAGGTGCCCAGGCAACGTCCCGCCCGGGAAGCGACCGCCTTGGTGATTCGGCGGTCGACCTCGATGCCGGGTTGCGCACGACTCGGCACGACGCACCGAATGGTCGGCATCGTCACCGCGAGCACGGCGCCGCCGACCGAGAGGCGTCCGCCGGTCCACTGCGACTCGGGCAGCCCGTCCTCGGGGTTGGCAAGGTTGAGCAAGATGTTGGGGCGGAAGCGGCGCGCATCGACGTGGGTGTCGTCGGGGTCATCGCCGAGTTCGGCGCCGATGGTCGCCAGGCTCGTCCGGGTCATGACATGGACGGGCGCCAGGTCGACGAACATGCCCGGCGGCGTCGAGTACCTGCCCAGCAAGGTCAGATCGGTGACGCGGAACATCGACATGTCCGGGAACTTCTCGCCTTCGGCGACCCCGAAGTCCTTGCGCAGCGCGGCGATCGACATGTTCTCGCGCTCGTCGCGGCTCAGCTTGTGCAGCGAGGTGTCGTCGGCGGGTGGCAGGGCGGTCAGACGGACGTCGCGATCGGCCAGTTCGGAGAGCTTCTTGTGCACACCGGGGTCGCTGCTGGAGCACACACTGCCGTCGGGGAAGGTGATCTCGACCTCGGGTGCGTTGCCCGGGCCTGCGTCGGCACCGACCGGCTGCGCGTAGCGGGCCGTTGCACCAAGCAGGGCGGGGATGCGCCTGGCCGTCGCGGTGACGTCGCGTTCGAGGTCGCGGACCGCCCACAACCGGTCGCCGTGCAGACCGCGGGCCCCGATGTCGATCTGCTCGAGCTGCTCGCCGCCGAGGGACTTCACCGGGTAGCGCCACAGCGCCGTGACCTGACCGAACGACATGCGGCTACGGTACGCGCTACTCGGGGATGAGCTGCAGTCCCGCGATGTAACGACGGGCCAGATCCTGATAGGCGCCCGGATTGGTCTTCACCCACATCTCCGCGCCGGTCCCCGCCACGGGTCCGCGGACCTTCGCCGGTGCACCGGTCACCACCACCTCGTCGGGGATCTTGGTGCCGCCGATGACCAGCGAATGCGCCGCGATCAGGCTGCGTGCGCCGATGACCGCGCCGTCGAGCACCGTGCAGTGGTTGGCCAGCACGGCCTGGGCGCCGATGTGCACGCCGTGCACCACGCACCCGTGCGCGACCGTGGCACCGGGTCCGACGTCGACCGGGATGCCCGGTGGGGCGTGCAGCACACAACAGTCCTGCACGTTCGCGCCCTCGCGGACGACGATCGGAGCGAAATCGGCCCGGAGTACCGCGTTGAACCACACCGAAGCACCCGCCTCCACATGCACGTCACCGACCAGAGTGGCGGTCGGAGCGACGAAAGCACTGGGATCGACGATCGGTGATCGTCCCTCGAACGAGTACAACGGCATTGTCTAGATATACCGCAGTTGCCTCGCGATAGTGCCTGCGCGAAAAAGCAGGTAGAGGCGTTTGATTGCGCGGCCGCAGGGGAAAACTGTAACGTGTTCTAGTTAGAGCCACAGAAACGGGAGGCCCACCGTGACTACCGAAACAGCAGCCGTGCGCGAAATCGACACCGGCGCGCTCCCGGACAGGTTTGCGCGCGGCTGGCACTGCCTGGGCCCTGTCAAGGATTACCTGGACGGCAAGCCGCACGGCGTGGAGATCTTCGGCACCATGCTGGTGGTCTTCGCCGACTCCAACGGCGACCTCAAGGTGCTGGACGGCTACTGCCGCCACATGGGCGGCAACCTGTCGCAGGGCACGATCAAGGGCGACGAGGTCGCCTGCCCGTTCCACGACTGGCGCTGGGGCGGCGACGGTAAGTGCAAGCTGGTGCCCTACGCCAAGCGCACCCCTCGGCTGGCCCGCACCAAGGCCTGGCACACCGACGTCCGCGGTGGTCTGCTCTTCGTGTGGCACGACCACGAGGGCAACCCACCGCAAGAAGAGGTGCGCATCCCCGACATTCCAGAGTTCGCCGACGACGGGTGGACCGACTGGCGGTGGAACACGATGCTCATCGAGGGCAGCAACTGCCGCGAGATCATCGACAACGTCACCGACATGGCGCACTTCTTCTACATCCACTTCGGCCTACCGACGTATTTCAAAAACGTCTTCGAGGGCCACATCGCGTCGCAGTACCTGCACAACGTGGGCAGGCCCGACGTCAGCGATCTGGGCACCTCCTACGGTGAGGCGCATCTCGATTCGGAGGCGTCGTACTTCGGGCCGTCATTCATGATCAACTGGCTGCACAACAACTACGGCGGATTCAAGGCCGAGTCGATCCTGATCAACTGCCACTACCCGGTCACCCAGGACTCGTTCGTGCTGCAGTGGGGTGTCATCGTCGAGAAGCCCAAGGGACTGGACGAGGCCACGACCGACAAGCTCGCGCGAGTGTTCACCGAGGGCGTCAGCAAGGGCTTTCTGCAGGACGTCGAGATCTGGAAGCACAAGACGCGCATCGACAACCCGCTGCTCGTCGAGGAGGACGGCGCGGTCTACCAGATGCGCCGCTGGTACCAGCAGTTCTACGTCGACGTCGCCGACGTGACTCCCGACATGACCGACCGCTTCGAGATCGAGGTCGACACCACGGTGGCCAACGAGAAGTGGCACGTCGAGGTCGAAGAGAACCTCAAGACTCAGGCCAAAGAGCAGGACGAGAAAGAAAAGGCAGAGCACGCGAGCTCATGACCCCGCGTAAGGACGCCCCGGACGTCGACCAGCTGGCGAGGTCGATGCTGCTTCTGCACGGCGTTCATGACGACGACGACCACAGCCATGGCGGCGGCGCGACTGGGGATTCAAAGGAGACCTGGGCTCGGTCTTGGTCCAAGGCACCGGCTTTCGGCGACGACCGGGCCGAGGCTCTTCGGGAGGCCACCGCACGCGACCGTGAGCGTTACCTGAGATCGGGGCTGGTTTCAGTCGACTGCAGGTTCTGCCACGTGGCGGTCGATGTGAAGAAGCTCGGTCCCGCGCAGACGTCGGTGCAGTGGAACTCCGAGGCAACCCGCCGTTGCGCGTACTTCAACGAGATCCGGGAGGCCGGCGGCGATCCGGCACGGGCCCCCTCCTGCCCCAAGCTCGCTGGCAGTATCAAACACGCTGTGGTCGAAGGCTGTCTGGAGGAGATGTCCTCGGCGCCATCCCCGGGGGACGGCTGAGTTCTACCATGGCGGCCATGGTGGCGCGGTGGTCGGTGCTTCTGCTTGCGCTCGCACTCGTTCCGGGCTGCACCGAAGTCGTTGACTCCCCACCGAAGGCCGCTCCGCCGGTGGCGCCTATCACCGCCGGACAGGTCAAGGACCTGCTGAGCCCGAAAGTCGAGAAGTACGACGGGAATCTGTTCGCCACCGTCGAACCCGACGAGTGCAGCGGCGTCGCCAGAGAGGTGGATCCGCCGTTCATCTTCGACCACGATCCGGCTGCGACCGACGGCGGGCACTGGATGGTCGACGACGTCGGGCGCCAGGTGTACATCGAGGAGATGGTCGGCGTCTATCGGGCCGACTACGACGCGAAGAATGCACTGGCGCAGGCGAAGCGGACGCTGCAGTCGTGCGTGGATACTCCGTTCACCGTCACCGATATGAAGGGCCGCGTCTACGACTTCACGCTGCAGCCGCTGACGACATCCAGCTCACCCAACATCCTGCTATGGTCCTTCACGGCCAGCGACTGGGCTTGCGACAGTACGTTCGTCGCCGCCCACAATGCGGCGGTCGAGATCTCGACGTGTGGCGCGCCCGGCGGCTATCCGGTGCGCACCCTCGCTGCGGAAGCGTTGGATCGCATTGAGCGGCTGGCCAATACGACGGCCTGACCGTCACAGCCCCTTGAACTGCTCCTTGACCTGATCGTCGGTCAGCCCGTAGTCGGCAAGTGAGTACGTGTGCTTCGGCGCGCGCGGGCCCTGCTGACTCTCGGCGTGGCTCTCGGTTATCGCCGTGCGGGCCTCGTCGGTGAACTCGATGTCGAAGTGCGAATAGATGCCCTCGACCGCCGACACCGGATCCTTGACGAACTCGAAATAATCGACGTCGCAGAACTGCGCCTGGTCATGATCGGCCCGAACCTCGTTGAACCGCCTGAGACCTCGCGTCCACGTCTCCATCGCGTCCGCGCCGATCTGCGCGCCGACGAACGAGTTCGACCATCCCTCGGTCGTGTGCTGCGCCAGCGAACACATCGACGCCATGATGGTCTCCGCGGGCCGGTGGCACTGCACGATGAGCGCATCCGGGTACGTCTTAAAAATCGCGTCGAGCGCGAACAGATGGCTCGGATTCTTGAGCACCCAGCGCTTTTCGGCGTCGTTGAGACCGATCAACTGCAGGTTCTTGCGATGCCGCTGATACGGCTTGGACCAGTCCTGCTTGGCCAGCCACTGCGAATACGTCGGCAGATGGGACAGCGTCTCGTACGACACCGAATGCAGCGACTGGCGCAACAGTTGCCAGCACTCCTCCACCTCGTCGGCAGTCATGTAGTGCAGACCGGTGTAGTCCGGATTTTCTGCATGCGCCTTGGCGAACTGGGCGTCGATCTGCGCGAAAACCGGGTTTTCCGACCATGTCTCGCGTGGCGGACGGGGTTGCGGGAACTCGGCCAACCAGAGTTCCAGCCCCTGATGCCGCGGGTCGGCGGTGAGCAGTCGGTGAATGACGGTCGTGCCCGTGCGCGGCAGCCCGGTGACGAAGATGGGGCGCTCGATCGTCACGTCGGCGTACTCGGGGTACTGCTTCCAAGCCGCCTCCGACACCAGTCGCGCCACCAGTGCGTTGCGTACGAAGAACCGGTTCATCTTGCTACCGATTTCGGTGAGGTCGGCGTCGCGCCGGAACGACTCCAGCAGAACGCTCAGCGCCTCCCGGTAGTTGTCATCGTCGGCACCGAAGTCGTCGAGTCCGCACGCCTTCGTCGCCGAAGCGTGCAGATCGTCGACGGTGCCAACGTCCGTCCTGGTCATCAGGCTTTGTACTCCCCGCAGTTGACGTCCAGCGCCTGCCCGGTGATACCACTGGACAGATCGCTGGCCATGAACAGGATCGCCGACGCGACCTCGTCCTCGGTCGGCAGCCGCTTCAGGTCGGATCCGGCGGCGGCAGCGTTGTAGATGTCCTCGACACTGGTGCCGTATTTGCCGGCCTGGTGCTCGAAGTAGCCCTTCAGGGTTCCACCCCAGATATAGCCCGGGAGAACGGAGTTGACGCGGATGCCCTGCTCGCCGAGTTCGGTCGCCAATGTCTGCGACATCGCCAGCAACGCCGACTTCGCCATCTTGTAGGCGCCGTACTTGGCCTGCGAGTGGCGTACGACCATGGAGTTCACGTTGACGACGGAACCCTCGGACTCGGCCAGCGCAGGCGTGAAGCCCTGGATCATCCGCAGCGCGCCGAACACCGTCAGCTCGATGGCGTCCTTCATGTGCTCGAACGTCGTGTTGGCGAACGGCTTCATCGACGGCACCCGGAAAGCATTGTTGATCAGCACGTCGACCTTGCCGTACGCCGCCAGCGTCTGATCGACGAGGTTACTCACCTGCGCTTCGTCGGTGATGTCGGTACCCACCGTGACCGCACGCCTGCCGATGTCGGTGATCTGCTTGGCGACGTCCTCGAGCCGCTCGACGGTGCGGGCGGCCAGCACCAGATCCGCGCCCGCTTCGGCACATCGCCTGGCGAGCGTGGTGCCCAGCGCCGGGCCGACGCCGGAAATGACGACAACTTTGTCCTTCAGAAGTTCCGCGGACACCCTAACCCACCATCCTGTCGCCGATCTGCTTCTGACGCAGCGCGATTCGCGCCCGCCAGTCCTCGTCTGAAATCTTGTTTGCCTCGTAGTTCGGCAGCGCGGAGGCCACCTTTTCGATGTCGACCACCTCGACGCTCGGGCCGTCGGCCTCCGTCAGTTCCCGGGAGAGCCGCTGCCAACGAAACTGCAGATAACCCTTGCGGTGGCCGAGGGTCTCGACCCAGTTCGTCACACCCGGGTTGGCATCCGACACGACGTAACGGATCTTGCCGTCCGGATCCGCCTGCGCCTGAGTGCCATTGAGCGACGTCTGGTGGTTGATGTAGTCCAGCGAGATGTACCACAGGCTGCCCAACTGGAAGCCCAGGTAAGGCGCATCGGTGACCGGCAGCGTGATGATCATCGCCTGATCCGGTGCGAGGTCGAAGTGGCCGACCGACGAATACTGCGTCGCGAGACCACCAGGCGTCAGCCGCGGCGCGATCATCGTGTTGACCGGCAGCGTGTCGTAGAACCACTGTGGAAACTGTAGCCATGTCTTCACTCGCTGCACCAGCTGCTTACCCGCTACGGCGTAACGCTTTTCGATCAGCTGCCGGGTCAGCGGCGGTGGCGCGGTGCCCGCGGTGTCGGTCCTGGCGATGCTGATGTACCCGCGTCGCGCCGACCAGTCGTTGTAGACCTCGCGGACCACCAACTGCGACGGGCTTGTCGGGGTGACCCGCCACTCGTAGTTGCCGTCGGCGTCGATGTCGAGTTCGCGGTCATCGAATGCCGCCTGGCTCGGCGGGACGTTGTCGTCGGTGTACTCACCGCCGAGCATCTGGAAGCAGAGGTCGGTGGTGGTACCGCGGTTGCCGGTCACGACGTACTCGTAGCCGGGCTGCACCCGGGTGCCGAAGTACATCGCGTCCGGATTGTCCAGGCCCATCTTGGTGAACGGCCCGGTACCGGACTGCATGAACGGATGGTCGCGGTCGTAGTCGAACGCCAGGTGCGTACATCCCGATATGCAACCCGCCAGGTACTGCAGGCCCTCGAGCAGGTCGGCTTCGGATTCGATGAACGGTGCGGCGGCGACAAGGCTTTCCGCCTCGGCGATCGCGTCGATCAATGGCTGAGAAAACACCTCTTGAAACTAGAACGCGTTCTAGCAGGAGTCAATATATCGACCGTCTCGGTACATATATGGAACGACATGTACGCTGCGGGGATGTCCGCCCCCGAACCTTCCGGCCGCGCATCGCCGCCGACCGACCGGGTCGTGCGGATCCTCGACTACCTCGCGGGCCGCCCCACGGAACGCTTCGGGGTGTCCGATCTGGCCCGTCGGGTCGGACTGAGCAAGCCGACGTGCCTCGGCATCGTCACATCCCTTGCCGATGCGGGATACCTCGTGCGCGACGCCGCCGACAAGACGTACCGCCTTGGTCCGGCACTGATCACTCTCGGCCAGAAGGCGCAGGAGTCGATGCGGGTCAGCCCGGCGGCACGCGAAGAACTGCGGAGGCTGTCGGCGCGCTTCGGTGTCACCGCGGCGCTGTCCGGTGTCATCGACGACCGGATCACGCTGCTGGACCTGGTGGCTCCCGCCGGTGCCAGACCGGGCGTCGAGGTGGGGCAGAGCTATCCGTTCGCCCCGCCCGTCGGGTTGATGTTCGTGCTGTGGGATGAAGAGGCCGAACGCAATTGGCTCGCCAAGGAGCCGACGATCCCGCTGCGCACTCATTCGGACCGGTTCAACAGGGTGATCTCCAGGTGCCGCGAGGACGGCTATCTGGTCGAGCGGCTGACGCCGGGTGGCCGACGGTTGTATTCCCTGATGGCGGGGATGTCGAGCAACCTGCCCGACGAATTGCGGGCGCTACTCGGCGAATTGGTCTCCGACATCGGTGAGCGCGTGTATCTGCGCGACGAGAACGGGCAGGCCGGCCGGAAGCGCCATGACATCAGCGTGATCTCGGCGCCGGTCTACGACCACCACCAGCGACAGGTGATGGTGGCCTCGATGCACATCGGAAAGTCATTGACGGACAACGAGATTGTCGAACGCGCCCGCGCCCTGGTGGCGACCGCCGACGCGGTCAGCGCTCAGTTGGGAAGCACTCAATCGCGCCGGCGGGACAGCCGACGCGATTGAGCGGTGGAGATTCAGCTGGCTTAGAGGTCAGTCAGCGCTTCGGTGATGGGTGTAGGTGCCACCTCGACACCACACTGGCTGGCCAGATCGATGGCCGGCTGATTGATCGTCATCAACTCGGTCTCGACCTTCGGATTCTCCGCAAAGTAGGTGCGGAACGCCTCGGTCACATCGGCAGGCGACTGCTCGACGATGTTGGTGAGCGCGTCATTGGCTGCAGGATTGCCCGCCAGGTACATGCTGGTGGACTCCGCCACGGTGCGTGAGGTGTCGGCAATCGTGCTGACGCTGCAGTTCTGGGGTTCCGTGCCCGGACCCGGGGCAGGCTGGGCATTCACGACCGGAATCACGATGGCCGCGGAACCGAAAGCAAGTAGACCCCCGGCGAACATGCCGTATAGGCCGCGTCGCACGGTCTTCTCGGACATCTTCATCAAATCACTCCTCTAGTCGGCGACCTCGTGGTCGCTGTCAAAGGCGTAACCGATGTGGGGTCGGGCTTAAACAAACTCCTGGCCAGCCCGGCGTGTCAGCTGGTGGTGGCCAGCGTGAAGGGAAGGACGGCCACGGCGCCCGCCGCGCGCATGACCCTGGCGGCCATGGTCAGCGTCCACCCGCTGTCGGAAAGGTCGTCGACGAGCAGCACCGGTCCGCCGACGGAGGCGACGAGGCCGGGATCCGGCGCCGTCCATGCCCCATCGAGTGCAGCCACGCGGTAGGCGGAGTTCGCCGCGGTCACCGGTCGCCGCGTCGGCGAGTACTGCAGGGTGCCGAGGTCGGTCAGCCTTCCGAGTCGGGCGAGCTCGCGGCTCAGCGAGGAAACGAGCAGCGGGTGGCGGTCTGAATCCAGTGCCATCACCGCGGCGGGCCGCTGCGCCCAGTCCCAGGACGCCAGCACCTTCACCGCCGCGGCGACAAGGTCGTCGGATACCTCAGCGTCGGCTTCGTCGAGCACGCGCCGCAACCGCGCACCCCACCCCAGATCCGTCAGCCTGCCGATGGCGCGTCCTGGTTCCGGGCCGACGGCGATCCTGCCGCTCAGCTCCACGCCGAGCTTGGCCAGCCCGGACGGCCACTGCTTGCGTGGCGCGAGTTCCACGCCGGGACGCATGAGCCGTTGCCTCGTCTCCTCGGTGGTGCCGGGATCGACATCGGCGCTGACGTGCTCGCCCGTGCAGTTGTCGCAGCGGCCGCACCGCTCCCCCGCCGCGAGTGACGGGTCGTCGAGTTGCCCACGCAGAAACGCCATCCGGCACCCGTCGGTCGCCTGGTAGTCCAGCATCGCCTGCTGTTCGCGCTTGCGGGCTTCGTCGAGCTTGCGATACCGCGGCTCGTCGTACTCCCATGCCGCTCCGGTGCCGACCCAGCCACCCTTGACGCGGCGCACGGCGCCGTCGACGTCGAGCACCTTGAGCACCATCTCCAACCTTGACCGCCCCAGGTCCACGAGGGGCTCGAGCGCGGGCGTCGACTGCGGGCGCTCAGGGTCAAGCACGCCAATCACGTTGCGCACCATCGACTCCGACGGGAACGCCACCGAGGCGAAATACCGCCAGACGTCCTGGTCCTCGTGGCCGGGCAGCAAGATGACCTGCGCGCTCTCCGTGGCTCGTCCCGCGCGGCCCACCTGCTGGTAGTAGGCGATCGGCGAGGACGGGGCACCCAGATGGACGACGAAGCCGAGGTCGGGTTTGTCGAACCCCATGCCCAGCGCCGACGTGGCCACGAGCGCCTTGACCCTGTTGGCCAGCAGATCCGCCTCGAGCTGTTCGCGTTCGGCGGCTTCGGTGGACCCGGTGTAGGCGGCGACGGCGTGGCCCTGCTCACGCAACAACGATGCGACGTCATGCGCCTGAGCGACGGTCAGCGTGTAGACGATCCCCGACCCTGAAAGCGAATCGATATGTGCCGCAAGCCAAGCCGCGCGTTGCGCCGGATTGCCGGCCTTGACCACCGATAGTCGCAGCGACTCGCGATCCAGGCCGCCGCGAAGCACCAGCGTGTCCGTGCCTCCGACGCCGAGTTGGGCGGCGACGTCGTCCACGACCCTGTCATTGGCGGTGGCCGTGGTCGCCAGCACCGGCACGTCGGCACCGAGTTCACCGATCAGGGTGCGGATGCGTCGGTAGTCGGGCCGGAAATCGTGGCCCCAGTCCGACACACAGTGCGCCTCGTCGACGACGACGAGACCCGCGTCATGCGCCAGCGCGGGCAGCACCTGATCGCGAAAGTCGGGATTGTTCAACCGTTCTGGGCTCACGAGCAGGACATCGAGCTCGCGGCGGTGCACGCGCTCGTTGATCTCGTCCCAGTCGGCGACGTTGCTGGAGTTGATGGTGGCGGCGTGCACCCCGGCCCGCTCGGCGGCGGCCACCTGGTTGCGCATCAGCGCCAACAGCGGCGACACGATCACCGTCGGGCCCCGGCCCGCTTCGCGCAGCAATTTGGCGGCGATGAAGTACACCGCCGACTTACCCCAGCCGGTGCGCTGGACGACCAGTGCCCGCCGCCGTGCGACGACGAGCGCCTCGATCGCCGTCCATTGGTCGTCGCGCAGGACGGCGGTCGGCCCAGCCAGCTGTTCGAGCAGCGCCTGTGCGGCCTCGCGAGTCAGGACGTCGGCGCCGCTTCTTGTTCGCGCTTGATCTCCAGCGCGATGTCGATCAGCTGGTCCTCCTGGCCGCCGATCAGCTTGCGCTGGCCCGCCCGGTGCAGCAGTTGGTGCGCGGGCACGCCGTAGCGTTCGGACTGGCGGATGGCGTGCTTGAGGAAGCTCGAGTACACGCCGGAGTAGCCCATGATCAGCGCGTTGCGGTCCAGCAGGCACTCGGTCGGCATGGCAGGTGCGACGACCTCTTCCGCGGCGTCGGCGATGTCGAAGAAGTCGATGCCGGTCTTGACGCCGATCTTGTCGAACACGCCGATCAGCGCCTCGACCGGCGCGTTGCCCGCACCGGCGCCGAAGCGGCGGCACGAGCCGTCGATCTGTTTGGCGCCCGCCCGCACGGCCTCGATGGAGTTGGCGACGCCGAGGCCGAGGTTCTCGTGGCCATGAAAGCCGACCTGGGCGTCATCGCCGAGTTCGGCTACCAGCGCCGCGACCCGGTCGGCGACGCCCTCGAGCACCAGCGCACCCGCCGAGTCGACGACGTAGACGCACTGGCAGCCGGCGTCGGCCATGATGCGTGCCTGCGCCGCGAGCTTCTCGGGCGGAATGGTGTGGCTCATCATCAGGAAGCCGACCGTCTCCAGGCCCAGCTCGCGGGCCAGGCCGAAGTGCTGGATCGATACGTCGGCCTCGGTGCAGTGGGTGGCGATCCGGCAGATCACCCCGCCGTTGTTCTGCGCTTCCTTGATGTCCTCCTTGGTGCCGACACCGGGCAGCATCAGGAAGGCGATCTTGGATTCCTTGGCCGTCTCGGCGGCCAGCTTGATCAGTTCCTGCTCCGGAGTCTTGGAGAACCCGTAGTTGAAGCTGGACCCGCCGAGCCCGTCGCCGTGGGTCACCTCGATGACCGGCACGCCCGCGGTGTCGAGCGCCGCGACGATCGCCTGTACTTCATCCTTGGTGAACTGGTGCCGTTTGTGGTGGCTTCCGTCGCGCAGCGACGTGTCCGTCATCCGGATGTCCCACATGGGATCGAAGTAGATCTCGTCGGCGCTCATGAGAGGCCTCCCGCCGCTGTTGTCTGCTCTTCGCGCGAGCGCTCATCGCCGGCGCGATCCTTCGCGATCTCTTCGCCGACCTTGGTGGCCGCAGCGGTCATGATGTCCAGGTTTCCAGCGTAGGGCGGCAGATAGTCGCCCGCACCCTCCACTTCCACGAAGGTCGTGACCAGGTGGTTCCCACCGTTGTACACCGTCGGCTCGTCGAACTGGGGCTCGTTGAGCAGCCGATAGCCCGGCACGTAGGTCTGCACCTCGGCGACGACGTCCTTGATGGACTGCGTGATCGCATCGTGGTCGGCATCCTCGGGGATGGCGCAGAAGATGGTGTCGCGCATGATCATCGGCGGGTCGGCCGGGTTCAAGATGATGATCGCCTTGCCCCGCTTCGCGCCGCCGATGACCTCGACGCCGGCACTCGTGGTCTTGGTGAACTCGTCGATGTTGGCCCGCGTTCCCGGCCCTGCCGACGCCGAGGACACCGACGCGACGATCTCGGCGTACGGCACGTCGACGACGCGACTGACGGCGTAGACCATCGGGATGGTGGCCTGACCGCCGCAGGTGACCATGTTGACGTTGGGCGCGTCGAGGTGTTCACGCAGGTTGGCCGGCGGGATCACGCCGGGGCCGACGGCGGCTGGAGTCAGGTCGATGGCACGGATGCCCGCCTCGGCGTAGCGGGGTGCGGCGTCGCGGTGCACGTAGGCGCTGGTGGCCTCGAACACCAGATCCGGTTTCTCGCTCTGGGCCAGCAGCCAGTCCACGCCTTCGTGCGACGTCTCCAGACCCAGCTTGCGCGCCCGCGCAAGGCCCTCGCTCTCGGGATCGATGCCGATCATCCAGCGCGGCTCGAGCCACTCCGAGCGCAGCAGTTTGTACAGCAGGTCGGTGCTGATGTTCCCCGACCCGACGATGGCGACTGTGCTTTTCCCGGACCTTCCGGTCATTGTGATTTCCCTACTATTCGAAACTCAGGTGGACTGAACCTAACCCGGCGAAGTCGGCGACGAAATTGCTGCCAGGCGGTGCATCTATCGCACGCGTGCACGACCCGGGCAGCACGATGTCACCGGCCTTCAACCGGACCCCGAAGCCCTCGACTTTGCGCGCCAACCACGCCACCGCGGTGACCGGGTTGCCGAGCACCGCATCGCTGCGGCCCTCCGCGACGACCTCGCCGTTGTTGGTGAGCACGGCGTCGATGTTGCGGATGTCGATGTCCTTCGGCGAAACCCTGGCCTCGCCGAGCACCCAGCCCGCCGACGACGCGTTATCGGCGATCGTGTCGCAGAGCTTGATCTTCCAGTCGGTGATGCGGGTGTCGATCAACTCGATCGCGGGGGCGAACGCCGCCGTCGCCGCCAGCACGTCGTCCTCGGTGCATCCGGCACCGGGCAGGTCGTCGGCGAGGATGAAGCCGACCTCGACCTCCACCCGCGGGTACAGGTAGTTCGCCGAGGGCACCTTGCGGTCCTCGTGGACAGCCATCTCGTCGAGAAGGTGCCCGTAGTCGGGTTCGTCGACATTCATCATCTTCTGCATGGCCTCCGACGAGAGGCCGACCTTGTGCCCGATGACCCGGGCGCCCTCTGCGACCCGCTGACGGATGTTGATCAGCTGGATCTCGTAGGCATCCACCACATCGATATCGGCGTGCGCGTCAGTCAGCGGGGTGATGGGTACGCGGCTGCGTTCCGCCTCGGCCAAGTCGGCGGCGAGCTGTTCACGCACCTGGGCGCTGAGCATGTTTGCGAAGTCCCCTCGTTTGTTCGACCGGCGCAGTTGTTGTAACGCCGGGCAATTCTATAACGTGTTCTACATGACTGGTCAGGAGTATGACGTCGTCGTGGTGGGAAGCGGCGCCGCCGGCATGGTCGCCGCCCTCACCGCCGCCCACCAGGGACTTTCCACAGTAGTCGTCGAGAAGGCTCCGCACTATGGCGGTTCCACTGCGCGGTCAGGTGGCGGCGTGTGGATCCCGAACAACGAGATTCTCAAGCGTGACGGGGTCCAAGACACGGCCGAAGCGGCCCGCACCTACCTGCACGCGATCATCGGCGATGTCGTGCCCGCGGAGAAGATCGACACCTATCTGCAGCGTGGACCCGAGATGTTGTCGTTCGTGCTGAAGAACTCGCCGCTGAAGATGTGCTGGGTGCCCGGCTACTCCGACTACTACCCAGAAACACCTGGCGGGCGTCCCGCTGGACGCTCGATCGAGCCGAAGCCGTTCAACGCCCGCAAGCTCGGCCCCGACGAGAAGGGCCTCGAACCGCCGTACGGCAAGGTGCCGCTGAACATGGTGGTGATGCAGCAGGACTACGTGCGTCTCAACCAGCTCAAGCGCCACCCGCGCGGGGTGCTGCGCAGCATCAGGGTCGGCGTGCGCTCCGTGTGGGCCAACGCCACCCGCAAGAACCTCGTCGGCATGGGCCGCGCCCTGATCGCACCGCTGCGCATCGGTCTGCAGAAGGCGGGTGTGCCGGTCCAGCTGAACACCGCGCTGACCGACCTCTACGTCGAGGACGGCAGGGTTTGTGGGATCTACGTTCGTGACACCAATGCGCCGGAAAGCGCTGAGCCGCAACTCATCCGGGCACGCCGCGCGGTGATCCTCGGGTCGGGTGGTTTCGAGCACAACGAGCAGATGCGGGTGAAGTACCAGCGCGCCCCGATCACCACCGAGTGGACCGTCGGCGCGAAGGCGAACACCGGTGACGGCATCCTGGCCGCCGAGAAGCTGGGGGCCGCGCTGGAGATCATGGAAGACGCCTGGTGGGGGCCGACGGTTCCGCTGGTGGATGCACCGTGGTTCGCGCTGTCCGAACGCAACTCCCCCGGCTCGATCATCGTGAACATGGCCGGCAAGCGGTTCATGAACGAGTCGATGCCCTACGTCGAGGCGTGCCACCACATGTACGGCGGCCAGTACGGCCAGGGCCCGGGTCCCGGCGAGAACATCCCGGCGTGGCTGGTGTTCGACCAGACCTACCGCGATCGCTACATCTTCGCGGGATTGCAGCCAGGACAACGGATCCCGACGAAGTGGATGGAATCAGGGGTCATCGTCAAGGCCGACACCATCGCCGAACTGGCCGAGCAGACGGGGGTGTCCGCAGAAGCACTGACCGCGACGATCGAGCGCTTCAACGGCTTCGCCCGCTCGGGTGTCGACGAGGACTTCAAACGTGGCGAGAGTGCGTACGACCGCTACTACGGCGACCCCACGGTCAAGCCGAATCCGAACCTCGGTGAGATCGCCAAACCGCCGTTCTACGCGGCCAAGATGGTGCCGGGTGACCTGGGCACCAAGGGTGGCGTCCGCACCGACATCCACGGGCGTGCGATGCGCGACGACGGTTCGATCATCGAAGGCCTCTACGCCGCGGGTAATGTCAGCTCACCGGTGATGGGCCACACCTATCCCGGTCCTGGCGGCACCATCGGCCCCGCCATGACGTTCGGATACCTGGCAGCACTACACATCGCGGGGAAGAACTGATGCCCATCAATCTCGACGAGGCGCTGGGCGCCGAGCTTCCACCCGCTGAATTCTCCTGGACCAGTAGCGATGTCCAGCTGTACCACCTCGGCCTCGGCGCGGGTGGCGACCCGATGGACAAGCGCGAACTGCGCTACCTCACCGACGGCACCCCGCAGGTACTGCCGACGTTCGCCAACGTGGCGCAGAGCTTCCACATGACCGAACCGCCCAGCGTTCGCTTCCCCGGGATCGACATCGAGCTTTCGAAGGTGCTGCACGCCAGCGAAGCGGTGTCTGCGCCCGGGCCGATCCCGCCGTCGGGCACCGGCGTCGCTGTCACCCGGTTCACCGACATCTGGGACAAGGGCAAGGCCGCGGTGATCTGGTCGGAGACCACGGTTTCCACACCGGACGGCACGGTCCTGTGGAAGCAGAAGCGGTCGATCTTCGCCCGCGGCGAGGGCGGCTTCGGCGGCGAACGGGGCCCGTCTGGGTCTTCTACGTCATCGGACCACACGCAGCGCGCCGCGGATTTCGAGATATCGATCGCGGTGTCGCCGCAGCAGGCCCTGCTGTACCGCATGTGCGGTGACCGCAATCCGTTACATTCGGATCCCGAATTCGCGGCCGCCGCAGGCTTTCCGAGGCCGATCCTGCATGGTCTGTGCACCTACGGCATGACCTGCAAGGCGATGGTCGACACCTTGCTCGACGGCGACACCGCCCGGGTCGGGAGCTACGGCGCCCGGTTCGCGGGTGTGGTGTTCCCCGGCGAGACGCTGCTGGCCAGCATCTGGAAAGAGGGCGACGGTTTCACCGCCGTGGTCACCGCGCCCGAGCGTGACAACGCGGTGGCACTGGCGGGCGTGGAGCTCGTCCCGGCCTAGCGGCTGCCGCCGAGCCAGCGTCGCTTGAGGTCCCACGCCCCAAAGCCACCGAGCAGGGCAGAGCCGATGGCGAGGCCGACGGCGGCGCCGACGCCCCCCCAGTAGTGGGTCAGATAGCCGATCGTCGGCAACGAGACGACGAACGTCGCCGTGTTGACTCGCAAGATCGTGCGGGTCTCCAGTGATGCCCGCAGCACCGACATCCAGATCGAGTACGGCACGCGCAGAACCGAACCCACTGCGACCACGATCAAGCAAGCGCGGAAATCGGCGCCGTCGTAGCCGTCCCCGAACAGCCGACCTACCCAGGGCGAGCCGATCGCGAGAACCACCGCGCCGGTGCCGACCAGCACCGTGGAGATCAGCCAGATTCGCCGCACGTGAAAGGTCGCCGCCGCGGGTTCGCGGGCCATGTGAGAGGTCAGTGCCGCGCCGGCCCCGTCTGGAACGAAGTCCAATGCCTGCGCGACGGCCATCGCGATCGCCAGCGTCGCGCCCGCAACCGGCCCCGCCAGCCAGGTGGTGACAAAGGGCAGCACCAGGATGAGGCCGAACGACGTCGAGCTGGCGACTCCGTCACGAAAGACGAACGCGCCCATCGCCCGACGGCTGAGCCGGGGATCCGGCACGTCTTGCGACGGGACACCGCCGGGATACTTGACCAACGCGGGAATGATGAATACGAAGGCAAACAATGCCGTCGCGGCGGCCGGTATGACGGTCGCCCACACTGCGGGCAGGTCCAGCCACCCCGCAAGTAACAGTACGAGACCGACCTTGACCAAAACCGAGACCAGGTTGAGGACCGGCAGCCACCGCGTGGCGTGCAGGCCAATCAGCGCCGCGTCCTTGAGCACGAACAATGCCAGCACCAGCGCGCCGGCAGGCACCAACAGCGCAGTTATGGAATCGCCGGCCACAGCCTCGCCGGCGAACTGGCCTGCCAGCGCCCCGACGGTCAGCGACACCACAACCGTGATGATCAGACCGTCGACGAGGCGCTGACGGCGGACGCACCCGGGCGCGGACAGCATGGCTTTGTAGGCACTGCCGACGCCGTAGGCGGTGACGGTACCGATGGTCGTGATCAGCGAGATGAGCGCAGTCTGCACACCGAGTTCGTGGGCAGGTATCGTCCTGGCCGCCACGATCCAGAACAGCATGCCCGCCGCCGCGGTGAGAAAGTACGTCAGGACGATCGCGATCGAATCCCCGGCCAACCCACTGCGGGGCTGCGGGCCCGAAACGGTGATCGACATCAGTGCCGTCTCTCCCGAGCCGCGGCGTACACGTAACCGGCCCCGGCCGCCGATACGCCAAGGACCAGTACCGCCGATCGGGCCAGACCGCCGGGCGCGAAGCGACGAGCCCTCGGCGACAAGCCCTCCCGCACACCGCGCAGCAGCGCCCGCGGCACCGTGACGGTCAGGTAGCTTCGCTCCGCGCTGGTGGCATCACGCGAGCCGACGAGCCGTGATATCTGGCGCTTCGATATGCCTTCTCCGAAGCACCGCCGCACCGCGTACCGAAGTTTGGTGCGGTCGGCCGATACATAATGTGAAACCCGGAGATCGGGATCGAACAGGATTTTCTTCGACGGCCACCGCTGCGATATCCGGATACAGAATTCGGTCTCCTCGCAACCGACCGGGTGTCGTCCCACTCGTCCGAGATCGGTATTGAAACCGCCTACCGAACCGAGGATTTCACGACGAAACGACATGTTGCAGCCCATTACGTTGCGTACCGGCAGCACCGTCGTCGGCAGACCGACGTAGGCGCATCCGACGATCCAGTCGTACTCACCGGGCAGCCATCGCGGTCGTTCATTCGGCCACACCGGTTGGGCAGAGCCTCCCACCACTGCCACCGCGGCATCGGCATAGTGGCCGGTGAGGGCGTCACGCCAGCCGGGATGCACAGCGGCGTCGTCGTCGACGAATGCAACGATGTCACCAGTGGCACAAGCGATCCCGCTGTTGCGGGCGCCAGACAGACCTTTCTTCTCCGTACTGGCGACGATCTGTAGCGCCGGTCGCCCGACGTCGTCGATCTCCCGTTGCGCGCGAGCCAAGAGTTGCGCGTTGTGGTCGACGACGACAATCAACTCGTCGTCATCGAGGAGCGTCTCGGCGGCGTTGCCCACTGAGCGCACCAGGTCGTCCCAGCGCTCTTCGGTGTATGCGCAGATGATCACGCTGACCCGGTGTGTCGCTGTCGTCGTCACGGCAGTCTCCATATTTCGCTATCCGCTGTAGGACCAAACGGAAACCCAATCGACGAGCAGCCGTCCACTGTTGTTTCCGTTTCCGCGAGTTTCGGTTTGCAGCTGCCAGCGCATCGGAGTGTCCGGCACCGACTCGGTGCTATCGAGAACCACCACATCGTCCAGTAGGTAGCGCACCCGCCCCGGTGACCACTCGATGGTGTAGGTGTGCCAGTCGGTGAACCGCGCACCGACGTCCCGGGAAGGTATCTTGCAGCCGTTGCACGAGGCGGGGCCGGCGAAGTGCTGGAAGCCACCGACAGGACCGGCCAATCCGCCTTCTGGGAAGTCCAATTCGCCGTCGTACGGCCAGTTTTCGGATTGCGGCCACAATAACCAGGCGACGTAGTACTCGGTGAGATTGGGATTGTCGACGCGCATCCGTGCGGAGTACCGGCCGTAACGCTGGTACTGACTGCCGCTGCGCAGTATCGGGGAAGGGTTGGCGCCCGCAGGCTGACCGTCCACGTTCTGCAGGTTGAAGATGAGCATCCCGTCGGCCACCTGCAGCACCTGTTCCGACCGGTAGGGTCGGCGATCGATGGTGTCGTTGAAGCAGCGCGGGTAGCTGAGCCACTGTTGGCCCTGCTGACCCTGGTACGCCACCTTCCCGGGATCACAATCGTTGGCCCAACTTCCGATCGGCGCGTCCCGATCGAAGTCGTCGTAGAACACCGGCGTCCAGCCTGGCAACTCCATCCGCGGCGCTTGCCCCGAAGCCGATGTCGGACAGGTAGCCACGACCACGGCCGTAAGCAATATCGCCGCCGAAACGGCACGTCTGGGCAACGTCAAGCCTTTCACGTCTGTAGCACCATTGAGAGGGCTGCGATTGCCACCGCGAAAACAGAGACGGTCACAGCGGCGAAGGTGAGCACGGTTTTCATGTCGTCCTGGCGCAGATCGCCGTAATAGGACACCTGCCACTCACGGCGCAGGGTCGCCAAGACATACAGCAGTCCCGCAAGGGCAAAGAGCGCGATGCCGGTCATTGCGGTATCCCGAGCAAAACGGGCTTGGCACCGGCGCGCTCGAGCACTGTGACGAGCTCGCTGCTGTAAACCGGGGTAAAGGCGTAGTAGGACACCAGCAACTCGATCGCCCGCGCCACCGCATCGTGGTCGACGCGATAGCGGTATTCGAGAAGCCTTTCGTCCTGCCGAGTGACGATGAGATACGACGCGTCTCCTTCGGCGGTGCACTCGGCGAGATCGCGACCCGCCTCGATGCAGGCGGCACCGACGTCGTGACCCCTGGGCAGGCCGAGCAACGTGCCTTGACCCCAGAAGGCAACCGACCCCGGAGCAACCTGCTTTGCCAGTTGCTCCGAGATCGCCAGCTCGGCTGGGTCGGTGTGCTCGAACGATGTGTTCAACCCCCGATTGGTCAGGCCCCACAGCCCCAGGATGAGCAACAGCACACCTGTCACCAGGGTGATGCCCCATCGTCGTTCGCGCCCTCTCGTTCCCAGCCGCAGCACTGACCGAAGTGCGATTGCCGCCAGCGGCGCCAATACCGGGGACGCGTAGAGGAAGCAGCGGATCACGACCTCCCCGCCGTAGCTCTGCACCACGACCAACATGAAGGGCTGCAACGCGAGGGCCGCCGCAATGAGCCAGAACTTGCTCCGCCGTATCCGATAAAGGCCGACCGCGGCCATGACGAACAGAAGGGCGCCGGCGCCGATCCGCAGCAGCTGCATGGTGCTGTAGACGGGATCCCCAGCGATACGATTCGACACGCCGACGCCCAAGCTACTGCGCACGCTGCCGAGTTCGTGAAGCACTTCGCCGAGGTGGCCCTGCCAGTAGGCGCTGGCGCCGTAGGTGAACCACGCGACGAAGATGAGAAGCGCTGCAAGCCAAAGGAGTTTGAGCCGCGTGACGCCGAGCATCGACATCGATAGCAGTGCGCCGATGGTCACCAGCGGTGTCAACTGATGCGACACCACCATGGCCGCGATCAGCACGACCAGCGCAACCTCCATCGCAAGTGACCATCGCGCATCGGTACGGGGAACCAGTCCGGGCAGGCGACTCCAGGGTTTCGTCAGTCCCGCGAATCGACGGCCGTGCAGTACCGGCAGCCGCGCTGCCCGCAGCTGCCAGATCAGCACCGCCAGGATTGTGGCGTAGAGCTGCATCGCGACCGCTTGGGGCGCAAAGTAATCCTGCTGATACCAGTTGAAGAGGACGAAGACGGTGACACCGAGCCAGGCCGTCCGGGCATTCCCGCTCAGGGCCAGAGCGATGGCGTAAACCGGGAAGATCAGCAGAACGCCGAAGAAGAAGGACGCACTGGTGACGAACACTGCGCTGTCGTTGAGCGACCCGATACTCATCAGGTGCGCGGCGCCGGAAAAGAAGCCGCCCCAACTGATTCTGGCGTCGACAGGTGGTGGCATAGCGCCGATGTCGACGATCCAGTCGGCGATGTATCGGTGAACGTATGCCGTCGAGAATGGCGCCGTGCGATCCGACCACGCTACCGGCATGGTCATGTACATCACCAACATCACGTTCGATAACGCGAGCATCGCCTTGTCGATGACGGTCCTGCTGTACTCCACGGCGAGCACCACGCACAAGAGCGCGAACCCGGCAACGTATTTGATACCCAAGATGCCGATCAGCCCGGTGGCGCCGCTGCGGTCGGTATCGAGTTCGGACACTCCGGCGACGAAGAGCGCAAGGGCGATGGCCAACATCGCGATGCTGTATCCGCTGGCTCGCCCGAGCGTTGCGCGAACACTGACAAGGAAACTGCGGCCGGGCGACGCGCGAAGGACACTCGGTTGCGTGCGCCATCGGTTCGCGAGAAGCACGGTGGGCACCGTAGCCATGCCGAGAATCAGAAGCTGAACAGCAAAGGGGTGATGTAGGCCGGCCACATTGCTCAACTGTGACAACAGCAGGGTCGACGCAAGTGACAGCGCAACCGCCACACTGGCGAATATCCCGTTACGCGGCAGGCATAACCACGACGCAATCGGCAAGCCGGGCAGCGTGACGGCGGTGAGGACCACCAGCGCAACGCGGACTGACTCGGGCACCAACTCACTCAGACCGATGATCGAGAGCATCGTCAATATGGACGAGGCACAGATCAATACGGCCGACAGCACCAGGATCGTCGGCGTCTCGAAAGCGCTCGGGGGCGCCGGACCGACGGTGCCACGCCGGTGCTGCCCGGCCGGGTGGGCTCTGCGTGTGGTGTCCAGGGAGCTAACCACCCGCGGCTATGCCTTCCTCATGTGCATCGTCATGAAGTCGCGGACACCGTCGATCACCCTGTCCAGGGTGCTTCTACTCATGTAGGGATGCAGCGGTAGCGTCAGCACACTGTCGGCAGCGACCTCGGTGACCTCGAGACTGCCGCGGCGGCAATCTCGGTAGTAGCTGAAGTGGTGCGCACCAAGGAAATGAATGCCGGTGGCGATGCCGAGGCGTTTGAGGTGGTCGATCAGGGCTCCGCGGACACCGGCGTCGGGCAGCCTGATGACGTAAATGTACGGGGCGACGTCGGTCCAGTCGGTATCGAACAGCGTCACGCCGTCGAGATCGGCGAAGGCCTCGTCGTAATACCGGCAATACAGCTGCCGGTTGTCGATGAACTCATCGACGCGGGCGAGCTGCGAGAGACCGATCGCGGCAGGGACCGAACCCAAGTGACAGCGGTAGCCCTGCCGGACCACGTCGAAATCCCAGTTGCGCTGATTGCGGTATCTGGCGTCGGTGTCTGAGTCGATACCGAGATGCCGTAGCTCGTGCAATGCCTGGACGTCGTTGACATCAGACGTGATCACCGCGCCGCCCTCCAGGCTGGTGATCGTCTTGACGGGCCCGAAGCTGAAGCAGGTGATGTCTCCGAACGAACCGATCGCTCTGCCCTTGCTGACGCTGCCGAAGGCGTGTGCCGCATCCTCGATGACCCTCAGGCCATGCTCGCGCGCGATCGCCATCAGCTCGTCGAGATAGCAAGGGAGACCGAGGTAATCGACAGCCAGAATGGCCTTGGTCCGCGGACCGATCAGCTTGCGGACCTCGGCGGGGTCGATGCTCAGATACGTTGGCTCGATGTCACAGAACACGATCTCGGCGCCGGTGCGGCTGATCGCCTGGTGTCCAGCGACATAGGTGAAGGAGGGGCAGATCACCTCGTCACCGGGTCCGAGACCGATCAGGCGGCCGGCCAGGTGCAGTGCCTCGGTGCACGAGTTCGTGGAGACCACCCGACGATCCTGCAGGCCGAGATAGCGCTCGATGGAGATCTCGAACTCCTGGCTGAGCTTTCCCATGCCCAACCACCCCGCGGCGAGCGCGTCGGTCGCCGCTTTCTGCACATCGTCGCCGAGATAGGGCCGATAGACCGGTACGGGTCCGTCGCTCTTGTCGACGACGTCGGTCATTTCGCGCACTAGTCGTCCCAACCCTTCCACGGCGGGTTGCCCTGATTCCACAGGTCGTTGAGGTAGATCTTGTCCCAGATGGTGTCCATCCCGCGCCAGAAGCCATGGTGCTTGTACGCGGCGAGTTGTCCTTCGGCAGAAAGTCTTTCAAGTGGCTCGCGTTCGAGAAGCGTGCTGTCACTGTCGATGTAGTCGAGGATCTTCGGCGAGGACACGAAGAAGCCGCCGTTGATCCAGCCACTGCTGCCCTTCGGCTTCTCCCTGAACTCTGCGTGCATGTCATCGATCTCGAGGGTTCCGAACCGGCCTGGCGGCTGCACCGCGGTCACGGTGGTGATCGAGCCCGCGTTCTTGTGGAAGTCGACTACCTTCGCGACGTCGATGTCTCCGACGCCGTCGCCGTAGGTGAACGCGAAGTCGTCGTTGCCGATGTGCTCTCGGGCGCGCAGCAGTCGGCCACCGGTCATCGTTTCTAACCCGGTGTCCAGCAACGTGACACGCCAGGGTTCACTGGTGGACTTCAATGTCTTGATCGTGTTGTTCTCGAGGTCGATCGTCACGTCGCTGGTGTGCAGGAAGTAGTTGGCGAAGTACTCCTTGATCATGTAGCCCTTGTATCCGAGCAGCACGATGAAATCGGTGATGCCCGCAGAGGCGTAGATCTTCATGATGTGCCAGATGATCGGGTGTCCACCGATCTCTACCATCGGTTTCGGACGGTCCTGCGACTCCTCACTGATGCGAGTGCCTCGACCGCCTGCCAAAATGACTGCTTTCATTCGGGTGACTCCTCATCTCTGCGATTCCATCTCAATTCGTCGTCCAGCAGACCTTTCTCGATGAGTTGCTGAAGGGTGCGCAACCGTACATAGTCCGGCCCGTCGAACAGTTCGGCCGTCATGTTTCCGGCGGAGAAAGCGTCGCGAAGCTGTGTGATACCCGCTGGCACAGTCCATGTCGGGCGGTACCCGGGCAGCTGCGTCTCGATCTTCGTGAAATCGACGAGGTAGTTTCTGATATCCGGCGCGGCGTGTTCACCGCACGTGACGACGCAGTCGGGAACCAGTTCGGCGACGAGCTTTGCGACGTCGGCGATCCGATAGTTCTCGGTTGATCTGCCCACGTTGAAGGCTTCGTCGTGAACGGATTCGCGTGGTGCGGCGAGCGTCTGGGCGAATGCGTGCGCTATATCGAGAACGTGGACCAGCGGGCGCCACGATTGGCCGTCGCTGAGCAACAACACACGACCACTGGTCATCGCGTGTCCGACCAGGTTGTTGACAACCACATCCTCACGCAGCCGCCTCGACAGCCCGTATGCCGTCGCGTTCCTCAGATAGGTCGGCGAAAAGGTGTCGTCGGCGAGCGCCGACAGTGCGCGCTCGACCTGGATTTTCGACTCACCGTATGGAGTCACCGGATTGAGCGGGGCCAGTTCGGAAAGTGCCTTGTCACCGCCGCGACCGTAGAGGCTGCACGACGATGAGAACACGAAGCGGGTAACGCCCGCGGCCTTGGCTGCCTCAGCCAAGCTGACGCTGGCGTGCAGGTTGATGTCGTAGGTCAGCTGCGGATTCAGTGCCGATACCGGATCGTTCGAAAGCGCGGCCAGGTGCACCACGGCGTCGAACCCTCGCAGCTCGCGGGCGCTCACGTCGCGGATGTCCATGGCGAGCATCGGAACCGGATCGGGCGAGCGCAGGAAGTCGCGCCCGGCATAGTAATCCGTGTCGAGCCCGACGACGTCGTGCCCCAGTTGTCTCAGGACTGGGACCATCTCTGCGCCGAGGTAGCCGCGATGGCCGGTCATCAAGACTCGCATAACACCCCTCCTTCGCTTGGCATCCGATGAGGAACATCGGGCCACGCGCTTGGCTTCACCGATCTGTAGATGAGTTCGACCATGGCCGTCATGCCGTCCTCGGAGAAATCGTCGGCGACCGAGAATGCGTTGGTGGAGTTGCTTTCCCAGAGCAAGCGGTCGGAGGTCAGCGACATCAGGGTTGACGTCCCTGCCTCGAGGTCGGAATCCAACACCGCCCCGCAGCCGTTGTTCTCGATGATGTCGGCGATCTCACCGCAGGGTGTCGTCACCACGGGGGTGCCACTGGCGAGCGCCTCGAGAGCCGCGAGTGGCAGGCCCTCCCACTTCGACGTCAAGAGGAACACCCTTGACTGTGCGATCAGGTCCCGAGTGGCCTCATGGGTGCCGCCCTGCGCTACCGTCACGGTTTCGTTCAGCCCCAGCAGGCGTTGATGATCAATGAACTGCTGCTGCAGCGATCCGGCGCCGGGCGCGATCCACACGGCTCTCAGGCCGGCGTTGTGCCGGTGCAGTCGCGCCACCAAGTCGAGGAAGGCGAGGGGATCTTTCTGCTCCTCGAACCGGCCGACACCGACGATGTCGTAGCACCGGCGTCCGAACGGCAGGGGATCACCGGGACGTTTGCGCGCGCCGTTGGGCACGACGCTCAGATGGCGTTTCGCCAGCCGCGGATATTGCGACTGCAGTCCGCTTCGTACGTGATTCGAGACCGCGACGATGGTCGAGCCCCGAAATGACAGCAATCGGTAGCCCGACATGACGTTGTGGACGTGTTCGATGGTGCGGGCGCGTGCGCCGAGAAGGACGGCAAGCAGGCCGAGAATCCGTTGTTGACAATGGATCACGTCGGCCGACCGGATCAGCCCGACGACCTTGCGACTCGGCACTGTATGGACGTCGACGCCGGATTCGACCAGCCGGTGATCCCACTCTCCGGGGCGCAGTGTCACGACGTCGACCTGGCACCCCCGAGCGCGGAAGTGATTCGCCAGCTGTAAGACGAAGTGTGAGACTCCCCCCGGACTCAACCGGTCGGTCGCCAGGACGATGCGCGGCGGCCGAACCAACATGGTCGACGCCTGGCTCACGATCCCGACCCGGCTGCTGCTTCCGACGCGAGCGAACTGGTCCCGAGCTCGTGGATGAACTGGCCCACATTGCGCCGACGTGGCGCGCGCCGTCCGCGCAGGGTGGTCTCCAATACCCTTCTGCCGTCGCGGATGGCACGCAAGTTCGACTTGCCCGCGCGGCGCGGCATTTCGAGGCTGGGGACCTCGGCGATTCGGAGACCGGATTGCACTGCCCGAACTGTCATCTCCGCCTCGATCTCGAATCCGGTTGCGGTGAGATCGAGGAGGTCGAGATAGCGGCGGTGGAATGCGCAGAACCCGTAGCACAGATCGGTGAGTTCCGTCCCGTACAGGTTGTTGAAGACGGACAGCAGGAATCGGTTGCCGATCCGCCGGAACGGCGTGATGTCCAGTGACCCCCCGCCACCCATGAACCGCGAGCCCTTGACGAAGTCATAGCCATTGGCGAGGAAGTGCACGTAGTGCCTGATCTCCTGGGGCGACATGCTGCCGTCCGCGTCCATCATGACGATCACGTCGCCGGTCGCCGCGAGGAAGCCGGTTCGCAATGCGCTGCCCTTGCCGGTGCCCTCCTGCGCCACGACCTTGACGTCCGGTCGGTAACTGCGGGCAGTGATCAAGGTGGCGTCGGTCGATTCGCCGTCGACGAGGATGATCTCGTCGACATCGTCGGCGATCTGCTCCAGCACCCACGCGATGTTGCGGGCCTCGTTACGTACGGGGATGACGAGACTGACCGAAGAGGTTTGGGCGCCGCCGGATGGTTTGGGTAACGGGCTGAGTATCGGTGCTACGTGTTCGGCAGATCCGTTGCTGCTGCCGTTGGTCACTGCACTGGTCATTTGAGTACTCCGATCAGAGATGGGTGTGATGGGGCAGCAACGAGGTGCCTCGATGAACCAGTTCTTGTCTCGCGTCCGTCCGGCGCGGGGCTCCTGCGGCCTGCCAAGTTCAAGACTCCTGACTTGTTTTCGTCGCCCCCGCGAACGTGATTTCCAGCCGGGCTCGATCACCGTCCCAGCGGCCGATGGACTCTCGTTGTCCGTGAGAAGGCCGCTGTGACTGCTCTTACCTAGATCAGCTTTCCGACTGCGCCATGAACAGAGTAGGAGTTTGCCAGATTTGCAGCAACTCGAAAATTAGCATGACCTGGGCAAAGCTTGCGTTTTCAAGCAAATTGCCCCGCGGCGGCTCTTCGCGGATTGGCTACCAGCGTAGCGTCTTCCCTGCTGCGGGCGCATATCACGCTCAGGGCCTCGATATTTCGCCACGGTCGACTTGCATTTACTTTCGTATCCGTTAGTGACGGATCCCACACGTCTGCACTATTTGTCGACTCCCAGATATGGGACAGCAATGTCGTGCGACGGCCGATATCGCCTACCTATTTGTTTGCTAGATTTGCAGTTTGATGCACGGTTCGGTCTTAACCTGCTGGCCGATGGGCAAGTCGTCGAGATCGTCGACAGACGACCGGTAGCCCGACCGCATCCAGCGGTCGGGCATCGTGATCGAGAGCGGGCGTCAGCCCAGAATCAACCCGGAGGTGGGGACGCCGGTGCCGGCGGTAACCAACACGTGCTCGACGTTGTCCACCGGATTCACCGATGTTCCGCGCAGCTGCCGGACACCTTCGGCGATGCCGTTCATGCCGTGGATGTACGCCTCACCGAGCTGACCACCGTGGGTGTTGATCGGCAACCTACCGCCGATCTCTATCGCGCCGTCCTTGATGTAGTCCTTGGCCTCACCCGGAGCGCAGAACCCCAGCTCCTCCAGCTGGATGAGCGTGAACGGCGTGAAGTGGTCGTACAGGATCGCGGTCTGGATGTCGGCGGGCGTCAGCCCCGACTGCTCCCAGAGCTGCCTACCGACCAAGCCCATCTCCGGCAGCCCCAGTTCCGACCGGTAGTAGCTTGTCATCGAATACTGATCGGGGCTGGAACCCTGCGAGGCCGCCTCGATGACGGCCGGCCGGTGCTTGAGATCCTTGGCCCGCTCAGCGGACGTAATCACCAGCGCCACACCACCATCGGTCTCCTGACAGCAGTCGAGCAGCCGCAACGGCTCGGCAATCCACCGCGAGTTCTGGTGATCCTCGATGGTGATCGGCTTCTCGTAGAAGTACGCCTTCGGATTGTTGGCGGCGTGCCTACGGTCGGCCACCGACACGGCGCCGAAGTCCGCGCTGGTCGCACCGGAGTAATGCATGTAGCGCTGGGCGATCATCGCCACCTGAGCGGCAGGCGTGGACAGCCCGTGCGGATACGAGAACGAATTGTCCACACCGGTGGAGTCGGCGTTCTCCACCAGTCGCATCTGAACCTGGCCGAAGCGCATCCCCGACCGCTCGTTGAAAGCCCGGTATGCCACAACGCAATCCGCGACCCCGGTGGCCACCGCGATCGCTGCCTGCTGGACTGTGGCGCACGCCGCGCCACCACCGTGATGGATCTTGGAGAAGAATTTCAACTCACCGATTCCGGTGGCGCGCGCAATCGACACCTCGGTGTTGGAGTCCATGGTGAAGGTGACCATGCCGTCCACGTCGGCCGGTGTCAGGCCGGCGTCGTCGAGCGCGTCCAGCACGGCTTCGGACGCCAGCCGCAATTCGCTGCGGCCGGAGTTCTTGGAGAAGTCGGTGGCGCCGATCCCGACGATCGCCGCCTTTCCGGAAAACTCACCCGGCATCAGGCATCTCCGATCGTCAACGTCGCGGTGGCGATCACATGGTCGCCAAGGCTGTTGCTGCCAGTCACTTTCAGTGAGATCAGGCCGTCCTCGACGGCGGTGACTTCACCTCTGAACGTCACGGTGTCATACGCGTACCACGGCACACCGAGCCGCAGCCCGATCGTCTTGATGATCGCGTTCGGTCCGGCCCAGTCGGTGATGTAGCGCTGCACGAGGCCGGTGTCGGTCAGGATGTTGACGAAGATGTCTTTGGAACCCTTGGCCTGCGCCTTGTCCCGGTCGTGGTGCACATCCTGATAGTCACGCGTGGCAATCGCTGTCGACACGATGAACGTCGGATCGCCGTAGAGTGCGAGCTCGGGCAGCTTCGTCCCCACCTCGATCGCGGGTGCGCTCACTTTGCAGGCTCCCATGCGTAGTTGGTCCAAGCCGGCCCGGAATCCCCTTCGGGGAAGTCGATATACATTGCGCGGACCGGCAATCCGATCTTCACCTCCGCGGGGTCGACGTTGCGGAGCTCGCCGAGCATCCGCACACCCTCCTCGAGTTCGACCAACGCGATGACGAAGGGCAGCGTGCGGCCGGGCACCTTCGGGGCGTGGTGCACCACGAAGCTGAATACCGTTCCTTTACCGGAGGCGACGACGTAGTCGGTCTCCAGCTCCTTGTCCTGCCAGAGTGCCGGCACGGGTGGATGCTGCAGCGTGCCGTCGCCGCGCTTCTGAATACGCAGCTCGTGCGCGTTGAGGCCGTCCCAGAAGAACTTCGTGTCACGGGACGACGCGGGACGCATCATGCTGTCCGCGTCGAGATCGTCGGGCACCGGCGATGATGATTCGGAATCCTGATCTGTGCCTGATTCCAAAGGTCGGAACTTCATGATGCGCCACATCATCTCGGCGACGTCTTCGTCGCCGACCTGCCAGGAGATGCGCTGGGTGATGAAGAAACCCTCGCCGAGCGCGGTCCGCTTGGGGCCGACGACGTCGGTCAGCTCTGCGGCGACGCTGACCTGCTCGCCGGGACGCAGGTAGCGGTGATAGGTCTGCTCGCAGTTCGTCGCGACGACGCCGATATACCCTGCGTCGTCGAACAATCCGAGGATCTTGCCCAGCGGATCGTCGTCGAGCCGGTTGCCGCCCAGCCCCATCATGGTCCACACCTGGATCATCGCGGGAGGTGCGACGGTGCCCGGATGACCCGCCGCCTTGGCGGCTGCCTCGTCGACGTAAATGGGGTTGTTGTCCCCCATTGCATCGAGCCAGTGGTCGATCATCGGCTGGTTCACCGGGTGACGGGCAACCCGCGGCTTGCTCTTGCCTTCGGCCTTGACCCGCTCGGCGGCCTTCTGGATGTCCTCGACCGCGCTCATCGGGGAACCCTCGGCACCTTCAGTCCGGCCGCCGCGATCATTTCTCGCATCACCTCGTTGACACCTCCACCGAACGTGATCACCAAATTGCGCTTGGTCTGCGAGTCCAGCCACTCGAGCAGTTCTGCGGTTTCCGCATCCGCCGGGTTGCCGTACTTACCGACGATCTCCTCGGCGAGCCGACCGGCATATTGGATCCGTTCGGTGCCGAACACCTTGGTGGCGGCGGCATCTGCCACGTCGATGGTCTCGCCGGAGGCGGCCACCTGCCAGTTCAGCAGCTCGTTGATCCGCCACATCGCCTTGAGTTCGCCGAGTGACCGCTTCACGTCGTCGTGATCGAGGGGGGTGTCGCCGTTCGAACCGGGCTTGGCTGCCCAGTCGTGCACCCGGTCGTACAGTGAGGCGAATCGCCCTGCCGGACCGAGCATTACGCGTTCGTTGTTCAGCTGAGTCGTGATCAGGCGCCAGCCGCCGTTCTCCTCGCCGACCAGCATCTCGGCGGGCACCCGGACGTCGTTGTAGTACGTCGCGTTCGTGTGGTGAGCGCCGTCGGACAGAATCATCGGCGTCCAGCTGTAGCCGGGATCGGTCGTGTCGACGATCAGCATCGAAATGCCCTTGTGCTTGGCGGCTTCCGGGTCGGTACGGCACGCCAGCCATACGTAGTCGGCGTCATGCCCACCGGTGGTGAACACCTTCTGGCCGTTGACGATGTATTCGTCGCCCTGCTTGACCGCGGTGGTGCGCAGCGATGCGAGGTCGGTGCCCGCCTCGGGCTCCGTGTAGCCGATCGCGAAATGGATCTCGCCCGCGAGGATGCCGGGGAGGAACTTCTTCTTCTGGAGATCGGTGCCGTACTGCTGCAGCGTCGGCCCCACGGTCTGCAGGGTGACGGCGGGCAGTGGCACGTCGGCGCGATGTGCCTCGTTGACGAAGATCGACTGCTCGATGGGGCCGAAGCCCAGGCCGCCGAATTCCTTGGGCCAGCCGACACCCAGCTTGCCGTCGGAGCCCATCCGCTTGATGATCGCGCGGTAGGCCTTGCCGTGGCGGTCGCTCTCCATCTCCTTGTGCTCTTCAGGGGAGATGAGGTTCGAAAAGTACTGTCGCAGTTCGGCTTGGAGCTGCTTCTGCTCAGGGGTCAGTTCGATGTACATTGCGCTCCCACCAGATCGAGTCGGTGCGACGGGCCGCCAACCAGCCGGGTCAGGTCCTTGACGCCGGAGTAATAGCGGTCCATCGGATAGTCGATGTCCATTCCCATCCCACCGTGCAGATGGTGGCACAGCTGCATCGCCGGCGGCGCCTCTGAGGCCAGCCAATAGCCGAGGATGTCGGTGTCGTCGTCAGCGTCCAACCCTTCCGAGAGCCGCCACAACACCGAGGTCGCGGCCAAGGTCAGTGTGCGCGAGGCGATGTAGACCTCAGCGAGCTGTGCGGCGACGGTCTGGAACGTCGACAGCGGCTTGCCGAACTGCTCACGGTTGGCCACGTAGTCCGCGGTGAGCCGTAGGGCGCCCGCGACCAGACCCGACGCGAACGCGCCGATGCCCGCCAGCGCCAGCTGGTTCACCCGCCGCGGCTGCGCACCGTCGAGCACCCCGTCGACCTCGGCATCGGAGAACGTCACCGAGTACTCGTCGCCGTGATTGGCGGTCGGCGTCTTGACCACCTGTACGCCCGCGGCCTTCGGGGAGATCACCGCAACAGCGCCGCCAGCGGTCACGATCAGCCAATCCGCCTGCTCCGCATAGGGAACCGCGACCTTGACCCCGTTCAGCTTCAGCCCGCCGGAGACGGCGGAAAGCACAGTCGCGGGCCGGTCCGGCAGCGGTGCGCCGGGCTCGTTGAGCGCCGCGGTGAGCACGGAGCCCTTCGGCACCCCGGCGAGGTAGCGATCCTGCTGCTCGTCGGACGCCAGCTCCAGCAGCGGGATCAACCCGAGACCCAGCGTCGCAAGCGCGGGGCTCACGGTGCCGTGTCGGCCGATCTCGATGAGTGCGGTGCCGACCTCGGCGAGGCCCAGACCGTCGCCACCGAGGCGGTCGGGTACGCCGAAGGCCGTGATGCCGCCGGACACCAGCGCGTCCCAGCTGTTGTCCCTGCCGAGCGCCGACGTCACCACATCGGCGACAGCCTGCTGCCCTTCGTCCGGACTGAAATCCACCGAATCCTCCTTGAGCCGACTGCGCGCACCGCGCGCGTGATCCGCGAAAGCTACTGGGCGACGGGTGCGCTCGCTCCCGTGTAGTCAACCTGCCAGTGCTTGATGCCGTTCAGCCACCCCGACATCAACCGCTCGGGCTCCCCGATCGGCTTGAGATCGGGCATCGCGTCGGCCACTGCGTTGAAGATCAGGTTGATGGTCATGCGGGCCAGGTTCGCACCGATGCAGTAGTGCGCACCGGTGCCGCCGAAGCCGACGTGGGGGTTCGGATCCCGAAGGATATTGAATTGATGAGGACTGTCGAAGACCTCGTCGTCGAAGTTGGCCGAGCGGTAGGACATCACCACACGCTCGCCCTTCTTGATCTTCACGCCCGCGAGCTCGGTGTCCTCGAGCGCGGTGCGCTGGAACGCGGATACCGGTGTGGCCCAGCGGATGATCTCGTCCGCAGCGGTGGCGGGGCGCTCCTTCTTGTACAGCTCCCACTGATCGGGATGCTGGGAGAACGCGATCATGCCGTGGGTGATCGAGTTGCGCGTGGTCTCGTTGCCCGCGACCGCGAGCATCACGACGAAGAAGCCGAACTCGTCGTCGGACAGTTTCTCGCCCTCGATGTCGGCCTCGATCAGCTTGGTGACGATGTCCTCGGTCGGGTTCTTGGCCCTCTCCTCGGCCATCTTCATCGCGTACTGGATCAGCTCGAACGAGGAAATCGCCGGATCGACATCGGCGTACTCCGGATCCTCACCGGCGGTCATCTCGTTGGACCAGCGGAACAGCTTGTCACGGTCGTCCTGCGGCACACCGAGCAGTTCGGCGATCGCCTGCAACGGCAGCTCGCACGAGACCTGTTCGACGAAGTCTCCGGAGCCTTCCGCCGCGGCGGTCTCGGCGATCTTCTGGGCACGGGCGCGCAGCTCGTCCTCGAGCCGCCCCACCGCACGCGGCGTGAAGCCGCGGGAGATGATCTTGCGTAACCGGGTGTGCTGCGGCGCGTCCATGTTCAACAGCACCGCCTTCTGCAAGTCGATGGCGTCGCGGGTCATCCCCTGGGGCCACGTCGGGATGGCACCATCGGGCGAACTGCCGAAGAGGTCGCTGCGCTTCGACACCTCTTTGACGTCGGCGTGCTTGGTGATGAGCCAGTAGCCCTTGTCTCCGAATCCGCCCGTGCCGCCCGGAACGTCCACCCAGTGGACGGGGTCCGAGGCCCGCAGCTCGGCGAGCTCCTCCACGGGTAGACGCTCGAGGTTCAGGCTCGCGTCGAGGAAGTCGAAGTCTGCGGGAATGTTGTGGGGTGCCATGACCGTGCGCTCCTTTTCAACACAAATTGCAACGTGTTCTAGTGCCAGTAAAACATGCCTTCTCCGCAGATAAAAGGCAGGTCACCATCCTCGCTTGTCAGAGTAATGAAACGTGTTCTAGCCTGACGGAATGGGTAACCCTGTCATCGTTGAAGCCACTCGCAGTCCGATCGGTAAGCGGAACGGATGGCTATCCGGCCTACACGCCACCGAGTTGCTGGGCGCAACACAAAAGGCTCTAGTCGAAAAGGCCGGTATCGATGCCGGTGACGTCGAGCAGGTCATCGGCGGCTGCGTCACGCAGTTCGGCGAGCAGTCCAACAACATCACGCGGGTCAGCTGGCTGGTCGCCGGGTTGCCCGACCACGTCGGCGCCACCACCGTCGACTGCCAGTGCGGCAGCGCCCAGCAGGCCAACGGCCTGATCATGGGTCTGATCGCGGCCGGCGCCATCGACGTCGGCATCGCGTGTGGCATCGAGGCCATGAGCCGCGTCGGGCTTGGCGCCAACGCCGGCCCCGATCGCGGGATCCTGCGGCCCTCGTCGTGGGACATCGACCTGCCCGACCAGTTCACCGCCGCCGAGCGCATCGCCCAGCGCCGCGGCATCACCCGCGCAGACATCGACCAGTTCGGCTTCGACTCGCAACGCAAGGCCGCCCAGGCCTGGGCCGAGGGGCGCTTCGACCGCGAGATCAGCGGTATCGAGGCGCCGGTGCTCGACGAGAACAAGCAGCCGACCAGCGACCGTCACATCGTGAGCAAGGACCAGGGCCTGCGGGAGACCACGCTGGAGGGTCTGAACTCGCTCAAGCCCGTGATCGAGGGCGGTATTCATACCGCGGGGACGTCATCGCAGATCTCCGACGGCGCCGCCGCCGTGCTGTGGATGGACGAGGACAAGGCCAAGGCGCTCGGTCTGAAGCCGAGGGCGCGGATCGTCAGCCACGCGCTCGTCGGTGCCGAGCCGTATTACCACCTCGACGGCCCGGTGCAGTCGACGGCGAAGGTGCTCGAGAAGGCCGGCATGAAAATGGGCGACATCGACATCACCGAGATCAACGAGGCGTTCGCGTCGGTCGTGTTGTCGTGGGCGCGGGTGCACAACCCGGACATGGACAAGGTGAACGTCAACGGCGGCGCGATCGCGCTCGGCCACCCCGTCGGATCGACCGGCGCCCGCCTGATCACCACCGCCCTGCACGAGCTGGAGCGCACGGATCAGAGCACCGCACTCATCACGATGTGCGCTGGCGGCGCTCTGTCCACCGGAACGATCATCGAGCGGATCTGATGTCCGCGGCCCCATCGTCCATGGAAGCCCAGCGCATCGCGGCCGCCCAGTCCTACATCGACGCGCTGGTCTCTCACGACGCGGACAAGGTGCCGTTCGCGCCCGGATGCACGCGCATCGAGGTGGGGCTCAAGACCGGATTCTCGGGAGATCACCTGCGCCGCAGCCTGAATCGCGGCTTGCAGTACCGGGTGATCCAGGCGACGACCGTGCCCGAGTTCACCGTCGTCGACGGCAACACCATCCGGGCGAAGTTCGATCTCGTGACGAAGCCTTCTCTGTTGGGGCGCAAGGTCGGCGCGCACATCGACGAGACGTTCCAGATTCCGGCCGACGGTCTGATCCACCACATCCGCGCAGGGATTCGCCCGTTCCTCACCTCGTCTTAGGATCACGTGCATGGCCAAATCGCGCCCCCGCTTCACGGACACGAAGGCGTCCGACACCTTCATCAAGTGGATGTCGAAGCTCAACACCTACATGTACCGACGTAGCGGGGGCGAAGGCTTCGGCAGCGATTTCCAGGGCATCCCGGTGGCACTGCTGACCACCACGGGCCGCAAGACCGGTGAGCCGCGGATCAGCCCGCTGTACTTCCACCGCGACGGCGACACCGTCGTCGTCGCGGCCTCCAAGGGCGGCAGCGACAAGCATCCGATGTGGTACCTGAACCTGAAGGCCAACCCGAAAGTCCAGGTGCAAATCAAGAAAGAGATCCTCGATCTCACCGCGCGCGACGCCACCGAGGAGGAACGCGCGAAGTACTGGCCGCGCCTCGTCGAGATGTATCCGTCTTATGAGGATTACAAATCCTGGACCGACCGGGTGATCCCGCTCGTCATCTGCGAACCCTGACAACGCTCGGTCAAGGGTTTGCCGAGACTTCCAGACGGCTAGACACGCGGTATGGCAGGCGCTATCCGCAACTCCCGGCCGCTGCGGGCGGCCATGAAGTACTTCGCCCGCGCGCACATCTGGGTCTACCGCCGCACCAACGGCCGCGTCGGCGCCAGACTGCTCTGGTTTCCCGCGGCGCTGGTCACCACGACGGGACGCAAGACCGGTCGCCCGCGCACCACACCGACGCTATATCTGGCCGACGGCGATCGGGTGATACTGCCGGCCTCGTTCGGGGGACGCGATTCCGATCCGGCGTGGTATCTCAATATCGAGTCCAATCCCGAAGTGCGGGTGCAGATCCGCGACCGGCAGTTCGATCTGATCGCCAGGGACGCGACCGTGGAAGAGCGAAAGCGCTACTGGCCCAGCCTGATCAAGATGTACCCGCCGTATCGGGGATATCGGGAGGCTGCTGATCGGGTGATTCCGATGGTCGTCTGCGAGCCATGACGACGTTCACCGCCGCGGCCACCGCCAACAGACCCGCACCGACGGCGATCGTCACCGGGTTCAGATAGAGCAGCAGCGCGGACGCCGGTACGCACAGCACGCGCTCGGGCCAGCCCGCCCGCCGGATCATCCAGCCGCCAGTGACGACAGCCAGCGCGGCCACCGCCAGCGCGGCCACCGCGCCTGTCCACACCATGTCGACGAACGACCGCAGACCGAGCAGACCTTCACCGTTGTCGGTCAAGACGAACGCGAACGGGACGAGGAACGCGGGCAGGGTGTACTTCCACGTCTGCATCATCGTGGGGATGACACGACCGCCGGTGATCGCCGACGCCGCCACCGACGCCAGCGCCGTCGGCGGCGTGACTTCGGAGAGCACCGCGAAATAGAAGACGAACATCGCCACCGCCGGCGCGGCGACACCCAGGTCCTGCAGCGCGGGCCCGACGATAACCCAGCTGATCACGAACGACGCGGTGACGGGCACCGCGAGCCCTAGCACCGAGACCGCCAACGCGGCGAATATCGCCGTGAAAATCAATACGACCGTTGGGTTTTCAGATATGAGGCGGGCGGTGTTGACGAGGATGGAGTTCAGCTGCAGACCGAGTCCCGTGCGCGTGATCATCGCGGCGACAACGCCCGCAGCCGCGCACACCGCCGCCACCGAGAGCACGCCGCGCACCCCGGTGGCCAGCGCCCGGTAGAGCCGCACCGGGGTCAGTCGGTGTTCGCGGTCGAAATACGACAGCACGATCTGGACGGCGATGGCGTAGACGACCGCGCGCATCGCCGACACATCCAGCGCGAGGAATACGACGATCATCACCAGCGAGATGAGGTGGTAACCGAACCTGCCGAGCAGACGCCAGAACGATCCTGCGTCGACATCGACCTCGCGCGTGCCGTACCGCCGCGCGTCGATCTCGACGGCCAGCAGAATGCCCAGGTAGTACAGAATCGTCGGCACCACCGCCCAGACCAGGACGGTCAGGTACGGCACCCCGAGGTACTCGGCGATGATGAACGCCGCAGCGCCGAGCGTCGGCGGCGACAGGATCGCGCCGATGCCCGCGGCCGCCAGCATTCCGCCCGCGTTTTCGCGCGGGTACCCGGCGCGGCGCAACACCGGCCACGTCACCGACCCCAAGCTGACCGTCGTCGCCGTCCCGGATCCGGACACACTGCCCATCAGGAACCCGGCCAGTGTCACCGTCCGTCCCGGTGCCGCCCGCGACCGGCGGAACGCGGCGAACGAAAGGTCGATGAAGAACTTGCTCGCCCCTGACGCCTCGAGCACCGCGCCGTAGATGGTGAACAACACGATGTAGGTCGCCGCGACATCCAGTGGCACGCCGTACAATCCCGTCGACTGCATGAACGACGCGCTGACGATCTGCACCCAATCCACGCCGGCGTGGGCGATCGCCGCCCCCTGCGGCAGGTACCCGCCGTAGTAGGCGTAACCCAGTGCAAGCAGGCACACGGTGGGCAACGCCACGCCGGTGGTCCGGCGGCACGCCTCAAGGACGAGTAGGACGACGATCGTTCCGACGACGACATCGAGCATCGCGGGTGTGCTCTGCCTGCTGAGAAACTCGTCGAATCCCCCTCCGCCGTCACCGATTTGGAACGGCAACACCGGATACAGGCAGGCCAGCAGCGCGGTCGCCGCCAGCAGCCAGTCGAACCACGTCGGATTCTGCCGCGGCGCGTCGTCGGTGTTCTCCGTCTTTTCCGTCGTTCGGCGGCGCAACCGCACACCGGATCGGTAACACAGCAGCGTGAGTGGAAGGACCGCCGCCAGGAACAGGATCAGCGAAACCTGATTGCCCTGCGCCAGCGGGAAGAACACCTGATACAGCGCGAACAGCCCGATCAGGACACAGCCCACGGTCACCAGGTGGTGAACCCAGCCGGTCAGCCGCCGGGCCGGCTTCTCGTCCTCGTAGGCGGCCGACGCAGCCGCTTCGGTGGAGGTCAGTTCGCCGCGCCGAGGTCGTCGAGGGCGCGCTTGGCGCCGGGATGCAGCGGCACGGGCATGGTCTCGCGGGCGGTGTCCAGCGAGATGCCTTCGGCCGCCTTGTTGACCTTGACCAGTTCGGGCTTGTGGTCGAACAGCGCCTTGGTCAGCACGCAGGCGGTGTTGCCGTCCATATCGTTCTTGACCAGAAGCAGATTGGGCACCACGACGGTCGCGACGTCCGTGGGCGTCTGATATGTGTCGGCCGGGATGACGCCCTCTTCGTAGATCGGGTTGATGTTCTGCAACTTCGGCAGCGTGTCGGTCACGTCGATGAACTTGACGTTGTCGCGCTGGCTGACGAACAGGTCGGTGATGCCGCCGGTCGGCAGCCCGCCCGACCAGAACATCGCATCGATCGAACCGTCCTTCATTCCTTCGACCGTCTTGCCGAGTTCGGTGCGCTGGGCCTGCACATCGGTCTTCGGGTCGAGACCGGCGGCCTCCAGCATGCGGTTGGCGATCACCTCGGTGCCGGAGTTCGGCGAACCGGTGGACACCCGCTTGCCGCGCATGTCGAGGATCGAGTTGATGCCTGCGTCGCTGCGGACGATCACCTGGGTGTAGTTGGGGTACAGCCGGGTCAGCGCGGCGATCGGCTGGTCGTCGTCGAACGCCGCCATGCCGTTGACCGCGTCGGCCGCGGTGTCGGCCAGCGAGAACGCCACCTGATGGGTGCCGGCCACGAGTTGCTGAATGTTTTGCAGCGAGGCCGACGTCTCGGCGGCGGTGGCCTTCAACTTGCCATCGGTCTGCTGATTGATGGCTTCGGCGTAGGCGCCACCGAGGGCGTAGTACACCCCGGTCGTGTTGCCCGTCGCGATGCTCAGCCTGGCGTCGGACGTGACCTCACACGACGTCGGATCGGTCGCCGCCGCCCCGTTCTCGCCGCCACGCTGACCCCCACAACCGGCCACCACCAACAGGATTGCGCACAGAACTCCGTAGCGTCTCACCACTCCATCATGGAAGGCGGCGCGCTATCGCACGGCGTTTCGGCGCAATCGGCGGCGATCAGGCCCCGTAGACCGGCACGGGTGGGCGCGCCTGGGCCAGCAGTTTGCCGACGACGGGACCGAGCTCCGCCGGATCCCAGCGCGCGCCCTTGTCGATCTGTGGGCCGTGGGCCCAGCCCTCGGCGACGCGGATGATGCCGCCCTCGACCTCGAACATCTTGCCAGTGACGTCCTTGGACTCGACACTGCCAAGCCAAACCACGAGTGGCGAAACGTTTTCCGGTGCCATCGCGTCGAATTCCTTGTCCTGGGTGGACATCATCTCCGCGAACACCGTCTCGGTCATACGGGTCCTGGCTGACGGCGCAATGGCGTTCACGGTGACTCCGTAGCGGCCCATCTCCGCGGACGCGACGAGCGTCATGGCCGCGATTCCCGCCTTGGCCGCACTGTAATTGGCCTGTCCCACACTGCCTTGCAGGCCGGCACCGGAGCTGGTGTTGATGATGCGCGCGTCGACGGCGTTGCCGGCCTTGGACAGGGCGCGCCAGTAGGCGCCGGCATGGCGCATGGTCGCGAAGTGCCCCTTGAGGTGCACCGCGACGACGGCGTCGAACTCTTCCTCACTGGTGTTGGCGAACATCCGGTCGCGGACGATGCCGGCGTTGTTCACAAGTACGTCGAGCCCGCCGAACGAGTCGACGGCAGTCTGGATCAAGCCTTCGGCGTGTGCCCAGTCCGCGACGTTGGCGCCGCTGGTCACGGCTTCGCCTCCGGCAGCGGTGATTTCGTCGACCACGCCCTGTGCCGCGCTACCGCCGCCCGCGGGCGAGCCGTCCAGCCCCACACCGATGTCGTTGACCACCACTCGCGCACCCTCGGCGGCGAACGCCAGCGCATGTGCGCGCCCAATGCCGCCGCCTGCACCCGTCACGATGACCACGCGGCCGTCGAGCAGTCCCATATCTCTTATCTCCTCAGTTGTTCGAAGAATGCGTTACTTGATGTCAGCAGAGGTGGTTGCCAGGTAGTGCGGAGGTTCGCCGCCACCATGCACCTCGATGGAGGCGCCGCTGATGTAGGACGCCGCGTCGGAGGCCAAGAACGCGGCGGCCCAGCCGACGTCGTCCGGTTTGGCGAGCCGTCCCAGCGGGACGTTCTTGGAGATGGCCGCGATGGAATCGGCGTCGCCGTAAAACAATTCGGATTGCTCGGTTTCCACCATCCCGACGACCACCGAGTTCACCCGCACCTTCGGCGCCCATTCGACGGCCAGGGTGGCGGTGATGCTCTCCATGCCCGCCTTGGCCGCGCCGTACGGTGCGGTTCCGGGTGTCGGCCTGCGCCCACTGACGCTGGCGATGTTGATGATCGAGCCGCCCTGGGCCTGCTCCTGCATCACCGCGTTCGCGTGGATAGACACGGAAAGGGGTCCGAGCAGGTTGAGCTCGACGATCTTCGTGTTGAACTTCGCCGACGACTCCGCGGCCAGCACATAGGGCGATCCGCCCGCATTGTTGACGACGACGTCCAGGCGCCCGTGGCGGCTCGTGATCGCGTCGATCAACGCCGCCACCGACTCGTCGTCGCGAACGTCGCAGCTGTGGAATTCGTACGGCGACCCCTCTACCGGCCTGCGGGCACACGTCACCACGGTCGCACCTTGGGCGGCGAACACAGAGCTGATGCCCGCGCCGACGCCGCGAACTCCTCCGGTCACCAGGACGACCCTGTCATTGAGTCCGAGGACTATCTCTGGGCGGTCGGTCACTGTGCTAGCGTACCAAGCAAGTGCTTGCTTAGGTAGAGACCCCCAGAGTAACCGAGGTATCCGCATGACGATCACCACCAAGACGGTCGAACCGGGCATCGTCTCGGTCACCGTGGACTATCCGAAGGTCAACGCGATTCCATCGCGCGGCTGGTTCGAACTCGGCGACGCGATCACCGCGGCCGGCCGCGACCACAGCACCCACGTCGTGATCCTGCGCGCCGAGGGCCGCGGCTTCAACGCGGGTGTGGACATCAAGGAGATGCAGAACACCGAGGGCTTCACCGCGCTCATCGACGCCAACCGCGGTTGCTTCCACGCGTTCCGCGCCGTGTACGAGTGCGAGGTGCCCGTGGTCGCCGCGGTCAACGGCTTTTGCGTCGGCGGCGGCATCGGGCTGGTCGGCAATGCAGACGTCATCGTCGCGTCCGACGACGCGACCTTCGGCCTGCCCGAGGTCGAGCGCGGGGCCCTGGGTGCGGCGACGCACCTGTCGCGACTGGTGCCGCAGCACATGATGCGACGGCTGTTCTTCACCGCGGCCACCGTCGACGCCGCGACTCTGCACCACTTCGGTTCGGTGCACGAGGTCGTACCGCGCGACGATCTCGACGAGGCCGCACTGCGGGTGGCACGCGACATCGCCGCCAAGGACACCCGCGTCATCCGCGCGGCCAAGGAAGCGTTGAACCTCATCGATGTGCAGAGGGTGAACTCGAGTTACCGCATGGAACAGGGCTTCACGTTCGAGCTCAATCTCGCAGGCGTGGCCGACGAGCACCGCGACGCGTTCGCGGGGACGAAGAAGGGCAAATGAGCGACAAGAGAACAACTTTGGACGAGGCCGTCTCGTCCATCGAGAGCGGTATGACCATCGGCATCGGCGGCTGGGGGTCGCGGCGCAAGCCGATGGCGTTCGTTCGCGCGCTGCTGCGCACCGACGTGAAGGACCTGACGGTCGTCACCTACGGCGGTCCCGACCTCGGCCTGCTGTGCTCGGCAGGCAAGGTCAAGCGCGTCTACTACGGCTTCGTGTCGTTGGACTCACCACCGTTCTATGACCCGTGGTTCGCCAAGGCCCGCACCAGCGGCGCCATCGAGGCCCGCGAGATGGACGAGGGCATGGTGCGCTGCGGTCTGCAGGCCGCCGCACAGCGCCTGCCGTTCCTGCCGATCCGCGCCGGGCTGGGCAGCGACGTCCGCGCGTTCTGGGGCGACGAGCTCAAGACGGTGAAGTCGCCCTACCCCACAGGAAATGGCTTCGAGGAACTGATCGCCATGCCGGCGCTGAACCTCGACGCCGCATTAGTCCACATGAATCTCGGTGACGCCCACGGCAATGCCGCATACACCGGCATCGACCCGTATTTCGACGACCTGTTCCTGATGGCAGCGCAGCAGCGGCTCTTGTCCGTCGAGCGGGTGGTGCCGACGGAGGAGTTGATCAAGGCGGTGCCGCCGCAGGCCCTGCTGATCAATCGGATGATGGTCGACACCGTGGTCGAGGCACCCAACGGTGCTCACTTCACCACGGCCGAACCCGACTACCGCCGCGACGAGAAGTTCCAGCGGCATTACGCCGAGGCGGCGGGTTCCGACGAAACGTGGCAAGACTTCGTCACGACGTATCTGTCCGGCAGTGAGGCCGACTATCAGGCCGCCGTGCGGAAGTTTGGAGAGAGCCAGTGATGTCAGTGACCCGTGCCGAGGTATGCGCCGTCGCGTGCGCCGAATTGTTCCGCGACGCAGGCGAGATCATGGTCAGCCCGATGGCGAACATGGTGTCGATCGGGGCCCGGCTGGCGCGCCTGACCTTCTCCCCCGACATCCTGCTGACCGACGGAGAGGCCCGGCTGCTGGCCGATACCCCCGCGCTCGGTGCGGCCGGGGCGATCGAGGGCTGGATGCCGTTCGGCCGTGTCTTCGAGACGCTGGCCTGGGGTAGGCGCCATGTCGTCATGGGTGCCAATCAGGTTGACCGCTACGGCAATCAGAATTTGTCGGCGTTCGGCCCGCTGCAGCATCCGACCCGCCAGATGTTCGGCGTGCGCGGCGCTCCCGGGAACACCATCAACCATGCGACGAGCTACTGGGTTGGCAATCACTCCAAGCGGGTGTTCGGCGATTCCGTCGACATAGTATCCGGAATCGGCTGGGACAAAGTCGATCCCGACAACCCCGCCTACCGGTTCGTCAACGTTTTTCGGGTGGTTTCCAACCTCGGAGTCTTCGATTTCAACGGACCCGACCACCAGATGCGCGCGGTGTCGCTGCACCCCGGCGTCGAGGCCGAGCAGGTCGCCGAGAACACCTCTTTCGAGGTGCACGGCCTCGGGGAGGCCGATACGACACGGCTGCCCACCGAAGAGGAACAGAAGCTGATCCGCGAGGTCATTGATCCGAAGTCGCTACGGGACAAGGAAATACGATAATGGTCAAGCTGCGCACTCCGCTGACCGAGCTGGTCGGCATCGAGCATCCGGTGGTGCAGACCGGCATGGGCTGGGTGGCGGGTGCGCGGCTGGTGGCGGCGACCTCCAATGCCGGTGGGCTCGGCATCCTGGCATCGGCGACCATGACCCTCGAGGAGCTGGCGACCGCCGTCGCGAAAGTGAAGGCCACCACCGACAAGCCGTTCGGCATCAACATCAGGGCCGACGCCGGTGACGCGAATGAGCGAATCGACCTGCTGATCCGCGAAGGCGTGCGGGTGGCCTCGTTTGCGCTGGCGCCCAAACCCGACCTGATCGCGAAGCTGAAAGACGCCGGGGTGGTGGTGATTCCGTCGGTCGGCCTGGCGAAGCACGCCAAGAAGGTGGCCGGTTGGGGTGCCGACGCGGTGATCGTCCAGGGCGGCGAGGGTGGCGGCCACACCGGTCCGATCGCCACCACGCTGCTGCTGCCGTCGGTGCTGGATGCGGTCGACATTCCCGTCGTCGCGGCGGGCGGATTCTTCGACGGCCGCGGACTCGCCGCGGCGCTGTCGTACGGCGCGGCCGGCGTCGCGATGGGCACGAGGTTCCTCCTGACGTCGGATTCGACGGTGCCCGACGCGGTCAAGCAGCGGTACCTCGAGGCGGCACTGGACGGCACCGTCGTATCGACGCGGGTCGACGGTATGCCGCACCGGGTGCTGCGTACCGGGCTCGTGGAGAAACTCGAAAGCGCTTCGCGCCTGCGGGGCTTCGCCGCGGCGGTCCGCAACGCGCAGAAGTTCAAGAAGATGTCCGGCATGACATGGCGTTCGATGATCAGCGACGGCCTGGAGATGCGGCACGGCAAGGAACTCACGTGGGCGCAGGTCGTCATGGCGGCCAACACCCCGATGCTGCTGAAGGCCGGCCTCGTGGAAGGCAACACCGACGCGGGTGTGCTGGCTTCGGGCCAGGTCGCGGGCATCCTGAGCGACCTGCCGTCATGCGCCGAACTGGTCGAGTCGATCGTCGGCGACGCCGTGAAGCACCTGACCGAAGCCTCTTCCTTCATTCAGTCGTAATGCAGCCGGAGGCACGCACCGCACGCTGATGGTGTTCGGTAATTCTGCGGGCGCATGTCGAACATGCGCGAGATACTTGTGGAATGCACGTCAACGTCGACAATTTCGTCCGAGCAGAGACCGACCGAATGTTCGCCGACATCCAGAGGGATGCAGGCGGGATCGACACATTCCGGCACAATCGCGAACCTGCCCCCGTCGACCAACAGACCGTGATCCGCCTCAATCGCGACACCCTTTACAGCTTCGCGATCGTTGACATATCCGCCGGCGCCGCCTTGACACTTCCCGACTCCGGCGAACGCTATCTCTCGGCGATGATCGTCAACCAAGACCATTTCATCAACGCCGTATACCACGACGCCGGCACCTACCGACTCACCGTAGATCAGTTCCACACGCCGTACGTGCTTGTGGCCGTGCGCATCCTCGTCAACCCCCTCGACGAGGGCGACCTCGCCGAAGTCGCCCAACTTCAGGACGCACTGAAACTCGAATCCGGCTCCGGCAAACCGTTCGGGTACCCCGACTACGACGCCGCGAGCATGGACGCCACCCGCGATGCGTTACTCGCGCTGGCCAAGGGCCTGCACGCTTTCGATCGCACCTTCGGTGCCCGCGATCAGGTCGACCCCATCCGCCACCTCATCGGGACAGCCGCCGGATGGGGTGGACTCCCGACCGAGGAAGCCACCTATATCGGCGTCGACCCGGCGCCGTCTGACCACGTCCAGACGCTGACGTTGCGTGATGTTCCGGTCGATGGATTCTGGTCGGTCTCGGTCTACAACGCACGGGGATTTTTCGAGCCGAACGAACACGATCAGTACACCGTCAACAGCGTCACCGGCATCAAGAATCCGGACGGCTCGGTCACAGTCCGGTTCGACCCCAACGGATCCGGCGACAAACCCAACACCATCGCGACACCCGAAGGATGGAACTTCCTGGTCCGGCTTTACCGGCCACGCGCCGCAATCCTCGACGGAACCTGGCAGCTGCCCGACCTGACCCCGGCAACTGACTGAATGCTAAGTGGCGGGTCCGCCGGCTTCCAGCGCCGCGAGGCTGTCCTCGAGGTGGCCGAGCAACCGCTGCAAGTGCGCAACGTTTCGTCGGCAGCCGATCAACCCGAACTCCAGGTTGTTCCCGTAGCTGAGCACGGTGATGTTCAGCGACTGCCCCTCGATCGGCATCGACACCGGATACCACCCCTCCAATTCGGCCCCCTGCCAGTACAACCGCTCCCGCGGACCGGGCACATTCGAGATCACCACGTTGTATGGCGGCGGCGCGGCCGAGCCGAACCCTGGCATCGCATTGAGGGCGGTCGGTCCGAACGACGTCAACATGCCGATCGTCGACAACTGCAGCGGAGTGCGTCCCTGCATCGTCTGCTTGGCCGCGAGCATCGACGCCTGAATGCGGCCGAGTCGCTCGCCGGGATCGGCGATGTCACTGGCCAGCCGGCACAGCACCATCGTCACCGCGTTACCGTCAACGTCGGTGCGTGGCAGCGCGACCGGCACGGCGGCCACCAGTGACTTCAACGGCAACCGGTCCTCGGTATGCAGGTACGCGCGAAGCGCTCCCGAACACATCGCCAGCACGACGTCGTTGAGGGTGGCGTCATACCGCTTGGCCACCAGCTTGATCCGCTCGATCGACCAGGATTGGGCCGCGAAACGGCGGGCACCCGTCAGCGGCCGGTTCAGCACGGTCTTGGGTGCGCTGAACGGCAGCGCGGCATCGGGATTACGAACCCCCTTCACCGCGACGTCGGCGACGGTGGGCAATACGCCCCCGATGTTGGTGGCCAGTGCCCCAGCCCGGGCCAGCGGCGCGGCGGAAACCGCGACGGGCGCGTCCACCGCCACGGTGGGCCGCGGCCCCGGCGACCACAGCGCGCCTAGCCGGCCAGTGGGTTTCACTGAGAGCATGCGCCTCGTGTTGCGGACCGCGTTCACCCCGTCGGTTAGCGCATGGTGGACCTTGGCGTAGACGGCGAATCGGTTGTCGTCCAGTCCCTCGATCAAATGGAACTCCCACAGCGGACGGTGCCGGTCGAGCAGCGTGCCGTGCAACCGGGACACCAGGGCGAGCAGTTCGCGGACCCGGCCGGGACGTGGCAGCGCAGAGTGCCGCACGTGGTAGTCCAGGTCGACGTCCTCGTCGTCGGTCCACCGCACCGCACCGAGCGCGCCGGGCCAGGACGGCTTGCGCCGATACATGGGGGCCAGTTCGGTGCATTCGAGCAGCCGTTGGTGCAGCGTCTGCACGTAGTCGGCCGGGGCGTCTTCGGGCAGCCGGAAGATATGTAGCCCGCCGACATGCATTGGGTGCTCACGGGTTTCGGACGCCAGGAACATGGCATCGAGGGGCGCGATGATCGTCATGATGGGTGCTCCGGTTTGCTCTTGAGTTTGTCTTTGATGAAGTACTCAGGTGAGGCGCATGCCGCCGTCGACGGTCAACTCGCTGCCGGTCATGTAACTGCTCGCGTCCGAGGCGAGGAAGACCAGCGCGGCGGCCAGTTCGTCCGGATCACCCATCCGCCCCATCGGCAGCCGGTCGTCGAGAAGCCCTTGCGGCAACGCGGCGACCATGTCGGTCGGGAAGAACCCGGGAAGTAGCGCATTGACGCGAATTCCCCTGCGCCCGCTCCACTGTCGAGCCAGCGAACGGGTCAGGCCCAGGACCGCGGCCTTGGAGGTGCAGTACGCCGTGGTCGGGATGTCGAGCGTGGTGTAGGCCATGATGCTGCCCACGTTGACGATCGACGATCCGCGCGGCATCACCGCCGCCGCCCCCTGCGCGAGTTCGAAACAGGCGGTGACGTTGACGTCGAGCACCCGGCGGAAGTCCTCGACTGCCAGCCGTGACGCGGGGGCGTGGTCCTCGACGCCGGCGTTGTTCACCAACACGTCGATGCGGCCGAATCGGCCTACTGCGGCGTCGACGACAGAGCGGCAGCCGTCGGCCGCGGCCACGTCGACAGCCACGGCGAGGCCCTCACGGCCCGCGGCGCCGACGAGTTCGACGGTCTGTTCCAGTCGGTCCCGACGACGTCCGACGGCGACGATGTCTGCGCCCGCTTCGGCGCACGCATGGGCGAAGGCGACCCCGAGGCCCGAGGAGGCCCCGGTGACGACGACGACCTTGTCGTCGAGCCGGAACCGGTCCGATAGCGCCCGGCCGGCGGCAACCGTGGTCATTGGGTCACACCAGCCGCCGACTCGGCGGCGTTCCGGACGATCAGGTCGACGATCCGGCCGATAACCCCAGGCGCGACGTCGTGGCCCATGCCGGCGATGGTGACGTGGCGGGCGCCGTGGATCGCCGCGGCGGTCGCCGCCCCGCCGCTGGGCGCCACGATCAGGTCGCGGTCGCCGTGGATCACCATCGTCGGGGCGGTGACGTTACGCAGTTCGGCGGTGCGGTCACCGGATTTGAGTATCGCGTTCACCTGGCGCGCGACACCCTCGCCGGCCGCCTCCCGAAGCCCACGATCCCAGGCCCGGGCCGCGTACTCGGCCGCGCCGGCCTTGTCGATTGGGTAACCGGTGCCCGCCAGGTGGCCCATCAACTTGACGTGCTTGCCGATGAACTCGGCGCGGTTGCGTGCTCCGGGGTTGACCATGCGCAACTGCGTCGAGACGGCGGTCTGGCCGACCCGCTTGGCCCCGGTCGTGGAGAAGATCGTCGTCAACGACGCCGTCCGGGCGGGATGGCGGGCGGCGATCGTCTGCGCGATCATGCCGCCCATCGACATTCCCACCACGTGTGCGCGGTCGACGCCGAGATGATCGAGCACCGCGATCGCGTCACCCGCCATATCCGCCAGGTCGTACCCGTCCCGGCGGTGGCGGCGCAGCGCCCGGCGCAGCAGCCCCGGCGGCGGTGTTGTGGCCGGACTGGTCCTGCCGACGTCGCGGTTGTCGAACCGGATCACGTAGAAGCCCTGTGCGACAAGGCTATCGATCATGTCCTGCGGCCACGAGGTCAGGTCCAGCGTGAGCCCGGCGATCAGCAGCAGCGATGCGGCAGACGGGTCACCGTCGGTGCGATAGCACACCTTCCGATCGACACCGGCCCGGCAGAATTGGTCGTTCATGCGGTCACCGCCATCGCGTGCGCGGCCGCAACCGGGTCGTTGGTGTCGAACTGCAGGTTGGGGTCCAGCACCGAATCGCTGCGCAGGAGTCTGACGTCCGCGGTGTAGCTCGACGACATCATCCACGGGGCACCGTCACCCTGCCTGGGCATGAGATCCAGCGCTCGCTTGACATAACCGGCGGAGAAGTCCAACAGCGGCCGACCCTCCATCTCCGGGTCGCCGATCTCGGGACGTGCGGTGTCGAATCCGTTGTCGTCCATATGGGTCAGCAGCCGGCAGAAGTGCTCGCACAGCAGTCCGACCTTGAGCGTCCACGACGAGTTGGTGTAACCCACGGCGAACGCGAAGTTCGGCACGCCCGAGAGCATCATGCCCTTGTAGGCGAACGTCTTGGCGAAGTCGACCTGCTCACCATCCACACTCAGGCTCACCCCACCGAACATCTGCAGGTTCAAACCTGTTGCGGTGACGATGATGTCGGCATCGAGATGCTCACCGGACTCCAGCTGGATCCCGTTCTCGGTGAAGGTCACGATGCGGTCGGTCACAACGGATGCGTTGCCGTCGGTGATCGCTTTGAACAGGTCGCCATCGGGCACCGCGCACAGGCGCTGATCCCACGGGTTGTAGGACGGGTTGAAATGTGTGTCGACCGGATAGCCTTCGGGCAGCCGCTTGGCGTTCAGGTGACGGATGAGCTTGCGGGCCGGCGCAGGGAAGGTCTGGCAGAACTGGTACACCGCACGTTGTTTGACGATGTTCTTGCGGCGTGTGAGCGCGTACCCGCGCTTGTCACCGAGCATCTTCTTAGCGGTGTTGGCGAACACGTCCTTCGTCGGGGTCGGCATGATGTAGCTCGGCGAGCGCTGCAGCATCGTCACGTGCGCGGCCTTGTCGGCCATCGCAGGCACCAGCGTGACCGCGGTCGCGCCGCTGCCGATGATGACCACCTTCTTGTCGGTGTAGTCGAACGCCTCCGGCCAATGCTGCGGGTGCACAATCTGACCGTTGAAGCGGTCACGACCTTCGAACTCCGGGGTGAATCCCTCGTCGTAGCGGTAGTAACCGCCGGCCATGAAGATCCAGTTCGCGCTGAATTGCAGCAGCTCTGCGGTCTGGGCGTGCTCGACGTCGACCGTCCAGCGGGCCTCGGCGCTCGACCAGGCCGCGGCCAACACCTTGTGGTGGTAGCGAATTTGCTTGTCGATGCGGTTCTCAGAGGCGGTCTCGCGCAGGTAGGCCAGGATCTTGTCGGCGCTGGCGATGGCGTCGTCGTCGCGCCAGGGCTTGAACTCGTAGCCGAAGGTGTGCAGGTCGGAGTCCGAGCGGATCCCCGGGTAGCGGAACAGGTCCCAGGTGCCGCCGGAGGCGCCGCGCGCCTCCAGGATCGCGTAGCTGCGGTCCGGATGATCCTTCTGCAGGTAGTAGGCGGCGCCGATGCCGGAGATGCCGGCTCCGACGATCAGTACGTCGACGTGTTCGGTGTGGACCATGACTGTGACTCCTGTCGGTGCGTTGATGCGATGTGACAATCGTCGCCTTGCCGACAGCTCCAACCAACGTCAAAATGACCCAATATCGGCTAGCTCTTGGTGCAGTCTGCACCGCGGCCCTACAGTGGCCAAATGGCATGGAAAGAACCCTCAGCGCACGTCAGGGACCTGATCCGGCGGTGCGCGCAGGTCGTTGTCAATGCCCAACCGGAATGGCTCGCCGAACTCGACGCGGGCGTCCTCGGAGCCAACCCGACGATCGCCTCGGACCCCGAGCTCGCGGCGGCGGTCAGCGTCAGCAACCGGGCCAACATGTATTTCTGGGGCACGGCCAACGTGCGCGACCCGGGCGCGCCTGTACCCCCGAACACCGGACCCGAACCGATGAACATCGCTCGGGAGCTGGTTCGCAGGGGTCTCAACGCGTACGTCTTGGACGCCTACCGAGTGGGTGAGGGGGTGGCCTGGCGACGCCTCATGGAAATCGCGTTCGAATTGACCTCGGACCCGGCCGAGCTTCACGAACTACTCGATGTGTGCTCACAGTCGATCAGCGCGTTCATCGACGCCACCCTGGCGTTCCTCGCCGCGCAGATGGAATTAGAGCGCGACGAACTCACCCGCGGCACCCACGCCGAGCGCCGCGAAACCATCGCGCTGATCCTCGAGGGCGCACCGATTCCCCGCCGACGCGCCGAAGACCGGCTCGGCTACGCACTGACCGGTAGCCACACCGCCGCGGTCATCTGGAGCGTCAACCCGGACCGCGACCTGGCACGGCTGGACCGGACGGCTGAGGCTTTCGGACTTGCGGCCGGCGGGGCGCGCCCGCTGAGCGTGCTGGCCAGCACGGCCACCCGATGGGTGTGGGCGCACGGCGGCGGCACTGTCGACACCGACACGCTGCTCCGGTCGATATCGACCATGCCCGACGTCCGGATTGCAATCGGACCGACAGCTGACGGGATGGATGGCTTCCGGCGCAGCCACTTCGACGCCCTCAGCACTCAGCAGATGATGGCGCGCCTGCACTCACCACAACAGATGGCGATGTTCGCCGACATCGAACTGGTCGCGTTGATCACCGCCGATGCCGACCGCGCCGCCGCTTTCGTCAATCACGTCCTCGGCGCCTTCGAGTCCGCGAGCACCGAAATGCACGACACGGTAAGGACTTACGTCGTCGAGCAGTGCAATGCCTCGCGCACCGCGACCCGGCTCTACACGCACCGCAACACTCTGCTCCGTAAGCTGTCCCGCGCCGACGAACTGCTGCCCCGCCCACTGGCCGAGTCCAGCGTCGATGTCGCCGTTGCGCTCGACGTGCTGCGCTGGCGAGGTGGCCAGCCCGCAAACCTGCCGACGATCCGCGCCCGATGAAGAATATTGCTTAATTTTGCCCTAGTGAAGCTATACTGTTCATATGGCCATGATGGAGGTATCAGCTTCATCAGATGTGCGAGCGACGATCATCGGCGACGTCGTCGGATCCCGGCGAGTCAGCGACCGCACAGCCCAGCATCGTGCTCTGAATCAGGCGTTGCGCGACATCGGTGCGGGCGCGATCGATCCGCCGGCATTCACAGTCGGCGACGAATTCCAGGGTAGTTACCGCAGCGTCGGTGCGGCGATCGACGCCGCACTGTCCATCAGGCTTGCCGTCGCGACCCACATCGATGTCCGATTCGGCATCGGCTGGGGCGCGGTGTCGGTGCTCGATCCCGAGCGCGGTATCCAGGATGGTCCGGGTTGGTGGGCCGCGCGTGAGGCGATCGAGTGGACGGCCGCCGCGCAACGGCAGCCCGGCCTGGCCATGGTTCGCACGTCGTTCCGGGTCAACGGCGTTGACCGCACCGACGCCGACGCCATCAACGCCGCCCTGCTGTGTCGGGACCATCTGCTTGGATCGCTGGACGACCGATCGATACGGATAGTGAAGGGCCTGTTGACCAACCAGACGAAGAAGGACATCGCCGCCGCCGAGGGCATCAGCGCATCGGCGGTGTCCCAACGCGCCGGGCGTGACGGCCTTGACTTGATCGTCGTCGCATCGCAATACCTGCGTGGTGTCCCGTGAGCGCACTGGCGGTGATGCTGATCGCGATGGGCATCGCCGATCTGACGCGGCGGTTGACCGACCGGTCCTGGGTGCCGCCCGTCGTCGCGGTGGCTGTGGTCATCGGGTCTGCGGCGCTTGCCGGGCTGTGGCACCCCCGCGACATCGTGCTGCTGGAGATCGCCATCGCGGCGAGCGTCACGTGGGTCGTGCTGTGTGCGCGCTCCGAGCGAACCGGCGACAGCCAGCTGGCTCCGCTGGTCGTGTTCGCCGCGGCGGTCGGTCTGCTGATTCTGTTGTCGGGCTTGGGGTCTGAAGCAGGGGGCCTGGTGCGGCGATGGTCGACGTGGGTCGACCTGCCAGGAATCGCAGACCTGGAAACCGACCGGATACTCATGGTCGTCGCGGTGGTGCTCCTGCAAATCGTGACCGGTAACCAGTTGGTGCGGCTCGTCCTCGCCTCGGTCGGTGCGGTGAAGCCCGCCGGCCAACCGCAGGCATCGGATCGACTCAAGGGCGGTCGTCTGCTTGGCCCGATGGAACGGCTGCTGATCCTCGGGCTCGGGCTGGCCGGTCAGCTCGCGGCCGCCACCGCGGTGGTCGCGGCCAAGAGCATCATCCGGTTCCCGGAAATCAATGCGCAGAAGACCCGTGAGAACGGGCACATCGGGATCGATGACGTCACGGAGTACTTCTTGGTCGGCAGCTTCGCCAGCTGGATCGTGGCACTGGGCGGGCTGGTTCTCGCGCAGTAAACAGTGAGCCTTTCGATCCAGCCCAATCCGCGTCCCAGTTTCCTAAACTCGGCCCATGAAGACGAACGCCGCCATGCTGTGGGGACTCAACGAACCGTGGAGCGTCGAGGAGATCGATCTCGATGGTCCGCAGGAAGGCGAGGTTCTCGTCGCGTTCGAGGCCACCGGGTTGTGCCATTCCGACCACCATGTCCAGACCGGTGATCTGGCTGGCGTGACACTTCCGATGATCGGCGGGCACGAGGGTGCCGGCGTCGTGCAGGAGGTCGGCCCCGGCGTGAAGGACCTCAAGCCGGGCGACCACGTGGTGGCGTCCTTCCTGCCCGCGTGTGGCCGCTGCCGCTGGTGTGCCAGCGGACACCAGAACCTGTGCGATATGGGCGCAATCATCCTGTTGGGCCTGCAGGCGGACGGCACGTACCGGCGCCGGGCAAAGGGCAAGGACGTCGGTGTGATGGTCGGCGTCGGAAGTTTCTCCGAACTGAGCACGGTGTCGGAGACCTCGTTGGTCAAGGTCGACGACGACCTGCCGCTGTCGCGCGCGTGCCTGCTGGGCTGCGGGGTGATGACGGGCTGGGGGTCAGCCGTCAACACCGCCGACGTGACTCCCGGTGACACCGTCGTGGTCATCGGATGCGGGGGTATCGGCAGCGGTGCGATTCAGGGTGCCAGGCTGGCGGGCGCCGAGCACATCGTCGTCGTTGACATCGTGGAATCCAAGCGGGACAAGGCGTTCGAGTTCGGCGCCACCCATTTCGTGACGTCGATGCCGGAAGCCATGGAGTTGGTCGCCGATCTGACCCGCGGCGTGATGGCCGATTCCGCGCTGCTGACGGTCGGCCTGCTCAAGGGCCCGATGATCAACGAGGCGATGGACATCATCCGCAAGGGCGGCGCGGTGGTGATGACCGCCATCGCGTCGATGGCCGACGTGACGCCGACCCTGCCGATGGCGATGGTGACGCTGTACCAGAAGCGGCTGCTGGGCAGCCTTTACGGCGAGGCGAATCCGCGCGCGGACATTCCGCGGCTACTCAACCTCTACCGCGACGGCAAGCTTCTGCTCGACGAGACGGTCACCGCGGAGTACAAGCTGGCTGACATCAACGAGGCCTACGACGACATGCTCGCCGGCCGCAACATCCGCGGGGTGATCGTCCACAACCACTGACGGTCAGAGGCGCTCGATGATCGTGACGTTGGCGGTGCCGCCGCCCTCGCACATCGTCTGCAGACCGTAGCGACCGCCGGTGCGCTCCAACGTGTTCAGCATCGTCGTGAACAGCTTGGCGCCCGTCGCACCGAGCGGGTGACCGAGCGCGATCGCGCCACCGTTGGGGTTGACCTTCGCGTGGTCGACGTCGAGCTCTTTCATCCACGCCATCACGACGGGTGCGAACGCCTCGTTGATCTCGACGGTGTCGATGTCATCCATCGTCAGGCCGGTCTTCTTCAGCGCGTACTGGGTGGCGGGGATCGGCCCGGTCAGCATGAACACCGGGTCGGCACCGCGGGCGCTGATGTGGTGGATGCGGGCGCGCGGCTTCAGATTATGAGCCTGCACTGCGTTCTCCGATGCGAGCAGCACCGCGCTGGCGCCGTCCGAGATCTGGCTGGCCATCGCGGCGGTCAGCCGACCGCCCTCGACAAGGGTCTTGAGGCCGGCCATCTTCTCCAATGACGTGTCGCGTGGACCTTCGTCGATGGCGAAACCGTCGACGCCGATGATCTCGTTCTCGAAGTGCCCGGCCCGGATCGCCTCCTGAGCGCGCTGATGGCTGATCAGTGAGAACTCCTCCATCTCCTCACGCGAGAGGTTCCACTTCTCGGCGATCAGCTCCGAACCACGGAACTGCGAGATTTCCTGGTCGCCGTAACGGTGCAGCCAGCTCTTGGATTCGTTGGTCGGCGAGGTGAACCCGAACTGCTCGGCGACGGTCATGGCCGACGAGATCGGGATCTGGCTCATGTTCTGCATTCCGCCCGCCACGATCAGGTCGGCGGTACCGGACATGATCGCCTGCGCGCCAAAGGAAATGGCCTGCTGGCTCGACCCGCACTGGCGGTCGACGGTGACGCCCGGCACCTCTTCGGGGTATCCGGCGGCCAGCCATGACAGCCTGGCGATGTTGCCTGCCTGGGGTCCGATGGCGTCAACGCAACCGGCGATGACGTCATCGACGGCGCCGGGGTCGACGTCGACGCGGTCGAACAGTCCGCGCCACCCGGCGGCGCCCAGATCGACGGGATGCACGCCCGACAGACCGCCGTTGCGCTTGCCCACAGCGGTGCGGACAGCTTCGATGACATATGCCTCAGGCATTACTCGACTCCTTCTTTGGTGATCCCACCGAGAACTATGGATAGGTACTGTCGGCCGACCTCTTCGGCCGTGAGCGGTCCGCCCGGCTGATACCAGCGGACCGAAACCCAGGTGGTGTCGCGGATGAACCGGTAGACCAGGTCGACGTCGATGTCGGGCCGGAAGTACCCGTCTTGGACGCCCTGGTCGAGCAGGTCCAGCCACATCTTGCGCTGCTCTTGATTGCGTTTCTCGACATAGGAGAACCGCTCCTGGCCCGCGAGCCGCTTGGCCTCGTCCTGGTAGATGACGACCTGCGCGTGCCGGTGCTCGATCGCCTCGAACGACGCCATGAACAGGCCTTTGAGCCGCTCCAGCGGATTGGGTTCTTCTGCGACGATCTGCTCGTACCGATCGAACAGCCAGTCCAGGAAACCACGCAGCACCTCGTCGACCATCTCCTCCTTCGACGAGAAGTGGTGATAGAGACTGCCGGACAGGATTCCGGCCGAGTCGGCGATGTCGCGCACCGTCGTCGCCCGTAGTCCACGCTCGGCGAACATCGTCGCGGCGAGCTCGAGGAGCTCGTCGCGCCGTGTCTGTCCAGCGGGACTTTCGGCACTCATGCCCGTTGGCTCGACACCGAAATCACTTCTCCAGTCAGGTAACTGGAGTAGTCGCTGGCCAGGAACGCGATGGTGGCGGCGATCTCCCATGGCTCGGCAGCCCGGCCGAAAGCCTCGCCCTCCGAAAGTCGGTCCAGCAGCTCTGAACTGCTGACCTTTTCCAGGAACTTGTGCCGGGCGATGCTCGGTGAGACCGCGTTGATCCGAACGCCGTGCTCGACGGCTTCGATTGCGCTGCAGCGTGTCAGCGCCATCACGCCTGCCTTGGCGGCGGCATAGTGCGACTGAGAGTGTTGCGCACGCCAGCCGAGGACGCTGGCGTTGTTGACGATCACACCGCCGTGGTCGGCGTCGCGGAAATACCGCAGCGCGGCGCGCGTCGCACGCATGACCGACGTCAGGGTCACGTTCAGGACGCGGTCCCACTCCTCGTCGGTCATGTCGACGACGGGCGTCTCGCCGCCCAGACCGGCGTTGTTGACCAGCACGTCGAGCCGTCCCATTCGGGCGGTCGTCGACGAGATCAGCGCGTCGACCTGCGCGGTGGACGTCACGTCGCACACCACGCTCTCGACACGACCGAGGCCGAGTTCGAGGAGCTGATCGCGGGTTTCACCGAGGCGCCGCTCGTGGTGGTCGGAGATCACGACGTCGGCACCCTCGGCCAGCGCGCGTCGTGCGACCGACGAGCCGATGCCGGTGCCTGCGGCAGCGGTCACCACCACGACCTTGTCGGTCAGAAGTCCGTGGCCCTCAATCTCTTTCGGCGCGTCGGCCAGAGTCATCAGCCCTTCACCTCACGGGGTAGGCCGAGCACCCGCTCGGCGATGATGTTGCGCTGGATCTCGTTGGAGCCGCCGTAGATCGTGTCCGCCCTGGAGAACAGGTACAGCCGCTGCCATTCGTCGAAGCCGCCGTCGGTCAGCGTCAGGCCATCGCGGCCCAGCACCTCCATTGCGATCTCGCCGAGCTCACGATGCCAGTTGGCCCACAACAGTTTCGAGACGTTGTCTTGACCGGGTCCCATGTCGCCGCCGGGGCGGCTCCCGTGCTGCCCGAGGTCCATGGTCGCCAGCGCGTAGGACCGCATGGTGCGCAGACCGGCCCACGAACGGGTGAGCCGCTCGCGGATCAGCGGATCGTCGGCTGCGCCGTTGCGCTTGGCGAGCTCGGCGACGCCGGAAAGCTCACGGGCGTACTCGATCTGCTGGCCAAGCGTCGACACGCCACGCTCGAACGTCAACAGTCCCATGGCGACTCGCCAACCGTCGCCCGGCGTCCCGACCACCAGATCGGCCTCGGTGCGCGCGTCGTCGAAAAACACCTCGTTGAACTCGGAGTCCCCGGTCAACTGCACGATCGGCCGCACCTCGACACCCGGCTGATCCAACGGCACCAGAAGGAAGGACAGTCCGGCGTGACGCTTGGAACCCTTCTCGGTGCGGGCGACGACGAAGCACCACTGCGCCCAGTGCGCCAGCGATGTCCACACCTTCTGCCCGTTGATCACCCACTCGTCGCCGACGAGCTCGGCGGTCGTCGACACGTTCGCCAGATCGCTGCCCGCGCCGGGTTCGGAGTAGCCCTGACACCACAGCTCGGTGACATCGAGAATCTTGGGCAGGAAGCGCTGCTGCTGCTCTGGGGTTCCGAACGCAATCACCGTCGGCCCGAGCAGTTCCTCTCCGAAGTGGTTCACCTTCGCGGGCGCGTTCGCGAGGGCGTACTCCTCGTAGAACGCGACGCGGTGCGCAACGGTCAGGCCGCGGCCGCCGTGCTCCTCCGGCCAGCCGAGACATGTGTAGCCGGCGGCCGCGAGATGCTGGTTCCATGCGCGTCGTTCCTCGAACGCCTCATCCTCGCGACCCGGGCCTCCGAGGCCTTTGATCGCGGCGAATTCGCCGGTGAGATTCTCGGCGAGCCAGTCGCGGACCTCGGCCCTGAACTCCTGGACCTCTATCACCCCTGTAGGCTAACCTACCAAGCACTTGCTTTGTTAGAGGAGCATCGATGACGGACCGTTCGAGGACCATTCCGCAGGTCCTGGATCGGATTGCTGACCAGTTCTCGGACCACGACGCGCTGGTCACGACCGCCGGCGGTGCCGGCAATCCAGCCGGAGATCGTCAGCTGACTTACGCGCAGTTGCGCACCGAGGTGCGCCAGGCCGCCGCAGCCATGATCGACCTGGGCGTGCAGGCCGGGGACCGGGTCGCGATCTGGTCGCCCAACACCTGGCATTGGGTGGTCGCGTGCCTTGCCACGCACTATGCCGGCGCTGTGGTGGTGCCGCTGAACACCCGCTACACCGCGAGCGAGGCCACCGACATTCTCGCCCGCACCGCCGCTCCGGTGCTGTTCGCGGCGGGCGAGTTCCTCGGAGCCGACAAGGCCGCATCCATCGATCGGGGTTCCCTGCCCGACTTGCGGCACGTGATTCGCGTCCCGATCGAGCAGGCCGACGGTACGTGGGACGAGTTCGTGGCGCGCGGGACCAACCTGGCGGCGGTCGACGCGCGCGTCGCCGCGCTGACCCCCGACGACGTCTCCGACATCCTCTTCACATCCGGCACCACCGGTCGCAGCAAGGGCGCGCTGTGCGCGCATCGCCAGTCGCTCGACGCGCCCGCGGCGTGGGCCGCCTGCGGACAGCTCACGAGCGCCGACCGCTACCTGTGCATCAATCCGTTCTTCCACAACTTCGGCTACAAGGCCGGCATCCTGGCGTGCCTGCAGACCGGCGCGACGCTCATCCCGCAGCTGACGTTCGACCCGGAGAAGGCGATGGCCGCGGTGGCCGAACACCGCATCACCGTGCTGCCCGGTCCGCCGACGATCTACCAGACCCTGCTGGACCATCCGAAGCGCGGCGACTACGACCTGACATCGCTGCGATTCGCGGTGACCGGCGCGGCGACGATCCCCGTGGTGCTGATCGAACGCATGCAGACCGAACTCGACATCGACATCGTGCTGACCGCGTACGGCCTGACCGAGGCCAGCGGGTTCGGCACGATGTGCCGCGCGGAGGACGACGCGGTCACCGTGGCCACGACGTGCGGGCGCCCGATCGCCGACTTCGAACTGCGCATCGACGACCCGTCCGACGACGGCTCGGGTGAGGTGCTGCTGCGCGGGCCCAACGTGATGCTCGGATACCTCGATGATCCCGAAGCCACCGCCGCCGCCATCGATTCCGACGGCTGGCTACACACCGGTGACGTCGGCCGATTGGACGAGCGCGGAAACCTGACGATCACCGATCGGCTCAAGGACATGTACATCTGCGGCGGATTCAACGTCTATCCCGCCGAGATCGAACAGGTGCTGGCGCGCCTCGACGGCGTCGCCGAGTCGGCCGTCATCGGGGTGCCCGACGATCGCTTGGGCGAGGTCGGCAAGGCGTTCCTCGTACTCAAGCCAGGCGCGGAACTAGACGAAGAACAGGTAATCACTTACACGCGTGAGCATCTCGCGAACTTCAAGGCGCCACGCTTTGTGGAGTTCCTCGAAGTGCTGCCGCGTAATCCGGGCGGCAAAGTGGTCAAGCCAGTTCTCCGCGGGATGCGGAAATAGGAGCACTGATGGATCTCAATTTCGACGACGCGACCTTGGACTTCCAGTCCGAGGTCCGCGAATTCCTCTCGGCGAACAAGGACAAGTTCCCGACCAAGTCATACGACACCGCCGAGGGCTTCGAACAACACCGGACCTGGGACAAGGTGCTCTTCGACGCCGGCTTGTCGGTGATCACGTGGCCCGAGAAGTACGGCGGCCGCGACGCATCGCTGCTGCAGTGGGTGGTCTACGAGGAGGAGTACTTCCGCGCGGGCGCGCCCGGCCGCGCGAGCGCCAACGGCACGTCGATGCTCGCGCCGACCCTGTTCGCGCACGGCACCCAAGATCAGCTCGACAGAGTGTTGCCCAAAATGGCCAGTGGCGAAGAGATCTGGGCGCAGGCCTGGTCGGAACCCGAGTCGGGCAGTGACCTGGCGTCGCTGCGGTCCACCGCCACCAAGACCGACGGTGGCTGGTTGCTCAACGGCCAGAAGATCTGGAGCTCGCGGGCGCCGTTCGGCGAGCGTGCGTTCGGGTTGTTCCGCTCGGATCCCGAGGCGCAGCGCCACAAAGGGCTGACGTACGTCATGTTCGATTTGAAGGCCGACGGGGTCACGGTGCGCCCGATTGCCCAGCTGGGCGGCGACACCGGTTTCGGGGAGATCTTCCTCGACGACGTGTTCGTGCCTGACAACGACGTGATCGGTGAGGTGAACGAGGGCTGGCGTGCCGCAATGAGTACGTCGAGCAATGAGCGCGGGATGTCGCTGCGCAGCCCGGCGCGCTTCATAGCGCCCGCCGAAAGACTGGTGTCCCAGTGGAAGGCACTGCAAGCCGATTCCGCTGAGCACTTCGTCGACCGGGTAGCCGACGCATGGATCAAGGCGCAGGCCTACCGGCTGCACACGTTCGGCACCGTGACCAGAGTGAGTGGCGGCGGTGAACTGGGCGCCGAATCGTCGGTGACCAAGGTGTTCTGGTCGGACCTCGACGTGGCGATCCATCAAACCGCGCTGGACATGCGCGGCGCCGACGCCGAGCTGGTCGACTCGTGGACCGAAGGTCTGCTTTTCGCACTGGGCGGCCCGATCTACGCGGGCACCAACGAGATTCAGCGCAACATCATCGCCGAGCGCCTACTGGGCCTGCCGCGGAAGTAGACACATGAACTTTGAGATTGACGAACAGCAGCGCGACTTCGCCGCCAGCATTGACGCCGCACTCGGTGCGGCCGACATGCCCGCCGCGGTGCGCGCGTGGGCCGCGGGCGACCCCGCGCCTGGCCGCAAGGTGTGGGCACAGCTGGCCGACCTGGGTGTGACAGCCCTGATGGTGCCCGAGAAGTTCGACGGGATCGACGCGCACCCCGTCGACCTGGTGGTCGCTGCCGAGCGGCTCGGCCGGTGGTGCGTTCCCGGCCCGGTCGCCGAATCGATCGCCGTGGCACCGGTTCTCCTTGCCAGCCACGATGACGGGGCCGAACGGAGTGCAGCGCTGGCGGCCGGTGAGCTTATCGCCACCGTGGCGATGCCCCCGCAGGTGCCGCGGGCGGTGGATGCCGACACCGCAGGTCTGATTCTGGTGGCGGCCGATGGAAAGGTCAGCGACGGCACCGCGGGCGAGCAGGTGGAATCCGTCGACCCGAGCCGAAAGTTGTTCAACGTCAGCGTGTCCGGTGACGGCCAGGCCGCCGATGTGACACGCGCATACGAGTTCGGCGTGTTGGCGACTGCCGCGCAGCTGGTCGGGGCAGGGCAGGCGCTGCTCGACATGTCGGTCGAGTACGCCAAGCAGCGCAGCCAGTTCGGCACGGTGATCGGTACGTATCAGGCAATCAAACACAAACTCGCCGACGTACACATTGCCCTCGAGCTGGCTCGGCCCCTGGTCTACGGGGCGGCGCTTTCGGTGGCCGATCAGACGCCGGAGACGGCGCGCGACGTCAGTGCCGCCAAGGTCGCCGCGTCGGACGCCGCGCTGCTGGCCGCCCGCTCTGCGTTGCAGACCCACGGCGCGATCGGATTCACGCAAGAGCATGACATGTCGCTGTCGCTGTTGCGGGTGCAGGCACTGCGTTCGGCGTGGGGCGATCCCACGCTGCACCGGCGACGGCTTCTGGAGGCATTGTGAGCGAAGAACGGGAACTGCTGCGGGGCACGGTAGCCGCACTGGTCGAAAAGCACGCGTCGCCCGAGGCCGTGCGGCAGGCGATGGAGTCCGAGCGAGGTTTCGACGAGTCGCTGTGGAAGTTGTTGTGCGAGCAGGTGGGCGCCGCCGCTCTGGTGGTACCCGAGGAGCTCGGCGGTGCTGGTGGTGAGCTCGCCGATGCCGCCGTCGTCCTCGAAGAGCTCGGCAAGGGCCTGGTGCCGACGCCTCTGCTCGGCACGACGCTGGCTGAGCTGGCGCTGCTGACCGCCGAGCAACCCGACGCCGAAGCGCTGGAAGAACTCGCGGCCGGTACCAAGATCGGCACCGTCGCGTTCGATGCGAATTTCGTGATCAGCGGCGACGTCGCCGACATCGTGATCACCGCTGACGGAGAGCGACTGAAGCGGCTGTCGGAGTTCACCGCGAACCGCGTCGACACCATGGATCCGACGCGTCGGCTGGCCCGCATCGAACCGCAGAGCGATACCGAGATCGGCGCCGACCCGGGGCTGGCAGATACGGCGGCGATCCTGCTGGCCGCCGAGCAGATCGGAGCGGCCGCGCGGTGTCTCGATCTCACCGTCGCCTACACCAAGGACAGGGTTCAGTTCGGCAGGCCGATCGGCAGCTTCCAGGCACTCAAGCACCGGATGGCCGACCTGTATGTCGCGGTGCAGTCGGCGCGCGCGGTGGTGAATGACGCGGTAGCCGAACCGTCGCCGACATCAGCGGCGCTGGCGCGTTTCTCGGCGAGCGAAGCGTTCTCCAAGGTGGTCGGCGAGGCGGTCCAGATGCACGGCGGGATCGCCATCACGTGGGAGCACGACATTCAGCTGTACTTCAAGCGAGCGCACGGCAGCGCGCAACTGCTCGGACCGCCCAGGGAGCATTTGCGCAGGCTCGAGTCCGAAGTGCTCTAACGTTGGCCACGTGACGTCGCTGACCTTCGTCCTGGACCAGAATCTCGGGTTGCCGACCAGCGATGAGCCGTGGAAGAGCATTCTCACCACGGCCGACATCGTCGCGAGCCAGACCGCCGATCTCGCCGCCATCGATGAGGCTCTCGCCCGACACCAACCGGACATCGCGTATGTGCCGACAGCCGACTTTCACCGGATCGTCCGAAGTGGCGACGACACCTACCGAGGACTGGCAATCGCCACCTCGAAGTTCACCGGCGATCCTCGTCAGACCAGCCTGCTCGTAGTCAGGGCCGACGACCCCGCGACGGGGTGGGCCGATTTGCAGGGCGCTGACTACGGATACATCAACACGGCCTGTACGTCGAGCTACTTCTCACCGGCGATTCTGTTGGCCAGGCAGGGCAAAGATCGGGATGAGTTCTTGCATCTAATCGCAGTCCCGGCGTGGCAAGGCCAGATCGATGCCGTTGTCTCCAAGCAAGTTCGGGCGACGATGGTCCTGGAGGATGTCTGGCGAGCAAGGCCAGAGAACGCCAAGGACACGAAGATCATCGGACAGTACGACAACTGCAAGCCACCGGTGGTGATCGCGCGCAAGGGACTGGACGACGGCACCCGCACAATGCTTCTCGACGCGCTGGTCGCGTGGGTGCCTGATTGGAGCGGCGTGTACGGCGGACTCAAGCCGTTCTATTACGCCGACGTGCACGGGTTCTTCCACGACCTCGATCAACTCCCGGCCCGATGAACGTCTCGTTGCGTGCCGGCATCCCGCCGTTCTACGTGATGGACGTGTGGCTGGCTGCGGCCGAGCGTCAGCGCAGTCACGGCGACCTGGTGAATCTCTCGGCGGGTCAGCCGAGTTCCGGCGCACCGGCGGCGGTGCGCGCAGCGGCGAAGGCAGCGCTGGATCATTCGGTGCTTGGTTACACGGTGGCCCTTGGTATTCCGGAGCTGCGGGCGGCGATCGCAGCGTCGTATCAGACTCGGCGCGGCCTGACGGTCGAGCCGGCAGACGTGGTGGTGACCACCGGTTCGAGTGGCGGCTTCCTGCTGGCGTTCCTCGCATGCTTCGACGTGGGCGACCGGGTGGCGATCGCGAGCCCCGGCTACCCGTGTTACCGCAATATCCTGTCGGCCCTGGGGTGTGAGGTCGTGGAGATCCCGTGCGGACCGCAGACGCGGTTCCAGCCGACGACGCAGATGCTGGCCGAACTCGATCCACCGGTGCAGGGCGTCATCGTCGCGAGCCCTGCCAACCCGACGGGGACGATTATTCCGCCAGAGGAACTGGCGGCGATCGCGTCCTGGTGCGAGTCGACTGGTGTGCGGCTGATCAGTGACGAGGTCTACCACGGGCTGGTCTATGAGGGTGCGCCCGAGACGAGTTGCGCATGGTCCACGTCGCGGCAAGCCGTTGTGGTGAACAGTTTTTCGAAGTACTACGCCATGACCGGCTGGCGGCTGGGCTGGCTGCTGGTCCCGCAGGAGTTGCAGCGGGCCGTCGACTGTCTGACGGGAAATTTCACCATCTGCCCACCGACGCTGGCACAGGTCGCCGCGGTGGCGGCGTTCACGCCGGAGTCGATCGCCGAGGCAGACGCGCTGCTGCATCACTACGCGAGCAATCGGACACTCCTGCTCGACGGACTTCGCGGCATCGGCATCGACAAACTCGCGCCGACAGATGGCGCCTTCTACGTGTACGCCGACGTATCGCACCTGACGGCCGATTCGCTGTCGTTCTGCTCGAAGCTGCTGGCGGATACCGGTGTCGCGATCGCGCCCGGCGTCGACTTCGACACGGTGCGGGGCGGATCGTTCGTGCGGCTGTCCTTTGCAGGCCCCGAGAGCGATATCGAGGAGGCTGTTCGCCGCATCGGCGCGTGGCTTGCCTAGAACGGTGGGGGCGAGTTGTTTTGTTCGCGTTCGGCTTTGATGCGCGCGGCGCGGTCTTGGGCTCGGGTGCGTTTGCGTTGGGGCATCATCACGGCCCGGTCGGTGCTGAACGTCTGGGGTTGCGGTGGGGCTGGCAGGTCCCCGGTGGTGGTGTCCCAGTCAGGGAAGTACGCCCGTGATCCCGGATGAGTCGTATACGTGCGACCGGTCGGCGACGTCCACACCGCGGCACCATCGGCTCTCAGTGTCAGCTCCCAATCCCCGGTCCAAAATGTTTTGAGCAGGTGATGTTTTCGACACAAACACACCAGATTAGATGCATGCGTGGCCCCCAACGGGTAAGGGATCACGTGGTCGATATCGCAGAACTCCGCCGCCGTGGTGCACCCCGGGAACCGGCACGTCAAATCTCGCGCCCGCACCCAGCGGGCGAGCTTCGCCGACGGCCGATACCCCGACTCGGGCTCCTCGGCCGGGGTGCACAAGGGTTGTAGTTTCGCGCCATCACGGAGCAACTCGGCCAGCAACGGTGTTGGCATCACCTCCGTCCCCGACAGGATCGCCGTGCCAAAGGATTTGGGGGTGGCAGGGGCCGGAGTCTTCAGGCCGTCGAGGGTGGCCTGATCGGTGTAGACGTTCACGACCACCGAGGACTTGGATGCCGGCTGGGCGGCCCGGGCCGGGCAGGACGGGCTGTCACACGCACACGGCAGGTGATCGTTGCCGTGGCTCCACGCCCCCACCGCCGCCGCGCGTCGCTCACCGGCGGTGCGCGGATCGTTCTCGCACACCGTGGCCACCATCGCGGTGATCTTCTTCTTCAACACCGCCGCATCAGCAGCCGACAATCGCCCCCACACCGACGTCGTCCCGTTCTCGTCCTCGCGATCCCCCACCACAAAATCGCGGGCGCGCGCCGCGGCCTTGGCCACCATCACCGCAGCCTCATCGAATTCCAGCACCAACGCATCCACCGCGGCGATCAGCTTGTCCTCGGCCAACGGACCCCACCCTCGCGCACGTTCGGCGATCGCGACATCGATGAGCGCCCACACCGGCGCCTCGGTGATGAACTGCGTACGCCAGGTGATCGCCGCGACCACCCGCGCACTGAGCTCACCACGACCAAACAACGCTGCCACCGCCGGCAGATGATCACACAACGCCTCAGCCATACGCATCTGACCCGAGGCCCTGCGGCTGCTGACGTTCATCGCCGCGGCCACCTCCGCGGCCGCGCAATCCCACCCATCACACGCCCACAACGCCCGCTCATCCTCATCACCAACACGACGACGCTTCAGTTCAGCGATCGCCGCCAACCGACGCGCCGAGGTCGCAGCTTCAGCTTTTGTCAGGTCCGCGATGGCCGCAACGACAGTGGCCTCGTCGACTCCCGCGAACTCTGACTCGAACATGTGTTCGACATTACATCGCTCCACTGACTCAAACTTCTTGTCATGTTCGTCGGGTTAAGACTGGCGGCATGTCAGAAGGAGTGTCAGATGACGA
>NZ_MVIM01000010.1 GCF_002086795.1 Mycolicibacterium tusciae | reverse complement strand
GGCGGCGGAAGTGGAGCGGCGATGCAGGTGTTCGAGGGTGGGTCGAAAAGAGTTCCGACTCCGCACTCAATTGCACTTCCCACCGCCGGCGACACCAACGAGATACAGGTAAGCGCCGCAAGAGCCACCGCCACTCTGGCCGTCACGCGACAAATCAAGTTCAGCATGGAGGCTCCCTTACCCATCCCCGACCTCAGCTGTACTCCTGATCGTAGGCCGCCCGGCCAAGCAAGTCACCAATATTGACGACCGCGAAGGTCGATGGCCGGTTTCCACTCGGGAGTCGAACGCTCATCGGTAATTCCGGTCGATCCGGGGACGCAGTCGCATCGCGTTGTGCGTGCGTTGCAGCCAGTCCAGTCCTGGCCTGTCAGCCGGGCGGCAACATCCCCGGCGCGGCCTCCGGCGCCACTGGCACGGGGACCCCGACGCCCGCGGGCGCAGGTGGTGGAGGCGGAGCGTTCGGATCGGCCGGCGGCGGAGGCGGAGCGTTCGGATCCGCAGGCGGCGGAGGCGGAGCGTTCGGATCAGCCGGCGGCGGGGGCGGAGCGTTCGGATCCGCAGGCGGCGGAGGCGCAGCGACCGGCGGGGCGTAGGGCCGGATCGAGTTCGCCAGTGTGACAGCCTCGTCCTTCGGGATCGGGTTGGCCTCGGTTCCGAGCCAGACGACGAACCAGCGTTGCGGGGTGCGCTGACCGCGCGGTGTGCCGGGTTCGACCGGCTCACCGACCACGCCGGCCCAGATCTGCCCGGTGGGCTTGTTGGCGTCGGTGAACTTCACCTCGTAGTAGGAGGCAACGCCGGGCATGCCGTCGGCGTCGAGCGGAACCGTCTCCTGGTTCATGCGGGTGCCGGGGAAGGGCATGAAGAACTCGCCCATATCCGATGCGAGCCGCTGGGCCGCCTTCGTGTTGTCGGTCTCGGCGCCGGCGAACAGCTTCAGATCGAGCCGTCCGAGCAGCACGCTCGTGTCGTTCGGCGGCTCCGCGCCCTCAGGCGTGATCTTCGTCAACAACGCTTGGCCGTAAGACAGCTGGGTGGAATCCGACACCTTCCATCCGGCGGGCACCACGAAGCTCAAGCCGCCGGCGGCGTTGTCGACGCGGCCCGGGTCGACGGGCGGCGGCGGTGGGGCGTTGGGATCCACCGGCGGTGGCGGTGCGTTCGGGTCCGCGGGCGGAGGTGGCGGCGCGGGGGCTCCCGGCGGAGCAGGCGGCGGCGCCGGGGCACCCGGCGGCGGGGGCGCGGGTGCTCCCGGCGGAGGGGGTGGCCCCTGCATGAACGTGTTGCCGGTCGGTGGCGGAGGTGGCGGCGCCGGCGTCGGCTCCGGTTGCGCCTGCGCGATCGAAGGCAGTGTGAGCGCCACCGCGGTCGCACCGGTCACCGCCGCGATCATCAGCGACTTTGAGAGGCCCTTGCGGGGTTCGCGTAACGCGTCTCGCTCATCCATGGGGAAGAAAATACCGTGTTACCGCCGTGACGCAAGTGCGAGTTGCTCCAAATGTGCTCAATCGTGACATTGCTGTAAGCTTCTAAGGCGCAGGTAGACAGCATTTAATAGATTGCTGTTCCATCTGGGGCCCACACCTGGCGCGGGGCGCGCTCACGGCGGTTGGTGACGGCTCTCACAGGCAATCCAGTTGTTAATTCGCATGGGCGAGCCGCGTCGTTACGGGCTGGGGAGAAGCGTGACCTCCTGCGCCTTGACCGAGAAATAGACGCGCTCCCCCGGCGCCAGCCGCAGCTCGGCGGCCGAATCGGCGGTGATGTCGGCGGCCAGTCCCGGGGCGCCGTCCGGCTGATCCTCGGCGCGGACGCGGATGGCGGGCCCGCGGCTGTCCAGCTCGGCGACAGACACCGCCACGGTGTTGCGCGGGCTGCCGTGCGGCTTGTCGCGATACACGGCGACCGCGGCCGGCGAGAACAACGCCACCGCAGACTGCCCGGCGATGCTGTCGGGTTCGGCGACGCCATGCCAGACAACCCCCCACTGCGTCGCCAACACTCCCGGTGGGCCGGCAACGCCCGCCACCAGGTTGACGCCGGCGAGGCGCGCCCCGAACTTGCTGCGAGGTGCAGTCAAAACCGCTGCGGCGGAGCCCTTTTCGACGACCCTACCCTCCTCGAGGACAAGTACCTTGTCGGCGAGGGTGAGGACGTCCACCAGGTCGTGGGTGATCAGGACCGCGGATCGGCCGTCGCGCGCGAGAACGCGGCCCAGCAGTTTGCGCATCGCGGCGGCCGCTCCAACGTCCAGGCCGGCCAGGGGTTCGTCGAGCAGCAGCACATCCGGATCGGCGGCCAGCGCGCGAGCCAACGCGATGCGCTGCGCCTGCCCACCCGACAGCTGCCGGGGCATACGACCGGCCAGCTCGGAGGCCTCGACCTCGTCCAACCAGCGCATAGCATCCGCACGTGAGCTGCGTGGGGAGAAGGCGACGTTGGCGACCACGCTCAGATGCGGGAACAGCAGCGCATCCTGCATCAGCAGCCCGACCTGGCGGTCGTGGGTGGCGACATGCGTGCCCGTAGCCGTATCAGTCAGCACCCGATCGCCGACGCGGACGACGCCGTGGTCGGGCCGCACCAGACCCGCGATCACATGAAGTGCCGTCGACTTACCCGCGCCATTCGGACCGAGTACGGCGAGAACCTCGCCGGCGTCCACCACGAATTCGATATCCACACCGCGGTTCTCGACGACCGCGCGCACACTGACGTCCGTCACGCTGATTCACCACGCATTGGCGCCGCCTGCCCGCAACCGCCTGCTACCGAGCCCGATGACCACCACGGCCGCGATCACGACGAGGAGCAGAGAAAGCGCGACCGCCGCGTCCGCGTCGCTCTCCCGCTGTAGGTAGATCTCAAGGGGGAGGGTGCGGGTGACGCCCTCGCGCGAACCGGCGAACGTGAGCGTGGCGCCGAATTCGCCCAACGATCGTGCGAATGCCAGGACCGCGCCGGACACCAAGCCTGGGGCCAGCAGCGGCAGTGACACCCGCCACCAGATAGTGGTGGGTCGGGCGCCCAGGGTCGCGGCGACGACCTCGTAGTCCGTCCCCGCGGTGCGGGCCGCGCCTTCCAGCGCGATCACGAGGAACGGCAGCGACACGAATGTCTGCGCCAGCACGACCGCTGTCGTCGTGAAGGCGATCTGAATGCCCGCGGCGTCCAGGTACTGCCCGATCAGCCCGAGGCGGCCGTAGGCGTACAGCAGCGCGATGCCCCCGACCACCGGAGGAAGCACCAACGGGAGCAGGATCAGCGGCCGCGTCATTCGTACCGCCCGGGCGTCGCTTCGGGCGAACACCAGAGCCATCGGCACACCCAGGATCAGGCACAACACGGTGCTGGCGGTCGCGGTACGCAGACTCAGCTCGAGTGCGGACACCGATGCCGGACTGGTGATCAGGGACCAGAATCGCAGCCAGTCGACCTTTGCAGCCACCGCGACGAGAGGAACGGCGACGAACAGAGCCCCCAGCGCAGCCGGGACGTAGATCCACCGAGGGAGGACGGCCGACGGGTTCACGGCAACGCGCGAACTGCGGAAATCGCGCTGGTCTTCGAGGTGGTCACCGCCGCGACGGGCTTCACAGATCACGACCCTATGGCACTTCGGCGGCGATGTGGTGCCGTGTGCGCGTGCCGCGTTTCCTCCTATAGCTACTGTCCAGTAACATTTCATCCACGGGCTGGGGTTCAGCGTCGAACACAGAGGAGGTCCTTGCGATGGACGTGCTTGTCACCGGAGGCGACACCGACCTAGGACGCACGATCGCGGAGAACTTTCGCAACGCGGGCCACCAGGTCGTGATCGCAGGCGCTCGCCGCGACGAACTGGACGTCGCCGCCAAAGAACTCGAAGTCGACGCCATCGTGTTCGACAACACCGATGCGGCGAACCTGGAGACGGCGCGGGACCAATTCCCGCACCATCTCGACACCATCGTCAATGTTCCCGCGCCACGCTGGCAGGCGGGCGATCCGCGGATGTACTCCCTCTCCGATCTGGCGACGGCTTGGCGCAATGCGCTCGACTCGACGATTCTTTCCGCCGTCCTGACCGTGCAGATTCTGGGTGACCACCTGCGTTCGGGGGGTTCGATCATCACCGTCGTACCCGAGCACCCGGCCGAGGGCAGTGCTGAGGCCGCCATCAAGGCCGCGGTGTCCGACTGGACGGCGGGGCAGGCTCAGCACTTCGGCATCCGCGGTATCACCGTGAACGCGGTCGCATCGGGCCGGAATGCCGAACCCGGCTACGACGGTCTCTCGCAGTCGCCGCTTTCGGTGGCCGAGGAGATCAGCCGGCTCGCATTGTTCCTGACAACGCCGGCCGCCCGGCACATCACCGGTCAGACGATGCATGTCAGTCACGGTGCGCTGGCGAACTTCGGCTGAATATTCCTTCGTTCGCCGATAGCTAAAGCGGGGTGACCGCTCCGGTTAGTTGTGGTTACGTGAAGGCGTGACCATCAAACTCGGACTCCAGATCCCCAACTTCTCCTACGGCACCGGCGTCACCGAACTTTTCCCCACCGTCATCGCGCAGGCTCAGGAAGCCGAAGCCGCAGGCTTCGACTCCGTCTTCGTGATGGACCATTTCTACCAACTGCCCGGCCTCGGAATGCCCGACCAGCCGATGCTCGAGGCGTACACCGCCCTCGGCGCGCTGGCCACCGCGACCGAGCGTGTGCAGCTCGGAACGTTGGTGACCGGCAACACCTACCGCAACCCCACGCTGCTGGCCAAGGCGATCACGACGCTCGACGTCATCAGCCAGGGCCGGGCGATTCTGGGCATCGGCACCGGCTGGTTCGAGCTCGAGCACGACTCGCTCGGCTATGAGTTCGGGACGTTCACCGACCGCTTCAACAAGCTCGGCGAGGCGCTGGAGATCATCCTGCCGATGCTTGCGGGCGAGCGGCCCACGGTGAACGGGAAGTACTACCGCACCGTCGAGGCCATGGCCGAACCCCGCTTCCGCGACCACATCCCACTGATGATCGGTGGCAGCGGCGAGAAGAAGACGATCCCGCTGGCAGCCAAGCACTTCGACCACTTGAACATCATCGCGGGATTCGACGAGTTGCCCCGCAAGCTGGCCGTGGTCAAGGAGCGTTGCGAGGAAATCGGCCGCGATCCGGCCACGCTGGAGACGAGCATGCTGGTCATCGCGCTCATCGGCGACGGCATCACCGAGGACCTGATTCCCGACGACTTCAAGCAGCAGGCGGTGTACGGCACGGCCGAGCAGGTCGCCGAGCAAATCAAGACCAAGGTGTTCGACGCGGGTGTCACCGGCGTGATCCTCAGCCCGGTGACGAGCCTCGACGGCTACCACCCCGGCCACGTCACCGCCGTCGGCGAGGCGTTGAAACCGGTTCTCGCCGGGTGATTCCCCGCGCTGACGTGGGAAACAACACAGCCAAACCGTGCGTGGATCGGAGGTTCGGGCGACTACCGTAGTGGGTAGAAATAGCACGTGAAGCACCGTCGAGGAGCCCGACAATGAGCCATCCCGGAGCCACTGCAACCGATAGGCACAAGGTCGTCATCATCGGTTCAGGGTTCGGCGGGCTGACCGCTGCCAAAGCGCTGAGGCGTGCCGACGTCGACGTGAAGATGATCGCCAAGACCACTCACCACCTTTTCCAGCCGTTGCTGTACCAGGTGGCGACCGGCATCATCTCCTCGGGCGAGATCGCTCCCCCGACCCGGATGATCCTGCGCAATCAGAAGAACGCGCAGGTGCTGCTGGGCAACGTGACGCACATCGATCTGGCGAATCAGACCGTCAGGTCGGAGCTGCTCGGGCACACCTACGTCACGCCGTACGACTCACTGATCGTCGCTGCGGGCGCGGGCCAGTCCTACTTCGGCAACGACCATTTCGCGGAATGGGCACCGGGCATGAAGTCGATCGATGATGCACTGGAGTTGCGTGCCCGCATCCTCGGCGCGTTCGAGCAGGCCGAACGATCCAGCGACCCCGCTCGCCGCGAGAAGCTGTTGACCTTCACCGTCGTCGGTGCCGGTCCTACCGGAGTCGAAATGGCCGGGCAGATCGCTGAACTCGCCGACCACACGCTCAAGGGCGCGTTCCGGCACATCGATTCGACGACTGCCCGGGTGATCCTGCTCGATGCCGCACCCGCCGTGCTGCCCCCGATGGGCGAGAAGCTCGGCAACAAGGCCAAGGCACGCCTGGAGAAGATGGGCGTCGAGATCCAGCTCGGGGCAATGGTCACCGACGTCGACCGCAACGGCATCACGGTCAAGGATCCCGATGGCAAGTTCCGTCGCATCGACTGCGCGACCAAGGTGTGGTCGGCGGGCGTTTCGGCGAGCCCGCTCGGCCGCGACATCGCTGATCAGTCCGACGCCGAGGTCGACCGCGCGGGACGGCTGAAGGTGCTGCCCGACCTGACCGTTCCCGGCCATCCGAACGTGTTCGTGGTCGGCGACATGGCCGCCGTCGAAGGCGTTCCCGGCATGGCCCAGGGGGCCATCCAGGGCGGCAGGTACGCCGCCAAAGCGATCAAAGCCGAGCTCAAGGGCGCCAATCCCGCTGAGCGCGAACCCTTCCAGTACTTCGACAAGGGTTCGATGGCCACGGTGTCGCGTTTCTCCGCGGTGGCGAAGATCGGCCCGGTCGAGTTCGGCGGCTTCATCGCCTGGCTCGCTTGGCTGGTGCTGCATCTGGTGTATCTGGTCGGATTCCGGCGCAAGATCACCACGCTGCTGATGTGGACGGTGACGTTCCTGTCGAAGAAGCGCGGCAACCTCACGATCACCGAGCAGCAGGCGTACGCCCGCACCAGAATCGAAGAGCTCGAGGAGATCGCGGCGTTGGTGCAGGATCCGGAAGAGAGAGCCGCGGTCTAGAGCCGCTCGCCCTGCCAGGTCGACAGGCAGCCGCCACGCGCCAGCGCGAGCGTCGTGCCGGCGGTGTCAACGTCCGTTCGTGGGTAGTGCAACTCGCTGATGCAAGCCATCGGCGCAGCCAACTCGTCGTCGGCCACCGAACCGCGACCCAGCTCGATGCGATGCCGCAGTAGCGCAGTCCCGTCGACGTCGGCGTGTAGCGATCCGGACCAGAAGCCCTGGCGTTCATCGGTTCTCCCGATCTGGATTCGCTCGCGCAGCTTGACTCGGCCGGATCCTTCGAGGGCCAGCCGTGTCGACGTGATATGCCGGGAACCGCCCGCAATGACGGTCGGTTGCGGGTCCAGATCGAGCTCGCCGGCGACCTCGAGAAGCCAATTCGCGTGTGACTCATGGGTGGCCGGTCCGGGCAGCGTCATCGTCGCCGCGGCGGTGCGCACGCGCAGCAGCGCGCCCGGTTCCACCACGATGCGCACGCATATGGAGTCTCCACCGAGCGGGGTGGCCGCCGCCGACACCAAGTGCACGGTGTCGGGTTCGGTCTCCCGGGCCGCGATACCGCCGCTGGATTCGATTCGCGGCCGGCGGCCTCGATGTGCGACGACGAGCATGTCGGATCGCATCAGACCGGAACCTTCAACTGCTCGCGCACCCACGTGAGCACAGCCGTCGCGGCGGGGTCTTCGGTCAGCGAGATCAACACGGCCGGACGGTCGCCGCGCACGGTGGCCGCGTCGCGGCGCATCAAGTCGAGATCGGCCCCGACGAGCGGCGCGAGATCAGTCTTGTTGACCACCAACAGATCCGAGTAGGTGACGCCCGGGCCGCCCTTGCGGGGTACCTTGTCGCCGCCGGCGACATCGATGACGAAGATCTGTACGTCCACCAGCCCGGACGAGAAGGTGGCCGTCAGGTTGTCGCCACCGGATTCCACCAGGATCAGGTCGAGCCGCTCGTTGCCCGCGATGAGATCGTCGATCGCGTCGAGGTTGGCGGTGATGTCGTCGCGGATCGCGGTGTGGGGGCAACCGCCGGTCTGCACCGCGGCGATGCGGCCGTCGGGCAGGACGGCGTGGCGGCGCAGGAAGTCGGCGTCTTCTGTGGTGTAGATGTCGTTCGTGAGCACGGCCAACGACAGCTCGTCACGCAGTTGCCTGCACAACGCGGCGACCAACGCCGTCTTGCCCGAGCCGACGGGCCCGCCGATGCCGACGCGCAACGGCTCCCCCGGTGTCCGCCGGCGTTTTGGTCGGTCGGTGTGACCGTGTGGCTGGCCGTCGAGGAAATGCGGTGGCTGGGGCGGCATGGGGCGAACTCTCCTTCAGGATGCGAACAGGGGTCGCTCGCGTTGGCTGTGCTTCTGGGCCAGCAGGTCGAGCAGCGGATCGGACAGGTCGGCCAACTCCTTGCAGGCCGTAGTCGAGGTTTGGTCGCACAACGCGGCCAGCTCGAAAGTCAGCGCCGCGACGTCACCCGGGTCCAGCGCCAGGAGCCGTTGCGCGGCCGTAGCCGATCCGGTCATCGTCGTGTAGACGACCGTCAGCGCCGTCTGTTGGGGCTCGAGCCCACTGGCCGCGCCGACGGCACCGGCCACGGTGGCGAGGTGCGGCGCGGCACCCAACGATTCCCAGGATTCGGCCGGCCAGACCCGTCGGGCGAGCCGTAACAGACCGCGTCCTTGCGCACGGGATGCCTGACGCGCGGCGGGTGCCGGTGTGCGGGCGTCGATCTCGGCGTCCGCGCCGGTGACCGCCAGGCTTCCGCCGTGCACGGCCGCGGCCACCGATGCGGTCACCAACCCGGTGGTGCGGATTCGCCGGATCAGGAAGGCCCGCAGCGTGACGAGGTCGCGGACCAGACCCTCGGTGACGGCCTCCTCGACACCTCCGGAGTGCACGTGGCCGCCGGTCGGCAGCCGCGAGTCCGACAATGTCAGCAGTGTCGCCAGGTTCATCGGAACAACCTGTCAGAACAGGAAATAGCGTTGCGCCATGGGCAACTCGACGGCGGGGTCCTCCTGCCACACGTCGCCGTCGATACGAACGGTGAAGGTGTCGGGGTCGACCTCGATTTCGGGCAGCGCGTCGTTGAACGGCATGTCGACCTTGCCGACATTGCGGACATCCTTGACCGCGACAAGCCTGCGGTCGACGGCGAGTCGGTTCGCAAGCCCGTCATCTATGGCCTGGGACGATACGAAATGCACCGAGGTAGCCGACGCCGCGGCCGGTGCCGCACCAAACATCGGTCGCGGCAGTACGGGCTGCGGTGTGGGGATCGACGCGTTCGCGTCACCCATTGCGGCCCAGGCGATCATCCCGCCCTTGAGCACCGCGTGCGGGCGCACACCGAAGAACGCGGGCTCCCAGAGCACGAGGTCGGCGAGCTTACCCACTTCCACCGAGCCGATCTCATGGTCGAGGCCGTGCGCGATGGCCGGGCAGATCGTGTACTTCGCGACGTACCGGCGGGCGCGGTTGTTGTCGGATTGATGGACGCCGGACTTGTCCCCCGCCAATGCACCCCGGCGTCGCTTCATCACGTGAGCGGTCTGCCAGGTGCGGATCACCACTTCGCCGATTCGACCCATCGCCTGGGAGTCGCTGCCGATCATCGAGATCGCCCCGATGTCGTGCAGCAGATCCTCGGCCGCCATCGTCGACGGTCGGATGCGACTCTCGGCGAAGGCGAGATCCTCTGGCACCGAAGGGTTGAGGTGATGGCACACCATCAACATGTCGAGGTGTTCATCGAGGGTGTTGACGGTGTGCGGACGGGTGGGATTGGTCGAACTCGGCAGTACGTACGGTTCGGCGGCGACGCGGATGATGTCGGGCGCGTGGCCGCCGCCGGCGCCCTCGGTGTGGTAGGCGTGAATCGACCGACCGTTGATCGCACCGATCGTGTCCTCGACGAAACCCGCCTCGTTGAGCGTGTCCGAGTGCAGGGCAACCTGCACTCCGGACGCATCGGCGACGGAAAGGCAGGCGTCGATCGCCGCGGGGGTCGACCCCCAGTCTTCGTGCAACTTGAAACCCGAAGCGCCGCCGCGTAATTGCTCCCACATCGATTCGGCGCTGACGGTATTGCCCTTGCCGAGTAGCGCGATGTTCATCGGCCAGGAGTCCAGCGCCTCCAGCATGCGGCCCAGATGCCACGGCCCCGGTGTCACGGTGGTGGCCTTGCTGCCCTCCGCGGGTCCGGTACCGCCGCCGATGATGGTGGTGATGCCACCGCCGAGGGCTTCCGCCATGATCTGCGGACAGATCAGGTGGACGTGGCAGTCGATGCCACCGGCGGTGACGATTCGGCCGTTGCCGGCGATGATTTCGGTCGACGGACCGACCACGAGATCTGGGTGCACGCCGGACATGATGTCGGGGTTGCCGGCCTTGCCGATCCCGACGATCCTGCCGTCGCGAATACCGATGTCGGCCTTGATGATTCCCCAGTGGTCGATGATCACCACGCCAGTGATCACGGTGTCGGGTGCGCCGTCGGCCCGGGTTGCCCGACCCTGCCCCATCGACTCGCGCAACACCTTGCCGCCACCGAAGACCGCCTCGTCGCCGGCCAGACCCGGCCCCCCGCTGCGATCCTCGGTGATCTCGATGAACAGATCGGTGTCCGCCAATCGGATGCGGTCGCCGGTCGTCGGCCCGAAGAGCGCTGCATACCTGGCTCGGGAAATGGCACTCATCGCGCATCATCCAATCGCCCGGGCGGTTGCAGGCTCAACCCATAAACCTCGCGTGATCCGCCCAGCGGTACCAACGAGACCCGCTGGGCAACACCGGGTTCGAACCGCACCGCGGTGCCGGCGGGAATGTCGAGCCGATGTCCGTGGGCGGTTGCACGATCGAATTGCAGGGCGACGTTGCTTTGCGGTAGGTGGACGTGGCTACCGATCTGGACGGGACGGTCGCCGGTGTTGAGGATGTCCATCTCGACCCGTTGCGCGCCCTGGTTGATCTCGATATCGCCGGTGCCGTAGACGATCTCGCCGGGCGCCCACGACGCATGTTCGGCCGTCATGGAATCGGATGGTGGACGGTGACGAGTTTCGTCCCATCGGGAAACGTCGCCTCCACCTGGACGTCGTCGAGCATCTCCGGAACGCCCGCCATCACGTCGTCGCGGCTGAGAACCTCGCGGCCGCTGGCCATCAACTCCACGACCGTGCGACCGTCGCGCGCCCCTTCGAGGAGGTGATCGGTGATCAAGGCGACCGCCTCGGGGTGGTTGAGTTTGAGCCCGCGCGCCTGGCGCCTGCGCGCCAGCTCCGCGGCGTACGACAGCAGCAGCCTGTCCTGTTCATGCGGCGTTAATCGCATAGTCGGGGATACTGCCACGCCCCGCACCCCTCAGCAGCGCGAGGAAAGCGGCGGCTACTCGGGAGGCAGGTTCTGCAGCCGCACCTGGCCTCGCGCCACGACGCGCTCGGTGTCGTCGGTGATGGTGATCAGCCACAGCTGCTGGCGTCGGCCGCGATGGATCGGAACCGACACCGCCGTCACCGTGCCCGCGGAGATGGCGCGCAGGAAGTCGGTGTTGTTGTTGACGCCGACGACGTGACCGCCGCCGTTCTCGCCGAGCCAGACCTGCCCGCACACGCTGGCGAGACTCTCGATGACCGAGCAGTACACGCCACCGTGCACGATCCCCCACGGTTGCAGCAGCTTGTCGTTGATCTCGAGACGGGCGGTGCCGCCGTCGGGGGTCAGCTCGAGGAATTCAAGGCCGATCGCCGAGTCGAAGCCGGCACCAAGGCCGGCCGGGATGTCTGTGCTCACGCAGATTGTCTACACGGTGATGGTCGGACTGTTGTGGTCGAGACCTGAAATGCGGAAGGGCCCCGCACAGTGTGCGGGGCCCTTCCTTCGTGTGGACCGGGAGTCTCTGCAGCCCTCAGGACTCCGGTGCGGTCCGGTGGTTCAAGTTCGTTCTGTCAAGAGCATAGGCAAGGCTGCCCTAATTTAGCAATACCTTCGCTGCCGCTACTGGCGGAATTCTTGTAGCACCCCGCACGGGCAGCCCGAATCCGACCAGCGCGTCGAGCACAGCCTGGCCGCGACGCATGCTCGTGAGCTCGCTGGAGCCCGCCAGCAGCGGCACCTGCGTCGCGGCGCCCACCACCGCGGCGCCGACGATGTGCCACATGGCTGCGATCGAGATCGCCGAACCGCTGACCTCGGCAAGCTTGCCGAACAACGGAGCAAGAGTGCGATGACTGCGGTGTGCGATCCACGTCGTCAGCGCGGCCTCGTTAGGCAGGGCGACGATTCCATCCCGGATGGCGCTGTGTGACCGGGTATTCGGACGGTCACCGAAGAACGGGTCGTCGGGCAGTGCGCGCAGCGTGGGGTCGACGACACCAACCCAGTCGATCGCGCCCTCGGAGTCCACGTGCACCCACAGATTCTCCAGGCCCGTGTCCCAGGCGCGACCCTCGAGCACTAGCAGCGGCACCACTCGCCCGACGACCACGTGCGCCAGGGTCGCGGCGAGCTGCTGGGCCACCGCGGCACGACTTTCGGTCTCCTCGGCGGCGAGCTTGAACATCGAATGCAGCCGGTCGGTCGTCAGCGCCTGCGTCAACGGCCACCAGCGGCGGCGTGACAGATCGCCGATCACCGCGACACCGTAGACACGTGGACATTCGGGATACAGCTCGCGCAATCGGCGGCTCGATTCGTGCAATGGCAGCGCCTGCGCGATGGCCATGCTCGAGATGAGCGGGTCGTCGACCACAACCGTCATGGGACCTCCCGATATTGACTTAGGATAGCCTTACTATAGTCAGGTCGACCGTTGGAGCCATACCCTGTGACTCGACTCACAAGGGCAGGCGAAGGGGCGGTGACCTGGAACGAACCAAGCCGGAACATTCCGTCTGGCGTGCGCGACAACGCGCCGAACGGGTAGCCCTGCGCGATACGACGCACGGTAGTAAACCCGTAGTACGCTGGACCTACCGTCTCTAGGAGATGAAGGAAGATGGCCAAGTTGACGCGTCTAGGGGAGCTCGAGCGCGCTGTGATGGACCACCTGTGGTCCACGCGCGAGCCCCAAACCGTGCGCCAGGTCCACGAGGCACTCGCAGCCCAGCGCGACCTCGCCTATACAACGATCATGACCGTCCTGCAGCGGCTGGCGAAGAAGAATCTCGTCGTCCAGCACCGCGATGACCGGGCGCATCGCTACGCCCCGACCCACGGGCGCGACGAACTGGTCGCCGGGTTGATGGTCGATGCCCTGGACCAAGCTGCGGACTCGGGTGACCGCGAGGCTGCGCTCGTGCATTTCGTCGAGCGCGTCAACGCCGACGAGGCGGCGGCGCTGCGTCGCGCGTTGTCCGAGTTGGAGAGCAAGCACCGGATATCGCCACCCGCTGGCGAGCCGGGCACCGGCTGAGAGACACTTACAGCGTGTCGGCGCTGGCCTTCTCCATCATGGCGCTGGTCCTGTCGGGACCGGTGCCGGCGATGCTGGCGCGGGCAAAGTGGCCGTCGCGGGCGCCGCGGGCCGCGATCGTGCTGTGGCAATCCATCGCGCTGGCCGCCGTACTCTCGGCCTTCTCCGCCGGAATCGCCATCGCGAGCAGGCTTTTCGCGCCCGGACCCGACGGCAGGCCGACGTCGACGTTGGCCGGCGAGATCGACGCGCTCGGCTGGCCGCTGTGGATCACCTACGTGGCGGTGTTCGCGCTCACGCTGATGGTGGGGGCGCGTCTTGCGGTGGCGGTCGTCCAGGTCGCGATAGCGACGCGGCGCAGGCGCGCACACCACCGGATGGTTGTCGACCTCGTCGGCAAGTCCCACAAGTCCGGATTGCGCATTCTCGACGTCGAGGAACCCCTTGCCTACTGTCTGCCGGGCGTGCGCAGTCGCGTGGTGGTCAGCGAGGGCACCCTCACGACACTGGCGGACAACGAGATCGCCGCGATCCTGTCGCACGAGCGCGCACATCTGCGGGCCCGGCACGACCTGGTGCTCGAGATGTTCACCGCGGTACATGCCGCGTTCCCACGTTTCGTCCGTAGTGCCAGCGCGCTGGATGCCGTGCGGTTGCTCATCGAGATGCTGGCCGATGACGCCGCGGTGCGTGCGGCCGGTCCCACTCCGTTGGCTCGCGCGTTGGTCGCCTGCGCCACGGGCCCCACACCCGCGGGCGCGCTGGCCGCGGGCGGACCCACGACCGTGACCCGCGTGCGCCGTCTCGGCGGCCGCGGCAACAGCCTGGGTGTGGCTGCGTGCGCCTACGTGGCCGCCGCGGCCGTTCTGGTGGTGCCCACCGTCGCGGTGGTCCTGCCCTGGTTGACCGAGTTGAATCGTTTGTTCACTGCATAGCGCTTCTGTGTAGTAGGCCATCCCTGCACGACCAAAACGAAAGGCTGCCCGAATGAGCTCGTCTGAAAATCCCACGAACGGCACGGCTCAGATCGGGGTCACCGGCCTCGCGGTCATGGGATCCAACCTCGCGCGCAACTTCGCCAGCCACGGATACACCGTGGCGCTGCACAACCGGTCCGTCGCCAAGACCGACGCGCTGCTGGCCGAACACGGCTCCGAGGGCAATTTCGTGCGCAGCGAGACCATCCCCGAATTCCTTGCCGCGCTGGAGAAGCCACGCCGAGTGATCATCATGGTCAAGGCGGGCGACCCGACCGACGCCGTCATCAACGAGCTCGCCGACGCGATGGAGGAAGGCGACATCATCATCGACGGCGGCAATGCGCTCTACACCGACACCATCCGCCGCGAAAAGGCGATCCGCGAGCGCGGGCTCCACTTCGTCGGCGCCGGCATCTCCGGCGGTGAGGAGGGCGCGCTCAAGGGCCCGTCGATCATGCCCGGCGGTCCGGCCGAGTCCTACAAGTCGCTGGGCCCGCTGCTCGAGGAGATCTCCGCGCACGTCGACGGGGTGCCGTGCTGCACGCATATCGGACCCGACGGCGCAGGGCACTTCGTGAAGATGGTGCACAACGGCATCGAGTACTCCGACATGCAGCTGATCGGTGAGGCCTACCAGCTGCTGCGCGATGCGCTGGGACTGAGCGCACCCGAGATCGCCGACGTCTTCGCCGAATGGAACTCCGGCGACCTGGACAGCTTCCTCATCGAGATCACCGCCGACGTGCTGCGGCAGACCGACGCCAAGACCGGCAAACCGCTTGTCGACCTCATCCTCGACGAGGCCGAGCAGAAGGGCACGGGACGGTGGACGGTGAAGTCAGCGCTGGATCTCGGGGTGCCGGTGACCGGGATCGCCGAGGCGGTGTTCGCCCGCGCGCTGTCGGGTTCGGTGGCGCAGCGCAAGGCGACCACTGGTCTGGCGTCCGGCGATCTCGGCGAAAAGCCCGGCGATGCAGCACGATTCATCGATGACGTCAGCAAGGCACTGTATGCCTCCAAGATCATCGCGTACGCGCAGGGCTTCAACCAGATTCAGGCAGGCAGCGCGGAATACGACTGGGGCATCACCCCGGGTGATATGGCCACCATCTGGCGTGGCGGGTGCATCATCCGGGCCAAGTTCCTCAACCGCATCAAGGAAGCGTTCGACGAGACGCCAGATCTGCCGTCGCTGATCGTCGCCCCGTATTTCCGGGAGGCGATCGAGGCCGCGATCGACAGTTGGCGCCGCGTCGTGGTGACCGCGACCGAGCTGGGCATCCCGATCCCAGGCTTCTCCTCGGCGCTGTCCTACTACGACGGGTTGCGCACCGAACGGTTGCCTGCGGCGCTCACCCAGGGCCTGCGCGACTTCTTCGGCGCCCACACCTACGGCCGCATCGACGCCGATCCGTCCGCGCGGTTCCACACGCTGTGGAGCGGAGACCGCAGCGAGGTCGAGGCCTAGAATTGGCCTGACATGAAGTTTCTCAATGGCCACCAGCCCGCGTTCGACCTGACCTACAACGACGTCTTCATCGTCCCTGGACGCTCCGATGTGATGTCGCGGATGGACGTCGACCTCTCGACGTCGGACGGCTCGGGCACCACGATTCCGGTGGTGGTGGCGAACATGACCGCGGTAGCGGGTCGGCGGATGGCCGAGACGGTCGCGCGTCGCGGCGGCATTGTCGTTCTGCCGCAAGATCTCCCGATCTCCGCGGTGCAGCAGACAGTCGACTTCGTGAAGAGTCGCGACCTGGTGGTCGACACCCCGGTCGTGCTCTCCCCCGACGACTCGGTGTCGGACGCGATGGCGCTGATTCACAAGCGCGCGCACGGTGCCGCGGTGGTGCTGTTCGAGGGCAGGCCCATCGGCCTGGTCACCGAGGCGGGCTGCGTGGGCGTAGACCGGTTCACCCGGGTCCGCGACATCGCCATCACGGACTTCGTCACCGCGCCCGCCGGCACCGACCCACGGAAGGTGTTCGACCTGCTCGAACACGCGCCCGTGGACGTCGCGGTACTGACCGAACCGGACGGCACCCTGGCCGGTGTGCTCAGCCGGACCGCCGCCATCCGTGCGGGCATCTACACACCTGCCGTGGATGCGACGGGCCGGTTGCGGATCGCCGCGGCGGTCGGCATCAACGGTGACGTGGGCGCGAAGGCGCGCGGTCTGGCCGAGGCGGGCGTCGACCTGCTGGTGATCGACACCGCGCACGGACATCAGCTGCGGATGCTGGACGCCATCAAGGCGGTCGCCTCACTGGACCTGGGGCTGCCGCTGGTGGCGGGCAACGTGGTGTCCGCCGAAGGCACCCGCGACCTGATCTCGGCGGGCGCGTCGATCGTGAAGGTCGGCGTCGGGCCCGGCGCGATGTGCACCACCCGGATGATGACCGGCGTGGGCCGGCCACAGTTCTCGGCGGTGCTCGAATGTGCTTCGGCGGCAAGACAACTCGGTGGTCACGTGTGGGCCGACGGCGGTGTCCGTCATCCCCGCGACGTCGCGCTGGCCCTAGCCGCAGGCGCCTCCAACGTCATGATCGGCTCGTGGTTCGCCGGCACCTACGAATCGCCGGGCGACCTCATGCGCGACCGCGAGGATCGGCCGTTCAAGGAGAGCTACGGCATGGCGTCCAAGCGCGCCGTCGCGGCGCGTACCGCCGCCGACGACCCGTTCGACCAGGCCCGCAAGTCGTTGTTCGAGGAGGGTATCTCCACGTCGCGGATGGGGCTGGACCCGTCCAGGGGCGGGGTGGAGGACCTGCTGGACCACATCACCTCCGGGGTGCGCAGCACGTGCACCTACGTGGGCGCGGGCAACCTCGCCGAGCTACACGAGAAGGTTGTGCTGGGTGTGCAGTCCCACGCGGGGTTCGCCGAGGGTCATCCACTGCCGACCGGCTGGTGAATCCACCGGCCGGTCACCAACGGCTAACATGGACCCACTCTCACGTGTCTACTCGAAAGGGACCCTGTGCCGCAGGCACCCGTTGAGGCCGCGAGCTTGGGGGCAGAGCGGCCGGGCGACGAGCCGAACGACGCCGAGCCATCCCCTAGTCGGCCGGGCAACAGGCCCGGCGCCCCATCGGTGTGGACGCTGAGTTCTCGATGACCCTCACGATGTCCTTGCTCTCCATCGGCGCGATCGTGCTGCTGACCGCCGGAACGGCGGTGTTCGTCGCCGCGGAGTTCTCCCTGACCGCGCTCGAGCGCAGCACGGTCGAATCCAATGCGCGCAGTGGCGCCCGCCGTGACCAGATGGTGCGACGGGCCCACCGAACGCTGTCGTTCCAGCTCTCCGGCGCCCAGGTCGGCATCTCGATCACCACGCTGGCCACCGGTTATCTGGCCGAACCCGTTGTCGGGCGGCTGATCCGGCCCGGTCTCGAGGCGATCGGTGTGCCCGACGGTCTCGTGGGTGGGCTGTCCCTGTTCGGCGCCGTCCTGATCGCCACGTCGTTGTCGATGGTGTTCGGCGAACTGGTGCCCAAGAACCTGGCGGTCGCCCGGCCGGTGCAGACGGCGCGCTGGTCGGCGGGTCCGCAGCTGCTGTTCTCCGCGCTGTTCACGCCGTTGATCCGCGCAACGAACGGAACCGCCAACTGGATTCTGCGCAGGCTGGGTATCGAACCCGCCGAGGAACTGCGCTCTGCCCGCTCACCCCAGGAGCTGGTGTCGCTGGTGCGCAGCTCCGCGCGCAGCGGCGCACTGGACCCGGTCACCGCCGTGCTCGTGGACCGCTCGCTGCAGTTCGGCGAGCGCACCGCCGAGGAATTGATGACTCCGCGATCCAAGATCGAGGCGCTGGAATCCGACGACACCGCCGCCGACCTGGTCGCCGCAGCCATCAAGACCGGCTACTCGCGCTTCCCGATCATCGAGGGCGACCTCGATGAAACCATCGGCATCGCGCACGTCAAGCAGGTGTTCGAAGTGCCGCCGGAGCGGCGGGCCACCACCCCCCTGGCCCGCCTCGCGCTGCCGGTCGCCACGGTGCCCTCCACGCTCGACGGCGACGCGGTGATGGCCCAGATCCGCGCCAACGGCCTACAGACCGCGCTGGTCGTCGACGAGTACGGCGGCACCGCTGGCATGGTCACCATGGAGGACCTCATCGAGGAGATCGTCGGCGACGTGCGCGACGAGCACGACGTCGAGCCGCCCGATGTCGTGCCCGCGGGACGCGGCTGGCAGGTGTCCGGGTTGCTGCGCATCGACGAGGTCGCTGACGCCACCGGTTTCCGTGCGCCCGAGGGGGATTACGAAACGATCGGCGGACTGGTGCTCGAAAAGCTGGGGCACATTCCGGATGAATCCGAGTCGGTCGAGTTGACGGCATTCGACCCCGACGGCGTCGCGCTCGACGATCCCATCCGATGGCTGGCCACGGTCATCCGCATGGACGGCAGGCGTATCGACCTGCTCGAGCTCACCGAACTGGGCCGCCACAACTCAGGAGATGACGACTGATGGGTGGCGACATCTTCGGTGTGCTACTGACCTTCCTGCTGCTCGGTGCCAACGCGTTCTTCGTCGCCTCGGAGTTCGCGCTGATCTCCGCGCGCCGCGACCGCCTCGAAGCGCTGGCGGAGCAGGGCAAGAAGAGCGCGGTGACCGTCATCCGCGCCGGCGAGAACCTGTCGCTGATGCTGGCCGGCGCGCAGCTGGGCATCACGATCTGTTCGATCCTGTTGGGCCGCGTCGGCGAACCGGCGGTCGCTCACCTGCTGGAGAAGCCGTTCGGGCTGGTCGGCATCCCCGACACCGTGCTGCACACGGTGTCCTTCTTCGTCGCGCTCGCCATCGTGGTGACGCTGCACGTCCTGCTCGGCGAAATGGTGCCGAAGAACATCGCGATCGCAGGACCGGAATCGTCGGCGATGTTGCTGATCCCGGTGTACCTGGTCTACATCCGGCTGGCCCGGCCGTTCATCGCCTTTTACAACTGGTGCGCCAACACCACGCTGCGGTCGTTCGGCGTGGAGCCCAAGGACGAACTCGACGTCGCGGTCTCGACGGTCGAGCTCTCCGAGATGATCGCGGAATCGCGATCCGAGGGTCTGCTGGACCAGGAGGAGCACGGGCGGCTCACCCGCGCACTGCAGATCCGCGATCGCGTCGCCAACGACGTCGCCATGCCCCTGAGCAAGATCCGCGCCGTTCCGGTCGCGCGCGCGGGGTTCGGCCCCACCCTGGGTGCGATCGAAGAAGCACTCGCCGAAACCGGTTATTCGAGGTTCCCGGTCAGCGATCCGGCCGGCGACTACGTCGGGTACCTGCACATCAAGGACGTCCTGCCGTTGGTCCACGACCCCTCCAACGAACAGGAGGTGCTGGACGCCTCGATGGTGCGGCCGCTGCCACGGGTGCCGGCATCGATGTCGCTGCCCGACGCGCTGTCGAGGCTGCGGCGGGACAACGCGCACCTGGCACTCGTCACCGCGCCCGACGGCAGCGTTTCGGCGATGGTGGCACTGGAGGACCTGGTGGAAGACCTGGTCGGCACCGTGCGTGACGGAACACACCGTGTGTGAGTCTGCGCACACCGACACCCGCTATCGGGTGCTCGACGAGCACGACTGGACCCGCCGAGAGCAGCGTCATCGTGAACGGGTCGACGGATTCCTGCGGTCGTTGCGCACACCGGCCTCCGAGCCCCATCCCGTCTGGGATTTCCTGTTCACCTACTACAGCCTGCGTCCCCGGCAATTGCGGACGTGGCACCCAGGGTTCGGTGTGGCGCTCGCCGGCGATTCGGCGGCGCGCTACCTGGGTCGCAGCGGCTATCGACGTACCCGCGCCGGTGTGACGGTGAGTCGTGAGTACCTGACCGGCCGCGCCGACACGGTGCGCTTCATCGCCGGGCTGCTGCGCGCGACGGCGTCGCGGCCGGCGCGGCTGAACTGCTTCGGGCTGCACGAGTGGGCAATGGTCTACCGCGCGCCCACGGTGCGCCACGAGCGCGTCCCGCTGCGACTCGGCGCCGCCGGAACAGATGCGGTCGTTGAATCAATGCCGTTGCGGTGCAGCCATTTTGATGCCTTCCGTTTTTTCACCAAGCCGGCCACCGAACGCAACAGCGAGCAACTGACCCGGGATGGCCAGGTCGGGTCCGAGCAACCCGGCTGTCTGCACGCGGCCATGGATTGCTACAAGTTCGCCTACAAGCTGGGACCCCTCGTGGACTCGGCGCTGGTGATGGATTGTCTGGAGCTCGCCACCCAAGCCCGTGAGCTCGACATGCGCGCCAGTCCCTATGATCTTCGCGACTACGGATTCGAGCCGATCGCGATCGAAACGCCCGCCGGGCGTTCCGAATACGTTCGTATCCAGCAGCACGTTGCCGAGCAGGCAGCACCGCTCCGAGAGCGCCTGACCAAGGCGTGTGAGCAGTTGCTCGCCGCGGAAGGCACCGGCGTGGTGCACGAGGGAACCGGAGCCGCCTCGGCGGCGACATCAGAGTTAGGCGCCGTTACCCGCGGGTAAGCTGGATCGACGGCACTGCGTTCGACGCCTTTGCGGCGAGGGAGGAAATATGACCGATCGCGTGAAAGTGGGCAACCTGCGTGTTGCCCAGGTGCTGTACGACTTCGTCAACGATGAGGCACTTCCCGGCACCGGCCTCGATCCCGACACCTTCTGGTCGGGCGTCGACAAGGTCGTCGCCGACCTGACACCCAAGAACCAGGAACTGCTCGCCTACCGGGACGATCTGCAGGCACGTATCGACAAGTGGCACCGCCAGCGGGTCATTGAGCCGATCGATCCCGAGGCCTATCGGCAGTTCCTCACCGAGATCGGGTACCTGCTGCCCCAGCCCGACGACTTCACGATCTCCACCGCGGGCGTCGACGACGAGATCACCACGACCGCGGGCCCGCAGCTGGTGGTCCCGATCCTCAACGCACGCTTCGCGCTGAACGCCGCGAACGCCCGGTGGGGTTCGCTGTACGACGCGCTGTACGGCACCGATGTCATCGCCGAAGACGACGGGGCCGAGAAAGGCACCAGCTACAACAAGGTCCGCGGCGACAAGGTCATCGCGTACGCCCGCCGCTTCCTCGACGGTGCGGCCCCGCTGGCGAACGGCGCCTGGAGCGATGCGACCGGCATCAAGATCGACGAAGGGCAGTTGATCGTCGAGCTGGGTGACGAGCAATCGACCGGCCTTGCGACGCCCGAGCAGTTCGTCGGCTACACCGGTGAACTCGGTTCGCCCTCCTGGTCGGTGCTGCTGCGCAACCACGGCCTGCACGTCGAGATCCTGGTCGACCCGGACTCCCCCGTCGGCGCCACCGATGCAGCCGGCATCAAGGACGTCGTCCTTGAATCCGCGATCACCACGATCATGGACTTCGAGGACTCCGTGGCCGCCGTCGACGCCGACGACAAGGTGCTCGGTTACCGCAACTGGCTGGGCCTGAACCGCGGCGACCTCACCGAAGAGGTGGCCAAGGGCGACAAGACGTTCACCCGTGTGCTCAACGAGGACCGCACCTACACCACACCGGACGGCGAGGGCGAGCTGACGCTGCCCGGCCGCAGTCTGATGTTCGTGCGCAACGTCGGTCATCTGATGACCAACGACGCGATCGTGGACGTCGATGGCAATGAGATCGGTGAGGGCATCCAGGACGCGCTGTTCACCAGCCTGATCGCGATGCACGGTCTGAAGGCGGACGAAGACGGCGCCACCAAGAACGGCCCTATGGTCAACAGCCGCACCGGCTCGATCTACATCGTCAAGCCCAAGATGCATGGGCCCGACGAAGTGGCCTTCACCGTCGAGTTGTTCGGCCGGGTCGAGGACGTGCTCGGTCTGCCGCCGAACACCATCAAGGTCGGCATCATGGACGAGGAGCGACGCACCACCCTCAACCTGAAGGCCTGCATCAAAGCGGCACGCGACCGCGTGGTGTTCATCAACACCGGCTTCCTGGACCGCACCGGCGACGAGATCCACACGTCGATGGAGGCCGGCCCGATGATCCGCAAGGGCGCCATGAAGACGCAGCCGTGGATCCTGGCCTACGAGGACCAGAACGTGGACGTCGGCTTGGCCACGGGGTTCTCCGGGCGCGCACAGATCGGCAAGGGCATGTGGGCCATGACGGACCTGATGGCCGACATGGTCGAGCAGAAGATCGGTCAGCCCAAGGCCGGCGCCACGACCGCGTGGGTGCCGTCGCCGACGGCGGCCACTCTGCACGCGATGCACTATCACGAGGTCGACGTGTTCGCCGTGCAGAAGGAGTTGCAGGGCAAGACGCGGACCACTGTCGATGAGCTGCTGACCGTGCCGCTGGGTAAGGAACTCGCGTGGGCGCCCGAGGAGATCCGCGAAGAAGTCGACAACAACTGCCAGTCGATCCTCGGCTACGTGGTGCGCTGGATCGACGCGGGCGTCGGCTGCTCCAAAGTGCCCGACATTCACAACGTCGCGCTGATGGAAGACCGTGCCACCCTTCGCATCTCGAGTCAGCTGCTGGCGAACTGGTTGCGCCACGGTGTCATCACCGAGGACGATGTGAAGGCCAGCCTGCGGCGGATGGCCGCGGTGGTGGATCAGCAGAACGAAAAAGATCCGGAATTCCGGCCCATGGCACCAGACCCAGACGGCAGCGTGGCGTTCGCCGCCGCGCAGGAGCTGATCTTGGCCGGAGGGGCTCAGCCGAACGGTTACACCGAGCCGATCCTCCACCGCAAGCGCCGAGAGTTCAAAGCAGCAAACAACGGTGGTTGATCCGATGACCCGTCGACGTAGCGAGCACAAGGGCTTCCGTGGGCAGGCATAGCATTCCCGACCCCGAGGATTCGGCCGGCGAAGAGCAGCACGAAGAACCGGAGACCACGCGCTTCGGCCAGTCCGGCGACTACCAGCCGGATTTCGGTCCTGGCTACCGCGAACCGGAGTACGACGCACCGCAATACCGCGAGTCCGAGCAGGATGCACCGGGGTTCTCCGACCCCGGTTATCGCAGCGAGGATTTCGACGACGCCGAATTCTCGCGCGCGGACCCCGACGAGTACACCTTCGACGAACCGGCCTACCGCAATTCCGATTACGAAGACGCCGACCCGACCGACGGCTTCGGCCTGCAGCGCGTCGGTTCGTCAACCCCACCGCCGCCCAGTCGTCCCCGCTCGGGCCCGGCGCACGGCGGTGAGTGGGAAGGCGGCGAATGGACGGGCAGTCACCGCGCGGTGACCCCCGGCAGGCGGGGCGTCAGTATCAGCGTGATCGCTGCCCTGGTCGCAGTCGTCGTGGTCGTCGGCGCGGTCATCCTGTGGCGTTTCTTCGGCGATGCGCTGTCCGATCGCAGTGATGTCGCCGCCGCCCGGTGCGTGAACGGTGAACTCGCCGTCGCTGTGGTCGCCGACCCCTCGGTGTCGGACCAGATAAAGATCCTGGCGGACAATTACAACCGCAGCGCTGCGCCGGTGGGTGATCGCTGCGTGAAAGTCGGGGTCACGCCCGCAGATTCGGATCAGGTCGTCAACGGATTCATCGGCCAATGGCCCGCCGAACTCGGCGAGCGGCCAGCCCTGTGGATCCCGGCGAGTTCGATCTCGGCCGCCCGCCTCGAGGCCAGTGCCGGCGAGAAGATCATCAGCGACAGTCGCTCGCTGATCACCTCCCCTGTGGTGCTGGCGATGCGACCACAGCTCAAATCCGCTCTGGGTCAACAGAACTGGGCCTCGTTACCGACGCTGCAAACCAACCCCAGCGCGTTGGACGGGCTGGGCCTTCCGGGGTGGGGTCCGTTGCGGTTGGCGCTACCGCTGTCCGGTGACAGCGATGCGTCATATCTGGCGGCCGAGGCGGTGGCGGCGGCATCCGCACCGGCTGGGGCACCCCCCAATTCCGGTATCGGCGCGGTGAACTCGTTGGTTGCAGGCCAGCCCAAACTCGCCGACAAGAAGGCCTCGACGGCCATGGACGCGCTGCTGAACGCCGACGATCCCGCGGCCGCGCCGGTGCATGCGGTCGTCGCCACCGAACAGCAACTCTTCCAGCGCGCCGCCGCACTGCCCGATGCGAAGAACGTGTTGGCGTCGTGGCTGCCGCCGGGACCGGTGGCGATGGCGGACTACCCCACGGCCCTGCTGGCAGGCGATTGGCTGTCGCAGGAACAGGTGTCCGCGGCCAGCGAGTTCGCCCGGTTCATGCGCGAACCAGAACAACTGTCCGAGCTGTCCAAAGCGGGCTTCCGTACCGAAGGCGCTACACCGCCGGACAGCGATGTCACCGACTTCGCACCGCTGGGCGCCCCACTGTCGGTGGGTGACAACGCGGAGCGCGTCGCGCTCGCCGACTCGCTGACCGCACCGGTGACCAACCCCGCGGTCACGATCATGCTGGATCAGTCGATGCCCACCGACGAGGGCGGCGAATCGCGACTGGGGAATGTGGCGGCGGCGCTCAATGCCCGGCTGCAGGCGCTGCCGCCGAATTCCGCGGTTGGCCTCTGGACGTTCGACGGTGTCGAGGGGCGCTCGGAGATTCCGATGGGTCCGCTGTCGGATCAGGTCGACGGCAGGCCCCGGTCAGCGGCGCTCACCGAGGAGCTGGACGGACAGACGGCATCGAACGGCGGTGCCGTTTCCTTCACCACGTTGCGGCTCGTGTACGACCAGGCCAAGCAGAATTTCCGTGCCGGCCAGAGCAACTCGGTCCTGGTCATCACCACCGGTCCGCACTCCGACCAGTCGTTGAACGGTCCGGGGCTCGAGCAGTTCATCCGCGGAGCGGTCGACCCGACCCGGCCGGTCAAGGTGAACATCATCGACTTCGGCTCCGACTCCGACCGCGCCACATGGGAGGCGGTCGCCGAGATCAGCGGCGGCAGCTATCAGAACCTGGCCGGCTCGACGGGCCCGGAGTTGACGTCGGCCGTCGCGACCTTCGTGAGCTAATGCGCGGCCAGCAGGCTGAGCGCGGCCCGGGTGAACTCCTCCGGCACCTCCACCTGCGGGTAGTGGCCGACGCCGCGAAGCTCGATTACCGGTGCGGCGGGGCGCAGCTCGCGTAACCCGTCGAGCACATTCGCGGTCGCGACTGGGTCGTCGAGTGCCCAGAGGAAGCTCAACGGTTTGGGCCAGTCCCGCACGGCACCGTGCCATCGCGCCGCGTATTTCACCCGCTCGTCGAGATACGCGATCAACAGATGGGCGATGCGGTGCCCGTCGTTGGCCGACCACAGCGCCCACTGCGCCTGCCCCTCTTGTTCGCTCATCGGATGCTCGGCGCTGAACAACCTGCCGAAGGCGCGCTGGAACGACGATGCATTGGAAAGCCGGCTCAGGATCGGACCCAACGGACCGCGAAGCAGCTTCTGGGCCGGGCGCAAGCTGGCCCGGTGCAGGATCACGCTGCCGTTGCCGATCACGGCGCGTTGCAGTTCGAACGGCAACTGCCCCTGCAGATCTCGCGCCAGCAGTTCGGTGGCCACCGAGGTGCCCATGTCGTGCGCTATCAACTCCACCGGCCCCGAGGCGGTCTCAGCGACCACGGTCTGCACGATGTCAGCCTGCTCGAGCAGGCTGTAGCGGTGTGGACGCGGCTTGTCCGACAGTCCGAAGCCGAGGAAGTCCAGCGTCACCCAGGCCCGGTCACCCAGGTGCGGCACCACCCGGTGGTAGTCGTAGGAACTCGACGGGTAGCCGTGCAGCAGCAGGATGGTCGGGCCCTCGCCCGGCGCCGAGCGGACGAACACCCGACCGGCGGGCGTGTTCATCGAGCTGCCGCCGTCGCGCCACTCTGTCACGCTGGGGGGTAACACCTGACGAACCGTAATCAATGGCGTCTGCGGAGGGACCGAAATTGCCGAGCGAGTTCACACCTGACCCTGAGCTGTACCCGTTCTCTCCGCGATGGTTCGACAGTTCACGCGGCCGGGTGCATTACATCGATGAAGGTACCGGTCCGGTGATCGTGTTCTTTCACGGCAATCCGACATGGAGTTTCCTCTACCGCAACATCATCGCCGGGTTGCGCGATCGCTTCCGCTGCATCGCGCCCGACTACCTCGGCTTCGGGCTCTCCGAGCGCCCATCGGAGTTCACGTATCGAATCGACGAGCACGCTTCCGTGATGGGTGAGCTCGTCGACCACCTCGAACTCGATAAGTATCTGACCATGGGCCAGGACTGGGGCGGACCGATCAGCATGGCGGTCGCCACCGACCGCGCCGATCGGGTGCGCGGTGTCGTGCTCGGCAACACCTGGTTCTGGCCCACCTCTGAGTTGTCCACGAAGGTTTTCAGCGTTGTGATGGGCAGTCCGCCCATGCAATGGGCGATCACCAAGCAGAACTTCTTCGTGGAGCGGATGATTCCGGCGGGCACGAGCACATCATTGGACGACGCGGTGATGGAGCACTACCGCGGGGTCCAGCCGACGCCACAGGACCGTGCCGGGGTGGCGCGCATGCCGAAGGAGATCCTGGCGGCCCGTCCGCTGCTCGAAAGGCTCAGCCGCGACGTGCCCGCCAAACTCGGATCGAAACCGGCGCTGTTCGTCTGGGGCATGAAGGATTTCGCGTTCCGGCCCGGACCCAACCTTCCGCGTATGCGCGAGGCATTCCCCGATCACGTCGTCGTGGAGTTGGCGGAGGCCAACCACTTCATGCAGGAGGACGCACCGGGACAGATCGCCGAAGCGATCATCGACCGCTTCGCGTGAGCTTCACGCGAACGTGGGTTACCCGCACACTTTTCGCCGAAAGAAGTGCGTCAATCCCACACTCGGCCCAGTGTCAGCTAGGCGAACGCCTCCACCGGCGGGCACGAGCACATCAGATTGCGGTCGCCGTACGCACCGTCGATGCGACGTACCGGCGGCCACACCTTCGGGCGGTAGTTCTTGCCAAGCGGGTAGGCCGCCTGCTCCCGGGTGTAGGGATGGTCCCAGTCGGACACCAACAGGCATTCTGCGGTGTGCGGCGCACCGCGCATCGGGTTGTCGTCCACCGGCCAGGTGCCCGCGGCGACGGCATCGATCTCGCCACGGATCGCGATCATCGCCTCGCAGAACGCGTCGACCTCGGCCAGGCTCTCGCTTTCCGTCGGTTCGACCATCAATGTTCCCGCCACCGGGAAGCTCATCGTCGGTGCGTGGAAGCCATAGTCCGCCAGCCGTTTCGCCACATCGTCGACGGTGACGCCCGTCTCCTTGGTGATGGTCCGCAGATCGAGGATGCACTCGTGCGCGACCATGTCGTTCTCGCCGGTGTAGAGGACGGGGTAATGCTCGCCGAGCCGACGGGCGATGTAGTTGGCCGAGGCGATCGCGGTCAGCGACGCGGCACGGAGACCGCCGGCGCCCATCATCCGGATATAGGCCCAGCTGATCGGCAGGATCGACGCCGAACCATACGGCGCCGCGGACACCGCATATTTGTCCGGTAGTTCGTCGGCCAACGGATGGCCGGGCAGGTACTTGGCCAGGTGGGAGCGCACCGCGACCGGCCCGACACCTGGCCCCCCGCCGCCGTGCGGAATGCAGAACGTCTTGTGCAGATTGAGGTGGCTGACGTCGCCACCGAACCGGCCGGGCCGGGCGAGGCCGACGAGCGCGTTCAGGTTGGCGCCGTCGACGTACACCTGACCGCCGGCGTCGTGCACGGCGGCGCAGATGTCGGCGATGTCGTGCTCGAACACACCGTGCGTCGACGGATAGGTGATCATCAACGCGGACAACCGATCCGCGTGTTCGTTCACCTTCGCGCGCAGATCATCGAGGTCGACGTCGCCGTTCGCCCGGCACGCCACCACGACGACCCGCATCCCCACGAGCGCCGCCGATGCGGCATTGGTGCCGTGCGCGCTCGACGGGATGAGGCACACGTCACGGTCGGGCTGGCCGCGCTCGGCGTGATACGCCTGGATCGCCAGCAGTCCGGCGTACTCCCCCTGCGATCCGGCGTTGGGCTGCAAGGACACCGCGTCGTAGCCGGTGATCGCGACCAACCACGTCTCGAGGTCGGCGATCAGCTTCCGCAGCCCGGGTGCGTCGGATGCCGGTGCGAACGGATGCTGGCGCGCGAACTCCGGCCACGTGATGGGCTCCATCTCGGCGGCCGCGTTCAGCTTCATCGTGCACGATCCCAGTGGAATCATGCTGCGGTCCAACGCAATATCCTTGTCAGCCAGCGACCGCAGATATCGCATCATTTCCGTCTCGGTGCGATACTTCGTGAACGCGGGATGGGTCAGGAACTCCGAGGTGCGGGTCGCGATGTCCGGTCCCTCGAACATGTCCGCCGGGGCTGCTCCGAAAGCCGACAGCACGGCGTCGACGTGTTGCGTGGTGGTGGCCTCGTCGCAGGACACCGACACGTGGTCGTCGTCGACCAGCCAGACGTTGACACCGTGAGCCTTGGCGGCGTCGCGGATATCCGCCGCCCTCCCGGGAACCCGGGCCAGCACGGTGTCGAAGAACGCGCGGTGTACGACCTCCACACCGCCGGCGGTCAACCCCGCGGCGATCGCGCGGGCACGCCCGTGCACCTGCCGCGCGATCGCGGACAACCCGTCCGCGCCGTGGTAGCTCGCGTACATCGCCGCGATCACCGCGAGCAGCACCTGTGCGGTGCAGATGTTGCTTGTGGCCTTGTCGCGCCGGATGTGCTGTTCGCGGGTCTGCAGCGCCAACCGGTACGCCGGTGCCCCGTCGGCGTCGAGCGAGACTCCGACCAGGCGGCCGGGAAGTTGCCTGGCATGCTTGGCGTGCACTGCGAGATATCCTGCGTGCGGTCCGCCGAATCCCATTGGGACGCCGAATCTCTGGGTGGTGCCGAACGCGACGTCGGCTCCGATTTCACCGGGCGGCGTGGTGAGCGTCATGGCGAGCAGGTCGGCGCCGATGGCGACGAGCGCGCCGCGGTCATGCGCCTGCGCCACCATCTCGCTCCAGTCGACGATCGCGCCGCTGGCCCCCGGCAGCTGCGCGATGACTCCGAAGAACGCACCCTCCGGCAGGCCCTGCGTGAGGTCGGCCTGCACGATCTCGATGCCCAGCGGCTCGGCACGGGTGGCCAACACGGCGGCGGTCTGCCGGTACACGTCGACGTCGACGACCAGCCGGTTCGACGATCCGCGGACCGCGCGGTGCATCAGGGTCATCGCCTCGGCGGCCGCGGTGCCCTCGTCGAGCATCGAGGCGTTGGCGACCTCGAGTCCCGTGAGGTCGCAGACCATGGTCTGGAAGTTCAGCAACGCCTCGAGCCGGCCCTGGCTGATCTCCGGCTGGTAAGGCGTGTAGGCGGTGTACCACGCTGGGTTCTCAAGTATGTTGCGCCGCAACACCGGTGGCGTGAGGGTGTCGAAGTAGCCCTGCCCGATCATCGACACCGCGACGGTGTTGGTATCGGCGAGCGCGCGCAATTCCGCCAGAGCTTCGTCCTCGGTGGCGGCCGGCGGCAGCTGATCCAGTCCCGGTGCCACCTGGTCTGTATCCAGCGACTCGAGAATGCCGGCCGGCAGCGCCTTCTTGGCGAGTTCGTCCAGCGAGCCCACGCCGATGGTCGCGAGCATGGTGGCAACGGCGTCGGCATCAGGTCCGATGTGACGTGCGGCAAAGGTGAAGTTCTCGGAGTCGGACACCTGCGATTGCTCCAGACGCGTGAGGGTTGACGAACCGTTGGGTTCCCCTCCCTCTGTCGTCGGTGCCTGAGAGATTCGGCGACCCCGCTGAACGCGAGAAATGCCTTTCCCCATGGGCGGGTAGGCGTGGACCTACCACTTTCCAGAGGCATCGGGGCCATGCGCGGTCCTGGGTGCCTGAGAGGTTGACGGAGAGGTGTTGCTCCTTCGGCGTCCGTGGCTGGCAGCTACGGAACTCTCCCGCACAAGGGCGATGCGCTCACGAGTTTACCGGGACAGGCTTCATACCCACGCCGCGACTGCGGGTACTCGAGAGAAAAGTCAGCCGATCTTGCGGTCGCGGTGCTTACGCCGTGACGCCAGTTCGTCCTCGGGTGCGGCGATGGACTCGCCGCCGTCTGCCCGCTCACCTGGGAAGTCGGCGATGGCACCGGTCAGCTCGCGCATCGCGCCGGACACCGCGATACCGAAGACGCCCTGACCACCCTGTAGCAGGTCGACCACCTCTTCGGCCGAGGTGCACTCGTAAACCGTGGTGCCGTCGGAGAACAGCGTGATGTTGGCCAGATCCCGAACACCGCGCTGACGCAGGTGATCGACGGCGACCCGGATGTTGTGCAGCGAGATCCCGGTGTCCAGCAGCCGCTTGACGATCTTGAGAACCAAAATGTCCTTGAACGAATACAGCCGTTGGCTGCCCGAACCGGCAGCGCTGCGGATCGACGGCACCACCAGCGACGTCCTGGCCCAGTAGTCCAGCTGCCGGTACGTGATGCCGGCGATCTGACATGCGCTCGGACCGCGGTATCCGACGAGCTCGTCGGGAACCGAGTCATCGGGGAAAAGACCACCCTGGACGGGTGCGCTGGTAACGGTGATTCCCGATTCGGCGGGACCGCTGGTCGAGGACAGATCGAACTCCTCTTGACGTGGCGTGTCTCCCACTTTCGAATCCTCTCGCCGGTCGAACTCGCGTCTGTGACCTGCATGGCAGCACGTTTGCCCAAGCCCGAATGTGTCGAGCATACGCTTCCGCCGGGCCCGCGACTGCCCATCAGCAGGTCCGACCACCAAAGTATGGCTGCCCGATTAACGGTTTGAAGAAACCCGCGCCGCGTGTCGAGGACTACGAGACTCTTCCGTGACAAAGCTCACCGAAATGCCCACGGAGAGCGTCCCCAAAACGCTAGGTGGCCTTGAAGTCGTCGGGCGACACGCTGTCGAGAAACTCCTTGAACTTCTCGACCTCGTCCTCACGCACCGCACCGGTTGCTTCGTCGTCGTTCTCATCGGGTATCAGCAGGCCGGCCTCGGCGAGCACCGCCTCTTCGACGTAGATCGGCACCCCGACCCGCAGTGCGATCGCCACGGAATCCGACGGCCGCGCCGACACCTTGATGTCCCGATCGAAGATCAGGTCTGCGTAGAAGGTGCCTTCCTGCAGGTCGACGATGCGCACTTCCTTGAGCGAATGGCCAAGGGCCCCAATGACATCTCTGATCAAGTCATGGGTCAGCGGTCGCGCCGGTTCCACGCCCTGCTGCTCGAGTGCGATGGCCGCGGCCTCCGACTGACCTATCCAAATCGGCAAGTAGCGGTCGCCGTTGGACTCGCGCAGCAGCAGCACCGGCTGATTCTGGGGCTGCTCCACGCGAATGCCGACCACACGAACCTCACCCATCTGTGTCCGCCCTTCGCGCCGATAGCCTGCAAAATTTGAGTCTAATCCTCAGCGATCAAGAACGTCGCGCACCGCCGACTTGATCAATGACGTGTGCAACGTAATGGCGAGCGCCGCCACCTCACGCGCCAGATCGTCGGCGCGGTCCCTGGCACCTGCCTTACCCGCCTTGACCACCGGCCCCGCGATCTGTGCGATCAGGTCGGACTGACGGTCGGCCGCCGATCGGAACGCGCGGAGGTGACGCGCTTCGACGCCGTACTCCGCCAGCGCGCGAGCGCACTGGGCGATGGTCACGGAGTGCTCGTCGAAGAAGCCGGCCCGGCCGGGAGTGATCACGCCCGCCTTGACCAGCGCCGTGAGAAGTTCGTCGTCGACGCCAGAGCGGTTCAGCAGGTCCTCGCGTGACAGCCGCACCTGCGTCGGCGCGACGCCTGATACTCCGGCGCTGGAGTCTGGGTCGTCGCCCGACACCGGCACCAAACGCGGTACCCCGTAAGCGGATCCGGCGTGCGGCAACTCGCCGTCGGGGTGGGCGTCCAGCTGCGCCTTGATGACTTTCAACGGTAGGTATTGGTCGCGCTGGGCGGTCAGGACGAACCGCAGACGAGCGCAGTCGTAGGCGGTGAACCGCCGGTAGCCCGATGCCGTGCGCTCCGGCGTGACCAGTCCTTCGGCCTCCAAGAACCTGATCTTGGAGATGGTCACGTCCGGGAAGTCCGGTCGCAGCAGATCGAGGACCGCTCCGATCGACATCCCAGTCAGAGCGGGGGTGTCGGGCTGACTCATTTACTCGTCGCGAGCGCGCTCATCGGAGTCACGCTCTTCGCGCAAGCGCTCATCGACCACTAGCCGGGCCCACCTTCGTCGTCGCCCTTGGGCCCGGTCAGGAACACCAGGCGGAACTTGCCGATCTGCACCTCGTCACCGTTGGCGAGCACCGCGGAATCCACGGGCTCCCGGTTGACGTAGGTGCCGTTGAGACTGCCGACGTCGACGACCTGGAACTCGTTGCTCTCGAGCCTGAACTCGGCGTGACGACGGCTCACCGTCACATCATCGAGGAAAATGTCGCTATCGGGATGTCGACCCGCCGACGTAGTGGGCTGGTCCAGCAGAAATCGTGAACCGGCGTTGGGCCCGCGCTTGACGACCAGCAGGGCAGAACCGACGGGCAGGCCCTCGACCCCCGTGACCCCTCCTTCGGCGCCCGCCGCTGCCGGGGCGTCCAACTCGTTGAGAAAGTCCGCGCGGAAGACTGATGTCGTTTCCACGGTGACATCGTCAGACGTCTGGTCCGCCCCGGAATTCTGGTCCTTGTCCGTCACCCGCTGCTCCTCACTGGCCGCTGTGGCGATATGGCGATATCAGGCCAACCCTCAGCCGAAAGTTCGTCTTGTGTCGACCGTACCGCGAGGCGGACGTCGTTGTGTCCACCACCGCCGGATCCGCCTCTGGTTGGTTATCCGGTCTGCAGAACCCTAACAACCCGTCATTCGCTCACTGTGGCGCGGTAGCCGTCGGCGTCCAGAAGCTTGCCAAGGCCGTCGGCCAGCGCACCGGAGTCGACTTGCAGGTCCAGCAGCCAACCTGCGCCGTAGGGGTCGGAGTTGACGAGCTGGGGATTACCCTCCAGATCACCATTCACCGCAAGGACTTTCGCGCTGAGCGGTGCGTACAGATCCGACACCGACTTCGTGGACTCCACCTCGCCGAACGACTCGCCCGCGGTCACGTCGGCGCCGACGTCCGGCAACTGGACGAAAACGACGTCGCCCAACGCCGACTGCGCGTAGTCGGTGATTCCGACCCGGACGGTGTCGTCACCGGTGCGCTGCACCCACTCGTGTTCCTCGGTGTAGTGCAGGTCGGCTGGGATTTCGCTCACGGCGCTCCTTATTCTCATTCGCGGTTCACCGCGGTGTTTGTCTCCGCGGGTTCGTTGCTGCCGCGCTCAGCTCACTTGACTGGCTGAGCGTATTGGCGAGGTTTTGGTTGCCGCAAGGCGGTGATGTCCACTCGGTCGGACTGCTGCACTTCCATCGAGCCGCCGACCCGCTCGACGCTGTCCTTTGCGCCGCCGGGAATGTTCATCGCCGCAGCCAGTGTCGGCGGATCACCAATCGCCAGAACTGAATACGGCGGGTTGAGCGTCACACTGTCGGCGACCAGCGCACCGGGGCTCCCGACGACCCAGGTGTCCAGGCCGACGCGCACCGCCGATCCTCCCCCGCGGATCTCCATCGCTTCGGCGCCGGCGTTGCGCAGCTCGTTGATCACGTCGAGCATCGTTTCGGCCGGCACTCCCGGGGTGGTGTCGGTGATGGTCAGCGTCACGCCCGGGCCGGTCGCGGGCACCGTGCCGATCAGGATCGACAGGGCGGCCAGCCGGGCCTGCGCGTTCTCGATCGCCGCTTGATCGCTGCTGCCGGAGGCCTGCAATTGCGTCAGCGTGCGCTGCAGGTCGGCCACTTCGGTGTTCAACGCCGCCTCGCGTTGCTGCAGGGAGTCCAAGAGCACCAGCAGGTCGGCGGGGCGGGCGGTCTCCAGCGAGTCGCCCGATTCGGTCTGCCGCACCTGGGTGATGATCGCCAGCCCCAGCAGCACGCACAGCACCACGGCGAGTGCACCGAACACGATCTGCGACCGACCGCGCGCCACGACGCCGACAACCCCACCGCGATGCAGCTCGCCGATCTCGGGCGACGGCGCATCCGGCGGCAGTTCGTGGCGGCCGTGCTGATCGGGCTCGGCCGAGTGTGCAGGCGTGTCGTCGGTCAAGGGGTCACGCGCCGAACAGTCTGCGCCGCAACGCGGCCGCGTTGCCAAAGATTCGGATGCCGAGCACCACGATGATGGCGGTGGACAACTGTGTACCGACCCCCAGCTGGTCTCCGACGTAGACGATGAGCGCGGCGACCAAAACGTTGAACACAAAGGACACTACGAACACCTTCGAGTCGAAGATGCGTTCCAGGTAGGCGCGCAGACCGCCGAACACGGCGTCGAGAGCGGCGACGACGGCGATCGGCAGATACGGCTGGACGAACTCCGGCACGTCCGGGTGGAACACCAACCCGAGGACGATGCCGATGACGAGTGCGGCGATCCCGATCACGACTGTGGCTTCATCTGCTGATCACTGCCCAATCTCCTTGGCGAAGTTGACTTCCCGAATCGGACTCGCCGGCAGGGTGAGCGCCTCGGAGGTGCTCACCTGGACTCCGACACCGTACGACGCTTCCAGCAGCCGAAGCCGGTGCAGTCCGGCACTGCGATCGAAGATGTCCTGCATCGCGTGCGGCGGTCCGACGGCGAGAATGACGTATGGGCTGCTGATCGGTTGATTGTCGACCAGGATGCTGCCGCCCGCCTGGCGGATCGTCACGTTCGGCCCGATGCGCACACCGCCCACCGAGACCGCCTCCGCGCCGCTGAGCCATAGCGAGTTGACCACCTGCTGCAGGTCGCGGTCGAGGATCACCTGCTGGCTGCCGGGCACCCGCTCCTTCGACACGTCGGACAGGTCCAACGACATTCCCGGATCGGTGACGGTGATCTCGAGACCGGGCCCGATCACGGCGGTGGCCGCGGCGGCGAGGTTCGATTCGTCGAGTTGGCCGAGCAGCTGTTGACCGCGCGCGTCGCCCTCGAGGCGTTGGCGCTGCTCGGTATCCACCTCGGCGGCCAGGGCATCGCGTCGGCTCGAGGCGTCGGCCACCGCCGCCTCGGCGGAACGCACGCTGCCGGACAGCACGTGCTGGGTCTCCCGCACGCCGGGTGCGGTGGACCGGGCCTGGCCGACCGCGGCGACGAACACCAGCGCAATCAACACCGCGCCCGTGATCTGCCACGCCCACGACTGCCACCGCTTGCGCTGCTGCCCCTGTCCTTTCGCATCCGCGGCCGCCTGGTAGCCGGGATCCAGATGGTCCGACAGCAGGGAGCGCAGCAACGACGGCACCGGAATCAACGTCGGCCGATTCGCCACGTGGGCGCTTCGTCCGGCTTCCGGGTCGTAGCCGCCGAGCTGACTCATCATCACCTCCGGTGGCCTCAACGCCCCACTTTGGGCATTTGACGCATCACCATCGACACCTGGATCAGATACAGCACGCCCGACCACAGGTACATCAACAGACCCCAGATCAGGAACGCCCAGCCGCACGCGAGAATCACCCGGCTCCACAACGCATCCCACTGTCCGAGCAGAATCAGCGGAAGCCCCGACATCAGCGCGAACGTCGCCGCCTTGCCGATGTAGGTGACCGGCAGCGCGGTCAGCCCCCGAGTGCGCAGCAGTGGCAGCGTGGCGGCGAGCACGAGGTCGCGACCGAGCAAGGTCAGCACGATCCACCACGGCACCGATCCGTGAATGGCCAACGCGATCGGGATGGCGACCATGTAGATGCGGTCCACTGCCGGGTCCAGCAGCTCGCCGAGCCGCGACGACTGATTATCGACCAGGCGCGCGATCTTGCCGTCGGCCCAGTCCGAGAAGCCGCTGAACATGAGCACGGCCACGGCCCATGCGTTTTCGTGCACCACCAGCAGCAGCCAGAGGAACACCGGCACCAGCACCAGACGTAGCGCGCTGAGCACGTTGGGCACCGTCAGTACCCGGTCGCGCTGCTCCTGCATGGATAGAACCTAGCGGAATACCCCCGGCAAACTCAGCGCCGACAAGGTGTCGTCGGCCAGCGGGTTGTCGTGCACCATGTACGTCCACGTCGAGGTCGGCCGGGCCAGCTTGGACAGGTCGACGCCTGGTTCGTCCTCGATCGAGGGCGCAGTGTCGAAGGTCTGCTGTGCGGCCTCGATCGCGTCGGCTGCCAGCGAGGCGAACGCGTCGACGGCCATCCGGTGGAATTCGTCGAGCGGGTTCTGCCTGCCGAGTGCCCGCAGATGGATGCTCTCCCGGATGTCAGCGAGGAACGCGAGGTGATCGGCCCAGCCGCGGTCGAGGTGGTAGAGCATGATCAGGCGGCAGATCTTCTCGAGTTTCTCCTCGCCGACCTGCTCCACCAGCTCGTCGTAGCGGTCCGGCGACAGCTCCTGCAGCTCGTCACGCGCGGTCGGCGTGCGCAACAAGGTGTCGCGGCGCTCCACCAGGATGGCGCGCTGCTGAGCGATCAGCTGGTTGTAGCGCCACGTGTTGGCGTGCACGTCGAGCATGCGGCCTTCGGCGATGCGCTGCGCGCTGTCCAGGTAGCTGGCCGCCTTGGGGCTGACGATGCGGCCGTCTTCGTCGGTCTGCATCGGCAATTTGTTCGCATCGAGGTGCGCGGCCACCACGTCGTCTTCCCAGCTGGAGAAGAACACCGACGAGCCGGGATCGCCCTGACGTCCGGCGCGTCCACGCAGCTGATTGTCCAGCCGCTCGGTGTTGTGGCGGCCGGTGCCGATGACGTGCAGCCCGCCCAGCTCGGCGACGTCGTCGTGGTCGGCTTCGTCGGACCCGCCGAGCCGGATGTCAGTTCCGCGACCGGCCATCTGGGTGGACACCGTCACCGATCCGAGCGCGCCGGCCTCGGCGATGACTGCGGCTTCCTCGGCATCGTTCTTCGCGTTGAGCACGACGGCGGGCACCCCCGCCTTGACCAGTCGCTCGTGCAGGTCCTCGGACTCGGCGACGTCGCGAGTACCGACCAGCACCGGCTGGCGGGTCTTGTGCACCTCGACGATGTGCTCGACGATCGCGGCGGCCTTGGCCGCCGCAGTGACGTACACGCGATCCTCTTCGTCCTCGCGAATGTTGGGAGTATTCGGCGGAATTGGCGACACACCGAGCTTGTAGAACTGGCGTAGCTGCTCGCCGGCCGCCAACGCGGTGCCGGTCATGCCGCACACCGTCGGGTACCGGTCGATGAGGGCCTGCACTGTGATGGTGTCGAGCACCTCACCGGTCTCGGTGGTCTCGATGCCCTCCTTGGCCTCCACCGCGGCCTGCAGTCCGTCGGGCCAGCGCTGCAGCTGGGCGATGCGGCCACGCGAGGAGTTGATGAGGTGTACGGCATTGTCACGAACGATGTAGTGCACGTCGCGTTGCAACAGCACGTGGGCGTGCAGCGCGACGTTGACCTCGGTCAGGGTGGAGCCGACGTGTTCCTCGGAGTACAGGTTGATACCGCCGAGCTTGGCTTCGAGCTTCTGCGCACCGCTCTCGGTGAGGTGCACGTTGCGGCTGTCGGAGTCGGTCTCGTAGTCCTTGCCCTCGGTCAGTTCGCCGACCATCCGGATCAGTTCGACTTTGGGGGTCTCGCGGTGCGTGGTGCCCGCCAATACCAACGGCACCAATGCTTCGTCGACGAGCACCGAGTCGGCCTCGTCGATCACCGCGACATCGGGGTTCGGCGACACCAGATCGTCGACGTCGGTGACCAGCTGGTCCCGCAGGACGTCGAACCCGATCTCGTTGACCGAGCCGTAGGTGACGTCGCATTTATAGGCCTTGCGCCGCTCGTCGGCCGTCGATTCGGCGGTGACCCAGCCGACGGTCAGGCCCAGCGCTTCGATCAGCGGGCCCATCCACTCGGCGTCGCGGCGAGCCAGGTAGTCGTTGATCGTGACGACGTGCACGTGCCGGCCGCCGATCGCATATCCCGCTGCGGCTATGGCGCCCGAGAGGGTTTTGCCTTCACCAGTGGCCATCTCGACGACATCGCCCGCAAGCATCCGCAGGGCGGCCTGCAGCTGCACGTCGAACGGCCGCAGTGAGGTGGTCCGGACGGATGCCTCGCGCGCGATCGCCAGGAATTGCGGAATGTCCGCGGAATCGGCGAGGTCGTCGAGATTCAGCAGTCTGGCGGCTTTGAGCAGTTGCTCGTCGTCGAGGTCAGCGGCCTTCGCGTCGAACTCCGCCGAGTCGCTCACCTGGGCCATCGACGAGGCCTGATCCCTGTCGGTGCTCGCCCCGAGCATCCGCCAGAACCGACTGCTGACACGACCTGAGGTGCGGGTTTTGGTCTTCGCCACAGCTTTACGGTACGCGGCCCGCCTCGGCGGGCATGACCACACGTCGGCCGTCGGTGCGCCGAGGATCAGCCCAGATTGGAGCGGCGCGGGTATGCCACCGTCGGATCGGTCAGCGTATTGACGACCGCGGGCAATCCGGCGGCGAGGGCGCGCTCCAGCGCCGGCCGCAGGTCGGCCGGCGTCGCCACCAGTTCACCGTGGCCGCCCAGTGCGGTGACGACCTCGTCGTAGCGGGTGCCGGGCCGCAACTCCGCAACCACCGAGTAGCCGTACAGCATCTCCATGGGGTGCTTTTCCAGCGCCCAGATTCCGTTGTTGCCGATTATCGACACCACGTGAACTCCGTGCCGCACCAACGTGTCCCACTCCATACCGGAGAACCCGAACGCACCGTCGCCTTGCAGCAGCACGACCTGCCGGTCGGGCCGGGCCAGCTTCGCGGCCAGCGCATAACCCGGTCCCGACCCCAGGCAGCCGAACGGACCGCTGTCCAGCCAGGCGCCGGGCACATAGCTGTCGATGACCCGGCCCGCGTAGGAGCCGAAATCACCGGCGTCGATGACGACGATCGCGTCGCGGTCCAGCAGTGCGCTCAGTTCCGCGTACACCCGCATCGGGTGCAAGGGCGTGCGGTCATCGGCCAGCTCGGCGGCCTCTGTTGCCCGCCCGGCGGCTTCTGTGGTGCGCAGATCGGCGATCCAGGCCTCGTGATCGGATCGCGTCGCGCCCGCCAGCGCGGCCAGGGTCGTCGTCAGATCCCCGTACATTTCGGCGGCGACCTCGCGAGGATGCGGTCGGTCGGGTTGGACGCGGTCGGCCACGAGCAGGGTGGTCTCGGGTCCGAACACGGCGCCGAAGCCCAGCCGGAAGTCCATGGGCACACCGATCACGATGGCAACGTCCGCCTCCCGCAACGCTTTCGACCGCGCTCGCGAGAATGTGAGGTCGTGATCAGCGGGCACGATGCCGCGCGCCATGCCGTTCATCAGTACCGGGATACGCAGGGTTTCGGCCACACGCAGCAGTGCGGTCTCGCCATGGCCCCACCACACGTTGGTGCCCGCCATGATCACGGGTCGCTGGGCCTCGCTGAGCAGCCGGACGGCCACGTCGACGGCATTGGCGTCGGGCTGCACCGCCGCGGACGGACCTGCCAGCGCGCCAGGTGCGCCATCGTCATGAGCGGTGCCGAACACGTGGTCCATCGGGAAGTCGACGAACGACACCCCGGTCGACTGGCCGCCGCTTCCCGCCGCGGCGCGCAATGCGTCGTCGATCAGCGAGCCGACGGCGTCCGGCGACTGCGCGGTCGCCGCGAACCGGGTCAGCGGCGCCACGAACGGCACGTGGTCGATTTCCTGCAGGGAACCCTGACCCCAGCGCGCCGCGGGTGCGCGGCCACCGAGCACCACCAGTGGCGATTGGTTCTGCTGAGCGGCGGCCATTGCGCTCATCCCGTTGGTGACGCCGGGTCCGGCGGTGAGTGCCGCCACGCCGGGTACGCGGGTCACCTTCGACCAACCCTCGGCGGCGAACGCCGCGGTCTGTTCGTGTCGGGTGTCGATCAGGCGAATGTTCTCGGCCTGGCAGCCGTCGTAGATGGAGAACAGATGTCCACCGGACAGCGTGAAGATGGTGTCGATTCCGCTGGCCCGCAGTCGCCGGGCGATGAGGTGTCCGGCGTTGACGGAAGAGGCATCGGATATGGGAGCGTCGTTGCTCATGAAGGCAGCATAATCAGCGCGTGCCGAACTCTTCGCAAACGCAAGTACTGATCGCCGGCGCCGGCCCTGTCGGACTCACCGCGGCCATCGAGCTGAGGCGCCGCGGTGTCGACTGCCGCATCGTCGATCCGCTGCTGGAACCGGTGCAGTATGCGAAAGCCGTTGGTGTGCAACCACGTACACTCGAAGTCTTCGAATCGATGGGTCTGTTGGGACGCATTCTGGACGCGGCCATCGAGATGCACGGGCAGATCGTGTACGTCAACGGCGAGAAGGTCGGCCAGGTCGAGTTCGCGATTCCGTCCGACGTGCCGTTCGGGTTCATCGCGATACCGCAGTACGCCACCGAGCGAATCCTGCGCGAGGAACTGGCCCTGCGTGGCGTCGAGGTCGAGCGGGGGGTCAGCGTCGCCGGGTTCGAGCACGACACGGACGGTGTGAGCGTGACACTGTCCGGCGACCGTGGTGAGCGCACCGTCGCCGCCGACTATCTCATCGGTGCCGACGGTGCGCACAGCATCGTTCGCAAGACCCTTGGCCTGGCGTTCGAGGGTGCAGCGTTCGAGGAGCAGTACATGCTCGGCGACGTCGAGGTGGACTGGTCCCTGCCACGAGGCTGGGCGCTGCGCGCAATGCATCAAACCGACGGCGCGACCGACGATCTGCTGGTGTGCATTCCGCTGCCGGGCAGAGGCCGGTACCGCATGTCGATGCTCGTGCCGCCCGAGCTGTCCGCGGCGCCGTCGCAGGGCATTGCGCACGGCTTCGAGGGCGACCGCAAGCCCGAGCTGAGCCATGTGCAGGCGGTGCTCGACAGGCTCTCCCCCGAGCCGGCAACAACACGAAACATGCGCTGGTCCTCGGTCTTTCGGATCAGCCACCGCATCGTCGACGCCTACGGCCGGGGGCGGGTGTTCGTCGCGGGTGACGCCGCGCACATCCACCCCCCGACGGGTGCGCAGGGTATGAACACCGGAATTCAGGACGCGCACAACCTGGCGTGGAAGCTCGCGCTCGCGGCAGCCGGACGTGCGGCGCCCGATCTGCTCGACAGCTACGACGCCGAGCGGCGCCCCGTCGGCGAGGAGGTTGTGGGCCGAACGGTGCGCAGTGCGCGTGCGGGCATCGGCGCCGACTCCACCGACGTCGACTACGTCATCCGTCGCGAGGCTCAGCTGCTCATCAACTACGCAGACAGCCCCATCGTGGGAGCCAACACCGGCGGGCGGGCGCCCGATGCGACGGGTCTGACGCGCGCCGCGGTCACCGGGCCGCTGCGGCTGTTCTCGCTGCTCGGGCCCGGGCACACGCTGCTGCTGTACGCGGAAAGCCGCGCAGGATCCGCCGACGTGGAGCAGTTCGAGCGGACCGCCGATGCCGCGGCGGCCATCGCCGGCGGCCATCTCGACGTGTATCTGGTCGCCGCGCCGGGCGCCGACGTCGCAGGCACGGTACTGCCGTTGGTGCGCGATGCGGAGTCGAATTTCGCAACGGCGTACTCGACGACCGGTCATTCCAGCTTCCTCGTCAGGCCCGACGGATACCTCGGATTCGCCGCTGCGCACGATGATGTCGACGCTTTGACGGCGCACCTGCGGAAGACGTTCAACTGAGCGCGGGGGGTGGCGCTGCTTGAACTCACAGTTCGAGTCGTCCATCGACTGGAGCCGCGAACTCGGCAACTCTGCGATCTGGATTGCGCAGACATTCGTCATCACCGCGGTGTGCCTCGTCGTGGTCTTCGTTCTCCTCGGCCGTATGACGGAGTGGGGGCGCCAGTTCTGGCGCATCACGGCGGGCTATTTCACCGGCAGGCAGAGCGCGTCGACGTGGGCGGTCGTCGGATTCCTGCTGCTGTCGACGATCGTTTCGGTGCGCATCAACGTGCTACTCACCTACTACGTCAACGATTTGTTCACCGCAATTCAGATCGCGTTTCAGGGCGGTTCCGACGGCGCGGCACGGGCATCCGGTATCGACGGCTTCTGGGCGTCGATCGCGGTGTTCGGCATCCTCGCCGGGTGCTATCTCGTGCGCCTGCTCATCGACATGTACGTGACCCAGCGATTCATGATGCGGTGGCGAATCTGGTTGAGCCACCGCTACATCGGCGATTGGCTCAGCGACTTCGCGTACTTCCGTGCCCAGTTCACCCGTCGGCCAATCGACAACCCCGACCAGCGAATCCAGCAGGACATCGACAGCTTCACCGCCGGCGTCGGCGGCGACCCGAACAACCCGATCTTCAACTCGGGCAACACCCTGTTGTTCGGCGCGGTGCACGCCGTGGTGTCGGTGCTGTCGTTCGGTGCGATTCTCTGGCGGCTGTCCGAACCCGTCACCGTCGGCGGCATGGTGCTGCCCAAGGCGCTGTTCTGGATCGTGATCGCCTACGTGTTGGTGGTGACGATCGTCGCCTTCGTCATCGGCCGTCCGCTGATCCGCTTGAGTTATTTCAACGAACTGCGCAACGCCGGCTTCAGGTATGCGTTGGTGCGGTTGCGCGATACCGGTGCCGCCGTGGGTCTGTATCGCGGCGAGAATGCGGAACGCAAACTGCTCGACGGGCGACTCTCCGACGTCATGCGCAACTACCGCAACTGGTTGAACCGGATGATGCTGTTCTTCGGCTTCAACGTGACGATGAGTCAGGCGATCAATCCCCTTCCGTGGATAGTGCAAGCGCAAGCGCTTTTCGCACAACGGATTTCGTTCGGAGATGTGTGGCAGTCGTCGACTGCGTTCACCGAGATCCACAACTCGCTGTCGTTCTTCCGCAACGCCTACGACCAATTCGCGAGCTATCGCGCGGTCATCATCCGGCTGGACGGGTTGGCCGACCAGAACTCGCGAGCGGGGATGTTCACTTCGGTGGACACCACGGGGTCGATGGACGATTCGTTGGAGATCGACGATGTCGATGTCCGCACGCCTAGCGGCGACTTGCTCGTGCACGGGCTGGGGCTGCGGCTCGATCCGGGCGATTCGCTGTTGATCAGCGGGCGGTCCGGGATCGGCAAGACGGTCCTGCTGCAGAGCCTGGCCGGCTTGTGGCCCTTCGCCTCGGGCAGCGTCCGGTTTCCCGCCGGCCGTGCCGGCGCGATGTTCGTCCCGCAACTTCCCTATCTGCCGCTCGGCGACCTGCGGGCCATCACGTCCTATCCCCTCGCGAACGGGGTGGACAACCGGGAGATCCAAGAGGCTCTCGTGAAGGTCGCACTGTCACACCTCGCGATCCGCCTCAACGACGCCCAGGACTGGGCAAAGGTGCTCTCCGTGGGCGAACAGCAACGCATCGCGTTCGCCCGCATCCTGGTGAATCGGCCTGCGGTGGTGTTTCTGGACGAGTCGACCTCCGCGATGGACGAGGGTCTGGAGTCGATGCTCTACGAGTTGCTGCGTGCCGAGCTCCCCGTCGCCATCGTGGTGAGTGTGAGCCACCGCACCACCGTCGAACAGTTCCACAGCCGACGACTGGAACTGATGGGCGACGGCGAATGGCGGCTCGACAGCCTCGCCACCGAGACTTGAGACCACTGGTAACGCCTGTAACAGGCTGGGGAGGTACCTTGCCACAGTGGAAGAGGGAATGTTCGTCCCCACGATGGACTGGGGCAATCAGCTCCTGACGTCGCTGCAGTGGATCGGCCAGGCATGGTTGATCGCTGCGGTGGCGACGCTGCTGATCTGTGTCCTGATCGCCAAGTACACGGTGTGGGGTAGGCAGTTCTGGCGCATCACCGGCGACTATTTCAAGGGCCCGGACAGTGTCAGGGTGTGGCTGTGGCTGGCGGTGATTCTGCTGTCGGTGATGGTCGGCGTTCGGCTGACCGTGCTGTTCAGTTTCCAGGGCAACGACATGATGACCGCCCTACAGGCCGTCGCGGGCGGGTTGGCGACGGGCAACGACGAGGTCAAGAATTCCGGGCGCGACGGCTTCTACATGTCGATGATCGTGTTCTCGGTGCTGGCGTTCCTGCACGTCGCGCGGATCATGCTCGATCTGTTCATCACCCAGCGCTTCATGCTGGCGTGGCGCGCGTGGCTCACCGATCGGCTGACGGGCGACTGGCTCGACGGTAAGGCGTACTACCGCGGTCGCTTCATCGACGACACGATCGACAACCCGGATCAGCGAATCCAGTACGACATCGACATCTTCACCGCGGGCGTGGGTGGGCTTCCGAACACTCCCGGGAACGCGTCGACATCGACGTTGCTGTTCGGTGGGGTCAACGCAATCGCTTCGATGATTTCGTTCACCGCGATTCTGTGGAACCTCTCGGGGTCGCTCACGCTGCCGATCGTGAACTACGAGTTGCCCAAGGCGATGTTCTTCATCCTGATTGCCTACGTGCTCTTTGCATCGGCCATCGCGTTCTGGGTGGGCCGGCCGATCATCTGGTTGTCGTTCCGCAACGAGAAGTTCAACGCAGCGTTCCGTTACGCGCTGGTGCGGCTGCGCGACGCGTCGGAGGCCGTTGCGTTCTATCGCGGCGAAGCCGCCGAGCGCACCGGGTTGCGCAAACTCTTCGCGCCGATCGTCGCCAACTACAAGCGCTGGATCAACCGGATGCTGGGGTTCTACGGCTGGAACCTGTCGATGAGCCAGATCATCGTCGTGCCTCCGTACCTGTTTCAGTTCCCCCGGTTCTTCGCGGGTGAAATCACGCTCGGCGCCATGACGCAGACGGCTTCGGCCTTCGGCACCATCGAGGATGGACTGTCCTTTTTCCGCAACGCATACGACGCGTTCGCGGGCTACCGCGCGTCGATCATCCGCCTCGACGGGTTGCTCACCGCGAACGAAGAGGGCAGGGCGCTCCCCGAGATCACCACCACCGCGTGCAAGGACGGCACCGTGGAACTCAAGGACATAGAAGTACGCACCCCCGACGGTAAACAGCTCGTCAAACCACTCGACTTGCGCCTCGAGGTGGGCGACACCTTGGCGGTCAAAGGCGAATCCGGCTCCGGCAAGACGACCCTGTTGCGCAGCCTCGCCGAGTTGTGGCCGTTCACCACCGGCACCTTGACCCGGCCTTGCGGACCCAACGAGACCATGTTCCTGTCCCAGATGCCCTACGTTCCGCTCGGCAATCTACGCGCGGTCGTCAGCTATCCGAGCGAGGAAGGCGACATCGACGACCCGACCCTGAAGCGCACGCTGGAACAGGTGGCACTGCCGCACCTGGTCGATCGGCTCGCCGAAGTCGAGGACTGGGCCAAGGTGCTCTCCCCAGGCGAACAGCAGCGCATCGCGTTCGCCCGCATTCTGTTGACCAAGCCCATGGCCGTGTTCCTCGACGAGTCGACCTCGGCACTCGACGAAGGTCTGGAGTACCTGCTGTACACCCTCATTCGCAAAGAGCTGCCCGACACCATTCTGGTCAGCGTCAGCCACCGCAAGGCGCTCGAACAGCATCACACCCATGAACTCGAGCTGCTCGGCGAGGGTGAATGGCGGTTCGGCCTGGTCGGAGGAGAGGAACCCGCGCCGGTCTAGGCCCGTGCGGCGTGTGTACCCGCACGGCGGCCGAAGAACGAACCTTCGCCGAGCTGGGTGCCGCTGGCATAGCCCTTACCGTCCTGCGCGATGTTCGACGCGCAGGCGCCCGCGGCATAGAGGCCTTCGATGACGCTGCCATCGGAGCGCAGCACCTGTCCGTCGATGGACACGTCGAGACCACCCATGGTGAATCCCGAGTACATCGCCACGCCCAGTGACAGATCGAACGCAGCCCACGGGCCGTTGTCCTGTGCCGCAACGTATTCCGGCTGCTTGTGGAAGTCCGGGTCTTCACCGCGCGCGGCATTCTCGTTGTAGCGGTCGAGGGTGGCGGCGAGCTTACCCGCCGGAATGCCAAGCGCCTCTTCCATTTCCGCGACCGTTTCGAATCCGTCGATGAACTTGATCAGCGGCATCTCGGGCATCTGCATGTGCGCTTCGTCGACGATCAGGTATGCCTGCTGGTCGGGTTGTTCCAGGACGTACGCCGATGTGCGTGAGTGGTAGGAATCCTCGGCGACGAACCGCTCGCCCCGGTTGTTGACGATGACACCGGTCAGCAGAATCTCCGGCGGGTACGCGGCGGCGGTGATGAACAGCCCGTCGAGGTTCTCCGCCACGCCACCGGCCGATACGCCGAGGGCGATGCCGACTCCGTCGTCGTAGGGGTTGCCCAGGATGTAGGGCTCCACCTCGCCGTGGTGTTTGGTTTTCCGCTTCTGGCCGAGGGCCGGAGTGTGCTCGGCGACCATGTCGGCGTTCATCGCGAATCCGCCGGCGGCGATGACGACTGCCTTGGCTTTGATCGTCCCGGCTTCGCCGAAGTGCTTCCAGCGGACCCCGACCACGCGGCCGTCGTCGACCACCAGATTGGTCACGCCGGTCTCATAACGGATCTGCACGCCCTGATCGGTCGCACGTTTCACCAGCAGGTCGATGACCATGGCTGCACCGCCCAACTCCCCCGGAACCGGAACGGAATGTCCGCGCGGCGCCGGTTTGGCCTGCTCGCAGTACGGCCATACCTTCTCGTTACCGGTATAGGACAACCCCTCGGTGCCGGGCGGCACCACGACCTTGCCCTTCCAGAAACTGCGTTCGAACTGAAAGCCAAGCGCCTCAAGCCAATCGAAGTGTTCGACGCTCTGGTCGCAGTAGAGGCGAATCTTGTCGAGATCCGGGGCGGCCGAGACGGCCACGAGATACTTGTACATCTCTTCGGCGCTGTCGTCGTGTCCGGTGGCCTGCTGCACCGCTGTGCCGCCGCCCAGATAGAAGTGGCCACCGGCCATCGCGCTGGTGCCGCCGGCCGCGGCCGCCTTCTCCAGCACCAGAACGTTGGCTCCTGCCGCCGCGGCGCTCACCGCTGCGCAGCCGCCGGCCATACCGAAGCCGATGACCAGGACGTCGACCTCGTCAGACCATGACTGAACATCGGCCGCATCGACAGCGTCCGGAATGTCGAGAGCGCTCACTGTTGCTCCTGTTTCACATAGTCGAAAAATGACTTGATCTCGTCGGGGATGACGGCGATCTCGATGTAGGGGGCGCCGGCGTCGGCGGCCGACAGGTAGGCGAACCTCATCCCGCCGGGCATGATCCCCTGCTGCACGACGGGGGTCCCGTTGGCTTCTGCGTCGCGCAGCGCAGCGTCGAACGCGGCGAAGTCGGGTGCCTCGACACAGATGTGGTGCAGACCGGGTCCGCAGGCGTCGAGGAACTCGGTGTACACGCTCTGGCCACCGCTGACCGGTGCGATCAGCTCGAGCTGGGTGTCACCGGCGTAACTGAACGAAATATCGGCGGTGAAGTCGGCGGGCACGCCGCGAAAGGTGCACGTGTCGGGCGCGAAGTGGACGTCCGGTATTCGCACCCACTTCTTGGCGCCCAACATGGTGGTCAGCGCCTTTTCGGTGGCGTCGAGGTCCCGCGTCACCCACGCAATCTGGACAGGTGTCTGGGCATGCATCGGGTCGAGGATATCCCCGGCCGCCCCAGATGGCTAGAACGTGTTCTAGTTTTCCTCGCCGAGGTACGCCGCCAGGCATCGCTGTGCCATCTCGCGCGCTGTCGACGGGTCGGTTCCGAACGCGATGTTCGCGTCACACCACCTCTCGCCGGACAGCGTGAGGAACCGCCGACCGTCGTCGGTGACGATCCACTGCTCACCGAAGGACGGATCGATGGCCTCCCCGGTAGCCACGTGGATCGCGAGCCCGAGCACCATCGAATCCCAGCCCATCCCGACCGCGCCGGGCCCGAACTGGTCCCAGTGGTCGTCGACGTGGGCGATGTGCTCGATCACCAAGCGCGAGCGGTCCGGGCCGTCGGCGCTGACGGTGACATCGATCCAGCTGACACCTCCGCCGAATTCCCAAGTCGCGGTGAAGTTTTTGGGCGGATCACAGGTCAGGACGGTGCCGCCCGCCTGACCCTCCAACTGGTAGGAACCGCCGACGGTCAGGTCGCCGGAAATGGGCATCAACCACCGGGGAATACGCTCGATGTTGGTGACGGCGTCCCAGAGGTCGTTCTGATCGGTGTCGTAGGTCTGGCTGATGGTGACGACGTGCGCTTCCTTGGCATCGATGATGCGCGATCCCAACTTGCGCTCGACGGCGTTGATTTGATGCTCGATGTCGACCTCAGTCATGTTGCCTTCCTTGGCTTCTGCGTTGTCGTTTACCTCGTGCGATCTCGGTCGCCAAGGCGTCGAGTCGCGGCGCCCAGAACCGGCGGAAACCGTCAAGCCACTCGTCGACGTCGCGTAGCGCCGCGCCGTTGACGGCGTAGAGCCTGCGCTGCCCGTCCGGCCGTACCGAGGTGAATCCGTTCTCGCGCAACACCTTGAGGTGCTGCGACACCGCCGGCTGGCTGATCGTGAACTCGCCCTGAATCTGCGCACCGATGGTCCCAGCCGACTGCTCGCCCTCGGCGAGTAGTTCGAGAATGCGCCGACGCACCGGGTCACCCAGGACGTCGAATGCGTGCACGCTCCCTAAATTAAAGTAACGCCTTATATAAGTCAATACTGAATTATCGTGTGAGCATCTCGATCAACAGGTTGACCTGGAGGTCGAAGGCGTCCCCCGGGTCGGTGAGCGTGTCCGCCCCGTACTGGCCGAAGACCTCCAGGCTGATCGCCCCGATCAGCCCCGCCCACAGCAGTAAGCACTTGGCCACCGCGGAGTCGTCGCCGAAAAATTCGAACTCCTCGCGTACCCGGTCGAAATCCGACGACAACCGCTGCCCCACAGCGACTTCCGAGGTCGAGATATCGCCGGCCGCGATGCCCGCGGCAACGGCGCCGAACAGCGCGCCGACAACTCGCGTGCCCGGGCCGACGGTTCGGTCCGCCGGAGCGCGATACCCCGGCACCGGGCTGCCGTACAGCAGCGCCCAACTCGCCGGGTGATCGACGGCCCACCGCCGGGCGGCCTGCGCCATGACGAAAAGCCGGTCGCACCACGCCGCCTCGGCAGCGCCCGCGTCGTCCACCGCGTCCGCCAGCTCCGAGTAGGCGTCGACGAGCAGCAGCGTCAGCAGCTCGTCGCGGCTGGCCACGTACCGGTAGACCGCCGACGACACCATGCCGAGGTCGCGTGCGATGGCGCGCAGCGACAACCCGGCGGCACCTTCGGTGACCAGGTGACGACGGCCCAGCTCGATGATCTGGCTCTCGATGCGGTCGCGCGCGTCCTGCCGCTTGCCCATGCCGCCAGTGTCGCACAAAACGAGATCACTGCTCTTGCATTCCCCGCCACCGCGTGCCACCCTCGAGAGAGAGCACCGCTCTCGAAATGAAGGAGAATGTGATGTCCTTGCGCTACGACCAGCCCACACCCGCTGCCCGCGCCTTCAACGAACTGTTCCGCCTGCTCGCCGAGGCCGGCATCAGCATCGCCGGCACTGTGGCGGTGCGGGTCCGGGGCCGAAAGACCGGAAAGCGTCGCGGAGTGGTCGTCAATCTGCTGACCGTCGACGACCGCGACTACCTGGTTTCACCGCGCGGCACCACCCAGTGGGTTCGCAACGCGCGGGCGGCGGGCGCCATCGAGATGGGTCCGCGCTGGCGCAGCCACGAGGTGCGCATCACCGAGGTCGCCGACGTCGCCAAGCCGGAACTGTTGCGGCACTATCTTGATCGGTGGTTCTGGGAGGTGAAGGGACATGTCGGCGGACTGACACCCGAATCCTCGGACGCGGAGATGAGCGCGACAGCGCCGTCGATTCCCGTGTTCGAACTCCTGCGTTAGGGCACCGGAGCCGATGCCGCGGAGATGACGTCCTGGCCCGCCTGCTGATTGGCGACATGCCAGGACACCGCGGCGGGGAACTGCCCCCAGGTGCTGTTGAACATCCCGATCATCGCGGCCCTGCCGTCGGGGGTGATGAAGTAGACCGGCCCGCCGGAATCGCCCTTCTGACTCACCACACCGTTGGCCATCGTGAACCAGCCGTTGTAGACCGCCTGGATGTTCCCGCAACTCTCGCCCGTGACCACACCGAAGTGGCACACCGGCAGACCGGGTGTGGGCACGACGCCAGGATCGGACACCAGCACCAGGCCGCGCGGCAGAACGTTGTTGACAGCGACGTCGGGTGCGAGGCTGATCGCCTCCCAGTCGGTGATCTGATGGTTGGTGTCGATGGTCGCGCCGTCGGGGGTGTTGTCGCGGAACGACGCCTGCTGCCCGATGTATCTGCGGCCACCGTCCTGCACGGTGCCGTCGCCGCGGCAATGGCCCGCGGTGTAGGCGACGCGCGCGCCGGGGTCGACGAATCCCAATGTGCACGCGTTGGTGCCCTGAATGATTTCCATGCCAGGGAACACGACAACGCCCGGATCGGCTTGCACCGGCACACCGGGGAGTACGAGCGCGCCGAGTGACGCCGCCACTGTCGCGAATACGCGTAACGATCGTCGGCGCATCGCCGCCCCCTTGGGTCTCAAGTGTGTAAAGGGTACCGGCGTCAAGAGATGCCCACAGGCCGAGTGCGAGAAGTGACACCCGCGCCCGACCAGGAGCAATCACCCAACTGGCGTACCTACTTCAGCCCATCGGCAAGGATCACAGAAGCGTTACAGAGTGGCAACGGCGGCCATTCTTGGCGAATCGGGCGCGCATATCGACCGCCCCGGTTGATACGCGCGCCCGATTCGCCAAGGGGCCGTCAGGAATCGAAGCCGAGGCCCAGCGCGTCGAGTGTCCGAAGAAAAACGTTGCGGCGCCCCGCCGAATGATCGGCGCGGTCCAGAGACCATCGCGTCGCCTGGACGCCGACGCTCGCGATCGGTTCGGGCGGGAACGGCAACGGGCGTCGGCGCACCATCTCCAACTCGGTGCGCGGGGTGGGGATTCCGTCGAGCAGATCCAGACACACGTCGGCCGCGAACCTCGCCGCGCCCACGCCAAGACCGGTGAACCCGTTGACATAGGCGACGCGGTCATCGTGGGCCAGACCCCAGTGCGCGCAGAAGCGAGTGTTGGTGTCGATGGCACCGGCCCAGCGGTGCGAGAACCGGACGTCGCCGAGTTGAGGGAACGTGATGAAGAAGTGCGCGGCGAGGCGCTGATACGTGTCGGGCCGGTCCTCGTAGGCCGGATCGACCTTGCCTCCGAAGTGATACACCGCGTCATAACCGCCCCACACGATGCGGTTGTCCACGGTCAACCGGTAGTAGTGAAACTGGTTGGCGCAGTCGCCGATTCCCTGCCTGTTTCGCCACCCGATGCGGTCCAGCTGCGCGTCGGTCAGCGGCTCGGTCGCCAGCACGTAGTCGTAGACCGGAATGGTGTGCAACCGGTTGCGGCGCAACAGGCTCGGGTAGACGTTCGTCGCCAGCACCACCTGGCGCGCGGTGATGGCCGCGGCGGCGGTGTGTACGCGCAGCGCAGGGCACGCGGACTCCAACCGGGTGGCGTTGGCGCGCTCGTAGATCTGCACGCCCGCATCCGTGCACGCGCGGGCGAGCTCGAACGCCAGCTTGGCCGGGTGGACGATGGCGCACGTGTCGGCACTGAACAGCCCCGCCAGGTAGGTCGGTGAGTTCGCCTCGGCGCGCACCTGCTCCGTGTCGAGAAAGCGGCCCTCTCCCCCGTTCGCGGCGTCCCGCAGCCAGTCGACCTGATGCGGTTCGGTGGCGACGGAGAGCATCCCGGTGCGCTGCCACTCCGTATCCAGCCTCAGCCGCTCGATGTCGGCCTGCATGCCGTCGAGGTTCTGGATGCCCATCTCGTCCAGAGCGTGGATCTCGTTGGGCCAGCGCGCTTTTCCGTTCTCGGCTCCGTGAGTCAGACTCGCGTCGACGAATCCGCCGTTTCGTCCCGATGCCGCCCACGCGATGCGGTTCGCCTCGATGAGGATGATGCGCCGGTCCGGATTGCGCTCGGCGGCATGCAGTGCCGTCCAGAGCCCGGTGTAGCCGCCGCCGACCACGAGCAGGTCGCAGGTGATCGGTGCGCTCAGCTGGGGGTAGGCGGGCCGGGGAATGTCCAGCCACATCGAACCGAAGGAGCTTGCCGCAAGGGAATGTTCGATCAACCGGGGATCTACGGGGGCATCGAACACCGTGTGCACACGGCGGACATTACGGGGCTGCGGGCTACGGCGTCGGAAAAACCTAGTGCCGGGCCCGCGTGGGTGGCAGAGACGGGTCCGCTGTCTGTGGTCGACCGGCGACGCTATTGCCGGTCGGTCGCCGGTGTTTCGCCGATCTGCCGCAACGCCGTGCGTTGGCCGCTTCCGCTGACGCGGGTCAGCACCGGCCCGACTATCGCGAGGATGAATACGTAGGGAGTCGCCACCACACCGACCTGTGGGATCGACGTCGCGACCAGGCCGATGATGACCAGTGAGAATTCACCGCGAGCGATCAATGCCATACCCGCACGCAACTGTCCAGGCCCGGCCACCCCGTCGCGACGGGCGGCGAACCGGCCGGTCAATACCTTTGTCAGGGCGGTCACCGCCGCGAGCGCCACCGCCGCAGGCAACATCGGAACCAATTCGGCGGGGTCTACGAAGAACCCGATGGCCAGGAAGAAGATTGCCGCGAACAGATCTCGCAGCGGGCTCAGCACGATCCGCGCACGGTCCGCGGCTTCACCGGTCAACGTTAGGCCCACCAGGAACGCACCGACCGCGGCCGACGCGTGCACGAACTCGGCCAGCGCAGCAACAATCAACGTCAGGCCCATGATGCGGAGTAGGAGCTGCTCGTTGTCCGGATGCGCGACCAGCCGGCCGAGGTGATGTCCCCAGCGAAGGGAGGCGGTGAACGCCACACCCAACGCAGCGACGGCGAACGTCACGCCGAGAACCGCCTGCCACCAGGTTCCGCCTGCCGCCAGGACCGCCAGCAGTGGCAGGTATGCCGCCATTGCGAAGTCCTCAAGCACGAGAATCGACAGGACGGCCGGGGTCTCGCGGTTGCCGAGCCGACGTAGGTCGGAGAGCAGCCTGGCGATGACCCCCGACGACGAAATATACGTAACGCCGGCCAACGCGAGGATCCCGACGGGGTTGAGGCCGAGCAGCCAGCCCGCGATCGCTCCGGGTATCGCATTGAGAAGCAGATCCACCCACGCCGACGGCAGGTGTCTGCGCAAGCTGCTGGCGAACTCGCCGATCGAGAACTCCAGACCCAACACCAGCAGCAGCAGGACCACACCGATAGATGCCCCGGCCTGGACGAATTCCCCGGCAGCCGGTATCGGTGCAACGCCGCCGTCCCCGAGCGCCAGGCCCACCAGGAGATACAGCGGAATCGGCGACAGTGCGAACCGACGCGCAGCGCTGCCCAGGACGGTCAGCACTGTGAGGATGACGCCGAGCTCCAGCAGCAGTGTCGCGGAAATCTGCACCGTCAGCCTCTGGCCACGATGTCTTGGACGCCCAGGATGCCTTCCGCGGTGCCAATCACCACTAAAACGTCACCGGCGCTGAGAGTCTCGGCCGGACCTGGCGAAGCGATGACCGCGTCGTTGCGCACGATCGCGACGATGGATGCGCCGGTGCGCGTCCGAGCCCGGGTCTCCCCCAGTGGGCGGTTCACGAAGGGACTTCCGGGCTCGAGGACAACCTGTCCGGCATCGAGGCCCGGGACTTCACGGGTGAGGTCGGCGAATCGTTCAGCGATACGCGGTGCACCCAGGATCTGAGCGAGGGCTTCTGCCTCGTCTTCGGTCAACCGGAAGACCTGCCGTGCCTGGTCGGGATCCTCTTTGGGGTACACAACGATTTCGAAGTCACGGGTGCGTCGTGCGACCACGCCGATGCGGTCGCCGTCACGGTTGTCGAATTCGTAGCGCAACCCGACGCCGGGCAGCAGAACCTCTCTGACATCCATGGGTCAATACTGCGGGGTCGAGCGCCGATCTATATGCGAACTTGGGGCGATTCGTCGACGATAAGTCGCCGCCGGGCGGGTTCCCACCCCGGCGGGCCGAAGGCGTAGCCCAGCTTGTCGCGCCACCGCGTGGCCCGCCGGACGTCGCGGAAGATCGACACGTACTCGTGGGTCTGCAGCGTCCAGATGTTGTAGGTGTCGACCTGCTTGGTCAGCCCGTAGTTCGGGCGCACGTTCTCTTCCTTGAAGCTGCGGAACAGCCGGTCCCAAAGGATGAAGATGCCGCCGTAGTTCTTGTCGAGGTACTGCTGGTCCATGCCGTGGTGAACGCGGTGATGCGACGGTGTGTTGAAGACGAATTCGATTGGCCGCCAGAGCTTTCCGATGCGCTCCGTGTGGATCCAGAATTGGTAGATGAGGTTGATGGAGAAGCTGGCGAACACCATCCACGGCGGCACGCCGAGCAGTGGCAGCAGCGCCCGCAGGAACACATCGCCGCTGATGTTCCACTTCTGGCGCAGCGCGGTCGCGAAGTTGAAGTACTGGCTGGAGTGATGTGCTTGATGGGTCGCCCAGATCAGGCGGACGCGGTGGGCGATCCGGTGATAGAAGTAGTAGAGGACGTCGACGCCGACGATGGCGATCACCCAGGTGTACCAGGCGGTGGACGGGAGCTGCCACGGTGCCACGTAAACGTAGAGCGCGGCGTAGGCCAGCAGGGCGGCGGCGTTGAGGACGCCACTGGTGACGATCGAGACCAGCCCCATCTTGATGCTCGCCCACGCGTCGGGCTTCAGATAGGCGCCCGCCGGTGCCCGTTCCGCCTCGTCATGCACCAGCTTTCCCGCACTGACCCATTCGATGATCAGCATGATGAGGAAGAACGGGATCGCGAACGTCACCGGGTCGTGCATCAGCGGCGGTAGCACGTCGGTCAAATTCGGAGTCCAGGCCACGTTCACGTCCAAGGTGACACCTCCGGTGGGAAAGTTTACGACGAAGCGGGGCGGGCGATGGGCCCACGCCCGAAGGGCAGGGGACGAAGGGAACTCGGAGATACTCAGCGGAAGCTGAGCACCTCGTCGCCCCAGGCCAGCCGCAGGTCACGGTCCAGATCGTCGACCACCCGTTCGGACGCGTCGATGATCAGCGACGCCCGATCCTCTTTGCGGTACGGACGCCACTCGGGATCCCCGGCCGAGGCGGACGGCGTGCCGTCCACCGCGAAGCTCACCCAGCGCCTGCGCAGCCGCGCCGACACCGTCTTGCCGGCCTTGAGCCCACCCAGTTTGAACGTCGGGTCCTTGGGCCCGCCGACCAGGTTGCCCCATACATACGGCAACTCGGTGGCGTGCGCCGCGCCGAGGCGCAATAGGCGCAGCATCGGAGGCGCAAAGTCGAACCGGTAGAGGTAGACGGGTGCGACCTTCCGGTGGCCGTCGGCGAACCAGATCGACGGCATCCGGAAACCGATGTCGCGGGCCACCCCCATGCCGATCGTCTTGGGCCGGCCCCGGTATGCGGTGCGGATCTGCGCTTCATCGGGCAGCTGCAGCGCCGGCTGCTCGGCGGCGATCTCGGTGAACATCGCCCGCAGCGCCTGCGGCGAGATCGGCATCAACGGCGACTTCATCCACCGGAACAGCGCGGCCTCGTGCTTGTTCGTGCCGATGATCAACGGGACTGGATGCGTGCCTCCTTCTCGGGCCAGCTTCACCGGGTGCGCGGGGATGATGTCACCGTCGATGATCGGGGCGAAGGCCAGTGTTCCCGGCCAGCGGGCCGGCACTTCGTCGAAAACCTTCTTGGAGGCCGCCAACACGGCGTCAATCGGAATGGCGGGCAGGCGTCGGGCTTCGCCCCGCCCGATGTCCAGCGCATCGAGGAACAGTTCGGCGAAGCGACGGCCGCGCTCGGAGTCGTAAATCGATGTTGCCGGCGAACTCTGGGCGATGGCCGCCGAGAACAGTCCCGCGGCCGCGGGGCTCGCCAGCAGCGTGGTCACCATGCCTGCGCCGGCCGACTCGCCGAACAATGTGACGCGGGCCGGGTCGCCCCCGAATCCGGCGATGTTGTCGCGCACCCATTGCAGTGCGAACAGCGCGTCGCGCAAGCCGAGATTGGTATCGAACCCGGCGCCGAAGGAGGACAGGTCCAGGAACCCCAGTGCGCCCAACCGATAGTTGACCGTGACGATCAGCGCGTCGCCGCCGCTCGCCAGTGCAGCACCGTGATACAGCGATTGCGCCGACGAGCCGAGGATGTAGGCGCCGCCGTGCAGCCATACCATCACCGGTTTGCCGTCGCCGGCCTCGGTATCCGACGACGCCCACACGTTCAACGTCAGGCAGTCGTCACCCTGCAGCGCGCCGAGGTCGATCGGGATCCTCGGATCGGTGGGCTGGGGCAGACGGGTCCCACCCGCGTCGCATCGGCCGGTTCCGACCACCGCTGGGGCGCCTGGGGTGCCCGCCACCGCAGGTCGCCGGTCGGCGCCGCGGCATAGCGAATGCCCTTCCACACCTTGACAATTCCGTTGTCGACGCCGCGTACGGGTCCGTAGCTGGTGTCGACGACGATGGGCTCGACTGCCGGCACCGCCGGTCGCCGGTCGTCGGCAGCGCGTCGCGTATTGGCCTCTGCTGTCACCGATTGACCTCCTCGATGGGAAAACAACCACTCCACAGTACGCGCGCGTACCGCATCCCTCCGCGGCCAGCTGGTATATATGGTGGTGTGAGTGTCACATTTGTACCGCAGCGGGTCGTCGCCGCCGAGAAGCTTCGCAACCGCATCGTGCAGGATTTCGAGAAGAGCGCTGGTCGTCATGATGATCCGGCGGTCTACGGTGGGCCACCAGGCGATCCCGGGCTGATCGGGCCCGGCAGCATTTCGTGGGAGATCAACGCCGACCTCGCATCCGTCTCGCAGGCCGGTTTGCCGGCGATCGTGCTGGAGATCCTCCATCCGTCGGTGGTGGCGGGTGTTCAGGATCTGTCCAACTACCGCGAAGACCCATTCCAGCGGGCCCGCGCCACCCTGGGCTACGTGCTGACCACGACGTTCGGCAACACCGAGGCCGCGACCCGCGTCATCGAACGCGTCAAGCACGTGCACTCGTTCGTCAACGGCACTCGCCCCGACGGCGTGCCGTACCGCGCCCTGGATCCCGAGCTGATCGCCTGGGTGCACACGTGCATCCCGTGGATGATTCTGCGGACCTATGAACACACCAAACGCCCGCTGAGCCGCGAGGAGCAAGACCGGTATCTGGCCGAACAGGCGGTGATCGGCAAGTTGGGCGGCGCAGACTGGGTGCCGACGACGGCCGCCGAACTCTTCGATTACGTCGAGACCATGCGACCGAGGCTGAGCGTGAACGCGCAGACGCGTGAGTTCATCGATTTCTTGGCGACTTCGCCGTTTTTCCCCGACCTGCCAGGGCCGGTGGACCGGCAACTGCACCGGTTCGCGATCTACGCGGGCATGAGCCGCGCCCCGGCGTGGGCACGCGAGCTCATCGGCTATGACCGCCCGTCCGCGCTGACCCGCCGGCTCATCGAGCCCGCCCTGCACCTCGACGCCCGGCACTTGCGGTGGGCATTCGGGACACCGCGGTACGCCGAGCTCGCCCGCGAACGTGCGGCTGGTGCGCGTCCGAAGGTCGCGGTGTCGTGATCGACGCCCAGCTCATCGAGGTCATCGGCGGCGCCGCGTCCACCGCCAAGGCGGGCGGCAACGTGGGCGAAGCGGCCGACCGGACCAGCCAACGCATACTCGACGCCGCCCTGCAGGAGGCGGCCGCAGTTGGGCTGCAACGGATTACGGTCGAGGACGTGGTGCGCCGCGCCGGTGTGTCACGGATGACGGCCTACCGCCGCTACCCCCGTCGCGACGATCTGGTGGGAGCGCTGGTTCGCCGTGAGACGCAACGGTTCCTCGGCGCCGTCGCCGATGCCATCGATGCCACCGAAGATCCGAACGAAGGGGTGGCCGCGGCGTTCATCGCCGCGGTCACGTTCGCCCGCGAGCATCCGATGCTGCGCCGCGCCGGTCACGTCGAACCCGCACCGATCGATTCGGCGGAACTGCTGAAGATGGGGTCGGCGTTCATCGCCAACTGCATTCACGGTGACATGCCGGGCACGCCGCCACGGCAGGTCCGCTGGGTCGCCGACGTGTTCGCCCGGTTGTTCATCACCTATATCTCGATGCCGCCGGACGACCCCGACTTCAGCGACGACGCCGAACTCCGGCAGTTCGCGCACGAGGTGCTCACACCCATGGTCGAACGCGCGGTCTGAGGCCCATGGCATAGCTTGGTGCCGTGCTGAAGTGGGCGCTACTTGCGGGCGCAATCTCGACCGAGGTCGCCGCCACGCTGTCTCTGCGTGCCTCCCAGGATCATTCGGCGTGGCTCGCGGTCGTGGTCGCCGGCTACCTCACCTCGTTCGTGTTCTTGACGATGGTGCTGCGCGCCGGCGTACCCGTCGGCATCGCGTACGGAATCTGGGGCGCGCTGGGCACAGCGGTCACCGCGGTCCTGGCCGCCGTACTCTTCGGCGACCCGTTCACCTGGCCGATCGTCGCGGGCATCGGGCTCATCATCGCCGGGGTGCTGCTGATCGAGTTCGGTTCGCATCGCGCCGCGACCGCCGAGCCGGAACCGGATGTCGCCGCCGGGGCGGCTCGGTGATGTGGCTCGCGCTCGCCGGCGCCATACTCGTCGAAGTCGTCGCGACCCTGTCGCTCCGCGCGTCGGACGGTTTCCGCAAGAAGGCGTGGATCGCACCGATCATCACCGGCTACCTACTGTCGTTCTATCTGCTGTACGTGTCGCTGGGACTGGGCATGCCGGTCGGCATCGCGTACGGCGTGTGGTCGGCGTGCGGCATCGCGCTGGTTGCGGTCATCGCGCGGTTCCTGTTCAACGAAGCCCTGACTCCGATGATGGGGCTGGGCATCGTGCTCATCATCGGCGGCGTGCTCACGATCGAGATGGTCGGGGTCGCGCACTGAGCGCTCCGGCCAGTGCGATCGCCACTAGCCCGGCGACAGGCACGGACAGCAGGCCGATCCGAAGGCTCGTCGCATCGGCGATGACGCCGACGATCAGGGGCGCGCCGAAGAAACCGATCCGCATCAGCCACGTCAGCACCGTCAATCCGCTGCCCGGGCGCAGGCCAGGCAGCTGGTCGGCGCGGTGCATCGCCGCCGGGATGAGGGTCGCCACTCCGAAGCCCGCCGCAGCGAACCCCGCGATGGTGCCTGGAATCGAGGGGAAGGTCAGCGCCGCCCCCATTCCCGCGGCCGCGAGGACGCCACCGGCGCGAACCACCGCGCGTTCGCCGAACCTGTCGACAAGACGGTCCCCGATCAGCCGGCCGATGAACATGAATCCGACCAGCGCGACATAGCCGAACACCGCGACCGCCCCGGGCGCACCGAGGCTGTCACGCAAATACAGTGTCGCCCAGGAACTTCCCGCATCCTCGACGGTCGCTCCCGCGATGGCGAGCACGACGAGCGCGACCAGTGTCCCGTACACCGCCAAACCCGCACCAGATCCCTGCCCTGCCGGCCGCGCCGGATGGTCGCTGTGATCGGCCCCCTTCAACAGGTACGGGTAGGCGATCAGCACGACGCCGCCGAACAGGACCGCCGCGATCGCCAAATGCGTTGCCCGGGAAATGCCCAGCGCGATCGCGCCGGCACCCATCACACCGCCGATGATGGCTCCCGCCGCCCAGACCGCATGCAGCGAGTTGATGATCGACCGGCCGTAATTGCGCTGCAACCGCAGCCCGTGCGCGTTCTGCGCCACGTCGGTGACCGCATCGCACGCTCCCGCCATGAACAACGCGGCGGCGAGAATCAACGGGGTTCCTGCCAGGGCCGCAGCGACGACGAATCCCGCGAGGCCGAGGGTGCTGACGACCGCCACGCGCGACGATCGGTACCTGCGGATCAACGCCCCCGCGGAGAGGCCTGCCACCAACGCGCCCGCGGAGAACGCCGCGATCGCGATTCCGAACATCGTGTTGGACAACTGCAGGTCGGTCTTGATCTCCGGGTAGCGGGGCAACAGGTTGGCGAACAACGCTCCGTTGCTCAGGAACAGGGCCGCGACCGCGATTCTGGCCCTTCGGTGCTGCGCCACAACGACGTCGACCGATTCAGGCGCCATGTCCGGCGACACTACCGACCCCCGGACTCTAGGCTGACTGGTCGTGGCAGTGACCGACGATCACGAGGATCTGGACTATCGCTTCACGCTCGCCAACGAGCGCACCTTCCTCGCGTGGATCCGCACCGCGCTGGCACTGATCGCCGGCGGCGTCGCGGTCGTGCAACTGGTGCCTGCCCTGACCATTCCCGGAGTGCGCCACGGCCTCGGGATGGTGCTGACTGCATCTGGCGGCGTCCTTGCGGTGCTGGCGGTTCTGCGTTGGCGTGCTGTGCAGACCGCCATGCATGAGGGCGGCGAACTGCCCCGATCCCGGATGCCGGCGCTGCTCGGCGGCGCCATCGTCGTACTGACCATCGCACTGATCGTCGTGATCGCGGTGCAGCCGTAAACCATGCCGCCTCGACCGGAGAAGCCAGGGTTACAGGCCGAACGCACCCAGTTGTCCTGGGAGCGAACCGCGATCAGCTTCCTGGTCGCCGGAGCGCTGCCATTGTTCGGTCGGGGTCCACTGGATGACGGGCGGATCGCACTGCCCGTGGTGGGAGCCCTGTTGGCGGTCCTTGTCGTCTGGCTGGCCCGCCGACGGGCGCACCGTTTCACGGTCGCGGCGAAGACGGAGATCGTCCTACTTGGCTGCGCGACCGCGGGGTTCGCCGGGCTGATCCTGATGTTCGGTGCGTTCGAGTAGTCGCTCGCTCGTCTCCCACAGGTCGAGCGCCTTTGCACGGTCGTAGGAGTCGGCCGACGATGCGATCGGCCGCTCCCCTTCGAAATACGAGCCGGTGACGTCGTCGAACCGGGGATCGCAGACCAGCGCCGCCAGGCGCGCGCCCGAGGCCCGGGCGCTGTTGACATTCGGCAGCACCCGCAGCAGTGGGAACACGTACCGCCAGGCCCACCGCCCGATCGCCGAGTAATCGCGGGCCAGGCCGGAGCCGGGCATCAGGCCGGGATCGAACGCGTTGACCGTGACACCGTTGACGCCGCAGCCGAGCCGGCGATCGAGTTCGTACGTGTACAGCACGTTGCACAGCTTCGACGTGGTGTACCGGCGGCGGCCGTCGACCGGTTCGTCATCCGCGGGGTGCGCGAGGTCGGCGGCCCTGGTGTACCGCGGTGCGGGCATACCCGTGGTCTTCGCCGGATCGTGGGTACCGCTGGCGACGACCACGATGCGCGCCGGGTGGGCCAGGTCCGCGAGCAGGTCCCGCACCAGGGCGAAGTGTCCGAGATGGTTCACTCCGAACGTCATCTCCACGCCCTCGGCGGTGCGTTCGGTGCCCGACACCACCTGAAGGCCGGCATTGCAGACGATCGCATGCAGCGGCGGCAGTCCGCGGCCGCCGAAGTCGTCGGCAAAGGCGTGGACCGACGTCAGCGACGCGAGGTCCATTTCGAGAACCGTGCACCGCGCCGGGTGGCCGGCCTGTTCGACCGAGTGCGCGCCGCGCGCCACGTCGCGCACCGCGAACACGACGTGCCAGGTTGGGTCACTCGCGAGAAGCGCTGTCGCGCATTCCAATCCGAGACCGGCGCTGGCACCGGTGATGATCGCTGTCTTGTTCGGTGTTGCGGTCACTTCTCCTCCAAGAGAGCCGGGATCAAGGCGGTTACGGTCTGATGCAGCCGCCGGTACATCCGGTCGACGTCGGTGGTCTCGGGCTCGAGATGGACCGCGAGGAAGATGCCGTCCGACAGTGCGACGGCCACCGCGGCGAGTTCATCCAGGACGCGCTGCGCCGTGCGGTCGGGAATGTCGTCGGGAAGCAGTTGTGCGATCGCGTCGCGAAACCGCGCGATCGCGGTGTCGCGGACCCGTCGCACCACTTCGGCGACCGCGGGATCGTCGCTGCGCTCCAGTGACAGGAGCAGGAACAGCCGCAGGAAGTCCGGATGCTGTGACTGCTGGTTGATCACCGCGTCGAGCTGTCGTTCGACGGTGGCGTCGGCGGGTATGGCCGCGAAATACCGCTGGGCACCGCGTTCCATGACGGCCGCCAGCACGCCATCCTTGGATGCGAAGTGCCAGTAGATCGAACTCGCCGGAAGGCCGCAGGCCTTGCGGATGTCACTGATGGACGTCGCGGCGTAGCCGCGTGAGGCCATCAGCTTTTCCGTCGCGTCGAGGATCTGCTCGCGGGACTGCTCGCCCTGCTGCTGCTTTTTCGTCGGCGTTCGCTCTGTAAGGATCATTACAGACATACCATAGGTGAGTTCGCGAACTTTGTCGACTGCATTCACGCGCGCACACGCGGTGAGACGCTGGGGCGATGACGATCCACACCGAGGCGACGGCCGACGAGTTGGTCGGCCTCTTCCCACCGGGCACCCGCACCGACAGCGACGGAACCCTCGTGGTCGGCGGATGCCGCCTCGACGACGTGGCCGCGCAGTTCGGCACGCCGGCCATCGTCGTCTCCGAAGACGCGTTGCGTCAGCGGGCCCGCGACTACCTCAGCGCCTTCCGCAGTCGCTGGCCGCGCTGCGACGTGGCGTTCGCGTCGAAGTCATTCCCATGCACGGCCGTTCAGCGGGTGATGGCCCATGAGGGTCTCCACCTCGACGTCGCGGGCGGCGGCGAGATCCGGACCGCTCTCAAGGCGGGCGTCGACCCGGCCCGGATTCTGCTGCACGGCAATGCCAAATCCGACGACGAACTCGGCATGGCTGTGAAGCACGGAATCGGACTGGTGGTCGTCGACAACTTCGACGACATCGACCGCCTCGAGCGCATCGTTCCGACGGGACATCAGCAGCCGTGCCTGGTCCGGGTCATCCCGGGCGTGGAGGCCGCCACACATGCCTCGCAGGCGACGGGGCACGCTGGGTCGAAGTTCGGCCTGGCGCCCGACGATGCCCGTGCCGCGATCGCACGGATCGAGCGCAGCGCCAAGATGCGCCTCGATGGCGTGCACACCCATGTCGGCTCACAGCTGCTGAACGTCGAGCAGCTCGCGCAGGCGGTCGAGCCGATCGCCAAGCTGGGCACCTTCGAGGTGTATGACCTCGGCGGTGGGCTCGGCGTGCGCTACACCTACGCGGAGCACCCGCCGACCCTCGACGACTATGCCGACGCGATGGTGACTCAGGCGACGGCGCTGCTACCGGCGGGCAGCCGCATCATCGTCGAACCCGGCCGCAGCATGGTCGCCAACAGCGCGTGCACGATCTACCGCATCACGACCCTCAAACGCGGCGTCGTCACGCACGTCGCGGTGGACGGCGGCATGGGTGACAATCTCGAGGTCTCACTCACCGGTCAGCGGTTCGAGGCGACGATCGTCAACCGGGTCGGTGGCGGCGAAACCGTCAGCGTCGTCGGACGGCACTGCGAATCGGGCGACCAACTGGTCGACGGCGTCGCACTACGAGAACCATCGATCGGCGACCTGCTCGTGGTGCCCGTCACCGGGGCCTACTGCTACACGATGTCCAATCAGTACAACGGTGCCCGCCGGGTTCCGGTGGTGTTCACCCGCGCCGGTGCGGCGCGGCTGGTGGTCCGCCGCGACACCTGGGATGACCTGCTGATGCGTGACGTCGAGTGATTGCGGGCAAGATAGTCGCATGACCGAACTCCCCGAGTCGCTCGTCGAGTTGGCGCGACGGTACGGCGTCGCAACGGAATACGAAGACTGGACCGGAAGGCGCATCACGGTTTCCGAATCCACACTGGTCGGCGTGCTCGACGCCCTCGGCGTGCAGGCCACCACCGACTATCGGCGCACCGCGGCATTGGCAGAACACGATCGTGACCACTGGTCTCGCCCGCTGCCGCCGGTGATCGTCGGCCGCGCCGGGTCGACGTCGTCGTTCTGGGTACACGTCACACACGGCGATCCGGTGAGGTTGTGGATCCGGCTCGAGGACGGATCCGTCCGGACGGGTTTGCGCCAGCTCGAAAACAACCGTCCCCCTTATGATCTCGGTGGCCGACTGGTCGGCGAAGCAAGCTTCGAGTTACCCGCCGACCTGCCGCTCGGTTATCACGAACTGCATCTGCAACTGGGAACGTCCGACATCAGTTCACCGATCGTCGTCTCCCCCGCATCGTTGGAGCCGCCGACGGGACGGACGTGGGGGCTGGCCACCCAGCTCTACAGCGTTCGATCGCGAACCTCTTGGGGCATCGGCGATTTGACCGACCTCACCGATCTCGCCGTATGGTCGGCGTCTCGGCACGGTGCGGGCTTCGTCCTCGTCAACCCGTTGCACGCCGCCTCGCCCACCCCGCCGATGGAGCCGTCGCCCTACCTGCCGACCTCACGGCGGTTCGTCAACCCGATATACCTGCGGGTGGAGGCGATCCCCGAGTTCGCGTACGTCGAGAACCGGGGCCGCATCGTCAAGGCCCGGGCGAATGCGCAGGCGCGCGCACACAAGTCGCGCCTCATCGACCGTGACCGCGTCTGGAAGTACAAGCGCGCCGCCCTGGAGGCCGTCTACCGTGTGCAGCGATCCGCGGGCCGGGAACTGGCATACCAGGCCTACCGCGAGCGGCAGGGTCGCAACCTCGATGATTTCGCGACGTGGTGCGCCCTGGCCGAGAAACACGGCGGCGATTGGCACGAGTGGCCCGAGGAGGTGCGTCACCCCGAAAGCCCGGCCGTCGCCCGGTTCGCCGCCGACAACGCGGCGGCCGTCGATTTCCATCGCTGGCTGCAATGGCAACTCGACGATCAGCTGACCGCGGCGCAGGCGACGTCGGTGGCGTCGGGCATGGGGCTGGGCATCATGCATGACCTCGCCGTCGGGGTCGACCCCAACGGGGCCGATGCATGGGCCCTGCAGGACGTGCTGGCGTTGGGCGTCACCGCAGGCGCGCCGCCGGATGAGTTCAATCAGCTCGGCCAGGACTGGTCACAGCCGCCCTGGCGACCCGACGAACTCGCGAACCAGGCCTACGAGCCGGTCCGCGCGCTCGTCAACACGCTGCTTCGGCATGCGGGTGGCGTGCGGATCGACCACATCATCGGACTGTTCCGGCTGTGGTGGATTCCGAAGGGCGCCCCGCCGACGGAGGGTACCTATGTGCGGTACGACCACGAGGCGATGATCGGGATCGTCGCGCTGGAGGCCCACCGAGCCGGCGCCGTCGTCGTGGGCGAGGATCTAGGCACCGTCGAACCCTGGGTGCGCGACTATCTGCGCGAGCGCGGGTTGTTCGGCACATCGATCTTGTGGTTCGAGTTCGACCGAGACGGTAACGGCGCGCCGCTGCGGGCCGAGCGCTGGCGTGAGTTCTGCCTGTCCTCGGTGACCACCCACGACCTCCCCCCGACCCCCGGCTACCTCGCGGGCGAACATGTCCGGCTGCGCGACGAGCTCGGGCTGCTGACGCGGCCCGCCGAGGAGGAACTGGCCGCCGATCGTCGCCAGCAGGCCGCGTGGCTCGACGAGCTGCGTCGGGTCGGGTTGTTGAGCGGCGAGCTGGACGAGGTCGGAGTCGATCAGGTGGTCAGCGCGCTCTACAAGTACCTGGGCCGGACGCGGTCGCGACTGCTGACGCTCTCGCTGGCCGACGCGGTCGGGGACCTGCGCACCCAGAATCAGCCGGGTACGACGGACGAATACCCGAACTGGAGAGTGCCGCTGACGGGCCCGGACGGCAAGAAAATGCTGCTGGAGGACGTTTTCGTCGATCCGCGGGCGGCCGCGTTGGGCCAGGTCATGCGCGCCGCGGCGAACACCCAGGGGTAACCCCAGATGTAACACGGAGCGCTTCTTCTCCGGTTTCACATTTGTCACGTCTGCGATATGTTCGCACCGCATCGACATAGGGAGACATTTCACGTGAAGAAGCTCGTTGTGCTGAGCGGAGGGCTCGTGGCAGTCGGTTCCGTCGCGCTGGTCGGAGCGGGAATCGCCATGTCCCAGCCGGGCGGCTCGAACTACATGAACGTCGTCGGTGAGCCCTATAACAAGGCGCTGCAAATTTTGAAGTCGCAGGGCTACAAGGGCTACTTCGGCGGATCATTCGGCAGCGTGCTCTCCCAGGCCAACTGCCTCGTCGACAGCCAGAAGGTCACCTCGGGCGGTCGCATCCTGCTGATGCTGGACTGCAGCCAGGCAGCAGCCGAGCAGCTCGAGCAGATGGGCCCCTCGGGCGGTCCCCGGGTCGGCGGTAACGGCGTCACCACCGTGACCCCGACGCCGGTCGTGCCGATCCAGGGCGCTCCCGGCGCAGGTGCTCCGGCCGCGCCTCCGCCGGCCTAGCCTTCGACCATCTGACGCAGGTTCTTCAGCGTCTCACCCATGTTGCGGCCGACTTGGCCGGCGGCCACGCGGTCCGCGATCAGCCCGAGGACGTTGCCCGCCGATTCATAGGCCAGCCGGAAGGTGACTTTTGTGCGGCCGTCGGCCGTTTCGCGCAACCGAAACCGTCCGCGCTGTGAGACACCGGTGAGCCCCACCCACGACAATTCGCGTGGCGGATCGAACTCGACGACCTCGATGACACCGCCGATGGGCACCGACCCCACCTTCCAATGCACGGTGTAGCGGGCGCCGAGACTGGCCGGCTGGTCGTCGGCGATCTCCCACCGTTCGAGGCTGGCCATGAACTCCGGGTAACAGTCGGGGCTGCTGACGACCTTCCACACCGCTTCGCGATCGGCGTCGACCACGCACTGCCGTTGCACCCTCATCAGCCCAGCACCGGGAATCGTCGTTCGGCCGCGAGCCTGTCCACCCCGGCCTGCAGCGCGGCCTCCACCTTTTCGTGCACGACGTCGTCGTCGCTGCCAGCGATGTCGTCGGGCTCGATCGGGTCCTGCACCTCGATGGCGATCTTCGTCGGCAGGGGCAACCGCGGCACCATGTCGCTGACCGTCAGACCCCATGGCGGCGCCAGCAGAATGGGGACGCTCTTCAACCGGGCCATCTTGTCGACCATCAGCAGCTTGGCCAGCCACTGCCCACGGTCGAGGAACAGCGCCGCCTCCTGTCCGCCAACGCTTGCGATCGGCACGATCGGGACCCCGGCCTCACGGGCGAGCTTGACGTAGCCCTTGCGCCCCCCGAAATCCACCTCGTGCCGCTGCCACGACGGCCGGAAGACTTCATAATCACCGCCGGGGTACACGAGCAGCGCGGCGCCGGACTTCAAAGCCAACTCGGCGTTTTCGTGGTTGGCCGCCACCGTGCCGAACTTGCGCAGCGAGCCGAGTCCCGGCATCGACACGACGAGGTTGTGGGCGAGTTGATAAAACGGTCGCTCGACACCGAAGTACGAACAGAACGCCAGCGTGAAGACGAACGTGTCCGGCGGGAGGTTGCCGCCGCTGTGGTTGCCGACCATCAGCACGGGGCCGTCAGCCGGAATCCGGTCCAGACCGCGGACGTCGGCACGAAAGTACAACGACGCCAGCAGCCACAGCCCGGGCAGCTGTTCGCGGATGTAGTCGGGATCGCGTTGGTCCAGGTCGGCCCTGGGCACCCGGGAGACAACCTGGTGCCGGGTCCAGTTCAATACGTCGCCGAGCACCGCCATAGCGCTCTTATTGACCGCAGACGGGCGCTTGAAACTCGAAATCCGCCAAGAACCCGATACCGGCGTTCCCACCTACTTCCGGTAAGCTCCCATGCACCACCTTCTCGTGAAGGAGTCCGCCATGGCAACGTTGCCTGCTCGGGAGATCGACCCGGGACCGGTACAGATCCAGGCCCGCAAGGTGCGGTTCGACCTCGCGGAGGTCCCGCTGGAGTGGATCCCCGCTCACCCGGTCGCGTCCACCATGATCAACCTCTTCAACGTCGTGCTGCCCTCCGCCGAACATTGGTTCGTCGAGACGTTCAACGAGGCGCTGCCGTTGGTCAAGGATCCCAAGCTCGCCGAGGACATCCGCGGTTTCATCGGCCAAGAAGCCACGCATGCCGCCGCCCACGACGACGTGATCCGCGACTTCCTCGTCGGCAACGGCGTAGACCCCGCGCCGATCCTCGAGATGGTCGAGTATCTGTTCGGAAAGGTCTTGGCACCAACGACTTCCACGAATCCGAAGCGTCGGCTGAGCAATCTCTGTGAGCGTCTTTGGATCATCGCCGCCATCGAGCACTACACCGCCGTGCTCGGCGACTTCGCGCTCAACTCCACCTGGGACGAGCACCGGGCCGACCCGACGATGGTCGACCTGTTCCGGTGGCACGGCAGCGAGGAGGTCGAGCATCGCAGTGTCGCGCACGACGTGGCGGTGTACTTCCACGACAGCTACCCCGCCCGTATCAGGGCCATGGCACTGTCCGCGTCGGCGATCTTCGCGTTCTTCCAGCGCGGTACGTGGTACCTGTTCAAGTCCGATCCCGCCAACGACATGTCGTGGTGGAAGATGCAGCGCCTGCGGATGCGCGACTCCGAACTCGGGCTGCTGCCCAAGTTCCGCGTGCTGTTCGGCTCGCAGACGCTGACCTACTTCCGACGCGCGTACTCACCGGAGGAGATGGGCTCCACCGCGCAGGCGGTCGCCTATCTGGCCTCCTCTCCCGCGGCCCGCGCAGCGCACCTGTGATGGGGCTGCGCGAGCGCTACCGGCAGCTGCCGACCAACCCCCTGCGGCCGGGGCGCCGTGACGTCATGATGGGCGTCGCCGGTGCGGTCATCTCCGGGATGGATGCGCTGTCCGGAGTCACCCGACGGGTCAGGCTGCCGGAAGCATCCGACCGCACGCGATTGTTGCGCGTGGTCGACAGGCAGACGGTGGCACACGACGAGAACGTGGTGGCACTGACGTTCGCCGCCGCGGACGCCGGGTCGCTACCCCGTTGGCATCCCGGTGCCCATATCGATGTCGGCCTGCCCAGCGGACGGCTGCGCCAGTACTCGCTGTGCGGAGATCCCGACCGCACCGACGTGTACCGCATTGCGGTGCGCAGGATTCCTGACGGTGGCGGAGGCTCGATCGAGGTGCATGACGCTCTCGAGGTCGGTGCGACCGCGACGACGCAGGGTCCCCGTAACGCGTTCCCCCTGACCGTGCCGGGTTACGGCTCGCCGACACGGCAATTCCGTTTCATCGCAGGCGGTATCGGGATCACGCCGATCCTGCCGATGCTGGCTGTGGCGCAGCGCCTCGGTGTCGACTGGTCCATGGTCTATGCCGGACGCAGCCGCGACAGCATGCCGTTCCTCGACGACGTCGCCAATTTCGGACCCAAGGTCCGCATCCACACCGACGATGACGGCGGGCTGCCCTCGGCGTCGGATCTGCTCGGCGACTGCCCGGACGGCACCGCGGTATACGCGTGCGGACCCGCCCCCATGCTCACCGCGATCCGGTCCGAACTGGCCGGCCGCGACAAGGTCGAACTGCACTTCGAGCGGTTCGCCGCGCCGCCGGTGGTCGATGGCAGAGAGTTCGACGTCACGGTCGCGTCGACCGGACGACAGATCCGCGTGGCCGCCGACGAGACCCTGCTCGCAGCGCTGAAGCGCGCCGATGTCGACGCCCCGTACTCCTGCCAGCAGGGGTTCTGCGGGACGTGCCGCACGCGCGTCCTCGACGGAACCGTCGACCACCGCGACACCTTGCTCACGGACCCCGAACACGAGAACCAGATGATGTTGATCTGCATATCCCGGGCCGCCGACGGGTCGCATCTCACACTCGACCTCTAGCGATATCTCGTACTATTCGCCCATGCCGGTGGCCGATGGCGCGACGTTCGCCGGTTACACCATCGTGCGACTGCTCGGTGCCGGCGGTATGGGCGAGGTCTACCTCGCGCAGCATCCGCGGCTGCCGCGCCGCGACGCGCTGAAGGTGCTGCCCGCGTCGGTGTCCGCTGACGGTGAGTACCGGGAACGGTTCGACCGCGAGGCCGACATCGCCGCCACGCTTTGGCATCCACACATCGTCGGCGTGCACGACCGCGGCGAGTTCGAAGGCCAGCTCTGGATCTCGATGGACTATGTCGAGGGCACCGATGCGGCATGCCTGCTGCGTCAGAGCCATCCCGACGGGATGCCCAGAGGCGAAGTCGCCGAGATCATCTCCGCCGTGGCCGACGCCCTGGACTACGCCCATCAGCGCAACCTGCTGCACCGCGACGTGAAACCCGCCAACATTCTGCTCGCCAATCCCGAGGGCAGCGATCAACGGATTCTGCTGGCGGACTTCGGAATCGCCCGCTGGACGAACGACATCAGCGGCTTAACGGCGACCAACATGACGGTCGGCACCGTGTCCTACGCCGCACCCGAGCAGTTGATGGGTGAGCGTCTCGATGGCCGGGCCGACCAATATGCGTTGGCAGCCACCGCATTTCACCTGCTGAGCGGTAGGCCACCGTTCCAGCATTCGAATCCCGCTGTCGTCATCAGCCAGCACCTGTCGGCGACGCCGCCCGCGATCGGCGATCAGCGCCCGGAGCTGGCCGGGCTGGATCCGGTGCTCGCCAAGGCGCTGGCGAAGTCCCCGGCCGACCGCTTCGAGCGGTGCGCCGATTTCGCGCGTGCGCTCGCCCATCAACTCGGGTCGGACACACCGGCCGATGTGGGCACCAGCCTCGCCGCCCCGGTGCCGACGCCCACGAAAGCGCCCCGACGCCCTCTGATGCGCGCCGGGATCATCGTCCCGGCCATCCTGGCGGTGCTGCTGCTCGCAGCGATCGTGGTGGCTGTGTTCGAGGCCGGGCGCGCCGACAACGAAGACCGCCCGGCATCCGCTGCGACCAGCACCTCACCGACGCTCACCAGGCCTACGTCCGCGCCACTGCCCCCACCGCCGGAGCCGCGATCGTCACCCACGGCAACGACGCCGTCCCCGACGCAGACCACCACGGCCACCATCACGCCTGCACCGGCCGCCGCGGTCGTCGGCGCGAACTGCTCTCCCGTCGGCAGCACTGCCACGACGGCCGACGGCTCCACTGTGTACTGCTCGACCCTGCAGCCCACCGGCGACTCTGTCTGGTCACTCACCGAGGGCGACGTCCCGAGTCCCACGGTCACCACCGAGCCGACCGAGGAACCGCTTCCGTACGCCGAGGAGAACCCGGTGCGACTGTGCATGCAACAGACCGGGCAGACCCGTCGTGAATGCCGGATGGACATCCGGGAGAGCAACGGTCTGCCTCCGCTGCCATGAACCTGACCACTTCCGACCGACTCGCGCTCGCCGACCTGGTGCATCTCTACGCATCAGCGGTCGACGACCGACGCTTCGATGACGTGGTCGAATTGTTCACGCGCACAGCCGAACTGCGGCTACCTGATCCACCCCGCTCGTTGGAGCCGGTACGCAGCCACCATGGCCGCGACGGTGTGCGGTCCGCGATGGCGGCGCTAGCCACCGTGACCCGCACCGAGCACGCGATCGTCGGCGAGGTGTACGCGCCTGGCGACCGCGCCGACTACGCGCTGGGCCGGATCACCTGCATCGCGCACCACTGGACGGTCGCCGGAGACCAAATCACCGACCTCGTATGGCATCTGCGCTACGACGACGAATACCTACGGACGCCGGCCGGGTGGCGAATTCACGGCCGTGCGTTGACCATCAACGCTATCGAGACGCGGCCGGTTCGTCGCCTTCGAGCACCGAAACCAGACGGTCGAGCAGCGGCCGCTGACCCTTCAGCAGCTTCGACCGAGCCTGCGCCACGGGAAACCAACCCACCCGGTCGATTTCGGGAAACTCCCTGATCTTGCCCGAACCCTTTGGCCACTCCAGTTCAAAGGTGTTGGAGAACGTGCCTTCGAGCTCGAGGTCGCCGCGGACGGCGAACGCGGTGATCACCTTGCCGCTGGGCTGTCTCACCGGTTCGAAGTCGATGCGCGGGCCTTCGGGTGCCCGCTTGCCCAGCTCCTCGGAGAACTCCCGCTGTGCGACCGCCCACGGGTCTTCGTCCTCGGTGTACTCCCCCTTCGGTATCGACCACGCACCATCGTCCTTGTGCACCCAGAAGGGCCCACCGGGATGGCCGATCAGCACTTCGAGTTCACCGTCGACGACGCGGTAGAGCAGCAGCCCCGCACTGAGTTTGGGCACCGCTCAAGCCTAGTGAGTACTCGCGCCAGTCAGTATTTGCGGTCACCCTCGCTGCTGTCGAAGAACGCCCAGTCACCGTCATCGGACTTGACCTCCATGCGCCATCCGAGTTCCGGCTCGGCCTTCTGGTCGACGAACCACGCGTGTGCGTCGTCGGCGCTCTCGATGTCCTTCGTGTCGACAACGTCACCCTTGGGGTTCAAAACGCGATATGTAGCCATACCGGTTAACGTTCCCGCTCCGGGCGATTCCAATCAGTCCGGTTTGGGCATCGGGATGCCCTCGCTGGTGGAGAACCGCGCATCCTCCTGCGTCGAGAGCCCGAAGGACACGACGGACCTGTCGAAGAACACATCCGTCAGATATGCCAGCGATACCGCCCACCGATTGACAGATCGCGGGATCGCGTAGATGTGGTACACGCGGGTCACCACCTTGGCCGGGAAGCCGGACAACTGCACGTTGAGTGGGTTGGCGACGGCGTAGCGCGGTCCGAGGTCGACCACAAGGCCCATGTTTCGATGCTTGTATGGCTTGGCTTTCCCATAGCCCAGACTCGCTGCCACGTTGCGGGCCAACGCTTTTCCCTGCCGAGTGGCATGTTGCGCGGTCGGCGGGGTGATCTTGCCCGGCTGCGTGACGTCCGGGACCGCTGCCGCATCGCCCGCCCCGAACACGTCGGGGTGGCCGGGAACCTGCAGCTCGGTGGTGACTTTCAGACGACCATGTTCGGTCGGCAGCCCGAGCTTCTCGATCAACGGCGCACCGGTGACTCCTGTCACCCATGCGACGGTGTGGGTGCGGATCAGCGAGTCATCACTGAGCACAACGTGTTCGGCGTGGACTTCGGAGAGCGTGACACCGAGCCGCACGTCGATGCCGCGCGCTTTGAGCACCCGCTGCGCCGCCGCGCCGAGCTTCTCGCCCACTTCGGGCATGACCTGCTCGGCCAGGTCCAGCAGGACGAACTTCACCGCGGACGGGTCGAACCCCATCTGTTTCGCGGCCGAATCGGCAAGAGCTCGCAGCTGTACGGCCAGCTCGGTACCCGAGTACGACGCGCCGACCACCACGACCGTCCGTCGCGCCTCGGCCCGGCCGGCGTCGTCGTCGACGTCGGCCAGTTCCAGTTGTTCCAGCACGTGGTCGCGCAGATACAGCGCCTCTGCCGTCGACTTGAGACCGCGCGCGTGCTCGGCCAGCCCCGGGATGTCGAACAGCCGGGTGACCGAGCCCGGCGTCAGCACCAACCGGTCCCACGCCAGGCTGCGCACGCGCTCCTCGGGGTCGGTGTACGTCACCGTCCGTCCCTCGAAGTCGACTTCGTCGACCCTGCCCCGGATCGCCTGCACGCCGCGCAGCGCGTTGGCGAGCGGTATGGCGACGAAGCGGGCATCGACGAGTCCACCTGCCACATCCGGCAGCAGTGGCGTGTAGAGCATGTAATCGACGGGCGAGATGATCGTGATGTCGACCGAGGCCCCGGTTTGTCTACGCATCTTTCGCGCCAGCTGACGCGCGCATTCGAAGCCGGTGAATCCACTGCCGACTATCACCACTGAAGTCATCGGTTCCCACCTTACGGAACGAGGTCACGGCCCCCTAGTCCCCTGTTGCCGATCATGATTCACCCCGCGTCCCCTTCGTTTCGCGGCACGGATAGCGGATGCTGGATGACATGACGGGTCCCCTACGCCGCTTCGATCCGTTCCGGCCGATCGACATGCTGACGTCACTGTGGTCGTCGGCCGCGACGGGCCCGGTCAGCAGCGGCGCGGCGATGGCGTACCGGACGCTGTTCACGACGGTGCGCAGGCTGGTGGTGGGCCGCCGGCTCGCCCTGCGACTCGACGACGGTGTGCTCACGGTGACGGTCACGGAATTCGACTCCCGGCTCGACGTACGCGGCCTCGCCGTGGGACAACTCAACGACGTCCGCATCGCTGTGCGTGACATCCGCTGGGGGGACCAGACGTTCCACAATGCGACGGCGGTGTTGCACAACGTGCACATGCGGCCGACCGCGCCGCCGGTCATGGTGGCCGCTCCTGTCGACCTGACGCTGGAGGTGCCCACGTCGGCCCTGCACGATCTGTTCCGCTGGGCGGCACCGCGGCTGTCCGGTGAGGTCGGCAGCGACGGCATCGCGCGGCTGCGAATGGCTCGCCGCCCGATGCTGGGACACCTCGAGATCGACGCGCGCCTTGACGGTTCGACCCTATGGCTTCGCCCGCGCGTCCTCGTCGTCCGGCGTTCTCGGGTGGCGCTGCCGGCCAAGACACCGGCCTATCCGGTGCACCTGCCCGAACTGCCGCACGGTTTGCGGCTCACCGGCATCCGCTTCGCCCCCGATGCGGTGTGCCTGTCGGCGTCGGTGTCGGAATGGCAGATGGATATGCCGCGCTCGCGACTCGAGGACATTCTCGGTCAGCTCAGCGTTGCCGGGGTACCACTCAACCTCACGAGATTGACGCGCCTTCTCTAGCTACTCGTCAATATTGTTGACGCATAGGCGATTCTGCCAACCACGGATCAAATTCTGCCAGCGGAATTAAACAGCTGAACTGCCGGTTTAAGCATTCAGAGTTCACCTGAGGAACTCGCAAAGCAAGAAAGAAGGCAGTGTCGTGAACAGGATTGGATTTGCCACCGCAGTCGTCGGCGGGTTCGCCGCCGCGATCATCGGATTGGCGGCTCCGGCCGCAGCCGCACCCAGCGGCTCGGACAATGCAGTACAGACCATCGGGCAACTACGGTCGCAGGGTTACACCGTGATCGTGAATCGCCTCGGCAACAGCCCGCTGGACCAGGCCGAGGTGGTCGCGGTTCGCCCAGGCCAGAGCTACACACACATCAACGCAGGTCAAGCGGTTTACGGTAGCAACACCAACTACTCCACCGTGCAAGACAACATCGTCTACGTCGACGTGAAGTAACCCGTAGACCACCAGGAGGGGCATCCCATCGGGTGCCCCTCCGTCATTTTGCGACAATGCGTCTCTTGTGACCGAAATCGCGCGCTACCGAGAAGGGCCCGTGGAGGTCACGGTTTCGCGCGACGGCGACGATCTGACGTTCGCCTCGGCGTACGAGGATTTCGGCAGAACCATCACCGAAGAACACCGCATCCCGGAGCGCGATTTCATCCTCAAAGGAATGGGACCGTGGCCGTGGTTCGACCTCGGTTCCCGACGCGCCGGCGCGCTGACGGTGCTCGACGCGCTCGGGGCCGGTCGTCCCGCGTGGACCGACCCATTGGCGCGCAGCGACCTGGACCTGTTCGAGCGCGCGCAACGCGGTGACACCGGGGTCATCGAACTCCTGGCGATGGGTGCGGATCCCGACCCCGTCGACCCGTGCGGAGCCACCCCACTGTGGTACTCGCTGCGCTCGCTCGCCTCCGGCATCTCGGTTGCCCTCATCGACGCCGATGCCGATCCCGGCCGCCGTATCGAATTGTCCGCTCGGGGCGACAAATTCACCACGATTCTCCATGAGATCGTGCGATGCGGACGCGCCGTGGCGCTCCACCACGCCCTCGCGCACGGTGTCGATCCGGGCCTCGTCGATTCCGAGGGGGCCACCCCGCTGCACGTGGTCAGCGACTCGGCAGACAACGTCAACCCGGAGATCGTGCGCGCCTTAACGCGTGCGGGCGCGTCGGTCAACGCGCCATTGCCGAGCGGCACGCAGCCGATCGAACTCGCCGCACGCAAGGTTCTTCCCGCCACCGTGGCCGCGATGGTCGAGCTCGGTGCCGATCCGGTGCGCGGCCTGGACGCGCTGCTCGCGTGGTGGGCCGTCGGTGCCGCGTTCAACGCGTACCGGGCCGCCGCCGTCGCCGGCGTGGTCGACCTGCTGCGCGCGGGCGGGGCCGCGGTGTCGCAGCGACACCGTGAACTCGCGGCGCAGGCCGGGGCGTCGGAGGTCGAGGCGGCGCTTCGCCGCTAGAGTTCCGGTGTGCCCGGGTACTCCCGATATGTCGCGATCGGCGACAGCCAAACCGAGGGGCTGTGGGACGGTGATGACGCCAGCGGCCTGGTCGGCTTCGCCGACCGTCTCGCCACGATCCTCGACTCCCATCACCCCGGTGTGACCTACGCCAACCTGGCCATCCGCGGGCGGCGGATCAGGGACCTGCTCGACGATCAGCTGCCCGCGGCGCTGGCGCTGGCTCCTGATCTGATCTCGGTGTGTATCGGGATGAACGACGTGACGCGCCCCGGCCCGTATTTCGGCACTGCGCTCGCCGAGCTGGACGACCTGTACACACAGCTTGCCGCGTCGGGCGCGACCGTCCTGACGACCACGTTCCCGGACATCGCAAAGATCTTGCCGATCGGACGGGTGATCGCCGCACGCGTCCACCAGATCAACGATGATATCCGCAAAGCCGCAGTGCGACATGGGTTTAGACTCGTCGACCTCTACAACGCGCCGTCGATGACGATGCCGGACACGTGGAGTCCGGACCGGGTACACGGCTCGGCCAAGGGGCACGAGCTGTTCGCCGCCGCGGCCGCCGAGGCGCTGGAGCTGCCCGGCAGCAACCACGACTGGGCGCTGGTCGACGGTCCCGTACAGCGTCCGTCGCTGCGGTCGCAAGCGGTGTCACAGATCTTGTGGACGCAGAACATGCTCATGCCTTGGCTCTGGTACCACGTTCGCGGCAAATCGGCCGGCGACGGCCGCGGCCCCAAACGTCCGCGGCTCGAGGGTGTGGCCGCCTAGCGACTACTCACGGCCCATCGGTTAGACCGACCACGCGCCGTCGATGCTGTCCGCGACGTCGATGACCTTCGCCTTCTGCGACGCCGGGCTGTCGATCTCACCCGCGACGTGGGCCGCGATGAACCGCCTGATCTCGGCGTCGATGTTCCCGAGTATCCGAACCAGCTCACCACGCAGCGATTTCGAGGTGACGTGGATGGAGATGTCGGAGGGCCGCGGCTTCTCCACATCGAGGATCAGCAGGAGCGGTTCCACGGCGCGCGCGGTAGCACGCAATGCGATCTCGCCGAACACCATGAACTTCGGCTTGTCGATGCGCAGGTCGACAACCAGGTCGATCTCCAACGGGATACGGATGGCGAACATGATCTTGTCGCCGACATCGCGGGTCAGCCGAGGTTCTTGAACCCTGACCTTGGCCGTCACCTTGGCGACCTTGCCCGGGCCCTGCGCCATCGGACCCATCTCGAATTCGTCGCCGGCGATCGCGGCGATCGCACCGCCGACACGGTCTTCGGTCACGGCGACCTCGAAGAACCGGCGACCGAATTGCTCGTAGGTCATCTCATCGGATGGGGGCATGTCGACGGGCATGGTGCTCATACCGTCTCACGTCCGGCTGTCGCGCAGGGTCCAACGCGACCGAATCGAGACCACACTTGTACTAGCGGCCGCTTTCCCGGCTGCGGGCCTCAGCTCCCGACTCACCTACGTCGAGCGCGTCGTCGGACGCCGTCTGGCCCACATAGGTGCCGTCGTCGTCGCCCTCTTTTCCGGCCCGCGATGCGGCGACGTGGTCGTCGTCGTCGACGTCGGATTCGGACTTCTTGTCGGATTCCATGCCGACCCTCTACCCGGCGCCGACGGGATCAAACGATTGGCCTGTGGTGATCCGCTCAGCGCGCAGGCCACGGGGCTATCCGGACGCCGTGTCGTCTTCGTCGTCTTCGGTGAAGTACCGGATTCTGCGGATGGCGAACGGCTTGGGCGCCACCTCGGCGATGAGCACGTCGCGGCGCCCTTCACGGTCCAGTCCCACGACCACGCTGTATCCCGAGGCGATCATCTTGCGCGGGCGGGCCGTGGCGATGCGCGACAGCAATTCCGCGGTGCTCAGGGGATGATCGTCACCGGCCGTCACCCGTGTCTCCTTGCCGAGCCAACGGCGCACCGCGACCTCGTCGCCCGCGCGTGCGTCGTCGAGGAACTCCTGCACCCGCCGCTTGCCCTGCGTTCCGGTCCCGCGCAGACCTCCCAGGTAGCCGAGCACTCCGACGACACCCTGGTTCACGAGCAGGGCCCTCGACAGTTGCAGACCGGCGGGAAGGCCGCCGACTCCGGCGCGCATGAACTGACCGACCATGGCGAAAAGTTCCCAATAGGCCGACAGCGCAGCAATTTTCAGTCCGCCGCCGGCCTCCTGCACGTCGTAGCGGATGTAGACCGGTACGTGCAACTGCACCGGGCCCATCGCGATGTCGAGATCGCCGTCGCGGAGGACCGTCGAGCCGGTGACGATGTCGGCGTCGGGTCGGTAGGTGATGTGACGGGGGCCGATGAACGTGTCGAAAAAGCGACCGATCGCGCCGAGTCCGCGGTGGGGTTGTGAGCCGACCGGATCCTCGACCCGTCCGTCGGCGGTGAACAGGCCCACCCACTCGTTCTTGTCGCGGGCACCGGCCGCCGCGGGTGACCGCTCGGCGGTCGCCAGCACGTCCGAGCGTGTGAAAGCCATACCGTTGCCTACCACCCGCGTCGGCCCTAGTCGACTACTTCGCCACCTGCAGGCACACTGGGGATACGCCGTGCCGGGAGCGCGCGGGCGTGAGGAGGAACCGCTATGAGCAGGAACGGGCCGTTCGGGATCGACCCCGAGGAGTTCGACCGCGTCGTCCGCGAGGCGGGTGAAGGGCTGCGTGACGCCTTGGACGGTGTGGGCAGGTTCCTCAATACCTCCGGCGAACGCGCAGGTTGGGCCAATCTGGTCGACGAGTTCACCCGCTATTCGCGGCCGAAACGGGAGCCGGAGACCACCGGCGAGACCGGCGACGGCGTATGGGCGATCTACACCGTCGACAGCGACGGCGGTGCCCATATCGAGCAGGTGTATCCGTCCGAGCTCGATGCGCTACGCGCGAACAAGAACAACACCGACCCCACCCGCAAGGTGCGGTTTCTGCCCTACGGCATCGCGGTCAGTGTGCTCGACGCATCCGAATCTGGGCACGCGGATGCTGGCGAGCCGGGCCCGGCGGAGGACGCCTAACCACCGAAGTGCCGGCGGATGCCCGCCAGCATCTTGGTATGCGCCTTGACCGCTTCACGGAGCGTCGTCGCGTGGAGCAGTCGCGGCGCGTCGATCGTCAGGCGCTCGACGAGCCTGGTTCCGATGTCGATGGGTTCGAAGGACACCACGCCGTACAGGCGGACGCGGGGAAACTGGCGGGCCTGAGTGATCACCGGTCCGACTGACGCCACTCTGAGGTGGGCGGTGTAGCTCGTCGGCAGGGTCAACGGACCGAAGGGGATTCGGTCTTTGACGCGGTAACCCTGGCAGTAGCCGTCGACCAGTTCCGTTCGCCCCGTCCTTTGCACCGAGACGACGAGCGGATGGACGGTCTTGATGTTGTCGAGGTCGATGTAGAACGCCCGCACGTCGTCGGGCGGCGCAGGTATGTCCTCGGACAGGATCCGCTCTGCGCGCATGCCCGGACGATACGCGGGGCACATAGCTCACCAGCGATTTTTGACATACCGTCGCTATCATTATAAAAATAGGCAGATGGTCCCCCAGGCGACGACCAAGGAACGGTGATGGACCGCGACCAGCTGATCGATCTCACTCGCCGCGCATTGAAGCTCGCGCGGGACAAGACCACCGACCTGATGCCGACGGAGAGCACCGTCGCCGCCGAGACGTACACGTCGGCAGAGCGCCATGCCCAGGATGTCGCGATGCTGATGGCAAGCCCCCAGCTGGTCGGCTACGTCTCAGAACTCCCCCGGCCCGGCACGTACTGCACCAAGACGGTGATGGGCCGGTCCATCCTGCTGACCCGCGCTGCCGACTCCGTGGTACGCGCGTTCGAGAATGTGTGTCTGCACCGGCAGTCGCGCATCACCGACGGGTGCGGAGCCGCCCGCCGGCTCGCCTGCCCCTATCACTCGTGGAGCTACGATCTCACCGGCAATCTGGTCGGCGTGCCGGGCAAGGAGGGCTTTCCCGAAACATCATCGGGCACATCACGTTTGACCGAGCTACCGGCCGCCGAATGTGCAGGTTTCCTGTGGATCTCGCTGGAGCGCGACACCACACTGGACATTCCGGCGTTCCTCGGACCGCTGGCCGATGAATTGGACTCCTGGGGCGTGGGCCGCTGGTCGCCATTGGGCGAGAAGGTGCTGGACTGCCCGATCAACTGGAAGCTGGCCATCGACACCTTCGCCGAGAACTACCACTTCGCCACGGTGCACAGGACGACGTTCGCGACGATCGCCCGCAGCAACTGCACGGTCTTCGACTCGTTCGGGCCCCATCACCGACTTGTGTTCCCGCTCAACGGTATTCTCGACCTCGACGAGCTCCCCGAGGAACAGTGGGAGCCGCTGCAGGCGATGGTCGTCATCTACGCTTTGCATCCCAACATCGTCATCTCGTGCACCGTGGCCAACGGCGAGCTGTTCCGCGTCTATCCCAGCGATGTGCCGGGCCGTTCGATCACCGTGCACCAGAACTCGACTCCGCTGGATCTGTCGGACGAATCGACGGCCGCGGGCGCGGCGGCGGTATTCGAATACGCGCATTCGACGGTCCGCGACGAGGACTACGCGCTCGTCGCGGGACTGCAGGCCAACCTCGAGTCAGGAGTGCGCGAGCACCTGGTCTTCGGCCGCAATGAGCCTGGTCTGCAGCACCGCCACACGACGTGGGCCGAGGCGATCAGCTAGACAGCGCCACGATCAGGTCGTCGACTAACTCGGTGATCCCGGCTCCCGACGGCAGGATCTCATTGCGCAGGTGTGCCACGGCTTCGTCGCGTCGGCCGTTCTCGACCAGTGTGCGCAGTGTCGTCACGCGCTCCTCGCCCACGGTGCTGGCGAGGACATCGACCAGTTCCCAGTCGCGGTAGAGCGCCAAAGACCTTTCGTAGAAGGCGAACCCGCTCACCGGCTCACCGCGAAACGTCCCGCGATAGTGAAACGGGCCCTCCATGTATTCCAGGGGTAGGCCGTGTCCTGGAGCGGGCACCATCGGCTCACCGGTCAGGTCCAGATCGAGCTTGCGCGACGTCAGTCGGTGCCGGTCCGGCAGATATCTGGCCTTCTCCGGAGGCTTGTACAACGTCCGAACCGCTTCGGGCCAGCGGACGTAGCTCTCGATGGACACCTCGATGTCGTCGGCGAACTCGGGGTCGACGTCGGGCTCCGGTGAGCTCGTGGTGGCGCCCGAAAAGGGTTGCAGTGAATTGCGATCGGTTCGATCGAACTGTCGCCAGATGCTCATGTCCACGCCGTTGTCGAGATTGATCGTGCGCCATTCGTGGGCGCGCCACCGGACATCGCCGTCCGCACCACCGCTGTTGGCGATCAGCGGAAACCACTGCCGGTCGACGTGGCCCGCGGTGCCGCTGACCGGCTCGCTCGATGAACCCCACGTCAGCGTTCCCGTCATCGTGAGGCCCGTCTGGAGATAGGAGTAGGTGTCGGCCTGGCCGAAACATTCGATCCTGCCGCCGAAATCCGCGGCGCCCAGCGGCACCGGCGCCCGCGTCGGGGTCACATTCAGGTCCACCCGCATCTGGGCACCGGCCGCATCGGTGCCGACGAGCGTGACATCGTAGGTGTAGGGCACCAGGCCGCCGTTGTCGTCGCGACAGGTATGCCAGACCGCGCGACCGGCCCCGCTGTCATAGCTGATATCCAGGCACTCGTCGGCGAACGTCATTTTCGCGACGGCGCCGGGTTCCATGTTCCCGGGCGGCATGTCGTAGTCGGTGTACGTGCCGTAGGTGCCTGCGTCGAGATCGAACAGCGCGAACGTGTAGAAGTCGGCGACGATATCCCCGAGCCCAGGCCGGTTCTTGTTGAAGATCGACAGGAACGCGTAACCCCGGCCGCTCTGCCCGGTCAGTTCACCGGCCAGAAACCACGTGTCGGACTCGCACTGCGGGTGGTTGGCCTCAGCAGCCGGGAAATCGAGCTGACGGTCCTCCGGTACCAGCGCGAACGGGTATCGGCGCCAATCGTCTGATTGCGGGTGGTTCACGGGCCCTGCCTTTTTCACTATGTTTATATTAATAGCAACTTTAGGCGGTAGGACAGGCGGCGACATGCGATCCCTCAACTACGACAAGCTCTACATCGGCGGCCGCTGGCTGACACCGTCGACGGGTCAGCGACTGTCCGTGATCTCCCCACACACCGAGCAATCGATCGGCGAGACGCCGGAAGCGGCCCCCGCGGACGTCGACAAGGCGGTCGCCGCCGCCAGAACCGCGTTCGACGAGGGACCGTGGCCCCGGCTCACTGTCGGCGAACGCATGGAGAAGATCGAGAAGCTCGCCGCCATTTACATGGCCGAGACCGACGCGATCGCCGACCTGATCACCGCGGAGATGGGCTCACCCAAGAGCTTCAGCAGGCTGGGGCAGGGCGCCGGCGCTCTCGCCCAGATGCACCTCAACATGGCGACGGCCAAGGAGTTTCCGTGGGTTGAGCGACGCCCGGGATTGTTCGGCGATGTGCACGTACGGCGTGCGCCCGTGGGTGTGGTCGGTGCGATCGTGCCGTGGAACGTGCCGCAGTTCCTGATCATGCCGAAGATGATCCCGGCGCTGATCGCGGGTTGCACGGTCGTGGTCAAGCCGGCACCCGAAACACCTTTGGACGCCATGTGGTTGGCCGAGATGCTGGAGGAGGTCGACCTGCCCGAAGGCGTCGTGTCGATCGTCCCCGGCGGCAGGGAGACCGGGGAGACGCTGGTTCGCCACCCCGGCGTCGACAAGATCTCGTTCACCGGATCGTCGGCGACCGGCAGGCACATCGCCGCGCTGTGCGGTGAACAGCTCAAGCGCGTCAGCCTCGAACTGGGCGGCAAGTCCGCGGCCATCATCCTCGACGACGCCGACATCGAGCACACCGTCAAACACCTCAAGATGGCCAGCCTGATGAACAACGGGCAGGCCTGCGTCGCGCAGACCCGGATTCTGGTGAGCGAGCGCAAGCACGACGAGGTCGTCGACGCGCTCGCCGGCATGATGACCGACCTGCAGGTGGGCGACCCCGCCGACGACGCCACCGACATCGGGCCGCTGGTTGCGCAGCGCCAACAGCAGAAGGTGCAGGGCTACATTCAGGCGGGACTCGATGAGGGTGCGCGAATGATCCTGGGCGGCAAGGACAAACCGTATGACCGCGGCTGGTACGTCCAGCCGACGCTGTTCGCCGACGCGACCAACGACATGACGATCGCGCGGGAGGAGATCTTCGGTCCGGTGTTGACCGTACTGAAGTACCGCGACGAGGCCGACGCCGTGCGGATCGCCAACGACACCGATTACGGCCTGGCCGGCTCCGTCTGGACGGCGGACGTGGCCCGCGGTCTGGAGATCGCAGCGGCAGTCCGGACGGGTACGTACGGCATCAACATGTACACGCTCGACACGACCGCGCCGTTCGGCGGATTCAAGCAGTCGGGGATCGGCCGCGAATTCGGATCCGAGGGACTGTCGGAGTATGTCGAGTTGCAGTCGACGGTGAGCGCGAGCAAGCTGCCCGATCTCGACTAACCACTCCGCGCCGTCGGAGGGCTAGCGATTTCGAGGGTGACCTCTGCCGGGCAGCACAGTTCGTCGCGCTGGTTGTAAACGGCGATCTCGAGGTCGACGAGATGGCGGTGTACGTCACCCGCGGATTCGACGCGCTTGCCCACCACCCGGCCGCGGCCGACCATCGAATCGCCGGCATAGAACGAGCCCAGCAGCGAAACCTTGCGCCGCACCACCCTGCTGTAGGGCCCGGCCCACCCGGTCGCGATCCGATCGACGAAGCCCGCGGTGTGCATCGTGTTGACGAAAATCGTCGGCTGGCCGTGCCGTCGCGCGTAGTCCGGGTCGTAATGGCCGGGAAAGTAATCCCATGTCGCCCCGGGGTTCATCACGACACGCTGATAGTCGATCGGGTCGACGACCTCGGCGAGTTCGGTCGGCACGACGATCTCGTCCCATGTCTGCCCGCCATACGGTGTCACGACGCCACCGCCGGGGTGAACCGGAACAACGTGTTTCGGTTGATGGCGACCAACGCCCCGTCGGCGCGGTGGAACCGGTCGCAGGTCTGCACGAAATGTCCGGTGCCGACACGCGTCGTCTTCTCCGGCGACACCGAGACGACCTCCTCGACGACGTGCAGGCGATCTCCTTCGAGGATGGTCGTGGGAAACTCGACTTCGTTGGACGCGTTGATGAATGTGGTTCCGGGCAGGGGCACGCGGATCGCGATCGACGGCCGCGGTGGCTCGCCGGTCGGCAACCACGGGGGCGGGATCAGCCAGCCCATCAGCAATGCCGGCGGCGCGAGCAGACCGCCCCACACCTCGCGGGCGAACTCGACGTCCCAATAGGCGGGGTTCGGATCATGCACCATCGAGGCGAATTGCTGAATGCGCGCGCCGCTGACCGCCGTCCCGGCATATCTCGGCTCCGTCCGGATGCCGACCATGCGTAGGGCGTCCTCGTAGGTGCCGTACGCGAACTCGTACCGAATGCCGTCGTTCACACGGGTAGCGCACTTTCGTGCGGCACGTGATCCCAATCGAGCTCGCGTGACGTGAAGTACCAGCCGCCGCGCTCGTAGATGAGCCGGTCGGTGAACGTCCCGGAGGCCTGAAGTTGGTTGTCGCGCAGCAGCAATGCCACACATCTCTGGGTCGCGTCGATCCCGTCGACGTTGATCTCGTGGTCGACGGTCACCAGCCGCGCCCCGCCTCCGCCGTCGAACGCCTTACGCAGGTCGGTGAACGGCTCCCCCGCCCGCACATACGTGGCGCCCGCGTGACGGAACGTCGTGATCCAGCCGACGAGATCGCCGTCCGAGTACAGCCGGTTGTGTCGTGCATCCAGGTTGAGGATGGCCGCGCGTCCCGCGAGTCCGTCCATCACGAACTGCTGTTGGTATGTCAACGACATTCTGATCTCCTACCGGGTGAGCACGTAGCCGTGCGCTTCACGGTCCCAGGCGCCAGGGCCCAGTCCCCTGCTGCGGAGCACATCCTTGCGGACGCGTCCGATGACGTTCTTGGGAATCTCCTCGACCGTCTCGAGGTAGCGCGGCACGCAGAAGTACGGCATGCGCGCCGAGCAGAAGTCCAAGAGTTCGGTGAAATCCACTGTCGCACCGTCACGCAACGTCACGACCACCAGGATGTCGTCCTCGCCGAGGTCACTCGGTATCGCGACCGCCGCCGCCTCGGCCACAGCCGGATGGCCCATCACGGTCTGTTCGACCTCGACGGACGACACGTTCTCACCGCGGCGGCGCAACGAATCCTTGGCGCGATCCACGTAGGTGAGGTTGCCATCGTCGTCCAGCGAGCCCAGATCACCGGTACCGAACCACTCCGGATGCGGATCGACGATCAAACCGGTACTGCCGGGCGCCGACGACACATACCCCTCGCTCATCGCATGTGTCACCCGCGCTCGGCAGGCGATCTCGCCGACCATACCGGTGGGCACTGGTCGCCCCTGACCGTCGATGATTCGCACCTCGAAAGCCGGGTTGACCCGACCAGAGGTACCCGGTTCGCCAGCATCGGAAACGCCGTTGTAGGCGATCGGGAACGCTTCGGTCATGCCGTACATCGTCACGATGCGGCAGCGATAGCGTTCTTCAATAGCGCGGTACATGTCTGCGGTGATCGGTGCCGCCGAGATGAAGCGAATGCCGAGCTCGGCGTCTCGCGCCTCCGGGGGCAGGCGCGTGAGCATCGACACCATCGCGCCCGCGCCTGCGAAACCCACTGCACCGCAATCCCGTATCTCATCCCAGACTTGGCCGGGGTGAAATGCCGCGGCCAGCAGGCTGGTGCCGCCGACGAGCATGGGCGCAAGCACGGTGGGCGCCGCGCTGAGATGGAACAGCGGCATCGCGGTCCACAGTGTGTCGCCCTGCCGCAGTTCCCACGACGATGCGACGGTCGCCGCCGCGGTGAACAGGTACCCCCAGGTGGTGGCGACGGCCTTCGACGGTCCGGTGGTACCGGAGGTGAAGAAGAGCGCGCCGATCTCGTCCGGTCCGACGGGCTCGACGTCGGGCGCCGTCACCGGCGCGGCCGTCAGCGCCTCGGTGAGCGAATGACCCTGCACAAGAACCGCTCTCAAGGTGACGACGTCGTCCGCGACCTGGGTCAGTCGATCCAGGCGGTCAGCGTCGACGACGACCACCGCGGCCCGGGACAGGTTCAGCGCGTGCGCGAGGAACTCGCCCTTGCTGGCGGCGTTCACCGCGGCGGCGACCGCGCCGATGCGGGCGGCGCCCAGCCAGAAGTACACCCACTCCGGACATGTCCCGGTGAACAGCGCCACCGTCTCGCCGCGCTTGACCCCAAGGTCGTAGAGGACGTGGGCGGCCGCGCACGAACGGTCGCGCATCTGCGCGAACGAGACCGGGCTTCCGGCGATCGACATCATCACCTGGTCGCCGTACTGATCTGCACGACGGTCGAGCACCTCAGGGACGCTGAAGCATTCAACGCCGAAGGCCGCGGGGTTCAGCGTGGCGTCCCGGCCACGGGGCATCACGCCCCCGCTGCGGCCGGATCGGGCTCGCCGTCGGCGGTGTACCCGAAGTCGATCGGCGATGGCTCTTCGCTCGGATAGAACCGGTGCGCCCACCGCCGCAACGCCGCGTAGTCGCGCGCCTCCTCCGGTGCCAGGTTGGGCTTCTCGAGGTACTTCATGTTCTCCCAGGTGAAGAAGTCCTGCTTGATGACCTCCTGTTGCAGCGCAAGGAATTTCGCCGCGCGGCCCGCCGGCTTGTCGCCGGTGTCGCCGGGCTCTCGCACCGAGGCCTGGGTGTAGAAGTAATCGGTGTAGTCCTCGTCGACCGGCGTCTGACCCGTGACCTCGATGGTCGCGACGAGCTCCTTCGGGAAGCGCACGATGCCGAGGCCCAGCGAGTAGTTGTCGTAGATGATGTTGGCGTCGACGGGTCCGTCGGGGGTGAGCCACGTCGACGGGCGTCCGCCGCCGAAGTTCGCGGTCACCGTCGCGTGCAGGTGGTAGCCGTTGGCGTCGAACGACGTGGTGTTGGCGGCGCTGTCGGCCTTGTGCACGAACTGCACGTGATACGGGTCGGCCGCGTTCTCGATGATCATCTGCGCGTGCACCTTGACCCGATTGAGCATCCGCGAATGGGGATGCAGCGGGTAGTACTCGTCGGTCTCGAGCTCGGGCAGCACCGGTGGCTGCCAGTAGGGGGCGCGGCCGTGACGCTCGTGCCATACGACGATGAAGCCGTACCACTCCTGGGTGGGATAGGACTTGATCCGCACGTTCTGCTTGCAGCCGATCTTGCTGTACGGGATCAGTGCGTTGGTTCCGTCGCCGCGCCATTCCCAGCCGTGCCACGGGCAGACGATGTGCTCACCCTCGACGGTGCCGCCGACGCCCATGTTCGCTCCGAGGTGCAAACAGTAGGCGTCGAGCACGTTCACCTTGCCGGACTTGGTGCGGAACATCACCAGTTCCTCGCCGAAGTAGTGCGCGCGCTTGACCTGACCGGGTTCCAGATCCGAGGCAAAGCCGACGATGAACCAACCCGTCGGAAAGCGGTACGTCGAGAGACTGATCCCACTCGGGCCGAACTCGCGTTCAGACGGATCGATCTGGGGGTCGTGAACCGTCTCCGTCATACCGTCTCCATCCGAGCGCACAATAACCGCAGGTCGTCAAACCTGCCCGTTGCCTATTTTTACTATTTTAGGCATTCTAGGTCAAGGACAGCGACGCGAGGAGAAGGCATGCCCACGACCACCCCGGTCGATCTGTCGGATTCGGTGCTGTGGGAGAACGGTTTTCCCGACGACTTGTTCACCGAATTCCGTCGTGAGATGCCGATCTTCCACCACGAGCTCACCGACGGCGTCGCCAGTACGGTCAAACGCGACTTCTGGATGACGACCAAGCATCGCCACGCACAACGCATCCACCGGGACACCGACAGTTTCACCGCTGCCGACGGACCCCTGATTCAGGGAATCGGGCCCATCGGGTCGTTTCCGAATGTCATCACCATGGATCCGCCCGTGCTCACCAAGCGCCGTCGGGTGATGTCGCACGCGTTCACTCCCAAGGCCATCGGAAAGCTGGAGGACGGCATTCGGCGGCGCGCCGCCGCGATGGTCGACGGCTTACTCGAATCCGGCGGCGGTGACTGGATCACCGACGTCGCCGACGTGCTGCCGATGTCGGTGATCGGCGACATCGTGGGGATCCCCGACGAGGACCGGCCCCGCATCTTCGACACGCTCGATCGCATTCTCAAGGCCGGCGCCGGCGGGAGCGAGACGAATACCGAGGAGCAGGAGCACATGGCGCTGTTCGGTGAGATCTTCACCTATGCGCTCGAACTCACCGCGGAGAAGCGCCGCAACCCCACCGACGACATCTGGAGCACGCTGACCACCGCGGTGGTGACCGACGAGAGCGGCGAAGAGTTGTCCATCCCCGCGAACGAACTCGAGATCTTCTTCTTCGTCCTCACGCTGGCGGGCAGTGACACGACGAAGAACGCGCTGGCCGCCGGTCTTCAGGCCTTTGTGGCCAATCCCGTTGAAATACAGCGCTATCGCGAGGACGAGTCGATCCGCGGGCGGGCGGTCGAAGAGATCTTGCGCTGGTCGTCACCGGTCGCGTTCTGGACCCGCACCACGAAGGTGGACGTGGAGATGGACGGCATCACCATTCCCAAGGGCGAGCGCGTGGTGTCGATGCTGCGGTCGGCCAACCGGGATGACGAGGTGTTCGCCGACCCGTTCGTCTTCGACATCGGCCGCACCGACAATCCCCACGTCACCTTCGGGGGCGGCGGGCCCCACCACTGCCTCGGCGCCATGCTCGCACGCGCCGAGATCCGCGCAGCGCTCGACGAGTTGCTCGTGCGCGCCGACGACATCAGTCTCGGCGCCCCCAAGGTCACCTACCCAACCCTGGCCAACAACATGTCGATTTTCGACGCGATGTCGATATCGCTGACGCCCCGCTGAGAGTCAGAGCCCTTTCGGCCTGGTGCCGATGACGCCCTCGGCCGCAAGGCGTTCCAGATCCTCCCCCGTCTGCCCGCACAGTGCCGTCAGCACCTCGCCGTTGTGCTCACCCAGCCGTGGAGGCGGACGGTGCAGCCAGGCGTCCATGCCGTCGAGCCGGGCGAACGGCGGACAAGGGTACAGACCGGGTCCGGTGCTCGGATGGGTGAGCGGCTCGAAGAAACCGCGGTGTACCAGCTGCGGGTTGTCGATCACCACGGATGGTGAAATCACCACGGCCGCAGGGATGCCGGCCGCGACCAGCCGCTCGACGACGGCCACGGCGTCCTGGGTGGCAAGCCATGGCGCGGGGTCGTCCCGACCGCTCATCAGCGCGGCGAGCGCGTCCCGTTCGGCATCGGTGCGGACGGTCATGGCGATCCAGTTGTCGTCGCCTGCGCACCGGTAGATGTCCTGCAGCTCGCCGGCGTGGTGCCCCTTGTTGCCGCGCCGCTCCAGGATCGTCCCGAACATCTCGAATTCCATTGGCTGCACGGCGGTCACGTTCAGCACACTCTCGACCATCGGCACCTCGACAAGTTGACCGCGACCGGTGCGTTCGGTGAACTCGAGTGCCGCCATGAGCGCGAACGCCGCGTGCGTCCCCGCCAGCGGATCACACGCGCCACGCGGGGCGACTGGGAGTCCATCCGGCATGCCGGTCACCCAGGCGAGGCCCGCGATCTGCTCCATGGTGGGCGCGAAGCCGACCCTGTCGCGCCACGGCCCGGTCAGCCCGAAAGCCGGCATACGCACCATCACCAGTCGCGGGTTCAGTTCGAGCAACGCATCTGCGCCGAGCCCGAATTGATCCATCACTCGGGGTGAGAAGTTCTCGATCACGACGTCGGCCTGCGCGATCAGCGTTGTGATCAGTCCGAGTCCGGCCTCGGACTGCAGATCGAGGGTGACCGATCGCTTGTTCGTGTTCATGGCGTGGAAGACCCAGCCGTACTCCCACCAGTCGTCGACGTCCTTGCGCATCCCCCCGGAGTAGCGGATGCCGTCGGGCCGCTGGATCGACTCGATCTTGATCACCTCGGCCCCGAACGCCGCAAGCGAGTGCGTCGCCGACGGGCCCGCCCAGAACGCGGTGAAGTCGATGACTCGCACACCGGCCAGCGGGCGACCTGCCGTCGCGTCAGGGGTTGATTGCCTTGGCTCCCAGAGAGGTTCGTTGTCAGAGTCGCCGACCCCGGGTGCGGTTCGGATCAGCGACGGTGCCGCGCCGGACATCAACCACGGCGGACGCGGTTGTGCAAACCCGGCCGGGTTGTCGACGTACACACAGCGCTCCTGCAGATGATCCATCTCGCGGACGGTGGCGCCGTTTCCCAGCGCGGCGAGCGGCAACCTGAACAGTTGCCCCAGTTCGACGATCTCGGCGACGGTGCGCTCACGCATCCACGGGTCGATGCGCTCCCGGATCCAATCGCGGTAATCCCATCGCCCGATCTGGAATTGCAGCTGGGGCACCTCGGTGAACTCCGGGCAGTCCACCATCGCCGCGAAGTCCAGCCACTGTTGCCCGGTCACCATGCTGATGCCGACGAAACCGTCTTTCGCCGGTTCGATCGACGGGACTTCGACAGAGCGCCGGACGTGCGGGGCCTTCAGCAGTTGCGAATGCAGCCATTCGCCGCTCTGCATCAGCGTGATCGCCTCGAGCATCGACATGTCGAGGTGCGCGCCGCGACCTCCGCGACTGACCCCGCGGCGAGCTGCCAGTGCGCCGTAGGCTGCCCACACGCCGCCCTGGTACTCCCCCAGGTCGCCGCCGACGGAGATCGGTGGGCCCGCGGGATCGCCGCGAAACCCGGTGAGCCCGGAGTCGGCCTGCAAGGTGAACTCCGATGCGGGGCGTTCGGCCCATGGACCCGTCCAGCCGAAGTCGGAGATGGTGACGATGACGAGGCCGGGCGAGTTTTCGAGCAGGCGCTTCGGGTCGATCCCCCGCGCGGTCGCCGCCGCCCTGGTGCCCGTGACGATCACGATGTCCGCGCCGGTCAGCAGCCCGTCGGAAATGCCTGTCACGCTACGCTTCCCGGCGTTCAGGTACGCGAAAAGCGGCGCGTCCGCACCGTCGCGCGGCACGGAACCGGACGCGGTGAAGCGGCGCAGCGGGTCACCGCCGGCCGGTTCCACCTTGATGACGTCGGCCCCGGCGTCGGCCAGCAATTTCCCGCAATACGCACCCGCGATACGATCGCTGATCTCGACGACGCGCAGATCGTGCAGCGGCGTGGGTGCTACATCCTCTACGTCACTCACCCGCTAGAGCCTCCCTGGTTTCTTTGTCATATTAGTAACTTTTGTCAGATAGCGATTGCGTACACCCCAGGTAGCGGACGTTTCACTGTTAGCATTGTCGGCGATATGACCACGTTGGGAATTGGCCCCGAAGCTCGCCGCCGGCTTGGATCGCGGCGGACGGCCGAGATCGTCGCCGACGAGCTCCGCAGGCAGATCATCGACGGCGAACTCGCCGACGGTGACCTGCTGCCGCGCCAGGAGGTCCTCGTCGAGCAGTTCAGGGTGAGCCTGGTGTCGTTGCGGGAAGCCTTGCGGATCCTCGAAACCGAGGGTCTGGTGTCGGTGCGGCGCGGCAACCGCGGCGGTGCCGTCGTGCACGCGCCCGCCAAGGCCAGCGCGGCCTACATGCTCGGACTCCTGCTGCAGAGCGACACCGTTCCCCTCTCCGACCTGGGCGCTGCACTACAGGAACTCGAGCCCATGTGCGCGGCGCTGGCGGCGCGGCGTCCCGACCGCGGCGAAGAGCTCGTTCCGAAGCTCAAAGAGATCAACGCGCTGATGGCCGAACGCATCGAGGACGGACCGCAGTTCACCGAGATCGGTGGGCAGTTCCACGACGAGGTCGTCCGCGGCTGCGGCAACCACACGATGATCGCCGTCGTGGGGAGCCTGGAGACACTGTGGACCGGTCACCTGAACTGGTGGGCCCAAGAGACCACGGCGCGCGGCGAATACCCGTCGATCAGTCAACGCCGCATCGCAATGTCGATTCACAACAAGATCTCCGACGCCATCGAAGCCGGCGACGGCGAGCGTGCCCGCAAGTTGTCGGCGCGTCACATCGCCGACACCCAGACCTACTTCAGCGCCGTCGATCCCGAGCAGCGGATCGTCGCGCTGTCGCCGCAGGCACTGGCCCGACGCAAGCTCTGAGAGGGCCGCGTGCGTAGCGCCTTGGTGACCGGCGGTAGCGGTGGAATCGGAAACGCGTGCGGGCGCAAACTCGTCGAGCTCGGCTACGACGTCGTCCTGACCGCCAGGCGTGAGGAGCCCCTGCGCGCCGCGGCCGCAGCCATCGGTGCGCGCTATGCCGTCGCCGACGCGGCGCAGCCCGAGACGTTCGCCGCCGCGGTGGACGCGCTCGACGAGATCGATCTCGTCGTGCATGCGGCGGGAATTCTGGGCGGAACCTATGCTCGCAAGCAGACTTTCGATCAGTGGCGCGCGACGATGTCGGCGAACCTCGACTCGTGTTTCGTGGTGACGTCGGCGGCGCTGCCGAAGATGAGGCGGGGCTCACGCTTCGTGTTCATCTCGTCATCGGCCGCCCACGAACCGATGATGGCGCGGACGGCGTATTCGGCGTCGAAGGCCGGCATGAACGCGTTCGCGGGCGCCCTGGCGCGCGAGGTCGACCGCGACGGCATCAACGTACACATCGTCACCCCGGGACCCGTCGAGACCGAGATGCTGCAGGATGTGCCGTTCGAGATGTACGCGATCCGTGCCGCCGATGTCGCCGACGCCGTGGCCTGGCTGGACACCCTCGACCCGTCGGTCGACCTGCCCGAAATCCGTTTGCACGCAATCACCCGCGGGCCGCACGCCCGCACTCCGATGGTTCCACTGGAAGCCGAGCGACGCACCGCCAAACAGTGATTTCGGTGCGCATACGACCGCTCAGCGATCGCCAGCGCACCGAGATCACTCGGCGCGGCCACCTGCGGCCGGCATCTCGGACGGCAACGCCTTGACGGTGGCGGGCAAGCCGTATAGCACCGTGGCGTTGCCGCGCATGATTCGCTCACGCTGGTCTGCCGGGAACCGCCTGATCGCCCAGTCCGGCGAGTCGTAGCTCCAATGCGGATAGTCCGTGGAGAACATGATGTTGTCACCGAGATCCATCGTCTCGAGGTACTTGCGGTACTCGCCGAGGTCGACCTCCTCGAGCGGCTGCGTCGTGAACCGCACGTGCTCGCGGACATAGTCGGAGGGCTTACGACGCACCTGTGGCAGATCCGCCCTGCGCTGCTCCCAGATTCGGTCCATCCGCCACATCGCGGGCAACGCCCACGTGAAGCCACCCTCGACGAACACCACCCGCAGATCGGGATGGCGGTCGAAGGCGCCGTCGAACACCAGGCTCATCAGATGCGACACATACAGCAGCGGCCAGGACGCGAAGAAGTCGTGCCAGTGCGCCGGGTTGCCGACCGGGTAGATCGGAATCAACTCGAACGGCGTCTGCCCCATGAGGTGGGTGGCGACGGGAAGACCATGGCGTGCCGCGGCCGCATACATCGGATCGAAGTGCGGGCTCCCGAACGGGATCCCGCGGGTCTGCGGCGTCATGAGCACTTCGGCCATGTACGGATGCCCGGCCCACCGCTCGATCTCGCGTGCGGCCGCTGCCGGGTCCTGCGCGGTGACGCTGATCGCGCCCCGCCAACGGCCGTGCCAGTTGGCCTCGCCCAGCCACACGTCGGCGAGCCAGTCGTTGTGGGTGGCCTTGAGGACGTCTTCGGCCTGCGGTAGCTGTGCGTCGCACATCGGTTCCAGCACAGCGATACTCACGCCGGCATCGACCAGCAGCTGCTTGGCTGCGAAGCCCGGATCACTGCCGGCGACACCGCCGCCAGGCGGGCCTGCGTCGACCCGCAGTGAATTCGTCTTGTACGAGTCCGGCGTGTCGTAGAAATGCGGGACGGGCGAGACGGCATTACCCGACGGCCACAGCTTGTCCTTCCACTCCGCGGGCGCATACGACTTGAGCACTTCGGCCGACACGGGCAGCGGGTGGACGTCGGTGTCGACGATCGTCACCGCGATGTCCGCGGCGGTCTTGTCCTGGACGTCCTCGACAGTCGTCACGTCAGGCTCCCTTCGACTGAGGCGACACCATAGAGTTCACTTGCGTTGCGCCACAGCACTTTGTCCCGCTGGTCACTGTTGAGACCTGCGACGACGGTGTCCGGCGCCGTTGTGGACCAGTGCGGATAGCTCGACCCGTACATCACCAGGTCGGCCTTGCCGGTGAAGTCCATCCACTGCTCTGCCTGGCTCTCGTCCGTCGGCCCGTCGAGCGCCGACGAACAGAATCGCACATGGTCGCGCAGGTACTCGCTGGGAAACCGGTCCACCCACGGGGTTTGATCCCGCATCGACATCCAGAACGTGTCGAGGCGCCACATGAGTGGTGTGAGAATGTCGTAGCCGCCGTCGGCGAAGACGAATCGCAGATCGGGGTGCCGACCGAACATGCCCTCGACGATCAGCGTCGCCAGGTGGACGAAGGAGTTCAGCGGCATGAACGCGGCATAGCCCGGATAGGTGTAGGCATGACCGGCGAAGGTCGGCGCATGGTCAACACCATTGCCGCCGTTGATGTGTACGACCACCGGCAGCCCGTGTGCGGCGGCGGCCTCCCAGATCGGCTCGAACATGGGTTTGCCGTAGGGCTCACGCGACTGCATCGGGACGCCGACCTGAACCATCTTCGGGTGGTCGGCCAGTCGCTTGATCTCGGCGACCGCTCCCCTGACGTCCTCGGGGTTGATCCGGATGGTGCCGCGGAACCGGTTCGACGTGTCCGGATCCAGCCAGCGGTCGAGCAGCCAGTCGTTGACCGCCGCGCAGATCCGGCTGTTCAGCAGATAATCGGCGATGTTGCCGCGCGTCAGCGGATTGAGAATGGCGAAGGCAACGCCGGTGCCGTCAAAGAGATGATGCGCCACGGTATCTGGATCCGACCCTGGATAACCTTCGCCGTACAGATCCTGGCGGTAGTCTCCACCCGGCGCCTGGTACCACTGCTGCTCCACGTCGGGAATAGCGCGCAGCTTGTGCGGCGCCGACAGATACCGCCGGATCTCGGAGTTGTACCGGAAGTGCGGCTGCACATTCGCATCGATGATCGTCATGCCGTGAGATACACCTGTCCGTCCGCGACGTCCACCTCGTACGTGCGCACTCGCTTCTTGGGATCGGCGAGGCATTCGCCCGTGGTGATGTCGAACTCCCACTGATGCCAGGGGCAACGCGCGATCTGGCCTTCACGCACATGGCGGATCTGGTCGGGCATCTCCGGGTCGTACTCGGTGGTTCCCCTGACGTAGCCCAGGCACAGCGGTGCGCCCTCATGTGAGCAGTAGTTCGCGATCGCGTAGAGCGACCCGTGGATGTTGTAGACCCCCACGCCGAACTTTCCGGCCTGGACCAGCTTCATCGTTCCCGGAGGCAGGTCTTCGATCGCACACACCGGTCGGCGCTGCATAGAACCTCCTCTCCCTTGACCTAGAATACTAAAATAGTAAAGATAGAGCGAACGACTTGCTAATGCTTGGGCCGGGAGGCATGTGTGACGACCAGCACGGATTCGCATGATCAGCCGACCGCCCCCGATTTGGTGAACGATCCCTACCCCTACTTCGAGCACATGCGTAAGACGTCGCCGGTGTGGCGCGGGACGCTCATGGAGAGCGACCTGATGCCCGAGGAGCTGAAGAACCCGGAGAACTGGACGTTGTTCGACTTCGACAGCGTCTTCACCGCCTTTCGCGAAGACACGGTGTTCGCCTCGGAGATGTACAACCAGACCATCGGGTTGGTCTTCGGGCCGACGATCCTCGGCATGGCGGGCAAGCAGCATCACGACCATCGCAGCCTGGTGAGCAAGGCCTTCAAGCAGAGCTCGCTGGCCAAGTGGGAACCCGAGGTGATCGATCCGATCTGTGATCAGCTGGTCGACGAGTTCTCCCACGACGGCGAGGTCGATCTCGTCAAGGCGGTGACGTTCGAGTTCCCCACCAGGGTCACTGCCGCGCTGCTCGGGCTGCCGCAGGAGGATCTGGATTTCTTTCGGAAGCTGTCGCTGGATCTGATCTCGATCACCGAGGACATCGAGGCGGGGCTGACCGCGTCGGTCGAACTGGGTACCTATTTCCAGCAGCAGGTGGATCAACGGCGAAGCCAACCGACCAACGATGTCATCGGCGACCTCGTCGCCGCGGAGATCGACGGGGAGAAGCTCACCGATGAGGCGATCATCTCGTTCCTGCGCCTGCTGCTGCCGGCCGGGCTCGAGACCACCTACCGGTCATCAGGAAATCTGCTGCAACTGTTGCTGACCCACCCGGACCAACTCGAGGCGCTGCAACGGGATCGCAGCCTGATCCCGGCCGCTATCGAGGAAGGGATCCGCTTCGAGACCCCGCTCGTGCTGGTGGCGCGCAACACCACCCGTGATGTCGAGATGCACGGCATGACGATCCCGGAGGGCGCGTCGATCACCTTGTGCATGGGCGCGGCCAATCGTGACGACAAGCGGTGGGAGCGTCCCGATGTGTTCGACATCCACCGTCCGCGCCGGGCTCACATCTCGTTCGCCGGCGGCATTCACAGCTGCCTCGGGATGCATCTGGCCAGGGTCGAAACGAAGGCGATGTTGACGAGTCTCTTCGACCGTTTGACCGATTTCCAACTAATCGAAGACGACGATACGAAGATTGTCGGCATGCCGTTCCGCTCCCCCAAGCATCTGCCTGTCACGTTCCGACCGGTCGCATGAGGACACGCGCCGCGATCCTGCACGACATGGGCCAGCAGTGGTCGGTCGAGGAGTTCGAGCTCGACCCGCCGAAGGCCGGCGAGGTGCTCCTCGAAATGGCGGCGGCCGGGCTGTGCCACTCCGACGAGCACATTCGCAACGGTGACATGTCCGCGTCCAACGAGGTGATGCAGTCTTACGGGCTGCCGTCGATGTTCCCGTTGATCGGTGGCCACGAAGGCGCAGGGGTGGTCCTCGAAGTCGGCGAAGGCGTCACGGAGTTCAAACCCGGCGACCACGTCGTGACGTCCTTTGTTGCCGTGTGCGGCAACTGCCGGTGGTGCAACTCCGGGATGGAGTACATCTGCGATATGGGCGCCCAGGTGATGATTCCCGGCATGCCCACCGACGGCACGTTCCGTCATCACACATCCGACGGCCGCAATCTGGGCCATCTGTCGAAGGTCGGCGCGTTCTCGAAACACACTGTGGTGTCACCGGATTCGATCGTCAAGATCGACCCGCACCTGCCGCTGCTACCGATGGCGCTGCTGTCCTGCGGAGTTCCCACCGGTTACGGCTCCGCGGAGAACCGCGCGAAGGTGCGCACCGGCGACACCGTCGTGGTGATCGGGGTCGGCGGTATCGGCACCGGAGCCATCCAGGGCGCACGCATCAACGGTGCCGCACAGATCATCGCCGTCGATCCGGTGGAGTTCAAACAGAAATCGGCATTGGGGTTCGGCGCAACCCATAGCGTCGCGTCCACCGAGGAAGCCGCCGATCTGGTTCGTGATCTGACCGCCGGCGTGATGGCGGACAGTGTGATCGTCTCCCCATCGCTGATCACCGAGGACGATGTACAGCCCGCGCTGAGCCTGACGCGCAAGGGTGGAACCTGTGTGCTGACCGGAATGACCAGGCAGCTCACGAGTTCCATCGGAATCAACCTGCAGGAGTTCATCCTGTGGAACAAGAACCTCGTCGGCACCGTGTACGGATCATGCAATCCCCGGGTGGACGTGCCCCGCTTCATCAAGCTCTACGAATCGGGGCAGCTGCAACTCGACGAGATGATCACCCGGCGCTACCGGCTCGACGAGATCAACGACGGCTACCGCGACCAGCTCAACGGTGAGATCGTGCGCGGCATCATTGATTTCAGCCTGGATTGAGTCACACGATGCGTGACGAGCGGTCCTGCCAGTAACGGTCGCGGATACGCCGCTTGTAGAGCTTTCCGTTGGGATCGCGCGGCAGTTCCGGGTCGAATTCGATGCTGCGAGGGCACTTGTAGGTCGCTAGGTTGCTACGGCAGTAATCGATCAATTCCGCTTCGAGTGCGGGTCCCGCGTCGACTCCGCCGATCGGTTGCACAACCGCCTTGACCTCCTCGCCGAACTCGTCGTTCGGGACGCCGAACACCGCGGCATCGGCGAGCTTGGGATGCATCACGAGCAGGTTCTCCACCTCCTGCGGGTAGATGTTCACCCCACCGGACACGATCATGAACGTCGACCGGTCGGTGAGATAGAGGTAGCCGTCCTCGTCGACGAACCCCATATCACCCAGCGATCGCCAGCCGCGGTCGTTGGACACCGAGGCGGTCTTGGCCGGGTCCTTGAAGTATTCGAACGCCGGTCCCCCCTCGAAGTAGAGTTCCCCGGCGGTGCCGACGGGAACTTCGATCCCGTCGGCATCCAGCACATGCACACGGGTGATGGGCTTACCCACCGAACCCGGGTGCGCCAGCCAGTCTTCGGGTCCGATCCCGGTGCCCGCGAATCCTTCTGTGCCCCCGTAGTACTCGTGGATGATCGGGCCGAACCACTCCATCATCTTGTACTTGACGTCGACCGGGCACGGCGCGGCAGCATGGATCACGCACCGCAGGCTCGACATATCGTAGGCGGCGCGAACCTCTTCGGGCAGCTTGAGCATCCGCACGAACATCGTCGGCACGAACTGCGCATGCGTGACGCGGTGCGTCTCGATGTGCCGCAGTACGGCCTCGGCGTCGAACTTTCGCATCAGGATCGAGGCGGCGCCCACCCGGTGCACCGCCATCGTGTAGTTGATGCCCGCCGCGTGATACAGCGGTGCCGGGGAGAGATAGACACTGGACGAGGTCATGTCGTAGCGCTGGCCGAGCGAGTACTCGAGGACCTTCTGCGCCCACGACCCCTGGCCGTCGGTCGGCAGGGGCCGGCGAACGGCCTTGGGCCGCCCCGTGGTTCCCGAGGAGTAGAGCATCTCGGTACCGTCGCTGATCGACGGTGCGTCGCCCGCCGATCCCAGCGCCTCGCGGTAAGCCGTCCAGCCCGGCAGCGCGGCACCCACGCTGATGTGCACCACGACGCCCGGGTTTGTCTCCAGAATGTGGGCCGCCAGCTCAGGCATCGACTCGTCGATGAGCACCGCCTTGGCCTCGGAGTCGTCGATCACGTAGGCGACCTCGTCCGAGGTGAAGTGCGTGTTGACCGCGCTGTAGTAGAGCCCGGAAAGCTGGCAGCCCCAGGTGATCTCGAAGAACTCCGGACGGTTCGGCAGTACCAGCGCGACCCCGTCACCCGGCCGCAACCCGGCCTCGTGCAGCAGGGCCGCCACCCGCCGGCTACCCGCGTAGAGGTCGCCGTACGTGATGGTCTCACCATCCGCAACGATCACGGCCGGTGAGTCCGCGGCCTCCGTCGCATGGTCAGAGATGTTCAACGGACACCCTTACGTGACGGCATCGCCGTTCTTGGATGCGGCCGCCTGACGCTCGGCCATCTCCGACGGCAGAATCTTGTCCGCGAACACCCGCTGGATGAGTTCCTGGACGTCCCTGCTGACCGACGCGAGCGCGACGAGGTCGTTGGAACTCTGCCAGTGCACCCGCATGCCCATCATCTCCCACGCCCGCTTGATGTTCGCCTTCGTGGCCAGCAGCGTGGTGAGCGGAGCCTGGGCGATGTGACGGGCGATCGCCTCCACCCGCGCATCCAGATCTTCGCGCTTGACCACCTCGTTGATGAGGCCGTACTCCAGTGCCTTGTTCGCGTCGACGGTTTCGGCGGTGTAGAGGTAATAGGACGCGCGCCGCCAGTTCATGAAAACCCATGGCTCGATCGAGCATTCACCCGACGGCATCCCGAACCCCTGCAGCGGGGGATACGAGAAGTAGGCGTCGTCGGAAGCGATCGCGATATCGGTGGTCAGCCCGTAGTGGGTGCCGCCACCGACGCAGTACCCGTGGATCTGAGAAATGGTGGGCTTGGAGAACTCCCACAGGTTCAGGATCGGCTTGACGAACAAGTCGGTCTGGGGCTTCCACGGCATACCGGTGGCCTTGAAGCCCTCGACGAACTCCGGGTAGTCGACGGCGTTGTTGCCGATGGCGTGCCCCGAGCAGAAGCCCTTACCATTGGCCTTCAGGATCAGAACCTTGATGTCGTAATCGCGGTCGGCGTCCCGAAGCGCATCGTCGATCTCCTCGACCTGCTTCTGGTCCTGAGCGTTGGCCTTCTCGGGCCAGTTCAAGGTGATGGACGCGATGGGACCCTTCTTTTCGAAGATGATCCGTTCGCGAGTCTCGTTGACGTCCATGGATGAACAACCTTTCGTTATGACGTGATGACGCCGATTTCAGCGCCGATGTCGTAGAGGGTCCCTATCTCGCCGGTCCAGTTGACCGTGCCCGATGCGCCTGCTTCGATCTCCTGTTCCACCTTCTCGGTGGCCACCGTGAAGAGTGGGGCGCCTTCATCCACGTGCTCGCCGTCCTCGACCAGCAACTCGGTCAGCTCCGCTTCGGACACCGCAACCGACGTGCGGGGGATGCGAATGACGAACTCAGCCATGCGCGCCCGCGGTGGCCAGTGTCCGCTGCGCGGCGTCGACGATCCGTGCTGCCGACGGATAGATCTGCACCTCCAGCGCCGCCGCCGCCGGCGTGGGAACGAAGCGTGCGCCGACGCGCTCGATCGGGGCGGTGAGCTCGCCGAAGCATTCGGCTTGCAGGGTGGCCACGATCTCCGCACCCGGTCCCGCGAACTGGACGGCGTCGTGCACGACCACCGCGCGGCGGGTGCGCCGCACCGATTCGACGATGGTCTCGACATCCAGTGGCACCAGGGTCCGCAGGTCGACCACCTCGGCGTTCACGCCCAGGTCCTGCAACTGCTGGGCGGCGGTTAGACATTCGAGCACGCTGCGGCCGTAGCTGATGAGCGTGACGTCGGATCCGCGCCGCTTGATATCGGCCTGGCCCAGCGGAATGGCGAAGCCGGGATCTGTTGGTACGGGACCCTTCTGACCCTGCAGGCGGATCGTTTCGATGAACAGGCACGGATCTGGATCGAAGATCGCAGATGTCAGCAGGCCCTTACCGTCGCGCGGGGTCGAAGGGACGATGACCTTCATGCCCGGGATGTGCATGAACCAGGCTTCCAGCGTCTGCGAATGCGTTGCACCGGTGGCGAGTCCGCCGTACACCTGTGTGCGCACGGTGATCGGCGCCGCCGTGCGTCCCGCCGTCATGAACCTCAGTTTGGCGGCGTTGTTGATCAGCTGGTCGGCGGCGATGCCGATGAAGTCCATGATCATGATCTCGGCGACAGGTATCAGCCCATCGATGGCCGCGCCGATCGCGGCGCCGACGATGGCGGCCTCCGATATCGGGGTGTCCAGCACCCGATCGTGTCCGTACTTCGTCGACAGTCCCGCCGTCGGGCCCGAAGCTCCGGGATCGGCGATGTCCTCACCGAGCAGGAACACCCGGTCATCGGCCGCCAGCGCCTGATCCAGCGCGAGGTTCAGCGCCTCGCGCATCGTCATCTCTTTTTCGTCCATGGCGCCTTCCTCAGACGGGATAGCGGATCGGGGACGCGTACACGTCGCGGTCGAGTTCGTCGATCGACGGCGCCTCGGCACTCATGACTGTGTCCAGCGCCTGCTGCACCTTGATAAGGGCGCCCTCGTCGATACCGCTGAGCTCGTCGTCGGTGCAGATACCGTTGTCTATCAAGTGTTTCCGGAACCTCGGCACCGGGTCGGCCTCCATCGCCGCCGACAGCTGCTCTTTGGGGATGTAGGGCATCCGATCGCCGAAGTAGTGGCCGCGGAAGCGGAAGGTCACGCACTCGATGAAGGTGGGACCCTCACCGTTGCGTGCCTTGCCGATCGCCTCGGCAAGCACATCCAGCACCGCCAGCGGATCATTGCCGTCCACCTGCACGCCGGGCATGCCGTAACCGGCCGCACGGTCTGCGACGCGTTCGAGTTTCATCGTGTCGTGGGTGGGTGTCATCTCCGCGAAGAGGTTGTTCTGGCAGACGAACACCATCGGCAGGTCCCACAGCGCGGCCATGTTCGCGGCCTCGTGGAACGACCCGGTGTTCGTCGCGCCGTCACCGAAGCTCACCACCGTGACGCGGTCGATGCCTTTGCGTTTGGCCGCCATCGCGAGCCCGACCGCGACGGGCGGTCCGGCGCCGACTATGCCCGTCGACAGCATCACGCCCTTCTCGGGTTTGGCGATGTGCATCGTGCCGCCCTTACCGCGGCTCGCCCCGACGGTGCGCCCCATCATCTCGCCGTAGATCTCTTCCAGCGGAACGTCTTTGCCGATCAGGTCGTGCAACCCGCGGTAGGTCGTCACCAGCTGATCGTCGGTACGCAGCGCGACACCCATCGCGGCCGCGATCGCCTCCTGGCCGCGCGACGGCCAGTACACGCACATGAACTCGCCGGTGCCGATGCCCTTGGACAGCCGGTCATCGGCCGCCTTCATCAGCATCATCAGCGCATAGATCCGGCGTTGGACGTCCGGCGGATACGTCATGGGCCCAACGACCCGATCTCGCGGTACACCTTGGGAATCGGCTTCGGATCCATGGCGAGGTTCTCCAGCCCGGTCATGGTTCCGGTGGCGCCGAGTTCCCCAAGTCGCTGCACGGCCGCATCGAGGTCGTCGCAGTCGAGCTCATAAATCGCGATGAAGGGGCCATCGCCGTCGTTGGGGGCGAACCGGCGCGCCGACACGATGCCCTCCACCGAAAGGATTTGCGCCAGATGTGTGTCGTTGTACCACTTGTGGTATTCGGCTTCACGATCCGGCGAGGCCGGCATCGTCTCGACGTACATGATCCCTCTGGGCACCTGCGCTGCTCCCCTCTCCTACGGGCCGGACCACGGCTTGATCTTCAGGAAGCCGCCCGCATCGACGCGCAGCTGCTGGCCGGTGACGTAGCGCGCGGCATCGCTGGCCAGAAACAGCACTGCTTCGCTGATGTCCTCGGGCTCCACATACGGAATCGGCATCCCCTGGATCATCGGGAAGACGATCTCGGCATCCTCGCGAGTGGGATTGGGCAGATCCGGTCGAAAAGCCTTGTACATCGGCGGGCTGTGCAGCATGTCGGTGTTGACGTTCGTCGGGTGTACGGCGTTCACACGGATCTGCTCCGGCGCCAGTGTGCGGGCGAGATCGTTGACGTAGTGCGCGACAATCTGTTTGGCGAAGGCGTAACCCGCCCCGCCGGGGCCGCCGTCCATGCCGCTGGTGTTGACCGCCGTGGCCATGAACGCCGCGACCGATCCGGTGGCGATGACCGACGCGCCGGCGTGGAGGTGCTTCATGCTGGCGTGAATGAGGTTCATGACGCCGATGAGGTCGACGTCGACCGCGTCGACGAATGCCTGCGGCGGGAGCCCCGCGGTCATCGGGCAGATACCCGCGTTGGCGACGACGATGTCGAGCTGTCCGAACTCTTCGACACCGCGGTCTATCGCGGCGGCCAGCCCGACGCGGTCGCGGACGTCGGCGATCTCGGTGCAAGCGCGCTGACCTTCCTTCTCGACCAGCCGCGCGGTTTCGTCGAGGTCTTCCGGCCGTGCCAGCGGATAGTCGTTGGTCTCGATGTCGGCGCAGATGTCCACGGCGATGATGTCGGCGCCCTCGGCGGCCAGTGTGCGCGCGTGGGAACGTCCTTGGCCGCGCGCAGCCCCGCTGACCAGGGCCACTTTGCCCGTCACCCTGCCCATGACCGAACCTCTCTGCCTGTCGCCAGCGGTGGCTATACTACCTAAAATTATAAAGAAACCAATCGATCCGATCTCGAACAGGAAACCGTGGACTTCTCATACCCGGCGGAGGTGGAGCCGTTCCGCAAGGAGCTACGCGCGTGGCTGTCCACCAATCTGACGGATGAGGTGAAGACCGCGGACCGGCATCGCGGACGGGATCCACAGGCGTTCGAGACGCTTCGTGCGTGGGACGCGGCCGTGGCCGACGCGGGTTGGGGTGCGGTCTCCTGGCCGCAGGAGTACGGCGGCCGCGGGGCGACGGTGCTCGAGCAGTTGGTCTACGCCGAGGAAACGACCCGTGCGCGAGCACCCATGTCGCTCAACGTGATCGGCATGAACAACATCGCGCCGGCGATCATGCAATACGGCAGCGAAGACCAGATGCGGCGGTTCCTCCCCAGAATGATGCGCGCCGACGACATCTGGTGTCAGGGCATGTCCGAGCCCGAAGCGGGATCCGATTTGGCGTCGCTGCGCACCCGCGCGACCCGCGACGGTGACGACTTCGTCGTCAACGGCCAGAAGATCTGGACGTCGTTGGGGCACCGCGCCGACTGGTGTCAGCTCTATGTGCGCACCGACCCGGACGTCTCCAAACACAAGGGCATCTCCTGCCTCATTGTTGACATGAAACTGCCTGGCATCGAGGTCCGGCCGCTGGTGACCATCAACGGCGCCGCCGACTTCGCCGAGGTGTTCTTCACCGACGTCCGGGTGCCCGCCGACGCCCTGCTCGGTCCACTCAACGCGGGATGGCAGGTCGCCACCACCACGTTGAGCCACGAGCGGGCGGGCGCGGCGCGGCTGTACGCGCAGATGGAGATGCAGCTGAGCGACCTCGTGGCCGATCTACGCGAGCACGCCGTCGACGGCCGGCCGGCGCTGGAGAACAGTGCGACGCTGTGCCGGCTCGGCGACGTCGCGGTCCGCATCAAGTACCTCGAGTTGTTGTGTAAGCGCTCGATATCGGCGATGTTGCACGGCGGCGATGCGCTCGGCTCGGCCAGCCTGGCCAAGAGTGTGTGGGCCGAACTGGGGCAGGACCTCGCCGAGCTGGCGTTCGACGTGTTCGGGCCGCTCGGCAGCGGCGGCCGATGGATGGACCGTCGGCTCTCGTCGCGCTCGCTGACCATCGCGGGTGGGACGACTCAGATCAACAAGGGCATCACCGCGACCCGCGTGTTGGGGCTGCCAAGGCGATGAATCTCGAACTCACCGACGAGCAGACCGCCCTACGGGACACCCTGCGGCGCTATCTGACCGAAAAGGCAAGCCTGGCAACATATGTCCGGCCGATGCTCGACGACGAGATCGCTGGAGCGGATGCGGTCTGGCGTGGGCTGGCGGCCATGGGCGTCACGGGCTTGCTGGTCCCCGAGGACTGCGACGGCGCGGGGATGACGATGGTCGAGGCCGGGGTGGTCGCCGAAGAACTGGGGGCCGCGTTGTATCCGGGTCCGTGGATTTCCACCGCCGTCGCGGCGACGCGAGCCCTGGTGCGCACCGGTGCCGAAGGGAATGCGGCCGTATTGCTCGCCGGCATCGCGGACGGTTCCACCGTCACGACCGTCGGGCCGCTTTTCGGTCCCCGCCCGGCAGCGATAGACGGCGCCAGACTGCACGGCAGCCTCACCGGCCTGCCGGACGCCAACGATGCCGACGTCATCCTGGTGTTCGCCGACGAACCCGACGGCATCGGGTTGTACTCGGTCGACACCTCGTGCGAGAGCATCACGATGGCGTCGTGCGTGCACGTCGACCCGACCCGTGTGCTGGCCGACGTCACGTTCGACAGCACTCCCGCCCGGCGGCTCGCGGCCGTACCAGCGGACGTGCTGCGGGCGGTCGTCGACGACGTCGTGATCGCGTACGCCGCCGACGCGCTCGGTGCGGCGACCACCGTGATGAACCTCGCCATCGAATACGCCAAGGTGCGAAAGCAATTCGATCAGCCGATCGGAAGCTTTCAAGCCGTCCAGCATCTGTGCGTCGACATGTACGAGGCGGTCGAACTCGCGCGTAGCGGAGTCATCCACGCATTGTGGGCCGCCGATGCGGCCGATCCCGCGGAGCACCATCTGGCCGCCCTGCGCGCCAAGGCGTTCGCCGGCCGGCTGACCGCAGTCGGCGATACGGCGATCCAGGTGTTCGGTGGTATCGGCTTCACGTGGGAGCACGACGCGCACCTTTATCTGAAGCGACTGTTGGGCTGGAGCGGATTCCTCGGTGCACCGGACCGGTATCTCGAGGAAGTCGGAAAGGAGTTGCTATGACCGGAGTTCTCAGTGGTGTGCGTGTCGTCGAATTGGCTTCGTGGACATACGTTCCCTCGGCCGGAGCGGCGCTCGCCGACTGGGGCGCCGACGTCATCAAGGTCGAGGACGTCAAGGCTGGCGATCCGGGTCGGGCACTGGTCATCGGTGGATTCACGAAGGAGAACGCCAGGGCGCACATCGATTTCATCCTCGAGATCGGCAACCGGGGCAAGCGCAGCATCGCCGTCGACATCAAGTCCGACACCGGCCGCGAGTACTTCGGACGCCTACTGGCCACCGCGGACGTCTTCCTCACCAACTGGCTGCCCGGAGCACTGGAACGGGCCCGGCTGACCGTCGATGACATCCGCTCGTTCAATCCTGACATCATCATCGCGCGCGGCACCGGCACCGGAGTACGCGGACCCGACCGTGACAAAGGCGGTTTCGACGCGGCCACCTATCTGTCCCGCGGCGGAGTGTCGTACACGATGACGCCGTTCGGCACCGAGACGCCCGCGGTGCAGGGACCCGGGTTCGGTGATCTGCAGGGCGGAATCACGCTCGCCGGGGGTGTGTGTGCCGCGCTGTTCCATCGCGAGCGCACCGGAGAATCGAGCATCGTCGACTCGTCCCTGCTCGCGCAGGCGATGTGGACCATCGCGCCGTCGATCTCGGTCGCCGATCTCTTCGACATCGACGGCATCCCCGGCGCGCCACCCGGCCTGGCGATCAACCCGCTCGTCAACCGTTACAAGACGCGTGACGGCCGGTGGATCCAGATGGTCTTCCTACAGCCGGACCGGTTCTGGGCGGGGTTCTGTGAGCGGATCGGCCTGCCGGAACTCGCCACCGACGAACGCTTCGTCCCGTCGAGCAATCTGATCGCCAACGCCACCGAGGCTTGCGCGCTCGTCGGGGACCGTCTGGCCAGCGAGGATCTGGACCACTGGCGCGAGGTGCTCGCCGACGAACCCGGCGTGTGGGCCGCGCTGGCCACGCCGAAGGAGACACTCAACGATCCGCAGGTCAGGCCGAATGGCTACGTCGTAGCCAACCTGGACGACCAGGGCAACGAGTACCAGATCGTCGCCGCGCCAGTGCAATTCAACGAAACCCCACCCGCGGCCGCACGGGCTCCCGAACATGGGCAGCACACCGAGGAGATCCTGTTGGAACTCGACCTCGACTGGGACGACATCTCGGCGGCCAAGGACAACGGAGCGATTCTCTAGGAGACGGCAATGGAGCTCGAAGCGGTCATCTACGAACGTGAGCCGCCGATCGCGCGGATCATCCTCAACCGCCCCGACAAGGCCAACACCAAGGACGCGCAGCTCGTGCAGGAGGTCGACGCCTGCCTGCGGGAGGCCGACCGCGACAAGGAGATCAAGGTCGTCATCCTGAAGGCCAACGGCAAGGGGTTCTGCGGCGGGCACGTCGCACGGTGGGGTCCGGACGAGAATCCCTACCCCGATTTCGGGGACACTTTCGAGGATCTTTACAAGGGCACCGCCGATTTGTTCCTCTGGCCGACGCTGTACCTGTGGGAGTTCCCGAAGCCGACGATCTCGCAGATCCACGGCTACTGCATGGGCGGCGGCATCTATCTCGGCCTGCTCACCGATTTCTGCGTCGCGTCCGAGGATGCGTACTTCCAGATGCCGCTCGCGCAGAGCCTCGGCGAGCCCGGTGGCCACACGATGATCGAGCCGTGGCTGCTGATGAACTGGCATCGCACCATGGACTGGCTGCTGTTGGCGCCCACGCTGTCCGCGCAGGAGGCTCTGGAGTGGGGCCTGCTGAACAAGGTGGTGCCCCGCGATCAGCTCGAGGACACCGTCGAGGAGATGGCCCGCAAGATCGGCCAGATTCCGCTGACCACGTCAATGGCGGTGAAGAACAACGTAAAGCGGGCCTACGAGCTGATGGGTATGCGGGTGCATCTTCAGGTGAGCCACATCCTGACGAACATGGTCGGCGCGGCCACCGACGTTCAGGAGCGACGGCGTCTGTTGATCGAATCCGGCAAGAAGCCAAGGGATTTCATCGACGACTCCTAGCGAATTCGGCGCGCAAACCGACCGCAGCGGTGCGTCAGCGCGCCGGATTCACTCGCGGGCCGCGTGGCGGGCGGCGACGTACCCGAAGATCATCGTGTTGGCGATGCTGCCGCCGGCGCCCAGATAGTTCCGGCCCATCACCGTCGCGGTGATATTGCCTGTCGCATAGAGACCTTCGATCACCTGGTCCTGCTCGTTCAACACCTGGGCGTGCTCGTTGGTGATCACTCCCCCGCACGTCCCGACGTCGGCGGGGAACACCCTGGTCGCGTAGTACGGCGCGGAGTCGAGCGGTCCGACCGCGGCGTTCGGCTGGTAGCCCGGATCACCGAGGCAGACGTTGTACGCCGACTGCCCACGTCCGAAGTCGGGGTCCAGGCCCTTGGCGGCGAATTCGTTGAACCGCTTGACCGTCTGCTCCAACGCGTCGGCAGGCACATCCATTTGCCGCGCGAGATCGGCGATCGTCGACGCCCGCTTGACCGCGCCCTGTTCGATCAGGGACTCCGACAGGCTGCGCTTCTTCAGCGGATTCGCCCCCGACACGTAGCGCCGGACGTAGCCCTCGTCGAACACCTGCCAGCAGGGCACCGCCTTGTTCGCGTACATCGCCTTGCCGACTTCGACATAGGAGTTCGACTCGTTGCAGAACCGCTTTCCGGTGCCGTCGACGTAGATCGCGCCGGGGCGCTGCCGTCCAGATCCCAGCGACGCCGCCCCGGGATCCTGAATGAAGACCATTGGCAGCCACCATGCTTCGTCGAGCAGGTCCGTCTTGGCACCCAGCGCCATTGCGGTCTGCAGTACCTCCCCGGTGTCGCCGGCGTTGGCGATCGACCACTTGCCCTCGTTGGGCTGGTCGCCGCTGTACCGGCGGCGCATGTCGGCGTTGCGGCTGAACCCGCCGGCGGCGAGCAGCACACCCTTGCGCGCCTGGATGTTCATCGTCGTACCGTCGCGCGTCACGCGCGCGCCGACGACCCGACCGTCTTCGACGATGAGGTCGTCCATGGCGGTGTCGGTCCAAATCGGTGGCTGGCCGCTTCCTCCCACTGACGTCCCGCCGTCGAAGTTCATCAGCGCCTGCAAGATCTGACCGATCAGCGATGCACCGTTGGTCAGGATTTCGCGGCTTCGGAGGCGGGCCGCCCTGGTGCGCAGGAACACTCGCATCGCGATCCCAAACGCCCGGGGCGAACGATTGAAGTACTGCACCGCGCGCAACTCGTTGGTCTTGATCACGAACCCGTAGTTCTTGGCCATCGACGGCTGGATCTTGTCACTCCAGTCCCCGAGCTGCGCTGCGTCATACGGGACGCCCTCAACCGAGCGCCCGGCGGCGTTGCCACCCTTGTGGTTCGGGTAGTAATCGCTCCAACCCGGGCACCGCACGAGCCGAACACCGTTGTCGACAAGCAGGTTGATCATCGCGCTGCCCGCGGTCAGGAATGTCTCACGGCGCGCAGCCGACGACGCCTCCCCGATATCGCCGACCACGTCATCGAAATAGGCCAGGCCGTCCTCGTGGGAGTCGGCAATTCCGCATGCACGCATCAGCGGGTTGTCGGGCAGCCACACCATGCCGCCCGACATTCCGGTCGATCCGCCGACGAGACTCTGCTTTTCGACCACCAGCGGTTCGATCCCCGCATCGAGCGCGGCCAGGGCAGCAACCATTCCGCCACCGCCACTCCCCGCTATCAGTAGGTCGACGGACGCGTCCCAATTCACCATGCGCGAACCTTTTCCGACAGCCCGAGCTCGGCGACGGGCACATCGATCGTCGTATTGGTGCGCTGTATGGCGGGCACCAGCTGGTCGTACGGCAGGCCGGCGAGAAAGCCATCGATGACTCGCTCGAAGTTCGAGATCAGGCCCTCGATCTGGTCGGACAGCCGCATGTACTCGAATCCTTTGGCGTGCAGCCCCTTCTGCTGCCGGGGCAGGTTCGAGAAGTCCTGGGCCGGAATCATCGGCCAGCTCGGATCGTCGGGAGCCAGCGGCTGCGGCGCGGTGGGCTTAACGGGCGCTCGATCGTTCGGGTAGCGGGTGAGCGACCAGACCTCGAACAGCGTCTCCTCCGGCCCCAGCGGACGAATGCGATACGACGACGCACTGCTGTACTGAGGAAGGATGAAGTAGTGCGGGAAGCAGAACCCGATCGGGTCGATGACGCGTCGCCGCTCCAGATCGTTGAGGTCGGGAAAATCGCAGTCGCGCGCCCTGTGCCAACTGGTGACCGCATCGTTGACCGCCCCGCGCCAGGTCGCCATCGCTTCGGCGGGATCGTCCGGGAGCGACATGTGTTGCAGGCCTTCGGCAATGCGGATGTCGTTCTCGTGCGTCATACCGCCCATGCCGGACCCCAGCGTTCGCATGAAATACAGGCTGGCCTGCACCACCGGATGCACCGATGACGAATCCGGGCTGTACGCCGACGGCAACAGCTGCGGGTGCGTTTGCGGGACGTGGTAGCCCTCCATGAAGGCCGCCGTGGCCAGCTTCCAATTCACGGGTAGCAGGCAGGATTTCCACCACTCGGTGCGTAGCGCCTCCACCTTGAATTCGTCGTGGCGGGATCCGAACGGCTCGATGCAGTCACGCAGCGGGGGCGCATCGTCGTCGAGATTGATCCACGCGCATCCGCCCCACAGCTCGCACCGCACCGGCGTCAGAGTGAGATCGTCGGCGTCGAGGTTGGCGTCGTCGAACATCTCGGAGCGCAACACGAAGGTGTTCTTGCCGTCGAGTCCCCAGCACCACCCGTGGAACGGACAGACGAAGCTGCGTCGGGTCCCGCTACCCTCGACGAGCTTCATGCCGCGGTGGCGACAGGCGTTGTAGTAGGCGCGCACGGTGTTGTCATCGACACGAACGACGATGATCGACTGGTCGAGGATCTCGTATTCCACGAAGTCGCCGGGTTTGGGGATCTCCTCGAGGCGGCACGCCATCTGCCAGACCCGCGGCCAGAACAGCTCCGTCTCCAGCGCATAGAAGTCCTGGTCGTAATACCGCTGTTTGGGGATGCGGTCCACGCTGCGCACCGCCCACGGCACCGGCAGCGGTGTCCACTCCACATCAGTCATGCACTCACCCCATCACGCCCCCGCGGACAGTTTTCCTATCTTAGCAAAAATAGCAAGACGGGCCGGAAGCGCACGCGAACAGAGTTGAGATCGCAGCGGTTCAGTTCAGGGAGTAGAATCGCTGGGCATTCAACCCGCCGATTTTCGCGCGAGAGTCTTCGCCGATATCCGGGCGATTTCTCAAATGCTCTGTGCTGTGCGGCCATTCACCATCCCAGTGGGGATAGTCGCTGGCGAACATGATGAAGTCGTCCCCGAGTACATCGATGACGCCGGGCAGAATCGGCTCCTCGGGCTCGCACGTCGTCCAGATATTGCCCGCGCGCAGATACTCTCCCGGGTCGCGCTGCCAGCCGCCGTCGATCCAATGGCCACGCTTCTCGAAGTGTTCGTGCAGCCGGTCGATGAAGAACGGCACCCATCCCACCCCGGCTTCGAGAAACGCGACCCGCAGGTCGGGATGCCTGTCGAAAACGCCGCCGGAGATGAGCGCGGTCATCGCCGTCATCTGGTCGAACGGGAAGCTCACACAGTGCACCTGGATGTAGTTGGTGAACCGGTCGACGCCCACTTTCGGCAAGTGCATGCCCGGGGCGCCGTGGATGCCCAGGGGCATATCGAGTTCGACGGCGGCGGCATAGAACGGATCGAGGTCGGGATGGTCGAGGTTTCGTGTCTTCAGCGCCGGCGGGACGTGGGTCGCGACGAGTCCGAGGTCCTTGGCCTCACGCATCACCTCGACCGCGACAGCGCCGTGTTCGATCGGGGTCACCGCGATTCCGCGCAACCGCCCGCCCGACGAGCGGCAGTCGTCGGCGATCCACTGGTTGTACAGCCGCGCGAAACCCGCGGCGAACTCGGGGTCTTCCAGCGTCGGCACGCACAGTCCCAGGCTCGGATACAACACCATCGTGTCGATCTGGTCGCGGTCGGCGTCCCCGAGCACGCCTTCAGGAGATGAGTAGTCGATGCCCGGCGCCGTCGACAGACCGTGTTCTCGGGGACAGCCGGCTCCCGGACCGTCGGACTCCGGGTAGTTGCGGCCCTCGATGACGAGGGCTCGTCCGTCTTCTCTGGGCACGATGAGTTCGGGCCAGCGCCGCATCGCCTCGACCGCAAGCGACGCTCCCTCGGCGACGTGACCGTCGGCGTCAATGATCCTCATTGGTGGATGCTAGAACTACCAGCATGCCAAGCGAGACCATCCAGCAATTGCTTCGCGAACGCGCGACGTCGGACTCCGTTGCGGTGAAGCACGGCGACGCCACGTGGACCTGGCGTGAACATCTGAGCGACGCGTCGGCCCGCGCCGCCGCGCTGCTCGCCATCGCCGACTACGACCGCCCACTGCACGTCGGCGTACTGATGGGCAACAGCCCGGAATTCCTGAACCAGATGGCTGCCGCGGGCATCGGCGGCTACGTGCTGTGCGGCATCAACTCGACAAGGCGCGGCGATGCGCTGGCGGCCGACATCCGGCGCGCCGACTGTCAGATCGTGGTGACCGATGCCGAACATCGGCCCTTACTCGACGGTCTCGACCTCGACGGAGTGCAGGTCCTCGACACCTCGACCGACGACTGGGCGCGGATGCTCGAGTCCGCCGGTGACCTCACGCCCTTCCGCGAGGTCGAACCGATGGACACCTACATGTTGATCTTCACGTCGGGGACGAGCGGCAACCCGAAGCCCGTGCGAGTGTCGCATTTCATGGTGTTGATGTCGGGCCAGGCCCTCGTCGAGAAGTTCGAGGTCTACGAGGACGACACGTGCTACCTGTCGATGCCGCTGTTTCATTCCAATGCGTTGGTGGCGGGCTGGGGCGTGGCGCTGGCCAGGGGCGCGGCGATGGCGCCCGCGAAGTTCTCGGCGTCGAACTTCGTCGACGACGTCCGCCGCTACGGCGCCACCTACATGAACTACGTCGGCAAGCCGCTGGCCTACATCCTGGCCACGCCCGAACAACCCGGCGACGCGGACACGACGTTGCGGATCGCGTTCGGCAACGAAGCCAGCGACCGAGATATCGAAGCGTTCCAGCGGCGCTTCGGCTGCACGGTGTGGGACGGTTTCGGCTCCACCGAGAACGCGGTCATCATCACGCGCGAGGAGGGCACGCCGAAAGGCTCACTCGGCAAAGGGTTTCCGGGGGTGGCGATCTACAACCCCGAAACCGTCACCGAATGTCCGCCCGCACAGTTCGACGCCGACGGTGCACTCATCAACGCCGACGAGGCGATCGGTGAACTCGTCAACACCGACGGGCAGGGCTTTTTCACCGGTTACTACAACGCCGACGATGCGACCGCCGAGCGCATGCGCCACGGCATGTACTGGTCGGGCGACCTGGCCTACCAGGACGCCGACGGCTGGATCTATCTCGCCGGCCGCAGCGGCGACTGGTTACGCGTCGACGGTGAGAACATGGCCGCCGCCCCGATCGAGCGCATTCTCATCCGATTGCCCGATATCAACCTGGTCGCCATCTACGCGGTGCCCGACGAAAGCGTGGGCGACCAGATCATGGCGGCGATCGTGCTCAACGACGGCGCCACCCTGACCCCCGAGGATTTCGAAACCTTCCTGGCCGCGCAATCCGACCTGTCACCCAAGGGTTGGCCGCGATATGTCCGCATCGCGCGCGAGTTGCCGACGACCGCGACGCACAAGGTGCTCAAGCGCGAACTCGCGGCGCAGGGCCCAACCGCGGGTGACGGTGAACTCTGGGTCCGCGAACCGCGCGGCACCCGCTACACGCGCGCTTAGGGAGCGATTTGTGCACGTTTAGGAGCGGTGAGCGCTCCTAAACGTGCACAAATCGCAAGTTTTAGTACTGGCCGAGCGGACGGCAGAGATTGGTGATCGGGTTCCAGTACTGGCCGGGCGCACAATTGAGCGGCACCGAGTTCTTACAGGTGTTTGAACCCGGATCCCAGTACTGCCCCGGCGGGCAGTTGAGGGGCTGCGCCCCAACGGAGGCTGCTGTAACGACCGAGAGAATGGGCGCGCAGACAGCCGCGACGATTGCCGGACGAAGTAGCTTTGACATGCTCATCAGGTTTGCCGGATTTCGGCGCTTTCAAACCGACAGCAGTTCCGCTCAGCCCACGACGATCCGCAGCTTTTCCCAGCCGCGAACGGTCGATGTCGGTGCGAGCTGCGCGGTTTCGTAGTCGATGTCCCACTCCGGCCAGCGGTTGAGCAGCTCGTCGAGCGCGACACGTCCCTCGAGCCGGGCCAGGTTGGCGCCCAGGCAGTAGTGCAGACCCTTACCGAATGTCAGGTGTGAACCGCTGCGGTGGATGTTGAACGTATCGGGGTCCTCGAAGCGATCCGGATCGCGGTTGGCGGCACCGAAGAGCAACAACATCGCACTGCCGGCGGGCACCGTTTGTCCGTAGGCCTCGAAATCCTTTGCCATATAACGGGCTACGTGCGGTCCCGTCGGCTCGAAGCGCAGTGTCTCGTCGATCGCGGGGATCAGCAGCGATCGGTCGTCCGCGATCTCGCGGCGCTGATCCGGATGCTCGGCCAGCACCTTGGCCAGCCAGCCGATGAGCCTGCCGGTCGTCTCGTTGCCCGCGCCCGCGACCACCTGGGTGTAGTGCAACACCTCCTTGCGATGCAGCTTGCGCGTCACACCGTCCTCGTCGGTGAACTCGACGTTGAGCAGCGCCGTCATCAGATCGTCGGAAGGGTTCTTCGAACGCCACTCGACGTAGTCGGCGTACATCCTGCCGTCGGCGATCGCGTCGGCCTTGGCGACCTTCATCGGCGCACCCGGCTTGGTCCGCAGGTTGGCGTCGTTGCGGTCCCGGAAGCCGACCTGGTCGGATTCGGGGATGCCCAGCAGCATCCCGATCACCCGCATCGGCATCATCGCGGCGAGCTCGGCCACGATGTCGAAGCTCTCCGAACCGACAAGGGGGTCAAGGCAATTGATGCAGTAGTTGCGGATCTGATCTTCGATCTCGGCCATTCGCCGCGGCGTGAAGACCCGCGACATCAACCCGCGCAGCATGGTGTGGATCGGCGGGTCCTCGAACATCATCACGCCCTTGGGCATGTCGAAATCCGACTTCACCAATTCGAGGATGTCACTGCGCTGATTCGAGAACGTCTCCCAGTTGTTCAGGGATTTCTCGACGTCGACGTAGCGCGACAGCGCCCAGAAATCGTAGCGCTCGTTGTAGTAGAGCGGCGCCTCCTCGCGCAGCCGCGCATACGTCGGATACGGCCTCGCCACGATGTCGACGTCGTAGGGGTCGTAGTACACCTTGGTGTCACTGACTTCCTTTGTCACGGCCATGTTCTTTTCCCTACTTCAACAGGCTGCCGGCGTCGACGGGCAGGGTGACGCCGGTGATGTAACGGGCTTCGTCGGAGGCCAGGAACAGCACCGCGTTGCTGATGTCGACGGGCTCGACCCACGGGATCGGCAGGAAGTGGAACGACTGGCAGATCGGCGCCAGGTCGTCGGGGCCGGGGTTTTCCAGGTCGGGCCGAAACAGTTTGTACGTGGCCTCGTTCATCAGCAGCGGCGTGCACACATGGGTCGGATGCACGGTGTTGACGCGAATGTTCTTGGCACCCAGTTCGACTGCGAAGGTCCGCATCAGGCCGACGACCCCGTGTTTGGCGGCGATGTAGTGGCCGACCTGAGGGTAGGCCTTGGTGCCGCCGACCGAGCTGGTGATGATGATCGAGCCGCTGCCGCGGGCCAGGAGGTGCGGCACCGCCGCCTTGACCGTCTTCCACACTCCCCCGAGGTTGATGTCGATGGTCTCGTCCCAGATGTCCTCGCGCATCTTGTGCAACTTGACGCCGGTGGTGCCGATGCCGGCGTTGGCGACGACGATGTCGAGCCCGCCGAGTTGTTCGACGCCGCTGTCGAGCGCGGCCTTCAGCGCATCGTAGTCGCGGACGTCCACCTCGGCGGTCACGATGCGACGGTCCAGGTTCTTCACCATGTCCGCGGTCTCGGCGAGGTCCTCGGGCGTGGCGGCCGGCGCCGTCGAGTCGTCGAAGCCCCGGCAGATGTCGATCGCGATGATGTCGGCGCCCTCCTGGGCCAGCCGCACCGCGTGACTGCGGCCCTGGCCGCGCGCCGCACCGGTGATGAACGCGACCTTGCCGTCTATCCGACCAGCCATCCAGACGCTCCTCGATTGTCGGGCGAACCCTCTTGTTGGGCAACTTGTTGGGCGATCGCCCAACATCTAGACTGCGGCCATGTCTAGCAGCACCACAGGTGAGCGGTCAAGAGGTGGACGCACGTCGGCGACTCGCGATGCTCTTATCAAGGCGACTGCCCAAGTAATGCTCGAGGAGGGCTACGCCGCGGCGACGTCGCGGCGGGTGGCAGCCAAGGCCGGCGTCAAGCCCGCACTGGTGCACTACTACTTCCCGACCATGGACGATCTGTTTCTCGCCGTACTGCGTGACGGCGCCGAGACCAATCTCCAGCGCCAGCGCCAGGCCCTCGCCGACGACGAGCCCCTCCACGCACTGTGGCGCCTGAACAGCACCCACGGGGCACGGCTCTTCATGGAGTTCATGGGGCTGGCCAATCACCGCAAGGAGATCAGGAGTGAGATCGCGGCCTATGCGCAGCGATTCGGCGATGTGGAGGAGAGCGCGGTCACGCTGGCGATGCGCGCCCACGGCGTCGACATGGAGGCCTTTCCGCCGGTGGTGATGTCTATGATCGTCACCAGCCTGGCGCGGATTGTGCTGCTGGAACGCGGACTCGGCATCACCCGAGGTCACGACGAGGCCGAAGCCTTCATCAAGCGGTATCTGGAGCGGTTCGAACTGCCCTCATTGTGACGCCGATCACACCGCCCAGACGGTGGTGGGCAGCAGCACAAAAACTTGAGATAACCTGTGCCGAGTGAGAACTTATACGGGCTAAGTTACGCACATTGATTCACAGCGACGGATACGAAACTCGAGGGCGCATATATGGGTGGCACGGGCCGGGGGCGATCGGCATGATCGGCCTCGCCAAGAAAATCTGGATCCCGATTGTCATCGTGATCGTAGTGGCCGTCGCGGGGTTCACCGTCCACCGCATCCGGACCTTTTTCGGCGCTGACGGCATCATCGTCACCCCGAAGGTCTTCGCCGACGATCCTGAGCCCTTCGACCCCAAGGTCGTGAAGTACGAGATCTTCGGTACCGGCTCATACGCGGACATCAACTACTTGGATCTGGACGCCAAACCTCAGCGCATCGACGGCGCCGGGTTGCCGTGGTCGCTGACGCTGCAGACCACTGCGCCGTCGGCGGCTCCGAACATCGTCGCCCAGGGCGATGGGTCCTCGATCACGTGCCGTATCACCGTCGATGACGAGATCAAAGACGAAAGAACGTCGAACGGCTTGAACGCACAGACCTTCTGCTTTGTTAAGTCCGCATGAGCGCGCCCACGAACGAAACACCGACCGACGCGTTCCCACGCCCCAATCACGCTGCGAGGCCGTTCATCCCCCGGATGATCCGCGCCTTTGCAATTCCGATCATTTTGGGCTGGATCGCCGTGATCGCCGTGCTGAATGTGGTCGTGCCGCAGCTGGAGACGGTCGGCCAGATGCGAGCGATCTCGATGAGCCCCGATTCCGCGCCGTCGATGATCGCGATGAAGCGCGTCGGGGCGGTGTTCGAGGAGTTCAACTCCGACAGCTCGGCGATGATCGTGCTGGAGGGCGACAAACCCCTCGGCGAGGACACGCGCGCCTTCTACGGCGAGATGGTCAAGAGGCTCGAAGCCGACACGAAGCACGTGCAGAGTGTGCAGGACTTCTGGAGCGATCCGCTGACCGCCGCCGGCGCGCAGAGCAACGACGGCATGGCCGCCTACGTCCAGGTCTACCTCGCGGGTAACCAGGGCGAGGCGCTGGCCAACGAGTCGGTCGAGGCCGTGCAGGACATCGTCGACGGCTTGCAGCCACCACCGGGCGTCAAGGCGTTCGTCACCGGTCCGGCCGCGCTGGCCGCCGACCAGCACATCGCGGGCGACCGCAGCATGCGCATGATCGAAGCCGTCACGTTCACGGTCATCATCGTGATGCTGCTGCTCGTCTACCGATCGATCGTCACCGTGCTCTTGACGCTGGTCATGGTGGTGCTGCAGCTGTCTGCCGCTCGCGGTGTGGTGGCCTTCCTCGGTTACCACGAGATCATCGGACTCTCGACCTTCGCGACGAACCTGCTGGTGACTCTGGCGATAGCCGCCGGAACCGACTACGCGATCTTCCTGATAGGCCGATATCAGGAGGCGCGTGCGGCCGGCGAGGACAAAGAGCAGGCCTTCTACACTATGTACCACGGCACGGCCCACGTAGTGCTGGGCTCCGGCATGACCATCGCCGGCGCCACCTTCTGTCTGAGCTTCACCAGGCTGCCGTACTTCCAGTCGCTCGGTGTGCCGCTGGCGATCGGTATGACGGTCGGGGTCCTGGCCGCACTGACGCTCAGCGCCGCGATCATCACCGTGGCGAGCAGGTTCGGCAAGACGCTCGATCCCAAGCGCGCGCTGAGGGTGCGCGGATGGCGCAAGATCGGCGCTGCCGTGGTGCGGTGGCCCGGCCCGATCCTCGTGGCGACGATCGCCCTGTCGCTGATCGGCCTGTTGACCCTGCCCGGATACCGCACCAACTACAACGACCGCAATTACCTGCCTGCGGACCTGCCCGCGAACGAGGGCTACGCGGCGGCGGACCGGCACTTCTCGCAGGCCCGGATGAACCCCGAGTTGCTGATGATCGAGAGCGACCACGATCTGCGCAATTCCGCCGACTTCCTGGTGATCGACAAGATCGCCAAGGCGGTGTTCCGGGTACCTGGCATTTCGCGGGTTCAGGCGATCACCCGGCCCGACGGTAAGCCGATCGAACACACGTCGATCCCGTTCCAGATCAGCATGCAGGGCACCACCCAGCAGATGAACCAGAAGTACCTTCAGGACCGCATGGCGGACATGCTCGTCCAGGCCGATGAAATGAATAAGACGATCGCGACGATGGAGAGGATGTCCGCCCTCACCAAGGAGATGGCGGCAACGACACACTCCATGGTGACGAAGATGAAGAGCATGACAGTCGATGTGGCCGAACTGCGGGACAACATCGCGAATTTTGACGACTTCTTCCGGCCGCTTCGCAACTACTTCTACTGGGAGCCGAAGTGCTTCAACATCCCGATATGTTGGGCGCTGCGGTCGATCTTCGACACCCTTGACGGCATCGACACGATGACCAAAGACATCCAAGAGCTGATCCCCGATATGGAGCGCCTGGATCAGTTGATGCCGCAGATGGTCACGTTGATGCCCCCGATGATCGACACGATGAAGACCATGCGCAGCATGATGCTGACGATGTATGCCACGCAGAAGGGCATGCAGGATCAGATGGCGGCGATGCAGGACAACTCATCGGCGATGGGCGAGGCATTCGACGCGTCGATGAACGACGACTCGTTCTATCTTCCTCCCGAGGTCTTCGACAACGCCGAATTCAAGAAGGGCATGGAGAACTTCATCTCCCCCGACGGCAAGTCGGTGCGGTTCATCATCGCCCACGACGGCGATCCGATGACGCCGGAAGGCATCGAGCGGATAGATGCGATCAAACAGGCGGCCAAGGAAGCGATAAAGGGCACTCCGTTGGAGGGGTCGACGGTCTACCTGGCCGGCACCGCCGCGGTGTTCAAGGACATGTCCGACGGCAGTCTGTTCGACTTGATGATCGCGGCCATCGCGTCGCTCGGCCTCATCTTCGTGATCATGTTGATCATCACCCGAAGCGTGGTTGCGGCCGCCGTCATCGTCGGCACGGTGGTGATCTCGTTGGGCGCCTCGTTCGGGCTCTCGGTTCTGATCTGGCAGCATTTGATCGGCATCGAACTGCACTGGATGGTGCTGGCGATGTCGGTGATCATCCTGTTGGCGGTCGGCGCCGACTACAACCTGCTGCTGGTATCCAGGCTCAAAGAAGAGCTTCATGCCGGCATCAACACCGGCATCATCCGGGCGATGGGCGGCAGCGGATCGGTCGTCACGTCGGCCGGCCTGGTGTTTGCTTTTACCATGATGTCAATGGCGGTCAGCGAACTCACAGTCATCGGACAAGTCGGAACCACCATCGGACTGGGCCTGTTGTTCGATACCCTAGTGATCCGGTCGTTCATGACACCGTCCATCGCAGCATTGATGGGCAAGTGGTTCTGGTGGCCACAACGAGTGCGAGCACGACCGGTGCCGTCGCCGTGGCCTAAGCCGCCACAGCAGATGGCACAGGTAGGCCCGGAGGGAGGACAGCAGTGAAGCGTTTGTTAGCCGGAATCGGTGCCGTCGCAGCAGCATTGGTGCTCGCGGCGCCCGCGCACGCCGACGTGGACACCGATTTCACCAACGAGCTGCATATCTACGGCATCTACGGGCAGAAGGATTACAACGCCTGGATCGCCAAGATCACCTGCAAGCGATTGAACAAGGGTGTAGACACCACCGCGGCGCAGTCGGCCAAGTTCGTCCACGATCAATTGGTGAAGGACACCACCACCGAGCAAGCGTGGCAGTTCCTCGGGGCTGGTTTGCGCCTGTACTGCCCCGACAAGCTGCCTCTGCTCCAAGCCGGGCAATAGCGAGGAGAACGAAGTGTTACGCAAAGCGAGCATTGCGGCTGCCGCGCTGAGCTGTGCCGCCATGATCTTTCCGGGGGTTGCCTCGGCGGACGCGACAGACGAATATCCGATCCCAAGCCGGATCATGAAGACGACCTGCACCGTCGATCAATACATGGCGGCCACCCGTGACACCGACCCGGTGTACTACGAGCGCTACATGATCGACTACAGGAACCGCCCCGCGGATGTTCAGACGGGTGCCCGTAACCGCATCTACTGGTTCTTCTCCCTCGATTACGCTGGTCGCAGGCAGTATTCGGAGAACACGGCGACGAACGTCTACTACGAGCAGATGGCGACGCGCTGGGGCAACTGGGCGAAGTTGTTCTTCAACAACAAGGGCGTCGTCGCACACGCCACCGACGTCTGCATGAACTATCCGCCGAACGATCCGTCCGTCTGGACCTGGACTACCACCTAAGGCAGTGCGGCCCACACCGCGCTGGACGCGGTCCGCGTAGGCGGTAGGGACGTCGGCGACGGCTCTACCACCGGTGCCTCGGCCGCCAGCACAGGCTCTGTCACCGGTGCCTCCGCGGCCAGCGCCGGTATCGCTCCTGGTAGGTGCAGGGTGCCTGCGTCGGGCAGATGCGCTGTCCCGCCCGCCGCGTCGGTGTCCGCAGCCAGGTGTGGAGTCTCGGCCGGCTCCGGTAGATGGGCGACATCGGCCGGCTCCGGTAGACGTGCGAGTTCGGCAGGCTCCGTGGCAACCGGCACGTCGGGCTCTGTCGCAGGCATGACCGCAGCCGGCGCTTCGGCCTCTACCGCGACGGGCACCTCCGGCACCACCGCGGCGGGCGCCTCCGGCACAGCCAACTGTTCGGCGGTGACCGGCGCTTCCCGCGTGGTCACCTCTGCGACCGGCGGCGGCGCGGCCTGTGCCAACCGCTGAACGACCTTCGTGGGCGACGGCGCCGCGACCGGCGCGGGCACGGCTTGGATGCGCACCAAGGTCGTCGACGAACTGGATGCGGCATGATCGGCTGCCGACGGGGGCTCCGGCTGACTGACGAGTTCGGGGCCGAGGACGAACAGCGCCACGACGCCGGCCACCAAGATGACGGCGGCACGGGCGGGCGGGCTGATCCACGACAGTTTCTGCCCAAGAGTCTGCGTCGGAGCCTCAATCTGCTTCACCGCCAACGGTATTGCGGTAATCGCGGCGTTCGGCCTCGCTGCCAGTGCCGCACCGCGCGCGAGCACCAACTGCGCTTCAGCGGACGTCACGACCGGCATGGGCAGCGCGTCGCGGAGCCGTCCCGCGATCAGTTCGAGGTCTCCGCGCGAGCCGATCAGGAACAGGTGCTCGGGGTCCAGGTGGTTGGTTTCGAACGCGTCCTTCAGCCACCGGCTCAGGCCGTCGTCGCTTTCCCGCGTAGGAGTCGCGAACGTCCGCACGGCGCCGTATCCGAATGACAACACCGTCGCGGCCGCGGGTTCGACGACACACACCGCCGCCTTCTCGAACCGTAGCGCCTCGCCGTATACGTATGCCCACGTTCGGGCGGCCTCGGAAAGCCGCACCGATACGACCTTGAGGAACCCCAGCTCGGGCAACGAATTCAGCAGCAGATTCGCCGTCGCGGCGGCGTCAGGGGTCCACGTCAGCCCTATCGACTTCAGTTCGTGGCCGCTCGCCGCGGCGATCGACAGCACCCCACGCACGGCGGCGATGTGCTTGGAGATGTCGTGGTCGTCGGCTGAGCTGGCGACGTCGAACACGTCGTGATCGAGGGCGGCCGCGTCGACGCCGGGTCCGTCGAGTAAGACCCAACCGACACTGCTGGATGTCACAGAAAATCCCAGTACCGCTTCCACCGCTTCCCCACCACCTTCGTCGGCGAACACATCGGCCACCGCCCCGGCGCCGCGCCCCCGCGCGAAGCTAACCGGGCAGTATTTGCTTGTCGCTGCCTTACGCAGTCGAAATGACCTGCGACAACTCACACGCTAAGACATATATCGCCATACCGCGTGGCGTATGACCAGGTCGACGGCGTGATCAGGGCCTTGATCGCCGAAACAGGCGTACCGCTGGCCCCGTCCTGTCCATTCCAAACCACCTAGCACGGCAGTCCCGGCTGTCACGCCGACGCACGCATCGCTGGGGTCATCGTTTGCTGGCCAGCTGTCGGTTAACGCGTCCGTCAGTTTCTTGGCGAGGGTTGTCGTCGCCGGTGTGACATCTCCGCGCCCTCGAGCGACGTAAGAGTATGACGACCATCTCGCGCATTCTAGGGCTTGTGTGCCTCACCGGCGCCACCTTGTCGATCACTATGGCGACCGTGCCACCCGCGGCCGCGGCTCCTTGTCCCGACGTCGAAATTGTGTTCGCTCGTGGTACCACCGAACCGCCCGGCGTCGGCGGTATCGGGCAGGCGTTCGTCGACTCGCTGCGTTCACGTCTCGGCGAGCGCTCTGTCGGTGTGTATGCGGTCAACTACCCCGCGAGCCGTGACTTCGGCCGCAGCACGCCCGCAGGCCGCGATGACGTGAGCGCTCATGTGCAGTCGATGGCCACGACGTGCCCGAATACCCGGATGGTGCTCGGCGGCTACTCCCAGGGGGCCGCAGTCGTCGACCTGGCTACCGCCGCGATGCCACCGGCGGTCGCCGACAACGTCGCCGCGGCTGCGATCTTCGGCGGTCCGAGGAGCAGCTTTGCCGATTCGCTGTCGCCCGGTCCGCTACCCGGCGTTGCACCGCTCTACGCCGGGAAGACCGTGGAGATGTGCGTGCCGAACGACCCGATTTGTTCCGAAGGCGGACGGGATTGGGGCGCGCACGGCGCCTACGTCCGGTCGGGAATGGTCGATCAGGCGGCTTCGTTCGCTGTGGGGCTGCTGTGAGTGGCCGCTAGCGGGCCTGATCTGGTAGGAACTAAGGCAAGCTTAACAATTCAGGGAGGGAGCTCCGCGAGGTGCCCAACTGTGTTCAGGCTGGGCTCAATAGCAGCGGAAGCACCCCGTCGCGCCCGACGACACTGCGATGAGCGCTCCGACCCACGACCCGCTGGCCCCGCACGCGCAGGAGCGCCGCAAAGGCCTTGCCAAGTGGATCCGCATGTTCTCCGTGCCGATCATCATCGGTTGGGTCCTCATCGTCGCCCTGCTCAACGTCACCGTGCCGCAACTGGAAGTGGTCGGCCAGATGCGGTCGGTGTCGATGAGCCCGGCCGAAGCGCCGTCGGTGATCGCCATGAAGAAGGTCGGCGAGGTCTTCGAGGAGTACAAATCCGATAGCGCGGTGATGATCCTCCTCGAAGGGGACAAGCCGCTGGGCGCGGATGCGCACAAGTACTACGACGAACTCGTCGACAAACTCGAGGCCGACACCAAGCACGTCGAGCACGTTCAGGACTTCTGGGGCGACCCGCTGACGGCGGCCGGCGCGCAGAGCGCCGACGGCAAGGCCGCGTACGTGCAGGTGTATCTCGCCGGCAACATGGGCGAGGCGCTGTCCAACGAGTCGGTGGAGCAGGTCATCAAGCTCGTCGACGGGCTGGAACCGCCGCCGGGCGTGAAGGTCTACGTGACTGGTGGGTCGGCCCTGGTCGCCGATCAGCAGATCGCGAGCGACCGAAGCGTCCGGGTGATCGAACTGGTCACCTTCGCGGTGATCATCACGATGCTCTTGCTTGTTTATCGATCGATACGAACGGTTCTGCTCGTACTGGTGATGGTGGTCCTCACGCTGTCGGCGACGCGCGGGGTGGTGGCCTTCCTCGGCTATCACGAACTGATCGGGTTATCGACGTTCGCCACGAACCTGCTTGTCACACTCGCGATAGCCGCGGCGACGGACTACGCGATCTTCCTCATAGGCCGCTATCAGGAGGCGCGCACTCTCGGTGAGGACCGAGAGTCGGCCTTCTACACGATGTTCCACGGAACCGCGCACGTCGTGCTCGGCTCGGGTATGACCATCGCGGGTGCGACCTTCTGCCTGTCCTTCACACGGTTGCCCTACTTCCAGACGCTGGGCGTACCACTGGCCGTGGGCATGGCCACCGGCGTGCTGGTCGCACTGACGTTGGGCCCGGCGATCATCACCGTCGCAAGCCGATTCGGCCTGCTGGAACCCAAGCGCGCCATGCGCATTCGGGGCTGGCGCAAGATCGGTGCCGCCATCGTCCGGTGGCCGGGTCCGGTTCTGCTCGCGACGATCGCGCTGTCCCTCGTCGGACTCTTGACGTTGCCCGGGTACCAACCCAACTACAACGACCGCAAATACCTTCCGCCCGACCTGCCCGCGAACCTGGGCTTCGCGGCGGCCGAACGCCACTTCTCGCCGGCGACAATGAATCCCGAGCTGCTGCTCATCGAAACCGACCACGACCTGCGCAACTCCGCGGACTTCCTGGTGATCGACAAGATCGCCAAGGCGATCTTCCGGGTGCCCGGGATCGGCCGCGTTCAGGCGATCACCCGCCCCGACGGTAAACCGGTGAAGTTCAGCACCATTCCGGCACAGATGAGTCTGGGCGGCGTCGGCCAGGACCTGAACCGCAAGTACCTGCAGGACCGCATGGAAGACATGCTGAAGCAGGCCGACGAAATGCAGGTCACCATCGACACGATGACCCGCATGTCGAACCTGATGGGCGAGATGAGTGCGACGACGCACAGCATGGTGGAGAAGACGCGCACCATGACCGTCGACATCGCCGAATTACGGGATTACATCGCGAATTTCGACGACTTCTTCCGTCCCATTCGCAACTACTTCTACTGGGAACCGCACTGCTACAACATCAACCTCTGTTGGTCGATGCGGTCGGTGTTCGACACGATCGACGGCGTTGACACCACGACCGAGGCCGTCCAGGACCTGCTCCCGGATCTCGAGCGGCTCGATTCGCTGATGCCGCAACTGCTGGCGTTGATGCCGCAGCAGATCGAGACGATGAAGACGATGCAGAACATGATGCTGACGATGAAGGCCACGCAGGGCGGCATGCAGGATCAACAGGCTGCGCTGTCGGAGAACCAGTCGGCCATGGGCGACGCGTTCAACGACTCGTGGAACGACGACACGTTCTATCTGCCGCCGGAGATCTTCGACAACGAAGAGTTCAAGCGCGGCATGGACAGCTTCATCTCACCGAACGGTAAAGCGGTTCGGATGATCATCCAGCACGAGGAAGATCCGCTCAGTGCTGACGGCATCGCGCGCATCGAGGCCATCAAGCACGCGGCCAAGGAAGCGATCAAGGGCACCCCGCTGGAAGGCTCCACGATCTACCTCGGCGGAACCGCGGCGTCGTTCAAAGACATGCAGGACGGCAACAACTACGACCTGATGATCGCGGCGATTCTCGCGCTCGCACTGATCTTCACCATCATGTTGATCATCACGCGCGCCGTCGTCGCCGCCGCGGTCATCGTCGGCACCGTGGTGTTGTCTCTGGGCGCGTCGTTCGGCCTGTCGGTGCTGATCTGGCAGCACGTGCTCGGCATCGAACTGCAGTTCATGGTCATGGCCATGGCGGTGATCATCCTGTTGGCGGTGGGCGCCGACTACAACCTGCTGCTCGTCGCGCGTCTGAAGGAGGAACTGCACGCGGGCGTGAACACGGCGATAATCCGCGCGATGGGCGGGAGCGGGTCGGTCGTCACCTCAGCCGGTTTGGTGTTCGCCTTCACGATGATCTCGATGACGGTGAGCGAGCTGACAGTGGTCGCGCAAGTCGGATCGACGATCGGAATGGGCCTGCTGTTCGACACTCTGGTGATCCGCGCATTCATGACCCCGTCGATCGCGGCCCTGATGGGTAAATGGTTCTGGTGGCCGCAGGTAGTGCGTGCCAGGCCGCGCCCGGTGCCGTGGCCGAAGCCCCCGGAGCAGCTCGTCGAGCGTTAAACGGTTGTGGCCGTTGTGGATTCGGATGGCTTCGCTCCGGCGCAGATCCGCGCGGCAGCGGCCGCGGTGACGAAGCATGCGAGGGTGACGAGCCCGTAGAGGTCGCCCAGACCGTTCTTGGCGAGCAATACCAGCGCCACTCCGGCGAGGACGATCAGCACACCGGCGGCGGTCGACCGGGTGCCGGTGGCGGCGACGGGCGCGTCCCACCACGGCAGTCGGCGATGTTCGAGCGGCGAGAGCAGCATGAACACGGCGAGCATCACGACCGCGAACACCACGGCACGCAGCGCCAGCATGGCCCAAAAGTACGGGGCGTCAACGTCATAGGCGTCCAGACCGAAGGCGTGCAGGGTGAAGGTGGCCACCGCGATCGCGGGGATGTGCCAGAGGTACAGGGTCATCGCTCCGGCGTTGCCTGTCGCGACGACGTACCAGACGCGCGGACGCTGAGCCCAGCGTCGGATCGGGCCCGCGAGGGCGATGAACGCGAATGACATCCAGGTGCAGTGCAGCGCGAGCAACAGCGTCGGCGGCGACACGTTCGAGATGCGTTCGGTCCCAGTGACAACCAGGGAGACCTCGTAGGGTCCGACGGCCGCGACCACGAGTTGCGCGGCGAATGCGGATGCGGCGACGACGAGCGCCGTGCGCGCGCCGATCAGGTGTCGTGCGTAGGCCACCCCGATCACCATCGGGATCAGCCAGACGATGACGAAGTTCGCGACGCCCGCCATCGGTGCGCCGACCGCGAATCGGATCGCGTCGAATCCCGCGGAGACTGCTATCAGCACGCCGACCATGGCGGCGACCGCGCGACCGGTCGACATTCGGGTCAGGGCGGGTACGAAGGCCAGCACCACGAGGTAGACACCGAGGAACCACAGCAGGGCCACGCATTCGCGGCCGATGCTCGCCGCGGAATCGGCGCCGAGGACGTAGTAGGTCACCACGATGCCGATCGACCACGCGGCGAGATACCAGAAGACGGGGCGGCACAGCCGCTGCGCGCGCTTGACCAGCCAGGTGCCCCACGATGAGCCCGAATGCCAGCCGTAGGCGCCCGCCGCACCGCCTGCCAAAAAGAACAGCGGCATGACCTGCACGATCCAGGTTATGGGCGCGGTCGCAGGCAGTTCGCCGAGCAGGTTGCCGATCCGCAGCCCGTTGTCGATGGTGGCGAGCAGCAGTGCGCAGTGCCCGAACATGACGACCACGAGGGCGGCGAGCCGGGCGACGTCGACAGCGCGGTCACGGTCGGCCGGCGTCTCGGCAGCGACCTTGGCGGCACCGGACCCGGGCGTGGTGAGCGTCATGCGTACAGGATGCCGTGCCGTGGACAACCGCGGATGAGTAGTACTACGCGCTTGGCGCCCAACACACCGCGCTCGCGAACTTTTTCGGATTTTCGGTGGCGTAGAACTTGCTGGCCGTCGGGTCGCCCGAGCCTAAGAGAACATTACGAGACCACCAAGACGGCACTACCGTGTCAGAGACGACAGTAAAGTGCTCTCCCGTGGCGAGAAACCTGTTAGCTAACGGCCGCGGCCGCTGGTTGGCGATCGTGGTTTCGCTGGTCGTCTCCGGCGCCATGCTGTACGCCCAGAACGCCGATGCGCCGCACAGCGAAAAGCCGGTGGCGGTGGCGCCGATGTCACCCGAATCCACTCCGCCCCCTGCGCCGAGGGTCCCGGTGCCCGCGGAGGCCGAACTGCTGGCCGCGAGCGCGCCCGCCGCTGCGCGAGAGCTTCCGTTCGAGCTGCCCAAGGGCGTTGCGCCCGAGAACGGTTTGCAGGTCAGGACCATTTGGGCCGCCCGCGCGATCAGCGTGATGTTCCCCGAGATCACCACCATCGGCGGGCATCGGCAGGACCCGTTGCGGTGGCATCCCGAAGGTCTGGCGATCGACGTCATGATCCCGAACCACAGCAGCGAAGAGGGCATCGAACTCGGCAACCAGATCGCCGGGCTGGCGTTGGCGAACGCGAAGCGCTGGGGAATCCTGCACGTGATCTGGCGGCAGGGCTTCTACCCCGGCATCGGCGCACCGAGTTGGACCGCGGACTACGGCAACGAGACCGCCAACCACTTCGACCACGTACATATAGCGACCGCGGGCGGCGGATATGCCACCGGCGACGAGACGTACTACATCAGCTCGATGAGCCCGAGGCCGAAGAACTGATCACAGCGCCAGCGCTTGTTTGACGTCGGCCTGGGTCTCCGCCAAGAAAGTCTGGAACTCGCCACCGATCATGAAGGTCGTGGTGAAGTGTCTGTCCTTGGCGATCTGCTGCCAGGTCGGCGATTCCACCATCTTGCCGAGCGCGTTCTGCCAGAACTCGACGGCGACCTGCGGCATCTCCGGCGGTCCGTAAAGGCCTCGCCAATTGGAGAGGGTGACGTCGAACCCTTGCTCGCTGGCGGTCGGCACATCCAGTTCGGGCAATCGTTCCTCGGATAACACCCCCAACGCCTGCAGGGTTCCCGCCTTCAGCAGGTCGACGAACTCGCTGACACCGCCGATCGCGACGCTGATGTCGCCCTTCTCCAGTGCGCTGATCTGATCACCGCCGCCCTCGAACGGTACGTAGTTGATGGTCGAGGGGTCACCGCCGGCCGACGCGACCAGCAGGTCGAAAGGTGCCTGATCGTCGTTGGCGGCGCCGACCACGACGCGCTTGGCGTCGGACTTGATGGCCGACATGACGTCACCGAGGTTGTCGTACGGGGAATCGTGACGGGTGACGACCACGTAATACTCGGTGATCAGCCGCGCGATCATCGTGACGTCGTCGTAGCCGTACGTCGACTTGCCGAGCAGTTCGTTCATCATCATCGACAGCGAGGTGACCGACACCTCGTTGTCTTTACCCTGATACTGCTCCACCATCTTGGCGAGGAAATCTGCTCCACTGTTTCCCGGCCGATTCTCTACGGGTAACGGCACATCGACGAGCTGTTCGCGCTGCAGCGCCTCGACCACCGCCCGGATCGTGATGTCGAATCCACTGCCCGGGTTGGCTCCCGCCGTCATCGTGACGGGTCCGCTCGGATACGCCGGTTTCTCGGAGGTCTGCTCGGACTGCTGACAACCGGTCAGGGCCAGTGAAGCGGCGAGCAGCACTCTGAGTGCGAATCTGAACACGAGGCAGAGGACTCCTTATTTCTAGCGACATCTGCTTATACCAACGTGAGCGGTCGGTCGGGCTCAGGCTCGCAGCAGTTGCCTCACGCGTGCGGCCTGTCGGGTGAGATGGTCGCGCTCCGGGACGCTGGCCGCGGTGCGGGCCGCCTCGGCATACAACTCGGCGGCCTGCTCGAGGTCACCGGCGCGTTCGCGCAGGTGCGCCGTCACCGCGGCGTACCGCGGCAAGTCCGGACTCACGCCGGCCAGCGCGGCCAGGCCGGCCTGTGCTCCGTCCGCCTCACCAACCGCCACCGCGCGGTTGAGCCGTACCACCGGGCTGCCGGTGAGCTGCAGCAGTTCGTCGTACCACTCGACGATCTGCACCCAATCCGTCTCCGCGGCGCTCGAGGCGTCCGCATGCAGGGCGGCGATCGCGGCCTGTGCCTGGTACTCGCCGAGGCGGTCGCGGGCCAGCGCAGCCTGCAGAATCGTCACCCCATCGGCGATAAGGGTTGTGTCCCAACATGATCGGTCCTGCTCGGCAAGCGGAACCAGCCGGCCTCCCGGGCCGGTGCGCGATGCTCGGCGCGCATGGTGCAGCAGCATGAGCGCGAGCAGACCGGCGACCTCGGGCTCATCTGTCAGCGCGGCGAGCTGACGCGCGAGGCGGATCGCCTCGGCGGCGAGGTCGACGTCTCCGCTGTAGCCCTCGTTGAAGACGAGGTAGAGCACCCGCAGCACCGTCGGAAGGTCGCCGGGCTGGTCCAGCGTGAGCGCCGCGATCTTGCGCTTGGCCCGGCTGATCCGCTGCGCCATGGTCGCTTCGGGGATGAGGTACGCCGTCGCGATCTGCCGCGTGGTCAGGCCTCCGACCGCGCGCAGCGTCAACGCGACGGCCGAGGACTCCGGCAGGGTGGGGTGTGCGCACAGAAAGTACAGTCGGAGCGTGTCGTCGGTGGCGGGCACCTCACCGGCGGGCGGCTCGGCCTCGACGGCGAGTTCCCTTCCCCGCCGAGATGTTTCGGCACGGGTAGCGTCGATGAACTTGCGCCACGCCACCGCGACGAGCCATGCCTTCGGATCGCGAGGTGGATCGTCGGGCCAGGTTTCCAGCGCTCGAATCAGGGTCTCCTGCACGGCATCCTCGGCCGACGCGAAGTCTGCTCCGCGTCGGACGAGGACACCGATCACCGCGGGCACGAGCTCGCGAAGCAGCGACTCGTTCACTCGGTGAACTTGGATGTCTCGGTGAGGAACGGCCGCACCTCCAGCCACTCGTGGATCGGCTTGCCGTCGGCGCCCGGTGCGGCGGACAACTCCCCCGCCAGCTCGACCGCGCGCTCCCACGACTCGACATCGATGATCATCCAGCCGGCGATGAGATCCTTGGTCTCGGCGAACGGCCCGTCGGTGACCGGCGGGCGCCCTTCGCCGTCATGGCGAACCCACGCGCCGTCGGGGGTCAGCGCCTGGCTGTCGACGAACTCCCCGCTCCCCTGTAGCCGAACGGCGAAGTCGCGCATGTACTGCACGTGCGCGTCGACCTCGTCCGGCGTCCACCGGTCCATCGGAACGTCGTTGACCGAGGCCGGGGCTCCGCGGTAGTGCTTCAGCAGCAGGTATTTCATGGTCGTTCTCCTTCTTGGTCAGGCGACCGCTGGTGGCCGCTCATCCCTAGGACGGAGTCAGCACCACATTCTCGACACGATCCCACGGGGGCGACCGTGAGGCCCGGCGCCGAGGCGTTAGGTCGAGGCGACGATCCGCTGCGCGAGTATCCGGATTGGAGTGTTGGAGTCCTGCGATAGCTTCGTCATCATCGCGAAGGCGCGCACCGCGTCGACCTTGAACCGTTCCATCAGAACGCCTTTGGCTTGGCCAATGACGTCGCGGCTGGCCAACGCGGACTCGAATTGTCGTTGGCGGTCGGCAGCCACAAGCGCGGTGGCAGCGTGGGTAGCCAGCATCCCGCCCAGTGCCTGGTCTTCCAGGTCGAACTCACACTGGCTGCGGCTGAACAGATTCAGAGCTCCTCGGCCTCCAATACCGTTCGGTGTCGCCTTGGGATAGGTGTAGAGGCGAAACGCCATCATGCTCGCTACACCCCGGCTCACCGCCGCCGCCGAAAAGCGGGGCCACCGCACTTCGTTCGCGAGGTCCGGTGCCACGATAGTGGCGTCCTCTACGAGTGCGCCCAGGCACGGTCCTTCTTGAAGGTCGAGCTGCAGCGAGTCCAAGTTGACCGCCAATGGGTCGGTCGGAGCCACCGTTCGGTGTTCGTGCTCGTCGACGAGAAGGACGTCGGCGAAGTCCACCGCGGGAATGAGTTGGACCGCCAGCGACGTGACCGCTTCCAGGACCGCGGTGACGTCGGTGGGCGTCGACTGGTTGGCGGCCAGTTCGGCCATCGCCTTTCGGACGATCTCGGTGTCGTCGTCGCAGCGCACGGTTTCTGCCCCCCGCTTACGAAGGTGGACTTGCGGTCCCCAGAGCTACCACCATAGTCGGTGACGACGGCCAGCCGGTGGGTGCGGATCAGGTGTTGATGCGCGGCGGGGCGGGGGGCAAGGTCGGCGCGGCGAGCAAGCCCGATAGACGGGCGTCATCGGCCTGATCGTCGTGTGCGGCGATGATCAGCTCGGCATGGTTCGTCACGGTGTTTTGATGCGCGCGGGCCAATCGGTGCAAATGGAGTCGTGCCCGGGCTGGTTCGAGTGAGAGTTTTTCAGCGATGACGCCGGTGGCCGTGGCGATCGCCACGGTGCCCCGCAGCAGAGTCTGAATGGTCTCGCTGGTGTCGGCGTGACGCCGTCCGCTGTCGTTTCCCATCGAGATCGCAACGGCGATGAGATTGGCGAGTATCACGCCGAGCTCGTTGGAACGCTGCGACCCCCAGGGATCGGGCGTGTGCACCACCAGCGCACCCACGGACGCGCCGAGCACGATCACCGGGAAGCTGCGCATTGCGCGCATGCCCGCCTGCAACGCATCGCGTCGATAGCTCGGCCACCTGGTATCGGCGGCATCGGCAAGATCGGCGATCATCGTCACCGCCCCGCCGCGGGCGCTGTCGAGTGCAGGCCCGTTGGTCAGGAACCTCAGATCGACCTCGGCGTGACTGCTCAGCGCCTCGGCGACGACCTCAACCCCGGTATCACCGGCACGGCGATGATCATCGAGAAGAATCACGGCAGCGGACACGGCTCCGAACCCCGCACACGCATCGTGGGCGGCCGTGTCCAGTAACGTCGGCAAATCGAAATCGCCGGTCAATGCCGTTGTCAGTGCGGCAACCGCCAGTCGATCACGTGCGGCGATCATCGCGGGACCTCCTCTGTCGTGCAGCTCGACGTCATGATTCAGCTCTCATTGCCGTCGAGGTCGGATAGTGACAGCCGCCGAGCGACCACATCGGCCGCCAACCCGAGCAAGGACCTGTTCTGCGCGTACGCGTACGCCCGCAGCCGGTCGAGCGCATCGCCGGTCGTGACCCCCAGCTGCACCGCCGCCATCCCCGCCGCGACGTGTACCTGGAACCTGCTGAACGCATCCGAACTCGTCGTGGACCCTGCCTGCTCCGCGATCGCGTCCAGCGCGGCATCCTCAGATGTGTTGCGCTGCAAGTGTTCACGCCAATTCTTCTCCAGCGTGGTTCGCAGCGCGGCCGCACACAGCTGGGCGGACTGATGTTCGGGCTCGCTCAATGGACCGCTCGTGTGACGATACAGCTCCAGTACGCCCAACGGTCGCAGCTCTCCAGGTACCGGATAGGCGAACACCGCCAGCACTCCCAGCGTCGTAAGCTCGGCCGTGAACGCCGGCCACCGTTGCTGAAAGTCGTCGTCGTCGATATAGGCGCACATCTGCGGTTCAACTCGCTGATACGCGTCGAGGCACGGGCCCTCCCCGAGAACGAACTGCAGTTCGTCGAGCTGCTGGGCCACCGCATCGGTGGCGTGGACCAACTCGCGGATGCCGCGGGAGGTGGTCAGCACGGCGAGCGCGGCCCCGTCCACGCCGGTCAGGCGCGTGGCGGTGTCACAAATCGCGGCGATACCGAGGAACAGCGGATCGCGGCCGCGGACGAGTCGCTTGGCGTCGGCGCCCGCGTCAACGTTTCGATCGGGTGCGGCACCTCGATCGGACGCTTCACCGTTCGACGAATCGCTCACCACTGTTCCTTGCCCAACCCAACGTCCCCTCAGCGTAGCCATATGTGCTTCCGCCCATGGATTACCACCGAGCGGGATCAGAAACCTGCACACACAAATCGGGATGTGACTACAACGCCATGAGTTCGCGCGCATTCGCCGGCAGGTGCCACATCTTCGCTAACTATTTGTCTTGGCCTGCCTGCGTTCATGATCAGGCCTGTACGGTCGCCTAATGCGCGATCTCTGCGGCCTGCGCAAAGGCGACGCGGTGCCTGGGTAATGGGCGAGCTGTGAGCAAGAGTGCTGAGCGAGTCGTGTCGCCGGCCAACATGCGCCGGTCGTTACGGCTGGCGGGCATGCGGCCGTTGCCCCGCCGACGGAATCGTGCCCCGATTGATCTGCGCGGCAAACGGATCCTGCTGACGGGAGCGTCGTCGGGTATCGGTGAGGTGGCCGCCGAGAAACTCGCCGCGCACGGCGCGACGGTGATCGTGGTGGCCCGACGTGAACACCTGCTGGCCGATGTCGTCGACCGGATCACCGCCCGCGGCGGCAAGGCGATCGCGATCCCGACGAACTTGGCCGACCTTGACGCCGTCGACGCGCTCGTACGCGCCGCCGGACCCGTCGACATCCTCATCAACAACGCGGCCCGGTCGATCCGCCGGCCATTGCTCGAATCGCTGGACCGCTGGCACGACGTCGAACGCACCATCTCGCTGAACTATTACGCTCCGCTGCGGTTGATCGGGGGGCTGGCACCCGGAATGGTCGAACGCGGCGACGGGCACATCATCAACATCTCGAGCTGGCGCGTGATGCCCGAGTCGTCGCCGTTCTTCGGTGTGTACAACGCCTCGAAGGCCGCGCTGAGCGCGGTCAGCCGAGTCATCGACAACGAGCTGGCCGAGTCCGGCGTGCAATCGACCACCATCTACTACCCGCTGGTGGCCACCCCGATGATCGCGCCCACCCGCGCCTACGACGGCCTGGCCGCGCTGAGTGCCGACGAGGCCGCCGAGTGGATGGTCGTCGCCGCGCGCACCCGACCGGTGCGCATCGCTCCGCGCAAGATGCTCCCGTTGCGCGCGCTCGACCTTGTGTCGCCGCGTCTGCTCAACGGTGTCATGAAGCGCTCGACACCACATTTGGGACCTGCCGCCGGTGGGCACTGAGAAAGCCGGTTACCGAGACGAAAACCTCGTTCTAGGAGCGCTTCTCACCACCGCGGCGTTCTTTTGCGTGGCCTTGGTCGGCATGCTGGCGAAAGTTTCAGGGGAATACACCTCGACCGGCGTGCTGCTGTTGTTCCAGAATGCGATCTGCCTGGTCTTCATCCTCCCGGTGGCTTGGCGGGGCGGTGTCTCCGCGCTGCGTACGAAAAGGCTTGGCCTGCACGTGCTGCGCGCGGCCACCGGAACAGGATGTTGGTATGCGCTGTTCGTCGCCATCAAACACATCCCACTGGCCAATGCGACGCTGCTCACCTACAGTGCGCCGCTGTGGATGCCGCTGATCGCGTGGGCGGTGACGCGGCAACGCGTCGCGGTGCCGACCTGGCTGGGTGCCGGAATCGGTTTCGTCGGAATACTTCTGGTGCTGCAGCCGCAAGGGCACGGGTTCTCGGCGGGTGAGTTGTCGGCGTTGGCCGGCGCGTTGCTGCTCGCCGTGGCCATGATGTCGGTCCGCTGGCTCGGCGCCACCGAACCCGTCACGAGAGTCCTCTTCTACTATTTTCTGCTCGCGACCGTCATGTCCGTCCCGATCGCGATCGCAGACTGGCAACCGATCGCGTCGCAGGGCTGGCCGTGGCTCATCGCTCTCGGCTTCGCGCAACTTTTTTCCCAAGCGTTGATCGTCGTCGCCTACCGCTACGCCTCCGCGGAAAAGGTGGGGCCGTTCATCTACACCGTCATCGTCTTCACCGCGGTGATCGACTGGATCGTGTGGGATCACCGACCGACCGTGACCACCTACCTCGGGATGACGCTCGTGATCGGGGGTGGTGTGCTCGCCATGCGTGCCAAAGCGAAACAGCCACAATCCACGTCGACTGCGCCGACATCCGAATAGCACGACGAATCCGGCGTCGCCTGATTCCGGAGTCCCGCCGCTGAGACTCCACCCGGACGTGGCCGTGGTCAGGGCGTGTTGTCGAGAACGCGGCCGACTTCCTGCAGTGAGTCCGGCGACGTCGAGATCGCGCCCACGTACGGATGCGACAACTCCAAAACCAAGAACAGGTTGGCGGCGATGATGACGCTGACGATCGCCACCATCGGATAGTGAAACCCGGCCCGTTCTACCCCGTAGATGATCACGGTACCCACGACCATCGCGCTGGTGATGAGGATGACCGCCCACAGCGGCCATAACGGTCCGGTGTCTTCGCGGGCCGTCAACAACCGAACGGTGCGCGCCTGACTGGTCTTGTCGAGATTCGACAGCGACGTCGCCAGCGCGATCTTCTGCACGTCTGTCGTGGGTCGGACCTGCTCATAAGCGGAGCGCAACTCGGCAAGCGTGGCATCGGCTTGGGGCGACCTCGAGGTGTCGGCGGTGGTCCACTCCGCGACGGCCGCCTCTTCATAGCGGCGCAGCGCCTGTCGGATCCGAGTCTGATCGGCTGCGTCGAACACGGCGGTGTCCTGGGCCAGTTGAACGGCGGCCGCGCCTTCCGCACGCGCATTGCCGTCGGCGGTGTTGATCTGACCCCACATGCTGGACACCACGAAGCCGATGAAGAAGGCGTACACGAATCCGATGAATCCGTAGGTGAATTTGGTGACGTCGTTGTGCTCGTCTCTGGTGAGGACCGGGAACCGCCTCCTGAGGTACATCTGGAGCAGCGCCGCTCCACCGGCCACCACCACGACCAGCAGTGCGAGCAGTAGACCGGAGGGGATGTGCGTCACCAGCCATCGGCTCACGGCGACAACCCGTCTCGCGTCAACGTCGTCACGATTGTGAACTTACTGCGTCTCGTCCTCGAGGAGTCGAGAGCACTGCGCTTCACCGTCTTTCCGCCTCACTACCGCTTATGTGCAATAACGCGGCACCGGGTACAGAATCGACGATGGTTCTATGAAGATTCGCTCAAGACCTGGGTCTTGGGTTCCTGAATTCCTTCGGGGCGGCACGATGAAGGCATGGACACGCCTGCGGCCACCCACCCTGCGGGTTATCGAGCGTTGGTGGTCGACGACGAGGTGGCTCTGGCCGAAGTCGTGGCGAGCTACCTCAGACGCGAGCATTTCGATGTCAGCATTGCTCACAGCGGGGCCGACGCCCTCACGCAAGCTCGTGAGATCGACCCGGACGTTGTCGTTTTGGACCTCGCATTGCCGGGCATCGACGGCTTGGAGGTATGCCGCCAACTGCGCTCGTTCTCCGATGCCTATGTAGTGATGCTCACCGCACGCGACACCGAACTGGACACCGTCGTGGGCCTGTCGGTCGGTGCAGACGACTATGTCACCAAACCGTTCAGTCCCCGCGAATTGGTCGCGAGGATCCGGGCCATGCTGCGTCGGCCTCGCACCGTCGCAACGCCGACGGATTCCGCGGCCACCGTTGCCGAACCCCCACCGCGGGTGTTCGGGCCATTGTCCATCGACGTCGCGGGCCGCCGAGTGTTCATCGATGACGAGCCAGTCCTGCTGACCCGCACCGAATTTGACGTCCTCGCCGCATTGTCGTCGCGTCCCGCAGTGGTCTTTACCCGCCGCCAGCTCCTCGAGGCCGTCTGGGGAGACTACTGGGGTGGCAATGAACATCTAGTCGACGTTCACATCGGACATCTGCGCCGAAAGTTGTCGGATGACCCCGCCGATCCCCGCTACGTGATCACGGTCCGCGGTGTCGGCTACCGAATGGGAAGCGGCCAGTGAGGACAGTTATGAGCATTCAACCCGGGTCGCGGCGCAGTCCTGGTGTCGGCGCCCGGCTACTGCTGGCGCAGGCCTTGGTGCTCCTCGCCGGCGGCGCAACCACATGGATTGTCGCTGTCATCGTCGGCCCGCCGCTGTTCCGTGACCACTTGCAGCAGGCGGGGCTCCCCCATTCATCCAATGAACAGTTCCATGCCGAGCAGGCCTACCGGTACGCCACAGCCATCTCCATCGCGGTCGCTATCGGGGTGGCCGCATTGACCGCCCTTCTCGTGACCTGGTACTTCAGCCGCCGCCTGCAGCGCTCAATCGCCGAGGTCGCTTCCGCCGCCACTGCGGTCGCTGATGGCCGCTATGACATCCGCGTGTCGCCACTGCGCCTGGGGGAAGATTTCGCGAACCTGTCCGGCGCGTTCAATCGGATGTCTGAGCGGCTCGAAACGGTCGAGACCACCCGGCGCCAACTCTTCGGTGACCTCGCCCATGAGATCAGGACGCCGGTCGCGGTGCTCAAGGCCTACGTCGAGGCCGTCGAGGACGGAGTGAAAACCCTTGACCCCGAGACGGTTGCAGTGCTCAACGATCAAGCGGGCCGGCTGGTGCGCTTTTCCGATGACTTGGCCGCGCTCGCTCAAGCCGAGGAAGGGCCCGGTGCGGTCGCCCCACAGTGGATCGATCCTCGGGCCGCGATCGCCGCCACCGTGGCTGCGGCAGCTGATCGATATGCGGACAAGGACGTCGAGCTGTCATTCGATGCCGTTGACCCGCTGCCCAAGGTGTGGGTAGATCCTCTGCGCCTGGCACAGGTGGTCGGAAACCTTCTCGACAACGCCCTGCGTCACACCGCCCCGCGAGGTCACGTCGAGCTCAAGGCGGCGGCGCAGCCCGGCAGACTGATCATCACGGTGAGTGACAATGGTGATGGCATCGCTGCCGCGCACCTCCCGCACGTGTTCGAGCGTTTCTATCGCGCCGATGTCGCTCGCGACCGAGGCCACGGCGGGGCTGGGATCGGGTTGGCCATCGCCAAAGCCCTCACCGAAGCCCACGGCGGCCGCATCACGGCAGCGAGCCGGGGACCCGGGCTGGGCAGTACCTTCACAATCGAGTTACCCGTTACCCGCTGAGCTGGCTTCTACAACGAGGCCAGGATCTTGTTCATCGTGTCGATCTCCTGCTGCTGGCTGGTGACGATCGAGCGCGCCAAGGCAATCGTGTCGGGGTACTGACCATCCTTGATCTCGTTCTGCGCCATGACAATTGCACCCTCGTGATGCTCGACCATCTGGGTCAGGAACAACTTGGCGGCGGCCACTCCCTGGGCGTTTTGCAGTGCGGCCATGTCCTCCTCGGACATCATGCCGGCCATCCCTGGCATGCCGTCCATCCCTGGCATGCCCGGCATCATGGAATGAGTCGGCGCGCCCGATTCGCTGGGCATCCCACCGTGACCGGGCATCCCACTGTGACCGGGCATCCCACTGTGACCGGGCATCCCACTGTGACCCGGCATATCCATCCCGGGCATCATCGGCATCGCGGGCACGCCCCACTGGGTGAGCCAGGCCTGCATCGTTTCGATCTCGGGACCCTGAGCAGCCTTGATCTGCTTGGCCAGATCTAGAACTCGCGGGTCGATTCCTTGCTTACCCAACGCTATGTCGCTCATCTCGATTGCCTGCTGATGATGAGGGATCATGTGCTTGGTGAACATCACATCAGCCTGATTGTGGGCTTCGGTGGCCGAGGCCGACGGTGCCGAAACCGACGACGAATCAGCTTCCTGCGTAGTGCTGGTATTGCCACACGCACCGACGGTGACCAGCGCCACCAGCGTGGCCGCACCGACGGCCAGCGTCCTCCTCTTCATCACAATGAGTCCCTTCCTCGTTGTCACGGTCGACGCGACTGCAGCGCCTCTGATCGACGCACGTCCCATCCCGACGTGTCTTCGAGCATTCGCGTCGCCCGTATGGCCCCACTAGTCGTTCTGTGAAGATTCGATAAAGAACGACAACCGTCCTTGGCCTCCGAGACGCAGCTTGGGGAGTGTCAGCCGCACAGGACCACCGAGAGGACCGGCACCACCATCGCATCGACAGCACTGCACACTTCGTTCGCCGATGCCCATCGCGCGAGATACCCTCACACAGCAAGGGTTTGGCGTGCGGACTGATGACGACATTGAATGGGAGCGGATGTCATGCACCCGGGTGCGTCAACCTTGCGGAGGGGGCTGTCGCGACTCATCGATCGCGCTGAGCGTCAACTGTCGGCGGTGGTGGTCGTAGTGCCGGCCGGGATAGGCGTAGACGTCCGCGAGGGTCATGTAATCGCGAAAGTACGGATCCCACCCGCGCGGGTAATGCATCCCACGGCGAAAGGCGTCGACGCTCTCCCGGGCGAGGGACCTCTCTAACTTCTCGATGACGCGGTCCATCTTCTTGCCCATGCGCCGCCGATTGAAAACCAGAGCTGCAGCGCAGGACCCGTAATAATTGATCGCATGGAACGGCCGCGTCGCCGCGTCGAGAAGCCGGGCGAAGCTGCGGCTGGCGCCGTCCGGTAGTCGCCCGAACGCGCGCACGAGAATCAGTAACCGTCGCACGACCATGTATCCGAACACCATGTGGAAGAGCAGTTGCTCGTTGGTCCAACGAGTGCCCGACGTTGGCTTCTTCCAGTCGAGATTGTTCGCGCTGGACAAGAGGAGCTGAAAATCGGCGCGCGCTCGTTCCAAGTCTGCCGCGAGCGCTGCACGATCGATAATTGGTTCCGACATGGCTCACCTTGATCCGCGAAGTTCGGAGCTCAAGCCTATGCCGCGCGACGCGAGTGCGACAGGATCAACACTGTCGAGAGGTATACCGCTGTGACCTGTCCACGATGTGGCAGCCCCGACACGAAAGAAAGCGACCCCCGCCAGAAACACTGACGGGGGTCACGTTCAGCCCTGAATGTCTTATGCGCGCGGGTTGTTGGTGATGGTGCCGCCTGCGCGGGTCGCCGGGTAGTCGGCGTCCTTGCGCCGCTTCAGACCGACAAGGCCGACCAGACCCAGCAGACCGGCCAGGCCCCACAGGCCGTTGTCGCCGCCGTCATCTTCGGGCGCTTCTTGCGACTGCGCCAGGGTCGTGGTGGTGCTAGACGGTGCTTCGAAGGTTGATGCGGTTGCAACGCCCGTACCGCCGAACAGCAGGGTAAGGGTGGTGGCTCCGACAACGAGTGTCTTGTTCATGTGTTTCTCCCATTGGGTTGACCGGCCGAATCACAACCGGTCGCTAAATAGATGCGGACCGGGATGCTCCAGTCATGAAAGTCAGGGTGACGGTGTTTGCTCCCGCTAACCTCAACTCGCGAGCCAGTAATTGACGGAAGTACACCGGTCGAAACCACACAGATTGGAACTTGTGTCCTGTGAAACTTGTTTTGCCAGCTCAGCGGTGTTGGTGATGAATAACACTGCGCTGGTCACCGACACGAGTTTGGGTCGAAGCGATCAGGGCACTCGGTCCGCAGTGGGCTTCATCTGGCGAGGGGATGTCGCTGATGTTCCTGCGAGGCGGTCGGCGCGGTCATCCCCTCTGTTAAGAACCTAGCTTTGCCGGGCCGACCGTCGTCTCCCCAAGTCGGATATCACCGTCACCTGCACTCATCGCCATGCGGCGTCCCGCGGGTCTGAGGTCAAGCGCCGAACAGTAGGTACAGGCCGGCGAAGGTATAACCGACCATGGTCAACATCATCGCGAGCTGGCCGGTCAGTTGATGACCTACCGGCAGCACCCGCAGTGCCTTGTCGTGCGCGGCGATCACAGCCAACATGTGTCCGATGACCACGGAGGCGACCTTGATGGTCCACAGCAAAGTCGGGTTCAGAGATAGGAAGTACTGCACGTCGCCGGAGTCCAGGCCGAGTAGATGCCAGCCCCTGCCGAGGGGGTCGGCGAGCCGCACCATGGTCTCCTGGCCTCGCTCGACGAGGTAGGAGAGGTAATGCGCGAAAATGTATCCCACGACAATGGGAATGAGGCTGTGAGCGAGTAGTCCAGGTAACTCGCGGCGTCGTTCGCGACTTACACCGGCGGCCGCGCGGGCCGCAGCGGAGAATGTTACGCCGACTGCAAGCACGAAAAGCAACAGTGTGAGGGTTCGCAGCACCGTGCCGCCCGCGTAATCGCCGACCAGAGGAATGGCGGGGGCGTTGCGATTGACGAAGTTACTGTAGGTAGCGGACTGGGAGAAGCTGTCGAACGCGGTGGATCCGAGGAGCACCGCCATCACTGCTACGGTGCCGGGGCGCACCGGCATGGTGGGCAGATGATCGAGCGGATTCCCGATGACAATGCGCCCTGTGGCGCGATTTCTTCTAAAAGGCGCCAGCCGCGAGACTGTCACGCTGTACACCTCGAAGGGGTCGGCTCGGGCGAACCACGTCGTTCCGAATACTGCTGCGCCAAAGAACATTGCGACGAGATAGAGGAGGATCCAGATCTTGATCGCCGTGAGCGATCCTGGATCGGAACTCGCCAATTCCAGCCACACGAAGGCAAACAGCCCCACCGCCGCCGGCCAGTATCCCCAGCCCGGCCGGTACTGCACACGGCCCTGAGAGGCCGCGGCGTCGCGCCGTCCGACCTGCACCAGTCGCCATACAGTGCGCACCGGCGAGATCACTCGCCAAATCGGGCCCACGACAACCGAAATGGCGACGAGCCCGACCCACAGCAGCACATAGAACACACCCGGTAGCGCGTTGTCATTGTCTTGGGGTCCCCAGATTGCGGCGACGGCCACCCAGATGGAGAAGATCGCGGCGACCGCCGCGACGATCCATCGTACGACCGGGGAGTCGGCGGCAGCAGTCACCCACGCGGGTAATTCGCGTCCTGGCTTCGCTGGGTCGAATCGCGGCGTCCTCCAGGCCACAGCGACGACGGCGAATGTCGCAGCCAGGGCCCAAGCGGCCCCAATCAGCGCATACGACAACGGCACTGGGAGATCGGTCGATCCGCCTACCCCGTGCGCGAGGACCGTCACCGCCGCTTCCGGCGTCAAGGCCGGACTTCGATGGTGACGACTGTGACGTGCAAGTCGTGCAGCTCCACGGCGACGCGACCGGGAATGTCGACGGTGAATTCGAAGCGCTGGTCTGGGGCGGCGGCCACGTCAAAGACGTGTTCGGGGACGGAGTGCACGTGCAGGCTGTCCACGGCGTCGCTGGTCACCTGAAGCACGATTGGCTGACCCGCGACGGCCTGCACCGTCGCATTTGTGGGTGTCGCCACGCCCTTATCGAGGGTGACGTCGATGACCGTCCCGGCCTCAGCGCTCGTAGAAGGTGTCGCCGCCGAGATTTGCGCGGAAGGCGACTGCGCAGCAGAGGATGAGTTCGGAGGCGAGGCCTCCGATCCACACGCCGCCAAGACGGCGACAGCCGCGCCAATTGCGCTCGCTCTTAGCCAAATACAGCTTCTACTCATATCAATTCCGTCCACCAGATGGTTGTCCTGAGTGCGCGGCGCGTTCACGCTGGCGCACAACCGTGGCTACTCCGTGGCCGAGGAGCGCTCGGGAGGCGCCTCCACACCAGGTAGCGCGGGATGAGCGGATCGCCGGGCCCGGTCTATCGAGAAGATGCCCAGCGCGACGGCGATTACCGCAAACCCCAAAGCGGTCCAGGCAATCACCGAGGTCATACCGCTCCCGCCGCTTGCTGCGGCGTTCGAACTCGCGCCGATAGTCACCGTCGGCACCGGGAACTCCGGGTCACTGCCTTCGGGCGCCGGTTCAGTCCAAGCGTCCGTTTTGCCATCGGCGAAAGTCTGATAGGTCGGCAAAGAGAGCGACTGTACATCCGGGAGAGGGTTGGCCTCGAGGACGAAATCGTCGAATTGGCCCGGTATGATCCCCGGCCCGGTCGCGGTCCACGTCACCGAACTGACCACTTCATCGACTCTCGTGCCGTCGTCTCTGTAGATCGGCGGATCCGTCTTCTTCTTCTTGATATCGATGTTCCAGCCCGCTACTGGTTGCGGCCTCACGGTCCGGATCTGAACGTCGTCAGGTATCCGCACTTCCACTTTGATGGTGGGCGGGTTATCTGACTCCGCGGGCACCCGCAGCGTAATGAGACCCGTCTCCCCCGGTCCCCCTCCGTCAAAGTAGGCATTCACGTGGGCCGCCGCTGAAGGTGTTGCAAGCAGTGCCGCCACGCCGCTGAGTAGGAAAATTCCGACGATGCGCACAAGAGTCTTCAACACAGACCACCTCCGTTTGTGAATAGCAGTCTTCGAATCGACATCGAATGTGCCTGCCTCAGTTCGGAATTGTCCCTGCGCAACGTACGGTCGCTGACGTCCACACCATCTGTCCCACATGTGATGGCCGTACGTGCCGGAGGCTCTTCCTCACCGAGGGCACAGTCTACGGGGTAAGACCGTAGATGGGTGGCGATGAGGTGCGGCGGGTCGCGATCGAGCGCCGCACGGATCGCGCCCGTATGCGATCGTCGTCTCCCGGTCCTTGTCGACATACCTGTGTCGCGCGTGCGTGTCACAACCGCTTGACCCCGACGACAGCTACATTGTGTCGAAGGATCAGTCGAGTGACGCGGTGGGACGTCGGACCGTGTCGATGCGGAGTACGACATGCAGCAGCGAGCTTTCGGTGACCTGGAGGCCGTTATCATGGACCTCGTTTGGGACTACGAAGATCCCGTGACGGTGCGTCAGATCTTTGACGAACTCTCCGCCGACCGCCAGATCGCCTACACCACCGTGATGTCGACGATGGACAACCTCTATCGCAAGGAGTGGCTGAGCCGTGAACGCAGCGGCAAGGCGTACTTGTATCGCCCTGTGATGAGTCGCGAAGAGCGTTCCGCTCGACTGATGCGCGCTGCATTCGAGACGGGCGGCGACACCAATGCCGTGTTGGCCTTCTTCGTCGAGCAAATGAGCGCTGAAGAATCCGCGCAATTGCGCTCAGCGTTGCGTCGTGGTGGTAACCGGCGGCGCCGATGACCACCGGCTTATGGCTACTGCTCTACGGCGCCGCGCTGGCCTGGCTTTCTCCGACACTTCTGCGACGGCTCACCAGGTCCGGCGTCAGCCCTCAGATGGGAGTGGCGGCGTGGTTGACGGCGATCGCAGCGACGCTCATCGCATGGGTCATCGCCGTGGTGCTCATCGGCGTGGCAGCTATCGACGGGGTGTTGGGCACGTCGGCGGTCACCTTGTGCCTCGAGTTGTTCGGTCTTTCCGAGCATGGGGGGCTCCCCGGCCTGAGTGGCTCGATCGCGTTGACGGTCGTCGGCATCAGTGCGTTGATCATTTTCCTTTTGAGAACGAGTCGGTCGGTCACGCAGCTGAGGTCGCGAAGCCGCGAGCACGCGAACGAAGTGCTGCTGGTGGGCCGGCGGACCACGCGCCCCGGCGTTGTCGTCGTCGACGCCCAGAGATCGGCCGCCTACTGCGTTTCGGGGCGCCCTCCCGCGATCGTGGTAACCAGTGCGGCTTGGTCGTCTTTGGCCAGCTCCGAGCTTTCCGCTGTCGTGGCGCATGAGCAGGCACATATCGCTGGTCGGCATCACCAGCTACTGATGGTGCTGCGTGCGATGGCGGCGGCCCTCCCACGACTGCCCTTGATGCAGCAGAGTGCTCTCACGGTTGCTGAATTGCTGGAGATGTGTGCCGACGATGCCGCTGCTCGGCGACACGGCACCGACCCGATTCTGGGCGGGTTACTTGCCATGGCTGAGCCGCATCACACAATCCCGGCCGAAGGACTGGCAGCGGCGAGCACCGCAGTGGCAGCGCGAGCGATGCGGCTTGCTCAGCCTGCGCGCGGGCGTGCCAAGTGGAGCCAGAGACTGGTACTCGCGCTGAGCATGGCGATGATGCTCAGCGCGCCTGCCCTCATCGAACTGCTGTGTCATCACTGAGCAGCGGCGGGAATGTTGGCCAGACATTTGCTGCACGCTTCGGAGCGTCCTCACCTGTGATTGCCCTCACAAGCCGACAGTCGCCAGGATCACCCGCCGCCGCACGTATGCGAGCCAGAAGGCGCAGCGGTGTCTGAAGCAACAGCATGGGTACTGGGTGTCGATTCAGTAAGCAATCGAATATCTACGGAGTAGAGCCGTAGATAACCAGCATGTATGCCAAAGCTGCCCGATAAGGGTTTCGTCAAACACATTACTAGTCAATGACACTCGGATACCCACTGAACCGGCCGTGATGGGCGGCAAATCACCAACACGCGCGCATTGCGGCGGGATCACAAGACGGCGTCGAACTGGCGGGTCCGCAAATCGGACTCAATCCGCTGCTACAGTCGGCTGCATTGTGAGGTACAACGACGCCCGAGAGAATGCGCGATGGCACGCCGTCGTCGCAGTCTCGGTCGCGTTCGTCGTGCTGATCTCGGCCACCGGATGGAAGCTCACCGAGCACGAGCATCCGGCACATCATGGCCCCCACGTCCTGACCTCCAGCATCCTCACCGACTCTGCCGCCGTGGTCGAGCACCCGCACGTGCAGGACGGTTCGGTCCCCATCGCACCTGACACCTTCGCCGAAGCCCCCCTGCCACGCACAGTGACGTTGCTGGTCGCAATCGGCCTCGTCGCCGTTATCGGCGCGGCATTCTCCTGGTGGGCGACGGGTGCACCTGCTGTTATCCGAGGCCCTCCAAGACGGGGTGGTTCCGTCGCCGGGCAGCAGCTGCTGCTTCGACTCTGCATCGCGCGCCGCTGATTCGGTAGCGCCAGATTCGCGTCGCTTGGCGCGGGTCGGTGAACGCTACCCATGTCAGCCGCCGCGGCGAAGAACGTCGTGGCATCACCGAAAGTGACCCACGTTCATGAGCCCTGCTCTGTCCGTTCACTCGCCACACCACTACGCCGTCCATCATCAACGCCTGCGTCGCTTCGACAAGCCCGGCACGATGATCGGAAATACACCTGTCTTGAGGATTGCGGCGCCGTTCACCGACGACAATCGCGGCTTTTGGGCCAAACTCGAAGGGTTCAACCCCGGCGGGATGAAGGACCGTCCGGCCATACACATGGTCGAACGAGGCCGCGCCCGCGGCGACCTACGGTCCGGCAGCCGCATCGTCGAATCAACAAGCGGCACATTGGGACTGGGGCTGGCCCTGGCCGGCACCGTGTATGGCCACCCAGTGACTCTGGTCACCGATCCCGGACTCGAGCAGATCATCTCGCGGATGCTGACCGCCTACGGCGCCGACGTCGACGTCGTCACCGAACCGCATCCTGAAGGTGGGTGGCAGCAGGCGCGACGCAATCGAGTGATGGAGATCCTCGAATCAGACCCCGACGCGTGGTATCCGGATCAATACAACAATCCCGACAACGTCGACGCCTACCGGGGTCTGGCAGAAGAGCTGTCAGCGCAACTGGGCATCATCGACATACTCGTCTGCTCTGTCGGCACCGGAGGCCATTCGGCCGGGGTCGCACGGGTGCTCCGCGAAACCAATCCCGAACTGCAGCTCATCGGCGTTGACACCATCGGCTCAACCATCTTCGGTCAGCCGGCACGCCCCCGATTGATGCGAGGGTTGGGGTCGAGTATCTACCCTCGCAATGTGGACTACGCCGCCTTCGATGAAGTTCACTGGGTCGCTCCCGAGGAGGCCGTATGGGCATGCCGCACGCTGGCCGCTACTCACTACGCCACAGGTGGCTGGAGCGTCGGCGCGGTCGCTCTGGTAGCCGGTTGGATCGCAAGGACCAATCCGTCCAGCACAACCATTGCGGCGGTCTTTCCCGATGGGCCGCAACGCTATTTCGACACCATCTACAACGATGACTACTGCAGCGCCCACGGATTGCTTGCCGGAAGTCCGCCACGAAGTCCAGAACTCATCACCGATCCACGCAATCACGTCGTCACGTCCTGGACACGAACGTCATCAATTACGGATCCGACGGTGGTGTCGCGATGAGCTTCACCGCGCAGTTTCGCAGCTTTGGCTGGCCCAGCCGGTTGTTGATGGTCAATCAGTTCGGCATCAACCTCGGTTTCTACATGCTGATGCCCTATCTCGCCGGCTACCTCGCCGGTCCGCTGGGGCTTGCCGCGTGGGCGATCGGACTGGTCCTTGGAGTGCGGAACTTTTCGCAGCAGGGCATGTTCATCTTCGGCGGCACGCTCGCCGACCGCCTCGGATACAAGCCGCTGATCGTTGCCGGCTGCGTACTGCGCACCGGCGGATTCGCCCTATTGGTGGTTGCCGATTCGCTACCTGCGGTACTGATCGCCTCCGCGGCAACAGGTTTCGCGGGCGCCCTGTTCAATCCGGCTGTTCGCGCCTACCTCGCCGCCGACTCAGGACCACGACGCGTCGAAGCGTTCGCGACATTCAACATCTTCTATCAAGCGGGAATACTAGCCGGACCGTTGGTTGGGCTTGCACTGTTGGCCCTCGACTTCCGCATCGTCGCGGCATCGGCGGCGGCCGTCTTCGCGCTTCTGACCGTGGCCCAACTGTTCGCATTACCGCAGCATCGAGCGACGCAGTCCGAGAAGACCACCGTTCTGCAGGATTGGCGGACCGTCCTTGCAAACCGGTCCTTCCTACTTTTCGCCATCGCGATGATCGGCTCCTACATTCTGTCCTTTCAGGTTTACCTGGCGCTGCCATTGCACGCCAGAATCCTCGTTCCCGCACATGAATCGCTGGTCGTGGCAATGGTCTTCGTCGTGTCGGGACTTGTGGCCGTTGCCGGACAGTTGCGCATCACCCGATGGTTCACCAGGCGCTGGGGGTCAGGGCACTCGCTGGTGATCGGCATGCTGATCCTTGCGGCCGCCTTCACCCCGATAATTGCATTCCCCAACGGAGCGCGGTTCGGCGAGCTTGCCGCCGTCAGCGCCCTGGTCGTTGCAGCAGCAGTACTTGCCGTCGGCTCCGCGGCAGTGTTTCCCTTCGAGATGGATGTCGTCGTCTCACTGGCCAAGAACCGATTGGTCGGAACGCATTACGGTTTCTACAACACGATCGTGGGCATCGGCATTTTGGCAGGCAATCTGGCGACGGGCGCGCTGATGCAGGCCGCCCGCGCCGCTGGCCGGGAAGAACTCATCTGGCTCGCGTTGACAGCGGTCGGGTTGGCAGCTGCCGCGGCGCTCTACCGGCTCGACCGCACGGGCCACCTGGACCCTGAATTATCCAGCACCCCAACGCATGCCGCTTGATCCAAGCGGCCCGGGCCGACGACTTTACCGCGAGCGGCTTGCGGCGGAGCGGCATTGCCGATCATTCCTCGCGCAGTGCTGTCCCTCGTAACGCTCAGAAGCGTCCGGCCAGAGTCGGCTGCCCAGCTCCGGTGAGTTCATCGACGGCCACGCGGCGGCCGGTCATCGCCATCAGCAGAGCCTCACCGGGACCAACCACTTCTGGTCCGCTGCCGTGCGTCCAATCGGCATCGGTCGCCCGGAGTCGCAGCCCTCGTATGCGTTTTCCTGCGCCGAGCCGTGGATTGCTCGGCACGAGCGGGAGAATCCGCTCCAATCGGTCTACGGGCACGACGCGCGGGCGACCGAGTGCACGCCGGATGTCCTGGTGGTGAATCGTGCCGTCAACGAGTGCGATCATTCCACCGAATCCAGCAGTCAGCCCGCGTGGTTGCAGATGGTTATTGAGAAACCCCAGCAGGTCCTCAGGTGTCATCGGTGAAAACTCCTCGACACCAACCTCGTTGGCGCGCACGATCCGACCTTTCAGAAAACGCTTGATCAGTCCGACGAAGCCGAGGTCCTCGTAACTCACCATGTGGGCGACGACATCCTTGACACTCCATTTATCGCACAGGCTGGGCGCCATCCACTCCACGGGCGTTAACGTTGCGAGAAAAGCTGCGAGGTCTGCCCGTTCCTGTCGGGCCATCTCCATCAATGACTTCTCGTCTACAGCACTCATGACGACGTCACCTCGGTTCCCACCTGCTCGGCGTAGCGGGCCAGGTAGAGCGGCCACCCTGCTTCGCCGTCGACTCCCTCCGCGACGGAGCGCCACCCGGTGCCGTGGCGTTCGAGGTGGCGGTGCTCCAGTGCGACGCGGGTACGCTCCTCCGACTCGGCTATGAACTGCACTACGACCTCACTGGTCTTGGTTAGATCGCTCTCGATCTGCCAGGCCGGGCTGATGTCCCACGTGAAGATGACACGAGATGGCGGCTCATATGCGAGGACTCGTGCCCATTGGCACCGGCTGCCGTCGACGCCGATGTCATAAATGTGCCCGCCCACGCGGGGTTCGAATACGGTTTCGGCAATAGGGACCGAGAGTAGGTTGTGCTCACGGGGCTTGATGGCGTCAAACTTGTTGATAAACAACGCGAATGCGCGCTCGATCGGGGCGTTGACGACGACTTCATGCCGTATCGGTTCGACGTGCGATGAGCTCATTCTATTTTCCTTCTCCTTGATCGGCGATTTGCTTGAAGTTGCCAAGGGCCTTCGCCCAGAATTGGTCGAGGTCCGCCCGCAAGGCCTCGATGCCGCCCATATCGAGTTGGTAAACGCGACGAGTTCCTGCAGCCCGGTCCCGTACCAGTCCAGCCGACTTGAGCACCTTCAGATGTTGTGACACAGCGGGTCGGCTCACCGGCAGCTGGCGGGCCAACTCACCAACCGCCAATGGGCCATCGGCCAGGCACTCGACGATCGCCCGTCGCGTGCCGTCAGCTAGAGCCACCCACGCATCGACAGCTTGGTAAGTGACCACGAACGGTAAGTCTACGCTTACCGTTATCGCCGTCGCAATGTCTCGGTATCAGGGCACCGGCCGGCCGGTACTCAGCTGAGGCCGTATCGGTGGGCGACCGCGAGCGCGGCTTCAACCCAAGCGGCGATGAAGCGCTCATCATCGACTCCGGCGGGAACTTGGCCGAAGACCCGGTTGAGGTCCCGATATGCGCCCATCGACTCGATGAGTATCAGCGCCAGCGCATCCACGTCGGGTGGATCAACTCCGGCCTCCCGAAACCGATCTCCCAACCACGCCACGATCACCGCGTATGGTCGAGCGACGAGTCGGTCATAGAGCTTGGTGCGCAGGCGTTTCGGAAGCATGTCGCCCTCACGCCGAACAAACAACGTCAATGCTGACCGACGTTCCAGCGAGGCGAGATTCCACCGAGCGAGCATGGTGAACTCCGCGCGCAGGTTTCCCAGCGGGAACATCGCGATGGCGTGTGCGAGTTCGTCCATCTCGGCTAGCTGGCGGTCCACCGCGGCCTCGAGAAGCTGCTGCTTGCCCTTGAAATGCTGGTAAAGGGCGCCGGAACGAGGAGCCAGGCCGGCGGCGCTCTCGATAGCGCCGACCGTCGTCGCCTTGTAGCCGTTGTCGGCGAACAGCTTCAACGCGGCATCCATCAGGCGATCAGGCGTCGATGTGGTCACCACGGACCAATCATACGTTATCTATCATCATAACGTGCGTTGTGATAGCTTTCGAGTGACCAGGAGGTTCCCCATGTACAAACTGAAGGCCCTGATATTGCAGCTCGCAGCGAGGCTGCCGTGGCAGCGCTCGTGTCCGCTGCCCGAACCTCCGCCGCCGCAGCAATGAGCCGCCAGGCAACTGTTAGTCATCCGCTATGTGCGCGCCTGTATGCGAAGCAGGCGGAAGCCGCGGAGTCGAAGGGGCTGGCAGATCAACGACGGCGAATGCTGGTGGGACTCGCCGGCAAGGTTGTCGAGATCGGCGCGGGCAACGGGCTGAACTTCGGCCACTACCCCAGCACGGTGACGGCAGTCAGCGCCTTCGAGCCGGAACCCTTTCTGCGCACACTGGCGGATCAGGCGGCCGAGAATGCCCCGGTTGCGGTATCGGTGGGTGATGCGGTCGCCGAAGACCTGCCGCTTGGCGATGCCAGTGTGGATGCTGCCGTCACATCGTTGGTGCTCTGCTCGGTCAACGACTTGGCCATGGCCGTCGCGGAACTTCACCGTGTTGTCCGCCCCGGCGGCGAACTTCGCTTCAATGAGCATGTCGCGTCGCAGCATTCGCTTCGCAGAGCCCTGCAACGGACCGCTGATGCGACGGTATGGCCGACGATCTCTGGCGGCTGCCATCTAGGTCGCGAGACCGGGGCCGCGCTCGAAGACGGCGGCTTTCATGTCGAGCGAGTCGAACGTTTCGACTTCAGCGTGTCGGCCCTCGATCCCAAGAAGACCCACCTACTCGGAACCGCCCGACGCGTCTGAAGAATCAGCGAGAAAGCTAGGCGGGGCCGATTTCGGGGATCGTCTCGGCGGCGTGCTTGATTCGTCGAAGCGTTTCCTCGATGCCTCGATTCACCTGGCGGCCACGTGGGACGAACATCTCAGCCGCCCTGTTCGACAACGAGCACCATAAGAATTGGAAGGATTCGGTAAGCAACGTCCCGGATGGCGAAGGCTCCAGCGAGTACTCCCATCGCGTTTCGTGGCGGCCGTTGCGGTCATTGACTGTGGTGAACGCGAACTTTCGGCCACGAGCGGCGATGTCGATCACCGCGGTTCGTTCCCACCGGTAACGGCCGTGGCGGTTGAATCCACGAAACCGCGTTCCTGGAGCGGCTGCGGTGACGCCGTCCAACCACTCGCACCGGTAACACTCTGAACTCCACTCGCCCATGCGGGTCACATCGGCGATGAGGTCATATACGACTTCTGGCGGAGCAGCAATATCGATGCTTGCCTGGCCGTGCTGAGCTGTCGGCATTCCGCTAGCTTGCCACGCATTGGGCCTTGCATCCAGCTTATTCAAGGATTACCTTGAATAAGTGACTAAGGCAATCGTCGCCAAACGCGACTTCAAGGACCGCCTTTACGGTGAGTTCGCTCGCATCGGGAAGGCGATGGCAAACCCGCATCGATTGGAAATCCTGGAAGTGCTCGCCCAGAGCGAGCGAACGGTTGAATCACTCGCCGCTGAGGTCGGCCTGTCGGTCGCCAACACCTCGCGTCACCTACAGCAGCTGCGGCAGGCTCAGCTTCTAGTTGCTCGCCGCGACGGGTTGTACGTGCATTATCGACTGGCTGGACCGGAGGTCGTGAGTCTGGTCCTCGCGCTGCGGCACACCGCCGAACAACACCTCGCCGAGGTGGACCGGGTCGTACGTGACTTCCTCGGTGATCGCGACGGCTTCGAACCCGTGACGCCTGAAGAACTAGAGCGTCGCATGGAGGACGACAACATCGTGTTGTTGGATGTGCGTCCCACGCAGGAGTACTCGGCGGGGCACATCGCCGGCGCACGATCCATCCCGGTCGCCGATATCTCCTCGCGGCTCGGCGAACTCCCCCTCGACAAGGAGTACATCGCGTACTGCCGAGGGCCCTACTGCGTGTACGCCGACGAGGCAGTGGCCCTGCTTCAGGCCAATGGACGTACTGCACAACGACTTTCCGAGGGGTACCCGGAATGGTGGCTGGCGGGCCGACCGGTCCGCACCGCGTCATAGGAGGACAAACATGACCCGCTTGCTCACAATCGGCTATGGAGCCGTGTGCTATGTCGTGTTCCTGGCGGCGTTTCTCTATGCGATTGGCTTTGTGGGAAATCTGATCGTGCCCCGCAGCATCGACAACGGCGTCGAGGCCGGAATCGCGGAAGCGATCGTCGTCAATGTTCTGCTGCTCGGCGTCTTCGCCGTCCAGCACAGTGTGATGGCGCGGCCCGCCTTCAAACGGTGGTGGACGCGATTCGTACCCAACACCATTGAGCGCAGCACCTACGTACTCCTGTCGAGCCTGGCGCTCTTCCTCCTCTACTGGCAGTGGCGCACGATGCCGACGGTTGTCTGGGATGTGACATGGCAGCCCGGACGGATCGCTCTCTGGATGCTGTTCGGGTTGGGTTGGGCCACCGTCTTGTTCGGCACATTCATGATCAACCACTTCGACCTCTTCGGATTACGGCAGGTCTATCTCGCCGCGCGCGCAAAGCCGTATACCGACCTCGAATTTCGCACGACGATGCTCTACCGCGTGGTGCGCCATCCGCTGATGTTGGGCTTCATCATCGCGTTCTGGGCAACACCGACGATGACAGCGGGACACCTACTGTTCGCCGCGGTGACAACGGGTTACATCCTGATCGCATTGCAGCTCGAAGAGTGCGACCTGAACACGGCGCTGGGCGATCAATACCGCCAGTACCGCAACCGCGTTCCAATGCTCATCCCAGGCCTTCACCGGCGTGGCGATCGCACGGCACCCACCGCTACTCCTCGACCGGCATAGCGAGACAGGACCATCACAATGACCGTTGATCCCACAGTTCGTCGGCGCCTTGAGGCTCAAGGCTTTTGCGGCCTCGACGATGAGGCGCTCGAGGAACTCGCCCCGTGGATGCGCTGGACATACACCATCGGCATGCTGGTCACACTTGTCGGCGTGGCCATGGCGTCACCCGCCGTGTTGTGGACACTCGCTGCGATCACGTCCGTCGGGATTGTCCTCCCGTTCCATCCGTTCGATCTTTTGTACAACTACGGATTTCGATACGTGACGGGCACCCGACCGATGCCACACTCCGGGCCGCAGCGCCACTTCGTCTTCATCGTCGCGACGGTGTGGCTGGCTGCCACGGGCTGGGCGTTCCACGTCGGGGCAGACATCGCGGGTTTCGCCCTCGGCGTGCCGCTGATTCTGGTGGCCGCCTTGGCCAGCACCACGAATTTCTGCATCCCGTCGTTCATCTACAACAGTGTCGCCGGCCGACGGATCAAGCCAGCGATCACCGAAGGGGTCTAAGGGGTGTCCGGAATCGACCTGGTTGCACTGGTCGACGAGGGGTTGGGCAACTCGGCCTATCTCGTCGACCTCGGAGACGGACGCGCGTTGGTGGTGGATGTCAGCCGCGACCTGCGCAGTGTGTACGAGGCCGCCGCCAAGCGTGGGTTGACGATCGCGTTCGCCGCCGACACCCATCTGCATGCCGATTTTCTCTCCGGTGCACATCAACTCGGTGCAACTGGCGACGCGAAGGTGCTCGCATCGGCGGCCGGTCTCCGCGAGTTCACCCACGCGGGCCTGCGCGACGGCGACGAGGTCGACCTCGGCGGGTTGCGGCTACGGGCACTGTTCACACCCGGCCACACCCACGAGCACCTCGCCTTTCTGCTTCTCGACGGCGAGCGCGAGGTGGGCGTGTTCACCGGCGGCTCGCTGATCGTAGGCTCTGCCGCGCGCACCGACCTTGTCTCCGATGAACGCACCGAGGAACTCGCCCGCGCGCAGTACGCCTCGCTGCGCCGGTTGGCGACCCTGCCCGGCGAGGTCCAGGTGTGGCCGACCCACGGTGCCGGTTCGTTCTGCTCGGCGCCACCGGGCGCGGAGCGCATCAGCACCATCGCCCACGAACTCGACACCAACTCGTTGCTGCGAGCGCCAGACGAAAGCACGTTCGTCTCAGCGCTGCTCAGCTCGCTGGGCAGCTACCCGCCCTACTTCCGCCGACTCGGCGAGATCAACCGGATCGGCCCCGCGCTACTCGACAGCGATCCCGTGGTACCGCCGTTGAGCGCCGCTGCAGTGCAGGTGCATTTGGACGACGACGCGGTGATCGTCGATGCCCGGCCCCTGGAGCATTTCGCCGCCACGCATGTGCCCGGTGCGATTTCCAACCCGTTGAGGCCAGTGTTCGCCAGCTGGTTGGGCTGGCTCGCACCAGCAGACCGGCCTCTCATCATCGTTCGTGACCATGACCAGGAAATCGCGGAAATAGCCTGGCAGGCCGCAAAAATCGGATACGACAACATCGTCGGCGAGCTCGACGGCGGAATGGATGCCTGGACCGCGGCGGGCCACGCTACCGCCAGCATCGCCCTGACCGGAGCCGAAGGCCTCGGCGGACTCCGCGTGCTTGACATCCGACAGCGTTCGGAGTTCCTCGCCGGCCATGTGCCCGGCGCTATGCACGTCGAGCTAGGTGATATTTCCCAGCGCGCCGGCGACATTCCGAATGAGCCGACGGTGGTGATGTGCGGCCACGGCGAGCGTGCGATGGGCGCGGCCAGCTTGCTACGTCGAGCGGGGCACCGCGGCCTCGCCGTACTTGACGGCGGCCCACAGGAGTGGGCCCGAGCTACCGGTAGGAGGCTTGACACCGGCGCATGAGCACCACAGATCACCAACCGCGACTCGGGTTGCGCGCCAACCTTGCACAGTTCAGTCTTCTGGTCGCCGTCAACGCACTCGTCGGCGGCATGGTCGGTCAGGAACAAACCGTTCTCCCGCTATTGGCCGAGCAGGACTTCCACCTGACTGGTTATACGTTCCTGCTGACATATGTATTCGCATTCGGCATCACCAAGGCAGCGACCAATTACTTCGCCGGGACCTGGTCCGATCGCTTTGGTCGTAAGCCAGTGCTGCTGACAGGCTGGCTGTTTGCTATACCCGTTCCGCTGCTGCTGATTTGGGCCCCGTCATGGGGCTGGGTTGTCGCCGCCAATGTCCTGCTGGGCATCAATCAGGGCCTCACCTGGTCAACCACCGTCATTATGAAGATCGACCTCGTCGGCCCCCGGCAACGCGGCTTGGCGATGGGCTTCAACGAAGCCGCCGGCTACGGGGCCGTCGCGCTCACCGCAGTCCTGGCCGGCTACCTCGCTGCGCACTATGGTTTGCGGCCTGCGCCGTTCCTGCTCGGGCTGACCTATGCACTGATCGCCCTTGGCCTCACAGCGGTATTTGTCCGGGAGACGCGAGGATTCGCCGAACTGGAAGCCAGCCACCATGGCACCAATCATCCCGATGCCGGCCTAACGAACCGGGAGGTGTTCCTGCGCACGAGCTTTACCGAACCAGCGCTATCCTCGGCCAGCCAGGCCGGCCTGGTCAACAACCTCAACTTTGGCCTGTCGTGGGGACTGTTTCCAATCCTGTTCGCCACTGCCGGGATGCCTATCGACCGCATCGGCCTTCTGGTGGCGGTCTACCCCGCGGTGTGGGGCGTCGCTCAACTGGCCACCGGCGCCCTGTCGGACCGCTGGGGCCGTAAGCATTTCATCACCGCAGGAATGCTCACCCAGGCTGTCGGCCTGGCACTGATCGCAACTGGCGACGACTTCACATGGTGGCTTGCCGCGACGGCGTTGCTCGGTGCGGGCACCGCGATGGTCTACCCCACGCTGCTGGCCAGCGTCGGTGATGTCGCTCATCCGCTGTGGCGGGCACGCGCGGTCGGCGTGTACCGACTGTGGCGCGATAGCGGATACGCTGCTGGCGCCGTCGTCGGCGGCGTCACCGCCGATCTATGGGGATTGCGCGCGGCAATCTGGGCAGCTGCGGCCATCACCGTTATCTCCGGCCTCGTTGTCGCGGTGCGGATGTATGAAACGCATCCTCCCCGCTCGGGATACCGGCGCGCGTGAGATCGCGCTGCTGCCCCGGCCTTCCGTCTCACGACTTCGGCTGTCTTGCAACGGCTCTCAAAGCAGTTGACTAGAGACGGATATAGCGCACCTTATGCAGCCGCGGCTGATAAGCGACTCAGGCACTGCGCCGAACGTCTCGCGGACCGTCGGCGGCGATGGACCATCGCAAACGTCCAACTCGTGGCCAAGTGCAGCAGGTGGAGAGTGAGCCCGACCGGCTGGAAATACTTTGAAAGCCCGACTATCTCCGCTTACCGTTCCCAGAATTTCCGTTCGCGTTCCCGTTGCTTCCGTTGCCGGTATTTCTATCGCCAGCCGCCCGGGGGCCGTTGATGTTGCCGTTTTCGTCGCCGCGGCTGATATTGCCGTAACCATCCCTGCTGCCGCCGCTGCGCGAGCCACCACCGCTGGAGCTGCTACCGGTGCGACGTAATTCTGTTGGCGTCGCTTGCTCGGCCGTCCGTGTTGGCGAGGGCTGTTCCGCTTCCACAAGCACCACAACGGGCACAGGAGAGGGAGGAACAGTCGGCGCCGTCGGCCGAAGAACTTCTGTCACCACAATCGTGGAAGGCACAGGGGTACTGACGCTGAAGTTTCCAGGCGCCGTCGTGGGTGTCGTCGACGGCGGATTCGACGAAAAGGCAAGCACCGCCAGTGCCATCGCTCCTAAAAGGACTCCGGACCCGCCAACTTTGAGCGCCCGCCCCGGAGAGCGTTTGACCGAGGCGGCCGACACCGCGTTCACCACCGGTGAGCTCTTGCGTCGAACCCTCCATGCCCTCGGCAATCTCCCATGAACAATTGTCGGAACGGTACTGACAGGCGCAATCTTTTCTCCGATCAGCGCCCTCCGCATAGCATCGGCGCTACCGAATCGCCGGAGCGGATCTGTTGCCATCGCACGCTCGATCACGTCGGCAAGCACCGGATCGACGTCTGGGCGCAACTCCTTCAATGGCGGCGGACGGCCCTCGACGATCGCATGGGCCAGCGGCATTATGTCCTCTTGCGAGAACGGCTTTTGACCCGTCAGCGCCTCATACCCAACGACACCGACGGCGTAGAGATCGTCATCAACGGATGCAGGCTTGCCGCTAACCCTGTCTGGACTCATGTACGCCAGCGTGCCGACAACATGACCAGTCGTCGTATGGACAGACGCAGCGGTTTTCACAATGCCGAAATCGGCAACTTTGACGGTCCCCGACGGCGCGATCAACAAATTACCGGGCTTGATATCACGGTGCAGCATTCCCGCATCGTGCGCGACGGCAAGAGCCGCGAGCACGTCGCGCAGCGCCGCACGAACCTGCGCCTCAGAGAGGGGTCCGAGCGCTATCTGGTCGCCGAGGGTGTCGCCCGGCAGTCGCTCCATGACGATAAACGGAGTCTCGTTGTCGTTGCCAATGTCATACACCCGGACAATGTTTGATTGGTTGAGAGCGGCCGCCGCGCGCGCCTCGATTTCGAACCGTTGCCGGACGTCGGCTTGCGAGCTCAGACCCCGGCGAAGGAGCTTGATAGCCACGGGGCGGCTCAAGCGAGTATCCCAGCCGTCACACACTTCGGCCGTAGCACCGAAACCCAGCACGTCGCGAAGTTCGTAGCGTCCGCCAAGTAGCCCGACGCCGTTCATGACCGTTAGGTATCCGTAATGCCCGCAGTACAAACCCTCATCAAACAATTAATTGACGGTGCCGCCGTTTACTGGCCTCCGGGATCCAGGACCGGCATGTGATGGCGCTTCGGCTTCCAGCTTCATGTCCCCCGACAAAAGAAATCCCGCTCGGCTGTGCCGGCGGGTCTTTCGCTTTTGTCGGGCTGACAGGATTTGAACCTGCGACCACTTGACCCCCAGTCAAGTGCGCTACCAAGCTGCGCCACAGCCCGTGGTGCTGCCAGGATCGCCGGCAGCAGATCGAAAGCCTACCGCAGCGCACCGTCACAATTGCAATCGCTCGGGCCGGGTATTCGCCACCTGTGACCGCGCACGATGACACGCCGCTCTGGCTCTTCGCCGACCAGTTGGGACCCGCGGTCTACGGCGGAGAGCACGCCCACCGCGAGATTCTGCTCGTCGAGGCCTCCTCCGCGCTGCGCCGTCGCCGCTACCACCGGCAGAAGCTGCACCTCGTCCTGTCGGCACTCCGCCACGCCGAGCGCGACCTCGGAGACCGCGCCACTCTGCTCAAAGCCGATACCTACACCGACGCGCTCGAGCGCTTCGGCCGCCCCGTCCTCGTCCACGAGCCGACCTCGCACGCCGCCGAGCGGTTCGTCCACCGCCTCAAGAAGCACGGTCTCGTGGCCGACATCCTGCCCACCCCGACTTTCGCACTCCCCCGCGCCGACTTCGCCGGGTGGGCCGGCAACCGCACGAGATTCCGGATGGAGGACTTCTACCGCGACCAGCGCCGCCGCTTCGACGTGCTCATGAACGGCGCCGATCCCGTCGGCGGGCGCTGGAACTACGACGAGGACAACCGCGAATCTCCACCCAAAAAGCAAGCGACACTGGGCACTCCGAAGCCATACCGCCCTCACGAGGACGACATCGACGACCAGGTGCGCCGCGATCTCGACCGCATGGACATCGACACCGTCGGCGACGACGGCCCACGCCTCTTTGCCGTCACGCCGTCGGAGGCCAAGCGCGCGCTGACCCGCTTCATCGACCACCGCCTCGAACTCTTCGGTCGCTACGAGGACGCCATGATGGGCCAGGACTGGGCGATGTCGCACTCACTGCTGTCCGTCCCCTTGAATCTGGGCGTCCTGCATCCTCTCGACGCAGTCCACGCCGCCGAGCAGGCTTACCGTCGACAGCAGGCTCCGCTGGCCGCCGTCGAAGGCTTCATCCGCCAGATCCTCGGCTGGCGCGAATACATGTGGCACCTCTATTGGCACTTCGGCCCGGCCTACCTCCGCAACAACAAACTTGACGCGCGGGCCAAGCTGCCGGACTGGTGGATCGACCTGGACGCCGACGCCGTGACCGCCGAATGCCTGCGCCATGCCCTGATGGGTGTCCGCGACCGCGGATGGACACACCACATTCAACGGCTCATGGTCCTGGGCAATCACGCGCTCCAGCGCGGCTACCACCCGCGCGAGCTGACCGAGTGGTTCGCCACCGCCTACGTCGACGGCTTCCGGTGGGTCATGCCGACCAACGTCCTCGGCATGAGCCAGCACGCCGACGGCGGCAAGCTCGCCACCAAGCCCTACGCGTCCGGCGGCGCCTACATCAACAAGATGAGCGACCACTGCGCAGACTGCGCATACGACCCGAAGAAACGGCTCGGCGACGACGCATGCCCGTTCACCGCGGGCTACTGGGCATTCGTGCACCGCCATCGAGACCTGCTCGCGAAGAACAACCGCACGCAGCGCGCGGTGTCATCGATGGAGCGACTCAAAGATCTCGACGCGGTACTCGAACAGGAGAAGGCGCGGACGCACTTCTAGATCGTCAGCAGCCGCCACAGCCCGATCAGGCCCACAACGACGATGAACGCGCGCAGCGCAGTGGGCGACAGCCGTCGTCCGTAGTGCGCGCCGAGGAACCCGCCGATCGTCGACCCGAGCGCGATCAGCCCGGCGGCCAGCCAGCTGATCCGGTCGAACGCGACGACCGTGTAGGCCACTGCCGCAACGATATTCACGACCAGCGAGAGCAGATTTTTGGCCGCGTTCATCCGCTGCATGTCCTCGGGAAGCAACGCGCCCATCGCGGCGATCAGCAGGATTCCCTGTGCGGCGGTGAAGTACCCGCCGTAGATGCCCACCGCGAAGGTCGCGATGACGAGCATCACCATCTTCCGCGGCGACACGTGCTCCGCCGACTCGCCGGCCGCCTCCGACCGCCGACGCGCCCAGTCCTGGATGCGCGGCCCGATCACGACCAGCACCAGCGCGAGGATCAGCAGCACCGGCACGATCTGCTGGAACACCTTCTCGGGCAGATGCAGCAGCAGCCACGCACCCAGCCCCGCACCGAAGAACGACGCCGGCAGTTGCCACCGCAGCCGATGCCACTGCCCGCGCAGTTCGCGGCGGTAGCCCCACGTTCCCGACGCACTGCCGGCCACCAGGCCGACGGCGTTCGACATGGTCGATGTGACCGGTGGATAACCCAGCGCAACCAGCGTGGGGAAGGTGATGAGGGTGCCCGACCCGACAACTGCGTTGATCGCACCTGCCCCGACGCCGGCGAGGGCGATCAGGATCATGTCGAGAACGGGCACTGGAGCGAGCCTAGTGCCCGCGAATCACTACCTGATCAGCGCGCCTCGTCGACCGGATCCACCCGCTCGGCGTCGGCGACCTCGGCCTCGAGTTCCTCCGGGACGAAGGCGGGCGCCTTCGACAGCCTCCACGCCAGGTAGACGAACGACGCCCAGGCCGTCACGATGCCGGTGTAGATCAGCGTCGACCACGGCGACGCGATGCCGAAGTACTTCACCAGCTTCTGCGAGTTGGTCAGCACGATCACACCGCCGACGGCCGTGCCCAGCAGCGCCGGGCTGACCCGGCTGACCAACCACGCCGCGAACGGTGCGGCGATCACGCCGCCCAGCGCCAGGCCGAGCACGATCGGCAGGTTGTGCAGGAACTCCTCGCGCAGCCCGACCAGGAATCCCAGTGACGCCGACACCGCGACCAAGAACTCCGAGGCGCTCACCGAGCCGATCACGGTCCGCGGCGCCGTCTTACCGCTGGAGAGCAGCGTGCTGGTGGTCACCGGGCCCCAACCGCCACCACCTGACGCGTCGATGAAGCCGCCGAAGATCCCCAGTGGTGTGAGGAACTTCGCGCTGAGCTTGCTCCCTCCGCCGGTGACCGCAGGCGGGGTGCGCAGCGAAAAGCGCACCAGCACATAGACACCGATGGCCAACAGGATCGTCGCCATCAACGGCGCCGCGTCCTCCGTCGACAGCGACGACAGCAAGGTCGCACCGACGAACGCGCCGACCGCGCCGGGGACACCCAGCTTCGCCACGATCGACCAGTCGATGTTCTTGAATTTCCAGTGCGACAGGCCCGACGCGAACGTCGTGCCCACCTCGGCGAGATGGACCGCCGCGCTGGCTTGGGCCGACGCGACACCGCTGAGCACCAGAAGCGTCGAGGCCGTGACGCCGAAGGCCATACCGAGCGCGCCATCGACCAGTTGCGCGCCGACGCCGACCAGGGTGAAGATCAGAAGAGAACGCATGAACTGGGCTGCTTTCGAGTCAGTCGCCTAACGGGCGACCAGGGTCATCGGACGCGTATTCAGAGACGCGGACAACACCATCGGTCAAGCACGTAGCGAGGCTACCCAGCGACAACGACGCCAAGCAGGGTTGGAATCAGCGTGATTTTGAGGAAATTCGGCGCGCAAACGACCCCTCAGGGGGTGTAGGCGCGCCCGATTCGCCACTATCGAGACCGTGAGCCGCGCTTCTCGCGCACCCGCACGTTGATCCGGATCGGGCTGCCCTCGAATCCGAACGTCTCGCGCAACCGCCGCTCCAGGAACCGGCGGTATCCGGCCTCGAGGAACCCGGTGGTGAACAGCACGAACGTCGGCGGCCGAGCCGTCGCCTGGGTGGCGAACAGGATCCGCGGCTGCTTACCGCCGCGCACCGGTGGCGGGGTCGCGGCGACGATCTCCTTGAAGAACGTGTTCAAGCGGCCGGTGGGCACGCGGGCGTCCCATGATTCCAGTGCCGTCTCCAGGGCGGGCACCAGCTTCTGCACCGCGCGGCCGGTCATCGCCGAGATGTTGACCCGCGGCGCCCACTGCAGCTGCGACAGTTCCCGGTCGATCTCCTTTTCCAAGAGATAGCGGCGGTCCTCGTCGACCAGGTCCCATTTGTTGAACGCCAGTACCAAAGCCCGGCCGGCCTCGATCACCATCGACAGCACGCGCTGGTCCTGCTCGGTGAGCGGCACCGACGCGTCGATCAACACGATCGCGACCTCGGCGGCGTCGATGGCGCCGTGCGTGCGTACCGACGCGTAGAACTCATGCCCGCTGGCCTGCCCCACCTTGCGACGCAATCCCGCGGTGTCGACGAATCGCCAGAGCTTGCCGTCCATCTCGATCAGCGAGTCGACCGGGTCGACGGTCGTGCCCGCGACGTCGTGTACCACCGAGCGCTCTTCTGCGGCAAGACGATTCAGCAGCGAGCTCTTGCCGACGTTCGGCTTACCCACCAACGCGACGCGGCGTGGTCCTCCCCCGCCCGAGGCAATCTCCGACACTGTCGGCAGCTCGTCGATCAGTTTGTCGAGCAGGTCGGCCACTCCGCGACCGTGCATCGCGCTGATCGGGTGCGGCTCACCTAGCCCCAGCGACCACAGGGCCGCGGCGTCGGCTTCGCCGCGTTCACTGTCAACCTTGTTGGCCGCCAAGAAGACTGGTTTGCCGGATCGCTGCAGCAGTTTCGCCGCGGCCTCGTCGGCCGCAGTCGCGCCCACCACGGCATCGACCACGAGGATGATCGCGTCGGCGGTACGCATCGCCACCGACGCCTGCTCGGCGACCAGCTGTTGCAGGCCCTTGGCGTCGGGTTCCCAACCTCCGGTGTCCTGTACGACGAAGCGGCGTCCGAGCCAGTTCGCGTCATAGGAGACCCGGTCCCGAGTGACACCGGGAACGTCCTGCACCACCGCCTCGCGACGGCCCAGAATCCGGTTGACCAGTGTCGACTTGCCGACGTTGGGCCGCCCGACCACGGCGACCACCGGTGGCGGCGCCGCGGCCTCCTCGATCGCCTCGGCGACGTCCTCGGCCCCGAGCTCCCAATCACTCTCGTCGGACCACGTGCCATCCGAATCCGGGTCGCTCATTTCGACGCACCGGCGCGCTGCTCGGCGAGCTCGGTCAGATGCGTGACCACCTCGGACTCGGTCATGTCACTGGTGTCGACCACCACCGCGTCGTCGGCGGCACGCAGCGGGGACACGGGACGGGTCGAATCCAGATGATCCCGGCGCTTCACGTCAGCGAGCACTCTTTCGTAGTCATCCTCACGCCCGGCGGCGACGTTCTGGTCGTAGCGACGCCGCGCCCGCTTCTCTGCCGACGCCGTGAGGAAGATCTTGAGATCGGCGTTGGGCAGCACGACCGTCCCGATGTCGCGGCCTTCGACAACGACGCTACCCGGCCCTTCCGCGAGCTCGCGCTGAAGCCCGACGAGCCGCGCGCGCACCGCGGGCACCGCCGATACCGCGGACACCGCCTTCGTCACCTGATCACCACGGATCTCCCGCGAAACATCCTCTGCGTCAAGGTAAGCCTTGTCCTCGTCGGGGTCGTAGCCCACCGACAACGGGACATCCGCGGCGACCACCTCGATCGCAGGCGTATCGGCCAAGTCGACACCGGCTCGCACGACGGCCAGGGTGACGATGCGGTACATCGCTCCGGTGTCCAGGTAGCGCGCCCGTAGGGCACGCGCCAAACCCCTTGACACCGAGGACTTTCCGGTGCCGGCAGGACCGTCGACCGCGATGATCAATCCGCTCACATCCCCACCGCCTTGTACAACGTGCCAAGCTCCTTCTGGGTCAGCACCCGGATGGTGCCCGGCCGCTGATCCCCCAATGACACCGCCCCGATTTCGGTGCGCACCAACTCTTTCACCGGGAAACCGACGGCCGCAAGCAGCCGACGCACGATCCGCTTGCGGCCTTCGTGCAACGTGACCCGCACCAACGTCTTGCCGGGCACGGTGTCCACGACGGCGAAGTCGTCGACGCGCGCGGGGCCGTCGTCCAGTTCGATCCCGTCACGCAGCTTGCGCCCCAGGCCGCGCGGCACCGTGCCGATCACCGTCGCCAGGTACGTCTTGGGCACTTCGTAGGACGGATGCATCAGGCGGTGCGCGAGCTCGCCGTCGTTGGTCAACAGCAGCAGGCCCTCGGTGTCGGCGTCCAGCCGGCCGACGTGAAACAGCTTCTTGTTACCGCGAACCCGGTGCTCGACCAAATCGCCCACGCACGGGCGCCCCCGGTCGTCGGACATCGTCGAGTGCATGCCCTTGGGCTTGTTGATCGCCAGGTGAACCAAGGTGTCGTCGACGGTGACCCGGGCGCCGTCGACCCGGATCACCGAGACGTCGGGATCCACGCGGGTGCCCAGTTCGGTCACGATCCGATCGTCGACCTCGACCCGCCCGTCGAGGATCATCTTCTCGGCGACCCGGCGCGATGCAATTCCGGCCTGCGACAACACTTTCTGTAAGCGCACGCCCTCAGATTCAGCCATCCGCGTCTTTGTCCAAATCGAAATTCGTCGGCGCCTGGGCCGCAGGCGCACCGCTGAGCTTCATGAAACGCGGCTCCTCGTCCAGTGTTTCGCTCAGGTCGTCGATCACGTCGACGTCGGGCAACAGCGGCGCAATGTCCGGAAGGTCGGCCAACGAGGTCAAGCCGAGCCGCTCCAGGAACAGTTCGGTGGTCGCGAACGTCACCGCGCCCGAGTCGGGGTCGACGCCCGCCTCGGTGACCAGTCCACGCGCGAGGAGCGTCCGGATGACCGCGTCGACGTTGACGCCGCGCACCGCGCTGACCCGCGCGCGCGTCACCGGCTGGCGGTAGGCCACCACGGCCAGTGTCTCGAGCGCGGCGCGCGTCAACTTGGATCGCGCGCCATCGAGCAGCAGCCGCTCCACGTAGGGCGCGAACCGCGCGCGCGTGTACATCCGCCAACCACCGCCTGCCTCGCGCAGATCGATCCCGCTTTCGCGGTCGCGCAGTTCCCCGGCCATCGCCTGCAGCTTGGCCCCAACCCGGTAGGCGGGCTGCTCGGTCGCGGCGGCGAGCTGCTCGATCGTCACCGGCGTGTCCACCACCAGCAGCAGCGCCTCCAGCACCGACCCGAGCTCCGAATCCTCCAACTCCGGCGCGTTGGCCACATCGATGCCGAGATCCAACCCCTCATCGAGGTCCGTCTCGACGGGCGTGTCGGTCGCGACGTCGGTCGGAGTGTTATCCGTCATAGTGGTCTTCTTCCACCGCCAGGTGTTGATGGGTAGGCCGTTCGCCGGTCCACGAAATCTGGAGCGCACCAAGCGGTTCTGGTTGTTCGAATGCTACTGCCTTGGCCCGGTACAGCTCGAGCAGCGCCAGGAAGCGGCCGACGATCTCTATCGGTGCCGCACAGTCGGCCACCAGGTCGCGGAACGACGCCCACTGTCCGACGCCGCGGCCCTCCAGCAGCGCCATCAGGTTACTGACCTGCTCGGGCACCGATACCCCCACCTGGTGCAGGTGCTCGAGCGCGACGGTCGGCACCGGCCGCGGGGTGAGCGCCGCCGCCGCGATCTGGGCGAACGTCTCGGCGTCGACGCCGATCATCACCTCGGGCAACAGCTCCTGAAAGCCCTCTTCCAGCGCCACCGCCCGCGGATAGCTGCGCAGCGCCGCGGACTCGAGTTCGGCGAACATCTCCGCGACGTGCTTGAACGCCCGGTACTGGAGCAGCCGGGCGAACAGCAGGTCACGGACCTCGAGCAGCGCCAGATCGTCCTCGTCGTGCACCTCCCCAGCCGGCAGCAGCCGGGCCGCCTTGAGGTCCAGCAGCGTGGCCGCGATCACCAGGAACGTCGTCGTCTCTTCCAGCTCGAGCTGGACGCCGATTTCCTTGGTGTACACGATGAAGTCGTCGGTCACCTGGTGCAGCGCCACCTCGGTGACGTCGAGGCGATGCGCGAAGATCAGCTGCAACAGCAGGTCGAACGGGCCTTCGAAATTGCTCAGCCGAACCTGAAAGCCCGCCTGCTGCGACCGGTCGGCATCTGGTGTCGCAGTGTCGTCGGTTCCGGCCTCGGTCACCGCTTCGATCACGCGCCGAACCGGTCGATGACCTCGCGCGCCAATGACCGATATGCCTCAGCACCAACGGATTTCGGCGCCCACGAGGTGATGGGTTCACCGGCGACACTGGTTTCGGGGAAGCGCACCGTACGGGTGATGACGGTGTCGAACACCAGGTCGCCGAATCTTTCGAGAACTCGGGCCATGACTTCGCGCGAGTTCACGGTGCGCGGGTCGTATCGGGTGATCAGGATGCCGCCGATGGACAGCTTCGGGTTCAGCCGGTCGTGCACCTTGTCGACGGTATCGGTCAGTAGCGCCAGCCCGCGCAGTGAGAAGAACTCGCACTCCGTCGGGATGATCACCACGTCACTGCACGCCAACCCGTTGACGGTGAGCAGACCCAGCGACGGCTGGCAGTCGATCAGGACGTAGTCGTAACGGTCCAGCACCGGGTAGAGCGCGCGGGCCAACGACTGTTCGCGGCCCACCTCGTTGACCAATTGGATCTCGGCGGCCGATAGGTCGATATTGCTCGGCACGAGGTCGAGATTCTTGACGCGGGTGTTGATCAGCACGTCGTCGATCGACACCCGCGGTTCGATCAGCAGGTTGTGGACCGTGTGCTCGAGTTCGTAGTGCGGCACGCCCAGGCCCGCCGACAGCGCGCCCTGCGGATCCAGGTCGACCAGGAGCACGCGGCGCCCGTACTCGGCGAGGCTGGCGCCGAGGTTGATGGTCGACGTGGTCTTGCCCACCCCGCCCTTCTGGTTGCACATCGCGATGACCTTGGCCGGACCGTGCGAGGTCCTCGGTTCGGGTATGGGGATGGTTCGCGGTGGACGGCCGGTCAAGCCGAGGCCGGCGACTTCGTCGTCGTCAGCCATGCCGACCGTCGCTGGTCAGGCAAGACGTAGGCATGGCGGACATCCGGGCAAGTTTAACGGGAGGTGACTGCCTGGTCTGCCAGACCCGCAGGCAACTTTTTCCCCGACATCCCGCCTAGGCTGGTCCACGTGAGCCTCAAGCGCCGCATCCCCTTCCTGCGTTGGTCGTTCCTGCGGCTGGCGGTCGGGTCCCGCAACATCACCAAGACCGGTCAGATCGGCGACGGACGCGAACAGGCCGCCGTCGACTACGTGGTGGCCAATGCCCGCCGCGGCGACATCGACGACGCGATCGCCAAGATCGACGAGTTCGCCTACGAGAAGTCGTTCCTGATCAACATCGGGGACGAGAAGGGCGAGCTGCTCGACGCCGCCGTGCGCCGCGCCGACGCCAGGTTGGCACTCGAGCTCGGCACCTACTGCGGCTACGGCTCGCTGCGGATCGCCCGCGCGGCGCCGGGAGCCAAGGTGTTCTCCGTCGAGCTTTCCGCCGCCAATGCCGGGGTGGCACAACGTATCTGGGAGCACGCCGGAATCGCCGACCGGGTGACGTGTGTGGTCGGCACGATCGGTGACGGCGGTAAGACACTCGACGCGCTTGCCGGCGAGCACGGCTTCACCACAGGATCGCTGGATCTGCTGTTCGTCGACCACGACAAGGCCGCCTACCTGCCCGACCTGCAGGCCATCCTGGACCGCGGCTGGCTGCACAAGGGATCCATCGTGGTCGCCGACAACATGCTGATCCCGGGCTCCCCGAAGTACCGCGAGTACATGCGCGAGCAGCAGGGCAAGCTGTTCGCCACGGTCGAGCACAAGACGCACGGCGAATATCAGACGCTCGCCCCCGACCTCGTGCTCGAGTCGGAGTACCTGGGCTAGCCCGACCTCAGTGCGCCCGCGGGTGCGCGCCCGCCCACACCTCGCGCAGCGCCGTCACCGTGACCATCGTGTAGATCTGCGTCGTGGTAACCGACGCGTGGCCGAGCAACTCCTGCACGACGCGGACGTCGGCGCCGCCGTCGAGCAGGTGCGTGGCGAACGAGTGCCGCAGCACGTGCGGCGACACCGCCGACGTGATGCCCGCCCGTCCGGCGGCGTCCTGAAGCACCTGCCACGCACTCTGACGTGAAAGCCGTCCGCCCCTGGCGTTGAGGAAGATCGCCGGGGTTCCGCGTCCGCGGCGGGCCAGCTCCGGCCGTCCGCGCACGAGGTAGGCGTCCAACGCCGTGACAGCTGGCCGGCCGACGGGCACCAGACGTTGCTTGCCGCCCTTGCCGCGCAGCAGCACCGACCGTGCCTGCGTGTCGATGTCGTCCACGTCAAGGCCGACGGCCTCCGAGATGCGCGCCCCGGTCGAGTAGAGCAGTTCCAGCAGTGCCCGGTTACGCAGCGTGAGCGGGCCGTCAGCCGCACTGTCACCGCCGGCGCCGTCCAGCAGGGCGAGCACCTCGTCGATCGACAGGCTCTTGGGCAGCCGTCGGCTCGGCGTCGGCGGTTTGACGGCCGCCGCCACGTTCAGCGCGGTGAGACCCTCGGCCTCTGCGAAGCGGTGCAGCCCGCGGACCGCGATCAGCGCTCGTGCGGCCGAAACCGCGGACAGCGGGACAGTTCCGGCGTCGGGATCGCCACGGCGCAGCGCGACCAAGAAGTCGCTGACGTCAGACTCGGTCACCTTCGCCAGGTCGTCGATGCCGCGCAGGGTCAGATGGTCGGAGTAGCGCCGCAGATCTCGGCGGTAGGAGCTCAGGGTGTTGGCGGCGACGCCGCGCTCGATGGTCAGGTGGTCGAGGTAGCCCTGGAGCTGGTCATCGAGGGCGGGGCGAAAGGTCGTCATTGCGCGGCCTTGCGTTCCGCCAGCCTGTGCGGGCGGTCAATCCACGGCGCGTCAACGGGCCGCAGCTCACCCGTGTTCGGCATCGCGTGTGCGGCCAGGATGCCCGCCACCGCAAGCGAATTGACGATCTCGCCGGCGAACACCATCCGCACCGCCTCAACCAGCGGGAACCACTTCAGCTGCAGATCGGCTTCCTCGTCGTGGGCCTCGGGCCGTCCGACATTGGTTAGCCCGGTCGCCAGATAGACGCGCACGCTCTCGTCGGTGAAGCCCGGCGTCGACACGAGATCGGCAAGAACACGCCAATCCGACGCGGCGAGGCCCGCCTCCTCCGCCAGCTCCCGCGCCGCGGTCAGCTGGGGCGCCTCGCCACCCAGATCCAGCAGGCCCGCGGGCAGCTCCCACAACCGACGGCCGATCGGGTGCCGATACTGGTAGACCATCGCGACGTTGTTCTCGTCGTCGAGCGCGACGATGCCGACCGCCCCGTAGTGCTCGACGACTTCGCGTTTGGCGATGTTGCCGCCGGGCATGCGCACTTGATCGGCGCGTAGTGCGAAAATGCTCCCGACGTAGAGGATTTCGGAGTCAACGGTCTCGAAATCGTGTTCAGCCACGAGCTTCCGTTTTTTGCAACTCGGTATCGCGCAACTGTTGTCCGACCTCGTCGGCGTGCTCCGATCCGTTCGCGTGCTCCGGAATCTCCATCCCGGGAAGTCGCTCCTCGGCCTTGTAGTCCAGCGCCGCGCCGACGAACGCGACGAACAGCGGATGCGGCCGCGTCGGCCTGCTCTTCAGCTCCGGGTGCGCCTGGGTGCCGACGATGAACGGATGCACGTCGACGCCGTACTCGACGAACTCGACGAGGTGACCGTCCGGCGACGTCCCGCTGAACCGCAGTCCGCTCTCGGCGATCCGGTCACGATACGAGTTGTTGACCTCGTACCGGTGCCGATGCCGTTCGGACACCTCGCGAGCACCGTAGGCCTGCGCCACAATCGAATTCGGCTCCAGCACCGCCGGATACGCACCGAGGCGCATGGTGCCGCCGAGGTCGGCCTCGCCGGCAACGGCATCGCGCTGGTCGGCCATCGTGGAGATGACGGGGTCGGGAGTCTTCGGATCGAACTCCGCCGAGTTGGCCTCGGTGATGCCCACGGAGCGCGCCGCCTCGATGACGATGCACTGCAATCCGAGGCACAACCCGAAGACCGGCAGCCCCCGTTTGCGCGCGTACTGGATGGCGCCGATCTTGCCCTCGATGCCGCGGATGCCGAAACCGCCCGGAATCAAGATGCCGTGGACATCTCCGAGTGCAGCGGCCGCACCGCCATCGGATTCACAGTCGTCGGAGGCGACCCAACGCATCTCCACCTTGGCGTGGTGGGCGAAGCCGCCCGCCCGCAACGCCTCGGCGACCGACAGGTAGGCGTCGGACAGATCGATGTACTTGCCCACCAATGCGATTCGCACCGTCTCGCGCGGTTCGTGCACGCGGTGCAGCAAGTCGTTCCACTGCGTCCAGTCGACGTCGCGGAAGGGCAGGTTCAGCCGGCGCACCACATAAGCGTCCAGTTCCTCGCGGTGCAGCACCTTGGGAATGTCGTATATCGACGGGGCGTCCGGCGTGGAGATGACACCGTCGATGTCCACGTCGCACATCAGCGCGATCTTGTTCTTCAACGGTTCGGGCACGTCGCGGTCGCACCGCAGAATCAACGCGTCGGGGCTGATGCCGATGCTGCGCAGTGCGGCCACCGAGTGCTGCGTCGGCTTGGTCTTCAATTCGCCGGACGGCGCCATGAACGGCACCAGCGAGCAGTGCAGAAAGAAGCAGTTCTCGCGGCCGACCTCGTGGCGCACCTGGCGGGCGGCCTCCAGAAACGGCAGCGATTCGATGTCGCCGACGGTGCCGCCGATCTCGGTGATCACCACGTCGGGACGGTGCCCGGCGGGATCCGGGTCGGCCATCGCCAGGATGCGCCGCTTGATCTCGTCGGTGATGTGGGGAATCACCTGCACGGTGTCACCGAGGTACTCGCCGCGGCGCTCCTTGGCGATCACCGATGAATAGACTTGCCCCGTCGTGACATTCGCCGACCCGTACAGGTTGCGATCGAGGAACCGCTCGTAATGGCCGACGTCGAGGTCGGTCTCGGCACCGTCCTCGGTCACGAAGACCTCGCCGTGCTGGAAGGGGTTCATGGTTCCGGGGTCGACGTTGAGGTAGGGGTCCAGCTTCTGCATCGTCACCTGCAGGCCGCGCGCCGTCAGCAACTGTCCGAGGCTGGATGCGGTCAGGCCTTTACCGAGGGAGGAAACCACACCGCCGGTGACGAACATGTGTTTCGTGGGGGCCTGCGGGTGCTTGCGTAGTGCTGGCAAGAGCAACCTCCGTGACAACGCGGCAGGGGCTCGCTGTGAATAGCTGGGGCCTGCCGACCCACGGAACCCAACCCTAACACCGACGCCGACAAGCCGTCGCTGACGCGCCGCCGGCAGATTATTGCGGGATGGTTACCGATGCGGCGCCCTGGCCAATGCCGTACTGGCCGGGCTTGCCGCCGGCGATCAGGTCGCCGAGGGCCAGCACGGAGGTGATCCGGCCGGACTCCGAATCGATGTCGTCGATGGTGCTGACGGCGGTGCCCAGCGAGGCATCCGACCTCGCCACGGCCACCGCGGCGGTACCGGAGGCCGACCCGTCGCGTCCGGCCAGCACCGTGCCGGAGCCGTGCGGAGCCATCCCAGCCGCGAACCTGGCGACCGTGGAGCCCTGGTTCCCCGCGTCCTCGGGCAGCGCGCCGCCCGTCACGATCAGTGCGGTGTCGGCCGGGCCGATGCGCTCGGTGCCGTAGGTGATGAAGCCGGTGTCGCGCAGCGTCGCCAGCACGGTGTCGCGCTGCATGTCGTCGACGACGGACACCTTCGGGTCCCTGTTGATCAGCAGGCTGATGCCGAGCAGATCACCGGCCTGTGAGCCCTGATCGACCGACGTGGTGCTCAGCTGTTTCCCCGCGGGCACGATCGGCGAGTTGACCACCGACAGCAGTTTCTCGGACGAATGGGCGTTGACGAATTCGGGTGTCAGGCCCACGGTCCCGGCGACGGTTCCGCCGGCCTCGGACACCAGGCGCGCCAGTCCCTCGACGTCGTCCTGTGCCGCGTCCGGCGTACGGAAAATCACCACCGACTTTCCCTTGAGTGAGTCCCGCAAGATTCGGGGCGCCATTTGGGAATCGAATTCCCCTGCTGCGCTCAGCTTTTCGTTGATGGCGTTCTTGTCATCGGTGAGCGCGTTGATCTGGTCCTGGAGTTCGGCCTTGTCGGCACGCAGGCCCGACAACACCGTGTCGGAGAGCAAGCCGGATCCCAGCGCGACCCCGATGGCCAACGCAAGGAACACCGCTGCGAGTGAGATCGCGTGTGAGCGCAGGGAAATCATTTCATCCCCTAGGTGACCCAGCCCTGAACCCAGAGCGCGAACCGGTTCCAGTAGTCGACGACCCAATCGACCAGCGCAGTATCGGCTCGGGACACCCACAGCGCGACGATCACCGCGACAAGCATGGCAAGGACGAGCAATGCGATGGCCCCGCCGGAGACCCGGCTGCGATACAGCGTGGCGACGGCCCTGGCGTCGACCAGCTTCTCCCCCACCTTCAGGCGCGTGAGGAAGGTCGACGGGTTGCTCTGCTGGCGCGACCGGTCGAAGAACTCCTCGATGCTTGCGCGGTGGCCCGCGGTCACGATCAGCGAGGCGCCGTGGTGATCACACAGCAGCAGCGCGAGGTCGGCGGCCGATCCGGCAGCGGGGAACGTCATTGCCCCGACACCGAGGTCCTGAATCCGCTCGAGACCCGCGGCGTGCCCGTCGGCGTCGGCGGGCAGCACGACCTGCGCGCCGCAACGCAGCGCGTCGGCGCTGATCCGGTCCGGGTCACCGACGATGAGCTGCGGACGGTAGCCGGCCTTGCGCAGCACGTCGGCTCCGGTGCCGACACCCACCAGCACCGGTTGGTACTCCTTGATGAATGGCTTGAGGGCCTTCAGGTCGGCAGCCGAACTCGGCTCCTCGGCCACGATGACGACGTGGCGGCGGTTCATGTCGACGTCGATGTCGGGGATGCCGATGCCGTCGATCAGCAGCGGGCTCTCGCTGCGGATGAACTCGATGGTGTTGCCCGCGAAGGCCTCCAGGTGTGCCACCAGCCCGCTCTTGGCCTCGTGCATCAGCTCATGGATTTCGTGGTCGGAGCGCTCGGCGCCGAGGATCAGGCGACGGTCACCGGAGTAGACGCCGCCCTCGTGCAGGCGCACCCGCGCGCCGTCCTTGACCTTCTTGAAGACCTCGTCGCCGGTGTCGTCGATCAGGGTGACACCGTTGGCGACCAGCACCTCGGGACCGAGATTGGGGTACCGCCCGGAGATCGACGGCGACGCGTTGACGACCGCGGTGACGCCGGCCTCGACGAGAGCGTCCGCGGTGATCCGGTCCAGATCGAGGGCGTCGAGGACGACGATGTCCCCGGGGTTGATGCGTCTCAGCAATCGATCGATGTCGCGGTCGACGCGGGCTGTGCCGGTGATGCCCGGGCGAGAGCTGGCATTGCGGGATAGCAGCGCTGACATCTTCATGCGGCGATTCTGTCGATAGCCGCGGCGTCTCTGTCGGAGGCGCGCCGTAACATGCGCCTCAGAGTTCACTTCAGTCACAACTGCAACACAATTAGGCGTACGGCTGGAACACCTCGACAAGGTTGCCCGCCGGGTCCGGCACGAGCGCCTGCCGTCCGCCTCTGCCGTCGATCACATCGATCCTCAAGTCCGCGCCGACCTTTCGCATTTCGGCGACCGCCTCATCGAGATCGTCGACTTGAAGCTGAAATCGGTTCCAGCCACCCGGTTCTGGTCGACTGCCATCGGCGAGCGTCTGGCCGGCGCCGCCGGCCCCGGGCGAGTTGAGCAGGAGCCGCAACTCTCCGCGGTTGAGCATCGCAAACCCCGGCGCAGGCCGCATCGCGACCTCGAACTGGAATACGGATGTGTAGAAGTCCACCGCAGCATCGACATCATCGACGATGTAGCGAACGCTGATCTTATTCATCTGTGCACCTCCTAGGGTTTATGATACACATATGTCCCAAAGATCGCAGCCCGATCCGCGCGTCGGCCACTCGCGACGGGTGATATGCCGGGCCGCGCTCGAAGAGTTCGCGGAGACGGGATACGCGGGCTTCCGGATGGAGTCGGTGGCTGCGCGAGCGCGAGTCGGACGCAGCACGCTGTACCGGCACTGGCCCGATAAGGCCGCGTTGATCGCCGATGCGCTGGAGACCCTCAATGTGCAACCGAACCCCGACCGCGAACTCGTCGCCGGCACGGCCCGGCAACGCGTCGAGTTGCTGCTGAGCCATCTGGCCCGCGCACTCAACGACTCGCCGGTGGCAGCGTGTATCCCCGCCCTGATTCAAGCGACGGAAAACGAACCGGCCATTCGCGAGTTCTTTCACCGCTATTCGGCTCAGCGGCGCCATCGCCTGACCGACGCCATCGCGGCAGGAGTAACCGATGGGCAGTTCCCGGCACGCGTCGATGCTGAGGCCGCCTCCGCGGCGCTGTCCGGCGCGGTGTTCTACCGACGACTGATGACGGCTGACGTAGCCGATGCCGAGTTCATCGGCGCATTGCTCGACACCGTTCTCGGGGACTGATCCCTAGCCGCTATCGCCTCTGTCTTGCTGCGCCGCCTCCAGTAGTTCACGGGCATGCGCGCGGCCGCTGTCGGATTCGCCAAGGCCCGCCAGCATCCGCGCGAGTTCGGCCACGCGGTCGTCGTCGTCCAACCGATGCACGCCGCTGGCCTTGCCCTTTCCGCCGCTGGAAACCATCAGGTGTACGTCGGCGTAGGCGGCCACCTGCGGCAGGTGAGTGACGACGATGACCTGGTGCGTTCTGGCCAACCGGGACAGTCGACGCCCTATCTGCACCGCCGCCCGCCCACCCACTCCCGCGTCCACCTCGTCGAAGACCATCGTCGTGCCCTCGGTCGAAGCGGCCAGCACGACCTCGAGCGCGAGCATGACGCGCGACAGCTCACCGCCGGACGCGCTCTTGTTCAGTGGAAGCACATCCATGCCGCGGTGCGCGGCGAAGCCGAACTCGACGGCGTCGACGCCGTACTGGCCTGCGTGAGCCGTCACACCCGGGGACACGGTCAGTGGTGCGGTGTCATCGACGCGTGCGGCCAGCGGCGCCACCGACACCGTGAACTCGGCGTCGGCCATCGCCAGCCCCGACAGTTCGGCGGTCACCGCCTTGGACAGCCCCTTGGCCGCTTTGGTCCGCGCCTTGGTGAGGTCGTTGGCGGCGACGACGACCTCGTCGTGCAGAGCGCGGACCTGACGTTCCAGATCGGCGAGCGCCTCCTCGGACACGTCGAGCTGCGTCAGCCGCTCCCGAGACTGGTGCGCCCACTGCAGCACACCGTCGATGTCGGCAGCGTACTTGCGCGTCAGCGTGCGCAGCTCGCTCTGCCGCAGCAACTTCGCTTCCAGGGTGCTGGCGTCACTGGGCAGCGCCGCCAGATAATCGCCGAGTTCGCTTGCCACGTCGCCGATCACCGCAAGGGCACCGTCGAGTTGTGTGCCCAGCGCCCGCAGCGTCGTATCCTCAGTCGCCTCCAATGCCGACTTCGCCTGTCCCGCAGCGCCGAACGCGGACACGGTTTCGGGCGACGGATCGTCGTCGCCGGTCAGCGCCGCCCGTGCGGTCTGCGCCGCTTCCCGGACCGCGTCCAGTTCCGACAGCCGCTGGATGTCAGCGACGAGCTCGTGGTCCTCACCGGGTTGCGGTGCAACGGTGTGAATCTCGTTCAGCGCGAACTTGAGCTGGTCGGCTTCTTGGGCGAGTTCGCGCGCCCGCTGCGTGCGGTCGACGAGGTCGCGGCGCGCAGCCAGCCACTCTTCGCGCAGCTTCTGGTACCGCTTGAGCGGCTTCTCGATGTCGACGAAACGGTCCAGTGCCCCGCGTTGCTCGTCGGGGCGCATCAGCCGCAGCTGATCGTTCTGACCGTGCAAGGTGAGCAGTTCGGTGGTGAAGGTTCCCAGCGATTTCGCGGGCACACTGCGTCCGCCGAGGAAGGCCCGCGACGGGCCGTCACGAGCGACGGAGCGGGCAGCGATGACACTGCCATCGTCGTCACGCTCGGCCCCCGAGGAATCGAGGATCTCGTCGATCTGGGCCGTAACGTCTTCTCCCAGTTCACTTGTCGTGAACCGGCCCTCGACGACAGCGCGGGGCGCACCCGACCGCACCCGCGTGGCATCCGCGCGCGCACCGCCGAGCAGGTGCAGACTGGTGACCACCATGGTCTTGCCCGTGCCCGTCTCGCCGGTGAGCACGGTGAGACCGCGACCGAACTCGGCGGTCGCGGTGCTGATCGCGCCGAGCGACTCGATGCGTATCTCGGATAGCACTACTGCCCGCGCCACCCTGTGACCGGCAACCGGAACTTGCGCACCAGGCGGTCAGTGAAGGGCGCGCTGTCCAGGCGCACCCATTTCAGCGGTGTACCACAGCGGGTCACTTCCAGCCGGCCACCCGCAGGTACCACCATCTCTCGACGGCCGTCACAGAACACCAACGCGTCGTGGCCAGTCGCCTCGACCTCGATCGCGATGGACGCGTCGGGGCTGGTGACCATCGGTCGGGCGAACAGCGCATGAGCGTTGTTGGGCACCACCAGAATTGCCTCCAGATCGGGCCACACGATCGGCCCGCCCGCGGAGAAGGCCCACGCCGTCGATCCAGTGGGCGTCGCGACGAGCACGCCGTCACATCCGAATGCCGACACGGGACGTCCGTCGACTTCGAGTACGGCACCGAGCACGCCCAGCCGCGGCCCCTTCTCGAGGCTGGCTTCGTTGAGTGCCCAACCGCGGTCGATGATCTCGCCCTCGGCGCGCACGACGACGTCGAGCGTCATCCGCTCCTCGACGCGGTAGTCACGCTTGATGAGGTGGTCGAGCACGGAGTCGATGTTCTCGGCTTCAGCCTCGGCGAGAAAGCCGATGCGCCCCAGATTCACACCCAGAACCGGGATTTCGACGTTGCGAGCCAGCTCGGCTCCGCGCAGGAAACTACCGTCGCCACCGAGGACGAGAACCAGTTCGCAGCCTTCGGCGACCCCCTCTTCGGCGTCGACGACCTCGATTCCGGATCCGAGGGCCCGCGCGTCGTCGGGCGACAGGTGTTCCGGTGCGCGGTCCACAGCCTCCGCAGACAGCACTCTCAATCGAATCCCGTTGTCGCCGAGTACTTTATGAACGCGGCGCGCGACGTCGGTGGCCTCGTCGCGACCCGTGTGCACGACCAGCAGGATGTTGCGTTCGGCACTCATTGCGGACCCCCGGCCACGGCTTGGAGCACCGCCTGTTCGAGCGACTCCCCCTGCAGTGGATCGTCGGTCCGCTGTCGCAGTCGCAAGAAGTATTCGACGTTGCCGGAAGGACCGGGCAGCGGGCTGGCGGTGACGGCCACGGTGTGCCACTGCAGTGCGGCAGCGCGGCCGGCGACGCTGAGCACCGCTTCGGCACGCAATTGGGGATCTGCGACGACGCCGCCGGCGCCCACGCGATCCTTGCCGACCTCGAATTGCGGCTTCACCATGGGAACGATATCGGCGTCGGCTTTGGCGCACGACGTCAGTGCCGGGAGCACTGTTGACAGCGAGATGAACGACAGGTCGGCGACCACCAGGTCGACCTGGCCACCGATGGCGTCGGCGGTGAGTTCACGCACGTTGGTGCGCTCCATGACGGTGACGCGTGCATCGTTGCGCAGCGACCAGGCGAGCTGTCCGTAGCCGACGTCGACGCCGACGACCTCGCGGGCGCCGCGATCGAGCAAGACTTCGGTAAACCCACCGGTGGAGGCGCCGGCGTCCAGGCACCGGCGGCCGTCGACGTCGATCTCGAAGGTGTCGAGTGCGCCGATCAATTTGTGGGCGCCGCGCGATACCCAGGCGCGTTCGCCGGAGTCGTCGACCGTGAGTGCGGCGCTGATCGCGATGGCGGTGGCGGGCTTGGCGGCGGGCATGCCGTCGATGCTGACGCGCCCCGCGCCGATCAGCTCGGCTGCCTGCTGGCGGGAGCGGGCCAGGCCGCGTCGCACCAGCTCGGCGTCAACACGTGCCCGCCGTGCCACGAGAGGGTCAGCCCTTCTCGACCGATTCGAGCGCGTGGACCAGCAGCTCGTGCGCCTCCTCGAGGCGCGCGGCGATGACGTCGATCTCGGAGTCGGCGATCTCGACTCCCTCCTGCGCGGGGTCGGGCAGGTCAGCCAGCAGCTCCGCGATCTGGGCGCGAATTTGGTCCGGGTCGGTACTCATGTCGTTGTTCACGCTAGCCGATCGGCGGGGGTGAGCACGGACCATGGCTCCAGGGCCTGTCGCGCGGTGTCGTCCCCCGCCGAAATCGTGAAGGGACGGCCGTCGAGGTTCGCATCCCAGACTGCGCTGGCAGTCGCACGGACGACCGACAGTGCGTCGCCGCGGTCCTGCCCGGTGGCATGGACAACCACGTCGGATGCGCCGATGTCGATGCGCCACGCGGGATGCGGTTCGACGCGCAGAATGTCGGCGCGGGCGTACAGCGAGCGCAGGTCGGCCGCCAGGTAGTCGGGCCGCTCCGAGGCCCCCGCCCGGATCATGTCCCCGGCTGTGCTGACACCGGTCAGGACCATGAGACTCGGCAGGTCGGCCGCCTTGGCCCCGGCGATGTCGGTATCGAGGCGGTCCCCGACGACCAGCGGCGCGGAGAACGTGCCGCGGGCCAACGCGTCGCTCATCAGCGTGGGCTGCGGCTTGCCCGCCACCTGGGGCTCCTGGTTGGTCGCCGCCCGCAGGGCCGCGACCATCGATCCGTTGCCGGGCAGCAGACCTCGCTCCGACGGCAATGTCAGATCGACATTCGCCGCGACCCAGAGTGCACCGTTGCGAATCGCCAACGCCGCTTCGGCAAGGTCAGACCAGCCGGTCTGCGGGGAATGACCCTGCACGACGCCGACGGGCCCGTCGGAGAACTGCCGCACCGGTTCGAGCCCCGCCCGTCGCACCTCGTCGGCCAGCGCGTCGGTGCCGACGATGAGAACCGCTGAGCCGGGCGGCAATTGGGCCGACAGTAGATTCGCCGCGCTCTGCGCACTGGTGACGACGTCGTCTGGTTTGGCCGCGAAACCCAGTTCCTGCAGGTGCTGGGCCACCTCGGCCGGGCTGCGCGACGCATTGTTGGTGACGTAAAGCGTGCGCGAGCTGACCGTCGAGAGTGTTTCGACCGCGCCTTCGGTGGCTTCGTGCCCGCGGAACACCGTTCCGTCAAGGTCGAGCAGCAGGCAGTCATGGTCCTGCACAAGGGCGCTCACGTCAGCTCAGCTCCGTGATCCGGTCTTCGGCGTCGGTCAGTCCCTCGACGTCCGCGGCCGCGGCGCTGATGAACCATTGCAGCGCTTCCTCGTTTCGGCCGAGCGCCAGCAACGTCTCGGCGTACACGTAGAAGAGCCGCGCGGCGGTCTGACCCTTTCGCGTCCGATCCAGCTGCGGCGCAGACAGAATGGCGATCGCCTGTTCATGTTGACCGAGGTCCGAACGGGCACCGGCGGCGACGATGCGCATCTCGTCGGCGTCGTCACCGGTGAGTTCTGCGGCCTCGGGGCTGCGGGCGAGTTCGATGGCCTTTTCTGGACGTCCGACACCGCGTTCACAGTCGGCGATGAGCGGGAGCAGGGCCGACTTGCTGCCCATGCGGCGGGCCGCGCGCAGTTCAGCCAACGCCTGGGCCCAGTCGCCACATTGATAGGCGGCGATTCCGACGGCTTCACGGACCGCGGCGATGCGACCAGAACGGGCGCGTGCCGCGCGTGCGTGAGCCAGGGCGGTTTCGGGATCCTCGTCGAGCAGCAGGCCGGCGGCGATGAGATGTCGCGCGACCGTATCGGCGGTGCTCTTATCCAAAGTCGTGAGTTCGCCGCGGATTTCGGGTGCCAGCTGTTTGGCTTCGATGTCGGCGGGAATCGGCGGGCCGTCGTCCCGCGGCGTTTCCCGCGCCTCGGACCGCGGTTGGGCGCGGCGGGCCCGGTTGGGACCCGATGAGCGCGGCGGTGAAGACCGAGGGTCGCGCCCGCGGTTGTCGCCGTTTCCGTCGTGAGCCACGTATGCCTTTCTACCCGATCACGCGACTATTGAGAATTCGAAATCAATTGTCGCAAATAGAATCACCCCCCACGCAATTGTGGGGGGTGATCCTAATTTGTGTTCGGCGGTGTCCTACTTTTCCACCCGGGTTGGGTAGTATCATCGGCGCTGGCAGGCTTAGCTTCCGG